>CAVZWU010000026.1:0-98848 GCA_963779095.1 uncultured Alphaproteobacteria bacterium | reverse complement strand
CTTCGATAAGTGTTCAGGAAGGGCAGCCGTTTGCTCATGCCGCCAATATGAAGTCTCGGGTGCCCTCGAGCACGCGCCGAAAATCAGGGTTGGGAGCCAAGCACATAGTTCTATAAGCGGACACGAAGGGGAGCCAGCTATTCCAATACTTAGCTCGGCTTCCGCCGGCGTCGGGACTAGTGTGACTAGGCGCGGCGGCTCCTTTCCGCATTTCCTCGCCTGCGGCAGCCGCCGAGGTCACCCTCTGTCGAGCTTGCAATCAGCCCAGCGGACCCCACTCAATTCTCATCCATTCTACTGTCGGCTTTCCGGGCGCTCTTATTCGCCTGCCGGGTGCTGCTGGCTGCAAGTGCTTGCCCGAGTCGGTCCGCCTCGCTGCCGCGTTTTGGCTAAGCCATCGGGCAAGGCTTGATCGCTAGGATTGCCTAAATGATAGGCGCCTTTTTATCAATCAGATGCGCGCCCGGATCCGGCCGCCGCCTCCGGATCTTCCTCCAAGCGCCGAATAGCAATTCGCTTTCAGGCCGTTAGAGCCGCGCGTCAGCGCATGGCACGCGCCTTGTAAGGGCTCTATCGGCGGGGCGCGATCGCGTTCCGATTTCACCGCACGAAGCGGTACGGTCAAGTACCGCCGGAGCGCGTCACAATGGGGCGAGGCTTATGAAAATCGTTATGGCGATCATAAAGCCGTTCAAACTGGAGGAGGTGCGCGATGCGCTCACCGCCATCGGAGTGCACGGTCTCACAGTCACGGAGGTCAAGGGCTACGGGCGACAGAAGGGACATACTGAAATCTATCGCGGGGCGGAATACGCCGTGAGCTTCCTTCCCAAGCTGAAAATCGAAGTCGCGGTCAGCGCGGACGTGGTCGACAAGGTGGTCGAGGCGATCGTGGCTGCGGCGCGCACCGGCCAAATCGGCGACGGCAAAATCTTCGTCTACAGCCTCGACTCGGCGGTGCGGATCCGCACGGGCGAAAAGGACAAGGACGCGCTCTGAGAGCCGGCGATCCCCTCCCATTCAGAATTTTGGAGCCTTAAGCCAATGAAATTGATACGTTCCCTCTCACGCCTCGCGCCAGCGCTCGCGGCAGCCGTCCTAATCGGCTTAGCGGCCCCCGCGGTGACCTCAGCCCAAACCAACCCGCCAGCCGCCGCCCCAGCAGCACCAGCCGCCGCGCCAGCCGCCGCTCCGGCAGCGCCGGCCGCCCCTGCCGCGGCAGCCCCTGCGGCGCCGCCGAGCTGCTCGGCGTCCGTGACTGAGAAATGCACCGGAAATTCGGGCGACACGGCGTGGGTTTTGACCTCGGTCGCGCTCGTCCTGATGATGACCATCCCGGGCCTCGGGCTCTTCTATGGCGGCATGGTCAGCAAGAAGAACGTCGGCGACACCGTGATGACGAGCTTCGCCATCACCGCGCTGGTGACGGTGATCTACTTCGTCCTCACCTACAGCCTCGCGTTCACCGGCGGGAGCTCATTCATCGGCGGGTTCTCGCGGGTCTTCCTCCAGGGCATCCACTATGACCTGGCGAGCGGAGCGAACAATCCCAATCCGCTGGCGCCGACGATTCCTGAAACCGTCTACATGATGTTCCAGATGACGTTTGCGATCATCACGCCGGCGCTCATCGCAGGCTCGTTCGCAGAACGCATGAAGTTCTCGGCCATGCTGTGGTTCATCGGCCTGTGGGCGATCTTCGTCTATGCGCCGGTCGCTCATTGGGTCTGGGGCCCGGACGGGTTCATGAGCGCCGTCAACGTCGACTCCAAGGGCAACTTCCAGGGCGCGTTTCAGGTCCTCGACTTCGCCGGCGGAACCGTCGTCCATATCAACGCGGGCGTCGCCGGACTGGTGTCGTGCCTGCTGCTCGGCAAGCGCAAGGAGCCCGGCCCGGGCCACAACATGGTCCTGACTTATATCGGCGCAGCCCTCCTGTGGGTAGGCTGGTTCGGCTTCAACGCCGGTTCGGCGGTCAGCGCGGGCCTGCAGGCCGGCATGGCGATGACCGTGACGCAGATCGCGACGGCGGTTGCGGCGCTGACCTGGATGTTCGTCGAATGGGCCCATCGCGGCAAGCCGACGGTCATCGGCATCTGCTCGGGCGCAGTCGCAGGCCTCGTCGCCATCACGCCGGCTTCGGGCTTTGTCGGTCCGCTCGGCGCGCTGGTGATCGGCATTGCTTGCGGAATCGGCTGCTACTGGGGCGCGACTGGCCTCAAGCATTCGTTCGGCTACGACGACGCGCTTGACGCGTTCGGCGTGCATGCGGTCGGCGGCATCATCGGCGCGCTGCTGACCGGTGTGTTCGCGGTCAACGAGTTTAGCGGACACTCCGGCCTGCTGGAGGGTGACGTCGGCCAGTTCATCAACCAGTTCAAGGGGGTGGGTACGGTCATCGTCTACGACGCGATCGTCACCTTCATCATCCTGAAGATCGTCGACGTCGCTGTCGGGTTGCGCGTCTCGGAAGACGTGGAGCGCGACGGCCTCGACCTCGCCCTGCACGGCGAAGTCGTTCACTGAGCTGCGGCGGCCCGGCGGCTTTTTGGCCGCCGCCGGGCGAAAGTTCCTCCCCGCGGACCTCGGGCGCCCCTTGGGGCGCCCTTTTTCCATTCCCCGCCCTCCGCGCTTATGCCGCCTCCCCTTCGCTACCGCGCGTTAAGGTTAGGCCCCCATTAACTCGACGCGACTTAGGGTAAGTGGGGGCGCGGCGCTGTCCGCCACTTCGGCCCGGCGAGTGAGCGATGCGTACAACGACATTCTCATTTATCGACCACGTGCCTGCTTCGGTGCGAGAGTTTCCAAAGCGCCGGGCGGCCGAAATCGCTGGCCTCGTCGCGCTCGCCGGCGTGGCCAGCTTGACCCTTGCGCTGCTGACTTGGTCGGTTAGCGATCCCAGTCTCAACCACGCGACCAGCACGCGGGTCCACAATCTTCTCGGCGCGCCGGGCGCGATCGCCGCCGACCTCGTGATGCAGTTCATCGGCCTCGCCTCGGCGACGCTGCTGGCGCCTCCCGCTTTCTGGGGCTGGGGCCTCATCACCCAGCGGCGACTTGCGAGACCGCGCTTGAAAGCGGCCCTTTATTTGAGCGGCGCGATCGCGGCGGCGGGGCTAGCCTCTCTGCTTCCCGCGCCCGGCAGCTGGCCCCTGCCTACCGGTCTCGGCGGCGTCATCGGCGACGCCATTCTGGCGATCCCACGTCGCGTCCTCCCAGTCTCCCCATGGGCGACAATCGCGCTCGGCGCTGGTCTTGCCGCAGCCGCCATCCTCGGGCTGGCCGCCGCCTCAGGCGTTGGCGACGCGCCGAACCGGTTGGCTGGAGGCGCCGTGGACAAGGCGGCCGGAAGGGCCCGCGCCCAGGCGCTGGCCCGTTTCGACGACGAGGAGGACGAGGATGAGCCAAGCTTCGCCATGGTGTCGATCGGGGCCATTATTCATGCCTTGCTCACGGCGAAAGGGACGCTGCGGCGAATGGCGCTGCGCGGTTCGGGACGCGCAGCCGACCCGTCGGCCATCCTCAGCCCCGCTCCGGCTCCCGCGTCGGCCGGGCCATGGTCGGGGCTTCGCGACCCAGACGACATTTCGACCATTGCCGCCGCCCTCGCGCCTCGCGCTCAAGGCGCAGTCCCTTCGCCTGCCGTCGGTCCGGCCACTATCGCCGGTTCGACTGCTGGTCGCCCGACTGCAATGCGCGCCATGGTCGACATGCCGGCGCGGGCGCGCGGCGAATGGATCATGCCTTCCATCACCATGCTGACCGAGCCGAAGAAATCGGTCGGGGCCAAAGTTTCGCAGGACGCGCTCGAGCAAAACGCACGGCTGCTGGAAGGCGTGCTCGACGATTTTGGCGTGAAGGGCGAGATCGTCAACGTGCGCCCGGGTCCGGTCGTCGCCCTGTACGAACTCGAGCCCGCGCCCGGCATCAAGTCTTCCAGGGTCATAGGACTCGCGGACGATATCGCTCGCTCGATGTCCGCCGTCTCGGCCCGTGTCGCTGTGGTTCAGGGCCGCAACGCCATCGGCATCGAATTGCCGAACCAGCGCCGCGAGACCGTCTATCTGCGGGAACTTCTCGCCAGCGAGGACTTCAGCAAGTCGAACCATCGCCTGCCGATCGCGCTCGGCAAGACGATCGGCGGCGAGCCCGTCATCGTCGATCTGACCCGCATGCCCCACCTGCTCGTCGCCGGCACCACCGGCTCCGGCAAGTCGGTGGCGATCAACACCATGATCCTTTCGCTCCTCTACCGCATGAAACCCGAGCGGTGCCGGCTCATCATGGTCGATCCGAAGATGCTGGAGTTGTCGGCCTACGACGGCATCCCGCATCTCCTGACGCCGGTCGTCACCGACTCGAAGAAGGCCGTCATCGCGCTCAAGTGGGCGGTGAGGGAGATGGAGGACCGCTACAAGAAGATGTCGAAGGTCGGTGTGCGCAACATCGACGGCTTCAACGCCCGCGTAGCCGAGGCGGTCGCCAAGGGCGAGCCGCTCACCCGCACCGTCCAAACCGGTTTCGACCGCGAGACCGGCGAAGCGATCTACGAATCCGAGGACATTCCGCTCGACGAACTGCCCTATATCGTCGTCGTCGTCGACGAAATGGCTGACCTCATGATGGTCGCCGGCAAGGACATCGAGGGCGCGATCCAGCGGCTCGCGCAGATGGCTCGCGCCGCCGGCATCCATCTCATCATGGCCACCCAGCGGCCTTCGGTCGACGTCATCACCGGCACCATCAAGGCCAATTTTCCGACCCGCATCTCGTTTCAGGTGACGAGCAAGATCGACAGCCGCACCATCCTCGGCGAACAGGGCGCCGAGCAGCTGCTCGGACAGGGCGACATGCTCTACATGGCGGGCGGAGGGCGGATCGCGCGCGTCCACGGGCCCTTCGTGTCGGACAACGAGGTGGAGAAGGTCGTCGCCCATCTCAAGAAGCAGGGCGCGCCGGAATACCTGCACGCCATAACCGAGGACAGCGACGCCAGCGAAGACGACGAAGCCCCCCTGCCCTCCCCCGGCTCAATGGACGCCGAGGAATCGGCCGACTACTATGACCGCGCGGTCAACATCGTGCTGCGCGATCGCAAGGTGTCGACGAGCTATATTCAGCGCCGGCTCTCGGTCGGCTACAACAAGGCCGCCTCACTAGTCGAACGGATGGAGAAAGAGGGCGTGGTCAGCGCTCCAAATCACTCCGGAAAACGCGAAATCCTGATCGGTGATGGCGTCGACCGCGGGGCCTTCGAGGATCTGAGCGAGGACTAAGAGCGCTCTCACGAGAGGCGGCTCATGCCGGCCTCCGCAATTTCCAAGTCCGTTTCCTGCAATTCCAATCGGTTTTGTCGCCACTTCCAGAGTCCCTCCCGCACAAGCTCGATCGAAAAGGAGGATCCCTATCCGCGGCGCATCGTCCAGACTTCGCCGCTCATGTCGACAAGATGAAAGCCGCGCCGGGCCAGTTCGCTCATCGTCGTGATGTCGTGGCGGTGGACGGCGGCGGTCGCCTGAGGCGGCGCGTCCCTGATGCGATCCAGATTGCCGGCATGGTAATAGTCGCAGCGTTCGCTATCGTCGCTGCGCCCTAGCGTCGCCCCAAAATCTTCCAACCATTCCTCCATCTCATGACTGCATCGCGTTAAGCCGCCGAGCCCGTGAGAGCAAACCCCAACAAACGAGCCTAAACGCTAGTAAATCCGCTTGCATTTGCTATCGTTTATTTTTCCTAATCCGGATTCTTCAATGAGTTACGGCAATCCAAAACAAGAATTTCCCTGCTCCATACCCAGTCCGCACGCCTTGCTGTCTCGCCTAGTTATGCATCTAGCGCATATCTCGATGTCTCGCAGGCCCCGTCCACCCGGCGCGGCCAGCTTCGGCGTTGAAAATACATCATACAATCGATTTGGATTCTCGAAAAGAATTTGTCGAAAAATCTTCCCGTCAACACTAACGCTGGAAGGGCGCCGTCCGCAGATCAACCGTCGCCTTGAAGGACCCTCCGTTTGCAGGTGTTGACTGATAGCAGGTTCTGCTGCGTTGCACAATCATTGTGCTGCTATGCACAAATCACCGACCTCCTCGGCCGCGGACCGTCGCCGTCCACATCCGGGCCAGGCACAGCGCGCACGCCGAAAAAAGCCGGGGCCCATTTTTCGCGAAAAGCGCACGAAATCATGGAATTGAGAGACCTCGGGGGCTCTGGAGCATTTTCATTATTGGCGTCGATATCCTGAGTTTGGGAGATAATTTGCGCATTCGTCGGGAGTGAAGGTTTCGAGTGCGGTTGCGATGGCGTGGATCAGGGCGTCGAAGGTTCGCGCCTCGGCTTTGCGCAGCAGGGCTTTGAGTTTGGCGAACCCCTGCTCGATCGGGTTGAGATCGGGGCTGTAGGAGGGCAAGTAGAGCAGCCGGGCGCCGGCGTTCTCGATCGCCGCTCTGACGCCCTCCACTTTATGGCTCGGCAGATTGTCGAGGATGACGATGTCGCCGGGCTTGAGCTCGGGAACGAGGAACTGCTCGACCCAGGCGCGGAACTTCTCGCCGTTGATCGGCCCGTCGAACGCGCAAGGCGCGACCAGACCGTCTTGCCGCAGCGCGCCGATGAAGGTCGTCGTCTTCCAATGGCCCCACGGAACCGGCGCGACCAGGCGCTCGCCGCGCGGGCATCGGCCGTAGAGCCGGGTCATTTTGGTCGACGCGCCGGTTTCGTCGACAAACACAAGATTGTCCGGCCGCCATTCGCCCTGCTGCGCCCGCCATTGCTCGCGAGCTTCCGCTACGTCGGCACGATCCTGCTCTGCGGCGCGTTGTGACTTTTTTTGAGCGTCAGCCCAAGATGCCGGACCCGCGCCCAAAGACAACCGACGCTGACTCTCACCGCATGATCGCCGGCAAGCCACGCTTGCAGTTCGACCAGCGTGATATCGCCTTTCTGCGCCACCTGAGCGCGCAACGCCTCGTCATAGGCCGCAAGCTTCGGCTTTGGGCCGCCGCCCGACTTGTGGGCCGTCACATCGCCGGTCGCACGCCGCCGGCCGAGCGCCTTGTAAATGTACGACACGCTGACCCGAAACAGCCGCGCGGCCGAATAGACGCTGAGCCCCCGTCCACCGCAGCCATCACCCGATCCCGAAGGTCCTGCGAATAAGCCACGCCCATGATACTCCCCAGCGCCAATTCGATCCGCGCAGAGAATCATCACCGCAACCCAGACGGAATCCCCTCAATTCCGTCAGTCCTGAAAATGCTCTAGCAGGCTGCTGAAAAAGTCACTGCGTTTGCGCAACGAGGGGTGGCAAGCGCAATTTTTTGCAGGCGGGCGCGGCTCACGTTCGAGGTTTTGGCGTGACGTCGGGTCATTGTTCTCTGGCTTTTCATGTCGCTGAACGCAGTTCGCCCGTTGCGGCCATAAGCTTGGGCAGGCGGACGATGTTGTAGGCGGCCATGGCGAAGACGAAAGCGGCGCGGACCTTGTCGAGGCCACGCACCTTCACCTGCATGAGGCCGCCGACCGTCTTCGTCCAGCCGAAGCCTTCCTCGATGCGTTTGCGCAGCCGCTGGCTGATCGCATAGCGCACACTCGCGGCGACCTCGCCCGGGACGGCGGTCTTGCGCGCCTTGCCATGCTTGCTCACCGTCCCGTTGATCGCGACATGCGGCTCAATCCCACGCGCCTTCAAGCCCTCGACGAAGGCCTCGGCGTCATAGCCCTTGTCGGCGCCGAGCGTCGCGCCAAAGGGCAAGCGCTGGCTGAAAGCAGCCGCCGCCTCGCGCTCGGCCGTTCCGGTCGCCAGCGTCGCCTCGGGCGCCGCCACAAGACCGTTGCGGTTCTCCATCAGCGCATGGCCGAGATAGCAAAGACGGCTCTCCTGGCCTGCGCCTTTGCGATAAAGGCGCGCCTCCTTGTCGGTCGTCGAGGCGTGGGTTTTGTTCGAGCGCTTGGTCTTGCGGAAGTCGGCCTCGCGGTTGCGCCCCGGAGGCAGCGGCTCGCCCGGGTCGTTCCCCCGGCCTTCGCCAGAGGCGCTCTTGGGACGGAAGCTCTTCATCGACGCCCAGGCTTTCAACATCGTTCCATCGACCGAAAAATGCTCGGCGCTCAGAAGCCCCTTCACCTCCGGCAGGCCGAGAAGCGAAGACAGAAACTCTTGCGCGATCTCGTGGGTGAGCAGGCGGTCGCGGTTCTTCGAGAAGGTCGAGGCGTCGAACACGCTCTCGTCGATCGTAAGCCCGACGAACCAGCGAAACAGCATGTCGAACTCCAGCCGTTCGACCAGCTGCCGCTCCGAGCGGATCGAATAGAGAAGCTGCACAAGCGAGGCCCGCAGCAATCGCTCCGGCGGGATCGAGGGACGCCCAATTCCCTCGTAAAGCGCCGAAAACCTCGCGTCGAGCTGGGCCAGCGCCGCGTTGGTCAGCCGCCGCATCGCCCGCACCGGATGGTTCGCGGCGATCCGCCCCTCGACGTCGACGTAAGAGAACAACGCCCCGCTCGTCCGATCCTCGCCCCGCATCGATCCCCTCGCGAATCGCCTCGCCGACGCCAGCGAATCACCCCCCAAAGGCAAACACCAGAGCCCTTCCGCGCCACTTTTTCAGCAGCCTGCTAGGGATCGAGGCCGCGCCGGGCGAAAGCCTCGGCTACCAGTTCGCGCGCGCGGCGCGGCGCCAGGCCCTCATCCGCTGCAACCTCAGCCAAGGTCGACCCGGCGGCCAAGCGTTCCAGCATGCGCGTGCCGAGCAGCGCCATGTCTCCGGGAGAAGGACGCCATTCGGCGCCTGCCCGCCTCCAGTTTCAGCTCCTTCGCCTGCCCGCGCCATCCCCGGCCTCCAGTGCATTCCGCGATTCTAAACAATGATAATACGAATAGTGATTCGCGGAAAGAAATTGTCGAAAAAATTTTGTGTCGGATTGGATCACCGCCCGTTCGCGGCAATTTTATCACATAAAATACGTAGTGCGAGCCTCAAGAGCGATCGCCTCCCCTTCATCATGTCGATCGGATTTCGGGAGGCTTCGTGCGCGTTTCGCAAATTCCGAGCCTTCGGGACACCCTTGGCGTCGATCTCGTGATGGCGGGGTATCGGTTCACCGACCCCCGCGCCTCACCGCCTCAGCGCGAGGCAGGTGATGTCGTCGAACTGGGATCGTCCCTGCGCAAACTCTCGCACCGCCGCCTCGACCCGGGCGGTCCACTGGTCCGCACGGGCCCCATGGCCCCCTTTGGCAAGCAGACTTTGGAGGCGCTCCTCCCCGAACTGACGCGCCGCTGGGTCCTCGGCTTCGGTGACGCCGTCGGTGTAAAGGAAGAAAAGGTCGCCAGGGCGCATTTGGGCCTGGCGCACAATCATCTTCATGGGCTCGAACAGGCCAACTGGCAGGCCGCCGCCAGCCAGCACCTCGATCACGCCGCCGGGGCGGCGAATGAACGCGGGAAGGTGGCCTCCGCTGCAATATTCGAGCTCGCCCGAGCGCGGATCATATGCGGCGTAGACGAGCGTGGCGAACAACCCGGCTGCGTTGTTGTTCACAAGATATGCGTTCGCATTCTGGATCGCCCCCGGCAGATCCCGGTTCTCACGCAGGTTGATGCGGATGAGCGTCCTGGTGATGCCCATGAACAGGGCCGCAGGCACGCCCTTGCCGCAGACGTCGCCGACGCCGAGCGCGACGCGGCCGTCGGCTAGGGGCACGAGATCGAAGAAATCGCCGCCGACATCGCGCGCGGGAGTCATCGCACGCCCAGACGTCGAGGCCGGACTCGGCAGCGAAATCCCGGACCCTAGGCAGAAGCGCACGCTGAATGACCGCCGCGCTGGCCATTTCGTCGTCGCGCTGACGGCGCAGAATGATCTGCTCGGCCATGCGGCCGAAGGTCCGACCGAAATCGGCAAGGTCAGGGATCGGATTGCCCAACTCCTCGAGCAGCGCGGGATCGAACTCGTGATGCTCGAGCGCTTCGAGCGCGTCGGTGTAGAGGCTGATTGCGCCATTGAATTTGCGCAAGCGCTCACCCATCCGGCCGATGACGTCGATCAGCAAGGACGGCGTGGCGCGCGACCTCGACCAGCGCGGCGCGTCCGAAGCGCAGAGCGGTGACGGGCGTGCGCGCGCGGGCCGTCGCGCTGCGCGGCAATTGCTGCGAGCGCCCCCAATTCGCCGACCAGCGAGGGGGCCCTGAAGCATCGAAATAGGAACAGCGCCGCGAGCGCTCTCGGCGCTGACCGTCACCTCGCCCTCCAGAATCAGCATGGCGTAGTCGCTGGACCCGCCTTGCACCATGAGGACGGCGTCGGGATCGAACGTCTCCAGTTCGGCCGCTTCGATCAGGTATCGCAAGTTTAGCGTCGGACAGGTCATGGAAAGCGTTCGTCGCCCGAATGGCGGCGCGCAGCTCCGGGGAATCATTCATGTCGTCATGATATACCGACCGCGCCCCGGCTGGCGTCAGCGTCGAGGAGGCGGCGAATTCGAGGACGAGGCGGTTCATGCCTTCAGAGCGGCGTAGCTCATGCGCTGGGAGAATTTCTGCATGAGCCCGGCGCCGTAGCCGCCGATGTCGAAATCCTCTGTCGGCCCGTTGATCCGCTTGGCGGGGGCGAGCGTCGGATCGAACGGCTCGCCGTCGTCGGCGAACTCGACGACGACGCCCATTGGGCTCAGCGCAGACGGAAATGGTCGCGCGGTTGGCGTGGCCATGCTGGACGGCGTTGAGGAACAGTTCCTCGAGGCAGAGACCAATCGCGAATTCCGCCTCTTCGCCGATGCCCAAGGCGCTCGCCTGGCGCGCAACCCAGTTTTCAGCCTCCGAGGCAGCCTCGACCGTGCCGGGAAACTCGCGCGAACAGGTCCGCGGCTGAGGCTCGCTCATCCCTTCTTGCTCGAGAAGGCGGCAAGCCTCTCCCGTAGCGTGCCTGCGGCGGATCTCATGATCGGGATAAATGCCGGCGACTTCGTTGAAGCCGGTCGTGCGCAGGACCTTTTCGACGTTCTCGTTGGCGCCGCAGACCGCCATTTCGGCGCCGCGGCGAATGAGCGTCTTGGCGCTCAGCATCAGCGTGCGAACGCCGAGCGACGCGAGGAACGAAACCTTGGCGAGGTCGACAACCAGAGCCTTGCTGCTCTTCGCCAGCTCGTCGAAGCGGGAATCGACCTCCTGCGCGCCCTGAATGTCGAATCGCCCGTCGAGAACGACGTGAGTCACCTCGTCGTCGCCTTCGATGACTTTCATGTCCATGCGCGCACCGTCCGCTTCTACCTGTCCGACATCGCACATCCCAGTACGCACGCATCATGACGGTTTGGCGACATTGACCGCGGGCCGTCCGATTTTTCGGACGCTGGAAGGGCCTCGGCCAAAAAGCGCCGCTCGCCGAGCCGCGCGCACGAGCGCCCATAGCGGGTTCCCGCGCTCGCGGGCTAATCCTCTGACCTGAGCTGGAACCAGACAATCGCGATCGCGAACAGGGCAAGCGCGACGAGCAGCGAGCCGAGCGCGTGCGTGAGATGCACATGATCGGAGCCGGCCTCAAACCCAGGCAGGAACCTGGGAAGGCCGCCGGCAGGCGTGAGCCAGTAGACAAGCGCGATGCCGATGAATACGAGGCCGATAATGACAAGAATCGATGGCACCGCCAGCCATAGCGCGGGTCTAGCCGAGGCCTCGGCGCGCGGCAAGAGCTTATCTCCCTGGCCGTCGTGGTTTTCAGCCAAAACCGGCGACAATCGGGCCGGGCGCCAGGCGAATGAGCCGCGAATCCTCGACCGCCACCTGCCGGTGCTTGACCGCTTCGCGATAGGCAGGGTCGCGGATCATTGCGACGAAAGCAGCGACGCTCGGGTATTGGGCGATGAAGCAGACATCCCAACGCTCCTTCGCGAGGTCCGATCAGCATCTGTTCGAACCGGCCGCACCAGACGATCGACCCGCCGAGGCGCGAAAACACCGGCTCGCTTTCACGCCCGTAAGCCGCATAGGCCTCGGCCCCGGTCGCCTCGCAGCCGTCCGGATAGGCCGCGGGCGCGCAACCTGACCAGATTGAGCATATGGATCGGACCGGGCCGATCGGCGGCGCGAAAGGCGGCGAAAGCCTCTTTGGTCGGATCGACGTGGCCGGTCATGCGCATGCCCCGACTTCGCGAGCAGTCCGCCCGCGGGCCGCCAAGCCTCCTAGTAGCCTGAGTCAGACGAACTGAGGGTATAGCCTTGCGAGCTTGACGCGGGCGTCGGCGGTTGTGAATTGCCAATCCGCTTTGGCGTGCAGGGTGTTGCGGCGCTTTTGCCAGGCGGCGACTTCGGCGACCAGATCGGCCTTGTCGCAGATGCGGCGATCGAGGCATTGGGTCGAGAGGACGGCGAGCTCGGATTCGGCCATGTCGAGCCAGCTTCCGTGCTTGGGCGTGTAATGCCATTCGAATCGTTTGACGAGGCGGCGCGCTTCGGCGGCGGGAAAGGCTTCGTAGAGCGACGCAGCCGTATGCGTGCTGAGATTGTCCTGCACCAGAACGATCTTGTCCGCGCCGGGAAAATGCATGTCGGACAAATCCTTGAGCGCGTGGGCGTAATCGACGGCCGCGCGCCGGTCCGTGACCTTCACGCGCCGCCAGCCTTCGAGCGGCGCGAACATCATGAACAGATTGGCCACGCCATTGCGCTCGTATTCGTAGTCGTAACGCTCCGCTTGTCCCGGCGTGGCCGCGATCGGCGCGCGCGTCTCGGCGATGAGTTGCTTCGACGTTTCATCGAGGCATACGAGGGGGCGCTTGGGATCGTGCGGCCTCTGGTAAACTTCCAGCACGTCTTCCATGTTGGCGACGAAGGCGGCGCTGGCCTCGGGCGCGATCACCCATTGCTGCTTGCGATGGGGCTGGAGAATGTTTTTTTGAGCGTCCGCCCGATCGTGTTGTCACTGCGCTCCCGACGATCTGCAACTCGACGACTTTCTCCTCCAAAAGACGCAGCGTCCATCTGGCGTGGCCAGCCGGGGCCGATCCGCAAGCCAGAGCGATCAGCTTGGCTTCCGCGGCGCCGTCGAAAATCCGGCGAGGGGCCGATTTGGGATTGTACTTGCGCATCAGGACGGCTTCGAAGCCTTCCACGACAAGTTGCCGTCGCGTTCGCTCGATCGTCGGGATGCTGGTGTCCAGCGCCTCGGCGATCCGGCTGTCGCTCCATCCCTCGCCGGCCTCCGACACGTCCGCTTTCAGAAGGATGCGAGCTTTCGTCAGCAAATGCGCGGCGCGCTTGCCCCTGCGGACAAAGTCGTCGAGCCGGGCGCGCTCCTCTTCGCTCAGCTTGACTGCGTACTTCTTGACGGCAACCTCTTGCCTGGCCACGAATCATCTCCATCGCGCAATCGCCAAGCCATTGATTCAGACAATCCCGTCAAACTCAATGACGTGAGCCACTAGCTATATCGGACTTGACCCTGACTGCGAAACGCCCGGCTCAGCGACCAGCCGTTGGACGGGAATTGGCGAGCCGCGTGAGCGAGGTCGCGGAGGCGTCGACGCTGATCTCGTCATAGCCTAGCGCAGAGCCGAAATTGCTCGGCGCCACGCCCGCGTACTCGGCGGTCGCCGTGACCGCGGCGGGGCGGCTCTTCACAGCAAGTGTCGGAGTCCCGGCCGCGCCGCGCGGAGCATGCCGAACAAAAGTGGCCGCTGCGATCTGGCCGGCGAGGTCGCTTCCGCCGCTCCCACCGGCGCGGTCAGGCTGGCGGGCAATCGCCTCAGCCGCGGCGAGCGAGGCGGCCTCCGCGGCGAGTTGAACGCGGGTCCTGAATCGCCACACGCTCGCATAGTCGACCGCCAGAGCGAGCGCGAGCACGACAAGCGGCATGGCCGCTGCGCAAGCGACCGCCCCGCCCCCTTCGGGACGTCGGCGGCCGAACAGGCGCGAGAACCGGCTGGCGAGCGCCCGTCCGAGCTTCATGATCGCTCTCCTCAACCAAGGTGCAGGAGAAGCCTGGCGGCCCCAACCGTTCAACGAGGGGCGAGCCGGCTTGTTCCGTTTCGAGTATAGGACAGGAGATTATCCAATTGATTGAGGAAGATGGTAAAGTACAGCGCGAAAGAACTGCGAGATGCGGTTAGATGTTTGGCAACGATGCTTTGCCCTGGGCGGGGCGTTGGGGCGTCGATGGGCGGGTGGAGGCCCCCAACTGGCCTTGGCCGGCCGACGAAGCGGCGGCGTCGCTTGATGTATCACATATTTGATTCGGTTTGACGTCGACGAGCGCCCGCTGAACCGCTATCGCCGATCGAAAAGAAAATGATCGACCGGAGTCTGGCAGCGGGCCTTGTTGTCATCAACCCGTTCGCGCCGCTGAAGAGAAGCGCCCGCGTTCAGCCTTCATACTGCGCAAGAATGGGAGCCTATCGAGGCGCTGAGCTAGAACTCATGCTGATGACCGACTGGAACCCGATTCTCTATTCGAAGTTCGAGGCCGAGCGAATGCGCGCGGCGCGCGATCTGCTGGCGCGCATTCCGCTCGACTCGGCGCGCCTCGTCTACGATCTGGGCTGCGGCCCCGGGAACAGCGCGGAACTGCTGCTTCGCCGTTTTCCGGACGCGAGGGTCGTCGGCCTCGACACTTCGGATGCAATGCTTGCACATGCGCGGGTCCGCGCGCCGCGGGCTCAGTTCTCCAAGCAGGACATCGCAGACTGGTCGCCCGAGGATCAGCCGGACCTCATCTTCGTCAACGCCGCGCTCCAATTTCTGCCCGACACCACTGGCTCTTTCCGCGCCTAATGTCGTATCTTGCTCCGGGGGGGACGCTGGCGGGGCAGAGCGAACGCGGGAATCTCGCACGCGTTGATGCGTATGGTCGCCGCCGAAGGACCCTGGTCGTCGCGCCTTGTGCCGATCGCCAAAACGCAACCTCTCATCGCCGGCTATGAAGAGATTACTACGATTGGCTGCGGCCGGCCGCTTCGCAAGTCGACATCTGGATGACGACCTACGTTCATCCGCTCGACGGGCCACAGAGTATCGCCGATTGGTTCGCAGGCTCGAACCTGCAGCCGTTTCTGGAGCAGTTCGACGATGACGAGCGCTGCGCGTTTCTCGCCCGCTACCGCGCCGGCCTCAGGGAGGCGTACCCCACTTAGAGCCTGTCTCAAAAGGTAGGGTGCCGTTAAGGAAGGAATGATTTACCGGGTCATCGGCAGTTTTGAGGATGATTTGGGATGTGGACGGAGGCTGACCGGAGCACATATCGCCAAGCTGGGGATTGTTTACCGAGCGATCTGAGCGATCCGGAATGGGAGCGCCTGGCGCAGCTGATTCCGCCAGCGAAGCCTGGTGGACGGCCGCGCAAGACCGACATGCGCTCGGCGATGAACGCGATCTTCTATCTTCTGCGAACCGGTTGCTCGTGGCGCTATTTGCCACGCCGGGTCTTCCCGCCGCGCTCGACGGTCTACAACATCTTCCGCGCTTTCCAGCGGCAGGGCGTGTAGGAGGCGATCTGGGAGGAACTGCGCGCGGCCCTGCGCGAACGGCTGGGGCGGGAGGCGAGCCCCAGCGCCGGCGTCATCGACAGCCAGTCGCTCAAGTCGGCCGAAAAGGGGGATGCACGAAAGGTGAAGCAGACACAGTGGGTTATGACGCCGGCAAGAAGGTGAAAGGGCGCAAGGTTCACGCTCTGGTCGATACCGAAGGCTTGCCCCTGCGGGTGGTGGTTCACTCCGCCGCCATTCAGGACCGGGACGGCGCCGCCCTGGTCTTGGACCGCATCCGCCAGCGCTTCAATTGGCTCGAACTCGTCTGGGCCGACGGCGGCTACAACGCCCGCCAGGTCGAACACGCCGTCGCCGCGCAACCGCCCCTGCGTGTGGAGATTGTCAAACGTCCCGACGACAGTTCAGGATTCATCGTCCTGCCGCGTCGCTGGGTCGTCGAACGGACCTTTTCCTGGTTCGGCCGAAACCGCCGTCTGGCCAAGGACTACGAGAACCTCGCCGACACCCTCGCCGCCTTCATCACCCTCGCCTGCATCCAACTCGCCGTCAGACGGCTCGCCAGGCCGTAGACTTTTGAGTCAGGCTCTTAGCCTGACGGCAGAACCCTGTTCGCCTATCCACGGCTTTTAGTCATCGCGGTCAAGGCGTGAGGTCCGACGCGCGCTTTGTTAACTTCAAAGTTTATCCATATCGGTGAGACGCGCTTCACTACCCCTACGTAAACCTCGATTTTCGAGCGCCGGATTAACCTCCGGAACGCTATCGCGAGCTAGGCTTCGCCCGTCGGACCAGGTTTCCGTCAGCCGCATGATGAGCGGCAAGGATGCTGCATGATGAGCGGCGAGGATAACGCGAATGGCTGAACGCGGCGTGTCGTTCGATGGAGTCGCCGCCTGCGGCGCTGCGCGGGGCTTCGACCGAGCCGAATCAGCCTTCAATGCGGCGCTCCTGCGCGAGCAGTACCGCGCCCTGGCGCGGCTCGGCCCGTATGTCCACGGGATTATCATTCTTGCCGCTCTCGCCTTTTTCTGCGCGACTAGGTCGACGGGCTCGCTCCTTAACGGGATCGTCTTGCCTGCCGCGCTGATCGCTGTGTCTGCGTTTCGGCTCGTATCCTGGTTTAAGGCGCGCGCCGGCGTGGAGTTTGAGGCGCTCGACCGCATCCGGCGAAAGGTCCGCGTCGCAAGCCTTCTCGGGCCCGCGCTGACGTTGGCGTTCGCCCTGACAATGGCGATATCGACCTGGCGGGACAACGTGGCCGAATTCGCGCTGGTGCTTCTCGCGGTCTGGGTCATCGCCGCCGTTTGCGCGATCTGTCTCAATAGGATCGCGCGCGAGGCGAACGTCATCGTCATTGTTGCGACCGGAGCTCTCGTCGTCGCTTTCCTGGCACGTGGAGCGGGGTTGACGCTCGGGCTTGCGGTTCTGGTCGCCGTCGCCGCCTGTTTCATCATCCGGATGCTCGACGAGCACTTTCGCATGTTCGCCGAAATTGTACGGTCGCGGTTCATAATCGCCGAAAGACAGCGCGTGGCCGAGGAGGGGCGGATGGCGGCGATGACCATCGCGCTCACCGACGATCTGACCGGGCTTCCGAACCGCCGCTGCTTTCACCGCCTCCTCGCTGACAAGATCAGGACGGCGACGCAGACCGGCGAGCCCTTCGCGCTGGGCCTGATTGACCTCGACGGCTTCAAGCCGATCAACGACGCTCACGGGCATCCGGTCGGAGACGAAATCTTGAGGCAGGTGGGTGATCGACTCGCCAAGGCGATGGATGGCCGCGGCTCAGCCGCCAGGATTGGCGGCGACGAGTTCGCTATCATCTGCGACGCGATCGGCGCTCGCGACGAGGCTGTCGCGCTCGGAGAGAAAATCCAGTCGATCTTCGCGACGCCCTTCGCCATTCCGCCGCTCAACATTCGTCTGACCTCCGCCTGCGGGCTTGCGCTCTTTCCCTCGTCCTGCGCCGAACCGCACGACCTCGTGCGCGTGACGGACGCCGCGCTCTACCGGGCAAAGGCGATCGGGGACGGCGGCGCTGTAGTGTCCGATGCACGAGCCGCAGGCGCAGCCGACGGCGGCGCCAGGCTCCACGAGGCCCTTGAGCCCGCGATCTTCGAACCGGAGATGGAGCGCGCTTTCAGCCGAACCGGCTTCGCCAGACGGCGGCGATCGCCGCGAAATGGCCAAGCGTCGGCCGTAGATCCCGCCATCGGTCAGTCGAGATGGACGGGGACGCTCAGCTTGGTCGCTTTTGCAGAACCAAGCGCCGTCGATCACGTTTCGCAGTAAAGAGAGATAGCCTGCGGCGCGAGCCGACTTCACAATCGTCGGATCTTTCTATCCGCAGGCCCGTGGTTGGCCCACGCCCATGAGCGGCGTACACTAGGCGCGCGTTCGGAACCTCCCTGCCATTCTCGGGAACCGATGTCCTCAACCGCAAAAGGGAGGGACGCGTGGCGAGGGGCATCCAGATGTGACGAGCATCGCTGGCTCCGCGCGCCGCAACTTCGATTTCTACGCGCACACGCTTGGCCTGCGCCAGTTAAAGGAGACGGTCAATTTCACGATCCCGGCTCCTATCACTTCTATTGCGGCGACGCGGCTGGCCATCCGGGCACCGTTCTCACCTTTTTCCCTGGGAGGGCGCACCGCCCGGCTGGATCGGGATCGGGGAAGCGCAGGAGAGTGTCTTCAGCGTCCCGGAAGGCTCGATCGGCTTCTGGACCCAGCGCTTGGTCGAGAAGGGCGTCGCCCCAGATGCGCCTGCCAAGCGGTTCGGCGAAACGGCGCTTGCGTTCAAGGACCCAGACGAGACCAGGCTCGCGCTGACCCGCGTCAAGGGCCTCGAGACGAAACCGGGCTGGAGCGCGAGCGGGGCGCCCGCGGAACACGCCATCCGCGGCTTTCACAGCGCGAACCTCCTCCTGGCTGAAGCCGCCCCGACCGCCGCTGTTCTGACCGACGTGTTTGGCTTCGTCGCCAACGGCCGCGAGGGCGCGACGCAACGCTTCCCGGCGCCGGGCGCGGACCTTGGCGGCGTCATCGATCTCAGAACCGCCGGAGAATTTCTCCCCGCGCTCCGGGACGCTGGATCGGTGCACCACATCGCATTTCGCGCGCCGACGACGCCACGCGGGCGGCGATGGTCCGCGAGCTCGTGCAGGATCATCATCTGCTCACCACCGAGCAGAAGGACCGCAACTACTTCCGTTCGGTCTATTTCCGCGAGCCCGGCCGGGTGCTGTTCGAAATCGCCACCGATCCGCCCGGCTTCGCGGTTGACGAATTGCCCGATGCGCTTGGGGAAGCGCTCAAGCTGCTGCCATTTCTGGAAGGCCGGCGCGGGGCGATCGAAGCGGCGCTGCCGAAGCTCGCCGACATGTGAGCCGCGCCGTGCAACTCCTGCTCCGCGGAAGCCTGTGACCTCGCCTGCGCCCGCTTATATTCATCGTCTCGAGCCCGGCGCCGACCCGAGCCGTCCGCCGGTTCTGCTTCTCCACGGGGCGGGTGGCGACGAGACCGATATGCAGCCGCTTGGCCGCGAGATCGCGCCGGGAGCGGCGCTTCTTTCGCCGCGCGGGAACGTGCTCGAAGGCGATATGCCCCGCTTCTTCCGGCGCTTCCGCGAGGGTCTGTTCGACGAGGACGACGTTCGCCGGCGGGCGCGTGAGCTTGCCAATTTTGTCGGTAAGGCGCGCCGCGCCTACGGCCTCGCTCAGCCCTTCGCAATTGGCTATTCCAACGGCGCGAACATCGCCGCGGCGGTTCTGCTGTTGCACCCAAAGACGCTCAAGGGCGCGATCCCGCTCCGCGCCATGGCGCCGCTGACTGAACCGCCAACACCGGACCTTTCGGGGCGTCCCGGCGCTCATCCTGTCCGGATTGAACGATTTTATCGCCTCACGGTCGACCGCGGAGAAACTGGCGGCGGCGCTCGTCGCGGCGAGCGCGCGCGTAGAACGCGATGACTTGCCGGCGTCCCTTGGGCTGACGCAGGTCGACGTGACCGAGGCCCGGGCGTTCTATGCGCGGGAAGCGGCGCCATACTTCCGTTCCAGAGCTTGAGAATCGGGGAGCCGCGTTAAATTGTCTTGGCGACGAATGCGACGATCTCGCTCATGATTGTAGAGGCCGCCTGATCCATCGCCGCCGCCACGTTTGCGGGATCGGTTGACGCGACGGGAATCCGCAGCGTGAAAATCTGGTCCGATACGATCCGTCCCGTGCCAAGCGAGACGACCCACGCGGCAATGTCGACATGGACTTCCTTCTTCTGCGCGTCGAGCTCGAAGGCGCGGATGTCGAGATCAATTTCGTAATTGGCGTTGGCCGCCGGGCCGTCGATCCAACGCGCAAGCCCTGCGTTCTGGAAGCTCTGCGCCAGCCGCGCCCGGAAAAGCGCCGGCAGCGACTGAGACCAACGGGCGCCGGCAAGCGTGGCCAGCGTCTGCGATTCGCGGACGAGGATGTGATCGCTGTCGAGGTCGGCCGTAGCCGTCGCCTGGCCGACGCGAAACTGCGCTCTCACCGCGTGCGCCGGGGGAGGCCTCGCGGCCGCAAGGTCGTACATGGTCGGAGCAGGGCCGCTCGCGCATCCGGCGAGCGCGAACGCAAGCGCGCTCGCAGCGGCGAACGTCAGTCGTCTCCGAAATCCACCCCCCCTTTGCCCCATTATTGGCCGCCGTGATATTCAGGCAGCGAGGGTCTCGACCCAAAGATGACTTGACTTGGGTTCTGTCCAATCGACCGCACCACGCGGTCGACGTCTTCGATCGCCCGCCTCCCCTCGATGGCCAGCGCCTCGTATTCGCGTAAGCCCGTATTGCTGAACCGGCTCAGGCCGGCAGCGATGTCTTTCACCCGCGAGTCGACATCGTCGGCGAGCTTCTTGACAGAGAGCGCCGCCTCGCTGATCCGATCGACTGCCCCCTTGGTGCCGGGCGAGCCAAGGAAGCTTTGAGCGCTCGTCAACACGCCATCAACCTTGTCCGCGGATTCATTGAGCTTGGCGGACATCTCAGAAAAGTTCTTGAGCGTCGCGTCGATGTTGCCGCGATTCTGATGCACGGTCTCGACGACCTCGTCGGCCGCGTTGACAATGCCGGCGATCTTTTGCGAATTCGATCGCCTTGGCCAGGTCATTGACGTCGTTCAGCGCCATGTCCAGCCGCTTCGACGTATCCTCGTTGAGATGCGTTACGAGTTGCGCCCCGTTGCGCGCCAGCGTCGTGAAATTCTGCGAACTCTCGGAAAGCGCCTGGCTGAACGTCTGCACATTCCCGACAACGGCCCGAACCTTGTCCGGATCGACCGCACTCACCACGCGACCGGCGTTCTGCGACAGGCTCTGGATTTGCGTCACGACCGGCTGGACCGTCTTGCTGAGCTCGGCCAGGTTCTTGAGTGTCGTATCGACATTCGGCGCGTTGTCGGCCAGGGCCTTGGAGAAGGCGTCGGCGTTCTGAAGGGTCGAATGGATCGAATCCGAATTGTCGGCAAGCAGCTTGTCGGCGCGATCGACAACCGAACTGCCCTTCGCCGACAGGCTCTGGACGCTGTCGACGATCGAGTGAACCTTGTCCGGATCGACCGCCTTCACCACCCGATCGACGTTCTGCGCGACACTTTGGATTTGCCCCACCACCGGCTGGATCGACTTGCTGATCGCCGCCAGGTTTTTCAGCGTGACGTCCACGTTAGAGGCGTTGTCGGCCAGGGTCTTGGCGAAGGCGTCGGCGTTCTGAAGAGTCGAGTGGATCGAATCGGCGTTTTCGGCGAGGAGCTTGTCTGCGCGATCGACAGCCGAATTGCCTTTCGCCGACAGGCTCTGAATGTTGTCGACGATGGCGCGGACCTGCTGCGGATCGATCGATTGGACCACCCGGTCGGCGTCGTCGGAGAGGGTTTGCAGACGCGCCGCCAGCGGCCCGATCTGCTTGCCGATTTCAGCTACGCTCTTCAGCGCCGCGTCGACTCCCGACGCGTTATCAGCCAAGGCCTTGGAGAACTGATCGACGTTTGCGATCGCCGAATGGATCGGCTCGGAATTGTCCGCAAGCAGCTTGTCAGCGTCGTCCAGAACCGAGGTGGCCCTCACCGAGACCGCGGCGATGTTGTCGATAATGTCCTGGAGTTGCAAGGACTGTTCCGCATAGATGACCGGACCCTGGCCATTTTCGCCGACCAGCGGCCGCCCTGGCGTCGACCCGCCGAGCAGGGCGACCGCCGCGGCCCCGGTGAGCCCCTGCGTCTCAAGCCGCGCCTTGGTGTTCTGGTCGATTGGCGCCTCCGAGCCGACATCGATGTCGGCGACGACCGTGTGCGGATCGCTCCTGGAGAAGGTGAGATGGGTGACCTCGCCGACCTTGATGCCGTTGAACAGCACGTTGGCGCCGTTCGAGAGGCCCGAGACCGAGCCCTTGAACACGACCTGAAAGGCCCTGTGACCGCCGGCGGCTCCGTAGCCCGCGATCCACATGATGAACAGAAACGCGCCCACTACCGCCGCCAGAGTGAAAGCGCCGATCAGGACATAATTGGCACGGGTCTCCATTATGCTTAGCGCCTCGCGGTCTGCGGCCGTTCGTCCGCAGCGCGCTCAGCGGGCCGCTCCGCGGCCGCCGCGAGGCGGATCACGCCTCTCTTACCGTGGAAATAGGCCTTGAGCCAAGGGTCGTCGGAAAGCAGCAGCTCGCTGATGGGACCGGCGGCGATCACCTTCTTATGCCCTAGCACCGCAACCCGGTCGCAAATGGCGAACAGGCTGTCGAGATCGTGGGTGACCATGAAGACGGTTAGACCCAAGGTCTTCTGCAGCGTGCCAATGAGATCGTCGAAATCGCCGGCCGAAATGGGATCAAGTCCCGAGGTCGGTTCGTCGAGAAAGACGATCTCCGGGTCGAGCGCCAGGGCCCTGGCCAGGGAAACGCGTTTGGTCATGCCGCCGGAGAGTTCGGAGGGCAACTTGTCGGCCGTATCCTGAGGCAAGCCGACGAGCGCCAGCTTCTGCGCCGCCAGACCATCGAGCGTCGCCTGGGAGAGGCCGAGATGCTCGCGCATCGGCGCCTGGATGTTTTGCCGCACCGTCAAGCTGGAGAACAATGCGCCTTCCTGAAACAGCACGCCCCATCGCTCGCCAACGTCCAGCCGCTCGCGAGCCGTCAACTTGTCGATGTCGTAGCCGAAGACTTCGATGGTTCCCGCCTGTTTGGGCAGCAGGCCAAGGATCGTTCGCGTCAGCACCGATTTGCCGGCGCCGGAAGCGCCGACAAAGCCGAGCACTTCGCCGCGGTGGAGGTCGAGATCAAGCCCGTCCATAACCAGATGGTCGCCGAAGCCAACCTTAAGGCCGCGGACGCGAATGATGACCTCGCGCGAAGACGGATTAGCGGGAGAGGCGCCGGCGCTCAATAGTTCACCGTCGCAAAGAACATTGCAAACAACCCGTCCAGGACGATGACCATGAAGATCGATTTGACCACCGACGAGGTGACGCAGCGGCCGAGGGACTCGGCCGATCCCCGCACCTCCATGCCTTCCGTGGCGGCGATAAGGCCGATCACGATCGCCATGAACGGCGCCTTGATGAGGCCGACCACGAAGGTCTGGGTCCAGATCGCGCTCTGAACGCGCGTGAGATAAACTACCGGCGTCATCCCGGCGTAGGCCCAACTCACGAGCAGGCCTCCCCCGAGTTGAGCCAGGTCGGCAAGGAACGTCAAAACCGGCAAGGCAAGATCAACGCCACCAGTCGCGGAATGATCAGCACTTCCAGCGGATCGAGCGCCATCACCTTGAGCGCGTCAATTTCCTCGCGCATCTTCATCGAGCCGATTTCGGCCGTGATCGACGATCCGGTGCGCCCCGCGATCATGATCGAGGTCATCAGTACGCCGAGTTCGCGCAAACCCAAGACGGCCACGAGATTGACCGCATAGTCCGCGGCGCCGAAGCGGTTGAGTTGGAAGATGCCTTGCTGGGTGACGATCGCGCCGACCAAAAAGTTGATCAGCACGATGATCGGCACGCTGCGCAGCCCGTACATCTCAAGGTGATACACCATGGCTGTCCAGCGCCAGCGCAATGGCTGTAGCGCCAAGCGTAAGAACATCGCGACGACTTCGCCGAGGTAGTCGACGATGTCGATGAAATCCACGCCAGATTCGGCGACCGTCTCACCGATGGCCGAAAGCAGCGCGACCGTATGCGCCGGGGGAACGCGCGCGGACGCTTCGGGCGGATGGTAGCCAGCTTCCCTGAGCAGGAGATCATGTTCGGGCCGCTCGCCGCGATAGGAGACCGTCGCGCCACCGGCCGCGAGCTCGTCCCGAGCGCGGTCGATGAACCACGCCCCAGCAGTGTCCATCCGCTGAAGGGCGGCGAGATCGAGGATCACGCGTTTCCCGCTCTCATGCGAGGACGCGAGCGAAGCCCCCGCCGCCTCGAGATCGCGTCCCGCGCTTACGATCCACTCCCCAGCCAATGACAGCACGACCCCGTCCGGACCATCCTCTCGAGTTACGGAAGGCGTCGTGCTCACCAAGCGCTCCGGCCAAGCAGAAAGGCGCTCATATCGCGCCGCCCACCGACTGTCGAGCAAAGAGGACCCGTCGCCCACCCGCACCAGGATCAGGGCGACAACAAACCCAGTACGAATCGGAGACCCCCTTAGACGGACTCAGATTCGCAGACAAAGCGAGTCGAATTTTTTTGCGGACCACCGCACGAGCCTTCAGGATCGTCGCGTCGTCTTGGAACCTCTCCTTTCCCGCCCGCTCCAGGAGCGCAAAGCCTCAGCGAATCAGTCGCTTGCCGAATCACTTTGGCAACCCGGCCGCGGTGCGCAGCCTTGTCGACGGGGCCGTCCGGCGTCAAGTCTTGCGCCAAAGCGTCCCTTCGGCTGAGGCCATCTGCCCCAATACGGGACGGGGCGAAGGGACCGGGCACAAAGGGAGCCGGAATCAGCGACGCGGCGCGGCGAGCGATTCTCGCAGGAGAGGCAACCCCCGATTCAGTTTGCAGGGCGCCGCAGTCGAGTCATGGCGCCCAATTCGTTAATTCCGCATGACAGCTGTGCTCTTCGCTCCACTGAGGACGGCTGCAAACGGCCTCAGTCCATCATCGCCGCCTTGAGGATGCAGACCATCGTGGCGTGCGCCGGCTTCCCGCTGAGGTTGCGGATGCGATGAGGCATATCGCAGCGGTAGCGCAGGGTCTCGCCCGCAGCAAGCCGTCCCGGTGGCGTCGCCGACGTTGACCTCGAGCTCGCCGTCCAAAACCGACAGACACTCGACCGAGCCGCGCAGATGGGCGGTCGATTCGAGCACGCCGCCCGGATCGGCCTGAAAATCGTACCATTGCAGCCAGTCAACGGTTTTCAGCCACCCGATCACGGCAAGACGGCATAGTCCGTCGTCGGAGACAAGGATCGGCGTGGCTCCTCGGCTCAGATGCTCGATGAACGGCCCCTCGTCGGCACCCCGCAGCATCGATTCGATCGACACGTCGAGCGCGTGGGCGAGGCGCCAGATCGTGGTCAGCGTCGGATTGGTCTCGTTGCGCTCGATCTGCGAGATGATCGACTTGGCGACGCCCGAATGTTGCGACAGGTCGGCAAGCGACAGTCCGTAGCCCTTGCGCAGCTTGAGCACCGCCTGCCCGAGCTGGTTGGAGAGCGAAGCCGCGCCGGCTTCGAGAACCTTGGCCCTGTCCTTGCCTTCAACACCCATGACGCGCCTCGAAATTTGCGCCTATCATAGACGAGTTCGTCCTAATTATCGTACAGTTTTGTTCGTTTTCTCGGACTGCGCTCGACACCTGCGAAAATCCCGCGCCTGACGCCCCGTATCTTATGACAGCCTGGATCGGAGAATGACTTGAAAGCGCCGGGCAAGGCCCGTCTGCCGAGGCGGCGGCGCGGTTTTGGAGATGCGGAGGTCGTTCGCAGCCGCCGGGGACGCGATCCGACCATGTTCAGTCTCTGGTCCGCGCGTTGGGCGTCATCAACCAGCTCGCCTCGGCCGAAGACGGCATGACGCTCACCCATATCGCGGAATGCATGGGACTGCCGCTATCGACCGCTCACCGGCTGCTCACGACCTTGGAGCAGGAGCGCTACGTGCATTTCGATCACGAGCGTCGGCTCTGGTCAGTGGGGGTGCAGGCGTTCATGACCGGCGCCGCCTTCCTGAGGACGCGCAATCTGGTCGGCATCGCCCGCCCCTATATGCGGGCCCTGATGAACGAGAGCACGGAAACCGTGAATCTCGCGATCGAGGACGAACACGAGGCGGTCTATCTGGCGCAAGTCGAGTGCCGCCAGATGATGCGCGCCTTCGCCCGGCCCGGCGCCCGCGTGCCTCTTTATTGCTCAAGCGTCGGCAAGGCGCTCCTCTGCGCTGCGTCAGGCGATGACCTCGCCAAGGCGATTGAACGCCAGGCCATGCGGCGGCTGACCGAAAATACCATCGTCAATAGGACAGCGCTTCGTCACGAACTCGCCCTAACGCGCGCGCGCGGTTTCGCCATCGACGACGAAGAACATGCGTTTGGGCTTCGCTGCGTGGCGGGGCTCGTGTTCGATGAGTTCGGCGAGTCGATGGCTGCAATCTCGATATCGGGGCCGACCGCGCGCATCTCGAGCGACCGGATCACCCATCTCGGCGAACTCGTGCGACGAAAGGCCGACGAAATCACGGCGCAGTTCGGCGGCGCGTTGCCCGAGTGGCGCAAGCCCAGGTAGGCGATACGCCAAAGACGAGTTGCACTTTCGCAGCCTGGGACGCTTATTTCCACGATGCGGAAAATGTTATCGAGTCTCTTGGCGCGCACTTTGTTCGGGTATTTTGATTTTGGTCGTCAAAAAGGGGCGTCGAGGCATGGAAGCAGGAGCAGCGCAAGTGCCAGCGATTTGCGCAAAGGCCTGCGCCAAGGCGAGTTCACCTCCTTGCAGCCTCGCGAGGCGCGCTGATCAGGTAGGAGGACAGCAGGGGCACGAAACGATGTCGACGGCGGAATTGACGCTGGGATGCCAAAAGCAGGCGGCGCTCCGGCAGCGCTCGGCGCGACGTAGAAGAGACCTTTATCACACGAGGAACCAAGGAGAATCGAATGAAACCTTCACATCGCTTCGGCCGTAGCGCTGACCGCCGCTTGCGGTCGGGCTCGGCGGCGCGCGGGCCGAAAACAATCTGCAAACGCTGGAAGCGTGGCACATCACGTCGCCGATTGATTGGCCGACCGTGCCACAGGAGGGGCCGAAGGCGGACGCCGTCAGGCAGATCCTCAAAGACAAAATCAAACTGCCGTCCGGGTTCCATATCGAGCTTTACGCTCTTGTCCCCGACGCGCGCCATATGGCGGTCGGCCCGCAGGGCGTCGTGACCTTCGTCGGCACGCGCAAGACCAAGATCTGGGCAGTGACCGACCGCTCGCGCGCGGGCGCAGAAGGCGGCGTGGAGGTCAAGGAGTTCGCCCCGACAATCACGAAAAGGCTGCCGAATGGCCCCTGCTTCTCGAGGGACGGATTCCTCTATGTCGTCGAGCAGAACCGCGTCCTGCAATACCCGGCGGCCGAATTTTTCTATGAGGGACAGGACGTCGGAGTGAGCGAGGTCGTGCCGGAGGGAGAGCTGATCCCGAAATCGGAAGAGAGCTTCAATCACACCGCGCGCGAATGCCGCGTCGGCCCCGACAATAAGCTCTACATCCAGCTCGGACAGCCCTACAACGTCCCGCCGAAGAACAAGGTTGATCTCTACAAGAAGGTCGGGATGGGCGGCATCATTCGCATGAACCAGGACGGCACGGACCGCGAGGTGTACGCCACCGGTCTGCGCAATCCCGTCGGCATGGACTTCAATCCCGAAGGACAAGTCTCTTTGGAGTAACGACAACCAGGTCGACGGCATGGGCGACGACATTCCGCCGGGCGAGATGAACCGCATCGACAAGATCGGCGAGAACTTCGGCTTCCCCTGGTATGGCGGCGGGCACACGCGGACCAACGAATACAAGACCGAGACGCCGCCGGCCGACATCGTGTTTCCGGAAGTCGAGCAGGTCGCGCACGCGGCCGACCTCGGCCTTTCCTTCTACACCGGCGACATGTTCCCGGCGAAGTACAAGGGCGCGATCTTCTCGACCCAGCACGGCTCGTGGAACCGGACGGTCCCGGTTGGCGCCCGCGTCATGGTGACGTTCCTCAAGCCTGACGGGCACGTCGCGGGGCCGTCGATTCCGTTCGCGGAAGGCTGGAACGACAACGGGCACTACCTTGGCCGCCCGGTCGATGTGCAGCAATACTGGGACGGCTCGCTGCTGGTGTCCGACGATCTCGTCGGCGCCATCTATCGCATCTGGTACGACGGCAAGTAAGCCAACGCTTTGAAGGAGAGGACAGCTCCGCGTTCGGCGGGAGCTGTCCTTTTTCGTTCGAGTCGCCGTGGAGGACTTATGCGGTTTCGTCTGCGGCCTGGCGAAAGCGGTTTCGCTCGGCGCGTGTCTGCCATGTTCCCTCGCGGTCCAGGATCGGGCCGAGGCGCAAGACGCAAAGGCGGGACGCGCGAAGGCCGAATCCGACCTGCGCGGTCTGCCACGGCCTCGACGGACTGGCGAAAATCCCCGAGGCGCCGAACCTCGCCGGGCAGAACCAGAGCTACCTGATCGAGCAATTGACGGCTTTCAAGTCCGGAGAGCGCAAGAATGAGATGATGTCGATCGTCAGTCCAGATGCTCTCGGACGCCGATATCGAAAATCTGGCGGCGTATTATTCGGGGATCGAGATCTCGGTGGGCAAGACGCCCGCCCAATAGACCGGTCCACTACCCTTCGGCGCGGACTAAGACCCGCCGGCGGACCTGCCCGCGCCACGGATGCGGTGAAGGTCAATTCGTGCCTATCCGGTTAAGGCAGACACCCACCATATGTAGGGTGGACCCATTCTCCCGAATTAAAGCTGGGCATAGGTTGGCGCCTCGACGTCGCCCGCGATGCCGAGCAGCGAGCGGAAGGCGTTGAACGGGTAGAAGCGCCGGTTGAAGCGGAACGTGAATTCGTTGAGGTAAGCTTGTAGATGCTTGGCGCTCACGCCGTGGTGGATGCCGTTGAGCCAGGTCTTCAAATTGGAGAAGACGAGATGAATCATCGGCATGAACTGTTCGGCAATTTCGGGATCGCCGCTTTCGGCAATCGGATGATGGTCGTAGCCCCGCTTACGCAAGCTGACGTAGCCGCTCCAATCGTCGGTGACGATCAGCGAGGCTGGCATGACGGCGTTCTCGACAAAGCCGCACAAGGAATCGGCGCTGCGGTCGGCGACGATGGCCAATCGCACACGACCGGCATAGCGACCGTCCCTGCGCTTGTCTTGCGCCGTCCCCGGCTTGCGATGGCGAACCTCGACAGCGGCGGACACCAATGTTTTGTGGTGGATGCCTCGGCCATCGCCGCGCGTCCTTCCACCGACCCAGGTCTCATCGACCTCGACATGCTCTTTCGCCCGACCACCGATACGATCCTGGTCCGGCCGCACCATGCCGGCGCGCAGTTTGTGAAGGATGCCAAACGCAGTTTCGTATCGTGTCAGCCCAAGTTGCCGCTGAAACTGAACCGCCGACATGCCCGGCGTCTGGCTGGCGACGAGATACGCGGCCCAGAACCAGACGCTAAGCGGCGTATGACTGCGCTCCATGACCGTGCCGGCCAAGAGGCCGGTTTGGCGTCGACACGCGCGGCATTCCAGAACACCGGGTCGGGTTGCAATGCGGAAGGGTTCACCAATCACGCCGCAATGCGAGCAGACAAAACCGTCAGGCCAACGCGCGCGCCCAAGATAGACAGCACACGCCGCGTCATTAGGAAACAGCTTCTGAAATTCGGGGAGCGATTGGGGAAAAGCCAGATCGTCCCGCTGGTGAATGTCCAAAGCCGCCATAACTGCGGCTACTAGCCCTAGTGGGTGTCTGAGTCAACCGGATAGGCACGGGTCGATTGACGCCGCCCGCGCCAAGCCGGCGGCGCCGAGAGTCACATTTGCGCCGACAGGTAGCTCGTCACTTCCATGCCGACACAGACCTCACGAACTTCGGGGGTGGACCATGCCATGGCGTTCTTCCTTTTGCTGGTCTTGGGCCCCCTTCTGGCGGAAGCTTAGACCCAACATAGCGTACCATGGCGCCCGGACAACCGTCAAATTGGGAACCCCTCCGCCGGCGACGACATTTGGGGTCGCGACTCTTCCTGCCGTTGGCGGAGCGACGGAGACAAAAGGGACGCCGCAATCCGGGCAGGACACCTCTCGGGCGGAATCCGCGGGCGCCGCACCCGCCTTGCGAGCGGCCCCCGGCCTTGTCAAAAAGCCCCCGGGAACGCGCCCCCGTCGATGAGGATGTTCTGACCGGTGATGAATCCGGCATGCGCGCTGGCGAGAAAGGCGCAGAGCGCGCCGAACTCGGCCGGATCGCCGAATCGCGCGGCTGGGATTCGCGCCTTCAAATCGGCGCGCGCCGTATCCACGCTGACGTTCCGCTGCGCCGCCGCGCGCGCGAGGCCGGATTTCTGCCGGTCGGTTTCGAACGATCCGGGCTGGATCGAGTTGATCGTCACGTTGTCGCGCGCGTAGAGCCTCGCCGCCGAGGCGAGGAACGCGGTCAAGTCCGGCGCGCGCGCCCGACGACACGTCGAGGCCGGCGATCGGCGCCCGGACCGAACCCGAGGTGATGTTGACGATTCGGCCGAACTTGCGCTCGGCCATGCCCGGCGCCAGCGCCTGAACCAGGGCGATCGGGGTGAGCATGTTCGACTCGATCCCCTTGAGGACATCCTCGCGGCTGATCTCTGCGAAACTCTTGTATGGCGGGCCGCCGTTGTTATTGACCAGAATGTCGGCGTCCGGACAGGCGGCGATGAGTTCCGCGCGCGTCGCCGGATGGTCGAGATCGCCCAGGATTTCGTGAACTTCAACGCCCGTCGCTCGCCGCAGTTCGCGCGCGGTCTCATCCAGGGTCTCCTTATCGCGGCCGTTGAGCACGACCGCGCATCCGGCTTCCGCCAGCGCCCGCGCGCAGGCGCGGCCCAAGCCTTTGCTTGACGCGCACACGATCGCCTTCCGGCCTGCAATTCCCAAGTCCATATCCCACGCCCCGCTCTCGACACTCCTGAGGTTGACAATTATAAGCCCTACCAGTGCATCGCGTCATCGAAGCGACACGAGAATCTGCGCAGTCATTTCTCGTCTGTTCGCCCCCGCGAGGAGGCCGCTCGTGCCTAAACCCCATTCGACCCATCGATACAGGACGCTGTTCCTGTCGGATTTGCACCTGGGCACGCGCGGCTGCCAGGCGCATCTCATCCTGGACATGCTACGCCATGTCGAGGCCGACACGATCTATCTGGTCGGCGACATAATCGACGGCTGGCGGCTTCGCTCCGGCTGGTACTGGCCCCAGGCGCACAACGACGTCGTCCAGAAATTGCTGCGCAAGGTGCGGCGCGGCGCGCGGATGGTGTTCGTTCCGGGCAACCACGATGAGTTCGCCCGCCAGTTCTTCGGGCTGACCTTCGGCGGGATCGAGATCAAGCGCCAGGCGATCCATACCGCGGCCGACGGCAAGCGCTATCTCATCATTCATGGCGACGAGTTCGACGTCGTCGTGCGCCATTCGAAATGGCTCGCCTTCTTCGGCGACTGGGCCTACGATTTCGCCCTGTTCGTCAATACTCATTTCAACGCCGCGCGCCGGTGGCTGGGACTGCCCTATTGGTCGTTTTCGGCCTGGGCGAAGCTCAAGGTCAAGAATGCGGTCAATTTCATCGGCTCATTCGAGCGGGAGCTCGCCAGCGAAGCCAGAAAGCGCGGCGTCGACGGCGTGGTCTGCGGGCATATCCATCATCCGATCATCCGGGAGATGGAGGGCGTGATCTACGTCAATACCGGCGATTTCGTCGAATCGTGCTCGCTGGTGGTTGAGCACTACGACGGCCGGTTCGAAGTGCTGCGCTGGAAGGATCCATTGCAGCTTGTCGCGCGCGTTGAAGAAAGCGCGTCTTTTGAGGAGGAAGCGCCGGACGCGGGGGCTGAAGAGGCGCAAGCGGAAGCGGCTTGATGCGCATCCTGATCGCGACCGACGCCTGGCGGCCCCAAGTCAATGGCGTGGTGTCGACGCTGGAGCGAATGACTCAGGCGGCGGCCGAATTGGGCGTGGCGTTCGATTTCCTCACTCCGCAGGGCATGTGGAGCGCTCCCCTGCCCTCCTACCCTGAAATTCGCCTCGCGATCCCGTCCTGGCGACGGATCGGCCAGCGCATCGAGGAGGCCAAGCCCGACCATATCCATATCGCCACCGAAGGCCCGATCGGCTGGCTGACGCGGCGCTATTGCCTCAGGCATAAGCGGGTCTTCACCACCAGCTACCACACCCGCTTTCCTGAATATGTGTCGGCGCGGATCCGCGTTCCCGAACGGCTGACCTATGCGGGCTTGCGCTATTTTCATGCGCCTTCGGCCGCCGTGATGGCGCCGACGCCGACCATCGGCGCCGACCTCACCCGGCGCGGCTTCCCTCGGGTCAGGCTCTGGACTCGCGGCGTCAACCACGCAGTCTACCGCCCTCGGCCACAGCGCGCGCTCGACCTGCCGCGGCCGATCTTCCTGTCGGTTGGACGGGTGGCGGTGGAAAAAAACCTCGAGGCCCTGCTCAGCCTCGACCTGCCCGGCTCGACCGTCATCGTCGGCGATGGGCCGGCCCGCCGCCACCTCGAGCGCCGCTACCGCCATGCGCATTTTCTCGGCGCCAAGCAGGGCGAAGCGCTGGCCGACATCTATGCGAGCGCGGACGTGTTCGTCTTCCCCTCGCGCACCGATACGTTCGGGATCGTGATGATCGAGGCTATGGCCAGCGGCTTGCCGGTCGCGGCCTTTCCCGTGCCCGGGCCAATCGATGTCGTCGCCCCCGGAGCAGGCGTGCTCGACGAGGATCTGCGCGCGGCCTGCCTCAAGGCCCTGACCATTCCGCGCGAGCAGGCGCGCGAACATTCCATGCGCTTCACCTGGAAAGAGAGCGCGCGCCAGTTCCTCGACAATATCGAAGCGAGCCGATCCGAGGTCAAAGCGGCGAGCGCCTCGTCGCCCGGGGCGGCGGCCAGTGCTCAGCCAACCGGGAAAGGCGAGCGCCCAAGGCGCGCTTCCTGCCCGGTTTAGAGCAGATTTTTGCCGAGTTCGATTTGCAGACGCGGTCCATCGCCGGCGGCAGACGGGCGTCCTTCCCGACGCCCTTTGGACCGCGTCTGCGGCGGTCCAAAGGGGACGACCCGAACGCAAAAGCCCGCGTGCCGCGCTCTACCGGCATTTTTACCGGCGCGCCCTAATGTTTTCAGTGCGTTGGGACCCCGTTTAGTTCCGTGCTCAATTTCGAGCGCCCTTGGACCCTGCACGACTGCAGGAGCTAAACAGCATATCTATTATGTTATATATCTCCCCCTAAACAGCAACGCTGACGGCGGCGGCGGCGGTCGCAACGACGACAAGCAGCGGGGGCGCGCGCCAGACGACTAAGGCGACAAAGCCTGCCGCCGCGATCGCGAAATCGGTCGGCCCTCGGACCGCGCTCGTCCAGACGGGATTATAGAGCGCGGAAGCGAGCAGGCCGACCACGGCGGCGTTGACGCCGGCCATCGCCGCGCGCGCGGCTGCCGCGCGCTCGCAAGTCCTGCCAGAAGACCAAGGCCGCCATCAGCAGCAAGAGTCCGGGCGCGAAGATCGCAACATAGCGCCAGCGCCGCTCCAGCAATGCCGCCCGGCGGGACGCTGGCGACCGCGCCGAGATAAGCCGCAAAGGTGAACAACGGCCCCGGAACGGCCTGGGCGGCGCCGTAGCCGGCGAGGAAGGCGCTGTCGGAGACCCACCCCGGATCGACCACGGCGGCGCGAAGCAACGGCAAGACGACATGGCCGCCGCCGAACACCAGCGCCCCCGAGCGGTAGAACGCGGCGGCGAGCGCCGCAGCGCCCGCGCGCCGGAATGAACGACAGCGCCAGCAGGACGAAATAGAGGCCGGCGAACACGATCCCCACGCGCCGGCTGATCGGCGCCGCGGCGCCGGCGAGCGCGATGTCCGCGTCCTGACGGCAGACGCAGGAATCCGGCGAGGGCGCCGAGCAGGATTGACGACGATCTGCGCCCATGCCGCCGGCGCGAACGCGAGTTAGGATCAGCGACAGGATGGCGATCGTCGCGCGCGGCCGGTCCGGCACAGGTTCTGAGCCATTCCCATGACGGCCTGGGCGACAATGGCGACCGCGACCAGCTTGAGGCCGTGCAGCAGCCCGTCGCCAACCGGGCCGTTAAGTGCGCCCTCGCCATAGGCGAACAACGTCATGGCGGCCGCCGACGGCAAGGTGAACCCCACCCAGGCGGCGAGGCCCCCGAGGTATCCGGCGCGCATGAGCCCGATCGCGAAGCCGGTCTGGCTGCTGGCCGGACCCGGCAGGAACTGGGAGAGCGCGACCAGATCGGCATAGGCGCGTTCGTCGAGCCAGGCGCGCCTGACGACGAACTCGCGGCGGAAATAGCCGAGATGCGCAACCGGCCCGCCGAAGCTGGTCAGGCCGAGCTTGAGAAAAACGCAGAGGACCTCGAGCGGGGAGCCAGCGTTGCTTCGTCCAAGCCCGACATCCTCGATCGCTGACGTCATCCGAGCCTATGCGTCATCGCGGCGCGCCCCCAAAGCGCCGCAAGCAGCGCGATCCTCGCTGTCAGTCCGTCGTCACGCCGCCTTCGCGAGCCGCTGCTGCACCATGGTCCTCAGCTTATTGAGATCGTGCGCGAACAGGCGGATGCCGTCGGACAGCTTCTCGGTCGCCATCTGGTCCTCGTTCAGCATCCAGCGGAAGGTCTTTTCGTCCATCGCGATCTTGGCCGGCGCCTGCCCGGGATGGGCCGGGTCGAGATGCCGCTTGAGCTCGCCCTCCTCCTTCGACAGCGCCTCGAGCAGCTGAGGCGAGATGGTGAGCCGGTCACAGCCGGCCAGAGCCTCGATCTCGCCCGTGTTGCGGAACGACGCGCCCATGACGACCGTCTTGATTCCGTGGGTCTTGTAATAGGCGTAGATCGTGCGGACCGATTGCACGCCGGGATCGGTTTCGGGCGTGTACGGCCCGCCGCCCGCCTTCACGTGCCAGTCGAGGATGCGTCCGACGAAGGGCGAAAGAAGGAACGCCTTCGCGTCTCCCGCCGCGATCGCCTGCGCCAGCGAGAAGGCGAGGGTCATGTTGCAATCGATGCCCTCCGCCTGCAGGCGCGTGGCCGCTTGCACGCCTTCCCAGGTCGAAGCGAGCTTGATCAGGATGTGCTCGTGGCCGATGCCCCGCTCCTTGTAGGCGGCGATGAACGACTTCGCTTTGGCGACCATGCCCTCGGTGTCAAAGGAGAGATCGGCGTCGACTTCGGTCGACACCCGGCCAGGAACGATCTTCGTCAGTTCGGAGCCGAAGTTCACCGCGATGCGGTCCGTCACTTCGCCGACCGAAGCGCCTCGTTTGCCGCCCCAGACGATCGCCTCGTCGACAAGACGCGCATAGGCGGGCATCTCCGAGGCCTTCAGGATCAGCGACGGATTTGTCGTGGCGTCGGTCGGCTTGTAGGCGCGGATCGACTCCATGTCGCCGGTGTCCGAGACGACGGTGGTCATGGTGCGCAACTGTTCGAGCTTACTGGTCATGGACGAGCTCTCCTTCGGCAGGTCTCGCTTTGACGAGATTGTCGCGCCGGAGCGCGTCATACGCAAGCGGCGGCCGCTCAAGTCGCGCGGCCGATTTCGGCGGAACTTAACGCGCTCGAGCCCGTTTTTGGACATTCAACCCGCCAAGGAGCGCCCGCCATGCCCAGGCGCAAGAACCCGGAAGATCCCCGCAAGAACCTCGAAGATCTGTTCTCCGAGACTCTCAAGGATATCTACTTCGCCGAAAAGCAGATTTTGCGCGCCTTGCCAAAGATGGCGCAGGAAGCAGCGTCGCCTGAACTCAAGCAGGCGTTCGAGACCCATCGCGACCAGACGGAAGGCCACGTCGAGCGCCTCAACGAGGTGTTCGAGCAACTCGGCCGGCCGGCGCGCGGCAAGACCTGCGAGGCGATCCTCGGCATCATCGAAGAAGCCAAGGAGATCATGGACGAATTCAAGGGCGCGCGAGGCGCTCGACGCCGGCCTCGCGTCATCCGCCCAGGCGGTCGAGCACTACGAGATCGCACGCTATGGCACGCTCAAGACCTGGGCCAAGGAACTCGGCTTCAACGACGCCGCGAAGCTCCTCGACGAGACGCTGCAGGAAGAAATCGAGACCGACCAGCTTCTCACCAAGATCGCGAAGTCGACGGTCAACATGAAGGCGGCCTGAGCGTCGCCTTCGCCCCGGCCGCGGGCGGGAGCCCTGCTCAATCTCGCGCCCCGGGCCGATCGCGTTGTCACGTGATCCAACGACAGTCCCCGTTCTCGAAGCACAAGCGCCCGCCCCTGGACGATCGGCGCGTCCGCCGCCTTCGCCGGCGGGACGCCGGCGATCAGCGTCATCAGCGCCCGCGCGACGCCGCCGTGCGAGACGACGAACGCGTCTCCGCTCAGGCCATCGAGCCACGGACGCAGGCGCTCGGCGAGCATGGCGTAACTTTCGCCGCCGGGCGGAACGAAGCTCCATTTGTCCTCGTTGCGCGTCCGGACGCCCTTGGGGTCGCGCGCCTCGATCTCCGGCCAGGTCAAGCCCTCCCAGGCGCCGAAGCTGAGCTCTTTCAGCACCGGGTCGAGCGGGTAGCGGCTGGGCGGGAGGCCCATCGCGTCGCGCGCGATCTCCATCGTCTCCCGGCGCCCGCTCGAGCGGCGAAGCGAAGAAAGCGTCCGCCGCCTCCAATCGATCGATCTCGGGCCCGATCAGGCGCCGCAGCGTCCCGCCGACCGCCCGCGCCTGCTCGCGCCCACGCGCGTTGAGGGGGATGTCGAGCTGTCCCTGCAGCCGGTTCTCGGCGTTGTAGGCCGTCTCGCCGTGGCGCACGAAGATGAGGCGATGGGGAAACTCCGGCACGCGAAGACGATTCCCCTCGAATGTGCAACCGCGCCTCGAGCGCGCTTAGGCGTTCAGCGCGAGCGGCCGGAATCCCCATTGCTTCGCCAGCGCCAGGCATTCGCCGACCGTTCCAACCCCGCCCGTCGTCGACACCGCGCGCATCGACGCCGCGGCGCACGCATGCCCGAGTTCGAAGACACTCAGCGATCGGCCATTGCTCATGCAGCCCATAAAGCATGCCGGCGGCGAAGGCGTCGCCCGCGCCATTGGCGCCGACGATGGCGCTCGCCGGCAGCGCGACCGAGCCCAGCGCAAGGCGCGATCCGTCGCGCCCGCCCACGACCGCGCCTTCGAGGAAAGTGAGCCGCCGCCCAGCGCATGGAGCCGAGCGCGAGCACATCCTCGATCGCCCGCGCGACTGCGGCCGGGTCAGTCGAGCCGTCGGCGCGCCGCGTCTCGCGTCCGGCCAGCGCGCCGATCTCGTAATCGTTGACGATGAGCCAATCGAGATGCGGCAGGCAGGGGCGGCCGAGCTCGGCGAGCCGCTCGGCGCTGGTCGTCATCAATTCGAGATTGGCGGCGAGGCCGGCGGCGCGCGCCTTGCGCAGCACCGCGACCCAGCCATTGGCGCTCGCCCCGCCACGGCCGGTCCATCGCCTTGTGCGCGCCCGGCAATCCAAGATGCAGAATTCTCGCTCGCGTCGAAGAGAAATCGAAGTCGTCGGGCGTCATCTCGGCCGCCACGCCCTGATGATAGAAATGGGTGCGCCGGCCGTTGGCTTCGACGTTGAAGGCGTCGACGCTCATCGTCGCGCCGCCAGGCACGGCCCGAAGCGCGGCGCGGTTTATGCCGCGCGCGTCGCATTCATTGAAAAGAAAGCGCCCGAGGTCGTCGTCGCCGACGACCCCCATCGCCTCGACCGGGAAGTCGGGATCGAGGCGCTTGAGGTCGAACGCCATGTTCGAGCCGGACCCGCCGTTCTGGCGGTCGATCGCCAGAACCTCGTTGGAGGTGTCCTCATCCGGCCAGCGCGCAATCGACTTGTTGAAATCGACGCACCAGGTGCCCGCCGACAAGCACGCCGCGCCGTTCGCTCATCGGTCAGGCCGACTTGAGGACCGATTCGGTGATCGCGCTGTCGAGCGCGAGCTCGCGCGTCGGCTTCAGGCCCTGCTTCTGAAGCGCCGCGTGATAGTCCTTGACCGCCTCGAGCGGAGTAAGCGCGCCGTCGGCGACGGCGCGCATGAGACGCACGATGTCGAGCGGCGATTCGGCGAGGTTGATCTTGCGGCCGAACAGCGCGACGCGCGCGCCATATTTCTCCGCCTGATGAATGAGTTCGAAGCAGTCGCGCGTGGTCCCGGCTCCGCCGCCCAGCACGCCGACCACCAGATCCGGGATCGAACGACGCCAGCTCTTCCAGCGCTCTCGGCCCGTTATAGGCGATCTTGAGGAATTTCGGCCGCTCCGCCTCGGTCAGGCCGGCGAGGCAACGGATGATCGCGTCGTTGACGAACTGGGGCATGGTCTCCGGCGTCAGGCCGCGCTCGACGTTCGGATTGAACACCTCGAGGAAATAAGAGAAGCCGTTGGCTTCGGCGTCGTCGCGAAAGTCCCTGAACGCCTCGAGCGAGGCATGGTCGGCGTCGATGTCGTTGGTGAAGGTGATCGAATAGAGCCCAAGGTCGGTCAGCGGCTTCACGTGCTTGAGCGACGCGCGTGCGGAACGGCCGCGACGGCTGGTGATGAAAGGACGCCCCGCGATGGCGCCAGACGTCGGTCGTGTCATTGGCGCGGATGACCGGCTTGACCCCTGTTCCGGCGAAAACGTTGCGCTTGACGAGCTTCTCCAGGTTCGAGACCGAGGTCAGCATGATGTCGACGACGTCCTGCTTGACGATCGCCTCGATCGAATCGAGGAACTCGGCGCGCGTCTGGAAACGCGCCGCCCCGTTATCGCCTCGCCGGCCCGACCGCATGCAGGCCCGGACCCATATCGGGGTCCTTGGCGTCGGCGATGATGAAATCCGAGCGCCGATAGGCGCCGCTGCGGATGCGCGCGAGCTTGTCGTCGAGTCTGAACATCAACGCCTCTCCAGTTTGGCGGCCGGTTTACAGGGCGCTCCTTACGGATGGCAACCGGCTTGAGCGGTCCGCTGGCGCTCGTCGCCGGTTGCCGCTAGTTTGCGGCCGCCAGCGGGGCCCGGTTTTGCGGGTGGAGTGTCGATGGCCAAAAGTTTACGCAAGCCGCGCAACGCCAGGACCGTCCGCGGCTGGCTCATTGCGGCGGCTGGATTCGCGTCTGCCCTCGCGAGCGTCGCCGGGCCTGCGCGCGCCGCGGACGACGACCCTTATGCGCGGCCCGAAGCCTGGCTCTGCCGGCCGGGCGCGTCCGACCTCTGCGCCGCGCCCGTGGTCGCAACGGTTGTGCGAAGCGACGGCTCGCGCGCAACCCGGGTTTTTAAGCCGAACCCTGCGGCGCCGATCGACTGCTTCTACGTCTATCCGACCGTCTCCGAAGATCCGGCTGGCAACAGCGGCATGACGAGCGGACCGGGCGAGAAGCGGGCGGTCGCGCAGCAATTCGCGGCCTTCGCCTCGGTCTGCCGGCCGTTCGCGCCAATCTACCGCCAGGTGACGCTCGCGGGCGTCGAGGCCGTGCTCCGACACCAGCCGCTCCCGGTGGATTTCAAGCTTCCGTATGAGGACGTGAGGGCGGCGTGGCGGCACTATCTCGCGCATGACAACGACGGCCGCGGGGTCGTGCTGATCGGCCATTCGCAGGGCGCGCGAATCCTCGCGCGGCTCATCGCCCACGAGATCGAGGGCAAGCCCGAGCAGCGCCTCCTCGCCGGCGCCCTCATCCTCGGGTTCGATGTCGAAGTCCCGGAAGGCAAGGATGTCGGCGGGACGTTCAAGACGATCCCGCTCTGCCGCGCGGCGGGGCAGAGCGGCTGCGTCGTCGCCTACGAGACTTTTCCGGCGAACTCGCCCCCGCCGGACGATTCCCGCTTCACCCATCCCGAAACGCCAGGCATGGAGATCGCCTGCACCGATCCCGCCGCGCTTGCCGGCGGCAAGCTCGACCCCATTCTCGCGACAGCAGACAAACCTGCTTGGCAAGCCCCCGCTCGATGCAAACTGGGCGGCGTTCGTCAAGCCGCTCGAGGCGCCCTTCGTGTCGCTGCCCGGAATCGCGTCCGGCCATTGCGTCGAGGGGCCGAAGGCCTCCTACCTTTCCGTCTCGATCAACGCACCGGCGGCGCCTAGGCGCGTGGCCCGCGACCCTCCCCGGCGCCCTTGTCGTGGACGGGCGGCTTCTCAAGAGCTGGGGCTGGCACCTCATCGACGTCAATGTCGCGATGGGCAACCTCATCGACTTCGTCTCGACGCTGCGGAAGCCCGGCCCGTAACCGACGTAACCCGTGATCTGATCCAGCAAATGAACAAGGCTTTATTGATCTACATCACGCTCGCCGCGCTGACGCTTGTCGTTTTCGCGATCTGGCCCGAGCTCGACCTGGCGGGTGCGCGCCACTTCTATCACGACGGGGGCTTCTTCGGCCGCGATGGCCTCGGACGCTTCTGCCGCGACTTTTTTCGCGTAACGCCATTCGTCGTGCTGGCGGCCTATGCGGCGCTGTGGCTCGCCAAGGGTCTTGGGTTCTGGCTCGGCTGGGCGCCGAGCGGCCGGGCGGTGATCTTTCTCATCGCCACGATGGTCATCGGGCCTGGATTGATCGTCAATCTCGGCTTCAAGGATCATTGGCATCGTCCCCGCCCGATCCAGACCCAGGACTTCAACGGGCCGGACCCTTTCACGCCCTGGTATGACGACGACGGCGCGTGCAAGAAGAATTGTTCGTTCGTCTCCGGCGAAGCGTCGACCGGCTTCTGGATGGTCGCGCCAGCGAGCGTGCTGCCGCCGCCCTGGCGCGGTCCCGCGATCGTCGCCGCCTTCGCCTTCGGCTTCGGCGCTGGCCTCTTGCGGCTCGCCTTCGGCGGCCACTACCTCAGCGACGTGCTGCTGGGCGGACTTATCACGCTCATCGTCATCGAGATCGTCCGCCGGCTGATCTGGCCGCTCGGCGCCTCCGAACCGGAGTTGCTCCGGCAAGCCAGGGACCGGGGCTCGCGGCGCCGGGACGCGTCCAGCGCCCGCGGAGCAAGCCTTTGAGCCGCGCGGCGGATTGACAAGCGGCCGGACGAGGAATCTCCTGCTGCTTAAGGCTGCAACGCGGAGGAGACGCCATGGCGGAGACGCCGATCGTCGGCCGGCGTCGGTGGGCGATCGGGCTTCTGCTCGGCGCCGGCATTCTCATCAACTATTTCGACCGGGTGAACATCTCGGTCGCGGCGCCGCAGCTTCAGCAGGAGTTCGGCCTCACTCCGGGTGAGCTCGGCCTGCTTTTCAGCGCCTTCTTTTGGTCCTACGCCATCCTGCAGGTCCCGGTTGGAATCGTGCTCGACCGGCTGGGCGTCATGGCCGTGAGCCGCATTGGCGCGTTCCTTTGGGGCGTCGCTTCTGGGCTGGTCGCCTTGGCCAGCGGCTTCGGCTTCATCTTCGGCGCGCGTATCCTGCTCGGCGTCGCGGAGGCGCCGGCCTTCCCGGCCAATTCCAAGGCAACCGGCTACTGGTTCCCGCGCGGCGAGCGCGCGACGGGCGACCGCGATCTTCGATGCGGCGGCGAAATTCTCCAACGTCATCGGCGTGCCTCTGGTGGCGGTGGCGGTCGTTACCTTTGGCTGGCGGTGGGGCTTCGGCCTCACCGCGATCTTGAGCTTCGCTTATTTTCTCGCCTACTGGTTCATCTACCGCGACCCGAGCGCCGATCCGAAGCTGACCCGTGAGGAGCGCGACTATATCCGCACGGGCGGCGCGACGCCCGAAGGCGAATCCGAAGCGAGCCCGTTCGGGATGCTGGGGTATCTCTTGCGCAATCGCAAGGTGTGGGGGCTCACCATCGGCTTCGCGGCTTACGGCTACTCGTTCTACCTTTTCCTCACCTGGCTACCGGGCTATCTCGTCAGCGAGATGCATATGAGCATCATCAAATCGGCCGGCTATACAGCGATTCCGTGGCTATTTGCGACGATTTCCGATCTCGTCGTCGGCGGCTGGCTCATCGATCACCTGCTTGCGAAGGGTTACGACGACACGAAGACGCGCAAGACGGTGCTGGTCGGCGGCATGATTCTCGGCCTTGCCGTGTTCGGCGCGACGCTGACGAAAAGCCCGGTGTGGGCGATATTCTGGATCACCATCGCTCTCAGCGGCCTTGCGGCGGCGGCGCCGGTCGGCTGGTCGATCCCGTCGCTGATCGCTCCCAGGGGCGGCACAGGCACGATTGGCGGAGTCATGAACTTCTTCAACAATCTCATGGGCGCGATCGCCCCCGCGGTCACCGGATTCGTTGTCGGCGCCACGAATTCCTTTTCGCTCGCTTCCTGGTGGCGGGGATCGTGCTCCTGATCGGCATCTTCTTCTTCGTCGTCGTACTCGGGAAGATCGAACCGATCCCCGAGCCGGACGCGGTCGCGGCCGCTCCTGCGCCGGCCTGAAGCGGATGAACGAGACAAAGACGGATGCGCCCTGATCGTCATGGGCGTGTCGGGCAGCGGCAAGACGACGGTCGCCGAGCTGCTCGCCAAAGAGCTAGGCTGGCCGTTCATGGAGGGCGACCGGCTGCATCCTCCCGCCAATGTCGAGAAGATGCGGCAGGGGATTCCGCTGACCGACGCCGACCGGGCCCCCTGGCTCGATCGAATCGGCGAGGAGCTCAAAAGCTGGGCCGCCGAGGGACGGTCCGGGGTCATGACCTGCTCGGCGCTCAAGCGCGCCTATCGCGACCGAATCCGCTCCGCGCGGCCTGACGTTCGCTTCGTCTATCTCAAAGGCTCGGAGGCGCTGATCGGGCAGTCGCGTCGCGGCGCGCCATCACGAATATATGCCGGCCTCGCTGCTGCGCAGCCAGTTCGACACGCTGGAGGAGCCGACGCCGGACGAGCCAGGGGTCGTGACCGTCGACGCGGGCGGCTCACCGGATGAGGAGGTCGCCGCCGTCATCGCCGCGCTCGGCCTTTCGGGCGGGGAGGAGCCTTGAGCTCCGGGTTGCGCGTCGCGTGTGCGCCACTATAAGTCCTGCCGACCCTTCCCGGAACACCCCCATGCCGAGCCCAAAGAAGCCGCAAGTCAAGCGCGTCGTCCTCGCCTATTCGGGCGGGCTCGACACGTCCATCATCCTCAAGTGGCTGCAGACCGAATACGGCGCCGAGGTCATCACCTTCACCGCCGACCTCGGCCAGGGCGAGGAGCTGGAGCCTGCGCGCAAGAAGGCCGAGCTGCTCGGCGTCAAGCCGCAGAACATCTTCATCGAGGACCTGCGCGAGGAATTCGTGCGCGACTACGTGTTCCCGATGTTCCGCGCCAACGCCCTCTACGAGGGCCAATATCTGCTCGGCACCTCGATCGCGCGGCCGCTCATCGCCAAGCGCCTGGTCGAGATCGCCCACGAAGCCGGCGCGGACGCGATCTCCCACGGCTCGACCGGCAAGGGCAACGACCAGGTGCGCTACGAATTGTCGGCCTATGCGCTCGATCCCGACATCAAGATCATCGCGCCCTGGCGCGAATGGGAGTTCGCCTCCCGCACCCAGCTCCTCGCCTTCGCCGAGCAGCACCAGATCCCGATCGCCAAGGACAAGCGCGGCGAAGCGCCGTTCTCGGTCGACGCCAACCTCCTGCACTGCTCCTCCGAGGGCAAGGTGCTCGAGGACCCGGCGGAGGAGACGCCGCATTACGTCTACTCGCGCACCGTTGATCCCGAAGATGCGCCCGACAAGCCGACCGTGATCGAGATCGCCTTCGAGAAGGGCGATCCGGTCGCGATCGACGGCAAGCGCGATGAGTCCCGGCGACCCTGCTCGCGGCGCTCAACACGCTCGGCCACGACAACGGGATCGGCCGGCTCGATCTGGTCGAGAACCGCTTCGTCGGCATGAAGTCGCGCGGCATGTACGAGACGCCCGGCGGCACGATCCTGCTCGCGGCGCATCGCGCGATCGAATCGATCACGCTCGACCGCGGCGCGGCGCATCTTAAAGACGAGCTCATGCCCAAATACGCCGAGCTCATCTACAACGGCTTCTGGTTCTCGCCCGAGCGCGAGCTCCTGCAGGTCCTCATCGACAAGAGCCAGGAGATGGTCGCGGGGCGCGTGCGGCTCAAGCTCTACAAGGGCGGCGTGCATGTGATCGGCCGCGACAGCCCGCATTCGCTCTACGACCAGGACCTCGTGACCTTCGAGGAAGGCGCCGTCGCCTACGACCACAACGACGCCTCGGGCTTCATCAAGCTCAACGCGCTGCGCCTGCGGACGCTGGCGAAGCGGAGGAAGAAGGCGGCGAAGGGGTAAGGCGACGCTTGCCGCGACGATGCGGAAGCTGACGGCGCTGAGCGGCTCGTCGCATCGTCATTCCAGCGGAAACCCCCTTCGCCTTCGCGGCCGCCGCGACGAACTTCATGGTCTGCGCGAAGGCGTCCTTGAGCGGCTCGGCGGTCGCGGAGTCGGAAATCTCGGCGAAGCGCGCGGCGATCGTCTCGGGCGTGCGCTCGCTCTCGTCGAGATAGACGCCGGGCGTCTCGCCGATATGCGTCACCGCGAAGACGCCGGCGCCCGCGCCCAGAATGACGCGCGAGGGCGCGTTTTCGCTCACGAGAAACAGCACGCCCGGCGTCACCGATTCCGGGCGTCATGAGCTCCGCGGCGACGGGCGTGAGCAGGCCCTTCGGTCATGCCCGTGCGCGCCGTCGGCGCGAGCACGTTGACGCGGATGTCGTTCTTCGCGCCCTCGAGGTGCAGCACGTTCATAAGCCCGATCATCGCCGGCCTTCGCCGCGCCGTAGTTCGCCTGGCCGAAATTGCCGTAGATGCCGGACGCCGACGATGTGAGCACGATGCGCCCATAGTTGCGTTCCCGCATGCCCGCCCAGACGGCCTTCGTGCAATTGGCCGAGCCGATCAGGTGCACGCGGATGACGAACTCGAAATCCGCCATCTCCATTTTGGCGAAGGTCTTGTCGCGCAGCACGCCGGCGTTGTTGACGAGGATGTCGACGCGGCCCCACTCTTTTTCCGCGCGCGCCGCCATCGCGGAGACCTGCTCGAAATCGGCGACGTCGGCGGGGTCGGCCATCGCGGTCCCGCCGCCTGCGCGAATCTCCTCCACGACCTTCAGCGCATTCTCTGACGGGGCGCCGTTTCGGCCGAGGTCGTTGACGACGACCTTCGCGCCGCGCGCCGCGAGCCCCAGAGCATGGGAACGTCCGAGACCGGAGCCCGCGCCGGTGACAATGGCCACTCTGCCGTGAAACTGGATTGTCATGACGATTTCCCCGCGCGCACCACTTGGGCGAATTCCCCTTCTACAATCGCTTCCCGCCGGCGCAACGTTCGAGCCCTGTTGCACAGGCGTCATATTTGCGCGTCAAAGACCGGTCCGGCGGGGAAATGCGTGATCCCGCCGACGATTCGCTCACGCGAAGCGGCGCCCATGGCTGGAAAAACCGGAAGCGACCTGGAAGAACTCCGCGCCCTTCTCGCCGAGGTGAAAGCGCTGCGCGAAGACGTCGAGCACAAGGCCGCCGAGCTCAGGAGCGCGTGGGGCGTCGGCGCGGACAAGTCGAAGACCACGCCCCGGGTTCTCAATCTTTCCCATTATATCGCGCTGCGCGAGCACGACCTCACCGACCTGCAGTGCCGGCTCGCGGCGCGGGGCCTCTCCTCGCTGGGCCGCAGCGAGAGCCACGTCGCGCAGGCGCTCGATGCGCTCATTGCGACGCTCAAGCGCCTGACCGGCGAAACGAACGCGCCCTATCCGGCGCCCGTGTTGGCGCTGGTGGGCGCGGCGGAGCTCGAGGCGGAGGCCGACCGGCTGTTCGGCAAGCGGCAGAGAGGCGGCCCGCGCGCCCGGGTGATGGCGACCCTACCGACCGAAGCGGCGACGGAACCCGAATTCGTCAATAATCTGGTGAACGCCGGCATGGACTGCGCGCGCATCAATTGCGCCCACGACGACCCCGAAACATGGGGCCAAATGGTCGAGAAGGTGCGGGCCGCCGCAGCGCGGCTCGAGCGCCCCTGCCGGGTGCTGATGGACATCGCCGGGCCGAAGTGCCGCATCCTCAGAGTGAAGGCGCCGCCAAAAACGCGCCTGTTGCGCGGCGACCGGCTCGTTCTGGTCGACGAACTGCGAGAGAAGACCAAGGAGCCGATCGCGTTTTCGCTCAATTTTCCCGAGCTCGTCGATCAGCTTGTTGTCGGCTCGGAAGTGTTCATCGACGACGGCAAGGCGGCGGCGCGGGTCGTCTCGAAGGCGCCGGGTCGGGCCGAGATCGAGGTCTACGCCGCGCGCGAGAAAGGCGTGCGGCTCAAGCCGGGCAAGGGCGTCAACTTTCCTGCGACCGAGCTCGATCTGCCGCCGCTCACCTCCAAGGACTTCCGCGATCTCGACTTCATCGCCGAGCACGCCGACCTTATCGGCTATTCGTTCGTGCAGCGGGTCGACGACGTCGAACTCCTGCAGGACCATCTTGTGGCGCGCGCGCCCAAGCGGGAGCCGCCGGGGCTCGTGTTGAAGATCGAGACGCCGCTCGCGGTGCGCAATCTTCCGCCCCTCATCCTGCAGTCGGCCGCGCACAACCCGACCGCGGTCATGATCGCGCGCGGCGACCTCGCGGTCGAGCTCGGTTTCGCCAGGCTCACCGAAATGCAGGAGGAGATCCTGTGGCTCTGCGAGGCGGCGCACACGCCCGTGGTGTGGGCGACGCAGGTGCTCGACAATTTCGTGCGCGACGGTGTGGCGAGCCGCGCCGAGATGAGCGACGCGGCGATGGCGCAAGGCGCGGAATGCGTAATGCTCAACAAGGGCCCATATCTCGCCGAAGGCGTCGCTTTCCTGCGCGACGTGCTCGCCCGCATGGACCGTCACCGCGCGAAGAAATTCGCCCGCTTCGCGCCGCTCAAGCAATGGGCGTGACGGCGGCTAGCCAAGGCCGGCCGCGGGCGACAACCCTCGCGCCCTCGTCCGCTGTCAGCCCTGCACGATCTCCCCGAAAGGCTCCCAGCTTGTCCCGTTGAAGGTGAGCAGCTGCAACTGGCGGATCGGGCTGAAATTGTCCGGCGAAGTGCTGATCGTGATGCCGGGATCGAAAAGCGGGACGGCGAAATTCTTGAGGTTCGCCGCCTGCTTCATCACGTTCTCGCGCGACAGGTCATTGCCGCACTGCTTGAGCACTTGAATCATCGTCGCCGCCGCGCCGTAGCCGTAGGCCGCGTTCGCATCGTTGAACTGGCTTGCGGACATGTATTTCGAGGTGAAGTCCTTCCACGCCTTGACGTTCGGATCGTCCTTCTAGCGCGGGTCGGTCACGTCGAGGACATATCCGCCGGTAATCAGACCCTTCGACTTGTCGAGCCCCGCGGGTTTTAGGATGGTCGCGATCGACACCGACACGTTGGTGATGTAGCGCACCGCGTTCCAACCGAGATCGAAGGATTTGCGGATCGCCTGCGCGGCGAATTTTGGCGTCGCGGCGATCAGAAACACGTCTGCGCCGGATCCTTGCAAGGTCACGACTTGCGAATCGACGGTCGGCTCCGAAGTTTCGTAGGACGCCTCCTTGACGATCATCCCGGCCTTGTCCGCGCCGAGACCTTCCTTGAGCCCGGTCAGATAGTCTTTGCCGAAATCGTCGTTCTGAAACAGCACCGCGATTTTGGCGTTGGGCTTGGTCGCCAGGATCTGTCTGGCGTAGATGCGCGCCTCCGTCTGGTAGTTGGGGTTGTAGCCCATCGTCCAGGGAAAATGCTTCGGATCGTCCCACTTGGCCGCGCCGGTTGCAACGAAAAGCTGCGGCACTTTGTTGTCGTTGCAATACTGCCGGATCGCCATATTGGGCGCGGTGCCGAGCGTGTTGAACAGGAAAGCAACCTTTTCCTCCTCGACGAGACGGCGCACCTGCTCGACCGTCTTCGGCGGACTGTAGGCGTCGTCGAGGCTGATGAGATTGATCTTGCGGCCGTTGATCCCGCCCTGCTCGTTGATCATCTTGAAGTAGGCGAGCTCGGTGCGGCCGATGACGCCATAGGCCGACGCCGGGCCGCTATAGGGCATGGTCTGCCCGATCTTGATCTCGGTGTCGGTGACGCCGGGCGCATTGGCGGCGCGCGCCGAACCGGCGCTTGCGGCGAACGCCGCGGCGGCGGCGCTCGATTGCAAAAATGTCCGTCGAGTGATCATGGCGATTCTCCCTTTCCTTCATAGTTCGCGGCGACACTCCCGCCGCCTCTCCTTCAGTTTTTGCGCTGACTTTCGCCCTTCGAGCGGAGCCGAGCGCACGCGCCGCCGCCCGCGCGGCGCCCGCGACTCCGGTCGGCATCGCGGCCATCACCAGAATCAACAAGACGCCGTAAATTGCGCCCGGTAGCGCCTTGGCGCCTTCGCCGAAACTGACCGTGAGCTGGTCTGCGATATTGGGCACGAACTCGATGAACAAGGCGCCGAACAAGGCGCCGCCGAGGGAGCCAAGGCCGCCGACCACGATGCCGACTAGAAAGGCGAGCGAAAGGGCCAGCCCGAAGCTCTCAGGCGAAACGAAGCCGACTGTGATTGCGCTCAAACCCCCAGCGACGCCCGCATAGAGCGCGCTCACGCCAAAGCAGGCGGTCTTGTAGAGCGCCGCATTGATCCCCATCGTCTCGGCCGCGATCGGCTGATCGCGAATGGCGATGAGCGCGCGCCCGACCCGCCCGCGCACGAGGTTGTGCGCCGCCCAGTAGAGCGCGGCGGCTGAAGCGAGGCAGACGAGATAAAGCCACTGGTCGGAGTTAAGCCCAGTCCCGACCGGGGGGGCGGGCTTGGAAATCGTGAGGCCCTGGGAGCCGCCAGTTAGGACGTCGATGCCGTTGTACGAGAGGATCTGCGGGGTCGCGACTGCAAGCGCGAAAGTGGCGAGCGCCAGATAAAGCCCTCCGAATCTGAGCGCGGGAAAACCGAACAGGAAGCCGGCGATGAAGCAAACGACGCTGGCGAGCGGGATCGCCGCCCAGAACGGCAGGCCGGCCTTCACCATCAGGATCGCGGCGCCGTAACTGCCGATGGCGAAAAACGCGCCGTGGCCGAGCGAGATCTGGCCGTTGAATCCCGTCAGGAGATTGAGGCCGATAAGCGCGATCATCAGGATCAGCACCTGCGCGCCCTGGTAGAGATGGTAGCCCGACGCCACAAACGGGAAGGCGAGCGCGATCGCTGCGACCGCAATGGCGACAAAGGCCCCGAGCGCGCGGCCAGGCTCGGCCATCGTTACACCCTCGCCACGAGCTTGCGCCCGAACAAGCCGGAGGGCCGCCACACCAGAACGGCGATGATGATCGCGAGCGCGACCGAGAGCTTGACCTCGTCGCCCACCACATAGGCGCCCACGAGGTTGCCGAGCACGCCCACCAAAATCCCGCCAAAGACGGCGCCGAACGGACTGTCGATGCCGCCCAGCACCGCGCCGGCGAAGGCGTAGAGCAGAACGCCGCCCATCATGTTGGGATCGAGATAGACGATCGGCGCCGCCATCATGCCGGCGACCGAGCCTATCGCCGCCGCCAGTCCCCAGCCGATCGCCAGCATCCAACCGACCCGGATGCCGACCAGGCGGCTAGACACCGGATTTTGCGCTGCCGCCCGCATGGCGAGGCCGAGCGGCGTGAAGCGGAAGAACGCGTAAACCAGCACCAGCACGCACAAGGTCACAACAATCGAGCCCGCCTCATGCGCCGACATGTAGCCCGCGCCGAACCACGGACGCCCCGTGAATGGCGAGTTCGAACGAGGTCACCGAATAGCCGTAGAGCCACCCGGCGAGCGAATTGAAGATGAAGGCGAGCCCGATGAACACGATCACCGAAGCGAGCACCGGGGCGCTGGCGAAGGGCCGCACGACCAGACGCTCGATAATGATTCCGCCGATGAACGAGGCGACGACGGTCGCCGCGAAAGCGCCCCAGTAGGGCCAGCCGAAGTCCATCAGCTTCCAGGCGAAATAGGTCGAGAACATCGCCATTTCGCCTTGGGCGAAATTGATGAGCTGCGTCGCCTGGTAGATCATCACCAGCGCCAGCGCCATGATCGCATAGACCCCGCCGAGCGCGAGGCCGGAAGCCACTTGATGCAGGAACTCGCCCACGCTTGCCAAGCGCTCCCCTAGTAGCCGAGATAGGCGCGCCGCACCGCGTCGTCGGCGCGGATCGCCTGCGAGGGTCCGCTCAGCGCCACCCGGCCGGTTTCGATCAGCACCGCGCGGTCGGCGAGATCGAGCGCGAGCGAGGCGTTCTGCTCAACGATCAGGAGGCTTACGCCCTCCTGGCGATTGATGCGCCAAGCGCGCGAAAGATTTCCGCCACCACCAGCGGCGCAAGCCCGAACGACGGCTCGTCGAGCATGAGCAGGCTCGGCCGCATGAGCAGCGCGCGCGCGATCGCCAGCATCTGCTGCTCGCCGCCCGACAGCGTTCCCGCCTGCTGGCGTCGCCGCTCGGCGAGGCGCGGAAAGAGGCCGAAGATGCGATCGAAATCCGCGCGCACGCCTTGCCGGTCGGAGCGCACATAGGCGCCGAGGCGCAGGTTCTCCTCGACAGTGAGATCGACTGAAACGTGCCGCGCCCGTCTGGCACATGAGCGATCCCGAGGCGCGCGATGTCCTCCGTCGCCAGCGCGCCGATCGGGCGGCCGCGAAAACGGATTTCGCCGGCACGGCGGATGAGTCCGCTCAGCGCCCGCAAGATCGTCGTCTTGCCGGCGCCGTTGGCGCCGAGCACCGCCGTCACGCCGCCGTCCTCGACCTCGAAATCGATTCCATGCAGCGCCCGCACCGGGCCGTACCAGGCTTCGAGCCCCTTCACCTCCAGAATTGGCGCGCTCAATTCGCGCTCCCGAGATAGGCGCGCACCACCTCCCGATTGGCGCGGACCTCGTCCGGCCTGCCGTTGGCGATCACCCGGCCGAAGTCGAGCGCGACCACCTGGTCGCTGACCCGCATGACCAGATTCATGTGATGCTCGACGAGAAGCACGGCGACGCCGCGCCGGTCGCGGATGGCGCGGATTTCGTCGGCCAGCCCGTCGACTTCCGAGTGATTGAGCCCGCCGGCCGGCTCGTCCAACAGCAACAGTTTTGGCGCGTTGGCGAGCGCGCGCGCGAGCTCCACCCGCTTGCGAACCCCGAACGGCAATGCGCCCGCCGGACGGTCCGCAACGGCGTTGAGGCCGAATTCCTCGATCAGCGCGTCGGCGCGCTCGGCGATCTTTCCTTCCTCACGCTTGGCCAGCGGCAAGGCGAGCGCATTGGCCAGAAATCCGCCGCGCGCCATCGCGTGCGCGCCGACGCACACGTTCTCGCGCACGGTCATGGTCGAAAACAAAGCGACGTTCTGGAACGTCCGCGCGACGCCGAGCGAGACGAGCTCATGCCTGGCGACGCTGGCAAGCGGCCGGCCGTCGAACACGATCGACCCTGCAGCCGGATCATAGAGGCGCGAGATGCAATTGAAGAGGGTCGTCTTGCCGGCGCCGTTCGGACCGATCAAGCCGCAGATCGCGCCGCGGGCCACCTCGAAGGAGACGTCCTCGAGCGCTGTCACGCCGCCGAACCGGATCGTCAGCCCCTGAACCGCCAGCAGGCGGAGGCCTGGAGGTCCGCATCATGACCCGCGCCTCCGGCTCTCGCCTCGGCCAGCTCCATGGGCTTCCGTTCCCGTCATCGTCCGGCTCGTCGAGGCCGGCCACCTGTCGCAGTCTTGACGTTTCGGGCTCGCTTGTCACCTGCTTTGTTATTAGGACTTTAGTCGATGGCGCGGACCGGCGGGCGCTCACGCCCGGCGCGCGAGAAAATCGAGCGCCCCCGCCTTGAACGCCTTGTCGCCGACCGCGAGATTGTGATCGCGGCCGGGAATGGCGAGCGCCTCCGCCCGCGGCAACAAGGCAACGAGCTTCGCGGGATCGCCCGCAAGCGCATCGCGCTCGCCGACCGCGACCAGCGTCGGCTGATTTATGCGCGCCGCCTCCTCCAGCGTCAGGCGCCGGCGGAAGCCGCGCACGCAGGCGGCGAGCGCGGCGCGGTCGCTCTTCGTCTGCTCGGCGAAGGCGCGGAACAGGCGCTGCGTCGGATCGGCGAGGCTGTCGAGCGACGGCGCCTCCAGGGCTTCGGCGATCGCCTCCGGCAATCCGGCGTCGCGCACCAGCCGATCGCCGAGACCGCCGAGCACGAGCGAGCGCACGAGGCTTGGTTCGGCGAGCGCGAGGAAGCTCGCGATCCGCGCGCCCATCGAATAGCCCATCACGTCGGCGCGCTCGACGCCCAGATGCGCGAGCAGGTTGGCCGCGTCCCGGGTCATCAGATCGGCGCGATAGTCGCCGGGCGTATGAAGCTTTTCGCTTTGCCCGTGGCCGCGATTGTCGAACGCGATGACGCGGCGCCCGGCCTCAGTAGCGTTTCGACCCAGCGCGGATCGACCCAGTTGATGCGATGGTTGGAGGCGAAGCCATGAATCAGCAGGATCGGCTCGCCAAGTTCACGCGCCCGCGGCCTCACGTCGATGAAGGCGATCTCGACGCCATCAGACGAAAAACGCCTGAGTTCGGCGGCGTTGCGCAGATCGCCGTCGCGCATGGACCGCTGCAATTTTCGTCTCCGATGACAGCCTCGCGATTCGGACCGAAAACGACTAAGGTCCGCCGACAGGATTACCACAGGAGCGGCGATTTTCGCGGCGCCGAGAAAGGGGAGGAACGCCATGAAGGGATTGGGACCGGTCAGCCGAGCGATCGCGATCGCGACGCTGGTGTGCTTCGCAGCGCCACAAGCCGACGCGATCGAAGCGTATGGAACGGGGATCGCTTCGCAAGGCGATGACGGCCTCCTGGTTCAGGTTCGCGGGGGACGCGGGGGCGGCGGCCACCGCCACGGCGGGGGAATGCATCGCGGCGGGGGCGGGATGCACCGAGGCGGCAGCATGCATAGGGGCGGCGCGCATGGCGTGAACCGCGGAAATTTCAACCGCGGCGCTTACGCGCATCGTGGAGGCGCCCACGCCAATCGCAACATCAACAGGAACGTGAATCGCAACGTCAACCGCAATGTGAATCGGAACGTCCACCGAAACGTCAACGTCAATCGCGGGGCCTACGGCTACCGCGGCGGCGCCTACCACGGCAATTGGGCGCGGCCGGGCTGGTATCGGTGGGGTGCGGGCGGCGCGGTCGCGGCCGGCGCGGCGCTCGGCTTCGTCAGCGCTGCGGCCGCCGCTTCGTGGGCCGGCGCGGCTCCGGGCCCGAATCTCTGCTGGTACTACACCGACCCGAGCCGCCGTCAGGGCTTCTGGGACGCCTGCCCATAAGCAAGCAAAGCCCCCGCGCTCGGAAAACAGAGCGCGGGCGGCGGTCGTCAACGAAGGGCGGCGTCAACCGCCCTTCACCGCGATCTTCTTGGTCGGCTTCTGGGCCTCGGGTTTCTTCGGCAGCGTCAAGTTCAGCACGCCATTCTTGAAGTTGGCCTCGATCTTGTCGGCGTCGACCGTTTCGGGAATACGAACCGAGCGGGCGAACGAGCCGAAGCGCCGCTCGCGCAGGTGGAAGTCCTGCTTCTTCTCGACCTTGTCCTCTTCCTTATGCCCCTTGACCGTCAGCACGCCGCCGGCGACGTCGACGCTGATGTTCTTCTCGTCGAGCCCTGGCATCTCGGCTGTCAGCTCGAACGCATTGTCGCGCTCGACCAGATCGATCGCTGGCTGCGCAACCCAGGAATTCCGCCTGCCAGAACGGCTCGAGATCGAACGCGGGCCGGCGCAACGGCAGGCGGAACGGGTTCAATGTGAAGTCTTCGAACAACCGGTCGACGTCCCTGCGCAGGGCCTCGAACGGGCGCCACGCCTGCATGAGGCTGGCCGTCGGGGGTGCGCCTGCGGCCGCTTGCTTCTCAACGGGGACGTTGATCTCATCTTTCGCCATTTGCTTCCTCCATATCTTTCATGGTTTCGGCCGCGCGGCACGCGGCGCGCACTGAAGCAAGCGCGGACCGCCAGAATGCGCTCCCGACTACCAGCTCAAGGCGCCGACTGTGTGACGAGAGGCGCGCGCAAGGCCCGCGACGCACGCCTGAACTTCAGGCAAGCAGTGACTTGATCCGATCGGCGTCCTCGGGCGTCGCCGGATTGTAGACCACCATGGCAAGGTCTGTTCGCCCATCGACGGCAAACGTTGAAAATTCGAACGCGAGCAGACCGAGCACCGGGTGCCTGATATGCTTGACCGCCTCGCTATGGTGGCTGGGAACATCATTGTCGCGCCACATCGCTTTGAACTCAGGACTGAGCCGGCCGAGTTCCTCCACGAGAGGCTCAACCTCGGCTGCCGCTCCGGCGCGGGCGGCATCCACCCGGAACGCGCCTAACACGAACCGCGCCACACTCGCCCAATCGTATTGCGCCGCGCGGGCGCGCGGGTCGAGAAAAATGAAGCGCAAGATGTTGCGCTGTTCCGGCGGCAGCGATCCGTAGTCGACGAGCATCACGGTCGCAGCCCGGTTCCAGGCCACGACGTCGTATTTCGCATTTCTGATCAGCGCAGGACTCGGGTCCAGCGCATCCAAGACGCGCTGCAGGCGTGGCGTGGCGCCGTCGTCCTTGCGATAGCGCGCTTCGGGCGGCCGGCCCAGGCCAAGCAGAAAAAGATGCTCGCGCTCGACCTCGGTCAGCATGAGGGCGCGCGAGATCCGATTGAGCACGTCAGCCGAGGGCGCGCCGCCCCGCCCCTGCTCAAGCCAAGTGTACCAGGTCGGGCTGATATTGGCCCGCTGGGCCACCTCCTCACGCCGCAGGCCGGGTGTGCGGCGGCGCTCCACGGCAAAGCCGAACGCGGCCGGATCGAGCTTGGTGCGCCGATCCTTCAGATAGCCCCCGAGGCGGCTCTCGTTCGTAGCAGCTTGGCTCATCCTGTTACCCATTATAATACGATAAGATCACTACTTTACTACAATAGCTCAAGAGCTCAGCTTTGTCTCCAACGAAACATGGAGACTACCCATGCGTGTCTTCGTCACAGGCGCAACAGGCTGGATCGGCTCGGCCGTCGTGAACGAGTTGCTGTCCTCAGGACATAAGGTCACGGGACTAACCACAACGACGGATGGAGCGCGCAAGCTGCAGGCCTTAGGCGTCAAGGCGCGTGTAGGAAGACTTCAAGACCATGCCCTGCTGCGCGACGGCGCCGCCGAGTCGGACGGGGTGATCCACCTGGCCTTCATCCACGGGTTGTCGAACATGAGTTTGCCGACTTGCCTCCGACTGTTCGCCGGGGTCGTGAAAGGTGGGATCGTCCAGAGCTTTCTGAGAATCCTTGCGGAAACGGAGTTGGGCGCCATCCGGGCTTTGGGCGCCGGTCTCGAAAGCTCGAAGGGCCGTTTGGTCGTGGCGTCGGGCGTTCTTGCCCTGCCGCAGGGCAAGGTTTCGACCGAGCGCGACAACCATGTGCCGGGCGGTCCAAACAGGTCTTTCTCCGAGAAAGCGGCTCTGGATCTGATCGCACAGGGCGTCCGTTCCTCGATCGTGCGGCTTCCCCCGACTGTGCATGGCGCCGGGGAGCACGGTTTCATGTCCCGGATCATCACAGCAGCGCGCAAGAAAGACGTTTCGCCCTATATTGGCGACGGCGAAAACCGATGGCCGGCGGTGCATGTGTCCGACGCGGCGCGCCTCTTTCGTCTCGCGCTTGAAAAGGGAGGAGCGGGCGCAAAATTCCACGGCGTCGATGACGTCGGCATCCCTTTCCGCGAGATTGCATCCCTGATTTCGACCAAGCTGAACGTGCCCACTGTCGGCATTCCAGCGGCGGAGGCCGGCAAGCATTTCGGCATTATCGGCGATTTCGTCGGTCTCGATAATCCGGCGTCCAGCGAATGGACCCGGAATGCGCTGGGTTGGCGACCCGAGCGCGTCCCGGCCTGCTTGCCGACATGGACGCTCATTATTTCGGGTCCGCCGGTCTGGCCGCCGCAGCGTAGGGACGATTTCCCAATCACTCGACAAACAGAGAGGTTTGCGCATGCGCATATTTGTCACCGGCGCGACCGGATTCATCGGCTCACTCGTCGTCAAGGAACTGATCGGCGCGGGCCACCAGGTGATCGGCGTCTATCGTTCGGATGAGAAGGCGCTGGCTCTGGCCGCCGCCGGTGCAGAGCCCTATCGCGGATCGATAGACGATCCCGAGGGCCTGAAGGACGGCGCCGCCCGCTCGGACGGCGTCATCCACCTCGCCTTTAACCACAACTTCTCGCAGTTCGCGGCGAATTGCGAAACCGATCGACGCGTCATCGAGGCGCTCGGCTCTGTTCTCGCGGGCTCCGACCGACCCTTGATCGTGACCTCCGGGACTGCCATCGCCAAGGTCGCGCCCGGTCAGCTCGCGACCGAGGACGCGCCTTCGGTCACGTCCAACGACTTCCCCCGCGCGGCTTCCGAAGAGGCGACCGCCGACGTCGCCGCCAACGGAGTCAACACGTCCGTGGTTCGCCTGCCGCAGGTTCATGACCCGGAGCGGCAGGGGCTGATCAGTCCCTGGATCTCGATCGCCCGGGAAAAGGCGTCTTCGCCTATGTCGGCGAGGGACGGAACCGTTGGCCCGCGGCGCATGTTTCGGATGTCGCCCGCCTCTACAGGCTCGCGATCGAAAAGGCGGAGCCAGGCGCAGTCTATAACGCGGTCGCGGAGGAAGGCGTGCCAGCGCACGATATTGCCGAGACCATTGGCCGACGCCTGAAGCTGCCGGTCAAATCCATCCAGCCCGAGGAAGCGGGAGGCTATTTCGGCTGGCTCGTCCATCTGGCCGCGCGCGACATGCCCGCCTCGAGCGAGAGGACGCAGGAGAAGCTCGGATGGCGGCCGACAGGCCCTTCTTTGATCTCCGATCTCGAACGGCTGCCTGTCTGATAGAACCGAAGCCAGCGCGAACGAGCGGAAGCGTCGCGGCGGCCACGTCTTCGCAATTGGGCGGGAGCGTGGACACGCAAGGGCCGCGAGCGGATAATGCCGCCGCGGCCCTCGCCGGCCGCCGCTTCTTAAGGTTCATGATGCGCATTGCATTGCTCGCCGGCGCGCTCACCACGACGCTCGCCGTTTCCGGCACAGCTCACGCCGATCCCTCCGTGCTCACCTATCACGGCGCGCTCGACCGCTCCGGCCGATATGTCGTCCCCGGCCTCACCTATGAGCGCGCGCGGGGCCTGCATCTCGACGCCTCGTTCCATCCGTCATTTCGCGGCGCCGTCTACGCGCAGCCGCTGCTGTGGCGCGAGCCCGGATCGGGGAAGGCCATGCTGATCGTTGCGACGGACCAGGACGAGGTCCACGCGATCGACGCTGAGAGCGGGGCGCAAATCTGGGAGCGCACGCTGGGCGAACCGGCGCCGCGCTCGGCGCTTCCTTGCGGCAATCTTCCGACCCTTGGCGTGACCGGCGCGCCGGTCATCGATCCGGCGCGTGCGACGCTCTATCTCGACGCCATGGTCATGCGCGCGAACGAGCCGCGGCACGAGATCTATGCGCTCGCGCTCGCCGACGGATCGATCGAGTCCGGCTGGCCGGTCGATGTGGCGGCGGCGCTCAAGGGAAGCTTCATACCGTCAGTGCAGAACGAGCGCGGCGCGCTCGCGCTGTTCGCCGGTCGCGTCTTCGTCCCCTACAGCGGCCACTATGGCGATTGCGGCGACTATCACGGCTTCGTTGTCGGCGTTTCCGAGACCGATCCGGCCAAGGTCGAGAGCTTCGCGACCCGGGCGCGCGGCGGCGGCGTTTGGGGACAGGGCGGAGTTGTAGGCGACGGGAAGTCGCTGTTCGTGGCGACCGGCAACACGTTCGACGCGCGTGGGTGGAGCGACGGCGAAGCCGTCCTGCGCTTCGGCCCTGGCCTCGCCCGCTCGGTCGATTCCCGCGACTATTTCGCCCCCGCGAACTGGAGCTTCCTCGATGGAACCGATCGGGACCTTGGCGGGACCGCCCCGATTCCGCTCGACGTTCCGAGCGCCAAAGGCGTTCGAAGGCTCATCTTCGCCGTCGGCAAGTCTGGCGACGCCTACCTGCTCGACCGCGACAATCTTGGCGGGATCGGCCACCCGCTTTCGACCGCGCATGTCATGGCGAACGTGACCATGGCTTCGCCGGCGGTCTGGCGCGCGGGCGACGCAGTGTTCGTCGCGCTGCAGGGCTATGGCGCGAATTGTCCGCCTGACAAGGCGGGGAAGGGACTAGTCGCGCTCAAGATCAGCGTCGATCCTACTCCTGCGATCGAAACCGCCTGGTGCGCGGCGGTTCCCGGCAACCGCGGGTCGCCGATCGTCACCACCACGGACGGGACCGCGAATCCGATCGTGTTCATCGTCGGCGCCGAAGCCGACAACCGGCTCTACGCCTTTCGCGGCGACACGGGCGAACTCATCGCTTCGCCGCCGGAGCATATGCGCGGCTTCCGCCGATATGAGACGATCATCGCCGCCGGCGACCGGCTCTACGCCGCGAGCGGCGGGCAAGCATACGCGTTCGCATTCTAGCACTACTTTGGCAGATTTATTCGAGGTGTCTTCGGAGGGTTCGCCTGCAATGGGGACATCGATATGGCGGCGCGCGGGCGAGAATGGCGAGCACGGCGCGCCGGATCGCGGGCAGTGTCGGCTTGGGCGGCCCTTGGCGGATTCTTTTTTCCCCCGCTCGCCTCGGCGAGGCGGCGGCTTTGCAGGTAGGCGTAGGCGATCATCGTCATGAGCGCGTGGCGGTGCAGGCCACGCCAGGATCGGCCTTCGAAGTGGTCGAGGCCGAGTTCTTCCTTGAGCTGCTGGTGGGCTTGCTCGCAGACCCATCGCGCCTTGATCGCGCCGGCGAGCGTCTTGAGGCTGGCGTCGGCAGACAGGTTGGAAAGATAGGATTTGCGCTCGCCCGAGGCGCGACGCTCGCCGACGAGCCAGGCCTCCTCGCCCGGCATGTGCTGCATGCCCTTGTCATGGATGCGTTGTGGCGGACCATCGGCGATCCGCACGCGCACGGCGGCGAAGGAGGCCGCCAAAGGCCCTTTGGTTCCTTTACGCCAGCTGACGCGTCGCCACTTCGCGGCGGCGAGAACGTCTTCAGCCGGCGCGGAGAGCTGATCGGGAATATGGCGCTTGCGCGGCCGCCCGCGTCCGGCGGTCGGAAACACGAGCCTGACATTGCTCGGATAGACTTTCTGCTGCTTGGGGATTCCGACCGCCCACTTCAGGCCGCGCGTGTCGAGCCCTTGGCGGAACGGCGCGGATAGGCCATAGCCTGCATCCGCCAGCACCGTCGCAAACCGAACGCCAGCGGCGCGGATGCGATCGATCTCGGCCAGCGCGATCTCCGGCTTCGTACGCGCCGCCCGCCAGTTCTCGGGCACGCGGGCCTTCGCCATCCGGTCGGGCGCGCCGGTCCAGCTCTCCGGCAGAAACAGGCGCAGGCCGATCATCACCGGAACCTCGTCCCGCGCCAGCGTCAGCGACACCAGCGTCTGGCAATTGGCGGTCTTGCCGAGCGCCGAGGCGTATTGCGGCGCGACGCCGACCGAATGCGACCCCTTCTTCGGCAGCGCCGTGTCGTCGACGACAAGGACTGCATTGGCGCCCCCGATCAGCTTGTCCGCCTGGATCGCGAGTTCCTCTTCCAGCGGCGCTTCGCTCCACACGCCGCTCGCAATGAAATGATGCAACTGGTCGTAATCGCCGGGCGCCCATCGCGACGCCATCGGCTCGACGCTCTTGCGCTCGCCCGGCCCAATCAGCCCAGCAACGTAGAGCGGACACATCCGCCGGCGCGCCTTGTGTTCGAGCCGCGCCAGGAACGGCGCAAGCCACCGATCAAGATCCCCGCCCCAGTCCGCCACGCCGCCGGCTCCGCAAAATCGCGAAGCCGACGATCGGGCGAAAATCCTTTCCGAACTCCTAATCTGCCAAAGTAGTGCTAGAGCTCGGACTTAATAGCCTGGAGCAGACGGAAGCGCATCTCGCTGTGATCGCCAGCAAGCGAGATCACGAAATGGACCCGCCCGTGGGCGGCGGTGTCCGCATAGCCGGCGAGCGCGCGGACCCCTACCATGGTGCCGGTCTTGTTCATGCCGCCGTCATGGCCGTGCAGCAGATCGGCGTGGGGCGCGAAGAGCGCAAGCACCCTGGCAAGGCCGCGGGGGGTGAAGCGGTCGTCGCGGCTGATGCCGGACCCCTCCACGAGATGGATATCCGCCGCGAGGCCCTGGGTGGCGAGCATTGCGTTCGCCACCTGAAGGGACTTCTCGAGGCTGACCGGGCCGCCGAGGCGATGCGCGCCGATCTCCAGAAAGACCTGGTTGGCGGTGAAGTTGTTCGAGTTGCGGAGCATCTCGGCGAGGATCTGCGACAGGGTGCGCGACTGCCGGTGAACGTAGACCGGCTTCAGGCCTGCGGGGACTGTTCCGGTAGAGACCGCGCCCTTCACCCGGCCGCCGGCTTGCGCGATGAACGCGCCGATCAGTTCGCCCGCGTATCTGAGGCCGAGCGTGGGATCCTCGCCAAGACTGATGCGGCCTTCTCCGTCCGGGCCCTCCGCGCGAAACCGGGCGATCGCAATCGGAGTGATCGGGGTCTGGTCCTCGGCGGAGCGCACCTTATCGCCATCGCGCACGGCGTAGACAGTGTTGAAATTGACCGCGAGCGCAGAGTTCAGCGAATTGTAGGCCTCGCCGTCGTCCTCGATGCCCGGGATTTTGAGGTCGGGAGGATAGTAGCCGCCGTCGACCACTATGCCGGTGATCGGCGCCTTGCCGATCGTGGTGACGAGGTCGGCCGCGAGCGGCTTAAGCTCCTCCGAGACAAGGAAGGGATCGCCGCCGCCGCGCACGTAGAGCACCCGCTTGTCGTCGAGGTAGAAGCAGGTCTCGAAGCGATAGTCGCCGCCCAGGACCTCCATCGCGAGCCAGGCCGTCACGATCTTGGCGACGGACGCCGGGACGAAGGGCTCATCGGCGTTCTGGGCGACCAACGCGTCGCCCTTCGCGTCCACCACAAGCACGACCGCCGTCGGCGCAAGGGTGGCGATCTTCTCCTTGAGGCCGGCCAGAGCCGGCGCGGGCAGGAGGAGAAAAGTGAGGGCGAGCAGGCGTGACCACATGGTGACTTAAGCGCTGACCAAGGACACTGCAACTTGCAGACCGTGGCTCGCGATTCTCAAGCGCCAAGTTGGCCGGATGGTCGAATATCCACTTGCAAAGCGGCTTTTTCGGGTCCGGCGCAGTCGCGCCAAGTCTGGTATAGGCGGCCTGTTGCGCCCATGGCCTGCCCCCGAGAGACCGCGATGCCGCTCCGAATTGAAGACTACGCCATCATCGGAAACTGCGAGACAGCGGCCCTGGTCGGGCGCAACGGCTCGATCGACTGGCTGTGCCTGCCCCGTTTCGACAGCGCCGCGTGCTTTTCCGCCCTGCTTGGCGGCCCGAACCACGGAAGGTGGCTCATCGCGCCTACGCAAAACGACGTCCGGACCACCCGGCGGTACGTCGGCGACACTCTGGTCCTTGAAACGGTTTTCACGACCAACGATGGCTCGGCCTCCCTCACCGATTTCATGTACAGGCGCAACGGCTCGTCCGAGCTGGTGCGCATCGTCAAGGGCATTCAGGGCGAGGTCTCGATGCGGACCGAGATCATTGTGCGGTTCGATTACGGCGCAATCGTGCCGTGGGTCAGTCAGCAGGACGACGGACGACTTCAGTTCATCGCCGGCCCGGACAAGGTACTGCTCGACACGAACGTTGAGACGCGCGGGGAGGATCTTCGCACCGTCGGGGATTTCATCGTCCGCGAGGGGGAGGAGGCGACCTTCCTCCTCAACTGGTCGCCGTCGTTTCGCGCCGCTCCCCCTCCCTTGTCAGGCGAGGAGCTCGAGGAAGCGCGTAAGCAGGTGCATTCGTTCTGGACCGGCTGGGCGGGCGTCTTCAAGCCGGCGGACTGCTGGGGCGACGCCGTTCTTCGCTCACTCCTCACCTTGAAAGCGCTCGCGCACTGGGAGACCGGCGGCATTGTCGCAGCCGCGACGACGTCCCTGCCTGAACAACTGGGCGGCCCGCGCAACTGGGATTATCGATATTGCTGGCTCCGGGACGCGACCTTCACCCTTTATGCGCTGATTGGGTCGGGCATCCTGGACGAAGCGAAGGCGTGGCACGAGTGGCTCCTGCGGGCGGTCGCCGGAGCTCCGGACGACTTGCAGATCGTCTACGGAGTCGCGGGCGAACGGCGGCTCGAGGAATTCGAGCTTCCCTGGCTGCCGGGCTACGAAGGCGCCGCCCCGGTCCGAATCGGCAATGGGGCGGTCAAGCAGCTCCAGCTCGACGTCTACGGTGAAGTGCTCGACGCCTTCTACGTCGCGCGCCGCGCGGGTCTGTGCACCAATGAGGCGACCTGGGCGCTGGAATGCGGCCTCATTCTGCACCTCGAGAAAATCTGGCGGGAACCCGACGAAGGCATTTGGGAAGTGCGAGGGGGCCCGCGCCACTTCACCCACTCGAAGGTGATGGCCTGGGGTCGCTTTCGATCGCGCGGTGCGCTCGATCGAGGAATTCGGGCTCGATGGGCCTCTAGAGCGCTGGCGGGAGGTTCGCGCTCAGATTCATACAGAAGTGTGCGAGCATGGGTTTGATCCCGGGCAAAACGCGTTCATCCAGTCTTTCGGCGACACGACGCTGGACGCGAGTTTTTTGCTTGTTCCGATGGTCGGCTTTCTGCCGCCTGACGATGGCCGCGTCCAGGGCACCGTCGCGGCCGTTGAGCGCAAGCTGCTTCGCGACGGATTCGTGCTGCGCTATGACACGGGCGCCGGAGTGGACGGCCTGCCGCCCGGCGAAGGCGCTTTCCTCGCCTGCAGCTTCTGGCTGGTCGACAATTACGTGCTGCTCGGGAGATACGACGAAGCGGCCGCGCTGTTCGAGCGATTACTGGCGTTGCGCAACGACGTCGGGCTCATGGCCGAGGAATACGATCCCCATGAGCGCCGTCAGCTTGGCAACTTCCCGCAGGCGTTCTCGCATCTCGCGCTCATCAATGCAGCGCACAGCCTGAGCACCGGGGCGGGCGCGGCTCGCCTGCGCTCGCAGAAATCCGAGGCCTCTCAGCCGGAGACGACGCCGGGCGCGACGGCGACCTGAGGCGGCGTCGGGAACTGTCCGTTTGACAACCGCCCATCAAGGCCGGCGCCGCGACACCCGCGGTCGGGCGGCCGTCAGGCCGCTGGCCACGGTCGGACCCGGGCGCGGCCGGCCGCGCCCCCGTCCAGGCCGTCGCGTCGGCGGCGGATTTGTGCGATAAGTTGGGCCGCGGGTGGGCCGCGCAAGGAGGAAAGCATGATTCGGTCCAGTTTGGTCAAAAGCGCCTGCGTGGCGATCGCGTTGTCCGGCTTCTCTCCACCACAGGCCGGCGCCATCGAACTGCGGGGTTCTAACCCGTCGACGTTGTTGAACGAGGGGTTGATCTCGAAAGTGGTGATGGTCCACCGCGGCGCGACCGCTGTCGGGCCGCGCGGCGGCGTCTACCATCGCGGCGGCACCTACCGCGGCGGCGCATACCGCGGCGGCGTTTACCGCGGCGGGGTCTACCATGGTGGGGGCGTCTATCGGGGCGGGGGCTACCGATATGGCGGCTGGGCTCGGCCCGGCTGGTATCACTGGGGACCGGGCGGCGCGATCGCGGCCGGCGCCGCTGTCGGCGTGCTGGCTGCCGGGGCCGCTGCGGCTTATGCGGGCGCGGCGCCCGCGCCGGGTCTCTGCTGGTACTACACCGATCCGAGTTACCGGCAGGGGTTCTGGGACGCCTGCTAGGCGCGCGCGACGCGCACGGCGATCAAGGATGGCGGCAAACCGGCCGTCATCCGGGATTCCGCCCCGAAGCAGCCGTCAGCTGGATGCGCCCCGTCGTGATCTCGATTGTCGCGGCGGCCGCTTGGACGGCCGGCGCAATTGTCTCGGCTCGCGCCGAAACCATCAACGTCTACGACGATCATGGCGGCAGCGTCGCCGAATATGATGCGCGCCGGTCTGAGCTGGCCGCTCGCGGCGTGAACGTAATACCAAAGGTCATAGCGGCTGACCGACGTGAGCCCATTCGCGCATTCCGATGGAGGTGATGGTTTGAGGCTGGGCGATCAGGTTTCGCCAGGCGGCGCAGGCGGCGTCGACGATGGCGTCGTAGTTTTCGAAGACGGTGTTTGAGAGCCAGTTCTGGCGGAGATATTGCCAGACGTTCCCGACCGGGTTGAGTTCCGGGGCGCGGGACGGCAGGAAGATCGGCGTGATGTTGTCGGGCACGTCGAGCTTGCCCGGAGTGTGCCATCCGGCTCTGTCGAGCAGCAGGACGGCATGAGCCCCTGCAGCGACGTTGCGCGAGATTTCGTCGAGATGGAGTTGCATCATGTCGGTGTCGGCATAGGGCAAGGCGAGCGCGGCGCCGACGCCGCGGGCGGGGCAGATCGCGCCGAACAGATAGACGTTGTCATAGCGCTGGTCGGCGGGCTGGCGGGGTCTCGTTCCGCGCCGGGCCCACAGCCGAACCTGGCCGTTCTTCTGGCCGATCCGGGCTTCGCCCTCAAACCAGATTTCCACCGGCGTCGTCTCCGGCAGTCCTTCGAGATGAGCACGTCACACGCGCGCGGGAAGTTTTATGGAATGGCCCGCCCCTCCTTCCGGCGTCGTAGGCTCGCCGGCGAATTAGGAGGAGGAAGGGATGGATATCTCTGTGCTTGGCGTCGACCTCGGCAAGAACGTCTGCAGCGTGGTTGGGTTGGATGCGTTCGGCGCGGTTGTGATGCGTCGCAAGGTACGGCGCGAGACACTGATTGCTCTGGCGGAGAAGCTTCCTCCGTGCGTTGTCGGGATGGAGGCCTGCTGCGGGGCTCATCATCTCGGCCGCGTGTTCACCGCCCACGGCCACGATGTCCGGCTGATGTCGCCCGAATATGTTCGGCCCTACATCAAGGCGCAGAAGAACGACGATCGCGACGCCGAGGGGATCGCGGAAGCGGCGACGCGGCCGACGATGCGTTTTGTCGAACTGAAGAGCCAGGACCAACTCGACATGCAGACGCTTCATCGATCGCGAGACCGGTTGGTCGGGGAGCGGACAGCTCTGATCAATCAGTTGCGCGCCATTCTGCTGGAGCGAGGAATGGTCGCGCCGCAGGGCAAACGGAAGCTCGAGCAGTTCCTGGGCGTGCTGATGGATGAGCAGGGCGGAGCGGGATTGAGTTTGCGGATGATCGTGCTCGTCGGCGACGCTCGCGCGCAATGGGCGGAACTCGATCGACGGATCTCTGCGTTCGACGCCGAGTTCGTCCGCTGGGTGAAGGAGAACGAAGAGGCTCGGTCGGCTGACGACAATCCCTGGCGTCGGCCCGATCGTCGCATCCGCCCTTGTCGCCGCCGTCGGTCGGGCGGAAAGCTTCGACCGCGGGCGCGATCTCGCCGCGTGGCTCGGCCTGGTTCCCCGTCAGTTCACAACTGGCGGCAAGCCGAAGCTGCTCGGGATCAGCAAGCGCGGCAACAAATACCTGCGTAGGCAGCTGATCCATGGAGCGCGTGCGGCTCTGCCCTATGTGGCTGAGCGCGACACGCCGCTCGGCCGTTGGGCAAAAGAGCTGATGAGCAGGGCTCATCGCAATGTTGCGGTCGTCGCCTTCGCCAACAAGCTGGCGAGAATTGCTTGGGCGGTGCTGCGGCGCGGAGAACGGTTCGCCGTCACAGAAATGCCGGTAGTGGCATAGAGCTCGGCCGGTCGCGCTCAAAGCGTCCATCGGTCAATACGGGGTTTGCGAGAGGGTAACGACGGGATGGCCTGACAGTCGAACGGCGCTCCGGAAGCCTGGTTTAAAAAACGGCGCGGTCTGACGCCGGGAGTTTTATGAGGACCGGAGCGCGCGTATCTCCATCATGGTCGGAGGAAGCTCCTCGAGGCCGGATACGTTGAAGCAGACTGGATCAGCAGCCAATCTCGACAACCCCCTTGCAGACGGGGCGGGCCATACGGTTTTTAAACGCGTCGACGATCCGCTCGTCCTGAGCCGAATGACGCGGCCTCGCGCTCATGTGGGAGAAGCCCAGCTTCTTCAAAAGCTTCCCGACATAGCGCGCATGGAAGTCGACGCCGAACCGCTCGGCGATGACGCGTTTGAGGTCAATCCGGCGCCAGCGCACGACGCCGTCCTTCTCACGCTCCGGGCCGGCTTCGACGATCTTGGCGAACTCCGCCAGTTGCTCCGCTGACAGGCGAGGCTTGGGACCTTCCGTCCAGCTGTCGATGAGCCCCTCCGGACCCGAGGCGTTGAAGCGATGGACCCAGTCACGCAAGGTTTGGCGGTCCATGCCCCCGATCTTCGCGGCGCCGCCGCGATCCATTCCATCCCTGACCGCAGCCAGCGACAGAGGACGACGGCTCTGGCTGACGTCCTTCGACCGCCGGGCCAACGCCCGAAGCCCCTTCGCCGAATAGTCCTCTCGTAACCTCACCGCTGCCGGCATGGCGCGAAACCCTCCGCGCCAACTTGAATCAGCCCCGCCCCGATTTGGGAATCCCCCCCTTATGAGTTAGCCAGCAGAGCCTTTGGTATAAGGGCCTGGGTTAGACATAGCTCCGCTCCCCTCGCGGGGGTCTGCGTTTTATCTACCAGCCTTGCTCGTAATCAACCTCTTCCAAATCAACCAATGAGAACATAATAACACGGCTTACTTTATTCTCAAAGGACTATTTCATGAACGACGTGTTATGTTGCTGATAATGTTAAGCTAAGGACAAAGAAGATGGCCGCTTACTATCACGATGCTATCGTATCCCTGATTGGCGGCCCTTCGCCCTCTGCGCCTGGTCGGCGCTCCGACCTCGGGCGGGTGGGCGCTCGGCCTCGGGTGTTGGCTCGAAGCGTGAACAAACCGCACGTGTTCCCCCCGGATCGCCCGTCCTTGTTCATCTCATGTGCGCTTTCTCATGCCGAATAGACGCCTCCCCCAATCGAAGCGCGGCGTCAGAGAAACATAAGATTTATCAAATAGTTAGCTGGACTTAGGAGATGGTGGGCGCTAGAGGGATTGAACCTCTGACCCCTACCATGTCAAGATACTTCGCCTCCCGGAATCATTGAATGTTTCATGGAAACCGCGCCGGTTCTGAGCGCGTTTCGTTCCCTTGGCGTTCGCTGTCGCTGGTTCAATTGGACCAAAGAGAACTACCACAAACGCCGTCGTCCCCCCATCCAGAGCGCGCCGAAGACCTCGGCATTGTTACTCGGCGCCACCGCTGGCGATCGGCGCTGGCCCGTGGCGCGATTTGACGAGCACAATGAAGAACTGTCGCTCGCCGCGTGACTGGACACTTCGTACAGAACGTAGTGACGAGCGCCGCCAAGCTGAACTTTATTATCCACATTATGCACATTACATGAAAATAGTCCTTGGAGAATAGAGCAAGTCGTGCTATTGTGTTCTCATTGGTTGATTGATTTGGAAGAGGTTGATTACGAGCAAGGCTGGTAGATAAAACGCAGACCCCGGAAGGGGCGCGCAGCGTTGGCTACCGGGCCTTGAACCTCCCAGAAAATCCCAAACCCTCGGAGAAAACCGAGGCGCAGGCCAAGGGCCGAAAAGCGAAGCAAATCGTTCTGGACAAGAGAAGTTGAAAGGTGAGGTCAGACGAAGACCCGCCCACAGATGGGACTGAGCGCCGACCGTAACCATGAGTTATAAGCCGCCCCCATCATCCATTCATATGCGCGTGACGCTCGCGCACTGACGAGGCCAGAGCAGGCCGAAATGAAATTCTTTTAGTTCAGCCCACCGTGGCCGCCGCGGCTCTTCACGCGCGCAGGCCCGAATGGCTGTTGCGCCGCCCAGCGCCCAACCTCCGCTGGGCGGCGCCCTTCAATTTGTCCAGTCGCCAGTCCGACGCTGGCCGTACCACTCCAAAGGAGTCCACACATGTTCATCTCGAAACAGGAAGCGGCCGCAGTCGCTTGTTGCAGCGAGCGCCAGATCGACCGGTTGCGCGCGGCCGGCAAGTTGCGCGCCGTCAAAACCCCAGGCGGCCTGCGGTTCGAGAAGGCCGATGTTGCCGCGCTGGTAACACCACTCGCCCCGCGGCAAAGTCTGTTCGGCACCGCTCGCAGCGTTGATGATGAGGCCGATGACGCCGGGCTTCGCCGGTTCGTCGGGGCGTGATCGTCCACAGCCCATACCTCGGCCGCGCTTGCGCAGGCGACCCGACTCCGACTTATAAGTTCACACGAACACCGCGGCCGTACACCGCGGTCAGGCCGGTTCCCCGATCTCGCTCCGGGGGCCGGCCGCCATTCCCACAGAGAGCGACCAGATGCAGAGCGAGACCCAAATGAAAGTCGAATTGCCGGAAGATATCTTCCCGGCTGACATAACAGTGTCCGATCGTCTTCGCCGGATCAACGAAGAAAAAGTCATTGAGTTGGCGAACTCAATAAAGGAAATCGGACTTATAAATCCGATCTTCGTCCGATCTATTGATGACGGGAGGGAGGTTGTTCTTGTGGCGGGCGCTCATCGTCTCGCCGCCGTCAAACGTTTGGGAATGGAACAGATCAGAGTTGTTTTTGTTACCGGCGACGATATTGAATGCAGGCTATGGGAGATCGCCGAGAACCTTCACCGCGCCGAACTGACCAAACTTGAGCGCGCCGAACAGATCGAGGAATGGCGCAGGCTGACGGCGGAGAAGAAGGGGGCCCAACTTGTGCACCCTTGCGGAGAGCAACCGCATGATATCGGCGTTTCCGCGACGGCTAAAGAGCTTGGCGTAAGCCGCCCCGAAGTCCAGCGCTCGGCGAAGATCGCCGGCCTCACCGAAGAGGCCAAGCAAGCCGCCCGAGAAGCGGGGATCGACGACAATCAATCTGCGCTTCTCAAGGTCGCGTCCTATGCCGACGAGGATCAGGTCGAGGCGGTCGCGGAGATCGCTAAGGCGAAGGCAACGAAGCCCAAACTGAAACGCTTCGTCAACCCCGGCTCGTCGTCGATCGCCCCCACGCCCGCCGTCGATAAGCGCCCCGCCCGCCGTCGATAAGCGCCCCGCCCGCCGCGCATGGGGGCGGCCAGTTTCATTGAAAACACCACTTCATCTAGCGCTGCCCCTTGCAAGGCGGTGCTGACCGGACGCTGACTCCCTCTCACCGTCTAGGCCCTTATGCAACGAGGGAGTAGGGAAAAGACGCATGTACACTCTGGCGACTGTATTGCGCGGGTCAAGCGAAGCTTGCTTGATCGAAAGTGATGTCGTCGCGAATGAGGGCGTTTGCGATGCCGACCATTCGGCGGGCGACGGCGACGAGGGCGACCTTTGCGGGTTTTCCTGCTGCGCGCAGGTCGAGATAGATCTGCTTGAACCTGGGATGGCTTCGCACCGCGACGAGGGCGGCCATGTAGAAGGCGGCGCGCAAGCAGGGGCGGCCCCCGGAGATGGCGTTGCGCCCGAGCGAAAGTCCGGATTGCGACGGATGGGGCGCGAGGCCTGCGAGGCTCGCGGCTTCCTTTCGTCCGATTTCGCCCAGCTCCGGCATTTCGATGACGACCAGGGTGGAGATGCGCGCAGCAATGCCGGGCATAGAGGACAGAATGGCGCGCCGGCGCGCCATTCTGTCCTCGGCCTCAATGCGGCGGTCGAGTTCGGCTTCGATCGCCCGGCGTCTGTCTTCGAGCAGCGCGATCATCTCCCGGCAGGAGTTGAGAATCAGCGGATCGAAGGCCTGCTTGAGGCGTGTCTTCTCGATCGCGATGGATTTCAGTCAGCTGCCGCCGCCTTGTCGACAGCGCCTTGAGACCCGCCTGTCCGGCGTCCCTGAGAGGTCGCAGCTCATCGGCCATGACGTGAGCAAAGCGCGCAATCAGGCTTGCGTCCAGCTTGTCCGTCTTGGCGATGAGGCCCTCGGCGTCGCGAAACGCCTTGATCCGCCGCGGATTGACCATAAAGACCGTGACGTCCGCTTCGATCAGCGCCGCCGTCAGCCTCCGCGCATAGCCCCCGATCGCCTCCAGCGCCACCCGGCCCACGCCACGCTGGCCCAGGGCGGCGACAATTGTTGCAATACCCGCCTCGTTGTTGCGCACACGGATCGGCTTGCCGAAGGGATGAAACCCGAGGTCAAGCCAAGTCGAGCCGACGTCAACGCCGGCTGAAACGGAACTCTCCAGCATGAGATTGATCCTGTCCTATACGCGGGCGCGCCTTAAGGCGGCCCCTGCGACTGTTCGGAACAAACACCCGCATCCAGGACCCAGCCAGAGTGCGAGCCCCTCGATCCGATAGAGCACGAAACAAGGCCCCGGATTCCCACGATCGCCGGATGCAACGACTTCGATCTTATCCAAGCCGCCGCGCAGGTATAGGACTCCGTATTGGAGCGCCATCCTATGCTTTCGGCCGACGGCTTCGGCAAATCGCCGGGGGTTAGCCTTCACAGTTGCGCAGACCAAATCGACGCCGCTCTTGCCTATCTCAAGGCGGGCGCGCCTGACGATCACGCGCCGTCATCTGGCATGTATTCCTATGGGCTGAAACACCGTGCCGAGCGATGGGCCGGGCGATATATTAGCAATGGCGCAATGATCGCCGCTGCGTTCATGCTCGGCTGGAAAGTTAAGCGCGACACGCTCGCCGGACTCAACGCGACCATCTGGCCGCCGCAAGGCTTCCGCAAGCGGCTTCCGTTCCCTGTTGTGTGGGACAGCGAAATCAAGAAGAGCGGAGTCGCCAAGTGAGCAACGTCACGCGATTGCCGCTCCGTCCGCGTCGAGCAAGCGACCCGCCACTGTTTGCGGTGCTTAGTGAAAAGGAGATTCGAGAGCGAGCGAAAGGAGGCGCCGACATGCTTGTGAATGGCCTTATTCCAGCCGAAGGATTCGGCGTTCTGTACGGACAACCGAAGGCGTTTAAATCTTTCCTCGCGATTGATCTTTGCTACCGCGTCGCCAATGGTCGCCCATGGGGCGGGCGGAGCGTCAAGCAAGGTGCTGCGGTCTATGTCGCGGCTGAAGGCGCTGGCGGTATTCCCAAGCGCGTGGAAGGCGCTATCGCTGCGCTCGACGCCGACGACTCGGCCTTCTTTTTGATCCCTGCCGCGCCGAATCTTGGGACGGCTCGCGGCGACATGAGCACGCTGATAGCCTCGATCGAGACGGCAGGAATCTCCCCAAGCATCATCGTCGTTGACACCTTGTCGCAATGCCTTGGCGGCAACGATGAGAACGGCGCCGGAATGATTGCATTCACCCGCAACGCCCTCGCGCTCGCGAAACATTTTGGCGCGTTCGTTCTCGCCCTGCACCATCCAGGTCTTTACAACGAGGATCGCCCGCGAGGTCACACTTCACTGACCGGCGCCGCCGATGTTCAGATTCTCGCCTCTCGCCTGCCGGATGACTTCTCGACTGCGCTGACCGTGCAGAAGGCGAAAGATATGGATGACGGATTCAAGATGACCGCGACCCTGCGCCGTCACCATCTCAACGATTTCGGGACAACGCTCGTTGTTGATCGGATCGAAGACGGAGTTGATCCGCGCCAAGAGCGAAAAGCGAAGTCGAAGACCAACAACGACGCCGTGCTATGGATGAGAGCATTCGCCGATGTGGCGAAGGAACACGGCGCCGAGGCGACGAAGGACGTGCCCAAATTCGATGATCTCCATCGCCAGCAATTCTACATGCTCAAGGGCGGAAGCGATGAGGCCAATAGGAAGGGAGCGCAACGCGGTCGTCAATGGCTTATCTCAGCCGGCAAACTCCAAATTTCCAGCGATGGAATCAGCCTAGCCGCATAGCGGGACATCGGGACAGGACATCGGGACATTCATTTTGTCCCCTCGGTCAGAAGCGGGACGGGACGGGACATGTTCTTTAGAACTGTCCCGGTTGTCCCGGAGACTTGGTTTAGAAATTGTCCCGGTTGATTTGTCGCAAAGCTTTAGCCGACCAGTGGATCAATGCAGGCGTTCCGTCCGGCGTCCAACCGTCGCAAGCTCGCGCCTCCGCCGGCAACGTCAATCCCCTGGTCAGCGCCTTCACAAGGTTCACCACAAAATGTTCATTGATCCTGACGCCGTAGAGCGCAAGCTCGCCGGCAAGCGAATGCTGTTCTCACTGGCGGAAGCGGCTCGCGCCGTGGGTCTCGTTCCTGACTATCTCGCGATCGCGGACTGGCGCCGTCTCGCCTCGATCATTCTGGGCCTTGGCTGGCGACAGCGGAGTGTCGATGGCGAGAAGGTCTGACTTCGTGTCGCGGATCGATCGCGGCAGATGGGGCTCGACCTCGACCCTGCGTGATCCAAGTTGGGATCGGACGTTTCCATCGTGCTCGAAGCGACAAGGAGACGATTTCCGCCATCCGCCGCGACCAACGCGGCGCACGAGTCCGACGCCAGCCTGCGGGGCGCCTGAAGGGTCCCCCTTAGCGCCAATCGGCGGGCTGAAAATTCCCGGCCTGCCGCCCTTCGCGTTATGCGCCTTGCTTTGTCGGGCCATTTGATCTGCTTCGCCATGCCACTCAGTACTTTCCACTTGCATATGCCGCTAATTTGTTTCCATGTGCCATCCGTTCGACTCGGCAACCAAACCGCCGAGAACGAGGACCAGACCAATGTCAAAACGCTTCAGAAATCCGACGCTCACCGCAACCACGACTCTTGCCGTCGCTGGCGGAGTCCGTGCCGGCGAACTCGTCTGCAATGTCCAAGACACCGGTCCGCATGTCGATCACCGTTGAACGGCTAATCGAGATCGAGCGCGCCATCATTGAAAGGCTCGTCAGCGATGCGCTTTTCTTCGAGGGATATTCTGTTAGCCACAGTGATGGCGAGGCTATAACCGTCTCACGCTCACGCGACATTGCTCCGATCATGGCGCAGCTTCACGCCTGCGACGAGGAGGGCCTCTTCTTCTACGACGAGGACGGGGGACGTGTCGGCGCCGTCAGCCTCGTTTACGGCAACGGTGGTTACGATGTGATCGCCGACTACACCGTTAACGAGCGCATGACCGCGCTCGTTGCCGGCGCGGAAAGGCTCGCCGAGGCGGAGGCGGCTGTCAGTGGCCCCCGTTGAAATCGCTTTTCCGCGTATCACGCGCGACGGCGGAAAGCCGCGGCGCCGACGACAGGCGCCACCCGTGCTGCGCTTGATTTCGGGTGGTAGGCCGTAATGTTTCCCGGTGTCCCCACAGGCGCCGCCCTCGACGACGATGGCAGCCTATGGGCCGCGTAGGCCCGCCCTCCATACAGCGCGCCGAGTAAGCGCGCCTGACACCCCGAGAGGCCGCAGTTTCCTAGCGATTCGCCCATTTCGGTCGCCTCGGCGCCTCAGGCTCCGATTCGGGGCCATTTTGGGACCAAAAAGGTACTTTCCGCCATGACCAAACCAAGGCCCACGTTGCCGACGCGACGCCAGCGCCAGCGCGCCCTTTCCGCTCTCGACGCCGTGCTTAAAGACGCTTCGGCGCCGTCATATGCCAGAGCACACGCCGCCCGCGCATTGTTAAATGTCGAGACTTAAGAGGCCGTCGAGGCGCAGGCGGCTGCCGAGAAGCGAGCCGCAGAGGCCAGACGCAAGCTGGGATGCCTGGTTGTTCTGCCCTCGAACGGGAGGGAACCGCCAGAACACGCGCCGAAGTTCAAATCCGCAGAAGAGGCCCTAGCCTCGACGGATCGCGGCGTTGCTATTGTCGAAGCGCCGGAAGCCGCCGCGAATCGCCTTCGACATAGATTGCGAATTGAGGGCATGCGACGCAGGACCGCGGACGAAATCGCCAGGCTTTTGGCGCGATCCGGTGATGCTGCGCCGTGAGCGTATCTCGCCAGTTCCTCGACTCCTTGCCAATGGAGACGCAAGCCGCGTTGGCGCCCGAAATCGAGGCGGAGGGGGCCAAGATCGGATCTCGGAAACGCCAGCGCTGCGGCAAGAGAGAGCCGACAGGGAATCCGCGGGGAAGGCCGAGTCACCGCAGCCATCGCCTCCGCCAAGGGCCATTCGCGCCCGCAGTTCACAAGGCGCCAGCGCCACCGCGAAGGCGGCGAAAAGTCTTATCAGGCACTCGACAGGGAATCGCCGGGAAAAACACACCAGCGACCCTCCGCGGCGCCTTTACAGGATGAGTTACCGCGTTCGCCCGGTGATCATGCGGCCCACCGCGCTCGGCGTGGCCGATCTAAAGGGGACCGCTCAAGAGCCAGAACGCCAGAATGAGCAGCGCGACCAAGGCAAGCACCCACGCGCCGGCATAACTGAGCCGCTCAAACCACTCATGGGCGGTCTTGGGCCGCTTGTGACCGGTCCTCAGCATGTTGGGAAGGTATGTCAGAAAATTGGTATTTTGCAACTGCAAGGTTGTGTTGCGGCGCGGTCAGGCCGCCCAGTGCGCCAGCAATGCGCTGGCCGAATACAAACGCCGTTTGAAGGCAGTTTTCGAGGCCCGTGACGCCCGTAGGGCTGCCCGCCGAGCCGCCGCGCCGATGTTGGCGGCTCCCGTTGAGGAGTGATCCGTAAGTCACACGGCGCGCCCGCGCTGAAGACCCTCCCGCGAAGGGCTATGCAGCAAGCTCGACCTTGATCCGCTGGACCGTCCCGACGCCGACCCCGTGGACCTTCGCCAGCTTGACGACGCCGACGCCCTGCTTGAGGCCAGCAACGATCGCCTCCGCCTTGTCCGATGGAATCGTCGGCGCCCGAAGCGGACGCCTGCGGCTCTTGCCCTCGCCTGGCCGGCAATGGTCCGCTCTCGGATCATCTCGCGTTCCCATTCGGCGAAGACGCCCGCCACCTGCAGCAGCGCCCGCCCGCTCGGAGTTGTGGTATCGACCGCCTGCTTGTCCAGGTACAGGTCAACACCATAGGCGCGCATATCGACCATGAAAGCCGCTACGTCGGCGAGAGACCGGCCGAGTTTATCGACGGACCATGAGGCGATGAGATCGAACTTGCGGCGGGCCGCGTCCTTCCACAGCCGATCAAAACCGGGCCGCTTGTCTCTGCCCTTGGCGCCGGAGATGGCCTCATCGCGGTAGACACCAACGATAGTCCAGCCGCGCTTGTCAGCGACGGCGCTCAGCACGGCCTCTTGGTTCTTTACCGTCTGCTCGGCGGTGCTGACCCGGACGTAAAGGGCTACGCGCATGGATTTGTCCGTCAAGCCTATTCGCCGGGCGAAGTAATCCGGTCGTTTCCGGGCGTCGCTTTCGAGGCACTTTCTGTATGGGCGTTGCGGCGAGCATTGAGCTTCCCACAAGGGTCTAAGACCCTACGGTACAGAGCGCCCCAAAGGCGGAGATCGACCCTAGTGGGAAGGATTGCGGCCCTCGATCAAGCGTCCCACATGGGCAGGCTTGTTGGGGCGTTAGTCGCGCCCGCAGTTCACAAGGCTGTAGTTCACGGCACGCCCGTAGTTCACAAGGCTGGCGTCATTGCCTCACGGACGGCCTCCAAGGCGGGCCAGGGAAGGGCAAGGGCGGGCATCGGATCACAGCGGGGTTGGGGAAGAGGCAGCATCGATCGAGAGGGCGTCTCAACGCGCTACGGCCATCGCCGCCGCCTCGACCATCGGGGGCCTGCGAATAACTCAATGACTTGCGAAGCGACCCCTCGACCGGGCGCGCCGTCTCCTCTCCATACAATTCACGTGAAAAGGGCGATTGCGCCCGTCCGCCCATTTCGACTTCGCCAAAATATTTTCTCATTAGCAAAAGGCCGATCGGCCGCAACCCAGAAAGACGATGATCACTTTACAACTCGCGGAAATTCCAAACAGCAAGGGCAAATGGGCCGCCGCCATCGGCGCCGAGGTCATCGTCGCCCGCGCCTCCATGCCCGTTGCCGAGGCTTGCAAGACGCTCGCAGCCCGCGGCGTTACCGGAATGATCCGCGTCGGGTGGCGAGAAGGATCGAGTTTCCTCGCCAACATTGCGCGAACGGCCGCCTGGAGGCCGAGTCCAGCCGCGGCGCGGGTCCGCCGCCATTGGGAAGGCGTATCGAACACGGATGCTTTCTGATGGCGACCTGCCTCGCCTGCGAAACCAAGTTCGTTTCGCGTCCACGCGGAAAGGCTCAGCGGTATTGCTCGACGACCTGCCGCAGAAAGGCTCAAAACGGGCGTGTTAGGCCGCCCAAGACAGCCGTGAGTACATTACCCCCTGATGCGGTGACTCCTAACGTACTCACCCGCCCAGCGCCCGCCCTGAGTAAGCCCACGCCGCCCTTAAACGTCGAATGGTTGAGCGTCTTCCTTTGACCTTGAGCGTTGCGTCGCCGGACGCCTCAACAAGGCGCTGTCCACGCCGCGCGAGTTCGCCATCGGAATGGATCGGCCCGCGATCGGCCACGCCGTTCTCATGGCTGGTGCTTGGCAAGGCAGGGTCAGGCGCAATGGCTCCGTTATCTGGTCCTCAGAGCCGTTCGATGATCTCGACGACGCCAAGCTGGCCGTCGAGCAACGACTTGCCGAGTCACCTGAAATCGCGACCGAAGCCCTCCGCCTCGCCGCCTGAAGGTTCCCAACATGACTGAAACCGTCCTCGGAGAGGCCGCCGATTCCTCGAATCGAGGCGAATTTGCCGGGCCAGCCTGTCCACAATGTCCACACTGCCGACCGGCGCGACTACTACCGCGAGCAAAAGCGCAGACAGCGCGTCAAAGCCAAAGGCGAACCGCCCGCGCCGGCAGACCACATGTCCACGCCCAACCCGATCAAGGCCGCGTGGAACGGCGCCGATCGTAGAGCGCGAAGAGTTCATGAAGGCTCTCGGTCGGATGCGCGACCTTCGCGACGACTTCAATCTCAATCCCGGCATCGCCGGCTAAACCCGCCGCATTGCGCGGCTTCAACCTAGAAAGTCCCAAAAAATGCCTATCCCTCCCGTCGATAACGCCGCGCTTCGTGGCGCCGCCCGTCCCGTCGCGCCGACTTAACCGGCCCGCGAGCCGGCGACGCCTGCGGTGCAGCAGACCCGCGTCATGCCGCTCAACAGCGGATGGCCGGCGCCCGAGCAGGCCGCGGTCCACCACTATACGCCGACAGAACTCGACCGCATCGCCGGCATCAAGCGCTGACGATGAGACCGGGTGGCGCAACCCGTCACCCGCACTTTCCAACCCAAAAACAGATAGCGGAAAAACAAGTTGCCCAAATTTATGCGGAATCTCACTCCCGCCCGTGCTCGCCTCCGCGATGCCATCGAAGCGAAGGGCGCCGCCGTTGACGACATGGCGGTTGCTCAGACGCGAATTGACCGGCTCCAATCCGTAATCGCCGCTGTCGAATCAGCCCGCGCCGCATTGGCCGCCTTCGATTCGGAGCACTCTGTCGCCCTCGCCACTTGGGCGCGCGTGACCGGTTCACCGCTGCCACAGATCGACGCCGATAAGCGTGCCAAGCTGGTCGGCGCCCTCGACGACGCCACCGCACAGGCCGGCGCCGCCTCCGCCGCGATGGCCGAATTGCAGGGCGAACCAAGGATCGCCGCCGACAAGGCAAGCGCCGCGCACAAGGAGACCTGGATCGCGTCTCGACTCGTCCTTCTCGACGAAGCTCAATCGACTCTAGCGCCGCTCGCCGACGCAATCGCCAAAGTCTTTGCCGAGAAGCGAAAAGTTGATTCAGCGAGGCAAGCCGTTCTCGGCGAGTTGAGGTCCGACGATCCCGCGCACCGAGAAATCTTCGTCGGCCTCGGCGAGTTCGATCGCGCGCGCCACGATGCGGAGTTGATTCCTCACACGCCGGACACGAACGAATTTCACGGCGAATGGCGCGCGTTGGCTGCGAGCTTGCTGGCATCTCCCGAGGCCACAATCGGCGACGTTCCAGTTGCGCCGTTGCCCGCACAGTCGCGCATCGAAATGCCCGACCCGGTGGTCGCCGCCGCGCAAGCCGCCGCAGCGTTCGATTCCACAAGCATCCAGAGATGGCGATGACCGACCAAATCAAAAAGTTTCATGAACTGAGCGACGACGAGCCATTTGTTCTTGCACGGCAGAATGCGCCGGGCGAGTTGACGCTGGGGAACGTCGGACGAATGGGCGCCGCAGTCGATGCCTTCGGCAAGCGCGCCGATGCGTTGTTAGCGAGGCTCGACGAATTGCATAAGCGCGTCGCAGCGATCGAAGCCGAACAGCCGCCGAAGCCGAGAATTTATCGCGAGGCTGCGAAATGAGCGTCATCGTTGACACGTCGCCCGATACCGAAGACCTGGTGCGCCTCGACAATTTACAGGGAGCCGACGAAGCCAACATCGCGGGCCGATCCTTCCGCCGCGATCATCTCGGGGCCTTCTGGATTCCGCGCCGATTCGTGACTGACGAATTGCGAAACATCGGCGGATTCTTCGAGCGCCCTCTCACCCATGACGAAGCTCTGGCGGATGTCGAGCGCGCCGTTAGAGCGGTTTCCGCGCGGGTTGAATTGCTCGGGATTCCCGAATCGGAGGAAATCTGATTCTTGAGCGGCGCCGAATCGGAGGCGGCGCGAGATGGGGCCTTTGTCGGTGGATTTGCGCAAGCGGGTGGTTTCGGCGGTTGGGGAGGAAGGCATGAGTTGCCGGGCGGCGGCGCGGCGGTTCGGGGTTAGCTTTGCCAGCGCAATCCGGTGGGTGGCGGCATTGCGCGAGCGCGGCAGCTATGCAGCGCTGCCGATGGGCGGCGACACGCGTTCGCAGCGCGTGGAGGCGCATGGGGACTACCTTTTGCGCCTTCACCGGCGCGAGCCTGACCTGACGCTGGCCGAAATCTGCGCTCGTTTGGAGCGTACGCGGGGCGAGAAGGTGTCGCCGTCGATGATCTGGCGGTTTTTCGACCGCCACCACATCACGTTCAAAAAAAGTCGGCGCACGCGAGCGAACAGGACCGGCCCGACGTCCTTGAACGGCGGCGGCGGTGGTTCGATGGTCAACTCGACCTCGATCCGCTGAAACTGGTGTTCGTCGACGAGACCGCGGCGATGACCAACATGGCGCGCCGCTACGGTCGGCGACGACGCGGGCGACGTCTGCGCTGCGGCGTTCCGCACGGCCATTACAAAGCGATCACCTTCGTCTTCGGCCTGCGCCTGAGAGGCGCCGTCGCGCGCAAGGCCTATGACCACGCCATGAACGCCGCGACGTTCGAGGCCTGGCTTGAGCACTGTCTCTTGCCAACCTTGGAGGAGGGCGACATCGTCGTGCTCGACAATCTCAAGGCTCACAAGAGCCCGAGAGTGGCGGAAATCCTGGCCAGGAAAAACTGCACGGTGCGATACCTGCCGCCCTACAGCCCGGACTTCAACCCGATCGAGATGGCGATATCCAAGCTGAAGGCCGCGCTGCGAAAATTGGCCGAGCGCACTGTCGCCGGTCTCATCGCCCTCTTGGAGGGCTGCGCCGGCCTCTTCAAGCGGGACGAATGCGAGAACTACTTCGAGACCTGCGGGTATGAGCCCGCTGAACTCCCCCTCCGCGACACAACCTGAACGGATTCCGCTCTAGCGCCATGCCGGCCAGCGGACACAAGATGGCGCTGATCGAACTCCTGGCGGACCTCGGCGAGCCTAGTGGATCAAACCAATCCGATGAGTCCGGCCCAATCCGAGTGATTTCAACGGTATGGCGGCACCGGCTCGGGTTCCAAACGTCGGATTCTATCCACTAGGTCGCTCTGAAAGCGTCCTTCATCGTTGAAGCCTACTTGCCATCTGCATCGGGGAACTCACTGCCGAACGCAGACGGCCTTTTGATTCAACCCAATGCGCCCGCGGCGAACTTAACAATGCGCGCCGGTCGAGCCGGCCCGCGGAAAGCAGACCCGTTGTACCCGAATTCTGCACTTCTTCCCAGGGTGCCACTGCCAAACACGGAGTGTGTTCCCCCCTTCCACTCATATGCTATGTTCTACCTTCCGAGGCGTTGCGTTAGACGCTTCGTCACAATTCGTCTCGACCGCTGCAGCTAGGCGGCATTAGCAATAAACAGCCTTCCCAGCAGCGCCATCACTATTCCTTGCAGCAATCCCAAATACCAGGCTGAGCGGCTAAGCTGATCTTTCATAGGAACGTCTGAAAAAGGTTGCAGCAACAACAGTGATAACATCATCAATAGATAGCATACGGAAAGAAATATTGCGGCCCAGGCCACATAGGCTGTTTCGACCTCCTTCTTGTCTTGTTTCGTCTGCTGCAGCGCCCATACCGTGATCATTAGCGATACCGAAGGAACAACGAGCGGAAAAAGCCAGCCGAACCCTGAATCCCAATCTTTGCCGAATTTTCCAAAGACAGTTTGTATGAAGATCATGGCGAATAAGACTGCGAACGCTACGAACCAAATCCAAGAGAGAGTGGACTTAGCACGTCCAAGACTTACGATGCCCCTCTAAGACGTAGTCCGGCAGCGTTTAGATGTTCGGCTGCCGAGGGGCCATCCTTTACCATCTCTGGTGCCTCGCCTTCTTCTTTCTTGAAATCATACACGAGAATGTATACCTTGTCTTTGTCGTAGAATGGTTGCTGTCGAATGGCGGAAGGCAAACTAAGCGAGCCGCGCTGTTGCCACTGCTGCACCGTTTCTGGCTGTAATTGCTTGTTCTTGTCGAGCACAACGTCCGACGGCGTGACGAGAACAACAAACACTCGGAATTCACCCGCACGGCGAGTAAAGAGGGCGAGAAGATAGTCTCGTAGAGAAAACGACTCGAGCGACAACTTGTCAGAGTCCTCCCATCGGCTCTGTCCCGAAAAAGGACGCTGGTGATTGTCGATCCGTTCCATCCGAGTGACTAGGGCAAACCCGTTGTCAGGAACGGAAAAGAACCGAAAATCTGCATAACCTGCGTGGTCTAACTCTGAACTCAAACGGTCTGCGAGGCTGCCAAGGTCCTTTAAATCCCCCGGAAATTCCTGACGTGACTTAGTTTCAGACACAAAAGGCATGGGTGGTGGCCATGGAAAGAACGGCTCGATAGTACCTTCCTCGTGTGCCCCTTGAACTTGGTCATTCTGCGAGGCTCCGATGTTGTAGTCCTGAGTACCGCTCTGAACGGCCGCGTTCGTTTTGGTATAGTTATGCCACGGGTCACCTACAGGATTGAAGCCCGGATGATATAGGCCACCGAGGTCGTTGTGGGCCTGAGTTCCCGCTCTGAAAGGGCGGCTTCCATTTGGCATAGTTCTGCCACTGATCTCCCTGAGTATTGAAGCTGGGATGATATAGGCCAGGGTTGTTGTAAGCCAGTACCCAATCCCAACCGGACGGATTCCAGGTCCCTGCGTTGCCGGAGATATAGTTTTGAGTCCAACCCTGACCGAACTGATCCCAGCTCTGGCTGGAGACGTAGTCTTGAGCGCCGTTCCGACCAAATTGGTCCCAGAATCCTTGGAGCTGAGTGGGACGGACCAGTAGAGACTTGCAAATTGGCTTGATGGTTGCCCAATCATGCTCGGGGTCAGTGGCGAGGCTCAGCAATTCAAACAGCCGACGTTGAGCGACGCGGACGCCCCCTGCTGGGTCGGGATCGCTACGCTTTAATATCAGGATGCAGCGATCCGCGATTTCCTCTATCGTTGGTGCTGTATAAGTTTCAGCGGCGTGGCCGCCCGTCCATCGGAAGGCAAGCACAATAAATCCGACGACGAGAAGACCGAACTGACCGGTCCTCATTGCATATCCTCAGCCGGAAAGTTAAGCAGCGGCAGCTGTTGAGAGATCAGGCGATGAATCCGTCTCGAATGCCGTATAGCGTATTCAAAGGGAAGATGCATCCGCTTATTTTTGCGGCCAGTCGAGGGTTGGGGGCCTCGATGACCGCGTCCGAGGCAAGTTCGCGCCGTCGCCCGCGACTCGCCTTGCCTATGCGCTTGAGGCCGAACCTGTGAGTTTATCGACAACGCCGTGAAGCTGAGTAAAGTCTAACGTGAAATCAAACGGAGGCAGCTCAAGCAATGGAAAAGACTTGATCGTTCCGAAAGTGATGAGTTCCTGGCAGGAAGCTCTCACCTTAACCGGCCTTCTTGTGTTGGGGATTTGGCTATTAACCAACTGTCCCCGCAAGGAGTATGTACTGCCCATCGCAGGGCTCCAACTCGCAAGTTTTGACGTTGGACGCGCCGGGTGTTTACGTCATCGGCGCCGTGATTCCGGAGCCTCCGTAGGACCTGGTTGAACTCCAGCCCGAGTTTCGCCGGTCGCCGAAGCCGAAACTGTGACGTTGCCTTTTCCCGAACTGCCCGTCGCGAGCGCCGTTGCGGACCCTCCGGGTCCGCCAAAGCCGCCGTAGGAAAATTCGGGGCCGCTTCCGCCGCCCCCACCGCGTCCGCCAACAGAAGTAGCGTCTGCGCTGGCCGGGCCGGAGATGATATTCGTCGCCGCCCCCGCGGCCGCCGCTCCGCCATTACCGCCAGTGCCGCCGGCAAAGCCTGTATCGCCCGCGCCGCCAGTGCCGCCGGCACCCCCCATTGCGTTGGCAGTGTTACTGGAGTCGGTCGAACTAGCAGTCGCCGAGGCGTCCCCGCCGTTCGCAGCATTCCCTCCCAGGCCGCCGACTCCAATTGCGCCATTCGCACCATCGGCGCCCTGAGAGTTCACGCTCTCCGCATGAACCCCAGCGGCGCTGGCCATCATCAAGGCCAAGGCAAGCGCGTTGCCCTGCAACAGCCACGATCGGTCGCCTTACTCATCAGAACCTCCTCCGCCGCCTGAGTCGGTCAGAATAAACCGCGCCTGCATCATTCCCGCTTGGAGGAAGTAAATGCAAGCAGACGCAAGTGAAGGCCCACGGCGCCCCGCCAGCGGCTTTCATACCTTCCCGGCTTCTGTGCATCGGCAAGCGGCGCGGCTCTGTGACGACCGCGAAAGGAAACCCCCGACATTTCTGCCGGGGGTTTTTTGTTGCGTCGAATTGCGGAAGTCAGGCGGCGCCCGTCGCCCTCTGCAACCCCTCCACTGCGGCGCGGAGGACGGCCATCTCATGTCGCATACCGCGGCGCCACGCGGACAGGATGTCGATTTCTTCGAAGACGAGATCGGTCGCGTCCGACACTATCTGCTCGATCACGTCAAGTTCGTCGTCACTGAAAACTGTCGGGTCGGCCTTTTGCAATGCGAGTTCGGCCTCAAGTTCCGCTGTGGTTTTGTTCAGGTGATCCGGGTCGGCCTCCATGCGATCATAATAAGCTTCCCTAGCCTTAAAAGCGCCGCCGCGATCGATGAGGCGGTGCCCATGGCTGCATAACTCGAACGATCCTCCCGCCGCTCGCATGTCTCGAATGTAGTCCGCCGCTGGGAACGGCGCGTATTCTGTCTTAGGCATTTTCTGGACTCCAGTTTAATGATGGCGCGCCAATCTGAGCGCTGTGGCTAAATACATGATAGTATGACTTCAGAGTCAATCTGGATTTTGTGGCTACGGTTCGGCCATCGCGTCGTCATCAGACTCTGTCAAAAGAACTGCTTGCATAGCTTGCTTGCACTTGCACTTGCACATACTTGCAATAGACTGCAATTTTACACGCACTCGGTAACATCAATATTTATTGCGCTCGGCAACACGCTTGCGTTGTTTTGCAAGGAACTGCAAGAAAGGCGCGCCTTCACGGTCGAAGGTTCGCACCGGCGCCCGCCGTCTGCGCTTCCCTGGCCGGCGGCTTGCCTCCGTTCCCCGTCTGTTCTAGTCTGTGAGGATGCCCGACGACAAGCTCACGCCTGCCGCTCCTGCCGATCTCGCCGAAAGTATCGCCTGTTAGGCTGACACCACAGCTGCTCTGGGTTCCTGCCGCCGCTTTCTCACCGCAGCAATCGCGTCAAAGAACTGAATGCTCTCGATCTCCGGGATGGCTTCGGACGTATTTTGGCCCGGCACAACATAATGCCGGTGCATCGCGTCGATCTTGTCCTTGAGGGATTTCGATCGCGGTTCCTCTTCGCTTTAAGCCCCCCTCGAAATGGCCGAGATAAGCCGTCTGCATGTCCTCAATGAGGTAAAGCCCTCCCTCGGAGAGTAGGGGGAACAGCGCCTCGAAAGATGCCCGCTGATGCGAGGCGACATGCGATCCGTCATCTAGTGGTCAAAATCAAACGTAAAAGTCCGGGGCGCCTTCCGCAATTTCAAGGAGTTCTCCGGCTTGCAAGGGGTTCGAAGCGTTTGATTCTATCCACTAGGATAACATCCACCCCGCCCATCTCCTTGACGACGCGTCGGAGAAAGTCAGCGTCATCCTGCGATCCAACGCGGACCTGAGCGCTTTTCCCGTCGAACCGAGCGCAACTCGGATCGATGTCGATCCCGAAGATTGTCGCATCGTGGCCTAACAGCTTCCTCCACATGTCGAGCGAGCCGCCCTTGTGGACGCCGATTTCCAGCATCCGGACTTTGGTTCCCGCATACGGGCCTAGCAGCTGGTCATAGATCGGCAGATAATGAACCCACTTGTGAATTGGGTTTCCCTTGTTCGCGAAGAAAATCTTGGCGGTCGGCCCTTGGTATTTGCGGGCCATTTCCTCAGTCGGGGCGGTCGAAAAGCTAGAGAACGCAGGCGGCTTGACGCCGAGTTTGTTTTGGATCGCATGTCGCAATCGCCAGGCGAGATTACTCAGCATCCGATCTTTCTCCGGCGAGGCGCGCGGGCGATCTGTTGAGGGCGGCGCGGATGCGTAGTCCTGTAGGCGCCTACCGCAGCCGCCCGGTCCATCGCGGTCTCCATAACACATAAACTACACAAGTGACTGACATGGCTATGCAAAAGGAAGCCTCCCAGTCTCTTGCATAGTGGAGCGCGGTCATGAGCGTTACTAGAATTTGATAGGCGCTCATTCCCCATCACTTCTCTGTTGTGGTGGCCCCTCGCCCCGCGCACAATCGAATTTAGTACGGTCTAGCTTTGTGGTGACAAAGTCAACCAAGCAATTGGGTGAATAAGCTCCACGCGCGGGCATTAGTTTAGGCATCACCGCCACTGCTCCTAGGCAGGAGTAGTCCTAGACTTCGGCTAGCCGCAGGTTCGGACGGCCGAAGTCTAAGCGCGCCGCGCTGGGCGGCCCGTTTCGATTCGGAACTTGCAGTCTTGCGCAAGCGAAAAATCTCGCCTGACATCAAATAAATGAGTCGCGCCGGCGTGCAAGGTCGCTGACAATCCGGGAATGAGCGAGAGGGCGGAACAGATCAAGGCACGCGATTGGTTAGAAGCCGAGACGCGGGCCGCGGCATGAGCCTTCGACTCGCTGTTGATAACTCAGTCCAAGCGTTGCGCCCTGCCGATTTGGCGCGTCGCTGGCAATGCTCCGAGCGCACCGTCCGCAACCTGATCTCGACCGGTGCCCTGCCCGCCTTCCGTCTTGGTGGCAAGCTGCTACGCATTCCATATTCCGCCGTCGAGAGATTCGAGCAATGCCAGAGTATCGACTCGTCCGCTTCCGAGGAAAGTTCGCCGTCACATGGAACGAAAGAGGACGCCGCTTTCGTCACTCGCTCAGCACTGACAGCCGCGCGGAAGCCGACCAGCGTCTCGCTCGCTTCGTAGCCGCGCAGGACGCGGCAACAGCCACGGCCAAGGGCAGCGCCTACACCGTCCGGGCCGCATGGGAAGGGTACACTAAGGCTCTTGGCGCCAAGCCCAGCGCCGTCACCGCCTCGCATCAATCGAAGGCCCTGTTGCCATCCTTCGGCGACCGTAACGCCTCGACCCTGACCGAGGATGACTGCCGGCGATACATCGAAGCACGCCGAGAGCGAGGACGATCCGAAATCGACGATATGGTCGGAACTGAGCCGTCTACGATCAGCGCTCAAGTGGGCAGAGAACAAGCGCCTATGACCGGGCGCCGAAGATATGGCTACCGGCGCCATCGCCGCCGCGAGACAGGCGGATGACGCGGGAACAAGTCTCAGCATTCATTGCCGCGTGCTCGATTCCGCATGTCCGGCTCTTCGCGATCCTAGCTGCGACAACCGGCGCTCGCATGGGCGCGATCCTGTCGCTTACGTGGGACCAGAGTCGATTTCGATCGCGGCCTGATCCACTACCAAGACCCGACTGTCTTTCGGACAAAGAAGGGTCGAGCTACAGCACCCATCAATGGGTTGGCCAGCGCTGCCCTCACAGAGGCCCGTAAAGGCGCGACGACGCCCTTCGTGATCGAATGGGCAGGACAGCGTGTAAGGTCAGTCAAGAAAGGCTTGGCGACGGCCGGGGAGCGCGCAGGGACGCCTTGGGTAACGGCGCATGTCTTTCGTCACTCTGCCGCGTGCATCATGGCTGAGGCTGGAGTCCCGCATGGCGGAGATCGCTCAGCTTTTGGGACACAAGAATTCGCGAATGGTCGAAACGGTTTACGCCAAGTTCTCGCCCGCATATCTGCGCAAGGCGTCTGCGACGTTGGAATTTTGATGGTGGGCGCTGTAGGGATTGAACCTACGACCCCCTCGATGTCACCGAGGTGCTCTACCGCTGAGCTAAGCGCCCCTGACGGTTCAACGAACCGCAAACCTATCTGTAACCCATTGCCCTATCACGGGACGGCGCTTTCATGTCAAGGTAGTGCTCTACCGCTGAGCTAAGCGCCCATCTCCCAAGGTCTCGAGCGAACCGAGCGCTCAGGGACCGGGGGTATAGACGCTCGAGCCGGCCCGCGCAATGGGGAAGGTGTTGCTGAAAAAGGTTGTATAAGCCTTCGCGCCATTCCTCATTTCTTCGCATTGACAACGCGCGCGGGCCATGGTTCTGCACAATCCTGCTCGGCGCTTTCCGCGCCGCGTCCGGATTGGGCTCGACGTTGCGCTGCGGGTTGGAAAAACCGACGACCAAACGCGCCGCCCGCTGAAAGGCGGGTCGAACGGCTGACGCGCGCTTCCCGCTTCTCCCCGGCGGGAGCGCTGGCCAAAGTCCGATCTTGGAAAGCGGACAGAAAGCGGGGAGATCAAAGCGCCAAAAGGAATTCCCGCCATGTCAGGCTTCAAGGTCGCGGTCGCCGGCGCCACCGGCAATGTCGGCCGCGAGATGCTCTCCGTCCTCGCCGAGCGGCGTTTCCCGGTGTCCGAAGTGGTCCCGCTCGCTTCCCCCGCCTCGATCGGCACAGAGGTGTCATTTGGCGACCGCACGCTAAAGTGCCGCGCGCTCGAGCACTATGACTTTTCCTCCACCGATATTTGCCTGATGTCGGCCGGCGGCGCGGTGTCGAAGGAATATTCGCCAAGGATCGCCGCCAAGGGCTGCGTCGTGATCGATAACTCGTCGGCCTGGCGCATGGATCCGGACGTGCCGCTGGTCGTGCCTGAGGTCAACGCCCTGGCGGCCAAGAGCTTCGCCAAGAAGAACATCATCGCCAATCCGAACTGCTCGACCGCCCAGCTCGTGGTCGCCCTGAAGCCGCTCCACGATCGTGCGACGATCAAGCGCGTGGTGGTGGCGACCTACCAGTCGGTCTCGGGCGCTGGCAAGGAGGCGATGGACGAACTGTTCGCACAGACTCGCGCCGTGTTCGTGTCCGACCCGGTCGAGCCGAAGAAGCTCCCCAAGCGTATCGCCTTCAACGTCATTCCGCAGATCGACGTATTCATCGACGACGGCTCCACCAAGGAAGAGTGGAAGATGGTCGTCGAGACCAAGAAAATCCTCGACCCCAAGATCAAGCTGACCGCGACCTGCGTCAGGGTGCCGGTGTTCATCGGCCATTCCGAGGCGGTCAACATCGAGTTCGAGAAGCCGATCAGCGCCGAGGAAGCCCGCGACATCCTGAGCCGGGCGCCGGGCTGCCTGGTCGTCGACCGGCGGGAGCCCGGCGGCTACATCACCCCCCACGAGGCGGCGGGCGAGGACGCGACCTACATCTCCCGCATCCGCGACGACCCGACGATCGACAACGGCCTTAACCTTTGGGTCGTGTCCGACAATCTGCGCAAGGGGGCGGCGCTGAACGCGGTGCAGATCGCGGAGCTGCTGGTCGACCGCGGCTGGCTCAGCCCTAAGTTAAATGCGGCGTGACCGATCGTTTCGTATGCAAGCCGAAGCGCCGGGCAAGACCCATCTCTGCGCCGCTTTGATTCCTTGTTTGCTATGCTATTGGGGCAAAACCGCCCGCGTGTGTTAGGATTTGATTCGGCGATCCATGGCGCAAGATCCGGATATCCGGCTCCTTACCTCTCCGCGCATTTTCCTCGTCGGGATGGCGGCGTTCCTGGCGTTGGTCGGATTCGTCGTCCTCATCCTCTATAAGCAGATCGCGCTCGCCTTCAGCGCCAATCCGGGCTTGAACGGCCTCATCCTCGGCGTCCTGGCGATCGGAGCGCTGTTCACCTTCCGGCAGGTGATCCGGCTGTTTCGCGAGATACGCTGGGTCAACTCGTTGACCGGCGCCCCGACGGGGAGAGCCTTGCCGGCTCCTCGGCTGCTCGCCCCGATGGCGGTGATGCTCAACGCCGGCGCAGGCGCGCGGGGTTTGTCGACCATCACCACCCGCGCGATCCTGGATTCAATCGCCACCAGGCTCGACGAGGGCCGCGAGCTCAGCCGCTATCTGGTCGGGCTCCTGGTCTTCCTCGGTCTGCTCGGCACGTTCTGGGGTCTACTCGAGACGGTGCACTCGATCTCGGGCGTCATCGATAGCATGAAGACGGGCAACGACACGGCGACCATGTTCGACGACCTCAAGGCCGGTCTCTCGCTTCCGATCGCGGGCATGAGCGTCTCGTTCACCTCCTCGCTGTTCGGCCTTGCGAGCTCCCTGATCCTCGGCTTCCTCGACCTCCAGGCCGGCCAGGCGCAAAATCGGTTCTATTCCGAGTTCGAGGAGTTTCTCGCCAGCCACGTCCAGACGACGCCGGTCGTCGAGGCGATGCCGGAGGCGCCGATCATCCCCCAGGGCGCGCAGCCCGCGATCGAGTATCAGCGCGACGCCAAGGCGATCGCGACGCTTGCCGAAGGCATCCAGGCTCTGGTCGGCCATATGCGCACCGAGCAGCAGCAAATTCGCGATTGGGTCGACGCGCAGGCGGCGCAGCAGGAAGACATCGGCAAGCTCCTGCGCCGCCTGTTGGACGAGCTGGGGGCGCGGTGAAGCGCGAGATTGAGGGCGGCGGGAGGTTCGGGAGCTAAATCATGGCGCTGTCGCGCTCACGACGATATGAGGCGGTGAACTATTGGCCGGGCTTCGTCGACGCCTTGTCGACGATGCTGCTGGTGATCATTTTTCTGCTCTCGGTGTTCATGCTGGCGCAGTTCTTCCTCGTCGCGGGAAGTTTCGGGCAAGGACGAGGCGCTCGCCAAGCTCAATCGGCAGATCGAGGAACTGACCAATCTGCTGGCGCTCGAGCGCAGCCAGAAGGGCGTCGACGAAAGCAAGATATCGGCCCTCACCGCCACGCTCGACTCGGCCGAGCGGGAGCAGAAGCGCCTCCAGGACGCCGCGTCGCGGGGCGCGGTCGACGCCGACGCCGCGAGCGGCAAGGCCTCGGCGGCGGCCCTTGCGCTCGATCAGCAGAAGCAGATATCGGCGCAGGCGCTGGCCCAGGTGGACGTGCTCAACCAGCAGATCGCGGCGCTGCGCAAGCAGCTCGCGGCGATCGAGGACGCGCTCGCCGCGTCGGAGTCGGCGAACAAGGAATCGCAGTCGAAGATCGCCGATCTCGGCCAGCGGCTCAATGTCGCGCTGGCGCAGAAAGTTCAGGAGCTCAATCGCTATCGCTCGGACTTTTTCGGCCGCCTGCGGCAGATCCTCGGCTCCCGGCCGGACATCCGGGTGGTGGGCGACCGGTTCGTGTTCCAATCCTCGGTGCTGTTCGACGTCGGCAAGGCCGACATCAGCCCGGCCGGGCAGCAGTCGCTCGACACGCTCGCCGCCGCCGTGATCGACCTCGAGCGCGAGATTCCCCCCGATATCCCCTGGATCCTCGAGGGTCGACGGGCATACCGACAACAGCCCGATCACTGGCGCGGGTCCCTACAAGTCGAACTGGGAGCTGTCCGCCGCGCGCGCCGTCTCGGTGGTGCAATATCTGATCAGCAAGGGGGTCGAGCCCGACCGCCTGGCCGCGGCCGGTTTCGGCGAATTCCAGCCGATCGACCAGGGAACCGACGAAGAGTCGCGCGCCCGCAACCGGCGCATCGAACTCAAGCTGACGGAGCGGTGAGCGCTCGAACCCGGGCGCTCAGGGATTTCGTCGAGGCCGATCTTCCCGCCCTGGTCGATCTCTGGGTCGCGGCGTGGAGCGAGACCGGCCTCGACATCGACTTCGACGACCGCCGCCCTGGCTCATGACCCATCTGCGCGCGTTGCGCGCCAGCGGCGCCGAGATCATTGTCGGGCTTGACGCGGACAGCGGCCCGCGGGCTTCGCCGCCATCGACGCCAAATCCGGCTATCTCGATCAGCTCTGCGTGATCCCGGCGGAGGGCGGCTCGGGTCTCGCCTCAGCGCTCATCGATGAGGCCAAGCGCCGTTCGCCGACGTGATCGAACTCGACGTCAACGAGATGAACCCGCGCGCCCTGCGATTCTATGAGCGCGAGGGATTCTCGGTCGTGGGCCGAGGAATGAACCCGCACTCGGGGCTGCCGACACTCAAGATGCAGTGGCGCGCGACGGGATGATGCGAATCCCAAATCCCAGATCCTGTCGCGACGAGCGCCCGGCCTCCAAGGGTTTCGCGCCGGGATGGTTCGCGGGCCGTCGCGGCTCACGCCGTCTCCTCAACGAACGCTTCGATGAGCGCGTCGAACGCGTCTGGCGTCTCCCATTGCGGCGTATGCCCGGCCCCGGGAATGATCTGCACCGCGCCCCGCCAGAGGGTCGGCATGGCGACCGAACCGAAATAGCGCCCGTTGACCAGCTGCTCTTCCCGCCCATGCAGCACGGCGAGCGGGACTTTGAGATCGCGCACGACCGCCACCTCGTCGCGATAGATTCCGCCGCCGACACTCGCCCCGAGGGCGCCGCGCGCCCGCCCGTCCGTGCGCAAGACATCTTCGAGAAAGAACGGCGGAATATCGGCGAAGCCGGGCCTGAAGAACGCGGCGACATAGGCGGACGCCTCGATGCTGTCGAGGCTTTCCTGGAAAGTGAATTTCATCGCCGGATTGGGCAGGAACGCTTCCTCAGCGATTCGCCGGATGCGATCGGCGGCGTGCCGAAAATGACAAATCCACGCGCTCGCGGAAGATCAGGCGCCATTTCGAGCGCGACATGACCCCCGAGGCTCCAGCCGACGAAGCTGGCCTCGCCGAGCCCGAGCGCGTCCACGACCGCGCGAACGGCGCGGGCATGGCCCGGAAGCGAATAGGCGCTCGGGTCCTTCGCGTCGTCCGACTCGCCGTGGCCGGGCAGATCGACCGCGACCAGCCGACAACGCTTCCCCAGCGGCCCTTCGAGCTGCCGAGAGAAGGCGCGCGACGACGACGAATTGCCGTGGATGAGCACCACCGCTGGACCTTGGCCGGCCGACTCGTGAACGGCGACCGCGCCGTTCGGCGCGTCGATCTTAAGCGTTTTCATCAGCCCTCCGATTGCCCTTCAAACCGACCCTAAACGACCGCACCTGGCCGCGAAAGCTCCGTCAAAATGTGATCCTCCCGAAAGCGCGGACACTTGAAACTCGGGCCGAAGATAGCTGTTCCGCAATGCCGGCAGGCGTCCAAACTGTGAGCGAGGCGTGATCAAAGCGATGAATCGCATTGCAATGACGGCAGCGAGCGGCGGCGGCGCGCGACGCCCTTGACCTCAAAGCCCTTCTCTCTGGATCTCACCGTGAACCAGCCATTCTGGCCGCAGCGGCCGGCGCCCGCAACGGCTTCCCTTTCTCCCGCCTTTCGTGTATTGCGCCGCACAATCGGACGGCTGAGCGCGGCTCACATATGGCGCGCCGTCGCATTCCCGTCACCTTCGCGTACAAGAGAGCAGCGCCTGCGCGCCGTTCGCCAGCCCTTTGAAGACCCCGCCCGTCATGAAGCTTCGCAACATCGCCATCATCGCCCACGTCGACCACGGCAAGACGACCCTCGTCGACCGGCTCCTGCAGCAGTCGGGCGCGTTTCGCGACAACCAGCGCGTCGCCGAACGGGTCATGGATTCGAACGACCTCGAGCGCGAGCGCGGCATCACCATTCTCGCCAAGGCGACCTCGGTGGTGTGGAAGGACGTGCGGGTCAATATCGTCGACACGCCCGGCCACGCCGATTTCGGCGGCGAGGTCGAGCGCATCCTCTCGATGGTCGACGGCGCGATCGTGCTGGTCGACGCCGCCGAAGGGCCGATGCCGCAGACCAAGTTCGTGGTCGGCAAGGCGCTGAAAATCGGGCTGAAACCCATCGTCTGCGTCAACAAGGTCGACAAGCCCGACGCGCGGCCGAGCGAGGTCGTCAACGAGGTGTTCGATCTCTTCGCCGCGCTCGACGCGACCGACGAGCAGCTCGACTTTCCGATCCTCTACGGCTCCGCCAAGCAGGGCTGGATGGCGCTCTCGCCCGACGAGCCGAAAGAGAACATGGCGCCCCTTGTTCGACCTGGTGCTGAAGCATGTCGAGCCGCCGAAGGTCGGCGCGGGCGGCTTCCGCATGCTCGGCACGCTGCTCGAGGCCAATCCCTATCTCGGGCGCATCATCACCGGCCGCGTCTTTTCCGGCTCGATCCGCACCAACGCGCCGGTCAAGGTGCTCGACCGCCAGGGCGATCTGGTCGAGCAGGGCCGGGTGTCGCGAATCCTCGCCTTCCGCGGCATCGAGCGCGCGCCGATCGACGAGGCGGTCGCGGGCGACATCGTCGCCATCGCGGGGCTCGAAAAGTTCAACGTCGCCGACACGCTGTGCAGCCCGGAAGAGGTCGAGCCGCTGACCGCGCAGCCGATCGACCCGCCGACGCTGTCGATGACCTTTTCCGTCAACGACAGCCCGCTCGCGGGAACCGAGGGCGACAAGGTGACGAGCCGCGTCATCCGCGACCGCCTGTTCAAGGAGGCCGAGGGCAATGTCGCGCTGAGAGTCGAGCAGGCCCCCAATTCCGACGCCTATGTCGTCTCGGGACGCGGCGAATTGCAGCTCGCGATCCTGATCGAGACCATGCGCCGCGAGGGCTTCGAACTCAGCGTCTCGCGGCCGAAGGTGCTGTTCCGCAAGCACGACGACGGCGAGATGCTGGAGCCGATCGAGGAGGTCGTGATCGACGTCGACGAGGAGCATTCCGGCGTCGTCGTGCAGAAGATGAGCGAGCGCAAGGGCGAGATGGTGGAGATGCGCCCCTCCGGCGGCGGCCGACTGCGGCTCGTCTTTCTCGCGCCGACCCGCGGCCTCATCGGCTACCTCGGCGAACTGATGACCGACACCCGCGGCACGGCGGTGATGAACCGTCTCTTCCACAACTGGGGCGACTGGAAGGGCGAGATCGCCGGCCGGCGCAACGGGGTGCTGATCTCGAACGAGGCGGGCGAAGCGGTCGCCTATGCGATGTGGAACCTCGAGGACCGCGGCCCGATGATGATCGAGCCGGGGGCCAAGGTCTACCAGGGCATGATCGTCGGCCAGCACACGCGCGACAACGACCTCGAAGTCAACGTGATGAAGGGCAAGAAGCTCACCAACATCCGCACCCATTCCAAGGACGAGGCGGTGCGGCTAACCCCGCCGATCCAGATGACGCTCGAGAAGGCGCTCGCCTATATCGAGGACGACGAACTGGTCGAAGTGACGCCGAAATCGATCCGCCTGCGAAAGGGCCTGCTCGACCCGAACGACCGCAAGCGCGCCGAACGGGCGAAGGCCACCGTAGGCGCGGCTTGAAGCGTTCCGCGGCCTGGTGGAATTGACTTCGCGAATGGCCCTCCCGGGAGGGCAGGTCGGCGCCGCGTCGGCCTTAGCGGCGTTTTACCGGCGCACTGCAATGATTTCAGGAACTTACGACCCCTTTTACCGCCGCCTCGCGACCGGGTGTTGACCACCCGTCAAAAGCGCCCGGCGCGGCTCGGCGTCGTCTGGGCGTCGACCATCGGATTCGGGTCCGGCGTGACATGAATTGACGGCGCGAAGTAGACCGCGAGTTCGAGCAGCACGCCCGCGGCGACATCAAACGGAGTGCTCGGCGGAAAGAGGACCGCCGCCACGTCGAGCGCAACCTCGGCGTCATCAGCGACATTGCCGAACTGGGCGGCGACGGCCGTCTTGAAATTCGACGACCCGAGTTCGCCGATCAGGGTTGCAAGCGTGCGCAATTCACCGGCGGTCATCAGCTTTGCTTCCTCTTGTTGCGATTGCCTTCGCAATTCGCTGTTCGCGAATGACGGCCGCTGGCCTCAGAACTCTGCTGGAGCGGTGGGCAGTCCATTGCTTCGCCCTCGAACATCGCCGCTCGGCCTCCCGCACAAGTTTACGCGCGCCAAGTGCGGTGAGTTCATCGAGCGTGCCGGTCAAATTCCGATAACTAGGATAATGATATGAATATTTCTGTTTTATGCAAGATATTGTTTTCAGCCCTCCGACGCCCGCCTTTCATACGGGCATTTCGTGCCGATCAGGGCGGCCATCGCGCGGTTGGGAGGGACGAAGGCCGTGCGGTCGCCACGTGAGTGGAGTCGCCCAGTGAATCGGCGGGCGCCGTAGGTGGACGCCAACGACAAATTTGTGACAGGCTGAGGCGTTCAAGCCGGGTGGAGGAGCGGGAGGGTGCGCATCCATCACCTCAACTGCGGGTCCCTATGTCCGCGCGGCGGGAGGCTCCTCGGCGGCGCCGGCGGGCCGCTGGCGGGGACGCCCATGTGCTGCCACTGCCTCCTGATTGAGGGCGATGACGGGCTGATCCTGGTCGACACGGGGCTCGGCGTTGAAGACGTCAACGAGCCACGGCGTCTCGGATTCCTGTTCAACGCCATGGCGCGGCCGCGGCTCGATGTCGTCGAAACGGCGCTGCGGCAAGTGGTGGACCTGGGCTTCCGGCCCAGCGATGTCCGCCACATCGTGCCGACCCATCTCGACCTCGACCATGCGGGAGGGATCAGCGATTTCCCCGGCGCGGCGGTGCATGTTTTCGTCGCGGAGCTCCGGGCAGCCTCGAATCCGTCGAGCCTGACCGAGCGAAGCCGCTATCGCGCCGCGCAGATCGCCGCGGTCAAGAAATGGGCGCCGGTTAAGGAAGAGGGCGAGTCCTGGTTTGGCTTCTCGGCGGTGCAGGCAATACCCGGAACCCGCGACGAGGTGCTGCTGGTTCCGCTTCCCGGCCACACCCGCGGGCATTGCGGCGTTGCGGTCAAGCGGTCGGACGACTGGCTGCTCCACTGCGGCGACGCCTATTTCCATCACGCCGAAGTCGCCCCGAACGGCAGGGCGCCGCCGAAGGGCTTGCGCTTGTTCGAGTCGATGGCGAGCGTCAATAACGCCCAGCGACTCGCCAATCAGGCGCGCTTGCGTGAACTTGCGCGCCTCGCCTTCGGCGAAGTGAGGCTCATCTGCTCGCACGATCTCGCCGAGTTCGCCGCGATGAGGAGCGAAGCGCGGGACGCTCCGCCAACGCCCCAACCATCCAGCGCTCCACGAACACCGCCGCAAGGGGAGATTCGCGCGAAGTCGATAAAGGCCTCGCCGGTCTTTTCGGCGCGGGGCGCGCCTGCGACGCGCGGCGTTTCCTCTCCGTCAATCCGGAAGCGGAAGACGCGCCGCGGGAAAGGCCGTGTCGGCGAGACCCCGGACGCCGGCGTCGACGGCGAACAGCGCTCCTGCCTGCGGCTCGCGTGCGAGCGCGGCGGAATCGAGGCCCGTCCGCGCCGTGGTCACGAACAGCCGGTCGAGCTTGTCGCCGCCAAACGCGCAGCAGGTGACTTGCGCGCAGGGCAGTTCAACAATTCGATCGATGCGCCCGTGCGGCGTGTAGCGCACGACGCGTCCGCCGCCCCACTCCGCGTTCCACAGGCAGCCGTCGCTGTCGACGGTCGATCCGTCCGGGGAGCCGGGTCCCCGAAGCGCCGCAAACACCCGCCCGCCGGACAATGCGCCGCTGTCGAGGTCATAGTCGTAAGCGCGAATGATCTTTGTCGGCGTGTCCGCGAAATACATGCGCCGGCCGTCGGGTGAAAAGGCGATCGAATTGGCGATGCACACATCGGGAGCGAGGACGCGGGGGCTCGCTCCACCCTCATAAGCATAGAGCTGACCGATCGGGCGCGCGCCCTTCGGATCTTCGTCCATCGTGCCGAACACCAGTCTTCCCTGGCGGTCGAGCTTGCCGTCGTTGACCCGCGTCGCCGGACAGTCCGGTTCGACCGCGGCGATCGGCTGGCGCGCGCCGCTTTCCAGGTCAAAGATTTCGAGCCCGCCGGCAAAGCCCGCGAGAAGCCTCGCCCCGCCGAGCGGCGCGAAGCACGCCAGCCGATCGGGCAGCGCAACCGAACGGCTCGCGCCGTCCGAAGGGCGGTAAGCCCAAAACCGTCGCCCGAAGATGTCGGTCCACTGCACTTCGTTATCGGCAGGCGACCAGAGCACGCCCTCGCCGAGTTCGTTTCTCGCCTCGACGACGACTTCCGCGCTCAAGAGCATGGGCTCAATCCGACCCGGTGGTCCTGCTTCTCAGCGCCTTGACCGCGCCGCGGCGGGTCTTGTCGTCGACGCGTCGGACTCGGGAGGCGAGCGTCGGGCGCGTGGCGACGCGCGGCTTCGCCCGCTCCTGCGCCCGCATGATGAGGTCGGCGAGGCGGGCGCGGGCGTCCTCGCGGTTGCGCGGCTGGCTGGCATAGCGCTGGGCGAAAATGACGATCACGCCGTCCTGGGTGGCGCGCGCGCCGGCGAGCTTGATGAGCCGGATCGCGACGTCGTTCGGCAGGCTTGGGCTGCCGGCGCGCGTCGAAGCGGAGCTCGACCGCGCTCGCCACCTTGTTGACGTTCTGCCCGCCCGGACCCGACGCGCGGACGAAGTTTTCGACGATCTCGCGCTCGTCAATGAGGAGATCGCCGGCCTTCATGGCGCTTATCGCCACTCCCGCACGTCGACGAACCGGCCCGCGATCGCGGCCGCCGCGGCCATCGCCGGCGACACCAGATGCGTGCGGCCCTTATAGCCCTGGCGGCCCTCGAAATTGCGGTTCGAGGTCGAGGCGCAGCGCTCGCCGGGCGCAAGCTTGTCGGGGTTCATGGCCAGGCACATCGAGCAGCCGGGCTCGCGCCACTCGAAGCCCGCGGCGAGGAAGATCTTGTCGAGACCCTCGGCCTCGGCCTGCGCCTTGACCAGGCCCGATCCCGGCACGACCATCGCGTTGACGCGCTCGCTCACCTTGCTGGCCGTTGGCGATCGCGGCGGCGGCGCGCAGATCCTCGATCCGGCCATTGGTGCAGGAGCCGATGAAGACGCGGTCGATGGCGATATCCGTCATCTTCTCCCCGCCGTTCAGCCCCATATATTCGAGCGACGCGCTTGATCGACGCGCGCTTCTGTTCCGTCTGGCCGTCCTCGACACGGGGCACGACGCCGAGGATCGGGGCCACGTCCTGCGGGCTCGTGCCCCAGGAGACGATCGGCGGCAGGTCGGCGGCGTTGAGCTTCACCTCGCGGTCGAAATGCGCGCCCTCGTCGCTACGCAGCGTATCCCAGTGCCGCCGCGCCTGGTCCCAGAGGTCGCCCTTCGGCGACTTCGGCCGGTCCTTGAGATAGGCGTAGGTCTTCTCGTCGGGCGTCGATCATGCCGGCGCGCGCGCCGCCCTCGATCGACATGTTGCAGACCGTCATCCGGCCTTCCATCGAAAGGGACTCGATCGCCGAGCCGCAATATTCGATCACGTGGCCGGTGCCGCCCGCCGTGCCGATCTCGCCGATGATGGCGAGGATGATGTCCTTGGCGGTGACGCCCGGCGGAAGCGCGCCGTCGACCTTGACGCGCATGTTCTTGGCCTTGGACTGGATCAGCGTCTGGGTCGCGAGCACATGCTCGACCTCGGACGTGCCGATGCCATGCGCGAGCGCGCCGAAGGCGCCGTGGGTCGAGGTGTGGCTGTCGCCGCAGACGATCGTCGTGCCCGGAAGGGTGAAGCCCTGCTCCGGCCCGATGATGTGCACGACGCCCTGGCGCCTGTCGAACTCGTCGTAATATTCGATGCCGAACTCGCGCGCGTTCCTGGCCAGTTCCTCGACCTGCGCGCGGCTCTCCGGATCCTCGATGCCGCCGCTGCGGTCGGTCGTCTGGATGTTGTGGTCGACGACGGCGAGCGTCTTTCCCGGCGCGCGCACCTTGCGCCCGGAGAGGCGCAAGCCCTCGAACGCCTGCGGGCTCGTCACCTCGTGGACGAGGTGCCGGTCGATATAGATGAGGCGAGAGCCCGCCCTTGGTCTCCAGGACATGCTCGTCCCAGATCTTGTCGTATAGCGTACGCGGCGTGGACATTAACGGTCTCCGGCGCCGTGTTCGGCGCGTCTGACGGGGAATTCCCGCTATCTATGCCGGATGATGCGGCGATGGAAGGGGAATCGCGCCGGTTTCAGCCCTCCCACGCCCCATTCGGCGCGCCGGCGCCGCCAGGCCGGATCGTCGGCGCTCCCGGCCTCGACCCTTTGGCGTATTCGCCGCCGCGCCTGAGCTGATAGGCTCGCGCGGACCACCGGCTTGGATCGGGCGCGCGCATGAGCCATCTCGACGACATCGAACTCGCCCGAGCGTTGCATGTCCTGTTCATCACCCACTGGATCGGGGGCGTCGCGTTCGTCACGCTGGTCGCGCTGCCCATGGCGCGGGCGCGCGAAGACGCTGGCCAGGGCTGGGCGCTGTTCGAGGCGATCGAAAAGCGCTTCTCGGCGCAAGTGCGGTGGTCGATCCCGCTTGCGGGGGCGACCGGACTGTGGATGGCTTGGCGCCTCGACCTCTGGGCTCAATTCGCCGATCCAGGGTTTTGGTGGCTCGACGCCATGGTTTTGGTCTGGGCGCTGTTCATGGTGATCGTGTTCGTAATCGAGCCGGTCGCTCACGCACGGCTGGCGGCGGAAGCGGCGCGAGATCCCCGGGCCCTCCTGCGGCGTCTGGCGCGCGCTCACATCGTCCTGCTCGCGGCGGCGGGGATCACCATCATCGGCGCGGTCGCCGGCGCGCACGGAGGGCTGTTCAGCTAAGACGACCCGGAGGCATAAGACGGCGACCATGCGCACCTCCAAGATCATCCACGTGATCACCTGCCACGCCGAGGGCGAGGTCGGCGACGTGATCGTCGGCGGTGTCGCCGCGCCGCCGGGCGGAACCTTG
>CAVZWU010000025.1:0-533996 GCA_963779095.1 uncultured Alphaproteobacteria bacterium | reverse complement strand
TCAAGAAACAAGGCTTCGCCCCCGATGTGCTGGTGACCGACCAACTGCGCTCTTACGGCGCGGCCAAGTCGGAGATGGGTTGTCGGCTCGCCATGAGCAGGGCTTGCGGAAGAACAATCGGGCCGAGAATTCGCATCAGCCGACGCGACGACGCGAACGCAAGATGCAGCGGTTCAAATCGCCCGGATCAGCCCAACGGTTCCTGTCCGTTCATGCCGGCGTCCACAACACGTTCAACGTCCAGCGCCATCTCACGTCCCGCAACACGCTCCGCTTCCTCAGAGACGAAGCGTTCCGGACGTGGCGAGCCGCGACGGCAGCATAAGGCCGAGTTGTGACTTCCAGACATCGCGTCGCAAATTCAGGTTCCCGTGACGGTTCTGGTGCAAAGATCAGAAGGCGAGCATATTTCGCGGCTGCGTAACTCTTGGTGAAGCTGACTTGCATGTTGAGCGTGGACGAACTCTTCAAAGGACGCCACTTCGATCGGGAGATCATTGTCCTCTGTGTCCGCTGGTATCTGCGATACAAACTCAGCTTTCGCGATCTCGTCGAGATGATGGCTGAACGCGGGCTCTCACTGGCGCACACGACGATCATGCGTTGGATCCAACGCTATGTCCCGGAGTTCGAAAAGCGCTGGAACCGCTTCGCCCGCCTCGCGGGTCGCTCCTGGCGCGTCGACGAAACCTACGTCAAAATCAAAGGACGCTGGACCTATCTCTATCGTGCCGTCGACAAAGAGGGAAAGACCGTCGATTTCCTGCTGCGCGCCAAACGGGACTTCGCGGCGGCCAAGGCCTTCTTCCGGCGGGCGTTCGTGCGCCAGGGTCGACTGCCGCAAAAGATTACGCTCGATGGCTATCAGGCCTCTCATCGGGCGGTCAAAGAGGCTCTCGGCGAACATCCCGAGGGCAATCAATGCGAGATCCGATCCTCAAAATATTTGAATAATCGGGTCGAACAGGATCACCCATCCGTCAAGCTTCGGCTCGCTCCGATGCTCGGCCTCAAGAATTTCCGCCAAGCCGCAACGACGATCTCCGGCATCCAACTCATGCATCGGATCAGGAAAAGTCAGTTCAAACTCGGCAAGCTTCGCATCAAAAACAAAACCGCACCTGAAATTTGGTATGCAGTGCTTGCCGCGTGATCCACGTCAAGCCCCAGAACTCCTGCTTGGCTCGACTTCCAATGTTTGATGTTTGCACCACAACCGGACAAAGCAGACTTAGCCTCCGCCACGTCACGTCGGCAGGTTTATAAGTACACGAGCTAGTTAGTTGGACTAAACGCAACCGGCTAATCAAGGCACGGCAATTCAACTGAACCGCCGGCAGTCGGGTGTCCAAGACATTGTGCGCCGACTATCGCCCGAGCGGCTTCCCGCTCCCTTTTGACCGACACCAAGGTACTATAGACCTTCGCCCATTAAGTGGCGCATTTTTAAGCAGCGGATCACCGGTGGCGTCAAATGAGCGAGCTTAGCCGCTTGATCGGTGAGTTTGAGGCATTGGTCTCCCCTGACGATAGGATCGACCTAGCCGCCTTCGCGCAAGTCCATGATCTGCGCGACACGCAGGCGATAAGATGCATGTGAGTGTGCGAGACGGTCGGGGCGCAATGGGAACTTTCAATTGCGGATCGTGCGTTCGGAGTGTTCTACGCAGGGGCGAATTGTTGGACGCTATTGGATTTTTGGAGAGTTGCTCCATGATCGAAGTTGATGATGGTCGACGATGGGTGATCGTAAAAGGTGGCCCGGTAGCCATATTTTCGTTTGCTATTTCTCGACAATTTGAAGATATAACCGACATCCGCAGTCTTAACCCCATTCAGATACTTGCGACAGACGCGCCGCATGTCGCAAGGAAACCTAATGGCTAAACCGTTACTCGTGTCAGTCGTTGATGACGACGAATCCATCCGTGAGGCGCTACCAGATTTGCTAAAGGAGCTCGGCTATTCCGTTCAAGCATTTTCCTCGGCGGAGGAATTCCTCGTATCGGATTGCGTCGGCTCGACCAAGTGTCTCATCCTCGATCTATCGATGCCGGGCATGTCCGGGCCCGATCTTCAGCGAGAATTGGCGCTTCGCCGGCAACAAATTCCGATTGTCTACATCACCGCGCATGGAGACGAGGCGACCCGGCGGCGCCTCGTCGAGCAAGGCGCGGCGGAGTGCCTTTTCAAACCATTTAGTGATATAGCGTTGCGGAATGCCCTCAATACAGCGCTCCGCGCTAACGGTGCGGGCGCTCTCGAACATTAGAGGACGCACATGAGTTCAGGTACCGCGCCTGATCATGCAACAAAAGCGTCAGCCACGTCGCTTGAGACGCCGGTTGTATTCGTGGTGGACGATGATTTCTCGGTGCGCGAAGCGCTTGAATTGCTGATCCGCTTTGCGGGGTGGCAGCCCGAGACATTCGAATCCGCCCGAGAGTTTCTGTCTCGACCGCGCGTTGGTGTCCCAAACTGCCTCATTCTCGACGTTGGGCTTCCCGGGCTCAATGGTCTTGATTTGCAAAAAGCCGTCGCAGCAGATCGGAAGGATATGCCGATCATCTTTATCACCGGCTATGGCGACATTCCTACGACGGTCGAGGCAATGAAGGGGGGAGCCGTCGAGTTCTTGATGAAACCGTTTGGTGACGACGTGCTGCTGGGAGCTATCGAACGAGCGCTCGAGCGTAGCAAGATCGCGCTTCGCGAAGAGACGGAGGTGCGCGAGCTACGAGACCGTTACGGATCCCTCAGTCACCGCGAACAACAGGTCATGGGACTGGTGGTCTCCGGACTGTTGAACAAGCAGATTGGCGGCGAGCTCGGGATCAGCGAGATCACGGTGAAGGCGCATCGAGGTCAGGTCATGCGAAAAATGGGCGCCAAGTCTCTTGCTAGTCTCGTGAAAATGGCTGCAAGAATCGGGTAGAACCTCGAATTCGTATCATCTCGAAGTTTACTCTGCGGGAGGTGTTGCGGAGGCCTCATCCAGCGAGAACTCGCATGCACCGGCGTTGCCATTGCGGAGGCGGCCGGCATCAGCGTCAGTTGGGTGCAGCGCATCTTGCGGGCGGACGGTTTCCAGCCCCATCGGGTCCGGCAGTTCAAATTGTCGAAGGACCGCGACTTCACCGGCAAAACCTCTCCCGGCGGACGTTCCCCGCGGAAGACCCATCGACTTCTCAGCCACTACGCTTCAGCTCGATGTGCATGTCGGAGACGTCTCCGCCGCTGGGCTGGATGCTTACAGCCTGGGCTCGGCCGTTGGACGTGAGCGAGATCCCGGCGCTAAAGGTGGCAGCGCTCAATTCGCCTTCGAAGCGGCCTGCGGAGATACGTCCAGTCACGTGACCGGATACGTCTCGCGAAGCTTCCTTCCAGTATCCCTGGACCCCCTCGCCGGAAGCTTCGACGTAGCTGGTAATGTCAAGCTTGAAGCTTTCGCTCGCGCACACAATTGACTCGTTTAGAGCCAAACCCTCTTTCGCTTCCGTGTATTGGGCTCGGCAGCGGATCAACTCGCGGTGGCCATTCGTTCCCACGATCTCGCCGGCGCCCCTCCAGACGCCGACGAACTTTTCAAACGGACTAGCCGCCCCAGCGGCAGACTGCGAAGCGATGAGACTCGCTGCAATGACCATGGCGGCCGGCGCCGGGTCGAAACGCGGGAAGCGAACTGAAAGCAAGGTCGTGGGCATTGTCGTCCTCCTGGCAAACCATAATCATGAAACTATCGTCGGCTTGAGCGCGGGCGCGTGGCGGCGCTCCAAGCGGAGCAGGAAAGTGATGACCGGTCTTAGAATCAGGAGATCGGCGACAAGCGCTGCGAGCATGGCGAGCGCGCCCAGCCAGCCGAACAGGCGAAGCGGCGGAAGGTCGGAAAAGACGAGCGCCGCGAGGCCGCAGGCGAGCACAAGAGCGGTCAAGATGAGCGCGGGCCCCATGAGAACTGTCGCCTTCTCGACTGCGATCGCGGGATCGGCTTCGCTTTGTCTCTCCTGCGTCATGCGGTTGAGGAAGTGGATGGTCGCGCTCAAGCTGAGGCCGAAAGAGACCGTCAGCGCAACGACGGCGGAAAACTGGAGCCCGTAGCCCAGAAGCCGGAGCACCGAGCCAGCGGCCACGATCGGGAAGATTCCCGACGGCAGACAGGCGAGTCCGATGCGGACCGAGCGGAACGCAAGCCCGATAAAGGCAGCGATGAAGGCGAATTCGAAAGTCAGCGCCCGATTGAGCTTGTTGATCATGCCGGCGCTGTTGCGCGCGGCGATCACAGGGAGTCCAGTTACGGCGATCCCGTAGCCTGGGTCAGCCTCGCGCACAGCGTTGAGCCGCACGTCGAGCTGGTCGACAATCGGCACGAGTTGCGGCAGATTCTTGTCTGGCACGAGGCCGAAGACGACGACCGAGTTCTCGTCCGCTGCAACGAAGCGCCGCACGAGAAAGAGCGGAAGCTCATCAACGTATTGGCGGAGCGCGCTGACGCCGGTCAGCCCCATTTGCTCGGCCAGCCAGCGCCGCAAGGATTCCACAGACCACACGTTGCCGACCCCAGGCTGGCTCTCTACAACTCTTTGGACGTCGGCGATCGTCGCCAGCGTCTGCGGCGTATAAAGGCCCAACCCCGGAGGGAATGTGATGAGCACTTGGATCGGGTTCGAACCGCTGATCTCCGAGTTCGAGCCGCCCGCTCGCCGACAGCGCCCGCTCCTTATTGGGAACCTGGTCAGCGAGGCGATAGCTCGGCTGGAGGCCGGAGTAGACGACGGCAAGACAGGCGACGACCGCGAGGTCCACGACGCTAAAAAGGGCCGGACGGCTGACCATGTGCCGGGCGATCCAGCCGCAGAAACGGCGGAGCGTGGCCACGCCGGGATCCGCGGCCCTTAAAGTCGCGACCAGGCGCGCCTCGTCGCGGATCAGCAGCACGCCGAATGCAGGAACGAGCGAGAGGGTTGTGACGAGAGCGATGGCGGTCGACAAGAATCCCGCTTCGCCGAAGCCGCGAATGAGGTCGCTCGAAGAGCTGAGCAGGCCGAGCAAGGATAGGCCCGCCGCGGCGTGGGTTAGGACGCACGCCGGTCCGACGATCACTATCGCGTTGCGGAAGGCCGTCCACTTGTCCCTGCCCGCCATCAACTGATCGCGCGCCGCGAACGTGAGCTGCATGCTGTCGGAAAAGCTGATCACCATGATAAGCGGCGTCATCACGTTCAGGAACATGTTGAGGCGAAACCCAAGCCACCCGAGCGCGCCCAGCGCGAAGACAATCGCAAGCAGCGGCGGGCCGGCGGCGATCAGCATCAGCGACAGGCGGCGGAAGAAGAGCCCAGCGATCCCGCATCCGAGCGCGAACCCGACGGCGTTATAGAGGATGCGGTCGCGCTCGAGGGCGCGTCGGATTGCGAGCTGCATGACCGGCACGCCGGTCAATTCCGCCTTAAGTCCGGTCCCTTGCAGGTCCCCGTCCGCCGTCCGGCGGATGTCGTTCACGACCGCGTCGAGCTTGCCGCCATCGACGGCGGAGGGTTCGAGCGAAAGGATGGCGACAGCGAGCCGGCCGTCGTCCGAGAGGAGCTTGCCGCGGATGATAGGATTGTCCTTCACCCGGTCCATGAGCGCATGGTAGGCGCTCCCCTCCGGTAGGGGGTCGGGAAAGAGGGGTTCAGGCGGCCCCCCCTCCGGGGCGGGCTGACGCGCGGAAAACATTGAGAGAACACCGCGCGTTCCATCGATCAATTGCACATCAGTGACAAGCGAGCCCAGCTTCTCGACCGACTCGCGGGCGAGCAACGTTTCGCCGCTCAAGACGATTAGGACGTCGTACTCGCTCGACGGGAATTGGCGAGAAGTCTGTTCGAATTGTTTGAACGTCGGATCTTCCGACCGAAACAACTGGCTCAGCGAGTTGTCGGTCTTGATGCGTTGAATTCCCAGGACGGCCAGAACGGCGATCGCGAGCGCGGCTAGAATGGTCACCGTCGGAGCCCTGAACGGAATGAACGCGAACCGCTCCAGGCCGAAGGCGATGCCTAGTCGATCCGCGCGGGGAATGGCGGCGCGATCAATGAAGTCCAATGAGCTCAATGCCCGCTCCTACGCCAATAACTCTGCCTTGCGCTCTCGCAGTTCCGCTTCCTCATCGACGAATACCGCAGAAGTTTGAGACTTAAGAGATAGACCGCGCGTCCGTTGCGCTAGACCACTGCGGCTCTTCACCTCGACTCGGACTTACGAACAGATGCCAATCAAACCGTGATTTGACGCCTGGCACGTCGGGCTCACTGCCCGCGGGGTGAGGCGTCCATATCGGGCGCGAGGCCCGGGTTGATCTCTGTGGGATTGAGTGGCACCGCCGGTTTGGGCGTGGGAAGGATGGCGATTGCGCCATTCTCATTGCCGATCCGCGGCACGCAGTCTGGCGAGGGGCGCGCAGGGCCAACCTCGAGGCTCGCGAGGCGCTGGCGGAGCCAGCCGCCGCTTTCCTGCGCCCCGGCGTCGCGGATTGTCACCGTCGCAGTCATGCCCGAAACGAGCGGGACGCCGGTGGGGACATGGGTGATCCGGATGCGCACCGGAACGCGCTGGGCCAGCCGCACCCAGGTGTAAACCGGATCGACATTGGGCAGGCCCTGAGTGCTTGGCGAGGCGTTTGAGACGCTGATGCCACGGGTCACGCTTTCGACCCGCCCGATGATCGGATCGCGGTAGCCCATCAGCTCCGCTTCGGCGCGGTCGCCGATGCAGATATGCGCCATCTTGGTTTCCTCGAAATAGCCGTCGATCCAGTAACTGTCTGCGTCAATCACGGAGATGTTGGTCTCGCCCGTATGGGCGTAATCGCCGACCCGCAGAAGAAAGTTGGTGACGTAGCCGTTCACCGGACTGCGCACCTCGGTGCGCTTCAGGTTTATGTCGGCCTGGGCGACCTCACGCTGGGCCGCATCGAAGGCCGCCTGCGCCTGAGTCGCGGCGCCCACATAGAGCTGCTGCTCCTCCGGCGTTGTGGAAAGGTTGGTGAGGTGCTGCCGGCGCTCGGCTTGCATTCGCTTCACCAGCAGATCGGCGGCTTTCTCGCGCAGTTGCGCCTTGGCGGTGTCGAGCGCCACCTGAAAATCAAAGGGATCGATGACGTAGAGCACGTCGCCCTCGTGAACGTACTGGTTGTCGACGACCCGGATTTCGGTGATCTGCCCAGATACCTGCGGCGCCACGTTCGCGACCTGCACCCGAACGCTGCCGTCCCGGGTCCAGGGCGCGGTGACGTAGTAGTCCCAGATGAGCGCGGCCGCGAGCAGGGCTACAGCGAGGATGAGCAAGGTTGCCGTCGTCCTGAGCATGGCCCGGGTGAAACGAGCCACGCGCCCCGGGCCTTCGGACAACGGCTCCTTGAGCGTCGGCATTGGCTCGACGCCCGGACGCCCGCTCGGATGCGATCGCCCTTCCGGGACAGGGCCAGCCTCTTTGCCTTGCGCTGACGAGGCGACGTAGTGCACTGAGCGAGCGGTCGGGCCTGGGCTGGGCTCGGCGATTTTGGATTTCGTTTGATCCTCTAAGATCAAATCCGGCGATTGCAAGGACGCCTCCGCTAGAACAGCACGATCAGCATTGCGAGGATCGAGACGTAGAGACTCAGTTCCGCGACCGCCGGACTAACGAAAGCGCGGTCGAAGCCAACCAGGTGGAGTAACGGGCGGAGCGCGGTGAAGACCGCGACGGCGGCGGCCGCGTAGATCACAAAAGGAGCGACAAGCACCCCGCCGATCGTCAGTTCGGGAAAGCCGTGCATCATCGGATCGTCCATCGTCGTGCCTCGAGGCGAAAGGGGCTGGCGTCGAAAAGAAAAGCAACCCAGATCAGATCCAGGCTGCCCGCGCGAGCGACTGCCTGACCGTCATGAGCGAGCTTAGTCGCCGAACTCGCGAGATCGGCGGCGACGCGGCGGAGGCCCAGCGCATCGCAGGCGGCCAGGGCCGAATTTGCGTCCCCAACCAGGCCCCCGCCCGTGCGAGCGGGCAGTTCGGCGAGCGTTGTTCTGACCCTTCGCACTGCCGCCGCGCATCCGAAGATGTCGAGAGCTTGACGAAGGTCGTCACGGCCTTGATTTCTGTCCGCGGGCTGGAGAGCGGCCAGTTGTCCGATCCGGTCCGCCTCGCGGAACAGCGCCTCGTCGTCCAGGCGCCCAGACCCGCCGCCGGCGAGGAGGTCGCGCATCTCCGCTCGCGCCGACGCCAGGAACCAGCGGCGCCGGAGCGCGTCGGAGGTCGGGAAGAGAGTTCGCACAAGAACGAACACCAGGACAGCAGCGGTGATCATCATCAGGTTCGAGAACAGGTAGGTCTCGGGGTTATAGCTCTGCGGGTTCGTCGGGGAGAGCATCACCGGGAAGAAAACGAGCACCAAGAATGAGATTCCGGCCAGTCTTGGGTTAGGCATCGTGAACAGCAAGGCGGCGGCAAGGACGCTTGGCGCCATGCCGATCGCCAGAAGGGGAAACTGGTCGACGCCGTCGAGGATCAGGAATTCGGTGACGCCGGCAAGCAGCGCGGCGATCGGCATCGCGATAACAGCGTTGGCCGCGAAGGCACGCGGGTTCGGGTTGGTCGCGCTCAAGGCGATGAAGACCCCAACCCAGTTTAGACCCTCCGACGCGAAGGGCCAGCCCCCGAGGGAAAACAGGACGCCGGAGATCAGCACCACCAGAAAGGCACGCAGACCGTTTCGAACGGCCGCCCGACGCGAGCGGTAGATCGGGGCCTGGATATGGCGCGCAGGATCGCGACCCGCCTTCAGGTCTTCGATGGCGTCCCCCGCGCGCCGATTCTCGATCAGTAGGCCCAGGGCATGGCGCGCGAAGAGCGCGTCGTGCGGGTCGGCGCACGTAACATCCGCGTGCCGCTGCAAGCGAAGCTGCAACGCACGGCTCTCCTCCCTGAGGCCATCGCCGAGTGCCTCGCCAAGCGCTTTCCGAACAGACGGCAAGGTCGTGGCGGGGAGCGACGCCAGTGCGCCCGCGGCGGCGACCTCGGCGACCAACGCCACAGCGGCGCTCCGGGCCGCCGCGCCACGCGCCCCGCCATCGCTCGATTCGGAGGCGAGCGCCGTGATGTCGGGATGAAGAGCGGTGATCTCGCGCAGCAGATTCGCCGACTGGGTGGGGTCTGCGCTCTCCCCGCGGAGGCTGGCGAGCGCGAAGGCGTGGACGCGCCGATGGGCCGCCGCGAGCTTCCCGGACAGACCCGTATGGACGTTCGGGGCGGCGAACACGTCGCTTACCAGGGCAAGCGCGGCAATTCCTACGACGATCACCGCGCCGCGGTTGACGCCAGCCAAGAAAACATTCTGCGGCGAATTGATCTGGGTCACGGCAACCAGAGCAACCGTAAGACCGGCCAGCACGGCGCCGTAGGCCCTGTTGCCGTCCAAAAGTCCACCGACGTAGACGCAGAGCCCGAGCCAGCCCGCGAAGCCGACCATGAACAGTTCGCGAGTTTGCGGGAACAACCCAGCGATCGCAAATGACGCGACAATGCCGATAACAGTGGCGACGATCCGGTACACGGCCTTTTGGTAGGCTTGCCCCCGCGTCTGCAGGGCGAGAATGCCGACGGTGAGCGCGGCGATCGAGGGGCTCTCGAGCTGCAGCCAGAACGTCGCGTACAGCGCCAACATCATCGCGGCCCAGGTCCGCAAGGCGAAGACCCAGGCCGAGACCGGGAACCCGGCGATCGTGGTTATCGGACCCGCGCCTTCCGTATTGGTAACCGGCCGAATACGCGCTTGCGCGAGGGCTGCGTTAGCTTCGCTTAGGGGCATGTTGCGCTCCCCGTCCTGGACCGCGGGCGAATTCCCTACAAGATCGCCTTCACAGCCTCGACAATGTGGCGCGCAGAGATCCCGAACGCATCAACAAGCTCATCCGGTTTGCCGGAATGCGGCAAGGCGTTCACCGCCAGCAGTTTGAATTTCGCCGGCGCCGCGCCCGCCGCAGCCAAGGCATGCAACACGGCCTCGCCCAATCCGCCCTCCGGCCAATGATCTTCCACGGTGACAAGCCGCCCATCGGTCTCGCCCACTTCGGCCGACAGCGCTGCGCCATCCAGCGGCTTCACACAGTAGAGATCGATCACCCGAACCGTGATTCCAGCGGCTTTGAGTAGATCCACCGCCTTGAGCGCCTCGTGTAGGGTAACGCCGGCGCCGACCACCGTCGCCTTGTCGTCCGCGCCCTTACGCAGCACTTTGAAACCGGGAATCGAGAATTCCTCGTCGGTCGAATAAAGAATGGGCATTTTCGGCCGCGAAGTGCGCAAGTAGTTGACGCCGGCGCGCCGAGCCATCGCTTCCGTCAGGCGCTCGGCCGAGACGGCGTCGCTCGGATAGAGAACAGCCGAGCCATGCACCGCGCGGAACATTGCGATGTCTTCGAGCGCCATCTGCGACGGTCCGTCCTCACCGATCGAGACGCCGCAATGCGACCCGCACAGATTGATATTCGCGCGACTGATCGCCGCCATGCGCACATTGTCATAAGCGCGCGAAAGGAAACAGGCGAAGGTGTCGGCAAAAGGGGTCTTGCCGCGCGCCTGCAATCCGACCGCGACGCTCACCATATTCTGCTCGGCGATATATCCCTGCCAGAAATGGTCCGGGTACGCGTCGCCGAATGCTTGCGAAAATGTCGAGTTCTTAACGTCGCCCGAGATCGCGACCACATGCGGGTTCGCAGCTCCAAGCCGCTTCAGCGCGAAGCCGTATGCTTCACGCGTCGCCACCTTGGCGTCTTTGGCGTAATCCGGCGCGGCGGGAGCACCGAATTCGGCCGGCTTCGGCAGCGATGTTCGCTCGAACGATTTTCCGGGATCAGGCGGGATCGTCGGTCCGCCGCCTTTTTCCGCTATCGCGACGGCGAGCTGTTCCTTCGAGAACGGCTTGCCGTGCCAGTTCAGTTTGTCGGCGACCAAGCTGAAGCCGTGGCCTTTGATTGTTTGCGCCACAATGGCCTGCGGCCGCCCTTTCACGGCCTTGGCGCGATCGAGGGCGGCGAGCACCGCGGCCACGTCATGTCCGTCGATCACTTGCGTATCGAAACCTTCCGACTCGAATTTCAGCCGGTAACGTTCCATGTCGTGCTGATACATCGTCGGCTCGCTCTGGCCGAGCCGGTTTATGTCGGCGATCACGGTCAGATTATCGAGGTCGTAATGGGCAGCGAATGCAGCCGCTTCCCACACCTGCCCTTCCGCCAATTCGCCGTCGCCGGTAAGCACGTAAACTCGCGTCGGGCTCTTATCCATCCGCGCGCCGATCGCCAAGCCCGAGCCAACCGAAAGCCCTTGGCCCAACGATCCTGTCGCGGCGTCCACGCCATGGATCCGCGGCGTTGGGTGCCCCTCGAGCTCGCTCGTGAACTGCCTGAGCGTCATAAGCCGCGAAACCGGAAACACGCCCGCCTCGGCCAGCGCGGCGTACAGCAATGGCGCCGCATGACCCTTGGAGAGCACGAAACGATCGTTTTCATCCGAGTGCGCGTTCTTCGGATCAAACTTCATCGCGTGAAAAAACACTCCAGCCACCAGCTCGGCCGCGGACATGCACGACGTCGGATGTCCAGAGCCTGCGGCCGTCGTCGCCATCATTGAATAGATGCTGAGCAGCTTTGCTTTTTCCTTGATTGCGTTCACGTGGCCGCCGTTCACGACGCTGGCAGAAGGTCTCGCGGCGGAAAGCGTACTCATGTCCAAGCCTCTCGAATTGCGGTATGTCCAAATCGGCCGCAGATCACACGGCGCCCCTGCCTTAGATTGACAGGCTCCGCGAATTTTCCGCCTCATCGTTCCGATCGAACATGACGCGACGGACAGTTGACCGCCATTGGACGAACGTGTCGGCGATACCAAAGGAGCATCAGCGAGGCGCGCCGCGGAGGCGCGTGAGAACTCACGGCGTCATTGAGCCTGGAGCGGCGAAAAGATTCCGAACGGATCCGTCGTCGGCGATCACAGGGAGCGTCAGCTGAAAGGTCGCGCCATGTGGCGCGCCAGTAGTGGCCCATAGTTTGCCCCGATGCGCCTCAACGATCGCGCGGCAGACCGACAGGCCCATCCCCAGACCGCCGATCTTGGTGCTGTAAAAGGCGTCGAAGATGCGCTCGAGGTTTGCTGGGTCCACGCCTCGACCAGAATCTTGCACCGCAAGCGTCACGTGATCGGGCTCGCTGATCGCCGTTCTGATGATCAACTGTTTCGGGCGGTCATCCACCGCGCTCATCGAGTTCGAGGGCGTTTCGGAGCAGGTTTAGAATCACCTGCTGGAGCTGCACCCGATCGCAGCGGACCAGTGGCAGGTCGTCGGCAAGCTCGGCCCGCCAGATCACCCCCTCGCGCTGAAGCTCGCTCAACGACAGCGCGATTACCCCTCGCGTCGCCTCATTGAGATCGACCGGTTCAATCGTAAGCTCCTTCTTGCCGAACAGCGCCCGCAATCGCTTGATCACCTCGTTCGCACGGTTGCAGTCGCGAATCGTGCGCCGCGCGGTCTCGCGCGCGCCCTCGATGTTGGGCGGATCGGCCGCCAGCATGCGCAGTCCGGTGCTCGCGTTGGTGATGACGCCCGCCAGCGGCTGGTTGATCTCGTGCGCAATCGAAGCAGACAGCTGCCCCAATGTCGCCACCCGGTTCGCGTGCACGAGTTGCATATGAACCTCGTGGTAGCGCTGCTCTGCGTCCTCGGCTCGCTTTCGATCGGACAGATCGACGACGAAGTCGACGATGCCGTGCCGCCCTTCACCGAACGTTGCTGATCCGACCAGCACCGGCACGCGACTGCCGTCTTTCCGGAAGTACTCCTTCTCGTATGGCCGGGCGGTCCCCCTCGTCCTCAGTTCAGCCAGACCCTGCTCGTCGCGGTCATGCCATTCCGCCGGCGTCATCTCTGAGCGGCGTAATCGACCCGCCGCGACGTCCGTCTGATCAAATCCGACGATCTCGAGAAACGCCTGATTGGCCTCCTGAATCTGACCGTCGAGAGTTCTGATCAAAATCCCCATGATATTCGAGTTGACCAGGCGTCGGACCTTCGCCTCCCGATCTTTCAGATCGACGTAGAGACGCGCATTCTCCAGCGAGACCGCTGCTTGCGCCGCCAATAGCTCCAGGACCCCGATCCGGGCCGGGGTGAATGCGTGTGGAGTGAGCGCGTTTTCGAGAAAAAGAATCCCGGTCAACTCCCGTCGCTTGATCAATGGCAGACAGAGGATCGACTTAGATTGTCGACCGCGCAGATAGTCGTCGGCGGAGAACAGGTTGGGTGTGGCGGCGTCACCGAGCATCACGCTTTCCTGCGTGCGGATTACATAGCGGACGAGAGATTCGGGGCAGGCAACTCGCGTGATCGGCTCTTGGCGCAGCGTCACTTCGATCTGACTGCCGTTCGCCCGCGCCTCCGCCTCGATCAGATATTCTTCCCCCGCCGGGAGTATCAAAAGGCCGCGATCCGCGCCCGCGTTCTCGAGCGCGATCGTCATCAGCCGATCGATCACCTTCGGCAGATCGATCTCGCTAGAGAGACCCTGAGACGCTTTGATAGCGCTTGCCAGCATATTTGCGCTGGCAAGATCGGCATATAGTTTCGTTCTTTCTGAGAGCGGAGCCGCCAAAGCGCCCCGCGAAAGTCTCAGGAGGTTCAAACTAACCGCCGCCCCGCGAACGAAGAGAGAAAGAAAAATACCGATCGATTTCTCGGGTCCGACCTTTCTCGATTGATCTCGTCCTGACTCCGTGCTGCAGGTCGCCTTCATGGCCGATATTCCTGGGACCATGCGACTGTCGTAAGTTGTGGCCACTATCATCCACCGTGAATGAGAACACGATGTCAAAAGATAATTAGGGCTGCGGGCATCGTCGTCTCGCCGAACGCCGTGCTGCGTCTCATTCAGCGCCAATCAGGACAAGGTTCGCACCGCGCGACCGTCTCCAAAGGCCACGCCGGCCCGAGGTTTTGCGGCTCGCTTTACCCACACGACCGATTTAGGATGCCTCGCATCGGAGCTTTGGGCCTCATGGAGAATGGCTACGCGAGTCCATTTTTCCACTGACGATCTACCGCCACGCGACCGCGTTGGGTTCTGGTGCGACTACTTCGCGAAACAGGCCCATAGCATCACACCGGGCGAGATCCCGGACCCCAGCGCCTTTCGCGCCGAAGCGGGCGGGCAGGTTGCGCGCGAATTTGCGCTGCTTGATATCGAATTGGGGCTCGAGAAGGTGCAGCGCACCGCCGCCGATGTCGCTAGGGACAAGACCGAGGCGTTCTTCGTCCGACGATACCGCCGTCCTGTGATCTGGAGGGCCGCCCCGCGAAGCACACCGGTCGACCTCATTCACGAGCCGGGCGACTTTTGCGTGAGCTCGACCGAATGGCGATTCGATGCGGAATCGAGCGGCGCAGCCTCGTTCGGGATGCTGGTTATCCCGCAAGCTGCGCTTTCGCCGCTTCTGGCCGGGGGCCGACTGGCGCGCCCGTTTCGGCTGCCCGGCCCTTCCCCGCTCGGCTCGCTCCTCGGCGCAGCCATGGATGCGGCGAAGGAGCAGGCGCCGCTCCTTCCCGACGAACTCGGCGAAGCGGTGTTGCACAACCTCTGCGGCCTCGTGGCGCTGGCGTGCGGAGCCTCTGACGACGGCGCCGAGCGGGGGCGAATCTCGCTGCGGTCGGCGCAGCTCGCCGCGGTGAAGCGGTACGTCGATCTGCACCTTGCCGATCCTGGGCTGACCCCCGCCAGCGCCGCTGCCGCGCTCGGCATATCGGTGCGCCAGCTGCATCGGCGGTTCGAGCCGACTGGCGATAGTTTCGCCCGATACGTTCTGCGACAGCGGCTGCTCCGATGCCGCGACGCCGTCGCCGGAGCTACGGGAACCGGCCGGTCAGTGATCGACATCGCCTTCGGCTGGGGGTTCAACAGCATGGCGACATTTTACCGTACGTTCGTGAGCGAGTTCGGGAACGCCCCCGTTGCGTTCCGTGAGGCGTGGCGGGAAGGCGATTGAGCGGGCCCGCGCGCGGGGCAGAGGAGCCAACATCGTGAATGCGGCGGAGCAGGAACTTGTCCGCACGACCTTCAGCAAGCTGGCGATGATGCCGGAGGTGACCGGTGCGCTGTTCTACGAACGGTTGTTCGCCTTGAATCCGACATTTCGTCCGCTGTTCAAGAACGACATGCGCATTCAAGGCGTCAAGCTAATGACAATGCTCACCATGATCGTCTACAACTTGCATGAGCCGGGCCGGATCCTGCCGGCGGTGCGAGATCTTGGCGCTCGGCATGTCGACTACGGAGTCACGCTCGTCGACTACGACGCACTGCGGGAAGCGCTGCTTTGGACCCTCGAACAGGCGCTAGATGAAGACTTCACGCCCGCGGTCCGCGAGGCGTGGACGGTCTGCTACAATGAACTCGCCGGCGAGATGAAGTCAGCGGTTGTCCTCTGAGGACGACCCCTGTCCCTTTGGGAAAGGGCTGGGTTGAGGCGGCGCGCGATTTAATCAATCCGCCCCGCGCCAAGATTTCCGCAACATGATCACCTCCTGCCGTCATGATATCGAGATGAGCCCGGACGGCGCATCGGGCTCAGCTTCCCGTCGTGGTCGCCTTTCCTCCTGTCGCGGTCGCCGCAGCGGCCGGCGAGGCCGGGCGCGCTGCCGTCCCTGCGCGCTCTTCGTTGGCCCGGATGAATCCCGGCACGCCAGTCTCGACCACAGGATTGAACCGAATGTTCGTCGTTATGTCGTCCCGAATCTCCTGCATGGCCTCTTCAGGCAGGGCTGAGATCTCAAAATTCTCCCGGATGCGGTCAGGCTTGGTCGAACTCATCAAAACCGCGGTTCCGCGTTGCACGGCCCAGGCGAGAGCAACCTGAGCCGGCGTCTTGTGGACTTGCTCCGCGATGCGTTTGATCACCGGGTCGTCGACGATTCTGGGCGACGAGGCATGCGCCAATGGCGCCCCCGCCTGTACGACAATCCCGTGTTCGCGACAGAAGTCGAGGAGATCCCATTGCGGGAAATACGGGTGGCACTCGACCTGGACCGACGCTGGCTTGATGCGAGCGGCGGCAAAGATCTCGCGCAACGTCTCCAGGGTGATGTCCGAGAGCCCGATCGACTTGCACCGACCTTCGTCGACCAGACGTTCAAGCGCTTGCCATGTCTCGAGCAACGTCACCCCGGAATCATAGGCGACCTGACCGCGCTCGTCAGTCGGGTCCTGATCGTCGCCGGGCCGAAAGGCAAAAGGGGTATGAATCATATAGCAGTCGACATCGTCGATTTGCAGTCGCCGCCGGCTGGCGTCAAAGGCGGGCTTGACCCGTTCAGGACGGTGATTGGTGTTCCATAGCTTCGTCGTGACGAAAACGTCCTCGCGCCGAATTTTCCCCGCCCTGAACGTCTCCTGCATCGCCTCGCCAACGGCCTCTTCAGTGCGGTATCGCTCAGCACAATCGAGATGCCGATATCCGACTTCCAGTGCGGTCTTGCTCGCTTGCTTGGCGGCGAGAGGATCGTGGATCAGCGTGCCAAACCCAACGGCGGGAATGGCGCCAGGTCCATGGGTCAGAGGAATCCTCGCATAGCGAAGCGTGTCGGGGGTCGCCATGCTCGCTCACTCCCTTCGTCCGAAATAGCCGGACAGTCTTCCCGAGCTTAGCGACATCGTCGCCAAAAATCATGACCTCATGAACGGCCGATCGCCATTGGACGAAGGCGCCGTAAGCAACAAAGACTTGCGCGGCGCGCGACCGAGTTGAATGACCGGAACAACAACTCGACGGGTTAGTCGCCGCCGGGAGCTGCGCGCCGCGGCGCGCGATACGATGGTATCCGCGACACCATCGCACAATGGCGGTCCTCCGAGCGCCACGTCATTGTGAGTTTGTTTGGAGCATGGCCCGTCGCGGACCGGATGCCGAAGACGCCGCTCCTGCCGGATCTTCGATGGCTCGATGAAGGGAGCAGGAAATTGAAAATCTTGATGGTGCTGACTTCGCACGACCAGCTGGGCGACACGGGCCGCAAGACCGGATTTTGGCTCGAAGAGCTTGCAGCTCCCTACTACGCCTTCAAGGATGCTGGCGTTGAGATCACCCTCGCATCGCCCAAGGGCGGACAACCACCGCTGGACCCAAAGAGCAACGAGCCTGAATTTCGCACCGACCTCACCCTCCGCTTCGAGAAAGATCCGGCCGCGGAAGCGCAGCTCAGCAAGACCGTTCGCCTCGACAGCGTGAGGCAGGGAGACTTCGACACGGTCTTCTATCCGGGCGGCCATGGCCCGATGTGGGATCTCGCCGAAGACGAGCACTCGATCAACCTGATCGAGTCCTTCATCGCCGCCGGCAAACCAATCGGCATCGTGTGCCATTCCACCGGAGCGTTACGGCACGTTCGGGCCCCGAATGGCAAGCTTCTGGTCCAAGGCAAGGAAGTCACCGGCTTCACCAACGGCGAGGAAGAAGCAGTCGGCCTCACCAAAATCGTGCCCTTCCTTGTCGAAGATGAAATGTTGAAGCTTGGCGCTATCTTCTCGAAGAAGGCGAACTGGGCGTCTTACGTCGTCAGTGACGGCCTGCTGATAACGGGCCAGAACCCGCATTCCTCTGGCCCAGCTGCGAAGACGCTGATGGCGGCGGTAAAGCAAAGGGCCAAACCGGTCCCCGCTCGGGCTTCGTAATCGGCCATCGGTCGAGCGACCGCTACTTCCATATATTGGGCCCCGATAGGCGGTCTATCCGGCCCTTCGAGGGTGTTTCTTTAAAGCCCTCTGCGCCGCGAGACGCCCGCCGAGGGTCGTTAAAGCGGAGGGCCGCCATGAGAGGGTTGCCTGTGCTCATCTTCGCAGCGGGGATCGCCATTTGGGGCATGGCGTCGATTCCGGACGGAAGCGGCGCCGGTAGGACTTCGCCTGCCAATCGGCTAGGGGAAGCGGCCTGGACGCCTCATCGGGCGTTCGCGGCCCCCACCGGGAAAGTCCCGATTTCGGGTCTGCATGCGGCGCCGCTTGAGTCTCGTGGCGCCTCAGCCGGAGGTCGCGAGTTTGTTCGCGTCTCGTTCGGCAGAAGATCCTGATAATGATCCTATCTGTCCGTCAGAGGTCGACGACGACGTCGCCGGCCGGACGCGAACAGTAGATGAGCAGATTGCCGGTCGCCGGCAAGTTGAGCGGCTGAGGGTCGTAAGCGACCTCTCTAGAGACAAGACCGCTCTCGCAATTGTGGCAGACGCCGGTCCGGCACGCGCAGCGCACTGGCACGTCGCATGCAAGCCACCCTGGGCTGGGTGACCTCGAACAGGGCGCTGCCGATCCGGTAGCGATCGCCGATATAGACGCTGTCGTCAGGCAGGCTATCAACCGTGAAGTTCTCGCCGAATTGTCCGTAGACAAAGTCGGCGCGTCGGAGTTGCTCCTGCCAGTAGCGGTAGGACTCGATCTGGTAGACGAAGACCGCGCGCTGCTCGCCTCCGTGCCCGGCGACATCGCCCTGACCGTCTCCGTCGAGATTCAACTTGCCGACCACAGCGTTCGTGCACCGGATTCTTCCAGACGCCCGTGTGCACCGTCATTCCTCTCCATGCGATGTCGCGTGGGAGACCGACATTGACGGAGCCTGGATCGAGCTATCCGCGGGACGGAGCGCCCAACTTCAACGTTGCGTCCAGGCAGTCTCCTTTTTCGGTTTCGCGCGGAATATCCCTCAACTATCGCGCAGGCTTCGGAAGCGCTATCAGACGACGGTTTACCTCAGACAATGGCGCCGGTTTCCTGGAAGGAGGACGCTCTCCGCTTCAGCCGCCATTCTGAGCCGCCGACGGCCCATAGACTTCGCCTGGGCGCCTGCCCGCGAGATTGTGCTGCCGGCGCAGGAGGGAAAAAACCAGGAAGTACGAGAGCCGATAAAGAACGTTTCGTCATCCGCTACGAGAGCGCGCGAACTATACGTAAGTACCGACGATACCATCGTCCAATAGATCAGTCGTCACGCCTCTGTTTTCGTAGATCGAGGGCCGCGTAGGCCGCCTTCAGGCGATCTGAACGGCGCCGCGCTTATCCCGTAGGATGTTCGAAATCGGAGACAGTGATGAGCCTCATCGATCGCGCCATAAAGGCCAATGAGCAATTTGCAAAGAGTTATGATCCCAAGCTCGGCGGGCACCCGCAACCCAAGATCGCGATCGTAACCTGCATGGACCCGCGGCTCTCGGACCTCGAGGGGATCCTGGGGTTGAAGACTGCGGACATGGACGTCATCCGCACCGGCGGTCCGGCCGTCACCGAAGACGTGCTGGGAGAACTTATCGTTTCCACGCGGGTCCTGGGGAGCAAGGAGATTATGCTCCTCAATCACACCGGCTGCGGCTTCACAACCTTCACCGACAAGGAACTGAACGACAAGCTCGCCCGAGAAACGGGTGACGTCACGCCGGTCCCGATGCGCTTGTTTTCCTTCAAGGACCCGGAGGAGAACACTCGGGCGCAGATCGCGAAAGTCCGGTCGCATCCATGGATCGCCAAGGATGTGCCCGTTCGAGGTCTCATTTTCGACGTGCACACAGGCCGGTTGTGGGAAGTCATTGTGGATGACCGGCGCGGCGTTGCCGCTTGAGATTCGCGGCCGCGTGTTATGAGGTTGTCGGCTGCGCGCCCCTGAAATGAATGACGACTACGCTTGGCAGCGGAATGTCAGGTGGACTTCAACCGTCTCGGGCTGTCCAAGGTTATAACCGATCTCTCCGCCCTGACTTGCCGTGCAACTTATCGCGCGCCGCGCTCTTTGCGCGGCAACGTGACGACACCGTCGGCTATGTTCGGGCCCGCGGCGCCTGGTGAGGAATTAGACGGGGCGAGTTGACCCGCACAGAATTTGGCGCAATTGTGACCGACAAGACTAACGGATCCGCATGGTGTCGAGTTTGCGACATCGCAAATAACGCTGCAAGGATCGGTCCAAGGCGCTAGAACCTTCGGGTACCGGAGGGGGTTATGGAACGGCGCTGGTTTTCCTCCGCTCTGCTCAGTGTCGGCGCGCTCGGACCATGCGTGGGATAGGCGCAGCCTCCGGAGCAGGCACCGGACACAATGGAAGCGCGAGTCATGGCCTGCGCCCCCTGTCACGGCGCGAAGGGGGAGGGGACAAACAACGCCTACTTCCCTCGCCTCGCCGACAAGCCCGCTGGTTATCTTACGAACCAGCTTCTGGCTTTTCATACCGGGCGCCGGCACTACCCACCGATGAATTACCTGCTGGCCTATCAGTCCGAGGACTACTTAAAGAAGATAGCTGACTATTTCGCCGCTCAGCGACCTCCGCTGCCGCCGCCCGCGATTCCGGATGTCAGCAATGAGGTCCTCGCGCGCGGCGAGTTCATCGTGGCGCACGGCGACGCCGCGGCCAGCGTACCGCCTGTTCGAGCTGCCACGGTCCGCATCTTACGGGCATGGAGCCCGCAATTCCCGGCCTTCTAGGCTTGCACGCGAGCTATATCAGCGCGCAACTCGGCGCATGGCGCTATGGCACACGGACCGCAACCGCGCCCGACTGCATGCAGATCGTCGCCGGTTTTCTGACGGAGGAGGACGTCAAGGCGATTGCCGCCTTCCTCGCTTCGCGGCCGGCGCCGCCCGATCTTTCGCCTGCGCCCGAAGGCAGTTTCATTTTGCCGTTTGCTTGCGGGAGTGAGCCGCAATGACTCGGTGCATCGTGCGCTTATCTGGATGGAAAATTTTTGGGTGGAAAAGCGTCCTTTCAATCGCGGCGCTGGCAGGCGCGTCGATGCTCGTTGGCGTCGCGGCACGGGGCGAGGACGCGAAATCGACGCCGCCCGATTCCTCACTAATCGCGAAGGGCGAATATCTCGCCCGGGCCGGCGACTGCATCGCCTGCCACACTGCCCCCGAAGGCAAACTCTTCGCCGGCGGCTTGCCGATGCCGACTCCATTCGGGACGCTCTACACATCCAATATCACGCCCGATCGCGAGACCGGGATCGGAACATGGACCGCGGACCAGTTCTACGCGATGTTGCATAGTGGCACGCTTTTCCGACGGCGGCCTGCTTTATCCGGCGATGCCTTTCGGTTCCTACACCAAGGTCACTCGTCCAGATAGCGATGCGATCTTCGCCTATCTGCGGACCATCCCCCCGGTCCGGCAACCCAACCGTCCGCACGATCTGAAATTCCCCTTCAATAACCGCTCGCTGATCCTGGGCTGGCGCACGCTCTATTTCAACGAAGGCGAGTACAAGCCGGACCCGAACCAATCGACGGAGTGGAACCGGGGAGCCTATCTCGTCGAGGGGCTTGGGCATTGCGCCATGTGCCATACGGCCATCAACGCGCTCGGCGGCAGCTCGGAATCAGAAGCGTTCCAGGGCGGTTTGATTCCGATGCAGAACTGGTACGCGCCCTCGCTGACCTCGGACAAGGAGGCGGGGCTTGGCGACTGGAGCCTGAAAGACATCGCCGATCTGCTTAAGACGGGGGTCTCGGCGCGCGGCGCGGTCTATGGGCCGATGGCCGAGGTCATCTACAACAGCCTGCAATATCTGACGGACGCCGATATCCAGGCGATGGCCGTTTACCTCAAGAGCCTTTCGCAAGGCACCCCGCCGGCGCCCGCGACCTCGAACGTCCCCAGCGCCGAAGGCAGCCTCCTGGTCGCGCTGGGCAAGACAATCTACGACGATCAGTGCGCGGTCTGTCATGGAGCGGAGGGTCTTGGAAAGCCGCCGAACTTTCCGCCGCTCGCCGGCAATCAGTCGATCGAGATGGGGTCCTCGGTGAACCCGATCCGCATGGTGCTGAACGGCGGATATCCGCCCGGGCCCGCCGGCAACCCCATGCCCTATGGCATGCCGCCGTTCGCGCAGTCCCTGTCGGACGACGAGGTCGCGGCCGTTGTCACCTACATCCGCACCGCGTGGGGCAATCGCGGAGCGCCGGTCAGCGCCCGTGACGCCAACGCGTTGCGCTCAGCTGCGCTCGATTGAAGGTCACCAATGCTGAATTCTCCTCTAGTCCCCTCTGGTGATGAGGCCCGCGACGCCGAGATCGAGACCATCGTCGAAGGCGGCCCGCATGGCGCAATCGCACTGGCGGGCATCGCCACATTCCTCGTTGTGGCGATCTGGTTTGCTTTCTACCTTTTCGTCTTCACCCCTCGAGCCATGACCCCATGAGCGACGAGACGCCGGCCCTGCATGAAACGGCGGGCGCGCGGCTCGCGGACCGGGTCGAGCGTCGTTGGGCGACCGTCGTCATCCTCATCATGGCGGTCTTCGTCGCCGTCGCCGCGTTCGCTGGCATTCATCAGGCCGCGATGCCGCAGGCCCGGGTCGAAACGATAAGTCCGACCCGGCTGCATCTCGGCGGCGAATTCGTCGAGACCAATCTCGGCAGCGCGGTCGAGCCGGATGGCTCGGTGACCGTGCGCGCCGTTGGTCAGCGATATTCCTTCACGCCGCAGTGCATGATCGTGCCCACCGATACGCCGATCACCTTTCGCGCGACGAGCCCGGACGTCATTCACGGTTTTCTGATCCAGGGCACCACCGTCAATACGATGCTGGTGCCGGGATACGTCTCCACCATCTCGGCGCGGTTCGACGAGCCGGGAGAGCATTTCATGCCCTGTCAGGAGTTCTGCGGCGTCGGCCACGAGGGCATGTGGGCCAAGGTCAAGGTGATCGGCCGGACGGAGTTTCTCAATATGGCGGAGGGCAAGCCGAGGTTGAGCTGTGTTGAATAGCCGTCGCCTGATCCTCGCGCATTTCTGGCTCGCCTTCGCGGTCTTCGGGGTCGCGATCGTGCTTGGCGCCTGGCAAATGTTCATCCGCAGCCCGCTGCACACCTGGATCAGCGATCCGGAGTGGTACTACCGGTCGGTGACGGCGCACGGAACGATCATGGGCTACGTGTTTCCGACCTTGATTGCGATGGGCTTTGGCTACGCGATCAGCGAGTCGTCTCTCGGTCAGCCTCTGATCGGGAAGCGCTGGGCCTGGACGGGCTTCGGCGTCGTCCTGATCGGAGCGATGATGGCGGTCACGCCGGTCACGCTCGGCCGCGCCTCGGTCCTCTACACCTTCTATCCGCCCCTTATCGGCGACCCGTTTTATTACATCGGCGTCGTGCTCGTGGTGGTGGGATCGTGGGTGTGCGTCGCGTTGATGTCGATCAACATGCGCGTCTGGAAACACGCCAATCCCGGCCTGCCCGTGCCGCTGCCGATGTTCGCCAATGCGGCCGGCTCCTATCTTTGGGCCTGGACGGCGGTTGGCGCGGCGCTCGAACTTTTGTTGCAGCTCATTCCCGTCGCGCTCGGCCTTGCTTCGACGATCAATGTCGGGCTCGCGCGCGTGTTCTTCTCCTGGACCCTGCACGCCATCATCTATTTCTGGCTCATGTCGACCTATATCGCCTACTACACGATCCTGCCTCGGGCGATCGGCGGCAAGATCTACAGCGACACGATGATGCGTCTCGCCTTCATAAGCTTCCTGGTCGTCGCCATGCCCATTGGCATCCATCACACGTTCGGTGACCCGGAGGTGGGCGCGGGCTTCAAATTCGTCCACTCGACCTTCACCGCGCTCGTCGCGGTCCCGACCCTGATCACGGTCTTCACCATTTGCGCTTCGGTCGAGATCGCAGGGCGCCTGCGCGGCGGGCGGGGCCTATTTGGCTGGCTCGCGGCGCTGCCGTGGCGGAACCCGATCATGCTCGCTTCAGCCTTCTCCTTCGTGATGCTGGGCTTCGGCGGCGCGGGCGGACTGATCAATATGAGCTACCAGCTCAACGCTCCATCCACAATACGCAGTTTGTCACCGGGCACTTTCACCTCATCTTCGGCGGCGCGATCGTCATCATGTATTTTGCGATCGCCTATGATCTTTGGCCTCAGCTGACGGGTCGGGCGCTCACCGACCTGGGGCTCATCCGGGCCCAGCTCTGGCTGTGGTTCGTCGGCATGATCGTGACCACCTTCCCCTGGCATTGGGTCGGCATTCTCGGCATGCCGCGCCGCATGGCCTATTTCGACTACAGCAGTCCCGCTCTCTCCGGCGACGTGATTTCGGTCGCCGTTTCCGCTTTCGGCGGATTCATTCTCCTCGCGTCGGGTCTCTTGTTCCTGGCGATCCTCATCCGCGGCCAGTGGTCGCATGAGGTCGAGTCCGAGCCCTACCGGTTCGCGACAGCGGTTCATCCGCCCGTCGCCGTGCCAGCCGCGTTCAACGGCTTCACCCTTTGGATCGCGCTCATGATCGGGCTCACGATCACCAACTACGGCTATCCGATCGCGCAGCTCGCGCTGAGGCCCGACGTCGCGGTCCCCGCCGTTTATATTGGCGCGCAGCGATGAGCCAGGAAACGCCGCTCTCTCCCAAGGATCCCTGGGTCGTTCGCAGCGTCGGCGCCGCCGCGGCGATTTTCGTGATCTCGGTCGTTCTCGGGTTCATGGTCTTTCCGCTGGTGCAGCGAAACGCCCGGGCGTCGAAGTCTTTGGAACGCAATCTGCAGCGCCGCCGGCGTTTCGCGCGGGCCCAGCAGCGGGACGCCGGTCGAGCCTGGGTACAAGGTCTCGTCCGCTGTGATGACCTCCAACATGCTGCGCGGCGCAGACGCCGAGTCGATCGGTCGCGGCGCGACGCTCGCCCATCAATGCGCGATCTGCCATGGGCCTACGGGCGTCAGCCGCGCCGATTCTCCCAATCTCGCAGGTCAGTACGCCAGCGTGATCTATAAGGAGCTCAAGGATTTCCAGACGGGCGCGCGCGTCAACGCCGTCATGTCGCCGTTTGCGGTGCCCCTTTCCGATCAGGACATGATCGATCTTGCGTCCTATTACGCCTATCTGCCGCGGCTGCCAGCCTATGATCCGGCCGCTGCTGTTCCCCTGCCGCGCATTGTCATCAACGGCGCGCCGCTGCGCAATATCGCGCCTTGCGGCGCGTGCCACGGGGCGCTGGACAACAAGGTGGGAAGTCCCTGGCTTGAGGGCCAGTCGGCCGTCTATATCAAATCCCAGCTTGAGGCCTTCGCGTCCAACGACCGGCGTAATGACATCAGTGAGCAGATGCGCAACATCGCGCGCCAGATGACGCCGGAGGAAATCGACGAAGCGGCCCAATACTACGCTTCGCAACCTTCTCCGGACGTACGATCGGAAGGGCGCTGATTGCCCAGCGAGAACGTCGCAGGCCCGAAGCGCCACATCGCCGGACCGCTTTGTTCGACGGGGCATACTAACGTATCGGCGACACGATCGTACGATAGCTTCGGCGCACGCTCCTGATCTAAGGTCAACCTACCAGCTGATGAACCGCGAGGGAGTTGAAGTCGCTGCCTCCATTGATGGCCTCAGCATGAAGGTGACGTGCTGCCCGCGGGGTCTGTCTCTTTTATTCTTCGGAGATTGCGCCATGCCCAGTAACCTTGCCGCCAATCCGCGAGCCCTCGGCGAACCAACCGACAGTCGGAAGCCCCTATCAAGTCTCTGTCACGAAATCGGTTTGGCTGCTGTCGCCATTGAGCTCAATTTGGAGCTCAGTACTCTTCAGCCTGACGCGGCCGAGGCGATCGAGCAGGGCGCCGCTGCGCTTTTCGACGCGGGGTACGCGCCAAATCTGATAGGACACCGACGAAGCGTTTGGGTCCGCGAGAAAGCTAGTCATCAAAACGTGCGGCGCAGGGCAAGTAAGGCAAGACAACGCCGTCCGTTCCCGAGGGAGGAAGGTGAGATTGAGCTGCGCCATGAAACCGATGCCATTACCCGTTCCGCCTCTATCGCTGCCTTACCATCATGAACTCCTGTCCGAAGGGCCTCAACCCTGCGCGCGCGATCGGGCGCGCTAAGGAAATGATGGCCGAGCGCGGATGAGTTCATCCAGGCGGCCCTGAGGCCGACTGGAACCAGATGAGACGGAGCTACGAAGATGACTGTGCAAGCACCATTGAAGTCGATCCCCACGAAGCAGCAACACGCCGCCGGTTACGCGTTACTGCATAATCCGCGACTCAACAAAGGCACTGCGTTCACCGAGGCCGAACGCCGCGCCTCGGTCTCGAAGGCTCTGCTGCCGCCGGCCGTCACGACCATCGATCTGCAGGTCGCGCGTCGGCACGACGAAATCGCCAGTCTCGACAACGATCTGCAGAAGTATCTCGTGCTGTCCGATCTGCAGGCCCGCAACGAGACGCTCGTTCTATGCAGTCCTGATGTCTGACCCGGCGACCTACATGCCGCTCGTCTATACGCCGACGGTCGGCGAGGCCTGCCAGAAATTTGGTCACATCTTCCGCTCAGCCGCGCGGCATCTATCTGCCGATCAGCGCCCGCGGCCGGCTGAAGGAGCTCCTGGCAAACTGGCCGGAGAAGGACGTGCGCTTCATCGTCGTCACCGACGGCGAGCGCATCCTCGGCCTCGGTGATCTCGGCGCCGGCGGGATGGGCATCCCGATCGGCAAGCTCTCCCTTTATACCGCCTGCGCCGGCGTGCCGCCGCAATACTGCCTGCCGATCGTCCTCGACGTCGGCACCAACAACCAGAGCTGCTCGAGGACCCGCTCTACCTCGGCCTGCGCCAGGAGCGCGTGCGCGGCGACGAATACCTGGCCTTCGTCGACGAGTTCGTCGATGGCGGTGCAGGCGCTCTATCCGAAGTGCTGCATCCAATGGGAGGACTTCGCCAACATCAACGCCGTCCCGATCCTGGCGCGCTATCGCGACAAGATCTGCACCTTCAACGACGACATCCAGGGCACCGCCGGCATCGCCCTGGCCGGCATCCTCGCGGCGTTGCGCATCACCGGGCAGAAGCTCACCGATCAGCGGTTCCTGTTTCTCGGCGGCGGGTCGGCCGCGACCGGCATCGCCGAGCTGATCAGCCAGGCGATGGCGCGGGAAGGCTGCCGATCTAGCCGAGGCGCGACGCCGCAACGCGCTGTTTGACATCAACGGGCTGCTGGTGACCTCGCGCACTGACCTCGCTGATTTTCAAAAGCCGTTCGCCCAGGACCGCGCGCCGGTCTCCAGTTTTGTCGAGGCGGTCAAGGCGCTGCAGCCGACCGGCATCATCGGCGTCAGCACCGTGCCAAAGCTGTTCACCCGCGAGGTGATCGAGGCCATGGCCGAGCATCAACGAGCGGCCGATCATCTTCCCGTATTCGAACCCGACCTCGCGCTCGGAATGCACGGCCGAGGAGGCCTATCGCTGGTCCGACGGCCGGGCCGTTTTCGCCAGCGGCAGCCCGTTCCCGCCGGTCGAGATCGCTGGCGCGTACCTTCGTGCCGGGCCAGGGTAACAACGTCTACATCTTCCCGGCCATGGGCATGGCGGTCTTTGCCACCGAGGCCACGCCGCGTGACCGAGGAGATGTTCATCGTCGCCGCGAAAGCGGTCGCGGAACAGGTCACCGAAGAGAACCTCTCGGTGGGGCTGATCTATCCGCCGCAGAGCCATATCTTCGAGGCATCGCTCCATGTTGCCGAACGGATAGCCGCGTATATTTTTGACCAGGGTCTGGCGCGAGCGCCGCGGCCGAAGGATGTCGAAGCGCTGATCCGGGCCCACGTCTACCGTCCAGTCTATTCGGAGTAGGGCGGATGGCTCGGGGGGTCGATCGTCGGGCCGATCAGGAGATGATCCGCGCTGACGTGCGTCCGAGGCAGCCGCGTTATGTGCGCACGCGCGCCTCTGCAAGGAGCTGTTGGACCGCATCACCGTTGTAGCGTCAGCTCTGGCGTTCATTTCCCGTACTTTTCGCGCTTCGCATCGATCCGCCGGTGAGGCTGCATTCATAGACGCCGCAGGACAATGGAGAGCGATATGACCGCCGTCAGAGTCGAGTCCGACAGCATGGGCGAGGTCGAGGTTCCGGCGGACAAGTTGTGGGGCGCGCAGACCCAGCGCTCGCTGGAGCATTTCAGCATCGGCCAGGACCTGATGCCGCGAGAGATGATCACCGCCTATGCGATCCTGAAGAAGGCGGCGGCCAACGCGAACTACGCCGGCGGGCGCCTGGACGACGAGGCGCTTCGAGCTGATCGTCCAGGTCTGCGACGAGATCCTCGCGGGCGAGCACCACGACATGTTCCCGCTGCACGTCTGGATGACCGGCAGCGGCACGCAGTTCAACATGAACGTCAACGAGGTGATCTCGAACCGCTGCTGCCAGCTTGCGGGCACGCCGCTCGGCAGCAAGGCGCCGGTTCATCCGAACGATCACGTCAACATGTCGCAATCGTCGAACGACACCTTTCCCTCGGCGATGTACATTGCCGCCGCCGTCGAACGTGACGGAGCGGCTTGATGCCGGCGGTAACGGCACTGCGCGACGCTATCGCCGCGAAGGCCGAGGAGTGGAAGGATATCGTCAAGATCGGCCGCACGCATATGCAGGACGCAACGCCGCTTACGCTCGGTCAGGAATGGTCGGGCTATGCAGGCGATGTTGTCCGACGATCTCGAGCGGATCGAGGATGCGCTGAAGGGCGTCTATCGCCTGGCGCTGGGTGGCACCGCGGTGGGAACGGGCCTCAATGCGGCGCCGGGCTTTGCCGAGGCGGTCGCTGCGGAAATCGCGCGGCTCACCGGACTGCCCTTCGTCAGCGCGCCGAACAAATTCGCGGTGCAGGGCGCGCACGATGCGCTGGTGCAGCTCTCCGGCACGCTGCGCACGCTGGCGGTTTCGCTTTACAAGATCGGCAACGACATCCGCCTGATGTCCTGCGGGCCGCGCGCCGGCTTGCCGAACTGCTGATCCCCGAGAACGAGCCGGGCTCGTCGATCATGCCCGGCAAGGTGAATCCGACCCAGGCCGAGGCGCTGACGATGATCGCGGTGCAAGTGATGGCCAACGACGTGGCGGTCGGGTTCGGCGGCGCCGGCGGCTATCTGGAAATGAACGTCTACAAGCCGCTCGATGATCTTCAACGTCACCCACTCCATCACCATCATGGCCGACGGGTGCACGAACTTCCGCAAGTTTCTGATCGAGGGAACGCAAGCCGAACCTCAAGAAGATCAAGGAATACGTCGAGCGGTCGCTGATGCTGGTGACCGCGCTCTCGCCGGTCATCGGCTACGACAAGGCCTCGCAGATCGCGCATTACGCGCTGGATCACGATCTCACGCTCAAACAGGCCGCGCTGCAGCTCGGATTCGTCGACGAGAAGACGATTCGACCGCGTCGTCGACCCCGCCAAGATGGTGAGGCCTTATGTCGCTACGGCAGTCTAATCGATGAATGTTTGCTCCGGGTGCGCCTGCGTCAGCCGAGGCCCGGGCCGCCGACAATTCTTGACCATGAGAATCCCATGCGGGTTGCAGACCTACACAAGGTCGCCAGGCAACGCGCTTCCCGCCCTTCTCGGCGGTCCGCCGGGGCCCCGATGGCGTGCTCTGGGAGGAACCTTTGCCATTCCCGGGCGATGCTCGAAGGCAGGCGCCGTGCCCAATCCTGCCACTCGCGCCGCCCCTGCGAGACAGCTGGGTCAGGCGGTCCGTGTCGCGAAAGCCTCTGATAGTGCGTTTGTCATCATAACCTCAGGCGGCGGCCAAGCGTTCGGCGTGGCGCTCACTTCCGATCAGGACGATCAGCGCCGCCGCCCCGACGAGATCAAAAACGCCCAGCAGGTCGAAAAGGGGGCCATAGCCCACCGCGTCGGCGAGCGCGCCGACGAGCAGGGAAAATCCGAGCCCGCCGGTCCACGCGGCCATGCCCGCGACGCCGCTGACCGTTCCGACCTCGCGTGAATCAAAAAGATCGGCGCTCTGTGTGTTGACGAGCACTGAGATGGTCTGGTGGGCGAAACCGCCGAGGCAAAAGAGAGCGATGGCCGTATAGGGCGGAGAGACCAGGCCGATGCTGGCCGGCCCATCAGTAGCGCGCCGAGGACGACGCCTCAGATGCGCAACCATATCAGCGTGACGCCGAAAGTTTTCGTAAGGAACGGCGCGGACAAAGCCACCAAACACGCCGCCGAAGTCCGCCGCAAGGAACGGAAGCCACGCGAAGAGACCGATCTGCCTGAGGTCCATGTGCCGCTCGGTCGCCAGGTAGAGAGAGGGATCCAGAAGCTGAAGGTCTGCCATTTCGGTTCGGCAAAGAAGCGCGGAACCGCGATCGCCCAGAAACGCCGCGTCGCAAGAAGTTCCTGCACCGACGGTTTTGGGGCTCCTCCGTCCGCGGGGTCTGCCCCGACAGGACCTGCTCGCGCTCGCCGGGCGACAGCAAGGCGTGCTCGCTTAGCGGCCGGTAGAAGGCGTACCACAGCGCCGCCCAGAAAAAACCGACTGCGCCGGTGATGACGAAGGCCGAGCGCCAGCCAAGCGTCAGGGTGACTGCGGCGACGAGCGGCGGCGCGCGATCAACGCTCCGAGCGAGGTGCCGAAATTGAAGAAGCCGACCGCGATCGACTTCTCCTTGTCAGGAAACCATTCCGCGACCGCGCTCGCGCGGCATCCCACCAAAGCGGCGCCCCAGCTGCCTGTCGCGCCGCGGCCCCTCGGGTTTCCGACCTCGTAGATAGCGTTCGCCATTCTCATCCTGTCAGGAGTGGCTCGATGAATTGAGGCCTACCTGCACGCCATCGTATCCCGCACGCCAAACGAGATTTCTCGACTATTGCGATCAGGATCGGAAACAGTCCTGATCTTCAGTCGCCATGAACGCGACCAAGATCCTCTGGGGCCAGGTGCTCCTTGTCAGCTTCGTCGTGCTCGCCTTCCTCTGGGGAGCGACGGAGTGGGTCGCTTGGCGCCTCGCGTTCCAACCCCAGCTCGGCCGCCCGTGGTTCGAGTTCCTCGGCTGGCCACTCTACCAACCGCCGGCCTTCTTCTGGTGGTGGTTCGCCTACGACGCCTATGCGCGAGATATCTTCGTCGAGGGCGCCTATATCGCCGCCTCCGGCGGAATCGCTGCCGTCGTCGTGGCGATCGCCATGTCGGTCTGGCGGGCGCGAGAGATGAAGCGCGTCACCACCTATGGCTCGGCCCGCTGGGCCGAGACCCGTGAAGTTCGCGAGGCCGGCCTGCTCGGCCATGACGGAGTCGCTGCTCGGCCGATGGCGCGACCAATATCTGCGCCACGACGGCCCCGAGCATGTGCTGTGTTTCGCGCCGACCCGATCCGGCAAGGGCGTCGGGCTTGTCGTGCCCACGTTGCTGACTTGGTCTGGCTCCGCGATCGTCCACGACATCAAGGGCGAAAACTGGACGCTTGACCGCCGGCTGGCGCGCGCAGGTTCGGCCGCGTGCTGCTGTTCGATCCGACCAACGCCGCCAGCGCCGCCTACAATCCGCTGCTCGAGGTCCGCCGGGGCGAGTGGGAAGTCCGCGACGTCCAGAACATCGCTGACGTCCTCGTCGACCCCGAGGGCGCGTTGGAGCGCCGGAACCACTGGGAGAAGACCAGCCATTCGCTGCTGGTCGGCGCGATCCTGCACGTGCTCTACGCCGAGCCGGACAAGACGCTCGCCGGCGTCGCCAATTTCCTCTCCGATCCGCGCCGCCCGATCGAGACGACGCTGCGAGCGATGATGACGACGCCGCACCTCGGCGAACGCGGCGTCCATCCGGTCATCGCCAGCTCGGCCCGCGAGCTCTTGAACAAGAGCGACAACGAACGCTCGGGCGTCCTGTCGACCGCGATGTCCTTCCTCGGTCTCTACCGGGATCCGGTGGTAGCCACGGTGACGCGCCAATGCGACTGGCGCATTCGCGACCTGGTGGAGGGCGCCGCGCCGGCCACGCTCTATCTGGTGGTGCCGCCGTCGGACATCAGCCGCACCAAGCCGCTCGTGCGCTTGATCCTCAACCAGATCGGCCGGCGTCTGACCGAGGAGCTTGAAGCCGAAGCGGCGACGGCATCGCCTATTGCTGATGCTCGACGAATTCCCGGCTCTAGGCCGGCTCGACTTCTTCGAGAGCGCGCTCGCCTTCATGGCGGGCTATGGCCTGAAGAGCTTCCTGATCGCCCAGTCGCTTGAACCAGATCGAGAAGGCCTATGGCCAGAACAACTCGATCCTCGACAATTGCCATGTGCGAGTGAGCTTCGCGACCAACGACGAGCGGACGGCCAAGCGCGTGTCGGACGCCCTTGGCACGGCGACCGAGATGCGCGCCATGAAGAACTACGCCGGACATCGGCTCAGCCCCTGGCTCGGGCATCTTGATGGTGTCACGGCAAGAGACCGCGCGGCCATTGCTGACGCCCGGCGAGGTGATGCAGCTCCCGAACGACGACGAACTCGTGCTGGTTTCCGGCTGCCAGCCGATCCGCGCGAAGAAGGCGCGTTATTATGAGGATTCCGAGCTGAAAGCGCGGATCCTCCCGCCGCCGCGGCTGTCCGGCCGCGATGTCCCGCTCGGGCCGGAAGGTCTCCAAACCACGCCTGAAGGCGAGTGGACAGACGCGATCGTGGCGACGCCGGCAGCGGCGCCTGTCGAAGACCCGGCAAACGCCGGCATCAGACGAGAGCCCGAGTTGCCCGAGCATGAGGAGATAGCGCCGGAGCCGCGCAAGGCGATCAACGAGTTCGAGCCGATCGAAGAGGACGACGACGAACCCCAGCGCCGGCGAATGATGCAGCGGACGATGGGCGCGGTCGCCCGGCAGATTTCGCTCGACACGGCCGACGACATGCAGATGTGACGCCGATGCGGACCAAGCACACGTTTCGCCTGCCTCGCCGACTTGATGACTAAGCTGACCGACTACGCCGCGCGCAAGGGCGTGACGCAGTCCCTCGTCCTGGAGGCGGCGCTGGCGTCGCATCTCTCGCCGGACGGCGCCGATCGATTGGAGGCCGCGCTCGCCCGCCGGCTCGATCGCATGACCCGGCAGATGGAGCGCATCGAACGGCATGTCGACATCTCGAACGAGGCGCTGGCCGTTTTCGTGCGCTTCTGGCTGACCAGCACGCCCCCATTGCCCGACGCGGCTCTGCCGGCCGCCCAAGACCAAGGGCCGTGAGCGCTACGAAGGTTACATCGAAGCGGTTGGCCGGCGTCTCGCCCGTGGGCGCAAGCTCGCTGACGAGATCGTACGAGATGTTGGCGGAGATGAGGGGGAGCGAAATTCAGGCGGCGGCGCGTCCTGACTTGAGGGAGCGCCATCCCTGCCGCCTGTAATTCTATCCGGCGCCCCTACGCCCGCTTCAGCGTTGTTGCTTCGCCCCAGTTATGGCTCTTTCTAATCAACCCCGCTGACATCCGCCTCCGGACCGAGGCGACGTAGCGGGGCGTGACCATGACGACGATCTCCTTCCGATCCGAAGCTTTCGCCCGCGGCGCGCGCATGCTGCGCACCGCGCTGGGGCCATCGATTTCCGGCTATCTCGAAGATCCCGAGCATCGTCGAGGTGATGCTCAATCCCGACGGTCGACTTTGGATCGACCGGCTGTCGGGCGGCCTCGAGGACACTCGCCTCCGCGTCACGCCCGCCGACGCCGAGCGCATTGTACGGCTCGTCGCCCATCATGTCGGGGTCGAGGTTCATGCCGGCATCGCCCGCGCGTCTCCGCCGAACTGCCGGAAAGCGGGGAGCGTTTCGAGGGCCTGGTTCCGCCGGTGGTCGCGGCGCCGTGCTTCGCCATTCGCCGCCAGGCCGTCGCCGTCTTCACCCTCGACGATTATGTCGCGGCCCGCATCATGTCCGACGCTTCAGGCCGAGCTCCTGCGCGCGGCGGTCCGGGAACGGAAGAACATCCTCGTCGCCGGCGGCACTTCGACCGGCAAGACGACGCTGGTCAATGCGCTCCTCGCCGAAGTCGCCGACGAGCGGCGACCGCGTGGTCCTGATCGAGGACACCCGTGAGCTGCAATGCGCCGCGCCAAACCTTGTGGCGCTGCGCACCAAGGACGGCGCGGCCTCGCTCTCGGACCTGGTCCGCTCAGCGCTGCGGCTGCGCCCCGATCGAATCCCGATCGGCGAGGTGCGCGGCGCGGAGGCCCTCGATCTCCTCAAGGCCTGGGGAACCGGCCATCCCGGCGGCGTCGGCACGCTGCACGCCGGATCGGCGGTCGGCGCGCTGCGCCGGCTCGAGCAGCTCATCCAGGAAGCCGTCGTCACGGTCCCGCGCGCGCTCATCGCCGAGACCATTGACGTCATCGCCGTTCTCGCCGGCCGCGGCTCCGCCCGACGGCTCGCCGAACTCGCCGTGGTCAGGGGTCTTAGCCCCGCTGGCGACTACGTCCTCACCTCCGCAGGAGACTCATAATGCCGCTCAGCCGTATCCGCCGCCGCATTGCCACAGCGGCCGCCTTCGCCGTCTTCGCCCTTGTCACCGCGCCAGCCTATGCCGCCGGCTCCAACATGCCCTGGGAGCAGCCGCTCAACCAGATCCTGGAATCCGTCCAGGGGCCGGTGGCCAAGGTCGTCTCGGTGATCATCATCGTCATCACCGGCCTCACGCTGGCGTTCGGCGAAACCTCCGGCGGATTTCGGCGGCTGATCCAGATCGTCTTCGGCCTGTCGATCGCCTTCGCCGCGTCGAGCTTCTTCCTCACCTTCTTCCAGTTCGGCGGCGGAGCGCTGGTCTGATGGATCAGGCAGACGCGATCGCCGGATTCTATGCGCCGGTGCATCGCGCCCTGACCGAGCCGATCCTGCTCGGCGGCGCGCCGAGGGCGGTCGCGATCGTCAACGGCACGCTCGCCGCGGCGGTCGGCTTGGGCTTGCGTCTCTGGATCGTCGGCGGCGCGATCTGGCTCATCGCGCATCTCGCAGCGGTGTGGGCCGCCAAGCGCGACCCGGCCTTCGTCGATGTGGTGCGCCGGCACCTCCGCTATCCCCAGCACCTGGTCGGCTGAGGCGGGATCCATGATGAACCTCGCCGAATACCGCCGCCGCTCGCAGAGCCTCGCCGACTTCCTGCCCTGGGCGGCGCTCGTGCGTGAAGGCGTCATCCTCAACAAGGACGGCTCGTTCCAGCGCACGGCCAAATTCCGCGGTCCGGACCTCGATTCCTCGACGCCCGCCGAGCTGGTCGCGATCACCTCGCGGCTCAACAATGCGCTGCGGCGCCTCGGCACCGGCTGGGCGATCTTCATCGAAGCCCAACGCCAGCCCGCCCATAGCTATCCGCTCAGCGATTTTCCCGAACCCGCCTCGAAGTTGGTCGATGCGGAACGTCGCGCCCAGTTCGAGGAAGAAGGCGCGCATTTCGAGAGCCGGTATTTCCTGACCCTGCTCTGGCTGCCGCCGGCCGACGATTCCGCCCGCGCCGAAGCCTGGCTCTACGAGAATCGCGCCCACGACGGCGCCGACTGGCGGGTCGCCCTCGACGGTTTCGTCGACCGGACCGACCGAGTGCTCGCGCTCGTCGAAGGTTTCATGCCCGAGGCCGAATGGCTCGATGACGGCGAAACCCTGACCTACCTGCATTCCTGCGTCTCGACGCGCCGCCAGCGTGTCCGCGTGCCAGAGACGCCGATCTATCTCGACGCCATCCTGGTCGACGAGGATTTGACCGGCGGGCTCGAGCCCCGTCTCGGCCGCGCGCATCTGCGCACGCTCACGATCATGGGTTTTCCGTCGCAGACCTGGCCGGGGCTGCTCGATGACCTCAACCGCCTGGCCTTTCCCTATCGCTGGGCGACGCGCGCCATCTGCCTCGACAAGACAGACGCGACCAGGCTTCTCGGCAAGATCCGGCGGCAATGGTTCGCCAAGCGCAAGTCGATCATGGCGATCCTCAAGGAGGTCATGACCAACGAAGCGTCTGTGCTGATGGACTCCGACGCCGCCAACAAGGCGCTCGACGCCGACGCCGCGCTCCAGGAACTCGGCTCCGATCTCGTCGGCGAAGCCTATGTCACGGCGACCGTCACGGTCTGGCACGACGATCCCCGCATGGCCGAAGACCGGCTGCGGCTGGTCGAGAAGGCCATCCAGGGCCGTGACTTCACCTGCATGCGCGAGACAGTGAACGCGATCGAGGCGTGGCTCGGGAGCCTCCCGGGCCATGTCTACGCCAACGTCCGCCAGCCGCCGATTTCGACACTGAACCTGGCGCACATGATGCCTTTCTCGGCGGTCTGGGCCGGGCCGGAACGGGACGAGCATCTTCAGGCGCCGCCGCTCTTCTTCGCCCGGACGGAAGGCTCGACGCCGTTCCGCTTCTCGCTCCATGTCGGCGATGTCGGCCACACCCTGATCGTCGGTCCGACCGGCGCGGGCAAGAGCGTGCTTCTGGCTCTGATGGCGCTCCAGTTCCGCCGCTATTCGGGCGCGCAGGTCTTCGCCTTCGATTTCGGCGGCTCGATCCGGGCCGCGGCGCTCGCGATGGGCGGGGACTGGCACGACCTCGGCGGCGCGCTCGCCGAGGATGTCGCCGAACCCGTCTGCCTTGCAGCCGCTCGCCCGCCTCGATGACGCCGGAGAACGGGCCTGGGCGGCCGAGTGGGTCGCGGCATTGCTCGCCCGCGAAGCGGTGTCCGTCACTCCCGAACTCAAGGAGCATCTTTGGTCGGCGCTCACTTCGCTCGCGTCCGCTCCTCTTCCCGAGCGGACCATCACGGGTCTCTCGGTTCTCCTGCAGTCCAACGCCCTGAAACAAGCCTTACAGCCGTACACCCTCGGCGGCCCCTGGGGACGGTTGCTCGACGCCGAGACGGAACGCCTCGGCGAGGCCGACGTCCAGGCCTTCGAGACCGAGGGCCTTATCGGCGCCAGCGCCGCGCCCGCGGTTCTCTCCTACCTCTTCCACCGCATCGGCGATCGGCTCGACGGGCGTCCGACCCTGCTCATCATCGACGAAGGCTGGCTCGCCCTCGACGACCGCGGCTTCGCCGAACAGCTTCGGGAATGGCTGAAGACACTCCGCAAGAAGAATGCGAGCGTCATCTTCGCCACCCAGTCGCTCGCCGACATCGACGGCTCGGCAATCGCGCCTGCGATCATCGAGAGCTGCCCTACCCGGCTGTTTCTCCCGAATGAGCGGGCGCTCGAGCCGCAGATCGCGGCCATCTATCGCCGCTTTGGATTGAACGATCGGCAGATCGAGATCCTCAGCCGGTCGACGCCCAAGCGCGACTATTACTGCCAATCCCGCCGGGGAAACCGCCTGTTCGAGCTCGGCCTCTCCGAGGTCGCGCTCGCCTTCACCGCCGCCTCTTCAAAATCCGACCAGAAGGCGATCGCCGAGATCGTCGCCGCCCAGCCACGCGAAGGCTTCGCCGCCGCGTGGCTCAAGCGCAAGGGCCTCGATTGGGCGGCGGACATGATTGCCACGCAAACTCAGGAGATCGCACAATGACTTGCCTTCGAATTCGATTGGCCTTCGCGGCTGGCATCGCCGCGCTTGCCCTCGCCAACGCGCCAGCCCGTGCGCAGTGGGTCGTCTTCGACCCCACAAACTACGCCCAGAACGTGCTGACGGCGGCGCGCGAGCTGCAGCAGGTCAACAATGAGATCCAGAGCCTGCAAAACCAGGCGACCTCCCTCATCAACCAGGCCAAGAACCTTGCGAGCCTGCCCTATTCCTCGCTGACCCAGCTTCAGCAGTCGATCAACCAGACCGAGCAACTCCTGACCCAGGCGCAGCGGATCGCCTACAGCGTCACTTCCGTCAATCAGGCCTTCACCCAGACCTACCCGCAGGCCTATTCGAGTTCGACCTCCTCGCAGCAGCTGCTGGCGGGCGCGCAGACCCGCTGGCAGAACGCGCTCGCCGGATTCCAGGACGCGATGCGCGTACAGGCCGGCGTGGTGCAGAACCTCTCCACCACCCGCGCCCAGATTGCCGGGCTCGTTTCTTCGAGCCAAGGGGCCTCAGGCGCCCTCCAGGCGGCGCAATCCGGCAACCAGCTTGTCGCTCTCCAGACCACGCAGCTCGCCGACCTCACCGCGGTGATGGCGGCGATCGCGCGCGCCCAGAGCCTGGAGGGCGCGCGCAATGTCGCGAACCAGGCCCAGGCGCAGCAGCAGCTGACCAATTTCTTGAGCTACGGGCCGGGCTACCAGCCGGGCGCCGCGCAGATGTTCCACTGATGCGCGCGGCTCCGCTCAACATCGGCGCCTGGGCTCGCGCGCTTGGCCTCGTCGCGGTGACGATCGCGATGATCATGGCGAGCGTTCACTTTCGAGACAATGACTCCGGCATCGTTGCAGCCGCAAAACTGGGCTTCCCGGCCCATGAGACCGACCCGCTGGCCGATGAGCTTGCTCGCTGCCGCGCGATCGGCATGGCGGCGATCGAGGACGCCGCATGCAAGGCCGCCTGGGCCGAGAACCGGCGCCGCTTCTTCGCCGCCGGATCGACAGCCGATCACACGACCGCTCCGACCGCGCCGCCTGAAGGCAAATAGAGACGATGGGCGGCACGGGCGTCATCGATCGTTTTCTGGGCGTCTTCACCCAGTACATCGACTCAGGCTTTGGCCTCGTGCAGGGCGACGTCCGCTGGCTCGCCGGCGTGCTCATCGCCATCGACATCACACTTGCCGGTCTCTTCTGGGTATTGGCGCCTGACGAGGACGTGATCGCCCGGCTGATCAGGAAAACGCTCTACATCGGCGTCTTCGCCTACATCATCGCCAACTACAACAATCTCGCTCAGATCATTTACAACTCGTTCGCTGGCTTGGGTATCAAGGCCGGGGGCGGCACGCTGAGCTCGACGCAGCTTCTTCAGCCGGGACGCGTCGCCCAGGTCGGCATCGACGCCGGACAACCCATCCTGACCTCCATCTCCGGTCTCATGGGTTTCGCCAGCTTCTTCGACAATTTCATCCAGATCGCCATCCTGCTGATTGCTTGGCTCATCGTCGTCATCAGCTTCTTCGTCATGGCGATCCAGCTCTTTGTCAGCCTGATCGAGTTCAAGCTGACCACCTTGGCCGGATTCGTCCTGGTTCCGTTCGGCCTCTTTGGCCGCACCGCCTTCCTCGCTGAGAAGGTGCTCGGCAATGTCGTCTCGTCGGGGGTGAAGATCCTCGTGCTCGCCGTCATCATCGGCATCGGCTCGACGATCTTTGGCCAGTTCACCGGCGGCTTCAACAATCCGCCGACCATCAACGACGCTCTCACTCTGATTCTCGCCGCGCTCGCCATGCTCGCGCTTTCGATCTTCGGGCCGGGCATCGCCAACGGCTTGATCGCCGGCGGCCCGCAACTCGGCGCGGGCGCGGCCGTCGGAACTGGCCTCGCGGTCGCCGGCATCGGCGCCGCCGGCGCTGGTCTTGCCGTCGGGGGAGTTGGAGCTGCTGGCGGCTTGATTGGCGGGACGGCGCGCGGGGCCGCGAGCGTTGCCGGCGGCGCCAGCGCGGCCTTTCGCGCGAGTGGGCCGGCAGGAGTGGCGGAAGCCGCCGCCGCGGCCGTCTCGAGCCCTCTGCGTCGCGCCGCGTCCACTCTCCAAGACAGCTTTGCGGGCGGCGCCAGCGCTGTGACGGGAGGGGCGAGCCCGTCCGGGACGAGCGCGTCGGCTCAAGGGACCGCCTCGGCGCCCCTACCTCGGCGCCTCGGACGGGTCGCAGCCCGATCATCAGCCGGGCCGCCTCCGTCGCCGATCACGCCATCCGCTCCGGCGATCGTCCGAGCGGCGGCGCGTCCGTCGATCTCTCGGAAGGAGAATAGCCGCATGTTTCGGCGGCCAGCAGTCCGTTACGGCAAGACGCCCGAGCCTGAGACGCCCTATCAACGGGCCGGCCAGGTCTGGGACGAGCGGATCGGATCCGCACGAGTCCAGGCGAGGAACTGGCGGCTCGCCTTCTTCGGAACACTGGTCCTGAGCGGCGGCCTCGCGGCCGGCCTGGTCTGGCATTCCGCCCGCGGCACGATCACGCCTTGGGTCGTGCAGGTCGACAAACTCGGCCAGGCCCAGGCGGTTGCGCCGGCGCTGGCCGACTATCGGCCGACGGACCCTCAGATCGCGTGGCATCTCTCACGCTTCATTGACGAAGTGCGGGGCATTCCCGCTGACCCGATCGTGCTGCGGCAGAACTGGCTCGAGGCCTACAACTACGTCACCGACAAGGGCGCGCTAGCCCTGAATGATTATGCGCGCGCCAGCGACCCCTTCTCCAAGGTCGGCAAGATCCAGGTCTCCGTCGAGGTTTCGAGCGTCATACGCGCCTCCGACGACAGCTTCCGCGTCTCCTGGACCGAGCGCCGCTATGTCGATGAGGCGCTCGCCGCGACCGAGCGCTGGAGCGCCATCCTCACCATCGTCCTTGAGACGCCGACCGACGCCGATCGGCTGAAGAAGAACCCGCTTGGCGTCTACATCCATGCCCTCAACTGGTCGAAGGAGCTCGGCTGATGCGCGTTCTTGTCCCTACTGCCCTCCTGCTCGCGCTCAGTCTCGCTCGGGGCCTGCTCGACGACCTGGAAGCCGCCGGAGATCAGTTACGACGACACGCCGCGTAAAGCTGTCCTTTCGCCCGATCCGCCGAAGCCCGTTCGGATCGTCGAGATTCCAAAGCTCCTGCCCCTGCCCGGGCAGCTCAAACCGATCCCAGGCGCGAAGACCGAAGAGGCGGAGGCGGCCGATCCCCGCGCTCGCGTCGAGCAGGCGAACGGCGAAGCACGCGTGCAGCCGACACGCGCGGGATATATCAACGCCATCCAGGTCTATCCCTTCTCGGACGGCGCGCTCTACCAGGTCTATGCCGCGCCCGGCGAGATCACCGACATCGCGCTCGAAGCCGGCGAGCAGCTTGTCGGCACGGGTCCGGTCGCCGCCGGCGACACGGTCCGATGGGTGATCGGCGACACCGAGAGCGGAACCGGAGCGTCCAAGCAGGTCCACATCCTGATCAAGCCGACCCGGCCGGATCTCGTCACCAACCTCGTCGTCAACACCGACCGGCGCACCTATCATCTCGAGCTGCGCTCGGCCGAAAAGACCTACATGGCCTCGGTGTCCTGGGCCTATGCGAGCGATCAGCTCATTGCGCTGCGCCGGCAGAACACGATTGCCGAAGCCGCGGCGCCGGTGGCGTCCGGCGTCGACCTCGAATCGCTGAACTTTCGCTATTCGATCGAAGGGGACAACGCGGCCTGGCGGCCGCTGCGCGCTTTCGATGACGGGCGGCAGGTGTTCATCGAGTTCCCGCGCGGGATCAGCCGGGGCGAGATGCCCCCGCTCTGGGTCATCGGCGCGGAGGGCGGCGCCGAGCTCGTGAACTATCGCGTCCAGGGCAATCACATGATCGTGGATCGGCTCTTCGCGGCGGCCGAGCTGCGTCTCGGCGGCGAACATCAGAAGAAGGTGCGCATCGTCCGCACCGACGGCAGGCCGCAGTCGTGACCGACGCGCCTCAAGAGGAAGCAGCCAAGCCTGAGAGCAACGCACGCCCTCCCCAGGAAATGCGCTTGCGGCCAAGGCGCGCTCCGGTCATGCGTCTATCCCGCAGGGTGCTCGTTGGCCTTGGCGTCGTCGCGGCCGCCGGGATCAGCGTCGCCCTGTTCTTCGCCTTGCAGCCGCAGCGGCGGACGACCGGCCCCGAACTCTACAACACCGACAACCGCACGACGCCGGACGGGCTCGCCAGTCTGCCACGCAACTATGGCGAGCTGCCGCGGAGCGTTCCACAGCTTGGCCCGCCGCTGCCGGGCGACCTCGGCAGGCCCATCCTCAATGCCGGGGCGCCGGCGCCGGCGATGCCGATGTCGGCATCCAATGCAGAAGAACAGCGGGCCGCCCAGGAACAAGAGGCGGCGCTCACAAGCCATCTCTTCGCGACGACCAACCTCCGCCAGGACGTCGGCGCGGTGGCCCCCACGCTGCCAGCCGTTGCCGCGGGAGCGACACCGTCCACGACACCGGCGGCGGCAGCGCCGGATCCGGTTTCGCAGGACCATAAGCTTGCCTTCATGAATGGAAATGTTGATCGCCGGACCACCAGTCCCGATCGCGTGCAGCCGGCCGCGAGCCCCTATGTTCTGCAAGCGGGCTCGGTGATCCCGGCGGCGCTGATCACCGGACTGCGTTCCGATCTTCCGGGCGAGGTCACTGCCCAAGTGACCGAAGATGTCTACGACACTCCGACCGGCAAGATCCTTCTGATCCCACAGGGCGCGCGACTCATCGGCCAGTACGACGCGCAGGTCGCCTTCGGCCAGTCACGCGCCCTCCTCGTCTGGAATCGCCTGATCATGCCGAACGGGCGCTCGATCGTCCTCGAGCGTCAGCCCGGCACGGACCCCGAGGGCTACGCCGGCCTTGAAGACCAGGTCGACAATCACTGGGGCATGCTGTTCGAGGCGGCGATCCTCACAACGCTTCTCAGCATCGGGTCCGAAGCCGGCGCAAACAACAACGAGAATGCGCTCGTGCAGGCCCTTCGTCAGGGCTCGTCGCAAGGATTCAGCCAGGTCGGCGAGCAGGTCGTCGGACGCTCCCTGAACGTTCAGCCGACCATCACCATCCGGCCGGGATTCCCGGTCCGCGTTCTGGTCACTCATGATCTTGTGCTTGAACCCTACCCGAGTTGAAGAGGCGACGATGCCGAAGCTGAAACTGGGCGTGATCGAAGACGACAAGCCGGTGAGGCTCACGATCGAGTTGCCGGCGACGCTGCATCGCGATCTCGTCGCCTATGCCCAGGCGCTCGCACGAGAGACGGCGCGGGAAGCTCCCGAGCCCGCAAAACTCATTGCCCCCATGCTGGCGCGGTTCATGGCGACGGACCGCGTATTCGCGAAGACGCGACGCGCAGGTCAAGCCGGTCGGCAAGGGATAGCGCTCGCCCAGAATCTTCAGGAAGCTCGTCAGGGCGGGGTTTTCGTTGTCCGCTCTCCAATGGGCGGAAGAGGCGAGCCGAGCTAGCTCCGCGAAGCAGATCGCGCAAAGTCCCTGAACGATGTTTTCGAGCGCTGTTGCCGGGAGGGCGGCCTTGGCGTTTCGACGTCGACGATGACGCCCTATCGGTTGATCCGCCGGATGGAGACAGCTGGCGACGCCGCCGGCATTTGAGCGGGCCGACACAGCCAACATGAAATAATGGCGTTGCGGTTGTACCAGCCCCCACACATTGGAGAGTTGGCCGATCGAGGCGCCCGTGCGAGCAAGGTCCAACCACTGATCCGAAGTAATCCCGGTTAAGCCAAGGGATAAATGACGAGGAGCTAATCGTGTTGGGCGAGTGCGATGAAGTTGATGCAGGGACTTTACACGCCTCTTTTCGAAGACCGTCGCCCGCTTTTTCCATTCAGAATTTGCGCTACGCTCTCGCAGCCGCGGATTACGGTAGCTTTCGTCGCGCCGCGGAAGCCTTGCTCCTTCGGCAGTCGACGCTCAGCCGTTGTGTCCGTCAGCTCGAAGAATCGATCGGCATGGCCGTGTTCGAAAGGTCGAGTGGAGGCGTTCGAGCAACCCAAGGGGGCCGTCAGTTCCTCCGCAGTGCGCGTTCAATTTTGGAGCAGGTGGAAGCGCTGGCGGCGAGAACGCAGAGCACAGGCCGCGGCGCGGCCGGCAGGCTTACGGTCGGGTTCTACACGTCCCTCGCCGCCGGGAATCTTCGCGCTACGCTGATCGACGTTTCCCAACGATTTCCGCAGCTCGAGCTCGAAATGTTCGAGAGCTCGCGCGCCCGGCTCGTCACAGCGCTACGAAACGGAGTGGTAGACATTGCGATTATTCCGGGGGCCACGGCGCTGCCGGAATCGAAAACAATGTCGCTGTGGAGCGAGCGCATTCTCGTCGGGGCGCCTGAAGGTCATCCGCTCGCCGAGCGGGAACCGGTGCATTGGATCGATTTGCGGGAGGAGAAGATCCTTCTCAGCCGGCGGGATCCGGGTCCGGAGCTGCGTGACCTCCTGATCGCGAAGGCGACCTCACCAGGCGATCGCCCAAAGATTGTGCGCCATCGCGCTGGTCTCGCGAACCTCAAGAATTTGGTCGGCGCCGGCTTCGGGGTCACCGTGCTGACCGAGGCCTGCGCCGGCGCCAGTTTTCCCGGTGTGATCTATCGCGAGTTGCGCGACGGCGCCGAACCCGCCCGCATCGCCTATTCCGCGCATTGGCGGGCGGACAATCAAAATCCGGCCCTCGCGAGCATCCTCAGGATCCTTGGCGAGCGCTATCTGTTGCCAGTCCCCAACACCTAAAATGATCCGCCTCGCCTTGGCGAAGGCGCGCGCTCGCCACGAAGCCAGTCAGCATTGGCGTGACTAGTTTAAAAGGGCTCAATCGTCCCTTGCCCTGTCGCGCGCCGGGACTTCGGCGTAAGCAAACGGTCTCGGTGTCGCCACAGGCAGCTCGATTGTGAGCCCGACCTCACCCGCGATACGCGCCGGTCAACACGGCTGTCTCAGTGCTTTTGCCGGTATGACGCCAGTCGCGATGGCGACCGCGACCGCGTGCGTCAAGTTTATGCAGCTCAACTTGTGGCGCGCCGTATCCAGATAGGTCTTCACGCTGGCGAACGACAGATTCAGAAGCCCGGCGATGTCGTGGTATGTCTTGCCTCGCGCCGCCCAGATCAGGCACTCCTCCTCTCTTTTCGACAGTTCGACCGGTTCCGGCGTGAGTTTGAAATTGATGCCCGCGGCAGAGTCGATCAACACAGCCATCGGCTGTAACTTTACCATATTTCCCGATTTATACTCCGCCCAATCGTCCTTCGAATGATTGCTCGTGAAGGAAACCAAAGAACGGACTCCCTTGCGGTTTCGAACGGGGATCGACAATCCGTTGCGGCCCACATCGTGATCAGCCGCATCCTCAAAAAATGCTTGAGCGGCCGGGTCATCCTTGCGCACTTCATCCCAGTCGAAAGGCAGAACCGCCTCGCTTCCCCGAGCAATGACCGGATCGATTCGGGCGTATTGTTTCTTGAAATAGCGCGCTTGCCACGCGACCGGATACGTGCAGATCGCACTCAGCAGGTTTGCGTCTTCACTTTTTTGCGAACACAACGGAGCATATGCGATATGCAGCACTCCGATATTGGCGGCGATCACCTTCAGCGTCTGTTCGAGATCCGGTCCGTCGTCGCCAAGTATCGTGTCCGTCAGGCGGATCGCCGCCGCGTCAATGGTCATGCTCTACGTCTCCGCTTCTCTATGATTCTGGTCGCGCGCCGACCGCATCGCGCACGAGCCTTGCCTGCGCGAGTCCTGTGGGACGGTGCCTGCGAGTGAATTTGCGCGGCGGCTAGCAGTCCCTGCCCGCAAATTCCGACGCCGACGTAGTGATGTCGGCGATATATGGCAACCAACACATTTGTTGGGGTTCCGCAACCTGATAGTGCGCGTAAACCCTTGTCGAATATGGTAAATTCCACTCGCGTGGACGCGTGCGCTTCACACGGCTCTGCATTCTTCGGCTGAGCCGCCGGGACTTGCACGAGAGTCTGTGGCCGAAAATGCTGTGGCGATCTCGTCACCACCCATCCCCAACCGAAGCCATGCGACCGAACGCATGAGCGCGGCGCCCTTCTTCATCGGGCGCAAAGACCGCCATCACGTCGACGTCCAGGCGGACAACGATGAAGAGACCCGGCGGAGGAGCGCCCGCGTGCCAGAGCGCGATGCGACGATTGAGAGTTTGCCGGTTGCCATCGAGGTGGTGAAGGCCATGCAGGCTCAAGGACTGGATTGGGGGAGGGCTATCGCCCGCTTGGCCGTCGGGCGCTGGCCGAGATTATCGAGACGGAGAATGGCGGCGGCGGTCGATCGCTGGTTGGAGAGCCTGGAAGCCGAGGACGCCGCGGATCGCCGCAGCGGCTATTACCGGCGCTTGCTGTTGACCGAACTCAGCGACATCGAGCTTTTGGTCCGCGCACGCGCTGCTATTGCCCCACAGAGGGTTGTGGTGCAAACATTGGAAGTCGAGCCAAGCAGGAGTTCTGGGGCTTGACGTGGATCACGCGGCAAGCACTGCATACCAAATTTCAGGTGCGGTTTTGTTTTTGATGCGAAGCTTGCCGAGTTTGAACTGACTCTTCCTGATCCGATGCATGAGTTGGATGCCGGAGATCGTCGTTGCGGCTTGGCGGAAATTCTTGAGGCCGAGCATCGGAGCGAGCCGAAGCTTGACGGATGGGTGATCCTGTTCGACCCGATTATTCAAATATTTTGAGGATCGGATCTCGCATTGATTGCCCACGGGATGTTCGCCGAGAGCCTCTTTGACCGCCCGATGAGAGGCCTGATAGCCATCGAGCGTAATCTTTTGCGGCAGTCGACCCTGGCGCACGAACGCCCGCCGGAAGAAGGCCTTGGCCGCCGCGAAGTCCCGTTTGGCGCGCAGCAGGAAATCGACGGTCTTTCCCTCTTTGTCGACGGCACGATAGAGATAGGTCAAGCGTCCTTTGATTTTGACGTAGGTTTCGTCGACGCGCCAGGAGCGACCCGCGAGGCGGGCGAAGCGGTTCCAGCGCTTTTCGAACTCCGGGACATAGCGTTGGATCCAACGCATGATCGTCGTGTGCGCCAGTGAGAGCCCACGTTCAGCCATCATCTCGACGAGATCGCGAAAGCTGAGTTTGTATCGCAGATACCAGCGGACACAGGGCGGATTCAAACGATCGTCGCAACGAGAACATTCGGTTCTATGTGAGCCATCGGTCAAGTGCTTCGGCCGGTGTCATCCAGCCGAGAGTTTTCCGTGGTCGCGCATTGAGGGTGGCGGCGATAGCGGCGAGAGTGTCAGCGCTATGCACGCCCAGGTCGGTACCCTTCGGGAAGTATTGGCGCAGCAAGCCATTGGTGTTCTCGTTGGCGCCGGGCCAGCGCGAGTGCGGAACAACGCGGACTAAGCGAGATGCTTCCGAAATGACTTCGGCTTGAATTGGCGATCGAACTATCCCGTCGGCATCTGCATCAACGTCATGTTCTGATTCAGGTTGTACATGATCCAGAGCGACCCGACCAGGATCAGAAAAACGATCAGCACTCCGAACGCGAGCGCCAGCACGTTGTTAGTGTTGTCGGGCCCGGTGGTGATGTGGATGAAGAAGACGAGATGCACGCCCATCTGGGCGATGGCCAGCACGACGAGCGCAAGGGGGATGCTTGGTCCCCAGACGAGCGACGTGCCGGAGATGAAGAACGCCACCGCCGTGATAAGCGCGGCAAGGAAAAGCCCCACAATATAGCCGAGGAGACCTTCCGCGATCTCGTGGCCGGTCGCCGGCTCGTCGCCGGGCGCATGGTCTGAGGCGTCGTTCAGATGCAGCCCTGCGTCGGTGTCGCTCATACCGCCACCCCCATCAGATAAACCACGGTGAAAATCGCCACCCAGATGATGTCGAGCGTGTGCCAGAAAAGGGCGAAGCACAAAACGCGCCGCAGGATGTCGGGTCGATATCCCTTGGCGAACACCTGCGCCATCATCGTCAAAAGCCACATGAGCCCGAGGGTCACGTGCAGGCCGTGGCAGCCGACGAGGGTGAAGAAGGCCGACAGAAAAGCGCTGCGTTGCGGACCCGCGCCTATGGCGATCATGCCAACAAACTCGCGGATTTCCAGGAACAGGAAGCCTGCGCCGAACAAGGCGGTCACCGCCATCGCGCCGTAGTACATTGCATCGCGATGGGCGCGAGCGCCTATGCTGGCGACGCCGCACGCGAAGCTCGACAGCAGGAGGAAGGCGGTCTCGAACGCGACGATATGGAGATGGAACAGCTCCCTGCCGCTCGGGCCGCCAGCCGTCTCGTTCACCAAGACGGTGTAGGTGGCGAAGAACGCCGAGAACATCACAATGTCGCTGAGCAGGAAGATCCAGAACCCGTAGCCGACAATGATGCGCTTCTGCTCAAGCTCAGAGAGCTCGTGTGGGACTGACGGCGCGCCCGCCGCTCCCTCGCCGCCGAGACCGACGGCTGTCGTTCGCGCGGCGATGCTCATTCGGCAGGCTCCGTCTGGGCGAACGCCAAGCGGCGGGCGGCGCGGTTCTCGCGATCGATGCGAGCGGCCTCGTCGGCCGGAATCTCATATTCAGTCCGGTCGCGCCAGGCGAAGACGACGAACGTGGCGAAAGCGCCCAAGAGGCAGACCGCAACCAGCCACCAGATATGCCAGATCATGCCGAAGCCGGCGAAGGTGGCGAAGAACGCGCAGACGAAGCCGGTGGCGCTGTTCCTCGGCATCTCGATGGGCTTGTAGATCGGTTCGGCCATGGGCCCTGCCCCACGCTCGGCAAGGCGCGCTCTGCGCCAATAGTCGTCCCGGCCCTCGACGTGAGGCAGGACGGCGAAGTTGAATGCCGGCGGCGGCGACGACGTCGACCACTCGAGCGAGCGGCCCATCCACGGGTCGCCGGTCAGGTCACGGAGCTCCTCGCGCCGGCGTATGCTCACGACCAATTGGGCGATCTGACACAGGATGCCGGCGAGAATGACCGCAGCGCCCACCGCCGCGACCAGAAGCCACGGGCGCCATTCGGGCACGTCGTAGTGCTGCATCCGCCGGGTCATGCCCATGAGGCCCACGACATAGAGCGGCATGAACGCCAGATAGAAGCCGATAAACCAGCACCAGAACGCCGCCTTACCGAGCCGTTCATCCAGCCGGAAGCCGAACGCCTTCGGGAACCAGAAGGTATATCCGGCGAAGGCGCCGAACAGCACGCCGCCGATGATGACGTTATGAAAATGGGCGACCTGGAAAAGGCTGTTGTGCAGCATGAAATCCGCCGGCACCACCGCGACGAGGACGCCGGTCAGGCCGCCGATGACAAAGGTGACCATGAAGCCGATGGACCACAGCATCGGCGAGGCGTATTGGACCCTGCCGCCGTACATGGTGAACATCCAGTTGAATATTTTCACCCCCGTCGGCACCGCGATGATCATTGACGCGATGCCGAAGACCGCGTTGACGTTGGGGCCCGCGCCCATGGTGAAGAAGTGGTGCAGCCAGACTGTGTACGAGATGACGCAGATCGCCATGGTCGCCCAGACCATCGAGCGGTAGCCGAACAACGGCTTGCGCGAGAACGTCGACACCACCTCGGAGAACACGCCGAACGCGGGCAGGACGAGGATGTAAACCTCCGGATGGCCCCACATCCAGATGAGGTTCATGAACATCATCACGTTGCCGCCGGCCTCATTGGTGAAGAAGTGAAAGCCGAGGTAGCGGTCGAGCGTCAGCATAGCCAGGGTGGCCGTCAGGACCGGGAATGCGGCGACGATCAAGAGGTTGGTGGCGAGCGCCGTCCAGCAGAAGACCGGCATGCGCATATAGGTCATGCCGGGGGCGTGAAGCTTGAGGATCGTGGTGACGAAATTGACCCCAGTGAGCAGCGTCCCGACGCCGGAAATCTGCACTCCCCACAAGTAGTAGTCGACCCCGACGCCGGGTGAGTAGGTGAGTTCCGACAGCGGCGGAAAAGGCAGCCAGCCGGTGCGCGAGAACTCGCCCACGACCAGTGAGAGGTTGATGAGCAGCGCGCCGGTCGCGGTCAGCCAGAAGCTGACCGAATTCAAGGTCGGAAAGGCGACGTCCCGGACGCCTAGCTGCAAGGGAACGACAATGTTGATAAGGCCAATCACGAACGGCATGGCGACGAAGAAGATCATGATCGTGCCGTGAGCGGAGAAGATCTGGTTATAGTGCTCCGACGGCAGATAACCCTGAGACCGGAACGCGATCGCCTGCTGCGAGCGCATCATGATCGCGTCGATGAAGCCGCGCAGCAGCATGACCGCGGCCAAGGTCACGTACATGATGCCGATATGCTTATGGTCGACGCTGGTGATCCATTCGCGCCACAGATAAGGGATCCAGCCTTTGACGGTGATGAACGCGACCACGCCCACGATCACCACTATGACCAATGCGCCCGCCGCCAAAGGAATCGGCTGGTCGAAGGGAATGGCGTCCCAGGTCAGCTTGCCGAACATGCTAGTTCCGCCTCCCTACGCACAGCCGAGGAGCGGTCGCCACGATCGGGCCGGGGTCGGTCTCGGCGACAGGGCCAGGACCGGGCGGCAGCGTCTGATCGAGGATCTTCTCGAACAATCCCTCGGTGACAGTCCGGAAAGTGAACGGCGCCGGCACGACGCTTTGCTTGGAGAGCGCGATATAGCTCTCCGGCGTCAGCTCAGGTCCGCCAGCGCGCACCTGACTGAGCCAGGCGTAAAAGTCGGTCGGCGACTTCGCCTCGACCTCGAAATGCATGTCGGCGAATCCGTCGCCGCTGATCTGAGTCGCAAGACCGTGAAAGACGCCTGGCTTATCGGCGGAGAGGTAGAGCCGCGTCCTCATCCGGTTCATGGTGTAGATCATGCTGCCGAGCTGCGGGACGAAGAATGCGGTCATCACGCTGCCCGAGGTCAGCGAAAAACGGATCGGCGTGCCGGCCGGAATCACCAGGCGATTGACGCTCGCGACATGCTGGTCGGGGTAGATGAACAGCCATTTCCAGTCGAGCGACACGACTTGAACATTGAGCGGCTCTTCCTTCGACTCGAGCGGTCTCGCCGGATCAAGAGCAAACGAGCCGATCCAGGTCACTCCGCCGAGCAGTATGATGGTGAGCAGCGGAATCGCCCACACGATCAATTCGAGCTGGCCGGAATATTCCCAATCCGGCAGATAGAACGCCCTTTGGTTGGACGACCGGAACCACCAGGCGACGCCGAGAGTGGCAATGATGGTCGGGACCACGATGACGAGCATGATGGCCACCGAATCGACGAGCAGCGTCGCGTTGCCGTCACCGACCGGGCCTTTCGGATTGAGCACCGCCCAGTCGCAGCCGCTCAGAAACAACGCAGCAACCAAGCCATAGAAGGGAAGCGCGCGAACCCTCCGCGTTTGCGCCTTTGCGCGCGGACAACATTTGATCGAGCGGGTCGCAAACATGTCGAAATGAGCCTCCCCAATCACTCGCATCGACAGCCGCCTTTTGACCGCGACCGTCATCCGTCCAAACCGCGCTGACGGTCAGCTAGACCCAGAAAAAGCCGAACCTAAGGGCGGAGAGAACCAGAATACGGGGTGCTTCCAAGCAGCATTTTTCGCCGGCGCGTGGACTCCTCTTTCTGCCGCGAAACTGCCGCGGAGCGGGAGGTTCCCGTGGTGTTCACCCCGAATTCTCGCTGCGAGCCGAAACCCGCTCCGTGCAAGTTCGCTCGTCTCGCGACTTAGCTCGATCATGGCCAGGCTCGTGTCATCGAACGAATGAACACGATCTCCTCAATTATCAAGCAGACTCTGGAGCCCAGCTCCATGATGATCCATATTCCCTGTCGCGACCTCATGCATCAGCAGCAGGACCGCGGGAGGCGCATGCATCGCGTTGCAGGCCTGGCCCCCATCTACGAAAAGCACCAATCCGTCAGAGTTGCCATCAACCTGCACTAGCATCGCCCGATCTCCGTAGGGCAAGCCGGCGGGAGGCTCAGGGTTCATGGCGTAGATGCCACGCAGGAATTGCAACTGGCCCTGCGTCAGTTCGATCAATTTTCCGCCGCGAGCGACTACTGCGTCCCGCACCAAACCCAGATCAACGCAAGAATCGACTAAGTCCGCGCCAAAAGCCATCTGCGGCAGAAGCGTCAGCGCGCCAGCGAGGCATAACAAACATCTAGTAAACAAGTTGACCTCCTGTATTCTTTGCGTCCGCCCAGAAGCGCCCGAAGCGTGTGACTCCGACCTGACGTTCCGCAGCCAAGCCTAATCCTCATTCGCTTCGTCGACGCGTAGCGGACGACCAACGAAACGGGCCGCTGCAAACCTCAAGCGGCGACGCCGCGCCGGTCATGCACGATGACTTCCCGCAACCGACCGTTGCCCACATCGAAAATGAAGCCTCGAACGGGCACGTCCTTGGCAATCCATGGATGCGACCGGACCTTCTCGATCTGCGCCCGAGTATTCTCCTCAGGGTCCTTGAAGGAAAACAATCGCATCGGGACCGGCGTGGCGTCACCCGTTTCTCGGGCGAGCTTGTCGTTCAGCTCCTTGTCGGTGAAGGTTGTGAACCCGCAGCCCGTGTGATTGAGGAGCATGATCTCCTTACTGCCCAGGACCCGGGTGGAAACGACAAGTTCTCCCAGCACGTCGTCGGTCACGGCCGGGCCCCCGGTGCGGATGACGTCCATGTCCGCAGTCTTCAATCCCAAGATCCCCTCGAGGTCCGAGAGCCGCGGATCCATGCAGGTTACAATCGCGATCTTGGGCTGCGGGTGTCCGCCCAACTTCGCATCGTACTTCTTTGCGAATTGCTCATTGGCCCTCATGGCCTGATCCATAAGAACTCACCACGACCTCCTATTCAGCATTCCATAGAAACAAGCGCGTGCCGCGTTCAGATTCTTTGAAACCGGCCCGGACCATCTCTCAACCAAGAGCGGAGCACGGAATCGTACCCAATTCAGCGACGTCGCCTCTTGGCATCGGTGCCTAAGCCAAACCTTAATCGTCGCTGCGCCCTGCGCTTGATTCAGCGCCGACGGCCTTCGGGGCGCGGGACCCGCCCGCCACCCTCTAGTCTCCGCCGACCCCAACGCAGCCGTAGCTGGCGCAAGCCTCGATGTTACTGCTCAGCCCGTCGGTCCTGCGGGGTGTGAACGGGCCGCTCGCTTGCTGACCGCCTGTCTCCTCATGGGCTCGGTGACTGAAGTCCGATCCAAAGAAGAGCTCCTCAATTATGTTCCGGTTCTTGTCCGCGTAAGCCGTCGTCGGGCACGCCAACGCCACGCCCATCGCCAGCGCAAGGATTGAAGTCTTCATTGCATTCCTCCTCGGCGCTCGTCGAGACAGAGGATCCGCACCTCAAGTTAAGTTCCCACAACAACAACATCACAAGCGTGGCGACTGATCTATTGGACGATGGTGTTGTCGATACCTAGGTATCTGTTGGCGCCTTCCGGGTGGGTGATGGCGTCGCTTCCAGTTTCATGGCCTTCCCTCCTGTGATGGGCGACGTAGTCTCACGGGCGGGATACTCTTAGGCGAAGGTCTCTGGATCGTCCGTGCCTCAGGACGACAGCCTGAAGCGAACGACAGGCTGAAGCACAAAGTGTCCTCCTTCTGGGAAGTCGGATCGACACCATCGTCTCGACAATACCATCGTCTACTGGCGGCCCCAAAGCCCGTGCGATACTCACGGTGAGTATTGGATCAGCAAAGCAACGGATTGTCCCCTGGACGCAACGACAAATTCGCTGCGGGTGTGCGGGAGTATCATTTCGACGGCGTTCAATTTCGTTCCGATCAGGGCAGAGCAGTTCTGGTCGGGACACGGATCTCCCGGTGTCGGAGGGCCTGGGTCTGTCGGATGGCGCGATCTAGGGTGATGATATGGCGGGATTGTTATCGCTCAACGTCGGTCTGCCGCGCGACATCGCGTGGAAGGGCAGGACGGTGCGGACCGGCGTCTGGAAGGATGCGACGCCCGGGCGGCGTCGCGTCGGCCGGCTGAACGTCGACGGAGACGGTCAGGGCGATCTCGCCGGGCATGGGGGGGAGCATCGCGCCGTCTTGGTCTATCAGATCGAATCCTACCGGTACTGGCAGGAACGGCTCCATCGGAGCGACTTCGTCTACGGACAATTCGGCGAGAACTTCACCGTCGACGGCCTGCCTGACGACGGTGTCTATATCGGCGACCGCTACCGAATCGGCGGCGCTCTGTTCGAGGTCACCCAGCCCAGGGTGACCTGCTATCGTGTCGGCATTCGAATGGATGAGCCCCGCATGGCGGCGCTGCTCACGTCCAGCGGGCGGCCCGGGTTTTACTTCCGCGTTCTCGAGGAGGGCGAGGTCGGCGCCGGCGACGAGATCGTGAAGGTCGAGGAGGGTCAGGCGCGGATGTCGGTCACCGAGGTCAATGCGCTACTTTACTCGCCTCAGCATCCACGCAATCGACTGGAACGCGCCTCTGAAATCGCGGCGCTCTCGCCAGGCTGGCGGTCGTCCTTCAACGCCTTGCTGCACAGCGGGTCGGACGGCAATGCGGGGCTTATGCCGGCATCGGCTGCGCACCCGGCTGCCCCCGGATTCCGATCGCTGAAGGTCACGGCGATCGACCAGGAATTGGCCGATGTCGTGTCGCTGACGATGCAGCACCCTGACGGCGCGCCGCTGCCGGAAGCGCTGCCGGGCCAGTATATCGTGGTCCGCCTTCGGCCAAGCGTCGGCGGCCCGCCGCTCTTTCGCAGCTATTCGCTTTCCGGTCCCGTCTCGACCGATCGCTATCGGATCAGCGTGAAAATCGAGCCGAACGGCGTTGGCGGCGCCTACCTGAGGGACCGCGTGCGCACGGGCGATCTGATCGAAGTCAGTTCGCCGCGCGGGAGCTTCATCCCTCGCTCCGGCGAGGGGCCTGTCGTGCTCCTCAGCGCCGGCATCGGAGCGACGCCGGTCCTGGCGATGCTCTACGCCATGTCGTCGGCGCGTTCGATGCGTCCAGTGCTATGGCTGCACGCCGCGCGCGATGGAAAGCATTTTCCGTTCGCCGCCGAGGTACGGCGCCTCGTCTCGGACCTGGCGCATGGCCGCAGCTTTGTCTGTTTCAGCCAGCCGGAGGCCGCCGACCGGCTCGGAACGGACTTCGACGTCGCGGGCCGTCTCTCGCAGGCGGTGTTCGAAAAGGCCGGCCTGGCGAAAGATGCCGACGTCTACCTGTGCGGGCCGAGCGGCTTCATGACGGAGATGAGAACGGCCTTGGCGAAGTCCGGTGTCAAACCGGATTCCATTCACGTCGAGATCTTCAACGGTGGGGAGTCATCGACGCCTGGCGTCGCCGCAGCCGAGACTAAGCCCCCGCATCGGCCGCCAGTCGATCTCGAAACCGGCCCCCTTGTCTCGTTTGCGCGCAGCGGTATAGCCGCCCACTGGAATCCCTCGGCCTATCAGAGCCTGCTGGAGCTGGCCGAGGCGTGCGACGTTCCAGTGCGCTGGGCGTGCCGGACGGGCGTGTGCCACAACTGCGAGAGCGGTCTCGTCTCGGGAAACGTCGCCTACGACCCTCAACCGCTTGACCTGCCCGCGCCGGGCAATCTGCTCATTTGCTGTTCCCGTCCGGTCAGCGACTTGGTTGTCGATCTGTGACCGCCAAATAATCCCTGCCGCTGTCCAACTCCGCATCCTTGCAACTGGCAACTGAAACGGGGAGCGCACGCCGTCAAGACGGTCAATGGCGATGGAGGCGTCGGGACAGCAAGCCACTGAGTCGAATTGAAGCACAGGGAGCTCCGAATGTTACAAACGCACCAGCCGGGGCAATAAGCTTTCCGGTCGGTTCTGGTGCAAAGATCAGGCAGACCGTGCGAAAAGGCGGCGAGTTTTAGGGCGGAGCGGCGCGAGAGGGCTGGGACGCAGAAATTCTGGCGATTTTGGGCTGATGGACCTTCCGGAGCGACCTGAGAGGGCCGGATTCTTCCTTTGTCGATCAAATTGCCGGCATGGCCCGTCTCAGGTCGCCGCGGCGGCAGTCATCACTTCGACGCCGAGGATGTTGAGCGCCCGGCGTAAATTGTAGGCGAGCGCCGTCAGGCTGAACTCGGCGCGCACGTTGGCGAGGCCGCGCATCAGGAAAGCGCCCTGATGCATCCACTGCTTGATGCTGCCGAATGGATGCTCGACGACCTCGCGGCGACGGTCGAGAATCTCTGGCCTCTTCTTCAGGCGCTCGGCCATGCGATCGAGCACGGCCTCGTTTTCGAGGCGAGAAACGGAGCGCACGTCGTTCGTGCATCGCGCGCGCATCGGGCAGTCACGACAAGCTCTTCGAGTTGCCGTAATCGACTTTGGCGAGATCGCGCAGCCGGCCGTGGCGGATCGGCGTCAGCAACTGCCCGGCCGGGCAGACATAGGCGTCGCGCCCCGCGTCGTAGCGAAACTCGTCCTTGCGGAAGAAGCCCTCGCGGACCGAGGAGCCGCGTTGCGGTCTGGGAACGTGCGGAACGCAGCCGGCCTTCTCGCAGGCCTCGATGTCCTCGGCCTTGAAGTAGCCGCGGTCGGCGACGACATCGATCGTCTCGACGTTCAGAATCTGGCGGGCCGGTTCCGCGGTCTGCGTCAAAAGGCCCATGTCCACGACTTGGTTGGTCACCGCCTGCTCGACGATCAGCTTGTGCTTGGCGTCGACGGCGACCTGGATGTTGTAGCCGACGCCGACCTTGGTATGCGCGGCCATGGCGCGGCTGTCGGGATCGGTCAGCGAGATCTGGTCCTCGCCGGTTCGCTCGAGCTTGTGCCAGCATCGCGTCGTAACGGCCGCGCTTCTGGCCGCAGCGCCGCGATCTTCTCGGCCAGGTTCTTGGTGCGCGCCCCGCCGCTTGTCGCGCCCATCCTCGACATCGCCCTCGTCGAGCCGCTTGAGGTAGTCCTCCAACCGCTCGTCGGCGGCGCGGATGAACGTTCGCAGCGAAGAGCGGGTGAAGTTGCGGTCCTTGTTGTTGACCGCCTTGATGCGGGTTCCGTCGACCGCCAGCAACTCGCGACCGTAGAGGTCGAGCCGCCGGCACAACAGCACGAACTGGCGGAACACCGATTTGAAGGCGCCGCGATTGTCGCGTCGGAAGTCGGCGATCGTCTTGAAATCGGGCTTGAGGCCGCGCAACAGCCAGATGACCTCGATATTGCGCTGGGCTTCCCGCTCCAGCCGTCGGCTCGATCGAACCCGGTTCAGATAGCCGTAGATGTAGAGCTTCAAGAGATCGCCGGGCGCATAACCCGGCCGCCCCGTCGCCTTCGCCTCGACCCGCGCGAACCCGGCGGCCGCAAGATCGAGCCCATCAACGAAGGCGTCGATAAACCGCACCGGATTGTCGGCCTCGACGTAATCGTCAACCGCCTCCGGCAACAATAGAAGCTGGTCCCGTCCGAATCCGGCAATATGAGCCATACACAATTCTTAACGTCGGTCTCGCCGACAAGGAATCCGCTCAGCCCGAGTTTTCGCACGGTCTGCAGAAGGCGAGCATATTTCGCGGCTGCGTAACTCTTGGTGAAGCTGACTTGCATGTTGAGCGTGGACGAACTCTTCAAAGGACGCCACTTCGATCGGGAGATCATTGTCCTCTGTGTCCGCTGGTATCTGCGATACAAACTCAGCTTTCGCGATCTCGTCGAGATGATGGCTGAACGCGGGCTCTCACTGGCGCATACGACGATCATGCGTTGGATCCAACGCTATGTCCCGGAGTTCGAAAAGCGCTGGAACCGCTTCGCCCGCCTCGCGGGTCGCTCCTGGCGCGTCGACGAAACCTACGTCAAAATCAAAGGACGCTGGACCTATCTCTATCGTGCCGTCGACAAAGAGGGAAAGACCGTCGATTTCCTGCTGCGCGCCAAACGGGACTTCGCGGCGGCCAAGGCCTTCTTCCGGCGGGCGTTCGTGCGCCAGGGTCGACTGCCGCAAAAGATTACGCTCGATGGCTATCAGGCCTCTCATCGGGCGGTCAAAGAGGCTCTCGGCGAACATCCCGAGGGCAATCAATGCGAGATCCGATCCTCAAAATATTTGAATAATCGGGTCGAACAGGATCACCCATCCGTCAAGCTTCGGCTCGCTCCGATGCTCGGCCTCAAGAATTTCCGCCAAGCCGCAACGACGATCTCCGGCATCCAACTCATGCATCGGATCAGGAAGAGTCAGTTCAAACTCGGCAAGCTTCGCATCAAAAACAAAACCGCACCTGAAATTTGGTATGCAGTGCTTGCCGCGTGATCCACGTCAAGCCCCAGAACTCCTGCTTGGCTCGACTTCCAATGTTTGCACCACAACCTCAACGAGAGCCTGTTCCTCGGTCTCGATCACGCGCGCGAGACGATCGCCCGCTGGGTCGACGATTATAACGAATCGCCCGCATTCCGCGCTCGGCTACATACCGCCGGTCGCCTACGCAGCCAATCTCGCCGCAATGTGCGGGCGTCCGGGCAACCCCGACCAGCCCGGCCGCCCGCACATTGCTCCACCCACACCAGACGACGTAAAAATTGATCTGCTCCCCGAAAACTGGACCGTTCAGAGTTAGAGATTTCCGCGGTATTTTCCCTTGGCTGGGAGGAGCGGAAGACGATGAAGGCATCACAGTTCTCGGACGCGCAGAAGGCGTTCATTCTCCGGCAGGGGAACGATGGGGTTCCGGTGGCCGACATCTGCCGGAAGGCCGGAATCAGCCAGGCGACCTATTTCAATTGGAAGAAGAAATACGAAGGCATGCAGCCGCCTGAGATGCGGCGATTGAAGCAGCTTGAGGACGAGAATGCGAAGCTGAAGAAGATCGTGGCGGACCTGTCGCTGGATCGTGAGATGCTTCAGGACGTCATCCGCCGAAAACTGTAAGGCCTGCTCGCAAGCGCGAGCTGGCGACGGCGGTTTGTGATGAATGGGGTGTATCGATCAGGCGGGCGTGCAGCGTTCTCGAATTCGATCGCTCGACCTTTCATTACAAATCCCGTCGTCGCGAGCAGGCCGGCCTTGAAGCCCGGATCAAGGAGATTTGCGCCACGCGCGTCCGCTACGGGTACCGGCGCGTCCATGTCCTTTTGCGCCGCGAGGGATGGGAGATCAATTTGAAGAAAACCCATCGGATTTACAACGAATTGGGCCTGCAATTGCGCAACAAGACGCCGAAGAGAAGAGTGAAGGCGAAGCTGCGCGACGATCGTCGCGCAGCTTCCACATCCAATGAGGTCTGGGCCATGGACTTCGTCCATGACCAATTGGCCACCGGTCAGAAGATCCGCGTCCTCACCGTCGTGGACACGTTCAGCCGGTTCTCGCCTGCGATTGATCCGAGGTTCAGCTACCGGGCCGAAGACGTTGTCGCGACCCTGGAACGGGTCTGCGACGCAATGGGCTATCCGAAGACGATCCGGGTCGACCAAGGTACCGAGTTTGTCAGCCGCGACCTCGATCTCTGGGCCTATACGAGGGGCGTGACCCTGGACTTCTCACGGCCTGGCAAGCCAACCGACAACGCGTTCATCGAAGCGTTCAATGGCCGTCTGCGAGCCGAGTGTCTGAACGCCCACTGGTTCCTGACGCTTGCCGACGCCCGCAAAAAGTTGGAGGATTGGCGCAAGGACTACAACGAGGTTCGGCCGCATGGGGCGATCGGCAACAAGCCCCCGGTTTCCCTCATGACTCCCGCCGGCGCACCCAGCCCGCCGGCGTGACATAAGCCCGGAAAACTCTACCTTCCGGCGGTCCAACGTTGGGGAGCAGACCAAAATCGCCCAGGCTCTAATCGCTGCTGGATGAATGTTCAGTGGCAGGTCACGATGGCCTAAATCCCGCGCCCGGGTCAATCAGATTCCGATTGCCCGCTTGCGCCCGAAATTCCAATCGACGTTCCCGCCGGGCGCCATAACGCCACTGACTTGGTGACCGAGCTGCTGCTCCAGCGCTGGCCGCCATGGCACGAGCTGAAACCCAAGACCATCGTCGATCATGGCGAACCGCCCCGACGCGAGCGTGACGCGCTGGCGATAGATGCCCGAGACGTGGCTCGCCTTCCGCTGGATGGACGATGGGCGAGCCCCGTTTCCGCCTACAGTTTGGAGGTGGCCTCATCAAGCTCGCGCCTTCGCAGCGTATTGAGAAGGTCGCGAGCGAAGATGGCCCGCTGGCCTTGCCGCTGGGCCAGACCCTGCACGACGAGATGATCGATTCGGCGCTCCATTGCCTCACGGACCTCGTGCGCCGAAGCCGCCGCCGCTGAGCGCGGACTCTTTGGCGAGAAGCTGGCGGTCGAGCCAGGTGGCGCCAGACGACGAGACCTGCGCCTCGACCGTGAAGTCCGACCGGGTGGCTAGCGACAGGCGCTTTCGGCCGTCGGCGTCGTCGTAAGCTCGCGCCTCGACGATGGCTCCCGGCCTGGCGTCGCCCGTCACCTCCAGGTTGGAGAAGACGAGATGGTGCGTACGTCCGTCGACCCCGTCGATGATGGCGTAGGCCGTGCCCTTCAGCTCGTCGTGCAGCCCGCGCTCGACCAGCCGGCCGAGGACCGGGTCTGCGGGTTGGTCGCTGTGAAGCGCGAAGCGGGCGACGTCGGGCTCGCTTCCTGCCCCGCTCATCGCCCGGTGCATCGTCTTGATGATGTCGCCGCGGATGGCGAGATCACGCAGGGCCGGCTCGAGGCCGGGCTTCAAGGTCCACTGCGCCGAGCCGACTTGTTCGGCCAAACCGAGGCGCTCGAGCTTGGCGGCGCGGCCGAGCATCAACCGGCGTAGTTCGGGATCTTCGCTGGCGCCGCCCGGACGTAGGTCGGCGACGCCCCCGCCCTCGTCGGAGATGTCGCGGAGCGATCGGTCGAGACTGGTCCAGCGTTCCGCCCCGACCTCGTTCTCCAGTCCGGCGCGGATTTCCTGCTCGCTGCGCGGCCCCATTTCCAGCGTCACCCGTTCCGCCGCACGGGCGCGAAAGCCCTTGCTGATGTAGTCGCGGCTTACGACCAGAGTCCTGGCCGTCGTCGGCGCGGCCGCGGACGAGCACGTGGACATGGGGGTTGTCGGTGTTCCAATGATCCACTGCGACCCAGTCGAGCCCCGTTCCGAGGTCGCGCTCCGCGTCCTTCATGAGCTCGCGCGTGAAGGCCCGAAGGTCGGCCATCTGGCCGGCATCTTCCGGAGAGACCGTGAACCGGAAATGATGCCGGTCCTCTTCGCACCGTTCGGCGAAAGCCTTCGTGTCGGCGTCGTCGGAGGCTGCGTCGAACATCCGGGCATCTGCGCCGTCGCGGGTCACTCCGTCGCGCTTCAGGTAGGCGACATGCTTCGAGAGCGGCGCCGAGCGAAATCGGCCGCCGCGGTGGCGCACGATCCGGGCCATGACGACGACGCGCCGGCTGGGCGATCGGGAGGCCAGGGACAGCGCCGCCCGCCGTCCGCGGCCGAAGGTCGAACGTCCGGCAGTCCCGCCGCTTCGCCTGAACGTCTGGCCTCGGTGGCCCGCCTTCTTCGCGGCCCGCATCACCTCGCCGACGAAGCTCTTCGGTCGCTTGGCGCCCTGGTTGCCGTGACGGATGCGGCCGGGGCGCGGATTGAAGTCATCGTCCCGCGTCGTCATGGCCGGGAGCGCTTTCGCCGATCCGAGGGATGGCGCTCGGAGCATTGAAATCGTTGGCGTTTCTGGCGAAAGCGCCAGCAGGTCAGAGTCGGCTCGGATGTCGAAAATCTCCAATCCAACCAACCACATGCGCCCGGCCGGAGGCGGCGCTTTTATCTTGCCGTCCATGGTCGGCGCGTAAGCGTCCGGTCTCTGCACGTACTTTGGGTAGTGCAATTGCGCGGCATGTCGGGCTCCTTCGCAGCGTGGAGGAGCTCCGGTGAATTTGAGACGTTTCGAGAACAAGGCGCGTCAATCCTGGTGGCTGGTTCACATCGAAGCTTGGCGTCAGAGCGGGCTGAGCCGGGCGAAGTATTGCCGTCAGCATGGTCTGACGACGACAACGTTCGGTCGCTGGCTGAGCTACCTGGTCGGCAAGGAAGCGGCTCGCAAGCATGCGGAATATCAGGCGGAACTGCGTCGTCAGCAGCGCCGCGAGGCTCAGGAAAAGCGCCAGAAGAGGCGCGCCCGCTTTCGTTTCGGCGTGAGCACGGACATGCGCAATCGCGCGGTCCAGGCGTTCTGGGCGATGCACGTCGAGGCGATGAACTGGAGCGGGATGAGCGTGCGGGAGTACGCCGCCGCCTTGCGTTTGTCGCCGACCTCTCTGCGCAAATGGCGCGATCGGCTGGACGACGGCGAGGTGGATATCGACTGGCGAGCGCATCTTCATCCCTCAGCCCGTCCGGTCGCTGGCACTAGTGCTAACAGAACGCCGCCGGAAACGGGCTTGACAGCTCCGCCGAGCGACGATCCGGCGCCGCCTCGGCAGCCTCTGCGGCGCTTCTTCACCGACGAACAGAAGCGCGCCATCGCGCTGGAGAGCGACCAGCCCGGCGTCAGCGTCTCGCAGGTCGCGCGCAAGCACGGGATCGTCACGGGCCTGCTGTTCCGCTGGCGCGTGCAGTTCGGCGTGGCGCAGCGGAAGCGCGCGAAGCTTGCGCCCGTCGCGCTCACTGACGACGCGCCGGCGATCCTTCGGCTGCGTGATCTCGTGCAGCCGCCGGACGGAATGACGGCGATCGACCTGCCTGACGGCCGGCGCGTCTTCGCGCCTGCCGGCGTCGATCCATACGCCGTTCGTGAGCAGGTCATCGGTGAAGGAGCGGCACCATGATGATCGTTCCAGCGGGCGTGAAGGTGCACCTGGCGCTGGGCTACACCGATATGCGCAAAGGCCTCGACGGACTCGCCATGCTGGTGCAGCAAACGCTGAAGCAGGATCCGTTCTCGGGCCACCTGTTCGCCTTCCGGGGCAAGAAGGCGTCGATGCTGAAGATCCTGTTCTGGGACGGAAACGGGCTCTGCCTGTTCACCAAGCGGCTCGACCAGGGCGCCTTTGTTTGGCCGACGATGGCGGGCTACGACGGCTCGATCACGTTGACGCCGGCGCAGCTCGCCATGCTGATCGAGGGCATCGACTGGCGCGCGCCGGAACGCGTATGGAAGCCCGCCTTGGCAGGCTAAAAAACTGCGGAAACCCGCATAGAATCGAACGAATTCGCTTCTTCGAATCAGGCGATTCGGGTAGCTTTGGACATGCGGTTCGATCTCGACAATTTGCCTTCCGAACCGGCTCTTCTGCAGCATCTCATTCGCGATATGGCCGCCGCCGTCGAGCACCGCGACGGCGAGATCGAGCGCCTGAAGTCGATCATCAAGACGTTGCAGCGGGCGCAGTTTGGCCGTCGGTCCGAGCGCCTTGATCCCGATCAGCTTGCGCTCGCGCTCGAAGAGATCGACAGCGATCTCGCCCGCGAGGAGGAGAAGCGTCCGCGTAGCGAAAAGCAAGCAGGCGAACGGCCCTCCCGTCGCAAACCGTTGCCCGCCCATTTGTCGCGCGAAGAGGTCCGCCTCGATATTGAGAGCATGATCTGCGCCTGCTGCGGCGGCGCGCTGCATGTCATCGGCGAGAGCGTGAGCGAGATGCTGGATTGGGTTCCGGCGCAGCTGCGCGTCATCCGCACCACTCGTCCCAAATACGCCTGTCGGACTTGCGAGACGGTGGCGCAGGCGCCGGCCCCAGAACGGCCGATCGCCGGCGGCCTGGCGACGCCTGCGCTGCTTGCCCAGGTGCTGGTCAGCAAATATTGCGATCACACGCCGCTGTATCGGCAGTCGCAGATCTTCGCCCGCCACGGAATCGATCTTCCGCGTTCGACGCTGGCTGGATGGGTCGGCGGGGCCTGCTGGTGGCTCGAGGCGCTGCACGAGCGTCTTGCCAGGAACGTGTTCGCGTCGGACCATCTGTTCGCCGACGACACGCCCGTGCCGGTGCTCGATCCAGGCCGAGGGCGCACCAAGACGGGACGGCTTTGGGTCTACGCCCGCGAGCAAAGGGCGTGGGGCGGGCCGGAGCCGCCGGCCGCGGTCTATGTTTATGCGCCGGACCGCAAAGCCGAACGTCCGGCCTCGCATCTCGAGCGGTTCAGCGGCGTTCTTCATGTCGACGGCTACGCCGGGTTCGAGCCGCTGGCGGAGAGAGGGGACGTCGTTCTCGCGGCTTGCTGGAGCCATACGCGACGCAAGTTCTATGACGTGGCGCAGGCCACGAACGCGCCGATCGCGGTCGAGGCGCTGCGCCGCATCGGCGAACTCTATGCCGTCGAAGCGGACGCTCACGGTCAGTCGCCTGCACAGCGGCTTGCGGCTCGTCGCTCTCGCTCCAAGCCGATCGTCGACGCCTTGCGCGCCTGGCTCGAGGCGCAGCTTCCGTTGCTGTCGGGACGAAGCACGCTCGCCGAAGCGATCCGTTACGCGTTGGCGCGCTGGCATGGTCTGACCCGCTTCCTGCACGACGGCCGCATCGAGTTGGACACGAACCCTGTCGAGCGCGCGATTCGACCGGTCGCTCTCGGAAGGAAGAATCATCTCTTTGCGGGCAGCGACGGCGGCGGCAGGCGATGGGCCGTGCTCTGTTCGCTGATCGAGACCTGCAAGCTCAACGGCGTCGAACCCTATGCATATCTGAAGGACGTGCTCGAGCGCATGGTCGACGGATATCCGATCAACCGTCTCGACGAACTGCTGCCGTGGGCCTGGCGCGCCGAGGATCACGTCAAGCCCTGATCAACGTGTCGCCGCCGGACGCTTACGTCGGCGCCTCCCCACCGGCTTAATCCAATCGCCGAACGAGCGACAAAGCCTGCCAGAGCGCGATGGAATGCGATTTTGCTCATTGGGGACGATCCCCGCTGGCGAGATGCACGAAAAGACCCTCCGACTGCGGCGAGAGCGCCGAGAGATCGACGATGCGACGGACGCTTGGCAAACGATCCGGCTGCACTTTGGCGGCAGGCAATTCGACGTTCGGCGGGGTCTCCGGGTGCGTGGCGAACAGCGTCGCGCGAGCCCACGCAATCAAATCGAAAGAGGCGACGGTTCGGCCGTCGGACTGTCGGTCGCCGATCATTGGCGAGAGCATCGCGATATAGACCTGCGTCTCTGGCGGCAGCGGCCGGCCAGTCGCCAAATGCTCGTCGTAGCGGGCAGGGCCTGCATTGTAAGCGGCGAGGAACCCTGACGAGCCGTAGCGATCAAGCATCTCACGAAGATAGGCGGCGCCGGCGAGAATGTTGTCGCGCGGATTGTAGGCGTCGGGGCCGAGATGGTGGCGGGCGCGCAATCCGGCGTATGTCTTGGGCATGATCTGCATCAGCCCCATTGCGCCCTTTGGCGAAACGGCGCGCGGATCTCCTCCGCTCTCGATGCGCATCACCGCCCGAATCCAGTTGCGCGGGAATATTGAATCTCTGCGAGGCCTCTGCGACGAAAGCGGTGAAAGGAAGGGCGGAGGGTGGGCTTGCCGTGCCTGCGATCGCGGCCGGCTCGGCGCGGACCGAACCGTCGAACGGCGCTCCCGAGCACAAGAAGACCCACACGGCGCATATCACCAAATGGACGGACGGTGAGCGCGCTGGCGCAATTGCGCCGCCCCCCGCCGATGACCCCGAGCGCCGCATTGGAGGCCGAAAAGGGGTGACGCACTGGGGGACGACGCCGCAAGACTCAGCCGTAAAGAGCGAGTGGTCCGCCCCATGGTCGCCCGGAGCAATCGCAGCAGATTCGCGTGATGGCGGCACGATCACTCCTCCTCTTCGGATTGATGGACCCAGAGAGGGATCGCGCGACCGATGATCGAGGCGGCGGGCAGCGGACCGAAATAGCGTCCGTCGAGCGAGTTGGCGGACTGCGGGTTCATCAGGAAGACGTCGCCTGTTGCGATGACGCGGCAGCCCTGCCAGACAGGGAGCGAGCGGCCGCGGCCATCGCGCTCGCGGGCCTCGCCCATTTCGATCGCGTCGACAGTGACGCTGCGGCCGATGCGACAGACCGTTTGTCCGGCGACTGCCGCCACGTGTTTCAGCAACGACACGCCGCGCGGCAGATAGCCGCCGTCGGCAAGGAACCGGGCAAGGGGTTCGGGCGGTCTCACGACGACCAGGTCGCGGGCGTGAACATCGACGATCGTGTCGACGGCGTAGAGACCGATCGGCACGCTGGGGCTGGCGTTCCAGACGAGCCACGGGGGGCGGTTGTCGAGCCGAGGGAGCGCCGTGGCGCTGACGCCGAGCGCCATGACCGCGAGGATTGCGCCGCGGCGGATCATGGCGCGACAGCTGCGGCGCATGAGCCAGGCCTTGTGGCGCGCAAGCGTGTAGGGGCGGGGCTGTTCGCCAGCCGTCAGGCGATTGTGGACGTGCCGCCAATGGTCCGGCGCTGCGTCGGCGGGATCGACCCGCAGACTTCCACCGCGTCGATCGCCTGCAGGGCGCGATCGACCTTCGGCCAGCCGTTGATCCGCAGCAGAATGTCGCCGCCGGGACGGACGAATGGCAGCGTCGCGTAGGGTTCACCCGGCGCAACTGTGCGCACGATGTCGATGCGAGAGATGATCGTGCCGAAGTCGTTCGACGCCCAGCGCACGAAGGCGAAGACGCCGCCCGGCGCGAAGCTGACGATCCGCCGCCGGCGATCGAGGACCTTCTCCTCGGCGATTCGTCCGAAGCGAATCCAGTGCTCGATGCGCTTCTCGAGCCAGGTCAGCTCGACATGCGTGAGTGCGGTTGCAGCGTCATTTGACGGCCTGTGGGCTGCTGCGCGGGCGTTCATTGCGGGTCTCGGTCTTTGTCGGGGAATTCGCGCGCGAGCAGCTCGCGCAACATGTCGGCGACGGTCTGTCCGCGCTGGAAGGCTGTGACCTTGATGCGGCCACGCCGTGCCGGGGTGACGTCGATGGTGAGCCGCGCAGTGAAGAGGCTGGCTTCCGATTCACGCGAAGACAGGGCTTCCCGCGTGTGGACCCACGTATCCGCGTCGCTCGGACGGGCGGCGAAAGCGCGCTTGGCAGGGCGGCGGCTCATCGCATGAGCCTCTCGATCTCGGCGGTGAGGGAGGCGATCTCGCGCGCGGCGGGTCCGTCGTCGTCGATCTCGCCGACCAGTCGGCCGCTGCGTGCGGCGTCGGCGAATGCGACGCGCTGCCCGATTGTCGAACCAAGTACAGGCGGGTCGTGGTCGACGAGCAGTTCGGCTGTTTCGCGAGCGATGATCGTTCGCGCGCCGCAGCGGTTCAGAACGAAGCGGGCGACGAGTTGCGGGCGAAAGATGCGCGCTTCGACGATGAGCTTCAGCATCTCGCCGGACGCCCAGCCGTCGAACGGCGACGGCTGGGCGGGGATCAACACAAGGTCAGCGGCGAGCAGGGCCAAACGCATCAGTCCGGTGATGCGCGGTGGCCCGTCGATGACGACGTGAAGCGCGTCTCGTGCGAGCTCGGGCGCCTTCCGATGCAGCGTGTCGCGCGCGAGGCCGATGACGCCGAAGAGCCTCGGCAGACCTTCCTTGGCGCGCTGCTCCGACCAATCGAGCGCCGATCCTTGCGGGTCGGCGTCGATCAGCGTAACGCGCTTCCGCTGCCGAGCCCAGGCGCCCGCCAGATGCAGAGCCAGGGTGGTCTTGCCGACGCCGCCCTTCTGATTGAGCAGCGCCACGATCATTGCGCCCTCGTGCAGCTTGCGTGTCGCGAGGCGCGGGTAATCCCTCGCGGCTCAATCGGAGGTGAAGCCGGGAACGAAAGCAGGCAGTTGAGGGGCGAGTGAGTTGCTACGCCGTACTTGGTGCTTCGGCCTGATGCGGAGCCTTGAACGGATTGACCGCATCCAGGGGTCATGGGCGGCGAAAGGCGCTCGGATCCTGCTGATCCACAGCGTGCAGATTTGGGCGTTCCCGTTAGAAGGAATCCGAAGGATTCTTTGTTAGAGAAGTTACGGGCGCCCCAACCATCTGAGTTGCTTGGCTTTTCGAGCGATTCCAGTCCCTGATAGCACGTGGATCCGGTCCCCGATGGCACGATAGGGGCGGTCCCCGACAGCACGAGGGAATTCACAGCTTATCCCCAGCAGGCTGTGAGGCACGGCAGCGACGCGGTGCCTCAGCCAGCGGATCGATGGATGAGGATTTGAAGGAAAGCCGCTCCGCGCCTGACGGGGACCGTTCGATTGTGAGGCTGTAGCCCGGCAGCGGCTGGCGGCGAACGATGTCGCGAATGTCGTAGACGAAATGCTTGAGCGGCGAGAGGCTGCCGGACTTGGCGTGGAGATGGCCGAAGTCGAAGCTCCAGCCGTAATCCTGACGACCGCCATGCTTGCGGACGATGCGATACAGCCAGCGCTCGAGCCCGCCGGTCAGCGAGAAATAAGCCCGGTCTATGGTCAGAACGAGCGCATCCTCGAGGACGCCGGCATAGAACCAGTCCGGCAGGATCAACTCGATCCCGAGCGCCCGACCGTTGGGGTCGGCCGTTTCCTTCCACTCGTTGATCCAGGAGAAGCGATGGCGGCGACGTTCGGCCAGCTGTCGAATCGAGGTCGCGACCGTGGTCGACTGGAGCCGGTCGAGGCCGGCCTTGAGGCGTTGGTAGTCGCGTGCGCCGGCGCCGCGGCCGACGAAGGTGAGGATCTCGTACGGCGTCGCCGCCATCAGGCGGGAGGTCCGCAAGCCGGCGTCGCGGGCATGGACGATCTGGGAGGCCGCCCAGATCAGCACGTCGGCGTCCCAGATGGTCGCCATGCCATGTTCGGGTACGGCCTCGACGCGAATGGCGATCGAGCCGGCCCTGAAATCGATCGGCGCAAGGCGCTTCGACTTGGCGAGCGAGAAAAATGGATAGGCCATCAAGTCCTGCGCATCCCGAGGCGCGAGGTCGCCCGGGAGCGCACGGAAGAGGTCGAGTTGCTCGCGCCCTGGAGCTCGTCCGGCCGGCGGCCGCATGTCCTCGCTCCGCGCGAGCATCAGCGCCGCTCCCGGCCCGCATAGGCTAGCGGGGCAAGGGCGGCTTGGCGTTTTGCGGGGAGCACGGTTCCGACGCCGGGATCGGAGGTCGAGTTCTTGGCGCCGAGGTCTGCCCAGGCCTGGAGGTCGTCGAGCGCGTAGACGACGCGGCCACCGATCTTCCGGTACTTCGGGCCGGTGCCATAGATGCGGTGCTTCTCCAGCGTGCGGCCGGAGAGGCTGAGAAAGCGGGCCGCCTCGGGGGTCCTGAGAAAGCGTGGGGGCAATCCGGCCAGGGGATCGGGCATGAGCGCGGCTCCGTGTTCCGTTCAGCGGCCGTCGGACATCGACGGCGGTTCGCGGGCCACGGTGGCGGAGAAGGGCTGGCGGGAGGGATGACGGAGTCGGAGGGTCTCGTCAGCGGCGCCCCCAAAAGGTGCGAGCCGGGATGAGCGACGCCTCAGTCGCCGCGCAGCAGCTTGCGGTAACCGCCTCTCATCATCCCGATCGCGTCTTTCACGAGACGGATCGTCTGACCGCGGACGGAGGATGTTTTCCACGCATACCGCGTGACGGCCTCGGCGCCGTAGAGTGCGTCGGCGATCTCGCGATAGCTCGCGTCGGCGAGGTGAGCGTCGAGGGCGCGGACCATCAGGGTGAGACGTTGGCGATGACGCCGGGTGATTTGCCAGGCTTTTGGCAAGGGACCGGAGGAACGCCCGGTCAGACGTCGCTGGAAGCGGATGAGGCTGAGAACGCGAACCCGAAAATCATCGTCCAGCGCCAGCAGGGCTGCGAGCTTTTGATCTGCTCGAACGTCGCGAAGCCACAGGTGGTGGTCGCCCGCCGCGTCCTCGACGACGATATGGGCGCCGTCGGCGCCGATGGCGCTCGCCCGAGTCGAGCCGAGATCGACGCCGGCAAGTTCTCCAGCCTTCGGATAGCAGTCAGGCGCAGTGACAAGGACAACGGTCGGCGGCAAGAGTTTCGGGCCGCCAGATCGTCGGGTGGAGGTTTGCTGGCCCGTCGGGATCGCGGACGAAAGGACAACCCCCAGCGACGGGAGATTGCCGCCATGGCGGCTTCCTCGGTGATGGCGCCTATGGCGACGCGCTCAAGCGCTCGCCGATAGTCTTCTCGGTATTCGGGATTGCGCCTCAAGAATTCCCAGGCGAGCCCCGCGCGATCGAGTTCCCTCAAGGCGTCGCCTGCGTTCGGCGAGCGCCAATCCATCGTTCTTGCCACGCGTGACTTCCCCCTCCAAAGGCCCTGCAAAGGCCGATTCGGGCATCATTCTGGCGGAGGCGTGGTCCCGCTAGTCCTCGAGGATCGAATGCCCGATGCGCGAAGGCGCGGCCATTTGGTTCGACAATTTGGCCCGCTCTGGCGTTTTCGTGTCAGAACAGCGTCATCATTGTGGGCGCGGACGCAGGAGACTGCGGTAGCCCGCCTGCGTCATCCAGCGCGCCCGCGCGAGATGACTGTCATGGACCATGCGGGCGCGTTCCGGTTCGCGATCCGGATCCAGGCCGAAGATGATCCGGACCGCCTCCTGCCAGTCAGCGCCTTCCTCGTCCGCGTCCAGCAGTCGCAGATAGGTTGCGAGATGGCGCTCGTCATAGGCCGTCACCTGCGCGCTCTGTGGCGGGCAATCTTCGAAGGCGGTGATCGTCATCGTGCGGGTTCTTCCACGACCCAAGCGGTTTGTTAACATGCGATTCTGCGACGTTACTATCCCTGACGTGCCGATGCGCTTCATGCATCGCTGGGAGCGCCGTCCTGCATCGGGACGCAAACCCAACTCATCGCGTCGGTCCCCACAAAAAAGTGGATGACATTTAACGCGGCGGCCTGTCGCGCTTGTGACCGCGCAAGAGGGGATGCGCCAACCGATCGCGGCGCCTCGCAGTGATTCCTCGCCCGACATGGACCCCGTGGGGTCGAATTGTAGAGAATGCTCCGTGGTAAAATACTCGACAAGCCGCTGCCCTCTCGCGCATGGACATCCGGGAGGTCTTCGCGCGGAACCTGAGGCGATATCGGCTCGCGGCAAGACTGTCGCAGGAAGAACTCGCGCACCGGTCCGATATCGGGCTGACGGCCGACGAGCGCCAGTTCCTCTTGTCGCTGGTCGCCGCAGAACCCGAATGGTCGCTACTGGGCGTGCCGCATCTGGAACAGCTTCCCGGTCTGCGATGGAAGCTGCACAACCTTGAGCGGCTGCGAAAAGCCGATGCTCGAAAGTTTGCCGACCAAGCCAATGCGCTGGCCCGGTTATTCCCGTGAGTACGAGGACGGCCATACCACCATTATTGTCTTTGCGGGGCTGAGAGCGTGCAACGATCGGCAAAATCATCCCGCACGAGGCGCGGCTCGCCCATCGAGCCCGCTTTGGGGTGGACCTATCTGTCGCGTGAGGCGCTTGCGCGCGCAAAGGCGCAGATGGACGAAGAATCCATGGGCGTGCGCGATGAGATCGGCTTCCTGACGATCCATCAGGGTTATGCCGACCGCTTTTTCCCCGGCACATCGGTGCTGCACACCCGCGCCCGCTATGCGGTCTTCGTGCCCTGGCTGTTTGAGGATCTGGCGGGACTGACGGGGCCGGCCGCCATACGGGCTTTGCGGGAACGCGAGCGCGAGCTTGCAGGACGCCTCCGTGACGCGGGCGAATCCCAGGTGATCGGCGGCCGTGTCTATCCCAAACCGTCAAGCCAGCCGCCTTCAACAGTGTATTGGAATGCGCTCGCAGTGTGGGGATATTGCGTCCGCGTCCGGACGGACGGACGATTTCGCGAGCGCAAGCACATCGATTGTTGAAGAGCGCAGGCGGGGCGACTGATGACGATGGACAACCGCTCCTGAGTTTCGACTCGCCGTTCGCGCCTCTCCCCGACCGGCCGGATAGTTGGCATAACGGCCCGATTACCCTTCAGCTTGCGGCTGCGGAAGCGACGTTTCTTCGCGAGCGGCTCGCTCAGTTGCGCCGGAATGACGGCCATGAGCTGTCGCTCCTCGCGCGCCTGGTCCGGACTGAGGTTACGGCGCCGTCAGCTATGTGGGCCGACGAGGCCCGCGCGATCGCGGGTCCTGACCAAGCACCGCTTGTTCGGGCGCAACAGGCCGCAAGTCTCGCCGGTGTGGGCCGCGCGGTCTACGACGCGCTTCTCGAACGTATCGTCGAGGCCGACGACAAGCGGGAGACCTCTACCCGGCTTCGCGACCACTTGGCTGCCGTTGTCGAAGAGCACGGTTCCGTCGCAGCCAAGCTCGACGTCGACGCGCTCGAGGCGGACATCGGCCAGGGCGCGCGCGCCAAGCCCGCGCCATCGCAGGCCGCCTCGACCGGCAGCGGCCCGGCCGCGCCGCCCTCGAGCCTCGCGACCCCGCCCGAGCTCAAGCCCTTGTCGGACGATGACAAGGCGCAAGCGAAAACGCTCATGGCGCGCGACGGCCGCAACGCCGTGATCGCGCACTTGAAGGCCAACGGTTACGACACGTCGGGACTGTGACGCATGGGCGCCTTCGACAACTATCAGCCGCCGGCGGCCGCGCCTCAGAGCGGCGGCGCATTTGCCGGCTATCAGCCGCCGCCGAGCGATATCGCTCAGCCGGGCGACAGCCTCGGCAACATGAGCGCGCTCGATCCGCGCGCCGCCAACTCGTCATGGAAAGACTTTCTCCTCGCCCACTTGAGCGAGCTCGGCAAAGGCGCGAGCCAGATCGGCGGCGCGGCGTCCGATTATGCGCGCACGGCGGCCAACGTCTACGGCGAGGGCGACAGCACGCTCGCCAGCCTCTAGGCGCTCTATGGCGACATCACGGGCCCGAGTAATGGCCGGACGCTCGCAAATCTCGTCACCGGCCAGCCAAGCGCCGGCAACGACTATTTGAGCAATCTCGCGGCGGAAAAGGCCAAGACGGCGGCGGCGAGCGCGCGGCTCGGCACGCCGGGCACGATCGCCGCGACCATGACCGGCGGTGGTCCGCTCGGCGAAGTCGCCAGCGGCGTCAAGGCTATGCTGCCCGCCAGTCGGCTTGCCGGGCCGCTCGCCGGCGCGATTACGGGCGGCGGCGCGACCGCAGCCGGCGAGATTGGCCGCAACGAAAGCCTATCGCCTTGGGATATCGCGATCGGCACGGCGACCGGCGGCGTCGGCGGCGCGCCAGCGCAGAAAGGCGGGACGCTCGCGCCGCCTATCTCGGCCAACGACCTCAAGGCGGCCGCGCAGCAAATCTACAAGCCGCTCGACAACATCCTTTTCAACACCAAGAGCGAAGTTAAGCCCGAGCTCGACGGTTTCCGATCCGCGATCGGCAGCACGACCGACCTAACCGGCCGGCGCTTGCAGCAAGCGAGCGGAACCAACGCGATCCTTGGCGACCTCGAGGGCTCGGCGCAGCTAACGGCGCGCAACATTCAAGAGGCGCAGCGCAGCCTCGACAAGATCGCCAGCAGCCCGAGCTCGAGCGTGCAGGATCAAGAATTCGCGCCGAAGCTCAAGGCCGCGCTGCAAAATGTCATGGACAATGGCTTGCCGATTTCCGGCGTGCCGGCCGGCAACCAGGCGAGCGGCTACGCGGGGCTTGTGCAAAGGGCCGGCGACAAGATTTTCGGGCGCTACAAGGACGTCTCGACGCTCGACACCATGGTCGACAAGGCCAGCGTCAACAAGGGGCCCGATATCGGCAATCAGTCGAGCTCCTATCTGACGAGCAAGCTAGGGCAATCTTACGCGCCGCCGGGCTCGGTGGCCCGCGACGCGTTCAACAACATCGCCGCCACGGCGGCGAAGGAAAGTTCAATCCCGTGGTGGGTTAAGCATTTCGTGATCGCGCCGGCCGTCGGCACGATCGCCAACGAGGGGATTAGCGCGGCGACCGGCGACCACGAAAGCCCGCTCGAGCACGTCGGCGCCGACTTGGGGATCGGGACCGCGCTCGCCTTGAGCTCGATGGGCTACAGCGGCTTGAGCGGCATGCGCGCTCGAGCGGCTCAACAGCGCGCGGTCGACGCCGCGCGCTCGACCTTATCGACGGGGAACTATCAAGCGCCGATCGCGCCCGACCAGCCATTCCGCGACGCGGTCCGCCGGCTCATTTTCAGCCAGGGCGCCGCCGGCCGGTACTAGCGCAGGAAGATTGACCAAACGAGGACGAGCGCGGCGACGGCGGCCACGACGAGCCAGCCGGCGGCCTTCGTGTCCTCAACGGTCCAAGCCTGGCCTCGGCGCCATAGCGGTCTGTGATCCATTAAAGCGAGCTCCTGCCGGGTCAGCCATGCGCGAACACGCGCCAAAGGATCGCCAGCGTCATCGCGAGATTGAAGGCGGCCATCCATTTGAGCACCGAAAGGTCGCCTTCAATCTTGGCGGGCCTGTTTTCGTAGGAGGCGACCTCCTCGGCCGCTGCCGCCGCTTTCTCCGGCGACGCCCCGCCTTCGATCAAAGCCTCGCGCAACGCGCCTAACTGCAACGCCATTTCCAGATTGCCTTGAATGTGAGGGTTGATCGATATCATCCTTTCGGCGCGATCGTCAGCGGGGCGTCAAGATGGACGTTGATGGTTTGCGGTTGGCGAGCAATCCAGTTGGACAGCGCGAGCACGCTGCCGGCGAAGATCGCGGCGGCGCCGATGATCGCGGCCAACGCCTTCCACGGCTCCCAACGCGCCTGCGTCCGGTATAGCCGCAGTTGGGCGTCAAGCAATTCGGTCGCTCTTGCGTCGTCAGTCATCGGTTGCCTCTGACGCAACATATAGCGCCCGGCTGTCGTGGGTTCAAGGAAGCTCGCCAAGGCCCGTCGCCTGTACACACGCTGTACACAGAATTGGGTTTCGGCGTGTGTACAGGGCAAGAAAAAGGCCCCTCGTGGGGGCCAGTTTTTAGTTTATTTTTCAGTTACTTAGGAAGTGGTGCCCAGGGGAGGAATTGAACCACCGACACCGTAATTTTCAGTCACGTGCTCTACCAACTGAGCTACCTGGGCGTCTCACGCCGTCGAGACGCAGCGGCTTATAGGCGCCCGTGGCGCGCCTTGTCCAGTGCCCGAGCGCTCGGATCGAATCGCCGGAGCCGGGTCCAGACGGCGAGGCGGATCAGAGCGCCGCCATCAATATGCCGCAGTCGAAACCGCAATGCTTCGCACGCCGACCTGTGATACAAGATAGGCTCATGCGCATCGTTATCGCTTGTCTTTCCTTCGCGTGCGTCTGTGTGGCTGCGGTTTGCCTCAAGGCCGCGCCCGCCGCCGCCGCTGATCTGCCGACCGCTCCGTCGAATTATCCGGCGCTCGGTCCCGGCGCCGCCAAGCCGGAGCCTGACTACTGGGCAGGGCTTTCGGTCGGTGCGGGGATCTCGGTCTGGGGAGGCAAGGGAATCAAGGGCGGCGTCGGCGGCGAGACCGACCTGTCCTACGAGCACGTGTTCGACAACGGAATCATGATGGGGGTTCAGGCCTCGACCGGCTATATGCCGTTCCTGCAGGCGGGCCCCGGGTATTCCCAATTCACCGGCAGCGCTTTCGCCGGCGGTTCGACGATCGTCGGGTACAATTTCGGTCGAGTGACGCCCTACGTGATAACCGGGGTCGATTTCGTCCGGGCGACGCGTTTCAACAGCGGCGCTTTCAACGCGAGCGACGCCGTCAACAGCGTGTTCTCGGGTCCCGGCGCGGTGCAGGCGGTCGGCACGGTAGGCCTCGGCGTCAATTATCGCGTCACCTCGAATTTCAGCATGGGGCTCGAAGCCATCGTGCACACCAATGCCGGCGGTGGTCCGTTAACGCCGTGGTGACTGGCCTTGCGCCCCTTCTCTTCCTAGGGTGCGCACCGCCCCAACAGCCCAATCTGATCGCCCAACCTCAATGACGCACATCCAAGACCTGTCCCGCCGGGCCCTGCTCGTCAGCATTGTGGCCGCTTCCGGCGCGAGTTTGGCGGGCGCCGCCTCGCAGCAGACCGACGCGCCGCCGGCGGCCGCTGCCGGCCCCCTTCGGCTACCCGGACGTCGTCAAGCGGGCGCGCGACCTCGCCGCCGCGCCCTTCGACAGCTCGATTCCGCCGCTGCCCGACGGCCTGGCGAACCTCGATTTCGACGCCTGGCGCGACATCCGCTTCAAATCCGACAAGCCGCTGCTCGGCCAGGAGGGGGCCAATTTCCGGCTGGAATTGTTCCATCTCGGGCATCTCTACAAGCGTCCGGTGGTCGTCAACGTGCTGCGCGACGGCATCCCGGCGCCGATCCCCTACGCCGCCAATCTGTTCGACTACGGCCACACCAAGCTTGGGGTGCTGCCGATCAACCTCGGGTTCGCCGGCTTTCGTCTCAAATTCCCGATCAACGCGCCGCATGTCTGGGACGAAGTGATCACCTTCCTCGGCGCGAGCTACTTCCGCTTCCTTGGCCGGGGACAGCGCTATGGCCTCTCGGCGCGGGGCCTTGCGATCGGCGCCGCTCCGCGCCTCAACGAGGAGTTCCCGTTCTTCCGCGAATTCTGGATCGAGACGCCGGACTCGATGGCCGAGCATATCGTCATCTATGCGCTGCTCGACGGCGAATCGGCGACCGGCGCCTTCCGCTTCGATCTCAACCCCGGCCAGGAGACCTATATCGACGCGACCGTCACTCTGTTCGCGCGCAAGGCTACGCCCGCGTTTGGCCTTGCGCCGCTGTCGTCGATGTATTTCGTCGGCAAGACCGATCGGCGCCTCGCCGACGATTTCCGCGGCGAATTGCATGATTCCGACGGCCTTCTGATGCATACCGGCGCGGGAGAATGGATCTGGCGGCCGCTGAGCAACCCGCCGGCGCCGAGGGTCTCTGACTTCCTCGACGCCAATCCTCACGGATTTCGGGCTTTTGCAGCGCGATCGCAATTTCAGCGACTACGAGGATCTCGAACTCGCTTACGAGTTGAGGCCAAGCTATTGGATCGAGCCGCACGAAGGCTGGGGCGAGGGCAAGGTGGAGCTCACCGAATTGCCGACCAGCGACGAGACGAACGACAATATCGTCGTCGCCTGGGCGCCGAAGCAGGGGCTCGAGGTCGGCAAGCCGCTCGTCTATGGCTATCGCATCACCGCGACCGAGACGGATCAGGGCCTGACGCCGTCCGGCCGCACGGTCGCGACGTTCCGCGCTTCAGCGCATGCGTTGGGGTCGCCCGATCCGCCGCCGCCGCCGGGGGCGACGCGATTCCTGATCGATTTTGCCGGCGGGGACTTGTCCTACTACATGAGCGACCCGTCACTGGTGGAGACGGTCGCGACGGCGTCGGCGGGACGAATCCTGCGCACGTTCCTCATTCCCAACACCCACATCCGCGGTTTCCGCGCCGGCGTCGACGTCGCGGTCGACCCGGGCCAGAGCACGGACCTGCGCGTCTTCCTGCGCGCCGGCCCCAAGGCGCTGACCGAGACCTGGACCTTTCCCTGGCGCGCGTAAGGTGGAGAAAAGAAGGCCCGGAGCAGCCGCATGAGACGGCGGCTTCGGCGAACGCTAGGGGTCTCGCTCGCGGTGGAATGCGCTTGCCCTGACGCTCGCAGTACCGCCTCGGCAGAGCGGGCGAGGGCGGCGCGCCGGCCTACCGGCGTTTTTACCGGCGCGCCCTCATCTTTTCATGAGGTTAGGACCCCGTTTAGTTCCGTCCTTCCGTTTGCAACTAATAACATTTGTTAGCTGTTGTATTTATGATGCGAACGGGGCCGCATGAATCCAAAGCAAAGCGCTTGCCTCCCGCCCAGCGCTTCGTGGCGGGTTAGCCCGAGGGCCGCGCCGCCACGGAGCGCAAGCGTAGGTGTAAAAACCCAAGCGAACTACTTGACGCCCCAGATCTTCTTGTAAACGTTGCGGTAGCCGTTGTCGGGGTCGAACACGTTCTTCGGCCCGCCGTCGAAAGCGATGTTGCCGACCGTCACGAGATGAATGCCGGAGATGTAGCCGGACCACGGCTTCTTGTTGAGGGCCCGATTGAGCTCGTCGATAAGCTGCCATCCCTGCTCATGCAGCGGCTCCGGCACCGTGGCCATCTGGAACTGCTTGGCCCGAATGCGCGCAAACGCCGATTCCGACCCGTCTCCCGCCGAGATATTGTGCGGCGCGTCGGTTCCGCTCTTGCCCGCGCTCGCCAGCGACGGCCCCATGAAGTCGTAGTAAAGGTCGTTCACGGCCAGCGAATAGGTCCACTTGTCGCCGAAGCGCTGCAGGAGGGAGGTGGTGAGCTGGGGCATGCGCAGGGAAGCTTCGGTCATCGGCGAATCTTCCAGGCTGAGCACCTTGCAGCCGCCGCACTTCTCGATTTCGGCCGCCATCATCTTCGCCTTGCCGATCGCCATCGCGTAATTCGAATCGCCGAAGATCACGACGCCGGCCTTGCCTCCGGAATTGACGATGGCGAGATCGGCCGCGGTATTGGCCACATCGAGGATGCGGGTGTTGACGTTGGCGAACATGCCCGTCGCCGGATCGGGGCCCGGCTCGATCGTCGCATGCCAGCCGACGAACGGGATCCCGGCCGCCTTGACATTCGCGAGGGCGGCGTTCTGCTCGATTGCGTCGAAGCCCGAGACGATGATGCCATCCGGCTTGAGCGCGATGGCCTGATTGAGCGCCCCCGTGCGAGTTGAGACCTGGCCCTGACCGTCGATCACCAGAAGCTTCCAGCCAATCGCCGCCGCCGCCTCCTTGACGCCATCGGCGACGCCGGACGTGCCGCCGTTCCTCAGGTCGCCGGCGACATAGACAATCGTCTTGTTTGGCGCGGCCGTCGGACCCGTGGTCGGTCCGTCCCAGGCGCCTGCGCGCTGGGTCGCCGCCGCCACCCTGGCCTTGGCCGCGGCCATGATGTCGTCGGCCCGCGCCGAGCCGGCGACGGCTAGCGCCGCGGCGGCGGTCGCGGCGAACAGGGATGCTTTCTTCATGTCAGGTTTCCTCCTATGGATTCCGCAGGTTGATCGTGCTGCTTTGGATTGCGGCGCCCGCTCACGCGCCTTCGTTGGGTATAGCCCGCGATGGCGATCGCAATGACGAGGGTTGCGCCATTGAAGAAGGGCTCGACCCAGAACTCGCCGCCGAGCTGCTCGATGCCGGAGATGCCGATCGCGAGGATCGCGACGCCGACCATGGTTCCCCAGACATTGAAGCGACCGGGCTTGATCGTCGTCGATCCGAGGAAGACGCCAACGAGCGCCGGCAGCAGGAACTCGAGGCCGACGCTCGCCTGTCCGACGCGCAGCCGGGAAGCGAGAACGACGCCGGCGGCTGCCGTCAGCACGCCTGATGCGACGAACGCGACAATGGTGTAGCGGCGGATCGGGATGCCATTCAGCTCCGCCGCCCTCGGGTTCGCGCCGATCGCGTAAAGATAGCGGCCGATCGGCGTATATTCGAGGATGAGCCAGAGCGCGAAGGCCAGGATGATGACATAGAAGCCGGTTATCGGCAGTCCGAGAAACCGCGCGCCGGCGATCGACAGGAACCCGTCGGGCAGCGCCCCCATGATCTGGTGCCCCTGCGAGTGCCGCATGGCGATCGCATAGAGCAGGGTGCCGGTGCCGAGTGTGGCGATGAAGCTGTCGATCTGGGCGATTTCGACAAGCAGGCCGTTGAACAGTCCAACGACGGCGCCGAGGCAGAGGACCACGAGAACCGCGAGCGGCCAGGGAACGAAGTACCATTCCTGCAGGCTGATCGCCAGCATGTGCCAAAGCACGATGCCGTAGCCAATCGTGAGATCGATCTTGCCGGTAACCATCGGGATCATCGCGGCGAGCGAAAGTATGGCGATGACCGACTTGTCGGAGATGATCGAGCGAGCGTTGAGCAGGGTCGGGAACGTGTTGGGAAGAATGAGCGAGAAGAACACCGCAAGCAGCACAGTGAGGATCAGCAGTCCGTAGACCGGCAGGAGACGGACGAGCCGGCCGGCGAGCGAAAGGCGCCGAAGTTCCGACCGGGTCGGCTCGAGGGCGTTTGACTTGATCGAGTTCACCGCCACGCCACGATCCTCCCTGTCGGTGTCGGCGAAACCGCGAGCGCCCTGGCGAGGGCGCCGATGCGCAACGCAACGCAGCGGCACAGGGCGCCCTCGGCCGGATAGCTCAGAACCCGCGATTGCGCCGGAAACGGAATGCCCGCCAGAGGCTCGCGTTCCGGCTGCGCCTCGTCGGAAATGCGCCCGGAAACCGCAAGGCCGCTCATCGGCCGCGCAGCGGGAATGGCGCTCGGAGCGCCCGATCCGCTGGCCGGCGTCGCGCCGCCGCCCGGCAAATGCAAGGCCTGCGGCGGAGCGTCCCGTCGCGATGCTCCACCGGCGTCAACCTCCCGCAAGAAAAGTATTGAGCATATTGTATATCTGTCAACACGCCTCGCGCTGATTGAGCGGCGCGCTTGACGCCGGCGGCGGACTCGCGCGCCGCCGCCAGCGTCCTCTCCGGTTCAGGGATTCGCCGGCGCTCTCAGCCCCAGCACTTGGCCAGGCCTTCCTTCGACGAGATCGACGGAACGCCTTCGACCGGATGGTCGGTGACGAGCGAGACGCCGGTGTTGAAGAAATCAAGGCCCGGGGTCGGCTGCGGCTTCTTGCCGGTCTTGGCGTATTCGACAGCCGCCTCGACGCCCTTCGAGGCCATCAGCAGCGGATATTGCTGGGCGGTCGCTCCAATGACGCCGGCGGCCACGTTCTTGACCCCTGGGCATCCGCCGTCGACCGACACGATGAGGACGCCCTTGTCCTTGCCGGCCGCCTTCAGCGCGGCAAAGGCGCCGGCCGCGGTCGGCTCGTTGATCGTATAGACGACGTTGATGTTCGGATCCTTCTGCAAAAGCGTCTCCATCGCCGCGCGGCCGCCCGGTTCCGCGCCCTGGCCCCACTGATGGCCGACGACGCGCTTGTCGGTTTCGTGCCCGTATTGTTTCCAGTTCGAGTTCTCGATCCCGAAGCCCTTGGAGAAGCCGAAGTCCCGCATTCGGTCCACCGAGGGCTGATCGGCGAGCGCGTCGATATAGGCGATATGCGCGGTCTTGGCCTTGTCGCCGAGCGTCTTCACCGCCCACTGGCCGATCAGTTCGCCGGCCTTGAGGTTGTCGGTGGCGAAGGTCGCGTCGGCGGCGCTCGGAGGATCGAGCGGCGTGTCGAGCGCGATCACCAGAATTCCGGCCTTGCGCGCCCGTTCGACAGAAGGAACGATACCCTTGGTGTCGCTCGGCGTGATCAGGATCGCCTTCGCGCCAGCGTTCATCAAGCGCTCAATGGCGTCCACCTGGCCCGTGTTGTCGCCGTCAGACTTGCCGGCGAGGCTGCGAAAATCCACCCCGAGCTCCTTCGCTTTCGCTTCCGCGCCTTCCTTCATTTTCACGAAGAACGGATTGGTGTTCTCCTTCGTGATCAGCCCGACGATGATCTTGTCGGCGGCGAAGGCCGGGCCGAGCGCCAGAGCCCAGGCCGCCAGAGCGAAGGCGGTCATCGTCTTCCAGCGCCCTCCGCGCCGCCTGCCAATGTTCGTGGTCATGCCGTCCTCCTTGTCGCGCTTCGCCATTGTTGCTCGCTTTGCCAGCGATGACGATCAGCGGAGCGAGGCTATGTCCGGATTTGCCGGATTGGCAACTCCGCTCCTTCGCCGGCGGACCCCTCTGGCCGCCGATGCCTCTTCCGTTCAGGTTTGGGGGCCGCGGCGTCGATCCCGTAAGAGGGCCTCCGGAACGCTTCCTCGCCACCGTCCCACACCGCGCTCGCAACCGCAGCGATCTCGCCGAGGTCGGGTCCGCCGATCCGAGGCAAGCCTTTGGGCATGCTGCGAGTTCGCGCCCTTTGATCCGCGAAAAACCGGCGCCGGCTTTTCCGCAGGCCGCGCCAGGAGCGAGGCTAGCCCATATCCCCGCCTGGCCGTTGCAGCCGGCTTGCGGCCTCCGATCGGGCGATATCTCCATCGCCTGAGCGGGGGAACAGCGAATTCGCATGAAAAAAGCGAGAAATTACATCCTTACACAAACTTAACGAGATTGAAATCATTTGTTAATTTGCAACTTGACCTTGACCCCGTACATTACTCCTCGCTGTTTCTATTTGCACTCGGCGAAGAAAGAACTCGCTTTTCAAGTATAAACGCTTCGGTGGTGGGGAATGAAATGCGCGATTGGTACGTGGGTCAAAAGATCGTCTGCGTCAATGCGCAGCCTATAGACGGCGTCAGAAACCGTTTTGTTGACGAATATCTTGAGGAAGGGAAAGTTTACAAGATTCGAAAGATTCTCCCGTTCAGTTTTAGATTTGCGGAGAAAAGCCAAGAGCGGCTTGCGTTCCGGCTGGAGGGCATTGTCCCATATTTGATAGACGGTATAGAGTACGCGTTTTTTCATGGCCGGTTCAAGCCATGCGAAGACAAGGATGAAGATCTGGACGTCGACATTTCGATTTTCCTCGACGCCCTACGCCAGGTGAACGACGGCTTGTTTACTCTCAGAAACAAAGATATTCGCGAACTGGAGTCCGTCACCTAAGGCGATAAGCGGCGAAGCGCCTGCGCCTTTCGCCGCGACGCCGCTCTTGCCGCGCCACCGCCCGATCAGTCGACCGATGGCTGTCGCGCGGCTGGCTCGCCAGCTGGAGAAAGGCGCCTGCGCTTTCCTCCTTGCTCCTGGCGGACTTTCCTGCTAGCGGCTGGCGCTCGCCGCATGGGCTCCCCATATAGCGACCAAACCTGGGTTTCCGCCGCCGGCTGACATGCGCCGGCTAAGCCGCGAACAGCGGCAATGAGGATTGCGCGCGGCTCGCGCGCGATTCTCCGAGCGGCGGGCGCCTGAACGTCAACACGAACCCGAAGCCGGCGCGGCCCGAATTTAAGGGCGTCATTAGGAGAACCAATGGCTTCCATTCAATCGCTCGCGCCAACGCGCGAGGATTTCACTGCGCTGTTGAACGAGACTTACGGCGCGGACGAGGCTTTCGAGGGGAGCGTCGTCAAGGGCAAGATCGTCGCGATCGAAAAGGACATGGCCGTCATCGACGTCGGCCTCAAGACCGAAGGGCGCGTGGCGCTCAAGGAATTCACCAATCATGGCCGCGACCCGGCGCCCGGCCTCGGCGACGAGGTCGAAGTCTATCTCGAGCGGATCGAGAACGCGCTCGGCGAAGCGGTCATCTCGCGCGACAAGGCGCGGCGCGAGGAGAGCTGGGTCAAGCTCGAGCAGGCGTTCGAGAAGAACGAGAAGGTCGAAGGGGTCATCTTCAACCAGGTCAAGGGCGGTTTCACCGTCGACCTCGACGGGGCCGTCGCCTTCCTGCCGCGCAGCCAGGTCGATATTCGACCGGTGCGCGACGTCGGGCCGCTGATGAACGTGCCTCAGCCGTTCCAGATCCTGAAAATGGACCGGCGCCGCGGCAACATCGTCGTTTCCCGCCGCACCGTGCTCGAGGAGAGCCGGGCCGAGCAGCGCCACGAGATCGTCGCCAACCTCGCCGAGGGCCAGGTCATCGACGGCACCGTCAAGAACCTCACCGACTACGGCGCGTTCGTCGATCTCGGCGGCATCGACGGCCTCCTGCACGTCACCGACATCGCCTGGCGCCGCGTCAACCATCCGAGCGAAGTCCTGACCATCGGCCAGCAGGTCAAGGTGCGCATCATCAAGATCAACCACGAGACGCACCGCATCTCGCTCGGCATGAAGCAGTTGCAGGAAGACCCTTGGTCGAACATCGAGACGCGCTACAGCATCGGCCAGAAGCTGAAGGGCCGGGTCACCAACATTGCCGACTATGGCGCCTTCGTTGAGCTTGAGCCCGGCATCGAGGGCCTCATCCACGTCTCTGAAATGTCCTGGACCAAGAAGAACGTCCACCCCGGCAAGATCGTCTCCACCAGCCAGGAAGTCGAGGTTCAGGTGCTCGAGGTCGACGCCTCCAAGCGCCGTATTTCGCTGGGTCTCAAGCAGACGCTGCAGAACCCGTGGGAAGCCTTCGCCGAGAAGCATCCGGTCGGCTCGACTGTCGAGGGCGAGGTCAAGAACAAGACCGAGTTCGGCCTCTTCATCGGCCTTGACGGCGATGTCGACGGGATGGTCCACCTCTCCGACCTCGATTGGAACCGGCCCGGCGAGCAGGCGATCGAGGACTACAAGAAGGGTGACAAGGTTGAGGCCAAGGTTCTCGACATCGATGTCGAGAAGGAGCGCATCGCGATCGGCGTCAAGCAGCTCGCCAGTGATCCATTCGCGGCCAACAAGGCCGGCGAGGACGGCGAGGCGGGCGACCTGCGCAAGGGCTCGGTCGTGACCTGCGAGGTGCTCGAGGTCAAGGACGGCGGCCTCGAGGTCAAGATCGCGGGCACGGAGCTCACGACCTTCATCAAGCGCAACGAGCTCGCGCGCGACCGCGGCGACCAGCGGCCCGAGCGCTTCTCGGTCGGCGAGAAGGTCGACGCCCGCGTCACCCAGTTCGACCGCAAGGCGCGCAAGATCGCCGTCTCCATCAAGGCGCTCGAAGTCGCCGAGGAGAAGGAGGCGATCGCCCAATATGGCTCGGCCGATTCCGGGGCCTCGCTTGGCGACATTCTGGGCGCGGCGTTGAAAGCGCGCGACAAAGCCGACAAGGCGAAGTAAGCGCCGTCAAGTCAGGAAAAAAGCCCGCTTGGGAGCGATCCCGGGCGGGCTTTCTGTTTGCGGCGTCGTTGGGGTTGCTTCTCTTGTAGTATCGAGCCAAATGTGTGTATTATTCAACGCGAGCCGACTTGGGCTCTCTGCAATTTTAAACGCTCATGTGCTCGGCTCCGTGAATTTGTATCGAACGGGACTCGGAGGGAACATCGATGGCGAAAAGGATCGTTCTGAGCGTTGTAGCCCTGACGATAGTGTTTGTGAGCGCGAGCTCGGCCCAGCAGTATCAAAGCAACAGAAAGATTGGGCGCGAGCTGGGCCAGAAGAACGTTCGCTGCCATGCGGCCATCGACCCCAAGGGCTTGAAGGGTCCAGCCTTCAAAGCCGAATGGCACAAGTGCTGGGAAAATCCGGACAACTATCGCTAGCGCGAAGCCGTCGGGATTCACGCCTCGCGTCGCGCCCCTTTGACGCGGCAGTTCAGGCGAAGCCCACCCGGGAGCCGTCCCGGGCGGGCTTTTTGTTGGCGGCGTCTCCGCGCGTCAGCTTATGTCGGGGTCTCGACGAGGAAGGCGGCGTCGACGGGCAGTTGCAAGCCCGTCACCAGCGCGTTGGTCTGCGAAGCCATCGCCACCACCGCCAGAAAATCGGCATATTGCGCCTCGGTCATCCCCTTCGCCCGCGCGGCAGCCGTATGGGAATGGATGCAATAGGCGCAGCCGTTCGTGATCGACACGGCGATATAGATGAGCTCGCGCGTGAGCGGATCGAGCGGGCCGGGCGCGCCCATCACCGCCTTCAGCGTGTTCCAGGTTCGTTCGAGAATCTCGGGCTGGTTGGCGAGGCCACGCCAGAAATTGTTGACGAAGTCCGACTTCCGGGTCGCCCGGATGTCATCGAAGACCGCCTTGACCTTTGGCTGCGCTTCCGCCTCTGCGTCGGTCCAGAGCTTGACTGTGGCCATTCCTGCCTCCCGGTGAACATGCGAGCGGCGGCGCCGCTTGAGATCGCGGCGCAGCGTGTAGCATGGCGACGGCGCTCCAGAAGCGGCGCTCACGGGCTTGTGCGCCGGAGGCGGTCCGTTATACTGGCATGTCAGCGCAAGCAGAGCGCCGTTAAGGCGTAGCGCGACGCGGCAGGCGCCGCCGGCCGCGTGCGACAAAGAGATCTGCGCTGGCGGCGGCCGGCTTGGAAAAGACCGGACGACACATTAACGGGAGGATAGCCATGAATCATTTTCGCCATCTCGCTGTCGCCGTTGCCGGCGGGGCGATGTTGACCGCCGCGTGCGCTTTGTCGGCGCCCGCCTTCGCCGCCGGACCCGAGGTCGTGGCCGGTCCATCGGCTGACCCGCAATGCTTCACGCCGTGGTCGGACAAGACAAAGTACTTCAAGTTTCCCGCCAAGAAGGGCCCCTATCGCATCGCCCTCGCCAACGGGTTCATCGCCAATACTTGGCGCATCCAGATGATCCAGACCGCCAAGGCCTACGCCGCGCAGCCGGACATTGCCGCCAAGCTCAAGGAGTTCAAGGTCGTCTCGACCGGCGAGGACGTCGCCGCGCAGATCGCCGCGATCAACAATTTCATCGATTCCGGCTACGATGCAATCGTCACCGACGCCCAGAACCCCGAGGCGTTCAAGCCGGTGATCAAGCGCGCAAAAGCGGCCGGCGTCGTGCTCATCGCCTTCGACAACATTCTCGACACCGATGAGGCGATTAATGTCAACGTCGACCAGAAGGGACTCGGCGTTTACTGGGCGAAGTGGCTCGCCAGCCACCTTCCCAACGGCGGCAAGATCCTCGAAGTGCGCGGCGTATCCGGCACATCGGTCGATAAGGACCGTCACGACGGCATCCACGAGACCCTCGACGCGACCGGCAAGAAATGGGACGTCGTCGAGGTCTACGGCAAGTGGGACGATCCGACCGCGCAGAAAGTGACCGCCGATGCGATCGCGGTGCAGAAGCACTTCGACGGCTACACGGCTCAGGGCGGCGACACCGGCGTCGTTCAGGCGATCATCGACGCCAAGCAGCCCTTCGGCCCGTTCGGCGGCGAGACGGAGAACGGTTTCCGCAAGTTCTGCGCGAAATACTCCAGCCAGGGACTCGAAGTGCGCGTCCGGCGGCACCGGGCCTGCGCAGGTCGCGGTCGCGATCAAGGTCGCGCTGGCCGCCCTTGACGGTCAGGTCGTGCCGCAATCCATCAAGCTGCCTCTGGCGCTCGCGGAAGATCCCAACTTCAAGGACGGCGTGAATTACTACGCCAACCAGTCCGACAATTTCTTCGTCGGCAATTCCTTCCCGACCTGCGGGATCAATTTCACCGCGCAGGAAATCATGGGGCAGTCGAAGGAGAACAAGTAACCGACGACCGCCGCGAGCGCCGGGAAGCGATCCCCGGCGCCCGCGGCGAGGCCGGCGCGTCACGGGCCCGTGGCGCGATCTTGAGGGGCGAGGACTAGCGGCGTGAACCGAGCAGAATCGACGGCCTCGCCGATCCTGCGCATGGAGGGCGTGTCCAAGCGTTACGGAGGCGTGCGCGCGCTCGCCGACGCGAATCTCACCGTATTTTCAGGCCGCATCCACGCCATTCTCGGCGAGAACGGCGCGGGCAAGTCGACGCTGATCAAGATCCTATCCGGCGTCGTCGCGCCGGACGCGGGCCGCATCGTGCTCGACGGCGCGGAGGTCGCCTTCGATTCGCCCGCGGCCGCCAATCGCGCCGGCATCGTCTGCATCTTCCAGGAGCTCTCGCTCGTTCCCGACCTTTCGGTCGCCGACAATATCGCCATCTCCAATCCGCCGCGCCGCTTCGGCATGATTGACCGGCGTGCGCAGCGGCGCCTCGCCGAGGAGGCGCTCGAACGCGCCGGAGCGACCGACATCCATCCGATGGCGCTGGTCAAGGACTTAGCGCTGTCGCGCCGGCAGATCGTCGAGATCGCCAAGGCGCTGGCGCGCCGCCCGCGCGTTCTCATTCTGGACGAAGCGACTTCGGCGCTGACCGCCGCCGATGTCGCCAAGGTGTTCGTGGTCCTGAAGCGCCTGCGCCAGGAGGGGCTGGCGCTTCTCTACATTTCCCATCGCATGCACGAGATCGCCGAGCTTGCCGACGAAAGCACGGTGTTCAGGAACGGCGTCAATGTCGCGACCTATGAGGCCGGAACGAAGAGCGACAACGAGGTCGTCGAAATGATGATCGGACGTGAATATAGTCACGTCTTTCCGCCGAAACCCGCCTCGCGTCCGAAAGCCGCGACGCCGCTGCTCGAAGTCCGCAACCTCGGCTGGACGGACCGCCTGCGCGACATCTCGTTCACCGCCGACGCCGGCGAAGTGGTCGGCCTCGGCGGTCTCGATGGGCAGGGACAGCGCGAATTGCTGCTGGCTTTGTTCGGCGTTTTGCGCGGCGTCTCCGGCGAGATCCGGGTGGCGGGCGCGCCAGCTTCGCCGTCGAGCCCGCACGCGGCCAAGGCGAAGCGCATCGGCATGGCGCTGATCCCCGAGGACCGCAAGACGGAAGGGCTGATGCTGCCGATGTCGGTGCGCGAGAATCTTTCCTTCGCTGCGCTTCAGCGCGTCTCGAAAGGCGGCGTGATCGACCGGGCGCGCGAGACGAAGCTGGTCGACGAGCTCATGGATCTGCTCGAGATTCACGCGGATGGAATCGACATTCCGGCCGGCTCGCTTTCGGGCGGCAATCAGCAGAAGGTGGTCATCGCCAAGTGGCTGATGGCGGAGCCCAGGATCATTCTGCTCAACGATCCGACGCGCGGCATTGACGTCGGCACCAAGCAGGAAATCTATGCGCTGTTGCGCCGGCTTGCCGATCAGGGCGCGGCGATCATCTTCTACACCACCGACTATGACGAGCTGATCGGCTGCTGCGACCGCGCGCTCGTGCTCTACGACGGCGCAATCAGGCGCGAACTCGCCGGGCCTGAGATCACCGAGCGGGCGCTGATCGCGAGCGCGCTCAACATTTCTTCGGAAGACGCCGCGGCCGGAGCGCCGGCGCAATGAGGGACTGGCGCTACCTCCTCGCCCAAAACCGCGGGACCCTGCTTGCGATAGTGTTCTTTGTCGTGATGTTCGCGATCTATACGAGCAATCATCCGGCAGGCTTCACCGCCAATGTCGTCCAGACCGCCGCCAACAAGGGCGTATTGCTGGCGCTGGTGGCGATGGCGCAGACTTTCGTCGTCATCACCGCCGGCATCGATCTTTCGGTCGGCGCAATGCTTGTCCTCACCAATTGCCTCGCTTCGTGGATCGTGGTCGGAACCGCGGCGAGCGCCACGCTTGGCGTCCTCGGCGTGCTTCTCGACTGGTCTCGCCTGCGGGGCGGTCAACGGGCTCATTGTCATCTACGGACGCCTGCAGCCGATCGTCGCCACCATCGCGACAGGGGCCGCGTTCTTTGGCCTCGCCCTTCTTTTGCGCCCCGTTCCGGGCGGCGACGTATACGGGCCGCTGGCCGACGCGCTGACCGGCAAGGCTTTCGGCGTCGCGCCCGCAAGCCTGATCGGGCTCGCCGCCGTCGTGCTTGTCGTCTGGGTTCCCTACAGCCGCTCGGCGATCGGCCGCGCGGCTTACGCCATCGGCTCCTCCGAGAGCGCGGCTTATATGTCGGGTGTGCCGGTCGGCCCGGCCAAATTTTGCGTCTACGTGCTCTCGGGCCTGACGGCTTCGATCGGCGGGCTCTTTCTCACCTTCGTCACCTATTCGGGCGAAGCGTCCGCCGCCAACGCCAACACCTATACGCTTTTCTCCATCGCCGCGGTGGTGCTGGGCGGCGTCTCGCTATTCGGCGGCTCGGGCAGCGCGATCGGCGCGATCTTCGGCGCGTTGATGTTCCGCACCATCGGCGACCTTCTGTTCGTCTTCAATCTCGACCCGCTCTGGCAGCCGCTCTTCCAGGGCGTCGTGCTGCTCGCCGCGGTCTGCGTCGGTTCGGCGAGGGTGTTCCAGGTGCGCAACCGGCTGGAGCTTTTCCCGTGAGCGAGAACGCCGAAACCGGCTTTGCGAACGCCATCAGGCGTCGCGTCGATCCGCCGGTCGCGATCGCCTTCGGTTGCGTTCTCCTCATGCTGTTCCTGGGCTCGCTCTACTCGCGCAGCTTTCTGTCGCCTGAATATCTCCTGCAGCAACTGAAGGTCGCCTCGTTCCTTGGCGTCATCGCCACCGGCACGATGATCGTCATTCTGCTCGGGCAGATCGACCTCTCCATTCCCTGGGTGGTCGCGGTCGGCGGCATGATGTCGACGGCGGCGACGGGCTGGGGTCCGGTCGGGGAGGTGATGGCGATTCCGTTCGGCGTCGCTTGCGGCGTAGCGCTCGGCCTCGTGAACGGCTTCGGCGTCGCTTATCTGCGCATTCCCTCGATGATCATCACGCTTGCAGTCAATGCGGTGGCGCAGGGGCTGATGGTGGTCCATACCGGCGGCTTCTCGCCGCAGGATTCCTCGTCGCCCGCGATGCGCGAGCTCGCCACCGGGCAACTTCTGTTCGGCCTGCCGAATGCGCTCATCGTCTGGGCTTTGGTCGGCGCAGGCGCGATCTTTCTATTGAACCGCACCACCTTCGGCCGCGCCGTCTACGGCATCGGCAATCGCGAACGCGCCGCCTATCTCTCCGGCATCGATACGCAGCGTGTGGTGCTGATCGCTTTTGCGCTCGCGGGCGGCCTCTCCGCGTTCGGCGGCGTCCTGCTCGCGGGCTACGCGAGCAAAGCCGCGCAGGCGATGGGCGACGCCTATCTCCTGCCGGCGATCGCCGCGGTCGTGCTCGGCGGCGCTTCAATTCTCGGCGGGCGCGGCAATTATCTCGGCACCGTCGCCGGCGTCATCCTGATCACCCTGCTGCAATCCATTCTCTCGGTGGTGCAGATGCCGGACGCCGGGCGCCAGATCACCTACGGCGTCGTCATCATCGCCATGCTCTTGCTCTACGGGCGCGAGAGCAGGACGCGGTAGGCGCTCTTTCCGCTTTGCACGATTGCGTCGCGCGCTTCGCGCAACGAAGATCGCGCCTCGCGGAAATGCGCCAATCCGGCGCCGGGTGTGGGTGCATGAGCTTTCTGGATCAGCTGGCGTTCGGACCTGGCGGCGACAAAAAGGCGTGGACCCGGGGCGTCCTGATCGCGCTCGCCGCGCTCGCGCTGGTGGGCGCGCTCCTCTATTACACGGTCTCCGGCGACTACGCTTTCTTAAGGGCGTCCATCCTGACAGGATCGCCGACCGGGGCCTATCATGCGCTGGGCGAGCGGCTGGCGGCGCGGGCGCTCAAGAAGAACGGCCATCTGAAGGTCGTCGCCACGGATGGATCGGTCGAAAACATCGCCCGCCTCGTCGGCCAAAACGGGCGCTGCGTTCCCGCTTTCGCTTTTGTGCAGGATGGATTGCCGACGCCGGCGGACGCGGGCCTGGTGACCCTGGGGCGGCTGCCGCAACCGGAATTGCTGTTGCTGATGGCTAGGCGGGGGCGCACGATCAACACCTTCGACGACCTCAAGGGCGCTTCGGTCGGAATCGGTCCGGAGGGATCCGGCACGGCCTATCTCATGCAGCAGTTGCTGCAGAATTCCGACCTCCGCGGTCTCGACATCAAACCCTCCAATCATGATCTCGAAGCGCAGGCGCAACTTGTCCGTGACGGCAAGCTCGATCTCGCCGCTTTCGTCATGAACGAGAACGCGCAACTCATTCGCACTCTGGTGAACAAGTACGACCTCGAGATCGTCTCTCCTGCGGACATCGAAGGCCTGGTTGCGCGGGATAGGTGGCTGCGATTGGGTCGAATCCCCGCAGGCTATTATGACATCGCGAAACCGATTCCCGCGACCGACAAGCTGGTCGCCCAAGTCGACACGCTTGTCATGACCAACGCCTGCGTGCATCGCGCGGAGCGCGTCGCCTTTCTCATGCTGCTCAGCGAGGAGTTTCCCAATTTCGTTCGCGTGAACCCGCCGCCTGCTTCAAAGTCGCAGGACAGCGCGCCATTGGCGGACGAAGCGCGCGAGTTCTTCGCCAGCGGCGAGCCTGAGCTTGCGGACAAATATTTCCCCTGGCTCGTGAACCTGATGTCGCCGGCCTACTGGATCTACCTGGTGATGGCGGCCACGGTCCTGTTGAACGCCTCAGGCGTCTACAGCCGCTTCAGGCTCTGGCGCATCGACGCCAACCGCGGGCTGCTCGAGGCGCGCTTGAGAGCGCTCGCCTATCCGGGCCTCACCGATGAGCAGATCGAGGCGCGCGCGCATTCCGGTCTCACGCGCGAGCAGATCAAGGCGCTCCCGCCCGAAGCGGTCATCCAGACGGCTGAGGATCGAAAGGCGGCGGAGGACCTCATGAAGGACTTTGACGCGCTTCGCCGCCGCTGCGAGGAACAGCTGACGTCTTACGTCACGCCCATGGGCGCGGAGATGTACTACCGCTACCAGGAAGGGCTGATCGACGAAGCGAAGGCCGCGCTCGCCGCCCTGCTTCGCCCGGCCAAGCTATAGTTGCGCGATGTCAGCGTGGACGCTTCTCAAGCGGCGGCCGCGTGCGCCGGGGCTTTTTCCTCCGGATGGTGCGCGCCGGGGCAGGTCTTCAACCGTTCGCGCAGGTCCGCGATCAGCCACCGTCCGGCTCGGCCAGGCAAGCGGCCGCGCTCATGCACGACGGAGAGGGGCAGGGCGATTTCCTCCTGATTGGCGATCTCAAGCCTCTTCAGCCGGCCCGCGGCGACATGCTCGGCGACCATGTGGCTCGGCATGTTGCACCAGCCAAAGCCCCCAAGCAGGAAATCGAGCCGGGTGGCGAGGTCGGCGAACCTCCAGATGTGACGGCTGACGATCCCGCCGGAAAGATTCTGGGTCAGCGGCGTGCGGTCGGTCAGCACCAGCTGCACGTGCGGCTCGAGCGCTTCGCGCGCCAACGGCAAGGGCAGGGCGGCGAGCGGATGGCCGGCCGCCACCACCGGCCACATGGCCACGCGCGTCATGAATTCGGTGATGAGATCGCACGGGCTTGAGGGCGCGATCGTATAGATCGCAAGCCGCGCCGCGCCGTCGCGCAGCCGCTGCTCGGCGCCCCCAGAGCCTCGGTGTACACCGACGCCGGCAGAAGCGGGAAGGCGACGCGCAGCGCCTTCAGGCTCTCCATCAGGAGCGGAATCGGCAACATCGCGTCGACCGCGAGCGTGAGCTCCGGCTCAACGTCCTGAGCCATGCTTTCGGCGCGGGCGCGGATGGCCCGCGCTCCCGCGATCAGCGCCCGCGCATCGCCGACCAGTGCCCGTCCCGCATCGGTCAGCTGCGGCGTCTTGCCGGAGCGGTCGAACAGGCTGAGGCCGAGGGTCGTCTCGAGCGTCTGGATCGACTGGCTGATCGCCGACTGAACCCGGCCGAGCTTTCGCGCGGCGGCCGAAAAGCTCCCAGCGTCCGCGACAGCCACGAGAATGCGCATCTGGTCGAGCGTGAGCGAGTTCGATCATCCATCACCTCCAGCGATAGGTCCTAGCATAATTTGGCCAATTGCAACGATTGGGGCGGGGGACGACATTCCGCTGCGACGCAGCATTCAAGGGGCCGCCCGCATGACCATCCACGTTCCTGACCACAAGACGATCGAAGCCTCGTCGCTGGCGCAGATATTCACCGCAGCGCGCACGCATAACGGCTTTCTCGACAGACCAGTCTCGGACGAGCTGCTTCGTAAGGCGATCGAGCTGGCCAAGATGGGGCCGACCAGCGCCAATCAATCGCCGCTGCGTGTGCTGTTCCTGCGATCGGCCGAAGCCAAGGAGCGGCTCCGGCCAGCGCTCGCGCCCGGCAACCTGGACAAGACGATGAGCGCGCCGGTCGTCGCGATCACGGCTTATGACGAAGAGTTCTACGAGCATCTGCCGTTCCTGATGCCGCACGTCGACGCCAAGGCCTGGTTCTCCGGCGACCTGGTGAAGGCCGCCCGCAGCGCCTTCCAGAATGGCACGTTGCAGGTCGCCTATCTCATCATCGCGCTGCGCGCGGTGGGTCTCGACACCGGACCGATGACCGGATTCGACAATGCGAAGGTCGACGCGGAGTTCTTCGCCGAAGGAAAGGTCAAGTCGAACGTGCTGATCAACATCGGCTATGGCGACCACGAGAAGCTGTTCCCGCGCAGCCCGAGGTTTTCCTTCGACCAGATCGCAAAAATTCTCTGACTCAATCGCTTTCGGCGCAGAGACTTGAGGACGCGTGAATGACCAAGGTGCTCGTACTTTACTATTCCAGTTTCGGCCATATCGAACAGATGGCCTACGCGGAGGCCGAAGGCGCACGTTCGGCGGGCGCGACGGTTGATGTGAAACGCGTGCCGGAGAACGTTCCCGAAGAGATCGCCAAGGCCTTCCACTTCAAGCTCGATCAGCCGGCGCCGATCGCGACGCCTGCCGATCTCGCGAACTACGACGCGATCATTGTCGGCGCGCCGACCCGCTTTGGCCGCATGCCCTCGGCGATGGGCAGCTTCTGGGAGCAGGCCGGCCAATTGTGGCTGAGCGGCGCGCTGCACGGAAAAGTCGGCGGCGCCTTCACCTCGAGCGCGACGCAGCACGGCGGCAACGAAACGACGCTCTTCTCCATCATCGCCAACCTGATGCATTTCGGCCTGGTCATCGTCGGCTTGCCCTACAGCCACGCCGGACAGATGACGCTTGAGGAGATCGTCGGCGGAGCCCCCTATGGCGCAACCACGGTCGCGGGCGGGCAGGGGCAGCGCCAGCCGAGCAAGATCGAGCTCGACGGCGCCCGGCATCAGGGCGAGCTCATCGCCAAGACTGCCGCCAAACTTTCCAGTTGAAGGTCTTAACGGCCCGCTGGGGAACGGGTGAGGCAAAAGTCCACTCTCAATCTGAAAGGTGAACGATATGAGCGATGTTGTTTCCCGACCTGCGATTCCGATCGTGGGCTCTCTATTGCGAGCGCCCGAGATGCTCTCGGTGCTGCGCATCCTGACCGGGCTTCTGTTCCTCGAGCACGGTACTGGAAAGCTGCTGGGCTTCCCGGCCGGCCTGCCGTTCATCGACCAGATGCCGCGGGGGTTGCTGTACTTCACCGGAACGATGGAGCTGATCGGCGGCCTTTTGATTACGATCGGCCTCTTCACTCGGCCAGTCGCCTTCATCCTCTCAGGCTTCATGGCGGTCGGCTATTTCCTGGTGCACTTCCCGCAGAGCTTCTTCCCGGCCAAGAACTACGGCGAGCCGGCGGTGCTGTTCTGCTTCATATTTCTCTACCTCGCCGCCGTCGGCTCCGGGCCTTGGGCGGTTCGCAGAGACTGAAGGGCGGGCGATAAGGCCAAACATTTGGCTCTTATAGCGTTATCTGTTGGTATGGTCCGTTTCCGATTGCGCCGGCGATCCAGTTTGGCGGGTCAAGGCGTTGGCCCCAGCCTTCGAGGGCGCGGCGCCAGCCGAGGTAGCTTGGCAGGTTGTTGGTGGCGACGCCGTTGAAGCGGTTGAGCCATTGCTTGGGGCGGCTGTGGTAGGCGTTGACGTTGTTGATATGCAGATGCGGCGCCTCGGGGGCCGGCTTTCCCGGCGAGGGCACAGCGTGGAAAGGAACGCCGGCTCGGCGGGCGAAGGCGGCCAACGGCTTGCCGCCATCGCCGACGAGATGATTTGCGGGCGTAACGACGCCCGTCAGCGCCGCAGCGATCGAGGCGTTGTCGTCCTGCGGCAGAACGGCGTCGAAGGTCGCGCCTTTCCGGTCGCGGGCGACGAGGACGGGAATGTTGTCCTGATAGGGGCCCGGATACCGGGCCGTTCCGCCTCGCTTGCGCGCCTTGCGCGGCAGGTCGGACCAGCGGCCCTTGAAGGATTCGAGAATGAAGGTCTCATCCGCCTCGACGATTCCGCTCAAACTGCGAGGCTTGTCGTCGGCTGGCGCGCGCAGAAACCGATGCCGCCAGCGGAAGGCGGTGGTCGGATGGACGCCGCAGAGCGCCGCGGTCTTCGCCAGGCTCTTGCCCTCGATCATCGCCTGGGCGTGAGCGAGCCACTTCTCCTTCTTGCGCAGATGCGCCATGGGCGTTCTGGTCAAGGCGTTGAACGTGCGTCCGCAACTCTTGCAGCGGAATCGCAACAGCCCGTCCGAGCGGCCCCAGCCGACGATCTCGCGGCTGGCGCAATGCGGGCAGCCCCGGCTTTCCACCCGCTCAACGCCCGTCGTTCCAAGCGCATCCTCCGTCCGCTTGGCGCGTCGCTTTCCCGGTGAAGGCGCGGCCAAATCTTCCGGCGCGGCGGCGCCCTTTCCCACCTTCGTCAGCGCCTGCAGGGCCTGGCGCCGCTGCTCCACGCTCATCCCCGCAATCGACGACAGCCAAGCCGAAAAGTCCTGAGCCCGCATCGAATCACTCCCTCGACCCGACGCGATTCTAACCAAAACAATAGATAACGCTATAAGAGCCAAACATTTTCTTGCGAAAATCAGAACTGCCTGCTATACCATTCTCAATCGTCGGACCGACCTCGCGCTCGGACGCGCCAAGCGGAAGACTGAGAAGGGAAAGCTGCTTGAGACATTCTGCACAGAAGCGCCTGAGACGTTTTGCATACGACTTGAGACCTGGTCGGATTTTTTTATTTTTTTATTCCAATCGCTCGCAACTCATTGAAAAGCCCCGATTGGAAAAAATAAACGCTAGTAAATTGGAGTCAATTTACTGCGTTTAGGCGCGTTTATTGGCGTTTATAGGCAAGAAACGCGCGTCATGACTGGCGTCCGCGGCTGGGGAGCTTCGCGGGCCGACGGGCCCGGCCGGCCGCCCCTCTGAACGGATTGCGCGCTTTAAGGCGATGGACCCGCCGGTTTCGCGGAGGTCGGAGCAGCGGGCGAGGACTCCCTGTGAAAGACGCCCCCGAACCATTGCCCCAGGTCCTCAGCCGCCAAAGCGGCGGTGCGAACGAACCAGCCATGCGCTTGCGGCGCCGCGGCGGAGCTGGCAGGCGAGGCGCTGGTCTTGCCGGCGATGGCGCCGACCTCATCCGGCGCGCCCGCGGCGGTCGGGCCGATATCGGGGATCGGCATTGGCGGCAAGGGCGCGGTGAGTTCGGCCGCCCGTGCCAGGAGCTCGCTATCGTCATAGATCGGCGCCAGCCCTCTCAGCCAGCGCGAGCGCGCCTGTCGGCGCATGATCGACGCCGGCCGTAATTACTTTGGGCAGCGAACCATCCTCAGGCGCTGCGTTGGACCCCTTGTTCGATGCCGTGACGAAAGCGCCGCCGCCTGCTTCCGTCGCCGACGCAAGGATCAGCTCCGCCGGACGAGCCGGAGGCATCGGGGCGTCGGCGAGAGCAAGGGCGAGGAGATCAGCCGGCCTGCGCGGCGGCAGCGGCGCGACGAACTTCGGTTCGGCGCTGTCCGTCGCAGCGTCCGTGGCTGCCTCTGGTTGCTGCAGCGCCGCGACGACCTGTGGTTTGACCGGAGGCGTCGGAGCTGGCTCCGCGGCGCTGGCGTAAGCCGGGCCGGTCGGCAGGTCGCGCTTCGCCCTCGCGACCGCCTCGGGCCCTGTATCGGAAGCCTGCGGCTCGGCTGCCGGCGCCTGCCCGACGGGTCCGGCGTAGGCGGGCCCGGTGGGTATATCGCGCTTGGCCTTCGCGACCGCCTCCGGCCCGGCGTCGGCGACCTCGACCTGCGGCGCCGCGCCGCCGTTGCGGCCGCTGCGCGCGTTGCCGGTCGCCGCCGCCGTGGCGGTCGTCGCTTCCTGCCCGCCCGATTCCTCCGCGTCGTCGGCGCCGCCTGCATGGCCGAACAGCCAGGAGAAGAGCCCGCCGATACCCCCGCCGCTCGCCGTTTGCACCTCGCCGCCGCGCGCCTCGATCTCGGCCCGCGCCTGCTCGAAGCCAGGCATCGGCTTCCCGTCGGCCGGGATGAACACCGTCTTTCCATCCGGGAACAGCCGGGTCAGCGCGTCGCGGCTCATCCGCGGCCAGTAGCGCACGTCGCCGCTGTCGATATGCACCCAGGGCGTCATGCCCGTCGGATAGAAGCCGACGCCGCCCGCCTGCATCCGCATGGCGATGTCGCGGATGCGCGCCGTGCTGACGTCGACGAAATGGGCGTCGATCGCCTTGCCCTGCATGTGCTGCGAATGCTCGGCCACCTGACGCGAGCGGCGGCGCAGCATCGCGTTGGTTTGCGGCGACCGGTAGCCGGACAGGACGTCGATCGGCTGCGTCGAGCCCGATTTGCGGTAGACCTCCCAGATGATGTCGAACAGATGCGGGTCCATCTTGGTCGGCTCGTTCAGCCGCCAGTCCCGGCAGAACCAGTTCAGCTTGTCGAGCGCCGCCTGGTCATAGATCCCGTTGACCATGAAGGTGAACGAGCCGGTTTCGTGGGTGTGCTGGTTCGAAAGGAGGATGGTCCGCGTGTCGCCGTTGGCGACCGCCGATTTGGTCGAGTTTGGCGCGAGGCAAATGACCGCGAACGCCGCCGCCATCGCCAGTTGCGCCGCCGCCCCGCCGCGGTCGACGCAAATGCTCACATGAAACCCGCCAACAAACCATCCTTCCCCAACACGTCGCGACCGGCGAAGCCGGTGGGACTGTGCCTATCCATGTGCTTACGCTTACGCTTTTGCCGGCCTCTCCCGCCGACCTACGCGACCTCCCGAGCGCTCGTCTCCGGCGCTCCTTGTTCGCATTGTGACGCTTGCGTCACAGTTAAGGCAAAAAGCGATCTTTTGCGCCTATAGCCCTATATCGGCCTTCTTTCAATCTTGACTTGCCCGCGCGAGTATGCCCTCGACCTTGCGACTCAGCCCATAGACGTCCGGCCGCTCCTGCAACTCGCCGAATTCATCAACGAACTCAGTGAAGTATTCGATGTGAATGGGCAGCGGATGGGGCAGGAACACCGTCCGTTCCTTGTCCCCGAACGCGGCCTCGATCCGCCCGGCCGTCCACCCGCTCCTCTCGCCGCCGAGGACGAGCTCGGCCAGGCTCAAAGGGTCCTCGACCCGGACGCAGCCGTGGCTGAAGGCGCGAGTTTCCTCGTCGAACAGCTCCCGCGCCGGCGTGTCGTGCAGATAGATCGCATGGTCGTTCGGAAACATGAAGGCGATCCGGCCGAGCGCGTTGTCGTCGCCGGGCAACTGGCGGACCGTCACCCGTCCGCCGACCGTCTTCACCTCGTAGCCGCGCCGGCTCAAGGCGCCGAGCTTGGAGGCGAACTCCTTCTTGATGATCGAATTGGGCACCCGCCAGGACGGATTGATCAGCACGTAGCGCATGTCGGCGGAGAAAATCGGCGTCGGCGTCTCCGGCTTGCCGACGATGACGCGCGTCTTCAGGAGGACCTCATCGCCCCTGAGCGCCGCGACCGAGAAGTCCGGGATATTGACCTCGATCCGCCGTCGCCCATGTCGCGCGGCTCCCAGCGCCACATTTCCATGTTGGCGAGGATCGCCGCCTTCCGGCGCGCAAGGGACGCGCCGAAGGCGAGCGAAGCGGTGCGGATGCGGGCGCCGGCTTGCCGCTTCGCGCGCCGCAGCGCGCGGGCCGCCTGTTCGGCGCCGGTTTCGGGATCGAAGTCGGCGCTGATCGCGGAAACCCGAGGCTCGCCATCCCGGACGCGCTCCGTGAGGCGCTTAAAGCCTGCCGCAGGTCGCGGTAGCCTTTCTGCGGCGGGTTGAAGTCGGCGAGGCGCGCGGCGGGATCCGCCGCCGCGGCGACTTCCGCCAACGCCGCGCCGGGACCAGCGAGGCTCGGCTTCGCATAGACGAGCGGCGAAACGCGCGATGGACGCACGCGCGATCCCGTCGCCTGTTCAGCATAGGTCACGACCGCCGAGGCGATTGTGGTCTCGGCTTCGGCGATCTCGTCCGGAGCAAGGCCGCCCCGATCTCGCGCGGCAGCGCAAAGGCCGACATGTCAAGGCCATCCTCGCCCGCTCGCTCGAGTTGCGACAGCGCCGATCGTCCGGCTTCGGTCAGTCCGTCCTCGCCGACCCATATCGGCGCGTAGAAGCGCGCGGCGTAGAAAGCCGCGATCGCCCCGCGCGCGGCGCGCCAGTCGCCTGACCCGAGCGGGTTCGTCCGATCGGCGCGCGTGACGAGCCGTTCCATCGCCGCTCGTAGCGCGCTCTGCATCGGCGACAATGTGGGCCCGGCGGTGGGATCGTAGACGACTGGCGGATCGTCGGGCGCGGCCGGCCGGGGCGATGCGGACGTGGAAGCGGCGTCGCCGCGTGGCGCAATTTGATCCGGCGGCGGAGCGCCCGCCCAGGCAAGATGAGCCGCCAGCGCGAAAACGAGTGTGCCCGCGCCCTTTAGCAGCAGCCTGCGCCAATTTTCCGCCCGGAGCGTGCTCATCCTCAGCTCCGCCTCGCGGCGCGCGCCGCCTTCCTGTCGCCCGCGCTCGAGTCGTTTCGAGGCCAATATCTTCCCGATTGTCGACGGCCAACGCTTCGCCCGCATTATGCCGCAGCGTCGCCGAGCATGTCATCTGCGATTCCGATGTCCTTCATCTTGCGATAAAGCGTCGATCGCCCGATGCCGAGCTTGCGGGCCATTTGCGACATTTGCCCGCGGTAGTGCGAGAGCGCGAAGCGAATGACCTCGGTTTCGATCTCCTCCAGCATGCGCACGTCGCCGCTGTCGTTGATGAGCCGCATTGAATGCGGATCGCGGTCCTCGTGGAGAGCCGCGCGGAACCCGACTGAAACCGCCGGATCGGCGGCGATCGGCGGCGGGGCGGGGGGAATGCGCACGTCGTAGCCCTCGACCTGCGCCGCGATCTGCGGAAATTCCGCCGTCGTCAGTTCATCGCCGTCCGCCAGCACCACGGCGCGGAACACCGCGTTCTCGAGCTGGCGGACGTTGCCGGGCCAATCATAGGAGGTCAGAAGCGCGAGCGCATCGTTGGCGATCCCGCGGATGCGCTTGCCCTCTTCGACGCAGAAGCGGGCGAGAAAGCGCATGGCGAGATCGGGCACGTCGCAGAGACGCGCCCTGAGCGGCGGAATGGAGATCGGGAACACGTTGAGGCGATAGAACAGATCCTCGCGGAAGCGCCCGGCTTTGACGAGCTCGATCAGGTTCTGGTTGGTCGCCGACACGAGGCGGAAATCCACCTTGACCGGGCGGCGCGAGCCGACCGGATCGATCTCGCCCTCCTGCAGCGCGCGCAACAGTTTGACTTGCGCTTCGGGCGGCAGTTCGCCGATCTCGTCGAGGAACAGCGTGCCGCCGTTGGCCTCGGCGAACTTGCCCACATGCTTTTCGACAGCGCCGGTGAATGAGCCTTTTTCGTGCCCGAAGAGAATGGATTCGACCAGCGTCTCCGGCAGCGCGCCGCAATTGACGATGACGAACGGTTTGCCCCGCCGCTCGGAGCCGCCCTGGATCGCGCGCGCCATCAATTCCTTGCCGACGCCGGATTTGCCTTCGATCAGCACCGGTATGTTCGACTTGGCGGCGCGCTCGGCGAGGCGGACGGTGCGCGCCATCGATTCCGGCGCGGGTGACGATATCGCGGAAGCTGAGTTCGCCGGCGTTGCGGCGCGTGGCGCGCCTGAGTTCGTCCTCGAGCGCATCGACGCGCAGCGCGTTGCGGATCGACACTTGCAGGCGCTCGGCGCCGACCGGCTTGACGACGAAGTCGGTCGCGCCTGCGCGCATGGCGGAGATGACAACCTCGATCGAGCCATGCGCCGTCTGGACGATCGCGGGCACCGCGATCTCGCGCTGGCGCATCCGCGACAACACGCCCATGCCGTCGAGATCAGGCATCACGAGATCGAGGATCAGGAGATTGATCGGCGGCCGGTCGCCGGCCTCGAGACGCGCCAGCGCCGCTTCGCCCGATTCCACGCTTTCGGCGTCGTAGCCGAATCGTCTGGCCATCGCCTCGAGCAGGCGTCGCTGGATGGGATCGTCATCGGCAATGAGTATGAGAGCGGTCATGGTCGTCCGAAGGCGCCCCTGCGCGCCGCGCAATGCGCGACATTGTGGCATCAGGGTAAACGCGATGTTAACGCAGTCCCGTTCCGATGCGCCCTCTCCTCAAAAGCGCCGCTTTGTCGGCGCCAAACAACCGCGGACCGTTAGCGGCAGTCTAACGAAAAGAGACGCAGTCGATGAGCTTTAAGTTCCATTCCCCCGACGTCGCCGCGCCGCCGGCCGCCTCGGCGGACCTTGGCGCGCTGCCGGAGTGGCGCCTTCAGGATTTGTACGAAGGCATGGACTCGCAGCGCTTCGCCGCCGATTTCGAGCGGGCCGAGCGCGAAGCCAAGGCCTTCGCCGAAGCCTATCGCGGCAAGCTGGCGGGGCTGGCCGACCGGCCGGACGAAGGAGAGACGCTGGCCGAAGCCGTCAAGGCCTACGAGTTGCTGCAGGATTTGACGGGCCGCATCATGGCCTATGCGTCGCTGCTCTACGCTTCCGACACCAGCGATCCGCAAATCGCGAAATTCCATGGCGACGCGCAGGAGCGTGTAACGGCGCTCGCGGGCGATCTTCTGTTCTTCGAGCTCGAGCTCAATCGCATCGATGACGCTAAGCTCGAGGCGGCGATGGCTGCGCCTGCGCTTCGGCATTATCGTCCGTGGCTCGAGGACATCCGCAAGGAGAAGCCGCATCAGCTTGCCGACGACCTCGAACGATTGTTCCTGGACAAATCAGTCAGCGCCGCGGCCGCCTGGAACCGATTGTTCGACGACACGATGGCGGCGCTCAGGTTCGACTTTGAAGGCGAGAGCCTGACGCTTGAGCCTCTGCTCGGCAAACTCATGGATCCGGACGAGAAGACGCGGGAGGCCGCGGCGAACGCGCTGGCCAAAACGCTCGGAGCGAATCTGCGTCTGTTCGCCCTCATCACCAGCACGCTCGCCAAGGACAAGGAGACCTCCGACCGGTGGCGCAAATTCAAGGACGTCGCCGATTCGCGCCATCTCGCCAATCGGGTCGAGCCCGAGGTCGTGGAGGCGTTGGTTAAGGCGGTGACGGACGCCTATCCGCGCCTCTCGCATCGCTATTATGCGCTCAAAGCCCGCTGGTTCGGCAAGGAGCGGCTCGACCACTGGGACCGCAACGCTCCGCTGCCGAACGCGGCGCGCCGCGTCTACCGGTGGGAGGCTGCGCGTGACATGGTGCTCAACGCCTATGGCGCGTTTTCCCCGCGCATGGCGGATATCGCGCGGCGCTTCTTCGATGAAGGCTGGATTGACGCGCCGGTCAGGCCCGGCAAGGCGCCCGGCGCCTTCGCCCATCCGACGACGCCATCCGTTCATCCCTACCTTCTCATCAATTTCCTCGGCAAGGCGCGCGACGTGACGACGCTCGCGCACGAGCTCGGCCACGGCGTCCATCAGGTGCTCGCCGGCGTCAACGGCGCCTTGATGGCGCCGACGCCGCTGACGCTTGCCGAAACGGCCTCGGTCTTCGGCGAAATGCTGACCTTTCGCTCGATGCTCGAGGCGGCCGATCCCGCCGAGCGCAAAGCGATGCTGGCGGCCAAGGTCGAGGACATGCTCAATACCGTGGTGCGCCAGATCGCGTTCTATAAGTTCGAGCGGCTCGTCCACCTCGAGCGCCGCAATGGCGAAGTGACGGTGGATGAGATCAATCAGTCATGGATGAGAACGCAGGCCGAAAGCTTGGGGCCAGCCATCGCGTTGAGGCCTGGCTATGAGACCTATTGGGCCTATATCGGCCATTTCGTCCATTCGCCGTTCTATGTCTACGCCTATGCGTTCGGCGATTGCCTGGTGAATTCGCTCTACGGGGTCTACGAGCGCTCGAGCGAAGGTTTCGCCGAGCGCTATCTCGCGATGCTCGCGGCCGGCGGCTCGAAATCCTATTCCGAGTTGCTCGCCCCGTTCGGCCTCGACGCGAAAGACCCCGGCTTCTGGACAATCGGCCTTTCGGTGATCGAGCGCATGATCGACGAACTCGAGGCGATGGAGTAGGGTCAGTCATTGGCAGGACGGGCGACGCGACTTTCGTAATGCGTCGCCTTCACGTCGGAGCGGTCGAGCACGGCGCGCGCCGCCGGCGGCACAACGGATGCCTCCCAGTCCGGTCCGGCGAAATCCTTCACCGCCTCCCAAGATCTGAAGCGCATCAGCGTCATGAACTCGACCTCGCCTTCGATCGGGCGGCGGAAAAGCTCAAGCCCGTCCAGTCCCACGATCGCCCTTGCGGCAATGCCGGGGAAGATGGCGGTCGAGATCAGCTCCTCATAGCGGTCGGCTTTCTCCGGCGTCGTCCAACCGCGCCACAAGCGCAAAATCATGTCGTCCTCCGTGCCGCGCGCCCCGGTCCGTAGTGAAGGAGGCGGGCTTGCGCGTGCGCCGACATAGCCAAGAAGCGGGCGCCGCTCTTGGGAAAAATTGCTGTTTCGCCCCGCCTTCCTCTCTCTCGCGGCTGAAATCAGTCAGCGCGCGGCCTATATTCAATTCATTGCTGAGCCCTCTGCATGGGAATTCGCGCTTGGACCACGACGACGAAGCCAATCGCCTGAGCGCGCGGGCGACCCGCTACGCGCGTCTCGGCGTCAACGCTGGCGCCTTCGCCGCCAAGGTCGGCGTCAACCGGCTGCGCGGAGGCGGGCGCGAGACGGACGCCAGGGCGCTCGCTTCGGCTCTCGGCTCGATGAAGGGCCCGCTGATGAAGGTGGCGCAGATGCTGACCACCATCCCTGACGCGGTTCCGGCGGATTTCGCCGCGGAATTAGCCAAGCTCCAGTCGCAGGCGCCGCCGATGGGGGCCTCGTTCGTGCGGCGGCGCATGCAAGCCGAGCTTGGGGCCAGCTGGCGCGATCGCTTCGCCGATTTCGACCTCAAGCCGGCCGCCGCCGCGTCGCTCGGCCAGGTGCATCGGGCCGTGAGCCTCGGCGGCGAGCCTCTTGCCTGCAAGCTGCAATATCCGGACATGGCGTCCGCGGTGGAGACGGACCTCTCGAATCTCGATCTCCTGTTCTCGCTGCACCGGCGCGCGAGCGCGGCGATCGACACCCGTGAGATGGCGCGCGAGATCCGGGAGCGGGTGCGCGAGGAGTTCGACTACGAGCGTGAGGCCAAGATCGCCCGGCTCTATCGCATCATGCTCGCTGACCGCCCGTTCGTGCGCGTTCCTAGGGTCGACGAGAGCCTGTCGACCCGTCGCCTGCTCACGATGGAATGGCTCGATGGCGAGTCGCTCGTCGCCTTCGAGGCCGCGCCCCAGGAGGCGCGTGACGCAATCGCGGTCGGCCTGTTCGACGCATGGTGGCGCCCGTTCCTGCACTATGGCGTCATTCACGGCGATCCGCATCTCGGCAATTACACGGTCGCGGCGTCCGGACGGGGCGGCGAGCGCAACGTCGAAGGCGTCAACCTGTTCGACTATGGGTGCGTGCGGGTATTCCCGCCGCGCTTCGTGCTTGGCGTGGTCGAGCTTTATCGCGCGCTGAAGGCGAACGATATGGCCAGGGTCGCGCAGGCCTACGAGATGTGGGGCTTCGCGAAGCTCACGCCCGGAGTGACCGAGGCGATGACGCTCTGGGCGCGATTCATGTGCGGGCCGATTCTCGACGACCGGGTGCGCACCGCCGCGGACGGGGTCAAGCCGTCTGAATATGGCCGGCGCGAGATGGGCCAGGTGATGCGCGCTTTGAAGGCCGAGGGCGGCGGCCTGCCGGTGCCGCGCGAATTCGTGTTTCTCGAGCGGGCGACCATCGGCATCGGCAGCGTTTTCCTGCGCCTTCGTAGCTCGGCTCAACTTTCATCGCCTGTACGAGGATGCGATCGAAGGCTTTGACGAGGAGGCGGTCGCGCGCCGGCAGGCCGGGGCGCTCGAAGCGGTCGGGCTCGCCCAAGGCGGCGAGCCCGCTGGACGCCGAGCGTCGGCGGGTTGAGCGGACCGGGGCTCGACGCGTCGCATTTGCGATGCTACGCGCGGGGGGCGCGTATTCGCCGCGGCGAGGGAGAAGAAGCATGCGCCGCACTCAGGTCGCGATCATCGGCGGCGGCCCGGCCGGCCTCCTGCTCTCGCATCTGCTGCATCGAGACGGAATCGACAGCGTGGTGCTCGAGCGGCAGACGAAAGCCTATGTGCTCAAGCGCATCCGCGCCGGCGTGCTCGAATACGGCTCAGTCAAGGTTTTGCGCGAATCCAGGCGCCGGCGAGCGGATGGACCGCGAGGGCCATGCGCATGACGGGAGCTTCATCGTCTGGCAGGACCGCGAGCCGTTTCTCATCGACACCAAGACACACGCCGGCAGGCCGATGTGGTCGCACGGACAAACGGCGATCACCGAGGAACTATATCGGATCCGGGAGCGCGACGGCGGCCGCATCGTTGAGGAAGCGAAGAAAGTCCAACTCCCGCCCTGACCGACGGCTGCGCCGAGCGTGACTTACGAGAAGGACGGCGCGGCAGAGACGCTCGAATGCGACTTCATCGCCGGCTGCGACGGATTCCACGGCGTGTCGCGGCAGAGCATTCCGAAATCCGTGCTCAGGATTTTCGAACGCGCCTATCCGTTCGGCTGGCTCGGAATCATGTCGGAGACGCCGCCGGTCGGCGAAGTCATCTATGCCCGGCATGAGCGGGGTTTCGCGCTCGCGTCGCTACGCAACCCGATGCTCAGCCGCTACTACATCCAGTGCGGCCTCGATACGCGAATCGAGGACTGGCCGGACGACAAGTTCTGGGACGAGCTCAAGCGGCGGTTTCCGGACGACATCGCGCGCAAGATCGTGACCGGCCCATCGATCGAAAAGTCGATTGCGCCCTTGCGTAGCTTCGTCGCCGAGCCGATGCGCTACGGCCGGCTCTTTCTCGCCGGTGACGCGGCGCATATCGTCCCGCCGACGGGGGCGAAAGGGCTCAACCTCGCGATCTCCGACGTTTTCTATCTTGCGGCGCGCGTTCGCCGCACATTTTCTAAAGGGCGACGACCGCTATCTCGAGAACTTATTCGGATATGGCGCTGAGACGCGTGTGGGCGTCCGAGCGCTTCTCCTGGTGGCTGACCAATTTGCTGCACGTGTTTCCCGACGATGACGCGTTCGAGACCCGGATCAAGCTCAGTGAATTCGACCATCTTCTTCGATCGAAGCATGCCGCGGCCCTGGTCGCCGAACAGTACGCCGGCCTGCCTTTCGAGGAATGAGCACCGTCGACCGCGATATCGGCCTGCCTCGTGCGGCGGCGACGTCATCGCGAACCGGGCGAAGGAGCCGAGACGTCGCCCTTCTGTCCGTCAGACCGCTTTGTTCTGGCGGCGCAACCGGTGGGCGAGAACGCGCATCACGTTGAGCGCGAAAAACGGCGTGTTTTTGACCAGGAAGAGAAACTGATTTTCCTTGATTGGCGCCACCGTCACGTCGGTCATCGCGACGGCGGTCGCGCTGCGCGGGCTGTCGTCGATCAGCGCCATCTCGCCGAAAATGCCGTCCGGGCCGAGGGTCTCGAAATGACGGTCGCCGCTCCTGATCTCAACCTTTCCGCGCACGACCACGAAGAACTCGTCGCCACAGATCGCCTTCCTTGAAGATCGTCTTGCCTTTGGCGAAGTTTCGGGTCGGAACTCCGGGTCCGAGGAGATGATGAAAACCGCCTTCGCCTCTGCCATTTCGTCATTCCCGAGCGTCACGCCATCGCGATTTCTCTCCCCGACCCCGAGCCGACGATAGGCCGATCGGGCAATCCGTGACAAATTTTCAGCAATGCGCGACAGAGCGGCAGCGACAGCGAGCGCTGGCTCTCGCCGTCCAATTCGGGCGGGCAGGCCCGGTCAGAGCGTCGGCCCCGCTAGTTCGCCGGTGATGACGGCCTCAACCTCAGCGACCGTCGTTTGCTTCGGGTCGATGTCGTCGGCGACAATTCGCCCGTGGCGCATGACCGCGATGCGGTCGACCACCTGGAACACATGGTGGATGTTGTGCGCGATCAGGATGCAGGAGTGCCCGGAGTTGCGCGCGTTGCGCACGAAGCGCAGCACGCCTTGCGTCTCCGCGACGCCGAGGTTGTTGGTCGGCTCGTCGAGAATGATGAGGTCGCTGTCGAAGTGCATCGCGCGGGCGATCGCAACCGCCTGCCGCTCGCCGCCGGAGAGCGACGAGATCGGCGTTGAGGCCGGGATCGACTTGCCGATCCCGACCCTTCTCAAAAGCTCGCCGGCGACCTCCTCCATCAACGCCTTGTCCATGCGATTGAGGAAGCGCGGGCCCTTGAGCGGCTCGCGCCCGAGGAACAGATTGCGCGCGATCGAGAGCTGGGTGACGAGCGCCGAGTCCTGGTAGATCGTCTCGATGCCGAGCGCGATGGCGTCCGTCGTCGAGCGGATGTCGGCGCGCTTGCCACGCACGATGATGTCGCCGCTGGATCGCGCGCACGGCGCCGGAGAGCACCTTGATCAGCGTCGACTTGCCTGCGCCGTTGTCGCCCAATAGCCCGACGATCTCCTGGCGCGCGACAGTGAAGTTGACGTCGTCGAGCGCCTGCACGCGGCCGTAGAACTTGTCGATATGCTCCATGCGGATGAGATCTTCGCTCATCGTCAGGTCCCCGCCTGGTGTCGGCGCTCGAGCCAGGAGTGCAGCGCCATCATGCCAAGAATGATCGCGCCGATGAAGATATTGTAGGCGAGGCCGGGCACCCCGATCAGCACGATGCCGTTGCGCATCACCCGCAGGATGAGGATGCCGAGGACTGTGCCGAGGATCGTGCCTCGCCCGCCGGTGAGCGCCGTGCCGCCGATGACGACCATCGCGATCACTTCGAGCTCGTAGCCCATTCCGCTGTTCGGATTTGCGGCGGAGGTGCGGATCGAGCTGATGATTCCGGCGAAAGCCGACATGACGGCGCTGAGCACGAAGAGCCAGACTTTGACCGCGTTGACATTGACGCCGCGCGCCCGCGCCGCCACCGCGTTTCCGCCGGAGGCCTGGATCCAGTTGCCGAATTTCGACTGCGTCAGCACGTAGCCGAGGATGATCGCCGCCGCGATGAACCAGAACAGCGAGGCATAGACGCGGAACGGCCCGACGTAGAAGTCGCCGACGAGAAGCTTGTCGAGCCATTGGCCGCCGGCGCTCCAGGTGCGCTGCGGAAATCCGTCGGTCACGAAAAGCGCGACGCCGCGCACCACCAGGAGCATGCCGAGCGTCACCAGGAACGAGGGGATCTTGAGTCGGGTGACGAACAGCCCGTTAAAGAGGCCGATCGCCGGCTGAGATGAGGAGCGCGACGACGAAGCCCACGAACAGCGAGGTCAGTCCCGCATTGAAGAGCGTCCACATCACGACCGGCGCGAAGCCGAACACCGAGCCGACGGAGAGATCGAATTCGCCGGACGTCATGAGAAGCGTCATGGCGAGGGCGATCAGGCCGAGTTCGACGGTGAAGGTCAGCGTGTTCGAGATGTTGAGTGGCGACAGGAACGCCGGATTGATCGCCGCGAAGACGGCGATCTCCAGAATCAGCAGCACGAAGGGGCCGAACTCCGGCGCCGATATGATGCGGCGGAGGGTGGAAGTCTGCGTCAAGTCCGATCACCGGAAGCGGGGCGGCCGAAGGCTCAAGCGCCGTCGGAGCGGGAACCCGGTTGGAGAAGGCGCTCGGTCCCGAAGACACGTCCGGGACCGAGCAGCGTTCGGCGCTTACTTGCCCGACATCATCTTGTCGTAGGTGTCGACGGTCGACTTGTCATAGAGCGAGCCGACCGTGATGTTGAAGCCCGGGGGCACGCCGCCAGCCGCCATCGCGGCGAGCGACAAGGCGAGATAGCTCGTCGCCTGCGGGTCCTGCCACATGGCGGCGTTGACATAACCGTCCTTGACTTCCGCTGTCGTGTCGCGGCGAATTGCCCCAGCCGACGACCGGGATTTCGCCGGGCTTGACGCCGACCTGGTCGAAGACGCGCTTGATCGAGCCCGTCACCATGTCGCCAAGGCCGATGATCGCGTTGATCTTACCCTTGTTGGCGGTGAGGTAGTCGCTCATGCGCGAGATGACGGTCGCCTGATCGAGCGTCGCGTCGGTGACTTCCGTCTTGATGTTGAGCGGCTTGAAGACAGCGTCGATGCCCTTCTTCTCTTCGACCCCATAGCTCGCGCCCGGCACCTCGACCGGCATCCAGACGAAGTCGCCGGACTTAACCAATTTGTGATCGACGAGATATTGCGCCCATGCCTTTCCGACGACGAGAAGGTCGCCGCCGACGTAAGCCGTGAAGTTCACTTTCGGGTCGGGCGTGTTGAAATTGATGACCGGGATGCCGGCCGCGCGGGCCTCCTTGACGACGTCGACGAGGCTGCCCGGATCGGGGCTTGTGGTGACGATCGCGTCGGCTTTCGCGGCGATGGCGGCGCGGATCGCCTCCTGCTGCGAGGGCACGTCGCCGTTGTGGAACGAGGTCCTGACCGTTTGGCCGGTATCCTTCGCCCACATGTTCGCGCCAGCGAGAAAATAGGTCCAGACCGGGTCGGCCGGGCTCCCATGCGAGATCCAGTAGAACGTCTTGGCTTGAACCGCGAGCGGCAGTGACAGCGCAAACAACGCGACGGCGATCAGCCGCGCGACCATTCTGACCATTGGGCGTCCTCCCCTCATAAGAAATCGGCGCCGAATTCTCCTCGGTCTTATTCGGAGCCGGAAGCCTCGCATGGCGGCGGGATCGAAACAAGTCGCGCTTTATCAGGCGCGTCGAGCCAGGGGAGGTGGACCGCAAGAACCCTCGCCGCGCCGGCGGCGCCAGATTGTCCTGTCCGGCAACCTCGGGCCGGAACAGGCGCCGCCACAATCTTCGTGCGCAGAGGCGATGTGGCGCAGCCGTTAGCTGCGCGTCCCTACTGCAGATAGTAGCGAACGCCGACGAGAAACTGCTGCGACGTATTGTTCTGATGGATGGTCAGGCCCGTCTGCGGGTTGATCAGCGTATTGACTGTGCCGCTGTTCAAGTAGCGATAGCCGAGGTCGAGCGTTGCGCTCGGAGTGAGCTTGAAGCCGATCCCGGCCGCGAGCGCCCAGGCCATCGAGCAGGTGGTCGAGCGGATCGACCGGTTCCAGAATTGCGGCGCAAAGGCGATGTTGGGTTGCGGGGTGAGCGCCTGTCCTTCGGGATTGACCCACACCTGCGGAAAGCCTGTCGAAGTCAGATCGGCGGCATAAGGCAGGCCGTTGGCGGTCTCGTTGAAGTTGGCGCTCGCCGACAGGACGTTCATGTTGAGCCCGAGCCCGCCGCCGACATAAGGCGTGAAGCCGTAATAGGTTCCGAGGTCGACATAGGCGTTGCCGAGGAAAGTGTTGTTGTACTGACGCGCGCTCGCCGAACCGTTGCAGGTGTTGGACGTGTCGTAGAGATAGCCGAGCGGAACGCCAGCCGGGCTGCTCACGCCGGTCAGGCCGTAAGGGCAGACCACCGTCGCCTGCCGCGAGCCCCCGGGGCCGGTGCTGTAGTCCCAGGTCGCGTCGAACCGCAGCCAGTCGTTCCACCGATAGCCGAAGCCGGCGCCGCCGGTGAAGTTCGTGGTCGTCCAGTTCGTTCCGGAGCCGGCGGTGAACGGCGCGCCGACGACGCCGAGCGGCGGAAGGGCGATGTTCGAGAACGAAACGCTCGGCGCCCTGTCGAAGCCGATCCCGAGATCGCCGCGCACATACCAGTTCGTGCCGACTTCGAACATGGCCGGGCCTTGGCTCCCCGGCATGCTCAGCGGCGGAGACGTCCCCAGGAGATCGGCGGCTGAGGCGGGCGCCGCCGCCACGGCCAGACCGGCGCAAGCGAGAGACAACAGAACCTTCATTGGCCACCCCAGAATTGCCGCGTCGACGCGAGATCCGACGCTTCGGGGCAATTCTGGAGATCAATACCTAATGTTTATTTAATAGTAACAAATTGTTACCCATATTATACTGTCTTGTGCAACTAACGTAAAGTAAATCATGCCGCAACGTCAAGCAACGAGAGGCGCTCGGCGAAGTCTTGTCGCTGTCCGCTTGCGCAGGGCTGGAGCGCCGGCCCCCAAGCAGCCCCGAGCCGGCTGTCCCGGTTCGCCCTTAGCCTCAAGGCTCAGCCGCGGAGGCTCAACGGCCCATCGATAAAGCGCGCTTTGGCGAGGAACGCCGACAGGCGTTTGGCGAAATCCGCTCTCGCCGGCGTGAGCGGCGGGCGGCCGCGCCGCCATGGGCGAGCCTGGCCGGCGTCCGCGCCAGTTCGGGCCAGGGAGACGCGGCGAACCAATCCCGGTAGGCTTCGGCGAATCGCGCTTCGCCTTTCCATGCGCCAAGCTCCCAAGGCTTCGGCGCGTTGACGAAATGCAGCACGATCGGCTCGATGCGGCGTTCGAGGTCGAGCAGAAAAAAATCGCCCATGAAATTGAAGCGCGGCGAGAGCGGCGCGAAATTGCCCTTAAGCGTGGCGTTGAGCGCGTCCTGCTCCATGAACGCGAAGCGCTTCGGATCGTCGCGAAGCGCCTCAGTGACGCGCTCCGTCACCTTCGCGGCCCGCCACGCGGCCCGGTCGATCGCCATCAGGCCGGCGTTGAAATAGGGCGTGTCGAGCGCAAGGCCGAGCGAGCGCGCGAGCGCTGAAACCGCCGCGCCAGCGCGTCGCCCCTGAAGTCCATGAGGAAGATCATGTCATAGGCCGCGGCGAGCGGCTTGCCCTTGAGATCGAAGCTTTCGAGCCGCCTGAGCCCTTCGCGGACGATCAGCATGTCCGAATTGACGCTGACGATCCGCTCGAAATGCGGCCGGCAGGATCTCATCGAGAAAGAGGCGCCGGAACACCGCGCGCGAAAAGCGGCCTCTGCCGGCGAGGCTCGCGTCGAAGCGGGAGAAGTCGAGGGTCATGAGCGTGATGCGCTCGCGCAAAGGGGCCGGAGCTTGTCGAAGCCCGGCTGCACGTCGTCCGGCTCGCAGATGAGGAAAATCTCGCGCTTCACATCCGGTTCGGCCTCGATGAGGGAAGCGATCGCGCGGACCGCCGGGGCGAAGAACGTCGCGGTCCGGCGTGAAGCAAGTGGCGGTTCGCATGGCGTCCCTCATTCGGCCCCACGAGGCCGCTCATACAGTTTTAGCGCCGCCAGCGCGGTCAAACGAGCACGGTCACGATTGCAACCAGGAAGCGAATCCGGCGAAAGCCCATGAAAATAAACGCGCGTAAACGCCAATAAACGCGCATAAACGCTCGTAAATTGACTCCAATTTACTAGCGTTTATTTTTTCCAATCGGGACTTTTCAATGAGTTGCGAGCGATTGGAATAAAAAAAGTAACTCCCAAGCCGTCTGTTTTCAGGCTGCGATTGCGAGGAGGAGTTGGGAGGGGTTTGCAGTGAGGGCTTTGAGAATGTTGAGGCCGTGCTTTCGTGCGGTGGAGACGATGGACCTCATGCGGACGAAGACGTGAGCGCCTTCGAAGGTGCGGAAGCCGCCCGAGATTTTCATTTTGACCTTGGCCATGCGCAGGTCCTGTTCGGCCAGGTTATTGGTGAACGGGACGTCGAAGTCGACGAGGAAGCGCAGGGTCTCGTCCTTGAAGGTCTTGAAGCGGATGAGGAGATTATGGCCTGGGCGCTGCTTCTTTCGTTTTTTCGAGCCGGGCGAAGGATCGAAGGCCGGCAGGGCGCGATGGAAGGCGAGCCCTTCCCGAACGGCCTGCCAGTAGCGGTCGACGAAGCCTTGCACGCGTTCGGGTTCGAGCGCCCGGGCGCCGGCCTCTTTGGCTTGGCGCACGGCCTTTGCGGCGTCGAGGAGGACGTCGCGCATGGCTTGCGCCCACGGCTCCTTGTCGATCTCGATGAGCGCCTTGAGTTCGCGCAGGTGATGGGCGTTGCAGAAGGCGTGAGCGACGTCCGCGAGGGCGTTGTAGGGGCGGAAATGGTCATGCACGACGACGCCGCCCTTCAACCCTGCGGGAACATCGCCGCGCGCCGCTCCGACCCGGTAGAAGGTATGGCTCCGGCTCGACGTCGTATGCAGCCATTGCAGGGAGCCTGCGATGCGAAAGCCGGTTTCGTCGAGATGCCTGACCTTGGCCCCGCCGACGCGCGTCCCGATCGCCTGATAGACGCCCTCCAGAGCCTGAGCCTTCTTGCCCATCCACGCGATCACGCTCGCCGGGCAGACGAGCGGCGCGCCGAACAGGTCCTGAAGCGCCTGCGCCGTCCGGTCCTCGGGCACAAGCTGCTGCACGTTGAGATAGACCGCCGCCGCCTTGATGCGCTCGCCATATTGGGTCGGCGAGATCACGCCGTCGGGGAACGCAGCCCGCGTCACGCCGCGGCATCGGGCGCAGGCATAGATGGCGCCCTGGTGCTCCGTGACCTCGATCAGCCGCTCGGGCAGGTCGAACACCTGACGCGTCTCCACCCCGGTCTGCATCGAAGCCGCGAGCGCCGCCCGGCAGCGCCGGCACGCCGCAGCCTCGTGTCGGACGACCCAGTCGGGCGTCGCCGTCCGCCGCAGCGTGTCGCCCTTGTGGCCCCGCTGTCCCCCGCTCGCCTTGCCCGAACGGCCGCGAAGGCTGCCGGGAAGGCGCGACTCCTTCCTCAGCCCGTCGCTCGAAGGCGGCTTGGAGCTCGTCGTGCTGTCCAGATCCAGCCGGCGCCGAAGCTCGGCGTTCTCGGCTCGAAGGCCCTCGTTCTCCCGCCGCAAATCGGCGACCTCCGAGCGAAGCGCGGAAATCTCGCTCCGGAGCGCTTCGATCAGCGCCTGAACTTCGGCAGGGAAAATCATCCCCACCTTGACTCACGGTTCGCCCCCGCCCGTCTCGAAAATCTCGCAAAACCTCAACGATCTCACACACCGTGTGACAATTCGGACTCACCCGGCTTGGGAGTTACTAAAAAAATCGAGTCCGCGTCTCGGGTTGGGTGCGGAATGTCTCAAGCGCGTTTTTCACTCTCTTTTTTACACTGGCCGCCCCGAGCCCCTTTGAGGCGCCTCAGTCCGGCGAACAGGAAGAGCATAGCAAGCGGTTCTGATTTTCGCAAGCGAATGTCGGCAGGCACAATTTTCACATCTTGCGGCTCCTACCGTTGGAGGCAAACCTAATTACCGTCATGGCGGCGGCCGCTTTGGGCGGATTGTGGTCCGTCGGCCGATCGCGATGCAGTGGCAAGAATGCGCAAATAGCTGCCGTCCACCGGAAGGCTTGAACCGTGCCTATCCGGTTAAGGCAGACACCCACCATATGTAGGGTGGACCCATTCTCCCGAATAAAGCTGGGCATAGGTTGGCGCCTCGACGTCGCCCGCGATGCCGAGCAGCGAGCGGAAGGCGTTGAACGGGTAGAAGCGCCGGTTGAAGCGGAACGTGAATTCGTTGAGGTAAGCTTGTAGATGCTTGGCGCTCACGCCGTGGTGGATGCCGTTGAGCCAGGTCTTCAAATTGGAGAAGACGAGATGAATCATCGGCATGAACTGTTCGGCAATTTCGGGATCGCCGCTTTCGGCAATCGGATGATGGTCGTAGCCCCGCTTACGCAAGCTGACGTAGCCGCTCCAATCGTCGGTGACGATCAGCGAGGCTGGCATGACGGCGTTCTCGACAAAGCCGCACAAGGAATTGGCGCTGCGGTCGGCGACGATGGCCAATCGCACACGACCGGCATAGCGACCGTCCCTGCGCTTGTCTTGCGCCGTCCCCGGCTTGCGATGGCGAACCTCGACAGCGGCGGACACCAATGTTTTGTGGTGGATGCCTCGGCCATCGCCGCGCGTCCTTCCACCGACCCAGTCTCATCGACCTCGACATGCTCTTTCGCCCGACCACCGATACGATCCTGGTCCGGCCGCACCATGCCGGCGCGCAGTTTGTGAAGGATGCCAAACGCAGTTTCGTATCGTGTCAGCCCAAGTTGCCGCTGAAACTGAACCGCCGACATGCCCGGCGTCTGGCTGGCGACGAGATACGCGGCCCAGAACCAGACGCTAAGCGGCGTATGACTGCGCTCCATGACCGTGCCGGCCAAGAGGCCGGTTTGGCGTCGACACGCGCGGCATTCCAGAACACCGGGTCGGGTTGCAATGCGGAAGGGTTCACCAATCACGCCGCAATGCGAGCAGACAAAACCGTCAGGCCAACGCGCGCGCCCAAGATAGACAGCACACGCCGCGTCATTAGGAAACAGCTTCTGAAATTCGGGGAGCGATTGGGGAAAAGCCAGATCGTCCCGCTGGTGAATGTCCAAAGCCGCCATAACTGCGGCTACTAGCCCTAGTGGGTGTCTGAGTCAACCGGATAGGCAAGGCTTGAACCTCGCTGACGGCATGACCGGGGAGAGTTAATCTGGTTTGGTGGCCTCAAGGACATCGGCGCGCCGAGTGAGGATTGCCATGGGACATGATCCCGTCAGATACGCTTTATGGATTGGTGGTGTTAGCTTGGCGATGGCGCTCGGTTGTGGGCTGTACATCACTTGGATTAATGGAGGTTCTCGAAATATAGCACTAGGGCTTGGCGCGCTGGCAGGCGCTTGCGTGATTTTTGTATTGCAAATCGTTTTTGAACTAAAGGGTACGACGACCTCAAGTGACTTCGTGGTCGAATTTGTTGTCGACTACCTACAGAAAGACGTTCACAGCTCGCGGGCATTCGATCGATCAATGGCCGTGGCTTCGAGCTACCGGAACTTGTTCATCGAAGCTGAAGCAAGCAAGAAAGTCTCGGCGGCTGCACCTGTGCTCACAAGAGACGACGCGCCGAAAATCGCCCGCGACCTCGGCATCACTTCAATTATTTCATACTTACTGGAGGAGCAACCCGACTGGCAACTCGACGCAAGGTCTTTCAAGACAAGCGTCGGCACATTGAGTCAGTGGAGGGGAGTAAGCACTACGAAAGAATGCAGTTTAATTAATATTGATGCTATACGAGACAAACTACAAGCGGCAGGCAACATGTTCGCAAGCGTTCAGATGGGACTTGGGACTACGTCGCTTTGTCTACCGCCGCACGCAGTGCTAGACGTAACACAGAACTCTGTGGCAATTCGAAGCTTTGTGTGCAGCGTCATTTTCACGCTCCAAGAACCGTTCGCGAGCGTGATGTCAATCGACCCTCACGCGGTAGTCGCAGCAAAAGCAACTGGGCAGTACATCAATCCCGAGGTCGCAATCCTTCCCAACAGTTCGCCGCGGTATGCGACCGTAGACATTGCCGCACGTGCGACCGTCGAGTTTGCCGTGGCTCCGAGCGCAGGACCGGGACTTGGCAAAGTATCAGAAGTGGGCGAATTGCCTTGTGGACGGAGTGAAGGCGCGATTCGTGGTGCTAGAGTAAGCCGGATGGCTCTCATCTTTGTCTGAGAGCGTGGGTCAGAACTCCAACCAACTGAGGCGTCCAAGGCCGCCATCTTCTACGGCCGCCTGCTCCTGCTCGCGGCCCGCAAAAAGGCGATCAACAGGAACACCGCGGCAGGCCATTGAAACCAGATCTGGCGTGAGGCCGCTGAACATGTTGATCACAAACATGAAGACGGCGAGGGCGATCATCACGGCGCTGAGACGAGGCAGCCCGACGTACCATTCCCAGGCGCGAGCGAGGCCGCCCCGCGCGCCCTGCGCCGGAGGTGGAGGCGCAGCGCGCTCCTGCCGCCCCGGTCGCGATGCAGCCGGGCCGCGGCCCGGCGCCGCCTTGCAGGACGCGATAACCCGTCACCGGGTTGGCGACGTTCTTCAGGGACTGTTGGCCGAGGCAGTCGAACCCGATGGACAGCTTGTTGTGCACCTGATCGTAGACCGGGCCGGAAATCAGGATTCCCCCGGTTCGGCCAGTTCCTGCAGCCGGGCGGCGATATTGACGCCGTCGCCATAGACGTCGTCGCCCTCCACCATCACGTCGCCGAGATGGATCCCGATGCGGAATCTCATCCGTTGCGATTCGGGCAGCCCGCCGTTCTGGCTGAAGATCTCCTGCTGCGTCTCGACCGCGCATTGCACGGCCTCCACGACGCTCGGGAACTCGGCGATGACGGCGTCGCCCCAGGTGTTGACGATGCGCCCATCGTGGCGCTCGACCAGCGTCGCCATGGCGGCGCGGCATTGGCGCAGCGTCGCCAGCGTGCCCGCTTCGTCGGCCTCCATGAGGCGCGTATAGCCCTCGACATCGGCGCACAGGAGCGTCGTCAGCCGCCGTCTCACCTTCGTCGTCATGGGCGCCATGCTAGCGCAAAAGCTCGCGGACGGCATGGCGCTTCTGCGGCGCGGCCGGCGGTCGTCAATGCCGCCTCAAGAGCGCGGTGAGCAGGAGGCAGGCGAAGGCGCCGACCGCGGCGGCGAGAAATCCGTCGATGTAGGAGAGAACCGCGGCCTGCTTCGCGACCGCGGATCCGAGCAGGCTCGTCGCGCGCTCCGCGGCGACGGCGAGGTCGCTCGAATGCGCGCCGACGGCGTTGCGATAGGCCGCCAGCCGATCGGCGGTCTGGCCGCCGAGGCTGTCGACATGCAGGCCGATGAGATTGGAGTGGACCTGCTCGCGCACGCGCACGAAGGTCTGCATGAAGGCGGTTCCGATCTCGCCGCCGAACAGGCGCGCGGTCTGGAACAGCGTGCCGATCGTCAGCACGTCGGCGGGATTCATCGATTGAACCGCGAGCACGACGACCGCGGTCAGCGCGAACGACTGGCCGATCGCCTGCAGGATCTGCGAGGGCAGGAAATCATCGGTCGCCCAATCCTGGGTAAGGCAGGGTCCCCATGAGACAGGCGACGCCGATCAAAATCGCGCCGAACGCAAGGATCCAACGCGCGTCGACGCGTGAAAGAAGCCAGCCGAGCGGAAGGACGATCAGAAACTGCGGCAGGGCGATCCAGAGCAGAACCGCGCCGACCTGCAGCTCGCGGTAGTTCTGCACGACCTGGAGATAGGTCGGAATGATATAGGCGGTCGAGAGGATGATGAAGCGGAAGCCGGCGAGGATCATGAGGATCGGCACGATCCCTTCCCTCGCCAGCAGCCGAAGGTTGAGGAACGGCTTTTCGACGACGAGCTCGCGCACGACGAAGGCGAGCGTGAGCAATCCGCCGGACAGAAGAAGCCCGTTGACGAGACCGTTGTTGACCCAGTCGAGGCGGTTGCCCTGGTCGAGGCCGGCGTAAAGCAGGGCGAAACCGAGGCCGGAATAGACGAGCCCGGGCCAGTCGAGGTCGCGCAGCAGCGCGAGATTGATCTTCTCGCGCGGCGCTCCGTACCAGATGCAGGCGAACATGACCGGCAGCGCCAGCGCAATATTGCCATTCGATCCACCGCCACGACAGGTTGTCCGTAGTACCAGCCCTCGAGCGAGGCCGAGACGTTCTGCGACAGTTCGGAGTTCATCGCATAGACCGCGAGACCGTAGACGACGAGGCGCTGCGGCAGATTGCGGACGATGAAGCCGATGGTGAGCGGGATGAAGGTCCCCGCGCCCACGCCGGCGAGAAATTGCGCGGTGAGGAAGGCGCTGAGGTTGGGCGACAATGGTCCGAGCAGGCTCGCGATGAACAGGAGCGCCATGCCGTACAGAAGTACGCGCCTGACGCTGAAAATGGCGCCGAGATAGGGGCAGGCGACGCCGATGAGCATCTGCCCGACGCCGAAGCTCGTCGTCATCCATGCGCCCTCGTCAAACCCGAAGTGCAGCCCGCCGCGCAGGTCCGCGAGCCCGAAGCTCGTGATGCGGCTGCCGGTGAATGACAGGATCGCGCCGATGAGAACGCCAAGGATGCCGATATAGGGCCTGAGCGAATCGGCGCTGAGCCGGATGTGCTGGACTCCGCTCGCCTGAGCGGCGACGCCGGCGCAAGTGATCGGCGCGGGCTCCGGCGCCTCGGCGCGCGGCGCGACGAGCGGGGCGGGGACCGAAGTCACGGGGGCGCGGCGCGCGCGGCGGCGCCCGCGCTCTGGCCGGCCGGCGCGCCGGTGTCGATTGTCGCCTCGACCGACATTCCGGGCCGCACCAGCGATCCAAGCGACGCATTCTGGTCGAGGACGATCTTCACCGGAACGCGCTGCACGACCTTGGTGAAGTTGCCGGTCGCGTTGTCGGGCGGCAGCAGCGCGAACGTGCTTCCGGTCCCCGGCGACCAGCTGTCCACGTGGCCGGTGAGCTTGAGGTCCGGGAAGGCGTCGACCGCGATCCGGGCCGGCTGGCCGATCCGGATGTTGGTCATCTGGGTCTCCTTGAAGTTCGCGGTGACCCAGAGGTTGGGCAACGGCAGGACGGCGATCACTTGCGTGCCGACATTGACGAACTGGCCGAGCCGCACCTGACGCTGGCCGACGAGTCCGTCCGCCGGCGAGAGGATGCGCGTATAGCGCAGATTGTCGGCGGCGAGCGCGACCTGCGCCTCAGCCGCACGGATTTGCGCCTTGAGCTGCTTTTCCTGGATGTCGATCGCCGCCAGTGCGGCCTTCTGCTGGTCGAGCTGAGCCGCGTTCAGCCGTCGTTGCGCGAGCGCCCGCTTGGCGTTGTCGTCGGCCTGTTCGACCAGCTGCTTGCGTGCCGGCGATTCCGGTCTTGAACAGGTTGCGCTGGCGCTGGTCCTCGAGCTGGTAGCGCAGCACGTCGGCCTCGGTGGCGTCGATCGTCGCCTCGGCCTCCTGGACGAGCGCCTGCTGGACGACGCGCTGATTGGCGAGATTGGCGAGCGTCGCCTGCGCGGCGGCGAGATTGGCTTGAGCCAGATCGAGCTGGGCCTGATAGTCGGACGGGTCGATGACCGCGATGAGGTCGCCCTTGCGCACGGTCTGGAAGTCATTGACCGGCATTTCGGTGATATAGCCCGACACCCGGGCCGAAAGCGGCGTCACGTCCCCCGACACAAAGGCGTCGTCGGTCGTTTCGAGGCGCGCGGCGCCGGTCCAGCGGTCCCAATGTCCGGCCGTGTACCACACGAGCCAGGCGGCGAAGACGAGAAACGCGATCCGCAAGAGCGGAAAGAGCCAGCGGCTCGTCCAGCGCTCGGCGGCAGGCTTTTCAGGCGGAGCGCTCAGTCGCGCGTTCGGTCATCGGACGCTTGAATAGCGCAGTCCGACAGCATCCTGAAAGTCGCGCCCGGACTGAAGGATGATCGGGGATGGGCGCGTGGTCTTCTGGCGAAGCCTTCGCGATCTTTTCGGAAGGGCGACGGTCAGCGCTAGCCTGCTTCCGTCCCGGCCGGCTCGGCATGGCCGACGACCCGGCGCGCCTCCGGAAACGCTTGCCTGACCGAGCGCTCGAGCGAATCGACGGCGCTGTGGACCGCCTCGACCGGCGTCGCCGGATCGACGTGGCAGTGGAAGAGAACGAACACGCCGCCCGAGGTCTCGCGCACCCGCACGTCGTGAATATCGCGGACGCGTCCTTGCTCAGCGGCCGTTGCGGCGAGCGAAGCTTCGATGCGGCGCGCGAGGCCGGGCTCGGCCAGTTGGCCGCGGACTTCCGGCTCGGCCGGCTCGATGTGGGTTTCGACCTCGACGCCCTCGCCGATCTCGTCGGCGATGGCGTCCTCGAGCTCCGAGGCGAGTCGATGGGCCTCGCCGATCGTCATCACGCCGTCGACTTCGAGATCGAGGGCGACGGTCTTGCGGCCTTCGATGTCCTGGATGGTGACGTGGTGCACGGGCAGGCCTCGCCTCGCCGCGATCACCAGCACGCGCTCGAGGATCGTCTCATCGTCAAGCGCAAGCGGGTTGGCGGTGATGGTCAGTTCGGCCTGCGGCCATCGCCGCGCGATCCGCGCTTGCAGCTCGGCCTTGATCGCCGCGACGCGTTCCAGCGGCAGGGTTCGCGACACCGAGACGATGACGTCGCCCACGATCTTAGGCCCGCTCTGCCTGAGCCGGATCGTCTCGATCCCGGCGACGCTCTTGGTGTTTCTGACCAGGGCCCGGACGGCGTCGGTCAGCCCCTCCGGCGCGCGGTCGACGAGCGCATCGATCGTCGATCGGCCGAGGCGATAGCCGGCTGCGGCGATGAAGCCCGCGACGCCGATCGCGGCCAGGGCGTCGGCGTGAGGAAATCCCGCCCGCGTCGCGACAAGGCCTATGAGGACGAGGGCGGACGAGATCGAGATCGCTCGAATAATGCAGCGCGTCGGCGCTGAGCGCATGGCTGGACGTCAAGCGCGCGACATGGGTCAGCGCCCGCCAGCGCGCGACGTCGACGACGATCGAAAACAGGATCGCGCCGATGGCGAAAGCGCCGACGTCGACCGCGACGCCGCCGTCGCGGATGCGCCCGACGGCCTCGATCGCGACGCCGATCGCGAGCGCGGCGAGAAAGCCGGTTTCGGCCAGCGCGGCCACCGCCTCGATCTTGGCGTGGCCGAATGGATGTTCGGCGTCGGCGGGCTTGTCGGCCTCGCGCACGGCGAAGAGGGTGAGCGCGCTCGCGCCGATGTCGAGCGCGTTATGCGCGCCTTCCGAGAGAAGCGCGAGCGATCCGGAGGCGAAGCCCGCCGCAAGCTTGACCGCTGCGAGGATCGTGCTTGCCACGATCGAGGCCGCCGCCGCCCGCTGCTTCAGCGTCGAGTGGGCCTCGGCCGGATGGCGCGGCTCTGTCGCCAAAGCAGGTCGTCCATGTGTGCCAAGGGGCTTCCCCTTGATGCCGGAGGCGTTATGCTCCGAAGCCATTAACGACGCAAACCCGGACGAGGAGCCTATGGAATATCTGCATACGATGATCCGCGTGACCGACCTCAAGGCGACGATCGCGTTCTTCGAGCTCATGGGCTTTGTCGAGACGCGGCGCATCGAGAACGAGAAGGGCCGTTTCACGCTTGTGTTCCTCGCCGCCCCCGATGACGCCGAGCAGGCGAAGGCGAACCGGAAGCCAACGGTCGAGCTCACCTACAATTGGGACCCGGAGGAGTACAAAGGCGGGCGCAATTTCGGCCATCTCGCCTATGCTGTCGACGACATCTATGCGCTTTGCGCCAAGCTGCAGAAGGCGGGCGTGACCATCAATCGTCCGCCGCGCGACGGCCACATGGCCTTCATCCGCACGCCCGACAACATCTCGATTGAGCTCATCCAGAAGGGCGAGTCGAAGGCGCCGGCCGAGCCCTGGGCGTCGGCGCCGAACGTCGGCGTGTGGTGAGGCCCGCGGTCACGCGTGAGCCGTTGCGCGCGTCGGCCGAAAGCGTTGTCGCGCGAGTGTGAGGCGTCGCAGATGCTCGGGGCGCCGCGCCTTGAGCGCCGTCAAGCCTCGCTCCGAGATCAACAATTCGGCTAGTTCCGGCGCTTCGCTGAACCATGTAGATGACGCCCGTCGCACGCTGCAAGGTTCGGGAGGTTCATATGTGCCTCGGGTGTTTCAATCAGCTCGTTCTTCGCGACGAGTTGCATGCCGGCGGCGTGGCCAGTCTGATCGGCAAGGCGGCGGCCATGCCCTCCCGGCGCGCGTTCATGGCCTATTCGGTCGCCGCGGCCTCGGCGTTCTCGGGCGCCGGGTCCGCGGCGGCCTCGTCAGCGGGCGAGGGCGCGGACCTCATTCTTCGCGGCGGGACAATCCGTCCGCTGCCGGGCGCGCCGGTCGCCTCAGCGCTCGCGGCCAAGGGCGGTAAGGTGCTCGCGGTCGGCGACGAGAGCGTGGTGAGCGGCTTCAGGACCAGCGAGACCACGATCGTCGATCTCGCCGGCCGCACGGCGCTGCCTGGGCTCATCGATCCCCACTGCCATACGCTCCTGGCTTCGCTGATCTTTGAACTGCTCGACGACGTCGGCTACGCCAAATATCCGACGCGCGAAAGCCTCGTCGCGCATCTCAAACAGGAAGCAGCCGCGACGCCGAAGGCACAATGGATCGTCGGCTCGAACTTCGACAATCTCCTGCAGGGCGGAGATCTCACGCGGACGGAATTGGATGCGATTTCGACCGACCATCCGATTTTCGTCTGGTACACCAACGGGCACGACGCCTGCGTTAACAGCGAGGCGCTGAAGCTCGCGGGAATCCCCGAGAATATCGGAGACCTGCCGGGCGGGGGCCATTTCGGCCGGGGACCTGACGGCAAGCTCAACGGCATGGTCTACGAGGAAAGCGCGATGCTCAAATTCGCGGTCCACTTCCTCGGCAAGGTCACGCCCCAGGTTGCGGCCAAGGCGGTCACCGATTTCTGCCGCCACATGGCGTCCGTCGGCAACACGATGATGCACGAGCCGGGGACGATCCGCTCGGACTGGATCGAGCCATTCGCCAAGCTCTCGAATTCTCTCGCTTGCCGCACCAGCGCGAGCGTGATGTTTGACGACATGAAGGGTCTGACTCCTTGGCGCAGTCAGGGCCTCGGGAAGGGCGCGCCCGTCGATAATTCGCTGTTCTCGCTCTATGGCGTCAAGATCGTCGGCGACGGCTCGAACCAGACCGAAACCGGCGCGCAGACCAAGCCCTATCTCAACTCGACCTCCAACGGTTCGCCGAACTTCGACGCTGCGCAGATGAAACAGATGGTCGCCGAAGTGAAGGCCTTCGGCCTGCCAGTGCAGATCCACTCCAACGGCGACTACACGCTCGACATTGCGCTCGACGCGATCGAGGCGGCCTATGCGGGCTCGACCGAGTTTGGCGTCAACCGCATCGAGCATTCGACGATGGCCCGCGCCGATCAGATTCTGCGGATGAAAACGCTGAACGTTGAGCCGAGCTTCCTGATGAACCATGTGCGCTTCTACGGCGCCGCCTATCGCGATCAGATCTTCGGCGCCGAACGCGCCGCCTTCATGGACCCGGCAGGGGCCTGCGTGAAAGCGGGCTTGCCTTTCACGCTGCACACCGACGGGCCCTGCTCGCCGCCCGGGCCGCTCGCGCTCATCAGTACGGCGATCACGCGCCGCTGCATCATCGACAATTCCGTCGTCGGTCCCGATCAGGCCGTTTCGCTTGACGACGCGATCCGCGCCGTGACGATCAACGCCGCGCGGCAGCTCGGGCAGGGCGACCGACTAGGCTCGCTCGAAAAGGGCAAGGAAGCGGATTTCACGATTCTGCAGTCCGATCCCTACAAGGTCAGCCCGAATGAAATCGCCGATATCAAGGTTAGCGAGACATGGGTGGCGGCGGAGAGGAGGTTCGCGGCGTGACCGGCGGCCCCGCGGCGTTGGCGGCACGGGTCGTTGGCCGCACGGGCCCTGGTTCGACTCCGACCGATGACGACCCTCACGCGATCGCGGCGCTGACCAGGTTGCGGAACAGCACGCGGAAATATTCGCGGTTCTCCGGCGTCTGGACCATGAGCACGGCGAACAGGGAATTGCGCGGCGAGACCCAGAAGGCCGTGCCCATCATGCCGCCCCAGAAGAATTCGCCGACGCTGCCCGCCGTCGGCGCTTTGCCCGGCATCGGTGCGCACCGCGAAGCCGAGACCGAAGCCGTGCCCAGGCCATAGCAGATAGTGGTCCTTCCTGACGTTGGCGTCGAGATGATCGCTCGCCATGAAGGCGAGCGTCCTGCGCCCGAGAATGCGCACGCCGTCAAGCGTCCCGCCGAAGCTCAGCATGGCGGCGAAGCGCGTATAATCGGCGAGCGTCGACAGGAGTCCGCCGCCGCCCGATTCGAATTTCGGCGGCGCGCAGGCGTCACGGGCGTCGAGGCCCGCCGCAGTCATGAAGTCGAACGAGAACGGATCGGCGCGCCGCGCCGCCTTGTTCGGCGGCGTATAGAAGGCGGTGTCCGCCATGCCGAGCGGCTCGAACACGCGCGCGCGCAGGACCTCGCCGAGCGGAGCGCGTTCGACGATCTCGACCACGCGGCCGAGCACGTCGGTGGAGAGACCATACTCCCAGACCTCGCCCGGCTGGTGCATGAGCGGCAGCGCGGCCATCGCCTCGACGTTTTCGCCGAGCGTCCGGTTCGGATCCACGACATTGGCCGCCTTGGTGAGCTTCTGGACTGGGGAAACGCCGGTGAAGCCATAAGTCAGCCCCGACGTGTGGCGCATCAGGTCCTGGACGCTGATCGGCCGCTTCGGCGGCGCAAGGTCGAGCTTCTCGCCGTTCGCGGCGCCGACCTTCACGTTGGCGAAAGCGGGGATGTATTTCGACACCGGATCCGTGATGAGGAGCCGCCCCTCCTCGACCAGCATCATTGCGGCGACCGAAACGATCGGCTTGGTCATCGAATAGATGCGGAAGATCGCATCGTCGGTCATCAGCGGGCCGCCGGGGCGCAGCGCGCCGACCATCTCCCGGTAGGCGATCCTGCCGTGACGGGCGATCAGCATGGAGACGCCTGGGGTCTTCTTCTCCTCGACCTCGCGAGCCATGATTGCCGTCAGCCGCTCGAGCCTTTCCGGAATGAAGCCCAGCGTTTCGGAAGGCGCATAGGGAAGGGCGAAGGAACTCATAGCTTTCTCTTGGGCTGCCGGAGGTTCAAAGGATTGCCGCGTTGAGCAGATTGCCAAACGTCCAGCCAAAATGCTCGCGATTGTCCGGCGCCTGTGTCATGAAAATCGCGAACAGGGAGTCTTGCGGCGAAACCCTGAATGTCGTTCCCGCCCAGCCGCCCCAGAAATAGTCGCCGACCGATCCTGGCGTCGTCGCGAGTCCATATTGCAGGCGCACGCCGAAGCCGAGGCCGAATCCGTGGCCCGGCGCAAGCAGCGCGTGGCTGCGGTCGACATTAGATCCCAGATGATCGCTCGCCATGAACCGAATCGTCCGGGGTCCCAGGATGCGTACGCCGTCGAGCTCGCCTCCGCTGCTTAGCATCGCAGCGAAGCGCGCGTAATCTCCGATCGTCGACAAAAGCCCGCCGCCGCCCGATTCGAATCGTGGCGGCTCGGTCATGGGATTCGGATCGGCGCCAAGGCTTATGTAGACTTGTGGCGACATTGGCTTTGCCTCCCGCGGAAGCTTTGAGGGAGGGATGAAAAAGGCGGTGTCGACCATGCCGAGCTGGCCGAACAGGCGCTGCTGCAAAACCTCGCCCAGCGAAGCGCCTTCGATGACCTCGATCACGCGGCCGAGCACGTCAGTGGACACGCTGTACTCCCAGACCCCGCCCGGCTGATGCATGAGCGGAAGCGCAGCCATCGCCTCGACATTTTCCGCCAAAGATCGGTTCGCATTCACGACGTTCGCCGCATTCATCAGCTTCTGGACTGGCGAGACTCCGGTGTAGCCATAGGTCAGCCCCGATGTGTGCCGCATGAGGTCCTGGACTGTGATTGGCCGCTTGAGCGGCGCGAGGTCGAGCTTGTCGCCGTTGACGATTCCGACTTTCGTGTTGGCGAAAGCCGGGATGAATTTCGAAACGGGATCGGTGATCAGGAGGCGCCCCTCCTCGACCAGCATCATTGCGGCAACCGAAACGATCGGCTTGGTCATCGAATAGATGCGGAAGATCGCATCGTCGGTCATCGGCGGGCCGCTCGGACGCAACACGCCCACCGATTGCCGGTAGGCGATCTTGCCGTGACGGGCGATCAGCATGGAGACTCCCGGCGCCTTCCTCTCCTCGACCTGACGAGCCATGATTGCGGTCAGCCGCTCGAGCCTTTCGGGAATGAACCCCAGCGTTTCGGAAGGCGCATAGGGAAGGGCTAAGGAACTCATCCGAAGGCTCTCGGGTTTGAAGGGATGGCGGACAATGGGGCGCCGCCGCGCGCCCGGCAAGCAGGCGTAACGGCTGGACAGCGGGCGCCCGGCGCGGGACAAGACTCCCTAGAGCCGCCCTGACGCAATAAGCCTCCCTGCGCCCCATGAGCCTGCTCGACTCGCTAAACCCCAAGCCGGAGCCGCCGCCGGCGCCGCTCGCCGAGCGGCTGCGGCCGACGTCGCTCGCTGAGGTTTCGGGCCAGGAGCATCTGACGGGGCCGGACGGAGCGCTGACGCGCCTGCTCAAGGCGCCGTCACTGGGCTCGATGATCTTCTGGGGGCCGCCGGGCAGCGGCAAGACGACGGTCGCCCGCCTGATCGGCGCGTCGCGCAACGACACGTTCGTCCAGGTTTCGGCGATCCATACGGGCGTGGCGGAATTGAAGAAGATTTTCGACGCCGCCCGCGCGCGCCGCGCGCAAGGGCATGGCACGCTGCTCTTCGTCGACGAGATCCATCGCTTCAATCGGGCGCAGCAGGATTCCTTTCTGCCCGTGATGGAGGATGGCTCGATCACGCTCATCGGCGCGACGACCGAGAATCCTTCGTTCGAGCTCAACGCGGCGTTGTTGTCGCGCGCCCGCGTGCTCGTCTTTCGCCCGCTTGGACCCGAGGCCCTCGAAGCGCTGGTCAACCGCGCCGAACAAGTGATGGACAAGCCCCTGCCGCTCGACGCGGACGCGCGCGAGGCGCTCATCAACATGGCGGACGGCGACGGCCGCGCGGTCCTCACTCTGGCGGAAGAAATCTGGCGCGCCGCCCGCCCGGACGAGACGCTGGACAGCGCGCGGCTGGTCGAGGTCGTGCAGCGGCGGGCGCCGATCTACGACAAGGCGCAGGACGGCCATTACAATCTGATCTCGGCCTTGCACAAATGCGTGCGCGGCTCCGATCCGGACGCCGCGCTCTATTATCTCGCGCGCATGTTCGACGCGGGCGAGGATCCGCTGTTCATCGCGCGGCGCGTCGTGCGCATGGCGTCCGAGGACATCGGGCTTGCCGATCCGCAGGCGCTCGTGATCGCCAACGCGGCCAAGGATGCTTACGATTTCCTTGGCAGTCCGGAGGGCGAACTCGCGATCGCTCAAGCCGTGGTCTATGTCGCGACCGCGCCGAAATCGAACGCGGTCTACAAGGCGTTCGGCGCCGCTCAGGCGCTGGCGAAAGAGCATGGCTCACCCGCGCCGCCGAAGACCATCCTCAACGCGCCGACGCGGCTCATGAAGCGCGAGGGCTATGGCGCGACTACCAATACGACCACGACGCGCCCGACGCGTTCAGCGGCCAGAACTACTGGCCCGAAGCGATCGGCCGCCGCACGCTCTACGAGCCGGTCGAGCGGGGCTTCGAGCGCGAGATTTCAAAGCGGCTCGAATACTGGGCGAAGCTGCGCAAGGAGCGGGGCGAGGGGTAGGGGGACGAATCGCACGTGGGGGCGCACGACGCCAGGCGGGCAGGTTTCTCGCTCCGGAACACAATGGCCAAGCACCGCGTTTGCGTATATTACGGAGGCGCTATTGATCGGGCATCGCATCTGGGCCATTCCGGAAGGCTATATTCCGAGCCTCTCATTTTCCCAGGCGCGCGATCTCATCTCTCACGAGGCCGCGTGCATCTTGAACGCGACTGACGCGACGGCGTCGATCGAGGTCACCCTCTATTTCGAGAACCGGGAGCCGGCGGGACCCTACCGCCTGACGCTCGAACCTCGGCGCACCCGCCACCTGCGGTTCAACGACCTCAGCGACCCAGAACAGGTTCCGCGCGACAAGCCCTATTCCTCGGTCATCCGCTCGGATGTCGAGATCGTCGTGCAGCACACCCGGCTCGACTCGCGCGATCCCCACATCGCGCTTCTCACCACGATCGCCTTTCCGGGGAACCCAAGAGCTTTAGGCCACGCCCGTTGAAACAGCGAGAACGAACATCGTACTTGAGAGCTCAGGGATCGCCGGGTAAAATCGTCCAATCGATCTGAAGGGCAGGCCATTATGCGCAGCGGAGTGCCGGCCAGCGCTTTCGGGGGCAGCGCCGGGAACGGCAAGCAGAGCGGGTTCAGGCGCCTCGCGATCAAAACGGCCGAGATTTGCGGAAAGCCGGCCACGTTTGCGGCGGCGGTCCTCATTGTTTTTGTATGGGGAGTCAGCGGCCCCTTTTTTCACTATAGCGACACCTGGCAGCTCGTCATCAATACGGGCACCACGGTCGTGACTTTCCTCATGGTGTTTCTGATTCAAGCCACCCAGAACCGGGATACGGCGGCGATTCAGTTGAAGCTCGACGAACTCATCATGGCCACCAGGAAGGCGCGCGACCAGATCGCGGCGGCTGAAGATCTGAGCGACGAGGAACTTGAATTGCTTAAAAAGCAGGTCAAGGTTCGCAAGGCCAATGCGGGGCCAGACGACCAGGGGTCCGACAGCTAGCCCTTCAGCGCGCCGCGCACCGCGTCGCGCAGGATCGTAAGGCCGAGGTCGATCTCGTCGTCGGCAACTGTCAGCGGCGGCGCGATGCGGAAGACGCCTCCCATGCCGGGCAGATTGACGATGTTCATGGAAAGGCCAAGCTCCATCGCCTTATCCGTGATGCGCGCGCCGAGCGCCGTGTCAGGCTGCTTCGACCTCTTGTCCTTGACGATCTCCATGCCCAAAAGGAGGCCGCGGCCGCGCACGTCGCCGATGCAATCGAATTCGTCGCGCAGCGCCTCCAAACCCTTCCTCAGGCGCGCGCCCGCCTCCGTCGCGCGCTTCTCCAGCTTCTGGCGAACGATCACGTCCAGAACCGCCAGGCCGACAGAAGCGGGCAATGGATCGGACGCATGGGTCGTATAGAAGAGGAAGCCGCGCTCGTAGCAGCGCTCCTCGATTTCCGCTGAGGTGAGAACCGCCGCCAGCGGCAGGCCCGCGCCCAAGGTCTTCGACAGCGTGAGGATGTCCGGAACGATGGCGTCGCGCGAAAACGCGAACATTTCGCCGGTGCGGCCAAGACCGGTTTGCGCCTCGTCGACGATCAGCATCATGCCGCGCTCCTCGCAGCGCCGCTTGAGCTCGGAAAGATAGCCGGGCGGCAGGTCGAGGATGCCGCCGGAGCTCAAGATCGGCTCGGCAATGAAGGCGGCGAGCGCCCCGGTCGACTGACGGTCGACAAGGTCGAAGCCATAGTCGAGTTCGGCGAGCCAGTCGTAGCTCGATGAGGCTCCGAAGGACGGGCGATAGAGATTCGGCGCCATGATCGCGAGGCCGCCGACGCCGAGCGGCCCATAGCCCCGGCGCCCAGCGGCGTAAGTCGCGGCGGCCGCGCCTCCCGTCATTCCGTGCCAGGACTGGGCGAAGCCGACGACCTCGTAGCCGCCGGTCGCGAGGCGCGCCATCTTGAGCGCGGCCTCATTGGATTCAGCGCCGGTGCTCAAGAGCAGGACGCGGTCGAGCCCGGGAGGCGTGATGGCCTTCAAGGTTTCCGCCAGGCCGATGACTGGCTCCGACAGCATGCCGCTGAACAGATGGTCGAGCGTCGCGATCGACCGTTGCACCGTTTCGACAATGGCCGGGTGCGAATGGCCGAGGATCGCGCTCATCTGCCCCGAGGTGAAGTCGAGCACCCGTCGGCCGCGCGCGTCGTAGATGAACGATCCCTTCGCGCTGGCCGCGACGAAATCGGAAAACTTTCCGCCGTAGCGGATCAGCGCATCGGCCGCCCGCGCTCGTACGGCATCGGCCCCATCGGGGGCGCGTGTTTGAGGCGGGAAGCCGGGGAGCGGGCTGGGCTTCATTTTTTGAACTTCGCCTTTCAGCGCAGCGATCACGTTGGGCGGAGCGAATGGGGAGGCGTCGCCGCCCATGGAGGCGATCTGGCGCACCAGCGTCGCGGTGATCGGCCTGACCGGCGAGGAGGCGGGCAGAAAGACGGTGCGCAGCTCCGGCGCCATCGCGCCGTTCATGCCCGCCATCTGCATCTCATAGTTGAAATCGGTCGAGTCGCGTAAGCCCCGCACGATGATCGTCGCGCGTGCTTCACGCGCCGCCTCGACGGCGAGGCCGGTGAATTCGACGACCTCGAGCTTGCATCGCGCCTTCGCCGTGATCGGCGCCGCGGCCTCGCGGATGAGCTTGAGCCGCTCCTCGACTGAAAACAGCGCGGCCTTGTTCGGATTGGAGCCGACGCCGACGACCAGCCGGTCGCACAAAACAGCGGCGTGCTCGATCACGTCCAGGTGACCGTTGGTCATTGGATCGAACGAGCCGGAAAAGAAGCCGACGCGGGTCATGAGGAGCAAGCGTTAGCTTGGCTTAAGCGCCGCGACAAGCGCGCTTGCGTCGCCCGCCGTTGAGTCGGAGGCCCATTCGGGCTAAACGGGCCGGCCAGCCGCTCTGCGCCGATCGTCGCCCGCCCGGCGATGGAAATGGGCGCGTTGGCGCCAGCCCTTCGAAGATCGAAAGACCTCTGAGCATGCCGATCGCCAAGGCCAGCGTTCCGACCGCCAGCGCCGCCAAATACGTGCAGCAGCTTTGCAAACATTGGAGCCACAAGCTGGAAGTCGACCTCTCGGAAAGCCGGGGCGTCGTCAAATTCCCGGCCGCTTTGGTCACGCTCGAGCCGGAGGCGAATGCGCTTGAAGTGACGATCGACGGGGAAGCAAGTGAAGAGGTCGAGCGCCTGAAAGGCGTGGTCGCCTCGCATCTTGACCGGTTCGCGTTCCGAGAAGCGCCGCTTCGGTTCGATTGGTCTTAAGCTCGAGGGCTCAAAGGGGACAAATCCTAAGGAGACGAACGAAGTGAACGCCGAGGAACTGCGCGCCGCCCAGGCGCCGCTCAAGGATCGTTATCGCGGCGACGCAAAAGAGGCGCTGGTGACGCTGAAAGCCAGCGGCGCCCTCGACTCCGCAGGCATCGCCTGCAAGGTCGAGACCGGAAAAGCGCTCGCCGTCGCCGGGCTGCATCCGGCGACCGGAGGGAGCGGGGCTGAGCTATGCTCCGGCGACATGCTGCTCGAGGCGCTGGTCGCCTGCGCCGGCGTGACCTTGAAAGCGGTCGCGACCTCGATGGGAATTGCGTTACGCTCCGGCAAGGTCGCGGCGGAAGGCGACCTCGACTTTCGCGGCACGCTCGGCGTCGACAAGCAGGCCCCGGTCGGCTTCGCCGACATCCGCCTTGCGTTCGAACTCGACACCGATGCGCCCCAGGATCAGCTCGATACGCTATTGAAGCTGACCGAGCGCTATTGCGTCGTGCTGCAGACACTCAAACGCTCCCCTGCGATCGAGACCACGCTCAACCGGGCATAGGCGGTCCTGCCGCGGAGCGCTCCGGAATGGCGTCCTCGCTGGGCGCTCCGCTCCGCAGACGGATGGCGGTCGAGCAACTGGCGATGCGCTCCAAGAGCTCGAACGCTTGCCGGCACATCGGGGAGCCGGCGACGTCAAATTCCCGTGCAAGGGAAAGGATCTCACTAAGGGCTTGATAGTCGCGCCTTCGACACTTTTGCATGATCGCGACGTCGAGAACGAACGGGATCAAGGCTCGCCCCTCCTCCTCTGCGAGGCTAAAAAACTCAGGCCGCCAATGTCCCTGGTCAACATCAACATAGCGCAGCAGTCGGCTGAGGCACGTTGCGTCGAACTGCGGCCCGACAATCGTCACCGGCGGCGCCCGCCCGGGTCGAAGCGACGCGGCGCAGAGAAAACCCATAACGTAAGCCGTGTGGTACGCGGTCCCCAGTGCGTATCGAGCGCGCTCCTCTCCTTCCAGTTGGGCCAGATGGGCCAGATTGACGTTTCCGCAAGGAAGGACGCCAACCTGGTCCTCGATGCTTGCGAGAACCCGGAAGGCGAATGCGGCGGCGGGACTCCAGGCGGCGCCCATCAGCGGCCATGCGAGCAGCAATTCGCCGGCGAGATCGTAGTCTTCGGCGTCCATGTACCCGGCCAGCAAGGAGCCGACGTCCATCAAGATCGCCGAGCGGCTGCGGGGCAAGCGAGGGGTTCGGAAGCCAAAGTCGGTGCAATACATGATCAAGTGCGTGTATGCGTAGGCGTCCATTCGCAGGCCGCCCAATATGTCGACGGGCCAGTTGAGCATCGAGTTGCGCAGCTTGGCGCGCCAGCCCAAGTTGGAATCGAGGCCGTTCCACAATGACCGGATCCATTGTCTCTCGAGCGAGGAAGAGGGAGGCCGGTCCTGCGCGTTTCTCGTCTGCGATGACGCGCAGGATCTCAGAAAATCGTCAAAGCCAGCGTCCGGGTATCCGACCTTCGTCAAGAGGATGTGCGGGACCGCGAATTTGAAGGCGAGCGCCGGATGGAGCGCGATATCGACAAGCACGCGTTCAGAGCGGGCGTGGGGGGCGAGGACCTGAGCAAGATGGTCGACGCGGCTCGCAATGTTTGGGCGGGATAGCGACGCCGAAGCGGCATAGAGGAGCATCGCCGTTTCGGCGACCACCTTTTCCGGGCCGAAGCTGCACGCGGGAGCGTCGGGGTTTGAGTAGCCGTCGATGGCGAAATGGTGGATCGCCTTTCGCGCGAGGTCCAGCGCGCGACAGAGCCTGAGTTCAAGGTCGGCTTCGCTCCAGCTCGACACGGCGTCAGCTCCGGATTCCTTGATTTCGCGCGCTGTTTCGCGAAAAACCGGCGTCCACGTTTTCGCAGCGCTTTGGCCGGGAGCCAACTCGCAAACTCGCCCGGCGAGGGATTCGTCTCGCCGGGCGAATTCACTACTCGACACAAGGGAGCGGAATTTAAGTTGAGAGCCAAATGTATTGAGAAACAAATCTATTTCGGCTTGCTTGCTTCCGCGGCGCTCTCCAGCGCTGTCGCGGTCAGACCAGCGGCGCGCAGATCGCCGACAGCGCGCGCTGCGTCCCACGCGGGAAGCATGCAGGCGAGGATGTTGTAGCGGCCGAAGTTCACTCCATGCCACCCGAGATCACTGACGGCCAATTCCGGGCCGAGTTCGGCGATGAGCTTGCCCATGGCGCTGAAGTCGAAAACTTTGGCCCTGATGAAATGCTGGGCGATTTCTTCATGCGACAGACTCTTGGGCATACGTCACTCCTCAACGGTTTGATGCGCGGCTTTCTTTCGGAGTTGAGAAACCTGCGATGGGCGGGTGTTTGCGCTGCTATGAGGTGAACAGTGTACGCCGGCGCGGCTGCTGTCTATGGGCAACACTACCTAAGCGTCAGGCGCGCCCTGGGCGGCCTCAGCGGATCGGGATTTCGATCAGCGACGGCCCATTGCGCTCGAGCGCGCGGGCGACCGCCGCGCCAATCGAGTGGCGATCCTTGGCCCGCTCCGCCGGCACGCCCATCGAAGCAGCGAGCGAGAGAAAGTCAATCGCCGGATCGGCGACGTCCATTCCGACGAACCGGCCGTTCTTCGCGTTCTCGTAGCCGAGAGACTTCGCGACGTTCTGCAGAACGCCATAACGGCGATTGTTGAAGACGACGAAGACCGTGCGCGCGCGATAATGCGCGGCGCTCCACAAAGCCTGGGGCGAATACATCGCCCCGCCATCGCCGACGAAGGAAGCGACCCAGCCTTTGGTCGCGAGCGCCGCCCCGACGGCTGCCGGCATGCTGCAGCCGAGCACGCCGCCGCGGGCGAAGAAGTAGCGGCCGGGCTCGGTGGTCAAGAGATCCTGGACACGGCCGAAGGTCGCCGCGGAATCGTTGGCGATGATCGCGTCCTCAGGCAGCGCGTCGAGCGCGGCCAGAACCGCGGCGTCAGGGGCGAGCGGCAGGTTCGCGCTTTCGGCGAGAATCGCCGCTCGCGCGGCTTCCCGCTCCGCCCTCCTGGCGCCGCCGCGCGCCGCGAGCCGCGCCGCGACCTTGTTCTTGTCGACGAGCTCGCCAAGGCGCCCGGCGACCGCCGCAAGCGTCTGGCCGATGTCGCCGAGGAGCGCGATGTCGGCGGCGTGCTCGCGTCCGAATGCCTCCGGGTTGTCCGCGATATGCATGACCGGGACGCCTTCGGGCACGGGCTCGGCTTCGCGATAGGGATAGGCGACAAACGCGCGTCCGCCAACCAGCACGATCGCTTGCGCGGACTTGAGATGGGCGCGCATGTCGGCGAAATCGGGCTTGAGCACGCCGGCCCAGCAGGCGTGGTGGGACGGAAACGCCGTGCGCGACGTGAGCTGCGTGCCCCAGACCGGAAATCCGCCGGCCTCGGCGAAGGCGACGAGGCCCGCACTGGCCGCGGCCGGCAGATCGTCGCCGAGCAGGACGACGACTTTATCTGGGTCGAGGCCGGCGAGCTTCTCGGCCAGGCGCGCCGCATCGGGGGACGGCCCGAGCCTCGGCGGGGCAGAAGCCGGGGAAGTCGGGCGATTGACCTCCTGGTCGAGGATGTCCATCGGCAGCGACAGGAACACGGGGCCGCACGGGGGAGTGCGGGCGAGGCCGAAGGCGCGCCTGAGCGCCGGGCCGACATCGTCGCCGCGGCGCAGCTCCTTCGCCCATTTGGTCACCGGCGCGGCGAGGGCGACGAGGTCGCCCGAGAGCCACGGCTCGGTCATGAGATGCCTTGTGTCCTGCTGGCCGGCGGTGACGACGAGCGGCGTCTCGCTCGCCTTCGAGGCGACCAGCACCCCCATCGCGTTGCCCAAGCCTCCTATCGCATGCAGGTTGACGAAGGCGGCGCGGCCGGAGGCGAGCGCCCAGCCGTCGGCCATGCCGACCGCGGACGCTTCCTGAAGGCCCAGGACATAGGTGATGTCCGGAGCGTCGACCAGCGCGTCCATGAGCGACATCTCGGTCGAGCCGGGATTGCCGAAGACGTGGGTGATCCCCTCGTCGCGCAGGATGTCGAGCACAATGTCGCGGGCGCGTCGGGTCATCGGATTTCTCCTCTGTTCGCCCGGCATTCTATATGAATTCCGGTCGGCCAGATGTGATGGCGCAGGACGTCCGCATCGCGGCGCAGCGTGCTGCCTAGGGCGAAGACAATTGCCGGATGAGCCGCGCCGGCGACCGGCCTGACAAGCGGTCGTGTTCGGCGGCGAAGCTTTCGTTCGGACGGCAGCCGGCCTCATCGCGCGAAAACTCCTGCTTCAGCCGATTGAGGAAGAACATCTCGTGCGAGCGTTCGTGCTTGGCTTCGATGGGACCGCGCGGCTCGAGTTCGAACAGCGCGCTGGCGTGGCCGGCCACCGTGTCTGAAACGTTGATCCGGCTTGGCTCACACTGCGCCTCCATAAACGACGCGACATTGACCGCGTCGCCCCAGATATCGAAGGTGAAACGCCGATTGCCGACGACGCCGGATATCACCGGTCCGGTATGAACGCCGATCCGCAAGTCCAGCGATGGCAGTCCCGGTTTGTCGCTTCGCGACTTCATACGGGCGACCGTCGCCTGCATTTCCAGCGCTGCGAGGCAAGCGCCGATCGGATGTCGGACGCCGCTCTCGAGCACGCCCCCGACCGCCATGTAGGCGTCGCCGATCGTCTTGATCTTCTCCAGCCCGTGGCGGGCCACGATGTCGTCGAAGGCGTTGAAATATTCGTCCAGAAATCCGATGAGCGCCGCAGGCTCGGCGCGTTCCGCGAGAAGCGTGAACCTCTGAAAATCCGCCAGCAGAACTGTGGCCGAGCGGATATATCTCGGCCGGACTTTGCCGCTGATTTCGAAGTTCGTCAGTGACGGCGCGCGGCAAAAGTCTGTCGAGGAGCTCCTCGGCGCGCGCTTTTTGCGTGGCCGCCTCATCGCGAGCATGCTCGAGCGTCTTGATCGTTTGGCTCTGTTCGATCAGCTTCTTGCGCAGCTCCAAAAGAGTGAGAACCTGACGCGCCAGCCGGCACAGCGCCTCCGTCTGCTCGAAGGTCAGCTTGCGCGGCTCAAAAATCCCAGACGCACAGGGCGCCGAGCGCATAACCCACGTCGGTGATGAGAGGCACTCCGCAATAGAACCGGCAGTGCGGTTCGTTCACGACCAGTGTCGTGTGACCGAACCGGGGGTCCTCAACCATGTCGGACACCAGCAGCATTTCAGAGCCGCATATCGCCGTCGAGCAAACCGCGCCCGCCCGCGGAGCGTCAGTTATCCCGGGCGGCGTTCCAAATTGCGCCTTGAGCCATCGGCGATCATCTTCGATGAAGCTGATATAGCCGATCGGGCACTCGCAGATTTGCGCCGCCAGACGCGCAACCTCATCGTATGCGGTTTCGGAGGGACTATCGACGATGTTGAGCGCGCGAAGGGCGGCCAGCCGCTCCGGCTCGTTGGCGGGGATCGGAAAAGGCAGGGCGTCTTTCCCGGCCGGTTCCGCGCTCAGGCGCTCAGAGGTCGAGGCGCAGCCGCCAACCAGCGGCGTTGGCGCGGGCGTCACTCGTTCACCCGTAAGTTTTCTGTGAGGGACTGAATCGCTCAATGTTTCGTTCCTCCGCAACGCGCCTGCCGACCGCGCTTCGTAGAGCGCAAGACGGATGGTCGGCGTCGGGCGCGCCCGCGATTTTCAGATGCTGATTTCTTGAGGCGACAGCGGGCGGCGGAGCGCCATGCTCTTGCGCGATCGCGCTATCGAAAACTTGAAACGCATGGGCCCGACTCCGCGTGTGATCCCGCTTGGAGTCGCCTCCTACCCTGTTGTCGCCCAATTGGGCGCTGCCGGGCATTGGCGCAAGATCTGTAGCAACCCGTCATAGCTCAAGGTGTGACGACGCTCACAACGCCGTGACCGATTTGCAAACACTACCTACGCTCACCATGCTTTCTTCGCGCTTTTGGTCGCTTTCGTGGCGGGCGTCATTGTCACGGCGATGAACGCCGCGTCGTTTCGTTGACCCGCTGGCGTTGTCGTGACCCGATGCCGGCGCGAATGCGCTTGGGGCTTGGGCGCCGTAAAAGTCCGCCGTCGATGGCTTTTGAACCATTGCCAAGGTCCGTAAGGTTCGGCGGCATTCGAAGGCCGCCGCCCGCGGAGTCATAAGTTGCGCGAAAGCGCGAAAACTTGTGCGCGGGACGCGGCAGGATCATTCCGCGGCGCCAGTCCTCACGCGAGCAGTCCGTTGACCTCGATCGTCACGCCGGGGACGAGCGCCGGCGATAGCGGCCCCTGCGCGAGCCGTTCGCGCGACACATACGCGCCGTCCTTCGGCTCGCGATAAATCTCGACCGCGGCGCTGACGAGGTCGACGATCCAGACCTCCGGAAGGCCGAACTTGGCGTTGAGCGGAAGCTTGGTCGCCCGGTCGTAGGCCAGAGAGGTTTCCGAGACTTCGACGAGGAGGAGCACGTCGGCTGCGGTCGGGTGACTCGCGTGATAGTCGTCCGCGCGCGGGCGCAAAATCATGAGATCCGGCTCGGGCTCGTTATAGGCGTCGAGGCGCAACGGGCTCTGAATGTTGACCAACGCGGCCTCGTCGTGCAGGGCGCGGGTAAAAAGCCGGGCCAGCCTGTTGGTGACGGCGGCGTGCGGGCTGCCGATGGCGGCCATGTCGATGATGTCTCCATCGATCAACTCGACGCGATGGCCATCCGTGAGGATGCCGGCCTCGGCCATCCGGTAATAGGCCCCAACGTCGAGCCGATGGCGGGCTGGCGCAAGGGGACGCTCGAGAATCTCGGCCATGGGTTCTCTCCGGGCGGAAGTCTACGTCCGGCTGAGCCGGACGCCAACGCTTAAGCCGCGCTACTCACCCTCGTCGTTTCCTTCCGTCTCGCCGATGCGGTCGACTGAGACCACGTGCTCCTCATCCGCCGTGTCGAACACGATCACGCCCTGGGTCGCGCGGCCGGCGATGCGGATGCCGGCGACTGGAACCCGGATCAGCTGTCCGCCGTCGGTCACCAGCATGATCTCGTCGCTGTCCTCGACCGGGAACGACGCCACGAGCGCGCCATTGCGGGGGTTGACCGCCATGGCGACGATGCCTTTGCCGCCACGCCCGGTGACGCGATATTCGAATGACGAGGTGCGTTTGCCGTAGCCGTTCTCGGATATTGTAAGGATCACCTGCTCGGCGGCGCGCATCGCCTCGAAGCGCTCCGGCTCGAGCGCGCCGGCGCCATTCGCTTCCGTTCCGTTCTCGCCCTCGCTCCGGTTCGCTGGCCTCTTCCGGCGTTTCGCCCTCGGCCGCACGTCGCTGCTTGAGGTAGGCGAGGCGCTCATCGCCGGTCGCATCGAACGATTTGAGGATCGCGAGCGAGATGACGCTGTCGCCTTCGGCAAGCGCGATGCCGCGCACCCCCATCGAAGTCGCGGCCCTTGAACACCCGTACGTCGCCCACCGAAAAGCGGATGCACTGGCCCTTGGCCGAGGTCAAAAGCACGTCGTCCTTGTCGGAGCAGATCTGGACGTCGACGATGCGCTCGCCCTCGTCGAGACGCATGGCGATCTTGCCGGCGCGATTCACTTGCGCGAAGTCGCTGAGCTTGTTGCGGCGGACGGTGCCGCGCGTGGTGGCGAACATCACGTCGAGCGCCTCCCATGTCGCCTCGTCCTCCGGCAGCGCCATGATGGTGGTGACGCGCTCATCGGCTTTGAGCGGCAGCAGATTGACGAGCGCCTTGCCCCGCGACTGGGGCGCCGCGAGCGGCAGACGCCAAACCTTCTCCTTGTAGACCTGTCCCGCCGAGGAGAAGAAGAGCACCGGCTGATGGGTCGAGGCGACGAACAGCCTTGCGACGAAGTCCTCGTCGCGCGTCGCCATCGCCCCGCGTCCCTTGCCGCCGCGCCTTTGCGCACGGTAGGTCGACAACGGGGCGCGCTTGATGTAGCCGCCGTGGCTCACCAGCACCACCATGTCCTCGCGCTGGATGAGGTCCTCGTCCTCCATGTCGGCGTCGCTGTCGAGAATGACGGTGCGGCGGGGCAGGGCGAAGTCGGTCTTCACCTTGACGAGTTCGTCGCGGATGATGCCCATGAGCCGCAAGCGCGAGCTCAAGATATCGAGATAGTCGGCGATCTCCACCGAGAGCCGGTTGAGGGCCTCGGCGATTTCGTCGCGACCGAGCGCGGTCAAGCGTGCGAGGCGCAATTCCAGGATCGCGCGCGCCTGCGCTTCCGATAGGCGGATCGCGCCGTCAGCGTCGAGCGCGTGGCGCGGATCGGCGATGAGGGTGATGAGCGGCGCCATGTCGCGCGCAGGCCATACGCGCTCCATCAGCGACGTTCGCGCGGTCGCCGAATTGGGCGAGGTGCGGATGAGGCGGATCACCTCGTCGATGTTGGCGACCGCGATTGCGAGGCCAACCTGCATGTGCGCATTGTCGCGCGCCTTGGTGAGCAGATATTTGGTGCGCCGCGTGACGACTTCCTCGCGGAAGTCGAGGAACGCGCGCAGCATGTCGGTCAGCGTCAGCATCTCCGGCCGGCCGCCGTTCAGCGCAATCATGTTGGCGCCGAAGCTCGACTGGAGCGCGGTGAAACGCCAGAGCTGGTTGAGCACCACGTCGGCGACCGCGTCGCGCTTGATCTCGATGACGATGCGCATGCCGTCGCGATCGGACTCGTCACGCAGATCCGAGATGCCCTCGACGCGCTTCTCGCGGACAAGCTCCGCGATGCGCTCGATCAGCGTCGCCTTGTTGACCTGGTAGGGAATCTCGCTGACGATCAGCGCCTCGCGGTCCTTGCGTAATTCTTCGACCGCGACCTTGGCGCGCATGATGATCGAGCCCCGGCCGGTCGCATAGGCTGAGCGAATGCCGGCTCGTCCGAGGATGGCCCCCCCGGTCGGGAAATCGGGTCCCGGGATCAGCTCCAGCAACTCGTCAAGCGAGATGTCGGGCTTGTCCATGAAAGCGAGGACGGCGTCGATCGTCTCGCCGAGATTGTGCGGCGGGATGTTGGTCGCCATGCCGACCGCGATGCCGCCGGCGCCGTTGACCAGCAGATTGGGAAAGCGCGCCGGCAGGACGACCGGCTCTTCTTCCTTCTCGTCATAGTTCGGCCTGAAGTCGACGGTGTCGTTTTCGAGATCGTCGAGCAGAGGGATCGCGACCGGCGCGAGTCTCGCTTCGGTGTAGCGTTGCGCCGCGGGCGGATCGCCATCGACCGAGCCGAAATTGCCCTGGCCGTCGATGAGCGGCGCGCTCATCGAAAAGTCCTGCGCCATGCGCACGAGCGCGTCGTAGACCGCAAGCTCGCCGTGCGGGTGATATTTGCCGATCACGTCGCCGACGGTGCGCGCCGACTTGTTGTAGGGACGGTCGGGGGTGAAGTTGTTCTCGTTCATCGAATAGAGGATGCGACGGTGCACGGGTTTCAGGCCGTCGCGGACGTCGGGCAAGGCGCGGCTGACGATCACGCTCATCGCGTAATCGAGATAGCTGCGCTTCATTTCGTCGAGGATCGAAACGGGCTTGATATCGGCCGGCCCGCCGGGCGTCGGCCGCTCGTCAATAGTGTCGGGCAATGGGAAGGGATCCTAAGGGAAATCGCGTGGCCGACGTGTAACCGATTTCAACGCCCAGCGCCAGTTTGGGGTTGGGCGGCGCGCGCCGATTTATCCCCGCTGCCATGGCCTTAGGCGATTCCGCAGCCAAAGCAAGCGGCGGCGGCCAAACCGCCGCGGCCGCGGCCCGCGCCCTTCGCTGAGGAACGGAAGCGAAGGGATGGCGGGGTCCTATTCGACGCTGGCCGGCATCTTTGATACGGACAGAAGGGGCTGGGCGACCTGGTCCAGCAATTGGCCCGCGTTCTGCTCCTCGCCGAGAGACGTTGTAAGCGCCTGAACGATCGATGGCTCGCGCAGCTGGAGGGCCAGATTGCGAGCCGTCGTGTAGGCCGCGATCTCGTAATGCTCAACGCGAAGTCCAGCGCCGATCAGGGCAAGGTCGGCGAGGGCGTCGTCCTTTCCTTTCCCTTTTGTGATCACTTCATCGCCTTCTTCGATCAGCCCCGTCATGCCTCTGCAGGGCTTCGCCCGCGGCCGCGCGCCGAGCTCTTTCAAGCACTCCTCGAGCCGTTTGGCCTGGGCTTCCGTCTCCTTCAGGTGAGAATCGAACACCGTTTCGAGGTTGGCGCTTCGCGCCGCTTTCGCCATTTTCGGCAGCGCTTTCAGAAGCTGCTTTTCCGCGCTCAGAATGTCTTGCAGCTGGTCGACCAGGAGTTCCCGGATCGCCTCGTTCGCCGGACTTGAGCTTTCGGCGTGAATGCCTTCATCGAGATCAGCCCCGGAATCCTGAAGGACTGGCGACTGAATGAAAAGCCAGGGTCCGCCTTCGTTCCACGGGCCGCGGGCGTCGACTTCGCCCTGCTCTCCTTCGCCAGTGGAGTCGTTGAAGAACTGGTCGACCAGCTCCGGCGTCGGCGCGATGGCGCCAATGCTGAACGGTGGCCTTCCCAGGCTCTCGAGCGCCAGGGTGAAGGCGCGCATATGGGTGATTTCCCTGGTCATCAGGAATTGCAGCGCGTCTTTGGTTCCGGCGTCGCGGCAGAAGTTAATCAGCCGCTCATAAACGATCTTGGCCCGCGCTTCGGCTGCGATGTTGCTGCGCAGGTCGACGTCGAGCTCCCCGGTTATCTTCAGGTAGTCCGCTGTCCAGGCGTTCCCCATGGAATTGAAAAGGCCGACGCCTCCGCCTCCGGCTATGCCGATCAGCGGATCGGCTTCGGCTTCCTCCCGAATCGACTTCATGGGCTTGAGGTGCATCCGCGCCAAAGTCCCGACGATTTCGAGATGGCTGAGCTCCTCGGTGCCAATATCCATCAGGAGATCCTTGCGCCCTGGATCCTCGCAGTTGAGGCCCTGGACCGAATACTGCATGGCTGCGGCAAGTTCGCCATTGGCGCCGCCGAACTGCTCGAGCAGCATGTTGCCAAATCGGGGGTCCGGTTCGTCGACACGGACCGTGTACATTAGCCTTTTAATGTGATGATACATCGGAGCCTCGATGCGGGAGCGGACACGGGAAGCCTAACGTCCGATCTCACCTTCGGTTCCATCCGCCGGCCCCCGCAGCGTTCGAAACGGTTCGCCGGTCAGCGTCCGCCCGAGACGTCCAGCAGCGCGCCCGTCACGTAAGAGGCCGCGTCACTGATGAGCCATATCGCCGCCGCGGCGACTTCCTCTGCCGTGCCTGGACGCCCGAGTGGGGCGGTGGCCCCCACAGACCTCGCCCTGTCGGGGTCGCCCCCGCTGGCGTGGAGTTCGGTGTCAATCATTCCCGGACGGATCGCGTTCACCCTGACCCCCTCAGGGCCCAGCTCCTTTGCGAGACCCAAGGTCAACGTGTCGACCGCGCCCTTTGATGCGGCGTAGTCGACATAGAGGTTCGGCGAGCCCAGGCGGGCGGCGGCCGACGACATCAGCACGATCGAGCCGCCCGCGCCGCCGGCGGATTTCGACATCCGCCGGGCGGCCTCGCGCGCCGTCAGGAAGGCTCCGAGCACATTGACCTCGAAGACATGGCGCATGCGCTCGGCGCTCATGTCGGCGAGCCTCGCGGCCGGCGCGACGACGCCGGCGTTGGCGATGACCGCGCTGAGGGGCCCGAGCGCCTTCGTCGCGGCGTCGAACATGCCGACCGCGTCGGCTTCGACCGACACGTCGCCCTTGAGCGCGACGGCGCGGCGGCCCTGCCTGGCGATAATCTCGACGATCGCGTCCGCCGCCTTGACGTCTTCGCGATAGTTCACGCCGACCGACCAGCCATTCTCGGCCCCTAGCAGCGCGCAGGCGCGGCCGATGCCTCGCGAGCCGCCGGTGATGAGAAGGGTCCTGTTCGGCACTGACATCCCCCCAAACGGGCGTTTCCACCCGCTTTGCTGCAAATCGCGAGCGCCCTTATGGTGAAGCGACCCTCACGAATCAAGCGGCGCGACAAGGATCAGCGTCATGCGTTTTCTTTCCGCGTCAATTTACTTCTTGGTCGCCTTCCCCGCCGCGGCGATGAACTGCGCTGATCAGACGCAACTCGGCCTCAACAGGTGCGCCGACGCCACCTTTCAGAAGGCCGACCACGCCTTGAATGACGCCTATCGCGGGGTCCTTCGGCGGCTCGGGGACGACTGGAGGAAGAAGGACCTTCTCGCCGCGTCGGAACGCGACTGGATCGGTTTCCGCGACGCCGAATGCAAGTTCGCGGTCTCGGCGGTCGAGGGCGGCTCTATCTATCCGATGGAGTATCTGTCGTGTCTCGAAAAGGAGACGCTGGAACGAACGAAGGCCATCGAGTTGATATCTGCATTGCGAGGAAGGCGACCTGACTTGTCCTGTCCCCGAGCCATGAGAGAACTCAGCCGAGCGCCGTCTGGATGTCCTCGGCCAGCGTCTCGGGCTTGTCAGAGGGCGCGTAGCGGCGCACGACACGGTGCTCCCTGTCGACCAGGAACTTGGTGAAGTTCCACTTGATCGCCCGCGTGCCCAGAAGGCCGGGCGCCTCCTCTTTCAACGCCTTGAACAGCGGATGGGCGTTTGGGCCGTTGACCTCGATCTTGGCGAACATCGGGAAGGTCACGTCGTACTTGTCCTTGCAGAATGTCTGGATCGCGCTCTCGTCGCCCGGCTCCTGATGGCCGAACTGGTCGCAGGGGAAGCCGAGCACGGCGAAGCCCTGTTGGCGAAAGCGCCGGTGCACCGCCTCGAGGCCCGCATATTGTGGCGTAAAACCACAGCGGCTGGCGACATTGACGATGAGCAGCGCCTCGCCCGGCGAAATCGCTGAGCGCGGCCGGCTTGCCGTCGATGGTCTTGAGCGCGATATCGGCTGGGAGGGGCATGCGAAGCCTAGGGGGACCTCATGGGCTCCAATCGCCGTAGGGGAGCGAGACGCGAGGCTTTTTATCCTTTCAGTTCGATTGGCGGCAAGGAGGATTGCGCTATAAATATTTTCCTTCAATTTCGCTGTCCAGAATTGAGGGTGACCCATGAAAAAACTGTCGATTAGGCTCATCGGCGTGGTGATTGTTTCCGCCGTCCTGTCCTCAGCGGTTAGCCCCGCTTTCGCCTTGGGCGGCTGCGGTCCGAACCGTCATCGCAACGGATGGGGCCACTGCGTATGGGGCGGTCAAAATCAAAACTGGTGCCTGAGAAAAACCGGCCACCGGGCGGTGCGCGCTCCCGACGGAACATTGCGCTGCTATCGGTGGTGAGGCTTGCTCCGGTCCAGGGACTTCACGCGGACCCATTGAGCTCGTAAGCCGCGGAGCGGTTCGCCTCGCGGATCTGCGCCGGACCCCGCCTCTCCTCCGGGGATCTTCGCCATGGCCGCTGCTTTGAACAATCGCACCGATCGATACGAGCACGGCAGGGCGTTGCGAGTCCGCTCGCCGCGCGAAGCCCATGCGGAGTTGCACGGTCCGCGGGATCGAGACCCCGTCGCCATCCTTGCGCAATCCGACGCCGAGCGGGTGCCCGCGCTTTTGCCTGAGCGCTACAAGCGCATGATGGCGGACCCGTTCGGGTTTCTGCGCGGCGCGGCGGCCGTGATGGCGGCCGATCTCGCCCATCAGCCGATCGCCGGCGCGCCGGTGCAAGCCTGCGGCGACTGTCATCTGATGAACTTCGGCGCGTTCAATTCGCCCGAAGACGCCATCCTCTTCGACATCAACGATTTCGACGAGACGCTGCCGGGCGTCGATTTCACCGTCGACGTCAAGCGTCTGGCGGCCAGCGTCGCCGTCGCGGCCAGGGCGGCCGACATGTCGGACAAGCGGGCGCGCAGCCTCGCGGCGGGCGCGGTCACCGCCTATCGCGAACACATGTTCGCGTCTCATGGAGTCTGTCTCCGCTGCGAGATCTGGCACAGCCGGATCGATCTTGAGCAACAGCTCAAGCACATCGAGAGTCCGGAGCTGCGGCGCAGCCTTTCAACGGTGATCCGGCACGCTCAGCACCGCGGTCTCGACAAGGACGACAACTTTCCGCATCTCGTCACCGGCGGCGAACCCAGGATCGCCGACAAGCCGCCGACGATCTTCCACATCACCAAGAAGACGCTCGGAGGCCGGAAGATCGACTTTGCTCGCGGGTTCGACGCTTTATCGCGAAACGCTCACGCCCGACCGGACGGTTCTTCTCGACCGCTATCGATTGATGGATGTCGCTTTCAAGGCGGTGGGCGTCGGCTCGGTCGGCACGATCTGCGTCGTCGGACTGTTCCTCAGCGGCGACGGCGAACCGCTCTTCCTGCAAGTCAAGCAGGCGCAACGCTCGGTCCTCGAGCGGCTTTCGGAGAACTTCGCCTACCGAGGCCCGCAGGGCAGGCGCGTGGTCGAGGGGCAGCGGATGATGCAGGCCGCGAGCGACATCTTTCTCGGCTGGACGTCGGACGAGCCCTTGGGGATCGAGTTCTATGTTCGCATCCTGAAGAATCGCCGGCTCGGCGCGGTCAGCGAGCTCGCCGAGCAGCAGGCGCTATCGGAATACGCGCGCCTGTGCGGCCGGACGCTCGCCCGCTCCCACGCCCGCTCCGGCGACCCGGCCGTCATCGCCGGCTACATGGGAAGGAACGGCGCGTTCGACGACGCGCTCGCGTCGTTCGCCATGGCCTATGCCGAGCAGACGGTCAAGGATCACGCCGCGCTGGTGAAGGCGAGGGGCGTCGTTAAAGCCGAGCCGCCGTCGAAGGTCGCCGCCAAGCCGGCGCGGAAGTCCGTGCGAGCATAGGGATGCTCCGCAGCGTTGCCTGATGGGGAGGAACGGAGTGATCGTTCTCGCCTAGTGTTTTTCACTGACTTAAGTTGTTATAATGGCGCTTGGTGGCGGCGCGGTGCAAGCTGGCCGGGCAATTTGGGTTTTCTTGGCTTGTCCTTGTTTCGCTGCGAAAACCCCAGCCCAAGAGGTTGGATTTATTTGGATTTCCTTGGATTCTCTCGTCCGAATTGAGACTTTTCAATGGGTTACACGGGAATTTCATCATAAAAATTTTTCACTCGCTTTGTACTCATAGTTCGCTCCGCGCGAATGGAGAGCCGGCGATCTTTGCGTGGCGGAAGAGCAAGAAATTTCCATGAGGCATCATAGCCTTGTTTCTGATTTTCTGCAATCAATAGTCCGCCAGCACGGTCCGCTTTCGACGCCGAGGCTGCGCGCCCTCGTGATGCTCCTGCAGTCGCCGGACGGCCCGGCGACGAGAAGGCGCGCTTCTCATTCCGCCGCCATCGCGGCGAGCCTGGCGACGGTGTTCATATTCCGGGCGGTTCCGATCCGGGCGGCCGGGATGTTGAGCTTCGAGCGGCCGATCCCGTCCGGATAATGGACATAGATCTCACGCGCGCCGCAGCTCCTCGTTCGCCCGGCCTTTGACAGTCTTCAGCGAGTTCGGGGCCGGGGCGTGGTCGAGGAAGATGGCGACCGTCAGGTTCGCGGCCCGGCTGGGGAAGGGGTTCGAGGCCACGACCTTGGCCATCTCGGCGGCCGTCCGGACGATCACGCCGACCGGCTTCCCTGCGTAAGCCTCAAGTTCAGCCTCGAGAGCGGCTTTGGCCTCAGCCTCCACGCCGTCGCGCTCCGCCACCACATTGCCGCTGGCGATATAGGTGCGGACGTTCCGGAATCCGGTCTTTTCGCACAGCCGCTTGAGTTCGCTCATCGGCAATTTCCCGGTTCCCCCGACATTGACCGCGCGCAAGAGGAGGACAAAGACCGGCATAGATGAGTTTCCGCAGGGTGCGTCTTGCGGCCTCAGCCCTCAGGGACTGTTTAATCTGTATCGACCGCGACCCAAGAATTCAATAAAGCCTCGATCGCGCAGGACCTGCAACTGTTGCCGAATCTTCTGACGGACATGTTGGTTCACGGGGTAGAGTCCGCTCAAGTGCGTCTCGAAAGCGTATACATCGTCTAGAACGAACTCATTCCTCCCAATGGTTTCGATACATCGTAGAACGTTGAGGAGCCACCCCCGCGATGCGTCGCTCTCAAACCTGAGAAAGATTGTGCGCCGCCAGCGATTCAGGACGCCTTGCCGATCGAGTACGTTTCCGTCGCGCACGATGAATATCTTCCCGGCGTCGGGAACGCGAGAGAGCAGAATGTTGCAACCTACCCAACCGGCTCGACGTGCTCCTTCCCTAAGAGGCTTTCGCTCCTCGATGAGATCCTTTACAAAGAAGTGCTTCGGCACAACGAACAGGTTGTTGACGCCCCTGCTTAGGCTGTAATTGAGCAGGATGAGGTTTGGGTTATTTTGCGACTCGAGCCGCTGGCACATAGTCCTGTAGGCACCGTCAGCAATCCGCGCACCAAACCTCGCCTTCTGGCTCTTGAGCTCGAATTCCTCGTTGCAGAGGCCGCAAAAGAGATCAGCGACCGGTCTGTTGTTTGCGAAGCGGGATAGGTGGGCGTTTCCGCAATTGGGACAGAAGACTTGCTTGCTTGCCCAGTCCTCAGTCAGGACGCGGGCGGTTTGCGCCCCAGAGACGTAGCAGCTTGAGGAGAATCTCCAAATCCAAGTTTCAAAACGATGGCTCGCCATCATCCGCAACCCAACGTCATGAGCAGGTTATACCGATGGCTTGGTTTCGAAACTTTTATCGACACGACGAGTGCAACGCGCGCTGGGTCGACGAATGGTCATGCGCCTGCGACGATCGATGCCCGGTCTGCGACGCAGAGATAGAACCCTACAACTTCGTCGATCTCAGTGTGCAGGTAGAACCTGATCAAAATGGGAAGCAATGGATCGTCGTGGTGTCGCCTCCCACAGCCGTGGATGTTCCGCAATACGTCGGGACCCGATTTGACCAAAAGCGCCACGCCCACGCCTTTGCCGAACAGGAAAGACGACGGCTGGACGAGCGCGCGTGTGGCGAGTGAGGGTGTCGGCACATCCGTGAGTTGAATCGGCGTGCCCCCTCACCCCCACCCATCTCCCGCTGCTTCGGTAAGCTCACGCTTCGACAAGCTCATGCTTCGACAGGCTCAGCATGAGGGGAAGAGGGGAGATCAGAACGGAATGTCGTCGTCGATCGGCCCGGCGCCCGCGCCGCCCCCGCCGGAGAGCGCCGGGCGGCGCTCGCCCGCCGCGGCGCGGTTGAAGCTGGAGCTGCGGCCTCCGCCCTCGTCCGGGAAGCTTTCGCGCTCGGCGCCGCCGCCGCGCGAATCGAGCAATTGCAATTCGCCGCGGAAGCGCTGCAGCACCACCTCGGTCGTGTAGCGGTCGGCGCCGCTCTGGTCCTGCCATTTGCGCGTCTGCAGCTGGCCCTCGATGTACACTTTCGTGCCCTTCTTGCAATATTGCTCGGCGACCTTGCCAAGATTCTCGTTGAAGATCACGACATTGTGCCACTCGGTGCGCTCCTTGCGCTCGCCCGAATTCTTGTCGCGCCAGGTCTCGGAAGTGGCGACCGAGAAGTTCACCACCTGATCGCCGGAATTGAGCCGTCGGACCTCCGGATCCTTGCCCAGATTTCCGACCAGAATGACTTTGTTGACGCTGCCCGCCATGATCCTCTCCTCGCCGCCGCCCATTGAAGGGCGCGCGGTCCTCACGCTATCGCTTTAGCCGAATGCGGCGGCGCATGAGCGCCCAATTCGCCGCCGGCTCACGCTTATCCACATGTCGCCGCGCCCGACGCTTGGGAAGAGGCGGCGCCGCGACTACATTAACCAAAACCGCAGGCTCCGGCGCTCGGGAAGCGCCTTTGCCCTTGTTCTTCATTTGTTCTAGCATCGGCGCGAGGCTCGCGCAAGCGCGATTCGCGCGCCGACGTGCATTACCGTTAAGGAAGGGGCCCTCCAGGAACCGCCATGGCCGGACCCAAATCAGAAGCGCGCCCGGTTCGGGCTTCCAAGAAGCGCCGAGCCCGTCGAAGCCCTGTTCGGCGGACGGACCATCGCGGTCCGCGGCGCGCGCGAGCACAACCTCAAGAACGTCGATCTCACCATTCCGCGCGACAAGCTGGTGGTGTTCACCGGCCTCTCGGGCTCGGGCAAGTCCTCGCTCGCCTTCGACACCATCTATGCCGAGGGGCAGCGGCGCTATGTCGAGTCGCTCTCGGCCTATGCGCGCCAGTTCCTCGAAATGATGCAGAAGCCGGACGTCGACCAGATCGACGGCCTGTCGCCGGCGATCGCGATCGAGCAGAAGACGACCTCGAAGAACCCGCGCTCGACGGTCGGCACGGTGACCGAGATCCATGACTACATGCGCCTGCTCTGGGCGCGGGTCGGCATTCCCTATTCGCCCGCCACCGGCCTGCCGATCGAGAGCCAGACGGTGAGCCAGATGGTCGACCGGGTGCTGGCTTTGCCGGAGCGCACGCGGCTCTATCTGCTCGCGCCGGTCGTGCGCGGCCGGAAGGGCGAATACCGCAAGGAAATCGCCGACTATATGAAGCGCGGCTTCCAGCGGCTGAAGATCGACGGCCGAGTTCTATGAGATCGCCGACGCGCCGGCGCTCGACAAGAAGTTCAAGCACGACATCGAGGTGGTCGTCGACCGCATCGTCGTGCGGCCGGACATGGCCGCGCGCCTCGCCGAGAGCTTCGAGACGGCGCTCGAACTCGCCGACGGCCTGGCGGTCGCCGAGTTCGCCGACACAGCCGAGGGGGAGAGCGAGCCGCGGCGCATTCTGTTCTCGTCCAAGTTCGCCTGCCCCGTCTCAGGCTTCACCATCTCCGAGATCGAGCCCCGGCTGTTCTCGTTCAACAATCCGTTCGGCGCCTGCCCGGTCTGCGGCGGCCTGGGCTCGGAACTCAGGGTTGACGACACGCTGGTCGTCCCCAATGCGAAGCTCACCTTGCGCCAGGGAGCGATCGCGCCCTGGGCGAAGTCGAGTTCGCCCTATTACCTGCAGACGCTCGAGGCGCTGGGGCGGCGCTACAAGTTCCGGCTCGACAAGCCGTGGAGCGAATTGCCGGAGGAAGCGCGGCGCGTGATCCTGCACGGCTCGGGCGCGGACGAGATCCGCTTCGCCTATGACGATGGCCTGCGCGCCTATGAGGTGAACAAGCCGTTCGAGGGCGTGGTCGCCAATCTCGAGCGCCGCTACAAGGAGACCGAAAGCGAGTGGTCGCGCGAGGAGATCCAGCGCTACATGACCGCGACGCCCTGCGAGGCCTGCCACGGCTTTCGCCTCAAGCCCGAGGCGCTGGCGGTCAAGATCGACGGCCAGCACATCGGCGAGGTGAGCCTGCTCTCGGTCAGCGCGGCGATCGAATGGGCGAAGGGCCTGCCGGAGAAGCTCGACGCCAAGCGCAACGAGATCGCCCAGCGAATCCTCAAGGAGATCGTCGACCGGCTCACCTTCCTGCGCGACGTCGGGCTCGATTATCTGACGCTCGCTCGCGCGTCCGGCACGCTGTCGGGCGGCGAGAGCCAGCGCATCCGGCTCGCCTCGCAGATCGGCTCGGGCCTCACCGGGGTGCTCTATGTGCTCGACGAGCCGTCGATCGGCCTCCACCAGCGCGACAACGCGCGGCTCCTCGATACGCTCCGGCGCCTGCGGGGCTTGGGCAATACGGTGATCGTGGTCGAGCACGACGAGGATGCGATCTGGGCCGCCGATTATGTCGTCGATGTCGGCCCGGGCGCGGGCGTGCACGGGGGCGAGATCGTCGCCGAGGGAACGCCGGCCGATATCGCCGCCAATCCCAATTCGCTGACCGGCCATTATCTCTCGGGCGAGCGGACGGTCGCGATCCCGACCAGGCGTCGCGCCGCTGACCCGGGTCGGGAGCTGACAATCGTCGGCGCGCGCGGCAACAACCTGAAAAACGTCACGGCGACGATTCCGCTCGGGCTCTTCACCTGCGTCACCGGCGTCTCGGGCGGCGGCAAATCGACCCTGGTCATCGACACGCTCTACAAGGCGGCGGCGCGCAGCCTGAACGGCGCGAACGAGCCGCCCGCGCCGCACGATCGCATCGAGGGCTTAGACGAGATCGACAAGGTGATCGACATCGACCAGTCGCCGATCGGCCGCACGCCGCGCTCCAATCCCGCCACCTATACGGGCGCCTTCACCCCGATCCGCGACTGGTTCGCCGGGCTCCCGGAGGCCAAGGCGCGCGGCTATCTGCCGGGGCGCTTCTCGTTCAACGTCAAGGGCGGGCGGTGCGAGGCCTGCCAGGGCGACGGCGTGATCAAGATCGAGATGCACTTTCTGCCCGACGTCTATGTCACCTGCGACGTGTGCAAGGGCAAGCGCTACGACCGCGAGACGCTCGAGGTGCGCTACAAGGACAAGTCGATCGCCGACGTGCTCGACATGACGGTCGAGGAGGCGGCGGAACTGTTCAAGGCGGTGCCGTCGATCCGCGACAAGATGGAGACCCTGAAGCGGGTGGGCCTTAGCTTATGTCAAGGTCGGCCAGCAGGCGACGACGCTCTCCGGCGGCGAGGCGCAGCGGGTCAAGCTCGCCAAGGAGCTGTCGCGCCGCTCGACCGGGCGCACGCTCTACATCCTCGACGAGCCGACGACGGGCCTCCATTTCCACGACGTCGCGCAACTGCTCGACGTGCTGCACGAGCTGGTCGACCAGGGCAACACGATGATCGTCATCGAGCACAATCTGGAAGTGGTGAAGACGGCCGACTGGATCGTCGACATGGGGCCGGAAGGCGGCGACGGCGGCGGCGAAGTGGTCGCCGAAGGCACGCCCGAGCAGATCGCCCGCAATGCGAAGAGCTACACCGGGCAGTACCTCAAGCCGGTGCTGGCGCGGAAGGCGAAGGGCGGAAGGCGGGCGGCGGAATAGTTCCGCTTCTCCGTCAGGAGAGCGCCCTACCTCAGCAGCCAGTAGGCGACGCCGAGCAGTACGAGTGCTGCGGCGGCGATCCCGCCCAGGATGACGTAGGCGCCATTGGTCATTCCGGCGATATTCTTCTGGAACTCGGCGCGATCGTTCACATTCGGGAATTTTGTGACCGGCGCGGCGACGCCGAGGAATGCGCATAAGGGATCCCAGCCGTCGGTTGCTTTGAAGATGAGCAGCTTGTCCGCTGGCGCCGCCGCCTTCACTTCGTCGACATAGGCGTCATAGCGCGCCATCGCGGCGGCTTTGTCGTCCATCACGCCCTTGAGTGTCCGGCCCCAGACGAGCTTGCGGCTCATGTCGCCGAATTTCCGGCCGAAGGGAGTGAGCGTTTCGAGCACCTTGAACTGCCAGCGGGACTCGGTGAAGTAGATCGTGTCCATCGTGCTCTGGTACCACGCCTCCGCGCCGCGCGGGTGCAGGGTGAGCAGCACCTTTGCGTCCGGATAGGCGGCCATGAGCTCGCGCCAGACGCAGCAGCCGGGATTGTCGACGGTCGCCGCATATTTGGCGAATACCGATTCCCAGTCATGCTGGGTTCCCGGCGGCGAATTGGCGACCTTGCGCCAGAAGTCGAGATGCGACTTGTTTTCCTTGTTCAGGAACACTTCCGTCATGTGATAGCAGGGCAAGCCGAGCTGATTGAGGGCGAGCTGGGTCGAATGCGTTCCCGTCCGGCCCAATCCGACCCCGATCACCCTCAAAGTCATGGGCGGCTTCCTTGGTGAGCAGGGGCGTGACGCTATCCCGACCGGCCCCGCGCGGCGGCCGACCCGCTCCGTGTATAACCGGGAAAGGCCCCGATCAACGCCGTCGCGGCGATGAAGACCCATGACGACGAGGAATAGACCGCCGCTGCTCCCGCCGCGATAGCGGCGGCGGCCGAAGCTGCTGAGTTCGGGATAAGGTCGAGCCCGCGCGTTCCCGCAAAGAACAAAGCGGCGGGAGTGAGCCGCCGCCTTGTCTGGCCATCGGGCGAATCCCCAATGGCTCACCACCGCGTCACGAGCGTCAGAGCGGCCCGCCAAGCGGTCTCGGACTGACGCCGTAGTGGGCGTGAAGCCTGCGCTCGTATTCGGGGTCGCCCCACGCCGGTTCCGTCCCGGGCTGACAGGACGGCGCGTCTTCGAGCTCACTCTGCTTGATGTCGACGACATATCCGCCGAGGTTCGTGTTGTAATGCAGGAGCGACCAGGGCAGCGGGTGATAGCTGTTCCAGACCCCCAGGAACCCGCCAAACGCCATGATTGCGTAAGCGACCAGACCGCTTCGCTTGTCGATCATCAGGTCATGGATCGAGCCGACCCGGTCGCCGCCGGCGTTGAAGACATCCGTGCCCTCGACTTTATTAGCGGCGATAAGGGCCGATGTTTCCTGGACCGTGTCCATCGGGATAGCTCCTTGGCTGTTGTCCGAGGTTCAACGCCAAGCGAGTCGGAAGGTTCCGGGCGCCGCGCAAGGCAAGGCGCGCCTCGACAGGGAGCTTGTGAGCTATCTCGAGCGCTTCTGCGCCAGACGCTGCTCAAGATAGCGCCGGCCCGCCCGTTCGCCCTTGTAGCCGAGGTAGCGCCCCGATCAGCGCCGCCAGGATCAGCACCCAGGGCGAAGACGAATAGATCGCGGCGAGGCCCGCGACGATCGCGGCGCCGGCCAGCGCCACCCATGTCGTAAATTCGGACGAGCCCATCATTGTCTTCCCAATGGCCCGAGACCGAGCTTAGCGCGCCGCCGGAGCACGAACCCGGGCGCTGTCGTGGAAACAACCTCGAGACCCGTGATCCCGGTGATCGGACAGAGCCGGTCGTCGGGATCGAGAGCACCACGCGAGGTCAAGGACCGCACACGCAACAGATCCCCGCGTCAGGGGAGGCGCCCCCGCTGCTATATCCGTCGCAGCTCCCACTGTCCGCGATTGCTTTGCAATTGCCGCCCCCCTGAGACGTATTGTTCGACGATCAGATGGTTGCATGAGCAGTGAAGGGTTCCACTATGCAGTTTGCTCACGCATGTCGCGACGGTCTTGACCGCCGGCCCGGGAGGACCTGCCGGACCGGGGTCGCCTTTGTCCCCCTTGTCGCCTTTCGGGCCGGCCGGCCCGCGATCGCCCTTCGGGCCAGGATCGCCCTTCAGGCCAGCAACGCCCTGAGAGCCAGGATCGCCCTTGGGGCCCGGCGGGCCTTGAGGGCCGGGATCGCCTTTGGGTCCTCTGCAATACTTCGAGAGAACAGTTGGCTGGCAGGGAAAACTCCTTTGCACTTTGCGTGAGCGCTCCTGGCCCCAACCCAAGCCGGCGGGTGCCGCGCAGACGACACCAGCCATCAGCGCCGCGGCGAAAATTCGTTTCATTCCTACTCCCCTCCGCATGGCGATCAGGGGCTCCCGGGGGATCCCGCGACCGGAAGGGTTGGTACGCGCAAAATGACTTTAGGGCCTTGATGGGGATCAACCGGCGCTCGACGATTTGCGTCGAGCGCCGGTTGACTCTTGAGCGACAGTTTGGCGATGGGGGCCGCGGATTGGTTCCGCCGCCGGCTTCTCACGCCGCCTTGCGCCGCGCCATCTCCGCCTGGAACAGCGGAATCTCGGTCGCCAGCGCGGCTGCGACGCTGGGGCGCTGGCGCATGCGCTCGAGATAGGCCTTCACGTTGGGATAAACGGTGAGGTCGATCTGACGCGTCGCCCGCGTCCAGTTGAGGATCGTGGCGAGATAGCTGTCAGCGACGCTGAACCGGTCGAGAAGGAACTCCCGCTCCTTCAGCGTCTCGTCGAGATAAGCCAGCCGCGGGGCGTATTTGGCCAATGTCCAGGCCTTCACCTCGGGCGGCGTCTTCTCGCCGAGCAGCGGGGTGAACAGCCCCTTGTGCAGTTCGGCGCTGATAAAGCTCAACCACTGGCGAAGCTTCGCGCGCCCGACGCGATCCGAAGGCGGGGGCGCGAGCTGGGCCTGCGGATATTGGTCGGCGATATATTGCAGGATGGCGGAATTCTCGGTCAGCACTGTTCCGTCGTCGAGCCTCAGCGCCGGCACATAACCGAGCGGGTTGACGACGCGATAATTGCTGCCGGTCGCGAGGATACGCCCCGCGTGAGTGTCGACCTCGACGAGCCTGACGGTGGCGCCGGCTTCATTGAGCGCGATCCGGGCGGACATCGAGCAGGCGAGGGGGGCGAAATAAAGCTCCATCGGAACCCTCCGTTGCAATTTCTGTACTGTCTCGCATATAACGATTGCAAAGTCAAGAGTTTTGTCCAACATGGTACAAAAACCGGAGCGCAGCACTCCCAAGGTCGTCCAGCGTCGGCGCGGACGTCCCCGCGCCTTCGAGGCCGAGACGGCGCTGACCCAAGCGATGGACGTATTCTGGAAGGACGGATTCGCCGCCACTTCGCTCGACGACGTCAGCGCCGCGACAGGCTTGAACCGCCCGAGCTTATACGGCGCCTTTGGCGACAAGCGCGCGCTCTATCTCAAGGCGTATGACCAGTACCGGAAGCGCGTGAACGAGCAGTTTCAGCCGCTTTTTGCGGCGCGCGAGCCGCTTCGGACGAAGCTCCGGCGCATACTGACGGCCGCGCTCGACCTTTATCTCAGCGGTCCGGGCGGCCCGCGCGGTTGCTTCACGGTGCTCAGCGCGGCTTCAGAGGCGATCGCCGATCCGGACCTCCACGGCCTCGTCGGCGAGGCGATCGCCGGAACCGACCGGGCGTTCGCCCGCATGTTCGCCGACGCGCGCGCCGCAGGCGAATTGCAGGAAGGCGCGGATCCGCGCCGCCTCGCCCGTATGGCCTCAGCAACCATCCACACTCTGTCGATTCGCGCCCGCGCCCGCATTCCGCGGGCCGAAATCCTACCGATTATCGACGATGCGGTGACGACGATCTGCGGATCCGAGGACAGTTAGAGGGTCACGACCGACCGCTGACGCAGTTCGCGCTTGACATCCGTACAGACCAGTCGGTATGTATATGGCAATGAACACGGAAGGACAAACTGCGCGTATGTCCGCCAAGCCGACGAAGGCGGCGATGGCAGAGGCTTCCGGCCGGAAGCTGCTGGACGCGGCGGTGCATGTGATCCGATCCAAGGGCTATTCAGCCGCTCGCGTCGAGGACATCTGCGCCGAAGCAGGTCTGACCAAGGGCGCCTTCTTCCACCATTTCGAAAGCAAGGAAGCCTGCGCGATCGCGGCGGCGGCGCATTTCGCCGCCAACGCCGACATCTGGTTCGATGCCGCGCCCTATCGCCGCTTGCCCGACCCGCGAGCGCGCGTTTTGGGCTACGTCGATTTCCGCAAGGCAATCCTGAGCAACGAGCTGCCGCAGTTCACCTGCCTGCTCGGGACAATGGTGCAGGAGGCCTACGATTCGCACCCCGCCATTCGCGCCGCCTGCGACCGTTACATCAGCGAGCACGCCGCGCGGCTCAGCGAGGATTTGACGGAGGCGAAGGCGCGCTATGCGCCAGACGCCGCATGGACGCCCGAAAGCGCCGCGCTTTATTCACAGGCTGTCCTCCAGGGCGCCTTCATTCTCGCCAAGGCTAGGCGCGGCCCTCAAGTCGCCGCGGACTGCCTCGATCATTTGAGGCGCTATTTCGAGGCCCTGCTCCCAATCGGCAGCATGGAACACGCGGCGCCCTAGCGCCCAAGGGGAGACAACCATGACCGAGCAGAAAATCACGCCCTGTCTCTGGTTCGACTTCAACGCCGAGGAGGCGGTCGCTCACTACCTATCCATCTTTCCCAATAGCCGCATTCTGTCGACGACGCGCTATGGCGAGTTCGCCGCTGGCCGAAAGGGCGCTGTGATGACGATCTTGTTCGAGATTGACGGCCAGCGTCTTTTGGCGCTGAACGGCGGGCCGCAGTTCAAATTCACACCCGCGCTGTCGCTGATGGTCAATTGCGACGACCAGGCTGAGATTGATGCGCTGTGGGAGAAGCTTGCCGAGGGCGGCGAGCACATCCAGTGCGGCTGGCTCACCGACAAATTCGGCGTCTCCTGGCAAATCGTTCCGCGCGTCCTGCCGGACTTGTTGGGAGGCGGCGCTGAACGCACCGATCGCGTCATGCGCGCCGTCCTGAGCATGGAGAAGCTCGACATTGCTCAAATGCAAGCGGCCGCTTTGCCGCAATAGAGGTCGAACGCAACAGCAGCGAATTCCTCAGCCGGGGCCCGACGGGTCCCGGTAGCCGGAGCGTCATATTGAGGGTCCCATGGCGGCCAGCGGCATTTTGGCTTTCTACGCCTCTCACAGCCCAATGAGCGAGCCGGGTGGAGCGAGCGCGCTGATCGACCCGCTTCCAAATGATGTGGCGGCCCTTGCGCGCGTCATTCAGGGCCTGGGAATCTACGATGTGGTCGCGCGCGAGTTTTATGGTTTTGAGCCTCCGGCGCACCGCCTTGGCGAGATCCATTCACGCCCGATCGCCACGCGCCTCGCGCGGATCATGGAGCTTGACGTCCGCCCTCTGTCGATCGCCAGGGATCCGGATCGTCGCGCGCTCCAGCGCTGCAACGCGTTCGCGCTCATGCTTGTGACAATGCTGCGCGCCAAAGGCGTTCCGGCGCGTTCGCGTTGCGGGTTCGCCGCCTATTTCAATCCGCCGAGTTTTGAAGACCATTGGCTGTGCGAATATTGGGACGCTCAGGAGCGGCGATGGCGCCTGGCGGATCCGCAGATCGACGACGTCTGGCGAGGGCGCCTCAACATCCGCTTCGACACGCTCGATCTTCCTCGTGCGCAGTTTCTACCCGCTGGCGAGGCGTGGCGCCAATGCCGCGGCGGCGAAGCCGACGCGCGGCGGTTCGGCATTTCTTTCGCGGGCCTTCGCGGCCTCTGGTTCGTCGCCGGCAGTCTTGTCCGTGACATGGCGGCGCTGAACAAAATGGAGATGGCGCCTTGGGACGTCTGGGGCGCGCAGCCACGGCCGCAAGGGGAATTCGACCTGGCGTATTTTGACGGGTTGGCGGCGCTGACGAGCGATCCCGACAGCGCATTCGCAGACGTGCGACACCGTTACCAAAAGGACGACGGCTTGCGTGTGCCCACGACTGTCTACAACGCGCTCGATGAACGGCATGAGGCCATCGACGCGTGGCCCCCGCATCTCGATAAGCCGTTCGGCGCGTCGCAGCGTCATGCCGACGTCCGAATCGTGAGTTAAAACAAAACACTCAGCGAATTGAAGGAGGAACCCATGGCCAACGCGACTCAATCGGACGTGCTCGGCAAATTCGTGTGGTACGATCAGATGTCGAACGATCTGCCCGGGGCCGAAAAATTCTATTCGAAGGTCGTCGGCTGGACCCTCGCGCCCAACATCATGAACGCCCAGAAGTACACCCTGCTGAAGTCGGGCGAGACCATGGTCGGCGGGCTGATGCCTATCCCCGAAGACGCCGCCAAGATGGGCGTGCGTCCCGCGTGGATGGGCTATATCGCGGTCGACGACGTCAAGAAGTACGCAGACAAGGTCAAGGCCGCCGGCGGCATGATCCATCGGCCCCCGACCGAGATCCCCAATATCGGGACCTTCGCGGTCGCCGCCGATCCGGGCGGCGCGGGATTCTTCTTGTTCAAGGGCAACGGCGATGAGGCGCCGGCGCAGGACCCAACGAAGCCCGGTTTTATCGGCTGGCACGAGCTACATGGCGGCGACCCGGAGAAGTCGTTTGCCTTCTATTCCGGCCTGTTCGGCTGGACGAAGGGCGAGGCGCTGGAGATGGGCCCGATAGGGACCTACCAAATCTTCAACTCCAAGGGTCAGCAGGCGGGCGGCATGATGAAGAAGATGGACCGGGAGCCCGCCGCGCACTGGCTCTATTACATCACTGTCGAGGCGATCGATGCGGCCCAGGATCGGGTGAAAGCCGCGGGCGGCCAGGTGATCAACGGGCCGATGCAAGTTCCGGGCGGAAGCTGGGTCATCAACGGGATCGATCCGCAGGGCGCGATGTTCGCGCTGGTTGCGCCAAAGAGATAGGGCCGCATCCGACCGCTCCTCGTTCGAGCCGTCGCACGGGGCGGCGTGGAAGCTCGAGCGATTTCGGCGACTCGCGCCGGCGCTGGAAATGCCGACGCGGGTCTTTTCCTTGTCAGGAGATCAGACAATGACCGTTCAGACTCAGATTCTTAAACCTGCCGCCGAACTCGCTCGGCTCGACCCCGTGCACTTTCCAAACGAGAGCCCCGAGTATCGCGCCGCACGCACGGCGCTATTGGCGGAGGAGATCGAACTTCGCCGGCATATTGAGCGCGTCGCCGCGCAACGCCGGGCATTGCCGTCGGGCGGCCCGGTCATTGGCGACTACCGTTTCGAAGGCGAGGACGGGCGAATCGATTTCGCAGGGCTGTTCGACGACAAGCAGACGCTCGCCGTCTATGGCTACATGTTCGGGCCTGAACGCGCCCGTCCCTGCCCGATGTGCACCAATACGCTCGGCGCCTGGGGAGGCAATGCCGCGGATATCGGCCAGCGCATCGCGCTTGCAGGGGTCGCCCGCTCTCCGATCGAACGCCTGACAGCGTGGAAGCGCGAGCGCGGCTGGCGCGACCTCAGGCTTTTCACCGACCTCAACGGCGCTTATTCCCGCGATTATTTCGGCCTCTTGCCGAACGGCTCGGAAGTTCCGTCTTTTAACATATTCACGCGCCGTGACGGAACGATCCGGCACTTCTGGGGCGGCGAGATGACGGCCTCGACAACGGACCCAGGGCAGGATCCACGAGGCGCGCCCGACCTGGCGCCGCTCTGGATGGTGCTCGATTGCACACCGGAAGGCCGTGGCGCCGACTGGTATCCGAAGCTCGAATACGTCTAGTGTCCCGGAACTATGTCGGAGAAAACGCAATGCGCGTGATGGTGATCGTCAAGGCGACCGAAGCCTCGGAGGCGGGCGGCATGCCACCCGCCGAACTTTTGGCGGACATGGGCGCGTTCAACCAGGCGCTGATCGATGCTGGAATCTTCGTCGACGCGGGCGGGGTTAAGGAAAGCCGCAAGGGCGCGCGCGTCGCCTTTTCCGGCAAAGACCGCACGGTGGCCAAAGGGCCGTTCCCGGACATCAATGAACTCGCGGCGGGCTACTGGATCTGGAGGGTTAAAGACCTCGATGAGGCGATCGAGTGGGTCAAACGTTGTCCCAACCCGATGCCCGGGCCGTCCGTTATCGAGATCCGCGAGATGTTCGAGATGGGGGACTTCGACCAAGCCAAGTAGGAATGTCGCAGCCGTTGGGCAAGCGCTACGCCTAATAGATGATGGCGACGATCGATCGTTGACAAGTCCGCCTCACCTCTTGCCATCGCCGCGCCAGCGAATAGCATTGAGCGACTCAGCGCCAACAGGCTTTGGGAAAGCGTTCAAACGGCGCCAGGATGGCAAAAGCAAAAACTCCGACCACCGCGGCGTTCGTCAGTCAGAAGGGCGGCGTCGGAAAAAGTACGCTCGCTCGTCTGTTAGCGGTGGGCGCAATACATCGCGGACGCAAGACCCTGCTCGCGGATTTCGATCTCGATCAGTTGACATGCGTCGAATGGGGCGCCTTGCGAATGCGCACGAGCCTCGAGCCGGAGGTGGACACGCGCGCCTTCAAGAGCCTGAAGAAGCTGCGCCGGGAGGATGGCGTCGCCGATTTCATCGTCGCCGACACCCGCGGCCTCGCCGACGATCTTTCGACCGAAATCGCCGAGGACAGCGACGTCGTCTTCCTGCCGACCGGCGTATCGGGCGACGATCTGAGGCCAACGCTTGCGCTCGCGCGCAAGCTCGCGCGGCGCGGCGCGGAGGGACGCCTCGTGGTCGTCCTGTCGAAAGTTGGCCGGTCGGAAACGCAATTCTCGAAGGCGGTGGAGGCGATAGAGGACGCGGGCTTCGAGCTCTTAGGCGAACATTGGCCGCAGCGCGACGGCTTCCAGAATGACCTCGATTCTGGCCGGGCGGGTCGCGAGGCGCGCAACCCCTATCTGCGCGAGATCGCCGTGCGGATGGAGGAAGCCCTTTACGCCCGCGCGGTGAAAGCGAAGCCGCGCTGAGTTCGGCCTTGCGGCGCGCTCTAAAAGCGACGCAAACCCGATCGCTTTCCGTCTGAACGCCTCAGGTTTTAGGCTGCGCCAGCACGAAGAGCCGCCGCGACCGCAACAACACTCGGCCGTCTGGCAGATCGGGATAGGCCTGGCGCAATTCAGCGGTGTAGCGATCGAGAAACTTGCGGCGATCGGGTTCGCCCAGCGCCTTCAGGAAGGGCGCGAGGCGCGTCGCTTCCATCCACTCGACGACCGCCTCGACGCTCGGCATGGCGTCGAGATAGGTCGTCTCCCAGATGTCGACAGCGGCGCAGATCGGACTGAGGAGACCGTACAGATCTTCCATCGTTTGGTTGAATGCGCGCGTCTTGGCGATTGGCAGAAGCGTCTTCGCCCATGGCCCGTCGGCCGCGATCATTCGCATGAGCGCCCGCCTCGGCTCGTATAAATCGTTCGGATATTGAACCGCGAGGCATCCCCGGGCGGCGACCATGCCGAGCAGCATGGGCAACAAGCGCGGCAGCGACGGGGCCATCTCCGGTGAGTCGCTCGAACAGATCAGGTCGAACTTACGTCTGGCGCCCGGGCGGGCGTCGTCAGCGTCCTGATGAGGCCGATTGAGCGCTTCCGCGGGGCCATCGATCGATTGCGAAAGCTCAAAGGCCTCGATGTCGGCGTCGGGAAACCGACGAGCGAGCAAAGCGCTCATCGATCCTTGCCCTCTGTACACATCGGCGATGCGGCGCGGCGCCCGAACGGGAATCCGGCTGATGAGGTCCAGCGCGGCCCTCGTTCCATGCTCCGGCGCCGAACGGCCAAGCCCGCCTAGAGCCGAGACGCGGTCATTCATTGCAATTCGTCGATCGGCCCTGGTCGGAAGAAGCGCGCGGTGGCGTTGTAGGCTAGGCGAGGCGCGCCTCTGCTCGACCTCATCTCGCAAAGCCGCCGGTCAAGACCGGCGGCTCGCACTCAACCCACGCAAAAGCGATAGCGTTCGTCGTCAAGCCGCCGGCTTGATCGACGTGACGTCCATTTTGTCGCCGGACTTGCTGTAACTCACCGTCACCTTCTCGCCGACCTTGAAGTCCGAGAGCTTCACGCTCTTGGGAGCCCAGTAGCTCGAGCCATTGTCAAGGGTGACCATGTCCTTGGACATATCCAGGGTCTTGATCTTTCCGGTGGCGTCGGCCGCATAGGCGACGGACGCAGCGCCCAACAATGCTGTCGCCAGGACGGCGCCAACCAACATTCGCATGGTGCTTCTCCGTTTCATGAGCGGAAGCGCGACTACGCCAGTAAAGATGACCTCCCAGGCGCACTCACGCCCGTCTCTCAGGAGACCATGCTCCGTCTCACACCACGCTGGCCAAGAAATTAAATTTTACTCATCGACGCGAGGCGCGGGATTCGTGAAGCTTTCGGATGTCCTAACCTTAATGCGCCGGCCAATTTCCGGACAGCCGGCGAAGCGCATAAGTCGGCCCTTGACCGCTGAAGGCGGTTGTTCGCTTGCGGCATGAACGTCGTTCGCGGAGGGGTGGCGATGGTGAGGTCGAGACTTAGCCCGAGGGAAATCGTCCGGAGGCTTCAGATCATTGAGGCCTTGACCGGCGAAGGTCTTCCGGTCGCCGAGGCGCTTCGCTCGGCGGGGGTGCGGGAGGCTGAATACGAGCGCTGGCGCGAGGAATACAATGGCTTGCGCCGCACGCTCGGTCCGCTTTTGTGTGCGACGACCAAGCTCGTAAAGAGAACGCGCCGAACGACTCCCGCTCGCTCACGCAAGCCGCCCCTGTAACTTCAAGCGGGACGACTGCCCGAGCCCGCGCGAGCGCCTCAATATTGTCGACGGGGAGTCCGACGTGCGATGGTGGCCGGGCCGCCGCTCGACAGGGTGACGGCGCCGGCCGCGTTGAGGCCGGCCGATGCCGCACGGGGTCCCGATGATTTACGAACTTCGCATCTATCGCTGCCTTCCCAACCGGATGCCCGCATTGTTGAAGCGGTTCGAAGTCGAAGACGCTGCCGCTCTGGGAGAAGCATGGCATCCGGCAGGCCGGCTTCTGGACGACGGTGATCGGAGAATCGAATCAGGAGTTGACCTACCTCCTGGCGTGGGAATTGCTCGCCGAGCGTGAGCGGAAATGGGCGGCGTTTGTCAGCGATCCCGAGTGGCTCGCCTCACGGGACGCAAGCGAGAAGGACGGCCCGATCGTCGCCACCTTCTCGAACTCGATCCTGCAACCCACTGCGTTCTCGAGCGTGCGTTAGGACGCGTCAGCCCACGATCTCGTTGCCGGAGAACCATTGCGCGATTTCGACCGCCGCCGTCTCCGGCGCGTCCGAGCCGTGAACCGAATTCTCGCCCATCGACAGCGCGAAGTCTTTGCGAATTGTCCCGGCCGCGGCTTTTTCGGGGTTGGTCGCGCCCATCACGTCGCGATAGCGCTGGATCGCGTCCTCGCCTTCGAGCACCTGCACGACGACGGGCGCCGCGATCATCATTTCAACCAACTCACCGAAAAAAGGGCGCTCGCGATGCACGCCATAGAACGTCTCGGCCTGCGCGCGCGTCATCTCCACGCGCTTTTGCGCCACGATCCGAAGCCCCGCAGCCTCGATCCGTTGATTGACGGCGCCCGTCAGGTTGCGGCGGGTCACGTCGGGCTTAAGGATCGAGAAGGTGCGTTGGACGGCCATGGCGTCTTTGTCTCTCGTCGGTTTGTCGCGGGAAAAACGTCGCGGCTTATAACGGTGGCCCGGCAGGCCGGCAAGGCGTGGGCCCCAGCCGCCCGGCCCGCATTTCCGAATGAGGCGGAATGGTGTTAGGGAACCGTGTCCACGGGGGACGCGCGCGAAGGAACGATGGAGGCGAAACAACGATGTTGAAACTTGGGGCCGTAACGGCGGTCGCGTTTGTCGCCATGATCGCTTCCGTTTACGCCGACGAACAAGTGTGGACTGTGCAGAGCTGGCCGGGCGACATTGACCTGATCCCGTGCAGCGCATGGAGCAGGACCGCCGACGGGACCTGGGTTCTGACAGGCGGCGCGATCAAGCTCGGCTCGGAGGTGATGAACAATATCGGGGTCAAGGGCGACGCCGCGGCGCACGTGCTTGACCGGGAATGCGGCGGCAGGAAGAAGTGACACCGTGAGACGAGCCCCGGTCCGCCCGGCTTATGGCCCGGCCGAAGGCAGATTGAGGCGCCTCAGCCGTACGTAGAGAGCGCCGGATCCGCCGTGTGCGCGACCGGCTTCCTCGAAGCCGAGCACGACGGAGCGCAAGTCGGGCTCGCCTAGCCAGTGGGGAGTGAGACGTCTAAGGACGCCGCGCTCGTTGGGCCACCGGCCAGGCTCGTCCGGAGCGCCGCCCTTGCCGGTGACAATGATGACCAGCCTCGCCCCGCGGGCCTGCGAATGGCGCAGGAAGCCGCGCAAAGCCTGATGCGCCTCGGACTGGGTCAACCCGTGCAGATCGAGCGCCCCGTCGATCGCGGCGCGTCCGCGCGACAGTTCGCGCTTCAGGCGCCGTTCGATTGGCGCGAGCGGCGGCGGGGAGGGCTTCGCCGGGCGGCCAGCGGGGGGGCCGGCCGAGATCGGAGGCGGGGCAGGGACGCGCGCGGCGCCAATGGGATTCGCGGGCGCGGGCAGGGTCGCGCCACGCCGCCGCGCGACAGTGCGCGCAACCTCGGTCCAGAGCGCGATCTCTTCGTCGGTCAGGCGCCTCAAGCGCTGCGGGCGCGGGGGCGCGTCCTTCACGGTCCGTCCCCTTGCGGCAGAAGCACGACGAACTCGGCCGGATGACGGATGGCGCCGGCGCGCTCGCCGGCCGCGTCGCCGCCGCCGAAGTAGAGGTCGGCCCGGGCCGCTCCGACAATCGCCGAGCCGGTGTCCTGGGCGATCATGAGCCGGCGGAACGGCCGGGGCTCTCATCGATCCAGGGCAATTCGGCGTCGATCCAGAATGGCAGGCCATAGGCCCAGATCGTCCGGTCGATCGCGATCGAGCGCAAGGGCGTGAGCGGCGCGCCCGCGCCGGCGATCGGGCCCAGACGGGCGTCGAAATCCTCGACCAGCTTGAAGAATACGAACGAGCGATTGCGACGCATCATCGCCAATCCCCGGTCGCCGTCGCGGCGAAGCCACGCCTTCAGCGTCGCAAGCGACATGTCGCCTTCGGCGATCTCGCCCGCCTGGATCAATAGCCGTCCAATCGACATGTATGGCAGGCCGTTGCGTCCGTCATAGGCGAGGCGCGCGCGGCGTCCGTCGGAAAACTCGACCTGCGCGCTGCCCTGAACCTGAATGAGGAAGGCCTCGACGGCGTCGCGAACCCAGACGATCGGCTCGCGGCGCCCGGCCTCGATCGCGGCCCGGTCGTCATAGGGGACGAGCGAGCCGTCGCCGAGGCGCCGCGCGCCGCTGATCTCCTCGGGGAACCCGGCGGGCGTTGCGCCGGGGGTGAACGTCACGAGATCGGCCGGCCGGGCCAGCAACGGCCAGCGAAACTCCTCGGTTTCAACCTTCGAAGCCGGAACGCAGGGCTCGTAATAGCCGGTCAAGAACCCTGCGCCATCGTCGGGAATGACGCGGAAAGGTCGAAAGCGCGTTTCGAAGAAGCGCCGCGCCTTGGGCTCGGCGGCGACGCCCGACGAAATCGCAGCGCGGGCGGCCGCGAGCAGTTCGGGCGGCGCCGGCCGGGCTGGCCGGGGACCGGTTCGACCCGTCAATGCCTTCGCCGAGCGCTCGAAGGCGTGGAACGCCGCCAGATGGTCGTCCTCGCTCCAGCCGGCGAGGCTGCCGAAATCGACTGGCTCGAGGAGAGGCCGCATGGACTAGCGCTTGCGGCGGCGTCTCAGCTCTCGGATTCGGTCGCCGTCAATTGCCAGTTGGGATCGCGCGAATGGACATCGCGCGCGAATGTCCACACGTCGATATGATCGACGACCGTGTTGGGCGATCCTTCGACGACCGCGCCCTCAGCGTCTCGAGTTACTGAAGCAAGCTTGGCGACGAACCGCACCCTGAGCTGCGCCGTCTGGCCGACAAGGGCGGCGCCCGCGATCGTGGCGTTGTCGATCGAGACGACCGTGGTCGACATTGTGTGTCCGGCGTCGGCGCGAGCGTGGATCGCGCTCTCGAAATTGGCGAAGGCTTCGGGCGTCATCAGGTTTCGCAGGGTCGCCGAATTGCCGGCGGCGAAAGCATGGACGACCATGTCGTAGGCGACCCGGGCCCCGGACAGAAAGGATTGCGGCGTGAAGCCGTGATCCGCCGCCGCGATGGCGTCAAGCCCGCTCCAGACGGCTGAGTTTGGCTCAGCGACGCCTTTCCAGCGATCCGCGGCAGGCAGCGAAACGGGCGCCGGCGGCGCCGTGTCCGGCGGCGCGACAGGCGCGCTCGCTGGCCCCGGAGCGCGGCGCAAAGGGGCCAACATACCGCCGGGCCGTTCCGAATCCTGGCGCATGCCGAGCACGGAACGCAGCTTCCACGCGACGAACAGGGCGACAAGCGCGAATATGACGGTCGGCAGATCGATCTCCGGCATCGCTAGGCTCCTCGCTCGTCGGCGGCAAAGTCCGCCGCCCCCGCGCCGCTCCGACGCCCATAACTAGGCGCGGGCGGGCGTTTTGGCTAGGAGCATGACGCCGCCGCCGGCCACGGCTGGCTAGGCTGCGGCGATTTAGGCCCCCGAGGAGATCCGAATGCGGCGTGAAACGGCGTGACGGGCGCGAATGTCATCGGCGTCGCCGGCGCCGGCGCCTGGGGCATGGCGCTCGCCAACGCGGCCGCGGCCGCCGGTCGCGCGGTCATTCTATGGGGCCGTGACGACGACCGGATGCGAGCGCTCGCAACGACCCGGCGCAGCGAACGGCTGCCGGGCGTCGATCTGGCGTCCGCGGTCGAGGCGACATCCGGTCTGGCGGCGCTTGCCGGATGCGACGCGATTCTGGTGGCCACGCCGGCCCAGTCGAGCCGCGACATGGCGCTGCGGCTGGCCACCGTCTCAGGCTCGGCGCCGCTGGTCATCTGCGCCAAGGGGATCGAGCGCGGCACGCATGCCTTCATGACCGAGGTTCTGGCGCAGGCCGCGCCCGATCGCCGCAGGGCCATTCTCTCCGGCCCCTCGTTCGCCGCCGACGTTGCGGCGGGCCTGCCAACCGCGCTGACGCTCGCCTCGGCCGATGAAGAACTGGCGCGCGCGCTTTGCGAGGCGCTGCGCGGGCCGACCTTGAGGCTCTATCACTCGACCGACGTTCGCGGCGTCGAGATTGGCGGGGCGGCCAAGAACGTGCTCGCGATCGCCTGCGGCGTCGCCGCCGGCCGTGGGCTCGGCGCAAGCGCGGTCGCGGCGCTCACCGCGCGCGGCTTCGCCGAGCTGCGTCGCTTCGGCGAGGCTTTCGGGGCGCGGGGATCGACGCTAATGGGCCTCTCGGGGCTCGGCGACCTTGTTTTGACCTGCTCCTCCGCCCAGTCGCGCAACTTCGCCTTCGGCCAGGCGCTCGCGCGCGGTGAGAGCGCGGCCGAAGCGGCGGCGGGCAGGCTGGTCGAGGGCATGTTCACCGCGCAGGCGCTGATCGAGCTCGCGCGCCGGCGCGGCGTCGACATGCCGATCGCCGACTGCGTCCAGGGGCTGATCGAAGGCTCGCTTGACGTCGAGGCCGCCATGGGCGCGCTCCTTCAGCGCCCCCCGAAGGGGGAAGAGTGACACTCGCGCCTTTTGCAATTCGGCCCCGCCTTGCTTAGCCTTGGGTCCTGCTGCAAACGGGGCGGGAGGCGATGGCGCACTGGCTGTTCAAGAGCGAGCCCTCGGCGTGGTCGTACGAGAAGCTGGCCGGCCTCGGCGCGGCGGGCACGGACTGGAGCGGCGTGCGCAACCATACCGCCAAGCTCAACATGCAGGCGATGAAGGTCGGCGAGCAGGCCTTCTTCTACCATTCCAACGAGGGGAAAGAGATCGTCGGGATCGTCGAGGTCTGCAAGGCCTATCGGCCCGATCCGACGGACCCCACGGGCAAGTTCGGCATGGTGGACATCCGCGCGGTTCGATCCTTGCCGCGACCGGTCACACTGGAAGAAGTGAAGAGCGACAAGCGCCTCAAGACGATGGCGCTCGTCACCCAGTCGCGTCTCTCCGTCCAGCCCGTCACCGACGCCGAATGGGCGATCGTCTGCAAGCTCGCCGGCCTTTAGCAAGGCCGCCCGATTGGCCCGAAGCGGGGGCCGTCCCAGGCCGCGGATACAACCGAGGCGCGAGTTCCACGAAAGCGAACGAAAGCAAAAGAAAGGAAATTCGCTTTCTTTTGTTTTCATTTGCTTTCTTTTACTTTTCGGAATTGGGACTTTTCAAAGGGTTGCGGCCGAAAAAAGTGAAAAGTTTTTCTCCCTTTCTGACTCTGCGCGGCGGGTTGTGGTCGAACGGTTCAAACAGCCTCGCCGGCTGCCGCAAGGCTCGCGGCCCGAGATGGATTCCGCGAATGAGAATACGTGTAGCATGTCTTTCCGTTTTTGGCAAGTAAATGCATGCCTCTTTCGGCCTACAGAAATTTGCTCACGGCTCTTACAACGATAGATGTTGATCGCCCGGCGCGCGCCTCTCTAAGGGTTGGCCGGAGGGCCCGGCTCCGGGCGCGCGGCCTTGATAAGCTCCCTCAATTGCGAAAAGAGCGAACGCCCACCATCCACAGCTCGGTCGTCGTAGCCCTCTCGCCGCAGCTGCTTTCTTATGTCGTCAATCCTCGCGACCCGCCCGGACTTGGCCAGCTGAAATGCGCGCTCCAACGCTGCGACCCTATGATCCATCTCGCTTGAGCCTATGGCGACGATAGCTTGGCGAAACTCAGCCACCCTTGCGATTGGCGGTTCAAGACTCGGTAAACGCCGGACCTATGTGATCGTTCCGCGCCTCGGGAGGAACGGCGCGCGGGATTGCGGGCGCACGGTTTCCATTGGACGGAACAATGCGTCGCCGGCCGTGTTTGGGCATCAAGCGCGCTTAACATCGCCCCCCAGCCCAAGCGCGCCGAACTTGGCCCGCGCTGAGCACTCCTCGCGCGGGGCTTTTTTTGTTATTGCCGGTCGCCGCTTCACCCGATCAGGCGACGATATTCGGCCTCGGGAACGCCATAGGCTTCGCCCGCCGCGCGTTGCAGTCCCTTGCGGTCCTTCACAGTGATTTGCCCGCGCCCGTACGAAATCAATCCTCGTTCTCGGAGGGCGTGCAGGGCTTCCGTCACCCCGGGCCGGCGGACGCCCAGCATGAGCGACAGAAACTCGTGCGTGATCGGCAGCGTATCGTCTCCTATACGGTCGTGCGCCATCAAGAGCCAACGCGCCAAGCGCACGTCCAACCTGGACTGCGCGTTGCAGATTGCGGTCTGTGTTGTCTGCACCCCGAACGCCTGCACGAACTTCAACAACGAGTCGCGAAGCGTTGGGCTGTTCTGGATCGCCTTGCGCAATTCCGTCGCCAGTATGCACTTGCCCCTTCCGGCCGCCTGAATGTAGGTCGCATGGGGCGAGCGGTGATTGCCGAGTACGATAGGCAAGCCTGTCATGCCCTCGCGGCCAATCAACCCGACCTCGACCTGCTTGCCGTTCGATTGAACGGCGACAACGGATGCGAATCCCCCTTCGGGAAAATAAACGGCGTCGATTTGCCTGTTGGGTCTTTCGAGATCCTTTCGTAGCCCGAGGGTCACGGGTTCGAGGTGCGGCCGCAGCAAATCGAAGTCGTCCGTCGAAAGGGACGCGAGCAATTTGTTGCGGCTGTCGGGCATCGCGCGCTCCTCACCTTTCAGGCGGGAGCGCTCAATCTCTCTCAGCCATCGACGCCTGTGGGCATGGACCCTTGGCCGATGATCGCACTTACATAAGCTCTCGACATCACGATTGCCAGCTTTGTACGGATTCGGACCAAATTCACGCTCGCCAAGCGATCCAAAAGGAGCAAAACTGGCGAAAGCAGATGATTGCCGGCGGTGGGAGGATGGCCGCGGGCGGTTAACCCATCGCATCGCCAGCGATGCGGCTACGTCCGCGGCGGTTCGTGGTTCGCCTCGCTGGCGCTCGCCTGTGGGAAGGACCGATGGCCGCTGCTCCATTTCTAAATGACAATGTGTTCGGGCCGCAGGACATCCAGGCGATGTCGACGGCGCTCGAAGACGTGTGCAAGATCCTCGACCTGTCCGACGAAGCCAAAAGCGAGAGAGAGAGCTCGTGGCGCAGAATATTCTCGCCTTCGCGCACCAGGGCGAACGCAACGCCGCGCTTCTCCGCGACCGCATGCTGAGGGAGATCGCTTATGGCCACGGTGGGTGGCCGGCGGCGCTCGTTCGCGCCGCTCGATGCGGGGCGCTTTGAGGCTGGAACAAAGGAATTCGGTTTGAGTCTCACGCGCCTATCGCGTGAGGACGGCGTAAGCGCCGTGCTCCGCCAGCCGAAGGTTGACGCTGCTAAAAGTCTCTCCCGGCTCTCGCAGGGCGCGCAGCCGAATCACAACGGCCCGAGGCGTCGACTGGTCGCCGCCTTCCCGGCCACGCCCTTTTTTATGCGGCGGTTCCGCGACGCCCGATAGCCGGCAAAGCCCAGGCCGCCGAATCCCATAAGCATCATCGCCCAGGTCGAGGTCTCGGGAACCGTTGTCGGAATCTGAGTACTAGTGAACGACAACGATGTAACTGAACCGTCTCCGCCAAGGGAGGGATCGATGTTTCCGTAGAGCAAAAGCTCCGGCACCGAACTGTGGTCCAAACCTTCCTGGTATGTCCAAGCGAAGGTAGTACCAGGGTAATAGAGTGGTGTCACGTTTCCGAACGCGTCAACTCCCGCGAGGACATCCTCAAATGTTAGCTGCGTAAGTGGAATGGGCTGATTTGGATAATCAAGGAAGGAAAGCTGGCTATCTCCGATCGTGTTAGTTGTGGCTAGATAGTCGTGGTTGCTCTTACCGTCTTTGCTTATTGGGAATTCATCCCAATATGCAATGGAGTAATCCCCCCCAGACTGGTGCGAGCGGACTGTTTGTGGGATTTGGATTCCCCCCCAAAAGGGGATCGTATCCAATTCCGCGCTGACTTGGGATCAGTTTTAGGTCCTGCTCAGCATCCTTGCTCGCTTCTGACGCATTGCCACCCTCCAGTGACAAATATAAATTATAGAGTTGATTGTATGAAGGATAGGTAATTGCACCGAGATATTGAATCCAATTGAAATGTGTAAACGACGTACCCAAGGCAGTATTAGCTAAAGTTATAGTTTGGTCAAGTGAGAGCCCAAAATTAGGCTCAAAGATGGCTTTCACTCCCTGGCCGCCATTCCCATTCTGGACAACGGATGGCAGGACGGAGTTAGAAAGAGCAGCACCCAACACTGACCTCTGATCAAAAGTAACGCTCGAGGTCTCATATGGGTTTGCGTTAGCGTTGACTATGAAGGGTGTGTGTACCCAATTTGGATCTGTTCCAGCAACTCCGTTGGTTGCTAGGGACAGCGTCGGCGTCTCATTTGGGAATGATAGCGAGAAACTGGTTAAGTCGTTTTTTGTATACGAAAATGATGAGGTACAAGTACCAAAAATACCTCCGTTGTACGTGCATAGGTAACCGGTTACCAATTGTGAATAATTGAACGAGTTGACGCTACTTACGACCTGAGCCGAGTTTGGCGTGGCGACGGAAAAACTGCCAGCTCCACTTTGGGAGGTGTCTGCAGCGCCGATCCCATAGAAACTGAAGTTGATTGTCGCTGAGTTGGTATTTGCAGCCGTTGCCTTGGAAGTCCCCATCACGGCCGCGAGCGCCGCCACGCCCAAGAGTTTGGCTTTCACTTTAGCCCTCCCTCATCATTCCCCTGTTCCCCTGCTAAAAGCCGCAGGTTGCGCCGAACGCTGTTAATTGTCACTTTACCTAATCTTCTTTGCAATAGAAAAATATGCGGCGGAGCGCCGCGACCCCGGCTACAGGGACGTGATCATCCGCGTTGTGGGGGCCGATTGATCTTCGCCACAATGCGGTCCTATAAAGTCCGACACGAGCCGGAGATCGTACGGAGCGATCGATCTCTTCGAGTTGCAAGCAAAATCAAAGGCTTATTGTGTATCGCGGAGGAGCCCCATGTCCGACAAAATTTATGACGTTCCGGCCGAATGGGCGAAGCGGGCCTTCGTGAATGCGGCCAAGTACAAGGAGATGTACCAGCGATCGATCAGCGACCCGGAAGGCTTCTGGGCCGAGCACGGCAAGCGCATCGACTGGTTCAAGCCCTACAACAAGGTCAAGAACACGTCCTTCGACGCCCACAACGTCTCGATCAAGTGGTTCGAGGACGGCGTCACCAATGTCGCGCACAATTGCATCGATCGGCATCTGCCCAAGCGCGCGAGCCAGACGGCGATCATCTGGGAGGGCGACGATCCCTCGAAGTCGAAGCACATCACCTATGCCGAGCTTGCGGATCGGGTGGGCCGTTTCGCCAACGTGCTGAAAGGCCGCGGCGTCAAGAAGGGCGATCGGGTCACCATCTATCTGCCGATGATTCCCGAGGCGGCTTATGCGATGCTCGCTTGCGCGCGCCTCGGCGCCATCCATTCGGTCGTGTTCGGCGGCTTCTCGCCCGACGCCCTCGCCGGCCGCATCGCCGACGCCAAATCCGAGGTCGTGATCACCGCCGACGAAGGGCTTCGCGGCGGCCGGAAGGTGCCGCTCAAGGCCAATGTCGACGCGGCGATCGAAAAAGCTGGCGGCGTCAAGACGGTGATCGTCGTCAGGCATACCGGCGACCACGTCGGCTGGCGACACGGGCGCGACGTCTGGCTGGACGAAGCCGAGCAGACGGTGACGGCGGATTGTCCGGCGGAGCCGATGAACGCGGAGGACCCGCTGTTCATTCTCTACACGTCGGGCTCGACCGGCGCGCCCAAGGGCGTCGTTCACACCACCGGCGGCTATCTCGTCTATGTGTCGATGACCCATCAATATGTGTTCGACTATCACGAGGGCGACATCTACTGGTGCACCGCCGACGTCGGATGGGTGACCGGCCACAGCTACATTCTCTACGGGCCTTTGGCCAACGGCGCGACCACGCTCATGTTCGAGGGCGTTCCGAATTACCCGTCGCTCAGCCGGTTCTGGGAAGTCATCGACAAGCACAAGGTCAATACTTTCTACACCGCGCCGACCGCGATCCGCTCGCTCATGGGCGCGGGCGAGGAGCCGGTGAAGAAGACCAGCCGCGCCTCGCTGCGTCTTCTGGGTTCGGTCGGCGAGCCGATCAATCCGGAGGCCTGGGAATGGTATTACCGCGTCGTCGGCGACAGCCGCTGCCCGGTCGTCGACACCTGGTGGCAGACCGAGACCGGCGGCATCCTCATCTCTCCATTGCCCGGCGCGACGAAGCTCAAGGCCGGGTCGGCGACCAACCCATTCTTTGGCGTCATTCCCGAGATCGTCGACGCTGGAGGTGCGGTGCAGCAAGGCGCTTGCGAGGGCAACCTGGTCATCGCCAATTCGTGGCCCGGCCAGTCGCGCACCGTCTTTGGCGACCACGCGCGATTCGTGAGCACCTATTTCGCCGCCTATCCCGGCAAGTACTTCACCGGCGACGGCGCGCGCCGCGACGCGGACGGCTATTACTGGATCACGGGGCGTGTCGACGACGTCATCAATGTGGCGGGCCACCGCATGGGAACGGCGGAAGTCGAGAGCGCCCTCGTCGCCCATCCGAAAGTGTCGGAGGCCGCGGTCGTCGGCTATCCGCACGACATCAAGGGGCAGGGCATCTACGCCTATGTGACGCTGATGAGCGGCCTCGAACCGAGCGAGGAATTGCGCAAGGAGCTGGTCGCCTGGGTGCGCAAGGAGATCGGTCCGATCGCCTCGCCCGACCTCGTTCAGTTCGCGCCGATGTTGCCGAAGACCCGCTCGGGCAAGATCATGCGCCGAATCTTGCGCAAGATCGCGGAGAATGAATATGGCGCGCTCGGCGACACCTCCACTCTCGCCGATCCGGCCGTCGTCGACGATCTCATCGACAAACGGCAGAACCGGGGCAAGGGCTGAGGTGGCGTCCGGGCCGAGGAGGCTTCGCCATGGCCGATTTGTTTTTGCTGTCTCTCAGATGTGTCGGATTGAACGGTATTTTCCGCTCTCGCATGGGATCGTGCGGGTGGACGATCGGCGGATCGTCAGCGCGATCGTTGGTCCGGGAAGGTAGTCGCGTGGCTCCCCACCCCCGCTGCGAGCCGGTGGGGCGTCATCCCGCTTGACATTCCCGCCTGCTGATTGAAATTGCCCAATGCGCATCTGGTTTTCAAGGCCGCGCGTTCTAAGGGACCGACAATGAAACTGTTCTTATTTGTCGCTGTGGCGGCGTTGTCATTTGGCTGCTTGACGCACCCGTCGCAGGCGGCGTCTTGTCCGGCGGATCCAGTGAAGGCGAGCGCTGATGTTTGGAAGCCCGGAGCAATGTATGGGAAGCAGGAGTTGACGGGGACCCATCCCTGCGGTCGCCAGATAGCCTGTCAACCCGGGAGCGCCCACAGGAGCGCGCCGCGCGTCTGCCACTGGCTTTGAGGCCGCCGGCGTCGCTGGGGCTCTGAGAGAAGTCCGGCCTTTTCTCGTTTAGCGCGCTCTGGCCGGGGAGCCGCCTCGTGCAAGCCATGTTTGAATGACGTCGCCGACCGTGGCGACGCCAGCTACGAAGCGATGAGCAGTTCCTGCGCCGCTTCGATCTTGGTCGCGAGAATGACGGCTTGTGTCCGGCTCTCGACGCCAAGCTTCTGGAAGATCGCCGACACGTGCGCCTTCACGGTCGCCTCCGAGACGCCGAGCTCATAGGCGATCTGCTTGTTGAGCAGGCCTTGCGACAGCATCATCAGGACCCGAATTTGCTGCGGGGTGAGCGAGGCGAGCCGGCGGGCCATGGCGCTCGATTCGCGATTGGGAGCGGCGTTCGGATCGAAGTCGGGAGGAGTCCATCGGCCGCCATTCAAGACCTGCGCGATGGCCGCCCGCATCGTTTCAAGCGAATTGGATTTCGGGATGAAACCCGCCGCGCCGAATTCCAGGCAGTGGCGGATGACCGCCCGGTCTTCGTTGCCCGAAACGACGACGACCGGGATGGAGGGACGCTCGGAGCGCAGGAACAGGAGCCCGGAAAATCCGCGCACGCCCGGCATGGTCAAGTCGAGCAGCACGAGATCGGTCTCCGGCGAAGCGTCCAGCGCCGCGGCCATGCTGTCGAAATCGTGCGCTTCCGCGATTTCCGCGTCGGGCGCCGCCGCGAGCACAGCCTGGCGCAATCCGCCGAGCATGAGCGGATGATCGTCGGCGATCAGCACGCGAAAGGCGTTTGCTTCGCCCATCGTCTCCTCCGGCCCGGTCCCCGCCGGCGCCGCGTGAAGAGAATCGCCGATCCGCCCGTCGTTGTCTCCACGCACGCGGTTTTTTTGAGCTTTAGCGCTAATCACCCTTGGCCTTCTTCGAGGACGGCAGCCGTCCGATCTGACGCAGCGCCTCGGTCATCGCGATTGTCGCTGCGATCCCCACATTCAAAGAACGCAGGCGAGGTCGAATGGGAATATAGAGCCGGACGTCGGCCGAAGCCTGGACGGCTTCGGGAACGCCGGACGATTCCCGGCCGACGAGAATAATATCCATTTCACGAAAGACAAAATCCCACAAGCACGTTTCGCCCTTTGTTGTTAATAGCACCAGCCGGCGTTGACTGGCGGCGCGCCACGCGGCGAAACTGGCCCACGAATCGTGGCTCTCGATTCTGACCGCATTGATATAGTCCATCGCGGCGCGCCTGAAACGGCTGTCGGCCACTCGAAAGCCCGCCGGTTCGATGATCGCCGCGTCGACGCCGAGGCAGGCGCAGGTTCGCATCATTGCGCCGGTGTTTTGGGCAATGTCGGGCTCGAACAGGGCGAGCAGGAGCGGCGCGGCGGGGGCGGTCATGTGTGGGTGAAGCGGGAAGAAATGCGAAGCTCCAGTGGCTATGGACATCCAATTCGATCGATGCGAAAAGCCGCGTCGAACCAATTCGATGGCGCGACCCCGCGGTCGCCGGAGCGGCGAACAGCCGGGGGGTTGAATTGACCATCAATGGACCGGGTCGACAGTGTTCCTCTCATCTAGCCCCTGGCGCAGCATTGGCGATTGGCCCACAAAATGCTTTCCTAGCCGACGCCAAGGCAAGAGCTGGCTGAGAAGAAACCCCTCGATTCCTTCCTCGCCAATTCCTAGCCTCCCCGTCCATCAGAGATCCACCATATGAGCGGCCCCTCGACCTACGTTCCCAAAAGCGCGATCGGGCGCTGGTTCGAATCCCGCCTGCCGTTGTTCGGTCTGGTTCATTCCTCGTTCATCGCCTATCCGGTGCCGCGCAATCTCAACTACATGTGGACGTTCGGCGCGATCCTGTCCTTCATGCTGGTCGCGCAGATCGTGACCGGGGTCGTTCTCGCGATGCATTACATTCCTTCGTCGACCGAGGCGTTCTCTTCGGTCCAAAATATCATGCGCGACGTCAACTACGGCTGGCTGATCCGCTATCTGCACAGCAACGGCGCCTCGCTCTTCTTCTTCGCCTGCTACATTCACATGGCTCGCGGCATCTATTACGGCTCCTTCAAGCCGCCGCGCGAGCTTCTCTGGATCATCGGCGTCGTCATTTACGTGCTGATGATGGCGACGGCCTTTTTCGGCTATGTCTTGCCCTGGGGCGGCATGAGCTTCGCCGGCGCGACGGTGATCACCAATCTCACTTCCGCAATCCCGCTGGTCGGCAACTCGATCGCGCATTGGCTCTGGGGCGGATTTGCCGTCGGCGGCCCGACGCTGACCCGCTTCTTCGCGCTTCACTATCTCATCCCGTTCCTTATCGCGGGTTTCGTCGGGCTGCACGTCTGGGCGCTGCATGTCGCCGGGCAGAACAATCCTGACGGGATCGAGGTGAAAGACCCTCAGCGCGACACGGTCGCGTTCACGCCCTACGCCACGATCAAGGATGGCGTCGGCCTGGTGGTCTTCCTCATCCTTTACGCCTGGCTCGTGTTTTACATCCCCAATTATCTGCTTGACGCGGACAATTCGATTCCAGCCAACCCGCTGGCGACGCCCGCGCATGTCGTGCCGGAATGGTACCTGCTGCCGTTCTACGCCATGCTGCGCGCGATCCCGAACAAGTTCTGGGGCGTGGTCGTCCTGGCGGCGGCGGTCGTCGTGCTGTTCTTCATTCCCTGGCTCGACCGTTCGCCGGTCAAGTCGGGGAAGTACCGCCCGTCTTTCCGATTTTTCTTCTGGATCTTTGTCTTGATCTGCGTCGGCCTCGGCTATCTCGGCTCGCAGGAGCCGACCGAGGGGCTTGCGCTCATCGCGCGCATCCTGACCTTCGGCTATTTCGCGTTCTTTCTCATCATCATGCCCATCCTGAGCTTCACCGAAAAGACGAAGCCGATCCCGACGTCGATCGCCGACGCGGTGCTCACGAGGACGAAGGCTGCGGCGGCTGCGGCGGAATGATGCGTGCGGCTCGGGAAGGAAGTTCAACGATGATGCGTGTCAAGCATTGCGCCTTCGCCCTTGCGGCTGCGGCGCTCGTCTTCTCGAGCGGCTTTGCGCGAGCGCAAAGCGATGCTGACCAGCCGAACCCTCCGCGTGAGAGCTGGAGTTTCGGAGGCATGTTCGGCACTTACAACACGGCGCAGCTCCAGCGCGGGTTCCAGGTGTACAAGGAGGTCTGCAGCACCTGTCACGCCTTGAGCATTCCTTTCCGCACGCTCGCCGATCCCGGCGGGCCGGACTTCAGCGAGGATCAGGTCAGGGCGCTTGCGGCGACCTATCAGGTCACCAACGCGGAGCCCAACGAAAAGGGCGAGATGTTCAAGCGGCCCGCGACGCCGGCCGACCTCATTCCTCGCCCTGAAGCCTATGCGAACGACCAGGCGGCGGCCGCCATGTTCGGCAAGGCGCCGCCGGACATGGCGCTGCTGGCGAAATCGAGAAAGTACGAGCGCGGCTTCCCCTGGTTCGTCTTCGACGCGCTGCCGGGCCTCGAATATCAGGAGATGGGCGCCGACTATATCCATGCGATCCTGACCGGTTACACGAACCCCAAGGATCCGCAGTGGAACTTATACGAACCCGGACACAAGATCGCGATGCCGCAGCCGATCACCGACGGCGCGGTCGAGTACAAGGATGGCACGCCCCCGACCCTGGACAATTACGCCAGGGACGTCGCGGCGTTTCTGACCTGGGCGTCCGAGCCGAATCTTCTCGAGCGCCGGAGAATTGGCCTGAGAGTCATGATCTTCCTCATCGTGTTCGCCGCGCTGCTCTATGCGGTGAAGAAGCGGATCTGGGAGGACGTGCACTAGGGGCGCGAACTCGGAATAATGCCGCTCTCGAAGGAGCGGGGTGAGCATGGCCAGAGCAATTGTCGGGGTCATCGGGGGCTCGGGCATCTATGATCTTCCGGGGCTGACGGACCTCAGGGAGGAGCGGATCGCCACCCCGTGGGGCGATCCCTCCGATGCGCTGCGCTTCGGGCGGGTAGGGGACACGCAGGCGGTGTTCCTGGCGCGTCATGGTAGGGGCCATCGATTCTCGCCCTCGACAATCAACTACCGCGCCAATATCGACGCCTTGAAGCGGGTCGGCGTCACCGACGTCATTGCGTTATCGGCCTGCGGATCGTTCCACCGGGATCTCTATCCCGGCATGTTCGTCATGATCGATCAGTTCGACGATCGCACCTATAAGCGCCAGACGAGCTTCTTCGCCGACGGCTGCGTCGCGCATGTCTCGATGGCGCACCCGATCGCGCCGCTCATGCGCCGCCGCCTGGTCGAAGCGGCCGAAGCGGAGCAGATCGCCTGCCGCGACGGGGGAACTTACGTCTGCATCGAGGGGCCGCAATTCTCGTCGCTCGCGGAGTTGCTCCGCTTCCAGGCGGGCGGCGCGGACGTGATCGGCATGACCGGCGCGACGGAAGCGAAACTGGCGCGCGAAGCCGAGATTTCCTACGCGACGGTCGCAATGGTCACCGACTATGACTGCTGGCACGAGGAGCATGGCGCAGTCGACGTCGCCGCGGTGATCAAGGTGATGGCGGATAACGCGCATAAGGCAGGCGCGGTCGTCGCGCGGACCTTGCGCGAGTTTCCCGCCGAGCACGAAGCCTGTCCTGTCGGATCGGACCGCGCGCTTGATTTCGCCCTCATCACCTCTCCCGCCCATCGCGATCCTGAACTCTTAAAGAAGCTCGACGCGGTCGCTGGACGCGTGTTGCGCGGCGGCTGAACGGCGGGCCGCACGCGTTCGTCCCGCCGGCTCAGGGCCCCGCGGCTTGCGCGGCTGCGGGCGTTCAAACACAATGGCGGGGCGGGCCGCGTCGCTTGGCCGGGACCTCGAGGGATCGATGATCAGGGACGCGTTCGAGCGAATTCTGTTTGCGAGCCGGTTTCTTCTCGCGCCCCTCTATCTCGCGCTCGCCATCAGCCTTGTCGCGATTCTGTATAAGTGCGGCTTGCACCTCTATGAGCTTCTGACGCAGCTGCCGGGCCTCAGCGACGAGGCGGTCCTGCTGTCCGAACTTGGGATTGTCGACCTGACGCTTATCGCCTCCCTGGTGGTGATCGTCTTTCTCTCCGGCTACACCAACTTCGTGGCCCCGATCGTGATGCGGGAGGGCGATTCGCGGCCGCACTGGATCGCCGAGATCGACTTCAGCGAGCTCAAGCTCAAATTGATGGCCTCGATCGTCGCCATCTCAGGGATCAAGCTGCTCGAAGGCTTCATGAACATCGAGCATGAACCCGATCGCGAACTCTATTGGCTGGCGGGGCTTCACTTGACCTTTGTCGTTTCGACGCTGATTCTGGCGCTCTCCGCATGGCTCGGCAGCCACTCCCACCCAACCGACGAGGGAAAGGGGGTCTGACCCACGGGAGCCCGTCGCCTCGACGTAAATCCAGCGGGCTCTACGTGCGCCGGGTGTCCTTGTAGAGCTTGCCGTCCTTCATGATGACGAGAAGCGACTTCTCCGGATTGGCCATGAGCCCGATGTCGTGGAGCGGGTCGCCGTCGACGAGCAGAAGATCGGCGAGCGCGCCTTCCGCGACGACGCCGAGCTTGCCGGGATAAGGGTTGCGCGGCCCCGAGAGCTGAAGCAGCTCCCCGTTCACGCTGGTCGCCATTTTGAGGATGTCGGCGTTGTCGTACCAGCGGGCGAGGTGGGTCAGCATCACGCCTTGCCGCTCGGCGAGGTTTCGGGAGAACAACATATCCGAGCCGAACGCGGTCTTGATCTTGTGCTCCTTGGCGAGCGCATAGACGTTGTCGGTCCCGGCGAAGACCTGAAGCGCGTTCACGCAACTCTGGCCGATAAGGGGCCCCGTGTCCTCCTCGCTCAGGAAAGGCTGGGTGCTGAGCCACACGCCCTTGTCCGCCATGAGGCGGGCGGTCGCATCGTCCATGAGATGACCGTGCTCGATGCACTGGACGCCGGCCGCGATCGCCCGCTCGATCGCGACCGACGGATAGGCGTGCACGGCGACGTAAGTCTGCCGATCGGCGGCGGTCTCAACGGCCGCGCGCAATTCGGGCTCGCTGAACGTCACCATGTCGAGCGTCGTGCGGGGCGACGACACGCCGCCGCTGCCGGTGAGCTTGACCTGGGAGGCGCCCTGCAGGAGCTGTTCGCGAGCCCGGAGACGCACCTGGTCGGCGCCGTCGGCGATGCTGGCCGCGCCCGTCTTCTCAATCGCGCTCGGAGCGCCGCCCGCGTCGCGCGGAATATCGGACAGGGGGCGCAGATCGCCGTGGCCGCCGCTCGAGGTGATCATCGCGCCTGACGGATAGATGCGGGGTCCAATCGCGAGGCCGCCGTCGATCGACTTTTTCAGGCCAAACGCCGGGCCGCCGAGGTCGCGGATGGTGGTGAAGCCGCGCATCAGCGTGCGCTCGGCCTCGGCGCCCGCGGCCAGCATGATGAAGCCGACGTCGGCGGTCAGAAGGGCGGAGATCGGCAGTCCGGCAAAGATCGCATGCCAGTGCGCGTCGATCAGGCCCGGCATGAGGGTCCGGCCGCCGCAGTCGATGACCTGCGCTCCGGCCCGCGGAGAGAAATCGTCCGTCGCCAGCGTCTTGATCCGCCCGCTCTCGACGAGGAGGCGAAGTCCGCCTCTGAGAGCGCTCGACTTGCCGTCGAACAGCAGGAAATTGGAGAAAACGACGGGACGGGCGCCTTCCGCCGCCTGCGCTCTCGCGCCATGCGAAAAGCCGAGAGTGGCGAGAGACGCGCCCACGCCGGCGATGAATCCGCGCCGCGAGAGCTCGTTGTCGATCCGCCGAGCAATCGAGCGGACTTGTGGAGTGCAGCAGCCACAGCCGACATGGGGTGCGGCCTCGGCGCTGTCATCGGCGGGCGTGCACGCGTACATGTCGGACCCCCTGGGGTAGTCAGTATGGGGAGCGGCCTCTGTATCCCCTGGCGGGCCCCGCGCGCAAGAAATTGAGCCATGATCGCGCGGCGCCGCTGTTCACGATTCGGTAAGCCTGCTCTGAAAAGGTCTTTTGGCGCCGCCAAGGGATTGTTAAGGATCAGCCATGCGGGGTCGAATTTTGGGGCGGACGCCATCGGCTGGCCTGGCGCTGGGAGCGGTTCTCCTGATGGCTGGGTGCGCGGGTCCGGCGGTTCAGACTGGTCAGCAGGGCAAGGCTGGCCTGACCTCGATCGACGGCGCCAATATCGAGCTCGCCTCGTTCCAGAACTCGGCCTTTCCCTATCACGGCCTCATCCCGAATTATCAGGAGAGCGGCAAGAGCAGGCCGTTCCTCGACGTCGACGACAACGGCCGGCTTGGCCATTCGAGCCCACGCGGGGGAATCCATTGGGAGGACCAGACCTATAGCGATCGCAGCGTGCTCCTCGCCGCGCCGCAAGCGTTCGATCCGAACAGGTCCGGCGTGATCATCGTCTTCTTCCACGGCAATAACGCGACGCTGTCGCGCGACGTCATCGCCCGCCAGCAGATCGTGCGCCAGCTCGCCGATTCCGGCCTCAACGCCGTGCTGGTGGCGCCGCAGCTCGCGGTGGACGCGCAGGATTCGAGCGCCGGACGGTTCTGGTCGCCGGGAGGCTTCGCCGCTTTCTTAAGCGAGGCGCAGGGGAAGCTTGGCGATCTCTATCCGAACGCGCGCGGCGCCTTTCGCCGGATGCCGGTCATCATCGTCGCCTATAGCGGCGGCTATCTGCCCGCCGCCTATTCGCTGGCCGTCGGCGGCGACGGGTCCCGTGTCCGCGGGCTCGTGCTGCTCGATGCGCTCTACGGCGAGCGCGAGAAGTTCGTGAGCTGGGCGGAAGGCCCGGGGCGAAACGCCTTCTTCGTCAGCGCCTATTCGACCTCCTCGCAGGCGGGCAACGACGCTGTGCGAAGCGCGCTCGAGGCCGCGGGCGTGCCGGTCGCCAGCAGCTTGCCGGCCGAGCTCACGCCCGGCGTCGTCGCTTTCGTCGACGCGGGGTCGGTCGAGCACAACGATTTTGTCACCTCGGCCTGGGGCGGGGCGCCGTTGCGCGATATCTTCTCCCGCATCGGCGGATAGCGGCGAGCAAACTGCCAATGGGTCGCCGCGATCGTCATTGCGAGCCGCAGGGCGTCAGAAGACACCCATCCTTCCGGACGGGCTATGGCGAAGCAATCCAGGAGTTATTGGGCGCCCCTCTGGATCGCCGCGTCGCTTCGCTCCTCGCGATGACGATTCCATTCAAAGGCAGCGCGCTCTGATGCGCGCCTCCGCCTCAGTCTTCGCCGCCGAGGCGATTCATGAACTTCTTGAGATCGTCACCCTTGAGCGTGCTCTCGGCGATCGCGTTCCAGGCCGCCTCGGCCTGTTTCTTCGACAGTTCGTCGTCGGTTGGCCGCAAATGAAAAATCAGGTCATAGGGGTTGGTGATGTTTCGGCTCGTGGACGTCCAGCCGAAGACGGTGAACATCTTGAGATTGGGATCGAGAGGGCTGCCGGTCACGGTGACCGTGTTGTCGTGGGATGCCCTTTTGCTCCCGGCGCGGATGGCTTCGAGGGCCTTGTCGATTCGGTCCTTGTCGCCTTGCAGGCTGATGCTGACCGTGCCGTTTGGATTGTTTCGAGCGGAGCCGGCAAGGTTCAACATGATCGCCTGCTTCTGGATCATGGCCCGGAAGCCGACTTTCTGGATTTGCTGCCCGCTGACAACGCCGGTGATGGCGTCCTCATGAGCGCGAGCCTCGTCTGCGGCGAAAACAGTGATTCCGCAGACGAGGACCGCGACAAGCAGGAGAGCCATGCGACGGACCGCCACATCCATGCCGCGCCCCTTCCGTTTGAGTGAGCACAACTGAAGCAGAGCTTACCTGGCGGTCCAGGATTTTCTTTGATTGGCCGCTAGACGCGTACGGAGGGGAGGGAAAAGGGGGCGGGGATCGGGACGCCGGATCGCGCGTCACGAGGAACACTTAACCTTCCGCGGCCTGCGTGTCGCTTGAGGGCGGACGCAGGCCGAGGTCGGGAATCGACTTAAGTCGATCCAGTCTTTTTAGTCGACGGCCTCTGGCGTCTTCGCCAAGCTCAGTCCGTCACGCTCGAGCAGCGCCGGCACATGGGCGTGGATGCCAGGCTGCAGGTCCTGCAGCGAGACAAAACGCCCGTCCGCCAGCCGCAGACCATCACGATACAAGCCGGCCTCGCGCTGGGCGAAGGTCGTCTCGGCTTCCGCACCGACGCGGAGAGCCGCCTGCAGCGCCGGCGGAATGTCCGTCAGCATCACTTTCGTATCACACTGCATGCAAACCGCGGTGCGCGGATCGCCCCCCGAGGCGAAGCCGATCGAACCGCTTGGGAACCGCGTCGTAACATACAACTCGCCCTCCCGGGCGGGGCGCGATCCATACATCTCCAACGAGTAGTCGCACATGACAGGCTCCTGCGCTTTTTGAGCCCCCCAGTTTCGTTTGCGGGATTAAACGTTCTCGTTGTTCTTTGGTTCCCAAGGCTACATTGGCATTGGGGCATTATTGAGGGCAAGAGACTTTTCAGATTACGGCCGGTTGTGCGCACATTCTTTTGGGGGAGCCATTTTTGCAGGCGTCGAAGGCCCCAGAGTTAGGCGCCGGGCGCCAAAAGCCTTCGCACATTGCTCAATGGCAGGACGGCTGCGCATCGACCGTCGTTATCCGACGTCGTTCGAATCGATCCGCCGCCATGGCGCGCCGAAGGATTCGACGCGGAAACGCCTCGCCTCCAGCCCTTCTGGCCAGCGATTCGATTCGAAGCCGGCCTTGGCGATCAGGTTGCGTACAAACTCGCGGGCGTCGAAGACGTGGCACCAGACGCTCGGCAGGAAGAGGGCGCGGCGCTTGCCGGCGGTGAGAATCAGCCCGTCGCGGTCGGGCTCGAGCGCGCTCACGAGTTCGGCTTCGCTTCCTGCCGGAATGGGCCGCGGGTGAGAGAGGATCGATATGTCCAGGCGAAGCCCCGCCAGTTCGGATGGTTTGAGGGGCGCAAAGCGCGGGTCGGCGAACGCCGCCTGCGTCGTGTTGGCGAGCGCGTCGTCGATGAGTGGCCGATGGGATTTCAGCGAACCGATGCAGCCGCGAAGCCGGTCGTTCTCGGTCAAGGTGACAAAGGTCGCGCGCCAGGGCGAAAGCACGGGCGATCCGTGGTCAAGGCTCGGCGCGGGGGGCTTGCCGCCGGACTGCGTCGCCAAGCCGAGAGCGGCCATGCAGGCTGAGAGCAAACGCTCGCGGTCGGCCTCGGCAAGCCGGGCCGTAGCCGCGCACTCGAGCGCGAAAGCGCCGTAGCCGACGACCCGCGAGGCGTCGGCGCCAACATCCGCCGATGTCGCGAGATGCAGGCCGGTCGCCCGCATGTCGCGCTCGGCGGCGATCTCGAGCGCGCCCTTGATGGCCACGAAGCCGCAGGCCCGGCGCCCGTCGAGCGCCGCGGCGTCGAGCGTCTCGATGCGCCGGCCGGTGTCGGAATCGATCGCTTCGGCGCTTCGCTGGTCGAGGAAATGCGACAGGTCCGAGGAGACGGCGACGACCGTCTCCGGTCCGCCCCAGACCCGGCGCAAGGCCTCGGCGACCGACTGGGGATCGGCCTCGCCGACCAGAATGGGCACGATTGCAAACGGGCCCGGCAGCATCGCCTGCAGCATCACGAGATGCATTTCGAGCGAATGCTCGCCGGCGAACGGCCGCGAATCGACGAAGACGCCGCGCGCTTGGGCGAGTTCGGCATGCGCGGCGGGCGCGACCTGAACCTCGCCGAGGGGGGTGCGCCATCTTGCCGCGGGGTGGACGGCGATTCCGCGAAACGCGACGCGATGCGCCGGGCCGACGATGACGACACGACGAATGGGCTCGGCGCGGCGCGCCCACGGGCCGAAAGCGGTCGCGGCGACCGAGCCTGAATAGACGAGGCCGGCGTGCGGCGCGACGACCGCCTTTGGCGCGACGCCTCCGTCAGGCCGCGCCTGGTGGCGCACGTCGGCAATCAAGGCGCTCAGCGCATCCGGCTCCGCCGGATAAAACATTCCCGCGACCTGCGCGGGGTGGACTTCGCCTGCTCGCATGGGCCCCATCGCTTTCCCCGGCGAAATATAGGCGCCCGCAAGGCGCCGCGCCAGGGCGGCGCGTTGGGCGAGCGGTCGCCGGGGCAGGGCGGCGCCCTTGCAAACGCGCGCCGCGCTCGCGACATATTGGGAAGCTACAACGGCCGCGAGAGTGGGGAGGGTGATGGACGCTGACTGCGTCAATGTCGGGTACTGGACGAAGCTCGAGGACGGGCGGATCGCCTGTTCCTTATGCCCGCGCTTGTGCAAAATGCGCCCAGGCCAGCGGGGCTTGTGCTTCGTGCGCCGCGCCCGCGAGGACGGCGAGGGCATGGAGCTGACGGCTTACGGCCGGTCGACCGGCTTCTGCGTCGATCCGATCGAGAAGAAGCCGCTCAACCACTTCCTGCCCGGCTCGTCGGTCCTCTCGTTCGGCACGGCCGGCTGCAACCTCGCCTGCTCGTTCTGCCAGAACTGGGACATCTCGAAGAGCCGCGAAACAGCGCGCTTGAGCGCGCTCGCCATGCCGGAGACCATCGCGCGCGCAGCCGAGCGGCTTAAGTGCGCGAGCGTCGCCTATACCTATAACGATCCTGTCATCTTCATGGAATACGCGCTCGACACGGCGGCCGCCTGTCGCGCGGTCGGCGTGAAGAACGTCGCCGTCACCGCGGGCTTTATCTGCGAAGAGCCGCGCAAGCGCCTGTTCGCGGGCATGGACGCGGCGAACGTGGACCTCAAGGCGTTCACCGAGCGCTTCTACGCCAAGCGCTGCGCAGGCTCGCTCGAGCCGGTGCTGGAAACGCTCAAATATCTCGTTCACGAGACGAATGTCTGGACGGAAATCACGACCTTGCTCATTCCGGGCGAGAACGATTCCGACGAGGAGCTCGACGCGCTGACGCAATGGGTGGCGCGCGAATTGAAGCCGGACGTCCCCCTGCATTTCACCGCCTTCCATCCCGATTATCACATGCTGGAGACGGCGCCGACGCCGCCGCCTACGCTGCAAAAGGCGCGCGCGATCGCCATCCGCAACGGGCTTCACCATGTCTATGTCGGCAACGTTCACGATCCGGCGCGCCAGGCGACGCTCTGTCCGGCCTGCGGGGCGCGCGCGATCGGGCGCGACGGCTATATGATCACAGCTTACGCGCTCGACGCGGCGGGCGCGTGCTCAAGCTGTGGGACCAGGATGGCGGGCGTGTTCGCCGCCAGGCCCGGCGCATGGAGCTCGCGGCGGCTTTCGGTCGATATCGAGCGCTATGCGGCGTGAGGCCGCCCGGGCGGGGCCCGTTACTTGTCGAGCGAAGCCAGCATCTGGTCGATGGCGGCGGAGGGGAGCCGGAACACGCCGGTGAACGGCTGGCTCAGCTCCAGGATGAGGAAGAGGGCGCTTCCGACGGCGAAAGCGCCGAAGGCCAGAGCTGCGATCGTGGTCGCGTTGATCCGCGACAGCACGCCGAAACCGCAAAACAGGATCATCGCCCATGACACCACAATCCCGACCAAGGGCCAGGAGACCGGGCTTGCGAGTTGCAGCGAGATGAGGAGCCGGGTCTGCTCCATGGCGCTGGCGTATCCCGCCGCGGCGGCCTGGAATTGTTTTTGAGCCGCGGTCTTCGGGTCGAGCGAAGCGACATACGCGTCCGTCGCCTTCAGATGCGGGATGGGTTCGGCGACGGTGAAATCCGGCCGCATCGTTGCCGATTCGTCGCGCCACCACAGCATTCGGCGAACCATCGTCAGCGTGTCTTTCATCTGGGCGCGCGCCGCAGCCGTCTCCGGACCGTATTCGGCGAGCGCCATGTCGAGCTGCAGCGCCCTGGAGGCGAAAGTCTCCATTTCCGACTTCTGCGTCGAGTAGAAGCTGTAAGCCGAGCCGATCAGGGTTCCGAGCACCAGCGCGAGCAACAGCGAGATGAGCCCGATGACCGCCCCGATCATCTCGCGCGAGCGATCCGAGGTGTGCCCCTCGGGCAAGAGCTTTTGCAGATAAAGTCCGGCCAATCCAAACGCGAAAGTCAAGGCCGCGACGCCAAGGCTTATCCAGACCGTTATCATCACTTGCCTCGCAGAAGCGCCCGAACCGAGACGTCTCGCTGGCGATGAGGCAGCGGAATCGGGTCGCGCCGCCGCGTACAATGGGACATCGACGCGCGCAACCCGAGGAACCGCGTATTGAGGAGAGCGAAGGCGGGATTAGCGCGAACGGCTTGAGCGCTGCGTGCGAGGCGCCGGCGGCGGGACGTCGCTTCCTCTTTCCGCCGTTGCAGGAGCAGCGCGCGCCTTGAGCGCCACCGCCGCGGCCCGTTCGAGATGCTCGCGCATCCGCGCCGACGCGGCCTCCGGGTCACGCGCTAAGATCGCCTCGGCTATCAAGCGATGCTCGCGGACCGACGCCTCGAGCACGGGAGGCGTCAGCACGTCGCCGACCTGCGCCATGATCAGCGGCAGCTGCAGCCGCACCGCCAGATCGCGCAGCTCGAGATTGTCCGCGAGCGCCATCACGGCGTCGTGGAAGGCGGCGTTCTCCTTGAGATAATCGCAAGGGTTGCGCGGCGCGTCGGAATGGATCGGATCGATCGAGGCGGCAAAACGCGTGCGCCGCTGGGGCGCGTCGGCTACGGCGGCAAGGCGGGCGGCGAGCGCCTCCATTTCGATCCGGATCAGGAACAGTTCGCGGATCTCGCGCTCGGTCAAGCGCCGGACCACCGCTCCGCGATGCGGCCGATGCTCGATCAGCCCGTCCGCGCTGAGGCGCCTCAAGCCCTCCCGCACTGGCCCGCGGCTGACCGCGAAGCGGGCGGTCAGGTCGGATTCTATAAGCCGCGATCCAGGCTCGAGGCGCCCGGCCCAAATGTCCTCGCGCAAGCGCTCGACGATGAAGGCGACGGTCGCGCCATGCGCCGGGGGGACGGGCGCACGCGCCCGCCTTCGTCGCGGCGGCGCCTGGCCGGTCTTTCCGTTTCTCCTGACGGCGGCGTTTGACACGAGCGGCACCTCTGATATTGTCCTACAATCGTCCTACACCCATTCGCCGCACGCGGAAAGGGATCGGACGGGAAGGGAACGCCATGCTGATCGGCAAGCCGGGGGCCGCCCGAACCGCGATCTCCGTAGCGTCGAGCGACAGGATCACGGTGCGCGGCCTCGATCTCGTCAATGATCTCATGGGCCGTGTGGGCTTCACCGACTATGTCTTCCTGCTCGCGACCGGCCGGGCGCCGACCGACGAGCAGCGCTTCTTTCTCGATCTGACCCTGGTGGCGCTCGCCGAGCATGGGCTGACGCCATCGGTCCAGGCGGCGCGGATGACCTACGACGCCGATCCTGCGGCGCTTCAGGCCGCAATCGCCGCCGGCGTGCTTGGCTGCGGCTCGGTGATTCTGGGCACGGCCGACCTCTGCCGGAAGGTGATCGAGGATGTGCTGGCGCGTGTCGACGCGGGCGGGGCGCTTGATGCAGCCGCCCTCGCGCTGGCGCGCGAATATCGCGAGCGGCGCCAGCCGCTTCCCGGCTATGGCCATCCGCTGCATAAGCCCGTCGATCCGCGCGCCGAGCGCATGATCGCGCTCGCGCGTGAGCGCGGAATCGCCGGCCGCTCGGTTGACGCGGCCCTTGCGCTGACCAAAGCGGCGGCCGAGGTCTGGGGCAAGCCGCTGCCGATGAACGTCTCGATGACCATCGCGGCGACGCTCCGCGACGCCGACGTCCCCGTCGGCCTCATCCGCGCCGCGCCGATCCTCGCCCGCACCGCCGGGCTCATCGCCCATTGCATGGAGGAGGCGGAGACGCCGATCGGCTTCCTCATGGCCTCGAAGGGCGAGGAAGCGATCGTTCATACAGCCGACGTGGAGGGCGCCGCCCGATGATCGTCGAGCCCGACATCGAGCTGGCGCCGTGGGAGGAGCAGGCGCGATTGGATGCGCCGCTCTATCTCAAGCAGATCGAATATCTGTTCGGGCGGTCGCGCTTCTATCGCGAGAAGCTGGAGCGCGCCGGCTTCGCCACGCATGGCGCGGTCGGCGGCCTCGAGGCGATCGAAGGCGTGCCGCTGACGGAAAAGGACGAACTGAGGCGCTCGCGCTCGGCTGACGAGCCGATCGGGACGCACCGGACCGCATCGCGCGAGGAGATCGTGCGCATCTATTCGACCAGCGGCACGACCGGAACGCCAAGCTATATTCCGCTGACCGCCGCCGACCTCGAAGTCTGGGTGCGCACGTCCGCGCGCTCCTACGCGGCCTCCGGCTTAACGCGCGGTGAGCGCATCGTCTCGACCTATAACGCCGGGCCCTTCGTCGCCGGGGCTGCGCTCGGCGCCTTCGACCGGCTCGGCCTCTGCCATATTCCCGTCGGCTCGGGAAACACCGAGCGCCTCGTCGCCGCAGTCGAGCTGCTCAAGCCGACGGTCGTCGCAATGACGCCCTCTTACGCCCTGCATCTTGCCGAATGGGCGGCGGCGCGCGGCAGGGACCTTGAGAAGTCTAGCGTCACCCGTGTGATGGTCGCGGGCGAGCCCGGAGGCGGGGAGCCCGCGATGCGCGCCACGCTCGAAGCGGCCTGGGGCGCGAGCGTCACCGAAGCGATGGGCATCGGCGACATTTCCGTTTCCCTATGGGGCGAGTGCGAGCAGAAGGCCGGCATGCATTTCAGCGGCCGGGGCTTCGTGCATTTCGAGCTGATCGACCCGGAGACAGGCGCCGCCATTCCGCTTGCCGACGGCGCCGAAGGCGAGCTCGTGCTCACCCATCTTGTCAATCGCTCGGCGCCGCTCCTGCGCTTTCGCACCCGCGACCATGTGCGCTTGAGCGTGGGCAAATGCGCCTGCGGGCGCACGAGCCCGCGCGTGCGCTGCATCGGCCGCACCGACGACATGCTGATCGTGCGCGGCGTCAACGTGTTTCCCTCCGCCTTGCGCGAGGTGGTCAACGAGTTTCAGCCGGCGGTCGCCGGCGTCATCGTGATACGCCCGCGTGTCGCTGGCGTCAGGCAGGAGCCGCCGCTGCCGGTCAGCGTCGAACTCGCGTCGGGGGAGGCGCCCGAGGGCCTCGCCGACCGCATCCGCGCTCGTTTGCGTGATAAGCTTCTGGTCACGACCGAGATCACGCTTGTCGCCCCGGGCGCTCTCCCGCGCAGCGAATACAAGTCCAAACTCGTCGAAAAAGTCTGAGGAGGAGGCCCATGCAAAAGCTTCAGACCCAGGGTCTGCATCATGTCACGCTGGTTGGCGCCGATCGGGAGACCTCGATCGACTTCTGGGAGGGCGTGCTCGGCATGCCTTTCATCTTCGAGCAGCCCAATCTCGACAACGCCGGCGAGAGCCACATCTATTTCGATCCCGGCGACGGGCGGCTCATCACCGTGTTCACCAACGAGGACCGCAAGCCTGTTCATCGCCGCACCCCGACTGACCCCGGCTGCGTGCACCATATGGCGTTTAACGTCTCGCGCGCCGTGTTCATGCAGGCGGTCGAGCGGCTCGGCGCGCGCGGCATTCCGAACACCGGCGTGCGCGACCGGATGATCTTCGACGCGATCTATTTCGAGGATCCGCTCGGGCTCTTGATCGAGCTTTCGTGCTGGAAATTCGACGCTCCGCATGGCTTCACCCGCTCGGACGTCTTGTTCGCCGCCCACAATCTGCGCGTCGCGCGCGGCGACCGCGCGATCAACGAAGTCCACCTCGCCGACGCGATCGAAAGTCTGGTCAAGTCGGCGACCAAGAGCCTGTCGGCGGACCGCTCGCCCAGGGATCCATACCAGCGCAGCCACGCGCCTGAGCTCATCGCCAGCAAATAGGAGGAAGCCCCATGTCCGCAATCAAGCTCCACGTCATCAAGCCGAGCGTCAACAACATGACCGCGCGGGTGTTCGTTCGCGCGGCCAAGCTAGATTTCACCGAGGACGACGTCTACGGCAAGACCCGCACTGAGGATTTTCTCGCCAGGAATCCCGCACACCTGACGCCAATGATGGAGGCGCCGGGCCTGCCGAAGGGCGTGATGTGGGAGAGCTGCGCGATCATGCAGTATCTCTGCAACAAGCATCATCTCGACAGGTTCTATCCGACCGAGCCGGAAAAGCGGGCGATGGTGGACAGCGCGATGTTCTATATCGTCGGCACGCTCTATCCTTATATCGTGCGCTCGACCTATGGCGCGCTGGGCTTTCCGCAATATGCGGGCGAAGTCGGCGCGAGCGACGCCACGCCGGCGGAGAAGGAGAAGGCGCAACAGTCGGCCGTCGGGGCGGTCGGCGAGACGCTCGCCGCGCTCCACAAGTTCTTCCTCGAGGGCAAGACCTTCATCGGCGGCGACCACGTCTCGATCGCTGACATTCGCCTCGCGGCGAGCCTCGAATTCCTCAAGGTCATCGACTACTCCTATCCCGAATGGGCCAAGACCTTCATGGGCGCGGTCGCCAAGGCGCTGGGCGACGCCTACGCGGAACCCGCGAAGGACGTCGAAGGCTACATCGCCTATGTGAAGGGGAAGAAGTAGGGGCCCTGGCGCGCCCCGTCACGCGACGGTAAGTCCCAGGGGCGGCGCATCGGCGGGCGGCCCCTGTCGCTGACAGAGAGGCGCCCGATGCGCACCATCGCCCTCGAGGAACATTTCGCCACGCCCGCTTTTCTCGACGGCCCCGCCTGCGGGCTGAAGGAGCGGGCCGAGAAGGTTGGCGGCAGATTCGCGGCGCTCGTCGATAACCTTGTCGATATCGGCGAGGGCCGCGTCGCGGCGATAGACGCCGCCGGCGTGACCATGCAGGCGCTTTCGCTGACTGTGCCCGGCGTCGAACAACTCGATGTCGAAGAGGCGAAGGCGTTCGCGCGAAGCACGAACGACGCGCTCGCGGAAGCTGTCCGGCGCCATCCGGCGCAATTCTTCGGCCTGGCGGCGCTGCCGGTCGCCGACCCGCCGGCCGCGGTCACGGAGCTCGAGCGTGCGGTCGGCGAGCATGGGTTCAAGGGCGTCGTCATCAACGGCCATCGCCGTGGACGCTATCTAGACGACCGCTTCTTCTGGCCGGTCCTGGCGCGGGCGGAGCGGCGCAAGCTGCCGATCTATCTCCATCCGACGCAGCCGCCTCAGCCGGTGATCGACGCCTGGTTCGGCGGCCTTCAGCCGATGGTCGGCGAGATGATGGCGGGCCCCGGATGGGGCTGGCACATCGAGACGGCGCTGCATGTGCTCAGGATGGTTGTCGGCGGCGTTTTCGACGCGCATCCCGAGTTGCAGATCGTTATTGGGCACATGGGCGAGACGCTGCCGTTCATGCTTCAGCGGGTCGATGTCATGGCGCCGGCGATGACCAAACTGAAAAAGCCGATCAGCGCCTATCTGCGCGAGAACGTCCATTACACATTCGCTGGCTTCAACTTCCTGCCGACGTTCCTCGAACTGATGCTGCAGGTCGGCGTCGACCGCATCATGTTTTCGACCGACCATCCCTATCAGTCGATGGCTGAGGGCCGCGCTTTTCTCGACTGCGTGCCGGTCAGCGACAGTGACCGGATGAGGATAGCGCACGGCAATGCGGAACGCCTGTTTGGCGTTTGACGGCGGCGCCGGCTGGCCGCAAGCCGCGCTGGCGCGTCCCGATTTCGCCGGGTTGACGGTTCAGGATCAACTTGCTTGGATTGTTCGCGCGCCAACGCGCGCATTTCGGGGGACGGTTGAGGTCATGATCGAGAACGGCGCGCGCAACGTCGACTTCGGGGCGGAAAAGTTCGGCTTCCGCGATCTTGCCGAGATCAACTGGAACTTCGGCGCGCCGCAGCTCTACGAGCAAGCGCTGCAGCGCCAGGAAGCGCGGATCGCCGCGCATGGGGCCCTGGTCGCCGATACGGGAGCGCATACGGGACGCAGCCCGAAGGACAAGTTCGTGGTGCGCGACGCCAAGACGGACGCGGCCGTCTGGTGGGACAACAACAACGCCATGACGTCCGAGCATTTCGACGCGCTGTTCGCCGACTTCATCGCCCACGCCAGAGGCAAGACGCTGTTCGCTCAGGACCTTTACGCCGGGGCGGATCCGGCGTTGCGCTTGCGCGCGCGCGTCTTCACCGAATACGCTTGGCACTCGCTCTTCATCCGCAATCTTTTGATCCGTCCCCCCGCGGAGGAGCTGGCCGGCTTCATTCCCGAGCTGACGATCGTCGATCTGCCTTCATTCCGCGCCGACCCCAAGCGGCACGGGGCGCGGAGCGAGACGATCATCGCCTGCGACTTCACCCGCAAGATCGTGCTCATCGGGGGCACGAGCTACGCGGGCGAGATGAAGAAGGCGGTGTTCACTGTCCTCAACTACCTCCTGCCGCAAAAACAGGTCATGCCGATGCATTGCTCGGCCAATGTGGGCAAGGACGGCGATGCGGCGATCTTCTTCGGCCTCTCCGGCACCGGCAAGACCACGCTCTCCGCCGATCCGCAGCGCACGCTGATCGGCGACGACGAGCATGGCTGGGGCCGAAACGGAATCTTCAATTTCGAAGGCGGCTGCTACGCCAAGGCGATCAAGCTGTCTCGCGAGGCCGAGCCCGAGATCCATTCGACGACCGAACGTTTCGGCACCGTGATGGAGAATGTGACGCTCGATCCCGAGTTGAGGACGCCCGACTTCGACGACGATTCCAGGACCGAGAACACCCGCATCGCCTATCCGCTTCATTTCATCGCCAACGCCTCGGCGACCGGCCGCGCCGGTCATCCCAAGAACATCATCATGCTGACCTGCGACGCTTTCGGGGTGCTGCCGCCGATCGCCAAGCTCGACCCAGCGCAGGCGATGTATCATTTCCTGTCCGGCTACACCGCCAAGGTGGCGGGGACGGAGAAGGGCGTGACCGAGCCGCAGGCGACGTTTTCGACCTGTTTCGGCGCGCCGTTCCTGCCGCTGCATCCGACTGTTTATGGCGAGCTTCTGCGCGAACTGGTGGCGCGGCACCATGTCGATTGCTGGCTCGTCAACACCGGGTGGACCGGGGGCAAGTTCGGCGCTGGACGGCGGATGCCGATCCGGGTGACGCGCCGCCTGGCGGCGGCGGCGCTCGACGGCTCCCTGCACCGGGCGGATTTTCGCACCGACCCCTATTTCGGCCTGGCCGTGCCGTCGCAGGTTCCCGGCGTCGAGCCGCATATTCTCGAACCGATCAAGACCTGGCGCAGCAAGGCCGAGTTCGCCGAAGTCGCCGGTCGGCTCGTGCAGATGTTCCGCGACAATTTCAAGCGGTTCGAGACGCATGCCGACGAGCGCGTTCGCGCCGCCGGCCCGACGCCGCGGATCGCGCTCGCCTGACTGAGCGCGCTTACTCCGACGCTAGGGAAGCGAGTCGCTCACGCGCGCCGCGGGCGCCCGCGGCGAGCGCCCGCGCATAATAGTCGCGCGCCTTGGCCCCATCGCCCTTGAGCCCGATGACGCCAAGACGCGTGAGAGTCGCCGGATCGAAGGTGTCGCCGAGCGCAACAAGCGCGCGAGGGTCGCCAGCCTGGGCGGCGCTAACAAAAAACGCGCGGGCGGTTGCGATGTCGCCCTTGGCGAACGCCACGAGGCCTTCCGCGCAAAGCCTGCGCCCTTCGTTGATCGGTATCGCCAGCGCCGCGCCAGGGCTGCCGGCTTGTTGCGCTGCTGAGGCCGCGGGCTGGTCGCGCAAGGCGAGCGCCAGCTTGCCGATCGCGTCCTTGGCGATCGACTGGACCATCGGCCCCTTCCGCGCGGCCGGGGCGGGAAGCGGGGTGACGAAAACAGGCTGCTCGACCACAGCCTTCATGTGAACCGCCGACGGCTCGAGCCGGGGCCAGCACGCTAACACCAGCATGCCGGCGATGAGCGCCCCGAGGACGCTCGAAAGCGCTTTCCAGGAAATGGCCAGCGTTCGCCTCCCTTATTGCGTCAGTCCGCGCCAGCGGGTCAGGCCGTCATAGAGCCGATCCGAATCCGCCGCGCTTGGCCAGCCGGTCGAATTAGCAGCAGACTTGGCGGAAGCGCGGAACGCGTCGAGAGATCCATCGGCCGACGGCTTTTTCGCATCGAGCCAGGTTTGCGCCGCCGCGAGCCGGGGCCATGGCTGGTTTGGCGAAGAGGCGTCAGCCGCAAGATTGACCTCCCGCCAGTGCGGATCGCGGTCGTCGCGCAGGAAGCCGTCATAATTGTCGAAGAAGCCGCGCGCCACCTGTCCGAGCGCCTCGGCGCGCGCCGATCCCGTCACCGCATCGAGCGCGACGAGGGCCATCGGCTCGCCGATCGTTTCGACAGGATTCGTCGCGCTGACAAGATTGGGACGCTCGACCGCCGTGACATGCGCCGGGGCGTAGACTGGCTCCAGAGCGGGCGACCAGGGAATGCTCACGATGTGGAACCGCCCATCGGCGCCGAAATCGTCAAGGGCGGCGCCTTCTTCGGCGCCAAGCACCACAACCGCGTCGACCTTGCCCGCCGCGAGACGGTCGAGCGCTTCCGGGAGCGGCCCGTTCGTCTGATTCGCAGTCACGCCCAAGCGAGAAAACAGCATTCTGCCGCTGGTCGACGTGGCGCTGTCCAGATCGCCGAAGCTCACCGTTTTTCCCTGTAAGTCGTTGATCGACTTGACCTCGCGAGGCGCGATTACCGCCAGGGTCTCCGGCGCGAGGCGGGCGACGAACGGGGCGCGCTTGATCCATTCCGAATCGCCCTTGGCGCTGGACAGAAGGCTGTCGAGCGAGACGATGGCGAAGTCCGCCATATCGCCCTTGAGGACCTTGCCAAGGCCGTTTGGCGAAGTGGAGCCCACGATCACGCGCCCGGGGGTCCCGCTGGCGCTCATGACCGTCGCGAAATCCCGGGCCATCCGGCTCGCCCTGGCGTCCCCAGGGTCGGCAAGGATTGTAAATCCCTTCGAGGCGGCCGGCGCCTGCGGCTCAGGCGCGAGCGCCAGCGCGGGCTCGCTTCAGCGGCCCTGGCGCCCCGGCGGGCGTATTTGCCCAGGCTGCCGCGCCACGCGCCATGCCACAACATGCGCTTCCCGTTCTTAAAAACCGGATGGCTATAAGGCACCATGCCGTACGGGATTTTCTGTGATTCGGCGGGCCGTTCCCCGCCCGCGAGCGCCATTGCAAAAGCAAGCCCGGCTGCCGCGCAGACGCCGCCGCGCCTTGGCCCCCGCCTAAGCTTCCCCAGATCAAAATGCAAAAGTCCCGGGCGCCCGCCCTGCCGAGTTTCGCTCGCCATCGTTGCGACCTTGGCCAGCAAATGCGACCTCTTCAAGGCGATCAAGACATTGCTTCCCTGCGGAATTGCAGGAAAAACGGCAAAACTACGGGGGGTCTGTGGCATGTCTATGACGCCTCCTACGACGCCTGGGCGATGGCGTTGAGCGACGCCTCGAGCTCGGCTTCCCCAATCGGCGCGAGCGTCGGGCCGTCCAGATAGACGAGAGCCGCGCGAATTGGCAACCCCGGGTACAGCGGCTGCAGGGCGAGGCGATAAAGGGCGAGCTGCGCGACATGGGCTTGCGCTGGGTGAATTGGCTTTTCCCCGAGTTTGAAATCAACGATCAATACACCTTCGCCGGTTGCAACGAGTTGGTCAAGGCGTCCGCTGTAAGGGAGGTCGGGCCGCCCAGGCCGCTGCAGAAGCCCCGTCAGCGGGACCTCGGCTCTAGCGCGCGGTCCAAAGAGAGGGCTCAGTTCAGGCGCGTCGATCGCCGCGAGCACTTTTAAGGCCAGAGCCGCGCGCGCGGATTCGGCAAGCGCGCCGCCCCAGGCCTCGAGATAGGCCATGGCGGCGCCTAGGCGCCGCTCCGGCAGGAGACTGGGCAGCATTTCGATGAGCGCGTGGGCGAGCCGTCCCTCGAGCGCCCGTTCCGGGTCGCCCCCGCGGCCCCCGCCGGCGCGCGAAGGGTTGAGGGGAGCGGCGGCGGCCTCGGGCGCCGCTTGGGCGAGAAGCCAGCCGGGCAGTGCGTCGCGGGACGGGAAGGGGCGCCGTTCCGGCCGCATCCTTGGCGCGAAGCGATTCGCCGAAGAGAGGATTGTCTCGGCGCCGCGGAACGGGGCTGGCGCTTCGACGAGCTTGTCGGCGAGGCCTGCCTCAACGAGATTATACCAGCAATCGTCCGGACGGCGCCTCGAGGTCTCGTAGCCGGCGACAATGAGGCGCTGGGCCGCCCGCGTCATGGCGACATAAAGCAAGCGCCGGTGCTCGCCCGCCTGAGCCGCGCGCGCCTCGGCTCGCGCCGCGGCGACTGCGTCGGCGTCCTCCGCCGACTTCCTGGGCCAGGCCAGGACCGGCGGGTCGCCCGGCCGCGGCGTGAGGCGCATGAGCTTGGGTTCGTGCCTCGCGTCCGGACCGCCGCAGGCGTCGGGCAGAAAGACGATCGGCGCCTCGAGCCCCTTGCTGGCGTGGACGGTCAGCACCCTCACGCCCTCCGTCTCGACCTCCATGTCGCGTTTGATTTCGACATCGGCGGATTCAACCTCGCTCAGAAAGTTGTGGAGCGACGGCGCTTCGCACTGCTCATGCATGAGCGCGAGCGTCAGGAATTCGTCGATCGGGTCGGCGGCTTCTGGTCCGAGCCGGCCGATCAGCGCGCGCCGGCCGCCGTCTTGGCCGAGCAGGAAGCCGTAGAAGGCGAAGGGCGAAAGCGTCTTCGCCCGCCCGCACCAAACTTCGAGCCGGCGCGCGGCTTCAGACGCCACGCCCTCGTCGGCGCGCTTCAGCGCGTCGGCGAGCGAGCCGCTCCGCCCCGTCGCAATCTTCATGAGCGCGTCGTCGTCGAGGCCGATGAGCGGCGACTTGAGCACTGAGGCCAGCGTCAGATCGTCGTCCGGCAGCATCGCCGCCCGGCCGGCGGCGATGAGATCCATCACCGCGATATGGTCCTTGAGCTTGAGCCGGTCGGCGCCGGCGGCCTTCACGTTCGCCGACTTGAGCGCCCGGATCATCGCCTCGAAAAAGGCGTTGCGGGTGCGAACCAGGATCATGACGTCGCTCTCGCGAATGCGGCGCATTTCACCCGTATCCGGGTCGATCACCCGCTCATGCGAGGCGGGCTTGAGCCAGCCTTTGATCACTTCGGCGATCCGCCTGGCGAGGATCACCGGAGGGTCATCCTGGGCGGGCGGATCGAGCGGCATGCTCCAGTCTTCGGGGTCCGGCGCCGGCGTTGGAGCGATCGGCGGCCAGAGTTCGACCACGCCTTTCAAGTCGCGAATGGCCTGGTGACTTGGCGGCGGCTCCCCGGGGGCCGCGACGTCGCGCCACGCGAGCTCGCGCCGGAAGGTCATGTCGACCGCGTCGAGAATCGTCTGCGACGACCGGAACGAGAAGGTCAGCGGCACGTCGGCGAAAGCCCGCTTCGCCTCGCGGTGACGCTCGGCGAAATCGTGCTTCATTTCCGCGAACATCCGGGGCGCCGCGCCCTGGAAGGCGAAGATGGACTGCTTCTCGTCGCCGACCGCGAAGATCGTGCGGTCCTTGGGCCGTGCGCCGGCGCCGGCGAAAAATTCGGCGCTCATGGCGGCGAGAATGCCCCATTGCGGCGCGGAGGCGTCCTGCGCTTCATCGAGCAGCAGGTGATCGAGCCCGTAGTCGAGCTTGTGCAGCACCCAAGCCGCGCTTGACCGCGTCACCAGCGCAAGCGCGCGCGCGATCTGGTCGCTGAAGTCGAGCGCGCCGTGCTCGGCCTTCATCCGCGCGAAGGCCGCGAGGATCGACCGGACGACGACGAACAGCGCGGCGCTGCGCTCCAGCGTGAGCGCGGCGCGCCTTCTCTCGCGCAAGGCAAGCAGGCGCGCCTGCTCACGGCGCAGATCCTCTTCGAGAGACGGGTCGTCCCGGGCCAGGTCCCTGGTCGCGATGGCGCCGTTCTCACCGCCGCGAGGGCCCCCCTCGCCGTTCTCCTTGAAAAACGCGTCGAGCAGACCCTGGACGCGATCCCGCTGCGGAACTTCGCGATTCGCCGCGCGAAGGCTCGCGGCGATATTGCAGTCGTGCTTCCTACCGGTCTCGAGGCGTTCGGCCCATCGCTCGCGCCGCGCGCGCCCGGTGTCGCCGCCAAGCATCTCCGCTTCGACGCTCGCGACCGTCGCGCCCGGCGAAAGACCCAGCGGAACGCGCAACACGGCCGCGTAGCTTTTCACATCGTCATGAGCCTCGAAGATTTCGGCGCAACGAAGCGCCTCCGTCAGAAGCTCGTCGAATCGCGCCGCGCCCGATTCGCGCGCCACCAGATCGAGGGCGTTCCTGCTTTCGCTCGAGGCCGCGAGTTCGGCGAGCGCGGCGTCGCGCGCCTGGGTGAGCAGCCGCTTCGATTCGGTTTCGTCGAGAACGTTGAAATGCGCCGGGACATTGGCTTCGAAGGGAAAGAGTCTAAGCAGCCTCTCGGCGAAGGCGTGCAGCGTCTGAATCTTGAGGCCGCCCGGCGTCTCGATGGCGCGGGCGAACAATTGCCGCGCGAAGATGAGGTCATGCGGACGCGGCGTGGACGCGCCACTGTCGACGATCGCCTGCGTCAAGGCCTTGTCGTCGAGGCTCGTCCATAGCGCGAGTTTGCCGAACACCCGCTCGGCCATGTTTGCCGCGGCCGCCTTGGTGTAGGCGAGGCACAGGATCTGCGCCGGCGCCGTTCCATCGAGCAAAAGCCGCAGCACCCGCTGGGTCAGCACATGGGTCTTGCCGCTGCCGGCGTTGGCGGAGACCCAGGCGGAAGCCGCCGGATTCGAGGCCCGCGCCTGTCGCAGCCTCAACGGTTCCGGTATGGCGAGAAAGCGGCTCATTGCGTCTCGCCGGTATCGCTCTCGCCGCCTGTCGCCGACCATTCCTTGACGCGCGCGAGATGGTCGTAGTCCGAGAAGCGAGGCGCGAATTTGGGGAACGGGCGCGACAGATAAGGCGTCTCTTCGCTGGCGAACGCGTCGAGCAGCATCTGAAGTCCGGCGAAATGCTGCTCGGCGAGGGCGCCGATGTTCTCGCTCTTTCCGCCTGCGGGTTTTTCCTCGCCGCCCGCAGCGCCGCCGAGCTTGAGATAAATCGCCTCCACGGTTTCAAGCGGCGGGAGGCCCTCAAATCCGCCCCGGCCCAGCAGAGCGGCTTCCAATGTCAGTTGGGGCGAAAAACCGGCCTTGACCTCCCTGGCGCTCGGCGGCGCTCCGCTTTTGTAGTCGATGATTCTCGCGGCGCCCGAACGAAGACGATCGATCCGGTCCGCCCGCGCGCTCAGTTTGAACGGCGCTCCGGTCGCGAGCGGCACGGCGATCGCGCCCTGCCGCTCGACCCAGATTTGCTGAATGGCGCCGCGAGTTTCGCCCTCGAAGGCGAGAAAGAAGTCGAGGCCCTTTTCGATGTTCGGCCAGTGGAGCGCGAAGGCCGGATCGGCGCGCAAGAGCGCAAAGCGCGCCTGCGCAATCGACATGAGACGCTCGCGCGCCTCAGGCGGAAGGCCGCCGGACGGATAGGCCTCGACGAACTCCTGCAAGCTCGCGTGCCACGCCATGCCGGTTTCGCGCGGGCGGTCGTCGCGTTTGACCGCCTCGAGCGCCTTCAGGCGGAGAATATATTCGGCGTAGATCGCATAGGGATCGCGGCGCAGGACCTCGACCCGGGTGACGCTGAGCGCCTTGGGCCGCAGTTCGACCGGCGGGCGCGGCGCCGGCCTTCTCTGCGGCTTAAGCTCGGCTGGCCGGTCGAGAGCGCGGGCGTATTCAAGATAGCGCTCGCCGCGCTCCTGCGGCTCCTTCATGGCGTCGGCGCCCGCAGCCGCCGCCATGCGCTGCAGAAAGCGGGAGGCGACGGTCGGCTCGCCGCCGCGTTTCTTCGCCCGGCTGAGGATCGCCTCGGGCGCGCCGAGCGCTGCGACAAAATCATGCGCCGTCTGGCCGATGCGCCGTTCCGGGGCCGAAAGCCCGAGCTCGGCGCGCATCGGGCGGTTGAGAAAGGCGTCGGTCCTGACCGCCGGCGGCCAGACCGTTTCGTCGAGACCCGCCAGAAGCACGCGATCGAAGCTCAGGAGACGCGCCTCCAAAAGACCAAGGATCACGAGGCGCGGATGGCCTCCGCTCGTCGGCGGCGCGCGCGCCGCCGCTAACGCATCGTCGAACAGGGCCGCGTATTCGACGAGCGCGGCCGGGAAGCTCCCGACAGCCGCCTCGCTCCATTCGTCCATGAGCTCGGCCAATGGCTCGAACCCGTGCGCCTCCCCTTGCGAGCCATGCGCGCCCGCAACCGCGGCGGAGAGCGCGGCGCGATGCTGAATGAGGCAGTCGCGCAACGAAGCGGAGGGCCCAAGGGCGCGCAACGGCGCAAGCGCGGCTGCGACTTCGCGCGCGAGCGCCTCCGCCGCCTGCCGCTCGCGTTCGCTGACGCGCCGGATCGCCGGGTGCGCGTGACGCTCCTCTGCAGCCTCGCGCGCCGCGACGAAAGCCCGATCGAGATCGTCGAGCAAGGCGAGAGGGATGGCGCGAAAGATCGCAAGCTCGAGCGCCCGCGCCGCGGCCTCGACTTGGCCGAGCGAGCGGCCGAAGCGGACCGAGCCATGCGCGAGGAGCGCGAGAAACGACTGCGGCGTGAATTCGATCGCCGCTTCGAGGACGACCCTCGCCAGCGCGCCAGCGGGGCTTTGCCCCAGCGTGCGCCCGGCCGAATCCTCGACCTCGACGCCCCAGCGGGCGAGCTCGGCCGAGACGCGGCGCGCGATCGACGGGTCGGGCGTGATGAGCGCCGCGGTTTTGCCCGGCGTCTCCAGCGTCTCGCGCATGGCGATCGCCAGCGCCACGCCCTCCTCATTCTCGTTGTCGGCGGCGACGATGGTGACGCCCTGAAGCGCGGCGGCGAGGGAGAGCGGCGACAGCGTCCACCCGCGCTCGCGCCAGAGATCGGTCGATTCCGACGGACGAAGCGCTTCGCTCAGGAAAGCGGAGCGCGCGGCGAGCGCGGGCGGGGCTAAGCCGAGCGGCGTCACGTCCTCGCGGCTGACGCCGATTTCGCCAATCAGCCGATTGAGCAGCGCCTGCGGATGGCCGGCGACGCCGAGCGAAGGGTCCTTGCTCGAGCCGATCATGCCCCATGCGCGCTCGTCGAGGTTGAGGTCGAGGTCGGGCAGCACGACTGCGCCTTTTGGCGCGCGTGCGATCGCCGCGATGAGGCGGGCGGTGGCGCGATTGGCGCCGGTCGAGCCGGCGATGATGGTGGGTCCGCGCCGCGGGCTGTCGAGCGCCTTGATCTCCTCGTCGATGGTGAGTGCGATCCGCTTCGCCCGGTCGATGAGGCCGCGCTCGCTCAGCCACTCCGGCCAACGGGCGAAGGCGATCTTGAGGAAATCGAGGGTGATGCGCCAATAGGGGTCATAGAGATCCGGCGCGAGCGTCTCGAGCTTCGTCCACGGGGCGCCCTCGATGATCATGTCGTCGATCAGCGCCGCGAGATCGCCCGCGAGCCCGTAAGCCTGCGCGGGGGTCGCCGCGACCAGCGCGGGCTCGGCGGCATCGAAAATGAGGCGCCCGTCCGCGTCCGCCCGTCGGATCGCGCCCTTGAGCGCCTTTCCCCAGGCGCGGGTGAGGGTGGCGAGCGCATGGCGGCGCGTGAGCCCGCCGACTGCCGCGGGGATCGCCGCCCGCGGAGCGTCCTCTCCCTCGGCGTCGAAGACCGCCGCCGTCTCGTCCGGCTCGAAGGCGCCGAGCGGCGCGATGCGCGGCAGGAGCAGGCTCCGTGCGCCGCTCGCCGCGAGGAGCGCTTGGGCCAGCGCCTGGGCCGCGCGCTGCGTCGGCACATAGATCGTGGCGTCGGCGAGCGCCATCGGCCCGCCCGCGCCAGGGAAGCCCTCAATCAGCGCGCCATCGAGAAGAGCGCGGCTCAATGTCGGAAGAAACGGCGCCCCGGAGGGAATCGTGAAGACTCGCGGCGCGCGATGGCCCATGCGCGCCTTTTAGAGCGCGGCTCGCGAAAAAGGGAAGCCGGCTTTTCGCGAAAAAGCGCGCGAAACCAAAGAAATAATAAAGCGCCCGGCGCTTCGACCGAGCGCTTTATGTGGCGCGCGCGGGAAGGCAAGCGGGTCAGCTGCGAAGAACTGTGGTCAGCCTTTCCCACGCGTTCTCGTCGGCCGGCATCCCGAATCGGAGCCGGTGCGGCGCGTCGGCGAAGGGGCGGGCGAGTATTCCGGCTTCGAGCAGCCGCTCAAAGGCGGCGGCGCACGCGTCTTCATGGGCCGCCAGCCGGAACAGGCGCGTTCCGCCGATGATTCGCCAGCCCGCGCCGTGCAGGAGCGCGTCGAGCCGCGCTCTGTCCTTGCCGAGACGGGCGCGCATCGCCGCGAGCCAGTCCGAATCGCCAAGCGCGCGAATCCCGATCGCGATCGCCGGCCCGCTGACCGGCCATGGGCCGAGCGCCGCCCGTAGGGACGGCGCGATGTCGCGCGAAGCGAGCGCGAAGCCGAGACGAAGCCCTGCCAGTCCATAAGCCTTGCCGAACGAGCGCAAGATGACCGCGCCGCGCCCCGGCAGCGCCGCCGCGAGACTCTCGTCGCCGTCGAAATCGGCAAAGGCTTCGTCGACGATGAGGAGAGCTCCGCGCCGCGCCAGGCGCTCATGCAGCGCCAGGAGATCATTGCGCGGAACGATCCGGCCGTCCGGGTTGTTCGGATTGACCACGATGGCGACGTCGAGGCGGTCCATATCCTCGAGCCGCTTGGCTTCGACCACGCGCGCGCCCGCGGCGGCGAAGGCGGCCGCGAAGCCGCCGTAAGTTCGCCCCAGCGCGCCGGCCTCGCCGCGCGGCAGGATGTGGGCGAGCGCCTGGATGAGCGCCTGCGAGCCGGGCCCCGCGACCACGCTTTCCGCCGCCAGGCCGTAACGCAGCGCCGCGGCGGCCTCGAGCTTTGCGAGCGCTTCCGATTCGGGCAGGCGCGACCACGCCTCGGGCTTGAGAACGGGCAGGGGATAGGCGTGCGGATTGACGCCGGTCGAGAGGTCGATCCACGGCTCGGGCGCGTCGGGCATGAGCCTGCGGGCGACTTCGAGCGCGCCGCCGTGATAGGTGAACGCCCCGAACTTCGCGGTCCAGTCCAATTCCGCCATGTCGCTTTCGCTTTCGTGCCCGCTCGCGCTCGCCGCCACGATCGTCGAGGCGCTGATCGGCTATCCGGCGCCTCTCTATCGCGCGATCGGCCATCCCGTCACTTGGATGGGCCGCTGGCTCGCCGGGCTGGAGGCGCTCGCCAACCGGCCAGCCTTCAGCTTCGCCGCCCGGCGGGCGATGGGCGTCGTCGTGCTCCTCGTCTATCTGACTTCGATTGCGCTCGTCGCATGGCTGGCGACGCGCGCGCTTCTTCCGGCGGGGGCGCTCGGCTTCGCTGCGCTGGTCGTTCTCGCCGCGAGCCTGCCGGCGCAGCGCAGCCTTGGCCTCCATGTGAAGGCGGTCGCGGACGGACTCGACGCGAGCCTCGATGAGGGGCGTTGCGCAGTCGCGAAGATCGTTGGCCGCAATCCGGATGTGCTGGACGGGCCGGGCGTTGCCCGCGCGGCGATCGAGAGCCTGGCGGAGAATTTCTCCGATGGCGTGGTCGCGCCGATCCTGTGGACCGCGCTCGGCGGCCTCGTCGGGGGCGCGCTCTATAAGGCGATCAACACCGCCGACAGCATGATCGGCCACAAGGACGACCGGCATGGCGCCTTCGGCTGGGCGGCGGCGCGGCTCGACGATCTCGTCAACCTGCCGGCGTCGCGGCTTGCCGCGCTCTGGCTCATTCTGGCCGCCGCACTGACCCCGGGCGCCTCGGCGCGCGAGGCGGCGCGGGCCGTCGGGCGCGACGCCGCCCGTCATCGCTCGCCCAACGCCGGCTGGCCGGAAGCCGCGATGGCGGGCGCGCTCGGCCTCAAACTGGCGGGGCCGCGAGTCTATGGCCGGAGGCTGGTCGACGATTCCTTCATGGGAGACGGCCGGCGCGACGCGAACGCAGGCGACATCCGCCGGGCGCTTGAAGTCTACCGCGCCGCCTGCGCCATCGAGACCGTCGCACTGGCGGCCTTGGCTATTGTGGCGGCGGTAAGCACCGGTGTCGGAAGGGGATAACGGATCGGCCCCTGACTCGACTTCGCCAAATTTCAATGCTTCGATCCGCCCGCTCGTTTTTGCTAGAGGCGATTCCGATGCTTCGACTTGCAGTTCTCCTCTCCGTTTCCACCGCCATGATCAGCGCTGCGCTGGCGCAAGACGCTCAACAGCCGAAGCCGGACACCGTCGAGGTCCATGGCAAGGCGCTTCCGCTCAGTTGCGCGGAGTGGAGGCGCAATCAGGACCGATCGTGGACCAGCATTGGAGCGCTTCTGGTCGGGACAGAGACCATGAATGTGACTTTGCGCGGCCCGAAGGAGACGAAGGTCCTGGAGGAGAAGTGTGGAGATACGCAGGAGCCGACCGTCACCCCGGTGAAAAGCGCCGAGCCAACGCGGCGCGCGAGGCACGGACATCACCACATGGATCAGGCCAGCGGAACTTAAGAGGCTCGCGCGGGTTCGCGATGGCGCCGGTCGGGAGAGCCCGCGAATCGTCTTGACAGAATCAGAAATTGCCGCTATATGTTCTTGATTGCGGAATCTACTCCCTCGGTCCAAAAGCCGGACGAGGAGGCCCTGGGGCTGTTTGACAAGCTGGCTCAACCACAACCGGAGCGCGAGACGGGAAAGCCGAGGAGAATTTTTTAGTAACTCCCAAGCCGGGTGAGTCCGAATTGTCACACGGTGTGTGAGATCGTTGAGGTTTTGCGAGATTTTCGAGACGGGCGGGGGCGAACCGTAAGTCAAGGTGGGGATGATTCTCCCTGCCGAAGTTCAGGCGCTGATCGAAGCGCTCCGGAGCGAGATTTCCGCGCTTCGCTCGGAGGTCGCCGATTTGCGGCGGGAGAACGAGGGCCTTCGAGCCGAGAACGCCGAGCTTCGGCGCCGGCTGGATCTGGACAGCACGACGAGCTCCAAGCCGCCTTCGAGCGACGGGCTGAGGAAGAAGTCGCGCCTTCCCGGCAGCCTTCGCGGCCGTTCGGGCAAGGCGAGCGGGGGACAGCGGGGCCACAAGGGCGACACGCTGCGGCGGACGGCGACGCCCGACTGGGTCGTCCGACACGAGGCTGCGGCGTGCCGGCGCTGCCGGGCGGCGCTCGCGGCTTCGATGCAGACCGGGGTGGAGACGCGTCAGGTGTTCGACCTGCCCGAGCGGCTGATCGAGGTCACGGAGCACCAGGGCGCCATCTATGCCTGCGCCCGATGCCGCGGCGTGACGCGGGCTGCGTTCCCCGACGGCGTGATCTCGCCGACCCAATATGGCGAGCGCATCAAGGCGGCGGCGGTCTATCTCAACGTGCAGCAGCTTGTGCCCGAGGACCGGACGGCGCAGGCGCTTCAGGACCTGTTCGGCGCGCCGCTCGTCTGCCCGGCGAGCGTGATCGCGTGGATGGGCAAGAAGGCTCAGGCTCTGGAGGGCGTCTATCAGGCGATCGGGACGCGCGTCGGCGGGGCCAAGGTCAGGCATCTCGACGAAACCGGCTTTCGCATCGCAGGCTCCCTGCAATGGCTGCATACGACGTCGAGCCGGAGCCATACCTTCTACCGGGTCGGAGCGGCGCGCGGCGATGTTCCCGCAGGGTTGAAGGGCGGCGTCGTCGTGCATGACCATTTCCGCCCCTACAACGCCCTCGCGGACGTCGCTCACGCCTTCTGCAACGCCCATCACCTGCGCGAACTCAAGGCGCTCATCGAGATCGACAAGGAGCCGTGGGCGCAAGCCATGCGCGACGTCCTCCTCGACGCCGCAAAGGCCGTGCGCCAAGCCAAAGAGGCCGGCGCCCGGGCGCTCGAACCCGAACGCGTGCAAGGCTTCGTCGACCGCTACTGGCAGGCCGTTCGGGAAGGGCTCGCCTTCCATCGCGCCCTGCCGGCCTTCGATCCTTCGCCCGGCTCGAAAAAACGAAAGAAGCAGCGCCCAGGCCATAATCTCCTCATCCGCTTCAAGACCTTCAAGGACGAGACCCTGCGCTTCCTCGTCGACTTCGACGTCCCGTTCACCAATAACCTGGCCGAACAGGACCTGCGCATGGCCAAGGTCAAAATGAAAATCTCGGGCGGCTTCCGCACCTTCGAAGGCGCTCACGTCTTCGTCCGCATGAGGTCCATCGTCTCCACCGCACGAAAGCACGGCCTCAACATTCTCAAAGCCCTCACTGCAAACCCCTCCCAACTCCTCCTCGCAATCGCAGCCTGAAAACAGACGGCTTGGGAGTTACATTTTTTGCTCCAATCGGGCGCAACCCATTGAAAAGTCTCGATTCGGAAAAATAAACGCTAGTAAATTGGAGTCAATTTACTAGCGTTTATGCGCGTTTGCTGGCGTTTATCGGCGTTTATTTGCGTTTGTCTGTCGCCGGCCTCGCGTCCTGGTTGCAGGGAGCCTAGCGCGCGGCCGCCAGCAGCGCATCGCAATCGAGATGCGCCTCGCAATGGTCGGCGAGCCTGTCGAGCGTGCGCTCGATCGTCGCCTCGTAGTCGAGCGCGCTGGTCGTTCCGAGCGAGTCTAGCCACGCTGCGCGCTGGCGGTCTTCGGCGAAGAGACCGTGCACATAGGCGCCCGCGACCCGGCCGTCCGCGGAGGTCGCGCCGTCGAACTGGCCGTTGGCGAAGCGAAGCAGCGGGCGCGCGCAGTCCGGGCCTTTCGTCTCGCCGACATGCATCTCATAGCCATGGAACGGCGCGCCGTTCGCAAGGCTCGCGCCTTCGACCTGCCGCAGTGTCTTCGCTCCCGTCAGCCGCGTGGCGACGTCAAGCAGCCTGAGGCCCTCAATCTCGCCCGGCGGCCCCTCAACGCCGTTCGGGTCGGACACGCTTTCGCCCAGCATCTGGTAGCCGCCGCAAACGCCGAGGATCCGTCCGCCCCGCCGCGCATGAGCGAGGAGGTCGATGTCCCAGCCCTGCTCCCGAAAGAATTTGAGGTCCGCGATCGTCGCCTTGCTGCCGGGCAGGATGACGAGATCGGCGACCGGCAGCGGCTCGCCCGCTCGCACGAAGACGAGCCGCACGGAGGGCTCCATGCCGAGCGGGTCGAAATCGTCGAAATTGGCGATCCGCGCCAGCATCGGCACGGCGATGGTGACGGCGCCGTCTGCGCGCGCCTTCTTGTCGCCGAGGCTGAACGCATCCTCCGCCGGGAGCCGCGCCGCCTCGGCGAAGAACGGCAGGAGGCCGAAGCCGCGCCAGCCGGTCCGCTCGGCGATCGTAGCCATCGCGCCTTCGAACAGGCTCGCATCGCCGCGGAACTTGTTGACGATGAAGCCGACGATCGTCGCCGCGTCGTCTGGCGCGAGCGCCGCTTTGACCCCGAGAATCTGGGCGAATACGCCGCCGCGGTCGATGTCGCCGATCAGCGCCACCGGGCAATTGGCGGCGCGCGCGAAGCCCATATTGGCGATGTCGCCTTCACGGAGATTGATCTCCGCCGCGCTGCCCGCGCCCTCGATGAGAACGAGGTCAACACCCGCGCTTAGGCGCGCGTAGCTGTCGAGCACGGCGCTCATGAGCTTGGGTTTGAGCGCCTGATATTCGCGCGCCCGCGCATTGCCGACGATCTTGCCCCTAACGACGACCTGCGCGCCGATCTCGGTTTGCGGCTTCAAGAGCACCGGGTTCATGTGCACGCTCGGCCGGACGCCGCAGGCGCGCGCCTGCAGGGCTTGCGCGCGGCCGATCTCGCCGCCGTCGTCCGTGACCGCCGCGTTGTTCGACATGTTCTGCGGCTTGAAGGGACGGACGCGAAGCCCCCGCCGCGCGAAGGCGCGACAAAGGCCGGCGACAAGCAACGACTTGCCGACGTCCGAGCCGGTTCCCTGGAACATGAGCGCGCGAGCGCTCAAAACTCGATTCCTTCCTGCGCCCGCACCCCAGCGGCGAAGTGATGCTTGACGAGCGCGAATTCGGTCACGCAATCGGCCGCTTCGATCAGCTCCGGCTTGGCGTTGCGGCCGGTGACGACGACATGCAGGCCGGGGCGCCGCTGAGCCAGCGTCGCGACGACGTCAGCGAGCGGCAGGTAATCGTAGCGAAGCGCGACGTTGAGTTCGTCGAGCACGATGAGGCGGAACGAGGAATCGGCCATCATGCGCCTGGCCTCCGCCCACGCCGCGCTCGCCGCCGCAACGTCGCGCGCGCGGTCCTGCGTCTCCCAGGTGAAGCCTTCGCCCATTGTGCGCCACTCGACCTGGGTCCCGAAGCGCTCGACGCCCATGCGCTCGCCGGTCGACCAGGCGCCCTTGATGAACTGCACCACGCCGACGCGATGGCCACGCCCGAGTGCGCGCAAGGCGAGCCCGAACGCCGCGGTCGACTTGCCTTTGCCGGGCCCGGTGTGAACGACGAGGAGACCTTTCTCGAGGATCGGCTTCGAGGCGACTTCGGCGTCCTGCACAGCCTTGCGTTTGGCCATTTTGGCTTTGTGCCGATCGTCTTCCGGGCGGCTCATTGGAGACCTGCGGGTTGGGGACCTGTCGGGCTAGGCGAGGGCCAGTGCGATGCGACGAGCGGCGCCGTCTCGCCGCACCGCTCGAGCGCCATTGGCGACGTCTCCGGTTTGGAGCCTCTCGCGACCCGGAGCAGGCCGTTGTCAAGATCGGTCAGGCTGTGCAGCGCGATCGGAGCGCCCTGAAAGACCCGGAACCGGACGCTCACGACCCGGGGATTGCAAGGCGACAAGGGGATATAGCGCAGCATGATCAGCCGGCCGTAGGCGAGGACTTCACCAAATTCGTAAACGCGCTCCATTCTCAATCCTCGCACGTTGCGATCCCGGTGCGGCGGATTCACCGAATAGTATCCCGTCACCATCGAGGGATCGAAGGCGTAGACGCGACGAATGCGTTGATCAGAATAGGCTGCCAGTTGCGCCAGCCCCCCGCCAAGCGAGTGGCCGACGGCGGTGATCTCGGTCTGATCCTTCCGGTAACACTTGTCGCGCTCGATACGTCCAATGAAGTCGCGGATATGGTCGCGAACCTGGTCGTACTGATCGTAAATGGGAAAGGCGCGCAAGATCCAGTGGAAGTTGGACTCCCAATCTCCCTTGTCGCCGCCGACGGTTCCACGAAACGCGATGACCGCTTCCGGGCATTGGGGGCCGTTGCGCGCCCAAATCTGGACCCCGAGTCCCCCGACGGGCTCGCCTTGCCCGGGCGTCCGCACCCCGCATTGGTCCGGCCCGTCGCAGCTCCAGACGTACCGCCATTCATCGAGCCAGCGGGCCGCGCGTTCGTCGTCGGCGCGCGTGTCGCAGTCCTTCGGATCGTCGCACGCGCTGGCGCGCGGCGCGATGGTGTGCGTCAAGTAGACCCCGGGATCGTAGGATTGCTCGGCGAGCAGGGCGTAGGGCAGGACGCGCGCGGCGACGGGCCCGGCTTTCTGTCTCTGCAGGTAATTATCCTCGCCTTCCGTCCGCTGAATGACTTGGTCGGGCTCCTGACCGAGGTGAAGGCCGGCGCAGCCGCAAAGAAAGGGCAGCGCGATCGCCGCGGCGATCAGCTTCGTGGCCCGAGCGCCTACGATCGGCTCCATTGAAGCCCCCCAAGCCCGTGACATTCGCGCCCTGAGGGGATGTTCGGCATTGAAGCCGCCGAACGTCAAGGCGTCGGCGCGACCTTGCCGTCCTCCCGACATCGCGCCGTGTCGAAACCTATAAAATCGGGCGAACGCGACGCCGAGCCAAACTACACGATGCATGTGGTGGGTCAGCGTCCGCGAGCCGAACTCCCCCGATTTGGGATGTCCACGAAGGGTGAGCACGCTGTTAGATTTTGTGCTTGGGTGGACCATGACGAATCTGCGCCGCCGCTGTCCTGGTCGTCAAAAGGCGGCTGCAACTGGACGCGTGGCCAGGGACCAGGAGAGATGAGTTCGCTGATCGTCGCGCGGCGACAATTCCTTCAAGCAGTCGCCTCGGTGGCCGTTTGCGCGCCGGGGATCGTGCGCGCGTCGAGCCTGATGAGGATCAGCGCCAGGCATTGCGTTTTCGCCCCGCCCGCCTCGTCATGGGCCACCACCCAGGACGCTCCCGCCGTGCTGCAGCATGAAATGGAGCGTCGATTTGCCGAGACTCTCTTCGGCGAGGATGGTCGTCTAGCGGAGGCGGAAAACGACGTCCCGACCCGGAACTCCATCGTTGCAGGAGCCAAGATCACCGCGTTGTGGGAGCTCAGGACTTGGTTCGGACCCCGAGGTTCGCCCCCCAAACCATTCGAAGAGCTGCCCGCTGAAGTGCGGGCCGGTCTTCTCTCAATGCTCGGATCCTCGCCGATATAGACGTTGACCATGGACGTTGAGCATGGGCTGTGCAGTTTCGCAGCTTCGCGGCGAAGCGAGCGCGCTTTGACCTCCATTTGACAACCCTGCTCGAAGCTGGGACATAAACCCGAGCACGGTCCCTCGATCTCGACCGAGGGTGAAAAGGGAACACGGTAGGCCTCTTCGCCGATCCGTGGCCGCCCCCGCGACTGTGAGCGGCGTGCCGACGCTTTTTCGCCACTGGGCTTTTGCGGGTCCGGGAAGGCGGTGTCGGCGATACGCTGCGAGCCAGGAGACCTGCCGTGCGCCGATGAATTCCGCGCGGCCGCCGGAGGGGCGGCCAAGGAGCGTTCATGCCCCCCGATAGACTTCCAATTTGGCGCCGCGCCCATTGTTCGCCGGCTCGGATTGATGCGCCCGATGAACGCCGATAGCGGCCGCTCCGCCGCGACCCTGCTCGTCTGCGTGACCTGCAAGTCGGATGAGGGGCCGATGGGACCGGGCCTGTTCGAAGCGCTCGAAGCGCGGCTCGCCGCCGAGCCCGACATCACGCTTCAGCCCGTCGAATGCCTGTCGGTGTGCAAGCGGCCGTGCACGGTCGCGCTCGCATGGCCAGGCAAATGGACCTACGTCGTCGGCGATCTTAAGCGCGAATTGCACCTCGAAGACATTGTCGTCGCTGCGCGCCGCTATGCGGCTTCGCCTGAGGGGATCGTTCCCTGGCGGGAACGGCCGCTCTCGTTTCGCAGGGGCGTCGTATCGCGGACGCCGCCGCTCGCGTCCGCTGGAATGGCGCCTGCTTAAGGATCAGCACTCCATGCTTGCCAAGACACCCGTCACCATCGTCACCGGCTTTCTCGGCGCCGGCAAGACGACGCTGATCCGCCATCTTCTGGCCAATGCCGGTGGCCGGCGGCTTGCGCTCATTATCAACGAATTCGGCGATGTCGGGGTCGATGGCGACCTTGTCAAGCACTGCGCCGATTCCCCTTGCGCTGAGGATTCGATCATCGAACTTGCGAATGGCTGCATCTGCTGCACCGTGGCCGACGATTTCGCGCCCGCGATCAAGGCGCTGCTCGCGCGCGAGCCGAAGCCGGATCATATCGTGGTCGAAACCTCAGGGCTCGCCTTGCCAAAGCCGCTCATCAAAGCCTTTGACTGGCCGGACCTGCGTACAAGGCTCACGGTCGACGGGGTCGTTGCGGTGGTGGACGCCGCCGCGGTCGCCGAAGGCCGTTTCGCCGACGATCCCGCGCGTGTCGCCGAGCAGCGCGCGGCCGATCCGTCGCTCGACCACGACAATCCGCTCGAGGAGGTCTATGAGGATCAGCTCATGAGCGCCGATCTCGTCGTGCTCAACAAGGCCGATCTGGTCGGCAAGGGCCAGCTTGAGGCGCTGAAGGCGCAGATCGCCGGCGCCGTGCCGCGAGCCGTCAAGATCGCGCCCGCGCGCGAGGGCGCCATCGGCGCCGATGTCCTGCTCGGGATCGGCGCGGCTGCGGAGGACGACCTGAGCGCGCGTCCCTCGCACCACGACGCCGAGGCCGAGCACGGTCACGACGATTTCGACACGTTCGTCGTTACGATCCCGGCGGTCCGCGATCCCGACGTGCTGATCGATCGCCTGACCACAACGACGCGCGAGCATGACATCCTGCGCGTCAAGGGGTTTGTCGAGGTTATCGGCAAACCTATGCGGATGCTGGTGCAGGGCGTAGGTTCGCGCTTCCGGCGCGACTTCGACCGGCCGTGGAGCGGAAATGAGCCGCGCCTGAGCCGCCTGGTCGTGATCGCCCAGAGGGGCGTCGACCGTGAGGCCATCGCCGTGGCGCTCGGCGGCTGAGCTTTCCGGCCATGCACATCCCCCGGATCGAAATGAGGACGCTCGACGAGACGGTCGAAGCGGCTGACCTCGATCAGACGCCGGCCGATGTCGTGTTCCTCTCTTTCTCCGACAGCGACCTCAACGCGCTCGCGCGCGCCTATGACGCTTTCCCCGAGCCGAAGCCGAGTTTAAGGATCGCTTCGCTCGCGGCGTTGCGCCATCCGTTCTCGGTCGACCTCTATCTGGAGAATGTATGCGCGCGCGCCAAGCTGGTGGTCGCGCGTGTGCTTGGCGGGGCGGATTATTGGCGTTACGGTGTCGACGAACTCGGCGCGCTGGCGCATCGGAGCGACCTCAAGCTGGCGCTCTTGCCGGGTGACCGGCGGCGCGACAAGCGTCTCGACGAGGCTTCGACCCTCGAGAGCGGCGCGACCGAGCGGCTCTGGCGCTATTTTGACGAGGGCGGCCCCGACAACATGGCGGCGTGCCTCGCCGTTCTCGCCTCCGAGATCGGCGCCGCCGCGGCGGCTTCGCCGCCAGTTTCGGTCAGCGCCTTCGGCCGCTTCGACGGTGCTTCGTTTGAGGCTGGGCCGGAGGCGGCGCGCGCCCTCATCGTCTTTTATCGCTCCATCTATCTGGCGGACGATCTTGAGCCGATCGAAACGCTCGCGCGGGCGCTCCGCGACAAAGGCTTTGCGGTCACGAGCGTGTTTGTAACGAGCCTTAAGGATGACGAGGCGCTCGAAAGCTTACGCGCCTTTCTCGAAGGGCGGCGCTTTGATGTCGTGCTCAACGCCACCGCCTTCTCGGCGCGCCTAGACGCCGAGGAGGGAACGGCGCTTGATATGCTCGATGCGCCGGTGCTGCAGGTGGTGCTGGCTGGAACCGGGCTCGATGTCTGGCGCGCCTCCCAGCGTGGGCTGGGCCCCTCGGATCTCGCGATGCATGTCGCGCTGCCGGAGATCGACGGGCGAATCCTCACCCGCGCCATTTCCTTCAAGACGGCCAGCGCGCGTGACGCACGAACTGAATTCAGCGCGGTCGCGCATCGTGCGCTCGCCGATCGAGTCGACTTCGCCGCTGAGCTTGCACGACGCTGGGCGGCGCTCCGGCGCATGGCGCCGTGGGACAAACGCCTTGCTTGCGTGCTGCCGGATTACCCGGCGCGTGGCGGGCGCACCGGCTATGCGGTCGGCCTCGATACGCCCGCCAGCGCCGTCGCCATTTGCAAGACACTGCGCGCCGCGGGGTACGACGTAGCCTGCGATGTGGACGCGCCTTCGCTGATTGCGGCCCTTGAGCGCGGGCCGCTCGAGGCGACGCTGACGTTGGCCGAATATGAGGCCGAGCTTGCCGCGGCTCCGGCGGGCTTCCGGCAATCGCTGCTAGCGGCGTGGAGTGAGCCGGCTGGCGACCGCGACCTGTTCGATGGGGCGTTCCGGCTTCGCTTCGTGCGGCTCGGCAAGCTCATCGTCGCGGTTCAGCCCGACCGCGGCGACGCGTCCTCGCGCAAGGGCGACTATCACAATCTCAACCTGCCGCCGCGTCACGCCTATGTCGCGTTCTATTTCTGGCTCAGCCGGAAGGAAAAAGTCGACGCGATCGTTCAGCTCGGCGCACACGGCACGCTGGAATGGCTGCCGGGCAAGGCGGTCGCGCTCAGTGAAACCTGCGCACCCGAAGTTCTGCTCGGCCCGACGCCGGTCGTCTATCCGTTCATCGTCAACAATCCGGGAGAAGCGGCGCAGGCGAAGCGTCGCATCGGCGCAGTCGCGGTCGGCCATCTGACGCCGCCCTTGATCGCCGCCGGATCGCACGGGCCGGCGCTCGAGCTCGAAGGTTTGTTCGACGAATTCGCGGAGGCGCAGGCGCTTGATCCGCGCCGGGCGCGCGCCATTGCGCCGCTCATTCTCGAGCGCGGCCGGGAGACCGGCCTCCTCAAGGAATGCGCCGCAGACGACAAGCCGCCGGAGGAGGCGCTCGTCGCCCTCGACGCCTGGCTATGCGACCTCAAGGAGATGCGCGTCGGCGACGGCTTGCATGTGTTCGGACGGTCGCCCGAGAGCGCCGACGGCTTCGCGGGGCTCGAACTTGACGCGGCGGCGAGCGATACGCTGAGCGCGCGCGTGGCGGCCTCTGGCGCCGCCGAGTCGCTCGGGCTGTTGCGCGCGCTTGGCGGACGGTTCGTACCGCCCGGGCCGGCTGGCGCGCCGGCGCGCGGACGCCTCGACGTTCTTCCGACCGGGCGCAATCTCTACGCCATCGATCCGCGCTCGGCGCCGACCCGCAACGCCTGGGAGATCGGCCGGCGCGCGGCGGAGGAGATCGTCAAGCGCTATGCGCAGGACCACGGCGAATGGCCGAAGCGCATCGTGCTCGACCTCTGGGGCTCCGCGACCATGCGCACCGGCGGCGACGATCTGGCGCAGGCCTTCGCGCTCATTGGCTGCCGGCCGACCTGGGACGCCGCGTCGACCCGCGTCAGCGGCTTTGAGGTGCTGCCGCTGGCGATGCTGGGCCGGCCGCGGGTCGACGTGACGTTGCGCATTTCCGGCCTGTTCCGCGACGTCTTTCCGAGCCAGATCGCGTTGTTCGCCGCCGCCGTTCGCGCCGTCGCCGCGCTTGAGGAGAGCGCCGACGACAATCCGCTCGCCGGTTTTCAAGGCGCAAGCCTGGCGCGAATATTTGGCGCGGCGCCCGGCGCTTATGGCGTCGGGCTCGGCGCGCGCATCGCGCAAGGCGACTGGGCGGAGCGGTCCGAGCTGGCGGAGGCTTATCTCGCCGCGACCAGCCACGCCTATGACGGCGAGGGCGAAGCGCGGGAAGCGGCGGCGGAGTTCCGAACGAGGGTCGCCGGCGCCGAGGCCTTTGTTCACGCGCAGGACTTGCCGGGCCAGGACGCGCTCGACGCCGACGCTTTCGCCGAGCATGAAGGCGGCTTCGCCGCCGCGGCGGCGGAAGTGGGAGCGAATCCGGCGCTCTATCATCTCGATTCGACCACGGCCCGGCGCGCCGAAGATCCGCACGCTTGCGCAGGAGATCGCGCGCTCTCTTCGCGGACGCGCCGCCAATCCGCGCTGGATTGCCGGCCAGATGCGCCACGGCCATCGCGGCGCGGCGGAAATCGCCCAGTCGCTCGACAATCTCTATTGTTTCGCCGCGTTGACCGACGCGGTGGAAAGCGCCCAATTCGATCTCATGTTCGACGCCACGCTCGGCGACGAGTCCGTGCGCGCGTTTCTGCTTCAGCGCCAATCGTCAGGCGGCATGCCACATGGCGGGCGTGTTCGAGGAGGCGGCGAGGCGCGGCTTCTGGCTCTCGCGCCGCAATTCGAGCGCGCGCATTCTGGCCTCGGTGCTGGAGGAGGCGGCATGAGCGCGATTGCGCTGCGCCGGCTCGGCGCCGCCCTATCGCAAGGGCTGGTGTCCCGGCGCTCTCAGGCCGATGGAGACCGGCGACGGACTGCTCGCGCGGGTGCGGGCGCCGAGAGGGCGCCTGTCGCTCGATCAGGCCGCGGCGCTCGCGGACGCTGCGATCGCCTGCGGCAATGGCGCGATCGGCCTTTCGGCGCGCGCCAATCTTCACCTGCGCGGCTTGAGCGAGCGAACGCTGCCCGACCTGCATGCGCGCCTTGAGGCACGCCGGGCTCATCGACGCCGATCCCGAGGTCGAGCGCCTGCGCAACATTGTCGCAAGCCCGCTCGACGACATCGATCCTGAAGCTGCGTTCGATCTCGGACCGAGCGTCGCCGCGCTGGAGACGCGGCTCAGGGCAGGACGAGGGCCTGCGGCGGTCTGCCGGCCAAGTTCAGCTTCGTCCTCGACGCGCAAGGGCGCCTGCCGCTCGGCGACGTCGACGCGGACATCCGCTTCGAGGCGTCCGCGCGGCGGCGACGTTCGCGGTCTTTCTCGCCGGCGACGACGCGCTCGCCGCGCAATGCGCGCCCGCCGAGACGGGCGACGTCGCGGCGCGGCTTGGCCGCGCTTTCCTCGCGCTTGCCGGCGCCGGCGAAGCGGCGCCGCGGCGGATGCGCGCGCTGGTCGAGCGCGAAGGGCGCGACGGCCGTCTTCGCGGAGGCCGGCTTGCGAAGCGAAGCCGCGCGCGCGTTCGCAACGACGCGCCTCGCTGCGCGACGTGCTCGGCGCGCACGCCTTCGGCGCGGCGGTCGTCGTCGGCGCGGCGGCGGCCTTCGGCGAAATCGAGGCGGGTCGTTTCAAGGCGCTGATCGAGCGCGCGCGGACGCTCGGCGCGAGCGGCCTGCAGGCTCACCCCTTGGCGGGCCTTCCTGATCGCTGGCCTCGACGCGCGCGCCGCGCGCGATCGCTCGTCGTTCGATCGCCGAGCTCGGATTTATCGTCGACGCGGACGACCCGCGGCTGCGCGTCGCCGCTTGTCCCGGCGCGCCGGCCTGCATGCATGGCCATCGACGCGTGCGCGACGACGCGACGCGCTGGGCGGCGCTGCTGCCCAAGGGCGAGGGCGTCGTTCTCCATGTCAGCGGCTGCGCCAAGGGATGCGCCAGGCCGGCTGCGACGGCGGCGACTTTGACCGCGACCGCGACCGGCTACGATCTCATTCTTGCCGGCAGGGCCGGCGACTCCGCCGGCGCGGCGCGGCCTGTCGAGCGCGGAGGTCGCGCAGCTCCTTGCCGGCGAAGGCGCGAGGATGTTCGCGGCGCGAGAGGCCGTCGTGAAGCCGAGCTACGAATACGAGAAGGACGCCGGCGGCGATCTATCGCCGGTCCTTCGCCATCATCCGCGGCGAGGCCGACCTTGCGCGCTTCTCGCCGCTCGAAGAGCGGGTCGCGGTGCGGGTCATCCACGCCTGCGGCATGGTCGAGGCGGCCCGCGATCTCGTCTTCTCGCCCGGCGCGGCGGAGGCGGCGCGCGAGGCGCTTCGCGCCGGCGCGCCGATCTTCTGCGATGCGCGCATGGTCGCCGAAGGGCGTCACGCGCGCCCGCCTGCCCGCGAACAACGACGTGATTTGCACGCTCGCCGATCCTTCCACGCCCGCGCTCGCCGCCAAGCTCGGCACGACGCGCACGGCGGCGGCGATCGAGCTCTGGCTGCCGCGGCTCGGCGGCTGCCGTGGTCGCCATCGGCAATGCGCCGACGGCGCTGTTTCGTCTGCTCGAGGCTGATCGCCGCAGGCGCGCCGCGTCCCGCCGCGATCATCGGCATGCCGGTCGGCTTCGTCGGCGCGGCGGAATCGAAAGAAGCGCTGATCGAGAGCGGCCTGCCGGCGATCGTCGTGCGCGGACGCAAAGGCGGCAGCGCGATGGCGGCGGCGGCCGTCAATGCGCTGGCGAGCGACACCGAATGAGCGCGTTTGGCCGTCTCTACGGCGTCGGCATCGGGCCCGGCGATCCCGAACTGCTCACCGTCAAGGCGACCCGGGTCATCGCCGCGGCGCCGGTCGTCGCCTTCTTCGCCAAAGCGGGACGGCGCGGCAACGCGCGCGCGATCGTCGACTGCTGGCTGAAGCCGTCGCATGTGGAGCTGCCGCTCTATTACCCGATGACCGACGAATCGCATTTCGACGATCCGCCCTATCGCGAGGCGCTGGCGCGCTTCTACAAGGAAAGCACGGTCGCGATTGCCGCGCATCTCGAAGCGGGCCGCGACGTCGCGCTGCTTGAGCGAGGGCGACCCGCTGCTCTACGGCTCGTTCATGCATCTGTTCATCCGCCTGCGCGACCGTTTCGATGTCAGCATCGTGCCGGGCGTCTCCAGCATCTGCGGCGCCTGGGGCGCTGCCGGGCGCGCCGATGACCTGGGGCGACGACGCGCTCGTCGTGCTGCCCGCGACGCTGCCGCTCGACGAGCTCAAGCGCCGGCCTCGCGCTCGCCGACGCCGCGGTGATCATGAAGATCGGCCGCAACTTCGCGCGCGCCAAGGAGGCGCTTGTCGCGACGGGCATGGCGGAGCGCGCGATCTATGTCGAGCGCGCGACGATGGCGGGCGAGGTCGTGACGCCGCTTTGCGAGAAGCAGGACGACGCCGCGCCCTATTTCTCGCTGATTCTCGCGCCGGGCAGGGGGCGGCGGCCGTGAGCGGGCGCGTCATGATCGTCGGGCTCGGTCCGGGCCCCGCCGAATGGATGACGCCGGAGGCGAGCGCGGCGATCGAGGCGGCGAGCGACATCGTCGGCTACGGCCCCTATGTCGAGCGGCTGCGCCTTGCGGCCGGACCAGCGCGTCCACGCCAGCGACAATCGCGTTGAGATGGACCGCGCCCGGCTCGCGTTGAAGCTCGCGGCGGAAGGCCGCGCGGTCGCCGTCGTTTCCGGCGGCGATCCGGGCGTGTTCGCCATGGCGGCGGCGGTGTTCGAGGCGATCGAAGACGAAGCCCGAATGGCTCGAGCTCGACATTCGCGGTCGCGCCCGGCGTGACGGCGATGCAGGCGGCGGCGGCGCGGCTCGGCGCGCCGCTCGGCCACGACTTCTGCGCCATCTCGCTCTCCGACAATCTCAAGCCCTGGGCGATCGTCGAGCGCCGGCTCCGCGCGGCGCGCGGAGGGCGATTTCGTCATCGCGCTTTACAATCCCGCTTCGAAGGCGAGGCCGACCCGCATCACGCAAGCGTTCGACCTGCTGCGAGGCGTCGAAGGCGCCGACGACGCCGGTCGCCTTCGCCCGCGCGGTCGGGCGCGCCGACGAGAAGCTGACGCTGACGACGCTCGGCGAAGCCGACGCAAGCCTCGTCGACATGGCGACGCTGGTCATCATCGGCTCGAGCGAGACGCGCTTCATCGCGCGCGACGGCGCGCGGCCGTGGATGCTGACGCCGCGCGCTTATGGGGCGGGGCGATGAGCCGCGATCCAGGCCATGACCGCGTCGAGATCATGGAGCAGTTTCGGCCTCGGGCGCGGGCGGGCCGGCGCACGATGACGACCTCGATTCCAAGCGCGCGCGCCGCCTCGATCTTGGCGTAGGTCGCGCCCCCGCCGCTGTTCTTGGTCACCAGCGCCTCGATCCGCTCGCGTTCGCATCAGCGCGAGTTCGTCAGCGAGCGAGAACGGCCCGCGCGCAAGGATCAGCTTGCAGTCGGGCAGGGCGTCGATCTCCGCCGGCCGGTCGATCGCCCGCACGATGTAGCGATGCTGCGGCGCTCGCGCGAAGGCGGCGAGCTGCAGCCGCCCCTGGGTGAGGAACACTGTTCTCGGGCCGGCCCCAAGAGCGCGCGACGGCCTCCTCCATGGTCGCGACCTCGATCCAGCGGTCGCCGGGCTCGCGCGTCCAGGGCGGCCGGGTGAAGACGACGAGCGGCGTATCGGTCGCGCGGCAGGCGGCGACGGCGTTGGCCGACATGCGCGAAGCGAACGGATGGGTCGCGTCGACGACGGCGTCGATGCGCTCGCGCGGCGAGATAGGCGGCCAAGCCCTCGGCGCCGCCGAAGCCGCCGATGCGCTGAGGGATCGGCGTCGGCGCAGGATTGGCGGTCGCGCCCGCAAGCGACAGAACTGCCCGTAACGTCGGGCTCATCGGCGATCCGGCGCGCGAGCGCGCTCGCTTCCGACGTGCCGCCGAGAATGAGCAGGCGAAGGCGCTTCAGTGGGCGGCTCCATGAGCAGGGAACGCTGGCTCGGCCGTCGTCGGCATCGGCGAGGACGGGTTCGACGGCCTCACTCCTGCCGCGCGGCGGCTCGTCGCGCAAGCGGCCTTTGTCGTCGGCGGCAAGCGCCATCTCGCGCTCGCCGGACCGTTGAAAGCCGAGACGCTGACCTGGCCGTCGCCGATCGAGAACGCGCTCGACGCCATCGAGGCCCATCGCGGCCGCGCCGTATGCGTGCTCGCCAGCGGCGATCCGTTCTTCTTCGGCGTCGGCGCGATGCTGATGCGCCGTTTCGCCGCGGACGAGATGATCTGCGTCCCGGCGCCGTCCGCCTTTGCGCTCGCGGCGGCGCGGCTCGGCTGGAGCCAGCAGGATTGCGCGCTGCTCTCGCTGCACGGCCGCCCGCTCGAAGCGATCATTCCGCATCTGCACCATGGCGCGCGCATTCTGGCGCTCTCCTGGGACGACGCCACGCCGGCCAAGCTGGCGGCGCTGCTCACGGCGCGCGGCATGGGACGATCGAAGCTCACGATCTGCGAGGCGATGGGCGGCCCGCGCGAGCGCATTCGCACGAGCGGAGGCGCAGGCTTTGCGCTCGACGAACGTCGCCGCTCTGAACACGATCGCGCTCGAAGTCGTCGCCGATCCCGGCGCGCGCATTCTGCCGCGCGCGGCCGGGCTGCCCGACGACTGGTTCGAGCACGACGGGCAGATCACCAAGCGCGAGATCCGCGCGATGACGCTGTCGCAGCTCGCGCCACGACGCGGCGAATTGCTGTGGGACGTCGGCTCAGGCTCGGGCTCGGTCGCGATCGAATGGATGCTCGCCGACCCCGCCAACAAGGCGGTCGCGATCGAGGTCCGCCACGACCGCGCCGAGCGCATCGCGCGCAATGCGCTGACCTTCGGCGTTCCCGGCCTTTCTGTCGTCACCGGCGAGGCGCCTCAAGCCTTCGCCGACTTGGCGACGCCGGACGCGATCTTCATCGGCGGCGGGGCGAGCGCGCCGGGCATGATCGAACGCGCCTTCGACGCGCTTGCGGCCGGCGGACGGCTGGTCGTCAACGCGGTGACGCTGGAGACGCAGGCCGCCTGCGTCGATTGGCGCGCGCGCTGGGGCGGGGAGCTTGCGCAGATCGCGGTCGCGCATGCCGAGCCGGTCGGGCGCTATTCCGGCTGGCGCGCGGCGATGCCGATCGTGCAGTGGCGGCTCGTCAAGCCATGAGCCGGCAAGCCGCGAGTTCGAATCGTCGCCATCGGCGTCGGCTGCCGCGCCGGCGTTGCGGGCGAGGCGATCGCGGCGCTCGCGCGCCGCGCGCTCGGCGAAGCCGGCGCGCCCGAGGGCGAGCGGCGGATGTTCACCCTTGCCGCCAAGGCCGATGAGCCGGGGCTCATCGAGGCCGCGCGCCTTCTCGGCGCGAAGCTCACGCCGCTGCCGCTCGCAGCGCTGAACGCGCAGGCGGAGCGCATCCTGACGCCTTCGGCGGCGGCGCAGAGCGCGCTTCGGCGCGCCCAACATCGCCGAAGCCGCCGCGCTCGCCGGCGCGGGCGAAGGCGGACGGCTGCTTGGGCCGCGGCTCGCCGCCGACGGCGCGACCTGCGCCGTCGCCCTATCTCCGGAGCGGCCAACCTTGGAGCGACGATGACGGTGCACTTCATCGGCGCCGGGCCTGGCGCTCCCGATCTCATCACCGTGCGCGGGCGCGATCTCATCGCGCGCTCGCCCGTCTGCCTCTATGCCGGCTCGCTCGTCCCGCGCGCGCTTGCTCGATCATTGCCCGCCGGGCGCGCGGATCGTCGACACCGCGCCGCTCGATCTCGACGCGATCATCGCGCTCTGCGTCGAGGCGACGGCGAAGGGCGAGGACGTCGCGCGGCTCCATTCGGGCGACCTTTCGATCTGGAGCGCCATGGGCGAGCAATTGCGGCGCCTCGAGCGGGCAGGGGCGCCATACACGATCACGCCCGGCGTGCCCGCTTTCGCCGCCGCCGCCGCCGCGCTCAAGCGCGAACTGACGCTGCCTGGCCTCGCGCAATCGCTGGTGCTGACGCGCACGTCGGGCCGCGCCTCGCCGATGCCCGAGCGCGAGACGCTCGCCACTTTCGCCGCGACCGGCGCGACGCTGGCGATCCATCTGTCGATCCATGCGCTCGAGCGCGTCGTCGCCGAGCTCACGCCGTTCTATGGGCGCGATTGTCCGGCGGCGGTCGTCGCGCGCGCCTCATGGCCGGACGAGCGGATCGTGCGCGCGAGGCTCGGCGAACTCGTGGCCGCTCTGCGCGAGAGCGCCGATCGAGCGCACCGCGCTCATCCTCGTCGGCCCCGTGCTCGGGGCGGAGGACTTTCGCGAGAGCGAGCTCTACAACGCCGATTATGTGCGCCGGTTCCGGGCAGGCTGCGCGCCGGGACGAGGGCGAATGAAGCGAGCGACGCGGCAACCTCGATCGCAGGCGCCTCGCTAAACCCTCCGAAACCCGCTGCTCGCGAGCACGCGCCCGTCGCGGCCGACGACGACGGTTTCAAGTTCGCCCGGCTGGCCGGCGAGCACGCGCGCGGCGGTCGCCCATGCGCCGTCGGCGACGAGCGCCGGCAAGTCGAAGCCCGCCGCTTGAGCCAGTTCGAACGCGTGCAGGCCGCTGTTGGCGCTGGCGATCGCCTCGGCAAGCGACGGCGCGCCGCCCGCGTCCGCGACGCGCTCGGCGAGCGCCGCAAGGTCGACGGCGCCGCGCTTCGAATGCAAGTCGAGCTTGCCCTCGGCGAGCTTGGTCATCTTCGCCGGGCCGCCGGCGATGGTGAGGCGCGCGACGGGATGCTCGCGCAGATATTTCAGCAGGCCGCCGACGAAATCGCCCATCTCGATCAGCGCATGATCGGGCAGGCCGTAAAGCGCGCGGATCGCGGCCTCGGAGGTCTCGCCGGTCGCGGCGCCGATGTGCGCGCAGCCGCTGGCGCGCGCGACATCCACGCCGCGATGGATCGAATGGATCCAGGCCGAGCACGAATAGGGAATGACGACGCCGGTCGTGCCGAGGATCGACAGGCCGCCGACGATGCCGAGCCGCCCGTTGGCGGTGCGCTTGGCGATCCTCTCGCCGCCGGGAACCGAGATTTCGACGATCGCGTCGACGCCTGCGCCGAGCCTCGCGGCGACTTCTTCGAGATTGGCGCGGATCATCGCGCGCGGCGCCGGATTGATCGCCGGCTCGCCCACCGGCAGCGGCAGGCCGGGCCGGGTCACCGTGCCGACGCCTTCGCCGGCCTTGAAGCTCACGCCCGCGCCCGGGCGCGCGAGGCGCACGGTCGCCACGATCAGCGCGCCATGGGTGACGTCCGGATCGTCGCCCGCGTCCTTGACGATGCCGGCGCGGGCGAAATCGCGCGCCGAGCTCATGGGTCGCGAGGGCGAATTCCGGCCTCAAGCCCTTCGGCAGCGCGACCGGGACAGGATCGGGAAACTGGCCGGTCAGAAGCGCTTCGAACGCCGCGCGCGCCGCGCCGGCGGCGCAGGCGCCGGTGGTCCAGCCGCGCCTGAGCGGCGTCGCGCTTTCCGCCTCGCTCATCCGCGTTGGCCTAGCGCGCGTCGATCGTGTCTGCCTAGAGCGGCGCCGATGACCCGCGGGCTCATGATCGCCGCGCCTCGCTCGGGCAGCGGCAAGACGACGGCGACGCTCGGCCTTTTGCGCGCGTTCAGGCGCCGCGGCGTCGACGTTGTCGGCCTCAAATCCGGCCCCGACTATATCGATCCGGCCTTTCACGCCGCCGCGTCCGGGCGGGAAGGCGTCAACCTCGATTCCTGGGCCATGGCGCCCAAGCTTCTGGCGGCGCTTGCCGCGCAGGCGGCGGGACGAAGCGCGCTTGCTCTGTGCGAAGCGTCGATGGGGCTGTTCGACGGCGTGCCGGCGACAAGCGGGCGCACCGGCGCCTCGGCCGATGTGGCGGCGGCGCTCGCCATGCCGGTCCTGCTCGTCATCGACGTTAGCGGCCAGGCGCAATCGGCGGCGGCGATCGTCAAGGGCTGCGGGACTTATGACGAGCGGCTCAAAGTCGCCGGCGTCATCGTCAATCGCGTCGGCAGCGAGCGCCATCGCCGGCTGGTCACGCAGGCGATCGAGGCGATGGGCGTTCCGGTCGTGGGCGCGATGCCGCGCAACGAGAACGTCACGCTGCCCGAGCGCCATCTGGGCCTCGTGCAGGCGGGCGAGACGCAAGCGCTCGACGCGCGCCTCGAGGCGATCGCCGATTTCGTCGAGACGCATGTCGATTGCGACCGGGTTCTCGCGCTGGCGGGCGAACTCGATTGCGGTCCGCCCGCGGCGGCGCCCGTCGCGGTTCGGCCGCCGGGACAGCGCATCGCGCTCGCGCGCGACGCGGCGTTCTCCTTCATCTACCCGCATCTCGTGCAGGGCTGGCGGGCGGGCGGGGCCGAGATCGTCCCGTTCTCGCCGCTCGCCGACGAGCCGCCGCCGCGCCGATTGCGACGTGTGCTGGCTTCCGGGCGGCTATCCCGAATTGCACGCCGGGCGGCTTGCGGCGGCAGCGCGCTTTCGCGAGGGTCTCGGCCGTTTCGCCGAGACGCGTCCCGTGCATGGCGAATGCGGGGGCTATATGGCGCTCGGCCAGAGCCTGATCGACGCGTCCGGCGTCGCTCACCGGATGGCGGGTCTTCTGGGCGTCAGAACCAGTTTCGAAAAGCGCCGCATGACGCTCGGCTATCGCGAGGCCCGCATCGCCTCGAGCTGCGCGCTCGGGGCGAAGGACGCTCTCCTGCGGGGTCACGAGTTCCACTATGCGACCGTCTCCGCGGACGGCGGCGACGATCCTTTCGCCTTTGTTCGCGACGTCTATGGCGCCCCGGAAGCGCCGTCGGGCTCGCGAAGAGGTCGCGTCACCGGCTCGTTCTTTCATGTGATCGCCGAGGCGTGAGGCTTGGCGTGCGACGCGCAGTCGCGAAGATCGTATAAGCCGCCAGGCCCTGGGCCGGGGATAGCGCTCAGCGGCTTTTGTCTGCTTACGGCAAAAAAATGGCGGCGCGCCCCTTGTTCAAAAGGGATCTCGACGACATTTTGGTCTTGTCGATGCCTCGCGTTTGGGCGTGGCCCCAGTCGCCTAGGTCTCATTTAGAGAATACGGACAATGGCAAAATTTGCTTTCTTGGCCGTCCTTTCTGCGCTTAACGCGCCGGTAGCGAGCCTTGCGGCCCATGCGCAAGACAATGGCGGTTTGGTCGCCCCGCAGCTCGCCAAGCCCGCGCCGGGGCAACTTCTGAATCAGGACTATCTGACGGGTACCGGCGCGACGGTTCCGCAGCCGGGCGTTCCGCAGGCGTCGGGTCCGACACCGCTCGACAGGACCATCCGGCATGAGGACAACCGCATCGACAACAGCATTTGCACGGATCGCTGACGAGAGGGAGGCTGGAAGGAAGGCCGGCCTGGTTGAATCTGGCCTTGCGGGGTCGCTCTGACCCAGCCTGGGCGAAGGCGGCCAGCCGTCGGATGTCGACCGTGAAGTAGGTCGCATTCGCGGGGGGGGGTCGTTTGAGCGGTCAGGCGTCGCCGGCCGGGTCGATTGCGGCGTCGGACGCGTTGGCGAGGACTGCCATGATGAGCGCGCGCCAAAGGGCGGCGAGCCAGGCGAGGATTCTCCGGAAGTTGTAGCCGGCGGCGGCGAGCACGGCGTTGGCGGCGTCGCCTTGGACGCCTTTGAGGAAGTTGCGTCCCATGCGATGGTCGTTCTTGGCGTGGCCGATGACGGGCTCGACGGCCGAGCGCCGGCGCAGGTCGCGTTTGATGGCGTTGGTGACGCTGCGCTTCTGGCCGGAGATATAGACTTTCATCTTGTGGTCGGGCGGGGCGTTGTGGCCGCGGTAGCCGCGGTCGGCGACGATGCGAGCTAGAGCATTTTCATTATTGGCGTCGATATCCTGAGTTTGGGAGATAATTTGCGCATTCGTCGGGAGTGAAGGTTTCGAGTGCGGTTGCGATGGCGTGGATCAGGGCGTCGAAGGTTCGCGCCTCGGCTTTGCGCAGCAGGGCTTTGAGTTTGGCGAACCCCTGCTCGATCGGGTTGAGATCGGGGCTGTAGGAGGGCAAGTAGAGCAGCCGGGCGCCGGCGTTCTCGATCGCCGCTCTGACGCCCTCCACTTTATGGCTCGGCAGATTGTCGAGGATGACGATGTCGCCGGGCTTGAGCTCGGGAACGAGGAACTGCTCGACCCAGGCGCGGAACTTCTCGCCGTTGATCAGCCCGTCGAACGCGCAAGGCGCGACCAGACCGTCTTGCCGCAGCGCGCCGATGAAGGTCGTCGTCTTCCAATGGCCCCACGGAACCGGCGCGACCAGGCGCTCGCCGCGCGGGCATCGGCCGTAGAGCCGGGTCATTTTGGTCGACGCGCCGGTTTCGTCGACAAACACAAGATTGTCCGGCCGCCATTCGCCCTGCTGCGCCCGCCATTGCTCGCGAGCTTCCGCTACGTCGGCACGATCCTGCTCTGCGGCGCGTTGTGACTTTTTTTGAGCGTCAGCCCAAGATGCCGGACCCGCGCCCAAAGACAACCGACGCTGAGCTCTTCACCGCATGATCGCCGGCAAGCCACGCTTGCAGTTCGACCAGCGTGATATCGCCTTTCTGCGCCACCTGAGCGCGCAACGCCTCGTCATAGGCCGCAAGCTTCGGCTTTGGGCCGCCGCCCGACTTGTGGGCCGTCACATCGCCGGTCGCACGCCGCCGGCCGAGCGCCTTGTAAATGTACGACACGCTGACCCGAAACAGCCGCGCGGCCGAATAGACGCTGAGCCCCCCGTCCACCGCAGCCATCACCCGATCCCGAAGGTCCTGCGAATAAGCCACGCCCATGATACTCCCCAGCGCCGATTCGATCCGCGCAGAGAATCATCACCGCAACCCAGACGGAATCCCCTCAATTCCGTCAGTCCTGAAAATGCTCTAGCAGGCTGCTGAAAAAGTCACTGCGTTTGCGCAACGAGGGGTGGCAAGCGCAATTTTTTGCAGGCGGGCGCGGCTCACGTTCGAGGTTTTGGCGTGACGTCGGGTCATTGTTCTCTGGCTTTTCATGTCGCTGAACGCAGTTCGCCCGTTGCGGCCATAAGCCTGGGCAGGCGGACGATGTTGTAGGCGGCCATGGCGAAGACGAAAGCGGCGCGGACCTTGTCGAGGCCACGCACCTTCACCTGCATGAGGCCGCCGACCGTCTTCGTCCAGCCGAAGCCTTCCTCGATGCGTTTGCGCAGCCGCTGGCTGATCGCATAGCGCACACTCGCGGCGACCTCGCCCGGGACGGCGGTCTTGCGCGCCTTGCCATGCTTGCTCACCGTCCCGTTGATCGCGACATGCGGCTCAATCCCACGCGCCTTCAAGCCCTCGACGAAGGCCTCGGCGTCATAGCCCTTGTCGGCGCCGAGCGTCGCGCCAAAGGGCAAGCGCTGGCTGAAAGCAGCCGCCGCCTCGCGCTCGGCCGTTCCGGTCGCCAGCGTCGCCTCGGGCGCCGCCACAAGACCGTTGCGGTTCTCCATCAGCGCATGGCCGAGATAGCAAAGACGGCTCTCCTGGCCTGCGCCTTTGCGATAAAGGCGCGCCTCCTTGTCGGTCGTCGAGGCGTGGGTTTTGTTCGAGCGCTTGGTCTTGCGGAAGTCGGCCTCGCGGTTGCGCCCCGGAGGCAGCGGCTCGCCCGGGTCGTTCCCCCGGCCTTCGCCAGAGGCGCTCTTGGGACGGAAGCTCTTCATCGACGCCCAGGCTTTCAACATCGTTCCATCGACCGAAAAATGCTCGGCGCTCAGAAGCCCCTTCACCTCCGGCAGGCCGAGAAGCGAAGACAGAAACTCTTGCGCGATCTCGTGGGTGAGCAGGCGGTCGCGGTTCTTCGAGAAGGTCGAGGCGTCGAACACGCTCTCGTCGATCGTAAGCCCGACGAACCAGCGAAACAGCATGTCGAACTCCAGCCGTTCGACCAGCTGCCGCTCCGAGCGGATCGAATAGAGAAGCTGCACAAGCGAGGCCCGCAGCAATCGCTCCGGCGGGATCGAGGGACGCCCGATTCCCTCGTAAAGCGCCGAAAACCTCGCGTCGAGCTGGGCCAGCGCCGCGTTGGTCAGCCGCCGCATCGCCCGCACCGGATGGTTCGCGGCGATCCGCCCCTCGACGTCGACGTAAGAGAACAACGCCCCGCTCGTCCGATCCTCGCCCCGCATCGATCCCCTCGCGAATCGCCTCGCCGACGCCAGCAAATCACCCCCCAAAGGCAAACACCAGAGCCCTTCCGCGCCACTTTTTCAGCAGCCTGCTAGCTCGCGCCGATCTGGGTCTCGATCTCCGGAATGACGGTTTCGAGCGTGTGGCCGTCCCTCGGGTCAAGCCCGAGGGCAGGCTCCCGGATTGCCGGGCAGCGCCTTCACATGGGCGATGAACTGGCCGCCCTTGGAGCGGGCGAGCGTGGTGGCGACCGTCACCTTGACGCCGAACTCGTAGGGCCGGTGCGCCTTGCCCTTGCCGATGCATTCGACCTCGGGCGCGTGCAGCGAATAGATCTTCGGCCCGCGCTGGTTCTGGCGCTGATGGCGCACCCGGAAGGCCAGCGACAGCGGCTCGGCGAAAATCTCGCGCAGGCCGGCGTGGTCCCTGGTTTTGCGCACGATGTCGCGGAAGACCCGGCCCAAAAAGGTTCGCACGCTGCGCAGCGCCCGGTTGGCGCGCTTGAACTGCTTGGCCATAGGATCGCGAACGCGATCCGTTCCGGCTCGCTATGAGCGTAGCGCTGGTAGGCGATCAAGGCGTGCTTGCCAACGCGCGCGTAGGACTGGCGCAGGCGCACGCCGTGTGTCTTAGCGAGCCGCACCAGCCGCTCGCGCGCCCGATGCATGAGCTTGGCGTCGGTCGGAAACGCCACCGCCTTCGGCTGCACGGTGGTGTCGACGATCACCCTGGAGAAGTCCGAGGGCTTGGCCGCGCCCGTGCGCGTCGCCGCGTTCAGGCTCTCCTGGATCAGCGCGGCGAGCTTCTCCTCGCCCATCCGCTGGCGCCACCGCGTCAGCGACGATCGGTCGAACGGCAGCTTGTGACGGAAGAACTCCTCGCCGCAGAATAGCTGATAATAGGGGTTCTCGACCCAGCGCGCGCAGAGGTCCTCGTCGGAGAGATCGTGCATGTGCTTGAGGATCGAAAGCCCCGCCATCAGCCGCGTCGGCAGCGGCGGATGGCCGGCCTCGTCCGAATAGACGGCGCCGAACCGCTCCTCCAGGAACCGCCAGTCAACCGTCGAGGCCAGCTTCGCCAGCGGGTGGCCCAGGTCGACGATCTGGTCGAGCCGCGCCTTGAACAAATCGCTTTGCCCGCTGTCCCGACGCTCCTTCGGCCGCATCGCAAATCGCTCCCATCGCCTCTCCCGCGACAGAGAATCACGCTGCGAAGCCCGAACTCAATTTGCAAGATCGCGGCCGGCTCGACTTCCAAATCCGGCAAAAATGAATACTTCAAAATCCCCGCAAACGCCTAGAATCAGGGCGTCTCAGGGTTCTTCACGGGCGACTCGGATGGAAGTCAGACCCTAAACCAAGGGCGCATAGTCCCCGCGGCGGCGCGCCAGGACCGGCTCGTCCAAGCCCTCCTTGAGGCTCACGACGGCGCCGAGAACGATCGCGTGGGAGTGGCGTTCGATGACCTCTTCGACCAGGCAATCGAACGCCGCGAGCGCATCGGCAAGGACAGGGGCGCCGGTCGAGAGCGTGGTCCATTGCGCCCCATCGAAGCGCCGGGGCCCATGCACGCCGCTGTGGCCGCTGAAGCGATGGGCGACTGCCTGATGGCGGGCGGTGAGCAGGTTCACCGAGAATGCGCCCACCTCGCGCAATCTGGCGAGCGTCGAAGAGGAGCGCGCGAGGCAGACAATGAGTGTCGGCGGGGCGAGCGATAGCGACGCGAGCGAGATGACCGTGCAGCCGGCGCGGACTTCGCCGTCGCCGCATGCGACGATCGCAACTCCCGAAGACAACGCCCGCATCGCATGTCGAAAGGCGGCGCTGTCGGCATGGCGCAAGCGCCGGTCGCTCACGCTCCCCACCGCTCGTGGTCGCCGCCACGCGACAGCCGCTTCGCCAAGGCCGGAGCGAACATGCAGATCCCTCACCGCGCATTTTTGACCCGCCGGCGCCGATCACAAGGCGGATTGCCGCCTTAATTGGCCGCGCGCCGAGGGCCTGTCAAGGAACGGAAATCGCCGTCCGGCGGCTTAATCCATGACGATGACCGACATCATCCGGCCGTAATCCGGCTCCTTCCGATGCGTGGCGCGGCGATAGCTGAAGAAGCGGCGCTCGTCGGCGTAAGTGTCGAGCCGCACATCCTCGAAGCGTCCAACGCCGGCGCGCGCGGCGCGCTCGGCGATATAGGCATTGAGGTTGAACATCGAGTGGCCCGCTTTGCAGCTCGGGGCGAAATAGCGCGCCGTGTCTTCCCCAGCGTCTGCGAAGGCGGCGACGAACTCCGGGCCAACCTCATAGGACCTGTGGCCGATGCAGGGCCCAAGCGCGGCTACAACATTGTCCCGTTTGGCGCCGAGCTTTTCCATCGCCACGACGGTGGCTTCGACCACGCCCGAGAGCGCTCCCTTCCATCCCGCATGCGCCGCGCCAATGACGCGGGCGCGCTTATCGGCGAATAAGATCATGCCGCAGTCGGCGCCCGTCACGCCGAGCGCCAGGCCGGACGTCGCCGTGACAAGCCCGTCGCAGCGGGGGCGCGCGTCCGGCTGCCAGCGTCCAGCGATTGCGATCGCATTTGACGAGTGAACCTGGTAGGGCACAGCTAAGCTTTCCGGCGCGATCCCGAGCGCAGCCGCGGCTCGGGCGCGGTTCTCCGTGACCGCCTCCGGCGCATCACCCGAGCCGACACCGACGTTCAGCGATGCATAGACGCCCTGAGAGACTCCACCGAGGCGGGTGAAAAACCCGTGCGCGAGCCCCGGAAGCCGCAGCGACCCCGCGGTGAGGAACTGAACCGCGCTCACGCCGACTTCGAGCTCGCGGGTTGGAAGCCGGGCGGCGGCCTCAGCCTGCGGTCGGCGACCGCCATCGCCTTGAAAAGAGCGCCCATCTCGCCCTGGCCCTTGCCCACCAGCCGCGCCCGCGCCCGCTCGAATTCCTCCGCGTGGTCAAGAGTGGCGCGCTCGGCGAGCGCCTTTGTCCGCAAGTCGATGCCGATGGCGCGGAGAAAATCGCCCTGGTCGATCGGGCCATAGACGGCGGCGCCGGCGGCGCTCGCGCTGCGCGCCATGGCGGCGAAATCGACATGGGCCGTGAGGTCGCACTCACCAGGCGCAATGAGCGGTTCGACATAGCGGTGGGCGCGCAGGGCCTGCAGCGTGTCGCCAAATCGGGTAGTGACATGGCCATAGTCGATCAGCAGCGCGGCGCCGCCCTGTTTCACGAGCCGCGCGCCGAGTTCAAACATCACCCGATGGCCGGAAGGGCTCACTTCGAGGACTTCCCCGTTCGCCGCGTTGGCTCTGATATAGGGCTCAGGCTTATCGGCAACGGCGAAGGCAAGCGCGCCCTCCTCGTTCACACGCACGGTGCGCTCGCGCCACTGACCATTGACGCGCACGAATTGGCGCACCGGCAACGCGTCGAGAAATTCGTTCCCGATCACGATCGCCGGGCCGTCCGGGATTTCCTTCAGGGTCTGCGCCCAAGAGACCGCCACGCCGCAATCGACCAGCAATTCGTGCTGCATCGCCGCAAGCGCCGGGCTCGTCTCGACGAGGCGGACGTCGAGAGCGTTGCGAAAAGCAGGAACGATGCGACCGGCGCGCAGCGCATCGCTCATCAGCGTGCCGCGCCCCGGCCCGAGTTCGACGAGGCGCACCGGATCGGGAGAGCCCATGCTTGACCAAACTTCGGCCGCCCAAAGCCCGATCAGCTCGCCGAACATCTGCGATATCTCGGGCGCAGTTGTGAAATCGCCCGTCGCGCCGAATGGATCTCGGCTCATGTAGTAACCGAGATCGGGATGGGCGAGCACCAACTGCATATATTGCTCGACCGTGATCGGGCCGCGCTCCGCGATCATTGCTTTGATTTCATCGAGGAGCTCCGTCACGGCGCGGCGCCCCGCCGGTAGCTCCACGCCAGCATTCCGACGCCGAAGATAATGAGGGGAAGCGAAAGGACCATGCCCATCGTCAGTCCCCGCCCCAGGGCCTCAAGGCGCGGATCGGGTTCACGAAAGAATTCGCTGAAAATGCGCGCCACCCCATAAACGATCGCGAACACGCCCATAATGACGCCTGGACGGCGCAGCGCGCCCTTTCGCGCCAGCGTATAAAGAATGACAAACGCGAGCAGTCCTTCGAGCAGCGCTTCATAAATCTGACTTGGGTGGCGCGGCCGTCCATCCGTCCCTGGAAAGATAACAGCCCATGGCACATCGGTCGGGCGGCCCCAGAGCTCGGGACGGATGAAGTTCGCGATTCGGCCAAGGAAGATGCCAATCGGCGCGACGAGCGAGCAGAGGTCGAGCGTGGTCAGCGTCGGCGCGTTGTAGCGACGGCAGAACAGGAGCACGCCGATCAGCGCGCCGATCAGCCCGCCGTGAAAGGCCATGCCGCCTTCCCAGATTTTGAAAATCTCGATCGGATGCGAGAAGTAATACCGCGGATCGTAGAATAGCACATTGCCGAGGCGACCCCCGATGATGACGCCGAAGGCGCAATAGACGAGCAGATCGTCGATGCTGTCGGCGCTCGGGCGCTTTTTCCCGTTCCAGTACCGGTCGTCGGAGACGATCCGGCGAATGAGCAGCCAACCCAGGACAAGGCCGCCGATATAGGCGAGCGCGTACCAGCGAATGGCCAGCGGACCCCACTGCACGAGAACGGGATTGATCGCCGGAAAAGGCAGGACGAATATCGGCATCGGCGGCATGCAGATGCTCTGGGGCCGCGCCGACGTCAAGTCGGGGCGCCATATCGAGCCCGAGTCGTTCGCTGACAGGTCGTGGAATCGGCGCGAGTGTTCGACGCATCAGCGCAAGGTGGGCCACAATTCGCGCCCTTCTGTAAAGCTTGGACATCGCGGTGTAACTGGAGGCGCCGATCTTGCGTTTGCCTGTTCGCTCGGGCAGGGAGGGCAAGCGGGGCGCCAGGTGAGCCGTTGAAATCGAGGACTGGGATGAAACGCCTTCACGACGCCGCATGGCCGGTCATCGGCCTTGGCGCCGTGGCGGCGTCGTCGTGGCTTCTCTTCAAGGATTTGCGCGGGCTTTCGCTCGCCAGCCTGAAAAGCGCGCTGTTCTCGATCTCGCTCGCCCGATGGCTTCTCGCGATCGGTTCGACCTCCCTCGCCTATGCGGCGCTCGCCTGGTACGATCAGATCGCGCTCATGCACTTGGGCCGCCGTCTCAGCTGGCGATATGTGGCGGTGGCGTCGTTTACGGCTTATGCACTCGCCCACAATATCGGCGCTTCGGTGCTCTCGGGCGCGGTCGTGCGGTATCGGGCTTATTCCGAGAAAGGGCTCAGCGTCGGCGAGATCGGCGGGCTCGTCGCTTTCTGTTCCTTCACCTTTGCGCTCGGCGCGGCGACGGTGGGCGGTTTCTGCCTGCTGTTTCACCCCACGCTGGCCGAGCGCTTCGACAACGCGCCGCTCTGGCTCGGTCAAACGGTCGCCGCGGCGCTGGTCGGGCTGCCCAGCCTCTATGTCGTCGGCGCCCTTCTACATTTTCCCCCGATCAGCATCGGCCCCTTCGAACTTGTCTACCCGCGTCCCCCGATCGCGGCGCGGCAACTGCTCGCTGGCCCTCTCGAACTGCTCGGCGCGTCCGGCATCATCTATTTCGCGCTCCCTGCGGCGGTTAATCCGGGCTTCGTGATCGTGCTCGGGGTCTTTGTCGCCTCGTTTTCGCTCGCGCTTGTGAGCCACGCGCCCGGAGGCCTCGGCGTGCTCGAGGTCACATTCTTGAGGGCGATGCCGGACGCGCCGCAGGCCAATGTCGTGGCGGCCTTGCTGGTGTTCCGGCTTCTGTATCTCATACTGCCGCTGGTCTTCGCGCTCATCGTCGTTTTGGACTATGAGCGCAAACGCTGGCGGGCGCCCTTGCCGATGAGAGGAGTTGACCCCGATGGCCCCGGCAATCTCCATCAATAGCCAGGATGTCCTCCTGGCGATTGACCTGCAGGCCGACTTCATGCCGGGCGGAGCGCTGGCGGTCGGTCGCGGCGACGAGATCGTCTCGCTCGTCAACCGGCTGGCTCGCCGGTTCGAGAACGTCGTCATCACCCAGGACTGGCATCCACCGATCCACGCCTCGTTCGCGGCCGCCCACGAGGGCGCGAAGCCGTTCGATACGAAACGCCTGCATTACGGCGACCAGACCCTCTGGCCAGAGCATTGCGTGCAGGGGACGCCGGGCGCGGCGCTGCATCCCGATCTAGCAATCGATCTTGCCTTCCTCATCCTGCGCAAGGGCATGCATCCGGGCATCGATTCCTATTCGGCCTTCGTCGAGGCCGACGGCAAGACGACGACCGGGCTTGGGGCGCTGCTCAAGGCGCGCGGGGTGAAGCGGGTCTTCGCCTGCGGCCTGGCGACCGACTTCTGCGTCGCCCATTCGGCGTTGGACGCGCGGCGCGAAGGCTTCGAAACCTTCGTCATCGAGGACGCCTCAAAGGCGATCGACGCCAACAATTCGCTGAGCGACGCTTGGGCGCGGATGAACGCCGCCGAGGTCTGGCGCATCCAGTCCGGCGAGATCCTCGGCGAGCGCGCGGCCTGAGCGGCCGCCTGGCGACGGTCGCGGTCCGCGCACAAAGTTACGCGCGCCAACGATTTCCTGGGTTTAACTGCTCCTTTGCGCAACTTTTCGCGCTTTGCCTGTCCGTGTCTTCCGCGGACCTCTGCGCCCGAGGTCCAGTGCGCGCAATCCGTTCAGAGGGGCGGCCGGCCGGGCCCGTCGGCCCGCGAAGCTCCCCAGCCGCGGACGCCAGTCATGACGCGCGTTTCTCGCCTATAAACGCCATTAAACGCGCCTAAACGCTAGTAAATTGACTCCAATTTACTAGCGTTTATTTTTTCGAAATCTGGACTTTTCAATGGGTTACGGCCAGTTGGAGTAAAAAAGGTAACTCCCAAGCCGTCTGTTTTCAGGCTGCGATTGCGAGGAGGAGTTGGGAGGGGTTTGCAGTGAGGGCTTTGAGAATGTTGAGGCCGTGCTTTCGTGCGGTGGAGACGATGGACCTCATGCGGACGAAGACGTGAGCGCCTTCGAAGGTGCGGAAGCCGCCCGAGATTTTCATTTTGACCTTGGCCATGCGCAGGTCCTGTTCGGCCAGGTTATTGGTGAACGGGACGTCGAAGTCGACGAGGAAGCGCAGGGTCTCGTCCTTGAAGGTCTTGAAGCGGATGAGGAGATTATGGCCTGGGCGCTGCTTCTTTCGTTTTTTCGAGCCGGGCGAAGGATCGAAGGCCGGCAGGGCGCGATGGAAGGCGAGCCCTTCCCGAACGGCCTGCCAGTAGCGGTCGACGAAGCCTTGCACGCGTTCGGGTTCGAGCGCCCGGGCGCCGGCCTCTTTGGCTTGGCGCACGGCCTTTGCGGCGTCGAGGAGGACGTCGCGCATGGCTTGCGCCCACGGCTCCTTGTCGATCTCGATGAGCGCCTTGAGTTCGCGCAGGTGATGGGCGTTGCAGAAGGCGTGAGCGACGTCCGCGAGGGCGTTGTAGGGGCGGAAATGGTCATGCACGACGACGCCGCCCTTCAACCCTGCGGGAACATCGCCGCGCGCCGCTCCGACCCGGTAGAAGGTATGGCTCCGGCTCGACGTCGTATGCAGCCATTGCAGGGAGCCTGCGATGCGAAAGCCGGTTTCGTCGAGATGCCTGACCTTGGCCCCGCCGACGCGCGTCCCGATCGCCTGATAGACGCCCTCCAGAGCCTGAGCCTTCTTGCCCATCCACGCGATCACGCTCGCCGGGCAGACGAGCGGCGCGCCGAACAGGTCCTGAAGCGCCTGCGCCGTCCGGTCCTCGGGCACAAGCTGCTGCACGTTGAGATAGACCGCCGCCGCCTTGATGCGCTCGCCATATTGGGTCGGCGAGATCACGCCGTCGGGGAACGCAGCCCGCGTCACGCCGCGGCATCGGGCGCAGGCATAGATGGCGCCCTGGTGCTCCGTGACCTCGATCAGCCGCTCGGGCAGGTCGAACACCTGACGCGTCTCCACCCCGGTCTGCATCGAAGCCGCGAGCGCCGCCCGGCAGCGCCGGCACGCCGCAGCCTCGTGTCGGACGACCCAGTCGGGCGTCGCCGTCCGCCGCAGCGTGTCGCCCTTGTGGCCCCGCTGTCCCCCGCTCGCCTTGCCCGAACGGCCGCGAAGGCTGCCGGGAAGGCGCGACTTCTTCCTCAGCCCGTCGCTCGAAGGCGGCTTGGAGCTCGTCGTGCTGTCCAGATCCAGCCGGCGCCGAAGCTCGGCGTTCTCGGCTCGAAGGCCCTCGTTCTCCCGCCGCAAATCGGCGACCTCCGAGCGAAGCGCGGAAATCTCGCTCCGGAGCGCTTCGATCAGCGCCTGAACTTCGGCAGGGAAAATCATCCCCACCTTAACTCACGGTTCGCCCCCGCCCGTCTCGAAAATCTCGCAAAACCTCAACGATCTCACACACCGTGTGACAATTCGGACTCACCCGGCTTGGGAGTTACTAAAAAAATTCCGCTCGGGTCTTCCTATGCATGCTCTGGTTGTGGTCGAGCCAGCTTGTCAAACAACCATAGGCCCGCCGCGCCCGACTGACCCAAGTGCGAGAACGGATTCCGTGAATTAGAATTAATAGCAACAGCTTCTGATTTTGTCAAGGCAAATCCCGGCTCTTCAGCGTTGGATGGGGGTCGCCCATCTGGCGAGGCGCGCCAAGGAGGATGGTCGGCACAAAGGGCGGCGACCGCCCTGCCGCCGGGGCGGGCCCAGCGTGGCGCGACCATAGTTCCAGCGTTCTCGACCGGGTCATTCGATCGTCGGTTTCGCCGGCCTCGCGTTGGCCCGCCGGCGCGCAGCAACAGTGCGCGGTCTTAAGCAAAAGGCCCCGCGCAGGGGGATCCGCGCGGGGCCTCGAAGGCGCGCCTGCGGTGAGAAAGGCGCGCTGAGATGCGGGAGATTGCGACAGGGGCGACCAGAAGGTCAATCGACAGAATTGTGGACCCAATCGCCTCGCGCGAAACCCCCGCGCGAGGCGAAAGACGACGCGCACTGCCCGGCCGGGAGATGGCGCGCGTGAACAACAAACTCTTCCGAAGCCGCAAAAGTTCCATTCCCCAAATAAGAGGGCCAGCCCGAAATCCGTCCCTGGCTGCGCCGGACGCCGCTGACAGACTTCTCGCCGGCTGGGGCAGGACGAGCCGCGGCTACACCCCGCGATTGGCGGGCAACTCCTAATAGCGGGTAACGCTGCGGTATTCTCGCAGCCGTCCGCGGCCGAGTTTTGAAGGCTGTCCATCGGCCGGGGTTAACCAAGAGTTAACCAGGCTCGCCGCATTTGAAGGGGTCCGACGGCGACGTCTGATAGGCGGTCCGCCGCTCCCGCTTCCCGCCTGCCAAAGCCCCGGGTCTGAATGATAACGCTCTACCATCATCCATTCTGTCCCCATTCCCGCTTCATCCGCCTCGTCCTTGGGGAAATGGGGATCGAGCCTCGTCTGGTCGAGGAGAAGGCGTGGGACCGCCGCCGGGACTTCCTCATGATGGCGCCCGAAGGCGCGACGCCGGTCATGATCGACGACGAGACGCCGGGCCTGTCGGGGGCGGAAGTGATCGCCGAATATCTTGACGAGACGCGGGGCCTGGGGCTCGGCGATCGCCGGCTGATGCCGCAGGACCCGTTGGCGCGCGCCGAGACCCGCCGGCTCACGCACTGGTTCAACGCCAAGCTATTTAATGAATCCAGTCAATGGATTGTACGCGAAAAGATCAACAAGCGCTTTATGAGTGTGGGGCAGGGCGGGGGCGCGCCGGACATGGAGGCCGTGCGCGCGGCGCGAGCGAATTTGCGCTATCATCTGCGCTACATCGGCCACCTGATCGGGGGCCGTAACTGGCTGGCCGGCGACAGGCTGACCTATGCCGACCTCGCAGCTGCGGCGCACCTGTCCTGCGTCGACTATCTGGGCGACGTCCAATGGGACGAGAGCGAAACCGCCAAGACTTGGTACGCGCGGATGAAATCGCGCCCGTCGTTCCGCGCGCTCCTGACCGAGCGGCTGCCGGGAATGACGCCAAGCGTCGCCTACGCCAATCTCGACTTCTAGCGCGTTTGCGCGAAAAGGCCCGGGCGCTTGGCTTCGACGCCTGCCGGATCACCTCCGCCGATCCGCCCACGCATGCGCGCGAGCGTCTTCAAGCGTGGCTCGCCGAGGGCGCGCAGGGCGACATGGCCTGGATGGCCGAGACCTTCGAGCGCCGAACTGATCCGCGCAAGCTCATGGCCGACGCCAGGACCGTGGTTATGCTGGGCCTCAACTACGGTCCGGCGGGAGATCCGCTTGCGGCGCTCAGGCGCCCCGACGTGGGCGCGATCTCCGTCTACGCGCGCCACCGCGAGTATCACGATGTGCTCAAGGGCAAGCTGAAGGAGCTGGCCTCGTTCCTGCCCGCTGCGGCGCGGCCGGAAAAAGCGGATGTGAAGGTCTTCGTCGACACCGCGCCGCTCATGGAAAAGCCGCTCGCCGCCCGCGCCGGGCTTGGCTGGCAGGGCAAGCACACCAATCTGGTGTCGCGCGAATTCGGCTCCTGGCTGTTTCTGGGCGCGATCCTCACCAACCTCGATCTGCCGCCCGACCCGCCGGAATCCGACCATTGCGGCCAATGCCGGGCCTGCCTCGACGCCTGTCCAACCCAGGCGTTCCCGGCGCCTTATCGGCTCGACGCCCGGCGCTGCATCTCCTATCTAACAATCGAGCATAAAGGTCCGATTCCGCACGAGTTTCGCCCTGCGATCGGCAATCGGATCTACGGCTGCGACGACTGTCTCGCCGTCTGCCCCTGGAACAAGTTCGCTGCCCAAGGGCGGGAAGCGAAACTTGCGGCGCGCGCCGACCTCGACGCGCCGCCGCTTCGCCAACTCGCCCGCCTCGATGAGGCGTCGTTCCGGTCGCTGTTCGCCGGGAGCCCGATCAAGCGCGTCGGCAGGGAGCGCTTCGTGCGCAATGTGATGATTGCGGTCGGAAACGCGAACGATCCCGCGCTTGCCGCCCTCGCGATCGAACGGCTCGGCGATGAGTCGCCGCTGGTGCGCGGAGCAGCAATCTGGGCGCTCGCGCGATTGGTCTCGCGTGAGAAACTTTCGTCCTTCGCGTCGGAAGCCGTGCGAAGAGAGCGTGACGCCGCGGTTGTCGGGGAGTGGCGCGACGCGCTCGCCGCGCCGCTCTGACGATAATCGCTTTTTCCGCGCCTCAGTGCGAGGGCGTGAGCTCGGCCTGGTGCTTGAGCCTTTCGATTTCGTCCTTGAGATGAAGTTTCTTACGCTTGAGTTCGTGAACCTTGATGTCGTCGGACGCCGGGTGGTTGATTTCGGCCAGGATCGCTTCCTCGATGGCCTGGTGGCGGCGCTCCAATTCGCTGAGATGCGAATCAATCGACATGGGACAGCTCCCTCATGTTTTTAACGACGAAATTGTGACATATCCTGTGAAGCGCGCAAGCGGCAAAATGGTTTGGGGCTGTGAAATCTGAGCCCCCGGACCCAACATTTTTGGGGGAAATTCGGCGTCTCCGCATGCGTGGCGGCAGTAACCTTGACGGTCCGTTAAATCGGGGCGCTTCAGCGGAAGCGAGCGCTTGCGCCGCCGCCGAGGCGCCATAGGTCTTGGGCGCTTCAACGCACGGGGGGCGTTGAGGGCGTGGAAAGCCTGGCGTAAAGTGCCTCCAGAATGGATGAGAAGGGGCTCACCCCGGAGGAACGCGCGGCGCTCACCGCCCAAGTCGAGCGGCTGCGACAGGAGCACCGCGATCTCGATGCGGCGATCGAGGCGCTGAGAGAGGCCGGTCAGGCTGACCAATTGCAAGTCCAGCGGCTCAAGAAGCGAAAGCTCCTGTTGCGCGACAAGCTGGCGAGCCTCGAAGACCAGCTCACCCCGGACATCATAGCATGAGCGCGGGCAGCGCCAGGACGCGCCCTTGCCGAAGCGGCGCCAACTCCTGCCTTAGAGCCTGAATGTAACGGAGGCTGCCCGTGCCCTATGACGTCAACGCCGATCTGCCGCCGTCCGTACGCTCCCATCTCCCCGAGCACGCGCAGGACATCTTTCGAGAGACGTTCAACCACGCCTACGCAGCTCACGCGCACGATCCTCGTCAGGAGGAAGCCGCCTTCCGCATCGCCTGGGCGGCGGTGAAGCGCGAGTACGAGAAGATCGGCGACGAGTGGGTGGAGAAAGGGTAGGCGGCGACGCTCCATCCGACCGGCCGTCGGCTTTCGGGCGCCCGCGGCCCCCGAGCCGTTTGACGATTGTCCTTATTGTATTACGAATAGGAGGTTCGGAGGGCTCCGCGCGGGAGCCGGAGGCTTCGCCTCAGGTCCGCGGGCTCGGTCGGCGTCGCGCACGCTTTCCGGCTCATAGGCGCGGCTCGTGGATTTGCTCGGGGGAAATGGCGCGAGTTTCCAAACAATTGACTTCATCGGCCGAGCGCGCGCTTCGCAGCGACCGCGGGGGTCAGGCGTTTGAGCGCAACATCCGCGCTTCGCTCGCCGGCAGGCTCGGGCGAGAGATCGTTGGCGAGGTCTATCCACCCGGTTCCCTTCTGCCCAACGCGGCCGACATGTGCGCCCGCTTCAAGGTGTCCCGCACGGCGCTCAGAGAGGCCTATAGCGTCCTGACCGCCAAGGCGATGATCGTCGCGCGGCCGAAGATCGGCACCCGCGTGCGGCCCAAGGCCGACTGGAACGTTCTCGATCCCGAGGTGCTGTCATGGCATTTGCAGTCGACGCCGACGGAGAGCTTCGTCGCCGAGCTCTTTGTCCTGCGCCAGATGGTCGAGCCCGAGGCCGCCGCGTTGGCGGCGAAGGCGCACTCTCGCGCCACGATCGATCGGATCGAGGACGCCTACCGCCGCATGGACCGGTTCAAGGACGGCGCGGGCGATCTTATCGGCGCCGATCTCGACTTCCACATGAGCATTCTCGAGGGGACTGGAAATCACTTTCTCACCGCCCTCGGCGGCCTCATCCGCACTTCGCTCGAGTGCACGTTCGAACTCAGCTGGGAGGGCGCATCGAAGATCCAGGACGATCGCCTGCATCAGCATCGCGGCATTCTCGAGGCCATTCGCGGCGGCTCGCCGGAAGTCGCCAAGGCCCGCATGAGCGAACTGCTCAGCGACTCGATCGATGACGTCCGGCAATATTTGAAGCAGCGCGACGCGCAGGACGAACCGGCCGCGCGATGACGCGCTTGGCGCTTATGCGCCCCCCTGCTCGCGCGCCCGCAAGCGTTCGGCCACCTCCTCGTCGGTCAGTCGGGCTTCATAGATTGACCGCCACTCGATCAGGCGCGCAGTCGCGGTGGCGAGGACGATCACGGCCAGCATCGGCAGCGCGAAGGCGCGCGCCTCGCCGGTCAATTCCATCATCAAGACCAGTGACGAGATCGGCCCCTGGGTCGTCGCCGCCAGCATCGCGCCCGCGCCCAGAAGCGCGTAAAGGCCGATTTCGCCTCCGGGATGCACCGCGAGCCAGAGCCCGCCGAGCGCTGCGCCCATGAGCGCGCCGAAGGTGAGCGAAGGGGTGAACAGGCCGCCCGGCGCGCCGCTCGCGGCCGAAACGACGGTGGCGAGCGGCCGCAGCACGACGAGGGGGAAAAGCGCCAGCGGCGCGAGCGGGTGGCGGAACAGGAGCTGGGCGACATCCTGACCGTTGCCGAGCAGCTCCGGAAAGACGATCGACATGAGCCCGATGACGACGAACACCAGCGGCGGCGCGACCAGGCGGCGCCAATCGGACGGGCGGACGCGATCGGCCCAGGCGATCGCGCGCACGAAGGCGATCGATGCGAGGCCGATCAGCGGCGAGGCGACGATCGCCCAGAGGTAGACATCGGGCGGGATGGCGAAGACCGGAACTGCGTAGAGGGGCTCGTTGGGCACGACGAAAGCCGCGGTCTTGGTCGCGATCAGCGCGGCGGCGAGTGCGGGCAGGACCAGCCGCAGCGCGAGCGCCCCGCGCAGCACTTCGAGGGCGAAAATGGCGCCGCCGAGCGGCACGCTATAGACCGCCGCCATGCCGGCGCCGGCGCCGATCGCGACGATCAGGCGGCGCTGCTCGTCCGACAAATTCTGCAGGCTCGAGAACAGATTGCCGAACACCGCGCCGAACTGCTTTGGCGCGCCTTCGCGACCGAGCGGAGCGCCTATGCCGACGATGACGATTGAGAGCACCGCGCTGCCTAGCGTCCGGAGCGCCGGCATGCGTCCGGCCCGAAACCAGATTGCCGTCGTGACGTCGATGCTGTTGCCGCTGGTCAGTCGGGTCATGAGCCACTGGCCGAGGCCGGTGACGAGCCCGGCGCCGAGCAGCGTGGCGATGTGAAGCAAGGGACTGGCTTTTCGCGCAGCCTCGAGCAGCGCCGACGGGTCGGCGACCCCCCAGGCGAGCTCCTGCACGACCTTGAACAGCCACGTGAGAGCCGCCGCGCCAAGGCCGGCGCAGACGCCCGTCAGAGCGATGGCGATCCAGAAACGGATCGCGCCTGGGTCGCGCAGCGTCGCGGGAACGTTCGCCCCCGTCGTCGCGCCGGCGCCCGAGGAGGCGGATTGTGTTCCGGGTTCCACTGCTCGCCTCCGCCTCAAGGGCGCAGGTCCGCGGGCGGCGCCCCTGCAAACGCCTAGCGCGCATGGGGGCGATCGCCAAGGCGACGGCGGCCGGGTAGACAGCGTCGCTCAAACTGAAATTCGCCCACGGTTTGCAAAATGAGCCGACTTGATCCGGCTGCCTTCATTCGCATGAACCTCCCGGTCGCGCCCGTGCCGGGCATTCCAGAGATCCGGCTGCATAAAGCGCGCCCGACGAGCGGTCTCATGCGCCTCGCGCGCCAGGACGAAGACGGATTCGGCGCGCCCTATTGGGCGCATTACTGGGCCGGGGGCCTGGCGCTTGCTCGCTATGTGCTCGACAACCCTGCCGCCGTCGCCGGCAAGCGCGTCCTCGATCTTGGCGCGGGGTCGGGTCTGGTCGGGATTGCAGCGGCGAAGGCTGGAGCGCGCGAAGTGGTCGCGGCGGAGGTGGACCGCTATGCCGTGGCCGCGCTTCAGCTCAACATGAAGCTCAACGAGGCGTCGATTTCCGTTCTCCACAGCGATGTGACAGCGAGCGCGCCGCCCGAGACCGATCTCATTCTGGTCGGCGACTTGTTCTACGCGCCCGATCTCTCGGAGCGCGTCACAGCCTTTCTCGATCGGTGTTCGAGCTGCGGGATTCGCGCGCTTGTCGGCGATCCCTGGCGGGCTCATCTGCCAGTTTCGCGCCTGCGGGAATTGGCGCGCTATCTGGTCACGGAGGGCGGCAGCCACGCGACGACACCGAGCGGCGTCTTTGCGTTCACGCCTCGTCCGGGGGGTGGCGGGCAATCGGCGTAAGCCGGAAGGGCGAGCCCGCGCCTTGCGCCGCCTGCCGCCTTCCTTTAAGCGCGAGCCCCATGAATCGCGTCGAACTCAGGGACCGGCGGGGCCTCGTGAGCGAAGCATCGAAGCCTGTCGCCATCATCATGGGCAGCCAGTCCGACTGGGCGGTCATGCGCCGGGCCGCCGAGACGCTTGAAGCGCTTGGCGTCGGTCATGAGGCGCGGATCGTCTCGGCCCACCGCACCCCCGACCGGCTCGTAGCCTTCGCCAGGGGCGCGAAAGCGGCAGGCTTCAAGGTCGTCATCGCCGGAGCGGGCGGCGCCGCGCATCTGCCGGGCATGACCGCGGCGATGACCGCGCTTCCGGTGTTCGGCGTGCCGGTCCCCTCGAAGGCGCTCTCAGGCATGGACGGCCTTCTTTCCATCGTCCAGATGCCGGCCGGCGTTCCGGTCGGAACGCTCGCGATCGGAGAGCCAGGCGCAGTCAATGCAGCGCTGCTCGCCGCAGCCGTGCTGGCGCTGAGCGACGACAAGCTCGCGGCGCGGCTCGAGGCGTGGCGGGCTGAGCGCACGGCCGAGGTCGCCGAGCGCCCCGCGGATGACGGCGCCAAGGCTGATCGGCCAAAGCCCGGGACCGCCGGGCGATGATCTTAAGCCCCGGCGCGACGATCGGCATTCTCGGCGCCGGCCAGCTCGGGCGCATGCTGGCGATGGCGGCGCTCAAAGTCGGCCTGCGCACCCATATCTTCGCCCCCGAGGAGGCGGCGCCCGCCTATGACGCCGCCGCGGCGCGGACGATCGCCGCCTTCGACGACGAGGCGGCGCTCGCCGGTTTCGCGCAAGGCGTCGACATCGTCACCTATGAGTTCGAGAACGTGCCGACCGCGACGGTCGAATTTCTCAGCCGACACGTGCCGGTCCGTCCGGGCGTCCGCGCGCTGGCGCTGACCCAAGACCGGCTCACCGAAAAGACCTTCCTGCGCGATCTCGGCCTTAAAGTGGCGCCCTTTGTCGGCGTCGAGGACGCGGGGGCGCTGGTGCGCGCCGTCGCCGAGCTCGGGCGCCCCGCGATCCTGAAGACCCGGCGGTTCGGTTACGACGGCAAGGGCCAGTCGCTGATCCGCGAAGGCTCGAACGTCGCCGCGGTTCACCGCACTTTGGGTTCGGCGCCGATGATTCTCGAGGGCTTCGTCGCTTTCGAACGCGAGGTGTCGGTGGTCGCGGCCCGCAGCCTGGAAGGCGAGATCGCGGCGTACGACCTGTGCGAGAACGAGCACGAGCGCCATATTCTCGCGCGCACCCGCGCGCCCGCGCGCGTTGGCGCGGAGGCGGCGGCCGAGGCCAAGCGGATTGGCGCCTCGGTGCTCGAAGCGCTCGACTATGTCGGCGTGCTGGCGGTCGAGATGTTCGTCGCCCGCGACCGCCAGGGCCACGAAGCGCTGATCGTCAACGAGATCGCGCCGCGCGTCCACAATTCCGGCCACTGGACGCTCGAGGGCGCGCAGACGTCGCAATTCGAGCAGCATATTCGCGCCATCGCCGGCTGGCCGCTCGGGGCGACCACGCGTCGCGGCCGGGCCGAAATGCACAATCTGATCGGCGAGGACGCCGAGGACTGGCGCGACATCCTCGCCCAGCCCGATCTTGGCCTGCATCTCTATGGCAAGCTTGAGATCCGCCCGGGCCGAAAGATGGGCCACGTGACGCGGGTCTTTCCCGAGACGCCGGAAGAGGGGTGACTCGCGCTTCGCCTTGACAGGCTCGTTCCGCCCTCCTTATAGGGGCGGCTCGCCTTATGCGGCCTCGCTTTTCGAGCGTCGATATCGGCGGGATAGCTCAGGCTGGTTAGAGCGGCGGAATCATAATCCGTAGGTCCCCGGTTCGAGTCCGGGTCCCGCTACCAACTAAATCAAATGCTTAGACGACAGAATCGACACTTAAAAGGCCCGTTAATGGTTTGCAGGGCAATCGGCGGGGTAACAATTTGCTGGTTCCCTCCTCATCGGCATTACGTTCGGCAGTATCGCGCGACGTCGGGAGTTGAAAGCGAACTGGTCGTTTGAGATCAGGCGATTTCGCCGATAGCGAGCGTCGCACAAATCCTCCAAAGAACATCCCGTCGCGATGACCTTTTGAAAGTCGGCCACCCCATTGTCGGTAGCCATGCAAAAAAATCCCGTCGCGCCAAATCACAATGTCGGACAATTTTGGTGGCGCGATAATGGCGTATCCTGGCCTCCGCCGGATGGTCCCTCGCGCCTACGAAATGAGCTGGGCTCGTATCCGCCGCACCCCGACACGCTTCGAACTTAGAGACCCGCCAGGTATTTCGCCATCGCCTCAATTTGCTCAGGCGCGACAGAATACATCAGGTCCGACATGGCGGGGTTGTTCGCCCGGGTATGGTTGCGGAAATCCATCAGCGTGTTGACCAGGTAGCCGCGTTGCTGGCCAGCCAGTCGCGGTACGGACGAATCTCCCTGGAAGTGGTCGAAGTGACAGCTCCTGCAGGGGACCGACTTGTCTAGCGCGGCCGCTGTAGCTGTATCCGCCGTCGAAGCCGGGGGTGCGTCGTTTCTGGGCCATGGTTTCGCGGCGAAGTATTCGGCGAGCTCCAGCGCGTCCTCTTTGACGACGTCGTGGGCGACGACTGACATTGCGGCGCTCTGGCGCGCCCCCTTCTGAAAGTCTCGCAACTGCAGATAGAGGTAGCCCGCGTTCTGCCCCCAGATGATCGGGATTGTCTTGTCTGCGGGTAGACCCTTGAAGCCATGACAGGCGCCGCAGACGTTAGCCTTCCCTTCGATCGAGTCTGGGAAGGCCGTGGCCGGACTGACCAGCAGCAGGGCGGCAAGTGCAGCACGCCGCATGCAGAACCGTCCTCCTTAGCTTGTTGGCGCCTCGTAGGATGAGGGCCTTGGCCGTGCTTGGTCAATGCCAAAGGTTTTCTCTAATCAGGCAAGTCGTAACAGCGCACCTCATTTCCACGCCCGTACCCAACGCGCCCAGCCAAACACTTCCCCTCGCCCGGCGGCCAATTGGCCCAAATTCCCGCCACCGAAACCATTCACTGCCGACCCTTCGTTCGCGCGTTCAAAGTCGACAAGCTGACAATTGCGCCCGAATTTGCCCTCGGCTCGGTTGACGTATGTCAACGCGTGGCGAAGAGTTCTTCGTTAGTCATTTCGTATGCGCAACGATTTTTTTGGCGCGCAAAAACAGGCGCGGCCGCGAAGCGTTAGGGAAGCCTTTCATGTCCGCGAGGCGGCTTGTGGTCGGGGCCTTAATCGTCATTTTGCTTGGTTCTGCGGCCGCCGCCTATCATTTTCAGGGCGCTCTCCTTCCATGGATCGAAGGCAAGTCGCACTCGGACTTTATCATCGTCTCCGGCAATATCGAGGCGCACGAGAGCGTCGTCAGTTTCAAGACGCGTGCAGTCGCGCATCGTCGAGCTTCCCTTCGACGAGGGCGCGCAGGTCAAGGCGGGAACCGTGCTCGCCCGCGTCGACAGGTCCGATTACGATCAACAAGTCGTGATCGCTCGGGCGAACCTCAACGCCCAGATGAAGCAGCTCGATGTCGCCGAGCAGAACGTCGAGGCCGCGCGCAAGACCGTCGTCAGCGACGAAGCCGACGTTGCGCTCAAGCAGCTCGAATTCGACCGCGCGCAGACCCTTCTGACCAAGGGCGCGGGCACGGTCGAGGCGCGCGACGTCGCGGAGACCGGCGCTCAAACAATCGAGAGCGGCGCTCGAGCGCGACAAGGCGCTGGAAGCCGTCCGCCGACAGGAGCGTCGCGCTCGCCATCGCCAATATCGAGAGCGCGCGCGCCGCGCTCGAGATGGCCGAGATCACGCTCGGCTATACGACGCTGACGGCGCCGTTCGACGGCGTCATTCTGGTGCGCCAGGCCGAGCTCGGCGAAGTCGTGTCGCCCGGGCGCGGCGATCGTCACCCTCGCCGACATCGACCACGTCTGGCTGCGCGCCTATGTCAACGAGCCCGACGTCGGCAAGATCCGGCTCGGCGAGAAGGTGACGGTCGACCACCAACTCCTATCCCGGGACAAGTAATATCCGGGCCGCATCTCCTTCATTTCGGAGGCGGCGGAGTTCACGCCGAAGAGCGTCGAGACCCACGCCGAGCGGGTGACGCTCGTCTATCGCATCCGCATCGACATCGACAATCCGTCGCACGAGCTCGTTCCCGGCCTGCCGGCCGACGCCAAAATCCCCGTGCGCGGCGCCCGGCCAGTCATGAGCGAGCCGGCGAAGCCCGTCATCGAGGTCCGCAATCTGACCAAGCGGTTCGGCGGCGCGGCGGCGGTTCAGCGGGCTCAATCTCGATTGCGCCAAGGGCGAGGTGTTCGGCTTCGTCGGCCCGGACGGCGCGGGCAAGACGACGATCATGCGCCTGCTCGCGGCGGTGATGACGCCGGACGAGGGCTCGATCGTCATCGAAGGCGTCGACGTCGTCGCCGACTCCCGAGCTTGCGCGCTCGCACATCAGCTACATGCCGCAGCGCTTCGGCCTCTACGAAGACCTGACGGTCGACGAGAACATCGAGTTCTTCGCCGACCTTTTCGGCATCGAGCGCGGCGCGACCGCGACGAGCGCGCGGCGCGGCTGCTCGCCGCCTCCGGCATGACGCCGTTCCGCAAGCGCCGCGCCGGGCAATTGTCGGGCGGCATGAAGCAGAAGCTCGGGCTCACCTGCTCGCTCATCCACACGCCCAAAGTGCTCCTGCTCGACGAGCCGACCGCCGGCGTCGATCCGCTGTCGCGGCGCGACTTCTGGCGCATTCTCTATGGGCTGCGAGGCGAGGGCGTCGCCATCGTCATCGCCACCTCCTATCTCGACGAAGCCGAGCGCTGCACCCGGCTCGGCCTCCTGCGTCAGGGCCGGATGGCTCTATTGCGACACGCCCGAGGCGCTGAAACGCTGATGCCGGGCGAAATCATCGCGATTGCGACGCAGCAGGCGCGCGAGGCGCGCGGACGTCGTCGCCGGACTCGAGGGGGTGAAGGGCGCGATCCTGATGGGCGACAGCGTGCATGTCGTCGTCGACGACGCGGCGCTGCCGAGCAAGCGAACTCAAGGCCGCGCTCGAGCAGGGCCGGCGTCGCGTATCGACGACATCGAGCGGATCGCGCCCTCGATCGAGGACCTGTTCGTCTCGCTCCTCACCGACGGAGGGCGAGGGGTGACAAGCGCAGCGCCCGTCGAGCGAAATCCGAATCGTCGCCGATCGTCTGACCAAGCGCTTCGGCGACTTCATCGCGGTGAACGAGGTCAGCTTCGAAGCGCGGCGCGGCGAGATCATCGGGTTCCTCGGCCCCAACGGCGCGGGCAAGTCGACGACCATCCGAATCCTTTGCGGACTTCTGCGCCCGAGCGGCGGGCAAGGCGATCGTCGCGGGCTTCGATGTCGCGCGCTACCCCGAGCGGGTGCGCGAGCACATCGGCTACATGTCGCAGAAGTTCTCGCTCTACAGCGATCTCTCGGTGATGGAGAACCTGCGCTTCTTCGGCGGCGTCTATGGGGTCAAGGGCGCGCGGCTCGAGGAGCGGCTGAAGTTCGCCATCGGCATGGCGGGGCTCAAGGGCCGCGACGGACGCGCTCGTCGCCGACCTCTCGGGCGGCTGGAAGCAGCGCCTCGCGCTCGGGCTGCGCGGTCCTGCACGAGCCGGCGATCCTGTTCCTCGACGAGCCGACCTCGGGCGTCGATCCCGGCCTCGCGCCGGCGGTTCTGGGACCTCATCTATTCGCTCGCCGGCGAGGGCGTCTGCGTCGTCATCACCACCCACTACATGGACGAAGCCGAATATTGCAATCGCATCGCGCTCATCAACGGCGGGCAAGCTCGTGGCGCTCGGCAGCCCGAGCGAGCTCAAGCGCAGCGCCATCCATGGCGAGATCCTGCTCGTCGAAGGCGACGATCCCGGCGCGCATGCTCGAGGCGCTCGAAGGCGGCGCCGGCGCGTGCGCGACGTCGCGCCGTTCGGCTCCTCGCTCCACATCGTCGTCGACGACGCGGCGCGCGACCGGCCGGCGATCGAGGCGCTTCTCAAGCAGCGCGAGCTTGCGCTGGTCGCGCATCGAGCCGATCAAGCCGACGCTCGAGGACGTGTTCGTGCAGCTCGTCGGCGGCGACAGCGCGCGCGGGGCGCGGCGCGCATGAATCTGCGCCGCGTCAAGGCGATCGCCAAGAAGGAGATCATCCAGGTCTGGCGCGACCCGCGCAGCCTGATGGTCGTGCTGCTGATGCCGCTCATGCAGATGGCGCTGCTCGGCTACGGCGTCAATCTCGACATCAAGCATGTGCCGATCTGCGTCTTCGACCGCGAGGGCAGCCAGCAGAGCCAATCGCTGATGAAGGCCTTCCAGGCCTCGCCCTATTTCAACATCGTCGAGAGCGGAGCGCGACTATAACGCGGCTCAAGCGCGCGATCGACGCCGGACGCTGCAAGATGGCGATCGTCGTCCCGCCCGACTTCTCGCGAAGATCTCGCGACTACGAATTCCGCGTCAGTGCAGGCGATTCTCGACGCGACCGACGACAACACCGCCAATATCGCGCTCGGCTATGCGCAGGCGGTGGTCGGCGCCTTTTCCGCCAACGTTCAGACTGGAACGGACTGCAAAGCCTTGGGCAGCAGCCGCCGGTCGCCCCGGCGGTCGCCCAATATCGGGTGTGGTTCAACGAGGATCTGGAGAGCCGCGACTTCATCATCCCCGGCGTCGTCGCGCTCGTGCTCGCGCTGGTCGGCGCGCAACTGACCTCGCTGACCATCTCGCGCGAGTGGGAGCGCGGCACGATGGAGGTGCTGGTGTCGACGCCGGTCACCCGCATGCGAGCTCATGATCGGCAAGATCCTGCCCTATTTCTTCATCGGCATGCTCGACGCCGCGCTCTGCCTCGCGATCGCGGTCTTCTGGTTCGAGGCGCCGTTCCGCGGCGCGGTCTCGACGCTGTTCGTGACGACGTCGCTGTTCCTCATCGTCGTGCTCGGCGTCGGCTATTTCATTTCGGCGAGCATCCGCAGCCAGATCGGCGCGAGCCAGATCGCGCTCGCTCGTGACCATGCTGCCGACGACGCTGCTCTCCGGCTTCGCCTTTCCGATCGACCAGATGCCGCGCGCCGTCCAGGCGGTCACCTATCTCGTCCCCGCGCGCTACTACTTGACGATCCTCAAGGCGATCTTCCTCAAGGGCAGCGGGCTCGGCGACCTCATCGCGCCGATCGCGCTGCTGGCGCTCTACGCCGCGATCATCGGGCTTCTGGCGGCCCGCGCCTTCCGCAAGACGCTGGGGTGAGGCGATGTGGGGCCGCATCTACAGTCTCGTGCTGAAGGAGTTCCTGCAGCTGCGGCGCGACCGTGCGGCGCGCTTCCGCCTGATCGTCCCGCCGCTCATCCAGATGATCATCTTCGGCTATGCGGCGACCTTCGAAGTGTACCACGTCTCGACCGCGGTGCTCGATCTCGACCACAGCCAGGAGAGCCGGGAGCTCATCTCGCGCTTCGCCGCCAGCGGCCGCTTCCAGATCGTCAACATCGCCGCGGACGCCCGACGACATCCGCGCGCGCGATCGACCAGTCGGACGCCGTCGGTCGCGATCGTCATTCAGGCCGGCTTCGCCGAGCAGTTGCGCAAGGGCGAGTCCGCCCCGGCGCAGATCATCGTCGACGGCACGAACTCCAACACCGCGCTGATCGCGCTCGGCTATGTCAACCAGATCGTCGCGACCTACGCGCAGGAGATGGCGCAGGACCTGTCGCGGCGCCTGCACGCCGGCGAGCAGCCTCCGCCGCAGGGTGACGCTCGAGCCGCGCCCCTGGTACAACCCGGACTACAACAGCCGCTGGTTCTTCGTCCCCGGCGTCATCGCGACGCTGACGCTGGTCATGGTCGTCAACCTCACCTCGTTCGCCGTGGTGCGCGAGCGCGAGGTCGGCACGCTCGAACAGATCATGGTCACGCCGATCCGGCCGCTCGAATTCATCCTCGGCAAGACGATCCCGTTCTTCTGCGTCGGCCTCTGCCTGGCGGCGCTGATCGCAGCGCGTCGGAACGCTGTGGTTCCGAGTTCCCTTCGTCGGCAATCCGCTTCGTGCTGCTGCTCGGCACCTCGCTCTATCTGTTGAGCGTGCTGGGCATCGGCCTGCTCATTTCGACGGTCTGCCTCGACCCAGCAGCAGGCCTTCGCGACCAACTTCTTCGTCATCAATCCCGGCCTTCATCCTGTCCGGCTTCAGCTTTCCGATCTCCAGCATGCCCACCTTCATGCAATGGCTCTCGTACATCAACCCGATGAGCTACTATCTCGTCGTCATTCGCGGGACTTTCCTCAAGGGCGTGGGCCTGAACGTGCTCTGGCCGCAGATGCTGGCGCTTGCGGCGCTCGGGCTTATTTTGCTCGGCCTGAGCGTACTAAGGTTCCGTAAGTCGCTCGATTAAACCGCCACGCATACGCCGCTTCGATTGCGCTTCGATCGGACGAGGGTGTTTCTCTCTCGATCCGCCGACATTGCGATGATCGGGGACTTTTACGTGGTAAACGCGAACGCGTGCCCCGAGACTTTTATGGCGATCATCTCGTGAACGCAGGCGGCGTCAAGTCGACCTACCCGTCCTTTGGCAAAGTCACAGCGACCTGACACGAATTCACCCGCAAGCGCCGCTCAACGCAAAGGACCAGTCAAAAGCTTTCCTTCGTTGCAGGCGTTGCTGGAAAGCCGAGATAGCGGACGCGCCGCATGCGGTGCTAGCGCTTAATCGTTGCGTTGGCCCGCTCGACGACACGCCCGATGCTCGGGGACCAGGCGTTAAGGAGTTTCTGCCAGTGGCCGCGCCAGCTTGCTGGGCTGCGTTATTGACCGACCCGCGCGATGTGGGCCTCTCACGGAAAACCTGGCTGTAATAGAGCTTGTCGGCAAAAAGCGTTGCCAGTCGCCTTGGATCAGCTTCCGCAAGACAGGAGTCACTGACGTTGTCTGAGGTCATCTCGGCCTGCCGCACAAGGCCGCTGTTTTCGTCCACCCGCAAATGTGTCCGATATCGCCCGGCCGCGGCGCGGGACGAGCAGCTGCTTGACCCAGGCGCGAAATCGTTCGCTGTTCATCGGCCCATCGAATGCGCAAGGCGCGACAAGACCGTCCTGCTGCAGCACGCCGACGAAAGTCGTCGTTGCACAAAATGGCCCCAAGGAGACGAGGCGTCGCCGTGCGGCCATCGGCTGTATAGTCGCAGCATTTTGGTCGATGCGCCGGTTTCGTCGACAAAGCTCAGATTTTGCGTCGCCATCCGCCTTTGCTGGTGAGCTTGCGCTATGTTGATGCGGTCCTGCTCTGCGGCGCGCTGCGACTCTTTTTTGAGCGTCAGTCGGAGATGGCCGACCCGCGCCCAGAGGCAGCGACGCTGACTCTCGCCAATATCGCGCTTCTGCGCCACCTGCACGCGCGACGCCTCGTCATGGGCCGGAAGCGTCGTCTTCGGCCCCCCGCCCGACCTGTCGGTCACGTTTTTCCACTGAGAACTGACCCATGCCGCCTCGTTCAAGCTGCCGCGCTCGCGACGATAATGAACAGGTTGATCACGTTCGAACGACCGACTCCACCTGGGTGTCGAAACGCATGCAAGAGATCTCCGCCAACTCCATAGGCGTCGCGAGCCGCCACCGCGACGTGAGCCAAACTCGCACTTGCAAATTGCAAGCGACCTAATTCAGTGCTGGTGACAGAACGGACAGAGGGCCAAGTGAAGCGATTGACCGAAAGGCGATCGCTCGATCTTCCATTCCCTCATCGACTCCATTAGTCGAGAAGGCGCACAAAAAATCAGGGTTTCGGCTGTAAGCTGACAAGTCTCGGATCTGCCTCACGCAGCAAACTGCCTTGCCGCTATTGCCGACCGTAAGTCGACTTTGGCGGTCAGCGGAAGATGATCCGAGGACCGACGGGCAAGGGGGGTGTCGTGAACCGCAAGATCTGTAATCAAGCCCTCCGGCCAACCGAGAATCCGGTCAAGAGCGAAAATGGGCCGAGCGGGAAGGGAAGCTTAAAATTGACGGCGAGACGCCAAAGGTCGGTTCGAGCCCGCGGAGCGCAGACCGCCCGCGCCGCCGCCACTCGTTAAAATCCCCCAGCAAGATGCTGGGCATCGGAGGAAGATCCCGGAAAGCGGTCAGGAGGGCGCTGACCTGGTCCACTCGGGAAAGACGAAACAACCCAAGGTGGGCCGCAATGACCCGAAACTCGCCTTGGCCTACATCCAATTCCGCGACAACCGCTCCACGAGGCTCACCTCCCGGCAGCTTTAGCCGCGATCGCTTGTAAGATATTGGTTCGCCGCGCACGAGCAGAGCATTGCCGTGCCAGCCGTGGCGGTGAGAAAGGTCTGATTGCACCAGAAGCTGCATTCCGGTCTCACGCTCGATGGCGGACGGATCGAGGAGCCCGCCACGACGGCCAAAACGACGATCGACCTCCTGAAGGGCGATGACGTCGGCGCCGAGCTCACGAATCACCCCGATGATGCGATCGGGCCGTGTAACGCCATCCACGCCGCGGCATTTGTGGATGTTGTACGATGCAACCTTCAACAGAGACCTCCATTCTATCAGCTTTCATATATAGGGCATCGCGAGCCGCGCCGCCGCATCTCGCAGCTTCACTGGCAAGGGGCGCCTGTCGATTTCCTCCAATGTGATCGGCTGGACGCGGCGGCTGTCGATCATTCCGCGCTAGCTTTGCAGCTAGGGCTGCATCGTAGAACTCGACGGTCAGTTCGAAATTCAGGCGAAGGCTTCGCATGTCCCAATTCGCGCTGCCGATGAGGCTCCAACTGTCATCAATTGTCATTAATTTGGAATGGTCGAACGGCGGGCGCTGCGCCAGAGATGACACCCTGACTGCAACAAGGGTCGAATATGCGTCTGGGCGGCCCAGGCAACCAGGCGATGGTTGTTATGCGAGGGCAAAACGAGATGCACGTCCACACCTCGCAAGACGGCCAATTGGAGCGCCGTAATCAGTTGCTCATCGGGCAGGAAATATGGCGTCGCGACCCTGATCCAACGTCGCGCCAAATTAATCGCGGACAAAAGCACCAAAACCAGCTGATCGACTTCCTGGTCCGGCCCGGCGACGATCGTGCGCGCGGCCGATCCTCCGCCCGCGGGCTCCTGACGCGCCGCGCCAGTCCCCATCGCTTCTTCGCCGGTCGTAAATGACCAGTCGTCGTCGAACTCCTGCTCGATCTGCCGGACAATCGTCCCCTCGACACGAAAATGGATGTCTCGGACTGGCGTTTTCGGCTGCTTCGCAATGACGTTCTCGGCGCCAATATTTAAGCCGCCTACGAACGCGCTCTTCCCGTCGACGACCAGACTTTTCTTGTGCAATCGCAGATCCAGGAACGGCATCTTCCAAGGCAGCGTCGAATGCAAGAAGCGGAAGACTGGAACGCCTTGCTCGCGCAGATGATGATAAGCGGAGGAGCGCAAGAATCCCCCGCCAAAGCCATCAATCAAGACGCGCATTCTCACCCCTCTGCGATGAGCTCTCGCCAACGCGCCGATGAACTGCATTCCGACCTCGTCGGTGCGGAAGATGTAGGTGCAGAGCCGAATGTGAGATTTGGCGCTGTCGATGGCCGCGAGCATTTGGGGGTAGGCTTGATCACCATACTCGAGAATTGCGACCACCTTGCCGACCGCCATATCCTGTCCGGTGATTTTTCCCACCGCCGCCTTGAGACGCTCAAGCGGGTCGTCCGATGAGATGTCGCCTGTAATAAGCGGGACGCCGCTTCGAACGGATCCCTTCAGCCGACGCGCACGGTGTTTCACTCGATTAATGCCGAATCCGACATAGAGGAGCGCTCCAAGGATAGGAGCCAGCCATGCCATCCCGATCCATCCGATTGCCGCCGGCACGTCGCGCTTGGTCATTAACGCGTGCGCGGTGACAGCGGCGGCAAGGACGAAATGGAGGCCGCCGACAAGAACTGCCGGACTTTCGAGAAGCGCCGATGTCCCGACAAACTGTTCCATGTCAGTGCTCTGCCATCATCGCTTCATACCTCGCCTAGGTCGACTGCGTCGCATCGGCATGGCCGTGGGCTTCGCTCAGAAGGCGTCGACGACGAGGCCGTTGCGGTTCTCCATCAACGCATGTCCCATGAGGCAGAGCTTCGCTTCCTTGCCGGTCCCTTGCGGCAAAGCCGCGCCTCCGGATCCGTCCTCGAGGCGTGCGTCTCGTTCGAGCGCTTCTGACCATGGAAATCCGCCTCGCGGTTCCATCCTCCGCCGGACGGCGGCGGGTCGTCCGATCCATCTCTCGGCCGAAACTCTTCATCGAAGCCACGCCTAGGCTTCGATCAGCGTGCCATCGAGCGAGAAATGATCAGAGCTAAGCAGGCGCTTCACCCGCGGCTGCTCCATTACCGCGCCCCAACAGCCTGGCGGCGATATCGCCCTCCAGCAGCCGCTGGCGGTTCTTGAAAAACGTCGAATGAACCCAGGCTCTATCGCCTCCGCACCAAGAGATGCGACCACGAGATAATCGCAGTGAGCGACAGAAGTCAGTATACTTCGAGCTTTTCACAAAAATCTGATTACTGAATGACGACGCCGTTGGCACAGTAACGTTGACGAAATCGAAGTGCGTCGCCTCGTGGCAGGCATCGCAGGCGGCGGTGAGCTTGTCGGATTGGGCGCCAAACGCTTTTCATCTCGGCCCCCCACCGCCTTCTTCAGTGAGTTAAGCGGAGCGTGGTTATCCTTGTCGATCGTCTTCGCCATGTCGACATCGCCGAGGGTGGGATGAAAGACTTTGAGGCTTTCAAAGCTCTTACAATCTGTTCGATCTCGTAATCCGGCAGTTCCCCGTTTCTGGATCGGCCAGCGTACCACAGCTTGAAGCCGCAATTGCGTCAACCCCATAAAGTCGCCGAGATCGGGCACGTAGGCTTTCGCGCCCTCGGCGGCCTGGCCTGGGTAGGGCATCACTGGCGGCGCAAGCGCGCCAAGGCACACATTAAATATCGGATCATCGCCTGTTCCCGCCGCATCCGACCCGTTGGCGCTCCGCCTCACCGGCGGCCAAGTCCAAGACATCGCCCAGGCTGAAGCTCTGGTGGCCAAAGTGCAGCCCGAAGCCCTCCTCGGCGACAAGGGCTACGACGCCGCCGCCTTTATCGAGAGCCTCGAAGCCCGAGCCATCAAGCCGGTCATCCCGCCAAAGTCGAACAGCAAGGTCGCTCGCGATTGCGACTTCGCCCTCTCCGCCGAGCGCAATCTCATCGAGCGTTTCTTTCAATTCGTCAAACAGTTCCGAGGCATCGCCATCCGCTACGAAAAAACTGCGCGTAATTTCCTCGCCGGCCTCCATTTGATCTGCACCCTGGCTTGGCTCAAATGAGGATACGCCCCAGCTCGCGGCGATCCCGTGGCCGTGTCCGCCATCAGCACCTTTGAGACAGCGGGGGTTTCACGTACGGAGGATTTCTGGATCATCGTAGCCGCAAGGAGCGAAGATGAGACAGAAATCCGGGCCGGAGAAGCAACCGGCGGAAGAGGCAATCAAGGACTGAACTGGACCCCATTCGTAGGACCACGAGGGGTTGAATTTAAGGTGTGATCTCGCCTGCGCTTGTCGTTCAAGAATCAAGCTGCTTCTTGCGGCTTCTGTCTCTGCTGTGGGTATGTGGGCAACGCGTTTGCGTTGTCCAAGCGAAGCGGCATATCCACAGCCCTCGCCGCCGCCTCGATTTTGTCCATGCCGCCGCGCCACACCGCCATCGGCATTTGGTTGTTCATCGCCTGGTGCGGGCGCCGAAAATTGTAAAAGGTCATCTAGGAACTGATGCCGGCCCGCGCCTCGCCGCCATCGGCGTAGGCTTTCAGATGCACTTCTTCGTACTTGATCGAGCGCCACAGCCGTTCGATGAAGATGTTGTCCATGAAGCGGCCGCGTCCGTCCATCGAAATCACGACGCCGGCCGCCGCAAGCTTGCTGGTGAAAGCCTCGGCGGTGAAATGGAGCCCTGATCGGTATTGAAAATCCGCGGCTTTCCGAACCGAAGCAGCGCCTCCTCCAGCGCCGCCGCGCAGAAGCTCGCATCGTTGGTGTTCGACAGCCGCCACGCCAGAACCGCTCGGCTGGCCCAGTCGATGATCACCACCAGATAGAGGAAGCCGCACGCCATCGGGATGTAGGTCACGTCGGCCGCCCACACGTGGTTCGGCTCGACAATCTTCAGGCCGCGCAGCAGGTAGGGATATATCTTGTGCCCGGGCGCGCCTTTGCTCGCGCCAGGGCGCGGAACCAGCGCCTCGATCCCCATCACCCGCATCAGCCGCCGCACCCGCTTGCGGTTGACCCCAGGGCCTTCCTTGTTGAGTTCGAAGGTCATTCGCCGCGAGCCGTAGAACGGAAGTTCGAGATGCAATTCGTCGATGCGGCGCATCACCGCCAGATCGTCCGCCTCGGCGACGGGCTTGGGGCGGTAGACCCCCGAGCGCGCCACGCTCAACAGCGCGCATTGGCGGCGCACCGACAGGTCCTTGCCAGGCCGTTCGACCATCGCTCTTCGATCGGGCGCGCTCATCGCCCTGGCCTCCTGGCCAAGAAATCCCGTTCGACCGTCAGTTGGCCGATCTTGGCGTAGAGCTTGGCCGTCTCGCGCTCGCGCTCCTTCTCGCCATCCCCCGAACCGCTCGCCCCACGGGCGAACAGGCTCGCCGCATTGTCGAGAACTTGCTTCTTCAAGGCATAAATCTGGTTCGGATGCACTCCGTGCCGCTTCGCCAGTTCCGGAACCGTCGCATCCTCGCGCAGCGCCTCAACGGCAATCTTCGCTTTGAACGCCGCATCAAACTTCTTGCGTGACTTCGTCATTCCTCGCTCCATCGGTTGCGACAGAGCAGGACATTTCACACCTTAGCCAATGGTCCTAAATCCGGGGTCCAGCGCAGATCTCGACGAGATCCTGTGCGTCGAGGAGGAGCGGCAGGTCGGCCAGGACAATTGCGTCTCCTACCGCACACTGAAATTGCAAATCCCGGAGAGCCCGATGCGACCCCATTTCGTCAAGGCGCGGGTCAAGGTGCATGTCTACCCGGACGGCTCGCACGCCGTCTTTCACGGACCGCGCTGCATCGGCCGCTACGACCAGAAAGGCAGGCTCAGGACGACCGATGCGACGGATGACGCCCTTCGCCGCTTAAATCCGCTCGGCGGCGAAAACGCTGTGGACGGCATGGACAAGCCTCCGGCTTGCCCACCCCGCCCACAGCAGAACAAAAGCAGAAGAAGCGGACATTTGATGTGCTGCCAAAACCGGACAACTTAGTTCGCTAGCGACAGAATTTACTAGCTCTAATACCGATCAGCCGTTGATTGCCGTGGAATTAAACTGTTATGGCCGGGCTTGACCGGGCCATGACGAAAAACCGAAAGGCAGGCGCCGCAACGGATAGAATAAACCGGACGTCATCCGGCAATGAGCGCGTGGGTGCGACCGAGCAGGCGAGGCCGCTTGAGGGATGGGCCCCGAAGCGGAGTCGCGGAGTCCCCTAAGGACCTCCGGAAAAGGATCGCGGAAGGATGGAGGCGAAGTCGCGATCATTCTTCGGGGACGCCGGCCTTGCGCATACCTTCGAGATAGGGCTCGATTTGGGCGAGATACGTCGGGTCGTCGCTCATCGCCGTCCATGAGGCGCGGGTGCGGGAGACAGTGAATTTCGGGTCAAGCGCGAGGCCGGCTTTGACGGCGGAACGCGCCTCGTCAAGTCGACCAACCTGCGCGAGGGCGGCGGCCAAGGAGAAATGTGTGAACGGAAAATTTCGGTTGGCCTCGATCGCCCGGCGAAGCCACGCGACCGCTTCTTCCGAACTGCCGAGGTGGTTCTTCGCATCGCCCGCGAACGACATCCACATGTAAGCCTCCGCATCGCGCGGACTGAGGCGCAGGGCCTCGGCAATGTGAGCCTCTGTCTCCTCGGCGCGACCAATGAAGACCTTACCAAACCCGATGACAGCATGCGCTAACGCAAGATTTCGATCCAGCGCCAACGCATGCTCGCATTTGACGATGCCCTCTGTGGCGCGATTGGTGAATATTTCAACAACTCCCAAGAACATATGGCCGTGCGCATGGTCCGGCGCCGATGACAAGGCTTTGGTCAATTTCGCTTCGGCCGCAGCGAAGGCCGCCGTGGGATCGGCCGCAAAGGAATTTGCGCCCTCGAAAGCGTCCACGGCTGCCGATCCAACAAGCGCGTCGACATTGTGGGGATCGGCGGTGAGCGCACGATCGAAAAAGCTTCGCGCTTGCGCGACACTGTCAGGAGTCGCACCCTTATTGAGCCAAGCCAAACCCTGAAAATAGAGATCCATCGAGTTCGGGGGTCGGGGCCTGTTCCGCGCGTCGCGCCTCGGCGGCGGCGAGTTGGGCCTTCAGCGCCCCAGCCAGCCGTGCGACGATTTCGTCCTGCATGTCGAAGAGGTCGGCCAGCGGCTTATCGAACCGCTCGGCCCAGAGATGATTGCCGCTCTCGGCATCGATGAGCTGGACGTTGACGCGCATGCGGTTTCCGCCGCGCTGAACGCTGCCTTCCAGCACATATCGCACGTTCAATTCGCGCCCGATCACTTTCACGTCGAACGGCTTGCCTTTGTAAGTGAATGCCGTATTGCGGGCGATCACGACGGCGCCGCGTATGCGCGAGAGGTCGGTCGTCAGGCTCTCGGTCACGCCGTCGACGAAGTGGTCCTGCTCCACGCCGCCTCCGATATTGGCGAACGGCAGGACGACCATCGAGAGGCGCGGCGGGACGGATTTTTCGGGCGCCGAGGCCGGCGCGGGCGCTGAACTCGGCGAGCCCAGGGCCACCGCATAGACCCGCACCGGCCGTGCGATGTTCTTGAGGTCCCTGTCGCCAAGATCGACGAAATCCGCGTCGATCCTGTCACGCACGTGATCATAGGCCGCGCCCGAAATCAGGACGCCGCCCGGCTCGCAAATCCCCTCGAGCCGCGCCGCGATGTTGACGCCGTCGCCAAGAATGTCGTCGCCCTCGATCAGGACGTCACCGAGATTGACGCCGATGCGATAGACGATGCGCTTCGCCTTGGGCGTCTCCGTATTTCGCTCTGCCATGAGTTTCTGGATTGCGATCGCGCATTCGACCGCGGCGACGACGGAGGGAAACTCCAGCAGCAGGCCGTCGCCGGTTGTCTTGACGATACGACCGCCGAATCCCGCCACGATCGGCCGCGCCGCCTCGCGATGAGCGCGAACGCCAAGCGCCGTCCCCGCCTCGTCCTCGCCCATCAGGCGGGAGTAGCCGACCACGTCGGCCGCCAGGATTGCGGTGAGGCGGCGGGCGGCGGTCGTTCGGGGACGCCGGCCTTGCGCATGCCGTCGACAATGGATTTGAGCCGGCCAAGATAGGTCGGGTCGCCGCTTATCGCCGAATAGAAGGCTCCGGCGCGGGATATGGAGAAGGCCGGATTGGGCGCGAGGCCGGCCTTCACCGCCGCGCGCGCTTCCGCCAGTCGGCCAAGCTTCGCGAAGGCTGCGGCCAGGAAAAAATGCGGAAGCGCAAAATTCCGGTTGGCCTCGATCGCCCGCTGGAGCCACGGGATCGCGAGCCCGTAGTCTTCGATGAAAGTCTTCGCAACGCCCGCGTAGGTCAGCCAGATATAGGCCATCGTGTCGGACGGGCTGAGGCGCAGAGCCTCGTGAATATGAGCCTCCGTGTCTCCGGCCCGCTCGACAAAGACCTTTCCCAATCCGATCGTGCCGTGAGCGTGGGCGAGATTTCGATCCAGCGCCAGCGCGTGCTCACATTCAGCGATGCCTTCCGCGGCGCGCCTGGTGTAAATCTGGACGACGCCCAGCATCTGATGGGCGTGCGCGTGGTTGGGAACCGACGCCAGGGCTTTGGCCAGCTTCCCTTCGGCGGCGGCGAACATTGTCATGGCGTCGCTGACCACGAAAACCGAGGCATAGACCCCGTCAACGCGAGCCGATCCGACGAGCGCGTCGACATTGCCGGGATCGGCGGCGAGCGCGCGATCGAAAAAGGTGCGCGCCTGCGCCAGATTGTCAAGGGTCCAGCCTTTGTTGAACCAGGCCAGGCCCTGAAAATAGAGGTCCATCGAATCGGGATTGGGCGCCTGCTCGGCGCGCCGGGCCTCGGCGGCGACAAGTTGCGCGTTGAGCGCGCCCGCGAGCCGCGCGACGATTTCGTCCTGCATGTCGAAGAGGTCGGCGATGGGCTTGTCGAAACGCTCGGCCCAGAGATGATTGCCCGTCTCGGCGTCGATGAGCTGGACATTGACGCGCATCCGGTTTCCGCCGCGCTGGACGCTGCCCTCGAGCCCGTAGCGGACGTTCAGGTCGCGCCCCATCGCCTTCACGTCGACCGGCTTGCCTTTGAAGGTGAACGCCGTGTTGCGCGCGATCACGAGCGCGCCCCGTATCCGCGAAAGATCGGTGGTCAGGCTCTCGGTGACGCCGTCGACGAAATGCTCATGGCCAGGATCGCCGCCGATATTGGCGAACGGCAGGACGACGATCGAGAGACGCGGGGGCGCGGATTTTTCGGACGCTGGAACAGAGACGGGCTTCGGCTGCGCCGGCTTGCCGACTTCGAGCGAGTACAAGCGGATTGGCTCGGCGATGTGCTTGAGTTCTTTCGGGCCGAGGTCGGTGACCGCGAGGTCGATCCTGCCCTTCACCTGACGGTAGGCGTCTTCGGACAGGCAGATCGCGCCGGGCGCGCAAACGCCCTCCAGCCGCGCCGCGATGTTGACGCCGTCGCCCATGAGATCCCCGTCGGCCTCCTCGACCACGTCGCCGAGATGCGCCCCGACGCGGAACACGATGCGCTTCTTCGGCGCGACCTCCTCATTGCGCTCAACCATCCCGATCTGCATCTCGATCGCGCAGCGCACCGCGTCGACCATGCTGCGGAACTCGGCGATGAACCCGTCGCCGGTGCGCTTGACGGTGCGTCCCCGATGCGCGGCGATCGCCGGATCGATCAGATCGCCGCGCAGCGCGCGCAGCCGCGCCAGCGTCCCCTCTTCGTCCGCGCCGGCGAGCCGGCTGTAGCCGACGACGTCAGCGACCAGGATCGCAGCAATCTTCCGACTTTCGGACATGGCGCGCCCTCACCCATCTTACGGATAGCACAAAAGCGGGCCGGGAGGATGAGCCGGGGAAGGAGTCGCCGATCACGATCATGGGGATAGCGGCTCTGTTTGGCTGGGCGGGCGACGGGCGCCTCGGCTATAGTCTCCCCCATGCCCCTCCATCTCATCAAGCTCGCGGTCGGCGCGGAATCCCTTGCGGACCTTCGCGAATGGATGGCGGAGCGGATGGCGGAAGCGAAGCGCCGCCGCGCGCCGCTCCGGCACGCCCACATCACGCGCATGACGCCGAAGCGAAATGAGCAGATCCTGGACGGCGGCTCGCTCTACTGGGTCGTCAAGGGCCTGATCTCGGCCAGGCAGCCGATCCTCGGCATCGAGCCGTTCATCGATTCCGACGGGATCGGCCGCTGCAAGATCTGGCTTGGGCAAACCGTGGTCGCGGTCGCGCCCCGCCCGATGCGCGCGTTTCAGGGCTGGCGCTATTATGAGGCCAAGTCCGCCCCGCCGGATATCGACGAGGCCCAGCCCGGCTTCGCCGCGATGCCGGAAGTGATGCGCCGCGAACTGGCCTCGCTCGGGCTGCTTTAGGCCTTCAATCTGGTCGAGGCTTGGTATTCTTGTTTTGGCGTCTCAGAATGCGTCCTGGCCGGGCTTGACCCGGCCATCGACGTCTTCGAGGAGAACAAACTGCGACGGGCAAGCTGCCGTGACTCGGCCTACTGGCTGCTGGCGCAACGGAGTCCTCGTACGCAGCGACGCCCGCGTGGGTGGCCGGGACAAGCCCGGCCAGGACGAGGCTGGCTCGGAGCGTAGTCCACGGACAAAGACTTGGCGCAGAACATCTATGACAGGCCGGAATTCTTCGACGGCTATAGCCGGATGGACCGCTCCGTGCGCGGGCTGGACGGCGCGCCCGAATGGCCGGCGATGCGGACGCTGCTGCCAGACTTGCGGGACAAGCGCGTCCTCGATCTAGGCTGCGGCTTCGGCTGGTTCGCCAGATGGGCGGCTGAACAGGGCGCGGCGAGCGTGCTCGGCGTCGATCTCTCCGACAACATGCTGGCGAGGGCGAGAGCCGAAACCGCCGACCCTCATGTGCGCTACCTCAAGGCCGACCTGGAAGGCCTTGAGCTGCCGCAGGAAAGTTTCGATGTCGCCTATAGCTCGCTCGCCCTCCATTATGTGGAGGACTTCGGCAGGCTGGTCGGCGAGGTGTCCCGGGCGCTCGTTTCAGGCGGCCATTTCGTCTTCAGCATCGAGCATCCGATCTATATGGCGTCGATGAACCCCGGATGGCTGACCACCGGCGACCGCGGCCGGACCTGGCCGGTCGATCATTATGCGATCGAAGGCGCGCGGGTCACCGACTGGCTGGTGAAAGGGGTAACGAAACAGCACCGGACCTTGGGCACGACGCTGAATGCGCTGATCGATGCCGGGCTCTCTGTCCGGCGCGTGGTGGAATGGAGCCCAACGCCGGAAGAGGTCGCGGCCCAGCCGTCTTTGGCCGACGAACTGGAGCGGCCGATGATGGCGCTCGTGGCGGCTCAAAAGTGAGCCCGGCCGTTGATCCTGCGACGTTTTCCCTTGCCTGCGGCTTGTTAAGCGGGTGACAGCGCCCAATTTAAGGGCGAAACAAACGCTTACGGGTGTTCGGCGGTGGACAGGAACAAGGACAGCCCGCTCACGAGGCGCAACGGCGGCGAGGATATCGCCGCCTTCGTCGAGGCGGCGAAAAAGGTTCCCGCAGCCGGCGCTTCCGGCCGTGGGCGGCTGATCTTCGCCCTCGACGCCACCATGAGCCGGCAGCCGACCTGGGATCTCGCCCAGTCGCTTCAGGCGAAAATGTTCGAAGCTGCGGCGTCGCTGGGCGGCCTCGACGTTCAACTCGTCTATTTCCGCGGTTTCAACGAATGCCGGGCTTCGAATTTCGTCTCCGGCGGGCAGGGGCTCAAGGACCTCATGAGCCGCATCGACGTGCGCGGTGGATCGACGCAAATCGGGAGGGTGCTCGCCCACGCGCTCAGCGAGGCGAAGCGCGCGAAGGTCGCGGCGCTCATCTTCATCGGCGACGCGATGGAGGAGAACCCGGACCGGCTCGCGAGCCTCGGCGGCGAACTGGCTCTGCTCGGCGTGAAGGCGTTCATGTTTCAGGAGGGCGGCGACCCGGCGGCGCGGCGCACGTTTGGCGAGATCGCCCGCCTGACCGGCGGCGCTTATGGCGCCTTCGACGCCGGCGCCTCGGCGCGGCTGGCGGCGCTTTTGCGCGCGGCGGCGGCCTATGCCGCTGGCGGCCACGCGGCTCTGGTCCGGGAGGCTGAGGCCGACCCCGAGGCGCGGCTCCTGCTGTCGCAGATGCGCCGGACGTGAACTTGGCTTAAGTCTTGGGGCGCGACGGGCGATTTGGCCGGCGCCGCCGCTTGAGCAAGAAGCCTGTCGAAGCGAAAGCCCTGCAAGAATGAATCTGGTCATCGGCTTGATCTTGCTGTTCCTTCTGATTCAGGGGATCAAGCAGTTTGGCCGCATGGACGCAGCGACCGCGGCGCGGCTGGTGCGTCACGGCGGCGGCGTGCTCGGCATGATCGGAGCGCTGCTCCTGGTGCTGCGCGGCCGTGTCGGGCTTGCGGCCGCGCTCGCCAGTATGGTCGCGAACTTCGCCGGATGGCGGACCCCGGGAGCAGGCTCGTCGGCGTTTCGCGACGTCGGCGCGGGCGCCCGCCCGGGGCGCGCCTCGACCGCGCGCTCGCCGATGATCGAAATGCGGCTCGATCACGACACGGGCGCGATGACCGGAAAGGTTCTGGGCGGCGCCTATGCGGGCCGCGCGGTCGAAACCCTGTCCCGCCCGGAGCTGATCGCGCTTCGCCAGGAGCTTGGGCGCGACGATCCCGACGGCGTCAACCTGCTAGAGGCATATCTCGACCGCCGGTTCGCCGGTTGGCGTGAGGCAGACCAGGATCAGCGTCAGAGGCGGGGAAGCGGGGCGATGTCGCGCCGAGAAGCGCTCGAAGTCCTGGGTCTCGCCGAAGGCGCAGGCGCGGCCGAGATAATCCGCGCCCATCGGACCCTGATGAAAAAATTTCATCCAGATCATGGCGGCTCGACCACGCTTGCCGCGCGGGTCAATCAGGCCAAGGATGTTCTGATGCAGCGACAAGGCTAGCGGCTCCGCTGGGGTCGGCGTCAGTCGTCGTGGGCGGGGAAGCAGGAGAATCCATTGCGTTTGAGCGACCGGCAGGCCGCGTCGGCCGAAGCCGAATCGAGGACGGCGAAGCGGGCGCGATAGAGGGTCGCGTCGCCCTTGCGCACCTTCTCGGTGACCGGCTTGGCCGAGGCCAGGGTCGAGCGGTTCCGCTCGCGGGCGCGGGTCAGAAGGGCGTTAGCCTTGGCGAGACTGTCGGGGGCGCCGATCTGGATCATCCAGCCGCCCGCGGAGGCGTCGTCGGTCGCCTCGTCCTGTCCGGCGGGGCGCTCCGAACCGCGCTCTTCGCCTTGCGTCTGGGGACGGTCAGGCGGCATGACCAGCGCGCTCGCCGCCGCGAGCCGGGCCTGCATTTTCCTTGACGGCCGGGCGGGGGCCGGCGCGTTGAGCGCCTGCTCGGAGGCCGCAGTCTCGTCGTCGCCAGCGCCATCGTCGCCTTCGCCTGCGGCGTTAGCCTCGCGCGCGCTGGCGGAGATGCGTTCAAGCTTGACTTCGGCGATCTGGGTCGCGCGCGCCCGCCCCGACGACGCCACGGCCGGCTCGATGCGCGGCTCGGCGGACTGGGCGGGCGCAGCCTCCGCGACCTGCGGTAGCGGTGCGCGCGGTGGACGCCTCGGCGAAATGCTCGGCGATCAGGTTCTGCATGATCCGGTCGCGGCCAGCGGCGGAGCGTCCGCCCATGACGACGGCGATCAGCGACCGCCCGTCGCGATGGACCGAGGTCAGGAGATTGAAGCCGGACGCTCGCGTGTAGCCGGTCTTGATTCCGTCGACGCCGGCGACCCGGCCGAGCAGATGATTGTGGTTGCCGATGATCTCGCCGTCGAAATCGAATTGGGCGGTCGAGAAATAATGGAAGTAGTGGGGGAAGCGCTCCTCGAGCGAGCGCCCGAGGATCGTCAGGTCGTGCGCCGTGGTGATCTGTTGGTCGTTGGGGAGTCCGGAGGCGTTGACGTAGTTCGTGTTGGCCATGCCGAGTTCGTGCGCCTTGCGCGTCATCAGGTCGGCGAAATTGCTTTCCGAGCCCCCGACGGCCTCGGCGATCGCGACCGCGATATCGTTGGCCGAACGGGTCACGACCGCCTTGATCGCGTCCTCGACGCTGATCGTGTCGCCGGGAGGAAGGCCGAGCTTGGAGGGCTCCTGCGCGGCGGCGTGCTCTGAAATCGGGATCTGCGTCCTGAGCGTCATCGCGCCGCGGTCGAGTTGTTCGAACAACAGGTAGAGCGTCATCACCTTGGTGATCGAAGCGGGATGACGCAGTCCGTTCTCGTCGACGGAATAGAGCGTCCGGCCGCTGTTGGCGTCGACGACAAGCGCGGAGAAGGCGGGCGAGGCGGCGACTGCGGCAGGCGCCCCGCGAGCGTAACGGGCGTGGCCGCGGTAGGCGTAGCGCATATGGCGGGGCGCGTGGGCGACGCGGACGTAGGTATGCGTATGCGTGTAACGCACGATGCGCCCCGACGGGACCGCGTGCGCGTAATGGCGATAGTGACGGGCGTGGTGCGCCTCGGCTGAGGCGCCGGCGAGACAGAGGGTCGAGGCCGAGATCAGGACCGCCGTCGCCAGACGGGCAAGCCGACCGATTCGAAAGCAACCGCCACGCAACGCCATGAACGCCCCACCAACTTCACGCAACCGCGGAGGCCGAGGCGCTCGCCGTTGCGTCACTCACACAGCCGTGAACGATATGTCGGCTCGGTTACGCGGCGGTTAACGCAAGGGCGCGGAATCGGGGGTATTTTTGCCTAAGTGGTTGGAATCGCGCGCGCCCGAGTTCGGTCGCGGCTGTCCGCCGTTCTCAAGCTATGGTTGAGCGCACGATCGCAATCTGCATGAATTGATTATAATTTCGCAAGCCATCGGATACGCCTATGAGGTGATGCCCGTAGAAAATGCTGCGATGCAATAAATCGGCCTTGACTTCCATTGTGCACTGCACATATTGGGTTCATCGCGAGTTCGCCTCCTTTCCGATGCGGAACCGACCCAAATTGAGGAGCTTTTAATGACAGCCGCCACCCCGACGTTCGAGGACTTCCAGAAATTCTCGAAAGACCAGCTTGAGGCCTTCACCACCGTTTCGACCACCTGGTCGAAGGGTCTGCAGGACATCGCCACGGAATCGACCGATTATTCAAAGAAGACTTTCGCCGCCAGCACCGCGATGTTCGAGAAGCTTCTCGGCGCGCGCAGCGTCGAAACCGCGGTCCAGATCCAGACCGAATTCGCCAAGCAGGCTTACGAGGGCTTTGTCGCACAGGCGACGAAGGTTTCGGAACTCTACACGCGAGTCGCTTCGGACGCTCTCAAGCCGGTCACCACGGCCTACGCGAACATCCAGAAGTAATCGAGCGATCGTTCTTGCCGCCAGTCGCGGCAAAAAATTTCGTTCAAGCCGCTGCCGGCGCCTTTCCAGCGCCGGCTTTTTATTTGCGACGTCGCCTGAAGCAATCCTGCTGCGCGCGCCCCGCAAACGGAACAGAAAAGGCGGATTCCGAGTTGCGTGTGACGAGGCTCTTGCGCGCGACGAACAAATTGGCAATGCTGCCATTCGGCGACGGCATCTGGCGCCAGCGGCGCGCGGCGCCTAAGTTTGAGTGGCTACGGTTTTGCGTGCGCGTAAGGATGTGAACTCAAGCCTAACCGGCATCAATCGGGGTCTTTCCGTGGCTGCCGCTTCAAATCCGTTCGTTGTTCGCCTCCGGGCGGGGATGGCTCGGCTGGCGCGGTGGCTCTATCCGGGCTTCGGCGCAGCATCACCACAGTTGGCGATGCGGCCGATCGCCTCGCGGGAACCAAAAAGAGGGGGAGAAACGCCAGGGTCAGGCGCTGCGGTCATCACCCGCACCCGGACGCAGACGAAGCGTCCGCATATGTATCGCGTTCTTTTGCTCAACGACGACTACACGCCCATGGAGTTCGTGGTGTCAATTCTGCAGGCATTCTTCAACAAGGACGCTCAGGAGGCGATGCAGATCATGCTCCAGGTGCACCACAACGGCGTTGGCGAATGTGGCGTCTATACCTATGAGATCGCGGAGACCAAAGTGTCGCAAGTGATGGATCACGCACGCAAGAATCAACACCCTTTGCAGTGCATCATGGAAAAGAAGTGAAAGGCGCCCGATGCCCATTTTCTCCCGCGCGCTCGAAAAGACCCTTCGCCGGGCGCTCTCCCTCGCCAACGAGCGCCGCCACGAATATGCGACGCTCGAGCATCTGCTGCTGGCGCTGATCGACGACGTCGACGCGGCGGCGGTGCTGCGCGCCTGCGGCGTCGACCTCGACTCGCTGCGCAAGACCGTCGTTCAATATCTCGACACCGAACTCGAAAACCTGGTTGTCGACAGTCAGGAGGAGGCCAAGGCGACCAATGGCTTCCAGCGCGTCGTTCAGCGCGCAGCTTTCCACGTTCAGTCATCAGGCCGTGAGGAAGTGACGGGCGCGAATGTGCTCGTCGCCATTTTCGCCGAGCGCGAGACGCATGCGGCATATTTCCTGCAAGAGCAGGATATGACCCGCTACGATGCGGTCAACTACATCAGCCACGGGATCGCCAAGCGTCCGGGCGCCTCGGATCCGTCGCGCCTGCCGCGCGGGGCCGACGAAGAGCACGAGGCGCGCGATTCCAAAGAATCGAAGGACGGCGGCTCGGATTCAAAGAAAAAGGAAGGCGCTTTGGAAGCATATTGCGTCAACCTCAATCGGAAGGCGCGGGAGGGGCGCATCGACCCCCTTATTGGCCGCGAGGCCGAAGTGCAGCGGACCATCCAGGTGCTCTGCCGTCGTCAGAAGAACAACCCCCTGCTGGTCGGCGATCCGGGCGTCGGCAAGACGGCGATCGCCGAGGGCCTTGCAAGAAAGATCGTAAACTCCGACGTGCCCGAAGTTTTGTCTGAGTCGACCGTGTTCGCGCTCGACATGGGCGCGCTTCTCGCCGGCACGCGCTATCGCGGCGATTTCGAAGAGCGCCTGAAGCAGGTGATGAAGGAAATCGAGCAGCACAAGGATGCGATTCTGTTCATTGACGAGATCCATACCGTGATCGGCGCCGGCGCCACCTCCGGCGGCGCGATGGACGCCTCGAATCTGCTCAAGCCCGCCCTGGCCCAGGGGACGCTTCGCTGCATCGGTTCAACGACTTATAAGGAATACCGGCAGTATTTCGAGAAGGACAGGGCGCTGGTTCGCCGGTTCCAGAAGATCGATGTCAAGGAGCCGACCGTCGCCGACGCGATCGAGATCCTCAAAGGCCTCAAGCCTTATTTCGAGGAGTTCCACAAACTGCGCTATACGGGGGAGGCCGTGAAGGCAGCGGTCGAGCTGTCATCGCGCTACATCCACGATCGCAAACTGCCCGACAAGGCGATCGACGTCATTGACGAGACTGGCGCCTCGCAGATGCTGGTGCCGGAGCCCAAGCGCAAGAAGACGATCGGCGTCAAGGAGATCGAGGCGACGGTTGCGTCGATGGCGCGCATCCCGCCGAAGTCGGTGTCGAAGGACGACACCGAGGTACTACAGCACCTCGAGGAGACCTTGAAGCGCGCTGTCTACGGACAGGACGAGGCGGTGGCGGCGCTGGCCTCCGCCATCAAGCTCGCCCGCGCCGGCTTGCGCGATCAGGAGAAGCCGATCGGCAGCTACCTGTTCTCCGGCCCCACCGGCGTCGGCAAGACGGAAGCCGCCCGCCAGCTTTCGCTCAGTCTCGGGTTGGAACTGATCCGCTTCGACATGTCGGAATATATGGAGCGTCACACCGTGTCGCGTCTCATCGGCGCGCCGCCCGGCTATGTCGGCTTCGACCAGGGCGGCCTGCTCACGGACGCCATCGACCAGCATCCGCACTCGGTTCTGCTGCTCGACGAGATCGAGAAGGCCCATCCTGACCTGTTCAACATCTTGTTGCAGATCATGGACCATGGCAAGCTGACCGACCATTCCGGCAAGGCGGTCGATTTCCGCAACGTGATCCTCATCATGACCACCAATGCGGGAGCGCGGGACCTCGCCGGCGCGGCCTTTGGTTTCCACAGGTCGAAGCGCGAAGGCGATGATCGCGAGGCGATCGACCGGCTGTTCGCCCCCGAGTTCCGCAACCGGCTCGACGCCATCGTGCCGTTCGCGCGTCTGCCGGAGGCGGTCATCGCCCGTGTCGTCGACAAGTTCATCCTTCAGCTCGAGGCTCAGCTCGCCGACCGCAACGTGACGATCGAGCTCACCGACGAAGCCCGCGAATGGCTGGTCAAGAACGGCTACGACGAGGCGATGGGCGCTCGTCCGATGGCGCGGGTGATTCAGACCCAGATCAAGACGCCGCTCGCCGACGAGGTGTTGTTCGGACGGCTGAAAGGCGGGGGCGTGGTCAAGGTCGTCGTCACCGGGGACGAGACCGGCGAAAAGAAGCTTGGCTTCGTCTATCCGGAAGGGCCGGCGCAGCCGCGGCTGGAGCGCGACCTTATCGTCGCGGCCGGCGCCCGGCGGTCGCGCAAGCGCGCGGAGCCTGCCAATTCGGACGCTGACGACAAGGAGCCCGCGCCTGAAGAGCCGTGATAGGCGGCTTCGCGGCCTCAGAGAATGACGCTAAACGATCAGCCCGCGCTGCCCGGCGCGGGCTGATTACATTTTGCGCGGCCCGCGCGTTTCAGCGTTTCAACGCGGCGCGGAACGCGAGCGCCGTCTCGGGGATGCCGCTCTCGAACGGCGTTGCGTCCGACCAGAAGGCGGCGGCGAAGCGGCTCGAATCGACATGGTAGGGCCGGTCCCACTGGAAGCGCATCTCCGGCAGTTCTCGCAAGAGCGGCGAGAACATCCCGCTCGCGCCCAGCATCCAGGCCGGGATGGCGCTGATGCGAAGCTTCACGCCCAGCGCCTCGGCGGCGATTTTGAGAATGTCACGCGTGGTGCGCGTGGGTGCGCAGGGGACGTGCCAGGCCTGACCGAAGGCGGAATCCGCCGCGGCCAAGAGCGAGGTCGCTGCGCGCGCGATATCCGGCACGTATGCGTAGTCGTGCAGCACATCCGACGAACCGATGAACACCGCGGGCTTGCCCGCCGCCAGTTTGCCGATCGACGTGTCGCCGAGAAAGGAATTGCCGACGCCCGGCCCATAGAAATCCGGCGCCCGCAGCGCCGCGACCTGCGCTTCGCCGGCGGCCGCGGCGGCCATCCAGACCCGCGTCGCCGCCGAGCGCGCCGCGGGCTTCCAACCCTTGTCGGAGAGCGGCATCGTCTCGACCAGGGGCGTCGTCTGAGGCCCGTACATGTAGAGGTTGTCGATGAACACCATCCGCGCGCCGGTCGCTTTGCAGGCGGCGACGAAATTGGCCATCGCCTTCGGCCAGGCCTCCCGCCAGACGACGCCGGAATAGGGAAAGCCGATCGCGACCACGAATTGGCCGGAGCCCCGCGCGGCCTTGACCACCGCCTCGCTGTCGAGCGCGTCGCAGGGCGCGAACGTCGCTCCTTTGGGGAGATCACGCGGGGCTCGCCGTTGCGCCACGACGACCTCGCGTCCTTCGGCGAGCAGCCGCGTGCCGGTTGCGCGTCCGACCGAGCCGTAGCCGAAAATCGTGATCCTGTCGGTTATCGCCAAAGCGGATCCTTTGATCTTTCCTCTTTTCCAGCCCGTTCGTTAGGGAACGCCATGAAATACCCAAAAATGAGTGCTAGATAAAGCAATTAAAGGCGTTGTTCAACGTCGCGTGTGATGAAGGAGCTTTGGAATGGCAAACAGTGCTTCGTTGCGCGGGGGCGAAAAAAATGTCCAGGACTGGATCAACCTGATCTGTGGCGCGCTGCTTTTCATATCGCCATGGGTTTTGGGATTCAGAAGTGATTCCATGCCCGCGAGGACGGTATGGGTCGGCGGCGTGATCATCTTCGTCATGGGCCTCGTTGCGCTCATGCAGTTCGCCGAGTGGGAGGAATGGATCGCGCTGATCGTCGGCGCGCTCGTGATCATCGCGCCATGGGCCTTGGGATTCGCAGCAGTTCATGCCGCCATATGGACCTGCGTCGTGCTTGGCGCCATCGTTGTCCTGTCCTCGATCTCGGAGATTTGGGCCGTCCATCATTCCGAAGCGATGGCGGGACACTGATATCAGCGTGACCCAGCGGACCGCCTGCTTGAGAGCGAGCGGACCGCTCTTTCCATAAGCGGGCGGCGCAAAGCCGGCCGCGACGACGCTGAGGCCAAGTCGATGATCGCCGCCTCTGAGGGGCGGCGTGGTCATCCGGCCGACCTCTGAGCAAACACGTTGCGCAGGTAGGCGGCGACAAAGATCGGCACCCGGGTTTCGTCGATGTCGCGCGGGCCGCGCACGAGATGCATGCGTGAAAGCTCGGCGTGAGGATCGCTCGCCAGATAGGCGTCGATCCGCGTCTTGAGCGCTGTGGCGGAGACGGCCAGCGTCATCAGCTTCATGCAGGCGATGCGGCGGGGCGTGAGCACCAGAGTCCAGCCGGGCGCTACGCTCGCTTCGTCGGCGTCGACCCCCGTCTCTTCGAGCAATTCCCGCCGCGCGCTCGCCTCGAGATCGACCTTGTCGTCGAAGATGTCGCTCGGATCGGGCGTCCCGGCGGGGAAATAGATCTGTCCGGCGTTAACCGTGTGCTGCGCCATCTCGCCGAGCAGGAACGCCCCGTCGTCCCCGCGGATCGCGGCCATCGAGAAGCAATTGCTGACAGGCTCCTCGGCGTCGCCAAATTCCTCCCAGGCAAGGTAGTCGGCGTAGTCGGTCTCGAAAAAGGCGCCGCTCAGCTTAAAGACGCCGTCCGGGTCGAGTCTCGATCATGCGGCGGCCGAGAAGCAAGACCCGCCCGTTGAATAGCATGGGCTTGGCCTGCCTCAGCCGCGCCCAATGCGCCGCGATGCTGTCAGCGCGACGTTCGGCGAAGGCCCAGCGCGAGGGCTCGAAAGCAAGGTCGAGCTCACCGACTTCGAGAAGACGAAACGGCTCGCTCAAAGGTCGAGCGAGCCGCTGGCGACGAGGACCACCGAGCCGCCGATCGTGGCGGAGGCGATGGTGCCGGCCTCGATCATGAGCCCGAGCGCGATTAGGCTTGGCCGGCCCATCTCGAAGCCTTGCTCGATGATCAGCATACGCTCGCCGTCCTGCGGACGATCGAACGCCTGGAAGACGCCGGCGAACGCTGCTGCCGCGCTGCCGGTGGCCGGGTCTTCGCCCACCCCCCAGGCGCCGGCGAACATGCGGGCATGATAGGCTGACCCCTGGCGCGCGGTTTCGCGGGTATAGACAAAGGTCGCCGGGCCGTCCTTGGTCGCCCAGGACATGATTCCGGGTGCGGCGCGGCCGATCGCGTCGAGCGAACAGATGGGGACGAACAAAAACGGAGCGCCGGCGCTGAACAGGCTGGGTTCATGTCCGTCGAAGCCGATGTCCTCTGGCTCGAGCCCCAAGCCTGAGGCAATTTCGGCTGCGGAAGGCGGCTTGACCTCAAGCCTTCCCGGTAGCTTGGGCAGTTCGAAATAGGCGGCGAGCGCCTGGCCTTTGCGCTGACGCGCGACGCAGACGACGTCGCCGATCGGCTCCTCGAGCACGATTCTGAGATCCTGGCGCATGAGCAGATCGCCGGCGCGCAAGTGTGCGATCAGCGCCGCCGTCCCGACGGTGGGATGGCCAGCGAATGGCAATTCGCGCTTCGGCGTGAAGATTCTCACCCGCGCGCTGTTGATCGCGTCTCTGGGCTCGACGACAAATACGGTCTCGGACAGGTTGAACTCAGCCGCGATCGCCTGCATGGCGCCGTCATCGAGCCCATCGGCGTCAAGCACGACCGCGAGAGGATTACCCGCCAGCGCTGTCTCGGTGAAGACATCGAGCGTTTGAAACCGGCGCGTCATCAAGAAGAGTCCCGCGCCCGAAGCGCTCCTCGCTCGCTGCGGCGCGCCCCGTTAATGCCAGCCCAACAGCGGGCCGTTATAACCGGGCCAAGCGACGTCGATCAACGGCCGGTTCGATTCGGGGAGGGAATATTGGTTTGGCAGCCGGTCGGTGCCGCGCATGCCGACGAACGTGTGTTGCACCGTGTCGCGCTGCGGCGGCTGCAGTGTGTCGAGAGCATAGCCCTGGCGCGAGCCGACGGGCGCCCATGTGCCGAGGGTCAGCCAAGGTTCGACGCCGTGGCGAACTGTGATCTGACGGCCGGCTTCGCCCGCCGCCCTCGGATGTTTGGCGCGATGATGAACCGTCTGCGCCTCGGCGGTCCACGAAAATGCGAGCGCGACGGCAAGCGCAGCGGCCCCGACGAAACTGATCGGATGTGTCATGACCGCTTCCCTCTCGTCCGCCCGCTTTACGCTCAACTGCGCTTACTCTAGCGCCTATGTGGGAAAAAAGTAAATGCGCGCGCCTGCGGATCAAACCGGCTCTGCGGCAAAAAGTTGCGACGGTCGGATCAATTCATCTTGAGCGGCGGTCAGGCTCAGCTCCCGCGAGCCTGCGGCCAGAGTGGCCTTGACGACCGCGTAAACCGACGAAGCCGCACGCGACAGCGCTTCGGGCGTCACATGCGCTTCGAGCCAATGATGAAAGAAGAGCGCCGCGAACAGGTCGCCCGCCCCGTTGACCGCGATCGGCAGATTTGGCGTCCGGAGTCGCCAAAAGCCCGTGTCATCGCCAGCCAGCATGTCCAGGCTGTCGGCGGGGGTGTCAGCGAGCTTGAGCGACTTCGCCACGACGATCCGCGGTCCGCGCTCCCGTAAGGCTGCGATCGCGCGGCGCGCTGTTTGCAGGTCGTGCGCCTGCTCGCCTGTCAGCCATTCGAGTTCGAAGGCGTTCGGCGTCGCGATGGTCGCCGACGCCAGGGCGCGGTCACGGAAGAATTCGGCGACGCCGGCGGCCACGTAGCGCCCCCGCCCGATGTCGCCGATCACCGGATCGCAGGCGTAGGCCGCTTCGCCATTGGCCTGGCGCACGCGCTCAAGCGCGCGCAGAGCAGCCTCGCCAATCTCCGCCTTGCCGAGATAGCCGGTCAAGATTCCGGCGCATCGGGGTAGCACGCCGATGGCCTCCAACCCGCTGACGCAATCGTCAATTATCGCTGCATCGAAAGCCCGGCCGCGCCAGCCGGGGTAGCCGGCGTGGCTCGAGAACTGCACAGTCATCAGCGGCCAGACCTCGCGCCCGAGCCGCTGCAGAGGAAACGCGGCGGCCGAGTTGCCGACATGCCCGTAGACGACATGCGACTGGATGGAGAGGATGGGCTGAAGCATGGTCGACGAGACGACGATTCTCTTGCAGCGCTCAGGACTTGCTCGCCGCGGCTGGGGCCGGGCGCCACGACGCCTCGATCTCCTCCAGCGAGCGGCCTCGCGTTTCAGGCACAGCAACAATCACCCAGACCAGACCGATCGCGCAGAAGCCGGCGAACATCCAGAAAGTGTGGGCCTGCCCGATCGCCTTGACGACCGACAGGAAGAATCCGCTGACCAGGAACGCAGCGCCCCAGTTGACCGCCGTCGCCACCGCCACCGCCCGGCCGCGCACCTCGCCTGGATAGATCTCGTTGATGACGGTCCAGGTGACCGGGCCGAGCGAGAAGGCGAACGAGATGATGAACACGACAAGCGCGATGAGCGTGACGACGCCCGTCGAGCCTTCGGCCCGCGATTGCTGCGCCGGACTGCTGAAAGGCGAAACCGACGGCGGTGAGGCTAAGTCCCATGCCGATGAGGCCCGCGATCAGGAGCGGACGGCGGCCGAGGCCGTCGATGAATGCGATTGCGATGAAAGTCGAGAGCACGTTGACGGCGCCGATGGCCCAGGTGGTGGCTGCGGTTTGCGCCGCGGGTGTCGCGAAGCCAGCCGCGGCGAAGATCGTGTCAGAATAATAGATGATCGCGTTGATGCCGGTGACCTGCTGCAGGACTGCGAGGCCGAGGCCGATCTTCGAGCGGCGTCCGCCAGCGCGGCGCGAACACGTCCCACCACGACGGCACTTCATGCTCGGCGCGCAACGACGCCTCGATGGCCGCGAGCCGCGCGTCGGCGTCGTCCCCGGCGCCGAGCGCGACGAGCGTGCGGCGGGCGTCGTCGCGGCGGCCGCTCTTGGCGAACCAGCGCGGAGACTCAACAGCGGTCAGGACGGCGAGCGCGAGGAGAACGCCAGGGCCTGCGGAGAGCCCAAGCATGGCGCGCCAGCCTTCGGGACCGGCCAGCGCCTGATCGACGAAATAGGCGAGGAAAATGCCGATCGTGATCGCGAGCTGATAGGACGAGACGAACCGCCCCCGTTGTGCGGCGGGGGCGAGCTCCGCCGCATAGAGCGGGGCCGCCACCGCGGCGACGCCAACGCCGAAGCCAGCCACGAGCCGGCCGAAGACGAGGACGGGCACGTCGGGGGAGAACGCCTCCACGAGCGCGCCGATGATGAAAAGAGCTCGCCGCGGCGAACAGCGCCCGCTTGCGGCCGAAATGGTCGGCGACATAGCCGCCCGCAAGCGATCCGAACATCGCGCCGAGCGTGACCCAGCTGGTCACGATCTCGAGCGCGACCGCTGACCGACCGCGAACGCCTTCTGGATGCCAACGAGCGCGCCCGAAATGACGCCCTGATCGTAGCCGAAGAGAGCGCCGGCTAGCAGAACGACCGCGATGACGCTCGCGGCGCGGGCGAAGGGAAGATGATCTTGGATCGGACTCGAGACTTCACCGAGCGGACCGCCGCCGGGACCGGTCGATGCGCCGCGCCGCCTTGTCTCCGCCATGCTGCCCCCCTTCGGCCAAAGCCTTACGGCCCTTGAGAAATCTCACCAGAAATCGACTGTCGTTCTAACGCCCAGCACAAACGCATTGCGATTGGTCGGGGCCGTATACCCGCCCGGACAGATGACGTATTGCGCGTCGAGTTTTAAGTTCAGCCAGGGGGCCGTCTGCCATCCGTACCAAGCTTCCGTTACGTATTCATTGTGCTGCACAAAGCCGGGCCCGACGCCCAAGGCGTTGGCCAAGATCTGCCCGTTGGCGATATTCGGATTGACGTGCGTCGTGCCGACTGCAATCCCATATGCATCCCTGGGCCTCCAGGGCCCGAGGCCGTATTGCACGATTCCCCCGAAGATCTGGTAGTCCGTTGTGGACGTGCGCCGATCTGCATAAGAGGCGAGGAGAAAGACGTTGAGCCCGTTGTTCTTCTGGTCCGGGTTCGTGGGCTCACGCATGAGTTGCTGCTGCAACACGGTGGAAAAACCGTAGCGTCCGTGACCGGGAATCCCGGGCAGTCCTGACACCAGGATCGGCTCTCCATTGATGCTGGTCGCGACATTCGCCGCCGCATCGCTGCTCCACCAGCCGCCAAACTGGTAGCTTCCCGCGAGGCCGTTGAATTTGGGCGTCCAGGCGATTTCGGCGGGAAAAATGGCGCCTTGCGACTCGTCGGGGAAGGTTGGCCAGAGGGCGGGGTTGGGCTTCGTGCTGAGATAATCCGTGTTCGAATCGAACACGCCAGCCTTGAAATAACCCTCGGACCCGAAATTCACCTTGGCCACGGCGGCCCACTGGCTGACTGGCCAGTTGTAGATATAGTCGCCCACGAGGTTGCCTGCCTGGCCGGGGCAAAAGGTCAGATTGATGAAGTCGCAAGGGTAACTGAAGAACTCGTCGCCGAATGCGAGGCGGCCGGCTGTGGTCTCGAGCCGGCCGTCGAACCATTTTTGATCCCAGGCGAATTGCTCCACGCGGAGGATGTTGCCGCGCCCGTAGACTTCGTTGAGCAATTGCAGCGCCGGGATGCCAGCGTCGGTGGCGGCGTCCCGGCCCCAGCGGTCGACCAGCGTCACCAGGAACCGGGCCCCTTGGAGGCCCAAACTCTTTTGCAGGTCGAATTCGGCCTGCAGCACGACTTGCCCGGCTTCCTGGGCTATGCGGCGCTCGCCGCCGGAGAGATTCAACACCGCTTCGTCGACCCCGGTCAGCGAGACCTCGATGCCGAGATCGTTTAGCTGCGAGCGGATGCTTGGCCATTCGCCGAGAAGATGGGGCGTGGTGGCGAAATAGTCTGACGGCAGCGCGGGCAAGACGGGGAAAGGCGCGGGGCTGCTCATTGAACCGCCTGAAGCCGATACGGCGCCCGGCGCTCCTTGCGTTTCCTGGGATGGCGCGGAAGCGTCCGCCGGCGACAATTCACCAGCGAGCGCCGTTCACCCTGTCAGAAGGCTAGTCGCCAAGCAAACCGTCAGGGGCGGAACACCGTAGCGTGCTAGCGAGGAGCGCCGCCGCGCGCCCGCTCCCGCGGCTCGCCCACCGAGCCGCTCATGAAGAGCACGCATGGCCATAGCCGACTCCCGTGGCGCGGAGGAGTGTTGCAGGCGCTTTCCGTGCCGGCGTGCGGGGTTCAGTCCCCGAATCGCGTCATCGCCGAAACATTGCGCGCGAGGGCCGATGCAAAGCAAGCGAGGACCGAAAGCGGCGTGATCGGATGTCAGGCGCGTCCCGGGCGGTGACGGCCGTGAGTTTGACCTAGCGGGCGGACCGGCCGCTTGAGCCTCAAGGACAAGCCTGAAACAATGGGCCAACCTTCATCTCGACCCAAGGCCCATTCATGAGCGACGCCATCGCCTTTCTTCGTCGCGCTATCGAGCAGGGGCAGGGAACCGCAAAGGCCGACTTGGTTCTGAAGGGCGGACGGATCCTTGATCTGGTGAGCGGAGAGCTCGTCAAGAGCGACGTCGCGATCTGTAACGACCGCATTGTCGGGACGATGGGCGAATACAGCGGCGCACGCGAGATCGATGTTCGCGGCAAGATCGTGGTTCCGGGTTTCATCGACACCCATTGCCACGTCGAATCCTCGCTCCTGACCCCACTCGAATTCGACCGCTGCGTGCTTGCCCATGGCGTGACCACGTCGATCTGTGATCCGCATGAGATCGCCAACGTGCTGGGGCTGACGGGCCTGCGCTACTTCCTTGACGCTGCGATGCTGACCGCGATGGACTTGCGCATCCAGCTGTCAAGCTGCGTTCCGGCGACGGCGCTGGAGACCTCCGGCGCCCGGCTCGAGGCGGATGATCTTCTGCCGCTCGCCGATCACCCCAAGGTGCTCGGTCTCGCCGAATTCATGAACTTCCCCGGGGTGCTCGCGCGCGATCCGTCATGCCTCGCCAAGCTTGCGGCGTTCCAGACCCGCCCGATCGACGGACACAGCCCGCTGCTCAGCGGCGCCGCGCTCAACGGTTATTTGAGCGCCGGCCCGCGCACCGACCACGAGGTCACCAACGTTGCGGAAGCGAAGGAGAAGCTCGCCAAGGGCATGCAACTGCTCATCCGCGAAGGTTCGGTGAGCAAGGACCTGCATGCGCTCGCTCCGATGATCACCGAGCGCAATTCGCCGTTCATCGCCTTCTGCACCGACGACCGCAATCCGCTCGACATCGCGGAGGAGGGCCATCTCGACTTCGTCATCCGAACGGCGATCAAGCTCGGCGCGCCGCCGCTCGCCGCCTATCGCGCCGCGACCATCTCGGCCGCGCGCATCTTCGGCCTGCGCGATCGCGGCCTGGTCGCGCCGGGCTGGCGGGCCGATCTCGTCGTCGTCGACGACCTCGAACATTGCTCGGTCTCGATGACGCTTGCCGGCGGGCGCGTGGTCAATGACGCTTTGTTCGCCGCGCGCGCCTCACTCGCGCCCGTCGGGCTCGACAGCGTGAAAGCGCGGCGCGTCGAGCCGGGCGATTTCGTTGCAAGAGGGCAGGGGCCGTCGACCCAAGCGATCGGGGTCGTTCCGGGCAAGATCATCACCGAGCGCGTACCCGTCACGCTGCCGTTCAGGAACGGCGAACGCGGCGTCGACCTCAGTCAGGACGTCGTCAAGGTCTCCGTGGTCGAGCGCCACGGCGTCAACGACAATCAAGCGACCGCCTTCGTGCACGGCTTCGGCATGAAGCGCGGGGCGATCGCTTCGTCCGTCGGCCACGACAGCCACAACTTATGCGTCGTCGGCGCGGATGAAGCCGACATGGCGGCGGCGGTCAACCGTTTGCGCGAGACCGAGGGCGGGTTCGCGGTCGCGCGCGAGGGCAAGGTCGTCGCCGAACAGGCGCTGCCGGTCGCGGGCCTGATGAGCCTCAAGAGCTTCGAAGAGGTGCGCGAGGCGCTGATCCCGCTGCGCGCCGCGGCCAAAGGTTTAGGCGTGACGCTGGCCGAGCCTTTCCTGCAGGTGGCCTTCCTGCCGCTTCCGGTGATCCCGCATCTCAAGATCACCGACATGGGGCTGGTGGACGTGGACAAACTTGCGTTCGTTCGGGATTAGCAGCGCCGCGGTTCTGCGCGAGTTCCGGCAAATCCAAGTCAGCGCGAACAAAAGGGCTCCGTTCCCGGAGCGGAAGGCGCGCGCTGCGCGTCTCACCCAGAGAAGGACGTCGAAGGCGCCTCGCTCACGACTACCGTCAACTTGGCCTGTCAATTGAGCGTTGCAAACTGATGATGGATTGAGTTAAGCTTTCGGGCCGATCCTTCATTGTCGATTTAATTTCGCCATTTGGGCTTGACCATGAGTGAATGGACCCGATCAGCGCGAGCGTTTCGGCCCGCAAGACAGGCGAGCTCAGTCACGAACAAGAGCGCTTACGTCAGCAGCGACGCTCGCAAGCGGCGTGTTCTCATTGTCGACCTGAATAATTTCGCGACGTTTCCAACCTTGACGGTCGGAGTGCTTGTTTCAGCTCTCCGTCAGGAAGGACATGAGGTCCAGGTCTTGTGTCCGCTGGCCCACGACGTTCCGGCTGCGGAAAGGGAGCGGCAGGAGAACTGGTTCGATCACTTCAAACAGCGCATTCACCTGACCGAGACGCCGTGGCTGCGCATTCCAAGAGACCTTGCCCGCATGGTGCGGGAGGGGTGGGTCGAGCGACCACACCCGATTGTGCTGAAAGAAGTCGAGCGCGCGCTGCAGCGTGCGCCGGACATCGTTCTCCTGTCCGCCTATTTCCAGCATTTCAACAGCGTGAAAGCGATTGGCGAGCGAGCGCTGAAGAAAAAGACGCCTGTGCTCCTCGGCGGCGCTATGTTCAACAACAGCGAGGCCGCCGCCGTGTGGCGAACCATCCCGGGGTTGGCGGCAGTCGTGGGCGCTGAGTTGGATTTCGACGTTTCGGCGCTCGTCGAGGCGGTCTGCAACGGCGAGAGCCTGGCGCGGTTTCCGGGCCTGACGCTGCCGGACGGTCAAAAGACCGCGCCCGCGCCGCCGCTGAGGCAACTCGACGATGTCCCCTTCCCTGACTACACGGATTTTCCCTGGGATCGCTATCGCGTCAGGATCGTTCCGCTGATGACGGGGCGGGGGTGCCAGTGGGATCGTTGTCACTTCTGCAGCGACGTCTTCACCGTCAACGGCCGAACGTTCCGAACGCGTTCCGTTGAGAATGTTCTTCTCGAAATGCAGGAACAGGCGCGCCGCCATGCGACGACAAGTTTCCTTTTCCATGATCTCAAGTTGAACTCGTACCCGGATATGATCCGCGGCATCGCCTCGAAGGTCCAAAGTTACGTCAACGGCGCCGAATGGATTGGAACCGTGCATGTCGACCTTCGCAAGGATAGTGGCTTGTCCAGAAAAGATCTTTTGTCCGCCGTTTCCGGCGGCATGAGGAGGATCAATTTCGGGCTCGAATCCGGAAGCCAGGCGCTGCTGGATCGAATGGATAAAGGAACGTCGGTCGCCAGGAATTCGGAATTCATACGGGACGCGTTCGAAGCGGGTTTGAGCATTCGATGCTCGATGTTCAAAGGCTATCCGGGCGAGACGGCCAAGGACATGGAAGAGACAGCGACGTTCCTCAAAAAGCACGCTCCGTATCTCGACAGGATCCGATTTAGCGATTTCTCCCTTCTCGCTGACACGCCGATATATCAAATACTCAATGGAAGTAGGGCTGAGATAACCGGGTTTAAAGTTACAAGAAATATAAAGGAAAAAGCGAGATCGAATTACGTTTACAACAGAGCTGATCAATCGGCATATGCAAAGGCTCTAAGGAAAGTATTGCGAATCATACATGAGATAAATAGCCGCCCGATTCGATCAGCCGCCCGCCAGTTCGATGGGGTGATGTAGCAGCAGACATGCTTCGAACTCTACGCCTCGGGCGGCTCAATTACGCCGAGACCTCAAGTCCGCTTGGGCGTCGGCTGCGCCATTTGTCGCCCTTGGAGCGGCGCGAGGAAGCTCGCGCCTTCTTGTCGAATTTCCACGCGGAGAGCGGGCGGGGAGCGTCCGCCTTCAAGAGACGCTGGGCGGAGGCGCGCCGCAGTCTGAGCAAGACCGGAACATACCGCCACACGGAAGAAGAACTGGCCTTTGGAGCGCGCGTCGCCTGGCGTAACCACGGTCGCTGCATCGGGCGGATCTATTGGGAAAGCCTCGAAGTCGTTGATTGCCGGCAAATGAACGAGCCGGCGGCGATGATGGACAGAATGTGCAGCCACATGCGGGAGACGCTGGGTGACGGCCGCATCCGATCCATGATTTCGGTCTTCGCGCCGATTTAACCGAACAAGATTCCAGCTTACTTCGAAAGCGCGCAAATCACCCAATACGCCGGATATGCGCAAAAAGATGGGGTCTGTAATAGGCGATCGTCAGAACGTCGAATTCACCCGCATCGCTATGTCTCTCGGCTTTCGACCGCCAGAGCAGGTAGGCCAGTTCGACTTGCTTCCGGTTCTGATCCGCGACCGGGACGATCGGCGTATTCTCTTCGACCTGCCGCGCGACTGCATACGAGAGGTGCCGATCGTTCATCCGCAATACGAGCAGATAGAGCAGTTGAAGCTCAAGTGGTACGCAGTGCCATGCCTCAGCGGGATGATCATGACGATTGGCGGCGTCGATTATCCTTGCGCGCCATTCAGCGGATTTTACATGGCCACCGAGATTGCATCGCGGGACTTCGCCGACCAGAAACGTTATGACTTGCTCCCAGCCATTGGGAAAAGTCTGGGTTATAATGCCAATAAACTTGGCGATAACCTGTGGAAGGATAAAGCTCTCACCGAATTGAATATAGCGGTTTTGCATTCCTTCAGATCCGCGGGGGTGAGCATCATCGATCATCACCTCGCCAGCAAGCAGTTTATCGAGTTTCATCACCGAGAGCAGATCAACGGAAGAAAAGTGGCAGGCGACTGGCGGTGGATCGTCCCTCCCCAGGCCTCGTCTTCGTGCGAGGTCTTTCATTTGCGGATGAGAAACTTCCACCCCGTCCCAAATTATTATTCTTCACGCGCCGACGACGGACTGCGTTTGATGCCATTTTATGGGGACCAGTATCGCAGCAGACTCCAGTCCGCCTACGATCGGGTTACGCGGCGCTGGAAGCTTTGGAAGCGGTTGGCTTGGTAGCCGCATGTCCGATCAAGCGTCCAGTTCCCGCCATATCCCGCTATCGGGTTCGACCGTCGCCCCGACCCGCCCCGCTGGGGCGGCGCGCCGCCGCTTTGACTTGCTGTTCGCCCAATTCCGGCGGCTTTATCTGAATAAGGTGTGGGGGATGGATATCGGCGCCAACTGCCGAATCTCGCTTTCAGCGAAACTGGACAAGACCAGCCCGCGCGGCGTGCATGTCGGCGACAGCACGGCCATCGATTTCGGGGCCTGCATTCTCACGCACGACCAATGTCGGTCGCTTGTCGCTGACACTTGGGTGGGGAAAGAATGTCATATTGGCGCGCGCAGCATCATCATGCCTGGGGTCAAGATCGGCGACAATTGCGTGGTCGCCCCGGCGAGCGTGGTGACGAAAGACGTGCCGGCGAATTGCTTGGCGGCAGGGATCCCGGCGCGCATCATTGAGAAGGGAATTGAAACCGGCCCCTTGGGCATTATCAGTCCAAGGACCGGCGCGAACGGGTAGGGCGTTGCGCGGCCGCGTTCCGGGCCGTCGCCGGTCCTTCCTCAATCGTCGCCATGCGGGTGCGCCTGCGATCGTTACGCCACCCGCCGGCTCGCGGTCGCAAAGACAACCGCCAGCGCGATCCATGCCAGAAGCATCGTACTGCCGCCGATCGGAGCGGCGAAGGCAAAAATGCGCGCGCCGGTGAAGACATGCATCGCGAGTTCGGCGGAAAACAGGATGGCGCCCGCCTCCATAATGAAACCGACGATCACAAGCGCGCGAGCCGAGGCGCCGCCCCCGATCCGAGCGTGCGCAGCGATGGCGAGCGCCGCGCATGCGTGCAAGAGGAGAAATAGCGCGGCTCGCTCCGCGAGCTCGCCTCCGTTCTCATGCACCCCCGCCGCCGCCAGCGCGACGCCAGCCGCGCCCATGAGCGCAGCGGCGCCAGCGAGAACGAGGGGGGAGCGGTTCATCTGAGGTCTCCGCGGGCCTGGGAGGTCGATCGGCGCCGGCAAAGCAGTCCCTTGGGCGCCCTCTTGTCAAGACGCCCTGGCGTCATTCAGGCCGCATCGATCGTCTCGGCTGAGGCGCGGGCGGCTCGACTTGCCGCTGATCCAAACTTGCCTCATGTTGCGCGGCCCGGAAGCCTTTGATGGGCGAGGGGTCAGGGGGTCTCAATGGTGTCGCGACGTCTCGCCAGGCGCTCTCTCGCCATCGCTAAGGCCAACGCGCAAGCGGGCACCGACGCTGCGCTGACCATTGCCGTTCGCACGCAAAACCTCCTCGCGCCGGGCGGCCGCGAATCGGACAAAGCGCGCGAAGCGCGGCTCATGGTGCAGGAGAAGGTCGACGCGGCGATCGAAGGCGCTTTCGCCGCCCAGGCGGCCTGGGGCGCGTTCTTCATCAAGGCCGCGTTCGGGGGCGTGCGAACGCCTAACGATGTTTCGGCGGGTCTCAACGCCATTGCCGAGGCCGCCGCCGCGCCAGCGCGGCGCAAAGTGCGCGCCAATGCGCGCCGGCTGACCGGAGCCAAGGCTTGGCCTTGACCACGATCTGGCCTTGACATGGAGCTTCTGCCGCATCTGCAGCATTTCGTCGCCACCTACGGCTATCTCGCGGTCTTCCTGATCGTCGCGATGGAGAGCGCCGGGATTCCGATGCCTGGCGAGACCGTTCTGGTCACCGCCGCGATCTTCGCCGCCCATGGAACGCTGAATATCTATGGGGTGATCGCGACGGCGGCGGCGGGCGCGATCCTCGGCGACAATTGCGGCTATTGGGTCGGCCGCGAGATCGGCTTTCCGCTCGTCTACCGGTACGGAAGCTACATTCGCCTGGACGAGCGGCGCCTCAAGGTCGGACAATATCTTTTCCTCAGGCAGGGCGGGGCGATCGTGTTTTTTCGGCCGGTTCGTCGCGGTGTTGCGCGCCTTCGCCGCCTTTCTCGCCGGCGTCAATCGCTACAATTGGGAGGCGTTCTTTCTCTTCAACGCGGCTGGCGGGATCGTCTGGGCCTCGATCTTCGGCGTAGGCGGCTATATGCTCGGCCGCGCGTTTGAACATTACGCGCGGCCCGTGGGGACCGCCGTGCTCATCGTCGCCGCGATCGGCGTGATCGTGGCCGCGCGCTTCATCCGCTCCCACGAGCAGGCGCTTGAGGACGAGGCCGAGCGAGCGCTTCCCGGGCCGCTGGTCAAGCCGAAGACTTGAGGCTGCTCCGATCGAGGCGCGGCTCCTACGCCAAGGCGTTGTCGTTAACGAAACGGAGCGGAAATGCCAGCCAGCCTGACGGCCGCAATTCCCGCCTTGCCTGCGCTGCTCCTGGGCTTCTTCCTCATGCAGACGGGCAACACGTTCCAGGGAACGATCCTCAGCATCCGCGGCGAAATCGAGGGCTTTACGCTCGCCCAGATCGGCGCGGTCGGGGCCGGCTTCTGGGCCGGCGTCATTATCGGATCGCTATGCGCGGCGCGGGTGATCCGGCGCGTCGGCCACATTCGAACCTTCGCGGCTTTCGGCGCCATCGCCGGCGCGGCGCCGCTCGTACACCTTCTCGTGGTGGATCCGTTCGTGTGGATGGCGGCGCGGGCGCTCACCGGCTTTTGCTTCGCGGCCATGTTCATCGTGATCGAGAGCTGGCTGAACGCAGGCGCAAGCTCCGGAAACAGGGGGCAAGTTCTCAGCATCTACGGCATGACCGGATTGTTGGCCGGCATAGGCGGCCAGCTTCTCCTGCCCACGACCGATCCGGCGGGCTTCAGGCCCTTCTGCATCATCGCCTGCATCATTTCGTTTGCGCTTGTGCCGATCGCCTTAACACAAGGCGCGCCGCCGCCCCCGCCCGGCGACAGAAGCCATGTCAGCCTTGCCCGGCTCTACCGCGACTCGCCTTTAGGGGTTGCGGCTGGTTTCCTGAGCGGGGTGACCACCGGCGCCTTCTTCACCCTCGGTCCGATCTTCGCCGAGCAGCGGGGTCTCAGCACCGTTCAGATCGCTGTCTTCATGGCGCGCGGTACGCTTGGCGGGTTTGTGGCGGCCTGGCCGCTCGGCCTGCTGTCGGATCGCCATGACCGGCGCCTCGTGATCATCGGGGCGGCCGCCGCGGCGGCTGCAAGTCTCGTTCTCATGCTCGTGCTGGTGCCCGGCGACGCTTATCCGTGGCTGCTCTATCTTTGCGTCGCGCTATTCGGCGGCATGATCATCCCGACCTACAGCCTGGCGCTTGCCCATCTGAGCGATGCAGTTACGCAGGAGGAGATGGTGGCGGCATCAGGCGGCCTTTTGCTGGCGCATGGCGCGGGGGCGGCGGCGGGGCCCTTAATCGCTGGATTCGCCATGTCAGCGACGCCGCGAGGGCTATCCTACACCCTCGTTGCTGCGCAGGCGCTCATTGTGCTTTTCGGCGTGAGCCGCCTCTTGGCGCGAGCGCCGCGCTCCGTCGCGCATAAGAGCGCTTTCGCGGTCGAGCCGCCGATTCCCGTGGGGACCGAGTTCGCCGCCGCTCACTCGACGCAGCTTTAGACCCCTGTTGCATTTTGGTAGAATTCGACGGCGTTTGCGCACCCGCCCCCTCTTGTAGGGGCGGGCAGGGGTGGGGGGTCGCGCAGACCCAGGAGATTATCGAAAGCGCCGCTCTCTCGTCGCGTAGGTCCGCGCGACCCCCTCCTTGATCCTCCCCCACAAGGGGGGAGGAGACGCGGCCGAACGATCCGCACATAAACTCAAAGCAATAGGCTTACGCCGCCTGCGGGCGCTCCACCGGCCCGATCCACACCCTGAGCTGCTCCGACCGGCGCAGAAAATCGACGCTGACGGTGCGGTCGATCTTGTCGGCGTCGAGCGCGCGCACGAGGTCGCTGACGCTCGTCACCGGTTTGCCGTCGAGGGCGATGACCAAGTCGCCCGTCAGCAGCCCAGCCTGCGCGGCCGGTCCCGCCTGGTCGACGGAGAGAAGCCGCGCGCCCGTGGCCTGTTGGAGAGCGAGCCTGAGCGCGATCCGGCGTGGAATTGCGAGCGTTGCGGCGCCGACCCCGATATAGGCGCGGCGCACCCGTCCGTGCCGGGCGATCTCGCCAGCGACAAAGCTCGCGGTGTTGGAAGCCACCGCGAAGCAGATGCCCTGCGCGCCCATGATAACCGCCGTGTTGATGCCGATCACTTCGCCCGTCGAGGACACCAGCGGCCCGCCCGAATTGCCGGGATTGAGCTGGGCGTCGGTCTGCACCACGTCCTCGATCATCCGGCCAGTGCGCGATTGCAGCGAGCGACCGAGCGCCGAGACGACGCCAGCGGTCACCGTGGCGTCGAAGCCGAGCGGATTGCCGATGGCGATTGCGATCTGGCCGCGCCTGAGCTTGGCGCTGTCGCCGAGTTTGGCCGCAGGCAGCGAGACGTCGGCTTCGACCCTCAAGAGCGCAAGGTCGGTGTCGGGGTCGTCGCCGAGCACGCGCGCCTGAAGGTCGCGGCCTTCGAGTGTGATGAGATTGACCGTCCGCGAGTTCTGCACGACATGGCTGTTGGTGAGGGCGAGACCATCGGAGGAAATGATGACGCCCGAGCCCGAGCCCGCGCTGCGGCCCTGCTTGCGCACGTCGATGCGCACCACGCTTGGGCCGACCCGCTCCACGACATCGCTGACCACGCGCGAATAATGGTCGAGCAGCGGCCCGTCATTGGGGGCGGAGGCCGCGCCGGGACCTTGGCCGAGGTTTTCGGAATCGAACGTCAAAGTTGGGGTGGGAATTGGGGATGGTTCGATCATTGCGGCGATATGGTGACGGGGGGTCTGGCGCGCAAGCACGGGGTCAAGGGGCCAAGGTACGCCGAACTTGCCAGGGTTGAGCAGATGGCCCAGATATCGGCGGAATCCCGGCTCCCAGGAATTGGATCGCTGAATCCAGGCTCGGGGCGCGAGCCCGCGCGAAACAGAAGGCGATATGGCGCTAACTGATCCGGCGACATTGTCTCCAGAGCTGCGTTCCGCTCCGCCGTCGGCGAGCGCCGCGCTTGGGCTCAGCGCAGCCGTGATCTGCCTCAATGAGGCGGCGTGCATCGGCAAATGCTTGGAGAGCCTTCGCGACTGCGCCGAGATTGTCGTCGTCGATTCCGGCTCGTCGGATGGGACGCTCGCGATCGTCGAAGAGTTCGCGCAGCGGGGCTTTCCCATCCGGTTCATTCATCAGCAATGGCGCGGCTATGCGCTGCAGAAGCAGTTCGCTATCGATCAGACGAAGCAACCCTGGATCTTCAGCGTCGATGCGGACGAATGGCTGGACGAGGAGTTGCGCGCCGCGCTGCCGCGGCTGATGGCGGCCGACGAGTTGGTCGCCGGCTGGAAAGTGCGCCGTTCGCTCACATTGTACGGGCAGGCAAAGCCGGTCAGTCGCTGGACCCGGCCCGAGCACATCTTGAGGCTCGTGCGGCGGGGCAGGGCGCGCTTCGATCCCGCCCTCATCGTGCACGAGGGCCTTGTCGCGGATCATGGTCAAACGCCGGTCGCGCGCGACGGCCTGCTCAGGCACGAGCGCAGCCTGCCCTTGAACGAACAGATGAAAAAGGAAATCGTTTATGCGCGACTCAAGGCCGAGCAGCGGCTGAAGCAGGGGAAGAAGCCGTCGACGCTCAAACTCGTGTTCAGTCCGCCGATCTATTTCCTGCGCATCTTCTTCTGGAACCGCTTTTTCCTGTGCGGCTCGGCGGGCTTCATCCACGCGGCGACCGGCGCGATCTATTCTCTCATGACCGAATCGATCCATCGGCAGTTGTATGACGCGCGAACGGAGCGTTGAGGCGCTCTTCTTCAGCGGCGATGCGATCGGGCGAGGCGGGATGAGCCTTAAATTCGACGACAAGGCCCTCGACGCGCTCGAGGTCGTCATTCCCAATCTGAACTGGCGCTATTCGGGCGGCACGGCGGTGAACCGCACGATCGCGCCACTAATCGCCGAGCGCTGGCGGGCGGCGTGGCTCGGGCCGGACCAGCCGGACGGAATCGCTGGCCTGACCTTGAGCGATCTCGTGCGCCTGCGCTTCCGTCGGCCTGCCCATGGCAAGGCGCGCATATGGCACGCGCGCCGCAACGTCGAGATGATCGCCGGGCTCTTTCTGAACCTCCTCGGCTATCGTTTCGCGCTGATCTTCAACTCCGCTTCCCAGCGCGAGAAGACGTGGCTCACCAACTTTCTGATCGCGCGTATGGACGCCGTGATCGCGACCAGCAAGCTTGCGGCGGAATATCTGCAGCGGCCGGCGACGGTCATCCTTCACGGCATCGACGTCGACCTTTATGTCCCCCCCGCCCGCCGCCTCGCCGCCTTCGCCGAGACGGGCCTGCCGGGCAAATATGCGATCGGAACGTTCGGCCGGGTGCGCAAGCAGAAAGGCAGCGACCTGTTCGTCGAGGCGATGCGACGGCTCCTGCCGCGCTATCCGGATTTTTGCGCCGTGGTGGTGGGCCTCACGACGGTCGACAATCTGCCTTTCGTCGAGGGCCTGAAGCATGAGATCGCCGCCGCGGGCCTCACGAACCGCATCCGTTTCTTAGGGGAATTGCCGGTCGAGGAGGTGCCGCTCTGGTATCAGCGCATCTCGATCTATGTGTTCGCCTCGCGGGTCGAGGGCTTCGGACTTACGATGCTCGAGGCGATGGCGGCGGGCGACGCGGTGGTGGCGGCGCGGGCAGGCGCGGCGGAAATGATCATCACCGACGGCGACGACGGCGTTCTTACGCCGGTCGATGACGTCGAGGCGCTCGTCGCCGCGCTCGAGCCGCTCATGCGCGAACCCGAACGCATCGAGGCGATGGGCGCGCGCGCTCGCGCCCGGGTCGTCAGCGCCTTCAGCCGCGACCGCGAGGCCGACGAGATCAGTGCGGTGTACCGGCAGGTCTGGGCGGCGAAAGCCCGCTAGCCGATCCGACGCAAGCGAATTCCGTTCGGATTGACTGCAAATCGCCGCTGCGCTCGCCGAGCACGGCTCCCCTCTCCTGCGGGAGAGGGCTTGGGGGGTGAGGGTTCCGTGCGCGGAGCGCTCTCGCCTACGCGGCGCCCTCATCCGAGCGCGTGCGGGTTCAGTCCGCGGTCGGGCGCATCGCCGCGAACAGGCGCTTGATCGGCGCCGACACGTGGTGGCGCAGCATCGCCATCCGGCGATCGCCTTCCGAGGTCACCCAGTTGAACTGGATGACCCGGCGCTCTCCCGCGAAGGGCTTGTGGCCATGCCACGAATTGTCGGACCGCTTGAACGCGAGCAGCGTCCCCTCGACCGGCGGGACCTCCATGATCATGTCATCGAGATTGTCGCCCGACTTCAGAAGCCGCAGGCGCCCGCCCGAATTTTCCCAGGCAGGGTTCATATAGATGAGGATCGTGATGATCTTGCTCTTCGTATCGGTATGGATGCGCCCATCCTTCTGGCTGCATTGACCGCGAACGGTGATCGTGGTCGGCCGTCCCGCGAGCGCGAGGTCGAACTTATCCTCGAAAGCTTCGCGGAATTCGTCGCTCTCCAGTTCATCGAGGAATTCGCGGAACGCGGGCCCATAGGAAAGCTTCGCGACGGGGAAGCTGCCGCCCTCGGAGATCTTCGGATAGTCGGCGTTGATCTGCGCGCGCGCCTCGGAGCGGACAAAGCCGGGAACGACGAAATATTCGAACGGCTCGCGAGTCACGGGCGTCGCTTTCAGGGCTTCGAGGTCGAGAGCGCGCAAACTCATTTGACGGGTTCCCGGAATTGCGAATGCGCCGCCTTTTAGATTGCGGCGCTTAACCCGTCAAAAGGCGCGCGCTGCGAGCCCCTGGTCTACGTCCGCCCCTTGGCCAGCGCCGCAAGGATCGCCCGCGCGCGATCGCCTGCGAAGGCGGCGGCGACATCGGGGCCCGCCTTGAGGCGCCAGTTGGGGCGCTCGCGATCCGTCCCGGGCAGGTTGGTCTGGACAGTCTCGCCGATGAGGTCGTCGAACTGGGCGTGAGCGAGGATCGAGCCCGCGCCCCCGATGAACGCGTGGACCGCCGCGGCGAGGGCGTCGGAGAGCGGCGCTTCGTCGCTTGGCGCCGAGCCAATGAGACCCGCGGCGAGAAGCGCGGCGACGAGGCTCTCCTTCTCCTCGCGCCGCGCAGCGACCGCCTCGCCCACCTCGGCCTGGGTCAGAAAGCCGAGCATCAGCCGCTCGCCGATGTCGGCGCCTTGCCACCAGCCGGCGAGGGTCGCCAGATCGTGTGTCGCGGCGCAGGCGACCGAGGTCGGCGGATAGAGTTCCGGCGGACGCACGCGGGCGCCATCGCGCTCGAACCGCAACACTCGCATACCCTGGACGTTGGCGCGGGTCATCCGGTCGCGAAAGCCCTCAGGCACCGTGCCGAGGTCCTCGCCGACCACCATGCACCCGGCGCGTTGGCTTTCGAGCGCGAGGTGGCCGAGGAGATCGTCGATCGGATAGGAGAGGTAGGCGCCTTCCGCGGGACGGGCGCCGGCCGGGATCAAGAAGAGGCGCTTGAGCCCCATTGCGTGATCGATGCGCAGCATGCCCGCGTGGCGCATGTTGGCGCGATAGACAGCGCTGATCGAGGTCCAGCCCTCGCGCGCGGCCGCCAGCGGATTGGGCGCCGGCAGCCTCCAGTTCTGGCCTTGCACGGAGAACGGATCGGGCGGCGCGCCGATGGTGACGCCCTGCGCGAGCGCGCCGGCGTGCGCCCAGGCTTCGGCGCCGTCTGGCGCGGCCCCGATAGCGAGATCGCGATAGAAGCCGATCTCGAGCCCGCGGCTCCGCGCACGCTCTGCCGCCCGCTCGAGCTGGCGGTAGGCGAGCCACTGGCAAAAGAGGGCGAACTCGAAGCCATGGCGGTTGCGCTCGATCGCCCGGTCGATCGCCTTGGGGTCGCCGTCGCGCAGATCGTGGGGCCAAAGCCGCCAATCCTCGCTCGCCCCCGCATCCACGACCGCCTGGAAGGCGGCGAACCGGCGCAAGGCTTCGCCGCCCGATCTCGCAAACGCATGGTAACCGGCGATGAGCGGATCGGCGGGCCTCGCCTCACGCAGGCGGGCGAACGCCGCGCTTCGCGCTTCGAGCGCCGCGCGCTTGGCTCGCCACACCTCGACGTACTCGACATATCTGGTCGTCGAAGCGGCGGCGAAAGCAGGCGCCAACGCCGCCAGCGCAGCGCTCAGCGTCTCGTCCCGCGGCAGGCCCGCGTCGTCGAGCGCGTCGATAAAGATCGGATCGACGAAGCGGCGATCGGAGGGGTAATAGGGGCTCGCCCGCTCCCGATCGCGCGGAAACAGCATATGCAGCGGGCTTAACCCCAGATAGGCCGCCCCCGCGGCGCCGGCCGTCTCGCCCGCGCGGGCGAGCGCTGAAAAGTCGCCAATCCCCTGGTCGCGGCCGTCCGCGCACGCGCGATGCAGCGCGTAGAGCTGAGCGGCGACGCCAAAACGTTTGCGAACAGGTCCGCTGGGGCTGTACGCCGTGGGCGGCGCGATGGTGAGCGCGCATTCGACGCCGCCGACAATGAGGCGGTGGCGCCCGATCGGCAGCTTCGGCAGCGCGATCCCGCGCTCGGAGGCGGAGCGTCCGTCGGGCAGGTCGCGCCGCACGCCCTCCGCAGGCTCGACGGCCCATTCGGCGACGGCGCCGTCCTCCCGCACGATCCGCGCGTCGGCTGCGCGGGGCATGTCGCGCAAAGGCGCGATCAGCGGTTGATCGAGGCGCAGCACGAGGGAGAAGGGCAAGCGGCGGCGCTCCGTGTCGTCGACGAGCCGGGTCAGGCTTTCGCGCGCCTGGGCCTCGCTTGCAACATCGAGGCCGATCGCCTCAAGAAGCGCGATCTTGGTCTCCGCCGAAACGATCGTGCGCCTGCCGCTGACGTCAAACCATTCCGCGGCGATGCCGGCCTCGCTCGCAAGCTTGTCGATCGTCTCGACGGCGGGTGGTCCGGAATGAAGACCGCCGCTCGCGATCGGCGCCTCCGCGACAATGAGCGAGGAGCGCGCTCGAAGGCGTACGCGGTCGGCAAGCGCAAGCCAATGCTCGGGCAGGCTCGGATCATGCGTGTCGATGAGGATACGCCACGCCATTCCTGCCCGCGGCGGCGGCAAGCGAACTTCCGCATTGTCGCTGGAGCGGTTCATGGCTATGGCGGCGCGATCGACGCCATCGCCCTGCGGCGCCGCAAAGACGGCGACGAAGACCGCGCCCTCGGGGTCGCTCCACCCGCTCTGTGTTATAACGCCATCGGCGTCGCGCCATTCGACGTCGGGGAGCTGGCTCGCGTCGAACTGCGAGCCGGTCAGGAAAGCGTCGCGCGACAGCGCGGAATTGGCGCGGCGAGCCGCGATCAGGCGCGTGGTGAAAGCGATCAGCGACGCGTCGGCGGCGGACCAGTCGATCGCGCTCGTTACGTTGTCCTGGGCGTAGGCGTTATTGTTGCCGCCCTGGCTGAAGCCGAGCTCCGCGCCCATGCTGAGCATGGGCGTCCCGCGCGAGGCGAGCAACAGCGTCATGAGATTGCGCTCGTCACGCGAGCGCGCCTCTACGATCGCCGGATCGTCGCTCGGACCGTCGACCCCGTGGTTCCAGCTGAGATTGTTGTCCGTGCCGTCGTGATTGTTCTCGCCGTTGGCTTCGTTGTGCTTGCGGTCGTAGGAGACGAGGTCGCGAAGGGTGAAGCCGTCGTGGGCGACGACGAAGTTGACGCCCTTGGACGGCGCCTGGGCGTGGGCGAACAGGTCGCCCGAACCCGCCAACCGGGTCGCGACCTCGCCGCGCTGACCAGGATCGCCGCGCCAGAAGCGGCGCGCGGCGTCGCGAAACCGGTCGTTCCACTCGGCGAAAGCGGGGCCGAACTGGCCCAGGCGGTAGCCGCCCGGGCCGACGTCCCAGGGTTCGGCGATGAGCCTCGCGTTGGCGAGGACGGAATCGGCGGCGAGCGCCTGAAAGAATGGCGCGTTCGGGTCGAAGCCGCTCGCACTGCGCCCGAGCGCGGTCGCGAGGTCGAAGCGAAAGCCGTCGAAACCGCCGTGGACCATCCAGCGCCTGAGCGCGCCGATCGCCATCTCGATGACCAGCGGGCAGTCGAGCGCAAGGCAATTTCCAGTGCCGGCGTCGTTGATGTAGAGCGCCGGATTGCCCGGGTCGAGGCGGAACCAGGCCTCGTTGTCGAGGCCGCGAAACGACAGCGTCGGCCCAAGCTGGTCGCTTTCGCCGTTGTGGTTGAAGACGACGTCGAGAATGGCCTCCATGCCAGCGGCGTGGAGGCCGCCGGTCGCGGCGCGAACCTCCTCCCAGCCGCCGGGAGCAAGGCGCGGATCGGGCGAGCCGAACACGACCGCGTTGTAACCCCATGCATCCGACAGCCCGAGCGGAGGCATGTGCCGGTCGTCGACGAACGGGTCCGCGGGCATGATCTCGACCGCGGTGACGCCGAGCGCGGTGAGATGCGCGATCGAGGCGGGATGCGCGAGCCCCGCGAAGGTTCCGCGCGCGGCCTCGGGGATCGCCTGGTGGAGCCGGGAAAAGCCGCGCAGGTTGAGCTCATAGACGATGAGCGCCTCGGGCGGGATACGCTTGTGGCCAGGCTCCCCCGCAGGCGGCGGCCCGGCGATCGCCTTGGCCGTGTGCGGGCCGGTGTCCTCGCCGAATGTGAACATCGAGGGATGGAGCCGGAACGGCTGGTCGAACCGCCAGGCGTAGGGATCGGCGAGCAATTTGGACGGGTCGAAGCGGCGTCCGCGCTGCGGCTCATACGGGCCCTGGACGCGGAAGCCGTATCGCGCGCCGGCGCCGAAGCCGGGCGCGAGGCCGCGAAGGACGTCGTCAGCGTCGCGCTTCATCGGCGCGCGAGCAATCTCGCGGTCGCCCTCATAGACGCAGAGCGATGCGCTCTCCGCGTTGGGGAGAACGAGCGCCGCTTCGAGCCCGCGCGCCGAGACGATGACGCCGCGTGCGGCCTTCAGATCGGTCATTCGGCAGGCCGGGCGAGATCGCGATAAAGCGCCGCGTATCGTTTCGCCGGGCCGCGCCAGGACACATCCGCTCGCATGCCATTGAGCCTGAGGCGCCGCATCGTCGCCGGATCGCGGCCAATCTCTAGCGCGCGGTCGAGCGCATAGGTCAACGCTTCGACGGACGGGGGATAGAACTGGACGCCGGTAGCCACTCCCGCGGCCGTCGCCGCCTCGTTGGCGTCGATGACTGTGTCGGCAAGGCCGCCGACGCGCGCGACGATCGGCGGGGCGCCGTACCGGAGCGCGCAGAGCTGAGTGAGGCCGCAAGGTTCGAAACGTGACGGCACGACGATGAAATCCGCGCCGGCCTGGATGAGATGAGCCAGCTGCTCATCGTAGCCGAGAACGCAGGCGACCAAATCCGGCCGGGCAGCGGCCGCGGCGGTGAAACCCGCCTCCAGCGCCGGGTCGCCTGAGCCGAGCATTGCGAGCTGAGCGCCTTTGACGATGAGGCCGGGCAGCGTCTCCAATAATAGGTCGAGGCCTTTCTGATCCGAAAGGCGCGAGACGACGCCGAACAGCGGCCGGTCGACCCCCGGCGCCAGTCCCATCCTGGTCTGCAGCGCGGTCTTGTTGCGAACGCGCATGTCGATGCGCATGGCGGTGAAAGTTTGCGCGATCGCGCCGTCCGTGGCCGGATTCCACACCGTGTCGTCAATGCCGTTGACGATGCCCTGCACGGCGGCGGCGCGGGTGCGCAAAAGCCCGTCGAGCGCCATGCCGAACTCGGGCGTCAGGATTTCCCGCGCATAGGTCGGCGAAACGGTCGTGATGCGGTCAGATAGCCGTAAACCCGCCTTGAGATAGCCGACGCCATCGAAATATTCGACCCCGTCGATGGTGAACGCGTACGGGGGCAGACCCAGCTCGCCGAAAATCGAGCTCGGAAAATGGCCCTGGAAGGCGATGTTGTGGATCGTGATCGCGGTTCCTGGGCGGGGCCCCTCGGCGTAGTGCAGATAAGCGGGCGCCAGCGCCGCCTGCCAGTCGTGTGCGTGAACGACCTGAGGCCGGAATGCATCGATCGCTCCGAGGCCAATATCCGCCCCGACGCGCGCAAGCGCCGCGAACCGTTGGGCGTTGTCGGGCCAGCCGAGACCGTCGGGGCCAAGGTAGGGATTGCCGGGCCGGTCATAGAGATGCGGAGCGTCGATGGCGAACAGCTCGAGGCCTGCCGCCGTGCCGGCGAGGACCCGCGCCGGCCCGCCAAACAGATCGTCGTAAGCGAGCGCCGTCTCGGCCTCGCCGAGCCTGGCGATCACCGCCGGGTAGGCAGGCACGAGCGTCCTCACCTCGACCCCTTCTTGGGCGAGCGCCGCGGGCAGCGCGCCGACCACGTCGGCGAGGCCCCCGGTCTTGATGAGCGGGAAGATCTCTGAAGCTACGGACAGAACTTTCAGCCCGCTCATTGCGCGAGCTTGTCGATCATCGGCTGGGTGATCAGAGTGACGCCGCTTTCGGTGCGCCTGAATCGCTTGGCGTCAAGCTCGGGATCCTCGCCGACGACGAGGCCGTCAGGGATGCGCACCTCGCTGTCGATGACGGCTTTGACAAGTCGCACATTGCGTCCGATGTGGACATAGGGCAGCACTACCGTTTCGTGCACGGTGGTGTACGAATGGACGCGCACCCCGGTAAAAATGAGCGAGCGGCTGAGCGAGGCGCCGGAGACGATGCAGCCGCCCGAAAGCAGCGAAGAGACCGCCAAGCCGCGGCGGCCGTCGACGTCATGTACGAATTTCGCCGGCGGCGTGATCTCCCCATAGGTCCAGATCGGCCAGCCGCGGTCGAAGAGGTCCAGTTCAGGGACGACATCGGTCAAATCGATGTTTGCGGCCCAGTAGGCGTCCACGGTACCGACATCGCGCCAATAGGGCAGGGCCTCTTCGTTCGATGTCACGCACGATTTTGAGAAGTGGTGCGCCACCGCTTTGCCGTTCTTGACGAGGTAGGGGATGATGTCCTTGCCGAAATCATGGCTCGAATTCTGATCCGCCGCATCGCGCTTGAGAATATCGATCAGGAATGACGTCTCGAACACATAGATGCCCATGCTGCACAGCGCGACATCAGGCTTGCCGGGCATGGGAGGCGGGTTCTTCGGCTTCTCAAGGAAAGCAATGATGTTGTCCTTCGTGTCGATATGCATGACGCCGAAGCCCGTGGCTTCCTCGAGCGACGCCTCGAGACAGCCGACGGTCACGTCGGCGCCTGATTCGACGTGCTGCTGGAGCATTTTCTCGTAGTCCATCTTGTAGATGTGATCGCCAGCCAGCAACACGATGAAGTGGGGACCATAGGGCTCTATGATATCGATGTTCTGGTAGACTGCGTCCGCCGTGCCGAGGTACCACATCGTTTCTGACACGCGCTGGGAGGCGGGCAGAATATCGAAGCTCTCGTTGCGCTCCGGGCGGAAGAAGTTCCAGCCGCGCTGAAGGTGACGGATCAGGCTATGGGCCTTGTATTGCGTGGCGACCGCGATGCGGCGAATGCCGGAGTTGAGAGCGTTCGACAATGCGAAATCGATGATGCGCGATTTGCCGCCGAAATAGACCGCGGGCTTGGCGCGCCGGTCGGTGAGCTCGAGCAGGCGGCTGCCCCGGCCGCCAGCGAGCACATAGGCCATCGAATGGCGCGCGAAGGGCGGCGAGACGCCGAGCTCCTTTGCGGTTTTTATCTTGGGCATCTCGAACTCCGTTAGGACGCTGGCTCTTCTGCTGGGGGCGGACTGAAAACGAGGAACAAGGTTGCGAGCGGCGGCAATGTCAGGGTCGCCGACGTGGGCAAGCCGTGCGAGGCAAGCTCCTCAGCCGTGACGCCGCCGAGATTGCCCATATTCGAGCCGCCATAGGAAGCGGCGTCGCTGTTGAGCGCCTCGCGCCAGAAACCCCGATAAGGCAGGCCGAGACGGTAGCCCAGGCGCGGCTCCGGGGTAAAATTGCATACCACCGCGACCGGAGGGTCGCTCCGCGCGCCGAACCGGAGAAAGGCCAGGACCGACTGCGTGTCGTCGTTGACCACGATCCAGCGGAAGCCGTCGGGCTCGCAATCGCGCGCGTAGAGCGCGGGAGTTTCGCGATAAAGCCGGTTGAGATCACGGATCCAGGCCTGGATCCCTTGATGCGGCCGATGGTCGAGCAGCCACCAGGGGAGAGATTCCGTGGCGTTCCACTCGCTTGTCTGACCGAACTCCTGACCCATGAACAGGAGCTTCTTGCCGGGGTGGCCCCACATGAAGCCGTAGAAGGCGCGCGCATTGGCGAAGCGCTGCCATTCGTCGCCCGGCATCTTGTAGATGACCGAGCGTTTGCCGTGGACGACCTCATCGTGTGAGATCGGCAGCACGAAGTTCTCGCTAAAGGCGTAAAGAAGGCCGAACGTCAGCTTGTTGTGATGCCAGCGGCGATAGATCGGATCTTCCGACACATAGTCGAGCGTGTCGTGCATCCAGCCCATGTTCCACTTGAAGCCGAACCCCAGGCCGCCCTGGTCGGTCGGCCGTGAAACGCCGGGAAAAGCCGTCGATTCCTCGGCGATGGTGACGCTCCCCGGAAAGGCGCCGTAAACAAGCTCGTTGGCGCGGCGCAAGAACGCGATCGCTTCGCGATTTTCGCGGCTGCCATCCGGGTTCGGCAGCCATTCGCCCTCCTTGCGCGAGTAGTCGAGGTAGAGCATCGAGGCGACCGCATCGACGCGCAATCCGTCGATGTGGAAGCGGTCGACCCAGTAGAGCGCGTTGCAATAGAGGAAATTGGCGACCTCGGTGCGGCCGAAATTGTAGATCGCGGTGTTCCAATCCGGGTGGAAGCCCTTGCGCGGGTCGGCGTGTTCATAAAGCGCGGTGCCGTCGAAATGCGCGAGCCCCTGCGCGTCGGTGGGGAAATGCGCCGGAACCCAATCGACGATGACGCCAAGGCCGGCGGCGTGCGCACGATCGACGAAGCGCGCGAAACCGGCGGGCTCGCCGAAGCGGCGGGTCGGCGCGAACAGGCCGATCGGCTGGTAGCCCCAGGATTCGTCGAGCGGATGCTCGCTGATCGGCAGAAGCTCGATGTGGGTGTAGCCGAGATCGGCGACATAGGGGATGAGCTGGTCGGCGAGTTCGTCGTAGGTGAGAAACCGGCCGCCCTCGCCGCGCCGCCAGGAGCCGAGATGCGCTTCGTAGATCGACATCGGCTTGCGACGCGGTTCGCCTTCGCCGCGCTTGGCCATGAATTCCGCGTCGGTCCAGGAGAAGTCGGCGCTGTCGGCGACGACGGAAGCGGTCGAGGGCCTGAGCTCGGCCTCGAAGCCGAACGGATCGGCCTTGAGCGGCAACAGCGCGCCGTTCGGGCCCTAGAAGTTCGAATTTATAGACCGCTCCGACCGTCAATTCGGGGACGAAGATCTCCCAGAGGCCGCTGTCGAAGCGCCGCCGCATCTGACAGCGCCGTCCGTCCCATCGATTGAAATCGCCGACGACCGAAACGCGCGTCGCATTGGGCGCCCATATTGCGAACAGCACCCCGTCGACGCCTTCGTGACGAATGAGCTGGGCGCCGAGCCGACGGTAGAGCTGCCGATGCGTGCCCTCCCGCACCAGATAATCGTCGAGCGGCCCCAGCGCTGGCCCGAACGCATAAGGATCAATGTATGAGATAGGCCCCATGCGCGGTTTTGACTTCGACGCGATAGGCCGGGCGCTGCTTGGCCGATGGGATCAGCGCCTCGAAAAAGTCGTCCTTGCGACGGAGCAACACGGCCATGACCGCGCCGTCGCGGGTGAGCGCGCGGACCGAGACCGCCTCGGGCGCAAAGACACGGATTGACCCACCCGGCGGCGGTCTGGTGCGGGCCCGAGCACGGCGAACGGATCGGATTTGCGCGCGCCCGCGATCGCGTCGAGATCTTCATCCCGCGCTCTCCATTCCTCCCGCATGACAGTCTCCTTGCCGCAGCTTCAGCTTATCAGCGCGAATGGAGCGTTCCAGATTTCTTTTGCGTATTCGGCGATTGTGCGGTCGGAGGAGAACCAGCCGACGTTGGCGGTGTTGAGGATGCTCGAGCGCATCCAGCGCTTGCGGTCGCGCCAGGTCTCGTCGATCTTCATCTGCGCCGCCCAATAGGCGTCGAAGTCGGCGCAGATCATAAAATAATCGTGATGGGTCAGCAGTATCGACAAGGCCGCGATACCGCGCGGCGTCGTCGGTGCGAGAATACGCCGGAGCCGATTTCGTCGAGCGCCTCGCGCAAGATCGGGGAAGTCGGAGATGTATTCTGTGGAGTCGATGCCCTTGGCGCGCGCCGCTTCGACCTCGGTCGCGGTCATGCCGAAAATAAAGATGTTGTCGTCGCCAACCATATCGCGCATCTCGACATTCGCCCCGTCGAGAGTGCCCACGGTGAGCGCGCCATTGAGCGCCATCTTCATATTGCCGGTGCCGGAGGCCTCCATGCCGGCGGTCGAGATCTGTTCCGACAGGTCGGCGGCCGGCATGATGATCTCGGCCAAGGAGACATTATAGTTGGGCAGGAACACGACCTTCAAGAGGCCGCGCACGGTCGGATCCGAATTGACGACTTTGGCGACGTCGATGGCGAGCTTGATGATGAGCTTGGCCTGCGTATAGCTCGCCGCCGCTTTACCCGAGAAGATCTTGACCCGGGGCGCGAAGTCGATGGTCGGGTTGGCGCGGATGGCGTTGTAGCGCGCGACCGTCTCGAGAAGATTGAGCAGCTGGCGCTTGTACTCGTGGATCCGCTTGACCTGGACGTCGAACATCGCGTCCGGGTCGACGCGCAGGCTGAGCTGATCGGCGATGGCGCGCGCGAGCGTGACTTTCCGGTTCCGCCGCGCCTGAGCGACGCGCTCCTGCAGAGAGGCGTCATCGACATGCGCGGCGAGGCCCTTGAGCGCGTGATAGTCGTCGAGCGCCCGCTCGCCTAGCGTCGAGCCAATGATCTCGGTCAAATCCGGATTGCACTCGATGAGCCAGCGCCGAAACGTAATGCCGTTGGTCTTGTTGACGATCCGGCCGGGATACACCGAATTCAGGGAATGGAACACGGTCTTGCGCATGAGGTCAGTGTGCAACCCCGAAACGCCGTTGATCTTGTGCGAGCCGATAAAGGCGAGGTTCCCCATTCTCACCCGGCGGCCGGCGTGTTCGTCGATGAGCGAAACGGCGGCGAGCAGGCCCGCGTCGACGAATCCGCGCCGTCGCGCGCCGTCGAGATGGGCGGCGTTGATCAGGTAGATGATCTGCATGTGGCGGGGAAGCACCCGCTCCATCAGCGGCACCGGCCAGGTTTCGAGGGCTTCCGGCAGCAGGGTGTGATTGGTGTAGGAGAATGTCGCCTGGGTGATCGCCCAGGCCTCGTCCCATTCGATTTTGTTGAGGTCGACGAGGATGCGCATCAGTTCCGCGATGCCGATCGCCGGATGGGTGTCGTTGAGCTGGACTGCGGCATGTTCGCCGAGCGTGCGCACGTCGCCCCATTGCTTGATGTGGCGGCGAATGAGATCGAGCAGCGAAGCGGACGTGAAGAAATACTCCTGCCTGAGCCGCAATTCCTGGCCGGCCGGAGTTGCGTCGCTGGGGTAGAGAACCTTCGAGATCGCCTGCGCGCGGACCGCTTCGGAAAACGCGCCGACATAGTCGCCGGCGTTGAAGGCTTCGAGCTTGAGCGGGTCGGTCGCTCGCGCCGACCACAAGCGCAGCGTATTGACGTGGCGGCCGCGCCAGCCGACGATCGGCGTATCGTAGGCGACCGCCTCGACCGTCTCGGCCGGATGCCAGACGTGATGCGCGCGCTCGTCCTCGCCCTGTATCATTTCGACCCAGCCGCCGAATCCGATCGCGTAATTGTATTCGGGACGCACGAACTCCCACGGATTGCCGTTGACGAGCCAGTCCTCCGGCGTTTCCTGCTGCCAGCCGCCGCGGATGATCTGGCGGAAGAGGCCATTGTCGTAGCGGATGCCGTAGCCGTGCGCGGCGATGGACAACGTCGCCATGCTGTCCATGAAACAGGCCGCCAGCCGACCGAGGCCGCCATTGCCGAGCGCGGCGTCAGGCTCGATTCGGCGCAGGTCCGAAAGCTTGACGCCAAGGTCATCGAGCGCTTCGCTCATTGGCTCAGCGACGCCGAGATTGGTCAGGGCGTCGAACAGCAGGCGGCCGATCAGGAACTCGAGCGAGAGGTAATAGACGCGCTTGCGCCCATCGGTGTAGACGGCGTTCAGGGACTCGAGCCAGCGCCCAACGATGATGTCGCGGGTGGCGAACGTCACCGCCAGAAACCAGTCGCGCGGGGTGGCGAGCTCCGGAACCTTGCCGACGGCGTAAGTCAGTTTCGCCAGCACCGCGGACTTGAGTTCAGCCGCGGAATAGGGCCGCATCTCGGCCGTTTCCGGCGCGGGTTTGTCGGTGGTGACAAGCTCGTCCATGAAACGCCCCGCCTCAGTTCTGGGGCGGCTTTAGGCCGCCGATCCGTTGGAATGTTAAACACGGGGCGCTGGGCGGCACAATCTCCCATCGGGCCTGCCGGCTCATGGCCGGCCGTCCGGTCACGGATTCGGGTTCGTCTCCGGGGTGGAGCCGGTCGGCGGCTTCGCCGCGCGAATTTGCGCTTGAATGGCGTTAAGCTCGGCGGTTGCAGAGGTGATTTGGCCCTGCAAGGCCTCGAACTGCTTCTGCGCGGACGCGGTCTGGCTCTGAGCGTCCGCGAGAGCCTTGCGCGCGGCGTCGGCCTCGCCCTGGACGCGTGTCTCTTCGGCTGCGAGGGCCTGATCCTGGCTCTGCAGCGCCGCCGCGCGATCGCTTTCGTCCTTGAGCCTCGCATCGACGGCTTGCAGGTCGCGGGTCTTGGCGCCCGCCTCCTCCTGGGCCCCGGAAATGGCGAGTTTCGCGTCGCCGATCTGCTTGGTCAGATCGGCGAGCTCATTCTGCGCCGACGCCCTCGCGGCAGTCGCATCGGAGAGCGCCTTCTCGGCGTCGGCCGCCCGCTCTTTCAAGTCCGCCGCCACGCCCGCCGATTTTTGGAGGTTTTGCAGATCCGAGGCCAGGGATTCGCGCGCCCGTTCCGCGGCCCTCAGCTGGTCGGTCAACTGAGACTGGGTCTGTCCGCCTTGCCACCAAAAAAAGCCGGCGACTAGCCAGCCGGCGGCCGCCAGGACCGCCAGCGCCAGAGACTTTGCTCGATGCGATGATTCGTCGCTCTCATCCGCCATGACGTGTCTCCTTGAGGCCTCGCGTCGAGGGCGATGGCCTTGAGCCAGGAGGCAGGTCGCCATATTGCGAGCAGCGAGGCGGCCAGCCAAGCACAAAATTTTCAAACTTGCCGAAGCCTGCGTTTATCGGCCTCAGTTAAGGCGAAAAAGGCGTCAATGACCGCCGCACGCTAGGATCGACTTAGCGCCGGAGCCGATGAGAGGAATTTTTCATTTGTCAATGAGTCGCCGCGCCGTCTATTGTCGCCTCGCGCTGGAATCGAGGGGGCGCGGCGCATGGCGTCGTTTCGCCGATATGCGTGTGAGGGTGAAGGAGACGGGTTGTATGCGCGTACGCTCAGACGCGATTGTGGCGAGCCTCTCGGCGCTGTTGCCTTCGCTGATCGCGCCGAAGGCTGGGGCGGCCCTTGTCGGCGCGCCCCATGACGGTGGGATCGGCTTTCTGCCGGCCAACGCCCAGATCGCCGACGATATGTTCTGGTTCCACAACGATATCCTTCTTCCGGTGATCATCGGCATATGCCTGCTGGTGCTCGCACTCATCGTCTATATTGTCTGGCGTTTCAACGAGACCGCCAACCCAGTGCCCTCGCGGCGGACGCATCACGCGGGCATCGAGATCATCTGGACGGTCGCCCCCGCGCTTCTGCTGGTCTTCATCGCGGTGCCGTCGTTCCGCCTGCTCGCGGACCAACTCATTATTCCCGCTCCGGACCTGACGGTGAAGGTGACGGCGTCGCAGTGGCATTGGAACTATGGCTATCCGAAATCCGTGGGCGGCTTTGCATTCGATTCGCTCTATGTCGAGGATAAGGACCTCAAGCCCGGCCAGCCGCGCGTCATCACCGCCGACAATCCGATGGTCGTTCCAGTCGGCAAGGTGATCGAAGTCGACGTAACCTCGCAGGACGTCATTCACTCGTTCTCGGTGCCGTCGTTCGGCGTCAAGATCGACGCGATTCCGGGCCGTCTTAACAAATCCTGGTTCAAGGCCGACCACGTGGGCATGTTCTACGGACAGTGCTCGAACATCTGTGGTATTGACCACGCCTTCATGCCGATCAATGTACGGGTGGTCAGCCAACCGGACTACGAGGCGTGGCTCGGCCAGGCCAAGAAGGAATACTCGGTCCTCGACCAGGTCGACGTCGCGGCGGCGCCGTTCGTCCATCATCCCTAGTCGGCGCCGCCACAGGCCAGCCGATCATGCACCACCGGAGTTGTTAGACATGGCGTCCGTCACCGACCTTTCTCATCACGATGTTCACGCTCACGAGCATGAGCATCACATTCCGACCGGATGGCGGCGGTTTTTATTTTCCACCAACCATAAGGACATCGGGACGCTCTATCTCGCGTTCGCCATCATCGCCGGCCTTATCGGCATGGTGCTTTCGATCGTAATCCGCGCCGAGCTGATGGAGCCGGGACTGCACGTGTTCCCGCTGATATCGAAGATCATGAGCGGCGACGGCTCGCTCGACGCCGCGAAGAACATGTACAACGTGTTTTTCAGCAGCCACGCCCTCATCATGATTTTTTTCATGGTGATGCCCGCGATGATGGGCGGATTTGGCAACTGGATGGTCCCGCTTCTGATCGGTGCGCCGGACATGGCGTTTCCCCGGCTCAACAATCTGTCGTTCTGGCTTCTGGTCGCCTCGTTCTCGCTTGTCATGTGCTCCCTGTTCGCGGAAGGCTCGCCCGGAATGCATGGCTTCGGCGGCGGCTGGGTGCTCTATCCCCCGTTTTCCAGCGATGTCGGGACGCCGGGTCCGGCGGCTGATTTTGTGATTTTGTCGATGCATCTGGCAGGCGCCTCCTCGATCATCGGCTCGATCAATTTCATCGCCACGATCCTCAACATGCGGGCGCCGGGCATGACGATGTTCCGCATGCCGTTGTTCGCGTGGTCGGTGCTGATAACCGCCTTCCTTCTTCTGCTGGCGCTGCCGGTGCTGGCCGGCGCGCTGACCATGCTGCTGACAGACCGCAACTTCCACACCACGTTCTTCGAGCCGGCCGGCGGCGGCGACCCGATCCTCTTCCAGCATCTGTTCTGGTTCTTTGGTCATCCCGAGGTCTATATCCTGATCATTCCCGGGTTCGGCATCATCAGCCAGGTCGTGGCGACGTTCTCGAAGAAGCCGATCTTCGGCTATGTCGGCATGGTCTACGCCATGCTCGCGATCGCCTTTCTCGGCTTCGCGGTCTGGGCGCATCACATGTTTACGACCGGCATGTCGCTCAACGCGCAACGCTATTTCGTCTTCGCCACGATGGTGATCGCGGTGCCGACAGGCGTGAAAGTATTCTCGTGGCTGGCGACGATGTGGGGCGGCTCGATTTCGCTCAGGCCCCCGATGCTGTGGGCGATCGGCTTCATCTTCGTCTTCACAGTGGGGGGCGTCACCGGCGTCGTGCTCGCCAATGCGGCGATCGACCGCTATCTGCACGACACCTACTATGTCGTTGCGCATTTTCATTACGTGATGTCGCTCGGGGCGGTGTTTTCGATCTTCGCCGGCTTTTACTACTGGTTCCCGAAGATGACCGGCTATCTCTATGACGAGCGGCTGGCGAAATGGCACTTCTGGGTGTCCTTCGTCGGCATCAACCTGACGTTCTTTCCCCAGCATTTCCTTGGTTTCCAGGGCATGCCGCGCCGCGTCGTCGACTACACGGAAGCCTATGCATTTTGGAACATGGTCTCCTCGATCGGCGCTTTTATTTCCGGCGCGGCCACCCTCGTGTTCCTCTACCTGCTCTATGAGGCGTTCAAGGCTAAGCGGCCGGCGCCCGCGAACCCCTGGGGTCCGGGCGCCACGACGCTCGAGTGGCAGGTCCCGTCGCCGGCGCCGTTCCACACCTGGGAGAACCCGCCGCACATTCTGGGCGACGAGGACCACCATGCGCCGGCTGTCGCGGGGCACGGGAGCCTGGCGTGACCGCATCCGGCGATCACGACGGCGCCACGGTGTCCGTCGCGGGCCGTACGAAGCGCAACAATCAGTTGATCGGCGTGGGCGGGGCGACGCTTGCGGTGACCATGCTGGCGCTCACCTTTGGCGCGGCGCCGTTCTACACCGCCTTCTGCCGCGCGACCGGCTACGAGGGCACGCCGCAGAAGGTGCAGGCCAACACGGACGCGGAGGGTCATCGGATTTGCGGGTCGGATTAGACGCCAATGTCGCCCCGGGCCTCGACTGGAGCTTCGAGCCGGAGAGCGAGTTGGTGCGGCTGCACACGGGCAAGACCGTCACCGTCTTTTTCCGCGCGCACAACCTGAGCGACAGCCCGGCGGATGCCCGCGCCACCTTCAACGTGACCCCGGAGGTGTCCGGGGAGTATTTCGACAAGATCTCGTGCTTCTGCTTCACGACGCAGCATCTTGCGCCCCACGAGAGCGCCGAATGGCCGGTGGTGTTCTTCCTCGATCCATCGCTAGAGAAGGACGAATTGATGGCCAGGGTCGATTCGATCACGCTATCCTACACGCTGTTCGCCTCGCCGTCCGAGAAGCCGGCGCCGGGGCGCACGGCCGATCGCGCCGGGACCGCGGGCTGACCATGAATGGGAGAAGGTAATGACCGACGCCGCGATTCCGGACCGGCCGGGTTTTCATCTCGTCGAGCCGAGCGCCTGGCCGATCATCGGCGCGGCGTTCGCATTTCTCTCGGCCTTCGGCCTCATCCTGTTCATGCACGACTTGAGTTTCGGCCCGGGACTTCTGGCCATTGGCGTCGCGGGCATTCTGTTCACCATGTTCGGCTGGTGGCGCGACGTCGTCTCCGAGGCCCAGGGCGGCCACCACAATATCATTGTCTGTCATGGCCTGACGATCGGCATGATCCTGTTTATCGCCTCGGAGGTCATGTTTTTCGTCGCATGGTTCTGGGCGTTCTTTTGGAACGCGCTCAATCCCGCAGACGCGCAGACCTACGGCCTTCTCGACTTCAGTGGCGGGATCTGGCCCCCCAAGGGCATGAGTGTGATCGATCCGCTCAAATTGCCGCTCATGAATACGTTCGTGCTGTTGACCTCGAGCGCCGCGGTCAATGTCGCCCACGACGAGCTGCGCGAGGGCCATCGCCAGAAATTCAAGACTTTTCTCGCGCTTGCGATCGCTCTCGGCGTGTTGTTCGTCATCACCCAGGCGTACGAATATATCCACGCGCCGTTCCCCTTTAAAAATTCGATCTATGGCGCAACCTTCTTCATGGCGACGGGATTTCACGGCGCGCATGTCATCATCGGCGTGGTTTTTCTGTTTGTGTGTCTGATGCGCGCCTGGGCTGGCCAATTCACGCCGCGGCACCATGTTGGGTTCCAGTTCGCGGCTTGGTACTGGCATTTCGTCGATGTCGTCTGGCTGTTCCTGTTCAGCTGCATCTACATCTGGGGATCCTGGGGCGGGTCGTTCGACTAGGGCGGCGCGGCGCTCGTCGCCGGTCAAAATCGGCCGGCCATCCTGCCGGGGAGCCCAGATGACGGAGCCGCTCGAAAATGTTCGGGTGGGCATGACCGGCTGGCACGAGGTCGTGGTCACCCGCGAGCTCACCGTCGGCGCCCACGTCGAGGGCATGCCGTTCGTCTTCGGCACTCCGATGATGATCCTGGCGATGGAGACCGCCGCTGTGGCGGCCGCGGCGCCACATCTGCCGGAGGGGTGGGCGACGGTTGGCAGCGAGGTCAATGTCCGCCATCTGGCGCCGACGCCCATAGGGCGGACCGTGACGGCGACGGCGCGCGTCGTTGAAGTCTCTGGCCGCAGCATGTTGCTTACGGTCGAAGCGCATGACGGGGTCCGCAAAATCGGCGACGGGACGCATCGACGTGGCGTGGTCAACCTCGAGAGCTTCGCCAAGAGCCTCGCCGCTGATGGAGACTCCAGCGTCAAGCGCGGCGAGTAGGCCTCGGCGGTCGGGGCGCGGTGGCGGACGCCTGGCTCATCTGTCGCTCGCGATGTCCGGCGCCGATCTGCTATGAAGACACGGCGCGAAAAACCAATCGCCGCAAAAGCCGGGCAGGAGAGGGAGCGGCTCATGTTGCAGCGGGTGCAAGAGGCGCCGGCGCAGACCCTTGCCTTGCGGGCGAGCGGCACCGTCGTCGCCAGGGATATCGAAGTTGCGATCGGCGCGAGCCTGGGCGAGGCCGCGACCGGTCTCGTCATTGTCATCGATCCGGATTTCGAGGGCTATTTCGCCGAGCTGGCGCGGGGGCTCTTCAATGCCGCGCTGGCTCACCGGTCGCTGGTCAAGCTCGCGGTCGTTGTCGATCCGGAACGGATGGACGCAGCGACCCTCAACAATTTCGAGGCTTCGCCCGTCCGCATTCGCCAGTTCGCCCACGCCGATGAGAACGCCGCGCTCGAATGGGCGGCAGCGGCTCGTCGAGGCGAATAACCTAACATGTACGTTAAATAAGCAGGGCGGCCAGCAAGCGCGTCCTACGGGGTAGGGCCGCGACCCTGCGATCGCTCCGTTTGGATTGTCTTGGCCGTTGGTTCTTTCGTCGCGAAAACCTGGCTTTAGGGGTATTGGATTTCCTTGGATTTCCTTGGATTCTCTCGTCCGAATCGAGCCTTTTCAATGGGTTACGGAGGATTCTCCGCGAAATTGTAACTCCCAAGCCGTCTGTTTTCAGGCTGCGATTGCGAGGAGGAGTTGGGAGGGGTTTGCAGTGAGGGCTTTGAGAATGTTGAGGCCGTGCTTTCGTGCGGTGGAGACGATGGACCTCATGCGGACGAAGACGTGAGCGCCTTCGAAGGTGCGGAAGCCGCCCGAGATTTTCATTTTGACCTTGGCCATGCGCAGGTCCTGTTCGGCCAGGTTATTGGTGAACGGGACGTCGAAGTCGACGAGGAAGCGCAGGGTCTCGTCCTTGAAGGTCTTGAAGCGGATGAGGAGATTATGGCCTGGGCGCTGCTTCTTTCGTTTTTTCGAGCCGGGCGAAGGATCGAAGGCCGGCAGGGCGCGATGGAAGGCGAGCCCTTCCCGAACGGCCTGCCAGTAGCGGTCGACGAAGCCTTGCACGCGTTCGGGTTCGAGCGCCCGGGCGCCGGCCTCTTTGGCTTGGCGCACGGCCTTTGCGGCGTCGAGGAGGACGTCGCGCATGGCTTGCGCCCACGGCTCCTTGTCGATCTCGATGAGCGCCTTGAGTTCGCGCAGGTGATGGGCGTTGCAGAAGGCGTGAGCGACGTCCGCGAGGGCGTTGTAGGGGCGGAAATGGTCATGCACGACGACGCCGCCCTTCAACCCTGCGGGAACATCGCCGCGCGCCGCTCCGACCCGGTAGAAGGTATGGCTCCGGCTCGACGTCGTATGCAGCCATTGCAGGGAGCCTGCGATGCGAAAGCCGGTTTCGTCGAGATGCCTGACCTTGGCCCCGCCGACGCGCGTCCCGATCGCCTGATAGACGCCCTCCAGAGCCTGAGCCTTCTTGCCCATCCACGCGATCACGCTCGCCGGGCAGACGAGCGGCGCGCCGAACAGGTCCTGAAGCGCCTGCGCCGTCCGGTCCTCGGGCACAAGCTGCTGCACGTTGAGATAGACCGCCGCCGCCTTGATGCGCTCGCCATATTGGGTCGGCGAGATCACGCCGTCGGGGAACGCAGCCCGCGTCACGCCGCGGCATCGGGCGCAGGCATAGATGGCGCCCTGGTGCTCCGTGACCTCGATCAGCCGCTCGGGCAGGTCGAACACCTGACGCGTCTCCACCCCGGTCTGCATCGAAGCCGCGAGCGCCGCCCGGCAGCGCCGGCACGCCGCAGCCTCGTGTCGGACGACCCAGTCGGGCGTCGCCGTCCGCCGCAGCGTGTCGCCCTTGTGGCCCCGCTGTCCCCCGCTCGCCTTGCCCGAACGGCCGCGAAGGCTGCCGGGAAGGCGCGACTTCTTCCTCAGCCCGTCGCTCGAAGGCGGCTTGGAGCTCGTCGTGCTGTCCAGATCCAGCCGGCGCCGAAGCTCGGCGTTCTCGGCTCGAAGGCCCTCGTTCTCCCGCCGCAAATCGGCGACCTCCGAGCGAAGCGCGGAAATCTCGCTCCGGAGCGCTTCGATCAGCGCCTGAACTTCGGCAGGGAGAATCATCCCCACCTTGACTCACGGTTCGCCCCCGCCCGTCTCGAAAATCTCGCAAAACCTCAACGATCTCACACACCGTGTGACAATTCGGACCCACCCGGCTTGGGAGTTACTTTTTTTATTAAAAATTTCCTCTCTCCTATCTCGCCCCTTGCGCCTTCGCTCAGGCCCTCCTTTCGCGCTTCCCTGCGCCCTGCTCTTGACGGCCAAGCGGCCGCGAGGGAGCTCGATCCCTCGTTCAGTTTATCGCAGAGGATTTTGATTTTGTCAAATAGAAAATGAGTAATTCCGATTAAGCGGATGCGTCGATGATTGCCGTCTCGCCACGCGCAGCGGCTATCTGTCAGCCCGCCTCGCGGGTTCTGCGGAGCCGCTTTCTGCGTGCGTCTACTTTGCGGACCAGCGCGCGATCTCGGCCAACAGCTCGTCGCGCTGGTTTCGATCTCTCGAATACAATCTGGCGGCCAGGCGGATGCTGTGACCTCGAGGCACGCGTTCCAGGCCTCAGCCGCCTCCAGAAGCCGCGCCGCCCCGCTCTCCCGTTCGCCGAGCGCCCGAAGGGCATTCCCGAGATTGTTCTGCGTCGTTGCCCATTGGCGGGGAGCCCGCTTGCGCGTCAATTCCTGCAGCGCCGCGCGATAGGCGGCGCCGGCTTCCTCAAGTTTCTCCGTTCCACTCTCCCGCTGGCCGAGCTCGTGAAGCGCACAGCCAGCCCGTGTTGGGTCTGCGCCCATTCCAATGGAACCCGCTCGCGCGTCTTTTCCTCCAGCGCCGCGCGATCGACTGCGACCGCCTCCTCAAGCCGAGCCGTCCCGCTCTCCCGCTCGCCGAGGATTTGAAGCGCTTTGCCGAGATTGCTCTGCGTCGTTGCCCAGTTGAGCGGAACGCGCTCGCGCATCTGCTCTTCAAGCGCGGCCCGATAGGCCGCAACCGCCTCCTCGAGCCGGGCCGTCCCGCCCTCGCGCTCGCCGAGCGCCTTTAGAGCACTGCCGAGATTGTTCTGCGTCATCGCTCATTGGAGCGGAATCCGCTCGCGGCTGTGTTCCTCCAGCGCCGCGCGATAGGCCGCAACCGCCTCCTCGAGCCGCGCCGTCCCGCTCTCGCGCTCGCCGAGCGTTGCGAGCGCAGTGCAGAGATTGCTGCGCGTCTTCGCCCAGTCGGGCGGAACCCGCTCGCGACTGTATTCCTCCAGCGCCGCGCGATTGGCTGCGACCGCCTCCTCGAGCCGAGCCGTCCCGCTCTCCCAGCGTTGCGAGTGCATTACCTAGATTCTATCTGTGTCACCGCCCGGCCGAGGGGAGCCCGCTCGCGCGTCCCTTCCTCCAGTGCCGCACGAAGAATTGCGATCGCCTCCTCAAGCCGCGCCGTCCCGCTCTCCCGCTCGCCGAGCACCGCAAGCGCGTTGCCGAGATCGTTGCGCGCGCGCCGCGCTCGTCATCCGACGCAGCGAGCGCCAGTTGCTCGCAATCGCCGCGACGAGATGCACATGGCTGCCGCGATCGCGGCCGAATTCGCGGAACGTCTGCGCTTCCTCGCTGAGGAACTTCCCGACCATCGGCGCGTTCGCCGCGTGAATTGAGCGCGCGAGCTTCAGAATTGCGTCCGCCGCGGCGTCGCCGTCGTAGGCCGCAAGCGCGATGTTGCGTTCGCGGTGGCGGAGCGCGGTTATACTCGCGACGTAGCGTTCGCGGCGCTCCTCCTCCTCGCGCCCTATGTCCTCGGCGGCCTTGTCGAGAGTGGCGCGGGCCAGGGCGGACTGGCCTTTGTCGACCTGGGTCCGCGCCTTGGCCAGAGCCGTTTCGACGATGGCGCCGAAATTGGTCTCCGACGGCCGCCCGGCGATCTCGTTTTCGTAGATCTCGATGGGTTGCGCAACGCCTGTTTCTTGCCCTCGAAATCGAGCGGCTTGTCGTCAGCGACCTTGCGCGCCATTTCGTCGATGAAGCCCTGGGCCACGTCGCCCGCGCGCGCCAGTTGCTCGGCATAGGCGACGACTTCCGCCTTCGCCAGGAGATCGAGAACGGGGGGCAGAACGTATTTGGCGAGATTGTCCGGGCTCACGAACGTGCAGCCGGGATGGCGGTCCATCGCCTGGAGGCGCTGAAGATGCGCGGCCTGGGCGGCGCGCGAGGCGTCGTCAGCCAGATATTTCGGGCCGCGCTCCGCGCTGTCGGCCGCTTTGGCAATGAACAGGAGCTTGCCATGATAGAGCGCAAGCCAGGCTTCCCATTGCGTATAGGAGATTCCGGCCCGCCGCGCAGCGCTTCGCCGAGCGGCGGCAGCCTATCGGCGAGACCGGGATATTTGGCGCGCATGGCGCTGAGCGCCGGCTCTCCGGGGAGCCGGTCATGTCGCCGGCGAGATGCACCACGGCGTCGCAGCCGGCGATATAGACGTCGAGCGCGTCAAGCGCGCCGCGGCCCTGGTCCCTAAAATCCTCCTGGACCTTCACGTCGACATTGGGACGGGTGAGGTCGGAGCGCAGCTGGTCGCGATAGGCGCGGAATTCGTCCGAAACGGTCGAGAGAAAAATCTTCGCCGCCGCCGGCATGGATGCGTGCCCTCAAGGTTTCACCGCCGCCTTGGGCTTTGTCGCATCGCCGCGTTTCGGGGGCAAATCGCCCGTGGCGCGCCCCGCGGCGGGGCAGGGGGACAAGGCGCGCAGAAAGCCTTGCGCTATCGCCGGCGGGCGGGCAGAGTAACGGCAGAGAGTCGGGCTCATCCGGGACGGCCCGCTGATTCTCGAGGCGTGGGGCCAGAATGCGCGTTGTCTTTCTGATTGGGATGCTCGCAGCTCTGAGCGGCTGCTCAAGCTATCGCGACGTCACATTCCTCTACTATCCCAATGCGCCGCACCGCGACACGTTCCCGAGCCGGTCTCAATTCTACGCGCAGGCGGCGGAGGAATGCGCAAAATATGGAATGAGGGCTTATTATAACTGGAGCAATTACACCCCCGATTTCCAGCGCATCAGGGTAAACTACCTCTGCATTCAGTGATCCTCGCCGCCCCGTGGCCTCGGCGAGCGGCCAAAATTATAACTGAGGTAAATAGGCGACCAATGCGGGGGCGCGGGATATGGCGCGGCTTCGGCGATCGCGGCCATAACCGCGATGTCGAGGTTCGGCGACCCGCTTGAACTCACCAGCTTGCGACCCACGAGATTGCCGCCTTCATCGATGTAGAAATCGACCAAGCCGTGCCGGTTGGCAAGGTCGATATGGAGCGCCGAACTCTCGCGCAGGTGCGCTTTGATCATCCCATAGATAATCGTCAAATAGCGGGATTTGGCGTTTCCGCCGGCGACCGGCGACTTCTCGACTGACCGCGCGAACTTGTATTGCGGCAAATCCTCGATTGTCGGTATCGGGGTGCCAATGGGGGCCTTGACGGGTGCGGGCGCCGCCGCTGGCGCGGCGGCCTGAGCGGGGCTTTCCTCTGGCTTCGGGTTCGCATCCGCGGGCAGTTCGCCCTCGGGCGAAGGGGTAAGATCGTGCGCGGGGGGCTTGGTCTCTGCCTTGGGCTGCTCAGCTGGCTCGGGCGTAGGCGCCTTGGTTTCCGCTTTCGGCGGCGCGCCCGGGTTCGGGGCCGGAGGGGTCTCGGGGGCGGCTTTGGTCTCGGTCTTCTTGTCAGGCGCCTCCCGGTTGACTTTCTCCTCGGTGGGAGCCGCGGGCGCGTCATAGGCGGGCTTTTCCACCTCCGGCTCGGGCGGCGGCTTCGGTTTCTCTTCGGGCGGCTTTGGCTTCGGCTTGGGCGGCGGCGGTTGCTCGACGACCACCTCGACCGGGATTTCCTGCACGGCTGTCGGGGCGTTCTGCGGCCAGAACCAGTAAGAAAGGAGGAGCGAGACTGGAATCAGGAGATGCAGCAGGACCGCGGCGATAAGCGCGAGCGCGTGCCCCCGGCGCTCGGCAGGCGTCGGCGGATCGGGCGCATCCAGGCGCTCGACCGGTTCGGCCGTGAAATCGGCCTCAGACAACAACGTGGCGGACAGGCCGCAATTCCTCTCGCGAAGACGCTCTGTGCTTCCTTGGCCGAATCGCTCATGGCCGGTCAATGCCCCAATCGGTCACTTTGCCGCGCGCGCGGGATTGGGGTAATGCCCTCGCGCATGAACCTGGCGGGGGGCGAGGGCGAAGCGCCGCGAAATCCGTTCGCCGAGCGCGGCGCAGACGGGCCGGCGCCGCGCGCCCCGCGGGCGCTTGTGTTCGATTCAGGCCTGGGCGGCCTTTCTGTGCTGGCCGAAATCAGGCGGCTCAGGCCCGATGTCGAGATCGTCTACGCCGCCGACGACGCAGCCTTCCCTTACGGCAGACTCGGCGAAGCGGAACTCGTCGCCCGGGTCGAGACGGTGATGGCGCGACTGATCGGCGAAACCAGGCCCGATATCGTCGTCATCGCCTGCGGCACCGCCTCCACCCTGGCTCTGCCGCCGCTGCGGAGCGCCTATCGCCTGCCGTTCGTCGGAACCGTCCCTGCGATCAAGCCTGCGGCGGCGGCCTCGCGGTCGGGACTGATCAGCGTATTGGCGACGCGCGGCACCGTCGCGCGCGACTACACCCATGCGCTGGTGCGCGAGCACGCGGGCAATTGCGAGGTGGCGCTGGTCGGCGCAGCTGAGCTTGCGGTCATCGCTGAGCGCGTCATGCGGGGCGAGGCGGTCGACGACACCGATATCGCCCGCGAGATTGCCCCATGTTTCGTCGAACACGGTGGCCGGCGCACCGACCAGATCGTGCTCGCCTGCACCCACTTTCCGCTTATCGTGGACAAACTCGAGCGCCTTTCCCCCTGGCCGGTGAACTTCGTTGATCCGGCGCCGGCGATCGCGCGCCGCCTCGACGCGCTGATTGGCCCGGGCGGCCCGGGCGCGCCGGCAAGCCGCGAAGACGCGGCGATTTTCACCAGCGGCAAACCGCCTGAGCCGGCTTTGCAAAAGACCTTGCGTCTCGTTGGGCTGAGGTTTACCCCCGCGGCGATGATCGGCTTCGCTCCGGCCTGATCATCCCCGCAATCCGCAGCTTCGAAAGGGCGCTCCCCATGCGCACATCGGTCGGACAGCCCGTTCGCCTTAGCGACTATCGGGTTCCGGACTATTTCATCGGCCACGTCGAGCTCGACGTATCGCTCGAGATCCACGCGACGCGCGCTGTCTCGACCCTTTCGTTGCGTCCCAATCCCGCCGGCCGGGAGGGAGAGCCGCTTTCGCTCGACGGCGACGAGCTTCTGTTCATTTCCGCCCGCTTGGACGGCGAGCCGCTCGAAGCTGCCGATTTCGAAGCGAGTCCGTCCGAGTTTCGGCTTCTGCGGCCGCCAAAGCGTCCGTTCAAGCTCACGATCGAGACCCGCCTCGACCCGGCGGCCAACACCAAGCTCATGGGCCTCTATCGCTCGGGCTCGGCCTATTGCACCCAATGCGAGGCCGAGGGGTTTCGCCGCATCGCCTATTTTCTCGATCGCCCCGACGTGCTGTCGACCTATCGCGTGCGGCTCGAGGCGGACCGGACGGAGGCGCCGGTGCTGCTCGCCAACGGCAATCTCGAAACCGCAGGCGAAGCGGACCTCCCCGGCCGCCACTTCGCCATATGGAGCGATCCGCATAAGAAGCCTTGCTACCTGTTTGCGCTGGTCGCGGGCGATCTGGGCGCGATCACCGATTCCTTCGTCACCGCCTCGGGAAAAAGAGTCGCGCTCGCGATCTATGTCGAGCACGGCCGCGAGGAGCGCGCGGCTTATGCGATGGACGCGCTGAAGCGCTCGATGGCCTGGGACGAACGGATTTATGGGCGTGAATACGATCTCGACGTGTTCAACATCGTCGCCGTCTCCGATTTCAATATGGGCGCGATGGAAAACAAAGGCCTGAATGTCTTCAACGACAAATATGTCCTCGCTTCGCCCGAGACGGCGACGGACGACGACTACGCCAGCATCGAAGGCGTAATCGCGCACGAATATTTTCACAACTGGACGGGGAATCGCGTGACGTGCCGCGACTGGTTCCAGCTCTGCCTCAAAGAGGGGCTGACCGTCTTCCGCGACCAGGAGTTTTCCGCCGACATGCGGTCCGCGCCCGTCGAGCGCATCGGCGACGTGCGCGCGCTGCGCGCAGCGCAATTTCCTGAGGACGCCGGACCGCTGGCGCACAATGTGCGGCCCGAGGTCTATCGCGAGATCAACAACTTCTACACCGCGACCGTATATCAGAAAGGCGCCGAGGTCGTGCGCATGCTGAAGCGCCTGATCGGCGCCGAAACGTTTCGAGCCGCCATGGACCTTTACTTCGATCGCTTCGACGGCCATGCGGCCACAGTCGAGGATTTCATCGGCTGTTTCGAGACGGTTTCGGGACGCGACCTTAGCCAGTTCATGCGCTGGTACAGCCAAGCCGGCACGCCGAAAATCACGGTTCGCAGCGCCTACGATGCGTCCGCCAGGACCTATCGGCTCGACATTACCCAAACGCTTGCGCCGACGCCGGGGCAAGCCGTCAAGCTGCCGATGACGATGCCGCTCAAGCTCGGCCTGGTCGGTCCCAATGGCGGCGACTTGCCGCTCTCGTCATCGGACGCGAGCGCCGACGAGCTCGCAAGCGGCGTCTTCGAACTCAAGAACGCTGAGCGGTCGATCGTGTTTCGCGACGTTCCCCAGCGCCCGACCCTGTCGTTCCTGCGCGGCTTTTCGACCCCGGCGCGGGTCGACGACGACCTCACCGAAGAGGACCTCATTCTCCTCTCCCGGCACGACAGCGACAATTTCAATCGCTGGCAGTCACTTCAGAGCCTGGCGACGCGCGTGCTTTTGCGCGGCGTCAAGGCCATTCGGGCCGGCCGCCCGCCCGAGCGTGACGGCGGCCTCGCAGCCGCGTTCGGCGCGCTGATCGAGGACGCCAGCTTAGGTCGCATCGATCACGCCTTCGCCGCGCTCGCAATGTCGCTCCCGACCGAAGCCGACCTCGCGCGCGAAATCGGCGAGGACGTCGATCCGGACGCAATCTATGTCGCGCGCAAGACCATGCGTGGCGAGCTCGGGCGCGCGCACGGGGCCGCGCTCGCCGCGCTGCACGCCGAACTTGCCGATTCCACCCCCTTCAGCGCCAACGCCGCGGCGGCGGGGCGGCGCGCGTTGCGCAACGTGGCGCTGAGCCTGTTTGTCGACGGCGATGTGATTCAGGGACTGGAGCTTGCGCACCGTCAGCTCGCGGACGCCGACAACATGACCGAACGCCTCGGCGCGCTCACGGCGATCGCCTTCAAGCCGGACGATCAGCGCCAGCATGCGCTGGAGGCATTCGAGCGCCGCTACGCGACGGAGCCGCTGATCCTCGACAAGTGGTTAGCGCTGCAGGCGCAGATTCCGGAGCGCGAGACGCTGGAGCGCGTGCGAAGGCTTATGAACCACCACGGATTCTCGCTCGCCAATCCCAACCGCGTGCGCGCGCTGATCGGCGGGTTCACCGCCAACCAGACGCAGTTCAACCGCGCCGACGGCGCGGGTTATGCGCTGCTCGAGGAGGTGGTCACCCTTCTCGATCCGAGCAATCCGCAGATCGCCGCGCGGCTCCTGACCGCAATGCGGTCGTGGCGCTCGCTCGAGGAGGTCCGCCGGGTCCAGGCGGAGGCGATGCTGAGGCGTATCGCCGCCATCCCGTCGCTTTCGCCTGACGTCCGCGACATCGTGACCCGCAGCCTGGGCTGACGCCCCATCCCCGTCCCATAGCCTGTCGAGAGACGGCATCCTTCCGGACGCCCTTTGGGGAGAGGGTTCGCGCGCGAAGCGCGCGGGGTGGTTCCCTCATCCGGCCGGCTTCGCCGACCACCTTCTCCCAGAGGGAGAAGGGAAAGGGCGCGTTTCTGAGCGCCGATTGCACATTTCCGCACCGGCGCCCTTCAGCCACATTTTTCATCGCTAGGCGATGTCAAGGACTGGACAAAGATTTGCACAAGGATTCTTATCGTAGTGATTCGGGCGTTAAGGCGGCAGTCCGAGTGTAATTTGTGGCGAAGCTGGGATGGGCGATGACGCGTGCAAGCGCGGCAAACGGGGACGTTTGCCCTTTAGGGCCGGCTCGGGGGATTAGCGACGAAGCGGCGTTTCGCCTCGCCCGGGCGTGGGCCCGCCGGCGAACCACGGCGCTCGAACGCGCGCAGGTTCGCCCCATCCCCGCTGTGGTCGGCAGGCGGCGGATTCCCGCGGCGGTTTTTATCGGCGTCGCGATTGCGATCTTCGGCGTCGTCGGCCTGACAGTGCAGCATTTGCGGCTCGAACGTGATCTGGCGCTTCGCGCTGGCGCGAACGAGGTCGGCATGCGCGCGACCCTGCTCGCTGAGCGGCTTAACGAAGCCTTGAGCGCCGCGCCGGAAGCGTCCGAAGCCGATGTTTTCCGAGGCGTTCTTACGGCTCATCCCCAGGAGCGTCTCCCTCAAGCGATCCTCGTCGATCGCACCGGCCGCCTGGTCGAGTTCGAGCGCGCAAAAGACGGCTCCGATTCGCCTTTGGCCGCCATCGTCCAGCGTGCGGCGCCGCCCGCGACAGGCGACGGCGTGATGCGCGTTGAGACCGAGCATGGCGATCAATTCGCCGCCGTGCGAGCGCTGCCGGGGGCCCTGGCGAAAGTGGCCTTCGCTTCGCCGGTCGATCGTCATCCCGCCGCGTGGCGACGCACCGCGGTGATGACGGTTTTTCTTTTGGCCCTGACCGTGGGTTTGATGGTCGCGGCGGCCGCCCTCTACGAGGTGAGGGCGAGAGGCGGTCATGAGCGGCGGCTCATCAACTCCCAGCGGCTGCTTTCGGCCACGGCGGCTGAGCTCAAACAGTCGCGCCGGTCGCTCGAAGAGCAGGCCCAGCAGCTCGCCGATCTCGCCGAACGCTATCATGAGCAGAAATCGCGCGCCGAGGCGGCCAACCGCGCCAAGGCGGAATTTCTCGCCAATATGAGCCACGAGCTGCGCACCCCGCTCAACGCCATCATTGGCTTCTCGCAGCTGATGGGGAGCCAGACCTTCGGCCCTCTGGGATCGCAAAAGTATGGCGACTATTGCGCCCACATTCTCGCCAGCGGCGAATATCTTTCGCGCGTGGTCGGCGATGTTCTCGACATGGCGCGGCTCGAGGCGGGCCGCGAACGCCTGAATTATGAGCGCTTTCGGGCCGACCAGGCGGTGAGCCGGGCGGTGCTCGACATTGCGCCGACCGCACGCGAGAAGCGCATCGCGGTCAGGGCGGAGGTCGGAGCCGAGGTGACGGTGGAGGCGGACCCTCTGGCGCTCGAGCGCATCCTCACGACGCTCATGCGCAATGCGGTGAAGTTCGCGCCCGAGGGAGGCGAAGTTTCGATCAGGGCCGTGGCGCTCACCGAGCGGGTCCATTTCACCATTGAGGACAATGGCCCAGGCTTCGCCTCCGAGGACATCGCGCGGCTCGGGCGGCCGTTTGAGCAGGGGCGCGCCGTCATGGCCGACGGCATGAAGGGGTCGGGGCTTGGCCTCGCCATCGCCAATTCGCTGGTCGAGCTTCATGGCGGGACGCTGCATCTCAAGTCGAGGCCCGGCGAGGGCGCGTCGGCGCTCGTCACGCTGCCGAGAGCTCAGTGCGGATCGCGCGCGGCGGCCCTGGCGCGCGTAGCGTGATCGCGCCCGTGGATAGCTCCACAACCAGATAGCCCTTCCAGCCTATTGAAGGTCCTGGACCGGCGCATGCCGGCGCCCGTCCATGCGCACAGGGCCTTCCCTGATTTCGGCTGGCGAATTGCGCAAAAGCGATTGGCCCGTCGACGCCCCGACTCTCGCCGACCCTGGCGCGCGCGTGTTCGGACTGTGACGCGGATCACAGCCGCCGCCGAAGCGCCGCTGTACGCTCGGTTGACGCCGTTTGACGGGGTCCGAGCGGAACGCAGGTTACGGCCAGGGTTGTGGAGGGTTGAGCGATGGGGAATGTTCATCAGGCGCAGATGTCCGCCTTCGGCGAGGCCAAGCCGTTCGTTGAGACGGCTGCGTCCTCGCATGTGGCTGGTATAAGCAGAAACCAGGACGGCGCGACCTTGGCGAAGGCGGATCCGCTCGCGAGCGGCCTGACCGCGGAGGGGGCGGTGAAATGGTTCAACGCCGAGAAGGGATACGGTTTCGTCGAGCTTGCGGGCGGCCGGGGCGACGCCTTCCTGCATCTTAAGACCCTGCGCGAGACCGGGCGCGACACTCTGCCTTCGGGGGCGAAAGTTCGCATCGTCGTCCGCGCCGGGTCCCGAGGGGCGCAGGTGGTGCGGGTCATCGAGGTCGACACCACGAGCGCCATCGAACGGCCGGCGCGACTTCCGACTCACGATCTGGCAAACGCCTTCGACTTGACCGGAAGGGTCAAGTGGTTTGACGGGGCCCGGGGCTTTGGGTTTGTCGCCAGCGACGACTTCGGCAAGGACGTGTTCGTTCACAGCACGACCCTCGGCGCCTCCGGCGTCGATCGCCTGTCCGAAGGTCAGTCGGTGTCGATGCGCGTTGTCGAGACGCCGAGGGGCCGCGAGGCGGTTGCGATCCTCGTCTAGACATGGAGATTTCGGTTCGACCCTGGGTCGTCGTCGCGCGCCCGGCGTAAGCCGGGATGGTGGCGAGGGGCTCGCGCTAGAGACGTCGCGAGTTCGATCGCGGCGCAAAGCTTGGTCAAAGCCGCGAGAGAATAGGCAGCCTCGGTCCGATCGCGTAATTGAGCTGGATCAGCAAAATGAGCGTGATCCCAAGCGTCACATTGACGAGGCCCAGGAGCGCGCCGATCGCGTAGAGCGTCTGCGCGAGGACGATGCGCCGCTTGACGGCGCGCGAGATGTCGCCGTGCGCTTCCTCCTGAATAAGATTCGCCCATTCGGCGTACGCCCATGTGGCGTAGAGACACGCGCCGAGGAGCAAGACATTGGCCCAATAGATCAGAAAGGCGGCGCGGTAGGTCAGGAAATCGGCGAGCAGCCTGGTCGAGAACGGCAGCACAGTGACGACGGCGAGGAACAGGAAATGAAGCCAGGTGAGGTCGCGGTTCGAACGAGCGAGCTGGCTGAGCTGCGTCTGCTGGCCGAGCCAGAAAATGCCGAGCGTCAGAAGGCTGAGCAGCCACGGCAGGAGTCTTGGCGCTGAGGCCGCGAGCGCGCGCAGGAACTCGGCCTCCGAGTGGATGTCCGCTGGCTCGGGGGTGTGAAAGTCGAGCACCAGAATGGTCGCTGCGATGGCGAAAAGGCCGTCGCTGAGCGCCGCGATGCGGCCGACCTCGCCACCGGCCAAACTGTTGTAGTGGGTCTGCATGGTGCGACCTTCGCCTCCGGGCTCAGTCGGGTCAATCCGCCCGCAAAGGTCGCGGGCCATCGGCGAAGTTCAGCTACGGCGCCCGTCCGTTTGACTTCGAGCTGGCCTCCATTCGAGAATCGCCGGCCAAGGAGCAGGCGATGTCGCAGCCGTTCACATTGCGCGTTCCCGACAGCGACCATCGAGGACTTGCGCGAGCGTCTCGCGCGCACGCGTTTTCCCGACTCCGCGCCGGGCGACCCGTGGCTATACGGGACGGATGTCGAATACCTGCGCAGCTTTGTCGAGTACTGGCGCGGGGCCTTCGACTGGCGCGCGCAGGAAGCGCGGCTCAACGCCTTCCCGCAATTCAAGCTGACGCGGCCGGACTGCGACCTGCACTTTCTGCATGTCCCGGGCAAAGGCCCCGATCCTATACCGCTTGCTGCTGATGCACGGCTGGCCGGGCTCAGTGTTCGAGTTTCTGGACTTCATTCCCCGCCTCACCGATCCAGCGAGTTTCGGCGGCGATCCGGCCGACGCTTTCACCGTCGTTGCGCCGTCGCTGCCGGGCTATGGGCTCTCGTTCCGCCCCGGGCAGAAGCGCTTCGGCGTCGAGGAGATGGCGGATATTCTCGCGGACCTGATGAGCGGCACGCTCGGCTACAAGCGCTTCGCGGTGCAGGGCGGGCGACTGGGGCGCGATCACCGCCGCGCGGATGGGCTACGCGCATGCCGACAAGCTTATCGGCATTCATGTCAATCTGCTCGCCGTGCGCCGCGACCCGGGCATGGTGAAGAACCCGACGGCCGAGGAGCGCGCCTTTCTCGCTGAGCTCAATCATTGGCTCAAGGAGGAGACCGGCTATCAGTGGATCCAGGGCACCCGCCCGCAAACCTTGAGCTTCGGCCTGACCGATTCCCCTGCGGGACTCGCGGCGTGGATTATCGAGAAATTCCGCGCCTGGTCTGATTGCGGCGGCGATGTCGACAGCGTCTTCACCCGCGACCAGATGCTCGCCGACATCAGCTTCTACTGGTTCACGGGCGCGATCGGATCGTCATTCTACCCCTATTATTTTCGCCTCCATCGGCCCTGGATGATCCCCGACTGGCGCCGCGGTCACCGCTCCGACCGGCTACGCAGAATTCCCGCGCGAGATCCTGTATCCGCCGCGATCGCTGGCCGAAACAATGTTCACCGACATCCGCCGCTGGACGGTCATGAAGAAGGGCGGCCATTTCGCCGCCATGGAGCAACCCGAGGCGCTTGCGGAGGACGTGCGCGCCTTCTATCGCCCGCTCAGAGATGAACTTCGGAGTTGATGCGCGGCGGCTCTCTCACCCATGCGGAACTCGCCTTTTTGCGCACCGAATTTTCCGCTTGACACAGTTTCAATGTTAGTAGTGTAATCTAAGCGTATCCACATGCTGACTGGAGGCGTCCAATGAGGAGGCTCCTTGTTGCAGTATTAGCAGTTTCAATATTCTTCTTCGCCTCGGCCATGTCTAAAAATTTTGGAATCCATACCGCAAATGCTGATTGTGTGAACGGACGCTGCTAATCAATCTTTTCGTTTCTCATGCTCTTTTCTACGCAATTTCTGCAAGGAATTAAGGTTATTTCGGGCGGCTATCGGTTACACATTAAGTCATTTCCTTGATTTGCTCCGAGCAAACGCGGCGACAGTTATTGTTCTGCTAGCCTGTGCCGTCATTATATACTTTCTTATGCTTTCGGTTTTGGAAGATCCCCGTAAACCGGAGCCTGCAAAGCCGTCGTCATTTTTTACATTACCTGAGCTAACTTCTCGAGCGTGGTATCGTTTCCTGCGCTTGTTCTTCGGTAGCACATTGGCGCTCGCATATGCGGGGATCGCGGCGTTTTCACCCGAATTACTAAATAATTCGAAAAACATTATCGTTGCGTATTTAGAGCTACCGGAAGACATTGAAGAAGAGCGTTGAAGCGCTGTTTGGTCACATTCCAGGCTGGTTAAATCCGATAATAATCTTGATATTGATACTAGAGCGGCTTGCCATTGGATTTACGCATATCCTGCGTTCCTGACGTATGCGGCGCATTCTTGCGGTGCGTACTGAGAGAGGATGGCGGCGGTGGCGTCGGCGACAGCGTCGTATGTTCGGGCGCCGGCTTTCCGAAGCAGGGTTTTGAACTTGGCGAAGACCTGCTCGATCGGATTGAGGTCGGGTGAGTACTTCGGCAGGAACACCAGGCGGGCGCCGACGGCCCGGATCGCCTGCCGGATGGCCTTTCCTTTGTGAGAGCCGAGATTGTCGAGGATGACGACGTCGCCTGGTTTGAGGGTCGAAACCAGGAACTGCTGGACGTAGGCGAGAAAGCGCTCGCCGTTGATGGTCCGTTGAACAGGCAGGGCGCCTCGATGCGATCGTTGCGCAGGGCGGCGAGGAAAGTCGCGGTCTTCCAGTGCCCGTGAGGGACCTTGTCGACCAGCCGCTGCCCTTTTGGCGCCCAGCCGCGCAGACGGGTCATGTTGGTTTTCGTCCAGGTCTCGTCGATAAAGACCAGACGTCTGGGATCGATCAGGCCCTGATAGTGCCGCCAGCGTAGGCGATGGCGTTTTACGTCCGGACGGTCCTGCTCGCTCGCCACGAGGGTCTTTTTTTAAACGTGACGCCAATCCGGCGAAAGAAGCGGCTCATCATCGAGGCGTCGGCTTTGATCCCGCGCTCGAACAACAACCGATCGCAAAGACCCTGAAGCGTAATATCCGGCTTCCCAGCTCGCGCCGCCTCCAGAAAATCCCGATGTGGCATGAGCGCGGATGGCCGATGGCCGCCATGCCCGACCAGTTCGCGCGAGCCACTCCGCTCAAAGCGTTCGAGCCACTTGACGGCAATCGATTCGCTGACCTCGTACCGCCGCGCAGCCGCGCGACGGCTCATCTCCCCTTTCAGCACCGCGTCGATGACCCGATCGCGCAAGTCCTGCGAATATGGCTTCGGCATCCCTGCTGGCCTCCGCCCAGCCCGCAGGTTGAATCAGAACTTCGGCGATTTGGGAATCCCCATCACGATTTAAGCCAAAATCCAAACGCTCTAGTGGTCAAAATCAAACGTAAGAGTCGGCGCCTTCCGCAATTTCAAGGAGTTCTCCGGCTTGCAAGGGGTTCGAAGCGTTTGATTCTATCCACTAGTTGCTTGGAGAGATATTGTTATTCGCGGTGCGGGTTTGTATAGAATTGCAGATGATGAAGCTTTGGTGACCGCAGCTGATTTTTTACGTAAGAATGACAAACGATTATGATTTAGCAATGAATAATCTTCAGGTGCAGTTTACCGAAGTGCCATTGCCTGAGGAATTTGTAGGATCAAAAAATGAATATAGGTTGGCATATCAGCTTATATGGTTGAACAAGAAGTTGATAAAGGAGAAAGGTATAGTAGACGGATTTAACAGTTTTAAAGAAAAGGTTGGGTTAGCAACCGACTCCTATCCTGGAGTTAAAGATGACAATGACCAGGCTCATTGCTGGAGTATTTGTGTTCCTTGTTCCAATTATTTTGTTCGTTATTTCTGTCACCTTGCTTTCTGGTTGGGCCTCTCAACACAATTTTGCTTGGCCAAATCCAATCGCGGATGGATGGTTATCGCTGATTTAAGCGACAATCCGTAATACTCTGAGTTTGTCCGAGAACATCATGCGGGGTTGCATAGTTTTCGCAGCATGAGGCGGATCGAGGCGAGGCGCAGGAAGGCGAGCGCCTTGTGGTTGAGGCATTCCCAGTCCTTGGCCAGTCGTCGACAGCGGCCGAGCCAGGCGAATGTGCGTTCGACGATCCAGCGTTTGGGCAGGGCGATGAAGCCTGTGGCTTGACCCGAGCGCTTGACGATCTCGACGTGGACGCGCGCCAGAATCCGCTTGATCGCGCTTTGGAACTCTGGCCCCTGGTAGCCGCCGTCGGCATAGAGCTTGATCAGGAACGGAAAGGCGCCGAACAAGCTCGCCATCAGCAGCGCCCCGCCGTCGCGGTCCTGGACGTCGGCGGCGTGCACGATGGCGTGCATCAGCAGGCCCTGCGTATCGACGAGGATATGCCGCTTCTTGCCCTTGATCTTCTTGCCCGCGTCATAGCCCGACGGATCAATCGCAGATCCCCTTTTTCCGCGCTCTTGACGCTCTGGCTGTCGATGATCGCGGCGGTCGGGCTCGCCTCGCGCGAGGCGGCTTGGCGGCACTGCGCATAAAGCGCGTCGTGGATGCGATCGAGCGTGCCGTCCCAACTCCACAGATCGAAGTAATCGTAAAGCGTCGAGCGCGGCGGCAGGTCCTTGGGGATCGCCCGCCACTGACAGCCGGTGCTCAGAATATACATCAGCCCATTGATCACCTCGCGCACCACGACATGACGCTGGTTGCCGCCGCGCTTGGCCGGCGGAATGAGCGGCTCCACAAGCGCCCATTCCTCGTCTGTCACATCGCTCGGATAGCGCAATCGGCTTCGGTCATAGCGCCTGCGATTCTTGCTCGTCCACATCGGCGACCCCCCAAACGAATCAGGCCGCCTCCCTTAAATCACAAACGATTCCCACAATTCAATATGTTCCCGGACCGGCTCTCTGACCTATGCTGTACCTACCCTGCTCGGGCTTTATATGTATCCAATCAGGCGCCGCGCTTTTAAGCGTGAAGGAGACGTAACAAGTTTCTTTGTTGTGGCAGCGTTTCAGTTTTTGACCGCTCTTTTCCTTCACGAGCTTTTTACTCTATTGGAAGTTAACTGGGCGCAGTCAAGAGGCGATGCAGCATATTTCTTCGAGGCCAAGCGACAAATTTGGAATTTCTTTTACGCATTAATTCCAAGCGTCGCTTTAGGTATAATATTGCTGATCAGAGACACCCGCCTATCAAGGCAAGTGGCGGTCGTTTTGGTAGCTATTGTCGTAGGTTTACTATTCTCCGTGTCAGATTTTCTTGCTGAGAGCGTATCGAATAGGTTTAATAAATACTATGTATTTCAGTTCGTCTTCGGAGTCGTGATAGCCGCTTGCCTTTTCGCTGCAATTGCGATTTCCGAATTATCCCAGAGAATCCAGGCGAGTAGGGTTTTATAGAGCGCGCTATTCGTGCGATCAGCCGAATGTTGGTCCCAGCGTGTCTCGCTGTTGGGCGGGGCGCCGCTTTAGACGCCTTCTATTTTCCCCGGTCCGGCCCGCCGCGCTCGGCCAGGAGCCTCGCGACATGCGCGCGCAATTCTGCGATCCCTTCGCCGGCGCGCGCGGAAGTCAGGAACACCTCCGGATAGGCGGCGACGTGCTTGCTCAAGGCCTTCGAGCGTCGCCGCGATTCGCGCGTCGCGGTCGGCGGCTTTCACTTCGTCGCCCTTGGTCAACACGACCGCGTAGGAGACGGCGGCGGCGTCGAGCGCGCGCATCGTCTCGTGATCGCTCTCCTTCAGGCCATGCCGGCCATCGACCAGCACGAACACGCGCACGAGCGAGGGACGGCCGCGCAGATAGTCGCGCGCGAGTTCGCCCCAGGATGCGGATTTCGATTTTGCCACCGCGGCGTAGCCGTAGCCCGGCATGTCGACCAGACGCGCCTTGCCGCCAAGATCGAAGAAGATGAGCTCCTGCGTGCGGCCGGGCGTGCGCGAGGTGCGCGCGAGCGACGAGCGGCCGGTCAGCGCGTTGATGAGCGAGGACTTGCCGACGTTCGATCGGCCGGCGAAGGCGATCTCCGGCGGCCCGACCGGCGGCAGGCCGTCGGAGCGCGCGGCGGCGAAAATGAATTCGCACGGGCCCGCGAACAGCTTGCGCCCAGCCTCGGTCCAGTCGGGCGCGAGAGCCGGTTCGCTCATACGCTCGGCGTCTTCGCCGGGCTGCTCTTCTTCGGGAACAGCTCGGGCGAGGTTGCCCCAGAGCTCGACCTTCACCCCCGCCTTGGTCATGATGTAGTATTGCTGGATCACCGTCAGGGTGTTGTTCCAGGTCCAGTAGATGACGAGGCCGGCCGGAAACGTGCCGAGCATGAAGGTGAAGATGACCGGCATCCAGGAGAACATCGGCTTCTGAACCGGATCCGCGGGCTCGGGATTCATCTTCATCTGGAAGAACATCGACACGCCCATGATGAGCGGCCAGATGCCGAGGTGCGAGGAAATGGCCGAAAACCGGCAGCGCCGTCGGATCCCAGGGAACGAGGCCGAAGAGCGTGAACACGTTGGTCGGGTCGGGCGCGCGAGAGATCCCGGATCCAGCCGAAGAACGGCGCATGCCGCATCTCGATGGTGATGAAGATGACCTTGTAGAGGGCGAAGAACACTGGGATCTGGATCACCATCGGCAGGCAGCCGGCGACCGGATTGACGCCCTCGCGCTTGAACAGCGCCATCTGCTCCTGCTGCTGCTTGGCGCGATCGTCGGGATAGAGATCCTTCAGCGCGGCGATCTGCGGCTGGATCTTCTTCATCTTCGCCATCGACTGGTACGAGCGATTGGCGAGCGGGAAGAAGGCGAGCTTGACCATGACCGTGACGATCAGGATCGCGACGCCGAAATTGCCGACGAATTTGTAGATCGTGTCGATCAGCCAGAACATCGGCTGGGTGATGAAGTAGAACCACCCCCAGTCGATCATCAGATTGAATTTCTTGATGCCGAGCTTGGCCGCGTAATCGTCGATCGTCGAGACTTCCTTCGCGCCGGCGAAGAGGCGGGTCGTCGTCTCGAACGTCGGCCCAGGCGCGACCGTCTGCTCCTTGCCGAGGAAATCGGCCTGATAGTCGACCGGCTGGCCCGTCCCGCTCGCCGAGTAGCGCGCCTCGATCGGGGCGGTCTGCTCCGGGGATGATCGCCGAGCCCCAATATTTGTCGGTGAAGCCAAGCCAGCCGCCGTCGCCCTTGAAGGTCTCGACTTTGCCGGTCGCCTTGTCGATTGCAGCGTAGGTCGGCGCCTGCTCCTTCTCGCCGATCACGCCCTCGAAGCCTTCGTGCAGCACCGAATAGCCGGCGACATTCGGCCTGCCGTGGCGCAGCACGAGCCCGTAGGGCTGCACCGTCGCCGGCGCCGAGCCCGAGTTCACGACCGAATCGGTGATCGTGAACATGTATTTGTCGTCGACCGCGATGACGCGCTTGAAGAGGAGGCCCGCGCCATTGTCCCAGGTCAGCGTCACCGGCTGGGTCGGGAGTCAGCGTCTGGCGATCGGCGGTCCAGACGGTGTCGAGATTGGGGGTCTTGGCCCCGGCCGGGCTTACAAATCCCGTCTCGGCCCAATAGGCGTCAGGCGCGCCGGGCGGCGAGAACAGTCTGACATTCGGGCTCTTCGGGTCGACCGTCTCGCGATAATCCTTGAGGATAATATCGTCGATCTTGCCGCCCTTGAGATCGATCGAGCCGCCGACGCTTGGCGTGTCGATGACCACGCGGGGGCTCGCCGCAAGCGCCGCGCTCACAGTCTCAGACTTACAGTCGCATGGGTCGGCGCGCTCGGGGCCCCAGGCAGGGATGCCGTCGCAGGGCGCGGCGCGTCCGGCGACGTCGGGCGCAGCGCTCGGCTGCGTCTCGCTCGCCGTGCTGCTGACTGTTGGCCTGCATCTGCGCCTGATGCTGGCGCTGATACAGGGGGCCGGCGTAGAAATATTGCCAGCCGGCCATCACCAGGACCGACAGCGCGATCGCGAGAAAGAGGTTCCTGCGTGTCCTCGGATTTCATCTTGGCCTGTCTCTGCCTTTCGGCGTCCTCGCGGCCGATCCGCGCCCGCGATCGTCCGCGCCGCGGCGCCGGGCGGCGCGGAAGGCGTTGCGGACATCATCGACGAGCGCGGCGAAGCGGCGGCCCAGCGCCTCGCGCCGGGCCATCAGCACGTAGTCGTGATCGCCCTCCGCCTCAAGAGGCTGCAGCGGCGCGCAACGCCTCTTTCAGCCGCCTGCGGACGCGATTGCGCTCGACCGCGCCGCCGACGCTTTGGTCACCGTGAGGCCAACGCGCGCGCCGGAGACGGCCTCTCTCTCCGCTTCCTCGCGCGCGGCGGGACTGCAGCGTGAAGGTCTGCGACCGGGACGCGCCGTCCGCGCGAGACGCGCTGAAATTCGGCCCGTCTGGTCAGGCGGCCGACAGGTTCGCCGGCGGGCCGGCCTCCATCCTCGCGCAAGGCGTCAAGGCTCCATTCCGCGGCGTCGCCGCCGACAAGCGAACGGCCGGACGGCGGCCGAAGCCGCGGCCGAGCCGATCAGGCGGAGAGCTTCTTGCGGCCGCGCGCGCGGCGGGCGGCGATCACCTTGCGGCCGCCGACCGTCGCCATGCGGGAGCGAAAGCCATGGCGGCGCTTGCGCACGAGCTTGCTGGGTTGATAGGTCCGCTTCACGGGGCTTGGTCTCCGAATTCCGATCGTCGGCGGAAAACATCGAGCGCCGCCCGATCCTAAACGCGCAAACGCCAGCTCAGCCGCTGCGGCCAATGCAACCAAGCGGCGAGCCGGAAAAATGAATGCGGCGCTTCACGCGCCGCTGCAAGGCCGGGCTTATGCCGCGCCGGCGGGATCAAGTCAATCGCGCGTCGTTTTGACGGCGCCGGCAGGCGGGCGACGAACGTCCAAGGAACAGGTTGGCGAGGCAGGTCGCCGGCCTCACTTCCCCCCGTACACGCGCTGCTCGCAGTCGTGGCGCCCCGAATCGAGGCAGTTCTGCAGCTTGCGCTGCTGATCGATGTAATTGAAGGCCCAATAGCCGAGCGCGACCAGAACGACGACCGCGATCAGCGCGAACGAGATTGCCGCGGCCGCTTGCGCTGCGGCTCCTCGCCTCCTCGCCGGCGAGGATTGGCTCACGCGAAGCGGCTCGAGGCGCGTGCGTTCGACGTCCCCGAGCGCGGCGATCGCCTTGGCGACAATGCCCTTGGCGTCGAGCCCGGCGGCCGCGTACATGCGGTCGGGCTTGTCGTGATCCTGGAATTTGTCCGGCAGCGTCATGGTGCGCACCTTAAGCCCGTTCTCGAGCGCGCCGGCTTCGCTGAGCAGGGTCAGCACATGCGCGCCGAAGCCGCCGGCCGCGCCTTCCTCGACGGTGATGAGGAGCTTGTGCGTGGCGGCGAGCTTGAGGATGAGTTCGCGGTCGAGGGGCTTGGCGAAGCGCGCGTCGGCGACCGTGGTCGATAAGCCGCGCGCCGCCAGTTCGTCCGCCGCCTTCAGAGCCTCGGCGAGCCGCGCGCCGAGCGACAGGATCGCGATCCGCGAGCCCTCGCGCAACGACCCGGCCCTTGCCGATCGGCAGGGTTCGCCGTGCTCCGGCAGGTCGACGCCGACCCCCTCGCCGCGCGGGTAGCGCAAGCGCGATCGGGCCCGAATCGTGGGCGGCCGCGGTCGCGACCATATGGACGAGCTCGGCCTCGTCGGCCGCCGCCATCACCGTCATGTTCGGCAGGCAGGTCGAGATAGGCGATGTCGAAGGCGCCCGCGTGCGTCGGGCCGTCCGCGCCGACGAGGCCGGCGCGGTCGATCGCGAACCGGACCGGCAGCTTCTGGATCGCCACGTCGTGCACGACCTGGTCGTAGGCGCGCTGCAGGAAGGTCGAATAGATGGCGCAGAACGGCTTATAGCCTTCCGTCGCCGAGCCCCGCCGCGAAGGTCACCGCATGCTGCTCGGCGATGCCGACGTCGAAGACCCGCTCGGGAAAGACCGCCTTCATCCGGTCGAGGCCGGTCCCCTCAGGCATGGCGGCGGTGATGCCGACGATCTTGTCGTCGCGCCGCGCCGCGTCGACCAGCGCGTCGGCGAAGACGCGCGTGTAGGTGGGCGCGTTGGTCTTGGGCTTGGCCTGCGCGCCGGTGATGACGTCGAACGCCGAAACGCCATGATACTTGTCGTCGGCGGCCTCGGCGGGCGGATAGCCCTTGCCCTTCTTGGTCACCACATGCACCAGCACCGGTCCGTCCTGCATGTCGCGCACGTTCTTCAGGATCGGCAGCAGATGGTCGAGATTGTGGCCGTCGATCGGCCCGACGTAATAGAAGCCGAGCTCCTCGAACAGGGTGCCGCCGGTCCAGAAGTTGCGGCCGTACTCCTCCGTGAGCCGGGCCTTGTCGTAGAAGAACTTCGGCAGCCGGCGCGCGACCTGCTTCGCCGCGCCGCGCAGCGAACGATAGGCGCGGCCCGAGACGAGGCGCGCGAGATAAGCCGACATCGCGCCGGTCGGCGGCGCGATCGACATGTCGTTGTCGTTGAGGATGACGATGAGCCGCGAGCCCAGGGCGCCGGCGTTGTTCATCGCCTCGTAGGCCATTCCCGCCGACATCGCGCCGTCGCCGATGACCGCGACCACATGATTGGCGCCGTGCGACAGATCGCGCGCCACCGCCATGCCGAGGCTGGCCGAGATCGAGGTCGAGGAATGCGCGGCGCCGAACGCGTCGTATTCGCTTTCCGCGCGCTTGGTGAAACCGCTCAAGCCTCCGCCTTGCCGCAAGAGTTCGGATCCGCTCGCGCCGGCCGGTCAGGATCTTGTGCGGGTAGGCCTGGTGGCCGACGTCCCAGACGATGCGATCGGTCGGCGTGTCGAAAACGTAGTGCAGCGCGACCGTCAGTTCGACCACGCCGAGGCCGGCGCCGAGATGACCGCCAGTCACCGAAACGGCGCTGATCGTCTCGGCGCGCAATTCTTCGGCGAGCTGAGAGAGATCGCTCTCTCTCATCTTACGCAGATCGGCGGGCGAGCCGATTTGATCCAGACAGCGGCGTGAGAGGCTTGCTCAATTCGATCCCCAACGCGCGGCGCTTCTCATTTGATCCCGCCGCGGCAAGCACTCGTACACCAAGTCGGACGCCCGCCGCAATTATGCGCTTTTCGCCATCATGGCGCCGTAAAGTCAACCCTTTTTGACTTGGGTTAACGCGATCGTCATCCACATAGCGTTCTCGGCGTCTGCGACAAAACCGATTTGCTATCGCCGCCGCATGGCGCAAATTTGGGCAATGAACCAATTTTCGAGCCTTCCCGCAGTCGGCCGACCGATACGCTCCCGACGGCGCCTACGCCTTCACCCGGCTCGCCTTGTCGCTCTTGATCGCGACCCTGATCGGGGCGGGCATGTGGGCGATCATCGTGGTCCTGCCGGAGGCGCAGCGCGACTTCGGCGTCGACCGCGCGGCGGCCTCGCTTCCCTATACGGTGATGATGTGCGCGCTCGCCTTCTCGACCATCGCGCTCGGGCGGATGACGGACCGCCTCGGCATTGTCCTGCCCCTGGTCATCTCCGCTGTGGCTTTGGGGCTGGGTTTTGTCGTCGCCGGCTATGCGCCGAACCTTGCCGTGTTCACCGGCGCCCATGTGCTGATCGGAGTGGGCGCGGGAACCGGCTTCGCGCCGATGATGGCGGACATTTCGCATTGGTTCGTCAAGGCGCCGCGGGCTCGCGGTCGTCATCGTCGCGTCCGGCAATTACTTCGCCGGAACGATCTGGCCCTTCCTGATGAGCCTGACGATGCCGCTGATCGGCTGGCGGGCGACTTACGCCGGCATTGGCGTCATCGTCGCCGCCGCCGTGCCGCCGCTCGCTCTCGCGATGCGCCGCAGGCCCTCCGCCGCCGTATTCGAGCAAGCGGAGGCGGCGACCGAGGCCGCGCGCGCCGATGTCGGCATATCGCCGCGGCTCCTGCTGGCGCTCCTCGTTCTCGCCGGCTTCTCCTGCTGCGTCGCGATGTCGATGCCGCAGGTCCATCTCGTCGCCTATTGCGGCGATCTCGGCTATGGCGTCGCGCGGGGCGCTCAGATGCTGTCGCTGATGATGGCGCTCGGCATCGTCTCGCGCATCGGCTCCGGCTTCGTCGCCGACGCGATCGGCGGCACGGCGACGCTGTTGATCGGCTCGTTCATGCAAGGCGCTCGCGCTTCTGCTTTATCTTTATTTCAACGGGCTCGAGTCCCTGTTCGTCGTCTCCGGGATCTTCGGCCTGTTTCAGGGCGGCATCGTGCCGATGTATGCGGTCATCTGCCGCGAGCTGTTGCCGCCTCGCCGGGCGGGCGCGGCGATCGGCCTTGTCGTCTCGGCGACCATCCTCGGCATGGCGTTCGGCGGCTATTTTTCCGGGGTGATCTTCGATCTCACCAGCTCCTACCGCATGGCGTTTTTGAACGGGCTCATGTTCAACGTCGTTCAATTTCGCCATCGTCGCCTGGCTCTTCTGGCGCCGCCGGCAGTGCCAGCCGGCGGGCGCTCTTCGCCGGCGGCGTAGAGCGCGGCTCGCGAACAAGCGCGCGAGATCAGGAGTTGTTGGCGGCGTTTCGACGCAATCGCCGAAGCTCTCGCGTCCAGAACCGAACGCCCGGGAACCCCGCTGCGCCCGGGAGACCGCGGGTAGGTAGTTCTCCGAATTGCCAATTCGGCTTCGCAGCCTCATCACTTGGCCGGGGCCACGTTTTGGCGCGCGCCACGGGCGCGAGCGTCTCGTTCTGTCGACGAGCGAAGAGCCCTCAGGACTATCGACGCAAGGTCGAGGAACTCCAGGCGCCGCGTCTCACCGCCGCTATCCGTCCATGGCCCTTTCACGGAGGTCGAGATGGCAAGCAACACTGACGGGCTCGAGCGCTGACCGGCTGACGCATCCGCTTCTCGAGCAGCTCGGCGCCATATCGGCTGCGGCCGAGGGTCTCTTCGCCTACAGCGCGAAGATCGTGTGCGGCAAGCAAACCGACGCAAGCTGTTGTTGCGTCGCAGGCGCCCGGCCGGGCGTGTACGCGACCGAGGTCAACATTCAAAATCTCAATCTCGTGACCGCGCCGGTTTTGAAGTTCGTCCTGCCCTTGATCAACTCGGGCGCCGTCGTGGCGCGCGAGCCCAACGTCGCCGACCCGCCGCGGCCCTTCGCGGACGCCCGGAAGTCATCAAGCTTCCCCCGCTGGGGGCGACGATGGACGATTGTTGCCGCATCTCGGAGCTGCTCCTGGGCGCGGCCCCGAGCGGAGAGCCTCCGCTCACCATCGCCATCCTGACGATCGTGAGCCAGTTCGAGCTGGCCGTCTCCGTGGTCTACACGGCGAACCCTCTGAGCGGGGACGGCGTCAGCATCGACGTCGAATACCTTCCGTCGCGGCTTCTGCGCCTGCGCGGCCAGGGCTGACCGAATCGCCAATAGCTCTGGCCCAGTTGTTATCGCGCTGCGGGTTGCCCCAGGAACGGCGTCCTCCTAGTGAGCGTCGCCGTTTCCACGCCAAGGTGCGGAATGAGCGCGCCCGGCAAATGCGCCAGGTAGCCGAAAGCGCCCGTCACGCCATTGGCGAACCGCTGCGGGACCGACGGCGCCGCAGCTGGCGCGACTAGCGCCGGACTGCCGGCGGCTTGTGCGGGCTCGGGCGATTTCTCCGCTTCTTTCGGCTGCGCCGGCTCGGTCGCGCGCCGCTTCGCCTGACCAACCGATTCCGTCGAGGCTTTCGCGCTCCTGCGAGGCTTTCGCAATGACGTTTTCTCAGCGATTTCTTCCTTGAATTCGAGCTTCGGCGCCGATGGCGATCGTTAGATGGACGCCGCCGACGTTGCGTTCGGCTTCGGCGCCTGAGGAGGATGCGTCGAATCCGTCGAGACGCGGGCCGGGGGCGCTGTCGCGATTGTCGCAGTATCCGGCTTGGCCGGTTGGCGCTGGCGGCCCGCGCTGCCGCTGGTCTTCGGCGCCTGAGGAGAATGCGCCGAATTGGTCGAAGCGGGAGTGGACGGCGCCGTCGCAATCGTCCCCTCGTCCGGCCTGGCCGGCGGTTGCGGGACCGCGGGCGCGGCCGCTGGTTTTGGCGCCTGAGGAGGATGGGCGGAATCGGTCGAAGCGGCGGCCGGCGCTGTCGCGATTGTCCTCTCGTCCGGCTTGGCCGGTTGCGCGGCTGCCGGCGCGGCCGCCGTCTTCGGCGCCTGAGCCGGAGGCGCCGAATGGTCGAAGCGGGGGAGGGTCGGTCCGGTGCAATTGGCGTCCCGTCCGGCCTGATCACTTCCGAGGGCACCGGCGTGGCCGCCAAGCCCGGCGGGGTCTGCGTGAATGCGGCCCGCCGACGACTGCGCGCCGGCGGAGGGGGGATGCTTCGCTTCGGCTTCGCCCGCTTGCATAGGCGCAACCTCCTTGACGAAGCGCGCCGTCGCGGCGGCGGAGGGCTCGCGTTCCGGCGCTTTGGAAGCCTTGTTCATCAAAGCAAAGCTCACGCCGACAATGGCTGCGGCGGCCAGCGCGAGCCCGCCGGCGATCAGTTTCCAGCTTCGGGGACTCGGCCTCGCTCGACTTTTGAGTGCGGGGCGCGGTCCGACCGATATTTCGGGGTTCGCCTTGAGCGGACGGCCGCCTTCGCTGTCAATTTGCGATCGCCCCTTTTCCCGGCCTGCGGAGATGGGCCTGGCCGCCGCCGCGCGGAGGTGGCGGAGCGCCCGGCGCGGGCGTCGACGCCTCCACCACCCGCTTCAACTCCGCGAGCATGTCTTCAGCGTTCACTTGCCGCTTCGGGGCGCCCTGCATGGCTCGAAGTCCTTAAGTCCGATTTCTCTCGCCCCCGAGAGATGTTCTGCTCCCGCCCGTCCCATCACGCCGATGGTTAAGAATTCGAGTACGAACCCTCCTACCAGCGCGAATGGCCCGCTCTCAAGCTCCTGCTAAATATGTCGAATTGAGGGTTGTCGGCCCTTCGTGGCAGGGGCGGCGGATTCTGCGGCTTCGCGGCCAGGCTGACGCCAAGCGATTGCTGGCGCCCGCGTCGTCGTTCTGATAACCTCAGCCTAGCGGATTTGATCGGCTTGCTGGGAACGCCGTGGACATCTTGGCGTGGCTGCGAGAGCTGGGGCTGGAGCGCTACGGGCAGGCGTTCCGCGAGAATGAGGTCGCTGCCGACATTCTGCCCAAGCTGACCGCCGATGACCTCAAGGACATTGGCGTCACCATCGTCGGGCACCGCCGCAAGCTTCTAGAAGCGATCGCCGCGCTGGCGAAGCCTGCTTTGGCGCGGCAAGCAGGACCGGGCGCTCAGCCGAGGCCCGCACCGACGGCGCGGCCTTCTGCGGCTGAGCGGCGCCAGCTGACCGTGATGTTCGTCGATCTTGTCGGCTCGACCGCGTTGTCGGCGGCGCTCGATCCCGAGGAGATGGGCGCGGCCATTCGCCTCTACCAGAATGCCGTGGCCGGCGAGACCCTGCGCTTCGAGGGACACATCGCCAAGTTCATGGGCGACGGCGTGCTGGCCTATTTTGGCTGGCCGCAGGCGCATGAGGACGACGCCGAGCGGGCCGTGCGTGCGGGCCTCGCTCTCGTCCGAACCGTGGGCGCGCTTGAGGCGGGCGGCCGCCGGCTCGCGGCCAGGATCGGGATCGCGACCGGCCTCGTGGTGGTCGGCGAGCCGGTGGGGGAGGGCGAGGCGCAGGAGCGCGCGGTGGTCGGCGAGACGCCGAACCTTGCGGCCCGGCTGCAAGCGCTTGCCGCGCCCGGCAGCGTCGTCATCAGCCAGGCGACCCGGCGGCTGGTCGGCACTCTGTTCGAGCTGACCGACCTCGGTCCAACCCTGATCAAGGGCTTCGCAGAGCCGGTCGCCGCCTTCCGGGTTGAGGGCGAAGGCTCCGCCGATGGCCGCTTCGAGGCCCTTCATGGGCAGCGCCTGACGCCGCTGATCGGACGTGAGCACCAGCTGGCCATGCTCATGGAGCGCTGGAGCTGGACCAAGGACGGCGACGGCCAGGTGGTCCTGATTGGGGGCGAGGCGGGCGTCGGCAAGTCGCGGCTGCTGCACGCCCTTCGTGAAAAGCTGGCCGACGAGCCGCACTTCGCACTGAGTTATTTCTGCTCGCCCTACCACACCAATAGTATGCTCCACCCGATCGTCGCGCAGCTCGAGCGGGCGGCGGGCTTCGCCTCCCGTGACGAACCCGCGAACCGGCTCGCCAAGCTCGAGGCGGTGCTCGCTCAGGGCGCCGAGCAGCTGGACGAGGCGGCGCCGCTGGTCGGGGCGTTGATGGGCGTGCCCACTGACGAGCGCTACCCGGCCCCGAACCTTAGCCCGCAGCGGCAGAAGCAGCGCACCTTCGAGGTGCTGATCGAGCAGCTGGCCGGGCTCGCCCGCGAGCGGCCCGTGCTCCAGCTCTATGAAGACCTGCACTGGGCCGACCCCTCGACGCTGGAGCTGCTCGACATGGTGGTCGAGCGAGCGCGCGCCCTGCCTGTCCTTATGGTGATCACCCACCGCTCACAGTTCATACCGCCGTGGTCGGGCCAGGCCCATGTGACGGCGCTGCCGCTCAACCGCCTCGGCCGGCGTCAGGGGGCCGCGATGGCCCTTCAGGTCACCGGCGGCAAGGCGCTGCCCGCCGAGATCCTGGATCAGATCCTGGAGCGTACCGACGGCGTGCCTTTGTTCCTCGAGGAGCTGACCAGGACGATGCTCGAATCGGGCCTACTGACCGATGCTGGCGATCACTACGAGCTTGCGGGCCCGCTGCCCCCGCTTGCAATCCCGGCGAACCTGCACGATTCGCTGATGGCGCGGCTCGACCGGCTGGCCCCGGTCAAGGAGCTTGCCCAGATCGGGGCGGTGATCGGCCGCGAGTTCTCCCACGAGCTTATCGCCGCAGTCGCCGACCGGCCGCGGGAGCAGTTGGAAAGCGGGCTCGATCAGCTGGTCGCCTCAGAGCTCGTGTTTCGCCGCGGCGCCCCGCCCGACGCCGCGTACAGTTTCAAGCACAGCCTGGTCAAAGACGTCGCCTATCAGTCGTTGCTCAAGTCCAGACGCCAGCAGCTGCACGCGCGCGTCGCGCAGGTGTTCGAGGAGCGGTTTCCGGGTGTCGTCGAAAGCCAACCCGAGCTGCTCGCCTACCACCTGACCGAAGCCGGACTCGACGCGCGCGCGGCGGATGCATGGGCGCGGGCAGGTCGCGCGGCGCTCGGCCGGTCGGCGATGCGCGAGGCGGCGAACTCGCTCTCCCGGGCGGTCGGACTGCTGCGGGGAATGCCGTCCTCGCCCGATCGACAGCGCCTCGAGCTCGAGCTGCTCGGCGGCCTCGGCGTTGCTCTCACCAATACGCTGGGCCCGGCCTCTTCCGAAGCTGAGGCGGCGCACGAGCGCGCGGCTCACCTGTCCCAGGAACTTGGCGACCGCGAGGGCCGGTTTCGCGCTCGCTGGAACCTTTGGCGCGTCTATAACGTGCGCTCTGAATTTGATTCCGCCGTCGCTGTGGGCGATGCGCTCCTGGCGGAGGCCCAGGCGGACGGAGACGCCGCTCACGAGGTGCAGGCGCGCCATGCGCTGTTCTCATCGTGTCTGTTCCGCGGCGACCTGGAGGCGAATCGTCACCACGTCGACCGCGCGCTCGCCCTCTACGAGGTCGATCGCCATGGAACGCAGGCGCTGACCTTTGGCGGCCACGACGCTCGGGAGTGCGCCCTCTCCTCCGGTAGCACTGCCCTGTTCCTTCTGGGCTATCCAGAACGGGCGCTGGCCCGTAACGCGGAGGGCATCGCGCACGCGCATGCGCTCGGGCAGCCGCAAGTGGTCGCGCACGCTCTCAACTGGGGCTCGATGCTGCCGCAGCTCGCCGGCGAATTCGAAGAGCTCGACCGCCGCACCATCCTGCTTGCGCGGCTCGCCGACGAGCACGGGCTCGCCATATACTATCCTGAGGCGCGCATTTTGGCCGCATGGCGCGCCGTCCACGAGGAGGGGGATCACCGCGCCGCCGAGGTGATGCGAGATTTCCTCAACCGGCGCGCCGCCATGGGCTCGGTCGCCCTGCACAGCTATATCCTCATGCTGTTCGCCGACGCCTGGCTGCAGCTCGGCCGACCGGACGAAGCGCTGGCTGCGATCGAGGAGGGTTTGGCCGGGGACGAGGCGACAGACGCGCATTTTTGCACGGCGGAGCTGCACCGGCTGCGCGCCCGCGCCTGCCTGGCTCGCGAGGCCCAAGCCGGTCGGGTCGCCGAGGCCGCTCTCGACGCAGCGCTCGCCGCCGCCCGTCGCCAATCGTCCCGCATCTTCGAGCTTCGAGCCGCCTGCGATCTTGCGCGGCTTTGGGCCGATCGGGGCGAGCGGCGGAAAGCCCACACCCTGCTTGCGCCAGTCTACGGCTGGTTCACCGAAGGGTTCAAAACCGCCGATCTGAAGGATGCGAAGGCGCTCCTGGAGGAGCTTGCCTGAGAATGGCTGCGCCCTCACCCAGCGAGAGGTCTGGCGCTAGGGGGTTGCGGCAACAAAACCTTGGCGATTCCGTGAACCCTTGGTACACTTTCGGCTGATCGAAATCCGGACGTGTCGGAGGGAGGGAAACGTCGACGCACGAGAAGGAGAGCAGAGCGCTTGAGACGGTTTGCGTACAACCTCAGGCGCGAGTTCAGGCTGGGGGAAATTTTTTCTATTTTTTCGCCCGTAACCAATTGAAAAGTCCCGATTCCGAAAAGTAAAAGAGGCTCTTATAGCGTTATCTGTTGGTATGGTCCGTTTCCGATTGCGCCGGCGATCCAGTTTGGCGGGTCAAGGCGTTGGCCCCAGCCTTCGAGAGCGCGGCGCCAGCCGAGGTAGCTTGGCAGGTTGTTGGTGGCGACGCCGTTGAAGCGGTTGAGCCATTGCTTGAGGCGGCTGTGGTAGGCGTTGACGTTGTTGATATGCAGATGCGGCGCCTCGGGGGCCGGCTTTCCCGGCGAGGGCACAGCGTGGAAAGGAACGCCGGCTCGGCGGGCGAAGGCGGCCAACGGCTTGCCGCCATCGCCGACGAGATGATTTGCGGGCGTAACGACGCCCGTCAGCGCCGCGGCGATCGAGGCGTTGTCGTCCTGCGGCAGAACGGCGTCGAAGGTCGCGCCTTTCCGGTCGCGGGCGACGAGGACGGGAATGTTGTCCTGATAGGGGCCCGGATGCCGGGCCGTTCCGCCTCGCTTGCGCGCCTTGCGCGGCAGGTCGGACCAGCGGCCCTTGAAGGATTTGAGAATGAAGGTCTCATCCGCCTCGACGATTTCGCTCAAACTGCGAGGCTTGTCGTCGGCCGGCGCGCGCAGAAACCGATGCCGCCAGCGGAAGGCGGTGGTCGGATGGACGCCGCAGAGCGCCGCGGTCTTCGCCAGGCTCTTGCCCTCGATCATCGCCTGGGCGTGAGCGAGCCACTTCTCCTTCTTGCGCAGATGCGCCATGGGCGTTCTGGTCAAGGCGTTGAACGTGCGTCCGCAACTCTTGCAGCGGAATCGCAACAGCCCGTCCGAGCGGCCCCAGCCGACGATCTCGCGGCTGGCGCAATGCGGGCAGCCCCGGCTTTCCACCCGCTCAACGCCCGTCGTTCCAAGCGCATCCTCCGTCCGCTTGGCGCGTCGCTTTCCCGGTGAAGGCGCGGCCAAATCTTCCGGCGCGGCGGCGCCCTTTCCCACCTTCGTCAGCGCCTGCAGGGCCTCGGCGCCGCTGCTCCACGCTCATCCCCGCAATCGACGACAGCCAAGCCGAAAAGTCCTGAGCCCGCATCGAATCACTCCCTCGACCCGACGCGATTCTAACCAAAACAATAGATAACGCTATAGAGCCGTAAAAGAAAGCAAAAAAAAGCAAAAGAAAGCGATCTTGCTTTTTTTCCCTTTCGTTTATTTTCGGGAAACTCGCTCGTTGGTTGTACTCCGCGGCCTCAGGTCCTGGCGGCGGTGGGCGAGCGGGGCCCTATTCCTCCAGCTCGCTGTCCCAGTAAAGATAATCCATCCAGCTTTCGTGCAAATAGTTCGGCGGGAACAGGCGCCCGTTCTGGTGCAGGTCGTGGACGGTCGGCTGGTAGGGCTTGGTCGCCGGCCACATGCGCGCCGCAGCCGGCAGCATGTCGGCCTTCCTGAGATTGCACTCCGAGCAGGCGGCGACCACGTTCTCCCAGGTCGTGATCCCGCCCTTCGAGCGGGGAACGACATGGTCGAAGGTGAGGTCCTCGCGCTGGCCGCAATATTGGCAGGTGAAGCGGTCGCGCAGGAACACGTTGAACCGGGTGAAGGCGGGAAAGCGGGTCGGCTTGACGTAGCTCTTGAGCGACACCACCGAGGGCAGCCGCATCTCGAAGCTCGGGCTGCGCACCAGCGTGTCGTATTCGGACAGGATGTTGACCCGGTCGAGGAAGACCGCCTTGATCGCGTCCTGCCAGCACCAGATCGACAACGGATAATAGCTGAGCGGACGGAAGTCCGCGTTCAAGACGAGGGCCGGACAATTCGCCGGCGAGACTGAACGAACATGAACCGTCAAAACCCGACGCTCCGTCCTCCGCACGTTGACGCGGCCGTCTCCGAATCCGGCCGCGCTCTTACTCTACAGCTTGCGTGACGCCCTTGTGAAGGCGCCGAAATCCGGCTCATTCCGGGGCTTTCGCGCAGTCGCCGAATGGATCGCGGAGCGAATCGGTCAGCGCGCCGACTGCTCGATCGCCTCCATGTCGGCGTCGGAGAGCCCGAAGTGATGGCCGATCTCGTGGACGAGAACGTGGGTCACGACCGCGTCGAGCGTATCCTCGCCGTCGCACCAGAAGTCGAGCAGCGGCCGACGATAGAGCCAGATCATGTTGGGCAATTCGCCCGTCTCCTCGACCGCGCCGCGCTGAGCGAGCCCGCGGCCGCGAAAGAGGCCGAGCAGGTCAAACTCGCTCTCGGCGCCCATCTCGTCGAGCGTCTCGTCGTCCGGGAAGTCGACCACCTGAATGACCAGCCCCTCGGTAAGACGCCGAAACGAAGCGGGCAGCCGGTCGAACGCGGCCTGGGCGAGCGCAGTCGATGTCTTCCCGACGTTGGGGCGCGTAACGAGGCGAGGTCGCTCAGCGTCTCGGCGGTCACTGCGCGGCCCGAGGTCTCGGCGCGACGGGGCGTTCGAGCGATTTCATTCGGGTGGCTTCCAGACCGTCGACCAGATGGCGCGTTCGCGCGGCGAGGGCGGCGCGAATTTTCTTGGCGCCCGCCGGGAACTCCTTGAGCACCCGGCGGAACGTCTCGCGCGGAATGCGCATGACGACCGCGTCCTCGGCGGCGCGCGCGCTGACGCGGCGCGCGGTCGGGGCGTAGAGCGCCGTCTCGCCGATCAGCGCGCCCGCGCCGACGCGCCGCTCGCCTTTCGGCTCCGCGCCGTCCTCGAGCAAGGTGATCGCGCCCGAATGGACGAAATACCCGGAATCGGCGGTCTCGCCGGGGAAGAACAAGGCTTCTCCCGCCCTCAAGCGCCGCTTTTCACACGAAAAGGCGATCAACTGCACCGCTTCGCGCGGAAGGAGGTCGAACGGACGGGTCCGCCCGAGCCTTGCCACGTCGTCGTCGAGCGTCACTCCGTTCGTCCCCCCGCCGCCGCGCTCCGGCCACGAGCTTATAGCCGCCGCCTTCGGTGACAAGAAGTTGCGCTTCGGCCGGATTGTTCTCGATCTTCTGCCGCAGACGATAAATATGCGTCTCCAGCGTGTGCGTGGTCACGTTGGCGTTGTAGCCCCAGACATTCTTGAGCAGCGTTTCGCGCGCCACGGGCTGTTGTTCGGCGCGATGGAGATAACGCAGGATCGCCGCTTCCTTCTCGGTCAGCCGCAATTTGACGCCCTGCTGGTCGACGAGGTTCTTCGAAGTGGGCCGAAAGGTGTAAGGCCCGACTTGAAACTCCGCATCCTCGCTCGCTTCATATTGCCGCAGTTGCGATCGGATACGGGCAAGCAGCACGACGAACCGGAACGGCTTGCCGACATAATCGTTGGCCCCGGAATCAAGGCCGGACACGGCGTCGGCGTCGGTATCGTGCGCAGTGAGCATGATGATAGGCCGGCGATACCCGTCCCGGCGCATTCTTTTAACCGCCTCGCGACCGTCAAGGTCAGGCAGCCCGACGTCCATGATGATGAGATCGGGGGTCGTGGTCGCGACCGCCTGAAGCGCCGCTTCCGCCGTCTCGACCGCCTGAACCTGAAACTCGCGATGCAAAGCCAACTGCTCGACCAGCGCATGACGCAGGTCGGCGTCATCGTCCACGATCAGCAATCGCCGCGTTTGGGTCATCACGTGTCACTTTACCCGCTGGATCGCCCGGCGGCTAGCGCAGGATTACGGCGAGCATGCGGCTGGCGTTTGAAGGGCTTGGAGGCCAATCCTGACGGTTTAGCTTCAATTCGGACCCTCAGCGCGCAAGCGTGAGCTCTTGTGCCCCAGCGTTCTTCAGCTCGTCTTCGGATCCCGCCAGCGTGATCGATTTGACATCGTTCCACAGCGGGACGAGGTCGCCGTAATGGCGCGAAAAGATATGGCCGGACTCGCCGGTCGCGATCATGAAGCGGGATTTCTCAGGGTCCGCCAAATCATAGAGGCCGCGAAAACCGCCGCCTTGGGTGCGGGCGAATGGCATGTCCGAGGCGTCTCGGAGCCGCCGCCCCGATCGAGGGTGTAGAAGCCGCCGCTCGAGGAGACGCTGAGGTCGCTCAGCCGGTCCAGGAGCGGGACATGGCTGAAGACCTGGTGCTGCAGCAGCGCTTTGTGCTCCGCGCCCCAGCGCCACTGGCTCATATCGGCGCCGTCGCGCTTGACGAGCAAGCCGAGTCCGTCGTCGAGGGCGCGCCCCAGCGCCTTGCGGCAGTCCGGATCGGGAGCGCCCGGAGAATCGCACCACGAAGGATGGTCGCGCATCAGCGATACGAGGGTTGCCGCGGCGAACGGGCCTTTCTCGTTCATGGGCAGCCCGGTTCTATCCTCGATCAGGATTTCGTGAAGCGATTTCAGGAATGCGGTGTAGATCAATGGCTCGGCGCGGTCCTTGTCCATCACCGCATTCCAGCTCAGAAGCATCGCCTGCGCCTTCCGCGCCCGTTCGTCGGATGGCGCAATCATCGCGATGAACGGCTGCAAGTCCTTGACGTCCAGAGACAGGTGGTCGGCCTGCATCGTGGCCGACGTATCGAGGCTGTGCTTGTCGATGGCGTCGAAGAATTGCTGGATCCGGCGGGCGCGGAAATTCTCTTCCCAGTCCTGGCCGAAATTGGGTTCGTGATCGTCGGGGAAATCGGCGTTGTTGGCGTTGAAGGCAAAGCCCGGTCTCCGGGTTGTGCAGTTGGGGCCATTGATCGAACGGGATCGTGCCAGTCCAGTCGAAGGCGCCCGACGCGCCGTCGACCGGGGCGAGCCCCTCTCCCGACTTTCGCAACGGGACCAAGCCGGGGTTCAAGAAGCCGATGTCGCCCGCGCGGTCCGCATAGACGAAGTTCTGGGTTGGGGTCTGATAGAGGCGCAAAGCGTCAAGAAACTCGCCCCAGTTCCGAGCGGAATTGACCCGCATGAAGGCTTCGGCCGTTGTGTCGCGGTCGCCAAGCCCGGTGTAGGCAAGCGCGACCGCCTTTCCGGGCCCGGCGAAATCCGCCAGATCGGCGCTGATGTCGGAGAGGACGGGACCGTGCCGGGTCGCTCGGATCGACGAGCTTAACGTCGGCGCCGCCTTTCACGTGGATTGTTTCCACCCGAACGTCTCGAACAGCTTCGGTCCGTCCGGCGTCAGATATTTCGAGGGATCGATCGGATCGACGGTTTCGACGAACAGGTCCTCAACATTGGAATCCGCGGTCGTCAGTCCCCAGGCGATCGAATTGTTTTGGCCGAGCACGAAGACCGGGGCGCCGGGCAATGTGGCGCCCTTGACGGATCCTTCGGGCGTGACGACCCGCGCCAGATACCAGAGGATCGGCGCGCTGAGTTCGAGATGAGGGTCGTTGGCGAGGATCGGCTTGCCGGTCAGCGTCCGCGATCCGGCGATCACCCATTCGTTGGACGCGCCTTGGCCAATTCCGGTCAAAGCGCCGAGCTCTTCATCGATGTTCTCGCCGCTCGCGTGAGTGTCGCTTTTCGTCGGCAGGGTTGTGATGGGATCGCCAGGCCTCGCGCTCGGAAACAGCCAACTTTCCTGTTCCGATCCAAGTTTGCGAGAGAGGCGAGCGCGCAGAAGCTTGATCTTGTAGTTCCGGGACAGCTGATAGGCCTCGATCTTCCCGATGACCAACGAGTTGGCCGGCTTCCACGGTTCGGGGCTATCGCCGGCGAGAAGGAACTCCGGCGGGAGCGCGTGGCTCGCGAGGAAGGCGTTGACGCCTTCGGCGTAAGCCTCGAGGCGCTTCTGCGCCCACGGCGACAGCGCGGAAAAGCTGCTCTCGGCCTCTCGATAGAAGCCGAGGGTGCGAACGAACTTGTCGACCCCCAAAAGATCGCCGCCCCGGATTTCGGCCATGCGCCCCTGACCGACCCGGCGCAGAATGTCCATCTGGAACATCCGCTCGCTCGCATGCATGTATCCGAGCGCGCGCGCCGCATCGTCCATCGAGCCGGCGAAGATGTGCGGGACGCCATAGGCGTCGCGCCAAACGCGAACTTCGGCAGAAAGACCTGGAAGCTTTTCGACGCCGGAATAGGCGGGCATGGCGCGATAGAACAGGTAGCCGCCGGCGAGCGTCGCGATTATGACGAGCGCGATGACCAAACTCGCCGCCCAATTGATGAAACGCCAAGCCATCGTCCCTCCCTGGCGAGCCTTTCGGCGCTCTCATCCAATCGGGTTGGGTCTCTTGAGCCCATTCGCCCAAGCGGGAACGCTATAACGCCAGTCTCACCATGACCGGCGCGTGGTCGGACGGGCGCTCCCAGCCGCGGGCGTCGCGCAGAACGCGCATCCATTTGACAGAGTCCGCGAGAGCCGGGCTGACCCAGACGTGGTCGAGACGCCGTCCCTTGTTGACCTTCGACCAATCCGGCGACCGGTAGCTCCACCAAGTGTAGAGCTTCTGATCGTCGGGCACGAATTTGCGCAACGCGTCGAACCACGGTCCCGCGGCCTGGGCCCGTTTCAGTTTATCGACCTCGATTGGCGTGTGGCTCACAACGCTGAGAAGCGACTTGTGGCTCCAGACGTCGTGCTCAAGCGGCGCGATGTTGAGATCGCCGACCAGGATAGACGGTCGCGCCCCCGGCTTGTCTTGCGTGGCCCAGTCGACCATTTCGTCGACGAAGGCGAGCTTATGGGCGAACTTGACATTGATCTCGGGGTCCGGCTCGTCGCCGCCCGCTGGGACGTAGAAATTATGCAGTTCAAGACCATGCGCCTCTCCGCCGAGGACGACATGCAGATGACGGGCGTCGCCCTTGGCGCAAAAGTCCCGTTTGGAGAAGCTGGCGAACGGGATGCGCGAAACGATCGCAACCCCGTGATAGCCCTTCTGCCCGTTGATCGCGATATGGGGATAGCCGGCGTCCCGAAACGCTCCGAGGGGAAAATTGGCGTCGGGACATTTTGTCTCCTGCAGGCACAACACATCCGGGCTGATGCTCGGCGAGATAGCGGACGACGAGATCGATGCGCAGGCGCACCGAATTGATGTTCCAAGTAGTGATCGAAAACGTCATCCGCGGCTCCGAAGGAGGCCCGAAGCCACTTGCCCAGCCGCGGCGGGAAGCGCAAGAGGGTTGGCAAATCATCCACAGCCGCGCGCTTAACGCCTGCGGTTGCCAAGCTGATTGGCCGGAGCCTCGTCGATGTGGAAGAGCGCCGGGTCCGGCTGGCTCTTCAGATCGACATTGAACAGAGTGACGACAGTCTGGAAACCTTGCGCGTCGATCACCGTCCATTGCTTCAATGCGAAGGTCGAAGCGTCGAAGACGAGCGTAAGATGCGCCGTGCCCCCGAGCGCCGCCCGTCCTCGACCTCGATCGTGACCGTGTTGCCCTCCTGGGCGACGCTCAGGACCCTTGTGTCGCGGGCCAGGTCAATATGGTCGGAAAGGAGAAACTTGAGCGGCGTCTGGCCGATGAAATATTCGTCCTGCGTGTTGAGCTTCCGGTCGATGATGGCGACGCTTCGGCCGTCGGCCACGATCTCGAAGCGCGGCGGATCGGTATATTCGAACCGCATGCGGCCGGGGCGCACCAGGCTCAACTCTCCCTCGGAGCGCCGTCCGTTTGGCCCGATCTGAACAAAGTCGGCGGTCATGACGCGGGCCGCATCGAGCCAGGCGTTGGCGCGCCTGACGGCTTCGTCGGCCGGAATCGGCGCAGGCGCGGGGGTCTTCGACGACTTGGCCGACTTTTGCGCCGCCGCAGCTGGCGAAGTCAGATCAAGCGGCGCCTGCTGCGCAAAGGCGGCGGCTGCGACGATGGCGGGAAAAAACAGAAGCGCGGGCCATCGGAAACATCTCGCCACGAAATCAAGTCCTTTCGATGGGGCATTGAGGCGCCGAATTGGCGGTTGAGCCGCCGGATATTGGGAAAGGGCCCGCCTTTCCGCAAGCACTGCGCTCTTTTTATGGCGGGCTCGCGGCCGTCAGGGGGCTATCACACATCGGCGAGAGACCGCCTCGAGCGCGGCGCCGAGGCGCTCGACAATCGCGTCCACCTGCGCCGCCTCGACGATGAAAGGAGGGGCCAAGAGAACATGATCGCCGTTAACGCCATCGACTGTCCCGCCCATCGGATAGACCATCAGACCCCGCGCCATCGCCTCGCGCTTGACGCGCGCATGGATTTTCGCCGCCGGATCGAACGGCTGTTTGCTGGCGCGGTCGCTGACCAGCTCGAGCGCCCAAAAGAGCCCGCGCCCGCGAATGTCGCCGACGAACGGGTGCTGGCCGAAGCGCTCCTTCAGACGCTCCTCAAGTCTCGCGCCCATTTTCACCACGTTGGCGAGCAGCCGATCCCGCCGGATGACGTCCTGCACCGCCAGCGCCGCCGCCGCGGCCATGGGATGGCCCATATAGGTATGGCCGTGCTGAAAGCCGCCCGAGCCGTTCGCGAACGCTTCGTAGATCCGCTTCGTCAGCATGACCGCGCCGATCGGCTGATAGCCGCCGCCGAGGCCCTTGGCGATGGCCATCAGGTCAGGCGCTATCCCCTCCTGCTCGCAGGCGTGCAGCGTGCCGGTGCGGCCCATGCCGCACATCACCTCGTCGAGAATGAGCAACACGCCATAGCGGTCGCAGATCGCCCGGATGCGCCTGAAATAATCGCCGACCGGCGGGACAGCGCCTAAGGTCGCGCCGACCACGGTCTCGGCCACGAAAGCGATGACGCGATCGGGGCCGATTTCGAGGATCTTGTCCTCGAGCGCCTGCGCGGCGCGGGCCGCATAATCCGCGTCGCTCTCGCCCTCCCGCTTGAGCCGATAGGCGTAGCAGGGGTCGATGTGATGGGTCTTGATCAGCAGCGGCTCGAATTGCGCGCGCCGCGCAGCGTTTCCGCCGACCGCGAGCGCGCCCAGCGTATTGCCGTGATAGCTCTGGCGGCGCGCGATGACATGGCGCCGCTCGGGCTGGCCGATCTCGACGAAATACTGGCGCGCCATCTTGAGCGCCGCCTCGATCGCCTCCGAACCGCCGCTGACCAGATAGACATGGCTCAATCCGGGCGGAGCGTCCTCGATCAGGCGGTCCGCCAGACGCTCGGCGACTTCGGTGGTGAAAAAGGACGTATGCGCGTAGGCCAGCGCGTCGAGCTGTCTGCGCATCGCGGCGAGCACGTCGGGATGCCCGTGGCCGAGGCACGAGACAGCCGCGCCGCCCGACGCGTCGAGGTAGCGCCGGCCCTCAGAATCGACGATCTCGACGCCCGAACCGGAAACCGCGACCGGCATTTCAACGTTTGGGGCGCGATGCAGGATATGCGTCATGACCGACAACAATGGCGAGTTGTGTAAGGGATGGGTTCGACCCAGTCTACGCGCCCGAGGAGAGCGGCGGAAAGGCGGAATGCGGTGACCTTGGCCGAAAAGCGCGGACGGGTCGTGTTGGCGGTCGCGCCCAATGGAGGGCGCAAGACCAAGGCCGACCATCCCTCGCTGCCGCTGACCGCCGACGAACTCGCCCGCACGGCCGCCGAATGCCTCGAGCGCGGCGCCTCGATGATCCACCTGCATGTGCGCGACGCGGAAGGGCGCCATTGCCTCGACCCCGAGGCCTATCGCGCCGCGATCGCCAGCATCTGCGAGGCCGTCGGGGACCGGCTGGTGCTGCAGATCACCAGCGAGTTGCTCGGCCGCTATTCGCCCGCCGAGCAAAGGGCCGCCGTGCTCAGAACCAATCCGGAGGCGGTGTCGCTAGCGCTGCGCGAGCTTGCGCCCGAGACGGCCGACGAGAAGGACTTCGGCGACTTCCTCGGCAAGCTCAGGCAGATGCGCGTCCACCCGCAGATCATCCTCTACACCCCCGCCGAGGCGGAGCGGCTAGGGGCGATGCAGAAACAGGGCCTGATCCCGTTCGACAAGCTCTCCGTCCTCTATGTGCTCGGGCGGTTCGCGCTCACCCGCACCGCGATCCCGCGCGACCTCCTGCCGTTTCTCGCCCCCGAGACGCCGCGGTTCCACGCGTGGAGCGTGTGCGCGTTCGGCCGCCGCGAGACCGCCTGCGTGACCGCCGCCGCTTTGCTCGGAGGGCACGCGCGGGTCGGCTTCGAGAACAACCTCGCCTTGCCCACCGGCGAGCGCGCCGCCTCGAACGCCGACCTGGTCGGCGCGGCCGCCCAGGGGCTGGAAGCGGTCGGCCTTCAGACCCAGACCGCGGACGGCTTGCGGGAGGAGGTCGCGGCGGCGATGGGCTGGTGACCGCGTCCGGGACGGGCCAAGGGCTGCATGCATTGCGTTTTATGCATGGGTTGTGAGAACAAAAGAAAAGCGAACGAAACTGAAAGGGCTTTCTTTTCCTTTCTTTTGCTTTCTTTTACTTTTTGGAATTGAGCCTTTTCAAAGGGTTGCAGCCGAAAATAGTGAATAAATGAATAAATTCTTTTCCCCTTTTGCGTTCGGCCAGATATGCATATAACGCATGTCTTTCGCCGACCACCCTCGAACGCTGCTCGCGAACGCCTTGAATCCGGTCATTGGGAATAGGTATACCATCAATTCTGATTTTCGTAAATATGGCTGCGAATTTTTTGCGGAAGTCACGGCCGGGACCTCGCCTACAGGGCGAGCGCGCCGATATCGTGGCGGCGCTTCATCCCTCTGCCGCAAGCTCAAGCCGCCAGAGGGCGCGGGCCCTTCGGATTCAGGCCAGAGCCGACCGTTCGACCAAAGAGGCCAGGCTCGGCAGATACGCGACTCGCGTCTTGATGTCTTCGTCCGGGTTGGCCGGCACCTCGTAGTTTCTGACGAGAACGGCGATGATCGCCTCGGCGCTGGTCTCCGTCTCGATGGCGGTCTTTGACGGCAGGAAGCGTGCAACGGTGCGGATTTCCCAGATCGCCGCCCGCGTTTGCTCCGCCACCGACATGAATCGCGGAAATTGCCCGAATTCCTTTTGAATTGCCGCGGCCCGCGGCGGGTCCCATTGCACGATGCCTTGGGAATAATGGCTTACGTCGTAATGGTAGTCATCGGGCCTCGCCAGGGATTCGCCGGTCATATTGGCAACCAGAGCCTGAGAGGCGACGTCGCTCAATCCGTCGGCCCGCGCCGCCTGATAGGCCTCGAGCTGGTTCTGCTGAAGGTGATTGCCGGGCTTGGGAGCAGGCTGGGGTTTGCCGGGGGCGCCGGTGGTCCCGCCGGACCCGGCGCCTGGCGCCGTCGCTCCCCCTCCCATTCCGCCCAGCCGTCGAGCAAAGCCCTCGATGATGTCGGTTCCAGCATAACCGGCGGCGACGATCCCCAAAAGGAACTGGAGGCTGGTGACGGTGACCAGTTGGTTAATATCCAATGAAAAGGCCGTCACCACGCCAACAACGAACCCAATGATCTCGCTGGTCACCAGCCGGCTGGCGATGAACAGGTCATTGGCCGACACGCCTCCTGAGAGGGCGTCGTCGTTCATCTTCTTCAGGCCGACAATTGCACGGACGGCCTGCCCGATCATTCCGAGAAGTCCCGCCAGAACCAGGGCGCTGAGAACTTGTGCTGAACTGAGGGAGAGCGCGACACTTGGCGCGCTATCGGCCGCGGCCAGTTGGATGGGCAATGTCATTCGGAACCCCCCGGCGCCTGAAGTCAATTCGTACTGTTAATTGCCTCTAATTATACGGCGTTTCGCCGCAGCCACAATGCCCACGCCATACCGTTGCGATGGGTAGATAGAACCATCGCCGCCGTCATACGAGGGCGTCAACCGCTGGATTCAATTCCCTAGATTGTTAGGGAAGCATTAGCCAGAATATGGATGACGACGGATCGATTCTCCGCCCTCGATGCAACCGTTGAGTTCACTGTAAAATATTCATTCGGCGTGGCGGGCTGCGCCAAGACTGTGCGAGAGCGGGCGCTTGGACCAAACAAATTAAAGACGTTCCTGGCTCTGCCTGTTCGCAGGAACACGTTATTTCGTTCGGGGCCGGCGGAGTCACTGTATCCGAGGATCATGAATTGCAGGGTGTTGTCTGTTTCGAAACGCTGGAGCTGCGCCCTCAGCAGACCATCATGCAACGCCACACCCTTGAGATGCCTCCAATTCACACCGAAATCGCGTATAAGAAGAAATTGGCATAAGGAGCTGCTGGCCGCTGCGCCGGTCAGGACGACGTCCGGGGCGAGATGACCGGCTTCGGTGTGCGAGATTGCGACCTCATTGGCCTGGTACGGAAAGACGTCCCGGCTGACGACCTTCGGAGGGGCCGGGCACCAATTGATCGGCGGCTGCAAATTCGGCATTTTCTCGACGGGGTCCGTCGGGGTCCAGACGTTCGGCATCTTCTCGACGGGATCGGCCATCGCAATTTCTCCCGCAGTCGCGGCGGCGTTTCGGCGCTTGCCCTGCCTCCAACCAAGAATTGCAAGCGCGGGCGCCCCTACCCCCCGAGGTTGCCCAGCTCAGTCAGTTTGCTCGGATTTGGCCGAATTTGTCTGTGATGACCGTCACAGATCGGCAAGGTCGGTTCAGGTTGACTCCCGCTATCGGGTGGCCGACCCGGCCGGGCGCCAAATGCCGGACATCCACGCGTCATACGGCTGTCGCTAACGCCACAATCGCGCCGCCTCGATCGCGGCTCTCGCAGGATGAATCACTCCCGCAAAAGCTCGTTGATGCCCGTCTTCGCCCGCGTCTGGGCGTCGACCGTCTTCACGATCACCGCGCAATAGAGCGAGGGGCCGGGCGAGCCGTCGGGCAGGGGCTTGCCGGGAAGCGAGCCCGGGACGACCACCGAATAGGGCGGCACATGGCCGACATGGACCTTGCCGGTCGCGCGGTCGATCACCTTGGTCGAAGCGGAGATGAACACCCCCATCGACAGGACCGACCCTTGGCCCACGATCACACCTTCGACCACTTCCGAGCGCGCGCCGATGAAGCAGTCGTCCTCGATGATGGTCGGGTTGGCCTGCAACGGCTCGAGCACCCCGCCGATCCCGACCCCGCCGGAGAGATGCACATTTCTGCCGATCTGCGCGCAGGAGCCGACGGTGACCCAGGTGTCGACCATGGTCTTCTCGTCGACATAGGCGCCGAGATTGACGAAGCTCGGCATCAGCACCACGTCGCGGGCGACGAACGCCGAATGCCGGACGATCGCGCCGGGAACGGCGCGGAAGCCGGCCTCCTTGAAGCTTTTCTTGCCCCAGCCCTCGAGCTTCGAGGGAATCTTGTCCCACCATGTCGCCTGGCCGGGGCCGCCCTCGATCAGCGCATTGTCGTTGAGGCGGAAGGAAAGCAGCACCGCCTTCTTCAGCCACTGGTTGACCTTCCACGAATTCGGGCCAACGGCGCCGGGAAGCTTCTCCGCCACCCGCGCCTTGCCGCGGTCGAGCAGGTCGAGCGCCTTCACCACCGCGTCGCGCACCTCGCCCCTGGTGTCGGCCGTGATCCTGGCGCGATCCTCGAAGGCCTTGTCGATCAGGGTCTCAAGGCTGATGTCGGTCATCGGGGTCCTGTCTTTTGAAGCGCGGGTCGTTTCGGCCGCCGGGCGGGCGTTGTCAATTGCGGGACAGAAGCGCGGGGAAAGCCTGCCTCATATTCCGAATTCCGCGCCCATTGGCCTCGAGCGTCATGGCCGGGCTTGTCCCGGCCACCCACGCGTTTCGGCGAAGCGCACAGCGCGCGAGCGAGCTGCAACGATAGGAAGCCTTCTTCCGGTTGCCTTTGGCGCTGTCCATTGCCTCATTCGACTCGTGTTTTGAAGCGGCGTCGCGTGGATGGCCGGGCCAAGCCCGGCCAGGACGCCAGGCCCTCACGCCTCGCGGCCCGACGAGATCGAGCAACGATAACCCTTATTCCACCGTCACCTCCGTCTTCACCGAATTGGCGATGAAGCAGATTTCGTGCGCCTCGTGGTGCAGCCGGTCGAGCTCCTCCTTGTCCGGAGCGGCGCCCGCCCACTCGATTTGCGGCCTGAGCTTCACTTTGGTCACCGCGAGCCGTCCTGGCGCAATTTCCTCGGTCATCCCTTCGGCGTGATCGTCATAAGCCCTGACCGCGAAGCCGGCGAGACGGGCCAGATGCAGGAACGACAGCATGTGGCAGCTCGAGAGCGACGCGACCAGCATTTCCTCCGGATCGACCGCCGCCTGAACCGCCCATTTTCCCACGACATGGGGCGAGGCCGACGCGGGAACCATTGTTCCGCCGTCGAAGCTCACCGTGTGCGCGCGGCTGAAGCGGCCTTTGAGGAATTCCTCGCCGCTCTCCTTCGCCGCCCATTTGATCTCTGCAATATGGGTCGCCATGGATCCTCATCCTCTTTGCCGGATCGCGACATTAGCAAACTCGCCAGCCTCTGGAGAGCCCGGACCCCTGAGATTGAAATGGATCAAAACGCGCCGGGGCCGAGTTATTGTTTGCTCAACCGGCTGAAGAGGTGAAGAGATGGGGCGCTTGATGGACGCTGGACCGGAAGCTCCGCAGAAGGCCATTTCGCCGGACCTCATCGAACTCGCGCAAATAATCGGCAAGCAAGCGAATGCGAACGCCGTGTTCGGCGCGCCGATCGTCGACGGGGAGAGAACGGTCATTCCCGTCGCGCAAGCCCGCTTCGCCTTGGCGTCGGCGACGGCCTCATCGCCAAGGGTCTTGGCGGCGCCATGACGGCCAGAGCCCCTCGGGTTTATCGTGATCGACAAGGATGGCGTGCGCTTTCAGCGTATGCCGCAGCCCTCGCTCCTGCCGCTGGCGCTTGGCGTCCTCATTGGGCTCGCGCTCGCGATGCGGCTCAAGCGTCCGTCTTCGGCGAGTGCGCGCTAGCGAGCGCGTTTGACGGCGCCGCGTCGCAGGGCGCCGCGCAGCCAAGGCGGAATGCGGATTCCCCGCGCCGCGCCGGGTATTGAATCGCAATAACGTTCTATGTCATGGTTGGGCGTATGACGACGCGCGGCGAGGAACGCCGGGTCGCAGGGAGGAAATCATGACCGACTCTAAGACTGACATTTCGCAGGACCGCCGCAAGCTGATGAAGGCGGCGGTCGCCGGCGCTGGGGCCGCGGCGCTGTTTGGCGGCATGGGCTTCAATCCGATGATGGCCTCCGCGCTGGCGGAAGCGGCCGGGAAATCGCCGAAGCCGCTCAAGGCCGCGTTCTCCAACGCCGGATTGCAGGCGACCTGGTGCGCCCAGGGCAAGCAGGCGGCCGAATATTGGGGCAAGCTGTTCAATGTCGACGTCACTTGGTTCGACGGCCAGCTCGACGCGGTCAAGCAGCGCGCGGCGATCGACAACATGGCCTCGCAGAAGTGGGATTTCGTCGCCATCCAGGCGTTCGGCATCGGCACTCTGACCGCTCCGGTCAACAAGATGATCGACGCCGGCATTCCGGTCATCGACATGGACACGCTGATCGCGCCGCTCGACACGATCAAGGTGCTCTCGTTCCTCGCCCCGACAACGTGTTCATGGGCGCGTCGGTGACCCAGGCGCTGGTCGACGCGATCAACGGCGAAGGCAACATCGTCATGACCCAGGGCGCGCTCGGCCACACGGGCGCGCAAGGCCGCGCCAAGGGCTTCCACTCCGTCGTCTCCAAGTATCCGAAGATCAAGGTTCTCGACGAGCAGCCCGCCGACTGGGACGTGACCAAGGTCGCGCGCATCTGGGAGACGCTCCTGACCAAATATCCGAAGATCGACGCGGCTTACTTCCACAATGACGACATGGCGCTCGCCGCCTACAAGGTGATGCAGGCTAAGGGCCGCACCGAGATCAAGATCGGCGGTTGCGACGCCATGCCGCCGGCGATCAAGGCGGTCCAGGCGGGCCAGATGCTTGCGACCGTCCGCAACCCGTCCTGCCGCATCCATGGCGGGTCGATCGTCGCGGGCGTACAGGCCGTGCTCCAGGGCGCGAAGGCCGGCATCCCCAAGAACATCGTCACCGACGGCCCGGTCGTCACCAAGGCCAACGCCGACGGCATGCTGTGGATGCAGGAGCAGTTCCTGATCTGAGCCTGTCGAAGCCCCATGGCGCTGCTCGAACTGACTGACATTTCGAAGTCGTTTGGCGGCGTCCAGGCGCTTCGGAATGTCGACTTCACGCTGAACGCCGGCGAGATCCATGGTCTCGCCGGCGAGAACGGCGCCGGCAAAAGCACGATGATGAAGATCATCGCCGGCGTCCATTCGGCCGATTCCGGAACCATGCGCGTCGACGGGAGGCAAGTCCATTTCCGCTCCACCCGCGATGCGCTGGCCGCCGGCATCGGCATGGTGCATCAGGAGCTCAGCGTCGCGCCGGAATTGAGCGTCGCCGAGAATGTCTTTCTCGGGCGCACAGCCGGTCAACGGGATGGGCGTCGTCGCCTGGCGGCGGATGGCCGAGCGCGCGGCCGAAGAGCTCAAGAACCTCGGGCTCGACATCAACCCGCGCGCACGCCTTGGCGATTTCCCGATCGGCGTGCAGCAGCTGGTCGAATTGTCGCGCGTGCTGTTTTCCGGCGCGCGCATCATCATTCTCGATGAGCCGACTTCGGCTTTGTCGCCGCCTGAGATCGAACGGCTGTTCGGCGTCCTCTCGAGGCTGCGCGAAGAAGGCCGAAGCATGGTCTTCATCTCGCATTTCCTCGACGACATTCTCAAGATCTCGAACGCGATCACGATCTTCCGCAACGGCCGCAAGGTCGAGACGGCCGCGGTCACGCCCAAGATCGACAAGGCCTGGATCATCGAGCGCATGATCGGCTCGGGTCGCGAGGAGCTCGAGGAAAGCTACCTCGGCGCGATCAAGCTCGACAGCCGCCCGGAGGCGCCGGTCGTGCTGCGGGCGAATGACCTCACGCTCGCGTCTTCCTATCGCAATCTCAAGTTCGAGGCGCGGGCCGGCGAAGTTCTCGGCATTTACGGCTTCATGGGTTGCGGGCAGCTCGAATTGGCGCGGACCCTGTTCGGCAAGTATCGTCCCGAGAGCGGATCGCTCGAGATCGACGGCAAGGCGACGACGCTCAAGAGCACGACGGCGGCCAAGAAGGCGGGCGTCGCCTATGTCGCCGAGAGCCGCCGCACGATGCTGTTCGGCGACGAGCCGGTGTACAAGAACGTGTCGATCGCGGTCCTTGAGCGGCTGTCGAAATGGCTGCTCAAGCCGGACCGCGAGCGGGAGATCGCCAGGGAGCAGGTCAGGAACCTGGACATCCGCCCGCCCGACATCGAATTGCGGCTGGGCGGCTTGTCGGGGGGCAATCAGCAGAAGGTCGCGCTGGCCAAATGGCTGACCCACCCGCCCCGGATTCTCCTCCTGGCTGAACCGACGCGCGGCATGGACGTCGGCGCCAAGGAGGACGTGGTGCGCATCGTGCGGCATTTGCGCGATTCCGGCATCGCCATCGTCGTCTTCTCCACGGAGCCGGAAACCGTTCTCTCGCTCGCCGACCGCGTCCTGGTGATGCGCAAGGGCGAGATCGCGCATGAATTCGCCGGCGAAGCGATCAGCAAGGATCAGCTGCTCGCCGCAGCCTGACGATAGGAATAAGCCTAAGCATGGATATTCAGAGCGCCGAGGTCGGATCCACACGCGCCTTTCGGCTGGGCGATTTCCTGCGCGATCAATTGCGCAATATCGCGCCCTTCATCACCCTGATCGTGCTGGTCGGATTTTTCAGCATCGCGAGCCCGAGTTTCGCCACGCTCGGCAATCTGGAGAACATCCTCCAGCAGGTGTCGATCACGGCGATCATGGCGGTCGGCCTGACCTTCGTCATTCTCACCGCGGAGATCGACCTCTCGGTCGGCGCGATCGCCAACGCGACGGCGATCGTGCTCACCTTCTTCACGCTGCAGCCCGACTATGTGAACATCGCCAATCTGCCGATGCCTGGCGCGGTCGCGATCATCCTGGCGCTCGCCGCCTGCTTCGCGCTCGGCCTCCTCACCGCCTTCGGCGTGACGCGTATCGGCATCCCGTCCTTCATCATGACGCTTGGCGATGATGCAGATCGGCGCCGGCATCTCGGCGGTGCTGGTGCGCGGCCAGATCGCCTATACGGTTCCGCCTCTCATTCTGACGCTCGGATCCAAGACGATTTTCGGCGTGCCCTGGATCATCATCGTCGCGGCGATCTTCCTGCTCGTCGCCCATCTCGTGCTGACCTACACGCGCTTCGGCCGCTACGTTTACATGGTCGGCGGCAACCGTGAGGCGGCGGAATATTCCGGCGTCAACGTCCGCTTCATCGTCGGCGCGGTGATGGTGATCTCGGCCGTCTGCTCAGGCTTCGCCGGCATGATCGGCGTCGCCTATTTCGGCTCCGCCCAGCAGAACGAATTCGACACCTTCCTGCTCGACGCCATCGCCGCTGTGGTGGTCGGCGGCACGAGCCTGTTCGGCGGTCGCGGCGGCATCGGCAACACGATCGTCGGCCTGTTCGTGCTCGGCGTCCTCAACAACGGCCTCGATTACGTCAAGATCGACAGCTTCCTCAAGATCCTCATCCGCGGCCTGATCCTGCTCGTCGCGCTCATCATCAATGTCTACGCCGAACGGCTGCGCACGGCGCGAAGCGGCGAGCGGGCCGGCTGATTGGATGGCTTGCGGCGCCGGGTCGAGCGGCGCCTATCCGGCCCACATCACGGCGATATCGTTGCGCCCGCGCATCCGCGGGTCGGCGGTGACGAGCGCAAGATCGCGGTTGAGGCAATGGGCGACCAGCATGCGGTCGAACGGGTCGCGATTGTCCCAGTCGAGCGCGCTCGCCGTTTCGGCGTCCGCGCCGCCGACCGCCAGTTCGAAAAAGCCGGCCGCGAGCGCCGCGGCGCGTGGCGACCCCTCGAGCGCGAGCTTGCCGGCCCGCTGCTTGATCGCGATTTCCAGGAAGGACGCCGCGCTGACATAGACGTCCAGTTCCCGGCCGATTGTTCTGCGCAGGAAGTCGGAGAGCTTTGCTGACCCGCTCTCGAACCACAGAAACACCTGCGTATCGAGCAGCAGGCTCACGCCTCGGCCTCGTAAAGGCGAGTCAATTCGGCGTCGGGCGCGTCGAAGTCCTCCGCGATGTAGCTGATGGCGAGGAGCCCGGACGGCTTGCGGATCCGCTTGAGCGGACCGATCGGCGTGAGACGGGCCTTGGCGACGCCGTTCTTGGCGATGATGATCTCTTGGCCGCGCTCGGCGGCCTCGACCAGGGACGAGAGATGAGTCTTGGCTTCGTAGAGGTTGACCGTACGGGGCATGCCGCTCCTTTAGTTGCGCGAGGCGTTATGGTCAAATTGGTCAGGCTTCGGGATCGAACGTCCGGCCGGGGCGGCGCGAGCGTGAGCGGGCGACGATGAGAGCAGCTTATCGGGCAATTTGCATTGGTTTTCTGCTGTCGGCCGCTGCAGGGGCGCCGGCGGCGCGGGCCGGGGGCCGCGTTTTGACGAATTCGGATGTCGTCGCCATCCGGATCGTCGATCATCCCGAACTGGACACGACCACGCGCGTGGAGCCGGACGGCACGATCAACTTTCCGTATGTGGGCCGCATCCAGGCCGCGGGGCGCACGGAAGACGACCTGGCGCGCGCCGTCTGGCGGCGGCTGGTCGAGCTGAAAATCATTGCGGAGCCTTGAGTTAGGGCAGCGGGCGAGGGGCAGCGAGCGGACGGCCAGTTTGAGATGCTGTCCCCCACCACCGGGTAGTTAATTACATAATTACCATGCATTGAAATTAGAGTCCTGCGCCCTATCTGTACATCTGTCCAACGTTGATCGGACGAACACAAACTAAGAAAAAACCAGAACCAAAATGAATTGCTCACACAATACCCATCGCGCACGGAGAGCGGTCGGCTCCCCCGCTCCTCGTCAAGCGATCTCTGCGCGCAGCTTGCGCCGCTCAATCGCTATGGCCCTCCCGGCCTCGGCGCTGCCGCCGTCGCACGGCTTGCATGCGCTCATCGGCGCATCGCGCAAGGCGGTTGGCGCCGCGCTCACGCGTTCCGAATCATCGCACGAACTGGCGGCTTAAGGCCGCCGTGCTGGCGTCTATCGCGCCAGCACGTTCCTGAACTGCCAAGGATCGCCCTCGTCGATGTCCTCCGGGAAAAGGCCAGGGCGACCCGCAAGCGGCGTCCAATCCGTATAGACGCCGATGACCGGCCCCAGATAGGGCGTCTGAACCTCGAGGCAGCGGCGAAAGTCCAGTTCGTCCGCCTCGACAATTCCGGCTTTCGGATTCTCGAGCGCCCAGACCATGCCGGCCAGAACAGCTGACGTGACCTGCATGCCGGTCGCGTTCTGATAGGGCGCGAGCGCGCGCGTCTCCTCGACCGAGAGCTGCGAGCCGTACCAATAGGCGTTGCGGGCGTGGCCGTAGAGAAGCACCCCCAGTTCGTCGATCCCGTCGAGAATCTCGGCTTCGCCAAGAATATGGTGCGCGCTCTGGATCTCGCCGGCGCGGCCGAACAATTCGTGCAGGCTCAAGCACCGCGTCGTCGCACGGATGATAGGCGTAGTGGCAGGTCGGCCGGTAGATCGGCTGCGCCCTTGTCGTCGCGCACGGTGTAATAGTCGGCGATCGAGATCGACTCGTTGTGGGTGACGAGAAAGCCGAACTGCGCCCGCGCGGTCGGCGTCCATGAGCGCACGCGCGTGTTGGCGCCGGGCTGGTTGATGTAGATCGCCGCGCCGCAGCCCTCTTCATGGAAGCCGGCGTTCGGCGGGCGCCCATTTCTCATGGCGTCCCCCAGCCGAGCTCGGCCGGCTGCATGCCTTCCGACAGGAAACCTTCGACCGACCAGGTGTTGACGAACACGTTGCGCGGCTTCGGGCTCTTGGCGCGCTGGGTGTCGCGCTCGGCGATATGCACGCCCTTGACGCCGAGGCGCTGCGCGAGGCGCGCCCACTCGTCCTTGGTCTTCGGCTCCGGCGCCTTGTCGCCGAGATCGTGGGCGAGATTGACCAGCGCCTGCTTGACGAACCAGGACACCATGCCCGGATTGGCGCCGCAGCAGGAGACGGCGGTCGAGCCGCCGGGATTCTTGCGCCGTTCGGCGAGCACCGTCTCGCGCAAGGCGTAATTGGTGCGCGCCTCATTGCCGAGCGACTTGTCGTAATAGAAGCCCGGCCAGGGCTCGACGACGGTGTCGACATAGAGCGCGCCGATCTCGCGGCAATGGCGCATGAGGTCGAGCGAGGAGGTGTCGACCGACAGGTTGACGCAGAAGCCCTGGCCTGAGCCCGCGGTCAGATATTTGGTCAGCACGTCGCGATAATTGTCGCGCGTGAGGGCCGAGTGGACGAAGCGCGACGCCGCGCTCGTCCAGAAGCTTGCGGTCGGAATCGTCCGGGTCGATGACGACGAAGCGGCTCTGGTCGAATTCGAAATGACGCTCGATCAGCGGCAGCGTTCCCTTGCCGATCGATCCGAAGCCGATCATCACGATCGGGCCGTCGATGCGCCCGTGCCGCGGCCAGTGGGTCATCAGGTCTCCTTCAGGGACGAGCGTCGTCGAAGGGCTTAAAGCCACGGCGTTTTCGGGCGCGTCAATAGCGCGAGAGGCCAGGTTTCTGTCGCAAAACTGTCGCATGAGCGGGCGCTTGACGCCTGTTTTCGTTCGGCGCAGTCTTTGCCCGACTTCAAGACGCCTGCAGGTGGCCCATGAGGGGTGAGCGCCCGCGGCATTGGATATTGAACTGCGCGGGCGCTGCTTTGCGGCGATCCCGCGGCGCTCTCCGAATAGTGGTTTCGTTCGAATTCGCGCCGGCTTCGTCGCCGGAGCGCAATTGCATCGAAAATCACCAATGAACGGAGGGGCGCTCATGTTGAGAGTAACGCCAAAGCCGCAGTCGCGATTGTCGTCTTGTCCGTCGCGTCCTGGCCGGAATCGCGCTGGCGGCGCAGGACAGATACTCGTTGCAGGTGCCGGGCGGTCTCGCCTTCGCCGACTTCAGGGGATACGAAGATTGGCAGGTCGTCGCTGTCAGTCACAACGGCGACAGGCTCGCGACGATCCTCGGCAATCCTGTGATGATCGAGGCCTACAGGGCGGGCATCCCCGGCAACGGCAAGCCTTTCCCCGACGGCGCGAGATTGGCGAAGATCCATTGGACGGCGAAGAAGGCCGAGGACCAGCCCGGCGAGCCGATCGTGCCGGGCGCGCTGCATGACGTCGACTTCATGGTGAAGGACAGCAAGAGGTTCGCCGACAGCGGCGGATGGGGATACGCGCAGTTCGAATATGATCCCGCGTCCGAGACGTTCAGGCCGGGCGATGACAAACGAACTCGCCGCCGCAGGAGCACGACGCCAAATGCGGCTTCGCCTGCCACACGATCGTGCAGACAAGGATTACGTCTTCACCGCCTATCCGAAGCGGTGAGGGTCGCATTCGGCTTGAGCGCCGAGCGCAGCCTTTTCATTAGAGGGGGGTGTGATTGGATGGAACCAGCGCCGTCATTGCGAGCGGAGCGAAGCAATCGCAGGGGAACCTAAGGCGCCCGCGTTCTCTGGATTGCTTCGTCGCGATAGCCCGTCGAAAGACGGGCGTCTTTCGACGCCCTATGGCTCCTCGCAATGACGATCGGGCTACGGCTTTCCGCTTTGATGTTTGCACGCCAGAGGACAGGCAAGTCGGCCTAGCGCACGGCCAATGAGAAAGGAGCACGCGATGCCGCAGGTACACGAGCCGGGCCAATCCGCCTTTCGATCGGTGCTCCCGGAGGACATCGACTGGAAGCCGTTTCCCGCGTTTCCGCCGTCAGTTCGCCTCGCTGTCCTGGTCGGCGAGCCCTTGAAGCCGGGCCCTTACCTGATCCGGGTGAAGGTCCCTCACGGCGTCAAGCTGATGCCGCACAAGCATCCGGAAGATCGAATCTACACGGTGATGTCCGGCGTCTTCTATATCGGGCTTGGGCGAGCAATTCGACGGCGATAAGGTGAAGGCGTATCCGCCGGGCAGCGTCATTGTTCTCCCCGGCGACACGCCGCACTTCCATTGGGCGAAGTCCGGCGAGTACGTCACGCAAGTCTCAGCAATCGGGCCGCTGGGTCTCGACTATCTGGACCCGGTCGACGATCCGCGCGGACAACATGGCGCTCGAGGCGACAAATGAGAAAGCCTCGAAGCCGATCCCTTACTCGCCCCTGCGCCTTGCGCTCCAGCCGTCGAGCCCGATGAGCCGGTCGAGCGAGATCGCGCCGGGGCCGAAAGTGATGATCGCAAGCGCCATCGCCGCCCAGTACAGATGGAAGTTCGCCCAGCCGTCCGGATAGGTGAGCTGGATGATCGCGGTCATGCACAAAAGGCCGAGCGCCGCCCAGCGGGTGAGGAATCCGAACGCGAGCAGGATCGGCAGCACGATTTCGGCCGTGCTCGCCATCGCCGCGACGAGGTCGGGCATCGGGAAGGGGATCTCGGAGCCGAAGAGGTGGAGCTTGTAGTCCTGCGCGAACAGGATCTTCGCGCCGAAGGAGAGCGTGAACCAGCCGTCCCAGCGGGTGAGCCCCGAAGCGAAGAAAGGCCGCGCCAGCGCGAGCCGCAGGACGAGGAGCGGCAGCCACGCCGGGACGAGCCCGAAGACGAGGCTGGTGAGGCGGGCGATCGGGTTCGATGGGGCGAACAAGCCCGTGCGGGCGGCGTCGGCGATCATGACGCTGGTCCCGGCAGGATGGCGGCGACGGCGCCGGACTCGACCAATCCGACGAGATGGGTCCCGAGGTCGAAGGCGGGGTCGTTCAGCGCCTGAGCGGCGTCCATCAATGTCGCGCCATCGCGCAGGCTCAGAGCGAAATCATAAGCAAGCGCCGGGAGGACGCGCACCTGGACGTCGCAGTCGGGGCGCGTGATGAGCGCGTCTTCCGGGATGAAGGTGATCGGGGCGGTCGGATCGGCGCCGTCCTGATACGCCGCCCAGGTCGAGGCGGCGGGAGTCAGAAGCGCAAAAGACGCGCCGCGGGATGGAACGCAACGCACGTTTGCGGCAGCGCCTCGATGCCGAGAGCGCTGAGATCAGCGACAGTCGCGACGGCAGCGTCCTCCGCGTGGTAGGCCTCGACCCAGGCGTTCTCGAGCCGCGCCACGTCGGCGGCCATGGCGACGCGAGGGGGAACGTCGGCGGCTGCGAGATAGGCGTCGGCGAACTCCGGAAACGCCTCGCCATAGGCGATCATCACCGGCGAGCGGGGCTTGTGGGCGCGGACGAATGCGCGCGCCATGGCGCGGAACAGGCCGTCGCCCGCGATCCGGCGCGACACGGGATAGCGCGCCTCGAGCGCGCCGATGAGCCCGACGGCGACATTGTTGCGGTAGACCGCGAAGCGGCGCTTGTCGGGCGCGCCCATGCGCCCGCGGGTCATCGGCGGCGTCGCCGCCGAGGGATCGCCAAGCGCCTTCGCAAAAGCGCCGATCGTCGTCTCAAACGACATCGGCGCGCTCCAGGGTGGCTGCGGTCTCGACAATCGTACGCTCCGCCCGGCGCGCTTCGGCGAAAAGCGTCGGCCAGGCGGGAACGTCGTTGTCCCATTCGATCAGCGTCGGCGTCGGCCCGAGCCTTCGGATCGCCTCGCCATAGAGCGCCCAAACGGAGTCGCGAACCGGCGAATTATGGGCGTCGATCAAGAGCGGCAGACCCGCTTCGTCGCTGTCCTCGGAATAGCCCGCGAGATGGATTTCGCCCACAGCGGACAGCGGAAAATCGGCGAGATAGCGATCGGGATCGAAGCCGTGATTGATCGCGCTGACGAACACGTTGTTGACGTCGAGCAGGAGGCCGCAGCCGGTGCGGCGCATGATCTCGCGCAAAAAATCGGTCTCCGCCCAGGTGCTCTCCGCGAACACGACGTAGGTGGAGGGATTTTCGAGCAACATCGTCCGGCCAAGCGCGTTCTGCACTTCGTCGATATGCTCCGACACCCGGGCGACGGTTTCGTCCGTGTAGGGCAGCGGCAAAAGATCGTTGAGGAACGCGCCCTCGTGGGTCGACCAGGCAAGGTGCTCCGACACGAGGGCCGGCTCAAAGCGCTTGGCGACCGCGGCCAGCCTTAGAAGATGAGCGCGGTCGAGCGGCCCGGGCGAGCCGATCGACAGGCCGACGCCGTGCAGCGAAAGCGGATAATGCTCCCGGATCTCGTCGAGGCGCCGATGCGGCGCGCCGCCCGCGCCCATGTAGTTCTCCGCGTGGACCTCGAAAAACCCAAGTTCCGGACGCGTATCGACGATCGCCTCGAAATGCTCGGGCTTGAATCCGACGCCGACGCTCGGCGCGACAAGGCCCTTCGAAGGACGGCGATCCGCGACGGTCATGGCGTTCTCCAGTCCTCGTCTTCCAATGAACGGCGTTGGCGTCTTCGCCAGCGCGCCCGAGCATGTTACATCGGCACCCCATTCGCGCTTCGAGAGAAAATATTTCCCCGGACCTGTAACGGCAGAGGAAACGAAACGAAGCCCGTATGAAAGCCCAGCCCATCAAGGGTCCCCCGGACGATCCCTGGTCTCGCATGATGATCGCCTCGATCGCGGGCGATGAGGGCGCCTACCGGCGGCTCCTGGAGGACATCGGCCGGTCGGTCAGGGCGATGGCGCGCGCCGCGTTCGCGCGCGCCGGGACGGGAGACGCGGATATCGAGGATGCGGTGCAAGAGACCCTGTTGGCGATCCATCTCAAGCGCCATACCTGGGACCCCGGGCAGCCGCTTGCGCCCTGGGTCTACGCCATAGCGCGACACAAGGTCGTCGACGCCCTGCGCCGCCGCGGCCGGCGGCGGATCGAGCCGCTCGAGAATTTCGAGGAGTTCCTGGCCGCGCCGGAGGCCGAGGACCCGCACGCGCTGAGCGACGCGCGCAAGCTTCTGGAGACGCTCGCTCCGCGCCAGCGTGACATCGTGACCTCGATCTCCCTCGACGGCCAGTCGATCGCCGCGACGGCGAAGCGCCTGTCGATGTCCGAGGTCGCGGTCAGGGTGGCGCTCCATCGCGCGCTGAAGTCGCTGGGCGCGGCCTGGCGGAGGTCGGTCGAGTGAGAACCTCCGAATTCATCGCCGCGCTTGCCGCCGATCCCGTTCCCGAGCCGATCCGGCTCGGCCGGCGGGTCGCGGTCGCGCTGGTGACCGGGCTTGTCGGCAGCCTCGCGCTCTATGACCTTCTGCTTCGCCCGAGGCCGGACATCGACGAGGCCTGAGGACGATGCGCTTCGGGCTGAAGTTCGTCGACTCGTTCGCCTTCGCCCTGCCGTCGCTTCTGTTGACGCTGCGGCTCGCCCGCCCTGACGCCAGGCCAAGGGCGCTCGCGCTCTGGCTCATTGCGCCCTTCATTTTGCTTGCCGCCGGCGTCGTCGCGGAATTGTTGCTCGTGCCGCAAAGCGAGTGGATGTCCCGGCTCATGGGCCACAACGCGATGCACTGCACGATCACGATTCCGATGCTGGCCGCGCCCATTCTCGCTGCGCTGATCGTCGCGCTGCGCGCCGGGGCGCCGCTCCACCCGGCGCTGACCGGCGCGCTCGCGGGGGCGGCCTCCGCGGGCGTCGCGGCGCTGCTCTACGCCTCGTCCTGCCCGGACGATTCGCCCTTGTTCGTGGCGACCTGGTATCCGCTCGCGACCCTCATCTGCATGGGGGTGGGCGCGCTGGCCGGCCGGCGGTTTCTGGCCTGGTGAGGGCGCTGTCGGCGCGCTACTTCTTGATCAGCGGATCGAGGATCGCCTTCAGCTGGTCGATGGTGAGCTCTCCGCCATAGACCTTGCCGTCGATGACGAATGTCGGCGTGCCGGTCATCTTGATCTCGTCGGTCGCCCGCTTCCCGATGGCCACGATCGCGTCGGCCTTCTCTTGATCCTTGAGGCACGCCATCGCCTGGTCATGCGTGAGGCCAGCCGGACGCATGGCGGCGATCAGCGGCTCGAGCGGCTTGTCGACGAACGCCCACTTGTCCTGCTCAGCGAACAAAAGCTCGATCGCCGCGAACGCCTTGTCGTCGCCGATGCAGCGCGCGAGCACGAACGCCGCGACGTCGAGCGCGTTGCGCGGGAATTCTCGAAAGATGAATCGGACCTTGCCGGTGTCGATGTAGTCCTTCTTCAGCTCGGGAAAGATCTCGCGGCTGAAGGTCGCGCAATGGGGGCAGGTCAGCGAGCCATATTCGACGACCGGCACGCCCGACGGGTCGCCGATCGCCAGTTCGGGCAACGGGCCGGGCTTGAGAACCGCGGCCATGTCGACCGTTCGATCGGGCTCGGGCGCCGCCGCAGCGGCAAAAGCGCCATTCGCGGCGAGCGCCGCGGCGGAAAAAACGGCGGCGAAAGCGAGCCGGCGAAGCGAGGCGAGGGCCAAGTCAAGCTCCTGAGGAGGGGATAAGGTCGGGACGGCGGGACAAATGCGCACAAAGCCCCGCGAGCGGCAAGTCCGCCCTTCCATGGCGTTCAGACAGAATGCGCGGCTTAAGCGCGGCCGGCTCACAAGCGCGTTATCGGCCGCGCCGGCGATCTTGGCCGGCCGCAGCTGGCATGTTAGTCCCCGCGCGACAATTCGGGCGGCGAGCAAGGAGCGGCGAATGGAATACCGGCAGCTGGGCAATTCGGGCCTCAAGGTCTCGGTCTTGACGATGGGAACGATGACCTTCGGCGGCAAGGGAAATTTCGCCAAGGTCGGCAATCTCCAGCTCGACGAGGTGCGCAAGCTGATCGACATCGTCGCCGACGCCGGCGTCAATCTGATCGACACCGCGGATGTCTATTCGGGCGGCGCGTCGGAGGAATTGATCGGCGAGGCGATGGGGCAGAAGCGCAAGCCCGGCATGCTGATCGCCACCAAGGCGCGCTTTCCGATGGGCGAGGGGCCAAACGATCGCGGCCTTTCCCGCTGGCACCTGATCCGCGCATGCGAAGCGAGCCTGAAGCGGCTCAGGACCGACGTCATCGACCTCTATCAGGTGCATCAGTGGGATGGCCTGACGCCGCTCGAGGAGACGATGGAGGCGCTCGACAGTCTCGTGCGCGCGGGCAAGGTGCGCTACATCGGCTGCTCGAACTGGTCCGGCTGGCACATGATGAAGGCGATGGAGGTCGCGCGCCGCGACGGCCGCATCCCGTTCGTCTCGGAACAAATTCACTATTCGCTTCAGGCGCGCGAGGCCGAATACGAGCTCATTCCCGTCGCCATCGACCAGAAGCTCGCGGTTCTGGCGTGGGCGCCGATCGCCGGAGGGCTGCTCAGCGGCAAGTATCGCCGCAACAAGGCCCAGCCCGAGGGAACCCGCCAGGTCGCGGGCTGGGGCGAGCCGCCGGTGCGCGACGAGAATGCGCTGTGGGGAATCGTCGACGAACTGGTGGCGATCGGCGAAGCGCACAAGGTCTCGGCGGCGCAGATCGCGCTCGCCTGGCTCCTCGGCAGGCCTGCGGTGACGTCGCTGATCATCGGCGGCCGCACCGAGGCGCAGTTCCGCGACAATCTCGCCAGCGTCGATGTGAAGCTCGCCGACGACGAGCGCGCCCGCCTCGACAAGGCGAGCCTGCCGCCGCTCATCTACCCGTACTGGCATCAGTCACGGGCGGCGAAGGACCGCCTCGGCCCAGCCGACCTCGCGCTGCACGCACCTCACTTGAAGAACGGATAGCGCACGCCGGCTGCCGAGCTTGAGTGCTTATACGGATTGCCGCTCCGAAGCCGTTGCGCAAAATCTTCTGACAGTAGGTTCCGCACCGAAACTTACAGGCGCGATCTCGGGCCTCATCGCGGCTGGCGCGCCACGCGCAAATGAAAGAAGATCGGGCTCAACATCGACCCGCAGGGGAGGGAAAAATGGCGCTCAAGGAATATAAGCCCGGCACGACATTCCCAGGCCGCATGGGCCGCACGATCGGCGAATCGGAGCCGGCCTGGCCCTCGCCGGTCCGCGCCAGGGAAGGCGCGCCCAACGTCCTCTTCATCGTCATCGACGATACCGGCTTCGGCCAGCTCGGATGCTACGGTTCGCCGATCAACACGCCCAACATCGACAAGCTGGCCAAGAATGGCCTGCTGTTCACCAACATGCACACGACCGCGCTCTGCTCGCCGTCGCGCTCATGCATTCTGACCGGCCGCAATCATCATTCCAACGCGATGTCCTGCATCACCGAGGGATCGACCGGCTATCCCGGCGGCAATGGCGCGATCCCGTTCGAGAACGGCTTTTTGTCCGATATGCTGCTGCAGCAGGGCTACGCCACCTATTGCGTCGGCAAATGGCATCTCACGCCTTCCGAGCAGATCAGCGCCGCCGGCCCTTACGACCGCTGGCCGCTCGGGCGCGGCTTCGAGCGCTATTACGGCTTCCTCGGCGGCGACACCCATCAATATTATCCCGACCTCGTCTACGACAATCATCAGGTCGAGCCGCCGAAAACGCCGGAAGAAGGCTATCACCTGACTGCCGATCTGGCCGACAAGGCGATCGGCTTCATCGCCGACTTGAAACAGGTCGCGCCCGACAAGCCGTTCTTCCTCTATTTCGCGCCGGGCGCGAACCATGCGCCCCATCACGTGCCGAAGGAATGGGCGGACAAATACAAGGGCAAGTTTGACGAGGGCTGGGACGTCTATCGCGAGAAGGTGTTCGCGCGGCAGAAAGAGCTCGGCATCATGCCCAAGGACGCCAAGCTCTCGCGCCATGACCCCGACGTTCAGGAATGGGCCAAGCTGCCAGCCGACGAGCGCAAACTCTATGCGCGGATGATGGAGGTGTTCGCCGGCTTCTGCGAGCACATGGACCACCACGTCGGCCGGCTGATCGATTTCATCGACCATCTCGGCGAACTCGACAATACGCTGATCATGTTCATCTCCGACAACGGCGCGAGCTCCGAAGGCGGACCGAACGGGTCGGTCAACGAGAACAAGTTCTTCAACAATGTGCCCGACGACCTGAAGCAGAATCTGGCGGCGATCGACGAACTTGGCGGCCCCAAATATTTCAACCACTACGCCTGGGGATGGACCAACGCCGGCAATACGCCGTTCAAGCGATGGAAGCGCGAAACCTATCGCGGCGGCGACAGCCGATCCGTTCCTCGTTCACTGGCCGAAGGGCGTCAAGGGCAAGGGAAAGGTCTGCCACCAGTTCGCGCACGCGATCGACATGGTCCCGACCGTGCTCGAGGCGCTCGCGATCGAAGCGCCGACGCAAGTTCGCGGCGTGAGCCAATCACCGATCGAAGGCGTGAGCTTCGCCCATGTCTTCCAGGACGCCAAGGCGGAAAGCCGGCACAAGACGCAATATTTCGAGATGTTCGCCCACCGGTCGATCTATCACGACGGCTGGCGGGCGGTGTGTCCGTTCCCTGGAACTTCGTTCAAGGAAGAGCGGCGCGTTCTTCGGCTCGCTCACGCTGACCGAAGACATGCTGCGCGAACTCGACGCCAAGAACTGGGAGCTCTACGACCTCTCCAAGGACCCGACCGAGACGACCGATCTCGCCGCCTCGAACCGGCCGAAGCTGATCGAGATGATCGCGCTCTGGTACACGGAGGCCGGCAAGTACAAGGTCTTCCCGCTCGACAGTCGCGGCACGATGCGGTTCGCCGACGAGCGTCCGGAGTTGACCAAGGCCCGCAAGACCTACGTCTATTATCCGGACACCCAGATGATCCCGGAGAATGTCGCGGCGAAGCTCCTGAACAAGTCGCACAGCCTCACTGCGGATGTGGAGATTCCCAAAGGCGGCGCGGAGGGCGTGCTGATCTGTCACGGCGGCAATGTCGGCGGCTACACCCTGTTCGTGAAGGACAAGAAGCTGCACTACGTTCACAATTATGTCGGCGCGGAGGAATTTCATCTCGCCTCGAACGTGGACGTGCCGGCGGGCAAGGTCTCGCTTCGCTATGAGTTCGAGAAGACCGGCGAGCCCGACCTGAAGACCGGCAAGGGCGCGGCGGGCAAGGCGCAGCTCTACATCAACAAGAAGCTCGTCGGCGAGATGAAGCTCCCCTACACCGTGCCGCTCGCGCTCGGGATCGGCAGCGGCGTGTTCATCGGCCGCAATTCCGGCTCGCCGGTGAGCGTGCTCTACGGCCCGCCGTTCGAATTCACCGGCACGATCCATGAGGTCACGGTCGATATTTCCGGCAAGCTGATCGCCGACACGGAGGAAGAAAAGCACGCGCGCGCGAAGGTCGCGATGGCGCGGCAATAGGGGGTCGAACCGTCATGGCTGACACGCGCTTTCCCCCGCTCAAGCGCGAACCGCTGCTGGAAGAGGAGCTGCCCTCGGCGAATCCGACCGTGCGCCTGATCAAAGGCGCACGGATCAAATTTGCGACCGGGCCAGCCGACGGGATTGCACCGCCATCCGATCTCGACCGTCGGCGTGGTGACGGCCGGAAGCTTTCACTTGCAGCTGGAAGGGAAGCCGGTTCAGCTTCTCAAGACCGGCGACAGTTTCTTCGAGCCGGCCGGCCACACCATTCTCAAGTTCGACAACGCCTCGGCGAGCGAGCCGGCCGAGATCGTCTGCTTCTATCTGGCCGACACGAAAGAGCGCCCGCCGATCGAAATGCTCGCGGGTGGCATGGACAGCCAGTTGGGCAAGAAATAGCGGCTGCGCTCGAGCGGCCGAAAGCGACGCCGACGAGGCGCGGCTCGAGGCCGAGCACGCCCCGACGGTTGAGATCGGGGCGTCGGCGCGCCTTGGCGCAGCACGGTTGGGCCGCATAAACTAATCGCGCATTTTGCGCGCGCCGAACGTCGAAACACCTTTGGAGCGCGCGGCGGAGGGCCAGCGCAATGACGGACGAGAAAAATCCCGCCAGAGACCCTCGACCGGCGGATGCTGTCGTTCGCCGATCCGGTCGGCCGGTTGCTGACCGACGTCTTCCATCTTCTCGCGCTGTTCGCAATCGGGGCGGCCACCGTCTGGGCCGCCGCCGCGGCCTTCTACGCCATGGTCCAGAAGGGCGCCGCCACGATCGAGGATCTGCTGCTTCTGTTCATTTATCTCGAGATCGGCTCCATGGTCGGCATATATTTCCGCACCAATCACATGCCGGTGCGGTTCCTGCTCTATGTCGGCATCACCGCGCTGACCCGCCATTTGATCGGCTTTGTCCAACATGAGGAGGCGCCAGACATCGGCGTGCTCATTCTCGCGAGCGCTACTCTCATCCTCGCGCTCGCAGTCTTCGTCATTCGATTCGCGTCGAACCGCTTCCCCAGTCCGACCGACGGGGAGGTCGCCCACGGCGAGATCGGCCGTAGCGAGATACGCGACGAGTGAAGCGGAGAAGCGGGAGCGCGCATGGCCTTCGATCTGATTGTTCGCAACGCCACGCTGCCGGACGGACGCAAAGGGCAGGACATCGCCATCGCCGCCGGCCGCATCGCCGCGATCGAGCCGGCGGTCGCCGGCTTGGCGCGGCAGACGATCGACGCGCGCGGATACCTTCTCGCGCCGCCATTCGTCGATTGCCACTTTCATATGGACGCGACGCTGTCGCTTGGCCTGCCGCGCCTCAATGTCTCCGGCACGCTGCTCGAGGGAATTGCGCTCTGGGGCGAACTGAAACCCCATCTCACCCACGAAGCGGTGGCTGAGCGCGCGCTGCGCTACTGCGATCTCGCCGTCTCGCAGGGCCTGCTCGCCATTCGCAGTCATGTCGACGTGTGCGACGACCGGCTGGTCGCGGTCGAAGCGCTGATCGAGGTGAAGAAGAAGGTGAAGCCCTATCTCGATCTGCAGCTCGTCGCCTTTCCGCAGGACGGCTATTTGCGTTCGCCGAACGCGGTGCTGAACCTTGAGCGCGCGCTCGACCTCGGCGTCGACGTCATCGGCGGCATCCCGCATTTCGAGCGCACGATGGCGGACGGCGCCGCTTCCGTGAAGGCGCTCTGCGAGCTCGCCGCGCGGCGCGGGCTGATGGTCGACCTGCATTGCGACGAGAGCGACGATCCGATGTCGCGCCATGTGGAGACTCTCGCCTGCGAGGCGCAGAGGCTCGGCCTCGGCCGGTGCGCGACAGGGTCGCACCTGACCTCGATGCATTCGATGGACAATTACTATGTCTCGAAGCTGCTGCCGCTCATCGCCGAATCCGGCATATGCGCGATCGCCAATCCGCTGATCAATCTCACGCTTCAGGGCCGCCACGATGCGTATCCCCGGCGGCGCGGAATGACGCGCATCGCGGAGATGCGCGCGCTCGGGATTCCCGTCGCTCTCGGGCAGGATTGCGTGATGGACCCCTGGTATGGGCTCGGCGGCGCCGACATGCTCGATGTCGCGCATATGGCGGTCCATGGCGCGCCAATGACGAGCCGCGAGGCGATCCGCTGGACATTCGACGCGGTGACCGAGATCCCGGCTCGCATCCTCGGGCTCGAGGGCTACGGCCTCGCCGTCGGCGCCCATGCCGACATGGTGCTGTTGCAGGCCGCCGACCCGATCGAAGCGGTGCGGCTGCGCGCGACGCGGCTTCTCGTCATCCGCCGCGGCGAGATCATCGCGCGAACGGCGCCGCGAACGACCGAGCTTTCGCTTGAGGGAAGGCCCGCGAGTCTCGACCCGGCGTCCTACGCGCCGCGAGCGGCGGGGTAGGGGACCCTGCAATTCATGGACTCGTCATCGCGAGCCGGAGGGAAGCGAGGGCGTGGCGATCCAGAGCCTGCGCTCCAGCCCTACGTTCCCGTGGATTGCTTCGCTTCGCTCGCAATGACGAGCTTGGGCCGACTTAATCGCATCCGCTCTGGATCGGTTCGCCTTCGCTCGCGATGACGGCCACGGCCTGACCTCAAACGCTTGCGCGCTTCTTGAGCGCCTGCGCGCGGATCGCGGACAAGGTCGTGGTTGGCGTGATCGCGTCGGGATCGACTTTGACATGCAGGATCGAAGGCAGCCCGGAAGCCAGCGCCCGCTCGTATGCGGGCAGGAACCCGGCCGTCTCCTCCACCGTTTCGCCGTGGCCGCCGAAGGCGCGCGCGTAGGCCGCGAAATCGGGATTGCGCAGCGCGGTGGCGATGACGCGCCCGGGATACATGCGCTCCTGATGCATGCGGATCGTGCCGTACATGCCGTTGTCGATCAGCACCACGATGATCGGCAGGCCATATTGAACGGCGGTGGCGAATTCCTGCCCGTTCATCAGAAAGTCGCCGTCGCCGGCGAAGCAGACGACCGTCCGCTTTGGATAGAGGCGCTGGGCGCCGATCGCCGCCGGCAGGCCGAAGCCCATCGAGCCCGACGTCGGGCCCAATTGCTGCTCGATCGCGCGAAAGCGCAGGAAACGGCCGACCCAGATCGAAAAGTTGCCCGCGCCGTTGGTGAAGATGCCGTCGGGCGAGCGACGGCGGATCGCGAACATGATCTCGCTCAATTGCACCCGGCCCGGATTGGCGCGGCGCCTGCTCGCTCCAGGCGAGATAGTCGGCCCGCGCGGCGCGCGTCTCGGCCGACCAGCGGATCTTCGACGGCGGCTCGACGCCTTCGAGGGCGGCGCAGAACTCGGGCGTCGTGGCGACGATGCCGAGGGTCGGATGCGTAGTTGCGGCCGATCTCGTGAGCGTCGGCATGGACGTGCACCAGCCGCTGCTTTGGGGCGGGAATGCCGAACAACGTATAGCCTTGCGACGCCGCCTCCGACATGCGCCCGCCGACAAGAAGGACAAGATCGGCCGCTTCGACCCGCGCTTTCAGCCTGGGATTGATCGAGAGGCCGACTTCGCCGGCGAAATTGTCATGCTCGCCGTCGAAGGCGCTCGAGCGGCGAAAGGAGCCGGTGACCGGCAGGTCGAAGCGTTCGGCGAACCGGGCGAAGGCGGCGCTCGCCCGCTTGGTCCATCCGCTCCCGCCGAGGATGGCGATCGGCCGCTCCGCCGCCCACAGCATCTTCTGCAATTCGGCCATTTGCGTCAGGCCCGGCCAGATCGGAACCGCCTCCGCGCGCGGCGCGTCCGCCACGGCGGCCATTTCCGTCAGCATGTCCTCGGGCAGCGCGATCACGACCGGGCCCGGGCCTGCCCTGCATCGCGATGTGAAACGCGCGCTGGACAATTTCCGGGATTTGCGCGGCGGTCTCGATCTGCGTCGCGAGCTTCGTGGTCGAGGCGAACAGGGCGCGATAGTCCATCTCCTGGAAGGCGCCGCGCCCCATCATCGCCCGCTCGACCTGGCCGATGAACAGGATCATCGGCGCGGAATCGTGCTCGGCGATATGAAGCCCATGCGCCGCGTTGGTCGCGCCGGGCCCGCGGGTGACGAAGCAAATTCCGGGCCGCCCGGTGAGCCGCCCCTCGGTCAGCGCCATCATCGCCGCGCCCGCCTCCTGCCGGCAGACGGTGAGCTCGATCGGCGCGTTGTTCATCGCGTCGAGGGCGGCGAGATAGGATTCGCCCGGAACGCAATAGACCCGCTCGACCCCCTGCGCGACGAGCTGGTCGATGAGAATCTGTCCGCCTGATCGCAAAGCCCTCGCCCAACGCCGCTCCTCGCTTCCCGTCTCGTTTGCGGGCCATGTTTGGCAGTTCATGGCCATCTTTTCAATCGCGGGCGCGTGAAGCGGCGTCGCCTTGCGCGCGAGGCCGAGTTCCGGCCATTCTTGTCCCCATGTCGGCCCCCGCAGAACGTCCCGCCGAGTCGAGCGCGCTGACGACGCTCAACGCGCGTTCGCGCGAGATCTTCCGCAACATCGTCAACTCCTATCTCTCCACCGGCGAACCCGTCGGCTCCCGTCATCTGTCGCGCATGCTGCCGATGTCGCTGTCGCCGGCCTCGGTTCGCAACGTGATGCAGGACCTCGAGGAGCTCGGCCTCATCTACGCTCCGCACGCCAGCGCCGGGCGCCTGCCGACCCAGCAGGGCTTGCGGCTGTTCGTCGACGCGCTGCTCGAGTTCGGGGATTTGGGACGCGAGGAGCGCGCGCGCATCGACAGTCAGGTGCGGGCGGCGGCGGAGGGGGGCGGGTTCGAAGGCGCGCTCGCCGAAACGACGAGCCTGCTGTCGGAACTCACTCGCGGCGCTGGCGTGGTGCTGACCAGCAAGACCGACGCGCGGCTCAAGCACGTCGAATTCGTGCGTCTGGAGGCCTCCCGGGCGCTGGCGATCCTGGTCTCCGAGGACGGCTCGATCGAGAACCGCGTGATCGCGACGCCTCCCGGCATGCCCGCTTCGGCGCTGGTCGAGGCCAGCAACTTTCTCAACGCTCGCATTCGCGGCCGCACCCTCGTCCGAAGTGACAGCGGAAATCGAAGCCGCCCGCCGCGAGGCGCGCCAGGAGCTCGACGACATCGCCGCCCGCCTGGTCGAAGCCGGCCTTGTCTCATGGTCCGGCGCCGGAGGACCGCGCGACCAACTGATCGTTCGCGGGCAGGCCAACCTGCTCGGCGACGTGCGCGCCTCGGAGGATCTCGAGCGCATTCGCACGCTGTTCGCCGACCTCGAGACCAAGACCGACGTGATCGAGCTTCTGCATCGCGCCGAGACCGGCGAGGGCGTCAAGATTTTCATCGGCTCGGAGAACAAGCTGTTCTCGCTCTCCGGATCGTCGATGATCGCGGCGCCGCTCAGGGACAGCGACCATCGCATCGCCGGCGTGCTCGGAGTCATCGGGCCCACTCGGCTCAATTATGGCCGCATCGTGCCGATGGTCGAATATGCGGCGCAAGTGCTTGGCGAGCTCAAGCGCCAGCGCTAGGCCTTGGCCTCATCTTCGCTGCCGGGAGAAACGCAATGTCGAACGTGTCGAACGTCGGGAGCGCGCATAGTCTCGGCGAAGCCGTCGAGCGCCTGAGGGAAAAATGGGCGGCGATCACCGCGTTCGGCGTGCTTCTGGTCGTCCTCGGCGTCGCGGCGCTGTTCTTTTCGCTCATCGCGACCATCGTGACGGTGACGCTTAACGGCGTTCTGTTCCTGGTCGCCGGCGCGACCGAGATCGGCATCGGCATGCATTCGCGCACCTGGGGACGATTTTTCCTCTGGGTGGTCGGCGGCCTTCTCTATCTCGCCGTTGGACTCCTGTGCATCGTCGATCCCGTCCTCGCCTCAGTCGCGCTGACGCTCGTCCTTGGCGCGCTCTCATCGCCGCCGGGGTGGTGCGGGCCTTCCTGGCTGCGCAGCTTCCGCCCGACCACCCGCGCGCGCTCATCTTTCTCGCCGCCGCGGTCACGATCCTGCTTGGGCTTGATCATTTTCAGTCGCTGGCCGGTCGACAGCGTTTATGTCATCGGCACGCTGCTCGGCGTCGACCTCCTGTTTCACGGGGTTGGATGGGTGAGCTTCGGCATGGGGTTGCGCCCGGCTTGAGCGCGGGTTCTTCCGCTGGACATTGGGGATCGACAATGACGAAGTGGGTTTACTCGTTCAGCGCCGAGCGCGCCGAAGGCCGGGCGGAGATGAAGAACCTGCTCGGCGGCAAGGGCGCGAACCTGCATGAAATGGCCTCGCTCGGACTACCCGTGCCGCCGGGCTTCACCATCACCACCGAAGTCTGCTCCTACTTCTACGCCAACGGTAAAACCTATCCCGCCGACCTCGCCGCGCAGGTCGACGCCGCAGTCGCCGAGGTCGGCCGCCTGACCGGACGGGCATTCGGCGACGCGGCCAACCCGCTGCTTGTCTCGGTGCGGTCAGGGGCGCGCGCCTCGATGCCCGGCATGATGGATACGGTTCTCAACCTCGGCCTCAACGACACGTCGGTCGAAGCGCTGGCCAGGACCTCGAACGACGCGCGTTTCGCTTACGATTCCTATCGCCGCTTCATTCAGATGTATTCGAACGTCGTGCTCGAGGTCGACGTCCACAATTTCGAGGACATTCTCGAACAATACAAGGAAGCCAAGGGCTATTCGCTCGACACCGACCTCAGCGCCGAGGATTGGCGCGCCGTGATCGCCGACTACAAGGCGCGGGTCGTCGAGGAGACCGGCAAGCCCTTCCCACAAGATCCGCGCGACCAGCTCTGGGGCGCGGTCGGCGCGGTGTTCTCGTCATGGATGAACCAGCGCGCCATCACCTATCGGCGTCTCAACCATATCCCCCCCGAGTGGGGCACTGCGGTCAACGTGCAGGCGATGGTGTTCGGCAATATGGGGGAAACGTCGGCGACCGGCGTCGCCTTCACCCGCAATCCCTCGACCGGCGACAAAGCGCTCTACGGCGAGTTTCTCGTCAACGCTCAGGGCGAGGATGTCGTCGCCGGCATCCGCACGCCTCAGAACATCACCGAGGCGGCGCGGAAGGCGCGCCCATTCCGACCGGCCGTCGCTCGAAGCGCTGATGCCCGACGTTTTCAAGCAGTTCGCCGACACGACCGAGCTTCTCGAGAAGCATTACAAGGACATGCAGGATCTCGAGTTCACGGTCGAGCGCGGCAAATTGTGGATGCTGCAGACCCGCAACGGCAAGCGCACGGCGAAGGCTGCGCTCAAGGTTGCGGTCGAGATGGCGAACGAAGGCCTCATCTCCCGCGAGGACGCGGTGGCGCGAATTGAACCGGCAACGCTCGATCAGCTCCTGCACCCGACGCTGGACCCGAAAAACAAGCCGCCCGCCCTCGCCACGGGCTTGCCCGCTTCCCCCGGCGCGGCGAGCGGCGAGATCGTGTTTTCCGCCGACGAGGCGCAGGCTCTGCGTCAGGCTGGACGAAAATCGATCCTGGTCCGGGTCGAGACGTCGCCTGAGGACATTCACGGCATGCACGCCGCCGAAGGCGTCGTGACCACGCGCGGCGGCATGACCTCGCACGCCGCGGTAGTCGCGCGCGGCATGGGCAAGCCCTGCGTTTGCGGCGTGAGCTCAATCCGCATCGACTATGCGCGGCAGACGATGACGGCGGGCGCCGCAACGCTGAAGAAGGGCGACATCCTCACCATCGACGGCGGCTCGGGCGAAGTGATGGCGGGCGCGGCGCCGATGGTGAAGCCCGAGATGACCGGCGATTTCTTGACCCTCATGGGCTGGGCGGATTCGGTCCGGCGCATGGAGGTGCGCGCCAACGCCGAGACGGCGGCGGATGCGCGCGCCGCCCGCTCGTTCGGCGCGGAGGGCATCGGGCTCTGTCGCACCGAGCACATGTTCTTCGACGGCGAGCGGATCGTCGCGGTGCGCGAAATGATCCTCGCCGACAACGAGCAGGGACGGCGCGCCGCGCTCGCCAAGCTCCTGCCTATGCAGCGCCAGGACTTCGCCGAACTGTTCGAGATCATGACCGGGCTGCCGGTCACCATCCGCCTGCTCGACCCGCCGCTGCACGAATTCCTGCCAAAAACTGACGAGGAGATCAGCGAGGTCGCGAGGGTGATGAAGGTGAGCGCCGACAAATTGCGCGCGCGCGCGGCCGAACTGCACGAATTCAATCCGATGCTGGGCTTCCGCGGCGTGCGCCTCGCCATCCGCTATCCGGAGATTGCGGAAATGCAGGCGCGCGCGATCTTCGAAGGCGCGATTCAGGCGGGGCGCAAGACGGGCAAGCCGGTGACCGTCGAGATCATGATTCCCCTGGCGATGGGCCGCCCCGAACTCGATCTGGTCAAGGCGATCATCGTCGCTGCGGGCGAGGCCGTGGCGAAGGAGACGGGCGTGAAGGTCCCCTATTCCGTCGGCACGATGATCGAACTGCCGCGCGCCGCGCTGCGCGCGGGCGAGATCGCCGAGACGGCCGAGTTCTTCTCGTTCGGCACCAACGACCTCACCCAGACCACGCTCGGCGTGTCGCGCGACGATGCGGCCTCGTTCCTCGGCTTTTACACCCTCAAGGGGCTGCTCAAGGCCGATCCGTTCGTAACCCTGGACACGGAAGGGGTCGGCGAGCTCGTCACCATCGCCGCCGAGCGTGGCCGCAAGACGCGGCCTGATCTCAAGCTCGGCGTTTGCGGCGAGCACGGCGGCGATCCGGCCTCGATCGCGTTTTGCGAGGCGGCGCGTCTCGACTATGTGTCGTGCTCGCCCTACCGCATCCCGATCGCCCGCCTCGCGGCGGCGCAGGCGGCGCTGGGCAGGAAGGCCGCGAGCACCGCGTGAGGCACAGCGGTCATTCTTCGGGAACTCCGGCCTTGCGCAGGCCTTCGAAAATGGGTTCGAGCTGGGCCAGATACGTCGAGTCGTCGCTCTGTGCCGTCCAAAAGAAGCGGGCGCCGGAGATAGAGAAGATGGGGTTGAGCGCAATTCCGGCCTTGACTGCGGAACGCGCCTCGTCGGGTCGACCAAGATTTGCGAGGGCGGCGCTCAACATGAAATGCGCATGCGGGAAATTTCGGTTGGCCTCGATTGACCGGCGAGACCACGCGACCGCTTGCTCCCAACTGGCGAGCTGATTTTTCGCTTGGCCGACGTGAACCATCCAAGCGTAAGCCTGAGTATCGCGCGGACTGAGACGCAGGGCCTCGGCAATGTGGGCCTCAGTCTCTTCGGCGTGGCCGATGAAAATTTTACCTTGTCCGATAAAGGCGTGGGCAGCGGCAAGATTTCGATCGAGCGCCAACGCGTGCTCACATTCAGCAACCCCCTCTGCCGCGCGCTTGGTCCACATGTCGACAATTCCCAACAACATATGCGCGCGAGCATGGTCCGGGACTGACGACAGGGCCGTCGTCAGCTTCGCTTCGGCCGTCGCGAAGGCCGCCTTGGGATCAGTGACGAACAAACTGGCGCCCCTGACGAAGTCTGCGGCACCCGATCCGATGAGCGCGTCTACATTGTCGGGATCGACGGCGAGCGCGCGATCGAAGAAGCTTTGTGCCTGGGCCAAGTTGTCGGGGGTTATCCCCTTATTGTACCAAGCCAAGCCCTGAAAATAGAGCTCCATCGAGTTCGGGAGTCGGAACCTTCTCCGCGCGTCGCGCCTCAGCGGCAACGAGCTGGGCGTTGAGCGCGCCCGCCAGGCGCGCTCCGATTTCATCTTGCATGTCGAAGAGGTCGGCGAGCGGCTTGTCGAACCGCTCCGCCCAAAGGTGATTGCCTGTTTCTGCGTCGAGAAGTTGCACATTGAAGCGCATGCGGTTTCCCGCGCGCTGAACACTGCCCTCTAGCACATAGCGCACGTTCAACTCGCGGCCGATCTGCTTCAGATCGACCGCTTTGCCCTTGTAGGTGAATGCGGTGTTGCGTCCGATGACGAACGAGCCTCGAATCCGTGAAAGATCGGTCGTCAGGCTTTCAGTGACCCCGTCGACGAAATGTTCCTGCTCCGAATCGCCGCCGATCACGGCGAACGGCAGGACGACCATCGACAGGCGCGGCGGGACGGATTTTTCGGGCGCCGAGGCCGGCGCGCGCGCTGAACTCGGCGAGCCCAGGGCCACCGCATAGACCCGCACCGGCCGCGCGATGTTCTTGAGGTCCCTGTCGCCAAGATCGACGAAGTCAGCGTCGGTCCTGTCGCGCACGTGGTCGTAGGCCGCGCCAGAGATCAACACGCCGCCCGGCTCGCAAAGGCTTTCCAGCCGCGCTGCGATGTTCACCCCGTCGCCAAGAATGTCGTCGCCCTCGATCAGAACGTCGCCGAGATTGACGCCGATGCGGTAGACGATGCGCTTGGCCTCGGGCGTCTCCTTGTTTCGCTCGACCATAAGGTTCTGAATTGCGATCGCGCATTCGACGGCTCCGACAACCGAAGGAAACTCCAACAGCAGACCGTCGCCAGTCGTCTTGACGATTCGGCCGCCAAATCCCGCCACGATTGGCCGCGCCGCCTCGCGATGCTCGCGAACGCTACGCGCTGTCCCCGCCTCGTCCTCGCCCATCAGACGCGAGTAGCCAACGACGTCGATCGCCATGATCGCAGCGAGGCGGCGGGCGGCGATCATTCTTCGGGTACCCCAGCCTTGCGCAGTCCCTCGAAAAGGGGCTGGAGTTGGGCTTGAAACGTCGGGTTGTCGCTCATCGCCGTCCAAGCGGCGCGGGCGCGGGAGACGGTGAAGGCCGGGTTGAGCACGAGACCGGCCTTGACCGCGGAATGCGCCTCATCCAGTCGACCAAGCTGCGCGAGGGAAGCGGCTAGCAGGAAATAAGGTGTCGGATAATTTCGGTTGCCCTCGATCGACCGTCGGAACCACGCAACCGCCTGCTCATAATCGCCGAGAATAATCTTCGCGGTGCCCGCAAAGATCTTCCAGGTATGGGCATTAGTATCGCGCGGACTGAGGCGCAGGGCCTCACCGACGTGAGCCTCTGTTTCTTCGGCGCAACCGATAATAATCTTACCCATTCCGATAAAGGCATGGGCGCTAGCAAGATTTCCATCCAGCTCCAACGCGCGTTCGCATTTGGCGATGCCCTGCTCAGCGCGCTTGGTCAATATTTCGAGGTACCCCAACAACCTATGCCCGCGCGCGTGGTCCGGGACCGACGACAAGGCTTTGGTCAATTTCGCTTCGGCCGCCGCGAAGGCTGCCATGGGATCGGTCACAAAGAAATTTGCGCCCTCGCGCACGTCCAGGCGGGCCGATCCAATAAGCGCCTCGATGTTGTGGGAGTCGGCCGACAACGCTCGATCAAAAAAGCTGCGCGCCTGCGTTAGATTGCCAGGGGTTGCGCCTCTATTGAACCAAACTAAACCTTGAAAATAGTAATCCATCGAGTCGGGGGTCGGCGCTTTTTCCGCTCGTCGCGCCTCGGCGGCGATCAGCTGGGCGTTCAGCGCACCCGCCAGGCGCGCGACGATTTCGTCCTGCATGCCGAAAAGATCGGCGAGCGGCTTGTCGAACCGCTCGGCCCAGAGATGATTGACCGTTTCGGCGTCGATAAGCCGTACGTTGACGCGCATGCGGTTTCCGCTGCGCTGGACGCTCCCCTCGAGAACATAGCGGACGTTCAATTCGCGCCCGATCGTCCTTACATCGAGCCGCTTGCCTTTGTAGGTGAACGCGGTATTGCGGGCGATCACTACGGCTCCACGTATCCTTGAAAGGTCGGTCGTCAGGCTCTCGGTCACGCCGTCGACGAAGTGCTCCTGCTCCGCGCCGCCTCCGATATTGGCGAACGGCAGGACGATGATGGAAAGGCGGGGCGGGACGGATTTTTCGGACGCTGGAACAGAGACGGGCTTCGCCTGGGTCGGGTTGCCGACGTCGAGCGAATAGACCCGGATCGGTTCGGCAATGTTCTTGAGTTTGGTTGGGCCGAGATCTCGAACGGCGAGATTGAGCCGTCCCTTGACCTGCCAGTAAGCCTGCTCCGACAGACAGATCGCGCCGGGCTTGGCAATACTCTCCAATCGCGCGGCGATATTGACGCCGTCGCCCATCAGATCCCCGTCGGCCTCCTCGACCACATCGCCGAGATGAATGCTGACGCGGAATTCGATGCGCTTGTCGGGCGCGACGCCGGCGTTGCGCTCGGCCATGCCGGTCTGCACCTCGACCGCGCAGCGCACCGCGTCGACCACGCTGCGAAACTCGATCAGGCTGCCGTCGCCGGTGCGCTTGACGATGCGCCCGCGATGCGAAGCGACCGCGGGATCAATCAGATCGCTGCGGAGGCCCCGCAGCCGCGCCAGGGTGCGATCCTCGTCCGCCCCGGCGAGCCGGCTGTAGCCGACGACATCGGATCGCCGCGATCTTGCGCATTTCCGTCATGGCGCCGCCTCGAGATTGCGATGCTATCATGAATCACGCGCGTCTGCGCTCTTATGCCGCGCCAGCGCTGGGGGAAGGAAGGGCGCGAAAAGAAGCTGACATGTTCGCAACGGCAACGAGCGGACTATATCGCAATAGTGATCTGATAGAATTGAGAATCACGCCGAGACGGCGGGCCGCTGGCGCAGTCGCCAGCTGCAGAAAAGTGAGCCTAATGGATTGACAAGCTTGCGGGCGCGAACCTGACCATGTCCTAACCCTTTGAATCCAAACGACCTGAACGGTAAAGGAAGTGGCGCCCGTCTCGCACCTGAGCGGCGCGTCGGCGGAGCGTCCCCGCTCCGGCGCATGGAGAGGCCCCATGGAGGCGTTGAACGCGGTCGAACGGATCATCCGCGACCTGCTCGTCTTCGTCGTCGCGATGAGCGTGATGCTCGCGGCGCTTCTGGTCATCATTTCGTGCCTGCCGGACGACAATCCGCTAAAGCGGATCCTGGTTGCGCTGGCCTATCGCGTCGGCGCGAAGGCGGCCGCGGGCATGCTGGTCATTCCGGCGACCCCGATCCCCGGCCTCGACGCGGTCGTCGATATTGGGGCGCCGCTCGCGCTCCTCTGGTTCTGGTGGACGTTCTTCCGCGACGCGCGTCGCGGTCCGCCCGGGAAACGCCCGCCTTGACGGCGCTTGGGTCAGATCGTTTAAACATGATAACAATGTATATACTACGCGCTGGGCGCATTGAGGGGAGGCTCCCAGGCCCCATTTTCCGTCCTCGGCGGCCGCGGAACTAAACGGGGTCGTAACCCTTTGAAATCCTGAGGGGGCGCCGGTAAAATTGCGGCTAGGCTCGGTTTCAGCCCCGAGGGCGCGCCTCGCGGGGCGCGCGCCGCTCCCTTTCATCTGCTATGAGTTGACCTTCCGCGACGCGCCTCGCGGCCCGTGAGAAACTTGCGCCATGAAGTTCGCCAGGGCCAATGGCCTCGTCGTCCACTTTTCCGACCTTGGGCCGCGCGACGCGCCGCCGCTCGTCTTCATCAATTCGCTCGGAACCGATTTCCGCATCTGGACCGAGGTCGCCGGGATCCTTGCGCCGGACTTCCGCATCATCCTCTATGACAAGCGGGGCCACGGCCTCTCCGAATCCGGCCCTGCCGAGGGCGGCATGGCCGACTACGCGGACGATCTCGCTGCGCTTCTCAAGAGCTTTGGCGTGGGTCGGGCAACCATTGTCGGGCTTTCCATCGGGGGCGTGATCGCGCAGGAGTTTTACCGCCGGCGCCCAGAGCGCGTCGCGGCGCTCGTGCTTTGCGACACGGCGGCGAAGATCGGAACCGACGAATCCTGGGATCAGCGCATGGCCGAGGTTGAACGCGGAGGCATAGAGGCGATCGCCGATTCCGTCCTCGAGCGGTGGTTCACTGCCGCGTTCCGCAGCGAGCGGACCGCCGAGCTCGCCGGCATGCGCGCCATGCTGACGCGGACCCCGAAACAAGGCTATCTCGCCGCCTGCGGGGCCTTGAAGCGCGCCGACCTGCGGCCATATGCCGAACGGATCCAAGCGCCGACCTTATGCCTAGTCGGCGATGAGGACGGCTCCACGCCAGTCTCCTTGGTTAGGGATACGGCGGCGCTCATTCCCTCCTCGCGCTTTGAGGTCATAGCGGGCGCGGGTCATTTGCCGAATGTCGAGAAACCGAAGATTGTCGCTGGGTTGGTCGCTGAGCACGTGAGGCGCGCCGCCTCTTGACGGGCTACTCGGGCCTTGCGTGAGATTGGCGGCGCCAAAACGGATTGCTGAGCGTTAAGGGAACGAGAAACCTTCAGCCCTTCCCGTTCCTGGGATGAGGGAGTATAGACACCCGCCATTTTGACGGCCCGGCGGCAGCCGGCGACCGCGAGGTCCGCTTAAGGAATGTCCCAACCCATTTCGAAGGACGCCGTCCCGCCGCCAGTTTATGGCGCAGAGGGCGACCTGACCCATTCATCCGGGCGCTTCTGGATTCTCGCGTTCAGCTCGATCGGCGTCGTCTACGGCGATATTGGCACGAGTCCCCTCTACGCGCTGCAGACGGCGCTGGGCCAAGTCAAGGACTCCGGCCTTCCCAGGTCAGACGTGATCGGCACGGTCTCGCTCATCATCTGGGCGCTCCTTATCGTGGTGACGGCCAAGTATGTCCTGTTTCTGATGCAGGCCGACAATAAGGGCGAGGGCGGCATCCTGTCCCTCATGGCGCTCGCCCAACGCGCCCTCGGGCAACGCGCGGCGATCGCCTTCCTGCTGGGCGTCGCCGGGTCCGCCCTGTTCTCGGGCGACGCGATCATCACGCCGGCGATCTCGGTTCTGTCCGCTCTCGAAGGGCTGAAGCAAGTCGACGCCGACCTTGCGCCATACATCCTGCCGGCGACGGTCGCCATCCTCGTTCTCTTGTTCGCCGCGCAGAGCCGGGGCACAGCCAGAGTCGCCGCTTTCTTCAGCCCGATCGTGGCCGTATTCTTCGCCGTCAACGCCGTGCTTGGCCTTGTCCACATTGCGGCCGATTGGAGCATATTGCAGGCTTTGAGCCCAATCCCAGGGCTATTGTTTATGCGGGCGCACGGGACGATCGGCTTCATTGTTCTGGGCAGTGTGTTTCTGGCGGTGACCGGCGCGGAAACGCTTTACGCGGACATGGGGCATTTCGGACGAAAGCCGATCCAGGCGGCTTGGCTGTTCGTCGTCCTGCCGGCGCTCATCTGCAATTACCTCGGTCAGGGCGCCTTGATCCTCGACAATCCACAGGCGGTGACGAGTTCATACTATCTTCTGGCGCCGAGCTGGGGACTGTTGCCCTTGATTTTTCTGTCGACCGCCGCAACCGTGATCGCGAGCCAGGCCGTCATCACCGGCGCCTTTTCGCTGGCCAGCCAGGCGATCCAGCTCGGCCTCTTGCCGCGCCTCGAAATCGTCCATACCTCCCCCACTCAGGAGGGGCAGATTTTCATTCCCCGCGTGAACCGCGTGCTGCTGCTCGGGGTCCTGGGGCTGGTGTTGTTGTTCCGCTCGTCCGACGCCTTGGCCAACGCTTACGGCATCGCGGTCTCCGGCACGATGGTGGCGACAACCTCCCTTGCCTTCTTTGTGGTCTGGAAGCTGTGGCGATGGCCGCTCTGGGCGGCGCTGGGGCTGACAGGCGCGTTCCTTGTCGTTGACGTTGGTTTCTTTTTCGCCAACCTCTACAAGGTTGTGGACGGCGGCTGGGTGCCCCTCACGCTTGGCGCAGCGATGTTCATTCTGATGTGGACCTGGTCGCGCGGCAGCGTCATCTTGCAGGCTCGGACGCATCGGGACTCGATCCCGATGCTGGACCTGATCAAGATGCTCGAGAAGTCGAAGCCGGTCAGGGTTCCAGGAACGGCGGTTTTTCTTACCAACGATCCGACCTCCGCGCCGTCATCGCTCATGCACAATCTCAAACACAACAAGGTGCTGCACGAGCGGGTCGTCCTTTTGAACGTGCGCACCGAGACCACACCCCGCGTGCCGAACGCCAATCGATACGAAATGACGAGCTTGTCGCCCGATTTCATGCTGGTTACGCTTCACTTCGGCTATATGGAGCAACCGCACATCCCACGGGCGCTGGCGGCGATGCGGAAGGCCGGACTCAAGTTCGACATCATGACCACCTCGTTCTTCTTAGGCCGACGCACGCTGAAGACCGCGCCAAACTCCGGCATGCCGCTCTGGCAAGACAAACTGTTCATCGCCATGACGAAACAGGCGGCGAGCGCTCCGGACTTCTTCAATTTGCCCTCCGATCGCGTGGTCGAGCTTGGAGCGCAGATGAAGGTCTGAGCGCTGCGTCTCCGCCGCCAGCCGCTGGGACGATCAAAGCAGCGAGCGCTCGACGTTGAATGAGCCGGGATGGAAGGGGCCGGCGGGAGCGCAATGCAGATTTACCTGATCAACCTCGATCGCCATCCCGAACGCCTCGCGCATATGCGGACGCAGTTGAACGGCATCGAGTTTGAGCGGATTCCTGCCGTCGACGGGTCGAACGATCCGCCGACGACAAAAGGCCTTAGCCGTTTCGAACTGGCCTGCCTGGCGAGCCACAGGATGGCGTGGCTTCAATTCCTCAAGGGTCCGGAACCCCTCGCCTGCTTTCTTGAGGATGACGTGCACATCCAGCCGGGGTTCGCGACTGTCGTCGCCAGCGGCTCATGGGCGCCGTCGGACGCCCATTCGATTAAGCTCGACACCTATCTGCAGAAGGTCGAGGTCGGAGAAAAGCGCGTTGCTGTCGGCGAGCGTCAGATCGCGAGACTTTATTCCCGCCATCATAGCAGCGCCGCGTACATCCTCACCCGGAACGGCGCGGCTCGCTACATGAAATTGACAGCCAACCCCTCGCTGCCGGCCGATTATGCGCTGTTCCCCAATCACCCCGGTCGCTTCGGCTTGCGCGTTTATCAGCTCTGCCCCGCAGTCGCCATCCAGGATCACCTTCTCAAGCCAGACCAGGGCGGCCAAGCCTTCAAGACGACGATGGCCGCGGCGGACAGGTACGCAAAGCTTCGTGACACCTCCGCGGTAGAAAAGCTTGGACGGGAAGGCATTCGCCTTGCTGGACAGGCGGCAAGCCTGATTGAACGAAGCTATCAGAAGGCGTTTCTGCGCGTTCAGACGACGACCGTCGACGTCGGTTAGACGCTCAACGTCATCCGCCAATATTGAAGCTGGCCATGGCGGCCATGTTCACGATGTCGGAGTCCTTCGCGCCGAGGGAGACGATCTGCACGGGCTTCTCGAGCCCCACGATCAGCGGCCCAATGACTGTGGCGCCGCCGAGTTCCTGCAGCATGCGTGTGGAGATGGCGGCCGAGTGAAAGGCCGGCATGATGAGCACGTTCGCCGTATCTTTCAGCCGGCAGAACGGATAGGCGGCCATTAGCTCCCTGTTGAGCGCGACGTCGGCGCCCATTTCGCCGTCGTACTCAAAATCAACCCGCTTGGCGTCGAGAATGCGCACCGCTTCCTGCACCCGCTGCGCGCGCTCTCCTGGCGGGTGGCCGAAATTGGAGAAGGCTAGCATCGCCACGCGCGGCTCGTAGCCGAGTTGGCGCGCCACCCCCGCCGCTTCAATCGCGATTTCGGCGAGATCCGCGGCGGTCGGCATCTCGGCGATCGCCGTGTCGGCGGCCAAAATCGGTCGCCCGCGCGACAGGATGATCGAGACTCCGACGACGCGGTGCCCTGGCTTGTCGTCGATGACACGCCGGACCTCCTCCAGCGCGATCGAGAAATTGCGGGTGACCCCGGTCACGATCGCGTCGGCGTCCCCGCGTGCGACCATAGCGGCGGCGAAGTAATTGCGATCCTGATTGATCATGCGCTGGCAGTCGCGGAACAGATAGCCCTTCCGCTGCAGCCGCTCATAGAGGAACTGGGCGTAGATCGAATTGCGGTGCGACAGGCGAGCGTTGTGAATTTCGATGCCCTTGTCCGAGAGATCGAGACCGGTCGCCTTGGCGACGCTCCGCACACGCTCTTCCCGGCCGACCAGTACCGCCTCGCCAAGTCCCTGATTGACGAATGAATAAGCGGCGCGGATCACCTGCTCTTCCTCGCCTTCGGCGAACACAACGCGTTTGGGCGTGCGGCGGACGCGCTCGATGATAAGCTGCATCGCGCCCGCGATTGGGTCGCGACGGGCGGACAATTGCGCCTTGTAGGCCTCGAGATCGACAATTGGCCGCCGCGCCACCGCGGAGGCCATTGCGGCTTTGGCCACTGCGATCGGCACGACATGAATGAGGCGCGGATCGAACGGAACCGGAATGATGTACTCGCGGCCAAAGCGCGGCCTTGCGCCACGGTAGGCGGCCGCCACTTCGTCGGGAACGTCCTCCCGCGCGAGGCTCGCGAGCGCCTGCGCCGCGGCGATCTTCATTTCCATGTTGATCGTCTTGGCGCGGACGTCGAGGGCGCCGCGGAAAATATAGGGGAATCCAAGGACATTATTGACCTGATTGGGGTAGTCGGAGCGCCCAGTGGCGATGATCACGTCGTCACGCGCTGCCTTCGCGTCTTCAGGCGTTATTTCCGGATCGGGATTCGCCATGGCGAAAATGATCGGATCGGGCGCCATGTCGCGGACCATCTCCGCGGTCAGCGCTCCCTTGGCCGAAAGACCGAAGAAGATATCCGCTCCCTTCAGCGCCTCCTCGAGCGTTCGCAGCGGCGTTTCGATCGCATGCGCGGACTTCCACTGATTCATGCCTTCCTGACGGCCGCGATAGACGACGCCCTTGGTGTCGCACAGGATGACGTTGGCGGGTTCAAACCCGATCGCCTTGATCAGGTCGAGACAGGCAATGCCGGCGGCGCCGGCGCCGTTGCAGACGAGCCGTGTCGTCTGGATGTCGCGCCCGGTCAGATGCATGGCGTTGATCATCCCCGCGGCGGCGATGATGGCCGTGCCGTGCTGATCGTCATGAAAGACAGGAATGTCCATCATCTCGCGCAGCCGCTCCTCGATGTAGAAGCACTCTGGCGCCTTGATGTCCTCGAGATTGATCCCGCCGAATGACGGGCCGAGATACCTCACCGCGTTGACGAATTCGTCCGGGTCCTCCGTCCCGACCTCGAGATCGATCGAATTGACGTCGGCGAAGCGCTTGAACAGCACCGCCTTGCCTTCCATCACCGGCTTGGAAGCGAGCGCACCGAGATTGCCAAGGCCAAGGATCGCCGTGCCATTGGTAATGACCGCGACCATGTTGCCGCGCGTCGTGTAGTCGTAGGCGGTTGAGGGATCGGCGGCGATCGCCAAGACCGGAACGGCGACTCCTGGCGAATAAGCAAGCGACAAGTCGCGCTGGGTCGCCATGGGCTTGGTCGGCATGATCTCGAGCTTGCCGGGCCGCCCGCGCGAGTGGAATTGAAGCGCCTCCTGATCGGTGATTGAGGGGCGTTTGCTTGGCGCTTCGGCCCTGTCCGGCATAGTTGAAACCCTGTCTGAACTTTTGAATCGGATGCTCGGAGCGCCGGTCGGAGGGCGGTCCGGTCGATGGTAGCTGCGCTGAAGGAAGCGTCCGCCAGTTCGGTCCGTCTCCTCTCACGGCCTGTATTGTTCACACGAGATGAAGGATCGCCGGATTGACTGGTCTCATTCTGAGGGGGCGCCGCCTATTTGGCAAATCGCAGGGGCGGAGATGTCTCTTGCGTTGATATAAAGACATGTTTATATGATTATGTCAGCGCGCGACTTGAGCGGTAGGTGAAATGAATTGGGTTTCCAATCCGGCCATCGAGACGGCGTCGCCGCCACATGAGGACACCACGACGGCGCTGATGAGGGCTGCGCGCCAGCGCATCCTCATTATTGACGGAGCGATGGGCACCCAGATCCAGTGCCTGAATCTCGATGAGACCCATTTCCGCGGTGATCGTTTTCATGCCTGCGAGCGCCACCTGCAAGGCAACAATGATCTCTTAACCCTGAGTCAGCCGCAGGCGATCGAAGACATCCATCTGGCTTACGCGCTTGCCGGTGCGGATATTCTCGAGACCAACACCTTCTCCTCGACCTCGATCGCTCAGGCCGACTACGGAATGGAGGATTTGGTCTACGAACTCAACCGCGACGGGGCGCGATTGGCGCGGCGGGCGGCGATCAAGGCGGAGAAGGCAGACGGGAAGCGCCGCTTCGTCGCCGGCGCTCTTGGACCAACCAACCGCACAGCCTCGCTGTCGCCGGACGTCAACAATCCGGGCTTCCGCGCGGTCAGCTTCGACGAGCTTCGCATCGCCTATGGCGAGCAGATCCGGGGGCTGATCGACGGCGGCGCGGAGATTCTCCTCGTTGAGACCATTTTCGACACGCTGAACGCCAAGGCCGCGATCTTCGCCTGTTTCGAGGCGTTCACCGAGCGCGGCTTTCAGATGCCGCTCATGATCTCGGGCACCATCACCGACCGCTCGGGACGCACCCTTTCCGGGCAGACGCCGACCGCCTTCTGGCACTCGATCTGCCACGCGCGCCCGTTTTCCATCGGCCTCAATTGCGCGCTTGGCGCGAGCGCGATGCGTGAGCACCTGACGGAGATCGCCGAGGCGGCGGATACGCTCGTCTGCGCCTATCCCAACGCTGGCCTGCCCAACGCTTTCGGTCAATATGACGAAAGCCCCGAGGCGATGGCGGCGCAGATCGGCGAGTTCGCCGCCGACGGCATCGTCAACATCGTCGGGGGATGCTGCGGCTCGACGCCGGACCACATCCGCGCCATCGCCGAGGCGGTCCACAAGCATGAGCCGCGCACCCCTCCGACCGTCGCGCCCCTGATGCGGCTCTCCGGCCTCGAGCCGTTCACGCTCACAAGCGACATTCCATTCGTCAATATCGGCGAGCGCACCAATGTCACCGGCTCGGCCAAGTTCCGCAAGCTCGTCACCGCGGGCGACTATGCCGGCGCGCTCGTGGTCGCGCGCGACCAGGTGGCGAACGGCGCCCAGATCATCGACATCAACATGGACGAGGGGCTCATCGATTCGAAGGCGGTGATGGTCGAGTTTCTCAACCTCGTCGCCTCCGAGCCCGACATCGCGCGCGTGCCAGTGATGGTCGATTCGTCGAAATTCTCGGTGATCGAGGCCGGGCTCAAATGCGTGCAGGGCAAGCCGATCGTCAATTCGATCTCGATGAAAGAAGGCGAGGAGGAGTTCCTGCGCCAGGCGAGGCTCGTGCGCGCCTATGGCGCGGCCGTGGTGGTGATGGCGTTCGACGAGCAGGGCCAGGCCGACACGTTCGAGCGCAAGGTCTCGATCTGCGCCCGCGCATACAAACTTCTGACCGAGCAGGCGGACTTTCCGCCCGAGGACATCGTCTTCGACCCCAACATCTTCGCCGTTGCGACGGGCATCGAGGAGCATAACGGCTATGGCGTCGCCTTCATCGAGGCGACGCGGCAGATCCGTGCGACGCTGCCCCACGCGCATATCTCGGGGGGCGTCTCCAACCTGTCGTTCTCGTTCCGCGGCAACGAGCCGGTGCGCGAGGCGATGCATGCGGTCTTCCTCTATCACGCCATCCAGGCGGGTATGGACATGGGGATCGTCAACGCCGGCCAGCTCGCGGTCTACGAGACGATCGAAACGGAACTGCGCGAGGCCTGCGAGGATGTCGTCCTCAACCGCCGCGCGGACGCGACGGAGCGCCTGCTCACAATCGCCGAGCGCTTCCGCGGCAAGGGCGGAAAGGAAGCGAAGCCCCAGGATCTCGAATGGCGGACATGGCCCGTCGACAAGCGGATCGCCCATGCGCTCGTCAACGGGATCACGGAGTTCATCGAGGCTGACACCGAGGAGGCGAGGCTTGAGGCCAAACGCCCGCTCGACGTGATCGAAGGCCCGCTGATGGCGGGGATGAATGTCGTCGGCGACCTGTTCGGCGCGGGCAAGATGTTCCTGCCGCAGGTGGTCAAGTCCGCTCGCGTGATGAAGCAGGCGGTGGCGATCCTGCTGCCCTATATGGAAGCGGAAAAAGCCGCCGGCGGCGACCAGCGCCAGACCGCGGGCACGATCGTGCTCGCGACCGTCAAGGGCGACGTGCACGACATCGGCAAGAACATTGTCGGCGTGGTGCTCGCCTGCAACAATTACGAGATCATTGATCTCGGCGTGATGACGCCGGCCTCCAAGATCCTCGCCGTCGCCCGCGAGCGCAAGGCCGACGCGATCGGCCTTTCCGGCCTGATCACGCCCTCGCTCGACGAGATGGTGCATGTCGCCTCCGAGATGGAGCGCGAGGGCTTCGACATTCCCCTGCTCATCGGCGGCGCGACGACCAGCCGCGTTCACACCGCGGTCAAGATCCATCCCCGCTATGCCCGCTCGCAGACCGTGCATGTCAATGACGCGAGCCGGGCGGTCGGCGTGGTCTCCTCGCTGCTGTCGCCCGAGACCCGCGCCGCGACCATACAGTCGGTGCGCGCCGAATATCGCAAGGTGGCGGAAGCGCATGAGCGCAGCGAGGCCGACAAGGTCCGCGTGCCGCTCGCCAAGGCGCGCGCCAATGCGATGAAGGTCGACTGGAGCGCCTATCGCCCCACGGCGCCGAGCTATCTCGGGCCGCGCGCATTCGAATGGGACGATCTCGCCGACCTCGCGCGCTACATCGACTGGACGCCGTTCTTCCAGACCTGGGAGCTCAAGGGCCGCTATCCTGCCATCCTCGACGATCCCGAGCAGGGCGCCGCGGCGCGCGCTCTCTTCGACGATGCGCAGGCGATGCTCAAGCGCATCATCGACGAGCGCTGGTTCGGGCCCAAGGCGGTCGTGGGCTTCTGGCCGGCGGCGCAGGCCGGCGACGACATCCAGCTGTTCGCCGACGAGCCGCGCTCCGCGCCGATTGCGACCCTCTACACGCTGCGCCAGCAGCTTTCCCGCCGCGACGGGCGCCCGAACGTGGCGCTCGCCGATTTCGTCGGGCCGCGCGACTATGTCGGCGCGTTCGTCGTCACCGCCGGCCTCGCCGACGACGCCATCGCCAAGCGCTTCGAGCACGCCAATGACGATTATTCGTCGATCATGGTGAAGGCGCTCGCAGACCGCTTCGCCGAGGCGCTTGCCGAAGCGATGCATGCGCGTGTGCGCCGCGGGCTCTGGGGTTACGCGCCGGACGAAGCCTTCACGCCGGACGAACTGATCACCGAGCCCTATAACGGCATTCGCCCGGCGCCGGGCTATCCCGCCCAGCCCGACCACACCGAAAAGGCGACCCTGTTCCGCCTCCTCGACGCCGAGCGGGCGACCGGGGTCACGCTCACCGAGAGCTTCGCGATGTGGCCGGCCTCGTCGGTCAGCGGCGTCTATATCGCACATCCGGACGCGCATTATTTCGGCGTCGCCAAGGTCGAGCGCGACCAGGTCGAGGATTACGCCGCGCGCAAGGGCATGGGCATAGCCGAGGTCGAGCGCTGGCTGGGGCCGGTGCTGAACTACGCGCCGGTGTCGGCCGCCGCGGCGGAATAGGCGGCTCGGGAGCAGGGGCGCCGCGCAGCATAGCCGCAATTTTACCGGCGCCCCCTAATCAAATCAGGGACTTACGACCCCGTTTAGTTCCGCGCCGATTTTCTGGCTGTGCGGCCCCTCTCCACAGGCGAGGGGTTTTGGGGTGGGGGTCTCCGATTACGGTGACGCGGTCACGGTAATAAACCTAATTAAACCGTGATTAATCCGCGATCCCCCGGAGAAGCGAGGGCGTCAATCCCCGCTCGGCGCAGGATCGCCGCTAAGCTCGCTTTTCGCCCCATCCGCCGCCGACTCGGCTTTTGGCGGAGCGAGCGCCGCCGGCGGCTCCGGCAGCGCCAGCGGCGGCAGGGCAAGGGGGGCCGACGCGGCCGGCTCCGCCAGGGCGAAGCTCCGCGGACCGGAGATGGCGCCGAACCCGTGGTAGCGGTCGAGTTCGCGCGCGACCTTTATTACCTGATCGACCGCCTTCAGATTGCCGGCGGTCATGGCGCTATAGGCGACGAGCATCGCCTCGCTCAGGCGGCGGATTTGCAGCTGGATGAACTCCTCCGGTGGGTCGATCGCGCACTCGGCGAGAAGCGCCGCCTTGCGTTCGCGCGCCCATTTGCGCGAGATCCCTTCGCTCGCCGCGATTTCCTCGATTGTCACGCCGGCGGCCAGTTTCTCGACAAATCTCAGGTCGCGCATCGCCAGCTCGCGTTTCGTTATGCGCCGGCGCTTTGGAGCGGTTTTCGTCGCCGTATCGTTTGCGTCATTCGTTCGAAAAATCCTCTGCGTTGAAAGGATTATGTTTCTGATTTATAGGATAGTCAAGATACGATTTCGTTTTTCCAATGTCCGGGGTCGCAGGCTCAAGCCGCCTGTGATAAAATACTAATGTGAATCAAATAGATAGACGGTAGATGGCGATCCCGGGCAACTCCCAGGGCGGCGGACGTCGGAATGTCGCTGAACTCTACGGATCTCATGCCTCGAGGCACCGCGCAGAGCGCGGCGTCTCAAAGGATGATCCAGCGTAGCGGCGTTTGCGCCTCATGGAGCGTCCTTCGAGACGCGCCTTCGGCGCTCCTCAGGACGAGGCGGTTGGCGGTTACGACCCCGTTCGCTCCGCTAGCCCCTCGTTCCGCCGGGACGCTCGAAAGCCGCCAGCGCGGCCAGGATCAGCGCCGGCGCCGCCAGCACGAGCGCGCCGAACCGCGGCGTTGCGGCGCCCGACAGAAGCGCGCCCCCGAGGAATCCGGCCCAGATGCGCGCCAGCATCATAGCGCGGCGAAGATGGGTGTCCCACGGCCCCTCAGCGTCGGCGAGAGGCGCGCGCCGCGCGGCAAAAGCCAGATGCGAGCCGACGCGGCTCAGCGTTCCGGTCACGAAGGTGAGGCTCACGGACTGCGCCCCGACGCGCGAGAACGCACTGTTCATTACCCCCATCACGAAGCTTATCGCTGCGATCGCGCCGCCTCCGGACAGCAAATGAGGCTCTGTGAAGCCGATGATCGCGGCGAGCCCGGCTGCGACCACGCCAAACACGACCCGCCGCGCGAGGCGGCCCGCGGACTGCACGAGCAGGCCCCGGCGAACGAACCGATGACAAAGAACAGGATCGCCAGGCCTGAGAGCGCAGCGGCGCCGAACAAGCCCGCCGCGGCTTGGTAGCCGGTCTGGGTGGTGTTGCCGCTCATGAACGACACGTAGACGCCATAGGTGATCATGCCATAAGCGTCGACGAAGCCGGCGATCGTGGCGAGGGCGGCCGCCAGACGCTCTGCGCTTCGAACTTGGGCGCGCTTTGAATGCGCGTCGAGGACTCCGGGCGCGGCGATCTGGGAGCCTCCCAGCGCCCGCTTCGTCAGTTCATCGGCCATGACCCACTTCGCGCTGTTCGTCGAGATCCCGCAAATCCGGGGGATCATAGCCGACCCTGACGAGCGCTTCGACGGGATGGCGGCGGGTCAGCCTCGGCGGCTCGCTTGACCCGGCAGGCGTTCGCGCCGCAAGCTCGTGGCGCCGCGCGGTCATGAGAAGCGCGGGCGGCGAGGGAGGATTAAGATGGCGGAGAGCGTTTACAAAGTGGTTGAGCTCGTGGGCACGAGCTCGGAATCATGGGAAAAGGCGGCCGCAGCCGCGGTCGCACGCGCATCGAAGAGCCTGAGGGACCTGCGCGTGGCCGAGGTCGTCGAGCAGGACCTGGTGATCGAAAAGGGCAAGGTCGAAGCCTACCGGACCAAGCTCAAGGTGTCGTTCAAGTATGAAGGCAAGGACTGAAAGGTTCGGCAGCCTTCGTCGCGACCCCGTGCCGGCCGCCCGTAGAGCGACAACCACACGGTTGACGATGAGCACATCCCTCAGGACGGCGCGCCTGTCGCTGGCGCTGGTTCTGGAGACGGACAGAGAGAACCTGATCGCGCTCGAACACGATCCCGAAGTCATGCGCTTTCTGAACGGCGGCCGGCCTACGCCCGACGACGGCGAAGCGGAAGGCGCGAGTTTCCTGACGCCTCGCGGCGGCGAAGATTACGTCTGGGCGGCTCGCGAGACGCGTTCAGGCGCCTTCGTGGGATGGTTCTCGCTGCGCCGAGTGCGAGAGGGCGTGGCCGAACTCGGCTACAGGCTCCGTCGCGACGCCTGGGGTCGCGGCCTCGCCTCCGAGGGCGCGAGCGCGCTGGTCGCCATGGGGTTCGCCGAGATGGGTCTTGAGCGCATCGTCGCCACAGCGATGACGGTCCATACGGCCTCACGTCGGGTCTTGGAGAAGGCGGGGCTGGCCTATGCGCGGACCGTCTATCCGGACTGGCCCGACGCCTTTCCCGGGAGCGAACTCGGGGATGTCGAGTACGAGGTTGCGCGCGACGAATGGGAGGCTCGTGTTTCGCACGCGACCGATCCTGGTCGCGTCCGCCCGGACTAAAACTCGACCTCGAGCTCCTCGATCGCCTCCTCTTCCGCCACCGCGGCGGCGCGCCATTCCTGCATCGCCGGCAGGTCCCACACGCGCTCGGCGTAGCTCTTCAGTTCTCCGTCCAGCCTGATCCCATAGGTGCGAAAGCGGCTCACCACCGGCGCGTACATCGCGTCGGCCATGCTGATCTTGCCGAACAGGAACGGCCCCCCGTAGGCCTGAAGGCACTCGCTCCAGATGATGACGATGCGGTCGATGTCGGCGCGCGCCTTCGACCAGATCTTGAAGCGGGGAAATTGGGCCTTGATGTTCATCGGCAGCGCCTGCCGGAGCGAGACGAAGCCGGAATGCATCTCGCCGCAAATGGAGCGGCAGTGGGCGCGGACTGCCTGATCCTTAGGCAGAAGTCCGGCTTTTGGCGCGATTTCGTTCAGGAATTCCCCGATCGCCAGGGTATCCCAGACGCGAACGCCCTTGTAAGTGAGACAGGGGACGAGGATCGACGGCGACAGCAGCAGAATCTCGGCGCGCGCGCCTGCATCGTCGGGGGCGACAATGATCTCCACGAAATCGATCCCAGCGAGCTTGGCCATCAGCCAGCCCCTGAGCGACCAGGAGGAGTAATTCTTGCTGCTCAAAGTCAGCGTGGTTTGCGACATTGGGGCGGTTCCCCCGCGGATAAGTCAAACAAATCAAGTCGATCGTAATTTAGCAAAGGACGTGCCACAAGCCGCTGGCATATGCTTTGCTACCTCAGAGCGCGCCGCGAAAAAGTGGACGCCGGTTTTTCGCGGATCTAAAGCGCGCGAGATCAAGGGAGCCAGAGCCTGCTGCGATTCGATCGAGTCGCGGCGGGCGCTGGCGGGCCAGAGCACGGGCGATTCATGATGTACGACGCATATCAGGGGATGGCCGACGTCGGCGATCGCGTGCGTCTGCTGGCCCGGAACGCGCATGGGATCCTGTCCGCGTGGTCGGCGCATCCGACCGCATCGCCATGGGCGCGGATGAGCGCCTATTACGAACTGGTCGCGCTTGCCGGGTTCACCCACGCGCGCCCCGACTACGCGATTGACAGCGTCGAGATCAACGGCGAACCCGTATCCGTCGAGGAGAGCGGCGTCATGTGGACGCCGTTCTGCCAGCTGCTTCGCTTTCGCAAAGCCGGCGGCGCGGACGATCCCAAGATCCTTCTGGTCGCGCCGATGTCGGGCCACTTCGCCACGCTTCTGCGCGGCACGATCCGCACGCTGTTGCGCGACCACCAGGTGTTCATCACCGACTGGATCAATCCGCGCAACGTCAAGCTTGAGGACGGCGGCTTCACGCTCGAGGACTATACCCAGCATCTGATCGACTTCGTCCGCTTCATCGGCGAGGACTGCCATATCGTCGCCGTCTGCCAGCCGACGGTCTCGGCGCTTGCGGCGACCGCGGTCATGGCGCGCGACCGCGATGGGATCCAGCCGGCGAGCCTCACCTTGATGGCCGGCCCGATCGACGCGCGCGTCTCGCCGACCAAGGTCAACGAGCTCGCCCAGGAAAAGCCGATCGAATGGTTCCGCGCCAATATGATCGGAACCGTGCCGGCCAAGTTCGAGGGACGCGGGCGGCGCGTCTATCCGGGATTTCTTCAGCTCTGCGCCTTCATGAGCATGAACGCCGAGCGGCACTCGAAGTCCTTCGTCGACCTCTTCCATCATCGCGTCGCCGGCGACATGGAGAAGGCGGACGCGATCCGCGACTTCTACAAGGAATATTTCGCGATCATGGACATGAGCGCGGACTTCTATCTCGAAACCGTCGATCAGGTGTTCCAGCGCTATCTCCTGCCGCTCGGGAAAATGCACTACAAGGGCGAGCCGATCGATCTCAGCGCGATCAAGAAGACGTTCCTTTTGACGGTCGAAGGCGAGAAGGACGACATCTGCGCCGTCGGCCAGACGCTGGCCGCGCAGGACCTGTGCTCGGGGTTGAGGCCCTACATGAAGACCCATCATTTGCAGGCCGGGCGTCGGCCACTACGGCGTCTTCAACGGCAAGCGCTGGGAGGCGCAGGTCTATCCGGTGCTGCGCAACCACATCCAGGCGAGCCGCTGACGGATTGGACGCTCGCGTTTCAGCGAGCTAGAATGAATTGCGCGGCGATTCGCGCCGTATTCAATTGGGCTTGGGGTTTCATGATCGGAAGATTTGGTTTTCGGCCCGCGGCCGTCGGGATCGTGCTCGCCGCGCTCGCGCTTGCGGGCTGCAACTCGGCCTCGACTCCGATTCCGATCCAGGCCCCGACCGCTCAGAGCATCGCGGGCCTGACCCCCTCGGGCAAGGTCACGATGACGCAGTCTTCGCTGGCGGCATGGGGGTCGGAACGGGCGCGCTGACGTTCAACGGAAGACCTATCCCTTCAAGGTGCTTGGAACCGTCGTCGGGCCGGGCAGCGTCTCGAAGATCTCCGTGACAGGCGATGTCTACAGGCTTGACGACGTCTCCAATTCTCCGGCGTATGGGTCGAGGGCACGGGCGCGGTCGGCCTCGAGACCGCACAGACGAGCGACCTCTGGCTCCAGAACAAGGCCGGCGTCGTCATGCATCTCACGGGGACGCAGACCGGCGTGACGCTGAGCCTCGGCAAGGATGAGCTCTACGTCAGGCTGGGCCAACCCAACTAGCGATGCGGAGGCGCGGGTCTATCCGGCGCTGCGCAACCTCCAGGCGAGCCAGTAGGCGAAGGCGAGGCGCGACGGGCCTTTAGGAAACCTTGCCGGCGCGGGGACCCGCGGCCCAGTCAAGCCCCTGTTCGAGCCGGTCGTTGCCCCAGAACACTTCGCCGTCCTCGGTGACGAGAGAGGGCGCGCCGATGATGCCGATCTCGACCGCGCGGGCGCACTCGGCCTTGAGGAGCGCCTTGTTGGCCTCGCTTTCGGCCCGCTCGAACGTCGCCGCCGGATCGACGCCGCATGCGGCCAGCAACGCGCCGAGCGTCGCGCGATCGCCGATCGGCATGCCTTCCCCGAATTCGGCGGCGAAGACGCGGCGCGAGAAATCCGCGCGCTCGTCGCCTTCAAGCGCGAGCGCGACCCGCGCGGCGAGCAGGCTCGGCTGTGGAAAGGGCTCGGGCCGCTTGAGCGGAACGCCCATCGCCTCGCAAGTCCGCTCGAGGTCGCGCCACATGTAGCGGCCCTTGGCGGGATAGATGTTGAACGGCGAGTCGCGCCAGCCTTGCGCGGCGAAGATCGGCCCGAGCAGGAACGGGCGCCAGACGAGGCTCACGCCCGCGCTCATCGGCGAGCGCGCCGACCCTCAGCGCCGCCGGATAGGAATAGGTGCTCGCGAACTCGTACCAGAACTCGGCGCTCGGCATCGCGCCTCCCGAAGACTCGCGCGGGACTTTGACATGGGCGCGCGGCGCGACGGAAAGCGACGGGCCGCGACAGAAAAAACCGCCCCATCCGGGGATGGGGCGGCTGATTTCAAGAGTCGCGACTGTGCCGCGTCGGCGAGCTTCAATTCTTCGGGGCGTCGGCCGGAGCGGCCGGCGCCATTGCACCCTCCGCCGGCTTCTTCGCCTTCTTGGCCATGTGCTTCTTGTGCTTCGTGGTCTTCTTCATCGAGTCCTTGGCCGGCGCCATGCTGTCGGTGGCGGCCGGGGCCGCGCCGGCGGCCGGAGCCGTCGTGTCGGTCTGGGCAAGGGCGGCAAGAGGCGCGAAAGCGATGGCGGCGCTGATCCCGATCGCGGCGAGTGTCTTCTGCATTTTACATTCTCCATGTCGTGTCGTTCGACTCTTGGCCGTTGACGGGGCGAGGCAATGCGCCCCTCAAGATGAATTGGCAATGAATGCAGCGTGGCGGGAATCGGGCGCCGTTCCGCAGGCGAACGCGCGTTTGACGCGGCGGCGGGCCTCTCCGTATGTACCTCAAGGTCCGCCATGTCGCACAATACTTTCGGACATCTCTTTCGCGTCACCACCTTCGGCGAAAGTCACGGGGCAGGAATCGGGTGCGTCGTCGACGGCTGTCCGCCGCGCATTCCGCTGGAGGCGGCCGACATTCAGGCCGAGCTCGACCGGCGGCGGCCTGGAACGTCGCGCTTCACAACCCAGCGGCGCGAGCCGGACGAAGCGCGCATTCTCTCGGGCGTGATGATCGACGAAGCGACCGGCCGTCAGGTGACGACCGGAACGCCGATCGGCGTCTTCATCGACAATGTCGATCAGCGATCGAAGGACTATAGCGACATCAAGGACAAGTACCGTCCCGGCCACGCCGATTACGCCTATGAGGCGAAGTACGGGATCCGCGACTATCGCGGCGGCGGGCGTTCCTCGGCGCGCGAGACGGCCGCGCGCGTCGTCGCGGGCGCGATCGCCCGCAAGGTGATCGCCCGGCGTTCTCGTTCGCGGAGCGCTCGTGCAAATGGGCAAGCTCAAGATCGACCGGACGCGCTGGGATTGGGACGAAGTCGGCCGCAACCCGTTCTTCTCGCCCGACGCCGCGGCCGCCGAGCGTTTCGCCGATTATCTCGACGAAGTGCGCAAGGCGGGCTCCTCGGTCGGCGCCGTGATCGAGATCGTCGCCGAGGGCGTCCCCGGCAGGGTGGGGCGCGCCGATCTACGGCAAGCTCGACGCCGAACTCGCCGCGGCGCTGATGAGCATCAACGCGGTCAAGGGAGTCGAGATCGGCGACGGCTTTGCGGCGGCGGAGCTCTCCGGCGAGCAGAACGCCGACGAGATGCGCCGCGGCAACGATGGCCAGCCGCGGTTTCTCTCCAATCACGCGGGCGGCATTCTCGGCGGCATCTCGACCGGACAGCCGATCGTCGCCCGCTTCGCCGTCAAGCCGACGTCGTCGATCCTTGCGCCGCGCCGCACGATCACCCGCGACCTTCGAGGAGACGGAGATCGTCACCAAAGGCCGCCATGACCCATGCGTCGGCATCCGCGCCGTACCGGTCGGCGAAGCGATGGTCGCCTGCGTGCTGGCCGACGCTTTCTTGAGGCACCGCGGGCAGGTGGGCGCGTAAGCCGACAGCAGCGCTTGCGCGCCGGACTTCAATTCCAGGGCAAGAAGCGGAGTGTGGCGCCCCCGCGCAATGCCTAGTCCTTCGCTCGGTGTCATCGAGCGATTTCGATGATCCTCCGATAACGAGCGAGAGGATCCATTTCCATGAGCAAGGAAGACGACAACAAGGCCGTCGTGGGCCGCTGGTTCACCGAATTCTGGGGCAAGGACGTCAATCTCGCGGTCGTCGACGAGATCGCCGCCCCGGACATGCTGCTGAAATATTCGCTGCACGCGCCGCGCCGCGGCCGCGACGACATAAGGCGTTCATGACCGACTTCCGCGCCGCGTTCCCCGACCTCAACTTCTGGGGCACGGCCGATCTGATCGCCGAAGGCGACTATGTCGTTGGCCAGTGGGAAGGCGGCGGAACCCACACCGGTCCCGCCTTCAAGGACTTCCTGGTCGGCGGCCTTCCCGCCGCGACCGGCCGCAAGATGCGCTTCACCGGCACGACGGTGCTCAAGGTGATCGACGGCAGGATCGCAGAGGAGGTCGGCCTCGACGACGGCGTCACCGCGCTGACCCAACTCGGCCTGCTCAAGGCCGCCTGATCAAGCCGAGACCGCCGCCGGCGGGCTTATCCAATTGTGTGTGATCGAGCCGATCAAGTACAGTTGCAAGCCCGTCGGCGAGGTGGTGAAAGATGCGCATCTATCTGGCGTTGGCGGCTGCTCTCGCCTCAGTCTCGTGCGCGCTCGGCCGAAGACGACGGGCGGCCGACCGCGATCCTGGTCAGGCCGATTCACGAAGCCCAGGTTGTTCGCGGCGACGACGGCATGGACCATGTCGAATACGAACTTCTCGTCGTCAGCGTCTTCTCCGAGCCTGTGACCCTGTCGAGCGTGACTGTGCTCGATCCAAACGGCAAAGAGCTGACGCGGATCGATGGGAGCGCGCCTTGCGGCCGCGACGCAAACGCTCTTCTCGAAGACGCCGTCGCCCGTCATTCCAGCGTCGGCCGCCGTCTCGGTTGACGTCGATCTGATCGTGCCGCCAGGCGCCGCGCCGGAACGGGTCACGCACCGGATCGCTTACACGCTCGAGGCGGACTCCGGAGCTTGCTCCATGCTCGGCAGCCTGGAAGTCGACGGCCCGGAAGTCGCTGTCAACCGACAGCCCGCTCTCGTGATCGGGCCGCCCGCTCAAGGGGAATGGCTGGCTCGGCCACCACCGCCTGTTGCAAGCCCAACGTCCACCGGGACGAACGGGATCGCAATCGACGGCGTCCGTATCGAGACGGGCGAAACCTTCGCGGTGGATTGGGCCAAGGTCAAGAACGACAGGATCTTCGACGGCGACGGCAAGAGGATCGAGCAGTACTATGGCTTCGGCGAGGACGTCCTCGCGGTCGCCGACGGCGTCGTGGTTTCCGTCCACGACGGCATGACCGATCAGACGCCGTTTGTCCCCATGGTCCCGAAGTCGAAGTCGGACTTTGGCGGCAACAACGTCATGCAGGAAATCGCTCCGAATGTCTTCGCCTGGTACGCGCATTTGCGCCAGGGCAGCATCGCGGTGAAGGTGGGCGACACGGTGAAGGCGGGCGCGCCTATCGGCAAATTGGGAAACACCGGCCCCTCGGAAGGCCCGCACCTCCATCTGGGTCTGCTCGACAAGCCGGACCCTCTCGCCGGACGGAGCGTGCCGTTCGTCTTCGACAGTTTCGCCTTGGTCGGCGCAATCGATTTCGACGCTTCGAAGGGGGATCGACTGGTGGTCGTGCCGGATTCGCGCGAGGTTCGCGCCGCCTATCCGCTCTACGGCGGCATTGTGAACTTCCCATAGCGAATAGGCCGTCTCCGCGGGTACGGTGACGCGGGTTCCCTACCATCTCGGCGCGCTCTATAGCTTCGGCGCAGCATTGGCCGATCGTTTCATGACGGAGTCATGCGCGGGCCATTTCCTGTGGAGAAGCGAATCGGAGGTCGAGAAATGTCCGAGCATCATGGCGATGGATTGACGCGGCGCGAGGTGCTGATCGGCGCGGCGGGCGGCCTTGCGCTGGCGGCGATCGAGTCGCTGCGGGCTCAGGCGCAAGCGGCGCCAGGGCGCAGTTTCCGGCCAAGTCTCGGGCCAAGTTCGTCCGGCATCGTGTTCGAGGATCAGGGACGGCTCGGGCATGGCCAGCGCCGCCAATCCGGGGCTCGCCGGCGTGCTTGTCTCCAACGGCCGCGACATCGCCGTCACCGGCGCCGACGGCCGCTACACGCTGCCGTTGCCGGACGAAGCGACGATCTTCGTCATCAAGCCCGCGGGCTTCATGCCGCCGGTCGAGCGCTCAGACCAATCTGCCGCGCTTCTACCGCCATCACTATCCCAAAGGCTCGCCCGCCGATCTCAACCTGACCTTCGAGGGCTTGGCGCCGACCGGGCCTTTGCCCGCGTCGGTCGATTTCCCGCTTCGCCGCCAGGACGAGCCCAAGGCGTTCAACGTCGTGATGGTGAGCGATCCGCAGCCGGAGACCGGCGCCGAAGTCGACTTCGTTCGCGAGGACCTGATCCAGGCGCTGGCCGGCGTCGACGCCAAGTTCGGCCTGACCGCCGGCGACATCATGTTCGACGATCTCTCGCTCTATCCGCGGTCGAACGCGATCATGGGCTCGATCGGGCTCCCGTGGTGGAACGTCGGCGGCAACCACGACCTCAATTTCGACGTGCCGGACCGCAAATATAGCCGCGAGACCTACAAGCGCGTCTTCGGCCCGAACTACTACGCGTTCTTCTATGCGCAGACGCTTTTCCTCATGCTCGACGACGTCGACTATCTCGGGCCCGACCCGCGCAGGCCCGGCGGCAAGTACGAGGGCCGGTTCGACGAGGGGCAGCTCGAGTTCGTGCGCAACGTGCTCAAGCACACGCCCGACGACACGCTGATCGTCATCGTGATGCACATCCCCATCCGCACCTTTCTCGGCGACGAGCCCTATCAGAATCTTCAGGGTCGCGAGGCGTTCTTCGACCTGTTCGAGGGGCGGCGCTTCACCGTCAGCTTCGCCGGCCACACGCACACGACCGAGCATCATTATTTCGATGCGCCTGACGGCTGGAAGGGCGCGGCGCCGCTTCATCAGCACATCCTGACGACGCTTTCGGGCTCATGGTGGAGCGGGCCGTTCGATCATCGCGGCGTGCCCTCGGCCGACAGCCGCGACGGGACGCCGAACGGCTTCCATATCCTCTCGGTCGACGGCTATGGCTATACGACCCGCTTCGTTCCGGCGAAGGAGCCGAACGGACGGCAGATGCGGCTTTCGGTCCTGAGCCGCTTCCATGGGATCGGCAAGGACATCGACCGCGATTTCCGCCAGGTGCGGCTTTTGGGCTCGCCGGTCCCGCGCGAGGCGCTCGAGCGCCTCGACGCTCGTCGCCAACGTGTTCGACGGCGGCGAGAAGACGAAGGTCAAGATGGTCATTGGCGACCGGGCGCCGGTCGAAATGGCGCGCACCGCCCGGCCCGATCCGTTCGTTGAGGAAGTGTTCGCCCGCAACGAGGCGACGAAGAAGGCCTGGGTAAAGGCTAACGATAGTTCGCACGTCTGGGCCGCCCGCCTGCCCGGGGACCTTAAGCCTGGAACCTATCGGGTGGTCGTCGAGGCGGTCGGCGAATATGGCCAGCCCTTGAGCGGACGCCTCGCGCTCGAGGTGACGGGGTAGGGCGGGGCGGCGAGCGCCGCCTCGCCTTTAAGTCCGTGTTGCGCGCTCAGCAGGGGGCGCACCAGCAATGCCAGCGGCCGCAGACCCTGTGATGCCACGGGCCGCAGAACCGGCCCCAATGAGGACCGCAGGCGGCCTTTTCAACGGGCGTGAAGTTTTTCGCCGGCGCCGCGAGCGCAGCGGGGCCGCGTTCCATCTGCGCGCTGGCGCCCCCCATGAACGCGCTCCCCATCGTGAACGCCGCGGCGCTTGCGAGCGTAATCGCCAGTCTTCGCATCATCGTCCTCCTCGAAACATTTCGCCCCTTGGGCCTGACGCAACCCGGTCGCCGCTCAAGCCGGCAATCGACGCGCGTCTGCTCTGCAAGCCCAAGTCTGTGACGGGCGCCGCCGTTCTGACAACCCCGCAAAAGTGTCGGTGGATTATGCGTTGGCCGCGGACGAGCGGGCTTTTCGCATTGAGCGCTAAAACGGGTTGCGCGCCGCTGCGTCTCCACGCGCGAACGCGCCCAAAGCCGTGCTTTAAGGGGCTGGCAGCGCTTTATCGTCTTGGCAGACGGAGAGTGGCGACGTGCTCGCCTTGTCGATGCGGGTCAAAGCTTGCGCGTGAACGTCAAAACTCCCGCTGAGGCAGGCGCACCAATACCCATACTGGCCATTGGCGGCCACGAAACGGTCCGGGGTCGGGCGAGTGAGTTTTTCGATCCCCTGCGCGGACGGGCCGCCTTGCATGGAGATGATCCAGAGGGCGTGCGCGTCCTTCAGCCACCAGTTGCCGGGAGTGGGATTCTCCAGCCATCCACAGCGCTCCTCCGCCAGGACCGGAGATAGAGACGCGCTCATCATCAGCCCGACGATCATTCCGGCGCTTGCCGGCCGGCGCCCGGCCCGCGAACAGGACTTGGACATCGTGAGCACGCCGGGCTGCTCGCTATCTCCCCGGAGGAGCCTCACGAGGTCGTGTAACTGATTGCCGAGTAAAAATTGTGGCCATACATGGCTATCGCCTGAGCCTTGTCCAAACCATTGACAATCCTGCGAGCGTTCACCCAGTCGTCGGTTGTTTTGTTAAAATAATCTCCTAACGACCTGCCGGTGAACAGTCCCTTGATCATGCCGATGAACATGATCTTTGTCGCGTTGTCGAGCCCCAGCGCCAGCTCGGGGTGATCAACGAGGTCGACACCCAACAAGTCTGACATGGTTTTGTAGTTGCGCTCCCAGGTCAATTGCACGAAACCACGACCGTAATAGACTTTGCCGGTCGTCGGATCAGGCTTTCCATACGGCATCCCGCGTCCTTTGCCGTATTCTTCGATCGGCTGCATGTGCTGATCGGTTTCATGGTACGTCGTCGCAAGGGCGTAGGCGAGCCATCGGTCATCGCCCTCGGCGTATTTCGCCTCCCACGCGTCGAGAATCGCGTTGATCCCGTCGACTTGCGACTGCTGCAGGACGTTTGAGAACATGATCCTGCGGACATGCGTGAAGAAAAAACTGCGATTGATCTGAGCTCATCGGAATCCCCAAGGCAAAGTGATAGTGATTTGTGATTATCCGCATCATATCCGTCATTCCGTGATTATCGCTACAAAATGTTCTGTTTTTGTTCCCATCGGGGTTAACCGTGAATTTCGAAGTGCGGGGGTCGGCGGACTGTGCGCACGAAGACGCCGGCAGGGCCTCGCTCGCCTTCGGCGGGCTCCAGGTCCATATAGGACGGGGAGGACGGCCCATGGTCAGGCTAAACGAGGTCCGGCTGAACGAGGTCGCGGTCGAGGCGCCCACGTCGTTCGACGCCGGGATCGCCTTCATCGGAATCATCCGCACGCCGTGGACCTCGCGGCTCGAATGCCCCCGGCAGGGGCGCGCCGACGGGCCGATCTGCCGCATCGAGATCGCCGAGCCCTGGGTTCAGGCGCTAGACGGGATCGAGGCCTATGAGCGGATCGAGGTCCTCTATTGGCTGCACGAGTCGCGGCGCGATCTCGTGCGCCAGAGCCCGGCCAATGACGGCTCGACCCGCGGAACGTTTGCGCTGCGCTCGCCGGTGCGGCCGAACCCGATCGGGACTTCGCTCGCGACGCTGGTCAAGCGCGAAGGGCCGGCGCTGCTGGTCAGGGGGCTCGACTGCCTCGACGGGACGCCGCTTGTCGACCTGAAGCCCGACCGCTGCCAGTTCACGCCGCTCGCCCCGCCGCAAGCGGGCGATTTCGAGACGGGGTGAGGGCGAGGCGCCGTCATCCCGATCACCCAACACCGAGGGCCTTTCGCAAAACCTGGTTGAGTTTTGCCTGCCAACCTGGGCCGCTCGCTCGCAAGGCGGCGAGGACATCAAAATCGAGGCGGACGGAAATCTGTTCCTTCGGACTGGTCAGCTTCGGCGCGCCCGCGTCGTCGCGTGAGCGTACCCTGCGCCTCGCGGACGACCTTCCCGCCGATGGCATATTCGGCCCGGCTCAATTGGTCGTCCGTCCATTCGCGCGCGTCGTCGGGATCAACCCATTCTGGCGCGGACTTTGGCAGCTTCGCGTTCATGACAATACCTCATTGAGATGACGTGGCGCGCCGGGGCGCGATCCGTCCAGACCACCATCACCACGCGATTTCCAAGAAAGCCGTAGGTCGGATAGCGAACTTCCCCCGTAGTCCTTCCGATCGTCGATCAAAGTTAGCGTCTCTCCGGAAAAGACCTTTCCTGCCTCAAGGAGATCGAGCTCGCGCTATACCCCGTCAATATCGTATCACGAAAATCTTTGCCTCAGTGGCGGGTCGTGCCTCAGTAACCGAGATATTTGTCTAGCAGTCTCCGTCCTTGACTCTCCTCGCCTTCTCGGTCCAAAACAAGAACAAAATGACGAACTATAGGACGCGGACCGAATGTCGCCAGGCGGCAGAGCGGAGGGGATGGCGCGTCTCAGGCGCGTCATCGCCGAGATCGAGGCGGAAGCCGGCCCGGCGGGCGCCCCGGCGAGCGGCCCGCGCGGCGCTTGCCCGCTCGCGCGCGCCTTCGATTCCGCGCTTAGCGGCGGCCTTGCGGACGACGCCCTGCATGAGATCGCCCCGGCTCAGCCTCAGGACGGGGCGGCGGCGATGGGCTTTGCGCTGGCGCTCGCCGCGCGTTTCTTGAGCCAGCGGCCGGCCTCGGCGCTCATCATCGGCGAAGGCTTCGCCGATCAGGAATCGGGCGCGCTCTATGGGCCGGGCCTCGTCGCTCACGGGCTTTCCTTAAGCCGCCTCGTGTTCGTGCGCGCGCCCGACGCGGCCTTGGCTTTCTGGGCGATCGAGGAGGCGCTCAAATGCGGCGCGCCGGCCGCGGTCGTGGGCGAGATCTGGAATCTCAAGGGCTATAGCCTCGCCGCCTCGCGCCGCCTCCTGCTCGCGGCGCGAAAGGGCAAGGTCCCCGCGCTCCTGGTCCTGGCCAGCGCCTATGGCCAGGCCGAACGCCTCTCCAGCGCCGCCGAGACGCGGTTTGAGATCGCCGCTGCGCCGAGCGTGAGAACCCCGGCGGCGGCCGGCCCTGACCTGCCTGGGCCATTCGCCTGCGGGGCGCGGCTCGTCAAGGCGCGCCTCGCGCGGGCGGGGCCCGAGGGGCCTTTTCAGGCTTTCGACGCGGGGCGCGTCATTCGTCTCGAATGGCGAAGCCAGGACCTGACTTTCAAAGACATGACTTTCAGGGATACGGCCTTTGACGACCAGGCGATTTCTCTCCCTCTGGCTGCCGCGTCTGGCGACCGACCGCGCGCGGCGGCTCGGCGGCGTTGATGAAGCGCGCGCCGCTAGTCGCGGTCGCGAAAGTCGACAATGCGCAAAGGCTCGTCTGCGTCGACGCTCAAGCCGCGCGGCTCGGCCTGAGCGTCGGCCTTTCGCTCCCCGACGCGCGCGCCCGCTTTCCGGCGCTCGTCGCGGTCGAGGCTGAGCCGCTTGAAGAGGCGCGGCTCATCTGAGCGCCTCTGCGACTGGTGCTCCCGCTACACCCCGCTCGCCGCGCTCGATGGGCGCGACGGGCTGATGCTCGACATTTCCGGCGTCGCCCATCTGTTCGAGGGCGAAGCGGCGCTGATCGAGGATTGCCGCGCGCGGCTTGCCGCGCAAGGAATCACCGTCCTCATCGGCGCCGCCGGCAATCCGCGCGCGGCTTCAGCGCTGGCGCGGTTTTCGCGCGAGAAAATCGCGCCTGAGCCGTTGAGCGACAAGGCGTTCGCCAAGCTCTTTTTACGATCTGCCGCTCGCTGCGCTTGGCCTCGACGAGAAAACCGTCGCCGACATGGCGCGGGCGGGCTTGAGGCGCATCGGCGACATCGCGCTGAGGCCCCGGGCGCCGATCACGGCGCGGTTCGGACCTCGTTCCGATGGCGCGGCTCGACGCGCTCAAAGGCCTTGAGCGCTCGTCGATCGCGCCGCGCTTTCGCGCCGCCGGATTTCTGCGCCGAGCGGCGGTTCGCCTCGCCCATCCAGACGGTCGAGGCGATCGAGGCGCAGTTGCGCAAGCTCGCCGACGATCTCGTCGTGCTGCTGGAGCGGCAGGCCAAGGGCGCGCGGCGGATCGAGCTCAGCCTCTATCGCGTCGACGGCGCAGTGCGCCGCATCCGCTATCGGCGCCTCCCGGCCGCTCAACGAAGCGCGCGCGATCGTGCGGCTCATCGCCGAGCGGCTGGCGAGTCCGGACGAAGACGCCATCGACGCCGGCTATGGCGTCGACCTCATGCGCCTCGCCTGCCTTAAGGCCGAGCCGCTCGCGCCTTCCGAAGCCGAGCTCGAGCGCGCGCACGAGACCGAGCGCGCCCTTGTCGCTCGCCGAGCTTCTCGACCGGCTCTCCGCGCGGCTCGGGGCCCGCGCGGTGACGCGGCGCGAGCTTATCGAGGCGCATCTGCCCGAACAGGCCGAGGCGGCCGCGCCCGCGACGCTGGGGGAAGGCGCGGCATGCGTCGGCGAGGAGCCGCGACGCGGATGACTAGCGGGCGCGCCGGCGCGGCCGTTGCGCCTCTTCGCTCGCCCGGAGCCGATCGAGGCCCTGGCCGAAGTGCCCGACGGACCTCCTTTGCGTTTTCGCTGGCGGCGCGTCCTGCATGATGTCGCCGCCATCGAGGGGCCGGAGCGCATCGCCGCGCCCTGGTGGCGGCGCGAGGCCATGCCGACGCGCGACTATTTCCGCGCCGAGGATACGGAAGGCCGCCGCTTCTGGCTCTATCGCGAGGGCCTGTGGGGCCGCGAGACGGCGCAGGCGAAATGGTTTGTGCATGGGCTGTTCGGGTAAGAGGTCGGCGCCGCCGAGCGCTCTTGACGCGCGAGCGCGCTGGCGGACAACATGTCGCCCAGGCCTAAGAGCGCGGCTCGCGAAAAAGTCGAAACCGGTTCTTCGCGGAAAAGCGCGCGAAATCAAAATATATGAGAGCATGGCGATTCACCGAATCGCGAGGGCTTAACGGCGGATCGAGAGCGTCAAATTGCAGTCCGGCAGGGCCATTTTGAACGTCCGCCATCTGACGACCTACCGCTACAAGCGGCCGGTCGAGTTTGGCGACCACCGCATGATGATGCGCCCGCGCGACGGGCACGATCAGCGGCTCCTGTCATCGGAGCTCGACATCGAGCCCGAGCCGAGGCGGCTGCGCTGGCTCTACGACACCTTCGACAATTGCGTCGCCGTCGCCTCGTTTTCCGGCGCCTGGACGTCGCTCAGAGTCGAGAACCGCTTCACCGTCGAGCGGATCGACGACGACCAGCCCGGCGGCGAGATCGACCCGCGGGCGCAGTTCTTTCCCTTTTCCTACGCTCGCGGAGGAACTGCCCGACATCGCGCGGGCGATGGAGCGCCTGTACAGCGATCCGGCCGGGGACCTCGACCGCTGGGTGCGCCAGTTCGTGACGCCGGGGGCGACGACCCTGACCAGCCATCTTCTGATGACGATGACCTACGCGATCAAGGAAGGGTTCTCCTACGAGCGGCGCGAGGCGGCCGGGGTCCAGACGCCGCTCCAGACCCTGGACCGGCGCCGCGGCTCCTGCCGCGATTTCGCGGTTCTGATGATCGAGGCGGCGCGCGCGCTTGGCGTCGCCGCGCGTTTCGTCTCCGGCTATGTCTATGTTCCGAAGCGGCGACGACGAGCCCGTCCGGCTGGGCGGCGGGGCCACCCACGCCTGGTGCCAGATCTATCTGCCCGGCGCCGGCTGGGTCGAATTCGACCCGACCAATGGGCTGGTCGGCGGCAAGGATCTCATCCGCGTCGCGGTGGCGCGCGATCCCGCCCAGGCGGCGCCGTTGACCGGCGCCTATTTCGGCGATCGCCGCGACGAATTGGGCATGGAGGTCACCGTCGAGGTGACCCAGCCGAAGCAGCCCGAGCCCGTCACGCTCGCCGGCGCCTAAACTTCGCGCCCCTCGTAGTCGAAACGCCGGAAATCGGCCGATATCTCGCCGCCCGCGGCGCCGAACGCGACCATGCCGACGAACGCTCCGGTGAAGGAGCGATGCTCGCCGCCTCCCGCCTCGTCGGACAGGATCGAGGCGTCGAGGACCGGCCCTACGCGCCGCCACTCGCCGTCCAGCGCATAGGCGAATTCGAGGCTTGCATGGTCGATCGCGACCGCGAGGCGGATCGTCCCTTCCGGCGGAAGCGGAATGGGCGCTTCGAGCGGGAAACTGAGCCGTCCCTCGGGGTCGCCCTCGCAGCTGAGGATGGTCAGCGATCGCCCGGCGGTTTCGTCCCAGCCGACCGCGAGGCAGTGGAGCTTAGTGCGGTTGTAATAGGCGGTGAGGCCGGCGGCCTGCTGGAAAGCATGAGGATGGAAGTCGAGCTCGGTCTCCGCGCGATAGACGAAATGCTCCTGCCGGCGCGCGACCAGCGCCTGCTCGAACCACGAGCCGAGCGACTCGCGCGCGTGGAGGCGCAGCCAGCCGGGGCGAGCGGAGAGGGAAAAGATGCGCTCAGGGTGCGGCGTCCTCAGCCACTGGAAATCGAGCGGCAGGCCGGCGTCCGGCGAGAACGAATAGGTCTCATGGGCGGGCCGCGGCTTGCTCGGGGCGTCGAACGGCGCCGGGACGTCGACCGCGGGGACCTGGCCGCCCTGGGCGAGATCGCAGCCAGCCGTCCTCGCCCCAGGCGCATTTCTGGATTGCCGTCTCGCGCCCGAGCGGCGAGCGCCTCGAGGCCTTTGAGCGGCCTTGAGCAAAGGTGGGTGTGATAGACCTGTCCGTCTGGCGTCTCGACGATCTGTCCGTGTCCGGCGCGCTGCAGCGGCGCGTCGGGCGCATCCTTCGAGGTCAGGAGATGGACGCTCGGATGCAGCTCATAGGGGCCTTCGATCACGCGCGAGCGCGCCATGGTGACGGCGTGATCATAGCCCGTGCCGCCCTCGGCCGTGGTCAGATAGTACCAGCCGCCGCGCTTGAAGAGATGCGGGCCCTCGACCAGGCCGAGCGGGCTGCCGGCGAAGATGTTTTTCGCCGGGCCGATCAGCCGGCCCGAAGCCGGGTCCCATTCCTGGAGCAGGATGCCGAAAAACGCTGGGTGCTTCAGATGCGCGCCCGCTCGGTTGCGATGGTTCCAGACCATGTTGACGAACCACTTGCGTCCGTCGTCGTCGTGAAACAGCGACGGATCGAAGCCGCTCGAGTTGACATAGATCGGGTCCGACCACGGCCCCTCGATCGCTGGCGCCGTGACGATGTAGTTGTGCGCGTCCTTGAAGTCGCCGTCGAAGCGTTTGACGTCGGTATAGACGAGCCAGAATTTCCCATCGGCGTATGAGAGGCAGGGGGCCCAGACGCCGCAGGAATCCGGCTCGCCGCGCATGTCGAGTTGCGATGCCCGCTCGAGCGGCCGCCGCACGAGGCGCCAATTGACGAGATCGCGCGAGTGGTGGATCTGCACGCCCGGAAACCACTCGAAGGTTGAGGTGGCGATGTAATAGTCGTCGCCCACGCGGCAGATCGACGGATCGGGATTGAAGCCCGGCAGGATCGGGTTGCGGATCATCGTCATGGGCGCGCGTTTCAGCGCGCCGCCCAGAGCATGCCGCGTTCGAGAATGCGTCTTCATCTCAGGCACGCCGAATTCGGCCGTGACATGGCCGAGCGAAGAGTAGAAGACGCGGCCTTCCCCGTGCCTGCGCTTCCACACGACCGGCATCACGACGCCCTTGGTCCAGGGCGCGTGCTCGCCGGAGAACGTGGTTGTCGCCAGCACTTCGTTCGAAGGATCGACGTGCATGTAATATTGCTCGGAGCGATAGGGGAAGCTGGAAATTCCCTGCATGATCGGGTCGTCAGGCTTCACGACGTCGACCCGGTAGTCGATGACGTTGCCGGGATGGGCGACCCACTGGCCGCCGCACATGAACTGATAATCGACGCTGTCGCGGAACGCGTCGCACATGCAGCCGTGATAGCCGGCGAGGCCGACGCCGCCTCGCACCGCTGCGGTCAGGTTTTCGACCTCCTCCTTTTCGATCTTCGACATGGTCACGATCGGCACGATGAGACTCATGTCCGCGATCGCCGGATCGGCGAAGGCCTCGGTGGTGTTTTCGACATAGACCTTGAAGTCGTGCCCTTCGAGCATCTTGGCGACGATATGCGCGCCGATCTCCGGCTCATGGCCGCTCCATCCTCCCCAGACAATGAGCGCTTCGCGCATTTTTTCCTCCGTTCGAATGTCTTAGTCGAGTTCGCCGACGCTGAGCGTGGCCGGCAAAGGCGCGGGCCGCTGCGGCCGGGTCGATATCTGCGACGGCTTCGCCGGCGTCTGACGAGGTCTGGAACGCCTCCATCACTTCAAGCACATGGAACGCCAGCTCTCCGCTTGCGCGATGCGGCCGGCCGGCGCGGATCGCCTGCGCCATGTCGGCAAGGCCGAGGATGCGGTAGTTGCCGTCGGCGTAAGGACCCGATGGGTCGGGATTTCGCGCCAGTCATCGGCCGCCGTCGCCCATTCGACCTTGCCGTCGAAACGGTTGGGATCGGGAACGATGAGCGAGCCCGCCTCGCCGTAAAGCTCGATTGGACCGTGGCGGTGCCGGGCGACGTCGAAACTCATCGTCATGGTGACGGCCGCGCCGCTGACGAATGTCAGGATCCCCGCGACATGCGTGGCGACCTCGACGGGAATGCGCGCGCCCGCGAGCGGCTGGCTGGTCACGATGCGCTCCGACCTCGTTCGGGTGGCGACGCCGCTGACGCTCGCCACCGGCCCGAGAAGATTGATCAGGTCGGTGACATAGTAAGGCCCCATGTCGAGCATGGGGCCGCCGCCCTTCGAGGTAGTAAAATCCCGGATTGGGATGCCAGCGCTCATGCCCCGGGCACATGAAGAACGCCGAGCCGCCGATCGGCCGGCCGATCAGCCCCTCATCGATTGCGCGGCGCGCGGTCTGGTGGGCGCCGCCGAGAAACGTGTCGGGCGCTGCAGCCGAGCCGCAAGCCCCTCGCGGCCGCAGCTTCGACCAGCCGGCGCGCCTCGGCGACAGTGACGCCGAGAGGCTTTTCCGAATGGACGTGCTTGCCGGCGGCGAGCGCCTTGAGGCCGACCTCGACATGGGCGTTCGGAACCGTGAGGTTCAGGATGATCTCGACGGCCGGATCGGCGAGCAGCGCGTCGACCGGAACGCGCCGGAATGCCGAATTCCGCCGCGCGCGCCTCCGCCGCCGCCGGATTGGCGTCGGAGAGCGCGACGAGGTTGAGGATCGGGAACTTTCTCGCCGCAGTCAGATAGGCGGAGCTGATGTTTCCGCAACCGATGACGCCGACTCCGACCGGTCGCATCACGATCTCTCCGAATTGCGGGGCGGGCGCTTCGCGGATCGGCGCTGGCCCAGTCGTTCCCCACGGCGCGCCGTAGAGATCGCGCAGCGTCATCGCGGCCGCGCCCTGCACCCAGTTTCCGTCGCTCCATTCGCGAACGATGATGTCGGAGACGTCCGCGAGGCTCGCCGGAAGGAGAGCGGCGACGGTCTTGCGCAGCGGCTCGATGAAATGGTCGCTGGTCGCCATGGCGCGCCCGGAAATGATGACCTTCGGCGGCGCGAACAGCGCGATGAGGCTCGCGACGGCGAAGCCCAGCGCCTCGCCCGCGGCGGCGAGCACCCGCGCGCAGCGCTTGTCGCCCGACGGCCGCGCGCTTCAACAGAAACGCCATCGCGCGTCCCTGATGAAGCGTCGCGTCAAGCTCGCTCTCGCGCATGCAGCGCCTCGGCCTCGATCAGCACGGACGCCTCCGAGGCGATGTCGGCGAGCCGTTCCCCGCCGCCGAGCCGGAGACCGAACCATGAGATCGCCGAGGTCCGGGCTGAGGCCGTTCGCGCCGCGAAACAATTCGCCGTTGTGAAGAATGCCGAGACCAAGGCTGCGCTCGACGTTCACGACGAGGAAGTCGTTGAGATCGCGCGCCTGTCCGAACCAGTGCTCGGCGAGGGTCACGAGATTGACGTCGCTGTCGATCGAAGCGGGCACGCCAAGGCGATGGCTGAGATCCGCGCCGAAGGGCACGTCGCGCTCTTGAAGAATTGGGCTTTGTCGACAAACGCCCGCCGCCCGTCTCGACAACGCCAGGAAGACCGACGCAGACGCCCGAGATTTGAACGATGTCGAGGCCCGCGTCGCTGACGCAGCGGCGAACGCCGTCTTCCACCAGGTCGCCGATGACGGACGCCGTCTGGCGATCGATGCGGATGGGCAGCGCGAGCGAGCGCAGGATGTCGGCGCAGAAATTGGTCACCGCGACCGTGATCTGGTCGTGGGCGAGCTTGACGCCCACCACATGCGCGGCATCCGGATTGAGCTTGAGCATGACGCGCGGGCGGCCGCGTCCCGCGTCGCGCACGGCGCCGACCTGCAGGGGGATGATGAGCCTGTCATCGAGCAGCGCAGCCGTGATGGCGGAGACGGTCGTCGGGCTCAGTTCGGTCAGTTGCGAGATCTCGACCCGGGACATCGGACCGAACCGGCGGATCGCGTCCATCACGTGGAAGCGATTGATCGCGCGCATCAATTCGGGATCGGCGGTCTTCATCGCTTGCGTGTTGCCGCCCTGTCGCGGTGTTTTTCTACGGATCGCGCAATTATTTTCAAGTCCGCGGCGGCCTGTCAACCTGCGCAGCTCCGCTTTTCCGGCTGTTTCTCGTCGGTCGGCTTGACAGTCGCCTGAAGTCGCGACAGATTTAATTCGCGTAGCGGACAAAAACAATCCCACTCGACGTTCTTCCCGGAGGAAGCCCATGAAATTTCGCCAGCTCGCGTTCCTTGCGGCGTGCGTAAGCGCCTTGAGCGCCCCAGCCTACGCCGAAACGCACATCACTGTCCTTCATGTCAGCGACAACGCCGCCCAGAAGGCGATCTGGGACCAGATCGCCAACGATTACAACGCGGAGCACAAGGGGGTGAAGGTCGAGTTCAAGTATCTCGAGAACGAGGCGTTCAAGGCGAAGCTGCCGACCATGCTGCAGGCCGACGAGTTCCGGCCCGATCTCTTCTACAGCTGGGGCGGGGGCGTGATGCAGGCGCAGGACAAGGCCGGATTCCTCAAGGACATCACCAAGGACGTCGCCTCGTGGGAATCCGAACTCACGCCGACCGCCGTCAATGCGTTCAAGGTCGACGGCAAGGTCGTCGGCGTGCCGTTCGAGGTGGGCGAGGTCGCCTTCTATTACAACAAGAAGCTGTTCGACAAGGCGGGCGTGAAGGCCGAGGACATCAAGATCGTGGGATGATTTTCTCGGCGCGGTGAAGAAGCTCAAGGCCGCCGGGATCACGCCGATCGTGGTCGGCGGCGGCGAGAAATGGCCGATGCATTTCTATTATTCGTATCTCGTCATGCGCATCGGCGGCGAGCACGCGCTCGCCGACGCGAAAGCGGGAAAGGATGGCGGCTTCAAGAACCCGACCTTCGTCGAAGCCGGCAAGCGGTTACGGGAGCTCGCCGCGCTCGAACCGTTCCAGCCCGGCTGGCTTTCGACCAAGCACGCCGAATCGTCGGGCATCTTCGGCGATGGCAAGGCGGCGATGGACCTGATGGGCCAATGGCTGCTCAGCATGCAGGGACCAAATTCGACCAGCGGCAAGGGTCTGGCCGAGAAGGACATCGGGATCCTATCGTTCCCCGTTTTGCCGGGAGGCAAGGGCAAAGCGACCGACACGCTCGGCGGCATCAACGGCTGGCTGGTGAGCAAGTCCGCCCCGCCCGAGGCGGTCGACTTCCTCAAATTCTTCAGCCAGGAGAAATACGCCAAGGAAGCGGCCGCCAAGGCCGCCTATATCCCGGTCGTCAAGGGCTCGGAAAGCGCTCGTTCACTGATCCGTTGTTCAAGCGTTTGGCGGACGATCTCGTCCAAGACGACCTACCATCAGAACTATTTCGACCAGGACCTCGGTCCGTCGGTCGGCCGGGTGATCAATGACGTCTCCGTTTCGGTGGCGGCGGGCCAGATGACGCCGGAAGCCGCGGCCGCAGCGATCCAGGATGCGGCCGATCAGCAATAGGTCAAAGCGCATGCTCTCGGCCTCGCCGTTCAACTGCGAGGCCGAGGCGCATGACGCGACTCGAGGCGCTGTTTCTTGACCGTCGTGACCTACGCCGAAGCCAAGCCAGCCGCGCCGGCCTATGTCGAGCCCGGGCGGCGGATGACGTTCAACGGCTGGTCGGTCGTCGTCGTCTTTCTGCCGCCGGCGCTTCTTCTGTTCACGGTCTTCGTCTTTCTGCCGATCGTGGAGGCCGGCTGGTACGGCTTCTTCAACTGGAACGGCTACGGGCGGCCGGAAAAATTCATCGGGCTCAAGAACTACGGCTACCTGTTCAACAACCCGACCTTCATCCGGTCGCTGATCAACAACGCGATCATCATCGTCTTCTCCCTTCTCGTCCAGTTGCCGCTCGCGCTCGCGGTCGCTGTAATGGTCGCTGGCCGGATCGTTGGCGCGGTCTGGTTCCGGATGATCTTCTTCCTGCCTTACGTGCTCGCGGATGTCGCGGCCGGGCTCATCTGGCACTTCATGTTCGACGGGGACTACGGGGTTCCGAGCGTGGTTACGACCTGGCTCGGGATCCCTCCCTATTTCCTGCTCGCCGACAAGACTTGGGCGTTCTCGGCCGTGCTGATTGTCATCTTGTGGAAATATTTCGGCTTTCACATGATGCTCTATATCGCCGGCCTGCAGGGGATCGACGGCGCGCTCCTGGAAGCGGCCGAGATGGACGGGGCGAGCCCCTTCCAGCGGTTCTGGCACATCACCCTTCCGCTGCTTGGACCGATGATCCGGCTGTCGATCTTCTTTTCGGTCATCGGCGCGCTGCAGCTCTTCGACATTATCGTTCCCCTGACCGGCGGCGGTCCGTTCGAGACCACCAACACGATGGTCTCGTTCCTGTACTTTTTCGGGCTGACGAGGATGCGGATCGGTTTCAGCTCCGCGGTCGGCGTGGTGCTGTTCATCATTTGCGTGACCTTCGCCTTCGGCTATCAGCGGATCGTGATGCGCGATGACTGACGCCGCCGACGCCGTTCGATCGCCGGGACGCCGGGCGGGCGGGCTCGGCTCGATCGCCGCCTTCGCCGCTTTGGTCGTGCTCGCGGTCGCGGTGCTCTTTCCGGTGCTTGCGACGGCGCTCAACGGATTTAAGGATCTGAGCGAGTTCCGCACCAATCCATTCGGTCTGCCGCACGTGTGGATGTGGAGCAACTACTGGAGCATCCTGACCGGTTACCGCTATTGGCAGGTGCTCGGAAACTCGCTCCTGATCGCGTTCTTCACCGTCACGCTGACGCTCGTGCTCTCGGCGATGGCCGCCTTCACCTTCGCGCATCTGCGCTTCTTCGGCGACCGGTTCCTCATGAGCTATATCCAGCTCGGGCTCCTGTTCCCGCTCGCCACCGCGATCGTCCCCATCTTCATCAAGGTGCGCGATCTCGGCCTCCTCGACTCCCTTTGGGGCGTCATCCTGCCACAGGTCGCCTTCTCGCTGGCGATGGGGGTTTTGCTCATCCGCAACGCCTTCAGGCAATTGCCGGGCGAGCTCCTGGACGCTGCGATGATGGATGGTTGCGGCTACTTCCGCTACTTCTTCTACATCACCCTGCCGCTGTCGGGGCCGATCCTCGCGACAGTGGCGATCATCGCGTTCGTCAACAGCTGGAACGGCTATCTGCTGCCGCTCATCGTCCTCAATAGCGAGTCGCGCTATCCTTGGACGCTCGGCCTCATGGCCTACCAGGGGCAATACATGACCTCCTGGCAATTGGTGCTCGCCTTCATCACGCTCACCATCCTGCCCGCGATCCTCATGTTCCTGATGGCGCAGCGCTGGATCGTCGCGGGGCTGACCGCAGGCGCGGTCAAGGCCTGATCGAAAAGCACCATCGCGGAGCGCGGGGAGGCTTTGGGGCGTCGGTCATCCCGGCGCACGCGAGGTCCTGATGGGAGCCCTGGTGAAGCTCATGGATTCAACCGGCGCGCGAACTTGTCGCAAATAAAAGCGCGTAAACGCCAATAAATGCGCATAAACGCTAGTAAATTTGCTTGCATTTACTAGCGTTTATTTTTTGGGATCAGGGCTTTTCAATGGGTTATAGCCGGTTCAAATAAAAAAAGTAACTCCCAAGCCGGGTGAGTCCGAATTGTCACACGGTGTGTGAGATCGTTGAGGTTTTGCGAGATTTTCGAGACGGGCGGGGGCGAACCGTGAAGTCAAGGTGGGGATGATTCTCCCTGCCGAAGTTCAGGCGCTGATCGAAGCGCTCCGGAGCGAGATTTCCGCGCTTCGCTCGGAGGTCGCCGATTTGCGGCGGGAGAACGAGGGCCTTCGAGCCGAGAACGCCGAGCTTCGGCGCCGGCTGGATCTGGACAGCACGACGAGCTCCAAGCCGCCTTCGAGCGACGGGCTGAGGAAGAAGTCGCGCCTTCCCGGCAGCCTTCGCGGCCGTTCGGGCAAGGCGAGCGGGGGACAGCGGGGCCACAAGGGCGACACGCTGCGGCGGACGGCGACGCCCGACTGGGTCGTCCGACACGAGGCTGCGGCGTGCCGGCGCTGCCGGGCGGCGCTCGCGGCTTCGATGCAGACCGGGGTGGAGACGCGTCAGGTGTTCGACCTGCCCGAGCGGCTGATCGAGGTCACGGAGCACCAGGGCGCCATCTATGCCTGCGCCCGATGCCGCGGCGTGACGCGGGCTGCGTTCCCCGACGGCGTGATCTCGCCGACCCAATATGGCGAGCGCATCAAGGCGGCGGCGGTCTATCTCAACGTGCAGCAGCTTGTGCCCGAGGACCGGACGGCGCAGGCGCTTCAGGACCTGTTCGGCGCGCCGCTCGTCTGCCCGGCGAGCGTGATCGCGTGGATGGGCAAGAAGGCTCAGGCTCTGGAGGGCGTCTATCAGGCGATCGGGACGCGCGTCGGCGGGGCCAAGGTCAGGCATCTCGACGAAACCGGCTTTCGCATCGCAGGCTCCCTGCAATGGCTGCATACGACGTCGAGCCGGAGCCATACCTTCTACCGGGTCGGAGCGGCGCGCGGCGATGTTCCCGCAGGGTTGAAGGGCGGCGTCGTCGTGCATGACCATTTCCGCCCCTACAACGCCCTCGCGGACGTCGCTCACGCCTTCTGCAACGCCCATCACCTGCGCGAACTCAAGGCGCTCATCGAGATCGACAAGGAGCCGTGGGCGCAAGCCATGCGAAAAAATTCGCCGCTATCTCGACTCGCCTCTCGGGTCGTGAACGAAGGTTTCAAACAGCCGCAGCTTCCAGTCTCCTCGCCCGACCGTCTGGCCGCGCGGGCTGTATTCTGCTAATGGGAATCTATATAGGCGATATTTCTGAAAACAGATTACTATCGACGACCTTTGCAGCCGACAGGCGTCGCCTGCGCTTGCGTCAGGCGGTAAGCGCCTTTATTCAAGGTTTGCGCGGGACTCGGAAAATCGAGGTTGTCAGTGGGGGCTGGGCGGCTAGCCGTCGTGCTTGCTGGGGTGTGGGCTGCGCTCGGGCTTGCGCCAGCGATCGCCGCCGACATGTCCAGCCTCGGCATCGACAACACGATGCCCGCGCCCGCGCCCGTCATCGCTCCGGGCCCCAGCACCTGGATCAACTTCCTCGACGAGCTTCGCTTCGGGGTCTACGCCCACAACATCACCCATGACGAGGGAGCCCCGGTCGATCTGTCGGCCGAACTCCTGTCCACCCCGATTGGTTACCCTAACAACATCGGCGGTCCGTGGTTCTCGTGGTTCTTCAATCCCCGACTTCATGTTGGGGCGATGATCAACACCGGCGGCGGGACGAGCTACGGCTTCACCGGCTTCACCTGGCGCATTCCGATCTACAAGGGATTCTTCTTCGAGGGCGAGTTGGGCGGGGCGGTCAACAGTTCGGCGCTGCGCAACGAGGGGGACCGCGTCAACACTGGCTGCCGCTTCGATTTCCGCGAATTGGGCGGCTTCGGCTACCAGTTCAACGAGCACTGGGTTTTCATCGCCAATGTCGAGCACGCCAGCCATGCGAGCTTCTGCACCCACATCAATCCGGGCCTGACCCAGGTCGGCGCGCGGATCGGGTATAAGTTCTGACGTAAGTCGGCGCCTCACCGGCCGCTGCGGCCTACCGGATCTTCCAATCCAGGTGGCGTGAAGCGTGAAGAATGCGCTCGATCACGACCGCGTTGTCGTAGGCGACGTAGAAGATCAGGTAATGACCATGAACTGCGACCCGCACGCCCGTTCCGTACTCTTCGCGGAGAGGGTTCCGAGCAGGGAACTCGGTTAAGCGACCGCAATGCATCCGCAGTTCGTCAACGAAGCGCAATGCGGCGTTCGGATTGTCAGCAGCGATATAAAGCGCAATCTCGAAGAGGTCGCTCTCGGCGAGTTTGGTGAACTCGCACCCTCGCTCGGCCACTCAGCCCGCCAGTCGCCGCAGCTTGTCCTCTAAGCGAGCAAAGACGTCTTCGGCTGGAAGGCTCCCGCCCGAAGCTCGACTTTCCTCAATGGTCCGACGGACGTCCTCGACGCTAAGTTGGCGCGCTTGCGTATTCTGATCGCGACGGATGAGATCGCGCACGTAATCGCTCACGCTTGCGTATTCGCCGCTTGCGATGCGGCTCTGCACCCATTCCCGCATAGAGTCCGGGACCGATATGTTCATTGAAGCCATGTCGCACTCCTCGGACCATTATGGCACAATTTGGCGCCTAATGCCAAGCCTACCACCCGACCGTTTCGTCCGAACCGCCGAAGCGCGCCGGCATCCCCTTGTAATGCGGCAGGTCGTCGACGATGGGTCGGACCGCAAACTGGCATTGCACATGAAACGCGGGCTGGAATGCCCCCGGCGGGAGCAGGTATCCATTGACGCCGCGCAGGCGCCGCGCTTCGACATCGATGAACAGGCGCGTGCCGCATTCGCGGCAGGTGAAGCGGGGACTGCGCTTCAGTTTCCAAGTCAGCGGATCGCCGCGGACGACTTTGACCGCGTCAGCCGGATAGACGGATTCCGGTACATAGTGGTCAAAATCAAACGTAAGAGTCCGGGGCGCCTTCCGCAATTTCAAGGAGTTCTCCGGCTTGCAAGGGGTTCGAAGCGTTTGATTTTATCCAATAGGCGCCCCCGTGCACAGCCTGACAGTCGTCGCAATGGCAGTAGAACTGCACGATGGGTTCGGCGCTGATCTCGACCGCGACCGCCCCGCAGCGGCATTGGACCTTGGTCATTGGTTCTGCTCCGGTTTCATTTCTTTAAGCCGCAATTTCCTAGACTTTCGCTAAAACAATTTTTCCGCTAGGGAGCCGTCAGGCCGATCCCGCGTTCGCCGCCCGAGAGTTTCCGCCCCTTTCGGCCCCATCAGGCCGCGAAGGAGCGTTCTTGTCCGCCTGCGCCACCGGGGGCCGAGCCCAGGAACCCTATGCCCAAACGGACCGATATTTCGACGATCCTCATCATTGGCGCAGGCCCGATCATCATCGGCCAGGCGTGCGAGTTCGACTATTCGGGAACGCAGGCCTGCAAGGCGCTGCGCGCGGAAGGCTATCGAATTGTCCTCATCAATTCCAATCCGGCCACCATCATGACCGATCCGGACATGGCGGACCGGACCTATATCGAGCCGATCACGCCTGAGATCGTGGAGAAGATCATCGCCAAGGAGCGCCACGCGATCCCGGGCGGCTTCGCGCTTCTGCCGACCATGGGCGGGCAGACGGCGCTCAATTGTGCGCTCAGCTTGCGCAAGATGGGGGTGCTCGAGAAGTACGGCGTCGAGATGATCGGAGCCACGGCCGAGGCGATCGACAAGGCTGAGGACCGCGAGCTCTTCCGCGAGGCGATGACGAAAATCGGCCTCAGGACGCCGCGCTCGCATCAGGTGAAGACGCTGTCGCAGGCCCTGACTGCGGTCGCCGACATCGGCCTGCCCGCGATCATCCGCCCCAGCTTCACCATGGGCGGCACAGGCGGGGGCATCGCCTACACGAGAGGCGAACTGATCGAGATCGTAGAGCGCGGCATCGACGCTTCGCCCACCGACGAGGTGCTGATCGAGGAGAGCGTGCTCGGCTGGAAAGAGTTCGAGATGGAGGTGGTGCGCGACAAAAAGGACAATTGCATCATCGTCTGCTCGATCGAAAACATCGACCCGATGGGCGTGCATACCGGCGATTCGATCACCGTTGCGCCGGCGCTGACCCTGACCGACAAGGAATTCCAGGTCATGCGCGACGCCTCGATCAAGGTTTTGCGCGAGATCGGAGTCGAGACCGGCGGCTCTAACGTGCAGTTCGCCATCAATCCGGCCGACGGACGGATGGTGGTGATCGAGATGAACCCGCGCGTCTCGCGCTCGTCGGCGCTCGCCTCGAAGGCGACCGGATTTCCGATCGCCAAGGTCGCGGCCAAGCTCGCTGTCGGCTACACGCTCGACGAGATCGCCAACGACATCACCGGCGGCGCGACCCCGGCGTCGTTCGAGCCGACGATCGACTATATTGTCACCAAGATCCCGCGCTTCGCCTTCGAGAAATTCCCCGGCGCCGAGCCGACGCTGACGACGGCGATGAAGTCGGTCGGCGAAGCGATGGCGATCGGCCGCACTTTCCCCGAGTCACTGCAGAAGGCGCTGCGCTCACTCGAGACCGGCCTCAACGGGCTCGACGAGATCGAGATCGACGGGCTTGGCCTCGGTGACGACCACAACGTGCTGCGCGCCGCGATCGGGACCCCGACTCCCGACCGCCTGCTCAAGGTTGCGCAGGCGATGCGCTTGGGGATGGGCGTCGAGGAGATCCACGAGGTGAGCAAGATCGACCCCTGGTTCCTCGAGCGGATCGCCGAGATCGTCGCGCTCGAAGGCAAGGTGCGGGCGCACGGCCTGCCGCCCGATGCGGGCAATATGCGGGCCTTGAAGGCGGCCGGCTTCTCGGACGCGCGCCTCGCGGCGCTTGCGGGCATGGCGGAACCGGACGTCGCCGCAGCGCGCAAGCGGCTTGGGGTTCAGCCCGTGTTCAAGCGCATCGACAGCTGCGCCGCGGAATTCGCCAGCCCCACAGCTTACATGTATTCGACCTACGAAACGCCGTTCGTCGGCAAGGCGCGATGCGAGGCCGACCCTTCCGAGCGTGAGAAGATCGTCATCCTCGGCGGCGGCCCGAACCGGATCGGGCAGGGGATCGAGTTCGATTATTGCTGCTGTCACGCCTCGTTTGCGCTCCGCGCGGCGGGCTACGAGACGATCATGATCAACTGCAATCCGGAGACCGTCTCGACCGACTACGACACCTCGGACCGGCTCTATTTCGAGCCGCTGACGGCAGAGGACGTGCTGGCCATTCTCGACAAGGAGCGCGAGCGTGGGCTCCTCAAGGGCGTGATCGTCCAGTTCGGCGGCCAGACGCCGCTCAAGCTCGCCCACGCCATCGAGCAGGCGGGCGCGCCGATCCTCGGCACCTCGGTCGATTCGATCGATCTGGCGGAGGACCGCGACCGGTTCAAGCGGCTGCTCGACAAATTGGGCCTCAAGCAGCCGAAGAACGGCATCGCCTATTCGGTCGAGCAGGCGCGCCTGATCGCCGCGGATCTCGGGCTGCCGCTGGTGGTGCGCCCATCCTATGTGCTGGGCGGGCGGGCGATGGCGATCATCCACGATTGGGGCGCGCTCGACGACTATCTGCTCGGTGTGCTGCCGAGCCTGGTGCCGTCCGACGTCAAGGCGCGCTACCCGAACGACAAGACCGGGCAGATCAACACGGTGCTCGGCAAGAACCCGCTCCTGTTCGACCGCTACCTCGCCGACGCGATCGAGATCGACGTGGACGCCTTGAGCGACGGCAAGACGGTGGTCGTCGCCGGGATCATGGAACATATCGAAGAGGCCGGCATTCACTCGGGCGACAGCGCCTGCTCACTGCCGCCCCGCTCGCTCACGCCTGAGACAATGGCGAGCCTCAGGGAGCAGACGCAGAAGCTGGCCCGCGCGCTCGAGGTCGGCGGGCTCATGAACGTGCAATATGCGCTAAAAGGCGGCGAGATCTATGTGCTCGAGGTCAATCCGCGCGCTTCCCGCACGGTGCCGTTCGTGGCAAAGGTGATCGGCAAGCCGGTCGCCGCGATCGCAGCGCGCATCATGGCGGGCGAAGAGCTTGCCTCGTTCGATCTCAAGCTCGAAAAGCTGGATCACGTCGGGGTCAAGGAAGCGGTGTTTCCCTTCGCACGCTTCCCCGGCGTCGACACCGTCCTGGGGCCGGAAATGCGGTCCACGGGCGAGGTGATGGGCATCGACCGCTCGTTCGAGGTCGCCTTCGCCAAGAGCCAGCTCGGGGCAGGATCGCGGCCGCCGACGTCGGGCGCGGTGTTCGTTTCGGTGCGCGACGTCGACAAGGAGAAGATCGTCGAGCCCTTGCGGAAGCTGCAGGCGCTTGGCTTCAGGATCCTGGCCACCAGCGGGACCCAGCGATACCTGACGGCCCACGGGCTGAAAGCGGAGAAGGTCAACAAAGTCTCGGAAGGGCGCCCGCATGCGGCGGATGCGGTACGCAACGGCGCTGTGCAACTCATGTTCAACACCACCGAGGGGGCGACCTCGCTCGCCAATTCCAAGCCCTTGCGCCGCGCCGCCCTCTTGCAAAAGACGCCCTACTACACCACAATTTCAGGGGCCATCGCGGCGGCGGATGGGATCCGTGCGGTCGCGGCTGGCGAGCTCGAAGTCAAGGCGTTGCAGGATTATCTGGCGTGACGGCGCTTAAAAAAGCGTCGTGGCGGCGGTATTTTTTTGTACGGATAGGACATGGATAAACTCCCAATGACTCCTGCGGGCCACGCGGCCCTGGAGGCGGAATTTCTTCATCGCCAGCAGGTCGAGCGGCCGCGGATCATCGCCGCTATCGCCGAGGCGCGATCGCACGGCGACCTGTCGGAAAACGCCGAATATCATTCCGCCAAGGAGGCCCAGTCGCATAACGAGGGCCGGATCGTCGAACTCGAGGATCTGTTGCAGCGGTCTGAAGTGATTGACGTGTCGAAACTGAACGGGACCACGATCAAGTTCGGGGCGACTGTCACCCTGATCGACGAAGACACCGAGAAACAGACCAAGTTTCAGATCGTCGGCGAGAGCGAGGCGGATGTGAAGTCGGGCAAAGTCTCGATCACCTCACCGACCGCCCGAGCGCTGATCGGCAAGAAGGCGGGCGATAGCGTCGAAGTGAACACCCCCGGCGGCGGCAAGAGCTACGAAATCCTCAAGGTGGCGTATATATAATTTTTTATAGTTGACTATATAATTATATAATTACCAAGTTGGCGGGCTGAAACCCGGCGGGACCGGTTACGTAAGGTTCCTGGAAGCGCCGCAAAGAGGAGGTTCGGTCGTGTTGACATTGGCCTTCACTCGCCGCGCCGGGCTCCTCGCTCTCGGGGCTCTCGCGCTTCAGGGCTGCGCCAGCACCGTTCCAACGGTGGCGACAAGCGGCGCGCGGTTCCGCAACATTACGGTCGACGTGCGCGCGGACGTCGGCGAACCCACGGTCTCGTGGCTGCAGCAAGCCCTTCCCGGCGCAATCGCCCAGGCGTTGGGGGCGGATTACGCGCCAGGGGATCGCAACGGCGCCACCCTGGTGGCGCGAATCGACTACCTCTATCTCGGGCCAAGCAGCGGTGGGACCGGCCCGGCCGGAGCGTCCCAAGATACGATCAAGGGCGTTTTGATCGTTCGGGGGCCGCGAGGCGTCGCCGAGGATGTGCCTCTGCGAGCGATCAGCTTTTATTACCCCATGTCGGTCGATCAGGCGTTGCCCGAACGAGCCTATCACGACAGAGTCACAGCGCTAGCGCAGGTCTTCGCCGGCTGGGTGCCAAGGGAGCTTGGCCTAGGCTAGAGACGGTCAGGCGGGCATGACCGCCGGCCCGCAAACCGGGCGCTGTTGGGGAGGTTGCGCAATGTCCTCATTCTCCTTGACCCGTCGCCGCGCGCTCGCTGTCCTCGGCGCTGTTGTTTTCCCGGCGCTCAGCGAAACTCCGAACGCGCTGGCCCAGCCCGGTCTGCGCATCCGCGCCATCAAGGTCGACGTTTCCCCGATTCGCGCCAGCATGGGCGATCCGACCGCGGCCTGGGTGCAGCAGGCGTTGCCCGGCGCGCTCGCGCAGGCGCTGGCGCCCTATATGGCGCCGGGCGACCGCAACGGCGCCACCCTGGTGGCGCGGATCGACTATCTCTATCTTGGACCAAGCAGCGGCGGCCCTGGCTTCTTTCACCAGACGCAGGACACCATCAACGGGACGCTTCTGGTCAAAAGCCCCCGAGGCCGCGTCGTCGCGAATGTGCCGCTCAGGGCGATTGCCTCCTATTTCCCGATGGCGGTTGATCAGGCGTTGGTCGAGCGGGCGCTGCAAGGCCGCGTAGTCGCCCTTGCCCAGGCGTTCGCCGGCTGGGCGCCGAGGGAGCTCGGTCTTTAGCAGCGAGATTTGGCAATCCGACTGGAAACACCGGGCTTAGCGCGGCTTGTGGCGCGTGACCTGCTCGACATAGGAGCGCAGGACGGCGTTGATTCTGGTCTGATAGCCAGGTCCTTGCCTGCGAAAGAATGTCAGGACATCGGCGTCAATCCGCAAATTCGTGTGTTCCTTTCGCTTCGGCATGGGCAGCTCGGTCGTCGCCCACTCGATACGCTCCATGGCGTCGTCGGGGTCGCTGCCGTCAGGCATGGGCTTGCCCGCCGCCGCCTTCCAATCGGTGTGTGTCTTTCCTGCCGCCCTCATGGCGTCAAGTTCGGCCGCCGTATATCGAACGATATTTCCGCTCTTCCTGCTCATGGCTCCGCCTCATCGAAATCACCCGGATTACCGCGCCGCGCCACATCCAGACGACTGTGAAAAATCTGCCGTCGAGCAGCGCTATTGATTTCCACCGATCCTCATCTCCGCGCGGCGTTGGCTGATGGATCACGGGCCGGCCGTCGAAAAACTGGAAGGCGTCCGCGAAATCGAGACTGCGCTCCTTCAAGATTTTCTGACGCTTTTCCTCATCCCATTCGAATTCCACCATGGCGACCTAGCATATGTACCCACGATCTGCAATCACAGGTGTAGCCACATAGACTTGGCGTTGGCGGCGCGGCCAGTTCGGCTCGCCTCGTTTACCGTGGGCCCTGTCGTGCTATAGCCCGCCCCGATGGTTGGCGCGGGCACGGACAGGACAAAGCCGCAGCTCGGCGGCGGCCCAGCGATCATTCTGGTCCGGCCGCAGCTCGCGGTGAACATCGGCATGTGCGCGCGAGCAATGGCCAATTTCGGCCTCGACGACCTGCGCCTGGTCAATCCGCGCGAAGGCTGGCCGCGCACCGACGAATATCGCGACGTCGCCTATGCCGCGGCCGCCGGCGCGACTGATCTTCTGGACGCCGCGCGGGTCTTTCCGAGCGTCGAGGCGGCGGTCGGCGACCTCCATGCGTCTACGCGACCACCGCGCGCGAGCGCGGGCAGATGAAGGCGGTCTTGAGCCCCAGCGTCGCCATGGGCGCGACCGCCGCGGCGGTGGGCGAGAAGCGCGGCATCCTGTTCGGGCCGGAGCGCACCGGCCTCGACAATGACGAGGTCGCGCTCGCCGACGCGATCATCACCTTTCCGTCGAGCCCGACTTACGCCTCGCTCAACCTCTCCCAGGCGGTGCTTCTCTGCGGCTACGAGTGGTTCAAGGCCGCCCATGGCGACGCGCCGCCGCCGCCGACCATCCCGCGCGCCCAGTCGCCGCCGGCGCAGCGCGAGATGCTGCTCGCCTTCTTCAATTATCTCGAGGAGAAGCTTGAGGAGAATGGCTTTTTCCGCCCCGTGACCAAGAAGCCGGGCATGCGGCGAAACCTGCGCAACATCTTCCATCGCATGGAGCTGACGCAACAGGACGTGCGCACATTGTGGGGGGCGGTGGTTCGACTGGTCGAGGGGCCGCGGGTCGAGGTCAAGACGCGCAAGCGGGCGCGGCCGAAAAAGACCGACGATCACCTTAAGAAAGCGAGCGCCACGCTGATAGACGGCCTGCGGTGGCGCCGTCCGGCGAACGAAAAAGCTCTCCAGACAGTGCTTGCCTGGAGAGCCACAGGTGAACCGTAGCCGCAGAAGGCTGCGCTTAAGCGTCGTTCATTGCGCGGGCGCCGGGCGCCGGGGCCATGTTCATGCATGTGATGGTGGTGATGGTGATGATGATGATGGTGATGGTGGTGATGATGATGGTGCATCGGCGGTTCGGCGGTCATCGGCGCGGTCCCGGCGGGCGCGCCGGTTGTCGTATCCTGCGCGACGGCATAGCCGGCGAGGCCGAGCGAGAGCACGGCCGCGGTGGCAAGGGTCTTGATCATGGGAGGACTTCCTGTGGTTGAAGAGACCCCCGGTGGGTCGTATCGGCCATTGTCGTGGACTGCGCATGAACTCTGGGTGAACCGCAACGGACCGGCAAAGGAAGTTGGCGCCGTCGCGGCGAGTTGCCCGGGCGGCCCGGCCTTTGGATCGAAGCACGCGAATCGAGCGCGAAAGGCGGTTAGGCGATGGCGGTGAGCAGCATGACGGGATTCGCCCGCGCCGCCGGAAGCAGCGGCCCCTGGCGCTGGGCGTTCGAGCTCAAAACCGTCAACGCCAAGGGGCTCGACCTCAGACTGCGTATGCCCGCGCCCTTCGATCGGGTCGAAACGGAAGCGCGCGCCCGGCTCGCCAAGGCGCTGGCGCGCGGGACCTGCTTCGGCACGCTCGCCGTCCAGCGCGAGGGCGCGGCGATCGAAGCGCGAATCGACGAGGCGGCGCTCGAATCGATCGCCGCCGCGGCGCGCGACGCGGCTGCGAAAGCCGGGCTTGCGCCGCCGACCATGGACGGGCTCCTGGCCCTGCGCGGGGTGGTCGAGACGGCCGAGGCGGCCGACGACGAAGCGTCGATCGCCGCGGCCTGCGCGGGCGCGCTCAAGAGCGTCGACGAAGCGATCGCCGCGCTCGCCGCGGCGCGCCGGACCGAGGGGAAGGCGCTCGCGGCGCTGCTCAGCGACCGGCTCAAGGCCATTGCCGCGCTCGTCGAGGCCGCCGACGCCAATCCGGCGCGCCGGCCCGAGGCGGTCCGCGACCGGCTCGCCCAGAGCGTTGCAGGCGCTGATGGGCTCTTCGCGCGGCCTCGACGAGAACCGCCTCTACCAGGAGGCGATCCTGCTTGCGGCCAAGGCGGACATCCGCGAGGAGCTCGACCGGCTCAAAACCCATGTCGCCGCCGCGCGCGCGCTGATCGAGCGAGGGCGGGCCGATCGGCCGGCGGCTCGATTTCCTCGCCCAGGAGCTGGCGCGCGAGGCGAGCACCCTCTGCGCCAAGGCCAATGACGTGAGCCTGACCGCGCAGGGGCTTGAACTGAGAGCGCAAATCGAGCAATTCCGCGAGCAGGTGCAGAACGTCGAGTGAGATTCGAAGCGATGGCGGCGAGCCGGCGAGGCATGATCCTGATTCTGTCCTCGCCGTCGGGGGCCGGGCAAGACGACGCTGACCCGGATGCTGATGCAGGACAGCGCGCTCGATCTCACGCTCTCGGTCTCGGTGACGACGCGCAAGCAACGCTCGTCCGAAGTCGACGGCATCCACTACCACTTCTATCGACCGCGCGCGAATTCGAGCGGATGAAGGCGGCGGGCGATCTGCTCGAATGGGCCGAGGTGCACGGCAACGCCTATGGCACGCCGCGCGCGCCGGTGGAGAAGGTGCTGGCCCAGGGGCGCGACATGCTGTTCGACATCGACTGGCAGGGCGCAAAGCAGGTGCGCGAACGGCTGGGCGACGACGTCGTCAGCATCTTCGTCCTGCCGCCGTCGATGCGGGAACTGCGCGCGCGGCTCGAGCGGCGGGCGGAGGACACGGCCTCCTCGATCGAGGCGCGGTTCGAGAACGCCAGGCGGGAGATCGAGCGCTGGCGCGACTACCATTACGTGGTCGTCAATGACGACCTCAAGCGCGCCTATCGCGACGTGAAGGCGATCGTCGCCGCCGAGCGGCTGCGCGCGAGGCGGATCGCAGGCGGGCGTCGAGCAGCTGGTCGAGCGGCTGATGGGCGAGTGAACTCAGAGGATGAAATGCATATAATTGTATCGAATGTTGATGCGTATCATGCGATACGTCGGTCCGAGCGCGCCGGCGAACGCTTCGCTACGAATTTCGAAAGCCGCTCCCGCATCGGGCGCGGCCGCGGCGACCGGCGGCGGCCGAGAACGCGCGAGTCCGCTAGCGAAAGCTGTTGCCGACGCCGCCCGAATATGCAGCTATTGAGGTTGTGGGGCGGAAGGGATCGAAGAGAATGAGCACCTGGGCGCCTTCCAGGCGCGCGCGGATGGAACGGATCGACGCCGAGGCCGAGGCGCTGATCCGCGATCTTGGCGATCAGCGCCTATCAGGAAGCGCGTCGAAGGGAGCACGAGGCCAGTTCCGACGCCATCGCCGAGGACTGGGCGCTGGTCGCGCGAGCGGTCGCGCGCAAGACCGGCAGCCGGGTCGGCCTCAATCTCTCGACGCAACTGGAGATGAACACGTTCTTCGTGCTGGATCGCGAGCCGGGCGCGGCTCGCGAGGCTCGACCCCGTCCGGAGCCCGAGACGGAGCCGGAGCCGAATACGCCAGCCGACAGCCGGCCGCGCGTTCCCACTCCGCAGCCGTTCCGGATCCAGTTCATGGGCGCGGGCGCCGACTCCGGGCCATCGATCTTGCGGGAAGACGAGATCCGCGCCTCCGATGTCTCCGCCGCGATCATCGCCGCCGCGATCGCCGCCTGGCCGCCCAAGACGATCGCCTTGCGCATTCTCGATCGCGAAGGGCCACGAGGTTTTCGGCCGGCAGAAAGCCCGCCGGCCGATAGCGCTTACGATTCAGGTGCCCCGGTAGCCTCACTCCGCCGCGGCGGCGGCCTCGCGTTCGCGCACCTCGAAGATCTCGAACTGCGTCGCTCAGTCCCCGAAGCTGCGAAGACCGCGGGGTCGTCCGATAGCTCGCTTCGCTCAGCACCCGCGCCACCTCGGAGCTTTCGATGATCGGCTTGGTCGCCAGGATCGCGGTCGGGTCGGCGAGCTCGTTCACGCGCGAGGCGATGTTGACCGTCTGGCCGAAATAGTCCTGCCGGTCGTCGAGCATGACGGCGAGGCACGGACCCGAATGCAGGCCGATATTGAGCGCCAGGTCCTCGCCGCCGCGCGCCTCGTTGATCTTGCGCATCGCCTCGCGCATGCGCATCGCCGCCCGCAGCGCCCGGTCGGGCGTCGGGAAAGTCGCCATCACCGCATCGCCGATGGTCTTGACCACCGCGCCGCCCTCGGCCGAGACCGCCTCGAGCAGCGCGCCGAAATGGCTGCGCACGAGATCGAAGGCGGCGAGATCGCCGATCCGGTCGTAGAGCGCGGTCGAGCCTCTGAGGTCGGTGAACAGGATCGTGAGGCTCGTGATCTTGAACCGCTGCTCGGGATCGAACGTCCCGCTGCGATAGAGATCGCGGAACGCCTGATTGCTGAGCAGGCGGGTCGCGGTCAGGAACGGCCGGCGGGGGCTGGTCAGCTTGTCCATCTCCTCGCTATGGAGCCAAATCCCCGGCATCGTCCGGCGGGCGGTCTTGTTTTCGAACGAGATGCGCGCCGGACCCGGCTGGATCTTGAGCGTGCCGTTGTGCGCATGGGCGTCGGCGAAGACGAGCGACAGATTGCGCCGCTCCCGCGTCTCCTCGCCGTCGACCTCGAGAAAGAGCGACGAGTGGGTGACGGGGTCGAAGACGATCGCAAACCCTTTCGGGAGAGTTGAGCGACATCGCCGCCTTTTCGCCCGCTCCGAGCTCCATCGCGTCGAGCGTCACCTTTTGGATGGCGCTTTCGACGTCGTCCGGGATGTCGTTGCTCGAGCTCCAGAAGATCTGGCGCATGTATTCGGCGAAGGGGAGCGAATCCGGATCGTGCGCGGCGATGCGACGAACGCCCGGATTGACCGTGAAAGTGACCTCGACCAGCTTGTCGAGCGTCGGTTCGTAATCGGCCGCGCAGAGCGAGCAATAATAGTGGGCGTGATTGAGGGTCTTGAGCGCCGCGCCCGCTCTCGAGCACGCCGCCGCATCCCGGGCACAGCATGTTCCACGACATGTCGAACAGCCCGAGCCGCGCCGCATGGACAAAGCCGCCGATCGTCTCTTCCTCGTCGAGACCATGCGCTTTGCGCGTAGGCGAGCGGATTGATCCGGTTGAGCAGCCGGTCCGGGTCGGTTTCAACCGATGTCTTCAGGGCCTCGACCACCGCCGGATCGGCGGTTTGCCGCAAAAGTCCAAAGAGCGCTTCTGTGTCAGCCATGAATTTCCTCGATAATGCCGTCTGGCGGCGATCGACCGTTGGCCGCCGCCGGCCGCCCAAACGCGGCGCCAGTAATGCCCGCCTCTATATAGGGTCGATCCGACGCTCAGGAAGCAGAGTTGACCTGCGCCCGCAATCGGCCTGGCGCATCTTGATGCGACCATGCTTGGGAACAAATCAAGAACTCTTGCTCGAGCGCAGTCTTATCTCTCGGGCAATGGTCAATCTTGCGCCCGGCGCGACACGAAACTTGCGGTCAGATCGACGCCAGAATTTTGCGCGCCGCCTTCAGATGCGGAAGGTCGACCATCTTGCCGTCCACGCCCAGCGCGCCCGCGCCCGGATTGGCCTCGAAAGCAGCGACGATCTTGCGCGCGTGCGCAATCTCGGCTTCGGACGGCGCATAAGCGCGGTTGATGACGGCGACCTGATCGGGATGAATCGCCAGGCGGCCGACGAAACCGTCGCGCCGGGAGCGCCGGCAATCCCGCTCGAGGCCCTCCAGATCGCGAAAATCCGCGTAGAGCGTATCGATCGCCGCGACTTCGGCGGCCGAGGCGGCGAACAGGCACTGCGCGCGCGCGAGCTCATAGGGAAACGTCCACGACCCGTCCGGCTCCTTGTTGTCGGTCGCGCCGAGCGCCGCGGAAAGATCTTCCGCGCCCCAGGTCAGGGCGATCAGCCGCGGATGCGCCGGCGCATACGAGCCGAGCGCGAACATCGCCTTTGCTGTTTCCGTCGCCACGCTCGCCAGTTTGACTGAGCCCCGCGGCATGCCGGCCTTGGTCTCGAGCGCGTCGAGATAATGGCCGATGCGCTCGAGGTCGGCCGCGCCGTTGACCTTGGGGATCAGGAGCGCGTCGAGGCCCGGCTTGACGACCGCCGCGAGGTCGTCGAGCGCAAGCCCGGTGTCGAGCGCGTTGACGCGCACGATGAGCAACCAGCCCCGTTTCGTGTCGGGGACGATCAGCCCGGCGACGAGGGCGCGGGCGGCGGCCTTTTGTGCGAGCGCGACGGAATCTTCGAGGTCGAGGATGAGCGCGTCGCGCGCCGCAATCCTTGGCGCGCGCGAACTTGCGTTCGGAATCGCCGGGAACGAACAGGAGCGAGCGCAGTCTCATGTCGCTTTCCGCAAAATCGGGGCCAACGGCGGCGCGCCCGCAACTCTGAAGCAGACGAAGCCGCCATGGCCAAGCAAAAAGGCGATGATCAGCGGTCCTTCGCCAGCCTCGCGTCTTGCATAAGCTTTAAATATATCCTCTATGAGATTGAAGTCTTGAATGGATCTGGACGCGCAGCTTCGCGTTCGAGCGCCCCTGACCTCAGCTCATTGTCTGATGGCCCCGGCCGGGGAGTGACAATCTGCATCCCGCGGCTCGCATCGCAAGAGTGCATTTTTGCAAGCACTGATTTCGGAATGAGGGCCGCGGATCACTACCGCGAGGTTGCATATCCGCATCCAAGCTTGTACTAACATTCGCTCTGCGTTAATCGCACGGTCCGGGCTGGCGCAAGTCGACGGCAAGGACCCCAAACCCGCTCGAGCGGAGACCGCTCATGAACGAAACAGTTTTCGGCGCCTCGTTGAAGCCCGAAACGGCGGGCAAGAAACCGGCAGGCGCTTTCGGGAGCACGCCAATACTCTATATCTGCATTGTTTTGGCTGTGGCGCTCGCTTCCTACGGATACTGGACTCGCACCCGCACCATTTTTGCCTGCAAGGCCGACGGGTACACCGCCGACCGGTACATCGCTTATTGCGACGCCGGGAATTACGCCGACTATGAGCACGGAGCCTTCTGGTTCGATCTCGAACCTTCGGCGCGACAGTACGCCAAGGACGCGGACGTCCTGTTTCTCGGCAATAGCCGCCTCCAGGTTGGATTCTCCACGGCAGCGACGGCCGACTGGTTCTAGCGCGCATCCGCTCACTATTATCTGCTGGGGTTCAGTTACTTTGAGAACGCGCTGTTCGCCGAGGCGCTTCTCAGCAAATTGCGCCCTCGCGCCAATGTCTTTGTGATCAATGTTGACGATTTTTTCGATCTAGTGGAAACGGAGCCAGTCAAGTCTATCTGGCGCGATCCGCAAGCGGAAGGACGGTACGAAGTTGAAGCGTTTCTGGCAGTCGGTCCACAAGTCGGTCTGCAAGACCATTTGGCGCGCTTTGCGGCTCTCACGTTGTTACTTACCGCTCGCGCGAAACGGGGGCATACGAGATGCGGACGCCGCGAGATATCTCGCCGGTTTCCTATGATGAGGGTGTCGATCAGAGCGTCGTTGACGCTGACACGGCCGCCGCAATAGACTTCGTAAAGCGCTTTGCCCAGGGTAAATGTGTCATTCTGACGATGGTGCCCTCTGTCGAGACAAAAATCGCAAAAGCGAACGCGATCGCAAAGGGCCTGGGCGTCAAGTTGGTGACGCCCGGAATTCTGGAGGGTCTGCAAACCAAAGACGGATATCACCTGGATCAGCCGAGCGCCGAACGCTGGTCCCAAGCTTTTTTTCAAGCGGCGGGGCCCGAAATTCGCTCGTGCCTCGAAAACCAGGGCGGAGCGCACTCCTGAGGTTCCGGCATTCCACTCACCGTTCAACCGATTGGGATCGTTCTTATGCTGAATGGCGCCTCCCCCCGAAGTCCGACGATGAGCTGGCTGCCGCCCGCGCCCGATTTCCGCGGCGATCTGCGCGCGGCGCTGGATCACGCCAAGCCGGCCGATGCCTGGAACGCCTGGCGGCGCTGGCCGGCCATCGGCTCGGGTTCCTGGAGACCGTTCAGCTCGATCGCGCCCTCGCGCGACTGGATGTGAAGGAAGCGTCCGGCTTCCAGTCGGTCCGGCTCGCCATCCTCTCGTCCTCGACCGTCGATCATTTGCCGCCCGCGATCCGGGTCGCCGGCCTCCGGCGGAGATTGCTGATCGAGGTCCATAGCGGGTCTTATGGGCAATATCGGCAGGATCTGCTCGATTCCGAGTCGGCGCTGCATCGGTTCAAGCCGCAGGCGGTGCTGTTCTCGCTCTCGGCGCGGGAAGCGATCGCCGGCGTGCCCCTCAGCGCCACGGCGGCCGAAGTCGACGCGGCGATCGGCCGCTTGATCGGCGAATTGCGCTCGCTGTGGCGCAAGGCGCGCGAAATTGGCGCGGCGGTCATTCAACAGACCTTCCTCGACGTGAGCGAACCGCTGTTCGGCGGCTATGACCGGATGGTTCCCGGGCGCGCCGGCGCAGTCGTCGCCCGGCTCAACGATCGTCTCGCCGAGGCCGCGGCCGAAGACAAGGCGCTTCTGCTCGATGTCGCGCGCGCCAGCCAGCGGGACGGGATTGACGCCTGGTTCGACGTCGGGCGCTGGCTTCAGGGCAAGCTCGAAATCGCCCCGCAGGCCGCGCCGTCTTATGGCGATCTCGCCGCGCGCATCCTCGCCGCGCAGCGGGGCCTGTCGAAGAAATGCCTGGTGCTCGATCTCGACAATACGCTGTGGGGCGGCGTGATCGGGGACGACGGGCTCGACGGCATCGTGCTCGGCGAGGGAAGCGCGGCTGGCGAAGCCCATCTCGCCTTGCAGCATTACGCCAAGCAGCTCAAGGAGCGCGGAATCATCCTGGCCGTCTGCTCCAAGAACGACGCCAGGATCGCGGAAGCCGCCTTTCGCGACCATCCGGAAATGGTCCTGCGGCGGGCGGACATCGCAGCGTTCCAGGCGAATTGGGACGACAAGGCGCAAAATCTCAAGGCGATCGCGGCCAGGCTCAACATCGGCGTCGACAGCCTCGTGTTCGTCGACGACAATCCGATCGAGCGGGCTCGCATCCGCCAGAGCCTGCCGATGGTCGCCGTGCCGGAAATGCCGGACGATCCGGCGCATTATGTGCGCTGCCTGGCGGATGCGGGCTATTTCGAAGCCGTCGCCTTCACCGCCGACGATCGGAGCCGGGCCGAACAATACGCCGCCAACGCCGAACGCGAGGCTATGCTCGGATCGGCCGAAAGCATGGACGAATTCCTCCGCGGGCTTAAAATGACGGCCGTCTACGGGCCGTTCACCGCCGTCGATCACGCCCGCGTCGTCCAGCTCATCAACAAGACCAATCAATTCAACACCACCACCCGCCGGTATGCGGGCGAGGAGGTCGCGCGGATCATGGACGATCCCGATTCCTTGACGCTGCAATTCCGCCTCCTCGATCGGGTGGGCGACAACGGCCTCGTCAGCACGATGATCCTGCGCCCCACGCCGGCTGACGATGACGTGCTCGAGATCGAGAACTGGGTGATGAGCTGCCGTGTGTTCGGGCGGGAGCTTGAATTCGAAGCGATGAACATCGCCGTCGAGGCGGCGCGAGAGCGCGGCGCGCGGGCGCTCATCGCCGATTACATCCCCACGCCCAAGAACGACGTGATCAGCAAGCTCTACCCGAGCCTTGGTTTCACCGAGATCGATGGAGCCGGCGCCCGCCAATGGGGCGACGCGCTGGCGCCTCGATCTCGCCGACTACGTCACCCGGAACACTCACATCGTGGGGCAAGAGCAGCAGGATGACCGATCAAGAGATACTCGCCAAATTCACCCGCATTCTTCGCGACCTGCTGCTCGACGACTCGATCGAGTTGACGATGGCAACGCGGCGTGAGGACGTCCCGAACTGGGACTCGTTCAATTACATCAACTTCATCGTCGCGGTCGAAATGGAGTTCGGGGTGAAGTTCAAGGTGGCCGACATCGAGTCGTTCCCCGACGTCGGGGCGATCGTCAGGCAAACGACGACGATGCTGGCCTGAGTTGGCCGAAGGTGAGGCGCGTGAGGACGGGCGGGCCGGTCATGCGGCTTGAAATCGTAGGTCTTTGTTCATGGCTCGGATGTTGTCGGGAGAACTAGGCGCTCATGCTGTTTAACTCCCATGAATTCCTGTTCGTGTTTTTGCCGGCGACCCTGCTCGGCTTCTTTCTGCTCGGCCGCGTCTCCCGCCAGGCGGCGATCCTGTGGCTGATCCTGACGTCGCTCGTGTTCTATGGCTGGTGGCGGCCGCTCAACATCCTCATCATTGGGCCGTCGATCATCATCAATTACCTTCTGGCGTCGTACCTGCTGCGGCTGAGCCAGAGGGGCGACCGGCCCGGCCTGTCGCGGGCGGTGCTGCTGCTCGGCATCCTGTTCAACGTCGTGTTCCTCGGCTTTTTCAAATACGCCGATTTCGTCTACGGCACGATCAATGACGTGTTCGGCGCCAATCTCATTCTGCTGCACATCATTCTGCCGCTCGGCATCTCGTTCATTACCTTCCAGAAGATCGCCTTCCTGATCGACGTTCAGGCCGGGCGGGTGAAAGCCTTCACATTTCGGGAATATTGCACCTTCGTCCTTTTCTTCCCGCAGCTCATCGCCGGGCCGATCGTCCATTATCGCGAGATGATGCCGCAGTTTGCGGCCGCAACCTGCCGGTTCGACAAGGAGAACTTCGCGGTCGGTCTGACGCTGCTCTTCTTCGGCCTGTTCAAGAAGGGGGTGCTCGCCGACAATATCGCGCCCCTGATCACGCCGATCTATCAGCACTCGGCTGAGGCGGGGGGCCATACGCCGATGCTGATCGCCTGGCTGGCGGCGGTCGGCTTCACGCTGCAGATTTATTTCGACTTCTCCGGCTATACCGACATGGCGCTCGGGCTCGGCCGGTTCTTCGGCATCAAGCTCCCGCCGAACTTCAACTCGCCGCTCAAGGCGTCAAGCATCGTCGACTTCTGGATCAACTGGCACATGACGCTGACCCGGTTCCTCACCGCCTACATCTACAATCCGTTGGTGCTGTGGCTGACGAGGCGCCGAGTGACCAAGGGGCGCCCCGGGTTCGTCGCGCGCAACCCGACGGTCGGCGCCTTCGTTTCGCTGCTGATGGTTCCCCTGATCACGACCATGTTCATATCCGGGCTTTGGCACGGGGCCGGATATGGATTCATCATCTGGGGCCTCGTCAATGGCGTCTATCTCACCGTCAATCATGGCTGGCGGGTGTACGCCGCCCATCGGTTTCGGGACCGTGCGGCTTACGCCCGCGTCATGAAGCCCGTCGGTTTCGTCGTGACCTTCGTCGCCTTCACCCTGTCGATGATCTTTTTCCGCGCGACGACGGTGCACTCGGCGATCGATCTTCTGAAGGGCGCGGTGGGGCTCCACGGCTTGGGGCTACACGGCGCCGCGGCCGTCGCGGCGACCTACGGGACGGACCTCAGGCACGCCGTGATGTGGGTCGTGATCCTGCTGTTTATCGCTCTCGTCTGTCCCAACACGCTGCAAATCCTGGCTCCGTACGAACCGGCGCTGGGGGTAAAGCCGGCCGCGACCATGCCGATCGTCGGGAAACTTCGCATTCCGGCATGGGGCCCGTCACTTCCCTGGGCGATCGCCGTCTCGGTCGTCGCCGCCGTCGCGATCTTCTCCATTGGCGGCCCGAGCGAGTTTTTATACTGGCAGTTTTAGTCTCTGACGGAAATTCAGGGTTCGGATCCGCAAAGGTTCCAGGCCTTACGTGCAGCAAAGGCAAAGACTTTGGATCTGGGAGGAACTCCGCGTGACGGCGGCGTCGGATATGTCCGAAGTGCATGACGTCGTTAAGCTTCCTCTCACGATGTTCACGCGCTTGAGTCAACGGGCACAGCGGCCTTGAATTGAGACGTGGTAATGTGCGGCGGCGCCGCATTGTCAGCGCCGCGCAAGCGACGTCTTCAACTCTACGTAGCCAAGATTCTCGAAGCGCGAAAATTGGGATTAACGGTATGAGCCAGATAAACTAGAAGATTGTCGTTGCGCAGATCGGAATTAACGGTATAAGACCGATAAAATACGGCGATGGGCAAGAACGAGATGGGATCTCCACCGGCGCAACTGATGGATTCTGGGCTGTGTGGGCTTTCTTTGGTGGCGGGATATTACCGCATCGCCGGCGATCCCGCGCAGCTCAGGCATCAGCTCGCCCTGACGGGCCGGAGCGCGCAGGCTGAAGATATCGTTCGCGGCGCGAACGTTCTTCAGCTGAAGTCGCGCATCCTTCGCAATGTGACTGCGAAGCGTCTCGGCGCCATTCCCTACCCGGCGATCCTGGGCCTAAAGGCGGGTGGTTTCGCGGTCTTGGGCGCGGGTTCGGCCAAGGGGATGGCGCGGCTGGTCGATCCGATCGCCCGAACGGCGCAAGAGCTGTCGACGGAGGCGATCGTCGCTCTGTCCTCGGGCGAGGTGGTGCTGATCACGCGACGGTTCGCGGGAACGGGCGTCGATCCCAACACCTTTGGCTTCCGCTGGTTCTGGCCGTCGATCATGCGCTATCGGCGCGCGCTCGCCCACGTGGTGGTCGCCTCGCTGTTCGTGCAATTGTTCGCTCTCGCGACGCCGATCTTTTTCCAGCTCGTCGTCGACAAGGTTCTGGTTCACAAGGGCGTTTCGACGCTGATCGTGCTGATCGTCGGCATGGTGACGCTCGGCTTGTTCGAGACCATCCTGCAGTTCCTGCGCACCTATACCCTTAGTCACACCACGAACCGGATGGACGTCGAGCTGGGCCGGCGCCTGTTCCATCATCTCTTCCGGCTGCCGCTGGCCTATTTCGAGACCCGCGCGGCCGGCCAGACCGTGGCTCGCATGCGCGAGCTCGAGACGATACGCAGCTTCCTGACCGGGCAGGGGCTGACCTCGCTGCTCGACCTTGTATTCACCCTGATCTTCTTCGTGGTGATGTTCATCTATTCGGTGAAGCTCACCCTGGTCGTGCTTGCTTCGATACCCGTTTATGTCGTCATCGCCAGTCTCATTCGGCCGGTGTTGCGCGAGCAGATCAACGAGAAGTTCAACCGCGGCGCCCGGTCGCAGCAGTTCCTGGTCGAATTGATCGTCGGCGCGCAGACGCTCAAGGCCGCAAGCGTCGAGCCGATGATGCAGGCGCAATGGGAGGAGCGGCTCGCGGCCTATGTGCGCACCTCGTTCAACGCCGGGATTTCGGGCGCGCTCGGACAGAACCTCATCCAATACGTGAGCAAGGTCACGACCGCGCTGATCCTGTTTGTCGGCGCGCAATCGGTGATGGACGGGTCGATGACGGTCGGCGAACTCATCGCCTTCAACATGATCGCGAGCCAGGTGGTCCAGCCGATCCTGCGGCTGTCGCAATTGTGGCAGGATTTTCAGCAGGTGCAGGTGTCGGTCGCGCGTCTTGGCGATATCCTCAACGCCCCGCCTGAGCCCGCGCCGCAGAACCTTCTGACCCTGCCGCCGCCGCGCGGCGCGATCGCATTTCGCGACGTGACGATGCGCTATCGGCCCGATGCGGCGGACGTTTTGCGCAACATCTCGCTGTCGATCGAGCCGGGTGAGGTGATCGGCGTCGTCGGTCCCTCGGGCTCGGGCAAATCCACCCTGACCAAGCTCATCCAGCGCCTCTATAGTCCGCAATTCGGTCAGGTGATGATCGACGGCGTCGACGTGGCGCAGCTCGATCCCGGCTGGCTGCGCCGGCAGATCGGGGTGGTGCTGCAGGAGAACATGCTCTTCAACCGCACGATCCACGAAAACATCGCGCTGGGCGATCCGGCAATGCCGCGCGTGGTGGTGATGCATGCGGCCAAACTCGCAGGCGCGGACGAGTTCATCGCCCAGTTGCCGCAGGGCTATGACACAATGATCGAGGAACGCGGCGCCAATCTCTCCGGCGGCCAGCGTCAGCGGATCGCCATCGCCCGGGCTCTGGTGACCAATCCCCGCATTCTGATCCTCGACGAAGCGACCTCGGCGCTCGACTACGAGAGCGAACGGATCATCCAGGACAACATGCGCTCGATCGTGCGCGGGCGCACCGTCATTATCATCGCCCATCGCCTGGCGGCGGTTCGTCCCTGCACCCGGATTGTGGGCATGTTCAGGGGCGAGATCGTGGAGGTCGGCGGGCACGACGAACTGCTCGACCGCAAGGACGGGCTCTACGCTCGCCTCTGGGCGCTGCAATCCGATCAGGCGAGGGTGAGGGCGCCAGCATGAACGAGCGCGCCGCGCCGCCGCCGGAGGCGTCCCCGCCCCCATCGCCGCCCCAGCCTTCACGGCCGGCCGTTCCCGCGGTCACGGGCCGTGACCGCGAATTCCTGCCGGCTGCGCTTGAAATCCTGGAGACGCCGCCCCCACCGCTGCCGATCGCGCTCATCGCGACGATCAGCGCCTGCGCGCTGGCGGCGCTCATCTGGTCGTATTTCGGCCGGCTGGACGTTCACGCGACGGCGCCGGGCAAGATCGAGCCGGTCGGCTACGCCAAGGTGATCGAGCCGCTCGATCCAGGCAAGATCGCCGCTATCCATGTCGTGAGGGGTCAGGCCGTCAAGGCGGGCGAGTTGCTCCTGGAGCTCGATCCGGCGGAAGCCAACGCCGACGCAATGAGCGCCAAGGATGCGCTTGACGCCAGTCTGGCTGAGATGGCGCGGCGCCGTTACGCGATCGACGCGGTGCGGGCGGCGCAGATCGACGGGCAGGGCGCGCGGGACAGGCTTGACGCGCGCAGCCAGGAAGAGGCGCCGACGGTTGACTCCGCTCCGGTCGAGAATCTCGCTGGAGAGCCGGAGCTGAAGGTCGCCTGGGGCGCGGCTGTGCCCGAACAATTCCGTTTGCGTCAGGAAGCCGTGCTGCGCGCCGATCTCGCTCAGCTTTCCGACGCGCTCAAGGCGCTCGACCGGCAGATGGCGGAGAAGCTCGCGACGCAAAAGCGCCTCAACATGAGCATCGCCTTCCAGAATACGCTGATGGAGACGTTGAACCAGCGCGTCTCGACCAGGCAGCAGGCGATCGACCTCAACGTGGGCACCAAGATCGATCTCTATAACGCCAAGGAGGAACTGGAGAAGTCGCAAGCCTCGCTCGCCTCCGACCAGGGACAACTGATCGAGACCGACGCGGCGGTCCGCTCGGTGCGCAGCGAGAAGGCCAAGACCGTCTCCCAGTTCATCGCCGACAACGAGAACAAGCTCGCCGATGCGGCGCGCAAGGCGGACGAAGCGCGTCAGTCGCTCGCCAAGGCCGACGCGCGCCTCGCCCGCACGCGCCTCTATGCGCCGACCGACGGCGTCGTTCAGCAGATGGCCGTCACGACGGTCGGCCAGGTCGTCACGACCGGCCAGCAACTCATTGTGCTGACGCCGATCGGCGGCAAGCTTCAGGTCGAGGCGCTCGTGGCGAACCTTGATATCGGCTTCGTCAGGCCGGGCCAGGACGCGGTGATCAAGGTCGACGCCTTCCCGTTCACCCGCTTCGGCGCCCTGCACGGCAAGGTCGTCAACATCGCCTCAGCCGCCGTCGCGGAGCAGGACGCCAAACGGGCCCTCGCCAATGCGACCGCGTCGGCCAACGTGGCGCCCGAGCAGCCCAGCGCTCCGGGGCAACCTGAAAGCTTCGTTTTTCCGGTGACCGTTTCGCTCGACGAAAGCGCGATGAAAATCGACAACGCGAATATACCCTTGACCCCGGGCATGACCGTTACTGTTGAAATCAGGACTGACTCCCGGCGCGTCCTCGACTATCTGCTCTCGCCCTTGGCCAAAATCGGATCGGAGGCCTTGAGGGAGAGGTAGAAGACCCTGGTCCAACCCTACGATGTGGGGCGCTGTGGCGTGCTTTCGGGGGCTCGGCCCGATTAAAGCGTGCCGAACTCAGGCCAGGTCGCCCTCCGGGGCTGGCTCTTCGGCCAGCTCCTCCAATTCGGCCATGGTCTGTTCGACGGTCCGATGATGCGGCTCGTCGTACCAGACCGAAGCAACCCTCTCGACGTCGCTCGCGCTCACCCCGACATGGACGACCTGCGGCCGCTGCGATTCCAGGAACTCGTTGATGGCGTCCTCCAGCGACTTGATCGGCGTCGTCACGCCCTGTGAAAATAGCTTCACCCGCATTGCTTAACTCCGATAGGGTCTGTCGCCTTGATGAAAGGCCCCCCTTTTCGCAGCGGAAGGCCTGCGCTCCAAGCCTGATCCTAAACCCCACCCGCTTCGTTGGAACGATCTGGCGCCTTGCGCGTTTCCCGCCCTCAGCCGTCCCCGGGTAGACCCATGAAATTGTTCCGGTGCCAAGTCTGCGACAATATCATCTACTTCGAGAATCGAACCTGCGGCCGCTGCGGGCATCGGCTCGGCTATGTTCCCGAGGTCGAAACTCATGGCCGCGCTCGAGCCGGCGGGCGGCGAAGTCCTGGACGCCTCTGGCGGGCGACGGCGCTCAGCGCCGTTTCTGCGCCAACGCGGACTATGACGTCTGCAATTGGCTTACCTCCGCCGAAAGCCCGGATCGTCTCTGCGTCGCCTGCCGGCACAACGATACGATTCCCGATATCTCTCAACCATCGCACCTTGCCGCCTGGCGCGACATCGAGCTCGCCAAGCATCGGCTGTTCTATAGCCTCTTGCGCTGGAAGCTGCCGCTCAAGACCCGCGCCGAAGACCCCGCCCACGGGCTGGCGTTCGAGTTTCTGGCCGATCCGCCCCATCCTTCCGGCCCCAAAGTGATGACCGGACACGACGATGGGGTGGTGACGATCGCGCTGGCGGAAGCCGACAGCGCCGAGATCGAGAAGCGCCGGGCGGAACTGGCCGAGCCCTATCGCAGCCTGCTCGGCCATTTCCGCCACGAGGTCGGACACCATTATTGGGACATTCTCGCGCGCGACGGCGGCAGGCTCGAACAATGCCGCGCGACGTTCGGCGACGATACCCAGGATTACGAGGCGGCGCTCAAGCGCCATTACGAGCAGGGTCGCGCTCGCGGATTGGCCGGAGCGCTTCGTCTCGGCCTATGCGACCTCGCATCCATGGGAGGATTTCGCCGAGACCTGGGCGCACTATCTGCATATCGTCGATACGCTCGAGACGGCGAGCGCTTTCGGAGTCAGGATCGCGCCGGCCGTCGACAGGGAAGGCGCGCACTTCGCCAAGCTCGACTTCGACCCCTATGTGGCCGGTTCGATCGAGCACCTTGTTGAAGCCTGGACGCCTTTCGTCGTCGCCATGAACAGCGTCAATCGGGCGATGGGCAGGCCCGATCTCTATCCGTTCGTCATCGCGCCTGCGGTGGTGGAGAAGCTGCGCTTCATCCACGATCTGGTGCGCGGGGTGGCGCGCGACGTCCGCGCGGGAGCGCGCGAAGCCGCTTAAGGCCGCTGCCCGGTCGCAAAGCACTCGGTCTGTCATTTCCGGCGGAGTGAAGGTCCGACCGGGAATCTGCCTCAACGACCACCGGCCGCTTCCCCGGATTCCCGATCGGCCGTTTTGCGGCCGTCGGGAATGACAGACCCTTGCTAGGTCTGAGGAAGAAACGAACGGCCCCTTACTTCCCGAGCGCCTTGTCGGTGACCACGGTCGTATAGGCGCTGGTCGGCTCCTTGGTGATGACGGGGTCGGAGCCGCCGGTGAGCAGCGTCTTCACCGTGCGCTCGTAATCGGCCTTGTCGAGGCGCCCGTCGGAGCCTTCCGTCAGCTTGTTGATCTCGCCCATCATCTGCGTCTGGTGATGCTCCGTCTGTGCGCCGGACGTGTCGTTGTCGAGCACGATCTTGACCGCGTCCGCGGGATGCGCGCGGGCATAGTCCCAGCCTTTCATCGAGGCTTTCACGAACTTCGCCATCTTGTCGACGAAAGCCGGATCCTTGAGCTTGTCCTGCATGACATAGAGGCCGTCCTCGAGCGTCGAGACGCCCTCGTCCTCATATTTGAACACCACGAGCTGGCTCGGCTTGTAGCCGGCGTCGAGCACCTGGAAATATTCGTTATAGGTCATGGTCGAGATGCAGTCGGCCTGCTTCTGCAGGAGCGGATCAACGTTGAAGCCCTGCTTCACGACCTTGACCCCGTCCGCCGAGCCGTCGGTCTTGAAGTGCAATTTGCCCATCCAGTTCAGGAACGGATATTCGTTGCCGTAGAACCAGACGCCGAGCGTTCGGCCCTTGAGGTCCTCGGGCTTCTTGATGCCGGTGTCCGCGCGGCAGGTGAGCTCGAGGCCCGAATGCTTGAAGGGTTGGGCAATGTTGACCAGGGGCTCGCCCTTTTCGCGCGCGGCGAGGGCGGCGGGCATCCAGTCGACGATCACGTCGGCCCCGCCGCCGGCGATCACCTGTTCGGGCGCGATGTCCGGCCCACCCGGCTTGATGGTGACGTCGAGCCCCTCGTCCTTGTAGAAGCCCTTGTCCTTGGCGACGTAATAGCCCGCGAACTGCGCATCTGCCACCCATTTGAGCTGCAGCGTCACCTTGTTGTCCGCCGCTTGGGCCGCGCTTGCGGCCGCGAGCGCCGCGACGCCGGCGAGTGTGAACATGATCGATTTCATTTGTGGTCACTCCCTGTTGAACCCGATTTTCCCGTCGCCGCGCCTAACGACTACCGCATGCGGTGGAAAGCTCAAGCCTCCTTCGCACGATAGGAGGCGTGCCAGAACGTCACGCGGCGCTCGACGCCCGCGACGAGCGCATAGAACAGCGATCCGGTCAGCGCGGCGACGACGATCGTCGCCCACACCATGTCGATGCTGAGACGCCCGACCTCGGTCGAAATGCGAAAGCCCATGCCCACGATCGGCGTGCCGAAGAACTCGGCCACGATCGCGCCGATCATGGCCAGGGTCGTATTGATCTTCAGCGCATTGAAGATGAAAGGGAGCGCCGCGGGCAGGCGGAGCGAGAGCAGCGTCTGCCAGTAGTCGGCGGCGTAGGTCTTCATCAGGTCGCGCTCCATCGCGCCCGCGCTTTCGAGTCCCGCGACCGTGTTCACCAGCATCGGGAAGAAGGTCATCACGACGACGACCGCGGCTTTCGAGGGCCAGTCGAAGCCGAACCACATGACCATGATCGGCGCGATGCCGACGATCGGCAGGGCGGAAACGAAATTGCCGATCGGCATGAGGCCGCGCTGCAGGAACTGCGACCGGTCGATCAGGATGGCGACGGCGAGGCCTGCGGCCGAGCCGATGGCGTAGCCGGCGAGCACGCCCTTCATCGTCTGGACGAGATCGACCCAGAGCGTCGGCAGCGAGGAGAAGAAGCGGATCAGGATCGCCGAGGGAGCCGGAAGGATGACCTGTGGTACCCCGCCGATCCTGACGACCGCCTCCCAGAGCGCAAGAATCACTGCGCCGAACACGATCGGCGGAACCAGATGGACGAGGCGGCGCGCGATCATCTGAGGAAACCCATGCGCCGTTCGACCGCCTGCCCCGCGAAGCCGATAAGGCCGACCAGCACGGCCGACAGCGCTGCGCCCACGAACAACGCCGCCCAGATCTGCACCGTCTGCCCGTAGTAGGAGCCGGCGAGCAGCCGTGCGCCGATGCCGCCGTCCTCGCTCTTCGTCACTTCGGCGACGATGGCGCCGACCAGCGCGGCCGCCGCGCCGACCTTCATGCTGGCGAAGAAGAAGGGCGCGCTCGCGGGCGCGCGCAGCTTCAAGAAAGTCTGCGCGCGGGTCGCCGAATAGGTGCGCATGAGATCGAGATGCAACGGGTCGGGCGAGCGGAACCCTTTGACCATGCCGACGGTGATAGGGAAAAAGCAGAGATAGGCGGCGATCGCGGCCTTGGGCGCGATTCCCGTGATGTTGAACTGGCTGAGGATCACCACGATCATCGGCGCGAGCGCGATGATAGGAATGGTCTGCGAGGCGACGATCCACGGCATCATCGAGCGTTCGAGCCAGCCGACCGAGACGATCATGATCGCGAGCGCAACCCCGAGCGCAGCGCCGGCGAGGAAGCCGATCAGCGTTTCCTGAAGGGTGATCCATCCGTGGTAGACGAGGCTGCGCTTCGACGTCGGCGCGGTCGCGAAGACGAGCTTGTAAAGCTCGCTCACGATCTGGTGGGGGGCAGGCAGCTTCGGCCGCTCCATGTTGAGCGAGCCGGCGACAAGATCCAGCGTGGAATAGTCCGTGCGGCCGGCGTTGGCGAACTGATCGCGTTGAAGCGGCGCGTTCAGGAGCGCAGCGGCCAGATACCAGACCGCGAGAATGGCGAGAACGACCGTTGCGATGGGCAGCGCGGATTTCATCGGCGTCGGCCGGATGAGGGTGTGCGCCCGGCGCTACCCGTCATACGAGTGACCCTCGCGCAACCCGCGCCGCACACGGTTGGCGACGGCGATGAACTCGGGCGTCTCGCGAATCTCGAGCGTGCGGTCGCGGGGCAAATTGCATTCGATGACGTCGCAGATGCGGCCCGGCCTCGGCGACATGACCACGATGCGCGACGAGAGGAACACCGCTTCCGGAATCGAGTGGGTGACGAACAGGACCGTCTTGCCGGTCACCTCCCACAGGCGCAGCAATTGCTGGTTCAGCATGTCGCGAACGATCTCGTCGAGCGCGCCGAATGGCTCGTCCATCAACAGTAGATCGGGATCGAAGGACAACGCCCGCGCGATCGAGGCGCGCTGCTGCATGCCGCCTGACAATTGCCAGGGATATTTGGCCCCGAAGCCTGAAAGATTGACGAGTTCGAGTCCTTTCGCGACGCGGGAATCGCGCTCCGCCCTGCTGAAGCCCATGATTTCGAGCGGCAGCGCGATATTGCGCGCAACCGTGCGCCATGGATAAAGCGCCGGCGCCTGGAACACGTAGCCATAGGCGCGACCCGCGCGAGCTTCGTGCGGACTCATGCCGTTGACGCGGATTACGCCACCGGTCGGGCGCTCGAGATCCGCGACGGCGCGCAGAAGTGTCGTCTTGCCGCAGCCGGATGGTCCGATGAAGGAGACGAAGTCGCCGCGCGCGATCCGCAAGTCGACGTTGCTCAGCGCCTGCACAGGCCCGTCGGCGGTGTCGAAGCTGAGCGAAAGCCCGTTAATTTCGATCGCCACAGACGCGGCCGGCGCCACGCCGTCGTCGGCCTTGAGCCTCGGGGCCGCCGCTACGTCCATCGCCGATCCGTTTGCTTAGCGCGCAACGCCCGCCACCGCAGTGAACTCCTTGTAGCGCTTGAGGGCGCGCGCGTCCGCCGGGAATGGCTCGCGCTTGATGAAGCGGCCCCGCCCAAGCTCGGCCTGCACCACACCGTCGCGGAACACGACTTCGCCGCGCGAGAGCGTATAGCGCGGCAGGCCCGTCACCTTGGTTCCCTCGAACACGTTATAGTCGATGACCGAAACCTGGCTTCTGGCCGAGATGGTCTTGTTCGCCTTCGGATCCCAGACGGTGACGTCGGCGTCCGCGCCGGGCAGGATCGCGCCTTTGCGCGGATAGAGATTGAGAATGCGGGCGATATTGGTCGAGGTCGCCGCGACGAACTCGTTTGGCGTGAGGCGGCCCGTCTCGACGCCATAGGTCCAGAGCACAGGCATGCGGTCCTCGAGCCCGCCGGTGCCGTTCGGAATCTTGGTGAAGTCGCCAAGCCCCAATTCCTTCTGCTTGGTGGTGAAGGCGCAATGATCGGTCGCCACCACCTGCAAGGAGCCGGCGCGCAGGCCGTTCCATAGGTCGTCCTGGTGGATCTTGTCGCGAAACGGCGGCGACATGACGCGGCGCGCCGCGTGCTTCCAGTCCTGGTTGTAATATTCGCTCTCGTCGAGCACGAGATGCTGGATCAAAGGCTCGCCATAGACGCGCTTGCCCAAAGCGCGCGCGCGCCGGATCGCCTCGTGCGCCTCCATGCAGGAGGTGTGAACGATGTAGAGCGGAACGCCCGCCTGGTCGGCCAGCATGATCGCGCGATTGGCGGCCTCGCCCTCGACCTCGGGCGGACGCGAGAGCGCGTGGCCCTCCGGCCCGGTGACGCCCTTGGCCAGGTAATGCTTCTGCAGCGCCGCGACGACTTCGCCGTTCTCGGCGTGAACGAGCGGCATCGCGCCGAGTTCGGCGCAGCGCGAAAACGAGGCGAACATCTGCTCGTCGTCGACCATCAGTGCGCCCTTGTAGGCCATGAAGTGCTTGAACGTGGTCACGCCCGCTCTCACCACCTTGGCCATGTCCTCGCGCACGGAATCGTCCCAGTAAGTGATGCACATGTGGTAGGAATAGTCGGCGACGGCGTCCTTCGAGCGCTTGTCCCAGTCGGCGAGCGCCTCCATCAGCGGCTGATTGCGGTTCGGGATGCAGAAGTCGACCACCATCGTCGTGCCGCCGGAGAGCGCCGCCTTGGTGCCGCTTTCGTAATTGTCGGCCGAGTTCGTGCCCATGAAGGGCATGTCGAGATGGGTGTGCGGATCAATCCCGCCGGGCAGAACGAAACAGCCCTTGGCGTCGAGCGAGCTGTCGCCCTTCAGGCCCTCGCCGATCGCCTTGATGGTCTCGCCCTCGACGAGGACGTCGGCCTTGTAGGTCCGGTCGGCGGCGACAATGGTTCCGCCTTCGATCACGAGCGACATTTTTGCCAGTCTCCCAAACTTGCTCTCCAAGGCGTCGAGCGGCGGCCGCTGGGCCGCCGCCAGCGGTCACGACACGATCTCGGCCTTCTCCAAAACGGCGTGCATCAGCACATTGGCCCCGGCGGTCGCCCAATCCTGCCTGATGTCCTCGCTCTCATTATGGCTGACGCCGTCGACGCAGGGCGTGAAGATCATCGACGTCGGCGCGACCCGCGCCAGGTAGCAGGCGTCATGGCCGGCGCCCGACACGATGTCGCGATGCGAATATCCGAAGTGCTTGGCGGCGCGGCGCACCGCCTCGACGCAGGCCGGATCGAACGGGGCCGGGGCATAGTAGAAGACCTGCTTGAGGTCATGAGCGAGGCCGATCTTCTCCGCGATCGCCTTCACGCCCTCGTGCAACGCGGCGTCCATCTCGCTCAATGTTGCGTCGTCCGGATGGCGGAACTCGCAGGTCATGAACACTTCGCCCGGGATCACGTTGCGGGAGTTCGGATAGGGGTTGAGCATGCCGACCGTCGACACGCCGAGCGGCGCCTTGGAAAGTCCGACTTTGTTGACAAGCTCCACGATCCTCGCCGCGCCGAGCAGCGCATCCTTGCGGCGCGGCATCGGGGTCGATCCGGCGTGGCTCTCGAATCCGGTCAAGCGAATTTCGTACCAGCGCTGCCCCTGTCCGTGGGTGACGATACCGACGTCGATCGACTCGTCCTCGAGGATCGGCCCCTGCTCGATATGCAGTTCGAAGAAAGCGTGCACGGGATGCGCGCCCACCGGCTCGTCGCCCTTGAAGCCGATGCGCATGAGTTCATCGCCCAGCTTTTTGCCCTCGCCGTCGGCGCGCGAATAGGCGAATTCCTTGTCGTAGACGCCGGCGAAAACGCCGGACGAAATCATCGCCGGAGCGTACCGCGAACCCTCCTCATTGGTCCAGTTGGCGACCTCGATCGGCCGCCGGGTGCGGATATTGAGGTCGTTGAGCGAGCGCACGACCTCGAGCGCGCCGAGCACGCCAAGCGCGCCGTCATATTTGCCCCCGGTCGGTTGGGTGTCGAGGTGGCTGCCCATCATGACCGGCGCGAGCGAATTGTCCTCGCCGGGGCGTCGCGCGAACATGTTGCCCATCTCGTCGATCGTGACCGTGCAGCCGGCGGCTTCGCACCACTTCCGGAACAGCCGGCGGGACTGGCCGTCGAGGTCGGTCAGCGTCAACCGCTTGACGCCGCCCTTCGCTGTCGCGCCGATTTTCGCCATCTCCATGAGCGAGTCCCAAAGCCTCGCTCCGTCGATGCGAACATTCGACAAATCGGCCATTCCCAAAGCGCTCCAACCAGGTCGGCTAACGCTTATTATAGCTTTGACCAAGCGGTCAAATGACGTACCCTCAGGCGCGACGCTCATCAATTCGCCGCCGCCGCCCGTCCTATCGCGCGCGCCGGCCGGCTGCGGCGCCTTGACGCCGACCGGCGATACGGGGAGAAACGCGACCTTTTGGGGGCGCTCATGGCGCGGCGAAAGCCGAGACCGACCATTCGGGAGGAGAACGAACGCGCGCTGCTCGAGGCCGCCGAATGCGTATTCGCCGAGCAGGGATTTAAGGGCGCGACCACCTCCGAGATCGCGCGCCGCGCCGGTGTGCCGAAAGCGAACCTGCATTATTATTTCCCGACCAAGGAAGGGCTCTATCGTTCGGTGATCGGGCGCGTGCTGACGGCCTGGCTCGCGGCCGCTTCGTCTTTCGATACGAGCGACGACCCCAGGCTTGCGCTCTCGGCCTATATCGGGGCGAAGATGGACCTGGCGCGCCTGATGCCGCTCGCGACCCGCATCTGGTCGGCCGAGATTATGCGCGGGGCGCCGATCATCCAGGATTTCCTCGACACGACGCTGACCGAATGGGTTGTGTCACGCGAGCGGGTGGTCAGGCGCTGGATCGCCGCCGGCAAGCTTAAGGCGATCGAGCCGAGATTCCTGTTCTACATGATCTGGGCGACGACCCAGCAATACGCCAACGCCGCGCATGAGATGGCGACGCTGAACGGCGGCGCTCCGCTCAGCGACAAAGCTTTTCAACGCGCGAAGTCGGAGGTGATCGAGATCATCCTGCGCGGGGTGGCGGCGTGAAGCTCACGACCGAAAAGCAACTTGAGGATCGGGCGTTCAGCCGCGCTCGAACCGCCTCGGCGGCGACCGGCTTTGACCGTGCGCTCGCCAAGGGCCGTGCGCTCGTCGCGAAGATAAATTAGAGTTCGGATCTAAGCAGAGATTCTTGGCATGGCCAACGGATCGGGGGTGCGCTCGCGGTTGAGATCGATGACGGCGTCATGGATGGCTTGGTCGAGGGCGGCGACGTCTGTGAAGGTCTGGTGGGCGAGGTGATGGGCCTTAAGATCGCGCCAGACCGGCTCGATTTCATTGAGTTCGGGGGCGTATTTCGGCAGCCACTCGACGGTGAGCCAGTGTGCGCGGGCGGCCAGGGCGGCAAGCGAGCGTTTGCTGGTGTGGATCGGACCATTGTCCTCGACCAGCACGACCGGCTTGGCCTGTCGCCCGGGCTGCGGTCCGAAGAGACGGTCGAGTTGCTCCAGATGGGCGATGAAATCGCTGCTGCGCTTGGTCGGGCAGGTCAGGACGATGAGTTGGCGCGTGACGTGATCAAGCGACCCCAGCATCGCGACCTTCTTGGCCTGCCCAGGCGCCGGCACACGCAAGTCCGCCCCCGACTTCGCCCAGGCGCGGGCGAGATAGGGATGCGTCAGCGCCTCGCTCTCATCGCCGTAGAGAAGAACAATGTCGCCCGCTTCGGCCTGCTGTTTGCGCAGTTGCAGGCGCAGGCCCACCCGTTCCACCTCGCTTTCCGTCTGACGTCCCTTCAGCGTGTGCCGGGGCCGCCGCCAACGGAACTTTTTTTTCGCAAGGCCTTGGACAGTTGCGAACGGCTGATGCGCACGCCCTCGCGCGCTTCGATCTCGGCGCGGAGGCGGGGGATCGTCCAGTTGCGCCGGTCGGCCACAGGTTCTTCCCGCAAGGGGGTGACGACGCGCAAGGCGGCTTCACTCTTCACCGGAGGCGGGCCTGGCGCGATGCTGGTCTTCAGCGCTGCGACACCGCCAGCGGTGAAGTCGCTGCGCCACAGGCGAACCGTATCTTCGCGCACGCTAAACGCCTCCGCGATCTTGGAGCTGGTCCAACCAGCCAGCGTCAAAAGCACGGCGCGCGCCCGGTCCGCCTCGCCGCGATCACGTGAATTGGCAAGAGCCAAGAGGCCGGCGCGTTGTTCATCGCTCGCCATAACCGGAGACTTTCCCGCCATGCCATACACCTTGCGAATCGGCGCAGGCAGCAAACCGCAAAAAACCTATCCGTTGGTTAGCCAAACGGAATCTGCTTAGACGCCCTTTGACCCGACACCAACATAGGTCAAAACCTTCCGCATCGAGTTGGAACGCGGCGCTGTTCGCCCTTGTGCGAGGCGCCGAGGAAGGCGCGCCGATGAAACGACCGATCTGTCTTCCTCTTGTGCTTGGCGCCGCATTGGCTGGTTCGCTCGCCGGATGTCAAACGGAGAGTCAGAACCTTCCCCGGATAACGATGCAGCAGGCGAACCAACTCCCCGCGAGCCAGCTGCCGACACAGTTCATCGATCCCAGCAATCCCTACGGCTATCCCTACAACGTTCACGAGACGGACGGACTGAGCCGCAATCCGGACGATTGCGTCCGGTGGGGCTGCATCGACGTCGGCGGCGAGATGTGACGCGGCGCCGGCGCCGCCGGATGCCTTTGGAGCGATCTTCCCGATAGCGCCGACAGTCGCGGCGACGAACCCGGGCGCGCGGACACGGGCCGCGCGGCGCTCTCCAGCACGCGCCCCTTTCGGCCCGCTGACCACGGTTCCCGCTTCATGGCTGAGCCAGCCGGCGCATCCCGCCGCCCCATCCCGGGCGCGACGGTGTGGAAGACCCGTTGCGCTGGCTTGACAGCGATATATTTATCTTAACATATCGGCAAGGTGGCGCGGGCGCCATGCAATGGGCGGGGCACATGAACAGCGACGCGCGAAATCGCCGCAATCCACCGAAGATTCGATGGCTGGGGGCAGGGGCTCTGGCGGCGATCGCGCTGGCGCCGCCTGGCGCGCACGCCCAGAACGCGGAACCGTCGTTGCCGCTTCCGGCCCTGGCGGCGTCGACGAACGGACCCCCGAATTTCAATCCTTCTCCCGCGGTGCTCTCCTGGCTCGACATGGTTTCGGCCACCCAGGCGGCGCAACCGAACTGGATGACCCCGCTCGTGACCGTCACGCCGCGCCTCGAACAAGAGTTGCGCGCTGATTTCTATGACCAGCAAAACGGGACCGGCAGCCAGGGGAACGGCCAACGCATCGTCAATTACGGCGGGCCAGGCGGCTTCAGGGTGGAGTTCATCCCCGCCTATAACGTCGAGCTCATTGTGGCGGCGCCGCCTTACGAGACCGCCAGCGGCCCCAAGGGGGATGCGGGGGGCTGGGGCGATTACCCGCTTTTCCTCGCCAAATATCGCTTCCTTTCCGCCAACCGGGACAACGGCGATTACATTGTCACCGGCTTCTTTCAGATGACGGAAGCGTTGAACACGGAGGGGAAGATTTCAAACCATGTTCTGACCGCCCAGCCGACAATCGCTGCAGGCAAGGGCTGGGGCGATTTTGATATACAGTCGACGCTCAGCGTTCAGATTCCCGTCCAAGGGCATGGTTCACCCGGCGACACACCCGAAATGCATAAGGCGTCGTTCGGCAATCCCATCCTTTGGAATACCGCCTTCCAGTATCATTTCATGCAGTATTTCTGGCCGGAACTCGAGGTCAACTACGAGTACTGGCCGGATGGGGAGCACAGCGGCCTCAGCCAACTCTTGCTCACGCCGGGCGTCATACTGGGGCGCTTCAAGATCGGACAGGACACCGCGACCCGCCCGATCAACCTCATCATCGGGGCCGGATATCAGATGGCGGTGACGTCAAATCCCGTCGTCAAGAACAACTTCGTCGCCACGGCGCGAATAACCTTCTAGTGGATAGAATCAAACGCTTCGAACCCCTTGCAAGCCGGAGAACTCCTTGAAATTGCGGAAGGCGCCCCGGACTCTTACGTTTGATTTTGACCACTAGTGGATAGAATCAAACGCTTCGAACCCCTTGCAAGCCAGAGAACTCCTTGAAATTGCGGAAGGCGCCCCGGACTTTACGTTTGATTTTGACCACTAGTGGATCAAATCAATCCGATGAGTCCGGCCCAATCCGAGTGATTTCAACGGCATGGCGGCACCGGCTCGGGTTCCAAACGTCGGATTCTATCCACTATTGGATCGAATTTAACGCTTGGTGCCCGCGTCTGACGGCGGCGATGATTTTGTCGGGATCGGCGGTCCAGGTGAAGGGCTGCGATTGCTGATTGTGCTCTTCGAGGAAGCGGTTGATCGCGGCTTGCAGGTCGGCGACAGACCGAAAGACGCCGCGTTTGAGCCTGCGCTTTGTGAGGGTCGCGAAGAAGCCCTCGACCGCGTTGAGCCAGGAAGCCGATGTCGGGGTGAAATGGAACGTCCATCGCGGATGGCGTTCGAGCCATCCGCGAACATTGGGATGCTTATGGGCGGCGTAGTTGTCGACGATGGCGTGAATCGTCTTTCCAACGGGAACCTGCTTCTCGATGACATTGAGGAAGCGAATGAACTCCTGATGGCGATGGCGCTGCATGTTGCGGCCGATGACCGTGCCGTCGAGGACGTTCATCGCGGCGAACAGCGTCGTCGTGCCGTGGCGCTCATAGTCGTGCGTCATGGTTCCGGCGCGACCCTTCTTCAGCGGCAGTCCGGGCTGTGTGCGGTCAAGCGCCTGAATCTGGCTCTTTTCGTCGACCGACAGGACGATGGCGTGTGCGGGCGGATCGACATAGAGCCCGACGACGTCGCGCAATTTGTCGACGAAGCGCGGATCGTTGGACAGCTTGAACTGGCGCATCCGGTGCGGTTGCAGACCATGGGCGCGCCAGATGCGTTGGACCGAACTCACGCTGAGCCCAGTCGCCTTCGCCATCAAGGCTCCGGTCCAGTGGGTCGTCTCACCAGGCGGGTCGCCAAGCGTCAAGGCGACAACGCGCTCCGTCGCCTCGGCGCTGAGGGGCTTGATTTGCGAGGGACGCGTCTTGTCACGAAGCAGGCCGTCGAACCCGTCCTCCAGAAAGCGTTCCTGCCAGCGCCAAACGCAGGTCTTGGACTTGGCCGTTCGCCGCATGATCTCGTTCGTGCCGACGCCATCGGCGGTCAACAGCACGATTTCAGCCCGCCAGACGTGCTTCTGCGGCGCGTTGCTGTCTTGCACCACAGCTTTGAGCCGGCGAATATCGGCGGACGAAACGGAGAGGGATTTTCCTGCGCGCATCGCGCAGACTCGCACGCCGAACTTGCCGCGGGAATCCCGATCCGGGACTCAAATGTTAGGCTCGATCTACTAGTGCGATTTTTCGCGCGGTGCTCGTTGCGTCGCTCTCCTTGAGCCGACGGCCGGTTGCCCGCTCGATAGGCGGGCCGTGCGACGGCTTCAGAACTCCGCTCGCACGCCGATCGTGGGCGCGAAGTTGACGCGATTGAGATAGCCGCTCGCCAACCCCCCGGTCACCTGCGACCACATGAAGCCGCCGTAGGCGGTGAGGCGCTTTGAAGGACGGTAGTCGATCATGGCGGTGTAGGCGTTGAGCGCGCCGCGGCAACTCGACGCGGACAGGCCGCCGTCCGTGCAGGGGCTCGTATTGTAGTCGTTCTGGTAGTAATGATAGTAAGCGGCGCCGACGTCGACGTCGTCGCGAAGCGCGTATTTGACGCCGGTCCAGAAGATCCTCAGGATCTTGTGTTCGGTATAGGCCGTCGCATTCACGAAGCCGGCCGGGACGGGATAATTGCCGAGCGCCGTGAAGCCGTCCGGACAGGCGTCGCTCGGATTGGCGAACAGAATATATTCCCAGCCTGTATAGATCGTCGCTCTGTCGAATTCGTATCGTGCCGCCAGCAAGCCGCTCGCCTTGTCGGAAAGGGTCGCTTTGAGACCATTCAAGGGCACGCCGGCGGGCAAGGGATATTGCCCGAAGTTGGACAGAGCGACGGCGTCTTTCACTTTCTGGCCCACGGCGTCGAAAGAGAAAGCGCCGAAGCGCGCCTCGACCTCGGTCGAGAACGCTCCGTTCGAACCGTTGCCCTGGTCGAAGCCGCCGAACTGATAGAGCGCCGAGAAGCGGAGCGGGCCTGCGTCCACTTGATATTTCACCGATGTGTTGTAGCGGGCGTTCTCGGTGTCTCCGCCTCCCCCCGCCGTGCTTGAGACGCCGATCACCGAAAAGGCCGGGGCCGCCCCCATGGGGTCGTAACCTCCCAGACCCTGTAAGATCAGCGAGTTCTGCCGCCCAGCGGTCAGCATGCCGAACGTCGGATGGGTTAATCCGGCGTAAGCCTCGGTGTTGAACAATTGCCCCGCGCGACTGGAATTGCCGTTTGCGGTCTGCTGATCGAGCGGGGTCGTGTTGTTTTGAACCAGCGACTTCGGGCCGTTGGCTCGCTGCAAGGTGTAGGGATCAAAGCCGTTCTGGAGGTTGAAGACGAGCGACCAGTCCGAGGCGATAGGCTCCTTGCCCTTGACGCCGATATACGACTGGCCGAGCCCGTTCGGCGCGATCGTGTAATGCGATTGATCGCCGTTCTTCTTGATGAGCGTATTGACCCCGTTCGGGTAGTTGCCGTTGAACGGGGCGCCATGAGACTCGTAGCCGACGCCGTAATCGAGCCTCCCGTACAGCGTGACGCCCTTCCACGAGAGCGGGCAATCGTCGGGACCGCTGGTCAAAAAGTCATAGACGCTGGCGAAGCAGGCCTTGGCCGCAGGCGCCGCGAGAGCAGGGAGCGCCGGCTGCTGGCTCGGCAGATCTGCGGCGCCCGCATCCCATGTCGAGAGCGCAACCAAGGCGAAAAACGGGATGGCGGCGCAAGGTGACCTGATCAATCGCCCCCAGGGGAAGGACTTTATGACGGCGCATATTGTACGCGCCGATTCGAATGGCGCCAGCAATAAGTCAACTCCCGGAAGAAAGCGTGTTTGGCTTGGCGCTGCCCAGTTGACGCCCACACTGACGGTCCGTTCACCGGGCGCCTTTCCTCAGTCGCCTGGATGTCGCGATGTTAATGTCGGGTCACGCGCGACCGCCCAAGCGCCGCTGAGGCGCGCTTGCGCCCAATTGCCGTCGGTTACGGAAAGTGAACCGAGTCTAATCATGTCATATACGTAAAATAACTTTCATATGGGAAATTTTCGAATGGTCCTCCGAGTATTCCGTCAAGATTATAATCACGAATAAAGTGAAGCACGAATAGAATATGCGGCCACCGACCTTGCAAAGGCGGCAGCCTACGAAACAAAAGGCGCTGCGATCGCCTCAGTCTATCGGAGCCGACGAGGCCGACGACCGCTCGCCGGCAGTGCGCGACAGGCCCTCGGCGCAAAAGTCCGTATTGTGCGTTGCGCGCCAGAACGCTCTCGGGCCGGGCTCCGAAACCGGGTAAGGCGCATGGCGGGCGCAGATTCCCGCACGCGCCCACCACGCCATCGGCATGTCGCCGCGGTTGACTGGATCAAGTCCACCCTCGGGATGGCGCCAATAGACGCAGTCTGCACAGTGCGCGCCGATCGACAGCGCTTCAGCGGCGACGCCTTCGCCACACCACTGCCGGCCGTGCGTCTGCGGCCAGTGGGCGGCTTCTTCGGGGCGTATCGATGTCTGCGGCGCATGCCGGGCGCAGACCCCCTCGTTGCTCCCTGAGCTTGCGCCAGAAGGCGCAGGCGACGCAATTGGCCGGTCTGGCTGCCTGATCACCCATCGCCTCCTCCCTCGCTTGCGTAGAGCATGCTCAGATTCGATCGAACCGCAACATGCTCCAGATTCCTCGATTTCGCGCGCTCTTTTCGCGAAAAACCGGCGTCCACTTTTTCCCGAGCCGCGCTTTACTCCGCGAGATATGGCGCAAAACCTGGCCTGAAGCCTGGCTCGGCAGCGGCGGCACGGTCCAGCCGCCGCCGAGCGCCAGCATAAGGCCGATATCGGCCACCAATTGGCGCGTGTGCAGCACGATCGCCAGCCGTTCCGCCTCGAGCGCCGCGCTTTGCGCCGTCACCACGTCGAGATAGGAGGACGCGCCGTCGCGGTAAAGGGTGAGCGACAGGTCGGCCGCCTTGCGCGCCGCCGTCGCCGCCGTCGTGGTCTGATTGTATTCCTCCGCCAGCCACCGCAAGGACGACAGCTGGTCCTGGACCTCCTTCATCGCGCTCAACACCGTCGCCCGGTAATTCTCAGCCGCCTGGGTGAATTGCGCCTTGGCGATCTGCGAGCTCCGCTTGGCGGAGCCCGGCGTCGAACAGCGGAATGTCGATCGACGGTCCGATGGTTCCGAACAGATTGTTGCGGATTGAAGAGCCGGAAATTGGTGTCCTGGGTTCCGCCGAGCGCGAGCAAGGAGAGCTTGGGAAAGAAGTTCGCGCGCGATGCGCCGATCAGCTCGCTCGCCGCGGCGGTCAGCCGTTCGCTCTCTGCGACGTCTGGACGGTTGCGCAACACGTCGGCGGGCACCGCGCGCGGCGGTCTGGGCAACGGCAGCCGCCCTGAGGAGCGCGCGATCGAAAAGGCGGCCGCCGACTTGCCGATCAGCGCCGCAATGGAATTTTCGAGCGTCGCGCGGTTGAGCAGGAGATCGGACAATTGCGCCTCGGCCGAGCTCAACTGGGCTTGCGCCCGGTCGACGTCGACCGGCGAGGCGATATTGGCCGCGAGCCGGTCCTGGGTGAGCTTGAGGGCCGAGCGGTAGATCGCGATCGTATCGGCAAAGAGCTTGGCCTGGTCGTCGAAGCCGCGCAGATTGACGTAGTCGCGCGCGAGCTCGGCGTGCAATTCGAGTCTCGCGTCGGCGAGAGCGTCCGCGCTCGCCTCGGCGGTGGCGTTCGCCGAATTGACGATGTCGCGCACCCGTCCCCAGATGTCGATCTCATAGGCCGTTTGCGCGGCGAGGACGTTGTCGCCGTAATAGGTCGGCTGACTGGCGGAGCGAAGCGGTCGATTGGCCGACTGCTTGTTGGCCAGAAAGTGCGGAACCCCGTCGATCTGCGGGTAGGCGGAGCTCAGCGCGGCGTTGGCGCGCGCGACCGCTTCGTCGTTGGCCGCGACGGCGGCGGCGAGATCCGGATTGGCCGCGTCCACCTGCGCCTGAAGCTCGTTGAGGGTTCGATCATTGAAGGCGAGCCACCACTCCCCTGTGACCGGGAGGGCCCCGCCCCCCGCCGTCTCGTCCTTGAACTTGGCCGGCATCGCGACCGAGGGCGGAGCATAGCGCGGCGCAAAGTCGCACCCGCCGAGCGCAAGAGCGATCGGCGCCGCAAGCCACGGCCGCCACTTCATTCCCCGTGGTCCCGCCCTGTTTGCGCCATCTCCTCGGCGCTCTTCGGGTGATCTTTTGGCGCTTCGGCGCCGTGCTGCGCGGCCGGCCCTTTCGTCTTGTCCCCAGCCGCTTCCATGACCCGGACCTCCTCGCCGTCCCCGATCGAATCGGGCGGATTGGCGACGATGCGCTCGTCCTGGCTGACCCCGCCGCCGGCGATTTCGACCGCCGTTCCAAGGTCGCGCACGATACGCACGTCCTTCAGAGCGATCCGGTTGTCGGCCCCGACCGTCGCGACCTTCGGCTCGGTGTCGCGAAAGAGCATCGCGCTCGGCCGGAAGGGTGAAGGTGTTGGAGTCGGGCGGAATGCTGAAAATGGACGCGGGCGAACGCGCCCGGATGAAGCAGCGCCGTCCTTGTTGTCGGCGAGAAGTTCGACCAGCAGGGTGCGCGATTTCTGGATCGATCGCGTGCGAGGTCGTCTCGATGGTCGCGTCGAACGTGCGGTCGGGATATTCGGGCACTTCGAGCGTCGCCTTCATGCCGTCCTTGATTTCCCGCCGCGTAGGTTTCCGGCACCGGGACGTAAATCCGCATCTGATGGATGTCGGCGACGGTGAACAGAGGCGGCGTATTCGACGCCGTCCGCCCTGACCAGCGATCCGACATCGACGTTGCGGGCGGTGACGACCCCGTCGAACGGCGCGACGATATTGGCGAACGCCTTTCTGCGCCTTCAGCCGGTCGATGTTCGACTGGGCGGCCGTCGACCTCGGCGGCCTTGCGCGTGCGCGTCGCTGTCCTTTTCGTCGGCGGCCTGCTGAGACACCGCCGCCGACGGCGCGGAGCGAGTTCCAGCGCTCCGCCGTCACTTTCGCCAGCGCCAGATTCGCCTTGGCCTTCGCAAGTTCGCTTTGGGCGACGGCGATGCGCTGGTCGAGCTCGGGCGTGTCGACGACCGCGAGCACGTCGCCCTGCTTGACCTGGGCGCCGATGTCCTTGCGCCATTCGCTGACGTAGCCCTCACCTGGCCATGAATGGAAGCGCTGTAAAAAGCGTCGACATTGCCGGGCAGCACGAGTTCGCGCGCCTCGCCGCCCCGCTTCGGCGCAACCACCGCGACCGGCGGGATGGCCTGCTCATGCGTCCATTGTTTGAGCTTCTCGTCATCGTGCCGGCGTCCGGAAATTCCGGTGTAGGCGACAGCGATCGCCGCGACCGCCAGGAGCAGGATCGCGCGCCCGGCCTTGACGGGTTTGCCTTCGGCCCGATCGCGTTCAGTGGGCTCCATATGATCCTCGCGCGCGTTGGGCGCGTGGGGCTGGGCCGTCGTCGCGGGATCCTCTGGCTGCGCCTTCAGACCCGAGCGCGTCTTCGACCTGATCCTGGCTCATGCGGGCGTGGCCTCGGCGGAAGCGTGGGGCGCGGACTCGCTCGCCGTCTTCGGCTTGCGCTCATGAACGAGCCGGAAAACCGCCGGAACGAACAAGAGCGTCGCCACGGTCGCGAAGACGAGGCCGCCGATCACGGCGCGGCCGAGCGGCGCGTTTAGTTCGGCGCTGAGCGCCATCGGCCCCATGCCGATGATCATCGCAAGCGCCGTCATGAGGACCGGACGGAAGCGGGTGAAGCCGGCGTCGATCGCGGCTGTCATGGCGTCAGCCCCCTCCGCGAGCCGCTCGCGCGCGAAGCTCACGACCAGGATGCTGTTGGCGGTCGCCACGCCCATGCACATGATCGCCCCGGTCAGGGCCGGAACAGACAGGGTCGTGTGGGTGATGAACAGAATCCAGACAATTCCGGCGAGCGCCGTCGGCAACGCGGTGATGATGACGAAGGGGTCGAGCCAGGACTGAAAGTTGACGACGATCAGGAGGTAGATGAGGACGACCGCAAGCGCGATGCCGACGAAGAGCTGGCCGAAAGCGTAGGTCATCGTCTGAACCTGTCCTCGCACCACCACCGTCGACCCGGTGGGAACCTCGTGCGCGGTCTCATCTAGAACTTTCTGAATATCCGCAGCCACCGCGCCGAGATCTCGGTCATTATTGGTCGCGAAAATATCTATAACAGGTTGAACGGCGTAATGCGAGACGACCGCGTCGCTGACGCTGCGTTTGATCGAAGCGACGCCTCCGAGGATCTGCTTGTCCCCCGATCCTTGGGAAGCCGGAATGTTCTCGAGATTCGACAGGGAGCGCACCCAATATTGCGGCGTTTGGGCGACGATTGGGTAGGAAACCCCGTTCTTTGGATTGAGCCAGAAGGTCGGGGCCGTCTGGCTGCTCCCCGCGAGGACGTTCTGCAGGTTCTGAGCGACGTCGCGCTCGCTAACGCCGACAATCTGGGCCCGCGTCCGGTCGACGTTGACGTTGAGGGTCGGCGCATTGAAAGCCTGCTGAATACGCGCGTCCGCGATCCCCGGGATGCGAGCGATCTTGGCGAGGAGCTTGTCCGCATAGGCGCGGTTGGCCTGGAGCTTCGAGCCGATGATCTGCACGTCGATCGGCGCAGGCAGGCCGAAGTTAAGAATTTGGGTGACGATGTCGGCGGGCAGGAAGGCGAAGGTCGTGCCCGGAAACAGGGCTGGCAGCTGCTCGCGCATCGCCTTGACGTAATCCGGCGCTTCGGCCTCCCGGCCATCGTGGAGGGTGATCAGGATGTCCGCGTCCGACGCGCCGATTGAGCCCGTGTTGGCGTACGCCATGTTGATGCCGCTGATCGACAGCCCGATGTTGTCGACGATCGAGCGCAGCGATTCGGGGGGGATGATCTTGCGGATGGCCGCCTCGATCCTGTCGACCTCGACCCCCGTTTCCTCGATCCGCAGTCCTGTCGGCGCGCGGACATGCAAGGCGATCTGCGTGCTTTCCACCGGCGGGAAGAAGTTGCGCCCGAGATAGGGCACAAGCGCGAACGAGCAGAGAACCGCAGCCAGAAACCCGGCGATGAACACCCATCGTCCACTCAGAACAGTGATGAGCAGGCGCCGGTAGAAGGCCCTCACGGCCTCGAAGCGCTGTTCGAAGCCGCGCTGGAAAAGAACCAGGGGATTGCGCGTCGGCGGCAGCTCGTCCTCATGACCATGCGTCATCGCCTGATCGGCGAGGAGGAAGCGCGCCATCGTGTTCACCAGCGTGCGCGACAGCACATACGAGCCGATCAGGGCGAACACCACCGCTTTCGCCATCGGCCGGAACAGGAAGCCGGCGACGCCGCCAAGAGTGAACATCGGCACGAAAACGATGCAGATGCACAGGAGCGAGACGGTCGCCGGAATGACGATCTGCCGCGCGCCGTCCATGATGGCGGTCTCGATGTCTTTGCCCTGCTCGAGATGGTAGTTGATGTTCTCGATCGTCACCGTCGCGTCGTCGACGAGAATGCCGACCGCAAGCGCAAGGCCGCCGAGCGTCATCACGTTGATCGTTTCGCCGGTCGCGGCGAGGAGCGCGACCGAGGTCAGAATCGCCAGCGGAATCGACACCATGATGATGACGGTCGAACGCCAGCTGCCGAGAAAGATGAGGATCATCAGCCCGGTCAAGACTGCCGCCACCACGCCTTCGAAGACGACCGACGACACCGCCGAGGTGACGAACTTCGACTGGTCGCCGACCGCCTCGAGGTGAAGGCTGGAGGGCAGGGTCTGACGCAGCTTCGGCAACAGCGCCTTGACCCCGGCGATGACGTCGAGCGTCGAAGCGGAGCCGGTCTTCAGGATGGTCATCAGGACGGCGTTTGCGCCGTTCACCCGCACCATGTTGATCTGCGGCGGGCTCCCCGCATGCACGAAGGCGACGTCGTGGATGTAGACGGGAACGCCATCGACGGTCTTGATCGGCAGGTTGTTCAAGGCAGAAATCTCGCTCGGCGCGTCGTTGAGCGAGACGACATATTCAAATTTGCCGATTTTCTGGGTCCCGACTGGCGTGATGAGGTTCTGTCGCGCGATCGCTTCGACAACGTCCTGCGACGAGAGGCCATACGCCTGCAACTTGTCCTGGTCGAGATCGACCTGGACCTGCAGCACCTTGCCGCCGTAGGGCGAGGGTACAGCGGCTCCGGCGACCGTCGCCAGCTGGGGACGGATAAAGTTCTGTCCCGCGTCGAATATCTCGGCTTGCGACAGCGTGTCGCTGGACAACGCCAGCTGAAGGATCGGCACGCTGGAGGCGTTGAAGCTCAGAACGTAGGGCGGGGTTGATGCCGGGCGGCAGCAGTTTGAGCACGGTCTGCGACGCGGCGGTGATCTGCGCCAGCGCTGAATTGATGTTGACGTTGGGCTGGAAGTAGACCTTGACCACGCCGTAGCCCGGCAGCGACTGGGAACTCGATATGCTCGATGTCGTTGACCTGGGCGCTGAGCGTGCGCTCGTAATAATAGACGACCCGCCCCGACATGTCGTCCGGCGGCAAGCCATTGTACTGTCCACACGACGGCGACGACTGGGATGCCGATGTTCGGGAATATGTCGGTTGGCGTCTTGATCGCAGCCGTTACGCCGAAGATGACGATCAGCATCGCCATGACGACGAACGTATAAGGCTTGTTCAGCGCTATGCGGACGATAGCAAGCATTGGTCACTTCTGCAGGCGCAGCGGCATTTCAGCCCGCACGCACAAAATCGCCGCGGCAAACTGAGCCCGCCGCGGCGACGTCAGGCGCTTATAGCCATCGACGGTTCTCCATCACATTAAATTATCTTTTCTACTTATCTTCGCCGGCACCCGCCGCCTCACGACCCCGCTCACGCCGGCTCCCGCGCCAGCCTCGCCGTCGCGGGCGCCGCGGCCCTCAATTCGAAGCGCGCGCCGGGGTCGTTGTCTTCGACCGTCAGTCGGAGGCCGTGCAGGCTGGCGATCGTCTCGGCGATGCTGAGACCGAGCCCGTGCCCAGGCGACTTGCCGCTCCGCTCGCCGCGAAAGAAGCGCTCGAAGATCCTCGAGCGCTCCTGTGGCGGAACGCCGACGCCGGTGTCGCTCACGCAAACGAAAGGACGTCCGTCGACGGTTCGGGCCTCGATGCGAACCGCGCCGCCGGCGGGCGTGAACTTGATCGCATTGTCGACAAGATTCGAGATGGCTTCGCGCATCAGATCCTCATCGCCTCGAATTGGAACCGGCGTCGTGGCGTCGACCGCTATCGTCACGTCTTTCGATTCCGCCAGGGGCTCATAGAAGTCGAACACCTCAACACAGACCGCGCTGAGGTCGAAGTGCTTGAGCTGCGACCGCCGCGCGGCGCTTTCGACGGTGGAAATACGCAAGATCGCCGAAACGGTCGATGGACACCTTCTCGATTTGCGCCAGGGCGGCCTCCATCGCCGCCCGCAATTCTTCGATCCCGGCCTCGTTGTTGAGCGTGCGCTCGATTCTGGCGCGGGCGACGGCGAGGGGCGTGCGCAGATCGTGGGCGATATTGTCGCCGACGCTTTTGAGCTGGTCGAGCAGGTGGGTGATTTCGTCGAGCATAAGATTGACGGCGCGCGCCACCTTGTCGAGGTCGCCCCCCTCGTTGGCGGCCGGCAAGCGCGAATCGAGTTCGCCGTTCATGAACCTGACGATCGCGTCGTGAACGCGGGCGAGCCGCTGCGACGCGCGCCGCGCGAAAAACGCGCCAATCGCCAGGATCAACAGGATCGTCGGCAGGATGCGCGATCGCCAGCGCGCGCAACAGCGTCTTCTGCAGGTCGTAGGTCTCCAGCAGGCTGCGTCCGAGCAGGAGAACGCCGTCGTCCGCGAGCCTGCGGGCGACAAAGATGGCCGGTTCACGGTTGCCGCTCGAATCCGGCAGGGGCTGCTCCTGGATGACATGGGCCCGCCCGTCGACCGGAATTGCGGGCATGCCCCGCACGTTGCCGAACAACATGGCCCCTTGCCGATCGAACACGGCGACATAGTCCAGGCGGCGGATGTCCCGCGTCAGGCGCAGCTCCAGCGCCCTGCGGAGGTCAGCCTCGCTGTCGTGTTGGCTTTTCGCCGCTTCATCGACGAGGATGGCGCCAGCGCGCTGGAAATCCGAGCTGTAGACTTGCCAGTAAATGAAGGCAAAGGCCGCAGTCATCGCGACCGCAATGGCGAAAATGAACGCCAGCGCCAGGCGAAACGCCCGCGAGTTGAAGACCTCAAGCCGTCCGCATTCAGCTTGAAGCCGACAGCGCGGATGCTGACGATGAAGCGTCGCGCGCCGGTAGGGTCGAGCTTGCGCCGCAAGTTGCCGATCTGAACGTCGACGACATTGGTTTGCGCTATGAATTTGAAATTCCACACATCCTCGAGCAGCATCGCCCGGGTCACGATCTGGCCCGCGCGGCGCATGAAATATTCGAGCAGCGTGAATTCGCGCGGCAAGAGATCGATCGCCTTGCCGTCGCGGCGCACGGTCCGCTCGACGAGATCCATCTCCAGAGCGCCTGCCTGCAATCGCGTGACCCGCGGGTCGCCGCCCCGGCGCAGCAGCGCTTCAACCCGCGCCGTCAACTCCCGGATGTCGAACGGCTTCACGAGATAGTCGTCGCCGCCCGCCTTGAGGCCGTTGATCCGCTCGTCGACCGACGAGAGGGCGCTAATCACCAGGGCGGGCGTCGTATTGCCTTCAGCGCGCAGCGTTTCGATGATCGAAAGACCGTCCTCGCCATGCAGCATCCGGTCGATGACCAGAACGGCGACGCCGGAACGCGCCGCCAGCAACCCGTCGTGGACCGTCTCCGCTAGCAGCACGGGATGACCGTTCGACTGCAGTTCGAGGCTAATCTCCTCGGCGAGGTCGCGCTCGTCTTCGACGATCAGCACTGCGGCGCCCGCCAGTTCGTCCATCGGACGGCTCGACGGAGCGCTCTTCTTCTCGAAAGGCGAAACGTTCATCGCTCCATTCCCAGCACCACCGCTTCGCCCCGGTGCTCTTTTAACAGTAAAAGGCCGCCACGACGGCGGGCCATCCTGGCGGTCTGAACGGTTCAGATCGGCGCCGAAGCAACGATCTCGATCACGCTCTTCGCCTGTTAACACAGGCGCGTTTTGGCGCTCGACTAAAATCTTTTTTCTTCGCTGCGGCGTTTGTCGCCAAGCTGTAACATTGGCGGGCTAATCCGGAATCCGTCAAAACTGTGTCCAGCCGGGGCGTTGTGGCGCCACCGGGCTATTTGCTTGCTTTATAGGCTATTGAATTGGCCCTGCAGGCTATTGCCCCATCGAGGCAAAAGCATTGGCTGTTGTTAAATTGCAACAGCCGGAAAAAAGACGATAAAGCGGTAAAATTATAGTTTGTTTGTGACAGCTTGCGCCGCTACCTTCTTCCGGCATAACTGGATCCGAACGAGGGCAACTCCGTCGCGACGTGGGAATACATTGAACTTCCGCCACGATGGGTTGGATCAGCTTCGGCCAGGGGCGCTTCGGCAATCGCGTTGCGGAGCGGAGGGGATGCGATATGCCCGGCCGGGCAGGCGGAGGCGTCAAAGTTTGGCAGCGCGGGCCGGCACCGATTTCCGGTCCGACCATGGGATGGGGAAGTGATGAAAAAGCTCGGTGTAGCCCTGGCGCTCGCAATCGCCTCTGTCGGCGCGGCTCGCGCCGCCGATCTTCCAACCAAGAAGGAAGCCCCAGCGGCGCCGCCGGTCAATTGCTACGCGAGCATGTGGTCGTGGCTCAATTCAACCGCCGCCGACTGCCCCCTGAGCTATGGGCCGTTCACCGTCTATGGGACGCTGGACGGCGGTCTCGGCTGGGAATCCCACGGCGCCGGCTACAACGCGGCGTGGAACAACGGCGTCTCGAACATCGTCACCAAACAGAGCGGCCCACACTCGCAGTGGCAGTGGACGCCCAACGGCCTCAGCCAGTCGGTCGTCGGCATCAAGATGAGCCTGCCACTTCCGTTCTTGTCGGGTCCGTTCTTGTCGGGCTGGTCGCTCGTCGGCACGGCGGAGACCGGTTTCAATCCATTTTATGGCTACCTGGCTGACGCGCAGCGCTCGCAAGTCCAAAACAACGGCAGGGCGCTGGTCCAGCAGAACGCGAACGCCGACTCGAGTCGCACCGGCCAGTGGGATAATTCGCAAGCGTTCATCGGCGTCAGCAATAAGACCTATGGCACCCTGACCGTGGGGCGCGAATACACGCTGTCGCTCGACGCGATCAATTCCTACGATCCAATGGGCGGCTCGTACGCCTTCTCGCCGATCGGCTATTCGGGCTCCTACGCCGGATTTGGCGACACCGAAGCCGCCCGCGCCGAGACGGCGGTCAAATATCGACTGAACCTGCCGAGTTTCGGCATCCCCTTGGCCTCGAATTTCCGCGTGGCGGGCCTGTGGCAGTTTGGCGGTTATGACCAGGGCAACGGCACGAACGGCATGTATCAGGGCCAGATCGGCGGCGACTTCAACCTGTTCGGCGGCACCCCCCTCGCCGGCGCGCTCTCGGTGGACGCGATCGGCAGCTTCGCCAGGGACGCGGTGAACGTCGGCACCTTCAGCGGCGCCTGCTCCATCCTCAAGTCAGGCCCTTTTAAGGGCCAGACTGCGTGCAGCGACGGCGTGCCGGAATTTTACAGCAACACCGACGTGACGGCGACGCTGTCGAACAACACCGGCCTGTTGCTGACGTCCAAATACAGATGGAACGCCCTGACGCTCTTCGGCGGCTACGCATGGCTCAGGCAGTCCGACCCGAGCAACGACTATCTCAATGGCTTCAACACCATCGGCGGCTGGAACGTCCCCGGGACGATCCCCGCGATCACTCCGGCGGTGCGGAAACTCTTTCCGACCCAATGGACCAGCTACACAACCTACGCCATTCCCAGAATCGCTCCCTTCTTCTGGGTCGGCGCCAAATACGCCATCACGCCTCAGCTCGACGTGACCGGCGCCTTTTATTACCTGCAACAGTCGAACTACAACGGGCCCACGCCCTGCGCCAACGCCAACAGCACCTTTGTCGAACCAAACGGAAGCAGTTTCACCGTTTCCCGCGTCAACAGCGGCAAGTGCGCCGGCCAGACGGACTTCATTTCGTTCCTGGTGGATTATCGGCCGGTCAAGCGCGTCGACCTCTACGCCGGCATAATGATCTCGAACGTGTATGGCGGCTTGGCGAACGGCTACCAGGTGGCTCAGACGGTCAACCCGACCGCCGGCATTCGCATCAAGTTCTGACGGCGCGCAAAACCGCGCCGCCGGGAACATCCGGGCGGCGCGGCGATGGTCTCCGGGCGGTCGTCACGAGGGACCCCAAGCGGTCGTCCATTCCGGCCTGTCAGGGCGGACCGCTGGCGGCGATCGATTGCGCCGGATATTCATATTGCGACGACGGGACAATCCGGCGACCCGAGCTTTGGCGACGCTCGCCGTCACTTGTCCGGGTATAGCCGCTTCGCCGGACGCGACGGTCGCGATCTCGGGCGCTATTCCGGGTAAAGGGCCCCTCACGGCGCCTGCGGCGTCGCGACGATCTGGGCCGCGAAGGCGGCCGCCGCGACGGCCATCAATCCGACCGCCGTCTTATGGGCGATGAAGCGGGCTTATGGGCGATGAAGCGGGCGAGGTCTTCGAAGCCAACTGTCCTTGTCTGAGGTCCGGCGCTCCTCGGGTTGGGTCCGGCGACGCGCGTGCGGCTGCCGGCGGGAGGGAACAGGGCCGGCGCCGGAAAATCGCGGGGGGAGGCGAGGGGTCCCGGCGGCGCGCGCCGCTCGGACCGGCGCCGCGGAGAATCCCGATCCCGGAACGCGCGGCGAGGCCCCTGCCATCGCTAACGTCGGATCCCCCCTGCCGCCCGCTTTCCGCAGCGCGATCGCCGCTTGATTAAATTATACTAAGTAGATAGACATTATTATTGGTGTAGGCGCCGGACGCCAGGCCGCGCTGGAGCCGGTCGGGGGAGCCATGAAAGCTCGAGTTGGGATTTTGGCCATGGGAATTGCCCTGGCGTCGGGGGCGCATGCGGCCGATTTGCCGACCGCGAAGCCCGCCAGGACGCCCGCGCCGGTGGACTGCTTCTCGAGCCTCTGGACCTATTTGAGTTCAAGCCCCGCGGATTGCCCGCTGAGCTACGCTGGCTTCACCCTCTACGCGACGATCGACGTCGGCCTCGGCTACAGTTCGAACGGCGCGCCTTTCAGCGGGACGTACGCGAACGGCGTTTACAGTTTCGTCGGCAAGCAGAGCTACGGACCCAAGTGGCTGTGGACGCCGAACGGCATCAGCCAATCGGTGGTCGCGATCAACATGAAGGAGGCGATTCCGTGGCTCCCGGGCTGGTCGCTCGTCGGCGCGTTGGAAACCGGATTCGACCCCTATTCCGGCAACCTCGTCAACGGCCCTCGCTCGCTCGTGCAGAAGAACGGCCTGCCGCTCGTGCTTCAGAGCGCAAGCAGCGACTCGAGCCGCGCGGGGCAATTCGACAACTCGGTCGGCTACCTCGGCCTCAGCAATCAGACTTTCGGAACGCTCACCGTCGGCCGTGTGACCTCGCTGACGCTTGACGGCGTCATCGCCTACGATCCGATGGCCGGCTCCTACGCGTTCTCGGCGCTTGGCTATTCCGGCTCCTATGCGGGCTTCGGCGACACGGAGACCAACCGCGCCAACACCGGAGTGAAGTACCGGGCGGCTTATGAGAATTTCCACGGCGGGGGCCTCGTGCAGTGGGGCGGCTATGCTCAGGGCAATGGCGCGACCGGCCTCTATCAGGGCGATATCGGCGCCGACTTTGAAAACGCCTTGGGCGGCCTCCTGTCGGTGGACCTCGTCGGCAGTTACGCCCAGAACGCGGTCAGCCTCTCCAACTTCACCGGCACGTGCGCCACGCTTACCAAGGGCGCCTTCAAGGGCGAGACCGCCTGCACCAGCGGGATCCCGAACTTCTACGGTCCCGACGATCTCAAAGCGGCGCTGTCCAATAACAGCGGCCTTATGCTGCTCGCCAAGTACAGATGGGGGCCCGTTACGCTCTCAGGCGGCTGGATGGCGTGGCGGCAAGCCAATCCCAGCGACGACTATCTGAATGGCTTCGAGACACTTGGCGGCTATAGCGTCCCGGCGACGATTGTCACGACCGATAAGCTCATCGCGAAACTCTTTCCGACGGCATGGACCAATTATACCGCCTACAACAAAATGCGGGTCGTCAACGTCCCCTTCATAGGCGCCAAATATACGATCAATTCCGAGCTGGACGTGACCGGCGCCTTCTACTACGAAAACCAGAACAACTATAATTCCTCTGCGATGCCCTGCGCCTATGCCAAGACGAGTTATGTCCAGCCAAGCGGGAATGTTCTGAACGTCATCCGCGAAAACAGCAGCGCTTGCGCCGGCACGCAATACGCCATTTCCGCCAGGATCGATTATCGGCCGCTCAAGCGCGTCGATCTTTACGCCGGGGTCATGTTCTCAAACGTCTATGGCGGACTCGCGAACGGCTTTTTGGCGACCCAGAACATCGCCCCGACCGCAGGCTTGCGCATCAAGTTCTGACCTTAGAGTCTTCGGGCCGGTCACCGATGGTCGATACAGCCCCATCTCATGCAATCGTCGGGATTGCGGCTGAGCCCGTCGGTCCGATGGATGTTGTAAGGCTCGTGCTGATAGGGGTTGGGGCTTCTGAACATTATCGGCAGCTGGTCCGGGGGGAGTTTCAAAGCGGCCCGCAACGTCATGACCGGAATGTTCTGGTCTTCGGCGTGCGCCGCAACGGGAACCGCCAGCGAACCCGCAAGCGCGACGGCGCCTAAGAGCCGGGTCACGAGCGCCACCCTCATTCCTGCCTCCTCTTGGCGGGACCGCCGTTTGCCTGCGCCGTCGCGCCAGTGGATCAAAATATTGCGCGGGCGGCCGCCAAAACAAATAAATTCCCATTTATACATCAGGTAAATTTACGAGGGCAGCGCCGGCAACGCGCGCGCCAGGCAGCCGGAACGCCGGCGCGCTTGTCATGCGGAAGGCGGACCCATTTTGGCGGAACGAACCCAGATGGCCTCTCTTGGCCCCCGGCCGGATGAGCGGCTATAAGCAATCCAATGGACCTCAAACTCGACGGCAAACGGGCGCTGGTGACGGGCAGCACCGCGGGCATCGGCGCAGCCATCGCCGCGGCCCTGGCTCGCGAAGGCGCGCAGGTGATCGTCAACGGCCGCGCGCCGGCTGACGTTGAGAAGGCGGTTCGGGCGCTCAAAGCCGAATCCGGCGGCGATCTCGTCGGCTTCGCCGGCGACCTCGGGATGGCTCAGCCGATCGAGGATCTGGTTCGCCGCCATCCCGAAGTCGACATCCTCGTCAACAACATGGGCGTCTTCGAGCCGAAACCCTTCGAGGACATCCCCGACGCGGACTGGATGCGGTTCTTCGAGGTCAACGTCTTGAGCGGCGTGCGCCTCTCGCGCGCCTACCTGCCGGCAATGAAGCGCGCGAACTGGGGCCGGATCATCTTCATCTCGAGCGAGAGCGCGCTGCAGATCCCGGCCGAGATGATCCATTACGGGGTGACGAAGACGGCCCAGATCGCGGTTGCGCGCGGACTGGCCGAGACGGTCACCGGCACGGGAATCACTGTCAACAGCGTGCTGCCGGGTCCGACCCGATCGCGCGGCGTCAACGATTTCGTCGCGGCCCTGAGCGGGGGCGCGAGCTTCGAAGCGTTCCAGACCGAGTTCTTCCAGAAGGTCCGTCCGACCTCGCTGCTCAAGCGCTTCGAAACGCCGGAGGAGATCGCCTCGTTCATCACTTACCTCGCGAGCCCGCTGTCGTCAGGGATCACGGGCGCGGCGTTGAAAGTCGACGGCGGCGTGGTCAAGAGCGCCTTTTGAAGGCGCGAGCGCAGTTGGGTTGAAACCGGGCGAGGCGGCCGCGCGCCCGCGCGTGCTGGATCGGGCCGAGCTGCCCATCGACACCGCTGAGCTCGCGCGTTTTTTTATCGGCAAAATGCTGGTGCGGATGCTGGCTGAAGGCGTGGCGGGAGGCCGCATCGTCGAGACCGAGGCCTATTCAATCGGCGACGCCGCGGGTCACGCCTATCGCGGCATGACCCCGCGCAATCGGGCGCTTTTCCTCGAGCGCGGGCATGCCTATGTCTATCTCGCTTATGGCGTCTCGTTCATGCTGAACGTGTCGAGCGAGACGGCGGGCGTGGGGGCGGGCGTTTTGATCCGCGCGATCGAGCCAACTATCGGCGTCGAGATCATGGAGCGAAATCGCGGCGCCCAGCGTCTACAAGACCTGGCGCGGGGTCCTGGACGGCTGTGCGAAGCCTTAGGGATCGATCGCCGGCTGGACGGGATCGACCTCTGTCAGACCGGCCCGCTGTGGCTCGGATCGGACGGCCGCGCGCCCGGTGAAATCGGGCTGAGCAAACGGATCGGCATTACGCGCGCAGCCGACAGTCCGCTGCGCTTCTACGTTCGGGACAGTCGCTTCGTCAGCGGTCCGCGGGCGCTCAATCGATGAGGAGCCGGCCTCGCGACCCAGATGCGATCAAAAGGCGTGCGCGGCTGGAGGTCCCGCGCCGCGCACGCTAATAGTCACGGGTTTGGCGACCCCCTCAAGCCGTGGTCGCGCGGCCGCGCCGCCCGGACGCATGACCTTTCCAGTCTCGAACGAAGCGCGCAATCGGTAAAACTACCTAGTGCACTGACACAGACGGATGATTCACAAATTCGGGTGGATGTGCGAGTCTGTGGGCATGGCTCAAACCGTCTGTGTCCTTCCTCCCAGCGAAGATCGCCAGCGTCTGCTGGCCATTGTCGCGGATCGCAATCGCCCACTTAAACATGTGCGGCGGGCGCACATCGTCCTTTGTTCGGCCGACCGTTTGCCTGTGCAGGAAGTGGCGCGGCGGGCGGGCGTCAGCCGACCCGCGGTCTGGCGCTGGCAAGCGCGATACGCCGAGCAGGGCGTCCATGGTCTGCTGCGCGACAAGACGCGCAAGCCCGGCCGCGCTCCGCTTTCGGCCAGGGTCGTCGCCAAGGTTATGGACCTGACCTGCTCCGAGCCGCCGGGCCACGCCACGCATTGGACCGGCCGCGCCATGGCCAAAGCCGTCGGCGTCAGCCTGCGCGCCGTGCAGCGCTTGTGGGAGGCGCATCGGCTGCAGCCGCACCGCATTCGCACCTTCAAGCGCTCCAACGATCCTCAATTCGTCGAGAAGGTCGAGAACATCGTCGGCCTCTACATGGACCCGCCCAAGCACGCGGTCGTCGTCTCGATCGACGAGAAGGGCCAAATCCAGGCGCTCGACCGCACGCAACCGGGCCTGCCGCTCAAGCCCGGAAAATGCGGGACGATGACCCATGACTACAAGCGCAACGGCACGACCACGCTGTTCGCCGCGCTCAACCTCCTCGATGGAACCGTGATCGGCCGCTGCATGAGACGGCATCGCCACCAGGAGTTCATCCGCTTCCTCAATACCGTCGAGCGCGCTGTTCCGGCCGGAAAAGTCATCCACGCCATCGTCGACAATTACGCCGCCCACAAACAGCCCAAGGTTCTCAAATGGCTCGCCGATCATCCGCGCTGGACGTTCCATTTCACCCCGACATCGGCCTCCTGGCTCAACGCCGTCGAGGGCTTCTTCTCCGCCATCACGCGCCGCCGGATCCGACGTGGAGCCTTCCATTCCGTCGACCATTTGCAGAACGCGATCGCGCGCTACATCGAGTCCCACAACAGCGATTGTCGACCGTTCGTATGGACAACGTCCGCCAAAGCGATCTTCGAAAAACTGGCCCAGATCCCTGTACCTTCTGTCTGAGTCAGTGCACTAGTGGCTCACGTCATTGAGTTTGACGGGATTGTCTGAATCAATGGCTTGGCGATTGCGCGATGGAGATGATTCGTGGCCAGGCAAGAGGTTGCCGTCAAGAAGTACGTAGTCAAGCTGAGCGAAGAGGAGCGCGCCCGGCTCGACGACTTTGTCCGCAGGGGCAAGCGCGCCGCGCATTTGCTGACGAAAGCTCGCATCCTTCTGAAAGCGGACGTGTCGGAGGCGGGCGAGGGATGGAGCGACAGCCGGATCGCCGAGGCGCTGGACACCAGCATCCCGACGATCGAGTGAACGCGACGGCAACTTGTCGTGGAAGGCTTCGAAGCCGTCCTGATGCGCAAGTACAATCCCAAATCGGCCCCTCGCCGGATTTTCGACGGCGCCGCGGAAGCCAAGCTGATCGCTCTGGCTTGCGGATCGGCCCCGGCTGGCCACGCCAGATGGACGCTGCGTCTTTTGGAGGAGAAAGTCGTCGAGTTGCAGATCGTCGGGAGCGCCAGTGACAACACGATCGGGCGGACGCTCAAAAAAACATTCTCCAGCCCCATCGCAAGCAGCAATGGGTGATCGCGCCCGAGGCCAGCGCCGCCTTCGTCGCCAACATGGAAGACGTGCTGGAAGTTTACCAGAGGCCGCACGATCCCAAGCGCCCCCTCGTATGCCTCGATGAAACGTCGAAGCAACTCATCGCCGAGACGCGCGCGCCGATCGCGGCCACGCCGGGACAAGCGGAGCGTTACGACTACGAATACGAGCGCAATGGCGTGGCCAATCTGTTCATGATGTTCGCGCCGCTCGAAGGCTGGCGGCGCGTGAAGGTCACGGACCGGCGCGCGGCCGTCGATTACGCCCACGCGCTCAAGGATTTGTCCGACATGCATTTTCCCGGCGCGGACAAGATCGTTCTGGTGCAGGACAATCTCAGCACGCATACGGCTGCGTCGCTCTACGAAGCCTTTCCCGCCGCCGAAGCGCGCCGCCTCGTCAAACGATTCGAATGGCATTACACGCCCAAGCACGGAAGCTGGCTCGACATGGCCGAATCCGAGCTCGCCGTCCTCTCGACCCAATGCCTCGATCGCCGCATCTGCGACAAGGCCGATCTGGTCGCCGAAGTCGCCGCCTGGCAAAAGCGCCGCAACACCCTGCACGCCAAAGCGGATTGGCAATTCACAACCGCCGACGCCCGCGTCAAGCTCGCAAGGCTATACCCTCAGTTCGTCTGAACTCAGGCTACTAGGCGATCTTAGGGAAGGCGTGGCTCCATCCGGCGACCAAAGGGCTGCGGCCATCTCGGCGGAACACTCGGCGGGCCGACTGAAAAAGCGCGAGATTCTCTTTGCCGACTCGGCGTCAGGCGCGTTATGCCAGACGCTTTGGGAACCAACCGGCGGGGGCGAAGGAGCGGCGATGGCGAACCTGGCCGATGCCCTCGGCGAAGCGCCCCTGTTTGGCGCCGCGTTCCTCGAGGATTTCGCTGAGCTTCTGGCGTGGCGGCGCGACGTACGCCATTTTCGCCCCGAGGAAGCGCCAGATGAGGCGACGCTGGCTGAGCTCTTCGAACTCGCCGCGCTCGCCCCTTCGGTCGGCAATTGCCAGCCGACCCGGTTCGTGCGCGTCGACGATGAGGCGCGCCGCGCTGCGATCAGGGCCAATTTCGACGCCGCCAACCGCGAAGCGCTCGCGGCCTACGCCGGCGAACGGGCGGCGCTGTACGCGAGGCTCAAGCTCGCCGGCCTCAGGGACGCGCCGATCCAGATTGCGGTGTTTTGCGACGAGGCGACCGAGCAGGGCCATGGCCTCGGCGCGCGCACCATGCCGGAGGCGCGCCGCTATTCGACGGTTTGCGCCCTGCATACGTTTTGGCTGGCCGCCCGTGCGCGGGGCCTTGGCGTCGGCTGGGTCTCGATACTCGACCCGGGGATGATCGCGCAGGCGCTCGACGTGCCACGCGCCTGGACCTTCATCGCCTATCTTTGTGTGGGCTTTCCGCGCGAGGATCATCTGATCCCGGAGCTTGAGCGCGCCGGCTGGCAATCCCGCGAGCCGCATCCGGTTCTGCGCCGGTAGGAAGCTTGGACTTCATCCCGCTTTAGGCGGATGAAGGTCGTCGACCCACTCGACTGTCTCCGGGTTCGCTTCCACGTTCGGCAGATCAAGGTTGACGACCACCGGCTCCTGGCCGCTGCGCACCAGCACGCAGGAGAGCGGCTCATCGTCGCTGGCGTTGATCTCCTGATGGGGAACATAAGGGGGCACGTAGATGAAATCGCCGGGACCGGCTTCAGCCACGAATTCGAGCCGCTCGCCCCAGCGCATGCGGGCGCGCCCGCTCACCACATAGATCACGCTCTCGACGGCCCCATGATGGTGCGCCCCGGTTTTCGCCTTCGGGTGGATGACGACGGTCCCGGCCCATAGCTTCTCCGCTCCCGCGCGGGCTTCAGTGATCGCCGCGGCGCGGTTCATGCCGGGCGTCTGCGCCGTGTTGATGTCGAGTTCGCTCGCATGGAGCACCCGGACGCCGCTCAGGCGCCATCGGTCCTGGCTTCCATCATTCACGGCCTCTCTCCATGATCCGCTTTCAGGGGCGCGCTTCCAACAAACGCGCGCTTCTCGTCAGTCTATCGTCAAAGGCGGGCGGGGGACAGCGGTCCGGACCGCCGCTGGCGACGACGCACGCGCCGCCGTAGACTGCGGCGATGACTGAAGCTTCGCCCGTGACGGCTCCCACGCGCCTGACCGCGCGCGCCCTCATTGTCGGCGAGCGCATCGACACCGCCGGGCTCGAGCGGCCTGACATGATCTCCTCGCTGCCGCTCGCCTTTCGGGTGGGCGAACGGGGCATCGCGGCATTGTTCCGCTTTGGCGTCGCGGTGATGGTCGGCCTGACCCCGCTCGAGGAAGAGGATCTGCTGGCGAAACTCAAGTCTCGCGTCAGCGGCGCGAGGGCGCTCGGCGACGACGAGACGGCGGTGCTCGAAATCGCCCCCGACAGCGATGAGCAGAAGGCGTCGGGCGGGCCAATCCAGATCAAGAACCTTTCGCCGCCCCGCTTTCTGGTCATCGCCGACGCGCTCGCCAAGACCGTGGCGCTGGCCCGCGACGAGCGCGAGGTCAATGCGGTGTTCGACGTGATCGAGCCGTTCGCCGAAAAGCTCGCGGCGACAGGCAGGCCGCCATTCCGCCGCCGCGCGATGCTTCGGCTCATCGGCCAGGCGCTGCTCGCCCAGCACCGCGTCTCGGGCCGCGTCGCGGTCGAGGAGAAGCCGGACGTGCTGTGGGATCACCCTGAGCTTGAGCGGCTCTACGCACGCCTTACGGACGAATACGAGCTCGCCGAGCGCGCTGACGTCTTGAAGCGCAAGCTCGAGGTGATCGGCGACACCGCGCAGGCGCTGACCGACATCATCGACGCGGACCGCTCCACCCGGCTCGAAGCGGCGATCGTGATCCTGATCGTGCTCGAGCTGATCGCCGCGATCGTGCAGACCGCGCTCGCTCTCCACGTAAGGTGAGGGAGACTAACGGACGAATCTTGATTCCTATCGGGCCAGAGGTCTACAGGATGCCCGCGGCTACTGTTAGACGACGAGCTGCGTGGCCGCGTATTTTCATTCGGGAGGCTGTGCCGATGACTGGCGCGGCGTGGCGAACATTTTATTCTTATTCGCACCAGGATGCTCTGCTGCGGAATCAGCTTGCGACCTTTCTCGCTCCGCTCGTTCAGCAGAATAAAATTGTCGAGTGGTATGATCGGGACATCGCGCCGGGTGCGAACTGGGAGTCCGAGATCAGCTCCCAGCTGGAGTCCGCCGATCTGATTCTGCTTCTCGTCACCTTCTTAGCTTCGAAATATTGTTTCGAAGTCGAGATCGAGCGAGCAATGGCGCGAAAGAAACTTGGCGAGGCAGAGGTTGTGCCAGTTCTGCTACGGGATTGCTCGTGGGACGAGTCCCGGTTTAGCGCTCTCCAAATGATTCCACGCGATGTCAAAAGCGTGACGCCAATAATGTCTTGGTCGTCAATCGACGAAGCGTTTAAGGCCGTAGCGAGTGAAATCAAACGAATAGTCTCAGTAGGTCCGCCACAAAAGGCTGCCAATTCGAACGAAACTCGGCTGCGTGCTCCGTCGGTGGAAGTAGTTCGAGAGCAAGTTCGTTCATACGCACGGCTTTACGAGATGACGCGGCAGCGAATGCCAGGTTCGTCAGAACGAACAGTCCGCATGGAGCAGATTTTTGATAAAATGCGGAATATCGCGACGGCTTCGCACCCGCTTCTCGACGAGTTGGCGCAAAGTCCATCGCCGGGCGAACGCCTATCCGCCGTTGCGATCTTGCAAGTGTGCGCCTCCGAGAGATTCCTTTCCTTTTTGGTCAATCTCGTCCGGACAGAGAAGCCGTTTGTCAGCTATCACGCGATTCGCGCACTGCAATTCGCGGTCAGCTCTTCCGATCCCAAAGCTTACCCACAAATAGGTGAAGCGCTCCGCGCGACGGAAAAGGCGCTTAAGTCAGGAAGTGTTGGTTTCGACACCGATCGTCAGAAGGTGCTGAGAGCCGCGAAGGAAGAACTTAAAAAAACATCGAGGCATTGTCTCTCCCTTCAAGATACGATTGAGCATGACGATTAGAGGCTTGCGCCAAACGGGGGCAAGGGTCGTGGCGCAAAACATCTTCGTCCTCACCGGCGCCGGGATCTCGGCCGAGAGCGGGCTTGGGACCTTCCGCGACAGACACGGCGAGGGGATTTGGGCGAAGTTCGATCCGATGAAGCTCGCCACACCCGAAGCCTTCGCGCGCGATCCCGAGGCGGTGCTGTCGTTCTATGATCTGCGGCGTCGGAACCTGCTCAGCGCCAAGCCGAACGCGGCGCATTTTGCGCTCGCGCGGCTTGAAGGCGCGCTCGCCGAGCGCGGCGGAAAGCTTACGATCGTTACCCAGAACATCGACGATCTGCACGAGCGCGCGGGCTCCGCGCGTGTCATCCACATGCACGGCGAGCTTTTGAAGGCCCGCTGCACCGCATGCGAGGCCGTTCGCCCGTGGCTCGACGACCTCGCCGTCTCGCACGCCTGCCAGATTTGCAGGCGCGTCGGGACGTTGCGGCCGCATGTGGTGTGGTTCGGCGAAATGCCGCTCGAGATGGACGCAATCGACCGGGCGCTGCGCAAGGCTTGCCTCTTCGTCGCTATCGGGACCTCGGGCGCGGTTTATCCTGCCGCGGGATTTGTCGCCGAGGCGCGCGCCTGCGGTTTGCGGACCTGCGAGATCAACCTCGAGGCGGCCGACAACGCGCAATTGTTCGACGAGCAGCGCTTAGGCCCGGCCAGCGAAACAGTTCCCGCTTGGGTCGAGGAGTGCGTCGGAAGCTGACCGCCCAGCCGGCATCGCGGAATCCTGTTCACGGAAACAGTTACGATCCGCTCGGCGGAAGCAACGACGCAAAGACTGGCGTTCTTGCTCTCACGGTTCATCGCCGGTACGCTTGATAGCGCACCGGCCTCGGCCGGATCGCCCAGCTAAAATTGCGGGCGTTCGGCAACGGCTTTCTCTGGCCCCGCCCGATAGCAAAAATAGTGGGAGGACGATATGAAACACAATTTCGTTGTTCTCGTGACGGCAAGTCTCGCAGCCGCGACGCCCTCTGTTGCGATCGCACAATCTGCATTGCCGGAAATCAAGGCCCAACCCTCCGCTCAGGCGGTGTTGGACGAGCATTTGGACGCGCTCAACCATTGCGACTGGAGCCGCATCGTCGCTCAATATCCGGACGATGCACAAATCAATCTGCCTGGCGGCGCGATCGTTGCGGGGCGCAAGGCGATCGGCGAGATGTTCACCGGTTTCTGCAAGGACGCGAAGGATGGCGGCCTCAAAGGGATTACCTTCAAGGTCGAGCACAGCACCACGATAGGCGACACCTTCGCAACGCAGTGGGTCGCGACCGCGGACTTCCTGGCTGAGCCGTATCGCGGCTCGGACGCCTACATCACCAAAAATGGCCTGATGCAAGCCATGGTGACGACATTCGACGGGGGCGCGCTCAAAATGAAGAAATGACGCCGCCGCTAGCTGGGCGCGCGCTTCTAGGCTGATCGCCTCACGGAGCGCCCGGCGCTGAGCGATCGGGCCGCTGAGTCGGCGATGCTTCGCGCCTCGATGCCGATCTGCCGGAATTGTCCGATCGCAGATGGGATGGCGCCGCAGAAGAAAAGGCCGGGCTCCGCCGTCGCTCGGCCGCTGACCAGCGGCGCTCCGGTGGCGCCCAGCACGTCCTTGGCGTCGGGCAGCAGCGAGCGAAGGTCCGGCCGGAAGCCGGTCGCGAGAATGATCGCATCGAAGCGCTCGGCGGGCGACTGCCTGAAGCCGACGTTCTCGCGAGAAAAGCTTGCGACGTCGCCGCGAAGCCTGACCCGTCCGTCGCGTATGGCGTCGAGCGTGCCGACGTCGATGAGCGGCACGCGCCCGTCCTCTGCGATGGATTGCAGCGGCCCCTTTGCCGCGCGCTTCAAGCCGAGCTTTTCGATCGAACCGATCGCATATCGGAGCAGGGGCGCGTTGATCGCGTCGGCCAGACGCGGCGGCAGCCATTGCTCGGCGGTCGGAAAGACGAGGATCGGCAGTCCGAACAATTCGCGCGGGATGACATTCACGGGGCTGCGGACGGAGAGCGCAACGTCAATCCCGGTTTCGGCGAGATCGAGCGCGATCTCGGCCCCCGAATTGCCAGAGCCGACGACCAGCACGCGCTTTCCGGCGAAGGGCGCAGGATTGCGATAGCGACTCGAATGCAGGATCTCCCCGCCGAACGTCTCGATGCCGGGCCATGTCGGCGCATACGGGTAGTCGGTCCAGCCGGTCGCGACAACGAGGATCGGCGCCACTCGTGAGTTCTCGTTCGCATCGGCGCGCCACGCGCGCCCTTCGCGCCGCAGCGCGCGAACGGGCGCTTTGAAGATCGGCTTCAAATCGAACTTCGCGGCGTAGTCCTCAAGATATTCGACGACCTGCGCGCGCGACGGATAGCGGCCATACGCCCTCGGTATCGGGAAGCCCGGCAAGCCAGAGCGCGCGCGGTCGGTATGCAGATGGAGACGATCGTAATGGCGTCGCCAGACGGCGCCGACTGCGTCAGATTTTTCGAGGATCGCAGCGTCGAGGCCGCGAGCCCGCAGCCCCGCCGCCGTGGCGAGACCGGCGGGACCCGCGCCGACGATGATGGCGTCGCAGGATTGGACCAAGCCGCTCCTCCCGGGCCACGTCTATCAGCCGGCGAACCCGCGTGACAGGGCTGTCGATCCTTAGGCCGCCGCGTCCCCGGCGCGCCAACCACATATTGCGCCAGCTCGGGCTCGCGGAGATTGGTGGCGGGCTCGTCCATGATCCTGAGCCGCGCTTCCCAATAGGCCGCGCGTGATGGCCGCCTGGCGCCGGCCGCCCGACAGCTCAGGCCGAGCGACGAAACGCCTAACCCTCAGCTCTTAGCCTTTTCGGCGCTCTTCGCCTTTTTCGCCCGCTCGACGCCCTCGAGAACCAGCGCGCGCGCCTCGTCAGCGTCGCCCCAGCGGACGATCTTGACCCACTTGTTGGGCTCGAGATCCTTATAGTGGGCGAAGAAATGCTCGATCTGCTGGATCGTGATCGCCGGCAGGTCGGCGTAGTTCTTCACGTTCGCATAGCGCTGGGTGAGCGTCGCCGAGGGCACGGCCAAAAGCTTCTCGTCGCCCCCGTGCTCGTCCTCCATCAAGAGAACGCCGACAATTCGGCAGCTCATGACGGCGCCGGGAATGATTGCGCGCGTGTTGGCGACGATCACGTCGCAAGGATCGCCGTCGTCGGAGAGCGTATGAGGAATGAAGCCGTAATTTCCCGGATAGCGCATCGAGGTGTAAAGAAACCGGTCCACCTGAAGCGCGCCGCTCTCCTTGTCCATCTCATATTTGATCGGCTCCCCCCCGATCGGCACTTCAATGACGACATTGACGTCGTGGGGCGGATTTTTGCCGATCGAGATGGCGTTGAGATTCACGTCGACCCTCCCAAATCGCGTCCGCATCCCCTACGGGAAGGGCGAGCATTTCACCCGAAGCCGAAAGCGATCCGATCGCGTGGCTGACCGCCGAAGGTCTCGCGCGCGCGCCGCAGGACCCGGCCGCCCAGCCGGCGGTAAAATCCGACCGCGCGCTCATTGTCCGCCAGCGCCCATACGACGAGGTTCGACAATCCATGGCCCGCCAGATCCTTGCGGGCCGCCTCGAACATGCGCCGCCCGAAGCCGCACCCCTGGCACTCCGGCGCCAGATAAAGCTCAAAGATCTCGCCGCCGTAGCCGAGCGCCGGCACGCGATTGCGTCCATAGCTCACATAGCCGACGACCGAATCGCCGAATTCGAGCACCAGAAGCGGCGTCCGGCGCGCAATGGCGAGACGCCACCAGGTCGGACCTCTACGCGCGATCATGCGCTCGAGCTCCCGGCCCGGGATGACGCCCCGATAGGCCTCGCGCCACGCCGCGTCATGAACGGAAGCAATTTCGCCCTCGTCGCCGAGTCGCGCAGCGCGAATGGAAATGACCGTCTCGACCATGGAGGGATGTTAAGTCGGCGCGCCGGCCCGCCGCAAGGTCTTGACACCCGCCACGGATGACTTTTTTGCTGAAGCTGGCTTGCCCTTGAGTCGGCCTCGTCTGCGCCGGAATTTCTGCGCAATCACCGTTCAATGCGCTGCAAACGCCGGATTTGGAGATTGGACTATGGCGCCGCGATCGCCTTGGGCGCGCCTGGGATTGGCCGCCGCCGGACTGACGGCGGCGCTCGTCTGGACGGCGAGCGCGGGCGCCGACGTGCTGCACGCGAGCTACCGCGTGTCGTTGATCGGTCTTCCGATCGGCGCGGTCAACCTCAGCGCCGACCTCACCCCGACGAGCTACGCAATCGCCGGCAACGCGAAACTGACGGGCATCGCCAAGCTCTTCGCCAATGCTCATGGCGCTTCGGCGGGCAAGGGCGCCATCATCCATGGCCATGTGTCGCCGGAGACCTTCGCCACGATCGCCGCGGACTCCCACATGACGCGTACGATCCGCATGGCGTTGGCCGGCAACGCCGTCACCGGAGTCGATATTTCGCCGCCGTTTGACGAGAAGCCGGATCGGGTCCCGCTTGGCCCCGGTGACGAACGCGGCATCGTCGATCCGGTCGGCGCGATCATCCTTCCGGCGCCGGCCTCGGGGCCGATGCTGTCCCCGGCGGCGTGCGATCGCAAGATTCCCATCTTCGACGGCTATACGCGGTTCGACATCACGCTCTCCTATGTCGGTGAGCGAACGGTGTCGGCGAAAGGCTACCACGGCCCGGTCGTGGTCTGCGCGGCGCGTTACGTCCCTATTTCCGGCCATCGCCGCGACCGGCCGGCCACCAGGTTCATGGCCGATAACAAGGATCTGGAAGTCTGGCTGGCGCCGATCGCCAGCGACCACGTGCTGTTTCCCTTCCGCGTCTCGGTACGCACGATGATCGGCACGACCGTTATCGAGGCACAGGAGTTTCGCCTCGCCGAGAAGTAGCTTTGACGGCGTCGAAACCGTAATTGCGGGCAAAGGAGCCAACGGAAGAGTCGGGCGGCTTACGGCGTCCGGACCGCCGCGTCGCCATGCCCCAATCGAAAAAAGGCCCCGTTCGACGCGGCGCCGTTCGTCGCAATGACGACGGCTCTAATTAAGCTCATCCTCCAGCGTCGGCAGCGGCAGCACGCCAATCCCGTCCTCCAGCAACGCCTTGGCGTCCGCGAGGCTCGCGCGGCCGCGAATCCCGCGTTCCGGCTCCTCGCCGAGATGCATGGCTCTCGCCACTTGCGGGAACCGGGCCCCTACGTCGTCGGTGTTGGCCTCGATCTCGCGACGCATATGGAGGAAGAATTCGCGCGTCCGCCGGCGCCGGTCATCGACGGCAATCTCGGGACCCGTTTCGACCGCCGTCGAGCGCTCGCCGCCGACGACGGCTGGAGCCATGATCGCTTTGTCGACGCGGCTCGAGCCGCATTCGGGGCACAGGACAAAGCCGCGCTTGCGCTGCTTCTCGTACGCGGCGCTGTCCGGAAACCAGCTGTCGAACGCATGACCTTCAGCGCAGGCGAGCGCGTATTTGATCATCGCTCCGCCCCCGCGATCAGCGCATCAAGTTTGCCCGCGGCGTCGAGCGCGTGCAAGTCGTCGCAGCCGCCCACATGCGCGTCGCCGATGAAAATCTGCGGCACAGTCCAACGCCCGTTCGCCTTCGCCGCCATCGCGGCCTGGGCGGCTCGGTCGCCGTCGACGGTGATTTCCTCGAAGGAAGCTGACTTGGAGCGCAACAGGTACTTGGCTGCGTGGCAATAGGGGCAAGTCGATTTGGTGTAGATGACAACCGGGGGCACGCTCGACACATTCCTTGGCGCGGCGATCCGCGCAATTTCCACCAGTATATGGGAAGTCACCCGCCGGTAACAACCCGAGCGAACACCAGCACATCCACCCGCTTCGCGCCCGCCCTGAGCAACGCGCGGGAGGCGGCGTTGGCGGTCGCCCCCGAGGTCAAAACGTCGTCGACGAGCACCACGTTAAGCCCGCGCACCACCGCGCCTTCAGCGATGCGGAATGCGCCCTGAACGTTTTCGGCCCGTTGCGTCCGGCTCAAGCCCACCTGGCTGCGCGTCGCCTTGACCCGCTGAAATCGCGGTGAGGTCGCATGGCTTCCCCGTCTGGCGGGAAATCTCGGCCGTCAGCGCGGCGGCCTGGTTAAATCGCCGCCGCCACAATCGCAGAGCGTGGAGCGGCACCGGCGTCAGGAGATCGGCGTCGACCAGCACGTCGGCGCCGGCGCGGGACATCCAGCGGGCGATCGGCCGAGCGAGCTCGGCGCGGTCGGAATATTTGAGCCGGTGCACCAGCGTGCGCGCCGGGCCATCCTCGAATCGCGCCGCCGCCCGGGCCCTTGCGAAGGCCGGCGGATCGGCCATCGCCTGCGGCGAGATGAGGCCCTGGCCGAGGTCGTACTCAAACGGGGTGCTGAGGCGCTCGCAGAAGGGGCGCTCGATGAAGCGCATCGCGCCCCAGCAGCGCGGACACAAGGCGCCGTGCCGATCCGTCGCGGCGCGGCAGGCGAGGCACGTCGGCGGATAAAGCGTATCGAGCGCGGCGTGAGCCAGGCGCAAGACGAACGCGCCAGCGCGCCGCGCCGAACGCGAGCCTTCTTCCGCCCCCAGCGTCGGAAAAGCGTCCATCGGCGGAAGCTAGCGCGAATCAAAGCTTTGCGCGAGAGGCGTCGGGCGGATAAGGAGCGCCCATGTCGCACCCGGCCTCGCCGCCGCAAATCTTCGATCGAGGTCTCATCAATCGGCGCCTCGATCGCGCCTGGGCGCAGCTCCGCGCCGGCGCTCGAACGGACTTCCTCATCGCCAGGACCGCCGAGGACCTTTGCGACCGGCTGTCGCTGGTCAAGCGGCGCTTCGCTCTCGCCGCCGACTTCGGCTCTCCCGGACCGCATGGCGCGGCCGCGCTCGCGGCCGGCGGCCAGGTCGATTGCGTCGTCAGGCTCGCCCCGACCGAGGCGAGCCTGGGGAGGGGCGATTTCCTGCCAGCCGTCGGCGATCTCGAGCGCGTCCCTGCCGCGGACGGGCGCCTCGATCTCGCCGTCTCGCTGCTCGCGCTCCAGACGGTGAACGACCTGCCGGGCGCGCTCTTGCAGATGCGGCGCGCGCTGAAAGCCGACGGCCTCCTTATCGCGGCGCTGATCGGGGGCGAGACGCTGACCGAGTTGCGCCAAAGCCTTACCATCGCCGAGAGCGAGATCCTCGGCGGCGCGTCGCCGCGCGTCGCTCCGTTCGTCGATGTGCACGCGCTCGGCGGACTTGCCCAGCGCGCGGGCCTGGCGCTGCCGGTCGTCGATCTCGATCGGGCGGTCGTCCGCTACCCGGACATGTTTGCGCTGCTCGCCGACCTGCGCGCGATGGGGGCTGCGAACGCACTGCACGCGCGCAGCCGCAAGCCGATGCGCCGCGAGGTCCTGGCGAGCGCGGCCTCCATCTACGCCGAGCGCTTCGCCGATCCGGACGGGCGCTTGCGTGCGACCTTCGACCTCGTGTGGCTCGCGGCCTGGGCGCCGCATGAGAGTCAGCCGAAGCCGCTTAAGCCCGGGTCGGCGACGGTGCGGCTCGCAGACGCCTTGAAACGGCGGAGTTGAGAGATCTCAACTTGCGCTTGCGCTCGTCGCCCCGAGGCCAGCCGGAGACGCTTTTGCTGAACGCACAGCGCGCCCGGTAAGGGCGACCCCGCCGAGCACGAGGCCCAGTCCCGCCCAGGCCGAGGGCGCTATGGGTTCGGCGAGCGCGACCGCTCCGCCGACGACGCCGATCACGGGCGCGATATAGTTGTTGAGGCTGGCGAAGGTCGCCCCCTCGTCGTGCACCAGCCGGAAATAGACATAATAGGCGAGGGCCGTGTTCAAGACGCCGAGCGCGCCCATTGCGAGCGCCGGCGCGAGCGGAATCTGGAAGACCGCCGCGAGCGGCGGAAGCTTTCCGAACACGAGCCCGACCAGCGCAAGCGCAAGCGTTGAGAGCGTCATCGAGGCGGTCACCGCTCGTACGGCGCCGATCTCTCTCGTGGCCCCACCCGAGATGATCGCTCCCGTTCCGTAAGCGATGGCGGCAGCCAGCGCGAAGCCCCGTCCCAGCACGGAATGCCCTGTGCTCCCGGCTCCTGGCGACCAGAACGCGACGCCGACCCCGACGAAGCCGACCGCGAGGCCAAGAGCGGCGCGCCAGGTCCATCGGTCCCGCGATCCGAGAAACCGCCCGAACAGGAAGACGAAGATTGGCTGGGCGCCCATCATCAACGCCATGTCGGCGCTCGTGGTCAGCGTCGCGGCCTTTGCAAGCAGAATGAAGGGAACGACCTGCCCGATCAGCGCGAGCGCGAGAAGCTTGGCCCATAGCCCCGGCCTCAATCCAGGCCAGACCTTGCCCGAAAGGGCGCTCGTCAGCACCATCGCCGCAGCCGCCACGCCGACGCGCGCGAGCGCGAAATCGAACGGATCGAAGGCGCGCGAGGCGATCTTGATCAGAAGGAAGGACGAGCCCCAGAGGAATGACAGAAAGGCCAGCGCCGCATAGGCCGACATGGAGCTCTCGAGGATTGGAAGGGACGGTCGGGCGTTGCGCGGGGTCAGCGGGCCCGCAGGACGCGCTCGGGAGAGCGGCTCGGCGCTGCGCTTAGTCTAACGGCATTTTACCGGCGCGGCCTAATGTTTTCAGTGGCTTGAGACCCCCTTTAGTTCCGCCCGTAACTCCCAAGCCGTCTGTTTTCAGGCTGCGATTGCGAGGAGGAGTTGGGAGGGGTTTGCAGTGAGGGCTTTGAGAATGTTGAGGCCGTGCTTTCGTGCGGTGGAGACGATGGACCTCATGCGGACGAAGACGTGAGCGCCTTCGAAGGTGCGGAAGCCGCCCGAGATTTTCATTTTGACCTTGGCCATGCGCAGGTCCTGTTCGGCCAGGTTATTGGTGAACGGGACGTCGAAGTCGACGAGGAAGCGCAGGGTCTCGTCCTTGAAGGTCTTGAAGCGGATGAGGAGATTATGGCCTGGGCGCTGCTTCTTTCGTTTTTTCGAGCCGGGCGAAGGATCGAAGGCCGGCAGGGCGCGATGGAAGGCGAGCCCTTCCCGAACGGCCTGCCAGTAGCGGTCGACGAAGCCTTGCACGCGTTCGGGTTCGAGCGCCCGGGCGCCGGCCTCTTTGGCTTGGCGCACGGCCTTTGCGGCGTCGAGGAGGACGTCGCGCATGGCTTGCGCCCACGGCTCCTTGTCGATCTCGATGAGCGCCTTGAGTTCGCGCAGGTGATGGGCGTTGCAGAAGGCGTGAGCGACGTCCGCGAGGGCGTTGTAGGGGCGGAAATGGTCATGCACGACGACGCCGCCCTTCAACCCTGCGGGAACATCGCCGCGCGCCGCTCCGACCCGGTAGAAGGTATGGCTCCGGCTCGACGTCGTATGCAGCCATTGCAGGGAGCCTGCGATGCGAAAGCCGGTTTCGTCGAGATGCCTGACCTTGGCCCCGCCGACGCGCGTCCCGATCGCCTGATAGACGCCCTCCAGAGCCTGAGCCTTCTTGCCCATCCACGCGATCACGCTCGCCGGGCAGACGAGCGGCGCGCCGAACAGGTCCTGAAGCGCCTGCGCCGTCCGGTCCTCGGGCACAAGCTGCTGCACGTTGAGATAGACCGCCGCCGCCTTGATGCGCTCGCCATATTGGGTCGGCGAGATCACGCCGTCGGGGAACGCAGCCCGCGTCACGCCGCGGCATCGGGCGCAGGCATAGATGGCGCCCTGGTGCTCCGTGACCTCGATCAGCCGCTCGGGCAGGTCGAACACCTGACGCGTCTCCACCCCGGTCTGCATCGAAGCCGCGAGCGCCGCCCGGCAGCGCCGGCACGCCGCAGCCTCGTGTCGGACGACCCAGTCGGGCGTCGCCGTCCGCCGCAGCGTGTCGCCCTTGTGGCCCCGCTGTCCCCCGCTCGCCTTGCCCGAACGGCCGCGAAGGCTGCCGGGAAGGCGCGACTTCTTCCTCAGCCCGTCGCTCGAAGGCGGCTTGGAGCTCGTCGTGCTGTCCAGATCCAGCCGGCGCCGAAGCTCGGCGTTCTCGGCTCGAAGGCCCTCGTTCTCCCGCCGCAAATCGGCGACCTCCGAGCGAAGCGCGGAAATCTCGCTCCGGAGCGCTTCGATCAGCGCCTGAACTTCGGCAGGGAGAATCATCCCCACCTTAACTCACGGTTCGCCCCCGCCCGTCTCGAAAATCTCGCAAAACCTCAACGATCTCACACACCGTGTGACAATTCGGACTCACCCGGCTTGGGAGTTACTTCCGCCCTCAAGATCGCTGGCGTTGGCCCCGGCGCTGCCGGGGGGCTCGCGATAATAACATATTATATACGTGTTATAAGATTCAAGGCAGCGCCGCCTATCCGACAGCAAATTGCCCGAGGCGGGTCGGATCGCGGAGGTCAACTTACACGCCGCGCCGAGGCCAGATCGCGCAGCCTGCCCCAGGACGCGCCGCGCATGTCGGCCTGCAGGCCCTTGCCCTTGAAGCTGGCCCGGCGGAGCTTGAATGGCGCGCCAGGCTTGGTCTCCGTCACGACGCGGCGAAGCCCTCGCTCCACCAGCGCGCGCAATGTGACCCCCTCGCGCTCGGCAAGCTTGCGAGCCTCACGCAGAAGCGGATCGGAAATTTCAATGGTCGTCTTCATGACCCGTATGCATGGGATATGAAATATGGGCGCCCATATCGTCGGGTGTCCTGGCCCAAGACGCAAGTTCCAGCGGCGTGCTAGGCGACTCGCGCCGATGGTCGCGGTCCGGATGGGATCCTCCGCGCCGATCCTCGACGACCCGCAAATCCGCTGCGCTTCAGGACATTTTGCGAGCAGCCCCGAGGCCGCGGCGCCGAAGATCCATCAGACGTTCACCGTACCGAAGTCGACCTGAAAACCGTACGGCACAGTGATCTCGCAGCCGGCGGCAAACTTCTCGAAATAACCGCTCGCGACGTACCGAAGGCGCTGGTAGAGGGTGATGGTGAGGGGCAGCCGCTTCTGGCATGAGAGCGGCAGCGCCCATGCAGACATGCAGGCTGGAAAGAGCGTGCTGCTTGCCAGGCCCGGAACGGGCCATACGACGCCAGTGAAGCCGACGAGCGAAAGGGGGTTGTTGACGTCATACTTGCCGTCGCTGTTCTCGCCGCAAAGCTGCATGTCGAAGGCCCATTCGCCCACGAGACCGGCGCTTTTCTCCAGCGCGAGAAAATCGGAGAGTGTCGAGCTGACCGATGCGGATATCGTGGCGCTGCCTGACGGCTCGGGGCTATCCTTGCCGCTCTTGATGCCGATGGTGATGGAGGCCGACGAGGTATAGGTCGCCTTATTGTTCTGGGTCTTCGGCTCGGAGATTATCAGACTGCTGCCAGCCGGCGGGCCTCCGATCTCCATCTTGGTCCACAACCGATCCTGGAACATTCCGCGTTCGCCGTTGTGGTACCACTTCAGTTTTCCTGGGGAGAAGCCAGTACCGAATGCAGTGACGCGCAGGAACTTGTTGGCCGGGCTCGGACTCGCATAGAGCTCGACGAAGACCGGCAGGGACAGGGTCGCCGTCTGGTCCGTGATCGTCTGCCACTTGTCCCGATGATGCCAGGTATAGCTCTTAGGGTGATAGGCGGTGGGCGTGGCCGGGCTGAGGATGAATTGCGCGCCTGCCGCACCGTCGGGGATCGGATCGACCTTCGTGCCCGAGCCGTCCAGCAACAGGGGATTTCTCGCAGCCTCGTCGAGAACTTGCACCAAGTCGATCCCATGCATAGGTGCGAATGGATCGCCGCCAATTGCAGCCTCACCCGAGGGTTCATGGCCGCCCTGGTCCTCCCGCTTGTGTTTGCGCGTCTCTTTGCCGAGGGGCGTGATCTTGCCCGACGGGTGCGGTGCGAACAGGATCTGGCCAGGTCGGCCATCTCTTCCCGGGTGCCAGACCGCGCCCGCACTATCGACGCCGATACCCAAGGCTTCGGCCATGACCACAGCCGAAGCGTTCAGCATGACGATCGGCTTGCCCTTCTCCTTGAGAGACAGAAGCTCGCCGGGGCTGGCGCCAAGGTCAATCGCATAGGCGCGAAGGGCTCCACCCATGCCTGCGAGCCGGTTTGCTGTTGCCGTGGAATGAGAGCCAACTAGTTCATACCTCGCCATCGTGAAACCTCCTTTCCGGCAATTCCTCCCGCCGCTCGGACGCGCTCCGCTCAAACGAAAATTCGGCCGAGGCGCCGAAATTCGCATCCGAGCGCGCAACGACCGTCTTGACCCCAACGCAAACGAAGCGTCGGCCCCGTGATACTACCCCTTGAGCAGGCTGTCGATCACCGCACCCCCGAGAAGCCCAACGACGAGCAGCACCAACCGTACTCGTCTCGACGCAGTGTGCATTGCAGCACCTCCCTCTCGCTCGCCTAAGAGGACCCTGGCGTCGGCTTCGCTAAGCAACTCGTTCAAATCGTAATCGGCCCTCGGGCCGCTCCAGCTGGTGCTCGGCGACATCGAGAAGGGTCTCGTCGTAGCTCGGCATTAGGCAGCATCCGGGAACCGGACGCTGGGGTATCTCTCGTCAAGTTTGCCGACCGCGTCTTCGATCGCTTTGATCAATTTGGCGAGCTCTGGATAATCGGTTTCCTTCGTGCTCTTCAGCCGAAACATGACGCGCAAATACTCATCGCCTTCGCCGCTGCTTGCAGGTTCGAGTTCGACGCTTTTCACCTTGTGGCCGACCGACGATTTCCGGGCCGTTTCGTCGACCACGCGTTTCAAGGTTTCCAAATCTGTTTGCATAGCTGCTCCCCTCGCGTGGTTCAGGCAGAATTACAGCATGAACGGCCGTGATTTCCGGCCGCGCTTGTCACCTAAAGTTCCGTCCCGCCGGCATCGCCTTGACGGTGTCCATTGTCCCGATCGGCGGAGAGGGCGGGGCGCGCGGGTCGTCCAGCCGAGGCGGCTGAGCGAAGCGATTGCCTTGCCGCTTTCGGGTTTCCGTCGGCTCCGTCCGGTGCGCTTCGTCGGCGCGCGCAAGAGCGCCGATCGTGGGGCCAGCCTCCGACAGAAGCCCGAGCATCGGCGTCAAGTCGTTCATGCGTTCGGCGACGATGTGGATGACCCCTTGCTCGCTCTGCAACTTGCCGGTCGCCGCGACGAAACGCGCGCCAAGAACGATCGCGCGCAGGCGTTCGAAGACTTTCGGCCACACGATGATATTGGCGACGCCCGTCTCGTCCTCCAGAGTCATGAAGATGACGCCATGGGCGGTGCCTGGCCGCTGGCGCACCAGCACAAGGCCCGCGACCGTGACGCGCTCGCCATTCCTGATCGAGCGCAGCGCCTCGGAGCGCAGGGCGCCGCGCGCTGTGAGGCGGCCGCGCATGAAGGAGGCCGGATGAGCCTTGAGCGATAGCGACAAACGCCGATAATCCTCGACCACATGCGCGCCGAGCGGCATCGGCGCCAGTCGCGCGTCCGGCTCCGCATCACGCGCGGGCCTGCTTGCGAACAGCGGCAGATCGTCCTGGTCGCCGACCCGGTCGAGGCCGCGCACCGCCCACAGAGCCTCGCGCCGGTCGAGGCCGAGCGAACGGAAGGCGTCGGCGTCGGCAAGCTTCTCCAGCACGGCCGAGTTCAGCCCGCTGCGCAGCCATAAGTCGCGCACCGAATCATAAGCCTCGCCGCGCCGCTCCACGAGCCGGCGCATGTCCTGCTCCCTGACGCCGACGATCTGCCTGAGACCTAAGCGCACCGCATGGGTCGAGCGGATGTGCGGCGTCATCTCGGCGTGGCGGGGATGGATGCCCCCGGTTCCGTCATTGCGAGCCATAGGGTGTCGAAAGACGCCCGTCCTTCCGGACGGGCTATGGCGAAGCAATCCGGGGGAGCGTAGGGCGCTCTTCGGCCCCTGGATTGCTTCGTCGCCGCGGGTCAAGCCCGCGGGTTCCTCGCAATGACGACTGGGGTTCGATCCGATTGCTTCATGATCTAAGGGGGAAGGAATGAGCAGCTCGAGCGTGCAATCCCAGTCGGACAGGTTCACGTCGACTTCGCGCAACTCGACCCCGTGCTCGCGCGCGTCGCGCACGAGCTGGGCGGGCGCATAGAAGCCGAGCGGCTGGGCGTTCAGCATCGCCGCGGCGAAGACATCCGGGTAACGGCATTTCATCCAGCACGAATCGTAGACGAGGAGCGCGAAGCTCGCCGCATGGCTCTCGGGAAAACCGTATTCGCCGAAGCCCTCGATCTGATGAAAGCAGCGCTCGGCGAATTCGCGGTCGTAGCCCTTGGCCGCCATGCCCTCGACCATCTTCTCCTGAAAGGTCTGGATCGTTCCGGCCCGGCGAAAGGTCGCCATCGCGCGGCGCAACTTGTCGGCTTCCGAGGGCGTGAAGCCGGCGGCGACGATCGCGATCTTCATCGCCTGCTCCTGGAACAGAGGCACGCCGAGCGTCTTCTTCAACACCGCCTCGAGCTCCTTCGAGGGATAGGAGACCTCTTCGAGGCCCTGCCGGCGGCGCAAATAGGGATGCACCATGTCGCCCTGGATCGGACCGGGGCGCACGATCGCAACCTCGATGACGAGATCGTAGAAGCTCGCGGGCTTGAGCCGCGGCAGCATCGACATCTGCGCGCGGCTTTCGATCTGGAACACGCCGATCGTGTCGGCGCGCTCGATCATCGCATAGACGCACGCCTCCTCGGGCGGAATGGTCCCCAGAGTGAGCCGCTCGCCGTAATGCCGGTCGAGAAGATCGAGGCCCTTGCTCAGCGCCGTCAGCATGCCGAGCGCCAGCACGTCGACCTTGAGGAGGCCGAGCGCGTCGAGATCGTCCTTGTCCCATTCGACCATCGTGCGGTTATCCATCGCGGTGTTCATCACGGGCGCGACTTCGTCGAGCCGGTCGCGGGTGATGACGAAGCCGCCGCTGTGCTGGGTCAGATGGCGAGGAAAGCCGATCAGCGCCTTCGCCATCGCGAGCGCGAGCCTGAGCGTCGGATCGACGGGATCAAGCCCTGCCGCGCGCACGCGATCCTCGCCGATCGGACCTGTCTCCTGGCCCCAGGCGGTTCCGTTGAGGGCGGCGACGACGTCGTCGGAGAGGCCGAAGACCTTGGCCGTCTCGCGGATCGCCGAGCGCGTACGATAGGTGATCACAGCGGCCGCGAGGCTGGCGCGCTCTCGCCCGTAGCGATCATAGATATATTGGATCACCTCCTCGCGCCGCTCGTGCTCGAAGTCGACGTCGATGTCGGGCGGCTCGTTGCGCTCGGGCGAGATGAAGCGCTCGAACAGAAGGTCGAAACGCGCCGGGTCGACCTCGGTGATCCCAAGGCAATAGCAGACGGCGGAATTGGCGGCCGAGCCGCGGCCCTGGCAGAGGATTCCCTTCGAGCGCGCGAAGCGCACGATGTCGTGCACGGTGAGGAAGTAGGGCGCGTAATCGAGCGCGGCGATCAATTTCAGCTCATGCGCCAGCGCTTCCCGCGTGCGCTCCGGAACGCCGCCGGGATAGCGCTCGCGGGCGCCCGCCTGAACGAAGGCTTCGAGCGCTTCCTGCGCCGTCGCATGGCCTGCGCGCAGCTCTTCGGGATAGCGATGCGACAATTCGTCGAGGCTGAATGTGAGACCGTCGAGGAAGCGGAGGGTCTCGGCGAGGGCATCGGGCGCCTCGGCGAACAGCCGCGCCATTTCGCGTGGGGATTTGAGATGGCGCTCGGCGTTGGCTTGCGTAAGAAGGCCCGCGGCCTCGAGCGTGGTCTTCTCGCGGATGCAGGCGAGCACGTCGGCGAGCGCGCGCCGCTCGGGCGCATGCATCAGCGCGTCATTGGTCGCGATCAGCGGCGCGCCAATGGCGCGCGCGAGCGCAACCCGCCGCGTGAGCGCGCCGCGCATGTCCCCGCCATAGGCGAGGCTCGCGCCGATCCACAGACGCTCGCCGAAGGCCTCGCGCAGAAGGCGGAGGACTCCCCTCTCCCCATGCGGGAGAGGGGTTGGGGGTGAGGGGTCCACGCCATGCGTGTTGAAGGTCCGTGCGACCCCCCTCCCTAACCCTTCCCCGCCATAGCCCGTCGAAAGACGGGCGTTCTCTCGAACGCCCTTTTGGGGGCGGGAATGCGTCGGGGGCATCGCCACGACCTGCAACCCTTCGCTCCGTGCAAGAAGGTCGTCGAGCTTGAGCCAGCATTCGCCCTTGGGCGCGCGCCGATTTCCCTCGGTCAGGATCCGGCAGAGCCGGCCGTAAGCCGCGCGGTCCTTCGGGTAAACGAGCGTGTCCGGCGCGCCGTCGGCGAAGGCGAGCCGCGCGCCGGAAACGACCCGCATGGCCCCCATCGCCTCGGCGTTCTCGCGCGCGAATGTGTGCGCGCGCACGATTCCGGCGAGCGTGTTGCGGTCGGCGATTCCGATTCCGGCGAGGCCGATCTCGGCGGCGCGCGCGACCATCTCCTCGGGATGCGAGGCGCCGCGCAGAAACGAGAAATTGGTCGTCGCCGCGAGTTCAGCGAACCGCGGCTCAAGCCGGATCAAGGCGCCGCTCCTCGTTTCGGATTTGGCAGTCAGGTCGAGAACAAAGATAGAACAACAGCGGGCAGGAACACAAGCGCCAAGGCTTTGCCCCAGCTTTGGCCCCGAAGAGACTGCGCGTCTCTCGCCCAGTCTCGCGATGGAGAGACTCTTACGTCCTCTTCGGCGCCGCGCCCTCGGCCAGGCGCGCCATCGCATCGAAGAAGAGACCGCGGAAGCGCTCGGCGTCGACGGCGACGGCGACCTCGCTGTTGGCGAGGCGGCCCCACTGGCCGCGCCAGTCGACGATCGTGGCGCCGGTCGTCAGGCGCCCCGTCGTCTCGACGTCGACGGCCGCGCGGCGCGTCTCGACCAGCGTCGGATCGAGCGCCACCGCGACCGCGAGCGGGTCGTGCATGGTGAAAATGCGCTTGCCCAGGATTTTTTCCATGCGCTCGAAATAGAAGCGCGACGCGTCCTCGAGAAAGCGGGCGAGCTTGGCTCCATGCGGCTTGCCGGCGATGCGTGAGCCGATCGCCGCGATGTCGCGCTCGTCGATGATCGTCTTGCGCGTGACGTCGAGACCGATCGCGATCACCGGCGCTCCGCCAACGCCGCCGAAAGCGCGAAAGACGATGCGCGCCGCTTCCGGATCGTGCCAGACGTTGAATTCGGCGGAGGGCGTCACATTGCCCGGCTCCGCATAAGCGCCGCCCATGATGACGAAGCGCTTGACGAGGCGCGGCAGTTCGGGCTCGCGCATGACCGCGAGCGCGATATTGGTCAGCGGCCCCGTCGCGCAAAGAATGAGGCGCCCGGAATGCGAACGCGCCGCGCCGATGATCGAATCCGCCGCATGCGACGCATGCCGCTGCTCTTCAGGCTCGGGCAGGACCGCATGGCCGAGCCCGGTCTCGCCATGGATTTCGCTTGCATCCCTGACCGCATTGGAGATCGCCGTTCCCGCGCCCGGCCAGACGGGGATATCCGCCCGCCCCGCGAGCGCGAGGACCGCCCGCGTGTTGCGCGTCGCGGCCGCGAGCGAAACGTTGCCGACCACGGTGGAGACGCCGAGGATCTGCGCTTGCGTATGGGCGCAGGCGTAAAGCAGCGCGAAGGCGTCGTCGATGCCGGTGTCGACGTCGATGATGAGAGGCTCAGGTTGCTCAGGACATGGCGTCAATCTCTCCTCGATCTCATGCGCCCGCGCTATTGGTAAATGCGACGCGACATTCTCGCCGGCGCGCGCACCAGCGTCAAACCGCGAAAGCCCGGCGCTCCTTGCCGATCCAGCGCGACAGCAGGAGGCCGGCGACGATGGCGAGACCGAGTCGCAAGCCCCATCCACACGCCGACCGCGCCGAGCGGGGTCAAGAAAGCCAGCGCGAGGCCGACCGGCGCGCCGATCGCCCAATAGCCGAGAAGGGCGATGACAAAGGGCTGCTTGGAATCGTGCAAGCCCCGCAGCATGTTGGCGAGGACGCACTGGCTTGCGTCGAAGATTTGGAAGACGGCCGCTACTTTGAGCAACGCGATCGGCGATTGCGACGGCGCCCGCATTCTCCGGGCGCGTCGACATCGAGGAAGGGCGCGATCAGGAGCCTCGGCGCGACGATCATCGCGGTTGCGGACAAGACCGCGTAAAGAAGCGTGAGGCCGAAGGCGCACCAGCCGGCGCGCGCGACGCGCCCCGGCGTTGCGCGCCCCATAGGCGAGGCCGACCCTGACCGTCGCCGCCTGGCCCATGCCCAGCGGGACCATGAAGGCGATCGACGCGATCTGCAAGGCGGCCGTATGGGCCTCGAGCGCCGCCCGCCCGATGAGGCCCATCGACCATCGTCGCGGCGGAGAACACGCCGACTTCGGCCAGGATCATCGCGCCCATCGGCAGACCGAGCCGCCATAGCGCGGAGAGTTCGGCTCGCGCGGGGCGCCAGGGCAGGGCGAAAAGCCGAACGCGCTTGAGGCGCGGCTCGACGAACGAGGCCCCGAGCAGGATCAGGAACATCAGGGTCTGCGACATCGTGGTCGCGATGCCGGAGCCGACGATCCCGAGGCGCGGCACGCCAAGCTCGCCGAACACGAGGGCATAGTTGGCGAGGGCGTTGAAAGCCACGGCGACGAGGCCGGCGATGAGGGTCGGGCGCGGCCGCTCGAGGGCGGAGAAGAGGCAGCGGGCGGTGACGAACAGAAGGTTCGGCAGCAGGCTCCACTGATAGCCGCGCATATAGATTCCAGCGTCGCGGGCAAGATCGGCCGGTTCGCCGATCGCCAGCAGATCCGCTCGCGTCTGCCAGAGATAGATCCAGGCGCAGAAGGCGAGCGCGACGGCCGACAGGAGCGCCTGATGCGCGGAGCGCCGGAGCGCCTCGCCGCTCTCGCCTGCGCCGCTCTTCGCCGCCATGATCGGCGCCAGCGCCGCAACGACGCCGATGCCGAGCACCATCGCAGGCTGGAAGAGATTGAAGCCGAGCGCGCCAGCGGCGAGCGCGCGCGGCGACAGCCGGCCGAGCATGATGAAATCGGTCGCGGTCATCGCATTGATCGCGACATTGGCGAGAACGATCGGCCAGCCGAGCGCAAGCGTCGCGCCAAGCTCGCGCCTGAGCGAGCCGCTTGCGGCTGCCGTCGCTCTCGATTGCGGCGCGGCGGACATTGTCGCCATGCAGACGAGAGCCGCGGGTGATACCGGAGGGGCCAGGTCCGCGCAAACTCGGTCTTATACCCATTCTATTTGAGCGCAGTCGCGCGCGATTACGCGCAACGGCGCGGGCGCGCATTCGCGCTTCAGGGCGATGATCGGTTCCGATCATCGAATCCGGTATTAGTCCCGTGGCGCTCGAGCTTGCCGCCGTTCCGGTCGCGGCCGCCGCCTGACCACCCGGGCGCCGCGTTCACCGAACCATTCTGGCGATCCAGTCCAGTGTGTCGGCGAAGCGCTCGCCCAATGCGAGGTGGGCGCCGCCCTCGACTCGCCAGAATTCCTTGGGCGGATTGGCGAGCGCGAACAGTTTCTCGCCGAAGCGGATCGGAACGACGCGGTCTTTCGTTCCGTGGACAACAAGCGTCGGCGCGGTCACCGACTTGATGAGCAGGTCGTTGCGGAACGGGTCGCGGAGCAAGGCGCGAACCGGCATGAACCAGTATGTGGCCGCGGCCACGTCGGCGATCGACGAATAGGGCGAGTTCGAGCACGAGCGCGCCGACTGTGTGGCGCGCGGCCAGCGCGACCGCGACCCCGGACCCCAGCGACTCCCCGAGAAGGACGATGCGCTCGGGCGCGACGCCGCTCGCGATCGCCGCCGCATAGGCTGCTTCGCCGTCGAGCTTGAGCCCGCGCTCGCTTGGGCGGCCGGTCGAGCTGGCGTAGCCGCGATATTCGATCGCGATGAGCCCCATGCCCGCCTTGGCGATGGCGTGAAAGCGCTCGAAGCGCAGGTCGATCCCGCCCGAGTTGCCGTGAAAATAAAGGATCATCGGCCGCCCGGCCGCGGGCGGGATTCGCCACGCGAGCAGGCTCTCCCCGTCCTCCGTCTTCAGACGCAGGATCTCGGCGTTAAGTCCGAGCGTCGCCGGATCGGCCTCGCCGGCGTCGCACGGAAACAGGATCCTGCGCTGGCCGGCGTAAAGCCCGACCACGACGAGACGCGTAGAGCGCGACGCAGACCGCGACCGCTATCAGCATTTTGCGCCGCGCCCGGCGCGTCTGAGTCTACGCTCAGTGCTGGAGCGCCTTCACGATCGCGTCGGTCATCTTCTTGGCGTCGCCGAACAGCATCAGCGTGTTGTCGCGAAAGAACAGTTCGTTCTCGACCCCGGCGTAGCCCGAGCCCATGCCGCGCTTGACGAACAAGACCGTCTTCGCCTTGTCGACGTCGAGCACCGGCATGCCGAAGATGGGCGACTTGGGGTCGGTTTTGGCGGCCGGGTTGGTGACGTCGTTCGCGCCGATGACATAAGCGACGTCGGCTTGCGGGAACTCGCTGTTGATGTCCTCGAGCTCGAACACTTCGTCGTAAGGAACATTGGCCTCGGCGAGAAGCACGTTCATGTGGCCTGGCATGCGCCCGGCGACCGGATGGATCGCGTATTTGACCTCGACCCCGTTCTTCTTGAGCAAATCCGCCATCTCGCGCAAGCTGTGCTGCGCCTGCGCGACCGCCATGCCGTAGCCTGGCACGATGATCACCTTGGAGGCGTTCTTCATCATGAAGGCCGCGTCTTCGGCCGAACCCTGCTTGACCGGACGGGTCTCCGTGGCCCGCGGCTCCGGCGACCTCGCCGCCCCAGCCGCCGAGGATGACGGAAATGAAGGAGCGGTTCATGCCCTTGCACATGATGTAGGACAGGATCGCGCCCGAAGAGCCGACCAGCGCGCCGGTGATGATGAGCGCGAGATTGCCGAGGGTGAAGCCGATGCCCGCCGCCGCCCAGCCGGAATAGGAATTGAGCATCGAGATGACGACCGGCATGTCCGCGCCGCCGATCGGAATGATGAGGAAGACGCCGAGCGCAAGCGAGACGAGCGCGATCAGCCAGAAGAACGCCGGCGCCTGGGTGGCGTAGAAGAGCGCGATCAGGAGGACGAGCGCGACGCCGAGCCCGCCGTTGATCAAATGGCGCTGCGGCAACATGATCGGCGCGCCCGACATCCGCCCGTCGAGCTTGAGGAAGGCGATGATCGAGCCGGTGAAGGTGATCGCGCCGATCGCCAGCCCGAGCGACATCTCGATCGATGCTGCCCGGGATGAATGATGGCGCCGTCTTCGATGCCGAAGGCCTCGGGCGCGTAGAACGCTCCGGCGGCGACCAGCACCGCGGCCAGGCCGACCAGCGAATGGAACATCGCCACCAGCTGCGGCATCGCGGTCATGGCGATGGTGCGGGCGCGCCAGACCCCGATCGCGCCGCCGATCGCGACAGCCGAGGATGATGAGCAGCCAGGAAAGCCCGCTCGAGGGCGGCCGGACCGCCAGCGTCGTCAGAACCGCGACGGCCATGCCGATCATGCCGAAGCGGTTGCCCTGGCGGGAGGTCGCCGGCGAAGACAGTCCGCGCAGCGCGAGGATGAACAGAATGCCGGAGACGAGATAGAGCAGGGCGGCGAGGTTGGCGTTCATGCGGCCTCAGCCCTTCTTCTTGTACATCGCCAGCATGCGCTCGGTGACCAGGAAGCCGCCGAAAATGTTGACCGAGGCAAGAATGAGCGCGATGAAGCCGACGAAGCGGGCGAAGACCGAACCGCTGTCGACCGCAGCGACGCCGACCGACAGCAAGGCGCCGACGACGATGACCGAGGAAATGGCGTTGGTCTCCGACATGAGCGGCGTATGCAGCGCCGGCGTCACCGACCACACGACGTAATAGCCGACGAAGACCGCGAGCGCGAAAATCGCGAGCCTGAACACGAACGGATCGATCGCGCCGCCGCTGGCCGCGTGGCCTGCCGCCGCGAGCTGGTCGCTATAGGCTTGCGCGGCTTGGGCCGCCTGCCGCGCGGCGTCCGCGGCGGCTCGAAGTTTTTCAATCGCGGCGTCGAGGTCGTCCATCGGGTTCTCCGGCGCTCAAAGAGAGGGCAAGCGTTTATTCGGACAGAAAGGCGGGATGAACGATTGCGTCCGCCGCGGGTCAGGCACGTCGCTTTCACAAGCTCGTCCCCCCAGTTGACCGCGAGCGACTTCGTTTCCTTGTCGATCAGCGTCTCGACGAAGGCGTAGAGATTGCGCGCATAGAGCGCCGAGGCGGAGGAGGGGATCCGCGTGACGTTGGAATAGCCGACAATCTTGACGCCGTTGTCGCTGAACGCCAGTTCGCCCAGCCTCGAGAGCTCGCAATTTCCGCCCCGCTCGACCGCGAGGTCGACGATGACCGAGCCCGAGCGCATCGACTTGACCATGTCGGCGCTGACCAGACGCGGCGCCGGGCGGCCGGGAATCAAGGCGGTGGTGACGACGATGTCCTGTTTGGCGATATGCGAGGCGACGAGCTCGGCCTGTTTGGCCTTGTAGGCGTCCGACATCTCCTTTGCGTAGCCGCCCGCGGTTTCGGCCTGCTTGAACTCGTCGTCCTCGACGGCGACGAATTTCGCCCCGAGCGACTCGACCTGCTCCTTGGTCGCCGGGCGCACGTCGGTCGCTGTGACCACTGCGCCCAAGCGCCGGCCGGTCGCGATCGCCTGGAGGCCGGCGACGCCGACGCCCATGATGAACAGCCTCGCCGCGGGTGACCGTGCCGGCGGGCGTCATCATCATCGGAAGCGCCCGGCCGTATTCGGCCGCGCCGTCGATCACCGCGCGATAGCCAGCCAGGTTTGCCTGGCTCGACAGCACGTCCATGACCTGAGCACGCGTGATCCGCGGCAGAAGCTCCATGGCGAAGGCTGCGACCCCAGCTTTCGCCATCGCCTCGATTTCCTCACGATGGCCATAGGGGTCCATCGTCGCGATGACGAGCGCGCCATGTTTGACGAAGCCAATCTCCGTCGCGCTTGGCCGGCGAACCTTGAGCACCAGATCCGCGCCGAGCGCTTCCTCGGCCGAGACGAGCCGCGCGCCCGCGGACTGATACTCGGCGTCCGGAAAGCCAGCCTTGGCGCCAGCGCCATGCTCGACGGCGACTTCGGCTCCGAGCCCGACAAATTTCTTGGCCGTCTCGGGGGTCGCTGCGACGCGGGTTTCGCTGGGGTCCGTTTCCGCCGGAACTCCGATCAGCATGAGACATTCCCCCGCGAGCGCTAAGCTTCATGTAACGGCCGACCGGCTTCTGGCTCGCCGCCTGCCGAGCGAAGCCGCGTGCCGCTTCCGCGCCGCGACAGCCTTAGAACATTGGCTCTCGCGCCGCAACGCGAGCAACGTCAAACGTCAGGGGGAAAAGGAAGCAAATGGCGACCCGGACGAAGGTTCTCGAACACGCGTTCCCGTGGAACGGCGAAAGGGAATAGAGGCCTGCAAGTCGCCGACATATTTCATCGAACGCGACCTGGTGCGCCCCCGCAACTGAAATGGCTTCGTTCAGGCCCGCGCGACAGCTTCGGCCAGGCGATCGTTGGTCTTGTCGCGCACTTCCAGCGTCTCGAATTTTAGGAGTTCGCCTTCGGCCTCCTCCTGCGCCGCCTTCGCGTCCTCGATCTGACCCGAGAGCTCTGCAATCGAGCTCTTGAGGTTGTCGCGCCTGACCGAGGTCGCCCGGGCGTAGGTCGGATATGCGAAATGGCTCGGGTCGGCGATGCCTGCGCGCTTCTCTTCGTTGGCGATCTCGCGATCAAGGTCGCCGATCATGCGGGTAAACTCGGCCACCATCGTCTCGATCTGCCGAACCCGGCGGCGCTTCTCTTCAAGTTGAAAGCGCTTCAGACGGATAAGCGTGTCCCGCGACTTCATTCCGGCGCACTCCTTGACAAAACTCAACGCGAGAGGACGTCGCCGTCCTCTGGTCACGACTACGAGACGGCTGGACGATGCATGATGAAGGTTTCTCCTTTCTTACGTCAGGAGATGACAGGCCCGATGCCCTCGGCCGCCGAAGCCGATCGGCGGTTCGGGCTAAAACGGCCCGAAGCTGGAGTGTGGATTGTGGCGTTAGCACTTCGTTTACGCGGGTCGTTAACAATCATGCCCGGGCCACGGGCGGACGCACGGAACTGGGCGCTCGCAGGATTTCCATGGCGGGCTGGGTGCAGCAACCCGGTCGCCGAACGGCGAGTCCGATGAATCTGTTAGCGCGGGTTGTTGATGTGACGCGTTAATTTTTATGTCCGTGGAATACCGTTTCTTATCAAATTGTTACTAATATCATTCCGGACGCGGTCAGGGGGCTTGCGCAAATGAATCAGGGTTTGTTAACCAATGCCGGTCAGTGTTCAATTCGAATCACCCAAGGTCTCGCCGGCGAGATTTGGGCGTTGAAGCGACGTACATAACCGCGGTCACGAAGCAATGGGCGAGGCGGGGAGCCTAACATGCGGGTACTTTTGATCGAAGACGACACAGCGACCGCGCAAAGCATCGAATTGATGTTGAAGTCGGAGAACTTCAACGTCTATGTCACCGACCTTGGCGAGGAGGGCATCGACCTCGGCAAGCTTTATGATTACGACATCATCCTGCTCGACCTGAATTTGCCCGACATGTCCGGCTATGAGGTGCTGCGCTCGCTTCGGGTCACCAAGATCAAGACCCCGATCCTCATTCTGTCCGGGATGGCCGGCATCGAGGACAAGGTCAAGGGGCTTGGCCACGGCGCCGACGACTATCTGACGAAACCGTTCCACAAGGACGAGCTCGTCGCCCGCATTCACGCCATCGTGCGCCGTTCAAAGGGACATGCGCAGTCGGTCATCATTACGGGCGACCTGACGGTCAACCTCGATCAGAAGACGGTCGAAGTCGACGGGGCGCGCGTGCACCTGACCGGCAAGGAATATCAGATGCTGGAGCTGCTCTCGCTGCGCAAGGGCACGACGCTGACCAAGGAGATGTTTCTCAACCATCTCTATGGCGGGATGGACGAGCCGGAGCTCAAGATCATCGACGTCTTCATCTGCAAATTGCGCAAGAAGCTGGCGACGGCGTCGAGCGGGCGCAATTATATCGAGACGGTCTGGGGTCGCGGCTACGTGCTGCGCGAACCCTCGCCCAACGACGACCGCATCCCGGCGTAAGGCGCCGGTCGCGCGGACACTGCCTCCAGCCAGCTACCGCGGCAGCACCGTCGAGCCCATGAGCGCCTCGTCGATGGCCGCGGCGCATTGGCGCCCTTCCCGGATCGCCCACACGACCAGCGACTGGCCGCGCCGCATGTCGCCGCAGGCGAAGACCTTGGCGTGGGAGGAGGCGTAGCGGTTCGTGTCGGCTTCGACATTGCCGCGCCTGTCCAGCGCGACGCCAAGCTCCGACAACATGCCATCCTTGATCGGCGAGACGAATCCCATTGCGAGCAGCACAAGGTCTGCTCTGAGCGTGAAGTCGGTTCCCTCGATCGGCTTGAACTTGTCGTCGACGCGGGCGCATCTGAGGCCGGTCACGACGCCGTTCTCGCCTTCGAAGGCGAGGGTCGTCACAGCGAAATCGCGCTCGGCGCCTTCTTCGTGACTTGAGGAGGTGCGGAGCTTCAGAGGCCAATTCGGCCAAGTCAGGAGCTTGTCCTCGACCTTGGGCGGCATCGGCATGATCTCGAGCTGAGTAACCTTGAGCGCTCCCTGACGGATCGACGTGCCGATGCAGTCCGACCCGGTGTCGCCGCCGCCGATCACCACGACATGTTTGCCGCCCGCCAGAATCGGCTCGTTCGTGCCGACCGGCTCGCCGGACACGCGCCGGTTCTGCTGCGGCAGAAAGTCCATCGCGAAGTGAACCCCGGCGAGATCGCGCCCCGGAGCGGGCAGATCGCGCGGCGCCTCAGCGCCCCCCGCGAGCGCGATGGCGTCATGGCTGTCGAGGATTTCCTTCGCGCTGATCGTATTGCCGACATGCGAATTGTAATGAAAGGTGACGCCTTCGGCCTCCATCTGCTCGATGCGGCGGTCGATGTGGCGCTTCTCCAGCTTGAAGTCGGGGATGCCATAGCGCAAGAGCCCGCCCGCCTTGCCTTGCTTCTCGTAGACGTGAACGTCATGGCCGGCCCGCGCGAGCTGCTGGGCGCAAGCGAGGCCCGACGGCCCCGATCCGACGACGGCGATTTGTTTGCCGGTCCTGCGATCCGAAGGCTCCGGCTTCACCCATCCCTTCTCGAAAGCGCGGTCGATGATCGCGCATTCGATGGTCTTGATCGTGACCGGGACGTCCTGGATGTTCAGCGTGCAGGACGCCTCACAGGGCGCGGGGCAGACGCGGCCGGTGAATTCCGGAAAGTTGTTGGTCGAGAGCAGATTGCGCGCCGCCTCCCGCCAATCGCCGCGATAGGCGAGGTCGTTCCAGTCGGGGATCTGGTTGTTGACCGGACAGCCGATGTGGCAATAGGGGATGCCGCAATTCATGCAGCGCGCCGCCTGATTGCGGGTCGCCTCTTCGCTTAAGGGCAGCATGAACTCGCGATAATGGCGGATTCGGTCGGAAGCCGGCGCATAACGCCGGTCCGCGCGATCGATCTCCAGAAATCCCGTAACCTTACCCATCTCGCTACCCCAGAGCCCGGTCGCCGCAACGGATCCCGCAGGCCGAGCTCCGACCCGCTTCAATAAGGCCCCAGCTTTATCCTGCAAGAACTTTGCCGGCCGCGTCCCCGATGATTGAGGCTCGCCGTGCGCGCGGCTCGGCTTATGAGGCTGCCTCACTCTCCCGCAGCCAGCATCGGCGGTTCGCGTTGCGCCGCGAGCTCAGCCAGCGCGCGCCGATATTCGACCGGCATGACCTTGCGGAACTTGGGCAGATAGGCCTCCCAGTCCTCCAGGATGCGCCGCGCGCGAGTCGAGCCGGTCAGCCGTGCGTGATTGACGATCAGCTGATGCAGGCGCTCGGCGTCGAACCGGCTCATGTCGCGCATCACGTCGACCCTGCCGTGGTGCTCGAGATCGCCGCCAGAATGCAGATGACGCTGCATCACCTCCTCTTCCGCGGCGACCGGCTCGAGATCGACCATCGACAGATTGCAGCGCTGGGCGAACGTCCCGGCCTCATCGAGCACATAGGCGATGCCGCCCGACATGCCCGCGGCGAAGTTGCGCCCCGTCTCGCCGATGACCACGACGATGCCGCCGGTCATATACTCGCAGCCGTGGTCGCCCGTGCCCTCGACGACCGCGATCGCGCCGGAATTGCGCACGCCGAAGCGTTCGCCCGCCACGCCGCGGAAATAGCATTCGCCGGCGGTCGCGCCATAAAGTACGGTGTTGCCGACGATGATCGAGGCCTCGGGCGTCAATTTCCTCGCTTCCTGCGGCGGGTAGACGACGATACGCCCGCCCGACAGCCCCTTGCCGACGTAGTCGTTGGCCTCTCCCTCGAGCTCGAGGGTCACGCCTTTGGCGAGGAAGGCCCCGAAGCTCTGCCCCGCGGCGCCCTTAAACTTGATATGGATCCCCTCGTCGCGCAGACCCGCGTTGCCGTATTTCCGGGCGATGACGCCCGACAGCATCGCCCCGGTCGAACGATCGGCGTTGCGGATCGAAAGGTCGAGACGCACGTGTTTGCCTCGCTCGATCGCGTCCCTGCTGTCGGCGATGAGGCGGCGGTCGAGCACGTTCTCGAGCCCATGATCCTGAGCGACCCGCCGGTGAACGCCGTCCTCCGGCCAGGGCGTCGGCTTGAAGAACAGGTTCGAGAAGTCGAGCCCTTGCGCCTTGGCGTGTTCATTGAGCCTGTCCCGATCCAGCATCTGCCGCTGGCCGATCATCTCGTCGAACGTGCGGTAGCCAAGCTCCGCCATCAACGCGCGCACGTCTTCGGCGACGAAGAAGAAATAGTTGATGACGTGCTCCGGCTTGCCGGCGAAGCGCTTGCGCAGGACGGGGTCCTGGGTCGCGACGCCGACCGGGCAGGTGTTCAGATGGCACTTGCGCATCATGATGCAGCCGGCTGCGATCAGCGGAGCGGTGGCGAAGCCGAACTCGTCCGCGCCCAGAAGCGCGCCGATCACGACGTCGCGCCCGGTGCGCACGCCGCCATCGACCTGCACCGAAATGCGCGACCTCAGCCCATTCATCACCAGCGTCTGGTGGGTCTCCGCGAGACCGATCTCCCACGGGCTTCCGGCGTGCTTGATCGAGGTCAGCGGCGAGGCTCCGGTGCCGCCCTCGAAGCCGGAAATCGTGACGTGGTCGGCCTTGCACTTGGCGACGCCCGCCGCGACCGTGCCGACGCCGACCTCGGACACCAGTTTGACCGAAACCTGGGCCTCAGGATTGACGTTCTTCAGGTCATAGACGAGCTGCTTCAAGTCTTCGATCGAATAGATGTCATGGTGCGGCGGCGGCGAGATGAGGCCCACGCCCTGGGTGGAGTGTCGCACCTTGGCGATCACCGCGTCGACCTTGTGGCCGGGCAATTGTCCGCCCTCGCCGGGCTTTGCGCCCTGCGCCATCTTGATCTGCATCATGTCCGAGTTGACGAGATATTCCGCCGTCACCCCGAAGCGGCCCGAGGCGACCTGCTTGATGGCGCTGCGCATCGAGTTGCCGTTGGGCAGACGCTTGTAGCGATCCGATTCCTCGCCGCCCTCGCCGGTATTGGACTTGCCGCCGATCCGGTTCATCGCGATGGCGAGGGTGGTGTGCGCCTCGCGCGAGATCGAACCGAACGACATCGCCCCGGTCGAAAAGCGCCTGACGATCGAAGCGGCGGGCTCGACCTCGTCGAGCGGAACGGCCGCGCGCCCGTCTTCCTCCGCGGTCTTGATGCGGAAGAGACCGCGGATGGTCAAGAGTTGCGCGCTTTGCTCGTTGAGCAGTTTGGCGAAGGCGTCGTAGCGGTCGCGCGCATTGCCGCGAACGGCGTGCTGCAACAGCGAAACCGTCTCCGGCGTCCAGTTATGGGTCTCTCCGCGCACTCGATAGGCGTATTCGCCGCCGACTTCGAGCGCCGTGCTCAGCACCGGCGAATTGCCGAAGGCGTCCGCGTGGCGGCGCTGCGTCTCCTGCGCGATTTCGGCGAGACCCGCGCCCTCGATCGAGGTCGCGGTGCCGAAGAAGAATTCGTCGACGAGAGCGCGCGAGAGGCCCACGGCGTCGAAAATCTGCGCGCCGCAATAGGACTGGTAAGTGGAAATCCCCATCTTCGACATGACCTTGAGCAGGCCCTTGTCGACCGACTTGATGAAGCGCTTGACGACCTCATAGCCGCTGATCGGCTCGGGCAAGTCCTTGGCCATCGCGGTCAGAGTCTCGAAGGCGAGATAGGGATTGATCGCTTCCGCGCCGTAGCCGGCGAGACACGCGAAATGGTGGATCTCTCGCGCTTCGCCAGTTTCGACGACGAGGCCGACGGAGGTGCGAAGTCCCTTGCGGATGAGATGATGATGGACAGCCGCCGTCGCCAGAAGGGCCGGAATTGGGATTCGATCCGGACCGACCATGCGATCGGAGAGGATGATGATGTTGTAGCGGCCATGCACCGCCGATTCCGCGCGCTCGCAAAGCCGCTTGAGCGCGTCGTTCATGCCCGCCGCGCCCTTCTTCACCGGATAGGTGATGTCGAGGGTTCTGGTGTCGAACGAATTCTTCGAGATGACCGATGCTGCGGATCTTCTCGAGGTCCTCGTTGGTCAGGATCGGCTGGCGCACCTCGAGGCGCTTGCGTCTCGCCGCGCCGTCAAGATCGAACAGATTGGGCCGCGGTCCGATGAAGGAGACGAGGCTCATCACCAGCTCCTCGCGGATCGGGTCGATCGGCGGGTTGGTCACCTGAGCGAAGTTCTGCTTGAAGTAGGTGTAGAGCAGCTTCGACTTCGACGAGAGCGCCGAAATCGGCGTGTCCGTGCCCATCGAGCCGACCGCTTCCTGGCCGGTGGCCGCCATCGGCGAGAGCAGGATCGACAGATCCTCCTGGGTGTAGCCGAAAGCCTGCTGCCGATCGAGCAGCGACACGTCGGTGCGCAAGGCGCGCGGCTCGACCGGGTTGAGATCCTCGAGCACGATCTGGCCTTCGCGAAGCCAGGCGCTGTATGGCTGGGCGCGGGACAGCGTCTGCTTGATCTCCGCGTCCGAGACGATGCGGTGCTGCTCGAGATCGACGAGCAGCATCTTTCCCGGCTGCAGGCGCCACTTGGCGACGATGGTCTCTTCGGGCACCGGCAGCACGCCCATTTCCGACGCGAGAACGACAAGGTCGTCGTCGGTGACGAAATAGCGCGCGGGCCTCAGGCCGTTGCGGTCGAGCGTCGCGCCGATCTGGCGCCCGTCCGTGAACGCCATCGCCGCCGGGCCGTCCCACGGCTCCATCAGCGCGGCGTGATATTCGTAGAAAGCGCGCCGCTCCTCGTCCATCAGCGGATTGCCGGCCCAGGCCTCCGGAATCAGCGTCATCATCGCGTGGCTGAGCGAATAGCCGCCCTGAACGAGAAACTCGAGCGCATTGTCGAAGCAGGCGGTGTCCGACTGGCCTTCGTAGGAGATCGGCCACAGCTTCGAGATATCGGCGCCGAAGAGTTCGGAGTTGACGCTCGCCTGACGGGCCGCCATCCAGTTGACGTTGCCCCTGAGCGTGTTGATCTCGCCGTTGTGCGCGACCATGCGATAGGGATGCGCAAGGCGCCAGGACGGAAACGTGTTGGTCGCGAACCGCTGATGGACCAGCGCGAGCGCGGTCTCGTAACGCGGGTCCAGAAGATCGCGGTAATAGGGCGCAAGCTGCCGCACCAGCACCATGCCCTTGTAGACGATGGTGCGCGCCGACATCGAGACGGGGTAATACTCCAGGATCTCCGGGGTCCCGATCGCGAAGACGCGATTGGAGACGACCTTGCGGACGATATAGAGGCGCCGCTCAAAATCGTCCTCGCTCGCGACGTCGGCGGGCGTCCGACGAAGATCTGCTGCATCACCGGCTCGACCGCCTTGACGCGTTCGCCAAGCACAGAACTGTCGACTGGCACGTCGCGCCAGCCGAGCACGTTCAGGCCCTCGGCCGCGACGACCTCCTCGACGATTTCGCGCGCCTGCCGACGCGTCGCGGTTTGACGCGGCATGAAGAACTGGCCGATCGCGTAATGGCCCTGCGCCGGCAGGTCGAAGCCTAGCTTGGCGCATTCGGGCGCGAAGAAGGCGTGCGGGATTTGGGTCAGCACGCCGCAGCCGTCGCCGAGCGACGGGTCCGCGCCCGACCGCGCCGCGGTGGTCGAGGTTGACCAGAATCTGCAGGCCCTTTTCGAGGATGTCGTGCGACTTGCGGTTCTTCATGTCGGCGACGAAGCCGACGCCGCAGGAATCGTGCTCCTTGGAAGGATCGTAGAGCCCCTGGGCGGGCGGCGTCAGCGGGTCCCGACCGGGATTGGCCTTCTCGAAGCTGCCGCGCAACTCGTCGAACGTCGCTTGAGTTATGGCGTTCATCTTTCCGCTCCCCGGGCGGTCGCGCACCTGGTGTGACCGTTATTGCAAATTTTCAGGCGTATCAGGGACAAAGGCGGCCGCTAACGCGCAGCCGGAAGGCGTCACGCGTCGGATTTTTTTCGATCCGTCTTTGTCGTTCGATCCGACAACGCTTGAGCCCGTTCTATTGCCGGCGCCAAAGCCTTAGGCTCGACGCACAAAAAATGGTCAGTACAACTGTCCTATTCTCCGACCATGACAGAAATGGATCGCCGACACAAGCGGTCGGCGCGCAATTTTTTACTCCCGTCGTCAGCGGCGGAGCGAATTGCCAGGGCGGCGCAACATGACGCAAATTGTCCGCTGAATTGCACGGGAGCGTGCATGAAATTCGCCAGCGACAATGGCGCCGGGGTGGCGCCGGAGATTCTCGACGCGATTGTGGGTTCGTCGCGCGTCAACGCGCCCGCCTATGGCGCCGATGACTACACCGCGCGGGCGCAAGCGCTGCTCAATGACGTGTTCGAGACCAAGGTCGCCGCTTTCCTGGTGGCGACGGGGACGGCGGCGAACGCGCTGGCGCTTTCGGCGCTGGTCAACCCTTGGGATGCGGTCTTCTGCCACGAGGAGGCGCATGTCCACGACGACGAGTGCGGCGCGCCGGAGCTTTTCACCGCGGGGGCGAAGCTGGTCGGGATCCCGGGAGAGGGCGGCAAGATCACGCCGGAAGCCCTGCGAGAGCCTCTGGAGAGATTTCCGCGCGGGCTCGTGAAGTCCTCGCAACCGGGCGCCCTGTCGCTGTCCCAGGCGACCGAAGCGGGTACAATCTATGGTGTCAGCGAAGTCGCCGAACTCAGTTCGATCGCCCACCGCAACGGGATCGGCGTGCATATGGACGGCGCCCGCTTCGCCAATGCGCTTGTTTCGGCCAAGGCGACGCCGGCTGAGATGACTTGGCGGGCAGGGGTCGACGTCCTCACCCTCGGTGCGACCAAGAACGGCGCGCTGGCTTGCGAAGCCGTGGTGTTCTTCGATCCGGCGCGGGCGAAGAATTTCGCCTTTCAGCGCAAGCGCGGGGGGCAGACCTTATCCAAGGGGCGCTTCCTTGGCGCGCAAATGGAAGCCTATCTTGCGGATGGGCTCTGGCTGCGGCTGGCGGAGCGCGCAAACGTATCGGCGCGTCAGCTGGCCCGCGGCCTTGCAGCGACGCCAGGCGTGCGCATGGCGTGGCGGACCGAGGTCAACGAAGTCTTTGTCGTGGCGCCGAAAATGATGGTTGAGCGATGGCGCGCCGGCGGCGCGGCGTTCCACGAGTGGAGCACGCGGTCGCTCGCGCCGGAACGGGCGCCGCGACCGGGCGAGACGCTGGTCAGGCTGGTGACCTCGTTCGAAACCGCATCAAGCGAAATTGATCGGCTCACGAGCATTTGCGCCGACGCGTCGGACTCGGCCGCGGCCACGCCGTAACCAGGCCGCATTCGGCGCCGCAGGTCGTCCGACCGGAATCCTCGGAGCTACGAAGCATGAGAGTGAGGTTGATTCGAGCGCTGCGCTTCGTTTTTGTGGCGGGCTTGACGCTCGGCGCGATCGCTTTCGCTTTCCCCGCGACGGCCCAATGGCAAGCGCCGCCGTGGCGGTTCGCGTGGCCGCCGGGCGAGATCGAATGGAGTCTCGAATGCGCAAGGCTATGCGTTGACAGCGCCGCTCATGCGCCGGCCAGGAATCTATCTCGCCGACGTGACCGCCGGCCCAGGGGGTTATCAGCGCCTGATCATCGATGCGAGAAGCGGACGGATCCTCGAGCGCTTTCCCGCCCCGGGCCGAATCTGGGGACCCGCGCTCGCCTCTCGTGGCGACGCGTTCGGCGAACCGCCGCCCTCCGGGATGGGCGGGCTGCGGAGCGGGGAATTCTCCGACGCGCCTCAACCCGCGCGGGCGGCGAAACCGGCCCACGGCGCAGCGGACATCCATATTCCGGAGGCCGTCAGCCCGTACGACGCCGGGGATGCGCCGGCCAGCGGCGCGCCCAAGCCCGAGTCCGCTTCGACCACACACAGGCTCCGGGCGACCAAGCCAGCGGCGCCGACCATCAACCCGCCTCTTCCCCCTCCCGCTCCACGTGAAACGGCGAAAGCGAAGGAATTGGGCCTGTCCGCTCCAGGCTCATCCGGTGACCCGAACGACAGAGCGAAGGTAAGCATCGTCCCTCCGGCGCTATTCGAGTAGACAAAAAAAGAGCGCCCCCGTTTGGGGCGCCCTGATTTCCCTGCGCTGCGCGCTGCTTTACGCAGCCTTCGCGGAGGGCGCCTTGACCGCTTCAAGGGTCTTGGCGGCCTTGTTGATCGCGATGCTCCGCGGCTTCTGCGCCTCGGGAACTTCCCGCACAAGATCGATGTGCAAGAGGCCGTTCTCGCTGACCGCGCCTGTCACCACGACGTGGTCGGCAAGCTGGAAGCGGCGCTCGAAGGCGCGGGCGGCGATGCCCTGATAGAGCATGTCCTGCTTCTCGTCCCTCTGGGGGGCTTCCTTCGATCCGCGCACGGTCAGCGTGCTCTCGCGAGTCTCGACCGACAACTCATTATCGCCGAAGCCGGCGACGGCGAGCGTAATGCGGTAGGCGTTCTCGCCTGTGCGCTCGATGTTATAGGGCGGGTAGGTCGGCGCGTTTTGCTCGCCTCCGGCGACCCTGTCGAGCATCGAGAACAGCCGATCGAAGCCGACTGTGGAACGGTAGAACGGGGAAAGATCGTAATTCGTCATGGTCACATCCTCTTCTGAGCGATATGTTAAGCTTGCGCCCCAACGTTGGCGGCGCTTGCGGTCGCGGGCCAAAGCCCGCAACCGTAATTTTTGGCTGGAGGGGGCCAAATTCAAGGGCGGATGGGCGGCCTTCGCCACAAAAAACGCAAGCTCCGCGGTCAAGGGGAGCTCCCGGGCTGCCACGGAGCGCTTGGGGGATTCGTCCAAAGAGGGGCCGTCGCCTCCGGATGTCGAGGTCTTGCGCATATGCTGAAATCAAAACCGGTCGTCGCTGCCGTCGTCGCAGCCTTGTGTTTCGCCACCGCGGCTTACGCCGCCCAACATGGCCCGCAAACCGAAGAGGATACCGCGCCGCCCAAGCCGCTCCCCCCCATGCAGAAGAATTTTCCGCTCGACCAGACCTGGTCGCTCAGGGAACTCAACGGCAAGCCAGTGCCGCCCAGCGTGGACATCAGCCTGAAGATCGACGGGACGCTGCGCGGGTCAGGCTACACCGGCTGCAATTCGTGGTCGGCGACGGTTTATCCGGTGAAGGATCAGCATCTCGCCGTCGGCCCTTATGCGCTGACGAAAAGGGAATGTCCCAACAAGGATTTGAAAGCGCTGGAGATCGGATTCCTGTCGGCGCTGCTCGGCAGCCCCGCGTGGGACCTGGTCAACGGCGATCTCGTCATCAAGGGACCGCGCGGCTCGATGAGGCTCGCCCGCTCGCTTTGACAGGTTCGGCGGTCGGGGCGCGCCCACCTGCGGATAGCCCGGGCCGCGCGCTGATTCGCGTCCTCTATAGCGCGGCGCTTTTGAAGCGAGCGAGGGTGTGAGGCCGAGAATTGCTTGCTGAAAAGCAGAAATAGGGCTAAGCTTGCGCTTATGGACAATCGTCGCCCTCGCATGGCCCTTGACCGGACAGCCGCCGACCCGGCGCCGCTGAACCGTGAAGCGCGAGCAAAATTTTTTGCCGGAGAATTCCGCGTAACCTATTGAAAAGTCTAGATTCTCGACGAGAGAATCCAAGGAAATCCAAGCTTTTCCAAACCCCGATTCTGAGGGATTCCAAAGCCAAAGAGGCTTGGATCAAGAAAACCCAAATCGACCTAATAAACGTCGTATATATGTGATACTAGCCGACCCCATCTCGATGCAAGGCGCCCCTAGGCCGCGGGCTCCGGCTCCGCGACGACCGTGGCGGGCGCGCCGCTGCGGGGCTCGAACACGATCCGGCGCTTGTGGAACTGCCCGACGGTTCCCTGATGGCCGATCGACACGATCGTCGTGCGCGGCAGCGTTTCGGTGATCGCGCGATAGAGATTGGCCTCGCTCTTCTGATCGAGCGAGTTCGTTGACTCGTCGAGGAACAGCCAGTCCGGCTCGGCCAGCAGCGCACGCGCAATCGCGAGCCGCTGCTGCTCGCCCCCGGAGAGGCGCATCTGCCAGTTCTCGTTGTCGTCGAGGCGGTTCGCCAACGCGGGAAGGCCGACCTTGGCCAGGGTCTCGCTCAGCTTTTGGTCGGTGAAATTCGTGCTCGCCGCCGGGTAGGCGAGCGCTTCGCGCAACGGTCCGATCGGGATATAGGGGCGCTGCGGCAGCAGCATGAGCTTGGCGTAGGCCGGCTGATGGATCTCGCCCGAGCCGAACGGCCACAAGCCTGCAATGGCGCGAAAGAGCGTCGACTTGCCGACGCCCGAGGGCCCGACGACCAGCGTCGATTCCTGAGGGACGAGCACCAGGTCGGCGATACGGGCGAGCTTGCGCCCGTCGGGCAAGGCGATCTCGACGTCTTTCATCGACAGGGTCGGAGCCTCCCACGGCTGGGCGGTGACGCGCGGCGTCCGCGCCTCTTCCGCCCGCGCGCGGGCGAAGGCGTCCTCGAACGAGGTGAGACGCTGGATCGTCGCGCTGAAGCTGGCGAGCCCCGTATACTGGTTGACGAAGAAATTCATGGCGCTGTTGACGTTGCCGAAGGCGTCCGCCGCCTGGTTGAAGGTGCCGAAGTCGACCTTCTTCACCACGAAATAGAAAGGCGCGACCACCACATAGGGGATGATCGCCGAGATCTGGGTATAGAACTGCAGGAACGAGTTGAGCATCGTCCGCACGCGGATGATCCGCTGGACAGTGCGAAAGACGTTGTTGAACACCCTGTCGGCCCGGTCGATCTCGTGCTGCTCGCCCTTGAGCAGGGCGATCTGCTCGCTGAACTCGCGGATGCGCGCGAGATCGAAGCGAAAGTCCGCCTCGACCGCCTGCTGGCGGAACATGAGGCGCGACAGCGAGCGGCCGATGAGATGCATCATGCCCGTGGCGAAGAAGGCGTAGAGGATGGCGACCCAGAAGAGAAAGCCCGGAATGGGAATCCCAAAAAGCGACAAGTCCATGTTTCGCGAGATCCCCCAGAGGATGATCGAGAACGCCACCAGATTGGTGGCGGTGGTCATCGCCTGGATGGTGTAGTTGTAGATGCCCGCGTTCTGGTAGGCGCCGACGCCGCCCGCGCCGCTGATGAACCCGCCGATGTCCTCCGAGATGCGCTGGTCCGGATTGTCCGCCGGAGGCCGGACGCCCGAGCCGTCCGACAGCGCCGGCTCGGGCGAGGCGCCTTCCGCGTTGGCGCTTAGCGCGAGCTTGTAATGCATCGAATGCATGAGCCAGCGTGACGTGTAGGACGCCGTCATCCAGCGGCGCCATTGCAGGACAAAGTTCAGCGCGACGTAGAACTCGAGCAGGAACGCCAAAATTGAAATCGTGACCAGCGGAACGAACACCCAGAGCAGCTGCAGCCAAAACGCCTTCATATGGGCGGCGTCAGGAACCTGGATAGCGTTGCCAAAGGCGCGATAGAAGAAATTGAGTCGAACCCCGAGGGCGACCTGGAACTGGTTGATGAGGATGAGAAAGAAGATGTTGATGCGTCCATATAGGCTCTGGCGTAGCGCGATCGGCCACGACGGCAGGGGCAGGATCGAGATCGGCGTCCGCGCTTCGAAGAACGGGTCGGTGAGAGCCATCATCCTGCGCACGAAGGGGAAGTGCGAAATGGCGAAGATGGCGACGCCGAACAGGGCGGTCGCGAGCGGCAGGTAGCGCGGGAGCGAATAAGCCGCGTAGGCTTCGGGCCAGTAGCCGAGGAGCGCGACGATGTCGGCGAGCCCGAACAGGATCGTCTCGAAGGCGAAGAGATCGGACAGGATGGTGAGAAAGGTTGAAATCCGCCAGCGCGGGTGTGAGGCGACCGCGCCGATCGCCGAGGCGACGCCGATGACCAGCATCATCGGGTCTTCTTTATACGCGCCGACGAGGAGGGCGACGACGGCGAAGACGGCGAGGCTCAGCATACGCATCGGGCGGAACCTTGAGCGGGCGGCAAAAAGGAGAAAGCGCACTAGCAGACCGACCGGCGCATTAGAAGGGCGACGGGGCTGCGCTCGCCATGAATTGTTGGCAATGTCCGGGTTAACCGGAGCGACTGGGTTTCACGTGAAAACGCTGGCGACGCCGTCGCTTTCGGGGGTGCGCGGTCCTGGCAGCGACTCAAGCCTTTCAGTCGCTTGGGCGCCTTTTTCTGTCACGCCGTAGCACGCGCGCACGTGGACGGACTTCACCTGCCGCCCACCTCGTTTACGCCGCGGAACGGGCGTCGGTCCCAGGGCGGGCGAGGCTCGATCTAAGGTTTGGCGGAACGTTCCGTTGTCGGCGTGCGCCCCGATTGCGCCACAAACGGCCCGCACTCGGCGCTCTTTATCCCGGCTCGGAAGCCGGGCAGTCCGCTCCGTTTGCGCCCGCCGCGCCGCTCCTGATCCTGCTTGAAGTCCCGCACCGGGTAGGATACGGCCCCGGCGGGCAGGCGGCGTTGCGGGGCTAATCGGTGAATATTCTTCTCATTTGCATACTCATTTTTGTCTTGTTCATGGTCGCCGGATACGCGGGACTCGCCTTGCAAACGAGGCTCTTACCGCACCACAAGAGCGGCGAGACCAAGGGCGTGGTCGGCCAGGTCTCCGGATTGGTGAGCCTTCTGCTCGCTCTCGTTTTGGGCACCCTGATCGGCGTCAGCTTTGCCTATTATTCGGCTCAGAGGACCAATCTGGAGAATTTCTCCGCCCAGGTCCTGAGGCTCGATCAGGCGCTCGCGCAATATGGACCCGAGACCAAGCCGTTCCGCGACCAGCTCAAAGAGGGAATTGAGAGAGCCTATGCGACTATCTGGGGCGGCGGTTCGGTCGACCCCGCGTTGCTGACGGTCGGCCCGCCCCTCGCCAACGCGCAGGCGACCAGCGACTTTCTCGCGACGCTTCAGCCCAAGACTGACGCCCAGAAGGCGGCGCTGGCGACGGCCAACGCTTACGCCAGCCTGCTCGAACAATCGCGGCTCTTGATCTCTCTGCAAATCGCGGCCGGGCCGGTCTCCTGGTTTCTCCTCGCGATTTTCATTTTTTGGACCGCCTCGCTCTTTTTCGCCATTGGCCTGTATGCCGAGACGAACGCAGTCGTTTTTGCCGCGATCACCTTCGGGGCCTTGTCGATCGCATTTGCAATCTTTCTCATCCTCGAATTCGGCCTGCCCTATACCGGCCTGTTCAGGGTGACGCCCGCCGCGCTCGAGCAGACGATCCAGTTCATTGACAAGGAGCCGGCCAAGGCGAGCTAGCTAAGCGGCGATAACGCTCAGCCGGGCGCTGGCGCCATGCGCGCATGGACCTCGCTGGTCATCGCGTCGATCCGCTCGACGAGACCTCTCACCGTCTGGGTGAGCTCGGTGTTCTGCTTGAGCAGGGTTTCCCGCGCTCCGTCAGCATAGTGTTCTGCCGGAGCATTTCGACGAGCATGCCGGCCTGCTCCCGGGCCTGCTCCTGGCGCTGCTCGCTGATCTGGTGCAGCTCCTCGCGATGCTGGGCGTCGGCGAGGCTCGTGACCTTGTCGCGGTCGGCCTGACGGGTCTGCGCCAGCAGGATCAAGGGCGCGGCATAGGCGGCTTGGGTCGAGAAGGCGAGGTTGAGCAGAATGAACGGATAGACGTCGAACTGGGTCCAGCCGGCGGCGTTGACCCAGATCCACAGGGCGACGATGAGCGTCTGCGCGATCAGGAATCTCGGCGTGCCGAAAAAGCGGGCGAAGTCCTCCGCCTTCTTGCCGAACCAGTCGTTGCCGAAGGCCGATTCGAGATGGGCGTTGGGCAGGTGAAATCTGTGCAGTCGGGCGTGACCCGTTGCTCCATCTTCGATGCCCATGAGTCCTCCGTTGCGCCTCAAGGCGACAGGGACGCGGCCGCCTGCGACTCGCGGTCCGACAATACAGAAGTCTGTAAGAATTTCGATGCTCGGCGCCGCTTTGGAGCCTGTTGCGTCGCCTTGCGCACCCACCCGCTAAACGCTATGGTCGGATCATTCCCCAGGATCGCAATAGCATAAAGTAGATCGGGCACAACGAAAGCGTATTAAGGCGCGCCCTCATTCCGCGCGTCCAGCCCGGGGCTTTTCACAACTCGCCATTCAATATTCAAAACCAGGGAAGAAACCATGTCTCATAAAGTCGAAACTCTAGCCCTTCACGCCGGCTGGCGCGCCGATCCGGCGACGGGCGCGGTCGCAGTGCCGATCTACCAGACCACCTCCTACCAGTTCCAGAACGCCGAGCACGCCGCCAACCTGTTCGCGCTGAAGGAGCTCGGCAACATCTACACCCGCATCATGAACCCGACGAATGACGTGCTTGAGAAGCGCGTCGCTGCGCTCGAGGGCGGCGCGGCGGGGCTCGCGCTCGCCAGCGGCCAGGCGGCCTCGGCCTTTTCGATCCAGAACCTGGCGCGCGCCGGCGACAACATCGTCTCCTCGACCGACCTCTACGGCGGGACCTGGAACCTGTTCGCCAACACGATGAAGGACCAGGGGATCGAGGTGCGCTTCGTCGATCCGGCCGATCCGGAGAATTTCCGCAAAGCCACCGACGCGCGCACCCGCGCCTATTACGCCGAGACCCTGCCCAATCCGAAACTGATCGCTTTCCCGATCGCGGAAGTGGCGGCGATCGGGCGTTCCTTCGGCGTTCCGCTGATCATGGACAACACCGCGGCGCCGATTCTGACGCGCCCCTTCGAACACGGCGCGGCGATCATCGTCTATTCGTCGACCAAATATCTCGGCGGACACGGCACCTCGATCGGCGGCCTCCTCATCGACGGCGGGAACTTTCCCTGGGAGGAGCATAAAGAGCGCCAGCCCGCGCTCAATACGCCTGATCCCAGCTATCACGGCGCTGTGTGGAGCGAAGCGGCGAAGCCGCTCGGGCCGATTGCCTACATCCTCAAGGCCCGGACGACGCTTCTGCGCGATCTCGGCTCCTGCATGTCGCCGTTCAACGCCTTCCTCACCCTTCAGGGCGTCGAGACGCTGCCGCTGCGCATCGAGCGCCACTCGGCCAATGCGTCCGCCGTCGCGGCCTGGCTCGCCAAGCAGGCCAAGGTTGTGAACGTGATCCATCCCTCGCATCAGAAAGGCGAAGCGAAGCGCCGGGCGGAGAAATATCTCAAGGGAGGGCAGGGCGGCCTGGTCGGGTTCGAGATCAAGGGCGGCAAGGAGGCCGGGCGCAAGTTCATCGACGCGCTCAAGCTCCTCTATCATGTCGCCAATATCGGCGACGCCCGCTCGCTCGCCATCCATCCGGCGACCACCACCCATTCGCAGCTCACGCCACAGGAGCAGCAGGCGACCGGGGTGACGGACGACTACGTGCGGCTCTCGATCGGCATCGAGCACATCGACGACATTCTCGCCGATCTCGACCAGGCGCTGAAGGCGGCGTGACGCGGCGCGGCCAGGAACTCTTGATCCGAGGACTCCACAACCAGGGCGCGAGGCAGGCGGCGCGCCACTGCGAATAAACGCCCATAAACGCGCTTAAACGCTAGTGGATAGAATCAAACGCTTCGAACCCCTTGCAAGCCGGAGAACTCCTTGAAATTGCGGAAGGCGCCCCGGACTCTTACGTTTGATTTTGACCACTAGTAAGCGCTAGAGCATTTTCATTATTGGCGTCGATATCCTGAGTTTGGGAGATAATTTGCGCATTCGTCGGGGGTGAAGGTTTCGAGTGCGGTTGCGATGGCGTGGATCAGGGCGTCGAAGGTTCGCGCCTCGGCTTTGCGCAGCAGGGCTTTGAGTTTGGCGAACCCCTGCTCGATCGGGTTGAGATCGGGGCTGTAGGAGGGCAAGTAGAGCAGCCGGGCGCCGGCGTTCTCGATCGCCGCTCTGACGCCCTCCACTTTATGGCTCGGCAGATTGTCGAGGATGACGATGTCGCCGGGCTTGAGCTCGGGAACGAGGAACTGCTCGACCCAGGCGCGGAACTTCTCGCCGTTGATCGGCCCGTCGAACGCGCAAGGCGCGACCAGACCGTCTTGCCGCAGCGCGCCGATGAAGGTCGTCGTCTTCCAATGGCCCCACGGAACCGGCGCGACCAGGCGCTCGCCGCGCGGGCATCGGCCGTAGAGCCGGGTCATTTTGGTCGACGCGCCGGTTTCGTCGACAAACACAAGATTGTCCGGCCGCCATTCGCCCTGCTGCGCCCGCCATTGCTCGCGAGCTTCCGCTACGTCGGCACGATCCTGCTCTGCGGCGCGTTGTGACTTTTTTTGAGCGTCAGCCCAAGATGCCGGACCCGCGCCCAAAGACAACCGACGCTGACTCTCACCGCATGATCGCCGGCAAGCCACGCTTGCAGTTCGACCAGCGTGATATCGCCTTTCTGCGCCACCTGAGCGCGCAACGCCTCGTCATAGGCCGCAAGCTTCGGCTTTGGGCCGCCGCCCGACTTGTGGGCCGTCACATCGCCGGTCGCACGCCGCCGGCCGAGCGCCTTGTAAATGTACGACACGCTGACCCGAAACAGCCGCGCGGCCGAATAGACCCTCAACCCGCCGTCCACCGCCGCCAGCACCCGATCCCGAAGGTCCTGCGAATAAGAAACACCCATGAGTCTCCCCAGCGCCGATTCGATCCGCGCAGAGAATCATCACCGCAACCCAGACGGAATCCCCTCGATTCCGTCAGTCCTGAAAATGCTGTAGTAAATTGACTCCAATTTACTAGCGTTTATTTTTTCCAATCGCGACTTTTCAATGGGTTGCGCGCCATTGAAATAAAAACGGTAACTCCCAAGCCGGGTGAGTCCGAATTGTCACACGGTGTGTGAGATCGTTGAGGTTTTGCGAGATTTTCGAGACGGGCGGGGGCGAACCGTGAGTCTAAGGTGGGGATGATTCTCCCTGCCGAAGTTCAGGCGCTGATCGAAGCGCTCCGGAGCGAGATTTCCGCGCTTCGCTCGGAGGTCGCCGATTTGCGGCGGGAGAACGAGGGCCTTCGAGCCGAGAACGCCGAGCTTCGGCGCCGGCTGGATCTGGACAGCACGACGAGCTCCAAGCCGCCTTCGAGCGACGGGCTGAGGAAGAAGTCGCGCCTTCCCGGCAGCCTTCGCGGCCGTTCGGGCAAGGCGAGCGGGGGACAGCGGGGCCACAAGGGCGACACGCTGCGGCGGACGGCGACGCCCGACTGGGTCGTCCGACACGAGGCTGCGGCGTGCCGGCGCTGCCGGGCGGCGCTCGCGGCTTCGATGCAGACCGGGGTGGAGACGCGTCAGGTGTTCGACCTGCCCGAGCGGCTGATCGAGGTCACGGAGCACCAGGGCGCCATCTATGCCTGCGCCCGATGCCGCGGCGTGACGCGGGCTGCGTTCCCCGACGGCGTGATCTCGCCGACCCAATATGGCGAGCGCATCAAGGCGGCGGCGGTCTATCTCAACGTGCAGCAGCTTGTGCCCGAGGACCGGACGGCGCAGGCGCTTCAGGACCTGTTCGGCGCGCCGCTCGTCTGCCCGGCGAGCGTGATCGCGTGGATGGGCAAGAAGGCTCAGGCTCTGGAGGGCGTCTATCAGGCGATCGGGACGCGCGTCGGCGGGGCCAAGGTCAGGCATCTCGACGAAACCGGCTTTCGCATCGCAGGCTCCCTGCAATGGCTGCATACGACGTCGAGCCGGAGCCATACCTTCTACCGGGTCGGAGCGGCGCGCGGCGATGTTCCCGCAGGGTTGAAGGGCGGCGTCGTCGTGCATGACCATTTCCGCCCCTACAACGCCCTCGCGGACGTCGCTCACGCCTTCTGCAACGCCCATCACCTGCGCGAACTCAAGGCGCTCATCGAGATCGACAAGGAGCCGTGGGCGCAAGCCATGCGCGACGTCCTCCTCGACGCCGCAAAGGCCGTGCGCCAAGCCAAAGAGGCCGGCGCCCGGGCGCTCGAACCCGAACGCGTGCAAGGCTTCGTCGACCGCTACTGGCAGGCCGTTCGGGAAGGGCTCGCCTTCCATCGCGCCCTGCCGGCCTTCGATCCTTCGCCCGGCTCGAAAAAACGAAAGAAGCAGCGCCCAGGCCATAATCTCCTCATCCGCTTCAAGACCTTCAAGGACGAGACCCTGCGCTTCCTCGTCGACTTCGACGTCCCGTTCACCAATAACCTGGCCGAACAGGACCTGCGCATGGCCAAGGTCAAAATGAAAATCTCGGGCGGCTTCCGCACCTTCGAAGGCGCTCACGTCTTCGTCCGCATGAGGTCCATCGTCTCCACCGCACGAAAGCACGGCCTCAACATTCTCAAAGCCCTCACTGCAAACCCCTCCCAACTCCTCCTCGCAATCGCAGCCTGAAAACAGACGGCTTGGGAGTTACTAAAAACGTATGGCCCGCCCCGTCTGCAAGGGGGTTGTCGAGATTGGCTGCTGATCCAGTCTGCTTCAACGTATCCGGCCTCGAGGAGCTTCCTCCGACCATGATGGAGATACGCGCGCTCCGGTCCTCATAAAACTCCCGGCGTCAGACCGCGCCGTTTTTTAAACCAGGCTTCCGGAGCGCCGTTCGACTGTCAGGCCATCCCGTCGTTACCCTCTCGCAAACCCCGTATTGACCGATGGACGCTTTGAGCGCGACCGGCCGAGCTCTATGCCACTACCGGCATTTCTGTGACGGCGAACCGTTCTCCGCGCCGCAGCACCGCCCAAGCGATTCTCGCCAGCTTGTTGGCGAAGGCGACGACCGCAACATTGCGATGAGCCCTGCTCATCAGCTCTTTTGCCCAACGGCCGAGCGGCGTGTCGCGCTCAGCCACATAGGGCAGAGCCGCACGCGCTCCATGGATCAGCTGCCTACGCAGGTATTTGTTGCCGCGCTTGCTGATCCCGAGCAGCTTCGGCTTGCCGCCAGTTGTGAACTGACGGGGAACCAGGCCGAGCCACGCGGCGAGATCGCGCCCGCGGTCGAAGCTTTCCGCCCGACCGACGGCGGCGACAAGGGCGGATGCGACGATCGGGCCGACGCCAGGGATTGTCGTCAGCCGCCGAGCCTCTTCGTTCTCCTTCACCCAGCGGACGAACTCGGCGTCGAACGCAGAGATCCGTCGATCGAGTTCCGCCCATTGCGCGCGAGCGTCGCCGACGAGCACGATCATCCGCAAACTCAATCCCGCTCCGCCCTGCTCATCCATCAGCACGCCCAGGAACTGCTCGAGCTTCCGTTTGCCCTGCGGCGCGACCATTCCTCGCTCCAGCAGAATGGCGCGCAACCGATTGATCAGAGCTGTCCGCTCCCCGACCAACCGGTCTCGCGATCGATGAAGCGTCTGCATGTCGAGTTGGTCCTGGCTCTTCAGTTCGACAAAACGCATCGTCGGCCGCGTCGCCGCTTCCGCGATCCCCTCGGCGTCGCGATCGTCGTTCTTCTGCGCCTTGATGTAGGGCCGAACATATTCGGGCGACATCAGCCGGACATCGTGGCCGTGGGCGGTGAACACGCGGCCGAGATGATGAGCCCCGCAGCAGGCCTCCATCCCGACAACGCACGGAGGAAGCTTCTCCGCCAGAGCAATCAGTGTCTCGCGCCGTACCTTGCGACGCATCACAACCGCGCCGAACGCATCCAACCCAACCACGCTGCAGACGTTCTTGCCGAGGTCGACGCCAAGCACAGAGATATCCATCCCTTCCTCCTCCTGATTCGCCGGCGAGCCTACGACGCCGGAAGGAGGGGCGGGCCATTCCATAAAACTCTCCCTCGCTTCCCGCTTCCCGCAGCGGTTGTGATTGAGCCAGGTTTTCAAACAGCAAATGATTCTCCTTGTCCGGCGTGTGGACCGGACGCAGTCGGATTCCGCTAATGAGAAGATATAGCGATAATTTCTGATTTTGTCAATGTCTTGTCATTCCAGTCGGCCGCAAAGGCGGCCGATCGGAAATCCAGGAGCGCCGTCCACACAACTGCCTGGGACCTTGGCGACTGTATTGCGCGGGTCAAGCGAAGCTTGCTTGATCGAAAGTGATGTCGTCGCGAATGAGGGCGTTTGCGATGCCGACCATTCGGCGGGCGATGGCGACGAGGGCGACCTTTGCGGGTTTTCCTGCTGCGCGCAGGTCGAGATAGATCTGCTTGAACCTGGGATGGCTTCGCACCGCGACGAGGGCGGCCATGTAGAAGGCGGCGCGCAAGCAGGGGCGGCCCCCGGAGATGGCGTTGCGCCCGAGCGAAAGTCCGGATTGCGACGGATGGGGCGCGAGGCCTGCGAGGCTCGCGGCTTCCTTTCGTCCGATTTCGCCCAGCTCCGGCATTTCGATGACGACCAGGGTGGAGATGCGCGCAGCAATGCCGGGCATAGAGGACAGAATGGCGCGCCGGCGCGCCATTCTGTCCTCGGCCTCAATGCGGCAGTCGAGTTCGGCTTCGATCGCCCGGCGTCTGTCTTCGAGCAGCGCGATCATCTCCCGGCAGGAGTCGAGAATCAGCGGATCGAAGGCCTGCTTGAGGCGTGTCTTCTCGATCGCGATGGATTCAGTCAGCTGCCGCCGCCTTGCCGACAGCGCCTTGAGACCCGCCTGTCCGGCGTCCCTGAGAGGTCGCAGCTCATCGGCCATGACGTGAGCAAAGCGCGCAATCAGGCTTGCGTCCAGCTTGTCCGTCTTGGCGATGAGGCCCTCGGCGTCGCGAAACGCCTTGATCCGCCGCGGATTGACCATAAAGACCGTGACGTCCGCTTCGATCAGCGCCGCCGTCAGCCTCCGCGCATAGCCCCCGATCGCCTCCGGCGCCACCCGGCCCACGCCACGCTGGCCCAGGGCGGCGACAATTGTTGCAATACCCGCCTCGTTGTTGCGCACACGGATCGGCTTGCCGAAGGGATGAAACCCGAGGTCAAGCCAAGTCGAGCCGACGTCAACGCCGGCTGAAACGGAACTCTCCAGCATGAGATTGATCCTGTCCTATACGCGGGCGCGCCTTAAGGCGGCCCCTGCGACTGTTCGGAACAAACACCCGCATCCAGGACCCAGCCAGAGTGCGAGCCCCTCGATCCGATAGAGCACGAAACAAGGCCCCGGATTCCCACGATCGCCGGATGCAACGACTCGATCTTATCCAAGCCGCCGCGCAGGTATAGGATTCCCGCTTGCGCGGGAATGACAACATGCGGCAGGGGAGCCGGGAATGACGAAAGAGCCGTGCCCCAACGCGCGTTAGCAGGCTGCTGAAAAAGTGGCGCGGAAGGGCTCTGGTGTTTGCCTTTGGGGGGTGATTCGCTGGCGTCGGCGAGGCGATTCGCGAGGGGATCGATGCGGGGCGAGGATCGGACGAGCGGGGCGTTGTTCTCTTACGTCGACGTCGAGGGGCGGATCGCCGCGAACCATCCGGTGCGGGCGATGCGGCGGCTGACCAACGCGGCGCTGGCCCAGCTCGACGCGAGGTTTTCGGCGCTTTACGAGGGAATCGGGCGTCCCTCGATCCCGCCGGAGCGATTGCTGCGGGCCTCGCTTGTGCAGCTTCTCTATTCGATCCGCTCGGAGCGGCAGCTGGTCGAACGGCTGGAGTTCGACATGCTGTTTCGCTGGTTCGTCGGGCTTACGATCGACGAGAGCGTGTTCGACGCCTCGACCTTCTCGAAGAACCGCGACCGCCTGCTCACCCACGAGATCGCGCAAGAGTTTCTGTCTTCGCTTCTCGGCCTGCCGGAGGTGAAGGGGCTTCTGAGCGCCGAGCATTTTTCGGTCGATGGAACGATGTTGAAAGCCTGGGCGTCGATGAAGAGCTTCCGTCCCAAGAGCGCCTCTGGCGAAGGCCGGGGGAACGACCCGGGCGAGCCGCTGCCTCCGGGGCGTAACCGCGAGGCCGACTTCCGCAAGACCAAGCGCTCGAACAAAACCCACGCCTCGACGACCGACAAGGAGGCGCGCCTTTATCGCAAAGGCGCAGGCCAGGAGAGCCGTCTTTGCTATCTCGGCCATGCGCTGATGGAGAACCGCAACGGTCTTGTGGCGGCGCCCGAGGCGACGCTGGCGACCGGAACGGCCGAGCGCGAGGCGGCGGCTGCTTTCAGCCAGCGCTTGCCCTTTGGCGCGACGCTCGGCGCCGACAAGGGCTATGACGCCGAGGCCTTCGTCGAGGGCTTGAAGGCGCGTGGGATTGAGCCGCATGTCGCGATCAACGGGACGGTGAGCAAGCATGGCAAGGCGCGCAAGACCGCCGTCCCGGGCGAGGTCGCCGCGAGTGTGCGCTATGCGATCAGCCAGCGGCTGCGCAAACGCATCGAGGAAGGCTTCGGCTGGACGAAGACGGTCGGCGGCCTCATGCAGGTGAAGGTGCGTGGCCTCGACAAGGTCCGCGCCGCTTTCGTCTTCGCCATGGCCGCCTACAACATCGTCCGCCTGCCCAGGCTTATGGCCGCAACGGGCGAACTGCGTCCAGCGACATGAAAAGCCAGAGAACAATGACCCGACGTCACGCCAAAACCTCGAACGTGAGCCGCGCCCGCCTGCAAAAAATTGCGCTTGCCACCCCTCGTTGCGCAAACGCAGTGACTTTTTCAGCAGCCTGCTAGTGGATCGAATCTAACACTTGGTGCCCGCGCCTGACGGCGGCGATGATTTTGTCGGGATCGGCGGTCCAGGTGAAGGCCTTCGATTGCTGATTGTGCTCTTCGAGGAAGCGGTTGATCGCGGCTTGCAGGTCGGCGACAGAGCGAAAGACGCCGCGCTTGAGCCTGCGCTTTGTGAGGGTCGCGAAGAAGCCCTCGACCGCGTTGAGCCAGGAAGCCGATGTCGGGGTGAAATGGAACGTCCATCGCGGATGGCGTTCGAGCCATCGGCGAACATTGGGATGCTTATGGGCGGCGTAATTGTCGACGATGGCGTGAATCGTCTTTCCAACGGGAACCTGCTTCTCGATGACATTGAGGAAGCGAATGAACTCCTGATGGCGATGGCGCTGCATGTTGCGGCCGATCACCGTGCCGTCGAGGACGTTCATCGCGGCGAACAGCGTCGTCGTGCCGTGGCGCTCATAGTCGTGCGTCATGGTTCCGGCGCGACCCTTCTTCAGCGGCAGTCCGGGCTGTGTGCGGTCAAGCGCCTGAATCTGGCTCTTTTCGTCGACCGACAGGACGATGGCGTGTGCGGGCGGATCGACATAGAGCCCGACGACGTCGCGCAATTTGTCGACGAAGCGCGGATCGTTGGACAGCTTGAACTGGCGCATCCGGTGCGGTTGCAGACCATGGGCGCGCCAGATGCGTTGGACCGAACTCACGCTGAGCCCAGCCGCCTTCGCCATCAAGGCTCCGGTCCAGTGGGTCGTCTCACCAGGCGGGTCGCCAAGCGTCAAGGCGACCACGCGCTCCGTCGCCTCGGCGCTGAGCGGCTTGATTCGCGAGGGACGCGTCTTGTCACGAAGCAGGCCGTCGAACCCGTCCTCCAGAAAGCGTTCCTGCCAGCGCCAAACGCAGGTCTTGGACTTGGCCGTTCGCCGCATGATCTCGTTCGTGCCGACGCCATCGGCGGTCAACAGCACGATTTCAGCCCGCCAGACGTGCTTCTGCGGCGCGTTGCGGTCTTGCACCACAGCTTTGAGCCGGCGAATATCGGCGGACGAAACGGAGAGGGATTTTCCTGCGCGCATCGCGCAGACTCGCACGCCGAACTCGCCGCGGGAATCCCATCCGGGACTCAAATGTTAGGCTCGATCCACTAGTGGATAGAATCAAACGCTTCGAACCCCTTGCAAGCCGGAGAACTCCTTGAAATTGCGGAAGAGCGCCCCGGACTCTTACGTTTGATTTTGACCACTAGTCGTGCCCGGGATCCCTATATGTAGAATCGGATTTATCG
>CAVZWU010000024.1:0-127642 GCA_963779095.1 uncultured Alphaproteobacteria bacterium | reverse complement strand
TCGAGAAATGGTCCCGGCAGCGCCAACGTCGGATGACGCTCAGTAACTCCATGTCGATCACTCCATCGTCCCCCGCCTAGGCCAAGGGGGAAGGGTTCGAACATGGTCAGTTCTCGGTGGAAAAACCCGTGGCGCCCGGGTCAGCTCTCAGTGGAAATCAACAATGCGGATTTCCTCGCACTGCGCTCACCTGTTTGCTTCGCCTCAAGGCATATGGGACCTATCCTGCCGGGACGGCTTTCAGCGCTGGTCGTACAACCCGATAGCCCTTGAATAGGCCCGGTGTGTTGTACGTCCATTCCCTACTCCACCGCGTCCAGCCGAAGCCCTGACGGTTCCGAGCGCGCTGCATATGGCGCTTGATCTTCTTTTCCACCCAGTCTTTCACGAAGCTAAAGCACTCGCTGGAATGTCCGACCGCAAAGTAATTTACCCAACCGCGGAGCACCGGGTTGATCAACTTCACGACCCGGCCAACCGGTTGCGATTGGTTGCGACCGAACATATCCTTGAGCTTCCGCAACAGCGCCGTCCGCTTCTTGAGCTTGGGCGTGAGTGAGCACGCCACGCGCCCTTAAACTGCGCACCGACGGAAGTCGAACCCCAGAAAGCCGAAGCTTTCGCCGCGGCCGAGGTCCACGATCCGACTCTTCTCCTCGTTGATTTCGACTTGCAGCTCGGCGAGTTCCTCGCGCAGTCGTTTTTCCACCGCCGCCATTAGCCAGTCATGTCGCTTGTAGGCGTCGATCAAGATCACCAGGTCGTCCGCGAATCTCGCATATTCGACGTAGGTGTGCTTGCCGTCACGCGAAGCCTCCTTCGCCCGTTCCAGCATCCTGTCCACCTCGGTGAGGTAGATGTTGCTGAGCAGCGGCGAGATCACCCCGCCTTGCGGAACGCCTTGCTTCCCGCCGGCTTTGAGCATGATCTTCAGCAGGTGCATCACGTCCGCATCGTCCACGCGTTCAGCGACTTTCGCCAACAGCCGATCGTGCCGGACATTGTCGAAATAGCTGCGCAGGTCGATGTCTATGACGCGTGTCTTGCGCTGAACGATCGCTCGCGCCACACGGTCTACCGCTTCATGAGCTGTCCTCTTGGGACGGTATCCAAACGACCCCGGTTGGAAGTCCGCCTCAAAGATCGGTTCCAATATCAGCTTGAGCGCGCCTTGCACCACCCTGTCGCGGATAGCTGGAATTGAAAGAACGCGGACCTTGCCCCCATCCTTCGGAATCTCCTGCCTCCGAGCCCGCAGTGGCACATAGCTACGCCGGACCAGTTCGTCCGCTATCTGCCCGAGGAAATCCTCTACGCCTTGCGCTTCGATGGCCTCGAAGGTCACCCCGTCACTTCCCGAAGCCCCGTCGTTCTTTTTGGCCAGCGCATACGCCTCGCGTAGCGTTTCCAGCTTGCAGACATGGACGTACAATCCCCAGAACTTCCAAGACGTCTCAGCCTTCGCCTTGACGTATATTCTCCGCCTCAGGTCCTGCAAATCGATGGACGCCTTTGTCATCTCGTCCTTGCCTTCCTTGTGGTCGGAGACGTTCCAAACAGCAGGGCTCCTTCGCTCCACGGGCGTTACCCCGCTTCGACGCTACTTCGAACCCATCCGTCACCCTCTCGCCTTCGATCGACTTCCCGGTTGAGCCGGTTATACGATCTACCCTGCTCCGATGATTTCTCCTCGGGACGAGGAGGGCTTCTCCAGTTGCTCGGCATGTCCTTGTCACCGTGCTGTCGCTTCCACCCCGCCGAAGTGTTGGAGCCGCATCGATCAGATTTCGGCTCCCCATGCTGCCTTCGCCCTCCGGTTGGGGGCTCGGCCTTCGGGGCTACTCATTTTCGAGGCCACTTTTGCGTTCACTGTTGTTACGGCCCGGTGACTCGTCGCCTCCCCACGGGAGACGTTGTCGATAGGCTTCAGAGTTTTGGTTTCCCGCCACCCTGCTATCCAAACTACGGGGTTCTGATTTTTGCCCCGGCAGGCCTTTCTCCTGCTGATCGGGATAGGGGGACGCCTCGCGGCGTCACCCCTCCCACACCACCGGGCATACGGGTCCCGTACCACGGCGGTTCGACCGAGTTAGGCTTGGGCGGGCGCACAGATTCGGGGAAGACCGAGCGAGTCGAAATAGCCGTTGCGCAGCGCCTGTTGGACCGCCGGGTGTCCGGACATGCGCCAGAACCCCGTGGGTGAGCCGGCCGCCACCGCCGCATGGAACTTTGCTATGCCGCGACGGCGTAATTCCGTGAAGCGGTTTTGCCCGGTTCGCCACTGCCGCCAAAGATACAAACGCAATCTTCGGCGAATCCACGCTTCGAGGTTTGTGAGCACTCGCGGGGTCTGGCAGAAGCCGAAGTAGCCGCGCCATCCCACGATGTATGGCTTCAGCTCTTTGATCAACTGTTGCAGACTGAACCCCCGTGTCCGGCGTGTCATGTCTCGGATCCGCTCTTTGAATTTGTCGAGAGCCTTTGGCGCGATGCGCCGCTCGCTCCCGTCATTCGAGATGCTGAACCCAAGAAACTTGCGCTCTTCCGGTCGCGCCACCGCGCTCTTCGCCTCGTTGACCTTGAGCCGCAGCTTGTTGGTCAAGAACCGGCTCACAGAGGCCATGACCCGTTCGCCGGCGCGACGGCTGCGAACATAGATGTTGCAGTCGTCGGCGTACCTGCAAAAGCGGTGACCGCGTCGGGCCAGTTCCTTGTCGAGGTCGTCAAGCACGAGATTGCTTAGGATGGGCGAAAGCGGGCCGCCCTGCGGCGTGCCCTCATCCACCGGACGGACCAAACCGTCTTCCATCACCCCGGCGTTGAGAAACGCCCGGATGAGTTTGAGCACACGCTTATCGGACACTCGCGCGGCGACGCGCGCCATCAGGCTGTCGTGATTGACTCGGTCGAAAAACTTTTCGAGATCGAGATCGACCACGACGTTGTAGCCGTCGGCGATGTAACGTTGCGCCTGAGCCACTGCCTGATGGGCGGAGCGCCCCGGTCGAAAGCCGTAACTGTGCTCGGAAAACGTCGGGTCCCACCGCTCTTGGAGAACTTGCAGCATAGCCTGCTGAATCAGTCTGTCGACGACGCAAGGCACGCCGAGCTTTCTGATCCCGCCGTCCGGCTTCGGGATTTCGACCCGTTTGACCGGCTGCGGCTGATAGGTTCCCTCAAGCAATTGAGCCCGAATGTTTGGCCAGTGCTCACGCAGGTAATCCTTGGCGGCGTCGATGGTCATTCCATCAACGCCAGGACTGCCCTTGTTGCTTCGAACGCGCTTCCACGCTCTTTCGAGATTCCCTCGATCACACACCTCCTCCATTAGTTGTTCCGCCAAGGCCGGACTTTCGGGTGCTCGCTTCGCCATCAACGGTTCGGCATCCTCGGCCTCGGCGTCCAGGGCTTCACCCCGACCCTCCGCCACCAAGGTCTGAGACAATTGCTCGCCCAGAGTTTTCTGCCGCGTTCCGCTCATGAGTCGTCAGTCCTAATCGCCACTCTCAATCGTTCGGGCCTTCGGCCCTCGTTCCCGGCTCGGCCTATCTGTTTCTCCGCCTTTCGGCTTTGGAGTGCCTCACTAGCCTTGCCGACTGCTTGGCCTAATATGCCCTCTGCTGACTTCTGCATCCGCGGTCAGGACGCCTCGCGACGCCCTCAGTTCCGAAATCGGAACGCGGAGCAGACCTCCCGGGGTAAGTTCAGTCGCCTTCCGTGCGCAGTTGCCGAATCTACGCTTCGCGTCCTTGATGAATATGGACTTCGCGACTAGTCGCCCGCTCGTCCGACGCTCGCGCCTCATATCCGGTTCTTGTCCATCAACTCGCACATTTGCTCCGCGCTTCCTTCAGACCCCGCCTCGCGGCGATAGCCCTTGCGCATCGCTAACCCTTCACCTCCATCAGGTTGGGTAGAGGACTTTCACCTCCAAGCTACCGAACATGCCCGGCACACAACATGCCAGCCTTCGCTGGACACACAACCGGACGTGCAGATTTCCTGCATCCGGCTCTCGGACAAGACCTCACGCCTTCGTCCACGGCACGTCGTGCCCAAGCCGACTCAGGCGTACGAGCCCGAAGTGCCCGTAGAGGTGCGAGAGTGGATAGCTCCCGCCCCTTCGTCGCCTGACCTTGTGCTTGAAGCGCAACCACCGGCGCAACCGCGTCGCCGCGTAAGCATCGAGCGCCCGATACGCCTTGCTGATGGCGCCTACCGAAAAGTAGTTCGCCCATCCGCGCAGCATGCGGTTCACTTTGCCCACCAGCGTCGTGGTCTCTTGCCATGTGCACGATCGCTCGGTCAGCGCGTGGATTTTCTCGACCGCGCGCTGAATGCTCTTCTTTGATGGCCGGTAGCCGATACGGGCTTGGCCGGTCCTCGCCGAATACATCCGCCCGAACGTGTAGCCCAGAAAGTCGAACTCACCCTCCGGCACTTTGCAGACGCGCGTCTTCTCCTCGTTCACCGTCAGCCTCAGCTTGCCCATGATCTCCCGCAGTCGTTGCAAGGCTTCTTCGCCTTTGCCCCTTCTGCACAAAATCACGAGGTCGTCGGCGTAGGTCACGAGCCGCGTGCCCAAGGTTCGCTCGAGCCCGAACATCTTCCATCCCAGCACGAACCGGCGCATGTAGATATTCGCCAGCAAGGGTGAGATCGGCGAGCCCTGCGGAGTGCCGCGCCGCTTGTCCCGGGCTTCGGTCGTGCGCGTCTTCCGACCCCGATCGTCGGTTTCTTCAACAGGGCAATCCAGCCACATCCTGATCAGATGCAGCACGCGCCGATCGACGATCCGACGCGCAACCGACTTGAGCAGGTCGGCATGGGGAATGCTCCCGTAGTAGTCCGCGAGGTCGGCGTCCACCACGTCCGGATGGCCGCGAAACAGCAGCTCCTCTACCTCGACCACCGCCTGCTGAGCGTTCCGCCCGGGGCGGTAGGCATAGAGTTCCGAGGGAAGGTCGGCCTCGAAGATCGGTTCCAGCACCAGCATCGCTGCGGTCATGCAGACCCGATCCCGCAAGGTTGACACACCACCAGCGAACTGCACTCTTATCCAACCGACCTTTGGGATCGGCTGAAGTCACGCATCCGTTTCATCCATTGCGCGGGCGGCGGTTCGTCGTTTTGAAGGTTCGCCATGTCTCGGGAATTCGAGACGCTGAGCCTGCGCCACGCCGACCTCGGCTCATTCGCAATGCCACGTGAATGGACCGACTGGGCGCCCCCGGGCGGGCAGGCTTCTAGCGGCGCCGTTTCGTTGCTCGTCGACGCCTTTGGCTTGGTCGCGCTTGCTGAACTCCTCACTTCCTTCGCCAAGAACGCTTCCGAGGTTGACCGATGAATCCCATTTTGATTCATTCGGACAGATGCGATGTCGGGCAACATTTGCCGCTGCGGAACCTATGTCCGCATCCGCGAAGCCATCAAACATGCCTCACAATCGATCTGAGGAGAGCCTTGCAATGATCCATGATCGCATCGTTTTCCGCTCGGCCGACCCCGACCAATCCTCAGCTGCGAGCAGCCCCTCGCGGCGCAAGTTCCTGCAAGCCGGAGCGGCGGCTGGCGGCGGCCTGTTGCTGAGCCTGCGCCTGCCGTTCGGCCCCGGTGAAGCGCGCGCGGCCGACACGCAGACCTTCGCGCCAAACGCCTTCATCCGCATCGGTAGCGACGGACGCATCGTTCTCGTCATGCCCTATGTCGAGATGGGCCAGGGGACCTACACTTCGATCCCGATGCTGATCGCGGAAGAGCTGGACGTGGGCCTCGATCAGGTGCGCCTCGAGCACGCTCCGCCCAACCCGAAGCTCTATGGGAATCCCGCGCTCGGCGGCCTCCAGGCGACCGGCGGCTCGACCTCGATCCGCGCGGCGTGGAAGCCGCTGCGCGAGGCGGGCGCTGTCGCGAGGACCATGCTGATCGCGGCGGCGGCGAAGCGCTGGAATGTCGATCCGGCCTCCTGCCATGCTCAACACGGCGAAGTCCTTCACCCGCCGACGGAAAAGCTCGCCACCTATGGCGAGCTCGCAGCCGATGCGGCGCTCATGCCTGTCCCCGAAAACATCGCGCTCAAGCGACCGCAGGATTTCACCCTGATCGGCACCCGGGCGAAGCGCCTCGATACGCCGGCGAAAGTCAACGGAACGGCCGTCTTTGGCATCGACGTCCGGCCCCCGGGGGTGAAGATCGCGACGCTCGCCCAGTCGCCGGTCTTTGGCGGCCGGGTCAAGAGCGTGGACGCCAGGGCGGCCATGGCGGTCAACGGCGTGCGCCAAGTCGTGACCCTCGACGACGCGGTCGCGGTCGTGGCCGACCATATGGGCGCGGCCAGGAAAGGGCTAAGCAGAGATTCTTGGCATGGCCAACGGATCGGGGGTGCGCTCGCGGTTGAGATCGATGACGGCGTCATGGATGGCTTGGTCGAGGGCGGCGACGTCTGTGAAGGTCTGGTGGGCGAGGTGATGGGCCTTAAGATCGCGCCAGACCGGCTCGATTTCATTGAGTTCGGGGGCGTATTTCGGCAGCCACTCGACGGTGAGCCAGTGTGCGCGGGCGGCCAGGGCGGCAAGCGAGCGTTTGCTGGTGTGGATCGGACCATTGTCCTCGACCAGCACGACCGGCTTGGCCTGTCGCCCGGGCTGCGGTCCGAAGAGACGGTCGAGTTGCTCCAGATGGGCGATGAAATCGCTGCTGCGCTTGGTCGGGCAGGTCAGGACGATGAGTTGGCGCGTGACGTGATCAAGCGACCCCAGCATCGCGACCTTCTTGGCCTGCCCAGGCGCCGGCACACGCAAGTCCGCCCCCGACTTCGCCCAGGCGCGGGCGAGATAGGGATGCGTCAGCGCCTCGCTCTCATCGCCGTAGAGAAGAACAATGTCGCCCGCTTCGGCCTGCTGTTTGCGCAGTTGCAGGCGCAGGCCCACCCGTTCCACCTCGCTTTCCGTCTGACGTCCCTTCAGCGTGTGCCGGGGCCGCCGCCAACGGAACTTTTTTTTCGCAAGGCCTTGGACAGTTGCGAACGGCTGATGCGCACGCCCTCGCGCGCTTCGATCTCGGCGCGGAGGCGGGGGATCGTCCAGTTGCGCCGGTCGGCAACAGGTTCTTCCAGCAAGGGGGTGACGACGCGCAAGGCGGCTTCACTCTTCACCGGAGGCGGGCCTGGCGCGATGCTGGTCTTCAGCGCTGCGACACCGCCAGCGGTGAAGTCGCTGCGCCACAGGCGAACCGTATCTTCGCGCACGCCAAACGCCTCCGCGATCTTGGAGCTGGTCCAACCAGCCAGCGTCAAAAGCACGGCGCGCGCCCGGTCCGCCTCGCCGCGATCACGTGAATTGGCAAGAGCCAAGAGGCCGGCGCGTTGTTCATCGCTCGCCATAACCGGAGACTTTCCCGCCATGCCATACACCTTGCGAATTGGCGCAGGCAGCAAACCGCAAAATGTCGCAGCCGAACTCGAACAGGCGACGCTGAAACCGCGGCCTGTCGCGCAGAATATCGGCGACGTCGACAAGGCGCTGGCCAGCGCCGCCACCAAGGTCGAGGCAATCTACCAGGCGCCGTTTCTCGCCCATGCCGCGATGGAGCCGATGAACTGCACGGTTCATGTCCGCAAGGACGGCTGCGAGGTCTGGGTCGGCAACCAGGTCATCGCTCGCGCTCAGGAGACCGCGGCCAAAACCGCCGGCCTGCCATTGGACAAGGTCACGGTCCACAATCATCTCATCGGCGGTGGATTTGGCCGCCGGCTCGAGGTCGACGGCGTCACCCGCGCGGTTCAGATCGCCATGCAGGTGGACGGGCCGGTGAAGGTGGTGTGGACGCGTGAGGAAGACATCCAGCACGACATGTACCGGCCCTATTGGTTCGACCGGTTCTCCGCCGGTTTGGACGCGAAGGGAATGCCGGTCGCCTGGAGCCATCGCTTTGCAGGCTCTTCGGTGATTGCGCGGTGGCTGCCGCCTGCATTCAATAATGGGCTCGACCCGGACAGCATCGACGGCGCGACCAATCTCGCCTACGCGCTGCCCAACATGCGCGTCGAGTATCTGCGGGTCGAGCCCCCGGGCGTTCCGACCGCCTTCTGGCGCAGCGTCGGGCCGTCGCATAATGTCTTCGTGACGGAAAGCTTCATCGACGAACTGGCGGCGGCGGCGAAGCAGGACCCGGTCGCCTATCGGCGGGCGCTCCTCGACAAGTCGCCCCGCGCCAAAGCGGTTCTCGATCTGGTCGCGGAAAAAGCCGGCTGGGGTCACCCGCTGCCTGACAGGGTCGGCCGCGGGGTCTCCGTCCAGACCGCCTTTGGAACTTATATGGCGCAGATCGCCGAAGTCGAAGTCGGCAAGGACGGAGCCGTGCGCGTGCGCCGGGTCGTCTGCGCGCTCGACGCCGGCGCGGTGGTCAATCCCGACACGGTCGAGGCGCAGGTTCAGGGGGCCGTCATTTTCGGCGTCACCGCCGCGCTCTATGGCGAGATCACCATCGCCAAGGGCCGGGTCGAGCAAGCCAACTTCGACACCTATCAGATGCTTCGCATCAACGAAGCGCCGGCGATCGAGGTCCATATCGTCCCAAGCTCCGAGGCGCCGGGCGGCATGGGCGAGCCGGGGACGTCGGCGGTCGTCCCCGCGGTCGCCAACGCGATCTTCGCCGCGACGGGAAGACGGCTGAGAAAGATGCCTGTAAACGCGAACGCGTTGAAGCAGCAGACCTGAGAGGCTAGCGTAGCGCCGCTTGCAGAGGCGCGCTTTTAATGGGCGGCGCAATGGCGGCCGCTCGGGCCCTGCAGCCAAACCACACAGCAGATCGTCCAGACACAGGGGGAACGATGTCCACAAATGAAATTGATACCCAGTATTACGAAGTTGCGACGCCAGGCTCACTCTCCGAAAAGCTGGTGGCGGTCGCTCGAGAGCGGATATACGCCGATTTTGTGCGGCTCTGCGCGCCGAACGGTTCGGACGCTATTCTCGACGTCGGCGTTTCGGACGTTGTCGGCGACGCCGCCAACGTGATCGAGCGCCGCTATCCCGCGCAGGACAAAATCACCGCGGTCGGCTTGGGAAAGGGAAGCGCCTTCAAGGCTTCGTTCCCGCAGATCCAGTACCGCCAGATCGTCGCCAACGAACCGCTGCCGTTCGCCGACGGGTCATTTGACGTCGTCACCGCGAATGCGGTTCTCGAGCACGTCGGCAGCGTCGAAAATCAGCGCTCCTTCATCTCCGAATTGATGCGCGTCGGCGGGCGGGTTTATATCACCGTGCCACATCGGTTCTTCCCCGTGGAGCATCACACGGCGATTCCTTTCCTTCATTGGCTCGACGCGACATTCCCACTCGCGTGCCGCGCCTTGGGAAAGGAGAAGTGGGCCGAGACCGAAAACCTCATTCTGATGTCCCGGCGGCGCCTCAAGGACGCCTCTCCCGGAGACAGGACGGTCGAAATAGGCATGACCGGGATCATGCTTGGCCCCTGCAGCTCCAACCTTTACCTGTTTGCCCCCGGTCGCCCCGCCCGAGCTTGACCTGACCGCTTGGTCCGGTAACGTCGCGGCCGGACGAACGGATCGCACGTGAGCCCGGATTCCGGTTATTTCCGGGCGGAAGCCGGCCGGGCATGTCCAAAATCATCCAGGGGGTGTCCGATGAAGGCTTCCGCCGGCGGACGGCGACTGATCGAGTCGCCGGGGGGCCCCTTTCTGCCGCGCGACTGGCTGGCGCTGCTCCTGATCTGCCTCCTGGCGGTCGTCATACGGGCCAGCGTCATGAGGTTTCTCCCAAGCATCCTCCATCCGGATGAGCGCATGTGGCTTGATGAGGCGAACCGCCTCGTCAATCACCACGGGCTTGTGACCTGGGACTTTCAGGTGGGGGAGCGGAGCTGGCTCTGGCCAGGACTGATGGCCGCTTTCATGTATGTCGCAGAGCTGTTCGGCTCGCCGCCCAACGCCAGTCTCGGGGGCGTCTCCGCCCTGATCTGCATCATATCGCTGGGGCCGGTGATCTGCGGCTTTCTATGGGGCCGCAACGTCGCCGGCTTCGCCGGCGCAGTTACGACGGGTGTCTTGAACGCAGTCTGGTTCGAGCTCGTCTATTTCTACACCCATCCCCTCTCGGAGAGCGTCGCGGGCGCGGCGCTCGTGACCGGTTTCTTTCTGGTCTATCCCGGCCGCAACGTCTGGTCCAACCGGCAAATCTTCATTGGCGCCGTAATGATGGGCCTGGCGGCGGTTTTGCGTCCACAGCTTATTCCTGCGATCGCGCTCATCGTCGTCGCCGTCGGGGGGATTCGGCTACGGGCGCATTACCCGGCGCTCCTCGGCGGCGTTGCGCTCCCGATGGTGCTGAGCGGCCTGCTCGACTGGATCACGTGGGGGTGGCCATTTCACGCTACATTTATGTATATCTATTACTCGGCCAAGGTCTCATCCGCCGCCGGCCTAAACCCGTTTTACTCCTACATCGGTTGGGAGTGGGTTTCCTGGGGCCTCTTCAGCATCGTCATCGTGCTTTGCGCGCTCGCTGGCGCGGTAAGGCTGCCGTTGCTGTTGTGGGTGGCCGCCGTCATCTTCGTGGTCCATTCCGCTATCAGTCACAAGGAATACCGGTATATCTCCCCGGCCCTGCCGCTCATCATGACGCTCGCCGGCGTCGGCTCGACGATGGCGGCCGACTGGCTGGCGAGCAGGCTCAGCCAGCCCTGGGTCCGGCGCGCGCTGCTCGTCGCCCTGCCGCTCGGCTGGACCGTCGCCTCGCTCGCCTTGGCCGCCTCGCCCAACCGCATATGGTTTTGGGTTCGGTCTCGCGGGTCGATCCTGGCGATGCGCGCGGTCGACGCGGACAAGAACGCTTGCGGCGTGGCGATTTACCCCGGCGATATGTGGTGGCGCGCGTCGGGCTATGCCGATTTGCGCCCCGGCATCCCGCTCTTCAGCGCCGGAGACACCGCCAATTCGATCGCGCCCGGCGCCTATAATTACGTGGTCACCATGCAACCGCGCAGCAGGGAGCCCGGCGGCCATCCGGCCGATCTGCCAGCCGATTTCGCGAATCTCGGTTTCCAGCAGGTCCATTGCTGGACCGACCCTTATGACCGGGCAATGACCAAGGAGCGCATTTGCCTCTGGAAGCGCCCAGGCGGGTGCGATTCCGCATCGGGCAAGCCGCTCACGCCGGATGTCGGAAAAGCTTTTGAGGAGCTGACCCGCTAGCGCGCTGCGACCGCCGCCGACGGCGAAAAATCGGGGAAGTCCAGGTTTGCGGGAGGGACAAGGCCGGATAGAGGATCGCTATCCGTGCGTTCAGCATGGCGACGGGGATAGACATGAAGTGGATGGTTCTTAAGGCCTTGCGGCAGCGGGCTGGGATTGACGTCGTTCGGGCGAGAAAAAATCCGAGCACGATGGATTTTGTCGAGAACAGGGGGATCAATCTGGTCCTGGATGTCGGCGCGAATACAGGACAGTTTGGACGGTCGCTGCGCAACCGGGGCTATGCGGGGCGGATCATTTCTTTTGAGCCGGTGAAGGAAGCTTTCACCGCGCTCGAAAACGCGGCGCGTGGAGATGATCTTTGGACGACCTCGAATTTAGCCCTGGGCGCGTCGAGCGGGGTCATGGCGATCCATGTTTCGAAGAACTCTCAGTTCAGCTCATTCAATGATTTGACGGCGACCGCGACAAACTTTGACCCGGAGGCGGAGTTCAAGGCGTCGGAAAGCGTCGTCGTCAAGACTTTGGACGAAGCCGCGCCGCCACGCGACCTGGGTTCGAAGATCCTGCTCAAGATCGACACCCAGGGTTATGAGCGGGCGGTGCTGGAGGGCGCAAAAGAGACCCTCAAACGCGTCAGCGGCGTCCTCCTGGAGCTGCCCATCATCAACATTTACAAGGACAATTGGCGGTTTCACGAAGCGGTCGCCTATATGTTCGAGGCAGGTTTCGTTCTGGCTCAGGTCCATCCGGTGAACATCCATAGTCGGGCGAGGGATTCCGCGACCGAATTCGATTGCCTGTTCAGGCCAATCGACCCCGCCGTCGACTGAGCGCAAAAGCGCGGGCGGGGCCCCTTTCGCACTGTGATCCGGGTCACAGCATTTTAGGGTCGGCTATGGTTTATTTTGGTTAAGAGAGAGAGGACCGCCGCGCGAGAACGGCGGCGGATTTTGGAGATGCGGCTATGTCGCGAAATCTTGGCAATCCCGGCTTCTACGATGCGAGCGCGATCGACGATCGCAACGCGCGGCCTTTGACGATCGCGTTCGCCACGATCGTGATGGTGTGGGTGCTGGCGTTTGGACTGGTTTCCGTTTCGGCTCATATCGGCGCGCCGTCCCACCACATGGCGGCAAGCGCGGCGTCAATCGCGAAATAAGCGTCGAGGGCCCGGATCGAGGCGTTCGACCGATTCAGTTTGGGAGTGCTCGTCCTTCAGTTCGAGCGGTGGCGATCGCGCCAAGGCGGCCCGGTCAGCACTTGATTGCGCGCGCCGTCTAAAGTAAGCGATGTAATAGACTGATATAACTGACTTATGTGGCCGGAGAGAAGCGAGGATCGGTTCACCTGCGACTTCTTACCTGAGTTGCAGAAAATTGAGCTTAAGGCTTTGAAATCGCTTCGTCGCGCGCAGAATCGCACACTGATCTGTCACGGACAATAAATCCGTCCTCCGCGCCGGCCCGCCCTTGCATACCCGCCTGCTTTCGCGTATGAGCGCGCCGTTCCTGAACCGCCCGGCTGAAAGGGCTGCCGTGGCGGTTTTTTCGCTTGTTCCAAGCACCGGGGCTTCCGCTCCGCCAAGTTCAAGAAGGCGTAAAGCCTTAAGGAGAGCCAAATGCCCAAGCTGAAGACCAAATCGGGCGCGAAGAAGCGCTTCAAACTCACCGGGACCGGCAAGGTCGTCTACGTCCAGCGCGGCAAGCGCCACGGCATGATCAAGCGCACGGCCAAGCAGATCCGCGATCTGCGCGGCACGTCGGTTCTGTTCAAGACCGACGGCGACAAGGTCAAGAAATTCTTCCTGCCGAACGGCTGAACCTTTTTTCCCGGAGATTTGAAGAATGTCGCGCGTCAAACGGGGCGTAACCGCCCACGCCAAGCACAAGAAGGTCCTGAAAGCCGCCAAGGGATTCTTTGGCCGGCGCAAGAACACGATCCGCGCCGCCAAGGCCGCGGTCGACAAGTCGATGCAATACGCCTATCGCGATCGCAAGAACCGCAAGCGCGAGTTCCGCGCCTTGTGGATCCAGCGGATCAACGCTGCGACGCGCGAGCATGGGCTGACCTACAGCCGGTTTATCTCCGGCCTCGCCGCAGCGGGGATCGAGGTCGATCGCAAGGTGTTGTCCGACCTCGCCATTACCGAGCCCGCGGCGTTCGCTGCGATCGTCGAACAGGCTAAGGGCGCGCTGCCAAAGGCCGCCTGAGGCGGCCCCCCTTCCCTGCTCGGAACGGGAAACGGCTTGGCGGGCGGAATCTCGCCCCGTGGCATGAGGGAGCGATAACCCGCACGCCGGGAGTGAAAAATGTCGGACCTTTCCGCCCTTGAACGGGAGACGCTCGCCGCGATTGAGAGCGCCAGCGACGAGAGCGCGCTCGAAGCGGCGCGGGTCGCCGCCCTCGGCAAGAAGGGATCGATCTCCGCCCTGCTCGCCACGCTCGGCAAGCTCGCGCCAGACGAGCGCAGGACCCAGGGCGCCGCCATCAATGCGCTGAAGGATCAGGTCACGGAGGCGCTCACGGCGCGGCGGGCGGTGCTCAAGCGGGCGGCGCTCGAGGCCCAGCTCAAGCGCGAGGCGGTCGACGTCACGCTGCCGGTTCCCTTGAGCGGCGTTGAGACCGGGCGCATCCATCCGATCAGCCAGGTGATGGACGAAATCACCGCCATTTTCGCCGAGATGGGCTTCGCCGTCGCCGAGGGGCCGGACATCGAGAGCGACGATTTGAATTTCACCAAGCTCAACTTCCCGCCCGGCCATCCCGCGCGCGAGATGCATGACACGTTCTTTCTCGAGCCTGACGCCAAGGGCGAGCGCAAGCTTCTGCGCACCCATACGAGTCCCGTGCAGGTGCGCACCATGCTGACCCAGAAGCCGCCGATCCGCGTCATCTGTCCTGGCCGCACCTATCGGCGCGACGCCGACCAGACGCATACGCCGATGTTCCACCAGATCGAAGGACTGGTGGTCGATCAGAGCGCGACGCTCGCCAACTTGAAGTGGGTGCTGGAGGAGTTCTGCAAGGCGTTCTTCGAAGTCAAGCATGTCGGCATGCGTTTCCGCCCGAGCTTCTTCCCCTTCACTTCGCCCTCGCTCGAGGTCGACATCCAGTGCCGCCGCTCGGGCGGCGAAATCCGCTTCGGCGAGGGCGAGGACTGGCTCGAAATCCTCGGCTGCGGCATGGTCCATCCCAACGTGCTGACGAACTGCGGCCTCGACCCCGAGGTCTATCAGGGCTTCGCCTGGGGCATCGGCCTCGATCGGCTCGCGATGCTCAAATACGGCCTGCCGGACTTGCGCGACTTCTTCGACGCGGACCTGCGCTGGATCAATCACTATGGCTTCAGGCCGCTCGACGTGCCTACGCTGGCGGGGGGACTGGGCGGATGAGCGCATGCTTGGCGGCCGAAGGGGAGCCTCGCGTCACCGCTCCCAAGCAGCCTGACCGCCCCCTATGAAATTCACCCTCTCCTGGCTGAAAGACCACCTCGACACAAAGGCTTCGCTAGCCGAGATCGTCGATACGCTGACCCGCGTCGGCCTCGAGGTCGACTCGGTCGAGGACCCGGGCCAAAAGTACGACGGCTTCGTGGTCGGGTCGGTCATCGAGGCGAAACAGCACCCCAACGCCGACCGGCTGAAAGTCTGCATCGTCGACGCCGGCGGCGAGCCGGTGCAGGTCGTCTGCGGCGCGCCGAACGCGCGCACCGGCATGAAAAGCGTGTTCTCGCCCGTCGGGACCTACATTCCCGGCAAGAAGCTCACCCTCGCCAAAGGCGTCATCCGCGGCGTCGAATCGAACGGCATGCTGTGCTCGGCCGCCGAGCTCGAGCTCAGCGACGACCATGAGGGCATCATCGAATTGCCCGGCGACGCGCCGGTTGGCGTCGCTTACGCGCGCTTCGCCGGGCTCGACGATCCGGTCATCGACGTCGCGGTGACGCCGAACCGTCCCGACGCCGCTGGGGTCGCTGGCATCGCGCGCGATCTCGCCGCGGCGGGACTTGGAAAGCTCAAGACGCCCGCGCCCAAAGCCTATGAAGGCGCGTTCGATTCCCCGACGCGCGTGCGACTCGATTTCGCGCCCGAGGACAGGCATCTCTGCCCGGCCTTCGCCTTGAGGCTCATCCGCGGCGTGACCAACGGCCCTTCGCCCGAGTGGATGCAGAAGCGGCTAAGGGCGATCGGCTTGAGGCCGATCAGCGCGCTCGTCGACATCACCAATTACATCACTTTCGATCGCGGCCGCCCGCTGCATGTGTTCGACTTCGCCAAGGTCGCGGGCGATCTTGACGTGCGGCGCGCCCGCGCGGGCGAAAGCGTGCTGGCGCTCGACGGCAAGACTTATGCGCTCGACGACAGCATGGTCGCCATCGCCGACCAAAATGGCGTCGAATTGATCGCCGGAATTATGGGTGGCGAGCATTCCGGCTGCGACGAGACGACGCGCGACGTTCTCATCGAAAGCGCGCTCTGGGATCCGACCAATATCGCGCACACCGGCCGCAAGCTCGGCGTCATGACCGACGCGCGCTATCGGTTCGAGCGCGGCGTCGATCCCGACTTCTGCGTGCCCGGCTGCGATCTCGCGACCGAATACGTCCTGTCGATCTGCGGCGGCGAGCCATCGCGCATGGTCGTCGCGGGCGATCCGTCAGCGCCGCAGCGCTCGATTCCCTTCCCGTATGGCGAAGTGAGGCGGCTCCTCGGCGTCGATATCCCGCGCGACGAGGGCGAGGCGATCCTTCGCCGGCTGGGCTTCAGCGTCGACGGGGCCCATGTTCTCGTCCCCACCTGGCGCCCGGACGTGCAGGTCAAGGCCGACGTCGTCGAGCAGATCCTGCGCATCGCCGGTGTCGACCGCGCGCCGCCCGCGCCCCTGCCCCGTCTCGACGAGGGCGTGCCAAGGCCGGTGCTGACGCTCATGCAGAAGCGCACCAGGCTCGCCAAGCGCACGCTGGCTGCGCTGTCTCTGCGCGAGGCGGTGACCTGGTCCTTCGTCTCCAAGGGCGCAGCGGAAGCGTTCGGCGGCGGCTCGCCGGCGCTCGCGCTCGCCAACCCGATCGCGGCCGATCTCTCCGACATGCGCCCGAGCCTGATCCCGGGTCTCGTTACGGCCGCCGAGCGCAACGCGCGCCGGGGCGCGGGCGACGTCGCTTTGTTCGAGGTCGGGCAGATTTTCCTGGGCTCGAGCGAAAACGATCAGCGCATCGCCGCCGCCGCTGTGCGGCGCGGTCAAGCGAAATCGGGCGCGGAAGGCCGGCAATGGAGCGGCGGCGGGCCCGTCGACGTCTTCGACACCAAGCGCGACGCGATGACGCTTCTCTCGGCGCTCGAGGTGAACCCGAACGCGATCCAGGTCGTCCCCAGCGGCCCGTCGTTCCTCCATCCGGGCCGCGCGGCGACCCTCAGGCTGGGCCCGAAGACCGTGCTCGGCTGGTTCGGACAGTTGCACCCAAGCGTCTGCGAGGCGGTCGACGCCGAAGGGCCGATCGTCGCGTTCGAGATCATCCTCGACGCCATCCCGGCGCCGAAGGCAAGGTCGACCCGGACCAAGCCGAAGCTCATCCGGTCGGACTTCATGCCCGTCGAGCGCGACCTTGCGTTCGTTGTCGGCGAGACGGTCGGCGCCGCCGACATCGTGAAAGCGGCGGAGAGCGCCGACCGCGCGCTCGTCACCAGAGTTGGCGTGTTCGACGTCTATCGCGGGCAAGGGCTGCCTGAGGGCGCGAAGTCGATCGCCATCCATGTGACCCTGCAGCCGCGCGAACGCACACTGACCGACGCCGAAATCGACGCGGTCATGTCCAGGATCGTGGCCGAGGTTTCGAGGAAGACCGGCGCGGCGCTAAGGAGCTGATAGCCATGACCGCCCGCGCCGCAATCGCCCTTTCGCTTGCCGCTCTCGCCTGGACGGCAACCGCGCGCGCCTCGGACGATCCCGCGTGCGCGCAATATCGTGAGCCGATGGCTTATAACGCCTGCCTCGCCCGCCACGGGCCGAAGGCTAAGGGTGTCGGTCAGCTGCACGGCGGCCCGCAACCTAGCCGCGCTTCGCCGACTCGGGTTCGGTACGGACACAGCCGCGCCGCGCCGAGCATGCGCTTCAGCGCAGCGCCGAGCACTCGCTTCTACGACACGCAAGGCTCCCAGCGCATCCATGGTCGTGTACACATGGAGTTTCGTGTCCATTAGGCGATGGCAGTAGCTTGCGAGCGCGGCGCCCGAGCCCGCGGAAATAGCGCAGGCGCCGCGCTCTTCGCCCCGCGCAGTGGGAGATCAACGCGGGGGCCGCGCTTCGCACCCAGCCCCGGGGGGCGCGGCCGCGCGAGATTGTGACTTGAATAAAAGATCGCAGACTGGCGCTCGGGGCTTCCTTTCACTCCGTGCGGCGGGAGAGGCCGCCGGAACCATTTGGGCTTACACGATAGTGCGGTCTCGGGCTGTGATCTCCGTCACACCGCAAGATAATACACCCGCGACACGCCGAACGGCGGCCCATATTTGTGGCGGTAGCCTCCACATTTATGTAGGCCCAATTGCGGCGCCCTCGTAAAGTCGCTTGACGTGAAGGTCGGCGTCCGACACCGTCACAGGTAATCATCGGCGACGCGATGATGGTCATAGACTCGCTTTCGGCGCACCGCTGTTTCAAAACGCTCGATTCAGCATCCTCGGGGGTTCTTGACCGCCATTGCACTTGGCTTAAGGCAGCAGCGGGCGGCTGGGTTGTTGGTGGGACAGACAACGACCGCAACGTCCACTGTGTGAGGGCGGGCCGCCTCAGGCTGGCGGTTCACGGGACGCGGCGGGATCTTATGTCAAGCGATATCGAAGCGGGTTCTCTCTTTTGCGAGATGAGCGCGCCGGAAGGCGCGCGCAATCGTCCCCCTTATGTTGGCCCGACGGGGTGGCGAGCGCCGCACAGCCGTTTGCACCCAGGCGTCGACGCCCGCCTCGCCGGCGGGACTCATCGGCGGGCGCGACGATGGTTGTGACCTCGCTATCGGGACATCCCTGTTTCAAGACGCTCGACCCCGAATCCTGCCGGGTTCTGGATCGCCATTGCACCTGGCTCAAGACCGCGGTGGGTCAGTGGCTGATCGGTCAGACGGCGAACGACCGCGACGTCTATTTCGTCATGACCGGGCGCCTAAGGGCGGTGTCCCACGGGGTGCGGCAGGACCTGATTTTCTCCGACATGGAGGCGGGTTCGTTCTTCGGCGAACTGGCCGCTCTCGACGGCGGCCCCCGCTCGCTCAGCGTCTTCGCGGTCAATGACTCGCTGGTCGCGAAAATGCCGAGCGCGGTCTTCGTCGAAACGATGTACACGCATCGTCCCCTGGGCGAAGCGGTCGTGGCCACCCTGGTCGCGCGCAATCGCGCCATGACGCGGCGGGTGGGTGAACTCGGCGCGCTCGACGTCCGCAGCCGCGTCCACGCCGAGCTCCTCCGCCTCGCCCATCCGGACCGCGACGATCCGAAGCGCGCCATCATCCTCGCGCCGCCCAACCAGTCGGAGCTCGCCTCGCGCATCAACACGCGCCGCGAAACCGTGTCGCGCGAAATCAACGCCATGGAGCGCGAAGGCCTGATCGAGCGGCGCCGCGGCGCGATCGTCATCAAGGACGCGCTGCGCCTTAGCGCCAAACTCGAGGCGACAGCCGCCGGCGAGTAGAGCCCGCCCGAACGGGCGAGCGAGTTCTATCGCCGCGCCGCGTCGGCCAGCGCCTGCCACCAGTGCTTGTTCATGGCCCAGTTCCAAGCGGCGGTCGGCGACGGCGACGGCAGGAGCCAGAGCCGGGTTCGGCCGATGCGCTCCCCCTGCTCGCCGAAGCCGGCGGCCGGGCCCAGGTATCGGCGCCCGGCGGCGAGGCTCGTGAAGGCGAGCCAGTCCGGCTCGGCGGCTGCGATCTTCGCCTCGAGCGCCGCGCAGGCGTCGCGGCCGAGCGCGCCCGCGGGAAGTTCGCGGTCCATGCCGCTCACATGCTTGGCAAGGTCGGTCAGACCCAGCCCCCATTGGGGCAGTTCTGGATAGTCCTCCGGCCGCATGAGTCGCGGCGTGAGCCCGACAGCGTGCAGCGTCGGCCAGAACCGGTTCTGCGGATGGGCGTAATAGGCGCCGCGCCTGGCCGAGACGGTGCCCGCAGCCGTGCCGCAGAAGACGATGCGAAGGCCCGGCTCCAGCACGTCCGGCAACACGTGCGAAAGCGCGCTCGCGGCGGCGTCCATCAGATCGTCTGATTGTAGGCGCCGACTTCCGGGTTCTCGCGCAACACGCCGTCGACCGCCTCGAACATCGCCCGCATGCGCGCTTCCGAGACCGGGCTCTCGACCACCACCACAAGCTCCGGCTTGTTCGACGAGGCGCGCACCAGTCCCCACGTCCCGTCCTCGACCGTGACCCTCACGCCGTTGACAGTGACGAGGTCGCGGATGCCCATGCCTGCGAGCGGCTCGCCCCTGTCGCGCATCGCCTGGAAGCGGCGGACGACACGGTCGGCGACCTCGTATTTGATCTCGTCGGCGCAATGGGGCGACATCGTCGGCGAGCCCCAGGTCTTGGGCAGCGCGCGATAGAGATCGGCCATCGACTTAGCCGGATTGCGGTCCAGCATGTCGAGGATGGCGATCGCCGTGACGAAGCCGTCGTCATAGCCGCGCCCGACCGGCGCGTTGAAGAAGAAATGGCCCGATTTCTCGAAGCCTGCGAGCGCTTTCAGGTCTCTCACCCGCCGCTTGATATGCGAATGGCCGGTCTTCCAGAAGTCGACTGTGACGCCATTGGCGCGAAGCTCGGGATCGGTCGCGAACAGTCCGGTCGACTTCACGTCGACGACGAAGGTCGCGCCTTTGTGCAGCGTCGAGAGGTCGCGCGCCAGCATGACGCCGATCTTGTCGGCGAAGATCTCCTCGCCCTCGTTGTCGACCACGCCGCATCGGTCGCCGTCGCCGTCGAAGCCGAGCGCGAGGTCGGCGCCGCTCTCCTTCACCGCCGCCGCCATCGCATGCAGCATCCGCATGTCCTCCGGGTTCGGATTGTAGCGGGGGAAGGTCCAGTCGAGGTCGCAGTCGATCGGAACAACCTCGGCGCCGAGCGCCGTGAGAAGCGTGGGCGCGAACGCGCCGGCCGTGCCGTTGCCGCAAGCCGCGACGACCCTGAGGGGACGCTTGAGCTTCGGCCGGCTGGTCAAGTCGGCGATATAGCGGGCGGGGAAATCGGCGATGAATTCGTAGCCTCCGCCGGCCTCCGATCCGTAGTCGCCGGCAAGCACGATGTCGCGCAGGCGTCCCATCTCCTCAGGGCCAAAGGTCACCGGCTTCGCCGCGCCCATCTTGACCCCGGTCCAGCCGTTGTCGTTGTGGGAGGCGGTCACCATCGCCACCGCCGGCGTATTAAGCGCGAACTGGGCGAAATAGGCCATCGGCGTGATCGCAAGCCCGATGTCGCGCACCTGCGCCCCTCCCGCCATCAGGCCAGCGGTCAGCGCGAGTTTGATCGACGCCGAATAGGAGCGGAAGTCGTGGCCGACGACGACCTCGCGCGGAACGCCAAGCTCCTTCAGGAGGCGCGCGAGGCCAAGCCCGAGCGCCTGCGCGCCCATGAGATTGATCTCCTTCTCGATCAGCCAGCGCGCGTCATATTCGCGAAAGCCGGTCGGCTTGACCAACGGCCGCGATTCGTAGGCATAGGTGTTGGGGGAAAGCTTGGGCTCAGGTTTGGGGAACAATGCGGACCTCAGCCACTGGGATTGGCCTTCGCGGCGGCTCGGGCCGCTGGCGTCGAGCCGGGCTTAGAGGAGCCGAATGATCGAATCAACTCGTCCGACCGGGGACGCCACATTGATTTCGCGCGCTTGACCCTGTTGCGCGGCCTGTTAAGTTCAAGTGTAACCACGGTGAAAGCTGAGAACAGCGCTTTATCGTCCTTTGTCCTCGCCAGCAGATTTAACCTAACGGCCGCTTGCGTCGGCTGAGCGTCTTCCAATACGTGTCGGGGTGAAACGAACTGGATGGTCAGGGGCGCGCACGGGGGTTCGGCGCGCTTTTGCTGATGGAGTTCCGATCGTGCACTTAACCGACCTTCGTTCGACCGGAATTCTCGCCGTCGTGCGCCGCGAGATCCGTCCCCTGTTCTCGGAATTGCGCCGCCTTTATTTCAATAAAGTCTGGGGCATGGACATCGCGCCGGGCTGCCGGATCTCATTTTCCGCCAAACTGGACAAGAATTATCCGCGCGGCATCCATGTCGGCGAAAGCACCGCGATCAATTTCGGCGCTTGCGTTCTCGCCCATGATACGGTGCGCGGGCTGCACGTGGACACCTGGATCGGCAAGGAATGCAATATCGGCGCGCAAAGCATGATCCTGCCGGGGATCAAAATCGGCGACAATTGCGTGGTCGCGGCGGCGAGCGTGGTAATGAAGGACGTGCCGTCGAACTGCCTAGTCGCCGGAAACCCTGCGCGCATCATGGAGAAAGGCATTCAAACCGGCCGGCTCGGCATCATCAATCGCACCGTCCGTCCCGACTTCGGCGCAACGCCGTCCGTGGCGGACGAAAAAGCGGCTTCGTAAATCTGATCGCCAGCTCGAGCTGACTTGCAAAACCGATGACCGTAATCGATCTCAGCGGCCGCGTGGCCATCGTGACCGGCGCGTCCCGCGGCATCGGAAGGGCCGCCGCCGAGAGCCTGCTCAAAGCGGGCTGCAACGTGGTGCTCAACGCGCGCGCCTCGAGCGAGGCGTCGGCGAGCTTCGCGGAACTGGAGCAGGCCTATCCCGAGCGGGTGAGCGCAGTTTACGGCTCGGTTGCGGACAGCGCCACGGCGACGGCGCTCATCCAGGCCGCGATGAAGCAGAAGCGCCTCGACATCCTGGTCAACAACGCCGGCATCCTTCGCGACAAACTGATCGGCATGATCTCGGACGCCGAGATCGAGGAATTGTTCGACGTTAATGTCATCGGGTTGATAAAAATAACCCAACTCGCTGCTCGCCTGATGACGAGGCGCAAGAGCGGATCGATCATCAATGTCTCGTCGATCGTCGGCAGAAGGGGGAACAGCGGCCAGACCGTCTATTCCGCGACGAAGTCCGCCGTCATTGGCGTGACTTTTTCCGCCGCCAAGGAGCTCGCGCCGATGAACATCCGGGTCAACGCCGTGGCGCCGGGCCTCATTCAGACTTCGATGATCAACGCCATCCCCGAGGACAAGCGCAAAAGCCTCGAGTCCCAGATCGCGATGTGCCGGATCGGGAGCGCGCAGGACGTCGCCAATACGATCCTGTTTCTCGCTTCCGACCTTTCGTCCTATGTGACCGGGCAGGTCATCGGAATTGACGGCGGGCTCGTCATTTGACGGGCGCTGAAACAGCGCCGATGGGTCAATCGCGGTCGACGACGCCATGAGCGACCTGGACCCGTCCTGTGGGGGACTGCTTCCCCTGATCGCGCCGCTCGAGGCGTCGCCGGCGATTTATGACGACCGCGGCCAGACGTGGCTCACCCGCGCGGAGATCCGCGCCGCCAGCCTTGATCTTGCCGGCAAGATCGCCTCCGGGCAAAAGCTGCTCGTCTTTCTCTTGTGCGGCCTCAATTCGGAAACTGTGATCGGACTGCTCGCCGCGGCCGCGGCCGGTCACGCGACCGCGCTGATCGATCCGGCGGCGCCTGAAGAGGTTCTGAGAAGTCTAGTCGAAGCCTACCAGCCGGACTTGATCCTCGGGTCGCGCGATTTTGGCGAAAAACTGCGCGCTGTCACCGACGCCGCAGGGGCCTTGGATTCGGCGGAATCCCGCGCGGGCGCCATCGAATGGATCGCAACCAAGGCCGAGCGTCCATCGGTCGAGATATATGCGCCTCTGGGGCTGCTTCTCTCCACCTCGGGAACGACAGGCAGCCGGAAATATGTGCGGCTTTCGCGCGACGCCGTTGTCGCCAACGCACGCCAGATCGCAGAGGCGCTGGCCATCGACGAACGCAGCGTTGGTGTCGCCCATCTGCCCCTGCATTATTCCTACGGGCTTTCCATTGTCACCTCGCACCTCGTGGCGGGCAGCAGGATTTGTCTCGTCAACAACTCGATCACCTCGCCGAGTTTCTGGTCGAAGATCGGAAGCGCCGGCGGATCGCATTTCCCCGGCGTTCCCTTCCACTATGCCGCGCTGGCGCGCCTGGGCTCGGGGCTTGCGCCGGATTCGGTCAAAGTGTTCACGCAGGCTGGCGGCGCGCTCGATCTCCGCATTCAGAAGAAGATCCACGAATGGGCCGCGCAGCGCGGCGGCCAGTTCTTCGTCATGTACGGACAGACCGAGGCCTCGCCGCGCATGACGACGTTGCAGCATGCCGACTTTGCCACAAAATCCGGGTCGGTCGGCGCAGCGCTCGCCGGCGGGCGGCTCTCCATCCTTGACGAGAGCGGCGCGCCGGCGCCGGCCGACACCATCGGGACGGTGGTGTACGAAGGCCCCAACGTCATGCTGGGCTACGCCATGTCCAGGTCCGATCTCGGCAAGGGCGACGAGATGATGGGGCGCCTCGAAACCGGCGATCTTGGGCGGCTCGACGCCGATGGATTTCTCTACCTCACCGGCCGCACCAAGCGCTTCGCCAAGATCGCGGGATACCGCCTCGGCCTGGACGAAATCGAACAGGAGCTTAACCCCGTCTGCCCGGTCGCCTGTCTTGATCTTGGAGAGAAGATCGTCGTCGCGCACGAGCAGGAATCAGAAACCGCGCTCAAGTCTCGCATCCGCGAGCTCGCCGACACATATAAGGTGCCGTCGTCGAGCTTCGCCCTGCGCAAGATCGTCCAGATCCCGCGCGCGGCGAGCGGCAAGATCGACTACGCGCGACTGAAGGATCTGGTGAGTGTTTGAGCGTCTCCTGGAGCAGCAGCCTTATTCGCTGAAGCAATCCGAGAAGGAGCCGCTTCTGCTCGAAGGGCTGAACGAGCTCACGCGCCATCACTACGAGAAGAGCCCGGAATACGCGCGCATCCTCGACGCGGCCTGGGGCGGCCTGAAGACCTACGGCTCGATCGCCGAGGTTCCCTATCTGCCGGTCAGCCTGTTCAAGGAGATGGAGCTGAAGAGCACCACACTGCCCGCGATGGTCATGCGCTCGAGCGGCACCACGGGACAGCGAACGAGCCGCATCGTCATCGACAACGAGACGGCGCGGCGTCAGTCGGAAGCCCTGGTGGCGTCGTTTCGCCCCATCCTTGGAAGCCGCCGCCTGCCGTTCCTGGCGATCGACACCAAGGACGTGATCAAGCCGACGGACTTGACCGCGCGCGGCGGCGGCGTTCTGGGCATGATGAAGTTCGGCGCGAAAACAGCCTTCGCGCTCGATTCGGCAACTTAGATCTGGACAAGGAGCTCGTCGAGAACTTTCGCCCGCGCGAACGGCCGCGAGCCGTTCCTCATCTTCGGCTTCACCTTCCTCGTCTGGGACAAGCTCTATCGGGCCTTCGCCGATGGCGAGATCGATCTTTCGAACGCGATCCTCATTCATTCGGGCGGATGGAAAAAGCTCGAGGCGCAGAAGGTTTCCAACGCCGAGTTCCGCGCCGCGCTCAAGCGGCGGTTCAACCTCACGAACATTTTCAATTTCTATGGCTTCGTCGAGCAGATCGGCTCGGTCTTCATCGAAGGCCCGGACGGGCTGCTCTATCCGCCCAACTTCACCGACATCATCGTGAGAAGGCCGCATAGCTGGGAGCCGGCGGAGGTCGGGGAAGAGGGCGTCATCCAGGTCGTTTCGCTCCTGCCCGCGATCCTATCCCGGCCATAGCGTGCTGACCGAGGACATGGGCGTCGTGGAGACGGTCGACGCTGGCGCGGGCGGCCGCTTCGGCAAGGCGATCCGGGTCGTCGGCCGCGCCCCGAAGACGGAGCTGAGGGGCTGCAGCGACGTGATCGCCGCATGAGCCGTGCGCGAGAAGGGGCGGCGCCTTGTAACCTCGAGGGATGGATCGCGGCGACGCGTTCCAATGACCGCGTCTACTAGGGGGCATCCTCACGACGACGTGCTCACGGCTAGCGAGGGGAGCCCGTCATTGCGAGCGGAGCGAAGCGATCCATCCCCCGAAGCGGGGCCGGGCTCGCTCCGGGCGGTGAGCAAGATTGGCGCCCGGGGCAAGGAGCGCCGCGCCCTGCGCAAAACCTCGGGGATGGATTGCTTCGTCACTGCGTTCCTCGCAATGACGATCGATGTGGCCTCGTACTCACATTGAGGACATCATCATGACCGACGTGCTCGCCTACAGCGCCGGCGCAGCGTGACGCCGCGGTCGAAGAGAGCGCGCTTCTTACGAGGCTCGACGCCGCCCGCCAAAGCCTCGCGGCGCCATTCGCGCCCGAGCGGATCGACCTGGTCGCAAGCGTGGCTGAGGCCCTTCTCGGACCGCGCAGAGCGGCCGCCTCCGGGCCCGCCGCTCATTTCGCCTTCTGGACGCGCCGCGCCGCGCTCATGAAACTCGCCGCGAGTTTCAAGGCGCGCGTGCCGGAAAACGCGCTGGCGCGACCGAGGGGCCTCGTCTTTCATCTGCCGCCGCAGAATGTCGAGACGGTGTTTCTCTACTCGTGGGCGCTCGCCTATCTCAGCCGGCAACGCCAATATCGTGCGCCTGCCGCAGGCGATCAGCGCGCAGATGCGTGCGATCGTCGATCTCTTTCTCGAAAAGCTCGAGGCTGCGGGAGACCGGTCGCAATTTTTCGTCCACTACCCCTCGCAGGGCGACCTCGGCGCGAAAATCTCCGCGCTCAGCGACGCCCGCGTCGTCTGGGGCGGCGACGCCAAAGTGGCGCTGTTCGCCCCCCTGCCCTTGCGCAACGGCGGAAAGTCGATCTGGTTCGGCGACCGGTTTTCCTTCTCGACGATCAACGGCGCCGCGCTCGACAAGCTCGACGAGCCTGCGCTAAGGGCGCTCGCCAAGAAGCTCCACAACGACGTGTTCGTCTTCGACCAGATGGCCTGCTCGTCGCCGCATGCGCTCTATGTCGTCGGCGAGGCCGCGGCGCATTCGGCCGCGGTTCGGCGTCTCCTCGACGCTTCCGCGCTCGAATGGACGATGGACGATCCGAAGGCCCGTGTCGGACACGCGATCGGCAAGATGACGGCTGCGTTCTACGCCGCGGGAACCGGACGCGCCTCGTCGGTCAACTGGCGGAACACGAATCTGACCAGCGTCGTCGCGAGCGCGGCCGAACGCCAGGATATTCGGGTGGGCGGAGGATTCTTGAGCGTCGTCTTCGTCCGCTCGCTCGCCGAGGTCGCAGGCTTCATCCGGGAGGCCGACCAGACGATCACCTATTTCGGCTGGGAGCGCGGCGCGATCGAAGCGGTCGCGGCAACCCGCGCGGGGCCGGGCGTGTCGCGCTGGGCGCCGGTCGGGACGGCGCTCGACTTCGATTTCATCTGGGACGGCTACGACATCCCGTTCGAGCTGACGCGGCTCGTGCGCGTCTCCTGAAGCCGCCTACTGGCGCAGGATCAGCATGCCTGAGCGCTGCTCGACGCTGCTGAGGCGCTTGAGAAAGCTTGCTCCGAGCAGATTCACGTCGCCCGCCTCGGGCGCCAGGATGAGAGCCTCGACGTCGTTCATATAGAGGCCGTCAAGGCTGACGGTTCGCAAGATCGTCAGCGAAGCGGTCGACCGGCCGTTCGCCGTCTGCATCACGCGCTTGCTTCCCCTTGACGGGACGAGACCCAGCCGCGCTGCGGTTGAAGCGGAGACGACGACTTCGCTTGCGCCCGTGTCGACGAGCATCTGCACCGGGACCCCGTTGACCAGCACGCCAGCCGCGTATTGACCGCGTCCGTCAGCTTGCAGCGCGGCCTCGCGATAACCGGACGCCTCGGGCTCGGCGGCCGCGGGCCGTGGCGGATCGGCGGCCGGCGGTCGGGGGCGGGTCGGCCGCGGCTGCGGCCGGAGCGGGCCCGGCGGCGGCGACAGGCGCGCGGGCGGACAGCCGGTCCAGCAGCGAGAAGGAGCCCAAAAGCGCCGCCACGACGCCCAGCGTCACGACGAAAATCACCCGGCCAAGCATCGCGCCTCCGCCCGGCGCGCATGCTCGAGCGACGCCGGTGCTCCGAGCATCGCTGCGAGACGTCGAAAATCCGGTGAATCGATTCGCGCAATCTCAACGGAATCCGCGGGGAGGCGCTGGCGCAGGCAGATCCGATAGGGGTTCGTCACGGCGGGGCGACGATGGTCGCCCGATTGCGGCCGATGAAGCGAATATCCAGCACCTGACCCGCGATCGCCGAGCCAAGCTGCGGAGAGAAATGCAACGGCGTGCAGGCGCGGATCGCCTTCAGCATGGATTGGGAGAGCGCGGCGTCGTCCGCCCCGCCGCCGCTCGATTGCGCATAAACGATTCTCGGCTCGCCGATGACGGCGCCCGTCCTGCGTGAAACTCAGGCGAACGGTGACTTGGTCGTATCTGTGCGGCGGACGCCAGCAGGCGGCGATCCCTGTCGCGATGCCATGGACGCCCGCAACCACCGGCGGCCGGGCCTCGCGCGGCCGAGGCTTGCGCCTCGAGCCCGAGCGCGACGACGATCCCGATCGCGGCGCGACGCCGCGCTGTCCTATGTTCCTGCATGGCCCCCTCAGTCACGGATCCATCTGCTGTCAGACAGAAGCCGTCGCCTTGCGCTATATAACACCATAGATATGTTCTAAGTCTCTTGTCCGCAGGCCCGAGGCGCCCAAAATCGGGCGCGCCGGTAAACGGGGTCGTAAGCCTCTGATTCCATTAAGCGGCGCCGGTAAAAATGCCGCTAGAGCCGGCGCGTCCCCCGCCGGCCGGAACGCGCGAGCCCTCACAGATAGCGGTTGAGCAGGTTCTCGTAGAACTCCTGCCGGCCGGACTTCGGCTTCGGCTCGATCTTCTCCTTGGCGACGCGGGCCGCGATCGATTCCAGCGTCGCGCCTTTCGCCAGCATCGCCTTCGCCTCGGCCTTGTCCCAGCCGGCGTAGCGCTCGGTGCGGGCGGCGTCGAACTTGCCGTCCTCGATCAGGCGCGCAGCCGCGACCAGCGCCGCGGCGCAGACGTCGATGCCGCCGATATGGCCAAGCAGCAGGTCCTCCGGATCGATCGACTGCCGGCGCACCTTGGCGTCGAAATTGAAGCCGCCCGCGCCGAGGCCGCCCGACTTCAGGATGAAATAGAGCGCCGGCACGAGCTCGGCTGCGTTGTTGGGGAACTGGTCGGTGTCCCAGCCGGACTGGTAGTCGTTGCGGTTGGCGTCGACCGAGCCCAGCATGCCGAGCGCGACCGCGAGCGCGATCTCGTGCTCGAAGGAATGGTGCGCAAGCACCGCATGGCCGACCTCGATGTTGAGCTTGACCTCCCGCTCGAGCCCGAAGCGCTGCAGGAAGCCGAACACCGTCGCGACGTCGAAATCGTATTGATGCTTGGTCGGCTCCTGCGGCTTCGGCTCGACCAGGATCACGCCCTTGTAGCCGATCTTGTGCTTGTACTCGACGACCATCGACAGAAAGCGCCCGAGCTGATCCTGCTCGCGACGCAGGTCGGTGTTGAGCAGCGTCTCGTAGCCCTCGCGCCCGCCCCACAGCACGTAATTGGCGCCGCCGAGCTTGTGCGTCGCGTCGATGGCGTTCTTCACCTGCGCTGCGGCGTAAGCGAACACGTCCGGATCGGGATTGGTCGCGGCGCCGGCCAAATAGCGCGGATGGCTGAAGAGATTGGCGGTGCCCCAGAGCAGCTTCACCCCGGTCTTCTGCATTTTCTCGGCGAACAGATCGGTCATCTCCGCAAGATTGCGGCCGAACTCCTTCAGGTTCTCGCCCTCGGGAACGACGTCGCGATCGTGGAAGGTGAAGAACGGAAAGCCGAGGATCGTGAACATGTCGAACGCCGCGTCCGCCTTCGCGCGCGCGCCCTTCATCGTCTCGCCGTCCCAGGGGCGCTCGAAGGTCGGCGCGCCGAACATGTCGGTGCCCATCCAGGCGAAGTTGTGCCAGTAGCAGACGGCGGGCCTGAGATGCTCGGCCATCGTCTTGCCCATCACTTTGTGGGACGGGTCGTAGTGCCGGTAGGCGTAGGGATTGTCGCTTTTCAGCCCCTCAAAGCGCACCGGGCCGATATCGCCGAAAAAGCGCTTGCTCATGGGTCCGTCTCCTCGAATGTCGATGATCTAACTGGCGCGGAAGTCGCGCGCAAACTGGATGAGCGCCTTAAGTCCGATTGCGCAGTCCTCGACCGTGATGGATTCCAGCGGATTGTGGCTGACGCCGCCCTTGCACCGAACGAACAGCATGCCGGCGGGACAGAGCTTGCCCATGGCCATGGTGTCGTGACCCGCGCCCGAAGGCAAGAGCCGGGGGGAAACGCCAACCGCTTCGACCGCTTTCGTGAGCCCGGCGATGATTCCTGAGTCGCAAACGAAAGCGTTCGCTTCATGCGTCTTGACGACGCTCGTGCTGACGCGCCGCGCCGCGGCGATGGCGCTGATCCGCGCCTCGATGTCGGCGATCGCCCTGGCTCTGTTCGCGTCCGCCGGGGCGCGTATGTCGATGGAAAACTGCACATGGCCGGGAATGACATTGGTCGCGCCGGGCCATGCTTCGAGCCGTCCGACGGTCGCCACGAGATCAGGTTCGCGACGCGCCCGCTCTTCGATGGCGAGCGTCATCTCGGCCGCGGCGGTCAGCGCGTCGCGGCGCAGGCCCATGGGCGTCGCGCCCGCATGGCCCGCGACGCCGTCGACGCCGACCTCGAGCCGCGTTGCGCCGTTGATCGCGGTGACGACGCCAAGCGGCAGCCCCTCCGCCTCGAGCCGCGGGCCCTGCTCGATATGCGCCTCGACGAATGCGGCGACGCCCTTGCGCCGAAGAAGGAGCGCACGTTCGGGATCGCCGCCGAACGCGATCAGCGCCTCGCGCATCGAGACGCCGTTGGCGTCGCGCTGGTCGAGCGCGTCCTCCGGATAATTTCCGGCGAGCGCGAGCGAGCCCGTGAGCGTGGTGCGGAAGCGCACGCCCTCCTCGTCGCCGAAGGCCACGATCTCGATCGCGTGATCGAGGCGCTCATCGCGCGCGCTTAAGGCTTCGACGACGGCAAGCGCCGCCAGCGCGCCATAATTTCCGTCGTAGAGCCCGGCGTCGCGCACCGTGTCGATGTGCGAGCCCAGCATGAGCGCCGGAGCGCCCGCCCGCTTGCCCTCGTAGCGGGCCACGACATTGCCGGCCGCGTCGATTTTCGCCTCGAGCCCCGCCTCGCCGCACCAGCCGATGAAGGCCTGCGCGGCGCGGCGATGCGCTTCCGAGAGAAAAAGCCGCGTCAGGCGCCGCGGCTCGTCGGTGAAGTCCGCGAACGCTTCGAGCCTGGCCATCAGCCGCCGGCCGGCCGCGAGATCCGCGTCCGCCACGCGCGCGTTCATCAGTTCTGCGCCGTCTCGACCCCGAGCCAGCGCGCCAGCACCTTGCGCTCGTCGTCCGTCATCTGGCTGAAATTGTTGGGCGGCATCGCGTGGGTCAGAACCGCCTGCTCGCGGATTGCGGGCGCGAAACGGGCGATGTGTTCGGGCGTGTCGAGAAGCACGCCCTTCGGCGCTTCGCCGATCTCAGTCCATCGGCTCGGGCGCATGGCACATCATGCAGCGCGTCTGCACGATCTCGACGACTTCCGGCGGCGCCTTCGGCTGATCGAGGCTTGCCGTTTCTGTCGGCAGCTCCGCAAGCCCCATCAGCGAGCGCATGCCGGGCGAAGCGGTCGCGGCGACGCCGAAGGCGCAAAGCACGGCGACCGCGGCGGCCGCCCACGCCCACCAGGGCGCGCGGTCGTGATCGAGATGCCAGACGTTATAGAAATAGCGCACCATCGCGCCGGCGACGATGATGCAGGTGACGATGGCGGGAATCGCATGGCGGTTGGAGAAGGCCGACGGCGTGTGACTCGACAGCATCATGAACAGCACCGGCAAGGTGATGTAGTTGTTGTGCGTCGACCGTATCTTCGAGCTTTGGCCCCAAGCCGGATCGGGCTTCTGGCCGGCTTGCAGCGCGGCGATGCTTTTGCGCTGGTTCGGCATGATGATGAAGAACACATTGGCGGTCATGATCGTCGCCATCAGCGCGCCGGTATGGATGAGCGCGCCGCGGCCGGAAAAGACCAGGGTGAAGACCCAGCTCGTCGCCACGACATAGCCGAAACCCACCAGCGCCAGCAGCGGCTCATTGGCGGCGAGCGGCGAGCGGCACAGGAAATCGTAGACGATCCACCCGAGCGCCAGCGCCACGATCCCGATCGCCGCCGCCTGCCAGGGCTCGAGCGGCATAACCGCGGGATCGATCAGAAAGAGCGACGACTGGCCGTAATAGACCCAGCAGAGCAGCGCAAAGCCGCTCATCCAGGTCCAGTAGGACTGCCACTTGTGCCAGATGAGATGCTCGGGCAGCGCGGCGGGCGCGAGCAGGTATTTCTTCATTTCATAGAAGCCGCCGCCGTGCACCTGCCAGGATGTCCCTTTGAGCGCCGGATCGTCGCCCGCCTTCTTGCGCAAGCTGGCGTCGAGATGCATGAAGAAGAACGACCCGCCGATCCAAGCGATCGCCGCGGTCACATGGAGCCAGCGCAACAGCGCCGAACCCCATTCCCAGCCGAAGGTCTCCAGCGCCCCCATCAATCTGCCTCCTCCGGGCAAGATGTTTGCGCCCGGCTCGAATCACGATAAAGGCGGCGGCGCGGTTTGGGTAGGGAGTCGAGCCTCGCTGGGTCGACCGGCGTCGGCGCGCGCACGCTTTCAAAAACAGGGGAGCGACCTCGCTGCTCGCCAAGCGCGAGGCGAGCTGATAACCCACCGTTAACACTATCAGAGTCTTAAATCGGGCTAAGAAAATCAGGCTTTTCCAAGCGTCCGACAAAAGCCCAAGTTTCGGCCGATTTGCGGCGCAGACCCCGGCCCGATCCCGTTTCCGCCGCCGTGCACTGCGGTTCCGCCCGCTAACAAAGGTTGCCTGTCCCGATGAATCCCGCCGACGTAGCCGCCGCAGCCGCAACTCCGGAAACCGGCCTCTTCGATATGTTCTGGTCGGCCCACATCGTCGTCAAGGCGGTGATGCTCGGCCTCTTCATCGCTTCGCTCTGGTGCTGGACGATCATTTTCGACAAGACCCGTCTGTTTCACAAATTCAGAACCGAGATGGAGAATTTCGAGCAGATCTTCTGGTCGGGCCAATCGCTCGAAGAGCTCTACACTTCGCTCTCGAGTCAGCCGAACAACTCGGGCGCGGCGGCGCTGTTTGTCGCGGCGATGCGGGAATGGAAGCGCTCATTCCAGCAGGCCGCGGGGTCATTTCGGGGCCTCCACGCGCGCATCGACAAGGTTCTCGACGTCTCGATCGCGCGCGAGGTCGAGCGGCTCGAGTTCGAACCTCCTGGTTCTGGCGACCGTCGCCTCGGCCGGGCCGTTCATCGGTCTGTTCGGCACGGTGTTCGGCATAATGAATTCGTTTCAGTCGATCGCCGCGTCGAAGAACACCTCGCTCGCTGTCGTCGCGCCCGGCATCGCCGAAGCGCTGCTGGCGACGGCGATCGGACTCTTCGCCGCGATCCCGGCGCTGATCGCCTATAACAAGCTCCAGGGCGACGTCGCCAAGGCGCAGGCGCGGCTCGAGAGCTTCGCCGACGAGTTCTCGTCGATCCTGTCCCGGCAGATCGACCATCACTTGTCGATCGAAAAAGTCTCCTGAGGCGGGCGGAGGGCGACACATGGCCATCTCTCCTGTCGCTGGCGGTCGCAAAGGCGGTCGGGGCCGCCGCGGGGTGCCTCGCTACCGCGCGATGGCGGACATCAACATGACCCCGTTCATCGACGTCATGCTGGTGCTTTTGATCATCTTCATGGTCGCCGCGCCGCTCCTCACGACCGGGGTTGCGGTCGACCTGCCGCGGGCAAGCGCGACTGCGCTCAATGTCGAACACAAGCCGATCGCGGTCTCGCTCAACGAGCAAGGTCAGCTTTACGTGATGGACGAGCCGACCTCCGACGCGGATCTCGTCTCCAAGCTCCAGGCGGCGTCACAGAGCGACACCGATCAGCGCATCTACCTCCGCGCTTCGAAGGCGGTGCCCTATGGGCGCGTAGCGGAGATCATGGCGGCGGTCACGGCCGCCGGGTTTAAGAAGGTGGCTCTGGTCACCGAGCCGGTCAAACAATAGCCGGGAGCGGCGTTGGAAGAACGGCGGTCATATTGGGGTTTTGCGGGCTCCGCAGCGATGCACGCCGCGGTGCTGGGGCTGATCTTGCTCGGGTTCGCCTCGGCTCCGAAATTCGCGGACAATCCGGAGGCCATCCCGATCGAGACCGTCTCGCTGAGCGAGCTTAATCAGATCGCCAACGGCGAGAAGGACGCCAAGCCTGCGCCGCAGCCCCCGCCCGCGCCGCCGCAGCCGCCCCCTGATTTGCGAGCGTCCACCGAGCCGACGCCCCCGCCCCCTGAGCCGACGCCGCCGCCAAAGCCTGAGGCCGCGCAGCCGCCGAAGCCTGCGCCAGAACCGCCCAAAGCCGAAACCCCGCCGCCAAAACCCGCGCCGGCGCCCAAAGCCGACGCCGCCGCGCCGCCGGAGCCGATGCCGCCCGAAAGGCCCGAGGCGGCGCCGACGCCGAAGCTCGCCATGCAGGAGGCGCCGGTGGAGCCGCCTATCCGGCCGAAATTCCTCGAACTCTCCGCCCGAACGGGCGAAGGAGCCGGCGCCGGAGAAACCCAAGCCGTCACACAATTTTGACCCGAACACGATCGCCAAGCTCATCGGACAAGGCAAGACGTCGATTCCCGACCCGACCCAAACCGCCGCCATGACGCCCCAGGGAATGCCGCATCACGACGCGCCGCGCATGTCCATGTCGCTGGCGTCCGAGCTCGACGCATGGCTGACATATAGCTACCTCAATTGCTGGACCCCGCCGCCGACGATGCCTGAGGGCGACACGTATGTCGCGGAGGTCAGGGTGATCTTCAACCCGGACGGCTCGCTCTCGGGGCGCCCGGTTCTTCTCAATCCGCCGACCGACCGGGCCTGGCGCGCCGCATGCCGAAAGCGCGATGCGGGCGGTCAGGAAATGCGACCCGCTGAAGGTTCCTACCAAATACATGCCCTATTTCGAACAATGGAAGGTCGAAACCATCCATTTCGATCCGAGAGACACCCAGGGATGACAGCCGCGCGCCCTCCTCGCCGAGCCGCGCGGCGTCGCGGCGACAACCGAAAGCGAGATTCGAACGCGATGTCTATTGTCTCAAAACCAACAACCGTGCTGATCGTCGTCGCCGTGGCGGCGGGCGCCTATGGCTTCGAGCGCCTGCGCCTTCACAATCCGATCCGCCCCGCGCAGGCTTCGAGGACGTCGTCGCTGCTCGCTCCGCCTGAACCTCCCGAGCCGCCCGCCGCGATTGTGGCGGCCCGAACCCCAACGGCGACGCCGCCGATCGAACCGCACGCGCGCATGACCCCGTCACAGCAAGCGGGCTTCGACGCCTGGCTGGTTAAGACCTATCTCACATGCTGGAAACCGGCGCGGCAGCCGCCCGACTCCGATCTTTACGTCGCGCGGGTGCGCCTCGCCTACAACCCGGACGGCTCGCTTTCGAAACCTGCGAAGCTCGTCAACCCGCCGTCAGACCCAGCTCTCAAACCGCAGGCCAAGAGCGTCATGGCGGCGGTAGAGAATTGCAACCCGCTTCCGGTGCCGGCCCAATATCGCCCGTTTTATGAGCAATGGAAAACCAAGACCATCCACTTCGATCCCGAAGTCGCCGCTCGATGATCACGGGCGTCGAAGCGTTGTCGTCGTCCTGAAAGATCCCTGATGAGTGTCCTTTGTCCCGTATCTCGCCGCCACGCGATTGCAGCCTTCGCGTTCGGCGTTGTTGCGCTCGCGGACGCGCCCGCAGTCGCCGAGGGCGACATCTATGTTCATGCCGGCGCCAATTTTAAACCGGTGACCGTCGCTGTCACTCCATTCGCTGGCGAGGAGACAGGCGACAAGATCAGCGGCATCGTGGCCGCCGATTTCGCGCGCTCGATCTTCCTTCTGCCGCTCAACCCAGCGAACTTTCCCGAAGCGATCACCAATCCAGACACGCCCCCCAACATGAATGCATGGAAAGCGACCGCCGCGCAATTCGTGCTGGCCGGACGGGTGCTGCATCAGGAGGCCGGGCGCGTGACCGCGCAATTCCGTTTGTGGGATACGGCGAGCGGCGAACAGGTCGCGGGCCAGCAGTATTCGACCGATACGGCCAACGCGCGCCGCGTCGCGCACATGATCGCCGACGCCGTATTTTCGCGCGTAACGGGCGAGAAGGGATTTTTCGATTCGCGGATCGTGTTTGTCGACGAGACCGGCCCGAAGGAGAAGCGCCGCAAGCGCCTCGCAGTCATGGACATGGACGGCGCCAACGTCAAATATCTCGACGGCGGCAAAGAGCTTGTCGTCACCCCGCGATTCTCGCCTTCCGCGCAGCAAGTTGCCTACATGTCGTTCGGGGAAGGCGATCCCAAGGTGACGCTGCTCAACCTTGAGACCGGACAGCGCGAGTTGGTTGGCAATTTTCCTGGCATGACCTTCGCGCCTCGCTTTTCTCCAGACGGACAACAGATCGTCATGTCGCTCTCCGACGGGGCGAGCACCAATCTCTACTCGATGGACCTGCGCTCGCGCGCCACCACCCGTTTGACCGAGGGGTCGGCGATCGACACCTCGCCAACCTATTCGCCCGACGGCTCGCAGATCGCGTTTGAATCCGATCGCGGCGGCACGCAGCAGATCTATGTGATGAGCGCGACCGGCGGTCCGGCCAAGCGCATTTCATTCGGCCAAGGCCGCTACTCCACGCCCGTCTGGTCGCCGCGCGGCGATTTGATCGCCTTCACCCGCATCAACAACGGATCGTTCGGCATCGGCGTTATGAAGCCCGACGGTTCGGGCGAGCGAATCCTGGTCGAGGGATTCCACAACGAAGGGCCGACCTTCTCGCCCAACGGCCTCTATCTTATGTTCTTCCGCGACGCCGGAGGCTCGGGCGGCCCCAAGATCTACATGACCGATATTTTCGGCCACGCCGAGTTCCTTGTGCCGACCCCCAACTACGCCAGCGATCCCTCGTGGGGCCCGCTGACGCAATGACGCCGTCGCCGGCGGCGCGCGCTAACGCCTCGCGCTTCCGTCACGTCCGATGCGTTTCTTTTCCTTCTCGAAGGACATCGAGCGCATCCAGGAACGTCCAGAGCAGCCGCAGGGCCGGATTCCTGGTGACGTCCGGCTGCAAGGGAGCTTCGATTGGGAGTTCATGGGCCGGGTCGCGCTCGATCGCCTTTCGATAAAGGCGCCATGTCGCATGGCCCAGGACCGGGATGACGACAGCCAAACCGAAGAAGAGCGGCAGCGAGCCAAGAACGAGCGCCACTGCGACGATCAGGCCCCAGAGTGCGACGCTGAACGGATTGGCCAGCGTCACGCGCCACGAAGCGTCAAGCGCCGGCACGAGGCCGATATCCCGGTCAAGCATCAGCGGGAAGGAGACCACGCTGATCGCAAGCGTAAGCGCGGCGAAGCAGAAGCCGACGAGCCCGCCCACGGCAATCAACGTCCACCCGTGATGAGTGGTCAGCACATCCCTAAGGAATGAGTTGGCGGCGGCGGGCGGATTGGGTCCAAAAAGCCAGACATAGATGAGCTCGGCGGCGAAGATCCAAGCGGCGAAGATCGCGAGCAGAAGGAGGCCGAACGCGAGAATCGAAGGCAGCGCGGGCGAGCGAAGGACCGTGAAAGCGTCACGTCCGCGCACGGCGAGCCCGCGTTCGCGCCGACGGCTCATTTCATAGAGGCCGATGGCGACGAACGGCCCGATCAGCGCAAAGCCGGCGGCGAGCGGAAACGCCAAATGCAACGCGTTGCCGAGCGAAGTCATCGCGAAGAGCGCAATTCCCGCGACAGCGTAGAAAAGCCCGACGAACACCGGATAAGTCGGCATCGCCAGGAAATCGTCGAGGCCCTCCTTGAGCGCGGAGAAGCAGTCCCCGGCGCTGAAGCGCCGCACCCGTGGGGTCGCGGCGACGGCTTCGGGTCCGAAATAGACGTGGAAAGCAGAAGTCACGGTCGTCCCTCCTTCGTCTCGTCTGCGCCGGTCGAAATTCGGGCGTCAGCCAGGAGGACTTTAACGTCGCGAAATCTCGCGCCGACTGATTAGATTGAAAGGTTACACCCAACTGCCGAGCTTGTCACTTCGAGATCGCCAAGGGTGACGTCCCAGTTTCTGTGTCAGGCGGGTGAAGGGGTGCTCCCTGTGGTCGACCAAGACGCGACGAAGGAGCACCCCATGCCACTGCGTGCTGCGACGATTGAGAGCTTACCGGCTGCGTTCGAGGTGGCGAAGGCCATGCAGGCGCAGGGGCTGGATTGGGGGGCTATCGCCGGCGCTTGCCGCGTCAGTCCGGCTTTGCCTTCCGGCCGCGCGCCTCGGCCTCGAGCCTTTTGACCAGGGCGGCGAGGATCGACGTCTGGCCTTTGCTTATCTTCTCCAGCGCTTCGTCGATCGAATGCCACGCGGCTTTGTCGACCTCCGGGAACTCGGCCGTCTTGCCGGAGCGCGGCGGCCATTCCAACGAGAAGGTGTTGCTCCTGAGCGCGGTCGTGTCGAAATCGCCTTCGCAGGCCCAGGCCACGATCGTCTTGCCGCCCGGCTGCTTGTGTGCGCCGAGGTCAAGACATTCTCCCGCGATCGTCATGCCGGTCTCTTCGAGGAACTCGCGCTTCGCGGCGGCGAGGAGATTTTCGCCGTCGTCCGCCAACCCTTTGGGGATCGACCAGCTTCCCGCGTCCTTCTTCGCCCAGAACGGCCCGCCCGGATGCACGAGCAGGACTTCCGCGCCCTCGGCGCGCCTTCGAAACAGGAGGATGCCCGCGCTGATCTTCGCCATGCGCGGGAGGCTATGGCGCCTCGCCTGTTCGCGATAGGGCGCCTCACAGTTCAAGACCGAGCCTGCCAGCTATGCGAGGATGGATGAGACGCTCGCCTCACGAACATCCCCCCTGCCCGGCCGGCGGCGCCTCAGCCAGCCAGGGCCGGGTAGCCGCGATCGCCGACAGCGACCGCGACTGCACGACCTCTCAGATCACATAAGATTTCAGCGGCGGGAAGCCGTTGAAGCCGACCGAGGAATAGGTCGTCGTATAGGCGCCCGTTCCCTCGATCATCACCTTGGCGCCGATCTCGAGCGACACCGGCAAGAGATAGGGCTCCTTCTCGTACAGGACGTCGACCGAGTCACAGCTCGGCCCCGCGACGACACACGGGCCCAGCGGGCCGTCGTCATATTCCGTCCGGATCGGATAGCGGATCATCTCGTCCTGCGTTTCGGCAAGCCCGTTGAACCTGCCGATGTCGAGATAGACCCATCGCTGCTTGTCGTTTTCCGACTTCTTCGAGATCAGCACCACCTCGGCCTCGATGATCCCCGCGTTGCCCACCATGCCGCGGCCTGGCTCGATGATCGTCTCGGGAATTTGGTTGCCGAAATGCCGGCGCAGCGCCCGGAAGATCGTCTGCCCGTAGGTCCTGATCGAGGGCACGTCCTTGAGGTAGCGCGTCGGAAACCCGCCGCCGAGATTGATCATGGCGAGCTGGACGCCCCGCTCGGCGAGGTCGCGGAAGATCACGGCGGAAACCTTGAGCGCCCCATCCCACATGCGGGGATTGCGCTGCTGAGAGCCGACATGGAAGGAGAGGCCGTGGGCGACAAGTCCCAGCCCATGCGCGCGCTCGAGCACGCGCGCCGCCATGTCCGGCGCGCAGCCGAACTTGCGCGACAGCGGCCATTCCGCGCCCGCGCCGTCGCACAGGATTCGGCAGAACACCTTCGAGCCGGGGGCGGCGCGGGCGACCTTCTCCACCTCGGCCTCGCAATCCACGGCGAACAGGCGGATGCCGAGCACATAGGCGCGCGCGATGTCCTTCTCCTTCTTGATTGTGTTGCCGAAGCTGATGCGGTCCGGCGTCGCGCCCGCAGCCAAAGCCTGCTCGATCTCGTTCACCGAGGCGGTATCGAAGCAGGAGCCAAGCCCGGCAAGCAGATCGAGAATCTCGGGCGCCGGATTGGCCTTCACGGCGTAGAAGACGCGCGTGTCGGGCAGCGCGCCCGCGAAACCCAGATAGTTCTCGCGCACGACGTCGAGATCGACGACGAGGCGGGGCCCATCTGCGCGGTTGCGGGCGAGAAACTCCTTGATGCGGTCAGTCATGAGCGGCATCCCCCAAGCGCGCGGGAGGCTCCGCGCCTGGAAACATGAAGGATTCGCCGGCGATGCGACTTTGCGCCGCGCGCGTTGGAGACGCGATGCGCAGTCGTTGACCCGCCGACGCGACCGCTTCGCGAATCCGGCAATTGGCTTGAGAAGCCATCGACGGACCGCTTGAGCGGTCAGCTGCTAAGCCGTGGCCAAGACGCACCAAGGCTGAAGAGCCTCAAGCGATCAAAGCCATCGTTTGGACGAGGAAATGTCCCGTCCGCACGCCCGGCAAGATAGACAAGCCTCTTTGGGCGCCGACCTTTGGAGGGCCGACAGAGACCAAAAAAGCCCGGTCCGTCGTTGCTTCAAGCCGCGTCCCCCGTTTGGCGGGGTTCGCCGGTTCGCCTCCGGCTGCCGGTCTTCCAAGGGCGGTTAACTGGCCTCTTGTCCAGATCCCCGCCGACCGACACACGACCACAGGCACGTGCGTATTGGGCAGAGACACCATTTGGGGAAATCGCGCCTGGGCGCAAGGGCTTTTTGTGGAAGGAGCTAACAATTTTACGCGGGGGTCATGAGCCGGTCGACGCCGGCCCTCCAAGACCCGACTGCTTCGCGTCTCGACGTACAGAATAATGGCGAGATGATATCAGGACCGGGAGCGATCAGAGACGGAGCAGCCGCGTCGATCTCTGGAAACAGCGCCGTTTCCCCCCAGATCAGAGAGACCAGATCTGAGCGCGCTGGAGCCCACGGCCTGCGCGCCCATCTTGCCATCCGCCGCCCATCGTGGAACACGCGCTTGCGAAACCTTTCGTGAACGGACCCGCGCATGCCCTTTTGGCTCGACATCGCCGCCTTCCTCGTCAAAGCCCTCATCATCGTGGCGGCGGTCGGCGGCCTCGCGCTGCTGATCGCGCGGCTCGCGCGCTCGGCCGAACCGAAGGACCAGGAGATCAAGGTCCGCTCGCTTGACGAGCGCTACGACGACATGCGCGACGCGATGGACGCGACGCTGCTCGACAAAAGAGAGCGCAAGGCGCTCGCCAAGGCGCACAAGAAGGAGGCCAAGGCCACTGCCAAGGCGCATCGCGGCCAGGAGCCGGGCAAGCGCATCTATGTGCTCGCCTTCAAAGGCGACATGCGCGCAAGCGCGGTCAAGCGCCTGGGCGCGGAAATCGACGCTGTCCTCATCGCCGCCCGGCCGGAAACCGACGAAGCGGTGATCCGGATTGAAAGCCCAGGCGGCACGGTGACCGGCTACGGCCTCGCAGCCGCCGAGATTCTGCGCCTGCGCGAGCGCAAGATCAAAGTCACCGCTTCGGTCGATCAGGTGGCGGCGAGCGGCGGCTACATGATGGCCTGCGCGGCGGACCGCATCGTCGCAGCGCCGTTCGCGGTCGTGGGCTCGATCGGGGTCGTCGCGCCGGTCCCGAACCTGCACCGGCTGTTGCAGAAGAACCAGATCGACTTCGAGGAGATGACGGCGGGCGAATTCAAGCGCACCGTCTCTGTTCTGGGCGAGATCACGCCCGCCGGCCGCGAACACTTCCGCGGCAAGCTCGACGCGACGCATGACGCGTTCAAGGCCCATGTCGCGCAATACCGCCCGAATGTGGACATCGCCCAGGTCGCCAACGGCGACTATTGGCTCGCTCGGGAAGCGCTGCCGCTCGGCCTCGTCGACGAGATCTTGACCGGCGACGATCTCCTGTTCCGGGCCCGCGATGGCGCGCGCATCTACGAAGTGACGACTGAAGCGCGCAAGAATTTGCTTGAGCGGCTGTCGGGCGCCTTCGTCATGTTGACGGAGCGCGCAAGGGACGTCGCGGTCGAGACCCTGCGCCGCGGGATCTGATTGTGCGAAGAAGCGACAAAAGGCTCGCCGCTCTCCGAGGGACCCGTCACGGCGAGGCGATCCGAATTCACAAGCCCGTGAACGCGGCGCGAAAGGCCGCGGCGTTCCGCTTTCCACGTAACAATCGCGATCCTGCCGACGAAGGATGCGCGGGCTTGTGGCGCCGCGCATCCTCTTGCAAAGGAATTCCGTCATGATCTCCAGACGCACACTTCTTGCCTCCCTCGTCGTCGCCGGCTTTGCCGCTCCCGCCCTGGCGGCGGAGCGGATCGACTATTCGTCGGCCGCCTTCGACGCGGCGCTCCATTCCGGCAAGCCGATCCTCATCTGGATTCACGCGAGCTGGTGCCCGACTTGCAAGGCGCAGGCGCCCACGCTCGCCAAGCTCGAGGCCGAACCCCGGTACAAGGACCTCACGGTGGTCCGCGTCGACTTCGATTCCCAGAAGGATGCAGTGAAACGCTTCGGCGCGCGCATGCAGAGCACGCTCATCACCTTCAAGGCCGGCAAGGAGACCGGACGCTCGGTCGGCGAGACAGACCCGACCGCGCTCGCGGCGCTGGTCGCCAAGGCGATCTGACGCGCCCTGATGTCGCCCGGAACGCTTGGGCTTGCGCTGCTGTCGGGTCTGCTCTCAGTCCTTTCGCCCTGCGTGCTGCCGCTCGTGCCCATCGTGTTTGGCGCAGCGGCGGGCGAGGCCCGGGGCGGCCCGGTCGCCCTCGCCGCTGGCGTCGCGCTCTCCTTCACGGCGATCGGCCTGTTCGTCGCGACCCTTGGCTTCGCCATCGGCCTCGACGGCGAGGCGTTCAGGATGGCTGCGGCGATCCTGATGATCGGCGTTGGCGTCGTGCTCATGGCCCCCGGCCTGCAAACCCGGCTCGCGGTCGCCGGCGGTCCGGTGACCGCGTGGGCCGACGAGCGCATCAGCGCCATCCCCTCGCGCGGAGTTCTCGGACAATTCGGCGTCGGCCTGCTCCTGGGCGCGGCATGGAGTCCCTGCGTCGGCCCAACGCTTGGCGCGGCCTCGGTTCTGGCGGCGCAGGGCGCCTCGCTGGGCCGCGTCGCGCTGACCATGCTTGCGTTCGGGATCGGCGCCGCGGCGCCACTGATCGCCCTCGGCCTCGCCTCGCGGCAGGCGATGGCGCGCTGGCGCGGCCGCCTTCTCTTGGGCGGCAAGCGGGCCAAGACGGCGCTCGGGATCCTCATGATCGCGCTCGGGATCATGATTGTGACAGGAGCCGACAGGCGGCTCGAAACGGCGCTGGTCGACCGCTCGCCGCAATGGCTGACCGATCTCACGACCCGGTTCTGACGAAATGCGCCATCGGCCGTCGCGGTCGTCCGCGCCTCGCGACGAAAACCGCGGCCGGACCGCACGTCCGAAGCTTCCGCTTCCGGGTTCGATCGCGTGCTGATCCGCGGCTCGCCATGCCCGTGAAACGCGGCTATGCTGCCGCGGCCGCCCAACCCTGGCCAAGACCCCGGCGCCGCGCTCAATTCGAACCGAAGCGCGCCTGGAGGAGGAGGAACGATGCTGGAGAGCCTGCGCCCCGATCCAACCTTCTATCCATCTCCCCGCATCGCGATGGAGGCGCCGGCTGAGCGGCTTGCCTACACCGTGCTGTTGTCGCCCGACCGTTCAAAGCCGGACGCTTTGGCGGTGATCGACGTCGATCGGAGTTCAGCGAATTTCGGCAAGACCATCCACCGGCTCGACATGCCCTACGTCGGCGATGAGTTTCATCACTTCGGCTGGAACGCCTGCTCTTCGGCGCTCTCGCCATTCTCGAACCATCCGTTCGTCGAGCGGCGATATTTGATCATTCCGGGCCTGCGCTCATCACGAATTTATGTCGTCGACACCAAGCCGGACCCGACGCGGCCGACGATCGCCAAGATCATCGAGCCGGAGGAAGTCTTTCGGAAGACCGGCTATTCGCGCCCCCACACGGTGCACTGCGGTCCCGAGGGCATTTACGTGAGCACGCTCGGCGGCGCCGGCGCCGATGGCGCGCAAGGCCCGCCCGGCGTCTTCATCATGGATTGCGACACGTTCGACGTCCTTGGACGCTGGGAGATCGACCGCGGGCCCGCAGCGGCTGCACTACGATTTCTGGTGGAACCTGCCGCGCAACTACATGGTGACCAGCGAATGGGGTCTGCCGCCGCAATTCGAAAACGGCATCGTGCCCGAAGACCTGCTCGCCAACAAATACGGCCATTCCGTGCACTTCTGGGATCTGGCGGGGCGGAAGAACGTGCAGACGATCGACCTCGGCGCCAATCACCAGATGGCGCTCGAAATCCGGCCTGCTCATGACCCGGTCAAAGAATACGGATTCCTCGGCGTTGTGGTCGACACGACGAACCTCGAGGGATCGATCTGGACGTGGCGGCGCGAAGGCGAGAAGTTCTCGATCGCGAAGACCGCGACAATCCCGCCCGAGCCAGCGGACAAGGCGCTTCTGCCCGATCTGCTCAAAGGCTTCGGCGCCGCCCCGCCGCTTGTGACCGACATCGACCTCTCGCTCGACGACCGCTTTCTTTATGTGTCGTGCTGGGGAACGGGCGAACTCAGGCAATACGATGTCTCCGACCCGATGAGCCCGAAGCTCACGGGCTCGGTCAAGATCGGCGGCATTGCGAAGCACGCCGCCCACCCGAACGGCCGGCCCTTCGGCGGCGGCCCGCAGATGGTGGAGATCAGCCGGGACGGCAGGCGCGTCTATCTGACCAATTCGCTCTACAGCACATGGGACTCGCAATTCTATCCGCAGGGGGTTCCAGGCGTCGAGGTCATGTGCAACGTCGGCCCGAATGGCGGGATAGAGCTCGACAAGGACTTCTTCGTCGACTTCGGAGCCGGCCACGGCGCGCACCAGATCCGGTTGGAGGGGGGCGACTGCTCGACGGATTCGTTCTGCTATCCCTCCGCCTGACTGACGCGACGATGAGCGTCGGCTGGCGTCCCGAGCTTTGGCTCGCGGTGATCGCGCTCGGCGCCTACCACGGGCTCAACCCCGGAATGGGCTGGCCGCTCGCGGTTTCAAACGGCATGTGGGCGAAAAGGGAACGGGCGGTGTTCGCGACTTTCCTTCCGCTCGCCGGCGGACATTTCCTCGCGATGGCCGCAGCGCTTCTGCCCTTCGTTCTCTTCCTTGCCTATCTCGACTGGAGCCATGCGATACGAATGGTCGCGGGCGGCGCTGTCGCGGCGTTCGGGGTCTACAAGCTGATCAATCGACGCCATCCGCGCATCGCGGCGCGGCTAGGCCCAAGACATCTGACGTTGTGGTCGTTCCTGACCGCGACGGCGCATGGCGCCGGACTCATGCTGGCCCCAATCGCGCTTGGTCTCTGTTCCGGCGGCTCCGAAGCCGCTTCCTCGTCGGCGGCCGGCCGCGGGCATGAGGCCATGACCGAATTGATGCGCTCGGGGATTGCGACGTCGATTGCGGTGTCCACGGTTCATACGATCGCCATGGTCGCCGCAGGCGGCGCGATGGCGTGGATCGTCTACCGCTGGGCCGGGCTCAAACTCCTGCGCAGCGCCTGGCTCAATCTCGAAAGCGTCTGGGCCGTGAGCCTGATCGTCACGGGCCTGGTCAGCTTGGCGTTATGAGGCCTCCGCTTATCGCAGCTCGTAGCAATTGATGATCGTGCGCGGATTGCGAGTCACGTCGTAGAGAACGCCGCATTGGACCAGCGCATTCACGCCAGGGTGGCGAAAGAGGATCAGCGACGTACGGTTGTCGTAGCCGCTCGCATAGCCCGCGATCTCCCACCCTTGCGCCAGCAACTGGTCGATCGTCACCGGAGGCTCAGCGGCGACCGCCAAGCCCGGCGCCGCCAGCATCGTCGCCAAAAAAAGGCGTGAACGCATGCAAGGCTCTCCCAGAGCGTGATGCGATCGAGAACGCGCTCGTCATTGCGACCCCTGGATCAAGTCCGGGGGAAAGCAATCCAGGGGATGAAGGGCAGGAGCGGCGGCTCTGGATCGCCACGACGGCCCATAGCCCGTCGAGAGACGGGCGTCGCTCACGACGCCCTATCGGCCTCCTCACGATTACGGTCCATTCGAACGCCGCGCACTCGTCCATCTTTTTAGTCGCGTCCCGCGCTTCCCGCAATTCAACCCTGCGCGAGCTCAAAACTGCAAGCCGGGCAAAATAGCGGCTCATGCTTTCGTCCGTTATGCTGGCGCGCTGGGACGGGCGCGGCAACGATCAGCGTCGGGCGGCCCTCGCGGCGGAGCATCCGCATGACGGACGTGAAAGAGAGCCAGGCGCCTGACGTTCGCGTCAAAGCCGAGCCGCCGCGCGAGCGAGCAACGGCAAGCGCAACGGCGGCCGCGACGATCGTGACCCTTATCCTCGCCGGGATTGTCGGCCTCTCGATCTGGTATCTGGCGCGGCCCGAGCCGCTCATCGTCCAGGGCGAAGCCGACGCGACCCGCGTCGACATCGCCGCGCGGGTCGAGGGCCGGGTCGGCAAGCGTCCCGTCGAGCGCGGCCAAAACGTCGCCGCAGGGCAATTGCTGTTCGAGATCGACAACCCGGAGCTGATCGCCAAATGGCGCCAGGCTGAGGCCGGCGTCGGCGTCGCGAAAGCCCAGCTCGCCAACATCCTGGTGGGCACGCGCGCAGAGGTGATCGATCAGAAAAAAGCCGCCCTTGAGAGCGCCCAGTCCAACTTCCAGCTCGCCAACAAAACCTATGCCCGCATCAAGGACCTCGCCGGCACGGGCAACGCGCCGCTGCAACGGCTCGACGAGGCGACGAATTCGCTCGAAGTGGCGAGGCGGGATCAGGACCGCGCCCAGCTCGCCTATGAGGAGGCGGTGAACGGGGCGACCAAGGAAGAACGCGAGATCGCTCGGACCAACGTGCTCAAGGCGCAAGCGAGCGTCGATACGATCAAGGCCGACGTCGACGAACTCACGGTCAGGGCGCCGATCGCCTCGCAGGTCTATCAGATCGGAGCGGAGCTCGGGGAATATGTCTCTCCCGGCGTGCCGCTTCTCTCGCTCTACGACCTCAACGACGTCTACCTGCGATTCAATCTCCGCGAGGATCTGGTCACGGGGCTCAAGGTCGGCGACAGGTTCAAAATGCGCGTCCCGGCCCTCGGGGACCAGCAAATCGAGGCGGAGGTCAAGCTCATCGAGACGCGCGGCGAATATGCGGGATGGCGCGCGACACGCGCCACCGGCGATTTCGACCTGAGGACGTTCGAGGTGCGCGCCTATCCGGTCTCCCCGCTCCCCGCCCTTCGGCCGGGCATGAGCGTCTACGCCGAATGGCCGACCGCCGAGCGCAAATGAGGCCGCCGCCAAAGCCGGGGCTGCTTCTCGTCGCCACACGCGAGTTGCGCTGGATGCAGCGCGACGGGGTCGCGCTTGTGTTGGCCGTCCTGGTTCCGGTCCTCGCCTTCGCCATCCTGACGCTCACGTTCAGCAATGCGGTCATTCGCAACCTTCGGGTCGCCATCGTCGACGCCGACCGATCCGCGACCTCGCTCATTTATGTACAGTCGATCGCTTCCGCGCCGGGCGTGACAGTCGCCGAGCGGTCGAGCGACATGAGGAGCGCCATGCAGGCTGTCCGCTCCGGCGACGCGATTGCGGCTGTCTACATCCCGGAGAACTTCGAACGCGATCTCCTCGCCCGGAAGCGGCCTCAGGTCGTCACTTTGTACAATCGGCAATACTTCACCCCGGGCAACAACGCAGCTTCGGCCATATCCAGCGCGGTCGCGGCGGCGACCGCTGCGCTGCCGCGCGAGTCGGAAGGCGGCGGCTACAAGCCAGGCGCGCTCGTCGCCGAACAATATGTCCTGTCGAACCCGGCGCTGAACTTCGCCCAGTTCCTGCTGAGGGCTATCCTGCCGACCGTGCTGCACGTCGTCACGGCGATCGCGGGCGGCTATGCGGTCGGCTCGGAGTTCTCCCGGAGAAGCAAGCGAGCCTGGATGCGCGCCGCCGGCGGGCGCCCGCTGGTCGCGCTCATGGGCAAGCTCATGCCTTTGTTCGGCATTTTTCTCGTCATGATGGTGGTGGACGCCGCCATCCTCCACGTCCTCTACGGAATCTCGTTCCGGGGCGACCCGGTGCTCGTCGCCGCCGCGGCCTGTCTCCTGCTCATCGCCTATCTTTCCTTCGGAGCTTTGCTGGTTCTGCTGACGCAGGCGCTTGCGACTGGCCTCAGCCTGATCGCGATATTCTGCAATCCCGCCTTCGGCTTCGCCGGGGTCGGCTTTCCGATCGCCGCCATGGGAACGTTCGCTAAGGTCTGGGGCGCCGCGCTGCCGCTGCGCTGGTATCTGCGGGTCCTGTTCGACCAGGCGGCGCGCGGCCTGCCTCCTTTGGACTCCGTCAGGCCGTTCGCGATTCTGGCCGGCCTCGCCTGCCTCTATTTCGCGCTCGCCTGGGCGCGGCTCAGCGCGATCGCCAACGCCCCGCCGCGGCGCGAGGCGGAGCCCGCTCTCCCGATCCGGTACGGGCGAGGCGTCGCCATCGCAATGGGCAATGAGGTCCAGCGGATTCTCGGGGACCGCGGGGTTCTGGGCCTGATCGTGCTTGCGCCGGTCCTGTACGGATTGCTCTATCCGCAGCCCTATCTCGGCCAGCTTCTTCGCACCATACCGATCGCCGTCGTCGATCAGGATCAAACCGCCCTCAGCCGCGACCTTGTGCAGACGCTGAACGCCGACGAGGCGCTCAAGGTCGCAGTGCGGGCAAACACGCTGACCGACGCCCAGGCCGCTCTCGACCGCCATGACGTGTTCGCGATCCTCGCGATTCCCAAAGACACGGAGCGTCAAGTCTTGCGCGGCGAGCAGGCGCGCATCGCGGCTTACGTCGATGCGGCTTATTTCCTCCTCTACAGCCGCACGCTGCAGGGCATATCGGAAGCCGCGTCGACCGTCTCCGCCAATATCGCGACACGCGGCGCGCGCAGCGAAGGCAGTCTCGTTTATGCGGCGATGACGCGCGGCGCCTCTCCGATTGATTTCCTGTCTCAACCGCTGTTCAACCCGACGGGCGGATATGCGAGCTATGTCGTGCCGGCCGCCTTCATCCTCATCCTTCAGCAGACGCTGCTCCTCGGCGTCGCGTCGCTCGGCGGAGCGGCTTACGCAGCGGCCGGACTCGCAAACCGGCGGCTCCGTTCCGGCGCCCGCGCGGTATTTGGTCAGGCGCTCGCACATCTCTGCTTTGCGGCGCTTGGCCTCGCCCTCTACCTGATCGTCCTGCCGCGGGTTTACGGCTTCTCGACGCTCGGACGTCTTCAGGATCTCGTCTTGATGGCCGTTCCCTTCGTTCTATCGGTCAGCTTCCTGGCGCAGTTCGTCAGCGCCTGGTTCACCCGCCGCGAGACGGCCGTGTTGCTATTCATCGCCGTCAGCCTGCCGCTCTTCTTCCAGGTCGGAGTGTCGTGGCCGGTCGAAGCCATTCCTGACTTTATTCGCGCCGCCAGCCGCGTCATTCCCAGCACCTCGGCGATCGACGGATTCGTTCGCATCAACCAGATGGGCGCAAGGATCCTCGAGGTGAAGCGCGACTGGATTTCCCTTTGGATTCTCACAATTGTCTACGGCCTGCTCGCGGCCGTATCGACCAGTATCGTGTCGCGTAACGAGGCGCTCCATGAACGCTAGAGGGCGGACAGTCGCAATCCTGGGGGCGGTGGTGCTCATCGGAGCGGCCACAGCCGTCGGCTTTCGCTTCGAGACGCAACGAAAGCCTCGGCCGCCGCTGATCGGCGTCGTGCACGAGACCGAAATCCGCATCGCGCCCGAAATCTCGGCGCGGCTCGCATCGTTGCCAGTGAAACCGCTGCAGCCGGTGCGCAAGGGCAAGGTGATCGCGAAGGTGTCGAGCCCGGAGATCGCAGCCTCGCTCGAGGAAGCAAAGGCCAATGCGGAATCGGCGCAGGCCAACCTCGCCAATGTGGAGGCGGGCGTGCGACAGGAAGAGCGCGACACCGCGGCGCAGAATGTCGCAATCGCCGACTCCAACGTCACGCTGGCGAAGGAGCAGTTCGCGCGGGTCTCAACTCTGGCGGCGAAGAACTACGCGAGCAAGCAACAGTTCGACGAGGACGCCGCGGCGTTGAGCGAGGCCCAGGCAAGCCTTGTCCTCGCCAAGGCGGCCCTGGCCCAGAGCCAGGCTGGACCGACAAAGGAGGAACTCGCCGTCGCGCAGAGCCAGGTGGCGCTGGCGCTCGCGACCGTCGCGGACCTTGACGCCCAGATCGCCAAGACGACACTGACCTCGCCCGTCGACGGGATCGCGCGTCTCCTCGTCGCCGAGCCCGGGGAAGCGATTTCTCCGGGCCAGCCAGTCTTGACGCTCGCTGTCGCCGGCGACCGTTGGTTCACCTTCACGATCCGCGAGGACCGTCTCCGAGGCGTCACGATCGGTTCAAAGCTCGCGCTGCGGACGGCCGCCGGCGACCGCTTCGAAGCCAAGGTCACCGAGCTTAGGCCGCTCGGAGAATTCGCGGTCTGGCGGGCGGCGCGCGCGGTCGGCGACCACGACCTCAACAGCTTTCTTTTGCGCGCCGATCCCATCGGCCCGACGCCGAAGCTCGAACCTGGCATGACGGTGTGGATCGACGAGGGACAGGCGAGCTGAGCCTATAGAGACAGCCGATCTGCGGTCGCCTCCCACGCATTGCCGCGCCTTGCCTCCCCCGCCCCGCCCTGATATGCCCGCGGCAATCTCCGAACAATTCAGGAATTCTCATGGCCGCGCGCCAGTTCATCTATCATATGCGAGGTCTCTCCAAGACCTATCCGGCCGGCAAGAAGGTTCTCGACAACGTGAACCTCTCGTTCTACCCGGACGCGAAAATCGGCGTGCTTGGCGTCAACGGCTCGGGCAAGTCGACGCTTCTGCGGATCATGGCCGGACTGGACACGGAATTCGTCGGCGAAGGTTTCGTCGCCGAGGGCGCCAAGGTCGGCTATCTGCCGCAGGAGCCGGAACTCGATCCCGCGCTCGACGTCAAAGGCAACGCCATGCTGGGCGTGAAGGAGAAGCAGGCGATCCTCGACCGCTACAACGAGCTCGCCATGAACTATTCCGACGAGACCGCTGACGAGATGACGGCGCTCCAGGACGAGATCGAGGCCAAGGGCTTGTGGGACCTCGAGAGCCAGGTCGAGCAGGCGATGGACGCGCTCGGCTGCCCGCCGGACGATTCCGATGTGGCCAAGCTTTCGGGCGGCGAAAGGCGGCGCGTCGCGCTCTGCCGCCTGCTGCTGGAGAAGCCCGACCTCCTGCTGCTCGACGAGCCGACCAACCATCTCGACGCGGAGACCGTCAACTGGCTTGAAGGCCATTTGCGCGCCTATCCGGGCGCGATCCTCATCGTCACCCACGACCGTTATTTCCTCGACAACGTGACGAGCTGGATTCTCGAGCTCGATCGCGGCCGCGGCATTCCTTACGAGGGCAACTATTCACGCCTGGCTCGTGCAGAAGCAGAAGCGGCTCGAGCAGGAAGGCCGCGAGGACGCCGCCCGGCAGCGGGCGCTTGCCGAGGAAAGCGAGTGGATCGCCTCGTCGCCGCGAGCGCGTCAGACCAAGTCGAAGGCGCGTATCGCTGCTTATGACGAACTCGTCAGGAAGAGCAACGAGAAGGCGCCGACCGGCGCGCAGATCGTCATTCCCGTGGCCGAGCGGCTCGGCCAGAACGTCGTCGACGTCGAGGCCCTGTCGAAGGGCTACGGCGACCGCCTGCTCATCGACAAGCTCACGTTCAAATTGCCGCCGGGCGGCATCGTCGGCGTCATCGGCGCCAACGGCGCCGGCAAGACCACGTTTTTCCGCATGATCACCGGCCAGGAGAAGCCGGACTCGGGCGCAATCAAGATCGGCGAGAGCGTTCAGCTTGGCTATGTCGATCAGTCGCGCGACGCGCTCGACGGCAAGAAGAATGTGTGGGAGGAAATCTCCGGCGGCTACGACCTGCTTCAGCTTGGCAAGCGCGAGGTCAACTCGCGCGCCTATGTCGGCGCCTTCAACTTCAAGGGCGCGGACCAGCAGAAGAAGGTCGGCCAGCTCTCAGGCGGCGAGCGCAACCGCGTGCATCTCGCCAAGATGCTGAAGAGCGGCGCGAACCTGCTGCTGCTCGACGAGCCGACCAACGATCTCGACGTCGACACGTTGCGGGCGCTGGAGGAGGCGCTGCTCGATTTCGCCGGCTGCGCCGTCATCATCAGCCACGACCGCTTCTTCCTCGACCGCATCGCCACCCACATGCTGGCCTTCGAAGGCGACAGCCATGTCGAATGGTTCGAGGGCAATTTCGCCGACTACGAGGAGGACAAGAAGCGCCGCCTCGGCTCGACAGCGTCATCCCGCACCGGCTGAAGTATAAGAAGTTTTCCCGGTAGCAGCGCGTTTGGCGACGCGAGCAGCATCCGCCTGAAGTTCAGACAGCGGATCGCGTCGCTTTTCCCGCGTCCGCCCCTATTCCGCGCTGTGAAGGCCGAGACGCCTGATCGCCTTGGCGAATTGCCCGCGCTCCGGGACGAGCATGCGTCCAAGCTTGATGAACGTGGGTCTCTGCTTATCGTCGAGGCTGGCGTACAGGGGCTTGGCCGCTTCAATGATCTTCTCGAGATTGGCCTGGCTCTGCTCGAGGCGGTCCGCCTTCGCGGCGTTGCGATCCATCGGCGACAAGTTGGTGCTTTGCTCCTTTTGCAGGGCGAGCACGCGCGCCGTCTCGGCGTCCTTGACCGCGGCTTCAAAAGGACCCCAGTCCTTTTCCTGGTCGGCGGTCAGCCGAAGACTGGACTTCAGGCCCTTGAGCTGGAGTCGATGCCCACCTCCGCCCAATGCCGCACCTGCTCGGCGTGCGGTTGGCTTCTCGCCGCTCGGTGCGGCGGCGGGGGCGCCGCTCGGCGCGGCGGCGGTATCGCTCTGGGCGACGGCGGCTATCGTGAAACCGGAAACGGAGAGCGGCTGCGGCGGTCGCGGCGGCAAGCATCCTAAGGAGAGTGCGTTTCATCCCAGGCCTCCAACAGTTGCGGCCCAGTCTATTCGGGTCGAGACCGAATAGACAGTGCCGCCGTAAAAATCGGAGGAGGCGCAATGGAGCACGAGGCGCGCCTGCGTCTTGACGAACTCCGACCCGACGGAAGCTTTCCCGGGAACGGCGCCCGAGTTCCGCCGCCCTGCCCCGCCTTTTTCGCCGCGCCATCCAATGGCCAACCGTCTCGCCCTTACAGGCCGGCGCCGCCCTCGACGGCGACCCGCAAGCGTCCTAAAGTCGGATTTTAGAAACGTTCTAAATCAAACCGGACGTCCGTCGGGCGGCGGACGTTCGCACGCCGGCCGTTGCAACGGGGCGAAGCGGTCGAAGGAGGAAACATGTGCCATCTTTTCGCCAGTCAGTCGCCCGGACAGCTACGCCTTCGAAACGCGCTCCATACGGCTTAACGGCCAGAGCACGAGCATTCGCCTGGAAAAGGTGTTCTGGGACATCCTCGAGGATATCGCGGCGGATGAGGGGATGACGCGTGCCGCGTTTCATCTCGACGCTGCATCAGGAGATCCTGCTCCTTCGCGGGGAAGTCCCCAACTTCACCTCGCACTTGCGCTGCATCTGCGTCACCGCTCGAACTTCCGCGAGCGCGGCGGAAGAGCGCGCGCCGAGGCCGCCTGAAACGCGCAGGCGGCGTAGTAAGCCGATAACACCCGCCCGCTTCCGCGCTTCGCTAGCCGTTCCTGTCGGCCGCAAGCGGCGACTCAGAGCGAGCAGACATGGCGAAAGCGATCCATACGATGATCCGCGTGCTGGACGAGGCGCGGTCGCTCGCTTTCTACAAAAAGGCTTTCGGGCTCGACATCGCCGACCGGCTCGACTTCCCCGACTTCACCCTCGTCTATCTCTCGAATTCCGAGAGCCCTTACGAAGTCGAGCTGACGATCAACAAGGGTCGCACCGAGCCTTACAATCTTGGCGACGGCTACGGCCATGTCGCCTTCGTGGTCGAGGACCTCGACGCGGAGCACCGCCGTTTCGAGGCCGAGGGCCTCAAGCCGCGCAAGATCGTCGAGTTCAACAAGGACGGCAAGCAGATCGCGCGCTTCTTCTTCGTCGAAGATCCGGACGGCTACAAGATCGAGGTGCTGCAGAAGTCCGGCCGCTTCCGGTAGCCGGCCGCGCCAACGAATCTCGCACAATAAAAACAGGAGGAGACACCCATGACCGCAACCGACGCCACGCCCCCAGGAGGCGCCCTGTCCAGACGCGGATTCCTGCAACGGTCGGCGAGCGGTTTCGCAGCCGCCGATCGCGATCACTTCGACAGGCGCCCTGCTCAACGCCTCCGAAGCGTGGGCCCTCGACGTCAAGGGCCTGAAGCCCGAGACGATGAAGACCCTGATCCTCGTCGCGCGCGACATCTACCCGCATGACAAGGTTGCCGACCGCTACTACGCGATCGCGATGAAAGGCTACGACGAGAAGGCCGCGGGCAATCCGAGATGAAGGCTGAGATCGAGGCGTTCGTCGCCGCGCTCGACGGGGCCGCGGGCGAGGGAGGCTACGTCGGCCGCCCATGGGAAGCCGACCGGGTCGCGATCCTCAAGAACCAGAGCGCGGATCCGATGTTCGAGACGATCCGCTCCGGCCTGATCGTCTCGCTCTACAACCAGAAGGAGATCTGGCCGATCTTCGGATACGAGGGCGAGTCCTTCTCCAAGGGCGGATACATCCATCGCGGCTTCGACGACATCACCTGGCTCTGACCAGGCGAACGAAAGCCCATTCACGCGAGGAAACGGACATGGCAGCGAAATTCGATCAGAACGACGACAGCGTCGTCGTCATTGTAGGATCGGGCGCGGGCGGCGGCACGCTTGGCAACGAGCTGGCGCAGAAGGGCGTCAAGGTCGTCGTGCTCGAAGCGGGCAAGCGCATCGAATACGAGGACTTCATCAACGACGAATGGGACAGCTTCGCCCAGCTCGCCTGGAAGGACATGCGCACGACCTCCGGCGAGCTGGCGGGTTCACAAGGACTTCCCCAACCTGCCCGCCTGGATCGTCAAGGCGGTCGGCGGAACGTCGACCCACTGGGCAGGCGCCTCGCTCCGCTTCCAGGAGCACGAGTTCAAGGACGCCTCGACCTACGGCCACATCCCCGGCGCCAATCTCCTCGACTGGCCGATCACCCTCGCCGAGCTCGAGCCCTATTACGCCAAGGCCGAGGACAAGATGGGGGTCACCCGCACGAACGGCCTGCCGGGACTGCCGGGCAGCAACAATTTCAAGGTCTTCAAGGCCGGGCGCCGACAAGCTCGGCTACAAGGAGTGCCACACCGGCCGGATGGCGATCAATTCCGTCGACGCGCGACGGCCGCAATTCCTGCCAGCAGACCGGATTCTGTTTCCAGGGCTGCAAGTGGGGCGCGAAATGGTCGACGCTCTACACCGAGATCCCCAAGGGCGAGGCGACCGGCAACATGGAGGTTCGCCCGGAGTCGCATGTCGCGCAGATCGAGCACGACGCCTCGGGCAAGGTCACCGGCGTCACCTATTTCGACGCCGACGGCAAGCTGCAGCGGCAGAAGGCGCGCATCGTCGCGGTCGCGGGCAATTCGCTCGAAAGCCCGCGCCTTCTGCTCAACTCCGCCTCGTCGCAAGTTTCCTGACGGGCTCGCCAATTCCTCGGGCCAGGTCGGCCGCAACTACATGCGTCACACGACCGGATCGGTCTACGCCATCTTTGAGCAGCCGGTGCACATGTATCGGGGCACGACCATGGCCGGCATCATGCGGGACGAGGCGCGAAACGATCCGAGCCGCGGCTTCGTCGGCGGCTACGAACTGGAGACGCTCTCCCTCGGCCTTCCCTTCATGGCCGCCTTCCTCAATCCGGGCGCATGGGGCCGCGAATTCACCACCGCGCATCGACGGCTATTCGAATATGGCCGGGATGTGGATCGTCGGCGAGGACATGCCGCAGGAAACGAACCGGATCACGCTCAGCGACCAGAAGGACAAATGGGGCCTGCCGGTCGTGGACGTGCATTTCGACGACCACCCGAACGACATCGCGATGCGCAACCATGCCTATGGGCAGGGCAAGGCGATGTATGAGGCGGTCGGCGCGACGCGCACCTTCCCAACGCCGCCCTATCCTTCGACCCACAATCTCGGCACGAACCGGATGAGCGACAATGCGCGCGACGGCGTGGTCAACAATCACGGCCAGACGCACGACATCAAGAACCTGTTCATCTCGGACGGCAGCCAGTTTACGACCGGCGGGGCCGAGAACCCGACGCTTGACGATCGTGACCCTCGCGATCCGTCAGGCCGACTACATCGCCGACCAGATGAAGTCGAACACGATCTGAGCGAGACGGGCAGGAGAAAAGCGAGTGCGCGGCGCCGCGCGCTCGCGGCTTCCCGCCTAGCTGAAGTCCGCTACCGCGACCCCCTGCCCCCGCGCCGCCTCGGCGAGCCGCGCGTCCAGGGTCGCCAATGTCGCGCCGGCATTTTTTGCGCTCGCCAGATGCAGCGCGTCTGCGGCCGCGAGCTTCGTCGCGAAATCGCGGACTATCCGCTCGGCGGTGATAAAGTCAGCAGGGTGATGGATCCGTCGCTTACCAGCGGCGGTATGAGAACCGACGCATCGAGATAGATCAGTCCCACTCGCCATCTCGCATCCGACGGAGAATGTCGACGGCGCTTTCACCCGGACTTCGACCTAGCTTTAGCGCGCTCCACGATGTCCGCGACGAGCGCATGGCTAGGCTGCCGAACGGCGCGTTCGGCGGAGGGGCGCAGATCGGCGACGACCTTTCCATGGCGGGTAATAGCGACATCCTCCCCCTCATCGGCCTGTCTCACCAGGCTCGAGAATAAGCCCGCTCCGCTTGCGGTCGGCTCGCCCGTGCGCGAGGGCTATCTCGCCGCCTCGGCAGCCCAGCAAAGGAACCCCTGATGATCGTCGTCTTTGACATCGGCAACGTGCTCGTGCGCTGGAATCCGCGCAACCTCTTCCGCAAGACCATCAAGGACGAGGCGCGGATGGAGCGGTTCCTGGCCGCCGCGCTGTCGATGGACTTCGTTTCCCTCACCGACATTGCCGCCGACTTCTCGAAGGCGGTGGCGGAGCGCGCCAAGGCCTTTCCCGAATTCGCCCGTGAGCTGCATCTCTTCGACGAGCGGTGGATCGAGACCATCGGCGGACCGATCGAGGAGAATGTCGCGCTGCTTCGGCGTCTGAGGGCCGCCGGCCGTCCGGTCTATGCGCTCAGCAACTTCGCCACCGTCAAGTTCGCGATCGCGCGGCAGATGTTCGACTTCCTCGAACGAGTTCGACCACGCGGTGATCTCCGGCCATGTCGGCGCAGCGAAGCCCGATCTGCGCATCTTTGAGATCCTGTTCGAGCGGGTCGGGAGACGGCCGCAGGAACTCCTGTTCGTCGACGACTCGCTCAAGAACATCGAGGCGGCGCGAGCGCTCGGCATGCCGGCGATCCACTTTACCCCTGCCGTCGATCTCGAGCGCGAGCTCAGCCAGCACGGCGCCCTGCCCTGAACCTGCCGGGCAACCGTATCATTGATTTTGCACGCAAGGACTGCTCTATTCCGTGACGGCGCGATGAAGCTCTATTGCTGACCCGTTCGGGAGGCGCCGTGACGACTGAGACCCGCAAGCTAGCGGCGATCCTTGCCGCCGACGTGGTCGGCTTCAGCCGGCTGACCGGCGCCGACGAGGAGCGCACGCTTGCGCGGCTGAGGGCTTTGCGCAGCGATTTGATCGATCCCACCATCGCCGTGCACAAGGGCCGGGTTGTGAAGCGCACCGGCGATGGGGCGATCATCGAATTTCGCAGCGTGGTCGATGCGGTGCGCTGCGCGATTGAAGTGCAGAACGCGATGGTTGAGCGCAACTCGGGCGTGCCGGAGGACCGCCGCATCGAATTTCGCATCGGCGTCCATCTCGGCGACGTCGTGGAGGAAGACGACGGCGACCTGATGGGCGATGGCGTCAATATCGCCGCGCGACTGGAAGGCGTCGCCAAGCCCGGCGCGATCTGCCTCTCGGAGGACGCCTATCGGCAGGTCAAGTCTCGGCTCGATCTGAATGTCAGCGATCTCGGCGCGATGGCGCTAAAAAACATCTCCGAGCCGGTGCGCGCCTACTCGGTCGAGGTCGGCAAGCCCAACGTCAGGCCTCGAGCCGAAGCCGGCGCTGCGAGGCCGGCTCGCCCTGGCCGCCGCCGCGGTGGCGGCCTGCTCCTTATCGCTGGCGCGGCCGCATGGTACCTCAAAACGTTCAAACCCGCCGCGACCGTCGCCTCCTCGTCGGAATCGGCGCGGGCGGCCCCTTTCGGCGTGCCGACCGTCGCAATCCTACCGTTCGCCAACGTGACCGGCGACCCTCACTACGACACGCTCGCCCAGCGCATCGGCCAGAAAACGAAGGACGTCACAAGCAGCGCGTACTTTGGCGCATCGTCGGCCGGACGGCGGGCGCGGAAAGCGCCGCCGATCCGACCGAAGCCGGGCGGCAATTGAACGCAGACTATGTCGTCACCGGCAATCTGGAGGCCGGCGGCGACGCGTTGCGCGTGACGTACCAGCTCAACGACGTGCATTCAGGCGCGCGCCTCTGGTCGCAGACGATTTCGCCCGTCATCGAAAAGCCAACCACAACGGCCGCCGAGGCTGAAGTCGCGGGGCACGCGGCATCGGCGCTGGCCTATGCAATGCTCAACGCCGAATACACGCGCCTTTCTTCCACAGGCGACATCGGCAAAACGGCCTGGGGTTGCGTCCTTCAAGGCTCTCTTGTCTGTCCAAGCCAGAGACGGCCGGGCAAGCTCGCGACTGCCTCGAAGCGGCGGCGAAAACAGACCCGTCCAACCCCAATGTATGGTCGCCCTCGCCACTGTCCTCAACGCGCAGAGGACCTTTGGCTGGGGCCTCCCGCCGGAGGAAGCGAGCGTCGAAAAACGCGCCCATCTCGGAGATCGGGTGTTGCAGGCGGCCCTGCGCGCCCGCGATCTCGCGCCAATGGACAGCGGCACTCCGTTTACCGTCACCCTGGGCTACTGGGCGACCTGTCAGGCGGACCGCGTTCTGGTCGAGGGAGAAAAAGCCGCCGCGATCAGTCCTTACGACCCGACCGTGTTAGGGCCGGTAGGGCAGTTTGTCGCGTTTACCGGTCACTGGGACGAAGGCGTGGCGATGGCGGAAAAGGCCCTCAAGCTGGCGGGGCCCTCCGCCGACCCAGACTGGTGGTGGCCAACTGCGAAACGGGCGTGGGTGAAGGGCGAATATCAAGAGGCTTACGAGGCGTTCCAGCACGGGTATTTCGAATTGTTCTGGCTGTCGCAGCTCGATCTCGCCTACACGCTGCCGTTCCTCGGCCGGGTCGACGAAGCCAAGCAGCATGTCGCGGCGCTTCTCAAGATGTATCCGACGATGACCATTCGCGAAGCCGACGCGTTCTATAAGCTTGTCTGCTTCGACTCCGCCTATCGCGAGAAGATGGCGGGCGCACTACGGCAGGCCGGGCTGCCAGAGTAAAGACGACGCAGGGCGACATTTGGGCTCTTATAGCGTTATCTGTTGGTATGGTCCGTTTCCGATTGCGCCGACGATCCAGTTTGGCGGGTCGAGGTGTTGGCCCCAGGCTTCGAGGGCGCGGCGCCAGCCGAGATAGCTTGGCAGGTTCTTGGTGGCGACGCCGTTGAAGCGGTTGAGCCATTGCTTGAGGCGGCTGTGGTAGGCGTTGACGTTGTTGATGTGCAGATGCGGCGCCTCGGGGGTCGGCTTTCCCGGCGAGGGCACGGCGTGGAAGGGAATGCCGGCTCTGCGGGCGAAGGCGGCCATCGGCTTGCCGCCATCGCCGACGAGATGATTTGCGGGCGTAACGACGCCCGTCAGCGCCGCGGCGATCGAAGCGCTGTCGTCCTGCGGCAGAACGGCGTCGAAGGTCGCGCCCTTCCGGTCGCGGGCGACGAGGACGGGAATATTGTCCTGATAGGGCCCGGATGCCGGGCCGTTCCGCCCCGCTTGCGCGCCTTGCGCGGCAGGTCGGACCAGCGGCCCTTGAAGGATTCGAGGATGAAGGTCTCATCCGCCTCGACGATTCCGCTCAACCTTCGAGGCTTGTCGTCGGCCAGGCGCGCGCAGAAACCGATGCCGCCAGCGGAAGGCCGTCGTCGGATGGACGCCGCACAGCGCCGCGGTCTTCGCCAGGCTCTTGCCCTCGATCATCGCCTGGGCGTGATCGAGCCATTTCTCCTTCTTGCGCAGATGCGCCATCGGCGTTTTGGTCAGCGCGTTGAACGTGCGCCCGCAACTCTTGCAGCGAAACCGCAAAAGCCCGTCCGAGCGGCCCCAGCCGACGATCTCGCGGCCGGCGCAATGCGGACAGCCCTGCTCTCGACCCGCTCGACGCCGGTCGTTCCAAGCGCATCCTCCGTCCGCTTGCCGCGTCGCTTTCCCGGTGAAGGCGCGGCCAAATCTTCCGGCGCGGCGACGCCCGCCTTCTCAAGCGCCGCCAAGGCCTCGGCGCCGCTGCGCCACGCTCATCCCCGCAATCGCCGACAGCCAAGCCGAAAAATCCTCAGCCCTCATCGAATCGCTCCCTCGACCCGACCCGATTTTAACCAAAACAACAGATAACGCTATAAGAGCCGACATTTGATTGCAGGAAATCAGAAATCGACGCTAAGCTCGTCCCATGAGCGCCCCTGCCTTTCCGTATGCCAAACCTTCGCGGCCCCACCCCAACCGTAGGCCCAGGGCCGCGAGAAATTTTTTCGCGGAGAATCGCGCATAACCCATTGAAAACGCTCATTTCGGACGAGAGAATCCAAGGAAATCCAAGCTTTTCCAACCCTCATAAATCAGGGTTTTCGCGGCGAAATGGGGCCGGCCCAAGAAAACCCAAATCGAGCGCCTTCAAAGCCGCCCTGCGCTCCTTCCCTCAATCCCCACGGGCCCCGCCACCCACCACCGGCTCCGCCCGCACATGGACGACCGCCGTGGCGTCGGCATAGAGGCGCCGCCAGCCCGGCTCCCGGTCGAGCGCGGCGACGGCGCGGCTGTCGGGAGGGAAGATTGTCCAGGCGATATCGTAGCGCCTGAGCGTGGTCTCGAGCGCTTCGCGGTCGCCACTCTGGAGCTTGTCATAGAGGCTCAGCATCGTGTCCCCATAGAGCTCGACGCGCGCGTCGATGAAGGGCCGCACGTGCATGAAGATGAGATAGCCGCCGAACGCATAGCCGTTGAGCACCGCCTTCCGCCTCAGCTCCGGCGGGACGGCGCTTAAGGCCGAGATCGGCGCGGCGGCGCCATCGGTTCGCTCGATCGGCGCCATGAGCCGCGCGCCCGCGATCGGCAGCGCCGCCGCGACCGTCGCGGCCATCGCGACGCGCGCGACGCGCCGCCGTTCTTCGCCAATCGCCGCGGCGCCGATCGCCGTCGCGATCGGCCGCGCCAGCAGCATCGGCGCGATGATTCCCAACAACACCTGATGGCGCGAATGCTGCAGCGCCATGCCGACGAGCGCGACGATCAGCGCGGCGCGGATCGGCGGCATGGCGAACGGCCGGGTCAGCGTCAGCCCCAGCAGCACCAACAGCGCCAGCTCCATCGTCCCGATATGGCTGAAGTCCTGCGGCCGCCATTCGCTGATGCGCGACAGGTTCTCGACCGACATGAGGCGGAACGGAAGGAGGAGCGCCTCGACCCCGTAGGGATTGACGAGCGCGGCGGCGAGCGCCGCGAGAGCGAACGTCGCCCAACCGCGCGCGGCCTTAAGACGCGCTGCGGCCGGCGCCTGCGTCACCGCCTCGAGCGCAAACGGCCCGATCAGGGCGAGGCCGAAGATGAAGCCGCCGTGCAGGTTCACCCACGCCGTCATCAGCGCGGCGAGACCGGGCGGCGGCGCACGATTGCGATCGCGGGCTGCGATGAGCCCGGCGCTCCAGGCGGCGGCGATCGGCAGCGCCAGCACATGCGGCCGCGCAAGCAGGTTTGCCGTCACCAGCGAAAGGCCGATCGCGACGACAGCCATGAGCGCTACGCCACGAAGGTCGCGCGCGGCGGTCAACCCGACGATCAGCGCCGCGGTTGCGACGGCGGCGCCCGTCAACAGCCCGACGCCGCTCCATCCGGCAAAGCGGAACGCAAGCGCCAGCAGAACTTCAGCCAGCCATTCATGCGCGGTCCATGGCGCGCCAGCCATCGAATAGTTGAACGGGTCGGCGCGCGGCGGGCCCCCGTGGGCAAGGATCCATTCGCCGGTCGCCACATGCGACCATGTGTCGCCATCGCCAAGCACTTGGGGCGAGAACGCGGCAAGCGTGAACAGAAAGATCGCGACCGCGGCCAGGCTGAGCCCGGAGAGTCGCGCCTCAGCTGCGTCATCGCTCGCGGAGCGGACAAACGGCAAGGCGAAGGACATCGCCCAAGCTTGTCAAAGCCGCAATAACGCCGCGTTAAATCAGGGGCACTGGGAGCGGGACGCGCGTTACGGATCGTGACGCGATCGGCCCCGATGCTTGGCCGGCGGCGCGCCTTCGGACGGTCCTATCGTCCGCAGAGCGCGCCCGATGCGAAGCCGCCGCTCTGTTCCGCGGACGCGTAGCTGCTGCCGGAGCAAAGGGACGAATTGCCCGCGCAGAGCGAGGCGAAATTGACCGGCGTCGAGGTCAGGCTCGCCTGGCTCGCGCCTCCCGATCTCTTGACCTGCGCGGTCTGACCGGCGTTTGTCATGTCGACGCATTCGCAGCGCGCTCCGCCGCGGCCGCCAGCGGCCCTGGCGCAGTTCCGGGCCTGCTGCTCGAAGGTGATCCCAGGCCGACGCGGGCAGACGAGCGCCTGGCCCTCGACCAGGGTGACCCGGGTCAGCGCGCCCTGCACGCGAATGTCCAGCACGGTGCCCCGCACGCCAATGGCGGCGTTCGGGGTAGAGATCGTATAAGCCTTCTTGTCGAGCGCGCCGGTGGTGAACCGGAAGATGCCCTTAGCCAGATTGACGGTCATTTTCTGCCCGTTCGACTCGCCGACATAGACGAACTTGTCGAGCGTCACCCGCGAAATGGGGCCGACGCCGAGATTGGTCGAATTGAGGAAGACGAGTTTGGCCGTCGAAGTCCGCGCCGGTGCGCACGACCTCGTTGCGATAGACCGAATCGCCGGGCGCGAGCGGTCCCATGGCGCCGCCAAGATCGCGCGTGACGTCATTGTGGGCGACGGTCGTCGAGCCGATGTGTTCCTGCGCCCCGGCTTCCCCGACGCCGGCCGCGAACAGACAAAGCGCAACCAAGATCGATCGCCAATGGCGCAATTGCGGAAAGCCCTATCGCGCGAGCAACCCTCGCCCGCTGTTTGGCGTCATCATTGAGCCAAAACCCATTAAGTCAAGCCAATTCACGGGGCTGGACATGCTATTGCGGCGTCACGGCCCAGGATCGGTCCAGCGCGGCGTCTATTGGGGCCGGCGCCCGAGCGAGGCTAACCTGCAACTCAGGTATTTAGTCCGTTATGCTGGCGGAGGCGGAGTCCGCCCGACTTCTATCCCAACTGGTTCGGCGCTGATCAGAAATCATTAGAAAGCAGAAGGCTTTCCTGCTCACACTGTCCCACCTTGTCCATTGACGTCCGCCCCGAATCCGTGCTTTTAGTTGGGGCACATGTTGGGGCAACGGGTTGGGCGGACAAAATGATCGCAACTAGGCAACGGAAGCAGAACCTTCTGACGGCGCGCACGATCCAGACCGCTAAAGAGCCGGGGCGCTATTCGGATGGCAACGGGCTTTATCTCGTTGTCCGGCCCGGCGGCTCGAGGCAATGGGCTTTTCTGTACCGGCGGGACGGCAAGCTAAAGGAAATGGGCCTAGGCTCGCCTCTGAAGGGCGTGACGCTGGCAATGGCGCGTGGGCTGCGCGATGACGCGCGGGCGACAATGGCGGCCGGCGGAGACCCGCTCGAAGCCCGCAGGCAATCCGAACAAGCAGCCTCTAGGATTCCAACTTTCGGCGTTTACGCACTCGCCCTCGTTGAGCGGATCGAAGAGGGTTTTTCGAATCCCAAGCACCGCCAGCAATGGAAAAATACTTTGCGAACCTATTGCGAACCCATCTCGAACACGCGGATTGATCAGGTGCACACGGCGGGCGTGCTGGCCTGCCTAACCCCGATCTGGCAGACGAAACCGGAAACCGCGTCGCGCGTCCGCGGGCGGATCGAGCGCGTCCTGAATGCGGCGAAGGCGGAAAGGCTGCGCACGGGTGAAAATCCCGCCGCATGGCGCGGCCACCTCGACGCCACCTTGCCGAGGCCGGGCAAGCTTACCCGCGGCCATCACGCGGCATTGCCCTATGCGGATATGCCGACGTTCATGGCCGAGCTTCGAGCGCGGCCGGCGCTGGCGGCGCTGGCGCTGGAATTGGCGGTGCTGACGGCGACGCGGACAAGCGAAGTCTTGAATGCCCAATGGACGGAATTTGACCTTGTGGCCGGACTGTGGACCATCCCGGCCGAACGCATGAAGGCTCGCCGAGAGCATCGCGTGACGCTGTCCAAACGCGCACACACCATCGTTAAGGAACTCTCGGAGGCCCGAAGCTCTGAATATGTGTTTCCCGGTCAAAAGCCGGGCAAGCCGCTGTCCAACATGGCGATGCTCTTGCTGTTGGATCGCCTGGGCCGGCGCGGTGCCGTAACCTCTCACGGTTTCCGCTCCACGTTTTCGGATTGGGCGTCGGAAGTCAGCCCCTATTCAGCCGAGCTTCGCGAAACCGCCTTGGCGCATACGATCGGGAACAAGGCCGAAGCCGCCTATCGCCGCGGCGATGCGCTAGAAAAGCGTCGGAGCATGATGGAAGCTTGGGCGCAATGGTGCGAGCCGAAGGCGGCTAACGTTGTCGCGTTCGCGTGACCGCAGCGGAGCCGACGAGGACATCCTCTTCAACGCTCGGAAGTTTACAATGACGAAGAGCAAAAAGATTGCGGCGTCACCGGCCGACGCGGCCCGAACGGCCAAGATGTATTGGATTTGTCAGATTGATCGGGTTGGCGAGATTGAAGGCGTTGAGTTTGATTTTCGATCCGATCTCCTGCCGCCGTCTGAGTGGCAAACGATCCCGCTGCGAGCACGACTGGAGGAACTTCGAGATCCGCACCAGCCGTTCATCTGGTTTCCCTGGTTCGGTGCATTCGACAAGGCGTGTCTCCGACAAGACGCGGAAGCCCATCTTAGCAGCGCGGGACAAGAGCCCGCGAAGGCCGAAATCGAACGCTCCGTGAGCGTGCGGAAGCCGGACGCCATCGTTCATCGGGGCGATAAGATTTGCATTGAGCGGGTTGATATTGAAAGAGACGACGTTCCGTTCGAACACGCTCATGACATCGAGGTGCGGCGCGCCCACTTATGCATACACCGCGAGAACGGCGACTTGGAATCGATAGCCGTTCCGCTCGAATTCACTGGCGCATTCGCTCTGATGGGACCCGGTGCCAGGAGCGAAACACTTGAAACCGTGAGGGATAGAATACTTGAGCGTTTCAAGTTGGAAGCGCTTGATGGTGACGTCACCGGGTCAGGGGAGCCCGCTTTCGCTCTCGAAGCCTTACGATTGGCCCGCCTACTCGAAGCGCACACAAGACACCTGCGCGACTTAGCAGGCGGCATCCCGCTATTGCCAGATGGGAAACCCGACAGGCCCAATGAGCGGCTCGCCGCGATGGAAGCGATGCACCTCGTGGACGCCTCGGTCCGGCTAGGCTATTTCTGGGCGAAGGCCGAAGCCGAGCGCGATATGAAGCCGATGGCTAAAAGGGCGCTTCGGTCGAGGGCCGGAGCGTCTCGGGGTGGCACAAACAGTGGAGAGAGCCGAAGGAAAGGGCGAGCTGAGACTTGGGAACCGCGCGCCTTGAGGTTGGCTAGAGATTTTCGGATCAAGAACCCGTCTGCGTCACAAGACATGGTCGTGGACGAAATCAAGTCTCTATGGCCCAGTGCGCCAGGGCGGACCACACTAAAGGCGTTCATCTCGCGTATGGAGAGGGCCGGTGAGCTGGCGCCGCGAATTCAGTCAGCGAAGGGCCATTAGAGCGGTTTCCGCGCGGGTTGAATTGCTCGGGATTCCCCGAATCGGAGGAAATCTGATTCTTGAGCGGCGCCAATCGGAGGCGGCGCGAGATGGGGCCTTTGTCGGTGGATTTGCGCAAGCGGGTGGTTTCGGCGGTTGGGGAGGAAGGCATGAGTTGCCGGGCGGCGGCGCGGCGGTTCGGGGTTAGCTTTGCCAGCGCAATCCGGTGGGTGGCGGCATTGCGCGAGCGCGGCAGCTATGCAGCGCTGCCGATGGGCGGCGACACGCGTTCGCAGCGCGTGGAGGCGCATGGGGACTACCTTTTGCGCCTTCACCGGCGCGAGCCTGACCTGACGCTGGCCGAAATCTGCGCTCGTTTGGAGCGTACGCGGGGCGAGAAGGTGTCGCCGTCGATGATCTGGCGGTTTTTCGACCGCCACCACATCACGTTCAAAAAAAGTCGGCGCACGCGAGCGAACAGGACCGGCCCGACGTCCTTGAACGGCGGCGGCGGTGGTTCGATGGTCAACTCGACCTCGATCCGCTGAAACTGGTGTTCGTCGACGAGACCGCGGCGATGACCAACATGGCGCGCCGCTACGGTCGGCGACGACGCGGGCGACGTCTGCGCTGCGGCGTTCCGCACGGCCATTACAAAGCGATCACCTTCGTCTTCGGCCTGCGCCTGAGAGGCGCCGTCGCGCGCAAGGCCTATGACCACGCCATGAACGCCGCGACGTTCGAGGCCTGGCTTGAGCACTGTCTCTTGCCAACCTTGGAGGAGGGCGACATCGTCGTGCTCGACAATCTCAAGGCTCACAAGAGCCCGAGAGTGGCGGAAATCCTGGCCAGGAAAAACTGCACGGTGCGATACCTGCCGCCCTACAGCCCGGACTTCAACCCGATCGAGATGGCGATATCCAAGCTGAAGGCCGCGCTGCGAAAATTGGCCGAGCGCACTGTCGCCGGTCTCATCGCCCTCTTGGAGGGCTGCGCCGGCCTCTTCAAGCGGGACGAATGCGAGAACTACTTCGAGACCTGCGGGTATGAGCCCGCTGAACTCCCCCTCCGCGACACAACCTGAACGGATTCCGCTCTAGTTGGCTAAGTGAAGCCCCTTCAGGCTTGCTGACAAGACTGAACAAGCCTCTATTTTCTGGAACCGTCTCGAACGAAGGCGGTTCAAAATGGATCAGCAGCAGCAACCTCATATCTCTCGGCGCGCGCTGCGCGCAAAAGAGGCGGCAAGAGCGTACGGCGTTTCCCGCACCCTGCTATATCAATGGATGAAGGACGGTCGTCTCGCCAGCGTCAAGCTGGGCGGCGCGCGCCTTATCCCTATTGATGCCCTGGAAGCCCTGCTCGCGGGAGGCTCGCAATGAGCACCCGCGAAATGCGAAGCCCGGCCCCGCGCTGGAACGCGGAAAACCGGGCGGAAGTTATTCGCATCAGTCATGACCTTACCATCCGGATCGCCGACCCGGAAGCGAATTTTGCCGCAATCTACGTTGCTCGGCGCTACGGCTCGCATTGCCACTGGCGCGGACAATAGTCGCGTTGGCAGACATCGGGAGGGCCTTCGGATGAGCGGCCCGATCGACTTCGCCGCAATCAACCGCGCGGCATTGGCGGCCTTCCCTGCCGTCTTGGCGCGCCTCTTGCCGGGCGGCAAGCGCGTCGGCGCGGAAATCGTCGTGCTCAATCCGCGCCGCGCCGATCGCCATCTTGGAAGCTTCAAAGTCAACCGCTGTACCGGCCGCTGGGCGGACTTCGCCACCGACGACAAGGGCGGCGATCCGGTTTCGCTTGTCGCCTATCTCGCGCGTGTTCCGCAGGGCGAGGCGGCCCAGTTGCTTGCGCAAATGCTCGGTCTGGAAACCGGTGGGCGCCGTCATGGATGACGCCTCCAATCCCTTCGCGCCTCTCACGCCAGCCGAGCTTGCGGAAGCGGCGCGGCAAAGCGAGCCACCCGAAGCCGAAAACGGCGCGCCTCCGACATGCCCGCCGGCCGACGCGGAACCGGGCGCGATGGCGGCGGCGCGACTCTATGGTCGCAAGCCCCATGGCCTCTGGCGTTACGCGACGGCCGATGACGAAACCGCCTTCTATGCCGCGCGCTGGAACGAGGCAGAGGGCAAAAAGACGTTTCGTCCGCTCTCATGGAGGGACGGGGCCGGCTGGCAATTCGTGGCTTGGCCTGATCATCGGCCGTTGTTCAACCTCCCCGATCTCGTCTCGAAGCCGAAGGCGCCGGTCGTCATTTGCGAGGGCGAGAAAGCGGCCGAAGCGGCGGCGGCGATTTTTCCCAACAGCATCGTCACCACCGTCCAGCGGCGGCGCCGGCGCGGCGGCCAAGACCGATTGGACGCCACTCGCGGGCCGGTCGATTTTGATTTGGCCCGATCACGATGGGGCGGGCGAAAAATACGCGCGCGAAGTCGCGACGATTCTCGCGGCGCTCGACTGTTCGGTTGCCATCATCGACGCCAAGGCGCTGGCGGCGATCGATCCGGCCGGCGGCGCTCGCGATCCCCGCGACAAATGGGACGCAGCGGACGCAACGGCGGAATGGCTGGACCTTGCCGCGCTGCGCAAGGCGGCGGCGGGGCTGCGCAAGGCTTTCGATCCCGGCCCGGCCTTCGTGTCTTACGGCGCCTACGAGATGGGGCCGAAGGCTTGCATGTCGAAGTCGAAAAGAGGCGGGGCGAGGCCAAGACGAAGGCGAGCGAATGGGTCGCCGCGCCGTTTGAAATCCTTGGGGCCTGCCGCGATCCGGGCGGGCGCGGCTGGGGGAAATATCTGCGATGGCGCGACGGCGACGGGCGGGCGCACCTCCAGCACGTGACCGAAGCGGCCTTGCAAGGCGATCCCGCGCCGCTCTGCGCTTCGCTTGTCGATGGCGGCTTGCGGATCAATCGGGCGCAGCAAAGGGCGCTTGCCAACTACCTGTCGGGTGCGCGCGTCGTCGGGCGCGTGACGATCGTCCTGCGCACCGGCTGGCATGAAGTCGGCGGCCAATCGGTCTTTGTCCTGCCTCGCGTGACGCTCGGGCCGCGCGGTTCCGAAACTGTCATTCTCGACGGCGCGGCGCATGGTCCCTATGACGCGCGCGGATCGCTCGAAGACTGGCAAGCGGGCGTCGGGACGCTCGCAAGCGGTCATGTCCTGCCGGTTCTCGCCATATCGGCGGCGGTCGCCGGGCCGCTGTTGCATCTGGCCGGGCAAGAGGGCGGCGGCCTTCACTTTCATGGCCAATCGAGCCGGGGGAAGACGACGCTGTTGCAAGCTGCCGCGAGCGTATGGGGGCGCGGCGGCTCGCCCGGCTATGTGAAGGCTTGGCGCGCGACGGCGAATGGCCTGGAGGGCGCCGCCGCGAGCGGGACCGATACCGTACTCATTCTCGACGAGTTTGGTCAGGTGGACGGGCGGGAAGCGGGCGCGGTTCTCTACAGTCTGAGCAACGGCGCCGGAAAAGTGCGAGCGGTGCGCGATGGGGCGATGCGCGAACCCAAGAGCTGGCGCGTCATGGTTCTCTCGACGGGCGAAATAACCGTCGCCTCGAAGCTCGTCGAAGATCGGGCGGGCAAGCCGCGCGCTGGCCAATTTGTCCGCATGCTGGATATTCCCGCCGATCGCGGCTTTGGCGTTTTCGATCATGCCGGGCCGGACGACGACGCGGGCAAGCTGGCCAAGGCGCTCAAACAATCGGCGATCTCGGCTTATGGCGTTGCCGGGCCGGAATTCGTGCGGCGGCTCATCAATGAACGGGTGACGGGCGACGACGTTCGCAGCCAAGTTGGCGAGTTCGTTTCCGCTTACGTGCCGGCGGGCGCTGATGGCCAAGTCGATCGGGCCGCGCAACGGCTTGGATTGATTGCGACGGCGGGCGAGTTGGCGACCTTGCTGGGCGTGACGCCTTGGCGCGAGGGCGAGGTTACGGCGGCGGCGAATTGGGCGCTCGAACAATGGATAAGCCAGCGTGGCGGGACGGAACCGGCGGAAGCCCGCCTAGCCGTTGAACAAGTGCGGCGGTTCATCGAAGCGCACGGCGATTATCGTTTTGAGCCTCTGGACAATGTTGAGGCTCGCGCTGTTCCGAACCGCGCCGGCTGGCGCAAGGGCGAGGGCCTCGAAAGGGAATGGCTCATTCCGTCGGAGACGTGGCGAGGGGAGATTTGCGCTGGGCTTGATCCCAAATTGGTCGCGCGGACCCTCTGGCAAGCCGGAATCTTGCGCAGGGGGTCCGACGGTTTCCAACAGGTGCGCACAATCGACGGAGCGTCCAAGCGCGTTTTCGTCATCGGGGCGGCGATCTTCGACGGTGGCGGCCATGAGGGCTGACCTTGCCGCGCGCCTTCGTCGCACGATGCGAGGGGAAGCCGCCGCCGAGAACGGCGTAACGGGCGTAGCAGGCGTAACTGCTACGCCCGTGTTACGCCTCAAATCCCAGCAACTACGCCAGTTACGCCCGTTACGCCTCGAAGATGGCTATGGGGAAAAGAGCGCAAAAGAGGGCGTAACCTCGCCCGTAACCGCGCCGTTTGCGGACGATCTCGACGCCATCGAAGAACGCGCCGCGCTGGCGGCCGATCGCGTCCCAGCCGTCTATCTCGACCCATGGGCGCGTCTTCAATGCCAGCGGCCATTCTCTGTCGATCCTGACGCATGGCGGCGGGCGATCGAATGACGGGGGCTTGTTTCTCGACGCATGGGGCGCTGATGCCGCGAAGATGCGATGGAGCGCTGGCGAGCTGTTCGACGTGCCAAGCGATGGGCGGCGGGGCGGCCTCGTTTGGCAATTGAGGGGCGAGCGTGTCGAGGCGCTTGAAGCTTATCAAGCTCGCGTGCGCGACGGACGAATTATCCAGCGAGCCGGGGGCAGTGTTCGATTCCGGGGCCGTCTCAATTCGTTCCTTTTCTATCGTCAACGGATAGGTCAGGCTTTGACTTTCCTCTGTCTGCGCTCTTTCCGCTTAATTAAGCGGTTCCAGTCCCACGTGCTGGTCCAAATAGCGTTCCGCTCACGCCACCCTGGCGCCTCCTCGTCAAGGATCAGCTTCAGCTCTTCGATTTCGGCTCGAGCCATATTGGCCGAGAAAAAAAGGAAACTTATCGCCCCTGCAGAAATGCTTGCTTCAGGCGATGCACCAGCCAAGTAAGCACCGGCGGCAATAAGCGCAGCGATAACTGCGGCAATTCTCACAGAGGCCTTCCTCGCCCTATTCACAAACCAATCGCCAAACGCCAAGTTTTGATTGACTATCAATAGTTCAAAGGGACTGGACATGCGAGGCGGAAAACGTGAAGGCGCGGGCAGGAAGCCCGGAAGCGTTTCCCGCATTGACGCGGAAGCGCGTCAATGAGCGGTTGCCGGCGACATAATGCCGTTGGATTATCTATTGTCGATTGTGCGCGACGAAAACGAGGATAAGCGTGCGCGCATTGACGCCGCGAAGGCCGCCGCGCCGTATTGCCATGCTCGGCTTAGCTCGACCGAGGTGAGTGGACCAAGCGGCGGCCCAGTGTCGGTGCAGACTAGTGGATAGAATCAAACGCTTCGAACCCCTTGCAAGCCGGAGAACTCCTTGAAATTGCGGAAGGCGCCCCGGACTCTTACGTTTGATTTTGACCACTAGCCAAAAACTCGACATATCGGACCTAAACGACGGAGAGCTTGATATCTTAGAACGCGCGCTTCAGAAGACGATCGCGTCGCAAGAGGAGTGTTAAGCTTGCCTCTCAAAGCCCCGACTTGAACAGCTGAGGTCGAGGATGCTTAAGATGCTGTCAATTGGCCTGGCGGCATGCATTGCCTTTTACTTATTTGGCGCCGTGAGCGATCGACGTGGCATATTCCCCGAGCCGCAGCTGATCTCCTTGCGGAACAAAATACTCCCCATCAAAGTGAGGCGGGAAGGCAGTTACACCCTCGACGCTCAGGATCGCCTCATCGGCGATGCCGAGAAGCCGGCCGTCGCCTGCCCCAAGCAGACGGATCGCACGGCCGTGCTGCTGATCCTCGGGCAATCCAACGCCGCGAATTATGGAGGTCAACGCTTCGCCTCAAAGCACGGTGACAAGATCGTCAACTTCTTCGAGGGGCGGTGCTATGTCGCCGTCTCGCCTCTGCTCGGTTCTAGCGGAACCTGGGGAGAATATTGGACTGAGCTCGGCAATCACCTCGTCGAGTCGGGCAAGTTCGACACCGTGGTTATCGCGTCCCTGGCCTATTCGGGATCGGCCTATTCGGGAAATACCGTCGAACAATGGGCGCGGGGCGGCCATCTCAACGCGGTCCTGGTTGACGCGCTGGGCAAGATCAAGGCGGATGGCTACGCAATCACGCACGTCCTTTGGGATCAGGGCGAGCTCGACTACTCCCTGGGCACCAGCGAGCGTGCCTATCGCGAGCGGTTCCTGTCCATGATCGACACGCTACGCGGCAAAGGCGTTACGGCTCCCGTTTATCTCTCCATCGCGTCGAAATGCGTCGAGCCGGGCAATGGAGACCCGAGGCGACATTCTGCCGACAATCCCGTCGTCCGTGCTCAGCTCGCTCTCTCCAGTGGCGAGGGCAACATCAGGCGCGGCGTCAACACGGATGCCCTGCTCGACGGGCTCGACCGCTATGACGACTGCCACATTGGGGGCAGCGGCGCGGAGAAGGTGGCGCAGGCCTGGACCGATATCATGCTGGCTGAGAAACTGGGCCATAACGGAGATCCCAGCAGGTAAGGCAAGGGCCTCCAGCTTGCATCACGCTGAGCACAACCAGCGGCGCCTGAGGCCATGGCGGAGTCTCGCCGCCAGCCCGGCCGCCCGAAGGCTCTCGACGGTGTCGACCCGCTCGTGGACCCAGCCCGTTACCTACAGATCCGCGGGCGGGGGATACACCCGTTCAGGTGGACCAACATCGACACACGATACCCCCGGCCATACACTCCACTCGCCGCAATAGTAGCCGTGGATTCCGTAAGGATAGCCGCCGGCGTAGTAACCGCGGGAGAGGGGGGCCGCACAACCGGCGAGCGCGACGCCGAGCGTTGCAAAGATCGCGCTCAGAAGAACCCGACTGCGAACCATGGCTGTCTCTCCTTTCCTTCCTGTCCGGCGCGCGCGGACGTAGCATTGCCGTGGCGGTCGTTGAAGCAGTTAAGGCCACCCCTGCCCGAGACGGCGCTAGTGGATAGAATCAAACGCTTCGAACCCCTTGCAAGCCGGAGAACTCCTTGAAATTGCGGAAGGCGCCCCGGACTCTTACGTTTGATTTTGACCACTAGCAGGCTGCTGAAAAAGTGGCGCGGAAGGGCTCTGGTGTTTGCCTTTGGGGGGTGATTTGCTGGCGTCGGCGAGGCGATTCGCGAGGGGATCGATGCGGGGCGAGGATCGGACGAGCGGGGCGTTGTTCTCTTACGTCGACGTCGAGGGGCGGATCGCCGCGAACCATCCGGTGCGGGCGATGCGGCGGCTGACCAACGCGGCGCTGGCCCAGCTCGACGCGAGGTTTTCGGCGCTTTACGAGGGAATTGGGCGTCCCTCGATCCCGCCGGAGCGATTGCTGCGGGCCTCGCTTGTGCAGCTTCTCTATTCGATCCGCTCGGAGCGGCAGCTGGTCGAACGGCTGGAGTTCGACATGCTGTTTCGCTGGTTCGTCGGGCTTACGATCGACGAGAGCGTGTTCGACGCCTCGACCTTCTCGAAGAACCGCGACCGCCTGCTCACCCACGAGATCGCGCAAGAGTTTCTGTCTTCGCTTCTCGGCCTGCCGGAGGTGAAGGGGCTTCTGAGCGCCGAGCATTTTTCGGTCGATGGAACGATGTTGAAAGCCTGGGCGTCGATGAAGAGCTTCCGTCCCAAGAGCGCCTCTGGCGAAGGCCGGGGGAACGACCCGGGCGAGCCGCTGCCTCCGGGGCGCAACCGCGAGGCCGACTTCCGCAAGACCAAGCGCTCGAACAAAACCCACGCCTCGACGACCGACAAGGAGGCGCGCCTTTATCGCAAAGGCGCAGGCCAGGAGAGCCGTCTTTGCTATCTCGGCCATGCGCTGATGGAGAACCGCAACGGTCTTGTGGCGGCGCCCGAGGCGACGCTGGCGACCGGAACGGCCGAGCGCGAGGCGGCGGCTGCTTTCAGCCAGCGCTTGCCCTTTGGCGCGACGCTCGGCGCCGACAAGGGCTATGACGCCGAGGCCTTCGTCGAGGCTTGAAGGCGCGTGGGATTGAGCCGCATGTCGCGATCAACGGGACGGTGAGCAAGCATGGCAAGGCGCGCAAGACCGCCGTCCCGGGCGAGGTCGCCGCGAGTGTGCGCTATGCGATCAGCCAGCGGCTGCGCAAACGCATCGAGGAAGGCTTCGGCTGGACGAAGACGGTCGGCGGCCTCATGCAGGTGAAGGTGCGTGGCCTCGACAAGGTCCGCGCCGCTTTCGTCTTCGCCATGGCCGCCTACAACATCGTCCGCCTGCCCAAGCTTATGGCCGCAACGGGCGAACTGCGTCCAGCGACATGAAAAGCCAGAGAACAATGACCCGACGTCACGCCAAAACCTCGAACGTGAGCCGCGCCCGCCTGCAAAAAATTGCGCTTGCCACCCCTCGTTGCGCAAACGCAGTGACTTTTTCAGCAGCCTGCTAGAACCGCGTGGGAGCCTCGCCCGGATGGCCCGTGAGACAGTGGCGGGGATCGAATAGAGCAATGGCCGTGCGGCGCCTCAATTAGGGCAATTGTTGGGGCAAGAGACTTTTGATTCAAAAACAATCCAACAACATCAACCGATTAGGCGGCAAGCTTGGCGGAGACGGAGGGATTCGAACCCTCGATAGAGCTTTACAACCCTATAACGGTTTAGCAAACCGCCGCCTTCAGCCTCTCGGCCACGTCTCCCGCTCGAGCGCGCGCCGCGACATATGCCCGACGCATCCCCTCATTGCAAGCGCTCGCCGGTCAAGCCTAGCGTGGCCTTGGCGGAGCGATTGGGGCCGCGGCGAACTCACAAGCCCGGCGCTTGACAGGAACAAGAGATGCGCTCCCAGCAGTGTGACGCCGTGGGACGTGTCGTTCAACCTGAGGATGCGAAGGATAGATTCCATCCGTTCTGGCGCCGGCCGATGATCGAAACTGGCGCGGGTTTCGCGACCGCACGCTCTGTGTCTTACCAAGCCTCGCCGAGCAGAGGGGTGGCGCGCTTATCGCGCCGAAGCCTGCGCTTTACGCCTCACACAGCTCGCCATGCCGTCGCATGGTCAAACGCAAGCGGCCCGCTTCGAACGCGAAACACGAACAGGCTGATCAGGCGAGGCTGAACCGCCGACGGCCGGACCTGATCAGCCGATACGCCGCAACGCGCGAGCTGGTTAGGCGGCCGGCGGGGGTTCCGACGATCCAGGGGGGGCCATTGGCGTGGCTTTCTTTCGCTTGGCCGGCGCGCGTTTTGCGGCCGACTTCTTCGCCGCGCCCTTCTTGCCCGCCGATTTCTTGGCAGTTGTCCTCCTGGCGGAGGTCTTCTTCGCGGAGGCTTTCTTCACCGCGCCTTTGCGCGTCGCCTTCTTGGCGACGACCTTGCGGGCGGATTTCTTGGCGGGCTTCTTGGCGGCGGACTTCTTCGCCGTCTTCTTGGTAGCAGCTTTCGGCATGTATCAAGTCCCTCTCATTCATCTGCTCGCAGCGCGAATTCAGGCGCCATGCAGATGCGGTGCGAAGGTACATTCGTTTTGATTTCACGCAAGCGTTGCACACGCGCGCAACACGCGCCGAGCGCCGTGACTATCGAATTATCGCGCGCACTCGACCCTTTTGATCATTCGTCGACGACAGCGCTCGCACGCGGCGTCAACGCAATGCAGCGCCGTAGGGGCTTGCGCGCGAAGCCTCAGCGCCACAGTCAGCGAGGGCCCGCACGATTCCTGCTCAGCTCATATTTCATGGGTGTCTCCGAGGATCGTGGTTGCTCATGCAAACCCAATTCCTCGCGGTGCGGGATGCGCGCAAGAGCCGAGGAAGCGAGATGAGTAATCAAGACGAGCGTATCAAATCGAAACGACGCACGTGTTCATCGCAATCGAATTTTTCTTCGTCGCTGCGATCAAATTTTTGTCGATGAGATGTTGCGACCATCGACTTTGGCGCGCGAATCGCTCCGAGAATCAAGTGATTCGCAGCGCGATTCGAACTCGACTGTCAGACACCAAGGCGGTTCTTAAGCGCGTCGCTCACCGCTTGCGGATTGGCTTTACCGCCTGTCGACTTCATCACTTGACCCACGAACCAGCCCAACATGCCGGGCTTCGTTTTGGCCTGCTCGGCCTTGTCAGGATTGGCCGCGATGACCGCATCGACCGCGCTGTCGATCAGGCCAGCGTCTGTCACCTGCTCAAGCCCGCGGTCCCGGACAAGGGTCCGCAGATCGATAGTTCCTCCTTCGGCGATGCGGATCGTCAGCACATCCTTAGCAATCTTGCCTGAGATTGTGCCGTCGCTGATCATGTCGACGACATCTGCGACGTCGGCCGAGCTTATGTTGGTGCTCGCCACGGACAAGTTTTGAGCATTTGCGTGGCCCGAAACGTCGCTCATAATCAAGTTCGCCACCGCCTTGGCATCGCGCTTGGCGCCGCCGTGGTTGCGCGCGCTTTCGAAGAAATCAGCCGTCTCCCGTTCGGCGACGAGGATCGAGGCGTCGTAGGGAGAAAGGCCGTAATCGGCCATGAAACGCGCCCGCTTGGCGTCAGGCAGCTCCGGCAGATCGGCGGCCAGAGCGTCGATGAAAGCCTGATCGAGCTCGAGCGGCAGCAGGTCGGGGTCAGGGAAATAGCGGTAGTCGTGCGCCTCCTCCTTGGAGCGCATCGAGCGCGTCTCCCCTCGCGCAGGATCGAACAGCCGCGTCTCCTGCTCGACTGCGCCGCCGTCCTCGATAAGGGCGACCTGCCGGCGCGCCTCGGTCTCGATCGCTTGACCGATGAAGCGAATGGAGTTGACGTTCTTGATCTCGCAGCGCGTACCGAGCGCTTCTCCGGGGCGGCGCACTGAGACATTGACGTCCGCGCGCAGGTTGCCCTTCTCCATATCCGCGTCGCTCGACCCGATGTAGCGCAGCAGGGTGCGCAATTTCCCGACAAAGGCCTTGGCCTCATCGGCTGAGCGCATGTCGGGCTTGGAGACGATCTCCATCAGAGCGACCCCGGAGCGGTTGAGGTCGACGAAGCTCATCGTCGGCGACTGATCGTGCAGCGATTTGCCTGCGTCCTGCTCCAAGTGCAGGCGTTCAATTCCGACCCTGATGGAATGGTCCGGCGTGAGGTCAACCTGGATCTCCCCCTCGCCCACGATCGGGCTCTTGTACTGGGAGATCTGATAACCCTGCGGGAGATCGGGATAGAAATAATTCTTGCGGTCGAAGGTTGACCGGCGATTGATCCTGGCCTTGAGGCCGAGGCCGGTGCGCACCGCCTGCGCCACGCATTCGCGATTGATCACGGGCAGCATGCCCGGCATCGCCGCATCGACCAGCGATACGTGAGAGTTCGGCTCGCCGCCGAACGCCGTTGACGCGCCGGAGAACAGCTTGGAGCGCGAGGTCACCTGGGCATGGACCTCGAGCCCGACGATCACCTCCCAACCGCCCGTCGCGCCTTTGATGAGTTTCGATGTCGCCTTGTCTGTCGCCATGTCGATGAGTCAACTTTCGTTCAAAGTGCGTCGGATCCGACGGGGGCCTCACGCCCACCACGGCTCCGGAAGCGTCATCCGGCCCGCCGACTGCTCGATCGTCTCGCCGAGCGCGAACAGCGTCTCCTCATCAAATGGACGGCCGATGAGCTGCAGCCCGAGGGGCAAGCCCTCGCTTGAGAGCCCCGCGGGCGCGACAAGTCCCGGCAAACCCGCCATGTTGACGGTCACTGTGAAGACGTCGTTGAGATACATTTCTACCGGATTCTCCGAGCCCTTCTCGCCGATCCCGAAGGCGGCGGACGGCGTGGCGGGTGTGAGAATCGCATCGACGCCGTCCGCGAACACGCGCTCGAAGTCGCGCTTGATGAGGGTGCGGATTTTCTGCGCCCGTACGTAATAGGCGTCGTAATAGCCGGCCGAGAGAACATAGGTGCCGATCATGAGACGCCGCCGCACCTCCGACCCGAAGCCCCTGGCGCGAGTCTTCTCGTAAAGCTCGATGACGTCGGCTCCCGGCTCTCGCAGGCCGTAGCGCACCCCATCATAGCGCGCGAGGTTGCTCGAGGCTTCCGCGGGGGCCACTATATAATAAGCGGGAAGCGCGTATGGCGTATGCGGGAGGCTGACGTCGACCATGCTTGCGCCGGCGGAACGAAGCCAATCCGCGCCGCGCGCCCATAAAGCCTCGATTTCGCCGCTCATTCCTTCAAGGCGATACTCCTTCGGCACGCCGATCTTCATGCCCTTGACCGAGCGTCCGACCGCAGCTTCATAGTCCGGGACCGGGGTCGAGGAGCAAGTGGAATCCTTCGGATCAGGCCCGGCCATCGAGCGCAGCATGATCGCGGCGTCGCGCACGGTGCGCGCGAGCGGTCCCGCCTGATCGAGCGACGAGGCAAAGGCGACCATGCCATAGCGCGAGCAGCGGCCATAAGTCGGCTTGATCCCGACGATGCCTGTGAAGGCGGCGGGCTGGCGGATCGAGCCGCCCGTGTCGCTCGCCGTGGCGGCGAGACAGAGGCGCGCCGAGACAGCCGAGGCGGAACCGCCGGACGAGCCGCCGGGCGTCAGAAGTCCGCGCTTGTCGGAACTCAGCGCCGCCGCGCGCCCTCTGTCGCGGCCCCAGTTCGGCGGCAGCCAGGGCGAAGCGACAGGCCCGTAATATGACGTCTCGTTCGACGAGCCCATGGCGAACTCGTCCATGTTGAGCTTGCCCAGCATCACCGCGCCGTCGCGCCACAAATTCGCGGTGACGGTTGATTCGTAAGTCGGCTTGAAGCCGTCGAGGATATGGCTGCACGCCTGCGTGTGGACCCCCTGCGTGGCGTAGAGGTCTTTGACGCCGATCGGCAGCCCTTCGAGCGGACTCGCCTCCTTCCTGGCGAGGCGCGCGTCGCTGGCCTCCGCCGTTCGTAGCGCCTTGTCCGCAGTGACGGCGACAAACGCGTTGAGCCCTTGTGCGCGCTCGATCGCCTCGAGATGAGCCTTGGTGATCTCAACGCTGGAAATCGCCCGAGATTTGAGACGGTCGCGCGCCTCAGCGAGCGTCAGGGAGGTCAGATCGGTCAAAATGGATCCTTGATAACGAGTGTCCGGCCTCGGCGGGTCACTCGATCACTTTGGGAACGACAAAGAAGCCGTCCTCGGTCAGCGGCGCGTTCGCGAGCACGAGGGGCGCAATGTCGCCGTCCGTGACAACGTCCTCACGCATCGGCAGGTGCATGGGAATGACCGACGTCATCGGCTCGACGCTGTCGACGTCGACCGTATCGAGCGCCTCGACGAACTTGAGAATGGCGTTGATCTCGCCTTGCAAATGCGGAATGTCAGCTTCGCTCACGGCGATGCGCGCGAGATGCGCGATGCGGCGGACGGCGCTGAGATCGACGGACATCCAAAGCTCCCAAAAACAGCTCGGAACGCGGGCGCGCCCCTATACATCGCCGATATTTGGCTGGCAAACCGGCAATACAAGAGCTGCCCTGCGGCCTGGATACGCCGGTCGCCTCCAACGTCAGCGGTCGACTTACGCGCCCGCCCGTGATAGCTCGCTCGCGCCGATGCGCCACCCGATCGCAATCGAAGATCTTGCCCTCAGCCTTCCTCCCAAGGGGCGCTTGATCGGCGTCGACCTCGGCGCGAAGACCATCGGCATTGCGATCTCGGACGTCGAGCGTCGCCTCGCCTCCCCACTCAAGACGTTGGCGCGCGGCGCATTCGTCACCGACGCCGAAACGATGGCCGCGATCTTCTCCGAATTCGACGTCGTCGGAATTATCCTCGGGCTGCCGCTCGATCTCCATGGGCGCGACAATCCGCGCGCGCAATCGACGCGGGCGTTCGGGCGCAATCTATCGATGCGGACCAGTTTGCCGATCGCGCTCTGGGATGAGCGGTTCTCCACCGCCGCCGTGACCCGGTCGCTCATCGCCAGTGACGTTTCGCGCGCCCGGCGGAAACAAGTGGTCGACAAGATGGCGGCGGCTTACATTCTGCAGGGCGCCCTGGACCGTGTTGGCGGTCTCGCCCGCCCATAAACCGGCCGCTCGCGGATTTTTTCGACGTTTTTGTGCTCTTCTCAACATTATTGTGGAAGCGCAGGCTCGCCAATATTGTCGGAGATGACTTGTTTTTGAATGGAAAATGGGCGTCTCATAGGTCGCAACTGAGGGGCAAGCCCGAATCATCGCGACCCGCGCGTGGAGGAGGGGTTTTCCAGCGAGCGGGCATTGAGGGAAGGCGTCAGCCTCGCTTTGCTGCATGGGACAGTTGTATCGGATGGCCGAGGAAATAGGTTTCCCAAGACGGAAACGCGGAGATCGTGGGAGACTCGAAAAGAGCGCTTCCGCAAGACCGCTGAAAAAAGCCGATCCGTCTGGCGGGGCCGTGACGCGGGAAGCGCTCGACGTCGCGCGCTACATCACGGACATGACCGCCCAATTAGAAGCTATGGCGATCGCGGCGCGCCTCGACCTGCTCGCTTATTTCCTTGGGATGGCTAAGGCCGAAAGCGAAATCTATGTTCGCACGAACGCCGTGGCCGAGGCGGAGCGTATGGAGGAGGAATCCTACGAGCCCGCGGACGGGTTGCCTCAACGGAGCAATTCCTTCGATTGAGAAATCCCTCAGGCTCACGCCTCGTTAGCGCTACCGCGTAACGCGACGCGGTCGCCTGAATATTCGATGCGCCCGGCCAGTTCGAGTTCCAGCAGCGCCACCCGCACAGCGCGCGCCGAAGCGTTTGCGGCCCGCGCCAATTCGTCGAGCGTGATTGGCGAAGGACCCAGCAAGGCGACAATCCGCTCACGCGCGGCCTCGACTTCGCCGCCGATCCTGTAAGGCGCTCCGCTGACGTCGTCGAATTCGTCACCGGGGCGCGTTCGAGGCGTCGATTCCGGATCGACTCCGTAGAGCGCCTGTTCCCCCCACAGCGGTTCGCCAAGCTCGCCGCCTGCCTCGCGCATTGCGGCAAGATCGCTCGAGCGTATTGGCTCAAGCGCAGTCAACACGTCTTCCGCGCCAGTGCAGATCGACGCTCCCTGCTTCAGGAGATCGTTGGTTCCTTCCGCGCGAGGATCGAGGGGAGAGCCGGGCACGGCGAAGACCTGGCGGTTCTGATCGAGCGCGAATCTTGCCGTAATGAGCGAGCCGGAGCCCCTCGCCGCCTCGACCACTACGACGCCCAAGGCGAGTCCCGACACGATGCGATTGCGGCGCGGAAAGTCTCGCCCGCGCGGCTCCCATTCGATGGGCATCTCCGAGACGACCGCGCCGGCTTCGACCATGCGCTCCATCAAGGGTACAGCCTCGTTGGGATACGGCTTTGCATGTCCGCCGGCGAGCACTCCGACGCCGCAGGTTTCCAGGCTCGCGAGATGGGCGCGCTGATCGATCCCGCGCGCCAGCCCTGAGACGATGACATAACCGGCTTGGCCCAAGCCACGCGCCAGCCGCTCGGCAAAAGTCAGTCCCGCGGCGGACGCGTTGCGGGAGCCCACGATCGCGACCGCCGCCTTGCGGAGGGCCTCCGCGCGGCCCCGGAGCGCCAGAATCGGCGGCGCGGAGTCGATCTCCTGCAGCGCCGGCGGGTAGTCCGGCTCGGCGAGCGCGACGAAGCGCACGCCGAGTTTCCGTGCGACGGCAAGTTCCTTTTCGATCTCCTCGGTCGAGGCGACGCGGATGGGGCGCTTGGCGCCGCCGCGCCGGGCGAGGTCCGGCAGCGCGTCCAACGCCGCCCGGGCGCCGCCCCAATTGGTGATGAGCGCGCGAAATGTTCGCGGACCCACATTCTCCGACCGTACGAGCCGCAGCCAGTCAAAGCGCTGCTGATCCGTAAGGCGCAACTCAGGCTTGTTCGCCATCCACTCTAGTTTTTCTGCCCGATCTTCGATTCGGAGCCATTGAGAAGGCGGACGATGTTGGCGCTATGCTTAAACCAGATCAGCGCCGACAGCGCGGCGAAGACCAGGGCCGCGCCGCTCTCTCCAATCGCCGCCACGGCGATCGTAGAGGCGACCGTCGCTGCCAGCGCCGCCGCGGAGGAATAGCGCGTCAACGCTGCGACCGCGAGCCAGACGAGAGCGAACACGACCGCCGCCGGCCAGTCCAGACCAATGAGACAGCCGAGATAGGTCGCAACGCCCTTGCCGCCCCGAAACTTGAGCCAGAGCGGATACATATGGCCGAGGACCGTGCCTGCCGCCGCGGCGAGCGCCGTTGGCGGCCCGAACGCCCACCAGGCCAGAACGACGGCCAGCGTCGCCTTCAGAGCGTCGAACACAAGCGTCGCGGCCGCAAGCCCTTTGCGGCCGGTGCGCAAGACGTTGGTCGCACCGATGTTCCCCGAGCCGATCGAACGCAAATCGCCAGCCCCGAACAGCTTCGTCAGCACGAGTCCGAAGGGAATTGACCCGAGACCGTAGCCGAGCGCCAGCGCCAGCGCCAGCGCTCCGCCGTAAGAAACCCCGACCATGCGCGCTTCCAGCCGACGCGGATGAAACCAAAGCTTTTCGATCAGACTATTCATGCGCGACCCGCCCGGCAACCAGGGTCATCTTGACCCGGCCCTCAAGCCGGGCGGCGGCGAAGGGCGTGTTGCGACAGCGCGAATGGAGCGAACCCGGATCGAGCACATAGGGCTCTTCCGGATCGAAGCGGATGACGTCGGCCGGGGCCCCGACCGTTAGCCTGCCGACCGGGAGCCGCAGGATCTCCGCGGGCCGCGCAGTCATCGCGCGTAGGAGGCGGGGCAGCGCTACATGACCGCCTGCGACAAGGCGAAGGCTCGCCGACAGCATCGTCTCGACCCCGATCGCACCCGCGGCCGCCTCCGCGAACGGCAGCCGCTTGGTGTCGACGTCCTGCGGATCATGGTCGGAGCACACGACGTCAACGAGGCCCGCGCCCAAGGCTTCGACGAGCGCCAAGCGCTCGTCCTCGGCGCGCAGCGGCGGATTCAATTTCAGAAATGTGCGATAGTCGCCGACATCGATCTCGTTCAGGGTCAGGTGATTGACCGACACGCCGCAGGTCGCCGGCAGGCTTGCCTCGCGCGCCCGCGCCATCGCCTCGAGCGACAGACGGTTCGAGATCAGCGCGGCGTGATAGCGGGCGCCGGTAAGCGCGACCAGACGCAGATCGCGCTCGAGCATGATGGTCTCCGCCTCGCGCGGAACGCCCGGCAGGCCGAGCCAGCTCGCGCGCAAGCCCTCCGCCATCACTCCCTCACGGCTTAACGATCGGTCGTCGCAGACCGGCGCGATGAGCGCGTCGAAGTCGCGGGCGTAAGTCATGGCGCGGCGCATGGTCAGCGCATCGGCGACCGAATGGGGCCCGTCGCAGAAGGCGATCGCGCCTGCTTCCGCGAGCAGGCCAATTTCGGCGATCTCCTCGCCTTTGAGCCCCTTGGTCAGGGCCGCAGCGGGGTGGACGCGGACCTTGGCGTCGTCGCGTGCTCGGCGCAGGATGAAGTCGACCACCGCGGGGTCGTCAACCGGGGGATGGGTGTCGGGACGCGTGACGAGCGTGGTCACGCCCCCCGCGGCGGCGGCGGCGCTGGCGCTGGCGATGGTCTCGCGGTGCTCGGCCCCTGGCTCGCCGACAAAAGCGCGCATGTCGATGAGGCCTGGCGAAACGACGTCACCCGCGCAGTCGACGACCCGCGCTTCGCCGGGCAGCTGGTCCGGCGTGACCGCCAGGCCGACGCCAGCTATGACCCCATCGATGACAATGAGCCCGCCCCGTGTCTCGGTCTCCTGAACAGGATCGACCAGACGCGCGTTGATGAAGGCGATCGGCGGAGCTGAAGGCATAGGCCGGCGTTGGTTACTGACCGGCGTCCGGAAGCGCAAGGGCGCAGATCAGCGTCAGCTCGCGTCTCGTCTTGACGAGCTCTGTAGACGCGCTCCGACGGCGCCCATCCTGCTGGCGCCGTTCACAGACGTTGCGGGCAATTCAAAAGAACCGGAACGAAAGACCGGGCATTCAAGTCCCGTTCAAGTTTGGCTCTTGCCTGTCCGGGTAAAAGCGGCTAGAGCCCCGCTCGCTTCGGGGGGCGCTTTCGCCGCTCCTCAACCGAGGCTAAGCGCCCGTAGCTCAGCTGGATAGAGCACCAGACTACGAATCTGGGGGTCAGGAGTTCGAATCTCTTCGGGCGCGCCAGCAATATCAAAGCCTTAGGCGACGTTTGGTTCGGCCGTGTAACTCCCAAGCCGGGTGAGTTCGAATTGTCACACGGTGTGTGAGATCGTTGAGGTTTTGCGAGATTTTCGAGACGGGCGGGGGCGAACCGTGAGTCAAGGTGGGGATGATTCTCCCTGCCGAAGTTCAGGCGCTGATCGAAGCGCTCCGGAGCGAGATTTCCGCGCTTCGCTCGGAGGTCGCCGATTTGCGGCGGGAGAACGAGGGCCTTCGAGCCGAGAACGCCGAGCTTCGGCGCCGGCTGGATCTGGACAGCACGACGAGCTCCAAGCCGCCTTCGAGCGACGGGCTGAGGAAGAAGTCGCGCCTTCCCGGCAGCCTTCGCGGCCGTTCGGGCAAGGCGAGCGGGGGACAGCGGGGCCACAAGGGCGACACGCTGCGGCGGACGGCGACGCCCGACTGGGTCGTCCGACACGAGGCTGCGGCGTGCCGGCGCTGCCGGGCGGCGCTCGCGGCTTCGATGCAGACCGGGGTGGAGACGCGTCAGGTGTTCGACCTGCCCGAGCGGCTGATCGAGGTCACGGAGCACCAGGGCGCCATCTATGCCTGCGCCCGATGCCGCGGCGTGACGCGGGCTGCGTTCCCCGACGGCGTGATCTCGCCGACCCAATATGGCGAGCGCATCAAGGCGGCGGCGGTCTATCTCAACGTGCAGCAGCTTGTGCCCGAGGACCGGACGGCGCAGGCGCTTCAGGACCTGTTCGGCGCGCCGCTCGTCTGCCCGGCGAGCGTGATCGCGTGGATGGGCAAGAAGGCTCAGGCTCTGGAGGGCGTCTATCAGGCGATCGGGACGCGCGTCGGCGGGGCCAAGGTCAGGCATCTCGACGAAACCGGCTTTCGCATCGCAGGCTCCCTGCAATGGCTGCATACGACGTCGAGCCGGAGCCATACCTTCTACCGGGTCGGAGCGGCGCGCGGCGATGTTCCCGCAGGGTTGAAGGGCGGCGTCGTCGTGCATGACCATTTCCGCCCCTACAACGCCCTCGCGGACGTCGCTCACGCCTTCTGCAACGCCCATCACCTGCGCGAACTCAAGGCGCTCATCGAGATCGACAAGGAGCCGTGGGCGCAAGCCATGCGCGACGTCCTCCTCGACGCCGCAAAGGCCGTGCGCCAAGCCAAAGAGGCCGGCGCCCGGGCGCTCGAACCCGAACGCGTGCAAGGCTTCGTCGACCGCTACTGGCAGGCCGTTCGGGAAGGGCTCGCCTTCCATCGCGCCCTGCCGGCCTTCGATCCTTCGCCCGGCTCGAAAAAACGAAAGAAGCAGCGCCCAGGCCATAATCTCCTCATCCGCTTCAAGACCTTCAAGGACGAGACCCTGCGCTTCCTCGTCGACTTCGACGTCCCGTTCACCAATAACCTGGCCGAACAGGACCTGCGCATGGCCAAGGTCAAAATGAAAATCTCGGGCGGCTTCCGCACCTTCGAAGGCGCTCACGTCTTCGTCCGCATGAGGTCCATCGTCTCCACCGCACGAAAGCACGGCCTCAACATTCTCAAAGCCCTCACTGCAAACCCCTCCCAACTCCTCCTCGCAATCGCAGCCTGAAAACAGACGGCTTGGGAGTTACTCGGCCGTTCCCTAATCTGCGGACCCCACGCGGACCCAGCGGATGACGAGTTGCGTCATCGTTTGACGGTTCCTGTCGACAGACGCCGTTCATCCGAGAGTATTTTGAGCCTCGCGAAGCTTGCCATGAGAACCCAAGATCCGGAAAATCATCAGTAATATGATGTAATACAAATGTTGGCGTTTATTATTCACTTGACATATCAGTATATTTGTGGCATAATGATGTTGTGGGAAATCGTGTGCGCGCCACGCGTCCCCTTTTCCCATCTATATCGTGATCGCGTTTGCTTGCTCGTTTGCGTTCACCGGACCCCGTCGGGGTCCTTTTGATTTAAGGAGCCTATTATCGATGACTACCGCAACCCAAACAAAACCGAACCTTGTGCCAGCCATCCTCGTCTACGGCACGCCCAGCGGCCCCGCGTTGACCCAGGCCTCCTGGTTCCGGGCCGAAGACAAGGAGGCCGTCAAGGCCGCCGCGGAGGCGCTGAAGTTCTCGGTGATCGAATTGCGGACCGATGCGGAGAAGGCCCTGACCGCCGGGGTCCACGAGGGCGTCCTCAAGGGTAGCGGTGGTCGCATGATCATCGGCTCAGTCTCCGCGGAGGTCTATCGCCGGATCGAAGAGCATGTCCGCAAGGGAGCGGGCGGCCCCGACCCGTCCGGGCCAGAGATCGTCGCGGCGGCGACGGTCAAACCCATGTCAGAACAAAACACGAACATCGGCGCTGCAGCTCCGATCTCGTCAGCACCAGCTCGTGCAACCCCGGCGGCGCGGGCGATTGACAAGCCGGACAGCACGACCGCTCGGGAGACCCTTCGGGTCGGCGCGAGGGTGCTGGCCGCGTACTGGAACGAGAAGCGCGAGTTCGAGGGCTTCTGGGTCGCGACCATCAAGCGGATCGACCCCGGCGAGTTCACCCTCGAGTGGTTCGACGCGCCGGAATACTCGGCGTTCAAGAGCCGGCCCCAGGACATCGCCGTTCCCCATCCCGAGTTCCGCGTCTCGGCCAAGTGACGCACGAAAAAGCGTCCTCGCAAACTTAACGGGGCGGCCTTCGGGTCGCCCCTCTTCTTTCCGCGCATGCCCTTGAACCAGGCGCGCGCCATCCCAATCCCCAACGTCAGGAAACCAAAGCCATGACCAGCACAACCGTGACCACCGTCGAACGCATCCGCGCCCTCAACGACGCCTTCCGCCGCACCTTCGTCGGCGGGGCCGTGATGATCACCGCCGGCGTCGAAGCCATGCCGCTCGATCAGCGTCGCTCGCTGCTCGCGAAGGTGCGCGCCTTCGATGTCTTCACCGACGACAACGATCCCCACGGGGAACACGACTTCGGCGCGGTCGACGAGGGTGACGTCCGCTGCTTCTGGAAGATCGACTGCTACGACCGCGCGACCGAGTTCGGCTCGCCAGACCCCGCCGATCCTGCCGTCACGATGCGCGTCCTGACGATTATGCGCGCCGACGAATACTGAGCGCACCGAGCATCCCGCGAGCGGGAGAGACCCTCCCCACGCCCACCGCAACTGCCGCGCCGCCACGCCATCGACGGCGCTGGCGCCATCACGCCCCTCAACCTCAGGAGACTATCCCAATGCCCGGCAAACAAGCCAAGGTCGTCACGCCCCCGATGCTGAAGCGCATGATGCGCCACGTCTCCCATTCCTCGCACCCCGCCCGCGACCGCGCGATGATCCTGCTCTCGATGAAGGCCGGCCTACGGGCCTGTGAGATCGCCGGCCTCGATTGGTCGATGGTCCTTGACGCGCAGGGCCGCGTCTCCGGCACGATTCATGTCCGCGACGTCATCGCCAAGAAGCGCGGCGGGCGAAGAATACCCATGCATCCCGACCTGCGGCGCGCGTTGGAGCGCTTGGCGCGCACCACCGAGCCGATCGGCCAGTGATCCGCTCCTACCGCGGCTCGCACTTGAAGGCGAACAGCGTGGTCAACTGGTTCGTCGCGCTCTTCAAGGAGCTCGGCTACGAGGGCTGCTCATCGCATTCCGGGCGGCGCAGCTTCATCACCATGGCAGCCCGCAACGTCCACCGTTCCGGCTGCAGCCTGCGCGACGTGCAGCTGCTCGCGGGGCATCGTTCGATCGAAACCACCGAGCGCTACATCGACGGCGACACCTGCGCGCAGAGGCGATTGGTCGCGTACGTATAGGGGCATAGTGCGGCGTCAGACGGACGCCAGTCTGGCGTCGCCTATTGCGGCTGGAGTTCGATTCATGAAGAATCCGTTCAAAGAGTTCGTCGTGGAGCTGGCTCGGCTGACAGTCCCCGAAGACGACACTGAGGAGAGTTGGGCGCGGCGCGAGGCCACCGCGTCCGAGTCCGGGACGCCAATGAGCGAGATCGACGAGTTCTGACATCATCGCCTGCGCCGACGACGAGTTCTTGTGCTCGGAGGCGCTCGCGCTCTGGGCAATGATCCGTAAAGCGCGCGACGGTGGCCGTCACCCCGTGCTGCCTGTCGACGAACCGCATCGTTGCGGCTACGCCTTTGCCTTCGACCGCGTATGCGTTCGATAAGCCTTGATATCGATCGCCCGCCACGGGTTCAATAGGGGTCGAAGCATCGCCAGCCCTTGTGCTGCTTCCTCAGACGCTCCCGAGGATGCCAAAGCATGAACCGTGAGTTGATCTTTCCTTCCGAACCGGTCGAAGCGCACTAAGACTTGCTCCTCGGCATAGGCGCTCTCGCCCCACGGAATCACCTTGGCCCGGGCGAACTCATAGTCGAGGAAGTCTCGCTCGTTCTTGCAAGCGTGGGCAACGATTGGGGTGTCGGCAACCCTCGAACTGTCGATTTCCGCCGAGAATTGACCCGGGATTTCCATTGAGAACTGACCCGGCTTGATGATGGTTTTGGGGTCAGGCGTTCGTCAAGTTTCGAGGTTTCTCCTTTGCGGGTTTGGCGGCTTTCGCCGAGCTGTTCTTGAAGCGGAAGCTGTCGTTTCCGGTTTCGAGGATATGACAGCGGTGGGTGAGACGATCGAGTAGCGCGGTCGTCATCTTCGGGTCGCCGAACACGGTCGCCCACTCGCCGAAGCTGAGATTGGTGGTGATGATGACGCTGGCGCGCTCGTAGAGCTTGCTCAGCAGATGGAAGAGCAACGCTCCGCCGGAGGCGCTGAACGGCAGGTAGCCGAGTTCGTCCAGGATGACGAGGTCGGCGTGGGTGAGCCGCGCCGCGATCTGTCCCGGCTTTCCCTGAAGCTTTTCCTGCTCGAGGGCGTTGACGAGTTCGACGGTAGAGAAGAACCGGACGCGCTTGCGATGATGCTCGATGGCCTGGACGCCGATCGCCGTGGCGAGATGCGTCTTCCCGGTGCCGGGGCCGCCGACCAGGACGACATTGTGGGCGTCCTCCAGGAACTCGCAGCGATGGAGTTGACGGGTGAGCGCCTCGTTGACCTCGCTGCTGGCGAAGTCGAAGCCGGCGAGATCGCGATAGTTCGGAAAGCGGGCGGCCTTGAGCTGATAGGCCGTCGATCTCACCTCCCTATCGGCCGTCTCCGCTTTCAGAAGCTGCGACAGGATCGGCACTGCGGCTTCGAAGGCCGGGGAGCCTTGCTCGGTCAGCTCGCCGACGGCCTGAGCCATGCCGTGCATTTTGAGACTGCGCAGCATGATGACGACGGCGCCGGCGGCGGGATTATGACGCATGGCGCGCCTCCCGAGCTTTGCGCAGCGCGTCGTAGCGTTCGACGTTGGCCTGCGGTTCGGTGGTGAGGGTCAGAGCATTAGGCGGCTTCACGGCTGGTGGGTCGATCGGCTTGCCGTCGACCAATCGGTGCAGCAGGTTCAGGATATGCGTCTTGGTCGGCGCGCCGGCCTCCAGCGCCAGTTCGACGGCAGTGAGCACGGCCTGCTCGTCATGCTGGAGGACGAGAGCCAGAATCTCGACCATCTCGCGGTCGCCGCCTGGCGTCTTGAGCATGCGCTGCTGCAGAGTTCGGAAGGCGAGCGGGAGTTCGGTGAATGGCGCGCCATTGCGCAAGGCTCCAGGCTTGCGTTGCAGGACCGCCAGATAGTGCCGCCAGTCGAAAACGGTGGTCGTACTCTTTCGTTGGTGAGAGCGGGCGAAGACTCGGCGGTGTTCGCAGATGATCTGCCCTTCGGCGACGACGACGATGCGCTCGGGATAGACCCGCACGCTGACCGGGCGATTGGCGAAGGACGCCGGCACGCTATAGCGATTGCGCTCCAGATGGATCAGGCACGTCGGCGAGACGCGCTTGGCGTGTTCGACGAAGCCGTCGAACGGCCGGGGAAGCGGCATCAAGTGCTGCGCTTCTTCCGCCCAGGCGTCGGCGACCGTGCCAGGATGCGAGCCGTGCGGCGTCTGTGCCCATAGTTCTCGGCATCGCGTCTCCAGCCAGTCGTTCAGCGCCGCCAGAGAAGGGAAGCTGCGGCGTGGGCTGCCAGAGCCGATGGCGAGCGTCCTGGACGTTCTTCTCGATCTGCCCCTTCTCCCAGCCGGAAGCCGGATTGCAGAACTCCGCCTCGAACAGGAAGTGGCTGACCATGGCTGAGAAGCGCGCGTTGACCTGGCGCTCCTTTCCGCGGCCGACCTTGTCGACCGCGGTGCGCATGTTGTCGTAGATGCCCCGCCGCGGCACGCCACCCAACACACGGAAGGCGTGGTTGTGGGCGTCGAACAGCATCTCGTGGGTCTGCTGCGGGTAGGCCGCGGAGGAAGAAGGCGCGGCTGTAGGAGAGCTTGAAGTGAGCGACCTGCAGCTTGGTCCGCTCGCCGGCAATGACCGCCCAGTCCTCCGACCAGTCGAACTGGAACGCCTCGCCAGGCATAAACGCCAGCGGCACGAACACGCCGCGGCCGCACGTCTTCTGCTCCCGTTGCCGGGCGGCCTTCCAGTCGCGGGCGAAAGCCGCCACGCGATTGTAGGAGCCGTCGTAGCCGAGGGCGACTAGATCAGCGTGCAATTGCTTGATCGTCCGCTTCTGCTTGCGCGACTTCCCCGCCTCCTGCCGCAGCATATGCGACAGCTTGTCGGCGTATGGGTCCAGCCTGCTCGGCCGATCTGGGACGGCGAACTTCGGTTCGACGCTGTCCGAACGCAGGTACTTGCGGACCGTGTTCCTCGACAGCCCAGTGCGTCGAGATATCTCTCGGATCGAGAAATGATCTCGATAATGCCAGCGCCGGATGACGCTCAGTAACTCCATGTCGATCACTCCGATGCCCCCTGCCAAGGCCAAGAGGGCGAGGTTCGAACATGGGTCAGTTCTCGGTGGAAAAACCCGTGCCGCCCGGGTCAGTTCTCAGTGGAAATCAACAGTCAAGCACGAGATTGCTTAGGATGGGCGAAAGCGGGCCGCCCTGCGGCGTGCCCTCATCCACCGGACGGACCAAACCGTCTTCCATCACCCCGGCGTTGAGAAACGCCCGGATGAGTTTGAGCACAAGCTTATCGGACACCCGCGCGGCGACGCGCGCCATCAGGCTGTCGTGATTGACTCGGTCGAAAAACTTTTCGAGATCGAGATCGACCACGACGTTGTAGCCGTCGGCGATGTAATGTTGCGCCTGAGCCACTGCCTGATGGGCGGAGCGCCCCGGTCGAAAGCCGTAACTGTGCTCGGAAAACGTCGGGTCCCACCGCTCTTGGAGAACTTGCAGCATAGCCTGCTGAATCAGTCTGTCGACGACGCAAGGCACGCCGAGCTTTCTGATCCCGCCGTCCGGCTTCGGGATTTCGACCCGTTTGACCGGCTGCGGCTGATAGGTTCCCTCAAGCAATTGAGCCCGAATGTTTGGCCAGTGCTCACGCAGGTAATCCTTGGCGGCGTCGATGGTCATTCCATCGACGCCAGGACTGCCCTTGTTGCTTCGAACGCGCTTCCACGCTCTTTCGAGATTCCCTCGATCACACACCTCCTCCATTAGTTGTTCCGCCAAGGCCGGACTTTCGGATGCTGGCTTCGCCATCAACGGTTCGGCATCCTCGGCCTCGGCGTCCAGGGCTTCACCCCGACCCTCCGCCACCAAGGTCTGAGACAATTGCTCGCCCAGAGTTTTCTGCCGCGTTCCGCTCATGAGTTGTCAGTCCTAATCGCCACTCTCAATCGTTCGGGCCTTCGGCCCTCGTTCCCGGCTCGGCCTATCTGTTTCTCTGCCTTTCGGCTTTGGAGTGCCTCACTAGCCTTGCCGACTGCTTGGCCTAATATGCCCTCTGCTGACTTCTGCATCCGCGGTCAGGACGCCTTGCGACGCCCTCAGTTCCGAAGTTGGAACGCGGGGCAGACCTCCCGGGGTAAGTTCGGTCGCCTTCCGTGCGCAGTTGCCGAATCTACGCTTCGCGTCCTTGATGAATATGGACTTCGCGACTAGTCGCCCGCTCGTCCGACGCTCGCGCCTCATATCCGGTTCTTGTCCATCAACTCGCACATTTGCTCCGCGCTTCCTTCAGACCCCGCCTCGCGGCGATAGCCCTTGCGCATCGCTAACCCTTCACCTCCATCAGGCTGGGTAGAGGACTTTCACCTCCAAGCTACCGAACATGCCCGGCACACAACGAAGCCGCTACCGCGGCGTGATCGGCGAGTTTTGTTGAGTTCCTCCTGCCTGAGAGGATGTGGGTGTCGACGCCCATCCCCCAGACAGGAGTTTTCAGATGGCCGAGTTGAGCCCTCTTCGTCGCCGCATGATCGAGGACATGACCGTCCGCAACATGTCGCCGGCGACGCAACGATCCTACATCAGCGCGGTCTCGAAGTTCAGCCGATATTTCGGCAAGTCGCCAGAACGGTTGGGACTTGAGGATGTCCGCGCCTTCCAGGTCCATCTTGTTTCCACTGGCGTCTCGTGGCCTGGGCTCAACCAGATCGTGTGCGCCTTGCGTTTCTTCTATGGCGTCCTCGGCGAGGCGGACGTTCCCGAGCGCATCCCTTATGCGCGCGAGCCGCGTAAGCTGCTGGTCGTGCTGAGCGCCGACGAAGTCGTGCCGTTTCTGGAATCCGTTTCGAGCCTGAAGAGCCGCGCCGCGCTGACGACGGCCTATGCGGCGGGCCTCCGGGCTTCGGAGGTCGCGAGCCTCCGGGTCGCGGACATCGATAGCACGCGGGGCGTGATCCTGATCCGCCATGGCAAAGGCGGCAAGGACAGCAATGTGATGCTGTCGCCCCAATTGCTCGGCATCCTGCGTACTTATTGGCGGCTCGCGCGGCCAACGACCTATCTGTTTCCCGGACGCGATGACGAGCGCCCGATCGACCCGACCGTTTTGCACGCCGCCTGCCGGTCGGCGGTCAAAGCCGCAGGCCTAACTAAACGCGTCACGCTGCACACGTTGCGTCATAGTTTTGCGACGCATCTCCTTGGAGGGCGGGACGGACATCCGGATCATTCAGGTTCTGCTCGGCCACAACAACCTGTCGTCGACGGCGCGCTATGCGCAGGTCGCGACCCATACCATCGGAGCGACGCTTGGCGGCCGCGTGCTGCGCGCGGCGGGTCGATACAAGGCGATGGACGGAACAGACAGATTTCACCGGTTTGTCGTGATCTAATTTCCGACTTTCGAACAAGGCCTGGCCTACTTCGAATCCGGAGAATACAATCGAGCTGCGAGCTTTCGCCGCAACGGTGCCGCGGATGTCGAGACGATTGTCATCGAGAGCGGGACGCGATGCCGATCTAACCGCTCACGCTTGCGGCGGCCGGGCCGACCCGCAATGAGGCTGCGCATTTCTCCGCGACCATTATCGTCGGAATGTTCGTATTAGCGCGCGGTATGAACGGCATGATCGAAGCGTCGATCACGCTGAGCCCCTCGACGCCGATCACGCCGCCATTCGCGTCGACCACCGAGCCGATCGCGCAAGTCCCGACGGGATGGAACATCGGCGCGGCGGATTGCAGCGCCAAGGCGTCGAATTGTTCATCGCTCTCGATCGCGTCTAGGAAACGGGACCGACCGAAGATGGCGGCCAGCGCGCCCCGGCGGAGCGGCGTCGGCATTTCGAGCAGGCTGGCGAAACCCTTCGCCAGCATCGCCGAGCGCAACCCCGGCTTGGTCAGTTTGCGGATCGGCGGATTCGGCGGAAGCAGCACGGTTTCGAACGCCAGCGGCCGGACATCCTCGTCTGCAAGGATGTCGCGGCAGAAGCGCGCGGTCTCGACGAAGCGCGACCGGTCGCGCTCGTCCGACAGTAGACGAAACGAGACGTCGGGCGATCCCATCGGATCGTCGCGCTTCAACTGAACGCGTCCCCGAGAATGCGGCGCGTACAAGGCCGCCTGGACCATCCCGAGACGGTTTCCGTTCGCTCGTCCCGACGTGCGGCCGATGAAAGCGATGAACATGTCGGGGTCGTCGGCGGCGGCGAGCGGCGACGCGCGGCGAGCGCAGGCGACGCCGTAGCGCCGCGCTGACTCGTGTTGCCTCGCCCACGGTCTAAGCAGCGACGCGAAGTGAAGAAACACATGGTTCTGCAAGTTCACGCCCACTTCGGGCCGGTCGGCGACGACCTCTATGCCCGCCGACCGTAGCGCTGCGCCGGCCCCGATTCCGGACCGCAGCAGCAGCGCCGGCGAATGGATCGTTCCGGCCGAAACGATCACATGTCGCGCCGCCACCGCCTCGCTCCGTCCATCCGCCCGCCTGAGACGCGCGCCGCTCGCGGTGCGGCCGGAGAAGATGAGCGAGGTGGCTTCGACCGCGCTCTGAATCTCCAATTCTTTCGCACCCTCACCGCGGCGTCGAGATAGGCGCCCGCAGTGGAAACCCTGTTGACCCCGTCGGTGCTATGCGGCAGAGGAAATACTCCTTGATGGAACTGTTCGTTGAGGTCCTGAAGCGGCGGCAAGCCCTTCTTGCCCGCCGCCCGCTCGAGCGCCCGCACGAACTTGGGCCATTGTTCCCGGCGGAAGCGCGAAATCGGGATCGGGCCGTCCCCGCCGTGCCCCACGGACCTAAAGTCGCGGTCGGTTTCCAGCCGTCTGAAAAAGGGCAGCGTCTCGGCATAGGACCATTCGGGCGCGCGCGCAGACCAGGCGTCATAATCCGCCGCGAGGCCGCGCACCGCCCACATGCCCATGACGCTGGAGCCACCTCCCAGGAGACGCGCTTGCGAGTAAGGAAACTCCGGACCGCCGTCGTGGAGCTTCGCTTTGAGCGAGGGCCAGAAATATCGGGGATTGCCGTAAGCCCGGGGAAACAGATCGGCGATGTCGTCGGGAACGACGTCCGGCGGGACGTCCATGCCCGCTTCGATCAGCAACACGCGAGTTTTAGGATCTTCCGAGAGACGCGACGCCAGCACGGAGCCGGCGGAGCCGCCGCCGATGACGAGAAAGTCGACAGGTTGCATCTATGGGTTCCTGAGGAATTGAAGCGGCTCGGCCGGGTTGTTGCGAACGAGATGGGCGACCTCCAACGTGTCGGGATTGTGCGGAAGCGCAGCGAGGCAGATCTGCCGCCGCGATTGACTGCAGCGACCGCAAGTCCAAGCGCCGCTTCGGTTCCCGCGCATTCGATGACGTAATCCGCTCCGAGGCCGCCCATCAGTACCCGGATCCGAGCCGCCGCGTCGCCGGCGCCGACCTTGAGCACATGGTCGGCCCCGAGTTTGCGCCCGGTCTAATCGGTTGTCGCGGGTCCTGGCCAAAATGATCGGTTGCGCCCCCATCGCCTTGGCTACGCCCGCCGCCAAAAGTCCAATCGGCCCGGCGCCAATGACGATGACGATTTCGCCGACGACAAGGCCGCCGAGCACCGTCTGCCCGTACATCGAGGTCTCTGCTGTGACGGCCAGCGTCGCTTCTTCGTCGCTCATCTCGTCGGGCCACTCGCACGAGTGTGTTCGTGTGGTTGACGGCGAATTCGGCGAAGCCCCGTCGGTCATGAAGCCGTTCGCCCTGTGTCCCTTGCCGAGCGCCCCGTATTTGAGGCCGTAGTTTTAGGCACGATGTAGTACGTGCCCGCGCGACATCGCGTGCAGCGCCCGCAACCGGCATGATCTCGACCGTGACCCGCTCGCCGATCGCGAGCCAGTCGACGCCGATACCGAGCGCGGCGACCCGCCCCATGTACCCGTGTCCCGGCGTGAAGCCCTTGTGAAATGGGGACCTCCCTCAATCTTCGCCGGCGATCTGATCCGTAATGGATGATTTCAAGATCGGTCGCGCAGATCGCCACCGCATCGATTTTCACGAGAAACCTCAGCGCGCCCGGGCGAGGGAACCGGCTTAGACCTCGCGGACAATTCGTCGGATCCGCTCAGCGTCCAGGCGCGCATCCTTTCTGGAATCGGTAACTCGGGCGAGAACTCTCGGCTGCACCGCGGCAACCGCGGAAATCGGATCGATCTGTCCCGTCGTCATCTGTTCCACTCCCGTCCGCGACTTCATAGGGCGGTCGCAGCGACCCACACCGGCTCATTGTTCAAGCGAGGAGCCTTCCGCCAGAGACAGGAGCAGACGCGAGGCGTGTGCCGCATCGTGGCGCACGATCTGCATCGCCGGGCGCATGGACCAGGGGTCCGCCTCGCACCCGCGACCGCCGGTATTGGGGTTGACGTCGTAGGCGGGAAAGCTCGAGCTCGACACTTCCAACCTGACGCGGTGCCCCGCTTCGAAGCGGATCGCCGTCGCACCCAGATCGATCCGGTATTCGTAAGTCTTTCCGGGTTCCAGCAGCTTCGGCTCCTCGAGCAAATCGCGATAGCGCGCGCGAATGACGCCATCGCACAAGTTCATCGCTCTTCCGTCGGGGTGGACATCGACGAGCTTGGCGGTCCAATCGGTGTCGGGACCGTCGGTCGCGGCGTGGAGCAACAGTCGAATCGAGCCGACGACGTCGCAGTCACGGGCCAGCGTGGCTGAGTCGTAGACCAGCACGTCGTTGCGAATTTCGACCGGCCGCTGATCGAACGAGCCGATCGGGGCGAGATCCGCCGAACAGCAGGACGCGCCCCCAAGACTGCTTGCGGGGCTGCCGGGATCATAAACGAAAATGTCGGCAGGCTCTTCACCGGGAGGTTCGGGGGAAAGACGGCCATCGCCCGACAGTGAGCCGGCGCGGCCCGTCGAGCGCAGAAACAATTCGACGACGCGGGTTCCCGGCGGCGGCCAGACGTCGGCGTCGATCCAAACGTTTGCGCCCATCAGGAAATAACGGACCGGCGCCGTCTCGGGCGCGGGCGGGCGGTTCTTCAGCCAGCGATCGAACCACGCCAATTGCCACTCGTCGATGCAATTGTCGCCGGCGGCCCCATAGTCCACTTCGCCGTTGAACCGGCTCCAAGGCACATGCTGCCAAGGGCCGATGATCAGGGCCTGGTTGGATGCAGAAATGTCGGCGTTCAGTAGCAGCGCCTGATAATTGACGAGAGTTCCCTTGAGAAATGTGTCGTACCACCCGCCGATATGAAGGCAGGGCGTGCGGATGACGGAATGTGCGCGTGAAGGACTGATCTCCCGCCAGAACGCGTCACGAACGTCGTGTGTAACCCAGTCGACGAAATAGTCGGGCAGATCCCCGGACTTGATCCAGTCCGCCAGGGGTCTCTGGTACGCGGCTCGCATGTTCGCGGCAAAGGCGCGAATGCGATCGAAAGCAGCTCGATCGCCGCGCTTGACGGCGTCGGGTCCGGCGAGCGCCTGCAAGGCCCAGGAAATCACGAAAGCGAGCTGAAACGCGCCGCCGCGGTAAGTCCAGCCGTCGAAGAAATCGTCGCCGGCGCATCCGACGGCGCAGCAGGCCAGCCCCGCCGGCTGTCGTCCGGCGGCAAGCATCTGGTTGGCTCCCGCGTAGGAGAAGCCATACGTCCCCACGCGGTTGGTCGACGCTTCCAGGGAGGCGGCCCATTCGATTGTATCCGCCCCGTCCTCCGCTTCATGCCCGTAAGGATCGAAGCGTCCATCCGAGGCGTAGCGCCCCCGCACGTCTTGCACCACGACGATATATCCGTGACGGGCGTACCAGATGGGATGGCGGTAGACGTTGTTCTGCGCGAAGGCCTTGTTGTACGGCGTCCGCAGCAACAGCACGGGATGCGGCCCTGCGCCAGCGGGCCGGTATATGTCGGCGCGCAAGACCGTTCCATCCCGCATGGTCGCAGGACGATCGCGTACGAGCGTCACATCGCCAAAACCGATCATATCGAATCGCTCGCCTCGGCCGGCCGTCGCCCGCGGCGTCGCTGTGTTTCCACTCAGGCGACCGGCGCCGTTTCGGCTCTCGCCACCACTGGAACGATCTCACCTTTCCAGACGTCCACAAGCCCGCGCGAGTTAATCTTCAAGCGCCCGATCGAGACGGGCAACCCCGAGAACGCCAAAGTATGGAACGGCGACCCCAGCGTGCAACCGAGCCCGCGAAGCGCGGTGATCGCGGCCTCGATCTGACACCCCAGATCGTCGATCAATTCTTCCGACAACAACCCGTAGAGCGGCAACGGCACCGAAGCGAGAATCTTGCCGTCGTTGACGACGGCGAAGCCGCCGCCCATCCGCACGCATTCCTCGGCCGCAGCGGCCATGTCGCAATTCGTCGTCCCGACGACGAGCAAATCCTGGTATTGCGGGTTGTAACTGGAGGCCATCGCGCCGCTTTGCAATCCAAAGCCTTCCACGAAGCCCAGTCCGATCGTTCCCTTGCCGGTGTGGCGATCAATGGCGGCGATGGTGTTGACGCCTCGGTCAGGCGCGCAACCGATCACGCCGGCGAATACGGGGAGCCTCCGCTCCAGTTCGCGGGTGATGATCGTTCCATCGCTGACGCCAATCACTCGCGCCATCACCGCCTCGACGTCCGAAGGACCAGGCACGGCGAACATGCCGGGAGCGATCGCTCCGGGATTGATGGTGTGATAGGCGAAGGCCGGCCGCTTCGGCGGAGACCGTTGCGAGAGATTACGACCCTGTTCCGCTACGGCTTTGCCGGCTGCGACGACCAGATCGATGTCAAATTCGGCTAGGGAGCCGCGCAGCAGAATGACGTCGGCCCGCCGACCCGGGGACAAAGAGCCCACATCGTGGTCGATCTGATGGCACTCGGCGGAGTTGAGGGTGGCCATTTGCACGGCCGTGACCGGCGGGACGCCCATTCCGATGCAGAGCCGGACACAATAGTCGATGCTGCCGCGGGCGAGAATGTCGACCGGCGAGATCAGGTCTGTGCAGAACGAGACCCGGCGGAAATCAGCGCCGCGATCGAGCATCGTACGCACGATATTGGCGACGTCGGCGACGCCCGACCCCTCACGTGCGATAATGTGCACGCCGGCCCGAAGCTTCGCCAGCGCCTCCTCGCCGGCGACCGATTCGTGATCGTCGAGGCGTCCGACCCAACCGGCCCAGGCCTGGATCTCGTGCGGGCTTCCCTCCGAGCCGTGGCCGCAGATTTTGCCGCCGCGCGCCTGCACGACGTCGACCAGCCGGCGCAGCCTTGGCTCGCCGCCGACCAGTTCCTTGATGAAACATTCATTGAGGCCGTGGCATTCCGGCCAGGCGGCCATCTCCTCCATCGCGGCGAGATCGATGGTGCCGGTATGAGCATAAGGCTCGGCTTGGTACAGCGCCGGCATAGGCAGGATGAAGACGACGTTCAGCGCCGTCGTCGTGGCTTCGTCGAGAGACGCCCTCACCGCATCGACGCCGCGGACCACGGCCTCGCCGTAGAAATCGGTCACGATCGTCGTGACGCCGTGACGGAGAAAGCCGCGAGCGATCTCGCTGATCGGCGAATGACTCTCGTAGGTATGGATGTGACCTTCGATCAGACCGGGAACAGCGATGCGGCCGTGTCCTTCGATCACCGTCGTGCCGGGTCCGACTAGGTCGTCGACTTCGCCGACATAGGCGATTCGGTCGGCGACGATCGCGACGCCGCCAGAACTCGTCAAGCCAGTGTGCACGTCGAGCACCGCGCAGTCGCGGATGACCGCGTCCGCCTTCTCACGATCCAGCGCCACCGCAAGTCGGCGCTCTCGATCGGACGCCGCCCGTATCGGTTTGTCCATCGCCTTTCTCCCTATCTACGACCGTCAATTCGCCGGTCCCGCTGTCAGCGTCGGCTATCGAACGGCGCCGAGCGTGAGGCCGCGCACGAGTGAGCGCTGTAGGAAATACGTGACGACGATCAGAGGCAGCAGCAACATTAGGGCGGCCGCCGCCATCGGTCCCCACTCGATCGCATGCTCGGTTATGAACTCCGACATCCCGACGGACACGGTCTTCGTCCTCGAACCGGTCAAGATCAGAGCGAGTGTGAACTCGTTCCAAACCGCGAGAAAGCAGAACGTGCCCGCCACTGCGATCGCCGGCTGCATCAGCGGCAGCACCATGTCGCGAAACACTCGCCAGCGAGAGGCGCCGTCGATTCGCGCGGCCTCGTCAATCGAGCGCGGCATATCCTGGGCGAAGCCGTAGAGCAGCCAAATGGCAAGCGGCATGGTGATCGGCAAATAAGCCAGTATCATGCCGGTATAAGTATCGACCAGCCCGAAATTCGAATAGACGACGTAGAACGGAATGACGATCGCGATAGGCGGCAGCATCCGTAAATTCAGAACCCACACTACCATCGAGTTACGAAAGCGAAATCGAAACCGCGTAATGCCATAAACGAACAGCGTCGAGAATATCAGAGTGACGACGGTCGACGAACCCGCGATGATCAAGCTGTGCAGGGCGTCGCCAAGAATTCCATAACGGTCAATTGCGATCGAGAAGTTCTCGAACGTCGGCTTGAAAATGAAGGTCGGCGTGCGGACAAAGAGCTGCGCTTGAGTCTTCAGCGCAACGTTTATCAACCAAAACACCGGGGCGAGCCAAGCCAGCACGACCAGTATCGAGAATGCGATCATCAACTCGCCCCGGCGAGCATTGTGCGCGCTCAATTCGATTCCTGCAATTTGAAGACGAAGCGAAGTAGGATCAGCGTCATGATGGAAATCACGTTCATCAGGATGAACGCCGCCGCGCTCGCGCGACCCATCAGCAATTCAGTGAAGCCGACCTCCCAAGGATAGAACCCGGCCAACATCGTGGCGCGCCCGGGGCCGCCGCGGGTCATGATGTAGACAAGTCCGAAGGTCTTGAACACGTCGATGAATCGCAACAGGAATACGATGGCGACGACGTTGCGCATGAGCGGCAATTCGATCGTCAGGAGCCTGCGCAGCCGCCCGGCTCCGTCGAGACGCGCCGCCGCCACGACGTTCTGCGGCAACGACTGCAATCCGGCCAACAGAACGATCGCGACGAACGGCGTCCATTGCCAGACTTCCGCGATGCCGACCGCGGGCAAGGCGAGCGCGCGGCTGGAGAGCCAGTCGACCGGCTGGACGCCGAGCCCGCCGAGCACATAGTTAAGGACGCCTATGGAGGGCTGAAACATCAGTGTCCACAGGAGGCCCACCATAATCGGGACCATCAGCATCGGTGTCAGGAACATCGTCCTGACGATGCGGTTGCCTGGATAATCCCGGTCGAGCAGCAGCGCGACTCCGAGGCCGAGGATGAGCTCGATCGCGACGACGGCCAGAGTGTAGCCGATCGTCCGCGCCAACGAGCCAACGAATAATGAGTCTGTCAGAACCTCGACATATTGCCCGACGCCGTCGAAGCGCTTTATGCCAGACAGCAAACTCCAACGATAGAAACTGTTGGAGACGAGCTGTATCGTCGGCAAGACGACGATACAACAAACGACGAAAAGAGGCGGCAGAACGAACGCCGCCCACGAATTGGCGAACGCGCTCGCGCGATTTGGGTTGGAGCCGAACTCTCCCAAGGTCACGGGCGCTTCGTCAACCGCCTCTGCGCAGCTCCACTTTCGCATCGCGTTTACTCACTATCCTCGCGGGGCGCCCTGTTCTCGGCTGGTACCGCCGGTTGCTGCTGTCGTCGCGTCGTTCAAAGGACGTGGGAGATCAGTTCGGCGGTATGGCGCAGCGTGGCGGCGTGCTGGACGAGCGGCGGCAGCATCGAAGCGCTGATCCCGATGGCGCCGACGGGGCGGTCCTGAGTGAAGATCGGGGCCGCGATGCAGCGAGCGTTCACCACATGCTCACCGTCGTCGATCGCGTAGCCGCGCTGTCGCGTCAGCTCGAGTTCCTCGCGAAAGCGAGCCATGCTCGTTATCGACTTCTGCGTTTGCGCTCGTAACGGCTCCGCCGCGAGCAATTGCTCCACTTCCTGATCGGGCAAATTGGCGAGAATCGCTTTCCCCAGGGAGCAACAATGTGCCGGCGCCGACTTGCCGAATTGGCTGTAGATCGTCGGCAGCAACGGCTTCTCCACCCCGGCGAGATAGAGAACCTTGTTCCGATGCAGAATGCCGAGGTTCGTCCGTTCGCCCGTGAGGTTGGCGAGGGCCTGTAGATGCGGGAGAGCCTCGATCCGCAGCCGGTTGCGGTCCAGCACACTCGCCGCCAGCGTTAGCAGCGAAAACCCGGGCGACAACCTCCCCGATTGCGCATCCTGGGCGAGATAGCCGTTGGCGACGAGGGTCTGAACGATCCGGTAGGCCGTCGGCCGGCTGATTCCGGAGGCGATCGCGACCTCAGAGATGCGCGGCGCGATCGCCATCGTCGCCACCGCTTCAAGAAGGTCCAACGCCTTCACTAAGCTTTTCACCGAGTTGCGCTCGTCGTCACCCTCTTCCGAAGCGCCTTTCAAAGTGGTCAACACTTCTCGACACCTTGTCCATTATGCGGTCGCAGTGCCCAAATAAATAGACGCCCTATGTCGCTTGTCAAGCGCCGAGGAGCGAAGAGACACGGCTCCGAATCCGGGTTAACAAAGCACTGAGCTGTCACGTAACGTTAAGCCTTTGAGTCGAAGTTCGGCGCAGCGGAACTCATTGAGCGTGTGGGTGAAGGCAAAATCGAGAAGATGGTGATCTCGTCGGGACCCGTCGAAGTAAGTATCCCCCGGCAAAGCCGGGGGCTTTAGGATATGGAACGGCTCAAGGCGGTAGGACGGGTCACTGACGCGGCCCGTTGAGCTTGGAGCCGCCTGAAGCGGCAGGGTCAGCGCCAGAGGTTCGATTGCTTCGAGCCTGTGGTCCTTCCTCTCCTGGTTGCGGATGTGAGCCCGGGATGGCCTCTTCGTCCCGACCGACCGTGTTCACGAAGAACGCCCGGGCCCAAAAGTGCTGGCCCACGAAGTTGCGCTTGCGCTCTCCATAGACCTGGGCCGAGTGGATCGCGCTCTTGCCCTTGATGGACCCAACGACCTGCGACACGGCATATTTCGGCCGAATCGACAACAGCATGTGGACGTGATCGGGCATGAGACGCCCTTCCTCGACCTTTGATTCCCTTCTGGAACGCGAGTTCGCGGAACACCTCGCCCAGATGTCGGCGCAGTTCCAGATACAACGTCTTGCGCCGACGCTTGGGGATGAACATCACATGACATTTGTAGGTCCATGTCGTGTGGCTTAGGCTCTCATAGTCGTCCCTCGGTCCTTTCGCGTGAGTGGCTGCTCACGTCTGGAACTTCGCCGGTGGACCCCTGGAAACGTCAAACTCCTACTGGCCAACCCGGCAAAGCTGGGGGTCTCCCGCTGACGCTAGGCTGTCGTCCGCTCGTCCCCGCCGCCCCTCTTGCGGCGACCGACCAGACGGGGTGAGGTCTCAATGTTGAAAGGTCGCATCGATGCGCAAAACCAGTCACCCCACCACCGGTGGAACGACCTGCGCCCTCCAGACGTCGACAAGGCCGACGGAGGTAACCTTCAAGGAGCCGATCGATACCGGCAGGCACGTGAACGCCAACGTATGGAACGGCGTCGCGAGAGTGCATCCGAGGCGGCGCAGTTCCGCGAAAGCCGTCTCGATCTGTTCGGTGATCGTCTCGAGCGATTCCTCCGACAGTAGGCCATAGAGCGGCATCGGGACGCGCGCGACGATCCGCCCCTCGACGGCGACGACGAACCCGCCGCCGAGCCCTGCGCATTCCGTGGCTGCGACGGCCATGTCCTCGCGACTCGCGCCGACCACCACCATGTGCTGCGACTGTGGTGCGAAGGTCGTCGCGATCGCGCCCGCTGCAAGTCCAAAGCCTTCGACGAAGCCGATCCCAGTCGCGCCGTTCCCGGTGTGCCGTTCGATCGCCGCAATCGTGTTGACCCGTCCCTCGGGGGCGATCAATCCCGCTTTGACCGGGAGGCGTCGGTGCAGCTCGCTCGTGATCACCGTTCCATCGGCTACGCCGATCACGCGCACGAGCACGTTTTCGGCGCCCGCGGGCGCCGGGACTTCGAACCTATCGGGAGAAATCCGGCCGACCTTTACGGTGCCATAGGCGAAATCGGGACGTCGGGTCGGCCGGCGATCCTGAAGGTAGCGTCCGGCTTCGACCACGAGCGCGCCGGCCGCAACGACCGCGCCGATCTGGAATTCCGCTAGCGGACCTTCGAGCAGGAGAACGTCCGCTCGCCGCCCCGGCGCCAGCGAACCAACGTGGTGATCGATCTGATGGCACTCCGCCGCATTGAGCGTGGCCATCTGCACGGCCGTGACCGGCGGCACGCCCATTCCGATGCACAGCCGGACGCAATAGTCGATGCTGCCTCGGGCCGCCAGATCGACAGGGGAAAGCACGTCGGCGCAAAACGACACGCGCCGAAAGCCGGATCCCTCTGTGAGAAGGCGCTGGACGATGCTCTCGATGTTGGCCACGCCGGAGCCTTCGCGGGCGATGACATGAATCCCGGCTCGCAGGCGGGCGAGCGCTTCTTCGCCGGAGGCGGCCTCGTGATCGTCGAGGCGTCCGACCCAACCGGCCCAGGCCTGGATCTCGTGCGGGCTTCCCTCCGAGCCGTGGCCGCAGATTTTGCCGCCGCGCGCCTGCACGACGTCGACCAGCCGGCGCAGCCTTGGCTCGCCGCCGACCAGTTCCTTGATGAAACATTCGTTGAGGCCGTGGCATTCCGGCCAGGCGGCCATCTCCTCCATCGCGGCGAGATCGATGGTGCCGGTATGAGCGAACGGCGCGTCTTGATACAGCGCCGGCATAGGCAGGATGAAGACGACGTTCAGCGCCGTCGTCGTGGCTTCGTCGAGAGACGCCCTCACCGCATCGACGCCGCGGACCACGGCCTCGCCGTAGAAATCGGTCACGATCGTCGTGACGCCGTGACGGAGAAAGCCGCGAGCGATCTCGCTGATCGGCAAATGACTCTCGTAGGTATGGATGTGACCTTCGATCAGACCGGGAACAGCGATGCGGCCGTGTCCTTCGATCACCGTCGTGCCGGGTCCGACTAGGTCGTCGACTTCGCCGACATAGGCGATTTGGTCGGCGACGATCGCGACGCCGCCAGAACTCGTCAAGCCAGTGTGCACGTCGAGCACCGCGCAGTCGCGGATGACCGCGTCCGCCTTCTCACGATCCAGCGCCACCGCAAGTCGGCGCTCTCGAACTCGAGCGCGATTCGGAAGCCTTCTCGTCTTTCGTGGTCTCCATCGGCTAGGAGGCCGCTGCGCCGCTGGAAGCCCTGTTAATCACCGCCGCGTCGCCCCCCTGGACATCGGCCGGAATCTCCCGGCACGAAGCGGTGAGCAGACGCCGGCCGTTCTCGCAGAACAGGTGCACGCGGTTCGGCAAAAACGACACTTTCCCCGACTCATCGGGTCGATCCGCGCCGGAAAGCCGCAGTCGCAATTCGACCGAACGCCGCCCATCACGGAGCGGTTCAGCTACAGCAAGATCCGCCAGCAGATATTTCTCGGCTCCGCGGTTCTCGATGAAGGTGACGTCCGCATTGACGCCGCAACCGGTCCGATTGGTGATGACGGCGTCTTCGGCCCGGAAGGCGAGCGTCGCTGGTTGCGCAGGGATCGGCAGCGCGCCGGGAGACGCGGGTTCGGGGGCCAGCCGCAGTACGTCTCCCCGACCATCGGGGCCAATCGCGAAGCTAAGCCCGCCGACCGGGTCATCAGACAGGACGCCCTCGAGTTCGTTGATCTTGGGAGAGCCCATGAACCGGGCGCAAAAGAGAGTGTCCGGTCGCCCATAGACCTCATCGGGGGCGCCAATCTGTTCCACCCGGCCGTCGGCCATCACGGCGATGCGATCGGCCATCACCATGGCTTCGACCTGGTCGTGAGTCGACATAGATGGTCGTCACGCCGATCAACCGCTGCAACTCGCGCAGCTCGACGCGCACGTGCTCACGGATCTGCGCATCGAGATTACTGAGCGGCTCGTCCATCAGCAGGACCGACGCGTCACGCGTCACGGCGCGGGCAACCGCCACCCGTTGGCGTTGGCCCCCGCTCAATTCGGAGGGCTTGCGACGCAACAGCTGATCGATCCGCAGCATTTTCGCGACCTTGTTGACCCTCTCATCGATCTCGTTACGCGAAAGTCGGCGAATTTTCATGTTGTACGCAACATTGCCGTAGACGCTCAGATGGGGATAGAGGGCATAATCTTGAAAGACCATGCCGATATTGCGTCGACCCGGATCGAGATCGTTGACGCGGCGGCCGTCGAACTCGATATCGCCGGAATCGACCGTCTCGAGCCCAGCGATCGCCCTCAACAGCGTGGTCTTCCCCGAGCCTGAGGGACCGAGCAACACCAGAAGCTCCCCGGCTTCCGCGTTCATGGAGATTTTGTCTAGCGCCCGGTGCCTGTCCGCGCCGGGAAAGACCTTTTCGATGTTCCTGATGACGACCCGCATAAGAAAACCCTAGCGCACGCCTGGACCGGAAACACACTCCGCGCGACCACACCCCTCCCCACATCGAAGGCTCGATCGAAAGATGTTCCGCCGCGCGGCGCGCGATATCCAACAGCAATCCCCGGCGCGCCGAATGATTTCTCCGTTTCCCGGTCACGCCGTTACGCGCGCCGCGTCGAGAAGCGGCGGATCCTTAAAGATACCCGTTGTCCTTGAGCGATTTGGCGAACGAATTGTTCACCGCTTGCAGTCCCTGCTTTGGCGTCACTGACTTCGTTAGGATCTCAGCCACGTGATTGCCGAGTTGCACGAGGAACTGATAGGACTCCGGAATGGCCGGAAAGGCCTTCCCCTGCGCCAGAGCCTTCTGCAAGGTCGGAAAGTACCGACCGATCTTTACGTTCTCCGGATCGGTTAGGGCGCTCGTGCGTGCCGGCTGGCCCTCGTTCTGAACGAAAGTGTGCATGACCTTCTTGCTGCAAGCGTAGGCGACGTATTTGGCGGCGGCAGCTTTCTTGTCGGTCCAACTCGGGATCATATAACTGACGCCGCCGAGGGCGGGAGCCGCGGGATGGTTCCCTCCATCTGGCGGCAGAGCCGTCTCGATCTTGTCGGCGATAGGGGTTTTCTTGGGATTGGTGAGGTCGGAGCGACCCCACTCGAGCGGTGCCCAGGCCGCGACGCCGCTCGCGATCGTCTGCGCCGTGTCGTCCTCGCCGGCGTTGATCGAGCCGGGGTCGGCGTAGTCCATCATCTCCAACATGACTTCGATCGCGTTGCGCCCCGCTTCGCTGTCGATGGTCGGGTGAAAATCCTTGTCCCAGTAGTCGCCGCCGAAAGAGAAGAGAACGCTGCTGAAATGCGCCCCGGCGTATTCCCCGCGCCGGAGGCTGGCCGTGTAGCCCTTGACGTTGCCTTTGGTCAGCGCCTTCGCCGTCTTCGGCGCGTCGGCCCAGGTCGCGGGAAGTTTGACGCCCGCCTCGTCGAACAGGTCTCTCCGGTAAAAACACCATTGCGCGTTGGAATCGTTGGGCACGGCGTAGAGCTTGCCTTTGAATCTCCAGGTGTCGAGGTAGTGGGCCGGAATATCCTTGACAATATCGGCGAGATAGTCGGCCGGAAGCAAGTCTTCGAAGGCGACGATCCTTCCCGATTGCGCGAAGCCGTACATCAGGTTGCTGATGCACTGAAACAGATCGATCGAATCCGATTTCGAGGCGACTTCCGTAGCCAGTTTCGGGAACAGATTTTGGACCGGAACCGTCTCCATCTCGATCTTGATGTCGGGGTTTTCGCGGGCGAAGTCGACGATCAAGACCGCATTGGGGTTGCCGAAGCGAACGCCCGCCGGGGTCTGAAATCGGACGACTGTGGGCGCGGCGCTCGCTGGCCCGGATCCCGCGAGTAGAGCGCCGCCTGCGGTCAAAAGGCCGGCTCCAGCCATAAAGCCTCGTCGCGTCAAGCGATTTTCGGGCTCGCCTGCGCCGGTCAGGTCAAGGTATTTTGGTCCCATTTCCGTCGCTTCCTCTCTAGGTTCTGGTTGGTTTCCGCTGGCGACGTTCAACGCCTAGATCATGTTGCCGCGCGGAATGCTTGCGATGGCGCGCGCCTCGTCCGGAGAGGCGATCTCGCGGCCTATGTCCCGCGCTATCCGCACGATCTTTTCGACCAGTTCAGCGTTGCTGCGCGCGTATTCTCCGGGGGAGATGAAGGGGTTGTCTTCCATTCCGATCCGCACGTGTCCGCCCAGTGTTATTGCGGTCGTCAGCACCGTCCATTGCTCGACCGGATCCATGACGCTCGTGTTCCACAGGAATCCCTCGGGGCAGTGATCGGCCATGTACATCATGGCGCGCGGAGTGGGAGGCGTCCAACATCCGCCTTTCCAGCCGAGGAAGAAGGTCGTCCAGATCGGTCCCTTCAGCAGGCCTTTTTCGCGCATTCGCATGGCGTTCCAGACGCCGCCGAAATGAAAGGCCTCGACCTCGATCTTGACGCCAAGCCGACTGGTTATTTCGCAATATTCGCGCAGCTCGTCGCGGTCGTGGATGGCGTAGAGTTCGACCGGCTCCCGGCCCGGCTCGTAGTCGAAGCATTCATCGTGCGCATTGAAGCAGGTCGAGATCATGTCCGGACGCTGATCCTCCATCAACGCCTTGCGTTGCGGGAAGCGGCCGTTCGCGATGCCGTATTGGATGACCGCGTCACACTTCGAACTAATGCCGTTGCGTAACCGGCGCCAGCCCGCAATGTCGAGATCGGACAGTTTCGTTCCGTCCGCCTGGATTTTCGAATCGACCGAATAGGGTCCATGCAGGTGGCAGATCGACGCGCCCGCGCCAACAGAACGCACATATTCTTCAGCTACTCGCTCCACGCCGTGAGGGGTCGGATTGTTCGGGTTCGACGGGTAGGACATCGTTGAATCGCAGGTAACCGTTACTATCAACCGATCCATCCCGTGATTCCTTTAGTCCCGAACAAGGGAGCCGCTGATATTGGTCACTATGACCACAATGCGAACAGTCGACTAATATTTCAACGAGATGGCCAAGTCAACGCCCTTCATGACGCAAGGAGAACACCACCATCATCGACGGCGCCGGCAAGAAAGCCGACATCGAGGGCCGGATCGCGCAGATCGAGGACACCACCTCCGACTACCACAAGGAGAAGCTGCAGGAGCGGCTGGCCAAGCTCGCGGGCGGCGTGGCCATCATCCGCGTCGGCGGCTCGACCGAGGTCGAGGTCAAGGAAAAGAAGGATCGCGTCGACGACGCCATGCATGCGACCAAGGCTGCGGTCGAAGAAGGCATCGTTTCCGGCGGCGGCGTTGCGCTGTTGCGCGCCAAGGCGGCGATCGGAAAGCTCACCAACGAGAACGAAGACGTCCAGTCCGGCATCAACCTCGTGCTCCGGGCGCTCGAAGCCCGATCCGGCAGATCGCGGAGAATTCGGGCGTCGAGGGTTCGATCGTCGTTGGCAAGATCCTCGAGAACAAGTCGCAGACCTTCGGCTTCGACGCGCAGACCGAGCAATATGTCGACATGCTGAACGCCGGCATCGTTGATCCGGCGAAGGTCGTACGGGTCGCCTTGCAGGACGCGGCCTCGATCGCCGGCCTCATGATCACGACCGAAGCGATGATCGCGGAGACTCCGACGAAGAAGGAGGCTCCGGCGATGCCCGCCGGCGGCATGGGCGGGATGGACTATTGATCGGTTAAGATATCGAGCACGGGGCCGTCGCCATGCGGCCCCGGAGCCGACCACGCGCCGAAGCGGGCACGTTCTTCGCCAGACCCTCCACGAATGTCCTGCAGCGTCATCCGCACAGGTGAATCCGCGATCGGGTCGGCGCTAACCCGACGGAACCGCCTCGCGGCTCATGCTGAGACCTCGGCGCCGAGGGCCGTTGGTGTGTTTCTCTCAATCTACACTATTGGACCTGGGCGCTATTGCCAAAAATCGGCTGTTTTCGATGTGGTGGCAGCGGTGGCAGTAAAATGTATTATTATTATATTATCGAATTTCCCGTTGATATAATAATACATTGGACTGCCACCGCTGCCACCATGCCCACATGGCGGGCAAAATGTGGACTTTGGTTCCCCGTCCGACAAATCTGAAAAGCCCCGTTACCCGCTCCGCGCGTTACCCGCCACCGGCGGCGTCGATCACCGACCAAGTGATGATCGGTCGATTGCAGAGCCTGAGCCTCGTCCGTCACAACGACGTTTAGATTGGCAAACTCTCGGAGCGGGACCGCGTCAAAAGCCTAATCAAGTCCCGCAGAATGTCCGAAGGACGCGCTCATTTGCGTGGGGCGGGTTAGCATATTCGACGAAGCCCGCTTGCGCTTCGTAAGGTCGCGAGAGAACCGTCAGCAGCTCGGCAAACGTTGAAAAGTCTCCATACTCGATCGCTGCGTCCAGCGCTTTCTCCATACCATGATTACGCGGGATGAAAGCTGGATTGACATTTCTCATGGCCTGAGCACGTGCGTCGGGCTCGAGCTTCTCAACTGCCAGACGCGATCGCCTGTCGATTTCCGCCGAGAATTGACCCGGGATTTCCATTGAGAACTGACCCGGCTTGATGATGGTTTGGGGATCAGGCGTTCGTCAAGTTTCGAGATTTCTCCTTTGCGGGTTTGGCGGCTTTCGCCGAGCTGTTCTTGAAGCGGAAGCTGTCGTTTCCGGTTTCGAGAATGTGGCAGCGGTGGGTGAGACGATCGAGCAGCGCGGTCGTCATCTTGGGGTCGCCGAACACGGCGGCCCACTCGCCGAAGCTGAGATTGGTGGTGATGATGACGCTGGTGCGCTCGTAGAGCTTGCTCAGCAGATGGAAGAGCAACGCCCCGCCGGAGGCGCTGAACGGCAGGTAGCCAAGCTCGTCGAGGATGACGAGATCGGAGTGGGCGAGCCGCCCGGCGATCTGCCCGGCCTTGCCCTGAAGCCTTCTCCTGTTCGAGGGCGTTGACGAGTTCGACGGTGGAGAAGAACCGGACGCGCTTGCGGTGATGCTCGATGGCCTGGACGCCGATCGCGGTGGCGAGATGCGTCTTGCCCGTGCCGGGGCCGCCGACCAGGACGACGTTGTGCGCGTCCTCCAGGAACTCGCAGCGATGAAGCTGACGCGACCAGCGCCTCGTTGACCTCGCTGCTGGCGAAGTCGAAGCCGGCGAGGTCGCGATAGTTCGGGAAGCGGGCCGCCTTGAGCTGGTAGGCCGTCGATCTCACCTCCCGGTCGGCCGTCTCCGCCTTCAGGAGCTGCGACAGGATCGGCAGCGCCGCCTCGAAGGCCGGAGAGCCTTGCTCGGTCAGCTCGCCGACCGCTTGAGCCATGCCGTGCATTTTGAGGCTGCGCAGCATGATGACGATGGCGCCGGCGGCGGGATTATGACGCATGGCGCGCCTCCCGGGCTTTGCGCAGGGCGTCGTAGCGCTCGACGTTGGCCTGCGGCTCGGTGGTGAGCGTCAGGGCGTTGGGCGGCTTCACCGGGGCGCGTCGATCGGCTTGCCGTCGACCAGGCGGTGCAGCAGGTTCAGGATGTGCGTCTTGGTCGGCGCGCCGGCCTCCAGCGCCAGTTCGACGGCGGTGAGCACGGCCTGTTCGTCATGCTGGAGGACCAGGGCCAGAATCTCGACCATCTCGCGGTCGCCGCCCGGCGTCTTGAGCATGCGCTGTTGCAGAGCCCGGAAGGCGGGCGGCAGTTCGGCGAAGGGCGCGCCGTTGCGCAGCGCGCCGGGCTTGCGCTGGATGACCGCCAGATAGTGCCGCCAGTCGTAAACCGTTGTCGTGCTCTTGCGTTCGTGGGAGCGGGCGAAGACGCGGCGTGCTCGCAGACGATCTGCCCCTCGGCGGCGACGACGATGCGCTCGGGATAGACCCGCACGCTGACCGGACGATTGGCGAAGGACGCCGGCACGCTGTAGCGATTGCGCTCCAGATGGATCAGGCACGTCGGCGAGACGCGCTTGGCGTATTCGACGAAGCCGTCGAACGGGCGGGAAGCTGCATCAGCTGCTGCGACTTCCTCGGCCCAGGCGTCGGCGATCGCGCCCGGCTGCGAGCCGTGCGGCGTCTGGGCCCACAGCTCCCGGCATCGCGCCTCCAGCCAGTCGTTCAGCGCCGCCAGGGACGGGAAGCTCGGCATCGGCTGCCAGAGCCGATGGCGGGCGTCCTGGACGTTCTTCTCGATCTGCCCCTTCTCCCAGCCGGAGGCCGGATTGCAGAACTCGGCCTCGAACAGGAAGTGGCTGACCATGGCCGAGAAGCGCGCGTTGACCTGGCGCTCCTTGCCGCGCCCGACCTTGTCGACGGCAGTGCGCATGTTGTCGTAGATGCCTCGCCGCGGCACGCCGCCCAGCACGCGGAAGGCGTGGTTGTGGGCGTCGAACAGCATCTCGTGGGTCTGCTGCGGATAGGCGCGGAGAATGAAGGCGCGGCTGTAGGAGAGCTTGAAGTGGGCGACCTGCAGCTTGGTCCGCTCGCCGGCGATGACCGCCCAATCTTCCGACCAGTCGAACTGGAACGCCTCGCCCGGCAAAAACGCCAGCGGCACGAAAGCGCCGCGGCCGCAGGTCTTCTGTTCCTGCTGCCGGGCGGCCTTCCAGTCGCGAGCGAAGGCCGCCACGCGATTGTAGGAGCCGTCGTAGCCGAGGGCGGCCAGATCGGCGTGCAATTGCTTGATCGTCCGCTTCTGCTTGCGCGACTTCCCCGCCTCCTGCCGCAGCATATGCGACAGCTTGTCGGCGTAAGGGTCCAGCTTGCTCGGGCGGTCAGGGATGTTGAACTTCGGCTCGACGCTGTCCGAGCGCAGGTATTTGCGGACCGTGTTCCTCGACAGCCCCGTGCGCCGCGATATCTCCCGGATCGAGAAATGGTCCCGATAGCGCCAGCGTCGGATGACGCTCAATAACTCCATGTCGATCACTCCATCGTCCCCCGCCATAGGCCAAGGGGGAAAGGTTCGAACATGGGTCAGTTCTCGGTGGAAAAACCCGTGGCGCCCGGGTCAGCTCTCAGTGGAAATCAACATTGTGTCCGCGTAGAGGGTAAAGCGCTTCTCCGAGCGATCATAGACGATGCGACCTCGAGGCCAGTCCTCGTATTCATATGACCGCACAAGCCCCCGCAGCGGGGCCTCCAAATCCTTGGTATGTCGCCATCGCTTCCACACTTCGTAATGCCCATCAGGGAATGTCAGAAAATCGCCGTAGGGCTCGGCGGCTTGGAGCGAACACCCCGCAGTCAGCCATTGTGTCGTACCTGCGCTCGTCTCGATCAGTCAGAAAATCCCGACGCTGGGGGCGGCCGCCTCAAACGAGGTGATCATTCCGCCGCCTTCGCGGGACGAGGCTTCCGGCACGTCTTCCGGTAATGCTCGTAGAGCGTCTCGACCTCTTCCCACGTGAGCTCCCGGAGCCGGTCGGGGGCAAGGATGGTGACGGTCGGCCCCCAGGTCATGAGGTGCTGAGCCATCTGCAATAGCCCCCCGGCGCGAAAACGAACTGTCAGCGAGCCATCGCCGTCGTCGGTCAGCGTCTGGGTCGGATGAAAGAGATACGTGCGAGCGCCAGGCGCGGCGGAGGGATCAAAGCGTAAGACGATGTCCTCCGCTTTTTCTTGAAAGACGCCGAAGGAACGCGCGGCGTAGGCTTCAAGATCGAAGTCCCCGGGCGGCGCACCCGGCTCGGTGGTGACTTCGACGTCTTGCATGCGATCCAAGCGAAACAGAACGGGCTCGAATTTGCTCTTGAGCCGCGCCACCAGGTAATGCCGCGGCGCGAACAGCAGGCCGTAGGGAATGACTTTGCGCCACTGCAGCCTGGCGTCGCTACCCTCGCCATACAGAAATTTCACCAACACGCCTGCGAGCAGGGCCTCCCTGAGCGTCGAGAGAACTTTCGGATCTGCGTAGGGGCGTGGGCCGACCTGGCGCGCGAAAGCTTCGGCGCGCAATTGTGCGTCGATGTCCGTTTCCAAACGCAGCCGCTCCGCGCTCCGAAGGCTACAGCGGATCTTCTGATGGAGAGAGCCGAGGATTTCGCCGCGAACTTCGTCCTGTGCGGCGACGCAGGCCCGGACGGCGTTTTCCAGCTCCGCAAGCTCCTCCGATGTCGGGGCGACGGCAAAATTCCCGAGACCGCGTCCGTTCATGCGAAACCGCACCTGCCGTCCGTCCTCGACCCTGTCGAGCGGGCCGAACACGGCTTCAATGGCGTCGCGACGGCGCTCAACCGTTCTGCGGCCGACCTGTGAGAATTCCGCCATCTCGTCGAGCGTCATGCCTTCGGCGGAAGCGGCCAGCTGCCGCGCAAGCTTCAAGAGATCGGCTGGCTTTTCGCTTCGCATCGCTCGTCACGTCCGTTTCTGACGTAGACGTCCAACATTCATGTCCGCTGTCAAGAGGACTATGTGATGCACCCTTACGAGCGCTGGATCACACGGCGATACCTCGCCACTGCTTTGAGATCGAAGCGCGCCCAGGGGGACCGCCCCAACGAGTATCTGCGCGGGTGGTCGGGCGCGCATGGCCGTTCTCTCGGCGTGCCGCCGTTCAAGTACAAGTCCGACTCTGGCTTGGGCAGCGAATACGACAGCCCCGCGGGGAAACTGAAGTTTAAGGCCGAGTGGAAACGCTGGCGCACGGCGACGCTGGCCTCGGCTGTTGAGCCTAAGCCACCGATCTCGCCGCTGCAAAAGCGCATCGACTGGCTCGGTGACATATTCGACCTCAATGCGTCTCAGCGATTCTTTTTCGGTCTCTTCGCGCGGATCGCTCGCGTTCAACAAGTGCGCAATCTCGTCAACGCGATCAATAAGCAGCAGGGTGCGGAACGTTTCGACTATTCCGAGCTCCGTGCCGTCCTCGATAAGCAGGTCAACCGAAGGGACCTATCCGAGAACGGACTTCTGACGCGGCTCGGCTTGATCGAGAAGGACGATAGCGACAACTTCCAAGTTTCCGAGCTGGTCTGCACCATGCTTTCAATGAAACGGCTCGCCACGCCGCAATTCCGAGCTCTTCTTCTCGGCAAGCCCGCGGCCGCCTCGTTGGGCTGGGACGATTTCGCGCATCTTGGCGAGTTGCGCTATCTGGCCGCGCGGATCGTCGCCCAAGGGGGTGACGGCGTCATCGGCGCCGCGAACATCCTGATCTACGGGCCACCGGGAACGGGCAAAACCGAATTCGTCAAGACGCTCGCAGCCCGACTTAAGCTGTCGGCCCACTTCATCGGCGAACATAACGGTCAAGGCGCGGAGCCGAACTCGGCGTGAGAGGATCGCCGCGCTGATGGTCGCCAATGCCATCGGCGACACGAGCCATAAGACCATCATCGCCGTCGACGAAGCGGACGATCTCTTTGCGGGCGTGGACGAGGAGAATGCCGCGACTCGGCATGGCAGCAAGGTGTTCATGAACCGGTTGGTCGAGCGCGTCGCCTCCCCTACGATTTGGATCGCGAACGACATCGACCGCCTCGGGCCCGCGGTGGTCCGCCGCATGAGCCTCGTCGTGCGGTTCCCAAAGCCGGGCCTTGCCGTGCGCAAGAAGATGATCGAGCGCATCTCCGACCGGGCGGGCTTTCACCTCGCCGCCGAGGAAACCACCAGAATTGCGCGAATCCCCGCCGCGCCGGCGCTCATCGAAAACGCGATTCGCTCTGCCGCGCGGATTGGCGGATCCAGCGTGGAGGCGCAGAAGATCCTCGAATGCGGGCTCGAGGCCATGGGGTCGCGCCAATTCGCAGCGGCTCCGTCCCCGCTAACCTTCGATCCCGCGTTGAGTTCGGCCGATGTCGATCTCGTAAAACTGGCGGGGCGCGCCAGGACCGCCGCAACGAAGGCCCTGTCGTTCTGTCTTTCCGGCGCTTCCGGTACCGGCAAATCGGCCTATGCACGTTATCTCGCCGAGAAGCTTGAACTGGAGCCGCTCGAGAAGCGATATTCGGACCTGATCTCGAGCTATCTCGGGGAGTCGGAACAAGCGATTGCGCGCACGTTCGAGGAGGCCGCCGACTCGCGCTCGTTCCTGATCCTCGACGAGGTGGATTCGCTGTTGCGCGACAGAAGTGCAGCGAGGCATTCCTGGGAGATCACCCAGGTCAATGAGATGCTGACCCAAATGGAGCGACATCCCTATCCGTTCGCCTGCACGACGAACGCCCCCGAGTTGCTCGACCCCGCAACCGCGCGCCGGTTTCTGTTCAAGGTACGTTTTCTGCCGATGACGAGCGATCAGGTCGCCGCGGCTTTTCACCGCGCGTTCGGGATGACATGTCCCGAAATCGCCTTGCGGCTGGATTCCTTGACTCCGGGGGACTTCGCCGTGGTGGCGCGCAGGGCGGAAGTGTTCGGCGAGCGCGATCCGCTTCGGCTTGGAAGATGGCTCGACGAAGAGGTGGCGTCGAAGACCGGGACGAGGCAGCGACGGATTGGATTTTGATCAAGGGCGGCACAAACCGCAAGCTACGTCCGTTTCTGACGCACTCTAGTGGCAATGTCGTCATTCGCATTCGTTCCTGCTAGGAAGCCCATGATCTGACGCCTCCCCTCCCTGCTGCTCCCGAATGAAACGCGCCGCTTTATCGGCAGTGCGTTCGTTCGTCACGAGCCAGAGGAGGCAGCTTTGCCAGAAATCACCATTCGCCTGCACCCGGACCTCGCGGAGAAGCTTCTCGCGGCGGGGCCGGAAGGCGCACGCACGCTCTCGACCTTGTGGCGGCAGGTCGACGGCGCGGTCAGGTCGAACGGCCGGCGTATCGCCTATGCGCCCGCCATCCTGCCGGACGGGCTGCTGTGCGCCATGAGCGTCCATGTCGGCCTGCGCGGCAGGGTCGTCGAGGTAGACCGGCCGGGGACGCTGATCCCGGGCCGAGGCGTGGTGGCGGAGCGCGACGACGCGCCTCGCCGTATGGCGCAATATCCGCGCTGATTGGAGCGGGCGGGGAAAGTCCCCGCCCATTTTCGTTCCTCGATTCTCGGTCAACTCCTCGAGGGCGCCGTCGAACGGCGGGTCAATGTAGATCAGCTTCAATCCACCCTGACGCTCGATCTCCTCACGCAAGGGCCCGTTTTTCAGGGATGAGAGAATGAGTTTGTTGTCGCCCCAGATGAGTTTGTTGGTCCAACCCTTAAGCTGCCGCCCCCGACCGTCGGTCGAAAACAGGTCTTGTTGCGCGGCGGTCTCTTCTGTCTTTTCAGCGCACGGCTCGTCCACCTGTTCAATGGTCTGAAAGGGCAGAACGACGTTGCAAAACCTCGCTCGTCTTAGAGCCTGTCTCAAAAGGTAGGGCGCCGTTAAGGAAGGAATGATTCACCGGGTCATCGGCAATTTTGAAGGATGATTCCGGGATGTGGACGGAGACTGACCGGAGCCGGTATCGCCAAGCTGGGGACTGTCTGCCGAGCGATCTGAGCGATGCGGAATGGGATCGCCTGGCGCCTCTGATTCCGCCGGCGAAGCCGGGCGGACGGCCGCGCCAGACCGACATGCGCTTGGCGATGAACGCGGTCTTCTATCTTTTGCGAACCGGTTGCCCGTGGCGTTATTTGCCGCGCCGGGTCTTCCCGCCGCGCTCGACGGTCTACAACATCTTCCGCGCTTTCCAGCGGCAGAGCGTGTGGGAGGCGATCTGGGAGGAACTGCGCGCGGCCCTGCGCGAACGGCTGGGGCGGGAGGCGAGCCCCAGCGCCGGCGTCATCGACAGCCAGTCGCTCAAGTCGGCCGAAAAGGGGGATGCGCGAAAGGCGAAGCAGACGCAGTGGGTTATGACGCCGGCAAGAGGGTGAAAGGGCGCAAGGTCCACGCTCTGGTCGATACCGAAGGCTTGCACCTGCGGGTGGTGGTTCACTCCGCCGCCATTCAGGACCGGGACGGCGCCGCCCTGGTCTTGGACCGCATCCGCCAGCGCTTCAATTGGCTCGAACTCGTCTGGGCCGACGGCGGCTACAACGCCCGCCAGGTCGAACACGCCATCGCCGCGCAACCGCCCCTGCGTGTGGAGATCGTCAAACGTCCCGACGACAGTGCAGGATTTATCTTCCTGCCGCGTCGCTGGGTCGTCGAACGGACCTTTTCCTGGTTCGGCCGAAACCGCCGTCTGGCCAAGGACTACGAGAACCTCGCCGACACCCTCGCCGCCTTCATCACCCTCGCCTGCATCCAACTCGCCGTCAGACGGCTCGCCAGGCCGTAGACTTTTAAGTCAGGCTCTAACCCGCCTCAGTTTCCGTGACGAACCCCTTCTCCCCTGTAGCCCCTTAGCCCAAGGTAGGCCGCCGAGCCCTGTGAGCTTCTATCGAAAATCGAGTATCGGTGCCGGCGCGTTCTCCAACGCGTACGAAGTATAGAGGAACTGTCCTGTTTGACGATCAATTAGCGATAAGCCATCAAACCTAGAGCCTGGAGAATATCTACTCCACTGCCCTCCGATGGAGCTATCCGAGGCATACCGCCAATTGGTCCCAACGGGTTTCCCCCGCCGGCTACGTCAGGCAGATGGCCAGCCGCTTCCGTCGGGCTTGGGTTCAGCGTCCTTCGACCCAGGGCGGCTGCACTATCAGCAACGGATCTCGATGGCACCGCTGTACGTTCAAGCCCACCAGCGGATTGCGGCTGACTGACCATACCCCCCTGGCCAGGCACTCAAGAGACGAAAACTGTTGATTTCCACTGAGAGCTGACCCGGGCGCCACGGGTTTTTCCACCGAGAACTGACCCATGTTCGAACCCTTCCCCCTTGGCCTAGGCGGGGGACGATGGAGTGATCGACATGGAGTTACTGAGCGTCATCCGACGCTGGCACTACCGGGACCATTTCTCGATCCGAGAGATATCGCGGCGCACGGGGCTGTCGAGGAACACAGTCCGCAAATATCTGCGCTCGGACACCGTTGAACCGAGGTTCAACATCCCTGACCGCCCGAGCAAGCTGGACCCTTACGCCGACAAGCTGTCGCATATGCTGCGGCAGGAGGCGGGGAAGTCCCGCAAGCAGAAGCGGACGACCAAGCAATTGCACGCCGATCTGGCCGCCCTCGGTTACGACGGCTCCTACAATCGCGTGGCGGCCTTCGCTCGCGACTGGAAGGCCGCTCGGCAACAGGAACAGAAGACGTGCGGCCGCGGCGTGTTCGTGCCGCTGGCGTTTTTGCCGGGCGAGGCGTTCCAGTTCGACTGGTCGGAAGATTGGGCGATCATTGCCGGCGAGCGAACCAAGCTGCAGGTCGCTCACTTCAAACTGTCCTGCAGCCGCGCCTTCTTCCTCCGGGCCTACCCGCAGCAGACCCACGAGATGCTGTTCGACGCCCATAACCACGCCTTCCGCGTGCTGGGCGGCGTTCCCCGGCGAGGCATCTACGACAACATGCGCACTGCGGTCGACAAAGTCGGGCGCGGCAAGAACCGCCAGGTCAACGCACGGTTCGCAGCCATGGTCAGCCACTTCCTGTTCGAGGCGGAGTTCTGCAATCCGGCGTCCGGTTGGGAGAAGGGGCAGATCGAGAAGAACGTCCAGGACGCCCGCCATCGGCTCTGGCAGCCCATGCCCAGCTTCCCCTCCCTGGCGGCGCTGAACGACTGGCTGGAGATGCGATGCAGGGAGCTGTGGGAGCAGACGCCGCACGCCTCGCATCCTGGCGCGATTGCCGACGCCTGGGCCGAAGAGGTCCAGCATCTGATGCAGCCTTCGCGCCCGTTCGACGGCTTCGTCGAATACGCCAAGCGCGTGTCGCCGACGTGCCTGGTCCATCTGGACCGCAATCGCTATAGCGTGCCGGCCTCCTTCGCCAATCGTCCAGTCAGCGTACGAGTTTATCCCGAACGCATCGTTGTCGCCGCCGAGGGACAAGTCGTCTGCGAACATCGCCGCGTTTTTGCCCGCTCCCACCAACGCAAGAGCACGACCACCGTTTTCGACTGGCGGCACTATCTGGCGGTCATTCAGCGCAAACCGGGCGCACTCCGCAACGGCGCGCCGTTCGCCGAACTCCCGCCTGCCTTCCGTGCCTTGCAACAGCGCATGCTCAAGACGCCGGGCGGCGACCGCGAGATGGTCGAGATTCTGGCTCTCGTCCTCCAGCATGACGAGCAGGCCGTGCTCACTGCCGTCGAACTGGCTCTGGAGGCCGGCGTGCCGACCAAGACGCACATTCTGAACCTGCTGCACCGGTTGATTGACGGCAAGCCAATCGACCCACCCGTCGTGAAGCCGCCTAATGCTTTGACGCTCACCTCCGAGCCGCAGGCCAACGTCGAACGCTACGATGCGCTGCGCCAAGCCCGGGAGGCGCGCCATGCGTCATAATCCCGCCGCTGGCGCCGTCGTCATCATGCTGCGCACCCTCAAAATGCACGGCATGGCTCAGGCGGTCGGCGAGCTGACCGAGCAAGGCTCTCCGGCCTTTGAGGCGGCGCTGCCCATCCTATCGCAGCTCTTGAAGGCGGAAACAGCCGACAGGGAGGTAAGGTCGACGGCCTACCAGCTCAAAGCGGCCCGCTTTCCGAACTATCGCGACCTTGCCGGCTTCGACTTCGCCAGCAGCGAGGTCAACGAGGCGCTCACACGTCAACTCCATCGTTGCGAGTTCCTGGAAGACGCCCACAATGTCGTCCTGGTCGGCGGCCCCGGCACGGGCAAGACGCATCTCGCCACCGCGATCGGCGTCCAGGCGATCGAGCATCATCGCAAGCGCGTCCGCTTCTTCTCCACCGTCGAACTCGTCAACGCTCTCGAACAAGAGAAGCTTCAGGGCAAGCCAGGACAGATCGCCGCCCGGCTCACTCACTCCGATCTCGTCATCCTCGACGAGCTTGGCTACCTGCCGTTCAGCGCCTCCGGCGGGGCGTTGCTCTTCCATCTGCTGAGCAAGCTCTACGAGCGTGCCAGCGTCATCATCACAACCAATCTCAGCTTCGGCGAGTGGGCAACCGTGTTCGGCGACCCGAAGATGACGACCGCTCTACTCGATCGTCTCACCCACCGCTGCCACATTCTCGAAACCGGAAACGACAGCTTCCGCTTCAAGAACAGCTCGGCGAAAGCCGCCAAACCCGCAAAGGAGAAACCTCGAAACTTGACGAACGCCTGATCCCAAAACCATCATCAAGCCGGGTCAGTTCTCAATGGAAATCCCGGGTCAGTTCTCGACGGAAATCGACACGCCCTTGAGTTCGCGCAGGTGATGGGCGTTGCAGAAGGCGTGAGCGACGTCCGCGAGGGCGTTGTAGGGGCGGAAATGGTCATGCACGACGACGCCGCCCTTCAACCCTGCGGGAACATCGCCGCGCGCCGCTCCGACCCGGTAGAAGGTATGGCTCCGGCTCGACGTCGTATGCAGCCATTGCAGGGAGCCTGCGATGCGAAAGCCGGTTTCGTCGAGATGCCTGACCTTGGCCCCGCCGACGCGCGTCCCGATCGCCTGATAGACGCCCTCCAGAGCCTGAGCCTTCTTGCCCATCCACGCGATCACGCTCGCCGGGCAGACGAGCGGCGCGCCGAACAGGTCCTGAAGCGCCTGCGCCGTCCGGTCCTCGGGCACAAGCTGCTGCACGTTGAGATAGACCGCCGCCGCCTTGATGCGCTCGCCATATTGGGTCGGCGAGATCACGCCGTCGGGGAACGCAGCCCGCGTCACGCCGCGGCATCGGGCGCAGGCATAGATGGCGCCCTGGTGCTCCGTGACCTCGATCAGCCGCTCGGGCAGGTCGAACACCTGACGCGTCTCCACCCCGGTCTGCATCGAAGCCGCGAGCGCCGCCCGGCAGCGCCGGCACGCCGCAGCCTCGTGTCGGACGACCCAGTCGGGCGTCGCCGTCCGCCGCAGCGTGTCGCCCTTGTGGCCCCGCTGTCCCCCGCTCGCCTTGCCCGAACGGCCGCGAAGGCTGCCGGGAAGGCGCGACTTCTTCCTCAGCCCGTCGCTCGAAGGCGGCTTGGAGCTCGTCGTGCTGTCCAGATCCAGCCGGCGCCGAAGCTCGGCGTTCTCGGCTCGAAGGCCCTCGTTCTCCCGCCGCAAATCGGCGACCTCCGAGCGAAGCGCGGAAATCTCGCTCCGGAGCGCTTCGATCAGCGCCTGAACTTCGGCAGGGAGAATCATCCCCACCTTAACTCACGGTTCGCCCCCGCCCGTCTCGAAAATCTCGCAAAACCTCAACGATCTCACACACCGTGTGACAATTCGGACTCACCCGGCTTGGGAGTTACTTCTTGTTGCAGATCACGGCGGCGCTTGAAAGGCGCGGCGCGACGCTCCCCGTCTCCCCAAACCGTCGCACCCAATTGATCACCGTGCTCGGCGCGACCCCGAAGCGCGCCGCCGAACTCATGCCGCGACAGCCCCTCCTTCAAAACCGCGGCCACCGCCCGCTGGCGAAGATCCATTGAATAAGGCTTTCCCATCCATACTGGCCTCCTGCCCAGCCAGCACGGTAAATCAGAACAGCGCTGATTCGAGAATCCCCCTCGATTCAGACTAAAGTCATCCCGCGCTGGCGAACCCGACATCGGCCTACGTCGTCGGCGAGCAAATTCGGCAGATTGTCGACGGTGACAGTTGACAGCTTCGCTATCCGGTCGGCCCAGACGCCGCGCCGTTTATGAAATGGCGAGCAGGCAAAACGGACGAGGAAATGGTGAATATCGCAGGGTCCAGCGATGAGGAATACAAAGCAGGGATCAAGCGGGAATTTGGTTTGGACCTGAATCTTTGATGGCGTGGTTGCAGCTGACACACACGCTGGGCTCACCGAAGTTCGCGGAGACGCGACTTGGCGATCTCCATCGGCTGGGCGGGAAGCCGAGAAACGCCCTTCTGCTGCACATACCATTCTCGCCCTGCGTCTTGAGATACAAGAAACCGCGCGCTCGCACGAATGCTATTGCGGGTCTCGGTCGAAAGGTAATCCACATGACGGATCGCGAAGCCGCATGCAGTTGCGGACAGCTCCAGGTAACAGTTTGAGGCGACCCCGTCCGCGTCGCCATGTGCCACTGCCTCGAATGCCAGCGCCGTACCGGAAGCACTTTCGGTGTTCAGGCATTCTATCCGCGAGAGCAAGTCCGGCTCGCCAAGGGCATCGCCAAACGATACGCGCGTCGAGCAGAGAGCGGTAGAACTGTGAGATTCAACTTCTGTCCCGAATGCGGCGGAACGGTTTTCTGGGAACCCGAGCAACGCCCCGAGCTGATCGCAGTCGCTGTAGGGATGTTTGCTGATCCTGATTTTGAGAGGCCCCGCAACTCGGTCTGGGAGAAAAGACAGCATCCTTGGACAACCGCAATCGATGAGCAACAAATTGAGCATTCGGACTGAGGAGCGACGGAACCACCGGTCCTTGCGGCTCCCGGATGATGCTGGAAGGCAGAATTGGCCAGGACGCCTGCCGTCTCGGTCATCTGAAAGGTGACGGCTGAACCACGCGGATCCTCACCGCGAAAGCCTCAGATAGTGCGTTGTCGTGATCCCCACCATCACGTCGGTTTCAACTGGGATCGTGAAGTTGTGGGCTCTGCTGGCCACGCCGGGAATAGCGGGATTACACGGACCTCCGGCAGCGCTCGGCGACGGCAAAGGTCCGCCCGAAGGAAGCCGCTGGACGAAAAACACATCGGCAGAAAAACTTAACAGACCTGAGCCACGACCCCATGCTCGGAGAGCGCCGCCATCGCCTGAACCGTCAAAAGCGCATTGCCCTTCGCTGGGTCAGGACGAAGCAGAACGTCTTGCCGCCCTCGCGGGCGATCTCCACGGTTCGCCCGACAGCCCGCAAGTCGTGTCGGCTGGGCTTGACGGAGATCAGCACAAAGTCTGCGAGCGCGACGACGGCCCGGATCGCGTCTGTGATCGCCGGAGGCGTGTCGACGACGGTATAGATGAACCCGGCCTCCCGAGCACCTTCAACTTGTCCCCCAGCCCGGCCAGCGTCGCCGGTGCGAGTGCGGGGCTTTCGGTGCTGCGAGCGCCCTCGACGCGATCCAAATGGCCCGTGCCGCCGACGCCAAGCTCGCAAATACCCGGATCAGATAGCAAACTCGCCGCTGACCTTCTCGTCGTCGAGCACATGCGACTTCTCGGCCGTCTCGCACATCTGTTCGACGGTGATCGCATCTAGGTTGGCAAGAAAGGTTTCCCCCGCCTTGCGCACGGCCGGATCGATCACGCGCTCGAGCAGGACCGAGTTCGCGCCGAGATCTTCGGGATCCGCAGTGCTTAGCGACATCGCGGTGCGGACGATCTCGCCGACCGTGATGCGCCGGCGGTCGCGCGCCAGCTCGTAGCCGCCCCGCGGTCCGCGCACGCCCTTGAGGATCTTGGCGTGGACCAGCCCCTGGAGCAACGTCTCCAGATGGCGGGGGGGCAACTTATGACGCGCAGCCAAAGATTTGGCCGCAACCGGAGCCTTGGCGCAGTGCAACGCGACATCGACAACGGCGGCGCCGGCGAGAACGCTGCGTCTCGATAACAAATTCATTGATACCTCCTACGATAACTCGGCGGCTCGTCGATCGCCGCCAACGATCCCGGAGGATTGCACCGACTGTTAATGAGATTGCAATTACCATAATTGTGGTGTTGGCGGCGGCTCGTTGTAGCGCCCAACCCGCGCGAGCGTGAATTGAGGCACAATCGTCCTCCCACGATCTGGCCAAATACCCAGTTTTATTACCCTAATCGGAACAACAAAAAAAAAGCTCCCTTCGAGCGCCGGTCCCGGTCCCGATCCCTTCCGGCTTCCGATCCCGCCCTCTGCCGATCCGCACAGAAGGTGTCGAAGGTAAGTCGGCCACTTCCGGTACCCCCCGAAACGTTCGGCCCTCTGGGCGATCCCAAGCGCCGTTCCGCGCGGGTGCTCCGTTCCGCACCTTAGTTCAGTGAATTGTACGCTCTGCGCGCAGCGCAAAGAAATCGTCAACATTTGCAACCCGATGAATCCAGTACTGTAGCCCTGGTCTTATTACACCATGTACACATAGAAACGGAGATTAACACATTAGTCAGATTGTAAATGATGCGCAGAGATAACAAATGCTCTGTCTGGACTCGATCTCACTTGAGCGCCAATGCGTCTGCCCCTCGCAAACCTAAGTCGACCATCGGTGACCCAGGGGGTAATATAAATGTTATGCCAACAAATTACGAGGACAATTTCGGCTTCTATAGTGTTGGAGACGATCCAGACGAACTCGCGTTGTTCGCTTACATCAAACTGACCAGCGAGCCAAAAGTGTGCGTGCGCTGCAATCAGAAAGTGTATTTGCAACCACAAAAGGAGATGTGCGCAACGTGCTCGGAGGCTCTTGAGTACGGTGCGCCACCAAGTCTAGAAGAGTATTAGGTGAAGTTTCATATCAACGTCGAAAGCGGGATCCGCGCCGAGGTCTCAACTTCCGGAACAAAAGCAACCCCCTTGGCGTGTCTGGACCACCCAATGAAGACGTACTCTCTCAAACATACCCAGCACTCAGCGCCACTTGCGGTTTACGTGATGCACCATTCTTTACCATAGAGAGTCGATATTTAAGGGCAGAAAAATTATCGACAATCGCGTCGTTTCCCTCACGCGTTATTCGCACTTGGTCGATGAAAACGCGCGTCGACTTCTGTGGCGACGGTCTGGCAATGCTTGCTGAGCTCGTTTACAATGGGCTATAGCTGCGCCGCTCGCTGTTGAGAGCGAATTAGACGAAAGGCGCCACGCGTCTTAACGTGCCGCGATTCGCGTGGGCTATGGGCTCACTTTGCGAACCGACCTGAGGTCCGGCTCATGGCGCCTTCCTCAAACTCACTCCCGGCTGATCCCCATTCGTGAACTCGACACCGGTCAGGCCTAGTCGGCTCTGCTACGGAACCAAGCTAGGGCGAGCGCGGCCAGTCCAATAATCAGGGCGCCGAGCCCGTGGTTGAAGTGGGGCTTCACGGACCCCGGCTTAAATCCCGGCAGAAAGGCGGGGAGGTCGCCGGCGGGAGTCAGCCAGTAAGTGCGGCCAGTCCGATGAACGCCAGCCCAACGATAACTGCGATCGAAACAACAGTTGTTTTCAAGCCGATAGCCCTCCGAACTCAGTTGATGTCTTTGCCGCCTTGGCCCTTGTTGCCGACTCGGACTCCTCAACCTCACACTCCTGGCGGAACTCTCTCGAAATGGCTCGCTGAAGTCCTACTAAAATCTCTCCCGTGCGGGGTCGAAGCCGAAAATGCGGGCGAAAACCTGGATCGCCGCTCCGTCGTCCGTGCTCGCGCCGGCATCGTCAAGGCACTTGCCGGCAACGCCGAGGATTGGACCCGCGCCGCGATATTTCGCTTTGACCACGGACGGCGTGTCGAGGTTGTAACCAGCGTCGATCGACTGGGCGAGACGCAGATATTGGCCCTCAGCCCAGTTGAGAGGAGCGGCGCTGCCGGCCGGGCGGCCAGCCGTAAAGCAGCCGATGTCGGGACGGTCCCAAATCTGCTCGGGCAGGAAGCAGCCGTCATTGGCCGCGTCAGCCATCGACTGCAGGTAGACATTTGCCGAGCGGCCGTTCGCGATTTCATATTCCCCGCGTTCCCCTGAGAGAACAGGCCAAAACCGTCCGTAACGATGGGATCCGCCGGCGGGCCACCCCGTGCAGTCGCTATTGCTCTCGCCGTAATTGTCGTGATTGTAGCGGTGGAAGTAGATGTCGCCATTTGGCATCGTGACTTGCACCGTAGAATTGCCGTCCGATGCGGAAGCAGATGGCGAGAGCGAACTCGATACATTGGCGTCGTCGGGCGCTATCTACGCCAAGCCGGACGAGATCGAGAAAGCCGTAATCGGCAACGTCATGAGCTAAGAAGTCGCCCTCGTCAAAGTGGATCGTCTGAGCACCGTTCGGATCTTGCGTCGGATCGATGCGTTCAAAATAACGATGGCTGCCCCAGTATCCATCGGTGGTGTACGTCCGATCGGCGAGGCTCGAACGCCAGGAATCGGCTGTCGACTCCCAACGGGCTGCGGTGTCGGGATCGTTGTTCTGCCGCGCGATGTCCGCGGCCGCGACGAGCCCGGCGATGATCGCCGCGATCGACGAAGGGGATTGACCGAAGTGCTCCTCCCAGCGCTCCGTCGTCGCCGGCCCCACCCCCGTAATATGATCAGCGGTTGTTTTGATCTTCTGGTACGTGGAGCTGTCAGACAGGCCTGTCATCCATGCGAGCAGGATCGCGAAAGCCTCCTCATCGAGTTGCTCGCAGCAACCAAGGTCCTTCGCAGTCGCCGCGCCAATCCCGCTGACGGGTGTGTAGCGCGGGAACAACCCGGGCTGGTAGGTCGTCCCGTCTCCGGGCGTCGTCGTTCCGACGAATTGTGTGCTCCATAAGAACTGCGCCATGCGTAAAGCCTGGCTTAGAATCACCGCGGCGATCAGCCCCATCGCCTGCTGGTCGAGGTCACGGCCCCAAACCCGATGGTAGCCGTCGTTCGGCTGGTCCCCATTGACGAAATCGCCCCAAGGCGTCGAAGCCTGACGTTGCCGCCTCGGAATGTCTTGTCCTCGGCGGCGTGCAGCGCCATCGCCGCTGTATAATAAGCCCGCCGGCGCAGCGTGTCCGTCGAGACACTGGATGGGGCGGGGCGCAGCCCGTCCACGTAATCGCTCCAGCCCTCGCGGTAAGAGGCCTCCCGGTTCGGGAAACCAGCCGCAAGCGATCCCTCTGCCGCAGCGAGGGCCGTCGCCGCGTCGCCGCCATAGCCGAGCGCGATGGTGAAAGTCGTGTCCGCGCCAACGCCGCCGATCTCGCCGCACTGGACAACGTTACCGTCGCTGGCCTGGTCGAAACGGCTGATGAGGACCATGTTCTTGCGCAATTCGACATTGCAGTCGCTCGCCATCGTCGCGAAGCCATTGTCGTTCGCGGCGATGGTGTTCGGACTTCCGACCTTGAGCGCCGAAACGACCGTCATGGGCAAGCCAAACAGGGATCACGTTCCGCTGGCCATGAGCGCGGAGTTCGTTCCGTCCCACCAAGCTTTGTTATTCGCCCCGGCGCCAGCCATACTCGGGTTCGCAAGCAGGTAAAGCCGGTAGACGCCTCCATCCAACAACTCGAAACGCGTACGGAT
>CAVZWU010000023.1:0-170914 GCA_963779095.1 uncultured Alphaproteobacteria bacterium | reverse complement strand
AGGAAACCGCGGGGAGGAAGGGCTCTAGAGGGCGCGACCTATGGGGATTTGCGGGTCGCGGACGGAGCGCCGGGGTCGGTCCTGAAGCCGCGGAGCGAAGATTGCGTCGATCGGAAGGACGATGGCGAGCTTGTTCGATCGTGCAGATGCGCGGCCTGAGCGCGAGTAGACGCGCGAAGAGACTCTGCCGAGGCTTGTGAGGACATTACCGTCCTGGTCCGGCGCGCGGCTGGAAGGGAAAGCGATCGGCTCTGCGCTATTGGATGCGGGGCGACGGTCATGAGGTGTCGATCCTGATCCGACTTGGGGATGGCGATCGCGCAGGGCGCGGGCCTTCGAACGTCTCGACGATGATCATCCGGCCGCCGCAACACGGGCAGCGGCGCGCAGGCGCAACGTCTTCAGCCTCACCTCCAGCCTCGGCGCGCGAACGCTGGGGGGCGCCTTCCGACGCGGCGAGCGCTTGGCGGACGCGCTCGATGTTGCGCGCCGACACGTGCCGGCGAACAGGCCGTAGTGGCGGATGCGGTGGAAGCCGCTTGGCAGCACGTGCAGGAGAAAGCGGCGGATGAACTCGGCGGCGTCGAGCGTCATGGTCTTGAACCGGTCGCGGCCTTTGATCCGATAGTCCTTCCATTTGAAGGTGACGCCGGTCTCGTCGAGCGTGATCAGCCGGGAGTTGGAGATGGCGACGCGGTGGGTGTAGCGCGCGAGATAGGCGAGGACGGCCTTCGGTCCGGCGAACGGCCTCTTGGCGTAGACCACCCATTCGGAGCGGCGCAACGGCGCGAGCGCGGCGTCGAAGGCGCGCTGGTCGGCAAGGGGCGCGAGATCGCCGAAGAAGGCCAGGCGGCCGGCCGATTGAGCGCGGCAAGCCCTTCGAGGAAGAGGCGGCGGAACAGGCGCGAGAGCACGCGCACGGGCAGGAAGAAGCCGGGCTTGCAGGCGATCCAGCGCGACCCGTCCGGCGACAGGCCGCCGCCGGGAACGATGACGTGGACATGCGGATGGTGGGTCAGCGCCGAGCCCCAGGTGTGCAGTACGGCGGTCAGGCCGACGCGCGCGCCGAGATGCTTGGGGTCGGCGGCGATGGTGGTTAGCGTCTCGGCGGCGGTCCTGAACAGGAGGTCGTAGACGGCGGCCTTGTTCTGGAACGCGATCACGCCGATCGCAGCCGGAAGGGTGAAGACGACGTGATAGTAGGGAACCGGCAGAAGCTCCGCCTCGCGTTCGGCGAGCCATTGCCGCGCCGCGGCGCCCTGACACTTCGGGCAGTGCCGGTTGCGGCAGGAGTTGTAGGCGACGCGTTCGTGCGCGCAGTCCTCGCAGCGCTCGACATGTCCGCCGAGCGCGGAGGTCCGGCAAGTCTCGATCGCCGACATCACCTTCAACTGGGCGAGGCTCACGTGACCGGCGTTGGCCTTGCGCCACGCCGCCCCATGGGCGCGAAAGACGTCGGCGACCTCCAGGCGAGGCCGCGCCATGCGGCCTTGGTCAGGCGGGCGGCGTTCGCTTCGCCAGGTTGACGCCCAGCCGTTCCAGCGGGCTCTTGATGTCGCGGACCGTGTTGACGGCGACGCGGGTGTAGAGCGCCGTCGTCTCCAACTTGGCGTGCCCGAGCGGACACGCGTCATAATGCACCTTCTGTGAACTCATTGAAAATCAAAGGCCCGCTGGTGGGGATTTGGTGTTAGCGGACGGTCTGATCGCTTGCGCCCGGTCAATCCGACCAGGTCTGCTGTCCTGATTGCCCAGGGAGCGCCTGGGCAGACCTGCCGGCCCTTGATTTCGCCACGGCGAAGCATGCGCAGCGCCGTCATATTGCATACCCCGACCATTTTCGCTGCGGCCTCGAGCGTGATCTCGCCACGCTCGGCCCATTCGCCGTTGCGGTAGCCGGCGATCTCATGGTGATTGCGGAAGCCGCACACGCGCCCCTGCGTCCAGGCGTTGCCGTATCCGGTCGCGACGCCGACGCGATTGAGCAGGCGCGCAATCTGGCGATCCGGCATCAGTCGGGCCAGCTCACGCGTGAGCGCGATCGTATCGTCCGGAACGCGTGGATTGTGCCGACCGGCTGCATTCAGCCGCTGCTTCATCTGCAGTTCAGTATGATCGCCGCCTTGCCAGTGCAGGACGGCATGTAGGATCGCGCCGTCGCGCCGCACGATGACCTCCGAAATCGCAGTGCGGAGAATCCGTTTGCGGGTCGCTGGCGTGGCGGCGGGATGCGACCAGGCGCGTTCGAGATCGGCGCCGAGCGCAAGGAGCTGCTGCCGCTCCGGCTCGCCAAGCGGGGGCGGACGCCGCGCGATCATGGCCGCGATGTCGCCCTCGATCCGAGCAATGGCTTGCAAAGCCTCATTCCACCGGCGCTCCAGCTCGCCGGCGACGAGCCGGTTGGCCGGATCGACAGCATCGTACTGTCGACGGGCATGAGCGGCCTCATAGCGGGCCTGCTGCAGGGAGAGTTCCAGTTGCCGCTCAGCCGCCGTGGTCTCGCTTGTCCGGGCTTCGATCGCCTTGACCGCCGCTTCCAAACCGAGCGGTCTCAGGACGCGCAGCACCTCCCGGGCGATCGCCGCGTCGATGCTCAAACCGCTCACCGAGATGCATCGCTTGGCGCCGTGGTTCATGCGCGCGCCATAGCAGTTGTAGCGACCGAGCTTGCCGCCGTAGTGCACATGGAGTTTGCGCCCGCAGTGGCCGCAGCGCAGAAGCCCGGGCAGCAACAGCTCGCCTTCACGGGCCGCCCCGCGAGCGAGCGCGCTGCTCATGCCGGTCGCGTTGTTGGCGATCGCCTTGATGTTGCGTTCGAACTCGCCCCAGCTGATGTAGGCGGAGTGATGGTCCTTGATCAGGACGTCCCATTCATCGATCGGCCGGCGCACGCCACGACGAACGCGCTTGCGACCTTCCACCACACTGATCCGGCTCGTCGTGCGCCCGAATGCATAGGCGCCGGCATAAATCGGATTGGTCAGGATGTTGTGCACGATGTTGTAGGGCGGCAAGCGCCACACGACGCCGTGCGCCTCGCCCCGCCGCGATTTGGCGGGCAATTCGATCCCTTTGTCTCTGGTCCAGACGTGCACCTGCCGCGCGCTCTGGAACTCGGCGAATTTCGTGAAGACGAGTTGAATGGCCTGTTGGACGCGCTGGTCCGGATCTTTTTCGATCCGGCCGCGCCCAACTTTCACATAGCCCGCGGCCACGCCGAGAACCAGATCGCCGCGACGCGCCATCTGGCGCAACGCCTCCTGCGAGCGCTGGCGGAACAGCGACAATTCGAGTTCGCTCATCGTGCCTTTCATACCCAGCAACAATCGATCGTTGGGATGGCGAGGATCGTAGATTCCGTCCTCGTCGACGAGGATCGTGCCGACCAATCCACAGAACTCTATCAGCGTGTGCCAGTCGCGGCCGTTGCGGGCGAGGCGCGAAGCCTCGATGGCAAGCACCACACCGACGCGACGGTCACAGATTGCGGTCAACAACCGCTCGAAGCCAGGACGGACGACGCCTCCGCCCGATCGTCCGAGATCGTCGTCGATGATTTCGACAGTCGTCCAGCCAAGCTGCCTGGCGCGATCGGCAAGCCCGTATTGCCGGCGCTGGCTCTCGAGGTTGTGCACGAGCTGATCGGGGGTTGATTGACGGATATAAACGCAAGCGATGCGTTGCAGATGCTCGGCTGTGATCTTGCTCATGGATGATCGCCCCGTTTCTTACGTTGGACCAGCGTTGCCGCGATCTCGCGGAGCAGAGCTTCCACGACGCCCGCGAGTTCGACCATGCGAGCCGGGCATGGCTTCACGAGCGGCGTCTCCTCGTCGAACAGGCTTCGTTGGCGATGTTGGCGATGTTCGGATTTGCGCGCCATTTTGGGCTCCCTCCGGTTTTGATTCGGGCAGGAGAAAGCCTAGGAGCGCATCGACCTCCATGCGCATCGAGCGCAAGATGTGGAGTGGAAAATGCGGCTGGTCGCTGATCGTGAAACGCGACGCCACCGTTTCCGTCATCCATGCCGGCAAGCAGGCGAACGAGCCGTCCGGTTGAAGAACGACGACGAACTCGACGCCGCCGCTTTCGAGCCGTCGCCGGATCTGCACCACTTCGCCGAAGCGCGGATGGAACCGGTAGCTGATGCGCGCATCAGCCGACTGTTCGTGGGCACTATGTAGCCATTTCGAGCAACACCTGGATCACGCGGATGTCGACGCCCTGTTCGAGGAGATGCGTAGCGAAGCTGTGCCGCAAGGTGTGCGGCGATACGCGCTTGGAGATTCCGGCCAGGTCTTTGCAGCGGTGACGGCGCGGTTGAGCTGACGGGCGGTCATCGGGTTGATCGGGTTCTGGCCGGGAAACAGCCAGACCTGAGGCCGCGCCGCCTGCCACCATTCGCGCAACAGTTCGAGCAGTTGCGGCGAGAGCATCACATAGCGATCCCGCTGCCCCTTGCCCTGCTCGACCCTGAGCGTCATGCGCTGGCTGTCGATGTCGGACACCTTCAGGTTCGCGACTTCGGACACCCGCAGGCCCGCGCCGTAGGCGACGCTGAGCGCGGCCTTGTACTTGAGGCCCGGCGCGGCTTCGAGGAGGCGCGCCACCTCCTCCTGGCTCAGCACGACCGGCGCCCTGCGCGGCTCGGTCACGATCCTCAGAGGACGAACGAGGTCGGGCCGTTCGAGCGTCACGGTGAAGAAGAACCGCAGCGCGGCGATGGCGGCGTTGATCGACCCGGGGCTGATCTGCTGCTGCGCCATATGCAGCTGAAAGCGGCGAAGGTCCTCGCTCGTCGCCGTATCCGGCGATCGGCCGAGGAAGGCCGCGAAGTTCCTCACGTTGCGAACGTAGTCCCTCTGGGTGTCTTCGCTGAACCGGCGCGCCGTCATGTCGTCGATCATGCGCTGACGCAGCGGGCTGATGGGCTTGTCGGACATCGAAAGCTCCTGTCTCGCATGGGGTTGAACCCCACGATCTTGAGACAGAGCCGCGCCTTCGCGTTCCTCCTTAGCCCTTCAGTCCATCCGCCGTCCCTCGCCGCCCCTACCGCGCGAGCGGTTTCGTTGTGTGCCGGGCATGTTCGGTAGCTTGGAGGTGAAAGTCCTCTACCCAACCTGATGGAGGTGAAGGGTTAGCGATGCGCAAGGGCTATCGCCGCGAGGCGGGGTCTGAAGGAAGCGCGGAGCAAATGTGCGAGTTGATGGACAAGAACCGGATATGAGGCGCGAGCGTCGGACGAGCGGGCGACTAGTCGCGAAGTCCATATTCATCAAGGACGCGAAGCGTAGAATTCGGCAACTGCGCACGGAAGGCGACTGAACTTACCCCGGGAGGTCTGCTCCGCGTTCCGACTTCGGAACTGAGGGCGTCGCAAGGCGTCCTGACCGCGGATGCAGAAGTCAGCAGAGGGCATATTAGGCCAAGCAGTCGGCAAGGCTAGTGAGGCACTCCAAAGCCGAAAGGCGGAGAAACAGATAGGCCGAGCCGGGAACGAGGGCCGAAGGCCCGAACGATTGAGAGTGGCGATTAGGACTGACGACTCATGAGCGGAACGCGGCAGAAAACTCTGGGCGAGCAATTGTCTCAGACCTTGGTGGCGGAGGGTCGGGGTGAAGCCCTGGACGCCGAGGCCGAGGATGCCGAACCGTTGATGGCGAAGCCAGCACCCGAAAGTCCGGCCTTGGCGGAACAACTAATGGAGGAGGTGTGTGATCGAGGGAATCTCGAAAGAGCGTGGAAGCGCGTTCGAAGCAACAAGGGCAGTCCTGGCGTCGATGGAATGACCATCGACGCCGCCAAGGATTACCTGCGTGAGCACTGGCCAAACATTCGGGCTCAATTGCTTGAGGGAACCTATCAGCCGCAGCCGGTCAAACGGGTCGAAATCCCGAAGCCGGACGGCGGGATCAGAAAGCTCGGCGTGCCTTGCGTCGTCGACAGACTGATTTAGCAGGCTATGCTGCAAGTTCTCCAAGAGCGGTGGGACCCGACGTTTTCCGAGCACAGTTACGGCTTTCGACCGGGGCGCTCCGCCCATCAGGCAGTGGCTCAGGCGCAACGTTACATCGCCGACGGCTACAACGTCGTGGTCGATCTCGATCTCGAAAAGTTTTTCGACCGAGTCAATCACGACAGCCTGATGGCGCGCGTCGCCGCGCGAGTGTCCGATAAGCGTGTGCTCAAACTCATCCGGGCGTTTCTCAACGCCGGGGTGATGGAAGACGGTTTGGTCCGTCCGGTGGATGAGGGCACGCCGCAGGGCGGCCCGCTTTCGCCCATCCTAAGCAATCTCGTGCTTGACGACCTCGACAAAGAACTGGCCCGACGCGGTCACCGCTTTTGCAGGTACGCCGACGACTGCAACATCTATGTTCGCAGCCGTCGCGCCGGCGAACGGGTCATGGCCTCTGTGAGCCGGTTCTTGACCAACAAGCTGCGGCTCAAGGTCAACGAGGCGAAGAGCGCGGTGGCGCGACCGGAAGAGCGAAAGTTTCTTGGGTTCAGCATCTCGAATGACGGGAGCGAGCGGCGCATCGCGCCAAAGGCTCTCGACAAATTCAAAGAGCGGATCCGAGACATGACACGCCGGACACGGGGGTTCAGTCTGCAACAGTTGATCAAAGAGCTGAAGCCATACATCGTGGGATGGCGCGGCTACTTCGGCTTCTGCCAGACTCCGCGAAGTCCTCACAAACCTCGAAGCGTGGATCCGTCGAAGATTGCGTTTGTATCTTTGGCGGCAATGGCGAACCAGGCAAAACCGCTTCGCGGAGTTACGCCGTCGCGGCGTAGCAAAGTTCCCAGCGGCGGTCGCGGCTGGTTCACCAACCGGGCTCTGGCGCATGTCCGGACACCCGGCGGTCCAACAAGCCCTACGCAACGACTATTTCGAGTCGCTCGGTCTTCCCCGAATCTATGCGCCCGCCCAAGCCTAACTCGGTCGAACCGCCGTGGTACGGGACCCGTATGCCCGGTGGTGTGGGAGGGGTGGCGTCGCGAGGCGTCCCCCTATCCCGATCTTGGGCGGAAAGCGCGCCTACACGAGTCGCCTGGGGAAGGACCGGAGTGCGGGCCAAAGCCGCCGTTCCATTGCAAGCACGAAACAGGCTTCGCGACGACGAAAATGGAAGAGCTCGCGGCAATTGCTCACTGCCCATTCCGCGAGGCAACGGAACGGGCGGCCCAATTTCGTCGTCAGCTCATGCTACCAGTCAGACCATTTCCGAGACTTGCGAGATGCGATCGAGGCTACTGGTCCACTGCGCTCCATAGTGGGACTACCTCCAATGGCGCGCCGTGGGTCGCCCCTAAAGCAACCGGCGCGCTTCCCGAGAGCGCAGACGTTGCATACCGCCCGCATTTTCGCTCAAGTCGAAAGTTCCGGACACCGATCAAGGCAGCCCGGAAATCTAGCGGGTGAACTCCGCCGTCGTGTTCGGACCCGTCGCGATGCCGAACACCGGATAAACCGTCGTCGGTCCGCTCGCCGCCAAGCCCATATAGTCGCCAAGAAAATGGCCCCCGGCCACGGGCGCGTCGAGGATGTTGAAGGGGGCGGTCGTCAGCCGCTGTTCGTCGCCCCAGCTCGTGGCCTTGGAACAGTCGTTTGCGGACTGTGCATATGACCGCGAAATAGTCCGTTCCCTCGAACCCGGTCGGCGTGTTCGTATCGTTGCGGAAGTCATAGTAAGTGACGACGACGGCCTTGCCGTCGCCGGTCGCGACGACCGCCGGAATGAAGGCCTGCTGGCGACACGGGTTTGTCGTGTTCGCCGGCGTCTGATTGACCATGATCGGCGTCGACCAGGTGACGCCGCCGTCCAGCGACTGGCTGAAGGCGATCCCGTCGATCGGGATCGTCCCTGTCGGAGTTGTGCAGGTGGCCGTTGTGAAGCGGTCGTCCTGCCAGGTGAGATAGAGCGCCCCGGTCTTCGGATTGGCCGAGACCGCGTAGAGGATGGAGGCGTCGCGCAGCGCCTGGCCCGAGTCCGGGGAGACCACCCCGACGACGGAGATATCTTGCGCGAAAACCGGCGTGCTCCAGTTGGTCCCCTTGTTCGACGAGAACGACATACTCGATGCTCAACCCCGAAGGCGTCACGCCGATGGCGGTGAAGAAGTCGTAGACATTGCCGTTCGGCGTCACCTGAACGAGATTGTCGATCGTCTGGGCGTTGGTTCCCGGGCTGAAGATCGCCGTCGGCGCGCCAAAGCTGACGCCATTGTCGGTCGACAGCGACAAGAGAGACGGGCCGGTAAAGTTAAACTTGAAGAAGGGAGCGCCGCCCTTGCACGGGGCTTGTGAAGGGGCGCACACCGACGAGCCGCCGACCTCGAATTGAACAGCTCCCGCGCGATCGTGACGCCTTCGTCTGCGCGAGCAAGTCGGCGCCCGCTTGGGTCGGCGGGAAGACGCTCAATTGATCCCACACCGCATAGACGAAGCCGTTGTCGGTCGGGTCGGCGGTCACCGAGTTCTTGTCGTTCAGCACATGCGGCGAGTTGTTCGCTGAGCAGCACCACCGGAGCGCCCCATGTTGCGCCGTGATCGGTCGACCGGCTCATGTCCATACCGCTCTTTCCGCGCGCCGAAGGGCGTGGTCGGCTTGGCGGGATCGAGCAAGAGCGACATGAAGAGCGCGGTGCCGTCATTGGCGAAGGCGATCCAGGGATCGCTGGCGCGGGCCGCCTTGCCTCCCGTGCACTCCGTCACCCCGGGCGGGTTCGGCGGGATCGGGTTCGTCCAGGTCGAGCCGCCGTCGTTGGACAAGGCGCCGATGAGCCCGCGCGCGCCGCCGTCCGACCAGCGGTCCTGCTGATGGCCGACCAGCAGTCGGGACGGGTCCATCGGATCGACTGCGACCCATGGCTCGATTGCGGTGCTCGGATAAACTACGCTGCCGAAGGTGGTCTCCTGCTGGTGCACATTGTCCTTAGTGCAGGAAGCGAACGGATCGGCGCCGGTCACTTGCACGAGCGGGCCGAGAGTCTGTCGCTTGGACGGTTGACGCGAACCCGATTGCGCAGACTGATGCGACGAGGCTGCCACTGGCGAGCCGGCGCAAGAAAAAACGCGTGGTGCGATTCATCATCTTGCTCTCCCTGGGTTCCTTCGCTGTCGATGTGTCGTCTCAATCTTATGGCGTCGTTGGTTCCCCCTTCGCTGAAGTTCGTGCGAGCGCTCATGATGGGCGCCGGCTCGGCGGCGACGCCACGTTATCGCCCAATCGGGCCCGCCTTTGCGACGTCTGGAGCAGCGCGTGATGGCCCAGGATTGCGCGTTCACGAAGAATGTGAACAGCAGAAACCTAGAATGTCCAATACCAAATTGAGTTATATCCGGCGGCAACCATCGCCAGTCACGCCTCTCTTGCGCCGCTATTGCGAGAACGTTCCGTGCGACACTCTTGCGCAACTTCGCCGCCTATGCTGTGGCGCCCCCCATCGAAAAGGGCGGAGACGCAGTCGCCTTATGCTCAGTTACGCCCTCAGCCGAAGACCGCTTTCTCGCGCTTACCGCCCATTCGTAGGGCCGATCCTGAAGGGCGGCAACGGGTACGGTTTGGCGCGTTCGCCGCGCTGTTGCCGAATGACCCCTATTTGCGCATTCTTGCCATCGCATCGCGATCGCCGAAGGGCCGGACTTCGCCATAGCGGTCGCCGTCCGTAGGCGGCGATTGGGTTTTGACCTAGTGGGCGTTGCTTTTGGATTGAGAAGGCCGAAAGGCAACGGCTCGGACGACAATCTCTTGCAGAAAATCAGAAGCCACGGTAAGCTTGCCCGATGAACAATCCTGCGCTTTTCCATGGCATCGGCCGCAGGCCGCCGTTCCGGCGGGTCTCACCTAGAAGGAGAAGGGGCCGCGAGAAATTTTTTTCGCGGAAAATCCCGCGTAACCCATTGAAAAGTCTCGATTCGGACGAAGGAAACCAAGGAAATCCAAGCTTTTCCAACCCTCAAAAATCGGGGCCTTTGCAGCGAAAAGGCCGAGGCCCAAGAAAACCCAAATCGAGTCTGACGAACACTTGCGGCCCGCCGCCGCGAAGGAGCCACCCACTCATTCCAAAGGCAAAGCGGCCTAATAGTCCGCCCGGGCGGACTTTGCGGCTTTCGCATGCTCGACTGCGATCGTCGGCCGCTTGGGCGGCAGGCGCGCGGGCCCGGCATAGGAATGCGCGCGCTCGGCGCTCGCATGAAGCTCCGGCCGGCGCGGCGGCGCGACGACGCGAGCGGATGAAGACGGAGCGAGAGCGGCGAAGACAAGCGCGCTGCTGCGATTGGAGCCGAGATCAAACGGGCGGGGCGGCGGCAACGGAACCGCGCCGCCGGGAATGCGAAGCGGAGGCAGAGGCGCATCGGCTTCCGGGGCTTGGCCGCGGGCGCGGCGTCCTGCGACGGCTCGGCCGCGGGCGCGGGCGCGACCGCCGCCACGCGCACCGGTTCGGCTCAGGCTGGGCTCCGGGGCGGGACGCCTCGCAACCTCGATCGGCGCTGGGGGCTCGGGCGCCGCCGTCGGCGACGCCGACCTCCCGCCGCCGCCGGAGAAGAACGAGAAGATCGACTGCGTCTGCAGTCTCAGCCTCCGCCACCATGGTCGGCGCGGTCGGAAAGCCGATCATGTTGGCGGGCGATCCATCGGTGCGAAGGCTCGCCAGCAACTGCGAATCGTCCGATCCCTCAATCGGCGCCGGTCCGATATAATCGACCTTCACCCGCGCCGTCCCCATGGCCTTCATGTCGAGGACGTCGGCGACCCGCGAGGACACGTCCATCACCCGCCCGGCGTGATAAGGGCCGCGATCGTTGACCCGGACGATGATCGAATAGCCGTTTCCGAGATTGGTCACCCGGGCGTAGCTCGGCAGCGGCATGGTCGGATGGGCGGCGGTCAGCGAGGCCATGTCATAGACCTCGCCGTTGGCGGTGCGGCGGCCATGGAACGCCGCGCCGTACCAGGAGGCCATCCCGACCGCCGAATATGAGGGGTTCACGGTGGGAACATACCTGTGGCCGGCGACTGTGTAGGGGCGGCCGACCAGATATTCCCCCCCGCCGCGAGGCACCGGTCGGCCATCGGCGACGACCTTCGGACTGGCGTGACCGTATCTGGCCTGGGAGAAATGTTCATGCCCGTGGGAATACGAGACCCGTGTGGGCGGCGGAGTGGCGCAACCGACGAGCGCAACCGCCGCCACGCCGAGGCTTGCGGCGCCTCGCCATCTCAGGTCGCCGGCACAAACGCACGGTTTAAGGCCCGAAACGCTCATGACGCTTACTCGGGTCGCGCACAAGCGCAAGGTTCGAGCTTCGAACGCCGAGGCCCGCCGCAGCGGCAGGACATTTCCGAACCATCAAGCCCACTGCGCACTATTGATCCTGCTTCGTTTCGAATTCGCTAACGAATTCCGGCCCCGCGAAGGCCTCGGAGCGCCGCCCGCCGATGCGCCCGAGGAGCGACCCGCCACGATCTCAGACCCCTGCCGTCCCGCCGCATTTCGGCCCAAGGACTGACGCCCAATCGCGGCGACAACGTGGCCAGCCCCCACGGGTCGCGACCCGTGATCCGTGTGTGGCGTTGAGGGAAGGCCGCAGAAAGAGGGCGATTGCGAGAAAGGCGGGGCGGCCCGAATACGGCAGCATTCGAACCGCCCAGTTCTTTGGAAGCGACTGTTCTGCCAGATGAACTTGCTAGAAGCCCTCCCGGCCGGTGCTAATCGCGTCGCCTCCACTCGTCGCCGCGTTGCTCATCGGGTTGAAGGGGGTTCTCAACCCGAAGGTCCAGGTTCAAGCCCGTCGCGACGTCACGCTTTAATCACAGCTCGCCGCAAACGTCCAGCAAAATATGGCGTTCCCGCTGTCATTGAAGTTTCATCCACAGGAACTTGAAATCACTTGCGGCGCGCGAGGTCTCTCCACACGACGTTGTAATCGCCTCGGGCGCCCGCTCGATGGCGGCCGCTTTCGATTTTTTGCCGTCGATCCGCCGTCATTCGCCAATCAGATGCAGGGCGATTTCCCGCCGGCGCGCCGCCCGCCGATGTTCGAAAAGATAAATCCCCTGCCACATTCCCAGGGCGAGCCGGCCCTGGATCACCGGCACGGAGAGCTGTACGCCGGTCACCGCCGTCCGGATATGGGCCGGCATGTCGTCGGGACCTTCGTCCGCATGCTGGTATCTTCCGTCGTCTTCCGGCGCCAGGCGTTCCAAAAACGTCTCCAGATCGGCGCGAACGTCCGGCGCGGCGTTCTCCTGGATGAGCAAGCCTGCAGAGGTGTGCCGGCAGAACAGGGTCAAGAGCCCGGTTTGCACTCCATGCGGCGCGAGCCAATCCAAAATGTTCTGCGTGACCTCAACGAGCCCGCGCCCGCGGGATGAAATCCGAAGAATATCGACAAACTGACGCATCTCGATGTTCGACGCCCGCGATCGTTAGAAGAGCCATAGCGCAAGGAACACTCGGGCGAATTTGGCGTTGTTGCACCGCTCGCGGAGCGAACGGCCTGGGAGGCGACAGATGCGTCTTATTATTTTTATCATCATCATCATTCTGATCGTCGGCGCATTGCCTACCTGGCCTTACAGCTCCGGCTGGGGTTACTATCCGGTCGGAGGACTCGGGACGATCCTGATTATCATCCTCATCCTCGCCTTGCTCGGATACGTCTAGGGCCTAGAAAGCGGCAAGCCTGGTTAGCTTGGCGACCTATCCCCCAGTGGGGCCGGGTCGGTTGTCCTGTGGCAAGCGCTACCGCCGCCAGATCGCGCCGATCAGGAATCCGAGGCCGAGAGCGAGGGCGACGGCTGATAGGGGTCGTTCCCGGACCGTGTCCTGGAAAGCGTCGGCGAGCGACGAGGCGTGCGATTGCGCCGCCCCAGCGGCGACGCCAAGCCCGTCCGATGCGTCGGCCGCGATGGAGCCCATGTCGGCCTGGGCATGTCTCAGAGCCCGCTTGGCCTGCTCTTGTGCAACCGACCCTATATCGCTCGCAGCGCCCGCGATTTGGTCGGAAAGACCCGCGGTCGCGCTCTTCATGGCCGCCATCTCCTTCTCCAGGCGAGCAAAAGCGTCATCACCCGCACTAGCTCGAGTTTGGTGGTTTCGTTCGGCGTCGGATGGAAAGTCAGCTCATACGTCCCTCCGGGACATCACGACAAAACAATTCAAAGGCGGAAGGTTCCTCACCTCGGATTCAGTGATCCTCGTCCACGTAGAGACGTTGTTTAAGGATCAGCGCCACCATGAGAATCGGCGAGGAAAGAAATGCTCCCATCGGTCCCCAAAGCCAAGTCCAGAAAGCAAGCGAGAGCAGGACAGCGAGCGCGTTGAGTTCGAGGTGCCGTCCAATGATGGTTGGCGTCAGGAACTGTCCTTCGACGGTGATGACCACAAGAAATCCCGCGGCGGGAAGAAGCCCCCAGAGGAAGGTCGGCTCGGCCACCACTCCAACCGCGAGGAGAATGACGAACATCGCGATCGGTCCTATGATCGGAATGAAATTCAACGTCGCCGCCAACGCCGCGAATCCGACCGCGTTGGGCATTCCGGTCAGCTCGCAAATGACCCCCGTCAGCGCGCCCACGCCCAGGTTAATCAGCGTCACGATCAAAAGATAATTGGCCAATCCGGATTCGATCTCATTGAGAATTTTAAGCACCGTCAGCCGCGAGTCCCGGCTTGCGAAGGTCATGACGAGGCCGCGCCGCAAGTCCGGCCATTCCGAGATGACCAGGAGGAGCACGACAAGAAAAAACAGAAATCCCGTGATTGGCGGCAACAGGAGCGAGATCGTCGACGGAACCCAGGAAATGCCTGGTATGGGAATCGCGACTCCAGCGGCGGCGGCAGGTTCGCCAATGCTTCCGCTGAAACGCCGCCATGCTGCGATCAAACCGTCGAATATGTGCAGCTTTTTCTTCAGCGACGCGATCATGCCCGGAAAGTCGCGCGCGAGTTCGGACACGTGCGGGAAGATCAGCAGAATCACGAAAGCGAAAATCAGCGTGACGCCGGCCACCAGGAGGAGCGCCACGAGGGGTCGTGGAATGTGCAGCCCCTCGAGTCTTCGCGCCGCTGGACCCAGCATGACGCCCACGACGAAGGCCGCCACCACAGGCAGCATGATTTCGCGCGCGGCGTAAAGAACGAAGCCGGCCGCGACCGCGGCAATGACCGCCAGCGACCAGGCCGAAATTTCCCGCAGCGTGACTTCGGGATGCGGACCCTCATCCTGCGCCGCGACCGTCTCAGGACGCCCGCCTTCCTCCATTATCCCTCCGCGTCGCCCCAGGTGGCGTGCGTCAGTCGGCGAAACGATTCTTAGCACCACTCAACGGCGCGGCTGACCAGCGTCGAGTTAAAGCGACGAGCGCCCAAGAACAGATCATACCGGGAAAAGTTCCGGCGCAGGCGTCAAAAACGCTGAATCAATCGGATCAAAATTTGACCGTCGGGCATTGAAAGGATTTAATCCTTGGCTGGCTCAAGCCGCTCTCAGAACCTCGCGAGGTCGACGTTGTCGCCGAGAGCAAGCTGGAAAGGCTTCCTGAAGGTCGCGGAAGTGGCGGTCCCGGTCGCCCTTTACGCCGCCGCGTCGACCACTGAGCGCATCGCATTGCACACGATCAATCGACCGACCGGTCACCGGGTCCGGCGCGAATTCGTTGACGCCGAGACCTGTCAAACTGTCGAACGAGACGATCAGGTCAAAGGCTACGAGGTGGCGAAGGACGAATACATCACCCTCGAACCGGAGGAGATCGAAGCCGTCATTCCACACAGCGACAAGACGTTGTCGGTCCGTGCGTTCATCGATCTGGCCGGGGTCGATGACCTCTATTTCGACAAGCCTTATTACCTTGGTCCCTCTGACCGGAGCGTCGACGAGACGTTCGCGGTGGTGCGCGACGGCATGCGCGCGGCCAAGGTGGCGGCGGTCGCTGACGCGGTCCTCTTCCGCCGCGCCCGGACAGTCCTGATCCGCCCTCTCGGTTCGGGCCTCGTGGCGTCGACCCTCAACTACGACTACGAGGTGCGTTCGGCTGCGGAAGCGTTCTCGGAGATCCCGGCTACGGCGATCGCGGGCGAGATGCTCGATCTCGCCGCCCACATCATCAAAACCAAACAGGGTAAATTCGATCCCCGCGAGTTTCAGGATCGCTACGAGGACGCGCTGGCCGAGTTGGTCAAGCTGAAGCTCGAGGGCAAGGCGATCCCGAAGCGCGCGCCCCCGCGGGGCGAAGTGACCGTCAACCTTATGCAGGCATTGCGGGACAGCGCCGGGGCGGCGCCCCGGCCGAGCGCCAAAACCACGGCCAAGAAAAAGACCGGACGACGCGCCGCGGCGAAATCAAGGCCCTCGGCGCGACGCAAGGCGGGCTGAATGGCGCTCGAAACCTATCGCAGGAAGCGCAACTTCGCGGCCACGGCCGAGCCCAAGGGCGCCGCGCCGCTTGCGGAGAGCAGTATCTTTGTCGTGCAGAAGCATGACGCGACCCGGCTGCACTACGATTTCCGGCTGGCTCTCGACGGCGTGCTGAAGAGCTGGGCGGTAACCCGTGGCCCGAGCCTCGTCCCGGGCGAAAAGCGCCTGGCGGTCGCGGTCGAAGACCATCCGCTGGAATACGCTGATTTCGAGGGCACGATCGCCAAGGGCGAATACGGCGGCGGCTCGGTCATCGTATGGGACAAAGGCTCGTGGTCGCCGATCGGCGATCCGCACCGCGGCTTGAAGAAGGGGCATCTCGACTTCGAGCTTTATGGCGAAAAGCTCAAAGGTCGCTGGCATCTGGTCAGGATGCGCGGCAAGCCGGGCGAGAAACACGAGAACTGGCTCCTGATCAAAGGTGACGATGAATTCGCCCGCTCCGCCGACGACGCCGATATTCTCGAAGGGCGCCCTGAATCGGTCAAGACCGGCAGGACCATCGACGATCTCGAGGGCGAGGCGCCCGGCTGGTCGTCAAAAACGGGTAAGATCGAGAAGCCCGACGGCGACGGCGCAAATCCCCCCGTTCCCGCCCCGACACACAAGGCGCCGAACCCATTGGCGATCGAGGGCGCAGCCAAAGACCCCATGCCCGGCTTCGTCGAGCCGATGCTGGCGACGTTGTCCAAGTCTCCGCCAGCGGGCGACAGATGGCTGCATGAAATCAAGTTCGACGGCTATCGGCTTCAGGCGCATATCGATGACGGAAAGGTCAGGCTCTGGACCCGTGGCGGGCTCGACTGGACGGAAAAGTTCGGCGACGGCGTTCGGCAGGCGCTTCGGACCCTGCCTGCCCGCACCGCCTTGATCGACGGCGAGCTTGTGGTCGAGAACGAGAGCGGCGTCTCCGAGTTTTCCCTGTTGCAAGCCGATCTCAGCGACGGACGAGCCGACCGGTTCGCCTACTACGCTTTCGATTGCCTGTATCTGGATGGATACGATTTGCGCGAAACGCCGCTCATCCGCCGCAAGGAGCTTCTCAACCAGCTGATCGGAAGCGGCGGCGGCGCAATCCGCTACAGCTCCCATTTCGTCGAGGACGGCAAGCTCGTATTGCAGCGCGCCTGCGCGCTCGGTCTCGAAGGCGTTGTCTCCAAGGCCAGCCAATCCGTCTACGTCTCGGGGCGCGGCAAGAGCTGGGTGAAGAGCAAGTGTTCCGCCCGGCAGGAGTTTGTCATCGCCGGCTATGTCCCCTCGACCACAGGTCGCAAGGCGATCGGCTCGCTGGCGCTCGGCGTCTACGAGGGCGCCAACCTGCGCTATGTCGGCCGCGTCGGCACCGGTTTTTCGTCAGGGGTCGCCGAGGCGTTGTTCACGCAGCTGGACGAAATGCGCATCCGCTCGAGTCCATTCGTCAAACGCCTCACCACGGCCGAGGCGCGTCAAGTCCGTTTCGTTCGGCCCGAGCTGATCGCCGAGGTTGACTTCCGGGGCTGGACCGGAGACGGCCTCCTGCGCCAGGCGTCCTTTCAGGGCTTGCGCGATGATAAGCCGGCGCGCGAAGTTGTGCGCGAGACGACCATGACCACGAACACCGCGCCCGAACGCCCGAAAAGCAGCGTGACGCTGACCCATCCCGATCGCGTCTATTGGCCGGACGTGGGCGTGACCAAGGAAGGCCTCGCCGATTACTACACCGAGGCTTGGCCATTCATGAAGCCCTTCATTGTCGGCCGGGCGCTGGCGCTGGTGCGCTGCCCGGACGGAATCGAAGGGCAAACCTTCTTCCAGAAGCATGCCTGGAAGGGGCTCAACCGCAATATCGTCCTCGTCAAGTGATCCCCACGAGCCGGAACCGCTCGATCAGCATTCAGCGACTTCGACGGACTGATGGCGCTCGTGCAATCGGCGGCACTGGAAATCCATCCCTGGGGGTCGACCGTCGCAGACTGGGAACGGCCGGACATGATCGTGATGGACCTCGACCCCGGCGAGGATGTGGACTGGACGTCGGTCATCGCGGCGGCGGAGGAGGTTCGTTCCCGGCTAAAGGACGCGGGCCTCTCGGCGTTCGTCAAGACGTCGGGCGGTAAGGGACTGCATGTGGTCGCGCCGGTCAAGCCAAAAGCTGAATGGCCGACCGTCAAGGCGTTCACGAAAGCGATCGCTGATTCAATGGCGGCCGATAGTCCCGAGCGCTTCGTCTCGACGATCCCGAAGGCGAAGCGGCACGGCAAGATCCTGATCGACTACCTGCGCAATCAGCGCGGCATGACCGCGGTCGCCGCCTACTCCACCCGCGCCCGGCCGGGCGCGCCGGTTTCGATGCCCCTCGCCTGGGAGGAGCTCGCGCCTGAGATCGGTCCGGCCTACTTCACCACGCGCAACGCGCCGGCGCGTCTTTCCTCGTCCGCGGATCCATGGGCGGATTTCCGCGCCGCCGCAGCGCCGATCGAGGCGGAGCGCAAGAAGAGCAAGTCTCCCCGGAGACGGTGATCGGGGACGCGCTTATGAGCGGCCTTTGCGCTTCTTGGCCGCGGAGACGCTTCGCCGCAACGCGTCCATGATGTTGATGACATTGCTTGGCGCCGTCTCTTCCTGCGGTTCTTTGCGCGCCGCCTTGGCTTTGCCCGTTCCCTTCTTCTTCGCCTCGATGATGTCGATGAGCCGCTCCTGCACCGGGTCGGCGGCCATCTCGGGACTCCAGGCTTTCTTGCGCGACTTGATGAGATCGCCAATCAGACGCATCAGTTCCGCGTCAGGTTTGACGTCGCGGATCGAGGCGAAATATTCGCCTCGCATCGCGCACTTCGTCGCCGAAGCGCAGCGTCCAGAGCACAATTCCATTGTCTCGCGGCTTCAGGATCACCGCCCGCTCGCGGCGGTTTAGGACGAGCCGCGACACGCCGACCATTTCGGTCGAGCGCATCGCGTCACGAATGACGCAATAGGCCTCCTCGCCGATCGGATCGTCGGGGGTCAGGTAATAGGGCGTGTCGTACCAGATCCAATCGATGCTCTCGGCGCCGACGAAACTCTGGATGTCGATCGTGCGCACGCTTTCGAGCTCGATCGATTCGAGCTCCTCGTCATCGAGCAGCACGTAGTCGTCCTCGCCGCGCGCGTAGCCCTTGACCTCGTTGGCTTCATCAACCGGCTTGCCCGTCTCCGCATCGACATATTGGCTGAGGATTCGATTGCCCGTGCGGCGGTTCAACACATGGAACCGAACCTTTTCCTCCTCGCTGGTCGCGGCCATCATCGCCACCGGGCAAGTGACCAGGCTGAGCTTCATGTAACCCTTCCAGAATGGACGCGCCGCCATCGAAAGGTCCCCCCGTCGCCGTCATTTGCGTCGGCTTGCCGCCGCGCTGCTATGAGACTGACGAGTTCCCTATCCTTCGCCAGCTTTGATTTGCATCCGGCAAAACGGAACCGTCATACGGTTTGTTCCAATTTTATACAATTGAGACTGCGACCCATAGCGGTTTGATAGGAATTCGCGGCCAATCATTAGGCACTTGTCGGATGACAAACGCACGGGGCGCGCCTCAGGCCGCAGCGCCGGAAGGCGAACGCCGGGCCGCTGCGGCGGATGCGGCCAGATCTAAGAAAACGAGACAATGCCATGACGAAGAAAGTCGACTGTCTGATCGAAGTCGCCAAGAAATTGAAGGAGGCTCGCACCCTGGGAGAAGCCTGCTCTGACAGAGCGCTACTCTATTTCATCGACATGACGATCGTCCACGTCTGCGACTCTCTTCGCTCCCGTCCCGATTTACGATCGACGGCTGAACCTCGTCTGAGTATCGGTCAGGCCTCGTTATAAGCGGCCAAACGTCCTAGCGTCAGAATGTTCGGCCCCTGCCCTTGTTTGGGTCGCAGAAACCCTGTCAACCGTTTGTAACGGCGAATACGCCTCCACCCGTGAAGTTCCGAAGCGGGCCGCGACGCCCAGTTCGGAACACCGATAGAGGCCGTGCCTGAGCACCAGGGCGATCAAGTCGCCGCGTTCATCGCTGTACATGCCGTCGCCGTTCGGGCACAACCGCGATGTCCTTGCGCATGCGGGACTTCGCCTTCCGGAAGCGGTGCATGGCTCCCAATTCGGCGCTCAACGTCTCGGTCGGCGTGATCGCCGCGATACTGGTTTCGGCGGCCGCTTATCAGGCGAGCGAGGTGTTCGCTCCCTTGGCGCTGGCCTTATTCATCATCGCGCTGGTCTGGCCTTTGCAATCCTGGCTGCAAGCCCGAATGCCGACGCTCTTAGCCCTTGCAATCACCATGGTGGTTACAGTCGCCGTCTGCGTCCTTCTTGCTTCGACGGTCATCTGGAGCTTCGGCCGGGTCGGGCGCTCGCTCCTCTCCGATTACGGGCGTTATCAGACCCTCTATAACGCGGCGGTCGCCTGGCTGGAGGGCCATGGAATTTCGATCGACCGGCGTATGGACGCAGCATTTCGACGTCGCCTGGCTCCTGCGCGCGGCGCAGCAAATCACCGGCCGGGTCAACACCACCTTAAGCTTCTGGTTGATCGCTCTCGTCTACGTCATCCTTGGGTTGATGGAGGTCGAAGACGTCCGCTGGAGGGTGAAGGCGTACGCCAAGCCCGAAACTGCTCATGTCTTTTTGACCGCGAGCGCTGAGACGGCGCGGAAGACGCGCAAATATATGGAGGTGAGGACGCAGATGAGCCTGGCGACGGGCGTTCCTCGTGGGGGCTTTCGCCTGGATCGTCGGACTGCAATTCCCGCTGGAATGGGGCGTGATCGCGTTCGTGCTCAATTACATTCCATTCGTCGGCCCGTTCATCGCCACGCTCTTTCCGACCCTGATCGAAATGTCACAGCTCTCCTCCTGGGGAGCGGTGATCGGCGTATTCGCCTGCCTGAACGTGATTCAGTTTGTGATCGGCAGCTATATCGAGCCGCGCGTCTCCGGCGCCGTGCTCGCCATGTCGCCGACGGTGGTGCTGTTCGCGGTTTTCTTCGGGATGTTCATTTGGGGCCTATTCGGCGCCTTCATCGGCGTCCCGATCGCGATCGCGATCATCACCTTCTGCAGCCATCATCCATCGAGCCGCTGGGTCGCCGACCTGCTCGGCGGCCAGCGCGAAGAGAGGCCCTTGGCGCAGAGCTAGACCCTTCCCGCCTCGGCCGGAAGGACCGCTTAAACGCCCTCGGCGGCGTCGAGGTCGATCCGCTCCGGCGCGGTCACCATGAGGCCCCCGTCCGGCCCCAGCCCAAGCGCGTGGATATGGAAATGGGTTGGCTCCGAATCCGGCGCCATCACCGGCGAGGGAGCGGAGACGATCCTGAGCTCGCCACAGGCGCCGATCCAGTCGACGTGACGGTGGCCGTGCATGACGACGATGCGCCTGGCATAGGGCTTGAGCACGCGCTCAAACCAGCTGCCGTTGATAAGCGCGGTGCCTATCCGCTCGGAGAAGGCGGCGACGGGCATCGGATATTCGATCAGATGATGATGCAGCGCGACGATCCATCGCGCCTTCGGATAATGATCGAGCGCGGCGGTGAGCCGGCGGGCTTGGCCGGCCGGAATCATTCCCAGCGCATTTGTGAACGAGAAATTCGTGTCCGCGTTCGAATTAAGAAGGACGACGCCGAGCCCATTGTCCTCTTCCGGCGGAAGAATGAGCGGGAACAGTTCGTCCCAATGGCGCGCGAGACGGTTCGATAACCGTAAGCCGCCGCGGTCGGCGAAGGTCTCGATCGCCTGACGCTGAGGCGCGAGCGCGGCAGCAAGGGTCGGGCCGGGCTCGGCCGCGCCGTCGCTCATCATCCGCAGGCGATCGGCGCCAAAGGCTGCAATCGCGGACAAAGCGCGCATCTTGCGCAAGGTCTTCGCCGGGCTGAACGGCAGATCGAGCCGCGCCGGGTTTGAGCGATCGACGACATTGACGTCGTGATTTCCGGGCAGGACGAGCGTCCGGCTAGCGAGATCGGGATGGCCCGCGAGAATGTCGAGGAACTCGGCCCATTCGGACGATCGCCCGGCGTCGGTCATGTCGCCGGTGATCAGCACAAGATCGAGCGGCCGGGCGGCGTGCTCCACCTCCAGCCGCGCCATGGCCTGCTTCAGCCGCTCGTTGCCGCGGGGACCTCCCCGCCCGCTCTCGATGCGAAAGCCGTAGCGCTCGCCGACGATATGGATGTCGGAGAGATGCGCCACCCGCCAGACGCGACCGTCCGCGGGCAGGGCGTCGAACGCTTCGAGATCGAGCGGCTGGTCCATGCTCGCGTCGGCGAAGCCCCACACGAGGGAAGCCGCCGCGAGATAGGCCGTCATGATGACGATTGCGTTGGCGAGGGTCGGCAGGATCAGCTGGTGCGGCGCCGCAAGGTCATGGCCCGATCCGATCCACCGCGTCAACGGCCAGACGGCGTAGGCGATGAGCGCCGCGACGACGACAAGCAGCATTCCGGCGCCGGCGCAGCTTAAGCCTCGCATGCGCGCGAGCTCCGCTCCGCCGTTCGGTCTCAGCGCCCGCTCCGCGAGATGGCGGATCCCCTCGCGGCAGAGCGCGTATCCCGGCTGGACCCCAAGCGCGTTGAGCGCCCAGAAGTTCTTCTCGGCCGCGCGAAACAAGGGGCGCCAGCCGAACCAGCCCGCAAGCGCCACGCCGAGCAGCACCAGCGCGGCGCCAATTCCGGTCAATTCGAGGACCCGGACAAAGACGTCGCCAACCCACGCGGTGACGATAAGCGGCGCTACCCCTAAGATTGCGGCCGGCAGCACGATCGAAGCGATCCAGGCGAGCGCGAGCTTCGGCAGGCTGATCTCGGCCAGAAGGCTGCCGGCGATCGCCAGAAGCGACTTCTGCTTTGGGCTCGAGGCGTCGTCCTCGGCGTCGCCGTCGCGCGGATCGAGGATCGGCCGTGTTGGATCCGGCGCGCGGCGCTCAAGCCCGGTTTGGGCGCTCGAGGAAATGACGTCGGGCGCTCGCATTGCGTTTGGCAACAAGATTTCCGGAGAGGTCGAGAGTCTCCTACCATGGCGCGCCTCCGCACGGTAGCGAGCCCCTTCCCCCATTCATCTTGCGTTCAAGCGGCGCGTACACAATCGGCGCGTTCGGAGGATGCATCTCAAGTTTCGCAAGCTTGTCTTATCTCTCGCTGCGGTGGCCGGTATGGTCGCCCAGCTCGTCCTGCCAGCTGAGGCGGCGATGGACGTTGGCGCACTCGCGCCGCGGGCCGCGCTCGTCGAAAGCTCGCCCGTCGAACAGGCGCAGTTCGTCTGGGGCGGACGGAATTACTGCTGGTACAATTCAGCCTGGCGAGGCCCGGGCTGGTACTGGTGCGGCTACGCATGGCGGCGCGGAATCGGCTGGGGCGGCGCCGCAGGCTGGCATAACTGGAACCACCGCACCGCGCACGTCAATCGGAACGTCCATGTCAACCGAAACGTCCATGTCAACCGAAACGTCCACCACAGGCCGCCGGCTCACCGCCCCGGCCACGGTGGTGGCCATCGGCCCGGTGGAGGAGGTCATCGCAGCGGCGGCCACGGCGGCGGCCATAGAGGTGGCGGCGGCCATCGCCGCTGAGCGTCTCCAAAGCGGAAGGGTGTCGCGAGCAGATTTCATGGTCGTTGCGCCCTCACCGCTCGCCCCATAAGCACGGCCGCGTTTGTCGTGAGAGGATTCGCCTTGGCCCCGTGCAACCCTGATCCGTCCGTGCGGGTGAATCCGCGCGCTCGTGGCCGCATCGACTTTGGCGGTGCTCACGGCCGGCCGCAATCAGGAAGCCAAGACCGGCCGCCGCTGACAAGGCGTCCACCGCGACGGGCTACGGGAGAGCGAGCATCGCCGCAGGGAGGCAGTCCATGAAAACGCTTCAGGTCGGCGAGATCACCATCACCAGCCTGATCGAGCGCGACGGTCCCTGGCGCACGCCGGAGGTCATGTTCCCGGCCTATGATCCGGAGATCGGACGCAGGCATCTCGCCGAGCTCGACCCGATCGTCTTCGATCCGGCCACCGGCCGGATGGTGATCACCTACCAGACGTTCGTCGTGCGTACGCCAACGCGCACGGTGCTCATCGACACCTGCACCGGCGAGGACAAAGGCTTTCCCGCTCCTTACGACTTCCCCAAACAGCCCTGGCTCGACAGTCTTCACGCCGCGGGCCTGCGCCTCGAGGACATCACGCATGTCTTCTGCACGCATCTGCATTTCGACCACACCGGCTGGAACACGAGGCTCCGCGACGGCCGGTGGACACCGACCTTCCCGAACGCGAAACACATCTTTCACAAAGGCGAATATGAGCATTGGGAGGCGATCACCGCGCGCGGAGAGCTACCGGCCGGGCTCATGGCGGGAGCGCTGCCGGGGAATTCATGGAGCTACAATTGCCGGCCGGTCGTGGAGGCGGGTCAGGCTCTGCTGGTCGACGACGCCTTTGAGCTCGACGACAATTTCACGCTGATCCCGACGCCCGGGCATTCGCCCTGCCATTGCTGCGTCATGATCCGCTCGCAGGGTCAGGAGGCGGTCGTGACCGGCGATCTCATGCATCACGCGCTGCAATGCCGCGAGCCGGACTGGTCGACCATCTTCGACTTCGATCCCGCGCAGGCCGCGCAATCGCGACGGCGCCTCTTAAGCCAGGTCGCCGACACGGGCGTGTTCGTGCTGCCGATCCACTTTCCCCATCCGACGGTCGGCCGCGTCTCCGCGGACGGCGACCGTTTCCGCTACACGTTCGTGCGGTAGCGCGAAACCTCACCCCAACCCCTCTCCCGTGGGAGAGGGGTTGATCAGAAATACCCGACCGTGCTGCCAAGGATGATCACCACGGCGAGCGCCAGGAGGCCGCCGACGATCGACACCATGACGATGTCGAGATAACTTTCCCGATGCGTCGAGTTGCAGACCGCAAGCAGCGTCACCACGGCGCCGTTGTGCGGCAGGCTGTCCAGCGTGCCGGCGCCGATCACCGCCACCCGATGCAAAAGGCCGGGGTCGATGCCCTGCTCATGCGCGATCTTGAGATAAGTCGCGCCCAAAGCGTCGAGCGCGATCGTCAGTCCGCCTGAGGCCGAGCCGGTCAGCGAGGCTAGCACATTGGTGGCGACCGCCAGCGACAACAGCGGCCCGCCCTCGATACCAAGCACCCAATCGCGCACCATGCCAAACGCTGGAAGCGCGGCGACGACCGAGCCGAAGCCGACCAGGCTAGCGACGCTGAGCACCGGCAAAACGGAGGCGTTGGCGCCCGCGTCCATGCTGTCGCGCAAAGCGGGCAGGCGCCGGTAATTGATGGCGATGAGAACGACGATCGCGACGAAAAGCGCGATCACCACCGCCCACACGCCTCCGACCGCTGCAAGCGAGGTCGAGCCCCATTCCTTTCTCGGCAAGAAAGGACGCATCCATGCGCGGCAGGACGACGAGCGACATCAGGAGATTGACCGCGACGACGACGACGAGCGGCAGGGCAGCGAGCGCAATCGGAGGGCCATCGTCGCTCGGCGCCCCGTGGATCGCCTCCGGGGGATCGAATGTGCTGGCGGTGGTGGCGCGCTCGCGCACGAGGAGATCCTCGGCCGCGTCCGATTGGGGGACCTCCTCGCCATAGCCCTCGCCCGTGGCGCGCGCGTTTTTTTCGGCGCGCCCAAGCCACCACATGCCGAAGCCGAACATCACGAGGGCGGCGATGATTCCGAGTCCTGGCGCGGCGAACGGCGTCGTGCCGAAGAACGGCATCGGGATCGCGTTCTGAATCGCGGGCGTGCCGGGCAGCGCCGACATGGTGAAGGTGGTGGTGCCGAGCGCGATCGCCGCCGGCATCAGGCGCCTCGGAATCGCCGCCGCGCGGAACAATTGATGCGCCATCGGCGCGAGGACGAAGAAGGCGACGAACAGGCTGACGCCTCCATAAGTGACGATCGCGCCGGCGAGCACGACGGCGAGCACCGAGCGCTGCGGACCGAGCCGCTCGGTCATATATTTGGCGATCGAGGTCACCGAGCCCGAATCCTCCATGAGCTTGCCGAACAGGGCGCCAAGGAGAAAAATCGGGAAGAACTGCATGACGAATTGCGCCGCGCTGCCCATGAAGGTCTGCGTCCAGTGCGCAAGCAGCGGCTCGCCGGCCAAACCGGCTGCGAGGATCGCGGCGGCCGGCGCAAGCAGAAGAATGCTCCAGCCGCGATAGGCGAGCCAGATGAGAAGCCCGAGGGCGATCAGAATGCCGAGAAGCCCCATGCCCTCAGACTCCCTCCAGCAGAACGTCGATATCGAGCGTCGAGCGTTTCCCGAGATCCATCGCGTGCGCGTCCAGAAACGCCTGCGCGGCCTTACGGCCCTCGTCGCGCAGGAACGAGAAGAACGGCCATTCGGCATTAAGCTTGGAGGACGCGCCGAGCTCGGTCATGATGGCGTTCCTGACGACATGGATGCGCATCTCAGCCCAGAGCTTGCCCTCGCCATCGCCGGGATCGGCGACCTTGCGCAGGAGCGCCATCATCCTCAGTTCCTTGAGCGTGACGGCGTTGAACGACACTTCGTTGAGCCGGTTCAAAATATCGCTCGCGCTGCGCGGCACGCCCTTGCGCTCGATCGGGTTGATCGGCACGAGAATGGTGTCGTGCGACTTGCACTCGCGCACCAGCGTGGTCAGCGTCGGATTGCCGGAATAGCCGCCGTCCCAATACGCCTCGCCGTCGATCTCGATCGCCTGGAACATCGTCGGCAGGCAGGCCGAAGCGAGCAGGACGTCGGGCGTCACCTCGGCGTTCTTGAACACCTTGCCGCGTCCGGTGCGCACATTCGTCGCGGTGATGAAGAGATGGATCGGCGATTGCGCCAGGACCTCGAAATCGATCAGTTCGGCTAGGATCTCGCGCAGCGGATTGGCGCCCATCGGATTGACGTCATAGGGCGACACCAGCCGCGACATGAGATCCATCGCGACATACATGGGCGATGAATCGAGCGTCCAGCGCCCGAGCAGCACGTCGAGCGGCCCGCGCCGGAACGGACTGAAGCGGGCGGCGTCCGAGACGCGCCGCCAGAAAGCGCCGAGCGCCTCGCGGGCGCCCGCCGTCCCGCCAGTCTGATGGCCGTAGACCAGCACCGCGGCGTTCATCGCGCCGGCGGAGGTGCCGGAAATGCCGTCGATCTCAAGCCACGGCTCCTCGAGCAGGCGGTCGAGCACCCCCCAGGTGAAGGCGCCGTGCGAGCCGCCGCCCTGGAGGGCGAGATCGACGAGGACGGGACTGCGGTCAATAGGCTTGGTTGCTGGCGTCGGCATGGCGCTCCTTCGAACGACTCGCGTTACAGGCTTGTCGCCCGGCTCATGGGATTCTGACTTCGCGGCGAAGCTCAAGCGCCGCGCGACTGCACAATCGCGACCCGCGCGCCACAAACAAGGGATCAAATTCGTTCTTGATTTCGCTCGCGTCGAGAATTTCGAAGCGCCAAACCAGACGCCGCGCTATTGAGGATGGACTTGGGGCCGCCAAAGCCTAAAGAGATTTGGACTGCGTGACAAATTGGGCTGAGGATGACCGAACCGACAGAGTTTCCGGAACCGGAAGCTGAACGTGCTTCAGAACAGTTCCTTTCGTGGAGCACCGTTTTCCATAACCTGCCTTATATCGCTGCGCTGGCGCTCTCCATATTTGGCGTGGCCTATAGCAATTTCTCCGGCCACACGATCAACGGCTATTGGGAGTTCCTGGCGATTGCAATCGGGCTTGTCTGTGTCATCACCGCATGGCCGAACGCCCCTGATCGTCAGTCGCGGTTCAGGCTGATCTGGACGCAAGCGGCGCACTGGATCACGATCCTGGTGGCGATGAACCTTTTGCTTCTCCAAGGTTTTCAACTCGTCCTGACCGTTCAGGCGGCGGGCCTCGTGCTCTTGTTGTTGCTCGGCGTCGGCGCCTTCCTCGCAGGCCTCCATCTGATGTCGCTCCGGATCTGCTTTCTGGGCTTCGCCATGGCGATGGCCATTCCAGCCATGACATGGCTCAAACAGGCCTCCCTGTTGCTGGCCTTGGCCGGCGTCGCGATCGTGGGTCTCGCCGTCGCCTTCTGGCCGCGCGGCAGGAAGGCCGCGGACTGACGGCCTGGCGCCTCACCGGCTCGCGTAGCCTGTCGCAGCTATTGGATCGAGCCTAACATTTGAGTCCCGGATGGGATTCCCGCGGCAAGTTCGGCGTGCGAGTCTGCGCGATGCGCGCAGGAAAATCCCTCTCCGTTTCGTCCGCCGATATTCGCCGGCTCAAAGCTGTGGTGCAAGACCGCAACGCGCCTCAGAAGCGCGTCTGGCGGGCTGAAATCGTGCTGTTGACCGCCGATGGCGTCGGCACGAACGAGATCATGCGGCGAACGGCCAAGTCCAAGACCTGCGTTTGGCGCTGGCAGGAATGCTTTCTGGAGGACGGGTTCGACGGCCTGCTTCGTGACAAGACGCGTCCCTCGCGAATCAAGCCCCTCAGCGCCGAGGCGACGGAGCGCGTTGTCGCCTTGACGCTTGGCGACCCGCCTGGTGAGACGACCCACTGGACCGGAGCCTTGATGGCGAAGGCGACTGGGCTCAGCGTGAGTTCGGTCCAACGCATCTGGCGCGCCCATGGTCTGCAACCGCACCGGATGCGCCAGTTCAAGCTGTCCAACGATCCGCGCTTCGTCGACAAATTGCGCGACGTCGTCGGGCTCTATGTCGATCCGCCCGCACACGCCATCGTCCTGTCGGTCGACGAAAAGAGCCAGATTCAGGCGCTTGACCGCACACAGCCCGGACTGCCGCTGAAGAAGGGTCGCGCCGGAACCATGACGCACGACTATGAGCGCCACGGCACGACGACGCTGTTCGCCGCGATGAACGTCCTCGACGGCACGGTCATCGGCCGCAACATGCAGCGCCATCGCCATCAGGAGTTCATTCGCTTCCTCAATGTCATCGAGAAGCAGGTTCCCGTTGGAAAGACGATTCACGCCATCGTCGACAACTACGCCGCCCATAAGCATCCCAATGTTCGCGGATGGCTCGAACGCCATCCGCGATGGACGTTCCATTTCACCCCGACATCGGCTTCCTGGCTCAACGCGGTCGAGGGCTTCTTCGCGACCCTCACAAAGCGCAGGCTCAAACGCGGCGTCTTTCGGTCTGTCGCCGACCTGCAAGCCGCGATCAACCGCTTCCTCGAAGAGCACAATCAGCAATCGCAGCCCTTCACCTGGACCGCCGATCCCGACAAAATCATCGCCGCCGTCAGACGCGGGCACCAAGCGTTAGATTCGATCCACTAAGCAGAGATTCTTGGCATGGCCAACGGATCGGGGGTGCGCTCGTGGTTGAGATCGATGACGGCGTCATGGATGGCTTGGTCGAGGGCGGCGACGTCTGTGAAGGTCTGGTGGGCGAGGTGATGGGCCTTAAGATCGCGCCAGACCGGCTCGATTTCATTGAGTTCGGGGGCGTATTTCGGCAGCCACTCGACGGTGAGCCAGTGTGCGCGGGCGGCCAGGGCGGCAAGCGAGCGTTTGCTGGTGTGGATCGGACCATTGTCCTCGACCAGCACGACCGGCTTGGCCTGTCGCCCGGGCTGCGGTCCGAAGAGACGGTCGAGTTGCTCCAGATGGGCGATGAAATCGCTGCTGCGCTTGGTCGGGCAGGTCAGGACGATGAGTTGGCGCGTGACGTGATCAAGCGACCCCAGCATCGCGACCTTCTTGGCCTGCCCAGGCGCCGGCACACGCAAGTCCGCCCCCGACTTCGCCCAGGCGCGGGCGAGATAGGCGAGATAGGGATGCGTCAGCGCCTCGCTCTCATCGCCGTAGAGAAGAACAATGTCGCCCGCTTCGGCCTGCTGTTTGCGCAGTTGCAGGCGCAGGCCCACCCGTTCCACCTCGCTTTCCGTCTGACGTCCCTTCAGCGTGTGCCGGGGCCGCCGCCAACGGAACTTTTTTTTCGCAAGGCCTTGGACAGTTGCGAACGGCTGATGCGCACGCCCTCGCGCGCTTCGATCTCGGCGCGGAGGCGGGGGATCGTCCAGTTGCGCCGGTCGGCCACAGGTTCTTCCCGCAAGGGGGTGACGACGCGCAAGGCGGCTTCACTCTTCACCGGAGGCGGGCCTGGCGCGATGCTGGTCTTCAGCGCTGCGACACCGCCAGCGGTGAAGTCGCTGCGCCACAGGCGAACCGTATCTTCGCGCACGCTAAACGCCTCCGCGATCTTGGAGCTGGTCCAACCAGCCAGCGTCAAAAGCACGGCGCGCGCCCGGTCCGCCTCGCCGCGATCACGTGAATCGGCAAGAGCCAAGAGGCCGGCGCGTTGTTCATCGCTCGCCATAACCGGAGACTTTCCCGCCATGCCATACACCTTGCGAATCGGCCCAGGCAGCAAACCGCAAAAAACCTATCCGTTGGTTAGCCAAACGGAATCTGCTTAGGGCAACCATGAGCAGCGCAAGAGGCGCTGCGCAGAATGCGTTTCGCTCCCCGCCAGGGGGCAAACGCCGCGCGCAGAGACGGATGGCGACAGGATGCGAAGGAAATAGGATGGATGAGGCGAACCTTGACCGGCCTTGCCAGCCTAGGCGTTGAGCCCGCCGAGCCGTTCATCAAAGACCAAAGCCGACGGAGCTCGATTGGGGGTCTGAAGGGGGCCGCGACAATCGGCCCCCCCCCAGCCATTATGTTCGCGCCCGCCTCGGGTGCGGCTTCGACCAATCAGCTCTTCGGAGCCGCGGCGGGAGCCGTCCGCATGTGGTGCATGTGGTGAGCCGAAGCCCGCGCGCGGTGCCCCGCGGTGTGGCCCTTGCGGCGAACGTGGCCGCTATGCGAGCCGGTATGTCCCATCGTCGAGGGAGCCATGCTCGTGCTCGTGTCGGTCGTGGCCTGGGCCACCTGCTCCTGGGCGAGCGCGGCGACAGGCGCAAGAGCGATAAGGGCGCCGAAGCCCATCGCGACATATTTGTTGATCATTGCAGTTCCTCTTGAAGCGAGTCTTCCGACCCTTGTTTGTCGAACAATCTCTGTCTGCGCTCCCCATGCTGAATTGGAGATGAATATCGACTTCATCGTCGACAGTCGGCGGCCAATATTGTCGCCGCAGCACCAGCGCCGAATCCGGTTGCTCGAAGACAATTGCGTGCCTATCCGGTTAAGGCATACACCCACCATATGTAGGGTGCACCCATTCTCCCGAATTAAAGCTGGGCATAGGTTGGCGCCTCGACGTCGCCCGCGATGCCGAGCAGCGAGCGGAAGGCGTTGAACGGGTAGAAGCGCCGGTTGAAGCGGAACGTGAATTCGTTGAGGTAAGCTTGTAGATGCTTGGCGCTCACGCCGTGGTGGATGCCGTTGAGCCAGGTCTTCAAATTGGAGAAGACGAGATGAATCATCGGCATGAACTGTTCGGCAATTTCGGGATCGCCGCTTTCGGCAATCGGATGATGGTCGTAGCCCCGCTTACGCAAGCTGACGTAGCCGCTCCAATCGTCGGTGACGATCAGCGAGGCTGGCATGACGGCGTTCTCGACAAAGCCGCACAAGGAATTGGCGCTGCGGTCGGCGACGATGGCCAATCGCACACGACCGGCATAGCGACCGTCCCTGCGCTTGTCTTGCGCCGTCCCCGGCTTGCGATGGCGAACCTCGACAGCGGCGGACACCAATGTTTTGTGGTGGATGCCTCGGCCATCGCCGCGCGTCCTTCCACCGACCCAGGTCTCATCGACCTCGACATGCTCTTTCGCCCGACCACCGATACGATCCTGGTCCGGCCGCACCATGCCGGCGCGCAGTTTGTGAAGGATGCCAAACGCAGTTTCGTATCGTGTCAGCCCAAGTTGCCGCTGAAACTGAACCGCCGACATGCCCGGCGTCTGGCTGGCGACGAGATACGCGGCCCAGAACCAGACGCTAAGCGGCGTATGACTGCGCTCCATGACCGTGCCGGCCAAGAGGCCGGTTTGGCGTCGACACGCGCGGCATTCCAGAACACCGGGTCGGGTTGCAATGCGGAAGGGTTCACCAATCACGCCGCAATGCGAGCAGACAAAACCGTCAGGCCAACGCGCGCGCCCAAGATAGACAGCACACGCCGCGTCATTAGGAAACAGCTTCTGAAATTCGGGGAGCGATTGGGGAAAAGCCAGATCGTCCCCCTGGTGAATGTCCAAAGCCGCCATAACTGCGGCTACTAGCCCTAGTGGGTGTCTGAGTCAACCGGATAGGCACGGACAATTGCATTGACCGCCGTCAAACGATCGTAGCGACGCGCCGCCTCGAGCCGCCCGCCAAGGCCCAGCAGACCGAAGACTGCTCAGACGAGCTGGCCGTTACTGACCTCTTCATGGAAAATTGCAGAGTATTAAGGAAAGTGTGACAAAGATCTTCTTCCTCGGATCCAAGATCATCATCATTGTCTTAGTGAATCGGCCCGATCTGTAGATTTACATCGGGAGATTTCGCGCCAGCGCCCTACAGGTTGTGAACAGTGTTAGCGGGTTCGCCTCCACATTTCTGTCAGTTGCCGCGGGTCGCGCGTGACCGCTACGTGCTTTGTCAAACTGCCCTTTTGTCTTCCGCGGGTCGATTTATTCTCCGGGAGAGCCTGAGGCGGACGGGAGGAGCCCTCCGAGGACGGGAAGCGCCACGACTGCCGCCGGAGACGACCATTGATCAACGAGACGAGCAAGCCCGTCGCCTGTGCGACTGTTGTCTCCGGGCCACGCATCCTCGTCGTCGAGGACGAGATCGATGTAGCTTTGCTGCTCAGCTATAACCTGGAGGCCGAAGGCTACGTCGTAGAAAGCGTGGCGCGCGGCGACGAGGCGGAGCTGCGCCTGGCCGAAAATGCGCCCGACCTTCTAATCCTCGATTGGATGCTGCCGGGCGTATCGGGCATCGAGATTTGCCGACGCTTGCGAGCGCGCGAGGCGACGCGCACTTTGCCGATCATCATCGTCACCGCACGGCGGGAAGAGTCGGAGCGGGTGCGCGGTCTCGCAGTCGGCGCGGACGATTACGTCGTCAAGCCGTTCTCGGTGATCGAATTGATGGCCCGTGTGCACGCGCTGCTCCGACGCAGCCGGCCGGAACGGATCGCCGAACGACTTTACGTTGGAGACCTCGATCTTGATCGGCTTACCCGGCGCGTCCGGCGCGGCGATCGCGACGTCCGCCTCGGGCCGACCGATTTTCGGCTGCTCGAATATCTGCTCGAAAGGCCAGGACGGGTGTTCTCTCGGGCGCAACTGCTCGACCTTGTCTGGGGGAGATCGGCGGAGGTCGACGAACGCACGGTCGATGTGCATATCGGGCGCTTGCGCAGGCGGCTGTCGAAGGGGAAGGAAAGGGATCCGATTCGGACCGTGCGCGGAGCCGGCTACGCCATCGATGACAGTTTCGGCAGAAGCGACTGGCGCTGACGCAGGCACGCGTTCAGCCTGCCACATTGTCGCGGAAACTCTTGCCGCGGATCGTTTTCGCCGATGACGGTGCTTATTTGCGTTGTCGATGTTAGACTCCCAACCGCCGGAGGAGAGCGCTAGCGCCTCTGGGAATGAGTCTCAAGAACACGCATGGCCCATAGATCAGGAAGCGCGGATCTGCCGCTGCACGGCGGGCGGGTGCCTTCGTGGCTCGCGGACCGCATGACCCGCCTCGGCGCGGTCATCGCCGAGGCGATCGTCCACCATTACGGCCGCGACGAGTTGCTGCGCCGCCTTGCTCACCCGTTCTGGTTTCAGTCGTTCGGCGCGGTCATGGGCATGGACTGGCATTCCTCGGGCATCACCACGAGCGTGATCGGCGCGCTCAAGCGCGGCCTCGAGCCGCTGTCGGGCGAGTTCGGAATCCATGTCTGCGGCGGCCGCGGCAAGCAGTCGCGCAAGACGCCGTTCGAACTTGCGGCGGTCGGCGAGCGGGTCGGGATCGACGGCGCCGCGCTCGCCGACGTGAGCCGGCTCGTGGCCAAGGTCGACAGCGCCGCTGTCCAGGACGGTTTCGACCTCTATCTGCACGGCTTCATCGTCACCGACGACGGCCATTGGGCGGTCGTCCAGCAAGGCATGAACGATGCCAGCCGCACGGCGCGCCGCTATCACTGGCTGTCCGAAGGCTTGCAGAATTTCGTCGAGGAGCCGCACAAGGCGATCGACGGAATCCATCAGGGCGAGATCGTCAACCTGACGGACCGGCGCGCCGACATGTCCCGTCGGGCCCAGCTGGAGCTTCTGTCTTCCCTCGGTCCCGATGGCCTCACGCGCGAACTGGCCGTCATCGAGGCAAAACCTCGGAAGCCCTCGACCGATCCCATCCAGCTCCCCCTGCCCCATCTCGTCATGCCTGCTCATCACGATGTGCGCGCCAGCGATGTTCTCAGCCCCCGCCTCCATGCGAGTTTCACGGCGGCGGCCAATCGCGGGCCGGCGGATTTCGCCGAATTGCTTCTCGTTCCCGGCGTCGGCGCCCGCACGGTGCGAGCGCTCGCGATGGTCGCCGAATTGGTCCACGGCGCGCCCTATCGTTTCACCGATCCGGCGCGCTTCTCTTTCGCGCACGGCGGCAAGGACCGGCATCCTTTCCCCGTGCCGCTTAGGGTTTATGACGAGACAATCCGGGTCATGAAGACGGCGGTTGAGAAGGCGAAGCTCGGACAAGACGACAGGCTCGCCGCGCTCGAGCGGCTCGACGACGAGGCCAGGCGAGTCGAAAGACGCGCAGCTAGGTCGACTGTGGCGGATCTGATCGCCGAAGAGCGGCGGCTGTCGCATTCCTTCGGCGGCCGCAGCGTCTTCGGCTGGGAGCCGGCGCCGGAGGCGTTCGGCGAACGGAAGCCGCGCGTGACTTCCGCTCGCGGGCGGAATACCCGCCTTCTCTAGGCGCCGTCGGCGAAACCGGCCGGCGATGACGCATCGCCGCGCTTCTCGCCATGCACAAGGCGCGGCTCGCCTTGCAGCGCGCTTTCGCCGGCGCTCGATTCCTACGACGGCTTCAGCACGCATTTATGGTCCTTTTGGCGCTCAAAGCCGCCGGCGCGACGTGGGTTCTTCAGTCCCGCGCAAGCGAACGGCTGCCCTTTCAGTTGGGCCTGGGGACTCCAGACGCCGTGTCGAGCAAAATCCAGAGTCTCAACATATGTGTCAGTTGTCATTGCACAGCCCGACAGTTTACTTCCCAGTAATAGCGAAAAGTCGCGGGAAAATAGCGTGATGAAGGGATCGGCGGCGGCTATCAGCGGAATCGATCAAGAGGAGGGAACCTTTTGATGTCTCGATCGTTCAACTTGGGGGATCGCGTAGGGGAACGCATGGCGCACATTCAGACACACGCTTGGCGCGTTAAATCGGGTGAGAGAGCATCGCAATCTTCTACGGTGCGCGGACTTGATCATGATTTTGGCTTTTCTGAAGATGACTTTGACTTTCCGCCAACACTGCATCCCGGTCGCGAGCTGTTCACGCTCAGTCTCTTTGTCCTTCTGATCATGTCGCTTACGATGTGGGGCGGCTGGAAGCTGATTTCCCTCGCGATTTCATCATTATAGCGTGACCGCGGCCGCTTGAGAGACCCGCCGGGGGTCCCAATTTCGCTCCGATAAAGGCGGCGACCTTCACCGAAGGCGTCCTGGGCTAGGTTTCGGCTGGGGCCGGATCGATTCACTTCGCGCGCCTTGTGTGCCTGCGAAACAGCGCCGCCAAACTCCCCGACCATTCCGCCCGTTGCGGATTCGTCAACGCGAGCCCCAGTCTGCGACGCTGTCGGGCTCGGCCCGGGGGACGGTCCGGCCCATCGAGCCGCGGATCGGCCATCTCAGTACGTAATCAAACTGCGCAAGCGTTCGGTTGAGCGGCCGGCTTAAGGCCGATCCGTTGTTGACCGGCTGTACGGGCTATGCTCCAAATGGCCCAAACATATGATCTTTGGGTGGAGTTCATGGGAGGAATCGCGACGAATCCCGAATTTCGTTCGACTCGAAGTCGGCGCGCGGACGCGCTCGTCCCCACAGCGCGGATCATTCGATAAAGCGTGATCGCATGACAGGACGCCTGGAAGGGAAGACAGCGATTGTCACCGGCGCCGGCCAGGGCATCGGAGCGGCGATCGCGCGCTGCTTCGCCGCCGAAGGAGCGCGCGTCGTCGTGGCCGAGCTCAATCCCGAGACAGGCGCGGCGCTGGCGGCAGAGCTTAAAGCTGCGGGCGCGAGCGCGCTTTTCGCGCCAACGGACGTAACGGATCCCGCTTCGGTCGCCGCGATGCGTGACGCGACCAGCGCTGCGTTTGGAACGCCTGACGTTCTCGTCAACAACGCAGGCATCAATGTCTTTCGCGATCCTCTCGCAATGAGCGATCAGGATTGGGATCGCTGCATGTCCGTCGATCTCGAAGGCGTCTGGCGTTGCACGCGCGAATTTCTGCCGGGAATGATCGAGGCGGGCCGCGGATCGATCGTGAATATCGCCTCGGCCCACGCTTTCCAGATCATCCCTGGGTGCTTCCCCTACCCGGTCGCGAAACACGCGGTCGTGGGACTGACGCGCGCGCTCGCGATCGAGTATGCGGCGCGCGGCATTCGCGTCAACGCGATCGCGCCCGGCTATATCGAGACGCCGATCGCAACCGAATATTGGAACACGTTTCCAGACCCGGAACTGGAGCGCAAGCGGGCCTACGAGCTGCATCCGCCGAAGCGCATCGGTCGTCCAGAGGAGGTTGGCTGGACCGCGGTTTTTCTCGCGTCCGACGAGGCGCCGTTCATCAACGCCGCCACCATCGTCATCGACGGGGGCCGGTCGGTCCTCTATCACGAATGACATGAACCCGTGCGGCCGGAAAAGGTCGTTCAAACAGGGAGGAAAAGATGAGGCAGAAATCATCCGTCGGCGTCGCCGTGGCGCTGGCGCTCGCAGGCGCGATCGCCGCTTCGGCGGCGTCGAGAGCTGATGGCGTCAAGATGGGCTACATCAACAAGATGGGCGAGCATCCGTGGTTCGTCGCTGAAGTCGCCGGCGCCAAGGCCGAAGCCGGCAAGCTTGGCGTGAACCTCATGACTCAGGACGTCCAGTTCGACGCCAACCTGGCGCTCACCACCTTCGACACGATGGTTGGCGACGGCGTCAAAGCGATCGCCATCGTCGTGCCGGACAAGGCGTTGGGGCCCGTTGTCGCGGAGAAGGCGCAGAAAGCCGGCATCCGGCTGATCGCCGTCGACGACGACATCTACACCAGCGACAAGAAGATGGTGCCCTATGTGGGGATGAACGCCGAGACCATCGGCCGCCAGGTAGGGTCCGAACTGGCCAAGCTCTACAAGGCCCAGGGCTGGGACAAGTTCACGGACGTCCGCATCGGCAGCATCGAGGATCAGAAGGCCGACACTTGCATGCGCCGCAACCGCGGCGCCGAGGCGGCGTTCCTCGAGGCCGTGCCGTCGTTCGACAAGGCCAATATCGTGCGCATTCCTTACGACAATCACATGGAAAGCGCGGTCACGGCGGTGACGACCACGCTAACCGCCCATCCCGAGGCCAAGCACTGGATCTTCTACTCGTGCAATGACGACGGCGTGCTGGGCGGGGTGCGCGCGACCGAGAACCAGGGGCTTCCGGCGAGCGACGTGATCGGCATCGGCATCGACGGCAGCCGCGCCTGCGACGCATTCGGTTCGGGCAAGCCGACCGGGTTCCGCGGGACGATGTACATCGACTCGGCCAAGGAGGGCGCGCAGGCGATTCAGCTGCTCTACGCTTCGGTCAAGAACGATACGGCGCTGCCGACGACGACCTATGTCAACGCCGACCTGATCACGGCCGACACCTTCCCGTCCTACAAGGACAAGCTGTGTCACAAATAAGCTCGACGGAGCGGCGTGGCGAGGCGCCGCGCCGCGATACCGGCGAGGGAAGCGAGAGCGGCGCCGCTGAGCGAGCGGCGCCCGCTCTGGCCGCGCTCGGCGTGTCGAAGCGTTTCGGCGTGGTCCGCGCGCTCGACGGCGTGACGCTGGCGGCGCCTGCGGGCCAGGTTCTCGCTCTGGTGGGCGAGAACGGCGCCGGCAAATCGACGCTCGTTCGCATCTTTGAAGGCGTCTATCGCCCCGACCAGGGCACGCTCGCGGCGCGCGGCGTTCAGCAGACGCTTCGCTCGCCCGCCGACGCCCACGCGCTTGGAATCCGGGTCATCCATCAGGAGCCTGACATCATTCCCGATCTCACGATCGCGGAGAATCTGTTCCTGGGCGATTTTCGCCGCATCCATGGCCTCTTCCTCGATCGCGCCGACCTTGCGCGTCGCACTCGGAGCCTGCTCGCCGAATTCGGCCTCGAGGCCGACCTCAGCCCTTGGACGCGCGCCGGCGACCTCAGCCCGGCTCAGCGACAGCTCATGGAGATCATGCGCGCGCTTCGCCGCGGCTTGAAAGTGCTGGCGCTCGACGAACCCACCTCGTCGCTGACGGAGGACGAGGCGCAGCGCCTGTTCCGCGTGGTGCGGCGCTTGAGAGACGATGGCGTCGCGATCATCTACATCTCCCACCGGATGCGCGAGGTTCGCGACCTGGCGGACCGCATCGCGGTCTTGCGCGACGGCCGCCTCGTCGACGAACGGCCGACCGCCGAGTTTCCCGAGGCTGAAATCGTTCAGGCGATGGTCGGGCGACCGATATCGGACCTCTACGAACGCAGCGCGCGCCGCTTCGGCGAGATCGCTCTTTCGGTGCAGGGCCTGACCACAGCGCGCGTCCACGATGTCAGTTTCGAGGTCCGCTCAGGCGAAGTCGTCGGCCTCGCGGGGCTCATCGGCGCGGGCCGCTCGGAATTGGCCGAGGCGATATTCGGCTACGATCGCATGCTTGCCGGCTCTGTCGCGGTGGCCGGCCGGCCGGTGCGGCTGCGGAGCCCGGCGGACGCCATCGCCGCCGGAGTGGGCTTTGCGCCCGAGGATCGTAAGTCTCAGGCGCTGCTCCTGCTGCGCAGCGTCAAGGACAATATCTCGCTCGCGATTCCCGACCTCATCAGTCGGCTGAACTTCGTCAACGAAGGCGACGAACGGCGCATCGCAGGCGCCCTGGTCGACCGGCTTCGCATCAGGACGCCGAGCCTCGACGCGTCGGTGGCCAATCTGTCCGGCGGCAATCAGCAGAAGGTCGTGCTCGGACGTTGGCTGGCGCGCCGTCCCAAGGTGCTGATCCTCGACGAGCCGACGCGCGGCGTCGACGTCGGCGCCAAGGCGGAAATTTATCGCCTCATCGCCGAACTCGCGGCGGAAGGAATCGCGCTACTGGTGATCTCCTCGGAAATGCCAGAGCTGCTCGGACTTGCCGACCGGATCCTGGTGATGGCGGGCGGCCGCGTTGTCGCGGAGATGCCGCGCGAAGAGGCGAGCGAGGAGCGCATCCTGAGCCTCGCGATGGCGGACAATCTGACTCAAAGCACCGCGGCGACGGCGCAATGACCGAGTTGAAAATCGAGAGAGCGTCCGCCGCGGCGGACCGTCCCGTGCGCCGCTCAGGTCTTGGCGGCGTGATCGAGCGCGTCGGCACGCATAATTTCAGTCTTCTCATCGCTCTCGCCGCGCTGATCGCGATCTTCGGCTTTTTGCGCCCCGACGTCTTCTTCCTCTTGCGCAACATCCTCAATATCGGTCAGGCGATCGCCATCCTCGGAATCCTGGCGACCGCGCAGACGATCGTGATCATCTCGGGCGGACTCGATATTTCGGTCGGCGCCGTGGTCGGCTTGTCGACGGTCTGCATCGCGCTTGCGGTCGGATGGACCGGCTCCCCTGCCCTCAGCATCCTGTTCGGCGTGGCGGTCGGAGCGATCGCCGGCGCGGTCAACGGACTGATCATCACGGTCGGACGCATCAACGCCGTCATCGCCACGCTCGGCACGATGGCGGTGTTCCGCGGCGTCGCGTTCATCATCTCGAACGGTCAGTCGATCAGCATTTTCGATCCCGCTTTCCGTTTCATCGGCGACGGCAAGATCCTCGGCGTGCCGGTCACGATTCTGGTGCTTGTCCTCGTGGTCGCGATCTTCTTCGTGCTGATGCGCTACACCATCACCGGCCGCAACATCTACGCCATCGGCGGCAATCCGGTCGTCGCGCGTCTCGCGGGCCTCAACGTGCGCGCCTATCAGATCGGCATCTACACATTGAGCGGCGCGACAGCCGGCCTGGCGGGAATGCTGCTCGCCGCCCGGACCGGATCGGGACAGCCGATTTCGGGGTCGGAGGGCCTCGAGCTGGAAGCCATCACCGCGGCGGTGCTCGGGGGATGCGCGCTGACCGGCGGCAAGGGGACGATCATCGGCGGGCTGCTCGGCGTCCTCATCATCGGCGTCCTGGACAATGGCCTGATCCTGACCAGCGTGCCCACATTCTTTCAGATGGTGGCGAAAGGCGTGCTGTTGATCGCGGCGGTGATCATCGCCGAGCAGCAGGCGCGACGATACGGGTAAGGCGTGGCGGCGAGGGGGACAGGCGAGCGCCTGCGGCGCCGTCTCGCTGCGGGGGGAGTTTCGGGTTGAAGATCACCAGCATTCGCTCGGTCATCGTGCATGCGGAGATGCGCAACTGGATTTTCGTCCGCGTCGAGACCGATCAGGACGGCTTGTTCGGATGGGGCGAAGCGACGCTCGAGTGGAAAACGCGCGCGGTCGCAGGCGCGATCGAGGATCTTGCGCCCCTCGTGATCGGACGCGACCCGCGCGACATCGAGAAGCTCGTCAAGATCATGAAGAAGCACAGCTTCTGGCGCCTCGGCGTCATCGGCATGAGCGCCATCTCCGGAATCGAGATCGCGCTCTGGGATATCTTGGGCAAGTCGCTTTCGGTTCCGGTGTGGAGGCTGCTCGGCGGCCGCGTGCGCGACCGCGTGCGCGTCTATACCCATCTCGGCCTCGGCGACATGCGCGCGGTCTATGAGACCGAGTTCGGCGAACCAGCTCGCAGAACGCGCGCATGACGTTCTCGCGCGCGGCTATCGCGCGATGAAGGTCGTCATCATTCCCTACACTCACTATAGCGCCCTCCTGCCGCAGGTAGACCGCGCCGCGCGCATGATGGCCGCGTTGCGCGACGCGGTCGGGCCGGACATCGAGATCATGGTCGACTTCCACGGACGGCCCGCTTCCGCCAGCGCCGCGCTCGCCTATATCGACGCGATCGAGCCGGCGCGGCCGATGTTCGTCGAGGAGGTGCTGCCACCTGGCGATTCTCTGGGCTTACGCGAAGTCGCCTCGAAAACGAACGTTCCGATCGCCACCGGCGAGCGTCTCGTCGATCTCGCCGAATTCGATGAATTGTTTCGCTCCCGCGCCGTCAGCATCGCGCAGCCCGATATCTGCCATTGCGGGGGCTTGTGGGAGACCAAGAAAATCGCCGCGATGGCCGAGGCCGCGGGCATCGGCGTCGCTCCGCACAATCCGATCGGGCCGATCGCCGGCGTCGCCGCGCTGCACTTCGCCGTATCGACGTCGAACCATGTGATCCAGGAGGAAATGGTCGGCGCCGTTCCCTGGTATTTCGATGTCGTGCAGGGGCCGATCGAGATGGTCGACGGCTTTTGGCAGGTTCCGACCAAGCCGGGACTCGGGATCGAAGTGGACATGAAGGAATGCGCGCGCCATCCCTTCGCGCCGGAAACGCCGCATACGCTCAACGCTGTCCTCGACGACGGCACGATCGCGGACTGGTAGCGGTATGGCGGCGGCGGTAAGAACCAATCGCGCCTCCAAAGGGAGAATGCTCGCGGCGAAGTTCAGCACCATGGGCGACGCGGCGAGGTCTCACGAGGGCAAAATCCACGGGTCCGTCGTCGAAGCGATCGGACGATGGATCCTCGGTGGAACGTACGCTCCCAACGACTTGTTGCCTCGGGAGGACGATCTCGCGGTTGAGCTCGGGGTCAGCCGCACCTCCATTCGCGAAGCCGTCAAGGTGCTATCGGCCAAGGGGCTCTTGCAAGCGAGGCGGCGCGTTGGCGTTCGGGTCCGCGACCAGGACGACTGGAATCTGCTCGATCCTCAAGTGCTCTCCTGGCATCCCGACGTGGGGCGCGACGAAACCTTGATCACGAGCCTGATCGAAGCGCGCCGGATCATCGAGCCTGCGGCCGCGGCGCTGGCCGCCAAACGCGCGACCGCCGCGGATCTCGCGCATATCGAGCAGGCCTACCTGGGAATGGAGCGCAATCTTCGAACCAACCTGGAAGCGTGCTGCGAGGCGGATCTCAAATTCCACGTCAGTGTCGTCGCAGCCAGTCACAACGTCGTCCTCAAGGGCTTGACCGGGACGATCGAGGCTGCGCTGCGGGCGACCTTCGCCATCACCAACCGGCGGCTGGCCTCCGCCCAGTCTCGCTCGCTCTCGGCGCATCGGGCGGTGTTCGAGTGCGTCCGGATGCGCGACGCCGATGGCGCTCGCGCGGCGACCGTCGCGTTGCTCGAAATCGCCGCGCATGATCTGGACTCCAAACTGGCTGGCGCGCATGCCAGCGCGCCGGGTCCGGCGAGAAGCCGAACCTTCGGGGAGGCCGGATGACTCCCGCCGCTCGCGACGCGACCCTTCCCGACTGATCCATCCCTTCTCCCTTGCCAGGAGGGCTTCAGGCCGCGGGCGCTCGCCGTGAAAAATGCTTGTCCAATACCGAAACTAACGCTACACTTTCCTATTGAGCGGAAAATCGGATGCGTGGAGGGGCGACCGACATGGAAAGGCCGCCTGAGACGGACTGCAAAGGAGCGCCTGAGACATTTCGCGCACAACCTGAGACGAGGCCCGAATTTTTTTAGTAACTCCCAAGCCGGGTGAGTTCGAATTGTCACACGGTGTGTGAGATCGTTGAGGTTTTGCGAGATTTTCGAGACGGGCGGGGGCGAACCGTGAGTTAAGGTGGGGATGATTCTCCCTGCCGAAGTTCAGGCGCTGATCGAAGCGCTCCGGAGCGAGATTTCCGCGCTTCGCTCGGAGGTCGCCGATTTGCGGCGGGAGAACGAGGGCCTTCGAGCCGAGAACGCCGAGCTTCGGCGCCGGCTGGATCTGGACAGCACGACGAGCTCCAAGCCGCCTTCGAGCGACGGGCTGAGGAAGAAGTCGCGCCTTCCCGGCAGCCTTCGCGGCCGTTCGGGCAAGGCGAGCGGGGGACAGCGGGGCCACAAGGGCGACACGCTGCGGCGGACGGCGACGCCCGACTGGGTCGTCCGACACGAGGCTGCGGCGTGCCGGCGCTGCCGGGCGGCGCTCGCGGCTTCGATGCAGACCGGGGTGGAGACGCGTCAGGTGTTCGACCTGCCCGAGCGGCTGATCGAGGTCACGGAGCACCAGGGCGCCATCTATGCCTGCGCCCGATGCCGCGGCGTGACGCGGGCTGCGTTCCCCGACGGCGTGATCTCGCCGACCCAATATGGCGAGCGCATCAAGGCGGCGGCGGTCTATCTCAACGTGCAGCAGCTTGTGCCCGAGGACCGGACGGCGCAGGCGCTTCAGGACCTGTTCGGCGCGCCGCTCGTCTGCCCGGCGAGCGTGATCGCGTGGATGGGCAAGAAGGCTCAGGCTCTGGAGGGCGTCTATCAGGCGATCGGGACGCGCGTCGGCGGGGCCAAGGTCAGGCATCTCGACGAAACCGGCTTTCGCATCGCAGGCTCCCTGCAATGGCTGCATACGACGTCGAGCCGGAGCCATACCTTCTACCGGGTCGGAGCGGCGCGCGGCGATGTTCCCGCAGGGTTGAAGGGCGGCGTCGTCGTGCATGACCATTTCCGCCCCTACAACGCCCTCGCGGACGTCGCTCACGCCTTCTGCAACGCCCATCACCTGCGCGAACTCAAGGCGCTCATCGAGATCGACAAGGAGCCGTGGGCGCAAGCCATGCGCGACGTCCTCCTCGACGCCGCAAAGGCCGTGCGCCAAGCCAAAGAGGCCGGCGCCCGGGCGCTCGAACCCGAACGCGTGCAAGGCTTCGTCGACCGCTACTGGCAGGCCGTTCGGGAAGGGCTCGCCTTCCATCGCGCCCTGCCGGCCTTCGATCCTTCGCCCGGCTCGAAAAAACGAAAGAAGCAGCGCCCAGGCCATAATCTCCTCATCCGCTTCAAGACCTTCAAGGACGAGACCCTGCGCTTCCTCGTCGACTTCGACGTCCCGTTCACCAATAACCTGGCCGAACAGGACCTGCGCATGGCCAAGGTCAAAATGAAAATCTCGGGCGGCTTCCGCACCTTCGAAGGCGCTCACGTCTTCGTCCGCATGAGGTCCATCGTCTCCACCGCACGAAAGCACGGCCTCAACATTCTCAAAGCCCTCACTGCAAACCCCTCCCAACTCCTCCTCGCAATCGCAGCCTGAAAACAGACGGCTTGGGAGTTACGTAAAAAAAGTAACTCCCAAGCCGGGTGAGTCCGAATTGTCACACGGTGTGTGAGATCGTTGAGGTTTTGCGAGATTTTCGAGACGGGCGGGGGCGAACCGTGAGTCAAGGTGGGGATGATTCTCCCTGCCGAAGTTCAGGCGCTGATCGAAGCGCTCCGGAGCGAGATTTCCGCGCTTCGCTCGGAGGTCGCCGATTTGCGGCGGGAGAACGAGGGCCTTCGAGCCGAGAACGCCGAGCTTCGGCGCCGGCTGGATCTGGACAGCACGACGAGCTCCAAGCCGCCTTCGAGCGACGGGCTGAGGAAGAAGTCGCGCCTTCCCGGCAGCCTTCGCGGCCGTTCGGGCAAGGCGAGCGGGGGACAGCGGGGCCACAAGGGCGACACGCTGCGGCGGACGGCGACGCCCGACTGGGTCGTCCGACACGAGGCTGCGGCGTGCCGGCGCTGCCGGGCGGCGCTCGCGGCTTCGATGCAGACCGGGGTGGAGACGCGTCAGGTGTTCGACCTGCCCGAGCGGCTGATCGAGGTCACGGAGCACCAGGGCGCCATCTATGCCTGCGCCCGATGCCGCGGCGTGACGCGGGCTGCGTTCCCCGACGGCGTGATCTCGCCGACCCAATATGGCGAGCGCATCAAGGCGGCGGCGGTCTATCTCAACGTGCAGCAGCTTGTGCCCGAGGACCGGACGGCGCAGGCGCTTCAGGACCTGTTCGGCGCGCCGCTCGTCTGCCCGGCGAGCGTGATCGCGTGGATGGGCAAGAAGGCTCAGGCTCTGGAGGGCGTCTATCAGGCGATCGGGACGCGCGTCGGCGGGGCCAAGGTCAGGCATCTCGACGAAACCGGCTTTCGCATCGCAGGCTCCCTGCAATGGCTGCATACGACGTCGAGCCGGAGCCATACCTTCTACCGGGTCGGAGCGGCGCGCGGCGATGTTCCCGCAGGGTTGAAGGGCGGCGTCGTCGTGCATGACCATTTCCGCCCCTACAACGCCCTCGCGGACGTCGCTCACGCCTTCTGCAACGCCCATCACCTGCGCGAACTCAAGGCGCTCATCGAGATCGACAAGGAGCCGTGGGCGCAAGCCATGCGCGACGTCCTCCTCGACGCCGCAAAGGCCGTGCGCCAAGCCAAAGAGGCCGGCGCCCGGGCGCTCGAACCCGAACGCGTGCAAGGCTTCGTCGACCGCTACTGGCAGGCCGTTCGGGAAGGGCTCGCCTTCCATCGCGCCCTGCCGGCCTTCGATCCTTCGCCCGGCTCGAAAAAACGAAAGAAGCAGCGCCCAGGCCATAATCTCCTCATCCGCTTCAAGACCTTCAAGGACGAGACCCTGCGCTTCCTCGTCGACTTCGACGTCCCGTTCACCAATAACCTGGCCGAACAGGACCTGCGCATGGCCAAGGTCAAAATGAAAATCTCGGGCGGCTTCCGCACCTTCGAAGGCGCTCACGTCTTCGTCCGCATGAGGTCCATCGTCTCCACCGCACGAAAGCACGGCCTCAACATTCTCAAAGCCCTCACTGCAAACCCCTCCCAACTCCTCCTCGCAATCGCAGCCTGAAAACAGACGGCTTGGGAGTTACTAAAAAAATCCGCCGCCCGGATGATCCGGCCCCGGATGCGCCGCAGGCGCGCCCGCCTCAGGCATGAACTCGGGCGCGCTCGTTTCGCCCATGAACTCGGGCGCCCCGGCAAGGTTCGCGCCCTGCCCTTCGGCCTGGGCCGGCTCGTCGCCGCGAATTTGGCCGGTCGCCTTCAGATGCGCGCGCACCGCCGCGGCGAAGTTCTCGTCGATGCCGAGATTCTCGGCCACACGGTTGATCTTGTCCAAGAGCTTCTTGCGCGCCTCGTCGTCATAGACCTGGTTGGCGCTGGCCACCGTCTGGTAGCGGTCGAGCCGGTCGAGCGCCCGGAGATAGGGCATGATCGCCGAGACGTCGCCCGCCGCGATGCCTTCGGCGGCAAGCTGGATCGCAGGCGCGAGGCGCTCCAGTTGCAGCTTCGCGTGTTCCGTCCCACTGTCGACCGCCCGCTGCTTGAGCTCCTCGGAGACGATCTGGCGGATGCGCGAGGGGCTCACGCCCTCCTCGGCGGCGATTTCCTCATAGGTGAAGCCCTCGCGCAGCTTAACGAAGACGCGCCGTCGCCGGAACATCATGCCATGCGCGCCCATCCGCCGGCGCCGAACCGGCGCCTTGTCATCAACCATGCTGCCTCTTTGCGCCGCCGGTCGGCGGCTCTGTCATCCTAAGCAGATAGAATACTGCAGGTTTAGAGAATCTGAAAGAGAATGTTTGCAAAAACAGAAACAAGCCCAAATCCCGGGCTTTCGCGGCGGCGAACTCGGAACGTGGGAAAGCCCGGCGGCGGCCCTGACTAGGGGGGCTCAGAGGCCCAGCCGGATTTTGCTCGCGCTCGGCTCACGACCAAAATCCGCAGGGACACGAAGCGGCTCGGGATCCTCACTTGGACCCGTTTCGACCCGAAGAAGACGCTGGAATCAGTGAAATCCGCGACGTTGCGTGGGGCTCGCTACGATGCCTGTCGAGAAGGTCCTGGGATAGGCCAGACGTATCCTCAACCACGGCGGCAATGGCAGTTGGAGCTTTTGACTTCTCAGCGCGAGCAGAGTCTTCCCGGGGCTCTGCAAGCGTGGAAGTTAAGCTCTAGGTAATTCTACCTATATACGAGCATAGAGGTCCGCTTTATTTGCTTATTTTGCGCAGGAGATCAGTTCGTAGCTCGATGATCTCGATGGCTCGCGGGCGATCGCCAGGCCTCCGCCAAGGGGCGCCAAAATGGGCGAGACCCGAAAGCTTGCGGCGATTCTTGTCGCGGACGTCGTCGGATATAGCCGGCTCGCAGGCGCGGACGAGGATAGGACTCTTGCGCGCCTAAGGGGCCTCCGCAGCGACCTCTTTGATCCTGCCATCGCTGCTCATCACGGCCGTATCATCAAGCGCACGGGCGATGGGATCATCATCGAGTTCCGCAGCGTGGTCGACGCCGTGCGTTGCGCCCTTGAGGTGCAGACCGGCATGGTCGAGCGCAACGCCGGCCTTCCGCCCGAACGTCGCATCGAGTTTCGCATCGGCATTCATCTTGGCGACGTGGTCGAGGAAGCGGACGGCGACCTCATGGGCGATGGCGTGAACGTCGCGGCCCGGCTGGAAGGGATTTGCGAGCCGGGCGGGATTTGCCTGTCCGAGGACGCTTACCGGCAAGTCAAGTCGCGGCTCGAGCTTCAGGTGGCCGACCTTGGGCCGCAAAGCCTCAAGAACATCGCCGAGCCGGTGCGCGCTTACCTCTTGCGCCAGGGCGCGCCTGCGACGCCAAAATCGCCCCAAGCGGCGACGAAGACGGGCGGCGTCTGGGCGCGTTGGCCTGCGCTCGCCGCGGCGCTTGCGCTCGTGCTTCTTGCGGCTGGCGCCTTCGCTTGGCGCGCCGGCTACGCGCCGCGTTTCATGGCCGCGTCCGTTGACGACAAGCTCGCAACTGCGCCGCGGCTTTCGATTGTCGTGCTGCCGTTCGAGAACCTGAGCGGCGACAAGGAGCAGGACTATTTCGCCGACGGCATCACCGACGACCTCACGACCGACCTGTCGCATCTGCCCGACAGCTTCGTAATCGCGCACAGCACCGCCCTTACCTACAAGGGCAAGCCGGTCGACGCCAAGCAGATCGGGCGGGAGCTCGGCGTGCGCTATATGCTCGAGGGCAGCGTGCGCCGTCTCGAGGACAAGATCTCGGTCAACGCGCAGCTCATTTCGACCGAGACCGGCGCGCATGTCTGGGCCGATCGCTTCGACGGCGAGCGCAGCAAACTTGGCGAATTGCAGGTGGAGTTCGTCTCCCGCCTCGCCAATTCACTCGGCGTGGAGCTGGTCAAGGCCGAGAGCCTGCGGGCGACGCGTGAACGGCCGAACAATCCGGACGCGACCGATCTCACAATGCGCGCCGCAGCCTTGTGGATGTCAAGCGACGAGTTGAAGCTAGCCGATGTGATGAACCTGTACGAACGGGCGCTTGCTCTAGACCCGCATAATTTGCCCGCGATGACAGGGGTGGCGGGGGTGCTGCAAGAGCGCGTGACCCAGTTCGCCAGCAAGGACCCTAAAGCCGACATCGCGCGTGCGGACGAATTGATCAATGCGGTCTTAGCCGTTCAACCTGACAATTCGTGGGCCCATGACATCAAGGCTTGGCTCTTCTTCGCGAAACGCCAGTTTGGGCCGGCTACCGCGGAGGCCGAAACGGCGATCGCGGAGGACCGCAACTATGCCGACGCTTACGCTGCCGCAGGCTTTTTCCAACTGTTTCTCGGCCACAGCGAGAAAGGCTTTGCGAGCGTCGAAAAGGCGCTTCGACTAAGTCCGCGCGACCCGGGCGTGCCGTTTTGGCAATTCTTCATGTGCCATCTCCATTCTCATCTCGCCCAATGGGAACAGGCGATCGAATGGTGCAGCAAGTCAACCGCCAGCGACCCCACGAATTTTTTCCCGCTGGTCGATCTCACCGCCGCCAACGCCTGGCTCGGCCGCGACAGAGAGGCAAAGGAGGCTGCCGCCAAATTGCAGAAGGTCTACTCCGGCTTCACCGTGCAAACCTGGGCGGGCCATCACTTTAGCGACGATCCGACCTTCGACGCGCAATTTCAGCGCGTCCTCGAGGGCCTGCGCAAGGCCGGGCTGCCGGAGGGCGAAAAGAAGACAAATTGAACCGGCCCGACCGGCCCCGACGATGTCTCTAGTGGATCGAGCCTAACATTTGAGTCCCGGATGGGATTCCCGCGGCAAGTTCGGCGTGCGAGTTTGCGCGATGCGCGCAGGAAAATCCCTCTCCGTTTCGTCCGCCGATATTCGCCGGCTCAAAGCCGTGGTGCAAGACCGCAACGCGCCGCAGAAGCACGTCTGGCGGGCTGAAATCGTGCTGTTGACCGCCGATGGCGTCGGCACGAACGAGATCATGCGGCGAACGGCCAAGTCCAAGACCTGCGTTTGGCGCTGGCAGGAACGCTTTCTGGAGGACGGGTTCGACGGCCTGCTTCGTGACAAGACGCGTCCCTCGCGAATCAAGCCCCTCAGCGCCGAGGCGACGGAGCGCGTTGTCGCCTTGACGCTTGGCGACCCGCCTGGTGAGACGACCCACTGGACCGGAGCCTTGATGGCGAAGGCGACTGGGCTCAGCGTGAGTTCGGTCCAACGCATCTGGCGCGCCCATGGTCTGCAACCGCACCGGATGCGCCAGTTCAAGCTGTCCAACGATCCGCGCTTCGTCGACAAATTGCGCGACGTCGTCGGGCTCTATGTCGATCCGCCCGCACACGCCATCGTCCTGTCGGTCGACGAAAAGAGCCAGATTCAGGCGCTTGACCGCACACAGCCCGGACTGCCGCTGAAGAAGGGTCGCGCCGGAACCATGACGCACGACTATGAGCGCCACGGCACGACGACGCTGTTCGCCGCGATGAACGTCCTCGACGGCACGGTCATCGGCCGCAACATGCAGCGCCATCGCCATCAGGAGTTCATTCGCTTCCTCAATGTCATCGAGAAGCAGGTTCCCGTTGGAAAGACGATTCATCATCCCAATGTTCGCGGATGGCTCGAACGCCATCCGCGATGGACGTTCCATTTCACCCCGACATCGGCTTCCTGGCTCAACGCGGTCGAGGGCTTCTTCGCGACCCTCACAAAGCGCAGGCTCAAACGCGGCGTCTTTCGGTCTGTCGCCGACCTGCAAGCCGCGATCAACCGCTTCCTCGAAGAGCACAATCAGCAATCGCAGCCCTTCACCTGGACCGCCGATCCCGACAAAATCATCGCCGCCGTCAGACGCGGGCACCAAGCGTTAGATTCGATCCAATAGTGGATAGAATCCGACGTTTGGAACCCGAGCCGGTGCCGCCATGCCGTTGAAATCACTCGGATTGGGCCGGACTTCATCGGATTGATTTGATCCACTAGTGGTCAAAATCAAACGTAAGAGTCCGGGGCGCCTTCCGCAATTTCAAGGAGTTCTCTGGCTTGCAAGGGGTTCGAAGCGTTTGATTCTATCCACTAGTGGTCAAAATCAAACGTAAGAGTCCGGGGCGCCTTCCGCAATTTCAAGGAGTTCTCCGGCTTGCAAGGGGTTCGAAGCGTTTGATTCTATCCACTAGTGCGCGTCTGCGAGGCCGAAGGCTCGTCAGAGAGGAAGTTTCGCTTTTGGGCCACGAGCCGCCGTCATGCCGCGGAAACTTCCGCTTCGGGTCGAATTGATCAGTTCGCTGAACGGTCCGGACATGACCGCTATTTGCGCATTGGGGCCTTGTGCGGGAGTGACAAGACGGCTGGCTTTGACGCTATTTCAACGCGCGGCGTTCCAGTGCGGACATTGCGGATTCCGCCGCATGCGCGCTCACGTCCGCGTCAGCGTCGCGATATAAAATCCGTCCGTGCCGGTCGTTCTCGGGCTCAGGCGGAAGCCGGGGCCGAGCGCCGAGCGATGATCGGCGAGCGCAGGCAACCCGGCCGCGCCCGCCTGGGCGGCCGCGTCAAGGGGCAGGAAATCGTCGTGTCGCTCGAGAAACGCGGCGATCCGGTCCTCGTTCTCGGCCCGCAGCACCGAGCAGGTGACATAGACGATCCGCCCGCCCCGCTTGACGAAAGGCGCTGCGCTTTCAAGCGTTTCGTCCTGGTCCTTGATGCGCTGTTCGAGCGCGCCGGGGCGAATGCGCCATTTGGCGTCGGGATTGCGCCGCCAGGCGCCGGAACCGGTGCATGGCGCGTCGATCAGCACGAGGTCGCAGCGGCCCTTGAGGTCGGCGAGCACGTCGGCTTTGCCTTTCGGCGCCCGCACCTGGACATTGCGCGCGCCCGATCGCGCAAGCCTGGCGAAGATCGGCGCAAGGCGATGCGCGTCAGGGTCGGCGGCGTAGATCTGGCCCTGGTTGCCCATCGCGGCGGCGAGCGCCAGCGTCTTGCCGCCGGCGCCGGCGCAGAGGTCGAGGACCTGCATGCCGGGCTTGGCCTCCGCGAGGAGCGCCGCAAGCTGCGAGCCCTCGTCCTGCAGCTCGACAAGCCCCTTGACGTAGGCCGGGTCGGAGGCGAGCGGCGGCGCGCGTCCGTCGGGCCGCATGGCGATGCGCAAGCCGACAGGCGAGAGCGGCGTCGGCTCGGGCTTGAGATGAGCGAGCGCGCCAAGCGCCTTGTCGCGCGTGGCCTTGAGAAGGTTCACCCGCAGGTCGACCGGCGCCCGCTCGGCCAGCGCCCTGCCTTCGTCCGCAGCGGAAGCGCCGAAGCTCGCCTCGAACTGGGAGCCAAGCCATTCGGGAAAATCCCCAGCGACATGGGCGGGCGCGCCCGAAAGGTCGGCGGCGGCGAGCCGCGCGCGCTCGGCTTCCGTGAGCTGAGCCGGCGCATGGCCCTCGCCGGAGAAGAGCGCGGCGATCGCCTCGACGTCGAGGCCATGCGTTTGCTTGAGCGCGCCCAGAATTTCCGCGCGTGGACTGGGGCCTCCCATGATCCAGCCGGACGAGCTTTTCTTGCGCAGCGCGTCGTAGACAAGGCCCGATATCGCCGCGCGATCGCCAGAGCCGGCGAAGCGGTGCGCGAGCCCCCAGTCTTTCATCGCGTCGGCCGCGGGCCGGCGTCGCGATTCGATGTCGGACAGAACTTCGATCGCGGCTGCGGCGCGGGCGGCGGGGGTCATGGGGGGAAAGCCTTTGGGCGTGTGGAGTATCGGGTCAGCCACGAATCGCGGCGCCAAGCCGCTCGTGTAGCCCGATCCTCAGTTCGCGTTGGTCTAGACGCTGCCCAAGGAATTCGCCATGCGCAGCGTTACGAAATGTTTGTGGACACTGATGGTTCGGCGATCCCAGGAAGCGCGAAACCGGCAACCCTCCGCCCCGCGATGGGAGCGGCGTTCAATAGCAGAACGGTTGGCGAAAGGCGAAACTCAACTCCGCCATCCATGGAGGCGGCGGCCGTTCCGTGGATGCGAGGCGTTCTAAAGAGGGGGCCTTCTAAGCTTTCCTCCTTCGCCCTTTGACTGCCGGCGATCTCTTGGCGGGAGCCGCCTTCCTTGCCGCCGGCTTCTTTGCCGCCGCCTTTTTCGCCGGCGCCTTCTTCGCCGCACCCCTTCTGGCCACCGGCTTTGCTCTCGCCTTTGGTTCGACCGCCTTCTTCGCGCGGGCGTGCTTGACGTGGATGCGTTCGACGCTGCGCGTGGGCGCGTGCTCCTGCGCCCATGCGACCGCAGTATCGAACGAGACCGGCTGCTGGTAGACCAACTCGTGGTTGAGCGCGCCGGTGCTCTCGTCCTGCCAAAAATAAGTCACCGAACTCTCGGGCTCGTCATCGATATAGGACGTATAGACGACCAAGCATGGCGGCGAGGGGACAAAGATATCGAGATCGCCGATTCCAACGCTGGTCCACGAAAGCAACGTCGCCATATGAACCTCCCTGGTTGCGCCGCAATTCTATCCCGTCGCCTCCAAGCGGGCAACGTCGAGCGAAGCGGCGCGGCTCATCCGAAGGCTCGTCGTGGCGAAAGGCGATCCCGGTTGGCCCTCGTATCGCATTGATTTGAGCGCGCGGGGGTTGAGACTAGGCCGTTAGCGCGCGCGCCGAGTGCGCCGCATTTAGGAATGAGCTAGAACGGCTTCGCGCGGTCGCCGAGGCGGCGCCGCTGGCTCGGGAGCTTCTCATGAATGACGCAGAAAAATTGGAAGCTCGGCTCCTGAGCGGCCCCGAACTCGAACTCGTCGCTGTGACCTGTCCACCGGAAATCGAACGCCAGTCCGTCGATGAGCTCAAGGCCGCCGCGCGTCGTCTGAGAGAGGCGCATGATCGCGCCAAGGCGATCGGAACGCGGCAGGCGCGCGAGATGCGCGGCAAGGCCGAGCCGCGTGGGGCGACGCCGGCCAAGGACAATTCGGGAACCGTCGGCAAGGCGCAGGCTTTGCGCGACGCGCTCGACCGGGTGGAGGCGGAACTCAGCCGCCGCGAACCAGCGCCTTAGAACAGGCTGTGCATTGATAGAACCGTCGTTGCGAGAGGCGAAGCGACGAAGCAATCCAGGGGTCGGAGTGCCGCCCTACGGCCTTCTGGATCGGCACGCCTCGCTAACGCTCGGCTCGCGATGGCGACGCCAACCCAAAGGCCCGTTGCTACTGCCCCATGCCCGGCAGGGTGCCCATGCCCTTGCACAGGATGGTCAGCATCACTTCCTCGGCGCCCCCGGCGATCGACGCGAGACGGCCGTCGCGGAAGGCGCGGCTCACCGGCGTCTCGTTCATGTAGCCCATGCCGCCCCAATATTGCAGGCAGGCGCTCGGCAACTTCGCGCCCCAACCGCCCGGCCTTGAGCTTGGCCATCGTGGCGAGCTGCGTCATGTCGGCGCCTTCGATCATCGCCTCGGCGGCGCGATAGATCAGCGAGCGCAGAAGCTCGATCTCGGTCTGCAATTCGGCGAGCTTGAAGTGGACCGTCTGGTTGTCGAGGATGCTGCGGCCGAAGGCCTTGCGCTGGCGCGTATAGGCGATCGTCTCAGCGATCGTGTGCTCGTGCGCCTTGAGGCAAGCCGCCGCGGCCCACAGCCGCTCCTCCTGGAACTGCATCATCTGGTAGACGAAGCCCTTGCCCTCGTCGCCGATGCGGTTGCGCTTCGGAACCCTGACCCCCTCGAAGAAAATCTGCGCCGTGTCGGAGGCGCGCATGCCGAGCTTGTCGAGCTTGCGCGCAACCGTCACCCCCTTCGCCTTCATCGGCACGCAGATCAGCGACTTGTTGCGATGCTTGGGGCCGTCGCCGGTGTTGGCGAGCAGGCACATCCAGTCGGCTTGCGCGCCGTTGGTGATCCACATCTTTCCGCCATCGATGACGTAATCGTCGCCGTCCGACCGCGCGCTTGTTCTGATCTCGGCGACGTCGGAGCCCGCGCCCGGCTCCGACACGCCGACGCAGGTGACGACATCGCCCGAAATCGCCGGCGCGAGGAATTCCCGGCGCAGGGCGTCCGAGCCGAAGCGGGCAAGCGCGGGCGTCGCCATGTCGGTATGCACCCCGATCGCCGACGGCACCGAGCCGCTGTGAACGCCGCCGAGTTCCTCCGCCATCATCACGGCGTAGGAATAGTCGAGCCCAGCCCCGCCGAACTCGGCCGGCTTGTTCAGTCCGAGGAAGCCGAGATTCCCGAGCTTCTTGAACAATTCATGCGCCGGAAACTCGCCCGCCGCCTCCCATTCGTCGACATGCGGATTGATCTCGGCGGCGATGAATTTCTGTAAGGTTCGACGCGGCTCTTCGTGCTCGGCCGTGAACAGCATGACGCGCTCCGTTTCCGTCCCAAGGGTCAATCTACCACTGAATGACGGCGGTGTAGGCGTCGGAAAAACGCGGCTCCGTGCCCCGGCGATCTCCGGCGCGAGCATGAGAAGGGGCGAGTTTGCAATTGTTCTAATTACGAAATGCTTCCAACCGCTTGCGGCGCGATTAGCGTTTCTCTACCTTTCGTTCGAACGTCGGACGTTAGACCGCGCAAGCGCGCGAATTCGCCGAGAGGGATCCGTCATGCAATTCGCCGCTCCAACCGAGGACGAGACGATCGCGGCGCTGGACCAGTTGAAGCGGTCGGTGCGGATGGCGTTTTGCGGCGTCATGCAATCGACGCGGCTCCCGCCGATGGCCGCGCTGAGTCTTGCGGCGACGGCGGTTGGCCTCCTCTATCTCGAGGTCGCCGAGGCGCATCGCGGCGATAACGCCTGCCCTTGCGGCTGGGAGCCGCGCGGCGCTGCAGACCTCGAGGCGCTGCAAATTTCGCTTGCGCTTGCGGCGAAGCAGCCTCGCGCCGACTTCCGCGCAATCGAGGTCGCGGGCAGCGCCTGAGTATCGCCCTGCCCGACGGGGGGGGCGCAGCAGCCTGCCCTTATGCGATATCCGCTTCAAACCGCGCCGGGGCGTTGGCGCCCATGAGACAGGGGGCGACGAAGAGCGCCGTGCTCCATGCCCCTCGCACAGTGCGGCTCGCGACGACGACCCAGAAGATCGCCAAACAGATTGCGAGCCCTCCGCCGGCGAAGCTGAACAGGCTGAGCCCGGTGACGCGCGCGAGAGCAAGCGTGGCGAGCGTGTAGACCGCGAGCGGGAAGGTGAAGCCCCACCAGCCGAGATTGAACGGCAGGCCGCCGCGCAGATAGCGCACAGTCTTGAGGATCGCGAGGCTCAGCCACCAGACGCCATAACCCCACAGGATCAGGCCTCCGAGCACGCCGAGGCCGAAGGCGACCTCGCCTACGGACGCGAGCCCATTGGCGGCGAAAATCTCCGGCGCCGCGGCGCCGAGCACGACGAGGCCCAGCGCTCCCGTCCCGATCGGCCCGAGCGCGAGCCAGGCGGAGACCCCCATGTCGCGCTCGGGCAGCTTGTGCAGCGCAAGCCTCAGGAACAGGAGCACGAGGACGCTCATGGCGAGCGGCACCGAGCACGCCCAGAGGACGTAGCTGAGGATGAGGACCAGGAAGGCCTCGGGGGCCGCGAGATGCGGCGCCAGCAGTCCGCCGCTCGCAGCGGCGACCTCCGAGGCAACGATCGGAAGCAGCCACACCGCCGTCAGCTTCTCGATCGAGTGTTCCTGGCGGGTAAACATGAAATAAGGGATGGCGAGGCCGCAAACGACCGACATCGCGGCGTCCGCCTGCCAAAGAGCGCGCGCGACGCTGACGGCTAAGCCGCGTTCCAAGGAAATCAGGGCCAAAGGCGAGAAAGCCATTGACGATGGTCGCGAGCCCCATCGGGATCGCGCCAAAAAACATCGACATCACCGGGTGTCTGAAAATCAGCGCCGCCTCGCGCGGGAAGAGAATCCAGCGCGCGGCGTAGAGAAGGCTGAACAGCGCGAAAAGCGCAATATTGGCGAGCCACAAACCGACTGCGACCGCGCGCAGGCCCGGAAGGGGAAGCGGAAACTGATTAAGCGTCAGCGCGAGCGCCCCGGTCCCCATGGTCACGGTGAACCAGTTCGGGGTGAAGTTGCGGACGATCTCCAGGAGCGGTTTCGCGTCCCTGCGCGCGAGAGGCTGAAGCTGGATGTCGAGGACGCTCATCGGTTTTTCTCCTGCCCGGAGACCAAGGTAGTTTGCGTCAATCAATCATTCCAATAGATTAGTCTGCTCATTATGATCTCATTTCATAGATCGAATGGGGAAGCCCGTGACGCTCGAGCAGTTGCGCGTTTTCATCGCCGTCGCGGAGCGCGGACACGTGACGGAAGGGGCGCGGGCGCTCAACCTCGCGCAATCGGCGGCGAGCCACGCGATCGCTGCGCTCGAAGCCCGCCACGACGTACGGCTGTTCGACCGCGATCGGCCGGCGCATTGCGCTTACCGAAGCGGGCGTAGCGCTGCTTGCCCAAGCGCGCCGCATCCTCGCCGAGGTTGAGCACGCGGAGCAGACCCTTGCCGAATTCGGCGCGCTCGAGCGCGGCGCGCTGAGTCTGCACGCGAGCCAGACGATCGCCGGCTACTGGCTGCCGCCGCGCCTCGTCGCCTTCCGGCGCGCCCACCCGCGCATCGAGATCAGGCTGACGATCGGCAACACCGCCGAGGTCGCCGAGGCGGTCGAGAGCGGCGCAGCGGAACTCGGCTTCGTCGAAGGCGCGGTTAAAAGCGAAAGCCTGGAAAGCCTCGTCGTTGCGAGGGACCAGCTGGTCCTCGTCGTCGGTCCGGATCATGCCTGGGGCGACGCGAAATCGCTCGACGCCAGCCGACCTTCTGCAGGGAGAATGGGTGCTGCGCGAGGTCGGATCGGGCACGCGGTCGGCGTTCGAACAGGCGCTGAGGCGGCTCGGAATCCGCCCCGAGAAGCTCAGGATCGCGATGGAGCTCCCCTCGAACGAGGCCGTGCGCGCCGCGGTTGAGGCGGGCCTGGGCGCGACCGCGACCTCCGCCTCAGTCGCCGCTTCGAGTCTGGAGGCCGGCTTGCTTCGGCAGGTCCGGTTCAAGCTGCCCGACCGCGAGTTTCATGTCCTGAGCCAGAAGAATCGCCCCCGCAGCCGCATTGCAACCGCCCTGTTCTCGATCCTCGCCGCCCGGAGCGGCTGACTGCTCACGCCCCTGACGGGTGATAGTTCGGGCTCTCGCGGGTGATGGCGACGTCGTGGACATGGCTCTCGCGCAGGCCAGCGCCGGTGATGCGCATGAAGCGCGCCTTCTTCTGGAACTCGGGAATCGTCTCGGCGCCGACATAGCCCATGGCGGCGCGCAAGCCCCCGGCGAGCTGGTGGATGATCGCAGCCGTCGGGCCCCGATAGCGGCACCTGCCCCTCGACCCCTTCGGGCACCAGCTTCACCTGATCCTTCACGTCCTGCTGGAAGTAGCGGTCGGCCGACCCCTGCGCCATCGCGCCGAGCGAGCCCATGCCGCGGTAGCTCTTGTAAGAGCGCCCCTGGTAGAGGAACACTTCGCCCGGGCTCTCGTCGGTGCCGGCGAGCAGCGAGCCGATCATCACGCTGTCCGCCCCGCCCGCGATCGCCTTGGCGAGGTCGCCCGAATATTTGACGCCCCCGTCGCCGATCACCGGCACGCCGGACGTCGCGCGCCGCCTCCGCGGCTTCCATGATCGCGGTCAGCTGCGGCACGCCGACGCCGGCGACGATGCGGGTGGTGCAGATCGAGCCTGGCCCGATGCCGACCTTGATCGCGTCCGCGCCGGCGTCGATCAGCGCCTTGGCGCCCTCGCGCGTCGCCACGTTGCCGGCGATGACCGAGACCTTGTTGGTCGCGCGCTGGATGCGCCGCACCTGCTGCAAGGACCGGCTCCGAATGGCCGTGCGCGGTGTCGACGACGAGGCAGTCGACGCCGGCCGCCATCAGCATCTCGGCGCGCTCGAACCCCTTGTCGCCGACGGAGGTCGCGGCGGCGACGCGCAGGCGCCCGTCGGCGTCCTTGGCGGCGTTCGGATGCGCGGTCGCCTTCTCGATGTCCTTGACCGTGATGAGGCCGACGCAGCGCCCCGCTTCGTCGACGACGACCAGCTTCTCGATGCGGTTGAGATGCAGGAGCCGGCGCGCCTCCTCGTGGCTCACCCCCTCGCCCGACCGTCACCACCTTGCGGGTCATGAGCTCGGTCACCGGCTGGCGCGGATCGTCGGCGAAGCGCACGTCGCGGTTGGTGAGAATGCCGATGAGCTTCGCCGGCTTGCCGTCGGCCCCACGCTCGACCACGGGAATGCCCGAGATCGAGGCGCGGCGCATAAGCGCGAGCGCGTCGGCGAGCGTCGCGTCGGGAAAGATGGTGATCGGATCGACCACCATGCCGCTCTCGAATCGCTTGACCTTGCGCACCTCCTCAGCCTGATCGGCGGGCTGCAAGATTGCGGTGGATGACGCCGATCCCGCCCGCCTCAGCCATGGCGATCGCGAGCCTCGCCTCGGTGACGGTGTCCATCGCCGCGGAGATGATCGGCAGGTTGAGGCGAATCGGGCGGGTGAGCTGCGTCCCGATATTCGTTGCGCTCGGCATGACCGCGCTTAATCCCGGACGCAGCAGGACGTCGTCGAACGCGAGGCCTTCGGGAATAAAGTTCGGTTCAATCACCGCCATCGCCATGCGTCCTATGTGGATCAAAAGGCGGACGGCGCAAAACTCACATCCGCTGCATGGCGCGGCTGGCTAACACGGGTGCGAGCGAAGTTCCTAGCGGCGCGGCCGGCGGCGCCCGGGACGCCTCGTCGCGGGAGACGCGAAATGAGCAAAGCGGGCTCTCCGGTGTTCAGCCGGACCGACGCGCTGTACAATCCTGCGCTTGCGACAATGGAGGCGATATTGGCGGACAATCAAAACGACCTTGTGGACGTGAGCATCAAGATGCCGGCGCCGCTTCGCGATCATCTCGCCTCGATCTGCGAGCGACACGATCTGAAGCTCGATGATGTCGTGTGCAAGCAAATCAAACGATGGCTTCTCGGCAGGACCATCGCGCTTATCGAGGCCGAGGCGGAGGAGGAAAGCGAGAGCGCCCCGGCCCGCGGCGAGACCGGCAAAAAGTGAGGCCCCGCGTTTCTTCATCGTAAAACGGACAGCGCGGCGCTTTTCCATTCAGAATCGAAAGCGCGGCGGAAACGCCCGCCGCGCTCATGCCGGTGGCGCGCCCTGCGCGTGGGGCGCCGGCGGCTCCCGTCAGTGAGGCAGTTTGTCCGCGAGCACTTCCACCCGCTGAATCTCCGGCGTCCTGACAAACAGGTCCGAAGCCTTCGCTCGGATCTGGCTGGCGAGCTTGCCCTGAAGATGGGCGTCGCGGCCGTGCTCGTTGGCGAACGCGTCGAATATGCCGAAGGTCCTCGGCCCCATCCGGATCGCGAACCAGGCCGTGGTTTCAGGCTCGTCGGTGATCATGTTCCGCGCGCCGGACAAGAAGGTCGCGACCTCCTGCTCCTTGCCAGGCTTGGCTTCGAGTTGAACGTAAAGCGCATGCTGAGTCATTTCGCTCTCCTCTGATCGCCCGCACAAGATCGATAGAGGGAGAATTTGCCTATACGATGGCGCCCGGTAGGATTTCGGACAATCATCGTGAGGGTCGCGATCGATTCCGCAACAATCAGTCACAAGAATAGCGCGCCACATCGGCGCCGGACTGGGTTCAATACCATGGCCTTAACATGACCTCTGGCTCAAGAACGTTTTCTTGACGCACAAGAATTGCTCACGCTTGTGCATCCTCGCGATGAATACGAGAGCGTTCATCAACGACCCTGCTCAGGCCGCCTCCGCGCCCCCGATGCTCTCGCGCCGCCTCAGGCGGGCCGCGTCGAGCAGCATCTGCCCGGCCCAGCGGTAGACGTTGCGCTGCCGAACCAGCTCCCGCATCTCCCGCATCCGTTCGCGCTGGACCGCCGGATCCATCCGCAGCGCCAGGTTGATCGTCTCCGCCATTCCATGGGTGTCGTAGGGATTGACGATCAGCGCTTCCGACAGTTCGCGCGAAGCGCCGGCGAAGCTCGACAGCACGAGCACCCCCTGCTCGTCGTCGCGGGCGGCGACGAACTCCTTGGCGACGAGATTCATGCCGTCGTGCAGGCTGGAGACGATGCAGAGATCCGCGGCCCGGAAGAGCTCGAACACCTCCGCCGGTTCGTGGTGGCGAACGGAAAGCACGACGGGCTTGTAGGAATCGTTCCCCCAGCGGGCGTTGATCGCCTCGGCCTCCTCGGCGGCCTCGGCCTGGAGGCCTCTATAGGCGCTGAGCTTGCTGCGGGTCGGCGCCGCCGCCTGGATGAACACGAGCTTGCCGCGCCACTCGGGGTGCGACTCCAGCACAACATCGACCGCGCGCATCCGGTCCACGATGCCTTTGGTGTAGTCGAAGCGCTCGATCCCAACCGCGATCCGCGCATCGGGGCTGAGCCCGAAACGGCTCCTGACCGCCCGGCGACACTCCTCCACCGGCGCCTGCCGCGCCATCGCCGCCGGCGGCCACTCGATCGAGATCGGATAGGAGCGAACGAGCGTCTCGTGACCGGCAAGCGTCACCGAGCTTCGCTCGCGGTCGATGCGGCTCTCCATGAACCGGTCGACCGCCTCGATGAAGTTGTTGCAATGGAAGCGCGTATGGAAGCCGAGGATCGAGGCGCCGAGGAGTCCGTCGATGATCTGCTCCCGCCATGGGCAGATGCCGAACGTCTCCGGATTTGGCCACGGAATGTGCCAGAACGCGATGATCGTCGCGCGGGGCAGGCGTCGGCGAAGCATGCGCGGCAGCAAGGCGAAGTGATAGTCCTGCACGAGCACTACGGGATCGTCGCGGTCCGCCTCCTCGATGACGACATCGGCGAAGCGCTGATTGACCTCGACGTAATGCGCCCAGTCCCGTTCGCGGAACGTCGGCCGTACGAAGGCGATGTGGCAGAGCGGCCATAAGCCCTCGTTGGCGAGCCCGTAATAATAGCCGTCCTGCTCCTCGTCGCTGATCCACACCCGTCGCAACGCATAGGCTGGCTTGTCGGGCGGCACGGGGACCCGGTCGCGACCGTCAACCGTGTCGCGATCCGCCGACCCTGAGCCATGCGCGACCCACACGCCGCCGCAGGCGCGCATGACCGGCTCGAGCGCCGAGACGAGGCCGCTCGCCGGCGTTTGCAAGACGACGCGGCCGTCGACGAGGTTGTGGATATAGGGCTCGCGATTCGAGACCACGATCACCTGCGCTCCGGGCAACTCCTGGTCGAGAAGCTGATGGAGCGTGTTGGGCGACCATTCCACGTGTATGCTGTCGGCGTACTTCCGCTCGAGCCGGAGTTCGGACAGCATCGCCTCGATATCCCGCCCGATCGGCATTTCCGTCTGCCGCGGCCCATAGTCGGCTCGGCCGAGATTGAAATTGGCGATCGCCTGGCGCAGCGACCGGTTCCATCCTTTGAGCAACGCGAGCACGATCGCCGTCGCCAAGAGCCCAAGCCCTGCGGCGACGCCAATGAGCGCGAGCGCCATATAGAATTCGGCCTCATGCGCCCGCCGGTCGATGAACGAGAGATCGTGTACGACGAGCAGCGAGCCCTCGCCCTCCTTGGCGGAGAGCGGAAAGAGGGCGGTCGCGATCGGCGGCTCCTCGTCGTGCAGGTCAGTGAAAGTGTCGACTTTGGGCAGCGGCGGCTTCGGGCAATGGACCGAGTTCCGGCATATCCTTCGTCGCGTAAAGCATGCGCCCCTGAGGATCGCAGAAGCCCAGCGCCTGGAGCCGCTCGTCCTCCACGAGCTGTTCGAAAAATGGCTGCAGATCGGCGCCCGCGGCCTTCGCCGCAAGGCCAGCCACGACGCGCTCATGGATGGACCGGAACACGAGGCGCGCGCGCAGCTCAATGTCGCGCTGCGACCATTCGTCGACGATGACCGAAGCCATCTGGGTCATTGCGGCGATGAGCACCACGACGGCCGCCAGTCCCAACAGGGAGTAGCGTACGGAGGGGACCCGCAACAGCGCCGATATCGCCGCTTTAAGATCCGTCCACCAGCGAACGGCTGCGCGGCCAAACCGTCGCACGGCGCCCCTGCTCGTTGCGGGTCTTCGCCTCTCCGCCCGAACCGCTTCGCCGTGCGCGTTGAGGTTGCGATCGAGGCGGTGGGCCGCCTCAACCACACCCGGAGATTGTCGTCGGCCGTTCAATAGTCTCGCCGCCGCAAGCGAAGGCTCCGCGCTCCAATCAAGCGGGATTGCGCATTGCGCTCAACACGAAGCTCCCGGCGGACCGCGTCCATCGCTCCAAACCGCACGCCGCCGGCCTGTTTGTCAAGGAAGAGCGGTTCGCGCCAGCCTCCGCCCGCCTTGCATCCGAGGGGAGACGTAAATCCGGTCATGGGACAGCGAACGCAAGCCGGGTGACCGGCGCCCATGATGAAACTTGCCCCGCGGGCATGCTCAGATGCAGCGCCCGCCGTCGACCTCCAGCACCACGCCGGTCAGAAAGTTCGCCTCGTCGCTGGCGAGAAAGAGCGCCGCGGCGCCGATATCCTGCGGCGTGGAGAACCGGCCGAGCGGCACGGTCGCCTTGAACGCGGCGCGCTTTTCGGGCGTGTCCTCGCCCATGAACATCGCAAGCAGCGGCGTCTCGCCGGCGACCGGGGCCAACGCGCAGACTCTGATCTTGTCGGGCGCAAGCTCGACCGCCATCGACTTCGTCATCACATGCACCGCCCCCTTCGAGGCGTTGTAGACGGCCAAGCCCGGACGCGGGCGAAGCGCCGCGGTCGAGCCGACATTGATGAGGACGCCGCCGCCATGCGCGCGCATATGCGGAATGAAAGCCTGCGCGGTGAGCAGGATCGATTTGACGTTGACCGCGAAAATACGGTCGAACTCCGCCTCCTCGACCTCCATGATCGGCTTGTTGCGATGCGTCGTGCCGGCGTTGTTGACGACGATATCCACGCGGCCGAGGGCGTCGATCGCGGCGCGCGCCGCGCGCTTGACGTCGGCGCGGCTTGAAACATCGCCCTGGAGCGCAATGGCAGAGGCGCCCATTCGTTTGGCGGCCGCCTCCGCGACATCGCCTTTCACGTCCAGGCAAGCGACCCGCGCGCCTTCGCGAACGAAGGCCTCGGCGATGCCATAGCCGAACCCCTGCCCCGCGCCGGTCACCAGCGCCGCCTTGCCCTTCAGTCGCATGTCTCTCCCCAACCGGTCCGATTCGGCCTCAACCCGCTTTTCGCTGTTCGGCGATCAGCTTGTCATCGGTCTCGCGCGCCCGGTGAGCGGCCGGACGCGCGCTTATAAGCGTCCAATAGCGCTCGAACGCAGGCCGCTTGTCGATCGTCCCGAACATCAGTCCGAATCCGACATGCGATCCGACGTAAACATCCGCGGCGGTGAAGCGGTCGCCCGCGATATACTCCGAGCGCTTAAGCTGATCTTCGAGCGCGGCCAGCGTCTGCTCAAGGCCGCCGTAGCCGACCATCCGCACCTGCTCGGGACGAATGGCGACGCCGAGCGCCTTGTCGGTGATGGACGCCTCGAGCGGGCCCCCGGCGAAGAACAGCCAGCGGTAATAGGGACCGCGCAAGCGCGAGCCATGTGGCGGCGCCAGGCCGGCCTCGGGAAAGACGTCGGCGAGATAAGCGCAGATGGCGGCGGATTCCGTCACCAGCGTCTCGCCATGCCGGAGCGCCGGAACCTTGCCAATGGGATTGATCGCCAGATATTCGGGCGACTTCATCCGCGCATATTCGACAATCTCCGCCCTGTAAGGCTGGCCGATTTCCTCGAGCATCCATCGCGCAGCGCGGCCGCGCGACATCGGATTGGTGTACAGAATCAGTTCGTCCGCCATTGGCGATCCCCCTTGGGGCCGCGCCCCAACCACGCTGATTGAGGTTTGCGCCCGCGATGACTAAATTATGACGGAAGTTCCGTCTTCTTCCCATCTGCCGGATAAGTCATGCGCATCGAAACCGACGTCAAGCTCGATTTCAAGGACGTCCTCATTCGCCCCAAGCGGTCGACGCTGAACACCCGCAGCGCCGTCGACGTCGACCGCGCGTTCCGCTTCCTGCACACAGGCTCGGAATGGAAGGGCTTTCCGCTCATCGCCGCCAATATGGACGTGACGGGGACCATGGCGATGGCGCATGCGCTCGGCGAGCATCGCGCGCTGACCGCGCTGCACAAGCATTATCCGGAGCCCAAGCTCGCCAAGTTCTTCGCCGGACCGGACGGCGCGCACGCCTTCTATTCGCTCGGCACGACCGCCGCCGACGTGAAGAAGCTCGCCGCGGTCGCCAAGGCGGCGCCGATCCGCTTCATCTGCCTCGACGTCGCCAATGGCTACGCGGAGAAATTCCTCGAGACGGTGAAGCGCGTGCGCGACGACTATCCGCATGCGGTGATCATGGCCGGCAACGTCGTCACAGGCGACATGACGGAGGCGCTGATCCTCGCCGGCGCCGACATCGTCAAGATCGGCATCGGCCCCGGCTCGGTCTGCACCACGCGCCGCGTGACCGGCGTCGGCTACCCGCAGCTCTCGGCCATCATCGAATGCGCCGACGCCGCGCATGGGCTCAAAGGCCAGGTCTGCGCGGACGGGGGCTGCACCGTGCCCGGCGACGTCGCCAAGGCCTATGGCGCGGGCGCGGACTTCGTCATGCTGGGCGGCATGCTCGCAGGCCACGATGAATGCGACGGGGAAATCCACTTCGAGGAGCGCGGCGGCGAGAAGGTTGCGGTCGGCATGACGTTCTACGGCATGTCGTCGGAGACGGCGATGAAGAAGCACTCGGGCGGCGTCGCGCATTACCGCGCCGCCGAGGGCAAGACGGTCGAGACGCCCTATCGCGGGCCGGTCGACGGGACGATGGGCGAGATCATGGGCGGCGTCCGCTCGATGATGACATACATCGGCGCGGCGCATCTCAAGGAAGTGCCGAAGCGCACCACCTTCGTGCGCGTCAGCGCGCAGACCAACGACGTGTTCGGCGGGTAAGCAAGGGCCCCGCTCAGCGCACGGTCTCGACCTTGCAGGGCGCCTCGAATTTCGTCCAGCTTCGCTCGCAGGTGAGCGCGGTCGCCCCCTCGGCCGCAGCCAGCGCAAGGCAGGCGCGGTCGCCAAGCGAGAGGCCAAGGCTTCGGGTGGGGGCGCGAAGAGAGCCAGCCAGCCGAGCCTGAATTCGATCGAACGGAATCACCTTCAGTTGCAGCGTGTCGATCAGGCCGTCGGCTGTAGCCTCGCCGATTCCAGCCTCGACCAATTTGCCCACGACTTCAGAATAGTTGACGGCGCCGATCACAGCGTCCGGCAATGCGAGGGCGACCCGCTCCGCGCCTTTCTCCTCCTGCAGCAGGCACAGAACAGCGGACGCGTCGAGCACATAAGCCTCACTCACGAGAAGCGTCCTGCTTGCGCTCGCGCATCAGTTCATCCGCCAGGCTGCGATCCCGCCTGACCGACTTGCGAACGATCGCCTGCGCCTCTTTGATCGCCGAAGCGAGCGGGCGCACGCGCAATTCGCCTTCCGAAAGCAATTCGACGACCACTGTGTCGCCGCGGGCGATCCCCAGCGCCCTGCGCATGGCAGCGGGGATAACGAGCTTGCCGCCCTCGATGATCTTGACTGCCTGGACCAATGTGACCTTCGAGTCGCCTAATACCAATTCATCAATCCATACCAAATCGTGGTTTAGGCATCAAGCGATCTGAAAGACCTAAGCTTCGCTCGGACTCTTGGCGGACCCGCCTTCGAGCCTCTCCGCGGCGCCGGACATTGGTCGGACCCGCCGCTCATGCTAGAAGCCGGGCCATGACCGCCGCCGCCCTCAAAGCCGAGGATCGCGCGCCTGTGCGCCTCGCCGGGGCGACCCGCGCGGAACTCAGCCATGCGCTTGCCGAGATCGGCGTGCCGGAGCGCGAGCTCAAGATGCGCGCCTCCCAGCTCTGGCACTGGATCTACCACCGCGGCGCACGCGAGTTCTCCGCGATGCGCAACATCGCCCGGCCGCTGCTCGAAGAGCTCGCTGAGCGCTATACCCTCGCCCGGCCTGAAATCGCCGCCGAGCAAGTTTCCGCCGACGGCACCCGCAAGTGGCTTCTCCGCATGGCCCCCGCCCACCGCTTCGACAAGGGCGCGGAGATCGAATGCGTCTACATTCCCGAATCCGACCGGGGCACGCTCTGCGTCTCGAGCCAGGTCGGCTGCACCCTCAACTGCTCGTTCTGCCATACCGGGACGATGCCGCTGGTGCGCAACCTGACCGCCGCCGAGATCGTCGGGCAGGTCCTGGTCGCCCGCGACCGGCTCGGCGATTTTCCCGGCGGGGTCGCGCCGGCCGATGGGCTCACGCCGAAGGGCGAGGGTGTGCGCGCAGTGTCGAACATCGTCTTCATGGGCATGGGCGAGCCGCTCTACAATTTCGAAGCGGTGCGCGACGCGATCGCCATTCTGACCGACGGCGACGGACTGTCGCTATCGAAGCGCCGCATCACGGTCTCGACCTCCGGCATCGTTCCGGAGATGGCCCGGCTCGGCGCATGAGTGCGGGACCATGCTCGCGGTCTCGCTGCATGCGACCAACGATGCGCTGCGCGACAAGCTCGTGCCCTTGAACCGCAAATATCCAATCGAGACGCTCATCAAGGCCTGCCGCGACTATCCCGGCGCCTCGAACGCGCGGCGCATCACTTTCGAATATGTGATGCTGAAGGGCGTCAACGATTCCCCAGCCGAGGCGCGAACGCTCGTGCGCCTCCTGAAAGGCCTGCCCGCCAAGATTAACCTCATTCCCTTCAATCCGTGGCCCGGAAGCGCTTTCGAATGCTCGGATTGGGAGACGATCGAGCGCTTCTCCGAGATCGTCTTCAACGCCGGCTACGCGAGCCCGGTGCGCACGCCGCGGGGGCGCGACATCCTCGCCGCCTGCGGCCAGCTCAAGAGCGAAAGCGAGAAACTGCGCGCCCGCGCACGGCTGATGCTTGAGGAAAGCCTCGCGGTCGGGCAAGACTGACAGGCGCCCGCTTGTCGCAGAAGTGAATTGCGCGCCGATCTTTGCGGCGATATCCAGAAAATCGATGAGCCAGGACGGCAGGACCGGGGACGCCGCGACCAACGAGATCTTGCGCCCGCCCAAGCGCAGCGAGCGCCTGAGGCAGCGTGCGGCGTGGATGTATTTCGTCGAGGAGATGACCCAGAGCGCGATCGCCGAGGCGCTCGGCGTCGGGCGGGTGACCGTGGTTCGGATGCTGGCGGACGCCAAGGCGCTCGGCGAGGTGCGGATCGCGCTATCGCGCGGCGACGCGGAGCTTGGCGGCCTGGAAGCGGCTTTGTGCAAGCTGCACGGATTTTCCGAGGCGATCGTCGCGCCGCTATCGTCGGACGCCGCCGACCCGACCGCGCCGATCGCCGCGGCGCTTGGCGAGCACGTTTCAACCCTTTTGCGCAACGACATGAAGATCGGGCTCGGGTGGGGCCGCACGCTCAACCGATCGCTGGAATATTTGCGCGAGCGCTCGCTCAAAGGCTTGACCGTCGTCTCGCTGGTCGGCGGCGTCACCCATTTCGAGCACGATAACCCGGCCGAGTTTCCCTCCGCCTTCGCGCGCGCCTTCGACGCCGACTGCTATCTCATTCCCTCACCCGCGCTGGTCGACAGCCCGGCGACCAAGGCGGCCTTGATCGATCGCTGCGGGCTCAAGTCTGTCTACGATTTCGCTCAAGCGCTCGACGCCGTGGTGGTCAGCGTCGGCTCGCTCGGATCCGAAGCGGCGATCGCGCGCTTCGCGCTCATCGGCGAGGCCGACCGCGAGGCGTTGCGTGAACATGGCGGCGTCGGCGAAATGCTTTGCAATGTCTTCGACCGCGAAGGCCTGCTCGTCGATCACCCCCTGAACCAGCGCGTGATGTCAGTCCCGCTCGAGGCCGTACGCGCCGCTCCGATCCGGGTGCTCGCCGCAGGCGGAGCGCACAAGCAGGCGGCCATCCTGGGGGCGATCAAGGCGCTCAAGCCAACCACGCTGGTGACCGACGCGGCGACCGCGCGCAGGCTGACGGAGGCGGCGGGGTAGGCGGCGCTGTTCTCAACGCTACGAAGCCCGAGCGGCCCTCGCCAGCTCCTCGATCAGCGTCGCGACCTCGCGCCGCGCTTCGAGATGGGGCATGTGGCCGATATGAGCAAAGCGGTGCAGCGCGATGAGGCCGTTCAGGCCGTCGGCATGATGGGCCGGGGTGATCCGATCCTCGAGGCCGACGATGATCTTGGTCGGCGCCTGAGGGGCCGCGAGAAAGCCGCGAACGTCGATCGTCTGGCGGCCGCGCGAGAGAATGGCCTCGGCGAGGCGCCGCTGTTCCGCGACCAGCGGCCGCTCCCGGCGCAGGCGCAAAGTGGTCTTCGCGAGCGCCGAGCCCAAGGCGGCCGGATCCGTCGCCAGCATGTTGAGCCAAAGCGTGAGCGCCGCTTCCGTGTCCGCCATGAGAAAGCCCTCGAAGAAGGCGGCGTTGGTCTCCTCTCCTAGCCCCGCCGGCGCGATCAGCATCAGCGACAACGCCTTGACGCCTGGCTCATGCGCGAGCGCCGCGGCGACGGCGCCGCCGAGCGAGTGGCCGACGAGATGCGCGACCCTGACGCCCTCCTCGATGAGCGCTTCGCGCGCCGCTTCGACCAAAGCCTCGAAGCTCGCTTCCTCGCCAAGCGGCGACAACCCATGGCCCGGCAGGTCGATCGCCAGCGCCGGCTGCGTCTCGGGGAGAAGCCGATGAACCGGCCGCCAGCCGTTGAGATCGGCGCCGAAGCCGTGCAGGAACACGATCGGCGCGCTCTGCCCTCGCGCCAGCCACAAACGATGCACGGTCGATGCGGACGGCTGATCGGCGCTGCGCCGCTCGACGTCGCGCGCCTGAATGCGTCCATGCGGGCCCGAGCCGCTCACGCTCTCAAGCTGCAAGCCGCGCTCGCGCGCCATGCGCCGGGCGGCGGGCGTCGCGCGCGGGCGAACTCCGTCCGCGCCCTGCGCCCTCACCCCGGCGCTCTCCCCATAGCCCGTCGAGATACGGGCGTCCTCCGGGACGCCTTTTGGGGAGAGGGGGCGCTGCGTCTCGCCCGGAGACCCCTTCTCCAGATGAGGGTGAGCGCCGCGAGCGGAGCCAACGTTGTCGCGCTCCGGGAGCGGCGGCGCGTTCGCTAGCGGCGGCGCGAAACTCTCGCCCTGGGCCACGATCCAGCCGATGCAGGTTCCAACCGGCAGCACGTCGCCCTCGGAGGCCGCAACGAACTTCAGCACGCCCGAGGCCGGTGCGTCGACCTCCATCGCCGCCTTGTCGGTCTCGATCTCGAACAGCGTCTGCCCTTTATCGACATGCGCGCCCTCGGCTGCATGCCAGCGGCCCATGCGGCCTGACGTCATGTCCATATCGACGCGTGGCATGACGATCTCGACCGCCACGGCTCAAGTCTCGCCGCGCGCCAGACGCCGCGCCGCCCGGACGATGTCCTCGACCTGCGGAACGGCCGCCTTTTCCAGAACCGGGCTATAGGGGATCGGAGCCTCCGCGCCGCCGAGGCGCATGATCGGCGCCTCGAGATAATCGAAGGCTTCGCTCTCGGCGACGATCGCGGATATCTCTGCTCCGATCCCTAACGTCTTGACGCCCTCGTAGACGGCGAGAAGCCGCCCTGTCTTGCTGACGCTGGCCACGATCGCGTCCTTGTCGATCGGCCTTAAGCAGCGAAGGTCGATCAATTCGGCCTCGATCCCCTCTTTGGCGAGGATGTCCGCAGCCTCCAGCGCGCGATGGACCATGATCCCTGTGGCGACGATCGTAAGGTTGAGCCCTTCGCGTCGCACCACCGCGCGATCGAGAGGCGTCTCGTAATAGCCCTCGGGCGTTGCGCCTTTCATCTTGTAGAGGAGCTTGTGCTCGAACACGATCACTGGGTCGGGGTCCCTGATCGCGGCGAGCAGCATGCCCTTGACGTCTTCGGGCGTCGACGGCTCGACCACCTTGAGGCCCGGCACATGCGCGTACCAGGCTTCGATGCTCTGGCTATGCTGCGCGGCCCCGCCGAGCCCTGAGCCGGTCGGCATGCGAAAGACGACCGGAACATTGACCGCGCCACCCAGCATGTAGCGCAGCTTCGCGGCCTGGTTGACGATCTGCTCCATCGCCAACATCGAAAAGTCGGAGAACTGAAATTCGTAGACCGGCAGCATGCCGGTCAGCGCCGCGCCGACCGCGACGCCCGCTCCGCCGAGCTCCGAGATCGGCGTGTCCATGACTCGCTCTTCCCCAAAGCGTTCGACGAGATCGCCCGTCACCTGAAAAGCGCCGCCGTAGACGCCGATGTCTTCGCCCATCAGGAAGACGCGCTCGTCGCGCTCAAGCGCGATGCCGAGCGCTTCGCGGATCGCCTCCGCATAGGAAAGCTCGCGGACGCTCATGCGCGCGTTCCCTCGGCCGGCGAATAGACGTCGCGCGTCAAATCGGCGACGGACGGCCATGGGCTCGCGCTCGCGGCGGCCACCGCCTCGGCCATTTCTTTTTCAACCTCGGCCGCGATCGCCTTGACCTCGGCCTCGCCCGCCAAGCCGAACGCGATGATCTCCTTTTCGAAGCGCGCGATCGGATCGCGCGCTGTCCAGGCGTCGATCTCCTCACGCGTTCGATAGCGGTTGCGGTCGGAACGCGAGTGGCCGCGGGTGCGATAGGTCTTGGCTTCGATCAGCGTCGGACCATCGCCTGCCCGCGCCCGGTCCGTCGCCTCGAATGCCGCCGCGGCGACGGCGGCGAAATCGTTGCCGTCAACCATGACGCCGGGAACCCCATAGGCGGTCGCGCGGTCCGCGACATTGGCGACCGCGGTTGCGCGCTCCATCGCCGTCGACATCGCGTATTGGTTGTTCTCGCAGACGAAAACGACCGGCAGCTTCCAGATCGAGGCGAGGTTCATCGCCTCGTGAAAGGCGCCCTCGTTATTGGCCCCATCGCCGAAGAACGCGACAGCGACCGCGCCGGTGCGCCGCTTCTTGGCGCTGAGCGCCGCGCCGACTGCGATCGGCAACCCGCCGGCGACGATCCCGTTCGCGCCAAGATTGCCCTTGGCCGGCTCGGCGATGTGCATCGAGCCGCCGCGTCCCTTGCAGTAGCCGGTCTCGCGGCCGAGGAACTCGGCGAACATCGGCGTGAGCTCCGCGCCCTTGGCGATGCAATGACCGTGGCCGCGATGGGTCGAGGTGATGTAGTCAGCGTCGCTGAGCGGCGCGCACATCCCGACCGCGGTGGCCTCCTGCCCGATCGACAGGTGCATCGTGCCGTAACTCAAGCCCCGGATGTAGGAATCTTCGGCCGCCTCCTCAAAACGGCGGATGCGGTGCATCCGCGCGAGGGCGCCGAGCACGTCCTCGACGCTCAACCGATCGTAGATCTGAGGACGCGCGACGCTGAAGCCTACTGACTTTGGATGTGGCGACAACCGATTTGCCTCCAAAAAGCCCTGCCTCCGCCAACTTGGCCTTTAGGGCAGTCTTGAACTTTTGTCCCGAAAAAAAGTCAAAGGTTCAAAAGCACTGCGGTCGCTTCGGCTGATTATGAACGATCCGCGCCGCCGCGTACAACGATAGGCGTCGCCTATTTGCCGATTGATACAAAGATAAGGAGCATTTCCCGTCTCGCTTGCTTGAAAGTTCCCGGATTTCACGCCAAACTGCGGGACTGTCAGGGAGGGACCACCGATGACCAAAGTCGCCAATCAATCAATTTTGCTTGGATCGATCTGCGCCGCCGCGATTGTAGCGGCTGGGATGGCGAATGCGCAGGAGGTCAAGAACGCGCCGACCTCGATGGCTGCGACCGCCGCGATCACCCCGGTTTCGCAGCAGCAACTCGACAACGCGGCCAAGGACAGTTCGAACTTCCTCGCCACCAACGGCAATTACGAGCAGACCCGGTTCTACCCGAACGATCAGATCAACCGCAACAATGTGGCGCATCTGCATCCGGCGTGGATCTTCACCACCGAGGTCAAGGAGTCGCTCGAGACCTCGCCGATCATTGTCAACGGGGTCATGTACGCCACCACTTCGTTCAGTCATGTCTACGCGCTCGACGCCAAGACCGGGCAGGAAATCTGGCACTTCAAGCCCAAGCTTGGTCCCGTCACGACGTTCTGCTGCGGCCCCAACAATCGCGGCGTCGCGGTCTATGACGACAAGGTCTATGTCGCGACGCTCGACTCGAAGCTCTACGCTCTCGACGCAAAGTCCGGCGATATCGTCTGGCAAGTGCAGATCGCCGATCCCGAGAAGGGATACAGCGAGACGATGGCGCCGACCGCCGTCGACGGCAAAATCCTGATCGGCACCAACGGCGGCGAATATGGCATCCGCGGCTTCGTGCGCGCCTACGACGCCAAAGACGGCAAGCTTATCTGGAACTTCGACACCATCCCGGAGAATTCGGTGGGCGTTTGGGCGACCACCGACGCGACTGGACGTGACGAGCATCGCGACATCGCGGCCGAAAAGGCGACGCTCGCCAAGAACGGCGATCCCTACAAGACGCTGGGCGGCGGCGTGTGGCAGAACCCATCGGTCGACCTGGCGACGAAGCGCATCTATTTCGTCGTCGGCAACCCCTCGCCCGACCTTTATGGCGCGATCCGCCCGGGCGACAACCTCTACACCAACTCGCTCGTCTCGGTCGATCTGGACACTGGCAAATACGCTTGCCACTTCCAGTATGTCCCGCATGACGTGTGGGATCTCGACGCGGTGAGCCCGACCGTGCTCGTCGAGGCGGCGGACAAGGACGGCAAGACGATCCCTGCTGTCATCCACGCCGGCAAGACCGGCTATGTCTATGTCAACGACCGCAAGGACTGCAGCCTCATCCGATTCTCCGAGCCGATGGTGTCGCAGAAGGACCGGTGGACGCTGCCGACGCCGACCAAGCCGCTCGACCCGAACTCAGCCAAGATGTTCCCCGGCGCGAACGGCGGCGTGGAATGGTCGCCGATGGCGACCGATCCGGGCCAGAATCTCGCCTACGCGATCAATCTCGAGCAGGAGATGACCTATACGGTCGCCGACGAGGCCTATCCGGACGGCAAGCTATGGCTCGGCGGCGCGTTCACCAACGTCCCCGGCGGGGTGCAGACGGGCAACATCACCGCGGTCAACTACAACACCGGCAAGATCGCCTGGCAGGTCAAGACGCCGCAGCCGATGATCGGCGGCATCCTCGCCACGTCGGGCGGCCTCGTCTTTGCCGGCGAAGGCAACGGCGCGTTCAACGCCTTTGACTCCTCGAACGGCAAGCTCTTGTGGCGGTTCCAGGCGGGCGCGGGCGTCAATGCGCCCCCGTCGTCCTATGTCGTCGACGGCAAGCAGTACATCGTCGTCGGCTCCGGCGGCAACACCCAGATCGACTACAGGCGCGGCGACAGCATCATCGCCTTCACAGCCGACTGATCTCTCTCGCATGGCGCTTCGGCCGCTTCCCCTGATCGCATTTGGGGGTGGCGGCCTTTTCGTTTGACCTTGGGGCGACGCGACGCGCAGATTTGCGCAACGCGTGAAGGATTCGTGTGCATGCTGCGTAGTGTTGTCCTCATCGCGCTCCTCGTGGGCGCGACCGCCGCCTGGGGAGATTCGATCGAAGACAAGGCGGCCCTCTGCGGCGCGTGCCATGGCGAAAAAGGCCTGCCCGAGGACAAGTCATTCCCGATCATCTGGGGCCAGCACGCGGGCTACCTCTATCTGCAGCTCCGCGATTTCCAGAAGGGCGCGCGCAAGGACGATCGCATGACGCCGATCGCCCAAGTCGGTGAGCAAGGAGGATGCGCTCGCGCTCGCCGAATATTTCGCCGCCAAGCCCTGGCCGAACACCGGCGCGCCGTCCGCCTCGAAAGCGGATACGGAGGTCGCGATCGCCGTCAACAAGTCGGTCGTCTGCACCAGCTGCCATCTGGAGCAGTTCCAGGGCGATTCCTCGGTCCCGCGTCTGGCCGGGCAGAACCATGATTATCTCCTCAAGACCATGATGGACTTCCGCACGCACACGCGCGCCAACAACCCCGGCATGTCGGATCTGATGAATTCCATCACGCCCGAGCAGATCGCCGCGATGGCGGCATATCTGGCTGGGTTTTGAGGCTGACGTGACTCCCCTCTCCTATGGGAGAGGGGTCGGGGGTGACGGTTCGCTGGCGAACCGCGAGCCTTGTCGGCGTCTCCCTCATCCAGCGCCCATAGCCCGTCCTTCCGGACGCCCTATGGCGCCACCTTCTCCGGGCGGGAGAAGGGAAGGGGAGCCTATCGCTCCAACAGCTTCGCCGCCCGCTCGTCCTTAAGGCCGTGGGCGATGTCGGCCGCCGTCTTGCCGCGGTCGTCCTTGAGATCGAGCGCAGCGCCGTGCGCGATCAGCGTCTTGATCGTGGCCTCGACGTCGTCGACGCCAGCAGACGCATCGTGGCCCGCCGCCCACATCAGGGCGGTGAGGCCATGGGCGTAGCGACGGTTGACGTCGACTCCGGCCTGAAGCAAGCAGCGCGACGACCGCCGCGTAGGCGTGCCCGGCGGCGTAGACCATCGCGCTTTTGCCCTCGTCGTCGAGCGCGTTGGGGTCAGCCCCGTATTTGAGCAGCGCATCGACGCTGTCCGCCGAACCGTTATAGGCTGCGGCGGCGAGCGGGCGGATCCCCTTCCCTCCGGGAATGTTGGAGTCGGCGCCGCGCTCGAGCAGCAGCGCGACCGCCGCGCCCCGATCCTCCTTCGCGGCGTAGAACAGCGGCGTCGAGCCGTCGACGGCGCGCGCGTTGGGATCGGCGCCGCGTTCGAGCAAAAGCTTCATCACTTTAAGCTTGTCCGCCTCCGCCGCCTTGGCCAGCGCGGTTGCGCCCTCGCGGTCTTTAGCGTCGATCGCCGCGCCGCGATCGAGAAGCGCGCGCGCCTCAGCCTCGCAACCGTACCGCGCGGCGGCGAACAAGAGCGACGCCGCCTGGTACTGGTCGCCCTCGTGCAGCATCTGCACCGACTGCGCGATGTCGGGGCAGCGATCCGCCGCACGCGACAAGCCTGCGGCGCAGATCAGCGCGAAGCTCGCAAACGCCGTGAGCATTAAGGGTACGGCCGCCCGTCGCCTCGTTGACATGTGACACATAAGCCCTTCTGTCACCAGAGCGCGCGTCACGCCAGCGGGCCCGTGGGACGCAATCGCCCGACTTCGGCGCCGTTCCAGTTCATAAGGCGCGGCGAGACGAAGCGCGCGAGGCGCGCTTTCGTCTCCTCGTCGAAACCGCCGAAGCGCTGGATGAGCGCCGCGATCATCACCTGCGCCGCGCGCCCTGCCCCGTCGTCGGCCTTGACCGCAAGGCCAAGCCCGGCTTCGGGCAGCGCGGCGCAGACCACGCCCTCGGCGCCCGACTTCACGAAGGCGCGCGCGCCGGTGAGGCTCATGACCTCCGTGTCGAACCGGCCTCTTCCCGCGACCGTCAGGGGATGCGCGGCGACGGCTGCGCGAATGCGCGCCGCGGCCTCAGCGCGCTCGCGCGATAGCCCTTCGCCCGTCCCGAGGCGCGCGAAGCCTAGGGCAAGCGCGGTCAACGGCACGGCGTAAGTCGGAATCGAGCAGCCGTCGACGCCGCGCGTCTCCTCGCTCAATGACGCGCCGGTCATGCCTTCGATCGCCGCCTTGACCTCGCGCTGCACGGGATGATCCGGCGCGACATAGCCCTTCGGGTCAATTCCCATGGCGCAGGAGAGACAGACGAAGCCCGCATGTTTGCCCGAGCAATTGTTGTGCAGAGCGGTCGGCGTCCGGCCCGAGCGCGCGAGCGCCCGCCCCTCCTCTTCGCCGAGCGGCCAGTGGACGCCGCATTCAAGAACCCGCTCGTCATATCCCGCCTTGGCGAGCATCGCGCGCGCGGTCGCGACATGGTCCTCGCCTCCGGAATGCGACGCGCAGCCAAGCGCAATCTCCTTGTCGCTGAGACCCAGGCGGTCGGCTGCGCCGCTTTCGACGAGCGGAAGAGCCTGCAGCGCCTTGACGGCCGAGCGCGGATAGACCGGCCGCCCGGCGTCGCCGAAGCTCGTGACCGCCCGCCCGTCCGCATCGACGACTGCGCCCGCGCCCCGATGAGCGGATTCGACTCGTTCGCCGCGGGTGGCCTCCACGACCACCGGATTCGCCATGGGTTGCTCTCCAGGCAGGAGGACAAGGCTTTCGCCGCCGTGTTCTATGAGCCCACGCCGACCCGGTGTCATGCCCGCGCAAGCGGGCATCCAGGCGAGCTTTTGACCATAGCCTGGCGACTGTATTGCGCGGGTCAAGCGAAGCTTGCTTGATCGAAAGTGATGTCGTCGCGAATGAGGGCGTTTGCGATGCCGACCATTCGGCGGGCGACGGCGACGAGGGCGACCTTTGCGGGTTTTCCTGCTGCGCGCAGGTCGAGATAGATCTGCTTGAACCTGGGATGGCTTCGCACCGCGACGAGGGCGGCCATGTAGAAGGCGGCGCGCAAGCAGGGGCGGCCCCCGGAGATGGCGTTGCGCCCGAGCGAAAGTCCGGATTGCGACGGATGGGGCGCGAGGCCTGCGAGGCTCGCGGCTTCCTTTCGTCCGATTTCGCCCAGCTCCGGCATTTCGATGACGACCAGGGTGGAGATGCGCGCAGCAATGCCGGGCATAGAGGACAGAATGGCGCGCCGGCGCGCCATTCTGTCCTCGGCCTCAATGCGGCGGTCGAGTTCGGCTTCGATCGCCCGGCGTCTGTCTTCGAGCAGCGCGATCATCTCCCGGCAGGAGTTGAGAATCAGCGGATCGAAGGCCTGCTTGAGGCGTGTCTTCTCGATCGCGATGGATTCAGTCAGCTGCCGCCGCCTTGTCGACAGCGCCTTGAGACCCGCCTGTCCGGCGTCCCTGAGAGGTCGCAGCTCATCGGCCATGACGTGAGCAAAGCGCGCAATCAGGCTTGCGTCCAGCTTGTCCGTCTTGGCGATGAGGCCCTCGGCGTCGCGAAACGCCTTGATCCGCCGCGGATTGACCATAAAGACCGTGACGTCCGCTTCGATCAGCGCCGCCGTCAGCCTCCGCGCATAGCCCCCGATCGCCTCCAGCGCCACCCGGCCCACGCCACGCTGGCCCAGGGCGGCGACAATTGTTGCAATACCCGCCTCGTTGTTGCGCACACGGATCGGCTTGCCGAAGGGATGAAACCCGAGGTCAAGCCAAGTCGAGCCGACGTCAACGCCGGCTGAAACGGAACTCTCCAGCATGAGATTGATCCTGTCCTATACGCGGGCGCGCCTTAAGGCGGCCCCTGCGACTGTTCGGAACAAACACCCGCATCCAGGACCCAGCCAGAGTGCGAGCCCCTCGATCCGATAGAGCACGAAACAAGGCCCCGGATTCCCACGATCGCCGGATGCAACGACTCGATCTTATCCAAGCCGCCGCGCAGGTATAGGATTTCCCGCTTGCGCGGGAATGACAATCTGCTGGCTACGATTCCGATCCGCCTGTCGGCTAAAGTCTTTCCCGCGTCCCCTCGTTCCCCTACGAAGGGAGCGGCTTCAAACGAGGACGAGACAATGCAGGTTCGGGACGTCATGACCCGTGGCGTGATCGGCGTGGCCGAGGACACGGGCGTCGACGAGGCGATCGAGACGATGTTGCGCTCACGGGTAAGCGCGCTTTTGGTGTTTGACGCCAAGCACGAGCTCGCCGGAATCTTGAGCGAGGGCGACCTCCTTCGCCGCGGCGAGCTTGGGAGCGAGCACAAGCGTCCCGGCTGGCTCGACTTTCTGCTCGGCAGCGGCCGGCTCGCCGAGACTTACACCCACGAATTCGGGCGCAGGGTCGGGGAAGTGATGACCCACGAAGTCGAGACGATTGACGAGAATGCGGAGCTTAGCGAGGCAGTCGACCGGATGATCCGGCGCCGCATCAAGCGCCTGCCCGTGCTGCGGGGCGACAATGTCGTCGGCGTGGTCTCGCGCTCGGATCTGCTCAAGGGGCTCTTGGCCGCGACGCCGCGTGAGAAGGGCGCGCATCCTGACGCCGAGATCAAGGCCGCCATCCAGGCGGAATTGGACAAGCTCGAACTCGGCCCCGCGGGCGAGCGTGCGCATCGAGGTTCAGAACGGCGTCGTAACCTTTGATGGCGCAATCACCGACGAGCGGCTACGCGACGGGCTCAAGGTCATCGCCGAGAACACGCCCGGCTGCGTCGCGGTCCACGATCATATGGCTTGGATCGAGCCGAACTCGGGATACTTCATGGCGTCGCCGGAGGACCAAGAGCGAACCAAATAAGATCGGTTCGCCAATTCCGCTCCCGGACGGGCGCACCACAGCGCCGTTCGAACGGCGATAATCCCGCGCGTCGACCCGGATAATACCTCAACTGCAGGCTGGTATTAGACTTAGGTGGTGATTGCGCGGCCTGCCTATATATGCAGCAATACCAGCCGGCAAGGGTTGAATGCGTTTTCGCAAATTGTCTGCGCGCGGCCGCGACTGTTTCCCGAGAGAAATAGACGCCCCCCGCCGCCCTAGCCGTGGCGTTTGACGTCGTCCGCCAACCGGGGGCGGTCAAAATGACTGTGGTCTACGAGGACAATTTCGGCTTCTGGGACGCCGACGGCCCAGGAGAGCGCGCATTCTTCGAGCACGTGCGGCGCCAAAGCGCCCTTACGAACTGCGAGCGTTGCGGACGCGCCGTCCGGCTGATGCCCGGCAGAACCTTATGCGCCTCTTGCGTTTCCGCCCTCGAATGCGGCGCGCCAGCCTCGATCGATGATTATGATCAACTCAAGCCGACGATTCTAGAGGCTGGCCGCCCGCCACGGTGACCGCCTCGTTCCCCGCTCGGCAGCTTTGTGCGTGGGGAAGTCATCGCAAAAACGACCGGGAAGCGACGAAACGGCGTTCGCCGCTCTGACTGGTCGTTGCGCGTCGGCCCGTGTCTCTCAGCGCGACCCATCGACCTGGTCCGGCGGGGGCGGCAGGAAGGGGGCCGGCCGATCTCTGCCCGCTGAAAAGGGAAGCGGAATCCATTCAATCGCCCGCCCCGTCTCGTGATACAGGATCCAGGACTGTCCCGTTGCGCTGTCAAGCAGCAGGGCCTCAGGAAAGGTTTGCGATTGCGACGCCGGGACGGCGACCATCTGGTAGCGGCCGACTTGCGACTGTTGGCCATGGGCGCTTTCGGCTGCAACCAGGAGCGTAGCGAACGCCAACATTGCGGGCTTCTGCATAAGCGAGGTCTCCGGCGGAGTTCCGTCAGCCGCGTGGTTTGGCCCGTGGGCGGCGGCCTCGCCTTCCTACCCGTTTTCGGCGCTCAGGCTCAATTGTCCAGTGCGGATTGTCACCGCCGCTTGGATCAAGCGCGGCGGCAGGGTCCAAAGGGCGTCCGAAAGGAGGCCCGCCTCTCGACGGGCTATCGACCGCGACGGCAATCCCCGCAGAAGCGACTTTTGTTTGACAAAATCGGAAATATGCGCTATCTCTTCTCATTATCGAAATCTGTCTCGCGCTCGCGCCCCAGCCGCGGAGGAGGCTGTGGCTGTTTGACAATTGTGATCGACCACAACCCACGCGCGAGCTAGAGGCTGAGGCGAAATTTTCTTTATTCCAACCGCTTGCAACCCATTGAAAAGTCCTGATTCGGAAAAATGAACGCTAGTAAATGCAAGCAAATTTACTAACGTTTATGCGCGTTTACTGGCGTTTATTGGCGTTTACGCGCGTTTATCGGTATGGGGGTTCGCGTCCTGGTTGTCCAAGCCCGAGGCCGTGAGACCATGCTGCCCGACCCGCTTCAGGCGCCCCGGCCCTCGCCCGCCTCCGCCAAGGCCTTAAAGCCCTCGCGGTAGGTCGGATAGGCGGGCTCAAACCCGAGCAGCGCCTTGGCCTTGGCGATCGAGACCCGCTTGTTGTCGGCGTAGAACTCCCGCGCCATCGGCGAAAGCCGCGCCTCGTCGAAGGGCTCCTCGGGCGGGGGCTCAAGCCCGAGCAGCGCCGCGGCATAGGCGACGACCTCCTGCGGCGGGGCCGGCTCGTCGTCGGCGACGTTCCAGATTCCGCCGCTGAGGCCGCGTATAAGCACGAGGCTGGAAATCTCAGCGATATCATCGACATGGGCGCGGTTGAACACCTGCCCCGGCTTGACGATGCGGCGCGCCTGCCCCTCGCGCAAATTGACGAGCGCATTGCGGCCCGGCCCGTAAATCCCGGCGAGGCGCAGGATGTCGGCTTCGGCGCCGCGCGATCGCGCGACGGCCGCCCAGCGCGCCTCGTCCTCGAGCCGCGCCAGACCGCGCGCGGTCCGGGTCCGTGTCGCGCTTGTCTCGTCGACCCAGGCGCCGCCATGGTCGCCGTAGACCCCGATGGTGGAATAGTAGAGGACCCGGCGCAGCGCCGGCGCGGCGGCGATAGCGGCCCCGAAGCGCACGAGCGCCGCCCCCGCGCCATCGCGCGGCGGGATGGAGATCACGATGGCTTCGGCCTCGCCCAGCGCCCGCTCAAGCCCAGGCTCCGCCTCGACGCCGTCGAAGCGCCAAGCCTCGACGCCCTCGCGGCGCAGCGCGGCGACGGCTTCAGCGGTCCGGGCCGTTCCGCTCGCCTCGATCCAGGGCTCGCGCTCGACGAGGCGACGGGCGCAATAGCCGAGCCCGAAGAAGAACACCTTCATGCGGCGAGCCGCGCTACTTCTTCTTCGGCATATAGAGGTCGGTCAGCGTGCCGGCGAAGGCCTCGGCCGACATGGCGAAGGTTTCCGAGAGCGTCGGGTGCGGATGAACAGTGAGGCCGACGTCCTCCGCTTCCGCCCCCATCTCGATCGCCAACGCCGCCTCCGAGATGAGATCGCCGGCGTTCGGCCCTACGATGCCGCAGCCGATGAGGCGTTGGGTCTCTTCGTCCCACAGGGTCTTCGTCAGCCCCTCGTCTCGCCCCAGCGAAAGGGACCGGCCGTTCGCCGCCCAGGGAAAGACGGCCTTGCCGTATTTGATCCCCTTCGCCTTGGCTTCCGTCTCCGTCAGCCCCGCCCAGGCGACTTCCGGATCGGTGTAAGCAACCGACGGGATCGCCTTGGCGTCAAACGAGGATTTGTGTCCGCTCGCCACTTCCGCCGCGACTTTCCCCTCATGCGTCGCCTTGTGCGCCAGCATCGGCTGGCCGACGATGTCGCCGATGGCGAAGATGTGCGGCACGTTGGTGCGCATCTGCCGGTCGACCGCGATGTAGCCGCGCTCGTCCGTGACGACGCCCGCAGCGGCGGCCCCGATGCGCGCGCCATTCGGTCGCCGGCCGACCGAGACCAGGATGGCGTCGAAGGTCTCGGTCTTCGCGCCGTCAGGGCCTTCGTAAGAGACCTTGAGCCCGTCCGGCTCCGCCTCGACCGCCGTGACCTTGGTCTTGAGCAGGATCTTGTCGTAGAGCCGGCCGATGCGCTTGGCGAGCGGGGTCGACGATGTCGAGATCGGCCCCCGGCATCAACTGGTCCATCATCTCGATCACGGTGATCCCGGCTCCGAGCGCGTGATAGACCGTCGCCATTTCAAGCCCGATGATGCCCCCGCCCAGCACCAGCATCCGCTTGGGGATGAAATTGAGGTCGAGCGCCGCGGTCGAATCCCAGATGCGCGGATCGGCGGGAATGAACCCCGGCGCGGCCGCCTCGGAGCCGGCGGCTATGATCGCCTTCACGAAGCGCACGACCCGCGCGCCCTCCGCCGTCTCGACGCGCAGGGTGTTGGCCGAGGTGAACTGGCCCTCGCCGATCACCGTCTTGACCTTGCGCTGCCTGGCGAGGCCGCCGAGGCCCCCCGTGAGGCGCTTGACCACGCCCTCCTTCCAGCCGCGAACGGCCGCAAGGTCAAAGGTCGGCGGGCCAAAGCTCACGCCGTGCGAGCCCATCGCCTTGGCGTCGTCGATGACCTTGGCGACATGCAGGAGCGCCTTGGACGGGATGCAGCCGACGTTGAGACAGACGCCGCCAAGGGTCGGACGCGAATCGACCAGAACGACATCCTGCCCGAGATCGGCGGCGCGGAAGGCGGCGGTGTAGCCGCCGGGCCCGGCGCCCAGAACCAGGACGTCAGCCTCGAAATCGGCTTGGCCCCCCGGGTCGGCTGCGGGCTTCGGCGGCGGGCCAGCGGGCGCGGCGGCTTTGGGAGCGTGCTCCTGGATCTCGAGGCCGCCGTCCTGCGCCAAGGCGGCAGAGGGAGCTGCCGCAGCGGCTGCTCGCCCCCCGCGTAGGTCGCCAGCAAGTCGCCCTGGCTGACTTTGTCGCCGACCTTGACGCGGATCTCGCCGATCACGCCAGCTTCCGGCGCCGGCACCTCCATCGTCGCCTTGTCGCTTTCGAGCGTCAGGATCGGCTCGTCTTTGGCTACGCTCTGTCCCGGCGCGACAAGGATTTCGATGACCGGCACGTCCTTGAAGTCGCCGATGTCGGGAAGCCTGATCTCATTCGCCATGGCCGTCTGTCTTCCTACGGGGCTTGCGGTCATAAGATAATGCGCCGCATGTCCTCCAGGACACCCGCAAGATGGCGCATGAAGCGGGCCGCAGCCGCGCCGTCGATGACCCGGTGGTCGTAGGACAGGCAAAGCGGCAGCATGAGGCGCGGCTGAAAGGCCTTTCCGTCCCAAACCGGCGCCATTTTCGAACGCACGACGCCGAGGATCGCCACTTCTGGCGCGTTGACGATCGGGGTGAAGGCTGTCCCTCCGATGCCCTCCCAGCGACGAGATGGTGAAGGTCGCGCCCTGCATTTCGGCGGGCGCGAGCTTGCCGGCGCGCGCCTTTTCGGACAGCGCGCCAAGTTCCCGGGCAAGCTCAACGACGCCTTTCTGGTCGACGTCCTTGACGACGGCGACCACGAGGCCGTCAGGCGTGTCCACGGCGACGCCTATGTGCCAATAGCGGCGCATAATCAAGGAGTTGCCGCCGGGGCTGAGAGCGGCGTTGAAAGTCGGGAAGGCCTTCAGCGTCGCGACCGCCGCACGCATGAGAAGCGGCAGCAACGACACCCGGTAAGGCTTTGATTTGTCCTTCTTCGCGTCGTCGTCGAGAGCCTTTCGGAACGCGTCGAGATCGGTGATGTCCGCCTCGTCCGTGTGCGTGACATGCGGGACGTTCACCCACGACGCATGGAGCCGTGGACCCGAAATCTTCTTGATGCGCGAGAGCGGGACGGTCTCGACGGGCCCGAATTTGGCGAAGTCGACGGTCGGGATCGCCGGCAGAGCCGCGCCGCCGGGGGCGACGGCGGCCCCCTTCTCAGCCACGAGCGCCGCCTTGACGTCTTCCCGGGTGATGCGGCCCTTCTCGCCCGTCCCCTTGATAAGGTTGAGATCGAGACCGAGTTCGCGCGCCAGCCTGCGAACGGCTGGCCCGGCGAACACGCCGGAGAAATCGGCAATGGCCGGGCCTGCGGCGCCCTTGGTCGGCCTCGGCGGCAAATCGCTCGGCGCAACGGGCGAGGTTTCGGGCGCCTCGGCGGCGTCCTCCTCTTCCTTCGCCTCCGCCTCGTCCTCCTGGTCCGAGGCGATCGGCCGCCGATCCGCCGGCGTCGAGCTTCGCGATCACCGAGCCCATCGACACTTTGTCGCCGACCTTGACGACGATCTGGGTGATCTTGCCGGCCGCAGGCGACGGCACGTCCATCGTCGCCTTGTCGGATTCGAGCGTCACGATCGGCTGCTCCGCCTCGACCGTGTCGCCCGCCTTCACCAGAATCTCGATGACCGGCACGTCCTTGAAGTCGCCGATATCGGGGATGGTGACGTCGATTGGCGCGGTCTTGGCAGGCGGCGAGGCAGCAGCCGCCTTCGCCGCAGGAGCGGCCGCGGCCTTCTCTGGGGCGGACGGGGGCGCGGCGGCCGCCTTGGCGGGAGCGCCCGAAGCCTCGACCTTCTTGCCCTCCGCGGATTCAAGTCGAGCGATCAGCGTCCCCATCGACACTTTGTCGCCGACCTTGGCCACAACCTCGGCGACCGTGCCCGCCACCGGCGAGGGCACGTCCATCGTCGCCTTGTCGGATTCGAGCGTGATCAGCGATTGGTCAACCTTGACGACGTCGCCGGGCTTCACCAGCACCTCGATGACCGGCACGTCCTTGAAGTCGCCGATATCGGGAACCTTTACGTCGATTTTCGCCACCGGCGCTCTCCTCAGCGAACAGGTTGTCTGGGCATGCCGAGATTTCAGCTTCGCGCCGGATTCGGCCCCTCCGGATCGATGCCGTATTTGGCGATCGCCTCGGCCACGCGCCGGTTGGGCAGCAATTGTTCATCCGCCAGCGCCTTCAGGCTCGCCACCGCGACATGGTAGCGATCGACCTCAAAGAACGAGCGCAGACGGCGGCGATAGTCGGAGCGTCCGAAGCCGTCCGTTCCGAGCACCTTGTAGGGCGCGGGCACGTATGACCGAACTCCGTCCGCGACCGCCTTCATGTAGTCGGTCGATGCAATGACCGGCCCCTTCCCGCCCGACAAGGCGCGAGTGATGAACGGGACCTTCGGGTCGGCCTCGGGATGCAACAGGTTCCATCGCTCGACATCGAGCCCTTCCCGGCGCAGTTCGGTAAAGCTGGTGACGCTCCATACCTCGCTGCTGACGCCGTGCTCGGTCGCCAGCATCTCGGCCGCCGCCTCGACCTCGCGCAGGATCGCGCCCGAGCCTAACAGACGCACGCCAAGCCCGGGCTGGTCGGCCTTGACCTCGCGCAGCTTGTAGGCGCCTCTGAGGATGCCCTCCTCCGCCCCCTCCGGCATCGCCGGATGCGGGTAATTCTCGTTCAGCGTCGTGATGTAGTAGTAGACGTCCTCGTTATCGACATACATCCGCTTGAGGCCGTCATGGACGATGACGGCAAGCTCATAGGCGTATGTCGGATCGTAGGTCACGCAATTGGGGATGGTGGAGGCCAGAATATGGCTGTGGCCGTCCTCGTGCTGCAGACCCTCGCCATTGAGCGTGGTGCGGCCGGACGTGCCGCCGATCAGGAAGCCGCGTGTACGCATGTCGCCCGCGGCCCAGGCGAGATCGCCGACGCGCTGGAAGCCGAACATCGAATAATAGATATAGAAGGGTATCATCGGCACGTTGGAGGTCGAATAGGACGTGCCCGCGGCGATGAACGAGGCCATGGCGCCCGGCTCGTTGATGCCCTCCTGAAGGATCTGGCCTTTCGGATCCTCGCGGTAATACATGAGCTGGTCGGCGTCCTGCGGGCGATAGAGCTGGCCGACCTGGCTGAAAATGCCGACCTGCCGGAACAGGCCCTCCATGCCGAAAGTGCGGCTCTCGTCGGGAACGATCGGAACCACGCGCTGGCCGAGATCCTTGTCGCGCAGCAGTGCGGTCAGAATCCGGACAAACGCCATCGTTGTCGATATCTCGCGTCCCTCCGCGGTCGCCTTCAGGAGCGAATCGAAGAGAGAAAGCGGCGGCACGGGAAGCGGGTCGCTCTTGCGCCGGCGTGACGGCAGATAGCCGCCGAGGGCCGCACGCCGCTCGCGCAGATAGGCCATCTCCTCGCTGTCCTCGGCGAAGCGCAGGTAGGGAACCTTGTCGAGATCTTCGTCTGAAACGGGAATTTGGAACCGGTCGCGGAACGCCTTGAGCGCCTCGTGGCCGAGCTTCTTGGCCTGATGGGCGATCATCTGTCCTTCGCCGGCCGCGCCCATCCCATAGCCTTTGACGGTCTTGGCGAGAATGACGGTCGGCTGGCCCTTGTGCTCCACCGCCGCCTTGTAAGCCGCGTAGACCTTGACCGAGTCGTGCCCGCCCCTGGTCAGCGCCCAGATCTCGGCGTCCGTCCAGTCCTTGACCATCGCCGCCGTCTCCGGATGGCGGCCGAAGAAGTTCTTGCGGATATAGGCGCCGTCTTTCGACTTGAAATCCTGGTATTCGCCGTCGACGCATTCGTCCATGAGCTGACGGAGCTTGCCCTCGGTGTCCTTGGCGAGCAGAGCATCCCACCCCGAGCCCCACAGGCACTTGATGACGTTCCAGCCAGCGCCGCGGAAATCGGCCTCGAGCTCCTGCACGATCTTGCCGTTGCCGCGCACCGGCCCGTCGAGACGCTGGAGATTGCAGTTGATGACAAAGATGAGGTTGTCGAGCTTCTCGCGTCCGGCAAGGGAGATCGCTCCGAGGGATTCCGGCTCGTCCATCTCGCCATCGCCGCAGAACACCCAGACTTTGCGCGGCGCCGTGTCGGCAAGCCCTCGCTCGTGCAGATAGCGCAGAAACCGCGCCTGATAGATCGCCATCAGGGGCCCGAGACCCATCGAGACGGTCGGAAACTGCCAGAAGTCCGGCATCAGCCAGGGATGGGGATAGGAGGACAGACCCTTGCGGCCGACCTCCTGGCGGAAGTTCACAAGCTGCTCTTCGCTGAGACGGCCTTCGAGGAAAGCGCGGGCGTAAATGCCCGGCGAGCTATGGCCCTGGAAGTAGATCAGGTCGCCGCCATGCGCCTCGTTGCAGCCATGCCAGAAATGCATGAACCCGGTATCGTAAAGGGTCGCCGCCGACTGGAAGCTGGCGATATGGCCGCCGAGCTCGGACGAGTCCTTATTCGCCTTGACGACGATCGCGGCGGCGTTCCAGCGCACATAGCGGCGGATGTGCCGCTCGATCTCGCGGTTGCCCGGATGGGCCGGCTGGGCTTCGGGCGGAATGGTGTTGACATAAGCCGTGTTGGCGGCGAACGGCAGCTTGGCGCCCTTGCGCCGCGCCGATGCGACAACCGCGTCGAGGATATCGTCGACCTTCTCGATTCCCTCGAAGGCTTCGACGGAATTGAGCGCGTCGAGCCACTCGTCAGTTTCGTCGGATTGGTCCTTGACCCTGTCGTCCATCGGGGCCGACCTCCCTTCACTCATACGAAAGTCGTACCGAGTTTCGCGCAGTCTTCTCATGCGTCAACGCGCTTGGCAATCGCGACCATGAGGGCCACTGCCATGTCAATTGCGCATGGGGCCGGCGGCCTGTTGGCCAGTGATCGACGACGGGCTAGAAGGATCTCCCGCGTCCGATTGGCGGGCGTCGGATGGGGCGAGGGAGCGCGAGTGGCCGGTGTGACGACCCATATCCTGGACGTGAGCATCGGCCGGCCGGCTCAGGGCGTCCGCGTCGAGCTTTACGAGCTGGGCGGAGGCTCCGGACGCAAGCTTGTCGCCGATGTCATGACCAATGCGGACGGCCGCACCGACAAGCCGCTGATAAGCGCCGATGAGGCGCGCGCAGGCCGGTTCGAGCTCGTCTTCCATGTCGGCGACTATTTCCGCAGCCAGCGCGCAGAACTCGCCGACCCGCCGTTCCTCGACATCGTTCCGATCCGCTTCGGCGTCGCCGACCCTCAGGCGCATTACCATGTGCCCCTGCTCGTCTCGCCGTGGAGCTATTCGACCTATCGGGGAAGCTGAGGAGGCACACGGAGGGGGTCGGTCGGCGCGTTAGGCGAGGGTGGCCAGGGAGGCCGCCAAGGCCGGCTCGCGACGTACGGGGGTCGGCCTGGCGGCAGGGCGACGTTGGTCCCGCCGATCCATTTGGGTTTTCTTGGCGCCTGGCCGTTTCGCTTGCCAATACCCCCGATATTGGGGGTTGGATTTCCTTGGATTTCCTTGGATTCTCTCGTCCGAATCTAGCCTTATCAATGGGTTACAGAGGATTTTCGCTGAAATTTTTTTCGCGTCGGTTATTCCCCCGGCGTTCACGGCGGGGACCGACCCAACAGTTCTGGTATGAGGAATAGCCGAATTTCTCATGGCGCGACTATAACTCAATTTCTGCTATTCCGCAATCGATCCCGGCTCCGCGAAGTTGGCGCCCTTCACGCTTGCAGACCGACATAATTTACATTCTCAAATCGAAAATGCGGTAATCTTTGCATGTCAAACACTGTCTTTTTTGCACCGCACCCTTGAATAAGCCTACTCACTATATTATAAGCTTGCTCATGTTATCGCTTGCTCAGAAACCCCAGATCTCCCGGGCGCGCGAGCTCGGCTTTCGCGCTCCATGACGTGGCGCGGCTGCTGAGGACCTATTCCGACCAGCGGGCGCGCGAACTCGGCACCACCCGCGCGCAATGGGCGGTGCTATCGCGCCTGCAGCGCTGCGAGGGCGTCAAGCAGAACGAACTGGCCGACGCTCTCGACCTCGCGCCGATCACCCTCGGCCGGCTGATCGACAAGCTGACCGCCGCTGGCCTCGTAGAGCGGCGCGACGACGCAACCGACCGGCGCGCCAACCGTCTTTATCTCACCGAAAAGGCCGCGCCGGCGCTGAAAGACCTCGGCGCGCTCGCCGAAGACCTGATGGGGCGGGCGCTGACCGGCGTCGATGAATCGACCGTCCGCGCCATGCACGACGGCCTCATGACCATGAAAGCCAATATCAAGAACGAATTAATTGCTGGAGCCGAATCCAAGTGACCCAACCCAAGCCCGCTTCCCGCGCGCGATCCCGCGCCTGAGGAAACTACGCCCGCCGCCCAGCCGGCCCAGCCGCTGCCTTTCACGCCGCCGAAGGCCGCCGCGCCGCATTCAGCCGGCCGCGAAGCCGCGCCACAAACCCCGCCCGGCGCCCAGCAACCCGCCCAGCCCATCCAGTTCACCCCGGCGCGAACGCCCGCGCCAAGTCCGCAGGCCCCGCAGCCTTCAGCCGCGGAGACGCCGCCGATCGTCGTCAAGCGCAAGCGCCGCATCAGCCGGTTCGTGATGCTTGTCGTCATTCCGCTCGTCGCGCTCGCGCTCGGCTTCAGCTGGTGGCTCAGCAGCGGGCGCTATGTCTCGACCGACAACGCCTATGTCGGGGCCGACAAGTCGCTGATCACGCCGCAGGTGACTGGCGCGATCGTCGCCGTGCATGTGGTCGAAGGACAGAAGGTCAAGGTCGGCGATCCGCTGTTCGACATCGATCCGAAGCCCTATGAGATCGCGCTTGCGCTCGCCAAGGGCAAGCTCGAAGCGGCGAAGATCGAATTCGCCAACTTGCAATCCTCGTATCTCAGCAACGTCGACCAGATCAAAATGGGCGAGGACGCGGTGCGCGTGCGCCAGGCCGACTTCGACCGCAAGAACGACCTCGCCATTTCGCGCTCGGGCACGGCCGCCGATCGCGACACCTCGATGGCCAATCTCATTCAGGCCAAGCAGATCCTCGAATTCGTCAAATGGCAGCAGGCGACGGTGAAGGTGAAGCTGGGCGGCGGGCCCGACACCACGATCGACCAGTTCCCCGACTATATGCAGGCGACCGCCGCCGTCGACGACGCCGAGCGCAATTTGCGCAACACCAAGGTGCTCGCGCCGATCGACGGCGTCGCGACGCAGGTGCCCGAGATCGAGCTCGGGCGCGTGGCGGCGGCCGGCCAGCCGGTGTTCGCGATCGTCGCCAACACTGGCCTCTGGGTCGACGCCAACCCGAAGGAATCGGACCTGACCTACGTGCATGTCGGCCTGCCCGCGACGGTCAGCGTCGACACGTTCCCCGAGCGGGAATGGAAAGGGACGATCTGCTCGATTGCGCCGGGCACCGGCGCGCAATTCGCCATTCTGCCGCCGCAGAACGCGAGCGGCAACTGGGTCAAAGTCGTCCAGCGCGTGCCGCTCAGGTTCTGCTTCGACCCGAAGGAGGACACGACGGGCTTGAGAGCGGGCATGAGCGCCTATGTGACCATCGACACGGGCCGGGTGCGCACGCTCGCCGGCACGCTTGAGGGCCTCAAGCAGTGGGTGGTCGGCTACGTCGACACGCTTCTGGGGGCGCGCACCGCCGTCATCCGATGAACGCCCAAGCGCCTGCTCCGCCGCTCTACGAGACGATCTCGCCGACGCTCAAGTGGCTCCTGACCGTCTGCATCATGATGGCGACCATCATGCAGGCGCTCGACACGACGATCGCCAACGTCGCCCTGCCCTATATGCAGGGATCGCTCGCGACGACGCAGGATCAGATCAACTGGGTGCTTGACCTCCTACATCGTCGCCGCCGCGATCATGACCTCGCCGCTCGGCTGGATGGCGACGCGCTTCGGCCGCAAGAAACTGTTCATCGTCTGCACCGCCGGATTCACCGTCGCCTCGATGCTGTGCGGCGTCGCGCTCACGATCGAGCAGATGGTCGCCTACCGGCTGTTGCAGGGCGTGTTCGGCGCGGCGCTCGTGCCGTTGAGCCAGGCGGTGATGCTCGACATCTTCCCGCCCGCCAAGCGCGGCTCGGCGATGGCGATCTGGGGCATGGGCGTGATGCTCGGCCCGATCATGGGTCCGACGCTCGGCGGCTGGCTCACCGACTCCTATTCCTGGCGATGGGTGTTTTTCGTCAATCTGCCGTTCGGCATCCTCACCACCGCCGGCCTTTGGATCTTCATGAGCGAAACGCCGACGCGGCGTGACGTGCCCTTCTCGTGGTTCGGTTTCTTCAGTCTGTCGCTCGGCATCGGCTCGCTGCAGATGATGCTCGACCGCGGCGAGCAGCTCGGCTGGTTCGAGTTGCCTGAAATCATCGCTTGAGGCGATCCTCTCGGTCGTCGGCTTCTATTTCTTCCTCGCCGACTGCTTCACCTCGCAGCGGCCGTTCATCAGCGTGCGCATCTTCCGCGACTGGAATTTCTCCATCGCGCTCGTCTTCATGTTCCTGGTCGGCGTCATCCTGCTCGCGACCATGGCGCTGATCACGCCGTTCATTCAGGTTCTGCTCAATTACCCGGTGCTGTCGAGCGGCTATCTTCTGGGCACGCGCGGCATCGGCACGTTTGTCGCGATGTTCCTGGTCGGGCGCCTCAGCGGCAAGGTCGACGCGCGGCTCCTGATCTTCGTAGGTCTCGTGCTGGCGACGGGATCGCTCTGGCTGATGGTCGGCTGGTCGCTCGACGTTCCGGCCGCGACGATCAGCGATCAATTCGATCGCGCAGGGGTTCGGCCTCGGCTTCATCTTCGTGCCGCTCAACACGATCGCCTTCGCCACGCTGCCGGGCGAATTGCGCACCGAGGGCGCGGCGTTGTGGACGCTCATCCGCAACATCGGCTCCTCGGTCGGCATCTCGGTCGTCATCGCGCGCCTGACCAGCATGACGACCATGTTCCACAGCCAGCTCGTCGAGCACGCGACGCCGTTCAACGACGCCCTGAGAATGCCGAACGCTTCGCTGGTCTGGGGACATGGGCTTCCCAGCATGGCGATGCTCGAAGGGATGATCACCCAGCAGGCGGCGGCGATGGCCTATTCGAACGACTTCCTGTTCATGACCTTGATCTCGCTCTGCGCCTTCCCGCTGCTCGCGCTCATCCGCTCGCCGAAGTCCGTCGCTGCGGCCGCTTCGCGCGAGGCGGCGGCGCATGCGGTGATGGACTGACAGCCGACCGCGCGCCGCTCGGCGAGCCGCTGCGCCGCCTTGGGATCGTGCGCGGGCAGATAGATCGTCGGCCGCGCCTCGGCAAACGCCCTGGATGGCGGCGAGCGTCGCCGACGCTTGAGCCTCGTCGTCGCTGACGCCGTCGATCGCCCCCTCGAGCATCGTCTCCTCGTTGTACGACGCGTCGCCGGCGATGAAGACGGCCTTATCGCCGTCCTCGACGATGACCGAAAGGTGATCACGCGTGTGGCCGGGCGTGGCGACGGCGACGATCGCGCCGTCGGCGGTCAGGCGTTTCGATCGCGGAAACGGCCCGTAAGGGCCGTCGTCGAGAATGAGCGGCTTCGGATCGAACGCCTTCGGCCAGCGTTGCGGCAGATAGCCGCGCAACCGCCCAGCAACGCCTGCGGCGCGCCGCAGCTCGGCGGGAGAGACGAGAATTTCGCTCGTCGGGAAATGGCCTAAGCCGCCGTCGTGATCGATGTGCAAATGGGTCAGCACGACGCGCTTGACGTCGGTCTGCGCCCATGCCGAGCGCCCTCAGTTGCGCGCCGGCCTCCTGCTCCGGCTCGATGTCGAAGCGGACGCACGAAGCGGAAATAGGGATGCCAGCGCGGCAGGCGCATGAAGCTGGCGGACGCGCCCGTGTCGACAAGGATCACGCCGTCGCGATGCTCGATGGCGTAGGCGTTGACCGGCAGCCAGTCCGACCACTCGGCGTCGAAGAGCGGCGCGAAGCGACGTCTGAGCCCATGGCCTCGGCCGATGATCTGGCTCGCCTTGATCTGAACGCGGCCGGTCTCGATGGCGTGGACGCGCATTTGCTGTCGCTCCTCTATGCGCGGCCGATGCGGCCGAGATGCGTGTCGCCGAAGCCGCTTCGATATTTGAGGCCGTAGCCGAGCATGCGGTCGAAGCCGATGTGGGCGATCCAAATCAGCGCAAGCGCCGAGGCGACAGTCGAGCCGACAGCAAAGCCTGCAAGCGCCAACGGCAGCGCCAGCGCGTAGGTATGGACGAGATTATAGGCGAACGCGCCCGCTCTCGGCCCGACGAGATAGGCGAGCATCGAAAGATCCGGCGCAAGGAACAGAACCGCGAACGCGAGCCACGAGAAGCCGCCGTGGCCGTAAAGCGCAATCGCCGCGGCGAAGGCGGCCGCGCCCTCGAGGCGCAGAACCGCTCCTCACCCCGCCTGACGCCGACCCGCCGGCGGCGGGCGCGGGAGCCGGTGCGCTCGGCATGGGCGAGGCGGCTGAGGATCGCGGTCATCGAGGCCTCCTTTGGCGGCGGCGCATGGCGCGACCGCTTGGGCCTTCTGTTACGCCCGCGCGGACATCTGCGGAATTGCATATTTCTCTTCACCAGCTATACATTTTCGTATGAGCCGCCGCGAACCCGACTGGGACGAATTGCGCACCTTCCTCGAAGTCGCGCGCGACTTGAGCCTCAGCGGCGCCGCGCGCCGGCTGGGCCTCGCCCAGCCGACGGTCGGGCGCCATATCGACGCGCTGGAAGAAGCGCTCGGGGCGACGCTGTTCACGCGCTCGCCGCGCGGGCTCACCCCGACCGCGGCCGCGAAAGCGCTTGTCCCGCATGCCGAAGCGATGGCCGCGGCCGCGGCGGCGCTGGCGCGCTCCGCCTCTTCGGCGGCGGCGATCGATCGCGGCGTCGTGCGCGTCACCGCGAGCGAGATCATGGGCTCGCGAGGCGCTGCCGCCGATTTTCGCCGGCTTTCGCGCCCGCAATCCGGGCGTCGCGGTCGAACTCGCGGTCACCAACCGCAACCAGGATCTCGCGCGCGGCGACGCCGACATCGCGGTGCGCATGGTCCGCCCGACCCAGAGCGGGCTCGTCGCGCGCCGCATTGGCTCGACGCGCATCCGGCTTTATGCGCATCGCGACTATCTCGCGCGGTTCGGCGAACCGCGCTCATTCGCCGATCTTAAGCATCATTGCCTGATCGGCTTCGACCGCGACAATCAATCGTTCCGGTCCGCGGGCGCGTTCGCGAAATCGCTCACGCGCGAGGACTTCGGCTTTCGCTGCGACAGCGATCGTCGCCCAGCTCGCGGCGCTGCGCGCCGGCGTCGGCATCGGCGGCTGCCAGGACGCCATCGCGCGGCGCACGCCCGAGCTCGTCCCGGTGCTGCCGAACGCCTTCCAGATGACGCTCGAGGTGTGGCTGGTCATGCATCGCGACTTGAAGACCGCGCCGCGGGTGCGGCTTCTGTTCGACTGGCTGGCGGCCGGGCTCACGGATTACGTCAAGGGACGGCCGGCCGGCGCCGAACCCGTCAACAAGCGATGATACGCGCGCTACGCCGGCCGCGCGATCTCAAGCACCAGGTCGGCGAGCCGCTCGGCCGCGTCCGGGACGCCGACCGATTTCGCCGCCATCGCCGCCGCCTGAAGCTTCGCCGGCGCGGCGAGAGCGTCGCGCAAGATCTGCGGCCAGCCGCTCGGGCGTGAACTCGGTCTGCGGCACGACGATCGCGCCGCCCGCGCTCGGCGAGCGCCGCCGCGTTCGCCGCCTGATCCTGATCGAGCGCGTGCGGAAACGGCACGAGGACGGAAGCCCGGCCGATGACCGCGAGCTCCGAGACGGTCGAAGCGCCGGCGCGGCCGATGATGAGATGAGCGGCGGCGATCCGCGCCGGCAAATCGGGGAAGAATTCCGCGATCTCGACCGGAAAGCTCATCCGCGCGCAAGCCGCCGCGACACGCGCGCTATCCTCGCCGCGCGCCTGCTGGGTGAGGCGGATCCATTGCCGCTCGTCCGGGTTCAGGAGCGCGAGCGCCGCAGGCACGACATCGGCCATGACGCGCGCCCCTTGCGAGCCGCCGGTCACGAGAAGGTTCAGGCGCTGTCCGACATGTTCGGGATAGGGGATCGCGGCGGCGGCGATGACCGACGGCCGAACTGGATTGCCGGTCACGCGCGCCTTCGCCTGATCGACGCCCTTCAGGCCCGGAAAGCCGCAGGCGATAAGGCTGACGCGGGGGCTCAAAAAGCGATTGGCCCGGCCCATCACGGCGTTCTGCTCGTGCAGGACGGTCGGGATTCTGAGAAGCCAGGCGGCGAGAAGCGGCGGCACGGTCGGATAGCCGCCGAAGCCGACCACGGCGCGCGGCCTGGATGCGGCTGAGCTTGAAGACCGCGGCCGCGAGGCCCGCGCCCAGGGTGAGCGACGCGCGCGCCTTGGCGAGCGCGCCAGCCTCCGTGGTTGTCGCGGCGGGAAAGGCGTGAATGGCGCGGGCGGGAAAATCCCCGCCGAATTTCAACGCCCGGCTGTCGGTCGCAAGCTCCACTTCCGCGCCGCGCTTCGCCAGCGCCGCCGCCAGCGCCGCCGCGGGAAAGAGATGTCCGCCCGTGCCGCCGGCCGCGAGCAGGATCGGACGCGCCGAGCTCATCCCTCCGACGCCGCGGGATGGTCGAGATCGGCGGCCGGCCGCTTGCGCGTCGTCGCGATGAGGAAGCCCATGCCGAGGCCGAGCGCAAGCAGCGACGAGCCGCCGTAGGAGATGAAGGGCAAGGTCATGCCCTTGGCCGGCATGGCGCGCAGGTTGACCGCCATGTTGATCAGGCTCTGCACCGCGAACATGACCGTGAGCCCGGCGGCCGCAAGCCGGCAGAAGGGATCCGGGTTGCGCGCGGCGAGAATAAGCGCGCGCAGAACGATGAAGCCGAAGAAGGCGATCAGCGCCATGCACGCGATCATGCCGAATTCCTCGCCCGTCGACGGCGAAGACGAAGTCGGTATGCGCGTCGGGCAGGATTCGCTTGTAGACGCCCTCGCCTGGGCCCCGTCCGAGCCAGCCGCCGTAGAGAATGCTCTGCAATGCGGTGTCGACCTGAAAGGTGTCGACGAGACCGCCTGTCGAATCCGGATCGAGAAAGCGCAGCACGCGCTCATGCACGTGCGGCGACAGTTTGAACACGGCGAACCCGCCGGCCATGCCCATTCCGCCGACCGCGACCACCCAGAACCAATGCAGGCCGGCCAGGAAAAAGAGCGCCGTCCAGACGACCGCGACCAGCATCGTCTGGCCGAAGTCGGGCTCGAGGATGAGCGGCACGATGGTGAGCGGCAAAAGCAGGAAGGACAGAAGTTTCGCCCAGATCGCGGTCGGGCCCGTCCGGCCCCCTTCCGTGAACGCCCAGGCGGCGAGAACGACGAACGCCGGCTTGATGAACTCCGATGGCTGGAGGCCGAAGATCCACCGCCTCGCGCCTTTCACCTCCGCGCCGAACATGAGCGCGAGAATGATGAGCGCAAACGACGCCGCGAATGTCACCAGCGCCGCGCGGCGCACATGCCGCGGCGAGAGAAACGAGGTGGCGATCATCAAGGCCGCCGTCGGGATCAGCATCAGAGCCTGGCGGTTGACGAAGTGGAAAGTCGAAAGGTTCAGCCGCTCGGCGACCGCCGGGCTTGCCGCCAGCGCCATCACGAGGCCGATCACCATGAGCGCGATGAACGACCCGATCAGCCACCGATCCGCGGTGCGCATCCAATCGGCGACGGGGCCTCGTTCCACTCTTGAAACCATGCGCTCTATCTCCCCTTGTTGCGCGCGCGCGTCCGCTTGCGCGCGCCGCTCGAGCCATTTGGCGACGCATGCCCGGAAGGCGTCGCCGCGCGCCTCGAAATTCGCGAACTGATCGAACGACGCGCAGGCTGGCGAAAGCAGCACCGCAGGTTCGCTCGCCGACGATTGCGCTGCGTCGTCCGCCGCAGCCTCGATCGCCGCGGACAAAGTTCCAGACCGTTCGAAGGGAACGGCGCCGGCGAGCGTCCGCGCGAATTCGTCGCTCGCCTCGCCGATCAGGTAGGCCTTGGCGACGCGCGAAAAGAGCGGCCTGCAGCGGCTCCACCCCGCCCGCCTTCGCTCTGCCGCCGATGAATCCAGTGGATATCGTGGAAAGTGAGCAGCGCCTTTTCGGCGGCGTCGGCGTTGGTCGCTTTCGAATCGTTGATGAACAACACCCGGCCAAGCCGGCCGACCTCCTCCATCCGATGCGCAAGGCCGGGAAATGTCTCGAACGCATGCGCGATGCGGTCGCGCTCGACGCCGAGCGCCCGCGTCGCGGCATAGGCGAACGCCGCGTTCTGCCCGTTATGGGCGCCGCGAAGCGCGCGCGCGCGCGAAAGATCGGCCGCGGGCCCCGCTTCTCCGCGCGCCATCACGCGATGCTCGCTGACGAAGACGTCGGCGAGCGGCGAGTCCGTACCCGAGACCGCGATGACCCGGGCCATCCCGGCGCGCGCCTTCAACCGCGCATGGATCTCACGGCAAGGCTCATCGTCGACGCCGACGAGCGCGACTTCGGCGTTCGCCACGAGCCGCTCCTTGATCGCCGCGTAGCGGGCGAGATCGCCATGCCGGTCGAGATGGTCCGGGGTGATGTTGATCAAAAGGCCAATGCTGGGGTTAAGCGAGGGCGCGAGGTCGATCTGATAGGACGAACATTCGACGACATGGGTGCGGCCCGACAGCCGGCGGCGGCAGATCGAGCACCGGCACGCCGATGTTGCCGCCCATCGCGACTTCGCGGCCCGCCTCCTTCAGCACATGGGCGATGAGCGCCGTGGTCGTCGATTTGCCATTGGTGCCGGTGATGGCGACGAACGGCGCGTCCGGCGCTCTCGCGCCGCGCTCGCGCACGAAGAGTTCGATGTCGCCGATAATCGGAACCCCCGCCGCGTCCGCAAGGTTGACTGTCCAATGCGGCTTCGGATGGGTCAGCGGCACGCCGGGCGCGAGCACAAACACCTTAAAGCCGCGCCAGTCGGCCTGGGCGAGATCGACCAGGGCAACGCCCGCGGCCTCGGCGCGCTCCCGCGCGGCCGGGTTGTCGTCCCACGCGGCCACTTCCGCGCCGCCTGCGACAAGCGCCCGCGCCGTCGACAGCCCCGAGCCGCCGAGGCCGAAGAGGGCGACGCTCTGCCCGCGCAGGCTCTCGACCGGAATCATCGTCACCTCAGCTTCAGCGAGGCGAGGCCGACCATCGCGAGCACGAAGGCGATGATCCAGAAGCGCATCACGATCTGTGGCTCCGACCAGCCGAGCTGCTCGAAATGATGATGAATCGGCGCCATGCGGAACACGCGCCGGCCGGTGAGCTTGAACGACGCCACCTGCACGACGACCGACGCCGCCTCCATCACGAACAACCCGCCGACCACGGCCAGCACGACCTCGTGCTTGACCGCCACCGCCGTCGCGCCGAGCAGGCCGCCGAGCGCCAGCGATCCGGTGTCGCCCATGAAGATCTGCGCGGGGGGCGCGTTGAACCACAGGAACCCGACGCCCGCGCCGATCAACGCGCCGCACACCACCATGAGATCGCCAGCGAACGGAACGTGATCGATCAGAAGATAGTGCGAATAGAGGACATTGCCGGCGATATAGGCGATGAGCCCCAAGGTCGCCGCGCAGATCATCACCGGCACGATCGCGAGCCCGTCGAGGCCGTCCGTCAGGTTGACCGCGTTGCCGAACGCGACAATGACGAACGGACCGAAGAGGAGGAATCCCCAGCCAAAGTCGAACACGAAGCCATTGACGAAAGGCACGGCGAGCGCAGTCGCGCTCTCGGCGTTGACCCGCATCAGCGCATAGCAGGCGAGCGCGGCGATCACATATTCGCCGAACAGGCGCGCACGTCCCGAGAAGCCGCGGTCCGACTGCTTCGTCACTTTGAGATAGTCGTCATAGAAGCCGATCACCGCAAAGCCCGCGGTGACGAACAGCACGATCCACACATAGGGGCTTTCGAGATTGGCCCATAGCAGGGCCGAGACGAAGAGCCCGAACAGGATCATCAGGCCGCCCATGGTCGGCGTGCCCTTTTTGCTCAAAAGATGCGACGCCGGTCCGTCGGCGCGGATCGGCTGCCCTCCGTGCTGCTTCAGACGCAACGCGGAAATGATCGTCGGACCGAAGAAGAAGACGAGGAAAAGCCCGGTTCCCGCAGCGCCAAGCGTGCGGAAAGTCAGGTACCGGAACAGGTGGAAAACGCCTGGGAGCTCGGCCAGCCAGGTCAGCATGCCCTAGCCTCCAGGCCGCATGAGCGAAACGATCGCGCAAAGCCGCGACGAGCGGGCCCATCCGGCTGCCGTTCGAGCCTTTGATCATCGCGATGTCGCCGCCGCGCAAGGTCCGGGCGACCTCGTCCGTCAGCTCGCTCGATCGTTCGGTCCAAGCGGCCCGCATCGACGGCGGCGCCGCCTCGTACAGCGCGCGCGTGAGCGGGCCCGCGCCGAACAAGAGATCCACCTTGTTGGCGCTGAGATCGGCCGCGAGTTCGGCGTGCATCGCCGCCGCCTTCGGCCCGAGTTCGAGCATGTCGCCAATGACCGCGATGCGCCGTCCTTTCGGTCCGGGCTTCGCCGCGGCGAGCAGCGCCAGCGCCGCGCGCATCGAGGCGGGATTGGCGTTGTAGCTTTCGTCGATGATGGTCGCCGGACCGTCGGGCGTCGGCAGCAGAGAAGCGCTCGCCCCTGCCCTTCTGCGGCGAGAAAGCCGCGAAGCGCCGCGGCGCAGGCGTCGAGGTCGGCGCCAAGCGCCTCCGCCGCCAGGAGCGCGCCGAGCGCGTTTTCCGCCATATGAACTCCGGGAGCGCCGAGTTCGAACGCCAATTCGCGGCCGAGCACGCGCGCCCTTACGCGCGAGCCGCCATCGATCGCCTCGACCTCGAGAAGCCGGGCGTCGCATTCGCGCGCCGCGGCCAAAGCTCAGGACCCGCGCGCCGCGCGATGCGGCGGCTTTCGCCAGTCGTTCGAATTGCGGGGCGTCGCGATTCAAGACCGCCGTTCCGTGAGGCTCGAGGCCGAGGAAGATCTCCGCCTTCGCGTCGGCGATCGCTTCGATCGAGCCGAGATGTTCGATGTGGACCGGGGCGATCGTCGTCACAAGGGCTGCGTGCGGCCGCGCCATGCGGGTGAGCGGCGCAATTTCGCCCGCGTGATTCATGCCCATCTCGAACACGCCGAAGCGGGCGTCCGCCGGCATGCGCGCGAGCGTCAGCGGCACGCCCCAGTGATTGTTGTAGGAAGCGGCCGAAGCGTGCGTCTCGCCGCAGGCGGTCAGCATCGCGCGCAGCATCTCCTTGGCGGTCGTCTTGCCGACCGAACCGGTCACCGCGACGATCTTCGCCTTCGAACGCGCGCGCGCGGCGACGCCCAGCGTCTCCATCGCCTTCAGGGTGTCCTCGACCGCGAACACAGGACCGAAAGCGGCGAGCTCATGCGCCCGCTCGCGCGCTACGACTGCCGCCGCGGCGCCGGCTTCGAAGGCGCGCGCGACGTGATCATGTCCGTCATGCGCGTCGCCCCGGATGGCGAAGAAGAGGTCGCCTGGCTGCGAGCGTCCGGCTGTCGATGGAGACGCCGCTGACAGTCGCGCTCAGCGGCGTGCTCGGCGCGGCGCCGAGCGCGGCGCTCAGTTCCACTTCGCTCCACAGCGCCGTCATTGCGCCTCCTTGAGCGCCGCGCGCGCTTCATCGGCGTCGGAGAACGGCAGCGTCTTGTCGCCGACGATCTGCCCCGTTTCGTGGCCCTTGCCGGCGATCAGAAGCGCATCGCCGTCGCGAAGCATCGCGACGCCAGCGCGAATGGCCGCCGCGCGGTCGCCGATCTCGATCGCCGAAGGCGCGGCGGCAAGGATCTGCGCGCGGATCGCTGCGGGATTCTCGGAGCGCGGATTGTCGTCGGTCACGATCGTCACGTCGGCTGAGCGCGCGGCGATCTCGCCCATGATCGGCCGCTTGCCCGGATCGCGGTCGCCGCCGCAACCGAACACCAGGACGAGGCGCCCGCGCACGAACGGCCGCAGCGCGGCAAGCGCCTTTTCGAGCGCATCGGGCTTGTGCGCGTAGTCGACGAAGACGCTTGCGCCGCGGACGTCGCCGATGCGCTCAAGCCGACCCGGCGCGCCTTCGAGCTTTTGCAGCGCTTCGAACACCGCATCCGCCTCGCTGCCCGTGGCGATGCAAAGGCCGGCGGCGACCAGCGCGTTGGAGATCTGAAAGTCGCCGGCCAAAGGAAAGTTCACACGAAAGCTGCGGCCGCCAAACTGAAGATCGAGCACCGACGACAGTCCGTCGCGCGCGGCGGAGTTCAGTCTGATCGTCTCGCCCTTCGCGCCGACGGTGACGGCCTTGAGCCCGCGCGCCCGCGCCGCTGCGATCACCTGCGGCGCGATGGCGCTGTCGGCGTCGATGACCGCCGGCGCGCCGTCGCGCAAAAGGTCCCGGAACAGCCTCAGCTTGGCCTTGAGATAATCCTCGACCGTGGCGTGATAGTCCATGTGGTCGCGCGTCAGATTTGTGAACGCGCCGGCGGCGAGCCGCACGCCGTCGAGCCGCTTCTGGTCGAGCCCATGCGAGGAGGCCTCGATCGCGAGGTTCGTGACGCCGTTTGCGGCGAGGCGGTCGAGAAGCTCATGCAGCGCGATCGGATCCGGCGTCGTCAGCGATCCGTAGACGGTCAGCGGGCGCGACACGACGCCGATCGTTCCGATCGAAGCGGCCTCGCTCCCGAGCGCCTGCCAGATCTGGCGCACGAAGGCGGCGACCGAGGTTTTGCCGCTGGTGCCGGTCACCGCGACGATCGTTTCGGGCTGGCGCGGATAGAAGCGCGCCGCGGCGTGAGCCAGCGCGGCGCGCGCGTCGGCGACCTGGACGAAAGCGGCGCTCGGGGTCTCCGCCCAACGCTCGGCGACAATCGCGGCCGCGCCCTTCTTGACCGCCTCGCCCACATGCTTGAGGCCGTCGTCCTTCGCGCCGGCAAGCGCGAAGAAGACGTCGCCCGGCGCCGTCTTCCGGCTGTCGAACGCAAGCCCCGCGATGGCGCGCGACGCGAGCGCGCGATCGGCGTCCTTGAGCTCGAGGATGTCGCCAAGCCGTCTCATCGCCCTGAATGTCACTCCTTGCCGATCTTGTCGGCGTCGGCTCCATACCCCAGTCGGGCGATGATGGGGAACGGCTGAGTTGGCGCCTCTTTCATGGGCGGCACGCCCTCGAGCGGTTCGACCCGGCGGATCAGCGCGCCCGCCACCCGCCCGGCGTTATAGGCGGCGGTGTGGTATCCGTGATCCTCGGGCAGCGCCTGCGGATCGTCGTAGATCGTCAGATAGAGGTACTTCGGCTTGTCCGCCGGCGTGATCGCCATGAAGGTGTTGAAAACCCTGTTCTGCGAATAGTGGCCGTGGATGATCTTGTCGGCCGTCCCCGTCTTGCCGCCAACGTAGTAGCCGGGAATATTGGCGAAACTTGCGGACCCATGCGTGGCGTTCGAGCGCATGAGATAGCGCATGGACTCCGAGGTCTGCTCGCTGATCACCCGATGGCTGACCTTCGCCGCCTCCTCTTCGGTGCGCGGCAGAAAGGTCGGCGTCATCATCTTGCCGCCGTTGACCAGCGCGCACACCGCCATCACCGCCTGGATGGGCGCGACATTGAGGCCCTGACCGAAGGCGATGGTCATGGTGTTGAGAAGCGACCAGTGCTTGGGCACCAGCGGCTCGGCGCTCTCCGGCAATTCGGTGCGCAAGCGGTCGAGCTGGCCCATCTTTTTCAAAAACGCCTTATGGCCCTCGACGCCGACCATCAGCGCGAGCCGCGCGGCGCCGATGTTCGAGGAATGGGTGAACACTTCGGGCACGGTCAGCACGCGATGGGTGGCGTGAAAATCGTGGATGGTGAACCGCCCGTAGCGCAGGCTGTCGCGCGCGTCCACATGCGAGCCGAGATTGACCTTGCCGGATTCGAGCGCCATGGCGAGCGAAAGCGCCTTGAAGGTCGAGCCCATTTCGTAGACGCCGACATTGATGCGGTTGATCTTGCTCGGATCTTGAGCGTCGCTCGGATCATTGGGATCGAAATCGGGCAGCGATTCGAGCGCGATCACTTCGCCGGTGTTGACGTCGATGATCATGCCCGCCGCGGCCTTGGCGTGGAAGCGATCCATTCCGTCGACGAGTTCGTCGCGCAAAGCGTGAGTGGCCTTCAGATCGATCGACAGGCGGACCGGCTTCAGGCTGTCGGGATCGACCGTGAATCCCGGGACATGCGGATCGGTCAGGCTCTGCTCGTCGAGATATTTCTCCATGCCGGCGATGCCGACATTGTCCTTGTCGACGTAGCCGATCACATAGGCGCCGATCGGGCCGTTGGGATAGATGCGCTTGTTCTCCGGCAGAAAGCCGACGCCGGGCAGGCCGAGGTGAAAGATTTCCGCCTGTTCCTTCGGCGTGATCTGCCGCTTGACCCAGATGAAGCCTTTCTTCGAACTCAGCCGCTCGCGCAGCTCCTTTGCATTGACGTCGGGAAGCACGGCGGTGATGAGCTCGACCGCCTCGTCGATGTCGATGATGCGGTTCGGCTCGGCGAACACCGACATGGTCTTGACGTCGGTGGCGAGGATCTCGCCGTTGCGGTCGAGCAGATCGGGCCTCGGCGCCGGAGATCGCGTCGTCAGCCGCCGTCTTCAGCGTCTGCGGCGGATCGTGCGAGAGGCCGAGCACGAGCAGCTTCACGCCGAGTCCGGCATAAGCGACGAACAGTCCCAGCGCGATGGTGCGGACGCGCGCGCCAGAGCGATCGAGCCGGGTCGAAAGAAGCTCGCGGGCGAACGCCTTCAGCTTTGCTTTTCTTGCCCCAGCCGGCGAAGGAGCGCGCGCGCCCGGCGGCGTGAGATCGACGCCGAAATTCTTCGGCAGATAGCGCCTGAGCCAGGCGATCGCCGCGTCAGCCAAGGCGTCCAATAGCTTGAGGCGCGGCTTCGCTCGCGGATTGGGCTTCGCCAGCGAGCCGATCGGAGTCTCGGCCATTTCTCACCTCACCGGCGGAGTTGCGGCGGAGGCGGTTATCGCCGGGGTCGCATTGTCGGCGGTGAATCCGAGCGATTCGAGGGCGCGGCCGATCGAGTTGACCTTGGGGCTCGCGTCGGGCAGTTCGTCAATGGTTGCGATCTGATTAAGCGCCAGCGGCTCCAGGCCAAGCTTCGAGTTCGGCGAGCGCCTGCACGCGGTCGGGCCGGGCAAGATGCGCAAATTCAGCACGCAGAAGACTGATCGCGTCCTTCTCCTTTTCGATGAGATGGCGCGTTTTGACCAACTGTTCGGAGGCGTAGATCGTTCGATATTTGACGCCATAGACGTAAGCCGCCGATCCGATCAGCGCGGCTATGGCGAATGCGTGCAGGATACGCCACATGCTTGTTATCTCCCCCTTCGCGCCGGCAGTCGAGCCAGCGCCTCAATCCCCTCGTCGCTTCCCCGCGGCGGCGCGCCGGTGCGGACCGCGAAGCGCAGTTTCGCCGACCGCGAACGCGGGTTTGCGCGCGCTTCCGCTTCGCCCGGCTCGATTGGCTGGCCGCGCGGAACGTCGAATGTCGGCTCGGGCTCGGCTCGGCTCGCCAGGCAAACGGCGCGAGGCGGCTCGTCCGCGGCCCGAGCGGCCGGCGAGGAACTGCTTGACGATGCGGTCCTCGAGCGAGTGGAACGTCACAACCGCGAGGCGCCCGCCGGGTTTGAGCAAAAGCTCGGCGGCGCAAAGCCCGCGCGCGAGCTCGCCAAGCTCGTCGTTGACGGCGATGCGCAAAGCCTGAAAGGCGCGCGTCGCGGGATGGGTCAGTTCGCCACGCCGCGCCGGCGCGACCCGGGCGATCATCGCCGGCGAGCTCCAGCGTCGAGGTGAAGGGCTTTGTCTCGCGGTCGGCGACGATGGCGCGCGCGATCCGGCGCGCGGCGCGCTCCTCGCCGAAATGAAACAGAATGTCGGCGATCGTCGCCTCGTCCTCGTCGCGCAGAATGTCGGCGGCCGAACGGCCGCCGCGCCCCATGCGCATGTCGAGGGGCGCGTCGAAGCGCAGCGAGAAGCCGCGCGCGGCTTCGTCGAGCTGCATCGACGAAACCCCGATGTCGAGCACGACCCCGTCCACCGCGTCGACTCCGAGGCGCTTCGCGACCTGCGTCGAGTTCGCCGAAGCGCGCCTCGACGAGTTCAAGCCGGCCGCCGGACGAAGCAGCGAGCGCTTCGCCGGCGCGAATGGCCGATGGGTCGCGATCGAAGGCGATCACGCGGGCGCCAGCGCTCGAGCAGCGCGCGCGAATAGCCGCCGCCGCCGAATGTGCCGTCGACATAGAGCGCCGCCTGCGCGAGGCATCGAGCGCCTCCATCGCCTCCTCGAGCAGGACCGGAACATGGCCGAGCCCAGCGGGCGCGGCGGGGCTCATCACGAAGCCCCCGGCGGCGCTTGCGCGTCGCGCTCCGCGCGCAAGCGCCGGACGCGCTCCCGCGCCTGCTCGAGATGGGCCTGAAAGCGCGTCGGGCTCCCAGATCTGGAACTTGTGCCCCTGCCCGACGAACACCGCCTCGAGGCCGAGCCCCAACGCCGTCTTGAGCCGTTCCTCGAAGAAGACCCGGCCCTCCGAGTCGAGGCGCAAGACCTCGCTCATGCCCAAAAGCGCCGTTGCAAAGGCGTCGCGCGCCTGCGAATAGGGCGGCATCGTTTGCAGCAGTGAGTCGATCTCGGCGATCAACGCGTTGCCGCCGCAGTCGAGCGCCGGCGCGTCGAGCGACGGATAGGCGTAGACGCCGGCGAAGCCGTCCTTCGCCAGCACCTGGCGGAACGGAGCCGGAATCGAGATCCGCCCCTTGGCGTCGAATCGGTGGGTGAAATTCGAAAGAAATCGATCCACCAGGCAGCCCTTCGGCGCGCGAGCGATCCCGCCTCAGGCGCCGCCCTTCGGCGTTAGGTGACAGCGCCGGGGCGCGAGTGACGGGATAGCGTGGGATAGCATGGGACCCCATGGGTATCAACGCTCTAGGGGCTCAAGGTTAATCTTCCGTTAGGACGGGAGACTGTCTGCGGAATTATTTTGGCCGCCCGTCGGCGCGGATGCTGCGCCGCCTCTCTCCGTTCACGGAACGCCCTGCTCGAGGGGCGTCGGTTAACGAACTGCGATCGGCGTCACGGCGTGGCCGCTTGGAGGACTAAACCCGAACGTAGAAACAGGACGGCGCTTCGCCGCGATTTGACTTTAATAATTCGTTACTTGCCGTACGCGGCGGTAAGGTCGTAATGCATCCTGTAAAAAGGTGGAGAGGGAAGGCAGTGGTCTCTGTCGATTCTTTCCTGGGGTTTCGCCGCCTCGGCTGGCTTGTCTTCAAAATCGCCGAGCGGATGTGAAGGAACGGCGGCCCTTCAGACGTTAACCATTCAATCAGAGTTCAATGAGGAAGGTGTCGTGACAATCGTAGCTGCAGGAGCCGCTGGCTGGCTCATTCTTCTGCTCATGTGCGCTTATGCAAAGGGGCGTGACCGACGTATTTAGCCCACCTGCTCGACGGCAAGGCTGCCTGCGGGGAGCGGCTTCAAGACTCGCCTTCGCTGACACCGAGGGTCGAGCCATGTCGCCCAATCCGCGCGATCGAGGATCGCGATCTGCCGATCGTGGTAAGGCGCGACGTCGGGGCCGGGCGGCACCGTCAGCATCGTGAAGGCCTCGCCGACGTCTTTCATCGGCCCGCCAGATCCCGGCGATGCAAAACCAGGGCTCGCCCGTCTTGGTGAACAGCCACTTGTCCTTCCGCTTCTTCTTACTGGTCCGCCGGATCGGTGAATTCGTAGAAGCCATCGGCGGGGATCAGGCAGCGACCCGAGGTGAATTCGCGGCCCTCCGAGCGGAAATTGTAGACCGGCTTGCCGCTCTGGCCGGGCCAGCTCCAGCGCCGTTGCACCAGGTCGCCGGCCCCAGGCTCGTCCGTCAATGGCGCGTACGATCGGGCCCGTGTCCGTGATCTTGATGTCCTCACGCGCCTCGATGTTGGGCGCGCCCTCCGAAAAGCGGATTTTGATTCTGGTCTCGGAGAAGCCGTCGAAAAGCGTGAGCCGCATTGGTCAAGCAGCCGATAGTCGTTACACATGTCGTGCTTCCACAAAGGGGATAGGGCGCGGCGCCTCTTGCCATCGGGTTTCAGGCCTGAAGCGACGAGCCTCGCCCGCCCCTTTGCCTTCCGCGATGAAACATTATCCGCCGTCGTCTAAGCTTCGCGCCTGCGCCGCCTCATGAGTATTTCCCGAGAACCGCCGCGGCGTCGTATGCGCCCGCGGCTCGCGGATCATTGGCGTGAAACATGACGACGATGACGCCAAAGTCATCGAAAGACTCCACGTAGATCGGCTCGAGCCTGAAGGCGCTGTAGCCGTTCCGCAGCGTGATCTCCGCCGCGCGTCGCAGCGTCGTTTCGCCAATGAACGGCGCAGTTGGCGGACTGATGTCCAGCCGCACCATATTGGGCGCAACGGGATACTCTTGCGTGTCAACGCAACCCGATACGCTCAGGGCGGCGATGGCTGCCGCGATCAGGTTACGCATTGTCCCAACCGGTTTCCCATAGGCAGGAGCCCTCTTATCATTCTTCACGCCGAAAAGATTGCAGACTGCTGCTTGCCCCTTTGTGAGGCCGTCCAGTTTACACACCATGCTCAAACCTAACGTCGCATTTGATCGGCGCCCGGCCTTGTGAATGGCGGAATGGACATGAGCTGGGCGAGAGTGACCCATCGGGCATCCGAGCATCGATCATCCGCAATCCCCCCATGGACAGGCGACGCCGGATTGGCGCATGGTTCGCGGGGCATCAAGCCAGAACTGGCTGGGAGGATTTCACTGATGAACATATTCGCCGCGATCAGCATCGGCGCGCTCGTCGGCCTTGCGCCGCTGGCCGCCATGGCTCAGTCCGACGCGTCGGCGCAGCCGATGCTACTGGCGCAGGCCGCTCCCGCGCCGAGCTCCGCCCACGCCGGCGGAGGCGGGTCGCACAGCAGACACATGCGCCACCGCGCCAACACGCACAAGGAGAGGGCGCGCGCGGGCGCCGAGCACATGCGCCAGATGCGCACGGCGCCGGCTGCTCCCAAGAGCTGACCCAAGCGGCGCCGCGGTAGCGGCCGCGGCGCGCGACCGCCTGCCGGGAGCGCAACCAGCGCGCGAGCCTCGCGTCCAATAAACGCGCGTAAACGCCAGCAAAACGCCAATAAGCGCTAGTAAACGTTAGTAAAATAGCTGACGTTTACTAGCGTTTATTTTTCGGAATTCGAGACTTTTCAAGGGGTTGCGAGCGATTGGAGTAAAAAAAGTAACTCCCAAGCCGGGTGAGTCCGAATTGTCACACGGTGTGTGAGATCGTTGAGGTTTTGCGAGATTTTCGAGACGGGCGGGGGCGAACCGTGAGTTAAGGTGGGGATGATTCTCCCTGCCGAAGTTCAGGCGCTGATCGAAGCGCTCCGGAGCGAGATTTCCGCGCTTCGCTCGGAGGTCGCCGATTTGCGGCGGGAGAACGAGGGCCTTCGAGCCGAGAACGCCGAGCTTCGGCGCCGGCTGGATCTGGACAGCACGACGAGCTCCAAGCCGCCTTCGAGCGACGGGCTGAGGAAGAAGTCGCGCCTTCCCGGCAGCCTTCGCGGCCGTTCGGGCAAGGCGAGCGGGGGACAGCGGGGCCACAAGGGCGACACGCTGCGGCGGACGGCGACGCCCGACTGGGTCGTCCGACACGAGGCTGCGGCGTGCCGGCGCTGCCGGGCGGCGCTCGCGGCTTCGATGCAGACCGGGGTGGAGACGCGTCAGGTGTTCGACCTGCCCGAGCGGCTGATCGAGGTCACGGAGCACCAGGGCGCCATCTATGCCTGCGCCCGATGCCGCGGCGTGACGCGGGCTGCGTTCCCCGACGGCGTGATCTCGCCGACCCAATATGGCGAGCGCATCAAGGCGGCGGCGGTCTATCTCAACGTGCAGCAGCTTGTGCCCGAGGACCGGACGGCGCAGGCGCTTCAGGACCTGTTCGGCGCGCCGCTCGTCTGCCCGGCGAGCGTGATCGCGTGGATGGGCAAGAAGGCTCAGGCTCTGGAGGGCGTCTATCAGGCGATCGGGACGCGCGTCGGCGGGGCCAAGGTCAGGCATCTCGACGAAACCGGCTTTCGCATCGCAGGCTCCCTGCAATGGCTGCATACGACGTCGAGCCGGAGCCATACCTTCTACCGGGTCGGAGCGGCGCGCGGCGATGTTCCCGCAGGGTTGAAGGGCGGCGTCGTCGTGCATGACCATTTCCGCCCCTACAACGCCCTCGCGGACGTCGCTCACGCCTTCTGCAACGCCCATCACCTGCGCGAACTCAAGGCGCTCATCGAGATCGACAAGGAGCCGTGGGCGCAAGCCATGCGCGACGTCCTCCTCGACGCCGCAAAGGCCGTGCGCCAAGCCAAAGAGGCCGGCGCCCGGGCGCTCGAACCCGAACGCGTGCAAGGCTTCGTCGACCGCTACTGGCAGGCCGTTCGGGAAGGGCTCGCCTTCCATCGCGCCCTGCCGGCCTTCGATCCTTCGCCCGGCTCGAAAAAACGAAAGAAGCAGCGCCCAGGCCATAATCTCCTCATCCGCTTCAAGACCTTCAAGGACGAGACCCTGCGCTTCCTCGTCGACTTCGACGTCCCGTTCACCAATAACCTGGCCGAACAGGACCTGCGCATGGCCAAGGTCAAAATGAAAATCTCGGGCGGCTTCCGCACCTTCGAAGGCGCTCACGTCTTCGTCCGCATGAGGTCCATCGTCTCCACCGCACGAAAGCACGGCCTCAACATTCTCAAAGCCCTCACTGCAAACCCCTCCCAACTCCTCCTCGCAATCGCAGCCTGAAAACAGACGGCTTGGGAGTTACTAAAAAAATTTCTCCCTTTTCTCCTGTTTCCCGCCCCGGTTGTAGTCAAGCCAGGATTTTCAAACAGCCGCGCCTCTCCGCGCGCGGCTGCCGGCCAGGCGCGGATCGATTCCGACAATTCGCGTATTTATAGCGCTAGTTTCTGATTTTGTCAATAAACGGTGGGGCGAAGCGCGCGGCTCGGCCCGCTGCCGGTCGGCCCATTGGCCGTGGCCCTCCCGACCAACTCTCAATACCGCGCGCTTATGACACTCAGGCGCGAGCGAGGGCAACGGCCCAACGCACCGGTCAGACGTTGTCGCCCTCGGTCGAACTTGTTCCCCGCGCGGCGGCGCCGTGGCCGCCCCAGGTCCAGTTCTTGATCTCCGGCATGTCGTCGCCGTAGCGGCGGATATATTGGCGATGGTCGATGAGCCGGTCGCGAATCGCCTGCTTGGCGTAAGCCGCGCGTTCGCCGAGCTTGGGCACGCGGTCGATGACGTCGCCGACCAGATGGAACCGATCGATTTCATTGAGCACGCACATGTCGAAAGGCGTGGTCGTCGTTCCCTCTTCCTTGTAGCCGCGCACATGAATGTTGTCGTGGCCGGTCCTTCGATAGGTCAGGCGATGGATGAGCCACGGATAGCCGTGGAAGGCGAAGATGATCGGCTTGTCGACGGTGAAGAGAGCGTCAAAGTCGCGGTCGGAGACGCCGTGCGGATGCTCGCTGTGCGGCTGGAGCGTCATCAGATCGACGACATTGACGACCCGGATTTTGAGTTCGGGCGCGTGCTCGCGCAGGAGGGCGACCGCAGCCAGCGTCTCGAGCGTCGGCACGTCGCCGCAGCAGGCCATCACCACATCCGGCTCGCCGCCGTGGTCGTTGCTCGCCCATGGCCAGATCCCCAAGCCTGCCTCGCAATGCTTGACCGCCTCGTCCATGGTCAGCCATTGCGGCGAGGGCTGCTTGCCCGCCACGATGACGTTCACGTAGTTGCGGCTCTTCAGGCAATGGTCGGTGACGGAGAGCAGGCAATTCGCGTCCGGCGGCAGATAGATGCGCACCACCTCTGCCTTCTTGTTCATCACGTGATCGATGAAGCCGGGATCCTGGTGCGAAAAGCCGTTGTGGTCCTGGCGCCAGACGTGACTCGACAAGAGATAATTGAGCGAGGCGATCGGCCGGCGCCATTTGATATGATCGCAGACCTTGAGCCACTTCGCATGCTGGTTGAACATCGAATCGATAATGTGGATGAAGGCCTCGTAGCAGGAGAAGAAGCCGTGCCGGCCGGTCAGGAGATAGCCTTCGAGCCAGCCCTGGCACTGGTGCTCGCTCAGCATCTCCATCACCCGTCCGTCGGCTGCGAGATGATCGTCGTAAGAGAGGGTCTCGGCGACCCAGGCGCGGTTCGTGACCTCGAGCACGTCCTGCCAGCGGTTGGAATTGTTCTCGTCCGGGCTGAACAGGCGGAAGTTTTTCGATTCCAGATTGAGCTTCATCACGTCGCGGAGGAACTGGCCCATGACCCGCGTCGCCTCCGCGATTGTGGCGCCAGGCGAAGGCACGCTGACCGCATAGTCGCGAAAGTCCGGGAGCCTGAGATCGCGCAAGAGCGCGCCCGCCGTTGGCGTGCGGATTGGCGCTCATCCGGCGGGTTCCCTGCGGGGGAAGCGCGGCGAGTTCGGCCTTGAGGCGGCCGGCGCTCGTCGAACAGCTCCTCCGGGCGATAGCTCTTCATCCATGTCTCGAGGATGCGGACATGCTCCGGGTGGCCGCGCATGGCGCTCATCGGCACCTGGTGCGAGCGCCAGTAGCCCTCCTCCTTCTTGCCGTCGATCTCCTTGGGGCAGGTCCAGCCTTTCGGCGTGCGCATCACGATCATCGGCCAGATCGGGCGTTTGGAAAATCCATTCTTCCGCGCGTCGGCCTGGATGTCGCGGATCTCGCCGATCACCGTTTCGAGCGTCGCCGCCATCAGTTCGTGCATCACGGCCCGGCTCATGCCCCTCGACGAAATGGGGCTTGTATCCGTAGCCGCGAAACAGCAATTCGAGCTCCTCATGACTGATGCGCGCCAGCACCGTCGGATTGGCGATCTTGTAGCCGTTGAGGTGCAGGATCGGCAGCACGGCGCCGTCACGGACCGGATTGAGGAACTTGTTCGAATGCCAGCTCGTGGCCATGGGCCCCGTTTCCGCTTCGCCGTCGCCCACCACCGCGGCGACGATGAGGTCGGGATTGTCGAAGGCCGCGCCATAGGCGTGCGACAGCGCATAGCCAAGCTCGCCGCCCTTCGTGGATCGAGCCCGGCGTCTCGGGCGCGACATGGCTCGGAATCCCGCCAGGAAACGAGAACTGGGTGAAGAGCCGCTTCATGCCCTCCACGTCCTGCGAGACGTGCGGATAGACTTCGCTGTACGTGCCTTCGAGATATGTGTTGGCGACCAGCCCCGGGCCCCCGTGGCCGGGACCGGTGACATAGATCATGTCGAGATCGAGCTTCTTGATCAGCCGATTGAGGTGCGCGTAGACGAAATTGAGGCCTGGCGTCGTGCCCCAGTGCCCGAGGAGGCGCGGCTTGATGTGCTCCTCCTTGAGCGGCTCGCGCAAAAGCGGATTGTCGAACAGGTAGATCTGGCCGACGGACAGATAGTTGGCGGCGCGCCAGTAGGCGTCGATCAGCGCGCTTTCCGTCTTCGACAGCGTGCTTCCGGTCTTCGGCGCGGCGCTTTCCTTCTTCGACAGAGTGGTCGCCATCGTCATCTTCTCCAGTTCTTCTTTTGCGAATGACGGAGGACCTTTCGCCGCCCCGTTTCCCTCACCTCTTGTTCCGTTCTCCCCGGTTCGTCGGGCTTACCGGTCCCCAATATCATTTGCGTGACAGCAGAGCCCGCAAAGCATGCCCTTCCCTCGGCTCGGGGTCTACGAAAAAGCGGCGCGACGGAATATTGCGCGTCGACGAGCACGCGTGAGCCCCATCGCTGTTGCGCTCGGGCGGAAACTTGGCTCAACTGGTCGCCGCGCGAGTCCGGCGCAACAGCCGGCCGCACCATGGGAGGACACTTCATGCTGACACGACGCCTTTTCACCGCCTGCGGCCTGTGCGCGGCGGCGGGCTTTCTTGCGAGCGAGGCCGACGCGGACACGACTGCGCCGCCGGGCCTGAAGCGGACGCTCATCAAGCAGACCGACGGACCGGTGGACGGTTACGCCACCATCGAGATGCGGATCGAACTCGCCCCGGGCGCAGCCGTCGCGCGCCACACCCATCCGGGCATCGAATCGGGCTATGTCGCCGAGGGCGGAACGGAGCTTACGATCGAGGGCCAGGGCGCGCTCAAGCTCGGCGCGCGGCGACGGATTCCAGGTCCCGACCCGCACGCCGCATGGCGGCGTGAACGGGCCGGCCAAGACCGTCATCATCTCGACTTATGTCGTCGAAAAGGGCAAACCGCTCGCTTCGCCCGCCTGAGCCGAAAACGGGAGGCTCCATGTCCGCCACGCCGCTCCACGCCGACAACGCCGCCCAGGCCGAATACTGGAACTGCGTCGCCGGACAGAAATGGACCGACCATCAAGAGCATCAGGATCAGGTGCTGAGCCCGGTTTCCGACCGGCTGATCGCCGCGGCGCGCCCGAAGCCGGGCGAGCGCGTGATCGACGTCGGCTGCGGCTGCGGCGCGACGACGATCGACTTCGCCGCACGCGTCGCCCCGGAGGCGAAGTCCTGGGGCTCGACATTTCCGAGCCGATGCTCGCGCGCGCCCGCGAGCGGGCGCGAAGGCCTGCCGATCCGGTTCGAACGCGCCGACGCCACCGTCTACGCCTTCGAGCCCGAAGCAGCCGACCTCGTGGCGTCCCGGTTCGGCGTCATGTTCTTCGCCGACCCGGCGCGCTCCTTCGCCAACCTGCGCAGCGGCCTTAAAGCCCGGCGGGCGGCTCGCCTTCGCCTGCTGGCGGGAGGCGAAGCAAAACCCCTTCTTCATCCTGCCGCTGCGCGAAGCGGGCAAACACGCCCCGCCCCTGCCCGAAACGGATCCCGAGGCGCCGGGACCGTTCGCCTTCGCCAGCGAGGCGCGGGTGCGGCGGATCTTGAGCGAAGCGGGCTTCGCCGACATCGCTGCTCGAGCCCCACGACCTCGAGCTCGACATCGCGGTCGGCCGCGGACTCGACACGGCCGTCAGGGCCGCAATGACGATCGGGCCGACGAGCCGGATGCTCGAAGGGCAGAGCGAGGCGGTTCGCGCCGCCGTGGAGGCCGACATCCGCAAGGCGCTGGCCGCCCACGCGCGCGGCGACAGCGTGCCGCTCGGCGCGGCGATCTGGATCGTCACTGGCGACCAATCCGGGCTGACGCCGCGGCTCACATTGCGCCGGCGATTTTTACGTTTCCGCCTTCAGTGGGCGCGAGCCGGGGTCCTCAAGCGCCGCCCTGCCCGGCGAGAAACGCACGCATGTGGAAATTCGCCTGTTCGGGGCCGTAGGCGTGTTCCGCGCCGACCGGGCAGGCGCGGCGCGCCCGGCAGCCGAGCGCCATGCAATCCGCGCCGGCCGGGCTCTTCACATGGGCCGACGCAGGCGGCGACGTCGTAGCCGGCGGCCGAGAACGCGCCGACCGGACAGGCTTTCAGGCACCAGCGCCCTGAGCAGGATTCGCATGGGCTTGGGACGGGCTCGGGCTCGGGGACCGCGAGCGCTTCGGAAAAGCCCAGCGCGCCGCGATAGGAATGCCATAGCCCGATAGCGCGGGATGGATCAGAATTCCGATCGGCGAGGCATGGACCGGCTCGGCGCGCCGCGCCCATTGCTGGAACGGCCAATATGGCGGCCCGCCGAAGGGAAAGAGCGCCGTCGCGCCGAGTTCGCGCGCCAGAGCTCCCGATCACCCGCCGGCTCCAGCGGTCGAGCGGATCGCCAAGGCCATCGCTCGCCTCGGGCGACGCGGCGAAGGCGCTCCAGCCGTCGCGCCCGGCCATGCCGGCGAGCACGATCGTGCGAATGGCGGCGAGCGAGCCTCGCCGCTCGCTCTCGCTCGAGGCGCAATGCGCCGCGCGGAACGAGGCCGGTGCGCCTGATGGCCTCGAACGCGCTCTCAACCTCGGCGCCCTTCACCCGCATCGCCCAGCGAGCGGCAACCAGGCGCTCGTTCGTCCCACTCGCATGGCGGGCCTCATTGGTTTACATACGAACCATCTTGCGCCGAGGGTTCGGGGAGCGCAAAATCCAGATGCGCCGATGAGCCAGGGCGGCGCAACGGCGGAGACTCTCATTGGACGCAGCTTATGTCGATCTCGGCGAGGGCGCCTTTCGCGCGAGCCCGCTCACCCGCGGGCCCGTGGAATCCCGGGCACCAGCACGCCGGGCCGCCCTCGGCCCTGATCGCCCGTGCGATCGAACGCGCCGCCGCCAACGACGGCCTCACCCATCTCGCACGGCTCACCGTCAATCTCATCCGGCCCGCGCCGATCGGCGAATGCCGCGTCGAGGTCGCGACGGACTATGCCGGCCGCACCACCGGCCACTATTCCGGCCGCCTGACCGCCGAGGGCAAGGACATCGCCCGTTTCACCGCGCTCGTGCAGCGCGAAGAGGACCTGCCGGTTCCCGAAGGGACCCTAGGCCATCCGCCGCCTGCCGCGCCGAAGCCGCCCGACGAATGCCCGGTCGTCAGGATGGGTTTCGGCGCCGGATCGTTCGGCTATGCCGAACTGGTGGAGAATCGGCTCGCGGAGGGACATTTCTTCAATGGACCCTGCGCCGCCTGGTTTCGCATGAACCACCCGCTGGTCAAAGGCGAACAGCCGAGCCCTTATCAGCGCGTCGCGGTCGCCGGCGATTCCGGCAACGGGATCAGCGCGTCGCTGGACTTCGCCAAATATATTTTTCTCAATTGCGATCTGACGATCAACCTCTTCCGCCGTCCGCAGGGCGAGTGGATCTGTCTCGAGGCGCGCAGTCTCTTCGGCGCCAACGGCTGCGGGCTCGCCGAATCGGCGCTCTATGACGAACGGGGCATGATCGGGCGCGCGACGCAGAGTCTTGCGGTGCGGGCGCGGTAGGTCGGCGCGGATTTAAGCCGCCACAAGGCCGAGATGCTCCTCCATTGGCGCAAAATCGCGGTCGTCATGCAGCAGCGAACAGCGCCGCTCGATGCAGAACGTGCCGATGATGATGTCGTTCGTCTTGCGGATCGTTATTCCCATATCTCTGAGACGACGGTAGTTCCTCGCCGCGCGCGTTGCGAGATCGGCGTCGAGCAGCGGCACAATTTCGAACCGGCGCAAGCCCCGTTCGATGCGCGCCGCGTGAAGGTCGTCCCGCGCCCCTTGAACAACTTCGAGCAGAATAAGATCGCCGACAAGGATCGGCTCCGAGACCACCGCAGCTTCGAGTTTCACAGTCGCCGGCGTCAAAGAGCCCCGAAGGTGAGCGATCCAGACCGAGCTGTCGACCAGGATCACAACGGGCGCGACGGTCGGTCCCGCCGCATCTCGATATTGGTGCGCATGGCCGCCGTTTTGCAGATATGTGTATGCTGCGCCAGATTGTACACATTCGCGGCCGCTCGTCATTCCCGCGCAAGCGGGAATCCTATACCTGCGCGGCGGCTTGGATAAGATCGAGTCGTTGCATCCGGCGATCGTGGGAATCCGGGGCCTTGTTTCGTGCTCTATCGGATCGAGGGGCTCGGACTCTGGCTGGGTCCTGGATGCGGGTGTTTGTTCCGAACAGTCGCAGGGGCCGCCTTAAGGCGCGCCCGCGTATAGGACAGGATCAATCTCATGCTGGAGAGTTCCGTTTCAGCCGGCGTTGACGTCGGCTCGACTTGGCTTGACCTCGGGTTTCATCCCTTCGGCAAGCCGATCCGTGTGCGCAACAACGAGGCGGGTATTGCAACAATTGTCGCCGCCCTGGGCCAGCGTGGCGTGGGCCGGGTGGCGCTGGAGGCGATCGGGGGCTATGCGCGGAGGCTGACGGCGGCGCTGATCGAAGCGGACGTCACGGTCTTTATGGTCAATCCGCGGCGGATCAAGGCGTTTCGCGACGCCGAGGGCCTCATCGCCAAGACGGACAAGCTGGACGCAAGCCTGATTGCGCGCTTTGCTCACGTCATGGCCGATGAGCTGCGACCTCTCAGGGACGCCGGACAGGCGGGTCTCAAGGCGCTGTCGACAAGGCGGCGGCAGCTGACTGAAATCCATCGCGATCGAGAAGACACGCCTCAAGCAGGCCTTCGATCCGCTGATTCTCAACTCCTGCCGGGAGATGATCGCGCTGCTCGAAGACAGACGCCGGGCGATCGAAGCCGAACTCGACCGCCGCATTGAGGCCGAGGACAGAATGGCGCGCCGGCGCGCCATTCTGTCCTCTATGCCCGGCATTGCTGCGCGCATCTCCACCCTGGTCGTCATCGAAATGCCGGAGCTGGGCGAAATCGGACGAAAGGAAGCCGCGAGCCTCGCAGGCCTCGCGCCCCATCCGTCGCAATCCGGACTTTCGCTCGGGCGCAACGCCATCTCCGGGGGCCGCCCCTGCTTGCGCGCCGCCTTCTACATGGCCGCCCTCGTCGCGGTGCGAAGCCATCCCAGGTTCAAGCAGATCTATCTCGACCTGCGCGCAGCAGGAAAACCCGCAAAGGTCGCCCTCGTCGCCGTCGCCCGCCGAATGGTCGGCATCGCAAACGCCCTCATTCGCGACGACATCACTTTCGATCAAGCAAGCTTCGCTTGACCCGCGCAATACAGTCGCCATAGTTCGATCAATGTCTTGGCTCAATGCCCGCTTGCGCGGGCATGACAAGACGGTGGCGTAGTGCCGACGCTACTTCGCCCTCAGCGCCTCGACGCCCGGCAGCGCCTTGCCTTCCATCCATTCGAGGAAAGCCCCGCCCGCGGTCGAGACATAGGTGAAGTCGCCCCCGACCTTGGCCTCGTTGAGCGCCGCGACGGTGTCGCCGCCGCCCGCGACCGACTTCAGCTTGCCTTGCCTGGTGAGCACCGCGGCCGTCTTCGCGATCGCCATCGTCGCCTCGTCGAAGGGCGGCGTTTCGAACGCGCCGAAGGGGCCGTTCCACACCAGCGTTTTAGCGTGGGCCAGTACTTCCTCGACGCCCGCCGCCGACTTCGGGCCGATGTCGAGGATCATCTCATCCTCGGGCACATGATCGACGCTGACGACATGGGCGGGGGCGTGGGCTTTCAGCTCCTTGGCCACCGTCGCGTCGACCGGCAGCAGAATGCGGCATTTGGCCTTCTCAGCCGCCGCGGCGATCGAGCGCGCGGTCTCGGCGAGGTCCTTCTCGCACAGCGACTTGCCGACACCCTTGCCCTCGGCGAACAGGAAGGTGTTGGCCATGCCGCCGCCGATGACGAGCACGTCGACCCTGGTCACGAGATTGCCGAGGAGCTCGAGCTTGGTCGATACCTTGGCGCCGCCGACGATCGCGACGACCGGACGCGCAGGATTGCCGAGCGCGAGAGTCAACGCCTCGAGCTCCTGCTGCATCGCGCGACCTGCATAGGCGGGGAGCTTGTGGGCGAGCCCTTCGGTCGAGGCGTGGGCGCGGTGGGCGGCGGAGAAGGCATCGTTCACGTACACGTCGCCGAGCTTGGCGAACTCTTCGACAAGCGCCGGATCGTTCTTTTCCTCGCCCTTATGGAAGCGGGTGTTCTCCAGGAGCAGCACGTCGCCGTTGTTCATTTTGGCGATTGCCGCCGCCGCCGTCTCGCCGATGCAGTCGGCGCAGAAGGCGACCGGGCGCTTGATGACGTCGGCGACCGCGGCGGCGACGGGTCTGAGCGAATTGGCCGCATCCGGTCCGCCCTTGGGGCGGCCGAAATGCGCCAGAAGAATGACCTTGCCGCCCTTGTCGGCGACCTCCGTGATGGTCGGCGCGACGCGCTCGATGCGCGTCGCATCGGCCACGCGCCCGTTCTCCGTCGGCACGTTGAGGTCGACGCGCAGGAGGACGCGTTTTCCCGCGACATCGACGTCGTCGAGGGTGCGGAACGGCTTTGTCATAGGACCTCCCAAAGCGTCGGGCGGCAGCGAAGCATTCCGGTTCTGTCATGCCCGCGTGAAGCGGGCGCCCAGTTCAGCCGCGTCCGGTCGAGCGGGGCCTTCGCGACACGATTCTGGCCCCCGCTCTCCGCGGGGGTGACAGCCAATCCTCAGATTAGCTTCGCCATCGCGACCGCAGTGTCGGCCATGCGGTTGGAGAAGCCCCATTCGTTGTCGTACCAGGAGAGCACCCGGACGAAATTGCCGTCGATGACCTTGGTCTGGTCGAGATGGAAGATCGAAGAACGGTCGTCGCCGTTGAAATCGCTCGAGACGTTGGGCTGATCTGTATAGCCGAGAATGCCCTTGAGCGGCCCGTTGCCGTCCGCCGCCGCCTTCACCGCATTGTTGATCTCGTCCTTGTCGGTTTTGCGCTTGGCGACGAACTTGAGATCGACGACCGACACGTTCGGGGTCGGCACGCGGATCGCGGCGCCGTCGAGCTTGCCCTTGAGCTCCGGCAGAACGAGGCCGACCGCTTTCGCGGCCCCAGTGGTGGTTGGGATCATCGACAAAGCCGCGCCGCGCGCGCGATAGAGATCCTTATGCAGGGTGTCGAGCGTCGGCTGGTCGCCGGTATAGGAATGAATCGTCGTCATAAAACCGTGCTCGATGCCGATCGCGTCATTGAGCACCTTGGCGACCGGCGCCAGGCAATTGGTGGTGCACGAAGCGTTGGAGACGACGAGATCGTCCTTGGTCAGCTTGTCGTCATTGACGCCATAGACGACGGTCCGGTCCGCGCCTTCCGCGGGCGCCGAAATGAGCACCCGCTTGGCCCCTGCCTTGAGATGGGCCGCCGCCTTTTCGCGCGCGGTGAAGATGCCGGTGCATTCGAGCGCGACGTCGACGCCGAGCGCCTTGTGCGGAAGCTCCGCCGGATCCTTGATCGCGGTCACTTTGATCTTGTGGCCGTCGATGACGATGTTGTCGCCCTCGACCTTGACCTTATGAGGAAAGCGCCCGTGCACGCTGTCGAAGCGCAGGAGATGGGCGTTGGTCTCGATTGGACCCAGATCGTTGATCGCGACAACCTCGATATCCTTGCGACCCGACTCCAGAATGCCGCGCAGCACGAGCCGCCCAATCCGGCCGAAGCCGTTGATCGCTACCTTGGCAACCATCCCGATCTCTCCTCTCGCGCCGGCGCCGCGGGCAAGGCCCGCCGACGCCTCGCACGTCAAACCGCTGAAACTCCGCTTATTGTCCAATCCCCGATCCGAAGTCTACAGGTTCGTGGGAAAATGCGACACTTGCCTTGATTTGCCGCAAAAACAGGCGCCCTCCTTCCGGCTTCGGCAAAGCCCGGCGCGCGCTAAGGCGCGCCCCAAACCTGGACCCGTGCGCCTAGGACCGAAAGAGCGCCGCGAGCCTGCCGGGTCAGGCATGAAGCCGGCTCAGCGCCGCCTCGACCACCGCCTCCGGCGTGATGCCGAAATGCTGGTAGACAGCTTTATAGGGTCCGCTCTCGCCGAAGCTCTTCATTCCGATGAAGGGGCCGTCGCCGATGATGGCGTCCCATCCGAATCTCACCGCCGCCTCGACTGCGACCTTCACCTTGGCGGAGCCGATCACCGAGCGGCGATAGTCCTCGGGCTGCTCGAAGAACGCGGGGAAGCAAGGCATCGATACGACCCGGGCGGCCACGCCCTTCTCCTTCAATTGCGCCTGCGCGGCGATGGCGAGCGACACTTCGGAGCCGGAAGCGAAGATCGACACTTCGGCCTGTCCGGAAGCAGGAGAGATCTCGTAGCCGCCGCGCGCGCACAAATTTTCCGCCACATGCGTGAGTCGTAAGGCCGGCAAGCCTTGCCGAGTCAGCGCGAGGATCGAGGGCGAATGCTCACGCTCGAGCGCCGCCTGCCAGCACTCGACGGTCTCGACGCTGTCCGCCGGGCGCCAGATATAGAAGTCCGGCATCGCGCGCATCGCCGCCAGATGTTCGACGGGTTGGTGGGTCGGGCCATCCTCGCCAAGGCCGATGGAGTCATGAGTAAACACATGCACGACCCTGATCCCCATCAGCGCCGCGAGCCTGAGCGAGGGGCGGCAATAGTCAGTGAAGCAGAAGAACGACGCCCCCGAGGGGATAAATCCGCCGTGCAGGGCGATGCCGTTGCACGCCGCAATCATTCCGTGCTCGCGGATGCCCCAGTGGATATAGCGACCGGAAAAATCATTGGCGGTGATTTCCTTTTCCCCCGAGAACTTCGTGTTGTTCGACGGAGTAAGGTCGGCCGAGCCGGTGACAAGTTCGGGCACGGCGGCTCCGATGACATCGAGCGCCGCCTGGCCTGACTTGCGGGTAGCGACCTCCGGCTTTTCAGCGACAAGCTTCTGCTTGTAGGCGTCGATAACCTTGTCGAAATCCTGCGGCAGGTCGCCGCGCAGTCGCCGTTCGAATTCGGCGCGTTCCTTCGGGTCAAGCGCCTCGACTGCGCGGTTCCACGCGTCGCGCTGCGGCGTGCAGCGCGTTCCCGCCTTGCGCCAGGCGGCGAGAATGTCGTCGGGGATGACAAATGGCTCGTAGGGCCAGTTCAGGGTCTTGCGCGCGCCGGCGACCTCGGAGGCGCCCTGCGCGTCACTGTGCGCCTTGCTGGTTCCCGCATGCGTTGGCAGGCCAAAGCCGATCGTCGTCTTGCAGGCGATCATCGTCGGCCGGTCGGAGTTCTGCGCGGCGTGGATGGCGTCGAGAATCGCCTTGGGATCGTGCCCGTCAATGTGGGTCGAATTCCAGCCCGCCGACTGGAAGCGGGCGACCTGGTCGACATTGTCGGCGAGGACCGGGACCTGTCCGTCGATCGAGATCCCGTTGTTGTCCCAGAAAACAATCAGCTTGTTGAGCTTGAGATGGCCGGCGATAGCGATCGCTTCCTGGCTCACGCCTTCCATCAAGTCGCCGTCGGAAGCGAGGACGTAAGTGTGGTGGTCGACGATGCCGGGAAAGCGGGCGGCCATCATGCGCTCCGCGATCGCCATGCCGACCGAGGTCGCAATCCCCTGCCCCAGCGGGCCAGTCGTCGTCTCGACGCCCGGAGCGCACCAATATTCGGGATGGCCCGGGGTTCTCGAACCGACCTGCCGGAACTGCTTGAGGTCTTCGATGGCGAGCCCCTTGGGGCCGCCGACGCCGGTCAGATAGAGAAGCGCATAGAGCAGCATGCATCCGTGGCCGGCGGACAGGACAAACCTGTCCCGATCGGGCCAATGAGGATCGGAGGCGTCGAATTTGAGCTTGTCGCGCCACAGCACCGTCGCGACGTCGGCCGATCCCATTGGCAGACCAGGGTGGCCGCTCTTGGCCTTCTCGACCGCGTCGAGGGCGAGAAAGCGAATCGCATTGGCCATCGCGTCGTGAGACACGCTCGTCGTCATCGGGGTCTCCTCAAGAAACGGGGCGTGGGCTATCCGTTGTTCCGAGCTGGGGCAGTGGTTTGCCGGGCCGGAACGGCGCGTCAGTTAGAGGCGGTCGCAGGAACCTGTCAATTGCGTCTGCGCGCGCGTTGACGTTCCGTTCAAGCATCGCGTAAACAAAGCGTCACAATGGACGGAATCAAAACCTCCATGGAATCGCTTGAGATATCGCTCAAACGACTTGCCTCCGCAGTCGAATCGCTCGAGTGGGCCACCGATCTGCGCATGCGCCACGACGAAGCGCGCGCAACCACGCAAGAGGAATTCGCGCTGATGCAGGACGACCGCTCGCGGCTCGCGGTCGAGCTCGACGCCGCCGTCGACCGGTCGCGGGCTCTCGAATCCGCCAACAGCGAAGCGGCCAAGCGGCTCGCCCACGCCGCTCAGGCGATCGAACGCGTTCTCGGCCGGCTGGCGCCGGACCCGGAGCCATGAGGCCAGTACGCCGCAGGAGAGGCGCGCGCCATGTCACAGGTTTCGGTCACCATTGACGGGCGCAAATATCGCCTTGCCTGCAACCCGGGGGAAGAGGCGCGACTCGAGTCGCTTGCCGGCCTGATCGACGAGAAGATCGGCGAAATGCGCAAGACGTTCGGGGAGATCGGCGACCAGCGGCTCGTCATCATGGCCGCGCTGACCATCGCCGATAATCTGACGGAAGCGCGCGACGAGGCGGCGGCCGAGCGCAAGCGCTCGGAGGAGGCCGAACGACGCGCCCAGGCCATGGCCTCGACCATCGATGCGCTAGGCTCCCGGATCGAGTTCGATCGCGACTCGCCTCGCCGGCGGCGCGGAGGCCTGAGCCGACCCGATTGCGAGCCGACGCGCGTCCAAAGCAGGCTGCGATTCAATCGAATCGCAGCCTGCCCTGGATTCCTTGATTTCGCGCGCTTTTGCGCGAAAAACCGGCGTAAACTTTTTCGCCGCGCGCGTCTCAGACGGTCAACTCCATCTGCGCCATCATCTTCGCGGTCTCGACCGCAGGCAGCGCCGATTTGAGCGCGAACGCGATGACGACGAGGCTCCAGATCGCAACGACGACCGCCCCGCCGGCCAGAAGGTGAGCCATCCGAGGCCCCCGTCGATGTCGCCAAGGGCCGAGATCACCCACATGCCGCCAAACCAGGGGACGAGCCAGGCGATATAACGCCAGCCGAACTCGCCCGGCGGCATCCGGGCGATCAGGTGGTAGTAGAGGGCGTAGAGCACGAAGACCCGCGAGCATGAGGATGTAGAGGAAGGTGTCCGTCCTCAAGCCGGTCCAGTAAAGCACCCAGTTGCTGCAGATGAAGGCGATCGGGGCGAGGATCTCGGCCCCCCACAGCCGGAACGGCCGCCGCAGCGTCGGCTGGTTGCGCCGAAGCACCAGCAGAACGAGCGGTCCAAGCCCGTAGGTGATGACGGTCACCGAGGTGATGTAGGAGACCATCAGTTTCCACGCCGGGAACGGCAACAGGAACAGGACGCCGACGACCCACATCACGAGCACGCCGGCCCAGGGGGCGCTCGCCGAGTTCAGCGAAGTGAGCCAGCGCGGGCCGGCGGCGGTCTCGCCCGTCGCAAACAGGATTCGCGAGCCGCCGGTCAGATACATGAGCGCCGTGCCGCTCGGCGAAATGTAGGCGTCGATATAGAGGAGAGCGGCGAGCCAGCTCATGCCCAGCGTCGCCGCAAGCCCGGCGAACGGCCCCGCCGCCCCGGAAAAGGTGAGCTGCGGCCATCCGTGCGCCAGATCCTCGGGCCTCAGAGCCATGAGGAAGGCGACCTGAAGCAGGATGTAGATGACGGCCGCGATCAGCACGGAGCCGATGACCGCAAGCGGGATGTCGCGGCCGGGATTCGCGCTCTCGCCGCCAAGGTCGATGGCGGTGCGGAACCCGAGATAGCTGAAGACGACGCCGGCGACTGGCAAGGCGGTGAACACGCCGGTGAGCTGGTAGCTGTGCGGATCGGCCCCCCAGACGTCCCAGCGGCGGCTCGCGAGAATGAGGGCGATGATGGTCAGCACAGGCACCGCGACCTTCCACCAGGTCACGGTTGTGTTGACGGTGAGAAGCGTGCGCACCGCGAGAAGGTTGAGCGCCGCGAATATGACCAGGAGCGCCGCGCAGGCGACGAACCCGGCCGGCGTGAGCAGGCCCGCGCTACCGGGTTGGATGAAATAGGGAAGGTAGTTGTTGGCGTAGGTGACGACCGCTTCCGCTTCGACCGATGGAACTGCGACATAGGCGAGGAACAGCATCCAGGCCCAGATCCGGCCCAACCCCTCCCCGTGGCTCGCGTGGCTCATGTGCACAAGCGCGCCGCTGCGCGGAAAGAGCGCCGCCAGTTCGGCGAAGCAAAGCGCGATCAGCATGATGATGACGGCCCCCACGACCCAGCTCCAGATGCTGAGTGGGCCAGCGATCTTGGCGGCGTGGAAGGCGCCGAACAGCCAGCCGGAACCGATCATGCTGGTGGTGCTGGCGAACAGGAGGCCGATGATGCGCGCGTCGCGCCGCAGCTGATGGGACGCCGTGAGATTGACCGCGTGAGACATGTCCGCACTCCTGCCACATGCGCATAAGCGCGATGCGCGAACCGACGCACCTCCCAACATAAGCCGACGGCGGCGGCGAACGTCGCGACGTCTGGACTTGTCGATTCAACGCGCAACTCTGCGCCAAGCGTTTGCTTATCCTGCAATTCGGGCGACGTTAAGAAATTTTGCAAATTGCCTCAGAAAAGCGCCCAAAAGCGCCAGGAGCGTCGCGCGCGGCTCAAAAGCTCGCGGCCGGACGGCTCTTTGGCGGAAAGAGCCAGGGCCGGTCGGCGCCCGCTTGCGCGTTCAACGCAATGCGGGTATATGCCCGCACATGAACACGATCTGCTATTGCGCGGCGGTTCGGACCGCGGCGCGAAAGACGACCGCCCTTTATGACTTCGATCCTCGCGCCCGCCGGCGTCACGCTCGCGCAATACAGTCTGCTCAGACGAATCCAGCGCGCCGGAACGGTTTCGCTCACGAAACTCGGGCGGCTGGTCGAATTGGACCGATCGACGGTCGGACGCAACGTAAAGGCCCTGGAAGAGCTTGGGTTTGTGCGTACGGCTTCTGCCGCCGACCAGCGCGAGGCGGCGGTGCGGCTCACCCCTGCCGGCGGCGAGACGCTGGAGCGCGCCGCGCCGCTGTGGGACGAAGCGCAGCGGCGGGTCGAGGCTCATCTGGGCGCCGCCGAGGCGGAGCGGCTTCGGACGCTTGCGCTCAGTCTTTGATTTTTTTGCGAATATGCGGGCGCCTAGCCGCAATATGGGGTTGAAAGATGAGCGCGTCGGATCCGGCTGGAACGATTTCGAAGGCTCCTCCGCCGCAAAGGCGATCCGCGCCGTTCTCTCTTTCCGATCCGCTCGCGGGCGCCATGGCCGAACGGGGCGTCTATTACGGCTGGATCGTCGCCGGAGCGACCTTCCTCGTCATGCTGGCGACGGCGGGAGCGATGGGCGCGCCGGGCGTCATCATCCAGCCGCTCGAACATGAATTCGGCTGGAGCACGGCGGAAATTTCCGCCGCGTTTTCGGTGCGCCTTGCGCTGTTCGGCCTCATCGCGCCGTTCGCGGCGGCTTTCATCAACCGCTTCGGCGTGCGCGCGGTAATCGTCTCGGCGGTGCTCGTGATCGCCGGCGGGCTGCTGGCCTCGATGGCGATGACCGAGGTGTGGCAACTCCTCGCCCTGTGGGGCGTCGTGGTCGGGGTCGGCACCGGCATGGTGGCGCTGGTGCTCGGCGCGACGGTCGCATCGCGTTGGTTCGTTCAGCGGCGCGGTCTGGTGGTGGGCATGCTGACGGCGAGCAACGCGACGGGACAACTGATCTTTCTGCCGCTGATCGCGAAGCTGACGGAATCTATGGCTGGCGCAGCGCGGTCGCCTTCGTCGTCGCGCTGCTGCTCGTCGCCGGGCTCATCGCGCTCGCCCTCATGCGCGACCGGCCCTCCGACCTCGGCCTTGCTCCATACGGCGAGCGCGCGGTTCAGCCGGCGCCGAAGCAGGATCTGGGGCTCGTCGCGATGATGGCGTCGCCGATCCGCGCGCTCTATGAGGCCAGCGCCAGCCGCACCTTCTGGGTTTTGTTCGCGACCTTCTTCGTCTGCGGGCTTTCGACCAACGGCCTCATCCAGACGCACTGGGTGTCGCTCTGCGGCGACTACGGCATCCAGCCGGTCGCGGCCGCGAGCGCGCTCGCGGTGATCGGCGCCTTCGACTTTGTCGGCACGATCCTTTCCGGCTGGCTGTCGGACCGTTACGACAACCGCTGGCTTTTGTTCATGTACTACGGCCTGCGCGGCCTTTCGCTGATCGTGCTGCCGTTCACCGACTTCTCCGTTGTCGGGCTCTCGGCCTTCGCGGTCTTCTACGGCCTCGACTGGGTCGCGACCGTGCCCCCGACCGTCCGGCTGACGGCGGAGCGGTTCGGGGCCGAAAAGGCGAACCTGACATTCGGGTGGATTTTCACCGCCCATCAGCTCGGCGCGGCGACGGCGGCGTTCGGCGCCGGGTTCTCGCGCAGCGATTTCGCCACCTACCTGCCGGCGCTCTATGTCGCCGGCGTCGCCTGCCTCATCGCGGCGGCGCTGGCGCTGACGATCGGCCGGCGGCCAAAGGCGGCGCTGGCGACGGCCTGAACGAGGGGCTGGAGCCGGTGGTAACGCGTTTCTGATCCGCCCTTACCGCGCTGTAACCGGCCAGCCACCTTCGGGCAGGGAACCTGGCGTAATCTCGGCGCGTAGTCTTCAAGGACAAGGCGGGGAAGCCGAATCCTAGTAGCCTGAGTCAGACGAACTGAGGGTATAGCCTTGCGAGCTTGACGCGGGCGTCGGCGGTTGTGAATTGCCAATCCGCTTTGGCGTGCAGGGTGTTGCGGCGCTTTTGCCAGGCGGCGACTTCGGCGACCAGATCGGCCTTGTCGCAGATGCGGCGATCGAGGCATTGGGTCGAGAGGACGGCGAGCTCGGATTCGGCCATGTCGAGCCAGCTTCCGTGCTTGGGCGTGTAATGCCATTCGAATCGTTTGACGAGGCGGCGCGCTTCGGCGGCGGGAAAGGCTTCGTAGAGCGACGCAGCCGTATGCGTGCTGAGATTGTCCTGCACCAGAACGATCTTGTCCGCGCCGGGAAAATGCATGTCGGACAAATCCTTGAGCGCGTGGGCGTAATCGACGGCCGCGCGCCGGTCTGTGACCTTCACGCGCCGCCAGCCTTCGAGCGGCGCGAACATCATGAACAGATTGGCCACGCCATTGCGCTCGTATTCGTAGTCGTAACGCTCCGCTTGTCCCGGCGTGGCCGCGATCGGCGCGCGCGTCTCGGCGATGAGTTGCTTCGACGTTTCATCGAGGCATACGAGGGGGCGCTTGGGATCGTGCGGCCTCTGGTAAACTTCCAGCACGTCTTCCATGTTGGCGACGAAGGCGGCGCTGGCCTCGGGCGCGATCACCCATTGCTGCTTGCGATGGGGCTGGAGAATGTTTTTTTGAGCGTCCGCCCGATCGTGTTGTCACTGGCGCTCCCGACGATCTGCAACTCGACGACTTTCTCCTCCAAAAGACGCAGCGTCCATCTGGCGTGGCCAGCCGGGGCCGATCCGCAAGCCAGAGCGATCAGCTTGGCTTCCGCGGCGCCGTCGAAAATCCGGCGAGGGGCCGATTTGGGATTGTACTTGCGCATCAGGACGGCTTCGAAGCCTTCCACGACAAGTTGCCGTCGCGTTCGCTCGATCGTCGGGATGCTGGTGTCCAGCGCCTCGGCGATCCGGCTGTCGCTCCATCCCTCGCCGGCCTCCGACACGTCCGCTTTCAGAAGGATGCGAGCTTTCGTCAGCAAATGCGCGGCGCGCTTGCCCCTGCGGACAAAGTCGTCGAGCCGGGCGCGCTCCTCTTCGCTCAGCTTGACTACGTACTTCTTGACGGCAACCTCTTGCCTGGCCACGAATCATCTCCATCGCGCAATCGCCAAGCCATTGATTTAGACAATCCCGTCAAACTCAATGACGTGAGCCACTAGCCCGCACTATGCATCGCCCTGACGAGTGCTGCATGGCTTTCGGCGCGATTGGGTAATTTCGGTTGAGTGTGGACGCAGCAGTTCCGTTCCGGCTTGGGGCCAGATTTTCGGTTGGAGGTGGTTTGCGGGTTGACGGGACGGGTTTGCGTTTTGGGGCGTCACGCCCCGTCGCTCATGTGACGAGGCGCGGTATGCGTTCCAGAGCGAGGCGCAGGATATTCTGCGCCGAGCATGAGGTCGGCAAGTGCACGCGGATTATCGTCTTCATTTCGACGACGCGAGCGGCGATCTTGATGAGACGCAGGCGCAAGGTGTCGAACTGCGCGACGCGCCACATCGAGCGCTTCGGCATCGATATGCGAAGCCCCCACATCAGCCAGTAGGCGCCGGCGTGGATGAAGAGACGGAACTGGTTGGCTGTCGCCTTTGTGCAGGACGTGCGGTCCGCCGACAGATGCGTCTTCCAGGACTTGATATGGTTTTCGGCTTGGCCGCGTCGGCAATAGACGTCTTCGTAAAGCCGGCGCGCGTTGCGATGCGTGAGATTGGTGACGACGAAGCGGGTGTCGGGCCCTTCCGCGCTGACTTCGACGCGGGCGATGATGCGCTCGACCCGGCTCCAACTTTTCGCGCCGTCGAAGAACTCCTTGAAGCGGCGAAGCTTGCCGTCGCGCGACGCGGCCTCGAACCGCGCCTTCGTGCTGGCTTCGAGATCGGCGACATGACGACGCAAGGTCGTGGTCGGCGCGACGCCGAGGATGTAGTCGAGGCCGTTGGCGCGACACCAGTCGAGAACCTCGGGGCCGCAATAGTGGCTGTCACCGCGAAGCAGGATCTCGGTGTGGGGCCAATGAGCCCGGATCGCGCGCAACAGCCGGCGGAGAAAAGGCTTGATCTCCTTACCGCCCGGTCGTTTGGCGGGACGAAGCACCGCGGTGATGAAACGGCCCTCGCCGTCGAACACCACAATCGGCTGAAATCCGTATTCGTCGTAGTGGGCGTTGAACAACCGCAGTTGCTGGCCGCCGTGGACCGCGTCGAACGTGTCGTCGATATCGAGCGTGATCCGTTTGGGAACCTTAGCGAACGACCCGCAATAGAGGTCGACCATCGCGCGACCCATCCGCAACAGGGCGCGAACGTCCGGCAGGTTCTCCAATCGCGGGATCGTCGACTGCGAGCACAACTCCCGATCCGACGGCGTCAGATCGAGCGCCATCTTGAACATCGGGTCGCGGCGCAGGGAATTGGCGTCGATCCCGTCCTCGTACCCGGCGCTGATCATCAGCAGCCGAAAGCGAATGACGTCCGCCACGCCGTGGGTGATCTGCTCCGGCGCCCGAGGATCAACCACGCACGCGGCAAGCCGGTCCGCGACCCGAAGACGCTGTTCGATCTCACGCAACGCCAGGACGCCGCCGTCCGACGACAAGAGCCCGCCGTCGAATTTGACCACAACCGATTTGCCAGAAACCGGTGACAGACCGGGCAGCGGCAGCATAGGATCGTTCATGGCGGGTGTGGCTCGGTTCAAGTTGCGTGAATTGGCTTCGACAACCAGATTCTACGCAAAATCAGCTCTTTAGCCTATACCCGCCAACCCGCCATGAATAATGCGGGCTAGGAAGACTAGGAGGCGAGCAGGTGAAAGCGCGTTCGGCGGTCGCGCTGGGAGTTGGCGTTGCGCTGATCGGCGGTATTGCGGCGTATGTGGCGACGAGCGGTCGCGCGGCGCCGCCGAGGCCGTGCATGCCGGCGCGCCGTCGATCCCGGTCGAGGCCGGCCAAGTTTCGCTCAAGGACGTTCCCGACGTCGTCGAGGCGCTCGGGACGGTCACGCCGATCGAAACAATCGCCGTTCAGTCGCGGGTGAACGGCCAGATCATGAAGGCCTACTTTCACCAGGGACAACCGGTGAAGGAAGGCGACCCCCTTTTCCTGATCGATCCCCGCCCCTATCAGGCCGCCCTCGACCAGACGCAGGCTCAGCTCGCACACGATCAGGCCGTCCTCAAGGAAGCGCAGACTGATCTCACGCGATATCAGAAGCTTGAGGCGGAAAATTCGATAGCCGCGCAAAGGGCGGCCGACCAGGCTTTTACGGTCGAGCAGGACGAAGGCACCGTGAAGCTCGATGAGGCCAATGTCCAAACCGCTCAGCTCAACCTGACCTACGCCCACATCGATTCGCCCACGACCGGCGTAGCCGGCGTCATGCAGGTCGATCCTGGCAATTACGTGCAGGCCGGCGCCGGCACGACGCTCGTGACCGTGAGTCAGATCTCGCCGATCTATGTGATATTCCCTGTCCCGCAGGGCGAACTGGCCGCAGTTCGCTCCGCCCAGAAGAACGCGCCCCTCGATGTGCGCGCGCTCTCTCAGGCTGGAAAAACCCTGGGCGAAGGAAAGCTCACCTTCATCAACAACCAGATCGTTGCGACGACCGGGACCGTGGCGCTCTACGCGACATTCCCGAACGACAATGAAGCGCTTTGGCCCGGAGAATTCGTCACCGTCCGCCTCGAGATTGGCGTCCGCAAGAACGCCCGGACCGCGCCGATCAGCAGCGTGATGTCGGGTCCCGACGGCGACTACGTCTATACGATCTCGGCCGATGATCTCGCCCACCGCGTCCCAGTGCTGGTCGCCGCCCGCCAGAACGGGCTCGCCGTGCTCACGAAGGGTCCCTCCTCGGGCGCGCGGGTGGTGGTCAATGGGCAGTACAATCTCGCCAACGGCGTGAAGGTCGCGATCGAGCCGCCCAAGGCGGCGGCGAGCGGCGCGCCATGAACATTTCGGAAATCTTCATCCGCCGGCCGATCGCGACCGCTCTCATGACAGCAGGTCTTACCGCCTTTGGCGCGGTCTGCTTCACCCTCCTGCCGGTCGCCGCGCTGCCGAATGTCGAGTTCCCGACGATCACCGTTTCGGCGACCTTCCCGGGCGCGAGCCCGACCGTGATGGCCTCGACGGTGGCGACGCCGCTCGAGGACCAGTTCACAGCCATCCCCGGGCTCACGTCGATGACCTCGACCAGCGGGCTCGGCTCAACGTCGATCACGCTGCAGTTCGACTTGAGCACAACCATCACCACCGACGCGGGCTATGTGGAGCAGGCGATCCAGGCCGCGAGCGCCCTCTTGCCGAAAGACCTTCCGACCCCCCCGACCTACAAGGTCGCCAATCCGGCCGACGCGCCGATTCTCATCTACGCGGTTCATTCCGGCGCCTATCCGATCCAGGACCTCGACCAGTACGCGAATATCCTTCTCGGCCAGTCGCTTTCGCGGGTGACCGGCGTCGGCCAGGTGGTCATCGCCGGGGAGGCTCAGCCCGCCGTGCAGGTGCGGCTCAATCCCGAAGCGCTCGCGGCGAGGGGACTGGGGTTCGCGCAGATTAGCGCCACCCTGAATTCGGAGAGCGCGCTCGAGCCGACCGGCAATCTCGAAGGCCGCCGCGCGGAGTTTCCGCTCGACGTCAACCAGCAGCTGACCAAGGCCGCCCAGTTCCGCAAGGTCATCGTCGCCTACAGCAACGGCGCGCCGGTCTAGCTCGGGGACATCGCGACCGTGGTCGACGGCCCGCGAAACCCTCGCACCGGCGCCTGGTTCGGAACCAAGCCGGCCGAGGTCCTGCTGGTCTTCAAGGCGCCTGGCGCCAACACGCTGAAGGTCGTCGACCGGATTCAGGCGATGATGCCCGAGCTCCGGAAGTCGATCCCGCGCGCGGTGCACGTCGACCTCGTCTCCGACCGCTCGCTGTCGATCCGCGCCTCGGTGTCGGACGTCGAGTTCACGCTCGTGCTGGCGCTGGCACTCGTCGTCATGGTGATCTTCCTGTTTTTGCGCAAGTTCTGGGCGACCGTGATCCCGAGCATCACGTTGCCTGTCGTGATTGTCGCGACCTTCGCGGGGATGTACCTCCTCTCCTACAGCATCGACAACCTCTCGCTCATGGCTCTCACGATCGCCATCGAATTCCTTGTCGACGACGCGATCGTGATGATCGAGAACATCGTCCGCCACATCGAAGCGGGAAAGCCGCCCCTTGAGGCCGCCCTCGACGGCGCGGGCGAGATCGGCTTCACCATTCTGTCCATCACGCTGTCGCTGGCGGCGGTCTTTATTCCGGTCCTTTTCATGTCCGGGGTGGTCGGACTGCTGTTCCACGAATTCGCGATGACGACGATTCTCGCGATCTTCATCTCCGGGTTCGTGTCGCTGACGCTGACCCCGATGATGTGCGCGCAGTTTCTGACCCGCGAGACGCCCGAACAGCAGGGGCGCCTGAGCTGCTGGCTCGAGCGCGGCTTCGACCGGACGCGCGACCTTTATGACCGCGGGCTGGTCTGGGCGCTGGCTCATCAATTTCCGATGCTGCTCGTCAACATCGGGCTGATCGCCCTGACCGTGGGCCTCTACATCGTGATCCCGAAGGGGTTCCTGCCCGAACAGGACACCGGCATTTTCATCGGGCGCGCGAGGACACCGCGTTCGACACGATAAGGAAAATCGAGAACGAGTGCGCCGCCATCATCCTCAAGGATCCGGCGGTGGAAGGCATCGTCGGCTTCGCCGGCGCGACTGGAGGCAATCCGAGCGAGAGCACGGCGCGCATGTTCGCCCAGCTCAAGCCGCTCCAAGAGCGCCCGTCCGTGCAGCAGGTGATGGCCCGGCTGAGGGCCAAGCTCGCCCAGGTGGTCGGCGTCAAGTTCTACATGCAGTCCGTGCCCGACATCAGAATCGGCGCCCGCCTCGAGCAGGCTGAATACCAGTACACGCTGACCGACACGAGCCCGGACGAACTCAACCACTACGCGCCAATCCTGCTCGAAAAGCTGCAGGGCATGAAGATCCTCAACGACGTCGCCTCGGATCAGCAGATCCACTCGCCCCATGTCGTCGTCGAGGTCGATCGCAATCTGGCTTCAAAGCCTTAACGTCCCGATCACCAATATCGACGCGGCGCTCCAGGACGCGTTCGGACAGGCGCAGATCGCGAATATCTATCTGCCGACCCAGCAGGCCTATCTGATCCTCGAGGTCGAGAGGCAATTTCAATCCGGGCCGCAAGCTCTCTCGAGCCTCTACGTCACCAACGCGACCGGCGGGCAGGTCCCGCTGTCAGCGGTAACGCACTTGACGCGCACGGTCGAGCCGCTGACGATCAACCATCAGGGCGTCTTTCCGGCGGTGACGCTCTCGTTCAACCTCGCCAAGGGCGCGGCCCTGAGCCAGGCGGTCGACGCCATCACCGCGGCGAAGGCGAGCCTCGGCGCGTCGCCGACCCTGGTCGGGCAGTTCGAGGGCACAGCGCAGGCGTTCCAGGCTTCGCTTGTTACGATGCCGCTCCTGGTCATGGCGGCGATCCTGGTGATCTACATCCTGATGGGCATGCTCTATGAGAGCTTCATTCACCCGATCACCATTCTTTCCGCCCTGCCGGCGGCCGGCGTGGGCGCGCTCCTGATCCTGCTTGCGACCCGCTATGATCTCACCCTGATCGCGCTCGTCGGCGTCCCCTGATCGGAATCGTCAAGAAGAACGCGATCATGATGATCGACTTCGCGCTGGTCGCCGAGCGTGAGGAAAAGATGAGCCCGGCTGACGCGGGGTGCGCCACGCCTGCCTGCGGCGCTTCAGTCCGATCATGATGACGACGGTCTACGCGCTGATCGTGGCCCTTCCGCTCGCCGTCGAAGCCGGCGCGGGCGCGGAGCTGCGCAAACCGATGGGGATTGCAATCGTCGGCGGTCTTCTCGTCTCCCAGTGGCTCACGCTCTACACGACGCCAGTCGTCTATCTCTACCTCGACCGCCTGAACGCCTGGTTGAGCCGCCCGCGCCTGCGTTTGTGGCCGCGAACCCGGCGGGCAGCCTGAGCGGAGCGAACAGGCGTTTTGGCCGATCGACTAAAGCGCGTTTCGCGACAGTCGAAAGCCGGCGCCCCGCCTGACAGCATTTTGCTCGCAGCGAGGAGTACGGGTGAGTTCAGTGTTGGAGGCGATTTCTTCCCAGACCGGAGCGGCGCAGACGCGCCTCTTTGTGATAGCGATGCGCTCCAAACGCGTCCATACGTGATTTTGCCTTATTCGAGGGCGTCGGTGGAACAGCGCTTTCAATTCGATCAGATCGCAAACCTGTACGAAGCCGCCCGTCCCGGCTATCCCGAGGCGCTGATCGAGGACGTCGTCTCCTACGCCGATCTGAAGCTCAACGACAGGATTTTGGAAGTTGGCTGCGGCACGAGTCAGGCCACAAAGAGTTTCGCCAGACAGGGTTTTCCGATTCTGGCGATTGAGCCCGGCGCGGAACTGCTCCGCGGAGCGCAGCAGAGCCTGGCCGGCTTCAGCAACGTCAGGTTTTTGGAGGCGACATTCGAAGCATACCCGGCAAAAGCGGAGGCGTTTCGTCTGATCGTCGCCGCGCAATCGTGGCACTGGGTGTCCCCTGAGACGCGATTTCAGAAGGCGGCCACGGCGCTCTCGCCGCGTGGGTCACTCGCGGTTTTCGGACATGTCCCGGTCGGGCTGCCTGCCCTGCTACTCGCTCGATTTAAGGAAATTTACCTGCGTCGAACAGGCCGATGGGGTCGCCCGCCGGAGGCCTGGTACCTGCCCGACGGTCCGTTCAAAGGATGGTTTGACGAGTTCCGGGCTATTCGGCCCGGTCGAGCACCGAAGCTATCCTTGGCGATGGCGGCACACGACGGCCAGCTATACGGATTTCTTGCGCACGAAATCGGAGCTCAGGATGCTGGAGCCAGGCAAGCGTGAAGAGATGCTTCGCGAAATTGCCGAGGCGGTCGATGACCACGGCGGAGCGTTCGCCGTGGACACGGAAACGCATCTCTATATGGCCCGCCGTTTAGACTAGAGCGGCCGTATCGGCAGCTTGGCGTGACCAACGTCGTTCGAACCCGTCTGTAATCTCTTAACACTGTCCGCATAGGATTTATCGCGCGCCGAAATGGATGCTTTCCGAGACGCCGCCAAGTCCGTGGGACGGACGCGCGCAAGCTCTTTAGAGCGTGCTGCGTTCGGATGGAATTGTCATTGCGAGGAGCATAGCGACGAAGCAATCCAGAGAACGTGGGCGCCCGACGTTCCGCTGGATTGCTTCGCTTCGCTCGCAATGACGGTCGCGGTTCGACCCAAATGCAACTCTCTCTAGAAAGGTGAAGGACAATGACGAAAAGGCTGGTCGCGCTCACGACAGCGGCTGCGATCGCCGTGCTGAGCATGGCAAACGCCGAGGCCTGCACCTCGATGATTTTCAAGGCTGAGGACGGCACGCGCATCTATGCGCGAACGATGGAATGGGGCGCTTCCGACCTCAAATCCGAGATGATGCTCGCGCCGCGGTCGATGTCGTTCTCCTCTGACCTGGGCGAAGGGAAGACCGGCGCCGCTTGGAAGAACCGATACGGTTTTGTCGGCGTCAACGCGGCCCATCTCCCTTATGCGACAGACGGCATGAACGAAGCGGGCCTCACCGTCGGCTCGCTCTTCTTTCCGGGCTTCGCCCAATATCAGGAGCCGAAAGCCGCCGAGCAGCCGACGACCGTCAGCAATGTCGATCTCGTCAACTATATCCTCAGCAACTTCACGACGGTGGAGGAAGTGCGTGAGGCGATGCCGAAGCTCCGGGTGGTGCGCAACGCCGCGATCGAAAAGCAGTTCGGCACGCCGCTGCCGCTGCATCACATCGTGAGCGACGCAACGGGGGCTTCGATCGTGATCGAATATATGGACGGTAAGCTGAGCCTGCACGACAACAAGGTCGGCGCGATGACCAATTCGCCCGGTTACGACTGGCATCTTCTGAACTTGAGGAACTACGCCAACCTGACTCCGCAGGCGGCGCGCCCGCATGCAATCGACGGGGTTTCGCTCGCGCCCTTCGGCGCGGGAAGCGGGATGCTCGGCCTGCCGGGCGATTTCACCCCGCCGTCGCGGTTCGTGCGGGCGGTCGCCTTCGTCAACACCATGATCCCGGCCAAGACCGCGGCCGACGCGGTCAATGCGGCCTCGGTGATGCTCAACAATTTCGACATCCCGAAGGGGCTCGTGCGCGAGGGCGCGAGCCCGGAGGATTTCCACCTCGGCTACACCCAATGGTCGGTGATCGCCGACATGACCCACCGGTCTATTATTACTGGACCATGTACGACCGCCGGATGCGTTCGGTCGACCTATCGAAACTGGACTTTGAAGGCAAAACCGTCACTTCGTTCCCGCTCGACAAGGTCCGGACGGAAGACATCCAGGACCGCTCAGGCGACTTCGGGCGCTGAGCGGGACGAGAGCGATTGCGGCCTATCTCTTCGCGGCGGCGATAATCGGCCCTGCCCCGCTCGCCTGCACGATTCCCGACCTTAGCAAGGCGCGGGTCGGTCACAGCAGGCAGGAAGAAAGTCGCCGGTTCGCAAGAGGGAGGTGCAGGTTCGGCATTTACAACAGACACCCTAACTATTAATCTGCATTAATCAATCCCTCACCTCGCCAACCCATGTGCCATGACCCTATCCGAGGCGATCCGCATCTAGCGGGAGACGCGCTGCGCCGTCTAGTGGACCTCACGTCGCATCGCTCCGGGGCGGTTTTGGCGCTCATGAATCACGCCGCGGTCACTCTGCCGCAGCTCTTGCTTTTGAGCCGCATCGAACAGCTTGGATCGGCGTCGCTCGCCGCAATCGGGGATAAGTCCTCGGTCTCCATTCCGGCTCTGAGCCAGATGGTTGACCGTCTCGTCCGTCAAGGATGGCTCGATCGCGCCGAAGACCTCGCTGACCGGCGCCGCAAATCGAGCCGCCACCTCCTCCGCAATCTCGAGACCGCGCGGTCGGCGGATTTCAATTTTGGGCTGAGCACGGTGAGCGAAGAGCTTCGGGCGCAGCTCGCGACGACGCTCGAGTGGGCCGTCATCGAAATCGAAGCGGCGCGCCTAGCCCGTCGGCGCAGCAAGGAGGCGACGTCATGAACGAGAGCGAATGGCTGCTGCTCGGGACCTGCGCGCTCGGTCTCTACGGCGCGGGACAGGTCTGGCTCGTGCAGCTTTCGAGCTACCGGCTCTGGACTTACGTCGGCGATAACGAATTTCGCGCCTACCATGCGGCATGGTGGCGCAGCATTTGGGGCGTCGTCCTTGCGCCGGCGGCGGCGCTGATCGTCGCATCGGCGCTTATGGCGTGGCGGCCGGCGCCGGACGTCACTGCTTGGGCGCCACGGCTCGGTGTTGCGCTGCAGGTGACGCTGCTCGTCGGAACGGCGGCATGGTGGGGCCGTTGATGGCGCGCCTCGAAGCGCCTGGCGGCGGACTCCAGATGGAACGCTACCGATTGCTCATGACGACGCATTGGCTTCGCGTCGCCATTGTCACGGCCTATGCCGCGCTCGCGCTTTGGATGCTCGGCCAAAGCGCGTGGCGAGCCTGAGCGATGGCTCAGCCCTACCTCTTCCCCGCCGCGATAATCGGCCCTGCCCCGCTCGCCTGCACGAGTACGGCCTCGGCGAGGCCGGGGTCGCTTCCCGCCGGCGCGGGGAACAAGGCTGCTTCGCCGCGCCATTTGCCCGAGCAGGACCATTTCGCGCACGACGTCCTTATAAGGCAAAGTATGGCCGGCGTTCTCGCCGCGCGGGATCGTGACCTCGACCGTGTGGGGAATATAGCGCGCAAGCCAGACGTCCGCCCCGCCGGCCGGCGCCCTGCCCGCGCCGACGGTCACCGCCCCGCCGGAAAAGCCGACGCTCGGGCCGCCGGCGCCGCGATCGCCGCGGCTCATGAGGCCGGCAAGCGCGCCTGGGTCCAAACCGTCGCCTTCGACCCGGCCGTTGACCACCACCTGAGGCGTATAGACGCTGTCGCCGTGTCCCATGGCCTTGGCGTAGGCGTACTGGCGCTCCGTCCAGGCGGCCCTGGAGAACGTGTCCTTCCAGCCGAGGCGATCCCAATAATCGACCTCGAAGGAGAGCGCGAGCACGTCCGGCCGGTCGCTGACCGCTCTGACATTGGCCTCCGCCGGCGGGCATGACGAACAGCCCTGGCTCTGGAACAGTTCGATCACGGTCGGATGCGCCGCATCGACGGCGAGAGCCGGACGCGACAGGGAGGCGAGCAGACCCAAGGCCGCGACCCCGGCGCTCGCTTTCATCCAGGCCGTCATGGCTTCTCCTCCATGCGAATGCCGGCGCAGGGCGCGCCGATCAACGCGCATTCGCCGCGCAAAGACGATTTGTTACCCGCACGGCCAACGCGATGGCGGCCGACATCCACGCAAGCTATGGGAGCGCATGGCTCGAACCGATTTCCGAACCCCCCGTCTCTACGTCGATCCCAAGACGCTCGCCACGGACGCCGAAGTCAAGCTCGATCCTCAGCAGACGAACTATCTCGTGAACGTGCTGCGGCTCGGCGCCGGCGCGCCGGTCCTTCTGTTCAATGGCCGCGACGGCGAATTCTCCGCCAGCCTTGCGGCGGGCTCGCGCAAGGCGGCCTTGCTCCTCGTCGGCGCGCAGACGCGGGCCCAGGAGGACGCCGCCGGACGTCGACTATCTGTTCGCGCCGCTCAAGCACGCACGGCTCGACTATATGGCGCAGAAGGCGGTCGAGATGGGCGCGCGGCGCTTGCGGCCGGTCATCACCCGCCACACCCAGGTCGCCCGCGTCAACCTCGAGCGTCTGCGCATGAACGCGATCGAGGCTTGCGAACAGTGCGGCGTGATCTGGACGCCGGAAATTGCGCCGGTCGAGCCGCTTGCCGAAGCGCTCAAGAGCTGGCCGGCCGAGCGGCTCCTCGTGTTCTGCGACGAGGAGGCGGAGAAGGCGAGCCCGCTCGACGCGCTCGCGAACGCCCGCGCACCGATGGCGGCGTCGGCCTCCTGATCGGGCCGGAAGGCGGCTTCGACGAGGACGAGCGCGCGGCGATCCTGTCCGCTGCCGCGCGTCGCTGCGCCTGAGCCTCGGGCCGCGAATCCTGCGCGCGGACACAGCCGCGGTGGCGGCGCTGGCGCTCATCCAGGCGACGCTCGGCGATTGGCCGAAAAGGCGTGCTAGGACGAGCGGTAGCTTTGACATCACGGGGACGCAGTTCGCCATTTTGCCGCCACGATGTGGCTTCATCCCCGCTAGCGATAATTCACCATTCCATCGGCGCGTCGCGAAGGGTCGCTCGAATAATTGCGGCGGTGGGCGGGCCTTTTATTGGCGGTCATTGCGGGAGCCTGTCCAATCCTGCGAGCGCGGGCAGCGCCGCGCCGGACCTCGAGCCGCCGCTGCGCGGGTCCTATTGCGAGGGATCAGACCAGGATTTGGCGTCGTCAGTCAGAGCCGGATGCGCGCGGATCAGCGGCTATATCGCGGCGGGCGCGCGTTTCGGGTCCGACGAGCGGATCGGCGGTCGCCCGAACGTCTTCGCGCCGCTCGATGAGCCGGCAATCGCCGGCAACGACGCTTCCGGCCTCAAGACTTCGGAGGGGACAATTCTTTCTTGCCGCCCGCGGCCTCAGGCGGCTGACACGCGCTGACGCGGGAGCGCGCCGCTAAACCTATCCTGCCGGTCGGCAGGCGAACGGCGCGTCGATGGCCTTCCTCAGACGAAGTCTCACGGGCGGCTCTGGCGTTGGCCCGGGCTTTGCCGCGGGGTTGCGTTGGAGAGCGTCTTTCTCGGCTCGCTGGAACGCGTCATGGGAACGGGAGTTTTGCCGATAGCGTAAGTCGCCTGAGAGGACGGATGGTTCCGGTCTGGCTGCACGCTTTGTCGATTGTCTATCTCGCGTTTGGCGCCGCGTGCGCCGTTGTCATCGCGCTCGACCTGTTTCGCCATCCCCAGCACATGTGGATCATGAACATCGTATGGCCTGTCACGGCGCTGTTCGGCACGGGTTGGATTGTCTGGCAATATTTTTCTTACGGACGTCTCGCGAGCCAGGAAAATGTGCATGCCGCCATGCAGCGGCATCAAGATCCGCCCAATCGCACGCAGACTCCCTTCGCGGTCAAGGTGGGCAACGGCGCCTTGCATTGCGGCAGCGGCTGCACGCTGGGCGACATCGTCGCGGAGTGGCTCGTGTTCGCCGTGCCGGCGATCGCCGTGGCTTTTGGCTGGCACACCATCTTTCGCGACCGAATCTTTGCCGTGTGGATTGTCGATTACATCTTCGCCTTTGCGTTCGGCGTCATCTTTCAATATTTCACGATCGCGCCGATGCGCGGCCTGGGCTTCCGGCAGGGAATCGTCGCGGCGCTCAAAGCCGATACGCTCTCGCTCACAGCCTGGCAGATCGGCATGTACGGCTTCATGGCCGTCGCAAACTTCGTGATCTTTCGGCATCTCCTTGGCGTGACGCTCAGGGTCGACATGTTCGAGTTCTGGTTCATGATGCAGATCGCGATGATGTTCGGCTTCATGACGGCCTACCCGGTGAATTGGTGGCTGATTCGACAAGGCGTCAAGGAAGCCATGTAGCGGCCTCGATCCGCACGCCGCGGCAGGTCACCCAAAATCACAGCAGTCTCGACCACCGCCGAGGCAGACGCGACCGGCCGCCCGGTGAGGGAAGGTTCAGTTTAAAAACGCCGCCTCGTCAAACGCCGGCTCGACCGAGCGGCCCCACGGGCCCTCGTAACGCTCGATCCAATGCCGCGCCGGCTCGCGGCCGCTCTCCGCGATCGCCTCGAGGGGACGAAGATAGATGGTCTCGTCCTCGCCCTTCGCGTTCAGCCGCGCGCGCCGCTTGAAGCCGCCGTGGGCGATCGCCAGCATGTCGAGCGCGACCGCGCGCAAGCTCCGGCCGCGGATCTCGGCGGCAAGCCCAAGCAGCGGCGCGTCGTCGCGCAGCTTCTGCCGGTCCTCGGCGGTCCAGCCCTCGATCAGCGCCTCGGCCGCCCGCAGCGCGTCCGGATCGTAGTAGAGCCCGGCCATCAGCGCGGAAAGCGCGACAATGCGATCGGGCGGCCCGACGTCGGGACCGCGCATTTCGAGATAGCGCTTGAGCCGCACCTCGGGGAAGATCGACGACAGGTGGTTCGCCCAATCGGCGATCGTGGCGCGCTCGCCCGGCGCTTGCCTTAAGCCGGCCGGCAAGCAGATCGCGAAAGCTCGCTCCCGCCACGTCCTGATAATGGTCGCCGCGCTTGACGAAATAAAGCGGCACGTCGAGCGCGTAGTCGACGTAGCCTCGAACCCCATGCCGGGCTCGAAGGCGAAGGGAAGCATGCCGGTGCGCGCCGGATCGGTATGGCGCCAGATCTCCGAGCGGGCGGACAAGAGCCCATTGAGCTTGCCGTCAGTGAACGGCGAATTGGCGAACAAGGCGACGATCGCGGGCTGCAGCGCAAGGCCCACGCGCATCTTCGCCACCATGTCCTGTTCGCTCGCGAAGTCGAGATTGACCTGGACAGTCGCGGTGCGAAACATCATGTCGAGGCCGCGGGTTCCCACTTTCGGCATATAGCGCGCCATGATCGCATAGCGGCTTTTCGGCATCGACGGCGTGTCGGCGAGCCGCCATTTGGGGCTCATGCCGAGGGTCAGAAAGCCGATGCCGAGAGGTTCGGCGACTATGCGGCAAGCGGCGAGATGCCGATCGAGCTCTTCGGCGGTCACGTGCGCGTCGTCGAGCGGCGCGCCGGAGAGCTCAAACTGTCCTCCAGGCTCGAGCGAGATGGCGCCCTCGCCGTGCGCGTCATAGAGGCCGATCAGGTTGCCCCTGTCCTCGATGCCCTCCCAGCCGAGATGGCCCCGCATGCCCTCCAGGAGCGCCCGGATTCCCCGCTCGCCCCCGTAAGGAACGGGAGAATGGCCGCCGCGATAAAATGGGATCTTCTCGTGCTCCGTGCCGACCCTGAACGGGCCCGCCGGCTTGCATCCGGCCTCAAGCCAGGCGACGAGCGCATCGCGCGACTCAACAACTTCACTATCGACCACGTCGCGAGCCATTCAGGCGCTCACCCCCACGGCCGGCGAACCGGCGAACCGGCTAGATAGTCGCGCCGTTCTGACAATGCAAAGGGCGTAACCGGGAAAGATAGAGAAATGCAGCCTGCCTTCCGGCCGCCTTAACCGTTGCGGCAGGCGCGCGCCTGTGAACGCGAGTGTATCGGCTCAGTCTCATCCAATGTTAGGAACTTTCAGGCCTGATGCGCTGGAATTTGAGGGACACCCGTCATGACCAAGCTGTTGCGCCGGTTCATGCTCTGCCGCCAGGGGGTGACGGCGATCGAATATGCGCTCCTGGGTTCGGGCGTCGCGCTGGTGATCGTGACCGCGGTCGGCACGGCCGGAACCCAATTGAGCGCGAGCTTCACCCATATCGCCGGCGCGTTTCCATAACAGCGCGGGCGCCTGGGCGGCCCCGATTCCCCCGCGTCGATCCCCTTCGCCAGCCGCCATGTCGCCAGGTAAGCCGTCCCAACCGCGATCAGCCCGAACACAGCCGCGCCAAGCGCAAAGCCCAGAAGGCCGCCCTGCACTCCGCCATAGCGCGCGCCGATGGTCACGAACGGAATCGTCCCCAGCGTCGCGCGCGCCCAGTTGAACGCCATCGACAGGACTGGAAAGCCGAGATTGTTGAACGCCGTGTTGGCGACGAACAGGCACGCCAGGAAGATCCAGGCGGAAACTCCGTATCGGCAATAAAATTCGACATATCGCGCGCTGTCGCCCTCGGCCTCGAAAGCGGCGATGAGGGCCGGCGCGGCCAGCGCCAGAACGCCCCATGCGAAGAAAACGTAACCGATCGACAGAAGGAAGGAATCGGTCAGCGTCCGCTGAACTCTTCCCATCAGTTTCGCGCCATAGTTCTGGCCGATGATCGGTCCGACAGAGGCGGTGAGCGCGAAAACGACCCCGAACGCCACTGGCGTTACGCGGTCGATTATGGCCGAAGCGGCGATCGCCGGCTCGCCGAAATCGGAGAATACGCGCAGCGTATAAGCCGAGCTGACGGGCGCGGCCATATTGGCCATGATCGCGGGGAATCCGATCGCCATGATCGGGCCGAAGTCGCCGCGCGCGGCGTTGAGCTTCGGCCGGGCGACGAGATCGTGCACGCGAACCGCGCCATTCCAGCCAACCGCAAGCAGGATGAGGCGCGAGAGGACGGTCGCCCAGGCGGCGCCGTAGACCCCGAGCCCGAAGCCGAAGATGAGCAGCGGATCGAGAAAGGCCGTCGCGATCCCGGCCGAGAGCGTCACGTACATCGCCCGGCGCGCGTCGCCGACGGCGCGCAGCACGCCCGACATCCCCATGCCGATCGCGAGCGGCACATTCGCCGGGATGCTGATGGCGATAAACCTGGAGGCGACCTCGGCGGATTCGCCATGCGCGTGCAAAACCGCAGTCAGGATCCAGTCGCGCAACTCGAACATCACCGCAGTCGTCGCGATGGAGAGGATCGCGGTGATGGTGAGAGCGGACGCCGCAAGGCGCCGTGCGCGCGGCCTATCGCCTGCGCCGAGAGCGCGCGACACCGTGGCCGAGGTTGCGATGATGAGCCCGATGTTGATCGACATGACGAAGAATGTCACCAGGCCGACATAGCCGACGGCCGCCTTGAACGCCTGATCGCCGAGCTTCGACACCCAGAACAGCGACAGAAGATCGACGACGAACACCGCCATCAAGCCGATGGCGCCGGTCGCGGTCATCACCGCGACATGGCGCATCAACGACCCGTGCGTGAACACGGGCCGCTTGTCGCGAGCGGCTTCAGGGGCGTTCAAGACAGCTTCCTTCTGGCCAGGGCCGCGGTCTTATAGGCTCGGGGCCCGCAATGGCCAGCGGCCTTCGGCTTCCACCGGCCGTCTAGGTACGATTACGCATATCTGACAAATAGAGGCGCCCTATAATGGATTACCGTTTTCAGTCCTTTCTTCGCTTTTTCAATTGACGTGAAGTTTGAAAAGACGGCGTTCGCGCCTTGCCGCAACCCAAGGAGTGCGATCGAACAATTATAGAGGAGAGGATGCGCCGTGAGAAAGATGTCGTTTTCCGCTCTTGCTGTTTGCCTACTTGGGTTGCTGGCGCTCCTGCCGGCCCCGGTAGCCGCGCCGGCCTCGGAGCTCCAGGACCTTTGCAGGGCCCGGTGCCAGCTCAATTTGCGAATCTGCCAGGCGCGAAGCGACCGAGGCTCGGGACAGGACGCGGGCGCCAGCGTCTCCTGCTCGGGTCAGTGCGTTGACGCTTACCTCGCCTGCGACTGCCCGGCAGGCGGCGGCGCGTGCCCGTGCAATTCAGACTTGGCGCATTGCGAAAGCGCCTGCTCAAGAAGCGTTCAAAGTTGCGGGAACGATTACAGTTCCTGCAGCAGGAAATGCGCCTCGATGGTCGAATGCACCCAGGACAACCAATGCGGCCGCGACAAGGTCTGCGACATGATCAACGCGCCGAAGCCGCAATGTGTCCCGACCTGCACGACGACCGCCCAGTGCAAGAGTCGGCTGGGGCCGGACGGCGTCTGCTTTCGGGGCCATTGCAGCAAGGCCTAATTAGTCGCGGCGCAACGTCGCTTGAATGCGTGCCGCGCGCGTTTGTCGCTTGCGCCTTGCGGAGAGGTGACCGCGCCCTCGTTCTGACGGGCACCGATCTTTTCGTTTGACGCTCGGTGCGGACCGGCCCTATCAGGTTCTCGCCTGGAATTTCGTCGCCTTGGCGGCAAGGGAGGGGAAACATGCGCATCCGTCATTTTGCAATCGCCGCGGCGCTCTCGCTCGCGGCTCTCGCATCCGCGGCGCCGAGCGCGTTCGCCCAGCAGGCCGCGGCAATGAAATATTGCAAGGCCGACTACGAGCGGCTTTGCCCGGGCGTGCAGCCGGGCGGCGGCCGCATCATCGGCTGTCTCAAGGCGCACAAGGAAGAGGTGAGCATCGGCTGCGGCAAGGCGCTACAGGCGATGAAAGCGAAGATGGGCCAGTGAGGGTGCGGCGCGCTCTCGCGCCGCCGCTCAGAAGCGCTCGCTGACCATGTCCTCGCTCTTGGCCCACAGCGCCTTGGCGTTCTCGGGGTCGAGCGCGTAAGGCTTGACGCCGGCGCGCTTGGCGGGATTAGGCTCGACCTCCGCTACGTGGCAGTCCTCGCAATAGCGGCCGCCGACTTCATCGGCCGGCGCGACTTACGCCCGCCCAGACCGTCGTCGCCGCGCCCTGCGGAATCGTCTTGAACTTGAAGTCCGGCTCGCCCGCGGCGCGTGTCGCCGCGTTGATGCGCTCCATGAGCTGCTTCGTTCCCTCCTCGCCGATATGGCGGGAAAGCTCGGTATGGATCCCGCCGGGATGAACGGCGGTCGCGCGAATTCCGTTTCCCTTATGGCGGCGATCGAACTCGACGGCGAACAGGATGTTGGCGGTCTTCGACCGCCCGTAGGCCGCCCACGGATCATAGGCCACGCGCTCGAAATTCGGATCGTCGAGATCGACGTCGGAGTAGCGGTGGCCGGCGGAAGACAGATTGACCAGCCGCGAGCCCGGCTTCATCAGCGAAGCGATGCGGTTGACCAGCACGAAATGGCCTAGATGGTTGGTCCCGAATTGCGTCTCGAACCCGTCGGCGGTCTTGCCGAATGGCGTCGCCATGACGCCGGCGTTGGCGATGACAAGATCGAACGGCCTGCCATCGGCGAGGAGCGCGTCAGCGCAGGCGCGTACGCTCGTAAGCGACGCCAAGTCGAGCTCCACGATCTCAAATTTGCCGCCCTTCGCGGCGGCGGCCTGGACGCCCGCGGTCGCCGCCTTGGCCTTGTTGAGGTCGCGCGCCGCGCCGACCACCTCAGCGCCGCGACCGACGAGCGCGCGCGCCGTCTCCACCCCGAGCCCGGCTGACGCTCCGGTCACCAGCGCGCGCTTGCCGCTCAGGCTCACGCCGTCGAGCACCTCATCGGTGGTGGATGTCGCGCCAAAGGTTTTTGCTGCAGCGGTCTCGTGGAGTTCAGGCATAGGCGTCTCCTGGATGTGGGGTCGCTCGCTCAGCGGACCCGCTTCTGCAATGAAATGGCTTCGCGAGGCGCGCGCTTCAGCCTGGCTCAGGCGAAGCGCTCGCCGACCAACTCCTCGCTTTTCGCCCACAGCGCCTTGGCGTGTTCGAGATCAAGCGCATATGGCCGCACACCGTCCAGCCCATTCGAGCCAGCCTCGACAACCTCGGCCACATGGCAATCCTCGCAATAGCGAGCGCCTACGTCCTTCGCTTTCGCGACGACGCCGGCCCAGACGGAGGTTGCGGCCCCCTGGCGGACGGACTTCCAGACGATGGGCGGCCGTCCCGCGGCCTTCTGCTCCGTGTTCAACCGTTCGATCATGCTGCGCACGGCGTCGGCGCCCATGTGGCGGCTGAGCTCGGTGTCGATCACGCCCGGGTGAACCGCCGTCGCGCTGAGGCCGCTTGCCTTGTGTCGACGGTCGAATTCAACCGCGAACAGAACGTTGGCCGTCTTTGAGCGGCCGTAGGCGACGAACGAGTCATAGGGCATGCGCTCAAAATTCGGATCGTCGAGGTCGACATCGGCGCGGCGATGTCCCGCCGACGAAAGATTGACGAGCCGAGCGCCGGGCTTCATCAGCGGCGCGATCCGGTTGACCAGAACGAAATGGCCGAGGTGATTGGTCCCGAACTGCGTCTCGAACCCGTCCGCCGTCTTGCCGAATGGCGTCCCCGCAACGCCGGCGTTGGCGATGACGAGGTCGAACGGCCTGCCGTCGTCGACCAGCCCATCGGCGCAGGCGCGTACGCTCATAAGCGACGCCAGGTCGAGCTCGACCAGCTGAAATCCGCCGCCAGACGCGGCGGCCGCCTTGACGGCCGCGGTCGCCGCGTCGGCCTTTGCAAGATCGCGCGCCGCGCCGACGACTTGAGCGCCGTGCGCTGCGAGGGCGCATGCCGTCTGCGCCCAGGCAAGTGGCGACGTCCGCCCTAGCGCCGAGGCCGCCGATCTTTTGCGCGCGCTGATCGGCTTCGCCTATGTCAACTCCGCCCCGGACTGGGAGGCGAGCGCGCGGCGCCTTATCGACCTCATGATCGACGGCCTGAGGTCAGAGCGTGGCGAAGCGTGATGCGGCGCCCCCGGTCTCGATGGGCGCCGCGTCCAATCGCCGCCTCACGGCGGCTTGGTGAGCAAGAGGAGCGGCGTATGGACATCAAGCGAAGCGGCTCGCAGCCGTCCGGCAAGGGACCGGCGGACTGGTTCACCGGCGCGGTGCGCATCGACCCGCTGTTTGCCGCGACCGCGCCAGCGCGGGCGGCCGGCAACGCCGTCACGTTCGAGCCAGGGGCCCGCACCGCCTGGCATACGCATCACTTGGGCCAAATCCTTATCGTGGTAATGGGCTCGGGCCGGGCGCAGCGCGAAGGCGGCGGAATCGAGGAAATTCGCCCCGGCGACGTCGTCTCCTTCGCGCCCGGCGAGAAGCACTGGCACGGCGCGGCGCCGACAACCGCCATGACCCACATCGCCATCCAGGAAGCGCTCGAGGGCAAGGCGGTCGATTGGATGGAGAAGGTCAGCGACGAGCAGTACCGCGGCTGAGCGTCCTCGCGAAGAGCGGAGAATGTCGCGTCGCGTTGAACCTGCCGGACGACGCCACGTCCGATAGATACATCAGGAATATTGAGCTTCCCGGCGAAAAGCTTTGTCGCGGTTCATAAGGATCTGTCGCCTCACCGGCGCTGCGGTCTTGACTCTGCGGGCTCTGCGCCCGCAAACCCAACTTGGCTTCGCAATTCTGAGGGTCGAGCCCGTTGTCCGCCAACCTGCCAACGCAGACGCTTCGCGTCGTCCTCTGCGCGACGCGCAGGTTCTGCGCGCACAATCGAGACGCTGACGGCAGCAACGGAATCCATGGCGTTTCCGCTGCCTCGCGGCTTGCGGCCCGCGGCGTGAACACCTCCGAATGAAAAGAAAATTTCTAATCGTCGCCGCGATCGGGGTCGTCGCGGTCTTTGCCGCAAGCGCGCTGGCCGGTCACCTGCTGTACCGCGCCTACCCGATCCAGGTGCAGCTCTTTGTCGCGCTGACGCGCAACACCATCCGGTCTTGGGGAGCGCCTCCGGGCGCGACGAGAACGGAACTGAACCCTGCTTACCAGCCTGCCGCGGCGGCGCCGGCGCTTACCGCCGCGGCGGCCTCGGACGCCGCCGGCGACGACTGGCCGAGCTACAACAGGACGCTTGCCTCGGACCGCTACGCGCCGCTCGCCGAGATCAACACCCGGACCGTCGGCAAGCTCAAGATCCTCTGCACCTACGACACGAAGGAGTATACGAGCTTCGAATCCGGTCTGATCATGGTCCACGGAGCCCTGATTGGCACCACCCTGACCGACATTTTCTCGATCGACCCAGCGACCTGCGCCGAGAACTGGCGCACGCGCGAGGACGTGCCGGCCTCGATCCTCACGGCCATGCGCGGGGCGGCCTACCTGGACGGCATGTTGTTTCGCGGATCCCAGGATGGGCGCGTGCTGGCCTATGACTTCAAGACCGGCAAGCGAGTTTGGCAGACGACCATCGCCGACAGAACCAAGGGCGAGTTCGTCGCCGCCGCACCAATTGCCTGGAACGGGCGGGTCTTCATCGGTAATGCCGGCGGCGACGCCAAGGGCGGCAAGGGGCGCATGTACGCGCTCGACGCCAAGACCGGCAAAATCCTGTGGGAGTTCTTTCTCGTTCCCAGGACAGAGGGCGATCCGGTCCGCGGACCGCATGGCCTCTCGCCGCTCGACAAGTCGACCTGGGGCAACGCGCCTGGATTCCCGATCAGCGGCGGCGCGACCTGGACGTCATACACGCTCGACGAGGCGGCCGGAGAACTGTACGTGCCTGTAGGCAACCCAGGGCCCGCTTACGCGATCAGCGTGCGCGAGGGCGAGGATCTCTATACCGACTCGGTCGTCGTGCTCGACGCCATGACCGGCGCCTACAAGCGCCATTTCAAGCTCGTGCCCCGGGACTGGCACGACTGGGACGTCGCCAGCGCGCCTGCTCTGATCCACACGATGGGCGGCAAGACGCTGCTCACGGCCGCGCCCAAGGACGGACATCTCTACGGGATCGCCCTCGCCGACAACAGCCTTCTCTATCGCACGCCGGTAACCAGGATCGAGAACGTCGACACGCCGTTTGCGTCCGACAAAGCCGTGCATTTCTGCCCGGGCGCATCCGGCGGGTCCGAGTGGAACGGGCCAGCCTACGATCCCGACACCAACCTCATCATCACCGGCGAAGTCGATTGGTGCACGACCGTGAAACGGCAGACCGACGAGCAGCTCCAGGACGCGCCCTACGGCGGCCCCTGGTTCGGCAACGCGATGCGGAACCCCTTTCACCTGTTCGGCCGGCAGGATGCGATCGGGGACTCCTGGGGCGGGTGGGTTTACGCCGTCGACGCCGATAATGGCGTCCCGAAGTGGCGCATGAGGTCGAACTATCCGATCGTGGGCGGTGTGACGCCGACCGCCGGCGGGCTGGTGTTTGTGGGCGATGTGGGCGGAAATTTCTATGCTCTCGACGCCGCAACCGGCGAGAAGCTTTGGGGTCAGAAGATTGGCGGCGCGATCGGCGGCGGGGTTATCGCTTACCGCGCCGACGGGGGCGAAAGGATCGCGGTGGCGGCCGGCCTTACCGGCGTCGCCTGGCCAACCGAAGTGGTGACGGGGAAGATTGTCGTCCTGGGGCTCGACAATGGCGCCGCCGAGGCGCTCAAGGAGCCGTAAAGCGCCCGAAGCGGGCGCATCCTGCGTCAGGAGCGCGCCGCGCCGTGCTTCTCCAGGCAGGAGCGAATTTTCGGCCCGGCCACCTCCAAAAACGCTTTCGACCAGCGATCGGCGCTCACTCGATCGAGGTGATAGCCATCCGTCGTGTTGAGCCCCTCCATCTCGGGCGGCACGACCAGCGGCAAACCAGCGCCCGCCGCGATCGCTGCCGCGTCCCCGATCTTCGTTTCCGGAAACGGGACGTCGGTCAGGATGACGCATTTCCCCTTGGCGAATTGCTTCAGAAACTCGATCGCGAGCGCCGTGCTGTCCTTGACCACCGCCTGATCGACCCACCGGTCATAGCTGACCGCGTTCTGGGGGAAGACCCGCTCCGCCTGGGGGATCCGGTAATAGGCTCCCGTTTCACGTGAGCGGAAGATGACAAACTTATGCCCGCACAGCCTGGGGAAAGCGTCGCAAATCGGCTGATGCAACTTCTGCCAGAAGCGTTTCCACTCGTACCGGCTCCGCGCATCCGGATCGTGCAGAATTGTCTTCGCCGCTGCGGTCTCTCGTCGCTCAAAAAAATCGTCGACGTTGATGATGTAGACGCTGGCGCGGGGATTGATTCGACGCAAAAGGTCCTCGGTGAAGACCATGTCCTCGTTGTAACTGAAGGCCAGCAGGTAATAGCTCGCCTTCGCGCGCTTGAACCAGTCGGCCGTCGCGTCATTGGACAGCGCAATCTCCAGGCGGCTGTTGCCGAGAACCAGCACATCGGCGTTGCGCGCATAGTCCAGCGCCGGAGGTTCGAGGTTGTAGAAGAAGGCGCCGTGCTCGAAATCCGCGTAATTCCCGCCGCCGCAATAGGCGAGGTAACGGTCGGCGCTGTAGCCGGGAGCCTGGCAAGCGAAGATGGATCGGGTCTTCAGCCAATAGGCGTAGGAAGAGAAAGCGGCAAGAAGGATGATGCAGGTGTAGACGGTCACCTGGCTGGCGAAGAGACTGACCCGCGGTTTCGCCAATGTTTTTGGCGCCACGGGCAAGTCCAAAGCAGTCTGATCCATAGGCGGTCTCACAGCATCGGCGGATTGGCGATTTCTTCGTGAGGCGTCCTCAGGCCGATCATCCCCTCTGGCGGCCGCCGCCGCCAGGGCGCAGCGAAGCCATACCGGCCAGGGAAGAGGCTGCTCAAATCACGCGAGGCGCCCGTCTTGCCCGGAGCATAAGGTTCGACGACCGGTAAGTCTACACCGTGAGCAGGCGCCACCGCCGCCGGCAGCGACGGGTGGCCGCGTGACGGAGCCAGGACCAGGCAGACGCCCGCCTCGCAGCGTCCGAACACAGAGATTTGGATTGCGGTCTCGGCGGAATATTGCTGTCTTAGAAGAATAAACGCGGGTCCGTCCGTGTTTTGCGCGGGATATTGTCGGGGAGATGCTCATGAAACGTTTGGCAGCTGTGGCAATGGCGCTGGTTTGCGGCGTCACCGCCGTCTTGGCCGACACGGATCCGATCGCCGAGCGGCGCGCGCTCATGAAACACGACGGCGCCGCCGCGAAGACGCTGTTCGATATGGCGAAGGGCAAGGTTCCGTTCGATCTGGCGACGGTGAAGCAATCGCTCGCGACGCTCGACGACGGGGCGACGAAATCGCCCGCGCTCTTTCCCGATAACAGCAAGACAGGCGGCGGCACTGCGGCGCTGCCCGCCATCTGGGAGCACAAGGCGGATTTCGACGCCCGCTTTGCGAAGTTCGCGAAGGACGTCCAGGCCGCACAGGCCGGAATCACCGATGAGGCGACGTTCAAGCAATTCGCGCCGGCCATCTTCAAGAATTGCGGCGCCTGCCACGAACTCTACAAGGCCAAAAGCGGCTGAGGCTTGAGTTCGTCCGCGCGGATGAAGCGAATCGGCGTCATCCTCGCGGTCGTTATCGTGATCGGCGCCGCGGCGGCGGCTTGGGCGCTGTCCGCCCCTCGCCCGCGCTTTACGCCGGCTGAGTGGCAGGCCCTTGGCCTGACCGGCCACGACGCTGCGGGCCGGCTCGTCTTCTTCGCCGGCGGCTGCGAGTCGTGCCACAAGTCGCCCGGCCAGGATGACCCGCTGAGGCTCGGCGGCGGGCTCGAGCTTAAGACGCCGTTCGGCTCGTTCTACCCGCCGAACATATCTAGCGATCCGGTCGACGGAATCGGGGCCTGGCGCCCCGTCGACATCGCCAATGCGCTTCTGTCGGGCGTCTCCCGAGATGGCCAGCACCTTTACCCGGCTTTCCCGTATACCTCTTATCAGCGGATGACGCCGAAGGACGTCGCCGATCTCGCCGCTTTTCTGCGCACTTTGCCGGCGGTCAAGGGCCGGGCGCCGAAGAACGCGCTCCCCTTCCCCTTTTCCATCCGGCGCGCCGTCGGCTTGTGGAAGCTGCTCTATTTCGACAATTCGGGCCTACCCCCCGATCCCAAGCAAAGCGCGCAATGGAACCGCGGCCGGTATCTCGTCGAGGGCCCCGGCCATTGCGGCGAATGTCACACGCCGCGCAATTTCCTCGGCGCGATGGAGGAAAGCCGGGCGCTGGCCGGCGCGCCGATGCCCGACGGTCACGGCAAGTCGGCGAACTTGCGCGGCGGCGATTTCCTGAACTGGACGAACGCCGACATCGTCGAGGCGCTGACAAGCGGCTTCACGCCCGCAGGCGACGTTCTCGGCTCGGGCATGACGGCCGTTGTGCGCAACCTCGCCGAATTGCCCGAATCCGACCGCCAGGCGATCGCGGTCTATCTCAAGAGCCTGCCCCCGCTCGGCCCGCCCGCGTCAGCGAAGCCTTGAGGGCCAAACCCGCCAAAGAACGGCCGGGCAACCTGTACGATCCGGCACGGTAAGCGCCCTGACGGAGGTCGGCGAGGGCGGGGGCGACGCGCCAAACATGGCAGCCGTTCATTGTTTGTTCTGCGCTGCCTATTCGGCATCGTGGCGACGTGGATGGGGATCGTCGATGAGCGGACCGCAATTTCTCTTGCCTCCGCCCTCCCGACGGTGAACGGTCCTGAGCGGAGGGTGTCGCGCGAGAGCGTGGCAGCAGCGAAGCGCAAGGCCACAGCACATGCGTCAATCACGCCGTGCTGCGCCTAGTCTTCGAGCCCCGCGGTCCTCGCGATCCCTCTCCAAAGGCGCCGCCTCCCTCTTTCGCGGCCCGTTCACCGCGCTTGTCACCACCGGTTCGACATTGCAGGTTACTCGCGAGTTTCCGATGCGCGTGAGGTGACCGCTTATGAAAGCGCAGGAGGTGATGACGAACCCCGTTATCTCGGCGACCGAGGACATGCCGGTTCGGGATATCGCTCGACTTCTGCTCAAAAACCATATCAGCGCGGTTCCGATCCTCGGCACGGGCGGCGCGCCCGTCGGCATGGTCAGCGAGGGCGACCTCATTGGCCGTGACGAGACTGAACCCAACCCGCAGCGCGAGTGGTGGCTTGCGTTGCTGGCGGAAGGCGAATCGCTTGGCCATGATTTCCTTGCCGGGCTACGTCGGCCCGAACGCGTCGCGAGCGACGTCATGTCGAAGCCGGTCATCACGGTCAGCGAGGATACCGACACCCACGAGATCGCGCGCCTGCTCCTCGCCTACCGGATCAAGCGCGTGCCCGTGGTGCGGAACGGGCAAGTGGTCGGAATCGTCAGCCGCGAGAATCTGCTGCGCTGGCTTGCGAAGGAAGAGCGCCATCACGATGTCAAACCCAAGGAAGGGGTTGTCGCGCGGGCTCTGGGAGACGCGCTGGCGCCGCTCAAGTGGCATTTCGAACGTCCACGCCATGAGACCGAACCGCATGTCGCGCCGACACGTCAGCCCGACGAACCTTCTTCCGCAGCCGCGGATTTCCGCCGGCTGGTCCTGGACTTCGAGAGCAACGAAGCGCGTCGCCGCGAGGAACTGCGTCACAGCGCGGAGGCGCGGCAGGAGCAGAAGGCGGCGGAGTTGATCGGCAAGCATATATCCGAGGAAAGCTGGCGCAATCTCATTCACGCAGCGCGCGCCGCGGCCGAGCACGGGCAGGAGGAATTCCAGCTCTTGCGCTTCCCAAGTCAGCTGTGCAGCGATGGCGGCCGCGCCATCAATGCGCCTGACCCAGACTGGCCAGCGACATTGCGTGGCGAGGCCGCGGAGGTCTATCTGCGATGGAGCCGCGACCTGAAGCCGCAGGGTTTCCATCTTGCGGCGCGGGTTATGGACTTTCCCGACGGGGTCCTGGGCGACATCGGCCTGTTTCTTGTCTGGGGATGAAAATGGCGATTGCCCGGGGCCGGCTTGCGGTCACGGCTCCAACAGTTGGACGCCGACGAGGCGATCCAAGTCACGGGGCTAGCGCAGGCGATGAGCAGGCCATTGATGCGCCCCCTGCCTTCTCGATAAGGTCGCGCCGCTCGCGCGCTTGGGAGGCATAGGATGTCGGACTGGTTTTCCTCCTCGTACATGGCTCGCCGCGGGGTCGCGGGCGGCGGCGGCGGCAAGACGCATCAGCTGACGGAGGCCAAACAAGGCTCGTATCAGTATGTGTACGGGCCCTACGCCGCGCCGGTGCTGACGATAGCGCCGGGCGATGTCGTCGTCGCCGAGACGCTCGACGCTTTCGGCGGCGCGATAAAGACTGTCAACGACAAGCCGTCGGAGAAGCTCAAGTTCCCGTTCGTCAATCCGCAGAACGGGCCGATCGCGGTCGAAGGCGCCGAAAAGGGCGATGTCCTGTGCGTGCGCATCGAAAGAATCGTTCCGCGCGGGCCGCAGCCGGTCGGAACTTCAGCCCTCATCCCTGAATTCGGCGGCCTTGTCGGCAACTCCGGCACGCCGATGCTCAATGCGCCCCTGCCCGAGCGCGTCATGAAATACCACGTGAGCGAAAGCGGCGTGCGCTTCAACGACAGGATCACCCTGCCGTTCGAGCCGTTCATCGGAACGCTCGGCGTCAGCCCTCAGATCGAAGCGGTTCTGTCGCTACAGCCGGATTACTGGGGCGGCAATATGGACCTGCCCGACGTCGCCCCAGGCGCGATCGCCTATTTCCCGGTGCAAACGAAAGGGGCCAGTCTCTTTCTCGGCGACTGCCACGGCCGGCAGGGCGACGGCGAACTCTGCGGCGTCGCCGTCGAGATCCCGTCGACCACCACGGTCCAGGTCGATCTCATCAAGTCGTGGTCGATCATGTGGCCGCGGCTCGAGAACGAGCGCTTCATCATGACGATCGGCTCCGCCCGTCCCATGGAGGACGCGGCGCGCATCGCCTATCGGGATCTCATCCGCTGGCTCGCAGCCGATTACGGTTTCGACGAGCTCGAAGCCTATTTCCTGCTAACGCAGGCGGGCAGAATGCGCGTCGGCAACATGGTCGATCCGAAGTACACGTTGGGCGCCTCGATACTAAAAGACTATCTGCCGCCAAACGAACTTTAAGGAGGGGAGCATGGATCTCGGATTGAAGGGCCTGCGGGCGGTCGTGACCGGCGGCACCAAGGGCATCGGGCGGGCGGCTGCGGATCTTTTCGCTGACGAGGGCGCGAGCGTCGCGATCTGCGCCCGTAACCCGGACGAGGTGAAGGCCGCGGTCAAGGCACCTGAAGGCGAAAGGCGTGGACGCGTTCGGCGCCGCGATCGACGTGGCCGACAAGGCCGCGCTCGCGAAATTCATCGCCGACAGCGCGGCGGCGCTCGGCGGAATCGACATTCTGGTCGCCAACGTCTCCGCGCTCGCCGCGCAGGACGTCGAGGAATCCTGGAGCCAATCGTTCGACGTCGACATGATGCACACCGTGCATGCGGTCACCGCCGCCCTGCCCTTCCTCGAAAAGTCGAAGCCATCCCTCGATCGTCATCGTCTCGTCGGTGTCGGGACGCGAGGTCGATTTCACCGGTCCGGCCTATGGCGCGATGAAGGCGGCGCTCATTCATTACGCGCAGAAACTCGCCTATCAGCACGCGCCGAAGATGATCCGGGTGAATTCGGTCTCGCCCGGCAACACCTATTTCGACGGCGGCTTCTGGCAGAGCGCGGAAAAGAACATGCCCGACCTCTTCAACTATGCGCTCTCCCTCAACCCGACCGGGCGGATGGCCAAGCCAGAGGAAATCGGACGCGGCATCGTCTTTCTCGCCAGCCCCGCCTCGAGTTTCACGACGGGGACCAACCTGGTGATCGACGGTGCCCTGACCCGGGGCGTGCAGTTCTAGCGGGACCGAACCGCCAAGGCCTCGGTGAAGGGGACGCCGTCAACGAGACGAGGTTGAACGATGCCGGCCACCATTCATATCGTCAATCGTTACATCAACTCGGACAACGTCGCCCGCGCTGCAGTCGTCTTCGATGGGGCGGCGATCGATGCCAAGTCGCCTAGGACTCACGCGAACGGACAGGTGGTGGTCGCGACCGAGACCCTGTCCGACGGCAATCACGTGATGAACATCGTCCCCGATCAGACGAGCGCGGACCCCGTGGGGCCGGCCGTGGCCGAGGGGCTGGGTAAGGCGGTCACGCGGATGTACCGCTCGCTGAACGTGAACGTCACTGTCAGCAAGGGCAAAATCACGACCGTAACTCTACCGGCCGCCCAGGCGCTGAACGGCGCCGTTTTAGCGGGCGTCAATCCGGTTCGCGTCCAGTTGCAGCCTGTTTATTATCGCTCCCCCTATCAAAATGAGAATGACCGCGCTGCGACCGACATCACGCTCATCGTCGTGCATCAGACTGAAGCCGCAGCCGACATCGGAGCGACGCTCCGGTATTTTACCGAGACCCGGCCGGACGGCACCAGCGCCCACTACGTGATCAGCCCCGAGGCGGCCCCACAGGCGGTCAAGGTCGTGCAGGATACGGGGCGCTCCTGGCAGGCAGGGAAGAACACCTCCTGGAGGGGCAAGAAGGAGGTCAATCACTATTCCATCGGCATCGAGCTGTCGCACAAGACAGGCACACCGTTCCCGCCCAAGCAGATCGACTGTCTGGTCGATCTGATCGGTCGCTTACGAGCGGCCTATCCAAGCATTCCCGCGGACGGCGTCGTCGGCCACATGGACGTGCTGTTGGAGGACAATCACAACTGGCTGGCCGGCCGGGACTGTCCGGGCCTCGACTTTGACTGGCCCGTGCTGGAAAGCTCAGGACTCGGTTTGCTTCCTCGCGGAGGAGCGGCGAACCTCGATATGTACGGCGGTTTCTTCCGCCTCGCGGTCGCGCCCCACAATGCGCTCATTGCGGGAGACTCCGACAAGTCGCGAAAATGGGGCGACGTCCATTGGCCCAATCCCGCGCCCCCGCCGGCTGCCGGCGCGCCGCCCGCTCAGCCCGCGGCGCCGACCGTCACCGGCGCGCCGATCACCGAGCTTCAGACCGACTTGCGCGACATCGGCTATGTGGTGCCGGTGGACGGCCACTACGGCTATGAGACGAGGGTGGCGGTGAAGATGTTCCAGCAACACTTCTTCGCGGGCTCGCGTCGCGGTCTCGTTCACGAGAGGGACGGAAGGACAGTCAACCAGATGACGGCGGAATTTATCAAACGAGTTCGTTGACCGACCGGGGCCGCTCTAGCCGCGACGGCTTGACACGCCCTCCAAGACGCGCTCGTACGTCGCGACATATTTGCGCGCCTCGTGCTCCCAGAGGAAGTTCTCAGCCGCCAGCTTCGTCGCTGCCGTGGCGCAGCGCGCGCGCAAGCAATCGCTCTGCATCAGGCTGAGACAGGCGTCGGCGAGCCCCGCCGGGTCAGGTGAGGCCGCATAGACCCCCGCGTCGCCAAGCAGCCGCTTCGTCTCCTTGAGGGGATAGCACGCGGTCGGAATCCCGAGCGCGCAATATTCGAACACCTTGTTCATGCTCATGAGGTCGTTGGCTTCATTGAGCGGATCGGGAATGACGCCGATGTCAAACGCGCTGATATAGGCGAGCAGCGCCTTGCCGCTGAGATAGCCAGGAAATGAGAGAAAATCGTGAAGCTCGAGCGAGCGCGCAAGCTCGCGGACCAATTCGAGCGCCGGGCCGGAGCCGACGACGACGGCGCGAAAGTCGCGAAACTTCCTGACCTTGACGAGATGGTCGACCGCACGCACCAGATGCTCGACGCCGTCCTGCTCGTTGATGATTCCAAGATAGCCGATCACGAACTTGCGCCCGCCGTGGAGACCTGGTTCAGGCTCGACGCGATGGAGCCGCTTGCGATCCGGCACTCCATAGACGACCTCGACCAGCGAAGGCGCCTTGCCGCCGCGACTGACAGCGATGTCCTTGAAGGTCGCGTTGGCGGTGATGACGTGGTCCGCCATGGCGTAACTCAACCGCTCGAAGAGCAGGAGCGCCCGATAGAGGAACCCTTTGTTGCCGAATTTGACGACGAACAGTTCGGGCGAGACATCGTGCTGATCGAAGATGAACCGCTTGCCCATCAGCTTGAACGGAACGACGGGCAAAAAGATGAGGTCGGGCGGATTGCAGGCCTGGATGATCGAAAATCCCCGTTCCCGGTGGACCTTGATCAGAAGCCGCATTTGATGAAACATCGCGGCTGAATATTCGCGGAAGTAGGCGAGCGCGCCGCGTCCCTCGGGCGGTAGCGGGTGCCGGTAGATCGCGATGTCGTCGATGACCTCGAATCGCTTGGGAAAATCGGGGTTGGCGGGGCAGATCACCGACACCGTCCAGCCGGCGCGGCTCAGCGCCTGAGCCTCCTGCCAGACCCGTCGATCGAAAGGAACGGGCAAATTCTCGACGATGATGACGCAAGAGCGGTCTTGGCGCGGCGGCGGCATGGACGACCTTCGATTATCGGTATTTGCGGCTTCGGTCGCCAACGGCTCACGCCGTCGCGTCGCGCGCCAGGATTGCGCCGTGCGCAGCAAGGAAGTGATCACGCGTCAGCCTTCCCCGCCAAACCCCCGGCCGACGCAGACGTACCGAAATCCGAGCGCTTTCATCGCTTTGATCGGATAGATGTTGCGCAAGTCGATGATGATCGGCGTATTGAGGCTGGCCTTGACGCGAGCGAGGTCGAGGGCGCGGAACTCGTCCCATTCGGTGACGATGACCGCCGCATCGGCGCCCTTCAGGCAGGCGTAGGCGCTGTCCGCAAACTCGACGCCGGGAAGCAGCGGCTTCGCGGTCCGCACGCCCTCCGGATCATAGGCGACGACGCGCGCGCCGGCGCCTTGCAGTTCAGGCACGATGACGAGGCTCGGCGCGTCGCGCATGTCGTCGGTTCTGGGCTTGTAAGTAAGGCCGAGCACCGCGATCCGTTTGCCGGCGACCGAGCCGCCGCAGGCGCGAACGATCTTTTGCGCCATCGCCGTCTTGCGCTTGTCGTTGACGTCGACCAGGGTCTCGACCAGGCGGATCGGCGCTTTGGCTTCCGCCGCGAGCTTGGTCAGCGCGAGCGTGTCCTTCGGGAAGCACGAACCGCCGAAGCCTGGGCCGGGATTGAGAAACTTGCGGCCGATGCGGTCGTCTAGGCCAATGCCGTCCGAGACATCGAGAACGTCGGCGCCGACGCGCTCGCACAGGTCGGCGATTTCGTTGATGAAGGTCACCTTCATCGCCAGGAACACGTTGGCGGCATATTTGATCATCTCTGAGCTGCGGCGCGTCGTATAGACGATTCGCCCGCCATTGCGTTCGATGGGCCGGTAGATCTCCGCCATGACCTCGCGCGCGCGGTCGTCCTCGACCCCGATGACCACTCGGTCGGGCCGCTTGAAATCCTCGATCGCGGCGCCTTCGCGGAGGAATTCGGGATTGGAGACGACGGCGAACGAACTCTTGGGCACGCGCTCGGCGATGATGCGCTCGACCTCGTCGCCCGCGCCGATGGGGACGGTCGATTTGACCACGACAACGGTAAAGTCTTGAATAATCTCGGCGATATCGCGAGCCGCGTGGTGAACGAAGCGCATGTCGGCCGACCCGACCTCCGCCATCGAAGGCGTGCCGACGGCGATGAAGACCGCCTGCGCGCCGTGCCCGGCCGCTTTCAGGTCGGTCGTGAACGAGAGGCGGCCCGCGGCCTGGTTGGCGAGCGCCAACTCGCTCAGGCCCGGCTCATAGATCGGAACGCGACCCTCGCGCAGACTTGCGACCTTGCTTTCGTCAACCTCGACGCAGACGACCTCATGGCCGAAATCGGCCAGACAGGCTCCCGAAACGAGCCCGACATAGCCGGCGCCGATCATCACAATGCGCATCGAGCGGACCCCCGTCCAATCGCCGCCACGCCTAGCGCTCGCCAAGCACCGATGGCGGCGCGACAAAACAACCGATTTCCTCCCGACGCGCTTGTCAAGGCCACGGGCGTTCAGTCGCCGTGGTCCGCTCGGACCGCGCTCGAGCCCGGAGTTCGCTTGCCGCTGCTGTGCGGCTAAAGGTCTTCGACCTGCGACGCGGCAGCGATTGACGCGCCTTATACACGCCGTTAAGCGGGTCCGCCATCATTCTCCTTCGACGGCCCTTTCAACGGACGGACATGGCTGTCTACACCGAAGTCTCGGACGATGCGCTACGCGCCTTCCTGGCGCTTTATGACATCGGCGAGGTAATTTCGTTCAAGGGCATCGCCGAAGGGGTCGAAAACTCCAACTTCCTGCATGCGCGTCCCCGGCGGTCAGTACATCCTCACCCTCTATGAGAAACGGGTGAGAGCGGAGGACCTGCCGTTCTTCATCGGGCTTATGGAGCATTTGGCGAGGCGCGGCGTCACCTGTCCTCAACCCGTTCGCAATCGCGCCGGCTCGGCGCTCGGCGAACTCGCCGGGCGCCCGGCGACGATCGTGACATTCCTTGACGGACTATGGATTCGCCGTCCCAACGTTCGCCATTGCGGCGAGGTCGGCGCCGCGCTGGCGCGGATGCATCTTGGCCGGCGCCGATTTCCCGCTGCGGCGCGCCAACGCCCTGTCGCTCCAGGGGTGGCGGCCGCTGTTCGAAGCGGCGGAGGCGCGCGCGGACGAGGTCGCTCCGCATCTGCGCGAGGAAATCGCGGCGGAGCTCGGCTTTCTTGAGACCCACTGGCCGAAGGATCTGCCGGGCGGCGTCATCCATGCGGATCTCTTCAACGACAATGTCTTCTTCCTCGGCGAGGAGCTCTCCGGGCTCATCGACTTCTATTTCGCCTGTAACGACGCCCTCGCATACGATCTGGCGATCTGCCTCAGCGCCTGGTGTTTCGAACCCGACAACGCGTTCAATGTCTCCAAGGGCCGGGCGATGATCTCCGCTTATGAGCGGCTGAGGCCGCTTGGCGAAGCTGAGGTCGCAGCGCTGCCGCTCCTTTCGCGGGGCGCGGCGCTGCGGTTCATGCTGACCCGGCTCGTCGACTGGCTCAACGTGCCGCCGGGCGCAAAGGTCGCGCCGAAGAATCCGCTCGAATATCGCGATAAGCTGCGCTTCCACCAGCGCGTGAGGTCGGCTGCCGACTACGGCCTCATGCGGTGAGCCGACGCGTCTCGATCTGGACGGATGGCGCCTGTTCAGGCAACCCCGGCCCTGGCGGCTGGGGCGCCATACTGCGCTACGGGGGGCATGAAAAGGAGCTGAAAGGCGGCGAGGCGCTCACCACCAACAATCGTATGGAGCTGACCGCAGCGATCAAAGCGCTTCAATCCCTGAACCGGCCTTGCGAGGTGGTCCTGCACACGGATTCCCAGTATTTGCGCGGCGGAGTCACCGGCTGGATCGACATCTGGAAGAGCAACGGCTGGCGCACGGCGGCCAAGAAACCAGTCAAGAACGAGGACCTCTGGCGAACCCTCGACGCGGCCGCCGAACGGCACGACATCGAGTGGCGCTGGGTCAAGGGCCACGCGGACGACGAACTCAACGAGCGCGCTGATCAGCTCGCGCGAGAGGGCATGGCGGAGTTTAAGAACGGCGTCGAGCGCACGCCTTAACGCGCCTCAAGCTCACGCGCCGACCTGCTCCCCCTGAGCGTCGGCGGGATTTTTTTGTCCGCCCAGCGACACGGAGAACTCGGCGAAAAGCGCATCGCGCTCGGATGGCGTCGAACGGTACGATGGATAACGGGCCTCGACGCGATCCCTGCCCGCGGCGAAATCGAGACCCATGCAGACGACCTTCGCACTGACCTGCGGATAGTCGCGCGGGCCTGACCAAGTCTCATGCCCGCATACCCGCCGATAGAATCCCTCATGCCCGCTCGCGCAGCTCAAGACGATGAAGTCGGCGTTGAAATGCTGCGCGGCCATCCAAGGCGGACGCAGCGCGAAATAGGGCAGTTCGGGAAATTTCGCAGCCATTTCGGCGCTGGCGGCGAGCCGCGACGGCTCAACGACAACACGGCGACTGCTCAGAAGCGGATGCAGCACCTCGGGAAACACATCGTTCGCCGGCGAAACGGTCTGAGGGTCGGTGACGACATGCACTCGGACCGTGCTCGCGAGCTCGCCGTCGATATAAGTGACCGTCGTCAATGCGCTCGGAATTGGATCGTAACGCTCGTCATATAATATCGCGTCGACTCGCGGGGTCAGCAGGTTGCGGCGCAAGTAGGCGTCGTATCGAAGCCGATACGCCGCCTCGCGTTCCGTTGCCGAAACGGCGGGTCGACACTCCACCCGCTCGAGCATTTTCGCGACCCGCTCCGCGAAGCGCGACGAACGGTCGACAGCACGCATATCCATGCCCGGGCCCTCCAAGCCCGGGTCATGCTAATCAATTGGTGAGAGAAGTAAATCAATTTGCAACCGTAGCGGGTAGTGATCTACTGGCCAGCCATGGGTTCTTAATCGAATTTATCTTACAAGTTTCAATATCTTAGCCAAGTGGATCGACCTCGCCAAATCGGTTAGGACGGTTAATGAAGAAAGCGCCTCGGGCTATCGCTGGCGAGCCTGGGGTTTCGACGTTTTTGATCATTTCAGGGCGAGACGCCCAGGAACCCGCTCAGGCCAGGCGGATGTTCTTTTCTCGCCGGCCGGCCGCCCGAGCCTTGGTGAGAGCGGCGAACTCATCCAGGGTGGCGATGGCAGGGGACTTTGCGGCCGTTCGGCACCAGCTCATGAACGCCACCAGATCGACCGCGACCATCTCGACTTCAATCCCCGCCATCCGTAGGCCCCAGAGCGATCCTTCGCGAAAGTCGAGCCAGTCTTCATAATCCTGAAACTGCTGGAATTCGGGCGCGGCGAACCTCGCCAAAGCATATTGTCGCTCGTCGAGATCCGCGGCGACCACGCAATCGGATTTCACTTCCGGCGCGGCCTTTGCAGGCTCCGGAATCGAGGCCCGGTCTCCCGCGGGCGTTTCCGGCCGGCCGAGCGATGCTGATCGAAATCCATCCGGCGCTTGCAAAAACTTAATGATCATCAGGCACTGTCGGTTTGAGAACTCACAGACGATACAGAGAGTTTCGTAAAGAATTCGCCAAGGCGACCCGGTGCGATGCGCATAGACTAACGCGAAGATCGTCATTGGGCCAGCGGTACGTTTGGTAACCTTAATGCGACTGAAGTCTCCGACGCTCAATCCAAGCGCTCCCCAAGAGTTCCCGGACGAGCTCTATATTGGATTCGTCGACAATCTGCTGGTCGAGGTGAGAAGCCTCTTCCTCGCCTGCACGGCGAGCGTCGCCGCCGCCGTCCTCGCCGCCGTCGCCTCCGGAAGCAGGGCCTTGTGGATTTGCGCAGGCCTGATGCTGCTCCTCTCCTGCGTGCGAATGCATTTCCAGCTCATTCACGCGAGGAACCGTCCGAGCCCGAATGTCGCGACGGCCCGCATGCGGGAGAACATCTTCATCGCCGGCGCGACGGCCCACATGGCCCTCCTGTCGACTTGGACCCTCGTCGCGTTCGCCGTGACGGACGAAGGCTTCGTGCGCTTTCTCGCGGCGACCGTGACGGTGCCCTACACGTTCGGCATGTGGACGCGCAGTTTCGCGCTCGATCGCGGCATCAATGCGCAAATCGTCGTCGCCTTTGTTCCCCTCAGCGCGGCGCTTCTGGTCGGCGGAGGGTGGTATCCGACGCTCATCTTCATCTCGCTGCTGCCGCTCTTTCTTTTCATCAAATCATCCTCGATCCGCCTGAAGGGCATTTTCAGGGCGGAGGTCGCCGCCCGGAACCGAAGCGCCATGCTGGCCGAAAGGCTCGACACTGCGCTCAACAACATGTCGCACGGCCTGTGCATGATCGATCGACAGGGACAGCTCATCCTCGCCAACGAGAAGTTTCACACGATCTTCCGTTTGCCCGTCGAGGAAGCGCTTGACGGAATCCACGCGCGCGCCGTGTTTCGCAAGCTGGTCAGAACCCGCTCGATAGGCGAGGCGCAATTCTGCGTCCCTCTGTCAAACGCCGTCTTCGGCAAGAGGAGCAGCAGTTCGGATATCGTCGTGCCTATCGAGACTCTCGGACGGCAGAGCGATCGAAATCACCGTCCACAAGATGAGGGACAATGGCACCGTTCTGGTCATCCAGGACGTCACCGAGCGCCGCAACGCGCAAGCGGAAATCAACCGGATGGCGCGCTTCGACTCCGTCACCGAACTGCCCAATCGCCGCTGTTTCGAGGAAGAGCTCGCTCTGGCCCTGCGTCGCGACGACGCGCCCGGCGACGGGCTCACCGTGATGTTTCTCGACCTCGACGACTTCAAGCAGGTCAACGACAGCCTCGGCCACCGCACCGGCGACAAGCTTCTGGTCGAGATCGCAACCCGGCTCCGCGCCATCATCGGTCCGCAGCGATCTGGTCGCGCGCTGGGGCGGCGACGAATTCGTCATCCTTCACCATCACGCGCCCGGCCAACTGGCGACCCACGACCTCGCCAAGCGCATCATCGACGAAATCAACCGCGCGGTGGTGATCGACGGGAGCGAGGTGATCGTCGGCGCAAGCATCGGCAGCGCCTCGGCGCCGGACGACGGGCTCAGTCCCGACGCCCTGCTCTCGAAAGCGGATATCGCGCTCTATGCGGCGAAGGCGGACGGGCGGCGGGTGTGGAGGGCGTTCGAGCAGGAGATGGACGCCAAGATCCAGATTCGCCGGCTGATCGAGCTCGAACTGCGCGCGGCGGTCGCCACGGACGGAATCGAGGTCTATTTCCAGCCGATCATCTCCGTCGCGACGAGGCGGATCGTCGGCTTCGAGGCGCTGGCGCGCTGGCGCAGCGCCCTGCTCGGCCCGGTGTCGCCGGCCGAATTCATCCCGATCGTCGAGGAGATCGGGCTCATGGAGGAGATGGGCGCGGCGGTGCTGAGGCGGGCCTGCAAGGCGTGCGCGGGATGGCCGGACGAGGTCAGCGTGTCGGTCAATCTGTCGTCGACGCAGTTCCGCAGCGGCCATCTCGAAAAGACGATCCTCGGCGCCCTGGCGGCCGCCAATCTTGCGCCGGAGCGGCTCGACCTGGAAATCACCGAATCGATCCTGCTCGAGGATCGGGGCGACACGCGCCGAACGCTCCAGGACTTGCGCGCCCATGGGCTTGCGCGTTTCGCTCGACGATTTCGGCACCGGATATTCGAGCCTGAGCTACCTCCTGAGCTTCCCGCTCGACCGGATCAAGATCGACCGCTCCTTCACCATGGGGCTTGGCATTCAGGAACGCGCCTCGGTGCTGGTCGAAGGGGTCTCCGCCATGAGCCGCAGGCTCGGCATGACCGTGCTGATCGAAGGCGTCGAGACGGCGAAGCAGCTCAGGATGATCGAAACCCTGGGCACGATCACCGAGGCGCAGGGCTATCTCTTCAGCCGGCCGGTCCCGGAAAAGGACGTGAACGCCCTTCTCGGGCGCGACTTCCGCGTTCAGGCGGCTTAGGGCGAGGGGCCTCGGCGCGCGGTCGGATTCCACCAGATCGGAGGGTGTTCAGTTTTGGTCGCGCTCGCGCTTTTTTCAAAGGGTTAAGTGTATTTTTCTGTCACTCGGTACAATTCTACCAGGACCAACTAATACACATAAACGATGTTATAAAACGTTGCGCCGCCCCTGGGGTCAAAACTCAATCCGCTTGACTGGTGTCGGTAGAGTAGGAGTGTGGCGCGATGGCGTTAGGTTGAGCATGTCTGTTACCGCCCCTTTCGTCTGGCGGTGCCTTAGTGGCTCAGCCGTAGCTCCGTTTCCACACCCCCCTCATCGGTAGGGTCGGGGACTGGCGCGCCGGTTTAGGTCGAAGTTCGTGTTCCCTGTTGGCTCGCTCTTTCGTCTGCGAGTGTCACACCATCTCGACCATGCCACGTTTCCAGCCCCCGCCGCGTCGAACGCAGCATGCGGATTTCCTCGCACTGCGCTCACCTGTTTGCTTCGCCTCAAGGCATATGGGACCTATCCTGCCGGGACGGCTTTCAGCGCTGGTCGTACCACCCGATAGCCCTTGAATAGGCCCAGTGTGTTGTACGTCCATTCCCTACTCCACCGCGTCCAGCCGAAGCCCTGACGGTTCCGAGCGCGCTGCATATGGCGCTTGATCTTCTTTTCCACCCAGTCTTTCACGAAGCTAAAGCACTCGCTGGAATGTCCGACCGCAAAGTAATTTACCCAACCGCGGAGCACCGGGTTGATCAACTTCACGACCCGACCAACCGGTTGCGATTGGTTGCGACCGAACATATCCTTGAGCTTCCGCAACAGCGCCGTCCGCTTCTTGAGCTTGGGCGTGTAGTGAGCACGCCACGCGCCCCTTAAACTGCGCACCTGACGGAAGTCGAACCCCAGAAAGCCGAAGCTTTCGCCGCGGCCGAGGTCCACGATCCAACTCTTCTCCTCGTTGATTTCGACTTGCAGCTCGGCGAGTTCCTCGCGCAGTCGTTTTTCCACCGCCGCCATTAGCCAGTCATGTCGCTTGTAGGCGTCGATCAAGATCACCAGGTCGTCCGCGAATCTCGCATACTCGACGTAGGTGTACTTGCCGTCACGCGAAGCCTCCTTCGCCCGTTCCAGCATCCTGTCGACCTCGGTGAGGTAGATGTTGCTGAGCAGCGGCGAAATCACCCCGCCTTGCGGAACGCCTTGCTTCCCGCCGGCTTTGAGCATGATCTTCAGCAGGTGCATCACGTCCGCATCGTCCACGCGTTGAGCGACTTTCGCCAACAGCCGATCGTGCCGGACATTGTCGAAATAGCTGCGCAGGTCGATGTCTATGACGCGTGTCTTGCGCTGAACGATCGCTCGCGTTGATTTCCACTGAGAGCTGACCCGGGCGCCACGGGTTTTTCCACCGAGAACTGGCCCATGTTCGAACCCTTCCCCCTTGGCCTAGGCGGGGGACGATGGAGTGATCGACATGGAGTTACTGAGCGTCATCCGACGCTGGCACTACCGGGACCATTTCTCGATCCGAGAGATATCGCGGCGCACGGGGCTGTCGAGGAACACAGTCCGCAAATATCTGCGCTCGGACACCGTTGAACCGAGGTTCAACATCCCTGACCGCCCGAGCAAGCTGGACCCTTACGCCGACAAGCTGTCGCATATGCTGCGGCAGGAGGCGGGGAAGTCCCGCAAGCAGAAGCGGACGACCAAGCAATTGCACGCCGATCTGGCCGCCCTCGGTTACGACGGCTCCTACAATCGCGTGGCGGCCTTCGCTCGCGACTGGAAGGCCGCTCGGCAACAGGAACAGAAGACGTGCGGCCGCGGCGTGTTCGTGCCGCTGGCGTTTTTGCCGGGCGAGGCGTTCCAGTTCGACTGGTCGGAAGATTGGGCGATCATTGCCGGCGAGCGAACCAAGCTGCAGGTCGCTCACTTCAAACTGTCCTGCAGCCGCGCCTTCTTCCTCCGGGCCTACCCGCAGCAGACCCACGAGATGCTGTTCGACGCCCATAACCACGCCTTCCGCGTGCTGGGCGGCGTTCCCCGGCGAGGCATCTACGACAACATGCGCACTGCGGTCGACAAAGTCGGGCGCGGCAAGAACCGCCAGGTCAACGCACGGTTCGCAGCCATGGTCAGCCACTTCCTGTTCGAGGCGGAGTTCTGCAATCCGGCGTCCGGTTGGAGAAGGGGCAGATCGAGAAGAACGTCCAGGACGCCCGCCATCGGCTCTGGCAGCCCATGCCCAGCTTCCCCTCCCTGGCGGCGCTGAACGACTGGCTGGAGATGCGATGCAGGGAGCTGTGGGAGCAGACGCAGCACGCCTCGCATCCTGGCGCGATTGCCGACGCCTGGGCCGAAGAGGTCCAGCATCTGATGCAGCCTTCGCGCCCGTTCGACGGCTTCGTCGAATACGCCAAGCGCGTGTCGCCGACGTGCCTGGTCCATCTGGACCGCAATCGCTATAGCGTGCCGGCCTCCTTCGCCAATCGTCCAGTCAGCGTACGAGTCTATCCCGAACGCATCGTTGTCGCCGCCGAGGGACAAGTCGTCTGCGAACATCGCCGCGTTTTTGCCCGCTCCCACCAACGCAAGAGCACGACCACCGTTTTCGATTGGCGGCACTATCTGGCGGTCATTCAGCGCAAACCGGGCGCACTCCGCAACGGCGCGCCGTTCACCGAACTCCCGCCTGCCTTCCGTGCCTTGCAACAGCGCATGCTCAAGACGCCGGGCGGCGACCGCGAGATGGTCGAGATTCTGGCTCTCGTCCTCCAGCATGACGAGCAGGCCGTGCTCACTGCCGTCGAACTGGCTCTGGAGGCCGGCGTGCCGACCAAGACGCACATTCTGAACCTGCTGCACCGGTTGATTGACGGCAAGCCAATCGACCCACCCGTCGTGAAGCCGCCTAATGCTTTGACGCTCACCTCCGAGCCGCAGGCCAACGTCGAACGCTACGATGCGCTGCGCCAAGCCCGGAGGCGCGCCATGCGTCATAATCCCGCCGCTGGCGCCGTCGTTATCATGCTGCGCACCCTCAAAATGCACGGCATGGCTCAGGCGGTCGGCGAGCTGACCGAGCAAGGCTCTCCGGCCTTTGAGGCGGCGCTGCCCATCCTATCGCAGCTCTTGAAGGCGGAAACAGCCGACAGGGAGGTAAGGTCGACGGCCTACCAGCTCAAAGCGGCCCGCTTTCCGAACTATCGCGACCTTGCCGGCTTCGACTTCGCCAGCAGCGAGGTCAACGAGGCGCTCACACGTCAACTCCATCGTTGCGAGTTCCTGGAAGACGCCCACAATGTCGTCCTGGTCGGCGGCCCCGGCACGGGCAAGACGCATCTCGCCACCGCGATCGGCGTCCAGGCGATCGAGCATCATCGCAAGCGCGTCCGCTTCTTCTCCACCGTCGAACTCGTCAACGCTCTCGAACAAGAGAAGCTTCAGGGCAAGCCAGGACAGATCGCCGCCCGGCTCACTCACTCCGATCTCGTCATCCTCGACGAGCTGGGCTACCTGCCGTTCAGCGCCTCCGGCGGCGCGTTGCTCTTCCATCTGCTGAGCAAGCTCTACGAGCGTGCCAGCGTCATCATCACAACCAATCTCAGCTTCGGCGAGTGGGCAACCGTGTTCGGCGACTCGACGCTTTCATGATGCCTCTCTCTTGGACCGGTTGGTGCGTCGGACTCTGGCACTGAGCGTGGCGGCTTGGTCTGGGGATAGTGAGATCTGCCAAGGCATGCCCTTGGCGAGTTGCGTGCCTGTCAGCCACCCTTTTCGGAGCCAATCGAATATGACTTGAGGTGTGATGCCGATAGCCGCAGCGGCGCCCTGGACCGAATAGCTTCCGTCGGGCCACTGCGGCGGGTTCGCGGCTGTGCCGTTGATCTTGACGCTTTGGATCCGCCACCTCTTCCGCAAAACGTGAACCATGCCGCCGGAGAACGGCGCTCCATGCGCCGTGCGGAGCGCCTCCTTGTTGAGAATCGCGGCGATTTCGCCATCCATCTTCTGCTGCCTGTTAAGCTCGGCAATGCATTGCCGGAGACGGTCCTGATCGGCGTGTTGCTCGTAGCCTTGCACGCACCGTTGCAGCCAATGTTCGCTTGCGGCGCCAGTTTGCCAATTGACCTTGATCCAGACGTAACCACGTCGCCGCTTCTGATCCAGCGCAACGTCCTTGATCACTAGCCGCACGATCTGCTTGCGGTCCGCCGATCTGGTGGTCGCCGCGCGCCAAAGGCGCGGCAGCTCCTCGCCGAGCGCCAATATCTCCGCTCGATCGTTGTCGGAGATCGAGACCGATTGCTCGCGACGCCATGCGTCGTATTCCTGCTCGATCCGGTCCGCGCGCCGCAGTCGCTCCTCCCAGACCCGCTCCAGCGAGCGAGCCACCAGGCGGTTCTCGGGCTCGACGGCGTCATATTGGCGACGCGCGCGTTCGGCATCGTAGCGAGCTCGCTCGCGTTTGAGCGACCACTGCCGTTCCATCGCCCGCGTCTCCTCTTCGATCTCGCCCAACGCGGCAATCGCCAGCACGATCCGGTTTGGCGTCAACGCCGTGAGGATCAACCGCTCGACTTCGGCGTCAACCGCGAGAGCTCGTACTTCCTGGCATCGCGGCCGACCCTCCGCGCTGCTATCGGCGACGCAGACATAGACCGGATAGTCCCCGTGAGTCCCGAGTATCGCAGGCCCATCCGACGGGCGCACCGACCACAGCTGACAATCCCCTGCAGCAATGCGTTGCCTTTACGCGGAGCGCCGGGCCGGCCCGCATCGTAGCGACCGACGTTGTCCGCAAGCTGCCTTCGGTTCGCCATGAACTCGTCCCAGTCGAGATATGCCGGGTGGGCGTCCTTGAGACAGATCGACCAATCCTCCGGCGCGACGGCCGTCGTCCCGATCCGGTCGCTGCCGGGTTGCCGCCGCAGCGGGTCCGCGCGTCGCCGGCCATAGACGTAGGCGCAGCATAGGCCGGGTTCTTCAGGATGTTGATAACGCGGGCGCTGTCCGCCGGCCGCCAGACAACATCATGGGGCGCCGGACCGTGGAAGGGGTCGCACCGGAAGCAGCAGGTTTCCCCGGCGCAGATATCGCATGACGGCCTTGGCGCTACGCAGCTCCCGGAATTTTGCGAAGACCAAGCGCAACCGCTCCTGCACTTCCTCGTCCGGATTGAAGGTAACGCCGCCATCGCGGGTGTGGATCAGCCCGGCGGGAAGCGGCAGCCGCAACTCACCCCGCGCCGCCTTCTGGCGTTCCCCTTGATGGAGTCGGATCTTGATCTGATGCAATTCCGCTTCGCTCATGATCCCCGACAGGCCCAGGAGCAGCCGGTCATGGTACGCCGCCGGATCGTATAGCCGTTCGCCATCGGCAATCAGAACGCCGAACAGCGAGCACAGCTCGAGGAGCTGATGCCAATCCCGGTTGTTGCGGGCGAGCCGCGACGCGTCCAGGCTCATCACAAGGCCGGCCTTACCAAGGCCGACCTCAGCGATCAGCGTCTGAAAGCCGTACCGGTCTTTGCTGGACGTCCCGGACTTGCCAAGATCGTCATCGATGACGTGAACGCGCTCGCGCGGCCAGCCGAACATGGCGGCTCGCTCGACCAGCCGATACTGCAGCTCCGTGCTTTCCTGATGATGACGGACCTGCCCGGGCGATGACTGCCGGACATACACATACGCCAGCTTGGCGCGATGAGCGGTCGTGATGCGTTCATCGGTCGACAATGTCGTGCTCAGCAAGATGGCTCTCCTCTGGCCGGACGGACGCCGCCGCAGACGTTGCACGAGCTGTCCCACGTGCTGCGCCAGCTGACGTCGGGTCTCGAGTGGAAGCTGCGGCCACAGGCGTGGCGGCCGTCCGGGCGAAGCCGTCCTGCTCGATAGGCATCCGATCGAGGTTAAGTCCGCCGCTGCCTTCGAGATCCGCATTTCTGGAGGCGAGCACGGCGCGGACGTGATTCGCCAAGGGCAAAAGCGTGCGCACTGAAATGCGTCCCAGACAACTCGCAGCCGCCGTCAGATTTTCGGACGCTGGAGAAACGGCGATGGCGGCACGGGAGATCGCTCGCTCCCGCCCGTCCGGCAGCCG
>CAVZWU010000022.1:0-739993 GCA_963779095.1 uncultured Alphaproteobacteria bacterium | reverse complement strand
CAGCCGGAGATTTCCTCGAGCGCCAGATTGGTGGTGCGCGGGCCGAACAGGCCGATCGTCGCCATCACCACCCCCATCGCCGCGGCGATGAAGACAAAGACGCCGAAAGCCCCCGAGCGCGCGAGCACGAAGGCGATGATGAACGAGCTGAAAATGACCGAGAGCCGGCTCCACGAATAAACGAAGCCGGCGGCGCGGGCGCGAATGCCGGTCGGGAACAATTCCTGCTGGTAGGCGTGGAAGCTGAACGACATGATGTTGGCGGCGAGCGTCAGCGCCACGCCCATGGCGATGATCAGGGCCGAGCCGCGCGCCTGGCCGAAGACGAGGCCGCAGACCAGAATGACGCCGGCCGCGATGACGATGATCCATTTGCGCTCGAACTTGTCGCCGAGAAAGAACCCGATCAGCGGCCCGACCGGCGCCGCAAGCGCGATCAGGGTCGTATAGCCGAGGCTGGTCGAGACGGTGATCCCCTGTTTGACGAGCAGTGAGGGAACCCAATTGGCGAAGCCGTAGAATCCGACCGTCTGAAATATGTTGAAGACGCTCATCAGGATGACCCGGCCGCGGATTCCCGGAACCCACAGATCGACGAAGCGGCTGGCCGGCGACACTGGCTCCTCGGGGCCGGGCGGCGGCAGCGGCCGGCCGTACTCGGCCTCGACTTTGGCTTCGAGCGCGCTCAACACCCGGTCGGCCTCGTCGAGCCTCCCATGCTTGGCGAGCCAGCGCGGGCTTTCGGGCAGGCCGCGCCGCAAAAAGACCACCACCGGCGCGGCCAGCGCCCCGATCAGCACCACCCAGCGCCAGCCCTCGAGCCCGAGCGGCGCGGTCGGCACGAGCAGCCAGGCGAGGAACGAAACCACCGGCACGCAGATGAAGCCGATCGCCTGGTTGACGGCGAAGGCGCGCCCGCGAATGGCCTTGGGCGCAAGCTCGCTCAAATAGGCGCCGATGGTCACGATCTCGACGCCAAGGCCAATGCCGGAGATCAGGCGCCACAGGTTGAGGCCGGCGGCGTCGGTCTGCAGCGCCACCATGATATTGGCGGCCGAATACCAGAGCAGCGACCAGGTGAAGATGGCGCGGCGCGCCGAAACGGTCGGCGAGAAAGCCGCACAGAAGCGTGCCGATGAACAGGCCGGTGAACAGGGCGGCGATGAAGCTCGCGACGCCGGTCGCGCCAAACAGACCCCGCGTCTGCGCGGTCAGCACCCCCGACTTGACGAGACTGGGCGCGACATAGGCCGAAAACAGAAGATCATAGAGCTCGAAGAACATGCCGAAGCCGAGCAGCACGATGATCGTCCAGATCGTGCGTGTCGCCGGCAGCCGGTCGATGCGGGCCGAAATCGTGCCCGGGCTTAACGACGCTCCTCCGCTCACGTTCATGTTTTCTCGCTTGACGCCGACCGCGCGTATGCCTGGCGCTTTTGAACCCCACTAGACCCGCGCTTTCGGCCGCACAAGACGCACGCGCTTGTTCCCGCCTTGTCAACTACGAGCGACGGGGAGCCTCAAGCCTGTTTCAGCACCGCGCGGTCGACGCTCAACGGGCCAGGGCCAGCAAAAACGAAATAGAAGAAGATGAAGCAGTAGATGACCGCGAGTTCCCCGCCGTTGACGGCCGGATAGAACGAGTGGGGCGCATGCGCCATGAAATACGCGAAGGCCATTTCGCCGGAGAGAATGAGCGCCACGATCCTGGTATAGGCGCCGACCAGAAACAAGGCGGCGCCGACGGTCTCGAGGAAGGCCGCGAGAATGAGCAGGCCGTGCAACGAGGGGACCGGGGACGGGGCGGGAAAATTGAACACTTTCGAGAGCCCGTGCTGGAGGTACAGGAGCCCGACAACAATGCGCAGGATGCTGAGGATAAAAGGCCGAAGCCTCTCGATCCTGGCGTAAAGCGCGTTCATCGGCCGCCTCCCATGTTCGCTCGAACGACGTCCCCGACCATGCCAGCGAGGGCGATTCGGGTCCAAGTCCACCGAAGCCTAGCACAAAAGAAATCCCGCGGCCCGCGGCTCACTCCCTGACCTGCCTCAGCGCCGCGGCGGCGGCGAAGGGGGCGAGCGCAATGGCCGCAAGCGACAGCGCGCACAGCGCCAGGAAGGGCCCGCGGAACGGCGCCGCGCCGCCGCTCGCCGCCGAGGCCGCAGCGACACCGAAGATCAGCACGGGGATCGTCAGCGGCAGCACCAGAATGGCCATGAGCAGGCCGCCGCGCCGGAGCGAGACGGTGAGCGCCGCGCCGATCGCGCCGATCATCGTGAGAGCCGGCGTGCCGGCGGCGAGCGTGGCCGCGATGAGCGCCAGCGGCACGGGCGCCATCGCCAGCATCAAGCCGAACAACGGGCTCAGGACGACAAGCGGCAGCGCGCTCACGGTCCAGTGCGCGGCGCATTTCACTAGCACGACGATTTCGAGCGGAAGCGACGCGTTGATGAGAAGGTCGAGCGAGCCGTCGTCGTGATCGGCCTGGAACAGCCGGTCGAGCCCGAGCAGGGTGGCGAGCAGGGCCGCGACCCACAAAATTGCCGGCCCGAGCCGCGCCAGCAGATTGAGGTCGGGCCCGAGCGCGAACGGCATGACCGCGACCAGGATGAGAAAGAACACGACGCCGACCGACGCGCCGCCGCCGATGCGCCGCGCAATGCGCCACTCGCGGAGGAAGAGAGCGAGCGCGGGAGTCACCTCACGCCGCCGCGTCCGCCGCCGCGCCGAGCCTCAGCTCCTGCGCGCCATCCAGTCCGAGAGCGCCATGAGCGGCGGCGACCAGGATTCCGCCGCCGTCGAGATGCGCCCGCATGACGCCGGCGAGCGCGGATTGAGCGGCGGCGTCGAGCGCGGTCATCGGCTCGTCGAGCAGCCATAAGGGTCGCTTGGCGACAAGCAGGCGGGCAAGCGCCGTGCGCCGCTTCTGTCCAGCCGAGAGCAGCCGGGCGGGGAAATCGATCACATGGGCGAGACCCAGCGCCGCAAGCGCCGCGAGCTGCGCGGCGCGAGAGTAATCGCCGCCCAGCATGGCGGCCGCAAAGGCGAGGTTCTCGCCCGCGGTCAGCGCGCCCTTCACCCCGTCTCCGTGGCCGAGATAATGCGCCTGTTCGCCCAGCGTGCGCTCGGCGTCGGCGCCGTCGAGCGCAAAACCGCCGGCCTCGATCGGCAGGAAGCCGGCGAGCGCCCTAAGCAAACTCGTTTTTCCCGCCCCGTTCGGGCCGGTCACGATCAGCGCCGAACCTTCACCCGCTCCGAACGAAAGTCCGGCGATGACACGCCGTCCGCCGCGCTCGACCGTCAAGTCCCAGGCTCTCAGCCGCATCGCGTCTCCGTTTCGGGCGCGCCCCTGGCGCGGGGCTCGTGCTTTCGCGCGCCCCATGCGATTCTTTTTCGCCGATCGAGCTTAAAGAAACGCCAGCCCGCCGTTCACCGCGATGGTCTGGCCGGTGATGAAACCGTTGCCGATGACCATGACCGTCGCCTGCGCCACTTCTTCCGCCTGCCCCATGCGTCCGACGGGGATGCGAGCCTCGATCCCGCCGGCTTTGAGAGGCGCGCCCATGTCGGTGTCAATGGGCCCAGGCGCGATGGCGTTCACCGTGACCCCGTCCTTCGCCACCCGCGAAGCATAGCCGCGCGTCAGACCCTCGAGCCCAGCCTTCGACGCGTTATAGACGACGCCGACCGCGCCCGCCCCTCTCGCCGCGACCGAGGAGATGTTGACGATCCGCCCCCAGCGGCGGGCGCGCATGGCCGCAAGGACCGCCTCGGTGCACAGGAACGCCGATTTGAGGTTCACGGCGATCCCGCGATCGAAATCCTCCTCGCGGACGCCGCCAGTCGCGATACCGGCGTTGTTGACCAGGATGTCGATCGGGCCGAGTTCGCCCGCGGCGCGCGCGGCCATCTCGTTCACCTGTGCGCTGATGGAAACGTCGGCGGGGGCCGCGATCGCCCGTCCGCCGGCGGCGCGGATTTGCGCAACGACGGCGTCGGCCTCCTCGGCGCGGGTGTGGAAATTGACCGCGACCGCGGCGCCGCGCTCGGCCAGCGCCAATGCGATTGCCCGGCCGATGCCGCGCGAGGCGCCCGTGACGAGAGCGACGCGCCCTTGAAGATCAACCATTATTTCGCCCCCGCCCGACGGCGCCCATGCTCAAAACTTGCGCAGCTTACAATTTGTCTAAGCGGCGCAACAGAACTATAAAAACCTCTCTTCCCCTCACGCCTCGTCCGGAGCGCCCGAAATGGCCAGCCTCGACAGTTTCAAGTGCCGCAAAACATTGACGGTCGGGGCGAAGACTTACGAGATTTACTCCCTCAAAGCCGCGGAGAAGAACGGCCTCGCCGGCATTTCCCAGCTTCCGTTCTCGCTCAAGATCGTGCTCGAAAACCTGCTGCGCAACGAAGACGGGCGCACGGTCAAGAAGGAGGACATCGAGGCGGTCGCGGCGTGGATCGACAACCGCGGCAAGAAGGAGCACGAAATTGCCTTCCGCCCGGCGCGGGTGCTGATGCAGGACTTCACCGGCGTGCCGGCCGTGGTCGATCTCGCCGCGATGCGCGACGCGATGGTTGCGCTTGGCGGCGATCCGGACAAGATCAATCCGCTGGTTCCGGTCGATCTCGTCATCGACCATTCGGTGGTGGTCGATCATTTCGGCACGCCACGCGCGTTCGCCCAGAACGTCGCGCGCGAATACGAGCAGAACCAGGAGCGCTACCGCTTCCTGAAATGGGGACAGCAGGGCTTCTCCAACTTTCGCGTCGTGCCGCCCGGCACCGGCATCTGCCATCAGGTCAATCTCGAATATCTGGCGCAGACCGTGTGGACGGCGAAGGAGAAGCGCAACGGCAAGACGGTCGACGTGGCTTTTCCCGACACGCTGGTCGGCACCGACAGCCACACCACCATGGTCAACGGCCTCGCCGTGCTCGGCTGGGGCGTGGGCGGCATCGAGGCCGAGGCCGCGATGCTGGGCCAGCCCCTCTCGATGCTGCTGCCGGAGGTGATCGGCTTCAAGCTCGAGGGCGAATTGCGCGAGGGCGTGACCGCGACCGACCTCGTGCTGACCGTGACGCAAATGCTGCGCAAGAAGGGCGTGGTCGGCAAATTCGTCGAGTTCTACGGCGCGGGCCTCAATGCGATGACGGTCGCCGATCGCGCCACCATCGCCAATATGGCGCCCGAATATGGCGCGACCTGCGGCCTCTTCCCGATCGACGCCCAGACGCTCGCCTATCTCAAGATTACCGGCCGCAAACCTTCGCGGCTCGCTCTGGTCGAATCTTACGCGAAAGCTCAAGGCGCGCTGCGCACCCGGCTGACGCCCGATGCGCTCTATTCCGACACGCTCGCGCTCAACCTCGGCGAAGTCACAGCCTCGCTCGCCGGACCGAAACGGCCGCAGGACCGGGTCGTCCTGACCGAGGCCAAGGCAGGCTTCGCCGCCGCCATGGCGAACGAATTCCGGCAGGGCGACGCAATCGCCCTGCGCCACAAGGTCGAGGGGGCGAACTACGATCTCGGACACGGCGACGTCGTCATCGCAGCCATCACCTCCTGCACCAACACTTCCAATCCGAGCGTCATGATGGCCGCGGGCCTTCTGGCGCGCAACGCGGTCGCTAAGGGACTGACGGTCAAGCCCTGGGTCAAGACCTCGCTCGCGCCGGGCAGCCAGGTGGTCGAGGATTATTTCAAGGAAGCCGATCTGCAGAAGCCGCTCGACAAGCTCGGCTTCAACATCGTCGGCTTCGGCTGCACCACCTGCATCGGCAATTCCGGCCCGCTTGCACCCGAGATTTCGGCGACGATCGCCAAGCATAATCTGGTCGCGGCCGCGGTTCTCTCCGGCAACCGCAACTTCGAGGGCCGGGTCAATCCGGACGTGCGCGCGAACTACCTCGCTTCCCCGCCCCTCGTCGTCGCTTACGCGCTCGCCGGCTCGATGCAGGTCGATCTCACCCGCGACCCGCTCGGCGCCGACAAGCAGGGCAAGCCGGTTTATCTGGCCGACATCTGGCCCAAGACGGAAGAAGTCCAGCGTTACGTCGAGACGACCGTCAGCGCAAAAATGTTCAAGACGGAATATGCGAGCGTGTTCGACGGCGATTCCAACTGGCGCAAGGTGAAAGCGCCTTCTGGCCAGACCTACGCCTGGGACATCGGCTCGACCTATGTGCAGGAGCCGCCCTATTTCGAGGGGCTGACCAAGACGCCGGTCCCGGTCGCCGACATCGAGAACGCGCGCATTCTCGCGCTCTTCCTCGATTCAATCACCACCGATCACATTTCGCCGGCAGGCTCGATCAAGGCCGCAAGCCCCGCCGGGCAATATTTGATCGAACATCAGGTGCGCCCGGTCGACTTCAACCAGTACGGGACGAGGCGCGGCAACCACGAAGTGATGATGCGCGGCACCTTCGCCAACATCCGGATCAAGAACCAGATGGTGAAGAGACGACGCCGGCGTCGTGATCGAAGGCGGCTTCACTGTCATGCAGCCGGCAGGCGAGCGCCTGCCGATCTATGACGCCGCGATGCGCTACGAGGCGGAGAAGGTTCCCCTGGTCGTGTTCGCGGGACGCGAATATGGCACCGGCTCATCGCGCGACTGGGCGGCCAAGGGCACCAAACTTCTGGGGGTGCGGGCGGTGATCGCGCAGAGCTTCGAGCGCATCCATCGCTCGAATCTTGTGGGCATGGGCGTGCTGCCGCTGGTGTTCGAGGAGGGGACGAGCTGGCAGACGCTCGGCCTCAAGGGCGACGAGATCGTCACCATTTTCGGTCTCGGCGAGATCCTTGAAGCCGCGCCAGAAGCTCGAAGCGGAGATCCGGCGCACGGACGACAGCGTGACGCTCGTCCCGCTCACCTGCCGGATCGATACGCTCGACGAGCTCGAATATTTCCGCAACGGCGGGATTCTGGCTTACGTGCTGCGGCAGCTCGCGGCTTAAGCGCGCGGCTCGCTTCCTTCAGGCGCGCCTCAGGCGATCAGGGCCTTCAGCGGCCCCAGTATGGCGTTCAGCCAGGCCCTGGTCTCTTTATCGTCCGCCTGACTTGCGCTCAGTTCGAGATCGCTGATCGTGCTCGCAATCTTCCAGCGCTCTCCCGGTTTGCTTCTGAATTCCGCGGCCAGTTTCTCGGCCTTGTCGTATTCGCGCGCGTCGAAGGCGGCGCCGAGCAGGGTCTGCTTCAGCCATTCATCCGCGACGTTCAGTTTCTCGACTCTCTCGCAGGCGGCGAGAACGACCTTGGCGACGATATCGGCGCGGACCTCGTCGCCGTCGCGCTTCCGCTGCCGATAGAGCCTCGGCAGGTTGCTCGAGCAATAATATTGGTTGAGATCGAGTTCCATGCCGCGCTCATAGGCGTCTATCGCGCTATTCAGGAGTTCCGCCTTGTCTTCGTCCTTCGCGCTCGCGAACAGGCGCTTGTAGCGCCCGCCAAGCAGGCCGAGGCGTTCGGGCGTCGGCCCTGATCGAGCCAGAAGCTCCTCGAGCCCGGCGATCGCGTCCATCGGCCTTCCCGAATTGGCGAGGGCGAAGGCGTAGGTGTCTCGCCCATCCTCGAGATTGGCGATGTCCGGGGGCGCCTTCTCGATGAAGTCAGCGAGCCAGGCCCAATCCTCTTTGGTGTCAACGCAATCCCTGAGGAGCCGCATCAAAGCGATCGCGTCCGACGGGCCCGTCCGCGCGTTGATCGATTGCCCGGCAAGCGCCTGGGCCGCCGCCATGCGGTCGCTTTTTGGATAGGTGCGCACCGCCCGGATCTTCCCCTGAAGGACCGCCGTCTGAGCCATGACGTCCTTCATCGTCGACGCCGCCGCCGGATCCGGATTCGTTGGATAGCCCTTGATCGAGCCAAAGACCGGCGAATCGCCCCGCGACAGGGAATTGATCGGCCCTCTGATCGCATCCGACACCGCCCTGGCGGTCGCGTCTTCGATGTTCCCCTCTTTCAGGGGATACCGGACGGTCCTCGCCTGTGCGAGGTCGAAGAGCTGCTTCGACCAATCGGCCGCGAGCAGGACGCATCCCGTTCTCTTTGCGGCGTGCCGGACGCCGACCTCGTAATAGACGTTGCCGTTCGGGATCGTCATGTCGGCGAGCACGAGGTCGGCGAAATAGATCCGCTCGACCATCTGCGTGATGATCAGAGCGCCCGTGTCCTGATCCGCGCGTATGGGATCGTAGCCGAGCGACTTGATGGTCGGCGCGAAGGCCTTATCCCAGAGCGCGTTGAAATCGATCTCGCCCGGCGCGCTGCTGCTCGGTTCGACCTGGGTCGCCCTTCGTCCATAGGGCATGATCATGAAACAGAACGCCATCTTCGCCTCCCGCCGCAGCCAAGTCAGCAGTTCACGGCCGGTTCAACCCCAAAGCTTGGTCGTGTCGAGCCAGACCGCGCGGCCCCCTTTTTTGCGAACCTCTTCCATCATGTGTTGCGCGCCGCCGGGCCCATCGCCGCCTTTGCCATTCCACAGGCAGACGAGATCGACCTTGTCCGCGCCGAAGCGCAGAGCTCGATTCCAGCATCCAGCGATTGTTGCGCTCGTAAGGATTCTCGCCCTCTTGCAGCGGACCGAGCTCAAGGGGTGCCACATGCAGGGCGGATCGCGCTTTGGCGGCGAAATATCGCTCCCGCCAGTCCTGGTCGGCGAAGTCGACCGACTTTTCCAGGAAATCCGGCTCTTCGAAGGTGATGTAGATCTCGAGGAGAGCGGATAGCGCCAGCGCCGCTTCCGCAAACAGAAGATCGCCGCCGCAGGCGCCGCCGCAAATGCAAAGGTCGTCCGGCCCCACATGGAGATCCGCCAGGGCGCCGGCGATCGCCTGCGCCGCGACCGGCTCCTTGTCGGGCGGAAAACGCGGCCTTGCGCGGCCGGGCGCGTCGATCATGTGGCCGCTGAACAGCACGACCTTGCGCGGCGGCTTCGGATGGGATTCCGCCATGAATCGCGCTTCCTTCCCAAATGCGCCAAGCGCTAGCCGAGGTCGAACGCCGGCGGAAAATGTTCGGCCTTGACCTGCGCCTTCGCCGCAACGCGGCCGATGTCGGCCAGGCTCTCCATATTGCCGGGCTTGTCCATCTTGCGCATTTGCGTGAGCTTGTCCGGCGAGAGTTCGACTTTGAGCGTGGAGCTCAGCCAGGCCTGTTCGAGCAGCACGTTATAGCGGGCGTAGGTCGCAAGGTGTGGGCCGTTTTGGCTGTCGAGCTTCATGTCGCCAACAGCTCTGTCGATCTGCCAGGGCGTCAGGCAGTCCGTCAGCCATTGAAGCATGGCCTGGTTTGTGCGCGCGCAGTCCTCCATCAACGATTGGAGCGCCCGCAACCCTTGCCCCGCCGCGAACTTGTCGAGCAGCCCTGGCGCCCGCGGCGGCGACCTGTAGGTTCCGGTTCCCGCCGAGATGAGCAGCAGCTGATCCTTGCCCGTTCGCCAATGGAAGCCATGGCCCTCCAGCGCCGCCAGCATGAGGAGTTGCAGCGCCGGATCGTTAAAGGGGCTGACGCCGCCGTCGACGAATTCACCATCGACCACCGAGCCATCGCGTGAAGAAATCTGGACCCGCTCCGGCTCGAAATAGGTGGGCGCGGCAGTACTCGCGCGCACAATCTGCGTCAGACGCAAGCTTCCATCCTGCTGCGCATAGCGCCCGCGTCCACCGTTATTCACGGGCCATGGGCTGCCCGTATCGAGACGCTTCGTCATGATCATCAGACCGGTGCGGATCTTGTCGCTGTCGAGCGTGGTGTCCGCCCCGAGCGCGCCGTCGAGCGCCTTCTGCAGCGCCTGCGTCTGGAACTTCGGCACGACGAGGCCGAGCCCGGTCGGCACGAAGACCTTCGCGCCAAGGCGATAGTAAAGGCTCTTGATGTCGGCGACCGACAAGCCGCAGGCGAGGCCGGCGGCGATGATCGAGCCGGTCGACGTGCCGCCGATGAGATCGAAATAGTCGCTGAGCAGCAGGTTCGGATCGTTCCGCCGCTGCCGGAGAAGGGCCTCGATGACCTCGAGATATTCGAGAGTGAGAACGCCCCGAATGCCGCCGCCGTCGAGGGCGAGGATGCGTTTTGGCCCGGTATTGGGATCGAGATGCTGGTTTTTCGTCAGCGTCATTTCGTTCTTCCTGGACAAGGGATTTGATCAGCGCTTTGTAAGATAACCCGTTTACTAAGCGCCTCTGCCGGGCGAAAGCACGTTGACTGGACTAGAATCACTAATAAAGTAACCCTTAACCTCCGGTCGAGCGTTACGGGCGCTATTGATCTCTTGAGACAACTTCCATTTCCAGCCGTCCTTTGAATCTAAACTAATGTATCCTATACCTAGGAAATCTGATGGTTTTTCTACATTTCCTTTGATTAATGCGACAACTCGGTCTGCTCCGAATTTGCCAATAAAAAAACCCAATTCTAAGATTACATTTTGCCTTGCACGCTTCTTAAGTTTACTCGGAGTTATCCCGCCGAGATCATCCGGAGCCATCAACACTACAGCAAAAATAGCATCGTTAGATTCTTCAACAAATTTTGTCATAATATTTCTGCTAATATTAGGTATGTCATGTAATATTACACTCTTGTAATTCAGTTCATCAATAAAACGAGCTACTTCAAGTTTAGTTTTATTGTCATGGCCATGCACGATGAATATTTGTGGCAAAGATCTTGAATATTCTGATCCGGCTTCGTGGCGATTGCTATCGTGACTGTTCGCCATATCTAAATATGTTCTGGTAATTCTAATCCAATAGTGCAGCACGTCCATTTCCAATGCTTCCAAATATTTGTCTGATCGGTTTTGTATATTGATATTAGCATCATCAATGAATTCTTGCGCAGACTTCCATTTTTTCAGATCGGGGTCCTTTTCTCTGCAAAACGAAACGACGTATCTATCTACAGTCTCCATCTCATGTCTGGAAACTCGATATGTTGAGAGCTGGCGTTCCTCTTCGCGAGCGGGATAACCCGTCGATGCAGATTCTTCTAAAAAGGCTTTGTGAGCATTGAAGTAACGGAGAATACCGGCCTCAAGCTCATTCAGTTTCTCAACAACGGACGAATAGAGTATCGGCACGATGATAACCGTTGGATGATCAAGGAAATGAAATCATATTCCCGCGAAAACTCAATCGCAATCGGCGCCGAGCTCAGTCGGCAGCTAACCTTCCGCGCTCGATCAAGGCCCACATATGCAGCGAGCTCCCGCGCGAACCATGTCTCAAAAGATGACCGTCGGACCTAGTGGATAGAATCAAACGCTTCGAACCCCTTGCAAGCCGGAGAACTCCTTGAAATTGCGGAAGGCGCCCTGAACTCTTACGTTTGATTTTGACCACTAGTGGATAGAATCAAACGCTTCGAACCCCTTGCAAGCCAGAGAACTCCTTGAAATTGCGGAAGGCGCCCCGGACTCTTACGTTTGATTTTGACCACTAGTGGATCAAATCAATCCGATGAAGTCCGGCCCAATCCGAGTGATTTCAACGGCATGGCGGCACCGGCTCGGGTTCCAAACGTCGGATTCTATCCACTATTGGATCGAATCTAACGCTTGGTGCCCGCGTCTGACGGCGGCGATGATTTTGTCGGGATCGGCGGTCCAGGTGAAGGGCTGCGATTGCTGATTGTGCTCTTCGAGGAAGCGGTTGATCGCGGCTTGCAGGTCGGCGACAGACCGAAAGACGCCGCGTTTGAGCCTGCGCTTTGTGAGGGTCGCGAAGAAGCCCTCGACCGCGTTGAGCCAGGAAGCCGATGTCGGGGTGAAATGGAACGTCCATCGCGGATGGCGTTCGAGCCATCCGCGAACATTGGGATGCTTATGGGCGGCGTAGTTGTCGACGATGGCGTGAATCGTCTTTCCAACGGGAACCTGCTTCTCGATGACATTGAGGAAGCGAATGAACTCCTGATGGCGATGGCGCTGCATGTTGCGGCCGATGACCGTGCCGTCGAGGACGTTCATCGCGGCGAACAGCGTCGTCGTGCCGTGGCGCTCATAGTCGTGCGTCATGGTTCCGGCGCGACCCTTCTTCAGCGGCAGTCCGGGCTGTGTGCGGTCAAGCGCCTGAATTTGGCTCTTTTCGTCGACCGACAGGACGATGGCGTGTGCGGGCGGATCGACATAGAGCCCGACGACGTCGCGCAATTTGTCGACGAAGCGCGGATCGTTGGACAGCTTGAACTGGCGCATCCGGTGCGGTTGCAGACCATGGGCGCGCCAGATGCGTTGGACCGAACTCACGCTGAGCCCAGTCGCCTTCGCCATCAAGGCTCCGGTCCAGTGGGTCGTCTCACCAGGCGGGTCGCCAAGCGTCAAGGCGACAACGCGCTCCGTCGCCTCGGCGCTGAGGGGCTTGATTCGCGAGGGACGCGTCTTGTCACGAAGCAGGCCGTCGAACCCGTCCTCCAGAAAGCGTTCCTGCCAGCGCCAAACGCAGGTCTTGGACTTGGCCGTTCGCCGCATGATCTCGTTCGTGCCGACGCCATCGGCGGTCAACAGCACGATTTCAGCCCGCCAGACGTGCTTCTGCGGCGCGTTGCGGTCTTGCACCACAGCTTTGAGCCGGCGAATATCGGCGGACGAAACGGAGAGGGATTTTCCTGCGCGCATCGCGCAAACTCGCACGCCGAACTTGCCGCGGGAATCCCATCCGGGACTCAAATGTTAGGCTCGATCCACTATGTTCAGGCCGATCCGGCGGAAGACCTGGGCGACTTAGAATCCCTGCCGCTGACGGACCTTATCGTCAAGACAGGCATTCATGATGCGATCGCGCGCAAGCTTAACGAGAAGGGCAAGCTCTCCCGCAACGCGATCGCCGAGGGGATTATCAACAACGTCCGCAAGACCATCATTCGCGAGCAACTGACCGATCCGCGTTTCTACGAGGAGATGTCGAAACTTCTGCAGGATCTCATCCGACAGAATTGCGCCGACGCAGTCGCTTACGAGCAATTCCTGAAAGACGCGGAGAGCCTCGTTCGGCGCATCGCGGAGAAGGGCAAGGGTAACCATCCGGACGAGCTGAACGCTTATCCCGGAGCCATTGTCCTGTTCAACAATCTTGCGACTGTCCCGGCGACTGCCTTCCAATGCCCGACTGATGACGCTGACAAGGCCAAGATTGCGCTTGAACTCGACCGAGCCATGCGCGAATCCGCGCCCGCCGGCTGGAAAGGCGACGACACACGCGAAAACCAGGTGCTCAATGCCCTCTTCCCGATCATGAACCGGGATCGCGAGGCGACGCGCGCCGTCTTCGAGATCATCAAGCAGCAGCCCGGTTACACATGATCGAAACGATCGAGTTGGGCGATATCTCGATCGAGGTGACGACAAGGCTATTAAGCATGTCCACCTGTCCGTGCATCCCCCGCTCGGCAGAGTAACGCTGGCTGCCCCAACCGATACGCGGATCGAAGTCGCCCGGGCTTACGCCATTTCCAAGCTCGGCTGGATTCGCGATCAGCAGGAGAAGCTGCGCGGGCAGGCGCGTGAGGCGCCGAGGAAGTTCGTCGAACGAGAGACGCACTACCTATGGGGGCTAAGGTATCTCCTTACGATCCGTCGGGAAGACGCCAAGCCCTTCGTCGTTCTCGATCACCGGCGGATTACGCTAACGGTACGTCCAGACGCCGGCGCCGCGGCGAAGGCGGAGGTCGTCCATGTCTGGCACAAATCCCTTCTCCCCGGCGTGGTCCCTGTCCTGATCCGGAAGTGGGAGCCGAAGGTTGGCGTAAAGGTAGACGGCTACTTCCTCCAGCGGATGAAGACGAAGTGGGGAAGCTGCAACCATCGCGCCGGCAACATCCGCCTCAACACGGAACTTGTGAAGAAGCCCAAGGACCTACTCGAATACGTCGTCGTCCACGAAATGGCGCACTTGCTCGAGCCGACGCACAGCGAGCGCTTCGTCTCGATCCTTGACCAGAATTTTCCGCGCTGGCGGGAGGCTCGGGCGGAACTCAATGAACTGCCGCTCGGCGCGGAGAAATGGGGCGAGTGAATTCGCCGGCAGGGCTATCGTGATCTGAACGTGTCGAGTTGGTTCGCCCACCAAGCCATCATCCGAATACGCTCGTCCCAAAACTCCGCCCGCGCGTAGGCGCGGCGGACAGAGTTACCTTCGACATGAGCGAGGTTGAGCCTCGATGGCGTCGTCGCTTTCCCCTCGCGCCGCTTTTGAACGAGCAGTTCATCGGCAATAGCGGCAAAAGTGTTGGCTTGCTGCGCGGCGGCGGCGATCTTGGCGAGCCGCTTTTGTTGGCTCGGGTCGAGGCCGTCGTCCAACATTCGTTTGGCCTCATCGCGACGTGCATGGGCGTCCTTGAGCGATACTCGCGGAAATGGGCCGATCGCCAGCTATCGCTGTTTGCCTTCGAATTGGTATGCGAGATTCCATAACTTCGCGCCCGATTGCGTTACCCATAGCTGTAGGCCTTGGCCGTCGGACAGTTTCACGACCCTTCCCGCTGACGCATTCGCGCTGCGGATCTGTCTGTCCGTAAGCGGCATATGTTGGCCTTCGCGTTGGCCTCGGCCGATAGGCGTGCCTTCGAGGCCAACTATGAGGCCAACAAAATCGGCGGATGTCAATGGAGTTGACTGGATCGATTTGGAGTAACTCCCAAGCCGGGTGAGTCCGAATTGTCACACGGTGTGTGAGATCGTTGAGGTTTTGCGAGATTTTCGAGACGGGCGGGGGCGAACCGTGAGTTAAGGTGGGGATGATTCTCCCTGCCGAAGTTCAGGCGCTGATCGAAGCGCTCCGGAGCGAGATTTCCGCGCTTCGCTCGGAGGTCGCCGATTTGCGGCGGGAGAACGAGGGCCTTCGAGCCGAGAACGCCGAGCTTCGGCGCCGGCTGGATCTGGACAGCACGACGAGCTCCAAGCCGCCTTCGAGCGACGGGCTGAGGAAGAAGTCGCGCCTTCCCGGCAGCCTTCGCGGCCGTTCGGGCAAGGCGAGCGGGGGACAGCGGGGCCACAAGGGCGACACGCTGCGGCGGACGGCGACGCCCGACTGGGTCGTCCGACACGAGGCTGCGGCGTGCCGGCGCTGCCGGGCGGCGCTCGCGGCTTCGATGCAGACCGGGGTGGAGACGCGTCAGGTGTTCGACCTGCCCGAGCGGCTGATCGAGGTCACGGAGCACCAGGGCGCCATCTATGCCTGCGCCCGATGCCGCGGCGTGACGCGGGCTGCGTTCCCCGACGGCGTGATCTCGCCGACCCAATATGGCGAGCGCATCAAGGCGGCGGCGGTCTATCTCAACGTGCAGCAGCTTGTGCCCGAGGACCGGACGGCGCAGGCGCTTCAGGACCTGTTCGGCGCGCCGCTCGTCTGCCCGGCGAGCGTGATCGCGTGGATGGGCAAGAAGGCTCAGGCTCTGGAGGGCGTCTATCAGGCGATCGGGACGCGCGTCGGCGGGGCCAAGGTCAGGCATCTCGACGAAACCGGCTTTCGCATCGCAGGCTCCCTGCAATGGCTGCATACGACGTCGAGCCGGAGCCATACCTTCTACCGGGTCGGAGCGGCGCGCGGCGATGTTCCCGCAGGGTTGAAGGGCGGCGTCGTCGTGCATGACCATTTCCGCCCCTACAACGCCCTCGCGGACGTCGCTCACGCCTTCTGCAACGCCCATCACCTGCGCGAACTCAAGGCGCTCATCGAGATCGACAAGGAGCCGTGGGCGCAAGCCATGCGCGACGTCCTCCTCGACGCCGCAAAGGCCGTGCGCCAAGCCAAAGAGGCCGGCGCCCGGGCGCTCGAACCCGAACGCGTGCAAGGCTTCGTCGACCGCTACTGGCAGGCCGTTCGGGAAGGGCTCGCCTTCCATCGCGCCCTGCCGGCCTTCGATCCTTCGCCCGGCTCGAAAAAACGAAAGAAGCAGCGCCCAGGCCATAATCTCCTCATCCGCTTCAAGACCTTCAAGGACGAGACCCTGCGCTTCCTCGTCGACTTCGACGTCCCGTTCACCAATAACCTGGCCGAACAGGACCTGCGCATGGCCAAGGTCAAAATGAAAATCTCGGGCGGCTTCCGCACCTTCGAAGGCGCTCACGTCTTCGTCCGCATGAGGTCCATCGTCTCCACCGCACGAAAGCACGGCCTCAACATTCTCAAAGCCCTCACTGCAAACCCCTCCCAACTCCTCCTCGCAATCGCAGCCTGAAAACAGACGGCTTGGGAGTTACGATTTGGACAATATCTCGGCGTTTCTCTCTGTTTTAAAATGGCTTTTCGGACAGAATGGGATTTTATCGGACGCTGAAGTGGTGCCCCTAGCCGGAATCGAACCAGCACTCCTTGCGGAATCCGATTTTGAGTTGGACGCGTCTACCAGTTCCGCCATAGGGGCCCGCCATGAGCGGACGGCCGCCGATATAGAACGCGCTTCGCGCCACGACAAGCGGGCCTTTTCGCCTCGCGCCAGGGACAAGCGCGGCCGCAAGGCCTCGACCGCGCTCTCAGGCTGCGTCGCATGGACGCCGCCATCCGGCTCGCGTATATGTTGCGGCGCACAAGCTGGACTTTGGACATGACCGCTTCGCTCTACGCCCGAGTCCGATCGCTCGCTGAGGGTCCGTACGCCGAGAGCGCGCTGGCCGCGGTCTCCTTTGCAGAGAGTTCGTTCTTTCCCATCCCCCCCGACGTGCTGCTCGCCCCGATGGCGCTCGCCAACCCGAGGCGAGCCTGGCGGTATGCGCTGATCGCCACCGTAGCCTCGGTGATTGGCGGCATGCTCGGCTACGCCATCGGCGCGATGCTTTTCAACACGGTTGGACAATGGCTGATCAACCTCTACGGCTATGGCGCGAAGGTCGACGCCTTGAAGCAGACCTACGCGCAGTGGGGCTGGCTGGTGATCCTGGTCAAGGGCGTGACGCCCATCCCCTACAAGCTGGTGACGATCACGAGTGGCCTGCTCGGCTATAACTTTCCTCTGTTCGTCGCCTTGTCGGTCTTGACGCGGGGCGCGCGGTTCTTTCTCGTCGCCGGCGTGCTGCACTGGTTCGGCGAACCGTTGCGCGTGGCGCTCGAGCGGAATTTCGCCGCGGCGCTCGCCGGATTCGTCGCGCTGGTCGTCGCCGGCTTCGTGATCGCGATCAAGGTCTTCTGATGACCCCAGCCGAGATCGTCATGGGCCCCTCGCTGGGCTTGAGGGCGCTTTGGATCGCCGCCGCGTCGGCCGTCATCCTCGCGGCGGTGTGGATCTTTCAGGGGCTCGGCTACGCTCCCTGCGAGCTCTGTCTCACCCAGCGTTACGCCTTCTACGCCGCCGTTCCCATTGCGCTCGTGACGGCGTTCGCCAGCCGTTCGGGGCCGGGCCTGGCGCGGGCCGGCTTCGCGCTTCTCGCTCTCGTGTTCGCCGCCAGCACGGTCCTCGCCGCCTATCACGTCGGGGTCGAACAGCATTGGTGGGCCGGCCCCACGGCTTGCACCGGCGGCCCAGGATCGCTCGACGTCAACGACCTCGTGAAAGCGCTCGATTCGGTCAAGGTCGTGCGCTGCGACGAGGTGCAACTCAGGATCGCCGGATTGTCGCTCGCCGGCTGGAATGTCGTAGCGAGCGCGATTCTCGCGGTTTATGCGGCGCTCGCCGCGCGGCTTTAGAGCCTGACGCCCCGGCGTCGAGCCGATCTGCGGCGCATCGACACCCCAGGCGCGATCATGTAAGCACTCCTTACATGAGCTGGAGCAAGGACAAATCCGGCGATCCCGACGCGCCGCGCGGCTATCACCACGGCAATCTGCGCGAGGCGCTGATCCGCGCGGCGCTGGAACTGATCGCGCGAAAGGGAACGGCGGGTTTCACCTTCGCGGAGGCCGCCCGCTTCGCCGGGGTGAGCCCCGCGGCGCCATACCGGCACTTCCGCGACCGCGAAGAACTGATGGCGAGCGTGGCGCTGCGCGGCTTCGAACAGTTCGAGGCGGCGCTGAAGCGCGCCTGGGACGGCGGGCGCCCGGACGCCTTCTCCGCGCTGGACCGGCTGGGCAAGGCTTATCTCGAATTCGCCCGCGGCCAGCCCGCGTTCTACTCGGCGATGTTCGAAGGCGGCGTTCCTGTCGGAACCAATCCTTCCCTGCGCGAAGCGGGGGAGCGGGCTTTCGCCGCGCTGCGCGAGGCCGCTGACGCAATCTGCGCCGCAATGCCCGCCGGCGCGCGCCCGCCGGCCTTGATGGTCGCGCTCCACATCTGGGCCAGCGCGCACGGCGTCGCTTCCCTGTTTGGCCGCAGCGATGGCGCGCAACGCGCGCTGCCGATGTCTCCGGAGGAGCTTCTGGAGGCGCATATGCTGGTCTATCTGCGCGGGCTCGGGGTGAATGCGGGGCGGCCGTAAGGCGCTAGCCATCGTTGCGGTCGGCCGAGCCGTAAAAAGGAGGTCGCAATCGAGTTCGACCGGCGGCGCGCCAAGAGTGGGGCAGGGGGGCTTGACAAGCGCGCGCGTGCGAAAGTAAATGTTCATTACATTAACACGAGAGGACGTGCGCCATGCCTATCCTTGTTACGGTCCTGGGGTTCCTGTGGTGGTGGCCGCTTGGCCTGCTGCTTCTCGCCCTCTTTATCGGGCGGGGGAGGTTCGGTTGCCGGCGTCATTGGATTCACGCGGGAGAGGCGCCGATGTTCGAGGGCGGCGACCGTTGGGAGCGTGGGGGCGACCGTTGGGCGCGAAAGATGACCCGCCTGCAGGACAAGATGGACAGAATGCGCAACCGGATGGACCGGTTCACGAGCGGCGGCGACTGGTTCGGCCCGTCATCGAGCGGAAACCGCGCCTTCGACGATTATCGCGCGGAGACGCTGAAGCGGCTTGAGGAGGAGCAGCGCGAGTTCAAGGATTTCCTCGCCCGGCTGCGCTTCGCTAGGGACCGCGCCGAGTTCGATCAGTTCATGGCCGAGCGGCGCAGTCGTCCTTCTGATCCGGGTTCGCAATCCGGGCCGCCGGTCGAACCACACGACTGACGTCTGGCGGGCTCCGCCGTCCATGGCCGGGCTTGCGCAGCACAAGGCCGGCCACGGAGGTCTTCCAAAAACGGATACCATAAGCGACGGGCGCCAAACGCCGAAAGCGATTGGCGCGCTAACGCATCCCCATTCCATCTCCCACCGCGCCGGACGCAAGACGTCCGGGGCTCCGCTTAGACTCGACCAGAAACACGGCTTGTCTAGTATCGATCATAGGGATGGTAGTAGTGGTGATGGTGGTAATAAGCGTAGTGATGGTGGTAGTAACGGTGATTGGTCATCGAGTTGCCGATAGCGGCGCCGCCGACCCCACCGACGATCGCCCCCACTGGACCGCCAACCGCAGCCCCGCCGACGGCGCCCGCCACCCCTCCCCCGATGGCGCCGGTTTCGTTCGCCAGAGCCTGCCCACATGAGAAGGAAATCAAGGTCGCCGCGCTGAGGCCGAGCAAAAGTCGAGACATAATACAATCCTCCGGTTTTGCGAACGTGGCTTAGTTCGCTACGGTCAACAACGCCCCAAGCGCCAGAAGGTTCCCCTCGCTCCTCGAGCGATATTACTGACATTAGTCAACCCGTATGCTTTGCCTTTATCCGCTCTTTTGGAGCGGATCTTCGCGCGCGCCCCCCGGATGTCGCGAACTCAGTGCGCCCTCAACAATTCGCCGCGCCGCTCCGGGCTGAAGCGAATGACGATAACGATCGCGACCGCCACCACGCCCGCCACCAGCGCCAGCGCGAAGGCGTAATTGCCGCCGTTCGCGTGGGCGATCTGGCCTGGAAAGGGCCGTTGTAGGAGGCGAGGAAATTGCCGGCCTGGTAGACGAAGGCCGGGATGGTCGCGCGTGCCGCTCCCGGCGCAAGCTCGTTGAGATGAGCCGGAATCACGCCCCACGCCCCCTGCACCGCGACCTGCATGATGAACGCGCCGACCGCAAGCAGGATCGGTGTCGAGGCGAAGGCCCATAACGGAATAGCCGGCAGGGCGATGAGCGCGGCGATCGTGATCGCGTTGACCCGGCCGATCTTCTCCGACAGATGGCCGAACAGGAGGCCCCCGGCGATCGCGCCGAGATTGGCGACAATGACGATCCAGCTCACCGTACCCGGATCGAAATTGTGCTGTTTTTGCAGGAAGGTCGGATAAAGGTCCTGCGTACCGTGGCTGAACAGGTTGAAGCACATCATCAGGACGACCATGTAGATGGCCAACCCCCGGTGCTCGATGATCGTCGCCCACAGGTGCGGCTTCTCATGCGCCTTCGACGCCTCGAACGCTGGCGATTCGGGAACGCCGCTGCGGATGAACAGCACGACGAAGGCCGGCAGGACGCTGAGCAGGAACATCGCCCGCCAGCCGATCGTGTAGTCGCCGAACGTACGGCCGAAGAGCAGGCCATAGGCGATCGCGGCGACCAGGAAGCCGGTCGGATAGCCGCATTGCAGAATCCCCGACACCATCCCGCGCGCCTGCGGCGGAATGGATTCCATCGCCAGAGAGCTGCCGAGACCCCACTCGCCGCCCATGGCGACGCCAAACAGAGCGCGCAGGATCAGAAAGACCGTGAGGTTCGGCGAGAAGGCGGCGAGCGCGCCGAGGATCGAATAGCAGAGAATGTCGAGCATGAGCGCCGGCTTGCGGCCCCACCGGTCGCCGAGCCGGCCGAAGATGAACGCGCCGACGAACCGCATCGCCAGCGTGAGGAAGAGCGCGTAGGCGACCGCCGGCACATCGACGCCGAATTCCTTGGCGATGTCCTTGAGCAGGAAGGTCAGGAGGAAGAAGTCGAAGGCGTCGAGCATCCAGCCGAGAAAGGCGGCGGCGATCGTCTTCTTCTGGTCGCTTGTCAGATCCATCCTGCCCTCCCGCATCGCGTCGACTGGTTGCGAGCTTTAACTGGTTGTGACCTTAAAGCTCGAGTCGATTCGCCGAAACCGAATCCTTCGCGGCCCGCGCCCGAATGGCCTGGGTCACCCGTAGCCATCAGTCGTCTTTTCCGCGCAATGCGCTTTTTCATGCCCGCGTTCGGTCCTGCGGTTGGGAAAGGTATAGCATCTGTTTGGATTCCCACCAGCAAACGCATCGGCCGTCACTCGCCAGCCTGCCTGGACAAGGGATGGTCAGGCGCTAAGCCATCGGCCCACGCCGGTCACGTGAGCCTCGACAGGCGCCGCGCAGCGCACTAAGAGCGCTGTTCAGGACGGGGCCTGGGGAAGCGGCCGGCTTTAGGCATGATCATCGCCATCGACGGGCCTGCGGCCTCGGGGAAAGGCACCATTGCGCGCCGAGTGGCTGCGCATTACCGGCTGCCGCATCTCGACACCGGGCTCCTCTACCGCGCTGTTGCCGCGGCGCTCATTGCCGAGGACCGCGATCTTTGCGATGAGCCCGCCGCCGTCGCGGCCGCCCGAGGTCTGGGCCTTACGGATTTCGACGACGCAACCTTACGGACGCGCCAAATGGGCGAGGCGGCGTCCGTGGTCGCCGCCATGCCCGGGGTTCGAGCGGCGCTGATCGAGGCGCAGCGCGCTTTCGCAGGCAGGCCGGGCGGCGCGGTGCTCGACGGGCGGGACATCGGCACCGTCATTTGTCCCGAGGCCGAGGTGAAGATCTTTGTCACCGCGAGCCCGGCGGCTCGAGCGCAGCGGCGGGCGCTCGAATTGATCCAGCGGGGCGAGAAGGCGGACTACCCGGCGATCCTGGCGGACATCGTCCGGCGCGACGCCCGCGATTCCAGCCGCGCCGCGGCCCCGCTGCGACCGGCTGACAGCGCCGTGGTGCTGGACACAACCAATCTCGGAATTGACGCCGCCTCCGCCGAAGCGATGCGGATCGTCGAGGCGGCGCGGATCAGGGTTTAGCCGGACCCGGCGCCGCTGTCCTGTCATCGGTCGCCGCCGATCAGGCGGCGACGCCCTGGGCGACAAGACGGCTTTGCGTCGCCCGCAGCCTCTCGATCGCCCCGTCAATCTCGCTGCGCTGCCGCTCCAGATGGCTGATCTGGGTGACGATCTGCTGCGGATTGAGCTGGTCTTCGAGATCCGTCGTCTCCGTTGCGCCTTTGCCGCCGATCAGATCCTGGATTTCGGTCAGGGTGAAGCCGAGCTTCTTGCCCTTGAGGATCATCTCCATCCGGATGCGGTCGGTCGCGCGATAATAACGGGCGTTGCCTTCGCGGCGGGGCTTGATGAGCCCGCGGTCCTCATAAAACCGCAAAGTGCGCAGGCTGACGCCGAACAAGCGCGACATCTGGCTAATGGTCATCTCCGGCTGCGTCGAATCAAGCGCAGTGCGCGCTGCGTTCTCGAGCAACGCGCCCGAAATCCCAGCGGAAGGCTGAGATAAAGACGATATCGTGTTCATAGCCTCTCCTTTCGTCGGCGCCGTTGCGTTCGCGCCTCGTGACTCGCGCGGCCCTTGCGCGAATCGAATCACTATCGCCTAACGCCAAAAAAATTGCAACTGATAGTTGCCGCAACTAGATATGCAACTTTGGGAAGGGCTGGGCCGGTCGGCGCCGAAGCGTGTCCTTTAACCGTTTCTTCACCATGACCGCCGACAGAATTGCAGCGCGACGTCGCCCCCGATTCCCGGGGCGATTTGCGCCCCCGAGCGATGGTCGAGGACATGAATAGAGCCATGGCGTGGAATATCGCGGGCGTAAGCCGGCGGACCCGCGACGCCGCCGTGGAGGCCGCCCGCCGCGCCGGCATGGGGCTGGACGATTGGCTTGACGACGCGATCGCCGACCACGCGGGATTAGATCTGCGCGGGCAGCCTGACCAGGACTATGCCACCGACGATCGGCTCGACGCGGCTGCTTGGACGTCTCGAACGCATCGCGCGACGAAACACGCCCGTAAAAGAGCCACGCGCGCCTGGGATCCCGGGCGCTTTCGATTCGGTGATCGAGCGCTTCGAAGTGAGGCTCGCGCGCGCCGAAGCCCAGGCCGCGCGCGCCTTTGAATCAGTCGCGCAAATCCTGGAGCGCGACGACGCGGCGCGGGACGGCGACCGCCGCGCGCTGATCGACGCGGTGCGGCGGCTCGAATTCGATCCGGGCGAGCTTGACCGGCGCCGCTCAGGCCGGCGGGACGCGCGGCGATGGTTCCGCTCAAGCCTCCCCGTTGGACCCGAAGGCGCCGTTCGATCTCAAGGCCGCGGTGTCGCAAATCGCCATGCGTCGTCACGAGCTCGAGGCCCGCGCCGGGGGAACCGCCCCCACGGCTCCGGAAGCGCGGACGGGCGCTTTTGGCGGGGGCGCGCCCGCGCCAGCCAGGGGCAGGAGCGATCCGGGCGACCTGGGCGCCAGTCCAGAAGCGGAAGCCGCCTCGTATGCGGCGCCTGGCGCCGTCGAAGCCGACGCCGCGGCGCCGCTCACGCAATTATTGCTCGATGACGTTCGGGCTCTCGGCCGCTAAGCTCGACGACATGCGCCGCGAGCGCGCCGAGCCGAGCGCCTCGGCGATCGACCTCAGCGCGATGCGCGCCGAGATCGCGACGATGAACCGGAGCCTCGCCGATCTTGCGCCGCGCAACGCCGTGGTCGCGCTCGAGGGCGCCATCCGCGATCTCGTGCAGCGTGTCGAGATGCTGCGTCAAAGTGGTCACGGCGAATCGATGCTCGCTCCGCTCGAGGCGATGGCCGAGGAATTCCGCGCGGCGCTGAAAGCCCATGACCCGCAAGCTGCGGCGATCGGGCTCGAACGCGAGATCCGCGCGATCGGCGGCAGGATCGACAGCCTCGCGGCGTCGGCGATCGATCCGGAAACTTTCGAGCGCATCCGCCAGCAGACCGAGGAGGTGCGCAATCTCCTGGCTTCCGCCGCGCTGCGCTCGCCGCCGCTCGAACGGCTGGAGCGGCAGATCGGGGAGCTGGCCGACCGCGTCGAGCGGCTTGGCGCGAGCCCCGCTCCGCATTTCGAATCGGCCGAGATGGCCGCGCGGCTTGCGGAAGCCTGCAGACAGATCGAACGCGCCACCCCCCCGGCGGTGCTAGCCTCGATCGAGCTGCGGCTCGAGCAGATCGCGGCGCGGCTCGATCAGGAGATCGCTCGCCCGAGCGCTTCCGCCGCGATCGATCCCGCCCCGTTCAACGACCTGGCGCGCCGCATCGACAGCGTCCGGCAGTCGCTGGAGACCATCCCGCCCGCAACGATCGACACCGGTCCGATCGAAAGGCTGTTGCGCGAGTTCGACGTCAAGCTCGACGCCGCGGGGGCCGCCGACGCCGATGCGAAGGCTCTTCAGTCGATGTTCGTCGAAATCCGGGACAAGCTCGACAGCCTCGCGGACGGCGAGGCCGGCGCGCGCCAGCTGGAGCCGACGCTGCGCGAGCTCAGCGCGCGAATCGACACGGTCGCATCCCCGTTCGATTTCAATTCGATCGAGACACTGCTGCGCTCGCTCGAAGCGAAGTTCGAGACCAACGCCAATGCGCCTGTCGACCGGGAGGTCGTCGAGCAAGTCGCCGACGAGGTGGCCCGCCGGCTTCGCGATATGAGCCCGCGCCAGGGCGAGCTGGAAGCTCTCGCTCAACAGATCGACACGATTTACGATCGCATCGACGCGCTGGCGGCGAAAGCGACGGCCAACGATCCGGGACCGGTCGTCCGGGAGCTGCTTGAAAAGTTGCGCGACGCCGAGAAGGCGGAAGGCTCTTCGGCGCTCGAGACTTCGGCCGCTGTCCACGCCGCGCTCGACACGCATCTGGCCGAGCTGAAGGTGGAACAGGCGAGCGCGGACCGGCGCACGCAATCGCGCCTCACCGATCTGCAGAGCGTTCTGGAAAGTCTGACCGAGCGCCTCGCCGGCATCGAGAACGAGCTGGCAGGCGATGACGTCGACGAGGAGGTGCGTCCGGCGGCCAGAAACCCCGCCGCCCCGCCAGTTGGTTCTGCATCGACAGGCGTCGAGGCGCTTGCCCCGGAAGCCGCGCCGCAACCCAAGACTGCAGGTAGCCGCGACGATCCGGCGTCTGATTCCGCCGACGGCGAGGACTTCCTGATCGAGCCAGGCGCGGGCGGCCCGCAGCACGCCCGCGAAGCGCGCGAACGCGCGCAAATGATCGGGCCCAAGACCAATCCGGCGGTCAGCGTCCACATCGCCGCCGCCCGCCGCGCCGCGCAGGCGGCGTTGGCGGAAAGCAGCGCCCCCTCCAACGCGGGCATCGTGAAGACCCTCGCCGGTTCGGGACGGACGCAGTTCGCCGCGCGCGGGGTGCAGAACGCGAGGGCCTTCTACGCCACGCACAAGCGCTCCGTTCTGCTCGGCGTTGCGGTCGCGATCGCGGCGACGCTCGCCGTGAGAATGGCCGGCGTGCGAGCGCCGTTCCTGCAACGCTCCCAGGTGGGCGAGCAAGCGGTAAATACTGCGAAGCTCGACGCGCCGAAGGGCAACCCGGCGGAAGTCGCCGGCGCGGCCAAATCGGCCGGCGAAACCATCGATGTCGCCCCGACCGCTTCGATCGGCCAACCGCCGGCCAAGCCGGGCGCACCGGACCTTGCGCCGGGGATAGGGCCATCGGCGAGCGAACTTATGGCGGCGATTCCGCCTGGGATTTCCCCAGTCCTTGCGCGATGCGGTCGCGGCCGGCGAACCCAATGCGCAATACGAACTCGCGATGCGCCTGTTCGAAGGCAGGGGGCTATCGAAAGATCAAGCTGCGGCGGCCCGATGGTTCGAACGCGCGGCCTCGCTCGGGCTCGCGCCGGCGCAATATCGCCTCGGCTCGATGTACGAGAAGGGAATTGGCGTGCCGGCCGACCCGGCCGCCGCGAAGCGCTGGTATCTCAAGGCGGCTGAGGCGGGGAACGCGCGCGCCGCGCACAATCTTGCGGTCCTGAACGCCGACCCCGGTCGCGGGGGTGAGCCGAACTACGTCGAAGCGGCGAAATGGTTTCGAAAGGCGGCCGACCTCGGCGTCCGCGACAGCCAGTACAATCTCGGCATCCTCTATGCGCGCGGCCTCGGCGTCGAAAAGGATCTGCGCCAGTCTTTTCTATGGTTCGCGCTCGCCGCTCAGCAGGGCGACACGGACGCCGGCAAGAAGCGCGACGAGATCGCCGGCCAGATGGACCCGGCCATGCTCGCCTCCGCAGTCGAGGCGTTGATGAAATTCAAGGCCGCCAAGCCGGATCCGGCGGCGAATGACGTCGCCGCCCCGCCCGGCGGGTGGGACGGCAAACCGAGCTCGCTCAGTCAAACGCCGGCGGACGCCGCTCACCCGCAAGCGCCTCTTTGACCGGAAGATCAGCCGGCGCGATGATCCATCGCCCGTTCCGACTCCCATGACAAAGCTCAAACCTTGCCGCAAGGACGACCCGAATCCGCCGCTCGCCCTGGCCGGCCCCGGCTTTGCCTGCGGCTCCTTGGCGTCACGGACCTGCACGCTAACCTCTATCCTTACGATTATTATCGTGATCGCCCGGACGCTTCCGTCGGCCTCGCCCGCGCCGCGTCCCTGATCGCCGAGGCCCGCAGCGAAGCGCCCAACTGCCTCCTGTTCGACAATGGCGACAGCCTTCAGGGCACTCCGCTCGGCGATGTCGCCGCCCGGATGATCATCGCGGACCCGGGCGCGATCCACCCCGTCATCGCCGCGATGAACGGGCTCAATTACGACGTCGCGACGCTTGGGAACCACGATTTCAACTACGGCCTCGAGGTCCTCGAGCGCGCTTATGCTCAAGCCCGGTATCCTGTCGTCTGCTGCAATGTGCGCAAAAGCGACGGCTCGCCCTGGTTTCCGCCTTCGATCGTGATCGAGCGCGAATTCGTCGACGGGGCTGGAACTCTGCAACGGCTCAAAGTGGGCGTGTTCGGCGTGGCGCCGCCGCAGATCGCCCAATGGGACGAGGTCCATGTCCGCGGACGGCTGATCACGCTCGACATCGTCGAGGCCGCGCGCACGGAGCTTCGCGACCTCAGGAGTCGCGCCGATCTGGTCGTTGCGCTCTGTCACTCCGGGATTTCCCGGCTCGCTTCGGCTGAGGGCGAGGAGAACGCGGGTCAGGACCTCGCCCGGCTCGACGGGATCGACGCGCTCATCCTCGGCCATCAGCACCTGCTGCTTCCCGGCGAGGATTTCGTCGGCTTCCCGGGCGTCGACGCGAAACGCGGAACCCTCCGCGGCAAGCCGGCGGTCATGGCCGGCTCTTTAGGAAGCCATGTCGGAATCCTTGATCTTGTGCTTAAGAACGAGGCGGGCGGCTGGCGCGTCGCCGAAGCGCGGGTCGAGGCCCGGCCGATCGCGAGACAGGACGTGACCGGCGGCGCGGTCGCGCTGGTCGAGTCGGATCGCTCCGTGCTCGAAGCGGCCAAGGCCGCGCACCATGCAACGCTGCATTACATCCGCACGCCCGTTGGCAAGCTCACGACGACGCTCAACACCTATCTGGCGCTGATCGGCGACGATCCGACAGTCCAGCTGGTCAATGAGGCGCAGCGCGCCTACGCCGCGCCCCTTGTGGCGGCGCGCGCCGACCTCGCTTCGGTGCCGATCCTCTCAGCGGCGTCGCCATTCAGATGCGGCGGACGCGCAGGACCCAATTTTTATACAGACATTGCGCCGGGGCCGCTCGCGATCAAGGACGTGGCGGACATCTACCCCTATCCCAACAGTCTGAGGGTGGTTAAGGTCGACGGCGCGACGCTCAGGGAATGGCTCGAACGCTCGGCGTCCATTTTCCGCCGCATCGATCCGGGCCTCAGCGACGAACAACCTCTCCTGGGTCCCGCCTTCGCGGCTTACAATTTCGACGTGATCGATGGCGTCGACTACGCGATCGACGTCACTCAGCCTGCGCGCTACGACGATTCTGGCGCGACTGGTTGCGCCAGCGGCGCGGCGCATTCGCGATCTCATGTTCAAAGGCGCGCCGCTCGACCCCAACCAGCCGTTCCTCATCGTCACCAACAACTTTCGCGCCAGCGGCGGCGGCGGCTTTCCCGGCTGCGGCGGGACGAATGTCGCGATCGAGGTCCCGGACGCCAATCGCGACGTCTTGCTCCGGTATGTCGAGAGCAAAACCGAGATCGCGCCCAGGGCGACCGGGGCCTGGCGCTTTGCTCCGTGGCCCAGCGCTGCGGTCGTGACCTACCTGGCGTCGCCCGCCGCCGAGGGGCTTCCGCCGCCGCCCGGACTGAAGCTGACGCCCATGGGCCTCGCGCCCGGCGGCTTCTTGAAGCTCAAGGTCGAGAGCTTATGAATGAGGGCGGGGTTCGCGGGTCAGATCCCGCCCCGTGCCTGGCCGTCGGAGACAGGGCGCGGCCTGCCGTTCTCGTCGATGGCGACATAGGTGAAGGTGGCGTCGGTCACCTTCTCGCGGTCATAAGTGCGCGAGCGGCGCGCCCAGGCCTCGATATGGATCTTGAGCGAGGTCCGGCCGACCCTGTCGATGGCGGTATAGACGCAGAGCACGTCGCCGACCTTGACCGGCCGGATGAAGGTCATCGCGTCGATGGCGATGGTGGCGACACGCCCTTTCGCATATTCGGCGGCGGCGATCCCGCCGGCCACATCCATCTGGCTCAACACCCAGCCGCCGAAAATATCGCCGTTGGCGTTGGTGTCGGCCGGCATGGCCGCGACGCGGACCGTGAGATCGCCGCGCGGCTCGACTGGAACCGGCAACGCGTTGTCCATGCCGAAAACTCCATGAATCAGGATTTCTGCGCCTCTACCGCGCCCATCCTAGCAAACATTCTTTCTGGCGCGCTCTGGCCCAAGCGAGGCGCCTTTTCGCACCCGGCGAGAGCATCGGCGACAAGGGCGTCCAAACAGGCTTTGCCGGAAGCCGGCGAAGACCCTCGACCGAGGGCGGACCGCGGCTCTCTGTCGACCTTTTCTTGACAAAATCAGAAGACGGCTCTATAAATATTCCTATTAGCGGAATCGTCTTCCCGCAGGCGCTTGCGGGGCGGGGAGCAAGAGATTGCGGCTGTTTGACAAGCTGGCTCAACCACAACCAACGCGCGAGCTGAGGAAGTTGAGGCGGATTATTTTATTAGAATCGCTCGTAACCCATTGAAAAGTCCCGATTTCGGAAAAATAAACGCTAGTAAATTGGAGTCAATTTACTAACGTTTATTAGCGCTTACTGGCGTTTATGCGCGTTTATTGACTTTTGCCGGGCCGGGAGTTCGCGCCTCGGTTGCATCCATGAGCTCGCGCGGATCGCTCGCCAAAACTCCGGCCGGCGTCCGTCATTGGCCCAAGGTCGTGGCTTGCGCCGCGGTGTCGACCGACTTCTCGCTTCGTGTCGGATCGAGGATCTCGCCCGGCGCGGCGACCGCGCCGCTGGCGACGTCGGCGACGGCTTTGATCGCGCCGCTGGTGAACAGGCCCAGCGACTCGACCAAGCCCGCTCTTGGCCTCGTTCAGCGACTGGCCCTCCGCCAGCCGCTCGCCAATCGCGCCGACGACCTCGCCGCTGGCGAATTTGCCGTGATTGGTGAAGTCGCTGGAAGCCAGCGTGGTCAGGTCGACGACTTGCACCCTGCCCTTCTCCAGGATCGAGCGATAAGGCTCCTCCGATCGGATCGAGCGCGCCGAGGCGGGTCGAATCGCGCGCAAGAAAGCTCGACAATCCGAGGGCGCGATCGTCACGCGAGACGAACAGGGTGAAGTCGGCCGGCCTCGGCCCGGCGTCGATTTCGGCGATCTGGCGGCGGAAAACGTCGATGTCGATGTCGGGTGAGGCCAGCATCACGTCGCGGATCTTCGGCGACAATCCGCGGTCGCGGATCGACATCTGCCTGAGCGACTCCATGGCGATGTAATTGCCCATCGAATGGGCCAGGATCGATATCGAGTTGACGTTCGCATCATTGACCAGCGCCTGCAGCAGCACCTCGAGCGCGTCGCGCGAGTAGAGCGCGCTGTCGCGATCATAAACGTAGTCGGTCAGTCTTCCGCCGGAAGGCCAGGTGAACAGCACCGGCGCGACCTGGACCCGGGCGTCGTGAACGATCTGCGCGAAGCGATAGACGGCTTCCTCGAAACGGGTGTTGAAGCCGTGGATGAAGACGAGAACCCGGCGCCCGGCGTACCCGCCTGATCCGCGCATCGAATTTCGCCTTCGCCTGCGCCAGGTCCATGCGGTCGGCGCGCAGGACCACGAAATCGCGCTCCGGATTGCCGGGGACCGAGGACGGCAAGCGGAATGTCGCCGGGCCTGGCGCGCGCTGTCCGGCGGGATCGAAACGACAATGTCTGCGAAATCGAGCCCGCGTCCCCTCGCTCCGCCGAACATGACGCCCGGCGGCTGAAATGACAGGCGCGCGGGTCGTCGCCACCAGGAGGTCGACCCGGCTGGCGTCGGCCGCGCTCGGCCACCGAGACCAGGGTGCCGAAGGGACGGCTGGCGCAGCCGGCAGCGATCGCCGTGAGCGCGACCGCACAGAGAACGCCGACTTGGGATCGGCGCACCACGGCTCCTCCGACCGGCGCGCGCAGGGCGACGCCACATGTGCGCACCGAGCCCCAGCCCCATAACCTGAACGCTTGTTCTAGCCGTGGTTGGGGCGGCCGGAGAAGGCGTCGCGCGCAACGCGTATTCGATCGGAGCCGGCGCGCCGAACATGCCCGTCTTCGCCGGCTCCTGCCTCGTGTCGCCTGCTCATGAACCACCAGATCGCCAGCAGCACGACAATGACGATGAGAATGATCGCCCACATCGGGAAGCCGCTCGAAGTCGCGGCGGCGGCGGAGTGGCTGGACGCTCCTCGCGGCGGAGCTCGCCGCCGAGCTCGCGGTGGTCGCAGCACTCGAAACCGTCGATGTGGCGGTTTGAGTCGCAGCCGCAGCCGTGCGCGCCGAGACCGGCGAGCAATCCAGAGGCGCCAAGCGCTCTTGAGACTTCCGCAGGAAGCGCGGCGGAGATCGCGCCCTTCTGACTGTTGAGCAGCGAAAGAATTGCAGAAGGGTCCGACCAGTTTGAAGGGTCCTGCTGGCCGATAGCGCCGACCGTCGCTTGCGTCACCGCGCCGAGCAGCGTCTGGGTCGCGGGATGGGGCGCGCCGGAATATTGGCTTAGCGCGCCCACCAGGCTCGAGAGCCCGCCGCCGCCGAGCAGGCCGCTCAGGAGGGTGGCCCCTTCGTTGAGGAACCGGGCGTTGCCGCCCGTCCGCCGCCTGGCCGACCTTGGTGAGTACATCCGGATCCGAGTTGGAGATCGCGTCGGACACCCTCTGAGCGCCCCCGGGCGCCGCCGCAGCCGTGCCGAGCGAGGCTAGAATTGTCGGAACCGCGGCCGCGACAAGCTTCTGCGCCACCGCTTCGTTGACGCCGATAGCCCGCGCCAGGCTGCCGACGACTTGCGGCGTAAGAAACTGTGACACGAGACTGACAAGATTGATGGCCATTGCAGCTCCCCTCGAACCGACAAGGTACGACGGCAGCCTTTTAACAGACTTTCCCGAGTTTGGCGCGCCCGGGAGCATCGGAAAATTAGCTAGGGACGGGGTCAGCTGCCTTCGGGAAATCCTCTCCGGCGCGAGATTGAGGCCGCAGATTCTCTGAACGTCGAGCGACAAGGACAACGCTCGAAAAGAACAAAACCTCCTCTCCGCGTTGATTGACCCCGCGAAAATAATTGCCGATCAGACCCCATTTCGGCTTGGAGGTCTCGCGCTTCGACATCGTCTCCATGGAATAGGAGACGATGTCGCCCTCGCGCACCGGGCGCGGCCAGCGCATGGCTTTGAACCCCGGCGAGACGCCAAGCTCCGGAAGGACCTCGCCGCGTTCGGCCATCGCCGCGCGCAAGGAGCTGAGCCTGTCCACCAGTCGTCGCATTCCGGCGGCCGCCACATGCAGCCCCGAGGCGGTGAGCGGCGCTCTTTCCGCGGCCGCTTCAGCGACGATGCGCGGATCGAATCGCCGCCCATAGGCGAGAATCGCTTCGCGCGAGAACACCGCCTCGCCGAGCGCCGCCGACTGACCGATGCGAAAGTCCTCGTAGAACATGAGGTCCGCCAGGTCCCGAAAGGCTTATGGGCGCTGCTTGAGCAGAAGCAGGCTGCGCTGCGTCATGGCGATCTCGCCGTCCTGATTGAAGACTTCGTAGAGCAACTCGACTTCGCCCTCGCCCGTCTGGCTCTCGGCCACGCGCGTGGCGAGCGTGTGGCGGCGGACATGCAGCCGATCGCCCGGTCTGACCGGCCGCCGCCATTGGACCTCTTCAATCCCGGCCTCGTCGACGATCGCCGCGCGCATGAGGAACGCCTCGCAATTCATCCCGAGCAGCAGCGCGCAGGTGTGCCATCCCGAGGCGATGAGGCCGCCCGTCGCTGCGCGCGCCGCCTCTTCATCGGTATGAAAGGGCTGGGGATCGAACTCGCGCGCGAAGGCGATGATCTCGTCGGCCGAAACGTCGACGCCGCCATATTCGACCGTCTCGCCCGGCGGAAAGTCTTCGAAATAGAGCAGGTCCGGCATGGCTCTCAATTGGCGAAGCGGAAATGCATGACGTCGCCGTCGGCGACGACATAATCCTTGCCTTCGAGCCGGAACTTGCCCGCTCCGCGCGCCGTTCCCGCCATGGCGACAAAGTCGTCATAGGCGATGGTCTCGGCGCGAATGAAGCCTTTCTCGAAATCCGTGTGGATGACGCCGGCGGCCTGCGGGCCCCTGGCGCCCTGCTCGATCGTCCACGCGCGCGCTTCCTTTGGCCCGACGGTGAAGAAGGTGACGAGATGCAAGAGCTCGTAACCCGCGCGGATGACCCGGTTGAGCCCCGGCTCGGCCAAACCGATCGCCTCGAGATAGGCCTCCTGGTCGGCCAGAGGCAGGAGCGCGATCTCGCTCTCGATCTTCGCTGACACGACGACCGCGGCGGCGCCTTCCCTGGCCGCCTGTTCCTCCGACCATGTCGGAAAAAGCATTGCCGCGGTCAGCCGATTCTTCGTCGACGTTGCACACATAGAGAACCGGCTTCGACGACAGGAGCCCGAGCGACTGGAAAAGACGCCGCTCGTCGCGGCCGACCCCGGCGGCGCGGGCCGGGCGCCCCTCTCTCAGCTCAGCCAGGCTCCGCTCGGCGAGCGCCAGCGCTTCCCTGGCCTCCTTATCGCCCCCCTTGGCCTTCTTCTCCATTTGCGCGATGCGCCGCTCAAGGCTTTCGAGATCGGCGAGCATCAGTTCGGTCTCAATGGTGGCGATGTCGGACAGGGGGTCGATACGGCCCTCGACATGGGTGACGTCGCTGTCCTCGAAACAACGCACGACGTGAGCGATCGCATCGCATTCGCGAATATTGGCGAGAAACTGGTTGCCAAGCCCTTCGCCCTTTGAGGCGCCGCGCACCAGCCCGGCAATGTCGACGAACGACAGCCGGGTCGGGATGATTTCCTTGGAGCTGGCGATTTTCGCCAGGATCGCCAGACGCGGGTCGGGCACCGCAACATCGCCGACATTGGGCTCTATGGTGCAGAAGGGATAATTCGCCGCCTGCGCGGCGGCTGTCTGCGTCAGCGCGTTGAAAAGCGTCGACTTGCCGACATTCGGCAGGCCGACGATGCCGCATTTGAAGCCCATGGAAGCCGTCGTTGGACTGGAAAGATCGGGGCCCTCATGCGCGGGCTGAAGGCAAAAGGCAAGGGCGGAGCCGGTGATGATAAGCCAGGACCAATTGAATTCGCGTTTCTCTTCGCAAACAATAGTCGGCGGCGTTCGCCGCTGTCACAGCCGGCTTGGACGAACATGGAGACAACCTTGGCCGAGGCGCCTCAAGTGTCGGACGCGCAAGACTCCGTCGCGCGGCTCCTCGCGCTGCGCGAACAGATCGCGCGCCGCGCGCGCGATTGCGGCCGGGCGCCGGAATTGGTCAAGCTCGTCGCGGTGTCCAAGACTTTTTCGGCTGACGAGGTCTGGCCCACGATAGCGATCGGCGGCCAGACCCGCTTCGGCGAGAACCGGGTGCAGGAGGCGATCCCCAAATGGCGGGATTTGAGAGCGCGCGCCGGCGCGCTCGGGCGGACGATCGAACTTCATCTGATAGGACCCTTGCAAAGCAACAAGGCGCGCGAGGCGATCGAGGCGTTCGATGTGATCGAGACGGTCGACCGGGAAAAAATCGCCGCAACGCTGGCGCGCGAAATCGACCGCCTCGGCAAGCGCCCGCGCCTCATGGTCGAGGTCAACACCGGAGGCGAGCCGCAAAAGGCGGGCGTGCTCCCCGAGAACGCCGACGCCTTCATAGCGCTCTGCCGCCGGACATATGGACTGACAATCGAGGGGCTTATGGCCATTCCCCCCGCCGACGAGCCGGTTTCGCCGCATTTTGCGCTGCTCGGCGTCATCGCGGAACGCAACGGCTTGGGCGAGCGTTCCATGGGCATGAGCGCGGACTGGCCGCTTGCAGTGCAACTCGGCGCGACATATGTGCGCGTCGGTTCGGCGATCTTCGGCGCGCGCGATTTACGCGGTTGAAACCGAATCGGCCAGATTCTGCTCGCTTCCAGCCTGTGCGGCGGACCTGTTGAGCTTCCGACCGAAATGTGGGCATTGACGATCCGATGGCGATTCTGACCTTCGTCCTAAGCCTCGTTTTGCTGATCGCCGCCGCGGCGAGCGGCTATCAGAGCCTCGATCTTCTTCCGACCAGCCTCGGCGTATTGTACGCCCTCGCGGCGGCAGCCGCCGGCTGCGCCGCGCTGGTCGTCTTCGCGATCGCGGTCTTGATCCGGCGCATCGACGCCCTGACGAAGCTCGTGCGGCAATCGGCCGCGCCGGCGCCCGTGGAGATTACGCGCGCGAACGGAACTGCGGCGCCTGAGGAGGTCCTCGCGGCCCCCGCAACTGAAGCTGGGGTTTCGGGGCGCGGAGAGGAAACTATCGCGGCGGAGGACGAGAGCCCGATCAACATCAATCGCACCGGCCATCTGCCCTCGCTCGAGGCCGCGGCGGAGACGTTGGAGCCAGAGCCGCAGGGGCCCCCGACACTTGTAGGCAGCTACTCGTCGGCCGGAGCCAATTACAAGATCTTCACCGACGGTTCGATCGAGGCGGAGACGCGTGAAGGAACGTTCAAGTTCGCCTCGATGAGCGATTTCAAGCGCCATCTCCTCGAGACGAAGGGCGACCGCGAGGTCGGCGCCTGATCAAGCGGCGCGAGCTTTGCGCCGGCGATCAAAACGGTCACACCCTCAAACCGTTCTGCCGCGCAAATTCGGCCAGTGACACATTGGGTCGCGCGCCGAGGTGCTGAATGATTTCCGCCGCGGCCAGCACACCGAGTCGCCCACAGGCGGTCATGTCCCGCCCGCGCGCAAGACCGGCGAGGAAGCCGGCGGCGAACATGTCGCCTGCGCCGGTTGTGTCGACGAGCTTGGCGATTGAGTAGGCGGGAACCTCCCAGGTCTCATCGCCCTTGACAATGACGCAGCCCTTTTCGGACCGGGTGACGACGCCGAGCACCCCCTCGGCGCGCAAGCTGTCCAGCGCCTCGTCGAAACGCGGCGTCTCGTACAGGGACAGGATCTCGTCGGTGTTGGCGAAGATGGTGTCCACTGTCCGCGAACGCATGAGGTCGATGAATTCGCCGCGGAACCGGTCGACGCAGAAAGAATCCGACAAGGTGAGGGCTACACGGCGGTCCGCGGAGCGGGCGATTTCGCCGGCCTTCTGGAACGCCGCCTTGGCCGCCGGGCGGTCCCACATATAACCTTCGAGATAGACGACCTTCGCCGACTTGACCAAAGCCTCGTCGACATCCGGCGGCGCGAGATAGGAGCTTGCGCCGAGGTAGGTGTTCATCGTTCGCTCGCCGTCCGGAGTCACATAGATGAAGCAGCGCCCCGTCGACGGCCCGTGTTCGGCGGGCGAGGTCGAGAAAGCGACTCCGGTCGAACGGATGTCGGCGGCGAATGTCGCGCCCAGCGCATCGTGTTTCACCTTGCCGATATAGGCGGCGGAGACGCCGAACGAGGCGACGCCGACGATGGTGTTGGCGGCCGACCCTCCGGAGATCAGCCGCGGATCGACCCGGGCGGCGTAGAGCGCCTCGGCGCGATCCTCGTCGATCAGGTTCATCGCGCCCTTCAGCATCTCCTGGGCGCTGAGATAATCGTCGTCCGCATAGGCAAAAAGGTCGACCAGTGAATTGCCAAGACCCAGGACCTCGAGCGTTGCTTTCATCGCCCCTCTCAAATTGGTTAGCCGGCGGTTCCTCGCATTGGCGAGGGGACGCGGTCAATCCGCCGAACGAAGCGCGCGCCCTTGACTTTGGTGCCCGCTCGGCCCACATGCGGGTCAAGCCGCCACGAGCGCGGCCATTGGCGCGCCGGCCGCGTGAAGGGCTTTCAGTCCGCCTGCCGTCCGCCCTTTAATCTCATTCGACGTCCGGACACGCGGGGCGTTCCCTAAACCCCCCGCCGCATAGTGCGCGTCTCGCGCCGCCGCGGCGTTTTGAAAGACTCTCAGCTTGGATAATTTTCACGGGTTCGGCCTCGCCGCGCCCCTCAATACTGCGCTGGCCAAGCTTGGCTTTGCGCGTCCGACCCCGATTCAGGTCCAGGCGATCCCGCCGCTGATGAAGGGCCGGGATCTCATTGGCATCGCTCAGACCGGCACCGGCAAGACGGCGGCCTTCGCGTTGCCGATCCTCAACCGGCTCGCGACCGACCGGCGCCCGGCGCCCAGAGGCGGCGCGCGCGTGCTCGTGCTGAGCCCGACGCGCGAACTCGCGAGCCAGATCGCCCAGAGCTTCCGCGACCTTTCCGACGGACTTGGGCTCAAGATCGCGGTCGTGTTCGGCGGCGTGCCGCATGGCGCGCAGATTCGCGCGCTTCAGGCGGGCCTCGACGTGCTGGTCGCGACGCCCGGCCGCCTCCTCGATCATCTCGACGCCGGCGTCGCGCGTCTCGGCGCGGTCGAATTTCTGGTGCTCGACGAGGTCGATCAGATGCTCGATCTCGGCTTCGTCAAGCCGATCCGCCGCATCGTGCGGGAATTGCCGAAGCAGCGGCAGAACCTGTTCTTCTCCGCGACCATGCCCGCCGACATTCGCGCGCTCGCCGGCGAATTGCTGCGCGATCCGATTGAGGTCTCGGTGACGCCCGCCGCCAAGACCGCCGACCGCGTCGAGCACAGCGTCGTCCTTATCGAAGCGGCGAAGAAGCGCGACCTGCTGGTCGAACTGTTCAACGACGTCGAGCTCACGCGCGTCATCGTCTTCACCCGCACCAAGCACGGCGCCGACCGCGTCGCGCGCGCCCTCGACGAGGCGGGCGTCAACGCTTCCGCCATTCACGGCAACAAGAGCCAGGGCCAGCGCGAGCGCGCATTGGCCGCCTTCCGCGGCGGAGAGACGCGCGCGCTGGTTGCGACCGACATCGCGGCGCGCGGCATCGACATCGACGGCGTCAGCCATGTCGTCAATTTTGAACTGCCGCAGGTCGCCGAGGCCTATGTTCATCGCATCGGCCGCACCGCGCGGGCGGGCAATGCGGGACAGGCGATCTCGCTTTGCGACCACGAGGAGCGCGATCTCTTGCGGGCGATCGAGCGGCTGACGCGGCTCACTCTGCCCAAGACCGACCGCCGCGGCGCGGCCGGCCCGAAGCCCGCGCCAGTCGTGCGCAAGGCGGCAAGCGCGCCGGTGCACCGCAGCGGCGAAAGCGCCCGCATCACGCGCCCGCATCGAGACGCGCGAGGCGGCCGGCCTGTCGCTGGCAAGTCGCGCTCGAGTCATCGCCACGGCTTTCGCTCGGGCGGCGCGCGCCCTGCGCGCGAGGTCAAAGGGCGGCGCTGATCGCAGCGCCGTTCTCGGCCGGCCTCGACGGTCGAGGCTGGCGGCGGCCGCCAGCGCCTCCCAGTCGCGCCCGTCCGCCAGCACGACCGGGCAGGCAAGCCCGTAAAGTTCGCCGGCAACCATCGCGCCGACGACCACGATCGCGTCGCGCTCCAGCATCAGGATCGCCGCCGGCCCCTTGCCGAGACGCAGCGCCTCGGCAAGCGTGGCGCTGCCCGAGCTCGAGCCGCGCCCGCCGGGCATCATCAGGATGCGGCCCGCCACGCACGCGCCACGCTGCGGATGGAGGCGATCGATGATCGTCCCGGTCGCAGAATCGAGCCCGCCCCAGAAGCTGAGCGGCTCGTCGAGCTTGCAGAACCGCACCGGAGGCGGCGCCGGGAACGAGCGTCCCGGCGACGAACGCGCGCCCGCTCATAGCCGCACCACCTTGCCGGCGCGCGCCGAGGCGACGCATTCGGCAAGCGACCCGTAAGCGACCGCGACACCCGAGATTGCCCGGCGCGTAATAGGCGCATTTGCCGGAATTGGTCATGAGCGCTCCGGCGTCCGGCTGCATCATCGCGCTGACATAGACACAAGTGTCGGCGACCAGCGTCACGCGAGCGGCGCGCGAGCGCATCCTCCCAGCCGCGCTTGCGGACTTCGTCCAGCGTCGCGCGGCTGCAGTTGACGAAAATGTCGACGACCGGGCGCGGCCCTTCGAGAAGCGGCATGAGGCGAGCGAATTGATCAACCGAAAAATGCGGCGTGCCGAGCGAGACTGCGCTCAAAGCGGGCGCCGTCGGCAACGCTGGAGAGCGAGCGCGCCGCCTCGCGCAAGTCGTCGGCCGCGAGTTGCAGGCGAAGCTCGGGCTTGAGGCCGCCGCAGGCGGTCTCAAGGTCCGGCGCTTCGGGCGTGACGCCCACGACATGAAACAGCGCCACCGCGCCGGACGAAGCGGCGGCGGCGCCGAGCGCCTTCAGATCGTCCTCGCTCATTTCCTGCGGCAGGCCGACGATCGCCGGAACAAGGCCGCCGCAGCGGCGCCCGATCGCGTGGCCGACCGCGACCGCAAGGCGCTCGTTGTCCCAATCGTCCGGGATCGAGATGATCTCGACCATAGCCCGCGCGATGCGGTTTTCGGTAAGGTGCAGGCCATAGGCGGGGGCGCGGCCGGTCATGGCGCAGCAGAGGTCGATGAAATCGCCATAGCGATTGGTGCGCGCGCCGATCACCGAATTGGCGAAGACGATTGCGTTCGATTCGCCCCAGGCGATCTGCGCGCCGAAGCGGGGGCGCGCAGGCGGTCTGATAAGGCGCGCAGGTGAAGGTCGGCGCGCAGCCGAGTTCGAGGTGCGCGCGCATGAGCCGGGCGCCGTTCTCCGCGTGCTCCTTCGTTCCGCGAAAAAGCTCGGGATGGATCAGGTCGACCGACCCGACATTGAGGGTTGTCGGCACGCGAACCTTGCCGCCGAGCGCGACCATCCGCTCGGCGAAGTCGAGGCTCGCGCGCCCGTGATAGAGACAGCCGTCGACATGCGCCGCCTCGATGTCGAGGAAGGCGCGCGCATCGACCGCTTCGGCGAAGCGCAGCAAGGAGCCGCATGGCGAAGGCCGCGCCCGCCCCATGCGCGCCGCCCAGGAGTTCGCGATCGAGCGGAGAGAGGTCGAGAGACATTCGCGGGCGAGGCTATCGGCGGACGAGCCGGGCGGTCAACGCCCGCAAGCCGGCGCACGCAACCAAGGCTTCCGGCATTCAGCGGAACCGCCCGAAGCGCCGCCTGGAGGAGAGCGTCTCACACAGCGTCTTTTGGCTTAGTTCCATTTTACCGGCGCGCCCTAATGTTTTCAGCCCCTTGGGACCCCGTTTAGTTCCGCGTCGTAACTCCCAAGCCGTCTGTTTTCAGGCTGCGATTGCGAGGAGGAGTTGGGAGGGGTTTGCAGTGAGGGCTTTGAGAATGTTGAGGCCGTGCTTTCGTGCGGTGGAGACGATGGACCTCATGCGGACGAAGACGTGAGCGCCTTCGAAGGTGCGGAAGCCGCCCGAGATTTTCATTTTGACCTTGGCCATGCGCAGGTCCTGTTCGGCCAGGTTATTGGTGAACGGGACGTCGAAGTCGACGAGGAAGCGCAGGGTCTCGTCCTTGAAGGTCTTGAAGCGGATGAGGAGATTATGGCCTGGGCGCTGCTTCTTTCGTTTTTTCGAGCCGGGCGAAGGATCGAAGGCCGGCAGGGCGCGATGGAAGGCGAGCCCTTCCCGAACGGCCTGCCAGTAGCGGTCGACGAAGCCTTGCACGCGTTCGGGTTCGAGCGCCCGGGCGCCGGCCTCTTTGGCTTGGCGCACGGCCTTTGCGGCGTCGAGGAGGACGTCGCGCATGGCTTGCGCCCACGGCTCCTTGTCGATCTCGATGAGCGCCTTGAGTTCGCGCAGGTGATGGGCGTTGCAGAAGGCGTGAGCGACGTCCGCGAGGGCGTTGTAGGGGCGGAAATGGTCATGCACGACGACGCCGCCCTTCAACCCTGCGGGAACATCGCCGCGCGCCGCTCCGACCCGGTAGAAGGTATGGCTCCGGCTCGACGTCGTATGCAGCCATTGCAGGGAGCCTGCGATGCGAAAGCCGGTTTCGTCGAGATGCCTGACCTTGGCCCCGCCGACGCGCGTCCCGATCGCCTGATAGACGCCCTCCAGAGCCTGAGCCTTCTTGCCCATCCACGCGATCACGCTCGCCGGGCAGACGAGCGGCGCGCCGAACAGGTCCTGAAGCGCCTGCGCCGTCCGGTCCTCGGGCACAAGCTGCTGCACGTTGAGATAGACCGCCGCCGCCTTGATGCGCTCGCCATATTGGGTCGGCGAGATCACGCCGTCGGGGAACGCAGCCCGCGTCACGCCGCGGCATCGGGCGCAGGCATAGATGGCGCCCTGGTGCTCCGTGACCTCGATCAGCCGCTCGGGCAGGTCGAACACCTGACGCGTCTCCACCCCGGTCTGCATCGAAGCCGCGAGCGCCGCCCGGCAGCGCCGGCACGCCGCAGCCTCGTGTCGGACGACCCAGTCGGGCGTCGCCGTCCGCCGCAGCGTGTCGCCCTTGTGGCCCCGCTGTCCCCCGCTCGCCTTGCCCGAACGGCCGCGAAGGCTGCCGGGAAGGCGCGACTTCTTCCTCAGCCCGTCGCTCGAAGGCGGCTTGGAGCTCGTCGTGCTGTCCAGATCCAGCCGGCGCCGAAGCTCGGCGTTCTCGGCTCGAAGGCCCTCGTTCTCCCGCCGCAAATCGGCGACCTCCGAGCGAAGCGCGGAAATCTCGCTCCGGAGCGCTTCGATCAGCGCCTGAACTTCGGCAGGGAGAATCATCCCCACCTTTACTCACGGTTCGCCCCCGCCCGTCTCGAAAATCTCGCAAAACCTCAACGATCTCACACACCGTGTGACAATTCGGACTCACCCGGCTTGGGAGTTACTTTTTTTAGTAACTCCCAAGCCGTCTGTTTTCAGGCTGCGATTGCGAGGAGGAGTTGGGAGGGGTTTGCAGTGAGGGCTTTGAGAATGTTGAGGCCGTGCTTTCGTGCGGTGGAGACGATGGACCTCATGCGGACGAAGACGTGAGCGCCTTCGAAGGTGCGGAAGCCGCCCGAGATTTTCATTTTGACCTTGGCCATGCGCAGGTCCTGTTCGGCCAGGTTATTGGTGAACGGGACGTCGAAGTCGACGAGGAAGCGCAGGGTCTCGTCCTTGAAGGTCTTGAAGCGGATGAGGAGATTATGGCCTGGGCGCTGCTTCTTTCGTTTTTTCGAGCCGGGCGAAGGATCGAAGGCCGGCAGGGCGCGATGGAAGGCGAGCCCTTCCCGAACGGCCTGCCAGTAGCGGTCGACGAAGCCTTGCACGCGTTCGGGTTCGAGCGCCCGGGCGCCGGCCTCTTTGGCTTGGCGCACGGCCTTTGCGGCGTCGAGGAGGACGTCGCGCATGGCTTGCGCCCACGGCTCCTTGTCGATCTCGATGAGCGCCTTGAGTTCGCGCAGGTGATGGGCGTTGCAGAAGGCGTGAGCGACGTCCGCGAGGGCGTTGTAGGGGCGGAAATGGTCATGCACGACGACGCCGCCCTTCAACCCTGCGGGAACATCGCCGCGCGCCGCTCCGACCCGGTAGAAGGTATGGCTCCGGCTCGACGTCGTATGCAGCCATTGCAGGGAGCCTGCGATGCGAAAGCCGGTTTCGTCGAGATGCCTGACCTTGGCCCCGCCGACGCGCGTCCCGATCGCCTGATAGACGCCCTCCAGAGCCTGAGCCTTCTTGCCCATCCACGCGATCACGCTCGCCGGGCAGACGAGCGGCGCGCCGAACAGGTCCTGAAGCGCCTGCGCCGTCCGGTCCTCGGGCACAAGCTGCTGCACGTTGAGATAGACCGCCGCCGCCTTGATGCGCTCGCCATATTGGGTCGGCGAGATCACGCCGTCGGGGAACGCAGCCCGCGTCACGCCGCGGCATCGGGCGCAGGCATAGATGGCGCCCTGGTGCTCCGTGACCTCGATCAGCCGCTCGGGCAGGTCGAACACCTGACGCGTCTCCACCCCGGTCTGCATCGAAGCCGCGAGCGCCGCCCGGCAGCGCCGGCACGCCGCAGCCTCGTGTCGGACGACCCAGTCGGGCGTCGCCGTCCGCCGCAGCGTGTCGCCCTTGTGGCCCCGCTGTCCCCCGCTCGCCTTGCCCGAACGGCCGCGAAGGCTGCCGGGAAGGCGCGACTTCTTCCTCAGCCCGTCGCTCGAAGGCGGCTTGGAGCTCGTCGTGCTGTCCAGATCCAGCCGGCGCCGAAGCTCGGCGTTCTCGGCTCGAAGGCCCTCGTTCTCCCGCCGCAAATCGGCGACCTCCGAGCGAAGCGCGGAAATCTCGCTCCGGAGCGCTTCGATCAGCGCCTGAACTTCGGCAGGGAGAATCATCCCCACCTTAACTCACGGTTCGCCCCCGCCCGTCTCGAAAATCTCGCAAAACCTCAACGATCTCACACACCGTGTGACAATTCGGACTCACCCGGCTTGGGAGTTACTTCCGCGTCTCAAAATTAACACATACATTTTATGTGTTATCACGTTCGAGGCGGCCCCGCGTGATGGGCGGTAAATCGGCTAGACTGGCAAACCGAATCGGAGCGTCTGATGTCACTCGTCGCGATCGGCACGCGGCTGCGCGCGATCTGCCTCGCGCTTCCCGAGGCGAAGGAAGAACTCATGCGACGGGGGCCGTCGTACCGGGTCGCGGACAAGATCTTCGCCCTCGAGCGCCCCTGGAGCGACTGGCTCGCGCTCTGGTGCAAGGTCCCGGCTGGCTCGCGAGGGTTCATTCTTGCCGCCGAACCGGCGCGATTTTTCATACCCCCCTATTTTGGAACCAAAGGCTGGATCGGCGTCGGGCTGGACGAGGCGGCCGACTGGCGCGAAATCGAGGCTTTCGTTCATCGCAGCTATCGGCTCATTGCGCCAAAGCGGCTGGCGAAGCTGGTGGCGTGAGGCGAAAGGTTGCGGGGCCGGGTGGGATTTGCAAGCCCGGGCCGCCCTATAATAGCGTCGCTTTTCGAACGGGCTTTCGAGGAAACGCCGCCATGCCGCAAACTGGGCCCGCGCGCCGTCCACCTGACGGCGTTCCCGTTTGCGAGATTGATCCGTTCTCGGTCGATTTCCTGCGCGATCCCCATCCCGCGCACGAAAAGCTGCGCGAGGCCGGCCCGGTCGTCTGGCTGGAAAAGTACGGCGCCTATGCCGCGGCGCGGCACGCCGAAGTGAGGCAGATCCTCAGCGATCCCGCGACCTTCTGCTCGGGTCGCGGCGTCGGCCTCAGCGACTTTCGGCGCGAGAAGCCATGGCGGCCGCCGAGCCTGGTGCTGGAGCGGGACCCGCCCGAACATGACCGGGCGCGGGCGGTGCTCAATCGCGCCTTGTCGGCGACCGTGATGCGGTCGCTACGCGCGCGTTTCGCCGCAGCGGCGGACGAGCTTGCAGACAAGCTGGCGCAAAAGGCTCGCTTCGACGCCATCGCCGATTGCGCCGAAGTCTACCCGATGATGGTGATGCCGGACGCGATCGGCCTATCTCACGAAGGCCGGGAGCACCTGCTGCCCTATGCCGCGACCGTGTTCAACATGTTCGGCCCCGACAACGCATTGCGCCGCGCCGCGATCGCGCAAATGGCGCCCCATGTCGAATGGATCGCCTCCCAGTGCAAGCGTGAGGCGCTTTCGGACGACGGCATCGGGGCGATGGTCCATGCCGGGGCGGATGCGGGCGAGGTGACGCGGCAGGAGGCGGAACTGCTCGTCCGGTCGCTGCTCACCGCCGGCTTCGACACCACCGTTCATGGTCTGGGCGCAGCGCTGAGGCAGCTTGCGCTCAATCCCGATCAGTTCGCGGCGCTGCGCGCCGAGCGTACGAAGGCGCGCGCCGCTTTCGAGGAGGCCTTGAGGCTCGAAACGCCAGTGCAGACGTTCTTCCGCACCACGACGCGGGAGGCCGAGCTCGGCGGCGCGACAATCCCCGAGGGCGAGAAAGTGCTGATGCTGCTCGCCGCCGCCAACCGCGATCCGCGCAAATGGCCCGACCCTGACCGCTACGACATCGACCGCCCGACCACGGGCCATGTCGCGTTTGGCTCCGGCGTCCACATGTGCGTCGGGCAATTGCTGGCGAGGCTCGAAGGCGAGACGATGCTCGCGGCTTTGGCCCGCGCGTGCGTGCGCATCGAGCCCGACGGCGAGCCGACGCCGCTTTTGAACAACACGCTGCGCGGCTGGACGCGGCTTCCGCTGCGCGCAACCCCCGCATGACGCCCTCAAGTCCCCCGCGGTTTCGCCCTCGCGGTTGGCGCGGCGGCGGCGGGGTCCTCGGGCCAGAAATGACGGGGATAGCGGCCGCGAAGATCGGCGCGGACGGCGGCCCAGGAGCCGCGCCAGAATCCGGGCAGATCGCGCGTGATCTGGATCGGCCGGTTGGCGGGCGAAAGCAGATTGAGAGTGAGCGGGATGCGTCCCCCGGCGAGCGAGGGATGCGTGTTGAGCCCGAACAATTCCTGCACCCTGAGCGCGATCGCCGGGCCGCCTTCGGCGTCGTAGTCGATCGGCGCCTGGGTTCCCGTCGGCGCAAGGAAATGCGTCGGCGCTTCGTCATCGAGGCGCCGCTTGAGATCCCAGGACAGCAACGCATCGAGCGCGCTCGCAAGAACGTCGGCGCCGATGTCGTCGAGCCTGGTCCTGCCGATGAGGAACGGCGCCAGCCACGCAGGATCTGCGGCTGAGCGCTTCGTCCGAGAGGTCCGGCCACGCTCCGCCTCCCGCTTGGGCCAGGAACATCACCCGGTCCCGACGCTGCTTGAGCGCCTTCGTCCACGGCAGGCGCGCGAGCCCAAGGGAGAGGACGCCGCGCGCCAGGGCAAGCGCAGCCGTATCGTCCTGCGGAATGGGAAGCGTCTGCTCGGCGAGGGTGAGCGCGCTTAAGCGGCGGCGGCGGCGCGCTCGCAAGGACGCCGAGGCGCGGTCGAAGCTGAGTTCGTCCAATGTCTCGATCGAGGCGCCGGCAATCCTCTCGACGTCGTCGAGCGTAAGCGCGGCGGCCAGGAGAATTCGCGCCGAGGCCGCGCGGCCGGCGATTTCCCCAATGGCGAGAAACGGCTCGCCGGCGAGCGGGTCATGCGGCTCGAGCGCCGCCGCCCGGCCGTTGGCCATGAGGAACTCGCCGCGCCGGCCGCGAGAGATCGCGATGCGGTCGGGATAGGCGGAGGCGAGAAGCGCGCCCTCACCCCCAACCCCTCTCCCCATAGGGCGTTTGGAGGAAGAACGCCCGCCTCTCGACGGGCTATCGGGAGAGGGGGGTGCGGCCTTCTCCCTCTGGGAGAAGGTGGCCGAAGGCCGGATGAGGGAAACGGCCTCCGCCCTCGCCGCCAGCCCGCGCGCGAGGCGCCTGGCGTCGTCGGCGCGTTGCGAGCGGTCGCGCCGGAAAGCCTCGATCCGGGTCACGAGATCGACCGCATCGCCGCCGAGCCCGCGTTCGGTCAGCACGACGGCTATTTCGCTCGCGATTTTTCCTTCGCCCGCGCGAGCGGCGTCGACGACCATCCGCGCGAGACGCGGCGGCAGCGCGAGGCTGGCGATCGCGCGGCCCTCCTCGGTGATGCGGCCCTCGCGATCAATGGCGCCGATCGCGGTCAGAAGCGCATGCGCCTGCCTGAGCGCGGCGCGCGGGGGGAAATCGAGGAAGGCGAGCTTTGATGGATCGGCGACGCCCCACAGCGCGCAGTCGAGCGTGAGCCCCGAGAGATCGGCGGAGAGAATCTCCGGCGCGGCGTAAGGCTGAAGGCCGCCGTTCGCGGCCTCCTCCCACAGCCGATAGCAGATTCCGGGCTCGGTGCGGCCCGCGCGCCCGCGCCGCTGGTCGGCATTGGCGCGGCTGACGCGGACGGTCTCGAGGCGCGTCAGGCCGACGTCGGGCTCATAGACCGGAACGCGCATGAGCCCGCTGTCGATGACGACGCGCACGCCTTCGATGGTGAGCGACGTCTCGGCGATCGAGGTGGCGAGCACGATCTTGCGCCGCCCCGCGGGCGCGGGCGCGATGGCGAGATCCTGCGCGCGGGCGTCGAGCGCGCCATAGAGCGGCGCGATGTCGACGTCGGGGTCGCGCGACGCGCGCTTGCAAGGCTTCGCGCGACGCGCCGGATCTCGCCCTGCCCAGGCAGGAAGACGAGGATCGAGCCGCGTTCGCTCGCGAGCGCCTCGAGCGTCACGCGCGCGACCTCGTCCTCGATGCGCGCGCTCGGGTTGCGTCCGACATAGCGCGTCGACGACAGGGAAGGCGCGGCCCTGGCTTTCGATCAGCGGCGCGTCTCCCAGAAGCGCGCGCACGCGCGCGCCGTCGAGCGTCGCCGACATGACGAGAAGCCGCAAGTCCTCGCGCAAACCCTGCTGCGCGTCGAGGGCGAAGGCGAGGCCGAGGTCGGCGTCGAGCGAGCGCTCGTGGAACTCGTCGAACAGGACGGCCGCGACGCCTTCGAGCGCGGGATCGTCGAGGATCATGCGGGTGAACACGCCTTCGGTCACGACCTCGATCCGTGTGCGTTTCGACACAAGGCTGGTCAGCCGCACGCGCAGGCCGATCGTCTCGCCGACCTTCTCAGCCAAAGTCGCGGCCATGCGGGCGGCGGCGGCGCGGGCGGCGAGGCGGCGCGGCTCGAGCAGAATGAGGCGCTTGCTCTTCGCCCATGGCTCGTCGAGGAGCGCGAGCGGCGACGCGCGTGGTCTTGCCCGCGCCGGGCGGCGCGACCAGCACGGCGCTCGAATGCGCGGCCAGCGCCGAACGCAGCGCAGGCAGCGCGTCGTCGATCGGGAGAGCGGCGAGAGAAGTCAAGGACGACTCCTCCCTCTGAGGCGCCCTGCGATCGGCGATCGGCTCCGTCTCTTCGACAATTCGAGCCTCGATCCAAGAGCCGCTTTTGACGAAGCGGCTTTCCTTTCCTTCGCGCTTCGGAGAAAAGCCGATCGCCGTCCGGGGCGCGCCGTATCTGCACCCCCGGACCTTTGGAGACAGGCATGCTCACCGTTCATCATCTAGGCGTCTCGCAATCCGAGCGGATTGTGTGGCTGTGCGAAGAACTTGACCTCAGCTACGAACTGAAGCGTTACGAACGCCGGTCGGATAATCGCCTCGCTCCTGACGCGTACAAGGCTCTGCATCCGATGGGCGTCGCGCCCGTGATCACTGACGGCGCGCTCGTGTTGGCGGAGAGCGGCGCGATCTGCGAATACGTCAACGTCCGATATGGGGGAGGCCGGCTCTCGCCCGCGCCTGCTGATCCGGACTTTCCCGAGCACCTCTTCTGGTTTCACTGGGCCAATGGGACATATGGAGCGGCAAGTCTCGCCGGCCTCGCATTGGCCCTTGCGGGCAAAGGGCCGGCGGACGTCCCGTTGATCAAAGACCGACTGGAACGCTGTCGGGCAATGATCGAGCAACGCCTCGGCGAAGCCCCATTCTTCGGCGGCCGCAACCTCAGCCTCGCCGACATCATGATGGTGTGGTCGCTGACGACGGCGCGGACGTTTCGTGGCGGCCGCCTCGATGACCTGCCGAACACCCGAAGCTATCTCAAGCGCATCGGGCGAGCGCCCGGCGTATAGGCAGGCGATGGCGAAGGCGGAGCCGGGCATGGCGCCGCTCCTGGCGTAAGGCAAGCCCGAAGTCGTTCAGGCCGAAGCTCCGGGCCCGGGCCCGGAGCTTCGACGCGTCCGAGCCGCTCCGCTACTCGGCCGCCGCGCCCGCCCGCCTGCAGCGTCGCGAGGTCGAGCCTGACCGCCGGGCCCATCGTCGAGGAGACCGCGGCGCGCAGAAGATAGTGGCCCTTGGCGCCTGCCGGCTTCGCCCAATTCACCGCATCGACGAAGGCGCGGACGTTCTCGGCCAGCTTGTCGTCGCCAAACGAGGCCTTGCCCACCGAACCCTGCACGATGCCGGCCTTCTCGGCCCGGAACTCGACCGCGCCGCCCTTCGACGCCGCGACCGCCGCCTTCACGTCCATCGTCACCGTGCCGACCTTAGGGTTCGGCATCAGGCCGCGGGGACCCAGCACCTTGCCGAGGCGGCCGACCAGCGGCATCATGTCGGGCGTGGCGATGCAGCGGTCGAAATTGATCTCGCCACCCTGCACCTGGGCGACAAGGTCCTCGGCCCCGACAACGTCGGCGCCGGCCTCGCGCGCTTCGTCGGCTTTGGCCCCCCGCGCGAACACCGCGACGCGGAGCGTGCGCCCCGTGCCGTTCGGCAGGTTGACGACGCCGCGCACCATCTGGTCGGCGTGCTTGGGATCGACGCCGAGATTGATGCGAGAGCTCCACCGTCTCGTCGAATTTGGCAGTGGCGTTGGTCTTGACCAGCTTGACCGCGTCAGCGAGCGGGTAAAGCTTCGTGCGCTCGACGCCTTCGCGCGCCTTCAGAACTCTCTTGCCGTGATGCGCCATCGGATCAGCCCTCCACCACCTGCAGGCCCATCGAGCGGGCCGAGCCTTCGATCATCTTCATCGCCGCTTCGATCGTGTCGCAGTTGAGGTCGACGATCTTCTTGCTGGGCGATCTCGCGCACCTGCTCCTTCGTTACCTTGCCGACGAAGCCGCGGCCGGGCGTCTTGGCGCCGGAGGCCGGCTTCTTGCCGAGCTTGAGGTTCGCCGCCTTCTTCAGGAAGAAGGTCACCGGCGGCTGGCGCATCTCGAAGGTGAACGAGCGGTCCTGGTAGGCGGTGATGACGACCGGAATCGGCGTGCCCTTCTCCAATTGCGCGGTGCGCGCATTGAAGGCCTTGCAGAACTCCATGATGTTCAGGCCGCGCTGGCCGAGCGCGGGACCGATTGGCGGCGACGGATTGGCCGCGCCCGCCGGCACTTGCAGTTTGATGTAGCCGGTGATTTTCTTCGCCATGAGGCTGCTCCATGCACGGGCGCAAGGCCCTCAGGGTCGCCCCTTTAAGGCTTGCGCCAGGTTTGCAGTTCGTGGTGCGAACGTTTGATCCGGCTGGCGACCGGACGTTCTCCCACGTTTTCCGTGAAGGCGCGGCGGATAGCAGGTTTGCTGCGCAGGGGCAAGTCTCCCGCGATCGGCGACTAGTCCAGCGTCTCCTTCATGCTGAGCACCGCTAGGAAACTGATCGCGCCGGCGATCGCGATGTAATAGCCGACCCAGGCGACGCCTCCTTTCGCCTCGAGGATCTGCGCCAGCGACGGCGCGAAGGAGGCGCCAAGGATGCCGCCGAGATTATACGCGCTCGCTGCGCCCGTGTAGCGCACCGGCACCGGGAAGAGCTCGGGCAACAGCGCGCCCAGCGGCGCGAAGGTGAGCCCCATCACGCCAAGCGCGAGCGCGAGGAAGGCGAAGACGCCGGTCGTCCCCGCTGAAAGCAGCGCGGGCATGGCCAAGCCGACGGCGATCGCGGCGACGGCGGAAACCAGCAGCACAGGCCGGCGGCCAAAACGGTCGGCGAGCGCGGCGGAGAGCGGGGTTGCGAGCGCCATGAACACGATCGCCCCGCAGAGCAATCCGAGAAAGGTCGTGCGGGGAACGCCGAGCGCGCGCACGCCATAACCCAGCGCGTAGACCGTCGAGATGTAGAACAGCGCGTAACAGACGACGATCGCGAGCGAGCCTTGGATTAGCGGCGCCAAATGATCGCGCAGGATCGCGGTCAGCGGCACGGCGACGCGCTTCTCGTGCTCGAGCGCCTTGAACGCCGGCGTCTCCTCGAGAGAAACGCGCACATAGAGTCCGATCGCCACCAAAACCGCGCTCAACAGGAACGGGACCCGCCAGGCCCAGACGACAAAGGCGGCCTCGCCGAATCCGACGAGCAGCAGGAGAAAGAGGCCGGTCGCAATGATGAAGCCTATCGGGGGGCCGAGCTGAGGGAACATGCCGTACCACGCGCGCTTTCCGGGCGGCGCGTTCTCGACCGCGATCAGCGCCGCACCGCCCCATTCGCCGCCGAGCCCCACCCCTTGCAGGAAACGCAGAGCCGCCAGCGCCAGCGGAGCGAACACGCCCGCACTCGCATAGGAAGGCAGCGCGCCGATCAGCGTCGTCGCGAGCCCCATGGTCAACATGGTGGCGACGAGCGTCGATTTGCGTCCGATGCGATCGCCGAAATGACCGAACAGGAACGAGCCTACGGGCCGCGCAAGGAAGGCGAGGCCGAAGGTCAGATAGGCGTTGAGCGTCTGCGTTTCGGGCGCGGATTTGGGGAAGAACATCGGCCCGAATACGAGGGCCGCCGCAGTGCCGAAGATGTAGAAGTCGTAGAATTCGATCGTCGTGCCGACGAGGCTCGCGAGCGTGATCTTACCCATCCCCGCGCGCCGCCCTTGGTTTGCCCCCGCAGCCGCTATTGTCGTCATGGCCGTTCCCTCGAGAACGTTGGTCCGGAGAGCCAATGGTGTGGAACTCGCCGTGTTCTTTTGTTGGTTCAAATCTCCGCGTGAGCCTTGTCGAAGCGCCCCACTTCCTCGAACCCCATCAGCCGGTTCATCTCGGCGAATGAGTAGAGCGGCGCCGATGAGCCGAGCGAAGAGCCTGTTTCGCGGATCTGCCGATAAACCGTCTCCAGCGCCGCCGCGGCGCTGAGCAGGCCGGCGACTGGATAGATGGCGAGCGCATAGCCGATCTCGGCCAGGCGCGCGTTGCTCAACATCGGCGTGCGCCCGCCTTCGACCATATTGGCGATGAGAGGCTTGTCGCCGAGCTCGCCGCCGATCGTGGCCATTTCGTCCTCTGTCTCCGGCGACTCGACGAAAAGGATGTCCGCCCCCGCTTCGGCATAAGCGCGGGCGCGCCGAATGGCGTCGCTCAGGCCAAGCGAAGTTCGCGCGTCGGTGCGGGCGATCACCAGAAAATCGGAGCTTGCGCGCGCTTCGGTGGCGACCGCGATCTTGCGGACCATCTCATTCGCCGGAATGACGCGGCGGTCAGGCGTGTGCCCGCACTTCTTGGGGAATTCCTGGTCCTCAAGCTGGATCGCCGCCGCGCCGGCCCGCTCATACCCACGAACGGTATGACTGACGTTCAAAAGGCCCCCATAGCCGGTGTCGCCGTCGGCGATGAGCGGCGACGCCGCCATGCGCGCCATCGCTTCGACCCGCCCGACCATGTCAGCGTAGCTCGCAAGCCCGGCATCGGGAAGCCCGAGATGGGAGGCGACCGTCCCGTAGCCCGTCATGTAAAGGGCTTCGAAACCCATTGCGCCCGCCATCCGCAGCGAGACCATGTCGTAGACGCCCGGCGCCGCGATCACGCGGTTCTTGGGGCGGGCGCTGAGAACTTGGCGGAGCGTGGGCATGGCGAAACTCCTTATCGGTCGCGCCCGCGCCATATGGCTATGCGCCGCGGGGTCGCGAGCGGTCTCGTGTAGAGCCGCGGAGCCGCGCGCCGCAACCCGCTGTTCCGGTCCCAAGCGCCGCGTCCGGCGGAAGTCCCGGCGCGGGGCGTTTTTACCACGGCCACCGATCGGCCAAAAAGCCGGGCTATGGGGCGGACGGGTCGGCATTCTTCGGATGGAGGCGCGCAGTGAAAAAATCCTCGCTCTATACATGGCCAATGTGGATCAAATGGCCGATATGATGAAAAGCTCCACGCCCGAACAACGCCAGAAGGGGACGGAAGCCTGGACGAAATGGATGGACCACCACAAGGCGTCGCTGGTCGATCGCGGCGCCCCGGTCGGAAAGACCAAACGCATAGACTTGAAAGGAACCAAGGGCACGAGAAACGACGTCTGCGGTTATTCCATCGTCCAGGCGGAGTCGGCTGACGCGGCGGCGAAGATCTTCGGGAGGGACCAGCCGTTTCTGCAAATGCCCGGCGCCGCGATCGAAGTGATCGAAATCATGGAAATGCCGGGAACGTAGGCGCCCGCATGAAACTTGGGCCGCGACGGGCGGTCCTTTCCGAGGCGCGCGCCGCGGCCGCGCGCTTCAAACAGAACGGGGAACGCCCTAAGCTCCGTCGCGCGGGTATACGCGCCAGGGAAGGGCCAGGGAGGCAAACACATGACCATCGTCAAGCACAGCATCGATTCCGAAATGGCGGAGAAGGCGGTCGCGGCAGCGGCGAAAAAAGCCGCCGAACTGAAGCTCAAGATGTGCGTCGCGGTCGTCGACGAGTCGGGCGACCTCAAAGCCTTCCTGCGCATGGACGGGGCGCCCAAGCTCTCCATCGGGATCGCGCAGGACAAGGCCTATACCGCAGCCTCCTTTTCGATGCCGACGCACGCCTGGTTCGAATTCATCAAGAACGACCCCCCGCTTTTGCACGGCATCACCCACACCCCGCGCCTTGTCGTGTTCGGCGGCGGGTTCCCGATCGCGCTCAAAGGCGACATAGTCGGCGCGATCGGCCTCAGCGGCGGACATTACAGCCAGGACATGGAATGCGCACGGGCGGCGCTGGCGGCGATCGGCGCCGACGCGCTATAGGCCTCGCGCCTCAGCCGACCTCGACCTCCTCCTTCGCGAGATGCCCCAGCGCTTTCTCTTTCGCCATCAGCGCCGCGTGATCGCGGGCCAGGAACGTGTAGACCGCCGGGGTGACGAAAAGCGTGAACAGCGTGCCGATCGCCATGCCGGCGAAGATGGTGACGCCGATGTTGAAGCGCGAGACGGCGCCAGCGCCGTGGGCGAAGATGAGCGGCCCCATGCCGACCACCATCGCCGCGGTCGTCATGAGAATGGGCCTCAGGCGCACCGAGGCCGCCTCCTCGATCGCGGCGCGCCGCGAGAGGCCGTGGGTTTCCTGCAGCCGGTTGGCGAAATCGACCATCAGGATGCCATGCTTGGAGATGAGCCCGATCAGCGTCACGAGGCCGATCTGCGAATAGATGTTTATGCTGGCGAAGCCCAGCACGCCGCCGATGTTGAGCGGCAGGAGCGCTCCGAACAGCGCCGTCGGCAGGGCGATGAGAATGATCAGCGGATCGCGGAAGCTCTCATATTGCGCCGCCAGCACGAGGTAGATGACGATGAGCGCGAACACGAACACATAGACAAGCGCGTTGCCCTCCTGTTCGAACTGGCGCGAATCGCCCTGAAAGTCATAGGAATAGCCCTCGGGGAAGATCTCCTTCGATTTCGCCTTGAGGTAGTCGAGCGCTTCGCCGAGGGTTCGGCCGGGAAAGGGCACGCCGGAAAGGGTGGCGGAATTGAGCTGCTGGAAGCTGGTCAGCGCGTTCGGCTGCACCTGCTCCGAGACGGTCGCCACCGCGGACAAGGGCACGAGTTCGCCGTTGGCGGCGCGCACCTGATAGCGGGTGAGCCAGGCGGGATCGAACCGGAATTCGCGCGGCGCCTGCGGGATCACCTGATAGCTGCGCCCGTAAAGGCTGAACAGATTGACGTAGTTGCCGCCCAGCATCGTCGCCAGCGCCGTGCCGACATCGGCCATGTTGACGCCGATGCGGTTCGCCTTGTCGGCGTCGACCTTGAACACGTATTGCGGCGTGTCGAACTTGAGGTCGACGTCGGTGAACAGGAAGAGCCCGCTTTCCCGCGCCGCCTGCTGCATCTTGAGCGCGACGTCGGCGAGGGTCGCGTAGTCGCCGGTGGTGCGGATCACGAATTGCAGCGGCGCGCCGCCGGTCGAGCCGGGCAACGCGGGGGGCGAAAACGCCTGCACCTGCGCCTGCGGCACGGCGAGGAACTTCGGTCTGAGCTCAGTCAGGATCTGCTTCTGGTTCTTGCTGCGCTCGTCCCAGGGTTTTAGGAGAAAGCCGACGAACGCGTTGTGGACGTTGGGGGCGCCGTTGATGGTGAATATGTGGGCGATTTCGGGGATCCCGCGCGTTTCTTTGACCAGACGCGTGGTCGCCTGCTCGGTATAGTCGAGGTTGCCGACCTGCGGCGTCTTGACCAGCGAGAGCAGGATGCCCTGGTCCTCTTCCGGAGCGAGCTCGCGCGGGGTTGAAACGTACATGACGGCGGTCAGCGCGAGCACGCCGACCAGAATGAGGAGGGTGAGCGCGCGGAAGTTGAGCGAGCTGTGGAGCCGGCGCTTGTAGGCGCGGCGCAGGCTCAGGAACGCGCGATCGAGGGTCCGGGCGAACCAGCCCTCGCTCTTCTCGCGGGTGAGCAGCTTCGAGCACATCATCGGCGACAACGTCAGCGCGATGAGGCCCGAGACGATGACGGCGCCCGCCAGGGTGAAGGCGAATTCGCGAAAAAGCACCCCGGTCACGCCGGAAACGAAGCCGATCGGCGCATAGACCGCGGCGAGCGTGATCGTCATGGCGACGATCGGCAGCGCGATCTCGTGAGCGCCCCGCATCGCCGCGTCGAACGGCGTCATGCCCTCTTCGATGTGCCGGTGGATGTTCTCCACCACGACGATTGCGTCGTCGACCACGAGGCCGATCGCCAGCACGAGCGCGAGCAGCGTGAGCAGGTTGATCGAATAGCCGAGCGCCATCAGCGCGATCATCACGCCCACGAGCGACAGCGGAATGGTGACGATCGGAATGAAGGTCGAGCGCAGGTTGCCGAGAAAGAGGAAAATCACCACGATCACGATCGCCGCCGCCTCGATGAGGGTCTTGGCGACCTCGTAGATCGAGGCGCGGATGAACGTCGTCGAATCATAGGCGATCGTCGCTCTTAACCCCGCCGGCAATTGGGTCTGGATGCTCGGCATGATCGCGCGCACGCCGTTGATCACGGTAAGCGGATTGGCCTCGGGGGTGCCATAGATGCCGACGAACACCGCTTTGAGCCCGTCGAACACCGAGGAGGAATCGACGCTCTGCGGCCCAAGCTCGATCTTGGCGACGTCGCCGAGGCGCACCAGCGCATCGCCGTGCGCCGCGATCACCAGCTGCCCGAACGCCTTCGCGCTGTCGAGGGAGGTCAGCGCATTGACGCTGATCTGGGTGTAGTCGCCCTTCACCTCGCCCGCCGCGGTGGTGAAGTTGTTGGCGGCGAGCGCGGCGCGCACGTCTTTCGCGGTCACGCCCGAGCGCCGCCATGCGGGTTGGATCGAGCCAGATGCGCATGGCGAAGGTCTGCCCGCCGAGGATCTGGGCGTTGGCGACCCCGTCGACGGTCTGCAGGCGCGGCTGGACGACGCGGGTCAGGTAGTCGGTGATCTGGGACGAGGTCATCACGTCCGAGTTGAACGATAGGTACATGAGCGCGAAGCCTTGGCCCGTCTGCTTGACCACGACCGGATCGTTGGCGTCGCGCGGCAGGAGGCCGCGGACCTGATTGACCTTGGACAGGGTGTCGGCCATCGCCCGGTCGGGATTGGCGTCGAGCCGCAGATTGAGGGTGATGGTCGACGTGTTCTGCTGCGAGGTCGAGACCAGCGTGTCGATGCCTTCGGCGCTCGCCACCGCCTGCTCGATCGGGGTCGTGATGAACCCCTTGATGACGTCAGCGGAGGCGCCGGGATAGGTGGTGGTGATGGTGATCGTGGTGTTCGAGGTCTCGGGAAACTGCCTGACCTGCAGCCGGAAGGCGGCCATTCCGCCGACCAGCAGAATGAGCAGGCTGACCACGCTCGCCAGCACGGGCCGTCGGATGAAGAGATCGGTGAAGGCGTTCATCGGCGCTCGATCACGGCCGGGCCGTTTCGGCCGGAGCGGGAAGCGAGGCGGTCTCGTCGAGCGTCACGGGCGTATAGGCCTGCAGCTTGATCTGGCCCGCGGTCACCACGCGCTCGCCCGCCCTTAAGCCTTGCGCGATTGCGATCCGCTCGCCGCGCGTCGGGCCCAGGCGCACGAAGCGCCGCTCAACGATGAGGCCGCTCGGGCCGCCCTTCTCACTCACCCCGCCTTCCTCGCGCGCGTGCGGCGCCGGGGCGACGACAAAGACATTGTCGCCATAGAGACTGTAAACGACCGCGGTGCGGGGAACGGTCACCACCGAGGCAGGCGCGCCGGTCGTCACCGTCAGATTGGCGAACATGCCGGGCAGAAGCTTGCGGTCAGGGTTGGTGAACACGGCGCGAGCGGTGACGTTGCGCGATTCGGCGCTGACGCGCGCGTCGATCGCCTCGACCGTGCCTTCGAACTTGCGGCCAGGGATGGCGTCGACCGTCATGCTGACCGCCTGACCGACGCCCAGCGCGCTCAGCGCCTCCTCGGGCACGGGAAAGTCGGCGTAGATCGGGTCGAGCTGCTGCAGCGTCACCAGGCTCGCGCCCACCGCGACATATTGCCCGATATCGACGTTGCGCAGGCCAAGCCTGCCGGAGAAGGGCGCCCGGATCGCCTTTTGCGCAATGACGGCGCGCGTCCGCTCGACCGTCGCGGCCGCGGAATCGCGCGCCGCGATCGCCGCGTCGACGCTCGACTGGGGCGTGTTGCCCTGCACGACGAGCGTCTTCTGCCGCGCGAGCGTCGCCTCGGCGTTCTTCAATTGAGCAAGGCCATTGGCAAGGTCAGCCTGCTCGACCGAATTGTCGATGTTGATGAGCAGGGCGCCGGCTTCGACGTCGTCGCCCGACTCGAAATGTTTGGCGGTCACGACGCCCGCCGCCTGCGGCGCGATGACGACGCCCTGATACGCCCGCAATGTGCCGATCGCGGTCAGCTGAGGAGGCCATTTTTCCGCTTTCACCGTCTCCGCCGTCACCGCTGTCGGCTTTGGCGCGAACGCGGCCGCCATGAAATTCTTGATCATGACGGGCTTAATGACGAACTGGAAGTAGGCGAGCCCGCCGGTGGCGGCGGCCAGCAAGGCGAGCACAACCACGAACACGAGCGGCCGACGGGCGCCAAGCGGCAGATTGCCGATCGTGAGCAGCAGCGCCAATATTGCCGCCGCCGCGATGAAGACGAGCGGGGGAACGGGAGCGTGAATGAGCGCAAGCTGCGCCGCCGCGCCGAGCGCCAGCAGCGCAAGCGCGAGCAGGGCCAAGAGTTGGTTCGTCAGGCGCCGCATTGCTCCATTCCAGTTTGGGCAGGTGTTTGAGCCCGGCCTTTTGCAACATTTCGCCGAAGATTGATACGAGCGGGGCGAAACCGGCGCCTGGGTTTGGGGGGCCTAAAGCCCCTCGCCACCGCGCGCCCGCGCCGTTATGCTTGAATTCATGGCCGCAAAGGGGCGGCCTGATTTCGGGAGATTTGCGCCATGATCAAGACGTTCGCCCTGGTTGTCCTCGCACTCGGCCTCGCCGGAGCGCCGGCGCTTGCCTATGCCGATGACGCCTGCACGACCCAGGCGATGGACAAGAAGCTCGCCGGCGCCGCCAAGACGAGCTTCATGACCAAATGCGAAAGGACCGCCTGCGAGTCCCAGGCCAAGGACAAGAAGCTGCATGGCGCCGCGATGACCTCGTTCGTAAAGAAGTGCGCGAAGGACGCGATGGGGATGTAGCCGAACCCGGCCGGCGCCGGCCCTCGCCGATGGCGGAGCAAGCCTCACCGAGCCTGCCGCCGCGATTCGTACGAACCGCCACGCAGGCTCCATAGTTTTTTGGCTTCGCGCGCTTTTTCGCCAGCGGGGGCTCAAGTCCGGAGCGGCCCTTGGCCGTCGGCTTCTATTCCTTGACCGCTCCGGTCAGGCTCGAGACATAATATTCGACAAAAAACGAGTACATGATCACGACCGGCAGCGAACCGAGCAAGGCCGCCGCCATCAGCGAGCCCCAGTGGTAGACGTCGCCTTCGACGAGTTCGGTGATTGCGCCGACCGGAACGGTCTTGTTCTCCGTCGACGAGATGAAGGTCAACGCGTAGATGAACTCGTTCCATGACAGGGTGAAGGCGAAAATTCCGGCCGAGATCAGGCCGGGAACCGCGAGGGGCAAAGTGATCTTCCACAGGATCTGCAGCCGCGTCGCGCCGTCGATCAGCGCGCATTCCTCGAGTTCATAGGGAATGGTCCGGAAATAACCCATCAAAAGCCAGGTGCAGAACGGCACCAGGAAGGTTGGATAGGTCAGAATCAGCGCCCAGAGGCTGTCGAACAGGCCAAGCTTGAAGATGATTGCGGCGAGCGGGATGAACAGGATGCTCGGCGGCACCAGATAGGCGAGAAAGATTGCGAGCCCGACGTAGCGCGAGCCGGAGAAACGCAGGCGCTCGATGGCGTAGGCGGCGCAGACGCTGCAAACGAGCGAAATCAGCGTCGCCGCCACCGAGACGATCATGGTGTTGATGAGCCATGATGGATAGCTCGTCTCGAAGAACAGCTTCTTGATGTGCTCGAGCGTCGGGGAATGCACCCAGAAGGGATTGAAACGCTTGTAGTCGTAAAGCTCGTCGTCCGGTTTGAAAGTCGTCGTCGTCATCCAGTAGAACGGAAACAAGAGGACGAACAGGAAGACGATCAGCGGGAGATAGAGCGTGAACAGCCGGCGAGGCAGGCTCTCGAGATAGTCCATGCCTTCGGACGCATCGCCGGTCTCCGCCATCGTCAGTCTCGCGAGCCTTGCTGCCAGCGTCGCCGCTGCAGTCCGAAATAACTGAACAGGATGGCTCCCAGCAGGAATGGCACCATGGCGTCGGCAATGGCCGCGCCCTCGCCCAGGCGCCCTCCGGTGATCGCCCGTTCGTAGGAGAGCGTCGCCATCAAATGCGTAGCGTTCATCGGCCCGCCGCGGGTGATGGCGTAAACGAGCTGGAAGTCGGTGAAGGTGAGAAGCACCGAGAAGGTCATGACCACGGCGATGATCGGGGAAAGCATCGGCAGGGTGACAAAGCGGAAGCGTTGCCACGGGCCCGCGCCGTCGAGCGTCGCCGCCTCATAGAGCGAGGGTGAGATCGTCTGCAGGCCCGCAAGCAGGGTGATCGCCACGAACGGGATGCCGCGCCACACGTTGGCGGCGATCAGCGAGAAACGCGCATTCCATGGCTGACCCAGAAAGTCGATATATTGATGGATGAGGCCGAGTTTGATGAGCGACCAGGAAATGATGGAAAACTGCGGATCGTAGATCCACCAGAATGCGATCGCCGAGAGCACGGTCGGGGTGACGAACGGCAACAGCACGACCGCGCGGATGATCGACTTCATCGGCAGCCGGCGGTTGAGCAAAAGCGCCAGATAGAGACCCAAGCCAAATTTGAGCACGCTGGCCACGACCGTATAGAGCATCGTGTTGAACACCACGAGCCAGAATATGTCGTCGTGGGCGAGGGAGACGAAGTTGGCCAATCCGACGAAACGTCCGGGCTGGCCAATCGTCGCGTTGGTCATGCCGAGCCAGAAGCCCAGCCCCAGCGGATAGGCGAGAAACACCAGCAGGAACCCCGCCGCGGGGGCGATCATGACGACGCCGAGAACGTTACGATCGTCGAGCAGGCGGAGCGCAAACCCCCGCCGCGCCGGGATCGGGCGCGCCGCCCGCTGGACCGGCGTAAGGGAAGTCATCGCTCGCTGGCTCGTCCGTCCGGCGGCGAACCGCTGCTCAGGCGAATGCGCGGCCTCCCTCTGGTCCCCGCCACCGGTCCTCCTCAGGCGCCGTAATACCGTTTCACCTGCTCGGCAGCGGCCTGCGCCGCCGCCTTGGGCGACTTGTTCCCGGTGCACGCCTCGGCGAACATGTCGACCACCACGAAATCGCCCATGGTCGCGGCCGACGCGCTGCCAAGCGAGCCGGAATAGCCGTCATCGAGCGCCAATTTGAGAACGTCGCGGAATGGCGTCACCTTGGGATCGGCCGTCCAGATCGGATTGTCGTTCCAGGCCGGCAGCGGCGGCGCCATGTAACCGTTGGACTGGGTCTCCCAATAGTCGACCTGCGGCTTCTCCCACATGAAGCGCAGATACTCGCGCACCGCGTTTGGATATTTGCTGTATTTATAGGCGTAGGTGTTGAGAATGTTCTGCTGCTCGGTCGGCTTCCCAACCGGACCGATCGGCATGTTCGCATGGTTCATGTCGACCGCGATCGCCTTGAGCCCCGGATCGGGCGAATTCTTGGCGACGGTGTAGATCGAGATTCCGTTCAGCGTGAGCCCGATCCGGTCGGCAAGGAACGCCTTGTTGTTGCTCGGATCGAGCCAGGACAACACGCCGTCGATATAGGTGGCGTAGAGCTGCTTGGCATATTCGAGGGCGGCGACCGTCTCGGGCGAATCGATCGCCACATTGTTCTTGTCGTCGACCGTCTTGCCGCCGAAGGCCCACAAGCACCATTGGGTCCAGCCGTTGGCGTCGCCGGTGGCGTGGCCGAGGGCGAAGCCAGGCGGCTTGCCGGCCTTTTTCATCCCCTGGCATAGCTTGAGGTAGCCGGCCGTATCCTTGGGGAACTCGTCGAAACCGGCAGCGCGCATCGTGCTGATGCGATAGTTCATGCAGCCGCCGGTCGCGCCCTGCGGGAGCGCGATCCAGCGCGTGCCGTGCATCCCGTATTTGCGCGCGATCGGATACCAGCCGCCGTATTTGGCGCCGAGATATTCCGCGAGGTCGGTGAGGTCGAGCAGTTTTTCGGGGAATTTAAACGGGTCGTCGAGGGTGCCCATGATGATGTCGGGTCCGGCGCCGACATTGGCGGCGACCGCCGATTTCGGCCGGATATCGTCCCAGCTTTCCGCCTCGACGCGGACTTTGACGCCGGTCTGATCGGCGAATTTCTTGGTGTTGACGATGAAGGCGTCATACTCCGCCTGGATGAACTGCTTCCAGCGCAAGACGCGGATCGAGGCGCCTGGCTCAGGCGCCGGTCCCTTCCAGCTCGGCTCCGCTCGCGCAACGCCGCCCAGCAGCGAAAGCCCCGCCGCGCCGCCCGATTGCAAGACCCGTCGCCTGCTGATGTCGACCATTTGATCCTCCCTTGGCGGCGCCGCAAAGCGCTGCTTTTCGATGGAGTCTATACCGCTCCGCGACCGGGCGCCAAGGCTCCATCCGTGATAGGATTCCGGACGCCGCCTCGGCGCTCTGAAGTTGGTTTTGGTTCGCGGCTTCGACCTCCGAGCCGCCGGCGTAAGGTTCGCGCGCTTCAGCGCTTCATGGCTCCTCTTACGCCGGGATTTTGGTCTGCGCTGAGGCCCCCATCGCGGTCATGGCGCGCGCTACAAGTCCAGCCAGCGCCGCTTCTTGCTCCGGGGCGAGGTCCAGCAGAGGCGGGCGAACAGGACCGGCTGGCCTGCCGACGACTCGCAGCCCAGCCTTGACGATGCTCACTGCATAGCCGCGACGCTGGTTCCTGAGCGCGAGATACGGAATGAGGAAACTGCGCATCGCCTCGTGGGTGAACGCGTTGTCGCTTGAGTGGAGCGCCGCGAAGAAGCGCTGCGCGTATTCGGGAACGAAATTGAAAATCGCCGATGAATAGGTCGAGACGCCCATCGCCAGATTGGCGGCCGCGGAGACCTCCGCCGTGGGCATCCCGCCAATATAGACCAGGCGGTCTCCAAGGCTCTCGCGAAGGCACGTCAACAGCTCGACATTGCCATGGCCATCCTTGAAACCGATCAGGTTCGGGCACTGGTCCGCCAGCCTCCGCAGGGTGTCAAGCTCGAACAGGCAATTGTCCCGATGGTAGACGACGACGCCGACGCCGACGGCGCGGCAGATTGCGGCGATATGGCGGTAAAGTCCTTCCTGCTCGGCCTGGATCAGATACGGCGGCAGCAGCAATACGCCATCGGCGCCGGCCTCCTCCGCCCGCCGGGCGAACTCGATCGCCAAAGCCGTCCCATATCCCACGCCAGCCAGGACCGGCAGCCTGCCTACGGCCGACTCGACGGCGGCGGCGATGACTTTCTCGTATTCGTCGAGCTGCAGCGAAAAGAATTCTCCCGTCCCTCCGGCTGCAAACAGCGCCGCGGGCCGGTGACTGATGAGATAGTCGATGTGCTCCTGGTATGGGCCCGGCGCAAACGCGCCGTCGTCGGCGAAATGGGTGACCGGAAACGACAGTAGTCCTGAAGCGATGGCCGCCTTCAACCGCTCGGGGGAACGCGCCATGAGACGACCTCTTCGATCAGGGACCCGAGCGGCGAGCACCGCGTCGCAGGAACGTCATCCAACTTCCGGGCTAGCGTTCAGGCGCGAACATCGGGCGCGGTCACCAGACAACCGCCTCGTTTCACACCGAGCCGGGAGTTGGGTCGCCTTTCATTAATCGAACGCGCGCCCAGACACGAGCGACCGGCTGGCGCTCCCTCTAGCCCGGTTGAGTCCCCGGACTTTGCCGCCGATCCTTCACCCGCCGACAGAGGGCGCGGAGCCCCATCACGAGACCCGCTGTTCAGCGCAAGACTCGCTACGGACGCGGGCCTCGTCGTCGATGTGTAGGATCAGATTTCGGCCGACAGGTAGCTGGTGACTTCCATGCCAACGCACATTTCCACGATAACGGGGGTAGTCCAGGACATGTTTCGCTCCCTCATTCGATTCGATTGGGCAGCCAACGGAGCCGCCCTTGCAACAACATATCCCGGAAACAGCGGACCGACAAGGAGATTCGTATGATGACCTTATATCTGATATGTTCATCGAGCGAAGCGACTGACTCGGCCGCAGAGGCTTTGGACCGCAGCGAGCTCGCAGGTTAGGTTGGCGAAAACGGGTCTCCGGGTTCGCCTCTCGATTGTTCGCCATTCACCCGCGGCTTTTCGCCTTGTGGCGAGCCCGGTGAGTGGATTAATTGTCAGGCGGGGAATCGATCGGCGGACGCGTGAAGAAAGCCAAGACTATTTCGCTTGCGCTTGGCCCGGCGCTCAATCGGACTCAAGAGCTCACGCAACGGCTTGCCGCCGAGATCCTCAGCGGACGCCTGCAGCCGGGCGCTCGCCTGCCGACCGAGCAGGAGCTGTCGCTATCCACCGGCGTCAGCCGCACGGTGGTGCGCGAGGCCGTGGCGGCGCTCCGAGCCGACGGCCTGGTCGTCACCCGCCAGGGCCTCGGCGCATTCGTGCCGGCCGACGTGCAGCGGCGGCCATTCCGGATCGATCCGGACGGTGTCAAATCCGTCAAGGACGTGTTGCAGATCCTCGAGTTGCGCATGGGCCTCGAGATCGAAGCCTCGGGGCTCGCGGCGGAGCGTCGGACTGGTCACGATCTCACGCAGATCGAGGCCGCCCTGAGGTCGATCGAGACCGAAATCGAGGCAGGCGGCAACGCCGTGGACGCCGACTTCCGGTTCCACTTGACGATTTTTCGCAGCGTCCACAATCGCTACTTTCCCGAGTTTCTTGAGTTTTTGGGCAATTTCATCATTCCCCGCCAGATCCTCAATGTCGCCCGCGGCAGCGAGCCCGAACGTGTCCGCTATCTGCGAAAGATTCAGGCTGAGCATATCGCCATCTACGAAGCCATTCGCGCGCAGAACATTGCAGCCGCCCGCAATGCGGCGCGGCGCCACCTGTCCAACTCCTTGAGCCGATACCAACAGGGGCGTTCCGGCGCCTCTCGTCGCGGCGAGTCCGCGCGGCTCGCGGAGGCCGAATGACAACGGGAGTCGGCGTGCTCGGGCCCGCGCGGCCCACGCCATCATCGCGCGAGTTGGGTGAGCCCCGTGGGCGGCCCATCGATCGCCGTCCAGCCGCCATCGACGAATAGCGTGCTTCCGCTCACATAGCTCGCGGCGTCAGAGGCTAGAAACGCCACCGCGCACGCGACTTCGTCGGCCGCGCTCCATCGATCGAACACGGTGTGCGCCGCGTAGAGCTTGTGGATGTCAGGCCGCTGCTTGAAAGGTTCGGTCAGCGCCGTCTCGGCGATGCTCGGAGCGATGGCGTTGACGCGGACGCCGTAGCGGCCGACCTCAGATGCAAAGCCCTTGACCAGGAGGACGATGGCCGCCTTGGTGGCGCCATAGACCGCAAGGCCAGGCTCGATCGTGACCGCGCGCACCGAAGAACAGGCGATCAAACTGCCGCCGCCCTGATCCATCATCATGCGACCGAACGCCTGGAAGAAATAGACGGTTCCCTTGACGTTGAGGGTGAGGACGCGGTCGAGATCCTCCTCGGTGTAATCGAGAATCGTCTTGCGGATATTCAGTCCCGGCGTCGTGACAGCGATGTCGATGCGCGGGAATCTAGCCTTCGCCGCCACCGCCAGCGCCGCGACGTTTCCCGCTTCGGCAGCGTCGGTCGTGATCGCCTCGGCCCAGCCGTCGGCTGCGCGAATACCAGCGGCCGTCGCCTCGACTCGATCGCGGTCGCGGTCGGCGCACAGGACCCGCGCGCCAAGGTTCGCCAGCGCCTCAGCCGATGACTTGCCGATGCCGGACGCTGCGCCGAGCACCACCGCCGTCTTGCCGGTCAGATCGAACAGCTTGCGATAGTCGACCACGTCCCGATCCTTCCTCGCTCGCGTTGCTTAAGGGACCATCCAACCCAGAACCGGAGTCGATTGCAGATAAACAAATACGCAGAACGCCGCCAACAATCCGACCGCCCAACCAAACACGCGACGAAAGACGTCCCCTTCGCGGCCAATCAGTCCGACCGCCGCCGCGCCAATGGCGTCGTAGACCTGCTCATACATGGCTGTTCCGAGGTGCTGGCGAGCCGGCGGGCTCACATCGGCGAGAAGCGAGTCGACTTGATGATCTTGCACTCCTGATGCTGCAGGTTGCCGGCGTCCGCGCTCTTCTGGCGGTAAGCGACCCAGTCAGGATCGGCTTCCAGCGCATTGCGTCGGCGCTCGCGATCCGCCTGGCTCTCGAAGCCCCAGAGGAACACGACCTGATTGACGGTCCCGACGTCGGTGGTGAAGACGCCGATCGGCTGGCCCAAATGCAGGACATGGATGGGCATGCCCTCCGCCTCGTATAATTTGAGCTAGGCGCCGAGCCGCCCGGGGACCATGGTGTAGGTCCGCAGATCGATGATCATCGCCCATTTCTCCCCTATGGCCTGCCCGGCCAAGTTGTCGGGTCGTATAACATCTTAGCGCAAGCCGCTGACGCGGCCACCGCGGTCCGCTACGGCTTTGGCGCCGAGCCTGGTGCTGGATAGGCGCTGACGAAGCCGTCGCGGTTCGGCATCTTGATTTTAGGCAAAGCGTCGGCGTCGAGCGCGGCGTCCTGCGGAACGATCCCGTTGAGGAACAGCACGTAGGCTGAAACCGCATAGAGTTCGTCGGGGCTGAGGGATTGGGGCGCATTGAGCGGCATGGCGCGCCGCACATAGTCGAACAGCGTCGTCGCGTAGGGCCAGTAGCTGCCGACGGTCTTTTCCGGCTTCTTGTCGCGGAGCGTGCCGACGCCGCCGACCAGCCGGACCATCGGCTTGCCCTCGCCGTGGGCGCCGTGGCACGCCGCGCATTTCGCCTCGAAGATCGCTTCGCCCTGCTTCACGTCGCCGCGCCCGGGCGGCAGCCCCGCGCCGCTGGGCGAGACGTCGATGTCCCAACCAGCGGTCTCTTGCGGCGTCGCCTGCCGCCCAAAATCATAGCGCTCGGCGGCATAAACGACGCTGGACGCCGCCATCGCGGCGAGTGCGAGTGTGACGTAGGAGACGAATCTATCCCGCATTGGTCACCGCGCCGCCGGCCGCGACGCTCCAGTTCTGTATTCCGTTGTAGTGGTAGTAGGAGCGCGCGTCGCGCACCTTCAAAATCGCTTCGCGGCTCGGCTGGACATAGCCGGTCTCGTCGGTGACCCGACTCGCAAGCGTCGCCGGCCCCCCCTCCCAGCGCCAGGGCGCACGAAATCGCGTCAGGCACTTCGACATGACCGGCTCCTGCAGCGCGGCGTCACGCCACGACGCGCCGCCGTCGGTCGACACTTCGACTCGCACAACTTTGCCGGAGCCCGACCACGCAAGGCCGGAGATCTCGTAGAATCCGGGCGCGCCGAGTTTTTGTCCGCCGGACGGAAAAGTGATGACCGACTTCGCTCTCATCACGAAATTGAACTGGCGGGCCACGCCGTCCGGCATCAGCTCGGTGTACTTCGACGTCTCCTCGCGGGTCTGGAACGGCTCGGGCCCGAGCTTGAGCCGCCGAAGCCATTTGACGTTCGTATTGCCTTCGTAGCCCGGCAGCAGCAAACGGAGCGGGTAGCCTTGCTCGGGCCGCAGCCGCTCGCCATTCTGCGCATAGGCGAGCAGCGCGTCGTCGAGCGCCTTTTCAATCGGGATGCTACGCGTCATCGCCGCTGCGTCCGCGCCCTCGGCCAGCATCCACTTCGCTTGCCGTTTGACGCCAGCTTCCGCAAGGACGGTTGCGAGCGCGACGCCGGTCCACTCGCAGCAGCTAAGCAGTCCATGGGTGTCCTGGACCGTGAGTTCGGGTTTGGGCGCGCCCCAGTTCTGGGTGTTGCCGGAACATTCGAGAAAGTGGACCCGCGACACCGAGGGAAATCGAGTGAGGTCCTCCATGGTGAAGATTAGCGGCCGCTCGACCACCCCATGCACGATGAGCCGGTGCTCGAGCGGGTCGATCGTCGGAACCCCTGCATGGTGGCGCTCGTAGTGCAGCCCGTTCGGCGTGATGATTCCGCGAAGGTCCTGAAGCGGCGTGAGGCTGAACGACGTCAGGCGTGAGGGCGGCGGCGGCAGGCCTTGGCGATAACGGCGCACGACATCGGCTTCGAACCTGGACGGCCGCCCGTAAGGGTGGCTCAGCGTCTCTTCGCCGGGCTCAAGCTGCCATTCCGGGATCGACGGCGGCAGGTTCCCGTCTTCTTCGGCGAGCGCTTGGCGGGAGGCGATCGCCCCGGCCGCCGCGCCCACGCCGGCCCCGATGAGGCCTCGACGGGTGACGCCATTTCGGGCGGCCTCGAGCGGGCCGAGACGATCGCCGCGATTCGTCGATTTGGGCGTTCGCGACCTCATGGCGACCTCGGCAGCGGGAAGTTCATTGTATCCGGATCAAGCGTCCTTCCAGGCGCCCCATCAGGCGCGGCCTCCCCTCAGACAGGACGTCAGTGCAGCCGCGACAGGTAGTGAGCCAGCGCTTTCATCTCCAAGTCGCCGAGCGGGTACACCACTTCCGCCATGCCCGCGGCGCCGGTCGACGTTCGAGCGCCCGATTTGAAGTCGCGCAGGGCCTTGTAAAGGTAGTCCTCGCGCTGGCCCGCGAGCCGCGGATGTTGTCCACCCCCTCCAAATGGTCGCCGTGGCAGTTCGTGCAGTGGATCGCCGCGCGCCACCTTGCCGCCAAGCTCGGTGTCCTGGGGCGCAGTGTCCGGCGGCGTCGGCGCGTTGGGCGCCGGCAGCGAGGCAAAATATGCCGACAGTTGCGCAGGTCGTCGTCGCTGAGCTGTTCCGCCATCGCGTTCATCACCTCGTTCTTGCGCACGCCCTTGCGGAAGAACACGAGCTGGAACTGCAGATAGAGGTCTGGCTCCGCGGCGAGGTTCGGGACGTTCTTGTCGGTCGCGAGCCCGTTCGCGGTGGCGACGCCATCGACGCCATGGCACGCGAAGCACCCTGCGGCCTCCGCCTTGGCCTTGCCGGCGTCCGGATTTCCCTTCCGCCGCCATCGCGGCGACGGGAACGGCCACGCTGAGCGCCACGATGATCCAGGCGGGAATTCGCATGGTCGTACGATTCTCATAACATCGTCAGAGAAAACAGCTCGCCCTGGCGTCTTGAGTCGCCAGGGCGAGGATCGATCCCGACTAGTCAGATTACTTACGACTTGCCGTCGTACCAGATCCGATAGATCGCGCCGGCCTGATCATCCGAGATCAGGAGCGAGCCATCCATCGGGTTGATCACCACGTCGGCGGGGCGGCCCCAGTACTTGTTGTCCTTGATCCAACCCCAGGCGAACGGCTCCTGCGAGATGTTCTTGCCATCCGGGTCGGTCTGGATGCGGACGATCCGGGCGCCGGTGTGCATGAACTGGTTCCAGCCGCCGTGCTCGGCGAGGAAGATGTTGTTCTTGAACTCAGCCGGGAAGTTGTTCCCGGTGTAGAACTTCATCCCGAGCAGCGCCATGTGCGGCCCGACGTTCAGCGCCGGCGGGGTGAACTCGTCGCACTTGTGGCCCATGGCTGTATTTCGGGTCGGGAATGTCACCCTGGTGGCAGTACGGGTAGCCGAAGTGCTGACCACACTTGGTCAGGTGGTTGAGCTTGTCGGACGGGATGTTGTCGCCCATCCAGTCGCGCGCATTCTCGGAGAACCAGAGCTGGCCGGAGCGCGGATCGACGTCGCCGCCGACGCTGTTGCGCTGGCCGAGCGCAGCCACCTCCGACAGGCCCTCGTCCGGGTTGATATGGCGATACTGCGCCGTGCCAGACGGGATCATGCAGACGTTGCAGGGCGGGCCGACCGGAATGTAGAACCAGCCCGGCGCCTGCGGATCCGCAACCATGTACTTCCAGCCGTGCGAGGTGTACGGCGGGAAGTCGCTGTAGACGACCTCGCCCTTCGGGTTGTCGAGATTGTTGGCGATATCCTTGTAGCGATAGATCTTGTCGATGTCGGTGACGTAGAGGTTGCCGTTGTAGATAGCCGATGCCGGTCGGTTGACGCAGCCCCTTGATGATGGTCTTCGCCACCCACTTGTCGCCCTGCTTCTTCAGCGCGAACACGTGGTCGGTCCAGCAGCCGACATAGAGCGTGTTGTCGGCTGCCGAACACCATCTGGCGGGCGCAGTCGAGCTGATCGGCCAGGACTTCGATATGGAAGCCCGGCAGCAGCTTGATGTTGTCCTTGACGAGGCCCACCAGTTCGTCATGCGGCGTCGGCAGCGGCTGGCCCGGATAGGGATGCGTGCCGTGCTGCTGCGCCGTCTCGTCGCCCATGAACCAGTCCGCGGGCGGGTGCTCCCAGTAATCGCGGCTGTTGCCGTTGTACTTGATCAGCGGGCGTCGTCGGCGCGCGCCGCGACCGGTTGACGCCATTCCCCAGAGCGCGAGCCCCGTCACGCAGACGGCGCCCACCACCGGCGCGCAGCCAAATCTCAGCCTTCCAAGTCGCATATTTTCCTCCTCTGACGTTCGTTTTTCTAGCTAGACTGACGGATCACCGCCGCGCCCTGCTTCAACCTCGCGCATTGGCGACGAATGACCGGATCATGGCGGATCGGCACAATGTTACGCTGGCCCCACTTGTCTGACAACCCGATATCGAGCCGAAGCGCAAAAAATGAAGCGTCGTCTTAACCCGGCGGCTCCAGCGGCACCATCGGATTGATCGCGTCGTCGCGCTCGACAAGCCGCTGCGTCTCCAGCATCGCCTGGAACGGGCCGCCCGGTCGGCTGACCGTCGCCACCGCCAGCGCATAGCTATTGAGCGCCGATCCCGACCACACGCGGTAGACGCGGATATGCACGGCGCCATCAGGGATGTTGACCGTCCTGTCATCGGCTTGCTTCACTTCGACGCCGGGCGCGACCGCCTGCGCCACCATCTTTGCAAAAGCTGCATCGACCTCGCCCGGGTCCGCCTTCTGCGCCCACACGACGCAGGATTCCGGATCGAGCCGCGTCGCCAGCACGAACCGCCCCGCCGGATCGTGCACCGCCCAGGCCTTGCCGGAACCAGGCACCCCGCCGCCGGCGAACGAGAGCATCTTGCCGTCTCGGTTTGGCCTGCCTGCAAACACCGCGAGCGCCTGGGGGTTGGTGATCGGCGAGCAACTTCTGGTCGTCCGCCCAGTCCCAGACCGTCGTGAGATGGCCGAACTTGGCTACGCAGACATCGCTGAACAGCTTCACGAAGTTCGCAGCGGCTTCATCGGCCCGCGCCGGCTGCCCAACCACCGCGGCCGCGGCCGCCACGGCGAATGCAAGTTGTTTCATCGGGTGTAAAGCGCCATATTGATTTCCTCCCATCGCCGTTGAGACGGCTTGTTTTGCTTCAAAGTCATAATATTATCTGACGACCGTGTCCACATGGAAACGCACGCGGATCCAGCCGCGCCGCAACACGCGCTTCGCTGCAGTCGCGCTGACGCCCCTCCGCCGATCGGGCGCCCGGTGAGGCTTGAGCGCATGACCCCGGAGCTCCCGTCTTAAGGGTATCGCCATGACGCTTCGCCGCGCCGTCGCCTGCTGCCTGACGACCGCAGCGATCCTGTTCGCTGTTTTCGCCCCGCCTCACGCGCGCGCCGAGGCGACGGGCATTGCGCTTGAGGGATTCCCCTACCCCTACCCGGTCCACTTCATGCCGTTCACCCTCAAGCGCGAGGATTTGCGCCTTGCCTACATGGATGTCGCGCCGGCCGGTCCCTCAAACGGCCGGACAGTCGTCCTTCTGCATGGCCGGAATTTCCCCTCGAGCTATTGGCAGCCGACCATCAAGGCGCTGAGCGAGGCGGGCTATCGGGTCGTGGCCCCGGACCAGATCGGCTTCGGCAAGTCGTCCAAACCCACGTTCGCTTATAGTTTCGACGCGATGGCGCGCGAGACGATCGCGCTCCTCGACAGTCTTCACGTCGACCGCTTCGACCTGGTTGGCCATTCGATGGGCGGGATGCTGGCCGTCCGGCTTGCGCGCGCGTACGGGCTGCGCATCGACCACCTTGTCCTTTATTCGCCGATTGGCCTCGAGGACTATCGCTTTTACGTTCCGCCGGTGACGGACGAAGAGCTTTCCAGCCATGAACGCGAGCTGACCGCGGACGGCTATCGCAAACAATTGATGACCAACTATGCGCTGAGCCTGCCGTCGAGCGCGATCGAGCCGTTCGTCCAGCTGCGCGAAGAGATTCGGCAGAGCGGCGAATATGAGCGCTGGCTCAAGTCGTTCGTCAATTCCTACCAGATGATCTATTCCCAGCCGGTGGCGCACGAGATTGCGCTTATCGATCGACCGACCCTGTTCATCATGGGCGCGAACGACCACAATGCGCCGGGGAGACCGTTCGCGCCGCCGGAATTGCGCCCGAAGATGGGCCAGAACGCCGCTCTTGCGCAAGCGCTGGCGGCGCGCATGGCAAATGCAAAAGTCAAGGTTTTCGAGGGCGTCGGCCACCTCGGGCATCTCGAAGCGACGCAAGCCTTCAACGAAACGCTGCTCGGCTTTCTCAAGCAATAGCCGGGTTTGCGGCGTGGCCGGCGTTGCGCTTGACGGCGGGCGCGCGCGCCTGTGACATTGGCCTTGCGCCGGACAATACGGCGGATTCGGAGGAGACATGCCCGCATCGAAGGGGCGATCGGCATGAGGCTCGGCCCCCCGCCAGACAAGAGCCTGCTCGATCCGATCGAGACGGCCTCGCGCGACGAGATCATCGCGCTGCAGACGCGCCGGCTCGCGGCCACGCTGCGGCGCGTCTATGGCGCCGTGCCGGCGATGCGTCCCAAATTCGACCAGCATGGCGCGCATCCCGACGATTTCCGCGCCCTCGCGGACCTCGAGCGCTTTCCCTTCACGGTCAAGGACGACCTCAGAGCCAACTATCCGTTCGGCCTTTTCGCCGTGCCGAAGGATGAGCTGGCGCGCGTTCATGCTTCGTCGGGGACGACCGGCAAGCCCACCGTGGTCGGCTATACGCTGAGCGATCTTGCCGTCTGGAGCGAGGTCATGGCGCGGACGATCCGCGCCGCCGGCGGGCGACGGGGCATGACAGCCCATAACGCTTATGGCTATGGCCTGTTCACCGGCGGGCTTGGCTATCACTACGGCGCGGAGCGGCTGGGCTGCGCGCTTGTGCCCGTTTCGGGCGGGATGACGGAAAGGCAAGTTCAGCTGATCAATGATTTTGCGCCGGACATCCTTTTCTCCACGCCGTCCTACGCATTGTGCCTCGTCGACGAGTTTCGCGCTCAGGGGCTCGATCCGCGCCGCTCGTCGCTGAAGCTCGGCTCGTTCGGCGCGGAGCCGTGGACCAATGCGATGCGCAACGAACTCGAAGAGGCGTTCGACATGGACGCGCTCGACAGCTACGGTCTCTCCGAAGTGATCGGGCCCGGCGTCGCCGGCGAATGCGTCGAGACTAAGGACGGCCTCCACATCTGGGAGGATCATTTCTATCCCGAGATCGTCGATCCCGCGACCGGCGCCGTCTTGCCCGATGGCGAGAAGGGCGAGCTTGTGCTGACCTCCCTCACCAAGGAGGCGATGCCGGTGATCCGCTACCGCACCGGCGATCTGACTCGGCTGTTGCCCGGCACTGCGCGCTCGATGCGGCGGATCGAAAAAATATCCGGGCGGACCGACGACATGATGATCGTGCGCGGCGTCAATGTCTTTCCAACCCAGATCGAAGAGCTCCTGCTCGGCGTTCCTGGCCTTTCCCCGCACTATCAGCTCATACTGACCCGCGCGAACCGCCTGGACGAATTGGAGGTTCGGGTCGAGGCGCGGTCGCCGGACGAATCGGACGAGGCGCGCGCGCGTGCGGCGAAGGAGCTCGCGCATCAGATGAAGTCGCATATCGGCATTAGCGCGAAAGTGAGCGTGGCCGAGCCGGGCGGGATCGAACGATCGCTCGGCAAGGCGAAGCGGGTCATCGACAAGAGGCCCAAAGTATGACGCCGGCGACGGAATCCGCCCTGGCGTCGATGCGCGCCGTCGGGCTGCCCGGGCAGGCGGTTGAGGATTGGTCCGGGTCCTTCCCGGCCACGACCGGCGAGTATGAGTCCGACGCTCGCGCACACAGCGCCTTCTGGCGCCAGTCGGCCGCTCTCCTTGGCAAGTTGCCGCCAAAGCCGAAGCGCAACGAGACCGAACAAACCGCCGCGGATGCGCTGTTGTCGGCCGCGCGCGCTTCTCGCGAATCGTTTCTCGGCCTGCATGTCGAGCGGATCTACGATCTCTTGACCGAGCGCGCGTCGATCTTCCGCCGCCTCGACGGCCTCGCCTACGCCGCGGCCGCGCTTGTTCCGGGATTGGTCCCGACCCGGGAGGAAGTCGACGCCGAAGCCGCTTACCGCCAGGGCGACAAGGACGGCGTCGAGATCGACCAGGGCCTCTTTCTCGCCCATGTGCTGGCGCGCCCACGCATCGGCGAGCACCTCTGTCACGCCATGCTGCTGCCGCGACCTGAAAGCGCCGCGCTCGCCGCCGAATTCGCCGCGCGCGGCGCGCTCGATCTTGGCCCCGCGCGTCTCACGCGACGCGGCAGGGCCGTCCATCTCGACATGGCCAATCCGCGCTTTCTCAATGCCGAGGACGACACAACGCTTGCTCAGACCGAACTCGCCGTCGACGTGGCGACGCTCGACCCAACGGCCCAGATCGCGGTGATGCGCGGCGTCGCGGTGGACAACGAGAAATATCGGGGCAAGCGCATTTTCGGCGCGGGCATCAATCTCACCCATCTCTATCTCGGCAAGATCCCCTACCTCTGGTTCCTGATCCGCGACCTCGGCTATGTGCATAAACTCCTGCGCGGCGTCGCCGCGCCGGACAGCGTTCCCGACGACGTCAACGGCCGGGGCGTCGAAAAGCTATGGATCGCCGCGATCGAGACGTTCGCTATCGGCGGCCATTGCCAGGCGGCGCTCGTCATGGACTATGTCGTGGCCGCGTCGGACGCTTTCTTCACGCTGCCCGCGCGCAAGGAAGAAATCATCCCGGGCTTCGCCAATTTGCGCCTGCCGCGCTTCGTTGGCGATCGCATGGCTCGGCAAGCGATCCTCTACGAGCGCAAGCTTCCGTGCGACAGCCCGGAAGGGCGCTTGGTGTGCGACGAGATCGCGCCCGCAGGCGAGATGGACGCGGCCGTCGACCGCATTGTCGAGGGGCTCACCAGCGCAGGCGCGGTCAGCGCCATCGGCAACCGGCGCGCCATCAGGGTCGGCCAGGAGTCGCTCGATCTCTTTCGGCGCTACGCTTCCGTCTACGCGCGCGAGCAGGCCTATTGTCATTTCAGCCCGGCGCTCATCGCCAACCTCGAGCGCAATTGGGACGCAAAGAACAGAAGGATCTGAACCGGGCCGAAGCAAGCGGCGCGCTTGACGATCGGCGTCGATGCCTGCGAGATGATCAGACAACCAGACGACCGCGAGCTTTTAGGGAGGAGACATGCCGAGATTGATCGAGGCCGGCGCGATCCGGCGCCGCCTGTTGGCCGCTTGCGGACTCTGCGCCGCCTTGGCGCTCGTCCTGGCGCTTGGAATCGCGGCGCCCGCCTTCGCGGCGGACAAGGAGGTGGACCTCAGGCTCTCGCTCTGGGTCCCGCCCGCGCATCCGCTGACCAAGTCGGCCAAGGAATGGGCGGACGACATCGCCAAAGCCTCCAATGGCACGATCAAGATTACGATCTTTCCGTCGGAGCAGCTCGGCAAGGCGTTTGACCACTACGACATGGCGCGCGACGACATCGCTGACATCACTTACGTCAATCCCGGCTACCAGCCCGGCCGTTTCCCGATCATTGCCATCGGCCAGATGCCGTTCATGTTCGGCGACGCGCGCAAGGGCACCGCGGCGCTCGATTCCTGGTATCGCAAATATGCGCCGACCGAGATGAAGGACACGCATTTCTGCTTCGCCTTCATTCACGATCCCGGCTCCATTCACTCCACCCGCAAGAAGATCGTCATGCCGGAAGATCTGCGCGGGATGAAGGTGCGCCCGGCGCAGAGCACCATCGCCGAACTCGTCACCAGGCTCGGCGGCACGAACGTTCAGGCCTCGGCCCCGGAAGCGCGCGAGGTTCTCGATCGCGGGGTCGCCGACGCCATCACGTTCCCCTGGGGCTCGCTTTATCTCTTCGGCATAGACAAGGTGGTCAAACACGATATGGACGCGCCGCTCTATACGACCGTGTTCACCTTCTCGATGAACAAGGACAAATATGAATCGCTCAGCACCGCGCAGAAGAAGGTCATGGATGACCATTGCACGACCGACTGGGCGGTGAAGATCGCCGGCCCGTGGGGTGACTTTGAATCCGCCGGCCGCGACAAGATGAGAGCCGATCCCGCTCATCACGATGTCTACAAGCTTACCCCCGACCAGACGGCGGCGTGGCGGGCGACAGTCAAGCCGCTCGAGGCGAGCTGGGCCAAGGCGGTGAAGCAGGCCGGCGCCGATCCGGACGCCGCGCTCGCCGGGCTCAAGGCCGCGATCGCCAAATACGGCGCCGGTATATGACCTTGACGGAGCGCCGCCGGGGCGCGGGCCCCACGGCCAATGCGATGGACCGGTTCATCGACGGCATCGAGCTGGCGGCCGCGGCGTTCATCGGCATTGTCGCGGTCGACATTTTCGTTTCCGTCGTGCTCCGCTACCTGTTCAGCACGTCGATTCCCGATTCCTACGATTTCGGCCGTCTGCTGCTCGGCATCCTGATCTTCTGGGGCATCGCAGCGACGAGCTATCGCGGCGGCCACATCACGGTCGATCTCATATGGGCCGCGGCCAGCCCGCAGGGCAAGCGCGCAATCGACGTGTTCGCCACGCTGGTGCTTTTGTTCGTCGTCACCGTGCAGACCGCGATGCTGTTCGACAAGGTGCGCACGACCCGGGACGATCATGTCCTGACCTTCGATCTTCATCTGCCGACCTGGCCGTTCTTCGCCGTCGCCTGGGCTGGCGACGTGTCCGCCGTCATCCTTATCGCCGTGCGCACCTGGCGGCTCATCTTTCACCCCGAGAAGCTCAACCCCGACCCGATCGCCAAGGCGCTCGAATGAGGCCAAGGCGATGAGTTCCGATGCGGCGGCCGCGCTCGGCTTCGTCGCTCTGTTCGCGCTGATTCTGCTTCGCGTTCCGGTCGGAATGGCGATGGGCCTCGTCGGAGTGACCGGCTACGCCTCCATCGTCGGCCTGGAGCCCGCGCTGAAGATGGTCGGCCAGACCTCGATGCGCACGGTCACCGACTACACGTTCGGCGTGATCCCGATGTTCCTGCTCATGGGCGCCTTTGTCTCGGCTTCAGGCATGAGCCGCGAATTGTTCCGCGCAGCGAACAGTTTTGTCGGGCACTGGCGGGGCGGGCTGGGGCTGGCGACGATCGCCGCCTGCGGCGGCTTCGCCGCGATCAGCGGCTCATCGGTCGCGACCGCGGCGACTTTCGCCACCGTCGCCTATCCCGAGATGCGGCGGTACGACTATCCGCAATCCTTCGCCGCCGGGGTCATCGCCGCCGGCGGCACGCTCGGCGCCATCTTTCCGCCCTCGACGGTGCTCGCGGTCTACGGCCTCATCACCCAGCAGGACATCGGCAAGCTGTTCATCGCCGGCATCCTTCCCGGCCTGCTCGCGGTCTCAATGTACATGCTGACCATCGCCGCGATCGGCTTGATCAAGCCGGGCTTTCTGCCCGCCGGCCCGCGCAGCGGCTGGGGCGAACGGCTGCGGTCGCTGCGCGACGTGTGGGCCGCGATCGCTCTCTTCGTCTTCGTGATCGGCGGCCTTTACGGCGGCCTGTTCACGCCGACGGAAGCGGGCGGAGTCGGCGCGTGCGGCGCCTTCCTGATCTCGGTCGCGCGAGGGAAGCTCAAGCCCGTGGGCGTGCTTGCCGCGCTCCTGCAGGCGACGCGCACGGCGGCCGCCGTGTTCACCGTTCTGATCGGCGCGCTTCTGTTCGGCTATTTCCTCACCGTCACCGAGGTCCCGCAAAAGCTGACCGAATTCATGACCGGCCTCGGCGTCGGCCGCTACGGCGTGCTGGCGCTCATCATGCTGATGTATCTCGTGCTCGGCTGTCTCATGGACGCGATGGCGATGATCATCCTGACCGTGCCGATCGTCTTCCCCGTGGTGACGGCGCTCGGCTTCGATCCGATCTGGTTCGGCATCATCATCGTCATGACGGTGGAGCTCGGGCTCATTCACCCGCCGGTCGGCATGAACGTCTTCGTCATCAAGACCGCGGTCAAGGACATAAGCTTCGCCACCATCTTCAAGGGCGTTCTGCCGTTCATCGCCACCGACATTCTGCGGCTCGTCATCCTGATCACATTTCCGTCGATCGCGCTCTATCTGCCGAGCCTGATGTAAGCTCACGTCGCAGCCAACCCGAAAAAGGACGATTCGATAATGCCCCGCAAGCGCCCCGAAGATCTTCGTTCTCATCGCTGGTACGGGGTCAATGATCTGCGCGCTTTCGGCCATCGCTCGCGCACGGCGCAGATGGGCTACGACCGCTCCGATTACGCCGGCAAGCCGGTGATCGGCATCATCAACACCTGGAGCGACATCAACGCCTGCCACACCCACTTCAAGCAGCGGGTGGAGGAGGTGAAGCGCGGCGTGTGGGAAGCGGGCGGCTTTCCGGTCGAATTGCCGGCGATGACGTTGTCCGAGCCGTTCCAGAAGCCGACGACGATGATGTATCGCAATTTTCTCGCAATGGAGGCGGAGGAGGCTTTGCGCTCCTACCCGGCCGACGGCGCGGTGCTGATGGGCGGCTGCGACAAGACCACGCCTGCGCTGCTCATGGGCGCGATCTCGATGAATCTCCCGGCGATCTTCATGCCCGCAGGGCCAATGCTGCGCGGCAATTGGCGCGGCAATGCGCTGGGCTCGGGCAGCGATGTCTGGAAATACTGGGCGGAATTGCGCGCCGGCAAGATCACCGAAAGCGACTGGGAGGAGATCGAGCACGGCATCGCGCGCTCGCCCGGCCACTGCATGACGATGGGCACCGCCTCGACCATGACCAGCGCCGCCGAGGCGCTCGGCATGACGCTGCCGGGCGCGGCCTCGATCCCGGCGGCCGATTCGCGCCATGCGGTGATGGCGACACGGACGGGCAAGCGCATCGTTGACATGGTCTGGGAGGATCTCAAGCCCTCCGACCTGATCAGGGAGGACTCGATCCACAATTCCGTGTCAGCCGTGCTCGCGATCGGCGGCTCGACCAATTCGGTCGTGCACCTGATCGCGCTGGCCCGCCGCGCCGGGCTCGAGCTCGACATGGAGGCGTTCGACAGAATCGCTCGCGAGACGCCGCTCCTCGCCAACATCCGTCCTTCGGGCAGCTATCTCATGGAGGATTTCTTCTATGCCGGCGGCCTGCCGGCGGTGCTCAAGCAACTGGCGCTTGGCGGCAGGCTGAAGACCGGCGCGCGCACCGTCAACGGATCCACGATCGGCGAGAATGTCGAGCGGGCGACGATCTACGACGAGGACGTCATTCGGCCCTTGAACAATCCGCTGGTCGCCTCCGACAGCCTTGCCGTGCTGCGCGGCAACCTCGCCCCAGACGGCGCCATCATCAAACCGCCCGCGGCTGAATCCCGCCTGCACAAGCACTCGGGAAAGGCGGTCGTGTTCGAAGATTATAATGACATGGCCGCCCGCATCGACGATCCCGATCTCGACGTCGACGAGAACTCCGTGCTGGTGCTCCAGAACGCGGGGCCGATCGGCGCGCCGGGCATGCCGGAATGGGGCCAGTTGCCGATTCCGAAAAAGGTGCTGGCCAAGGGCGTGCGCGACATGGTTCGCATCTCGGACGCGCGCATGAGCGGCACCGCCTACGGAACCTGCGTCCTGCATGTTGCGCCGGAATCGTTCGTCGGCGGTCCGCTCGCTTTGGTGCGCGACGGCGACGTGATCGAGCTCGACATCCCCGCCCGCCGCCTGAGCTTGCATGTGAGCGACGAGGAGCTCGAAAAGCGCCGCGCCGCGTGGCGCAAGCCGCCGCCCCGCTACGCGCGCGGCTACGGGCGCCTGTTCTCCGAGCATGTGAGCCAGGCGAACGAGGGGTGCGACTTCGATTTTCTCGAGCGAGGCGCGCCGATTCCGGACCCCGAAATCCACTAACTCCGGCGGATGCGATGGACGCTCTCCATAATCCCTTCAAGCAGGCGCTGAAGTCCGGCCGATTGCAGATCGGGCTGTGGCACAGCCTGTCGAGCCATCTCGTGGTCGAAATCCTCGCCAACTCCGGATTCGACTGGATCCTGCTCGACACCGAGCACGCGCCGAACGAACTGCCGATGGTGCTGGCCGAGCTCCAGGCCATGCGTGGCGGAACGGCGCACGCCGTCGTCCGGCCGGCCTGGAACGACGCGGTCATCATCAAGCGCCTGCTCGATGTCGGGGCGCAATCGCTGCTCATCCCCTATGTGGAGACGGAGGAGGAGGCGCGGCGCGCCGTCATGTCGACCCGCTATCCTCCCGAGGGCTTCCGCGGCTTCGCCGGGCAGGCGCGGGCGTCGCGCTATGGCAGGATCAAGGGATACCACGCCGCGGCCAACTCCGAGATCTGTCTGCTCGTGCAGGTCGAGACCAGGCGCGGGCTTGAGAACCTAGAAAGCATCGCGCGCGTCGAGGGAGTCGACGGCGTGTTCATCGGCCCGGGCGATCTTTCGGCCGCCCTCGGTTATCTCGGCCAGCCCAACCATCCCGAAGTCGTCAAGATCATCGACGACATGATTGGGCGCATCAGGAACGCTGGCCGCGCGCCGGGAATCCTGACCGGCGACGCAGAACTCGCTCAGCGCTATATCGAGCGTGGCTGTCTGTTCGCTGCGGTGGGATCCGACATCGGCCTGTTGGCGAGCGGCGCCGATCAGCTCGCCGCGAAATTCAGGAGCCAGAATGCGGGACGGTGACCGCGCGCCGTCAAGCCAAAAGATCGGGGGAGGACCGAATGTATAGCGCGAGCGCCGCAATGCTCGAGGCGCTGACGGAAGCGGGCGTCTCCTGCATCTTTGCCAATTTCGGCAGCGACCATCCGGCGCTGATCGAGGCGATCGCACGAGGCGCGATCCTCGGGCCGGCCGATCCCCGACAATCGTCACCTGCCCGAACGAGATGGTGGCGATGACCTGCGCCCACGGCTACGCGCAATTGACCGGGCGCGCTCAGGCGGTCGTCGTCCATGTCGACTGCGGCACCCAGGCGCTGGCCGGGGCGGTGCATAACGCCGCCAAGGCGCGCGTTCCAGTATTCATCTTCGCCGGTCTTTCGCCGGCGACCCAGGAGGGCGAAGCGACAGGCAGCCGCAACGAATTCATCCACTGGATCCAGGACGTCCCCGACCAGCGCGGCATCGTGCGCCAATACGTGAAATACGACAACGAGCTTCGCAGCCCGCACAATATCAAGCAGATCGTCCATCGATCGCTGCAGATCGCCCATAGCGACCCCAAGGGGCCGGTCTATCTCGTCGGCGCCCGCGAAATGATGGAAGCGGAAGCGAAGCGCGTCGCCATGGACATCGCCGACTGGCCGCCGATCGCGCCGGCGCCGCTCGCCGAGGCGCCGTCGCGATGCTCGTCGACGCAATGCAAAAGGCCGCGCGGCCGCTGATCGTCACCTCCTATGTCGGTCGCAATCCCGCCGCGGTGACCGAGCTCGTCCGCTTCTGCGGCCGGCTTGGCGTCGGCGTGCTGGAATCGGTGCCGAGTTCATGTCAACTTTCCGCACAACGATCCGCTGCATCAGGGCAACCACTGGAACCATCCGTTCCAGAACCCGGCGCTGGCGGAAGCCGATCTCGTTCTCGTCGTCGACAGCGACGTGCCGTGGATTCCGACCGTCAACAAGCCGGGCGACGGCGCCGCGATCGCGATCATCGATGTCGATCCGCTCAAGGAGTCGATGCCGCTCTGGTCGATCAAGGCGCGGCGATGTTACCGGGCCGATGCGGTGACCGCGTTCGCGCAGTTGAACGCTCGCCTCGACAGCGCTGCGATCGACGAAGAGGCGGCCGAGCGCCGCCGCCGCCACTACGCCGCGCGCCATAGGAGCGCAAGGCCGCGGCTCGACCGCCTCGAAGCGCCGGGCGACGACGTCATCACGCCGGAATTCTTGACCGCCTGCGTGCGCAATCAGGTCGGGCCCGAGGACGTCGTGCTCAACGAGGGCATCACCAATTATCCGGCGATCTGCGATCACATGGCGCGCGAACGCCCGGGCACGATGTTCGCGAGCGGCGGCGGGTCGCTCGGCTGGAGCGGCGGCGCGGCGATCGGCATGAAGCTCGCCGCGCCTGAGAAGACCTTCGTCGTCATGAGCGGCGACGGCTCCTACATGTTCTCGCAGCCCTCGACCGTTCACTGGATGGCGCGCCGCTACCGCACGCCGTTCCTGCAGATCGTCTACAACAATCGCGGCTGGAGGGCGCCCAAGTTCTCCGCCCTCGCCGTCCATCCGGACGGCTTCGCCAGCCGCGCCGAGGATCTGGACCTGAGCTTCGATCCGCCGCCGGACTATGCCGGCGTCGCCGCCGCGGCCGGCGGCGCCTTTGCCCGGAAGGTCAAGCGCCCGCAGGACGTCGAGGCGGCGATAGCCGAGGGTTTGCGCGTCGTGCTCGAGGAGCAGCGCTGCGCGGTCATCGACGTGTGGCTATCTCATCTCTGACCCGGCGAGCCCGCGTGGGCTGATCCTGGCTTTGGCCGAAGCCGCGTGCTAAATCCTGAACGAGGCCTCGGAGGCGGGCGCTGTGGTTTGCCCGCGCTCGTTCGGCGGGGTCGCGCAGCGGAGAGCATCATGCGCGCGCTCATTCTTTCATGTGTCGTCTTGTTTGGGACAGGATTCCTGGCGCACGCCCAGGACCAGACGCTTCGCGGCGTCTTCGGCCCTTCGGGGGCGGCGCCCGCCGCCAAGTCCGGCAAGTCCACCCTCTCGGCTCCGGACTTTGGGGCCGTTGGCTCCGGCCCGCGCGTCACGATCTTCGGCGCGGCGACACGGGGGCAGACGATCCCGAGCAACATCACTCCCGCCCCGATCCCTGATCGGCCCGGCTACGGGAAGGCGATCGTCAACGGCCATCGGGTCATTATCGACACGAACAGCAATCGCATCGTCCAGGTCGTGGACTAAAGCGCGCCGCCTTTGCGCGGGATCGTCCTCGCCATAGGGCGTCTTCCGACGCCGATGTCGGAAGACGGGCGTCTTCCCAGAGCCTGATTTGATTTGTCTTGACAAAATCAGAAATGGCCGCTATAGATTCTTGCTATCGGAATCCATCTCAGAGTCTCGTCAGCCGGGCGAGGAGAGGCGCCGCGGCTGTTTGAAAAGAGAAAAAGGGTGGCTCAACCACAACCGGCGCGCGAGCCGGAGGGTTTGAGGAATTTTTTTACTCCAATCGCTCGCAACTCATTGAAAAGTCCCGATTTGAAAAAATAAACGCTAGTAAATTGGAGTCAATTAACTAACGTTTACGGGCGTTTAAGCGCGTTTATAGGCGCTTATTCGCATCGCCTCGTCGCAAGCCTCGCGCCCTGGTTGTCGAACCCGGCGACCGAGGGCGCCATCCGGCGCAAGATACCGCGTCGAGCCCGGGATCCGACGCGGCGGCGAAGGCCCCGGCGATCAGCGTCCGCGTGCGGGCGAAGGCGATCGCCAGGCAAAAATCCGGCCATCATTAATTTTCTGTCAACTCAGCCGGTTTATTGACCAAGCGTCAGCGCTCGCCGCGCCGTCGCAGGAACCGAATGCAGCCGCGACGCCGGAAGAGCGAAGGTTTTGGCCGCCTCGAAGGATGTCGCTTATGAGGAACATGTCGCGCCGGGAGCTTCTGACCATAGCGGCGGCGACCGGCGCCGTCGGTTTCGCAGCGCCCGCGAGAGCCGACGCCCCCGAGCAGTTCGCGCCCGAGGAGATCATCGACGACGGCCAGCGGTTCTTCGGCACAGTGTCGCGCGGATTGGCCCAGGGGGTTCAGGAAGCGGGCCGCCGCTGGGGCCTGCCCAACGCCTATATCCTCGGCCAGGAGGCTTCCGGCGCCTTTGTCGGGGGCTTAAGATACGGCGAAGGCAAGATGTACACCCGCAACGCCGGCACCCAGCGGATCTTCTGGCAGGGACCGTCGATCGGTTTCGACGCCGGCGCCGACGGCGACCGGACCATGATGCTGGTCTACAATCTGCCGGACACGCGAGCGATTTTCGACCGTTTCGGCGGATTGGACGGCTCGGCCTATTTCGTCGGCGGCCTAGGCTTCACCGCGGTCGGGGCCAAGGGCGTCGTCGTCGTTCCCATCCGCACCGGACTGGGCTGGCGTCTCGGCGTGAACCTCAACTATCTCAAGTTCACCCAGCGGGCGACCTGGAATCCATTCTGACGGCCGGGCTTCCGTTCGGCCGAAGGCGCGAAGGTCTGACCAGCGGCCTGGCGATGCTTCAGCGGCGGCGTGGACGGCCTTGCCTGACATTGCGATAATCTCGCGACGGGATGTGCCGAACGGTGGAACGCATGGTAAGCGCGCCGCGCCTTGTGCTCGTGTGGGACGCTCCCATTCGCGTTTGCCATTGGCTCATCGCGGCGCTTGTCGCGGCGGCCTATGTGACGTGGCGGCTCAACTGGATGGTCTGGCACGGATGGGTCGGCGAGGCCGTGCTTGCGCTGGTGTTGTTCAGACTGTTGTGGGGCTTCTTTGGCGGCGACACGGCTCGCTTCTCCCACTTCATCAGCTCTCCCCGAACGGCCGTTCAGCATCTGAAATATGCCTTTCGGCGCGAGCCCGACCGCCAGGTGGGGCACAATCCGGCGGGGAGCTGGATGGTCATGCTCATGCTCGCGCTGCTTCTCGCTGAGACGCTGACGGGCCTCTATGTCGCCAACGACATCGCCGACGTCGGGGCGCTGACCGAGATCGTGCCCGCCTGGGCGGCCGACGCGATCGAGTCCGCTCACTCGGTCCTCTGGGACGCGCTGCTGGCGGCGATCGTGCTCCACATTCTGGCGATCGCGGGGTTTGCGGCGATCAAAGGTCAGAACCTGCTGCGACCGATGATCACGGGGAGAAAGGTCTTGCCTGCCAGCGTCGCTGCGCCGCGGACCGGCAGTCCGGCGCTAGCGGCGCTGCTGCTGCTCGTCTCCGCTGCAGCCACGGCCTTGCTGGCGAATCTTATGTGAGCTCCCTCAAGCGAGCCTTCAGTGCGCGGCCTGCGCCGGAACCTTCGGCGCGGCGACGTTGCGCATGAAAGGAACGAGCAGCGTGGCGACGACGAACGCGGCCATGATGGCGAGGAAGGCGTCGGCGTAAGCCAAGGTCGACGCCTCGCGATAGGCGAGGGCCCAGAGCTGCTTCAGCGCCGCCGCATGTCCCGCCTGCGCGCTTCCGGGAATCGCGGCGTAGCGCTCGGCGACCGCGTTCACGAGCCTCGTCATCGCGCCATTGGCCGGCGTCAGGTTCTCGGCGATCGCCTCGAAATGGAAATTGGTGCGGTTGTTGAGGATCGCGCCGCAGACCGCGATGCCGACCGCGCCGCCGAGGTTGCGCATCATGTTGAACAGGCCGCTCGCATATTTGAGCCGTTCCGGCGGTAGGCTGCCGAGCCCGAGGTTAACGCTTGGCGCAACGGCGAAGACTTGCGGAAACCCGCGGAAAATCTGCGGCCAGAGCAATTCCGCGGCGCCCCAGTCATGGGTGATGAAGCTGAAACTCCACATCGACAGGCCAAACGACGCGAGCCCAAGCATCATGAGCCAGCGGGTGTCGAACTTTTTCGCCAGCATGACATAGACGGGCACGCCGGCGAGCGACGCCAAGCCGGTCGAGAAAATTGCCATGCCGGTCTGCCGGGCGCTGAAGCCTCGGACATAGCCGAGGAACAGCGGCGTCAGATAGATGGTCGAGAAGATGCCCACGCCAGTGATGAACGAGAGCACGCAGCCGAGGGTGAAGTTCCGGTTTGCGAACGCGCGCAAATCAACCACGGGGCGCGGAAAGGTGAGGCTGCGGATGACGAACAGGAGGCCCGCGACGGCGGCGATCATTGCGCAGTCGCGAATAGTCGCATCGTCGAACCAGTTCCACCGCGACCCTTCCTCGAGCACATATTCGAGGGTTCCAAGCGCCATCGCCATGAGAACGATGCCCGGATAGTCGGCGCCCTTGAGCAGCTTGAGATCCGGCTCGTCAATCTTCACCATGAGCGGGACGAGGATGGATATGGCGACGCCCGGAACGACGTTGACGTAGAACAACCACCGCCAGTCTAGCGTGTCGGTGATGAGGCCGCCGATCAACGGCCCCAGCGTCGGCGCGACCGTTGCAATGCCGCCGACCACCGCCGCCGAATAGACGCGCCGCGGACCCTGGAAATAGTGAAAGGTGGAGGTGAAGACGATCGGGATCATCGAGGCGCCCAACAGTCCCTGCAGGGCTCGGAACACGATCATGCTCTCAATGTTCCAGGCGAGTCCGCAGAGCATGCTCGCGGCCGTGAATCCTGCCGCGGAGGCGGTGAACAACCAGCGGGTCGAGAGGACGCGGGTAAGCCAGCCCGACAGCGGGATCATGATGATCTCGGCGATCAGATAGGCGGTCTGCACCCAGCTGATCTGATCCTGGGCGGCGCTGAGACCGCCGCCGATGTCCTGGAGGGACGAGGCGACGATCTGAATGTCGAGGAGCGCGATGAACATGCCCACGCACATGACCGCGAAGGGCAGGAGGCTCCACACCCAGCTCTTGTCGGAAGCCGCGGTGACGGGGGCTGTTGCGGTGATGGCGGTCATTGTTGGTCGCCCGAAAGCGATCGCGTATCGACGCCGACCGTCGTCGAGACTCCCGGCCGCAGCTCGCGCAGCATCGGGTCGTCGTCGAGCTTGATGCGCACGGGCACGCGCTGAACGATCTTGGTGAAGTTGCCGGTGGCGTTCTCGGGCGGGATCACGCTGAAGACCGCGCCCGTGGCCGGGGCGACGCTGATCACATGACCGTGAAAGACATGGTCCGGCAGGACATCGGCGACGACCGTCGCGGCCTCGCCCGGGGTCATATGCTCGAGCTGGCTTTCCTTGAAGTTCGCGTCGACCCAGAGGTCATGGGCCGGAATGATTGTGACGAGATAGGCGCCGCTCGCGACATAGGCGCCGATCTCGGCGGCGCGGTTGCCGACATAGCCGTCGATGGGGGAGCGGATCTCGGTATAGCCGAGATTGAGTTCGGCGGTGTGGCGGTCGGCCTCAGCCTGGGCGACGCCGGCCCTGGCGACGGCGATGTCGGCGTCCAGAACCGTGAGCTGCTGCTTCGCCGCGTCAAGGCCTGCTTCAGACGAAGCGACGCTCGCCTCAGCCGCCAGATTCAGCGCCGCCGCCCGCTCCGCGTTTTGCCGCGATCCGGCTGCCGTCTGCGCCAGGTCCCGATACCTTTGGTCGTCCTCTTTGGCGAACGTCGCCTGCGCTGTCTTGGCGTCGAGATCGGCCTTCGCCTGGCGGATGGCCGTTTGCTGCATCGCCAGCTTGCGCTCAAGGCTTTCGAGCGTCCCCTCACGCGCCTTGACGATCGCGGCCGCCCGGTCAGCGGCGGCGCGAAAGTCGCGATCGTCGAGACGGATCAGCGGCTGCCCGGCGCGCACATATTGGTTGTCGCCAACCAGGATCTGCGCGACAAAACCGGCCACGTGCGGGGAAATCGGGGTGACATTACCCCCGGCGTAGGCGTCGTCGGTGCTTTCAATGAAGCGCCCCACGCTCCAATATTCATAGCCGTACCGAGCCCCGGCGAACGCGATGAGCCCGCCAACCGTCGCATAGGCCAGCCACTTGAGCCGCGCTCTCGTCACCACGCTGGTTGGGGCTGTGTGTTCGCCGGCGATGGCGCTCATCGCGATCTCCTCATGTTCGTTAGTTTTTGCCGGGGGAGCGAAGAAGAGCGTATATACGCCTATAGGATCCAAATCGAAGTTGAGCGGAGTCCGCTCGTCCTTGCAGGTTATGCCGGTCAGCCAGCCGCGACGGCTTTAGTGGGAAGGTCGGTCGCCGCAACCTCATGCAATAGCGCCCGCAGACCGACAGTGCGCTCATTGCCGAAGGCGGTCGCAAACTCTCTTTGCGCATCCTTCCAGCCCTGGTATCCGGCCCGCAGCCGTTCAAGGCCAACGTCCGTCAATCGCAGCTCCTTGCTGCGGCGGTCGGCGCGGCTTGGCGTAATGCTGATCAGCCCGTCGCGCTCGAGCGGCAGGATGTTCCGCCCAAGCGTGGTGCGGTCCATCACCATTTCCTCGGCCAACGCATTGATCGTCATCACCCCGCGCCGCCTCAGCCGGGCGAGAATGGAGAACTGGGTCGTGCGCAGGCCAACCGGAGCCAGATGCCGATCATAAAACTGCGTCACATGCCGCGCCGCCTGACGGACGGCGAGGCAGGTGCATTCCTCGAGCGGAGGCGGCTTGTCGAGCGGCATTTCGAGTTCATCCTTGACAATAGGAGCGCATACGCCTAGTTAAGTGCATATACGCATGATGTCAAGCCAGATCAGGAGTTCCTCGGATGACCCATTCTCTCGGCGCGGCCCTTGTCACCGGCGCCTCGTCCGGCATCGGCGCCGTTTACGCCGACCGGCTCGCCAAACGCGGCTATGATCTGATCCTGGTGGCGCGCAACGGCGAGAAGCTGAAATCCCTCGCCACGCGGCTGACGTCAGAAACAGGCCGGTCCGTCAAACCGATCGCCGCCGACCTCGGGGACAAGGCGGCGCTGGCGAAAGTCGAGGCTGTTCTGCGCGACGACCCGAGCATCACGATGCTTGTCAACAACGCCGGCACAGCGACCCTCGCGCCGCTGCTGCAATCGGATGTCGACCAGATGGAGGCGATGATCACGCTGAACGTCACCGCGCTCACGCGCCTGACCTATGCCGCGGCCCCCGGCTTCGTCGCGCGCGGCGGAGGAACGATCATCAACATCGGATCGGTGGTCGGCGTTGTCCCTGAGAGACTGAACGGCGTGTACGGCGCGAGCAAAGCCTATGTGCTTGCGCTCACCCATTCGCTGCAACACGAACTCGCCGAGAAGGGCGTCCGCGTTCAGGCGGTGCTGCCGGCTGCGACAGCGACCGAGATTTGGGAGAAAGGCGGCCTGCACCACTCGAAACTGCCCGCAGGCACCGTGATGTCGACCGAGGGCATGGTCGACGCCGCTTTAGTTGGCCTCGACCAGGGCGAGGTGGTGACTATCCCGCCGCTTCAGGACGGAGACGATTGGACCCGCTTCGAGGCCGCCCGGCTCGCGCTCGCGCCGAAGTTCGCCAACTCCGCTCCGGCGCCCAGATATCGGGCCGCGGAGCCTGCCCGGCGGATCGCGTAACCGGCGGCTTCCCGCGAAACACGAGGATCATGCCATGGCGTCACGTTCGGTTGTCTTCGCTGAACCCGTCCGCACGGCGATCGGAGCCTTCGGCGGGACGCTGAAGGACGTGCCGGCGCCCGATCTCGGCGCCGTCGCCATCCGCGCCGCCGTCGAGCGCGCCGGGCTCAAGCCCGACGAGGTCGAGACCGCGGTCATGGGCAATGTCATTCAGGCCGGGACCAAGATGAATCCCGCTCGCCAGGCGGCGGTCAAGGCCGGCCTGCCGGTGACGGTTCCCGCCATGACCGTGAACCGGGTGTGCGGCTCGGGCGCGCAGGCGATCGTATCGGCGGCGCAGGAGATCCTGTTGGGCGCCGCCAACGCCGCCGTCGCCGGCGGCATGGAGAGTATGGATCAGGCGCCCTTCCTCGTCGGGCGCGGCCGCTGGGGCTATCGGCTCGGCGACGGGCAACTTTACGACAGCGTGCTTCGGGACGGGCTCAACGACGCCTTCTCAGGCGAGCATTCAGGCTGGCATACCGAAGACCTGGTTGAGAAATACCAGGTCACGCGCGACGCTCAGGATCAATGGGCTCTGAGCTCGCAGCAGCGCTTCGCCCGCGCGAAAGCCGCCGGACATTTCAAGGCCGAGATCGCGCCGGTCGAGGTCCCCGGCAAAAAGGGGCCGACGCAATTCGTAGAGGACGAAGCCAATCGGCCGGACACCACTCTCGAGGCGCTGGCGCGACTGAAGCCGGCGTTCCGCCCGAACGGCTCGATCACCGCCGGCAATGCGCCCGGGCTCAACGATGCGGCCGCCGCGATGGTGCTTGCGGACGAGGCGTGGGCTGAAAAGCGCGGCCTTGCCCCGGTCGCGCGGCTTGTCTCTTACGGCGTCGCGGCGGTCGAGCAAGGCATGTTCGGCCTTGGGCCCGTCCCGGCCGTGAGACAGGCGTTGCAGCGCGCCGGATGGGAGATCGGCTCCGTCGACCGCGCGGAGATCAATGAAGCCTTCGCGGCGATCGCCATCGTCGTCGCGGGCGAGCTCGGCTTGTCCGACGAGATCGTCAATGTCGATGGCGGCGCCGTCGCCCATGGCCACCCGATCGGCGCGACCGGCGCCGTCCTGACCACGAAGCTCATCCACTCCATGCGCCGCGACGGCCTTAAGCGCGGCCTGGTCACGCTGTGCATCGGCGGCGGGCAGGGCATCGCGCTCGCGATCGAGACGCTGCACTGACCGGCGAGGGTCGCGCTATGGATCTCAGGCGCGCGCCAACACTTCCGCCCGCGCTTCGACCACATCTTCGATAATCCCGCCGACGGCGAAGGGGGCGAGCGCATCGCGCATCGCGTCCTTCATGGCCGGAACCTTGTCGCCAAGCCGCTCCGGCGACGAGGTCGACATCGAGAGCAGGCGGTCCACAAAGCGTTCGAGGGGAACGGCATAGGTCCCCTCAACGCTGATCGTCGCGCTCGGAACGAACGGTCCGCCGGCGAAGAAGGCATGGAGGTCATGGACTGTCCGCTCGCCCTTCCAGTGGTCGCGCACGGTGTCAAAGGCCTGAAGCCGGGGATTGCGCCCGTCTTTCACCCTCGAGGCGTGACACACCAGAACCTTGCCCCGTGACGCGAGGACGCGATCGAGCGCTGCTCGGGCAAGCTCGGGATCGAGCAAGTGGATCGCGCGGCCGATGGTCACATCGAACGCGCCGGGGCTTGCGGCGACGTCCTCGAACCGGCCCTCGATAAACGTTATCGCGACGTCAGCGCGGCCGGCCGCCGCGTGCGCCGCCTCCACCATCCCCGGCTCCGGGTCGACGCCGACGACCTCCCGGCAATAGCGCTTGAAGCCGATGGCGAGGATACCCGGCCCGGCGCCGACATCGAGCAGGCGCTGACTGCGGTCGAGGCCGAGCTTTTGCGCGGCGGCGGCGAAAAACGCCGCTCCGTACGGCGCCCGGGCGCGCTCGTAACGGGCGCGCTCGTAATAGGCGACGGTCCTTCCCGGCCTCGAACGTGACGCCCGTCTAAGCCACTGGACCGCGGCCTGAAAATGGCGGCTGGCGTGATCCTGGCAAGAATTCTTAAGCTCGCCGGAGCGACCGACCCTCGCAGGAAATTTCACAAATGGCTCAGTCTGTTCGCCTTGCAGGCGCTCGTTCAACTTCGCGCGAGTTCTGGAACCAATTCGCCGCTCGACGGTTGTCCAGGTACAGTTGAAGCACCAAAGGAGAATGTCATGTCCTATGTCCGCCTAGTGCTTCTGTCGGCGGCGATCTCATTCGCAACCCTAGCGACGCCGGCCTTCGCCCAAACGTTCAACGGTTTCTACAACAAGGATCCGGCGGTGAGTCAGGGGTACGCCCCTTACGAAGCCCCCGCGTCGGGATATTACAACGGCTGGAATAATGGTCCGCCGCTGATCGGGCCGGTGTTGGGGATGTTCGCCGCACCGTTCGGCGGATGGGGCGAGCCGGCCAATGGTTGCCACGTCGACCGTGACTTCAACGGCCGATACACCTCCGTCTGCGGCGGATAGGATGACTTGGGTTTCGCCGCTCCCCGTCGTGGGAGCGGCGGCTGCGTTTGGCCGCGTTCCCGCCTTGTGTAACGGGCGCACCGCGAATGTAGGCGCGTCGCCTATCTCTGTCCGCCCGACGCTGAAATGCGCTCGCCGGTCAGCCACGACGACTGATCGGACGCAAGGAACACCGTCACGCGGGCGATGTCGTCGGGTACGCCCATGCGGCCCATCGGTATGACCATGCCCATCGCTTTCGCGGTTTCCATATTGAGGCCCATGGTCTTGGTGCCCTCGGTCTCCGTCGCTCCCGGCGCGATGGCATTGACCCGGATTTTCTTCGGCGCGAGCTCGAGCGCAAGCGCCCGGGTGATGGTGTCGACTGCGGCCTTCGAGGACGAATAGACGACCGAGTTCGGCACCGGGTTCACGCTCGCTATGGTGCTGAGATTGATGATGCTGCCACCCGCCCCGTCGAAGGCGGCCACCGCCTCCTTGCTCGCCAGCAGCGTGCCCAGAACGTTGACCTTGAACTGCCTCTCGACATCCTCCTCCGTCACTGCTTCGATCGGTGCGAAGGCGTAGACGCCCGCGTTGTTGACAAGGATCGAGGGCGTCCCGAACCTCGTCTTGGTCTCCGCGAACAGGCGCTTGACGTCGGCGCTCTTCGCGACATTCGCCTGGATGGCGACCGCCTTGCCGCCCGCGCGCTTGATCTCCTCGACCAGCCGGTCGGCGCCGCTCTTGTCCGAGGCGTAATTGACCACCACCGCCGCCCCCGCTTCGGCGAAGCGGCGCGCAATCGCAGCGCCAATGCCCTTCGACGCTCCCGTTACGATCGCCACTTTCCCGCTAAGCTCACCCATAGTCCTGCTCCTGTCTCTCCTGCCGGCGCGCTGGACGCGAAGGCTTCGTTTGCAAGGACAGCTAAGCAATGCATGAAGCGACGGGTATTGCGTTGCGGCCGATATCATATATGCAGCAACAGCATGAATGACCGGCTGCTGCAGCTTGCCTTGTTCGTGAGGACGGTCGAGAGCGGAAGCTTCTCCAAGGCCGCCCGCGAATTCGGTCTCTCCCAGCCTTCCGTGTCGCGCGCCATCGCGGCGCTCGAGCGCCGATTGGGCGTCAAGCTTCTCGTCCGCACCACCCGACAGGTCTCGCCCACCGACGCCGGCGAGGCGTTGCTCGGTCGCGCGCGCGACGCGCTGCTCGCGGTTGACGACGCGGAAAGCGCGGCGCGCGGCGCCGACCGTCTGTCCGGCGTGCTGCGCGTCGCGTTGCCGCCGGAATATGCGGTCCGGCGCATCGTGCCGCTGCTTCCGGCATTTTTCGACCGGCATCCGCTGCTCAAGATTGATCTCATGATGTCGGACCGTTACGAGAATCTGATCGCCGAAGGCGCCGATCTCGCGCTCCGCATCGGCGACCTCCCGGATTCGAGTTTCGTCGCCCGAAAGCTCGAGAGCGCAAGGCGTCTCTTCATCGCCGCGCCGTCCTATCTCGCTCGCCGCGGCGCGCCCTCAAGCCTCGCCGACCTTCCCCGGCACGACCTTATCAGCGGCCCGATCGGCGCGGGCGACGAGACCTGGGCTGCGCGCCGCGGCGAACGCATCGAGCGTCAAGCGTTAAACCCCCGCATCCGTACGCGGTCGGCCACCGGCGTTGTCGCCTGCGCGGCCGCTGGACTCGGGATAGCGAGCGCGTCGACCTGGATGTCCGCGGCCGCGCTCGCCGCGGGCGAGGTGGTCGAGATCCTTGCCGACTATGCGCTCGATCCGGTCCAGGCTTACGTCATCTTTCCCGCCGGTCGGCGGCCCTCGCAAAGGGCGCGCGCCTTCAGCGACTACCTGGAGCAGGCCATTGCGACCGGAGAAGAGAAGGAGCCGTCGCGAGAGCTGGAAAAAACCGCGACTGCGTCCAGCCGGTGACCCGCTCACCCGTTGCGGAAGGCGTAGGCGTAGCCGTTCAGCGCCGGCGCCCCGCCGAGGTGGGCGTAGAGCACTTTCGATCCCCTGGGGAAGAAGCCCTTCGTCACCAGATCAATCATTCCCTGCATCGATTTGCCCTCATAGACCGGGTCGGTGATCATGCCTTCGAGCCGCGCCGTGAGCCGGATCGCCCGCTTGGTCTCCTCGGACGGCACACCATAGACGGGATAGGCGTAGTCCTCGATCAGCACCACGTCGTCGTCGGCGATTGTCTGGCCAAGCTCGACCAGTTTCGCGGTGTTGCGGGCGATGTGGAGAACCTGGGCCTCGGTCTGTTTCGGCGTGGCGGAGGCGTCGATCCCGATGACCTTGCGCTGCCGGCCGTCCTTGGCGAAGCCGACGACCATGCCGGCGTGAGTCGAGCCGGTCACTGTGCACACGACGATATAGTCGAACGTAAGCCCAAGTTCGCGCTCCTGCGCGCGCACTTCTTCGGCGAAGCCGACATAGCCGAGACCGCCGTATTTGTGCACCGAGGCCCCGGCGGGAATGGCGTAAGGGCGCCCGCCCTGCGCCTCGACCTCCTTGAGCGCGTCCTCCCAGCTCTTGCGGATGCCGATGTCGAAACCGTCGTCGACCAGCCTGACGTCGGCGCCCATGATGCGGCTGAGCAGGATGTTGCCGACCCGGTCGTAGACCGCGTCCTCGTGCGGAACCCAGGCTTCCTGCACCAGCCGGCATTTCATGCCGATCTTCGCCGCGACAGCGGCCACCTGCCGCGTATGGTTCGACTGCACGCCGCCGATCGTGACCAGCGTGTCGGCGTTCGAGCGAAGCGCGTCGGGAATGATGTATTCGAGCTTGCGCAGCTTGTTGCCGCCGAACGCGAGGCCCGAATTGCAGTCTTCGCGCTTGGCGTAGAGCTCGACGTGATCGCCCAGATGCGCGCTCAGGCGCTTCAATCTTTCGATCGGCGTCGGGCCGAAGGTGAGGGGATAGCGTTCGAATTTTTCCAGCATGCGCAGGGGCCCATAGTTGAAGCCAAGGCGCGCGATGCTAGACCAAGACACGCTTCGCTGGAATCATCATCGCGGAGCCAAAGACGATCCCCAGCATTGCGAGGAGCTAAACCCATCGACGTCACCGTCTTTCAACGGGCTACGGCGACGTAGCAATCCAGCGGCCGAAAGGCGCTTACGCGAGCAATGAGGATGGCGGAGACTCGGCGCGCAATAACGGTTGACGAGGCAATTCCTGCTCTCGGGAGCGTTTTCTGCTATCACGGACGCCGTCGAATTGGACAGGTCCGCCGTCCGGGGGTCTCACAATGCGACGCTCAGGGCTAGAGCAACATGGCTAGTTTGAATGTTTTCCAGTGGCTTCGCTACGGTCCTTGGCTCGCCCAGGTGGTCGTGACACGGCGGTGCAATCTGAAATGCGGTTACTGCACCGAGTACGACCGCACGTCCGATCCGGTGCCGTACGAGGAACTTGCGTTACGCCTCGCGAAGCTGGCGGAGCTCCGTGCGTGGGCGGTCTGCCTGACGGGCGGCGAGCCGACGATGCACCCGCGCCTCCCGGACCTCGTGGCTGAGATGAGGAGGCTGGGTTTCAAGCGACGCATGATGATCACGAACGGGTGGCGTCTGACGCCGGCCCTCATTGAAGCTCTCAATGGCGCTGGCCTCACGGACATGCAGATCAGCGTGGACGGGGTCAATCCAAACGCCGTCACCGTGAAAACCTTAAAGCCCTTGCGAAAGAAGCTGGAGCTCCTTGCGGCCAACGCGACCTTCAAGGTGGTCATGAGCGGCGTCATCGGCAGCGCGCCGGCGGAAGAGGCTCTCGAGGTCGTGGACTTCGCGAAGGCCCACGGCTTCACGCCGCGCATTCTGCTGGTTCATGACCAGGACGGACAGTTGCGGCTGTCGCACGAGGAACTGAGTGCGTATGATGAAGCGAAGCGCCGCATCGGCGACCGTGCGAACGAAGCCTTCGGGTACCGGGGGAAGATGATCGAGTCCGGCGAAGCGCCCTTCAAGTGTCGCTCGGGCTCCCGCTATCTCTACGTGGACGAGTTCGGAAACGTGCACTGGTGCTACCCGACGCGGGAGAGTTTCTCGAAGGACCTCCTCGCCTACACCTATGCTGACCTTCGCGAGCAATTCGACACACCGAAAGGCTGCAATGCGCACTGCACCATCGGCTGCGCCCGAACCGCCTCCGCGACGGACCAGTGGCGCTCTCAGTCGGGCCTTTCTGACGCTCCCCTTGCGGCGACTGCATCGTAAGAGGCTCAAGACTGGAGCGGCGGCGCACGTTTCGCAGCGTTCAATTGCCAGGCAGCATGCGCTGCAGGACGCGATCGCCCCTGACTAGCCAATGGTAGAGCGCGCCCGCGACATGGAGCGCGACAATCACGCCGATCACAATCCCGCAGATCAGATGCCAGACGAAAATGCGGTCCGACAGCGGCTGATCCTTGCCGAGGATGGCGGGAAAGTCGAAGAGACCGAAGACGCTGACCGGATCGCCATAAGCGTTCGTCCCTGCCCACCCGAGCACGGTCGTGGCGAATAGGAGAGCGTAGAGGGCGTATTGCGCCCAGAGTGAAGCGCGCTGCTCGACAAGCGGCATGGACGCGCCCGGGGCGGGCACGCCGAAGGCTGCGCGCCTGGCGAGCCTCACGACCATGACGATCAGCACAAGCGCGCCGAGCGCCTCATGGAAATTGTAGAGATTGTCCCTGAGCGAGCCCTCGGGCACGAGCCTCTTCATCACCGGACCCAGGGCGAGGAGCGCGATCACCGCCGCCGCGACAAACCAGTGCATCAGTTTAGCCGACGCCGAATAGCTGCCCGGCGCCGCGCGCGAACTCCATGCCAAGGCCATGTGGCTCTCCCCCTCGAGGCGACTGAACGCCACGCGAACGTCCGCGAATCTAGCAGATCGCCCCGGCGCCAACGACAGGAAAGACGGCAAGCGCGATCCGGCGCAAATCGGCGTCCAATTTTTGACCCGACCCGCCAATGCACGACCGACGCGACGGCGTAGGTCGATAAGGGAAGTTGACAAGGAAACTGTCTGCTGATAGTTTCCGTGGAAACTGATGGAGGCGACGTGTCGCGCCCGACCGAATTGAGCTCGCTCGAATCGCATCTCGGCTACTGGCTTCGTTACGTGTCGAACCACGTGTCGCACGCTTTCAGCCTCAAGCTTGCGGGGCGCGGGGTGACGGTCGCCGAATGGGTCGTCCTGCGTGAGCTCTACGAAGGCGAGAGCGCGCCAAGCGCGCTCGCCGATCGGCTCGGCATGACTCGCGGCGCGATCTCGAAGCTCGCCGACCGCCTGATCGCCAAGGCGTTGATCGTCAGGCGCGCCACCGCCGGCGACCGGCGCTTCCAGTCGCTGGCGCTCACCCGTCAGGGGCGCGCGGTCACCCCGAAGCTCGCAGCCTTGGCGGATGAGAATGATCAGGAGTTTTTCGCCGCTCTCGATAGCGAGACGCGCGAAATCATTGCAGCGGCGATGAAGGCCATTGTGCGCAGCAAAGGACTACGAGGCGCGCCGGTCGACTGACGGCCGCACAAAGACGAGAGGAGCAACGATATGAACGCCCACGTGAAGGATGTCGTGCGCGAAATGAGCGAGGCTTCGGACGAGGAGCGCATCACCTTTCCCGAGGTGGTGAAGGCGCTGATGCAGGTCGGGATAGAGCGCTACCACGCCGATCTCGTCGCCGGCCGGAAGACCTACTACACGCCCGACGGCGATTTCGAGGAGGTGGAGGTCCACAAGGCCGGCGGCGCCGCGATGAAGTTCTCGGCGGAAGGCGTGGAGAAGGCGGTCCGCGCCATCCAGCGGCAGGAGATTGCTTATGGCGAATTCTGCCGTCGGATCGCCGACGCGGGCTGCGTTGGCTATTTCGTCAGTCTTGCCGGGAGCCGGGCGGTCTATTACGGTCGCGCCGGGGACGAGCACGTCGAATGGTTTCCCGGCGTGAGGCCGTGACGGCCTAAGCAGAGATTCTTGGCATGGCCAACGGATCGGGGGTGCGCTCGCGGTTGAGATCGATGACGGCGTCATGGATGGCTTGGTCGAGGGCGGCGACGTCTGTGAAGGTCTGGTGGGCGAGGTGATGGACCTTAAGATCGCGCCAGACCGGCTCGATTTCATTGAGTTCGGGGGCGTAGTTCGGCAGCCACTCGACGGTGAGCCAGTGTGCGCGGGCGGCCAGGGCGGCAAGCGAGCGTTTGCTGGTGTGGATCGGACCATTGTCCTCGACCAGCACGACCGGCTTGGCCTGTCGCCCGGGCTGCGGTCCGAAGAGACGGTCGAGTTGCTCCAGATGGGCGATGAAATCGCTGCTGCGCTTGGTCGGGCAGGTCAGGACGATGAGTTGGCGCGTGACGTGATCAAGCGACCCCAGCATCGCGACCTTCTTGGCCTGCCCAGGCGCCGGCACACGCAAGTCCGCCCCCGACTTCGCCCAGGCGCGGGCGAGATAGGGATGCGTCAGCGCCTCGCTCTCATCGCCGTAGAGAAGAACAATGTCGCCCGCTTCGGCCTGCTGTTTGCGCAGTTGCAGGCGCAGGCCCACCCGTTCCACCTCGCTTTCCGTCTGACGTCCCTTCAGCGTGTGCCGGGGCCGCCGCCAACGGAACTTTTTTTTCGCAAGGCCTTGGACAGTTGCGAACGGCTGATGCGCACGCCCTCGCGCGCTTCGATCTCGGCGCGGAGGCGGGGGATCGTCCAGTTGCGCCGGTCGGCCACAGGTTCTTCCCGCAAGGGGGTGACGACGCGCAAGGCGGCTTCACTCTTCACCGGAGGCGGGCCTGGCGCGATGCTGGTCTTCAGCGCTGCGACACCGCCAGCGGTGAAGTCGCTGCGCCACAGGCGAACCGTATCTTCGCGCACGCCAAACGCCTCCGCGATCTTGGAGCTGGTCCAACCAGCCAGCGTCAAAAGCACGGCGCGCGCCCGGTCCGCCTCGCCGCGATCACGTGAATCGGCAAGAGCCAAGAGGCCGGCGCGTTGTTCATCGCTCGCCATAACCGGAGACTTTCCCGCCATGCCATACACCTTGCAAATCGGCGCAGGCAGCAAACCGCAAAAAACCTATCCGTTGGTTAGCCAAACGGAATCTGCTTAGAAGCTCGTTCGCCAGCCGACGCGCCCCGCGCGCTCGGCGCCAGGCTCCCAGGGGCGATTCCTAGCCGCCGTGGCGGCGGATCGACGAAGTGGGGCTCGGATCGACGCTCGAATCCGCGCCGGCCGGCAGGATAGGCGAAGGATTGCTTGCGCCGATCGGCGCCGGCGGCAGGCCGACGTCCGGGCCGCCCGTTCCGGACGAAACGTCCGGCGAAGAAGCCAGCGCGGGCTGAGCGGCGGGCTCAACGCCGGGCGCCTCGGGCGCGGGCGCGCTCAAGTGCGCGATGTCGAGCGGCTCGTCGATTTCAGGCGCGGGCGGCAGGCCGTCGGGCGCGGCGGGCGCGGGCAGGAGGTCGGGCGCGGGCGTCGGCTTGCAGATCCGCCTCGCGCCGGTGTCGGTCGAGCCGTGATTGGCGAGATCGAGATGGATGTGGTTGGTGTGGAAGACGTCCGCGCCTGGGCCTAGTGGCTCACGTCATTGAGTTTGACGGGATTGTCTAAATCAATGGCTTGGCGATTGCGCGATGGAGATAATTCGTGGCCAGGCAAGAGGTTGCCGTCAAGAAGTACGTAGTCAAGCTGAGCGAAGAGGAGCGCGCCCGGCTCGACGACTTTGTCCGCAGGGGCAAGCGCGCCGCGCATTTGCTGACGAAAGCTCGCATCCTTCTGAAAGCGGACGTGTCGGAGGCGGGCGAGGGATGGAGCGACAGCCGGATCGCCGAGGCGCTGGACACCAGCATCCCGACGATCGAGCGAACGCGACGGCAACTTGTCGTGGAAGGCTTCGAAGCCGTCCTGATGCGCAAGTACAATCCCAAATCGGCCCCTCGCCGGATTTTCGACGGCGCCGCGGAAGCCAAGCTGATCGCTCTGGCTTGCGGATCGGCCCCGGCTGGCCACGCCAGATGGACGCTGCGTCTTTTGGAGGAGAAAGTCGTCGAGTTGCAGATCGTCGGGAGCGCCAGTGACAACACGATCGGGCGGACGCTCAAAAAAACATTCTCCAGCCCCATCGCAAGCAGCAATGGGTGATCGCGCCCGAGGCCAGCGCCGCCTTCGTCGCCAACATGGAAGACGTGCTGGAAGTTTACCAGAGGCCGCACGATCCCAAGCGCCCCCTCGTATGCCTCGATGAAACGTCGAAGCAACTCATCGCCGAGACGCGCGCGCCGATCGCGGCCACGCCGGGACAAGCGGAGCGTTACGACTACGAATACGAGCGCAATGGCGTGGCCAATCTGTTCATGATGTTCGCGCCGCTCGAAGGCTGGCGGCGCGTGAAGGTCACGGACCGGCGCGCGGCCGTCGATTACGCCCACGCGCTCAAGGATTTGTCCGACATGCATTTTCCCGGCGCGGACAAGATCGTTCTGGTGCAGGACAATCTCAGCACGCATACGGCTGCGTCGCTCTACGAAGCCTTTCCCGCCGCCGAAGCGCGCCGCCTCGTCAAACGATTCGAATGGCATTACACGCCCAAGCACGGAAGCTGGCTCGACATGGCCGAATCCGAGCTCGCCGTCCTCTCGACCCAATGCCTCGATCGCCGCATCTGCGACAAGGCCGATCTGGTCGCCGAAGTCGCCGCCTGGCAAAAGCGCCGCAACACCCTGCACGCCAAAGCGGATTGGCAATTCACAACCGCCGACGCCCGCGTCAAGCTCGCAAGGCTATACCCTCAGTTCGTCTGAACTCAGGCTACTAGTTCTACTGAGTCACATTTGCGCAGATTCGCTGCGCCTTTGGATTTGGTAACCTGCCGATTCGGCTGGTCGGCGAATGGCGGGGAAGATGGAGCTTTGGACGCAATCGAGTGAATCGCGTTTTTCTGAATATGTTGAAGCCTTGGCGACAGTTTTGCGCCGCGAGGATCGTGCGGGGCCTTTCAAAGATTATTGCACTGGCCTGTTGATGCCCGGCGAACGCAAGAGCGTCGAGCCGATGGCGGCGATTATTGCGCCGGCTCGGGTTTCGGCCAAGCATCAATCGCTTCTGCATCTGGTCGGCCAGGCGGCTTGGTCGGACGAGGCGGTTCTGGCCAAGGCGCGCGAACTGGTCCTGCCGGCGATCGAGGCGCAAGGGAAGATCGAGGCCTGGATTGTCGACGACACGGGCTTCGCCAAGAAAGGCGTTCATTCAGTGGGCGTCGCCCGGCAATATTGCGGGCGGCTCGGCAAGACCGACAATTGTCAGATCGCGGTGACGCTTTCGATCGCCAATCATGCGGCGAGCCTGCCGATTGCCTATCGGCTTTATCTGCCGGAAGATTGGGCTGTGGACGAAGCCCGGCGCAAGGAGGCTGGTGTCCCGGACGACGTGACATTCCAGACCAAACCAGAGATCGCCCTCGCTCAGATCAGGGCCGCCCTCGCAGCGGGCGTCGCTCCGGGCGTCCTGCTGACCGATGCCGGTTATGGGGCCGACGGCGCGTTCCGCTCCGCCGTAACAGCCAGCGGTTTGACCTATGTGGTTGGCGTGCAATCGACGCTCAGCGTCTGGCCGCCTGGCGTCGAACCGCTGCCGCCCAAACCCTGGAGCGGACGAGGCCGCCCGCCATCGCGTATGCGCCGCGACGGCGGGCGTATCCCTGTTTCCGCCAAGACGCTGGCGCGGGGGCTTCCCGAGGAGGCTTGGCGCATCGTTCCATGGCGGGAGGGCTCTAACGAAATCTTGTCTTCGCGCTTCGCCGCCGTGCGGATCCGGCCGGCTTCGCGGGACTGGAAGTTTTCAACGCCTCATCCGCTGGAATGGCTTCTCATCGAATGGCCCGAGGGCGAAAAAGAGCCGACGAAATACTGGCTTTCGACCCTGCCCGAAGACATCCCTTTCGACGTTCTCGTCGACACGGCCAAATTGCGCTGGCGCATCGAGCGCGACTACGAGGAACTCAAAAGCGAGCTCGGCCTCGCCCATTTCGAAGGGCGAAGCTGGCGCGGATTCCATCACCACGCCGTCCTCTGCATCGCCGCCTACGGTTTTCTCATCCGCGAACGAGCGGCGATTCCCCCCTCAGGCCCCCGGCAGCGCCAAATGTCTCGCCTATCCTTGCGTCCCAAACCCAGAGGCGCCGCCAATCCGACCCGAACGACATGTCGAAAATTCGATCGCGACGATCCGAAGGCAACTCACGATCGCGCTCGCCCGCACCCTCATGCGCTGCCCGTGTTGCCAAGCTTTGCCATCACGACGATCCAATCCGGGATCATCGTGACACAGTAGAACTAGGACCGTGGTGAAATACTGGCAGGCGCCCGCATGCGCCTCGTGCAGGAACGCTGCTTCCTGAGTGCCGGCGCTCTTCCAGTCGTGGACGAAATCGATGCGCCTGCCGTCCGCGAGCGTGAAGCCCGCGACGTCGACTGCGTTGCCGAAAGCGTGCTCGGAGAGGCGCGCGCCGGGCATATTGTCGATGCCCCGGCAGCTATAGGCGCCGAACACGTCGACGGTCGCGACCCTTTGCCCGAAGCGGGCCTGAGCGTCGGGCTCGACGACGGCGTTGAGCCAGGCCTCGAGCGCCGGGACCATCAGACAGTCGATGGTGAGCGTCTTGTCGATCGCAATCGAGCCTTCGGCGAGCGCCGACACCTTGAGCGGACGCGTCATGCCGCAAATGCCCGGGCCGTCGATCTCGGGCGCGGCGACGATGGCGTCGGAGAGGGTGACCTGCCTGCGGGCGAAGCAGGCCTCTTCGGCCTGCGTTCGCCAGATCGGCCGCTCGGGACGGCCGAGGAATCCGCAGCTCGTCAGACACGGAGCCGCGATAAACGCGAGCACAACAGGCGAAACGCAACGCGCCATGGCGCGAAACTTGAGCCGATTGGCTTAAGAAACGCTGAACCATGCAGGGTTAAGATTCGCTCAACCATGATCAAGCCGCGCGCCATCTGGTCGCCGCACTTTGCCCGCAAGGAAACTCCCCTATGGACGGCCGGCGGCGGAATTGGCGAGCAGCGGCGGTGGGACTCGCGTTGGGGCTCGCAACAGGGCCCGCCAGCGCGCACCCGCACGTCTGGATCACCGTCAAGAGCCAAATCGAGTTCAACCCCGAGGGCAAGGTTTCAGCGGTGGTTCACGACTGGGTTTTCGGTGAGATGTATTCATCTTTCGCCATCCAGGGCCTCGCGCCGCCCGGCCAGCTCGCGGGCAAGGAGCAGTTCGCCTCGCTGGCCAAGGAGAACGCCGGCAGTCTCGCCGAGGTCGGCTATTTCACCACCCTGAAGATCGGCGGCAAAGCCATGGATTTCGACAGGGTCACGGACTACTGGATGCAGGAGCGGCCTGACCATCTGGTCGAGTTTCATGTCACATTGCCCTTGAAGACGCCGGAGCCGGTCGGCAAGTTTCTCACCCTTCGGGTCGCCGATCCGGAATTTTTCATCGACTTCGAATTCGACGACAAGGAGCCCGTGAAGCTGGTCTCCGCGCCGCAAGGGTGCGAGGTCACCGTCGCGAAGCCGAAGCCGCTCGAGGCGAGCGACAAGCAGAAACTGACGGAATCGTATTTCACCAACCTCGCGCCGGGGACCAATTTCGGTTTCAAAATGGCGAGCGCGGCGATCGTCGCGTGCCCATGACGACAGCGGCTTGCGAAAAAGTGGACGCCGGTTTTTCGCGGAAAAGCGCGCGAAATCGAGGAATCTGGGCATGGCTCGATTCGATCGGCTCCCAGTGCGCCCCACGCGGGCGATCGTTCCCATCGGCGTTGGAGGAACGGCCTGGTGCGCCTCCGTCGCGGCCGCGTCGGCGCAATTCGCCTCGCGGCCGTTCGCCGTCGCCGGCGGCGAGAGCGGAGGCGGCCCTGAAGGCCTCGCCGGCTGGCTCATGGCCCAGCAGACATGGCTCACCCATCTCATCGCGGCCAGGGTGCATGCGCTGCACGGCCAGCCGAGCGCGGCTTTAGGCCTCGTCGGCCTCGGTCTCGCCTATGGCGTGGTGCACGCCGCCGGTCCCGGTCACGGCAAGGCGGTCCTCGCCTCGTACATGCTGGCCAATGAAACGTCGCTCAAGCGCGGCGCCGTCATGGCGCTGATGGCGGCGCTGCTCCAGGCCGTGATCGCGATTGCGCTCGTCGGCGCGGCCGGGTTCGTCTTCACCGCCACCGCTTCGGAGATGAACCACGCCGCTGACTGGATCGACCTCGCGAGCTATTGCAGCATCGCCGCCGTTGGCGCGTGGCTGGTCTGGCGCAAGGGCGGAGCGCTGATCGTGGCGTTCGCCCGGCATGCCGATCGCCGCCGCGCGGTGGCTGCCGCCCCGGCTTACGCGGGCGTTGCGTGGGGGCGGCCTGCCTTCAGCCTCTCGGCCACGGCCTATCGCGCCGGTCCGCCCGGCGCCGCGGAAGGGCCGGCCGAGGCGGCAGAGGCATGTGGTCATGTCCATGCTCCCGACCCTACTCGGCTCGACGGACCATTTTCCTGGCGCGACGCGGCCGGAACGGTGATCGCCGCGGGCGCGCGGCCCTGCTCGGGCGCGATTCTGGTGCTGGTGTTCGCGATGACGCAGGGATTGTTCGCGGCTGGAGTCGCGGCCGCGTTCGCCATGGCGATTGGCACGGCGGTCACGACTGGGGCGCTCGCCTGGACCGCCGTCTTCGCCAAGTCGACCGCGATGCGTCTTGCGGCTGGGGAAAATTCGCGCCTTGCGCTGGTGGCGAAGGGATTCGAATTCGCCGCCGCGCTCGCGGTGCTGGCGTTCGGCCTCGCGCTTCTGATCGGCGCGCGAGGCGGAGCCTAGCCGTCCTGCCTCGGGGTGTATCGAAGCGGGCGCGCCAACGAACCTCGTCGTCCCATAGGTATTTATCCCCATAGACCACGCGGTCACCGGCTGACATAGGCGAACGGTGCTCCGGTGTCGGAGATCGGGGGTGGCGACGAGCGCCGCGGCGGCGGTCTTCTCCCAGGCCGCCGTCGCGACGCGCCCGACCTCCTCAGCGGGCTTCCCGCGATCCGGTCCTCACCGGCCGTAGAGGCCAGTCAGCGTCGCCTTGGCCAGCACATGCGCGTTGACGTTGAAGCCGATCACTGCAGGCGAGACGTTCCGGTCGACGTCGAGCTTGTCGACGCCGAGCGCGTAAATTGTGATGACGTAATGATGCGGCTTGCCGGGCGGCGGGCAGGGGCCGCCATAGCTCGTGATGCTGTAGTCGTTGCGTCCCTGCATCGCGCCTGCAGGCAATCCGGTTCCGCTCCCTGCGCCCTTAGGCAGAGACGTCACGCTGGCGGGAATGTTGACCACCCACCAGTGCCAGAAGCCGCTGCCGGTCGGCGCGTCCGGATCGTACATGCTGATGGCGAAGCTCTTGGTCGCCTTTGGCGCGCCGGACCATGCGAGCGCCGGCGACACGTTCGGGCTCGTGCAGCCAAAGATGTTGGCGACCTGCTCATTGGCGATTTTCCCGCCGGGCTTAATGTCTGGACTGGTCAAAGTGAGCGCGCTCGCCGCGCCGACGCCTGCAAGTCCGCAGACGACGAGCCAGGCGACAAAAGCAAAAGTCCGCATTGCACGTTTCCTCCCATCAGCCGGTCGACCGGGTCTCGGCCGCCTTGTCACGCCGCACAAAGCCCGGATTCAACGGGCGCCGCGAATTCCTTGCAAAGCAAATCCAAGGAAACCCAAGCAGAAATGCTTCGATTTATCGGTTTTATTCGTCCGGATCGGGTTTTTTCAATGGGGTTGCGAGCGAAAAATGAAAAAATCCATTTGCGTCTCAGGCGGCGCCAAACGTCTCATCAGATCGTGCGCCGCCCTTCCACCGTCAAACCGCTCGCGGGAGGGACCCGAGCGCCTGTCGGAATCGACCGTGTCTGCCGGGGCTTCGTCTTGACATAATCAGAAATTTACGCTATGTATTCTTCTTATCGGAATCCGTCTCGCGCTTGTGTCCACCCGGGCGAGGAGAGGCCGTCGCTGTTTGACATTCTGGCTCAACCACAACCGGCGCGCGAGTGAAGACGAAAGGGAGAAATTTTTTACTCCAATCGCTCGCAACGCTTTGAAAAGTCTCAATTCGGAAAAATAAACGCTAGTAAATTGGAGTCATTTTACTAGCGTTTAGGCGCGTTTAGTGGCGTTTATAGGCGCTTATTTGCGCCGGCGTGTCGGCGGCCTCGCGCCCTGGTTGTCGAATCCGGCGCTTTGCCTTAGCAGGCTGCTGAAAAAGTCACTGCGTTTGCGCAACGAGGGGTGGCAAGCGCAATTTTTTGCAGGCGGGCGCGGCTCACGTTCGAGGTTTTGGCGTGACGTCGGGTCATTGTTCTCTGGCTTTTCATGTCGCTGGACGCAGTTCGCCCGGTGCGGCCATAAGCTTGGGCAGGCGGACGATGTTGTAGGCGGCCATGGCGAAGACGAAAGCGGCGCGGACCTTGTCGAGGCCACGCACCTTCACCTGCATGAGGCCGCCGACCGTCTTCGTCCAGCCGAAGCCTTCCTCGATGCGTTTGCGCAGCCGCTGGCTGATCGCATAGCGCACACTCGCGGCGACCTCGCCCGGGACGGCGGTCTTGCGCGCCTTGCCATGCTTGCTCACCGTCCCGTTGATCGCGACATGCGGCTCAATCCCACGCGCCTTCAAGCCCTCGACGAAGGCCTCGGCGTCATAGCCCTTGTCGGCGCCGAGCGTCGCGCCAAAGGGCAAGCGCTGGCTGAAAGCAGCCGCCGCCTCGCGCTCGGCCGTTCCGGTCGCCAGCGTCGCCTCGGGCGCCGCCACAAGACCGTTGCGGTTCTCCATCAGCGCATGGCCGAGATAGCAAAGACGGCTCTCCTGGCCTGCGCCTTTGCGATAAAGGCGCGCCTCCTTGTCGGTCGTCGAGGCGTGGGTTTTGTTCGAGCGCTTGGTCTTGCGGAAGTCGGCCTCGCGGTTGCGCCCCGGAGGCAGCGGCTCGCCCGGGTCGTTCCCCCGGCCTTCGCCAGAGGCGCTCTTGGGACGGAAGCTCTTCATCGACGCCCAGGCTTTCAACATCGTTCCATCGACCGAAAAATGCTCGGCGCTCAGAAGCCCCTTCACCTCCGGCAGGCCGAGAAGCGAAGACAGAAACTCTTGCGCGATCTCGTGGGTGAGCAGGCGGTCGCGGTTCTTCGAGAAGGTCGAGGCGTCGAACACGCTCTCGTCGATCGTAAGCCCGACGAACCAGCGAAACAGCATGTCGAACTCCAGCCGTTCGACCAGCTGCCGCTCCGAGCGGATCGAATAGAGAAGCTGCACAAGCGAGGCCCGCAGCAATCGCTCCGGCGGGATCGAGGGACGCCCAATTCCCTCGTAAAGCGCCGAAAACCTCGCGTCGAGCTGGGCCAGCGCCGCGTTGGTCAGCCGCCGCATCGCCCGCAGCGGATGATTCGCGGCGATCCGCCCCTCGACGTCGACGTAAGAGAACAACGTCCCGCTCGTCCGATCCTCGCCCCGCATCGATCCCCTCGCGAATCGCCTCGCCGACGCCAGCGAATCACCCCCCAAAGGCAAACACCAGAGCCCTTCCGCGCCACTTATTCAGCAGCCTGCTAGTCAATTCTGGCGCGATCGCGAGCCTCGCTGCGCCGGGGCTCGCCATGCTAAGGGCAAAGTCTCGAACTCCTGGAGGGCGCCATGCCGCTTTACACCCGCGACGGCGAAACAGCCGCCATCATGGCGCTCGCGCCGGTGATTCCGGTGCTAACCGTCGTGAGCGTCGACGATGGCGTCGCCCAGGCGAAGGCGCTGGTCGCCGGCGGCCTCTACGCGATCGAAGTGACGTTGCGCACGCCCTCGGCGCTGGCGGCGATCCGGGCGATCGCCAAGAGCGCGCCCGAAGCGGTGGTTGGAGCGGGCACGATCGTTTCGGTCGAGCAAATCGACGAAGCGGTCAAGGCCGGGGCGCGGTTTCTGGTCAGCCCCGGCGCTCCCCCGGCGCTCGCGAAGGCCGCGGCGCAATCGCCGGTGCCGTTCCTGCCGGGCTGCGCGACCGCGTCCGAAGCCATGGCGCTGCGCGAGCTCGGGTTCCGGGCGCTGAAGCTGTTCCCGGCCGAAGCGGCCGGCGGCGCGAAGCTGCTCGCCTCGCTCGCCGCGCCCCTGCCCGACCTGCGCTTCTGCCCGACCGGCGGCATCGATCTCGCCAAAGCCCCCGAGTATCTGAAGCTGCCCAACGTTCCCTGCGTCGGCGGGTCGTGGATGTTGCCGAAGGCGGCGATTGCGGCCGGCGACTATTTCGCGGTCGAGGCCTTGTCGCGCGAGGCGGCCGGCCTCAAGCGAGCCGCTGCCTGAAGCGGGACGCGAGGCGTCTCCGCGGCTCTGGCCTCGCTCGGCCGCGGGCCTAAAATTGTACGCGCGGACGCAGTGTTCAGTTTTGCGCACGACTCAGTCTTTTCAGTTGCTTAACCTCATTTTTCTGCAACTCGAAATCACAATAAAACATATTAAATCTGTAATATTGGGCACAGAGCGACGGGCGCCCTACCCCGGTTCGCCCGGCTTCGCCGCCACGGACGGCGGCTGAGCGACCGGCGGCGGGTCGGCCGGGGCGAGAGGCCGGATCTTCACCCGCTTGATCCGGCGCGGGTCGGCGTCGAGCACCTCATATTCGAATTCTCCGGGACCTTTGAGAATCTCCCCCCGGTCCGGAACACGGCCGGCCGTCGCGGTGATGAGCCCCCCGATCGTGTCGACCTCCTCCGCCTCGGGAAGCGAGGAGAAATCGAACCCGGTCGCTTCGGAGACAGCGTCGAGGGGGGCTCGCGCCTCGGCGATCCATTGCCCGTCGCCTGACGCGTGAAGCGCCGGCGCCTCGTCCTCGTCGTGCTCGTCCTCGATGTCGCCGACGATCGCCTCCATCACGTCCTCGATCGACACCAGTCCGTCGGTCCCGCCATATTCGTCGATCACCAGCGCCATATGGGTGCGGGAGGCCTGCATCTTGAGCAGGAGGTCCAGCGCCGGCATCGATGGGGGCGCGTAAAGGACGGGCCTCAGAATCTGCGCCGAGGAAAGAGGCATATCGAGCCCCGGCTGACCTTCGCCGTTGGAAGGCTGCTCATGCGCCGCTTTCATGAGTCCGAAACGCGGATCGGAGGCGAGGAAGACTACGAAATCGCGGATGTGGATCATGCCGCGCGGATCGTCGAGGGTCTCGTCATAGACCGGCAGGCGCGAATGGCCGGCGTCGCGAAAGCAGTCGAGCACCTCGCTCAAGGGGGTGTCGAGCGCGAGCGCGATGATATCTGCGCGCGGCACCATCACGTCCTCGACCCTGACCTCGTGCAGCGCCAGCACGTTCTTGAGGATGGCGCGCTCCTGGGGGGTGAACTCCTCGCTCGCGCTCTCCTCGATCGCGTCTTCGATATCGTCGCGGGCCGAAGGCGGCTCCAGGCCGAACAAGGCCCGCACGCGCTCAAAGAGGCCCGAAGGCTGTTCGCGGGTAACGCTGGCCGGCGCCTCCGGCGCCGGCTCCCTGTCGTCCGTCACGGTCATCCGCCAGCGACTGCGCGCGCATAGGGGTCGGCCGCCCCGAGCCGCGCCAGAATCCTTGTTTCGAGCGCCTCCATACGCTCCGCCTCTGCGTCCGTCTCGTGATCGTAGCCGATCAGGTGCAAAAATCCATGGGCGACGAGATGGCGATAATGGTCGGCGAGCGGGACGCCAAGCTCCCCGGCCTCGCGCGCGAGCGTCTCGAAGGCCAGCGCGATATCGCCCAGCGCCGGAGCGGCGCCGGGAGGGTCGGATCGAGCCGCGGGGAACGAGAGCACGTTGGTCGGCTTGTCGATCCCGCGCCAGCGCGAATTGAGCGCGCGCAACGCGGCGTCGTCGGCGAGGCAGAGGCTAACGTCGCCGCCATAGGGCGTCGGTAAGGACGCCCGCCCTTCCGGACGGTCTATGCCCGGCCCAGCGCTTTCCGCTGCGGCGGCGATCGTCTCGCGCGCGATGGCCCGCGCCCGAGGCAATTGCCGCCACAGGCGCGAGGACACGCTGATGTCGAGCGAAACCTTCATCTGGCCGCGGTCGGCTGCCCCTGCTCGCCCGCGCGCCCATAAGCCTCGACGATCTGGCGCACGAGATCGTGGCGCACGACGTCGACATGGGTGAAGCGGACATGGCCGATGCGCGGGATCGACTTGAGTAACCCGATCGCGTCGCCAAGCCCCGATTTCTGTCCGGGCGCGAGGTCGATCTGGCTCGGATCGCCGTTGACCATCATCCGCGAACCCTCGCCGAGGCGGGTGAGAAACATCTTCATCTGCATGGCGGTCGCGTTCTGCGCTTCGTCCAGAAGAATGGCGGCCTTGGACAAGGTCCGCCCGCGCATGAAGGCGAGCGGTGCGATCTCGATCATGCCGGTCTGCATGCCTCGCTCGACCATGCGTCCGTCCATGAAGTCGTAGAGCGCGTCATAGATGGGGCGCAGGTAGGGATCGACCTTCTCGCGCATGTCGCCGGGCAGAAAGCCGAGGCGCTCGCCGGCTTCGACCGCGGGACGCGACAGCACCAGCCGTTCGACCAGACCCTGCTCGAGCAGCGACACCGCATGGCCGACCGCAAGCCAGGTCTTGCCGGTGCCGGCCGGGCCTTCGGCGAACACCAGCTCACATTTGCGCAAGGCCGCCAGATACTGGTCCTGCGCCGCGGAGCGGGCGCGCACGACGCCGCGCTTGCGCGTCTTGATGACGCTGAAACTGTCCTTGGACCCCTCCACGCCCGGAAACAGAAGCCCCTGATAGGCGCTCTCGGCGATAACGCCCTCGACATCGCCTTCGCTTGCTGGCTGGCCCTGCTTGACGCGTTCGTACAGCATCTCGAACACCCGGCGCGCCTGCTCGCTCGCCTCGCGCGGGCCCTTGATCACGACCTGATTTCCGTTGGCGTAGGCCGAGACGCCGAGCGAGCGCTCGATGCGGGCAAGGTTCTGGTCGTAATGGCCGAAGACCACCGAGGCGGTGGCGTTATCGGGGAAAGCGATGGCGATTTCGGCAGGTTTGGATTCGCGGAGCGTCGGATTGATGACCGGGGGGGCGGCTGCGATGCGCGTCGGCGACATGTCCTGCGGCTTCAAATTGGCTCTCTCCGATGGTTCCCGTCCAGGTTCAGAATCATCTCTCACGCTACTAAAGTTCCGATTTACGACGCTGTCGAGACAATGCGTCCGCGCAGCGAATGAGGCTCGGCGGCGAGGATTTCGACGGTCGCGAGCGCGCCGATGAGCGACCTGGGCCCCTCGGCGAACACCGACTGCATATGGGGCGACCGTCCGATGACCTGGCCCTCGCGCCGGCCCTTCTTCTCGAACAGAACCTCGACGCGCCGGCCGATCGTCGCCCGGTTGAAGGCCTGCCGCTCATCCTCGATGAGCGCCTGAAGCTCGGCGAGGCGCCGGGCCTTCGTCGCTTCGTCGACCTGGCCGGACATTTCGGCCGCGGGCGTTCCGGGCCGGGGCGAATATTTGAAGGCGTAGGCCGAGGCGAAGCCGACCGCGCGGATGAGCGCAAGCGTCGCCTCGAAGTCAGCGTCGCTTTCGCCCGGATAGCCGACGATGAAGTCCGACGAGAGGGCGATGTCCGGGCGCGCGGCGCGCACGCGCGCGACGATGTCGAGATAGTCGGCGGCGCGATGGCGCCGGTTCATCGCCTTCAGCACCGCGTCCGAGCCGGACTGGACGGGGAGATGGAGATAGGGCGCGAGCTCAGGGATGTCGCGATGGGCTTCGATCAGGTCCTCGCTCATGTCGTTCGGATGCGAGGTCGTGTAGCGCACGCGGGCGATTCCCGGCACGGCCGCGACGGCGCGGATCAGCGCGGCGAGCCCGATCGCCCGGCCATCAGCGTCGAGCCCGTGATAGGCGTTGACGTTCTGGCCGATGAGCGTGACTTCGCGCACCCCCGCGCTCGCGAGGCGCGCGATCTCGTCGAGGATGTGAGCCACCGGCCGCGAGGCCTCGGCGCCGCGGGTATAGGGCACGACGCAGAACGAGCAGAACTTGTCGCAGCCCTCCTGCACGGTGACGAAGGCGGCGACGCCGCGGCGGCGAATGGCGTCAGGCGCGGGCCGCCGGAAGGCTCGAGAACTTGTCCTCCGCAGGAAAGTCCGTGTCGACGACGCCCGGGCGGACGCGCGCCTCAAGCAGGAGCTGCAGGCAGGCGATGATAGCTCTGGGGGCCGACGACAATATCGACCGCCGGCTGCCGGCGCAGGATCTCCGCCCCCTCCGCCTGGGCGACACAGCCCGCGACGACCAGCGTCGTCCGGCGGCCCGTCCGGCCGCGTTCTTCCTTGAGCTCACGCAGCTTGCCGAGCTCGGAATAGATCTTGTCCGACGCGCGTTCGCGGATATGGCAGGTGTTGAGAACGATGAGTTCGGCGTCCTCGACCCGGCTGGTCTCCCGGTAGCCCGCCTCGGCGGCGAGATCGCCCATCCGCTCGGCGTCGTAGACGTTCATCTGGCATCCGAATGACTTGATGAACGCCCGTGGGGCTCCGCGCGCGGTCTGCGACCCCATCGGCGCCTTCAAGCAGAATCAATTCGGACAATTAGGGGCTCCAGAGGGGTCCGGTCTTAATGTAGGCGCTTTCCGGTCGCGGGGAAATAGGCCGGCCGCCAGATAACATTCTGAACCGCCGCCAGTTCCCGGGCCGCCTGCTGCGCTCGACCCTCAACCCAGCGCCTTGCGCATGACGATGGCCGCGGTCCGGGTTCCGTCCTTGCGGCGATAGTAGCCGGCGCGCTCTCCGACTTTGACGAATCCGAAGCGCGCGTACAGGGCCAGCGCCGAGCGCGTTGTCCTTGGCGACCTCGAGGAACATCGCCTTCGCCCCCGCATTCGCCGCCTGGCGCAGGTTCTCGCTAAGAAGCGCCCGCCCCACCCCCTTGCCCTGGAAGGCGGCGTCGACCGCGATGGTGAGGATCTCCGCTTCGTCCGCCGCGAGGCGCGAGAGCACGAACCCGCGCAGACGGCCGTTGACCGGATCGAGCGCCGCGGCGCCCACGGTCGACGAACTGGCGATCAGCGCCGCGATCTCCTCGGCCGACCAGGGATGGGCGAAGCCCTGGCCGTGCAGGCGCGCGCAGGCCTGCGCCCGGTCGGGCCTGAGAAGGCGGATGACGGGCGGGGAGGATCGGCTGAGGCCGAAGATCATGGGTTTTGGCCGAGGCGCGCTCAGGCGGGCGCGCGGGCGATGGATTCGGCCGCATTCGGTCGCGCGTCGGGCGGCTTCACATAGAGGGGGCGCGCGGGACTGTTGGCGGGGTCGACGGCGAGGCCCATCCAGGCCAGGGCGACGATGTCCGGCGCGGCGCTCGCGGCGTCGAGGTCATAAGGCAGGCCGGCCCGCTGCGCTTCGCTGGCGACAAGCGCGGCCGCGTCGCCCGCGAGCCAGGCGGGCCCCGCGCCGATCGCGCGCACGCACTCGCGGGGGGTGTCGCAGCGAGGCTGCCCCCGCGGGCGGCCGGATGGCTCGAACAGCTGGAAATAGATCGAGCCGTGGCGGGCGTCGATCGCGGCTGCGATAATTCCGGTCCGGGGCTCGCTGAGGAGCGGCGCGGCGAACGCGGCGAGAGTCGAAACGCCGACCACGGGAATGCCGAGCGCCACCCCCATCGCCCGCGCCATGGCGAGGCCGATGCGGATGCCGGTGAAGGAGCCGGGACCGGTCGCGACCGCGATGCGCGTCGAGCGAAGGAAACCCGCCGTCGACGCCGCGCATGGCCTCTTCCACCATCGGCGCCAGGGCGTCGGCGTGGCCCCGCGTCATCGGCCGGCTCAGCGCCGCGAGCGGCTCAGCCCGGCCGCTTTCCGACGACCGCGACCGACGCGGCGCCGACGGACGTGTCGATCGCCAGAATGCGCATGTCCGTTCCCGAAGCCTCGCTATCGCGTGATGAGCGTCCCCGCGCCGTAATCGGTGAGCAGCTCGATCAGCACCGCATGGGGAACCTTGCCGTCCAGGATCACCACCCCCTCGACGCCCCGCTCCAGCGCATAGATGCAGGTCTCGACCTTGGGGATCATGCCCCCGGTGATCGTGCCGTCGGCGATGAGGGCGCGGATGTCGTCGATCCGCAGTTCCTTGATGAGCTCACGGTTCCTGTCGAGGACGCCCGGAACGTCGGTCAGGAACAGGAGGCGCTTGGCGTGAAGCGCGCCCGCGACGGCGCCGGCGAAGGTGTCGGCGTTGATGTTGTAGGTCTGCCCGTCGGCCCCCTGCGCGATCGGCGCCAGCACCGGGATCAGCTCGCGGCCGAGGATCTGCTCGAGCACGGTCGCGTCCACCTTGTCGGGCTCGCCGACAAAGCCGAGATCGACGACGTCCTCGCCGGCCCCGTGCGGGCGGTGGACCTTGCGCGCGCTGACCATGTTGCCGTCCTTGCCGCAGAGGCCGACCGCGCGGCCGCCCTCGGCGTTGATCGAGCCTACGATCTGCTTGTTGATCGATCCGGCGAGCACCATCTCGACGATCTCCATCGTCGGCTTGTCGGTGACGCGCAAGCCCCCGGAGAAGTGCAATTCGATGCCGAGCTTCTTCAGCATCAGGCCGATCTGCGGGCCCCCGCCGTGCACCACCACCGGATTGATGCCGGACTGCTCCAGAAGCACCATGTCCTTGGCGAAGTCGCGCGCCTTGTCCTCGTCCCCCATGGCGTGGCCGCCGTACTTCACCACGACGATCGCGTCGTCGTAGCGCAGCATGTGCGGCAGCGCCTGCATCAGGATTTCGGACTGCTGCTGCGGCGTCGGGTTGAGGGGCTCGGGCAATGGGGCTCGCAAAGGCGGGGTCGCGCCCGCTTCTAGCGGTTCATGGGTGGAAGCTCAAACGGCGCGGACTTTTGAGGCGGAGGCCGAACATTATTGGATTTGACCGCACTTCGCCGCCCGCCGATACTCCCGGCGGGACTTGGGCCGGGGCGGCGTCGGGCCGCACAATCGAGGGAGACGATGATGAGGCTATCAGCAGTTCTGGCGTTATCGGGCGCAATCGCGCTCTCGTCGCGTGAGCGCCGCATTCGCCGGCGATCCGGAAAGCTGCAAGACCGTGAAATTCTCCGACGTCGGATGGACGGACATCACCGCGACGACCGCGATCGCCAGCGAAATCCTCAAAGGCCTCGGCTATACGCCGAAGATCACGGTCCTCTCGGTTCCCGTCACCTACGCATCGATGAAGAACAAGGACATCGACGTGTTCCTCGGCAACTGGGAGCCGTCGATGGAGAACGACCGCAAGCCCTATGTCGCGGACAAGTCGGTGGTCGTGGTCGGCGCGAACCTGCCGGTCGGCGCGAAATATACGCTCGCCGTGCCGCAGTACACCTATGACAAGGGCCTGAAGGACTTCAAGGATATCGAGAAGTTCAAGGATTCCCTGCATGGCAAGATCTTCGGCATCGAGCCCGGCAACGACGGCAACCGCCTCGTCCTCGACCTCATCAAGGGCGACAAGTTCGGACTGAAGGACTTCCAGCTGGTCGAATCGAGCGAGCAGGGCATGCTGTCGGAAGTGCAGCGCGCGACGAGCCACAAGGAAGACGTCGTCTTCCTCGGCTGGGCGCCCGCATCCGATGAACGTCAATTTCAAGATCCAGTACCTGACCGGCGGCGACGACAGCTTCGGGCCGAATTTCGGCGGCGCGGTCGTCTACACCAACGAGCGCGCCGGCTGGGCGGAGGAATGCCCGAACGCCGCCAAGCTGATCAAGAATCTCGTCTACACCGTCGACATCGAAAACCTGGTGATGAACAAGATCCTCACCGACGGCGACGAAGGGCCGAAGGCGGCGCAGGAGTGGCTCAAGACCAATCCGCCGCAGCTCACCGCGTGGCTCGATGGCGTGACGACGTTCGACGGCAAGCCGGGGCTCGAGGCGGTCAAGAAGAGCCTCGGCCTCTAGCCTAACTCAGCGTCCGGGCGAGCCTCTGTCCGTCCGCGCTATGCGCGGGCGGCGTCCTTGAAGCGGGTTCGTCGGCGCTGCTGCTTGGAGGGACGGGGTTGGAGAGCTGGTTCACCGAGCCGAAGACTACCGCTCGGGCGCTGGGTCAAGATCGGGATCACCTGGCTGCAGGACAACGCGGCCGGTTTCTTCGATGCGGTGACGGCGGCGATCGATTTTATGGTCGACGGCTTCACTGCGATCCTGCTCCACATCCCGTTCCTCGTCGTCGTTTTTGCGCTGGCTGCGCTCGCCTACTGGCTGCACAGGTCCTGGCGCCTGGCGGCCTTCGTCGTCATCGCCTTCCTCTTCATCGCCAATCTCGGCTATTGGCAGGCGACGGTCGAGACGATCTCGCTCGTTGGGTTCGCGACGCTGACCAGCGTCATCATCGGCGTGCCGGTCGGCGTCGCCTCGGCCCATCGGCCGTGGCTCTACGCGGCGCTGCGGCCGCTGCTCGACCTCATGCAGACGCTGCCGACCTTCGTCTACCTGATCCCGACGCTGGTCCTCTTTCATCTCGGCTCGGCGCCGGGCCTGATCTCGACGGTCATTTTCGCCATCGCCGCGCCGATCCGCCTCACCCATCTCGGCATCGTCTCGGCGCCCGCTGCCGCTGAAGGAAGCGGGCGAGGCGTTCGGCGCGACCAAGCGGCAATTGCTGTGGAAGGTGGAATTGCCCTACGCGCTGCCGACGATCATGGCCGGCGTCACCCAGTGCATCATGCTGAGCCTGTCGATGGTCGTCATCGCCGCGCTGGTCGGCGCGGCCGGGCTCGGCGTGCCGGTGGTGCGCGCGCTCGGAACGGTCAACATTCCGATGGGCATCGAGGCCGGCGTGTCGATCGTGCTGCTTGCGATCGTGCTCGACCGCGTCTTCCGCAACCCCGAGCGGAAAGGAAGCGCTTGAAAATGTCGGCCGTGGTTTTCGACAATGTCGATATCGTGTTCGGCGACAAGCAGGCCCGAGGCGCTGGCGCTCATCGACAAGGGCGCGACGCGCGACGAGATTCTCAAGACGACCGGCGTGGTTCTCGGCGCGGCCGGGGTCAATCTCTCGATCGAGCCGAGCGAAATCTGCGTGCTCATGGGCCTTTCGGGGTCTGGCAAGTCGACGATCCTGCGGGCGGTCAACGGCCTCAACAAGGTGGCGCGGGGCAAGGTTCTGGTCCGCAATGGAAATGGCGCGATCGACGTCGCCCATTGCAGCGCCGATGAACTGAGGATGCTGCGCACGAGCCGCATCGCCATGGTGTTCCAGCAGTTCGCGCTTTTGCCGTGGCGCACGGTCAAGGAGAATGTCGCGCTTCGGGCTCGAGCTTCGGCGCATGCCCAAGGCGGAAATCGACAAGATCGTCGCCGACAAGCTCGCCATGGTGGGCCTGACGCAATGGGCGGAAAAATTCGGCCATGAGCTGTCGGGGGGCATGCAGCAGCGCGTGGGTCTGGCGCGCGCTTTCGCCACCGACGCCGACATTCTGCTCATGGACGAGCCGTTCTCGGCGCTCGATCCCCTGATCCGCGACAAGCTGCAGGACGAGCTGCTTCTCCTGCAGAAGGATCTCAAGAAGACGATCATTTTCGTCAGCCACGATCTCGACGAAGCGCTGAAGATCGGCAACCGGATCGCGATCCTCGAAGGCGGCCGGATCGTTCAATGGGGGACGGCGGAGGACATCCTGCTGCGCCCCGCCGACGCCTATGTGGCGGAATTCGTCAAGCACATGAACCCGCTCAACGTGCTGCGCGGCAGCGCGCTGATGACGCCCGCGGCGTCGCTGCGCCGCAGCGAGAACGAAGTGATGCTGGACCGCGACGGCCGCGTTCGGGTGCAACTCGACAGCGAAGACAGGCCGGTCGGCGTCACCCTCGACGGCGCGGCCGGCAGGATGGCGAACGCGGATGGAGCGACCGGCGAAACGCCTCGTGACGATGTCGACGTCGTGGTCGCGCCGATCGATTTGAAGATGCGATCGGCGATCGCGCTGCGCCGCGTCTCGGGCAACCCGATCGTTCTGGTCGACCAGCTTGGCCGGATGGCTGGATTGTGCGGCGACGACGAGATCTACCGCGCGCTGCTGCAGCAGCGCCGGGCCGCGGTGGAAGGCTGAGGCGTCTTGCGCATCCCGCGGGTTCATGCCGTAATTCACGGCCAATCGGATGAGTATGAAAATTTGCCTTTGTCGCCCTTCGGCGCCACAGAGCATCGTCTGAAGTGAGCGTCCGAAATGCCCGTCATTATCAATAGCCAGGAAATCCACCCGTTCCTGCCGTCGCTCGGCAGCCCGCTGGCGATCGACCGCAGCCAGGCCGAACAGCAGGACATCCGTCCGCTCGAGATCGCCATCATCAACCTGATGGCGGACAAGATCTCGACCGAGCGCCAGCTCGCGCTCTGGCTCGGCAACACGATGCTGCAGGTGAACCTGAGCTTCGTCGCGACGGATTCCTACGTGCGCGGCGTCGCGGCCGGACGGCACACGCGCAACACCCCGGCCGACCACATCCGCAAGTTCTACAATCCCTTCAGCGACGTGAGCGACAAGAAGTTCGACGGCTTCATCGTCACCGGCGTCAACGCGCTGAAAGACCGGGTCGAGCAGGAGACCTTCTGGCCGGAGGTCGCCGACATCCTGCAATGGACGACGACGAACGCCTTCTCCTGCCTCTTCCTGTGCTGGGGCGCGAAGGCGGCGCTGAAATTCTTCCACGACATCGACAGCCACAAGGGCAAGCAGAAGCTGTTCGGCCTGTTCGAGCATCGGCTGCTCTCGGACAAGACCGGGCTCCTGTTCGGCTTTCCCGACCTCTTCCCAGCGCCGGTGTCGCGCTGGAAGAGCCCGCGGCGCGAGGACATCCTGAAGGTCCCGGCGCTCGAAATCGTCGCCGATTCCGAGGAGGCCGGGCCGAACATGCTCGTCGAGTCCGAACCGCTCGACGATGACAGCGCGCTCTTTCCCCGCCGCGTCTATATCCTCAATCACCCCGAATACGAGACGGACACGCTCGGCGTCGAATATCATCGCGACTCGGCGAACGACCCGGCCTGGCCGCTGCCGAAGCACTATTTCCCCGGCGACGATCCGTCGCGCGCCGCGCCCAATCTGTGGCGCCACACGGCGCATATCTACACGAATTGGGTCAAGGCGGTGTACGAGTCGACGCCCTACAATATCGACATGATTCCCAATCCGCCGAAGCGCGCCGAGGCCGTGCAGGCGCGCAGCGCGGCGTTCGCGGGATTTTAGAGGGTGCGCGTTCAGGCGCTTCGCCGCCGTCATTGCGAGCGAAGCGAAGCAATCCAGAGATCATGGGGCGGCCCCCTTCGTTCTATGGATTGCTTCGTCCATGCTCCGCATAAAGCCTTCCCGTGCGCGTCTCGAGAAAGCGCTCGAGCGGGATCGTCTCCTGCTTGAGAAAGCCCGCGGGCGCCAATGCGCCTGAGCGCGCCATCTCGATCACGGCGACGACGGAAGCGGCCGTGGTCCAGGCGATCGCCGTGCGCGGCTCGCCCTTGATCTCGATTGGATAGTAGGCGCGCACGAATTCCCCGCGGCCGAGGCGCCCTTCCGTCCAGCCTTCGGCCGCGGCATGGACATAGACTACGTCGTCGTCGACGGGAGGCTTGGCGTGAGTGAGGATCTTGCCGGCCGCGGCGCGATCCTCCCGCATGAGCAGCTCGTGGAAGAAGAAATTCATCAGCGAAGCATGGCCCGGATAACGCAGGCTCTTGTAATCGAGGTTCTCGACCTTGCCGGCGAAGGTCTCGCACATCATGCCGAGGCCCCCGGAGGTGGTGAAGGCCTCGAGCCTGACGCCGCCGACATAGACCGTCTCCAGCCATTCCATGGCTGAGACGGTCTTCAAAACGCCCTCTTCGATCACTTCGCAATCGTTGAGATATTCGTTGACGACGCCCTCGGGCGACCAGTTGAAGGCGTAGCCGAGAAGACCGGTCGGATGCTGCGGCAGCGCGCCGACCCTAAGCCGGATCGAGCGCACGCGCTCAAACCGCTGGGCCAGGTGCGCGCCGACGATGCCGATGAAGCCTGGCGCAAGCCCGCATTGCGGCGCCATAATCCCTTTCGCCGTGCGGGCGAGCGCGCGGATGTGCTTCGTCGTTCCCACGTCCTCGGTGAGATCGAAATAGTGAAGCCCGAGCGCGTGCGCCGCCGACGCGACCTCCTTGTTCAACGCGTAAGGCAGACAGGAGAGAACGGCCTCGCGTCCGGCGAGCGCCTCGCTCGTCTCGCGAGCGTCGCTAAGGTCGACGGCACGGACGGGGAACGGCGCGTCGGGAAAAGGGCGCGCGTCGACGCCAGCGACATCGAACCCCGCGTCGGACAAAAGTTCAGCGGCGAGGCGCCCGACCTTGCCGAGGCCAAGCACGGCGATTTTGGTGAACATCTGCGCCGATCCCCTCTCTCTGCGACCTTCGTCGCGGCGGCGAGATCTTAGCCCTTCAGCGCCTTGTTCGCCGGATCATAAGGGCTGTCGGGAATCACGACCGCCCGGCGCGTCTCGCCGAGTATGCGCACGTCGACCTCGCCGCCAACCTGCGAGAACTCAGGATTGACCATCGCCAGCGCCAGCGACTTGCCGGTCCGCCATCCGTAGCCGCCGGAGGTCGTGCGGCCAACCATCGCGCCATTCTTCATGACCGGCTCGGAGCCGCGCGCATCGGCGTCCCTCACGCCCTCCACCTCGAGCGTGACCAGCGTGTTGGCGAAGCCCTTGTCCCGCCAGGCGACGAGCGCGTCGCGTCCAAGAAAAGGACCTCTGTCCAAATCGACGAACCGCTCGAGGCCGGATTCGAGCGCAGCATATTCGATCGATAGCTCCCGTCCGACGAGCTTGTAGGACTTCTCCAGTCTCAGCGAATCCATGGCGCGGATCCCGAAGGGTTTAATCCCGAACGGCGCGCCGGCCGTCATCAGCGCGTCGAAGATCGCGTTCTGCATCTCGATCGGATGGTGCAGTTCGTAGCCAAGCTCGCCAACGAAATTGACCCGCATGGCGATAAGGCCCGCGCTCCTGACCGACATGCGCCGCGCGGTGAGCCACGGGAACGCTTCGTTGGAGACGTCGATGTCGGCGACTTTGGCCAGGACCTCGCGCGAGCGCGGGCCAGCGAGCACGAGCACGCCGCGATTCGTGGTCACCTTGTCGAGGCGCACGCTATTGTCCGCGGGCAGGAGTTTTTCCAGCGTATCGAAATCGTGCGTCTCGAGCGCTCCAGCCGAGATGAGGTAGAACCGCTCCGGTCCAATGCGGGTGAGCGTGAACTCCGCCCGCACCCCGCCGCGTTTGGTGAGAAGATAGGTCAGCGTGACGCGGCCGGCTTTCTTCGGGACGCGATTGGTGAGGATCGAATTGAGCCAGGCCTCGGCGCCTGGCCCGGAAACCTCGCATTTGGCGAATGCCGACATGTCCATGATCCCGACATTGTCGTGCACGCTGCGGCACTCGTCGCCGACGAACTTAAAATAGTTCGAGCGGCGAAAGCTCCATTTCTCGCGCGGCTTCTCGCCCGCGACGACCGGCGGATGGTTCTCGTTCAGGAGCACTTCGGGGCAGGCGAGATCGGCCTCGGTTAACCCGTAGCCTTGCGGCGCGAACCAGTTCGGCCGCTCCCAGCCGTAAACCGAGCCGAACACCGCGCCGAGGCCCTTCATCCGTCCATAGCAGGGCGTCTGGCGCAATGGGCGCGCGGCGGCGCGCTCTTCGTCCGGGTAATGCACGGTAAAGACCTTGGCGTAGGCCTCCTCGTTCTTCTCGATGAGATAGCCTTTGTCCGCATAGGGGCCGAAGCGGCGCGGATCGACGCCGAGCATGTCGATGCTCGGCTCGCCCTCGACGATCCACTCGGCGAGCTGCCAGCCGGCGCCGCCGGCCGCGGTCACGCCGAACGAATGGCCCTCGTTGAGCCAGAAATTCTTCACGCCCGGCGCGGGGCCGACGATCGGCGAGCCGTCCGGCGTATAGGCGATCGCGCCGTTATAGACCTTCTTGACGCCGACCTCGCCGAAGGCGGGAACACGCGCGATCGCGGTCTCGATGTGGGGGCTAAGGCGGTCGAGGTCCTCGGGAAAGAGCTCGTATTCGCTGTCCGCCGACGGCCCGTCGACATAGCAGGCGGGCGCGCCTTTTTCGTACGGGCCGAGCAGCAGGCCGCCCGCCTCCTCGCGCATGTACCAGGAGGAATCCGACTCTCGCAAAACGCCCATTTCCGGCAGGCCTTGCGCCTTCCGCTTGACGATCTCGGGATGGGCTTCGGTGACGATATATTGGTGCTGGACCGGGATGACGGGCACGTTGATCCCGACCATGGCGCCCGTCGTCCGGGCGAAATTCCCGGTCGCCGACACGACATGCTCGCAGGTTACGTCGCCCTTGTCGGTTATCACCTTCCATTCGCCGTTCGACAGCTGCTCGATCGCCGTCACCGTCGTATGGCGGTTGATCTCCGCCCCGCGATTGCGGGCCCCGCGCGCCAAAGCCTGCGTCAGATCGGCGGGCTGAATGTAGCCGTCGTCGGGATGCTGGATCGCGCCGATGATTCCCTCGACATCGCAGAGCGGCCAGATCTCCTTGACCTCGCTCGGCTTGAGGAACTTCACCTTGACTCCGATCGTCTCGGCGACACCGGCGTAGTAATTGTATTCGTCCATCCGGTCGCGGGTGCGCGCGAGGCGGATGTTCGACACCTGGCGAAGACCAGGGTCGAGCCCGGTCTCCTGTTCAAGCGTCTGATAAAGGGCGACGGAATATTTGTGGATCTGCCCGACCGAATAACTGAGGTTGAACAGCGGCAACAGACCCGCCGCATGCCAAGTCGAGCCTGAGGTCAGCTCCTTGCGCTCGATGAGCACGCTGTCGCCCCAGCCTTTCCTCGCGAGATGATAGAGCGTCGACACGCCGACGACTCCCCCGCCAATCACCACAGCCCGCGCGTGCGTTCTCATCACATCCTCTTGAACTCGGTCGTTTCGGGCCGGTCATTCATTGACTGTCATGCTGTCACTTGTACGATGACCGACAAACAAAGGGAGGAGCGGCAATCATGGGCGGACCGGTCACGAGCGCTTTTCGAGTCACGGCTTTCTCTTGTCTCTTGATCGCGGGCGCCGCGCACGCCGATTGTCTCAAGGGAAACTCGGGCATTCCGCCGGGCGCAAACACGACCGATCCGAAGGCGCCGTTCTACATTGACACGACGGACCTCGACTTCAAAACCCTGCCGCCGACGCGCGACCCCAAGAATCCCAACTATCCCCAAGCAACTGAATTGCCTGACGGCGCGCTTCCCCCGAGCGGCGCCGAAGGCAATTTCATCATCGGCCCGACCCATAAGCCGGCGCCGGAGCTTACCGCCAAGGACGGCGTGCCGGCGGGCAAGGTTTACTCCTTCACGATGTCGTCGAACGACAGCACGGTCTACAACCCGGGTATGATCCGCGACGACAAGGATGGGTGCCTCAACGAGTCGGTCTTCACCGGCGAGACGGCGCCCGGCGACAAGTCGAACCTGCTCGTTCCGACCGCCCACGCCGGGATCTGGACGCGACCCGTCGACGTCTATGTTCCGCCGGGCTATGCGGCCGGAACCGAGATCCCGTTCATCGTCCTGGGCGACGGCGGGCCGCACGGCTTCTTCAACGAAAAGATGTTCTTCACCGTCCTCGACAATCTCATCCACGAGCATCGCGCGCCGCCGATGGCCGCAATCAGCATCGGCGCGGGCGGCCAGGACGCACAAGGCAGCGAGCGCGGGCTCGAATACGACGCCGTCAACGGCGCATATGCGGAATTCGTCGAAAACGAAGTGCTGCCGCTCGCCGAAAAGACCGCGAACGTGAAGCTCACCAAGAACCCGGATGGCCGCGCGACGATGGGCATCAGCTCGAGCGGCGTCGCCGCCTTCACCATGGCCTGGTTCCATCCCGAGTTCTATCACCGGGTGCTCGCCTATTCGCCGACGGTCGTGAACCAGCAATGGCCGCACAATCCCGCCCTGCCGGGCGGCGCGTGGGAATATCACAGCCCATGGGCGGGACCGCCGGTGGCCGACCTCGACGTCGAGGGGATCCATGTCTCGAAGACGGACACGCACTTTGCCGCGCCGCTCATTCCCAACAGCCCTGTCAAGCCGATCCGCATCTGGTTCGAGGCCGGGGACCAGGATCTGTTCTACCCCGTGACGCCGGTCGCGGACGGCATGCATGACTGGACGCTGGCGGATGAGCGCTTCGCCAAGGCGCTCGCAGACCAAGGCTATCATTACCAGTTCCTGTTCTCCCGCAATGCCCATCATGTCGACAAGGCGACCGTGGCTCAGACCTTGCCCGCGGCGCTCGAATGGCTGTGGAGAGGCTATCCGATGCAATAACGCCATCGACCGGCCGCAGCCCGAATCCTAGTAGGTTGCGTCCGGCATCGAGGCTTTCCGCTTGTCGATGAATTCGCGGATCGCCTCGTCCTTGGCGGGATCGAGCGGCGGGGGCTCGTATTCGGCCAGCATCGACTTCCACAACGTGTTGGCGCGCGTCGCGGCGTCCTTCGAGCCCTCTTCGCGCCACTGCTCGACCGAATTGTTGTCGGCGATGTTGGAGCGATAGAAGGCCGTCTCGAAATTGGCCTGCGTATGGGCGCAACCCAGAAAATGCCCGCCCGGCTCGACCTGATGGAACGCCTCCATCGCCTGGCCGTTGGCGCTGAAATCGACTCCCTTGGCGAGCACATGCATCGCGCCGAGTTGGTCGAAGTCGAGCACGAACTTCTCATACGACGCGGTGAGGCCGCCCTCGAGCCAGCCCGCGGCGTGCAGGACGAAATTGGCCCCCGCCAGCACGGTGGGCAGGAGAGTCTGGGCGCTTTCATAAGCCGCCTGCGCGTCCGGAATCTTCGAGGCGCAGAGCGAGCCGCCGGTGCGGAACGGCATGTTCATCCGCCGCGCGAGCTGGCCCGCGCCGAAGATCGCGAGCGCCGCCTCGGGCGTGCCGAAGGTCGGCGCGCCCGACTGCATGGAAAGCGTGGAGACGAAGGTTCCGAACACCACCGGCGCGCCGGGCCTGGTGAGCTGGCAGAACGCCGTCCCCGCCATGACTTCGGCCAGCACTTGAGTCAGCGTGCCGGCGACCGTGACAGGGCTCATGGCGCCAGACAGGATGAACGGCGTGATGATGCAGGCCTGGTTCGCGCGCGCATAGGCCTCCGCCGCGCCGAGCATGCTCGAATCCCAGACCAGCGGCGAATTGGCGTTGATGAGGCTGGTCATCACCGTATTGTCGCGCACGAAGTCTTCGCCGAACAGAAGCTCGCAGATTCGCACGCTGTCCTCGGCGCGCTCGGGCTTGGTCACCGAGCCCATGAACGGCTTGTCCGAATATTTGAGATGCGCGTACACCATCTCGAAATGCCGCTTGTTGACCGGCAGATCGACCGGCTCGCACACCGTGCCGCCGGAATGGTGGATATAGGGACTCAGATAGGCGAGCTTGACGAAGTTCTGGAAGTCCTCGAGCGTGCCGTAGCGGCGCCCTTTGTCGAGGTCGTGGACGAACGGCGAGCCGTAATTGGGGGCGAACACCATGGCGTCGCCGCCGATCTTGACATTGCGCTCGGGGTTGCGCGCGTGCTGCACATATTGCGCGGGCGTCGTGGCGCAGAGGCGGCGCGCAAGGCCGCGGGGAAAACGCACCCGCTCGCCCTTGATGTCGCAGCCGGCGCCGCGAAAGAGCGCGAGCGCCCGGGGAAAGTCGCGGAACTCGATGCCGACCTCCTCGAGCAGCGTCTCGGCGTTGCGCTCGATCGTGTCGAGCCCTTCTTCGCTCACGAGCTCGGTCAGCGGAATCTTGCGGGTGATGTAGGGGATGGAGGCGAGCGAAGCTTTCGCGCGCGCCGAGCGGCGCGCTTCGCGGCCGCGGCGCGGCTCCCTGGCGGCGACTGGCGCGGTGTCTGTCATGGCGTTCTCGCCTTTCCCGAAGCTCGTTGTTGCTCGTTTCGCCGGACCTTGCGCCAGCGCGCAGCCGATTTGAACCCCGAAAATTGAGGCCCTGGCATAAGGGCAGGTCGCGGGTGCAAGCGTCTCAGCCGCGCCAGACCGTCCGCGCGCCATGTCGAATGTGAAGCACCCAGACTTCGCCGGCCTCGACTGTCCGGAAAATTAGGTAAGGATATCGACCTGCCGGCGCGCCACGAACTGCGCGTTTCGTGAGATGGCCGATATTGGGATTGTCGCCGATCGCGTCGATTGTGCGCTTGATTGCGAGCCTGACGCTGAGAGCGCCGCGCGGGCTGCGCTTTTCAAGGTAGTTCAGAATATTTGTCAGATCGTTCTGCGCACGCCGCGTATAGCGGATGATCACAGACCGTGACGCTCCAAAGCGCCTCGATCTCAGCGTCCGACGCGAACTCGCCTCGCCTCGCTTGTGCCAGACCCTCGTCGATAGCCGCAAGCGTTTCGCTGTCAAGCTGGAGCGAGCCGGCTCGCGTCTCGATAGACCAGAGCAGCATCTCGGCTGTGGCGTCCTGATCCTCCGGCGGCAGTTTGCGAAGTTCTGCAATCGCCAAGTCGAGAAGTCTGGTCATCGCTCAATCCTATCACGGCTCCGCCAGCCCTACCAACGGAGGGCCTTTCTGAAGCCCTCACCGCTGCTTCGTCTCCCAGTCCGGCGCGACATAATAGGGCGCGTTCGAGGCAGGCAACGGATCGAGGCCGCGAATCATGTCGGCCGCCTTCTCCCCGATCATGATCGTCGGCGCGTTGAGATTGCCGTTCGTGATCGAAGGCATGACCGAGGAATCGACGACGCGCAGCGCCTCGACGCCGATCACCCGGGTTTCCGGATCGACCACGGCGGAGGGGTCCGCGGGCGATCCCATCTTGCAGGTGCAGGAGGGGTGGTAGGCGCTTTCGACGTGGTCGCGCACGAAGGCGTCGATCTCATCGTCGCTGACGCAGTTCGCCCCCGGCTGGATCTCGCGGCCGCGATACGGGTCGAAGGCCGCTTGCGCCAGGATCTCGCGGGTCAGGCGCACGCAGGCGCGCATCTCGATCCAGTCCTCGGGATGGCTCATATAGTTGAACCGAATGAGCGGCGGCTCGGCCGGATCAATCGACTTCAGGCGCACCGAGCCCTGGCTCTTCGACCGCATCGGCCCGACATGGGTCTGGAAGCCGTGCTCGCGAGCCAGCGACGAGCCGTCATAGGCGACCGCCATCGGCAGGAAATGGAACTGAATGTCGGGATAGCGGACGCCGGCGCGCGAGCGGATGAAGCCGCCCGCCTCAAAATGGTTGGAGGCACCGAGGCCGCGCCCGCGCATCAGCCACTCGGCGCCGATGAGCGCGCGCCCGATGAGGCCCGTGTGGGCAAAGAGGGTGATCGGCTGCCTGGAGGCGACCTGGACGGTGAATTCGAGATGGTCCTGCAGGTTCTCGCCGACGCCGGCCCGGTCCGCGACCACGTCGATCCCGAGCGCGCGCAGTTCCGTCGCAGGCCCCACCCCCGACAGCTTCAGGAGTTGCGGCGAATTGATCGGGCCGCCGCAAAGAATGACCTCACGGCGCGCGCTCGCCTTTTGCTCGCGCCCGTCGCGGCGGTAGTGGACGCCGGTCGCGCGGCGCCCGTCGAAGGCGATTCCGGTCGCGAGCGCGCGGGTAACCACCTTGAGGTTGGGCCGTTTCATCGCGGGCCTGAGATAGGCGTTGGCGGTCGACCACCGCACGCCGTCTCTCACCGTCATGTCGAGGGGGCCGAACCCCTCCTGCCGCTCGCCGTTGAGATCGCCGCTCACTGCATAGCCCGCCTGCCGGCCCGCCTCGATGAACGCCTCATAGAGAGGGTTTCCTTTGCGTCCGTGCGAGGTCGCGAGCGGTCCGGCGTCGCCGCGATAGGCGTCAGCTGGCCCGCGAAAGCTCTCCGCGCGGCGGAAGTACGGCAGCACGCGCTGGTAGCCCCAGCCCTTGGCGCCCTCCTCCTCCCAGCGCTCGAAATCGAGCGCATGCCCGCGCACATAAACCATGCCGTTGATCGACGACGAACCGCCTAGAACCTTGCCGCGCGGACAGGAGAGGCGCCGGCCGCCGAGATGGGGCTCGGGCTCGCTCCGATAGCCCCAATTGTAGGTCCTGGAGTTCATCGGGATCGACAGCGCCGCCGGCATCTGGATGAAGATCGAGCGGTCGGACCCGCCATATTCCAGAACCAGCACGCTCGCGCGCCCGTCCTCCGTCAGCCGGCTGGCGAGCACGCAGCCCGCCGAACCGGCGCCGACGATTATGTAGTCGAAACTCTCACCATCCATTCAGGCGGACGCTTTCTCAATCATCGTTTCAGTGGGCGGGGCAGGCCTCGCCGCCAGCGATCTAGCGCAATCCTGTCGGGGCTGCCCGCCAGCGCGAGAATTGCGGCTAATACGAGGAGTTCAAACCTCTGCAGAATCGAGCGACGCTATTTAGCGGCGCGGTCGCCGCCGCGGAGGTTTCTCGCAATGAACGCCATTCGCATGAGGTGGGAAATATTGTGCGCATGCATCTTTTGAATGACGGAGGCTCTGTGGTGCTCGGCCGTTCTCGAGCTGATGCCCAACTGGTGAGCGATGAGCTTGGTCGGCAACCCATCGAGAAGAAGGGCCAGCACCTCTCGCTCGCGTTGCGTCAGCAGCGCCAGCCGGGCCTTGAATTCCTTCACTTCGTCCGGAGCATCCTGACCGTCCTCGCCGAGCGACAAGGCCTCCTCGACGGCCTCCAGCAGCGCCTCGGCGTCGAAGGGCTTCTGGACAAAATGGAAGGCCCCCGCCTTCATCGCCAGGACGGCCGTGGGCACGTCGCCATACGCCGTTATCATGATGACGGTCGAATTGCTCGTCGCGGCGACGATACGCTTGAGGAGCTCAATCCCGCTCATGCCGGGAAGCTGGTTGTCGAGCAGAATGCACGCCGGCTCGTTGACGGGGTTGAGGTTCAGGTATTCTTCGGCCGAGCCATAAGATCTCAACTCGATCTGGGCGGTCGAGAGAAGCAAGGTCAACGCGTCCCGCACCTTGGCTTCATCATCGACGATATGCACACGGCGTTCATGCAGCATTGTGATCGGATCCATTGGTCGGCAGTTCGACCGCAAATCGTGCGCCCCCTGTCTTGATCGGCTCCCACCAGAGGCGTCCCGCATGCCTCTGAACAATTCGCCGGCTGAGATGCAGTCCAAGCCCCATCCCTCGCGGCTTGGTCGTCTGATACGCGTCAAAAATGTTGTCCGCCAGCTCCGGCGCAACACCCCTGCCATTGTCCTCGACCCGGATCGTGATCGCGCGAGCGTTCGACTCGACCCGGATTATCACACGCCCGCGCCCGTCCGGCCGCTCGGAGGCGGCGTCGATCGCATTGGCGACCAGGTTGATGAGAACCTGTTCGATCTGGACCCCGTCCGCGTTGACAGGCGGGACGGGGCCCACGCTTTCGACCTCGACTTCGACGCCGCGGGAGGCGGCTTCCTCCCGGCAAAGGGCGCTGATCCTCTCCGCGAGACCCGAAACGTCGAGCGCATTCAAGTTCAGGTTGCCGCTCGAAAGGAAGTCCCGAACGCGCTCCAGAACCTCGCGAGCCCGCTGAGCTTCGGCCTCCGCCTTGATGAGTGCGTCCATAACCGGCTCGCTCGCGACGCTTGACTGGAGCAGCCGCCGCGCTGCGTGCACATAGGCCGCCACTGTCGACAAGGGCTGGCTGACCTCGTGAGCGAGCGCCATGCCCAAGGCGCCAGCCCGGGCGTCCGACGCCATGCGCGTCAATTCCCTCTGCTGTTCGCGCAGGCGAAGGGCGGCGTCTTTCCGCTCCGTCGTGACGGCGCCGAGCAGAAGGCCAGTGATTGAAAGCACCAGCATCAGCAACTGGAGTATGGCGAAATCCGTCGTGTCATAGCCGATGAATGCGGTGATTGTGGCAAGGGTCAGCTGGATGGTCACCAGCGCGAGCGCGACACCAGCGTAGCCTTCCCGCATCGCCACCCAGATGACTGGCAAGAAAAGCAGGTTGAACAGATAGTATAATCTGTCACCAACTCCGACGAGGGCCGCAAACCCGAGACACATTCCCACAACAAAGATGAGGACGGTGAACAATGTATGGCCAGACCAGCGCCGGCGCGGCAAATACATGAACATCGCGGTCACCGCGGGAATTATCGTGATGATCCCGAGCGCATCCCCGATCCAATAGTGCGCCATCGCGACGAGGAATTTGCCGTGCGACAATTCGCCGCCCAAAGACAACACTCCGCAATATATGAGCGCCGATATCGCAGCGCCTGCCGGGACAAGAAGCAGGAACGTCACGACATCAGGAAGTTTGAACTGTCTGATATTGAACTTGAGTGTACTCCTTAAAATTAAGGCGAATCCGACATAGGTAATCGTCAAGAAAAGCTCCGCCGTCACGGTCACGCCGATGCTGCGATGGACGCTGGCGATCAAGAGATCGACCAGGACGGCGCCCAGGAAGACGAACGGCGCAAACGCGACGCTTTCGGTAAGCAGCGCCAAACTCAAACCATCGTCAGGGCTCCACAGCGTGATCCCGAGCCGATCGAATTGATGCCATTCCGTCAGGACGTTGAGCGCCAGATAGACCAGGATGAATGCGGTGCCGGTCGCCCAAAACCTGGGCGCAGCCGGAGCCAGGCCGCCCCAGGACTGGGAAGACTGCAAAGGCGCGTCACGGGAATTCATCAGCGCCATTTCCATCCCCGAACCGGAAAACATGATAGGGCGTATGGCTTCCGATTTGAACCGGGCTTGACTAGGTACTTTTACTCAACCGCGTTTGCATCAATGCGCGTCCGTCGTAAACCGCCCGGGCGCGCCGGCGCCGCCGCCAGTTTCGCGGCAGAGGTCCGAGCGGTTCCTGGCCGGCGCTTCCACCTGACCGTCGAGCACGAACTCATGGGGGCCTCGCGGGCTCCTCCGCCTGCGGATCGCCGCCGCTGGTTGACCAATCCGGCCGCTTTCGGCGAAGTCCCTCGCCGATGGATTGATTCGGAGATCGCGACATGGCCGAGAGACTGCGCGTCGCGTTGCTGTTCGGCGGCCGCTCCGCCGAGCACGACGTATCCGTCATGTCCGCCCGCAACGTGTTCCGCGCGCTCGACCCGGCGCGCTACGATACGGTTCTGATCGGCATAACCCGGTCCGGCGCCTGGCTCATGTGTTCGCTTGAAGAAGGCGCGTTTCCGGCCGCCGTTCCAGAGAGCGGACCGCGCGTCGCGCTCGTGCCGGGGGGCGGCGGGCGGCTCGCGATTCTGTCCGAGACGGAAGGGGCGGCGGCCGATCTGTCGCGTATGGTCGATGTCGTCTTCCCGGTCCTGCATGGGCCTTTCGGCGAGGACGGGACGGTCCAGGGCGCAGCCGAAATCGCCGGCGTTCCTTATGTCGGCTCGGGCGTGCTGGGCTCGGCGGCGGCGATGGACAAGGATGTCGCCAAGCGGCTCATGCGCGACGGCGGACTGCCGATCGCGCGCTTTCTCACCTTCGTCAAAGGCGACGCGCCGTCCTTTGAGGCTGTCGTCGCCGAGTTGGGCCGTCCGGTGTTCGTGAAGCCGGCGCGTCTAGGCTCGTCGGTCGGCATCAGCAAGGCGGGGACGGGGCAAGAATTCGCGCAAGCGGTCGCAGAGGCGTTCCGGCATGACCGCAAGATCCTGGTCGAGGAATATGTGCGTGGGCGCGAGATCGAGTGCGGCGTGCTCGAGGGCGAGGACGGCTCGCTTATTGCCTCGCTTCCCGGCGAGATCGCGCCCTCGAACCGCCACGGCTTCTACACCTACGAGGCCAAATATCTTGACGAGGACGGCGCCGCGATCAGGGTGCCGGCCGATCTGCCGCCGGAAGTCAGCGACAAGGTTCGCGCTCTGTCGATCGAAGCCTTCCGCGCGCTCGGCTGCGAGGGCCTGGCGCGCATCGACTTTTTTCTGCGCGAAGACGGCAAGCTCGTGGTCAATGAGGTGAACACCCTGCCGGGCTTCACCAATATCAGCATGTATCCGAAGGTCATGGAGGCGCTCGGGATCGGCTATTCGGATCTGGTCGACCGCCTCATTCGCCATGCGCTCAAGCGCGCGGGCCTGGCGGCCGCGCCCAAGCCTTAGGGTCTTCCCGCGCCGAGGCGGATTGGAGCGGGCGTCGGGGCGCGCTGGGCGAGCGGTAATTTTACCGGCGCACCCTAATGTTTTCAGTCCGTTCCGATCCCGTTTAGTTCCGCGCCTAAATCGCGCGCATTGGCTCATTAATACTTTGATATTTTGTAATACGGTGACGCTTTACTCAATCCCTTAATCGACCGGGGATCGCCATTGTTCGCTCTGGCCTACCCGATCGCTGCGCGCGCCCTGCGGGGGGCTCGCCAGGAGATCGGCAACGACGATCATGCAATTGGGGGTTAAGCAAACTGTCACCGTAATCACCGTAATGACAGCGTAATCACATGGCGCACGATCGAGGTCGAGTCCCCGATCGTGAAGCGCGGATCGGTTTAGCGAGGGAGGACCATATGACCGAAAGCCTGGCCCAATTGTCGAACGGGGCGCTCAGCGATCTTGCCGGCGTGTTCGCCGCGATGCCCAATGACGCGCTCGACGGGCTGATCGAGGAGAACGTCAAGGCCAAGCGCATCGTCGTCTTCGGGCTGGGGCGGGAGGGGCTGCAGATGCGCGGCTTCGCCATGCGGCTCTTTCACATGGGCCGCGACGTCGCGGTCTGGGGCGACATGACGACGCCGGCGCTCGGGCCGGGCGATCTCTTCATCGCCTCCGCCGGTCCGGGCGACCTTCCCACCGCGCAGACCCTGGTCGATATCGCGCGTGAAGCCGGCGCGCGCACCGCGCTCGTCACCGCCCAGCCCAAAGGCGGCCTCGCGGCCCATGTCGACGTCGTGACCGTGATCCCCGCCCAGACAATGGCCGACGATCGTGGCGCGAAGCTCTCCGTCCTGCCGATGGGCTCGCTTTTCGAGACCACGCAGATGATCGCCTTCGAGCTTGTGATCCTGAAGCTCAAGCCCCGCTTCAACGAGACTTCCGAGACCATGCGCGCGCGGCACACGAATTTGGAGTGAGACGCCGCAGACCCTCATCCGGCCCTTCGGGCCACCTCCTCCCAACGGGAGAAGGGATTCGCTCCCTCTCCCTCGGGGAGAGGGATGAGGTAAGGGCTTATCCCGCCTCGTTCCACGCCTTCACGAACGCTTGCGCGGCGCGCCGGACGTCCTCGACGCTCGCGCCCGGCTTGTACAAAGCCGAGCCGATCCCGAAGCCGCTCGCGCCGGCGCGCCGGTAAGGGCCGATGCGCTCGGCGTGATTCCGCCGACCGGATAGAGCGGCGTCTCCTTCGGCAGGACGGACCGCCACGCCTTCACCACATCGGGGCCAAGCGCATCGCCCGGAAACAGCTTCAGGCCCGACGCGCCCGCCTTGAGCGCCGCAAACGCTTCGGTCGGGGTGGCGACGCCCGGCACGGCGACAAGACCGAGCTTCACGGCCCGCTCGATGACGGCGTGATCGGCGTTGGGCGCGACCACGAGCCTGGCGCCCGCCTCCGCGACCGTGTCGACGTCATGGGCTTCAAGCACCGTGCCCGCGCCAACCAGGACCTGGTCGCCAAACAGGCGCGCGATGATCTCGATGCTTACGAGCGGATCGGGCGAGTTGAGCGGTACCTCGATCGCGCCGAAGCCCGCCTCGACAAGCACGGCGGCGATCGAATCCGCTTCGTCCGGCGTAACGCCTCTGAGGATGGCGACAAGCGGCGTCGGGACAAGGTTCAGCGTCACAGGAGCCCTCCGTCGCGAGCGATGCGAAAAAGCCCGCGCGCCGCGGCGCGCGGCGGCGCCGAGCGAGCGGGAACGCCGAGCGCCTCGAACGCGGCGATGTAGCGCCTGACCAGCGCCTCTGCCCCCGCGACATGCGGCTCCTCGCCTGGATAGAGCCGGCGCCCCTCGCCGATCTCCGCGCCGATAAGAAGACCGGAGAGATATTCGCCGGAATCGTCGGGATCGAGCGCTCCCATGAGCGGCAGCGTCCGCGCGCCGAACATGAGCCCGAGCAGGCCGGATTTCCCATTGCCTGCGGCGGCGTCGCCGCGCTCGAACTCCGAGCGCGAAGGCTTTTCCGGGCGCCCTGGCCGGCGCGGCGCGAGCGAAAGCGCCGAGGACGGTGTGATCGCGCAAGGCGGCGAACAATTCCCCGGTGACGAAGGTCTTGAACGCGACAACGCGCTCGCCCTCGACCCTCGCCCATTTCGAATGCGAGCCGGGCAGCACGATGAAGCGCGCCCCCGAATCGGCGATGCCGAAGATTTCCGTCTCCTCGCCCCGCATCACATCCGGCAGTCCGGCGTCGTCCACATAAGAGAGCCCCGGAGCGAGCGCGACGCGCCGGCCGTCGGCCTCGACCTCGGCGAGATGCGAAGCGACGTCGCGCGGGCCGGCGGGACATTTGACGTAAGGCGCCTCGCGCCAGCCATGCCGGCTGCCGACCATGCCCGAGGCGATGACCGGGAGAGACGGATGCGCGTCGAGCCAGCGCCCCGCGAGCCGCCTGAGCGTGGCTGGATAGGCCCCCGCTTCGACGCTCCCGATCCCGTCGCCGGAGGCGACCTCATCGAGGACCTCGGCCTCCGGCGACATGAGATAAGCGCGGAAGCTCGACGATCCCCAATCGATGGCGATGAGCGCGGGCGGCATGATGGCGGATTGAGGCATGTGCGCGATGCGCGGTCAATCACCGCCGCTTTTGGCCGGCGCTTCGCTTGAGCGAAGTCCATGTTTAGTGTGCGGCGTCGAGCGCTGCGCGTCGGCTGGGAGGCCAGGGATGGATGAAAGCCTGAAGAACAAGACCATGATCGTGACCGGCGCGAGCTCCGGCATCGGCCGCGCGGCCGCGAGGCGGTTTGCGGCGGAAGGCGTCAGGCTCGCGCTCGTAGGGCGCTCGGCGGAGCGACTGCGGGTGTTGGCGGACGAGCTCGGCTCCGAAAGCCTCGTCCTGCCTTTGGATCTGACCAGGCCGGCTGACGTCGCGACCATGGTGAAGGCGACAACGGACCGGTTCGACCGCATCGACATATTGTTCGCCAATGCGGGGAGCTATGTCGCGGGCAAAGTCGCTGAGGGCGATCCCGAAGAATGGGATCGGGTCGTCGATATCAATGTGAAGAGCGTGTTTCGCGCCGTTCGCGCGGTCTTGCCGGACATGATCGCGCGCCGCTCCGGAGACATCGTTGTCACCTCGTCGATCTCAGGCCACCAGGCGATCCATTGGGAGCCGGTCTATTCGGCGACCAAGCATGCGGTGCAGTCGTTTGTTCACGGCGTGCGCCGGCAGGTCGCCAAGCACAATGTGCGCGTAGGCTCGCTGGCGCCAGGCATGGTCCTGAACGAGCTTTGGGGGCTGACCGAGCCGGAAGACATCGAGCGCCGGATCGCGGCGCATAGCGGCCTCAGCAACGACGATGTGGTCGACGCGCTTTTTTTCATGCTGACCCGGCCGCCGCATGTCACGATTCGCGACCTCGTCATTTTGCCGCAGGCGCAGGAGCTTTGACGCGCGATCTTCCCTGTCGCGCGCCGCCGCTCTCTATTGCGCCGTGAGGCCCCCGTCGACCATGAATTCCGCGCCGGTGGTGAACGACAATTCGTCGCTGGCGAGAAAGAGGATGGTGTTTGCGACCTCTTCCGCCTTGCCCATGCGACCCATCGGCGCGGCGCGCTCGAGGCCGGCGCGCAGCCGCTCGGGGTCCCTCGCCCGCGCGATGCCGTCGAGCACCATCGGCGTTTCGGCGAACGAGGGATGCACCGAGTTCACCCGGATTTCGTAGCGGGCGCGCGCGCAATGGAGCGCGGCGGATTTGGTGAGGAGCCTCACAGCGCCTTTGCTGGCGCAATAGGCGAGCGACGAGGCGTCGCCGATGATTCCGGCGACCGATGAGAGGTTGACGATCGAGCCGCCCGTCTCCTTCATCGCCCGCACCGCCTCGCGGCAGCCGAGAAACACACCCTCGGCGTTGACCGCGCTGACCTTGCGAAAGTCGGCGAGCGTCGTGGTCTCGATATTGCCGAGGGTCGCGATTCCGGCGCTGTTGACGAGAATGTCGAGGCGACCGAAGGCGGCGAGGACCGCGTCGACCACTTCGCGCCAGCGCGCTTCGTCGGTCACGTCCTGGACGAGCGTAAGATCGGCGTCTGGCCCCAGCGCCTTCAGGCCCGCTTCGTTGCGGTCGGTTGCGGCGACCTTGGCGCCCTCGCGATGAAACAAAGCCGCCGTCGCCCGGCCGATGCCCGACGCGGCGCCAGTGATGAGCGCGACTTTTCCCGCAAGGCGTCCAGCCCCCGTTTCCGGCACTGTTCCCATCCGTCCTTCGAGTTGACGCCCGCCCTTGTGAAGGACTTGGGCCTTTTGCGCAACGAGCCGGCTGAAGGGAGCGATCGGGCGGGCGCCGTCAGAGCGCCTTCACCGCCGCCGGATCGGCTTCATGTCCTCCAGAGCGCGTCGCGCAGCCGGCTACTTCGCCGGCAGGCCGGCCTTGGCGAGATCGGCGACTTCCGCTTCGACGATTGACGGATCGCTATAGAACCAGGCCGTGCGCCATGCGCCCCCGGTGAATTTCGGATCGTTCTTCTCAAGGTAGGCCCTCACCTCCGCCTTGGCCTCATCGATCCGGCCGAGGCGGACGAGCGCGATGGCGAGGTGGATACGCGTGTCCGAGTCCGGGTAATCCGCCTGCCTGAAGGCGGCGATCGAATCCTCGTACTTTCCAAGAACGCGAAGCGCCAAGCCTCGGTTGTAGACCATGTCTCGCGCACTGCCCGGATCGCGAATTGTCGCCGCGTCGATCCACTCCAAAGCCTTGTCCGGCTTGCCGGATGCGATCAGCACGCTTGAAAGGTCGGCGATGAGGGAGCTGTCATAGGGCGCCAGAGCCATTGCGGTGTCGGCCTCCGTCACCGCCCGGTCGAAGTCGCCCTCCGTCGTAAGCACCTGGGCGAAGAGCCAGTGGGCCAAACGCTTAACCTGCGGCGAGAGGTTGTTCGCGGCGAGCACGGTCCTGCTCAGTTCACCGGCCTTGCGGAACTCGGCCGGAACGTCGTCGCTCCACCATCTCCAACCTGCTTTCATATGGTACCATCCGAGCTTGACCTTCAGCAGGTTCGAGTCCGGATACTTCGCCAGCCCTTCCTCCCAAACTCGCCCGGCGCGGTCATTGTCCTGCCTGGACTTCGCGTTGATGAAAATATCGTGACCGCGAAGATAGTAATCGTATTCGCCGAGGTCTGTGATGTCCTTGCCCCACGCGACCTGATACTGGCCCTTCTTGATCTGCCCGGCCTCGCCGGTCATCGCGCCGACAATCTTCCCCGTCACCTCGTCCTGCAGCGCCAGCGGGTCTTTGCCCGCCCTGTCATAGCGCTCGGCCCAGACGTGCTTGCCGGTTTCCGTGTCGATGAGCTGGGCTGTGATGCGAACCTGGTCGGCTTCCTTGCGCACGCTGCCTTCGAGCGCATAGTCGACATTGAGATCGCGGCCGACCTGGCGAATGTCGACGGGCTTGCCCTTGTAGACAAAGGACGAGTTGCGCGCGATCACCGAGAGATCGGGAAAGCGCGACAGCATGGTGATGATGTCCTCGCTCATCCCGTCGCCGAGATAGCCGAGGCTCTTGTCGGGGCTCAGGTCGTCGAACGGCAGCACCGCGATCGACGGGACATGCGCGCCGGCCACGCGGGTGGCTGGCGCACGCGCGAAGCCGTACCAGCCTGCCGCGACGAGGCCGGCGAGGAGAAGCAAAGCGGCGGCGAGCGGCCTCGCCCGGTTGGCCGGGGCGGGTTCAGCCGGCCTGCGCCTAGCCGGCGCCTTGACGCCGTCGAGCTTCACCCGATAGGCGGGGATCGGCTCCAGGATGTTCTTGACCTTCTGCGCCCCCATCGGCTCGAAGCCGAAGGCGAGCGTCTTGCCGACCTCGCTCGCCACCTTGCCCGACACGCAGACGCCCCCGGGGTCGGCGAGCTGCTGAAGGCGCGCGGCGATGTTGACGCCCTCGCCGTGCCGGTCCGCCCCCTCGACGATCACCTCGCCCAGGTTGACGCCGATGCGCACGTCGATGCGCTCATCCTCGGGGAGGCCTTGGTTCCGCTCCGCCATGCCGCGCTGGATGTCGGCGGCGCATTCGACCGCATCGACGACGCTGGCGAACTCGGCCAGAAGCCCATCGCCCATCAGCTTGAAGATTGCGCCGTGATGGGCCGCGATCGCCGGCTCGACCAGTTCCGTCCGGTGTACCTTGAGTTGTTCGAAGGTTCCAGCCTCGTCCTGTTCCATCAGGCGGCTGTAGTCGACGACGTCGGCGGCGAGGATTGCGGCGAGCTTTCGTTCCATGAACGCGCCCTCTTGGCCCGCGCTACAATAGTCCAATCCGGGTCCGGTGTCTCCTGTCGCGTTTGCGCGGCGCCGCGGCGTGATCCGGCGCGGCCGTCACGCCGAACGGGTCGCGCCGGGTTCAACCGGGGAGGCGGGGCCGACCAACGCCTGGCACCACAGGCGCCCGAATTGGCTTGCAAACAAATAGAAAGTGTATGCTATCGTTTCGGTTAAGACGAACCCCGGCGAAGGCCGATCGATGAGGCGCGGGCGAGATGCGAACGAAGTGCGTTCGGAAAATGGTTAATACAACCCTGAGGCGAGCGGGGAGCACGGCGAAATTTTTTCTACTTTTTTCGGCCGTAACCCTTTGAAAAGTCCCGATTCCAAAAACTAAAAGAAAGCGAAAGAAAGCCAAGCAAAAGAAAGAAAGCTATTTTGCTTTCTTTTTCTTTCGTTGGCTTTCGCCAATTTTTCCGACAATTCCCGCTCTGGTTGTATCGACGCTCCTATTTGGGCGCCATGCGCAAGGCGCCGTCGATGCGGATCGTCTCGCCGTTGATATAGCCGTTCTCGACGATGTGGACGGCGAGGGCGGCATATTCGGCCGGCTGGCCGAGGCGGGCGGGAAACGGCACCGAGGCGCCGAGCGAATCCTGCGCCGGCTGGGGCAGGCCGGCCATCATCGGCGTCATGAAGACGCCGGGCGCGATCGCGTTGACCCGGATGCCGAACTGGGCGAACTCGCGGGCGATCGGCAGCGTCATGGCCACGACGCCGCCCTTGGAGGCGGAATAGGCGGCCTGCCCGATCTGGCCGTCATAGGCCGCGATCGAGGCGGTCGAGATGATCACGCCGCGCTCGCCCTCGATCGGCTCGAGCGCGCTCATCCCCGCAGCGGCGAGGCGGATCATGTTGAAGCTGCCGATCAGGTTGACGCGGATCACCTTCTCGAAGTCGGGCAGGGGTTGCGGCCCGTCGCGGCCGAGGACGCGTTTGGCGACGCCGATTCCGGCGCAATTGACCAGCACGCGCGCCGCCCCATGCGCCGCCTCGGCTTTCGCTGATCGCCGCGCTCGCGGAGGCTTCGTCCGCGACGTCGCCGACCAGCGCCACGCCGCCGATCGCCCTGGCCGCCTCCTCCGCCGCGGCCGGATTGAGGTCGAACACCGCGACCCGCGCGCCCCTGGCGGCGAGCGCTTCCGCCGTCGCGCGGCCCAGTCCCGAGCCCCCGCCGGTCACGATCGCCGCTACCCCCGACAGTCTCATCGCGCTTCCTCCTTCGGCCCGTACGAGCCAGGCCCGCCCACATAATCAACGCCCGGCAATTCGCGCCGCCGCGGCGGCGCGCGGAGAGCCGGCGCCGGGACCCTTCGTTGCGGTCAGCTGAGCTTCACGAGCAGCCGGCCGCCGTCGACCTTCACCGGATAGGTCGCAAGATCGACGCAGGCCGGCGCGCCCTTGGCTTCGCCGGTGGTGAAATCGAACCGGCCGTTGTGCATCGGGCATTCGATGATCGTGCCCTGAACGAAACCGTCGGCGAGTTCGACCGACTCGTGCGTGCACAGGCCGTCGGTGGCGAAATAGCGGTCGTCGGCCGTGCGGTAGAGCGCATATTGCCGGCCTTTGTGCTCGAACGGCGCGACATCCTCGGGCGCGATGCGGTCGGCGGGACCCGCGTCGATCCAGGCCTCGCTCATTCAGCCGCTCCCGTCGCGACCTTCGCCGTTTTTGCCTTCGCCGCGCCGAGAGGCCCGCGCTGCGCCGAAGGCGGCAGCTCGCGCCGCACGAAATAGGTCGGGTCCTTAAGCTGGCGCGCCAGCGCCGGGATGATTTCGCGATAGGCGGCGATGGAGCTCGGGTAGGGCGGCGGGCAATCCGCCTTGATCGCCTCATGCAGCTTGGGCAGCGCGTGATAGGGAACGGTCGGAAAGATGTGGTGCTCAACGTGGTAATTCATGTTCCAGTAGAGGAACCGGAAGATCGGATTCATGTACACCGTGCGCGAATTCAGCCGGTGATCGAGCACGTCCTCGGCGAGCCCGATATGCTGCGTGACGCCGCAATAGAGGGCGAACCATCCGCCGTAGAGCGTCGGCAGGCCGATATACATCGCCGGCAGAATTGAACGGAAATAGAGGCAGGCGGCGATCACCGCGGCGTAGATCGCAAGGTAGATGCGCGCGGTCCGGTAAACCTTCGGCCGCTCCCGCTCGGGGACGAACGTCGCCTCCTCCTCCGTCAGTCGGCCAGTCGCATGCAGAAACACCTTGCGAAAGAAGACGACCGTGTTCTTGAGCGCGAAAATGTTGAGGAGCAGCGAGACGACATCCGGCGGACGCGGCGTGATGATCTCGGGATCGCGGCCGACGATGATCGTATCCGTGTGGTGGCGCGTATGGCTCCAGCGCCAGATCTCCGGCTCGCGCATGATCATGAAACAGGCGATCTGATAGACCGCGTCGTTCATCCATTGCGTCTTGAAGGCGGTGCGATGGCCGCACTCGTGCCAGCGGCTGTCCGTCGAAGAGCCGTAGAGAACGCCATAGACGATGAAGAACGGAACCGCGGCCCAAGTCCCCCAGAAATAAAAGCCGAGCCCGCCCGACACGATGAACGCCGCAAACCAGATCAAGCGTGTCCCGGATCGCCGGACCGTCCTCGCGACGCATCAGCTCCTTGAGTTCGGCGCGCGTGACCGGCGGGGTGTACCATTTCGCCGACGCGAGCCCGGCCGCGACGGCCTTGTCGGCCTCCGGACCGACAAGACTGTAATCTCGAGTGATCGCGACCGACATCGGTTTCCTCCTCCAGAAGCCGCTTTGTGGACAAACCGGAGCCTACCGGCAACCGATCAGCGGCTCAATGTCCGGCTTTGAGTTTCTGTCTTACGGCCGCGAGGCGCGCTTCAGGCGCCCCTTTCGCCCGCCTCGGCGCATGATTTTCTAGCACGTTTGGAATTATTATTCTACTATTGATTCTTTTTGGAATGTTTGTTACACGGAGAAGCAACCCCGCCGGTCCCGCAAGCCACTCCTTGCTCTCTGTTCCGGACGATTTGGCCGCGCGATCCGCGACGGCGGGAGCCGCGCCAGAAGTGGCGCAAACTGATGGGAGGAAATGGATGAACTATCTCAACAGAACGACAGGCGTCTTCGCCGCGGCCGCCGCCCTGGCTTGCTCGGCGGCGCTCTTCACGGGCCAGGCGAGGGCGGAGGAAAAGCAGCTGACCGTCGCCATGATCACCCATGCGCAGCCGGGCGACACTTTCTGGGACATCATCCGCAAGGGCGCCGAGGCGGCCGCCAAGAAGGACAATGTGAAGCTGATCTATCTCGCCGATCCGACCGCGAACAAGGAAGCGCAGCTCATCTCCAATGTCGTCCAGCAGCATGTCGACGGAATCGCGCTGACGCTCGCCTTCCCCGACGCCGAGGCGCCGGCGGTGAAGGCCGCGCAAAAGGCCGGCATTCCGATCGTCGGCTTCAACGCCGGCGTCGACCAGTGGAAGAGCCAGGACCTGCTCGGCTACGCCGGACAGGACGAGACCGTGGCCGGCAAGGCCGTGGGCGAAAGACTGAACAAGGAGGGCGCCAAGGACGTCGTCTGCCTCGACCAGCAGCAGGGCGCGGTGCAGCTCGAAGCGCGCTGCGACGGCATCAAGGACACCTTCAAGGGCAAGATGGAGATCCTGTACGTCACCGGCTACGACATGCCGACGGTCAAGGCGCGGGTGCAGGCCAAGCTGCAACAGGACCCGTCGATCGACTATGTCGTCACCCTCGGCGCGCCGTTCGCGCCGGTTGTGCTCGACGCGATCACCGCCTCAAGCTCGAAGGCCAAGGTCGGCACCTTCGACATGAGCCCGGTGGCGATCGACCTGATCGGGAAGGGCAAGATTCGAGTGGGCGGTCGACCAGCAGCCCTATGTCGAGGGCTACGAGGCGGTCGACATGCTGTGGCTCTACCTCACCAACGGGGACACCGTCGGTGGAGGCGGCCCGGTGCTGACCGGCCCCTTCTTCGTGACCAAGGAAAACGCCGCGGCGGTGGCCAAGTACGCCAAGGCCGGCACGCGCTGAGGTCGAGGCGGCGGCCGTGGCGTAACGGCCAATCAATGAACCGACCGCCGACCGGAGGGCGTGCCCTGCGGCCGGCGGGGCCAAGTGGAGGAAACTGGTGAGCACGTCCAGCGAGCCGGTCAGCCTCGCGCAACCGCGGCGGCAGGTTCAAACCCAGGCGCTGTGGCGGCGCATCCTGAACCGGCCCGAGGCGGGCGCGCTCGGCGGCGCGATCCTGGTCTTCATCTTCTTCTGGGTGATCGCCCCTCCGTTCCGGCATTTCGCCGCCTTCACCACGGTCCTCTATCAGTCCGCGACCATCGGCATCCCCGCAGTCGCCGTCGCGCTCCTGATGATCGGCGGGGAGTTCGACCTTTCTGCCGGCGTCGCGGTGACGACCTCCTCGCTCGCCGCCTCGATGTTCGCGACCCAGGTCGCCGGCAGCCTATGGGCCGGGGTCGTCTTCGCGCTGTTCTTTTCGCTCGGGATCGGCGCGTTGAACGGCCTGCTCCTGATCCGGACCAAGCTGCACAGCTTCCTCGTCACCCTCGGCACCTTCCTGATGCTTCAGGGTCTCAACATCGCCATCACCAAGCTGATCACCGGCAATGTGGCGACCGAGGACATCAGCGGGATGGCGGGCTTCAATACGCTCCAGGCGATTTTCGCCTCCAATGTCATGATCGGCGGGGCGCAGATCAGCATCGCCATCGTCTACTGGCTGATCTTCGTCGCGCTCGCCACCTGGGTGCTTCTGCGCACCAGGACCGGCAACTGGATCTTCGCGGTCGGCGGCCAGGGCGACAGCGCCCGGGCCGTGGGCGTGCCGGTGAACGCGGGTGAAGATCGGCCTCTTCATGCTGGTCGGCTTCGGCTGCTGGTTTCTGGCGATGCACCTGCTCTTCGCCTACGACACGGTGCAGTCGGGCGCGGGCATCGGCAACGAACTCCTCTACATCGCGGCGTCGGTGGTAGGCGGCTGCCTGCTCACCGGCGGCTATGGCTCGGCCGTGGGGTCGGCGCTCGGCGCCTTCATCTTCGGCATGACCACCGAGGGCGTGATCTACGCCGACTGGGACCCGGACTGGTTCCAGTTCTTCGTCGGCGCGATGCTCCTGCTCGCCACAGTCGCCAACACCTGGATCCGGATGCGCGCAACGAAGGGGAAGTAGATGGCCCGCTCGGAAACGCCGATCATTCAGTTCAAGAACATCGGCAAGAACTACGGCGCCATCAACGCATTGCGAGGCGTGAACCTGACGGTGCGGCAAGGCGAAGTCACCTGCATTCTCGGAGACAACGGAGCCGGCAAGTCGACGCTGATCTCGATCATCGCCGGACTGTTCCCGCATGACGCGGGCGAGTATCTGGTGGACGGCGAGCCCCGGCGGTTTTCGTCGCCGCGCGAGGCGCTCGACCTCGGCATCGCGGCTGTCTACCAGACGCTCGCTCTGGTCCCGCTTCTGCCTGTGTGGCGCAATTTCTTTCTCGGGTCGGAGATGGTGAAGGGAAATGGCCCCTTCCGCCGGCTCGACACCGCCACGATGCTGGCGCAGGCGAGGGACGAACTGCACCGGATGGGGATCAATCTCGAGAACCTCGAACAACCGGTCGGCACGCTCTCGGGCGGCCAGCGCCAGGTGGTTGCGATCGCCCGCGCCGTCCACTTCGGCGCCCGGGTTTTGATCCTCGATGAGCCCACCGCAGCGCTCGGCGTGGCGCAGTCGGGTCTCGTGTTGCGCTACATCGCGCAAGCCGCGCGGGAGCAGGGAATCGGCGTCATCTTCATCACCCACAACCCGCACCACGCCTACCTTGTCGGCGACCACTTCATGGTGCTGGCGCGCGGCGAGGTGGAGCTCGACGCGCCTCGCGCCGAGCTTACGCTGGAAAACCTGATGTTCCACATGGCTGGCGGCAAAGGGCTCAGCACCCTCGAGCACGAGCTCCATGGCAGAGGCGCGCCGGCGCCGGCGGCTTGACCGAAAGGCCCGATCAAATGTCGCCGCCGCCCTTCGGCCGGGCCATGGCGAAGACTTTCTCGACCGCCGCATAATCCTGGTAGCCGCAGCGCGCGAGCGGACGCGCGCCGGCGGTGTCGAAGCGGCCGTCGAGGAGAAATCGCTCGTCGATATGAAACCCGACCACCTCGCCGAGCGTGAGCACGGCGCCGCTCCACGCGCCGCTCGACCGACCTGATCTCGACGACATCGACCACTTTGCATTCCAGCGCGGCCGGGCTCTCGGCGACCCGCGGCGCGGCCACCAGGCGACATTCGGCCATGGTCAGTCCGGCGCGAAGGAACTCGTTGTCGCCCCGGGGAACCGCAGCGGAAGTTTCATTCATCGGGCCGCGCAGATCTTGCGTCGCCAGGTTGGCGACGAACTCCCCGCTCTCCCTGGCGAAGGACGCCGAGTCCTTCCAGCCCTCGCTGGAGAAGCCGACGATCGGCGGCGCGCTCGAGAAGCCGTTGAAGAAACTGTACGGGGCGAGATTGATTCGCCCGTCGAGGGCGCGGGTCGAAATCCATCCGATCGGGCGCGGCGCGACGATCGCCTTGAAGGGATCGTGCGGCAATTTCTTTCTGTCGCGCTCTCCGGTCGCATAGAACATTGGCCTTCAGCCCTCACTCCGGAAAGTTGGTCACAATCTGCGCGAGCGGCGGCCGCGGACGATCCTCGATCGCCGCCGTGGTCCGGCCGATGTGAATGAAGCCGGCGACGCGCTCATGGTCTGCAAGGCCAATCGCCGCGCGAAAGCGGCCATCATAGGCCATCCATTCGGTAAGCCAGGTCGCCGAGAAACCGATCGCGCGCGCAGCGACGATCATGTTCATGCAGACCGCGCCCGCGGACAAAACCTGCTCCCATTCCGGAATCTTGTGATGCGGCGCAGCCCGCGAGACGACCGCAATGACCAGCGGCGCGCGAACAAAGCGCCGCTGCTCCTCGGCGCGGGTGGCCTCGTCCAGGTCAGGATTGTCAGCGAGACGGATCTTCAGCGCAAGCCCGCTTGCGCGCTCGCGCGCCCGCCCCGCGAAGACGATGAACCGCCAGGGCGCGAGCTTGCCATGGTCCGGCACGCGCGAGGCGACGGTCAGGATTGTCGCAAGCTCGTCGGGACTTGGCGCGGGCCCTGTCATCATCGGCGGCGGAACTGATCTGCGGCGTTTGAGGATGTCGATGGTGTCGTTCATTAGCGTTTCTTTCTCAGGCGAATGCGGCTGCTTGGTCCAATGGCTGACAGATGTAAACCGCCTTGGATCCGCCTCAATGTCGGGCCACCAGCGGGACGAAGCGTCAGCGGCAATTTTAGGCACGGGGCGGATTGAAAGCGACTTGGCGACTTCTGGCTGCTTTGTTCGCGCTGATGGCGCTGGCCGCGTCCGTCAGCGCCGAAACGCCGGCTGCCGGATCCGCCCAGGCGACGCTCATCCTCTCGGCGGTCCTGAAAGGCGGCGGCGCGCCGCTCGCTGGCGGGCTGCGCTGGCGGGTGTTCGGCGCGCAAGCCGATCCGGACGGCTCGCATCCCCTGATCGTCGAATCCGGTCTCGCTCAGCCGACCCTGACCATCCCCCCCGGGGACTACGTCGTTCATGTCGCATTCGGGCTCGCGAGCGCGGCCAAGCGCGTGACGCTCGGCGCGGAAGTCCGATCCGAACGCTTGACCCTCTCGGCCGGGGCGCTGCGGATCGAAGGGACCCTCGTCCGACGCGCCGATTGACCCGTCCAAGCTGTCGCTCGCCATCTACGTGCCCCAGAACCGCAATCCGCTCGGCAAGCTCGTCTACGCCAAAGGCAAGGCGGGCGATATCATTGGACTGCCGGAAGGCGCCTATCACATCGTCTCCACCTATCTCGACACGGTCGGCGCCCACTCGGCGGTGAGCGCTCCCGGCGATTCCGGCAAATCGGCGGCGCCCGCGTCGCTTGCGCCAATCCCATCCAATTCGATCGTCAACGCCGACATCAGGGTCATGTCCGGCAAGCGGATCGACGTCACGATTCGTCATCACTGCGCGACGCTTACGCTCAAGCTCGTCAACAAGCCGGGGGCCGAGGCGCTCGCCAACACCACTTTCACGGTGCTCACTCCAGGCGGCGACGTCATCCGGGAGCTGGTGGGCGCCTTTCCCTCGCTCGTGCTCGCCGAGGGCGAGTATGTCGTGATCGCGCGGCACGAGTCCAAGGTCTATCAATCGACATTCCAGGTTCAGACGGGGATGGACCGCGATGTCGAAGTTGTTGCAGAAGAGAGCGGCAAACAAGGGCCGTGACCGGATGCAGACCTTCTTCGTCCAAATCAAATGCGCGCTGGGGCGAACCTACGAGGTCGCCAGCGCGCTGGCGGAAGCGGAAATCGCCTCCGAGATCTATTCGATCGCGGGCGACTATGACATTCTGGCCAAGTTCTACGTGGAGTCCGACGTCGACATCGGCCACTTCGTCGGCCACAAAGTGCAGGTGATCCCGGGAATCGTCGACACGCGCACCATCATCACATTCAAGGCGTTCTAGGCGGCGTGACATGCGCCGTCGCCGCTCCCAAAGGTCTACGTTCCACCTGTTCAACAGCAAGCGCCCGGTTTCTCAAGATGCGCCTCAGCCTTTCTCTCGCTCTCGTCCTTCTCGCCGGCGCCGCGAACGCGGCGGAGGGTGAGATGGCGTTCCTGTTCGACGCGTTGCACGGGCGGACGCCCTATCACGCCTCGTGGGAAAAGCTGATGAAGCTCGTCCAGCCGACCCCCGACTGGCTCATTCGGTTCAATCGGAACTTCGATGGCGTCGCCGGCCAGATGACGGACCTCACCATCGACGGAAAGCCTTACGAGTTGTCATTCGTCTGCGAGCCGGCGAACTGCGCGGATCACAAGTTCGTCGTGCTGTTCGACGCCAAGGGCGCGCACGCCTATGGCGCGCTCGGCGGCAAGGACAATGATCCCGCCTTTTACGGCTCGCCAACCGAGGCCGAGCAGGAGGCGATGGCGAAGGCCGTCAAGAACTGAAGCCGGGCCTCCTCAGTCCAGTTCCAGCGTGAACGGCGCTCCCTCGAAACAGGCGTCGCCGCGGCCGATGGCGGCGATCGCTTCGCTCATGCGTCCCCGCCGTCCGAGCGCATTGTCCGCGAGCGCCACCAGGCGGGCGTTGGGCGAGGCGGTGGGCGAGGCCGCGCGCAGCGCCCGTGCGATGGCGAACTCGTCGCGATCGGGCTTGAGCGCGCAGGCGGCGATATAGGCGGCGGCGGTCGAACGGCTGACGCCGGCGAAACAATGAATCAGCATTGGCGCCGCGCGGTCCCAGGCATGAACAAATCCCAGCAGCCCATCGAGATGGGCGCCTTCCGCCAGCACCTGGCCCGGCGTCGGCTCGACGATGTCAGAGACGGCGAGATAAAGATGCCGCTCCGGCATGATCTCGATCGGCCGCTCGATCTCCGTGCCGGGGCTGAGCAGGGTGACAAGCGAACGCGCGCCGGTCCTGGAGACGGTTTCGGCGATCAGGGCAAGCGAACAGACGTGAAGGCGCGGCATCGATCGATTCCTTCGGCGGCGCCTTATAAGGTCGTCGCGGCCCCGGCGTCGAGTTCGGCGAAACGGGCGAGAAACCGCGCTTCGGCGTCGGCCGGGCGCATCGGCTCGAGATAGCCGGCGAAATCCTGGATCGGCAGCGTCGGGCTCGCCGAACAGCTTGCGCGCTTCCGCGACCGAGAAGCCCGCAAGCGCGGTCGCCTCGAGATAGGCCGAGGCGCGGTCGGCGGCCTTGATGCGGCGCTCGAGATCGTCGGGCGGCTCGGCGGGCAGGCCGAAGCGGATGAGGATCGCGCGCTTGAGGCGCGCCTCGATCCGCTTGTAGTCGCCGCCGATCGCCGCCTTGAACGGCGAGATCATGTCGCCGATCACATATTCGGGCGCGTCATGCAGCAGCGCCGCGAGCCGCGCGCCGCCCGGGGGCGGGGCCTCGCCGGCCGCGAACAGAGCCTCCACCAACAGCGAATGTTGCGCCACGGAGAAGATCTCGGGTCCCTTGCGTCTGGCCGTTCCAGCGCGCCACGCGCGCTAGCCCGTGGGCGATGTCGGCAATCTCGACGTCGAGCGGCGAAGGATCGATGAGATCGAGCCGCCGTCCCGACAGCATCCGCTGCCAGGCGCGCCGCGGCGGGCGCTCGCTCATGGCCGGAGCTCGCGCGCCAGCGCGCGGCAGGCCTCGTGACGGCAGCAACCGACCAGGTGATCGTTGACCATGCCGGTCGCCTGCATGAAGGCGTAGATGATGGTCGGCCCGACGAAATTGCCCCCTCGGGCGCGCAAGTCCTTGGCGATGGCGCGCGAGACGTCGCTCTCGGGCGGCACGTCCTTCAAGCTCACCCGCGCATTGTCGATCGGCCGTCCGTCGACGAAGCTCCACAAGATGACGGGCGAAGCCGCCTTTGTCCGGCGAAGTCGAGAACGATGCGGGCGAGCGCCGCCGTCGCCTCGATCTTGGCCCGGTTGCGGACGATGCCGGCGTCCTGCATCAGCGCGTCCTTTTTCTTGTCGCTCCAGCGCACGATCTTTTCAGGGTCGAAGCCGTCGAACGCCTTGCGGAAGGCAGGGCGCTTGCGCAGGATGGTGATCCAGGAGAGTCCGGCCTGGAAGCCGTCGAGCACGAGCTTCTCGAACATCGCCCGATCGTCGTATTCGGGCACGCCCCATTCCTCGTCATGATAGGCGACGTAGAGCGGATCGACGCCCGGCCAGGGGCAGCGCGCCAATCCGTCCGCGCCCTTGACCGCCGTCAAGACGCGCGGCGGCTTTTCTTTTTCGAGCAGGAGCGGCTTTTCTTTTCCGGGCATTGGCGGCCTTCCCTCCGTCAACCATCCCTTGGGCAAGCCATTTGACCTGCCCGGAATCCCGCTCATAAACTTCCGCCTCTTCGCTCGCCAACTCAAGGCATGAGGCCATGACCTTTCGCGCCATTCGAGCCGACAAGACCGACGCCGGGCAGGACGTCAAGCTCGTCGAGATGGACGAGTCCGAGCTGATGGAGGGCGACGTGACCGTTCGCGTCACCCATTCGACCGTCAACTACAAGGACGGGCTGGCGCTCAGCGGCAAATCGCCGGTCATCCGCCGCTTTCCGATGGTGCTCGGCGTCGATCTCGCCGGAATCGTCGAGAGTTCCGACCGGCCGGACTTTGCTCCCGGCGACCATGTCATCCTGACGGGACATGGCCTCAGCGAGACCCATTATCGGCGGCTACGCGGAACGCGCGCGGGTGAACGGCGACTGGCTGGTCAAGGCGCCGGACGGGCTGACGCTCGCCGAGGCGATGGCGATCGGCACCGCGGGCTTCACCGCGATGCTGGCGCTGATGGCGATCGAGCGCCATGATCTCACGCCCTCCTCAGGGCCGGCGCTGGTCACCGGAGCGGCCGGCGGCGTCGGCTCGATGGCGATCTCGCTCTTCGCCGGCAAGGGCTGGCGGGTCATCGCCTCGACGGGGCGCAGAAGCGAGGCCGCCTACCTCAAGACGCTCGGCGCCGACGAGATCATCGACCGCGCGACGCTCGAGCGCCCCCGGCAAGCCGCTCGGCAAGGAGCAATGGGCGGCGGCGGTCGACAGCGTCGGCTCGAACACGCTCGCCAACGCGCTCGCGCAGACGCGCTACGGCGGCGCGGTCGCCGCCTGCGGCCTTGCCGGCGGCATGGACCTGCCTACGACGGTCGCCCCCTTCATCCTGCGCGGCGTCTCGCTCCTCGGCATCGACAGCGTGCACTGCCCGAAGGCGCGCCGGCTCGAAGCCTGGCGGCGCCTGGCGCTCGATCTCGACCGCGAGAAGCTCGCGACCATGACACGGACCATCGCGCTCGCCGACGTGTTCGACGCCGGCGCGCGCATCCTCAGGGGCGAGACCCGGGGGCGGCTGGTGGTGACGGTCGCCTGAGGTCGCAGGCTTTGAAAATGCAACCTTGAGCGCGAACGCCGCGAAAGCGAAAGAAAGCGAACGAAAGCCAAATGGCTTTCTTTTGCTTTCTTTTACTTTCTTTTAGTTTTCGGAATCGGGACTTTTCAAAGGGTTACGGCTGAAAAAAGTGAAAAAAATTCTCCCTTTCGCCAGAACACGCCTAGGTTGCGAAATGCGGCCGGCAAATATTCGCCGGCGGGTCGCGGGTCTTGAGGGTCGGGCTTCTCATCACCGACGATCATAGCCGCATATTCTTCTTTGCACAAGATAATGTCGCATTGATTCGGAAATTCTGGTACAGCCGCGGGCTCTTATAAATAAAACATTTAAACATTGTTGGATTCGACGCATTTCGGAAAACCGATCCAGGCCCGTCATGGCCGCCGGCTTGCCGGCCATGACGAAAAACCGAAAGATGGGCGCCGAAAAGAGATCAACACGTTTGAGGCAGGCGAAGGGCACGTCGCAGAGGAACAGGGCTCGCGCACCCACAATCAGACGGTTGTAAACTTGGCGACTTTGTGGCATTCCGCAAGGACGGGCGTTGAGCGTTGACGTCACCAACCGTGCGCTCTCGAAGAGGTGCGAGAGCGCCCGTTGATATCGCCGGGGTTGGACGGCCGCACGCGGCCTCACTCTTTTTGTTAGGGCTGGGCTCCTCGAGCCCAAACGGGGGAAGACCATTCATGTCGATGCGTATCAAACTCGCCGCCGCCGGTGTGGCCGCGGCTTTGTCGGTCACGCCCGCCTTCGCGGAGATATTGAAGTTCTCTTTCACTGGTGATTCCGGTGATTTTGCGACCTGGACCCAGCCTAGCGATCCGACTCCTGTCGGATTTCAAGATCGATTTTACACCGAGGTGCAGGTCACCAACGGCACGAGTAATAAGGGTGGGTTCGGTATTGTGGAGTTTGACAGCAACGACTTCATTGACGGCGGATTTTTTATCGACCGAGTGGGCCTTTTCGGCACCGGGACCTACCTTATACACTGGCCCCGAGTCCGCGCCGATATTTCACGCCGGCGATTTCCTCGTGAGCACAGGATCTTTGACCGTTACGGCGGCGGTTCCTGAGCCGTCGACCTGGGCGATGGGGCTCATCGGCTTCTTGAGCCTTGGCTACGCGGCGGTCCGGCGCAAGGGCGCGGGCCGCGCAATCTCTGCATAAGACAGCAACGCCGCGATCTGCGCCGACGGGCGCGAGCGCGACTTGGCCGCACGCGCCAGGATGGAAAATGGGGGAGCTCATGAAAAAGCGAACGACGAAACTGGCTTCGGCTGCAATCCTCGCATTGGCCGCGCTCTCCGCGCCGAGCGCGCAGGCGGCCTACGTCATCACCTTCCAGCAGGTCGGCTCAGACGTTATCGAGACCGGCAGCGGCTCTCTCGATCTAACGGACCTTGAGGTCGGGGCGTTCGAAATAGCGCGCGATGCGTCGGTGGACCCGTTGCAAGGCCGAGTTTTCTCAGGCGTTTTTAACGGCGCTGACACATGGTTTGGTGGGTTTGAGCCCGAGTCGATTGTGGGATTTGGGTCTAAGCTTACAACGAACGCAAGCTCGACCTCCGGTGGTCCCATCGGTTTCGCCTCTGGCGTAGCAGACCTCACCTATCTCATTTTCCCCGCAGGTTACGTCTCCGGCACGCCTTTATCGGATTCCTCGACCTATCTCGACGCCACCATCAGTTCGCTTGGCCTGGCGCCCGGCGACCATGTCTGGAACTGGGGTTCGGGCGAACACGCGGACACGTTCACGATCGACGTTGTCGCAAGCCCGCCAGTCCCTGAGCCGTCGACATGGGCGATGATGCTCCTCGGCTTCGCAGGCCTCGGTTTTGCGGCGCTTCGTCGCCAGGGCGCGCCGCGCGAAGCGGCGTAGCGCAGGCAAGCGGCGGGGGGCTGTTAAGGAAGAGGTTGGGGATTTTACATGACAATCGGTGTTTCACGGGTCGTGGCGAGCGCCGCGCTTTGCGCGAGTTTCCTGCTGGGAGCTTCGGCAATCCCAGCGAAGGCGGCCTATGTTCTCACGTTCGCGGAGGTCGGCTCCGACGTGGTGGCGACCGGCGGCGGGACAATTGACCTGACTGACCTGCGTCTTCAAGGAGCAGGTTTCGCCGGGACCCCGCTTGTAAATGGGCGTTTTTCTGTCGTGGTGACCGGCGACGGAACATCAGACACCGTCGTGGATGAATACGCACCCTTTTCAGGACCAGACTCTTTCGGCGAAAACATCAGAACGTTCGCAAACTCCGGGAGCGGGGACCCTGTAGGCGTCGACGATTTGGAAGACTTGCTCGTTCCTTTTCACTATATTTCTGGAAGCTCATTGACCTCGACAGCCACTTGGCTAAACGCGTCCTTTGCGACCCTTGGGCTCACTCCGGGAACCTATGTTTATAGCTGGGGGACCGGCGTTCATGCAGACACGTTTACGCTCGATATCCCGGCCAGCCCGCCAGCGGCGCCCGAGCCCTCGACCTGGGCCATGATGCTCCTCGGCTTCGCCGGGCTTGGCTATGCGGCCGTCCGGCGCAAGGGCGCCCGGCGCGGACCCGGCGTAAAGAGCGAGAGCGCGCCGCTCCTGTTGCTTTAGGCGAGGCTCGCGGCGCTCAGCGCCGGGTCGAAGACCTCGTAGGTCCAGACCCGGAAGGACTTCAGGACATGGGGTCCGAACGAGTTGATGAGCGGGATATCCGCCGCGTCCCGGCCTCGCGCGACGACGATCCTGCCTATCCGCGGCATGTTGTTGCGCGGATCGAACGTCCACCACGACCCGTCGAGGTACACCTCGATCCAGGCGCTGAAATCCATCGGATCGACGACCGGCACGCCAATGTCGCCGAGATGGCCGTTGACGTATCGGGCCGGAATGTTGAGGCATCGGCAGAACGCCACGGCGAGATGGGCGAAATCGCGGCAGACGCCGATCCGCTCCTCGAAGGCTTCGAACGCGCTTCTGGTCGATCGCGCCTGCAGATAGTCAAACTTGATATGCCGATGGACGAAATCGCACACCGCCTGCACGCGCCCCCAGCCGGGCGGGGTTTTGCCGAATAGATCCCAAGCCGTCTGGCTCAGCTTGTCGGTCTCGCAATAGCGGCTGCCCATCAGATAGAGCAGGCAGTCGTCGGGCAGCTCCGCGACCGGGACTTCGACCGCGGCAAAGTTCGCCGGGTCAATCTTGCCATCGTCTTCGATCGTGGCGTCGCCCCAAATTGTGAAGTCGCCGGCAGGCGCGACCAGCCTGCGGCAACGATTGCCGAAACGTGTCGACGTAGGTGGTCGTCGGGATGATCGGCGTCGTGAACACCTTTTCGGCGACGCGTATGTCGGCCTTCCGATCTTCGCTCACGGACAAGCAGGCAAACCATCGCGGTAGGCTGCTCGCAAGTGACCGTGATTTCATAACCGTAACGGATCAGCATTGATCGCCAGCCTCCTAAGGCATGTCTCAAGACGCGATGAACGAGGACTCCTCGGCCGCCAGCCTCGAAGCTGATGACTCATCGATGGCAGGGCGGTCGGCGCGAGCGTCGCGCCGACCGTCGATGTCCCTGTTCGGCTTTGCGGGCCGAACTATTTCACGCTGCTGAGCAGAGCGGCGCAGGCCTGGGACACGCCGGAATCGGCCGCCTTGCTGCCGGGCATCACGGCCCAGCCGCCCTTTTCGACATAGGCCGCCTGTTGCCATGAGTCGGTCTTTTTCAGCGCCGTCAGGTTCGCGGCGGCGTCGGCGCTGCGTTGGAACTGGTCGACGCAGATCGGCGCGATCGGCGGCAACCACAGCGCTGCTGGCCGTATTGTCCGCCAGGGTCTTCGCCGTGCTTCCGAGCATCCACCCGCCCCAGCCGAAGCCGATGGCGAGAGTCGCGACGACGCCGACGGCGGCGCCTTGCAGGAGCCGCTTCAGCGATTCTCCCTGATACCAAGCCACGTTTTGCATGAGCCTCTCCTCCCGATCGGGGCGGAAGAATTCCGCCCCTCTCTGAGTATTGGGCGACACATTCCCAGTGGAGCCGTCGCCGAGGCCCGGTCTTCGCTTTAAAGGGCGGTCAGTAGTCCATCCCGCCCATGCCGCCCATTCCGCCGCCGCCCGGCATCGCCGGAGCGTCGGTCTTGGGCCGCTCGGCGATCATCGCTTCGGTCGTGATCATGAGGCCGGCGATCGAAGCCGCGTCCTGCAGCGCGACCCGCACCACCTTCGCCGGATCGACGATGCCGGCGTTCAGCATGTCGACATATTGCTCGGTCTGGGCGTCGAAGCCGAAGGTCTGCGACTTGTTCTCGAGAACCTTGCCGACGACGATCGAACCCTCGACGCCCGAATTCTCGGCGATCTGCCGGATCGGGGCTTCGAGCGCCCTGAGCACGATGTTGATGCCGGACTGGACGTCTTCGTTCTCGTCGGTGAGCTTGCCGATCGCGGCCTTGGCGCGCAGGAGCGCGACGCCGCCGCCGGATACGATGCCTTCCTCGACCGCGGCCTTGGTCGCATGCATGGCGTCGTCGACGCGATCCTTCTTCTCCTTGACCTCGACCTCGGTCGAGCCGCCGACGCGGATGATGGCCACGCCGCCGGCGAGCTTGGCCAGCCGCTCCTGCAGCTTCTCCTTGTCGTAGTCGGAGGTCGTCTCCTCGATCTGCGCCTTGATCTGGGCGATCCGGCCCTCGATGTCGGATTTCTTGCCGCCGCCGTCGATGATGGTGGTGTTCTCCTTCTCGATCCGGACGCGCTTGGCCTTGCCGAGCATCTGCAGGGTCACGTTCTCGAGCTTGATGCCGAGGTCCTCGGCGATCATCGTGCCAGCGGTGAGGACGGCGATGTCCTCGAGCATCGCCTTGCGGCGATCGCCGAAGCCGGGCGCCTTGACCGCCGCCACCTTCAAGCCGCCGCGCAGCTTGTTGACGACCAGCGTCGCGAGCGCCTCGCCCTCGATGTCCTCGGCGATGATGAGCAGGGGCTTGCCGGCCTGCACGACCGCCTCGAGGACGGGCAGCATCGGCTGCAGCGAGGAGAGCTTCTTCTCGTGGATGAGGATGTAGGGATCCTCGAGCTCCGCGATCATCTTCTCGGCGTTGGTGACGAAATAGGGCGAGAGATAGCCGCGGTCGAACTGCATGCCTTCGACGACGTCGAGCTCGGTCTCGAGGCTCTTGGCCTCTTCGACCGTGATGACGCCCTCATTGCCGACCTTCTTCATGGCGTCGGAAATCATCTTGCCGATCGTCTTGTCGCCGTTGGCGGCGATGGTGCCGATCTGCGCGATCTCCTCCGACGACTGCACCTTCTTGGCGCGCTTTTCGATGTCCTTGACGACCGCGTTGACCGCGATGTCGATGCCGCGCTTGAGATCCATCGGGTTCATGCCGGCGGCGACGAGCTTGAGGCCCTCCTTCATGATCGAGGCGGCGAGCACGGTCGCGGTGGTGGTGCCGTCTCCGGCAAGATCGTTGGTCTTCGAGGCGACCTCGCGCACCATCTGCGCGCCCATGTTCTCGAACTTGTCCGAAAGCTCGATCTCCTTGGCGACGGTCACGCCGTCCTTGGTGATGCGCGGCGCGCCGTAGGACTTGTCGAGAATGACATTGCGGCCCTTGGGGCCGAGCGTCACCTTGACGGCGTTGTTGAGGATATCGACGCCGCGCAGCATGCGGTCGCGGGCGTCGGAAGAGAAGCGTACGTCTTTGGCGGACATGGATTTGGTTCCTTCAATTCTTGATAAGGGATGTTGTTTCAGGCGGCCTTCTTCTTGGCGGCTGGCGCGCCTTCGATCACGCCCATGACGTCGGTCTCCTTCATGATCAGGAGCTCCTCGCCGTCGATCTTGACTTCCGTGCCCGACCACTTGCCGAACAGGACGCGCTCGCCGGGCTTGAGTTCGGTCGGCGTGATCTTGCCATTCTCGTCGCGGCCGCCGGGGCCCACAGCCACGACCTCGCCCTCTTGCGGCTTCTCCTTGACGGTATCGGGAATGATGATGCCGCCTTTGGTCTTGTCCTCGCCTTCGATGCGGCGGACGACGACGCGGTCGTGTAACGGACGAAATTTCATGAAAACTCATCTCCCAGTGAGCCGCCGTCGGTTTGGAGGCGAGCGCCTCCTGTTTCCGCCGTTTCGCTCAACCTATCTCTTAAGTAGCGATTGTTAGCACTCGTTACAAGGGAGTGCTAAGATGAACGGCGCGGGAAAGCTCGCGACAGGTCCGGGCGCGCGCCTTTCCGGGCGTCACGGGGCCGGCAGGGGAAGATCATTCTGGCGCGGCGGGCGCGAGGCAAACCGTGACGAGACCCGCGGCGGTGACAATCGTGCAGGCGACAAAGACGGACTGGTAGCCGAACGCCTGCGCCAGCAGGCCGACGCTGAGCGCGGCGAACACCGAACCCAATTGGCCGGCGTTGGAAAAAAGCGCCGCGGCGGCACCGGCGCGGTGCGGCATGAACGAATGCAGAAAGCTGATCCCGAGATAGGTCACAAGCCCGATGCCGATCGCGCGCAGGATCTGGGCCCAGAGCACCGCGGCGATCGACCGCGCGAGCACGAGCGCGATGAAATAGGCGACGAAAACGGCGAAGCCGACCACGATCGCCGGCCGCTCGCCGCGCCTGAGCGGCCGCCAGATGATCGCGCCCATCACCACGATTTCGAGCGCGGCGCACAGGCTGTAGGCCCATCCGACGTCGCTGTTCGCCCCGCCGAGCGAGGTGGTCATGACGATGGCGAGCGGTATCGAGCCCAGGAACATGGCGGTGTGGAACAGAGCGAGCCCTGTGAATGCAAGCGCGATCGCCGGACCGCCGTTCTTTGGCTTTGGCCGAAGCGCGTGGCCTGCGTCGCCGGAGACTGGTTCTGCCCGCACCAGGGCGAGCGCCGCCAGCGCGACAAGGGCGGAGCCGGCGCTCATGAAAAACACGCCGCGAAATCCGAACGCCGCGACCGCCACGGCGCCGAGCGCGGGTCCGATCGCCCATGCGAGCGACCAGCTCGCGCGCAGGACGCCGAGAGCGCGGCTGGCGGTGTGGAAGCTTGCATGCTCGAAGCGCCGCCTGACGAGCGCGACCGACTGGGAAAAGGCGGCCGCTCCAATGGCGACCGGAAACGCCGCGATGACGAGCAGAAGCGCGAAATTGGTGGTGAAGCCGAGAGACGCATAACCGATTGCGGAGCCGGCGAGCGCCAGGAGCAGCGGCGCGACGCTCGTCCTCCGGTCGACCCAGCCTCCCAATCCGGTGGCGAACGCGATTCCGGCGAGCGCTCTCGCGGTCAGGATGACGCTCAGCAAAAGCGGGCTCAAATGAGCCTGATCGACGAGAAAAAGCACGATATAGGGCCCGGACATCGCGTCCGCGAGGCCAGCCAGCACATCGACGACGACAAGCGCGAGAAAAAAAGACGAGCGTTCGGCGTGCGGGGTCAAGAGGCGCCTCGTTATCGCGGCAAAGCGCGCCAACCGATGTTGGCGGCGAAGAAAGCCGCCGTTCGGCGAATTGCCTCTTGTCGACCAGGACCGCGCCTTCCTATACCCGAAGCTCAGACGGTGTATCGAGCCGCACAGCGCTCAAGATCGCGTTACCCGGACTTGCGATCGACGAAATCGCTGAGCAGCCGGCTACGCCAATTGCCTCAGGAGCTCCTGCGCCTCGGCGATCTCGGGCATTTCCGGCGTTGGCGAAAAGCCTTCGAGCGCGGGCGCAAGCGTCGCTCTGGCCGCGTCCGGGCGGCCTGTCGACTGGTGGAGCCTGGCCAGCGCGTGCGAGGCCATGAGCACATAGCCTCGCGCGCCTTGCGCCTTGGCCACAGCGATCGCGGTCTGGAAAGCTTCCTCGGCGCGAACGGAGTCGGCGGGAGACCGCATCAGCAGGAAATCGCCGCGGAGTCGGTGAAGATGAGGGTCGGTGTAGTGCTCTCCCGTCTCCTCGGCGAGCGCCAGTCCGGCGTCGATGGTCGCAAGCGCGCTGTCCAGGTCCGGCCGCATGGCTTCAAGATCGGCGAGCAGGCCGTGGAACGACGGCCCGCCGCTTCTGTTGCCGAGCGCGAGATAGGACGCCAGCGCCTCCTTGAGCCCAACCGCTCCACCTTCAGGGTCGTGCAGCTTGCCGCGCGCCCAATTTGCGAACAACCGGCCAAGATCGGTGTAGGTCTTCAGATTGTGCTCTTCCGTCAGCACAAGCAGCGATTCCACCGCCATCCGCGTCGCGAGAGCATCGCCGCGGCGGCTCTCGATGGCGGTCCTGAAGAAGAGCGCGCTGGCCATGGCTGCGGCATGGCCGAGCTCGTTGGCGCGGCGGGTCGATTCGTCAACGAGCCGGCGGGCGCGCTCGAACTCGCCCAGATGCCATTCCGTCAAGGCGAGGAAGTTGGTCGCGCTCACCTGGGTGTCGTTGCCGAACCGGAACAGCGTTTCCCGGTCTCGCTCACGGACATAGTCGCTCAATGCGCGCTCAAGCATTTTTCGCGCCGCCTGCAGGTCGCCGAGCTGGAGCGAGACAAAGCCGAGAACGCGGCGAGCCACGCCCGCCTCCATCTCGCGCCCCTCGGCTTTCGCTTCCCGAAGGAACGCCTCGGCGGCCGCGTAAGCCTGGCGATGCTCGCCGCGCATGAAGCTCTTGAGGCACTCTCCGTAATAGGCGACAAAGCGCGGCGCTTCATCCGCCGGTCCGGCGAATTGGCTGGCGCGGGCGTAAGCCGCGCTCATTTCGTCGGCGGCGAAGCCTTTCAGCCACATCGCCGCGTGGCCAAAGTCGGTGTGCAGCTTCAGGCGCCGCTCGGCGAGAGCCGGGTCGCTCCGGTCGTGTTCAGGGTCTGCTCGCTCCGCTTCGTCGGCAAGCGCGATCGCTTTGCCGAGATGGGCGATCGCCTCCTTGAAGGCCGAACGGCGGAGAGCCTCCTCCCCCGCGGCGCCCCACCATTCGCTCGCCAGAGTTTTGGCGCCGGCGGCTGTGAAATGACGAGCGATCGCCTCCGGCTCCGATTGAGCGGCGATGAGCGCCGCCGCCGCAAGTCTGTGGAAAGCCTGACGACGGCTTCGCAAGAGGCTGTCGTAGGCCGCGTCCTGAATAAGCGCGTGTTTGAAGCGATAGGTCGCCTCTGGCGGGGTCCCGTCGACGAAGAGAAGGTCCGCATCCACGAGACTGCCCAGGGCGGATTTGAGCGAGGCTTCGTCGAGTCCGCTTTGGGCCGGCTCGGCGCGAGACGCGACCTCGCACAGGAGCGGATAGGAGAAGCTCCGCCCCAGGACCGCGCCGATCTGCGCGACCTCGCGCGCCGGTCCCAGACGGTCGAGCCGCGCCGCCAGCGACTGCCTGAGCGTCGGCGGAATCGCCTGCGCCGCTCCTTGCTCGCCGCGCTCGAGAATGAGCCGCGTCACCTCCTCGACGAACAACGGCACCCCGCCCGCGCGATCGCTGACGCGCTTCGTCACCTGCGCCGGCAGCGTGTGCCGGAACGCGAGTTCGGCGATCATGCGCTGAACCTGCGCCTCGTCGAGCGGCGCCAGCGAAATGACCTTATGGTGCGGCTTGAGGCCCCAGGGCGGCCGGAATTCAGGCCGCGCCGTGCCAAGGACGAGGATCGGCGCCTGCGCGCCCCGATCGCTGATCGCATGCACAAGGTCGATCGACGTCGGGTCGAACCACTGCAGATCCTCAAAGACGAGAACAAGCGGCTGGTTGCGGGCGCCCGCGATCGCCCATTCGACCATGGCCGCCGACTGGCTGCGGCGGGTCTCCTCGGGCGACAGGCGGGGCAAGCGCTCGGGCGGAAGCGGAATATCCACCATCGGCGCGAGCAGAGGAGCGTGGGTCGCAGCGGTAGTGGGCCAGTTTGAATAAGGCAGCCGAATTTTCCGCTAGCGCTCTTTCGCACGTTTCCCCATATTCGCATCATGGCCGAAAAGCATCCCAAACGCCCGCGCGACTTGAACCAATGGGCGAGGCGCATGGTCGATATCGCCACAGGCGACGTCGAGGACAAAGAACTTGTCCCGCAAGACGACCCCAATAAGGACTCGGCCGCCGTCGCGCTCGGGCGCAAGGGCGGATTAAAAGGAGGCATAGCCCGCGCCAAATCCCTGTCGCCATCCGAGAGAAAGAGGATAGCCCAAGAAGCCGCACGAAAGCGTTGGCGCAAGAATGATATTTGACATATTTCTATGTAAATGAGTTTGCCAGAAATCTAGTTGCCTTGATCATTTGTCTGTGCCATATGGCGGCCATCAAACTAGATGGCACCAATTCCATGTCAGAACCAAACATCCTAACAATCCGCGCTAAAAAGCGGGAAGCTATGTCCGAGGCCCAACACCTTGAGGAACTCGCGGCTAAAAAGCGAGCAGAGGCTGCTGAGTATGACTCGGCAGAGCGAGTATGGGTAAGGCTGTTTGGTACGGAGTTTGGACCCAGACCCTTCTGACGGCACCCCAGACCGAACGTTGGAGACCATTAAGCAAATGCCGGAACTAGACCGCCGCGCGATTGGGGCGGCCGGCAATCTAGTCGAAATAAGACGCAAGCCGTTAGGGCTACCTCCCGTTCCATTAATGATCATGGAGGCGTTGGAAAACGCCGAGAGCGCCGGAAAGCCCGGGCTCACTCCCCAGGCTATGGTCTCCTATGTGAGGAATAAGTACTGGCCTGAGGCCGGCAATCCCGACATTGGCTCAACTGCATGGCGCATGTGGAAGGACGGTCGCTTGGCTAAGCCGGACGAGAACTCATCCATCTATGTCATAGCCGGTGAGAGGGATTCGAAGAGTTCTCCGGAAGGAGAAACGGGGGCCGTGGGGGCCCCCGTCCATCAAGAACGTAACACATGAGGAAGTGCAGTAGGCCCTTCACGGGGGCCTCGAAAGGGATATGGGGAACATGAGATAGACCTAAGCCTACCAAACCCCACGAGCCGCGTTCGGTCCGAAAGGATCGGACGCGGTTTCCATATCATAATCAATTAGGTTTGGGAATCCCTCTCAAACTGTCACTTTGTGCTTGACCGGTCAGGCATATTGGTGCATATTCGCGCCATGAACAAGCTCGATCCAAAAACCCGCGCCCAAGCCCTCCAGCTTCTTTGTGAGGGCATGAGCATTCGCGCCGTCACTCGCGTCACGGGCCTAAGCAAGACGACCGTCAGCAAACTCGTCGCGGACTCCGGGCAGGCTGCGGCTTGGTATCAGGACCGCGTATTCCAAAGCCTGACCTGCAAGCGCCTCCAGATCGACGAAATCTGGGGGTTCATCGCGGCCAAGCAAAAGAACGTCGGGACCATGAAGCGCCCGCAAGCTGACGCTGGCGATGTCGATTTCCGTCGAGAACTGACCCGGGATTTCCATTGAGAACTGACCCGGCTTGATGATGGTTTTGGGATCAGGCGTTCGTCAAGTTTCGAGGTTTCTCCTTTGCGGGTTTGGCGGCTTTCGCCGAGCTGTTCTTGAAGCGGAAGCTGTCGTTTCCGGTTTCGAGAATGTGGCAGCGGTGGGTGAGACGATCGAGTAGAGCGGTCGTCATCTTCGGGTCGCCGAACACGGTTGCCCACTCGCCGAAGCTGAGATTGGTTGTGATGATGACGCTGGCACGCTCGTAGAGCTTGCTCAGCAGATGGAAGAGCAACGCCCCGCCGGAGGCGCTGAACGGCAGGTAGCCAAGCTCGTCGAGGATGACGAGATCGGAGTGAGTGAGCCGGGCGGCGATCTGTCCTGGCTTGCCCTGAAGCTTCTCTTGTTCGAGAGCGTTGACGAGTTCGACGGTGGAGAAGAAGCGGACGCGCTTGCGATGATGCTCGATCGCCTGGACGCCGATCGCGGTGGCGAGATGCGTCTTGCCCGTGCCGGGGCCGCCGACCAGGACGACATTGTGGGCGTCTTCCAGGAACTCGCAACGATGGAGTTGACGTGTGAGCGCCTCGTTGACCTCGCTGCTGGCGAAGTCGAAGCCGGCAAGGTCGCGATAGTTCGGAAAGCGGGCCGCTTTGAGCTGGTAGGCCGTCGACCTTACCTCCCTGTCGGCTGTTTCCGCCTTCAAGAGCTGCGATAGGATGGGCAGCGCCGCCTCAAAGGCCGGAGAGCCTTGCTCGGTCAGCTCGCCGACCGCCTGAGCCATGCCGTGCATTTTGAGGGTGCGCAGCATGATGACGACGGCGCCAGCGGCGGGATTATGACGCATGGCGCGCCTCCCGGGCTTGGCGCAGCGCATCGTAGCGTTCGACGTTGGCCTGCGGCTCGGAGGTGAGCGTCAAAGCATTAGGCGGCTTCACGACGGGTGGGTCGATTGGCTTGCCGTCAATCAACCGGTGCAGCAGGTTCAGAATGTGCGTCTTGGTCGGCACGCCGGCCTCCAGAGCCAGTTCGACGGCAGTGAGCACGGCCTGCTCGTCATGCTGGAGGACGAGAGCCAGAATCTCGACCATCTCGCGGTCGCCGCCCGGCGTCTTGAGCATGCGCTGTTGCAAGGCACGGAAGGCAGGCGGGAGTTCGGCGAACGGCGCGCCGTTGCGGAGTGCGCCCGGTTTGCGCTGAATGACCGCCAGATAGTGCCGCCAGTCGAAAACGGTGGTCGTGCTCTTGCGTTGGTGGGAGCGGGCAAAAACGCGGCGATGTTCGCAGACGACTTGTCCCTCGGCGGCGACAACGATGCGTTCGGGATAGACTCGTACGCTGACTGGACGATTGGCGAAGGAGGCCGGCACGCTATAGCGATTGCGGTCCAGATGGACCAGGCACGTCGGCGACACGCGCTTGGCGTATTCGACGAAGCCGTCGAACGGGCGCGAAGGCTGCATCAGATGCTGGACCTCTTCGGCCCAGGCGTCGGCAATCGCGCCAGGATGCGAGGCGTGCGGCGTCTGCTCCCACAGCTCCCTGCATCGCATCTCCAGCCAGTCGTTCAGCGCCGCCAGGGAGGGGAAGCTGGGCATGGGCTGCCAGAGCCGATGGCGGGCGTCCTGGACGTTCTTCTCGATCTGCCCCTTCTCCCAACCGGACGCCGGATTGCAGAACTCCGCCTCGAACAGGAAGTGGCTGACCATGGCTGCGAACCGTGCGTTGACCTGGCGGTTCTTGCCGCGCCCGACTTTGTCGACCGCAGTGCGCATGTTGTCGTAGATGCCTCGCCGGGGAACGCCGCCCAGCACGCGGAAGGCGTGGTTATGGGCGTCGAACAGCATCTCGTGGGTCTGCTGCGGGTAGGCCCGGAGGAAGAAGGCGCGGCTGCAGGACAGTTTGAAGTGAGCGACCTGCAGCTTGGTTCGCTCGCCGGCAATGATCGCCCAATCTTCCGACCAGTCGAACTGGAACGCCTCGCCCGGCAAAAACGCCAGCGGCACGAACACGCCGCGGCCGCACGTCTTCTGTTCCTGTTGCCGAGCGGCCTTCCAGTCGCGAGCGAAGGCCGCCACGCGATTGTAGGAGCCGTCGTAACCGAGGGCGGCCAGATCGGCGTGCAATTGCTTGGTCGTCCGCTTCTGCTTGCGGGACTTCCCCGCCTCCTGCCGCAGCATATGCGACAGCTTGTCGGCGTAAGGGTCCAGCTTGCTCGGGCGGTCAGGGATGTTGAACCTCGGTTCAACGGTGTCCGAGCGCAGATATTTGCGGACCGTGTTCCTCGACAGCCCCGTGCGCCGCGATATCTCTCGGATCGAGAAATGGTCCCGGTAGTGCCAGCGTCGGATGACGCTCAGTAACTCCATGTCGATCACTCCATCGTCCCCCGCCTAGGCCAAGGGGGAAGGGTTCGAACATGGGTCAGTTCTCGGTGGAAAAACCCGTGGCGCCCGGGTCAGCTCTCAGTGGAAATCAACAGCTGGCGATGCTTGGCTTTGGGTTGCGACCGATGCCGATACCAAGCTCGTCCCCTGCTGGCATGTCGGAACGCGCGACGGCGACGCTGCTATGGAGTTCATCGACGATTTGGCTTCGCGTCTTGCCAACCGCGTTCAGGTGACGACCGACGGACACAAGGCCTATCTCTATGCGATGGACGCGGCTTTCGGCGGAGAGGTTGATTACGCGCAGTTGGTGAAGCTGTATGGGGTCTCGCCTGAGAGCGCCAAGGGCCGCTACTAGCCCCGCGGAGTGCACTGGCATCATGAGGACGCGGGTCTCGGGCAACCCCGATATCAAGCACGTCAGCACGTCCTATGCGGAACGCAACAACCTCAATATCAGGATGCACTCACGCCGGATGACGCGGCTTACAAACGCCTTCTCAAAGAAGATGGAAAACCACGCGCACGCGATGGCGCTGCACTTCCTCTATTACAATTTCGTTCGCATCCATAAGACGCTCAAGGTAACGCCTGCGATGGCCGCTGGCGTTACGGATCGGCTTTGGGAGGTCGCGGATATGGTCAATGTTCTTGAGGCTTGGGAAAATCGGAGATAACTATGTCATCGAAAGAAGATTTGCCTATTACTCAACAGCGCCCCGAAGTCGTTGACCCTCTCAATTGTCAAACCACCTTCATCGACTGGATTGTCACTGCCGGGTGTCATGATAACATCATGAACATTACGTTTGGAACGATCGATCACACTATCCTTGGGGGCAATGGACTCCCGCGAATAGTTACTACCAGCCGCCTGAGGTTTTCTCGCGAAACGGGAATCAGGCTCCATGAATTGCTCGGCAATATTCTCGAAGTCGCCCAAGAAAGTCCGCCAAGCGAGCCGGACCCTACTCCTGTACCGAAGAACAAGCTCAACTAGTCCTCTGGCCATCCCTTCCTCCTTCGCCCCGATCCATTTTCCCGAGATGTTAGCATGCCCTCACGCCCTTGTGCGAGGCTTTGCACGTGGACGCTCGTGCATGGTAAAAACAGCCTGCCTTATTCAAACTGGCCCACTACCGTCGCAGCGTCGAGGTTGACGGCGGCGAGAAGCGATTCGAGCTCGGCCAGCCGCCGCTCGGCCGGCGCCTCGGGCCCGCCGAATCTGGCCCGCGCCCAGCCTCGGAGCAGGATGCAGGACCGTGTTCTGCAAGAGCTGCGAGGCGCTCCATTCGATCCATGAGTGCGGCGTCTCGGCCAATTGGTCGCGAAACTCTTCGACCAGCCGGGACTTGCCGATGCCGGGCTCGCCGACAACCAGGACAAACTGCCCCTCGCCCGCGAGAGCGCGCTCCGCGCAGCGCGCAAGAACGGCGAGGTCGTCTTCGCGTCCGACAAAAGGGGTGAGCAGCCGGGCGCCCCTTTGGCGCCGGCCGCCGCTTACCCGCACGATCCGATAGAGCTTCACTGGCGCGGGAGCGCCCTTGAGCTCATGGGCGCCCTTGTCCTCGACGATGAAAAGTCCGGCGACCTGCCGCTGGACGGTCGATGTGACCAGCACGCTCCCAGGCTCGGCGGCGGCCTGAACGCGGGCGGCGATATTGGGCGCTTCCCCGAACACTTCGCCCGCGGCGTCGACGACCACCTGGCCGCTTTCGACGCCGATGCGAACGGCAAGCCGGGGAGCGCCGATCGGCGTGTTTCGGCGGTTCACCTCCTCCACCGCCTGCTGGACGCCAAGGGCGGCCCGAACGGCTCGTTCGGCGTCATTCTCCTGCGCCTGCGGATAGCCGAAGCCAGCCATGAGCCCGTCGCCAAGCCGCTTGAGCACGCGCCCGTCGAGCGCCGTCACCGCCTTCGAGGCCTCATCGAGATAGCTGTTGACGAGATTGCGCCAGTCCTCGACGTCGAGAGCAGCCGCGAGTTCGGTCGAGCCGACAAGGTCGCAGAACATGATGGTGATCGGGCGCCGTTCGGCGGAATCGAGCGCCGGCGCGCGAAGTGCCGCCGGCGGCCGGTGGGCGGGAAGCTCCGCTATCGCTTTGAGGAGTCGTCTGCGGTCGCCAAGCGGGACGCCGAGTTCCTGGAGGTCGCCGTCGGTGAGATCAGCGAGCACGTCCAGATCGATCTTGTTCTCGCGAAACCTTTCCTCGTATTGACCAAGACCGAGGCTGAAGAGCCACCCGCGGACATCCATGATCGCCGTTCTCGCCCGGGGCGCGCGAAACTACCCCTGATCCTCTCGTGAATGGAGAGACAAAAAGCGACACCCGCGCATGAAGGGGATCGCTCCGCAATAGGTAGAATCACCTAGCGGCGGCGAATTCGACTTCACTCGAGCGCCCGAGACCCGAGGGCGCTCGGGCGAGGACTTAAGCTCCGGCGGCGCCGATCCGCCGCTCGAGCGCTTCGTAGAGCGCGTTGCGGGCGGCGAAGGTCTGTTCGAGCGCGGCGACGCTGACCCGCTCCGCGCCCTTCGTCAGCAGCCAGCCGGCGAGCTCGGCCACCTTGTCGCGGGCGCAGTGCAGCGCGACGAAGCCCGTGCGGATCGACGTCCTCGCCGGTCGCCGAGACCGCGCCGAAGCGCTCCCGGGCCGCTTCGACGATCGAACTGAGCCGGGCCCGGCAGCCGCGCCCGGACTTCGCGCGATTTCAGCGCCTCCTCGCTCGCCGCGATGCGGGCGAGGATGTCGCGCGCCGCCTGCCTTGCGTTCGCGCCCCACGGCGCGGCGAGCGAGGCGATCAGCGTCGCCTGCGAGCGCAGGATCGTTCCGTCGTCGAGGGGTTTGAGCGCATTGGCGGCGAGCGTCGCGCCGGTCGTGGTGATGTCGACGATGAGCTCCGCCGCGCCCGAGGCCGGGCGCGCCCTCGGTCGCGCCGAGGCTCTCGACGATGCGGTAGTCGGCGACGCCATGCTCGGCGAAGAAGCGGCGGGTCAGGTTGACATATTTTGTCGCGACCCGCATCCGCTCGCCGCGCTTGGCGCGATAGGCCGAGGCGACGTCGTCGAGATCGGCCATGGTGCGCACGTCGATCCAGGCCTTTGGCGCGGCGACCACGACATTGGCGTGGCCGAAGCCGAGCGGGCTCAAAAGCTCGAGCCGCGCCTCGACGTTCGGCGCCTTCTCGCGCACCAGATCCTCGCCGGCGACGCCGAAATGCGCCGCCCCAGCCGCAAGCTGGCCGACGATCTCGGCCGACGAGACATAGGCGACCTCGACCCCCGGCAGCCCGGCGATCGCGCCGCGATAGTCGCGCGCGCCGCGCCCCTGCACGAGTTCGAGCCCGGCGCGGGCGAAGAACGCCTGCGGCGGCCTCCTGCAACCGCCCCTTGGAGGGGACGGCGAGGACGAACGGGCCCTCGGCGCCGTTGCCGCCGGCCATCAGCGCTCTCCCCCGTTCATCAGCCGATCGAGGTTGATCGCCGCGCCGACGGCGGGAATGTCCGCAGGCGCGCCGAGGCGCCGCGCGAGCCCGTCGTAGCGCCCGCCGGCGAGCGCGGTTCTCGCGCCCGGAGAATGGGCATCGTGGGCCTCGAACACGAAGCCGGTGTAATAGTCGAAATCGCGCACGAAGGCGGCGCTGAACCGGGTCGCCTCGATCGCGACGCCGCGGGCGGCGATGAAGCCGTTGCGCCGCTCGAACGCGTCGAGCGCCGCGCTCAAGTTGAGGCCGGCGGAATGGGCGAGGCGCCGAAGCTCGATCGCCGCCTGGTCGGGATCGCCGGAAATCGCCAGAAAAGCGTCCAGCACCGCCCGCTTCTCGGCCTCGATCGGCGGCCCGGACCTGAGCGAGGCCTGTTCCAGAAAGCGGTCGGCGATCTCGCCTGGCGCTGCGCCCGCCGACCGCGTCGATGCCGGCGATCGCGAGCAGGTCCTCGACCAGCGCCTTCGCGCCGGCGTGATCGGCGCTCTCCAGCGCCGCCAGCACGCCGGGTTGGGCGAGCGCGCTCTGGCTCGGGCGACTGAAAATGGCCTCGAGGCTCAAGCCGCGGGCGACGCCGCGGCGCAGGCGCCGCCGCCAGGGCTCCGGAATTTTCAGCGAATTCGAGCACGGCGTCGAACAGGCCGGCGTCGCCGAGCCGCGCCGTGAGCATGGCGCCGCCCGCCGCCGTCGCCGCCTCCATGGCGAGCGAGAACACTTCCGCGTCGGCCGCCTCGGCGTCGCGGCGGCCGAAGCTCTCAAGCCCGGTCTGCGTCTGCTCGCCGCCTTGGGCTCCGCCGGCGCGAAAAACCGGGCCGAGATAGGAATATTCGGCGATGCCGCCGGCCTTGTCCGAGGCGAGATAAGCGCGGCAGACGGGGATCGTATATTCGGGCCTCAGGCACAGCTCCTCGCCCGCGGCGTCGGCGGTGAGGAACAGGCGGCGGCGGACCTCCTCGCCCGACATGTCGAGAAAGATCGCCGCCGGGTGCAGGATCGGCGGCTCGGTCCGCTCGAAGCCGGCGGCGAGAAAGCAATCGAGCGCGCGCTCGCCGGCGGTGCGCGGCGCTTGATGCGCAGCGTCGCCACCTTGCGGCGCTTGGCTCGCAGGATCGGCAAGGATCGAAGCGGAATCAGCTGGGGTCACCGGATGGCCCTCATAAGTCTTTGGGCCCCCTTTAACAAAGCAGGGGCAGGCGCGCAGCCCCTAACCTTGCCCAAGGTGAACGCTCTCCAGCGCCGCGCCCCCGGTTGCCGCCGCGGCCCGGCCATGGTCGGATGACAAAGGAGCGCGCCGCCGAATCACCCTGGGGGCCATCGAGCCTTGCGATGAAGCCTGCGTCCGCATTGCGCCTGTTGCACTGGGTCGTTCTCGTCTTCGTCCTCATGGGCCTCGGGCGCGCCTGCGCGCAGGAAACCCACCGGCTCGATCTCGACCAGACGCGCGCGGCGCTGACCGCGACTGAAACCTGCGCTCAAGGGCAAGAACCTCGACGACGCCGATCTGCAGCGCCTGCGCGCGCAAAGCGACGCGCTCGCGCTCGCGCTTCAGGGGGCGATCGCCGACCTGACGCCCCGCCTCGCGGCCTCGGCGAAGCGCCTCGACGAGCTCACGCCCAAATCGGGCGAAGCCGCGCCGACGACCGACGTCGCGGCCAAGGAGCTCGAGAGCGAGAAGCAGAGGCACGACACGCTCGACGCCAACCTGCGCGCCGCCCGCGCCATGCTGCTGGAAGCCGACGACCTCAGCACGCGCATCAGCGCGGCGCGGCGCCAGTTGTTTGCGCAGCGAACATTCGCCCGCTCGTCGAGCGTCCTCAATCCGCAGCTCTGGGCGGCCGTCTGGCGGGAAGTCCCGGTCGACGCCGAGGTGATGCGGGGGCTGATCGGCAACTGGTTCGGCGCCGTCGGCGAACGGCCTGCGCTCGCCGAAGATCGGCATGGCGGCGATCCTGATCGCGCTTGCGCTGGCCGCGGCGCCGCTCGGCTGGATCGCGCGCCGGTTTGTGTACCGGGATCAGCGCGCGGGACGCGCCGAGCCGGCTTGCGCCGCGCGCTCGCCGCAGCCTGGATATTCGTGCTGTTCGCGGCGCTGCCGCTCGCCGGCCTCGGCGTGCTGGCGGGCGCGCTCGACACCTTCAACCTCTCCGATCCGAGCGTGCAGGGCGTCATCGACGCCGCGCTCGAGGCCGCGCGCGTGCTGATCGCCGTCAACGCGCTTGGCCGCGGCGTGCTCGCGCCCGGACGCGCGGCCTGGCGGCTCCTTCCGATGAGCGACCGGACGGCTGCGATCATCTATCGCCTCGCGATGACGATCGCGGCGATCTGGGCCGTCGAACGGCTGATCGAGCCGGCGGCCGACGCCGCCGCCTCGCTCAACATCGCGGTCGCCGCGCGGGGCTTGGGCGCGCTCCTCGCCGCGCTCGCGATCGCCTACGCGCTGCGCCAGCTCGGCAAGCAATCCGGCGCCGGCCGGATCGCCGCAAAACGACGCCTGGACGCCGCTGAGAACGCTCGGCTGGGCGGCCGCGCTGGCCATTTTCGCCGCCGCGGTGACCGGCTACATCGCCTTCGCCACTTTCCTCGTCAATCAGGCGATTTACCTCTCCGTCCTCGGCAGCGCGCTCTATCATCGCCGACATCATCGCCCAGGACGGAACCGAGGCGATCTTGAGGCCGGATGCGCCGGTCGGCGCGCGTGTGCTGGCGATGGCGGGTCTGCGCCGCAACGCGCTGGCGCAGATCGTCGTCATCCTGCAAGGCGTCGCGCGCCTCGTGGTGCTGGTGGTCGCGTTCGCGGCGGTGCTCAAGCCGTGGGGCGTGCAGTCGCAGGACATGTTCGGCGCGCTGCGCTCCGCCTATTTCGGCTTCTCGATCGGCGGCGTCACCCTGTCGCTGTCGTCGATGATCGGGGCGGCGGTCGTTTTCGCCGTCGCGCTGTTCTTCACCCGGCTGATCCAGGATTGGCTGGGCTCGCGGCTTCTGCCGCAGACCCGCCTCGACGCCGGAGTCAGAAACTCGGTCAGGACGATTTTCGGCTATGTCGGCGTGATCGTCGCCGCGCTCCTGGCCGGGGCGCAAATCGGCCTCGACGTGCAGAAGCTCGCGCTGGTCGCCGGCGGGCTCTCGGTCGGCATCGGCTTCGGCCTGCAGACGATCGCCAACAATTTCGTCTCCGGCCTGATCCTCTTGTGGGAGCGCACCATCCGCGTCGGCGACTGGGTGGTGGTGGGAAGCGAGCAGGGGTTCGTTCGCGCCATCAACGCCCGCGCGACCGAGATCGAGACCTTCGATCGCGGCAGCCTGATCGTTCCCAACTCCAATCTGGTCAGCGGCGTCGTCAAGAACTGGGTCCACAACGACCGCGTCGGGCGCATCATCGTCTCGGTCAACGTCGCCTACGAAAGCGACGTCGACGAGGTGCGCGACCTGATGATCGCGGCGGCCAAGGCGCAGGATCAGGTGCTCGCGATTCCCGCGCCGACAGTGCTGTTCGCCGAGTTCGGCGACTGGGCGCTCAAGTTCAATCTCATCTGCTTCGTCGACGACATCGAGCTTGGCGAGCGGACCCGCAGCGACATCAATTTCGAGATCTTGCGCCGGATGCGCGAGGCGGGCCTGCGCATCGCCTATCCGGCGCCCCCGCCGGCGGACGTGCCCTGGAGATTCGAGCCGGAAGGCAAGGCGGCGCCGAAGACGTGACCGCGCTCCGCCTCACGCCGCCGTTCGCCCCGCCTCCCAGCCGATGATCGCCTGCTTGCGCGCCAGACCCCAATGGTAGCCGGTGAGCGCCCCCGAGCGCCCCAGCACGCGATGACAGGGCACGACGAACGAGATCGGATTCTTGCCCACCGCCGCGCCGACGGCGCGCGCCGCCGTCGGCTTGCCGATCTTGCGGGCGATGTCCGAATAGGTGGTCGCGCGGCCCATCGGAATGCTGAGCAGCGTCTCCCAGACCCGAAGCTCGAAATCCGTGCCGATCAGGACGACGCGCAGCGGCGCGTCGGCTCGCCAGAGCGCGGGATCGAAGGCGCGGGCGGCGTAAGGCGGCGGTCGCGCGCTCGTCCTCGATGAGACGCGCGCGCGGCCAGCGCCGCGCCATGTCGGCGAGCGCCGCCTCGCGATTTCCCGTCGTCGACGAAGCCTAGGCCCGCCATGCCGCGCGGCGCCGCGACGACGATCGCCTCGCCGAAGGGCGAAGCGTGGAAGCCATAGGCGAGGACGAGATCGTCGCGCCGGTAGTCGCCAGGGCGTCAGCGCCTCGTGGGCGACGAACAGATCGTGCAGCCGGCTCGGGCCGGAGAGGCCGACGTCATAGGCCGCATCCAGCACGCTCGCCGAATCGCGCAAAAGCTCCCGCGCCCGCTCGATCGTGATCGCCTGCAGGAACGCCTTCGGCGTCAAGCCCCGCCCAGCGCTTGAAGACGTGCTGGAAGTGCGAAGCCGAAAGGCCGACATGGCCCGCGATCGCCTCGATCGACGGCTGGTCGCGATAGCGGGTGGAGATGAACTCGATCGCGCGCTTGACGGTGGCGTAGTCGGCGCCGGCGGGCGGAGTGTTGGGAATGTCGAGCATGGGCTGGTCCGTAAAGTCCTTCGGCGGCTCAAAATCGCTGAGCCGACATGACGATGATTAGCCGCTCTGAAGGCCAGCGCCACCCGAAAACGACGATGGCGCGACAGATCCTACGTCACTCAATCGAGGGGAGACGCGAGCGCAAATCGACGACGGCGTCCCAGCCCCATTTGAGCAGCGGCATCGCGTCGGCGGCGAAGGCGCAGAAATCGTCGACCAGCTCAGGCGAAGCGATCGCGGCCTCGGCTACCGGACGCCGGCAGACCATGCTCTTGAGCCGTATTGCGGCGGCGATCTCGGGATCGTCGATCGCCTCGAAGCCCCGCGGCGCGCGCTTGAGCGAATCCTCCGCCGACAAAGCGAGCCCCGCCTTCTTGAGCTTCGCCGTCATCGCCTTGAACCCCTTGGGGGTGCGAGCGGCCGCGGCGCGCAACCGCCCAAGCTTGTCAGAATCAGGCAGGTAGAAGCCGGCAGCGAAGAAACACTCCTCCGGCGACAGGTGGAAATAGAGGAGCCCGGGATCGTTCTTGTTCCCCGACCGGGTCAGCACGACGCCGGCATGGGTCTTGTAAGGGTCCTTGTTGGCGGAGAAGCGCACGTCGCGATGGATGCGGAACAGCGAGGACTTGCGGTCGCCCTTGATCGGAATTTTCGCTTGTCCCAGGCGCTCTGCGACATCCTCGACCAAGTCGCCGACCGGCCCTCTGACAGCGCTTTCATAAATGGCGCGGTTCGCTTCGAACCATTCCCGGCTCTGGTGGAACGCAAGCGCCTTGAAGAACGGCAGCGCCTTGGGGCCGAAACCGGCGAATGTCATCGATCCTCGGATTCCGCCTACACCATGACCGGCATGGCCTTCATGCCGGCTGTCCCGAACAGCGCGCCGATAGCGCTCGACTTCCTCCGGCAGGCCCCAGCACCTTGTTCGGATTGTCCGAGAGCTTGACCGCCGGGCGCCCGTCCGCCTCGACAACCTTGCAGACGAGCGAGATCGGCTTGAGCTGGCCATCGACGCCGGCCGGGGCGCAGCCGATGAAATCATTGGTCAGATTGGTGCCCCAGCCGAACGACAGGTTGACCTGCCCGCGCAGCGCGCGCACCGACTCTTCGATCGAATCGACGTCCATCGCGTCGGACAGCACGACGAGCTTCTCCCGCGGATCGCGGCCGCGCTCCTTCCACCAGGCGATCAGCTCCCGCGCGGCGGGGACCGGCGGCTTCGAATCCGGCCGCGCGCCCTTCCAGTCCGCCACCCAGTCGGGCGCATGGCGAAGGAACGAAGTCGTGCCGAAGCAGTCCGGCAGGACGACCAGGAGGTTGCCGCCGTACATCTTCGCCCAGTCCTTGAGCACCCGGTACGGCGCCTCGAGCAGCGCCTCGTCGTCCTCGGCGATCGCCGCATAGACCATCGGCAGCTCGTGGGCGTTGGTGCCGATCGCCTCAAGCCCGGTGTCCATCGCGTGCTTGACGTTGGAGGTGCCGATGAAGCTCGCCCCAAGCCCTTCCTGCATCGCCTCGACGCACCAGCGGTGCCAGAGAAAGCCGTGCCGCCGGCGGGTGCCGAAATCCGACACCCTCACCGGCCCCTCCTCGTGCTCGAGGATGCGCAACCGCTCCACCTTCGACCACAGCTTGGCCTTCGCCCGGGCGTAGAGGACGTCGAGATCGAAGCGGCTCATGCTGCGCATCGCCGCGCGGGCCCTGAGCTCGCTGATGATGGCGAGCGCCGGAATCTCCCACATCGTCGTCCCGGTCCAAGGACCGGCGAAGCGCAGCTCATACTGCCCGTCGCGCTTTGTCAGTTCGTATTCGGGCAGCTCGAACGTCGCGAGCCACTCCATGAACTCGGGCTCGAAAATGTGGCGCGTGCCGTAAAAAGTGTTGCCGGCGAGCCAGATCAGCTCGTTCTTGGCGAGCCGGAGCGTGCGCGCATGATCGAGCTGGTCGATGAGTTCGCGCTCGTCCACGATGTCCGCGAGTCTCACCGACGTCGTCCGGTTGATGAGCTGGAAGGTCACCTGGCGCTTCGGATGCATCTTCCAGATCATCTGGAGCATCAAAAGCTTGTAGAAATCCGTGTCGAGCAGCGTGCGGACCGCTGGATCGATGCGAAACGTATGATTATAGACGCGGGTTGCGATATCCGTGGCCATTATGCGAGCTTAATGGACACGACGGCTGAGCGACAAGAGCGGCCTTACCCCCGGGCCAAGGTGAATGAACAAATGAACGCGACGGCTGACGCTTCAGGCCCGACCCACAAACCCCAGCCTCGCGTCGGGCTCTTCGTCACCTGCCTTGTCGACATCATCCGGCCGAGCGTCGGCTTCGCGGCGGTGAAACTGCTCGAGGACGCGGGCTGCAAGGTGGTCGTGCCGAGCCAGACCTGCTGCGGTCAGCCGGCCTATAACGCCGGCGACCGCGCGACCGCGAAAACGCTGGCGCGGCAGGCGATCGAGGCGTTCGAGGACTGCGACTATGTCGTCGCGCCGAGCGGTTCGTGCGGCGGCATGCTGATCAAGCATTATCCCGACCTGTTCGCGGGCGAGCCGGAACTTGCCGAGCGGGCAGAGCGTTTCGCCGGAAAGTCGCACGAACTGATCAGCTTCCTGGTCGACGTCATGGGCGTCGACAAGGTCGAGGCGCGCTATGAGGGAACCGTCGCCTATCACGATTCCTGCGCAGGGCTTGCGCGAGCTCGGCGTCAAGGCGCAGCCGCGGCGGCTGCTGGCCGGCGTCGAGGGCCTGACGCTGGTCGAGCTCAACGAGGCGGAGACCTGTTGCGGCTTCGGCGGCCTGTTCGCGACCAAATACGGCGAGCTCTCGAACGCGATCGTCGCGCGCAAGGCCGACGACATCCGCGGCGCGAAACCGGATACGGTGCTCGCCGGCGATCTTGGGTGCCTGATGAACATGGCCGGCAAACTTCAGCGCGAGGGATCGCCGGTCAAGGCGCGCCATGTCGCGGAAATCCTGGCCGGCATGGCGGACGGGCCGGCGATCGGCGAAGGCAAGCCGGAGGCCGCCCGATGAGCGTTGTCGCGACCTCGGCCAAGTTCAAGGACAACGTCGCACGAGGCGCTGACCGACGCGCGCCTGCAGGGCGCGCTCGCCTTCGCCGGCAATTTCGTCACGCCGGCGCGCCGCCGCGGTCGCCCGGCTGCCCGAGTTCGAGGCGCTGCGCGACAGCGCGCGCGCGATCAAGGACCACACGCTCGCCCATCTCGACCTCTATCTCGAGGCCTACGAGCACAAGGTCCGCGCGAGCGGCGGCGAAGTCCACTATGCGCAGGACGCCGAGGAAGCGCGCAAGATCATCATCGACCTCTGCAAGTCGATGGGCGCGAAGAGCGTCACCAAGGGCAAGTCGATGATCGCCGAGGAGATCGGCCTCAACGACGCGCTCGAGGCGGCGGGGATCGAGCCGGTCGAAACCGACCTCGGCGAATACATCATCCAATTGCGCGGCGAAGCCCCTTCCCACATCATCGCGCCGGCGATCCATCTCACCGCAAGAGACGTCGAGCGCGAATTTCGCAAGGCGCATCGCGATCTGCCGCGCCGAGCGCAGTCTCGCCGAGCCCGAGCAATTGCTGGCCGAGGCGCGCCAGGTGCTGCGCGCCAAGTTTCTCGCCGCCGACGTCGGCATAACCGGCGCGAACTTCCTTGTCGCCGAAACCGGAACGTCGATCATCGTCACCAACGAAGGCAACGGCGATCTCACGCAAATCCTGCCGGAGGCGCATATCGTCATCGCCTCGATCGAAAAGATCGTCCCGACCCTCGAAGACGCCGCGCAGCTCCTGCGGGTGCTGCCGCGCTCGGCGACCGGCCAGGACGCTTCGGTCTATACGACGCTCTCGACCGGGCCGCGGCGGCCGGGCGATCCCGACGGCCCGCGCGCCTATCATGTCGTGATTCTCGACAACGGCCGCTCGAACATGCTCGGCGGCGAGTTCGAGGACATGCTGCGCTGCATCCGCTGCGGCGCCTGCATGAACCATTGCCCGGTCTATCAGGCGGTCGGCGGACATGCCTATGGCTGGGTCTATCCCGGACCGATGGGCGCGGTGCTGACGCCCTCGCTGATCGGCGTCGCCGAGGGCGGCCAATTGCCCAACGCCTCGACGTTCTGCGGCCGCTGCGAAGAAGTATGCCCGGTGCGCATTCCCTTGCCCGGCATGATGCGGCATTGGCGGGAGCGCGAATTCGAGCGCCGCCTGTCGCCGGCGCCGATGCGCTATGGCCTGGGGTTCTGGGCGTTCTTCGCCAGCCGCCCGGCGCTCTATCGCCTGGCGACGGACCTCGCCGCCCGCGCGATGCGCCTTGCGGGCCGCGGCAAGGGCCGCTTCTCCTGGCTGCCCTTCGCCGGCGGCTGGACGCGCTATCGCGACCTCGCAGCCCCGGAGGGCGCGACGTTCCAGAGCCAGTGGCGGGCGCGGAGCGGAGCGGTGCGATGAGCTCCCGCGCGGCGGTTCTCGCCAGCATTCGACGCTCGCTCGGCGTCACCGGCGACGAAGCGACGCGCCGGTTCGAGGTCGAAACGCGCCTCAAGCAGGCCCCGCCCGGAATCGTGCCCAAGCGCGGACAGGGCGACGTCTCGGCCAGGGTCGCGACTTTCAAGGCCGAGGCGGAGCGCGCGCAGGCGAGCGTCGTCGAGATCGCCGGATGGGAGGGCGCGCCGGCGGAAATCGCCCGTTACTTGCGCGAAAGCAATTGTCCCGCGACCCTGCGCATGGGCGACGATCCGCGCCTCGCCGCGATGCCATGGAGCGAGACCTCGCTCGAGATCCTGCATGGGCCATCCGACGGCGGCGACGTCAACGCCGTCTCCGCCGCCTTCGCCGGGATCGCCGAGACCGGCACGCTTGCCCTCGTTTCGGGCCCGGACAACCCGACGACCCTCAATTTTCTTGCCGACAACCACATTGTCGTCCTGCCGCGCGAAGCGATCGAGGCCGATTACGAGGGCGTGTTCGCCAAGCTGCGCGGGACTTACGGCAAAGGCGGCGCGCCGCGCACGCTCAATTTCATCACTGGCCCCTCGCGCTCGGCCGACATCGAGCAGACGCTGCTGCTTGGCGCTCACGGGCCCCGGCGGCTGCATATCCTCATCGTCGGCTGAACGCTCAGCCCCGGCGGCCTTCATGTCGCGCCGGGCGATACCGCATCGCGAAAAATTTTATTCGCAACTGCAATAATCGCCACAGTCATGTCATGGTTCACGCTTAACCAAGCGTCACTGGCCTCGTTTGGACTTGGGGGTTACATGTCCACCAGCTCAGTGATTCCGCGTCGTATCGCGGTTGCGGCGGGCTACGGCGCGCTGGCGATCGGGTTGCCTTATGGCGCGGCGACTTACGCGTCTCCCGAACTCCGCTTGGGCGCTTATGGCGCTCTGTGTGTGCGGTCTCGGCGTCGCCGGCTATCGGCGAGGCCGCAACAATCGGCTTTCTCCCGGCATCGAGTGAGAGCCTCGCAAGCGCGTCTGCGCTTCTCGAAGGCCGCCTCCGGGCGGCCTTTGCATTTTGGGCTCGCCGGGCGTAAGGGCGGCCAAGGGCGGGCCGCCGCTACGTCAGCGCGACGGCGACAAATTAGTAACCTTAATGGGAATAATGAAGACTATGCGGGCCGCGCATGAAGCGCGTCCTTACGGTGTTGGGTTCTGTCGCATGATGCTGCGGATTTGGATTGCGGGGGCGCTCGTCGGGCTGCCTCTCCTTGGACCGGGCGCGCTGGCGCAGACCGCAGCGACTCCGCCCGCTGCGACGACCTCCTCGACGCCGCCGGCCAATCCGGCCAGCCCGCCAGCGGTCGCCCCGGCGCCCGCGCCTGCCGCGACGACGTCGACCCCGCCGTCAAATCCGTCGAGCCCCGCGGCCACGACTCAAGGTCTTGTCAGTCCGTTCATGCCGGCGCCGCCATCTGCCGCCGGGACCGATTCGACGCCCGGCGCGTCCCCGTCGACGCCAAGCGCTTCCCCGTCAACGCCCCCGCCTCCTGCCGCCCAGGCCGCGGCGCCGCCGAAGCCGAAGAAGGTCGCGCCGCGCGCGCCGCCGCGCGAGACCGCGCTCAGCGACGATCCTCACCCGACGCTTCAGCCCGACACTTTCTTCGCCACCGCGAAAGCGTCCGAGCGCTATTCGGCGATCGTCGACGCCGGCGGCTGGCCGACCGACCTCGTCGCGGTCGGCCCTGGCGCGAAGGGGCCGGCGGTCGCACGCTTGCGCAAGCGCCTGGCGATCGAAGGCTACCTGGGCCCTGGGGAAGCGAGCGGGCTTGCGTGGGACAAGGGGCTCGCCGCGGCGGTGAAGCGATTCCAGGCGCATGTCGGGCTGCGCGAGACAGGTACTGTCTCCGGCGCGACGCTGAAGGAGCTTAACGTTCCAGCCCGGGAGCGCTTCAACGAGCTCGCCTCCAGCGCCAATCGTCTTGCGGGCGTCAATTTCTCCTTCGATGACCGGTACGTGGTGGTCAACCTGCCCTCGACCTCGGTCGAAGCGGTCGAGAACGGCCGCGTCGTCCACCGCTATGTCGCGATCGTCGGCGATCCGGAGCATCCTTCGCCGGAGATTTCCGCCCATATCCAGGTCATCAACCTCAACCCGACCTGGACGGTCCCGACCTCGATCATCAAAAGGGAGATCATTCCCCGGATGCAGCGCGATCCGGGCTACCTGACGCGAGCCAAGATCCGGATCCTCGACGGCTCGGGCAAGGAGATCAATCCGAAGTCGGTGAACTGGAGCACGGAGCGGGCGGCCAATTACACGCTGAGGCAGGATTCAGGCGCCGGCAATTCGCTCGGCTCGATCCGCATCGGCATGCCCAACAAGCTCGCCGTCTATATGCATGACACGCCCTCGAAGCGGCTGTTCGGCGCCGACTACCGGTTCTTGAGCCACGGCTGCGTCCGGGTGCAGGGCGTCTATGATTATGCGGTGTGGCTCCTGGAAGGCACGCCTGGCGGGCCCGACGGGCGCTGGGACAAGGCGGCGCTCGAGGCGAAGATCAAGGAAGGCGCGTCCTACAATATCAACCTCGTCAAGGCCGTGCCGGTGATCTGGGTTTATCTGACCGGCTGGTCGAACGGCGACGGACCGGCCAATTTCCGCGACGACGTCTACAATATCGACAATGTCGGCGAAGCGCAGGTCAGCGCCCAGGCCACGCCGGTCCGCTAGTGGATAGAATCAAACGCTTCGAACCCCTTGCAAGCCGGAGAACTCCTTGAAATTGCGGAAGGCGCCCGGAACTCTTACGTTTGATTTTGACCACTAGATCGCGGGCTGCGTTCGGATGGAATCGTCATTGCGAGCCCGAAGGGCGAAGCAATCCAGAGAACGCGGGCGCCCTACGCTCCCGTGGATTGCGGTAGGGCCCAAATGCAGTGTGCGTTAGCGGCGTTCAGGCGGAATGGCGATGATCTCGCGGACGAACGCGGCGATGTCCTCGCGGCTGTAGGACAGCCGCACCCGCTTGGTCGAGGCCGGGCGCTTGGCCAGCGAGAGGCCACGGCGCCACTCACGCGCGGGCCTGATCGGCCGGGGCGCGAAGCCGCCGCCGCAATTGGGGCAGACATTGCTCAAGTATCGCTCGACGCAATCGGCGCAGAACGTGCATTCGAAAGTGCAGATGCGCGCCTCGGCAGCGTCCGGCGGCAGGTCCCTGTCGCAATATTCGCAATTCGGCCGAAGTTCGAGCGCCACGTCGTTTGGCCAAAACCGTCAGGGTCCCGAGAGCGTGGACCCGCCGCGCTTGGAACGCAAACCCATGCCGCCAGAAGTCTCGCCATCTCCCCGGCCATTGCAAAATCGCGTCGACCCGTTCGGCGAACTGCGCGCGACGCCCGAGCGCGGCGGGCTCATGGGCAATCGCGGCGGACGCCTCCACCGCGACGACCAGACCTTAAGCGCGAGCCGGTGGAAGACCAGGCACTGGCTCATCTGCGTCTGCGAATTCAAGAATCGTCATCGCGACGTCTGGGGCAAGTTCTATACCGAGCTCTTCTTTCTCGACGAGCCGACCGCGCTCGCAGCAGGGCACCGCCCCTGCTTCGAGTGCCGCAGGCAAGCGGCGAAAGCCTTTATCGCCGCTTTTCCCGGCGCCCCGGGCGGCGTCGAGGCGATGGACGAGGCGCTCCACCGCGAGCGGGTCGAGAATCGGGTGAAACGCCTGTGGCGGGCCCGGCTCGGCGACCTGCCGGACGGCGCGATGATCACGCGCGATCGCCGCGCTCACGCGGTGCGCTCAGGCAGGCTTTTGCCCTGGAGCTTCGCCGGCTATGAAGCGCCGGGGCCGCTCGACGCCGACGCCTTCGTCGACGTCCTGACCCCGCCCTCGACCGTCGCTGCGCTGAAAGCCGGCTATAAGCCGCTCTGGCCGGAGGCGCTTGAGGCGCTCGCCTTGACGACAGCCGTAAGCAGCCGGACCAATCCAAGACCGGAGGACATCATGACGCGCGCTATGCTCGCCGCTTTGGCGATCCTGACCACAGCCGCACCGGCGGCCGCCGCCGGCGTGACCGGGACATGGATGCGCGACGACGGCTCGGCGAAGATTCGCTTCGCGGCCTGCGGGCAGGAGGCGGTATGCGGCTTTCTCGCGTGGAAGAAGAATCCGGGCGGCCCGGCCAAGATCGGCCAGGAACTGTTCTTCGACATGAAGCCGAACGGTCCCAACTCGTGGGCCGGATCTGCGTTCAATCCCGAAGACGGCAGGCGCTACAGCGGCAAGATGACGCTCTCCGGCGACCGCCTCGTCACCGCCGGCTGCGTGCTCGGCGGGCTCATCTGCAAGTCGTTCGACTGGACGCGCGCCACTAGTGGCCCCAAACTGAAGTGCCAATTGCGCGCCCCCAATCACGCCTTTGTTTGCGAGACTCGTCATGCGGCTTCAGAATGTAGACTCTAACATGTCATTACGCGAGAACGCCAGTTTCTCAAACGTGGCCGAGACACGGGTCTTGCTTGGCATCACCGTGCAACCTACGTCAATCGGTGAAAAGCTGCATTTAATCACCTGCGCTTTAACCATTTTTCCGTCTTTGTCTGGAGCCCCGTCAAATGCCCCGACGTTGGGCCGAATTTCCAAAGTGCTCGCGACGATTTGCGCTGCTACAGCGCTGATGCCGCAGTCGCGCGCCCTCAATCCGCAGCGGCGCCCGACCAACAAAGTCAGCTTAGTCAGCCACAAACTGCCAAAGCGCGGACAGCTCGCGGGTGAGCAGTTCCTTTCACTAGTACGGGCTCGCGACGCTCAATTGGCGACGATTGCTGATTTGCACAGAATCATTAGCTATCATGAGGATTTTACGAGTCGACTGGTCAAATCTGGATCTAAAAGATGACTTCCCGAGGACGAACGAAGAGGTTGCTTCTGCAATTGATGGCGAAGTTGCTCGGCTAGACGCTCTTAGTGAGCAATCAAGAACGAAAAGGACCTCAGAGAAAGCATAAATGCAGCACGCAAATTTGATCTAAATATCCCCTATTCTCCTACGCGGAGAGTGACGCACCGCGCCGATTAACTCAGCAAAGTAACCTTGATGAATTTTTTACTAATGATAGGGCAGGCTTCGGTTAGCTGATTCTGGTGAACCAAGAGTTACTAACTATTCTGACAAGGTTGCATCATTTGTACAAACTGAACGATTCTATCAATCAGTTGTTTCAAAATGTATCTAAGAGAACAAAGAACTACATTCCCGATACCTGACATTATGAGAAGCTGGAAGCTTACTCTTTAGCTGTTCGAAACCACCGGAGATAAAGCCATTCCGGGAGCTGCCTCAACAATTCCAGGCGCTCGGCGGCGCGGCGAGCGATAGCAGCGGGTGGCAGCACGCGCAGATCAACTACGTCGGCCATAACAGTTTATCGGGGTACTGAGGCATCAACCACGGGCCGGACGATAGCGACTGGACGGGTATAGCGCCAATCCAGTCATAAGTCTGATCTTAGTCCGCACTAGCGACACCTAGGGGTCTGACGATAGCCCGTCGGCTAATCTATTATGGAGCGTGGGCAGATAGTTTTACTTATCTGTGATGTGTTGCGGGGTATTCTCGGAAGATCGTCCCTAATAACCCAGCGCAGTGCGTATATTTAACGATTTTATACATTTCTACGGTATTGTTGGCGCGATCATCACTATGGAAAAGTCAATCCGGCTCTGCATCTACGTAAGCCGCATGGCCCGTATGCTCCTCTATCCCAACCCCCAACAATCACCTCTCCAAACATGCCTCTAGCGCCGCCGCGGGCCCGCCCGAAGACGTCGGCGTCTTCCGTGCGTCGCGTCGGTCGCCGCTACTGTTCCCCCCGGTCGCGCAGGAACGCCTCGAAGGCGCTGAGTGTCGCGGCGGAGACATAATGCTCGATCCCCTCGGCGTCGGCTTCGGCCGCTTCGCGCGGCGCGCCGACGGCGATCAGGAGGTCGACCACCAGCCGGTGGCGCTCGCGCGCGCTTTTCGCCATCGCTTCGCCCGCCTCGGTCAGAAAGATCCCGCGATAGGGCTTGGCGCGCGCCAGCCCCTCGCGCTTGAGGCGCGCGATGGTCTTGCTGGCGGTAGGATGGGCGACGCCCATCCGCCGCGCGATGTCGGTCGTGCGCGCTTCGCCATTGGCGGCGATCAGATCGGCGATCAGTTCGGTGTAGTCCTCGAGCATCGAGGCCGAGCGCGCCGAGCGCACCTTCAAGAACCGGTCGGCCTGCGCGGGCTCGGCCGCCAGTCCCGCATGCTGCGGACGGCGGCTCTTTGCCGCGCTTCGTGGTCGCCAAATCGCCCTCGCTCGCCCAGCCGCACGCCGTATCGCCACTGTGTCATTATACAGCCTTGGCTGCAAAATGCAACCCAGGTTCGCGCCCGGCGGCCGTATCCAGCCTTTGCGCTCATTTGCAGCCTATTGACTATGGCGTAGCAATGGGTACATTATGGAGGCGAGGCGAGAAATGCAGGAGACGAGGCGGTGAGCGACGCGGTTGCGCGCGCAAATGCTGGACGCGGCCGCACCTTGGCGATGACGGACCGGACGGTCGCGGGCATTCGCGACGTGCTGGCCGGCCAATGGCGTTGGAAGAGCCCGTTCCTGTTCGCCGGCCCCGCGGTGATCGCCTCGATCGCCTATATGGACCCCGGCAATTTCGCCACCAACATCCAGGCCGGGGCGAAATATGGCTATGCGCTCCTGTGGGTGGTGCTGACGGCCAGTGTCGCCGCGATGCTGTTTCAGGCGCTGTCGGCCAAGCTCGGCATCGTCACCGGGCGCAATCTGGCCGAACTGTGCCGCGAGCATTTTCCGAAGCCGGTGGTCTGGGCCTTGTGGATCGTCAGCGAAGTGGCGGCGATGGCGACCGACCTCGCCGAATTCCTCGGCGGCGCGATTGGTCTTTCGCTGCTCCTGCATATCCCGCTCATCGTCGGCATGGGCGTCACCGCCGTCCTCATCTACGGCATTCTGATGTTCGAAGGCCGCGGGTTTCGCCCGACCGAACTCATCATCGGCTCGCTCGTGGCGGCGATCGCGCTTTGCTATCTCGTCGAGATGGTCATTGCGCCGGTCGATTGGGCCGCGGCGGGGCTCGGCAGCGTGGTTCCGCGATTGCCCGACGCCGGCGCGCTGACGATCGCGGTCGGCATTGTCGGCGCGACGATCATGCCGCACGCGATCTTCCTGCATTCCGGGCTCACCCAGAACCGGGCGCCGGCGCGCAACGACCGCGAGCGGCGGCTCCTGCTGCGGTTCTCGAACATCGAGGTCCTCGTCGCGCTCGGCGTCGCCGGCCTCGTCAATATGGCGATGGTCATTATGGCGGCGAGCGCGTTCCACGCCGGCCACAGCGACGTGGCGGAGATCGAGACCGCCTATCACACGCTGACGCCGCTGCTCGGCCCGGCCGCGGCGGGCGTGTTCCTGACGGCGCTGCTCGCCTCCGGACTGTCGAGCTCGGCGGTCGGCACCATGGCCGGCCAGATGATCATGCAGGGTTTCGTCGGCTTCCGCATTCCGATCATCGTCCGCCGCCTGGTGACGATGATCCCCGCGTTCGTCGTCGTCTGGCTCGGCGTCAATTCGACCGACGCGCTCATCGTCAGCCAGGTGGTGCTGAGCATCGCGCTGCCCGCGCCGATCATCGCGCTCATCATATTCACGAGCCGCAAGGACATCATGGGCGCTTTCGCCAACAGCCGCCTGACCAACGCCGCCGCGGTCCTGGGGGCGCTGGTGATCCTGAGCCTGAACGCTGTTCTTCTGCTTCAGGCGTTCGGCGTCGCGATTCCGGGGCTGCCGAGCGGCTGACCCGCCGGCCCTGAGTTCGATGGCCGTACCTGGGTCGTCATCGCGAGCATCGGCGAAGCGGATCCAGGGACTGCATCGGCCCGAAAGACTGGCGGGTTTCGAAGTTCGTTGGGGTCAAGACACAATCAGTCGGACCCATCGTCGACTGCAGAGCGAAGTTCGCGATCGCGCTAAGCTATCTCTTGATCGGTATCCATATTTGGTAACCGCCCAGACCGGTTCGCCCGTCGAATTCCTCGCCGTAATATTCGAGGTAAGGCGCATCAACAGCCTCGCAGCCTGATCGGGGAGCCATTTTGTCCAGATCGCCATGCTAACGTCTCGCATGGTCGAAACGTGTTCGCTATGCGTAAATATGGCGTAGCGCTGGGACGGAATGCGCAATCGCGCAAATTCAGCGGGGAGGTCGGAAATCCCGACACCTCTACACCGGCGAGATAGTCGAAGTTACAGTCATCGTCGATGTTGTAGCAGACGCCAAACGTCCGCCCTCCTTTGCCGCCGCCTCCCGCAAAAACTTGCCCAGGACGTTGCCGAGATGGGGCTGCAAGCGCTGCCACAAAGCCGGAATGTTTTGGTGGGTGTCGGAGGAATACTTTCCGCCGAGCCCTGCGATCAGCAACAACCCGCGTTGCTCGATGCGCGCGCGCCAGAGTCGTGAGCAGACCGTCATCCATTTTGATTGCCTCCACCAGATTGACGTTATCGAGATGGCGTTGCGCGCGAACCGATTCGGGTGATCCCGAATTGGTCGCGAAACGCTCGGGTGAAAGCTTCGTGGGAGCCATAGCCGAAATCCAGCGCGACAGTCAGGATGTCAGGGCCACCGTTCGCAAGCACGCGCACTGCCTCGCTCAATCGCCGGCCGCGCATGTACCGCATCGCGGACTGGCCGGTCGCCGCTCGCGAACACATGGGCGAAGTGGTAGCGAGATATTCCAGCGGATGAGACAATTCTTCGAGCGAACCTCGCCTCCGAACCGGCCTTCCATAAACCACAGCGCTTTTCGAACGCTTTCCATATCGGTTCCCAACGAAGCATGCGAACCACGTACCAAAGACCATCGCCGCCCACTTGATCGGAATGCTGTTGGAGACGTTGATCAACGGTGAGTAGGTTCGCTTATTCTCACGACCTTCGCAATGAGCGTCGTCAGCGAACAGGCGACTGGGTTCTGACCTGCGGCTCGCGACGACGCCGGCGATATACCCGATCGCATCCTGCCTCAAAAGGAGCCGCGCGATTCAGTGCATGGCCTCGGCGCCGAGATGCCTGAGCTTGTCCGGATTGCGCATGACATAGACGCCGGCGATCCGGCCGTCCGCGATCTCGAGCGCGGTCGTTTGCACGCCGTCGAACTCGTCGGTGACGAAGCCCGGCAGGCCGTTGATGAAGCCGTAGCGCACGCGCCGCCGGCGTTTTCCCCGCGAGGACGCGCGCGATCGCAGTCTGAAACAGCATGACGTCGTCGATCCCGACAAGCGGCCGCTTCGCCGCCGGCCGCTTGCCGCCGCCGTCGGAATAGAGGACGACGTCGGCGGTGAGAAGCGAGCGCAGCGATCCATGTCGCCGCTGCGGGTCGCCGAGTAGAACGCCGCGGCGATCTCGAGGCCGCGCTCCTTGGGCTTCGGAAAGCGCGGGCGCGCGGCGCGCACGTGAGACCGCGCGCGGCTCGCGAGCTGGCGGCATGTCGCCGGCTCGCGGCCGATCGTCTCCGCCACCTCCTCGAAGCCCGCGCCGAACACGTCGTGCAGCAGGAAGGCCGCGCGCTCGAGCGGCGACAGTCGCTCGAGCGCCATCATCAACGGCAGCGTGACGTCGTCGATTTCGTCCTCGTCGGCTTCGACCAACGGCTCCGGCAGCCACGGCCCGATATAGGTTTCGCGCCGCCGCCGCGCCGACTTCAACTGGTCGAGGCAGAGGCGGGTGACGACCCGGCGCAGATAGGCTTCCGGTTCGAGAATGGCGCTGCGATCGGCGTCGAGCCAGCGCAGGAACGCGTCCTGCACCACGTCCTCCGCATCCGCGACCGATCCCAGCATGCGATAGGCGATGCGGATCAATCGCGGACGCAGCGGATCGAAGCTTACAGCGGCGTCCTCGCCCGGCGTCGCCGCCATCACGCCGCCCGGCGCTCCTCGACCGGATGAACGGCGCGGAAGCCGACCTGGATCCGGTTCCAGCCGTTGATCGCGACGATCAGGAGCGTGAGCTTCACCTGCTCCTCTTCGCTGAACTGAGCCTTGAGCGCCTCATAGACGTCGTCGGGAGCGCGCGTCTCGGGCAACAGGGTCAGGGCCTCGGTCCAGGCCAGCGCCGCGCGCTCGCGCTCGCTGTAGAGCGGCGAATCGCGCCAGGCGTCGAGCAGGTAGAGACGCTGCTCCGTCTCCCCGCGCTTGCGCGCGTCGGCCGTGTGCATGTCGAGGCAGAAGGCGCAACCGTTGATCTGGGAGGCGCGGGTCACCACGAGATCCATGAGGCTCTCTTCCAGGCCGCGCTGCTTGAGGCCCTGGCTGAAATCGAGCCACGACTTCATGGGCGCCGGCGCGGCGGCGAAGGCGTTCAATCTCGGCGTCATCATCATCTCCTTCATCTAGGGGCTTCGAGGACATGACGAGATGGACCCGCGTCTTGTGACATGGGAGGCGAATTTTTTCATGGCGGCCGCCTCTGCAACGCCGAGCGCGGCTCCTCGGCGGTGCGGCGTCGCTCTAAGCTTCTTTCGCAGCGAGCTTGGCGCGCAACGCCTGATTCTCGGCTTCGAGCGCTTCGAGCCGCGCGCGGAACGGCGCGAGCGCGGGCGCAAGCTCGGCTTCGCTGAATCGCGGAATGATATGCTGCGGGCAGTTCCAGTCGAACGCGACGAGATGGATGATGAGGCCGCGCTCGACCTTCGCCCTGTAATCGGGCAGGGCGAGCTTCGGCGGCCAGCTCCGGATCGGCCGCGAGATCCCTCGCCTCGACATGCGCATAGATCTTGAGGCGGCGCCGGTGGGGGTAGTCCATCAGGATCAGCGCGGCGCGGTCGTCTGCCGCAAGATTGCCGGTGCTGATGTATTGCCGGTTGCCGCGAAAGTCGGGGATCGCCAGCGTCTTCTCGTCGAGAACGCGGATGAAGCCGGGCGGCCCGCCGCGGTGCTGCACATAGGGCCAGCCGCTCTCCGAGACGGTCGCCATATAGAGGCTGTCGCGCTCGGCGATGAACGCCGCCTCCGCTCGGGTGAAGCGGTCGGAGCGGCGGTCGCCCTTGAAGTTCGCCCAGTATTCGCCGCTGCCGTTGGCTTCCTGCGCGGCGCGGACGGCAGGCGTCGAGGCGAGGTCGAGAAAATCATAAGGCACATGGGCGCAGCTCCGCGCTTGGCGCGGCCGAAATTGGCGCGACCGAACACAGTAGCGTCTTTCAGTCAAGCCAATAATCGGTTATCCTGGAAGGGACTATTTCAGTTTATGGAATATGGACCGCCTCGAAGCCATGTCCCTTCTGGTCGCGGTCGCCGAGGCGGGCAGCCTGTCCGCCGCCGGCCGCAAGCTCGGCGTGCCGCTGCCGACGGTCAGCCGCAAGATTTCCGAGCTCGAAGCGCATCTGAAGACGCGGCTCCTGATCCGCTCGACCCGCAAGCTCGCGCTCACCGAGCAGGCGCGGCCTATGTCGCCGCAGCCAAGCGCATCCTCGACGAGGTGAGCGAGGCCGAGCGCGCGGCGTCCGGGGAACATGCCGCGCCGCGAGGCGACCTCGTCATCACCGCGCCGATCGTCTTTGGCCGGCTGCATGTTCTGCCGGTCATCGCCGAATTTCTCACCCAATGGCCCGAGATCAATGTGCGGCTTGTGCTCTCCGACCGCAATCTCCACCTCATCGACGATCATATCGACATCGCGGTGCGCATCGGCGCGCTCGCGGACAGCGCCTTGGTTGCGACCCGGGTCGGCGCGGTGCGCCGCGTGGTGTGCGGCAGTCCCGCCTATTTCGCCGCGCACGGCGTCCCGAAAAGGCCGGAGGATCTCGCCGCGCTGAGCGCAGTGACCTTTGACCAGCTTTCGTCTTCGGAGCATTGGACCTTCCGCGACCCGAAATCGAAGCGCGAAATTCGCGCGCCGGTGCGCTCGCGTCTCGCCGTCAACACCGCGGAAGCCGCGATCGACGGAGCGGCCGCCGGCCTCGGCGTCACGCGCGTCCTCTCCTATCAGGTCGCGCAAGCGGTCCTGGACGGCCGAATTGAGATCGTGCTCGCCGAATATGAGCCCGAGCCCTCGCCGGTCAGCCTCGTCCATGCCAGTTCAGGGATTGACGCCGCTCAAGGTGCGGATGCTTCTGGATTTCGCCGCGCCTCGGCTGCGGGCGCGGCTGGCGTAGACCGGAATGCTGTTGCATAGGGCTGACATGTCTTAAGCGGATATTACCAGAAATCAAGTTAAGAGTTCTCTCCGACGAACAATTCGTCGTTCCGAAGCTACAGACGTTGAGTTTCGCTCGACCTCCATACGCGACGAAGACGGGGTCGACTAAAATTAGCTTCCCGAAATCCACTCGAGCCGCGCAGCCCATTGAAAAGCCTCGATCCCGAGCGAGGTGCGCCTTCCGAGGAGATCCGCGTCACGATCGCACAGCTCCTGAGCCCGTGCTTCGGCCCGAAGCGCCCCGGGTCCAAGAGAATCCAATGGGCGGCCCCGCCCTATTGCGCCGCCTGGATGTTGGGGAAGGCGATCTCGATCAGCGTGCCCTGCTCGCGGCGGCTCTTGATCGAGAATTCGGCCTTGTTGGCTTCGACCAGCGCCTTGGTCAGCGGCAGGCCGAGACCGGCCCCGCCCTTGGCCCCGCCCTTCGCCACCTGGCTGAACGGCGTGAGCGCAAGACCGACTTCATTCTCGTTCATGCCGACGCCGGTGTCGCGCACGCGGATCACCGCCTGGCCGGCGGCGTCGACGGCGGTCGAGACGATCACCTGCCCGCCCGGCTCGTTGAACTTCACCGCGTTCGACATCAGGTTCAGCATGATCTGCTTGAGCGAGCGCTCGTCGACCATCACGCGGGGCAGGCGGTCGTGGAGCGAGACGCGCATGATGACCCGCTCGCGCGCCGCCTGCGGCTGCATCAGCGACACGCACTCGCGAATGACGCTGTTGGCGTCGACGGAGGCGAAGGCGAGTTCGAGCTTGCCCGCTTCGATCTTGCTCAGATCGAGCAGGTCGTCGGCGAGGCTCATCACGTGGCTGCCGGAGGCGTGGATGTCCTTGAGATAGTCCTTGTAACGCTCGTTGCCGACCGGGCCGAAACGCTCCTCCAGCATCACTTCGGCAAAGCCCAGAATGGCGTGCAAGGGCGTGCGGATCTCATGGCTGACCTGGGCGAGAAAATCGGTCTTGGCGGCGCTCGCGGCCTCGGCGGCTTCGCGCGCGGCGATGAGGCGCCGCTCGGTCTCGCGCTCGCGGCTCAGGTCGCGCACAAGCGCGCAAAATTGCGGCGCCTCGCTCGGGCCGATGCGCGCCAGCGTCAGCGCCAGCGGAATGGAAGCGCCGTCGCGATCGCGCCCGACGACCTGCAGCGGACGAAAGGCCGCTTCGGCTTCGCCGCCGCGGCTCAAGGCTTTCGAGCCTTGCGGTCGTCTCGGGATGGCTCTGCGGCGCGAGCAGCATCAACAGGCTCTCGCCCGCGATCTCGTTCTGATGGTAGCCGAACAGGCGCTCGGCGGGCTCGTTCAGGGACAGGATGCGGCCGGCCAAATCGAGCGTGACGGCGCCGTCGGTCGCCCGGTCGAGCATCGCCTGAAGGTCGCTCGCCGAACCGCTGCGCGTCGGCGCCTCGCTCTCGGCGGCGCGCAGTCTCGCCCTCAGCTCCGCTTCGAGCGAGCGGCGCAGCGCGATCAGCGTCGCCGGCGCGCCGTCCCAGCTGATCACCTGCGCGTGGCCGTCGACGGACAGGATCTGCCCGTCCGCCCTCACGATCGCGACCGCGCCCACGTCTTCGGCCGTCATCGCTTGCGGATCGCGGTCGCGGAACATCCCGGCGAGCGCGTTCGCCGCCTGAAATTCTGCGAAATCGCGATAGCCGATGAGATCGAGCAGCGTCCGGTTGGCGTAGAGCGCGCGCCCGTCGCGGGCGACGAGGACGCCGACCGGCAGCCGGTCAAGCACGGCGCCGGCGTTGCGCCGAACCTCGATCGCCGTCGGCGCCGCGGGCCGGCCAAGCTCGCCTTCCCGATCCGCCTTCTGCTCGGCGCGAGCGTCGATCCCGCGTTCCCGACGACGTCCGCGCCCGCCCGTTCGTCCGAGTGGTCGTCGCGCGAAGCCGGAGCGCGGCCGACCAGGGCGCGCGCGATTTCGCGGAATGCGTCGCGCTCGCTGCGGCTGAGTTCGACGCTCTCGGCGGGGAAGCTCAGCGCCGTCTCGCGAGCCAGCGCGTCGAGCGCGCCCGGGCGGATCGGAACGATATTGGACGAGACGGCTGGGCGCCGGATGGCGCAGGACGTAAATCTCGGCGGTGCGCTCAGGCGGCGGCTGAGCCTCGCTCGCCGCGGAGCGCTCGGCGAGATCCGGCTGCGCAGTCTCCGCATCCGGCGCATCGAGCGTCGCCCTCCGGCGAGATCGGCGGCTTCGGACGCATCCGTTGGCGCGCGTTCGAGATCGGGTTCGATCGGCTCGGCGGCGGCCTCGCGCTTCGGCCGCAGCTTCGTCTGGCCGGAGGCGCGGCTTCGGGCTCGAACGCTTCGGACAGGCGGCGCGGCGGACTGGCTCTCCATCCGCCTCGAGCGAAACCTCGAGCGGCGTCGCGGCGTCGAGAGCATCGGTCGGCGCGAGTTCGAGATCCGATTCGATCGGCCCTGCGGCGGCTTCGCTGCGCCTGGGGCTCGCAATGTTCGAGGCGCGCCGGTTCGAGCGAGCGCGGCGGCTCGGCTTGGCCAATCGCCTCCAGTCTCGGCGCCGGTCGGTCGCCGTCCGGCGGCGCCGGTCGAGACAGTCGCCCTCGGGCGCAGCGGCGACGGCCTCGATCTCCTCGCCCAGCACGCCAAAGCCGCGGTAGCCCAAAAATTCGCGATGGCGGCCGAACATCGGCGCAGCCGAAAGCGCGACCATCCGGCGCCGAGCCGAGCTCCGGAGAGCGGCCACTCGACCGTGAGCCCGGAGAAGGTTTGCCGCTCGCCGAGCACACGCGCCAGTTCGTCGCCGCCGTCCAATCCAGCGCGGCGGACAAGAGCCTCGACCGACTCGCCGCGACGGGGCGCGTTGGCCCCAACCGCGGCGACGAGCGCGGGATGCGACGCGCCAAACCGGCCCTCCTCGTCGAGGGTCCACAGGAAGCGGGAATTCGGCGTAGGCGCTTCGCCCAGATCGCGGAGCGCCGAATCGTCCTCCGTCCGGAGGGCTTCGGCCTCGCGGACCTTCGCGATCCCGGCGGCGCAGGCGGCTCGCCATTCGCCGCGCCCAGAGCCGGAGCCGACGCCAAAAGCCAGCTCGCGCCTCCCGGCGCGCCGATGCGGACGCAGCGCAAATTGACGCCGGCCGGGCGCCGGTCGACGACCAGGCGCATCTGCTCGAGACGCGGCTCGCCAATGGGAAGCGTCGCCGCCAGATGGCGCAGGCGCCGCGCCGACGGCCCCTCGCCCCGCACCAGCCGAGCTTCGAGCGCCTCGCAGTCCTTGGCCTCGAACAAAGCGAGCATGGCCGGGCTCGCGCTCACGACGAGGCCCGGCGGGAACAGGATCGCCAGCCGCGCATTGTCGGCGAGCCACTCTCCTGGCGCGTCATGCGGGTCGAAGGCCGCGGCGGCTTGTTCGCGCGACAGGCCCGTGAGTTCGGCGGCGGACGATGGCGGCGAGTGGGTCAAAGTCGGCGCTCGTGAATGGACGTCAAATCGGCGCAGGCGAATGGCCGACGATTCGGGCTTTATCGTTAGCGAAAGCTTAACGCGGCTCGTCGAAATTTCACCACGCCGTCGGCGGCTCAATCTTGGCGCAAGGTTAAAATTTCTGCATGCGTCGCGCAAATATGTTGCACTGCAGCAAAAAGGCGGCTATACATCCTCAGCGCCGAATCGCGGCCGCCGCCGAGGGTGAAGAAAATGCCCAATTCGCCGTTTGAGGTTCCTAACGAGTTGCGCGATTTCGCCGAACGCAGCGTCGAGCAGGCGCGCAAGGCGTTCGAGGGCTTTCTGACGGTCGCCCAGCGCGCGAGCGGCGTCGCCGGCGATGCGACCAAGACGTCGCAGGGCGGCGCGAAATCGGTCAGCGCTCACGTGCTGTCCTATACCGAGCGCAACGTGAACGCGGCGTTCGATCTGGCTCAGAAGCTGGTCAGGGCGAAGGATCCGCAGGAGGCTCTGGCGCTTCAGAGCGAGTACCTGAAGACCCAGCTCGCGGTGTTGCAGGAGCAGGCCAAGGAGCTCGGCTCCGTCTTCCAAAAGAGCCTGACGCCGTCCTCGGCTCGAGCTGAGCGCCGGCGCCGTTTCCTCAGTCAATCGTCAACAACGCAATCAATCGCTGCAAAACATCGAGGTTTATTCATGGCTACCGCACCAAAGAAGAAGAACGCCGCCGCCCGGGCGGCCTCGGACTCCTGACCAAGTCCGCGCTCGAGTCGCAGGCCCTTGCGATGGTCCGAGACCGCTTCGGCTGCCGAGAGATGCCAACAACGTCGCCGCGCCGGCTGGCGGAGATTCAACAGAGCTTCCGCAGCGCGCTGGAAAAGAGCGTCGTGCGCGAGATTCGCGCGCGGCCTTCGCCAAGGCCAAGACCGCCGCGGATGAAGCGGCGAGCGCAGTTGAGGTGAGCTTCGCCGCCGCCAAGGACGGCGCGCTCGCCATCAACGCCAAGGGGTTCGAAGCGCTGCGCGCCAATGCGGACGCCAACTTCGATTTCCTGAAGGCGGTGTTCGCCGCGAAGTCGCTCCCCGATCGTCGTCACGCTCCAGACCGAGTTCGCCCGCAAGCAGGTTGAAACGTTCACCAGCCAGACGCAAGGACCTCGGCGCGCTGACGCAGAAGGCGATGGCGGACGCCGTCGAGCCGATCAAGGAACAAGTGGCGAAATCGTTCAAGATCGCCGTCTGATCTGGATTTCGCCCTTTGGCGGCGCGTTCCTCCCCGCGCCGTCAGTGAACGCCGTCCGCAGTTGCGGGCGGCGTTCTTTATCGGCCGAAGCGCACGGACCCGCTCGCCTGAACGCGGGCCTTGCGCCCCTTCCGCTTTGACACTAGTTTCCCGGCCAACCCGGGCCGTGCCGCCATAGCTCAGTTGGTTAGAGCGCTAGATTGTGGATCTAGAGGTCCCCCGTTCGAGCCGGGGTGGCGGTACCATCGCAAACGATAAAATCCAGCTTGTTCGACGCTCCGTCGACGGTCGAACGCGGCGGCGTGGCCGAGGGTCCGCCGTTGCGGCCATTCTGAAAGTGGTTGAGGCCCATGCCGGATAAGTCGCTCGCCACACGAACCTTCGACATGGCCGATCAGATCTGCTTCGCCGAGGCCTCCGGCGATCGAAATCCGATGCACCTCGACCCCGTCGCGGCGCGCCGCACCCCAGCCGGCGCCCCGGTCGTACACGGCGTCCATATGTTGCTGTGGGCGTTGGACGTCCTGGCGCGAACCGACGCCGAAAAGAAGCCGGTGCGCCGTCTGACCGCCCGGTTCAAGCGATTCGTCACGGTCGGCGAAGCGGCGGGGCTGACCGTGACGAAGCGCACTGAAGCAAGCGTCTGGCTGGATTTGGCAGTGGCGGGACTGACCTCGGCGCAGATCGCCGTCGACTTCGGCGCCCCCGTCTCCATGTGGGAGGCGCCGGCAGGCGAGGCGATGTCCGCTCCGGCGGCGGCGCATGATCTGACCTTCGAACAGATGGACGATCTCGCCGGGCTGCTCGCCTTCGCGGCGCCCCCGGAAACGGTCGCGGCCATGTTCCCCGCGGCCTCCGGCTGGCTCGGACCGCGCCGCCTCGCCGCGCTCGCAGGCACGACGCTGCTGGTCGGGATGGTGTGCCCGGCGCTGCACTCGATATATAGCGGCTTGACCGTGGACGCCTGCGACGACCCGGACCCGCAGGCGGATCGTCTTCACTTCAAGGTGGAGCGGACGGATCCGCGATTCCGCATGGTGCGGATGCGAGTGGCCGGCGGCGGATGGGTCGGCGCGGTCGACGCCTTCGCCCGCCTTCCGCCCGTGCCCCAGGCGTCGTCCCATGCGCTCCTCGGCGTGGTCGGTCCGGCCGAGTTCGCGGGCAGCCTCGCGCTGGTGGTCGGCGGCTCGCGGGGGCTTGGCGAACTGACCGCCAAGCTCCTCGCGGCGGGCGGAGCGAAAGTCGTCATCACCTACCGCGTCGGGGCCAACGAAGCCGAGGCGGTCGCGAGCGACATCCGCGCCGCCGGTGGGCTTTGCGACGCGCTCGCGTATGATGCGAGCGAGCCGGCCGAGACGCAGCTGGCCAAGCTCGGCGCAGCCCCGACGCACGGCTATTATTTCGCCACCCCCGCCATCTTCAAGGCGCAGTCGGCCTTATTCGCGCGCGCGCGATTGAACGCCTTCCTCGACGTCTATGTCGACGGATTCTACGATCTGGCGCAAGCCCTGCGGGCGCGCCGCAGTGATGTCTCGCTCTTCTATCCCTCGTCGGTCTATGTCGCCGAGCGGCCGCGCGGCATGATCGAGTACGCGATGGCGAAGGCGGCCGGCGAAACCCTGTGCGCCGAAATGAACGCGGCATGGGCGCCGGCGCATGTCACCGTGGAGCGGCTGCCGCGCCTGCTCACCGACCAGACGGCGTCGGTCACCGAGACCAATCTCCCCTCTCCGGTCAGTTGCCTCACGCCCGTCGTGCGGGAGACGCAGTCCTGGCCGCGGGCGGCGACTTAGATCTAGCAGAGACATGCGTGTCGTTCGATCGCTTCTCGCCGTGGAAATCCGTCTCCCGGTTTCGCCGGCCGCCTCTCGGCGCCAATGGTGACAGCGCGGTCTACCGACTCGAGGCCAGGTTCGCGCAGCAACTCTTCACCAAGATGCTCTCCGGGGCGGAACGGGCTAGCGCATTGCAGAAGAAGCAGTGGCTCGATGCAGCGGCGGGCGAGAGCCCGTTCGGGTATATCTCGCCGCGTATGGTGTCGCTGAGCCAATCTTTGAAACATCATACCTCTCAGGTTAAGGCGCCATCTTTCTGAGTGCTGCAGCGCCCATAAGCGTGGTGGCGATCCAACCGAGGACCGTAATCGGTTTGCTGGTCGTGAACGGTCCCATGACTGATTTCCGCGATGCCAGGAGAATAATAATCGCCATTAGGGGAACAGCCACAACACCGTTGATGACTGCGCTCCAGAAGAGCGCCTTCATCGGGCTGATCGAGACATATTGAATGCCCAGGGCGCCCATCACGCTGACGGCGATGACCGTGTAGAAGCCCCGCGCGTCCTTCGCTTTCAATTCTAACCCCCACTCCCAGCCCATCGTTTCGCTCAGCGCATACGCGGCCGAGCCGGCGAGAACCGGAACGCCAATGAGCCCTACACCGAGAATTCCCAGCGCGAAGAGAAGGTACGCGAAGTCTCCCGCGAGAGGCCGCAACGCGCCAGCGGCTTGAGCAGCCGTCTCGATGTCAGTGACGCCCGCGATGTGCAAGGTGACGGCTGTTGCGAGAATGATGAAATAGGCGGTCGCGTTGGAATAAAACATGCCGCTCCACGTATCCCACCCGATGCGGCGCAATTCGCTCGGCGCAGCGGCTCTATTATTGAGCAGTGGAGAAGCGCCCGGCTTAGCGCGCATATCCTCAACCTCTTCCGACGCCTGCCAAAAGAAAAGGTAGGGGCTGATGGTGGTGCCAAAGACGGCGACGATCATAGTCGCCGCGTCAGCATCAAGGTTGAAGCGCGGCCAGAAGGTGCGCAGCACGACTGCGCCCCATGGGACGTGGACTGTAAACAGCACTGCCGCATAGGCAAGCAATGAAAAGGTGAGCCACTTCAGATACCAGACGTAGCGATGGTACGGGACAAGGATTTGCAGGGCGAGCGTGAGGAAGGCGAACAGCGGCGTCACAATGTGACGACTGAGCCCGGTAACGAGTTCGGCGACTTCTCCCATCGCCGCGATATCCGCAGCAATATTGAGAATATTGGCGATCAACAGCAGGAGGACCACAATCCGAAGCACCGCCGGAGAAAACGCGTCCTTGATATTCGCCGCCAGTCCTTTTCCGGTCACCCTGCCTATCCGCGCGCACATCAACTGAATTGCCGCCATCAAAGGAAAGGCGACCGGCATCGTCCACAGCATATTCAGGCCGAATTGCGCCCCCGCCTGGGAATAAGTCGCAATCCCGCTTGGATCGTCGTCAGCGACGCCGGTGATCAGCCCAGGACCAACGCGAGCGAGCGGATGCTCCTTCAGGCGGCTCAAGAGCCGACCCGCCCTGACCGTCAGATTTGGCGCCGTCGTGGCGTTGACAGGGGCGCTCACGCGCATTGACCAAAGTCCAAAATGGAAAAGCTAGACTCAAGCCAGGGAATGGATCCCGTGCGTTGATCGAAATCAAATGATAGAGGCGTGCGCCCCGCTATCATGGCTTGTCTGCGGTTCCTGGATGAAAGCTGGCTCAGCGGCGCCACTTCAACGTCACAACCTGGCGCCATTGCAGTGAAGGCGGCATGAACTCCCTCCGCCCCGCGAAGGCAACCTGCACTGGCTTCTTCGTCTTGGTTTCGATTGCAGATTATTCAGCGATTTTCTCCTGTGCCGACAGCCGCCGTGATGATTGACGCATCGCAATGCGCGTAGCGGGGCTTGCCGCGATGATGTCGAGGAAAGCGAGAGATGAAATGCCTCCAAGTTACCTTATCGAACCGATCGGCCCCGAAACGATTGAAAGGGCTTTTCCTTTAGTGAACGCGGTGATTCCGACCCTGTCAAAGCAGGAGTGGGCGCGATCTTGTCATTGCTCCGGCGTTGCGGAAGGTTGCTGCGCCGCAAGACGTGAGAGAGAAGAGATCATCGTCGCGCGTAACGCTAAGGGGTACGTCAAAGGACTTTGTATGTACGTCATCAGAGATCACGCGAGCTTATGGTCGTCTCATCGACGTTCCTTTTTTTATCGCGCTGAGCGCCGCTGACGGTGAAGGTGTGGCGGAAGAGCTGATCGAATTTTCTTATGGGCAAATGCGATAGGTCCGTTTGCTCCGGTATTCGATTCTGGGACAATGAATCGTGAGACTTGGGACGCATCGATCCAGCCCGGAGCTACATTGCGCGAAGCGATCACGGGCTGTTCCTGCCGGCCTTTGCAGGCGCCGCCGGGGCCATGACGTCGCTTCGCGCCCACACACTTAGCATAGCTCAGGCTATCGATCGACTTTCCCGGTGAAGACATAGCCGACGTTGCGAACCGATTTCACCAACATTGGATTTTTCGGGTCGGCTTCAATTTTTTTCCTGAGGCGGGCGACTTGTGCGTCGATGGTGCGGTCGAAAGTCTCCCTGCTGCGCCCGCGCGTCAAATCCATCAGCGCTTCGCGGCCCAGGACGCGGCCCGGATGTCGAGCTAGGGCAGCCAGAAGGTCGAACTCGCCGGTGGTAAGCGCGACATCTTCGCCCTTCGGCGAGACGAGTTGGCGACGCGCAACATCCAGCCGCCAACCCTCGAAGCGGATAACCTCTCCCGGCGCAGCCGGCGGCGTAGCAGGCCCCCCTCGCCGCCGGAGGACGCTTTTGACTCGCGCCAACACCTCGCGAAGATGGAATGGCTTGGAGATATAATCGTCGGCTCCGACCTCCAGCCCGACAATTCGATCAAGCACATCGTCGCGCCCTGTCAACATGATGATTCCGACGTCCGACTTCGCACGAATCTCGCGGGCAAGCGTCAAGCCATCCTCGCCGGGCATGACGACGTCAAGCAGAATCACGTCGACTGAATCCGTCAATTGCGCGCGCAACGCCGGACCGTCCGCCGCCACGCTGACCCGGTATCCTTCCTGGTCGAAGTAGCGGCTGAGCATCTGACGGATTCGTTGGTCGTCATCAACGACCAGGATATGCGCCGCGTTATCCCTTTGCCTGGTCATGTGAACCTGGGCCGGAGGGCTTGTTACGCACTGTTACAAAACGGCGCCGAGTTTCACAAGCCGATGATACCCCGATGACATGATCCGGCTCAAATGCCCTCCATCAATCAACTTGAGGGCGGCGCCATGTATAGCCACACTGCGGTCTCCACGTCTCATAGTCCAGCCATCCCCCTCGTCCTCACGTCGAGCCATCCCCAACCCTCAAGGACCTCTTCAAGGGCCAGCCGACGGAGACCTTGCCACCTGGAGCGGCGCTGTTCTGGGAGGGCGACAAGGCCGGGCAAATCTTTGACGTGCTGGAAGGCGTGATGCGCATTTACCGGATTATGTCCGACGGCCGGCGCGCAATCATGGGTTTCATTCATCCCGGCGACGTTCTCGGGGTTTCCTTCCAGGACCGCTATCTCTTCACCGCGGAGGCGGTGACTCAAGTCAAGGTCCGCCGTTTTGCTCGCGGCCGCTTCTTCGCCATGATCAACGAATCACCGGCTTTGCGTCCGCAGCTCTTCGCAATCCTTTGCGATGAAATGTCAGCCGCTCAGGATCAGATGTTGCTGCTTGGCCGCAAGACCGCGGAGGAGCGGGTCGTGAGCTTCCTTCTCGCCATCCATCGCAAGAATGCGCCTAGGGGAGGAGATCGAGCTGCCGATGAGCCGTCAGGACATGGCCGACTATCTCGGGCTGACGATAGAGACTGTGTCGCGGACGATGACAAGCTTAACCCGCCGTGGTTTGATCGCCCCGCGGGCTAGGCATACTGTCACTCTGCGCAAGCTATCGGCGCTGCGGGAAATCGCCGGCGATGAGGATGACGGAGATGGCGCAGCCAGCGGTGCAGCTTCGTCGAGCGGTTTGGCCCAACTGAAGTTGAAACAGGAATTAACGCTTAAAATGCCTACGTCGGCTGCGACCGCCGAATTGAAGTCTCTGGCCGGAATTTTGGATTTGGCCAACGTCATCATCCACGAGATGGACGGGAAGATTCTCTACTGGACGACAGGCTGCGAGCGCCTTTACGGGTGGCGTCGAGAGGAGGCGGTCGGCGAATTCGTCCAAGAGCTTTTGAAGACGGAATATCCTCTGCCACGGAGCGAGCTTATCGCAAAGCTTCGTGAAGAGGGCGCTTGGCAAGGCGAAATCGAACATCAAAAAAAGGATGGTTCAGTCGTCTCGATCTCAAGCTTGTGGGTGGCAAGAAAATCTGAAGATGACGTAATTCACTCCGTACTTCAGAACAATAGTGACATCACCGGGCTTAAGCGAGCGCAGGACGATATCGCGGCGCGTGAAGCGCACCTGCGGTCGATCCTTGACACCGTCCCGGAGGCGATGATCGTCATCGACGCGAAGGGCTACGTCACTTCGTTCAGCGCCGCCGCTGCTCAACTTTTCGGCTATCGCCCTGAGGAAGTCATTGGGCAAAACGTCAAGATGCTGATGCCTGAGCCCTATCGAAGCGAGCATGACGGCTATATCGGGCGTTATCTCAGTACAGGCGAAGCGCGGATCATTGGCTATGGCCGCGTGGTGAAAGGGCTGACCAAGGACGGCGCGACCTTCCCCATGGAATTGGCGGTCGGGGAGGCGCGGTCCAAAGGCCAACGGATTTTCACCGGCTTCATCCGCGATCTGACGAGCCGTCAGAAGATGGAGGAGGAGCTAAGGCAGGCGCAGAAGATGGAGGCGATCGGCCAACTGACCGGCGGCCTTGCGCATGACTTCAATAACCTTCTGACGGTGATCACCGGCAATCTCGAAATGCTGGAGATGAGCCTCAAGGATCCAGACCAGCGCGGGCTGTTGAAGGATGCTCAGGACGCCGCCGAGGACGGCGCGAAACTAACGGGTCAGCTCTTGGCGTTCGGTCGACGCCAGCCCTTGAATCCGAAACCCACGGATTTGACGCTCTTAATATCGAATTTCTCCGAGCTTCTGCGGCGAAGTTTGGGCGAGTCGATCGAATTGAACATCCGGTTGACCGGGTCGAGGCATCTCTGTGTCGTTGACGCTTCACAATTGCAAAACGCTTTGCTCAACCTCGCAATCAATGCGCGAGACGCCATGCCCCGCGGGGGGAAGCTGACGATCGAAGTCTCTCAAGCCCGGCTAGATGCGGACTATGCGCAGATGTACCCGGAAGTTCGCACCGGTCGCTTTGTCCTCATCGCCGTAACCGATACAGGCTCAGGGATGTCGGACGAGGTGCGTCAGCGAGCTTTCGAACCGTTCTTCACCACGAAGCCAACAGGTTCAGGCACCGGACTTGGTCTCAGTATGGTCTATGGGTTCGTCAGGCAATCGGGTGGAAACATCCAGATTTACAGCGAGTTGGAGCGAGGGACGAGCATCAGAATTTTCCTGCCTCTTGCGGAAGCCGTTCAGGGGAGCGGTGAACCAGGATCAGGCGACGCCGAAACAATCGCGCTGCCGCGAGGATCCGAAACCATTCTTGTCGTCGAAGATGACGCGCGCGTTCGTCGAGTCACAACTGCAAGGCTGAGAAGCCTCGGCTATGAGGCCATAGAGGCGGATAGCGGGGCCGCCGCTCTCCGTCTGCTCGCCGCTCATCCTGATGATTGCGATGCTCTTCACCGACGTCGTGATGCCGGGCGGAATGAATGGCGACGAATTGGCGGAGGCGGCGACTCGCCGCAAAGCCGGATCTTAAAGTCTTGTTCACCTCCGGCTATGCCGAGCCAGCAGTCGCGCGTCTTGGCGCTGGCGCCTGGTTGAAGAAGCCGTATACGGCAGCCGATCTCGCCGAGAAAGTCCGCGAGATCCTGAGTCAGTAGTCAGACTGTTTTTGAGCGCCCTAGTGGATAGAATCAAACGCTTCGAACCCCTTGCAAGCCGGAGAACTCCTTGAAATTGCGGAAGGCGCCCCGGACTCTTACGTTTGATTTTGACCACTAGGCCGGCACTCCCTTGATGAATTGGCGCTCTTTCACGCGCTGGCGCCTTTTGTTGATCAAGATCAAAGCACGAGTGCGTTTCCGTTGTCCGTGGTGACGACCAACATCACAGACCGTCGACTGACCCTGCTGCATATCCCGCCGACTGACCCGAACCCGCGCACGTCTCACCGTGGTGACGCGTACAAGAGGACGCCTCCGACAATCCCTGAAACGCCCGCGATGGAACTCTTACCCGCGCGCCCACCTTGAGGCTGTCGAGAGCATTAGATCTACACGACGGTGCACGCTGGCGGCCACCTTGGAGACCAAACGATCCGAGGAACGGAATGGCGTATTGAACCGGCGCTCCCGCGCGGTCGCCGCCTTACCGAAACGACGTCACCGCTTTATGGTCGAATCAGGTCCTTACACACACGCGGTTGGGCCGGCTACCCTGCCGATCCGCCTTTTGATCAGGGTCAATCTCAAGAAGGCCTCGGGCCCATATCGTATTTCTGCGGATGACAAGTTCCTCTCCGCGCGTTGCGACCGGACATTTTCATGGCACACATGATCTCGAACGGCAGGGTTATATCGGTTCGCGGCGCCGTGGTGGACGTGGGCTTCGACGGAGCCGTCCTACCGCCGGTCAATACGGCGCTGGTCGTGCAATGGGACCGGCCGGAGCCGCTGCTACTCGAAGTGCATAGCCATGTGGACCCGGCGACGGTCTGCGGCGTTGCGCTGCAAGCGACCGCAGGCCTTGCGCGCGGCGTGCGGGTGCGGGCGACCGGGGCGCCCATCTCCGTTCCGGTCGGGGATGCGGTCCTGGGGCGCCTGCTTGACGTAGTGGGCACGGTGCGCGACCGCGGCCCAGCCCTCCCGGGCGATACGCCGAGGCGGGGCATCCACAATCCGCCGCCAACGCTTGAGGAAGAGACCTCGACGACGGCCGTGTTCGAGACTGGCATCAAGGTGATCGATCTCCTCGCCCCCCTTGCCCAGGGCGGCAAGGCGGCGATGTTCGGCGGCGCCGGCGTCGGTAAGACCGTTTTGGTGATGGAGCTGATCCACGCCATGGTCGAGAAGTATCAGGGCATCTCGGTCTTCGCCGGCGTCGGCGAGCGCTCGCGTGAGGGCCATGAGCTGCTAACCGACATGCAGGGTTCCGGCGTGCTCGCGCGCGCTGTGCTTGTCTACGGCCAGATGAACGAGCCGCCCGGCGCACGCTGGCGCGTGCCGCTGACGGCCTTGACCATCGCCGAATACTTCCGCGACCAGAAACACCAGAACGTGCTGCTGCTGATGGACAACGTCTTCCGCTTCGTCCAGGCGGGCAGCGAGGTGTCCAGCCTGCTCGGACGCCTGCCGTCGCGCGTCGGCTACCAACCCACCCTGGCGACCGAGGTGGCGGCGCTGGAGGAGCGTATCGCCTCGGTCGCCGGCGCGGCGGTCACCGCCATCCAGGCCGTCTATGTCCCGGCCGACGACTTCACCGATCCGGCGGTTACCGCGATCTCGAGCCATATGGACAGCCTGATCATGCTGTCGCGCTCGCTGGCGGCGGAAGGCTTCTATCCCGCCGTCGATCCGCTGGCCTCGTCGTCGGTGCTGCTCGATCCGCTGGTGGTGGGCGAGGAGCACTACCGCATAGCCGAGCGCGCCCGCGAGGCGCTGGCCCGCTTCAAGGATCTGCAGGACATCATCGCCCTCCTCGGCGTCGAGGAGCTCGGCGCCGCCGACCGGCTGATCGTCAAGCGCGCCCGCCGGCTCCAGCGGTTCCTGAGCCAGCCCTTCGTCGTCACCGAAGCCTTCACCGGAACGCCGGGCCGCAGCGTACCGCGGGCCGAAACCCTGGCCGGCTGCCGCGCCATCCTCGATGGCGAAACCGACGATTGGGCTGAGAGCTCGCTCTACATGGTCGGCAACCTCGATGATGCGCGCCGGAAGGAAGCCGCCGCCGCTAAGGCGGGGCCGGCGTCATGAAGCTGCGCATCATCACGCCCCTGTCAGTCGTCGTCGATGAGGATGGCGTCGTGGCGCTGCGCGCCGAAGACGCCAGCGGCGGCTTCGGCATCCTGCCCCACCATGCCGATTTCCTCACCAGCCTGACCATCTCGGTGGTCGGCTGGACAAGCGCCGACGCGGCACGGCATTTCTGCGCGGTGCGTCGCGGCGTCCTCTCCGTCACCGAGGGCCAGGCGATCTCCATCGCGACGCGCGAGGCGATCGTCGGCGACGATCTTGCCACCCTCGATCAGACCGTCCTCGCCCGTTTCCGCGCAGAAATCGAGACGGAGCGGACGGAGCATGTCGAAGGCACCCGCCTGCAACTGAACGCCATCCGCCAGATCATGCGCCATCTGCGGCCCGACGGCCGCACCGGCTCGGGGAACTTCGCATGACGACGCCGGAGCATGATCCGGGCGAGCAGGATCCCCTGGTGAAAGGCGTCCGCCTGCGCGACGAGCGTCATCGGCGCTGGTTGCGCGAGGGCGATCCGTCGGTGGCGCGGCGCCTCGCGCAGATCGGCGTGCTGGGATGGATCATCGTTGTGCCGATGCTGGTCGGCATCTTCATCGGCCGTTGGCTCGACCGGACATTTCACTCCGGACTGTTCTGGACGGGGCCGCTCCTGATGCTGGGCCTGGCGCTCGGCTGCTGGTCCGCCTGGAAATGGATGAAAAGCGCATGAGCTGGCTCGCCTTCGCCCATCTGTCCGCCTGGGCCACGGCCCTCAGCCTGGTCCTGCACCTCGCCGCCGGCTTCGGCCTCGGGCTGCTCTATTTCCGCGGTGTGTGGTGGAATGCGCGCCTATTCGCCTCCGGCGGCCACTTGACCACGGCCATCGCCCTTGGTCTCGGACGCTTCATCCTGCTCGGCGGGCTTCTGACCCTCGCCGCCCTCAAGGGCGCGCTTCCGCTGCTGGCGATGGCGTTGGGCGTGCTCGTCGCCCGGCCGCTGGTCATGCGCCGCGTCCGGGAGGCCGCGCCATGAAGTCTCCCCTTTCCAGCGTCGTTCTCTTCCATCTCGGTCCGGCTCCGATCAGTGAAGGCGTGGTCACCACCTGGGCGATCATGCTGGTGCTGGTCGTCGGCGCCATCGCGGTGACCCGCCGTCTATCGCTAGTTCCCTCCAAAGCCCAGGCTTTCTTCGAACTGATCGTCGACACCGTGGACGGCCAGATCCGCGACACCATGCGACTGGAGCCGGGCCCCTACCGCTCCTTCATCGGCACACTCTTCGTCTTCATCTTCGTCTGCAACTGGTCCTCGCTGATACCCGGCGTGGAGCCGCCGACAGCGCATCTGGAGACCGACGCCGCGCTGGCGCTGCTGGTCTTCCTCGCGGTGATCGGCTTCGGCGTCCGCGCGGGCGGCCTCGGCGGCTATCTGCGGACCTTCGCCGCGCCCAATCCGATCATGATCCCGCTCAACTTCGTCGAGAGCCTGACGCGCACTTTCTCGCTACTCGTGCGCCTGTTCGGCAACGTGATGAGCGGCGTGTTCGTGATCGGCATCGTGCTGTCGCTCGCGGGCCTGCTCGTCCCGATCCCGCTAATGGCGCTCGACCTGCTGACCGGCGCCGTCCAGGCCTACATCTTCGCCGTGCTCGCGATGGTCTTCATCGCCGGCGCCATCAGCGAAGGCGCACCCGCGTCAATCTCCTCCAGCCAAGGGACCTCGCCATGAACTGGTTAGCCTTCATCAGCATCTTGTCCGCCGCCATGGCCGTGTCTTTCGGGGCGATCGGTCCCGCGCTCGGCGAAGGGCGAGCCGTCGCCGCCGCCATGGACGCCATAGCGCGTCAGCCAGAAGCGGCCAACACCATCTCGCGCACTTTGTTCGTGGGGCTCGCCATGATCGAGACCATGGCGATCTATTGCCTGGTGATCGCGTTGTTGCTGCTCTTCGCCAATCCGCTGCTGAAGTGAGAGACCCGGAGTTGTCGTCGTGACGATCGACTGGTGGACGCTCAGCTTTCAGGCCATCAATGTCCTCATCCTGATCTGGTTGCTCGGGCATTTCTTCTGGCGCCCGGTCGCCGCCATGATCTCCGAGCGGCGCGACACAGTGCAGAAGACTTTGGCCGACGTGGAGGCGAAGCGCGCCAAAGCAGCGGCCGCGCTGGCGGACATCGCGCGTACGCGGGCAGGCTTCGCCCGGGAACGCGACGCTATCCTCAAGGCGGCGCAGGAGACAGCGGAGCAGGCGCACGCGGCTCGACTGCGCGACGCTGCAAAGGAGGGCGCGGCGCTTGAAGCGGCGGCGAAGGCGGCCATCGCCCGAGATCGAGATGCGGCCGAGAAGGCGTGGGCCGAGCGCGCGAGCCGTCTCGCGGTCGATATCGCGCGGCGTCTGGCCGCCCGCCTCGACGGCCCGGCGGTGGCGAGCACATTCCTCGACTGGCTGCTGAAGGAGATCCGCGACCTCCCCGACGCCGCTCGGCAGGCCGTGGCCGCCAGCGGCGCGACGCTCGAAGCGTCTACCGCCACCGTGCTGGCGCCAGCGGATCAGCAGCACTACGGCAAGCTCATCGGGGAGGCTTTCGGGGCCACTCTGCCGGTCGTGTTCAAGGTCGAGCCCGACCTCATCGCCGGCCTCGAACTGCGCGGGCCGCATCTGGTCGTCATCAACAGTTGGCGCGCCGATCTCACCCAAATCCTCGCGGACATCGCCCATGACGACCGAGCATAACCGCGGCGCCCCAGACAGGGCCGGCCCAGTCAACCGGCCCGACCTCTGGCTCGAACAGGCGCGCGCCAGGCTGGACGCCGCCAAGCTCGGCCCCCGCGCCGAACAGATCGGGCGCGTCGAGGAGGTCGGCGACGGCATTGCGCTCGTGTCCGGACTGCCGGATGCGCGACTTGACGAACTTGTGCGCTTCGACAGGGGCCAGTTCGGCTTCGCCCAGATGCTCGAGGCCGAGCGGGTCGGTTGCGTTCTGCTGGACGACGCCGATGCGGTCGAAGCCGGGGACACGGTGCGGGGCATGGGCGACGTCGTGCGGGTCCCGGTCGGGCCCGCCCTACTCGGACGCATCGTAGATCCGCTTGGCCGTCCGCTCGACGGCAAGGGACCGATCGCCGCCGATATGCGCGAACCGATCGAACGGCCGGCGCCGGAGATCATCGACCGCGATCTTGTGACCCAGCCGGTGCAGACCGGCCTGGTCGTAGTGGACACCCTGTTCGCGCTCGGGCGCGGCCAGCGCGAACTGATCATCGGCGACCGCGCCATCGGCAAGACTACGGTCGCCATCGACACCATCATCAACCAGAAGAGCAGCGACATCATCTGCGTCTACGTCGCCGTGGGCCAGAAGACGTCGAGCGTGCGGCGCGCCATCGAGGCGATCCAGACCCAGGGCGCGTCCGAGCGCTGCATCGTCGTCGTGGCGGGCTCGGCGAGTTCTCCTGGCCTGCAATGGATCGCGCCCTTCGCCGGCTTCACCATGGCGGAATATTTTCGCGACCGCGGCCAGCATGCGCTGATCGTGATCGACGACCTCACGAAGCACGCCGCCACCCATCGCGAGATCGCGTTGCTGACGCGCCAGTCGCCCGGGCGCGAAGCCTATCCGGGCGATGTCTTCTATGTGCATGCCCGCATGCTCGAGCGCGCGGCGAAGCTGTCGAAGGAGAAGGGCGGCGGCTCGCTGACGGCTCTGCCGATCGCCGAGACCGACGCCGGCAATCTCAGCGCCTACATCCCGACCAATCTGATCTCGATCACCGATGGCCAGATCGTGCTCGATTCCAAGCTGTTCTACGAAGGCGAGAAGCCGGCGGTGGACGTCGGCGTCAGCGTCAGCCGGGTCGGCGGCAAGACCCAGGCGCGCGCCCTGCGCGACGCCGCCGAGAGCGTCCGGCTCGATTATGCCCAGTTCCTCGAACTGGAAATGTTCACCCGCTTCGGCGGCATGCCGGATACCCGCGTGCGCCAGCAGCTCACGCGCGGCGCGCGGATCCGCGCCATCCTCGACCAGCCGCAGCACGCGCCGCTCAGGCTTGCCGACGAAGTGGCGCTGGTGCTCGCCGTGCAGTCGGGCCTGCTCGATCGCCTTCCGCTGCCCGCCATCGTCGACGTCCGGCGGGGCCTGCATGATGCGCTCGACCGCGGCGCTCCGGAGGCGGTCCGCCAGATCCAGGAGACCGGGACTTTGGGCGAAGCGCATAAGCAGGCCCTGCGCCAGGCGCTCGAACACTATGTCGGGACCGTCGTCCCCGACATCCCATCGCCGGACAAGGGCGCCGCGCCATGACCGAGCGCCTGGCCGACATCACCGCGCGCATCGCGGGCATCCGACAGCTCGGCGCCGTCGTCAACGCCATGCGCGGCATCGCCGCCGCCCGCGCCCAGCAGGCCCGCGCCCAGCTCGCGGCCGTTGACGGCTATACCCTGATCATCGCCGCCGCCATCGGCAGCGCCGTTTCCCTGCTGCCGTCGGATCGGCAGGACAGCGCAGCCGGATCGACACGGCGCGGCCTGGTCCTTTTCTGCGCCGAGCAGGGCTTCGCGGGCGCCTTCAGCGAACGGATTTTGGACGCGGCCGGCGCCGATCTCATCGCCGCGGAGCTCTTCCTGGTCGGAACGCGCGGCGCCACGGCGGCGGCGGAACGCAATGTCGCCCCACGATGGAAGAGCGCCATGCCGTCGCACTCGCTTGGCATTCCCAAGCTCGCGGACGCAATTGCCGAAGCGCTCTACGCCCGGATCGCCACTGGCGAGATCGGCGCGCTCGATGCGATCTTCAGCCATTGGCAGCCCGGCGAGGGGGCGCATATCGAACGGCGCCGGCTGTTCCCCCTGGACACAACCACGTTTGCGCGATCAGCCGGTCGCAACGCTCCGCTGCTCGACCTCGCGCCCGAGATGCTGCTGAGGGATCTCACCTCCGATTACGTGCACGCGCAACTGTGCCATGCCGCGCTGCACGCCTTCGCAGCCGAGAACGAGGCGCGCATGGAGGCGATGGCATCGGCGCGCCACCAGATCGAGCGCCAGCTCGCGTCGTTGCAGGCGACGCAGCGCACGGTGCGCCAGGAGGAGATCACGGCCGAAATCATCGAGCTGGCAGCGGGTGAAACCGCAAGCCATTCAGCCCCTCGCTGACACCGAAGGGGGCCGCACAGCCGCGGTGAAGTCGCCTCCATACGCCCCCGTCGAGTTTGTGGTCCAACAAGCGCAGGCGAGCCATGCTCAGCCCTCCACAGTCGGCTTCGGCGATTCCGCTTGCCGGCGCACGATCAGCACGGCCACGGCGCAGGAGGCCATCCGGGTGCGCTCGGCGTCGGCGCGGCTGGTCAGGATGATCGGTACGCGCGCGCCGAGCACGACGCCGGCGGCGTCGGCGCCGGCGAGAAAGATGAGCTGCTTAGCCAGGATGTTTCCGGCCTCCAGGTCCGGGACCACCAGGATGTCCGCCTGGCCCGCGACCTTGGAGACGATTCCCTTCTCCGCCGCCGCCGCTGGACTGACGGCGTTGTCAAAGGCCAAAGGACCATCGACCAGGCCGCCGGTGATCTGTCCACGGTCGGCCATCTTGCACAGCGCCGCGGCGTCGAGGGTCGAGCGCAGCTTCGGGTTGATGGTCTCGATAGCCGACAGAAGCGCGACCCGGGGCGTTTCGATCCCCATCACATGCGCCAGATCGATCGCGTTCTGTACGATGTCGCGCTTCTGTTCGAGATCTGGAGCGATATTCACCGCCGCGTCGGTCACCAGCAAAGGCCGTGGGTAGCTCGGCACGTCCATGAGATAGACGTGGCTGAGCCATCGGCCGGTGCGCAGACCGCTGTCCGGCATCAGCACGGCGTGCAGCAGTTCGTCGGTGTGCAGCGAGCCCTTCATCAAAAGCGCGGCCTCGCCGCGTTTGACCAGCGCCACGGCCTCGGCCGCGGCCGCCTCGCTGTGCGGGACGTCAACCAGCTGATATCCCGCGATGTCGACCTTCGCCGCCTTGGCCGCCTTGAGGATCTTCGCCTTCGGGCCGACCAGGATCGGCGTGATGAGTCCGGCCAGAGCCGCCTCGACGGCCGCGCCCAGCGCATTAGCGTCACAGGGATGGGCGACCGCCGTGGCCAACGGTTCGCGCCCGGCCGTGGCGGCCAGCAGGGCCCGGAACCGAGCGTGACGACTGAGCTGGACCTCCGGCAGTTCGACGCGGGGCCGGCGGACCTTTTCGGCCGGGGCGCGGACATAGGCCGTGCCGCTGATCACCAATTCGCCGTCCTGGTTGGTGCAGCGGCAATCGAGGACCAGGTCTCTTTTCTCGGGATGCTTTTCCGTTACCGTCAATGTCGCGGTGATCCGGTCGCCGATGCTGACAGGATGAAGGAATCCAGATCCTGCCCGAGATAGATCGTGCCCGGCCCGGGCAATTTTGTGCCCAGGACAGCCGAGATCAATCCCGCCTCCAGCATGCCTTGCGCAATGATCTTGTGGAACATAGCCGCATCGGGATAGGCGGGATCCATATGGGCCGGATTGACGTCCCCTGAGATGATGGCGAAGAGCTCGATATCCTGCTGCGTCACTGTGCGCGACAGGCTGGCGCTGTCGCCGACCGCAATCTCGTCGAACGTCCGGTTCTCGATCATCCGATCGGAACCGCCCGGCCTGGCGCTCTGCATGGTGATGATCCTGTTCCTCAGGTCTCGCGCACATAGGCGCCTGGCGCCTCGGCGAGCGCGGGATAGCCCTTGTCCGGAGCCGATAAAGGCGGCGGGGCGACGGGCGCGCCGGAGCGGGCGTTCAGCCATCCGACCCAGTCCACCCACCATGAGTCTTCACGCTCGGCAGCCCGCGCCATCCAGTCCTCCGGCGAAATGAACTCGCCCTGCGCCGGACGGCGCTCGATGCGGTAGTGCCGGCGCGGATGGCCAGGCTCGCTGACGATCCCGGCATTGTGGCCGCCGGAGGTCAGCACGAAGGTAATCTCGCCTTCGTTCAGCAGGTGGATCTTATAGACCGAACGCCAAGGCGCGACGTGATCCGTCTCGGTGCTGACGGCGAACATCGGCTGGCGGATGGCAGAAATGGCGGTCGGCCGGCCTTCGACGCGAAAGCGACCTTCCGCAAGGTCGTTGTGCAGGAACATCTTGTGCAGATATTCCGAATGCATGCGGTAGGGCATCCGCGTGGCATCCTCGTTCCACGCCATCAGGTCGTTCTGGTGCTCGCGCTCGCCCAGAAGATAGGTCTTGATCACGCGTGACCAGACCAGGTCGTTGGACCGCAGCATCTGAAAAGCGCCTGCCATCTGGCTGCTGTCGAGATAGCCTTGCCGCCACATGACGTCGTCCAGCAGCGCGAGCTGGCTCTCATCGGTGAAGAGCTGGAGTTCGCCCGCCTCAGTGAAATCGGTCTGGGCGGCGAGCATGGTCACCGTCGCCAGCCGCTCGTCGCCGTCGCGCCCCATCGCGGCCGCGGCGATGGAAAGCAGCGTCCCGCCCAGACAATAGCCGCAGGTGTGGATCTTCGCCGCGCCGCAGATGTCGCCGATCGCCTTTAGCGCCGCCATCACGCCGAGTCGCCGATAGTCGTCAAACCCCACGTTGCGCATATCGGCGGTCGGATTGCGCCAGGAGATGCAGAAGACCGTAAAGCCTTGCGAGACGAGGTAACGGATCAGCGAATTGTTGGGTGACAGGTCGAGGATATAGTATTTCATGATCCAGGCTGGAACGATCAGAATGGGCTCGGGCCGGACCTGATCTGTCGTTGGCGCATATTGGATCAGCTCGATCAGCTCGTTGCGCAGCACCACCTTGCCCGGGGTGACCGCGACATCCCTGCCGACGACGAATCCATGGGTTTCGTCCATCGGCTGGCCGTTCGCGACCCGCCCCAAATCCGCCAGGAAATTCTGGAAGCCCTTGGCGAAATTCCAGCCGGATTCCTTTGCGGTCGCCGCCAGAACTTCGGGATTGGTCGCCACGAAGTTCGACGGCGAGAACATGTCGAGACTTTGCCGCGCCCCGAAGGCCACCACATCGCCGTGTGATTTCGCAACCCCCGGCGGTCCGAGCGTCGCGTCCCGCCACCACTCCTCGGCGAGCAGAAACGCCTGGCTGATCAGATTAAAAGGGGGGCGAGACCACGCCGGGTCCGAAAACCGCCGATCGCCACGGGCGGCCGTCGTCCAGTGGCCTGGCGATAACAGCCGCGCCCATTGCCCGCCGGCTTCTCGCGCCAGCTCGAGCTGGCGGCCCGGCGCATTCGCCAAGTGAAGCGCCCAATCGAGATAAGCGAGCGTCAGCGAAACCGGAGAAAGCGATCCGGTGAAGCGGGCTTCCCGGGCGTGAAAAAGTTGGTCGAGGGGGTCGGACGTTGCGCGCGCGATCTCCTGCATCGCCGGCGCGACTTCAGGCGCCGATCTTGGCCGCTGCCGATCTGCCGACTTGTCCCCGGGGCTTGCGCTATGCGCGCTTGTCTTCACGTCCATCGAGATCGGCGTATCCCCGAGGCTCTGTCCGACAACTGCAGGGAGAGACATTTCTGGTCCGGGTTCGACGGCCATTTCGTTGGCCGGTGCAGCTGAGCGTGACACCTCAATGTCTGGCGTCTTCACATCCAACGGCGAGCGTTTCGGCGCCGTGTCGGGCGATCCACCGGCTGACGCACGTTTCTTTGCGGGAGATAAGGTCGCCATCAGACACTCCTGGAAGAGATTGGCTCTTGAGAGCCCAGAAAGGACCGCACGACGGGAGGCGGAGCTGCATTCCTCAAAACCATAGGGTTAGGCGCGCTCTATCGGTTTGATCACGATCAATCCGACGAACGTCGCGATGGCGGTCTGCTCGACTTGAGCGAGATCAAAGCGAACCTCGCAAAGCTATGCAGACTGGTTTGAGCCGACAGCACCCGGGAGAGCGCCTCCCGCCACGCGCGGCGCCCTCATGACCCCATTCCTTATGGAGAGAACCATGGCCGATTCCGCTCAGCAGGCAAAGAGCCGCGAAACACCAACGATGTTCCCGCCCAATCTCGTGGAGGCGCAGAAGCGCAACACCGCCTTCGTCACGCGCGCCAATGAGGTCATGGTGCACACGGCGCGCGCGGTCTGGGAAAGCGAGATGGAGCTCTTCCGGCTCGAGTCGGAACAGGTCGCCAAGACACTCGTTCCGCTCAAACTCGGCGAGGATCCGACAGCGAGGGCGGCGGCCTACTCCGAGCAATGGCAGGAGGGCTCCGAAAAGCTGCTCAACCATATGCGCACCGTCAGCGACCTGGTCCGCCAGTGCGGCTGGGATCTGTTTCACATCTACCAGGAGAGCCTGCGGGAGGCCGCCAAGCCTTTCCAACCGCGCTCCCATTGATGAGCCGACGGCTTCTTCCCCGCGCTTGACCCCCAAGGCACGGCCGATTCGCGCGCCTGCGCAGGATGTGTCCGGGTCGCGTAAGCGGTTGTGTCGATTCAGATCGTCGACAGCCGACGAGAATAACTCGAAATCCTCGCCACGCTCATTTCGCAATTGTTGATCAGGTAAGATCATGCCACGGATAGCCTTGGTGACCGGCGGCGTCAGCGGCATCGGCGCGGCGACCGCGAAACTGTTGAAGAGCTCCGGCTATACTGTCATAGCAAACTATTTCGGCAACGACGCCGACGCCGCAAGTTTCCATCGCGACACCGGCATCCCGACCCACAATTGGAACGTGGCGGACTTTGACGCCACCCAGAGCAACATCACGACCATCGCCAAGGAGTTTGGCCCTATCGACATTCTGATCAATGACGCCGGCATCACCCGCGACAGTACGCTGCACAAGATGACGGCCGAGCAGTGGCGAAGCGTCATCGATGTCGATCTTGGAGGATGCTTCAACACCTGTCGCGCGGTCATCGAAAGCATGCGCGAGCGCGGGTTCGGCCGGATCGTCACATCAGTTCCGTGAACGGCCTCTCAGGCCAGTTCGGGCAGACCAACTATTCGGCCGCCAAGGCCGGCATCATCGGCTTCACCAAAGCCCTCGCGCTCGAAGGCGCTGCTCGCGGAATTACGTCAACGCAATCGCCCCCGGTTACACGGACACCGGCATGGTGCGGGCGGTGCCGGCCAAGGTTCTCGAAGGCATTGTCGCCGCCGTTCCGGTCGGCCGGCTCGCCAAGCCCGAGGAAATCGCGCGGGGCATTCTGTTCCTGGTGGCCGAAGACGCCGGCTTCGTCACCGGAGCGACGCTGTGGATCAACGGCGGAAAATACATGGCCTGATGCATCCATATTGAACGGCCGCGTTACCGGCGCACCGCCGAAGCCCAGCTGTTAGGCGAGCATGAGACCGCACGGGCTCAGAGTATTTCCCTCGATCCGCTAAGGCCCCCTCGCTTTCGGCCGTGTGGACGAACTTTCGACAGATGGCGCTTTTGGGATTCCTGAATCTGAATTGGACATGATCGACGAGCTTCGCCTCGACTATCCCTTTGCTGGCGCGCGGATGCTTGAGAGCGCTGTTGGACCGCGAGAGCCTGATGGTCGGCGTCACGTCGCGACGCGATGAAGCGAATGGGGATCGAGGCGATCTGTCGCCGGCAGAGTACGGGCAGGCCCGACGAGCGCTACTTCAGCCAGCAACACATAGCCGCGGCCGCATGATCCGACGACCGCGCGATTTTGCTGGAGCTCTGGTCCGGCACCGCCCCTTGCGATTTTGCTGCGGCGGCGCGTTCAGTAACCCGGCAGGAATCCAGCAATTCCGCGGGGCCTTGTCCGAACAAGCGGGGCCAGCTCTCTCAGGGCGTAGGAAGTGGAGGGGTTTCATCCTTCGTGGCTTGGCGAACAGTCCGCAATTCGTACCAGAGCGCGTTCAGAATGCCGACCGAAGCCGCCAGTCCAAGGCCCAGGACCCAGGTGAAATACCACATGGACGCTTCCTCCGTTCAATAAGCCGAGGCGCCGGCGGTCGCGACGCTTTTTGCCGTCACCTTCCCGCGCAGCACACGATAAACCCAAGCCGTGTAAGCGAGGATGATCGGCATGAAGATTGCCGTCGCAATCAGCATGTTCAGCAGCGTGGCCCGGCTCGATGAGGCGTCGAACACAGCGAGCGAGTGATCCGGATGGCTGCTTGATGGCAATAGGATCGGGAACATGGCTACCCCGACTGTGGTGATGATCGCGGCGACGCCAAGCTTTGAGGCGAGGAGCGTCAGCACTTCGTGCCCGGCGCGAAAACCGAGAGCCGCTGCCAAGGGCGCTGCGACGCCGAGAGCGGGAACGATCCAAAGGATCGGATGAGCGTCAAAATTTGCGAGCCAGGCGGCAGGGTCCGCGACCACGGTCTTCAGAAGTGGGTTCGAAGGGCCGTCCCACGCGATCGGGCTGGTCACCCGATAGCCGCCTAATAGTCCCAACCACACGAGCAACCCCCCGCCCGCGAACAGGACGGAAGAAGTGATAGCCGCCTTGACGCCGAACTCTTTTGCGCGGGCGGCGACGGGCCCGTCAGATTTGAACGCAAGCCAGGCAGCGCCGTGCATGACGAGCATCGAAAGCGAGACCAGCCCGCAATAGAGCGCGACTGGGTTCAGAAGGCCGAACAAGTTGCCCTCGTAAATCGGCCGAAGATCGTCGGTAAAGTGAAAGGGAACGCCGCGCAGCGTATTGCCGACCGCCACGCCGAAGATCAACGCGGGCACGGCGCCGCCGATGAAGAGCGCCCAGTCCCAGCGGGCCCGCCACGCAGCGTCCGGCCTCTTTGAGCGATATTTGAATCCGACCGGACGCAGGATGAGCGCCAGCAGAACGAGAAACATCGCGAGATAGAAGCCGGAGAAACTCAGAGCGTACAACGCCGGCCAAGCGGCGAAAATGGCTCCCCCACCGAGGATCAGCCAGACTTGATTCCCCTCCCAAACGGGGCCCACTGTATTTATTGCGACGCGCCGTTCGATGTCCGTTTTGGCGACGAACGGAAGAAGGGCCCCGACACCCATATCGAAGCCGTCTGTCACCGCGAAGCCGGTCAGCAACACGCCAAGCAGAATCCACCAAATGACGCGGAGCATGCCGTAGTCGGAAATCAACTCGATCATCGTCGCATTCCTTCTCTGCGCGTCACTCGGCCGGATGGAGTTCGAGCTCGGCTTGTGGAGGCGCTTGCGTCGCCATGCCGTCGAGAATGTCGGCGACTTCCGGACCCTTCCGAATCGCGGCGAGCATCAGCCGGACTTCGATAACCGCCAGCGTCCCGTAAACCAGCGTAAAGCCCAAGATCGTGAGCAAGAGATTCCAGACGCCGAGTTGTGATGTCGCCAGGAAGGTCGGGAGGACGCCGTCTATGATCCAGGGTTGCCGGCCGAATTCCGCCACGAACCATCCGAGTTCGACTGCGATCCACGGAAGCGGCAGGACGAGGACGGCTAAACGCAGCAGCCAACGTGGGACATGCGCCTCCCGCGCCGTATGCCAGAGCGAAACGGCGAAGACCACGAGCAAAACGAAAGCGCACAGCACCATCAATCGGAATGCGAAGAACAGCGATGGAATGTGCGGGACGGTGGACCAGGCGCCGTCCTTGATCTGTTGTTCGCTCGCCTGCCTCGGGTCATCGACATATTGTTTAAGCAATAGCCCGTAGCCGAGATCCTTCGAAGCAGCGTCAAAAGCGGCGCGAGCGGCGGTGTCGGATCGGTTGGCCTTCACCTTCTCCAGGGCGTCGTATGCGCCGATCCCAGCTCGGATTCGCTTTTCGTCCTCAGCTACAATCTGCTCGATGCCGGGAATTTTGCGGTCCAGCGAGCGCGTGCCGATAATGCCCATGACCCAAGGGGCGCGAAGCGCGAAACGGGTCAGGTGGAGAGTCTGACTTGGTATGCCAAACACGGTGAAGGAAGCGGGGGCCGGCTCTGTTTCCCACATCGCCTCGATCGCGGCGAGCTTCATCTTCTGGTTGTTCGTAAGATCGTAACCGCTCTCGTCGCCGAGCACGATCACCGATAGCGCCGCCGCCAGGCCGAACGCCGAAGCAATGACAAACGAGCGCTTCGCGAGCTCGATATGGCGCCCCCGCAGCAGGTACCAGGCCGAGACGCCAAGCACAAAGACCGCGCCGCAGAGATAGCCTGCCGACACGGTGTGCACGAACTTCGCCTGCGCCACAGGATTGAGCAAAACCGCTTCGAAATCCGTAACCTCCATGCGCATCGTATCCGGGTTGAACGCCGAGCCCACGGGGTTCTGCATCCAACCGTTGGCGATCAGGATCCAGAGCGCAGAAAGGTTTGTTCCAAGCGCCACCAGCCAGGTCACGACCAAATGCGCGCGAGCCGAAAGCCGGTCCCAGCCGAAAAAGAAGAGCCCAACGAAAGTCGCTTCGAGGAAGAAGGCCATCAGTCCCTCGATGGCCAGCGGAGCGCCGAATATGTCGCCCACATAGTGCGAATAATAGGCCCAGTTCATGCCGAACTGGAATTCCATCGTGATGCCGGTGGCGACTCCGAGAACAAAGTTGATGCCGAAAAGAACGCCCCAAAACCTCGTCATGTCGCGCCATATCACTCGACCGGTCATGACGTAGACGGTCTCCATCATCGCAATCAGGACGGACAGCCCAAGCGTGAGCGGCACGAACAGGAAGTGGTACATGGCCGTCAGCGCGAACTGCAGCCGAGAAAGATCGACAAGCAACGAATCAACCATGAGGAGGCCTCTTTGGACTCGGGCTTGTTAGCGCGGTCGGGGGCTGACCGATTTGATCTTGATCAACTCCTGCGGTCGCATGAGATGCGAAAAGCGGCGCATGAAACAGCCGCTGTATCCAACGAGCGCCAAGGCTGGGTCGGCGGCTCAACCAAAGGCGTTTCAGGCGCTCGTCTTAGGGCGTCGACTCGGGCGCTTTCGAGCTAATCAAACGCTACTTGCTCAATTCGTGCGGGCTCTCGCGCGCTTAGGCTTTTCTGCATCGGCCGCTGTCATGATTGGCCGCCTTCTCGTAAGCGGCGTCATCGAACCCTGGGCTGCGCTGGCGGCCGGGATATCCCTCGTCTTTGCGGCGATCATGGGGTGGTTGGCCGACGGGATTCAAGCGAGCGCTGAAACGAAACTGTCGTCGGAACTTCGCGCGGCCGCGTTCGACCAGCTTCGCGAAATGTCAGCGAGGCAGATCCAGTCGCTGCCGACCGGCGGCCTGGTCGTCAGCATGCAACGCCACCCCGAGGCGGTCGCCGCGCTGGTGATCGGCCATCGCTGCGCCGCCTCCATGTTGACCATCGGCCCTTTGGCCGCGGTGGTCGCGCTTGCCGTTGTCTCCTGGGAGGCGGCATTGCTTGTGATGGGCCTCACGCCTGTAATGATCGTCTTCTTCGCCCTCGTAGGCGAAACTATCCACCGCCGCGCCGACCAGCAGGAGAAGGCGTTGGGCCGCCTCGCCGCCCAGTTCGCCGATCGGGTTCGGACCTTGCCGACGATACTCGCGAATCACGCGCTTGATGCAGAGGAGAAAAAACTCGCCGTGCGGCTCGAAACGTACGCGGCGCACACAATGGGCGTCCTGCGGATCGCCTTTGTCAACGCCGCGGTCATCGATTTCTTCGCTTCGCTGTCAATCGCGATGCTCGCCTTGCTTCTCGGGCTTGGACATCTGAAGCTCGCCATGATTCCTGGCTTCTCCAGACTCGAGCTCTGGCAGAGTCTCTTCATTTTGATGATCGCGCCTGAGTATTTCGCCCCATTCAGGCAGTTCGCGGAGCAATATCACGCGAAGGCGGACGGCCTTGCAGCAGCCCAAGCGCTGGACCGATTGCTGGACGGCCACTATGTCGCCCCGCCGCGCCTACCGTTGGTCGACTTTGCTAAAGTATCGCTGCCGCCTGTCGGCCTCGTCGCTATAGTCGGACCGAGCGGAGCAGGGAAATCGACATTGCTGCGCCGTATGGCCGGCCTCGACCCAGAGCAGCTCGACCCGCGGCCAGAGATCTCAAAAGAGAGTATCTCCTGGATCTCGAACGACGCCTATGTAGCCGATGGCTCGCTTGGCCAAGCGATCGCCCCAAGCCCCGGCGCGGATCAAACGCGCGTAAGAGAGGCTGCGGAAAGAATCGGGCTCCTTGACGACGAACCGCTCCCCGGCGGTCTCGAAGCGCACGTCGAGAATTGCGGAGAAAATCTCTCCGGCGGACAGCGCCTGCGGATCTCGATAGCGCGAGCGCTGCTGTCGAACGGCGCAATTCTTGCCGACGAGCCGACATCGAAGCTCGACTCGCACACGGCCGCCCTGGTCCGCGGGACGCTACAGGACATGGCGCGTTCCAGACTGGTCGTCGTCGCGACCCATGATCCCGCGCTTGCGGGGCGGGCGAACCTTACGATTGATCTCACGGGCGGCCGGCCCTTCGAGGTTGCGGCATGACGACGCAGGCGATGATAGCGAGCCGGCGCTCCTGGCGGATCGCCACAGCGCTTGCTCTCGCCGCGGCGGCATGCGGCATGCTCCTTGGCGGGATGTCGGCATGGTTCCTGGGCTCGGTGGCCCTGGCCGGGCTTTCGGCCTCTGCGGCGACTTTCAACTTTCACACTCCGGCCGCCCTTATTCGGCTGTTTGCCGTCGGCCGGACAGGCGCCCGATATGGCCAGCGGCTTGTGGGGCATCGCGCCGCGCTCATCGACCAGGTCGCTCGGCGCGTGTCCCTGTTCGCGAGCCTGGCGGCTTCGCAATCCGTTCACCAAGCCGGATGGCAGCTCGGCGATCCGTCGCGGCTCGCCGACTACCTCGATGATGTCGAGGATCTCGATTTTGCGCGACTGCGGGCCTCTCTGCCATCGCTGACGTTGGCCTGCGCGATGATTGCGCTTTTTACCGCAACCGCGTTCATCACGCCGTTCGCGCTCGCGCCGATTGTCGCATCGCTCCTGGTGATCCTGCTCGCAGCGTGGCGAGCGGTCCGGCCTGGCGCGATCAACTGGGAACAGGCCCGAACGGAAAGACGCGAAGCCGCGCGGCGGCTTAGCGCCGACTTGGCTTCGGCGGTGCCGCTGAAAGCCGAACGTAGATGGCGATCGGAACTCGACGTGGCGCTTCGGTCGTTCCAATTGGCCGACGAGGCGATCCTCCGCCTGCGCCGGACGCAGGCTGCGCTCGATATGCTCGGCGCAGCATTTGGGCCGATCGCCTGCCTGAGCGTCATCGCGGCGGCATGGGCCTCCGAGGGGCCGAGCGAAACGCTTCTCATTCCTGTCTTTTTGGCCTTCACCTGGCTCACGACTGGCGAAGCGATGACCGGGGCGTCCCGCATTCTCATCGCCATTATACGCCGGCGGTCGGCGGAGAACGCCATCAAGGCTCGTTCCGGCGAGGCTCAGGTTGCAGGCGATGAAACGACGGCCATTCGGCCGAGGATTTTCGAACTGCGTCATGAGCAGCTTCAGCGTCGCGCCCCCAATGGCCGCCCGATCGGAAGACCGATCTCGGTGGAGGCGCGGGCCGGATGTCCAACCGTGCTCGTTGGAGCGAGTGGTTGTGGCAAGACGAGTCTGCTCAAACAGATCGCCGGCTGGATCGGCGAGGATGTTTTTGTTTCCGACGCCGGCGCGACATCTCCGGCTCAGCGGCGCGCCATGACCACCCTCTGCCTGCATGACGCCGCGGTCCTGGACGATACGATTCGAGCAAACCTATTCGCCGGCTCTCAGTCCGATGAGACATTGTGGCGAGCGCTCGCAGCGGTCGAGCTCGACGTCCGACTCCAGGGCGCGGGCGGCCTCGACGGCTGGATTCGACAGGACCAACTGTCGCTTGGCGAGGCCCAGCGGCTCAACCTCGCCCGAGCCTGGCTTTCTGAGAGCCCGATCGTATTGCTGGACGAGCCGATGGAACATCTCGACGAGGATCAGGGGTGTCGCATTTTTGGACGTCTGCTTGACCATTTGCAGACAAGGGTCGTGGTGATCGCCAGTCACCACAGCGCCGGTTTGCCGCTTGCCAAGGTGATCAGACTTGACCGTACATGCCGTCAAGATTGATCTGCGAAATTGGAATGGAGCCCGCGCGCGGTAGCGGTTTTCATACGGCGCCTGAGCCGACGCGGCTGTTGCGTAGTTTGACACTCGCCCCCTTGCCGGTGACCAGCTGATGCGTGCGCCTCCGGATGTTATCTACATAGACTGGTTTTGAGCCGATAACGGGTGGCGAACTGGTTCCCTATTTTGGCGGGGCCGAAATGACGGTGAATTTCGTCTGGTGGATGTGACCAATGCCAGTGCAAAAAAGGGGGACCGCCGCGAGCGGGGCGGCCCCAGAAAATTTGGGCGCTTGAATTACGCGATCGGGATCGCCGCGCGCCGGGCGCGGTAAGCGACAAGGCCAAAACCCGCGAAGCCGAGAAGCAACATGGCCCAGGTCGACGGCTCCGGAACGCTGCTGGCTGTCACCACGAGCTGCGAAGGCGTAGCGCCGAAGCCGGCCGTGTTGTTCGAGTAATTGAAGCTGTAAACGTAAGTATCGCCCGGCACTGTCGCAAAAATCTGGTAGAACGTGTCCAGATTCGGCGGGTCTTGGGCGGCGAACCCAAGGGCGGGAACCGGGGTCCCGTCATTGAACGTATAGGAGTTGCTGCCAACCGCCGCGAACCTGGACTGCCAGGTCGATCCAAGCAGGTTTGGGCCGCCGCCTGAGAGCGTCACCATGTTGTTGGTGAGCGTTTCGAGGTCGTTGACCTGATAACCTTCGGCAATCACGAGCAACTCAGTCGCGGTCGCCGTGAATGTGACCGCCTCTGGGGTGCTGCTTTGCGTGGGAGGATCGGTGAGCGTGAGCATGGCGGCGCTGGCCGGAGCGGCCGCCGTCGCGTAGAGCGCGGCCGCCGTGACTGCGCCCGCGAAGCCCTTTACAAGCGTTGAAATCGTCATTGTAGAACTCCCTTGATTGCGCCGATGTCTGCGAGCCCTACGGATGCGGCGCGCCGAAGTTGAACATGTCCATGAGGTCGCCGATCGCCGGCCGATTTGTCGGCACATAGGGATCGGTCGTGGCGATCGGGTTCGGCAGATTGTCCCGGCTGCGGGCCGTGATTGGCTTCAAGCCCCAGTTGGCTTCGATGAACTTCAAGGTGGAGACATGGTCAGTGTAGGAATGGTTGATGTGTCCGCCTTGGCTGAATTTGGAGACCACGATCATCGGGATGCGGGTGCCGTCGCCGAAGAAGTCGAGCTGTTGCACATAGCCAGAGTCGTAGAATCCGCCGCCCTCGTCGAAGGTCACAAAGATCGCGGTGTCCTTTGCAAGGGCCGGGTTGCCTTCCACGCCATCGACGATCTTCTTGACGAAGCCCTCGAACAGAATGGGCTTCGAGGACGAAGGATGGCCGTCGACGAGGCCGCTCGACTTGACCCATGAAGCGGCCGGCAAATCGCCGCTCGCAATGCCTGCATAGAGATCGGTCGTGTCGTGCAGATGCTGCGCACGCGCGTTAAAGCTGGTCATGATGGCCGTGTTGTACTGCGCCCAGTTGCAGATGTTGCAGTAGTTATCTTTGCCCGTCCCGGACGGGGCGAAGTTCAACTGATACGGGTCGGCCAGGTACTGATTGAACTGATCCCCGAAGTAGGCCCAGGAGATATTATTGTCCGAGAGCTCGTTGCCGATGTTGCGCACGTTCGACGGCGGAACGGTGAACGGGGTATTATTGGGATTCTTATCTGCGAAAGCGTTCCTGCCGTCGCCGAAATACCCAGGATTATAGTTGTTCACGATATAGTAGTGGCCGGTCTCGCAGTTGGGCTTGATGCTCGGCTTGATCGCAGCGAGGTAGCTGGTGACGGCGCCGACGCCGTGTTGAGCGGAGTCTGCACAATTGACGTAAGAACCTCCGCCGTAGTTCGCGTTGGGCGGAGTCGCCCCCCCATAAACGAACGGGCCGCCGCCATAGCCGTCCTGGGTATAGAAGTTGTTTGTTCCCGGCATCGGGTCCGGGTTTTCGATTTGCGACAGAGCGGAGGAATGTCCGGGGAGCGGAGTTCCGGGATTCGCCGGATCGACGGGATTGTTTGGCGGGACTTCCGGGGCGCCAGCTCCGTTGCTGAACCAGATCGCGTCGCCGGTGCCCATCATGATGTGGTTGGCGCCGGTGCCGCCGAGGACCGCCTGGTGATAGTTGTCGCTGATCGTGTAGGCGTCGGCGAGCGACTTCAGATAGGGCGCATCGCCCTCGTGCATGTTGAAAAACTGGGGCGAAGTGGAGCCCTCGCCCGCATAGCCGCCTGAGGGCGGCGCCGCGCCATTGGAGCCGGCGCCGACGGTGCGCTCGACCCAGGCGAAAAGATTGTGGCTGCAGCCCGACGGATTGGCCGACGTCGCCTTACTGGCGGAGCAACCGAGCTCCTGCCACATCTGGAACAGGCGATGAACCGGGCTGGCCGAATAGGAATCGTAAGGTAAGAACGGCGAATGTGTCGCATTGGTCAACTGGTAGACGCCGGGCGGCAAACTGCTCGCGCCCACGCCGTCGTACCAGATGCGCGGGTCGGGCTCGCGCCCATACGGGTTTCCGCCGGTGAGCAGATGTTGGTAATAGTCCGGCGCGAGCCCGTTCTCGAAGGACGTTACTTTCGCGACGTTGGCAGGCGTGTTGCAGTCGTTGGCGTTGATGCCGAGCAATTGACAGCCATAGGGCGCGGACGGGCCGCCAGCCAGGGCGGGCGGTAACGTTCCATAGGCGGCGCTGGGCGGGGCCAACTCATATTTGGCGGTGTCCGTGGCGCTCGATTGCAGAGTCTTCGAATAGTTCATGCCCGGCGAGCCGTCCGGGTTGACGATGTTCTCCGAAAGAAGGTTCCGAACCGTTTCGCCGGACTTCGGCTGATAAGTGGCGAAGAGGCTATCGAAACTCCAGTTTTCGCCGATAATGATGATCACGTGCTTGATTGGCGTGTGGGTCGCCAAGTCGCGGCCGTTGGGGCCAAACGACGGCCCGATTGGCGTGGCGGTGGCCGCCTGCGCTAAGCCTGTTTGGGCGCCTACAAGGGCTAGGATCGTCGCTGTGACAACGGAGCGCGAGCAAAGCCGGCTTCCGATGTTCGAGATTCGCATGGTAAACTCCCAGTAGAGCTACGTAGATCGGGTCAACATCAGACCGGCTGATCGTCTTACCCGTGGCAAATCTACGGCAAAACCGTGTCAGGCATGTTTCAACTCTTTGTAGGAACGATGTCACTAATTATATAGCCCAAGGATTTATCGGTTCCTGTGGATAAACCGTATTGGCATTCTGATGATGTGTTATATGACGAATAGTTTCAGGCGCTTAAATTGGCTACTGCTGTATTCACCAGCAACGCAATTCCACCGGTTACGTCGTCATCCAGTTGTCGCAGTTTTGTCATACAGAGGTCTGATAGCAAATGGTGCTCCGCCGACACGGCCGCAGGCTTTCTGCCGAATGACAGCGGCGGCAAATTCAGTCGCTGCTGAGTGCCGTGATCCTGCAGAAGCTAGATTGCGGCTTTGCTTTCGCCCATCCTCCAGGGCACGCCGTCTCTGGCCCCGATCAAAACACTCACGTCCATACGAAATTCTTTCTAGTGGTCAAAATCAAACGTAAGAGTCCGGGGCGCCTTCCGCAATTTCAAGGAGTTCTCCGGCTTGCAAGGGGTTCGAAGCGTTTGATTCTATCCACTAGCACTACTTTGGCAGATTAGGAGTTCGGAAAGGATTTCGCCCGATCGTCGGCTTCGCGATTTTGCGGAGCCGGCGGCGTGGCGGACTGGGGCGGGGATCTTGATCGGTGGCTTGCGCCGTTCCTGGCGCGGCTCGAACACAAGGCGCGCCGGCGGATGTGTCCGCTCTATGTTGCTGGGCTGATTGGGCCGGGCGAGCGCAAGAGCGTCGAGCCGATGGCGTCGCGATGGGCGCCCGGCGATTACGACCAGTTGCATCATTTCATTGCGAGCGGCGTGTGGAGTGAAGCGCCGCTGGAAGAGGAACTCGCGATCCAGGCGGACAAGCTGATCGGGGGCGCCAATGCAGTCCTTGTCGTCGACGACACGGCGCTGCCGAAGAAGGGGTCGCATTCGGTCGGCGTCGCGCCGCAATACGCCTCGGCGCTCGGCAAGACCGCCAATTGCCAGACGCTTGTGTCGCTGACGCTGGCGCGGGACGAGGTTCCGGTGATGATCGGCCTGCGCCTGTTTCTGCCGGAGAGCTGGACCGGCGCGCCCGACCGGATGGCGAAGGCCCGCGTGCCCGAGAACTGGCGGGCGGCGCGTACGAAGCCGGAGATCGCGCTGGCCGAGATCGATCGCATCCGCGCCGCTGGCGTTCGGTTTGCGACGGTGCTGGCGGATGCAGGCTATGGCCTATCCGCGCCGTTCCGCCAAGGGCTCGACACGCGCGGCCTGAAGTGGGCGGTCGGAATCCCCAAGCAGCAGAAAGTCTATCCGAGCAATGTCAGGCTCGTGTTTCCGACCGCCGGACGCGGGCGGCCGCGCAAGCGCCATATTCCCGATCAGCTCTCCGCGCCGGCTGAAGACGTTCTCGCCGCCGCGAAGTGGCGACGCGTCAGCTGGCGTAAAGGAACCAAAGGGCCTTTGGCGGCCTCCTTCGCCGCCGTGCGCGTGCGGATCGCCGATGGTCCGCCACAACGCATCCATGACAAGGGCATGCAGCACATGCCGGGCGAGGAGGCCTGGCTCGTCGGCGAGCGTCGCGCCTCGGGCGAGCGCAAATCCTATCTTTCCAACCTGCCTGCCGACGCCAGCCTCAAGAAGCTCGCCGGCGCGATCAAGGCGCGATGGGTCTGCGAGCAAGCCCACCAGCAGCTCAAGGAAGAACTCGGCCTCGACCACTTCGAAGGCCGATCCTGGCGTGGCCTGCACCGCCACGCGCTCATGACGATGATCGCCTACGCCTACCTGCAAAGCCGCCGCCTCGCCGAGGCGAGCGGGGGAAAAAAAATCCGCCAAGGGCCGCCCAAGCCGACACTGCCCGCGATCCGGCGCGCCGTGCTCGCCATTCTCGCCCGCGCGCCGCCATATCGATGTCCCCATTGCAGGCGAACCCTCTCAAGACACCTCGAATAAATCTGCCAAAGTAGTGCTAGGAGGTGGCGCCCAAACTGCGGCTCACGCGCACGATCGCTATATCCCCGTTTGGAACAAAAAAAGAACTTGCGCATGAGAACAAACCGTGCACATAGTGTCTCCATTGGGGGGCGCGCAAAACCGCGATTGCGGATCGGACGCTGCCCGTGAGAGAAGGAGGATGGTTATGAGTCAACCCAATCTTCGCCTCGTGGAAGGGACCAGCGTGGACAAGACCAAGGCGCTTGACGCCGCCCTGTCGCAAATTGAGCGGGCGTTCGGCAAAGGCTCGATCATGCGCCTCGGCAAGCAGAAGGCGCTCGAGGTCGAGACGGTGCCGACTGGATCGCTCGGGCTCGACATTGCGCTCGGCGTCGGCGGCCTGCCGCGCGGCCGGGTGATCGAGATTTATGGCCCCGAATCGTCGGGCAAGACGACGCTGACACTGCATGTCATCGCCGAAGCGCAGAAGAAGGGCGGTGTTTGCGCCTTTGTCGACGCCGAACACGCGCTCGATCCCGTCTATGCGCGCAAGCTCGGCGTCAACCTCAACGATCTCCTGATTTCCCAGCCCGACACCGGTGAACAGGCGCTTGAAATCACCGATACGCTGGTGCGCTCGGGCGCGGTTGACGTGCTGGTCATCGATTCGGTTGCGGCGCTGACGCCCAGGGCCGAGATCGAAGGCGAAATGGGTGACTCGCAGCCGGGATTGCAGGCGCGGCTGATGAGCCAGGCGTTGCGGAAGCTGACCGCCTCGATTTCGCGCTCCAACACCATGGTGATCTTCATTAATCAGATCCGCATGAAGATCGGGGTCATGTATGGCTCGCCCGAGACGACGTCGGGCGGCAACGCTCTCAAGTTTTACGCTTCCGTCCGCCTCGATATTCGCCGTATCGGCGCAATCAAAGAACGCGAGCAAGTGGTCGGCAACCAGACGCGGGTCAAGGTGGTCAAGAACAAGGTCGCGCCGCCGTTCAAACAGGTCGAGTTCGACATCATGTATGGGGAGGGTGTCTCCAAAGCGGGCGAGTTGATCGACCTCGGCGTCAAGGCTGGCGTCGTCGAGAAGTCGGGCGCCTGGTTCTCTTTCGACAGCGTGCGGCTCGGGCAGGGCCGGGAGAACTCCAAAGCCTTCTTGAAGACGAGTCCGGAGATGGCCGACAGGATCGAGCGGGCCATTCGGGAAAACGCAGGCCTGATCGCCGAGCGGATCCTTGAGCAGGGCGGTCCTGCCGAAGACGACAACGACGACCGCGACGCCTGATCCGCTTCCTTTGGGCGCGCCTAGCTTCTCCTTGAGAAGGCGCGCCCTTCCGCCAGGGAAGCGTTTTGGCCTTCGCGCGTCTAAGGGCGGGCGCGAGAGCGGTCCACCTCCCGCCGCTCTCGCGCCCCGTTCCGGCTGACCAGTCGAAGTTCTGGCCCTCCTTCGGCGGAGTGCGTTTTGAAACCCTAGACGATGAGGGACCCGCTCACGATGGGGCGCTTGAGGGCGCGCGGTCGGGAAGCGAATCAAGCGGCTCTCGCCCCGTTAGGGGACCGGCGCGTCCGCTTTCAGTGGGATTCACGGCGCCGGGGTCGAAAAATCGTGGCCGAGCAAATCGCCGATCTTGTCGATCGTTCTGTCGACCGACGCCCCGTCGCGCGGCGGGTCCTCGAGAGCGTAGTGTCCCTGCTGGGGAAAGATGGTGGTGACCCGATCGCCCCAGGCGGCTTTGACCGCGGCGAGGATGCGCGACTTGTCGTCGATGAGCGCGTAGCGAGCGGCGGGAAGGCGGCGCTCCACGTCCTTGAGTTCTTTCTCCTTGTGGATGTAGATCAGCACATTGCCGTCGAACGCCTCCCACAGGCCCGAGCGCAGGATCTTGCGCGGCTGAAAGATGGCGTCGCCGTCCGACAGGATGGCGGGCCGTCCCCACCGCCGGACATGGTTCACCGCCTCCAGCGCGTGCGGATAGAGGCGATCGGCGAACGGATAATCGAGCAGCCAGTTGGCGGTGTCGAAGATCGCCGAATTGTGCGGGTCGTCGAGCCTCAGGCGCTCCAGCGCCCCGAGATAGTCCATGTATCCCAGCACGGCCCAGAGTTCGTCCATGATTTCCCAGTAACGCGCGCAGGCGCGATCCCCATGGGCGGCTCGCAACCGTTCTCGAAGGTCGTCCCGAAATCGGTCGTTGTCGAACAGCGTGTTGTCGACGTCGAACAGGAAAACGGTGTCAGCGGTTGGATTCACTCGATGTCCCCGTTGGGGAACGACCCGCTTCGCGGATCGTCCGCTCTGTTCGCCATCGCGGTGCGCGGCCTACCGAGTCAAGTCGGAGCGGTATGATTCCAGTGCGGCGGCCAGGTCCGTTGAACGATGTGAAGCGCCTGGATGCGATCGCTCCAGGCAGCGAGGCGCGGCCCCGATGAGGTCGTTTATATCGAAATCCGCTACGCGGCCTGCAACCCGCGGCAACAGCGCGATGAACGGATAGACCGTAAGATCGACCGCCGACGGTTGGCCGGTCAGACAGTCGCGGGCCGCGGCGCCGCCCCACCGGGCGAACTCCCGCCGAAGATCGTTCAGCGTCTCTTCCGATCCGTCGCGAAACGCCGGTCGACCTCGGCGAGATATCGAACGGCCTCGGGCGCCATCGGGAGCTCGATCGCGCGCTGGCGCCGGACGTGAGCGAAAAGAGGTGGTCCCAGCGGCCAGCGATCCTCAAGATGCTCGACAATCGCCGCCATTCGGCGAGCGCGAAATCTCCGTCGACCTGGACAAGCGCGCGGCGTCGCGATTGATCGCGCTGAATTCCGGGCTCTCTTCAAGTCGCCGGCGTCGAACGACAGGATCTCGCGATGACAGGAATTCCCTCGTGTTCGAGCGCGAGCTAGACCCGCCAGGCGCAGGGCGAGCCCGAGCCGTCATCGCGATGGCGGCCGCGCGGCCACGAATTGTAACGCCAATCCCGAGGAACCTAGCGACAAGGCCGCCTCTCGAGCATGCTGCGATTTGATTGAATCGCCGCGTGCTCCAGATGCCTTGATTTTGCACGCTTTTCTGCGAAAAACCGGCGTCCACAATTTCGCTGCGCGCTCTAGAAGCGGACCGACGTTCGGTCAGATCTTGACTGTCGAGGCCTGGTAGATCTCCTCAATCGAATCCGTCAGCTCTTTATTGAACTCGGCGTCGGACATCGAACGCTTGAGGCCTTCGGCGAGGGCGCGCGAGAAGCTCGCGATCATGCCGTGATTGGCGGCGAGGCGCTTGCAAGCGTCATCGCGCGTGTAGCCGCCGGACAGCGCGACGACGCGAACGACCCGCTTGTCGTTGATCAGCGGCATATAGAAGTCGGGAACTTCCGGCAGCGTCACTTTGAACATCACCTTGCGGCCGGCCGGCAGGGCGTCGAGCCCTCTGGTCAGTTCGTCAAGCAGGATCCGCTCGGCCCCGGCCTTGTCGGGGCTTTTGATCGAGATTTCCGGCTCGAGAATTGGGATGAGCCCATGGCTCAAGATCTGCTCGCCGAATTGGAACTGTTGCTTGGCGATGGCGGCGATGCCGGTTTTCGAGGCGAGGTTGATGACCGAGCGCATCTTGGTGCCGAACACGCCGAGCTTCCCCGCCCGGGCCAGCAGCTTGTCGAGGTCCGGCATGGGCTTCATCAGGCTGACGCCGTCCTTTTCCTCCGCGAGCCCCTTGTCGACTTTGACGATCGGAACGACGCCCCGCTCCTCCCAGAGATAGGTTGGCACGGGCTTGCCCTTCGCTTCGCTGTCCATGGTGCGCTCGAACAGGATGGCGGCGATAACCCTGTCGCCCTTGAAAGAAGGCGCGGTGATGATGCGCACGCGCATTTCATGCACGAGATCGAACATCTTGGCGTCATCGCCTTTATATTCGCTGTCCGGAATCCCGTAGAGCCGCAGCGCGCCGGGGGTCGATCCGCCGCTCTGGTCGAGCGCCGCGATGAAGCCGGGCTTCGTCGACATCTGCGCCATCATCTGGTCGTTCGCCATGGCCGTCATCCTCGCGTTCGATGTTGTCGCGCGCCGGTCGCGCTGGCTCGTGCAATGGGCCGGACGGGACGCGGGCGTCAAGAGCGCAAAACGCCGCGCTCGCGAGTGCGCCTTAAGCCGAAGCCGGCCGCGCTGCACTCTATCAAAGATTGGGCGGCTGTCACGCGACGCCAACGCCGTCAAATGAAGCCAAGCGCTTGGGTTGGTTCGGGCTGCTCTGCGTTCATTTGCGTGGCTCGCGGTCGAGCCAGCGATAAGATTGCGGATTGCGGTTGGCCTCGTTGAGCGCCTCGCGCCACGACGTCGCCGTTCGACCGGGCCCGTACGGAACAAAACACGGCCAGCGGCGTTCAAGATCGGGGCTGGCGGAAACGCATTTCGGCCCGCTGGAGACGCACCGATATGCCTGGAAACCTTATCTATTACGCGCTTGTCCTGATCGTCATCGCGCTCGTGGCAGCTTTCTTGGGATTCGGCGGCGTGGCCGGGACCGCCATGGGCGGGGCGCACCTCCTCATTTGGCTGGCGGTCATCATCGTCATCGTCGGGGTTGTGTTCGCCCTCATTCGTCGAGCCTAGCGCGGCGGCGGCGCATGCCACTCAGCGTGTGTCGCAAAGGTCGGCCGGTCTTGACGTGCCTAAAGTCGTCGTTGGGCACGTGACTAGCTGCGAGCCCGGAGCGTGGCGGTTTCGAGCTTTGCCACGCAATCGCCCTCTCAGCAAACGCCTGGGAGAGGGCCGATAGCGTGGCAATCTCCGTTGCCCCTTCTGCGGGCGTTTCCATGTCGCGTAGCACTTCATAGACGAGTGAAATGAGTCGCGACCGCCGCTCAAAATTACCGTCCTGCTTCGGCATTTCCACCTCCCCAGGTCGTTTTAAGTTGGCCGTCTTCGGAAGTGGGTCGCGGGGTGGCTTGCTTGTCGGTTCACGTCCGAAGGCGCACGAATTGTCCCTCGCAACATTGCACAAGGAAGTGTCTTTTTTTGTGCAAGCAATGATGTCAGTCGCCAATTCTGTGCAAGAAAAGCTGTCAATCGGCGATTTCGTATATGTCTAACGTGGCGGCGCCGTGGGCGGCCTGCCGCGGGGACAGTCAAAATCGCAACCAAGAGGTTGCATTTGCAGTACAAAGAGTTTAAGAAACCAATAGACCACTGACAGAAGATTCTACGTCAACGAAACAGATCCAATGTCATCAATAAAACTCAGCGAAAGCCCGACTCGGCGAAGCCGAAGCCGAGGGGCGCCAGAGGAGCGTTCGCCGAAGTTTTCTCATACAGCCGTGAGCCTCCGAAGAGAACCGAGTTCAAGAGCGCGCGATTTTTAGGCGGACGCCGAGCGCAGACTGCGATCGAACCGCAAAGAACCTCCAGCAGCGCGAAGCCGGTTTCGCAGGCTGGAGTAGCGCTTAAGTGGCAGTGCGCAAAACATTGTAGCGGCCGACGCCGGGCGCGAGCAAGTCGCAAGCCGAGGCCCTCCCGCTGGTGCGAGAAAAATTCGGGGAGTGAGATACTGTTCATGAAAGGGCGAGCCAAGGATGAGACGCTCCGAGGCGGCGTCAAAGAGCAGCGCAGGCATGACATCGCGACGAGGGCGTGGTCGGACGAACCGATATCGGTTGTCCAACGACTCCAGGCTGGGGTCGCCGACCTCGAGTCCAGGCTGGAGGCGGAGCGCCTTCGTGTGAAGCCGGACCCCGGTTTGAGCTCTCAATTGCGCAACCGGATCAAGGTTGCGCGTGATTTGATTCGCCTTCTTGAGGCGGGGTGCGCGCCGCCATGAAAGACTGCGACCAACTATACAACTTAGCTGAAGTAGGTTTCGCTAACAAATCTTCGGGGGCGAGCGTGCGTTGGCTTTGCGGCGCTAACGCTCGCCAAGCGGCAACCGCGGCCATCCCCCAGATTACTGGCGGCCGCGGCTGGCGAGCGGCCACAGCCCCTATGCCCCCGTTGCTTTCTCGGGCCATTGATTTGCCGCGCCGAGCCACTGTGCCTGATATGCGCCGTTTCCACTTGCATCGTCCGCCAATCACGCGATTGGCGTACCCGTTCGACGCCAGGCTCGGCGACGGCGTTTGCAGGGCAACCAAACAGAACGAGGATCACCGAATGACCGACGAGATTTGTTTTCCCCGCATTTACGCAATGCTTAAGGCGGCCGGTCACGATCCGGCGAAGGCCGCCGAAATCCTGATCGACGCGCAGCGCAAGGACGCTCACGCGCGAATTTGGATCAAGACCCTCGCCGCCTCGCGACGGTCCGTTCTGCCCGCATCATCTCAAACAAGACACTGGCTCCATTGATCCGGGCTCTCGGCATTGGCGATCGCCGTGGCGTGCGCAAGGGCGTGCGGTTTGCGTTGGAGTACGCGCACGTGACTCGCCGCGCGTCTTGGGCGCGGCGGCCTGAAGGCTAGACCGCGGCCTCATTGCAGAGCACCCGACACCAGAAGAGACTCGTTGTCTTGTCGTTCTCAACCGCCGCCAGTTCCAACTCTTAAAGACGCGACCTTAGGACCGACATTTCTACGCTAGCGTCAAGTACATATCCCTCGGCGACTTGCAACGTGGGCTGGGCGCGGCGTCCTCAAGGTTGCCAGGCGATCGCCTTATTAGCGAACGCCCGCGATAGGGAGCGTCGGCAGCTCCGTTGCCTTGTGTACGGGCGTTCGACGTTCCCGAGCACTTCATAGGCCAGCCGAAACCAGCCGCAAGCGCCGCTCATACATCCTTTTTAAGCCTTACTGAGCGCCCGGGCCGAAGGAGGGAGGATTTTCCTTCGGCCCGAGCAGCTCTCCTGCGCATGCCATAGGATCCGTGCGCCGCTACTCGGGCGCAATTTTCGTGCCAAGGAGCGAGAACCAAGAAGTGTTTGGGGTCGACGCTGCTTCGCCCGCGGCCCTTGGTTCCGAATATAGTGTGTTACGCCCCATGTTTAGGGCAGAGCGCCCTACTGCAGCGCCTCGCGGGCGAACCACCGGGACAGTCGGGAAGCGGAAATCACATCTCGCCCGGGTTGGCTTCCGATTAGCGTGAGTAGGACCAAGGGAACTCGAGATGAGTCGACAATTTCTTGCGTAAACAAGAAACCTCGCTATGATCTTCGGATATGAGATAGCCGAGCTCCGATAGCTCCGACACCGAACCTCTGCGTCAAAGGGGTCCGACGCGCTGCATCGACAACTTGGGCGGTCACCGAGGCGGGAGAAAAATTTTTATTTAAATCGGCCGTAACCCATTGAAAAGTCCCGATTCGGAAAAATAACCGCCAGCAAATTTACTGACGCTTACTCGCGTTTATTGGCGTTTGCTTGCGTTTATTTGCGCTGGTCCACCGCCCCGTCGAGCCAGGCGATGAGGTCGCGCGTCACCTCGTCGCGGTTCGTTTCGTTCAGCGTCTCGTGCCGCGCGCCCGGATAGATGCGGGTCGTGAGCCTGGGTGAAGCCCGCCGCCTTCAAATCCGCGATCAGGCCCTGGATGTTGGCCCCGACCGGATCGCGCTCGCCGGAGAAGACGTAGACGGGCAAGTCCTTGCGGATTCGCGGCGAGGCTCTCGCGGCTCGTGACGCGGGGGAGTGCGTCGAGCACGTCGATCGCGAGCTGGGTCGTGAACGGAAAGCCGCAGAGCGGATCGGCGACATAGGCGTCGACCTCCTTCTCGTCGCGCGACAGCCAGTCGAAGGGGTGCGCGCGGGCTTGAACGGCTTGTTGAAGTCGCCGAACCACATCTGGAAGATGGGGTCGCTCTTGCCGCGCTTGCCCAAGCGCAGCCGCTCCTCGCGGGCGATGAGCGCGCCCGAGCGTCGCGATCATCGGCGGCCTGCCGCTCGAGCCCGAAAGGACGACGCCGGCCAGCGCGTCGGAATGTTCGGCGATAAACCCGCGGCCGAGGAACGAGCCCAGCGAATGGCCGAGGAAGACGATTGGCGTTCCCGGCTGCTCGGCGGCGATCAGGCGGTTCAAGGTCCAGAGGTCGCCGACGACCTTGTCCCAGCCGCCTTCGTCGGCGAAATGGCCGAGATCGGCGGGCGCGGCCCCGGGCCCGTGGCCGCGCAGGTCGTTGGCGTAGACCCCGTAGCCGGCGGCGTTGAGCGCGGCGGCGAGACGGGCGTATCGGCCGCTGTGCTCGGCGAGGCCATGTGCGACTCTGCACAATCGCCCGCGCGCGCCCCTCAGGCAGCCAGCGGCGCGCGAGCAGGCTTTGCCCGTCGTCGGCGCGAAGCGTGAACTCGCTTGCCGGCATTCTCGCTCTCGTCTCGAAGGCGGCGAATTCTCTTTAGAAATCCGCCGGCTGCGTCAAGCGCGCGGGCGAGGCGCGCGCGATCAGCTCGTCAAATTTCCTCCTCGCCGAATCGATTGCGATCGGTTAGGAGAGAAGCCCCATGGCGCGGTATATCTTCATCACCGGCGGCGTGGTTTCCTCGCTTGGCAAGGGTCTCGCTTCAGCGGCTTTGGGCGCGCTTCTGCAGGCGCGCGGCTACACGGTCCGCCTGCGCAAGCTCGACCCTTATCTCAACGTCGATCCGGGCACGATGAGCCCGACCCAGCATGGCGAAGTGTTCGTCACCGACGACGGCGCCGAGACCGACCTCGACCTCGGCCATTACGAGCGCTTCACCGGCCGAAGCGCCAACAAGCAGGACAACATCACCACCGGGCGCATCTATCAGGAATTGATCGCAAAAGAGCGGCGCGGCGACTTCCTCGGCGCGACGGTGCAGGTCATTCCGCACGTCACCAATGCGATCAAGGACTTCGTCCTCGAGGGCAACGACGGCGTCGACTTCGTGCTGGTCGAGATCGGCGGCACGGTCGGCGACATCGAGGGCCTGCCGTTCTTCGAGGCGATCCGCCAGCTCGGCAACGATCTGCCGCGCGGCCATGTCGTCTTCATCCACCTGACGCTGCTGCCGTTCATTCCGACCGCCGGCGAGCTCAAGACCAAGCCGACCCAGCATTCGGTCAAGGAATTGCGCTCGATCGGCGTCCAGCCGCATATCCTGCTCTGCCGCTGCGACCGCGAGATCCCGCGCGACGAGCGGCGCAAACTCGCGCTCTTCTGCAACGTGCGCGAGGGCGCGGTGATCGAGGCGCGCGACGCGCGGTCGATCTATGACGTGCCGGCGCTCTATCACGCCGCCGGCCTCGACCGCGAGGTGCTGGCGGCCTTCGGCATCGAGCCCGCGCCCAAGCCCGACATGCGCCGTTGGGACAGCGTCTCCAAGGCCTATCACAATCCGGAGGGCGAAGTGTCGATCGCGGTGGTCGGCAAGTACACGGGCCTCAAGGACGCCTATAAATCGCTGATCGAGGCGCTCACCCACGGCGGCATGGCCAATCATGTGCGCGTCAAGCTCGACTGGATCGAAAGCGAGATCTTCGAGAGCGCCGATCCCGCGCCGCGGCTCGAGGGCGTGAACGGCATCCTCGTGCCCGGCGGCTTCGGCTCGCGCGGCGCCGAGGGCAAGATCCTGGCGGCGCGGTTCGCGCGCGAGCGCAAGGTGCCCTATTTCGGCATTTGCTTCGGCATGCAGATGGCCGTCATCGAGGCGACCCGTTCGCTGGCCGGGCTTAACGGAGGCGAACTCGACCGAATTCGGTCCGACGCCCGAGCCGGTGGTTGGGCTCATGACCGAGTGGCTGAAGGGCAACGAACTCGAGCGGCGTGAGGCCGCCGGCGATCTCGGCGGCACGATGCGTCTCGGCGCCTATAAGGCCGATCTCAAGCCCGGCTCGCGTATCGCCGAAATCTATGGGGACACGGAGATTTCGGAGCGCCATCGCCACCGCTACGAGGTCAACACCGCCTACCGCGCGCGGCTGGAGGCGAAGGGGCTCGTGTTCGCCGGCATGTCGCCCGACGGCCTTCTGCCCGAGACAATCGAGTTCGCCGATCACCCCTGGTTCATCGGCGTACAGTTCCATCCGGAGCTCAAATCGAGGCCCTTCGAGCCCCATCCGCTGTTTGCCAGCTTCATCGCCGCGGCGAAGGCGCAAAGCCGGCTGGTGTGAGCGCGACGCGGCGCGCCCGGTCAGCGGGACGCAGCCGTCCGATGTGATCGCTGCGGCGCGCGGCGCGGCGGCGATCCTTGAAGTCCGGCGAGCATCTCGAAGCTCGCGATCACTGATCGGGCGGCGCGCCGCCCTGCCCGGGGTCGCATCGGGCGTGCGCGCGCTTGACTTCGGCGAGACTGTGGAACGTCCGGGAGGCGATGCTGGCGCAATAGTCGTCCAGCAACTCGTGTCCCTCCGGCGCATCGCCTGCGTCCGGCGGCGGCGCCTGAGAATCAGCAGGATCGTTCGGTCCCGGAACGACCGGCGAATGCTCGAACAGGCCCGGAGGATATCCGTCATCCGCCGCTAGCGCGGGGCTCGCCGCTAGCGCGGCGACGAAGGCGATGATCAATCTTTTCATGGCCGGCCACTGATGGCATTGCCTCGCGCCGACATCAACCAGGACGGCGTGAGATAGCCCGCGGGGCTTCCGCTGGCCCGAGCTTGACAGGACCCTTGCCGCAGCCCAGGTCGCTCCGATGACGTCGCACATTCTGTTCACCCTTGGCGCCCGCGGTTCGCCGCTGGCGCTCGCGCAGGCGAATGAGGCGCGCCGCGAGCTGGCTAGGGCGCAGGGCTGGGAGATCGATCGGATCGCGCTTCAGGTCATCCGCACGACCGGCGACCGGATTCAGGATCGGCCGCTCGCCGAGGCCGGCGGCAAGGGCCTGTTCACCAAGGAGATCGACGCTGCGCTCCTCGCCGGCGACATCGACGCCGCCGTGCACTCGGCCAAGGACCTGCCCTCCCTCCTGCCCGACGGCGTCGCGATCGGCGCCTGTCTGGCGCGCGAGGACGTGCGCGACGCGCTCATCTCGGCCTTCGCCGATACGATCGAGACGCTGCCGCGCGGCGCGACATTCGCCGCCGCCTCGCTGCGCCGTCACGCCCAGGCGCTTCGCCTGCGCCCTGATCTCAAGCCCACGCTCCTGCGCGGCAATGTCGAGACGAGGCTGGCCAAGGCCGAATCCGGCGCGGTCGGCGCCACGCTGCTTGCGCTCGCGGGCCTGAAGCGGCTCGGCCTCGCCCACCGCGCTCGCGCCGTGCTCGATCTCGACACCTTCCTGCCGGCCCCGGGCCAGGGCGCGATCGCGATCACCGCGCGCAGCGGAGATCAGCGCGCGCTCGAAGCGCTCGGAGCCGTCTCGGACGCCGCGACCATGACCGCGCTCACCGCCGAGCGCGCCTTCCTGGCCGAACTCGAGGGCTCCTGCCGCACGCCGATCGCAGGCCTCGCCCGCATCGAGGCGGGTCGGCTCAGGCTTATGGGCGAAGTGCTGCGCCCTGACGGTTCGGAACGCTTCGATGTCTGCGCCGACGGTGCGCCTGCCGACGCCGAGCGGCTCGGACGGGAGGCCGGGCGAGATCTCGCCGCCCGCCTGCCTGAGGGCGTGCTGGTCAAGGGCGGGTGAGCGGGTCACTCCAGATCCGGTTCAAACGGGGCTACGAGAAAACGTGGGTCAGCGCGCCACGACTTCAGGCAGCTTTTCGGCTGGAGGCGTGTTGCGGCTGCGGCCGGTGCGCACCACGCCGTCGATCATCGTCATGCCGATCCCGGGCAGGTCGCCGAGCCGGATCGAACCCAGGAAATTCGCTCCGCCCGAATGCTGCGCCTTGTCCATGAAGACAAAATCCGCGGCCCTGCCGGCTTCGATCAGCCCGCAATCGAGCGCGCGCATCCGCGCCGTGTTGCCGGTCGCAAAGCAGAAGGCGATCTCGGGCGCAACGTCGCCGAGGCTCGACAGCATCGCGACCATGCGGATGATCCCGAGCGGCTGGACGCCCGAGCCTGCCGGCCCGTCGGTGCCGAGGATCACCCGGTCGAGCTCGTTGCGCTCGCTCGCGGTGCGCAAAGCGAAGAGCGCCGAGCGCTCGTTGCCATTGTGCACGAGTTCGAGCCCGCGCCGGCACCCTTCGCAGATGCAGCGAATCTCCTTGTCCGGCAGCGCCGTGTGGCCGCCGTTGACATGGCCGACGACGTCCGTGTCCGCCTCCAGCACGACGTCGGCGCCGATGAGGCCCGAGCCGGGGATGGAGGGGCCGCCGGTGTGGATGGTCGACTGGATTCCGTATTTGCGCGCCCAGGCGACCATCTGCTTCGCGTTCGCGCCGTCCTTCACGCCGCCGAGGCCCACCTCGCCAAGAAGTTTCACGCCCGCGTCGGCCAGGTCCTTGAAGTCCTGCTCCGTCATGCCCGGCTCGATCACCGGCGCCCCGGCGTGCAGCTTGACGCCGTTGACGCGGAAATTGCTGAAGGCGCGCTGCGCGAAGATGGCGTGCGCCTTCAAGCCCACAATGTCGCGCGGGCGCCCTGGCTGATGCACCTCCCCGGCCGAGATCATCGTGGTGACGCCGCCATGCAGCGTCGAGTCGATCCAGCCGAGCTGGTTCTGGCGCGGCGTCCAGTCGCCCGAGACGGGATGCACGTGGCTGTCGATCAGGCCCGGCGCGACCACGGTTCCCTTCGCGTCCACGATTGTCGTCGCGCCTTCCGCGTCCACGTCCTTCGCCCGTCCGACCGCAACGATGCGCCCGTCCACCGCGGCGATCGTATCGGCGTCGAGGATCGGATTTTCGATCGCCCCCGAGAGCAGAAGGCCGATGTTGCGGATCACCGTCTTGCCGGCGCCGCCGGTCGCGGGCGCGTCATGAGCCATGAGAATCCTCCTTTGCCGGACGACCAGTTTTCCTCCGGCGCTTCATACCGCCAGATAAGCGTCGCGCACGTCGGGACGCGCCTCAAGTTCCGCGAAGCTTCCCTTGTACCGCACGGCGCCGCGTTCGAGAATCACGGCCTCGTCCGCGATCATCTGCGCGAAATGCAGGTTCTGCTCAGAGACGAGAAGGCTCATGCCCTCGCGCTTGAGATCAAGGATCGCCTTCGCCATCTGCTCCACGATCCGCGGCGCGATGCCCTCGGAGGGCTCGTCGAGCATGAGGAGCAGGGGATTGCCCATGAGCGTGCGGCCGATGGTCAGCATCTGCTGCTCGCCCCCGCTAATCGCGCCGCCGCGCCGGCGGCGCATTTCCGCCAGATTGGGAAAGAGGGCGTAGACCCTTTCCGGGGTCCAGCCGGGGGCGCCGGCGCGCGCCGGCTGGCGGCCGACCTCGAGGTTTTCCTCGATCGTGAGCTCGGTGAAAATGCGCCGGTCCTCCGGCACATAGCCGAGCCCGAGGCGCGCGATGCGATAGGGCGGCTCCGCGCCGATCTCCCGGTCGAGGAAGCGCACCGAACCCTTGCGCTCGACCAGTCCGATGATCGCCTTGAATGTCGTGGACTTGCCGGCTCCGTTACGCCCGAGCAGCGCGGTGACCGCGCCCCGCCGCACCGAGAAGGCGATCCCTTCAAGAATTTGCGCGGCCCCGTAACGCGCGTCGAGGTCCCGGATGGTCAGCATGTCCGTCATGAGGGCTCACCGCCGTGATAGGTCAGACCTTCGCCGAGATAGACGGCCTGCACCTCCGGATTGCGCCTGACCTCCTCGGGCGGACCCTCCGCGATCAGGCGGCCGCGGCTCAGCACCAGAATGCGGTCGGCGTGGCGGAACACCACGTCCATGTCGTGCTCGGTGAAGAGCACGCCCAGATTTTTCTCGCGCGCGATTTTTCCCGTGAGCGCCATGAGTTCGATGCGATCGCGCGGCGACATGCCAGCCGTCGGCTCGTCCATAAGCAGCAGTTTAGGCGCGTTGGCGAGCGCCATCGCGAGTTCAAGCCGCTTGAGGTCGCCATAAGCAAGTTCCGCGCATGGCCTGTCCGCCTGTCCGATCATGCCGACGAGGGCGAGGAGGGCTTCCGCCTCCGGGCGGTTGGCGCGCGTCGCGCGGCCCCATAGCTGGGCAAGACGGCGCTCGTGCGAAAGCAGCACGGTCTGCACATTCTCGATGACCGTCATCGAGGCGAAAGTCGCGGTGATCTGAAACGTGCGCCCGACGCCGAGGCGCCAGACCTCGCGCGGCGGGCGCCCCGTGATGTCGCGGCCCGAAAGCGCGATCGCGCCGGAATCCGGGCGGATCTGGCCGTTCAGCATGTTGAAGCAGGTGCTTTTTCCGGCGCCATTCGGGCCGATCAGGGCGACGATCTCGCCCGCCTCGAGGCTGAGCGAAACGTCCGCCACGGCCCTGACGCCGCCATAGGATTTCGCGAGGCCGCGAACTTCGAGAAGCGCGCTCACGCCGGCGCCCTGGACCGCGCGGCCGGCCATCGAAACGAGCCGGCGACGCCCGCTGGAAAGACAAGCACGAGCGCGATGATGACGAGGCCCAGGACAAGCTTGGAATAGTCGGTGTGATTCACGAGCCAGATCGACAGGGTCTTGTAGAACACCGCCCCGACGATCGGGCCGGACACGGTTTCGACGCCCCCGAGCAGCACCATCACGAGACCGTCGATGGAGGTTGAGACGCCCATCGTATCGGGAAAGACGCTGCCTTTGAGGAAAGCGAACAGCGCGCCGGCCAGTCCCGCGCTCATCCCCGCAATCATGAAGGCGCGCCATTGCACGAGGCGCCGGTCGATTCCGATCGCCTCGGCGCGCAGGTCGGAATCGCGCGCGGCGCGCAGCGCGTAGCCGAACGGCGAAAAGATCACGGCGCGAAGCCCGGCGACGGCCAGCGTCACCAGCGCGAGGGTCAGCCAGTAATAGCGGGCCGGGCTCGCGACCCATGATGAGGGCCAGATGCCGAGCAGCCCGTTGTCGCCGCCCGTCACCGGCACCCACTGGAAGGCGATCGACCAGAGGATCTGGGCGATGGCGAGCGTCAGCATCGCGAAATAAACGCCCGACAGCTTGACCGCGAACCAGCCAATGATCGCCGCGCCCGCAACAGCCATGAGAGGGCCGGCGATGAGAGCCGGAACCATGGAAAGGCCGAGCGCCTTCATCGCCAGCGCCGCGCCGTAGCAGCCCAGTCCGAGAAAGGCCGCGTGGCCGAACGAGGCGAGGCCGCAGACCGATGCGAGCAGATGCAGGCTCGCGGCGAACAGGACGAAGATCGCGACTTCGGTCGCGACCGCCAGCCCATAGGCGCCAAGGAATGCGGGCAAGAGCGCCGCAACCGCGACCAGCGCGAGGGCGGCAAGGCGCCCGTTCCGGTCGAGCGGCCTCCACGGCGTTACGATCACGGACCCGGAGGCGCGCGCGGCGCCCTCCTTCCTGCCGAACAGGCCCCATGGGCGGATCACCAGCACGACCGCCATCAGGAGGAAGACAAGGACGAGCGAGATTCTCGGCAGCACCAGGATGCCGAAAGCGTTGACGAGCGAAACGAGGATGGAGGCGACGAACGCGCCTTCGATCGAGCCGAGGCCGCCGATCACCACCACGACGAAGATCTCGACGATGATGTTGATGTCCATCGCATGATTGACCGCGTCGCGCGGCGCTTCGAGCGCGCCGCCGAGGCCGGCGAGCAGCGCGCCGAGCGCGAAGACGCCGGTGAACAGCCATTTCTGATTGACGCCGAGCGCGGCGACCATGTCCCGGTCCTGCGTCGCCGCGCGCACCAGCACGCCCCAGCGGGTGCGATGCAGGATGAGCCAGAGAAGCCCGAGCACGACCGGACCCAGGACGATCAGAAAGAGATCGTAGGACGGAAACCGCTTTCCGACCACCATGACCGCCCCCGCAAGTCCCGGAGCGCGCGGCGCGAGCAGGTCGTCGGGTCCCCAGATCAGGAGCACGAGGTCCTCGACGACCAGGGTCGCGCCGAAGGTCGCGAGAAGCTGGAACAGTTCCGGCGCGCGATAGATGCGGCGCAGAAGCAGCATCTCGAAGGCTGCGCCGATCAGGCCGACCGCGATCGCGGCCGCCACCATGCCGCCCCAGAAGCCGAACGGGCCGGAAAAGCGGTCCGTCAGCGTGAACGCGATATAGGCGCCGAGCATGTAGAAGGCGCCATGCGCGAAATTCACGATGCGCGTGACGCCGAAGATCAGCGACAGCCCGGAGGCGACAAGAAACAGCGACGCGGCGCTGGCGAGCCCGGAAAGAAGCTGGATGACGAAAAGCTGCATGCCGGGCCCGGGACGGCGCGGAGGCGCTGGCCTCCGCGCTCTTTTCCGTCAGTTCTGCGGGCGAAGCGTCTTCACCTCGGCGTCGGACGGCATGAAGTCCGAGCCCTTGTGGTAGACGGCGTCGACCATCACACCCTTGCCGTCCTTGAGCGCCGTCTTGCCGGTGAAGGCGCCCATGGTGGACTGGTGATCGATTGCGCGGAAGGTGACCGGGCCGAACGGCGTGTCGAAGGAGACGCCCTCGGCGGCGGCGATCGTCTTGTCGGTGTCGGTCGAGCCGGCTTTCGCAAGAATTGCCGCAATGCCATTCATGAGCGAGTAGCCGACCACCGAGCCCAGGCGCGGATAGTCGTGATACTTGTCCTGATAGGCTTTCAGAAACGCTTCGTGTTCGGGCGTCTTGACGTCGTACCAGGGATAGCCGGTGACGATCCATCCGGCCGGCGTCTCGCTCTTCAGCGGGTCGAGATATTCCGGCTCGCCCGTGAGGAAGCTCACGACCGAGCGCCCCTGGAACGTGCCGCGCGTATTGCCCTCGCGCACCAGCTTCACGAGATCGGCGCCGAACTCGACATTGAGGATCGCGTCGGGCTTGGCCGCGTCGATCGCCTCGAGCACGGCGCCCGCGTCAATCTTGCCCTGCGGCGGCCATTGCTCTGCGACCCACTGGATGTCCGGGCGTTTGGCGCTGAGCAGCTTCTTGAACACCGCCACCGCCGACTGGCCATATTCGTAGTTCGGCGCGATCGTCGCCCACCTCTTAGCAGGCAGTTTCGCCGCCTCATCGGCCAGCATCGCCGCCTGCTCGTAGTTCGAGGGGCGAAGGCGGAAGGTGTAGCGATTGCCCTTCGACCATGTGATGGCGTCGGTCAGCGGTTCACCGGCGACGAACAGAACCTTCTTCTGCTTGGCGAAATCCGCGACCGCGAGGCCGACATTGGAGAAGAACGTTCCCGCCAGCAGCGCCACGCCGTCGTCCGACACGAGCTCGTTGGCCGCCGTCACCGCGTCGGCCGGCTTGCCGCCGTCATCCTTCGAGATGACCTCGAGCTTCTTCCCGTCGACGCCGCCCTTGGCGTTGATCTGCTCGATGGCGAGCTGCCAGCCCTTGCGATAGGGCTCGGTGAAGGCCGGCAGCGCCGAATAGCTGTTGATCTCGCCGATCTTGATCGTGTCGGCCGCGCTGGCGGGGCTAAGCAGCGTCAGACTGACGGACGCGGCCGCAAGCAAGGCGTGGACGGCGGTCATAATCTTCATTGGGCGCCTCTTTCGCATGAGTCACAACATCCCGCCGACGGCCGGCGGGTCCGGAAGATCGTTCGTGTACGAGTGATAGGCCGCACGCCCTGCTTGGCAAGCCGCTTTTTCAGGCGCCGCCGAGGAGCGCCGCGAACGCCGCCGAGGAGCGTCGCACAGCCTCATGTCAGCTTCGCCAGGAGCGTCATGAAGATCGCGCGCTCCCGCGGCGTCAGAGGCGCGAGCGTCTCGGCGCTGACCGCGAAGGCGTCGGGAAAGCGAGCCGTGACAAAGGCGCTTCCCTTATCCGTCAGCGCGAGCAGGCGACGGCGCGCATCGGCACCGTCGGCGTGCGAGCGGACCAAGCCGCGCTTCATCAACCGGTCCACCACGCCCTTGATCGTCGCGACATCCATCGCCGTCAGGCGGCCGAGCCGGTTCTGCGAAGTGGGCCCAACCTCGTACAGCTTCGAAAGCGTGGCCCACTGCGTCGGGGTGATGTCGCCAAGCCGCGCCGCGAACAGGCTCGTATGGCGCTGGCTCGCCTGCCGCAGGGTAAAGCCGACCTGCTCGTCCAGCACGTAAGCCGCCGCCGGCTCCGCGCCGGGAGGCGCGCGCTCGCGCCGCGCGGCGATCGTCATCGCGTGCCCTCCGCTTCGCCGGCGTGCATGGAGCGCAGGGGGTTCGAGCGGAGGGTCATGCCGGGCCTCAGCGCAGGCCGTCCTCGCCCTTCACATCCCTATGTTCGAGGCCCCCCACCCGCGGCAGAGGCCGGCCGCCGGTGGTGACCGCAACGGCGACGACGATCTCGTTCGCGTGCGGCGCGTCGCTGACGCTGACCTGCATCCCGTCAAAATGCGAGCGCACATAAGCCGCATCCTTGTGGCCGAGAGGAATGTCGAGTTCGGCGCCAAGCCCGCCCCGCTTCTGGGACGAGGGAATGAGCGCCGCGCCCTTGCCGAGCGTGCTGCGCACCGGCGCGCCCATCTTGGGGTGCAACAACGCCGCGGCGTGCTCCATCTCGCCGTTCTCGCCGACCAGCGCCGCCTTGCCGTAACTCTGGACCTCCGACCCGGCGATCCCGAGCGCGGCGACCGCGCGCTCGCTCAGGAGCTTGCCCAATTCCTCGCCCATCGCGATCAGCGGCGCGAGGTCCTCAACATATCGGCCGGCAAAGGGATTCTCGATGACCGCGACGGCCGCCGCGCGCCGCACGGGCGGCGACACCGGCCTTCCCATCTCGGTCAGCGTTTCATCGACGACGGTCACGAGCTTGCGGATATTGGCGCTCATCGCGGTCCGTCCTCTCCCTTGCTGTCCGAAGCCCCGATCCGCTTGGGCGCCTCGACCTCAGGCATCGACGAGGCTCCCTGATTTGCCCATCACGCGCGAGCCGAGCCGCGCAGGCGCGAATCGCTCCGCGCCCGCGACGCGCGTCTCGCCCTGCAGATGCAGAGCGGCTGCGACGATCAGGCCGCGCCCGAGCAGGCTCCGGGCGACGGCGAGGCCGCTGTCGAGCGCGCGGGCGATCGATTCCCTGTCCAGCGGCGGAACGTTCCGCGTGACCGGCCTGTCGCCGAGATCGCTGTCGGGCTGGAGGCTGCGGGCGGGGGCGCGCGCGATGCGCGGGTCGCCGGGAAGGTCCACGGCGTTGGCGACGACGGTTGCGGCCGCATCGGCTTGCGCCGCGCCGCATGCGAGAATGGTGACGGCGTCCGCCACGCCGAGCGAAAAGCTGCGCCCCGGCGCGCCCGAAGTCGCAACGCCGCCGATTCCGTCGCCCGCGGCGATCGAGGCGCGCGCGAACAGGGACGGACGATCGGGCCGGTCCACGAGGCCGAGCGTCGTCGTCTCGCCCGGGCCGAGCCAGAACGCGATGTCGCCCCCGTTGTTGACGGAGAGGCGCTTGAGCCCTGTCCGGGCCTCAGCGCGCATCACGGCCAGGATCTCGTCCGCGACGCTTCCGGCGACCGCCGCCATCGGCGTGATGAAGGTTTCCGCCGCATGGAGGGCGGCGGCGTTCTCCATCCGCTGGGCGACCGGCGTCCGGAACGCCCGGGCCGGCGCGCGCGATGGCGAGCGCAGCGCCACAAGCTCAGAGCACAGCTCGTCCAGCACGAAACGAAACCGCGACGCGGCCGCGCGATAGGCGCCCGCAACCGGGGCCGGCTCGCCGGCCGCCTCGACGATCAGGTCGATCGGGCCGTCCTGCAGATGCAGCCGCCGGCCGTCCGGCAGAAAACGGGCTTGCGCGCGCGGCGCGGGGCCCATCAGTCAGCCCCTCCGCCGCGCGGGAGGCTCGACGGGCCAGGACTTGCCCTCGGTCCGCTGGACCTGAAGGGTCTCCCCGCCCTTGAGCGAACTCAATGGGCGCACGTGATCCATATGGCCGCCGAGCGCGGAATAGTCGGAAAGCCGCATGGTGAATTCGATCGGCGCGACCAGCGCGGGGGTGGGAACGTAGCCGAAGGAATTGGCCGGCAGGCGGGTCACGTCCACCATGAAGGTGATGCCGCCGCCCGGCCAGACATAAGCAGGAGCGCCGCCGCAGGTCACCCGCGTCAGCGCATCCTTCACCGAGCGCGTCAGGCGCACGGGATTTTCGGTCACGCCCGCGCGCAGCGAGCCGCCCGCGCCGCCCATGAAAAGCACGGCGCACAAAGCCGGTTCGCAATTTTCCTGGATGCGGTCGACGGAAAAGCGCAAGGCCGCCGGCAGCTCGCTTTCAATCGGGCGCAGCCCCTCGTCGAGCCGATAGAAACCGTAATGCTCGCCGGTGGTCGAGACCATGAGCAGGGTGAGCCCCGGCTTTGCGTATTTCGGATCGAAGGGGCCAAGGATCGAAAGCGGATCGGAGATATTCGTCCCGCCCCAGCCGGTGCCGGGCTCGGCGACCTGAAAGTAACGGCCGGGCGTCGAGCGCCGGCCCTTCATCTTGACGCCGGTCGGAGGAATGTCGAGCACCTTGCCCGCCTGATGCTCCGAGAGAACGCCGGTGATATGATCGTCGACGACGACGACCTCGTCGACGTGCCCCAGCCATTGCTTGGCGAACATGCCGATCGTCGCCGATCCGCAGCCAACCCGCATCCGCTCTTCTCGAACCCCGTTGATGACCGGCGCCGCGCCGGCCTGGACGACGATGGTCTCGCCGCCGTCGATCGTGAGCTCGACCGGCTTTCCGTTTGAGAGGTTGAGCAGCGCGTCGCAGGTGACGCGACCTTCCTTCTTCGAGCCTCCGGTCAGATGATGCACGCCGCCGAGCGACAGCATCTGCGATCCGTATTCGCCCGTCGTCACGTGGCCGATCGCCTCTCCTTCCGCGCGCACCGTCGCCTGTTCGGGGCCGAGGTAGCGGTCGGTGTCGATCTTCGCCTTGACGCCGCAATAGCTGAAGATGCCCTCGGTCACGACGGTGACCATGTCGACCCCGTCCACCTCCGAGGAAACGATGAAAGGCGCGGGCTTGTAGTCGGGATAGGTCGTGCCCGCCCCGATCGCGGTCACGAAGATGGACTTGTCGGGAAGGAGATCGCCCGACCATTCGGTCTCCTTGCGCGAGAGCGAGAAGGGAACGACGCCGCCGCCGCGTTCGACCGTGCGCTTCAGCAGGATATGCGGGTCGACGCGCACGAGCTTGCCGTCGCGGTTGGCGTAGCGGTCGCAGGCGCCCGCCATGCCGAGGCGGATGTAGCAGGTGACGGGACAGGCGTCGCAGCGGACCTTGTCGGCGCTTTCCGCCTCGAGTGGCGCTTGCTCCATCTATCTCACCTGGCGAGCTGGACGGGTAGGCCGGGACCGAGCGCGCCGAAAATTCTTGGGCGCTCGGGCGCTGCGCCTTCAAACTTTCGTTAGTGTGCTAATGATTGATCCCCGCCTCGCCGCCTGTCAAGATCTGTCGCCGGAGATGCGCCGCGCGCTCCGCGACGCCGCTCCACGACGGCCGGCCGGGCGCGAAGCGAGCGCGCAGATAGGCCGCGAGATCGGCGACCTGAGCATCGTCGAGATAGGGCGCGAAGCCCGGCATCGCCCCAAGCTGTTCGAGGCCAGGCGGCGCCCGGAAGCCTTCTAGGATGACGCGCAGCGCCGTGTCGGGCGCATCGGCGTGGAGAGCGGTGTTCAGCGCCAGCGACGGCTTCACGCCGAACATCGGCGCGCCCTGTCCGGGCTCGTGGCAGACCGCGCAGGCGCCGGAATAGATTCGGGCGCCGGCCAGATGGACCGGATCGGAGGCGCGCCCCTTCGCCGCCTCTTCGAGCCGGGCCTTTTGCGCCAGGTCCGCCGCGGGCGCCGGCGGCGCAAGCGAGGCCAGGTAATGCGCCATGGCCCGTATGTCCTCGTCCGGCGCGCCTCCAAGCTCCGCGACGATGGGCGCCATGGGTCCGCCAGCCGCGCCGTGCTCGGCCGAGTAGCCGGTGCGCAGATAGTCGAAATAGGCTTGCTCCGTCCAGGCGATGGGTGCGGGCGAAACGCCGTTCAGCGGAGGCGCGTACCAGCCCTCGACCTCGCCGCCCGCGAGATGATCGGCGCCCTTGAGCTCCGCGCCGAGCGCGTTGCGCGGCGAATGACAGGCGGAGCAGTGCCCCAGCCCCTCGACGAGATAAGCGCCCCGATTCCACAAGGCGCTGCGTCCGGGCGTCGGAGCGAAAGGCTCGGCGCGGTGGAACATCGTGTTCCACGCCGCCATCAGCGGGCGCCATCCGAAGGGCGCGCGAAGCCGCGCCTCGCGGTTCGGCGCGGCGACGGCAGGCGCCGCCATGAGGAAAGCATAGAGGGCCTGCAGGTCGGCCTCGTTCGCCCTCACGAAGGACGTATAGGGAAAAGCGGGAAAGAGATGGCGCCCGTCCCGCGCGACCCCCTCGCGCATTGCGCGCGCGAACGCCTCGAAGGACCAGCGGCCAACGCCAGTCGCCTCGTCCGGCGTGATGTTGGTGGCGTAGATGCGCCCGAAAGGGGTGTCGAGCGGGCGCCCGCCGGCGAGCTCGGCGCTCATCTCCGCCGTGTGGCAGACGATGCAGCCTCCGAGCTGCGCGAGGACCTTTCCGCGCGCGATCGTCTCAGCCGAATAGGCCGAAGGATCGGGGCGCGCGATCGGCGCGATCGCCCCGCGTATTGGCAGGCTCGCGACGCCGAGCGCGCCGACGGCGCCGAGCGCGGCGGCGACGAGCGGACGCAGCCAGCCAGGCGCCTTGCGCGCGGGCCCGGAAAGCGGAACGGCCGCAGGCCCCTCAGGCGCCGCGCCGGCCAGCCCCGCCTCGCGCAGGCCCGCAAGAATGCGGTCCGGCGTGAAGGGCGGCTCGCGGAACCTTACGCCCGTCGCGTCGTAGATCGCATTGGCGATCGCGGCGGCGCTCGGCACGGAGGCCGACTCGCCAACCCCGAGCGGCTCGTCGCCGGGCCGCTGCGCCATGACGAGGTCGATGGCCGGCAGCTCCGGAAACGTGAGCAGCGGATAGGTTCCCCAGTCCCGCGAGGTCACGGCGATGTCGGAAAACGTCACCTCTTCCTTGAGCACCCGGCTCGTGGACTGGATGACGTTGCCGTGAATCTGGTGGCGCACGCCTTCCGGGTTGATCATGAGGCCGGAGTCCTGGCCGACCGTCACCCGAGTGAGCGAAACCTCACCGGTCGCGGGGTTGACGGCGACGTCCGCCGCCCAGGCCGACCAGGCCGAGGCGAGGCCAGGAAATTTGGAGTGAACATAGACGGCGTAGGCGAAGCCCTGCCCTGTCAGGTTTCCGTTGGCGTCCCGCCGCTTGCGCGCGCCTGTGCGCGGCTCCCAGCCGACCCTGGCCGCAACCTGCCCGACGAGCGCCGCGGCGCGGTCGTCCTTGATGTACCGCCGCCGGTACTCGACCGGATCGACGCCGGCCTCCGACGCCAACTCGTCGATATAGGATTCGTGCGCAAAGGTGTTCGGCATCGCCGAGACGCCCCTCAGCCATGCGGCGCGGGCGAGCGGCGCCATGTCGTGAACCGTGACGCGATGGTTGGCGAAATCATAAGGGCCGATGGCGGTGCGGTCGCCCATCTCGGTCACGTCCGGGGTGGCCATGACTTTGCCGGTGAGCAGAAGCGCAAGGGTCGGCGCGGCGTTCGAGGGGTAGCGTGTGGCGAAATCGTAAGCCGCGACGCCGCCCTCACCGTCGAGGCCGCCATCCACGTTCATAAGCTGCGCCGCGCCCTTGGGCTCCCATTGGTGTTCCTGATCGCGCGTGAGCTGCACCCGCACCGGCCGCCCGACCGCGCGCGAGAGCAGGGCGGCGTCGGCCGTGACGTCGTCCGCGCCGTTGCGCCCGTAGCAGCCGGCAGCCTCCATGCGGACGACTTCGATCGCGCTCTCGGGAAGGTCGAGCAGCAGGGCGAGATCGCGGCGCATCCACAACGGATTCTGCGTGCCGGACCAGACGCGCGCGCTTCTTCCGCCGACGTCCGCGAGCGCCGCCGAGGGTCCGATCGAGGCGTGCATCTGGTAGGGCCAGACATATTCGCGCGTCAGGCGTTTCGCCGCGCCGCGAATCGCGCCCTCGACGTCGCCCCTGTCGATGAGCACGCGCGGCCGCGACGGATTGGCCGAGAGCGCCGCCTTCAGATCCGACAAGTCCGGCGCTCTCGGGCTCGGGCGCCACGCGACCTTGAGCGCAAGCATGGCGGCCTCGGCCTGCTCCTCTCGCTCCGCCACGACGCCGACGAAATCGCCGAGGACGACGATCGCCACGATGCCGGGAAGGCTCGAGATCGAGGATTCGTCGACGCCGATCAGCGAACGCCCGACGTGATCGCCCGAATCGAACCCCGCATAAGGGGGCCGGACGACGCGCCCGTGCAGCATGCCGGGCAGGCGCATGTCGTGAACATAGACGAGCCCGCCCGTGGCCTTGGCCGGGAGATCCACCCGCGGCGGCGACGCGCCCACGATGCGGCGCGCCGAAGCGGGCTTGACCGGCGCGTCGGCCGCAAGCGCAAGGCGGATCCGCTCGCCTCCGATCAATTCGCCATAGGTGACGCGGCGATTGTCGCCGGCCTGCGTCTGCACGACCCCGTCCTCGACGACGAGATCCGCGGCCGGGACGCCGAGCGCCTCGGCCGCCTTCCCTATAAGCCAATGACGCGCCTGCGCCGCCGCTCTCTGCAGGGGCTTTGCGCTGAGCTGGATGGTCTCGCTGGCTATGGTCGGCCCCTGATCGGGCGCGACCGCGCTGTCGCCGAGCACCATCGCGACGCGTTCGAATGCGACGTCGAGCTCCTCCGCGACGATCTGCGCCAGCGCCGTGCGCACGCCAGTCCCGAGATCGACATGGCCGTTGAAGGCGGTGATTTCGCCGGAGGCGCGAACCAGGACGAAGGGTTCGAGATCGTCGGCCGCCGCCGCGTCGAGCGGCGCATCCAGCGCCGCGGGCCGGACGACCGCGAGCGTCCCGAAAGGCTCGAGATAGTCGGCGCGTCGCAAACCCTGCGGCTGAAGCGGAATCATCCTTGAGCGAGCGCCGCCGCGAGCCGCACCGCCGCAACGATCTCGACATGCGCCCCGCACCGGCACAGGTTGAACCGCAGCGCCTCGCGAATCTCCGCCTCCGTCGGCTGAGGATTGACGTCGATCAGGGCGCGGGCGGTCATGATCATGCCGTTGAGGCAATAGCCGCATTGCGCCGCCGCGCAAGCGATGAAGGCTTCCTGCACCGGATCAAGCCTGCCGTTCGCGGCGAGCCCTTCGAGAGTTGTCACCGCCCGGCCGGCCGCATCGCCGAGCGACAGGACGCAGGCGCGCGTCAGTTGTCGGTCGATCAGGACGCTGCACGTCCCGCATTCGCCGAGGCCGCAGCCGTATTTCGGCCCGTTGAGGGAGCAGTCGTTGCGCAGAAAGGAAAGGAGCGGCGTCGTGCGCGGCAGGAGCGTTTCGACGGTCGCCCCGTTCACCGACAGGACTAGGGGAGCTTGATGCGAGTCGGAATGCAACGCAGCGTCGGCTACGCGGGAGTCCCCCGCATTTCATTAGCGGCGCATGATGCAGGGCGCTGCGGGGCTTTGTCAATAATGGCGTTGACCCTTCAGGCCGACAGGACTTCATCCGTCTTCGCCACGCTGACCATCGGCGCGAAGCCGGCGAGGATCGCCAGCGTCTGGGCGTCGCCTCGAGGCGAGCCTGCGGCGCAGGCGTCGGAGACGAGACGGACGAAGCGGCCGTGATCGACGGCGCCAAGGATGGTGCTCAGCACGCAGCACTCGGTCGCGACCCCGCAGACGGCGATCGGGGCGCCCGGCCCGGTCAGCGCGGCCATGCGCTCGTCCCATTTGCTGAAGGTTGTCCGCGTCTCGACGAATGCGCCCCCATCAGCAGGCAGCTTCAAATCCCAGAGCGGATCATCCTCAGGGCGCAGCAGGGAAGGAAACATATCGAAATAGGGAATCCAGGCGCCCGCCAGAACCTTCGGCGGAACATAGCGCGTGAGGATTGTCCGGCCGCGATAGGCAGGCAGCAGGCGCTCGACCTGCGCAAGGGCCGCGTAGAAGCCAGGCGCCGCCCACGGGCTCGGAGCATCGGCGAACGCCCGCTGCATGTCGACGACGATCAGCATTCGTTGTCGGGAGGCATTCGGCGCGCCTCTCTCACGTCGAAGCGAGCCGGCCTCGAGCACCAGCACGCGATCGGCGAGAAACAGCGCTTCCTCCTGATCATGCGTGACCATCACCGTCGTCACGCGCGTCTCGGCCTGGATGCGCTTCAGTTCCTCGCGCACTTCCTGCCGCACCTTCCGGTCGAGCGCGGAAAGCGGCTCGTCGAGCAACAGCAGCTCCGGCCGGACCACGAGCGCCCTCGCCAGCGCCACGCGCTGTTGCTGTCCCCCGGAAAGCGCCGCCGGATGGCGATGATCGAAGCCTGTCAGACGGACAAGCCGAAGAACCTCGGCGACCCGCTCCCTGCGCTCGGGCTTGGGCGCGCGCCGCATCTTGAGGCCGAAGGCGACGTTCTCGGCGACCGTCATAGGCGGAAAGAGCGCGTAGTGCTGGAACACGACGCCGATGTTGCGGTGTTCCGGCGGCTCGTCCCTGATCCGCCGCCCCGCAAGCGCGACCTCGCCGTGGTCGGCGGGGGTGAAGCCCGCGACGACCTTGAGCAGCGTCGTCTTGCCCGAGCCGGAAGGCCCGAGAAGCGTGTGAAACTCACCCTGCGGCACGTGCAGCGTGATGTCCTTCAGCACTTCCGTGGCGCCGAAATTCTTCCGCACCGCTGCAATGCGAAGGCCGTCCGCCGGCTCGCTCAAGGCGTGGCCCCGCCCGGCAGGCCGGCCATCCGCAGTCCCAGCCGGTGGAGAACCGCGATCAAAAGGCAGGTGACGAGAACGATGATCGTCGCGAGCGCGTTGAGATCGGGCAGATAGCCGACGCGGATCAGCGTGTAGATCTTCAACGGCAGCGTCTGCACGCCGAACGGCGCCAGGAAATACTGGATGAGGAAATTGTTGAACGACACGATGAAGGCGATCAGCATCCCGCTCACGATCGAGGGGAGAAGGAGCGGCGCGCTGATCCGCAGGAAGCTCGTGAACGGGCTTGCGCCGAGCGACCGGGCGGCGTGGTCCAGGTCGCGGTCCAGCGACTGCAGCCGCGCCGACACGATGAAGACGACATAGGGCAGCGTCGTCGCCAGCAGCCCCAGATAGATCGAGACGAGGCTGCGGCCGAGACCGATCGCGTTCATCACCAGAAGCATCGCGAGTCCGAGGATCAGCCAGGGCACGGTGAGGGCGCTGAGAAGCCCGATGCGAAACACGCCGCCGCCGAGGCGCGAGGCGCGGCGATCGAGCCATACCGCCGCCATCGTGCCGAACAGCGCAGCGTTGAGGGCGACGAGCGCCGAGATTTCGAGCGACAGCAGGGTCGGGCCGAGCAGGTTCGAGGTCGTGAACAAAGCCACATACCATTTCAGCGTGCCCTCGAACGGAAACGTGCCATAGGGCGAGGCGTTGAAGGACAGAAGAATGATGATGACGAGCGGGATGAAGAGAAGCGCCAGGCACAGGCCCAGCATCGCGACCATGAACGGCGAAACGGCTTCGGCGTCGCGCCGCCGACGTTTAAGCGGGGCGGACATCACGCGTCCTCCTGCCAGCGCCAAACCATTCCAAAGCAAACCTGACCAGTGACGCAAGCCCGATCAGGACGAGCGTGCCCAGAAGCAGGAGCAGCGACAAGGCCGAGCCGAAGGAGGGATCGTCGGCGCGCGTCATCTGGTCGCCGATTACGTTGCCGAGCAGCAGCCCATTCGGGCCGCCGAGGATCTGCGACTCGACGAACGCGCCGCCCATCGGCACAAACACGATGACGAGACCGGAGACGAGCGCCGGCGCCGACATCGGAAAGACGATGTGGCGGATGCGGCTCCAGCGCCCCGCGCCGAGCGAGCCTGCCGCCGCGAGCAGAGTTCTGCTCGATGCGCTGCATACCCGCGAACAGGACGAAGATCATCAAGGGCAGGTTCTCGTAAACGAGCATTACGACGGTCGCCGTCGGCGTATAGAGGATCGAGCCGCCGACTCCCGCAAGGCCGGCAAGGCGAAGGAGTCCCATCACGGGGCTGCCGGGTCCGAGCACTACGAAGATGCTGTAGATCAGCAGCAGGTAGGAGGTCAGATAGGGAATGACGATCGCGAGCAGGATGAGGTTCCGCGATCGAGGGGAAAGCCGCGACAACGCCCAGGCGGGACACCAGGCGATGGCGGCTGTGATCAAGGCCGCGATCCCGGCCGTCCGCAGGGTCTTCAGCGCGAGCCGGCCATAGAGCGGGCTCGCCACCATGCGCCGGTAGCTGTCGAGCGAAAGCGGCGCCCCGGCCCGTCCGGCGCGAAACTGTACCAGACGAGCACCGCGAGCGGGATGACGACCATCAGCGCCAGCACCAGCGCCGCAGGCAGGATAAGGATGGGCGTCGTCAGGGCCTGAAGCAGGCGCCGCTTCGTCACGTCACGAGGCCTTCACCTCTTCCCAGAGTTGCGTCCATTTCTTGAGATCGGCGGTCGAAAGGCCGGTCTGCAAGGCGACCTTGCCGGTGTAGCCGAGAAGCCGCCCCGCCATCAGCTTGTCGGAGGCCGCCTGCGGCAGCGCCTTGATCGCCTGCTGGTTCACCGGCACGGCGAGTTCCTGGTTCGGGCCGGGCTTGGTGATCCATTGGACGAAATATTCGGGACTGGTCACGAAGTTGATCCACGCATAGGCGAGGTCGAGATTTGGCGTGTCCTTCACGATCGCCCAGGTGTCGCCCCATACGACCGTGCCGTCATCGGGGAAGATGAAATCGATCTTGGCGCCGTTGGTCTTCAGCGTGCCGGCGAGGCCCGACCAGAGGTTGCCCATATCGTGATGGCGCCGGTGGCATAGGCCTTGTTCCAGTCGTCGCCGGACGACCAGAAGAGCTTCACGTTCTTCTTGAGGTCGAGCAGCGCCTGCCGGACTTTGGCGAGGTCGGGCTTCTGCGGGTCGTCGCCGAGATAGAGCGCCGCCGTCATGATCGCGGTGGTCGGATCGTCGAAGAAGCCGACCTTGCCCTGGCTCGAGGGCTCCCAGAGCACCTTCCAGCTCTTTGGCGGGGTGGGAAAGGCGGCCGGATTGACCGCGAGCGACGTCGCGCCCTGCACCCAGGGCGTCGCATAGACCTTGCAGTCCAGCCGGATCGAAGGATCGTCCGCGAAACGCGGTTCGAGATCCTTCCAGGTCGTGACCTTGGCGGTGTCGACGGAAGCGAAAAGCGATTGCTGCGCGCCGGGCAGCACATACTGGAGGTTCGGGAGGCAGACGTCGATCTTACCCACGCCGCCCTGGCGCAGCATCTGCAGAAGGCCGTCCTCCGAGGTGAAGAACACGTTCTTCACCGTCGCGCCGGTCATGTCGGTGAACATTTTCAGAGTCGCGGGGTCGTCGGCCCCGTAGTTCTGCCAGGAGGCGACGGTCAGGGTCTTGCCCTTGAACGCGCCCGTCTGGGCTCGGGCCAGTCCCGGCGTCGCCATCAGCGCGCCGGCGGCAAGAAGGGATCGGCGAGTCATCAGCATGGTTCAGGCCTCCTCTCGACTGAAGTCGGTTTCGGATCTCTCGCCGCAGGCAGCGGCTCTCCGCGGGTCCGTTCCTCGGACGCCAGGAAGCTTTCGAGTTCTCTCAAGGTCGGGGACGCGGCCGGTCCGGCTCGGGTCACCGAAAGCGCGGCGGCGGCGTTGGCCCGGCGCACGGCCTCGTCGAGCTCGAGCCCCGCGGCGAGCGCGGCGATCATGGCTCCGCTATGGGCGTCGCCGGCGCCGGTCGTGTCGACCGCGGCGACGGCCGGCGCCGGAATTCTGCGCGCCGCTTCGCCCACCCCCGTCGAGATCCAGGCGCCGCGCGGCCCGTCGCGCAAGACGAGCGCGGCGTCTCGGGCAAGGCCTGGCCGCATGCGGGCGCGGACAGCGTCGGGCGCCGTCGTTCCGGCGATCAGCTCCGCTTCGCGCAGGTTCATCGCCCAGACCGAGACGCGAGGCATGACGAGCGCCATGACCTGCCCCGGAATATCGGCGGCCAGCGGGCCGGGGTCGACGACGAAGCGGACGCTGCGCGGCGCCTCGGCCATCCAGGCTGCGATCGCCGGGCCAAGCTCAGCATAGGCCAGATCGTAGCCGGAGGCGAAAACCGTATCCCCGGGCGCGAGCGGCAGATCCGCGAGGCGCCGCCCCGCGAGACGGGCCTCGACGCCGGGGCTGGTGACGAAGGTTCGCTCGCCGTCCGGCTCGACCAGAACGATGCAAAAGCCGCTGTCGCCTTCAGGCGCGCGCTCGTGGATGACGCTGACGCCCTCGCGGAGCAATTCCGCGCGGATGCGCTCGCCATAGGGTCCGGCGCCGTGGCGTCCGGCGAAGACGCAGCGGAGCCCCTGGCGCGCCGCGGCGCACAGGATGTTGAAGCCTCCCCCTGCCGAGATTCGGGCCGATGACGCGATCACGTCGCCGCCCCGGACAGGGAGATGAGGCGCCTCGAGGCGAATGTCGGCGACAATGCTGCCGACGGTGAAAAGTCGCGGCGGCCCCCCGAGGTCCATCACTCGCTCCCTTTCGTGCGTAGCGCGAGGAGCGCGTCAGCGAGCGGCCTGAGCTTGATGTCGGGATTGGCGGCTTGAAGAGCCAGAACGGCGGCATGAGGAAAAGCGCCGGCGCCGTGACAGGCGCCCATGATCGCGCCCGCGATCGCCGCGACCGTATCGCAATCGCCCCCGAGGCTCGCCGCGAGACGGCAGACGCGCCACGGGTCGCCGGGCGCAAGGCTGCAAACCGCAAGCGCGGCCGGAACCGCCTCGTTCGTCGCGACGCCGGTGCCAACGAGCGCATAGATGAGATCGAGCGCCTGCCCGTCGCTCTTGCCGCGCACGAGATCCATCGCCCAGCGGCACCTCGCGCCGACATCGGCGCCGGCGAAATAATAGCCACGACGGGCGCCGAGCGCAGCAGCCTCGACCGCGATCTCGAGCGCTTCGTCGAGCTTCGCGCCGGCCACTCCGGCGCTGACGGCGGCGGCGACAGCCGACGCTCCGGCAATCGCCACCGTCGTATTATGCGTGACATGGGCGCTCTGAAAGACAGCCTCGACAAGCGCCTCGATCGGTCGCGGCGCGAAGGCGATGCCGACCGGGGCGACCCGCATGGCGGCGCCGTTGGTCGAGCCCGCGCGCCCGGTCGTCTCGGTCGAGGCGCCCTCCGCAACCAGGGCCAGCGCGCGGCGCGTCGAGGGACCGAGCAGATCCTGCGAGCCCACTGCGATCATGCGCTGTTCCCAGGCGAGGAGCGCGCGGGCGAATTTGTTCGGGTCCACACAGCCCTTTCCCGCGACCAGCATCTCGCCAAGGATCACTGCCTGATCGGTGTCGTCGGTGACGCGGCCAGCCGGCATGTTAGCGCTGATCGGATTGTCGGCAGGACCGGGCTCGAAGCCGGCGAGGAGGCCATAGCGCTCCGAGACGAGCGAACGGGGCGTGTATTGGGTCGGCATCCCGAGCGCGTCGCCGATGGCGAGCCCGAGAAGCGCCCCGTAGGCTCGATCGCTGGCGGTCATTTCCGCGGCTCGCCGAAATTCAGCCTGAGGGTGAAATGCGCGGGATGGAGCAGGCTTCGCACGTGCTCGACGATTAAACCCGCCGCGTCATGCGCGATGCGCAGCGTGGCGAGGAAGAGTTCGCCTTCCGTCTGCTGCAGCTCGTGGGCGTCCTCGCGGGTCAGCCGGACGAGCTCGACCGTTTCGCTCCCGCCGGTGGGGCGGATGCCGAGCGAATCGAGCGTCCGCCGCAGGGATCCGCCGACCAGCCCCTGGTGAAGCGCCGGACCGAAGGCCGGCCGCCACGGCAACCGGCTGCGCTCGAGCGAAATGGGCCTGCCGGCCTCTGCGCTGCGGACGCGGTCGAGGGCAAGAAAGTCCGGGGAGGAAAGCCCAAGCTCGCTCGCCAGGAGCTCGTCGTCGATCCGCGCGAAACGAAGAATTCGCGGCGCGGCCTGAACGCCCTGCCTTGCCAGGGCCTGCGACCAGCCGAGCTCATCGTCAAGCTGCGCGCCGTTGTAGCAGACGAACGAGCCGGCGCCGCTCCAGGTCTGGATCAGCCCGGCCTCCTGGAGGGTGGAGAGGGCCTGGCGGATCGTGCTTCGGCTGACTTCGAAATTGCGCGCGAGCTCGATTTCGCCGGGCAGCCGTTCCTCGGCGCGGAAGACGCCGGTCTCGATGTCGCGCCTGAGGAGCTTGGCGATACGCTGGTATTTCGCGGCCACCTGTCTGATCCGGTCCGATCCTGTCTGAACGTAAGCCAAGTCTCGACAGGAAGGCAAGTCTCGACAGGAAGGCAAATCGGGCTGGCGGCAGGTCAGGTCTGGCGAAAACCGGAAGAAAGAGAGTGAGAAAGAGCGCGCAAATCGGCTCTTTATGGCGATAGCTGTTGATCATCGTGGAATTCAACTGATTCAGAAGCCATCGAATGCCCCCTCATGGCCGGGCTTGTGCAGGCTCAGCGCGGCAATGACGCCCGCTGAGCCGCCCCACCCTCCCGGTAGTTCAAAAGCTCGGCGGACCAATGCCTAACGCCATGAGAGCTTCGAATTGAGTTGCGAAAAAGAAAAGTCAGTGATAGAGTTTATGAATGATCGAATCCATGGGCCAGCGGGGCATCAGTGATGAGAATAGACCGCTCGCGACGTATAATACAACTCTGAGGCGAAAGCGGATCATAGAAGGAATTTTTTTAATTTGAATTGGCCGTAACTCATTGAAAAGTCCCGATTCGGAAAAATAAACGCTAGTAAATTGAGAGTCAATTTACTAGCGTTTAGGCGCGTTTGCTGGCGCTTACTGGCGTTTACGCAAAAGGGGACGCGCGCGACGGTTGTATCTCTGGCATGGGGCCGAGCGCGAAGCCGCCCCTACTTCACCGCCTCGACTGCCGGCTCCTCGACATGAGCCCGGGCGTGCTTGTGCTCCTCGATGCGCTTGGCTTTCGCGCCCGCTTGCCGGGCGGCCTCGGTGAGCTGGTACATCTCCTGACGGTCGTAGTCGTCGGCGGGCCGGAGCGCCTCGTCGGTGTAATTTTTGGCCTCGGGATCCCGCTCGAGCTGGCGCGTCCAGAAGTGGATCTTGGCGAACATCGCCAGGATCCTGCCATAGGTGACGACCTGCCCGCCCCAGTGGCGGGCGTAGAATAGAAACGGGTTTTCGAGCGGCATGCCCGGTCTGCGGTCGCGGCGGTATCGGCGCCGGATCATGCCGGTCTCGAGCGGATAGATGTTGTAGAAGTGGAAGCTCGCCCAGAACCAGGTGAGGAGATAGGCGACCGTGTCCGGGCGCGGCCCGCCCGCGACGGCGCGGCGGATCACCGTCTTGATGTGCTCGGGCGTGTAATAGGTGCGCCAGGCGAGGCGATAGGCCTCCTGCCACTCCTCGCGCGACATGCGTGGATGGTCGGTCGTGACATGCTCGAGGTCGAACTTGTTCAGGTCCGGGTCGATGTCGACGCCCTTGGCGACCGCCTTCGCGTGGTCCTCGCTGCCGGGCAGCGGGGTCAGGATCGAGAATTCGAGAATGTCGAGCGGCAGCTCGCGCTGGATGATCTGGATGCGCTTGACCAGCGATTCCTGCGTGTCGTTGGGGAAGCCGATGATATAGCCGCAATAGGTGATGCAGCGGCGCTTGCGCCACTCGAGCAGAAGCTCGCGATAGTCGGAAATGTGGTTCTGCTTCTTCTTCGCCGCGCTCAGATTGTCGGGATCGATGTTCTCAAGCCCGATGAACACCCGCTTGACGCCGGCCGCCACCGCCTTCTCGATGAAGCGGGGAATCTTGTGGCAGGCCGTGTCGACCTGGATGATGAAGCGCGAGTGGATGCCTTGCTGGCGCAATTCGATCAGCCGGTCGAAGATCGATTCCCAGTTGCGATTGCGGGCGAGATTGTCGTCGGTGATGAAGAAGTAGCGCACGCCATTGGCGACATTGACGCGCACCAGCGCTTCGATGTCGTCGGCGGTGCGATAGCGCGACTTGCGGCCCTGCACGTTGATGATGGTGCAGAACGAGCAGAGGAACGGACAGCCGCGTCCGGCGTCGAAGCTCGAGATCATGCCGAGCGTGCGGCCCACCCGCTCCGGCGGCATGTAGGGGCCGGTCGCGCCTTCGAGCCCCGGCAGATCGTGGAGGTAATTGTAGATCGGCTTGAGCTTGCCCGCCGCGGCGTCGCGCAGCACTTCGTCGAACCGCCCTTCCGCTTCGCCCGCATAGAGCGAAATGCCGAGGTCGAGGGCTTCATTGAGCGAATCAGGCGTCTCCGGCAGCATGGAGAGGCAGCCGGAGACGTGGAATCCGCCGATGACCACCGGCACCCCGGCCGCTCTCAACGGGCGGGCGCAATCCATCACCCGGGGAAACTGATTCGACTGCACGCCGACGAATCCGACCATGCCGAAGCCGCCGTTGTCCTTTATCTGGCGGGCGATGCGGTCCAGCCGGATACGGGTGTTGGTCTCGTCGACGGGGAAGATCTCGATGTCCACGTCCTCGCCAAGGACCTGATCTTCCATGCATTTCTGCGCGATGCCGAACAGGCAGGCGAGGGAATTCGAGGGCAGCGCCGACTTCCACCACTGGATGACGTAGCCCTCGTCGTCGTAGTGCGACGGCTTGACCAGGAAAAGCAGAAATCGTCGACGCTTGGCGATATCCGGCATTCAGGCTCCCCGCGAAACTACGCCCCGCCCAATTCTTGCCCTGTGTTCGCCGCACTTGGCGACGGCGACCGTTACCAGTCCTCGCGCGAATGCGCAATCGCCGCGAGCGCCGACTGGGCCCGCGACGGCCGGAGGCGGCCAGCAGCGCCCGTCTCAGCGCCGCGCGCGGCGTCTTGCCTGCGTTCGCATCAACTCCGCGAGGCTCGCCGCGAGTTCGTCCTTCCGGAACGGCTTCGTGAGCCGCGGCAGATTTGGCGCGACGCCGTCGACGTCGGCGTAGCCGGACACAATCAACACTGCGAGGCCGGGATAGCGTTCGCGCACCGCCTGAGCGAGGTCGGCGCCGGACATGCCGGGCATCAGATGATCGGAGATCACGAGATTAACCTGCGCCCCGTTCGCAAGCAGGCGCAGCGCCTCCTCGGCCGAGGTCGCCTCGACTATGTCGTATCCGAGATCGGCCAGCATGTCGGCGGTGCTGAGGCGCACCCCCTCCTCGTCATCGACGAGCAACACCGCGCCGCGGCCGCGCATCGGCTCCGCCTCCCGCGGCCCTGCGGACGCCTCGCCCGGTTCGTCCGTCTGCGGCAGCCACAGTTCGACATTCGTGCCGAGGCCGACCTTGCTCTTGATCGTGAGCGCGCCGCCGAGCTGCAAGGCAAGCCCGTGCACCATCGAGAGCCCAAGACCGGTGCCCTTGCTGAAGCCCTTCGTCGAAAAGAAGGGCTCGACCGCGCGCGCAAGCGTCGCCTCGTCCATGCCGACGCCGGTGTCCGCAACCGAAAGGCAGATGTAGAGGCCAGGCTTCGGGCCAGCTGCGCTTGCGCCGACGGTCCTGGCGGACACGCTGATCCGGAGCGTCCCGCCGTCGGGCATCGCGTCGCGCGCGTTGACCGACAGGTTCAGAAGCGCCATTTCGAGCTGGTTGGGATCGGCCTTGGCCGGCGGCAGACCGTCGGCGACGTCGACCGCCACCCGAATCTGCGGGCCCGAGGTGCTCGACACGAGATCCGCCATGTTCCTCACCAGCTGGCCGAGGTCGACGGCGACGGGCTGCAACGGCTGCCTGCGGGAAAAGGCCAGCAGGCGCTGGACGAGCGTCTTGGCGCGCTCGGCCGATTGCGCCGCAACCGCAATCAGCCGCTGCTCGCGCTCGCCGCCGTTGCCGCGGCGCTGGAGCATATCGAGCGCGCCGACGATCGGGGTCAGCAGGTTATTGAAATCATGGGCGACGCCGCCGGTCAGGCTGCCCATCGCCTCGAGTTTCTGACTCTGGCGAAGCTGCTCGTGGGCGGCTTCCAGTTCGGCGGTGCGCTCGAGCACCCGCGCTTCCAGCGTCTCGTTGAGCTCGCGCAATTGCTCCTCGGCGCGCTTGCGCGCCGTGATGTCAACCGCTGTCCCCGCCACGCGGAGACAGCGGCCCGTCTTGTCGAAAACGCCGCGCCCCTTGGCCGCCACCCAGCGGACGACATGATCCTCCTTGCCGATGGTCCGATATTCAACGTCGTAAAGGGCCCGGCGCGCCGGATCGGCCGCGGCGGCATAGGCCTCGGCCGTGGCTTCGCGGTCATCCGGATGCAGGCCGTCGTAGAAGTCGCGCATCGTCACGGGCCGGTCGGCCGAAATGCCGAACATCGCCTTGGTGCGCGGCGGCCAGATGAGCGTGTCATTGATCGGATCGACGTCCCAAAACCCGACTTCCGCGTTCTCCGTCGCGAGTTGCAGGCGCTCAGCGGTCTTCTGCAGTTCGGTCTCGGCCCGACGGCGCTCGGTGATGTCGTATCCGCCGACAAAGATCCCCGTGACCTGGCCCAAATCGTCGCGCACGGGCTGATAGAGGAAGTCGAGGAACCGCTCTCCATCGGGCCGATCGAAGCTGACCGGCATCGCTCGGGCGGCAAACTCCTCGCCGGTCGCGTAAACGTGGTCCAGAAGCTCGTAGAAACCCTGTTCGGCGATGTCGGGAAACGCTTCGCGCACCGTCCGGCCGATGAAATCCCGGTCGCCGGCGATCGCCCGGTAGGCGTCGTTGACATAGACGTAGCGATGCTCGGGGCCGGAGAGCAAGGCGGCAAAACCGGGCATCTGCTGGAGCATCAGCCGCTGCCGTTCGCGCTCGACCCCGAGCCGGCGCCCGGCCATCACGTGTTCGGTCGTCTCGGCGCAAACGACCAGGACGCCGCCCACGCCGTTCGGGGCCGTCGTGTCGTCGATGGGCCCATAGCTATAGGTCCAGTAGACCTCTTCGAGCTTGCCGTTGCGGGTAATGGGGACGAGATGGTTTTCCCGCCAGGTCGCCCCGCCCCCCGACATGACCTGGTCGATCTGCGGCCCGATGATGGACCAGACCTCCGCCCACACCTCCCGCGCCGGCTGGCCGAGAGAAGAGGGATGACGCTCGTTCCCGATCGATTGGCGATAGGCGTCGTTATAGAAACAATAGAGGTCGCCGCCCCACCATATATACATCGGATGGCCGGTGTTTAGGACCAAGCGCACGGCGGTGCGCAGCGGCTGGGGCCAAGCCTCAGGACGGCCCAGAGGATGCGCCGCCCAATCATAGGCCCGCATGAGGGCGCCCATTTCCCCTCCCCGAGCCATGAAGTCTGGCGTTGCATTCTCTTCAGGCGCCACGCGCGCCTCCTTTCCTCGGGCGCTTCGTTCGCGATCCGGCAGGGCCAGTCTACGGTCCGGACCGGGAATCGTCATCCCAAACGTCGATGGACAGATTTGGCTTCAGGTCGTCCCTGCGCTGTCCGACCCCGCAGGAAGCGGGCGCTTCAGGAGCCGATCCGCTTGATGAACCAGTTCAGGATGCGCGTCCAGACCTCCTCCTTGCCGATCTGGTCCTCGACCCCGTGCTCGATGTTCGGGTTGTCGTTGACTTCGATCACGACGATCGAACCGTTGGTTTCCTTGATGTCGACGCCGTAAAGGCCGGGGCCGACCGCGCGCGTGGCCTTAAGCGCCGCGTCGATGACGGGCTTGGGCGCGTCGCAGATCGGAAGCGTCTTCGAGCCGCCCTCCCGCGCCCCGTTCGGCCCGTGCTTGATGATCTGCCAGTGCCCTCTCGCCATCTGATACTGGCAGACAAACAAGGGCTCGCCGTCGAGCACGCCGACCCGCCAGTCGAATTTGGTCGGCATGAATTTCTGCGCAAGCAAAAGGTCGGTGTCCTCGAACAGCGTGTCGGAGAGCTTTTTCAGCTCCTCGGCGTTGCCGACCTTGTGGACGCCGCGCGAGAACGAGCCGTCGGGAATCTTGACCACCATCGGCCAGCCGAGCAGGCGTTCCGCCTTCGCGAGGTCGTCATCGTCCGCGAGCATGACCGTGGGTGGAACCGGCACATTGTGCGCCTCCAGAAGCTCGTGCAGATAGACCTTGTTGGTGCAGCGGATCATCGACTGCGGATCGTCGATGACTGGCATGCCTTCGCTTCGGGCGCGCTGGGCGAAGCGGTAAGTGAAACTGTCGATCGAGGTGGTCGCGCGGATGAACAGGCCGTCGAATTCGGCCAGTTCCGCGAGCTGCTTGCGGGTGATGAGCTCGACCGCCACCGATTGCTTCTCGGCGATGCGCTGGAAATGCCGCAGCGTCTCGAGGGAGGATGGCGGCAGGGCCTCCTGCGGATCGTGCAGGACCGCCAGCGAATAGCGGGGAATCGGGCGGCCGCGCGGGTTGCGCCATTCGCGCTGAGTGTGCCGGTGCAGGCTCGAGCGGAAGAATTCCGCCTCGTCCGGGCCAAGCTTGGCCAAGGGCCTAGCGCGCAGCCGGTCGATCTTCCAGTACTTGCCGGGGGTGATCGTGACTTCAATCGCCGGGCAGCGGTACCAGTCGAACAGCAGGCGGCCGAAGGCCTCGAAACGCGGATCCTGCGCGAGGCCGAAGCAGAACAGAAGGTCGAAGGTCGTTTCCTCCGTGGCCTGCGCCTTGGTTGCCGACGCGGTCAGCGCCTCCTGCAATTCCGGGAGCGACTGCTCGTAGAGCTTCAGTTCGCGCAGATCGAGCATGGTCTCCACGGTCGGGATCACGCGATGACCGCGCGCCTCGGCAAGCAGGGAGGCGTAATAGCCCTTCGACTGATAATTGTACGAGCGGGACAGATTGACGATCTTCGCATGCCCCTGGCCTGCGAACAGCTTCGGCCGCGCCAGATAGTCGCCGGTCGTGATGACCTTGTGCGGCGTGTCGGCGTTGGGAAAGTCGCGCGCATGGTCGACCAGAATGACCCAGCCGTTCATGGCGCGCGCCAGTTGGGCCGTGCGGGCAGTCGCGACAGCGGTTGCATGATGACGGGCGGAAGCGTCCCTGGGTTCGGCGCTGAAAGTTTGACGGTGACCGGCGCGACTCAGTTGCGCGCTTCTCTCATTCCCCTAGCGCGGGCGCGACGCGCGGCGCAACGGTTGAACGCGCCCAGACGGATAATTGTTCCCGGTTTCCCGTTCCGCGGCGGGGAGCAGCGGCTTCTCGTAGCGCAACGCGGTCGCGCCGTCCGCGTAGTAACGGGCGTGCTCGCCGAACTGACGGAAGCCGCAGCTCTCGTAAAGCGCCATCGCCGCGACGTTGTCGTAGCGCACTTCGAGCGTGATGGCGGCGCGGCGGTGATGGCGGGCGTAGGTCTCGCAGGCCTGCAGCAGCGCCCGGCCAACGCCGCGGCGGGCGAAACGGGGGTCAACCGCGAGCGAGTAGATGCGCAAGGCGCGCGCGCCTTTGCGCATCGACACCAGAACGTAGCCGGCCAGTTCATCGTCGATGGTCGCCGCAATCAGCGGCCGATGGGGCGCCCGCATGAATTCGCGCAACGAGCGCCGCGAAACCCGGTCGGTCTCGAACGACTCGTTCTCAAGCCTCGCAATTGCGTCGAGATCACGAGGGCGGGCCTCTCGGACAACAACGCCGCTTTGGCGCCAAATGTTCATGCTGAAGAGACCGGTTCCCTGTTGCGCTGCGCCGAAGGACATAAAACAGGCGCGCGACCGGCTCGGCAAGCATGCCGTCCGACGCAGGGTCGCCGTATGTCTCAGGGCGTGCCAGCGAGCGTGGCTCAGCGCCATGAAGGAGCTATGACCATGAAATCGGGCCAAATCGCGCCCGGACCTCTACCCCTGCCCTGCCCGCCCGATCCACTCCTCCTCGTCGATCGTCTCGACGCCAAATTCCCGGGCCTTGGCGAGCTTGGAGCCGGCGCCGGGTCCGGCGACGACCAGATTCGTCTTGGCCGAGATCGAGCTCGAGACCTTGGCCCCCAGCCGCTCGGCGACCGCCTTGGCTTCGTCGCGGGTCATCCGCTCGAGCGAGCCGGTGAACACGATGGTCTGGCCTGCAAGCGGGTGGCCGGCCGCGATCGCCTCCATCGGTTCGACCGTCACCTGCTTGATCAGCGCGTCGAGCGCCGCTTCGTTGCGCGGCTCGGCGAAGAACTCGGCGATCGCCTCGGCGACGACCGGCCCAATTCCGCCGACGCCCGATAGTTCCTCGGCCGCGTTTTCGGCCCGCGCGGCGGCGCGCAACGACTCCCAGTCGCCGAAATGGCGCGCCAGGCGCCGCGCGTTGGTCTCACCGACATGGCGGATACCAAGCGCATAGAGGAAGCGGTTGAGCGCGATCGTGCGCCGCGCGTCGATGGCGTTGAACAGGTTCAGCGCCGAAGTCTCGCCGAAACCCTCCCATTCGTGCAAAGGCGGCCGGCCCTGCCCGTCGCGCGCCTTCAGTGTGAAGATGTCGGCCGGCGTGCGGACCAGACCCTCGGTGAAAAAGAGCTCGATCAGCTTTTCGCCTAACCCCTCGATGTCGAAGGCGTTGCGCGACACGAAATGCTTGAGGCCCTCGACCGCCTGCGCCGGACAGATGAGGGTCCCGGTGCAGCGGCGCACGACGTCCTTTTCGCCCGTCTTCTCGTCGATCTCGCGCAAGGCCGACGAGCCGCAGACTGGGCAGACGAAGTTTCCTTTGTCATCTTGAGGAAATACATAAGGCTTGGGCTCCGGGTGCGGCCGCTTGTCGGGCACGACCGCGAGAACCTGCGGGATGACGTCGCCCGCGCGCTGCACCACCACCGTGTCGCCGACGCGCACGTCCTTGCGCGCGATCTCGTCCTCGTTGTGCAGGGTGGCGTTGGAGACGACCACGCCGCCGACCGTCACTGGCTTGAGCTTGGCGATCGGCGTCAAGGCGCCCGTGCGTCCGACGTTGATCTCGATCGCCTCGACGATCGTCGTCGCCTGTTCGGCGGGAAACTTGTGCGCGACCGCCCAGCGCGGCGAGCGAGACACGAATCCAAGCCGCTGCTGCAGCGCAAGATCGTTGACCTTGTAGACAACGCCGTCGATGTCGTAGCCAAGCGTCGCCCGCTTCTCCTCGATCGAGCGATACTGCGCCAGCATCTCCGCGGCCGAATGGCAAAGCCTGGTCAAGGGATTGGTCGGCAGGCCGAAGCGGCGCATCGCCTCGATCGCGCCGAACTGGGTCGAGGCGAAGGGCTCGCTCGTTTCGCCCCAGGCATAGGCGAAAAACTGGAGCGGCCGCTCGGCGGTCATGCGCGCATCGAGCTGGCGCAGCGAGCCGGCGGCGAAATTGCGCGGATTGGCATAGACCGGCTTGCCGGCCGCCGCCTGGCGCGCGTTGAGCGCGGCGAAGTCGGCGTGGCGCATGTAGACTTCGCCCCTCGCCTCGAAGATTCTCGGCGCGCCCTCAAGCCGCTTGGGGATCGCCTCCACCACGCGCGCGTTCGCGGTCACGTCCTCCCCTTCATAGCCGTCGCCGCGCGTGGTCGCCTGGACGAGCTCACCATCCTCGTAGCGCAGGCTGCAGGAGAGCCCGTCGATCTTCGCTTCCGCAACGACATCAAGCGGCGCGCTTTCGCCCATGCCCAGGAACCGACGCACCCGGGCGCAGAATTCCTCGACCTCGTCGTCCGCAAAGATGTTGCCAAGCGACAGCATCGGCACGCGATGGCGGACTTTCGCGAATTTCTCCGACGGCGCCGCCCCGACCTTGCGGTTCAGGGAATCGGCGCTCGCCAACTCGGGAAAGGCCTCCTCGAGCGCGGTGTAGCTCCGGCGCAGCGCGTCATATTCGGCGTCGGAAATGGTCGGCGCGTCCTCGCCGTGGTAGCGCCGGTCATGCCCGGCGATCTCGGCCTCTAGCCGCGCATGCTCTTTCCGCGCCTTGGCGAGCGTGAGTTTGGGCAGTCCTTTTTCGGCGGCGCTCATGACATAAAGGTAGCGCAGGGCGATTGCCGGCGGAAGCCGGCGGGCTTAACCGGCGGCTAACCCGTTTGCGCGATTGATTGACGTCGGCGAGACGCCGGTCCGGGGCGACCGGGCGTCATGAGATCTCGATCCGCCTGCCCGTGAGCCGAGATCGTCGATGCGCGCCCTGACCGCGATTGTCCTTTCTGCGTTTCTGCTGACCGGATGCTGCGTCGGCGGCTATCCCCCGATGTGGACCGCGGGTCCGCCCCCGTTCAACGCCTTCCAGGCAGCGATGAAGCTTGGGGTCGGCATGCCGACCGACGTCGCAATCCTTATGATGGGCTCAAGGCCGATTTCCGCCGAGACGAAGAGCTGCGGCGTCGTCGGCGGATTCGAATGGCCATGCCAGGTCCTGACGTTCGGCTGCTGCGAGGGCAACCAGCTCATCGTCTATATTGCGCCGACCCCCGACGGCCGGGGCGCGGTGAACAGCTGGTCGGTCGGCAAGAACGGAGCCACCTGGGGGTGACCGGAGCTTCATTCGGAGTCCTTTGTCTGCGCTTCGACCTTCGAGACAAACTCGCCGATATGCTTGAGATAGACCGGGACCACCGGCTCCCCGGAAGTCGTGACCCATCCCGGGAACGATGACGAGTTCGGCGCCCGGGATGCTCTCCGCCGTGTCCTTCGCCGCGGCCGCGGGCATGACCGGATCGTCGGCGCCGTGGAGCACGAGCGCCGGGCAGCGAACCTGCTTCAAGAGCGCGCCGCGCGGCGGGGCCACGATCAAGGCCGCCGACTGGCGGGCGAGGCCGGCTAGGTCAAATGGCGCGCGATCCGTGCGGCGTTCGGCGATTGCGCGCATGTCGGCGTCGCTTACTGGAAAGCCCGGGCCCGCGAGCGCCTTCTGGACGAGAATGCTCGCGTCGATGAGATCGTCGCGGCTTGTGCTCTTGGGCGGGCGGAACAGCGCCGCCAGCGTCTCGCGGTTCCCCGGCGGCAAGTCCCTCCGTCCGGTTGTGGACATGATCGAGATCAGGCTTTTCGCCCTCTCGGCATGATTGATCGCGACGAGTTGTGCGATCATGCCCCCCATCGAGGCGCCCGCGATATGGGCGCGCTCAACCCCAAGCGCGTCCATGAGGCCGAGCGCGTCGTCGGCCATGTCGTCCAGGGTATAGGGAACGTCCGGCCGTCTTCCCGCCATGACCTCGGCCATGAGCGCGCGTGGGTCGGGCGCCGGCGAATCCTTCAGATGGGTCGACTTGCCGATGTCGCGATTGTCGAACCTGACGGCCCGGAGCCCCTTCGCCGCCAGCCCCCGACAGAGCGCGTCCGGCCAGGAGGTGAGGTGGGCGGCAAAGCCCATAATGAGCAGAACGAGCGGGTCGCGCTCGCGCCCGAAGCTTTCATATTCGATGTCGATTCCATTGACTCGGACTTGCGGCACAGCGGGGCTCCAGCAGCGTGTTCGGCCAATCTAGCCGAGACGCCGCTCCCTTCAACCCAATTGCCAACCCAAGCTGCGTTGGGGCTGCAATCGTCATCGCGAGGAGCCCGAAGGGCGACGCGGCGATCCAGAGCTACCGCCCTGGCCCTTCATCCCTGGATCGCTTCGCTTTCGCTCGCGATGACGTCCGCGATTCGACCCAACCCTATGATGCTTTAGGCTCTCACCCCTCGAACGCCTTCGCGCCCTCAGCCACCGACTCCTCCGGCGCGACCCAGCGGAAGCCCGAAAGCTGGTGACGCGCCCAGGTGAACTGCCGCTTGGCGTAGTGGCGGGTGTCGAGCTTCGAGCGTGACGCCGCCTCGGCCAACGTCAATCGGCCCTCGAGATGAGCCACGAGATGCGGAACGCCATGCGCCCGCATGACCGGGAGCGCCGGATCGAGCCGCCGCTCCATGAGCGCCGCGACTTCGTCGAGCGCGCCGTGGGCGAGCATGGCGTCGAATCGCGCGTCGATGCGCTGGCCGAGCTCCGCCCGGTCGGGCGCGAGGTAGAGGCCTGCCCATTCGCCCGGCTCAAGCGCCGGCGCCGCGCGCGCGCCGAGGAACGAGACGAGCGGGCGCCCCGTCGCGGCGATGACCTCGAGCGCGCGCAGGATGCGTTGCCGGTCAGCGGCGTTGAGGCGCGCGGCGGTCTCGGGATCGCGCGCCTGAAGCTCATCGTGAAGCTCAGGCGTCGGGCGACCCTCCGCTTTTGCGCGGACCTCGGCCCGCACCGCTTCCGGCACGGCCGGTATGTCCGATAGCCCTTCCGTCAGCGCGCGGAAATAGAGCCCGGTGCCGCCGACGAACACGACCGGCCGCTCGCCAATCTCGGCCAGAATTTCGCCCGCCGCCCGCGCCCATCGGCCGGCCGAAAAATTGAGCGCGCCGTCGACCACGCCGAACAGCCGATGCGGCGCAAGCCGCTCCTCTTCGGGCGTGGGCCGCGCGGTCAGGATCCTCAGGTCCTGATAGACCTGCATCGAGTCGGCGTTGGCGATCGCCGCGCCGAAGCTTCGCGCGAGCGCGAGCGCCGCCGCCGACTTGCCGCTCGCTGTTGGGCCTGCGATGAGGAGCGCCCGCGGCACTTACGTTTGTTCTCCGTCTGGAAGGGTCATGTCGTCCGTCCTTGTCGCCACGCTTATCGCCGATTCCGTAAAGGCGCCCCTCAGCGAAGCAACACTCGACCGGGCCGCGCAAGCCCTCCGCGGCGTCGAGCGGCGGCGCTGGCTCGACGAGGGCGTGGCGGCCGATCTTGTTTTCACCGGGGCGCTCGAGACGAAGCGCGCCGCGCTCGACGACGCGCTTGCCGGCGAGCCGGTCGACGTCATCGTCCAGCCGCTTGCCCATCGACGGAAGCGCCTTCTGGTCGCGGACATGGATTCGACGCTGATCGGCCAGGAATGCGTTGACGAGCTCGCGGCCTTCGCCGGGGTGGGCGAGCGCGTCGCCGCCATCACCGACCGCGCCATGCGGGGCGAGGTTGCGTTCGCCCCGGCGTTGCGCGAGCGCGTCGCCCTGCTCGCGGGCTTGCCCGAAAGCGTGATCGAAAATGTGCTGAGGGACCGGATCACGCTGAACCCGGGCGCGCGCACGCTCGCCCGGACAATGCGGGCGAACGGCGCTCGCGTCGTCATCGTCTCGGGCGGCTTTCGTCAATTCACCCGCGCCATCCGCGAGCGGATCGGCGCCGACGAGGACCGCGCCAATACGCTCATGATCGAAAACGGCAGGCTGACCGGCAAGGTCATCGAGCCGATTCTCGGCCAGGACGCCAAGCTCAGCGCGCTCAGGGAAATCGCCGCAGCGATGGAGGTTGAGCTCGAGGACACGCTCGCCGTCGGCGACGGCGCCAATGATCTTCCGATGCTGCAGGCGGCCGGCCTCGGCATCGCCTACCGCGCCAAGCCCAGGGTCGCGGCGAGCGCGCGCGCGCGCGTTGATCACACCGACCTGACCGCGCTCCTCTACGCGCAGGGCTTCGCGCGCGAGGATTTCGTCGAGGGGTGAAGGCGGCGGCGTGGCCCGGGTTCGTCAGGGCCCGATAATAAACGTGTACAGTATGTATTATAACCGTCCTTGCGAGCTGCGCCGAGTTGCAGAAAAATGAGCCTAAGCCATTGAAATCGCTTCTGCGCACGCAAAATCGTACACCGACCCGAGACGTGGATTGTGCGGCTGGCCAAGGCTCGCCAATGCGGCCTTCCGCTCGCGCTTCCGGCGCCTTAAGAGGAGCGCGCTTTGCGTCGTTTCGCTCAACCATGGATCCCCGTCGCGGCGCTATTCGGCTTCGTGGGAGGGTGCGCTCCAGCCTCGGCCGATGAGCTGGTCAAGTTCGCGAGCGCCGGCCGGGGCGAGCCGATCCAGGGCTACCTCAGCAAGCCGAAGGGAAAGGGCCCTTTCCCGGCCGTAGTCCTTCTGCACACCTGTCTCGGCCTGCCGGACGAGCGAGCGTCGATCGGCGAGCGGATCGCCGCCTGGGGCTATGTTGCGCTGTTCGTCGACGACTTCGGTACCCGCGGCCTTAGAGAAACCTGCGCGGTCGACTTCAAGCCGGCCGTGCCCGACGCCTATGGCGCTCTGGCCTATCTCGCGAGCCAGCCTTTCGTCGACCCGGCCCGGGTCGCGGCGGTCGGATTTTCTCAAGGGGGCGACACGGCGCTCAAGATCGCCGCAGGCGACGGGGCCGCCGGCGAAGGGGCGGTGTTCAAGGCCGCGGCGGCTTTCTACGCGCCTTGCGCGAACCTGGCCGACGGCGCGCTCGACATCCCCACCCTCATCCTCGTTGGGGCGAAGGACGAAGTGACTCCCGCCGCGGACTGCGCTGAGCTCGCGAAACGCCAGGCGCCCGGCATGGCGAAGCTCGTCGTCTATCCCGGCGCGGCCCACGCCTTTGACCTGCCCGAGTTTGGCGCAGGCCGACAAGTCATGGGAATGACGCTGGCCTATGACCGCAACGCCGCTCAGCGATCATGGGGCGGAGTTGCGCCGTTTCCTGGCGGCGCGGCTTGCAGCGCTAGGCGGTCGCCGCGGCCTTGCTCGGCGTCACATTCCCGACCATTCGTGCTAGGGACCGCCGAACCCCAAATCTGCGTGAACGCTCGAGTAAAGGAGCCTTGATGCTCAGACGCGAATTTCTTCTTGGCGCGGCGGCCAGCGCCGCCGCCTCCTCGCCGCTCGCCGCCCTGGCCGCCGAGGGGCCGCCGCTTTCGAGCAAGGCCGCATTCGTCGCCTGGATGACGGCCAATCGGCCGGCGGAGGAGCCCAAATATCTCGAGCGGCGCTGGGACCGCTACCAGGTGGTGATCAGCTTCAACGACCTCTGGACCTCAGCCGACAAGCGCGCCTTCCTGATGACGCCGCGCCAGGAGTTCTGCCTGCCCGAGAACCGCGAAGAACGCCTATGTCGGGCACTATCTCGACATCGGTTTCGGCGTCACCATCACGCCGCCCGGCACGATGGGCCGCATGACCAGCGCGCTCGATATTCGCCCAAGCGACAAGGTGCTCGAGATCGGCACCGGCTCGGGCTTCCAGTCGGCGCTGCTCACCTATCTTACGCCTCACGTCCATTCGATCGAGATCATTCCCGAGCTCGCCGCGCGCACCCGCGGCGTCTACGACCGGCTGATCGGCGCGGGCTATCGCGAATATTCCGACATCACGACCCGAAGCGCGCGACGGCTATTACGGCTGGGAAGAGGCCGCGCCGTTCGACAAGATCATCGTCACCTGCGGCATCGACCACATTCCGCCGCCGCTCCTGCAGCAATTGAAGCCGAGCGGAGATCATGGTCATTCCCGTCGGGCCGCCCGGCGCGCAGCACATCCTCAAGGTGGTCAAGAAAGTGGGAGCCGACGGCGCCCTTTCGGTCGCGCGGTCCGACATTTTCGGCGGCAAGGTCATTCCGTTCGTGCCCCTGTCAGGCGGCCACCAGAGCGAGGGCTGAGGCTGGCAGGCGTCCCAGAAATTAAGGCGTCGCCATGAGTCCGCCATGAGTTGATGTTTGAGGCTGCAGCGCGTGCGGGCCGTTGAGAAGAGAGGTCGTATCGATGGGTAAGGTGCTCAATGTGGCGGCCGCCGCCGCAATTCTCAGCGCGGCTATACAACGGCGTTCGCAATGGATGCGATGCACAGGACCACCGGCAAAATCAAGTCGGTCGACCTGATGAGCCATGTCATCACATTGGATGACGGCTCGACTTATAAGATCGCGCGCGGGCGTCAGCATCAAGCGCATGAAAGCCGGCCAGAAAATCACGCTGACCACTTCGGAGTTCGGCGGGACCCTGGAGGCCCTGGCCGTCACGCCCGCGGTCGATTGACCTTCAAGGCCTGAGGCCGTTGTCGCGGGAGGCGAGGGCTGCGCCCGTCTCCGTCACTTTCTCGTCGCCCAGCCCTTCTGATTCGCGCATCGCGAATTCGATGAGCCGCTCCGCGGCGGCGACCTCGCCGGGGGACGCGGGCGTTTCCGCTTGAGCCGAGGCCTTCTCGGACATGAGATTCGCCGCAAGCAGCAGCCTCGATCCGAGCGTCATGACGACGATGAGTTGAAGCTTGCGCCTTGCCGCCAGCGCGTCGAGCTCGCCTTTTGTGCGCTCGGCGGAGAGGAGAGCGTTCTGCAGGCGCGCCATCAGCGCATCCGCCTCCCGCATGGTCTGGGTCTCGAAATCGACGACCACCTGGTAGGAAGCCAGCGAAAAATCCTTCCGCGCCGCCGGGATCAGGGCGCCGTATTTGTCCGAAGTTTGGCGATAGGTGAGCTGCTTCGCCCTCGCCAGTTCACCGATCATCTGGCGCATCGAGGTCGAACGGTCGAGCAGAGCGAGCTGGTAAAGACTGCTCAGCGTGTCGTGCTGCGACGAGCCCGCCGCGGCGAGGCCGGAAGCGTTGAGGGCGTAGACGAGCACGCCGATCTGCTCGAACGGAGATATTGCGACTGCGCGGCGCGTAACGTGTCGATGCGGGCGGTCAGCGACTTTGCGAATTGATCGGCCTCGCCCCTCCGATCCTCGACCGAGCTCACGTAAAACTGGGGCCCGAGCGTGCCGAGCGCGGTCAGCGCGAAGCCGATCAGGATCGCGAGCCGCTTCGCCGACCAGAACGAAAGGCTGAGAAAGGCAGGCGCCTGCATGGGGTCAGCGCCGCTATTGCGCCGCCGCCATGCGGCGTTCCGGGGCTTTAAGCCGCGTGAGCGCGATGGCGAGGAGACGCGGCGCGCCGATCACTCGCGGCGTCGGAGGTTTCGGTCCTGCGCCCGCAATCGCGGCGAGAAAGACAAGCGCCGAGCCCATCATCGTGATCGCCAATCGCCGCGTGCTCTTCCTCGCTCGCGTCTCGCGGCAACGAGACGGTGAACAGGAGACTGCCTAGAAGTTCCGCGAGGTTGTCGTAGGAATTCGCCGCCCGAAGCATTTGCGCCTGCGCCGCCTCAAGAACGATCTGCCGCGCCGCCGCCTCGTCGCTTTGTTGCGCCGGCTCGAGATAGAATGAGCTGCCGAACGCGCCGAGCAGGCTCAAAATGAAGCCAAGCACCGCGACGGCAGCGTTGCGAGACAAAAACCAGCCTTTAGGCCCAGGAAGCATGGGGCGCGCCCCGATTCCATTGGAAAAAAGCCGAGTTTCGACGGTTAGCAAAATTCAATTGGCGCCGCCATCCAGGCATCGCCCGCTTCGTCGCGAGCCTTGGTCTCGATAAGCTCAAACGAGCAGGGCGATAAGACTTTGCAGAGGTCTCGGCCTCATTTAAGCGTGCTTGAGGCTAAGTCAGAGCCGCGGCATGGAATGGGCAAGGTCCGTCATGGTGAAGAGGGCTACGGGGCTCGCCCTCAGAATCATCGCCGCAATCGTGGTCATCGCTCCCATCAGCGCATGGAGCGCGCTGGCGCTATGGTTCCGGCTTCCCGCACCTGAGGTCTTGAGGGCGTCCGCCGCGATCCTCTTCTGCATCCTCGGGCTCGTGACGATTGCGGCGCTGTTCATGCGAATGAGCCGCAGCCTCGTCGCGCTCGCCGTCTTCGCCATCGCCTTCGGCGGCTTGCTCATCTGGTGGAGCACAATCACGCCGCCGCTCAACGGCGACTGGGCGCCCGACGTTGCGCGTCAAACGACGGGAACAGTAAAGGGCGATATTCTGACGCTCTCCGACGTGCGGGATTTCGACTGGCGGACCGACAAGGACTTCACCGAGCGGTGGGAGAAGCGCTCCTACGACCTCTCCAAACTGAAGATGCTCGACCTGTTCCTCGCCTATTGGGCCGGGCCCGAGATGGCGCATGTCATCATGAGTTTCGGCTTCGAGGACGGCGACCATATCGCCTGGTCGGTCGAGGTCCGGCGCGAGAAGACCGGCGTGTTCTCGCCGGTCGCCGACGCCTTCAAAAACCACACGCTCGTCTATCTGGCGACCACCGAGCGCGATTCGGTGAGATTGCGCACCAACGTGCGCGGCGAGGACGTGCGCCTCTACCGGCTCAACACCCCACCCGCCCAGGCGCGCGCGCTGTTGACGGAATATGTTGTCGAGTCGACCGCGCTCGCCAAACGTCCCAAATGGTACAATTCCATCACCGCGAACTGCGCGACTGTCGTCTTCAAGCTGGTGAGGGCGGCGGGGAGCACGCTGCCGTTCGACTGGCGGCTCGTCGTCAACGGCTTTTTGCCGGGCTACCTTTACGACCATGGCGCGGTGGTCACGACGATGCCGCTTGCCGAACTCATGGAGCGTGCACGCGTCAGTCCCCAGGCCAAGGCCGCGGATCAGTCGCCGGAGTTCTCACGGCTCATACGGGTCGGCGTGCCGTCGCCTTGGGACAAGTCGGCGCAATAGCGCCGCCCTATCGCGCGGCTTTCCTCGTCGCGGTCAGATGCGCGTCGAGCGCGGACGGGTCGGCGAGCAGTTCGGCGCTCGGCGCGGCATGGGCGATCGCGCCGCGGTCGAGCACGATCGCCTGGTCGGTGAACGGCAGGATCTTCTTCGGCTTCTGTTCGACGATGATCATCGACAGGCCCGCGCGGCCAAGTTCGCGCAACGCGGCCAGCAGTTCGTCGACGATGATCGGCGCCAGTCCCTCGGTCGGCTCGTCGAGCAGCAGGAGGCGCGGGTTGAGGACCAGCGCGCGGCCGATGGCCAGCATCTGCTGCTCGCCGCCCGACAATTGCCGGCCCATGGTCGCGCGCCGCTCCTCGAGGCGGGGAAAGAGCCCGTAGACGCGCTTGACCGTCCACGATCCCGGGATCGCGACCGCGGTCAGATTCTCTTCGACGGTGAGCGAGCGGAAGATGTTGCGCTCCTGCGGCGTCCAGCCAATGCCGCGCCGCGCGCGCAGGTGCGGCGGAAGCGGCGCGATGTCCTCGCCGCCGAGCGCGATTCGGCCGCCGAAGCGGGTGGTGACGCCGATCAGCGAATCGATAAGAGTCGTCTTGCCGACGCCGTTGCGTCCAAGCACCGCCAGCGACTGGCCGTCCTCGAGCGCGAAACTGACGCCATGGACCACCCGCGCCTCGCCATAACCCGCGCTCAGATTTTCGACCCGCAGGAGTTCAGCCATGCGCGTCTTCGCCGAGATAGACGGCGCGGACGCGCTCATCGGCAGCGATCGCCTCCGGCTCGCCCTCGGTCAGGAGCTTCCCCGCCACCAGCACCGAAATGCGGTCGGCGAAATTGAACACGAGGTCCATGTCGTGCTCGATCAGGAGGATCGCGACATCGGACGGCAGCGCGGCGAGGGCGGCGAGGATGTCCCGCCGTTCCTCCTCCGGCACGCCGGCGGCGGGTTCGTCGAGCAGCAGCACGCGCGGGCGCGTGGCCAGCGCGAGCGCGATCTCCAGGAGCCGCTGCTTGCCGTAAGGAAGCTTCCGCGTGGGCTTGTCCATGTCGGCCTCGAGGCCGAAACGCGCCAGCAGCTCTGCGATTTCGGCGACGATCTCCGGCCTGCCGCCCGCCACGCGCCAGAAATCGGCGCCGGAGCCGTTGCGCTCGGAGATCGCCAGCCCGAGCGACTCGGCGGGCGTCAGATCGGGAAACAGCTGATTGATCTGGAAGGTGCGCGAGAGGCCCATCCGGACCCGCGCGCTTGGCTTGAGATGCGTAACATCGCGGCCCTGCAACAAGACCTGGCCTGCGGTCGGCCTGATCACCCCGGTCAGGAGATTGATCAGCGTCGTCTTTCCGGCGCCGTTCGGTCCGATCAGCGCCTGACGGGCGCCGGGCCGAATTGCGAACGACACATCGTCGGTCGCGATCAGCGCGCCGAAATGGCGCATGAGGCCTCGCGCCTCGAGCGCAGGCGCGCTCACGCCGCGCCTCGGCCCGCGGCGCGCGGCGCGACGAGGGCGATCATGCGCCTCGGCCGCCGCGCCGAGCCGGTCGCGACCGGCGAGCACCAAAATGACCAAAGCGAGGCCGATCCAGAATTCCCAATATTCGGGCGTCGCGGCCGAAATCACGTCCCTCAGCACGATGAACGCCGCCGCGCCAATCAAGCCGCCATAAAGGTATCCCGCGCCGCCGATGATGAGCATCAGCATGACGTCGGCCGACCGATGAAAGTCGAACAGATCGAGCGACACGATCTGTGTTGTTTGAGCCAGCAGCGCGCCCGCCGCGCCCGCGTAAGCCGCCGCAACCGTATAGATCGCAACGATCCGGCGGCTGGTGTCCACGCCGAGCGCGCCCGCGCGCAGGCGATTTTCCCGGATTGCGGCCAGCGCCAGCCCGAAGGGCGAATGCGCAAGCCGGCGCGCGATGGCAAACAGGATGAAGAGAACGGCGAAGCTGTAGAGCGCCGCGTTGCGCTGCCCGGTAAAGCCGATCGGGAACAGTCCGAGCACCGGCGCCATCGAAAAGTTGAGACCGTCTGCGCCGCCGGTGATCCAGCTGTTGCGGTTGGCGAGTTCTCCGAGCATGAGCGAAACGCCCAGCGTCACCATCAGCCGCGTCAAGTCGCCGCCGCGAAGCAGGAGCGGCGCGCTGACGAGGCCGACGACCGCAGCGACGGCGGCGCCGAAGGCGAGCCCGAGCGCAGGCTCCGCGAACCCCCAGCTCGCCAGAATGGCCGCGGCGTAGGCGCCAAGACCAAGGAACGCCGCATGGCCGAGCGAGACGATTCCGGCCAACCCGAGAATAAGATCGAGCGACAGCGCGAACAGGCCCGCGATCAGCGCTTCGTTGATGATTCCCGCGCGCGACGGCAAAGCGAAGATCAGGGCGAGGATCGCGAGCCAGAACACGATTTCAGGCCAGCGCCAGCGGGCGCGCCGCTGCAGATGCGCGCCGACCCGAGCCTTCACGGCGGCCGCGTCGGGCGCGCTCATCGCCCGTCGCCGCGCGCGAACAACCCCTGCGGGCGCACAATGAGGGTGACGACCATCACCGCGTAGATGATGAACGCGCCGATCGAGGGCGCGTAATATTTGCCAGCGACGTCGAGCACGCCGAGCAGCAGCGAGCCGAACAGGGCCCCCAGGATTCCGTTCGAGCCGCCGACAGTGACCACGATGAGAAAGGTCACCAGGAACTTCACCGGGAACGAAGGGTCGATGCCGCCAACGACATCGGCAGCCAGCGCTCCGCCCAGTCCCGCAAGTCCGCTGCCGACGGCGAAGGCGATGGCGAAGATGCGGTCGACATTGACGCCAAGGCCCTGAGCGACGCGCGCGTCGTCCACCGCCGCTCTCAGCTGCGCGCCGAACCGGGTCTTGATCAGGAATATTTGCAGCGCCGCAGCGATGGCGCCGCATATCGCGATGATGAACAGCCGGTAGACGCCGATGCCGACTCCGTGGACCTCGATGCGCCCGTCGAGCCAGGCGGGCAGATGGACCTGCTGCGGCTCGTCGCCGATGAAATAGGCGGCGATCGGCATGGCCATCAGCACAAGACCGATGCTGAACAGCACCTGATCGAGCGGGCTCGCGCCATAGAGCCGCCGATAGAGCGTGCGCTCGAGCGCGACGCCGAGGAGCAGCGGGAATGACAAAGGCCGCCGGCAGGGTGACGAGAAACGGAACGCCGGCGCGGTTCATCAGCAGCGCCGTCACATAGCCGCCGAGCATCGCGAACGCGCCGTGGGCGAGGTTGATGAAATTCATCAACCCCAGCGTCACCGACAATCCGCTCGCCAGCACGAACAGCAGCATGCCGTAGGCCACGCCGTCGAGCAGAATGGTCAGCATCGGACCCCCTCATCCGGCGCCTCGCGCCCGCCTTCTCCCGCGGCGAGAGGGGCGTCGCCTCAGTGCTTCGCCGCCTTGTAGGGATCCTTCACATCGGGGATGGTCGCGAACTCGACATTGTACAGCGCGCCGTCCTTCTTCTCGACCTTGCGCACATAGATGTTCTGCACGATGTCGCGCGTTTCCGGATCGATCGACACCGGACCGCGCGGGCTCGTCCAACTCATGCCTTTCATCGCCGCGATCAGCGCATCGCCACTGGCGTCGCCCTTGGTCTTCTCCAGCGCCTTGTAGACGAGCGCCATCCCGTCATAGCCGCCGACCGCCATGAAATTCGGCCGCATGCCGTTGTTGGCCTTCTCGAACGCGGTCACGAAGGCCTTGTTCTCGGGCGAGTCGTGAGCGGCCGAATAGTGATGCGCGGTCACGGCGCCGAGCGCCGAGTCGCCCATGCCGGCAAGAAGGTCATCGTCGGTCACGTCGCCGGTGCCGATCAGCTTGATTCCGGCCTTGTCGAGGCCGCGCTCGACGAACTCCTTCATAAACACGGCGCCCTGACCGGACGGCACAAAGACGAAGACTGCGTCCGGGGCGTCGTCCTGCACGCGCTGCAGGAAAGGAGCGAAATCCGGGTTCTTCAGCGGCACACGAATCTTTTGCTTGATCGTTCCGCCACCCTTCTCGAAGGCCTCCGCGAACCATTTCTCGGCGTCGATGCCGGGGCCGTAATCGGTGACAAGGGTGACGACCTTCTTGATCCCATTCTTCAGCGACCACTCGGCCATCGGCACGGAGGCCTGCGGAAGGGTGAACGAGGTGCGCACGATATAGGGCGATTTCTCGGTGATCATCGCGGTCGCGGCGGCGGCGACGATCTCGGGAACCTTCGCCTCCGTTGCGACTTGGGCCGTGGCCAGCGCGAGCGGCGTGAGCCCGAAGCCCATCAAGACCTTGGCGTGGTCGTTGCCGACAAGCTCCTCGGCGAGGCGCTTGGTCACGTCCGGCGCGCCGGTATCGTCCTTGATCTCGAGTACGATCTTCTTGCCGGCGACCGTGTCGCCGTGCTCATGCATGTAAAGCTCGGCCGCGGCGCGTTCCTGCCTGCCGGTCGAGGCGAAAGGCCCGGTCATCGGCAGGATCATGCCGATGGTGACGGTGTTGTCGTCAGCCCGCGCCGCGCCCGTCGCGGCAAGCATGACGCTGAGCGCGGCGCCCAGTATCCAATATCTCGACATGGACCTTTCTCCTCCCGGCCGGCTGTTTTCGCCGCATTCCGACGCTTAGCCTTTTGAGGACACAAGCGAAAGACCGACCTTGGGCGTACGGCCGGTCAGCATTTGCCTGCGGCGCTGCCGAGCTTGGCCAGGATACGGTCGGCGAGCGCGCCATAATCGTCCGCCTCCGCTTCGCTCGAGCGCAAGCCGAGTTCGCCGATCGCCTGCTGCCAGCTGACTGAGGCGCGCGACATCTCGCCCTTGAGCCCGAGCAGATCGACGGTCAGCGCCACTTCGCGCATTTCCGCGGCGCGCCGGATTCCATGGGTCATCACCCGTTCCAGCATATAAGCCGACCTCTTCTTCCACTCGAAGCCGGGGTAGGTGTCGTCGAGCGAATCGAGCACGGTGTCGATGACCCCCGCCTTGCGCCCGGCCAGCACGCATTCGCACACCAGCGCCTCGAGCCCCTTCATCATGATGGAGCGGATCATCTTGACCGACGAGGCGGCGCCGACTGGCCCATCGTGGATTTTCGCCGACATGCCGAGCGCCGCGAACGCCGCCGCCGCGGCCTCAACGTGCGGGCCGCTGATCAGGACCGGCGTCCGGTGCAGGCGCGGATGAACCGCCGCCATCACGGCGACGTCGACATAGCGTCCGCCCGCGGCTTCCACCTCCCGAGCCGTGCGCGCCTTGGTTTGCGGCGCGCAGGAATCGCAATCGAAGAACAGCGCGCCTCTTTTCGAGCCCCGGCAGCGCGGCGACCGCCGCTTCGTGCGCCTGGTCGGCGGTGACGACGGAGAACACCGCCTCAGCCCCCGTGACCGCCTCAGCCGCGCTCGAAGCGCCGAGCACTTTCGCCGCCGCATAGTCGGCGCGCTTCGCCGTCCGAACTTGCGCGTCAGGCGAATCGGTCTTGATGTCGTAGGCGCAAATGCGCCCCTTGAAATCCGGATCGGCGCGCCAGCCGTCGAGGAAGGCGCGCGCGGCCTCGCCAAAACCGAGAAAGGCGATAGAGCCCGAGCTTATCATTGAGTCCGGCATGGGTTCACCCAGCATATCCTCGCGCTTGAAGAAAGCTCGTCGCGCCTCAGTAATGAACGAGAGGCGCGGGCGCCAGAGGCTTGGCGGCTGCGCATGCGCGACGCGGCGCTCGGCCACCTTCCTGGCTCGCCCGTGGACGGGACATTTTGCGGCGCGGCCGTCCTTCGCTAATATCCGGCGCGGCGGAACTTGCTCGCGGCTGGCCAGGGGGGAACCGAGTTCAATGAACGCGCTATTCCGAACGCCGTCGTCTCGCTCGTGACGCCGCGGCCGAGCCTATGAGCGGGCGGCTCGTCGGCCTGTCTTCGATGGCGACCCGGCGCATCCTGGCCGACCTGACTCGGGGCTATGAGGCGCGCCACGGGATTAACGTCGAAATCCGCTCCATGGGCGGCGTCGAAGCGGCGAAACTGGTGCGGGCGGACGAGGCGACGGATGTCGTCGTGCTGGCGTCCAAAGTCATGGCGAGCCTCGAGGCCGAAGGCCATCTCGCCAAGGGCAGCGTGAAGGAATTCGCGCGTTCTAAGATCGGGATCGCAGTCCGGGCGGGCGACCGGGCGCCCAGCGTCGAGAGCGAACAGGCGGTCAAACAGGCCATGCTGAATGCGCGAAGAATCTGCTATTCGACCGGGCCGAGCGGCGATCACTTGAAGGCTTTGTGCGAGAAGTGGGGCTTTGCCGATTCCGTGCTCGCGCGTGCGCTGGTCGCGCCGCCCGGCGTCCCGGTGGCCTCGCTGGTCGCGAACGGCGACGCCGATCTCGGCTTTCAGCAACTGAGCGAACTGATCGACCAACCGGCGATCGAGGTCGTCGCCCCCCTGCCGCCGGAGATTCAGGCCGTGACCGTCTTCTCGGCTGGCGTATCGGTAAAATCGTCGGACCCTGAGGCCGCGCGCGCCCTCGTCGCCTTTCTGGCCTCGGCCGAGACCGCCTCTACAAAACATCGCCATGGCATGGAGCCGGCATGAATCCGAAAGAGACGCGCCTATGATCATCGATTGCCACGGGCATTATACGACCGCTCCCAAGGCGCTCGAGGCATGGCGCAACCGGCAGATCGCCGGCATCAAGGACCCTGCGCAGGCGCCCAAGGTCGCGGAGCTCAAGATCAGCGACGACGAGCTTCGCGAGTTGATCGAGGCGAACCAGCTCAAGTTCATGAAGGAGCGGGGCTCGGATCTCACCATCTTTTCGCCCCGCGCCAGCTTCATGGCCCATCACATCGGCGATTTCGCCATAAGCTCCACCTGGGCTTCGATCTGCAATGAGCTCATCTTCCGCGTCTCGAAACTGTTCCCCGACCATTTCATCGCCGCGGCGATGCTGCCGCAGAGCCCGGGCGTCGACCCGAAGACCTGTATCCCTGAGCTCGAGAAATGCGTCCGGGACTACGGTTTCGTCGCCATCAACCTGAACCCCGATCCGTCCGGCGGCCACTGGACAAGTCCGCCGCTCACCGACCGGCCCTGGTATCCGATCTACGAGAAGATGGTCGAGTGGGACATTCCGGCGATGGTGCATGTCTCGACCAGCTGCAACCCCGCTTTCCACACTACCGGCGCCCATTACATCAACGCCGACACGACGGCAGTCATGCAGTTCATTCAAGGAGAGCTGTTCAAGGACTTCCCGACCCTCCGCTTCGTCGTCCCGCACGGCGGCGGCGCCGCGCCCTATCACTGGGGCCGTTATCGCGGCCTTGCGCAGGAACTGAAGAAGCCGCTGCTCACCGAGCAGCTGCTCAGGAACGTCTTCTTTGACACCTGCGTCTATCATCAGCCGGGCGTCGACCTTCTGACCAAGGTGATCCCGGTCGACAACATCCTGTTCGCCAGCGAGATGATCGGCGCGGTGCGCGGCATCGATCCCGAAACCGGCCATCACTATGACGACACCAGGCGCTACATCGAGGCAACGGGAAACCTGAGCCCCGAGGCCCGCCATAAGGTCTACGAGGGCAACGCCCGGCGGGTCTATCCGCGCCTCGACCAGGCCCTGAAGGCGCAGGGGCGATAGCCGCGCCATCCCCGAGGGGAGCCCGCCGATACAACCGGCGCGTGAATCCGGCTCCGCAATAAACGCGCGTAAACGCCAATAAACGCGCCTAAACGCTAGTAAATTGACTCCAATTTACTAGCGTTTATTTTTTCGAATCTGGACTTTTCAATGGGTTACGGCCAGTTGGAGTAAAAAAGTAAAAAAATCCGCCGCGCTTCTCAACTCGCCTTCCAGGTTGCGCCCGCGTCGGCCCGGACAACCATTCTTTCTCTCCTTCGCTCGCTCGCTCCGCCGCCCGAGGCTCCGGGGCCGGATTCCGACGATTGAAAATCTATAGCATTATATTCTGCTTTACACAAGGCATCGTCTGACAAATCGCCCAGGGCCGAAATGGGATCTCGGTCCGGTTTCGGCCCTAGCGCGAGGTCGACATGGCGCGGAAATCAGATTTCTGCACGATTGCGTTTTGCTAAAAATCGGGAGCTTTTGGGAGTGGCGCGTTACCCTTCTCCGGGGGCCTCGCTGCCGGTTGGTGGCGGTGGGTTTTGAATTGTCATCCGACTGCTCCCAAACTCCAGAGCCATCGTCGTCTAATGATCTAGATCAAGACGTGATGGCTCGATTGGGCTAATGCACTTCTGTCACAGGTTGGGAATCCGCAGAGGCGTGTGGTCGTCTCTGTCTATGAGGAGGAATGCATGACCCCCCGATGTTCGAAGAAACGACGGCCATCTGTGCTATCCCTATGGCGACACTTCTGCCGACGATGCGATCCTCGCGGCTGTCCTCAATGCCCTGCATCGACATCCCGGCGTACCTCAAGATCAGGTGAAAGTTGAGGTCAGCCATGGATCCGCCGTGCTTAGCGGTAAGGTCGCGCACGACTCCCAGAGCGAGTGGGCGGAGCACTGCGCATCCACCACGCCGGGCGTCATTGGGATCACCAATCTCATCACCGTGGAGCACGGGATCCGCGCCGCACGATCCCATATCTAGTCATTTAAAGCCCTTTAGCGAGCGCCGCCCGTCGGCGGGTTGTGCGATGTAGCTGCCTCTAACGCGAGCCCCTTTATGATCAAGACAGGTATCATCGCTCCAGGCGTGCTAAAGATCATTGCACCGGAGAAATTGAACGCAGACGACTTCGTAGAGTTGGCCCCGCAGGTCGAGGCCATCATAAAGCAAAGCGGCCACATCAGGTTACTTATCGATGCTTCCCGTTTGGACGGCTGGGAGAATATAAAGGCCGTCGAAAAACACGTGACATTCGTCAAGGCCCATCAACAAAAGGTGGAGCGCATCGCAATCATCGTGCGATACGACTGGCAGCGCTGGCTCGTCGGCGCGGTCAAGGTCCTCCTTCACCCAGAGGTGAGGGTATTCGGTAAGGGCGATGAAGGCGAGGCGACCCGGTGGCTTGAAAATTAAGAGCCGCGCCCGTGGGCTTGACCCCGCGGGGACGTGGCCGATCATGACGATCGTGTTCGACCCATTGGCGATTTGCTCTGAGCGCGGGCGGGCGGGTTACCGCGTTATTTCTGCGTGTCGTCCTTCATCATCGTATCCTTCTTCATCGAGTCCTTATGCATCATCGCGTCTTTTTTCATGTGATGCGCGGGCTTCGACATGTGCATCTCGTCCTTCTTCATCATCGTGTCTTCCGCTTGGGCGGGGAGGCACGAAGAGAACGCCGAACGCAAGCAGCGGGACGGAAAGCAGGAACATCCTGGTCATGGGGAGAATCCTCCAACGGGGAGCGCCGCAAGGCGGCGCCGGACGTGGCGAGAAACCGCCACGCATCCTCGTTCGTTTCGCCTGAGACTTGCGTTACGGCCGGCCGGTATTTCTTGGGGCTGGACCCCCGAACGACTGGCGAGGCGGCATGCCCCGCCTCAGCCATACGGGCGCACTCCTGGTTGGGATGAAGCAGCGTCGTTCACGTTTTCGTGATCAGTGTTGAGGCCGATCGTTCAGGCCGGAACTCATGCGCCCGCGCTTCGATCTTTAAGGCCGTTTGCGCCTGCGCGGCATAGTGAAGTCGACGGGCTGATCCGCGCCTTGAGCGAGGCGTGGGCGCCGCGGGGGCGTGAGGAGAAAATGACCAACTCGGCGTCGTCAGACGCAAGATCAGGCGGGCGGAACGGGCCGCGGTCGCTATGGCGTTGCGACGGTGCATGAGGCGATGGGACGGTCGGCCTAGCCCGCATTATTCATGGCGGGTTGGCGGGTATAGGCTAAGGAGCTGATTTTGCGTAGAATCTGGTTGTCGAAGCCGATTCACGCAACTTGAACCGAGCCACACCCGCCATGAACGATCCTATGCTGCCGCTGCCCGGTCTGTCACCGGTTTCTGGCAAATCGGTTGTGGTCAAATTCGACGGCGGGCTCTTGTCGTCGGACGGCGGCGTCCTGGCGTTGCGTGAGATCGAACAGCGTCTTCGGGTCGCGGACCGGCTTGCCGCGTGCGTGGTTGATCCTCGGGCGCCGGAGCAGATCACCCACGGCGTGGCGGACGTCATTCGCTTTCGGCTGCTGATGATCAGCGCCGGGTACGAGGACGGGATCGACGCCAATTCCCTGCGCCGCGACCCGATGTTCAAGATGGCGCTCGATCTGACGCCGTCGGATCGGGAGTTGTGCTCGCAGTCGACGATCTCGCGATTGGAGAACCTGCCGGACGTTCGCGCCCTGTTGCGGATGGGTCGCGCGATGGTCGACCTCTATTGCGGGTCGTTCGCTAAGGTTCCCAAACGGATCACGCTCGATATCGACGACACGTTCGACGCGGTCCACGGCGGCCAGCAACTGCGGTTGTTCAACGCCCACTACGACGAATACGGATTTCAGCCGATTGTGGTGTTCGACGGCGAGGGCCGTTTCATCACCGCGGTGCTTCGTCCCGCCAAACGACCGGGCGGTAAGGAGATCAAGCCTTTTCTCCGCCGGCTGTTGCGCGCGATCCGGGCTCATTGGCCCCACACCGAGATCCTGCTTCGCGGTGACAGCCACTATTGCGGCCCCGAGGTTCTCGACTGGTGTCGCGCCAACGGCCTCGACTACATCCTCGGCGTCGCGCCGACCACGACCTTGCGTCGTCATGTCGCCGATCTCGAAGCCAGCACGAAGGCGCGGTTCGAGGCCGCGTCGCGCGACGGCAAGCTTCGCCGCTTCAAGGAGTTCTTCGACGGCGCGAAAAGTTGGAGCCGGGTCGAGCGCATCATCGCCCGCGTCGAAGTCAGCGCGGAAGGGCCCGACACCCGCTTCGTCGTCACCAATCTCACGCATCGCAACGCGCGCCGGCTTTACGAAGACGTCTATTGCCGACGCGGCCAAGCCGAAAACCATATCAAGTCCTGGAAGACGCATCTGGCGGCGGACCGCACGTCCTGCACAAAGGCGACAGCCAACCAGTTCCGTCTCTTCATCCACGCCGGCGCCTACTGGCTGATGTGGGGGCTTCGCATATCGATGCCGAAGCGCTCGATGTGGCGCGTCGCGCAGTTCGACACCTTGCGCCTGCGTCTCATCAAGATCGCCGCTCGCGTCGTCGAAATGAAGACGATAATCCGCGTGCACTTGCCGACCTCATGCTCGGCGCAGAATATCCTGCGCCTCGCTCTGGAACGCATACCGCGCCTCGTCACATGAGCGACGGGGCGTGACGCCCCAAAACGCAAACCCGTCCCGTCAACCCGCAAACCGCCGCCAACCGAAAATCTGGCCCCAAAGCCGGAACGGAACCGGTGCGTCCACACTCAGCCGAAATCACGCAATCGCGCCGAAAGCCATGCAGCAATCGTCAGGGCGATGCATAATGCCGGCTAGCTTGCTGTCGATAAAATCCCGTCGTTCGCACCCAAAACGCTGGCGCGCCGCCATCCAACCCGATTAACTGAAGTGTTCCTCCGGCGACATTATCCGCCCGATTTTGGCGGCGTCGAGTTATTGATCGATGCTGGACCCGGATTGGGCGCCGGGAGTGCTTTCCATTCCGCATCGGCAGCTGGCGGAAGTTTATCCATGTGCTTCAAGAATAGGGCCAAGGTCCAAATCTGCTTATCGTCTAGAGCATCCTTCCACGATGGCATTCCAGTCAGGCGAATGCCATGTTTGATTTTCCAAAACGTCCAACCTTCTGGATCATCTTCGACCCCGTCGCTGGCCAACTGAGGCGGCGCTGGATATTCGCCCTTGGCGATCCAAGAGGCCGACTTTTCCCCATTGGCCGAACCGTGACAAATGGCGCAATTCTGGCCGTACAGCCGGATACCATCGATCAGGTTTGCGTCGGTTGGCGCGACTGGGTTTGCTTCCTTCGGAGCCTGCGAATTCAACGTCGCTTGCAGCGACGTTCCGGCAAGCCATTGCTCAATTGGACCTGGCTGGGCGTCGGCATTGGCCGGAATGGCCCCACTCACGACAGCAATATAGCCTCCGCCTACGCCAACGATCATCGCGAGAACGATTCCTATTACGATCCCTTTAAACATGGGCTCTGCGCTCCGCGAACGGGAAATCGAGAGACCACTGAGCAGGCGAGAATGTCAAAAGTCAAATGCCCCAAGCGCCCTTGGTGACCTTCAAATCAGTGTTTCGCGAAAAGGAAGGTGAACGCAGGATCCAGCGCGGCAGGATCGGGAGACGCTTGGGCGCAGCCTCCCGGCGACATGCTCAACGTCGATTGGGTGAAGTTCAGCAGCTTTATGGAAATCTTTGCGCTTCAGCATGCGATTCCTTATCGAGACTTTGCACGAGCGTCGCCAAGTTAAAGGCCTCGAACGGAGGCTTCCATGATTGACTTGGCATTCGTCCTTCTAGGAGTTGGTATCCTGGCGGTGACGGCGCTCTACGCCGCTGCGTTGCAGCGGATTTGAGAAGGCCGGGCCCATGACCGAACCGCTCGTCGGGCTGGTCGTCGCCGTCTGCCTCGGCCTGTACCTGCTCTACACCCTCATCCATCCCGAAAAATTCTAATCCGAGGGACATGCGATGACGCTTGTCGGCTGGGCGCAGATCGCGCTGGTGCTCGCGCTGGTTGTGATCTGCGCCATCCCGCTGAGCGACTTTCATCGCGCGCGTCTTACGCAGGCGAGCGAACCTTCTCGGCCCGATTCTCGGACCGGTCGAACGCGGCTTTTACCGGCTTGGCCGGCGTCGACCCGGCGCGCGAGCAGGACTGGTTCGCCTACACGATGGCGATGGTCGCCTTTTCGATCGCCGGATTCCTGTCGCTCTACGCCTTGCAGCGGCTGCAGAGCTTTCTGCCGCTCAATCCGCGCGGCTTCGACGCCGTGCCGCCGGACCTCGCCTTCAACACCTCGGTGAGCTTCATCACCAACACCAACTGGCAGAACTACGGCGGCGAGACCACGATGAGCCATCTGACCCAGATGCTCGGCCTCACCGTGCACAACTTCGTGTCGGCGGCGACGGGACTGGCGATGGCCTTCGCTCTGGTGCGCGGCTTTGCACGCTCGTGCGCGACGACTGTCGGCAATTTCTGGGTCGATATGACCCGCGTCACGCTCTACATTCTTCTGCCGATCTCGTTCGTCGGCGCTTTGGTGCTCGTCGCTCTCGGCATGCCGCAGACCCTCGCCGGCGCGGTCGAAGCGATGACGCTCGAAGGGGCGAAGCAGACCATTTCGATCGGGCCGGTCGCCAGCCAGGAGATCATCAAGGAGCTCGGCACCAACGGCGGCGGCTTCTTCAACGCCAATTCCGCGCATCCGTTCGAGAACCCGAACGCCTGGACCAACCTCATCGAGATCTGGGCGCTCCTTGCTCATCCCGATCGCCTCGGTTCTCGTGTTCGGCCGCGTGGTCGGCGATATCCGCCAGGGTCGCGCGATTCTGGCGGCGATGGCCGTCTTTCTCATCGTCGGCGTCGGCGTCGCCTATTGGGCGGAGACCGCCGGCAATCCGATTCTGACCGCGCTGGGCGTCGACCCGTCGGCGGGCAATCTCGAGGGCAAGGAGATCCGCTTCGGCCAGGCGATGTCGGCGTTCTTCATCGACCGCCACGTCCGGCACCAGCACCGGCGTCGGTCAACACCATGCACGATTCTGATGACCCCTCTCGGCGGGATGGTCCCGATGTTCAACCTTCTCGCGGGCTGCATCTGGCCGGGCGGCGTCGGCGCGGGACTTTACGGGTTCCTCGTTCTCGCGATCATCGCGGTGTTCGTCGCCGGGCTGATGGTCGGCCGCACGCCCGAATATCTCGGCAAGAAGATCGAAACGCGCGAGATGAAGCTCGCAATGCTGGCGGTGCTGATCTATCCGCTCGTCGTGCTCGGCTTCTCCGGCGCGTCCGTGCTGCTGCAGACGGCGCTCGACAGTCTGAACAATACCGGCCCGCATGGGCTCTCCGAGATCATCTACGCCTTCGCTTCGGCCAACGCCAACAACGGCTCAGCCTTCGCCGGGCTTGAACGGCAATACGCTCTGGTTCAACACGACCCTCGGCATCGCGATGCTGCTCGGCCGCTTCGCTTATGTGATCCCGGTCTGGCGCTCGCTGGATCGCTGGCGGCGAAAAAGAAGATCCCGGCCTCGGCCGGCACTTTCCCGACCGACGGCCCGCTCTTCGTCGGGCTGCTCGTCGGGGTGATCGTCATCCTCTATCTCCTGCAATATTTCCCCGCTTTGTCGCTTGGTCCGGTCGTCGAGCACTTCCAGATGCTCGGCGGCAAGACCTACTGATCGGAGCCGCTCTCATGTCCGCGGAAGCCCAAACCCGAAGCCTGTTCGATGGCGGGATCATCGCCGCCGCTGCCGTCGACGCGCTGCGCAAACTCGATCCGCGCGCGCTGATGAAGAACCCGGTCATTTTTGTGACCGAAGTCGTGTCGGCGCTCGTCACCGCGCTCTTCCTGCGCGACCTCGCCTCCCATAACGGTGACGCGGCCTTCTCGGGCCAGATCGCCGCCTGGCTGTGGTTCACCGTGCTGTTCGCCAATTTCGCCGAAGCGGTCGCGGAAGGCCGTGGCAAGGCGCAAGCGGACGCCCTGCGGCGCACCCGCAGCGATACTCACGCGAAGCGCTACATCCATCCGGAGAATTTGATCGGCCTCGTCGAAGGCGTCAACGCGCTCGACCTGCGGGTCGGCGACGTCGTCCTGGTCGAAGCCGGCGAGATCATTCCCGGCGACGGCGAAATCATCGAGGGCGTGGCGTCGGTGAACGAATCCGCGATCACCGGCGAATCCGCCCCCGTCATCCGCGAGGCGGGGGGCGATAGGTCGGCGGTGACGGGCGGGACGACGGTATTGTCCGATTATATAAAGGTGCGGATCACCGCCGCCCCGGGGTCGACCTTCATCGACCGGATGATTGCGCTGGTCGAAGGCGCGACGCGGCAGAAGACGCCGAACGAGTTGGCGCTGTCGATCCTGCTCTCCGGCCTGACGCTGATCTTCCTTATCGTCTGCGTCACGCTATGGCCGCTGGCGCGTTATTCCGGCGCCGCCCTCTCGGCGACGGTGCTGATCGCGCTGCTCGTCTGCCTGATTCCGACGACGATCGGCGGCCTCCTGTCCGCCATTGGCATAGCGGGCATGGACCGGCTGATCCGCTTCAACGTGATCGCGACCTCCGGTCGCGCGGTCGAGGCGGCAGGCGACGTCGACACGCTGCTGCTCGACAAGACGGGCACGATCACATTCGGCAATCGCATGGCGACCGAGTTCCTGCCCGTGGCCGGCGTGACCTCCGAGGAGCTCGCCAAGGCGGCGCTCGTGTCGAGCCTCGCCGACGAGACGCCGGAAGGCCGTTCGATCGTCGCGCTCGCCAAGGACGACTATGGAATCGCCGAGCCGAAGCTGGACGCGGCGCGTTCGACCGTCATTCCCTTCGCCGCCCAGACCCGCGTCTCCGGCGTCGACATCGACGGCCGCGCTGTCCGCAAAGGCGCGGTCGACGCGATCCTGAAGCGCCTCGCCCCGCGTTTCGATCAGACTCCGGCGGAATTCCGCCAGGCGGTCGATCGGGTCGCGACTTCAGGCGGCACGCCGCTCGCGGTCTCGGACGGCGAGCGGCTGCTCGGAGTCATCCACCTCAAGGACGTCGTGAAGCCTGGCATCAAGGACCGGTTCGCGGCGCTGCGCGCCATGGGCATCCGCACGGTGATGGTGACAGGCGACAATCCGATCACCGCCGCCGCCATCGCGTCGGAGGCGGGCGTCGACGACTTCCTCGCCGAGGCGACCCCGGAAGACAAGCTCGCCTATATCCGCAAGGAACAGTCCGGCGGCCGGCTCATCGCCATGTGCGGCGACGGAACGAATGACGCGCCGGCGCTGGCCCAGGCCGATGTCGGCGTCGCGATGCAGACCGGCACCCAGGCGGCGCGCGAAGCGGGCAACATGGTCGACCTCGACTCCAACCCGACCAAGCTCATCGAGATCGTCGAGATCGGCAAGCAGCTCCTGATGACGCGCGGTTCGCTGACCACATTCTCCATCGCCAACGACGTCGCCAAATATTTCGCCATCCTGCCGGCCCTGTTCCTCGCGACCTATCCGGCGCTCGGCGCGCTCAATGTGATGCGGCTTGCCTCGTCACAATCGGCGATCCTCTCGGCGGTGATCTTCAATGCGCTTGATCATCATCGCGCTGATTCCGCTTGCCCTGAAGGGCGTGGCCTATCGTCCGGTCGGCGCCGCCGCGCTGCTGCGGCGCAACCTGCTGGTCTACGGCCTCGGCGGCATCATCCTCCCGTTCGTCGGCATCAAGGCGATCGACATGATCGTCGCCACATTGCATCTCGCGTAAGAGGCTCGTCCCATGCTCCAGCATATCCGCCCCGCCATCGTGATGCTCGCTCTGTTCACTCTTCTGACCGGACTCGTCTATCCGCTCGCCGTGACCGGCATCGCCCAGGTGGCCTTGCCGCGCCAGGCGAATGGCAGCCTTATCGAGAAGAACGGGGTCGTTGTCGGCTCCGCCCTGATCGGGCAGAACTTCAAGAGCGAGCGCTATTTCCACCCGCGTCCCTCGGCTACCACCGACACGGATCCGAACGACTCCTCGAAGACGATCGACGCGCCTTATAATGCGGCCAATTCGTCCGGCTCGAATCTGGGGCCGACCTCGCAGAAGCTGGTCGATCGCGTGAAGGCCGGCGTCACGGCCTGGCGCGCGCTGGCCGGCGCCGGGCCCGTGCCCGCCGACGCGGTCACGACCTCCGCCTCTGGCCTCGATCCGGACGTCTCGCCGGCGACCGCGCTCGGGCAAGTTCCCGCCGTCGCGAAGGCGCGAGGGCTGCCGGAGGGGCAGGTGCGAGCGTTGGCGGAGGCGGCGATCGAGAGGCCCGTCCTCGGATTCATCGGCGAGCCTCGCGTCAATATTTTGCGGCTCAATCTCGCGCTGGATCGGCTAAAGTCGGGGTAGAATTCAGCCGCGAGGCTTGATGGTCCAGCGTAACCAAGCCGGCGACGGCCGGCCCGACCCTGACGCGCTCCTTGCTGCGTATCGACAGGAGAGCGCCGGGAAACTGAAGGTCTTCCTCGGCGCCGCGCCCGGCGTCGGGAAGACCTTCGCCATGTTGCAGGGCGCCCGGCGGCTAAAGGCCGAGGGCGTCGACGTGGTTATTGGCCTTGTCGAGACGCATGGCCGCGCCGAGACCGCCGCCTTGCTGGACGGCCTCGAGGCGCTGCCGCGCCGCCATGTCGAATATCGCGGCCGTACGATCGAGGAATTCGATCTCGACGCCGCGCTGGCGCGCAAGCCCCAGCTGATTGTCGTGGACGAGCTCGCCCACGCCAATGCCCCGGAGAGCCGCCATCCCAAGCGCTGGCAGGACGTTCAGGAGCTGCTCGAGGCCGGGATCGACGTCTGGACGGCGCTCAACATCCAGCATCTTGAAAGCCTGTCCGACGTCGTCTCGCGCATTGCTGGCGTGCTCGTCCGCGAAACTGTGCCGGATCGCGTGATTCAGGAGGCGACGGATGTCGTGCTGGTCGACATCACGCCCGACGAACTCGTCCAGCGCCTCAAAGAGGGCAAGGTCTATCTGCCGGATACGGCGCGGCGGGCGGCCCAGAACTTCTTCACGCTCAGCAACCTGACGGCGCTTCGCGAGCTTGCCTTGCGCCGAACCGCCGACCGTGTCGACGACGAAGTCGTCGACTATCTGCGGGAAAAGTCGATCGAGGGCCCTTGGGGCGCCTCTGAGCGGCTTCTCGCTTGCGTCGCGGCGGATGACGTGTCGGAGCGGGTGGCCCGCCGAACCGCACAGCTCGCCACGGCCCTCAACGCGACCTGGAGCGCCGTGACGGTCGAAAGGGCAGGGCGCAGCGGCGAGACCGAGGCGGCGAGCCGTGTCGCCAGGACCTTCGATCTCGTCGAACGGCTGGGCGGCGACGCGATCAGGCTGCAAGGCGCCGACTTGCCAGGAGAGATCCTTCGCTTCGCGCGGCGCGAAAACGTGACGCAGATCGTGCTTGGCCAGTCGCATGTCGGGCTCTGGCGCAGGCTCATCGGCCGCTCCCTGCAGGATGAGATCGTGCGACGCGCGGGCGGGATCGAGGTCCATGTCGTTCCTCGTGAGACCGCGCCCGCGCCTCCGCTGCGAGAGCGGTGGAGATTTGATTCGAGGGGGCTTGGCGCCGAGATCGCCGCCGCGCTTGGCGCGGTCGCCGCGGCGGTGCTGCTTGGCGAGGCGCTGAGCGAGCTTATCAAGCTGCCGAATCTTTCCATGGTGTTCCTGACCGCGGTTTTGTTCTGCGGCGTGAGCTTCGGCACCCGCGCGGCGGTGCTGGCTTCGCTTGCATCCTTCGCGGCCTATAATTTCTTCTTCATCGAGCCGATCTACACCTTCACCGTCGCCCAGCCGCAGGAGCTGTTCGCTCTCCTCATATTTCTGTGCGCGGCGGGGCTGACTGGCTCCTTGGCTGGACGGTTGCGCGACCAGCGCGAGCAGGCGACTCGCAACGCCTCCGCCACCCGGTCGCTCTACGACTATTCGCGCAAGCTGTCGGGCGCTTCGAGCGCCGACGACATTCTGTGGGCCGCGGCCTCGCATCTTCACGCGCTGTTCCGAGGGCGGGTCGTCGTGCTCGTCGCGGAGGGGCCAGACCTCGCGCTGCGCGCGGCATGGCCGCCCGACGCGCAGCTCGACCCGGCGGCGTTCAGCGCCGCGCGCTGGGCGCAGGAGAAGCGCGAGCCATCGGGTTGGGGGACGGGCACGCTACCCAGCGTCGCGTTCCAGTTCCGCCCGATGGTCGCCGCGCGTGGCGCGATCGCGGTCTGCGGCCTCGAGCCGCCGGCGCGCGACCAGCCTATTCCGCCGGAAGACGAACGGGCGCTGACCGCCGTGCTCGACCAGACCGCCATCGCCCTCGACCGGGCGCTGCTCGCCCGCGACGCGGTGAAGGCGGCGGCGATGCAGGAGAACGAGAAGGTCCGCGACGCGCTCCTCGCCTCGCTGTCGCACGATCTGCGCACTCCGCTCGCGACCATCGCCGGCGCCGCCACTTCGCTCCGGTCGCTCGGTGACAGGATGAGCGCGGAGGAGCGGGTGGAGCTCCTGACGTCGATCGAGGATGAGACAAGCCGCCTTGCGCGCTTCGTCGCCAACCTCCTCGACATGTCGCGCATCGAGGCGGGCGGCCTCAAGGTCAATCGCGAATGGGTCGAGGTCGGCGACGTCGTCCAGCGCGCGGCGGAGCGCAGCCGAAGGGCCTTTCCCGCCATGCCAGTCAAGGTCAACGTCGCGCCCGACCTGCCTTTCGTCCGCGGCGACGACAAGCTGCTCGAACAGGTGCTGTTCAACCTGCTCGACAACGCTCATAAATATGGCGGCGACGGCGGCGCGGCCTTGCATGCGCGCAAGGAGGGCGGCGAGGTGGTCATCTCCGTCACCGATGAGGGACCGGGGGTCAAGCCAGCCGACCTCGAAAAGATCTTCGAGAAATTCTACCGTGGCGGCCGTTCCGACGGCCGCAAGCCGGGGACGGGGCTTGGCCTTTCGATCTGCCGCGGCCTGATCGAAGCGATGGGCGGCTCGATTGCCGCCCAGAGCCCTGCGGTGCGGCGGCGCGGAACGCGCATCGTGATACGCATGCCCTTGGCTGAGCCGGACCGAGTCTCGAACGCCCCCCGCGCATGAAGGGCCCGCGCATTCTCATCGTCGACGACGAGCCGCAAATCCTGCGGCTCCTTACCGTAGCGCTTAACGCGGCAGGTTACGAGCCGTTCACCGCAGAATCCGGCGCAGCGGCTCTGAAACTTGCCGCCACCGGAGCGCCGGATCTAATTGTCCTCGACCTCGGCCTGCCGGACCGCGATGGTAAAGACGTGCTGCGGGAGATGCGCCTGTTCTCCGATGCGCCGGTTATCATCCTTTCCGCCCGCGACCGCGAGGCGGAGAAGATCGAAGCGCTCGACCTCGGCGCCGATGATTATGTTGAGAAGCCCTTTGGGATCGGCGAATTGACCGCGAGGATGCGGACCGCGTTGCGGCGCAGGGCCGGACAGGCAAAGAACGTGAAGAGTGTGGAAGTCGATGGCGTTGTCATGGACTTCGAGCGTCGCCTTGTGACCCGCGACGGCGTCCCGATCCGGCTGACGCCGAAGGAATACGACCTCCTCGCCGTCCTTCTCCGCAATGCCGGCAGGGTTGTCACGCACGCTCAGATTCTTCGGACGGTCTGGGGACCGGCGCATGTCCAGGACACCCAATATCTGCGGGTCTTCATCGGGCTGCTTCGAGCCAAGATAGAGCGCGACCCCACTGCGCCGACCATCATCAAGACAGAGCCTGGCGTAGGGTATCGCGTCCTGGAAGCGTAAACTGCCACATGCCCCGCGCAGGAACGGGCGATGCACACACCAGGCAGGGGACGACTCCAGCCGCTCGTCGACGAGAAGCACCAGACTAGACTAGCAGCGGGTTTTGTCTTTTCGGCTGTCCAGAGCGGCCATAACCCGCACCCACCACGAACCTGAACTTGCGAGCAGGACCGGGTACGCACCATCCGGTCAAGGCCATCATTCCGGCGGGTGCGCCGATCGATATCGAAAGTTGCGGGGACACTTGGCGTTACATGGGCTGAGCCGATCATGAAGGGTACCTCAAACATCGGGTACTGATGCGCCAAATCACAGTAGAAGCGCCGCCGCTCGTTCACGTGACTCATGTCCATAAGCATGGTTTAATCAACTTCTAACTTAGGGAGGATACCCCGGCTATGCTCGGTGGAAATTGCCCCACAAGGCTCGGTGGGAGCGGCGCCGCCGTTCTTGATTGGCCCGCAGGAAACTCACGATGACGATTTGTCGGCGCGTTGCGACATCGGCTCTATTGCTGGGCGTGGGCGTGTGCGCGCTCTCCGTGAGCGCGGCGCCGAAGCAGGGCGTTTCATTCACCCCTTCGGCGCACGCTCAGGGCGTCATTCGCAATCTGATCGCGCGGCTACGCGGACAGACCTTGCCTGACGGCATCGTGAAGTCGAACGGCCGCATCGAGGCGACCCAGGTCGACGTGTCGTCGAAATATCCAGGTCGACTGACCGACGTGACGGTCGAGGAAGGCTCGAGCGTCACCAAGGGCCAGGCAATCGCCCGGATCACCTCGCCGGAATACGAGGCGCAGTTGCGCGCCGCCAAGGCCGACGTGCAGAAGGCCAACGACGCGCTGGCGGCGGCGGAGGCGGAGATCACGTCTCGCCAAAGCGCGCTCGAATTCGCCAAGTCTGACTTCCAGCGCGGCCAGGAGCTGATCAAGAGCGGCCATATCACCAAGCAGACTTTTGAGCAGCGCAAGCGTAACTTGGATTCTGCAGTCGCCACGGTGAAGAGCTTTACCTCGCAGCGCGATCAGGCGCTCTCGCAGATTGCGAACTCGGAGGCGGAGGTCGATCGGATTCAGTCGATCATCGATGATCTGACGCTCGTTTCGCCGCGGTTGGGCCGCGTCCAGTACCAGCTGGCGCGGGCGGGCGAGGTCGTCGCCGCCGGAGCGCCGATCGTGACGATCCTCGATCTCACAGACGTCTACATGACGATCTTCCTGCCCGCGGCGGACGCAGGACGCCTCGCCGTCGGGGAGGAGGCTCGCATCATCCTTGATCCGGTTCCCGACTACGTCATTCCAGCGAGCGTCAGCTTCGTCGCCGCCGACGCGCAGTTCACCCCGAAGACCGTCGAGACCACGGACGAGCGGGCGAAACTGATGTTTCGCATCAAGCTAAAGATCGATCCGCAGGTTCTTCAGCAGTTCTACACGCGGGTGAAGACCGGCGTCCGGGGCCTGGGCTTCGTGCGCACCAAGCCCGATGTGGAGTGGCCAGCCGACCTTCAGATCAAGTTGCCCAAGGCTCCGGCGGATAAAGCCTCTGCCGCTCCCCCCGCGGACAGCGCGGCGCCTCAGGCGAAAACTCCCGCCAGCGACGCAACCGAAACCAAGACGCCCGACGCAAAATGACCGGGGAGCCCGTCGCGCGGGTCAAGGCCGTATCGCATCGCTATGGCGCGACGGTTTCGCTCTCCGACGTCTCTATCGACATTCCGTCGCGCATCATGGTCGGCGTGATCGGGCCGGACGGGGTCGGCAAGTCGACTCTGCTCGGGCTCATCGCGGGGGTGAAGACGATTCAGGCGGGCGAAGTCTTCGTCTTCGACAAGACCATCGCCAACAAGCAGACATTGCGCGAGATCCGCGGCCGCATCGCCTATATGCCCCAGGGCCTCGGCCGCAATCTCTATCCAACGCTCAGCGTGTTTGAGAACATCGACTTCTTCGGCCGCCTGTTCGGATTGTCCGCCAGCGAGCGTCGCTCCAAGATCGATGAGCTTCTTACGGCGACGAGTCTGGAGAAGTTCGAAGCGCGTCCCGCCGGCAAGCTTTCCGGCGGCATGAAGCAGAAGCTCAGCCTCTGCTGCGCGCTCATTAACGATCCCGACCTCCTCATTCTCGACGAGCCGACGACCGGCGTCGATCCCCTCTCGCGCGGACAGTTCTGGGACCTCATCAATTCGATCCGCGCGCGGCGGCCGCAGATGAGCGTGATCGTCGCCACCGCCTATATGGACGAAGCCGAGCGCTTCGACTGGCTGATGGCGATGGACGACGGCAAGATCATCGCCACCGGGACGCTGAAGGAACTACTCGCCAAGACCGGCGAGCCCAATCTCGACGAGGCCTTCATCGCCATGATGCCTGAGGCCAAGCGCGCCCTGCACAAGAAAGTGGTGGTGCGTCCGCGCGTCGCCTCTCCGGACGAGACGCCGGCGATCGAGGCGGAGGGGCTGACGCGCCAGTTCGGCGATTTCGTCGCGGTCGACCATGTCAGCTTCAAGATTGCGCGCGGCGAGATCTTCGGCTTTCTCGGTTCGAACGGCTGCGGCAAGTCGACGACGATGAAAATGCTGGTCGGCTTCCTGCCGGCGAGCAGCGGCACATGCAAGCTGTTCGGCGAGCCGATGGGCTCGAACGACATGCAGGCCCGGCGCAACGTCGGATACATGACCCAGGCCTTTTCGCTCTACGGCGAATTGACGGTCGCGCAGAATCTCGAGCTCCACGCCCAACTCTATCACCTGCCGCCGGAAAAGGTCGCAGGGCGGATCGAGGACCTGCTCGAGCGCTACGATCTGAAGTCGGTGGTCAATTCGCGCCCCGACAGCCTGCCGCTCGGCATGAAGCAGCGGCTCCAGCTCGCCGTGGCGGTGCTGCACGAACCCTCCATTCTCATCCTCGACGAGCCGACGTCGGGCGTCGACCCGATCGCGCGCGACGCCTTCTGGCGCACGCTGATCGACCTCTCGCGCGACGACGGGGTGACGATCTTCGTCACCACCCATTTCATGAACGAGGCGGACCGCTGTGACCGCATCTCGCTCATGCACGCGGGCAAGGTGCTCGCCGTCGGCGCGCCACAGGAGCTGGTCAAAGAGCGCGGAAGCTCATCCCTTGAGGACTGCTTCGTCGGCTATCTCGCGGAAGCCGCGGGCATCGACATGTCGAAAAAGGCCGAGGCGCTTGCGCCTGCCGCTGTCGAAGTCGTGGCGCCCGAGCGGCCGAAGCGCTTCAAAATCGGCCGGCTTTGGGCCTATGCGCGGCGCGAGACGGTCGAGCTGCTGCGCGATCCGATCCGGCTGGCTTTCGCGCTCGTCGGTCCCATCATTCTCATGTTCGCCTTCGGCTATGGCATCTCGTTCGACATCGAGAACCTGCAGACCGCGAGCTTCGATCAGGACGAGACGCCCGAGAGCCGCGAGCTGCTTCAGGGTTTCGATGGATCGCGCTATTTCGCGGTCCAACCCCCGATCAAGACACCGGACGATATGGAGCGGCGACTGAGGAGCGGGAACACGCAGATCGTGGTCGAAGTGCCGCCCGGATTCGGCCGAGACCTTCTCAACAACCGCACGCCGGAAGTCGACGCGACGGTCGACGGCGCGATGACGTTCCGCGGCGAGACGGCGAAGAATTACGTGACCCGCGTAATCCGGAAGCAAGGAGAAGAGTTGCAGCGGAGCTTGCACCGCGCCGGCAGTCCCAATGCCTGGAACTCCGACGATATCCAGACCCGCTTTCGCTACAATCAGGCCTTTCTCAGCGTGAACGCGATGGTGCCCAGCATTTTCATGCTGTTGCTGTGCCTGATTCCGGCGATCATGTCGGCGATCGCGGTCGTGCGCGAGAAGGAGACCGGCTCGATCGCCAACTTCCGCTCGACGCCGATCACTCGGTTCGAGTACCTTGTTGGAAAGCAGTTGCCCTATATCGCGGTCTCGATGATCGCGTTCTTCGCCCTGCTCATGATCGCGATTTTCATTTTCCGCGTGCCGCCGAAGGGACCGTTCCTCGTCCTGCTCGTGGGAACGATCGTCTATGTTGTCGCGACAGTGGGGTTCGGCGTTCTGATCTCGTCCTTCACCCGGACGCAGGTCGCAGCCGTCTTCGCAACGGCAATTCTCTCGATCGTGCCGGCGGTCAATTTCTCCGGAATGCTCGCGCCGGTCTCCTCGCTCTCCGGCGGGGCGAGGGTGATCGGCCTGTCGTTTCCCTCGTCCTGGTACCAGCAGATTTCGGTCGGCGTATTCGCCAAGGCGCTCGGCATCGCCGACCTATGGCGCGACATCGCGGCGATCGCGTTCATCGCGCATTGTCTTCCTGGCCATTTCGCTGGTCTCTGCTTCGCAAGCAGGAGGCGTGAGATGTCCGAGGTTGCCTCACCCAAAGCCCCGCATCTCGCCGAAGCGAAGCCCCTGACCTTCGTCGACCATGTGGTCAACATCTTCCATCTGGTCATCAAGGAACTGAGAAGCATCCGGGCTGACCCGACGATGCTGATACTGGTCGTCTACGCGTTCAGCATCTCGGTCAACACGGTGGCGACCGGCGCCGTAACCGAGGCGACCAATCTCTCTGTCGGCATCGTCGACGAGGACGGCTCGGACCTGTCGCGGCGCATCGCCGAGGGGCTTCGGCTGCCGACCTTCCAGCCGCCGGTGCACATCACCGCTTCCGAGATCGACCCGTTGATGGATCAGGGCAAGCTCCTGTTCGTGGTCGAGATCCCGCCTAATTTCGAGGCCGACATTCGCGCCCAGCGCCAGACGGAAATTCAGATCAACGTTGACGCAACGGCGGTCGCGCAAGCTGGCAATGGCGCCGGGTACCTCAACACGGCGATCGCCAATGAGATCCAGAGGTTCATCTCCGGGCGGGAGAGCGCGACCGCGGGCTTGATCAATCTCGTTGTGCGCGCCGCCTTCAACCCGAACCTCAAGACGGCGTGGTTCTCGGCGATGACCCAGGTCATCAACCAGATCACGCTTCTGACGGTCATCCTCACCGGCGCGGCTCTGATCCGCGAGCGGGAGCAAGGCACGGTCGAGCACCTCTTGGTCATGCCGGTCGTGCCGTCGGAGATCATGCTGGCCAAGATGATCGCCAACGGCCTTGTCATCCTGGTCGCAGCGATGCTGTCGCTGCAATTCGTCGTGCACTGGTGGATCGGCTCGCCGATCAACGGGTCTTTGCTTCTGTTCCTGCTCGGCGCCGCGATCTATGCCCTCGTCGTCGCGGCGCTCGGCATCATGCTCGGCACGCTGGCCACGACAATGGGCCAGTTCGGTCTCCTCGCTATGCCGGTGCTGATTGTGACCCAACTGCTCTCGGGTAGCGCCACGCCGATGGAGAGCATGCCTATCTGGCTGCAGTATTTCATTCAGACAATCAGCCCGACGCCGCATTTCGTGCAATTCGCTCAGGCGGTGCTGTTCCGTGGCGCCGACATCACCCTTGTGTGGCGCCCGCTCGTCGCAATGTTCGCGATCGGCGTCGTCTATTTCACCATCGCCAGCGTCCGCTTCCGCAAGGTGATCTTCGGCGGCTGAGAGACGCAGCTTGGTGCGTTGATTAGCCGGACAATCATGAGTGCTGCAGATCTCCGGAAAGAGCAGGATCGAGATCGGGCGTAAACCCGCTCCGTCGATGGATCGGCGCTGGAGAATGAACGGGAGGAAGGAATGGCTGGGACAAAACGTCTGAACAAGCCAAAAAAGGCCAGGAGCGAGAGCGCTTCTGAAGGCCAGGACAAGCTCGGCGCAAAGGACTATGAGCGGGAACTCGCCCGGCTGCACGGCGAACTGGTCAAGCTGCAGCTCTGGGTCGTCGCCAAGGGACTGAAGGTCGTGGTCCTGTTCGAAGGCCGCGACGGCGCCGGCAAAGGCGGGGTCATCAAGGCGATCACCGAGCGGGTCAGCCCGCGGGTCTATCGGGTTGTGGCGCTGCCCGCGCCGACCGAGCGCGAGAAGTCGCAGATGTACGTTCAACGCTACATGCGCCATCTGCCGGCGGCCGGCGAGATCGTCATCTTTGATCGCAGCTGGTACAACCGCGCCGGCGTCGAACGGGTGATGGAATTCTGCACGCCTGAGCAAGCGAAGCGCTTTCTCGAGCTCACGCCTGCGGTGGAGAAGGCGATTATCGAGTTGGGGATCATCCTGATCAAATATTGGCTCGAGGTGAGCGAGGAGGAACAGACGAGCCGGCTCAAGGCGCGGATCGACGATCCCCGCAAGATCTGGAAACTGTCGCCGATGGATTTGAAATCCTATAGCCGCTGGTACGACTATTCGCGAGCGCGCGACGACATGTTCCAGGCGACCGACACCGCCTGGGCGCCCTGGCATATGGTGCGCTCCGACGACAAGCGGCGCGCCCGGCTCAACGTCATCTCCCACCTCTTGTCGCAGATTCCTTACGACAAGCTGCCGCGGAAGAAGCCAACGTTACCGAAGCGGCAGAAGGCTCACGGCTACGCCGAGCCCGACTATCCCTACAAGGTGGTGCCAGAACTGGTATGGCCGGCGCGTTAGCCTTACGGAACTCTCCGAGGCCCCGGGCACGCGATCTCAGATCGGGCGCGTCAGATAGGTTGCGCGCTTTCACCACCGTTGCACGCCCATAAACGTATTGTGGATCGCGCTCGGCTGATCGAACCGGTGACGTGCATAGCTATGGGCCGGTTCTCGCCGCGCGGGCCGACCGTGGGGATAGAGCGTGAGCTGGTCATGTCGCATCGGGACCTTGTGACCTTGCCCGCTCTTTGGCTTGACTGGCCTGTGCGAGACGGTCTGCGCGGCTCCTAGAGACACGGGCGCCCAGCATGCGATCAAAGCAACGACCGTTACGAGTGTTGCAATGCGCTTCATTGTGTCCAGCCTTCTGCGGCGCCGTCCAATGGCTCACTATTCTGCCGGCGGCGCCAACCGCGACGCCCCCGAAATTCCCAAGCCAGGCCCGGTCGACGAAGGGCCTTCGCAAAGACAGCAGGGGCTTCGGTTTCAGATGATAACGCTTATATATTCGTCGACAGTCGAAGTCTCGTTGTCGCTCCCAAGCCAACCTGCAATCGCATTTCAACCGAGATCGGGAAGTCTCGCGATGTTCCGTAGAATGCCCATCGTCGCCGCCGTTGCCGGGGGGCTCTCCTGCCTGGCGCAGGCGGCGCTCGCCCAGAATCCGCCAGTCCACGGCGGCGGCTGGCCGATTCAGAACGGGGTCAAGCACCAGCCGACCCGGGGCGCGGTCGGAGGCGAATTCTCGCGCGGCCAGGCGCAGGAGGTCGACAAGCTATACGACGAACTGCTTTCGAACGGCTATAGCGGGACACACCATACAGGGATCGCGCGCATGCGCTAAGCGGTTCGCGCGAGGGAAGGCGTTGAGGCCCCATGCTCGGGGAGCGCGGCGAGATCCGCCGCCCCTCAGGACGGCAATTCGATTCCGGAAATCTCCCGGCAGATGTCGATGAGCCCGTCCTGCAAGGCGACGTCGCCGGCTTGCGGGTTCGGCTCGCGCCGCTTCAGGTGGTAGAAACAGCCGCCGGTCGTCAGCGCGGCGGGATCGCCGCTGGTCGCGAGCCACGCCTGCGTGAGATGCGCTTGGGCGATGTCGTCGGGCGCGCCCGCTCCGCCCATCTTGGTCGGGACCCAGCCGGGCGTCATCGCGTTCGACAGCACATCGGGCCAGAGGCGCGCGACGGCGAAAGCCAGCATGACATCGTGCAGCTTACTCTCGGCGTAAGCCGATGATCCGTCCCAGGCCCGCTTGCGCCACAGGATGTCGTCGAGGTTTGCGCTCGCGCGCGTGTGCATGCCCGAACTCAAGTAGATGAGCCGCTTCGGCCGTTCGATCAGCGCGGTGAGGATATAGGGCGCGAGCGTGTTGATGGCGAAGACATGGGGCGCGCCGTCCTTGGTCGGGCGACGACTTTCGCCGAAGCCGACGGCGGCGTTATGAATGACCGCATCGAAGCGCCCGAGCGCGTTGACCTTCGCGGCGAGATCTTTCGCCGCGGCGACGTCGCCGAGTTCGCCGACCGCCACCGCTTCCGCCTTGGGCGCGGCTTTCTTCGCGTCCGCGGCGCGGGCGTCGTTGCGTGCGTGCAGCACGACCTTATGTCCCTGATCGGCGAGAAGCTGCCCGACCATGAGGCCAACGCCGTCGGATGAACCGGTGATGAAGACGCGCGCCATGCTGTTGTCCGCTGTTACGTTTACTCAAGCATATAGGACGGTTTGCGTCTTCCCGCGCGTCCCACGGCGAAAGCCGTCACGCCTTGATCGTTTCCGCCTCGGACGGCGCTCCTGCTGGGACAGTTGGCGCCATCATGGCGGCGCTGGCCAAAGTCCTTGTGTGTCTGACGTGTGATGATGATCACATCACAAAGGCGTGATGTTAGGTAGGGCGGTTGGCGTTCGAGTTTCGTTTCACAGATTCTTCTCATCAACCTTTTTTCAATGCGAGGCTTTCTATGCTTCCGCTACTGGGAATCGTCGCCGAGCTTTTTCCTGACATCATTAAGCAGCTGGGCGCGCCGCTTCATGAGCAGTCTAGATCTGTTCAGGATCAAGTCCTCGAGGCGATAAAGAAGGCGACTGGCCTGCAGAACCCGGAGACCGCTGATCCACAGACGGTAAAGGCCGAGATGCAGAAGCCGGCCGCGAATGCGCAGCTGGAGAAGGATCTGCAAGATATCGCGCTGGAGGACCTGAAAGAGCGCGACCGCGCGAATGAGGAAGCCCAGCGGGTCGAGTTCGAGCGGTATCGCATGGACGCGGAGGAGCGCGAGCGGATCAGGGCAGAGGAATTTCAACGACAATTGCTCGACTTCCAGGACCGGCAAGTGGCGCGTTCGACACAGATGCAGCTCGCGGAAGAGCAGAGTCCCCTCGCATGGGTCGCGCCGATCCTCGCCTTCGTCCTCGTCGGAATGATCTGGTATCTGCTGCACGCCATCTTGAGTGCGCGCGAACAGGTCATCAACCGGGATGTCTTCAATGTTGTTCTAGGCGCTCTGGTCACCGCCTTCACGACCGTCATGGCCTATTATTTCGGTTCGTCGCTCGGCTCGAGCAGGAAGGACGACGCGCTCCACAATGGGCGCCTAGTGACGAATCCGAAAATGAAGGAGCAGGACAACAGCGATCCGGGAGACGCCGAGGCGGCCTCGACTCCTTCTCCGTCTCCCACGTCCGGAAAGAATTCGGGCGCGGCTACCGCCACGAAACCAGCACCGGTTCCGACCGGGATCTATGGCCTGTTCCGGCAGAAGGCGCCGGGAATCATGCGTGATCTCGTGCGCGATCTGGGCCTTTCCGAGACTCAGGCCGCTGGCATCCTCGGCAATATCGGCTGGGAATGTGGGGGATTTAAACAACTGCAGGAGCAGAATCCGGTGATGGGGGGCCGCGGCGGCCTCGGCTGGTGCCAATGGACCGCGAGCCGGAGAACCCAATTCGAGGAGTGGCTGCGAGAGAACGGCTTCAACTATCAGAACGACGCCGCGAACTACGGCTTTCTCTTGAACGAACTGCGCGGTTCGCAAGCGGCCAGTGTCCGCGCCGTCCGGCAGACGCCGGACGTCGAGAACGCGACGAGCGAGTTCATGCGCGTCTTCGAGCGGCCTGCGCCGCGCTTTGCGCATCTCGATGACCGCATTGGTCTCGCGAAGCTTGCGCTTCAAGAATACCGGAGGGCGTTCAATGCTTAGCGAATCCCACCACAAGCGACGCTATTCCCGCTATTTCATGGCTCCGCTGTGGATCGCGCTCGCGTTCTGCGCCGTAGCTCTCGCCTTTCTTCTCGGGGGTTACCTCGTCACCGACGAATGGGCAAAAGAGGACAAGGATACGCTGACGGAGTCGCCGCTGCAGCGCGCCGCTGAGGGCGTCAAGCACGACCGCATCGAATTCTCCGTCTATCATAACCTGTTGCACGCCGCGCTCACGGAACAGGCTTCCAGGCCCGCCGCATTCGACAGCATTCGCGACGTGCTCGCCTATGGGGGCGCCTTCGCCGAGGATCTCAAGGCGGATCTCAAGGCCATGGCCCCACAGGTCGTCATGATCACCACGACCAGCCAGGCCGGGGTATCCGCCGCAGATGCGCTCGGGGATGATTTGAAGGCGATCGGGATGGCGGTCGCGACCCGACAGACGTTGGACCCGGGACAAATCAACGGGAGCAAGGTCTCCTGCTATAGCGCCGACACCTGCAAGGACGCGAAGTCGCTTGTCACCCTTTTGCGCGCCAGGGGCTATGACGTTGGCGAGCCGGATACCTCCAGCCGGTCAGAAGACAATTCCGGCGACGTGGCGGCGACCCTGTATCGCGCGAAGGTGATCCAGGTCGCGCTCATGGACCCGAAGCCGACCCAGTCAGCCGCCTCGACGGCGGCGCGGCCCCGGTCGGCGCCGCGCCCGAAGCAGGCGGCCCATCGGACCGGGAAAAAACCTGTCCGGACCGCCACTCGCTAAGAGCTGGGCCGGCCGGAAGAGGCTGGCCCCCTTTTCGTCGATTTGATAGACAGCGGGGAGTATCGGCGCTTGGTTGCATGAAGCGCCGACAAGAGCCGCCCACCGGCGCGCCACGAGCCGACCCTTGCGGGGCTGGCGCGACGAGGGGCAATCTCTCCGGAGCCCGCATATGACCACCCATCAGCGCAATTTCCCGTCGATCGATCATCAGAAGGTCGAGCGGCTGGCCGCGACGGCGATCAAGGTGGGATTGAGGCTTCAACCGGGCCAGGACCTGTTCCTGACCGCGCCGGTCGCGGCGCTGCCTCTGGCGCGTCGCATCGTCGCCGAAGCCTACAAGGCCGGCGCCGGCCTGGTGACGCCGATCCTCTCCGACGAGGAGATCACGCTCGCGCGCTATCGTTTCGCTCCCGATGCGAGCTTCGACCGCGCGCCAGGCTGGCTCTATGAGGGCGTCGGCAAGGCCTTCGCGGCCAACACCGCGCGGCTCGCCATCGTCGGCGACGATCCGATGCTGCTCTCGCACGAGGACCCCGCCAAGGTCGCGCGCGCCAACAAGGCCAATTCGATCGCCTACCAGCCGGCGCTGGAAAAGATCGCGGGCTTCGACATCAACTGGAACATCGTCGCCTATCCGACCGCCTCCTGGGCGAAGCGGGTCTTTCCGGGAGACGAGGAGGACGTCGCCGTCGGCAGGCTGGCGGAGGCGATCTTCTCCGCTTCGCGCGTCGACAATGACGATCCAGTTCAGGCGTGGGCCACGCACAATGCGGCGCTCAACCGGCGGACGAAATGGCTGAACGCGAAAAAATTTCACGCCCTCCATTACACCGGGCCGGGAACGGATCTCACAATCGGGCTCGCCGACGGCCACGCGTGGGAGGGCGGCGCGGCGACGGCGAAGAACGGCATAACCTGCAACCCGAACATCCCGACCGAGGAGGTCTTCACCACGCCGCATGCGCGCCGGGTCGATGGCCACGTCGTCAGCACCAAGCCGCTCTCCTACCAGGGCACGCTGATCGACGGCATCGCGGTCCGCTTCGAAGGCGGGCGCATTGTCGAAGCGAAGGCCTCGCGCGGCGAGGACGTGTTGAGACAAGTGCTCGACACCGACGATGGCGCGCGGCGCCTCGGCGAGGTCGCGCTGGTGCCGAACTCCTCGCCGATCTCGAAGAGCGGCCTTCTGTTCTTCAACACGCTGTTCGACGAGAACGCCGCGTGTCACATCGCGCTTGGGCAATGCTATGCGAAATGCTTCGTCGACGGCGCGAAGCTCAGCCCGGATCAGATCGCCGCGCAGGGCGGCAACAAGAGCATGATCCATATCGACTGGATGATCGGATCGGACAGAATTGACATCGACGGCCTCGACGCGAACGGCGCCCGCACGCCGGTGTTCCGCAAAGGCGAGTGGGCCTGAGCGTCGGCGAGAGTTCGTCTGTCGGCCTTCGCTGCAGTGTCAAGTCGAGCAAGGCGCGGGGCGCCGCTGAGCAAAATCAGCGCTTACAACTTCGGGGGCTGCAACGTCACCCCGTAGCGCGCATAAATCGCGGCGATCGTTCCGTCCTTGGTCAACCGCAACAGCGCCGCGTCGATCGCTTCCTTGAGGGTGGCGTCAGGCCGCCGCATTCCCACGGCTACGTTCCACGACAGCGCTGGCGCGGTCTCGTCGGGCGGCAAGACCACCACCTCGTGCCCAGGATGGCGCTTGTTGTAATATCCGGCCGAGGTCGCGGTCACCGCTGCGGCGTCGACCTCATGCGCCCCGATCGCGTCCAGCATGTCCTCCTCAAAACCGAAGATGGAAATGCGGACGTGCCGCTGATCCAGCGTCATGGCGGCGAGCGATCCAACCTGCACGCCCACCTTGGTCGTGCCATCCAGGGTCGCGAACGAGCTGATCCGGCTGTTCTGCGGCACCGCCAGCGACACCCCTGAGTGGTAATAAGGCTCGGAAAGCTTGAGCCTTGTCTCCTCCTGCGCCTCGGGGTCGGCGATCACATCCAGCATGATGTCGCAGTCCGCGCGGGAGATCTGGTAGGCCGTCAAAATCCAATCGGGCGTCAGCGACACCCCAAGCTCGCGCGCCAGCGCGCGCGCCAGCTCGATCTGAAATCCCGGCGGCTCCGCCGTCTTGCTCGCGAACGGCAGCGAGTTCGGATGCGCGCAAAGCCCGATCACGCCACGCTCCTTGATCTCGGCGAGCGTGCGCGCATGGACAGCGAAGGCAAGACAGCACAGGGCGAGAGCAGGGAGGACGCGCTTCATCGCAAGATCACTCCTCAGTCCGGCTTCAGATTGCGGATATAAGCGATTATCTGATCGATGTCCGCATCGGAGAAGCTTTTGCCGAACGCCGGCATCGCGCCTTCCTTGCCGTTCTTGATGCGGTTGCGGATAAAGTCGTCGCTACGCGCGGTGTTCATAAGTTGCGGCCCTTTGCCTGCGACCCGGCCGCCATCCGTGTGGCACCAGCCGCAAGTGGTGGCGAAGAGCTGCGGGACATCCAGTTTGGACGCCGGCGCTGCCGCCGCGGATGGTGGCGCTGTTTGCTGCGGAATTGCCAAATCGGGCGCGAGAGCCATAAGCGCTCCCGCAAACAGCAGAAGCCATGCGCGGTTGCTCACGGGGTTAAACTCCGGCGCGGGTGTGAAAAAGGGTCGGGGCGGGCGCCGGCGCGCTCCGCCCCTTCCTTATTTGCTTACTTCAGGCTGTACACCACGAGCAAGCCCTCATCGCGCGGCATGCTCTTGAAAGGCTCGCCAAACAACTTCCCGTACCCATCGCCGACTAGGCTGCCAAAGCCCACAGTGACGGCGACGTATTGCTTGCCGCCCGCGGAGTAGCTGACGATGCCGCCGACATGACCGAGCCCATCCGAGTGGTTCCACAACTCGGCGCCAGTTTCCGCATTGTAGGCGTGCACTATGCCGCGCGCGTCCGGCAGAAACACGAGATTGCCGCCAGTGGACAGCACGCTCGATAGCGGCGGCTGCGGAAAGCGCACCTCCCACTTCTTGGCGCCAGTGATCGGATCGCGCGCATCGAGATGACCGTAGATTTCATCGCCCGGAGGCGGAACCTCGTGGAAATTGGCGCCGATATTGAGCTGCACCACCGGCACTGTCACGGGCGTGGTCTTCACCACCTCGAGGGCTATGCACCACTCGTTGCCCACCTTGTAGTAAAGTCCGGTCTTCGGGCTGTAGCTACCGGAATTCCAGCTCACGCCGCCGTCGATCGCTGGGCACAGCGGGTCGGTCTGCCTTTCCGGCCGTGAAGTCGCGTCGGCCGATCAGCTCGCCCGTCTTTGGATCGATGCCCTTGACGAAATTATAGTTCTGAATGAGCGGCCAGACGTTCTGCACCTTCAGGTCGCGGTCATAGACAAACATGAAACCGCTCTTGTTCGGATGCACGATGTAGTGCTTGCCGTCGCGGTCAATTTTCACGAACTCGCCGATCGCACTGTCGAAGTCCCAGGTGTCGTGCGGCAGCTCCTGATGGTAGAATTTGAGGTCGCCGGTGTCGATGTCGAGGGCGAGCACTGACGTGGTATAAAGGTTGTCGCCGGGCCGCGCGCCCTCGGTTTTCCATTTGTCGCCGGCCCAGTCATAGAGCGGCGCGGGGTTCGCTGTGCCCCAGTAGACGATGTTGGTTTCCGGCTCGAACGTGCCCGGCATCCAGCCGCCGCCGCCGCCGGTGCGCCAGGAATCGTTGCCGTAGCTCTGCTTAGACGCCTCGTCGCCGCCAACGGTGTTGAACTTCCACTTCACCTTGCCGGTCGCGGCGTCGACGCCATAGATCGGGCCTTGGCCGGGCCATTCGCCGCCTTGGCTGCCGATGACCACCGTGCCCTTGGCGTAGAGCGGCGCGCCGGTGAACCCGACCGTCAGCTTCTGGGAATCCTGCAGCTTGGTGTCCCAGGCCACCTTGCCCGTTTTCATGTCGAGCGCGATCAACCGGCCATCGACGGTGCCGACATAAAGCCGCCCGTCGCCAATTGCGGCCCCGCGATTGTATGGCGAATGCGTCTGGCGCGCGATCAGCGCGTCATCGAGTTCCGGCGTGTAAGACCAGAGCTGCTTGCCAGTTGCGCCGTCAAGCGCGAACACCCGGCTATAGGATCCCGTGTAGTACAGTACGCCGTCGGCGACGAGCGGCATGGTCTGCAAGCCGCGGGTCGCATGCCCCGGAACAGCTATCCAGGCGACTTCTAAATCGTTGACGTTGTTGGCGTTGATCTGATCGAGCGGGCTATAGCTCCACCCGTTATAGGACTGGTGATACGCCAGCCAGTCATTGGGGCTGCCGCCTGCGATGCGAGCGGTGTCGACTGGCTGCGCAAGCGCTGGCGCTGCTGACAGCAACGTCGCGACGGCGACCGTCATAGTTAGAATCTTGGCGTGTCCTCTCATGGAAGCGTCTCCTCGTCCCCCCGTTGAAGATTCTCCCGGACCTGAGGGATGGAGCCCGGAAGTTGATCGACTACGAACTCGTTGGCGGGAGTTTTTCCCGACGGAACCGCTATGTCAAGGCGGTTTGACGGTAACCCCCGCAGGCCGGTCGACAGGTGGAACAAGCGTGAGGCTTTGCTAGCTTGTGATGGTCAACCCGCTCTGCTGTTAGCCTCGATATCCCGTTATGGCCGAACCGCCGCCTTGCCTTGGGGAGGGCGGGTGTCAGGTTGCGCGCCTTGTTCGGGATGATCGTTTGCCGCAGGTCCATCAGATTCGCGCGCTCTTTCGGCGAGATCGCCAGACGGCGACACTGCGGCCTCCCGCGAAACCAAATCGCGTCTTGTTCGTATCCGATCCAGGTCCCGAGCCTGTCACATTGAGGTCAGACCCAGTCTGTATCGTGCGAATCAAACGAAATCCTTTGGAGACATGTCATGCTCGGCTCGCCGAACCTCCACCGAGGGAACGCGCCGTTGGCGGTGCGGCTCAAAATTGACGATCTCCGCGCGCAACTCGCGCCGCTCGACCGCTATGGCGTCGCCGGCTTGAGCTCCGCCATGACGGATGGCGTTCGCGCGCTTGTCCGCGGCTTCGGGACTGCGCTGCGCAGCGCTGTCTGTTTCGGCTTAGCTTGCGGCCGGGGTTGCGAAGCGGCCTGATCGGCGCCCTCACCTCGTCCATCTCGGATTGAGGCCGTCGACCATTATTTTGCCGATCGCTCTCGTGCGCGATATCCGATAGCGTTCCGCGCTGGGGAGCCTTCGTTTCCAGATTGCCGAGGGAGGAATTATGGCGACGGTCACCACCAAGGACGGCGTCGAGATTTATTACAAGGATTGGGGAAGCGGACAACCGATCGTGTTCAGCCACGGCTGGCCGCTATCGGCGGACGACTGGGACGCGCAGATGCTGTTCTTTCTCGGCCATGGCTATCGCGTCATCGCCCACGACCGGCGCGGCCATGGCCGGTCGACCCAGACCGGCGGCGGCCATGACATGGATCATTACGCCGACGATCTCGCCGCGGTGACCACCCATCTCAGCCTCAAAGACGCGATCCACGTCGGCCATTCGACCGGCGGCGGCGAAGTCGTGCGCTATCTGGCGCGGCGCGGCGAGCAGGGGGTCGTGAAGGCTGCGATCATCAGCGCGGTGCCGCCGCTGATGTTGAAAACCGAGGCGAACCCCAACGGCCTGCCAAGAGCGTGTTCGACGATCTGCAGAAGCAGCTCGCCGCCAATCGCTCCAAGTTCTACTACGACCTGCCTGCAGGACCCTTCTACGGCTTCAACCGGCCCGGCGCGAAGACGATCGAGCCGGTGGTCTGGAACTGGTGGCGCCAGGGCATGATGGGCGGCGCCAAGGCGCACTATGACGGCATCGTCGCCTTCTCGCAGACCGACTTCACCGAGGACTTGAAAGAGATCAATGTGCCGGTGCTGGTGATGCACAGCGAGGACGATCAGATCGTGCCTTATGTCGCCGCGGGCCCGCTGTCAGCGAAGCTGCTCAAACACGGAACCTTAAAAACCTACAAGGACTTTCCGCACGGCATGCCGACCACCCACGCCGAGACGATCAACGCGGATCTCCTCGCCTTCCTCAAGAGCTGAGGCGCTCGATCAGCGCCATCGCAGCGGCCGGGTTGCGTTGCTTGTGGCCGCTGATGACATAGAGAAACACCTCGCGGCCGGCGGCGTCGGATTTCGGCGCCGGCGCCACTGTCGCGAGATCTTTTGGCGAGCCGCCCGCGGCCCATGTTTTCGCGCGGCTCGCCCATTGATCGAGCGCGGCGTCGGAATATCCGCGCTCCTCGTTTTCCGTCGTTCCCATGATGCGCGCGTAGACGAATGGCGCGGTCACGTCGGCGATCTGCGGGTAGTCGGAATCGCCCGGCCATGACGACGGCGACCTCATGCTCGCGCGCAAGCGCGATGAAGTCGGGATGTTTGAAGCTCTCGTGGCGCACTTCCACGACGTGGCGGATGGCGAGGCCGTCGACCGACTTGGGGAGCAGCTTCAGAAATGCGGCGAAATCGTCGGCGTCGAAGCGCTTCGTCGTCGCGAATTGCCAGTTGATCGGTCCGAGCTTGGACTTGAGCTCGGTGACGCCGGACTTGAAGAAGCGTTCGATCGATTCGCCGGCTTCGCCAAGAACGCGGCGGTTGGTGGCGAAGCGCGGCCCCTTGACCGCGAAGACGAAATCGTCCGGCGTCTCGTCACGCCACTTGATGAAGCTCGCGGGCTTCTGTGAGCCGTAATAGGTGCCGTTGATCTCGATCGAGGTCAGTTTCGAGCCCGCATAGGCGAGCTCTTTCGCGTGCGGCAGGCCTTTGGGAAAGAACGCGCCGCGCCACGGCTCGTATGTCCAGCCGCCGACGCCGATCCTGATCTTCCCCGCCGCGTTTCCTTTCATGGCCAGCGTCCCTATCTGCGCGCGACCGCGACCGTGCGCCCGCCAGTCAGTTTGACGAGGTCGGACGGCGTCAGGCGAAAGACCGCGTTCGGCGTTCCGGCCGCCGCCCAGATTTCGCCGAACTGCATGAGCGATTGCTCGATGAGAACGATCGGCTGGGTCTTGTGGCCAACCGGCGGCACGCCGCCGATGGCGAAGCCAGTCGCCTCGCGCACGAAGTCGGTGTCGGCGCGCGCGATGGGCTCGCCCACCGCCGCGGCCACTTTTTTCTCATCGACGCGATCGACGCCAGAGGCGATGATCAATACCGCGCGCCCACTCGTCGCGCCGCGGAAGATCAACGATTTGGCGATCTCAGCCACCTCGCAGCCGATCGCGGCCGCTGCGTCGGCGGCGGTGCGTGTGCTGGCGTCGAACTCCATGACCTTGAACCGGTCGCCGAGCGCGGCCTGAACTTTCAGCGCGGAGGGGCTTTCGGCTGGTTTCATCGGGACACTTCAATCAGGCGGTCATCGGCTGCTGGCGCGAAACGGATTGACGATGCGCAAGCGCCGGTCGATCGTCATCCCATCCTGCATATCTGCGGACCAGAGCTTGTCACACCCGGCAATTAGAGCGGAAGCGGCGATCTGCGCGTCGTAGATCGCGAGATGGTGCCGCTCAGCCAGCGCAAGCCCCAACTCATGCGTGTCGACAGTCACCGGGTGAACAGTCAATAGCTCGCGCAGTGAGGACAGAAAGCCGCGCGTTTCCTGCCAGGACAATTTCATTTTGCGCCGAGCGACATTTGCGATTTCATTCAGCACTTGGACGCTGATCGCTCCGCCTTCGCGAACGATCGCTTCAGCGCGATCCGCCTTTTCTGAGTCGTCGGAGGCGATATAAATGAGGACGTTGGTGTCGAAGAAAATCACCGGGCATTCGCCTCTTCCCGGTCGAACTTGAAGTCTCGGGGCAAGCGCCCCCGATAGGCGCGCAACCGGTTCAGGAAATCCTGTCGACTTGGCTTCCGCGCAACGACGAACTCGCGCTCGCCAGCGACGTGAATGTCAATCTCGTCGCCCTCCTTGAGTCGCAGGGCCTCGACCACTGCGGCGGGAAGGCGGACGGCGAGACTGTTGCCCCATTTGGCGACCTGCACGGAACCTCTCCATGGATAGACATTTAGATCAATGTATATCCAGCACGGGCGACGGTCAAGGCTTGCGCTTGTTTGCTTCGCTTCGGTCTCAAGCCCTCACGCGTTCGCATGCGCCCGCGCCTCGTATTCGCGAAGGTCCTTCTTCGATATCTTGCCCACCGGCGTCTTGGGCAATTCGTCGCGGATTTCCATGGCGCTGATCATTTCGTGTTTTCCCAGCCGATCCTTCAGGAACGCTTTCATCTCCTCGAGCGTGAGCGGCGGCGCGCCGGCCTTCAGCTTGACGAAAGCCTTCGGCGTCTCGCCGCGATAGTCGTCCGGGATTCCGATCACGCTCACCTCCTCGACCGAGGGGTGCTGATAGATCGCCTCCTCGATGTTGCGCGGATAGACGTTGAACCCGCCGCACAAGAGCATGTCCTTGGTCCGGTCGACGATATAGACGAAGCCGTCCTCGTCCATATAGCCGACGTCGCCGGTGCGGAAGAAGCCGTCCGCCGTCATGGAATTCGCAGTCGCTTCCGGCTTCTTCCAATAGCCCTTCGTCACGTTCGGGCCCTTGACGCAGATCTCGCCGCGCTCGCCGAGCTTCACCTCGCGCTCCGGGTTGGCGACGTCGATGAACTTCATCTCCGTCCCGGGATAAGGAACGCCGCACGATCCGGGCCGTCTGCGCCCTTCGCGCGGCGTGAACGTGCCGATCGGCGCCGTCTCCGTCATGCCCCAGCCTTCGGTCAACCTGCGGCCCGTGACGCTCTCGAACCGCTCCTGCACCGCGACCGGCAACGGCGCGCCGCCCGACGCGCACAGGCGCAGCGACGAGAAGTCCATCGCCTCGACGCCGGGCTCGCTCAGGAGCGCGACATGCATCGTCGGCACGCCCATGTAGACGGTGATCTTCTTCTCCACGATATCCTTGAGCGGCCGCCGCGGGATCGAAGCGCGGATGAAGGACGAGCTCCGCCCCCAGCCTAAAGCCGAGCAGCATGACGACGGTGAGCGAATAGATGTGGAACAGCGGCAGGATGCAGAGGAAACGCTCCTCGCCCACCCGCAAGCCCTCTTCGCCGCGGGTCATCACTTCGGTGTAGAGCGAGCAGGCCGCGGTCAGATTGGCGTGCGTCAGCATCGCGCCCTTGGGCGAACCGGTCGTGCCGCCGGTATATTGAATCGACGGCCACTTCATCCGTGAGCGCGCCGAGCGGATGGGCCTGATAGCGGCCGTCGTTGTCGATCAGATCGCGGAACGCGACATGGGCGCTCGTCGTATGTCACCTCGGAGAGCATCTTTCCTGCGGCCATCTGCGCTTTCACCGGCCCGGGCGCGGGCGTCATCTCGGCGAATTCGCCAATGACCAGCGTTTTGAGACGCGTGGAGGCGAGGAGCTTCTCCGCCTGCGGATAGAGCGAGGCGAGGTCGAGACTGACGAGGATGTCGGTCTCGCTGTCGTTGACCTTGAGCTCGAGCGTCCGCAGCGCGTCCAGGGGCGAGTAGTTGACGACCGTCCCGCCGGCTTTCAGCACGCCGAAAAACGCGATGACGTAGTGAGGCGTGTTGGGCAGGTAGAGGCCGACGTGAACGCCGGGCTTGACGCCGAGCTTCTGGAAGCCCGCCGCGGCGCGGTTCGCGAGCGCGTCCAGTTCCGCGTAGGTTGTCCGCTTGCCCATGAAGTCGAGCGCCGGCTGCGGGCCGAACCGCTCGGCGGCCTTCTCAAGCACGCTCTGCACGGAGGAGAGATCGAGCGGCGCGTCCCGGCGCACGTTCGGCGGATAGGACTTCACCCACGGTTGAATGGTCATCGCCTTATCCTCGCGTCTCCTCATGCGTCCTTTGTCCGGCGCCCCGCCGGCGACACGTTTAAGCTCAGTTGGCGCGTTCGGGGCGAACCGTCAAGCGCGGCGGGAAAACGATCGTTGCGCGCCGGGGCCGAGGGGCGCAGGGTTAGGCTGAAACCGGCGGCGCGCGCTCGATGGCGCGCCATCAGTCGTGAAGGAACTCAGCCATGGCGGACGGAAGCAAGCGCCCTGTATGCGCGGTGGTCGGCGTCGGCCCCGGCAACGGCGAAGCGTTCGCCCGCCGCTTCGCCGCCGACGGCTACGCCGTTGCGCTGATGGCGCGGCGCACGGAGCTTACGGCCAAGCTCGCCGGCGAACTGCCTGGCGCCAGGTCTTACGCGTGCGACGTCGCCGACGAGGCCTCGGTCGAGGCCGTGTTCTCCGCGATGCGCGCCGATCTCGGCGACGCCGACGTCCTCATCTATAACGCCGGCTCGGGCGTCTGGGGGAATGTCGAGGAGGTCAAGGCGGAGGATCTCGAGCGCTCGTGGCGCGTCAACACGCTCGGCCTATTCCTGACCGGCCGGCAGGCGATTCCGGCCATGCGCCGCAAGGGCGTGGGCGCGATCATCGTCGTCGGCGCGACCGCCCCGCGCCGCGGCGCGGCCGGCGCGGCGGCCTTCGCGCAAGGCAAGATGGCGCAGCGCGCGCTCGCCGAATCGATGGCCCGCCATCTCTGGCCTGCCGGAATCCATGTCGCGCTGATCGTGGTCGACGGCGTGGTCGGCGGACCGGTCACGCGCTCCCGCTTCGCCGACCGCCCGGACGATTTCTACATCGCCCCGGACGGGGTCGCGGCGATCGCCGCCGACCTCGTCAGCCAGGACCGCTCCGCCTGGAGTTTCGAGGTCGAAGCGCGGCCGTTTAAGGAAAAGTGGTGAGGGCGCGGCTCAACCGGGGACACAAGTCCTGCGTCTTCTGGAAATTGTCGGCCTCGCTGCCGAAGCTTGCGGAGCTGACTTGCCAGTATCCAGCCTCTATCGCGCTGCTCGCCGCAGGTTAACACTGCGAACAAGGTAAGTGAAGCGGCAAGGAAATAGAACCATATCCATATAACATTTTTTGCGGTGCAATTTTAGAAAGCGAACAGAGCAAATATATTTGAAATTGAGGCCAGACCTGGACGAGGAAAGGTTTCATATCGGCGAGCTTGAGGAGTTTACGAAGCTCGCGAGCTTTGAGCCGGTCGGCAATGCTCTTCCGGTCGAAAGCCCGCTCGTTGCTATATTGTCCCGATCGGCGCCGCCCCGCCCGATCAAGCACAGCAAGCGTCCGATCCAAAGGCATCTGCACCTGGTTTATACGCGCAAGCGTCACAGACCTCATCAGGCGGCATGACCGGCGGTCGCGCAGCTTTTTTGCTGCGGTCTGATTAGAATCAACTCGGCGACTTTCTGAGCCGCCGCAGCCTTACGGCCACGAGCCTCGTCAAGGAGGACCGCGCCCGTCGAGTTTCGAAGTCGAGGCCAGGCCGTTCAAGGAAAATCGTGAACGCGAGCCCATGCCGCCATTGAGCGGGGACCGTCGCGCGGCGTGCGTCAAGGGGACGAGTGCAAATATATAATGTAAATATGCTGGAACAAGCGCCTCACATGTTAGTTGGTGTGGGGAGAGGCTAGGCGCCAAATGTTAACGACGGTTTTTGAGGTATACGGCGCAATCTGTTTTTTGTCGTTGATCGCATTCTTCTTGTGGGCGGGGGCGACCAAACTGAGGCCAGACCTGGACGAGGAAAAGTTTCATATCGGCGAGCTTGAGGAGTTTACGAAGATCGCGAGCTCTGAGCCGTTTGGGGCCGCTCTCCCGGTCGGCGGCCCGATTATTGAACATTCATTCCGATCGGCGCCGCCCCGCGCCGTCAAGCGCAGCAAGCGTCTGGTCCACAGGCGTCCGCACCTCATCCATACGCGCAGGCCTCGCAGACCTACGCAGGCGGCCTGACCGGCGTCGCGCAGGTTTTGCTTCGGTCGAGGCCAGGTCGTTCAAGGAAAAGTGGCGAGCGCCTGAGAAGCGCTCATGCGTCAGCGCTGAGACCGAATACCGCGAAAAGCTCAGCCGGATCGCTCCACAGCTTGTCCACCCGCCAGCCGCACAGCTGGGCGGCGTGAGCGAAGCCGGCGACGTCGAATTTTCGGCAGGTCTCCGTATGGATGGTTTCGCCTTGCGCGAAGGCGAAGCCGCTGCCGGCCACGGACACAAGCTGAGGCTTCAGGCTCACAAGGCGCATCTCGATCGCCGACTCGCTCTCGTTCCATCGCGCCTCGTGCGCGAAGGCGTCGAGCGCAAAATCGCCTCCGAGTTCGCGATTGATGCGGGCGAGAAGATTGAGATTGAACTCAGCGGTCACGCCTCGCTTGTCGTCGTAGGCCGCGATGAGCGTCTCGACGTCTTTGCGCAAATCGACGCCGATGATCGCCTTGCCGCGCTCCCCGACATGCCTGCGCATCCGACGAAGCAGAGCTGCGGCTTCGGGCTGCCTGAGATTGCCCATGGTCGAGCCAGGAAAGAACGCCGCGCGCCGACGGGCGGGAACATCGGCGGGAATGTCAAAGTCGGCGGTGAAGTCCGCGATGATCGGCCACGTCCGAAGCTCAGGGAACCGATCGCGAAGACGCTCGACGGTCTCGGCGAGAAAATCCGCCGCGATGTCGATCGGCGCGTAGATACTGGGCCGCTGAAGCGCGTCGATGAGGATTTCGGTCTTGATCGCCGCTCCAGCCCCATATTCGAGCAGCACGGCGCCCTCGCCCAAAAGCCCGGCCATCTCTCGCGCATGGGCGCGCAGGATCGCGGTCTCGGTTCGCGTCAGATAATATTCGTCGAGGCGCGTGATCTCCTCGAAAAGCTCCGAGCCGCGCTGGTCATAGAGCCAGCGGCTGGGGAGCGTCTTTTGCCGTTGCGCAAGACCAGCCAGCACGTCGGCACGAAAGGCTTCGTGCTGGCCGAGCTTCTCTTCGACGAGGTCGAGCATCTCAAGCGTCTCCCGCGAGTCGCAGCCCCGAGAACTGCCATCGCGCGCCGGGCGGGAAGAAATTGCGATAAGCGGGCCGCATGTGGCTCGCCGGCGTCGCGCACGAGCCCCCGCGCAACACGAACTGCCCGCACATGAACTTGCCGTTGTATTCGCCGACCGCGCCTTCCGCCGGCTTGAAGCGCGGATACGGAGCGAAGGCGCTGCGCGTCCACTCCCAGACGTCGCCGTAGATCTGGCGCAAGCCCGGCTGTCCGACTTGGGCCGGTGCAGGGCGCAGGCGTCCGGACTCGACGAAATTGCCGCTGAGCGGCTCTTGAACCGCCGCATGCTCCCACTCGAACTCGCTCGGCAGCCGCCGGCCCGCCCAGGTGGCGAACGCGTCCGCCTCGAAGTAGCTGACATGCGTGACCGGCGCGGCGGGATCGACGGGCTGCGCGCCGCGCAGCGTCATCGACCAGAAGCCGTCGGCGCGCTCGTCCCAGTACAGCGGCGCCGTCCAGCCCTCCGCCTGCACCGTCGCCCATCCGGCCGAGAGCCAGAGCAGCGGCGTGCGATAGCCGCCGTCGGCGATGAACGCCATCCATTCGGCGTTGGTGACGAGCCGGTCCGCCAGCTCATAGGGCTCGACAAGCGCGCGATGCCGCGGGCCCTCGCAATCAAAGGCGAAGCCCGCGCCGTCGTGCCCGATCTCCACCACCCCGCCATCGAATTTGCGATAGCCCGGAGGCGCGCTGTCGGTCCTGGCGACCGCGATCGGGCCAGGATCCCTGTAGGCCGGGTGCAGAGGGTTCTGCGCGAACAGGTGAAGGATGTCGGTGAGCAGAAGCTCCTGATGCTGCTGCTCGTGGTTGCAGCCGAGCTCGATCAGATCGGCGAGGCCACGCGAAAGATCATCCTGCATGAGCGACGCCATCGCGCGATCGACATGGTCGCGATAGGCGTAGACCGTCTCGAGCGACGGGCGCGTGATCATGCCGCGCCTCGGACGCGGCTGACGTGCGCCGATGCTCTCGTAGTACGAGTTGAACAGGAAATTGAACTGAGGGTCGAACCCGCGATAGCCGCGGAGATTCTGTTCGAGGATCATCCGCTCGAAGAACCAGGTCGTATGCGCGAGATGCCATTTCGCCGGGCTCGCGTCCGGCATCGACTGCACGGTCGCGTCGGCGTCCGACAGCGGCGCGCCGAGTCGGGTGGTGGCTTCGCGAACCGTTTGATAGAGCTTGCGAAGTTGGATATTTCGGTCCGGGGCGCCTTGGGGCCTTAAGACACGCATCCATTCCCTCCGTTCATGGGAGCGCCCATCTCGCAGCGAGCGCAGCATATGGGAGGCCTCTCGCCGTTCGGGAGGGTGCGGGATGAATAATTGTTATGCCGATCCCGAATAGGCGTAGCGCTGCGGCTCATCAGGGACATAACCGGTGATGGTCGTCATGGTTCCCTCCGCGACAACGCGCTGAACCAGCGCCGCCCGGTCAAGCAGGAGCATTCCATTTGGAAATCTCGAAGCCCGCCCGTTCGGTCATCTGTCATAATTTTAAGGTTTGCGAGGGCTTGACGCGCTCACGCTGCAATACGATTTTCGTGACGTGCTTAGGTGGCGGCATAACGGGAGCGACGAAAATGCCGATCAGGCGCTACGTGGAACATGGGGTTATTTTTACACCTGAGACTTTGTCAAAAATGAGCGAGGCGTTCACGGCCGCGGTAGAAAGTCTTGAAATCGGCGCCGACGAAATAAAACGTCAAGCCGTCGCGCAGTTCATTATCCGCCTCGCGCGGGAGGACGGCGAGTTTGATGCGGCGGCGTTGCGCGATGGCGCGGTGGCGGCGTTTCGCGATGGAGCCGCCGCAATCTATCAGGAGGCGGCGAGCTCACACCCATCGGCTCTGGAAGCCAGAGGCGCCCTGGACTAGGCGATTCCCCTTCGTCGGTCGCGGCGTCTCGCGAACCACGATGAGCGGGCGCAGCCGCGCGCCGGGCGAGCCATCTCCGTCATGCTCGCTCAGGTGGCGAACCAGGTCGCCGCGCGACACCTGCCGGTAGAGCGGCGTGTTGTCGTCGAAACGATGATCCCAATCGACCTTGAAGCCGAGAAAGCCCAGATAGAACTCGTCCGCCTTGGCGACGTCGAAGATGGCAGGATCGGGACGACGCTGATGAAATGGATGGCCATCGAGATCCCCTTCTCAAACCATGATCGTCATCGCGAGGGCCCGCGGGCTTGATCCGCGGGGACGCGGCGATCCAGAAGGCCGTAGGGCGCCCAATGGCTCCTGGATTGCTTCGTCGCTTCGCTCCTCACAATGACGGGCGTCTCTCGACGCCCATAGCGCGTCCGGAAGGACGGGCGACTTTCGGCGCCCCAATGGCTCCTCGCAATGCTGGGTGGACGGCCCCCGACGGCATCTGCTGCGCCAAGCTTGCGGGTGAAAACCCAGCGAGGAGACCGTCCCTCATGAACGCTATCACGATTGGGCTCGATATCGCCAAGTGCGTCTTTCAGGTTCACGGGCGAGGATGCCGAAGGCAGGATCGTCATATAGAAGCGGCTCGGGCGAAAGAGGATGATGACGTTTTTCGCCAAGCTTCCGCCGTGCCTGGTGGCGCTCGAGGCCTGCGGCGCGTGGCCCGCGGTCATGGAACCGCACCCAAAGGCCGAATACATGACCGCTCCAGTCCAGTCGCCGAAGCCTCCAACCCCCCTGCGAAACGGAGCCCGTCCATCCATGACGATCGCGGCTCGACCGATTGACAATTTGTCTCGTGAACGTCCACCGGCTCCACTGAGATTCCCGTGAAATACTGGCTCGACACCGAGTTCATCGCGCAGCCCTTCATGATCGATCTCATCAGCATCGGCCTCGTCGCCGAGGACGGGCGGGAGTTTTACGCCGAGAGCAGCGAGGTCGACTGGTCAAAGGCGAACCCATGGACGCTCGCCAATGTGCGCCCGCAGCTTAACCGCAACGGGATGAGCCGCGAAGACATCAGCTACGCTCTTCGCAATTTCGCTGACGGCGACGAGCATCCGGTGTTCTGGGGCTATTTCCCCGCCTTCGACTGGGTCGCGTTGGTCGGGCTTTTCGGCGCCCTCGAGGAATTGCCGTTCCACTTTCCCCAGCTCTGCCTCGACATCAAGCAATGGGCGATCGAGCTTGGCGATCCCGAGCTTCCCCGCCAGAAGGAAAACCGCCATCACGCGCTCGCCGACGCCCGCTGGACGAGAGGCGCGTGGGCGTTCCTGGCAGGCCTCCATCCCGCCGGCGCCGACCGCCGCCCCGCCGGACGCAAGTACCAGCTCGGCGCCTGAACGGGGAAGGAGGCGGGAACGCTTCTTCGGCCGGCGGAATGACCGCCGGTTACGCCGTCCTTTCGAGCCGCTCGGCGATCCATAGCTTGACCAAAGCCTGCCGGGTCACGCCCAGGCGCCGGGCCTCGCGGTCGAGCGCCTCGACGACCCAGGCGGGAAAGTCGACGTTGACGCGCTTGAGGGTGAGGTTGGGGCGGCGCGCCTTTCCCCAGTCGATATCGCCGGAGACGTCCGCGCCCGCGTCGAATTTTTCGTCGAAATCACGGGCCTTCATAAGCCTCGACCCCTTCGTCGCGCCGCCGCCAGGCTAATCTCATCGCGGCGCTCGTACAAACGCTTTTCGAATTGAAGCCCCCGGCCTGACGCGCTCCCGCCGTCATTTTTTGCTTTCCTTTTGGAACAGTCGCGCTCCGGGAGGAGTCCTTCATTACGGGCGCGCGACGCGTCTCGATTAAGGAGACTGTTCCATGGAAGAGACGCTGATCAACGACTATGCGCGCGGGCTTATGGACGCGCATGGCGATCGCGCCATCGCCGAAGCCGCCCAGCGCGCCGCCACATGCGAACGCCTCGACGACAAGGACGAGGCGAAGACCTGGCGCCAGGTCGAAGCGGCGCTGAAGACCATGCAGGGCCCAATCGCGAGCTGAGGGCCCCGCGAGTCTTGCCGGGGGAGCGGGGGGCGGGACCGCCCGCGCGGCATCGCGCCAATATATGACAGTTACAATAGGTAGATATACGCCGCCGGCGCGCGCGATTTTTTGGGACGGAACTAAACGGGGTCCCAACCCACTGAAAACGTTGGGGCGCGCCGGTAAAATGGCCGTTAGACCATGGGCTCACGAAAAGCAGAGGCCGGCTTTTCGCGGACATGGCCGCCAAGCGCCGGGGCGACCGACGCCAAACGTCGCGGCGCCCATGAAGCCGCGAGCTCTCATCCCCGCCCCTTCCACTTGATCGAGCAGCCGATCGAGGGCGTCTGGTTCTCCGGCGCTCGCGCGCCTTCGGCGATCGCGCGCATCGCCTCCAGAAGCTCGCGGCGCGCGTTCGGCGGAGGCGGCGAGGCGCGGCCCTCGTCCAGCCGACCACGATATTTGAGCTTGAGCTCCCGGTCGAAGCCGAAGAAGTCGGGCGTGCAGACCGCGCCATAGGCGCGCGCGATCTCCTGCGTCTCGTCGTGCAGATAGGGAAACGGGAAGCCGTGCTTCTTCGCGAACTCGCCCATCTTGGGGAAGGAATCCTCGGGATAGCTCGCTGCGTCGTTCGAGGAGATGGCGGCGAAGCCCACGCCCTCGCCCATGAGCAGGCGCGCGTCAGCGACGAGCCGATCGATCACCGCCTTCACATAGGGGCAGTGATTGCAGATGAAGACAATGACGGTCCCCTTCGCGCCCGCGACATCCTTCAGCGCATAAGCGCGGCCGTCCGTCGCCGGCAGCCGGAAATCCGGCGCGCTCATGTCAAGCGCGATTTCTGTCTGAGCAACCGCCATCGTCACCTCCTCGCCGTTCACCCGCGGCCGAAGTCTATCGCGTCCAGGAAGCCGCCGGAAGCAACGCCAGCCTCAGCGATCTCACGGCGGATATCGGGCGAGGTCAGCGCGGCCAGTTCCTCCTCGTAAGCGTAGCCCGGCGCCGCTCCGGCGAAGCCCGCGGCGGTCGCGGGATGGGTGTAGATTTCGGTGATCCCATCCGGCAGATGCGCGATCAGCCCGCTGAGGCGCGAACGGGTCATCGCGCCGCTCCAGGCAAGTCCGAGAACCTGATCGGGCGCGGCGACGCCTGCCCGCCTGAGACGCGCGCGCTGGCGGCGCGCCAGAGCCGCGAAGGCCGAGAAATGGCGAGGCGCGCCTTCGACCTGCGCCACGATCGCCGCCGGCTCGACAGGCGCCCGAACCGCCGCGACCCCGAATTCCTTCGCCAGGTCCAGGATCGCCCTCATGATCGAGGGATGCAGATGAAAATGCTTATGCGCGTTGACGTGATCAAGCTTGAGGCCCGTCGCGCGGAACGCCTCGAACTGGGCGCGGATCTCCGCCCGCATCTGCCGCTTCACGTGGGGCAGAAAGAACATCGCCGCGCCGGAGCGCGCCATATGTGCGCGAAAGCGCCCGCGCGCATCGACGAGATCAGGCACGGCGGAAGCCGGCAAAACCGGCTTCGCGTCGGTGAGCGTGAGGTGCAGCCCGACCCTGAGCCGCGGCAGCCGGCGCGCCGCCAGCACGGCCGAAGCTGTCGCCGGCGCGCCGACCATCAGGCTCGCCGCGGTGAGGATTCCCTCGACATGCGCGCGCTCGACCGCCCGGTTGACCTCCTCGGCGAGGCCGAAATCGTCGGCCGTGACGATCAGATATTTCAGTGCGCCGTCTCGTGCCGCTCGCGCAAGAAGCGGAAGAACTCCACGCCCTCGCGCAGGCGCCGCTTCATCACCTCGGGACTCTTCACCATCTCGCCCATGATCGAGGCGATCTTGCCCGGGCGGAAATAGAAGCTGCGGTAGAAGGTGTCGACCGAATTGAAAATCTCGGTGTGGCTCAAGCCGGGATAGCTCAAGGGGGCGATCTGCCGGCCGTCCTCGTTCACCAAGTCCATGTTGACGTCCTCAAGCCAGCCGTTCTCCAGCGCCTGCTTATAAAGGAATGTCCCGGGATAGGGCGCGGCCAGCGAGACCTGGAGCGTGTGCGGGTTCACCTCCTTGGCGAACTCGATCGTCTCCTTGATCGTCTCCTTCGTCTCGCCGGGCAACCCTAAGATGAACGTGCCATGGATCCTGATGCCGAGCTCGCGGCAATCCTTGGCGAAGCGCTTGGCGACGTCGACCCGCATGCCTTTCTTGATGTTGTGCAGGATCTGCTGATTGCCGCTCTCGTAGCCGACCAGCAGGAGCCTCAGACCATTGTCGCGAAGCACCTTGAGCGTCGCGCGCGGCACATTGGCCTTGGCGTTGCAGGACCAGGTGACGCCGAGCTTGCCGAGCTCCCGCGCAATCGCCTCGGCGCGGGGCAGGTTGTCGGTGAAGGTGTCGTCGTCGAAGAAGAATTCCTTGACCTCCGGAAACGCCGCCTTGGCCCACTTCATTTCCTCGATCACATGGCCGACGGAGCGGGTGCGGTAGCGATGCCCGCCGACGGTCTGCGGCCAGAGGCAGAAGGTGCAGCGCGATTTGCAGCCCCGCCCGGTGTAGAAAGACATGTAGGGGTGCAGGAGATAGCCGCCGAAATACTTGGTGATGTCGAGGTCGCGCTTGTAGACGGGCGTGACGAACGGCAGGTCGTCCATGTTTTCCAGGATCGGCCGGTCCGGCGTGTGCTGGATCTGGCGATTGGCGTCCCGATAGGAAAGGCCCAGGATGGACTTCCAGTCCCACCCGTCGGCGACCTCCTTGATGGTGAAATCAAATTCGTTGCGGGCGGCGAAGTCGACGAGCGGCGCGGCTTTCAGGGTCCCCTCAGCGTTGACCGCCGCCTTGGCGCCGATCAACCCGACCTTCAGCGCCGGATTGGCGTCCTTCAGCGCCGCGATCGCCTTGACGTCCGCGGCGAATGAGGGGGTCGAGGTGTGCACGACGGCGAGGTCAAAGTCCCTGGCCTGCGCCACCACCTCAGCCAGCGACATGCCATGCGGCGGCGCGTCGATCAGCTTGCTGTCAGGGACCAGCGCGGCTGGCTGGGCCAGCCATGTCGGATACCAAAAGGACGCGACCTCGCGCTTCGTCTGGTAGCGGGCGCCAGCGCCGCCGTCGAACCCGTCGAAGGAGGGCGCCTGAAGAAACAGCGTGCGCATCAACCCATCGCCTTTCCATCAAGATCCGGAGCCTGCTCGCTGCTCAACCGTCGCCAGCAGCGTTCCGTCACGCGCGACCGCGAAATCCTGCCCGCGCCAACGGATCCGGGCCGACCAGAAACTGGCCAAATAAACGAAAAACGAGAGGATGTCCCGAGCGACAACGAGGGCGTAGTCGGGATTTGGCAAATCAAATTCGCGCGTGAGGCGATACTTCAAAAAGAGCCGGCACACGAGAGCGGCCAGGATCGCGGCGAGCCCCAAGGCGTCGAATCCGCGAAGGGCCGCTCCGATCAGGGCCAGCGGCAGGGCGTGGGTGAAGCCGCTGCCTATATAGCCGACCGGATCGACGGTGAAAATCGTCCGCGCCCAGCGCAGTTCATGCCGAAACGCCTCGCTCAGCGATTTTTCTTCGAACGAGTGCGCCACCAGCATTGCAGGCAGGACGACCCGGAGCCCGGCCTGACGCACCGCCTTGCCGATGGCGTAATCGTCGGCCAATTGGTCGGCCACGGCTTCGAAGCCGCCGATCCTCGCCAACGTGTCTCGGGTGAGAGCGATGGTCGCGCCGAGGCACGGGCGCGCTAGCCTAAGCGCGAGCCCGAGGAGTGTGGTCGGCAGGAACTGGTCGTCCGCCGCCATGGCGCAGAGGCGCGACCAGAACCCGGCGCTCGGAAGGCCGCGATAGAGGCAGGTCACGGCGCCGACGCGCGGCCCCGCCAGTTCGGCCGCCAGCGTGCGCAAGTAACCCGGACCGACAGCCACATCGCTGTCGCTCACGACGAGGACGGGATGGCGGGCGACTTCAGCCATATTGATGAGGTTCGAGACCTTACGGTTGGCCCCATGCGAGGCGCCGTTGATGACCAGTTGGATGTCACGCCCGGGATATCGCGCGATCAGCGATTTGATGACCGGGATCGCGCTGTCGCCCGGATCCTGGACGCCGAAAACGAATTGAATTCTCGCCCGGATAATCCTGATGGAAATACGTCTCGAGATTCTCGGAAAGCCGCGCCTCGGCGCGGAACAGGGGCTTCAGGATCGAGACGTCCGGCCACTTTGCGGGAGGCGGTGCGGCCGGCCGCCGCGCGAACCTCAGCGCCGTCCACGCCGCGCCCAAGGCGAAGAGGGAGCCAAAGAGGCTGGCTGCGATGAAAAGCAGCGACAGGCGCCCGATCGTGAACGCGCCGATGTGTTCGAGACCATGAGGCATGTTTCGATGCTTGCGAGCCTCGGACGAGAGAGTGACGTCGAGGTGACGCTTTGCGGACGGTTTTGTGACGAATCGCTGTGAAACGGGGGTGAGATCGTTCGCTGCGGCCCGATCGCCTCCATGGCGAAAGTGAGTGGCGGCGCTCGCTTTCGCCTGCTATTCGCGGGCGTTGGAACCTTGAGCCGGTCTCAAGGCTTTACGTTCCGTGTTCGGCCGTCTTGCGCGGATCGGGTGCGCCCGTCGCGACTGGAGTTCGTGTGATGACGATGGTTCCGCCGCCGGCGGTCCGATGATCGCCTGGGGAATGAACCGGTTCGCCGGCGCCCTTCTCGGCGATGACGAAACGATGCTTGCGCCGGAGCCCTTGATCGCCGCGGCGGCGAAAGCCACGCGCCTGGACGCAAAGCCGCTCGCCGATCCGCGTCTCATCGAAGCGCTCGACGCTCTCACCTCGAGCCTCAGGCAAGAGGCGCGGCTCTTGCCGTTCGGGCGCCTGGCGGCCAGCTGGGACCTGAAGCGGATGCTGTCGACGCTTCTCATCTTCGCCGATCAGGAGCGTGAGGATCCCACGATCCTGACGCGGCCGCTTGCCGCGCCGATCTTCATCGCCGGGCTGCCGCGCAGCGGCACCACCTTTCTGCATGGACTCATGGCGGAGGACCCGGCGCACCGCGCCCCTCGCATCTGGGAGGCGATCTACCCGTATCCCAGGCATCGCGCGGCCGAGTTCGGCGCGGGACGGAGGAAGGTCGAGCTCCAGCTCCGGTTCTTCAACCGGCTTTCGCCCGGCATCAGGAGCCTGCATCCGATCGAGGCGGACGCGCCGGAGGAATGCATCGAATTCACGAGCCAGGTGTTCCGCAGCCCGCGCTTCAACGACGTCTATCGCGCGCCCTCCTATCGCGCCTGGCTCGACGCGTCAGGCTATGACGAGGGCTATCGATTCCTGAGGCGCTTTCTCCATCACCTTCAGGGCCCGGGCGCGGCGCCGCGACGGTGGATCCTGAAATCGCCGGAACACGTGTTCTCGTTCGACGCGCTCGCACGCGTGTTCCCCGACGCGATGCTGGTGCTGGCGCATCGCGATCCCGGTCATGTGCTTGCCTCCGCCGCGCGCCTGACGGAGCTTTTGCGCGCGCCGTTCACGACCGCGATCGACCGGCGCGAGATCGGCCGCCAGGTCGCCGATTACTGGCAGGACGGGATGGGGCGCATGGTAAAGGTCGCCGATGATCCGTCCTTCCCGCTGCGCCCTCGCGTCGCGCATGTGCGCTATCGCGCGCTGGTCGCCGATCCGGTTGGAACGGTGGCTGCGATCTACGATGCGTTCGGGCTTGCGCTGTCAAAACAGGCGCGTGCGGCGATGGCGGCGAAAGTCGCTGAGGCGCCAAATGGCGGCTACGGCGCCAACCGCTATCGCCCGGAGGAATTCGGGATCGATCCGGAGCGCGAACGGGAGCGGGCGTCGCTCTATACCGCGCGCTTCGGCGTCGCGACGGCGTGAGACCTTGGCCGCGCTTCGCCTACGAGGCGCGCATGTGACTGAAAAATCATCAGCCGACAGCAATGGGCGCCCGCGTTGACCGGTTCGCTGTGTTTTTTGGACTGGCGGCGACTGGCATAATTCTTGAGTAAAGAATTAGCGCTAATGTTCTTTGCTTGTAGCGCGTCGGTCGGCGAAAGGACGATCGGAAGGTTCGTTCAGGAGAGGATGGACGACGTGGCGACCGCGAAAATCAACCATGAAGGCAGCGGCCTCTGAATTCGACCTCTGCACGTCCGGTAACGCGCGTCGAGCCGGCTCTGACCTTTAACGAGGCATGGCTTCGCTCAGCCGCGCGGCGAGCGCGCGGCGGCGACCTCGTTGACGAGCTTGCGCATCATCGCCTCACCAAAGGTCCTGAAATCGTCGATCTGCACCACGAAGGCGCCGGGACCGCCGATCACGTTCTCGCGGTAATACTGGGCGAGGCCGCCAGGCGGGTTGGTATGCATGGCGAGATAGCCGCCCATCATCGCCGCCTTCTTGTTGTAAATGGCGAGCCCGTTGATCACCGCGCCCGCGCCGACCGCCGCGTCCCGCGCTTCGGTCGCGAGGCGGCCCTGGTTGCTGGTTCCGTCGCCCGCGACGTCGATGACCCGCCGGTTGGCGTCAAAGGCGCTCTCGGCGAACAGGGCGAAGGAAAAATCGATCGCCGCGCCGATCGCGGTCCGCCCGAGATAGGAGCGCGGCGCCGCGGTCATCGCGGCAGCGAATGCGCGCGCGTCCGCTTGGTTGCGGATCACCGCCCAGTCGACAACGACCCGCTCTTCGCCGTCGCCGGCCCACTCGACATACGATAGAGCAATTGCGCCATGCGGGCCGGTGGAGATGGCGTCGATGAGCTGCTGGCTCTGGATCGCGTCGGCATAGCCGCGCCGCTCGAGCGCGAACTCATCATCGTCAATGCTGCGCGAGACGTCCGTGGCGAGCACGATTGCAGCGTCGACCGCAACAGGCGGGCCCGCCGCCCCGGCCCGCGGCGCATGAAGAGCCATGAGCGCAAGCACGACGGCGACGCAGGGCGCAAGATCGATCCGCAAGCCAATGCGCATCCAAGCCTCCAGCTGCGGATCATACGGCGGCGAAAGGCCCGCTGGAAGGGTCGGGGCGCGCGATCACTCTGATGTGAGGGACGGCCTTGGCTGGGTCACAGCAGGCGGGAACGAAGCCCGCGCCAAGCCGAGCCTCAGGCTGGCTGGAAGGACGCGCGAGGAGAGGTCTAAATCAAGGACGACCCGAAAAGGGTCGCCGCCGAGCGGTGCGTCCGCAGCCCATCCCTAAGGATGGGAACTTACGTCGCCTTATGACGCATCCTTGATTTAGATCTCCTCTCGCGCGTTCGTTTCGCGGCGGCCGCACGGAATCGTTTGCGCTCAGTTCGCCGCTAGCATCCCCCTCAGCGTGTGGGATTCGCCATCGAAGAGGGTGTAAAGAATGTCGTTGATGCGCCACTCGCCGCGTTCGAACACCATGGCGTAGGTCAGCCGCTCACGGGAGCCGTCGCCCCGGGCGAACTCGGCCATCACTCTCGCCTGGTCGCCAGTTTCCGAGATCCCCGCGACCTTGAGCGCCACCAGGTGAGGCGCCTTGTCGCTAAACGGCTCGCGAAGGGCTGCAGATGACGCCTCGCCGATGACTTCGTCGGCCGCGATCGAGCGCAACAGCGAACGCGAGAAGAAACGCGCCCTGAGCGTGTTGTCGCCCATCACCCCGGCCCCGCGGCCCTGGATGGCCGTTTCATCGGCCACGTAAGCAGCCTTTACGGCTGCCTCCGGCGAATTTCGGTTGATGCTCGCCTCGGCCGCCAGCGCGAACGGGATGAGGCAGGCCGCCGCCACAAGGATCCTCTTCATGACCCAATCCCTTCCAACTTCTTGACGTTAAGTTAACGCTGTGCCGCTGCGTCCGCTGTGATCCAGATCACACTCCGAACAGGATTATGGCGATCGGGCGAGGGAAACGCGCGCGTCATGCGGACGGGGCGAGGGCCGGCGCTCATCCCTTCTGGTGCGCTCCCGAGGCGAGCCGAGGCCACGGCGATCCCGGGCCGCCCTGCCGGCGCCGCGCAAGCGGGTCTTAAGCTCTTGAAAAAGCACATTCGGGCGCAAAAGCGCGCGCGGCCCGGCGCGGCTCGCTATGCCTTCAGGCGCCCGAGGCGGAACCCTTAACGCTTCCGGTTCGCGAACGCCTTGGCGAGAAAGAGACCGCCGTGACGCAGACCCTCGCCGTCGATTCCGTGGCCGATCCCGAGCGAGAGATGCCACTGGGTCGGGATCGACGCTTGCGCAAGCGCTTCCGCCGCCATGAACATGGCCTCGAACGGGATCATCGGGTCCTGATCGCCATGGACGAGCAGGATGGGCGGCGGCGCGCCGCGCGAGTCGCGGGCCGTCGCTTCGCTCAGATGCTCGGGACCGACCAGGAGGCCGGAAAATCCGAGGATCGCGGCCGGCGCGCGCGGACGCCGGAGGCCGACATGCAGCGCCATCATCGCGCCCTGGCTGAAACCGACTAGCGCCAGTTTCGAATCGTCGAGCCCGAGCCGCTGGAGTTCGGCGTCAAGGAACGCATCGATCGCGCCCCGCGCCTTGATCGCGCCGTTCCAACGCTCGGCGCCCCCGCCAGGATCGTCAGGCGGCCGGTTGGAGAGGGCGAACCACTGCCGGCCCATCGACCCCGGACTGCGCTCGGGCGCGTTTGGCGAAACGAACCCAACCTCAGGCATGAGCGCGCGCCATCGACGGCCAAGCTCGATAAGGTCATTGCCGTCGGCGCCATAGCCGTGCAGGAACACAACCAGTTGGCTGGTTCGGCCGGCGGCCGCCGGGATTCGGGGCCCGTCCAGTACGGCGCTCATGCGTACATTCGCTCCGGGGATGATGCGGGTCTGGCTTATCGGGAACTGTCGGCGAGGGCCATCCCCGAGCGCGCCTTGACGCCCCGATAGTAAGCCCAGAGCATGCGCGCGGCGACGCCTCTCAAGGGTCGCCAGCGCTCGGCGATCCGCTCGAGCCTCGCCACGTCGGGACGCCGCTTCAGGTTCAAGGCGAGCCTGGCGGCTTCCTGCAGCGCGAGGTCGCCAGCGGGGAAGGCGTCCGGGTGACCGAGGCAGAACAGGAGAAAAATGTCGGCCGTCCAGGGACCCACCCCTTTGACCGCGACCAGCGCCTTGTGGGCGTCCTCGGCGTCCAGACCGCCGAGGCCCTCAAGATCGAGGCCGCCCTCGGCGATGGCCTGGGCGACCGCCCGCAACGCGCGGATCTTGGCGTTCGACAATCCGCAGGCGCGCAAGTCGTCCTCCGTCGCCTTGGCGAGTTCGGCCGCCTCGAGCGGGACGATGCGCCCCTGCAAGCGCCCGAAAATGGCGGTCGCGCTGGCTGTCGACACCTGCTGCGCCACGATGATCGCGGCCAAGCCGGCGAAGCCCGCCTTCCTCAGGCGGAGCGGCGGCGGGCCGCCGATCGCGATCAGGCGCTCGACGAGCTCCGGGTCCTTGGCGCGCAGGCGCTCCGCCGCTTCGCGAAGCGTCTCCTCGTCGGCGATCGGAGGCCCGGGATGGTAGATCCTTGCCTTCGCCGGCCGCGCGCGGCCCGGCGCGCGCTTTCGCCCGTTCAGGCGCTTAACCGCCATGAGCGATGACGTCCTGCCGACCGCGGCGGTCCTGCGTTTCGCGCCTTCGCCGAATGGCGCGCTCCATCTCGGCCACGCCTATTCCGCCCTCGTCAACGAACGCCTCGGCAACGAACTGGGTGGACGCGTGCTGCTGCGCATTGAAGACTTGGACCATACGCGTTGCAAGCCGCGATTCGAGGCCGCCATCAGAGACGATCTGGCCTGGCTTGGACTTCGCTTTCCCACGCCGCCGCGCTGGCAGAGCGAGCATGGCGACGACTATGCGGCGGCGCTCGCGCATCTTGATGAGCGCGGCCTTGTCTACCCCTGTTTTTGCAGCCGCTCGGAGATCACGCGCGACTCGAACGGACGGCGCGACCCGGATGGCGCGCCGCTTTACCCCGGAACCTGCCGCGCGCTCTCCCGGACGCATGCGCGCGACCGCCTCGCCCGCGGCGATAGGGCCGCGTTCCGCCTCGACATGCGGCGCGCGCTCGACGCCGCGCCGGCGGATCTTTGCTGGACTGAATATGGCGAGGGCCCCGTTCCCGCGCAGCATCGGGCGACGCCGGAGGTTTGGGGCGATATTGTCCTCAAGGGTCGCGATCTGGCTGCGAGCTATCACCTGGCGGTGGTGGTCGACGACGCGCTGCAGGGTGTGACGGACGTCGCGCGCGGGCGCGACCTCATCTCCGCGACCGCGGTCCATCGTCTGCTGCAGACGCTTCTCGGCCTTGCGGGGCCGCATTATCGGCACCATCGGCTTGTTCTCGACTCGGGCGGAGCGAAACTGTCGAAAAGCCGTCAATCCGTGTCGCTCGCCGAACTTCGCAGGGCAGGCTTGGGCCCGGGCGAAGTTCGCGCGGCGTTGGGGTTCGGTTCAGGCGCCGGGGGCAGGCTTTCGGTTGAATTCGGCTGAAATTCAGCGGTCGCGGCGACTGGCGCGGAGGCGGGCTTATCCACCGACATCGCCACGGCGGAGGGAGCTTCGCCCATGAGCTGATCGATACGATCGCGTTCCCGCTTGAACGCCGCAAGCATCTTGCCGTCAAACTCGCGGGTGCGCGGCAGTTTGATCGCCATCGGATCGACGAAGTTACCGTTGATGATAACCTCGTAGTGCAGGTGCGGGCCGGTCGCCAGTCCCGAATCCCCGAGGTAGCCCACGGTTTGCCCCTGGAGGACGTGCGCGCCTTCGACGATCCCGCGGCCGAAGCCTGACATGTGATTGTAGGCGGTCACATAGCCGTTGGCGTGCTGGATCTCGACCCGCCGTCCGTAGCCGCCGTCCCATCCCGCCTTAATGATGACGCCGTTGCCCGCCGCGAAGATCGGCGTGCCGATCGGCGCCGCCCAATCGACGCCGGTATGCATGCGCGCATAATGCAGAATCGGATGATAGCGCATCCCGAACGGCGAGGTCATCTCACCCTCCGCGATCGGCTTGCGCACCAGGAACTTGCGCATAGAGCGGCCGTTTTCGTCGTAGAAGTCGACCTTGTTGTCGTCGGGCGTCTGGAAGCGGTAATATTTGAATGTCTGGTCTCGGACCGTCATCGAAGCGCAGAGCAGCTCCGGCCTAGGATTGATGTCGTCGGGATCGGAATAGAACGCTTCGATCGAGTCGCCGGGCGCCGTTGCGCGCTGGAAATCGACGTCGTTAGCGAAAACCCTTGTCATCACGTCGATAATCGATCGGGGCAGCCCCTGTTTGAGCGACGTCTCGTAGAGGCTTTCGTAGAGGCTCATCCCGCCTCCCGAACTGTCCTCCTCACCGGATTTGGGCTTTCGCGGCGCCTGTGCGGTCCGGAGCGCCACCGGCTTGTAGCCGCCGCTGTCGGTCACCGCGACAGTCGCCTTAAGCTCATCGTCTGCGTACACCGAGATCCGCGCTATTCCAGCCTTCTCCCCGAACGGCCGGCTCCTCGGGCAGGATAATGATCTTCTGTCCTTCGCCGACCGGCGATTCTCCGTGCTTGACGCCGAACGCAGCCAGGATGGCCTGTACAGCCTCAGGGCTTGCGCCATTCGCCTTGAGCACGTCCTCGAAGCTCTGGCCGTTGCGCATTTGAACGAGCTTCTCGCTTGGAGACGCGTCTTCGGGGCTGGCCTTGACGACATTGCTCACATTCTCGGGAATCATGCGCACTTCGATCGACGCGAAGGGCGTGCTGGGACTGACGCTCCCCACGGTCGCATAGGCCGAGAGCTCGCGCAAAGCTTCGCCGGCCCGGCTCGTCCGCATCAACAGGAGTTGCGGCGGCAACGATTGAGAGGCCGCCTTTTGGACGTCGGGGGGCGCTTTCAGCGTTTCGACGACTTGAGCTTCGGCCTCTGCTTGCGTCAGTTCGCCCGAGATATGTTCCGCATCGCTCGGTGTGAGGTCTTCGACGCGAAACGTCACCTCCGCGTTATCTTGAACGGGGCCGGGATCGGGCGGCGCATCGGCGACGTCTGTTCCGCCATTCGCAATCTTGAGGGGGTTGAATGGCGGCACCGCGTCGGCGAAACCGGTCGGGGTCATGGTCAAAGTGGTTTCGAGGCGGGTGAAAGGACGCGCCTTCACCACTTCCCGGTCCCCAACCTTGATGATCGTCGGGGCCTTGAATGTCTGTTTGTCAGAAACGATGTCGACAGGCCGAAGGAGCCGGTCGCCCTTGCTGGGATTGATTCCGCCTTGCTGCGAATTCGGCGGGGCTAGCCGGCGCAGCGAACTCCGGCGCCTCGGCGAAATCGTACTGGCTGTCAAAATCGAGATAGAGCGCGGCGCCGATCAACGTCACCCCGCAGAGACCAGCCAACGACGCCCCAGCGAGCCAACGCAGCGACGCGGTGCGCCGCTCGTTGCGGTCGAGCCGGTCTTCACCCAATCGAATCGGCGGCTCGACTCCAAGGCCGGGGCCAACCGTCGAGCGGTCGCCGCGGGAGCCCAGCCGCGGAAAAGCAGCCGCCAGGGTCGTCAAAATTCTCGCTTAGCTCGCTTTTGAAACTGGTATTCCGCCCGCATTCGGCGCCTCGATTCGGTCGGACGCGCTGCCAAGCTAGTTACCGCGCGTGGCGGGCGCGCGCAAGCTTGTCCGCTCAGCCGGATTTCTCCGCTTCGCTCTTGCTTTTTGCCTGCTTCTTTTCCTTAACTACGGCGGTTCGTCGGCGAGGTGACCTTATGCAGCTCATAGGAATGCTTGATTCGCCTTACGTCCGCCGGGTCGCGATTGCGATAATCATGAGCAAAACTCCGTTTACACATCGGCCAGTCTCCCTCTTCCTGCACATCGATCAATTCTCACAGCTCAATCCGCTCTTGAAAGCGCCGCCCCTCCTAACCGACGACGGAGTGGCGTTAATGGATTCGAACGTCATCCTCGATTATCTCGCGGGAGTCGATTATCTCGCGGGAGTCGATCCGCACATCGCAGCACTGACGCCTGCGAAGGCGCCTGAACGGCTGGCGGCGCTGCGGGCGACCGGCATTGCGCTGACGGTCATGGAAAAGGCGGTGCAGCGCTACTATGAACGGATGCTGCGCCCGGCCGAGAAGCAGCATGAGCCCTGGGTCGGCCGGGTCATGGGTCAATTGACTGCGGGTTTGAGCGCCTTGGACGCCGAACTCCCCGTGTCAGGATGGATAAGTGGCGAACTAGGCCTTGCCGACATTACCGTCGACCGCGCGTTCGGCTTCACGCGCGCGGTCCTGTCGGACGTCGTGGAGACTGGCCGCTATCCCAATCGCGCAGGGTTTTGCGCTCGGGCCGAAACGCTTCCGACGTTTCGCGCAACTCCCCCGGAGGACGGGGCGACGGCCTCGGCCCTCGGCGATTGACGAACCGCGGCCGAGCGCCGATAGTTGGGCCGGAACCGGGAGAGGGTCGTGTGGCTGACCAAAGCGAGAGGATGCGCGCCGTTGTCGCGCCCCGCCCGGGAGGCCCCGAGGCGCTTGAGATTCAACTGCGCCCGCGTCCGGTCCCGGCGGAGGGCGAGGTTCTGGTCCGGGTCGAAGCCGCCGGAGTCAACCGGCCCGACGTCCACCAGCGCCAGGGTCACTACCCGCCCCCGCCCGGCGTCACCGACGTGCTCGGCCTCGAAATCGCCGGCGAAGTCGCGGCGCTGGGGCCGAACGCCAGGGTTCACCGCCTCGGCGCGAAGGTGACCGCGCTGGTCCCCGGCGGCGGCTATGCCGATTATTGCCTCGCCCATGAAACCAACGCCCTGCCGATCCCCGCCGGCCTGACCGCGATCGAAGCGGCGGCCATTCCGGAAACCTATTTCACTGTTTGGACGAATGTTTTCGTCCGCGGGACGCTCAAAGCCGGCGAAACCCTGCTGGTTCATGGCGGCGCCTCCGGCATCGGCACGACCGCGATCACGCTCGCCAAGGCGTTCGAGGCGCGCGTGGTCGCCACCGCCGGATCGGACGAGAAAGCCGCGCAATGCGAACGTCTAGGGGCCGATCTCGGGGTCAATTACCGCAAGGACGATTTCGTCGCGCGGACGCTCCGCTTCACCGAGGGACGGGGGGCCGACGTCATTCTCGACATGGTCGGCGGCGACTATGTCGAGCGCAACTATGCGGCGGCGGCGCTGGACGGGCGGATCGTGCAGATCGCCTTCCTGAAGGGCCAGAAGGCGACGGTCGACCTGCGGCCGATCATGGTCAAGCGCCTGGTCCATACCGGCTCGACCCTGCGCCCGCGCCCGGCCGCGGAGAAAGCGGTGATCGCCGAAGCGCTGCGCGCCAAAGTGTGGCCGCTCCTGGAAGCCGGGCGCGGGCGGCCGGTCATTGACGCGGTCTTTCCCCTTTCGGAGGTGGTGAAAGCCCATGAGCGAATCGAGAACGCCGGGCATTTCGGCAAGATCGTGTTGACGCTGTGAGCGCTCCCGCCAAACAGCAAGCTTGAAATGCGCGGCCGGAGATCGCATGTTTTGCCTGCGCGGGCGCGAATCGACCCCGCGCGGAGAGGAATGCGACGCTGAACCTCACGCCTCGATCCGCTGCGGCCTCCGCCCGCAGCCCCGCCGCCCCCGCGAACGCGCTTGCGGCCGACCCTTTGTCGCAGATCATCGTTGAAGGACTCGAGGACGCCAAGGCCGAGGAGATCGTCTCGATCGATCTGTCCGGCCGGACGACCCTCGCCGATCGCATGATCATCGCCTCCGGCCGCTCGAGCGTGCACGTGGGCGCGATCGCGGACCGGGTCGTCAAAGCCTGCCGCGACGCCGGCTATCCTTCGCCGAAAGTCGAGGGGACGACGCTTTGCGACTGGGTCCTGCTCGACGCGCAGAACGCCATCGTGCACATCTTCCGCCCCGACGTTCGGCGGTTCTATAATCTCGAGAAGATGTGGAGCGCCGATCGCCCCGGCGAAGCGGCCAAAAGCTGAAGCGGGCAAGACCGAAATCGGCCAAGGGCTGAGACATGCGCCTCGCGCTGGTTTGCATCGGCAAGCTCAAGACGGGGCCGGAGCGTTTGCTGTTCGATCGCTACTTCAAGCGGCTGGCCGAGGGCGCTCGGGGCGCGGGTCTCACGGGGGTCGATCTGCGCGAAATCGGCGAATCGCGGGCCCGCCGGCCGGACGAGCGACGGGGGGAAGAGGGCGCCGCGATCCTCGCCGCCGCGCCAAGGGACGCCGTTCTGGTCCTGCTCGATGAGCGAGGGGAGTCGGCGACCAGCGAGGAATGGGCAGCGGACATCGCGCGGGCGCGAGACGCATCGCGAGCGGTCTATGCGGTGGCGATAGGCGGGCCGGACGGGCTCGACCCGGCGCTCGCCGCCGACGCCCACCGAATCGTGAGTTTCGGCTCAATGACCTGGCCGCACCAGCTCGTGCGGGTGATGGCCGGCGAACAGCTTTACCGCGCGATGACGATTCTCGCCGGCCACCCCTATCATCGTCGATGAGCTTGACGGTGATGGGCGGGCGATGTTTGGACAATCCGCAGGAGGTCGGGGGCTCGCCGCGGTTCTCCTTCACCAACGCCGGCCCTGCTCGACGGACCGCTTTCTCCGCCGACGGCGCCGCCAGCCAAGGTCAGACAACTGATGAACGAAGCGCTTCCTGCCGAGACGCTGGAGTTGGGGCAATTGCTTGCGAGGCGCGTCCAGCAGAGTCTCCAGGTCATCCTTGCCGGCCTCGAGGAGCGCGACGCCCTCACTTTCGACGAAACCGAGGATTTGCGGCGCGACCTCCGCACGCTGCTCCATCGCGAGCGCATGCAAATCACCAGCGCCGAGATCGACAAGGCCGAGCAGGTGCTCGCCTACATGATTCGCCCGAGCATCGAGGACTGCCTGAACATATGGTTCGGAAAGTCGGAAGAGACCGACCAGGAGATCTGGAACCGGTTCGGGGTGGAGGTCGCCCTTGCGTCGCGCGGGGACTACGACCATTGGGCGCTGGACGTCGAGCATCCCCGGCTTCTGGTGGCGCTGGTGATCCTGCTCGATCAGTTCCCGCGCAACATGTATCGTGAGACGGACAAAATGTACGCGTGCGACGCGCACTGCAGGTCGCTGGTCAAGCGCGGGCTGCGGATCGGGGTGAGCGCGCGCCTGGCGCCGGTCGAGCGGGTTTTTCTCTGCCTGGCGCTGACCCATTCGGAGGTCCTCGACGACCAGCATCTGTGCATGCAGGAGTGGGATCAGGCGATGGCCGTGCTCCAGGCCGACGACCCGCTCAACGCCTTTCACGAGATCTTTCACAGGCATGTTGCAGTCATCAAGCGGTTTGGCCGATTTCCGCACCGAAACAAGCTGTTTCAGCGGGTCAACACCGCGGCTGAGGAGGAGTTCCTCAGCGACAATTCGTTTCGGTTCGACCTTCCGCTCGTCCGTCAGCCGGACGGCGCGTTCGTCTTCGCCGGAGCCGTGAAGAAGCGGACCGTCAAGCTGCTCGGTCATGAATATGAGAGCCTGCTGCCCGATCCCGAGGAGGCGCCGCGCGGCGGCTTCGAGTTCAAATACGCAGGCCCCGAGACGGTGTTCTCGAAGGCCCACCTCCAGCTCGAAAGGCAGGGCTATATCCGGATCGGCGACAGCGTTCCCGACTTCACCGCCGAGACCAGCCTCGGCCCGATCGGCTTCCACGAATTCGTCGGCGACTCCTGGTGCGTGCTGTTCTCGCATCCGGCGGACTTCACGCCCGTCTGCACCACCGAGATGGGCGCGACCGCGAAGCTCGAGTCCGAGTGGAGGAAGCGCGGCGTCAAGGTGATTGGCCTTAGCGTGGACGCGACGGCCGATCATGAGCGGTGGATCGCGGACATCAATGAGACGCAGGGCGCCGAGGTCAATTTTCCAATCATCGCCGACCAGGACAGTGAGGTGGCGATGCTGTTCGGCATGCTCGACGCCACTCACTTCCGCCACGGCCCGAAGCTCGGCGAGACTCAGACGGTGCGCAATGTGTTCATCATCTCGCCCTCGAAGCGGGTCGAGCTGATCTTGTCCTACCCGGCCTTCGTCGGCCGCAGTTTCGACGAAATCCTGCGCGTCGTCGACGCGCTCCAACTGTCCGCCAAATACCGTGTCGCGACGCCGGCCAATTGGAAACCCGGCGATGACACGGTGGTGCTGCCCTTCATCCCGGACAGCGAGGCGGAGCGGATGTTTGGAGACCAGGGCGGCTTCCGGAAGGTCCGATCGTATCTTCGATACGTGCACGATCCCTCGCTGCGCCGGCTGTGAGCCATGAGGCCTCGACGCCCGGAAGGCCTGGTCGCCCCGATATTGGCTAGATTTGGTGATCCTTGCCGCCCATGGCGCAACGCTTGAACCGCTTCATGCGAATGGGGTCGGGGGCCGCGGCCCTAATGGCCGCTTTCGGCGCGGCGTCAGCCGCGTTGGCCGACCCCGCCCCGGCGGCGGCGCCCGCGCCAACCGACCAACAGCGCACGGACAAGGAGATCGAGCTGCGCGGCGTAGAGGACACGCTGCGCCAGTCGGAGGAACAGCGCCGGGCGATCGAGGCCGAAATCGAGTCCATTGGCGCTGACCGCGCACGCCTTTCCGCCGCGCTCATCGAAACCACGGCCAAGGTGCAGGACGCCGAGCGCGGGGCTGCCGAGGCCACCGATAGATTAGCGAGCCTGAACGCCAAGGCCAACGAACTCTCAGGCTCGCTTGAGCGCCGGCGGGGCGTGATCGCGGACGTGCTTGCCGCCCTGCAGCGGATGGGCAGCAACCCCCCTCCCGCCATTCTCGTCAAGCCTGACGACATGTCGGAGGCGGTGCGCGCGGCCACGGTTCTGAGTTCCCTCATACCGCAATTGAAATCGGAGATCGAAGCGGCGCGCCGCGACCTTGACGCCCTCGCCAAGACCCGGGAGTTGATTGCTAGCGGGCGCGATGAGCTTGCTGGGAAGGCGCGCGCCCTTGCCGCCGACAAAACGCGCCTTGCCGCGCTCATTGACGCCCGCCAGCAATCTCTGGCGTCGGCGCAGGACGCGCTCGGCTCTCAGCATGAGCGGGCGGACGAACTCGCCAGACGCGCGACCTCGCTCAAGGATCTTATCGCCCGGCTCGACAGCGAAGCCGCCGCGCAAAAGGCCGCGGCGGCCGCAGCGCACGCGGCTCAGGTTGCGACTGCGACTGAGATCGAGGCGCGGGCGCAAGCCACGCGCGGCAGCGATCCGGCGCGGCTCAAGCCCGAAATCGCCTTCGCCGACGCCAGGGGACGGGTGCCGTTGCCGGCGGCGGGGGCGATTCTAAAGACATTCGGCTCGCCGGACGACCACGGAGGGACAGAGCGGGGCGTCTCCCTGGCGACGCCTGCCGGGGCGACGATCTCCGCGCCGGCGGACGGCGCGGTCCTTTTCGCCGGCGCGTATCGAAGTTATGGGCAACTCTTGATAATCGACGCCGGCGGAGGATATTATGTGCTGCTCGCCGGAATGGAACGAATCAATGTTGTGTCCGGCGAATTCGTCCTCGCGGGAGAACCGGTCGGCGCCATGGGCGATGGATCTGTTCGCATGGCGACGGCGGCGGCAGTTGGCGCCGCGCGGCCGGTGCTCTATATCGAGCTGCGCAGGGACGGAACTGCGATTGATCCGGGGCCGTGGTGGGTGAAGTCAGACATCGAGAAGGCGCGCGGATGATTCGTAAAGCTGGTTACCTGGGACTTGGAGTTGTGTTGGGAGCGGCGGCCGCCGCTACGGCGCCGCAGGCGCTGATGTTCGTCAGTCCGGCCGCTTACGCCGCGGCCGCGGACACCTATCGGCAGCTCAACCTGTTCGGCGACGTGTTCGACAAGATCCGCAACGATTATGTCGAGAAGCCTGACGAATCCAAGCTGATCGACGCCGCAATCAACGGCATGCTGACCTCGCTCGACCCCCATTCGAGCTATATGGACGCAAAGCAGTTCCGCGACATGCAGGTCCAGACGAAGGGCGAGTTCGGCGGCCTGGGTATCGAGGTGACGCAGGAGGACGGCCTCATCAAGGTTGTGACCCCGATCGACGATACGCCGGCGGCCAAGGCGGGCGTGCTCTCGGGCGACATCATCACCGCGATCGACGACCAGCCGACGCAGGGGCTGACGCTCGATCAGGCGGTGGAGAAAATGCGCGGCTCGATCAATTCTGCCGTGAAGCTCAAGATCGTTCGCGGCCCCAAGAAGGAGGTCAAGGATTTCACCATCGTCCGCGATCTCATCCACGTCCAGTCGGTGCGCTCGAAGGTCGAGGACGGCGACATCGGCTATATCCGCATCACACAGTTCACCGAGCAGACCGAAGACGGGCTGAAAAGTGCGATGGACAAGCTGCATAGCGAGATTCCGGCCGACAAGTTCAAGGGCTACGTCCTGGATCTGCGCAACAATCCCGGCGGCTTGCTCGACCAGTCGATCGATGTGGTCAACTCCTTCATAGACCGAGGCGAGATCGTTTCCACCCGGGGCCGGACCGCCGACGAGACGCAGCGGTTCGACGCCAAGCCGGGCGGCGACCTGTCCGGAGGCAAACCCCTGGTCGTGCTCATCAATGGCGGCTCCGCCTCGGCGTCGGAAATCGTGTCGGGCGCGCTGCAGGATCACAAGCGCGCGACGCTGATCGGCACCCGGTCGTTCGGCAAGGGCTCAGTGCAGACGATCATGCCGCTCGGCGAGAACGGCGCGCTCAGGCTCACGACGGCGCGCTATTACACGCCGTCGGGCCGATCGATCCAGGCCAAGGGGATCGAGCCTGACATCAAGGTGCTGGAAGACGTGCCCGACGACCTCAAAGGCAAGGACGACATGAAGGGCGAAGCCTCGCTCAAGGGCCATCTCCCCAACGGCAAGGAGGATACGAGCGCGTCACAGGCCTATGTCCCACCGGACGAGAAGAACGACAAGCAACTGATCGCCGCGATCGACCTCCTCCACGGGATCAAGTATCCGGAGCCCGCGGTGAAGGCGGATGCAGCCCCGGTGAAAACCGATCCGCCCGCGGCGCCGGCGGCGTCCGCCGCGCCCTCTGACCCGGGCCAGACGGCCCCCGCCAAGCCGAACTGATGCGGGGAGGCGAGCGTCTGTCGATGAGAAAAGGTCTCTCCTACCTCGCGTATGGAGTCGCGGCCGGCGTTGTCTTGGTCGGCGCCTCCAACGGCGTGCTGAGCGCCGCCGCCTCGAGCACGAACGATAAGCTCGCGCTCTTCGCCGAAGTGTTCAACAAAGTGCGCGACAACTACGCCGAGAAGCCTGACGACGAGAAAATGATCAAGTCGGCGATCGACGGCATGCTGGCGTCGCTCGACCCGCATTCGAACTATTTCGACCCCAAGGCTCTCCAGGACTTCCAGACCAGCATGAAGGGCGAGGAATTCGGTGGCCTTGGCCTTGAGGTGATGATGGAGAATGGCCTGGTCAAGGTCGTGAGCCCGATCGACGATACGCCCGCGGCGCGAGCGGGCATGTTGTCGGGAGATCTGGTGACGCGCATCGACGACACGGCCGTCCAAGGTCTTTCCCTGAAGGAAGCGGTCGACAAGATGCGCGGTCCGGCCAAGTCGACGGTGAAGCTGACCGTCGAGCGCGGATCGAACCGCGATCTCAAAGAGTTCACGATCGTCCGCGAGATCATCCATGTTCAGTCGGTGCGCGCCCATGTAGAGGAGGGGGACATCGGCTACATCCGGGTCACCCAGTTCAACCAGGAGGCGTACGACGGGGTGCGCAAGGCCTTCGACCATTTCCGCGTCGACCCGGGGCAGGCGAAATTGAAGGGCTATATCCTCGACCTGCGTAATAATCCTGGCGGGCTGCTCAACCAGGCAGTCGAGATCACCAACGCCTTCGTCGACAGCGGCGACATCGTCTCGACCCGCGGCCGCAATCCCGATCAAGGGCAACGCTACTCCGCCCGCCCTGGCGTCAATCTGTCGCAGGACAAGCCGCTCGTGGTGCTCATCAACGGGGGTTCGGCGTCGGCTTCGGAGATCGTCTCCGGCGCCTTGCAGGATCTCAAGCGCGCGACGCTGATCGGCACGCGCTCATTCGGCAAGGGCTCGGTTCAGACCATCCTGCCGCTTGGCGAAAACGGGGCGCTCAAGCTGACCACGGCCCGCTACTACACGCCTTCAGGCCGCTCGATCCAGGCCCACGGCATCGATCCGGACATCCGAGTGGTTGAAAATATCCCCGACGACCTAAAGGGAAAGGTGTCGAGCCTGGGCGAAGCCTCGCTGGTCGGCCATCTGAAGGCCAGCGGCGAGGAGGAGGAGAAGGGTTCTGACGCCTACGTGCCGCCGGACCACGACAAGGACACGCAGCTCGCCGCCGCTGTGGCGTTTTTGCATGGCGTCAAGGCCGAGGCGCTGCGTAGCCCCGATCCGGCGGCGACCGTAACCTCGAAATGAGTTTCGTCCGCTGGCGGCTTGCCGCCGTCGCGCTTGTCGCCGCGCCCGGCTTGGCTCAGGCGCAGGAGGGTACGGGCTGCAAGGGGTTCAAATGGTCGATCGAGGGCGACCGCGCGGCGCTCGTCCGCCCCGATAAGGCCTCGCTTCCGAATGGCGGAGCGCTCGCCTACGATGTCGGGACGAAGCTGCAGCTTGAGCCGCTGTCGGCCGCCGGGCTGCCGAAGGCGCCGGAGCGGGCGCCGAAGTTCCCCTCGGATTTCGCCGGCCATTTTGTCCTAGCCGCGCCGGCGAAGCCTGGCGTCTATCGGCTCACCATGTCCTCGGGCGCGTGGGTCGACGTGCTTGATGGCGGGTCCTACCTGCATCCGATCGGGTTCAGCGGGGCCAAGGATTGCGAGGGCGCGCGCAAAAGCGTCAAGTTCGACTTGCCGTCCCGCCCGCTCGCGCTCCAGTTCAGCGGCGTCCGGCGCGATCAAATTTCCGTGATCGTCTCGCCCGACCAATAACCGGTCGCGGTCACAGCCGGCAATCGTTCCGTCAGTCGCCTTTCACTCGAGCGAGCAACGGCGCCGGAGTTGGGCGACGATCGGTCAATGCCGGAAATGCCGGATTCCGGTAAAGACCATCGCGACGTCCGCTTCGTCGGCGACAGCGATCACGTCGGCGTCGCGCACCGATCCTCCGGGTTGGATGACCGCAGTCGCGCCGGCTTCGATTGTCGCGACCAGGCCGTCGGGAAATGGGAAAAAGGCGTCAGAGGCGACGACCGATCCTCGCGTGCGCGGCTCGGGCAAGGCCGCCATCTCGGCGGCTTCCTCCGCCTTGCGTGCGGCGAGGCGCGCGGAATCGACCCGCGACATCTGGCCCGCGCCGATTCCCACCGTCGCGCCGTCCCTGGCGTAGACGATGGCGTTCGACTTCACATGCTTGGCGACCGCCCATGCGAATCTGAGGTCGGTCCTTTCGCTTGGAGTTGGAGCGCGCTTGGTCACGACCTTGAACGCGGCCTCTTCAAGCACGCCATGGTCGCGATCCTGGACCAGGAGTCCGCCCGCGACCGTTCGCACGGTCAGGATCCGCGCCCTCGGATCGGGAAGCGACTCCGCCAGCATGAGCCTCAGATTCTTCTTCGCGGCGATGATCGCCAGCGCCTCATCGTCCGCCTCGGGAGCGATGATCACCTCGGTGAAGATCTCGACAATCTTGCGGGCCGTGGCCGCGTCGAGCCCTCGGTTCAACGCCACCACGCCGCCGAAGGCCGAGACCGGATCTGAGTTCAGCGCCTTCTCGTAAGCCTCGAGCAGGGTCTCTCCCGTCGCGACGCCGCAAGGATTTGCGTGCTTGATGATCGCGACCGCCGGGCTTTGCGCGGGATCGAATTCGGCGACAAGCTCGTAAGCGGCGTCGGTGTCGTTGATGTTGTTGTAAGAGAGCTCCTTGCCCTGGATCTGGCGCGCGGTCGCGACGCCCGGGCGGGTCTCGGCGGTGAGGTACAGCGCCGCGTTCTGCTGCGGATTCTCGCCGTAGCGCAGCGCGCCGAAGCTTGGGTGCAGGACGCCGCCGAAGGCGCGCCATTTTGGCGCGGGCTCCTCTATCTCTTGCGCCAGCCAGTTGGAGATCGCCGCGTCGTAAACCGCGGTGCGCGCGAAGGCTTTCTGCGCCATCCTGCGGCGGAATGCGAAGCTGGTCATCCCCTGGTTGCGCTTGAGCTCGTCGATCAGCGCGGAATAGTCGTCCACGTCGACGATGACGGCGACATCGGCGTGATTCTTGGCTGCGGCGCGGATCATCGCCGGGCCGCCGATGTCGATATTCTCGATCATTTCGTCGAACGACGAGCCGCGCTTCAGCGTCGCTTCGAACGGGTAAAGATTGACGATGAGGAGGTCAATCGGCGCGATGTCGTTGGCGATCATCGCCGCCTGGTGCGCCGGGTCGGATCGGATCGCCAGCAATCCACCGTGCACCCGCGGATGCAGCGTCTTCAATCGCCCATCCATCATCTCCGGGAAGCCCGTGATCTGAGCCACGTCGACGACGGGGAAGCCGGCGGCGTTCAACGCCGCGGCCGTGCCTCCGGTCGAGATAAGCTCGATCTCGAACGGCTTCAGCGCTCGCGCAAGGTCGACGAGGCCCGCCTTATCGGAAACGGAGAGAAGCGCCCGCCCGATTTTGACGACATCCGTGGCCATTAGCATCAATGCCCTAGGTCAGTTGCGCTGCTTTGCTGCAGCGCAATAGCATGGTTCTGCGCGCGCCGGAACGGCCGCCGCTGCGAGGAGGAATTCCAGCGCCCGCAGTTCACCAAAACGTGTAGGATTATTATATTTATGGACGTCTTCGTTATACGCGTGGAGCATTGTCGGGACCACGAGCGTTTCCTAACTAAACGCCTAGTGGCTCACGTCATTGAGTTTGACGGGATTGTCTGAATCAATGGCTTGGCGATTGCGCGATGGAGATGATTCGTGGCCAGGCAAGAGGTTGCCGTCAAGAAGTACGTAGTCAAGCTGAGCGAAGAGGAGCGCGCCCGGCTCGACGACTTTGTCCGCAGGGGCAAGCGCGCCGCGCATTTGCTGACGAAAGCTCGCATCCTTCTGAAAGCGGACGTGTCGGAGGCGGGCGAGGGATGGAGCGACAGCCGGATCGCCGAGGCGCTGGACACCAGCATCCCGACGATCGAGTGAACGCGACGGCAACTTGTCGTGGAAGGCTTCGAAGCCGTCCTGATGCGCAAGTACAATCCCAAATCGGCCCCTCGCCGGATTTTCGACGGCGCCGCGGAAGCCAAGCTGATCGCTCTGGCTTGCGGATCGGCCCCGGCTGGCCACGCCAGATGGACGCTGCGTCTTTTGGAGGAGAAAGTCGTCGAGTTGCAGATCGTCGGGAGCGCCAGTGACAACACGATCGGGCGGACGCTCAAAAAAACATTCTCCAGCCCCATCGCAAGCAGCAATGGGTGATCGCGCCCGAGGCCAGCGCCGCCTTCGTCGCCAACATGGAAGACGTGCTGGAAGTTTACCAGAGGCCGCACGATCCCAAGCGCCCCCTCGTATGCCTCGATGAAACGTCGAAGCAACTCATCGCCGAGACGCGCGCGCCGATCGCGGCCACGCCGGGACAAGCGGAGCGTTACGACTACGAATACGAGCGCAATGGCGTGGCCAATCTGTTCATGATGTTCGCGCCGCTCGAAGGCTGGCGGCGCGTGAAGGTCACGGACCGGCGCGCGGCCGTCGATTACGCCCACGCGCTCAAGGATTTGTCCGACATGCATTTTCCCGGCGCGGACAAGATCGTTCTGGTGCAGGACAATCTCAGCACGCATACGGCTGCGTCGCTCTACGAAGCCTTTCCCGCCGCCGAAGCGCGCCGCCTCGTCAAACGATTCGAATGGCATTACACGCCCAAGCACGGAAGCTGGCTCGACATGGCCGAATCCGAGCTCGCCGTCCTCTCGACCCAATGCCTCGATCGCCGCATCTGCGACAAGGCCGATCTGGTCGCCGAAGTCGCCGCCTGGCAAAAGCGCCGCAACACCCTGCACGCCAAAGCGGATTGGCAATTCACAACCGCCGACGCCCGCGTCAAGCTCGCAAGGCTATACCCTCAGTTCGTCTGACTCAGGCTACCAGTTCACAGCGCTCCAGCAATGAGGAAAATCTTATGCTCAAGACAATTGCATTAGTCGGCCTCGCCGGCGCCTTTGCCCTCTCATCGGGTTCGGCCTTCGCGGTCAACGGCAATTCATCGTCCTACGGGACCGAAGGTTATGGCCCAACTGTTCCGACGCAGTCGTTGACGCCCTTCCGGCGTTCCTGGAATCACGCTAACGAGAGCAAGGAGCGGGTGAGAGCGGGGGCGGCGTGGCTCCGTCATCACCGCTACGGCCATTATCAGCCGAAATAAGCACCGAGAGACCCGCGACGGCAAAAACGTCCGAATATTCCTCTGGGCCTGGGTGTTATAGGGGATGAAACTTTCCCTCGGCATCCCCGTACAGCCTTTGAAAGCGTCTCGAATTTAAAGGAAAAGGTCGATGTTCAAAGCCAGTGCCTTCATCGGCGTCGCCGCGGCCCTCGCCCTTTGGTCGAGTGCAGCTCTCGCTCAGCAAGGCACGTCGTCGTCTTATGGCAGCGTCGGGGCGGGGCCCCATATCCCTACTCAGTCGCTGACGCCCTTCGATCGCGCATGGAATCACGCCAATCAATCCAAGTACCAAGCTTATGACAGCGCGGAATGGCTCCGCCGACATGGGAAGGGCCCGTTTTCCTTGTTCTGAAAGGGGGAGCCGTTACGGCGCCGACGACCGTGACCTGGGGTAAGTGACCCCGCTAGACCTCCGGAGCGGTACAGGACAAAACATGGTCAAAGCCGCCATCTTCATCGGCCTCGCCCTCACTTTCCCGGCCGGTTCAGCTCTCGCGCAACAGGGCACGTCGTCGTCTTATGGCTCGGTCGGCTGGGGGCCGGTGATCCCCACCCAGGCGCTTACGCCCCGAGACAGGGCATGGAACCACGACAACCAGGCCAGGTATCAGGCTGAAGACGGCGCCGAATGGCTTCGCCAGCATGGAAGAAGCCCGTTTCCCTTCCCGTTCTTCCAGTAAAGCGAACATTCCTTCTTTCGCTAACCCGCCTTGACGAGCCGCGCGGCGAAGAAACCATCTAGACCCGAGCGTCTTGGATTGTCGCCCCATAAGTGACAGGGGAGGGTGCGCAAGTCGCCAGAGGGCGTCAGGCACTCGACGAGACCCGCGATCTCTTCCGGCGCGACGACCAGGCGCCGCACGTCCGGGTTCCGGCGCAGCACGGCGGCGATCTGCGCTTCGCCCTCCTCCGGCTCGAGTGAGCACACGCAATAGACAATGGCGCCCCTCGGCCGCGTGAGCGCAATCGCGTGATCGAGCAATTCGGCCTGGAGCTTGACCAGCGGGGCGAGGTCGCCCGGCCGCTTGATCCACGCGACGTCGGGGTGGCGGCGGATGGTGCCTGTCGCGAGACAGGGCGCGTCCAACAGCACACCGTCGAACGGAGCCAGGTCGACGGCAAGCGCGTCGGCGACCACGATCTCGGAGTTAAGGCCCAAGCGCTTGAAATTGGCGGCCAGGAGCTTGAGCCGCTCCGCCGAGCGGTCGACCGTGGTCAGATCGGCGCCGGCCGCGGCCAGTTCGGCGGCCTTTCCGCCCGGCGCCGCGCAGAGATCGACGACCCGCATGCCGGGCCGGGGCCGAAGCAGCCGCGCCGGCAGCGCAGCGGCGGCGTCCTGCACCCACCATTCGCCGTCCGCATAGCCCTCAAGCTCGGTAACCGGCGCATGCGTGTCGAGGCGCACGGAGCCGGTCGGCAACACCATTCCCTGAAGGCGCTCGGCCCAGCCCGAGGCGTCGCTCTTGACGCTCAGGTCGAGCGTCGGCTCCGATCGGTTCGCGAGAGCGATGGCGCGGGCGACGCTCTCGCCATAGGTCGAGCGCCACCGCTGGGCGAGCCAAGCGGGCGTATCATCATCGAGCGGATCGGAATTGGCGAGAATGGCCTCGCGATCGCGGGCGATGGCGCGCAGCACCGCATTGGCGAGGGCGGCGAACGGGGCGCTGGCGGGATCGGCCCGCGCCGCCCTTACCGCGAGGTCCACCGCCGCATGGTCGGGCGTATCGAGAAACAGAATCTGCGCCGTGGCGACGATGAGCGTCCATTCGAGCGCTCCGCCGCGCTTCGGCATGCCCTTTTCCAGGCGCCGCGACAGCGCTTTACGAATTGTGCCGAGCCGGCGTAGCGCGACGGTGGCGATCGAGCGCGCCAGCCCCCGGTCGCGCGGGTCAAGGCCGCCTCTCTGCTGAGCTGGATCGGCGCCGAGCCGCTCGTCGAGCGGTCGCGACAAGATCAAAACTTCGGCGACGGCGCGCGCCGCCGCGACCCGCGCCGCCAGCCCCGGTGGCGGTGGGGCCGGCGTGTCCGTGTCCGGACGGCCCGCATGAAAACCGCCCGATTTCCTCGCCAAACGATCCTCGCGCGAATCAGAGCTAATCGGCCTCCGATCTAGAGATTATACGCGAAATCCTCGGCGGGCGTCGGACCTCCCCCGCAGCCTTCTGAAGAAGCGCGCGCAGCTCTCTATCGTCGACGATGTCGCCGTTGCCGGCTGAAGCGGGCTTTGCTAGAGCCTGCCCTCAGATTTCCCTCACCGGGCTTGCGTTCGAGTTCGGGCGTCGAGACAGGAACCGATGGACAAGTTCACCACATTGACCGGGGTCGCCGCTCCGCTGCCGATCGACAACATCGACACGGACATGATCATCCCCAAGCAGTATCTCAAGACGATCAAGCGCACCGGGCTCGGCGCGGGTCTCTTCTCCGAGATGCGCTATCGCGAGGATGGATCCGAGAATCCCGACTTCGTCCTCAACAAGCCGGCCTACCGCAAGGCTGCGATCATCGTCGCCGGCGACAATTTCGGCTGCGGCTCGTCGCGCGAGCACGCGCCCTGGGCGCTCACCGACTTCGGCGTGCGGTGCGTGATCGCGACCGACTTCGCCGACATCTTCTACAACAACAGCTTCAAGAACGGCCTCCTGCCGATCAAGGTGTCGCGCGAGGATCTCGCCAAGCTGCATGACGACGCCGAGCGCGGCGCCAACGCGACGCTGACCATCGATCTCGAGGCCCAGGAGATCCGCGGGCCCGACGGCGGGGTCGTCAAGTTCGAGATCGACCCCTTCCGCAAGCACTGCCTCATCGAAGGGCTCGACGACATCGGGCTCACCCTGGTCGAGGCGTCGGCGATCGAGGCGCATGAGAAGAAGTCCGCCGCCGCCCACCCCTGGCGGTGATCCGTCCTTGCGGGCCGATGCGTTCGCATGGGTCTGTCATTGCGAGGAGCCAATAGGGCGTCGAAAGACGCCCGTCTTTCGACGGGCTATGGCGACGAAGCAATCCAGACAACGAAGGGGGTCCCACGATCTCTGGATTGCTTCGCTTCGCTCGCAATGACGACGCCGGTTCCATCTAATGACAGCATGGCCTAGGGCAGCCTATGCCCCTATGGTTGGAGCCGGGCGGCTTCGTCGTCTCGGCCTCGGGCCGAGAGGTTGGTCAGCCGGCGCATTTGGGTTTTCTTGGCGCCTCGCCATTTGGCTTTGGAAACCCCGGTTTTTGAGGGTTGGAAAAGCTTGGATTTCCTTGGATTCTCTCGTCAGAATCGAGACTTTTCAATGGGTTACGCGGGATTTTCGCAAAAAAAAATTCGCGCTCGCCTTCCCCTGGCGTTGAGGGGCGCCCGGGACGCGGGCGTGCGGTCGAGGCCATGCGGAAGGGCGGAATTGTTCATGGGCCAAGGTTAACTTAGCTTCTGATTTTCTGCAAGAAATTGTCGTCTGTGCCGTTAACCCGTCGGGTGTCCAATCCCAGCGGCTAAGGTCTATGGTTTAAAACCCAATTGGACGCTCCCGACCCCGTAAGAGTCATTGAGGAGAACGGCTAATCATTGCGCGTTTAGCGAGGCTCAACCTTTGGCTGGGCAGGCACTGCGTCAAAACGACGCACGAGCCTTCTTTGTCGGCGATTAACGAAGGTTAACGACGCATTCGGAATCTGATAGATAGAGACATGTGTGCTCGGCAGCCGCCGATGGACAAATGTCCGTGAGGCAAAAAGGCCGGCCACGTTGAGTAGGAGGACGATACCAAGCCAGCGGCCCTCCGAGGAGCCTCTTGCAAACCCTTTTTTCCGGGAATCAAAACGGAATCGGATGGAGGACGAATACAATCGAAGCGCGAACCCTGTTCTATTTTGCAAGTGCCTCCAAGTGCCTCCAAGATAAAACGATTTAAAAAAGACAATAACACCGCCGTCATACCTGTAAGGCGCGTCCAATTTCCGATTTGATGCAAATTTCTTCGGCGACGACAGGAGTAATCCATGAGCACTCTTGACCTACCAGAGACGCATTACACCAGAAGCGGGGAGCTAAGCGTCGCCTATCAGGTAATGGGCGCCGGTCCGATTGATCTGATCTTCGTTCCCGGAATGATTACGCACGTGGAATTCATGCACGAGTTGCCCGGGTATACGAGTTTCCTTAGACGCTTGGCTGGGTTCGCGCGGGTTGTCACCTTCGATAAGACTGGTCAGGGCCTGTCGGATCGCTATCTCGACATGCCGTCGTTCGAGCAGCGGGTCGACGACGTCCGAGCCGTTCTAGATGCGATCGGATCTAAGCGCGCCGTCGTGCTTGGTTGTTCTGAGGGCGGCCCGATCAGCATCATGTTTGCTGCGACATTCCCTGAACGAGTTTCGCACCTTGTGCTCTTTGGCAGCTTTGCGCGGTTCTGCAGCGCCCCGGACTTTCCCATCATGCCGCCGGCAGAGGTGCTGGTGAACCATATAGACGAACTTTGGGTGGCCGGCTGGGGTACCGGCGCCAGCATGTCCTACTTTCTCCCGACCTGCCTCAACGATCCCGGGACCGTCAAGCTGTTTGCAAAACTTGAGCGTTTGGCCCTGGCTCCCGGCGCTTTGAAGCTGACGGTGCGCTACAACCTGGCGATTGACGTACGCGAAGTCCTCCCTACCATTCGCGTGCCGACGTTGGTGTTGCATCGCAAGGGGGACGGCCTCTCGATCGAGAACGGCAAGTTCTTGGCGTCGCACATTCCGGAAGCCAATTTCATTGAATATGAAGATTGCAGCGACCATCTAATTTTCCCGGGCGACCAGATACGATTGTGCGGCGACATCGAAGAGTTTGTCACCGGCAATCGCGACGCGACCGCCCCTGAAGTCGACCGCATTCTGGCGACGGTTCTCTTTACCGACATCGTCGATTCCACCCGGCGGGCGGCCGAAATGGGCGATCAGGCATGGCGTCGGGCGCTCGACGAGCACGATCAGGCGGCGCGGCGAGTTGTGACGCAGAATAAAGGAAATCTGATCAAGTTGACTGGCGACGGCATCCTGGCGACCTTCGACGGACCCGGCCGCGCGATTCGTTGCGCATTGGCGCTCGAAGCTGCGGCGCGACGCTTGGGCCTGGCGGTGCGGGCGGGGCTTCACACCGGCGAGATCGAACTACGCAGCGGTGATATCGGAGGCATCGGGGTCCACGCCGCCGCGCGTGTTATGGCGAAGGCTGGTTCGGACGAAGTTATCGTCTCGCGGGTCGTTACCGATCTCGTCGCGAGCGGCGGACTGAAATTTTCCGAGCGCGGCACGCACGAGCTTAAGGGCTTGCCGGGGTCCTGGGATCTCTTTGCGGCCAGCGCATGACTTGCGATTGCGCCATGCGTTGTCAGCGCGCCTCGCCCTTCGCAGCGAAGTCTGTTTCCCGCCCTGAGAGGCCGCTCCTGGAAAGGCATTGCGCTTCAGCGACGTAGTCGATTCCGCGCACCGCCATCATGGTTTAATATGCCGCCCCGATGAACGGGACGACGGTTTTTCTGACCGCCATCGGCTATGTTTTTCTTCTGTTCCTGATCGCCTGGTGGGGCGACAGCGCCATGCGCCGTTTTTTATCCGCCCTCGCCGACGACGGCGCCAGGCTCAAAACGCCATCGGCACGAAGAAGCAATAGACGCCCGACTGGCCGTCGCTCCCCCCGCCGTTTGCGCCGGGCGCTCCGTCTTTGTCCCGATAGAAAATCCAGTAATCGCCGTCCTGGCTCGGAAGCGCCAAGCGGATAGGGATCGGGCGATGATACCCGTCGACGCGGTAATAGTCGGCATACCGGTGGACCTGGTCGGGCGTCAGATGATGGGCGTCCGCTGGACCGCAGCACGAAGCTTTCACCCAATCGGGGATCGGGGCGCCGTTCGTCCACTGGTCGTGAGCGCATGCCGGGAGAGCGGCCAACGCTCCGAGGATCGCGATCAAAGCCCTCATGCCGCTTCCCGCGCTATGCCTTGTCCAACTTGACGCCCACCGACGTCTTCGCCTGGACTTCGGAACCAAAAACCTCCGGGTCTCCCTCCCCCTCGCGCCGACGATCGTCTCGCCGCTTTCATTTCCATCGCGCATCCGGCGCTCATCGGCAAGCCAGGCGCCCCAATTCGGCAACCACGGTTGATTTCACGGAGCGCAATCATCGTTTAGTGTGCCTGTCAGTCAGCAAGGGACAAACGCTCGGCTTTAGATGAACGGCACGACGGTTTTTCTGACCGCGATCGGCTACGTCTCGTTTCTGTTCCTCATCGCCTGGTGGGGAGACGGCGCCGGGCGGCGCTTTGCATCGGGCCGCTCGCGCCCGGTCGTCTATGCGCTGAGCCTTGCCGTCTATTGCACCTCCTGGACTTATTACGGCTCGGTCGGGCTCGCCTCCGAGCACGGGCTTGATTTTCTGCCGATCTATATCGGCCCCATTCTCGTCATCGGCCTCGGCGCGCCGTTCATCGCCCGCGTCGCCAATCTCGCCCGCGCGCAGAACGTCACCACGGTCGCCGATTTCGTTTCCGCGCGCTACGGAAAATCTCAAGGCGTCGCCGCCGTCGCCGCGCTCGTCGTGCTGATCGGCTCGGCGCCCTATGTGGCGCTCCAGCTCAAAGCCGTCGCGCCAACAATATTGATGGTGGTCGAATTCCTTCGATCACGGGCGCCTCACGCCGGATTCGCCCTCGGCCTCGTTCTATCTCGTGGTCTCGTTGCTGCTCGCCCTCTTCGCGATGGCGTTCGGCACCCGGCGCATCAACCCGAAGGAGCACCAGGACGGTCTCATTCTCGCCATCGCGGTCGAATCGATCGTCAAGCTCGTTGCGTTTCTCGCCGTCGGCGCCTTCGTCGTCTGGAGGCTCAACAACGGCCTCGGCGAGCTGACCGAGATCGCTGGGTCCGATCCCAGGATCGCGTCGGTGATCCAGACCCCTCCCGATCCCGCGATATGGGTGGTGACCACGCTGCTGTCGGCGTTCGCGATCGTGCTTCTGCCGCGCCAGTTCCACGTCGCCGTTGTCGAGAACCACGACGAGCGGGGCATTCGCACCGCGGCCTGGCTGTTTCCGACCTATCTCGTGCTGATCAATCTGTTTGTTGCGCCCCTCGCCATCGCTGGCCTCAAGATTTTCCCGCAGGCCTCTTTCAATCGCGACCTGACGGTTCTTGCGCTGCCGCTGAGCGCAGGCGCGCATGGCGTGGCGCTCCTGACGATGGTCGGCGGCCTCTCGGCGGCGACCGGCATGGTTGTGGTCGAAAGCGTCGCGCTCGTCGATCACCATTTCCAACGACCTGGTGATGCCGCTCCTGCTCAGGCGCCGGGGGGCGCCGGCGCTCCGCCGCGGAAGGCGACATCGGCGCGCTGGTGCTCTGGGTGCGCCGCATCGCGATCGTCGGCGTCCTGGCGCTGGGCTTCGCCTACGAGCGGATGACCGGAAAAACGGGGCTGGTCTCCATCGGCCTCCTGTCGTTCGCGGCGGTGGCGCAGATCGCGCCGGCCTTTCTCGGCGGCCTCTTCTGGCGGCGCGGGACGGCGCGGGGCGCGATCGCCGGCATGACCGTAGGCTCGCTGATCTGGTTCTACCTCCTGCTGTTGCCGTCGATCCGGCCGGACCAGGCGCTTTCGAGCCTTCTTACGCACGGGCCGATGGCGATCGCCTGGCTGAGCCCGGCGGCGCTCGTCGCCTTCGCCCCCAACGCGCTGGTGGGCGGGGTGGTCCTGTCGCTGGCCGCGAATGTCGCGGCGTTTGTCGCCTTTTCGCTGACCCGCCAGCCGAGCGCGCTCGAACGCGCGCAGGCAAGCGCCTTCGCCGGGGTCGGGCGCCGGCGGCAAGCCGCAGGCGTTCCGCCTCTGGCGTTCGTCGACGACCGCGGGCGAACTCGAGGCGGCGGTCGCCCGCTATCTCGGAGCCGGGCGGGCGCGCCGCGCCTTCGCGAGCTTCATGCGCGAGCGCGGCCTCGTTTACGACCCCGCGCTCGAGGCCAGCGCGCAACTCATTCGCCACGCCGAGTTTCTGCTCTCGCCGGCGATCGGCGCCTCGACCTCGCGCCAGGTCATGTCGCTGCTCTTGAGGCCGAGGACCGTGTCCGGCCATTCGGCGCTCAAGCTCATCGACGAAGCCTCGGCGGCGATCCAGTCGAGCCGCGATCAGTTGCAGCATGCCCTCGACCACGCGAAGCAGGGCATCAGCGTCTTTGACGCCAATCTGGCGCTGACCGCCTGGAACCGCGAATTCGCCGACCTTTTCGGCCTGCCGCCCGCCATGCTGCGCCATGGCGTGGGGCTTGACGAGATCGTGCGCTTCAACGCCGGCCGCGGCGCCTACGGGCCGGGAGATTCGGAGGATTTCGTGGCCGAGCGGGTCGCCAGCCTGCTCTATGACGATCAGCCGAATCGCTTACGCCTGCTCTCGACCAACCGCGTCATCGAGGTGCGCTCGGCGCGACTTCCGGACGGCGGCATCGTCACCACCTATACCGACGTGACCGAGACCGTTCTGGCCGAGGAAGCGCTTGAGGCCGCCAACGAGATGCTCGAGCGGCGCGTCGATGAGCGCACGGCGGAATTGCAGCGCCTCAACGCCGAGCTCGAGCGGGCCAAGAACGAGGCCGACGCCGCCAATCTCTCCAAGACGCGTTTCCTCGCCGCGGCCAGTCACGACATTCTGCAGCCGCTCAACGCGGCGCGGCTCTATGCGAGCTCGCTGACCGAAGGCGTCAACCAGATCGACCCCGACGAGCGCAAAAATCTCGCGCGCAATGTCGACGTCTCGCTCGAGGCGGTCGAGGAGATCATCGGCGCGCTGCTCGACATTTCCCGGCTTGACGCTGGCGCGACGCGTCCGGAAATCTCCGACGTTCCGGTCGCCGATCTGATGCGGACGCTCGAAATCGAGTTTGCCGCGCTCGCCCGGGCGAAGGGGCTCAAGCTCGTCTTCGTTCCGACCCGGCTCGCCGTTCGCACCGATCGTCGTCTCATGCGGCGCCTGTTGCAGAACCTCATTTCGAACGCGCTCAAATATACGCTGAGCGGCCGGGTGCTGGTCGGTTGCCGCCGAGTTTCCGGCGCGGTCCGCATCGAGGTCTGGGACACGGGCTTAGGCATTCCGCCCGAGCATGAACGCGCGGTGTTCGCCGAGTTCAAGCGGCTCGACCAGGGCGCGCGGGTGGCGCGCGGCCTTGGGCTCGGCTTGTCGATCGTCGAGCGCCTGGGACGCGTGCTCGAGCATGCCGTGGGGTTGCGCTCGCGCCCGGGCAAGGGCTCGGTCTTCTCCGTCACTGCGCCGCTCGGACGCGCGGCGCTTCAAGCCCCGCGCGGAGCCCGACGCGCCCGAGCCGGTCGCTGCCGGCGAGCCGCTCGAGGGCCTGAAAGTTCTCGCCATCGACAACGAGCCGCGCGTGCTTGAAGGCCTGCGCGTACTCCTGAGCCGCTGGGGCTGTCGTGTCGCGACCGCCCATGGCCTTGAGGAGGCGATGGCGGCCCTCGACATGTTCGGGCCGCCGGACGTCATCATCGCCGACTACCACCTCGATTCTGGGCGACGGCGTCGCGGCGATCCGGGCGGTGCGCGAGCGCTTCGGCCGCAGCATCGCCCGCCATCCTCGCCACCGCCGATCGAAGCCCTGAGGTGCGTGACGAGGCGGCGCGGGAGGACGCGGTCGTGATGAACAAGCCGCTGAAGCCCGCGCCCTTGCGGGCGCAACTGACGCGCTACGCCGCCATGCGCGAGGCGGCGGAATAAAGGGCGACAAGACCGGCGGCCCAAGCGCCCGGTAGGATCTTGATCATTCTTCCACCAATCCTGCCTCAAATGGAAGCCGGAAAAGTTCGAAAATAATTGACACTTTGTCAAGGTTGAAAGGCTTTAGGGGGCCAAATCCTTGGCTGGCCCGCTCTAATGGCAAAGCCAGCTTTTGCAGACCCCGCCAATTTTCCCCTATAGGGGTTCTCCAATTCCGTTTCCGAGCCCCATCCATGCCCACCTCCCGTCCGTTCGACGACATCCGCGACCTTTTGCGCAAAATGCCCAAAGCCGACGAGGCGGCGCGGGCGGCGGCGCGCGAGCGCGAGGGGCAACTGACCAAGCCTGCCGGCTCGCTCGGCCGGCTCGAGGAGATCGCCGAATGGATGGCGGCCTGGCAGGGATCGGCGCGGCCGCATGTCGACCGGCCGCTGGTCGCGGTGTTCGCCGGCAATCACGGCGTTGTCGCGCAGGGCGTCTCCGCCTTTCCGCCGTCGGTGACCGAGGCCATGGTGGCGAATTTCCAGGCTGGCGGCGCGGCGATCAACCAGATCTGCAAGACGTTCGACATCTCCCTCAAAGTCTATGAGCTGGCGCTGGAGAAGCCGACCGGCGACATCACCCAGGAGCCGGCGCTCGACGAGAAGTCCTGCGCGGCGACGATGGCCTTCGGAATGGAGGCGCTCGCCTCCGAGCCGGACCTGCTCGTGCTCGGCGAGATGGGCATCGGCAATACGACGGCGGCGGCGGCCATCTATCATGCGCTCTATGGCGGCCAGGCGGAGGATTGGGTTGGCCGCGGGACCGGCGTCGACGACGAGGGCCTGAGGCGCAAGGCCGACGCCGTGCGCGCCGCGGTCGCGCGCCATAAGGCCTATCTCGACGATCCGCTGCAGATTCTGGCGCGCCTCGGCGGGCGCGAAACCGCGGCGATCGCGGGCGCGATCCTCGCCGCGCGCCTGCGCCGCACGCCGGTGCTGCTCGACGGCTTCGTCGTGTGCTCGGCGGCCGCCGTGCTGCTGGCGCTCGACGACTGCGCTCTCGACCATTGCCTCGCCGCCCACGTCTCGGCCGAGCGCGCGCATCGGCACGCGCTGAAGCTCATCGGCAAGACGCCGCTGTTCGATTTCGGGATGCGGCTCGGCGAGGGCTCGGGCGCGGCGCTCGCGGTCGGAATCGTCAAGGCCGCGGTCGCCTGCCACAACGGCATGGCGACCTTCGCGGAAGCGGGCGTGGCGGGCAAGGAAGAACCTTGAGCGCCGACGAGGACACGCGCCAGATCCGCAAGCTCATCGACGCCTGGATTGCGGCCAGCAACGCTCGCGACCTGCCCGCGCTGATGGACATGATGACCGACGACGTCGTCTTCATGACGCCGGGCCGCGCGCCGTTTGGAAAGGCGGAGTTCGCAGCCGACAGTCGAACGCATGAAGGGCGTCGCGATTGACGCCCGCGCCGAGGTGCAGGAGATCGAGGTCTTCGGCGCGCGGGCCTACATCCGCAACCATATTCAGGTCGAGCTGACTTCGCCGGGCCAAGCGCCGAAGCGTATGTCGGGATATGCGATGAGCGTTTTGCGCAAGGAAGCCGACGGCCGCTGGCGCATCGCCCGCGACGCCAACCTGGTTATGCCGGAGTGAGCGAGCAGTTCGCGGCAAGACCCAAGACAGAGGTGACAAAGGCTGATGAGCAAACGCTGGAGCGAGGTCGATTCCTATTTCGCCAAGACTCTGATCGGGTCGGACCCGGCGCTCGACGAGGCGCTCGCCGCCAATTCCGCGGCTGGGCTGCCGTCGATCGACGTCTCGGCGCCGCAGGGCAAGCTGATCCATCTCCTGGCGCGCATGATCGGGCGCGCGCAAGGCGCTCGAGATCGGCACGCTCGGCGGCTATTCGACCATCTGGCTGGCGCGCGCCTTGCCCGACGACGGCCGGCTCATCACGCTCGAAGTGAGCGCCAGACACGCCGAGGTCGCGCGCCGCAACGTCGCCCGCGCCGGTCTTGAGCGCCAAAGTCGAGATCAGAACTGGCGCGGCGCTCGAGACCCTGCCCAAGATCGAAGCCGAGGGGCTCGGACCGTTCGACTTCGTGTTCATCGACGCCGACAAGACCAACAACGCGGCCTATCTCGAATGGGCGTTGCGCCTTTCGCGGCCGGGAACGGCGATCGTGGTCGACAATGTGGTGCGGGAGGGCGAGGTGGTCGACGCAGCGAGCCGCAGCACGGACGTCGTCGGCGTGCGCCGCATGTTCGAACTGATGGCGCGCGAGCCGCGGCTGAGCGCGACCGCGATCCAGACCGTCGGCGCGAAGGGCTGGGACGGCTTCGCGCTCGCGATCGTGAATTGAGGCCCAAAGGCTTGCGGCTCGCGATCACCCTTATAGCGCCTAGTCCACAGGCTGAAGCAGCGGAGGGCCCAGGTTCTCCGCGCCGGCTCCCTCGGCCATGCCCTGGCCGAAACGGCGATACCAGAGACCGGTGAGGATCGGCACGACGATCGACGTGACGACGATCGAGATCGCCACCAGCACCGTCGCCTGCTGCGCCGCAGGCGCAAATTGCGGAGCGACCGCGGCGATCGCCAGAGGATTCGCGGCCGCGGCGCCGGCCGTGGAGGACGCGGCGATCCCGGCCGTGCCCGTGCCTCGTCCGATCAGCCTGTCGGCGATGATGAGCGGGACGCCCGTCAGCACGATGACGGAAAGGGCGAGCACGACCCCGAGGCCCGCGAGCGGCGAGAGAAGCGTGTGCAGATCGATGGTGTTGCCGAGCGCGAAGGCGAAGAAGGGGATCATCAATTGCGCCGCCGGGGGCGAAGAATTCCCTGAGCTTGGGATCGAGATTGCCGAGCGCGAAGCCGACCAGGAACGGCAGCACCGCGCCGACAAAGACCTGCGGCTCGAAATGCGCCACCCCGGACGCGCCGAGGATGATCATGCTCATGAGCGGGCCGGACTCGATCGAGGTCAGCACGAATGCGCCGGCTTCCTCCTTCGTGCCGTAGGTTTGCATGAGCGAGGCGTAGAGACCGCCGTTCGTCATATCGACGGCGCAGACGATGGCGAGGATCGAAAGGCCCGCGAAGAAGCCAGTCTGAATTCCCGCGGGGGGAATGAACTGGGAGGCGACGAGAACGATCGCCCAGGCGGCGAAGAACTTGGTCAGGACGAGCGTCCCGGACTTGCGCAGGACGGTCCCGGTCGCGCTGAGCTTGATCGACGATCCCATGCAGAAGAACCACACGGCCAGGATCGGAATGACCCCGGTCATGATTCCCAGGGTGAAGCCCTTGAAATAGGCGGGAGCGCCCGGCGCGAAAGTCTTGCAAAGCGCGCCGAGCAGCAGCGGCGCCAGCATCAGGCCGCCCGGAATTCTGTCGACGAACTCCTTGATTCTCACGGCGGCGCTTCCTCTGTCTTCATGTCGGCGAGCATCACGGCTTCGGTTCGCCGATCAGCTTCGCGATCCGCTGCAGCGCGAACGCATAGCCCTGCGTTCCGCAGCCGACGATGACCCCCGAAGCGACGCCGGAAACATACGAATGATGCCGGAAAGACTCCCGCTTGTGCACGTTGGAGATGTGCACTTCGATGATCGGCCCCTCGAAGGCGTTCAGCGCGTCGAGGATGGCGACCGACGTGTGGGTGAAGGCGGCGGGATTGATGACGATGCCGGCGGCGCGCTCGCGGGCGGCATGAATCCAGTCGATGAGCTCGTATTCGCGATTGCTCTGATGAAACTCGATCGCAAGCCCGAGCGCCTTGCCGACGCGGCGGCAGTCCGCCTCGACGTCGGCGAGCGTCTCGCGGCCGTAGATCTCCGGCTCGCGTTTTCCCAAGAGATTGAGATTGGGACCGTTCAGGACGACGACGATCGGATTCACGCGGCCTCCCCCACAAAATCACGTCATCGCGAGGAGGCCGAAGGCCGACGTGGCGATCCAGAGCCGTCGCTCCTGCCCTTCATCCCCTGGATTGCTTCGCTCCGCTCGCAATGACGACGCCGATCGACGCATTCATATCGCACGTTACCACGGCCGAGGCCGCCGCGCATGCGGCCGATCAGTAGTGGGCGATGACGACCATCGGCTTCGCCTGCAATTCGGCGGGCGGATAGGTCTGGACGCCGCCCCAGCCGGCCCCCGGCCACTCGCCGATTTGGACGGGCGCGATTCCGTTGCGGCCCAGCTCCGCCCGCACGCCTCGCCACCCGCCGGTCCAGAATCGCGGGCGCGCTCTATCGGATCGCCGAAGACCTCCGCGCGCTGGTTGACGTCGATCAGCGTCACCGTTTGCGGCGCGGCGCCGGCGGCGGCGTCGACAACCATCTGCCGGCCGACGACGGTCAAGGCCGACCCGCGCCAGGCCGCCTCATCGAGATAGTCGCGCTTGACCACGGGCGGCGTCGCGCAGCCCGCCACGGTCAGAGCGATCGCGCAGGCGAAGCGGGCGTAGGTCGGCAAACCCTGTCTCCCCGGCTCGTCTCAGCCGTGCCACGCGGCGACGGTCTTCAGCGCCGAGAAGCCGTAAAGCGCCTCGAAGCCCTTCTCGCGGCCGTGGCCCGATTTGCCCACCCCGCCGAACGGCAGTTCGACGCCGCCGCCCGCGCCGTAATTGTTGAGGAACACCTGTCCGGCGCGCAACGCCTTGGCGAGCCGCATCTGCCGGCCCCCGTCGGCCGTCCAGACGCCAGCCACGAGGCCGTAGCCGGTCCCGTTGGCGATCGCGATCGCCTCAGCCTCGTCGTCGAAGGGAATGACGACCTGGACCGGGCCGAAGATTTCCTCCTGCGCAAGGCGATGATCCGGGGACGACATCGGCGAACAGGGTCGGGGCGACATAATGTCCGCCCGGACGGCGCGTCCTCGACGATCTCGCCCGTCGCAGCCGTCTTGAGATCGGCGCCCTCGGCGATGAATCGGGTCACGATCGCCTTCTGCCGCTCGGAGATGAGCGGGCCGACGTCGAGGTCGGCGTCCGCCGGGCCGACCTTGAGCGCGCCGTAGCGCGCCGCCATGCGCTCGACGACTTCGCCATAGCGCTTGCGCTCGACCAGAATGCGCGAGGCGGCGGAACAGGTCTGGCCGGCATTCTGGATGCCCGCATTGACCAGGAACGGCAGCGCGCGGTCGAGGTCGGCGTCGGCGAACACGAGTTGCGGCGATTTGCCGCCGAGTTCGAGCGTCACCGGCGCGACGTGGCGGGCGGCCGCCGCCTGCACCAGCGCCCCGACCGCGACCGAGCCGGTGAAGGAAAGATGCCTTACGCCGGGATGGGCGGCGAGCGCCGCGCCGGCCTCTTCGCCGAGGCCAGGCACGACATTGAGCGCGCCCGCGGGAAAGCCCGCCTCGCGCGCGAGATCGGCGAGCGCGAGCGAAGTGAGGCAGGCCTCCTCGGCGGGCTTCAGCACGCAGGCGTTGCCCATCGCGAGCGCCGCGCCGATGGTGCGCCCGGCGATCTGCATCGGATAGTTCCACGGCACGATATGGCCGGTCACCCCATGCGGCTCGCGCAGGGTGTAGACCGTGTAGCCGTCGAGATAGGGGATGGTTTCGCCCATCACCTTGTCGGCCGCGCCGCCGTAGAACTCCATGTAGCGCGCCATCGCCAGCGCGTCGGCGCGGCCCTGCTTCAAGGGCTTGCCGACGTCGAGCGCCTCGATGTGGGCGAGTTCGTCGACTCGCTCGCTTGATCAGTTCGGCGAGCTTCACCATGAGCCGCCCGCGCTCGGTCGCGGTCAGCTTGCCCCATTCGCCGGCAAGCGCGCGTTCGGCCGCCTCGACCGCCGCGTCGATGTCGGCGGCCTCTCCACGCGCGATCTCGCCGATCTCGACCCCGCGCGACGGGTCCTCGATCGGCAGGCGTCTCGCCCGATCGCGGCTCGACCCAGCGCCCGCCGATGAAGCACTTGTCGGTCGGGAACCAGGTCGGATTTGCGTCTCGTGCGAACTCGTTCCAGCATCTCTTTCAATCCATTCGTCTCATGTGGACGGACTATACCTTCCCCCAGACCTCTTCGGCGATCTCGACCAGGCGCGCGAGCTTGATCCATTGATCGGCTTCCTCGAGGTCGTTGCCGTGCGCGGTCGAGGAGAAGCCGCACTGATGGGAGAGCGCGCATTGCTCGAGCGGCACGTATTTCGTCGCCTCCTCGATGCGGCGCTTGACCTCGTCCTTGGGCTCGGCGGCCGCCTTCTTCGAGCTCATGAGGCCGAGCACGATGGTCGCGCTCTTCGGCGCGAACCGCAAGGGCGCAAAGTCGCCCGAGCGCTCGTCGTCATATTCGAGGAAGAAGCCGTCGATCTTCATCTCGTTGAGCAGGATCTCGGCGACCGGCTCATAGCCGCCCTGCGCGACCCAGGCGCTCTTGAAATTGCCGCGGCAGAGATGGACGCAGACGGTCATGTCCGCCGGCCGGTCGCGGATCGAATTGTTGATGAGCCGGCAATAGAGCCGCGTCAGCGCGTCCGGGTCGTCGCCGCGCGCCTTGGTGCGGGCGCGAATGTCGGGATCGCAGAGATAGGCGAGATTGGTGTCGTCGAACTGCAGGTAGCGCAGGCCGCGCGCCGCAAGATCGGCGACCTCGGCGCGATAGGCGGCGGTCAGATCGTCGTAGAAATCCTCGAGGTTCGGATAGACCGCCTCGCTGATCGCCTCGCGCCCGCCGCGGAAATGCAGCATCGACGGCGCGGGGATGCAGACTTTCGGCGTGCGGGTCGTCGCGGCCTTGAGGAAATCGAAGTCCGGCCCCTGAATCGGCCCGACCCACTTGACCTTGCTGCCGACGTGCATGGTCGGCGGCGCGAAGCCGACCTTCGTGCCGTCGTCCTTTTTGAAATGCGCGGCGAATTCGCCGTAAGTCGTCTCGACGCCCTCGAGCCGCTCGAGAAAATCGACGTGAAAGAAGGTGCGGCGGAACTCGCCGTCGGTGATCCCCTTGAGGCCGACATTCTCCTGAGCGCGCACGACCTCGCGGATGCACTCGTCCTCGATTGCGTGCAATTCGGCGGCGGCCAAGTGGCCGGCGGCGAAGCGCTCGCGCGCTTCCCGCAGCCGCTCGGGGCGAAGATAGCTGCCGACATGGTCGGCGCGAAACGGCGGAGACATGGTTCCTCCCATAGAGCCGCGCAAAACGTCGCTTTCGGTCGATGCTCTCACGCCGGGCGGAGTCTTGGCAACCGGCCTCGCCCTTCTCCCTCGGGAGACGGTGGCCCGAAGGGGCGTCGAAGGACGGCGCCGGATGCGGGCAACCCTCACCCCAACCCCTCTCCCGAAAGGAGAGGGGCGCCTCACCGCCGCGCGGCGAAAAACGTCCGCAGCATCGCCGCCGCCTCGCTCTCGCGTAAGCCCCCGTAGACCTCGGGCGCATGGTGGCAGGTTGGCTGAGCGGAAGAAGCGCGGGCCGTTGTCGACCGCGCCGCCCTTGGGGTCCGGGGCGGCGTAGTAGAGGCGGCGCAGGCGGGCGAACGAGATCGCGCCGGCGCACATCGCGCAGGGCTCGAGCGTCACATAGAGATCGCAGCCGACGAGCCGCTCGGAGCCAAGCTTCGCCGCGGCCTCGCGGATGACGAGCATTTCCGCATGCGCGGTCGGATCGGTGAGTTCGCGGGTGCGGTTTCCGGCGCTCGCGATCACGACGCTGTCGCGAACGAGCGCGGCGCCGATCGGCGTTTCGCCGCGCGCTTCGGCCGACCGCGCCTCGGCGAAGGCGAGGCTCATCGGATCGCCGCCCTTGCTCGTCTTCAGCCAAATCGAGCTTCCCTGCGAGTCCGCCCTTGCCTCGTCGCAAGCGTTTTTCGTTGGCGGCCCGCGTCGTTCGGGCTTAGGACAAGCGGCCGCTCGCGGCAACGCGCAAGCGACCGGCCGGAACGAAGCAAGCCCATGAACGACGAAACGCAAGCCGAAGCCTCCGAGGTCCGCGCCGGGCCAACGCATCGCCAAGGTCATGGCGCGCGCCGGCGTTTGCTCCCGCCGCGACGCCGAGGCCTGGATCGCCGAGGGGCGCGTCAGCGTCAACGGCGAGGTGCTCAAGAGCCCCGCCTTCAACGTCAGCGAAGCCGACGACGTGCGCGTCGACGGCAAGCCGCTCGGCGCGCCCGAGCGCACGCGGCTCTTTCTGTTTCACAAGCCCAGGGGCCTCGTCACCACCGCGCGCGATCCGGAAGGGCGGCCGACGGTTTTCGCGGCGCTGCCGCCCGACCTGCCGCGCGTGGTCGCGATCGGCCGGCTCGACATCAACACCGAGGGGCTCCTGCTGCTCACCAACGACGGCGGGCTCGCGCGGGTGCTGGAGCTGCCGTCGACCGGCTGGCTGCGCCGCTACCGCGTGCGCGCGCATGGGACGATCGACCAGGCGGCGCTCGATCGCTTGAGCGAGGGAGTCACCATCGACGGCGTCGACTATCTCGGCGTCGAGGCCAGGCTCGACCGCGAGCAGGGCTCGAACGCCTGGCTCACGCTGGGCCTGAGGGAAGGGAAAAACCGCGAGATCAAGAAGATCCTCGAGCACCTGGGTCTGGCGGTCAACCGCCTGATCCGCGTCTCCTTCGGCCCGTTCGAGCTTGGCGATCTCGCCGAGGGCGAGGTCATGGAAGTGCGCACGCGCGTGCTGCGCGACCAACTGGGCGTGAAGCTCGCCAAGGAGGCGGACGCCAATTTCGACGCGCCCTGATCGTCCGCGCCGAGCCGGCGCCGGCCGAGCCAAGCCAGCGCGAGCGTCCGCGCGGCGAGCGCGGCCGCGCGAGAGCCGCGGTCGCGGTCCGGCGCATGGCCGGCCGGAGCGTGGCGCGGGCGGGACGAGCAGCCGGTTCGAACGCGATGGGACGGCGCGCCGCGCGCCTCCGAAGCCGTCCACGCCCGAGCGCCGGCGCAAGCATGTCTCGGCGCTGCGCGCCGAAATCGCCGCCGACGCCTCCGACGCCAAGAGGCCCCGCACCGCGGTGGAGCGCAGCGCGACGCAGGACCGCAAGGGGCGCACTGTCGCGGTCGAGCGCCGCTCCCGCGACTGGCGACGAGGCGCAGCGCGAGCGGCTGCCCGAGCGCGCGAGCCGGCGCCGCGAGGCGCGGCCGCGCGGCCGAGCGCCCATTCGCAACGAACGGCGCGCCGCGGTAGCGGCGCAAGCGGCGCCGCTGGACAGGAGTCGGCGCCGCAGGCCATCGCAGCGGCAGGGCCGCCGCGCGAGCGGGTTCGAACGCCGAAGCGCCGCGCGCGACCGACCGGCGAGGGCGCAGCGCTCCGGCCCGCGCGACGAAGCCCGCCGGCGAAGCCGCGGCGAGCGCCGACCGTCCGCGATCGGAGCGGATCGGACGCCGCGCCCGACGGATGATCGCCGCGCGCGCGGCCCAAGCCCGACCGCGGGCCGGTCCGCGGCCGGCGGCAAAGGCGGCCGCGCGCGTCGTCCCGCCGGCCCCGCCGCCCGGCAAGGGACCGCCCAAAGGCGCGGGCGGCTCGCGCCCGCCGCCGCGCAAGCGCTGATGCGCATCGTCGGCGGCCGCCTCAAGGGCCGCGTGCTGTCCGCGCCGTCGTCGCGCGCCATCCGTCCGACCTCGGAGCGCCTGCGCGAGTCGATCTTCGACATTCTCGAGCACCGGTTCCCCGGCCACATCGAGGGGGCGCGCGTGGTCGACCTCTTCGCCGGCACGGGCGCGCTCGCGATCGAGGCGCTGTCGCGCGGCGCGCGCTTCGCGCTCTTCGTCGACAACGGCGCCGAGGCGCGCGCGCTTCTGCGCGCCAATGTCGAAGCGCTGGCGCTTGGCGGCGTGACGCGCATCTGGCGCGCCGACGCGACCAGGCTCGGCTCAGCGCCCGCCGGCGGTCCGTTTGCGCTCGCCTTCCTCGACCCGCCCTATGGCAAGGGCCTCGCCGGACCGGCGCTCGCCTCGCTTCGTCGCCGGCGGCTGGCTCGAGCCCAACGCGCTTTGCGTCGTCGAGGACGCGGCGAAGGCCGAGATCGCCGCGCCGATCGGCCTCGCCCGCGTCGACGAGCGGATCTACGGCGACACGAAGATCGCGATCTTTCAGGCGACGGCCCCAACGGCGATTTGATTTAGCGTCTAACGTTGTCAAATCGACTCGCGTTGCGCCAACGTCGGGCACCGATCGTCGCGAGCTTTGGGGGGCAGCAGGTGAGGACGTGCGTAGCGGCCGCCGGCCTTCTCGTTGCGTTGGCGCTCGCCGGCTGCCAGCCGCTCGAAGTGGACCAGGTGGCGCAACAGTCGATGATCGGCCTTTCGAAGCGCGACATTCTCGCTTGCCTAGGCCAGCCGGCCCAACGCGTTCCATCGGGTCAAGCGACCGAAATCTGGACCTATGTCGGCGGGCAGATGCGCGGCTACGGCCCTCAATGGGCGCTTCTGCTCAACACGAATCTGGTTCCCTTCACGCCGGGCGGAAACTGCGATGTCGTCATGGTGATGACCAACGGCCACGTCAGCGAGGTCGGTTACACCGCGGTCGACGGCGGCAGGTTGCCGCTCGGCCAGGAATGCGTGTTTCCCATCCAAAACTGCGTCAAGGCGCCCTGAGCTCAGACATTGTCGCCGTGGATCGCCGCGACCGTCGCGTCGGTCACCGCGCGTGTCGTGGCCCTACCGCCGAGATCGGGCGTGTGCAGCGATGGGTCCGCGGTCACCCGCTCGATCGCCCGCATCAAGCGCTTCGCAGCCGCCTTCTCGCCGAGGTGGTCGAGCATCATCGCCCCGGTCCAGAACGAGCCGATCGGATTGGCAATTCCCTTGCCGGCGATATCGAAGGCCGAGCCATGGATCGGCTCGAACATCGAGGGAAAGCGGCGCTCGGGATTGAGATTGGCGGTCGGCGCGATGCCGAGCGACCCGGCCAGCGCCGCCGCCAGATCCGACAGGATGTCGGCGTGCAGGTTCGAGGCGACGATCGTATCCAGGCTCTCGGGCTTGATCGTCATGCGCATGGTCATGGCGTCGACCAGCATCTTGTCCGAGGTCACCTCGGGATACTCGCGCGCGATCTCGGCGCCGATCTCGTCCCACATCACCATGGCGTGGCGCTGGGCGTTCGACTTGGTGACGATGGTGAGAAGCTTGCGCGGGCGCGAGCGCGCGAGGGCGAAAGCGAAGCGGAAGATGCGCTCGACGCCGGCGCGGGTCATGATCGAGACGTCGGTCGCGACCTCGATCGGCAAGCCGCGATGAACGCGCCCGCCGACGCCCGCATATTCGCCCTCCGAGTTCTCGCGCACGATCACCCAGTCGAGCTCGGGCCCCGTCACCTTGCGCAGCGGGCTCGTGATCCCCGGCAGGACGCGCGCCGGGCGGACGTTGGCGTATTGGTCGAACGGCTGGCAGATCGCGAGTCTCAGGCCCCAGAGGCTGATATGGTCGGGCACATCGGGCGAGCCGACGGCGCCGAAATAGATCGCATCGTGGCTTTTGATTTGCTCGCGGCCGTCATCCGGCATCATGCGGCCGGTCTTGCGATAGAGGTCCGAGCCCCAGTCGAACGAGTCGAAGGCGAATTCGAGTGCGCCCTCGCGCTCGGCGAGCGCCTTCAGGACCTCGAGGCCGGCCGGAATGACCTCGTTGCCGATCCCGTCGCCGGGAATGACTGCGATCCGATAGCGCCGCATGTGTGGGTTCCGAGCGGGTGAGGAGACCGGCCTCGCGGGCCGGCGCTCCGCCGTAGCACGGGCGAGGATTCCTGTCGCGGGTTCCCCGCCGGCGTGGGCCGCCTCAAGCCCCGGCGAATCGTCCGCGACGAAGGCCAAGCGCGCCAAGGCCGGCGAAGCCGAGCAGCATGAGACCCCACGTCGAGGCCTCCGGCACGGCGGCGATGCTCACGTCGTCGAGGCCGGTGTAGGTCGGGCCGCCCCGTCCCGTGTAATAGGGGTCGACGACGTCGCCGAAGGTGATGGTGTTCGAGGTTCCGTCGGCAATGAAGTTGAATTCGAATTGCTGCCAGGTCGAGGGCAGGTCCGTCGAGCGCGCCGTCCCCGTCTCGGACAGGATGAGCGTATTGCTGGTTCCGTCCCTGATCTCCACCAGAATCGCCGCGGGTCCGCCGTTGGCGCTATAGTTTCCGACCCAATAGCTGAGCCGGTATTGCTGACCGGGCACGGTCGGGATCGCCTGGCTCACGATCCTGACGCTGCCATCGCAGGTCCGCACGCTGCCGTCGCACAGATTGATGGCCAGATTCCCTTCATGCGGCGACAGCGAATTGCCTTCGAGAATGTAGCCGTCCTTGTACCAGGCGAGGGAATCGCCCCTGACCGTCCAGCCGGGAAGAGCCGTGCCGTCGCCCGGCAAAATTTGCCGGACGCTTCCGTCGCCGAACACGCCCTGCTCGAAGCCGCCGTTAATGACATCCGCCGCCGCGGGGGACGCGATCGCCAGCGCACATGCTGCGACAATGAACAGGACGCGCTTCATAGCTCTCCCCCTTGGCGACGCCGAATGCGTCCAAAGTGCGAGCACAAGGAGATTATTCCCCCGCGTCAAGTTCGTATTTCTACCTAGGGACGCCGCTCGCGCCGCGCGCTTGAGGATGCGCGGGCATGGGGCGGGCGGCCCCCGCCGGCGCCGCCTGGTGCGCGGATCATGTATGAGAGGCATGTGGTTGACTGGTCAGGCGAACGAAATGACGGACGCTCATCGTGTGGTCGTGGTCGGCGCCGGGTTCGGCGGCCTCGAGGCCGTCCATCGGCTGGGAGGAGCGCCGATCCGGATCACGATCGTCGACCGCCGCAACCATCATCTGTTTCAGCCGCTTCTCTATCAGGCGGCGACAGCGTCGCTCGCGCCCTCGGAGATCGCGTGGCCGATCCGGCACCTCTTTCGCCGCCGTTTGGATGTCACGACTTTGCTTGCTTCCGTCGAGTCCATCGACAAGCAAGCTCGCGAGCTTCACCTCGATGCCGGCTCGACGCTGCGCTACGACACGCTCGTGCTGGCGACCGGTGCGCGCCACGCCTATTTCGGCCATGACGATTGGGAGCCGTTCGCGCCGGGCCTGAAGACGCTCGAGGACGCAACGACCATTCGCGGCCGCATGCTCCTCGCCTTCGAAGAGGCCGAGCGCCAACCCGATGAACAGAAGCGGGCGGCGCTCATGACCTTCGTCATTGTTGGGGCGGGTCCGACGGGGGTCGAGCTTGCAGGCACGATCGCCGAACTGGCCCGCGCCACGCTGCCTTCCGAGTTCCGCAGCATCGACACACGTCAGGCGCGCATCGTGTTGATCGAGGCCAGTCCGCGCGTTCTGCCAGCTTTCGCCGAGGACCTGTCCCTCTATGCGAAGCGCTCGCTGGAGGGGCTGGGCGTCGAAGTCGTCCTCGGGCGGGCGGTGTCGGAGTGCAGCGCCGAAGGCGTCGTCTTCGGCGACAGGCGGTTGGCTGCGGCGACGATTATCTGGGCCGCCGGCGTTCAATCCTCGCCGGCGGCGCTGTGGCTCGACGCCCCGGCCGACAAGGCCGGACACCTCAAGGTCGAGCCCGATCTCACTGTTCCAGGGCATCCGGAGATTTTCGCGATCGGCGACGCAGCGATTGTCCTTCGCCCGGATGGGCGCCCGGTTCCCGGTATTGCGCCGGCCGCCAAGCAGGAGGGCGCCTATGTCGCCCATGTCATCCGCGCCCGGCTCGGCGGCGCGCCCGCGCCGCCGCCCTTCCGCTACAAGCACGCGGGCGATTTGGCGACGATTGGCAAGCGGCGCGCGGTGATCGACTTTGGCTGGATCAAGCTGCGCGGGCCGATCGCCTGGTGGCTGTGGGGTTTCGCCCACATCTACTTTCTGATCGGCGTCCGCAATCGGCTAAGCGTCGCTCTCAACTGGCTATGGATTTACGCGCGCGACCAGCGCAGCGCGCGACTCATCACCTGGTGGGGCGGAGAGGTGGAGGGAACCGCACCCTTCCCCACGCAGCGTGAGACGTTGAGGGAGCGGCGGGAATAACAGTCCCGAAATCAGCCGCCGTCCGAATCCTCGTTCGCGACGAGCCGCGCCACGGCGCGTTTGGCCTGCTGAAACAGGCCGGCTTGCGGCCTGCCCAGGCCGAGTTCAACCTCGCGCGCGCGATTGCCCCGGCGCATGATCTCGCCAAGTTCGGGGCGTTTCGCGAGCTGCTGCGCGTAGATGCCGGTGGTCGCAGCCATGAGACGGCCGCCCCGGTCGAGCAGTCCATCGGCGAAGGCGATCATCCGCGAATTCGGCCAAGCCTGCGGCCTGATCCCCATCAGCCGCTCGGCGATCGTATCCTCGCCTTCCCGAGGATGCGCCTGCGCCAGGATCATCATCGTGGCGGCCGTCGAGCGTGAGATTCCGGCGTGGCAGTGGACCAGCAGGCGCGGACCGTCGCCCGCGTCGCGGCCGAACGCCAGGATTGTTTCGACGTCCGCCTTCTCAGGCAACAGGACGCCCGGGCCCGGCTCGATTGCATCGTGAAAGCGCAGCGTGGTGCGAAAGTGCGGATCGAACGCCTGAAACGCCGATGGCTCGGGCCATTCGGGATCAAGGATCGACAGAACATGGGTGACGCGCCGGCCTTGGTGGCCGTCGAGTTCGTCAAGTCCACAAATGGTCAGCGTTGCGAAGGCGGGGAGGTTCATCGGGGAACCCCTAACAGAAAGAAGCATCGGGGGCGATTCGCCCGACTCTCTCCGCCCCATGCGGCTCAATGCGAGAACAGCACCGGCGCGGTCATCTGGGCGAGAATGGCGCGGGTGCCGGCGCCGTGGCCGAACCAGGCGTGGTTTCCTGAATCAAAAGCGCCGATGGCCATCAGATCCGCCGAATGGTCGGCAATCGCGCTCAGCAGCGTGTCGGCGACCGTGATCTCCTCGACGATGGAGTGCTGGTAGCGCGCGTTCACCTTGTGGCGCGCGAGATTGGCGACGAGCAGATCGGCGAATTCGTAGCGCTCGTCGCCCTGGCGGCCGACCTCGACGATCAGCGCCTCGCAGCCCCCGGTGAGCAGCGGCAAGGCGTCGAAGGTCGCGCGCGCGGCGCCGCGCGAGCTGTGCCAGGCGATGAGCGGCCGGGCGCCTATGTCGGAATAGGTTCCGACATAGGGCACGACCAGAACCGGCCGGCCGCTGTCGGCGATCACCGCATCCGGCAACCTAGCCGGCGCGGGAACGCCGTCCTCCGCCTGGCCCAGAACGACAAGATCGAAGGTGCGCGCGATTGCGGTCAAGCGGGCGATGATCTCGTGCTCCCCGCCACGATTGAGGTCGATGAAGGCGGCGCGGTCCTTGAGCGGCGCAGTCGCCGCCGCGAATGCGGCTTGCGCCTTTTCCCTGGCCGCGACATAGGGCGCGCTCGGCCAGGCCGCGACCGTCCCGACCACAGGAGCCGCCGCCTGTTCCGCAAACAGCCCGGTCAGCCGCGCTCCGGCCCGTTCGGCCAGGCACAGGCCGAGCGCCAGGCGCTGAGCCGTGCGCGGCCTCGAATCGAGATGGACGAGGATGTTGGCGAGGGTCATGGCCTTCTCCGGCGTTGCGCGTTTCCCCGGTCGCGAGGGCTTGGCGCCGCCCCTCCGCGCCCGGCAAGCATAGTGGGCGCGACAGTGAGGATCAACGAGCGGGCTCGTCCCGGCGGGCGACTGGGACGCTTTGCCTCAAGCGCGAGGTATGGCCTCGACACATCCCGGGGGCATTGCCGAGGGAGAAGGGAGCGTTCTAGAAAAAGCGGCATGAGCCATCCGCCCCTTGCGGCGCGCCTCCATGACGACGCCTCGACGGCCGGGGCCGCGGGGGCGCATTACGATGTTCTCATCATCGGCGCCGGTCTCTCGGGGGTTGGCGCAGCCTGCCGCCTGATTCAAAAGCGCCCAAGGACGACCTTCGCCATCCTCGAAGCGCGAAACGCGATCGGAGGCACATGGGACCTCTTCCGCTATCCGGGCGTCCGCTCGGATTCGGACATGTCGACATTCGGCTACGCGTTTCGTCCATGGGACGATACGAGGGCGATCGCCGACGGCCCCTCAATTCTGCGCTATCTGACCGAAACCGCGAAAGAATACGGTGTCGACCACCGCATTCGTTTCGGCTCTAAGGTCGTGCGCGCTTCGTGGCGGTCGGCCGACGCTCAATGGCGGCTTGAGATTGATGGGCCAGATGGCGAAAAGCTCATTCTTTCATGCAACTTTCTTTTCCTGTGCACGGGCTATTACGAATACGCTGAAGGCTACATGCCGGGTTGGCCTGGCATGGAGCGTTTCGCCGCCGTCATCGTGCATCCGCAGACATGGCCGGAGGATCTGCGTTACGACGGCAAGCGCGTACTCGTGATCGGCAGCGGGGCGACGGCGGTGACGATCGTTCCGGCGATGGCGGAGCGGGCGGCGCATGTCGTGATGCTGCAACGGTCGCCGACCTATGTCGTCGCCCGGCCGTCCGAGGAGGCGCTCGCCAAACGGCTCGGACGATGGCTTCCGCCACGGCTCACGCACGCCGTCGTGCGCTCGAAGAACATCCTCCTGCAGATGTACCTTTATCGCGTTTCGCGGCGCAAGCCGGCGGCGGTGCGGGCGGAGATCATCAAGCTTGCGCAAGCCGAGGTCGGGCCGGAGTTCGACGCGGCCGAGTGCTTCAACCCCCGCTACGAACCCTGGGACCAGCGCATGTGCCTCGTCCCGGACGGGGACCTGTTCGCCGCGATGCGCACGGGCAAGGCGTCGATCGTCAACGGCGAGATCGAAACCTTCACCGAGACGGGTCTACGCCTGACTTCGGGCCAGGAGCTCGCGGCCGACGTCATCGTCACCGCAACCGGGCTCAAAGTGCGCCTGATGGGCGGGATCGCGATTGAAGTCGATGGCGCGCCGGTCGATATCGCGGCCGCCACCACCTATAAGAGCGTGATGTTCAGCGACATCCCCAATCTGGCGTCCATCTTTGGCTATACGAACGCCTCCTGGACGCTCAAGTCCGACCTGATCGCCGACTACGTCTGCCGCCTCCTGAACCATATGGATCGCCGCGGCTACGCGATCTGCACGCCGCGCCGAGGCGACGCCGCGATCGCGGATGGACCGACGCTGCCCCTCACCTCGGGCTATATCGAGAGGGCCAAGGATCTCCTGTTCAAGCAGGGGACCAGAAAGCCCTGGCGCATGAATCAGAACTATGCACTCGACGTCATGGCCTTGCGCTTCAGCCCGATCGATGACGGCGCGCTCGAGTTCAGGCGGCGCGAAACGGGAAGCCGCGCGGCGTGACAGCGTTGTGCGGTCTCGTTCGCGGCGCCATGATCATCAAAACGTCGAACCTCGGGCGCGCGGCCCGAGGCGGCGGCAGGGAGAAATGATGAAACCCGCAATTCCGCTTGGCCTCCTCGCGATCCTCATCGCGGGACCGGCGATGGCGAAAGACACCCGCTTCTGGAACCTGACCTCGTCGACGGTGGAGTCGCTCGAACTTGCGCCTGCCGGCACCTCCGCCTTCGGCCCCAACCAGACCAAGAATGATCCCGACGGCACGGTCGAACATGACGAGCGGGTGAAAGTGACCGGCGTGAAGACAGGCGCCTACGACGCGCGGCTCAAGCTCGCCGACGGACGCGCGTGCATGGCCAAAGGCGTCCACATCGAGGCGGGGAAGGTGTTCTCCATCGAGGAGAAGGATCTCGTCGGCTGCACGAAGTAGAGGCCCTCGCCCTGGCGCCGCGAGGTCGCACAACAAAGTTTCGCCGCCGCCACGAAATTGTTCTCGCAATCGCGAGCGGAAGAGGGCAAACGTCGCCGCCGAAATCACTTAAGGCGCGCAAGTTGCGATTTTCCTTTGCCAATGTGGCGTTGCAGGCGCTCGCGCATAATTCCGGCTGGCCGGAGCAGTGGCGCAACCCCGAGCCGAAGGCAGCCTACGACGCAATCATCATCGGAGCGGGCGGCCATGGCCTCGCGACCGCCTATTACCTCGCCAAGGAGCATGGCGTTAGTAAAGTCGCGGTGCTGGAGAAGGGCTGGCTCGGCGGCGGCAACACCGGGCGCAACACCACGATCATCCGCTCGAACTACCTCTGGGAGGAATCGGCAGCCCTCTATGATCACGCGCTGAAGCTCTGGGAGGGTCTGTCTCGCGACCTCAACTACAACGTCATGTACTCGCCGCGCGGCGTGATGATGCTGGCGCACAACGCGCATGACGTGCAGGTGGGAAAGCGCCATGTCCACGCCAATCGCCTGGCGGGCGTCGACAACGAATGGCTGACGCCCGAAGAGGCCAAGGCCTTCTGCCCGATCCTCAACATCGCGCGCGATGTCCGTTATCCGGTCGTCGGCGCGGCGCTGCAGCGGCGCGGCGGCACAGCGCGGCACGACGCGGTCGCCTGGGGCTACGCGCGGGCAGCGTCGGCGCGCGGAATCGACATCGTCCAGAACTGCGAAGTGAAGGCGATTCGCCGCGACGCTTCCGGCGCGGTCTCGGGCGTCGAGACGACGCGTGGGCCGATCGCGGCGAAGAAGATCGGCGTCGTCGCCGCCGGCCACACGTCGGTCGTGATGGCGATGGCTGGGGTCCGCATGCCGCTCGAGAGCTATCCCTTGCAGGCGCTGGTCAGCGAGCCGGTCAAGCCGATGATGCCCTGCGTCGTGATGTCGAACACCATCCACGCCTATATGTCGCAATCGGACAAGGGCGAACTCGTCATCGGCGCCGGCACCGACGCCTATATGTCCTATTCGCAGACCGGCGGCCTGCACATAGCCAACCACACGCTGGAAGCGATCTGCGAGCTCTTTCCCACCGTGCGCCGCATGCGCATGCTGCGCAACTGGGGCGGCATCGTCGACGTGACGCCTGATCGCTCGCCGATCATCGGGAAGACGCCGGTTCCTGGCCTGTTCGTCAATTGCGGCTGGGGCACCGGCGGCTTCAAGGCGACGCCGGGCTCGGGCCATGTGTTCGCCCATACGATCGCGAAGGGTGAACCGCATCCGATCGCCGCGCCCTTCACGCTTGATCGCTTTCGCTCCGGCCGGCTGATCGACGAAGCCGCGGCCGCGGCGGTGGCGCATTGAGCGCCCCATGCTGCTGATCGATTGCCCCTATTGCGGCATGGCGCGCCCGGAGATCGAATTCGCCTACGGCGGCGAAGCGCATGTCGCGCGCCCTCCCGACGCGAGCGCGCTCAGTGATGAGGAATGGGCGAACTTCCTCTATTTCCGCTGCGAACCCGAAAGGCGTGCTCGCGGAGCGCTGGCGCCACGCGCACGGATGCGGACGCTTCTTCAATTGCCTGCGCGACACATTGAGCGACAAGATCCTGGCGACTTACAAGGCGGGCGAGCCGCGACCGGATCTGACGGGCGAACACCCCGGGCGGCGCGAATGAGTCAGCCGTTTCGTCTCGCAGGCGTCGGTTCGATCGACCGCTCGCGCCCTCTCGTCTTCACCTTCGACGGCCTCGACTACCAGGGCTATTCCGGCGACACGCTCGCTTCCGCGCTGATCGCCAATGGCGTGCATCTTGTCGGGCGCTCGTTCAAGTATCACCGCCCGCGCGGGATTCTCAGCGCTGGCGCCGAGGAGCCGAACGCGCTGGTCACGCTCGAGCGCGGAGCCGGGCGCGTCACTCCCAACCTGCGCGCGACCCAGATCGAACTTTACGATGGGCTCCGCGTCTCGAGCCAGAATCGCTGGCCCTCGCTCACATTCGACCTCGGCGCGGTCAACGACCTGTTCTCGCCTTTGTTCGGCGCCGGCTTCTACTACAAGACCTTCATGGGGCCGAGCTGGGCCTGGCGCCATATCTATGAGCCGATGATCCGTCGCGCCGCCGGTCTCGGCGCCCTCCGCGCGAGCCCGATCCCGACCGCTATCAGCACACTTTCGACCATTGCGACGTGCTCGTCGTCGGCGCCGGCCCCGCCGGCCTCGCGGCGGCGCTCTCCGCGAGCGCAAGCGGCGCCCGCGTCGTCGTCTGCGACGAAAATCCCGCGTTCGGCGGCTCGCTGCCCGTCGAAACGGAAGCTGAGATCGACGGCAGAGGCGCGCGAGCGTGGCTTGCGGACGCGCTCGCCGCGCTGCGCTCGGCGGCCAACGTGCGGCTGATGACCCGCGCTCAGGCGTTTGGCTATTACGCGCAGAATTTCGTCGGGCTCAGCGAGCGCATCCCCGAGGCCGACCTCATCGCCGATCCCGAGTTGCCGCGCGAACGGCTGTGGCAGATGCGCGCGCGCGAAGTGGTGCTGGCGACTGGCGCGATCGAGCGTCCGCTCGTCTTTCGGAACAACGACCGGCCGGCGGTGATGCTCGCAGACGCCGCGCGGCGCTATTGCAATCAATATGGCGCGAGCGTGGGCGAACGCGTCGTCGTCGCGACCGCGCATGACAGCGCCTATCGCGCGGCGCTCGATCTCAACAGGGCGGGCGTCCATGTCGAGCTGATCGCCGACCTTCGCCCCGAAGCCAAAGGCGCATTGCCTGACGCCGCGCGCGCGGCGGGAATCGAAGTCGCGGCGGGGGTCGAGATTCTTGGCGCCAACGGGCGCCTGCGGGTGAAGGCCGTTCGTGTCAGGCATATGGGCAAGGACCGGGCCGTCGCCTGCGATGCGCTCCTGATGTCGGGCGGCTGGACGCCCTCGGTGCATCTCTTCTCGCAATCGCGCGGCAAGCTTGCTTTCGACGAGGGCTTGCAGGTTTTCAGGCCCGGCGCGTCGGCTCAGCGCGAGCGCTCGGCCGGGGCGTGCAACGCGACCTTCGATCTTGCGGGCGCGCTTGCCGAAGGCGAGGCGGCCGGGCGCGCGGCGGCGGCGGCAGCCGGGTTCGCCGCGCCGAACGCGCAAACCTACGCCGTGAGCGGCGTTGTTCTGGCGTCGGAGAGAGCGCATGTCGGACCGCCGCGTCCCGCCGATCGTCGCGCCAAGGCCTTCGTCGATTTCCAGAACGACGTTTGCGCGAAGGATGTAAGCCTCGCGGTGCAAGAGGGCATGCGCTCGATCGAGCACATCAAGCGCTACACCACCACCGGCATGGCGACCGACCAGGGCAAGCTCTCCAACATGAACGCGCTCGGCGTCGCCGCCGCCGAGCTTAAGAAGCCGATCCCCGAGGTGGGTCTCACCACCTTCCGCCCGCCCTATACGCCAGTGACGTTCGGCGCCTTTGCAGGACCTGCGCGCGGCGACATGTTCGATCCCGTCCGCCGCACGCCCATTCACGAATGGGCTGCAGAGAATGGCGCCGCGTTCGAGGACGTCGGCCAATGGAAGCGCGCCTGGTATTTTCCGCAAGGCCGCGAATCGATGCACGACGCCGTTGCGCGCGAATGCCGCACGACGCGCACAAGCGTCGGCCTGTTCGACGCCACCACGCTCGGCAAGATCGAGGTCGTCGGCCCCGACGCGGCGACGTTTCTCGAACGCATGTACGCCAACGTCTTCCAGAAGCTCGAGGTCGGGCGCTGCCGCTACGGGCTCATGCTGAGCGAGGCCGGCTTCCTCATGGATGACGGCGTGATCGCGCGCCTTGCGCCCGACCGCTTCCACGTGACGACCACGACCGGCGGCGCGCCGCGTGTGCTCGCGCATATGGAGGATTATCTGCAGACCGAGTTCACCGATCTCAAGATCTGGCTCACTTCGACCACCGAGCAATGGGCGACCATCGCTTTGCAGGGTCCGAAAGCACGCGAATGCGTCGCCCCGCTTGTCGAGGGACTCCGTCTGTCGAACCGCGCCTTTCCGCATATGAGCGTGCGCGAGGCGCGGGTCTGCGGCGTTCCGGCCCGGCTCATGCGGGTGAGCTTCACCGGCGAGCTCGGCTATGAGATCAACGTGCCATCGCATTTCGGCCGCGCCGTGTGGGAGGCGGCGTGGCGCGAGGTCCAGAAGCAGGGCGGGTGCGCTTACGGAACCGAGGCCATGCATGTGATGCGGGCCGAGAAGGGCTATGTCATCGTCGGCCAGGAGACCGACGGCACGGTGACGCTCGCCGACCTCGGCCTCGACCGGGCGATCGGCAGAGCAAAGAAAGACTTCGTCGGCAAACGCTCGCTCACGCGGCCCGACATGCTCCTCGACAATCGCAAGCAGCTCGTCGGGCTGCTCACGGACAATCCGGCGATCGTGCTTGAAGAGGGCGCGCAGGTGACGGAAAGCCCGAACCCGCCGTTTGGCTCCTCCGCGCTCGGCCACGTCACGTCGTCCTACATGAGCGCGACTCTGGGCCGTTCGATCGCGCTTGCGCTCGTCGGGGCGGGGCGCTCGCGGATGGGGGCGAGGCTCCATGTGCCCATGCCAGTTGGGGCGATCGGCGTGACGGTGGTGGACACTGTCTTCTATGATAAAGAGGGAGCGCGGCTCGATGGCTGACGCCGCGCTGAAACCCCGCTCGCCGCTCGAAGGTCTTGCGCTTGCCCAAGGCCCGCGATTCGCCTTGTCGGCGGCGCCGCCCGCAGCGCGCTTCATCCTGCGGGGCGCCGAGGCGGTGCGCGTCGCGTGCGACATGGCGTTCGGCGCCGAGCCGCCATCGCGGCTTGGCGCGGTGAGCGAGGCCGGCGGACGCGCGGCGCTCTGGCTCGGGCCAGACGAATGGCTCCTGATCACGGAGGCCGCCGACCCGCCGAACATTGGCGAAACGCTCGAATTCGGTGCTCGAGGGCACCGCCCACAGCCTCGTCGACGTCTCGCATCGGCAGATCGGCCTTGTCGCCAGCGGGCCTGCCGCGGCGCGCGTCCTTAACGCGGGCTGCCCGCTCGACCTCGGGCTCAAGGCCTTTCCGGTCGGCTTCGCGACGCGCACATTGTTCGACAAGATTGAGATCGTGCTCTGGCGCCGCGCCGAGGCGACATTCCATATCGAAGTCTGGCGTTCGTTTGCGCCCTGGCTCGCCGCCTCGCTCGCGGAGGCGGCGCGCGGCGCGCCGGAATGGTAGAAAAAACCGCCCTAGTCGCGCCGCCCGCTCGTTCGGCGACCCGGCGACGCGCGATCGCGCTGACAGCCGCGGCGCTTGGCGCGGCGCTCGTCGGCGGCTGCCGAAGCGGCGATGATCGGAGCGCCATCGACATATCCGGCAATTCGCCGCCGCTCAAGTTCACCCTGACGCGGGCGTCGGACGGAAAGCGGGTGACGGAAGCCGATTATCGCGGCGACATCGTCATGCTCTATTTCGGCTACACCTTCTGCCCGGACGTCTGTCCCACGACGCTTGCGAACGTCGCCGACATTCTCAAGCGACTGGGCCCGGACGCCGAGCGCGTGCGCTTGCTCTTCGTGACGGTCGATCCTGATCGCGATACGCTCCCCGTGCTGGCCGACTATGTGAAGAATTTCGCGCCTGAGATCGACGGATTGCGCGGCGATCCCGATCAGATCGCAGCGCTCGCGCGCCGCTACCGGATCGCCTATTCCGTCACGCCCGCGACCGCGACGCACGCTTACGAGGTGACGCACGGCTCGGCCATCTATGTCTTCGACGCCAAGGGCGCGGCGCGCCTGCTCATTCCCTCGCTTGGATCCACCGCGGGCGACATCGCTGGCGTCACGGCCGATCTCAGGCGTCTGGTCGAGGACGGTAATTCGCCCGGCCTGTTCGCGCGGCTCATGCGGTTCATCTGAGCCCGCGCTCAATCGCCGGTCGCGCCGCGCACCGGAAAGCTCGCTGTGAGCGAACCGCCGTCCTTGAAGCGCAAGGTGACGGAAACCGCGCGTCCGCGCGCCACGGCGGCGGTCGGCGACATGCACATCAGGTGGTATCCGCCAGGCGCGAATTTGACTTCGCCATGAGCGGGCACGAGGACGCTGCCGACCATCTCCATCCGTTCCTGGCCGTTGTCGTTGACACTGCGGTGGAGCATGAGGGCGCCGCATCCCGGAGAGGCGGCGCCGACCAGCATGCGGGTCCTGCCGGTCGGGTTTGACAGGACGAAATATCCAGCCGCCGGGCGCGACGGGATGATGAGGCGCAGCCACGGCTGGCTTATTGCGAGCCCCGGCTCCGCCGCCCACGCCGCCGGAAATGACAACGCCAGCGCCAGCGCGCAAACCGCCGATCTAGCCAGTCCAGCGGCGGGAGAGCGCGGCGAGGGCGGTGGCGTCCTTGTCAGTCTCCGCAATCGCTTCATCGCTGAGCCTCATCGCGTTCATGACCACGAGCACTCCGGCCACGCTCATCATCGCGGGGGGAATCCAGATTATAAGGCCGCCGAACTGCTGATCGTCGAGCGCGCTGATCGAGGGGAAAAGACGGCCGCAGAGATCGTAATAGGGATAAAGGTCGCGCGTCGAAAAGACGATGATCGCGCCAAGCAGGATCTGCGGAAACATGACGGCGAGCGAGAGGGCAGCCCGCCCGCCGAAGGACACTCGCGCCGGCGGCGAGGGGCGCGGATCGAGAACCAGGCACCAGAACAGGATTCCGTCCAGAACCATGCTCCAGTTCATGATTGCGTAAAGCCGCGCGTCGATCATCGCGCGAAAGTGGACCGCAGGGATCAGCCAGAAATAGAACAGTCCCACGAACAGGAACGCCGCGAGCACAGGCTGCTGCAACACATGGATCGTCGCGCGGGCGATACGGCTCTCGACCAGCCGGCGCGCCCAGCGCGGCATGCCGCGCTTGACCGAAGCGCCCACCCAGCTCAGCGCGATCAGGAAGGGGCTTAAGTGATGCATCGCGACGTGCTGGACGCGGTTCAAGAAAAACATGTGCTGCGACCAGTATTCGAACCGCGTCTGCAGCACCGCATAGGCGCCGAGCACCCCGATCACGAAAACCACGCGCCGCCAGACGGGGGGCCGCTCCTTCGGCGGCACGAGCGCGACGCCGCGAAAGAACCAGAGCAGGGTGAGCGCCGTCGCCAGATAGATCGGGGGCGAGAAATCCCAGGGACCCCAGACCGGCATCAGCGATGGGTGGGCGCCCGAGATCCAGAACAGGAACACACCGAAGGCGACAATCGCCCAATCGGCGGCGCCGGTCCGATCCGCTACCCACCGCGACGCCAGGGGCTCCTCTAGCCACGTCCATTGCATGACCCGAAGGGCTAGGCGAAGCTTTGCCGCCTGTCAAAGCGCCGCCGCGCCGGCCGACGACGCGACGCGTCGTAAAGGCTGTCAGCGGCTGTCAGACCTTGACCGCCGCCGGCGCTACAGATCCCGATGCGCCGTCACGAAACTGCCGGGCGGTAATCGCGCCCACCTCGGCCGCCGGAATGCCGTCGGCCGGATTACGGCCTATCGCCTGCAGGGTCTCCGCAACCCAACCCGGCGAAACGGCGTTGACCCGAATGGAAATCGACGGCTCGACTGCGGCTGCGCGGACGAAAGCCTCCACCGCCGCGTTGACGGTGGTGATGATCGCGCTGCCGGGAGCGGGATATTGCGACGCCAGACCCGTCGTGAGCGTGATCGCGCCGCCGGCGCGGACGTTCTTTGCCCCGTAGCGGACGACGTTGACCTGTCCCAGCAATTTGTTGGCGAGCGAAAACGTCCAGTCCTCGTCGGTCAGCTGATCCCACGGCTTGAAGCGCGCCGCGCCGCCGGTGCAGATGATTCCATCGAACATCGCCGACGCGTTCGAACAGCGCGGCGAGCGATTTTGGATCGGAGATGTCAACCCGCTCGTCCGAACCGCGCGACGCGCGGATGCACTCGCTTTCGCCGAGCGCCTTGACAACCTCCGCTCCTATAAGCCCGGCGGCCCCGATGACGAGTATTCTGCTCACGATGGTCTCCTTGACGGCCTGATCGCCGTAAGCATGGAGACGCTTGCGATCGGATCGCAAGCGGCGCATTCGCCTCCAATCAGAAAGCCGCTCACGCGGTCAGGACAACGCGGCCCTTCACCCGACCCGCGCGCAGATCGTCGAGCGATTGCTGCGCCGCCGCGAGCGCTCTCGTCTCGATTGGCGCCGGTTTGATCTTGCCTTCGCGCGCCAGAGCCATGAGCTCTCGAAACTCGGGCAGCGTCCCGGTAAACACGCCAGTCGATGCTGACGGCGCGCAACGGCAAGGTCGCCAGTGGAAGAGCGATCGAACCGCCGAACAGGCCGACCACGAACAGGCGTCCGCCCTTGCGCAGGAGCGACAGGCCGAAAGCGGCGCTCGTCTCCGCGCCGACGAAATCGATCGCCGAGGCGAGGCCGCCAGTGTCGGTCATGCAAGCCTCTTGCGGGCGTCGGGATCGGCCGGATCGACGACAGCCGACGCGCCGGCCTCGAGCGCCGCCTGTCGCTTCGCCGCGTCGATATCAGCCACGATCGGACCGATTCCATAAAGCGCATGACACAAGCCGACCGCAGCAAGGCCAAGGCCGCCCGCGCCGATGATCATGAGCGGGTGCTCCGCATCGACGGGCGCGGCCTTTTTCAGCGCGCTGAAGGCCGTGAGGCCCGAACAGCGCAAGCGTCGCCGCGAACGGCGCCGGCAAAGGTTCATATTCGACCAGGTATCTTGGATGGCCGACCAGAACATAATTGCTGAAGCCGCCATCGGCGTGCACGCTGAGATTTCGCGGCTTGGCGCATAGATTCTCGTACCCTCCCGGCATTGCGCGCATTGCCCGCAACCTCCCCAGGGGTAGATCGCCCGGCGGTCGCCGACCTTCACGCCCGTCGCGTCCGGCCCGAGCTCTTCGACGACGCCGGCGATCTCGTGGCCGAGGATGCGCGGCAATTTCACGGCGGGCGCAAGGTCCAGCTTCTGGCCCTGGCCGAGATCGAAATAGCCGTCGGCGATGTGCAGGTCGCTGTGGCAGACGCCGCAGGCGCTGACGCGCAGCAGCACTTGCGTCTCCTTCGGCGCCGGCGGCGATTCGATGACTTCGCTCAGCGGCGCCCCGAACTGGGTGAGCTTGTAACTGCGCATTCCGCCCGCGTCGGCCATGATCGCCTCCCTTCCGTCAGCCGCGCTCAGCCTTGTCGCGCGCGTTCAACGCCTGGATCGCATCGCGCGCCGCCTTCCATTCGGCATCGCCCCAGCGGCGCAATTCGTAGAAATTGCCTCCGGTCGCCAGCGCCTCGGCGCCGTCCATCGCGATCGTCTCGCCGTTCAGCCACTCGCAGCCGTCGGACATCAGGAACGTCGCGAGATTCTGCAATTCCTCCATCCGGCCGACGCGACCCATCGGATTGCGGGCGGCGGACGCGCCGGGCTCGGCGCCGGGCATGAGCCGCTTGCTCATGCCCTCGGTCGGGATTTCGCCAGGCGCGATGGCGTTGAGGCGAATGCCGTAGCGGCCCCATTCCTGCGCGAGCGACATGGTCATCGCCTGGATCGCCGCCTTGCTCATCGCCGAGGGCACGACGAACGGGCCGCCGTTGCGCACCCAGGTCACCGCGATCGAGACCACGCTGCCCTTCTGCTTGCGCCGCGATCCAGCGCTTGCCCACCGCCTGCGTCACATAGAAGGTGCCATGCATGACGATATTGGCGATGGCGTCGAAGCCGCGCGGCGACAGGTCCTCGGTGCGCGAGATGAAATTGCCGGCGGCGTTGTTGACGAGGCCGGTGAGCGGGCCTTCGCGGAAAATCTCCTCGATCATCGCTTCGACCGCGGCGGCGTCGCGGATGTCGACGCCGTAGCTTGAGACGCGTCCGCCATGCGCCTTCATGAGCTCCGCGGCGGTCGCGTCGCAGACGCCCTTGCGCCGGCCGCAGATGGCGATCTCGGCGCCGAGGCCGAGGAACCGCTCGGCCATCGCCTTGCCGAGCCCCGTGCCGCCGCCGGTGACGAGGATTTTCTTGCCCGCAAAAAGGCCGTCGACGAACATCAGGGTTTCCTCCCCGCTCGGCGTTCCATGACCGCGCTTAGAAACGCCAGTCAAATCGCCCTCATCGGTACGCGCTTCGGGGGCGCCCGGAAAGTGCGACTTGATTGGCGAGGCGCCGCAAGCTCGCGCTTGGGACGGCAAGGCGTCTAGTCGCGATGCTCACGCGCGCTTAGACTGTCCGGCGCGAACGCGCCGCGGCGGCAGCTCGACAGGGAGAATAGCGCATGGAAATCAAGCGAAGGGTCTCGAGCGAAGCCGGGCCCGCCACAAACTTCACCGGCGCGGTGCATATCGATCGGCCGATCGCGCCTAGTCCGGCCGCCAGGCGCGGATTGGCGGGTCGTCACCTTCGAGCCTGGCGCGCGGACCGCATGGCATACCCATCCGAAGGGCCAGATTCTCGATGGTCACCGCCGGCTCGGGTCGCGTTCAGAGCGAGGGCGGACCGATCGAGGAGATCAGCCCCGGCGACGTCGTCTTGATCCCGCCAGGCGAAAAGCACTGGCACGGCGCCTCGCCGACCGCCGCCATGACCCATGTCGCCATAAACGAGGCGCCGACCAGCTGGATGGAGAAGCTCACCGACGAACAATACGGTTGAGCGCCATCCGCGCTCATTTCGGCGGCGGGAAGGCCAGAACCTCGCTGGTGTAGGTCTCGACCACCTCGCTGAACGGCTCGCCGTCGGGCGTCGACAGCACCGCGCGATGCTCGAGCACGTGGTCGGGAATGGCGAGCGCGCCCTTGTTGTCGGACGCAGGCGCGGCGCCCATCTCCCAGCCCTTCGGCAGCGGCCGCCACAAGAGGTCCGCGGAGAGGGTATGGCGGCGGAAATGGAGCGCCGCCACCGCCTTGCCGAACGGCGTGTCGGTCGTCTCCAGCGCATGGTTCATCTCGGGCGTGAGCCGCGCCGGCACGTACCAGTTGTCGGCCTCGGAGAGCACATGGTCGCCGCATTTGAGCCGAACGCGGCGATAGCCGAGCGGCTCGTCCGGCTTGACGTCGAGCGCGGCGCGCACCTCGGCGCTCGCCGGCTTCATCGTGTCGCGCACGCGCTCGGCGACGATGCGCGCCGGATCGGCGAGCCGGTGATCGGCGCACCAGCGTTCGAGCGTGAGCGTCGCGCTGTCGTGGGCTCAGAAGATCGGCGTTGAGGCTCTCGATGAGCGCCAACGCTTCGAGCCGGCCGACGAAGCTGTCCGGCCAAGGCGCGGGCGTCGGCGAGCCCGCCGCTGACGCGCTCGCCGTCATGAGCAGCCCGACCGCAACCGCCGATCGCCCGCAGCGTCGCCCCGCTCATATCTCTTCCGCCTCGGCCGACAATTCGAACCATGCTTCCTCGCGTCGCGATCAGCGCGCGCTCGAGTTCGGCGCGCTTTCGCCGCCAATTCCGCGATCTTCGCCGCATCGCCGCCGCGCGCGCTCGCTTGCGCCAGCGCTTCGTCGACCCGGCGCAGGAGATCGTGGAAGCGGTTCATCCTGTCTTCGAGCGCGGCGAGCTCGCGCTTGATCGGCTGCGGCTCGCGCCTGGGCCCCGCCGCCGGCGGCGGCGGCGCCGATTTCGCGCTTGCGCCCTTTGTTCCGGCCGCTCGTCGGCGCCGAGCACGAACCGGCTGTAATCGGCGAGATCGCCCTCGAACGGCTTCACCGTTCCGTTCGCCGCCAGCCACAGCCGGTCGACGCAGGCTTCGAGCAGACGCCGGTCGTGCGACACCAGAATGCAGGCGCCTTCGTAGTCGTTGATCGCCTCGATCAGTTCGCCGCGGCTGTCGATGTCGAGATGGTTGGTCGGCTCGTCGAGGATGAGAAGCTGCGGCCCGTCGAACGCGGCAAGGCCCATCATGAGGCGCGCCTTCTCGCCGCCGGACAGGGACTCGACCTTCGTGTCGGCGCGCGCGCCGGAGAAGCCGATCATCGCCGCGCGGCCGCGGATCTTCGACACCGCTTCCCCGCGCATGCGCTCGGCGACATGGTCGTAGACGCTGCCGCCCGGCTCGAGCTCGTCGATCTGGTGCTGGGCGAAATAGCCGACCTGAAGCCGGTTCGCGCGCATCATCTTGCCCGCCATCGGCTCAAGGCGCCCGGCGATCAGCTTGGCGAAGGTCGACTTGCCGTTGCCGTTCTGGCCGAGGAGCCCGATGCGGTCGTCGTCGGCGAGCGTAGAGGTCGATGCGCGCGATCACCGCGCGCCCGTCATAGCCGGCGCTGACCTTCTCCATGGTCACGATCGGCGGGCTCAGGCGTTTGCGCGACCGGCGGCCATTTGAACGGCTGCACGCTCTCGTCGACGATCGCCGCGATCGGCTCCATCTTCGCCAGCATCTTGAGCCGCGACTGGGCCTGCACCGCCTTCGACGCCTTGGCGCGAAAGCGGTCGACGAAGGCCTGCAGATGGGCGCGCTTCTCCTCCTGCTTCTTGGCCGCCTTGCCGGCGAGGATCTGCTGCTCGCGGCGCTGGCGCTCGAAGCTCGAATAGCCGCCGGTCCATAAGGTCAGCTTGCCGCGGTCGAGGTGGAGGATCTGCTCGGCGACGTCGTCGAGCAGATCGCGGTCATGGCTGATGACGAGAATCGTCGCCGGGCAGGTCTTGAGATAGTCGGTGAGCCACAGCACGCCTTCGAGGTCGAGATAGTTGGTCGGCTCGTCGAGCAGCAAAAGGTCGGGCTCGGAGAACAGCACCGCGGCGAGCGCCACCCGCATGCGCCAGCCGCCGGAAAATTCTCCGAAGCGACCGGGCTTGCGCGGCCTCATCGAAGCCGAGCCCCTTGAGGATCCGCGCCGCCCGCGCCGGGGCGTTATGCGCTTCGATGTCGACGAGGCGCGTGTGGATCTCGGCGATGCGCTCTCCGGATCGCTCGCGGTCTCCGCTTCGGCCATCAGCGCCTCGCGCTCGACGTCGGCGGAGAGCACGAAGTCGATCGAGGCTTTCCGCGCCGGCCGGGGCTTCCTGCTCGACGCTGCCGACGCGCGCGCCCTTAGGGACGATCACCGCGCCGCTCTCGGGCGAAAGCTCGCCGCGGATCAGGCGGAAGAGCGTGGTCTTGCCGGCGCCGTTGCGCCCGACGAGCCCGACATGCGCGCCGGACGGCAGCGCGGCGATGGCGTTGTCGATCAGGAGGCGCTCGCCAAGCCGATAGGTGAGGGCGCTGATATGCAGCATGGGCGGGCTTTTCGCGCGGCGCGCCCGCGCTGGCAAGATCGAACGGCCGCGCCGCCGACAAGTCTCGTCCCGCGCGCCGCTGCTTCACGTGGGTGGCGCTGCATGGCGTGTTGAGGTCGCGCGGCCCTGCACCAATTCAACCCGACGAATGGGGTGCGCGATGGTTTTCGGTATCGAGTCTTATCGCAGATGATATTGGACGCAGCATAGTTGTTAAGATATCTGCCGCCAGCAAACCCACAAATGAAGCGGGTACGACCCTCCGCGCAGCTGACGAGGTGAGGGGCGGCGAGGCAGATTGCATTTGAGCCGGCGGGCTACGGGAAACTTTGGAACGGGCGGCTTGGTCGGGATTGGGAGGACGCAATGTTGATTGGGGACAAAAGGCTAATTGAGTTTATTGCGGCGATTGGGCTTTCATTTGCTCTCAGCGTCGGACCGCCGTCGGCATCTCGCGCCGAGGACGACGCGGCGTCCGCCGCCGCCCCTGCGGCTTCGGACGCAAAGACCGCGGCCAAGGAGGCCGAGCCGGTCACCACCAAAGACCCGCAGATTGCGCTCGATGATCTCGAGCTCCTGCTGGAGCCGATGACCAAAGACGAGACGGAGACCGAGGCCAAAGGTTGGTATGCGCTGCTGAGGGCGAAAGAGCGCGAAATCACCGTGGCCGAGCTGGATGTTCGCCGCAAGAACCGCGAAATCGCGCAATTGGAGAAACAGAAGGCGGCTGCCGCCGACCTGGCGAAAGCCACGGAAGAGGTCAAAGCGGCGACATCCGACAAGGACAAGGAGGCGGCCGCCCAGCACCTCGCGGAAGCGCAGAAAAATCTGGCCCAGACGGTCAAAACCGCAAGCAAGGAGACCGCAAAGGAGGAGAAGAAGGCCGAGGCGACTACGGCCGCGATGGCCAAACAAGCCGATGCGGCCCCTCCGCCGGCCGCCACGGTTGATTCCGGGACCGCAGCAGCAGGCACAAAGGTCATGCCGGCGGCGGCGAGCGACAAGGAAGTGTTACAGAAGGCGGCCGAATCCGCGGCGAAGAAATCCGGCGGCGCGGGCGACGCCGCAAAGGTTGAGAAGGTGGTCGCAGCGACCGAGAAAGAAGCCGCGGCCACGGACCAAATCAAGACGCTAGCGGAATCGACGCCGGCCGCAGCCGGATCGGCGGCAGCGACAGCCGCAACCGCGCCCGGAGCGGCCACCGCCGCGGTCGCCGATACGTCGAAAAAGGCCGAGAAGCTCGCCCAAAAGGCGGACGAAGCCACCGCCGCCAAGACCGACGTCAAGGTGCAACTCGTCGATTACAGCACCCAATTGATGGGCGAGCGCACCGCGCTCACCGACCGCCTAAAACTCGTCCTCGACAAATTCGAAGCCAAGGGCGGCGACGGCAAGCCGTATCGGCTGTACATCGCCTCGATCGGCGGCATCAAGATCGACGTCACGGACCGAACCGCGACTCTGGCGAGAATTTCCGGCTGGCTTACTTCCGAGGAGGGCGGACTCAGGCTGGCGCGCGATGTGGGGACATTTCTCGCCTACATCATCGGGTCGATCATCGTCGCCAGGATCGTCCGCATGATCCTGCGGCGGGTCATGAGCGGGGATCACGTGACCTCGCAGCTCTTGCGCGATTTCATCATCTCATCCTCGGGGCGGGTCATTGTCGCGATCGGCTTCCTGCTTGCATTGTCGGCGCTCGAAGTGAACCTGGCGCCGCTGCTCGCTGTGATCGGCGCGGCGGGCTTCGTCGTCGCTTTCGCGTTGCAGGGCACGCTCAGCAATTTCGCCAGCGGCCTCCTCATCATGATCTTTAAGCCGTTCGACGTCGGCGACGAGGTCGAAGTCGGCGGCGGCATCAAGGGCAAGGTCACCCACGTGACCATCTTCAGCACCTACATCCGCACGGATGATGGACTGGTGAAAATCGTGCCCAACGACAACATCTGGAAGAGTGTCATCGTCAATCAAACGACCGGCGTCGTGAAGGCTCCGCCTTCTGGCGAGGCGAAACCTCCCGAGGAGAATGCCGAAGCCGCGTGAAGGCGCGAGCTCGGGATCACGCGCCCTTGCCGCAGCGGACGATTCCGGTTCGCTCAGGGCTTGTTCGGAATGTCCAGCATGGCTCCGGTGCGGAACAGAAGGCCTGCAGCTCCCGCTCCGATCAGCGGCGCGATGATGAACAGCCAGAGTTGCGCGACCGCTCCTGGATCTGAGCCAATCCCGACCAGCGCGGGGCCGATCGAGCGCGCCGGATTGACCGACGTGCCGGTGACGTTGATGCCGACAAGATGGATGACGACGAGCGTAAGCCCGATGGCGAGGCCGGCGAAGCCGGTCGGCGCGATCGGGTGGGTGACGCCGAGAATGCACACCAGGAACAGGAACGTTCCCACCACTTCGAAGATGAAGGCGGCGCTTAAGCCGTATTCGCCGAAATGACCGGGGCCCCAGCCGTTCTGCCCGAGGCCGCCATTCCAGCCGTGAGCTTTGCCGGAAAGCATGATATAGAGCACGCCAGCGCCGACGATCGCCCCCAGAACCTGGGCGATCCAGTAGCTGATCATCTCGGCGGCGCTCATGCGGCCGGCGACATAGACCCCGAAGCTCACCGCCGGATTGACATGGCAGCCAGAGATCGGCCCGATGCCATAGGCCATGGCGACGATGGCGAAGCCGAAAGCGCTCGCGATGCCGAGAAGGTCGACCGCCGTCGCCCCTGATCCCATGCCGCCGATCACCGCGGTCCCCACGCCGAAAAACACCAGCGCGAACGTGCCGATAAACTCAGCTGCCTGCTTGTTCATGTCTGTCCCCTCCCCGTCCGAATCAGACGGGAAGCTCTTATAGCTACGGCTCGGGCGTGAGAAAAGCGAGGTGGGCGTTTGCCGGCGAACTTGTTCCTCCACCCGCGAGCCGTTGCTTTCGCAGGGTCTGCGGCTATATATGCGGCGCCTTTCGATGACCTCTTGAAGAACGGCGCGGCTTTCGCGTCGCCGGAGCTGCCGTCCCCGTGCTGATTACCGCAGCCTACGCACAAGCCAGCGGCGCTGGACCCTTTGGGGCGAGCGACACGCTGGTTCAGCTGGTGCCGATCGTGGCCATGATCGCGATCGTCTATTTCGTGCTGTGGCGCCCGCAGCAGCGGCGTGCGAAGGAGCAGCGCGAAATGGTGCAGGCGGCGCGGCGCGGCGATGTCGTCGTCACCACCGGGGGTCTGATCGGCAAGGTCACCAAGTCGGTCGACGACAACGAGGTTGAGTTGGAGATAGCCCCTAACGTGCGGGTGCGCCTCGCCCGCTCCGGCATCTCTGAAGTGCGGGCCAAGGGCGAACCGGTCAAGGATTCGCCGCCCGCCAAGTCGCCGTCGGCCAAGAAGGATGCGCCCAACCCCTGAGCCCGGCTTCATGCCGGGCGATTGACGTTCGTTCCTGAGAATAGAAAGCCTGATGCTTCGTTTCGCGAACTGGAAATTGGCCTCCGTCCTGGCGCTCGTGGTGGCCGCGCTGCTGGTCATCGTGCCGAGCTTCATGCGGACTGAGACCGTGGACGCGCTCGCTGCGCGGCTGCCTGGCTTCATTCCCATGCGCCAGATCGTGCTCGGCCTCGATCTGCAGGGCGGCGCCTATATGCTGATGGAAGTCGACCACGCCTCGGTGGTCAAGAGCCAGGTTGAGGCTTTGCGCGACGACGTCCGGCAGAAGCTGCGCGACGGAAGGATTGCGATCTCCGGCGGCATCGCGGTCCAGCCGCGCGGCGTGCTGGTGCGGGTGGCCGATCCCGCCGAGCGCGCCAAGGCATTCGACCTCCTGCAGTCGGTGAGCCAGCCGATCGGCGGGCCGCTGGCGGGTGGAAACGGGCGCACGCTCGACGTGACGCAGACGTCCGAGGGCGTTCTGCTGACGCTGACCGACGCGGCCATCGCCGACAAGCTGCGCCACGCGGTCGGGCAATCGATTGAAGTGCTCGACCGCCGCATCAACGCCATGGGCACCAAGGAGACCATCGTCCAGCGGCAAGGCGCCGATCGCGTGCTGATCGAAGTGCCGGGCCTTCAGGACACCACGAAGCTCAAGGAGATCATCGGCCAGACCGCCAAGCTCGAGTTCCGCCTGGTCGCGCAACCGGGCGACCCGCCGAATGAAGTCGAAAACCTGCCGATGCAGAAAGGCGGCGGAACGGTTCCGGTGCAGAAGCGCGTCATGGTCGACGGCGCGGACCTGGTCGACGCGCAGCAGAGCTTCGACCAGCAGACCGGCGAGCCGGACGTCACCTTCCGCTTCAACCTGCGCGGCGGCCAGAAGTTCGGCCAGGTGACCTCCGAGAATGTCGGCCGGCCGTTCGCCATCGTGCTCGACGGCAAGGTCATTTCCGCTCCGGTGATCCGCTCCCCGATCACTGGCGGGACCGGGCAGATCACCGGCAATTTCTCGCTCGACGAGGCCTCGAGCCTGGCCATTCTGTTGCGCGCGGGCGCCCTGCCCGCCAAGCTTACGGTGGTCGAGGAACGCACGGTCGGTCCTGGGCTCGGCCAGGACTCGATCGACGCCGGCAAGCGCGCGGCCTATGTCGGAGCGGCGCTGGTCGTGGTCTACATGATCACGACCTATGGCATCTTCGGCGTCTTCGCCGATCTCGCGCTCGCGGTGCACATTCTGCTGATCTTCGCCTCGATGGTGCTGCTCGGCGCGACGCTGACCCTGCCCGGCATCGCCGGCATCGTCTTCACCATCGGCATGGCGGTCGATTCGAACGTCCTTATCTACGAGCGCATCCGCGAGGAGGCGCATCTCGGCCGCTCGGTCGTTTCCGCTCTCGACGCCGGCTTCCGCCGCGCCTTCGCAACCATCATTGATTCCAACGTCACGATGTTCGTGGCGGCGCTCATCCTCTATCTGTTCGGCTCTGGCGCGGTGCGCGGCTTCGCCGTCTCGCTGGGCTTAGGCATTCTGACCTCGGTCATCACCGCGGTCACCATGACGCGCATGATGATCGCGCTCTGGTATCACCGGGCTCGGCCGAAGAGGCTGCCGATATGAGCGGGGCGAAGCACACAACGGACCTTGCGGCATGAAACGGCTTCGGCTCGCGCCCGAGAACACCAAATTCGGCTTCATGCGGTTCCGCCGCGTGAGCTATCCGCTGTCGGCTTTCCTGTCGGTCGTCTCGGTCCTCATGTTCCTGTTCGTGGGCATGAATTTCGGCATCGATTTCGCTGGCGGCACCCAGGTCGACATGCGCGCCAAGAGCGGCGAGGCCAATGTCGCCGACATTCGCGCCAAGGCCGAGGGCCTTGGCGTGGGACCGGTCGAAGTGCAGCGGATCGGCGGCGAATCGGATGTCATTCTCAAGCTGAACGTGCAGCCGGGAGGCGATCAGGGCGAACAATCCGCCATCGCCAAGCTCAGGGGCGCCTTTTCGGCGGCCTATGAGTTCCGAAGCGTCGATTCGGTCGGCCCGACCGTCTCCTCGGAGCTCGTCCAGCGCGGAACGCTCGGCGTGGTCGTCGCCATCATCGCGGTCCTGACCTATCTGTGGTTCCGCTTCGAGTGGCAGTTCGCGGTCGGGGCGATTATCGGCACGATGCACGATCTTTTGTTGACCGTCGGCTTCTTCTGCGTGACGCAGCTCGAGTTCAACCAGACCTCGATCGCCGCGATCCTCACCATTGTCGGCTATTCCCTCAACGAGACGGTGGTCGTGCTCGACCGCATCCGCGAGGTGATGCGCAAGTATAAGCGCCTGTCGACCGCGGAAATCATCGACATGTCGATCAACGCCGTGTTGCCGCGGACCATCATGACGGCGACGACAGTCTTTCTCGCGCTGCTGGCGCTGTTCTTCCTCGGCGGCCATGTCATTCGCTCGTTCTCGGCGGCGATGATCTGGGGCATCTTCGTCGCCACCTATTCCTCGATCTTCATCTGCTCGCCGATGCTCATCTACATGGGCGTGCGCGCCGACACTTTCGACAGGATGCGGGAAAAGGAAATCGCCGGCGCGGATGTGAAAGAGGTGAAGGCGAAGGAGAAGGCGTGACCGAGGCTGAGCCGCGGCCCCCTTTCGCGCCCGGCAGCCACCCGATCGCCGCCCACGGGCGCGGCGCCTTCGCCTTCGCCGGCATGTCGCATGCGGGGTCGATCCTGGCGACGCCGACCGGGGTGCGGCCGATCGAGGCGACGAGCGTCGAGGATCTCGATCCAGGCCGTGCTCGCGCCGCTCATCGCCGAATGCGCGGAGAAACCCGGCTCGATCGAGTTTCTTGTCGTCGGGACCGGCGAGCGCATGGCGCCGATCTCACAAACGTTGCGGGCCGCGCTGAGCCGCGCGGGCCTTCGCTTCGAAGCGATGGCGACCGGCTCGGCGCTTAAGGTCTATAACGTCATGCAGTCGGAAGGCCGCCGGGTCGCCGCGGCGCTGATCGCCGCGCCGTGACCGAGCGCGGTCCTCCGGGCGCCGGCGCGCTCGGCGAGGCCAACAGATATTGCGCCGCGTTCGCCCGCGCTCACGCTCGCGATCAATGGCTCGCCGCGCTCTATGCGGACGCCGGCGCGCGCGACGCACTTTTTGCGCTCGCGAGCTTCGACGCGGAAATTCGTCACGCGCTCACGCGTGCGCGCGATCCCAATCTGGCGGCGATACGGCTCGCCTGGTGGCGCGAAGCCATCGCCGGCGACCGGCGCGACGAGGCGGCGGGCAGCCCGGTCGCGCTGGCGCTAGGCGCGGCGATCGACGCCTACGCGCTGCCAAAAGCGTGGCTCGAGGCGATGCTGGACGCGCGCCTGCAGGCGATCGCGCCGCAGGACGATTTCAACCTCGTCGCCTTTCGCGCTTTCGCCGATGAGAGCGAGGGCGCGCGGCTCAGGCTCGCGGCGCGGATCGCGGCCGGCGGGCAGGATCTCGATCCGGCGGACGCGCACGCGCCAGCCGGCATGGCGCTCGCGCTCATCCGCCTCTTGAAGGAGCTGCCGTTCAAGGCCGGCTCGGCGCCGACGCTCATCCCCGCCGACGTCGCCGCCCGCCACGGCGCGAGCATGGCCGATTTCGACGCCCGCCGGGCAACCCCGGGCATCATCGCGGCCTGCGCCGAACTTCGCGCATTGGCGCGCGACGAACTCGCCGAGGCGGAGCGCCGGCTGAAGAGCTCGGCGCCGGCGATCCTGCCGGCGTTCGTTCCGCTCGCGCCGGCGCGGCTCGACCTCGACCGGCTCGACCGCAATTCCGCGCGCCCGTTCGATGCCGCGAGCGAAATCTCGCCGCTCCGCCGTCAATGGGCGATCTGGCGCTGGGCGCGAGCGTGGTGAGGGCCGACCTGACGCTCCAGGGGATAAGCGCGCTCGATAGGACGTGGGCTCCATTTCTACAATTGTTCGCCGCCGAGAGCACGGCTTAGACTGCCGCCTTCATGCGCAGATCCTCGAATCTCACCGGCGTCGCCGCCATGGTCGCCGGCACTGGCTCTTTTGTCGATCTGCGACAGCTTCATGAAGCTGGTCACGGCCGATCTTCCGCCGTTCGAAGTGCTCTTCCTTCGCGGCGTCACGGCAAGTCTTGCGTGCGGCGTCCTGCTGGCCGCGCTGGGCGACTGGCGCGCCGTCTCCTCGGTCTTCGATCCTCGCGCATTGCTGCGGGCCGCCGGAGAGACGCTGAGCGTGCTCTGCTACATCGTGGCGCTTGCCCGAATGCCAATCGCCGACGTGATCGCCATCCTTCAGACCGCGCCGCTGATCCTTATCCTGGCCGTCGCTTTCCTCCTGCGCGAGCAGGTTGGGGCGGCGCGTGTCGCTCTTGCGCTGGTCGGCTTCGCGGGCGCCTTTTTGGTCGCGCAGCCGGGGCCTGCCGGAATTTCGTCTGCCGCGCTGCTAGCCTTCGCGTCGGCTTTGTTGATCGCGGCGCGCGACCTTGTCGGGTCGCGCGGTGCCAGCTCACATTCCAGTGATGGTCGTCACCTTCGCGACAAATGTCATGGTGATGGTCGTGGCGGCGGGAATGTCGCTCGCCTTCGAAAGCTGGCAAGCGCCAAAGGACTGGCACCTCGCCTTTCTCGCCTTCGCTGGCTTGTTCGTCACGCTCGGCCATGTCGGGCTCTTGTTCGCCTATCGGCTTGGTCGCACAGCGGCGGTCGCGCCGTTCTTCTACAGCTTCGCGCTTTGGGCGGTGCTGTCGGGCCTGTTCGTCTTCGGCGCCCTGCCGAACGCTCTCGCCCTTGCGGGAATCGCCCTCATCGTCGCGAGCGGCGTCGCCATCGTCCTCATCGACCAGCGCCGCGGCGAGGAGATCGCTCTCACGGAGGCGCTATGATGAAATCGTGACGCCCTGCTGAGGCGGCTCTAAAGATACCGCGCCCCTGCTTCGGCCGCGAAGCGGCCAGGCTCCCCCTCCCAGACGATCCGGCCATGTTCGAGCACGTAGACGCGGTCCGCGTGGGGCAGGGCGAAGGTCACGTTCTGCTCGCCGAGCAGCACGGTGATCTCCGTCGTCTGCCGGAGCCGCTCGAGCGCCTTTGAAATCTGCTCCATGATGACCGGGGCCAGGCCCAGCGTCGGCTCGTCGAGGATCAAAAGATCGGGCTTCATCATCAGCGCCCGCGCGATGGTCAGCATCTGCTGCTCGCCGCCGGACAGCGTCGCCGCGGTCTGGCTCTGCCGCTCCTTCAGGATCGGGAACAGGTTGAACAGCCATTCGCGGCGCTCGACCCGCTCCTTGTCGCCGAGCCGATGGCCGCCCATGTCGAGATTCTCGCTGACCGTCATCGCGCCGAACAGTTCGCGACCCTCCGGCGACTGCACGATCCCTTCGCGCGCGATCATCGCCGCCGTCCTGCCGCGCAAGCGCCCGGCCTTCCCGGCGAATGTCGCCGGCATAGGGGACGAGGCCCGAGACGGCGTTGAACAGCGTCGTCTTGCCGGCGCCGTTCAGTCCGACGACGGCGACGAATTCCCCCTGATGCACATGGAGCGAGACATTCTCCAGCGCCTGCGCCTTGCCATAGACGACGCTCAGATTCTCGATCTCGAGAAACGGCGTCTGGGCGTCGCCGAAAGCCGATTCCGGGCGCGCCGCCGTCTCCAGCGCGCCGCCGAGATAGACCTTGCGCACGGTCTCATTCGCCATCACCTCCTGCGACCGTGCCCTCGGCGATCTTTTCCCCGACATGCATGGCGTAAACGCGGTCGACCAGCGCCGACATGCTTTTCACGTTGTGATCGACGATCAGGACCGCCCGCCCGTCGTCGCGCATTTCGGTGATCAGCTTGGCGAAGGAGGCGGTCTCGCGCGCGGTCAGGCCCGCGAACGGCTCGTCGATCAGCACCACCTGCGGATCGCGGGCGATCGCCTTGGCGATCTCGATCTTGCGCAGATCGGCGAACGGCAGCGTCGCGGGGCGCCGGTCGAGCACCGCCGGTCAGCCCGACGCGCTCGGCGATGGCGCGCGCCCGCGCTTCGGTCGCGGCGGTCGGGAAAGAAGGTCGAGCAAATCGATCGGGCAGTAGCCCGAGCAGGATGTTCTCGAGCACCGTCTGCCGATGCAGCGGGCGCGAATGCTGGAACACCATGCCGACGCCGAGCCGGGCGATCCGGTGCGGCGGCCAGCCCGCAACCTCCTGCGCCGTCGACCCGAACCGATCCTGCGTCCGGCCGCTCGACGCCGAGGATCGATTTCATCACCGTCGACTTGCCCGATCCATTCGGCCCGATGAGTCCGAGAATCTCTCCGGCGCGAATCGAGAAGCTGACGTCCCTCACCGCCGTCAGGCCGCCGAACCGCTTCTGCAGACCGTTGACCTCGAGCTTGGCCGCCGCCGGCGCTCATGTCGCCTCCCGCGCGCCGCTTGACCATGCCGAGCAGGCCGGCCGGGAAGAAAAGGACGACGACAAGCGCGACCGCCGAGACGATGAAGGTGGCGAGATCGCCGAGCGGGCGCAGCGTCTCGCCGAGCGCCACCAGAAACACCGCCCCCAGCACGGCGCCGAGGATGGTGCGCCGTCCGCCAAGGACGGCGCCGATGATCACCTGCACCCCGACGGTGACGTCGATGAAGGTCCCGACCGACGCCGCGCCGAGATAGAACGCCATCAGCGCGCCAGCGAGCCCGGAGAAGAATGCGCTGACCAGAAAGGCCGCGAGCTTGTGCTTGGTGACGTTGAACCCGAGCGCTCCGGCCTGCACCGGGTCCTGGCCGCTCGCCTGCAGGATGAGGCCGACCGGCGAGCGCGTCAGCCCGTAGAGGATCGCGCCGCTCACCGCCATGAAGCCAAGCGCGATCCAGTAATTGACCTTGTCGTCGATCGAAATGACGTCAGGAATCGTGAGCCCGATCTCGCCGCCGGTCAGGCTCGCCGCGACGACGACGAAGTTCTGCAGGATCAGCACCGCGACGAGGGTGGTGAGGCCGAAATAGGGTCCGCGCACCCTCAGCGCCGGCAACGCCAGCACCATTCCGCCGATCATCGACGCCAGCACGCCCGCGGCGACGCAAACCGCGATCGGCGGCTGATAGAGGCTGTCGAGGATGCCGGCGGTATAGGCGCCAAGCCCGATCAGGAACGAGGGACCGAAGTTCACTTCGTTGGCGAAGCCGAACAGGAGGTCCCAGGCCATCGAGAACACGCCGAAATAATAGGCGATGGTCAGCAGCCCCAGCACGTAGCCCGAGACATAGAGCGGCAGCGTCGCGGCGATCAGGACGACGACCAGGCTGATCAGGACCGGCGGGGAGAGAAGCGCGCGGCGCAGCATGGCTAGCGCCTGCCCATCAGCCGCGCGGGCGCACATACATCACCGCGACCAGAAGCAGGAGCGCGGGGATCGCGCGATAGGCGGGCGAAATGAGATAGGCGGTGAGGGTCTCGAGATAGCCGACGACGTAAGCGGCGATCAGCGAGCCCGAGACGCTGCCAAGGCCGCCCAGGACGACGATCGAGAACGCGCTCGCGGTCAACGGCCCGGCGCTATAGGAGGAGACGCCGAGGAACATGCCGAGCAGCACGCCGGCGACGCCGGCGAGCGCGCCGTAGATCGCCCATACCCCGACATAGACGGTTGAGAGTTCGATCCCGAGCAGGGTGACGCCGCGCGGATTCATCGACGCGGCGAGCACCGCCTTGCCGGCCAGCGTGCGGTTGACGAACAGCCACAGGCGCCCCGATCGTCGCCCAGCAGACGAGCGCGGTGAAGATCTCGTTCGCTGGGCGTGCGCACGCCTAAGATCGTGACCACGCCGTCGACGATCGGCAGCACGGTCTTGGCGTTGTTGGTGTAAGAGATAGGCGATCGCCTCCTGGATCATGATGCCCCAGAGCAGCGTCGCGGTGAGGATGAAGATCTCCTTCTCCTCCTCGCGCACCGCGCGCGACAATTGCAGCCGCCGGACGATGAGATAGTAGGTCGCGAGCGAGAGCAGGAGCGCGACGACGACGCCGAAGGCGGCGGCGAGATAGGCGCCCGCCCCGAGATTACCCGAGGCGGCCCAGGCGGCGACCGCGGCCGCGACCATGATCGCGCCATGCGAGAGGTTGAGCACCCCGGTCACGCCGAAAATCAGCGTGAAGCCGGTCGCGCCCAAGGCGTAGAGCGAGGAGATCGCGAAGCCGTCGATCAGGATCTGCCAGATGAGCACCGGCGCCCGCCGCCTTCAGGCGCTAATGTCGGACGGCGACGCGTTGCGCCCGCGGTCACTTGCCCGCGATCTTGATGAAGGACGGGAACTCGAGCTTGCCGTTGGCGAGAGCCGCCGGCCACATGTTGACCTGCTTGCCGTTCTGCCATTGCAGCATCAGGCCGGTGATGAAGCCCTTGCCGGTCTTCAGCCCATGCACATGGGGATCGCCTTTCGGCAGGAATTCGACGCGGCCGATCGTGCCGACGTAGTCGGTCTTCTCCATCGCGTCGACGAGCTTGTCGCTGTCGAGGCTTCCCGCGCGCTTGATCGCGTCGGCGATGATGTAGACATCATCGTAAGCGGTGTAGCCGCAATAGGAAGGCATATTGCCGAACTTCTTCGCGAACGCGTCGACGAACGGCAGCGTCTTGGGCGTCACCGCCACGCCCGGACCCGAAACGCCCTGGTAGATCACGCCTTCGGTCGCGCCGTTGGTGTCCTTCCAGAAGGTCGAGTTGGTCGCCTGCGAGGAGATGCCGAACATCGGGATCGGCACCTGCTGGCTCTTCCATTGCACCGTCGGCTGGGTGCCGACATGCGAGATGCCGGTGATGATCACGTCCGGCTTCTCGCCCTCGATCTTGTTGAAGATCGGGGTGAAATCGGTGGTGTCGGGCGAGAAGCGGATGTGGTCGAGAACTTTGAGCCCGATCTTCGGCAGGCACTCCTCATAGCCGGCGTCGAGCGGCGTCGTCCAGGCGGCGTCCTCGCTCATGATCACGGCCGTCTTCATCTTGAGGCCGTCGACCAGCATGTCCTTGGCGGCGTCGCACACGAGCCCGGCCAGCGCGCTCGAGGTCAGGTAGCCGTGGAAGGTGTATTTGTTTGCTCGTAGTCCTTGGCGATGTTCTGGGTGATGACGTCGGACGCCGCCCCAGGGGTGATCATCACCGTCTTCAGACGCGCCGACCACGGTTCGAGCGCCAGCACCACCTCGCTGATGTAGCTCGCGATCACCGCGTTGACGTGATCCTCGTTGACCGCGCGCTGGAAGGCGCGAACCGATTCGGCCGAGGAGGAATGGTTGTCGTAGGAGACGATTTCGATCTTGCGCCCGTCGACGCCGCCCTTGGCGTTGATCTCGTCGGCGGCGATCTGCGCGGCCTGCGGAATCGACGAGCCCGCGACCGCCTGCGCCTCCGCGATCACGCCGATCTTGATCGGGGCCTGGTCTGCGGCTGCGGCCGGCAGCGCGATTGCGAGCGCGAGAGCGCCCGAGGCGACGGCGAGCGCGCCGCGTAAGGGCGCCGAGCGCGACAGAGTGACTGGCGATGGCGTCATTTTTGTCCTCCCACGAATTTCGATTGGCGTCGATCGGCCTTTAGGGCCGGCCGCACCATCCCGCCCCTTGCGGCCACGCTGCCGCGTTCGCCGTCCCGATGCAAGCGGATTTCTCGCCTAAAGCCCGGCGCGTGGAATTCGGCCGGCGCCCTCAAGCCTCGACGAACGGCGTCCGCTCGCGAGCCCTGTCCACCCAAGCCTTGAGGTCGCGCTCGGCGCGGGCCGAGAGCGCCCACTTGCGGGCGAGCCCGCGCTCCGGACCGGCCAGGCGTTTGCCAGCCTCGTCGAACCGCGGCTCGGCGATTGGTGGAAAGAGGCCGAAATTGACGTTCATCGGCTGGAACGAGCGGGGGCCCGAGTTCGATCGATTCGATGTGTCCTCCGGTGATGTGATTGAGCAACGCGCCGATCGCGGTCGTCGGCGGCGGGAGGTCAAGTTCCCCTCCGAGCCGCTCGCTCGCTGCGAAGCGGCCGGCTATGAGGCCGACCGCGGCGCTTTCGACATAGCCCTCGCAGCCGGTGATCTGGCCGGCGAAGCGCAGACGGGGCGAGCGCTTCAGGCGCAGACGCGCGTCGATGAGGCGCGGCGAATTGAGATAGGTGTTGCGGTGCATGCCGCCGAGCCGGGCGAACTCAGCCCCTTCCAGCCCCGGAATCATGCGGAAAATGCGCCCCTGCTCGCCATATTTGAGCTTCGTCTGGAAGCCGACGATGTTGAACAGCGTGCCGAGCGCGTTGTCCTGCCGGAGCTGGACGACGGCGTAGGGCTTGACCTTCGGATCATGGGCGTTGGTGAGACCGAACGGCTTCATCGGCCCATGGCGCAGGGTCTCGCGCCCGCGCTCGGCCATCACTTCGATCGGCAGGCAGCCGTCGAAATAGGGCGTGCCTTCGAATTCGCGAAACTCGGTCTTCTCAGCCGCGAGAAGGGCGTCGATGAAGGCCTCGTACTGGTCGCGGCTCATCGGGCAATTGACGTAAGCCTCGGCATTTCCGCCTGGGCCGCCCTTGTCGTAGCGCGACTGCATCCAGGCCACGCCCATATTGATCGAATGACGGTGGACGATCGGCGCGATCGCGTCGAAAAAGGCGAGCGCGCCCTCGCCCGTCAGCGCGCCGATCGCCTCGGCCAGCGCCGGCGACGTCAGCGGCCCGGTCGCTATGATCACATTGTCCCAGTCTTCGGGCGGCAGGCCGGCGATCTCGCTCCGGTCGAGCGTTATCAGAGGATGGCTGAGAAGGGCCGCTTCTACCGCTTGCGAGAAGCCGTCGCGATCGACGGCGAGCGCGCCGCCCGCCGGCACCTGATGCGCGTCGGCGCTTTTGAGCACGATCGAGCCGAGGGCGCGCATCTCGCGATGCAGGACGCCGACAGCATTGTTCGAGGCGTCGTCGGAGCGGAACGAATTCGAGCAGACCAGCTCGGCCAGATGGGAGGTGTGGTGCGCGGCCGTCGTCCGGGCAGGCCGCATTTCATGCAGAACGACCGGAACCCCGCGGTTCGCCGCCTGCCATGCGGCCTCCGAGCCGGCCAGTCCTCCGCCGATGATGTGGATTGGACGCATGGGCGCGCTTGTCACAAAGCATCACGCCGTCGTCAATGAGTTTCGCTGGGGGCGGTATCCGCCCTTGGGCCGACGCGCCGCCCATGGCGGCGCGTCCGGGCTTGTCAGTATCTGAAGATCAGGCCGAAACCCTGGTCGCGACGGAACGGCGCACGATATATTCGATATCGCCACGGCGAATGCCGATATCATCGAGCTCACGGTCCGAGAGCTGGGACAATTCACGCACCGCGTCGCGGTATCGGCGCCATGCGCTCAGCTTTTCCGAAATCGTCTTGAGAGACGTCATTTTTTACTCCTATTCCGGCAGGCGCTTGTCCTACCGCGCTGCAACATAATCCGGGCCCCCGGTTCGCAGTAGACTCGGCTGTGGAAAGACAGCTATTCGAAAAACGCATCTATTGCTCTCGCCGATGACCTCGTGATTCCGCTGCGCCGCTCTTACCGCCACAAGACAAGGGATGCTGGCCCGGAAAGAGAAAGGTTATCTCAATACTGGGCCTCAGAAAATTATTAACGAGCGTTTATATATGTGATCACATCATGGCTTGATTATGGTGCGGCGCCGTAAAAACGCTGTGCGGGTAGAGTGCTCCGGGCCCGGAGGGAACGGATCAGGTTTGGGCTTTAGCGGCGGGTCAGCGATTGTGGCCGCCATTTCTTTTGCTGATTTCTGTTTTTGTGAACCACTGAGCGATCCGAGCAAACCGCCGATGGCTCAACGGAGCTCTCACAGTCGAACTGCGCTTGATTTCGGTCCCGCAAGCAGGGAAACAATCGACTCCGCGGGCTTTTCTCCGCGCGAAGAGGGAGCGTCAAATGGAGAACCTAATAGCCCGCGTTGCGACCGCCGCGGACATCAGCCCGGACGTCGCCCGCAAGGCGGTCGCGCTGATCGGCGATTTCATCCAGCGCGAGGCGCCCGAGGAAGCCGTCCAGGAGTTGTTTGAAAAAGCGCCCGCTTTTCCCTCCATCATTGCTTCGAGCACGCACACCGGAGGCGAAGGCATGGGCGGCGGCATGAAGGGCCTCATGGGGGTGGCCGCCGGGGCGATGGGCGGCGGCGGCCTTATGGCGCTCGGCTCGGAATTGTTAAGCCTGGGCCTCGACATGGAGCAGATCCAGACGCTGGGAAAGGAAGTCTTCGGCTATGCGCGCGAGGTTGCGGGCGATCAGGTCGTCGGTGAAATCTCCGCCGCGATTCCGGGGCTTTCCCAGTTCATCTAGCGGGGTCGGCGTTGGGCGCGGTCGCGAGCCTTTTTCCCGCCTATTCACAAGCCGACTGGCGCAAAGCCGCCGAAGCTGCGCTCAAAGGCGCGAGCCTCGAAACGCTTGCATCCGAAACCGCGGACGGCGTTCGGATCGAACCCGTCTATCCGCCGGCGGAAGGCCCAAGGGCGATCCGGCCCGGGGGGCCTTGGCGCGTCATCGCGCGCCTCGATCATCCCAACGCTGAGGAGGGCGGCGCCCAGGCGCTCGACGACCTCGCCAATGGGGCGGACGGCCTGCAGATCGTCTTTTCGCGGCGCGATCGGCGCCTATGGATTTGGCCTCAGACGGTCGGATTCCGCCTCGCTTCACCAAGCCTTCGATGGCGTCCGCTTCGATACAGGCGCGAATTTCGAACTCGATCTTGGGCCGGATGGCCCCGGCCATGCGCTTCGTTTTGGCGCTCTCATCGAACGCTCGGGCGCCAAGTCTGAGGACTGCGCGGTCGCGTTCGGCCTCGATCCTTTCGCGGCCTCGACGCGCGGACCGTTCCCGCCGGACTGGAGCGCTCAAGCGACGCGCCATGTCGAAGCCGCGCTTGAAATCCGAGGCAAGGGCTTCCGTGGGCCGCTCCTGGTCGCTGACGCGCGCGCCGTCCATGCGGCCGGCGGGAGCCCGGCGCAGGAACTCGCCTTCGCGCTTGCGGCGGCTGTCAGCCTGTTGCGATTGCTCGACGCGGACGGGACGACGCCTGCCGAAGCGCGCGAGATGGTCGCGTTCCGACTCGCGGCCGACGCGGACGAATTGGCGACGCTGTCGAAATTCCGCGCCTTGCGGATTCTCTGGTCGCGCGTCGAGGAGGCGTGCGGCCTCGAGCCTCGCGCCGCGCATGTGCAGGCGGAGAGCGCCTGGCGCATGATGACGGCGCGCGATCCTTACGTGAATGTGATGCGCGGCGCCGCCGCCGCCTTCTCCGCCGGCCTCGGCGGCGCGGACAGCGTCAGCGTGTTGCCGCACACTCTGGCCGCCGGCCTTCCTGACAGCCTCGCGCGCCGTATCGCACGCAACGCCCAGCTTATCCTCCTGCGTGAATCGAATCTGGGATTTGTCGCCGACCCAGCCGCTGGCGCGGGCGCGTTCGAGGCGTTGACCCAGGCGCTTTGCAACAAGGCATGGGGCTTGTTTCAGGAGATCGAAGGACAAGGCGGTCTGCCGTCGACGCTGGCTACCGGCGCCTTTCAACGACAGGTCGCCCACAGCGCGGCGGCGCTGGTCCTCGATGTCGCTCGACTAAAGACGCTGATCACCGGCGTCAGTGCGCATGCCGATCTTGCCGAGCGGCCGGTCGAGGTCGCCATTGGCGCGCCTGAGCGCGAGGCGCTCGTTTCTGCGGAGGGCGGGCTCGCGCCAATTCGGCTCGCCGAGCCGTTCGAGCGTTTGCGCGATCTTTCCGACGCCTTTTTTCAGCGCAGCGGCGCGCGGCCGAAAGTCTATCTTGTCGCGCTGGGGCCGGAATCCAGGCATCGACGGCGCGTTCAGTTCGCGCGCGAATGGCTCGCGGCAGGCGGCTTTGAAGCTGTCTATGATGGCGAAGCGACGACGGCCGAAGAGGCGGTCGAACGGATGCAAGCGGCCGGCGCGCCGCTCGTCTGCCTGTGCGGCGCCGATGACGCCTATGCCCAACAGGCCGAAGCCTTTGCGAGAGCGCTCAAGGCTTCCGGCGCGAAGGGCGTCGCGCTTGCGGGCCGGCCGGGCGAATTCGAGCGGGCATGGCGCGCCGCGGGCGTCGACGATTTCATTTTCGCTGGGCAAGACGCGATCGCCGCGCTGCGCGGGCTCTATCGCCGGATCGGCGCCGACATGAAGACCTCGGAGGTTACCACCTCATGAGCAAAATCCCCGATTTCTCGAAGGTCCCGTTCACAGCTCCCCCGAAGCCGATCGATCAGGGAGCCTTGCGGACCTGGGCGACGCCGGAGGGCGTCGAAGTCAAGTCGTTCTACGGACCGGACGATCGCCCCGGCATTGAGCTTTCGAGCGAGTGGCCCGGACTCCCGCCCTATCTGCGCGGGCCATATCCGACGATGTACGTCACGCAACCCTGGACTTTGCGCCAGTACGCCGGCTTCTCCACCGCCGAGGAATCGAACGCTTTCTATCGCGCCAATCTCGCCGCGGGTCAGAAGGGCCTCTCCGTCGCTTTCGACCTGGCGACGCATCGCGGCTACGATTCGGACCATCCGCGCGTGGCGGGCGACGTCGGCATGGCGGGCGTCGCGATCGAACTCGATTTATGACATGCGCGCGCTCTTTGCCGGCATCCCGCTCGAATTCGATGAGCGTGTCGATGACGATGAACGGCGCCGTGCTGCCGGTGATGGCGTTGTTCATTGTCGCCGCCGAGGAACAGGGCGTGCCGATGGCGGCGCTCTCGGGGACCATACAGAACGACATTCTCAAGGAGTTCATGGTCCGAAACACTTATATCTATCCGCCCGCCGCCTCGATGCGGATCGTCGCCGACATATTCGCCTTCACCGCCGCAAACATGCCGAAATTCAACTCGATCTCGATCTCCGGCTATCACATGCAGGAGGCGGGCGCGACGCAGGATCTCGAGCTCGCCTACACGCTCGCGGATGGCGTTGAATATCTGCGAGCCGGCGTCGCCGCCGGGTTGAGCATCGACGCCTTTGCTCCGCGGCTGTCGTTTTTCTGGGCGGTCGGCATGAATTTTTTCATGGAAGTCGCCAAGCTGCGCGCCGCGCGCAAGCTGTGGGCCGGCATCGTCAAGGGCTTCGGGCCAAAGTCGGACAAGGCGCTCGCTTTGCGGGCGCATTGTCAGACGTCCGGCTGGTCTTTGACCGCGCAGGACCCTTTCAACAATATCGTGCGTACTGAGATCGAGGCGATGGCCGCCACGCAGGGGCATACGCAATCGCTGCACACCAACGCGCTCGATGAAGCTCTGGCGCTGCCGACGCGCTTCTCGGCCCGCATCGCCCGCAATACCCAGCTGTTCCTGATCGAAGAGACCGGAACAACGAAGGTCATCGACGCGTGGGGCGGCTCTTATTATGTCGAGCGCCTCACCGCCGAGCTCGCCGCGCGCGCCCAAAGCCATATCGATGAGGTCGAGCGCCTCGGCGGGATGGCGAAGGCGATCGAGAGCGGCGTCCCCAAGCGCCGCATTGAAGAGGCGGCGGCGCGGACGCAGGCGCGCATCGACGCCAGGCGCCAGACCGTGGTCGGCGTCAACATGTTCACGCCGACGGTGGAGCGAGACCTCAACGTGCTGAAAGTCGACGCCGCCGAAGTGCGCGCGCGGCAGATCGAAAAGCTTGAGCGTCTGCGCGCCGAACGGGACGAACAGGCGACGCAGGCTGCGCTCGCGGCGCTGACGGAAGGCGCGCGGGCCAAGGCCAATCTCTTGCAACTCTCCGTCGACGCGGCGCGAGCGAAGGCCACCGTCGGCGAGATTTCGTTCGCCATGGAGAAGGCGTTTGGCCGTCACGTTGCCGAAGCGCGCGCGATTTCCGGCGTCTATCTGTCGGAGGCCGGGCCAGGGGATGAGGCCAACGACCGCGTGATCGCAATGACGCGCGCCTTCGCCGAGAACGAGGGCCGTCGCCCGCGCATTCTGGTGGCCAAGATGGGTCAGGATGGGCACGATCGCGGGCAAAAGATCATCGCCTCGGCCTTCGCGGATCTCGGATTCGACGTCGAAATCGGTCCTTTGTTCGCGACGCCAGAGGAAGTGGCGGCGCTTGCCGCGAAAGGACGGGTCCATATCGTTGGCGTGTCGTCGCTGGCCGCCGGGCACCTCGCGCTCGTGCCAGCCTTAAAGGCCGCGCTCGGCAAGCTCGGTCTCAGCGATGCGCTGGTCGCCGTCGGCGGCGTCATCCCCGCCCAAGACTTCGCCGCTCTTCGCGAGGCGGGGGCGGACGCGATATTCCCGCCCGGCACGGTCATCGCCGAGGCCGCGCAGGATCTGATCGAGCGGCTCAATGAACAGCTTGGCTACAGCCAGCGCATTCCTGCGTGAGGCTGTCGCGGCCCATCGATCAGCGCCAGCTCGCCGCTTGAAGCACGGGTCCGATCCCAAATTGGCGCGCGTGTTTAGCGCCCCCCACCCGTCATTCTCGGGCGCCGTTACGTCGCTCTGCGCCAAATCGGGACGCTCGCCCGATGACGTCAATGGCGCCGCGTTTGCGACTGCCCGCTCCAATTGTCGCCGACGAAAAGGTTGCGGGCGCTCCGATGGACCCCTTTATTGATGAAGTCGTGCGGCGGTCGATCCGCCACGCGCGGCGAATGTTGAGGCAGGGCGCTTACGATTGGCCAGTCGCACGCAGGGCCTTGCGGAAGATTCTCGCGGATCTCGAGGCAAATGCGCCGGACCACCCAAGCCTGCCGCAACTTCGCGCCTTTATCGCTTCAAACGATCGCAAATGGCTGCGAAAGAATCGATAGTGTGGCCAAAAGCTTTTCATCAACGTCTTGGAGACGTGGTGGGTTGCGCATCGCTGGACTTGTCCCGTGCAATGCTGACGTTTATGGATTCATTTGGCAAACAGCGTCGTCGCAATGCCCCGATTCCTCGCTGGCGTGGCGTTGATCGTGTGGGGGATCATTTGAGCGCGAGCCGCCAGAGTCAGGCGTCGCGCGCCCAGAGCGACGCGATGTGTTCTCGCGCCTATCAGGGAGGGGAAAATTGAGGGCGGCGGCCGCGACTGCGCGGAGCGCGCGAATACGCAAATTCGTTACGCGCCGCGGCGCGGAGCTGCAATTCACCGAACTCGGTTTTGGCGGAGCGCCGCTCGGCAACCTCTATCGACCGATGGCGGAGAGGGAAGCGCGCGTGATGCTGGAGGCCGTCTGGGCGACGGGCTGCCGATATTTCGACACCGCGCCGCTCTATGGGCTGGGACTTTCCGAGACCCGACTGAACGGGTTTCTGCGGCCGAAGGTGCGCGGCTCCTATCTGATTTCCACCAAGGTCGGCCGACTGCTCGATCTCTGCGATGCGCAAAAGCGTTCGGGGCAGGGCGTTTTTTTTGAGACGCCCTCACGACGCGAGCGCTTCGACTATTCCTACGACGGCGTCATGCGCTCGCTCGAATTCTCGCTCGAACGTCTCGGTCTCGATCACGTAGATATCGTCTACTGCCACGACGTCGACGTCACCACGCACGGGAGCCGGGAAGCCGCGGATGCGCGCATCAAGGAATTCATGACTGGCGGCTATCGCGCCTTGGATGAATTGCGCGCCTGCGGTGCGATCAAGGCGATCGGAGCCGGGCTTAATGAATGGGAAATCGCCGAGAGACTCGCGCGCGTCGGCGACTTCGACGTTTTCCTGCTGGCGGGTCGCTATACGCTTCTCGAACAGGAGGCGTTGACGAGCTTCTTGCCGCTCTGCGTCGAAAAGAACGTCGCCGTCGTGATCGGCGGTCCCTTCAACTCCGGCATACTCGCGACCGGGGTAAAGGCCAACGCTCACTATAATTATCGCCCCGCGCCGGACGAGGTGAAGGACCGGGTGCGCCGAATCCAGCAAGTCTGCAAGAGTTTCAAAGTTGCGCTGCCGGAAGCCGCGCTGCGTTTTCCGCTAGGCCATCCAGCCGTCGTCAGCGTCATACCCGGCGCGCAGCGCGCGAGCGAAGTCAGACGGAACGCTGCTATGATGGGCGCAAAGGCGCCGGCTGCGCTCTGGCGTGCGCTAAAAGCGGAGAAGCTCCTGCGCGAGGACGCGCCGACACCGCGTTGAGCAGCCAATCCCTGACCGGCGATCAGGAGAGGCCGTCGATCTCGCCGTCGATCACGTGAATCCTCTCAGCGGCGGGAGTGCGCGGCAATCCTGGCATCGTTTGAATGTCCCCCATCAGCACGACGACGAAGCCTGCGCCCGCCCGGAGACGAACGTCACGGATCCTTGGAACGTGCCCGCTCGGCGCGCCGAGGAGCGAAGGATCGTCCGAGAACGAATATTGGGTCTTCGCGACGCAGACCGGCAGGCGGCCCCAGCCGGCGGCTTCCAGCTCGTTGAACTTTGCTCGCACTGACGTCTCAGCGGCGATGTCGGCGGCGCCGTAAATCTCTTGCGCGATTGTCCGCGTCTTGTCCCATAAACTCATGTCATCGGGGTAGAGCGGCCGAAACTTCGCTTCGCCGGCGTCCGCAAGAGCCGCGACGACGCGGGCGAGACCTTCCGCCCCGGCGCCGCCGCGAGCCCAATGATCGCACACGATCGTCTTGACCCCGAATTCGCGGGCGACCGCATTTTCGACGAATGCAAGTTCGGCCGCGGTGTCGGTATCAAACCGGTTTATGGCGACTGTGACCGGCAGGCCGAACTTGCGCAGATTGGCGACGTGGCGCGCGAGATTCGCAAGGCCGGCTTCGAGCGCCGGAAGATTCTCCGCCGCGAGCGCGTCCTTGGCGACGCCCCCATGCATCTTGAGCGCGCGCACCGTCGCGACGAGCACCGCCACCGACGGCTTGAGCCCCGCCTTGCGGCACTTGATGTCGAAGAATTTCTCCGCGCCGAGATCGGCGCCGAACCCCGCCTCCGTGACCACGTAGTCGGCGAGTTTGAGCCCCGCTCGCGTTGCGATTATGGAATTGCAGCCATGCGCGATGTTGGCGAACGGGCCTCCATGCACGAGCGCAGGCGTCCCTTCCAGCGTCTGCACGAGATTGGGCTTGAGCGCCTCCTTAAGCAGCGCGGTCATGGCCCCGGCCGCATTGAGGTCGGACGCGGTGATCGACCGCCTGTCCCGGGCGTAAGCCACCAGCATGCGGCCGAGCTGCTGCTCGAGTTCCTCAAGGTTTGAAGCGAGGCAGAAGGCGGCCATCACCTCCGAGGCGACGGTGATGTCGAAACCGTCCTCGCGGGGAAAGCCGTTGCCCGGCCCGAGGCCGACGACGATTTCGCGAAGCGCACGGTCGTTCATGTCAAGCACGCGCCGCCAGGCGATGCGCCGCTGATCGAGGCGGAGCGCGTTGCCCCAGTACATGTGATTGTCGACCATCGCGGCGAGCAGATTGTGCGCCGATGTTATGGCGTGAAAATCGCCGGTGAAGTGGAGGTTGATCTCCTCCATGGGCGCGACCTGGGCGCGGCCCCCGCCGGTCGCGCCCCCCTTGACCCCGAAGCAAGGCCCGAGCGACGGCTCGCGCAGGCAGACGATCGTCTTCCTGCCGATACGGTTGAGCGCGTCGCCGAGGCCGATGGTGGTGGTCGTCTTGCCCTCGCCGGCGGGAGTCGGGCTGATCGCGCTGACAAGAATGAGCTTGCCGTCCGGGCGGTCCTTGAGGCTGCGGAGAAAATCGTACTCGAGCTTGGCGATGAAGCGGCCGAACGGGCGTAGCGCGGATTCGGGTGCGCCAATCTTCGCCGCGATTTCCGCGATCGGCTTCGGGCGCGTCGCGCGCGCGATTTCGATGTCAGACGGCATGGTGTCGATGCTTCCCCTGGACCAGCCGCTCAGCGGCCGCGAACGCGAACCAACGAATCGTCCGCCACGCTTCCTTTTGCAAGTGCGAACGTAGGCGCGGAGATCGCCAGCTTTTATATTAAGCGCGCGGATGTGACGGCGCCCCTGACGCGCCGCGCGGAAGGAAGGACCCATGCCAAAGCCGTGGCTTGCCCTGTTCACAGCGCTCAGCGTGGCCGCCTATCTGGGACTGGCGATCGCCGGCGCAGGCGGCGCGGCGCGGTTCTTTTCCTTTTCCCCGCTGATCGCGGTGACTGTCGTCACGATCGCGCTCGGGATTGCGGGGCTGTTCACCGAAGGCCATATCGGCTCGGGCGTCAGGGAGGATCGCTCCAATCGCTGGGTGCTCGCCGCTCTCGGCGCGCTCGGCGTCCTCGACGCCTATCTGCCGGCCTATACGGACCGGATCGATTTCCTCACCTTCGGCGGCGACGCGGTGCGCTGGCTCGGCGTTCTCCTTTATACCGCAGGCGGCGTTCTTCGGCTGGCGCCCGTTTTCGTGCTCGGCCGGCGCTTCAGCGGCCTGGTGGCGATCCAGCCCGGACACCGGCTGGTCACGAGCGGGCTTTACGGAATCATTCGCCACCCTAGCTATCTCGGCATGTTTGTCTTCACCCTCGGCTGGGGGCTGGCGTTCCGTTCCGGCGTTGGCGTCGCCATCGCCGTCATGATGCTCGTTGTCGTTTTCGCTCGCATCCGGGCTGAGGAGCGGTTGCTCAGCGAGACCTTCGGGGCCGAATACGACGCCTATCGAGCCCGCACCTGGCACCTCGTGCCCTACGTCTACTGATCGTGCGGCGACGCGCGGTTGCCTCGCCGCCGGGCCTCCCATAAACCTCCGTCCGCCGCTCCCGCCCGCTGGATAAGCCTCCGATGATCCGCTCCGCCCTGATGACCGTGATGACCGGCGCCGCGATCAAGGCGGGGCGCGGACTCAAACGCGACTTCGGCGAGGTCGGCCAACTGCAGGTGTCGATGAAGGGTCCGGGCGACTTCGTCAGTCTTGCGGACAAGCGGGCGGAGAAGACCCTCTACGAAGATCTCGCCAAAGCGCGTCCGGGCTACGGCTTCGTGCTGGAGGAGAGCGGCCGGGTCGAGGGGAGCGACAAAAGCCACACCTGGCATATCGATCCGCTCGACGCGACGACCAACTTTTTGCACGCGATTCCGATGTTCGCGATCTCGATCGCGCTCGAGCGCGAGGGGCAGATCGTCGCCGGCGTCGTCTACAATCCAGCCAACGACGAGATGTATGTGACCGAGAAGGGGCAGGGCGCGTTCGGCGGCAACCGGCGCCTCAGGGTCGCCGGACGCAGCGAGCTGTCGCAGGCGATCTTCGGCTGCGGCGTTCCTCACCTCGGGAAGGCGGCGCAGCATCCCCGATTCATGGCGGAGCTTAAGGCCGTCATGGCCCGGATCGTCAATGTGCGGCGGATGGGCTGCGCCGCGCTCGATCTCGCCTATGTCGCCGCCGGGCGGTTCGACGCCTTCTGGGAGCGGGGGCTCAACTCCTGGGACATCGCGGCGGGCTCGCTTCTGATTCGCGAAGCCGGCGGCTTCGTGACCGGCGCCGACGGCGAGGAGGACTTCCTCAGGACCGGCTCGATCTGCTGCGGCAACGAGCTCATGCATCGCGAGCTGCTTGCGCTCCTGCGCGCGGTTGCGTAGCCCCGGCTCGGGTTCGGCCGCCGGCCGTGAGGGCAGGGCGTGAGATATTATACAATATTATATAGTGTTTTAGCGAGGCGAGAAGCGGCCCAAAGTTCAGCGCGCCGGTAAACCGGGTCGTAAGCCTTTGAGAACATGAGAGCGGCGCCGGTAAAATGCCGGTAGAGCCTCTCGCGACGTCAGAGCGAGATCTTCGCCAGCGCCGCCAGTTCGCCCACGATGCCGCGGCGGAAAGCCAGCACGCAGGCGACGAACACCACCCCCTGGATCACCGTCACCCACTCGCCGAATTGGGCGAGATAGTTCTGCATCGAGACGACGATGAGCGCGCCGATCACCGGGCCATAGAAAGTGCCCATGCCTCCGACCAGCGTCATCAGCACGACCTCGCCCGAGGTCGAGAACGAGACGTCGGTCAGCGAAGCGTTCTGGGCGACGAGCGCCTTGGTCGCGCCGGCGAGGCCCGCGATCACCGCCGAAAGCACGAAGGCGGCGAGCTTGTACTGCACCGCGCGATAGCCGAGCGAGACGGCGCGCGGCTCGTTCTCCCGAATCGCCTTCAAGATCTCGCCGAACGGCGAATTGACCGCGCGCTGCACGACGCAGAAAGCCGAACAGGAACACCACGGAGACGAAGACATAGAGGATCCACGGATTGGAGAGATCGATGAAGCCGAGCGCTTTCCCCTGCGGCACCGCCTGGATGCCGTCCTCGCCATGGGTGAACGGCGCCTCGACGCAGACGAAGAACACCATCTGGGAGAAGGCGACGGTGATCATGGCGAAATAAATGCCGGCGAGCGAATGGCGAGCGCTCCGGTGACAAAGCCAAGCGCGGCCGAAGCGGCGACGCCGAGCGCGATCGCCGAAACCGGCTCCAATCCCCACACTTTGGCGGCATGGGCGCAGACATAAGCGGCGAGCCCCAGGAACATCGCGTGCCCGAGCGACAAGAGGTTGGCGTAGCCGATCAGGAGATTGAACGCGCAGGCGAACAGCGCGAAGCACATCGCCTGCATGACGAAGAACGGATAGGCGAAAAAGGGCGCGATCGCGATCAGGGCGACCATGACCACGAAGGCGATAGCGCCGACGCGGCGATCCTGGCTCATCGTATCCGAGGGCGTGATGGAGGCCTCGATATCCATGTCAGGCCGCCCGTCCAAAGAGGCCCGTCGGCCGGATCAGAAGCACGATCGCCATGATGACGAACACCACCGTGTTCGAGGCCTCGGGGTAGAACACTTTCGTCAGCCCCTCGACGACGCCGAGCACGAAGCCGGTCACGATCGAGCCGAGGATCGACCCCATGCCGCCGATCACCACCACCGCGAAGACGACGGCGATGATGTCGGCGCCCATGCCCGGACGGACCTGGCTGATCGGCGCGGCGAGCACGCCCGCGAAGGCCGCAAGCGCGACGCCGAAGCCATAGGTCAGCGTGACCATGCGCGGCACGTTGATGCCGAAGGCGCGCACCATGGTCGGGTTCTCGGTCGCCGCGCGCAGATAGGCGCCGAGTTTCGTCTTCTCGATGATGAGCCACGTCGCGAAGCAGACGACGGCGGAAGCGAGGATCACCCAGCCGCGATAGACGGGCAAAAACATGAAGCCCAGATTGTAGGCGCCGGTCAGCTGCTTTGGGATCGCGTAGGGCATGCCGGACGCGCCGAAATAGTTCTGAAACAGCCCCTGAATGATGAGCGCGAGGCCGAAGGTGAGAAGCAGGCCGTAGAGCGGATCGAAACCAGCGAGCCGCTTGAGGAACAGGCGCTCGGCGAGTCGCGCCGACCGCGCCGACAATGATCGGCGAGAGGATCAGCGCCGGCCAGTAGCTGAGCGCCGGCGTAATGCAGGAGGAAATAAGCGGCGAAGGCCCCCATCATGTAGAAGGCGCCGTGGGCGAAGTTGACGATGGTCCAGCATGCCGAAAATGACGGCGAGCCCGAGGCTCAACAGCGCATAGAACGAGCCGTTGATGAGGCCGATCAGCAGCTGGCCGAAGAGCTCGGGCATGCTGATCGTGTGGCCGAAGAGGTTCACGGCGGCCCCCGCGCTTCAATCGCCGTCATCTACACCCCCAGCGCCTCGTGCAGCCTGTCCATTCGGCCCGCCAGCTCCGAATTGGCGAAAGCGTCGATGATCCGGCCGTGCTCCATGACGAAAAACCGATCCGACAAAGTCGAGGCGAAGCGGAAATTCTGTTCGACCAGCAGAATCGTGAACCCCGCCCGCTTGAGTTCGGCCACGGTGCGGCCGATCTGCTCGATGATGACCGGCGCGAGCCCCTCGGTCGGTTCGTCGAGCATCAGAAAGCGCGCGCCGGTTCGAAGGATCCGCGCGATCGCGAGCATCTGCTGCTCGCCGCCGGAGAGCTTGCCGCCGCCGCTCGACAGCCGCTCGCGAAGATTGGGGAAGAGCGCGAAGATGTGCTCCGCGCTCATCGCGCCGGTTTTCGCGATCTGAGGCGGCAGGAACAGATTCTCCTTGACCGTGAGCGAGGCGAATATCGCCCGTTCCTCGGGGCAGAACGCGACGCCGCGCCGGGCGATGCGATTGATCGAAAGGTCGATCAGCTCCTTGCCGTCGAACACGACCGAACCTGTTCGCTTGCGCACGATCCCCATGATCGCCTTCAGCGTCGTCGTCTTGCCGGCGCCGTTGCGCCCAAGCAGGGTGACGACCTCGCCCTCCCGCACGTCGAGATCGACCCCGTGCAGAATATGCGACTCGTTGTACCAGGCCTCGAGGCCCTTGACGCTGAGCACCGTCTTGTCCGCCGCGACAGGCGCCACGGCGAGAGCCGCCTCAGCCATGCCCCACTCCGAGATAGGCCTCTCTCACCTCTTCGTTCTCCGACACCTCGCGATAGTCGCCCTCGGCCAGCACGCGCCCGCGCGTCAGCACAGTGATGCGATGCGAGAGGTTGGCGACCACCTTGAGATTGTGCTCGACCATCAGGATGGTGCGGTTCGCGGATACGCGGCGGATGAGATCGGCGGTGCGATCGATGTCCTCATGTCCCATGCCCGCCATCGGCTCGTCGAGCAGCATCATCTCGGGTTCGAGAGCAAGGGTCGTCGCCAGCTCGAGCGCCCGCTTGCGGCCATAGGAGATCTCGCCCGCCTTCGAATTGGCGAAGCCCGTGAGCCCGACGTCGTCAAGCAGCGCCAGCGCCCGTTGGTTGAGGGGCTTGAGCGCCGCCTTGGAGCGCCAGAAGTCGAACGAATCGCCGCGCTTTCGCTGGAGCGCGATGCGAACGTTCTCGAGCGCGGTCAGGTGAGGGAACACGGCCGAAATCTGGAACGAGCGGACGAGCCCGAGCCTGGCGACGTCGGCGGGTTTCAGATTGGTGATGTCGCGCCCGTTGAACGTGATCCGGCCGTCGGTCGGCGCGACGAATTTCGTCAGCATGTTGAAACAGGTGGTCTTGCCCGCGCCGTTCGGCCCGATGAGCGCGTGAATCGTGCCGCGCTTAATGCGGAGGGAAACGTCGCTGACCGCGCGGAAATCGCCGAAGCTCTTGCAGAGGCCTTCCGTGACGAGAACGTCGTCCATTACTCATTCTCGCCGGTCGGCCAACGCGCATGCGCTTCCCCCCTTGAATGCGGGAATCAATCAAGCCGCTCAAGCGTCGCTTGTAAAGCTAAAAAGGAACGCCTCGACCAACGTCTAATTCGACCGCGCCCAGGCGCGGCGGGTCGGAAATCAGCCGACGCGCCGCTAGCCCGGCGGATTCGACAATCCTTCCGTCCGGCGATTGTGCAGCCGGCGCTCCCAATCGAGCGCCTGGCGCACGATCTCGTCGAGATTGTCACGGGTCGGTTTCCAGCCGAGCACGGCCTTCGCCCGCTCCGCCTTGGCGACGATGGCCGCCGGATCGCCGGCGCGCCGACCGGAGACGACGACCGGAAAATCGACCCCCGACACCCGTTTGACGACCTCGATCGACCTCTCTTGACCGTCTCTCCGTGCCCGTAGCCGCAATTGCAGACGACGCTTGGCCCCCCGGCGCGCAGATAGGCGAGCGCGCTCAAATGCGCGTCGATAAGGTCCGTCACCTGGATATAGTCGCGTACGCAGGTGCCGTCGCGGGTCGGATAGTCCTCACCGAAGATCTCGATTTTTCGGATGGATCCCGAGCGCGGTCTGGACGCCGCGCTTGATGAGATGGGTGGCGTTGGGGGTCGACTGCCCGAGGCGGCCTTTGGGATCGGCGCCGGCGACATTGAAATAGCGCAGCGCCACGTAGCGGAAATCGTACGCTTTGGCCGTGTCCTCGAGCATCCATTCGACCATCAGCTTGGACCGGCCATAAGGTGAAATCGGCGCGAGGGGGGCTTCTTCCGAGACCGCCTCCGCGCCCGTTTCGCCGTAAACCGCGGCGGTCGAGGAAAAGATGAAGGTTTTCACCCCGCCGTTCACCGCCGCCTCGATCAGCGAGCGCGCGTTGGAAACATTGTTGAGATAGTAGCCGAGCGGGTCGCGAACCGACTCCGGCACCACGATCTTGGCGGCGAAATGGGCGATGGCGTCGATCCCATGCTCCCGGATCAGGCGCTCGACCAGATCCTGTGTCGCCGGTGTCGCCGACGACGAGCTTCGCCCCCTCCGGCACGGCCCAGGCGAAGCCGGTGGAGAGATTGTCGAGAACGACGACCGTCTCGCCGGCGTCGAGAAGGCCCAGCGCCATGTGGCCGCCGATATAGCCGGCCCCTCCGGTGACCAGAACGCTCATAACCGTGCCTCTTTTGATCTGCCTCAATGCGAATTCAACCGGAAAAGCCGCATGGAACGGCCCGGCCGGAACTGATAGTCGGATATCAGGATATTCGCCGGGGCTCGCCTCTCTTCCCTCTATCTCGACCGAGGAACCGAACATTCATGGACAAACCCATCCGTAAAGCCGTGCTGCCCGTCGCCGGTCTCGGCACGCGGTTCCTGCCGGCGACCAAGGCGATTCCGAAGGAGATGCTCACCGTCGTCGACCGGCCGATCCTTCAGCACGTGGTCGATGAAGCGCGCGAGGCGGGAATTGAGCATTTCATCTTCGTGACCGGGCGAAACAAGGGCGTGATCGAGGATCATTTCGACTATGCCTACGAGCTTGAGGACACCCTCAAGCGACGCGGCAAACAGGCCGAATACGCCGCGCTGATGGCTGATCTTCCCGCTGCCGGCGCGACCAGCTTCACCCGCCAGCAGGCGCCGCTTGGGCTTGGCCACGCCGTCTGGTGCGCGCGCGAAATCGTCGGCGCCGAGCCGTTCGCGGTCCTGCTTCCGGACATGGTCACCAGGGGCGGATCGCGAGGCGGACGCTGCCTCGCCCAGTGCGTCGCGGCTTACGAGCGCCACGGCGGCAATATCATCGCGGTCGAAGAAGTCTCGCCCGCCGAGACGCACCAATATGGGATCGTCGGGGTCGGCGCCGATCACGGCGCGACCTTCGAGATCACCAAAATGGTGGAAAAGCCCAAACAGGGGACGGCGCCCTCCAATCTCATCATTTCGGGACGCTACATTCTCCAGCCGGAAATCTTCCAGATCCTGGAATTGATCGAAAAGGGCGCGGGCGGCGAAATCCAGCTCACGGACGGCATGATCCAGCTCGCCCGCACCCAGTCTTTCCATGGCGTGCGTTTCGACGGGCGAACCTACGATTGCGGCTCCAAGCTCGGGTTCCTCACCGCCAACATCGCCTTTGCGCTCGACCGCAGCGACCTTGCTCCGGGTCTAAAAGAGGAACTGCGCCGGCTCGGCTTCGTCCCGAAAGCCGGCTGACCGCATCCGGTCGGGGCCCCCGGAAACGCGACGGGCCACAAAATTGAACGTGCGCCACCGATAATTGTGTTTGGCCGCGAAGCGTTGGCGCGCGATAATGCAAGCGCTTCAGGGAACTGCGCCGTTGGCGCTTTCCTTTAACTCTTAAGAGGCTAAGAGCGTTGACGGGCGCGTTGGACCGCGTGCGAACAGACATTTAGCGGGGCAAGCGCCAATGGCGGATGACGAGCTCGATCTTAAATCGCTCGCCGACGACGAGCTCGTCGCGCAGATGCACGACGACCTCTACGACGGCCTCAAGGAGGAGATCGAGGAGGGGGTGCGGATTCTGCTCGACCGCGGCTGGGCGCCTTACAAGGTCCTGACCGAGGCCCTGGTCGAGGGCATGCGGATTGTCGGCATCGATTTCCGCGACGGCATTCTGTTCGTGCCGGAAGTGCTGATGTCGGCCAATGCGATGAAGGCCGGCATGGCGATCCTGCGGCCCCTTCTCGCGGCGACCGGCGCGCCGAAAATGGGCAAGATGGTGATCGGCACCGTCAAGGGCGACATCCACGACATCGGCAAGAACCTCGTCTGCATGATGATGGAGGGCGCGGGCTTCGAAGTGTTCGACCTCGGCGTCAACAATGGCGTCGACAAATATCTCGAGGCGATCGAGAAGCATCAGCCGGAGATCGTGGGCATGTCGGCGCTTTTGACCACGACCATGCCCTATATGAAGGTCATCATCGACACGCTGAAGGAGAAGGGCATACGCAACGATCACATCGTGCTGGTCGGCGGCGCGCCGCTCAACGAATTCTTCGCCGAGGCGATCGGCGCCGACGCCTATTGCCGCGACGCGGCTGTCGCGGTCGAAACCGCCAGGGCCCTGCTTGCGCGCCGGCAGGGGACGGTGCAGGCGCACGAGAAGGTTTAGGCTTTTCCTCAGCTTGCGGAGGACATAACCTCGCAGGACTGGATCAGGGAACGGCTCTTGCCAAGGAATGCGGAGGCGATGCGCGATCAAAGAGTCGAACTGCACAAGTCCGAAGAAATCCCGGCGCCCGCGCATGACGTCTGGGCGCTCCTGACGGACTGGGCGGGCATGTTGCGCTGGAGTCTGAGCGCCAGACGCGGCGGCGCCTTGGGTTCCTTGATCAGATGCGAACTGATTGGCGAAGCCGATAAAATCCCTCGCACGAGGCGGATGATTCTTTCTTCGGGCGCCGCGATTGAAGAAGAGCTCTTCTATCAAAACGACGAGACGAAGCGCATCCATTACCGCAAGTCCGACACGTTCGGAACAAGGGGATATCTCGCGAGCAGCTATGTCGACGAAATCGACGATCGAAGATCGCGACTTCATATCCTGTCATGGTTCGACGCCGAACAGGAAGCGGCGGTCGCCGCAGCGCGCTACGACGCGATCTACGGGGGCATATTCGACGGCTTCAAGGCTTACTTCGCGACAGTGACATGACACTCGGCGACAACATTTACGCCGAGGCGCAATTTTCCGGGCGGACCAAGGGCGCGCGCAAGATCCTCGTCATCGCCTGCGGCGCCTTGGCGCGCGAGGTGCTGGCGCTCAGGCTCGAGCACATCGACATCGCCTGCCTGCCGGCGCAGCTTCACAACCATCCCAAGCAGATCCCGGAGGCGATGCGGGCGAAGATCCGCGCCAATCGCGAAGTCTTACGACGAGATCCTCTGCCTCTATGGCGATTGCGGCACCGGCGGCGAACTGGATCGCGTGCTTCGGGAGGAGGGGGTGAGGCGCATCGAAGGCGCGCATTGCTACGCGTTCTATGCCGGGGAGGAGGCCTTCTCTCGCCTCTCGGAAGAAGAGCCGGGCACGTTCTATCTCACCGATTTTCTCGTCCGCCATTTCGACGCGCTTGTCATCCGGGGCCTCGGGCTAGACCGCTTTCCCGAGTTGCGTGACGACTATTTCGGCAATTATCGCCGGCTCGTGCATCTGGCGCAGTTCGACGAACCGGATCTGGAGACGAAGGCCAGGGCGGCGGCCGAAAGGCTCGGCCTCGCCTATGAGCGCCGTTTCACCGGCCTTGCGGGAATCCGCGCCTTCCTCGACCCGGCGACGCGAGAGAAGGAGGCGTCGTGGCCAGTCTGACCATCCTTTACTGGCGCGACATTCCGAGCCAGGTCATCGTGAAGGGCGGACGTTCGTCGGCCAAGCGTCAATTGTCGGAGCGGTTCATTCGCGCTATCGACGCGGCGGCGATGCATGCCGGCGCGAAGAGCGACGACGCCTATCTTGCCGAATGGCGGCGCGGCGAGCCCATCCCTTGCGGCGACGATCTGGAAAACGAAGCTCAGGCCGCCGCCGAGCGGCTGGAGAAGGAATACGATACGCACCGTCTGGCCGTGCTGGCCAAGCACGACGGGCGCGAAGGCCCGCCTTGACCACTCCGCTCCGCTGCGATAGGCGCCGACGCGCCCGAGCCTGTGCACCGTTGAGCGCCCATCGCGTCGTCTTCACGCCGTCCGGCAAGCGGGGCGAGTTCGCCGAAGGCGTAAGCCTGCTCGAAGCCGCGCGGGCGCTCGGCGTCGATCTCGATTCGGTCTGCGGCGGGCGAGGCATCTGCGGCCGCTGTCAGGTCGACATCGCCGAAGGCGATTTCGCCAAGCACGCAATTCATTCGAGCGCCGATCATGTGACGCCGTGGGGAGAGGTCGAGGCCCGCTATGCCGCGAAGCGCGGACCGTTTCCGCCAGGCCGGCGGCTCGGCTGCCAGGCCAGGATTTGCGGCGATCTCGTCATCGATGTGCCGCCCGAAAGCCAGGTCCACCGGCAGGTCGATCCGCAAGCGCGCCGAAGACGCATCCGATCGAGATCGATCCGGTCGTGCGCCTCTATTACGTCGAGGTCGCCGAGCCGGACATGCACGAGCCGTCGAGCGATCTGAGGCGTCTGCAACAGGCTTTGCGCGAGCAATGGGGCCTCGCGCGACGCGACCGCCGACCTTGCGACGCTCGCCGATTTGCAGAAGACGTTGCGCGCGGGACAATGGAAGGTCACCGTCGCATTGCGCAAGGGCCGCGACATCGTCGTCGATCATGCCGGGCTTCGCCGAGCGCGCCTTTGGCGTCGCGATCGACGTCGGCTCGACCACCATCGCCGCGCACCTCACCGATCTCATGAGCGGCGAGGTCGTCGCCGCCTGTCGGGGCGATGAACCCGCAGATCCGCTTCGGCGAGGATCTCATGAGCCGCGTGTCCTACGTGATGATGAACCCGGGCGGCGACAAGGAGCTGACGCGCGCGGTGCGCGAGGCGATGGACGCGCTGATCGGCGAAGCCGCGCGCGAGGCAGGCGTCGCACGCGGCGAAATCCTGGAAGTGACGCTGGTCGGCAATCCGATCATGCATCACCTTGTGCTGGGCCTCGACCCGACCGAACTCGGCGGGGCGCCGTTCGCGCTTGCCCTCGACGCGGCTTACGAAGCGCGCGCGCGCGAACTCGGCCTCGACGTCGCGCCGGGCGCGTTCGTCTACGCGCTGCCCTGCATCGCGGGCCATGTCGGCGCCGACGCGGCAGGCGTCGTGCTGGCCGAGGGCCCTCACCTCAAGGACGAACTGACCCTTCTCGTCGACGTCGGCACCAACGCCGAGATCGTGTTCGGCAATCGCGAGCGGCTGTTCGCCTGCTCTTCGCCGACCGGCCCGGCGTTCGAGGGGGCGCAGATCTCCTGCGGCCAGCGCGCCGCGCCGGGCGCGATCGAGCGCGTGCGCATCGACCGCGTGACGCTCGAGCCCAGGTTCAAGGTGATCGGCTGCGATCTCTGGTCGGACGAGCCGGGCTTCGCGGCGGCGACCGCCAATATCGGCGTCACCGGCGTCTGCGGCTCGGGGATCATCGAGGTGATCGCGGAAATGTTCCTGGCCGGGATCGTGTCGGAAGACGGCGTGATCGACGGCGAGCTCGCGGGGCGGACGAAGCGCATCGAATCGGTCGGCCGCACCTTCGCCTATGTGCTGCACGAGGGCGCGCCGCGCCTTCTCATCTATCAGACCGACGTGCGCGCGATCCAGCTTGCCAAGGCCGCGCTTTATGCCGGCGCCAAGCTGCTCATGGAGCGCGCTGGCGCCGCGCCTCGAGCGCGTCACCCTCGCCGGCGCCTTCGGCAGCCACATCGATCCTCTCTATGCGATGACGCTCGGCCTTATTCCCGACTGCGATCTCTCGAAAGTGGCGAGCGCCGGCAACGCGGCCGGAACAGGCGCCCGCATCGCGCTCCTCAACCTCGCCGCGCGGGCGGAGATCGAAAGCGTCGTCAGGCGCATCGAGAAGATCGAGACGGCGATCGAGCCCGACTTCCAGCGCCATTTCGTCGCCGCGATGGCGTTTCCCAACAAGGAGGACGCCTTTCCGAACCTGGCGCAGCGGGTTGCGCTCCCGCCGCGCAAGGCAGCCGAGCGGAGAAGGCGGGCGAAGGCGCAGGCGCGCCGCTCCTGCTGCGCCGGACTAACAGTCGTCGCGCTTCGAGGGAATTGAGGCGTCATCGCGAGCGTATGCGAAGCGATCCAGGGGAACATGAAGCGCCCAATGACTTTGGATCGCCGCGTCGCCATGAGCTCGTCGAAGACGGGCGTCTTTCGACGCTCTGTGGCTCCTCGCGATGACGAGACCGTATGGGAATCGGAATCGCGCCGCTTACTGGTTGGCGATGATCTTGATCGGGGCGCCGAGTATCGTGAGCGGCAAGGAGACGATCGAGCCGACCCCGCTTACGGCTCTTTGGCCCGCGTCGCTTGCCTGGTGGTCCGTCGGCATGCCGCGGGCGAGAACGCTGCGCAGGTCGGGCGCGACCGCGGCGAGCTGAGCGAATTTGTCGTGGTTTGTGGCGTCCGTCGCTTTGAGGTCGGTCAGGTCGATCACCGTCGCCCCCAGCGCAGCCAGCTCGGCGACATCGGGGTTGTCGCCGACGCGCGTCACCCCACCCGCGATCGTTCGCGAGAGGAACAGCGCCCGATCATCCTGGGACAGGATGATGTAGAAGGGCTTCCGCGGTTTGCCGAAGCGGCGCATTTGCGACTTGAACACGTCGATATCGATATCGGGCGCGGCGAGAAACACGTAGCCGATCTTGTTCGCGTGAGCGAGATCGCCCGAAATCTTGATCTGCCGGAACGCCTCGACCGTGACCCAATTTCCCATCGAATGGGCGAGCACGTTGACCTCATCCGCGTTGCTGGCGAGCAGCAATCGGAGCGTGTGCTCGAGGCCGTCGCGGGCGGCGGTTGCGCTGTTGAGGTCGTAGACATAGGCCGTGGGCGATCCGCGCGACGCCCAGGTGAAGAGCACCGGAACGCCCGGAGCTTTCGCGTCGTGTGCGAGCTGCGCGAGCCGGTAAACCCCTTCGGCGAACATCGTGTTGAAGCCGTGAATGAACAGGAAAACCTTGCGGCTTCCCGGCGGCCGTTTCGCAAGTTGAGCATTCAGCGCCTGAACGAGCGCCCGATCGCCGTCGAGATATTTTTCGTCGTGCACGACGAAATCGACATTCGGATCGCCGGGCGGCGTGGTCGCCCATTCGATCTCGCCCGGCCTGTGGTTGGGAGGAACCGAGACCGTCAGCTCGGCGTAGCTCGTGGCGGTCGCCCTGTCGCCATTGAAAAGCGTGCCCGGGCGGGCGTCGCGCTCGCGGGTCGTTGCGACAAGCAGTGTGTGGTCGACGGCGCCGGGAGGACTGTAGGCCACGGCGCTGAGAAAGCCGCTTTCCGGCCGCGACGCGCAGGCGACCAGAGAGAAGGCGAGAAACACGATCGCCAAAACGGAAAACGGCCGTTTCAACAAGCCCGTCGCCCTAAAGGCGGGGCGGCCGCCCACTCTGCGAGATTGTCCACCGCTTGCCCCAGCCCACGCCCGCCGCCAATTTCTGGCGATTCCGAGCTTTGCCCGCCGCATCCTTAAGGCAAGGCCGCTGCGAGGGAAACCGAAAATACGGCCTTGCCTCGTTTTCCTCTTTCGGCCGGAGGCGGCGGCCGCCGCTGGGGGCAAGCCGGTTTCGCAAGCAGAAGTGAGAGAGGGCCACAGCCCCGCTTTCGATAAAGGGCAGGATTCGGGTATCACCGCGCGATGGTCGAGAATCATGACCTCGCACGCGCAATGGCGCGCCTCGACGCGCTCACCGACTGGGAGCGCCGGCCGCGCAATACGATGCGCGTCGGCCTCGAGCCGATGCAGGATCTCGCCGCGCGTCTCGGCGACCCGCAAAAATCGTTTCGCGCGATCCACGTCGCGGGCACCAAAGGCAAGGGGTCGGTCTCGGCCTTGATCGAGGCGGCGCTGGCGCATGCGGGCCTTCACGTCGGCCGCTACGCTTCGCCTCACGTCGAACGCATCACCGAGCGGGTGAGCGTTCAGGGACGCGATGTCGACGAGCCGACGCTCGCGCGAGCCTTGAATCGAGCGCTCGACGCCTATGAAGCGGCGCGCACGGCCGGCACGCCCGCGGCCAATGCGACCTGGTTCGACCTTCTCACCGCCGCAGCCTTTCTCATCTTCCGCGAAGCCGCCGTCGAGTGGGCGGTGGTGGAAGTGGGCCTCGGCGGGCGGCTCGATTCGACCAACATCGTCGATGGCGAAATCGCCGTCGTCACCAACATCGCGCTCGAGCATACGGAAATTTTGGGGCATACGCGTGCGGCGATCGCGGGCGAGAAGGTTGGCATCCTGAAGCCCGGGGCCGTGCTCATCACGACGCTCGCCGACGACGACGAAGCGGGGCGTGTCCTGCAGGCGCGAGCCGGCGAACTTGGAGCGCGCGTGAAGCGCACGCGCGTCGACGTCTCGGCGCCGATCGATGAGGTCAATTTCGCGCTCGCCGCCGCCGCCCTCGGCGAGCTTCGCCGCAAGGGGGTGAGCGGGCGCTCCGGTGAGCCGGTCGGCGCGGCGCTTCTCGATGAGCACACGCGCCTGGCCGCGCGTCTGCCCGGACGCATGGAGCGCTTTGATCTTGAAGCTGGATCGAAGCGCCTGCCCGTCATCATGGACGGCGCGCATGTGCCGTTCAACGTCAGGGCCGTGTTGCGCGATCTCGCGCTTGCCCACGATCTTGCCGGTCCGTGTGTGGCGATCGTGGCGCTCGCCGCCGACAAGGACGCTCAGGGTTTCGTGGCCGAACTCGCCGGGCGCGCCTCGACCGTGCTTTTCACCGATCTGCCGGGATCGAGCCGGGGCCGCCCGCCGGCCGAGCTTCAGGCGATTGCGTATTCGATTGGCCTCACGAGCGAGGTCGAGCCGGACGCGAGCCGCGCGCTCAAGCGCGGCCTGGAAATCGCCGCCCAAGCCAACGCCTGGCTCATCGCCACCGGTTCGCTCTACCTCATCGGAGCGTTGCGCCCGGCGATCGCCGAGGCGGCGAAGGCCCAAGCCCGGCCGATCCTCGACCTTCAACAGACTTCGGATTCATTGAAGTAAACCATATCGGCTTGCGCGAGCGCGAGCTTCCGCAGCGCGCGCCGACACGGGGACAAGTGCGGGAATTCTGTCTAGGGTGGCCTTAAAGGGAGGCGGCGATGGCTGAGCGCGCAAGGGACACGTTTCTGGGGCTCGACATCGGCACATCGTCGGTGAAGGCGCTGCTTGTCGACATCGAGCAGCGCGTGGTCGCCGAAGCTTCGACGCCGCTCAGCGTTTCGCGCCCGCACCCCTTGTGGAGCGAGCAGAACCCGTCTGACTGGGTCGAGGGAGTCGAGGCGGCGGTCGCCGCCATCCGCCGAAATGCTCCAGACTGAGTTCGGGGGCTTATCCGGCATCGGCCTCTCTGGCCAGATGCACGGGGCGACCCTGCTCGACGCTGAGGACAAACCGCTGAGGCCCGCGATCCTTTGGAACGACGGCCGGTCGTTCGCCGAATGCGCCGAGCTCAAGCGCCGGGTGCCCGATCTCGAAGAGCGCACCGGCAACCTCGCCATGCCCGGCTTCACCGCGCCGAAAATGCTGTGGGTGGCAGGCGCACGAGCCCGAGGTCGCCAAGGCGACGAAGCGCGTGCTGCTGCCGAAGGACTATGTGCGCCTGCGCCTCTCGGGCGAAGCCGTCTCCGAGATGTCGGATGCTTCGGGGACGCTGTGGCTCGATGTGGGGCGGCGGCGCTGGGATGCGAGCCTCCTCAGCGCGACCGGCCTCACCGAGAAAGCCATGCCGCGCCTGGTCGAAGGCTCGGAGGTTTCCGCTCATCTCGCGCCGGCCGTCGCCGCCGCCTGGGGGCTCACAGGGCGCAAGGTTCCGATCGCGGGCGGGGGCGGCGACAACGCCGCTTCCGCGATCGGCGTCGGCGCCACCGCGCCGGGGGCGGGCTTCGTCTCCCTCGGCACGTCGGGCGTCATCTTTTCCGTCACCGACAATTTCGTTCGCCTGCCCGAGCGCACGCTGCATGCGTTCTGCCATGCGCTGCCGCATCGCTGGCACGGCATGGCGGTGACGCTGTCGGCCGCGTCCTCGCTCGCCTGGATCGCCGCTGTCCTCAAGCGCGAGGACGAGATCGGCAAGCTGATCGCAGGGGCGGACGCGTTCGCGCGCTCGCCCGGCGCGATCGTCTCGGCGCCGATCTTCCTGCCCTATCTCAGCGGCGAGCGCACGCCCCACAACGACGCCGAGGCGACCGGAATGCTTGCGGGCCTGCGCGCCGAGCACGGCGCCGATGCGCTGGTGTTCGCGGTCATGGAGGGCGTCGCTTTCTCGTTCGCCGACGGCGTCGACGTTCTGGACGCGGCCGGAGCGAGGCCGGTGAGGCCGCTTCTCGTCGGCGGCGGCGCCCGGTCGGAATTCTGGGGCCAGATGATCGCCGACGTCACCGGGCTCGACGATCGACCTTGCTTCCGGCGCGGAAGCGGGCGCGGCGCTCGGTGCGGCGAGGCTCGGCATGCTGGCCGCAGGCGCCGGAAGCGTCGAGGCGGTTTGCCCGCGCCCGCCTATCCAGCGGGAGTTCGTTCCCGGCCCCGAGCGCGCCGGCACCCACGCCGCACGGCTCAAGCGCTACCGCGCGCTCTACAAGGCCGAAAAGGCCGCGCGGCTTTAAAGTGTGCTGTGATTGGGTGGAACCACGGACGTCATTGCGAGCGGAGCGAAGCAATCCAGGCGAACGTAAGGCGCCCGCGTTCTCTGGATTGCTTCGTTGCTGCGCTCCTCGCAATGACAATTCCATCCGACCGCAGCACGCTTTAGCGCGATCGATATAGGCCGCGCGGCTCTAGCGCCAGCGGGGTCAGCGACCCCAAGCGCGCCCACTTGGGTTTTCTTGGCGCTTGGCCGCTTCGGCCCTAAACACCCCCCTTTTGAGGGTTGGAAAAGCTTGGATTTCCTTGGATTCTCTCGTCCGAAATCGAGACTTTTCAATGGGTTACGCTGGATTTCGATGAAAAATTATTGCCCGCGCCTCCTGGGCGTTGAGGCCCAAGGATGGAAGCCTGCGATTGAGGCGATTGCGGAAAGGCAGGATTGCTCATGAGGCGAGCTTAACCAGATTTCTGCTTTTCTGCAATCAATTGTCGGCTCTTATAGCGTTATCTGTTGGTATGGTCCGTTTCCGATTGCGCCGGCGATACAGTTTGGCGGGTCAAGGCGTTGGCCCCAGCCTTCGAGGGCGCGGCGCCAGCCGAGGTAGCTTGGCAGGTTGTTGGTGGCGACGCCGTTGAAGCGGTTGAGCCATTGCTTGAGGCGGCTGTGGTAGGCGTTGACGTTGTTGATATGCAGATGCGGCGCCTCGGGGGCCGGCTTTCCCGGCGAGGGCACAGCGTGGAAAGGAACGCCGGCTCGGCGGGCGAAGGCGGCCAACGGCTTGCCGCCATCGCCGACGAGATGATTTGCGGGCGTAACGACGCCCGTCAGCGCCGCAGCGATCGAGGCGTTGTCGTCCTGCGGCAGAACGGCGTCGAAGGTCGCGCCTTTCCGGTCGCGGGCGACGAGGACGGGAATGTTGTCCTGATAGGGGCCCGGATGCCGGGCCGTTCCGCCTCGCTTGCGCGCCTTGCGCGGCAGGTCGGACTAGCGGCCCTTGAAGGATTCGAGAATGAAGGTCTCATCCGCCTCGACGATTCCGCTCAAACTGCGAGGCTTGTCGTCGGGCCAGGCGCGCGCAGAAACCGATGCCGCCAGCGGAAGGCGGTGGTCGGATGGACGCCGCAGAGCGCCGCGGTCTTCGCCAGGCTCTTGCCCTCGATCATCGCCTGGGCGTGAGCGAGCCACTTCTCCTTCTTGCGCAGATGCGCCATGGGCGTTCTGGTCAAGGCGTTGAACGTGCGTCCGCAACTCTTGCAGCGGAATCGCAACAGCCCGTCCGAGCGGCCCCAGCCGACGATCTCGCGGCTGGCGCAATGCGGGCAGCCCCGGCTTTCCACCCGCTCAACGCCCGTCGTTCCAAGCGCATCCTCCGTCCGCTTGGCGCGTCGCTTTCCCGGTGAAGGCGCGGCCAAATCTTCCGGCGCGGCGGCGCCCTTTCCCACCTTCGTCAGCGCCTGCAGGGCCTGGCGCCGCTGCTCCACGCTCATCCCCGCAATCGACGACAGCCAAGCCGAAAAGTCCTGAGCCCGCATCGAATCACTCCCTCGACCCGACGCGATTCTAACCAAAACAATAGATAACGCTATAAGAGCCCAATTGTCGTCACACAATTCTCCGAAGTCACGCCCATCGATCGCTTGGGATACGGGGTGCGATGAAGGGCGGCTCTAAGCCACGCGCCACCTCACGACGAGGTCGCCGATCGCGGTCACCAGGATCTGCACGCCGATGCACATGAGCAGGAACGCCGTCAGGCGTACGATGACCTGCCGCGCCGTGGGTCCGATCAGCCCGGTCAGGCGATCGGCGAAGCGATAGCCGATCCAGATGATTGCGGCGTTGGCGAGAGCCGCGACGCTCGCGCCGACGAAGAAGGGCAAAAAGCCGGCGCCGTGTTGCGGCCGCTCGGCGCCGACCGTAATTGCGACCGCGATCGTGCCCGGCCCGGTGGTGAATGGCAGCGTCAATGGAAAGAACGCGAGCTGCATCGGATCGCTGGCGCTGGCGTCAATCTTCGCGCGCTCGTGGGCCTTCTGGTCGGGATGGGGTTCGCTCGAGGTCAAGAGTTGAAAGCCGCTGAGCGCGATCACCGTTCCGCCTGCGATCCGCAAGGCGTCGAGCGAGACGCCAAAGAAGGAGAGCACGTAGGCCCCGGCCCATAGCGCCCCGAACATGACGAGAAGCGAATAAAATCCCACGCTCGCCGCGACCTTCAGCCGGTCGTCTGAGCTGAAGTCTTTGGTGAAGCCATAAAAGATGAGCGCCCCGCCGATCGGGTTGATGATCGAGAACAGCGAGGAGAAAGCGAGCAGAAAGGCCGAATTCGCCGTCTCGGCGACCTCTCGCCAGTTCGCCGCGCCCAGGGTTTGCTCCATGCCGCCCCCTCTTGACCAGAATTGGTGAACAGCGCGCTCAGTTTTCGCGCATCATCTCTAACCATTTGGGAAGCGTCTGGCGCTAGCCTTTTTTGCGTCAATCGCGTTTCCGAGGAAATCCGTGCCCCATCCCCTCGCCATCTGGGCGGCCTTGCAGAGCGCGGTCCAGGCGGCTTTCAGCCCGGCGTCCGCCTATGGCGGTCCGGCGCTTTGCGGCGCGCTGGCCTTTTCCGCGCTCTATTATGTCAGGCGCCGCCGGGCGCGGGGCGGGCGGATCAGCGCGAGGGGCTTCCTGCGCTCGATTTTTCCGCGACGCATCCTCCTCCATCCCTCGTCGCTCATCGACATGCGCCTGTGGGCGCTGAACGCGATCGTGTTCGCCTCCGCCTATGGCATGCTGGGCTTTGGCCTGTTCTTCTGGCGCGACGCCATCGTCGGCTGGCTGACGCGCGCATTCGGGCCGCATGCGCCTGTCCTCTGGCCAGCGTGGGTGATCCTCGCGCTCGCGACCGTGCTGCAGATCCTGGCTTACGAGCTCGCCTATTGGTCCGCCCACTACGCCTTTCACAAGGTCCCGGCGCTCTGGGAGTTCCACAAGGTCCACCATTCCGCCGAGGTGATGACGACCCTGACCGAGCTGCGCCAGCATCCGGTCGAGATCATCGCGTTCATGAACTGGATCGGGCTCGCGACCGGAATCGTATTCGGCGCCATGACTTATGTCTTTGGGCCCGGCGTGCGCCCGTTCACGCTGCTCAACGGCAACGTCCTCATCATGATGTTCCTCCTGACCTACGGCCATCTGCGCCACAGCCACATGTGGATCGCGTTCACCGGCCTCGCCGGCCGGATCCTGCAAAGTCCGGCGCATCATCAGATCCATCACTCGACCAATCCCGCGCATTTCGACAAGAACCTTGGCTTTGCGCTCGCCGTCTGGGACTGGGCGTTCGGCACGCTCGCCATTCCGGCCAAGACGCGCGAACCCATCGTGTTCGGCGTCGGCGACGAGGGGCGCCGTTCCGCTCGACGTTTTCCGCCCTTGTCGCGCCCTGCGCGCGGCTTCCGGGCCATGCGCTGAGCCTCGTCCAGGGAGCCAGGCGCGCGCGAAGCCGCGAGCGGCGCCAAAACGACGTCCCTGACGGCGGGTTCCCCTTAGGCCCGAATCTCCCTATTCTCCGCCTCGACCCCAATCGATGAGGAGACGCTTCCCGTGCCGGGCGAAAAGTCCGCGCGCCGGCGCGGCGTGCTGTTGGTCCTCTTCGCCACGGTCCTGTGGAGCCTGGCGGGCCTGTTCGCCCGCCTCCTCGCCCATCTTGACGTATGGACGGTGATCGGCTGGCGCGCGCTGTTCGGCGCGGCCTCGATCGCCGTCGTCGGCCTGATCGAATATGCGGGCGGGCGCCTCGCCAACCCGTTCGGCTTCGGCCCGCTATCGCCGCTCGTCGCGCTCCTGGCGATGATCGCCATCTCCGCCTACGCCGCGGCTGTTATGACGACGACCATCGCCGACGTGATGGTGATCTACGCCACCCTGCCGTTCGTCGCCGCGGCGATCGGCTTCCTCGTCAATCGGCGAGCGCGTCGCGCCGCGCACGCTCATGGCTTCGGGACTGGCGCTCGTCGGCATCGTCGTCATGGTCGCGAGCGGCCTCGGTTCGGGACGTCTCCTGGGGCAATCGCTGTCGATGCTGATGACGCTCGCCTTCGCCGGCATGATCGTGCTTCAGCGGCGCCAGCCGCGCGCCTCGATGATCGTCGTCAATTGCCTTGGCGCGCTCGGCTCCGGCGTCTTCGGCCTCGCCAATTCGCCGCTTCAGCCGATCAGCCTCTATGATTTCGCCATCCTGTTCGTCTTCGGCCTGACCACGATCGGCCTCGCCTTCGTCATCTTCATGGAGGGGGCCAAGTTCATTCCGTCGGCCGAAGCGGGCCTCATCGCGCTGCTCGATGTTGTGCTCGGCCCGATATGGGTGTTTCTTGCCTTCGGCGAGAACCCGGGCCTGGCGACCATTCTCGGCGGCGCGATCGTTCTCGCCGCCGCCGTCTGGCGCCTGGCGCCGGAGCTCAGGCGGGAGCGGCTTCCGCAAGGTTAGAGGAGGAAACATGGACGGCGAGCGTTTCGCCCTGGTGACGGGCGCGGGTTCGGGGATCGGCAAGGCGTCGGCGCTGGCGCTGGCGCGCACCGGCTGGCATGTGGCGCTGGCCGGCCGGCGGGCTGAGCCCCTCGAGGAGACCGCGGGCGAGATCAAGGCGCTCGGCCGCCGCGCCCTGCCCCTGCCGACCAATGTCGCGACCCCGCGGCGGTCAAGGCTCTGTTCGCGGCCGATCGAGCGCGAGTTCGGCCGCCTCGACCTCCTGTTCAACAACGCCGGCCAGAACGCGCCCCCGGTTCCGATCGACGAACTGACCTTCGACCAATGGAAGGCGGTGGTCGACGTCAATCTCAATGGCATGTTCCTCTGCGCTCAAGGCGCGTTCGGCCTCATGAAGCGCCAGAAGCCGCAAGGCGGGCGGATCATCAACAACGGCTCGATCTCGGCCCATACGCCCAGGCCCCTCTCGATCGCCTATAACGCGACCAAGCACGCCGTCACCGGGCTCACCAAGTCGATCGCGCTCGACGGGCGCGCCCACGACATCGCCTGCGGCCAGATCGACATCGGCAACGCGCTGACCGAGATGGCCCGCAAGCAGACGCAAGGGGTGAGGCAGGCCGACGGCCGCATCGCGCCCGAGCCGACGATGGACGTGGAGGAGGTCGGCGAGGCCGTCGCGACACATGGCCAACCTGCCGCTCTCGACCAACATCCTGACCATGACCATCATGGCGACCAAGATGCCCTATGTCGGCCGGGGATAGGCAGGGACCCGAGCTCGGCTCCCCGCATATCGGCTCGCAGCTTTTGAAAGGTTGGGAACGCGGGAGGATGGACGACATGGACCATCAAGCAAGCCGGCGCGATCTCATCATGACTTCGCTCATGGCGGCGCTGCCGCTCGGCGTCACAAGTGCAGCGGCCAGTCCGCTCAATCCGGAGCAGACGATCATCAAGCCGCCGGATGCGCTGCCTTGGAAAACAGCCGCCCTTTCCGCGGCGGAGCGTCGATATGTGCGCGCTCATCGGCGAAACCAACGCGCCGGGCCTCTACTACACGCTCGATGCGCTGGCATCCGGGATATATGAGCGCGCCGCACTTTTATTCGACCGACCGCTACTGCATGGTGCTGTCGGGGACCTGGTGGTGCAACAGCGGCGCCGATTTCGACCCGGCCTCTTGCGTGCCGGTCGTGGCCGGCAGCTACGTGCGCCGCGTCGCCTTGACGCCGCATTATGACGGCGTGATCCGCGGCCATCACGAGCCGGCGGTGATCGCCATCTGCGGCATCGGACCGGTCAACTTCAAGCTCAGCGATCCGTCGAAGCCGCCGTGGCGGGAGGTGTGAGGGCGTGAGCCGAAGGCGCGTCAGGACGGCTTGACGACGATGCATTCGAGGCCGTCGGCCTGCGCCGCCGCCTCCATCGCGGCGGGAAGCGCCTCGAGAGGGAAAGAGCGCGTCCGGATGGCGCCGATGTCGAGGAGGCCCGAGCGCGTCAATTCGCCAAGGCGCCTGAAGACGTCGCGCGGATACATGAACTGGCCGACGATCTCGAGATTGTTCAGCATCACTTCGAGATAGGGAATCGGCAGCGGAACCCCCATGCTGCCCATCAGCGCGAGCCGGCCGCCGCGCCTGAGCGCGCGCAAGGCCGCGAGCGTCGCGTTGGGGTCCTGCGCGTTGCCGACGATGTCGAGCGCCATATGCGCGCCGCCTCCCGCGGCGGCGCGCAGGCTTTCGGCGTCGACTTTGACATCGCCGGAGAGCGTCACCGTCGCGACGCGCGGGCCGCCCGCGCGCTTGAGCGCCTCGAGCTTGCTCGCGTTGCGCCCGGCGGCGACGACGCGGGCCGCGCCGAGCGCGATCGCCAGCAGAACCGCGGCGCTTCCGTAAGCGCCTGTCGCGCCGGTCACGATGATCGTCTCGCCGGCGGCGAGGCGCGCCCGGATGAGGCCGCCGTAGGGAACGGCGAAGCGGGGAAGCACGGCGAGCTGCGCCGCGTCGATGGCGTCGAGGCCGTCGATCGCCGTCACCGATGACTTCGGGACTTGCGCATATTCGGCGAGCGTTCCGTCGCGCCAGTCCGCCTGCAGCGCCTTCGCCTCCGGATCCCGCCGCCGTGATCCCGAGCAGGAACTGCGCGGGCTCCGGAACGTTCTCGTCGGCGACCACATGAGAGGAGACGATCACGCGCTGGCCGGGCTTCAGATGATAGACCTCGGGGCCGACCGCATGGACGATTCCGACGGCGTTGCCGCCGGGCGTGAAGGCGCCCGTCGGGCGGACTGTAGATGGGGAGCCTGCCTTCGACATAGGCCTTCAAATAGGACATGAGAGCGGAGGCTTCGATCCTCACGACGACGCCGCCAGGCCGGGGCTCGGGGATCGGGACGTCGTCGAGCTCGAGCGTTCCGCCGAGGCGGTCGAGCAGCCAGGCTTTCATCGGCGTCCCTTGCGGTTCGTCACACGGCCAGATGGTCCGGGCCGAACGACTCGGGCAGAAGCTCGGCCAGCGCGAAGCTCCGCGCGCACCCCTTCCGGCCCGGCGATATGGATCGCGGTCGAGGGATCGGCGAATTCGCGGATGCGCTGGCGGCAGCCGCCGCACGGCGTGCACAAGGCGTCGCCGTCGCCGACGACCAGGATTTCCGCGATGCGCCTCTTCCCCGCGAGCGCCATGGCGGCGATCGCGCCAGCTTCGGCGCAGGACCCTTGCGGATAGGCGGCGTTTTCGACGTTGCAGCCGGAGAAGACCGCGCCATCGACCGTGCGCAAAGCCGCGCCGACCCTGAAGCGGGAATAGGGCGCGTAGGCGTTCGCCTGCGCGGCTTTTGCCGCGGCGAACAGTTCGGCAAGCGCCGCCTCAGCGCTCTTTGACATAAGGAATTCCCGACGCCTTGGGCGGAATGGCCTTGCCGATGAAACCCGCCAGCAGCACGACGGTCAGGATATAGGGCAGGGCCTCGATCGCCTGCACCGGCACCGGGCCGATGACCGGCAGCTCCATCCCCTGCAGGCGGATCGCCACCGCGTCAAGGAAGCCGAACAGAAGGCAGGTCGCGAGCGCCGGCCAAGGACGCCACTTCGCGAACACCAGCGCGGCGAGCGCGATGAAGCCGCGGCCTGCGCTCATGTGCGGCTGGAAATAGCCGGTCTGGCCGAGCACGAGATAGACGCCGGCGAGGCCGACCAGAACCCCGCAGATGATGAGCGCGCTGTAGCGCAAGCCGCGCACCGAAATGCCGGCGGTGTCGACGGCGGCCGGATTCTCGCCGACCGCCCGCAGGCGCAGTCCGAAGCGCGTGCTGTACAGGGCCCAGTAGGTGAGCGGGACCATGGCGAAGGCGATATAGCCGATCAGGTCGTGGCTGGAGATCAGCTCCCGGTAGATCGGTCCGACGATCGGCACGGCGCCGATCTCACTGACGAAAGGCAGCGTGATTTCCCGGAACTGGGCGGTCTCCGGCAGTTGCGGCGTGCGTCCGCCCTGCGACCAGATGGCGTTGCCGATGAGCGCGGTCATGCCGTCCGCCACCATGTTGATCGCGGTTCCCGAGACGATCTGGTTGGCGCGCTGGTCGATCGAGGCGTAGCCGTGGATGAGCGAAAAGACGACGGCCGCCGCGACGCCGGCGAGAACCCCGAGCCATACGCTCCCGGTGAAGGTCGCGGCCGCGGCGGAAGCGAACGCGCCGACCAGGATCTTGCCCTCGAGCCCGATGTCGACCACGCCCGAGCGCTCCGACCACAAGCCCGCAAGGCAGGCGAGAATGAGCGGAATGGCGAGACGCATGCCGGAGGCGAATACGACGAGGAAAGCGTCGAACCACTCCATCATGCGTCAGATGGGCGGCTGGGTCGTGCGCCGCGCGAGCAGGGTCGCGACAGGGCGCCGGAACATGTGCTCGAGCGCGCCAGCGAACAGAACGACCAAGCCCTGGATCACCACGATCATGTCGCGGCTGATCTTCGGCATGTCGAACGAGAGCGCCTGGCCGCCCTGATAGAGGACGCCGAACAGGATGGCGGCGAGGATGATGCCGACCGGGTGGGCGCGCCCCATCAGCGCGACCGCGATGCCGACGAAGCCGAAGCCGCCGACGAATTCGAGGATGAGGCGATGCTGATCGCCCAGGATGACGTTGGCCACGACTCCGCCAGCGAGCGCGCCGGACAGGAGCGTGGTGATCACGGTCACGCGGGCTGGCGAGATGCCGCCATAGACGGCCGCGGTCGGATTGGCGCCGACGGTGCGGATCTCGTAGCCGAGGCGGGTGCGCCAGATGAGGAGCCAGACCGCGAGGCAGCACAGGAGCGCGAGCAGAAACGAGAGGTTGAAGGGCGTATCCGGCCATTTGATCCCGACATGGGCGAGCAGGTCGTGGAACTGCGGCACCAGCGCCGTGTCGCGGAACGGCTGCGTCTCGGCGTTCATCTGCCCGGGCTTGCGCATCACGTTGACGAGCAGGTAGCCCATGATGGCGGAGGCGATGTAGTTGAACATGATCGTCGTGATGACGATGTGGCTGTCGCGATAGGCTTGCAGATAGCCTGGAATCGCGGCGAATGCGGCGCCGAACAGCGCCGCGCCGATGATCGCCGCAACAGCGAGCGTGTAGCCCGGCAGGAAGCCGCAATGCAGCGCGACCAGCGCCGCGCCCAAGCCCGCGATATAGGCTTGGCCCTCGACGCCGATGTTGAACAGCCCCGCGTGGAAGCAGATCGCGACCGCAAGGCCGGTGAAGATGAAGCTCGTTGCGTAATAGAGGGTGTAGCCGATCCCTTCGAGATCGCCGAGCGCCCCGAGGATCAGGCTCTGGACGGCGGCAAGCGGGTTCTCGCCGATCGCCAGCACGACAAAGCCGGAGATGACGAAGGCGGCGCCGACGTTGACGAGCGGGATCAGCGCGACGTCCGCCCAGGCGGGAAGCGGCTTGAGAGGCGCGCTCATGCGGCGCGCTCGCTCACGCCCGCCATCAGGAGGCCGAGATCCTGCGCGTTCGTCTCCTCCGGGCGCCGCTCGCCGGTGATCCGGCCGCCGCACAGCACGATGATCCGGTCCGAGAGCGCGAAGATCTCGTCGAGTTCGACCGACACCAGCAGCACCGCCTTGCCAGCGTCGCGCTGGGCGACGATGCGCTTGTGGATGAATTCGATCGCGCCGATGTCGACGCCGCGGGTCGGCTGCCCGACGAGCAGGATCTTGGGATTGCGCTCGATCTCGCGCGCCAGCACGATCTTCTGCTGGTTGCCGCCGGAAAAATTGGCGGTCTTGAGCAGAGGCGAAGGCGGCCTGACGTCGAAGGCCATCATCTTCTGCAGCGCGTCGGCGACGATCGCCTTGCGGTCATAAAGCCAGCCCCGCCCGTAGACCGCCTCGCGATGAAAGCCGAGCATCGCGCTTTCGCACGCTTCGAACGGCATGACGAGCCCGACGCGATGGCGATCCTCCGGCACATGCCCCACGCCGAGTAGCCGCTCCATGTGCGGGTTGCGCTTCGGCGGCGGCACCGTCTCGCCGTCGATCAGAATCTCGCCCGAGCTCAACGGCCGGATGCCGGCGAGCGCCTCGAGCAGCTCCGACTGGCCGTTGCCGGCGACCCCAGCCACGCCAAGGATCTCGCCTTCGCGCAATATGAACGAAACGCCGTCGACGCGAGCGACGCCGCGGTCGTCGCGCACCACGAGATCCTTTGCTTCGAGCGCGATTCGGCCCGGATGAGCGGGGCCTTTGTCGATCCTGAGGATCACCTTGCGCCCGACCATGGCGTCGGCGAGCTCGGGCGGCGAGGTCATCGCCGTTTCGAAATCGGCGACGATCTCGCCGCGGCGCATCACCGAGACGCGGTCGGTGAGATCCATGATCTCGCGCAGCTTGTGGGTGATGAAGAGGATGGTCTTGTTCTCGCGTTTGAGCACGCGCAGCATCTCGAACAATTGATCAGCCTCGGCCGGCGTCAGCACCGCGGTCGGCTCGTCGAGCACGAGGATCTCGGCGCCGCGCACCAGCGCTTTCAGGATCTCGACCCGCTGTTGCAGGCCGACCGACAATTCGCCGACGATGGCGTCGGGATCGACTTCGAGACCGTATTCGCGCCCGAGTTCGCCGAGCCGCTTGCGGATCGCGCCCGCGCCTTCGGCGAGCAGCGGGCCGCCCTCGGCGCCGAGCATCACGTTTTCCAGCACGCTCAAAGGCTGCACCAGCATGAAATGCTGGAAGACCATGCCGATGCCGTGGCTGATCGCTTCGCGCGAGGAGCGGATTCGGACCGGCTTGCCATTGATGCGGATTTCGCCCGCGTCGGCTTCATAGAAGCCATAGAGGATCGACATCAGCGTCGATTTGCCGGCCCCGTTTTCGCCGACGATGCCGTGGATGATTCCGCGCTCGACGGTGAGATTGACGTTATTGTTGGCGTGAACCGGGCCGAAGCTCTTGTCGATGCCGATCAGTTCGATTGCCGGAGGGTCGGCCGCGGTCGTCACGCGCTGCTCCTGGACGGCGGCCGCGGCAATCGTAAACCCTCTCCCCGCAACGCGGGGAGAGGCAACGCCCTTACGCCGGGCACTTGTTGTCGGACATGTAGTCGTGCACCTGAATCTTGCCGGAAATGATGTCTTTCTCGGCCTGGTCAGCGGCGGCCTTCGCCTCGGGCGTCAGAATCTTTTCGTTGTTCTTGTCGACCGCGTAGCCAACGCCGTTGTCCTTGAGCCCGAGCACCTGGACGCCAGCCTTCCACTTTCCGTTCTTCGCGTCCATGAAGGAATTGTAGGTGGCGACGTCGACGTGCTTCAGCATCGAGGTCAGCACATGCCCCGGGAAAAGACCATTCTGGTTCGAATCGACGCCGATGCCGAACTTGCCGGCGTCCGCCGCCGCCTTCAGCACGCCCTGCCCGGTCGCGCCGGCGGCGGCGTAGACGATGTCGGCCCCGCGGTCGATCTGCGACTTGGCGAGCTCGCCGCCTTTGACCGGGTCGTTCCACGCCGCGGGCGTCGTGCCGGTCATGTTTGCGAACACTTCGTCCTTGCCTCCGGACGCGTATTTGACGCCCTGCGCGTAGCCGCATTCGAATTTCGAGATGAGCGGGATGTCCATGCCGCCGACGAAGCCGACCTTGCCGGTCTTGGTTGTCTTCGCCGCGATGACGCCGACGACGAATGAGCCTTCCTGTTCCTTGAACACGATGGACTGCACGTTCGGCAGGTCGACGACGTCGTCGATGATGCCGAAGTCGGTCTTGGGATATTCCGGGGCGACCTTCTTCAGCGCAGTCTCCCAGGCGAAGCCGACGGTCATGATCGGCGAGAACCCGTCCTTGGCGAACTTGCGCAGGACCTGCTCGCGCTGCGCCTCGTTCTGGATCTCGAGATCGCGGAACTTGATCCCGGTCTCCTTGGTGAACCGTGTCGCCCCATTGAACACGCCCTCGTTGAACGATTTGTCGAACTTGCCGCCAAGATCATAAAGAACCGCAGGCTTGACAGCGTCGGCCGCATAGGCCGCAACGGAAGCCAGCAGACTTCCGGCAAGAACCGCCGATGTTAAGAGCGTGGTGCGAGCGAACATATCCTGACCTCCCATTGGCGCGAGCGGCTCCCGGGCCCGCAACGAGAAACTAACCGGCTGGCCGAGTAAGTCCGCCCGCAACTTGGCTGTCAAGCGCGATCAATCCGTCCCAGCCGACGACAGCGACGAGACTATGCGGGCGATTTACCGTGAGCAAGCGGAAGCCGCGATCCAGTCGCAAGCAAGAAAAGGGCCGCGTCATCCGGGCGTGGCCCTCGCTTCACGGGCGCGGCCTCACTGGTGCGGAAAGCCGCGTCAAGGACGAGCCCCCGGGACCGCGACGACAGCCGCTCGGCGGAGCGTCGATGATGAACACCCGCCAATACGCGTCCTGCGGTCGGGCGTTCGAGGCGTGTGACTGCGCTCACTGCGGGTTAACCAATGGGCGCGCATTGTCTTCGTCAAAGAAAGGCGAAGACCATGACCAGCGTCCTATCCCTTTTGACGGTCGACATCGCCGGGCTGCTCGCCGCCCTGTCCATCTGGACAGCTTCGTTCGTGCTGCTGCTCCGCAGCCAGGTGGGTTCTGAAGTTCCCCGCTAGTTGAACAGCGAGGAGACGCTTTCCTCCTTGGCGATGCGGCCGATCGCCTCGCCGATCAAAGGCGCGATCGAGATCACCCGGATGTTGCGCGCGACCCGCACCGCTTCGGTCGGCTGAATGGTGTCGGTGAGCACCAGTTCGGTGAGTTTGGAGGCGGCGACGCGCGCCACCGCCCCGCCCGACAGCACGCCGTGGGTGATATAGGCCGAGACGCTCGCCGCGCCTTTTTCCAGAAGGGCGTCGGCGGCGTTGCACAGCGTGCCGCCAGAATCGACGATGTCGTCGAGCAGCACGCAATTGCGGCCCGCAATGTCGCCGATCACGTTCATCACTTCCGATTCGCCCGCCCGGTCGCGCCGCTTGTCGACAATTGCGAGCGGCGCGTCGAGGCGCTTGGCGAGCGCACGGGCGCGCACCACGCCGCCGACGTCAGGGGAAACGACCATCACGTTCTTGCTGCCGTTGTGATGGGCCTGGATGTCGCGCACCATGGTCGGGGCGCCGAACAGGTTGTCGGTGGGAATGTCGAAAAATCCCTGGATCTGGCCGGCGTGCAGGTCGACCGTCAGCACCCGGTCGGCGCCGGCGCGGGTGATGAGATTGGCCACGAGCTTGGCCGAGATGGGCGAGCGTGGCCCCGGCTTCCGGTCCTGGCGCGCGTAGCCGAAATAGGGGATGACCGCCGTGATGCGCTGCGCGGACGCGCGCCTCAGCGCGTCGATCATGATCAAAAGCTCCATCAGATTGTCGTTCGCCGGGTAGGACGTCGACTGAATGATGAAGGCGTCCCGTCCGCGCACGTTCTCGAGGATTTCGACGAAGATCTCGAGGTCGGCGAAGCGGCGGACATGACAGCTGGTCAAGGGCTCGCCGAGATAGGCGGCGATCGCCTCGGCGAGCGGTCGGTTGGAATTGCCGGCCAAAATCTTCATCTTGCCGGGCACGGCCGGGTCTCCAAACGCGCGCGCTGGGCGCGCTTCACGGCGCGGACGCGGGGGTCATAGCAGCCGCCCCGCCCTCGAACAACATGACAGAGAGATAACAACGGCCAGAGCCGGCCCGGATGTCCACAAGAAAAAGCTATTGGGCGTAGCTGAGAGCGGCGCTGGCCGGCGCCGCCTCGGGGGTGTTGGACAGATAGGCGGCAAGGTCATCGGCGCATTTGGCGGCGACGCTGTTCAGCGCTGCGTCGTCGAGCATCGCCCAGGGGTCGTCGCCGGAGCCCTTGACCGCAATCGCGTCGCTGAGCCGCTGGGCGCGCTTCTTATCCGGAGTGAAAACGTCCCAGACGACGTTGACCTCCGCGCCGCCCTCGATGGGCGAAGCGGTGAGATAGCCGCGCACGAGGTAGCGCGCCTTGGCCGGCGCCGCGACCGCGATCCGTCGCGCCGCCGCCGCCTCATCGAAGCTCTGGCGAAATCGGGTGGAAAGATCCGCCGGGGGGCCGTCGACCGAGGCGATCGCGACCGTGGCGTCAGCCATATTCGCGTCATCGCGCAGGGCGAACTGCGCGCTGGCATCCGCGCTCGGCGGGGTGGCGGCCACATCATTGCAGGCGCTCAGGCCCGCGCACGCCAGCATGAGAGCAAGGCCTGCGGAAAACGCCCTCGCCGGGCCGTTGATGGATAGACGCACTCTTGACGCACTCCCGCCCGCGACCCATCCGGCGCCGCGAAGCGAGGTTAATAATCCGTTAAGCCGCCCGAGCCAACCGCTCGATTGACGGCCGCTCGCCAAACTCGCAGCCTCGACCTTAAATAACGCTACATATATGTTATTTCGTTCCGAACGTGCGGTCCCGATTGCGGCGCCGCGGGCGATTTTTCAGGGCGGAACTAAAAGCGGTCGTAAGACTCTGAAACCATTAGGGGCGCCGGTAAAATTACCGCTAGGCTGAGCGCGCCGCCTACGCCGGCGGGCGGAGAGGGCGCCGCTGAACCGCAGGGCGCGGCGCGCGCAGGCCCTCCTATTCCCCCGACACTCGCTTGCGCCTAGATAAGCCCCATGAGCGGCGCGTCGAAAACCTTTCCCCCCGGCGAAGCGCCCGCGGCCGAGGCGCGGGAGGAAGCCGCGCTCGCGCGCGAGCTTCAGCCCGATTCCGCGCCCCTCGACATCGCCCTCGACGAGCCGCCGGCTGAGCCTGCGCGCGTGGCGCGCGGCGCCGAGGCGATCCGGGCGTTCTGGCGCCACGCCCCGCTCGGCCCCGGCGTCTATCGCATGATGGGGGCCGAGGGCGAGGTGCTCTATGTCGGCAAGGCGCGCTCGATCAAGAAGCGCATCGCCGCCTATATGGCGCCCGAGCGTCAGCCAAGCCGCATCGCGCGCATGGTGGCGCAGACCCGATCGATGGTGTTCGTCACCACCGAATCGGACGCCGAGGCGCTGCTGCTCGAGGCCAATCTCATCAAGCAGCTCAAGCCCCGCTACAACGTCACGCTGCGCGACGACAAGAGCTTTCCTTACATCCTGATCTGCACCGGCCATCCCGCGGCGAGGCTGGTCAAACATCGCGGCGCGCGCTCGGTTCCCGGCGACTATTTCGGACCCTTCGCCAGCGCCGGCGCGGTGTTCCGCACCTTGAACGCGCTGCAGCGGGCGTTCCTCCTGCGCACCTGCTCGGACAGTTTCTTCGCCAACCGGACCCGGCCGTGCCTGCTTCACCAGATCAAGCGCTGCTCGGCCCCGTGCACCGGCGAGATTTCGCCCGGCGACTACGCCAAGCTGGTTGAGGAGGCGCGCGATTTCCTCTCCGGCCGCAGCCGCGCGATCAAGAACCGCCTTGGGCACGCCATGAGCGAAGCGGCCGCGGCGCTCGATTTCGAGAGCGCCGCACGGCTACGCGACCGCATCAGCGCGCTCTCGGCGATCCAGGGCGAGCAGAGCGTTAATCCGCGCTCGATTCCCGAAGCCGACGTGTTCGCCGTCACCGAGGAGGCGGGGCAGTTCTGCGTCGAGGTGTTCTTCTTCCGCACCTATCAGAACTGGGGCAACCGCGCCTATTTTCCGCGCGCCGATCGGGCTCTGTCGCGCGAGGAGGTGCTCGACGCGTTCCTGGCGCAATTCTATCTTGACCGGCCCGCGCCGCGCCTCGTGCTCTTGAGCCACGACGTTCCAAGCGCCGAAACCTTGCGCCAAGTCTTAAGCGCGCGCGTTGGACATCGGGTCGCCATCGGCGCCCCGCGGCGGGGCGAAAAAAAGGATCTGGTCGAGGCGGCGTTGCGCAACGCGCGCGAGGCCTTGTCGCGCAAGCTCGCCGAATTCGGCGACCCAGGAGAAGCTTATGGCGGCTCTCGGCGAGGCGTTCAGCGTCGGCCATCCGATCCGGCGGATCGAGGTTTACGACAATTCCCACATCATGGGGACGAACGCGATCGGCGCGATGGTGGTCGCCGGCCCCGAGGGCTTCGTCAAGAACCAGTACCGCACCTTCAACATCAAGAGCCTGGATCTCACGCCCGGCGACGATTACGCGATGATGCGCGAAGTGCTGACGCGCCGATTCGCGCGGCTCATGCGCCACGGCGAGACGGCGGAGGCGGGCCAATTTCCCGACACGCCCGATCTCGTCATCATCGATGGCGGGCGCGGGCAGTTCGAGGCGGCGCGGGGCGTGATCGGCGCGCTTGGCGTCGAGGGCGTGAGGCTGGTTGCGATCGCCAAGGGTCCCGATCGCAACGCGGGGCGCGAGACCTTCTTCATGGAGGGGCGGGAGCCCTTCAGGCTCAGCCCCCGCGACCCGGCTTTGTTCTTCGTCCAGCGCCTACGCGACGAGGCGCACCGCTTCGCCGTCGGCACCCACCGCGCGCGGCGCAAGAAGGAATTCGTCAAAAGCCCGCTCGACGAGATTCCGGGCATCGGCCCGGCGCGCAAGCGCGCGCTCCTGTTCGCCTTCGGCTCGGCCAAGGACGTCGCTAAAGCGGGCCTTGCCGATCTCGAAAAGACGCCGGGCCTCGACGCCGCGACGGCGAAGCTCGTGTACGACTTCTTCCACGAGAACCGCGCGCGGCGGGGGTGACGAGCCTTACGCTGCCCAGTCTTCCACCCCAAGCCCCGGCACGCGCTCGAATTCCCGAACGTTCAGAGTCACGAGCTTTGCCCCGCGCCGGCGCGCCTGAGCGGCGATCAGCGTATCGTAAGGTCCGATCGGCTGACCGCGCATTTCGAGTTGAGCGCGGATTTCGCCGGCCTCGCGTGCGTCCTCGCTATCGAAAGCGGGCCGATCGAATCCGGCCGACAGGAAGACCTCGAGCGCGCGACGCGTCTCTTCCGGGCGCTCGCTTTTGGCGCAGCCATATTCGAGCTCGAACATCACAATGGCCGGGATGATCATCGGCGTCCCAGCGGCAAGCTCACGATGAAGCCGCTCGACGATCTTCGGCTTGCGCTCGTTGACCGCGAAGATCACGACATTGGCAGCGAGGCAGAACACTTCAGTCGAACGAAACCTCGTCGTCGCGCCCGGCCGGCTCGTCTTCAGGCAACCCCTCGGGCAGAAACGCCCGAGCGCCGGCGGCGACCAGCTCCGCGCGCCACGCCTCGACATCGAATGGCGCTTTTTCCATGGGCTCGAGGATGACCTTGTCGCCCAGACCCGTCAACCGCGCGCGCTAAACGCTTAGGCGGAGACGCGACCCGCGATCCCTGGCTGGCGCGCCAGACCTCGGATGACGAGGAGACCCGCGCCGCCAGCCATAAGCATGAGCCAGGTTGGCGGCTCCGGAACGGTGGTGACCGTGGCGAAGAAGCTCAGCGACCAAACATTTGGGCCGTCAGGAACAGAGCTTGAGTCGAAGAGAGCGAATGGGTCCACATAGGAGCCGAAGTCCTCGGTGGAGGCGAGGTTCGTGTTGGTGCCGACAGCAAAAGCGCCGACCGTCCGATCGCCCGGCGCGAAATTATAAGCGTAGTCGAATTCGCCTCCAGTGTTTAAAATATTATGGTTCACGAGGACGGCTTTTAACACCGCGAGTTGCGCTGGCGTTAAGCCCGTGATGTTGAGGATCGCGCTCCAAATGTCGTTCTGGCTCTCCAGCCCGACGATCGCATTTTCCGTGAAAAACGGATTGCCGTTGAGCGAGATTTGCGTGAACGTCTGCCAAAATACCGATTGGTCCGAAGGCGGCAGATTGTCGGAGACCGCGTAATCGCCAGTGAGCGTCTCGCTATAGGATCCATTGTTCAGAAGCTCTATTGCCGGCTGCCCGCCAAACGCCGCCGCCTGCGCCGAAAGATTGCTGCCGCGTTCGAACGTCATGTCGGTAAGGGCGATCGATAAGCCCTGCACCGCACCCTGCGCGCTCGTTGTCGCTAAGCCTAGGGCGAATGCGGCCGCGAGAGATATTTTCGAGACAATCGACATGGCTTGACCCCCCCGTTGCGATGAGTCCCGTGTGCGATACCTTTGATTGATCCCGGTTTGAGAAAAGCTATCCCGGGGCCTTCAAACGGTCAATTGACGGCTCGGCGAAGCCATTCCTTTCGTCCCGGCTGCTGTACCCCTTCATGACCAGGGAATTTTGGGATAGGGTCCTGCACTTGTTGCGCGTTCACTCCGATGGGAGGTGAAATGGCGGCGCCGGGTTGGTGGGATGTTCACCGCCAATTGCAGAAGGGCTCGCGCGGCGCCGACGTGATGGCGTTGCAGCGCAAGCTCATCGAGGATTCGGGCGATACATTACCCGTTTCCAGCGTCTTTGACGACGCAACCGAGAAGGCGGTGAAAGACTTTCAACGGCGAAACGAATTGGCTCAGGATGGCATTGTCGGGCCGATAACCTTTTCCATCCTGTTCGACGGAAATTATCGGTTCCAGCTCCCTGCGCCGAAACTCATGCACGACGTGGAATGGACGTGCTGGGCGGCGGCGACAGAGTTGGTGCTGCAGTCAAACTGGTCGAGAGGGCGAAAACCCTTGACCGTCGCAGACATGCTGGCGACCTACAAAGATTTTTTGCTGTCGAGCAAAGCCATTACGTTTCAAGGGTTGGATAAGCTGACAAAAGACATTGGCGCCTTCCAGAAAATTTTCAGCCCGAAAGAATTCCCGCTCGAGCTGGTGCTGGGGGAACTCGGCCGAAATCAAAGTCCGGTCATGTTGATACACGGCCTCTATCCGATGGCGGCCCATACCGTGGTCATATTTGGCGTGAAAATCGTCAATGGCGAACCGTTTCTTATCGTCATGGACCCGCTGGACGGTCTGTACGAGGATCTCTCGGTGAACAAGCTGCGCGGCAATTTCAATAAGCTGATCAGGGTTGTCAGCGCTCACGAACTCAAATGATCGTTCCGTCAGCCAGATGAATCCCTGAACGGCGCCCACGCATCGGCGAGCCAGTCACGCCGCGTGGCCCAGCGGCCTTGCGCGCTCGATCCGTTTGCGCTCGCGCTGCGCACGATGCGGCTGACGGAGACGCTGCGCGTCTGGCGTTCGTCACTCCACCCGCGCGAGCACCTGCTCCAGCTTGGCGAAGAAGTTTTGCCAGCCCATCTTTGCCCCCTGGTAGAATTGCTCCTGATCCGGCCGGAAGCCCGTCTGCTCCATCCGCAGATGCGTGCCTTTGCTCGTCGGGGTGAGCGTCCAGGTCACGACGCTCTCAAGCCCATTGGCCGCCCAGCTATAGGCGAGCGTCCTCGGCGGCTCGACCTCGAGGACCTGGCAGTCGACGGCGCCCCAGTCGCCGCGCAGATTGAACTTGTGTTCGACGACGGGTTTGAAGTCGTTCTTCATCAGCCAGTCCTCGATCAGATGCGGCTCGGTCAGCGCGCGCCAGATCTTTTCCGGCGGATAAGCGATCTCGCGTTCGACGACGACGGTGCGGGTTTCGGTCGCGGTGGCGGTCATGGGTTCGTCCTCACGTTTTGGCGCGGGCGGGGCGGGCGGCGGCGCGATCCGTGTTCAGCGCCACGGCGGCGCGAATGAGCGCCTTCAGCGCATCTTCGTCGATTTTGTCGCCCTCATGAATGTCGATCGCCCGCCTGGTGTTTCCTTCGAGGCTCGAATTGAACAGGCCTTTAGGGTCGGCGAGCGCGGCGCCTTTGGCGAAGGTCAGTTTGACGGCGCCCTTGTAGGTCTCGCCGATGCAAAGGATCCCGCCGTGCGACCACACCGGAACGCCTCGCCACTTCCACTCTTCGATCGCGTCCGGGTCGGCTTCATTAATGAGCGCGCGCACCCGGGCCAGCGTCTCGCCGCGCCAGTCGCCGAGTTCCTCGATCCGCGCGTCGATCAGCGCCGAGGCTTCCGTTCCCGTCTTCGGCCCGCTCGCCGGCTCAGGGGCTTTCGCGCTGGCCGGGCGGGTTTTAGGCGCGCTCATTGGTCCATCCTGCTCAGCAGGTCTTCTAGGCCGTCGAACCGGCTTCGCCAGAACCCTTTCATCTCGCTTGTCCAGTCGATCAGCGGGCTCAGAGCGCCGACTTCGGCGCTATAGTGGGTCCGGCGGCCCTGATGGCGGTCGCGCACCAGACCGGCCTGTTTCAAAACGCCGAGGTGCTTCGAGACGGCCGGCTGCGAAACGCCGGCCTCAGCCGTGAGCGCCGCGACCGTCTGCTCGCCTTCGCGGCACAGGCGCTCGAAGATCGCCCGCCTTGTCGGGTCGGCGAGGGTGCGGAACAGCACATCGTGAGCGGTCGCCATGCGATCTATAATCCAGCGGTTATGGGTTGGCTCATAACCATGAAGCTATGGGTGAGTCAAGCGGCCACGCGGCGGGTCAAAAAAAATCAGGCGCGATTATTTACAAAAATCAGAACTATTGCTATATCGTTTCCATTAATCAAAATATCAGCCGTGCAAAGGCGAGGCCCCGGCGAGGAGGAAGCGCGACGAAGGCAGGTTTGAGACAGATTGCAAAAGGCCTGGGACGCGCCTGGATTTTTTTAGTAACTCCCAAGCCGTCTGTTTTCAGGCTGCGATTGCGAGGAGGAGTTGGGAGGGGTTTGCAGTGAGGGCTTTGAGAATGTTGAGGCCGTGCTTTCGTGCGGTGGAGACGATGGACCTCATGCGGACGAAGACGTGAGCGCCTTCGAAGGTGCGGAAGCCGCCCGAGATTTTCATTTTGACCTTGGCCATGCGCAGGTCCTGTTCGGCCAGGTTATTGGTGAACGGGACGTCGAAGTCGACGAGGAAGCGCAGGGTCTCGTCCTTGAAGGTCTTGAAGCGGATGAGGAGATTATGGCCTGGGCGCTGCTTCTTTCGTTTTTTCGAGCCGGGCGAAGGATCGAAGGCCGGCAGGGCGCGATGGAAGGCGAGCCCTTCCCGAACGGCCTGCCAGTAGCGGTCGACGAAGCCTTGCACGCGTTCGGGTTCGAGCGCCCGGGCGCCGGCCTCTTTGGCTTGGCGCACGGCCTTTGCGGCGTCGAGGAGGACGTCGCGCATGGCTTGCGCCCACGGCTCCTTGTCGATCTCGATGAGCGCCTTGAGTTCGCGCAGGTGATGGGCGTTGCAGAAGGCGTGAGCGACGTCCGCGAGGGCGTTGTAGGGGCGGAAATGGTCATGCACGACGACGCCGCCCTTCAACCCTGCGGGAACATCGCCGCGCGCCGCTCCGACCCGGTAGAAGGTATGGCTCCGGCTCGACGTCGTATGCAGCCATTGCAGGGAGCCTGCGATGCGAAAGCCGGTTTCGTCGAGATGCCTGACCTTGGCCCCGCCGACGCGCGTCCCGATCGCCTGATAGACGCCCTCCAGAGCCTGAGCCTTCTTGCCCATCCACGCGATCACGCTCGCCGGGCAGACGAGCGGCGCGCCGAACAGGTCCTGAAGCGCCTGCGCCGTCCGGTCCTCGGGCACAAGCTGCTGCACGTTGAGATAGACCGCCGCCGCCTTGATGCGCTCGCCATATTGGGTCGGCGAGATCACGCCGTCGGGGAACGCAGCCCGCGTCACGCCGCGGCATCGGGCGCAGGCATAGATGGCGCCCTGGTGCTCCGTGACCTCGATCAGCCGCTCGGGCAGGTCGAACACCTGACGCGTCTCCACCCCGGTCTGCATCGAAGCCGCGAGCGCCGCCCGGCAGCGCCGGCACGCCGCAGCCTCGTGTCGGACGACCCAGTCGGGCGTCGCCGTCCGCCGCAGCGTGTCGCCCTTGTGGCCCCGCTGTCCCCCGCTCGCCTTGCCCGAACGGCCGCGAAGGCTGCCGGGAAGGCGCGACTTCTTCCTCAGCCCGTCGCTCGAAGGCGGCTTGGAGCTCGTCGTGCTGTCCAGATCCAGCCGGCGCCGAAGCTCGGCGTTCTCGGCTCGAAGGCCCTCGTTCTCCCGCCGCAAATCGGCGACCTCCGAGCGAAGCGCGGAAATCTCGCTCCGGAGCGCTTCGATCAGCGCCTGAACTTCGGCAGGGAGAATCATCCCCACCTTGACTCACGGTTCGCCCCCGCCCGTCTCGAAAATCTCGCAAAACCTCAACGATCTCACACACCGTGTGACAATTCGGACTCACCCGGCTTGGGAGTTACTTTTTTTATTGGAATCGACTCTAACCCGTTGAAAAGTCCCGATTCCAAAAAATAAACGCTAGCAAATGCGAGTAAATTTACTAGCGCTTATGCTCGTTTACTGGCGTTTACTGGCGCATATGCCGCCGCGGAGACGGTCATGCTCGAAGGCCTGCCGCCCAACAACGCGGCGCACGTGATGCGGCTCGTCAGCGACGAGCGCCGCGCCCGCGCGGTCGCGGATCTCATCGTCGAGAGCTTCGAGCCGGCCGAGGCGGCGGCGACCGCGTTCGAGACAGACGATCGTTGGCCGGGCGGCGGCAAGGCCTGGCTCATGGAGGCCTACTTTGGCTCAGAGCCGGACGAGGCGGCGATCCGGGCGCTGGCGGCCGCAGCCTCGGACGAAGCGACCGCGGCCTCCGCGACCTTCGGCCTGACGGAGAAGCGCGACTGGGTCGCCAATTCGCTCGCCGGCCTGAAGCCCGTTCGCGCCGGGCGCTTTCTCGTTCATGGGAGCCACGACCGCGCGCGCGTCAGAGCGAACGACATCGCGATCGAGATCGAGGCGGGGCTCGCCTTCGGCACCGGCCATCACGGCACGACGCGGGGCTGCCTTCTGCATTTCGACCGCCTGCTCAGGCGCCGCCGCCCTGCCCGCGTCCTCGACGTCGGCTGCGGCGCGGGCGTGCTCGCCATCGCAGCCGCGAAAGTCCTGCGCCGCAAGGTCTGGCCCGGCGACATCGATCCCGTCGCGGTCTCGGTCGCCAACGCCAACGCTCGGGCGAACGGCGTCGGCGCTTTTTGCCGGGCGGTCGTCTCGCGCGGGGTCGACAGCGCCCTGTTGCGCGAGGGCGCGCCCTACGACCTCGTGTTCGCCAACATTCTGGCGCGGCCCTTGCGGCTGCTCGCGCCATCGCTCGCTTCGGTCATGCACCCCGACGGCGATGCGATCGTTTCCGGCCTGCTTCTTGCAGATGACGCGGGCGTGCTTGCGTCTTGGCGGGCGCAGGGCTTGCATCTGGCCGAGCGGATCGATCTCGAGGGCTGGGCGAGCCTCAGATTGCGGCGGTGAAATGAGGCGGCCCGCCAGTCCGGGCCTTTGTCGCAAGACGTCGCGCGGGGTGGGGAAACTCGCGCGCGTCAATTGGAAGGGTGGATAGCGCCATGGCGAAGATACCGGTGGGAGTGGGTCCCAAGCTGCCTCAGATCGTGGTCCTGTTCGGCGCGACGGGCGATCTCGCCCACAAGAAGCTTTTGCCCGGCCTCTTTCATCTCGTCTCCGCGGGGTTCATTGCGAAATGCCGGATCATCGGCGTGTCGCTCGATACGATCGACGCCGAGGGCTTCCGCGCCCTCGCCCGCGACGCGGTGTTCGAGCAACACGAGCATAGACCCAACAAGGAGGCATGGCCCGCGTTCGAAGCGACGCTGGATTATGTGCCGATCGCGGCCGGCCCCGGCGCGCTCAAGGAAGCGGTCGAGAAGGCCGAGAAGTCCTTCGTCGAGGAGACCCAGCTCGTCAACTACCTGAGCGTCCCGCCGAACGCCGCCCTGTCGGCGATCAAAATGCTGAGCGCGGCCGATCTCGCCAAGGGCTCGCGCGTCATCATGGAGAAGCCGTTCGGCACCGATATCGAGAGCGCGATCGCGCTTAACGACGCCTTGCACACGGTGTTCGCTGAAGACCAGATTTTTCGCATCGATCATTTCCTCGGCAAGGAGCCGGCGCAAAACATCCTTGCCTTCCGGTTCGCCAATGGCCTCTTCGAGCCGATCTGGAACCGCAATTTCATCGACCACGTGCAGATCGATGTGCCGGAGACGCTCGACATCGGCAATCGCATCGCTTTCTACGAGCAGACCGGCGCTTACCGCGACATGGTGGTCACCCACCTCTTCCAGATTCTCGGCTTCATGGCGATGGAGCCGCCGACTTCGCTCGCGCCCGGTCCGATCAGCGAGGAGAAGAACAAGGTTTTCCGCTCGCTGACGCCGGTCGAACCGGCCGATGTCGTGCGCGGCCAGTTCATCGGCTACCGTAAGGGGGCGGGCGTCGATCCGGAATCCGACACCGAGACCTTCATCGCGCTCAAATGCTTCATCGACAATTGGCGCTGGGCCGGCGTGCCGTTCTTCCTGCGCACCGGCAAGCGCATGGCCGAGGGCCAGCGGATCATCTCGATCGCCTTCCGCGAACCGCCGAAGAGCATGTTCCCGGGCAATTCCGGCATCAGCACGCAAGGGCCCGATCACCTGACCTTCGATCTTGCGGACGAATCCAAGGTGTCGCTCTCATTCTACGGCAAGCGGCCGGGACCGGGGATGCGGCTCAACAAGCAGAGCCTGCAGTTCGCCATGCACGAAACCGGCATGGGCGGCGACGTTCTGGAGGCCTATGAGCGACTGATCCTCGACGCGATGCGCGGCGATCACACGCTGTTCTGCTCGGCGGAGGGCATCGAGCGGCTGTGGGAAGTCTCGACGCCGCTGCTCGAACTCCCCGCCGCCAGTCAAGATCTACGCGCCCGGCAGCTGGGGACCGCAAGCCATCTATCAACTGATCGCGCCGCATGCGTGGCGCTTGCCGTTCGAGCGCGCCTGGCGCGACCCCAATCTGGTTGGCGCCTGAAGGAGGCTGCCCGCGCCGCATTGACGTGCTAGAGCCGGTGGATGCCCGACCTCCCCCTCATCCTGGAGCCGGCGACGGACGACGATTCCGAGCCGATCGAACGCCTCAACGAACGCGTGTTCGGCCCGGGCCAATTCGCGCGCGCCGCCTACCGCATCCGTGAGAGGACTCCCTCCGACCCGACCTTGAGCTTCGTCGCCCGCGTCGGCACGCTCCTGGTCGGCGCCTCGGCGATGACGCCGATCGCCATCGGCGGCGCCACGGCGCTGCTGCTCGGGCCGTTGATCGTCGAGCCGGTGTTCCGCAGCCAGGGGATCGGCGAGGCGCTAGTCAATCGCTCGCTCGAGGCGGCGAGGGCGGCCGGCTGGAAGCTCGTCATCCTGGTCGGCGATGAACCCTACTATGCGCGAATGGGGTTTCAACGCACCCCAAAGGGCCACATATCGCTGCCGGGACCGGTCGATCCGGACCGGCTGCTTTACTGCGAACTCGAGCCTGGCGCCCTGGCCGCGGTCAAAGGCGCAGCGCAATGGGGCTGAGCGCCGCAATCTCGCCATGAGGCGCGCGACGATTGAACTGGGGTCGTCGATGCAATAGACCCGGCGGTCTGCCACCTCTGAGTTGATCAACCCGGGCGATAAGGATGAAGGGACGCAAGGCCATGCCGACATTCGGCGCCTCTGCGCGGCGTATTCTTTGCGGCGGCCGCCGCAGCAGGCAGGAAGCGGCCGTCCTCGTCGCCGTTGCGCTGTTCGCGGCGCAACAGCCGGCGATAGCCGCGACGCGCAGCTCCGAAGCAGCGTGGCGTCTGGCGCAAGCGGCGTCTTCTCCGCAACCAAAAGTGGCTCCGCCGTCGCAGCAAGCCGCCGCCGCGCCCACACCCTCTCCGCAGAATGACGATAAAGACAAGGAGGAGAAGACCAGCGTTCCGGCCACTGTCGTCGACGGCGAGCAGCTCGAGAGCGTTCTCGGCATCGAAGCGCTTAGCTCGACCGGCGATAACATGGGGCGCATCGACGACATTATCGTCGATCGCAGCGGCGAGGTCAGAGCCGCCATTATCGATTTTGGCGGCTTTCTGGGCGTCGGCTCTCGCAAGATCGCCGTCGACTGGCGCTCGTTGCATTTTGACCCCAAGAAGGCGGGCGCGGTTGTTGTCAATCTGACCAAGGATCAATTGCGGGTCGCCCCGGTTTACAAGGCGGCCGAGCCGGTCGTGATGATCGGAGGCCCGAGCGCGAAGCCTTAGAAGCCGCGCTCGATCGCTCGTTTCGATGCAATGACCATCTTTCGGACTGACGCTCCAGAGAACTCATGTCCGGTTTCTTAGGAGCCGGACTGTCCAGAAGGAAATCGCGTCGCGAGGCCGCAAGCACCTCGGCGGCGCCTCCGTATCCAGATCGCCAAAGAAGAGGCTCTCCGGTTCCGTCCGCCGCAAGCCTCCGCGCGCTCGACTGGTTCGTCTTCTTCCTGGCGGATGTGCAGACCGGATTCGGCGCTTTCGTCTCGGTTTATCTCACCACGCAAAAATGGACTCAAACCGATATCGGCCTTGTCCTGACCGTCGGCGCCATCGTCGGCTTGGTCGGCCAAATTCCGGGCGGCGCGATCGTCGACGCCGCGCGCTCGGAGCGCTGGGTGGCTGCTGCAGCCGTCGCAGCGGTCGGAATTAGCGCGTTCGCGCTTGCGCTGTCGCCGATCTTCGCGGTCGTGTTCGCCTCTCGGATCCTGCAAGCAGGCGCAAGCTGTGTGCTCGGCCCCGCGATCGCGGCGATCAGCCTCGGCCTTGTCGGCCAGAGACTTATCAGCGTCCGCCTGGGCCGCAACGCTTCGTTCGCTTCAGTCGGCTCAGGCCTCGCCGCGGCGGGCATGGGCGCCGCCGCATACTACATTTCCGACCGCGCGGCCTTTATCCTCGTGGCGAGCATGTCCGTGCCGGCGCTGTTCGCCCTCTTCCAGATACGGACCGAGGAAATCGATGCGACGAGGGCTCATGGCGGCGTCGCGAAGCCTGAGCATAAAAATCCGATATCCGGCCTGCTCAGCCTGTTTGAGATCCGCCCGCTCCTGATCTTCGCCGGCTGCGTCGCTCTGTTCCAACTCGCCAACGCGGCCATGCTGCCGTTGGCCGCGAGCATGATGACATTGCGTTCGGCCAAGTTCGCCACCATTCTGGTCGCCACCTCGATCGTCGCGCCTCAGCTCATCGTCGCTCTGCTTTCCCCCTGGGTCGGGCGCAAGGCCGAGCTATGGGGCCGGCGCCCATTGCTTGTTCTGTGCTTCGCCGCTCTGGCGATCCGCGGCCTGTTGTTTGCGTCCTTGGTCGACCCTTATCTCCTGATGGCGGCGCAACTCCTTGATGGCGTCTCAGGCGCGGCGCTCGCAGTGTTGGTTCCCCTGATCGTCGCCGACGTTTCCGGAAACACGGGTCATTTCAACCTGGCGCAGGGCGCAGTCGGCTCCGCCGTCGGCGTCGGCGCGTCGATCAGCACCACGCTTGCGGGATATGTCAGCGATCGCTTCGACAGCCAGACGGCTTTTCTGATGATGGCGGGATTCAGCCTGCTGGGTCTGGCGGCCGTGGCGCTGGCGATGCCTGAAACACGGCCGCATGCAGACGAAGAGAGCTGACTCGTCAGCCGGAGACTGACGCGATTCTCGGGCGGCGCGCTGCGGCGCCGAGCAAGTTCCGGTAAAGCTCCAGATAGTCTCTCGCCATTCGCCGGGCCGCGAACCGTTCTTCGAATCGCCTTCTGATCGTTGCACGTGACAATCGCGCGACGTGGCGCACAGCTCCGACAGCGCTCATTTCGTCTTCGACGACGAAACCCGTGACCCCGTCTTCAATCAATTCAGGCGCCGCGCCGCGGTTGAATGCGATGACCGGCGTCCCGCAGGCCATGGCCTCGATCATGACCAATCCAAAAGGCTCCGGCCAGTCGATCGGCACGAGCAGCGCGAACGCGTTACTCAAAAACTCCGACTTCTGCGCGTCGGAGATCTCCCCGATGAATTCGACATGCCGTTTGGCGAGCAGCGTGCGAACCACTTCCTCGAAATAATCATGATCGACCGCGTCGACTTTCGCCGCGATCTTGAGCGGCAGGCCGCAGCGCTCGGCGATATGAATGGCGCGGTCGACCCGCTTCTCTGGCGAAATGCGCCCCAAAAAAGCGAGATAGGATGGGTTCGCGGGCGCCGGCCTCAGGAGATCCAACGGCATCCCGTGATGAACCGTGCCAATCCAATTCGCATCCGGCGCCGGCCGTCGCTGCGCGTTTGAAATCGACACCAACGGAACATTGGGGAAGGTCGAGAAGACTGGCTCATGTTCAGGCAAATCGAGACGCCCGTGCAGAGTCGTGAGAAAGGGCGTCGACTGCCGGGACATCACCGAAAAAGGGTAATAGTCAAGATGAAAGTGAATTAGATCGAACTCCTTCGCCCGTCGGGCGACCTGTTCGATCATGCTCATATGAAGCGCGTTGGGATCGCGCACCGACCCGTCGAGTCTGACCGCGGTCGGCCACATCGCTTCGAGCCGCGCGTTGGTTACAGAATCCCCACTTGCAAACAGCGTGACCTCATGGCCAAGCGCGACTAGCTCTTCAGTGAGCCATGCGATGACCCGTTCGGTTCCGCCGTAGAGCTTCGGCGGCACGGCTTCAGTCAACGGCGATATCTGGGCAATCCGCAATTTTCCCTCCAGTCGGCACGACAACACCGGCGCTAAGTGACGAACGATTTCAGGAGTTGGCCACAAGCGCGAAACAATCGTAAACGCCTTGCATGCGGAACAAGTTCCAGCAATAAACTCGCTTTGCGAGCGTGGCGTTGATATGAGACTTTGGACAACGGCGCGCGTCGCCAAACTTTGACCCATTTTTGCCCAAACATTTGTTTGCCGATGAACGAAGGCGACGACTTCACCAAATATGGACATCGGACGCTCGCGTTTCTCGGCCGCTATGTGCGAGGCCGCGCGGCGCCTCATGCCGCAATCGCCGGCGCCGTGCTGGCGGCGGTGGCCTGTTCAGTCAGCACGCAATATGGCGTCAAGAGGCTGGTCGACGCGCTGTCGGCGCCGTCGAAAAGCGGAAGTCCCTGGCTCGCCTTTTGCCTTGTACTGTTCTTCATTGCGGCGGACAACCTGTTCTGGCGCGTGGCGGGGCTCGTCGGCAGCTACACCTTCGTGCGCGTGACAGGCGACATCCGCGCCGATCTTTTCAGACATCTGACCGGTCACGCGCCAGGCTACTTCGCCGAGCGGATGCCCGGCATGTTGACGAGCCGAGTTACGGCGACGTCGAACGCGGTTTTCACGATTGAGAACATGTTCGTCTGGAATGTCGCGCCACCGTGCTTGGCGACCGTCGCCGCAATTGCGTATCTCGCGCATCGTCAATGGATGGATGGCTGGCGTGCTCGCCGTGGTCTCCTGCGGCATGATTGTCGTTATTTTCCACATCGCCGCCGCCGGCAAACCGTTGCATCATGACTTCGCCGACAAAGCGGCGGCCGTCGACGGAGAAATGATCGACGTCATCGGCAATATCTCGCTGGTGAAGGCGTTCGGCGGCCTATCGCGCGAGCAACGCCGCTTCGACGCGACCGTAGCGCAGGAGCTAAAAGCTCGCCGCCGCAGCCTGCTCTATCTGGAGAGGCTGAGACTGACGCACGCCGCCGTCACCGTCATTTTGATTGTCGGTTTGCTTGCGTGGGTGATCCGTCTCTGGCAACGCCACGAGGCGACGGTTGGCGACGTCGTGCTGGTCTGCACGCTGGGCATCTCGGTGCTCAGCGCGACGCGGGATTTCGCTGTCGCGCTGGTCGACGTAACGCAACACTTCGCTCGTCTGTCGGAGGCGCTCGTCACGTTGCTCTCGCCGCATGAACTCACGGATCATCCGCAAGCCGCCGCCCTCGCGCCGAATGGCGGGGCGCCACATCGTCTTCGAGCGGATCAGCTTCGCCTATCCCGGGAACCGACAAGTATTCGATGAGTTCACTCTCGCCGTCGAACCTGGTCAGAAGGTCGGCCTGGTCGGACCGTCAGGAGGCGGCAAGTCCACCCTCATCGCGCTCCTGCAGAGATTTTACGATTTGCCGAGCGGCCGGATCCTGATTGATGGACACGACATTTCGCGAGCGACGCAGGAGAGCCTAAGACAAGCGATCGCCGTCGTGCCGCAAGACGCGCCGCTGCTCAACCGTTCGCTGATGGAGAACATCCGCTACGGCCGTCCTGAAGCGACCGACGCCGAGGTCTGGGAGGCGGCGCTCGCGGCTCGATGCGGCGAATTCATCGAAAACCTGCCTGCGGGCCTCGACACGATCGTCGGCGACCGAGGCGCTCAATTGTCCGGCGGTCAGCGTCAACGCGTCGCGATCGCGCGAGCCTTCCTGAAAAATTCGCCTATCCTTCTGCTCGACGAAGCCACATCGGCCCTCGACAGCGAAGCCGAGGAGGCGATCCGCGACGCGCTTTCGCGCCTCATGCAAGGACGGACCGTCATCGCCGCTGCGCATCGGCTCTCGACGCTGCGGAATTTCGATCGGATCGTCCTCTTGAAGAAGGGAAAGATCGTGCAGGACGGCGAACCCGAGCGCCTGATGCAAGTCGACGGGCCGTACCGAACGCTTGTCATGCAGGAAGTCAAACGTCTCTCTCGCCAGGCGGCGTAGCGCCTTGTGCTACGCTGCGAACCCGCCGGCGAACGGATAGCCGAGACTATCCCGCCATTTGCAGCCGCGGCGGTCGCGCAATTCCGGCGTAGGCGGTTTGCGGGGCGGCGGCATGACATGCAGAGGACCCGACTATGCAAAGGGCAGAAGCCGAACCGATCGCCGATGCGTCCGCAACGTTGGACGCGCCCGCGGCGCAGTTCTCCGTTCCGGCAGCCGTTTCGCTCCAGGAGCGGCGGCCTCGGACGCTCAAACACGGCGACACCTTCGCTGTCTTCGACCACAACGGCGACGTGCTGTCAGGGTCGGGCATCGCGGATGGCTTGTTCCACCGCGATACGCGCTACTTGTCTCATCTCTATCTGACGGTCGACCGCCAAAGGCCGCTGCTGCTGTCGTCCACCGTGCGAGACGACAATGCGGCTTTCACCTCCGACCTGACGAATCCCGATCTGTTCGATTCAGGAGGGAAGTTGGTCCTGGAGCACGACCTCCTGCACCTGCGCCGCTCCCGCTTTTTATGGAACGGCGCCTGCTATGAGCGGCTCTCGGTGCGCAATTTCGACGAGCGGCCACGACGAATCAGGATCGATATCGCTTTCGCCGCCGATTTCGCGGACCTGTTCGAAGTGCGCGGCGCGCACCGGCTTCGACGCGGGACGATGCAGGCGCCTGACGTTGGCGCCGACTGCGTCACGCTCGCATATTGCGGGCTTGATGATCGGCGCCGCGCCACAACGCTTCGCTTCGAACCGTCGCCGGACCGGTTGAGCTCGAATTTAGCGAGCTTTTTTTTCGACCTCGATCCGAAGCACGCGAAGACTCTTCTGCTCGAGGTGAGCTGCGATGGCGCGGGCGCGGGCGCCGGCGAAGCGCTACACGGCGTCGTTTTTCGCGCGATCCGCGAGGCGCGGCGGGCGCTGCGGACATCGTCCTCCCGGGCCGCAGCGATGGTGACCTCCAATGACATCTTCAACGAGACCCTTCGCCGCTCGATATCGGACCTTTACACGCTGATCACCGATAAGCCGGAGGGACCTTTCCCCTACGCCGGAATTCCGTGGTTCAGCACGGTGTTTGGCCGCGACGCGCTGATCACCTCGCTGGAGACTCTCTGGCTCGACCCTGCGATTTCACGCGGAGTGCTTCTCCATCTCGCCGCCAACCAGGCGAAGACCTTCGATCCCGCGAGCGACGCCGAACCCGGCAAGATCCTCCATGAGGTGCGCTGCGGCGAGATGGCGGAATTGGGAGAAGTGCCGTTTCGCAGGTATTACGGAAGCGTCGACTCGACGCCGCTCTTCGTCATGCTGGCGGGCGCCTATTTGGAGCGCACGCGCGACCTGGCGACGCTTCGGCGGCTCTGGCCCAACATCGAGGCGGCGCTTTCGTGGCTTGAAAAATATGGCGATCGCGACGGCGACGGCTTTATCGAATATGGCCGTCGCAGCAGCGACGGGCTCGCCAATCAGGGCTGGAAGGATAGCCGCGATTCCGTTTTCCACTCCGACGGCGCGCTTGCGAAGGGACCCATCGCGCTCGTCGAGGTCCAGGCCTACGCCTTCGGCGCCTGGCGCGCGGCCGCCCTGATCGCTCGCGCTGTGGGTCGTCCGGAGCGCGCCGTCGCGTTCGACGAGCGCGCGCAAACGTTGCGCGCGGCATTCGACGCGGCGTTTTTCGACCCGACTCTCGACAGCTACGTGCTCGCGCTGGACGGGGAAAAGCGTCCCTGCCGGGTGCGCGCCTCTAACGCAGGCCACGCCCTTCTGACTGGCCTCGCTCTGCCGGAGCGCGCCGAGGCGGTAGTGAGGACGCTCATGGGGCCGGCTTCCTTTTGCGGCTGGGGCGTGCGCACGGTCGCCGCGACGGAGGCGCGCTATAATCCGATGAGCTACCACAACGGCTCGGTCTGGCCACACGACAATGCGCTGATCGCCGCCGGCTTCGCCCGCTATGGCTTCAAGCGCGAGGCGGCGCGCATCTTTGAGGGGATTTTCGCCGCTTCGACCTATATCGACTTGCGGCGATTGCCCGAGCTGTTCTGCGGTTTCGTGCGCCGTCGCACACGAGGTCCGACCTTCTATCCGGTCGCCTGCATGCCTCAGGCCTGGGCGGCGGCGGCCCCGTTTTTCATGCTCCAATCCTGTCTCGGGCTTGGCTTCGATCTCAACAGGTTTCACATCACTTTCGAGGGACCCGTGCTGCCTGACTTCGTTGGAGAAGTCACATTGCTCAACCTCGCCCTTGACGGAGCGACGGTCGATGTCGCCTTGCGCCGCTCAGGGTTGCAGGTCGTGGTCGACGTTCTTGACCGACGTGGCTCCGTGCGGGTCGTGACGACAAACTAAGCAGATTCCGTTTGGCTAACCAACGGATAGGTTTTTTGCGGTTTGCTGCCTGCGCCGATTCGCAAGGTGTATGGCATGGCGGGAAAGTCTCCGGTTATGGCGAGCGATGAACAACGCGCCGGCCTCTTGGCTCTTGCCGATTCACATGATCGCGGCGAGGCGGACCGGGCGCGCGCCGTGCTTTTGACGCTGGCTGGTTGGACCAGCTCCAAGATCGCGGAGGCGTTTGGCGTGCGCGAAGATACGGTTCGCCTGTGGCGCAGCGACTTCACCGCTGGCGGTGTCGCAGCGCTGAAGACCAGCATCGCGCCAGGCCCGCCTCCGGTGAAGAGTGAAGCCGCCTTGCGCGTCGTCACCCCCTTGCTGGAAGAACCTGTGGCCGACCGGCGCAACTGGACGATCCCCCGCCTCCGCGCCGAGATCGAAGCGCGCGAGGGCGTGCGCATCAGCCGTTCGCAACTGTCCAAGGCCTTGCGAAAAAAAAGTTCCGTTGGCGGCGGCCCCGGCACACGCTGAAGGGACGTCAGACGGAAAGCGAGGTGGAACGGGTGGGCCTGCGCCTGCAACTGCGCAAACAGCAGGCCGAAGCGGGCGACATTGTTCTTCTCTACGGCGATGAGAGCGAGGCGCTGACGCATCCCTATCTCGCCCGCGCCTGGGCGAAGTCGGGGGCGGACTTGCGTGTGCCGGCGCCTGGGCAGGCCAAGAAGGTCGCGATGCTGGGGTCGCTTGATCACGTCACGCGCCAACTCATCGTCCTGACCTGCCCGACCAAGCGCAGCAGCGATTTCATCGCCCATCTGGAGCAACTCGACCGTCTCTTCGGACCGCAGCCCGGGCGACAGGCCAAGCCGGTCGTGCTGGTCGAGGACAATGGTCCGATCCACACCAGCAAACGCTCGCTTGCCGCCCTGGCCGCCCGCGCACACTGGCTCACCGTCGAGTGGCTGCCGAAATATGCCCCCGAACTCAATGAAATCGAGCCGGTCTGGCGCGATCTTAAGGCCCATCACCTCGCCCACCAGACCTTCACAGACGTCGCCGCCCTCGACCAAGCCATCCATGACGCCGTCATCGATCTCAACCGCGAGCGCACCCCCGATCCGTTGGCCATGCCAAGAATCTCTGCTTAGGCGCCCGCGATCTCCCTCCCTACCCCTTGGATTCAGGAGCAGGATCGTGAATGGCGCCGGTCAGGAAATCGGGCCAGTCGCGCTCGAAGAACGGCTTGTCCTCGCGATCGCGGCGACGGATCGGGCGCGCCTCGCAGACGAACCTCTCCGAGTCGAATCGCACATGGATCTGCTCGGCCCGGTCCGCGGCGCGCTCGGACGCGAAACGGACGTCTTCCAGCACCCCGATGCGCGCTTCTGGCGCGCGGTCGCCGTCCGGCGCGCAGATGGCCCGAGCCCCGCGGCTGCCGCCGCCGCGGCCGATGTAGAACGCAAGCGCGGTCAGGACCGCTTCCGACAGGAGCGCGGTCTGCCGCCATTGCAGCGCCTTCAAGGCTTCAGGCGCGCCGGAATAGGCGATTCCTTGCTGGCGAATGGTCTCGTTCAGCTCGCGCGCCGCCGCCAACGCCTGTTTCACATCGGCCCCGTTGCAAAGTACGGCTGCGTGATCGCTCATGCGATCCTGGACATCCTTCCGGATCGCCTTGACAGTCAGCGGACTGTCGGCCTTGAGGACATCGAGGGTGCCCGCGACCGCCTCGTCGATGAGACTGGGCGCGAGGGCGCTCATAGCGCGTGCGCCGCGGGAGGCCACGTGCTCGGCGCAGCGCGTGCCGAAGACCTGGCCGGCGTTGAGGGCCGCCCCGCCGGGCCGGGTCACGCCGTGCGTTCCGGCCGCCTCGCCGACGGCGTAGCACCCCTCGAGGCTGGTCGCGCCCCAGCCATCCACGGCGAGGCCGCCATTCATATGCTGATTTAAGAGGGCGAATTCGAGCGGATCGCGCGTGATGTCATATTTGTAGCGTTTGTAGAGCTCGATCGAGAGCGGATTCATCTTGCGAAGCCGGTCTAGCGGCTTTTCCATCAGCGCGCCGGCGGGCTTGAGATAAGTCCGCACGTCAGGGTCGAGGCGGTCGAGGTCGAATTCCGCGTCGCCCGGGACGGCAAGCGGATTGCGGTTGAAATCCATGAACACTCTGCGCCCCGCGCGCGTCTCCTTGACGATGGCGAGGTCGACGAGGCTCGAGCCGAAGTCGAGCATGCGGGTCGAATGGAACGGCCACTGGTAGCCTTTGCGGAACACATTCGACGCCAGTTCCTGCGTCGTCCGGTAATAGTCGGCGAGGAAATTGCGTTCATTACCGCGTGGATCGCGCGAAAAAACGTAGGGCATCGCCTGGACATACGTGCCGGAGAGGTTCCACGGGAAGCCGTCGCGGGACGTCCCGATTCCGAACTGGCTCTCGGTCAGGTTGACCGCTTCGAGCCCAGCCTCCATCGCGAGCCCGAGCGAGCCGAAGCAGTGCCGGGGATAGACGCTGTCGCGATAGAGTTCGCCGGGCCCTCCGGTCGCGATGACGACCAACTCGCTCGAGAACACGGCGAGCCCCAGGGGATTGTCCTCGGACCGGCGCCTGGGGGAGATCGCGAGCACCCCGACGCAGCGGGGCGCCTGCCCGGTTCCACCAGGAGCCGGACGGCGGTCATATGATTGAAGATCGGCACGTTCAGCCGGATCGACTCTTTCGCCAGCGCCTGCACCATGAGCCGCGACGTACGCGGGCCACAGCTCGTCGCACGCCCAACCTCGTCATGGTCGGTCTGATAGCGCAGCGCGCCGCCGAAGCGATCCTGCGGGATCGGCAGCCCCATGAACTGCAGGGACGACAGGGAGCGGAGCGAACCCACCGCTTCGATATAGGCCGTGTCCTCGTCCATCGCGCCGCCTGCGCCAAGCGCGTCGGCCATCGCCGCGAAGTCGTCGCCCCGCCCAGCGCCGTTGGCGGTATGGAGAGTCTGCTTGTCCGAGCCGGAGCAGGCGGACGTGCCGCCGAACGCGCTCTGGGTCACGACCACGACGTCGAGGTCTCGCCGCTTCATTTCGACCGCGGCGCGCAGTCCTGCCGCGCCGCTGCCAAGCACCAGCGCTTCGCTGCGATGGAGGGGAATTGAGACGCCCCGGGCGGCGACCGTTTCTTTCGCCGGCCTTTCGGTGGTGAGGCGCGGCATCTCGATATCGGTCAGGGCGTCGAGGATGTTTTGAGGGATCGTCGCGCTCAAGGGCGTGGCCTGAGAGAGGGTTGACGGGACGACAGAGGCCCGCTACTGGGATTAGCACGTTCCAAATGTAGCGACAATGACCCATGATTTCTCGGTGCCTATGGGGAAGTGTCCGAAGCCGGAATAATTGGAACGTGCCAAGGCGACAATGAACGACGAGACGCACAGGGAGACGGAGGTCCGCGCGGGACGCGCGACCATTGTCGACGTCGCCCGCCGCGCCGGCGTCTCAAAATCTACTGTTTCTCTGGTCCTTGGCGGCAGCTCCCTCGTTGCGGAGACGACACGCGAACGCGTCTCGGACGCTATGAACGAGCTCGGCTACATCTATCATCGCGGCGCCGCGACTCTGCGCGGCGCAAAGTCCGGCGTGATCGGCATGGTCATCAACGACCTGTCCAACCCCTTCTATGTCGAGCTGGCGATCGGTATCGAGCAGGCGTGCCAGGGCGGCGCCTATATCCCCTTTCTCGCCAACACCGCCGAGAACGTGGTTCGCCAGCAGCAGGTGATCCGCTCAATGCGTGAGCATGGGGCGGCAGGGCTTGTGCTCGCCCCCGCGATGGGCGCGTCAGCGCGCGAGCTTAAGCCTCTCCTCGCGGGATTGCCCGTGGTCCAGGTGATGCGCCGCCTCCCGGGGCTCAAGGCGTCCTTCGTCGCTCCGGAGAACAAGGAGGGCGCGCGCAAAGCCGCAGCCCATCTCATTTCCAGCGGACACAGGCGCATCGCCTTTGTTGGCGGCGTGTCGTCTATGCTGGTGCGTGAGGAGAGGCTTGCGGGCTATCGACTGGCGCTCGAAGACGCTGGACTTTCGCTCGACCCTTCGCTCGTCATCGAAACGAGGACCAATTATTCGGGTGGCGGCGCGGCGGTCCCGCAGCTGCTCAACGTTCCCGACCCTGCGACGGCCGCTCTTTGCTTCAACGACGTTGTGGCGATCGGGCTCACGCGCGCGCTGATGGAAAGCGGCGTCTCGGTCGGGGTCGAGTTCGACGTCATCGGTTTCGACGACATCGAGGAAGCCAGACACACGCTTCCCGCCTTGAGCAGTGTCGCCGTCAACGCTCGCGATCTCGGCTCGCGCGCCGCCCAGCTCCTGATGCGGCATATCGCGAGCGGCGACTTCGAGCCGGAAGCCGTGCTTTGTCCGACGACTTTGGCGCTTCGCAAATCCTGCCGGACCGCCGGCCATCATGAGCGAGGAGATTGAGTGACCGGACTTCGTTGGGGCCTGATCGGCGCGAGCACGATCGCCGCACAGCACATGATCGGCGCCTTTCGGGCCAATGGCGGCGAAGCCGTCGCCGTGATGAGCGCGAACGCGGACCGCGCGGGAGCTTACGCAAAAAAACACGAAATCGCGCATGCGACGACGAGTATGAAGGAACTTGTCGAGTTCCCTGACGTGGACGCCGTCTACATCTCCACCACCAACGAGCTTCACCGCGACCAGGTCTTCGCCGCGGCTGCGGCCGGAAAGCACGTGCTGTGCGAGAAGCCGCTTGCGCTGACGCTGAAGGACGCGCGCGCGATGGTTGCGGAGTGCCGCAAGCGGGGTGTGGTCATGGGGACCAATCATCACCTCCGCAATGCGGCGACGCACCGTGCGATGCGGGAGGCGATCAAAGCGGGCAGGATCGGCAAGCCGCTTTTCGCGCGAGTGTTCCACTCGGTCTATTTGCCCGCACATCTGCAGAGCTGGCGGGTCGAGCGTCCTGACGCGGGCGGCGGAGTCATTCTGGACATCACGGTCCATGACGCCGACACGCTGCGCTTCGTCCTCGACGACGAGCCCCAGTCCGTTATTGCGATGACCTCTCAGGGCGGCATGGGCCGCGAAGGGCTCGAGGACGGCGTTATGGGGGTCATCCGCTTCTCGGGCGGCGTGCTCGCGCAATTCCACGATGGGTTCACAACCCAATATGCAACGACCGGGTTCGAAGTGCATGGCGAGGCAGGATCGCTGATCGGCCGCGACTGCATGACCCAGGCGCCGAAGGGCGGTGTCATCCTGCGAACCGCGGCGGGCGCGGAGCCGCTCAAACTCGATCACGAGGACTTGTATGCGCGCTCGGTCCGTCTGTTCCAGAACGCCGTTCAAGGGCGAGGCGCTCCCTCGGCGACCGGCGAGGACGGCGTCAAGTCGTTGAGCGTCGCGATCTCGGCCGCCGCCGCGGCGCGCACGGGCGCCGAGACGCCTGTCGATCTGACGGTCTGAGGACAGCGATGGCCAGGCCCAAGGTCGTTTCCGCCGACGCCGCCGCCCGTCTCATTCCGGACGGCGCGGTTGTCACTGTGTCATCCTCATCCGGGCTCGGATGTCCTGATGCGACCCTCGCCGCGATCGGAGCGCGCTTCGACGCGGAAGGCCATCCGCGCAATATCACCACCCTGCACCCGATCGCCGCCGGGGACATGTGGGGCGTCAAGGGCGTCGATCACCTTGCCAGGCCCGGGTGCCTCGCGCGCGTTCTGGCAGGATCCTATCCGTCGGGCCCCTCTTCAGCCGAACCGCCGGAGATCTGGAAGATGATCACCGGCGATGCGATCCCGGCCTATAACGTGCCCTCCGGCATATTGTTTGACATCCATCGCGAGGCCGCGGCCAAGCGGCCGGGCGTGCTGACCAAAGTCGGTATGGACACGTTCGTCGATCCAGTCCACGAAGGCTGCGCGATGAATACAAAGGCGACGGCCGATCCGATCGTCAAGCGCGTCACGTTCGCCGGGGAGGAATGGCTGTTCTTCCCGACGATCACGCCGCAAGTCGCGATTATCCGCGCAACGACGGCCGACGAGCGGGGAAACCTTTCCTACGAACACGAGGGCGCCATCCTTGGGCCGCTCGACCAGGCGCTCGCTGTGCGCAACAACGGCGGCATCGTCATCGCGCAGGTGAAGAGGCTGGCCGCGGCGGGCACGCTTAAGCCCCATGACGTTGTCGTCCCCGGCGTCCTCGTCGACTACATCGTGGTCGCGCCCGAGCAGCTGCAGACCACGCACACCGCTTACGAGCCGGCGATATCGGGCGAGGTCTTTCGACCGCTGTCATCGTTCGAGACGCCGAAGTTCGATATCGCCAAGGTCATCGCGCGGCGGGTCGCGCAGGAGCTGCGCGAGGGCGACGCGGTCAACATCGGCTTCGGCATCTCGGCCAACGTGCCGCGGATACTCATCGAGGAAGGCAGGCACGGGGCGGTGACGTGGGTGATCGAGCAGGGCGCCGTCGGCGGCGTGCCGCTGCTCGACTTTCAGTTCGGCTGCGCCTCCAACGCCGAGGCGATCGTCCAGTCGCCACACCAGTTCACCTACTTCCAGGGCGCTGGCTTCGACATGTCGCTGCTCTCGTTCCTGCAGATCGACCGCAGCGGCTCCGTGAACGTCTCGAAGCTCGGCGTCCGTCCGCATGTCACGGCGGGCGCCGGCGGGTTCGTCGACATCACGGCGCGCGCCAAGAAGATCGTCTTCTCCGGCTACTTCACGGCCGGGGCGAAGCTCGATGTCCACGACGGCGCGGTCAGAATCGCCAAGGAAGGCAAAGTCAAGAAGCTCGTCGAAGCCGTCGAGCAGATTTCGTTCTCCGGCCCCCGAGCGGTCAATCAGGGGCAGGAAATCGTCTACGTCACCGAGCGCTGCGTGCTGCGGCTCGAGAAAGACGGCGTTACGATCACCGAGCTCGCGCCCGGCGTCGATCTCGAGCGCGACGTCCTCGCCCAGGCTGAGTTCCCGCTGCGCGTCGCCAAGCACATTCACATGATGGACCCCGCGTTGTTTCACGCCCCGCCAATCAAGCTTGAGCTTCGCCCGGCGGTGGAGATGGCTCTGTGAGCGCCTTTGTCGAACTTGCTTTCGAGGGACCGCTGGCGCGCCTCACGCTGAAGCGCGCTGACAAGCTAAACGCTCTTGACCGCGCGATGATCGACGCGCTCGCCGACGCCGCGCGCTCGATCGACGCTTCATCGGAAGCGCGGGTCGCGATCCTCTCCGGCGAGGGCAAGGCGTTCTGCGCCGGTGGCGATATCGCCGCGTGGGGCGGTCTCCCGCCGCTCGAAATGTGGCGCGACTGGACGCGGGCGGGGCATCGCGCTTTCGAGGCGCTCGCTCGCCTGCGCGTTCCGCTCATCGCCGCACTGACAGGGCGCGCCTTCGGCGGCGGGCTCGAACTGGCCGCCGTCGCGGACATTCGCATCGCCGAGAGCGGAATCAGGCTCGGCTTGCCCGAGTCGGGTCTCGGCATGGCGCCGGGTTGGTCCGGCACGCAAAGACTGGTCCGTCGCTTCGGCGCGTCGGTCGTGCGCCGCATGGCCCTGGCGGGGGCGATCTTCTCAGCCGAAGAGGGCTTGACGCTCGGCCTCGTCGACGAAGTGGTCGCCAAAGGCGAGGGTCTCACGCGCGCCGCCACGCTCGCCGCCGACATCGCGAAGCGCGGTCCTCTTGCGGTGCAAATGGTCAAGGCGATGATCAACTCAGCCGAAGGAGAGGATCACGACGCGCCGATCGAGGGTCTCGCCGGGGCGCTCACCGCATTCACCGAAGATCTGGCCGAAGGGGTCGCCGCCTTCAGGGCCAAGCGCCCGCCGGCGTTCTCCGGTCGGTAGGTCTTGGCGAGGACAAGGACATTGACAATCGGGAGCCGACAGACGGTTTCTGGATCCGGCGCCGGACCGCTTCCGGCGGGAGAACGTGTGGGAAGGGTGGAAGAATGAAGTTGAAAGCAATCTTGATGGGTGGGGCAGCCGTCGCGTTCGCGATCGGTGTCTCCGGAGCCGCGCGCGCCGCGGACATCAAGGAAGTGCAGATGCTGCACTGGTGGACGTCAGGCGGCGAGGCAGCCGCGCTGAACGTCATCAAGCAGGCCCTCGCCAAGCAGGGTTTCGGCTGGAAAGACGTGCCCGTCGCCGGCGGCGGCGGCGGCGCGGCCATGACCACTTTGAAGGCCATGGTCGCCGCGGGGAATCCTCCGACCGCCTCGCAGATTCTTGGCTATTACGCGCTTGATTATGCAGATGCGGGCAAGCTCGCCGACATCACGCCGCTCGCGACCAAGGGGGGCTGGGCCAAGGTCATTCCAACCGCCCTGCAGAAGTTCACCACCGTCGACGGCAAGTGGGGCGCCGTTCCGGTCAACATCCATTCCGTCAACTGGATCTGGGTCAACAAGGCCTTGATGGAGAAGATCGGCGGCACGGAGCCCAAGACCTTCGACGAGCTGCTTGCGCTGCTCGAGAAGGCCAAGAAGGCCGGCGTCATCCCCCTCGCGCTCGGTGGACAGCCCTGGCAAGAGGCAACGATGTTCGACTCTGTCGTCGCCTCGACCGGCGGCATCGACTTCTACAAGAAGGCGTTCATCGATCTCGACGAGAGCGCGCTCAAGTCGGATACGATGAAGAAGAGCTTCGACAATCTGGCGAAGCTTCGCGACTACCTCGATCCCAACTATGCCGGCCGCGACTGGAATCTTGCGACGGCGATGGTCATCAAGGGCGACGCCCTTATGCAGGTGATGGGGGACTGGGCCAAGGGCGAGTTCAAGAACGCCAACAAGGAAGCCGGCAAGGATTATCTCTGCTACCGCTTCCCCGGCACGGACGGATCGGTGCTCTACAACACCGACATGTTCGCGTTCTTCCAAGTCCCGGCCGACCGGCAGGCGGCGCAGACGGCGCTCGCAGATACGACGATGAGCCCCGAGGTGCAGATCGACTTCAACGTCATCAAGGGGTCGGCCCCTGCGCGCATGGACGTTTCGGACGCCAAGTTCGACGCCTGCGGCAAGAAGGCGATCGCGGACATCAAGGCGGCCAACGCCAAGGGCACGTTCCTAGGCTCCATGGCCCAGAACTACGCCCAGCCGCCCGCGATCGCGACCGCCTATTACGACGTCGTGACCAAGTTCCTGCATGGCGAGATCAAGACCTCTGACGAAGCCGTGAAGCAGCTCGTCATGGCGATCAACGGCGCGAAGTGATCGCAAGCGACCTTCTCCCGCCTGCGCGGGAGAAGGTTTGCGCGGCTAGCCAAGGAACCGTTCGCGGGAGGAGGTGAGCATGACTACGGCGATCGACCCCGTCGTCGCTTACGCGATCCAGGGATCACGCCCTGGCTTCAGGGATCGTCTTCGCGAGTGGCTTCCGCGCCTTGTCCTTGCGCCGTCGTTTCTGCTCATTCTCATCTTCGTCTACGGGTTCAATTTCTGGACCCTCCTGCTTTCGTTCACCAACTCGAAGGCGTTCGCCAACCTGAACTTCATCGGATGGGCGAACTATGAGAAGCTCTGGAACTGGACGTTCCAGAGCGATCCGCCGTCGAACTGGTACACGGCGATTGTCAATATGGGCCTGTTCGGCAGCCTCTATGTGATCTTCTGTCTGGCGCTTGGCCTTCTGCTGGCGATCCTGCTCGACCAGAAGATTCGCGGCGAAGGAATCTTGAGGCCGATCTATCTCTATCCGCTGGCGCTGTCTTTCATTGTCACCGGCACGGCGTGGAAGCTGTTTCTCGATCCGGGCATCGGCCTTGAGAAGGCGATGCACGATCTCGGCTGGACGAGCTTCCATTTCGACTGGGTCGTGAACCCCAGCATGATGATCTATTGCGTCGCCATTGCCGGCGTCTGGCAGACCTCGGGCTTCGTCATGGCGATGTTTCTGGCGGCGCTGCGCGGCATCGACAGCGAGATACTCAAAGCCGCGCAGATCGACGGCGCGTCCGCTTACGCGACATACCGGCGAATTGTCATTCCGATCATACGCCCGGCCTTCATGTCGGCTCTGATCATCCTGACGCACATGGCGATCAAGTCCTACGATCTCGTACTCTCGGTCACGGGCAAGAACCCCGGCGGCGCCGCCGAGCTGCCCTCAACGTTCATGTATTCCTATACGTTCACCCGAAACCAGATGGGGGTCGGCTCGGCCAGCGCGGTCATCATGCTCATGACGATCGCCGCGATCATGGTGCCCTACCTCTACTCCGAGCTCAGGGAGAAGCGCTGATGAGCGCCGCGGACGCCCTCACGACCGCGCCCTCGCGCGAACCGGCGCGACATTCAGTGACGACCCGCGTCTTGATCTACGGCCTGCTCGTCCTGTTCGCGATCGTCTACCTCATGCCGCTCGTCGTCATGGTGATGACGTCGCTGAAACCGCTCAGCGAGATCACGGGCGGGAACATGTTCTACTTCCCGGATGACCTGACCTTCGAGCCGTGGAAGAAAGCCTGGGGCACGGCCTGCGTCGGCCTAACCTGCGGAGGCATCAAGGGCTACGTCTGGAACTCGGTGAAGATGGTCGTTCCGGCCGTCCTTATTTCGACTCTCCTGGGCGCGCTGAACGGCTACGTGCTGACCAAGTGGCGATTCCCAGGCCATAAGCTCGTGTTCGGCATGATGCTGTTCGCCTGCTTCATTCCATTCCAGTCCGTGCTCATTCCGATGGCCACGATCCTCGGCAGGCTCGGCCAAATAGGGCTGGCGCTGACCAATGCGACCGGGCTCTCCTGGGGGTTCGGCAACCCGACCGTCAACCTCGTGCTCGTGCACGTGGTCTACGGGCTCGGCTTCACCACCCTCTTCTTCCGGAACTACTACGAAACGTTCCCGACGGAGCTGATCAAGGCGGCGCAGATCGACGGCGCGAGCTTCTTCCAGATCTTCCGCCGCATTCTCTTGCCGAACTCCGCGCCGATTTTCATCGTGACCGTGATCTATCAGTTCACCAACATCTGGAACGACTTCCTGTTCGGCTCAACCTTCGCCGCAGGCGACTCGAGCCCGATGACGGTCGCGCTCTACAACATCGTCAACACCTCGACCGGCGTCATCGAATACAACGTCAATATGGCCGCCGCGATCATCGCCGCCGCCCCGACTCTCCTCGTCTACATCCTCGCCGGACGCTATTTCGTACGCGGCCTGATGGCCGGCGCGGTGAAAGGATAGAGCAAATGGCCACTCTCGAAATCCGTGCGCTCCGCAAGCGGTTCGGCAGCCTGGAGATTCTCAAGGGGATCGACATCTCGCTCGAGCAGGGCGGCTTTCTCGTCCTGGTCGGCCCGTCCGGCTGCGGCAAGTCCACCCTGCTCAACACGATCGCGGGGCTCGAGTTCGATTACTTCCGGCGAGATCCTGATCGGCGGCCACGTGGTCAACGACCTGCACCCATCGAAGCGCGACATCGCCATGGTCTTCCAGTCTTATGCGCTCTATCCGAACATGTCGGTCGCCGAGAACATTGCGTTCGGAATGGAGATGCGCGGTGTTCCGAAGCCCGAGCGCGACAAGGCGGTCGCATCGGTCGCCAAGACGCTGCAGATCGAACACTTGCTTAGCCGGCGGCCGAGCCAGCTCTCGGGCGGTCAGCGGCAGCGCGTGGCGATGGGCCGGGCGCTCGTGCGTCAGCCGCGGGTGTTCCTGTTCGACGAGCCGCTCTCGAATCTTGACGCCAAGCTTCGCGTCGACATGCGTGTCGAGATCAAGCGCCTCCATCAGCAGACCGGGACGACGATCGTCTATGTCACCCACGATCAGATCGAGGCCATGACGCTCGCGACGAAGATCGCGGTTCTGAAGGATGGCGAACTGCAACAAGTCGGGACGCCATCCGAAATCTACAATTCGCCATCCAACCTCTTTGTCGCCGATTTCATGGGGTCGCCGGCGATGAATCTTCTTGAAGGCACGGTCAGGGGCGTCAACGGCGCGCGGCGCATCGTTCTCGAACGCAACGACCATCCGCCCATTGTCCTTCCAATTCCGACAAACGCCGATGAGAGCCGGCTGTCCGATGGCGACAAGGTCATTTTCGGCATCCGGCCAGAGGCGGTCAACGACAAGGAAGGCGTTGATCGCGGCGCAAAGTCGGTCGCCACCTTCGAGGCTCGGGTGGAAATTGTCGAGCCGGCGGGGTCGGACACGTTCGTCGTCACGCGCGCGGCCGGCAAGGAGCTCACCGCGCGAATGCGCGCAGACACTCAGCTGCGCATCGGGGAGAACCACACCTTCGCCTTCAACCTCGACAAGGCGGTGCTGTTCGATCCGCAGACGTCGCGCCGGATCTGAAAAACCCGACCCATGTCGAACTCGGACACAGTCGACGTCCTGATCATCGGATCAGGCATGGGCGGGGCCACATGCGCCGCCGGCCTTGCGCCGACCGGGGCGCGGATTCTCGTCCTCGAACGAGGCGCGCGCCTACGCGACAGCGCCGATGCGCGCGACGCGCGCGCGATCTTCCAGCGCGGCGTCTTCCGCCCACAAGAGACATGGCTCGACGGCGCCGGTCAGCCCTTCAATCCCGGCAACTACTACTATGTCGGCGGCAATTCGAAGCTCTACGGCGCCGTCCTCCTTCGGTACCGGGCGCGGGATTTCGAGCCCGTTGTCTATCGCGATGCCGCGACGCCCGGCTGGCCCTTTTCCTACGATGAGCTCGAGCCGTGGTATTGTCTCGCCGAGCAGCTCTACAACGTGCGCGGCGCGGTCGGTTTTGATCTGAGCGAGCCGAAGCGATCCGCGCCCTACCCGTTCGGCCCTGTCCCTGACGAGCCGGCGATCGCGAAAGTCCGCGAGCGCTTGAAGCGAGTCGGGCTGCACCCCTTTCCGCTGCCGCTCGGCGTCGATGTCGACGAATGGCTCAAGCGCGCGAAAACGCCTTGGGACGCCTTCCCCGACACTGGGACCGGCAAGATGGACGCCGAGACCTGCGGTCTCAGCAAGGCACTTGCGCACCCCAATGTCGAACTGCGTGAGAACGCCCGCGTCGAACGGCTGCTTGTGGGTCCGGACGGCAAGCGTGTCACGGGCGCAGAAGCTTTGATTTCCCGGGAGCGCAGAAGGATATCCGCTCGGATCGTGATCCTTGCTGCGGGGGCTGTGAATTCAGCCGCTTTGCTTCTTGCCTCGCGCGAGGGTGGGATCGCCAACCGGTCCGACTTGGTTGGCCGGCATTTCATGAATCACAATTGCTCGGCCGTGCTCGCAATCGACCCGCGTTCGATCAATAACTCGGTCTACCAGAAGACCCTCGGGATCAACGACTTCTACGTTGACGACGGGCGCGGCGGACCGCCCCTCGGCAACATCCAGCTTCTTGGCCGGGTCACTGCGCCAATCCTGAAATCGAGCATTCCTCAAGCGCCGGAATGGGCGCTCAATCTCATGAGCCGACGTTCGGTCGACTGGTACGCGATGAGCGAGGACGTGCCGAACCCGGCAAGCCGCGTGACGGTGGAGGGCGGCCAGATCCGGCTCGACTGGCGGCGCAGCAATTGGAGCGCACATGAAGGGCTCGTCAAGGCCTTCAAGGAGCGCTTGCGCGCCGCGGGCTATCCGATCGTGCTCACGAAACCTTTCGACCGGCGGACTCCGTCGCACCAGTGCGGCACCGTGCGCATCGGGTCAAATCCCGTGACCTCGCCGCTCGACCCCTATTGCCGCGCCTTTGACCATCCTAACCTTTTCGTGGTCGACGCCTCGTTCCTTCCGACCTCGGCGGCCGTCAATCCCTCGCTGACCATCGCCGCCCAGGCGCTTCGCGTCGCCGATCATATCGCCAGCACAGACCTGCGAGCGGCTTGAGGATTTGGATGATGGCGTACGACTACATTATTGTCGGTGGCGGTTCGGCGGGATGCGTGCTCGCCAACCGTTTGAGCGCCGATCCGGCGATCAACGTTCTTCTCCTTGAGGCGGGCGGGTCCGACTGGAATCCCCTGTTCCGAATGCCGGCGGGCTTCGCGAAAATGACCAAGGGCGTCGCCAGTTGGGGCTGGAGCACGGTCCCGCAGAAGCATCTCAACGGCCGTGTCGTCTGGTACACCCAAGCCAAGGTGATCGGCGGCGGCTCGTCGATCAACGCGCAACTCTACACGCGCGGCAACGCCAAGGATTACGACGCCTGGGCGAGCGAGGCAGGCGCGACCGGCTGGAGTTATCGCGAAGTTCTTCCGTACTTCAAACGGAGCGAGGACAACCAGAAGCTCCACAACGCCTATCACAGCTATGGCGGGCCGCTCGGCGTCTCCTATCCCATCAATCCGCCGCCGATCAGCTACGCTTTCCTGCGCGCCGCGCAGGAGCTCGGCATCCCCTTCAACGACGATTTCAACGGCGCCGTGCAGGACGGGATCGGCCATTACCAGCTTTCCACCCGCAACGCTGAGCGCTCTTCAGCATCGTCGGCTTTCGTGAAGCCGGCGCGGGATCGCAAGAACCTCACAGTGCGACTGAACGCCCAGACGCTCAGAATCGAAGTCCAGAACGGCCGCGCGATCGGCGTGACGGTCGCTTCCGGAACGGGAACCGAAACCCTGAACGCCGACCGGGAGATCATCCTCAGCTGCGGCGCGATCGGCTCGCCGCGTCTGCTCCAACTTTCCGGCATCGGGCCCGCCGACGCTTTGAAGGCGGCCGGCGTGAATGTCGTGCATGATCTGCCCGGGGTCGGCTCGAACATGCAGGATCATCTCGATCTCTACACGATCTCCGAATGCACAGGGGAGCATACTTACGATCGGGTCGCCCGACTGCACCGCACCGCCTGGGCGGGCCTGCAATATCTCGCCTTCAAGACCGGCCCCGTGACCTCGACGCTCTTCGAGACCGGAGGCTTCTGGTACGCGGACAAGCAAGCACGGTCGCCCGACATCCAGTTTCACCTCGGCCTCGGCTCGGGCATCGAGGCTGGCGTCGCCGCAATGAAGAATCCGGGCGTGACTCTGAACTCGGCCTTCCTGCGCCCTCGCTCACGTGGGACCGTGCGGATCGCAAGCGCCGATCCAACAGCGGCCCCCCTTATCGATCCGAATTACTGGGCCGATCCTTACGACCGCGAATGCTCAATCAAGGGCCTGCGGCTTGCCCGCGAAATTCTCCGCCAGCCGGCGTTGAAGCCGTTCGTGAGGGCGGAACGAATACCGGGTGATGACGTTCGCACCGACGACCAGCTCGCCAAATACGCATATCGCACCTGCAAGACGGACCACCATCCCGCCGGAACCTGCGCGATGGGCTCGGGCGAGAACGCCGTTGTGACGCCCGATCTCAAGCTGCGCGGCCTCCTTGGCATCCGCGTCGTCGACGCTTCGGTCATGCCCTTTGTGCCATCCAGCAACACCAACGCGCCGACAATCATGGTCGCCGAGAAGGCGTCCGACCTCATTCTTGGCAAGGCGGCGCCGCCGCCCGTGGAGATTGAGGAAGAGAGGCAAGCTTTCGTTCGGTCTCAATAACAATTGGGCGCGGAGCGGGATGTTCAGGCGATCCGTGTCGACGCGGCCGCGGTTATCTGGGGCTCATCGGGAGGATGCCGATATCGCGTGGTCGCCGTCGGCAGCGGAGAGCGGACCGCCGCCGCCCACGCAAGGTCGCCCAGACTCAGACATGGCCTTCAGGCCCGACCGCGAGCCCAGGCGCCGGACAGATCGGCCTCCTTCGGCTTGCTCGCGTCCAGACGCATCTTCAGATAGTCGGCGGCCAGAATCGGCGGATAACGGGTGAATTCCCCGTCTCGTACGCAGCTCGGAATCGTCTCAACCATCGCGTCCGGATTCGGGTCGTAGAAAAAGGCGATCGAATAGCGCTCCTTCGGGCTGCGATTGACGACACGGTGCGGGGTCGAGACATAGACGTCGTTCGTCCAGCGCATCAGGCAATCGCCAATATTGACGATGAAGGCGCCGCGGACGACCGGCGCTTCGATCCATTGTCCGGCGCGGGTGCGCACCTCGAGGCCGCCGACATCGTCCGTCGCGAGCAGCGTGAGGTTGCCGTAGTCGGTATGCTCGCCCGCGCCCGTGCGCGGATCGGCACCGCTTGGGGGCGCCGGATAATGCAGAAGCCGCAGCGTCGCCATCGGCCGATCGAACTTGTTGGCGAAGAAATCGGATCTAAGGCCGAGGTCACGGGCGAAGGCCCGATGCAATCGCCCGCCGAGCGCCGCGCAGGCGTTGAAGTAGGCGATCGTCGTTTCACGAAACCCCGACAGGTTCGGCCAGGCGTTGAGGGAGCGAAAGGGTTGGCCCGAGATGAGCTCCGGATCGTCCGCCGCGAGGTCAAGCCCGACGTTGAAGGCCTCTTTCATGTCGGGTCCTCGCGCCGGGTCGAGCGCCTCATGCAGAAGCCCGGAATAGCCGCGATTGCCGCTGACTGTTTCGATCGCAAGGTCCCGCTTTTCGGTGACCGGCAGCGCGAAGAAGTCGCGCGATCGGGCGAAGGCCTCGGCGATCAGCTCGCTGCCGACGCCGTGATTGACGACATAGAAGAAGCCGACGTCGCGGCAGGCGGCGCCGACATCGGCTGCGATCCGGCTGAGCGAAGGGCCGTCGTTTTCGCCCAATGACGCGAGATCGACGATCGGGAGCGTGTCCGGCATGGTGCGCTACTCTCCTTGAGCCGTCAGCAGCAGCCGAGCCCGCTTCGATAATATTGCGCGACCGCAGGCTCAAGCGCATCCCAGGCCGCCAGAAACGGCGCCCGCGACTGCGTATTCGCGCGATATTGGCGCCGCAGCTCCGCTTCCGTCGCCTCGAGATCGACGCGGGCGAGCCGTCCGTCGTGGACCACTTGCTCGCCGCCGACGATAAGCTCGGCGACATGCGCGGTGGTCACGCGCGCGAATACTAGGTCGATCGGCTCCACGGGCATGACCGCATCGCGGTCGAGAGACTTCGAGATCGAGCACGAGAATGTCGGCCGGTTCAGCGACGGCGAGCGCGCCTGAGCCTGGCGCGCCGTGGGCGAAGCGGCCATTGCCGACGATCGCCGAAAGCCACTGGCCGCGCTCGATGACCCTGTCGAAGCCCCAGCCGCCGTGAAGAAAATGGCCGAGCCGCATCTCGCGCAAAATGTCATCGTCCTCGTCGAGGGCGGAAGCGTCGACGCCGAGCGCCACGCGGCAGCCGCGCTTGAGCGCCTCCGAGATCGGAGCAACGCCGCTGCGCAGATGCAGATTCGAGCTCGGATTGGTGGCGATAATCGCGCCCGAGGCGCCGATCAGGTCGAGCTCTTCGGGGCGCGCGTGGACGCAATGGGCGAGCGTCAGGCGCGGCGACAGAAGGCCAAGCGCCTTCAGGCGCCGCACAACGCCGTCCGGATAGGCGCGGTCGGCGAAAGCGCGCTGATAGCGCGTCTCCAACAAATGCATGTGCACGCGCCGCCCGGACCGGCCAGACGCTTCCGCGATTGCGGCGAGCAGCGCGTCCGAGCACCATTGCGGACCGCTGGGTCCGAACTGCACGGAAAATGTCGCGCTTTCGGTCGCCGCGGCGATGGCTTCGACGCGACCGACCTGCTCCTGCGTGCTGAGGGCCGGGCCGAGGAATTGCGCTTCGACCGTTGCGCGCGCTTCGCCGGGTATTTGCTCAAGAACCTTCTCCTCGTCGCCGTAAACGAGCGGGTTGCGGTCGCGCATGAATACGGCAAGCGTCACGCGCACTCCCACATCCGCCGCGGCGCGGGCAATTTCCTTCGCTTGCTCGACCGGAGGCATGGGCCCGTGAAAGCGGGTGTAGTGCGCCATGACCGAGCCCGCGCCCCCGCGCGCCGCGCGTCCGAAGGCGGCGAGCGCGCCGAGATAGGGGTCGATCGCCGGCATCGCAGCGAGGCGAAGAAGCCAGGTCTCGAGCGGCTTGCCAGCCGCGCCAAAGGACGTCGGCGAGAGGGGGCGGGCGTGATCATGCGCATTGACCAGCGCGGGCATCGCCAGAAGTCGGCGCGCGATCTTTGCGCCCGTCGGCTTGATCGCGGCAATGCGCCCGTCGCTTATCAGGACATCGACGGGCGAACCCGCCGGACTGCCGTCGGTCGGCAGAAGGACGACCCCGGAAAGCCGTTCGACCGCGGTCACGTCGTCCGCTTCCGGCGCTCGATCTCCTCGCGCAGCGCGCTCAAAAACGGGATGTCCGCGAACTGGTCTGGGCGGACCTTATCCCAATCGACGCCTTCCGGCTGCGGGTGCGCCGTCCGCGTCGCGATCAGCTCAAGCTCGGTGGCGATGAAATGCATCGCCGAGTCGTGGCTTTCCATGACCACGTCGGAAATGGCGACGACCTGCGAGGAATGAACGGTCGTCGCGATCGGCGTTGCGGCGCTGACCAGTCCGAGCTCGCGAAAGAGCCCCTGTTCGAGATCCGCGAATCCGGCGCCCTTGCCCGTGCGCCCGCCAGATCGCGTGACCGCGACGCAGCCGACGACGCAGAAATCGAGCTTGGGCATCTCCTCGAACCCAATCGGCTCGCCGTGAGCCATGAACCCTTGTGCGGTGGCGGCGGTCTCGAAGTCCACGCCCTTTGCGGCCAGCCTGTCGGGATCGATGCGCAGGTAGGGAAAGCCCTTGGCGAGATAGGGAACAGGCGAGAACAGGAGCTTGCCGTCGTAGAGCGCGCGCAGGCGGACGGGGATTTGCGGCGGATCAGGATTGCACTTGATCACGCGAGCCCGGCGCCATTCATCGAGCTCGCTCAGCCGCTTCGCCGCGATATCCGCGCCAACGAAATTCGGGATGCGGTCGAAAACTGGGCCTACGTTGACCCGGGTCTCGACCAATCCGCTCCACACCCGGTTCCGTATGGCGGCCTTTGCGCCATTGCGCCCGGCCCATCGGGAGTCGCCGCGCTCGGCCATTTTTCGCCTCATCAGGTCAGGGATGCGACCGGCGCGCGAACGACACCGTCTCGCTCCAGCGCCGAGGCCACGCGCAGCGCGAGATCCTCCCGCCACGGGGCGGCGACAATCTGGACGCCAATCGGAAGCTTTTCGCCATCCGTCCACACCGGCGCCACGACGACAGGCAGGCCTATAAAAGATAGTGGCTGGGTGAAAAGCCCGAGGTTTGGCCGCACGAGCATCTCCCGGCCGTCGAGCACGAATGTCTTCTGACCGATCTTGGGCGCACGGCAGGGAGTCGCCGGCGCGAGCAGGACATCGACGTCGTGAAAAAGGGCGAGCGTCTCGGCGCGAAACCGGCGCCGGAATTTTTGCGCCTGCGTCGTCCAGGCGCCGGGAAGCATCGCGCCAGCGATCAGCCGGTCTCGGACGTCGGGATCGAAATCGCCGGCGCGCGTGCGCAGCCGTTCGAGATGAAGCGCCGCGCCCTCGACCATCGTGAGGAGATAGGCGGACGAACGCGCCACGTCGGCTCCGGCGAGCTCGACGACCCGGCCCGCATTCAGAGCGCGCGCAACCGTGTAGACGGCGGAAAGCGCACTCTCTTCGGCGGAGCGCGCGAAATAGCCGCCGAGCCTTGCGATGCGGAGCCCCGTGACGCCCTCGTCGATGGTCGGCGACGCCGGCGTAGCGGGCACGTCGGCCTGCGCCGGATCGCTGTCGTCACGGCCAAGCATGGCGTCGTAAGCAAGCGCGAGATCGCCGGGGAAACGCGCGAGCGGGCCCACATGGTCGAGGCTGGCGACGAACGGGAACGCGCCGGCGCGGGACAACCGGCCGTAGGTCGGCTTGAGCCCGAACAGTCCGCAGAACGAGCTCGGCACGCGAATGGAGCCGTTGGTGTCGGAACCCAGCGCGATCGGAACGAGGCCGCCAGCCACGGCGGCGCCCGACCCCCCGGACGATCCACCGGTCATATGCTCAAGATCGTGCGGATTGCGGGAAGGGCCGTCGTGCGCGTTCTCGCCCGTGAAATCATAGGCGAACTCGCCCATGTTCAGCGCGCCCATCAGCACGCCCCCGGCGGCTTCCAGGCGCGCGACGATGGTCGCATCCGTTTTCGCCGCCGCGCGGTCGCGATTGATCTTGGAGCCCGCGCGCGTCGGGAGCCCCTCGATGTCGAACAGGTTCTTGACCGCGAACGGCGCACCCGCGAGCGGCCCGAGACTCTTTCCGCCCGCCCGCGCCGCGTCGATCGCGTCGGCCTTGGCGAGCGCGCGCTCCGCGGTAATGTCGGTGAAGGCGCCGAGCGCGCCGTTACGCGACTCGATGCGCTTGAGCGTCGCCTGCGCGATCTCGCGAGCGCTGACCCCGCCGGTCTTTACGGCTGATGCGATCGCTTGCGCCGATCCGTCGAGAAGCTTCGCCGTCACGCCGTGAACACCGGCGCGGGCTCTTCCGCATCGTCGAGCGCAATCGAGAACAGCTTTTCCGCCTGCTGCGCGGCGATCCTCAAATGCAGCGCGGTTTGGGCGCGCGACTCCGGGTAAGGGTCAAGCCGAGCAGCGGCGCCATGGCGTCGATCAACGCCTCGGGATCAAAGGGTTCGGAACTCATGACGCCGCCAATTTGAACGAAGCAGGCGGCCGCCGTCCAGCCGGTGATTGCGCTTCCGGTCTCAACGCCGTCAATGACCCGCCATGTAGCGGCCGATCGTCGTTCGGTCGGCGTTCGCGCCCGCGGTCAGATAGGCGACCTTGCCGCCCGACATGACGGCGATGCGGTCGGAAAGCTCCAGGATCTCGTCGAGATCCTCCGACACCAGCAACACCGCCGCGCCGCGATTGCGCTGCTCCATGATCTGCGCGCGGATGTCGGCGACGGACGCGAAGTCGAGGCCGAAGCAGGGATTGGCGACAATGAGCACGTCCACGTCGTCGGAGAGCTCGCGCGCGAGCACCGCGCGCTGCACATTGCCGCCCGAAAGGTCGCGAATTTGGCGTTTCGGTCGAGGGCGTTTTCACATTGTAGCGGTCGATCAGGTCGCGCGCTTTGGCGCGCATCGGCGCGGGCGACAGCCAGAAGCCGAGACGGGTCATCGGCGCCTTGTCGAACTGGCGAAACGCCATGTTCTCGGCCACCGACATCGTCGGCACGGTGGCGTTCTTCAGCGGCTCCTCCGGCAGGCCGAAAATCTTGAAACTTGTCGAAATGATCGCGCCTCGGCTCGAAGTCCTGGTCGCGGATGAGGATCTGGCCCAGCTTGATCGGCCGCTGGCCGGAGAGCGCCTCGACCAGCTCGCTCTGACCGTTGCCGGACACGCCGGCGATGCCGACGATTTCGCCGGCGCTGCGACCTTGAGGTCGAGACCCGCTGACGGCGTCGCGCCCCTCGTCGTTCTCGGCGAAAGAGCCCAGCGATCTCGAGCGTCGCTCCGTTCTTCGGCGAGACCGTGCGCGCCGCGGACGGGCGCACGACCGCGTCGCCGATCATCATCGCCGCCATCTCGCGCGTCGAGACGGCGCCGACCTTGCCGCCGCCGACCCTGGCGCCGCGCCGCAGCACCGTGAAGTCGTCGCAGAACGCCTCGACCTCGCGAAACTTGTGGCTGATCATCGCGACGGTGATCTCGCCGCGTGCGCCATGTCGCGCAGCAGGCCGAGGATCTCGTCCGCCTCGCCCGGCGTCAACACCGAGGTCGGCTCGTCGAGGATGAGAAAGCGCTGGTCGAGATAGAGCAGCTTGAGGATTTCGAGCTTCTGCTTCTCGCCGGCCGCCATGCTGGAGACCGGCTTGTCGAGCGGCACGCGGAACGGCATGCGATCGAGGAAAGCTTCGAGGCGCCTTCGTCTCCTTGCGCCAGTCGATGACTGCCGGCGCGTCGGCGCGGCTGACGACGAGATTCTCGGCCGCGGTCAGGGCGGGCACCAGGGTGAAGTGCTGATAGACCATGCCAACGCCGAGCGCCTGCGCGTCGCTCGGATTGCGGACGGCGACCTCGCTCGCCGTCGAGCAGGAGCTGCCCTCGGTCGGGCGTGTAAAACCCCATGATGCATTTGACGAGCGTCGACTTGCCGGCGCCGTTCTCGCCGAGCAGGGCGTGAAACGAGCCCGCCGGGACCTTGATCGACACGTCCTGAAGCGCCCTGCAGCGCGCCGAACGACTTGCTCATGCCGATCGTTTCGAGCGAAGGCGCGCGCGGCGTGGCTCGGTCGGGCTCGGTCATGGCATGCGCCTCGATGAAGGCTTTCGAGCGGCCGACGGCGCCGAACACGCCGCCCTGCATCTTGACCATCTTGAGCGCGGCCAGATGATTGCCGTAGTCGGTCGCGCCGCAGCAATCCTCGAGCAACAGGCATTCGAAGCCGCGGTCGTTGGCTTCGCGCATCGTCGTGTGCACGCAGACGTCGGTGGTGATGCCGGTCAGCACGATGATTGTCGATGCCGCGCGTGCGCAGCATGAGCTCGAGGTCGGTGGCGCAGAACGAGCCCTTGCCCGGCTTGTCGATGATCGGCTCGCCCGGCAGCGGGCTTCAGTTCGTCGATGATGTCCCAGCCCGGCTCGCCGCGCACGAGGATGCGTGCCGCAAGGGCCCTGGATCGCCGATGCCGGCGCCGATCCGCTGCGAGCGCCAGCGCTTGTTCTCCGGCAGGTCGGCGAGATCGGGACGATGGCCCTCGCGCGTGTGGATGATGTGGTAGCCCTTCGCGCGCGCCGCGTCGAGCAGCGCCTTGATCGGCTCGATCGGCGCGCGGGTCAGCGACAGGTCGTAGCCCATCGCGTCGACATAGCCGCCCTTGCCGCAGAAATCGGTCTGCATGTCGATGACGATGATCGCGGTGTTGTCCGGCCGCCAGTCGCCGTTATAGGGCCACGGATAGGGGTCGGCTTCGAAAGTGGGCATCGTCTACTCCGCGGCCTTCGACAGCGCTTCGCCGTAGCGGCGGGTCGGCTTCGGGAAGCCGTAGGCCGTTCCGTCCTTGTGGACGACCTCGTCCTCCCACGGCAGCCGATAGCGGCCGGCGACGAGGTCCTGCATGAAGGTGTAGGGACAATCGCCGCGCGCCGCCCGCGACCGCGCGTGAGGCCGCGATGGCCGAACTGATAGATGTTGTTCTCGACCGCCCAGTGCTTGCGCGCCTCGCGGATGAGGTCGGGCCTCACTTCGGCGGTGATGATCTCGTCGGCGCGGCCGGTGGTCCCTTCGGCGAGGATCGAGCCGTCGAAATTGACGATCATCCCCTCGCCCATCGAGTCGAAGGTCGCCGTCCGAGCCGCACATGCAGACGTTCGCGGTCGCCATCAGGTTCTGGAAGCTGTTGGCCTGGTTGGTGAAGCGCCAGGCGTCGCGGATCGGCGCGGTGTAGCCCGCCGTGCGGATCATGATCTCGGCGCCCTTGTAGGCGCATTCGCGCGCCATCTCGGGGAACATGCCGTCGTGGCAGATGATGAGCGCGAGCTTCGCGCCCTTCGGACCGTCGCAGACCGGGATGCCGATGTCGCCCGGCTCCCAGGGCTCGACCGGGGTCCAGGGATGCATCTTGCGATAGTAGAGCTTGAGCTCGCCCGCGTCGTCGATGATGACGCCCGGAATTATAGGGATTGCCGTGCGGGTTGAACTCCATGATGCGAGAAGCAGCCCCAGATGCGGTTGTCGCGGCAGGCCTGTTTGAACGCGGCGATCTCCGGCCCGTCGAGCGAGCACATGATCGCCGGATTCATGTCCATCGACAGGCCGTGCAGCGAATATTCGGGAAACACGACGAGATCCATCGTCGCCATGTTGCGGCGCGCCTTGCCGACCGTCGCGACGATCTTTCGCGGTCTGCGCCGCGAGGTCCGCGGGCGTGACGACGACCGGCAATCTGCAGCTGCACGACGCCGACAACGACGCCGTTCGGAGATTTGTTGAGACCGCCGAGCCCGCTCATGATCGCTGCCCTTGAGCATCGCGCGCCCGCGCCCTTTCCCGCCGATCGCCGTCTGCGTCACTTCGCCATCGACAGTTCGCCCGGCATGTCGCGCGCCGAGTGCTTGGCGCTCGAGGTCGCGATCATGATGCCGAGCGTGAGGATGTAGGGCGCGGCGTTGAAGAAGTAATAGCCCTGGGTGATGCCGATCGACTGCAGCGACGGGCCGAGCGCGCCTGCGGCGCCGAACAGAAGCGCGGCGGCGATGCAGCGCAGCGGGTCCCAGCGGGCGAAGATGACGAGCGCCACCGCCATCAGGCCCTGCCCGGAGCATAAGCCCTGGTTCCACGAGCCCGGATAGGAAAGCGACAGGAACGCGCCGCCGACGCCGGCGAGAGAAGCCGCCGACCGTCGTCGTCATGAGGCGCACGAAGTTGACGGAAATGCCCATGGCGCGCGCGGCCGCGGCGCTGTCGCCGACCGTCCGCACGACCAGGCCCCAGCGGGTGTTGCGCAACGCCCAGGCCATCAGCGATCGCGAGCGCGATGCCGATGAAGAACAGCGGATTGACCTGGAGCGCGCTCTTGAGACTTGGGCTCCCGCTCCAGAAGCCGAGCGGGATCGAGCGCAGCCGCGGCGCCTCCGGCTGGATGTAGGGCTTGCCGAAGAAGAACGCGACGCCGACGCCGAACAGCATCATCGCGATCCCGACCGCGACGTCGTTGACCCGCGGCAGGCCGCAGATCGACCCGTGCATCGCGCCGAGCAGCGGAGCCCGCGACGCCCGCGGCAAGCACGCCGATCCAGGGATTGCCGGTATGATAGGAGGCGGCGTAGGCGACCATCGCGCCGAGCACCAGCGTGCCTTCGAGGCCGAGATTGACCCGGCCCGATTTCTCCGTAAGGCACTCGCCGAGCGAAACGAACATGAATGGCGTCGAGACGCGGATGGCGCCGCCGAGCATCGCGATCAGCACCGTGAGGTAGGCGGGCTCGTTCATGTCCGGCCCCGCTCGCGGGGGGGCTTGAAGATGGAGAAGCGGCCGTAAAGCGTCTCGGAGGTCAACAGCACGACGAAGATGAGGCCCTTGCAGCACCAGCACCGTCGCGTCCGGCAGACCCATGCGCCGCTGGATGAGGCCGCCCGAGGCGACCATTCCGCCAAGCAGGATCGCGACCGGCGGAATGGCGAGTGGGTTGTGGCGCGCCAGGAACGACACGAGGATGCCGGTAAAGCCGTAGCCGGCCGCGAGCGAAGCGTTGGCGCGCCCCTGGATCGCCGCGACCTCGAAGAATCCCGGCCAGCCCCGCGCAGGCTCCTGCGATCGCCGAGCAGGCGACGATCAGCTGCCCGACCGGCAGGCCCTGAGCGAGGGCGGCGCGAAAATTGCCGCCCGTAACCCGCGCCGCGAAGCCGAAGGTCGTGCGCGTCATGAGGACATAGAGGCCGATGCAGAGCGCGAGGCCGAACACGATTCCCCAATGGACCTCGGTGCCGGGAATCGTTCCGACCATATAGGCCTTGCCGAGCGGCTTGGTCGACGGCTTGTTGGGGTCCGAAAGGTCGCGCAGCGCCCCCTCGACGAAGAAGTTCATGATCGCGATGCCGATATAGGTCAAAAGCAGCGACGAGATCGTCTCATTGACCCCGCGCGCGTAGCGCAGAAAGCCGGCGAGGCCGACCCAGAAGCCGCCGACGATCATCCCGACCAAAGCCATGACGATCAGGGTCGGCATCGGCGGGACGTGGCCGAGCATCGGGATCGCCACCACCGCGGCGGCGAAGCCGCCGAGCACCAGCGCCCCCTCGCCGCCGATCATGATGAGGCCGATGCGGGCGGGGATCGCGACCGCGAGCGCGGTCAGGATCAGCGGCGCGGAGCGCTGCAGGGTGTTCTGCACCGAGAACGAGGTGCCGAAGCCGCCTCGCCAGACATAGGAGACGAAGTCGACCGGCGACTTGCCGATCGCCAGCAGAAAGACCGCGAACAGCGCCGCCGCTATGAGAAGCGCGACGAGTGGAATGACGACATATTCGGAATTGGCGCGAAACCGCGCGGCAAAGTCCGACCCTGCCGCAGGCGTTGCGACGGGACTGACAATGTCGCGCGGGGCGCCGGTCGCGAGAGGCGCGTTCGACACCGGCTCTTCCCCGTCCTTCAGGTCGTCGAGCCGACCACGCCCTCCAACAGATAATCCATCTTGTCGAGGTAGGGATCGAGATTGCCATAAGTCTTGTCGATCACCACCTTGCCGGTCTTGTTGTCCTTGAGCGGCCCGACATAGATCGGCTTTCCGGCCTTGAGCCCCTCGATGGCGGCGAGCGCCGCCTTTTTCGCAGGCTCGGTCGCCGCGGCGCCGAACGGGCGTGTTCTGGACATAGTCGACCTCGTATCCGCCGGCGAGTGAAGTTCGGCAGCGGCTTGCCCTCGGCGAGATCGGTGGCGTAGCCCTTGTAGATCGTGATCCACTTGTATTCCGCGCCGGTGATGAAGCCCTTGGGCGCGAGCGGAGCCTGGCTCGCGTTGTGGCCGCAGCTCATCACGCCGCGCTTTTCCGCCGTCTCGATCACCACCTTCGGCCCGTCGACGTGGCAGGTGATGACGTCGCAGCCGGCGTCGACCAGGGCGTTCGCAGACTCCGCCTCCCGGACCGGCATCGACCAGTCGCCGGTGAAGATGACCCGCACGGTCGCGTTCGGGTTGACCGAGCGCGCGCCGAGCAGAACCGAATTGATGTTGCTGAGCACGATCGCGATCGGCTTCGCCGCCACGAAGCCGAGCTTGTTGGTCTTGGTGCATAGGCCCGCGGCGACGCCGTCCACGTAGTGGGCCTGGTTGAGATAGCCGAAGTAGGAGCCGGCGTTTTTGGGATCCGTGTCCTTGTTCCACAGCGGCGCCGCATGACGGAACTGGACGTCGGGATATTTCTTCGCGAGGTCAAGCACGAACGGCTTATAATAGCCGAACGACGTCGCCAGAATGAGGCCCGCGCCGTCGAGATTGATCATCGATTCCATCGACTTCGAAACGGCGTCCGTCTCCGGAACGTTTTCCTCCTCGACGACCTTGACGCCCGGCACTTCCTTCAAGCGACTTGATCGCGACCGCGTGCGCCTGATTCCAGCCGAAATCGTCGCGCGCGCCTACATAGACGACGCCGACGGTCAGATCGGCGGCCGCGAAAGCACGCGTGGAGCGCGCCGAGATTGAGCGTCGCTCCCGCGGCGCCGAGGGCCGCGGACTTCAGGAGATTGCGGCGGGTGAATTCCGTTGATGACATTTGCTACGTCCTCATGCGTCGAAGGGCTCGGGCGCGGGCGGGCGCCAACCCGGGTCACGCTTTTTGCAAGCTCCATGCCGCGCTGTCCTGCTTGACGTTACGGGAGTTTGCCGCCTCATCTTTCGGCGCCGCGCCCAAATGTTGAGCGCGAACGCCCAGCTTTTCCGTCGCCTCTGAGCTTGGCTCAGGCAATCGTCGCTCGGCCGGGGTTTGCCCGCCTTTTGCTTTCGTTGGATGCTGACGGCGAAAGGCGCGCGGCGGCGCCGGGGTAGGGACCTTGAATTGATGACCGAGACGATCGGAACACTGCTCGCCGCGCACGCCGAGGGAAAGGCGCTGACGGCGACGATTGACAGAGACTTACGCCCGCATCGAGAGGCATGACGATCCGGCGCTCTTCATCGCGATCCGCCCGAAGGCGGAGGCTCTGGCGGTTGCGGCGCGCGTGCAGGCGGCGGGGCCCGAGGGCAAGCCCCTCTATGGGGTTCCTTTCGTCGTCAAGGACAATATCGACGTCGCCGGGCTTCCGACGACGGCGGCGTGTCCGGCCTTCGCCTATCGGCCGGCGAAGTCGGCGTTCGTCGTCGATAGGCTCGAGCGCGCCGGTGCGATCGTCATCGGCAAAACGAATCTCGACCAGTTCGCGACCGGCCTCGTCGGCGTCCGCTCGCCTTACGGGGTTCCTCGCAACGCGCTGAGACCCGATCTCATACCCGGCGGATCGAGCTCCGGCTCGGCGACCGCCGTCGGCGCGGGCCTCGTTCCGTTCTCGCTCGGCACCGACACCGCGGGATCGGGCCGCGTGCCGGCGGCGTTCAACGGAATCGTCGGCCTGAAGCCTTCGCTCGGCGCGCTCTCCACGTCCGGCGTCGTCCCCGCCTGCCGGACGCTCGACACGATCTCGGTCTTCGCCGGCAATGTCGCCGACGCCTTCACGGTCTTTCAGGCCGCCTGCGCCTTCGACGAGAGCGGACGCCTACGCCGGCTTGTTCCCTCCGCCGGCGCTTTCGGCGCTGCCCGGCGGAATTCGGCTCGGCGTTCCACGCGCCGATCAGCGGCAGTTTTTCGATGACAAGGACGCGGCGGAGGCTTTCTCGCGGGACCTCGAGCTTGCCCGATCGCTCGGCGCCCGGATCGTCGAATTCGACTTCGAGCCGTTCGCCGAGGTCGCTCGCGCCCTCTACGAGGGCCCGTGGGTCGCCGAGCGCTATGCGGCGGTGAAGGCGCTGATCGAGAGCCATCCCGAGGCTCTCGCATCCCGTCACGCGCGCGATCATTGAGGGTGCCCGCAAGTTCGATGCGGTCTCGGCCTTCGAGGCCTTCTACCGGCTCGCGGACCAGAAGCGGAAGACGGCCCATGTCTGGTCGGAATTCGATGCGATGCTCGTGCCGACGGCGCCGCGCCTCTACACGGTCGCCGAGGTCGAGGCCGATCCGATCCGCCTCAATTCCCGGCTCGGGACCTACACAAATTTCGTCAATCTGCTCGACCTCTGCGCGATCGCGGTTCCCTCGAGCCTTCGCGGCGACGGGCTGCCGTCGAGCGTGACCCTGATCGCGCCATCCGGCGCCGACGGCCTCATCGCCGGCGTCGCGGCGGCGATTCACGCCCGCTCCAGCACGTCCGTCTCTCCCCCGCCGTCAACCCAAGCGCGGCCCCCGAGCGGCCGCGTCGAGATCGCGGTCGTTGGCGCGCATCTCTCGGGGCTGCCGCTCAATCGCGAGCTCGTCGAACTCGGCGCGGCTTTCTCGCGCGAAGTCGAAACGACGCCGGACTATCGTCTGTTCGCGCTGCCCGGCTCCTCTCCGGCGAAACCCGGACTGTTGCGGGTCGGCGACGGCGCGGGCGCCGCGATCAAGGCCGAGGTGTGGACACTCGAGCCTGCGGGCTTCGGCGCCTTTGTCGCCAGGATCCCCGCGCCGCTCGGAATTGGCACGATCCGGCTGAGCAACGGCGGCTCAGTGAAGGGCTTTCTGGTCGAGGCCGAGGCGGTCAAGGCGGCGGAGGACGTTTCGCGCTTCGGCGGCTGGCGCGCCTATCTCAAGTCGCGCTGACGAGACGGAGAGGGCGGCTGCGATGGCGGCCACAAAATCAGCCTAACGGCATTTTTACCGGCGCCCCCTAATGTTTTCAGCGGGTTGCGACCCGGTTTAGTTCCGCGTTTCGCCGGACGGGTTTTTAGCCCCGCGCGCTCGCCGTGCAGCATGGTTATATATATATATATATATATATAACACATATGTGACGTTTAATTTACGAAGCCCCGGGCGGCGTTCGGCCGCCAGTGGATCGGGCCTAGAGCGTGATGCGATTGAGTTGACCCAAGCTCGTCATTGCGAGCGAAGCGAAGCAATCCAGGGATGAAGGTCTGGAGCGACAGCTCTGGATCGCCGCGTCGCTTCGCTCCTCGCGATGACGATTTACTTGAACGCATCCCGCTCTAGCCCCCGCCCCCCTTCGCCTCGGCAAGCGGCCCCGGCTTGAGGCGCGCAAGATCGAAAGCCAGCACGTCGCGCAAAAGATCGAGAAACGCCTCCGCCGCGTTGTGAGCGCAGGCTTCGCCCTTCTCCGCCGTCGCCTTCGACGCGTCGCCCGCCGTGCCGAGCGGATGCAGATCGCTCGCCATCCAGCCGAAGCCGATCGGTTGGGTCACGCGAAGCTGCTTGAACTCCTGCTCGATTCCAATTGCCGCGCTGACGAAATTCTGCGCATTCTCCATCCGCACCGTCTTCGGCCTGAAGGCGAGCATGAGGGAAGTCTCCGCTTCGCCGCCGTGGATGCCATGCGCGCGCTCCTCGGCCGAGAACAGGTTGGCCGGATAGCCGAGCGGTGCCACGCGGCGTGGACCGCGAGCATGCGATGGCGGACGCGCAGCTCCCTGGCCACCGCGTCGATCACCGGGACATTGCCGCCATGCGAATTCATGAAGATGAGCTTGCGGCATCCGGTCCGCGCGACGCTGTCGCCGATCTCGGTCCAGGCGCGGATGACCGTCTCGAGCGAAAACGTCAGCGTGCCGGGATATTCGATGTGCTCGTTCGACTTGCCGATCGCCTGGATCGGCAGGATCAGGACCGGCATGTCGTCAGGGATTCGCTTGACCGCGGCCGCGAGATAGCCCTCGTTGATCAGCATGTCGACCCCGACCGGCAGGTGAGGCCCATGCTGCTCGATCGCGGCCACCGGCAGAACCGCCACGACCTTGCTCATGTCGGTCGCGGCGAAATCGCGCCAGCTCATCTCGGCCCAGAACTTGGTTGGCGGCATTTGGGATCTCCCGGCGTTCACGCCGCCCGCGCGGCGACGGCCTCGACTTCGACCTTGAATTCAGGCCGGGCGAAACCCTGAACGATCATCAGGGTGGACGCCGGCGGCGGATTGCTCACAAATTCGTCACGCACCTTCATGTAGCCGCCCAAATGTTGAGCCGACGAGACATAGGCGTTGAGGCGGACGAGATCGGCGAGCGACATCGACGCTTCGCTCAAGGTTGCGGCAATGGCGCGAAAGCAAAGGCGCGCCTGGGATTCCACATCGTCGGGAATGACGCCGTCCGCGCCGATCCCCAATTGGCCGGAGCAGAAGACGATGCGCGATCCGGCCGCAACCTCCACGCCATGCGCATAATTGGCGAACGGCGGATGGATGGCGTTCGGATTCAGTCGGCGCATCTGCTAAGGTCTCCAACCGGCCGCGCGAAGGGCGCCTGCCGGCTCCCTCAGCCAGCCTCTTTAATGGCGCCAAGTTGCAAAGCCTCGATATTGCAATTCGACATCGGAGCAAACAATGAAGTTCGTTGGCGCGGTCCTGTCGCTTGGCGTTTGCCTCGCCGCCTCTCCCACGCTCGCCGCCGACAAGGTCTCGTTCGGGACCAACTGGCTCGCCGAGGCCGAGCACGGCGGATATTACCAGGCGCTCGCCGACGGCACTTACGCCAAATACGGCCTCGACGTAACCATCGTTCAGGGCGGGCCGCAGGCCAATAACGAGCTCCTGCTGGCTGCCGGGCGGCTCGACTTCTACATGGGCGGCAACCTTCTGCTCGCCTTCGACGCGGTCGCCCGCAATGTGCCGATCGTCGTCGTCGCTGGCGATTTCCAGAAGGACCCGCAGGTGATGATGTCGCATCCGGGAGTGGGACTCGACAAGTGGAGCGACCTGCCGAAGGCGACGACCGCCTTCGTCAGCAAGGAGGGGCTCGCCACCTTCTACCGGTGGATGGAATCGGCCGATGGATTCAAGGAGGACATCGTCAAGCCCTATACGTTCAACGCCGGGCCGTTCATCGCCGACAAGCACTCGATCCAGCAGGGCTATGTGACCTCCGAGCCGTTCGCGGTCGAGCGCGAGGGGCATTTCAAGCCGAACGTCTTCCTGCTCGCCGACAACGGCTACGGGACGTATGCGACGACCATCGAGACCCGCGCCGATCTGGTCAAGAACCATCCCGACATCGTCCAACGGTTCGTCGACGCGTCCGCCATCGGCTGGTACAATTATCTCTATGGCGACAATTCCAAGGCGAACGCGATGATCAAGAAGGACAATCCGGACATGACGGATGAGCAGATCGCCTTCTCGATCGGCAAGATCAAGCAATATGGCCTGGTCGATTCCGGCGACACGGCGAAGCTCGGGATCGGCGCCGATGACCGACGAACGGATCAAGAATTTTTACGAATCGATGGTCAAGGCCGGCGTGGTCAAGGAGGGTATCGACTACAAGAAAGCCTACACGCTGCAATTCGTAAACAAGGGCGTCGGCCTCGACCTGCGCCCGAAATGAGGGGCGCAGACTTTTCCGCATGAACGATTCGCGCCAGAGGAATGGAGGCGCGCGGGCCGTGTTCGCGCTGCCTCGGGCGCCCTATGTGTTGCGCCAGGCGCGCGTGCTCGGCCGCTCGCTGCCGGCGCCCATCGGCCCGCTCGACTTCGACGGCTTCGCGATCACCGACATCCTTGTCGAAAAGGGCGCGATCGCCAAGATCGCCCCCGCCGGCGCCGTCGACTTCGGCGACGCGGCTCAAGTCGCAATGTCGGGCCGCATCGTGCTGCCGCTGTTCGTCGACGTCCACACCCATATCGACAAGGGCCACATCTGGCGCCGCAAGCGCAACCCTGCCGGGGACTTTCCGAGCGCGCTTGCCGCGACGATCGAGGACCGCACGGCCAACTGGACTGCCGCCGATGTCGCGGCGCGGATGGAGTTCAGCCTGCGCTCGGCCTACGCCTATGGCACGGCCACCCTTCGCACGCATATCGACAGCGTCGGCCCGCAGACGAGAATCAGTTGGCCCGTCGTCGCCGAAGCGCGCGAACGCTGGCGCGGCAGGATCGACCTTCAGGCGTCGCCGCTTTTCACGATCGAGTTTGCGACCGACGCTTCCCATATGGCCGACGTCGAGGCGATGCTCGAGCTCCATGGGTCCGGCATTCTCGGCGCCGCGACGCGCATGGTCCCGGAACTACGTCGAGGGGCTCGGCATCGTCTTTGATCTCGCCGAGCGCAAGGGCTGGGCGCTCGACTTCCACGTCGACGAAAGCTCCGACCCGGCGGCCCGCTCGCTCAAGATCATCGCCGACATGGCGATCGAGCGTCGTTTCCCGCGCCCCATCCTGGTCGGCCACTGTTGCTCGCTTGCGCTGCAGGAGGATGACGAACGGCGAAGGACGATCGACTCCGTCGCGCGCGCCGGGCTAAGCGTCGTCAGCCTGCCGATGTGCAACATGTTCCTTCAGGACCGCAACGCCGGCCGCACGCCGCGCTGGCGCGGCGTCACCGCGCTGCATGAGCTGAAACGCGCCGGCGTCAATGTGATGATCGCGAGCGACAATACGCGCGATCCGTTTTACGCTTATGGCGATCTCGACATGATGGAAGTGTGGCGCGAGGGAACGCGGATCCTGCATCTCGACTATCCGTTCGCCGACTGGGCGCCGGCGGTCTCGGCTTCGCCGGGGAAAGCAATGGGCCTCGACCTCGGGGTTCTGCGTCCGGGCGCGCGGGCCGACATGATCCTGACGCGAGCGCGGGACTTCACCGAGCTTCTGGCCCGTCCGCAATCGGATCGCATCGTGGTCAGGAACGGCGAGGCCTCGGGCGCCGCGCCGCCCGACTATGCCGAGCTGGACGCGCTCGAGGGTCTCGCGCCATGAGCGCGGCCTATGACATCGCCGCGCTGCGCGCCGCAATCGGCCCGATCAAGTGGGAGGACAATCCCATCCTGGTCAAGCAGAAGAGCCGCGACTTCTATTGGTATTCGCCGGTGCTAAAGCGCGAGCTCGAGGCGGTGACAGCAGACGTCGTCGTGACGCCTTCGACCGAAGCGGAAGTCCGCGCCGTCCTTGCGGCCGCCTATAAGCTCGGCGTTCCGGTCACCCCGCGCGGCTCGGGAACCGGCAATTACGGGCAGGCGATGCCGCTCATGGGTGGCGTGCTCCTGAACCTCGCCGAGATGAACAAGGTCCGCTCGATCGAATGGGGGCGCGTCGTCTGCGAGCCCGGCGCGGTGCTGATCGACATCGACAAGGCGGCGAAGGAGTCGGGGCAGGAATTGCGGATGTACCCCTCCACCCGCGGGACCGCGTCGATCGCCGGCTTCGTCGCCGGCGGGTCCGGCGGGGTCGGCTCGATCACCTGGGGCGGCTTGCGCGATTTCGGCAACGTGCTGCGGCTGAGAGTGATGACGCTCGAAGCCGAGCCGCGCATGCTCGAACTCACCGGCGAGGATCTGCACAAGGCGGTGCACGCCTATGGGACGAACGGGATCATCACCGAAGTCGAGGCGCCGCTCACCGCGCGCTACGACTGGGCCGACGTCATCGTCGGCTTCGACCGTTTCGATGCCGCGACCGCTTACGCGCTCGCGCTCGCCGAACAGGACGGAATTCTGAAGAAGCTGGTGACGGTCGTCGAGGGCCCTGCGCCGCACGCGTATTTTCTCCGCCATCGCGCGCTCATCCCCGAGGGCGCAAGCGTCGTCATTCTGATGATCGCGCCGCACGCGCTCGACGCCTTCGAGGCCTTCACCCGGCCCTACAGGGACGCGCGCATCCTGTTCGATTCGGGCAAGGCCTCGCCCGAGACGCTCGCCGGCCTGCCGCCCAATTACGAGCTCACCTGGAACCACACCACCCTTCGTGCGCTGCAGGGTCGATCCGCGCATCACCTACCTTCAGGCCCGCTATCCGAGCGACGGGGCGCTCGCGGTAATCAAGCGCCTCCATGACCGCTATGGCGAGGAGGTCAGGGGCCATCTCGAGCTCATCCGCTTCAACGGCCGGATCGGGTTCGCGGGGCTGCCGCTGGTCCGCTTCACCACCGAAGCCCGGCTGAAAGAGATCATCGCGGAGCACGAAGCGGCAGGCGTCATGATCTTCAACCCCCATCGCTACACCCTGGAGGAGGGGGGCATGAAACAGACCGACGCGATCCAGCTCGCGTTCAAGCGCGAGACCGATCCCAAGGGGCTCCTCAATCCGGGCAAGATGATCGCCTGGGAGAATCCGGAGTTCGATTTCTCCGCCGGGCGGAGCTTCCTCTTCCCCGGCCTCGAGGCGCGGGCGCGCGCGGCGCAGGGCTGAGCCTGACCTTGCGCATCCTGGTGCTGTTCGCCCATCCGGTCGAGACGAGCTTCGCCTCAGGCCTGCATACGAAGCTGGTCGAGGTCTTGCGCGCGCGGGGGCACAAGGTCGACGATTGCGATCTCTATGCCGAGGGCTTCGATCCGGTGATGTCGAGGCAGGACCGGATCGACTACCACAACCTTGCGATCAACCGCCGCAATGTCGCCCCTTATGTCGACCGGCTCCTAGCCGCCGAGGCGCTGGTGTTTTCGTTCCCGGTCTGGAACATGGGATTTCCGGCGATCCTCAAGGGTTTCGTCGACAAGGTTTTCCTGCCCGGCGTCAGCTTCACTCTCGACGACAGACGGCGCCTACAACCCCTGTCTTCACAACATCAAGCGTCTCGGCGTCGTGTGCACCTATGGCGGCTCGCGCTGGCTGACCTTCATGATGGGCGATCCGCCGCGCCGCTTTCTCACCCGCTCCATGCGCCGGATCTGCGCGCCGGGCGCGCGTTGCGACTATCTCGCCCATTACGACATGAATCACTCGAAACCGGAGCACCGCGCGGCGTTCCTTAGGCAAGTCGAGGCGCGGTTCTCGACCTGGTGAACCGGGATCCGTTCACTCCGTTTCGACAGTTTCTTCGCCCTCGATCACGCGCCGTTGCTTAATGAGCTCCGCTCCGGCGAAATCCATGAAGGCGCGCACGCGCGGCGAGCGGCGAAGATCGGAATGGGTCAGCATCCAAAGGCCTTGGTCGAGCTCCGGCACCAGATAGCCGACGCGAGTCAAGTCGGGGCTGCGATCGCCAAGGAAGCAGGGCAGCAAGGTCGCGCCAAAACCCAGAAGCGCGAACTGGAGCATGCAATGCGCCGAATTCGCCCTGGCGACCAGCCGTTCCGGAGGGACGTTGGCCTCGATCCACCGTCGGCTAGGCGCCGGTCCGTAACCGTCGCTAAATCCGATGAACGCGACCGAACCGATTGGCTCGGCGCCGAGTTCCGCGATCAGGTCGCGCCTGCAGTAGACGGCCCATCGTCCGGTGCAAATTCTTCTTCCGACCAGCGATTCCGGCGGATCGTTGGTCAGGCGAATCGCGATGTCGGCGTCGCGCCGGCTGAGGTTCAGCGACTGATTGGACAGGATCAGTTCGACCACTATGCCCGGATTTAGCGCCTGAAACTGAGCCACGATCCCCGGCATGAAATGCTGGCCGACCGCTTCGGGCGTGGTGACCGACAGTTCGCCAGTCGGCTTGATGTCGCGGCCAGCGACGCGGCGCTCGAACTCGAGCACCGACTCGGCCATCGTGGCGGCAAGCGCGATCATCTCTTCGCCAGCCGAAGTGGGTTCGTATCCGGCGCGCGAGCGTTCGAAGAGGCGGGCGCCGACCGCGGATTCCACCGCCGCCAATCGCCGAAACACGGTCGAATGATTGACGCCGAGGCGTTCGGCCGCCCCGACCAGCGACCGGGCTTCCGCGATTGACTTGACCAGTCGAAATTCGTCCCAGCTCAACCCGGAGTTCATGATTCCAACGTCGGTCGCCGCCCATCACCGCCGAGGTCGCGCGGGGAGCTCGATCGCAAGTTCCTTACCATTGCCAAGCCCGGATACCTACAAGCTTGCACAGTCATTCAGCTTCTCTGGGCGCGGCCGCGCGGCGCAGCCGATCGTTGATCGCCGCCCCAAGCCCATGATCCGGGATCGGCGCGACCGCGATCCGCGGAAGCCCGGCGGCGTCGAGCGTGCGAAGATAGGAGAAGAGATGCGACGCCGCCTCGACGAGGTCGCCGGACGGCGAAAGATCGAGCCGCGCGCCGGCCCGCCGCCCTTGAGCGCGCCGCCGAAATCGAGCGCCGCTTCGTCCGCCTGAACGCTGGCCGCGGCGAGCCGAAGCGCGGCCTTCGGCGCATAATGCGACGCCAGTTGCCCGGGCGCGTTCAGGACGCTTCGCGCCGCGCTCGCCCACTCGACCGGCGCCCGAAGCGCCGATTCGATCGCCTCCCGCGTGATCGCGCCCGGACGCAGCAATTGCGGCGGGCCCGCCAAGACAGGCGACGATCGTCGATTCGAGGCCGTGGCGGCATGGCCCTGCGTCGAGGATGAAGTCGACCCGGCCGTCGAGATCGGCTGCGACATGCGCGGCGGTCGTCGGACTCACCCGGCCCGAGCGATTGGCGGAGGGCGCGGCGAGCGGGACGCCGGCCGCCTCGATCAACGCCCGCGCCGTTTCATGCGACGGCGCGCGGATCGCCACGCTGTCGAGGCCGGCGCGCGCGAGCAGGCTGATCCTCGAGGCCGGCGCGACGGGCAGGACGAGGGTGAGAGGCCCGGGCCAGAACGCGCGGGCGAGCGTCTCGGCGTCGGGGCCGAACAGGCCATGCTCGCGCGCCGCTTCGACGCCAAGCACATGGGCGATGAGCGGGTTGATCGCCGGCCGCTCCTTGGCGGCGTAGATCGCGGCGACCGCGGCGTCCGAGGTCGCGTCCGCCGCGAGGCCGTAGACGGTCTCGGTCGGCATGGCGACGAGGCCGCCGGCGCGCAGGCATGTCGCGGCGGCGGCGATCGCCTCGGGGCTTGCCTTGACGAGCCGGGTCATCCTGAGGTCGAGCGCCATATCTCCCTGATCCCGGACAGCGCATTGCGCGCAAACGCGACTGTACATAAGCTCATTTGGCCCTGCCGCGGCAAACGGCGCGCATCGAGCCGGGCCGCGATCCGCGCGAGCGCCCGGTGGCGACAGGGAGGAGCGAAAAAATGCCTTATCGTTCGCCGGTCGCCGACATCCTTTTTTCGCTGAGCGCGGTCGCCGATCTGCCGGGCATGATCGGGCGGGGCCTGGCCGGCGATCTCGACTGGGACGCGGTCAAGTCCGTCGTCGGGGAGGCCGGGCGCTTCGCCGAGGAGGAGATCGCGCCGCTCAACCGGGTCGGCGACCTTGCCGGCGCGGTTTATGAAAATGGGGTGGTGACGACGCCGCCCGGCTTCGCCGACGTCTACAGGCGGTGGGCGGAGGCGGGCTGGAACGGCGTCTCCGCGCCGGCCGAGTTCGGCGGCATGGGGCTGCCGCATCTCGTCAACGTCGCCTGCACCGAGATCTGGAACGGCGCGGCGATGGCGTTTGCGCTCTGCCCGCTTCTGACCGAGGGCGCCGTCCACGCCCTCCAGGCGCACGGATCGCGCGAACTGCTCGACACCTATCTCGCTCCGATGATCGCCGGCAAATGGACCGGGACCATGAACCTGACCGAGCCTCAGGCGGGGTCCGATCTCAACGCCGTCAGAACCCGGGCGGAGCGCGCGGAGGACGGCTCCTACCGCCTGTTCGGCCAGAAGATCTTCATCACCTATGGCGAGCACGACATGGCGGAGAACATCGTCCATCTCGTTCTTGCCCGCCTGCCCGGCGCGCCGGCGGGCACGCGCGGCCTGTCGCTGTTCCTCGCGCCCAAATTCCTCGTCAACGCCGATGGCTCGCTCGGGGCGCGCAACGACCTGCGCTGCGCCAGCATCGAGCACAAGCTCGGCATTCATGGCTCTCCGACCTGCGTCATGGTCTATGGCGACGAGCAAGGCGCGAAGGCCTGGCTGATCGGCGAGGAGAACCGGGGCCTCGCCGCCATGTTCGTGATGATGAACGCGGCGCGCCTCGCCGTCGGGACGCAGGGCATGGCGATCGGCGATCGCGCCTATCAGCAGGCGCTCGCCTATGCGCGCGAGCGCCGCCAGGGCCGGGCGGCGAAGGGCGACGGCATGAGCCCGATCATCGAGCACGCCGATGTGCAGCGCATGCTGATGACGATGAAGGCGAACCGTCCACGCCGCGCGCGGGATCTGCCATCTGACGGGCGCCGCGCTCGACCTCGCCGAGCACGCGCCGACGCAAGCCGAACGAACGGCGGCCGCCAATCGCGCGGCGCTGCTGACCCCGATCGCCAAGGCGCTTCTCGACCGATATCGGCGACGAGGCCACCTCGATCGGCGTGCAGGTCCATGGCGGCATGGGCTTCATCGAGGAGACCGGCGCCGCCCAGCACATGCGCGATTCCCGGATCGCGGCGATCTACGAAGGCGCGAACGGCATCCATGGCGTCGATCTCGTGCAGCGCAAGCTGCCGCTCGCCGGCGGCGAGACCGTGCGCGCCGAGATCGCCCGAATCCGGCAGACGGCGAGCGACGTCGCGGCCAGAGGCGGCGCGGGCTTCGGCGCGACGGCGGAGCGGCTCGCCGAGGCTGCGGACGCGCTCGAAGAATCGACCCGGCTCACGCTCGACTGGCTGGCGGCCGGCCAGAATTCGGCGCTCGCCGGCGCGTCGCAATACCTGCGCCTGTTCGGCCTGACGCTCGGCGGGGCGTGCCTGGCCAAGGCCGGGCTCGCGGCTGAGGCGCTGGCGGCTGGCGGCGACGAGAGCGAGCTTGGGCGCGTCGGCCTCGCCCGCTTCTTCGCCGAGAAACTCGATGACCGCAGCGCCCGGGCTCGCACGCGCCATCGCCTCGGGCGACGCGCCCGCTCGAACCCTATGAAGCCATCCTGGCGGAGACCGCATGACAGAGGACATCGAAGTCAGTCGCGAAGGCGCGGTCCTGTCGGCGGCCTTCGCGAGGCCGCAGAAGAAGAACGCGATCACCGGCGCGATGTACGAAAAGCTGATCGAGGCGTTCGAGACGGCCGAGCGCGATCCCGACATCGGCGCGCTCGTTTTGAGCGGCAAGGGCGGCGTCTTCACCGCCGGCAACGACCTCAACGACTTTCTCGCCGTCGCCATGCACGAGACGGGCGAGTTTCCCGCCTGGCGGTTCGTGCAGAAGCTGGCCGAGTTCGAGAAGCCGCTCGTCGCCGCGGTCGATGGGCTCGCGATCGGCGTCGGGACGACGCTGTGCTTCCATTGCGACCTCGTCTACGCCACGCCTGAGGCGCGCTTCCAGACGCCCTTCGTCAATCTCGGCCTCGTGCCTGAGGCCGGCTCCTCGCTGCTCGCGCCGCAGCGCTTCGGGCGCGCCAAGGCGGCCGAGCTCCTCATGCTCGCCGAGCCGTTCGGGGCCGAGGAGGCGCTCAGACTCGGCCTCGTCAATGCGCTTTTGCCTCAGGACAGGCTTTTGCCCCATGCGATGGAAAAGGCGGCCGCGCTCGCGGCCAAGCCCAGGGCGGCCCTCCTGGCGACACGCCGCCTCATGCGCGGCGACGGCGAGGCTGTGAAGGCGCGGATGGCGGAGGAGACGCACGCCTTCAGCGCGGCGCTCAAGTCCCCCGAGGCGCATGCGGCGTTCCAGGCCTTTTTGTCGGCGCCGCGGAAATAGCGCATGAAATCCATGAGGCGGGCGGCGCGTCTCCTGCTTCCGCCGTTGCTCATTTTCATTTTCGCTTCCGTCGCGTATTCCGACGAGCGTCCCTCGGTCTTCCTCGAGGATCTCACCTGGACCGAGCTCAGGGACGAAATCGCCGCGGGCAAAACCACCATCATCGTGCCCATCGGCGGAACCGAGCAGAACGGCCCTGCGATGGCGCTCGGAAAACACAATCGGCGCGTCAAGCTGCTCAGCGAGCGGATCGCCGTCGCGTTAGGCGACGCGCTTGTCGCTCCGGTGATCGCCTACGTCCCTGAAGGCGCCTTCAGTCCGCCATCCGGACACATGCGTTTCCCTGGAACGATAAGCGTGCCGGCAGGCGCGTTTGAAACGATTCTTGAATACGCGGCCCGGAGCTTCAAACTGCACGGCTTCAAGGACATCGTCTTTCTGGGCGATCACGGCGGCTATCAGGCCGACGAAAAGACCGTGGCGAACAAACTCAACCGTGAATGGGCCTCGTCGAACGTCCGCGCGCATGCGGTGACGCAATATTACGACGCGGCGCAAATCGCTTTCATCCAGATTCTGAAAGATAAGGGCTTCACGCTCCCGGAGATCGGAACCCATGCGGGTCTGAACGATACGTCGCTGATGCTCGCTCTTGACCCGAGCCTTGTCCGTGAGGATCGGCTTGTCCACGGATCCAGGTTTGGGCCCGACGACGGCGTTTATGGGGATCCGTCCAAGGCAAGCGCAAAACTTGGAATGCTGGGCGTCGACGCCATCGTCGTCTCAAACGGTAGCCGCGATAAAGTCCGCCGTATCCCGACGATAGCGCGGGGGGTTCCCCATTCTCTGAGACTATCGGCATACGGCCACCATCTTTGATCGCCGCGACCGGAGCGCGTCAGCCGGCCTTGACCGTCAACTGAAGCCCAAGCGCTCGCGTCGCTTTCGTGATCGTGTCGAGGGTCGGGTTCCCCCCGGGAACAAGTCCCTTGTAGATCGCCTCCCGGCTCAACCCCGTCTGCCGGGAGAATTCGGTCACCCCGATCGCTCTCCGCGATCTTCCCCAAGCCCGGAAGCGATGAAAGACGGATCGCCCTCTTCGAGGAGCACCTCGATATAGGCGGCCCGTTCCTCCGGGGTCTTGAGGTAGTTCTGAATATCAAACGCGCGCGTTTCGACCATCGGTCAGACCTCCCTCGCGAGCGCCTTTGCGGCCTTGATGTCCCGGGACTGCGATCCCTTGGCGCCACCGCCGAGCAGAATAACGACATCGCTCCCGCGCCGGCAGAAATACACCCGATATCCGGGACCGAAATGGAAACGCAATTCGCCCACGCCGTCTCCGATGTCCTTCGAAATCCCCGAACGATCCGGAAATGGCGACGCGCCGCAGGCGCTCGGCGATCCCGGCCCGCGTCTTCAGGTCCTTCAGGCTGGCCATCCAGTCCGTTGAAGGGCGCCGTTTCGATGACCGTCATCAAGTGTATTATCGTACACGATTCCTGTCAACTCAAATACACAAACCGCCAGTCATGCCTGCCGAAGCATCGACAGATGCGTTTAGTGCCTCCGATGACGCCACCAATTGTAGCCGCTCGGCTCGAGCGCGGCCGTCGCGTCTGCGACCGCGACTACGGCGGCCCGACTCGATGGAATTGCAAGGTGCTCATGTGCCTCCGCAAGGGGAAAGGCTCAGCCGTCACCCGGGAGGCGTCGAGCCCGAGTTTGGCTAAAGCTGCCGCGCGGGTCGCCGCCGAACCAGGCGCCATCCTACGACGGCTCGAGGAGAGCTGGCCCGACCGGCGCTGAAGAACCCCGGCCCTTCGGCCTCCGCGACAGGGATGGGCCTCCGCCAACGCTCAGGAGTCGCCCGCGATCGGTTGTGAAATAGTTATAAGACTAACTAAATTATAATTTATTGATATTCGGTGATTTTGAAGAATTAAATTATTATTTTGGATTTTGCCAATGTATCGCCGCAAATCGCAGCGTCTCGCCCAGTTAATGTTCTCTGAAATAAAGGCGCAGGCGCCGTGTCGATCGAACGCCGGAGAGCGCCTCATTGGAGGCATGACATGAAACACCTATTGATTGGAGTCCTAGTCTGCGGCGGCGCTCGCCCTTGTTTGTGCGACGCCCGCTATGGCTAATGGCGGCGACGGAAGGGCGAAGCCGCCCGGGCTCAGTTCCACCCCGTCCGAACCCAACCAGACGCCGGGTTGGAAATCCGGCCAGGTCGCTGTCGGCGAACTCTACCCAGCAGTCCCCGGGGAATACGTCCTTTTACGGGCCTAACGGCGTCAGACCGCTCGGGAGAGTGGGCGCCCCGGTCCGTTCCTCCCCGCTCATTCTTAACACGACCAACGGCCGCGAACCGATTGTCTGCGGGCTGTGGCATCCAGCGGTCGAGCCCGCGGCGAGCCTTGACCGCGCATGGCTGTCCGGCCGGGTTGTGCCCGGCGGATCGGCCGCGCCGACTTCGCCCGCGCCGCCCCGGCTCCTGTCGGCGGAAGAGAGGGAAGCGCGCTTTCCGGCGGCGTCGCCTTCGTGGCTTAAGTGGCGTGGCGCGGCTTGCCGAAATTGAGGGCGATCCTTCAAGCAACCGCCGGAGCGCCCACTCCGCCAAGAAAAAGCGCACCATCACGCGCGAGGCGTCGAGGCCGACATTCTGCGTGTAGCTGCCGCGCGGGTCGCCGCCGAACCAGGCGTGGCCGCCGCCCTCGACCAGCCATTGCTCGGCGACCGGGCGGCCGTCGGCGTCTTTCAGCACCGTCGCGGGTCACACGGCCGCCCTCGATCGGCCAGTCGAGGTCGCTTCTCGTCGAGCGAGGTCTCTCGCGCTGCTCGACCTCGTCGAGCATGCGTTCGCCGTTGACGGGATTGACCGTCCCGTCGGCCAGCCCATGAAAGATGATCTTGCGGGCAGCGCCGATCGCCGACGGCGAGCGGCGCGGGATCGAAGGCCGCCGTTCCCTTCATCGCGGCGAAGGCGGACGGCACGTCGCCGGCCGACTTATAGGGCAGGCCGGAATGGACCCCGACCGCGTCGAACACGTCCGGGTAGGTCGCGGCGAGAACCTCCGCCATCGCGCCGCCCGCCGACAGGCCCGGCGGCGAAAACGCGCTCCCTGCGGATGTCGAACTCCTTCGCCAGCGCCTGCGCGAGGCCCGCGAGTTTGGCCGGTTCGCCGGAGCCGCGGTTCTGATGGCGCCGGTCGAACCAGTTCCAGCAGCCGGAGCGTTGGCGCGGCGCGGCTGGTGCGGATAGGCGACGATAAGGCCGAACTCCTCGGCGAGATCGTTCATCTGCGTGCCGAGCGCGAAATCTTCCGGGTCCTGCGCGCAGCCGTGCAGCATGAGCACAAGCGCCAGCTCCCGCCCTTCGTGATCGGCCGGGACATAGAGCCGGTAGTCGAGCGAGCCCGCGGCGCCGCATAGGTGCGCTTCAGGAATCGTTCGCCGAGATCCGGCGTCGGCCCGCGTTCGGGCGCATCGGGGCGGCCGGGCGGCTGATCGGCCGGGCGCGCAGAGCGCGCAGAGTCTCGCCCAACGGGCGGCGCGCGGGGCAGCGGAATGACCTTCGCCGCCTGGCGGTGAGCGCTTCGGCTTCGCCGGCGCTCGTCTCCGCGCGCGGTCTCGCCGGACAGCGCCTTGCGGATGAGTGCGGTCGCCCCGCCAAGATCGGATTTTTTCACCAGCCCCAGAGCGTCGCCCATTGCGTCGAGAACGCGTAATTTCATCGTTGTTCCTTGTCGGAATAGTCAGCGCAGGCGATCGGCGAGCGCGGTCTTGACCTTGGCGGGCGCATGCAGCGCGCCAAGGACGGTGATCGATTCGATCGTCGCCCGCGCGAGATCGGGCGTGACGTCGTCGGCGATGACCGCGAGGCCCAGCACGCGGATCTCGAGCTGTTCTCCCGCCGCCTGAACGGCTTCGAGGTCCTTGCGGGCGAAGGTCCGCAGGCCCATTCGAGCGTGAGCCGGGAAGCCGCCTGTTTTGCCGTATCGGCGTGGGTTGCGAGTTGGTTGCGGATCGCGGTGCGGATGAAATCCGAGCGGTTGGAATAGAAGCCGTCGCGCACCAGAAGGTCGATCGATCCGAGATCGACGAAGCCAAGGTTGAGGGTCAGCTTTTCGCTGTCGGGCGGTTTGGGGTAGTAGGCGAGCGAGCGGGCAACTGTACCATCCATATGGATGTTGGATGGATGGTAGATGGAGGTTCTGATGGTCCTTCAAGGGGCCGCGTCCTCCGAGACGCAAGAACGGCGCCGCCCGCGCGCCGGCGGGAGCTCGTAAAAGGCGCCGCAATGCTTGAAAAGATTGAGTCTGCAGAAATGCACTCGTCAAGGGCGGAAGGCCTGGCGCAGCGAGCGCCTCACGGCTTCACCCACTTGCCGTTGGCCTTCGACGACTTGACCGCGGCCTCGACAAAGGCGAGGCCCTTGACGCCATCGTCGATGGTCGGGAAATGCACGGACTTGAGCGGCTTCTTGCCCACCCGGGCCGCCTTGATGGCGAGCGCGACCTCCGAATAGATGTTGGCGAAGCCTTCGAGATAGCCCTCCGGGTGCCCCGGCGGAACGCGCGTCACCCGCGCCGCCGCCTCCCCCGAATCGGGCCCGCCGCGGGTGATGATGCGGGTCGATTTTCTCATACGGCGTCCAGAAGAGGTAGTTCGGATTGTCCTGCCTCCAGTGGAAGCCGCCCTTCGTCCCGTAGACGCGCAGCATGAGGCCGTTCTCGTTGCCCGGCGCGACCTGGCTCGCCCAGATCGCGCCGCGCGCGCCATTGGCGTATCGCAGCATGATCTGCGCGTTGTCGTCGAGCCGGCGCCCCGCGCCGAACGAGGTGAGGTCGGCCGCGAGTTCGGCTAGCTCGAGCCCGGTCACGTAGTCGGCGAGATTATAGGCGTGGGTGCCGATGTCGCCGAGCGACCCGCCCGCGCCCGAGCGCTTCGGATCGACGCGCCATTCGGCCTGCTTGTTGCCGCTGGCCTCGGCCGCGCCGGTCAGCCAGTCCTGCGGATATTCGGCCTGAACGAGACGGATCTCGCCGAGTTCGCCCGCGCGGACCATCTCGCGCATGCGGCGCACGAGCGGATAGCCGGTGTAATTGTGGGTCAGCGCGAACACGAGGCCCGACTTCTCGACCGCGTCGCGCATCTTTTTCGCTTCCGCGAGGCTGACCGTCAGCGGCTTGTCGCAGATGACGTGGATCCCGGCCTTGAGGAACGCGTAGGTCGGCCCGGCGTGGGCGTCGTTCGGCGTGACGATGGCGACCGCCTCGATCCCGTCGGCCCGCTTGGCCTCGGCCTTCGCCATGCTCTCATAGTCGTCGTAGATCCGGTCCGCGGCGAGGCCCAGCGCCTGGCCCGAACGGCGCGCTTTGTCGGGCGTCGACGACAACGCGCCGGCGACAAGATCGTAATGGTCGTCGATGCGCGAGGCGATCCGGTGAACCGCGCCGATGAAGGCGCCCTCGCCGCCGCCGACCATCCCGAGCCTGATCCTGTGGCCCTTTCTGCGTCCCCGCGTCCCTCGATCGCCATGCTCGTGTCTCCTCCTTGGCGCGGTCACGTAGCGCGCGCTCGATTTGCTTTCCAATTGCCGTCAGTCAGCCGCGAGCCCCTGGAGCGCGCGGCGAAAAACTGGACGCCGGTTTCTCGCGGATCAAAGAGCGCCATCGAGTCGAAACCCGAAGCATGCTCGCATCGGCCGATCGCAATATGACCGGTAAAGCTTCGACGCCGCTTACAGAACAGTAACCCGAAGCGTTAAGACAGATCCGGTCCGAATGATTTGGACCTGTCCGTCGCGTCGCGCGCGAGCGCGCCCGCGCCCGCCATGATGGCCGCCCGCGCGCATCGATCAGAGGCCGGCCGGAATGCGCCACGCAGAACGCGGATCGTCCCCCGAGCGAGCTCGCCGCCGCGGCGAGGCGCTCGCCGCCCTTCCCACCCTCGCCTCGAGAGCGAGCGGCCTGATCATGAAGATCACGCGATTCGCCCGAGCGCGATTCCACACGGCTTATGCTTTCGGCGCCGTCCTCCTTGCGCCGTGGCGCTGACCGCGCTGCGCCGCTTGTTCCGGACGGAGCGCTCGGCGCGTTGCGGTCCCTGATTCCGGGCGAAACTCCGCTCCTGCAGCTTCTGCTGCTGGGCTGGATCGGCGTTGGGCTCGGGCGTTTGACGCTCGCGGCGCCGAGCCCGCCGAGAGCGGCGGTCAAGCCGCAACGCCTCGGGACGACGGACGGGAAGGAGGAGAAGGTCGACCGGCTCCTGCGCCATTCGCAAAGGTGCTGCAGGCCCATATGACCGACAGCGACAGCTTTTCCGAGCGGCTCGACGGCGCCAACCAGCGCCTGTCGCGGCAGGAAGCCGTCGGCCCGATCAAGGAGATCGTGATGGCCCTCATCGAGGACAATCGCGAGATGCGCGATCGGCTTTACAACGTCAGGAACCAGCTCGAAGAGTCGCGCCTCCAGGTGGTCCACTTGCAGACAAACCTCGAACGGGCGGAAGAAGCGAGCTTACGCGACGCCGTGACCGCGATTGGCAACCGGCGCTTCTTCGACGCCTGTTTCCCGGAGGAGGTGGATAAGGCGCGCAGGCTTGGCGACAACATTTGCCTGGCGATTGCCGACATCGACAAGTTCAAGAATGTCAACGATCGCTTCGGCCATCTGGTCGGCGACCGCCTGTTGCGCCTGTTCGCCAACATCCTGGTGCAGAACGTGCGCGGACAGGACAAGGTCGCGCGATTCGGCGGCGAGGAGTTCGCGCTGATCTTCCCGGGCGCGCGCCTCGCCGACGCGGTGACCGCAGCCGAGCGGATCCGGGGCGTTCTCGAGGCCAAGCAATGGACCATCGAGCCGAGCGGCGAGCGCATAAGCAAGGTGACCGCATCGTTCGGGGTGGCCAGGCTGAGGCCGGACGAGTCGGCCAACGACCTGCTCAAGCGGGCCGACCAGCGCCTCTATGAGGCCAAGGTCCAGGGCCGCAACTGCGTCGTCGCCGACGGCGAAACCGAGGAGGCCTCGCCGTCCCGCTCGTCTCCCCGCAGCCGCGCGGCGGCGGGCTGACCCGGCCCGGATCGCGCCACGATGTCCGACCGCCGCAGCGACCCGTTCGAGCGCGCCCTCGACGAGGCTCGGCGCGCATATCGCGCTTCCAGCGATGGCGAGCCGGCGCCGACCCGGCGAGCCCCGCGTTGGCGTGGGCGTCCCGCTCGGTCCCGCGCCGAAACTCCGGCGGAAAGGCGCGGTTTGGCCTGGCGCTCGATTGGACGGACGAGCCGCCGACCGGCCCGCGCCGCCGCCAAAACCTCCGCCCCGGGAAGCGGCGGCCGCGGCCGAGCGACACGCCGACCGAGATCGCCGCTGAGCTCGGGCTTGGCGAGCCCCTGACGCTCGGCCAACTCACCTCCCGCTGGCGCGATTTCGTCTGGCGCCATCATCCCGACCGGCAGCCCATCGAGGCGCGAGAGCGCGCCAACGCGCGCGTAGCGATCGCCAACGCGCTTTATGGACGAGCGCGGCGCGAACTCACCGAGAAGCGGTAGCCAGTCACCTCGGGAGACTGAATAAACGCAGGCCTAAAAGCCGGTAAACGCGACTGAACGCCAGCGTTTACCTTGAACAGATTTGCGTGGGCCCGGCGTCGGAAGCGGGTCGGTCACAGCGCCCGTTCCACCGCCGCCCGCCAGCCGCGGTAAAGCGCCTCGCAGGCCGCCGCGTCCATGGCGGGCGTAAAGACGCGGTCCGGACATCGGCGCTCGGCGAAGAACTCGGGACCAGGATAAACGCCCGCCTGCCAGCCGGCGGCGAAAGCCGCGCCCAGCGCGGTCGATCTCGAGCATCGCGCGGCCGCTCGACCGGCGACGTCGAGCCATGTCGGCGACGAACTGCATCGTCCAGTCGCTCGCCGCCATGCCGCCGTCGACGCGCATGACGCTCGATCGCGCTGGCGCCGCCGTCGGCGCTCATCGCCTCGATCAGGTCGCGCGTCTGGTAGCCGACGCTCTCCAGCGCAGCCCTTACGATGTCCTCGCGCGACGTTCCGCGCGTCAAGCGCCGAGGATGGCGCCGCGCGCTCGGAGCTCCAATAGGGCGCGCCGAGGCCGGCGAAGGCGGGGACGCAGATAGACGCCCTTCGTCGGGTCGGCCTTGGCGGCGAGCCTCCGGCTTCCGCGCGCGCTGGCGATGATCTCCGAGGCCGTCGCGCAGCCATTGCACCGCCGCGCCGGCCGAGAAGATCGAGCCCTCGAGCGCATAGGTCCGTTTGCCCCGCCAGCTGGTAGGCGATCGGTCGTCAGCAGACGATGGCGTCGAGGCGACGGCGCTTCTCGCCGGTGTTCAGCAGCACGAAAGCCGCCTGTGCCGTAGGTCGCTCTTCACCATGCCGGGCCGAAAGCAGGCCTGGCCGATCAGCGCCGCCTGCTGGTCGCCGACCATCGCCGCGGATCGGAACGCCGCGCCGAAGATGCTCGGGCGCGGCGTCGCCGAACTCTGCCGCCGCTGTCCCTGACCTCGGGCAGCAGCGCGCGCGGCACGCCGAACAGGCCGCAGCAGCTCGTCGTCCCAGGCGCCGGCGCGGATGTCGTAGAGCATCGTGCGCGAGGCGTTGGTGGCGTCGGTCGCGTGGACGCGCGCCGTTGGTCAAGCGCCACAGCAGAAAGCGTGTCGACCGTGCCGAAGGCGAGTTCGCCGCGCTCGGCGCGCGCGCGCGCGCCAGCGACGTGGTCGAGGAGCCAGGCGATTTTCGTGGCCGAGAAATAGGGATCGATGCAGCGAGCCCGGTCGCTCGCGCGTCCACCGCGCTCGCGCGCCCGTCGGCCTTCAGCTCGCGCGCACAGCTCGCGCCGTGCGCCGGTCCTGCCAGACGATCGCGTTGTGCGATCGGCTTGCCGCGTCGCGCGCTCCCACATCAGCGTCGTCTCGCGCTGGTTGGCGATGCCGATCGCCGCGAGTCGCGCGCGTCGCACGCCGGCGCGCTTGAGCGCCTCGCGCGCGGTCGGCGAGCGTCGCTCCGCCAGAGCTCCTCGGGATCGTGCTCGACCCAGCCGGGGCGCGGGTAGATCTGGGGAAACTCGGCCTGCGCGCTCGCGACCGGCTCGGCGTCGGGGCCGAACACGATCGCCCGGGTCGAGGTTGTTCCCTGATCGATGACCAGGATCACACCGGGAGCCGCCGGACGGCGCCGCGCTCCGGCGATGATCGCGAGATTGCAAGCGAACTCAGCCGTTAGAACTTATTCGCGCTGGACGAGGATGGACGCCCGAGGCGGCGAGGCGCTTCACTGGAGCGGCTCCGAAATCGCCGGCCTCGGCAATCTGATTTTGGCCAGGATCTCCTCCGCCCGGCTCGTCGCTTGCGCCACCGGAAAGAAGCCGTCGACGATCAGATGCGAAAGTCCATGCACGAGACCCCACGCGGCCATGGCCGCCAGGTTCTCATCGAACGCCCGCTGGTCGAGGTCCGCAACGCCGCGCAGCAGCAGATCCTCGACACTCAAGGTCGCCGCATGGAGCGCCGGATATTTGCCGCGCTCGGCGAGGACAGGCCCGAACATGAGCCGAAAGAGGCCCGGATTTTGGTGAGCGAACTCGATGTAAGCAAGGCCCGCTCGCGTGAGAAGATTGGGCCCGCGCGTCGCGTCCTGCATCGCTGCGGCGAGCTCACGGAAACCTTCGGCGGCGACGGAAGCCAGGAGATCGTCCTTGCTGGTGAAATGCCGGTAAGCGGCCGTCGCCGATACGCCGACGCGCCGAGCGGTCTCGCGCAGCCCAACGGCCTGCGAGCCGTTCTCATCAAGAATTTTGCGGGCGGCGTCGAGCAAAGCCGCCGGCAAATTGCCGTGGCGATAAGGCCGTGTGGACCGCATTCGAATGCCTACCGTGGGTGCTTCACACTGTCAACGCCCGGGCCTCGGTTAAGGTTCCTCCCGCCTCTCCGTGCTGCGCGAAGCTGCGAAAACCGCGCCGATTAGTCAGGGGTCCATGCCGACTCAGGCGCTTTCAGGCCGCCCTTGAGACGCAGGAAGGCGATGATCGCCTCGATGCCCACCCCGGTCTTCATATTCGCCAGCACGAATGGACGGCCTCTGCGCATCATCAGCGCGTCGGTCTTCATCACCTCGAGCGAAGCGCCGACGTAAGGAGCGAGGTCGATCTTGTTGATCACCAAAAGATCCGAGCGGGTCACGCCCGGGCCACCTTTGCGCGGGATCTTCTCGCCGCCGGAGACGTCGATCACATAGATCGTGAGGTCGGCGAGCTCGGGCGAGAAGGTCGCGGCGAGGTTGTCGCCGCCCGATTCGATGAGGATGAGGTCGAGATTGGCGAAGCGCTTGCGCATCTCCGACACCGCGGCAAGATTGATTGAGGCGTCCTCGCGAATGGCGGTGTGCGGGCATCCGCCGGTCTCGACCCCGATGATTCGTTCAGGCGGAAGCGCCCCGGCCTCGACCAGAATGCGGGCATCCTCCTTGGTGTAGATGTCGTTGGTGATGGCGGCGATGTCGAATTCGTCGCGCAGGCGTTTGCAGAGCTGCTCCATGAGCGCCGTTTTTCCCGAGCCGACCGGGCCGCCGATTCCGACGCGAAGGGGTTGTTTGCTCGTGGTCATGACCGGAACAGCCTCGAATATTGAGTCTCGTGCCGCATGGCGGCGATGTCGGAGCGGAACGCGCAGCCGCCGAGGTCGGCGAGGCGCGCGGTTTGAGCCTCGTGCGCTAAAGACCGGACGCGCGTCAGGAGCGCCGCGAGAATCTTCTGGCCGTCGGTCTGCCCGATCACCCCGAGACGGAGGGCGGCGGAGACGAGGTTCGCGGCCTGAGCGAGGACGAAAGCCTCAAGGCTGGCGCCGAGCGGCAGACCGTGCCCGCTCGCCACGGCGGCGACCGCGACCGGATAGCCGATGCGGCCGTCCGGCGCCTGATCGAGCCACCGGCACGGCTCGCAATCCCAGGCTGCGCGCGCGGCGGCGACAAACGCGGCTCCCTGCGCCGTCGTTTCGAGGCGCCGCTCGGCCGAAGCCGTCAAGGCGACCGCCAGCGCGTTGATCTCGATAAGGGCCGGCCAATCGAGCGCCGAGGCGGCGCAAAACGCGGCCGCAAACAGGATGGCGTCGGAGCGCGGCGCGCCGAATTCCAGAAGATCGACGAGCCAGCCTCGAAGCGAGGACGCATCGACAATGTCGCCCGCTTCGATCGCCCATTCGAGCCCATGCGAATAGGCAAAGGCGCCGACCGGGAACGCCGGCGAGAGCCAGATGAGAAGCGGCAGCGGAGCGCCGCTCTCAGGCTCGGGGCCCATGTCCGTGGTCGTGATGGTGGTCGTGGGCGCGATCGTGGTGGTGGTCATGATCATGCCCGTGGCCATGGTCATGGTCATGATCATGCCCCTGGGAGTCCCCGGTGCTGGCCTTCACATAGGCGCCGCCCTCGGGATTGAACGGCGCCTCGAGCGCGATCACCCGCGCTCCCAGACCCCCGGCCATCGCCTCGATGACGGGATCGCGCCGGATGCGCAGCCCCTTCGGCAATATTTCGGTTGGCAGATGGCGGTTGCCGAGGTGCCAGGCGAGCCGCGCCAGCGCCAGGGGATCGGCGGCCCGGATCTCGGCCAGCGGTTCAGGCTCGGCGACCACTTCGACGGTTCGTCCGTCCTCAAGCCGCAACCCATCGCCGCCGCGCAGCATTGTCGCCTCCGGGAGGTCGAGCAGGAATTCGAGCCCTCCGACGCCGGTCATGGTCACACGACGCCGATAGCGCTCGTCGAAATCGAGCAGCACCGTGTCGGCGGGAGCGCCGGACCAACGGCCTGCGGGTATGACTTTTTCAGCGCGCAACATCCATTCGTTCCCTTCGTGCGAAGGCCGCGTCATTGGGCGATCGGGTCCCTTGTGACCGAGTTTGAATGAGGCGGGCAATAAACGCCAGCCGGCCTGTAAGCCGGGTTCTGTATGGCCGGGGCTTATCACCCCGACGTGACGGCCATTCCTCTGGGACGCCCGTCGCCGGGCGCCTCGAGCAACCAACCCGAGCGGCAGGGCCAACGGATGAGGCCCTGCGGCGCTTAAAAAGCGCCGCGCGTCGCTCCTATTCGGTTTTGCTCCCGGCGGGGCTTGCCATGCCGCCGACGTTGCCGCCTGCGCGGTGCGCTCTTACCGCACCCTTTCACCCTTGCCTTCCCGCGAATGGCCTTGCGGCCCTGCGATTAAGGCGGTTTGTTTTCTGTGGCGCTTTCCCTGGGGTCGCCCCCGCCGGACGTTATCCGGCGCCGTATCCGTATGGAGCCCGGACTTTCCTCCGCATTTTAAACGGCGGCCGTCCGGCCGACTGGCTCAGCAGGGATATTGGGCCAGAGCGGCGTCGGTCAAGCATAATCCGCGCACCTGCGGAATAGCACGGGCGGCAAGCGGAACCGAAGCCGGGGCTTGTTCATTGTAGCTTCATTCGAATTATGGGATTGTGGCGGTTAGCGGACGGGAGAATGCCTCGCATGAACAAGATTCTGACGCTTTCGCTGGCGCTCGGCGCCGCGGTCAGCCTCTCGGCCTGCGAGGCGCCGCAGCAGCAGAATGCGCTGGTCGGGGGCGCGCTCGGGGCCGGAACGGGCGCTCTCATCGGTTCGGCGGTGTCGGGCGGCAGCGCGGGCGGCGCGCTGGCGGGGGCGGCCATCGGCGCGGGTTCCGGCGCCCTGATCGGCTCGGCGGCGACGCCTCCGGGCTACTACGGCGGCCCGCCGCCCGGTTACGCCGGCGGACCGCCACCAGGGCGATGCGCGCAATGGGCTTACGACTACAACGGCAACCGGGTTTGCACTGCTTTCTATTGAGCCAAAAAAGGGGAAACATGAAGAAGACTTTCACTCTCGCGCTGGCCTTAGCCGGCGCGCTTTTGGTGTCGGCGTGCCAGACGCCGCAACAGCAGACGGGCACGTTGGCCGGCGGCGCGATCGGCGCCGGCGGCGGCGCGCTGATCGGGTCGGCGCTGACCCACGGCAGCGCCGGCGGCGCCATCGCGGGCGGCCTGCTCGGCGCCGGAACGGGCGCGTTGATCGGCAACGCCGCGACAGCCCCGCCGCCCGGGCGCTGCGCGCAGTGGGGCTATGATTACAACGGCAACCGAGTCTGCACCGCTTTCTACTGAGCAAAGGGAGGAAACATGAGGAAAACGTTCGCTCTCGCGCTGGCCTTGACCGGCGCGCTGTCCGTTTCGGGCTGCTACACGCCGCAACAGCAGACCGGCACGCTGGCCGGCGGCGCGATCGGCGCCGGCGGCGGCGCGCTGATCGGATCGGCGCTTACCGGCGGCAGCGCTGGCGGCGCCATTGCCGGCGGCATCCTCGGCGCCGGGACTGGCGCGCTGATCGGCAACGCCGTGACGGCGCCGCGCTACCACCACCATTGTGCGCGGTGGGGCTGGAACGCCTACGGCCAGCACGTCTGCCGCGCCTGGTACTGATCGACCCAGGCTTCACGCGCCATGGCTACAGCTTCTCGCCATGGCGCGGTCCCGTCGCGTTCTGCGCGCGGTCCAGGCGCGGGACATGACCGCGCTCCCGATTCCAGACAGCCCGCTCGCCCGCCGCTTCGTGGCCTCGCCCAACTATGGCGAGCGGCGCGGCTATGGCCGGCCGAACTCAATCATCCTGCATTATACCGGAATGCCTACGGGCGAGGCGGCGCTGAAGGCGCTGACCGACCCCGCCTCCGAGGTGTCGTCGCATTATCTGATCTGGGAAGACGGCTCGATCGACCAATTGGTCGCCGAGAGCGAGCGCGCCTGGCACGCGGGCAGGAGCTCGTGGAAAGGCGAGACCGACCTCAACTCCGCCTCGATCGGGATCGAGATCGTCAATCCCGGCCATGACGGCGGCTCGCCGCCGTTTCCCTCACCCCAGGTCGAGGCGACGATCAAGCTCGCGCGCGACATCTGCGCGCGCTGGGGAATCGCTCCGAAGCGGGTCCTCGCGCATTCCGACGTCGCCCCGGCGCGCAAGCGCGACCCGGGCGAGGCGTTTCCGTGGGAGGCGCTGTTCAGGGGTGGCGTCGGCTGCTGGACCAAGCCCGCGCCGCTCGTCGGCGAACCGCTGCTCGCCCACGAGGAGGAGGGCCCGCCGGTGCGGGCGATGCAGACGATGCTGGCGCTTTATGGCTATGGCGTGAAGATCACGGGAGTCTACGATCGCCAGACCCGGCAGGTGGTCGCGGCCTTTCAGCGGCATTTCCGGCCGGAGCGGGTCGACGGCGAGGTGGACTCTTCGACGATCGCGACGCTGAAGGCGCTGCTCGACGGGCCGCTGGCGCCCACCGCATGACTTGGTGATCCTTCGGCTTCGACAACCTGTACGCGAACCCCCGCGATAGCCGATGGGAATAAACGTCCATAAACGCCAACAAACGCTAGTAAATGCTAATAAGCGCTAGCAAAATAGCTGTCGTTTACTAGCGTTTATTTTTCCGAATCGAGCCTTTTCAATGGGTTGCGAGCGATTGGAGTAAAAAAATTCTCCCCTCGCGCCTCGTTCGCGCGCTGGTTGCGTCGAGCGAGCAATTTTCCTTTCCAACCAGCACGGCCTCTCCATCGGCGCCCGACTCCTGGGCGAGGGATTTGCCAGTTAGAACATATAGCGAACATCGTCGCTCCTGTCAAGAAGAATCACAGAAAAGGCCGGGCGCTTGTCGCTAGAGCAACGCGCGTTCAGATCGAATCGCAGTCGGCCGTATTGTCATTCCCCCGCGCAAGCGGGAATCCTATACCTGCGCGGCGGCTTGGATAAGATCGAGTTGTTGCATCCGGCGATCGTGGGAATCCGGGGCCTCGTTTCGTGCTCTATCGGATCGAGGGGCTCGGACTCTGGCTGGGTCCTGGATGCGGGTGTTTGTTCCGAACAGTCGCAGGGGCCGCCTTAAGGCGCGCCCGCGTATAGGACAGGATCAATCTCATGCTGGAGAGTTCCGTTTCAGCCGGCGTTGACGTCGGCTCGACTTGGCTTGACCTCGGGTTTCATCCCTTCGGCAAGCCGATCCGTGTGCGCAACAACGAGGCGGGTATTGCAACAATTGTCGCCGCCCTGGGCCAGCGTGGCGTGGGCCGGGTGGCGCTGGAGGCGATCGGGGGCTATGCGCGGAGGCTGACGGCGGCGCTGATCGAAGCGGACGTCACGGTCTTTATGGTCAATCCGCGGCGGATCAAGGCGTTTCGCGACGCCGAGGGCCTCATCGCCAAGACGGACAAGCTGGACGCAAGCCTGATTGCGCGCTTTGCTCACGTCATGGCCGATGAGCTGCGACCTCTCAGGGACGCCGGACAGGCGGGTCTCAAGGCGCTGTCGACAAGGCGGCGGCAGCTGACTGAATCCATCGCGATCGAGAAGACACGCCTCAAGCAGGCCTTCGATCCGCTGATTCTCGACTCCTGCCGGGAGATGATCGCGCTGCTCGAAGACAGACGCCGGGCGATCGAAGCCGAACTCGACCGCCGCATTGAGGCCGAGGACAGAATGGCGCGCCGGCGCGCCATTCTGTCCTCTATGCCCGGCATTGCTGCGCGCATCTCCACCCTGGTCGTCATCGAAATGCCGGAGCTGGGCGAAATCGGACGAAAGGAAGCCGCGAGCCTCGCAGGCCTCGCGCCCCATCCGTCGCAATCCGGACTTTCGCTCGGGCGCAACGCCATCTCCGGGGGCCGCCCCTGCTTGCGCGCCGCCTTCTACATGGCCGCCCTCGTCGCGGTGCGAAGCCATCCCAGGTTCAAGCAGATCTATCTCGACCTGCGCGCAGCAGGAAAACCCGCAAAGGTCGCCCTCGTCGCCGTCGCCCGCCGAATGGTCGGCATCGCAAACGCCCTCATTCGCGACGACATCACTTTCGATCAAGCAAGCTTCGCTTGACCCGCGCAATACAGTCGCCTTAGTTCGATCAATGTCTTGCTGGATGCCCGCTTGCGCGGGCATGACACCGGGCCGGCGTGGGCTGATTGCGCATTGCTCTAGTGGATAGAATCAAACGCTTCGAACCCCTTGCAAGCCGGAGAACTCCTTGAAATTGCGGAAGGCGCCCCGGACTTTTACGTTTGATTTTGACCACTAGCTTCTGCGGGAACCGCCATTGGAAAGGCGGAGAGTTCAGCTCGCCTCCTTAGGGAAACAAATTTCGTCCGGCCCGGACGTTGCGATGGAGTGGATCGCGAACTATTGTCCGGCCCGCTTTCCGCTGGGCCAACAAGCCTTGCGGCCATGTTGGGGCGTAGCCAAGCGGTAAGGCAGCGGATTTTGATTCCGCCATACGGAGGTTCGAATCCTCCCGCCCCAGCCAGTGTAATTATAGGGAGCAATTTCAGTGGGTTAAGGATGGATTTGAGGATCATTCTACCTAATCCCCTACCCAATTTGCCACCCATTCGAGGGCTCAAACGGGGTTGAGGAGATCGCCCTCCTCGCCCTCTCCTCATAGCCAACCCCTGTGTCTATTCTTCGTGAGCGCAATGGAGTCGAGCCCCGGAGTTTTCCGGGCCCCCGGCGAAGGTGGCCTCCCGGGCGTGTAGCCGTGTAGCGTCCTTTTGAGACGCCCTGTAGGCGGTCATGTAGGCTCTTCTGGCCTCACGATTGGCGGCCCTGTAGACGGCCTCCCGGGCGAGGGCCTTCTCTAGGTTGGCCTCACGCCACCTGCGGCTCTGCTCGCGGCCCTTCTCGGGGTTGGCTTCGCGCCACTTACGGTTCGCCTCGCGGGCCTTCTCGGGGTTGGCCTCACGCCACCTGCGGTTCGCTTCTCGGACCTTCTCAGGGTTGGCCTCGCGCCACCTGCGGTCCGCCTCGCGCTGCTTATCGGGGTCCTTATAAGGCATTGTTGGCGTCTTCTGGTGGATTGAAGGGTGAGCCGAGAGGGGCATTTGTACCCCTCCCGGTCCATTTGTCAGATGGTCGTCAGCGGAGCGTCAGTCCGTAAGGCTAGGCCAACTCCATTGCGGCCAGCCCGTAGGGCGAGCACTGGGCTTGGAGTGTCCTCGGTCACCTTGGCACCCCTCGATCGCAGCGAGGTAGAGCCGCTGGCAGACACCAGAGGTCGTCAGGATGCCGCGGCGAACCAACGCCTCGATCGAGGCGACGGAGCGGCCACAGTTGGACCGTTTCAGCGCGGGCAGCGCGCCCTTCCCCGGTGGTCCAGCCCACGCTTGAGTTGGCCGTGAGGCGATACCGGCCGTCCGCAATAGCGTCAGCTATCGAGTTTGCATCATCCTCAATGCGCTTGGCCTCTGCCGCGGCAGCTCTAGCTTCTGCCGAGATGCGGGCGATGACTTTGGCGTTGGGCTCGGGTCACGCTCCCCCAGAGAGGCTAGCTCTCCAGGGGTTGCACGACGCTCGCTCACGTCCTCCTTACGCAGGAGGCCATAACGAACGGGGTTCATGGTCAGCCCCTCCGAGGTCCGACTAGCCCAAGCCTTACCGCCTGAGGCCACCCGATCTTGCGCCCGTTGATGTCGAGGACGATGCGCCCGTCAGCCCCTCGGTTCGCCTTCACGGCAGCGTCAGGGAAGTTGGCGTTCAAGATCGCGTCAGGATTGCGGAGGTCGAGGTTCTCCATGTAGCGGCCGAGGAGGGCGTCATAGGCCCCCACGTTGCGGCGCTGGACGTGAGCCAACATCGCCTGCTCGGCTTCGTCAGCGGCGTGCTGGCGTGCCCACGCTTGGAAGTCAGCGGCGTCGGCTCCCTTGCTCGCGGCGTAGCTGGCGAACTGGTTCTCAAAGCCGGCCCTCGACATCTCGAAGGCGGACGCAAGCTCGGCGGGCTCGACCCCGGCCTGACTCTGCAGCGGCGTTGAGGGTCGCTGCGCTGATGCTCCCCGTCTCCGCCATATCGAGCAGGGCCTTCGTGGCGGTGCCCGGAGTGACGTGGTCAGCGATCAGCTTCGTCGCACTCTCAGCGTGCTCACCAGGGAGCTTATTCGACTCAGCCTGAGCCTTGGCTTCCGCCTCCACCTTCACGGCCTCCTCAGCGGCGCGCTGGGCGTCCGCCTCCCCTGTGGCCTCGGCGATCTCCTCGGAGGCGACGTTGGCGTAGTAACCGGCCGGGTCTCTGGTGACGAACCCGAGGCGCTCGGCGTTGGCGAGGGTCGTTTCCATCCCATTCGGAAGCCTCACGCGGTCGTCGCTTCGGGCTTCTGCAACGGACCTGACAGTCCCGTCTCGCTGATGGTTGACAGGATCGAGCCGGGGGCGGCGTCGTTGCGCACGGTCGCCATATTGACGGAGGAAGTGCCGAGCGCGGTGGTCACGCCTCCCGTCGTTCGGAAGCTCCCGGTGTGCTCGTTGATCCTGACCCGGTTGGCTGCGGGGACATCGTCGGTGGTGACTGCTGGGCTGGTGAGGCGGGATGCAAGCCCGAGGCCTGCGTCTACGATCACGCGGCCATTGTCGAACTGAACTCTTGAAGTGTGGGCCACGAGGGCCTCCTAAAGATTACCGGCGCGCTCTATTGCGCTTCACCGGGCGCGGCTTGGTCGGCCGCGGCTTGTGGGTGGTGTGTGTAGGGGTGGGTAGGTGTGGGCGAGCGGGCGAGGTCTGTCCTCGCGTCGCTGCGGGTTACATTCGCCGGACTTCTAGAGCGTTTGGATTTTGGCTTGAATTGTGATGGGGATTCCCGAATCGCCGAAGTTCTGATTCAACCTGCGGGCTGGGCGGAGGCCAGCAGGGATGCCGAAGCCATATTCGCAGGACTTGCGCGATCGGGTCATCGACGCGGTGCTGAAAGGGGAGATGAGCCGTCGCGCGGCTGCGCGGCGGTACGAGGTCAGCGAATCGATTGCCGTCAAGTGGCTCGAACGCTTTGAGCGGAGTGGCTCGCGCGAACTGGTCGGGCATGGCGGCCATCGGCCATCCGCGCTCATGCCACATCGGGATTTTCTGGAGGCGGCGCGAGCTGGGAAGCCGGATATTACGCTTCAGGGTCTTTGCGATCGGTTGTTGTTCGAGCGCGGGATCAAAGCCGACGCCTCGATGATGAGCCGCTTCTTTCGCCGGATTGGCGTCACGTTTAAAAAAAGACCCTCGTGGCGAGCGAGCAGGACCGTCCGGACGTAAAACGCCATCGCCTACGCTGGCGGCACTATCAGGGCCTGATCGATCCCAGGCGTCTGGTCTTTATCGACGAGACCTGGACGAAAACCAACATGACCCGTCTGCGCGGCTGGGCGCCAAAAGGGCAGCGGCTGGTCGACAAGGTCCCTCACGGGCACTGGAAGACCGCGACTTTCCTCGCCGCCCTGCGCAACGATCGCATCGAGGCGCCCTGCCTGTTCAACGGACCCATCAACGGCGAGCGCTTTCTCGCCTACGTCCAGCAGTTCCTGGTTTCGACCCTCAAACCAGGCGACGTCGTCATCCTCGACAATCTCGGCTCTCACAAAGGAAAGGCCATCCGGCAGGCGATCCGGGCCGTCGGCGCCCGCCTGGTGTTCCTGCCGAAGTACTCACCCGACCTCAATCCGATCGAGCAGGTCTTCGCCAAGTTCAAAACCCTGCTTCGGAAAGCCGGCGCCCGAACATACGACGCTGTCGCCGACGCCACCGCCGCCATCCTCTCTCAGTACGCACCGCAAGAATGCGCCGCATACGTCAGGAACGCAGGATATGCGTAAATCCAATGGCAAGCCGCTCTAGGAGCCATTTCGGCCTGACGCGGCGGCGCACGTGGATGCCCCAGTGTGCTCCCTCAGGTGTGTAGGTGCGGTCGAAGGTGCCGGCATAGGCCCGTGCGAAGGGTGGGCTCAGTCCATCGGCAGGTGACGGGTCCACTGGCGACGGGGACGCAGCGGGGCTCGCAGGGCTCTCGGGGATTGGCGTGAGGCTGGCGACCAATTCAGGACGTTCCTCAAGCCACTGCGACAGTGCTGCCCTACCTCTTGGTGGATGGAAGCCGGTCTTAACGGCGATGGCCGCCCGGAGGTCTTTGTAGCTAAGCGGGAGCAACTTCGTATTCCTCTGTGATGTCCCGAATGGGTAGGGTGAATTGAACGAGACACGCCGGGCCATAACCAAGGATGGCCAGAGCGCGGCGCGCGGCTTGGACGGGGAACTTGGCAGCGTCAGCTAGGACGGCCTCGCCGGCTGTCACACGCCAACGTCCTCCCTCGGTCGGGTCGATCCTGATGGGGATAAGGGGGTGAGGATCACCCATCGGCTTCAACCCCCATATCTAGGGCGAGCCCGTCTTGGCCGTCCTTCTCTAACCCCCGGACCGTAGCGGGGCCTTCAAACGGGTGATAGGTGGCGAACCTCGGGGACACCTTCTCATTCTCTTGAACGGTCATTGCGGCGAACCATCCGATTGACCCGCGCATGCAGGGCGCGCCATTGCGGGTGGAGCCGTCCTCGGCGGGCCTGTGGGTGATGAGGGTGTCAGTGTCGGCTGCCCCTGCGTTGTCGCGAAGCCAGCGCGCGGCGTCGCACTCGGGGACACGCCAGCGCCCAATCTCGACGCCTTCGTAAGTGGTGACGTAGTGGTTGTGGCCGGTCCATTCGCCGTTGGGCTTACGGCGTCGGGCCCATTGAATTTCGATGTGGTGCTCCATGAAGGGAGCGTCCTTCTGTTGGCCCTTTCCCGGTGATCTGGTAACCCTCCGGCGAGGGTCGCGGATTCAGAGCGGGTTTAGCGGACCGTCAGCGATGATTGTATTCAGTGCTTCGGTCAGGGACAGGCCGCGATGGAGGCAGAACCATTCGCCGGTATGCCGATGCCATTGAAGGTCGAAGCGCCCGGGGCTGATCCAGTCCAGACGCGTGAATGGCGCATCAAACTCCTGGCCGAGGTTCTCGGGAAAGCCGGACCGATAGCGCTGAATGAAGCGATAGCGTGTTCCGTGCCATTTGCCGCAGATGTCAACCGGGTAGTTGAACTCGGTCGGCCGGATGACAGGCAGGAATTGCGGTTTCAATACCTCGTCGATCAGTTGCTGACAGGCGGCGGTGATGGCGGCCTTCTCAGTCTGGGATAAGCCGCCCCGGCTCCTCACCGGGGTCCGTTGCCGTTGCCGCATGATCGCTCCTTCACGCCGGCGACAGCGTCGAGTTTCGGATTGTCCCAGTTCCACGGCAAGAGTTCATCGAGTTTGCTCATCGCCTGATCAGCAATGCGGGCGAGAACGTCGGCAAGCCAAGCCTGCGGATCGACGTGGTTGAGCTTGGCGGTCTGGATCAGCGTGTACATGAGCGCGGCGCGCTCAGCGCCGCGCTCCGAGCCGGCGAAGAGCCATGACTTTCTTCCCAAGGCCAGACCGCGCAGCGCTCTTTCCGCCGCGTTGTTCGTAAGACAGATACGCCCGTCTTCGAGGAAGCGGGAGAAGGCCGGCCAACGGGTGAGCATGTAATCGATGGCTTTGGCGACGCCATTGTGCCGGGAGAGCTTGGCGCGTTCGGCGCGCAGCCACTCCTCCAGCGTCGCGACGAGAGGCGCGCTCCTTAAGCGGCGCGTAGCGAGCCGCTCCTCGGCCCAGAGGCCACTGATCTCGCGCTCGATGTCGAAGATGGCGTCGATTCTCCTTATCGCCTCCAAGGCGATCGGCGAGATCGGCGCAGCGTCCCTGCCGCGCCGCGCGTTCGAGGCGATATCAGCGAGCTCGAAAAATCTGCGCCGGCTATGGCTCCAGCACAGCGCCTCAACGATCGGGCGTGGCCGGCGATCAGCGAGATAAAGCCGACCATAGCCGCTATAGGCGTCGGCCTGCAGGATGCCGACAAAGGACTTGAGATGTCGCTGGGGATTTCGCCCGATCGATCGCGCGAGGCGTAATAGAGCGCCGCGGGCGGATCCTTGCCGCCGAATGGCCGATCGTCGCGAACGTAAGTCCAGATGCGGCCGGTTTCGGTCTTGCCTTTCGCCAGAATCGGAACCGTGGTGTCGTCCCCGTGCAACCGCTCGGCGGAAAGAACATGCGCCTCGATCAGCGAATAGAGCGGCCACAGCGCCAAAGCGCAGACGCCAACCTGGTCGGCCAGCGTCGACAAGCTTAAGTCCACGCCCTCTCTGGCGTAGCGCTCGCTCTGGCGATTGAGCGGCTGATGCTGACCGAACTTCTCGAACAGGATCATCGCCAGAAGATTAGGGCCAGCGAAGCCGCGCGGCGTCACATGGAATGGCGCCGGCGGCTGCGTGATCGTCTCGCATTCTCGGCATGAGAAGCGCTCGCGGACGGTTTGGATCACCTTCCATTGACGCGGGACGACCTCCAGCGTCTCGGTGATGTCCTCGCCAAGCTTCGACAGCCTGGCCGAGCCGCAGCACGGGCAAGTCTCCGGGGCGGGAATGACGACCCGCTCACGCGGCAGATGCTCGGGAAACGGCTTTCGGCTCGGCCACTTGCGCTCAAAGGATCTGACTAAGGTGGACCGGCGTTGCGCTTGTTCGGCGGCGAGCTCGTCTTCCGTCGCCTCCGCCTCCGCCTCCTCGAGCTGAAGCTCCAATTGGTCAAGAAGCCGCGCCGTGCGCTCGGCGCGAGGTCCATGAATCACGCGGCGCAGCTTCTCGATCTCGAGCTTAAGATACGCAATCAGCGAACGGTCGTTAGCCGTCGCGGCTTGAGCGCTGGCCAGTTCGGCGCCTACCGCCGCAGTCTCAGCTCGCGCCGCGATCAGCGCGGCTTTCAGCGCTTCGATGTCGTCGGGAACGAAGGAAGGATCGGCGTCCACGAATCAGATGGAATCACAAAATCGGACGTTTGAGGCGCCCCTTTTTGCGTTCTCAAGCAATTTTTTCTTCTATCCAACCGCCGTCGGACGCCATGTCCCTTGCGGCATGCGCCAATCGATGCCGGACAGAAGATAGGAGAGTTGCGCCGTCGAGATCGTCACTGTTCCGTCAGCCATCGACGGCCACAGGAACCGCCCCCGCTCCAATCGCTTCGAGAACAGGCACAGACCCTGGCCGTCGCTCCAAAGGCATTTGATCAGAGACCCGCGGCGGCCGCGAAAGACGAAAAGATGGCCGGAATGCGGATCACGCTTCAACGTCTCTTGGACGATCAGAGCCAGACCATCGAACCCCTTGCGCATATCGGTGTGGCCCGTCACCAGCCATACTCGCACGCCGGTCGGAATCGGGATCATCGCCGCGATAATGCCTTGGCGATGCGAGCGAGCGCGCCGGCGTCAACATCCGCCCCGACAAGGATCCGCTCGCCGCCAACAAGCACGATCTCCATCCGGCCCATCGACCCGGGAGCTATGGCGGTCGCAGTCGGCTGCGCCCCCACAACCCTCACCGGCACGATGTTCACTGGCTCGCCGACAGCGCTCGCGCCGCTCGCCTGCTGTTCTCGCCTGCGCTAGTGGATCGAGCCTAACATTTGAGTCCCGGATGGGATTCCCGCGGCAAGTTCGGCGTGCGAGTCTGCGCGATGCGCGCAGGAAAATCCCTCTCCGTTTCGTCCGCCGATATTCGCCGGCTCAAAGCTGTGGTGCAAGACCGCAACGCGCCTCAGAAGCGCGTCTGGCGGGCTGAAATCGTGCTGTTGACCGCCGATGGCGTCGGCACGAACGAGATCATGCGGCGAACGGCCAAGTCCAAGACCTGCGTTTGGCGCTGGCAGGAATGCTTTCTGGAGGACGGGTTCGACGGCCTGCTTCGTGACAAGACGCGTCCCTCGCGAATCAAGCCCCTCAGCGCCGAGGCGACGGAGCGCGTTGTCGCCTTGACGCTTGGCGACCCGCCTGGTGAGACGACCCACTGGACCGGAGCCTTGATGGCGAAGGCGACTGGGCTCAGCGTGAGTTCGGTCCAACGCATCTGGCGCGCCCATGGTCTGCAACCGCACCGGATGCGCCAGTTCAAGCTGTCCAACGATCCGCGCTTCGTCGACAAATTGCGCGACGTCGTCGGGCTCTATGTCGATCCGCCCGCACACGCCATCGTCCTGTCGGTCGACGAAAAGAGCCAGATTCAGGCGCTTGACCGCACACAGCCCGGACTGCCGCTGAAGAAGGGTCGCGCCGGAACCATGACGCACGACTATGAGCGCCACGGCACGACGACGCTGTTCGCCGCGATGAACGTCCTCGACGGCACGGTCATCGGCCGCAACATGCAGCGCCATCGCCATCAGGAGTTCATTCGCTTCCTCAATGTCATCGAGAAGCAGGTTCCCGTTGGAAAGACGATTCACGCCATCGTCGACAACTACGCCGCCCATAAGCATCCCAATGTTCGCGGATGGCTCGAACGCCATCCGCGATGGACGTTCCATTTCACCCCGACATCGGCTTCCTGGCTCAACGCGGTCGAGGGCTTCTTCGCGACCCTCACAAAGCGCAGGCTCAAACGCGGCGTCTTTCGGTCTGTCGCCGACCTGCAAGCCGCGATCAACCGCTTCCTCGAAGAGCACAATCAGCAATCGCAGCCCTTCACCTGGACCGCCGATCCCGACAAAATCATCGCCGCCGTCAGACGCGGGCACCAAGCGTTAGATTCGATCCAATAGGTGAACAGCATGTTGGCGTTCAGGCCGTAGCGGAGCGCCACGTCCGCAACGGACGCGCCTGGCGCAAAGCTCTCCGCAATGATCCGTTGCTTCTGATCAGCCGACCACGTCCGTCGCCGCCGCTCGCCGCCATCCGTGCTTGGCCTTCCGACGTCCGACATCTGCGATAGTGTCCATCATCGACTCAGTGGACACGATCACCGCGCCCACACCACACTATCGTCCCTCGCCGGCCATTCTCGCTAGGCGGCCCGCGCTGAGGGATACAATCGAGGTGACGAAAGGCGATTTGTTCGGATTTGATGGCGGGCAGCGTCTCCGGGATATAGGCCCGACGACGATTTCGACATTCTTCCACTCCGCGAAGTTATTACGCACGGCTTAAACATCGAACGTGTAGGCCCCTCTTGCAATTTTCTCGGCGCTCTCCTCTATAACTCCGGCTTTTTCCTCCGGAAAGACATAGCGCTCGTCGACCCCGGAGAATGTATCGAGAAGATAGAACCGTGCCTATCCGGTTAAGGCAGACACCCACCATATGTAGGGTGGACCCATTCTCCCGAATTAAAGCTGGGCATAGGTTGGCGCCTCGACGTCGCCCGCGATGCCGAGCAGCGAGCGGAAGGCGTTGAACGGGTAGAAGCGGCGGTTGAAGCGGAACGTGAATTCGTTGAGGTAAGCTTGTAGATGCTTGGCGCTCACGCCGTGGTGGATGCCGTTGAGCCAGGTCTTCAAATTGGAGAAGACGAGATGAATCATCGGCATGAACTGTTCGGCAATTTCGGGATCGCCGCTTTCGGCAATCGGATGATGGTCGTAGCCCCGCTTACGCAAGCTGACGTAGCCGCTCCAATCGTCGGTGACGATCAGCGAGGCTGGCATGACGGCGTTCTCGACAAAGCCGCACAAGGAATCGGCGCTGCGGTCGGCGACGATGGCCAATCGCACACGACCGGCATAGCGACCGTCCCTGCGCTTGTCTTGCGCCGTCCCCGGCTTGCGATGGCGAACCTCGACAGCGGCGGACACCAATGTTTTGTGGTGGATGCCTCGGCCATCGCCGCGCGTCCTTCCACCGACCCAGGTCTCATCGACCTCGACATGCTCTTTCGCCCGACCACCGATACGATCCTGGTCCGGCCGCACCATGCCGGCGCGCAGTTTGTGAAGGATGCCAAACGCAGTTTCGTATCGTGTCAGCCCAAGTTGCCGCTGAAACTGAACCGCCGACATGCCCGGCGTCTGGCTGGCGACGAGATACGCGGCCCAGAACCAGACGCTAAGCGGCGTATGACTGCGCTCCATGACCGTGCCGGCCAAGAGGCCGGTTTGGCGTCGACACGCGCGGCATTCCAGAACACCGGGTCGGGTTGCAATGCGGAAGGGTTCACCAATCACGCCGCAATGCGAGCAGACAAAACCGTCAGGCCAACGCGCGCGCCCAAGATAGACAGCACACGCCGCGTCATTAGGAAACAGCTTCTGAAATTCGGGGAGCGATTGGGGAAAAGCCAGATCGTCCCGCTGGTGAATGTCCAAAGCCGCCATAACTGCGGCTACTAGCCCTAGTGGGTGTCTGAGTCAACCGGATAGGCACGGATAGAACCTACGACCTGAACTGGACCCCATTCGTAGGACCACGAGGGGTTGAATTTAAGGTGTGATCTCGCCTGCGCTTGTCGTTCAAGAATCAAGCTGCTTCTTGCGGCTTCTGTCTCTGCTGTGGGTATGTGGGCAACGCGTTTGCGTTGTCCAAGCGAAGCGGCATATCCACAGCCCTCGCCGCCGCCTCGATTTTGTCCATGCCGCCGCGCCACACCGCCATCGGCATTTGGTTGTTCATCGCCTGGTGCGGGCGCCGAAAATTGTAAAAGGTCATCCAGGAACTGATGCCGGACCGCGCCTCGCCGCCATCGGCGTAGGCTTTCAGATGCACTTCTTCGTACTTGATCGAGCGCCACAGCCGTTCGATGAAAATGTTGTCCATGAAGCGGCCGCGTCCGTCCATCGAAATCACGACGCCGGCCGCCGCAAGCTTGCTGGTGAAAGCCTCGGCGGTGAAAGTGGAGCCCTGATCGGTATTGAAAATCCGCGGCTTTCCGAACCGAAGCAGCGCCTCCTCCAGCGCCGCCGCGCAGAAGCTCGCATCGTTGGTGTTCGACAGCCGCCATGCCAGAACCGCCCGGCTGGCCCAGTCGATGATCGCCACCAGATAGAGGAAGCCGCACGCCATTGGGATGTAGGTCACGTCGGCCGCCCAGACGTGGTTCGGCTCGATAATCTTCAGGCCGCGCAGCAGGTAGGGGTATATCTTGTGCCCGGGCGCGCCTTTGCTCGCGCCAGGGCGCGGAACCAGCGCCTCGATCCCCATCACCCGCATCAGCCGCCGCACCCGCTTGCGGTTGACCCCAGGGCCTTCCTTGTTGAGTTCGAAGGTCATTCGCCGCGAGCCGTAGAACGGAAGTTCGAGATGCAATTCGTCGATGCGGCGCATCACCGCCAGATCGTCCGCCTCGGCGACGGGCTTGGGGCGGTAGACCCCCGAGCGCGCCACGCTCAACAGCGCGCATTGGCGGCGCACCGACAGGTCCTTGCCAGGCCGTTCGACCATCGCTCTTCGATCGGGCGCGCTCATCGCCCTGGCCTCCTGGCCAAGAAATCCCGTTCGACCGTCAGTTGGCCGATCTTGGCGTAGAGCTTGGCCGTCTCGCGCTCGCGCTCCTCCTCGCCATCCCCCGAACCGCTCGCCCCTCGGGCGAACAGGCTCGCCGCATTGTCGAGAACTTGCTTCTTCAAGGCATAAATCTGGTTCGGATGCACCCCGTGCCGCTTCGCCAGTTCCGGAACCGTCGCATCCTCGCGCAGCGCCTCAACGGCAATCTTCGCTTTGAACGCCGCATCAAACTTCTTGCGTGACTTCGTCATTCCTCGCTCCATCGGTTGCGACAGAGCAGGACATTTCACACCTTAGCCAATGGTCCTAAATCCGGGGTCCAGCTCAAACCGCAAAGGCCGGTAGATCGCGAAGACAAGCGGGCGCAAGTATTGGTAATTTTTCTCGGTAGAAATATTATTGTGAATGTTATTATGAATTGTTTTCAAGTGATTATAGATCGAATTCGATGCCTTTCCTGGCATTGATCAATGAACATCTACTTCCACCCAAATCGCTGAATAACCACAAGCCGTGCCTATCCGGTTGACTCAGACACCCACTAGGGCTAGTAGCCGCAGTTATGGCGGCTTTGGACATTCACCAGCGGGACGATCTGGCTTTTCCCCAATCGCTCCCCGAATTTCAGAAGCTGTTTCCTAATGACGCGGCGTGTGCTGTCTATCTTGGGCGCGCGCGTTGGCCTGACGGTTTTGTCTGCTCGCATTGCGGCGTGATTGGTGAACCCTTCCGCATTGCAACCCGACCCGGTGTTCTGGAATGCCGCGCGTGTCGACGCCAAACCGGCCTCTTGGCCGGCACGGTCATGGAGCGCAGTCATACGCCGCTTAGCGTCTGGTTCTGGGCCGCGTATCTCGTCGCCAGCCAGACGCCGGGCATGTCGGCGGTTCAGTTTCAGCGGCAACTTGGGCTGACACGATACGAAACTGCGTTTGGCATCCTTCACAAACTGCGCGCCGGCATGGTGCGGCCGGACCAGGATCGTATCGGTAGTCGGGCGAAAGAGCATGTCGAGGTCGATGAGACCTGGGTCGGTGGAAGGACGCGCGGCGATGGCCGAGGCATCCACCACAAAACATTGGTGTCCGCCGCTGTCGAGGTTCGCCATCGCAAGCCGGGGACGGCGCAAGACAAGCGCAGGGACGGTCGCTATGCCGGTCGTGTGCGATTGGCCATCGTCGCCGACCGCAGCGCCAATTCCTTGTGCGGCTTTGTCGAGAACGCCGTCATGCCAGCCTCGCTGATCGTCACCGACGATTGGAGCGGCTACGTCAGCTTGCGTAAGCGGGGCTACGACCATCATCCGATTGCCGAAAGCGGCGATCCCGAAATTGCCGAACAGTTCATGCCGATGATTCATCTCGTCTTCTCCAATTTGAAGACCTGGCTCAACGGCATCCACCACGGCGTGAGCGCCAAGCATCTACAAGCTTACCTCAACGAATTCACGTTCCGCTTCAACCGGCGCTTCTACCCGTTCAACGCCTTCCGCTCGCTGCTCGGCATCGCGGGCGACGTCGAGGCGCCAACCTATGCCCAGCTTTAATTCGGGAGAATGGGTCCACCCTACATATGGTGGGTGTCTGCCTTAACCGGATAGGCACGCAATCACCCTCGGGAATGGCGGCAAAGACGCCGTGAACCTCTTTGGCGGGCTCGATAACATTATCATCCTCGGCAACGGCGCCGGCGACAAGGTGAACGCCACGCCCAACCTGTCAGATTTCGGCAGCAAATACGACACCATCACCCTCGGTGGCGGCGCTGGCGACACCGTGAGCCTGCACAACAGCCAAGGCGACACAATAACCCTCGGCAATGGCGCCGGCGACGCGGTTGACATCTCAGGGGGTTATCCCAGCTCCGGCAACAGGATCACCGTCGGCAATGGCCACGGCGACTCCGTCAGCGTCGGGATGAGCCTGGGCAATACGATCACCCACGGCAACGGCGACGGCGACTCCGTCTATATCGCTGGCGGTTCTTACGGCGCGCAAGGGAACACGATTATCCTTGGCAACGGCGATGGCGACGCGGTGAACAGCCAGGGGGGCAGCCATAACACGATCACCGTCGGCACAACGGCGACGGTGACGTCGTGGACAACCGGGGTGGCAGCAACAACACGATCACGCTCGGCAACGGCAACGCGACGTGGTGAACGACCTCGGATCGTACGACACGATCACCCCTGGCAACGGCTCTGACACCGTGACGGCTATCAGCTCGCTGATAAACGGCGGCCACGGCCACGACACATTTGTGTTCGCCGGGAGTTTTGGCGAGGACACGATCACAAACTTTAGCCCAGCGCACGATAATATCGTGTTGGCTCAGGCCATGTTTGCAAACTTCGGCGCCGTTCAGAGCGACATGACGCAGGTCGGGGCCAACACCGTGATTGCGTACGATCCGTCAAACGTGATTACGCTGACAGACGTCAAAGCTTCCAGCTTGCACGCCAGCGACTTCAAATTCGTGTGACGGCGTAAACGCCCTCGACCAGGGGCGCGCCGGACCCGGCGGACGGGCGCATAAAGAGCGGAGAACCGCGATGGCCAAAGCGTATTGGATTTCCACATATCGTTCGATCAGCAACCCGTACGCGCTCGCCGCCTACGCCAAGCTCGCCGGACCGGCGCTGACCGCGGCAGGCGGGCGGTTCCTGGCGCGCGGAATGCCGGCGCAGGTCTATGAGGTCGGGCTTAAGCAACGCACGGTGCTGATCGAGTTCGACAGCGTGGAGGCGGCCCGCGCGGCGCACGACAGTCCCGCCTATCAGGAAGCGCTGGCGGCGCTCGCCGGCGGCGCCGATCGCGACATGCGCATCGTCGAAGGGGTGTAGCGGCTCACTGGGCGCGCAGCCGAAATTAGTCCTGCGACTGGGACCGTCTTGGCCGGGGCGCTCCTAAGTGCCATTCGTCGGCTTGCTATCCAAGACCCCTTCACGAAAACGTCGCAGTCCTCGGCCAAGCTCGTTGCTCCTGGACCTTTTCGTCCGGTCGCGGTTGGTGTTTATCCGCCGCTGCAGCGGCGCTGGATCACTGAGGATGTTGCCGGGCGGCTGACCGTCTCAAGGTCAGGCGCATTCGCGGGAGCACGAAGCTTGAGGCTTCGCCGGCGTGAATTGCTTGAAAGCGTTGCGTTCCTCCTGATCGGTGGGACCGCGATTGGCCGCGCTGGGTCGCTGCCCTGGCGTCCCGGCGCCGGTTCCCCGCCGACCCTGATCGGCAAGGAACAATGGGTCTTTTTCGAGCCAGCTGAGGGCGCGGCGGTCGAGGCGCTGGTCGATCGCCTGATCCCGCCGGACCCGAATACGCCCGGCGGCAAGGACGCCGGATGCGCGGTCTACATCGATCGCCAGCTTGCCGGCCCCTACGGGCGCCGAGCGGGCCTTTATCTCAGCCCGCCATTCATCAAAGGGACGAAGCAGCAAGGCCCGCAGGACGCGGACGGCCCGGCTGTGCGATATCGCAAGGCGCTGGCGGCGCTCGACCAATATTGCAAGAAGGACAAGGGCGGCGCGTTCGCTTCGCTGAGCGACGCGGACAAGGACGCCGTCATTGCCGGCCTGGAGAGCGGCGCGGCCAAACTCGACGGCGTCGACGGGAAGGACTTTTTCGAGCTCCTGCTGAAGAATGCGCAGGAGGGGTTTTTCGCCGATCCAATCTACGGCGGCAATCGCGACATGTGCTCATGGCGCATGATCGGCTTTCCAGGCGCGCGATACGACTACCGCGACTGGGTCAGCCGCCATAACGAGCGCTATCCTCGTCCGCCCGTCAGCATCATGGGACGGGCGGATTGGAACGTCCACAAGAGCTGAGATTGGACCGATGGCCCAGAAGCTGCCCAAAAAGGACGTGGCGATCATCGGCCTCGGCTGGACGGGTTCGATCCTCGCGCATGAACTGACCGACGAGGGGCTCGACGTCGTCGCCATCGAACGGGGCCCATGGCGCGACGCGCCGACCGATTTTCCGACCACCTACGTTCAGGACGAACTGCGCTATCGCATCCGCCACGAGCTCTTCCTGCGTCCCGAGCAACTCACCTTCACTTTTCGCAACCAGATGAGCGAGCAGGCGCCGCCGATCCGCAGCTGGGGCGCTTTCATGCCGATGAACGGCGTCGGCGGCGGGGGCGTGCACTGGAACGCGGAGACCTGGCGCTTCCTTCCGTCCGACTTCGTCCTCAAGACGCATCTGACGCAAAGATATGGCGCGAAATTTCTTCCCGACGACATGACGATTCAGGACTATGGCGTCACCTATGACGACCTCGAGCCGCATTACGATCAGTTCGAATATCTTTGCGGGACGTCCGGCGCCGCTGGCAATCTGAAGGGGCAGATTCTCGAAGGCGGCAACCCGTTCGAGGGGCCTCGCTCACGGCCCTATCCCAACCCGCCGCAGGCGCAGCCGTTCAGCCAGACGCTGTTCGGCAAGGCCGCACGGGACTTGGGCTATAAGCCTTTCCCGCAGCCCTCCGGAAACCTGTCGCAGGCTTATACGAACCCGCTAGGGGTCCGCCTCGGGCCTTGCACCTATTGCGGCTTCTGCGAATGGTTCGGCTGCGGCAACGATTCGAAAGCCTCCCCGCAGACGACGATTCTTCCGGTGCTGGTCAGAAAATCGAACTTCAGCTACCGCGCCGAATGCGAGGTGACCCGCATCAACGTGGACGCCTCCGGCAAACGCGCGACCGGCGTCACCTTTGTCGATTCGAGCGGCCAGGAATGGGAGCAGCCGGCCGACCTCGTGATCCTCGCCGCCTTCACCATCTTCAACGTTCACCTCCTTATGATGTCGGGCATCGGCAAGCCTTACGATCCGGTCGCCAATCAGGGGGTGATCGGCCGCAACTTCACCCACCAGACGATCTCCGACGTCCTCGGCTTCTTCGACAAGGACAAATTCAACTTCAACCCGTTCATCGCCTCCGGGTCGATCGGCATGTGCATCGACGAGTTCAACGGCGACAATTTCGACCATGGGCCGCTCGGCTTCGTCGGCGGCGGATATATGGGGCAGGTGCAAACGGGCGGGCGCCCGATTCAGACCACCCACGTTCCGCCGGGAACGCCGCGCTGGGGCGCAAAATGGAAGAGCGCGACGCGCGACAATTACCTCAGCACGGTGACGCCGGGCACCGGCGTGCATGGGAGCTTCTATTCGTATCGCGACGTCTATCTCGATCTCGACCCGCTCTATAAGGACCGGTTCGGCCGCCCGCTCGTTCGCATGACGATCGACTTTCACGACAACGAGGTGAAGCAGAACGCCTATCTCACCGACAAGTTCGCCGAGATCATCAAGGCGATGGGGGCGAAGGAGATCGAGAAGCAATATCGCAAGGCGCCCTACGACGTCACTCAATACCAGACGACGCACCTGTGCGGCGGCGCAATCATGGGGACAGACCCCTCGACCAGCGCGCTCAACCGCTATTTGCAGAGCTGGGACGTTCCCAACCTTTTCGTCATGGGCGCGAGCGCCTTTCCGCAAAATGCCGGCTACAACCCGACCGGCACGGTTGGCGCGCTCGCCTACTGGGCGGCCGAGGCGATCCGGACCCAATATCTCAAAAATCCCGGGCCTCTTGTCCATGCGTGAAAAGCTCGCGCGCCGGATCGCGAGCGCCGCGATCGCCTCTTTCATCCTTGCGGCGGGCCTAGTCACGACGGGTCGCGCGAAGGACAAGGTCGGAACGAGCCTGGACCCGCAGAATTTCAGCCAGATCCAGCGAGGGCGGTATCTCGCAATCGTTGGCGACTGCGCGAGCTGTCACAACGCGCCGGGTTCAGGCCAGCCTTATGTGGGCGGGCGGCCGATCGAGACGCCGTTCGGCGTCGTGGTCGGGGCCAATATCACGCCCGATCCCGATACGGGCATCGGCGCCTGGAGCGACGAAACGTTCGTCCGGGCGCTGCGCGAGGGCAAGGGCTATCACGGCGAGCTGCTCTACCCGGCCATGCCCTATCCCTATTACACCAAGCTCTCCGAGAGCGACGCGCTCGCCATTCGCGCCTACCTCAATACGGTGAAGCCGGTTCGCAACGCCGTCGTCTCCAACAAGCTGCCGTTCCCATTCGACGTTCGCGAAGGCATGGCCGCCTGGAACGCGCTCTATTTCAGAAGCGGCGAGTTCAAGCCGGACCCGACGAAATCCACCGAATGGAATCGCGGCGCCTACCTCGTCGAGGGCCTTGGCCATTGCGGCGCCTGCCACACGCCCAAAACGAGGCTCGGCGGCGATGATCGGGCGCACGCTCTCCAGGGCTACGCGCTGCAAGGATGGTTCGCCCCCAACATCACCAATGACAGCGAACGAGGTCTCGGCGGCTGGAGCGTCCCGGATATCGTGGCCTATCTCAAGGGGGGCCACAACGCAGTCACCGCCTCGACCGGAATCATGGGCGAGGAAGTCGCGCTGTCGAGCTCGCAGATGACCGACGCCGACCTCACCGCCATCGCCACCTACCTCAAGGACTTGCCCGGCCAGACATCCTCGCCGCCTGCGGCGATTTCCGCCTCGGATCCGAGGATGATCGCCGGCGGCGCGATCTACGCTGACACGTGTTCGGCCTGCCACGGAATGGACGGGAAAGGCGTCCCTTTTCTTTTCCCGGCGCTGGCCACATCGCCGAACGTCCGTTCCGCCGATCCGGCGAGCCTCATTCGCGTCCTGATCGAGGGCGCGCGCAGCGTGGGGACCCACGCGGAGCCGACCGCTCCGGGGATGCCGTCGTTCGGATGGAAGCTCAGCGACGATCAGGCCGCCGCCGTCCTGACCTATATCCGCAATTCCTGGGGCTCATCCGCGGCGGCCGTCGACCCGCATGAGGTCGAACAGGCTCGCGCGCGCGCCACGATGGCGGTCAGGGGGCGTTAGAGCGCGCTGCGAAAAGTGGAAGCCGGTTTTTCGTGAAAAAGCGCGCGAAATCAAAGAAGCATAGAGCTCTCACATCCCGAAGCCGCGCGCCATCGCCGCGGCGCAGAGCGGAATGAGGGCGAACAGCCCCGCCTCGACATACAGGACCTGGCGCAATTGCTTGATCTCGTCCTTGGGCGGCCGGAAGGCAGGATCGGCTCGAACGCGCCGGCGCCAGACGATGTACATGTACGTTGGAGCGACCGACAGGAGGCCGACTGCGACAAACAACCCCATCTTGGCCCAGAAGAAGATGTTGACGAAATAATACTCGTAGCCCTTGGCGCCGAAGAACACCCGCAACACCCCCGCGGCGACGACGAGGGCCGCCATGATGCCGAACCAAGCGTCGACCCGGGCGAGTCTCAGCGCCATGCGGTCGTCGATCGGCCCCGCGGTCAGGAAGATCTCGGCCGACAGGATCGCGGCGAGCGAAAAGACGGCCAGGTGATGGAAGCTCGCCAGCAGCCAGTCAACGAACATTGATCCTCCGATCGATTGAGAGGCTTACCGTAACCGCGCCTGGCCGCCGTCGCCAGCAGGGCCGAGGCAAATGCGATTGACTTTGCTTTAAGCTCCGCCTATAGGCTCGCTCGCTTCAAGCGCGGCCGTGAAAGCCGCGCTTTTGGTTTTGAGCGTCTCCGCTTAAAACCCGAGCGCCAAGCCTGCGGCGAAAGCCGCATTTTCGGTCAACTGCAAAGAAGCCGGCCGCGCATGCCTCATGCGTAGTGTTCGGGCGGAACACGGGAAAAACGATGTTCGCAGTCATCAAGACCGGCGGCAAACAGTACAAGGTCGCCGCCGAGGACAAGATCACGGTCATGACGCTGCCCGGCGAAGCGGGCGACAGGATCGTGTTCGACGAGGTGCTGGCGCTGTTCGACGGCGCGACCAACCACGTTGGCGCGCCGCGCGTCGCCGGCGCAAGCGTCGTCGGCGAGATCGTCGAGCAGGCGCGCGGCCCGAAGGTCTACGCCTTCAAGAAGCGCCGGCGCAAGAATTCGAAGCGCAAGCGCGGGCACAGGCAGGATCTCACGATCGTGCGGGTGACCGACATCCTGACCGACGCCGCAAGGCAGGCCGAGCCTGCAGCGACCTCCCCCAGCGCGTAGGTAGAGGTTACAATTCCCCGGCGCGTTCGAATGCGCTATAGGCAGATCAAATTGGGACGCGCGTTTTAGGGCAGGCGGCCCTGCAAGGTTTCGGGAGCGAAGGTTATGGCTCACAAGAAGGCAGGCGGTTCGTCGCGCAACGGTCGCGATTCGGCCGGCCGGCGTCTGGGCGTGAAGAAGTTCGGCGGCCAGCAGGTTATCGGCGGCATGATTCTTGTACGCCAACGGGGAACGAAATTTCATCCCGGCCGTAATGTCGGCGTCGGCACGGACCATACGCTGTTCGCCACCGCCGCCGGAGAGGTCGCATTTGAGCGAAAAGGCGACGGACGCCAATACGTATCGGTACGCACGATTAGCGCTTCAGAATAAAGCGGGGAAAAAGACGAGAACCCCGCTTCGGCGACAAGCCCCCGCGGACGTTCTCGAAGATAAATTTCGAGATGAGATTGAAAGGCCAAAGAGCCTGCTCATTCGTCCGGTAAGCTCAGGCTTACGAAGGGGACGCGGTCGCCGCGTCCCCTTCGTCGTTTTTGGCCCCGGACGGGGCGCTTTACGGGAGATTTCATGTTCCCGGACATGGCGAGAGACGATGTGTTCCGGCTGGAGACGCCGCGGCTTTGGCTGCGCTGGCCGCGAATCTGCGACGCGGCCGCCATTCATAAATTCTGCAGCCAGTGGGAAGTCGCCCGCTACACCGCCCGGATTCCCCATCCCTATCCGCCCGGATCGGCTGAGCGGTTCATCTATGCCTCGCGCGAGGCCAACGCGTCCGGACGCGACTTGACCCTGGTGATCACGCCGATCAAGGGCAAGAGCGACGCCATCGGCTCGATCAGCCTCGAATCGCGCGGCCGGGACCGCCTGGCGCTTGGTTATGCGCTCGCGCCCGAGGCTTGGGGCAAGGGCCTCGCGACCGAGGCGGCCGAAGCGATGATCGACGCCGCCTTCAGGCTCACCTCCACGGTCGAGGTCCTGGCCAGCGTCAGGGTCGAGGACGAGGCCTCGAAGGCTGTGGTCGAGAAGTGCGGTTTTATGCGCCTCGGCGCCGGCCTGCAAGGCGCCCCCGCGCGCGGCGGGATGGTCGCGTGCCACAGCTTCCGCCTAGGCCGCGCGGATTGGCTGGGCGGCGGCGCCGTGAGGCGTGAGGCGGCCATCGGCCTGGCGCGCGCCCCGTGATACGCTTGCGACGATGAAGTTTCTCGACCAGGCGCGGGTGTACGTGCGTTCAGGCGACGGCGGGGCGGGCTCGATCTCGTTCCGCCGCGAGAAATTCATTGAGTTCGGCGGCCCTGACGGAGGCGACGGCGGGCGCGGCGGCGACGTCGTGGTCGAATGCGCGGACGGCCTCAACACGCTCATCGACTTTCGCTACCAGCAGCATTTCAAGGCCAAGACCGGCATGCACGGGATGGGCAGAAATCGCGCCGGCGGGCGCGGCGACGACGCCGTGCTGAAAGTCCCGGTCGGAACGCAGGTGTTCGACGAGGAGAGCGGGGCGTTGCTGGCCGATCTCACCGAGCCTGGCGAGCGCATGGTGCGTCGTCAAAGGGCGGCAACGGCGGTTTCGGCAACGCCCATTTCACCACCTCGACCAATCGCGCCCCGCGCCGCGCCAATCCGGGTCTGCCCGGCATCGAGCGCACGCTGCTTCTCAGGCTCAAGCTGATCGCCGACGCCGGCCTCATCGGCCTGCCGAACGCCGGCAAATCGACCTTCCTCGCCGCGGTTTCGGCCGCGAAGCCCAAGATCGCGGACTATCCCTTCACCACCCTCCATCCCGGCCTCGGCGTGGTGAAGATCGACGGACGTGATTTTGTGCTCGCCGACATTCCGGGCCTGATCGAGGGCGCGCACGAGGGTCATGGCCTCGGCGACCGGTTCCTGGGCCATGTCGAGCGCTCAGGCGCCCTCGTGCATCTTGTCGACGCGACGGGCGCGAACGCGGGCGCCGATTACCGCACGATCCGCCGCGAGCTTAAGGCTTACGGCGCGGATCTCGCCGAAAAAGCCGAGATTGTCGCGCTGTCAAAGGTCGACGCGGTCGACGAGGAAACGCTCACGAAGCAGACCGAGCGCCTGAAGCGCGCAATGCGCAGCTTCGGGCCGCCGCTCGAGCCGGGCGTAAAACGCACGAGTCCGCTTATGCTCTCGACCGCGACGCGGACCGGCGTGACCGAGGTCCTCCGCGCGACGATGGGAGCCATCGAGGCGAGGCGCGCGACGGAGGCCGCAGCCAAGGCGAGCCCGGCCGAATGGGCGCCGTCGATTTAGTAGCTCAAAGCCAAGCTGAGGTTCGACCCGAACTCCAGCACGAGCGACTGAGTCTCCCGCAATGTGAGCCCGGTCACTGCCGGTCTGCTGCTCGTCCGCCATTGTGCGTGGTGTGGGTCGACCGGGTAAGCCCGCCTTTTTCGAAAACGAACAATCCCGGGTTTTGAAGGGCGCCAGTTGGCGCGTTAGCGCCTGCAACCTCTGGCGCCGATCAGAGGAGATTACGCCATGTCTGTTCCTGGAAATTGGACATTATTTTACGATTGGAACTCGACAGGGAATTATGGGTCCACACCCATGACCATCGCCGCAAACAATACCTGGACCAACGGCCAGGGATATAGCGGCGTGTGGGTTCACGTCGCCGGCATTCTGACGTTCCTGTTCAACGGCTCGAAGACGACATACTCCGGCAACCTTGCCGACAAATCCGTTACGGGCATCAATACGACGTTCGGGGGGCTCAATGGCTCCTTCTACATGTTGGAGACTAAAGCAGCCGCCGCAAAGGTGGCCGAAGTGGCCCATAAGATCGCCGACGCCAGCGGCAAGGCGCACAAATGAGGTACGTAGCCCGAAACTGACGTTCGCCAAATTCGGGCGCGCGAGGAGATCTCTCTCCCCCGCGCGCTTTTTTGCTTCGACGGGCCCGCTTGGCCCAGCGCTGAGCGACCTTGCTCTCTATCCGACGCTCGTTGAGCCGCGTCCCATCCCGCTCGGCTCAAACGCCTCTCGCGCCAATGGCTCCCAACCCGCGGGCAAGGTTGTTCCTCCCCTCCTCCGGGCGCCCTCAATCGTCGAGCTTGCGCGCTTCCTCTGGCAGCATGATCGGCACGCCGTCCCGGATTGGATAGGCAAGCCGCGCGGCGCGCGAAATGAGCTCCTGGCGGACCGGATCGTAGGTCAGCTCCGCTCGCGTCACCGGGCATACGAGAATCTCCAGGAGACGGGCGTCGACTTTAGCCCCGGCCCGCTCTTTTACCGGCGTGCGTTTGTCCGCATCATCGCTCATGGGACGGGCCCTCCACTGCGGCGCGGCGTGTCAGAATCGCAAAGCGGCGACCTGACGCACGCCATCGATCTTGCTCACTTTTGCTATCACCTCAGGCGGGGCTGTCCCGTCGATCGAAACAAGCGCGATCGCCGAACCGCCCTGTTCGTCGCGCCCGAGCGCGAAAGTCGCGATGTTGACGCCCGCGCCTCCCAGGAGACTGGCGAAGCGGCCGATGAAGCCCGGCTTGTCCTCGTTGGTGACATAGATCATCGAAGGGGTGAATTCGGCGTCGACCTTGATGCCCTTGATCGAAAGGATGCGCGGCTTGCCGTCATGAAAGACCGTCCCGCCAATCGCGCGCGTTTGTTCCGCCGTCGTGACGGTGAGGGTGATGAAGCTTTCGTAGTCGCCGTCCGCGGCGCGGGTCATTTCCTCGATGACAATGCCGCGACTGGGCGGCGACCGAGGGCGCGGAGACGACGTTGACGTCGACCAGCGATGGGCGCAGCAGGCCTGCGATCGCAGCCGACGTCAACGCCTTGATCTTGAGTTCCGCGACCGCGCCCTCATAGGTGAGCGTGACCTTCTCGATCGGCGCCTGCGTGAGCTGGCCGGCGAACGAGCCGAGACCCTCCGCCAGGGCGATGAAGGGCTTGAGCTTCGGCGCTTCCTCGGCCGTAATCGAGGGAAAGTTGATCGCGTTCGAAATCGCGCCGCGCGTCAGATAGTCCGACATCTGTTCGGCGACCTGGAGCGCGACGTTCTCCTGCGCTTCGTTGGTCGAGGCGCCGAGATGCGGCGTGGCGATGAAGTTCGGATGGCCGAACAGCGGGTTGGCTGTCGCCGGCTCCTCGACGAAGACGTCGAAGGCCGCGCCCGCGACATGGCCGCTGTCGAGCGCGGCGCGCAATGCGGCTTCGTCGACGAGGCCGCCGCGGGCGCAATTGATGATGCGGACGCCGGGCTTGGTCTTCGCCAAATTCTCCGCCGAAAGAATGTTGCGCGTCTGCGCCGTCAGCGGCGTGTGCAGGGTGATGAAATCGGCGCGCTCGAGGAGATCGTCCAGCTCGAGCTTTTCGACGCCGAGCTCTTGCGCGCGCTCCGCGCTCAGAAACGGATCGAAGGCGACGACCCGCATCTTCAGTCCCAAGCCCGCGCGACGGCGACGATCGAGCCGATGTTGCCGCAACCGATGATTCCGAGCGTCTTGCCGGTCAGCTCGACGCCCATGAACCGGTTCTTTTCCCACTTGCCCGCTTGGGTCGAGACGTCGGCGCTCGGGATCTGCCGGGCGAGCGCAAACATCAGCGCGATCGCATGCTCGGCGGTGGTGATCGAATTGCCGAACGGCGTGTTCATCACGATCACGCCGCGAGCCGTTGCGGCTGGAATGTCGACGTTGTCGACGCCGATGCCGGCGCGGCCGACGACCTTCAATTTCTTCGCGCGCTCGAGCAGCTTGGCCGTGACCTTGGTCGCGGAGCGAATGGCGAGCCCGTCATAGTCGCCGATGATCTTGGCGAGTTCCTCCTTGTCGAGGCCTGGTTTGACGTCGACCTCAACGCCGCGCGCCTTGAAAATCGCGACGGCGGCGGGGGAAAGCTTGTCGGAGATGAGAACGCGGGGAGTCATGGGGGTTGTCCCGGAATGGCGGCCCGTGACGGCCGCGAAAATGAAAGGGAAAGCGCTGGTCCGTGTCATGCCCGCGGAAAGCGGGCATCAGAGCGAGCCGACCGGCCCGCTTTCGCGGGGATGACAGGCGCCGGTCAGGCGGCCTTGGCGAGCTTCATCTTCTCGACCGCGAAGGCGTAGTCGAGCCAGCGGGTCAGCGCCTCGACATCGGCCGTCTCGACAGTCGCGCCGCACCAGATGCGCAAGCCCGGCGGGGCGTCGCGATAAGCGCCGATGTCAAACGCGACCTTTTCCTTCTCGAGCGAACTGGCGATCGCCTTGGCGAAAGCGGCCTGGGCGTCCGGACTGAGGGCGGCGACCGCGGGATCGACCACCTTGAGACAGACGCTGGTGTTCGAGCGCGTCTCGGGCGCGCGGGCGAGGAAATCGATCCATGGCGTCCGCTCGACCCAGTCGGCGATCGCCTTCGCGTTGGCGTCGGCGCGGGCGAAGAGCGCCTTCCGCCCGCCGAGCGATTTCGCCCAGTTCAAGCGCGTCGATATAGTCCTCGACGCACAGCATGGAGGGCGTGTTGATGGTCTCGCCGTCGAAAAAGCCCTCGGTTAGCTTGCCGCCCTTGGTCAGCCGGAAGAGCTTCGGCAAGGGCCACGGCGGCGTGTAGGTCTCGAGGCGTTCCGCCGCGCGGGGCGAGCAGGATGATGATTCCATGCGCCGCCTCGCCGCCGAGGACCTTCTGCCAGGAGAAGGTGACGACATCGAGCTTCGGCCAGTCGAGCTCCTGCGCGAAGGCGGCCGATGTCGCGTCGCAGATCGTCAGCCCCTTGCGGTCGGCGGCGATCCAGTCGCCGTTCGGCACGCGGACGCCCGAGGTGGTGCCGTTCCAGGTGAAGACGACGTCGTTGTCGAAATTGACTTGGGCGAGATCCGGCAATTCGCCGTAGGCCGCTTTCAGCGTGCGCACGTCCTTGAGCTTGAGCTGCTTGACGACGTCCGTCACCCAGCCTTCGCCAAAGCTTTCCCACGCGAGAACATCGACGCCTCGCGCGCCGAGAAGCGTCCAGAGCGCCATTTCGACCGCGCCGGTGTCGGAGCCTGGCGTGATCCCGATGCGATAGTCGGCGGGAACGCCGAGCACCTCCCGGGTGAGGTCGATCGCGAGCTTGAGCTTGGCTTTGCCGGGCTTTGCCCGATGCGAACGGCCGAGCGCCGCGTCACTCAGAACTGTCGGGGTCCAGCCGGGGCGCTTCGCGCATGGGCCGGAAGAAAAGCAGGGATTCGCGGGCCGAACGCCCGGCGCATTGGTCGCCATGATGAGCCATCCTTTCAGATGGGCGCCTCTCGTTGGGGAGAGGTGTCCCGCTGCGGCTCATACAGGAACTGGCGAGCGGCGGCAAGCGGACCGCGGGCCGATAATATTGGCGACGCTGAGGCGGGAACGGCTGTCATCTTTCTTGGCGGCCCGAACGGAACCACTTGCGCGCCTGGCTGCGCCTAGCGTTGGCCGGCGCCTCCGCGTCCTGCCCCGCCAATCTCGCCGCCCTGGCGCTTCCGCCGGGCGCGTTGTGGTTGCCCGCCTGGCGCATGCGGGTCTTCGCTCACAGCGCTGATAGCGCACGCCGGTGAAGAACAAGATCTGAGCGCCGCGGTCACCCGACGCCATCGGACGGGGACTGTTCGCGGGCCGGAAACGGATGACGTTATTCAATGCGACGTTATTCATTGCGGCCCCCTTCGAGAATCGGTCGATCGTTGCGATTCGCTCTCAATGTCGAAGGGCGAAGGTTAACAAATGGTCAAAGGGCGGCGCTTGGCGTTTACTTTCAAAGCCGACAAGTCGCCGCGTTGCAAATTCAGTTTATGGCCGGCGAATCGCGGCGCTCGCATTTTAATTTCCGAATTGCCTGGCGGCCGTTGCGTCACCCCAGGCAATGAACGGGCCGTTGCGCAATCCGCTCTCGGCTTTGCCGTACGAAAGCGGGCGTCCCGAAGGGTCGAGAACAACGCCGCCGGCGGCGCGCAGGACCGCATCGCCCGCGGCCGTGTCCCATTCCATGGTTGGCGCAAACCGCGGATAGACGTCGCCGAGACCCTCGGCGATAAGGCAAAACTTCAGCGACGAGCCGGCGAACCGCCTCTCGCCGATCGGCAATCCTTTTGAGGAAGGAATCCGACTCGGAGTCGAGATGCGAGCGGCTCAAAAAGGCGATCAGGCTGGACGGCGCGAGACGAGTTCGGATTCGCCGCCAGGACCCTTCGCCGGGCAAATCCACGCCGGGGCGCGCTTCACACGCGAAGGCCGTGTCGCCGCCGACCCATAGCCGGCCGATTGCAGGCGCGTACACAGCGCCGGCGATCGGGGCGCCCCGCTCGATCAGCGCGACGTTGATCGTAAACTCGCCGTTATTGGCGAGGAACTCCCGCGTCCCGTCGAGCGGATCGACCAGCAGGAACCGGTCGCCGAGCCTGGGCCGCGCGCCGGCCGCCATCGCCTCTTCAGCGCATATCGGCGGAGAGCGCTTCACGCTCGCGAGACGTTCGCAGATGATCGCTTCGGCGCGGCGATCCGCCGACGTAACCGGACTGCCGTCCTGCTTCGAACTGACCTCGCAGCCGCGGTCATATTCCTCCATCACCGCCGGTCCGGCCGAAAGCACGGCACTTGGCGAGAAACAGCGCGATTTCGTCGCGCGCGCGGGAATCGAACACGAAGGGATCCGGGTCCCGGACAACCGAGCTCAAGCAGTCGCCCCCTCATTCGTTGCGTTCATTTGCAAGCTTTCATCGCGACCATGGAGCGAATTGGCTAGAGAGGGATCGAACGCCACAAAAAGGCGACACGGTTTCCGTCTCCGCCAAGGTCCCGATATCGAACCCAGGATCGACCAACTTGATGATGGCCTCGCTGACCCCGCTCGACCTCGCCGCGCTGCTTTGCTCGCGGGTATGCCACGACGTGATCAGCCCAGTCGGAGCGATCGTCAACGGCCTTGAGGTGCTCGACGGCGAGCAGGACGAGGAGATGCGGGCCATAGCCATGGAGCTCATCAAGAAGAGCGCGATTTCAGCCTCGGCGCGCCTCCAGTTTTGCCGCCTGGCGTTCGGCGCGGCCGGTTCCTTCGGCGCGCTGATCGACACTGGCGACGCTGAAAAGGCGGCAAGGGACATTTTCGCCAACGGACGCACGGTTTTGCAGTGGAGCGCGGCGCGGCGGATGGCGTCGAGGAACTCCGTGAAGCTCCTGCTCAACCTTTGCCTCATCGCGGCGAGCGCCATACCACGGGGCGGCGTCATCGTCGTGGACATTTCGGGCGAAGACGACGCCATAACCCTCCGGGTCGACGCCAAGGGCGCCAACGCCCGACTGTCGCACAGCGCAGCCGACATCCTGTCCAACGCCCTCGCCAAGGAAACGATCGACGGGCATTCCATACAACTCTATTTCACCGTGCTTTTGGCCCGCGAGTCGCACGCGACGCTGAAAGTGTCATCTTCGCCCGAAAGCGTGACCCTGATGGCCGTTCCGGCAGCTCTCCTCGAGAATATTGAGGCCGCCGCGCATGCCGCAGGCGGGTCGCCAGTCGCGTAAGCGGCTTCCTAATCCCGATCCCATTCGATCCGAGATCATTGTTCGTCCATGCGCCGGCGGCTATTCCCTGACCGGCGAATCGTCGGCCGTTTCCGGAGCGGCGTCCGGTTGCTCCGCCTCGCCTGGATTGGCGCCGCCAAATCCATATGGCGACCGCAGGCGGCGGCGTCGGCCTCGCGGTTGAAAGGCGGCGTTTCCCTCTGACGGCGGTTCGAACCCCGAAGGACCAGCCTCAGGCGTCGCCATAGGGGTCGGCGAAGCTTCCGCCTCGGGTGTCGGCGCGCTGGCGACCGGCTCCGTGCTGTTGGGTCTCGGGCTTGCGGTTATGAAGGAGGGAAGCGCCGCGGCGGGCGCCGTATCGGCGTCGGCTTCTCTTGTCGGCTGGGGCTGAGAATCGCGATAGGGCCGGAACTCCCGCGGACGGCCATCGCGTCCGTGCCGATTGTCGCGATAGCCCTCGTTGCGCTCGGCGAACGGCCGATCGGGTCGCGGACCCCGGTCCGGAAAACGGTTGCCCTGACGGTCTTGCCGGGGGGCAAAGCCTCCGCGATCGCCGCCGCCCTGACGCTCGGCCTCGTAGGCTGGTCTCTCGACAAAGGGTTGCGGGGCGTTTGGCGGCAGGCTCGGCTGCGGTTGAAACCCTGGCTGGGACTGCTGGTAAGCGTTCTGCCGCTCTGCGGGCGAAGCGAAACGATCCGACAGGCCGCCGAAATCGCCATCGTCTTCCAGGTCGTCCTCGGCCTCTCCTGGCGGTCGTTGCTGACCGCTCTGTGCGAGCGCCTGAGCGGCCTGAGCTGCCGCTATGAGCCTGAAGTAGTGCTCCGCGTGCTGCAAATAGTTCTCCGCCGCGACCGGATCTCCGCCCGTGTGGGCGTCCCTGGCGAGCTGTAGATATTTCTCGGCGACATGATGCGCGTTGCCGCGTATTTTGACGTCCGGTCCATTCGATTCATAGGATCGCGTCAAAGGATTGGGGCCCCGCCGATTATTTGTCGGCCGGCCACGCATCCTTTTGTTCTGACCTGGTCTCATTTTTATTTCCCAACATCCTTCCGGTTAGACCGGAGCTCTTCCGCTCGATTTTCGGCCAAGCTTTCTCGAATTTGGCGCAAGAACAGCAGTTCACGCCTTCGCGTCACTCGAATGAGCTGATCTCATTGCACCCGACGCACGGACACGAGTGATCGCATTGATCCCGCGCAAATTCCCTGTACGAGCGCCGTCCGTGGCCCACGCTCGGATTGCGTCCTATGTCCGGTAGGCCTTTTCGCGAGATCGCCCCGCCCGGCCTAATTCCGCGACTTCGGCGCCCCTGCCCTCGGGCGCGCGCCCCATGTTCCTGAATTGGCGTCGATTCGGGGCCAAGCTTTGAAGCGTCGGAATCTGTGCTGCCAGCGAATCCTTCTCAAGCAGAATAGCGTCCTTTGCCTGGATCGCCAAGCCGGAATTCGACCCCTTCCCGAATTCCGGCGTTCGAATCGCGAGAACGGCGGCTAGATCGTGGGTCAAATTGGATCAGTTTTTAGCCGACCCTGCTACCGCTTCGACGGGGGCCCGGAACCCCTTCGGCGGATCGGTCAGCCACTCACGATCGGGCTCAGGACCAAGCTGCTGCTGCTTTCCCATTCCGAACCAGTTCAATGGATTGACGTTCCCTAGCACCGTCGACGTCGAACTGCAAGCGCCTTCGCATTTCACCGTTTGTCCATCCGGCGTGACGGCGCGAATGGTGACGGGTTCGTTCGGGGGGAATGGATGCGTATAACGCAGACGGGCGTCACCGACCCCGGCGATCGTCTTCTTTCCTTCTTCCTTCAGAGCCTTTCGGCGCACGATTTCCTGATTCACGGGCCAGGCGGGGTCGGCGCGTTCTGCGGAAGAGCCGGGTGGCGGCAACGCGTCATTCGGCGGCAGGACGAGCTTTCCGTGCTCGCGGTAGGTGATCGGGGGCGGCTTGTCCCCGCCAAGACTAAGCCCAGTCAGTCCAAGAGCTGGAGCAAACATCGACCCAATGCCTTGCCAGAGCGGCGCCGCGCCGTCGTCGCCGGCCCAGGCGGCTGAGTTGACAAGGCTCACGGAGGTCAACGCCAAAACGACCGCGGCTGATCGCAAACCAACGCCCATCGGCCCCACCACTTGCCCTCCGCAATATTTGTGACAGCCGTCCAACGCCGTGTCTCGCGACAAATTCCGGCTATTCCATGACATTCGCGACGTTCCTGATCCGCCGCGGGCCTGACGTCCAAAGAAAATTCCTCGCTGACCTCAGGTCGCGCTCCGAGGGGGACCGCCTTCGCTTCGAGCCTTAGGCGCGCGCGGGGCGAACAACAAGTCGAGGATCAACAGCACGACCCCGATGTTAATGGCCGCGTCGGCGACATTAAAGACGAAGAAGTGACGGCCAAAAGCATGCAAATCGAGATAGTCAACCACCGCTCCATGCGCAAGGCGATCGATTGCATTGCCAAGGGCGCCGCCGATGATCAGCCCGAGCCCGACAGCGGGCAGCGCGGATCGGCATCGAACCAGCCACCACGCAAGCAGACCCGTCGCCGCCAAGGTCACCGCGAGCAAGCCGGCTTCGCCCGCTGCAGAATCGCGCGCGAACAGGCTGAAGGAAATGCCCCGGTTCAACCGCAGGGTCAAATCAAGAAAGGGCGTAAGGGGCCTCGAATCGAATTCGGACCCGCGGAAATGCGCTAGAACGCCAGCCTTGACAATCTGATCGACCAGGACAACGGCAAGCGCGATAATCCCTCCCATCACGGGCAGCTTCACTGCAGGCGGCCCAGGGCTTTAAGCTCGCGCAGCGCCTCGGCGTCGCGAGGGGTTACATCGGGAAAATCAGGCGAAGCGGTTGCCGGATCGAAGTAGCGCCAGGAGCGTGGGCACTTGACGCCCCGCGCGCGCTCCACGACGACGCCGACGTCGGGCGCCTCGGGCAGGCGAAACGCAGCTTCGGGGATTGACGTTCTGAACTCGATCGCAATGTCCGAAGTGATGCAGACTTCCGCAAAGTCGACGCCTTCGAGCGCCTTCAAATGTTCGGGCTTGCTCAGATAGACTCGCGGCGCAGCCTCCAGCGAGGAGCCGATCGCTTTCTCGGCGCGCGCGATTTCGATCGCCCCGGTGACGGCGAGACGGAGCGCCCGGATCGTCTCCCAGGTCTGCGCCAGTTCCTCATCGCGCCAGCCGGGCGGAATGACGGGAAACTGCTCGAGATGGATCGAGCGGCGCGCGTCGCCGCGCGATGTCCAGGCTTCCTCGGCGGTGAACACCAGCACCGGCGCGAGCCAGATCGTCACCGCGCGGAAGATGTGCTCGATCGCCTCCAACGCTCCGCGACGCCGGACGCTGGAGGGCGCGTCGCAGTAGAGCGCGTCCTTACGAATGTCGAAATAGAAGGCCGAGAGGTCGGCGTTCATGAACTGGGTGAGCAGCGCGATGACGCGCGCGAAATCGAAATCCTCATAAGCCTCGCGAACCTTGAGATCGAGTTCGGCCAGCTTGTGCAGCATCAGCCGCTCAAGGCCGGTCATCGCCGCATAGCCGACCGAATCGCCCGCTTCCCGGTGAGCGAGGGTTCCGAGCATCCATCGGATCGTGTTGCGCAGCTTGCGATAATTGTCGCTGACGGCTTTCAGGATTTCGGGGCCGATGCGCTGATCGTCGGTGTAGTCGACGCTGGCCACCCAGAGGCGCAGGATGTCGGCGCCCGAAACGCGGATGACGTCCTGCGGGAAGGTCTGATTGCCCAGCGACTTGGACATCTTGCGGCCGCTTTCGTCCAGCGTGAAGCCATGGGTCAGCACGACGTCGAACGGCGCGCGGCCGCGCGTGCCGCAGCTTTCGAGGAGCGACGACTGGAACCAGCCGCGATGCTGGTCCGAGCCCTCGAGATACATCACAATGTCTTCGCCGCCGTCGACCGTCCGGCGGATGCCGGCCAGTCCAGGGAAATGCTCGGCGTCTTCGAGCACGAAGGCGTGCGTCGAACCCGAATCGAACCAGACCTCGACCAGATCGTCGATCTTGTCGTAAGTTGCGGAATCGTGCTTCGCCCCGAGAAAGCGCGCCTTCGCGCCTTCGGCGAACCAGGCGTCGGCGCCCTCCTTCTCATAGGCCTCGGCGATCCGCGCGTTGACCTCCTCGTCGAACAGGATTTCGTGGCCGTCCTTGCGGACGAAAATCGACAAGGGCACGCCCCAGGCGCGCTGGCGGGACAAAACCCAGTCGGGCTTGTTCATGACCATGCCCTTGATCCGGTTCTCGCCCGATGGCGGCGCCCAGCGCGTGCGTTCAATCGCGTCGGCCGCGATGGCGCGAAGGGTCTTGCCGCCTTGCGCGTTGGCGAATGGCCGGTCCATCGCCAGAAACCATTGCGGCGTATTGCGAAAGATCACCGGCGTCTTCGAGCGCCAGCTATGCGGATATTGGTGCTTGAGCTTTCCGCGCGCGACGAGCGTCCCTGCCCCCACCAGCGCATCGATGACGGCTTTGTTGGCGTCGCCGGCTTTGCCCTTGTCGGTGATGACGCGCCTGCCTTCGAACCCGGGCGCCTCATCGGTCAAGGCGCCGTTCTCGTCGACCGTGTAGGGAATGCGGGTATCGATCCCACGCTCCTGAAGGAGGCGCGTGCTCGCCGTCCAGAGCTCGAAATCCTCGCGCCCATGGCCGGGCGCGGTGTGAACGAATCCCGTGCCCGCGTCTTCGGTCACATGCTCGCCGTCGAGCAGGGGAACGACAAAGCCGTAGCCGAGATCGCGCAGCGGATGGGCGCAATCAGTACCCTCCAATCCCGCTCCTTCGATCAAGATCGGCGCGAACGCATGTTTCGAAAGCCGAGCCGTGCCTATCTTCTTCGCAAGCTCCTTACGAAAGTCGTGATAGAGCGTCTCGTCAGCGGAGATAACGAACCGAGTCTCCCCAAACGTTTGTTGGAACAGGCGCCTTTCTTCTTCGATCTCGTTGAAATTACGCATCCAATCGGCAGCGTCCCCACCGAAGATGAGCGCAGCATCTTCGCGCTGCTCCGGAGACAGATCAGCCTCGCTAAGAGGGGTAGATCGACTCGGCGCGATCGGGACAAGGACTTGGTATGCGTATCTGCTCGAATAGGCGATCGCCCGGTTGCCAGGGATGGTCCACGGCGTCGTGGTCCAAATTACGATCTTGGTATTCTTACCCCGCAAGGCTTCCGTGTTAGTGCGTGCTACGGGGAAGGCGGCGTAGATCGTGTCGCTGACATGGTCCTCGTATTCGACCTCGGCCTCGGCGAGCGCGGTCTTTTCGACCACGCTCCACATGACCGGCTTCGAGCCGCGATAGAGAAGGCCGTTGCCGACGAATTTGAAGATCTCGCGAGCGATCTGCGCCTCGGCCGGATAGCTCATCGTCGTATAGGGATGATCCCAGTCGCCGACGACGCCGAGACGCTTGAATTCCTCCCGCTGTACGCCGAGCCAATGCTGGGCATAGGCGCGGCACTCGCGGCGGAAGGCGATGATCGCTTGCGAATCGGAGAAGTCGGGCTTCGACTTTCCCTTGGCCCGGTAGAATTCCTCCTCGACCTTCCATTCGATCGGGAGCCCGTGACAGTCCCAGCCGGGAACATAGTTCGATTCCCGCCCCGTCATCTGGTGCGAGCGCACGACGATGTCCTTCAGCGTCTTGTTGAGCGCCGTGCCGATGTGAACATTGCCGTTGGCGTAAGGGGGCCCGTCGTGGAGCACGAATTTCGGCCGGCCCTGGCCAGCTTCGCGCAGCGCGCCATAAAGATTCTCCCGCGCCCAGCGGGCCAGAATCTCCGGCTCCTTCTGCGGCAGGCCGGCGCGCATCGGGAAGTCGGTCTTTGGCAGATAGAGCGTGCGCGAATAGTCGAGGTTTGAGACGGGCGCGTCGGACATGAGATGAATTGGGTTTCGGGGCGGCGGAGGCGTGGCATTAGAGGATTTGGAGCCAATCGCCAAATTCGGTTGGAGCGCTCGACCCAGCGTGTTCCGGCATTGGCGCCTGGGCCCCCCTGGTTTCAAGTGCGTCCTCGGGAGGGCGTCCTGGCGACCCGCCGGCCTAACCGCCATTTTACCGGCGGGCCTTAACGTTTTCAGCGCCTTAGGACCCCGTTTAGTTCCGCGCTCCGCGCTCAAAATCGCGGCAACCAAACGACAGACTGTACCTGTTATTTTTGCCTCCATCCAGGAACGCAGGACTCGAGGATCGCGCGGGCGCGCTCCTTGTCGCGCTCCATTTCGGCCTTGAGCGCATCGAGCGAACCGAACTTCAGCTCATCCCGGATGCGTTCGATGAACTCGACCTCCATTTCCCGGCCATAAAGGTCGCCGTCGAAATCGAGGAGATGAACCTCGAGCAGCGGCGGCCCGTCGTCGACCGTGGGCCTCGTGCCGAAGCTGGCCACCGCCGGATAGGCGTGGCCCTCGACCCGCGCGACGACAGCGTAGATCCCGTGGGCGAGCCGGTTTGTCGGCTCGAGCGCGATATTCGCCGTCGGCACTCCAAGGGCGCGCCCCAGACGCTGGCCGGAAATGACCTGGCCTGAAACCGCATAATTGCGTCCGAGGCCCCGCGCCGCGGCGGCCAGGTCGCCCTGCTCGAGCGCCTTGCGAATGGCGGTGGAGGAGAGGACGCCGGCGCTGTCTTCGACTTTCGCGACAATCTCGACGCCGAAACCGTATCTTTGGCCCGCCTCCGCGAGCGTAGCCGGCGAGCCGGACCGGCCCTTGCCAAAATGAAAGTCCCAGCCGACGACGACCGCGCCGACCCGAAGCCGGTCGATCAGAATCCTCGTGATGAACTCTTCGGCGCTCATGCCCGCAAGGGTGGCGTCAAAGGGGAGGAGGACCAGGCCTGTCAGTCCGAGCCGGGCGGCTACGGCCGCTTTCTCTCGTGGCGGCGTCAGCCGGAACACGACCGGGCGGCGGGCGAAAAAATCGGCGGAATGCGGTTCGAACGTCAGGATGGCGCTCGGGGCGGCTCTCTCCCTGGCCATGGCGACGGCGCGTTCAATGACGACCCGATGCCCGAGATGCAGGCCGTCAAAATTGCCGATTGCGTAGACCGCGCCTATGAGCCCGTGCGGCGGCAGCATCGGGTCCGTGGCGAGCACGAAGCCGTTGGTCATGGGTCCAGCCGGATCATCGGGATTTCCGCCGCCCCCGTAGCCGCGTTTCGCGGCCCGCGCAACTGCCCTCAGCCTCCGACATGGGGTCAGGCGGCGGGCGGCTTGGGCTTTGGCGTCGGCGGCACGCTGAGAACGCCCTCGCCCTCGAGAACGAGCTGGTCGCCGACCCGACACTCGCAATGCAGCCGGACGCGGCGGCTCTTCTCGGTCAGCTCGACGACCTCGACGCTGACGTCGACGACGTCGCCGATCTTGACCGGTCCACGAAAGTTCAAGGTCTGCGAGATATAGACCGCGCCAGGGCCCGGCAACCGCATGCCGATGACGCCGGAAATGAGGCTCGCGGTGTAGAGCCCATGAACAATCCGGCCGCCAAAGCGCGTCTTGCGGGCGAAGTGCTCGGATAAATGGATCGGATTGTGATCGCCGGAAAGTTCGGCGAATCCGATCACGTCCTCGTTCTCGACCGTCTTTTGGATCGTCGCGCGCATGCCGAGCGCGAGATCGTCGAAATAGAGCGTCTGAAACAGCGGACTTTGCATGGCGCGCGCGAACCGCTAGGGCCGAAGCTGGGGGATGGCGGCGACCGGCCAGAGGTCGTTTTCATCGTACAGCCGTTGCAGCTCAACGGGATCGGCCGGCGATTCCGGCATGGTCCCATGCACGGACCGATGTATCCCCCCGGTGACAAACAGCGCGTCGAGCCCCGATTTGGCCGCGCCTGCGATGTCCGTCTTCATGCCGTCGCCGATGGCAAGCGCGCGGCGCTTGTCGACCGGCGCGCCTCGGGCCCGCTCCGCAACCGCCAGCGCCAGATCATAGATCGGCGCATAAGGCTTGCCGGCGTAGACGACCGAACCGCCAAGCTCCTCGTATCGGCGCGCGAGGGCCCCGGCGCAGTAGATGAGCGTGTCGCCGCGGTGGATGACGATGTCCGGATTGGCGCAGATCATCGGCATCCCGCGCGCCGCCATTGCGCTCAGTTCGGACTCGTAGTCATCGACCGTTTCGGTCTGATCGTATCGTAGGCCCGTGCACAAGGCGTATTGGGCGTCTTCGAGGGAAACGAGCCTCGGCCGCGCGCCGGTCGCCTGTTCGGCGGCGTCAAACAGGCTGAGATCGCGCTCCGGCCCGATGTGGAGGACCCGATCCCCGGCGCGCTCCATCAAGCCGATCGTCACGTCGCCCGAGGTGACAATGCCATCGAACGCCTCGGGCGAGACCCCAAGCTTCAGCACCTGGCGCTTGACGGGCGGAAACGGCCGCGGAGCGTTGGTGATCAGAACGACGGCGCCGCCCCGGCGCCGGAACGAAACCAGCGCCTCCGAGGCTGGCGCGAAGGAAGCCACGCCATTGTGAACGACGCCCCAGATATCGCAAAGAATCGCTTCGTAGCGGTCGGAGATTTCGCCGAGACCGCTAATCCGCCTGACAATCTGCGCCTGTTCCTGCCCCATCGACGGCCGCTCGGCTAGGCGACGAAGCCACCGCTGTCAAGCTGCGGACGGGCGCGGCGGCGGCGCGTCCCACGCTGCTTGACGCCGCTCGGGTTGGTTCCTAGCTATGGAGGTGCGGCAAGCACGCCGCCATTGAGGGCGCTATGTCAGCACCGGCCAAAGTCACAGACGCGAGTTTTGAGACCGACGTTATCAAATCCCAAGAGCCAGTCGTCGTCGACTTCTGGGCGGAATGGTGCGGACCGTGCCGTATGATCGCGCCAGCGCTCGAAGAAATCGCCACCGAAATGAACGGCAAGGTGAAAATCGCCAAACTCAATGTCGACGAGAACCCCGGCGTCGCCAGTAAATACGGGATCCGGTCGATCCCGACCCTGATGGTGTTCAAGGACGGCAAAAACGTCGCCACCAAGACCGGGGCCGGCCCGAAGAGCGAACTCAGCCGCTGGATCAGCGCTTCGGTTTGAAGCCGCCGCGCCTCGGCGCGGCCAAGCTGACGGGGGGCGAGCCTAAACGGGAATCCGCACCGCCGCCCTCAAGCCCCCCATGGGGCTCTCGGAAAGCGTGATGTCGCCGCCGTGGGAGCGGGCGATGTCGCGCGCGATCGCAAGCCCTAAGCCCGCGCCGCCCTGGTCCTGGTTGCGCGCTTCGTCCAGGCGGTAGAACGGCCGGAAGACGTCTTCGCGATCGGCGGGGTCGATGCCGGCGCCGTCGTCGTCGACGACAATCGACACGAATTGAGCCTCGCGGACGGCCGAGACGCGAACCGTATCGGCGTGACGCTGGGCGTTGGCGACGAGATTGCCGACGCAGCGTTTCATCGCCATCGGCCGTATCCGGATGTGGAGGTCTCCCCGGGTCTCCACTCTGAGGGAATCGCCGTGCCGCTCGGAGGCCGCGCGAAGGTCCTCGAGGATCGACCCGACATTGATCCGGGTCGTCGATTCGCCCATGTCTCCGCGCGCGAAGGCCAGGTATCCCTCCAGCATCTGCCCCATTTCGTCGACGTCCTTTTGCAGCAATTCGCTGTCGGCCGAATTGTCGAGCAACGCCAATGACAATTTGAATCGCGTCAACATCGTGCGCAGATCGTGGCTGACGCCGTTGAGCATCGCGGTGCGCTGTTCGCTCGCCCGCTCGACTCGCCGTTTCATTTCAATAAAGGCATGGCCCGCCTGCCGGACTTCGCGCGCGCCATGCGGAGTGAAGTCGAGATTTCTCCCCTTGCCAAAATCCTCCGCCGCTTTCGCCAGGCGCAAAATGGGCCGGATTTGATTGCGCAAAAAAATGATCGCGACCGTCACGAGGACGATCATCGCGAGAAGCATCCAGAGCACGAAAATATGGGCGTTCGCCTCATAGGCGAGCGCGCGGCGCGTCACCAGGCGCAGCACCCGGTTTCCAAGATCGACGCGGATTTCCATGAGCCCCGATCGCCCGACGGTGTCGATCCAGAACGGCTCGGTGACCTGCTTCCTGATCTCGTTGGGAAGGGTGCGGGTCAGCGGATCCAATGCGCCATAGAAGGACCGGGGCATGCGCGGCGGCAGGGGACCGGCCGGCAGCAGGGTCGCGTCCATGCGGAACCTTTCGGACGCCATATTGTCCAGGAATGCGTCGTCCGCCCCGGGCGGCAGCCTCTGATAAAGGTCGGTCAGCGCGCCGACGTCGCGCGCCACCGCCTCGGAAAGCCTGCGGGTCACCAGATCCCAGTGATGCTGCATGAAGACGAAAGTCACCGCGGTCTGGAGCAGAACCATCGGCACAACCACGATCAGAAGCGAGCGCTTATAGAGGCCCTTCGGCAGCATTTCCGCGAGGCTGCGAGCGGCGCGGCGCCAAAGCATGCGAATCCGCGCCAGCGAGCGCAGACTGCGGAATGTAGGTCGTTCGTTCATCGGTCGACGACGAGCCGGTATCCCGCCCCTCGCGCCGTCTGCAGATAGACCGGATTGGCGGGATCCTGTTCGATCTTGCGCCGCAGCCGGTTGACCAGGACGTCGACCGTTCGCTCCTGCGCGGCGCCGCCCGATCCCGACAGCGCCTCGCGGGAAATGATCGCGCCGGCGTTTGCGGTGAGCAGGCGAAGCATCTCGCGTTCACGCTCGGTGACGCGGACCGGGTCCTCTCCCGCGCGCAGTTCGCCCCGCTCGAGCGAGAATGTGAACCGTCCGAAGCGAACGACCGTGGCCTCCGGGCTGCCTGCCGACGGGGCTCGGGTGCGGCGAAGCACCGAGCCGATCCTCAGCAGCAGTTCGCGCGGCTCGAACGGTTTGGCGAGATAGTCGTCGACGCCAATTTCGAGCCCGCGCACGCGGTCCTGCGGTTCGCCCCGCGCCGTCAGCATGAGAATTGGCACTTGCGACCGTCCCCGCAAGTCGGCGGCGAAGTCGAACCCGTTCTCGACCGGCATCATGACGTCGAGCACGATGATGTCGAAGGCGAGCCCCTCGAGGAAAGCGCGCGCCTTCGCGGCGGTGGGCGCAACCGTAACGCGATGGCCGTGTTTGACGAGATAAGTGGACAGGAGAGCGCGCAGCCGCCGGTCGTCGTCGACCACGAGAACGTGGGGGGCGTCGTCCTGGAAGGGAGCAGGCGCCGTGTTCATCCGCCTAACCGGCTCGTTTCGCCGGCTCTGTCCGGCCGGCGGCGTCGCTCGACGCCTTTTGCGGATCGATCATCGCCTCAAGGAAAGCGCGCGCCGAGGGCAGGCCCCAATCGCCCAGTTGCTCCAGCGCCAAAGCGAACCGCCGCGTCTGGACCAGGGCCAACCTCACCGCCAAGCGCTCGCCGTCCGGCGTCGCATAAAGCTGCCGGCGCCGGCGATCCAGCGCCCCGGCTCGGATCTCCACGAAGTTCTTGTCGACGAGTTCCCGCAAGACGCGGTTGAGGCTCTGTTTTGTGATCCGCAAGATCTCCAGAAGCTCGGCGATCGTCAGCCCCGGCCGCCGGCTGACAAAATAGAGAACGCGATGATGAGCGCGTCCAAATCCGTAAGCCTCGAGCAGCCGATCGGCGTCGCCGACAAAATCGCGGTAGGCGAAAAAGAAGAGTTCGATCAGTTCATACATCGGCTCTTCCGCGCGGCGCGGCTGCCCCGTCGGACCTGGCTTCGAGACTTCGGACGGCGGCGATGACGCCATTAGGTCAGCAATGTTGACATAATTCGGCCCTCTTGCTATCCTACCAACGCTTACTGACGCGAACCATGTAACGCCAATCGCCGAAAAACCAAACCGGCTCGCAACGAACAGAGGAAACCGCCATGGCCGCCCAGACTTTTGACAATCGTGATGGCTGGATCTGGATGGATGGCCACATGGTTCCATGGCGCGAAGCCAACATCCATGTTCTGACCCACGGGCTGCACTATGCGAGCGCGGTTTTCGAGGGGGAGCGCGCCTATGGCGGGCATATCTTCAAATCCGCCGACCATTCGCGGCGCTTGAAGGAGTCCGCTCGCATCCTCGACTTCGAGGTGCCGTTCAGCGTCGCGGAGATCGACGCGGCCAAGGCCGAAGTGCTCAAGCGAAACCACCTCGCCGACGCCTATGTGCGGCCGATCGCCTGGCGCGGCTCGGAAATGATGGGCGTCTCGGCGCAGCACAACAAGATCCACCTAGCGATCGCGGTGTGGGAATGGCCGAGCTATTTCGACCCCGCCCAGCGGATGAAGGGCATTCGGCTCGATATCGCCGAATATCGCCGGCCCGATCCGGCGACCGCTCCTGCGCTGGCGAAGGCCGCCGGCCTCTACATGATCTGCACCGTCTCCAAGCACTGGGCGGAGCGCCGCGGCTACGCCGACGCGCTGATGTTCGACTGGCAGGGCCGGGTCGCTGAATGCACCGGCGCCAACGTCTTTTTTGTCAGGAGCGGCGCGATCCACACGCCGATCGCCGATTGCTTCCTCGCCGGCATCACGCGGGCGACTGTCATCGATCTTGCGCGCAAGCGCGGGTTCGAGGTCGTCGAGCGGCGAATCATGCCCGCTGAACTTGGCGAATTCGACGAGTGCTTCATCACCGGCACCGCTGCCGAGGTGACTCCGGTCGGCGAGATCGGCGATTATCATTACAAGCCGGCGGCGATAACCGCGGCGCTCATCGACGCCTATACCGAGGAAGTGAAGCCGAGAACAAAGGCCGCCTGACGCGGAGGGCCAACGCTGTCCGATTGGACGCGGACGCCGCCGGCGCTCTGTTTAATCTAGCTAACCTACATCACGGATACGCCGGGGAAGTCGGGTAGCTTTTTCACCCAATCCGACAGCCGCGCGCCGCAGGGAATGGCGGTGACGGTCGGGCCGTTGTAGCCAAACGGCAGATTGCCGCCGCGGAGCCCGAACTGATCGTTGACGGCGCCGGTGGCGGGCACGCCGAGCGTATGGGCGATGCGCTGAAGCACGCGCTGTCCTTTCGGCCCGCGTCCCGTTTCGCAATGCATGAACTGCACGCAGCCATAGGGACCGAAGATCCCGCGCAGCCGGCCCAGCATCGGCAGTGTGACGTTCAGCGTCTCCTCGTCGAGGTCGCTACGCTCGTCCCAAGCGCCGGGAACGTCACCGCGACCAAACGCCACGCCCGCGACCCCTGGCGCGCCATGCCCGTGAAACCGCAGCAGGAAGACATTTCCCGGAGAAGAGGCCCGGATCATGTTCACGGCCTGCTCGACGCCGTTGCACAGCCCGCCGACCAGGATCGGATTGCCACCGGCCTTCAGGAGCGGGGCCTCGGTGTCCACCTCCAGCAGCGGATCGAACAGGTCGACGCAATCCATGATCGGCAGATCGGCGTTGACGGAGACGCGGGGCCATGTTTGCACGCCCACGGCGCCGTCCGGCTTCAAGCCGCGAGGCCGCTGAAACTCGACCACGGCCTGCTTGGTGCGGGGGCCGAAGGCGCCGTCGGCGGTCAACTTGGCGCCGGCGCGATTGAGCAACTTTTGCAGCACGCCGACGGCTGGCAGAATATTGGGCTCATAGAGCAAGGGATAATTGGCCATCTCCCCTCCTTGCAGCGCCGCGAAATGCGGCGGCTCTAGCGAGGCTACCCTTCCGCGGCGAGGAAACTCTCCATCACCAGCTTGCGGCCCGCCTTGTCGAAATCGACGGTCAATTTCGAGCCGTCCACGGCGACCACGGCGCCCGGGCCGAACTTGTTGTGGAACACCCGCGATCCGGCGTGGAAGGCGGAAGCGGGTGAACCCTGCCGGTGCGCCACGCCCTCGAAGATCGGGCTTGATGGCCTGCGGGCGGTCCGGCCGGTTTCATCCCAATCGCGGCGGCGCGCCTCAGCGCGACGCCAGCCCGGCGTCTCGTAGCGGGAGCCGAACCCGGCCCCCGCCGGCGGTCGGCCACGCGCCATAGGCGCGATCGGCGGCCGAGCCGGCGAATTCATCGACCTCGATGTGGTCGGCGGGCAATTCCTGGATGAACCGGGACGGAATGGACGCCTGCCATAGGCCGCGCACGCGCCGATTGAGGGCGTAGTAGATACTCGCTTGCCGGCGCGCGCGGGTCAGGCCCACATAGGCGAGCCTGCGCTCTTCCTCGAGCCCGGCGAGGCCATTGTCGTCGAGCGAGCGCTGATTGGGAAAGAGGCCTTCCTCCCAGCCCGGCAGAAAGACGAGGTCAAACTCGAGCCCCTTCGCCGCATGCAGGGTCATGATCGAAACCCGCTCGCCCTCGTCGCCGCCGTCGACGTCCATGATCAGCGACACATGTTCGAGAAACGCCGCGAGATCGGGGAATTCCCCCATCGAGCGGACGAGCTCTTTCAGATTGTCGAGGCGCCCCGCCGCGTCGGGAGTGCGCTCCGCCTTCCACATGTCGATATAGCCGCTCTCCTCCAGAACGAGCTGCGCCAGCTCGTCATGAGAAACGCGATCGGCCCGACTCGCGCCACCGGTCGAAGTCGTCGAGCAGGCCCCGCAGGATCTGGCGCGGGCGCGGCTTCAGCTCCTCGGTTTCGACGAGCGCCCGCGCGGCGCGCGTGAGCGACAAGCCGGTTCGCCGGCCATAGTCGTGCAGGATCGCCAAGCGTCGCATCGCCGAGACCGCGTTTGGGCTGGTTATAGATGCGCTCAAAGGCGAGGTCGTCGTTGGGCTGGGCGACGCAGCGGAGATAGGCCAGGGCGTCGCGGATTTCCGCCCGCTCGTAGAAGCGCGGGCCGCCGATGACTTTGTAAGGGAGCCCCAGCGCGATGAACCGCTCCTCGAATTCGCGCATCTGAAAAGAGGCGCGCACGAGGATGGCGATGTCGTCAAGCGAAACGCCCTTGTGCTGGGCGGCCTCGATCGCCTCGCCGATGAGTCTGGCTTCTTCCTGAGCGTCCGGCGCCTCGGTCACCGTCGGCCGGTCTCCCGGCGGCTTGTCGGTGAACAGCGTCTTCCCCAGCCGGCCGCGGTTATGGGCGATCAGCCCCGACGCCACCGCGAGAATGTGGCCCGTCGAGCGATAATTTCGCTCGAGCCGGATCACCTTTGCGCCGGGAAAATCCTTCTCGAAGCGCAGGATGTTTTCGACGTCCGCGCCGCGCCAGGCGTAGATCGACTGATCGTCGTCGCCGACACAGCACAGATTGCCGTTGGCCTGGGCGATGAGCCGGAGAAGCAGATACTGAACGACGTTCGTGTCCTGATACTCGTCGACCAGGATGTAACGGAAGCGCCGGCGGAACGTGGCGAGAACGTCGGCTTGCTCGCGCAAGAGCCGCAACGGCTCGAGCAGAAGATCGCCGAAATCGACCGCGTTGAGCGCCTTCAGGCGAGCCTGATAGCTTTCGTACAGGGTTGCGCCTTTGCCGGCGGCGAACACTGCGGCTTCGCTCGGCGGCACGCTCTTCGGATCGAGGCCCCGGTTCTTCCAACCATCGATCAGATTCGCCAGCGCTCGCGGCGGCCAGCGTTTGTCGTCCAGATTGTCCGCCTGCAGGAGCTGCTTGAGCAGGCGCAACTGGTCGTCGGTGTCGAGGATGGTGAAATTCGGCCGCAAGCCGACGAGCTCGGCATGCATGCGCAGGATCTTGGCGCCGATCGAATGGAACGTGCCGAGCCACGGCATCGCCTGCTCCGAGCCGGCGAAGACCGCAACCCGCTGGCGCATTTCCCGCGCCGCCTTGTTGGTGAAAGTGACCGCCAGGATTTCGTGGGCGCGGGCGCGGCCGGTCGAAACGATGTGGGCTATACGGGTGGTGAGGACGCGCGTCTTGCCGACGCCTGCGCCGGCGAGAATGAGAACCGGCCCGTCCAGCGCCTCGACCGCCTGTCGCTGCTCTTCATTCAACCCATCGAGGTAAGGCGGGTAGGCCCTCATGCGGGCGGCGGACGAGCGACCCTGCGCGCGCAGCGTCGCGCGCCGGCGACTGCGGCGGGAAGAGGGCCGGTTCGGATGTTTCGGAGCGGTGCGGCACGAATCGAATCATGCGCCCGTCGGCCAAGCGGCGCAACCCGAAAGGCGTAAAGCGTCCGCGCCCTCCGCAGGCATTTCATGCGCGGAAGTGGGGCTCCGCCTGCGGAAAAAGGCGCTCTTTGCTCCGCAATCCCGCCAAGCGAGAGAAAAAGGCCGGCGCGGGCCGTTTTTTTGCCACGAAACGGGCGACTTCCTTCCGACCTGCTTTGTCGCTTCCGCGCCGCGCGCGCTTCTGGATGGGCGGGGCTAACTCCAGTTGTTGATCTGAATGATGGCCGGGGTCAGAATCGCCGCGAAGAGTCCAGGCAGAAAGAACAGGATCATCGGCACGGTCAGAGTCGGCGGCAGCGCCGCGGCCTTTTTCTCAGCCGCGGCCATGCGTTGGTCGCGGCTTTCCTGGCTCAGAACCCGAAGCGCCGCGCCAAGCGGCGTGCCATACTTCTCCGACTGCGAAAGGACGGTGGTGAGCGAGCGAACGGAATCCAATCCGGTCCTTAAGCCCAGATTCTCGAACGCGATCCGCCGCTCGGCGAGATAAGACATTTCGGCGGCCAAAAGCCCCATTTCCTCGGCCATCGAGACGCTTTCGACCCCAATTTCCTGGCTGACCTTGCGCACCGCATGTTCGATCGACATTCCGGATTCGGCGCAGATCAGGAGCAGGTCGAGGGTGTTGGGGAACGCCCGCTCGAGTTCTTTCTGCCGCTTGGAGGTCTTGTTTTTCAGGAACAGCTCGGGGGCCTTGATGCCGAGGTACGCGGCGCCGACGGCGATGCCGATCTTGATCATCGGCGGCTTGATTCCACTTGATGATCAGAAACAGATAGACAACCGCGAGCAGGAAGAAGGCGATCGGCGCCGCCAGGCGAAAGGCGAGAAAGACGTATTCCGGCCCTGCGCCGCGAAAACCGGCCATGGCCAATTGGATTTTGGCCTTTTCAGTGCTGAGCCAGCTCGTCAGATTGAGGGTCTCGACCAATTGCTTGACGAGGCCGGTCGGCTTCACCCTGAGCGTGCCCTTGCTCTGCGAGGCCTGAAGCCGCTCGCGCTCGCGCGCGCGGATCCGCTCGCGCTCCGAGCTCACCGCCTTGATGCGGCGCGACAGAGTGTCCGGCTGGAGCCAGGGCATCGCGGCGGTAAGAACGGTCGCGGCCGAGCCGATCGCCGCGAACAGAATCGCGAGGAAATGAGCGTCCGAGAATTTGGCGACGATTTCGTCCATCATGGGCGCGGGCTCGATTAAAAGTCGAATGCGATCATCTTTTTCATCATCGCGATTCCAATCCCCATCCAGAAAATCGCAATCACGGAGATCATTCGGCCATGGCTTGTCGTCCACAGCAGCATGACGTATTTCGGCGATGAGACGTAGAGCGCGCCGACGACGAGAAACGGCACCGCGCCGATGATCGCCGCCGAAGCTTTCGCTTCCATCGACATGGCGGTGATCTTTCCCTTCATCTTCTTGCGCTCGCGCAACACGCGCGAAAGATTGCCCAAGGCTTCCGAAAGATTTCCGCCTGCCTTGCCCTGGATGGCGATGACAATGGAAAAGAAGTTTGTTTCGGCGATCGGAACCCGTTGCGCCATCCGCTCAACCGCCTCCGGCAAGGTCATTCCGAGCGACAGCGCTTCGACGACCCTGCGAAACTCCGACTTCACCGGTTCGGGGCTTTCGGCCGCGGCGATCCGGACCGTATCGCCGAGCGGCAGGCCGGACTTGATGCCGCGCACGATGATGTCGATTGCGGTCGGAAAGTTGGCCACGAACTTGTTGATGCGGCGAATGCGCAGACGCGCCAGCACGAGTTGCGGCAGCCCGACCGTGGCCGTCACGGCGACAAGAAGCGTGAGCAACGAGACTTCTCGACTCGATATAGGTCAAGGCGCTGCAAATCAGGCCCAGGAGCACGCTTCCGATCCAATATTGCTGCTTGGTGATCGAGAGTCCCGCCTGTTCGATCCGCGTCGCCAGATTGACGCGCCTCCTTCCCTTCATTTCACTATCGCGGAAACCGTCGGCGATCTGCTTTTTGCGCGCAGTCCGATCGACGCTCGCGGTTGCGCTCAGCGCCTTCGCGTCGCTTTTCGCGACTGCCGCGCGGCGCTTGTCGGCGCGCGAGTCCCCGCCGATAAACGCAAACGCCAGACCGCCGAATCCAATCGCCAGACATCCCGCGACCGCTATCGGATTGACCATGCCGACCACCCTTTGCTCACTTAAACTCTCACTCAGGCGCTCGACTTCGGAGATGTCCAGCGCCGCCGCCAGACGCGCTTCTTCCCCGTAGGTGCGCGCCCGGTCCCAGAATCGCGGCCGGCCGATTCCGGTCGAGCGATGCCGCCCCAACAGCTTGCCCTGAGCGTCCTCGCCCAGAATTTCATAGACGAACAGGTCCTGCGTGATCACGACGTCGCCTTCCATGCCGATGACTTCGGTGATGTGAGTGATCCGGCGCGATCCATCGCGAAGGCGGGAGGCTTGAATGATCACGTCGACCGAGGACGTGACCATTTCGCGGATCGTCTTCATCGGCAGCGCATATCCGCCCATCGTGATCATGGATTCGACGCGGCTCAGCGCTTCGCGCGGCGAGTTGGCGTGCAACGTGCCCATCGACCCGTCGTGACCGGTGTTCATCGCCTGCAGGAGATCGAAGGCTTCCGGTCCGCGCACCTCGCCGACGACGATGCGTTCCGGCCGCATGCGCAGACAGTTCTTGACCAGGTCACGCATCGTGATCTGACCGACGCCTTCGAGATTCGCCGGGCGCGTCTCGAGCCGCACGACATGGGGCTGCTGAAGCTGGAGCTCCGCCGCGTCCTCGCAGGTGATGATTCGCTCGTCGGCGTCGATGTAGTTCGTCAAGCAGTTCAGAAGCGTCGTTTTGCCGGAGCCCGTGCCGCCGGAAATGATCACGTTGCAACGGACGCGGCCGATGATTTTGAGGATTTCCGCGCCGGCCGGCGAGATCGAGCCGTACTTGACCAACTGATCGAGGGTCAGCTTGTCTTTCCTGAACTTGCGGATGGTCAGCGCCGCGCCGTCGATCGCGAGCGGCGGCGCAATCACGTTGACGCGCGAGCCGTCGAGCAGGCGGGCGTCGCAAATCGGCGAGGCCTCGTCGACGCGGCGTCCGACCTGGCTCACGATCCGCTGGCAGATGTTCATCAACTGCGCATTGTCGCGGAAACGGACGTTGGTGAGCTGGATCTTGCCGGCGACTTCAATGAAGCATCGCGTCGGCCCATTGACCATGATGTCGGCGATGTCGTCGCGCGCCAGCAGCGGCTCGAGCGGACCGAACCCGAGGACGTCATTGCAGATGTCATCGAGCAGATCTTCCTGCTCGGCGATCGACAGCACCAAATTCTTGATGGTGACGATCTCGTGTACGATGTCGCGAATTTCCTCGCGCGCGCTTTCCGGGTCGAGCTTGGACAGCGCGGCAAGATCGATCGCCTCGATAAGAGCGCCGAAGATCAGCGATTTGGTCTGGAAATAGGTCTCGGATCTTCGTTCAGTCTGAACCGGCGCGATCGGCGCCGGCGAAGGCTTAGGCGCCTCGTTCACCACGCTCACGGAAGCGACGCGCGATACGGCGACCTGGGCGCCGACGCTCCCGCTCGAACGCTTGCCGAACATCGCTCAGAGCCCCTTCCGCTCGAGCGAGGGCTTGGCGGAGACGGCGCGAAATGTTTGCGGGCCGGTCATTTCTTCTTCCGCCCGAGTTTGGCCATGAGCGGCTCAAGAACGCCTCTCTTGGGCTTGCGCGTATCGGCTCGGCCCGCGAGCGTGGAGGCGAGATCGACGAAGACCTGCGCTGTTTTTCCGTTTGGTTCGATTTCGGCGATCATCTGCCCATTGTTAGCCGCGCCGCCGAACAGCTTCGCGTCGTGCGGAATGATCGCTGTTGGATCGGTCTCAACCGCCTTGGCGAATTCCGCGGCGGCGATCTCCGGCCGCTTGAGCATGCCGACGCCGTTCAGGACCAGACGCGGCGGCGCGTCGTTCAGGCGCGCGCCCTTCACGTTGTCGATCAGATTTTTCGCGTTGCGGAGATTGGCGAGGTCCGGGCTTGCGACGACGATGACATCGTCGGCGGAGACGAGAATCCGTCGCGCCCAGCCCGACCAAAGATGCGGCACGTCGACCACAATCCACGGCGTCGAGGCGCGCATGGCGTCGAGCAGCGAGTCGAACGAGGCCTCGTCAAAGTCGAGCACGCGATCAAGCGTGGCGGGCGCCGCCAGGAGACTGAGCTTCTCGCCGCACTTGGAAAGCAGACGGTCCACCAGCACCGCGTCGACGCGATCCGGGCGCGAACACCGCCTCCGCGACGCCCTGGGGCGGATCCTGATTGTAGTCGAGTCCCGCGGTTCCGAACGCAAGATCGAAATCGGCGATGATCGTCGCCATTTCGGTGACCGACGCGAGACTCCACGCGAGATTGTGCGCGACGGTGGAAGCTCCGACTCCGCCCTTGGCGCCGACGACCGCGATCACTCGCCCAAGGGCCTTGGCCCCGGGCACGCTGAACAGCTGGGATATCGCCTGAATGAAGTCGACGACCCCAAACGGGGCGACCAGATATTCGCTGACCCCGCGCGCGATCAACTGCCGGTAGAGAACGATGTCGTTGAGCTTGCCGAGAACGACGACCTTGGTCCCGGCGTCGCAATATTCGGCGAGTTCTTCGAGTTGCCCGAGCAGCGCATCCCGACTGGCGGCCGCCTCGAGGACGATGACATTCGGCGTCGGCGCGCTCTTGTAGGCCTCGACCGCGGCCGGCGCGCCGCCCATGTTCTGCTTGACATGCGCCTTCGCCATTCGGCGATCCGATATCGCGGCGCCGACGATGGCTGCGATATCCGGCGATTCGCAGAACGCCTGGATCGAGACGCGCGGCACCGGATCGATCTGTGCGATTGCTCGATCCACGGGCGCGTCGGCTTCGATTTCGCTGGCGGCGTATTGCGCCTTCATGGCCGATCAGTTTCCGTTGGTCGGCAGATCGCCGCCGATTGGCGTAAGCACGGCGTTCTTCCACTCGGTGCTCGGATCCTGGCCGTTGCGGACGGCCTCGATGGCGCGCGTGCGCATGGCGACATCGGATGGCCCGACCGCGCGCGGCTGGACGAAATCGCGCGGGTCATCGACCTGGGCTGCGATCGTCGATTGGGTGGCGCAGCCGAAGTTCGCGTACGGTTCGTTCTTCCACCCTTCGACCGACGACCCCGAAGCCAGATCCTCCGGCCATTGGCCGCATTGCGTCGGAACGATCGCCTTGAGCCCAGTGAAAGACACGCGCACTGGCGGCGCCGCGCCGTCGTTCGCGGGCAGGTAGTCTCCCACGACGATCCTGCCTCTGACGCCAGCGGCGAGAAGCGCCCTGCGGACCTCGTACACGGCTATCGAGTTTGGATTCGTTCCCTCAGGCGTCCAAATCATGACCGCTCCCGAGCCATAGCGGCGATAGCGGTCTGCAAAGGCGCGGACATTCGCGCGTGACCGCGCGTCGAGCCTGCCGCCGACGGGATAGAGATCGACGCTCGTCGGCGCGGCGGCGACCACGATCGGATGACGCTGCTCGAAGCTCCCCGGAAATGCGGGATCCGAGGACGCATATTGCGTCCCGCAGCCGGCGAGAGCGGACGCGAACGCCGCGGCGAGGCTGAACCTCAAGACGCGGGCGGGAGACATCGGTCGTGCATCAGGAAGAGCGGCCATGAGAGCTGTCCTTCTCGGTTCCAAGCAAATTCGAAGCACGCAAGGCCTACTGGGTGATGAATCCGATCTTGCCGGCGTAGCCAGGCATCGGTTCAAGCGACTGCGAGGTGGAATAGATCCGGTTGACGCGGCCCAGGAACCAGGTCTGCGGATCGCTGGCGTCCTGGAAATTCTGGTCGGGCCTCACGACCTGGCTCGGATCGACGGCGTGCGCAATGAATGGCGTCACGACGATCAAGCAGCTCCGTCTCGTTGCGCTGATAGTCGCGCGAACGAAACAGGGCGCCAAGAATCGGGACATTCATCAGCGCCGGAAAGCCATTGATCGCCTGCTCTGTCTGCGTGCTGATCAGGCCGGCCGAGGCGATCGAACCGCCGGAAGGCAGTTCCACCGTCGTCGTGTTGTTGCGGGTCCGGAACCCCGGGATCGAAAGGCCGCTGAAAGTGATTTGCTTCGCATAAGTCGATATCGGTGACTTCGGTCGCGATGCGCAGTTGGATCCGTCCCGGGGACAAGACGACCGGGGTGAAATTCAGGGTCACGCCATAGGGCTGCTGGATGAATCCGTACTGGCAGACGGGCTGGCACTGCACGCTATTGAGGATGGGAATGGTGCCGCCCGCGAGGAACTTCGCGGTCTCACCCGACACCGCCGTAACCGTCGGCTCGGCGAGCGTGTGGGCGACGCCCTTGTCGCTCGAAGGCCTGCAAAGTGGCGCTGAAGCTGCCGCTGCCCTTGAACCAATTCAGGGTCGCTTCGGAAGCCGTGGCGGCGACGGAGCCGCTGATCGCGCCGTTGATGGCGAACGGAGGATCGAGCGTGAAGCTTCCGTTTGGCCCGGCGCCGCTCAAGTTGACGCCGAGCTGCTTGATGATGTCGCGCCGAATTTCGGCGATCGTGACGCGCAGACTGACCTGATCGGCGCCGCGGATCGTGAGGGCGTTGATGACCCGTCCGCGGGGAGAGTTGGACTTGCCGGCGGAGCCGCCGGAGGCGCCGCCTCCCGCGCCGTTGGCGCCGCTCGAACCATTCGAGATGGAGACTGTGGCGCCTTGCGTGGAGGGCGCGGTGTCATTGACGAAGCCGTCCGCGATGTCGAGCGCCTTTTGAGCCTCCTCGGCCGACGCGACGGAGCCGGTGAGGATGATCGTGTTCTCGACCGTGCGCACATGAATTTCGTTGCCGGGGAGGGCGGTGTTGAGCAGGTTCAGCAACTCGGTGACGGCGCGCCCGACCGAGACTTGGAAGACCGCGATCCTCCGCCCGTCCCTGCCCAAGGCGAAGATGCTCGTCTGGCCATTGGCGACGGCGGAAATATAGATGCGCTTCGCCGAGCGCACGATCGCGTTGGCGACGGTGGGATCGCCGACGTAGATCTCGCCCGCCTCATCGGGCAAATCGACGATGACGGATTGGCCGACGCCCAATTGCAGGCGCCGGGCCGACGGGTCTGACACGCTGCCTATTCTCAAAGTGTCGCCGCCGTCGGCGGCGCGAGCGCTCGAAGCCGGCGCGATCGCGAGGAGCGCGGCGACGACGCAAATAAGGATGTTCGGCCGTCTTTGAATGCGATCGGTCCTCATGCCCGGGCTCCGTCTCTGGCGAGCAAGCGACAAACGCGTGAAACGCGACTCACCGGGCCGCCTGCTGCGCGGCGCCATAGCGAACGACCGTCAACGCGCTATCGGGGCTGACAACGGTCTTCGCCGGGCCGCCGCTATCGACGAGACTGCGGAGAACGAGATGCAGATTCGAATTGCCCGCATGCTGAGCGAGGATGATGAGGTTGACCTGATCCGGATCGAGCTCCAGCGTCGCATTGGCGCCGGTGACGACCTTCTTGCCGTTCTGCTCTTCGACGTTCTGGCCGATGGCGAGCACGCGCACGTTGGTGAGGATCGGCTCCGCCGTCATGACTTCGACCCCTCGGGCCTTGCTGGCGTCCTCGTCGCGCGCAAGCCGGACGACGTCGACGCGGTCATTGGGGAGAATGAATCCGCCGGCCGTCGAATTGCCCTGGTTATCGATCTTGATCGCGACGGCGCGCTTTCCGGTCGGCAGGATCGCCGACATGAACCCGCCCTCGCCGGCCTTGACGAGCTTGTCATGCCGGATCGGCTCGCCGCGGAGGAAGTCCACCCGCGTCATCGAGCCTTCGATGTCTTTGAGCGCGTCAGGTTTCGCCGATTTTGTGATCATCAATTCGGAGACGTCCGCTTTCGGCCACGGGTGCCAAACCGCCGCGCCCGCATTGACCACCGTCCCCATCGGCAGATCCTGACCGGCCACAAGCACCTGCTCGAGGTCGATCTTCGGCGCCTCGGCGGCGGGGCTCGGCGCCGGAGTTGCGGCGCTCCGCATGAACGCGTACGTCCCGCCAAACGCCAGAACAGCGATCGCCCCGACGATGATCAGCTTCCGATTCATGAAGTCACAGCCCTTCGCGCGCTGACCCGCTACCCTCAGGATTTAGACATCGTAATCGTCAAGGTACGGTTAATTTAAAGTATCGAATTGCGCCTTGAGGCGTGAAAGCGCTTTTCTGATCAATATCAATAACCTGACTTGAACCACGTTGCTGGCGTGATATTCCGCAGATGGAGGCGTGGTGTTTCCTCAATTGAATATTCGCTTGAGGATATGCTGAAATTAATTTCAATCTCGTTTCCACGACTACTTGCTGAATTCTCATATAGTTGCTCTCCGGCCATCTAAGGGAATGCTGCTCGGCCACAGAAAGACCTGGAACAAATGGGCTGGCGCTGTGGTCTCTATGGCCCGAACGCGTGGCGCGGGCCGCAGCGCGTACGGGTTCCGCTAGTGGATAGAATCAAACGCTTCGAACCCCTTGCAAGCCGGAGAACTCCTTGAAATTGCGGAAGGCGCCCCGGACTCTTACGTTTGATTTTGACCACTAGAGGATCGTCGATGAAGCGATCGGGCCGACCGCCCGGTCGCCGATCGCTTCAGGCGGCGGCGAATCGCCTTCGTTGGCGATCATCGGCGAAGCGTCCGGATCCGAAACCGTCAGCTTAGACAACCGCCGTCCAGATGGAGGAGTTCGGATATTGCAACAGCCCCGCCGCCGCTAACGCAATGCCGTAAGGCACGCCGGAACTGGCGTTATGCAATCGCGCCAGCCAATCGATGCGACCAAATACGGCGGGCAGGGGCGCCATCCGCGCGCCGAGAATGACCAGCGTGAGAACTCCGCCAAAGAGGGCCGCGGCGACGCCGTAGTCGAGGATCGCGGTCCAGCCGAGCCAGGCCGCGGTCGCCGCCGCCAGTTTGGCGTCGCCCCCGCCAACCCAGCCGAAAGTGAACATGGCGAACGCAATCGCCAGAATGGCCAAGGCGCACGAAAGATTTAGAAGAATATCGACGGCCGGAACCCCAAGCAGCAGCGCGAAAACCACATAGCCAAGCGCGAGAGCCACGCAGAGTCGATTTGGTATTGTGAAGGTCAATAAGTCCATCGACGCCGAGAGCGCCATGAGAACGGGAAAAAAGGCCAGCGCGGAAAGATGGAGGAGAGTTCGAAGCCATTGTGGTTTGTTCGGTTGCATTGCTGTGAGGGGGAACCGGGTCCGACGCTCGCTTGCCACTCCCCCAATTCGCAACTGGCGAAAGCGACGCTTCACGCCGAAACGGGATTGCCGCGACGCGAGGGATGAGCGCCAGCTTCTACTTGAGCGTATTGCCGACCTCGTTGAACACCGTGCTGACCTTTGTGCCGACCGTTTGGACCGCGGTGATAATGAAGACGGCGATCAGCGAGGCGATCAGCGCATATTCGATCGCGGTGACCCCCAATTCGTCGGCGGCGAACCTCTTCATTGATTTGGGCATGGTTTGCTCCTGCTTCGAAGACCCCTCCGGCGGCGACCCCGGCTGCTCCGGCCGCCGACGCGAGCCAAAAGTAGGACCGCCCGATTTCGGCCTCGTTAATTTGAGTAATCTCCAGCGACGCGCGTTGTCGAAGTTAAGGGGTTGGTTAAGCCGCCAATAAGGTTTGAACGAAGCCGATGGCCATGTCGATTTGAAGCAATTTTTAACTCTATTCGAATCGCAGCCTTCGTCTTTCCATAATGAGCGTCTCATTATTCCCGACAAGCGGGCCGTCTTCGATCTTGAACGCGCCTGATTTAAGGAGCCAAATCGAGCCAGGCGCCGTCCACGCCATCCTCGACCTCAACAATCCAAAGATCCGGATCGAACGCCAGTTCCCGCTTGAGCCGCTCCTCCGCCTTATTGGAATCGATGGACGGTTCCTTATGCGCTCGCGCGAAAAGCCTTTCGACGCCAGGCTCAGCGTCGGCCGCGACCGACTGCGGAGCCGGCTCGTAGAGGGTCGCACGCCCGTTCAGGTGATCGACCTTGACGAAAATCGCGCCAGCCTCGGCAGCGCCCCGGCGGCGCAGGACGGCGCTCACCCCCTCCACCCCGCACCGACGCAAATAGGCCGCGACCCAAATGTCGGAGCGCAGGCGCAACGGATTAGCGTCCCGCGTTGCGCGCGGCTTGCGTCAGCTGCTTGACGAGCCGCTCGGTTATTTCGGTCGCGGGAGGGAGGCCGTGAGCATGCTCGAAATCCCGCAGGGCTTGCTCCGTCTCCGCGCCCTCCTTCCCGTCCGGCTTGATGGCATAGCCGAGCTTGGCCAGGGCGGTTTGGGCGGCCACGGTCAGATGCAAGGAATCACTTGGGGCTTCGCCGGCCAAAAGCGCAGCGATCGGATCGGGCGCCGGCGCAGAGCTCTGGGCGGCTGCCGCCGGCCGCGCCGGGGGCAGAGCCGCGGCGGGCGGGGCCGACGGGGCTTTCTCTGCCATGCTGACGGACTTTGAGGCGGGAGCCGGGGCCGGCGCAGGAGCGGCGGCTTGAGGTTTCGGCGCCGCGGATCCAAACAAAGGGGCCGGATGGCGCTCGCGCTGCAGCAGAAGCGCGTTAACGGCGATGCCGACAAGGGCGACCGCCAGGGCCGCTCCGAGGCAATATCGCAAATGCGCGATGTTCAGACGGCTGGCGATCTTTCGTCTCCAGGTCTCCTGAGTCGAGCGTTGGATAGGCCCTCGAAGTTGGCCCAGATTGTCTTTGATGCGTGCAAGCGCTAGGTCCAAGTCATCTCTCCTCAGAGCGCGGCGCCGATCGATTCCGTTTCGCGTTAGAAACAGCAAAGGATGGCCAAGCGCCGGACGGGCGCTGGTCATATTCGCGAATAGGCCTGCGGAACGATTGGCCGACATTGTGTGGTCCGGCAAAGCGACGAAACCGGCGCCGATCGGTCACGCGCAGGCGCTCGGAATCGTCGGGCGTTTCCTAGAATTCGCAGTCGCTGATTAAGCCAATCTTAAGTCTAGAGTCCCGCCGCTTCCCTAATTACAATCCGATCCGGCGGCCTTGGACTATGGTTTACGCTTTCTTGCAACGGTCACCCCCATTGCGGCGACGTAAGGGTTGCGCTGCAGGCGCTGGCCGATAATTGACGGGCGCTTATATAAGAGCGATGGACGGCCCAATGAAGTTGGCGCAACCCTTGTCAGCGATCGACGCCATACGCGACGATTTTGCCTCTCTCGACGAGTGGGAGGATCGATATCGCTACGTCATCGAGCTCGGTCATGCGCTCGAGCCGCTGAGCCAGGAGGCCCACAACGAGACCAACAAGGTGCGGGGCTGCGTCAGCCAGGTCTGGCTGGAATGCGAGCCGAGAACGGACGCGGCGGGGGGAAGGATCCTGCACTACCGCGGCGACAGCGACTCCCACCTTGTGCGGGGGCTGATCTTCATTGCGATCGCGCTTTTTTCCGATCGGACGCCGGAGCAGATTCTCGCCATCGATGCGCGCGCCGCCTTTCGCGAGCTCGGGCTTGAGCAGCATCTGACGCCACAGCGCTCGAATGGCGTGCGCGCGATGATCGAGCGCATTCGGACGGACGCGGCGGGCCATGAGACTCGACGCTGTTTAGCGCCCGAAGCCGGTCCGCCTCAGCTGAGACACTGGCAAACCGGCGATCTTCCTAGCGCCAAAGTCGCGGCCGGCGCGCGTGGTCCGGCATCTTCGTGCGAAAATTAAGGGATAAGAGGTCGAGCGCCTTCGATGCTGGCCCAGACCGCTAGGTGAGGGTCAACAGTTCGTTAATCCCATTGGCGGAAACTGGAGTAAACGCTTCGTTATCCCGGACGTATATCGATGAATGAGCTCCAGAATTCGAGCGCCGGCCAGGAGCCGCCGCGGTCCAGTCCTTCGCGCGACCTCATTGTGGTGGTCGAGCCTCCGGAACCCAGATCGGCTCAGGAGCCGCCGCGGGTCGGGGCCGCGGGCAGGCTTTTCACGTCCCGGTTCCACTTGGCCGCCACGGCGGCCCTTGCGGTCGTCGTTGCTGTCGCGGGCGGCCTGTTTTTCGAGAACCGGCAGCAGGCCCAGGCCCTCGCTGAGCGGACGAGCGAAACCGAGGCTTTGGCTCACACCCTCAAGTCGTTGAAGGTGCGCCTCGACGCGATCGATACGGCCATCTCGAGCGCCGATCTGGCTTCCCTGCGTCAGTCGGTCGGCGAGATCAAGTCGACCATGGGCTCCACCCGCGAGTTCGGCGGCGCCCTGGCCCAGCTCTCCCAACGCGTCGACAAGCTCGACCATGAAGCAAGCGCGAAAGTCGACAAGCTCACCGAGCGCGTCGATCGCGATACGAGCACGTTGACGGCTGGGCTCTCCTCGCGCATCGACAAGCTCGAGCAGAAGATTGTTCCGCCAGCCCCGCCGCAGCAAGCCGCGCAGGCCAAGCAACCTCCGATACGGCCCAAATTCGCCAGCGTTTCGATGGATGGGACGGGCTCGATCGAACGGCCAAGACCGCTTCTGCGCGGGTACGTCGTGCTGGACGCTCGCGATGACGTCGCGCTCATCGGCGGCCGCTATGGGGAGCGCGAAGTCCGCCAGGGGGATTTTCTCCCCGGAGCGGGCCGCGTGGAGCGCATCGAGCTTGGAGGCGCCGGATGGGTTGTCACGACCAGCGCGGGTGTCATCGCCTCGGCTGACTATCCGCGCTACTGAACGCCTTCATCGTCTCCGCCGTCCTCGCCGCTGCGACATTCAGCCCCAAACGGCGTCGCCTTGCCCTCTTCGGGCCGGAAAGCCCTCGCCATTCCTGGACGTTGACCTCAGCCCACGCCGCTTCCGGTATGACGGCGCCTGTGTTACCACGCCGTCTTGAGGCTTCCGCGCCTGCCGCAGCCACGGGGACAAGACCGCGCGCATGAGTGAACGGCGTACCAGTTTTGCTTATGAGGATCTTATCGCCTGCGGTCGAGGCGAGTTGTTCGGAGAGGGCAACGCTCAGCTGCCTTTGCCGCCGATGCTGATGTTCGACCGGATCAGCGAGATTTCCGAAACCGGCGGCGCCAACGGCAAGGGAGGCGTGCGCGCGGAGTTCGACATCAAGCCGGACCTTTGGTTCTTCAGTTGCCACTTCAAGGGCGATCCGGTGATGCCGGGATGTCTCGGCCTCGACGCGCTTTGGCAATTGACCGGCTTCTTTCTCGGTTGGCTTGGCCTGCCGGGACGGGGACGGGCGCTCGGCGTCGGGGAGGTGAAATTCGCCGATCAGGTGCTCCCGACGATAAAAAAGGTCGTCTATGGCGTAGACATGAAGCGTGTCTTCAAAGGCAAGTTGATCCTCGGCGTGTCTGACGGGTGGCTCGAGGGCGATGGGCGACGAATATACGAGGTCCAGAATATCCGCGTCGGCTTGTTCAGTCCTTCGACCGCAACCTCGGCCTGACTTACGCAGGACCGAGGGGGAGGCAAGAGAATGAGGCGCGTCGTCGTCACCGGCATGGGCATCGTGTCCTCGATCGGCAATAACACGCAGGAAGTGACCGCGAGCCTCCACTCCGGCAGGTCGGGGATCACCCGCGCCGACCGGATGGCCGAGCTCGGCTTTCGCTCGCAGGTCCAGGGAGCGCCGACCCTTCGCGCCGAGGACGTGGTCGATCGAAGAGCGATGCGCTTCCACGGCGGGGGAACCGCCTGGTGCCATGTCGCAATGGATCAGGCGATCCTGGACAGCGGCCTCGCGCCCGACGAGGTCTCGAACGAACGGACCGGCATCATCATGGGCTCGGGCGGTCCGTCGACGCGCGCCATTGTCGAGGCCGCCGACATCGCCCGCGCCAAGGGGCCCAAGCGCGTCGGCCCGTTCGCGGTGCCGAAATCCATGTCCTCGACGGCGTCGGCGACTCTGTCGACCTGGTTCAAGATAAAAGGCGTCAGCTATTCGATTTCCTCGGCGTGCGCCACGTCCAATCATTGTATCGGCGCGGCCTACGAGCAGATCCTCGCCGGTCGGCAGGACATCATGTTCGCAGGCGGCTGCGAGGAGCTCGACTGGACCTTGTCGGTGCTGTTCGACGCGATGGGGGCGCTCTCGTCCGCCTACAACGACATCCCTTCGCGCGCCTCGCGCGCCTATGACAAGAACCGGGACGGGTTTGTCATCTCGGCCGGCGGGGGCGTGCTGGCGCTCGAGGAATACGAGCGGGCCAAGGCGCGCGGCGCCAGGATTTATGGTGAGATCGTCGGCTACGGCGCGACTTCGGACGGGCATGACATGGTCGCCCCCTCGGGCGAGGGCGCCGCGCGGTGCATGCGCCAGGCTTTGGCGGGGGTCAAAGTCCCGATCGACTACATCAACCCGCATGCGACTTCGACCCCGATCGGCGATCTCAAGGAGATCGAGGCTTTGCGCGAGGTCTTCGGCTCGGGCGACAAATGCCCGCCGATATCGGCGACCAAGTCGCTGACCGGGCATTCTCAGGGCGCGACCGGCGTCCACGAGGCTATCTATTCGCTCCTGATGATGCAGAACGGCTTCATCTGCGAAAGCGCCCATATCGACGAACTCGACCCGGCCTTCTCGGACATGCCGATCGTGCGCGCGCGCAAGGACAACGTGAAGCTGAGGGCGGCGCTGTCGAACTCCTTCGGCTTCGGCGGGACAAACGCCACGCTCGTGTTCAAGCATGTGGATGCTTGAACCCGGAGCCTCCCCGCTGCGCGATCGAAGCGAGATGACACGGTCCCCGCCTCTCTCCCCTCCCCAGAACATCTGATCGACGAGCGTCCATGACATCTGGCTTGATGAGCGGCAAACGCGGCCTGGTGATGGGCGTCGCGAATGATCACTCGATCGCCTGGGGCATAGCCAAGGCCTTGGCCGGCGAAGGCGCCGAGCTCGCCTTCACCTATCAGAATGACGCGCTGGGCAAACGGGTCGCGCCGCTTGCCGCAGAGCTTGGCGCAGCGGACCGTCTCTTTCGCTGCGACGTCGAGGACCTGGACTCGGTCGAGACAATGTTTTCGGGGCTTGGGGCCATTTGGGGCAGCCTCGATTTCCTCGTCCATTGCATAGGCTTTTCGGACCGCAACGAGCTTAAGGGGCGCTACGCCGACACAAGCCGCGAGAATTTCATCCGGACGATGGTCATCTCCGTTTTTTCATTCACCGAACTCGCCAAACGCGCAGCGGCGATGATGCCGTCGGGCGGCGCGATTTTGACGCTCACTTTTGGCGGTTCGACACGCGTCGTGCCGAACTACAATGTCATGGGGGTCGCCAAGGCCGCCCTGGAAGCGAGCGTACGCTATCTGGCGGCGGACTTCGGCCCGGAGAACATTCGCGTCAACGCGATTTCCGCCGGGCCGGTGCGCACGTTGGCCGGCGCCGGCATCGCGGACGCGCGTTTCATGTTCAATTTTCAGCGCGCCCATTCCCCGCTCCGCCGTACCGTCACGATCGAAAATGTCGGCGGCGGCGCCCTCTATCTGCTGTCCGACCTCTCGGCCGGGGTGACGGGCGAGGTGCACTTCGTGGACGCCGGCTACAACATCATCTCCATGCCGCGTCCCGGCCAAATGGATTGACGCCTTTTCCCGGGAACGTCGGGCTACGACAACCAGCGCCCGCGCCCAGCGACGCGCCAAACAAATAAGCGCCAATAAGCGCGCTTAAGCGCTCGTAAACGCTAGCAGGCTGCTGAAAAAGTGGCGCGGAAGGGCTCTGGTGTTTGCCTTTGGGGGGTGATTCGCTGGCGTCGGCGAGGCGATTCGCGAGGGGATCGATGCGGGGCGAGGATCGGACGAGCGGGGCGTTGTTCTCTTACGTCGACGTCGAGGGGCGGATCGCCGCGAACCATCCGCTGCGGGCGATGCGGCGGCTGACCAACGCGGCGCTGGCCCAGCTCGACGCGAGGTTTTCGGCGCTTTACGAGGGAATCGGGCGTCCCTCGATCCCGCCGGAGCGATTGCTGCGGGCCTCGCTTGTGCAGCTTCTCTATTCGATCCGCTCGGAGCGGCAGCTGGTCGAACGGCTGGAGTTCGACATGCTGTTTCGCTGGTTCGTCGGGCTTACGATCGACGAGAGCGTGTTCGATGCCTCGACCTTCTCGAAGAACCGCGACCGCCTGCTCACCCACGAGATCGCGCAAGAGTTTCTGTCTTCGCTTCTCGGCCTGCCGGAGGTGAAGGGGCTTCTGAGCGCCGAGCATTTTTCGGTCGATGGAACGATGTTGAAAGCCTGGGCGTCGATGAAGAGCTTCCGTCCCAAGAGCGCCTCTGGCGAAGGCCGGGGGAACGACCCGGGCGAGCCGCTGCCTCCGGGGCGCAACCGCGAGGCCGACTTCCGCAAGACCAAGCGCTCGAACAAAACCCACGCCTCGACGACCGACAAGGAGGCGCGCCTTTATCGCAAAGGCGCAGGCCAGGAGAGCCGTCTTTGCTATCTCGGCCATGCGCTGATGGAGAACCGCAACGGTCTTGTGGCGGCGGCCGAGGCGACGCTGGCGACCGGAACGGCCGAGCGCGAGGCGGCGGCTGCTTTCAGCCAGCGCTTGCCCTTTGGCGCGACGCTCGGCGCCGACAAGGGCTATGACGCCGAGGCCTTCGTCGAGGGCTTGAAGGCGCGTGGGATTGAGCCGCATGTCGCGATCAACGGGACGGTGAGCAAGCATGGCAAGGCGCGCAAGACCGCCGTCCCGGGCGAGGTCGCCGCGAGTGTGCGCTATGCGATCAGCCAGCGGCTGCGCAAACGCATCGAGGAAGGCTTCGGCTGGACGAAGACGGTCGGCGGCCTCATGCAGGTGAAGGTGCGTGGCCTCGACAAGGTCCGCGCCGCTTTCGTCTTCGCCATGGCCGCCTACAACATCGTCCGCCTGCCCAAGCTTATGGCCGCAACGGGCGAACTGCGTCCAGCGACATGAAAAGCCAGAGAACAATGACCCGACGTCACGCCAAAACCTCGAACGTGAGCCGCGCCCGCCTGCAAAAAATTGCCCTTGCCACCCCTCGTTGCGCAAACGCAGTGACTTTTTCAGCAGCCTGTTAGATCGTCGGACGCCAACCTTCCAGACGCGCGATCGCCGGCTGGACGAATCGAATCGGAGTTGCAGAAAAATGAGGTCAAGCGCCTGAAATCATTGAGTCGCGTGCAGAATCGAACACTGGCTCTGCATGGAGATTTCGGCCGGGGTCGACTACGGGGTTTCGCCTCACGGGCGGGCGGCGCGCGCCTCTATGACCACGAACGCCTGGGCGAAGGCCTGCTCGTCGGTGAGCGTGAGATGGATGAACGGCTCGGTTCCCGGCGGCAGGATCGCCTTCAGCCGTTCGGCGGCGCCGCCGGTGAGCCGCATGGTCGGCTGGCCGGAGGGAAGATTGACGACCCCCATATCGCGCCAGAACACCCCGCGCTTCAACCCGGTGCCAAGCGCCTTGGCGCAGGCCTCCTTGGCGGCGAATCGCTTGGCGTAGGAGGCGGCGCGCGCGGCCCGCCCGTTGGACTTGCGCTGCTCGGTTTCGGTGAAGCAACGGGCGACGAAGCGCTCGCCGTGGCGCGCGAGCGTCCGCTCGATGCGGACGATCTCGCAGAGGTCGCTGCCGATCCCGATGATCAAGGCCAGCGCTCCGCCGACGCGCGCCCCTCGGCCATCGCCATGCGCATCGCTTTCACCGCTTCGGCGAGGCTGATGAAAATCGCCTCGCCGATGAGGAAGTGGCCGATGTTGAGCTCGACGATCTGCGGCAGGGCGGAGATGACGCGCGCGCTCTCGTAGTCGAGGCCGTGGCCGGCGTGACACTCGAGCCCGAGCGTCTCGGTTTGAGCCGCCGCAAGCCTCAGGCGGCCAAATTCGTGATCGCCCTTTGCGGCGTCGCCGCGGGCCCGGGCGTCGCACCACGCCCCCGTGTGAAGCTCGACGACCGGCGCCCCGAGTTCGGCGCTTGCCTTCAGCGCTTCGGGCGAGGGCTCGATGAACATCGAAACCCGAATTCCTTCCCGCGCGAGTTCGGCGACGAACGGCTTCAAGTCCTTGAAGCCGTTGACGACGTCGAGACCGCCTTCGGTGGTGCGTTCGGTGCGCTTTTCCGGCACGAGGCAGCAGGCGTGCGGATGGATCTTGAGCGCAATGTCGAGCATGGCCTCGGTCGCCGCCATCTCGAAATTGAGTGGCTTCTTGATCGAAGCCTTGAGGCGGCGCATGTCGTCGTCATGAATATGCCGGCGGTCCTCGCGCAAATGCGCGGTGATTCCGTCGGCGCCGGCCTCGATCGCTATGAGCGCCGCGCGAACCGGGTCGGGAACCGCGCCGCCGCGGGCGTTGCGGATCGTCGCGACATGATCGACGTTGACGCCCAGCCGAAGCGCTGACATCAGGTTCTTTCCTCCAGGGATCCGGGGCCGATCAGGCTGCGCCGGCGAGCGCGCGGCTTCCAGGTTTCACGGCGGGAATCGCCGCCAGCTCCGGGGGCAGCGCGTCGGGCTCATAGGCTGGAATGTCGAGCGTCGCCAGCGCAACACGCTCGACGCCGACGTCGGCCTTGCCGCCCGATCGGTCGATCAGGCATGCGGCCCCGACGATGGTTCCCGGATGCTCGGCCAGCGCGGCGATCGCCTCGCGCGAGGAGAGGCCGGTGGTGATGATGTCCTCGACCATCAGCACGCGCGCGCCAGGCGGAATGACGAAGCCGCGGCGCAGCTTGAAAACGCCGCCCTCGCGCTCCACGAAGATCGCTTTGGCGCCGAGCCAGCGGGCGGTCTCGTAGCCCGGAACAATGCCCCCGAGCGCGGGCGAAGCGACGACGTCGATCGCTCCGAACCTCTCGCGCGCCTTCGCCGCGAGCGCGCGGCAAAGACGCTCGGTGCGCGCCGGATCCTGGAACACGAACATCTTTTGCAAAAATACCGGCGAATGCAGTCCCGACGACAAGATGAAATGGCCGGTGAGCAGGGCGCCGGCAGCCAGGAACTCGTCAAGCGCCTGATCTGAAGTTAGGCTTGGATTCGTCATACCCTTTCTTAGCAGGGCGCCGATTGCTGCGCCAAGCAATCGTGGCTTTCCGCCCCGAACCGCGAGGCGTTCGCCATGCCAACGACCGCGACCAGGGCTTTCGAAACCAGGACGCTCGGCGCAGAAGTCGACGCCACTGCGCCGGACGGGACGGCGGTGCGCCTGCTGCTCAGCCTCGCCGGCGGCAGCATGGCGCATTTCGAACTGCCCGCTGGCGCAGTGTCGCACGCGGTCACCCATCGGACGGTCGAGGAAATCTGGTTTGTGGTCAGCGGGCGCGGCAGCATCTGGCGCCGTCAGGACGGCCGGGAGCGTATCGACCTGCTTGCGCCCGGCACGTCGCTCACCATCCCACTCGGAACGGCGTTTCAATTTCGTGCCGAGGCCGGCTCGCCGCTCGCTTTCGTGGCGATAACCATGCCGCCTTGGCCTGGCATGGACGAGGCCCTGCCCACGCCAGGCCTCTGGACGCCGACCGTGGCGGCCGGCTCCGCTTGAAAGCGACCTTGCGTCCGGGTTGGCTCGCTGATAGCCCAAGGTCGCCAAGGCGCCGGTTTAGCTCAGCTGGTAGAGCAACGGTTTTGTAAACCGTGGGTCGGGGGTTCGAGTCCCTCAATCGGCACCAATGCTTTATCTACCAATGTCTAATGCAATCCAAAAAATCATTGAATTTCAAAGACTTTAGACAACCTCACGTCCAGAGTGGTCTTCGGACGGCTATTGACAGCCCCCGGTTTTGTTGGCCTCTCTGTTGGCTCCGAAGCCAACTGGCCGCGGCTAAGGCCAACACGATGCCGCTCACAGACAAGCAAATACAAGCCCTCCGGGCCCCCGAGGGGAACGTCAGGAAGCTGTCGGACGGCGGCGACCTTCAGCTTTGGATCATGCTTTCTGGCGGCAAGCTCTGGAATTTCGCCTATCGATTTGTCGGCAAGCAGCGGAAGCTCGCGATCGGTCCCTACCCGATCGTATCGCTCAAAGAGGCCCGCGCGCGCCGCGACGAGGCCAAACGGCAATTGAGCGCCGGCCTCGATCCGAGCCAACAAAAACAACTTGCTAGGATCGCGAAGGTCAACGAGCAGGCCAATACGTTCGACGTCGTGGCCAACGAATTCGTCGCCAAGAAGCGTGATGAGGGAAAGGCGGCGGCGCCCGTCAGCAAGACGAAATGGCTGGTCAGCATCGCAGCGAGTTGCTCGGCCCGCGACCGATCGTCGAAATCACCGCGCCCGAAATCCTGAAGGTATTGCAGGGCGCCGAGGCGCGCGAGCGTCGCGAGAGCGCCAAGCGCCTGCGTGCGACGATCGGAGCCATCTTCCGCTATGCCATGGCGACTGCCCGCGCCACGGTCAATCCGACATTGGCCCTACGGGGTGCGTTGTTCAGGTGCTCTTGCCGCTGCCCTGCGTGTGCCAGATGACGCCGCCCTCGCGCCGGCGGATGCGCTCTTGCGCGGCTTTGACGCCCGCGAACTGGTGGTGGCGCGGGACCTTCTTCACGCCATTGTCGAAGATCACCATATTCCGGATCAGATCGAGGAACCGCGCCTTGCTGCACAGGTCCGCCAGAGGGCGATCGAGATGGGCGCCCGCCGGCACTACCCCGCCATCCGGCAGCGGCGGCGCCTTCCAGTCGACGAAGAACTGTTCGCGCATCGTCACCGTTCCATAGCGAAGTCCCTGGGAATCGCTCCCCGCGATTAGCAACTGCGCCTTGGCAAAGAATGGAAGGTTGAAGATTTCTTCCTGATTGGTGATGAGCTGGCGCACACCGTCCGCGATCTCGACCGAAGAGCGCTTCAGTTCGAGCACCGCCACCGCGATGCCGTTCACGTAGAGGACGATATCCGGACGGCGCTCGTAACCGCCGTTGAGCGTCAACTCCTCGGCTAGAGCATTTTGAGGACTGACGGAATCGAGGGGATTCCGTCTAGGTTGCGGTGATGATTCTCTGCGCGGATCGAATTGGCGCTGGGGAGTATCATGGGCGTGGCTTATTCGCAGGACCTTCGGGATCGGGTGATGGCTGCGGTGGACGGGGGGCTCAGCGTCTATTCGGCCGCGCGGCTGTTTCGGGTCAGCGTGTCGTACATTTACAAGGCGCTCGGCCGGCGGCGTGCGACCGGCGATGTGACGGCCCACAAGTCGGGCGGCGGCCCAAAGCCGAAGCTTGCGGCCTATGACGAGGCGTTGCGCGCTCAGGTGGCGCAGAAAGGCGATATCACGCTGGTCGAACTGCAAGCGTGGCTTGCCGGCGATCATGCGGTGAAGAGTCAGCGTCGGTTGTCTTTGGGCGCGGGTCCGGCATCTTGGGCTGACGCTCAAAAAAAGTCACAACGCGCCGCAGAGCAGGATCGTGCCGACGTAGCGGAAGCTCGCGAGCAATGGCGGGCGCAGCAGGGCGAATGGCGGCCGGACAATCTTGTGTTTGTCGACGAAACCGGCGCGTCGACCAAAATGACCCGGCTCTACGGCCGATGCCCGCGCGGCGAGCGTCTGGTCGCGCCGGTTCCGTGGGGCCATTGGAAGACGACGACCTTCATCGGCGCGCTGCGGCAAGACGGTCTGGTCGCGCCTTGCGCGTTCGACGGGCCGATCAACGGCGAGAAGTTCCGCGCCTGGGTCGAGCAGTTCCTCGGCGCGAACCTTCGACGCCCTGATCCACGCCATCGCAACCGCACTCGAAACCTTCACCCCCGACGAATGCGCAAATCATCTCGCAAACTCAGGATATCGACGCCAATAATGAAAATGCGCTTAGTAAATTGATTCCAATTTACTAGCGTTTATTTTTTCGAATCGGGGCTTTTCAATGGGTTGCGGCCAGTTGGAGTAAAAAAGTAACTCCCAAGCCGTCTGTTTTCAGGCTGCGATTGCGAGGAGGAGTTGGGAGGGGTTTGCAGTGAGGGCTTTGAGAATGTTGAGGCCGTGCTTTCGTGCGGTGGAGACGATGGACCTCATGCGGACGAAGACGTGAGCGCCTTCGAAGGTGCGGAAGCCGCCCGAGATTTTCATTTTGACCTTGGCCATGCGCAGGTCCTGTTCGGCCAGGTTATTGGTGAACGGGACGTCGAAGTCGACGAGGAAGCGCAGGGTCTCGTCCTTGAAGGTCTTGAAGCGGATGAGGAGATTATGGCCTGGGCGCTGCTTCTTTCGTTTTTTCGAGCCGGGCGAAGGATCGAAGGCCGGCAGGGCGCGATGGAAGGCGAGCCCTTCCCGAACGGCCTGCCAGTAGCGGTCGACGAAGCCTTGCACGCGTTCGGGTTCGAGCGCCCGGGCGCCGGCCTCTTTGGCTTGGCGCACGGCCTTTGCGGCGTCGAGGAGGACGTCGCGCATGGCTTGCGCCCACGGCTCCTTGTCGATCTCGATGAGCGCCTTGAGTTCGCGCAGGTGATGGGCGTTGCAGAAGGCGTGAGCGACGTCCGCGAGGGCGTTGTAGGGGCGGAAATGGTCATGCACGACGACGCCGCCCTTCAACCCTGCGGGAACATCGCCGCGCGCCGCTCCGACCCGGTAGAAGGTATGGCTCCGGCTCGACGTCGTATGCAGCCATTGCAGGGAGCCTGCGATGCGAAAGCCGGTTTCGTCGAGATGCCTGACCTTGGCCCCGCCGACGCGCGTCCCGATCGCCTGATAGACGCCCTCCAGAGCCTGAGCCTTCTTGCCCATCCACGCGATCACGCTCGCCGGGCAGACGAGCGGCGCGCCGAACAGGTCCTGAAGCGCCTGCGCCGTCCGGTCCTCGGGCACAAGCTGCTGCACGTTGAGATAGACCGCCGCCGCCTTGATGCGCTCGCCATATTGGGTCGGCGAGATCACGCCGTCGGGGAACGCAGCCCGCGTCACGCCGCGGCATCGGGCGCAGGCATAGATGGCGCCCTGGTGCTCCGTGACCTCGATCAGCCGCTCGGGCAGGTCGAACACCTGACGCGTCTCCACCCCGGTCTGCATCGAAGCCGCGAGCGCCGCCCGGCAGCGCCGGCACGCCGCAGCCTCGTGTCGGACGACCCAGTCGGGCGTCGCCGTCCGCCGCAGCGTGTCGCCCTTGTGGCCCCGCTGTCCCCCGCTCGCCTTGCCCGAACGGCCGCGAAGGCTGCCGGGAAGGCGCGACTTCTTCCTCAGCCCGTCGCTCGAAGGCGGCTTGGAGCTCGTCGTGCTGTCCAGATCCAGCCGGCGCCGAAGCTCGGCGTTCTCGGCTCGAAGGCCCTCGTTCTCCCGCCGCAAATCGGCGACCTCCGAGCGAAGCGCGGAAATCTCGCTCCGGAGCGCTTCGATCAGCGCCTGAACTTCGGCAGGGAGAATCATCCCCACCTTAACTCACGGTTCGCCCCCGCCCGTCTCGAAAATCTCGCAAAACCTCAACGATCTCACACACCGTGTGACAATTCGAACTCACCCGGCTTGGGAGTTACTAAAAAAATTCTCCTCAGCTTCCCGGCGCGCGCGCCGGTTGTGCTCAAGCCAGGTTTTCAAACAGCCATTGAACTCTCTCGTCCCCCGGCCCGACGGCGCTGGCGGGAAGAGATTCCTTTGATGGGAATATGTATATCGCCTATTTCTGATTTTGTCAATAAATCGCCCGGCCGGCCGGCGCTCGCGCTCCAAAGGAACGACGGTCGCCGGGACAGGACTCCGGTTTAAAGCAGCCTTTTCCTCGATCGAGGCGCAAGCCTGCCCAACCCCGTCCTTGCGTTTTGTTTATTTTGGCGCAGTTTCCAAGGCCTGAGCTTTTTTCGCCTGACGGCCCCGGCATGGCCAAAATCGACCATAAATCTCGGGCGCGCGCCCTTCGCAGCGCCAGCCTCGCCCTCCCGATCGCGCTCGTTGTCGCGTGTGGGTTGTCAGGCGCCGCATTGGCCGCAAGCGCCGCCGGCGCCAAGCCCGCCCCGGCTCGTCAGCCGACCTTTCGCGAATTCATCGACGCGCTTTGGCCGCTCGCCGAGGCGCGGGGGGTCTCGCGGGCGACTTTCGACGGCGCCTTCAGCGGCGTCGCCTTCGATCCCAAGGTTGTGGCAAGCGCCCAATCGCAGCCCGAGTTCGTGCGTCCGATCTGGGACTATGTCGCAAGCGCCGTCATCGCCCGACCGCATCGAGCGGGGTCGCGACAAAGCGCGCTCGGAAAGCCTTTGGCTTGCCAGGGCGAAGGAGGCCTTTGGCGTCGACGACGCCGTGCTTTTGGGCGTCTGGGGGCTGGAGACGGATTTTGGCGGCTTTCCCGGCTCGAACAATGTCATTCAGTCGCTCGCCAGTCTCGCCTATGTCCACTTTCAGGGCGATTATTTCCGCGACGAATTGCTCTCGGCGCTCGTCATCCTCGAGGAAGGCGACATCGCTCCGTCTCTCATGCGCGGCTCCTGGGCGGGCGCCATGGGGCAGACGCAGTTCATGCCCTCGAGCTACCTCGCCTATGCGATCGCGCTTCGAACGGCACAGCCAGCGCGACATCTGGACAAGCGAAGCGGACGCGATCGGCTCGACCGCCAACTATCTTGCGAAACACGGCTGGACGAGCGGCCTCCCATGGGGTTTCGAGGTTCGCCTGCCGCCCAAATTCGCGCTGAAAGCCGCCGATTCCTCGTCGCCCGCGCCGTTCTCCGCCTTCGCCGCCCGCGGCGTGACAAGGGCCGATGGTTCTCCCTTGCCGGAAGCGGGAGAGGGACGGCTTCTGATCCTCGCCGGGCTCGATGGGCCCGTGTTCCTCATCACCAGCAATTTCGACGTCATCAAATCCTACAACAATTCGACGGCGTACGCGCTTTCGGTCGGCCTGCTCGGCGACGCGGTGAAAGGCGGCGCCGGACTTGCCGCCCAATGGCCGACACGCGATCGTCCGCTCACCGCGGCCCAGATCCAGAAGCCTGCAGGTGAGACTGAAGAGAATGGGCTATGACGTCGGCGAAATCGATGGAAGAAGCGGCGACGCGCTGCGCTCGGCGGTCCGGGCCTATCAGGAGCGCAACGGCCTTAAGCCCGACGGCTACGCCGATCTGGCGCTGTTCAGGCGTATTACCGCGAAGCGGTAACGCCTGCCGCGAGGCGCGCTTGTTTGGATAGCGGGGCCATGATAGGCGACCGCCGAGACGCGTTCGGATCGCCCAAAAGACCGCCAGGAGGCGTTCGGGCCGCGCGCACAGGAGCAGTTGACGATGGCTGATGAGAGCGGCAATGGCGCGCAGGCGCCGCAAGCCGGTCCGAGATTTTCGGTTCTCGCCCAGTATACGAAGGACCTGTCGTTCGAGAATCCCAACGCGCCGCGGACCCTGGGCCCGCAGCAGGCGTCGCCCAACATCTCGATCCAGATCAACGTCAACGCGCGTCAGCTGGCGCCGTCCGACTACGAGGTGAGCCTCATGCTCGAGGGCGGCGCAGGCCAGGGCCCCGACACCATGTTCAAGTTCGAGCTCAATTACGCGGGCGTGTTCCGGGTAGAGAACTTTCCGCCCGATCAGGTCCAGCCGGTGGTGATGATCGAAGGGCCGCGATTGCTGTTCCCGTTCGCTCGCCAGATCATTGCGGATGCGGTGCGGGGCGGGTCCTATCCGCCGCTCTTTATCGACCCGATCGATTTTCACGCGCTCTATCTGCAGCGACTGGCGGCGGCCGGCGGCCAGCAGCAGCAACAGACGGCCTGATTCTTTTGCCGAGCATCATGGTCAGGCGGGCGGCGTGAGATACCGCGACCAGATCGCATCCACGATAAACGTTTCGATATAGCGCGCGTGAACGGCCGCCTCCTCGGGCTCGAGCCATGATTGCCTTGGCCGTCTCGGCTCGGAGCGAACCGGCACGAGGATCGCGTCGGCGCCTGCGAGCATCTCGGCGTCGTCCAGCATGAGCGAGCGCTGGCGGCCGCCCATCAGCTCGCAATAGACCTCGACCAGGATTTCCGCGTCGAGCAACGCGCCGTGCCTGACCCGGCGCGAGCGGTCGATGCGGTAGCGGTCGCACAGGGCGTCGAGGCTGTTCGGCTGTCCGGGATGCTTTTTTCGCGCCAGCGCCAGCGTATCGACGACGCGATCCATGCCGATCGCGGCGAGCCCGAGCCTCGCCAGCTCCGCATTGACGAAGCGCATGTCGAAATCGGCGTTGTGGATGACGAGATTCGAATCGCCGATGAAGGCCAGAAAGTCGTCGACGACGCTGGCGAAGACCGGCTTGTCCTTGAGAACCTCGCGAAGTGTGGCCATGGACGCGCGCCGCGTCCTGAGGGACATCCCGCTCGGGATTGATGAGAACATGGAAGACATTGCCGGTCAGGCTTTGATGCACGATCTCGACGGCGCCGATTTCCAGCACCCGATGCCCGTCGGCGGGATCGAGGCCGGTCGTTTCCGTGTCGAGCACGATTTCACGCATGGCGGGTTCGGCCTCCCGCCATAGCCGCGGTCGAACGCATGAATTGAGCCACGACGGCGCGCGTCAACTCGAGCCGGCCGCGCGTATCGATGACGAAATGAGCCCGGCGCCTTTTCTCCGCGTCCGAGCATTTGCCGGGAAAGAATGGCGTCGAGTTTGGCCTCGGTCATGCCCGCTCGCGCCAAAACACGATCACGCTGGATCGATTCCGGGGCGCTCACCACGATGACGAGATCGACATTCGCTTCCGCCGCCGGTCTCGAACAACAGCGGCACGTCGACGATGACGAGCCGCCGTCCAGCGGCCGCCGCGCCGCTCCAGAAACCGGCCGCGCGCCTCGGCGACGGCAGGATGCACCAGCCCTTCGAGTCGCTGCAGCGCCGCCGCGTCCCCCAACACCCGCGCGCCCAGGCGCTCGCGGTCCACCTGGCCTGAGACCACGACGCCCGGAAACGCCGCCTCGATCGTTGCGGCCCCTTCTCCGGCGTAGAAGTCCCGCACCGCGTCATCGGCGTCGAATGTCGGAACGCCAAGCTCGGCGAACATGGCGGAGACTGTGGATTTCCCCATCGCTATCGAGCCCGTCAGGCCGACGATGATCAAGGCCGAGCCTCGTACGTCTTGGCGACTTCGGCTTCGACCAGCGCGCGCAGTTCCGGCGTCACCTTGGGCTTGTCGCCGAACCAGCGCGCGAAGGCGGGCGCGGCCTGGTGGAGCAGCATGCCGAGCCCCTCGACTGTGCGCAGTCCACGCGCGCTTGCGGCTTCGATAAGCGGAGTGCGCAAGGGAACATAGACGGCGTCGGCGACGACGGCGCGATCCGGCAAGCCGGCGAGATCGACCAGAAGCGGCGGCTGTCCGACCATGCCAAGTGAACTGGCGTTGACGAGCAGATCGGCCTCGGCCAGCTTGGTCGTGAGATCGGCCCAGGGAACCGCCGTCGTCGAGCCGCCAAAATGGGCGGCCAGCGCCTCAGCTCTCGCTTGCGTCCGGTTGGCGACGGCGATCCGTTCGAAGCCGCGCGAGATCAACGCATGGACGATCGCCCGGGCCGCGCCGCCTGCGCCAATGACGACGGCCAATCCCCGCTGCTCCGCCCAGCCCGAGGCGCTTTCGTCCATATTGGCCAGAAAGCCGGCGACGTCGGTGTTGTCGCCCATGAGGCGGCCGTCCTCGCGCCACAACGTATTCACCGCCCCGAGAGCCTCGGCGACCGGCGTTCGCTGGTCGCAGGCGTTGAAGGCGGCCTCCTTGTGAGGGACGGTGACATTGGCGCCGACAAGGCCGTCCTGGCCTATCTTGTCGGCGAACGCGCGAAATTCTCCGGGGCGAACGGCGAACTTCTCGTAAGTCCCGGCTATCCCGAGCTCCTCGAGCCAGTAGCGATGGATCGTCGGCGAGCGCGAGTGCTCGACCGGCCAGCCGGCGACGCCAGCGCGCGGCGCGCTCGTTTCCATCATAGCGAGATCAGATTTTCGCGTCGCATCCAATGAAGGAGATCCAGCATCGGCAGTCCGAGAACGACGGAATGATCGCCTTCGATGCGCTCGAAGAGATGAATTCCAAGACCCTCGCCCTGATACGCGCCGACAGACGACAGCACCGCCGGCCCGGCGCGTTCGAGATAGCGCGAAATCTCAGCCTGATCGAGGGCTCGCATTGCGAGATCGGCATGATCTCTGTGGACGACGAGCGCCTGGCCGGCGCGGGCGACGCAGAACGCCGAGGTCAGGCGATGCGTTTTGCCGGAGAGCGCGGCCAGCGTTTTCGCCGCTTCGGCGAGATTGTTGGACTTGTGGAGGATCCTGCCTTCGAGCGTCAGCGTCTGGTCGGCGCCGATGCAATAGGCGTCCGGATGCTCCGCGCTGACCGCGAGCGCCTTCGCTCGCGCCAGCTCGAGAGCCACGCCTTCGAGCGCGCCGCCGGCCGCCAGGTATCGGTCTTCGACCGCGCGCTCGTCGACCTCGGGGGCGACTGAGCTCGCGTCCAATCCAGCCGCCGACAGGAGAGCCCGGCGGCTTTCGCTTCGCGAGGCCAGCACCAGGGGTCCGTCGCCCCGCCACAGCGGCCGGCCCGGCGTCCGCGCTTCCCCCATGGCGTCAACCCTCGGCGATGAACTTGAGCCGGTGGGCGCGATAAAGATCGAGCACCGCCGCCGCCGTCTCTTCGATCGACCGCCGCGTCACGTCGATTGTGGGCCAGCCCCGTTCGGCGAACAGGCGGCGCGATGCGGCGACTTCTTCCGCGACCGCGATCCGATCGACATAGTCGGTCTCCAGAATCGGCGTTGAGCGAAAGAAGCCGGTTCTGCCGGATCTGCACAATTCGATCCGCCGAGGCGATAAGCCCGACGATCAGCGGGCGGCGGAGATGGTCGATCAATCCCGGCAATGGCAGACGCGGGACAATGGGGACGTTGGCGGTCTTGTAGCCGCGATTGGCGAGATAAATGCTGGTCGGGGTCTTCGAAGTGCGGCTCACCCCCAATAGAACGATATCGGCATGGTCCAGATTCTCCGGCGTCTGTCCGTCATCGCTCAGCATGGTGAAATTGAGCGCGTCGATCCTTTTGAAATAGTCGGCGTTGAGCATGTGTTGCGCGCCGGCCCTTGGCGTGTAGTTCTGTCCCAGATAGGACTTGAACAACAGCAATATCGGCTCGAGGACGGACAAGCACGGCGATCCGGAAGCCTCGCAGCCTGCCTGAAGCCGCCTGGAGAGGTCGGAATCGACCAGCGTAAAGAGGACGATTCCAGGCGCATTCTCGATCTCGTCAACCACCCGGTCGAGCTGCGACGCGGTCCGCACCAGCGGATAGACATGTTCGATCGAGGCCACGCCCTGATATTGCGCCGCCGCGGCGCGGGAGGCGGCGATCAGCGTCTCACCAGTCGAGTCCGAGACCAGATGAAGATGGAAGTAGCTGCGGCCCAACGCGGTCCCCGAGCGTCAATCAAGAGCCTGTTATAAACAGCCGCGCGACTTGTGGACAGGCGTGGATAAGCGAACGCGTCAGGCGTGAGTCATCGGCCGGGGCTGGGCGAGGCGCGTTCGACGATTCACAGCCGTCCCGATCGGGACAATTTTCGCGCTCTCGCGCAGGCGCCTATGAATTGCGGGGATAATTAGAACACTATCCACATGATATTTGGCGAGGCCGGCGTTTCTTAACGAAACCTTAACCATGCCGAGGCTCCGTTGACGGGCCTCGCTGCCGTTGCGTCAAATGTGACTGTTCAAGTCTCTGGATAGAATCGAATTTGCGCTCACGGGGCCCTAAAAGAAGAAGAATCAGTTCAGAATCTTATTTCTATCGTTTTTGGCGCGTCGCGATCCCGGCTTGCGCAAGCGGAACCCAGCGCCTAAACGCCATCGGCAGTTCAAGTGGCCGACCCGGCCCGCTCGCCGATTCCGAATCTCGCATGATCCTCTGGCTGAAAGCGCTGCACGTTATCGTCGTCATCGCGTGGATGGCGGGAATGCTCTATCTGCCGAGGCTGTTCGTCTACCATGCGGACGCGCCCAAGGGCTCCGATCTCTCGGAGACCTTCAAAGTGATGGAGCGGCGACTCCTCAGAATGATTATCAATCCATCGATGATTCTGGTGTTCATCACCGGGATCACGCTCGCGCTCATGACCGGGTACTGGCAGGCTGGCTGGCTTCAGGCGAAGTTCATCCTGGTTTTGGGCCTTGGCGGGGTGCACGGATATTTTGCCCGGTGCGTGCGGGCTTTTGCGAAAGACGCCAATGTGCGGCCGGCTCGTTTCTACCGGGCTTTGAACGAGGTTCCGACGGCGCTGATGATCGTGATCGTCGTCTTGGCCGTGGTTAAGCCTTTTTAAAGCCCTTTCAAAATGATTGGCCGGGCCACAAATGGCCGTTGAAAAATTCAGCGAACGCGACTATGAAGCGGCGTCCGCGCTTATCAACGCGGGTTTCTAGCGGCGCTGGATCGCCCGATCCAATCTCTGTCGCGCGTCCTGACACGACCGACTTTAGCCTCGAATTGTCAGGGCCATCATCCACCAATTCAGTGACTTTGCGGGTCCTAAGGGACCGGCAGTCCAAGGTAAGGTCCGCCAATGCGGGAAATGAAACTCAAGGAATTAAAGCAGAAATCGCCGACCGAGCTCCTGGCCTTCGCGGAGGAGAACGACGTCGAGAACGCGTCGATCATGCGTAAGCAGGAGCTGATGTTCGCGATACTCAAGCAGCTCGCCAGCGTCGACGTGCAGATCATCGGCGAAGGGGTCGTCGAAATCTTGCAGGACGGCTTCGCCTTCCTCCGATCGGCCGACGCCAACTATCTTGCCGGTCCCGACGATATTTATGTATCCCCGTCGCAAATCAGGCGGCTGGGCTTGAGGACCGGCGACACGGTCGAGGGCGTCATACGCAGCCCCAAGGAAGGGGAGCGGTATTTCGCGCTGCTCAAGTGCAACGCGATCAATTTCGAGGACCCGGAAAAGACCCGGCACAAGGTCCATTTCGACAATTTGACGCCGCTCTATCCGAACGAGCGCCTCAAGCTCGAAGTCGAGGATCCGACCCGGAAGGATCTGTCGGCGCGAGTCATCGATATCGTTGCGCCGATCGGCAAGGGGCAGCGCGCGCTCATCGTCGCGCCGCCGCGCACCGGCAAGACGGTGCTCCTGCAGAACATCGCCCAGTCGGTCACCGCCAATCATCCCGAATGCTATCTGATCGTGCTGCTGATCGACGAGCGGCCGGAAGAAGTGACGGACATGCAGCGCTCGGTGAACGGCGAGGTGGTGTCGTCGACCTTCGACGAACCCGCGGTGCGTCACGTCCAGGTCGCCGAGATGGTGATCGAAAAGGCCAAGAGGCTCGTCGAGCACGGGCGCGACGTAGTCATCCTGCTCGAATTCGATCACCCGGCTCGGGCGCGCCTACAACACCGTCGTGCCGTCCTCGGGAAAGGTTCTGACCGGCGGCGTCGACGCCAACGCCCTCCAGCGCCCGAAACGGTTCTTCGGCGCGGCGCGGAATATCGAGGAGGGCGGCTCGCTAACCATCATCGCGACCGCCTTGATCGACACCGGCTCGCGCATGGATGAGGTCATTTTCGAAGAGTTCAAGGGAACGGGAAACTCGGAAATCATCCTCGATCGCAAAGTTGGCCGACAAGCGCACTTTCCCGTCGATGGACATCACCCGCTCGGGCACGCGAAAGGAAGAACTGCTCGTGCCGCCGGATATCCTGAAGAAAATGTACGTGCTGCGCCGCATCCTCAATCCGATGGGCACGGTCGACGCGATCGAGTTTCTGCTCGGCAAGCTGCGCGAGACGAAGACCAACGCGAATTTCTTCGAGTCGATGAACACCTGAGCCGCTCCGCCGCGGCTCTCGGGCTTAACCCGAACCTCCATCCCAGTCCCTCGAAAGGAGAAGGTCGGTTCCGTGTCTCAACCGTCGCAGCCGACGCTCGCCGATCTCCGGGTGGAGATCGACCGGATCGATAGCCAAATGCACGAGCTCCTTATGGAGCGAGGGCGCGTCATCGATCGATTGATCGAGATCAAGACCAGCCAGGGAGGGGGTTCGGCGTTTCGCCCGGCGCGGGAAGCCTCGATGATGCGCGCGATTGTCGAGAGGCATCGGGGCCGCCTGCCGCTCGACACCGTCGAGAGCATCTGGCGGGTGATCATTTCGACCTTCACTTATGTCCAGGCGCCCTACAGCATTCATGTCGACGTGTCGGGCGGCGACGCCGCAATGCGCGATTCGGCGCGTTTTCACTTTGGCTTCACCACCCCCTGCGTGCCGCATTTCGGGGCCGCCGAGGTGATCCGCGCGGTCGCCGGCTCGGTCGGCGATCTCGGCATGTTCGCCGTCGACGGCGGGCCCGGGGGCCGGCGCCTGGTGGACGAAGCTCGCGCCGCCGGAAGCGCCGAAGATCATCGCCCGGCTGCCGTTCGTCGAACGCGCCGACCACCCTGCCGGGCATGCCGGTGTTCGTGATCTCGAAGCCTCTGGTCGACGGAGCGGCGCGCGAGGTCGTGCTCGAGTCAGTCACGCTCGATCGATGGCGCCCCGACATCCCTGACGCCCTGCGCAAAATCGGAGCCGAAGCCGATCGGCTCGGCCGCCGACGGGATGGGGCTCGCGCTTCTCGTCGCGCGGCCGGGCGCGATCGCGCCCGACGCGGTCAGCGCGGCCCTGCGGTCGGCCGGCGGCGGCCGACGTGCGCGCCTCGGAGGTTGGCGCGCATGCGGACCGATTTGACGTCTCGACATTGCGCAAGGGCGCAAATTGAGGCTAATCGGACGGTCATGACGTCCCACGCCATCCGCAAGCCTCAGCCGCGCCCCGAAATCCTGGCGATCGACCCCTATGTGCCGGGCAAGAGCCATGTCGCGGGCGTGGACAAGGTTCATAAGCTCTCGTCGAACGAGTCGCCGCTTGGCCCGTCGCGAAAGGCGGTCGAGGCGGTGCGCGCGCTGGCCGACCGGCTCGAACTCTACCCCGACGGCGCGTCGACCGCGCTGCGCGAGGCGATTGGCGCGCCGCTATGGTCTCGATCCGGCCCGGATCATCTGCGGCAACGGCTCCGACGAGCTGTTGGCGCTGCTGGCGCATGTCTTCCTGCATCCAGGCGAGGAAGGCCTCTACAGCCAGTACGGTTTTCTGACCTATCCGATCTGCATTCGCGCCGCAGGCGGGATTCCGGTCGTCGCCGAGGAGACGGACAGGACCGCGAGCGTGGACGCGATCCTGGCGAAGGTGAGCGCCCGCACGAAGATCGTCTATCTCGCCAATCCGAACAACCCGACCGGCACCTACATTCCTTATTCCGAGGTGAAACGCCTGCACGCCGGCCTGCCGCCGCACACGCTGCTGGTGATCGACGCGGCCTACGCCGAATACGTGACCCGCAACGACTACGCGGCCGGTCTCGAATTGGCTGCGGCGGCGGACAACGTCGTGATGACCCGGACCTTCTCCAAGATCCATGGGCTCGCGAGCTTGCGCATCGGCTGGGGCTATGGTCCGGCGCATGTGATCGACGCGCTCAATCGGGTGCGCGGACCCTTCAACCTCAACGGGGCGGCGCAGGCCGCGGGCGTCGCGAGCCTCGAAGACGCCGCGCATATCGAAGGCGCGATCGCGCACAATGCGCGCTGGCTGACCTGGCTTGCCGAAGCAGATCGCCGAGCTCGGCGATCGAGGTGACGCCGAGCGTCGGAAATTTTCTGCTGCTGACCTTCCCCAAGGAATCCGGCCGGACCGCCGCCGACGCGGACGCATTCCTCAGCGCGCGGGGCTATCATCCTCCGGGCGGTTGCGGCCTATGGCCTGCCGGATTCGCTGCGTCTGACGGTCGGCGGAGAAGAGGCGAACAGGGGCGTGGTCGCGTCGCTCGCCGAGTTCATGCGAGGCGAAGGTGGTTGACCGGCTCGGGGAGCCGCTTGCCGAGCCGATCTTCGAAGAGCTGGCGATCATCGGCGTCGGGCTCATCGGCTCGTCGATCGCGCGCGCCGCGCGCCGGCGCCACGCGGCGCGGCGCATCGTTCTCGCCGATCATTCGGTCGCGGTGCTGGAGCGCGCGAAGGCGCTTGGCCTTGGCGACGTCGTCACCGACGATCTGGCCCGCGCCGTGAGCGGCGCCGATTGCGTGATTCTTTGCGCGCCGGTCGGCGCCAACGAGGCGATCGGGCGCGCCATCGCGCCGGCGCTCAAGCCGGGCGCGATCGTCTCGGACGTCGGTTCGGTCAAAGGCGCCGTCATCGCGACGCTCGCGCCGATCGCTGCCGAAGCATGCGCGTCTCGTGCCGGCCCATCCGGTCGCGGGAACCGAATATTCCGGGCCCGGACGCCGGATTCGCGACCCTGTTCATGAACCGCTGGTGCATCCTCACGCCCCCGGAGCGGACGGACGCCGAGGCGGTCGAGGAAGATGCGCGCATTCTGGGAAGCGTTCGGCGTCGCATGTCGAGATCGATGAGCGCCGCGCATCACGACCTCGTGCTGGCGATCACCAGCCATGTGCCGCATCTCATCGCCTATAACATCGTCGGCGCCGCCGCCGACCTTGAAGAAGTCACGCCGTCGGAGGTCATCAAGTTCTCCGCCGGCGGATTTCGCGACTTCACCCGCATCGCCGCTTCCGATCCGACGATGTGGCGCGACGTCTTCCTCCACAACAAGGACGCGGTGCTGGAGATGCTCGGCCGGTTCAATGAGGATCTGACGGCGCTTGCAGCGCATGATCCGCCGCGAGCGACGGCGACGGGCTGTTCGCGCTGTTCACCCGCACCCGGGCGATCCGGCTGGGATCGTCGCTCAGGCCAGGACACGGCGGCGCCGGATTTTGGCCGCCGCGCGGCGCGAGGCGGACGAGCCGGCTTCGTGACGGGAGCCGCGCGGCGCGCGCCGATGCCGCAGGCGAGCCTCTGGGTGTTCGGCTACGGGTCGCTGATGTGGCGGCCCGGATTCACCTATGCGCGACGATGCAAAGCGCTGTTGCGCGGCTGGCGCAGAAGCCTTTGCGTCTTTTCCCATGTCTATCGCGGCTCGCCCGAGCGGCCCGGACTGGTGCTTGGCCTCGATCGGGGCGGCGCCTGTCCGGGCGTGGCTTTCGAGGTCGATGCGGCGCTGCGCGAAGCGACGATCCGCTACCTTCGGGAACGCGAGCAAGTGACCGCCGTCTATGTCGAGCGGATCGCGCCAGTGACAGCTCGAAGGCGGCGACCGCGTGCTGGCGGTGACTTATGTCGCCGACCGGCTGCACGGCCAATATGCGGGGCGTCTCGATCGCGAGGCGATGCTCGAATATGTGCGCGCCGGCAAGGGCCAGTCCGGCGACAATGCGGAATATATTCTCGAGACCCACGATCATCTTCAGGCGATCGGGATACGCGATCGCGATCTCGAATGGCTGAGCGCCAGACTGAGGGCCTGAAGCGGCCCGCGCCAGTCAGGTCTCGGCGATCGCGAGATCGGCGAGCAGTCGCCGCCCGTTCCGCGGGCGACGCGGCCAGCAGATGGAGATGGAATTCGAGCCGGGGCCGAAGGCTCGGAGTTCGCGCTGCGCCCTGGCGACGACCGGCTCCGGAAAGGCGCCGGTCTCGCGCACCGACAGAACGCGCCGCCGCCCCGTCACGTCGCGCACCGCGGCGAGCAGAACGGCGTCGCAAAACGCCGGACATTCCGACGCCGGATAGACGGAGAAGACGTAGCGGCGCCCCGACAGCCCGATCCACGAGCAGAATCGGGACGAGATCGGCATGCCGGCCAGCGCAGCCAGCGAGGCGCCGCGAGCCTCGCCTCTGGCCGATCGCTCACCGACGGCGATCCAAGGCGACGTCGGCTGCTCGCAGAAGCCGCATGCTCGGTCGACCGTTTCATTCTCGTATGCCAGCGTCATCGTCCCGACCCTGATTATTACGAGAACATTAATAGAACAAAGCAAGACTATCGTCAAGACGGACGTAGCGTTTCCTCGTCGCTGTTCGCCCCTTCCGCAAGGACCGCCGCGAGCGACGGGTCCTTCGCTGACCGCTTCCGCGTTGAGGCGGTCGCAGGCCGTTTCGATCGTCGACTGCAGGCGTTTGCTGAATTCGGCGCGGTCAAGCCCGGGCGCGATGACCGGCAGATATTCGATCACCGCCAGGCCCGGCCGGCGGAGGAAGCCGCGACGCCGCCAGAAGAGGCCCGGTGTTGACGGCGACCGGCAGGCAGGCCGACGCCCGTCTCGCAGGTAGAGCGCCGTGACGCCCTGCTTGTATTTCGGCGGCGCGCCCGGAAGGCGGCGCGTTCCTTCCGGATAGATGAACACCTGTCGCCCGGCGGCGAACACCGGCTTCGCGGCGCCGGCGATCTGCTGCAGCGCCTGCCTGCCGCGGGCGCGATCGATGGCGATCTGCTTCGAGACGATGAGATAGAGGCCGAACAGCGGAACGTAGGTCAGCTGGCGCTTGAGGATGATGGCGAAGTCGGGCGCGTATTTGAGCAGCGCGAAGGTCTCGAGAAACGACTGATGCTTGGCGGCGATCAGGACCGCGCCGGGGGGAATGTTCTCGATCCCGCGATATTCGAGCCGAAGCCCGCAGATCTTCTCCAGAAGCCAGACGGAAATCGCGCCCCAGAGCCGGGCGAGCGCAAAGACGGCTCTCCTGCCGAACAGCATGGTCGGCAGGCCGACGATCATCAGAACCACGAGGTTCAGATAGAAGAGCGCGTTGAAAATGCAGCGATCGCGTTGTGAGCATTGGCGACGTCGAGGGTTCACGGAGGAAGACGTCGCCGCCGTCTCTATTGCAGCGTTTGCAAATGGCGCATGACGATCTCGCGCGAAAGAAGACCGGTCAGCAGGGTAACGACGGCGCACACCACGACAAGCGCGAGATAGCCGGAGGAGCGGAGCGCGAACGAGCCGAACATCGCGGCGATCTCCTCGCCGCCCGGCGAATGCGCCCACCAGAAGGACAGAAGCGAGGCGATGGCGAAGAAAGCGATCGCCGCCAGTCCGCCGATCGTGGCGCCGCGAAATCCCAGGCGACGGAAATGGGTCTGGAACTCCCTGGCGATGAACGCGTCCGACGCGCCGACGAGATGGAGGACCTCGACGATCTCGCGATTGCCCGCCATCGCGCCGCGCGTGGCGAACCCGATCGCCGTGCCCATCGCCACGATCATGAGCACGAAAAGAGCGGCCGCGAGCGTGACGACCGCGTCGGCCATGGCGCCGAGGCGCGCCGCCCAGACGCGATGGTCGTCGAGATCGGCCTGCGGGACCGCCGAGGCGAGCGCCGAGCGCAACGTCGGGAGGTCCTCCGGGCGCTGGCCGCGAAGCCTGACGAGGATCAGCCGCGGGATGGGCAGCTGACTGAGGTCGAGCCCTGCGCCGAGCCAGGGCTCGAGCAGCTTTTCCGATTCGGCCTTGGAAAGCGCGTGGGCGGACTCGACTCCCGGCGCTTGCGCGGCGATGGCGACGGCTTTGGCGACGAGGCTTTCGACGTCGTCGCCAGGTCCGAGGCTTCACCTGGATCGTCGCGTCGCGCAACACATCCGAGCGCCAGGCTTGCGAGGCGTCGGCGACCAGCAGCGCCGCGCCGGCGGTCAGGCAGGCGAGAAAGGTCATGATCGCGATGACGACGACCAGCGCGCGCCCGGCGACCGAGTCGCCCGGTATGAGCGGCGCATGGTTCTCGAACGCGGGCTCCGGTTCGACGGCGAGGACGGGCTCGACGATCGGTTCGTTCATGGCGGCAATCCGTCAAAAATCGTCAGCTTGCCGTCGCCGACGACCAGCCTGCGGGCGAAGCCGAATTGGTCCATGAGCTGGAGATCATGGGTCGCGATGACGACCGCCGTGCCAAGCCGGTGAAGTTCGACGAACAGCCTCAGCAGACGCCGCGCGAGGCCCGGATCGACATTGCCGGTCGGCTCGTCCGCCAGCAGCAATTCCGGGCGAACGATCAGCGCGCGAGCGATCGCGGCCCGCTGCTTTTCGCCTCCGGAAAGCACAGGCGGAGACGCGTTCATCCGATCGCCGAGACCGACCCAGCGCAGAAGCTCGACCACTTCAGCCCGATAGCCGGATTCCTCTCGTCCCATCGCCCGCAAGCGGCAGCGCCACGTTCTCATAAGTCGTGAGATGGTCCAAGAGACGAAAATCCTGGAAGACGGCGCCGATGCGCCGCCGCAGCGTCGTCAAATCGTCCTTGCTCAGCGCCGCGGCGTCCTGACCAAAGACGCTGATCGTTCCCCGCGTCGGGCGAAGCGAGAGCAGCATCAGCCGCATGAGGGTCGTCTTGCCGGCGCCGGACGGACCGGTGAGGAACTGAAAGCTTTGCGGGTCGACGGAAAAATTGAGATCGCCAAGCACCTCCGGTCCCATGCCGTAGCGCAAACCGACGTTTTCGAACCGTAGCAACGCGATCCCCGGGCCGGCGGGGTCGGCCGCTTAACGCGCCCTTAACCGTGTTTCCAACCAAATACCACCATCGGCCATCTCATCAGAACGGCAAGGTCAGCGTCGATGACTGTGGACCACAAGTTCGGCCCAAATTGCGATCAAAGCTTCTCTCGAGCGGCTGTCGGCGCCGCGGCGGCGCGCTTTGCGTCAGCTTTTGTCCTGATCGGCCTGGTGATGGCCGCGACTGCTGCGATCGCCGCTCGGGCCGCGATCGTCTCGGTCGCGCCGGCGACAGCGGCCGTCTATGCCAGCGTTGGACTGCCGGTTAATCTTCGCGGCCTCATCGATCGCCGATGTGCGCGCGACGGTTACGGCAGCAAGCCGATGGCCAGGGAGAGCTTTTGGTCACAGGCGAGATCGCCAATCTGCGCGACGGAGAAACGCCGGCGCCGAATCTGCGCCTGGCGCTGTGCGGCGAAGACGGGCGCGAGCTCTACGTCTGGACGGCGCGGGCGCCGAAGGCTCGTCTTGGCGACTCGCGAGCGCGTCCCCTTCCGGGCGCGGCTGGCGGCGCCTCCGGCCGGCGTTCGCGAGGTTCTGGTAAAATTCGCCGAGCCGGGCAATAAAGGGGCGTTCACCGAGACCCCTTCATGAGCGGCGAGAGACAGGTCAAGGTTCTCTACGACGAACGAACGATCGCCGAACGAACGGAGGCGCTGGCGCGCGAGATCGCCGCGGCGAAGCCGAAGGACCTGCTTGTCGTCGCGATCCTCAAGGGCTCGTTCATGTTCGCGGCTGACCTGTTGCGCGCCCTGCATCGGGTCGGGCTCGAGCCGCAGGTCGAGTTCTTTCACCTGTCGAGCTATTTGAGCGGGACCGTGTCGAGCGGGACGGTGAAGATCCTGCGCGACATCGAATCCTCGGTCCGCGACCGGGACGTCCTGCTGGTCGACGATATTCTCGAATCCGGCCGGACGCTGGCCTTCGCCAAGGATCTTCTGGCCGCGCGCGGCGCGCGGCGGGTTCTCGTCTGCACGATGCTCGAGAAGCCCGGCAAACGGGCGGTCGAAATCGGCGCCGATTTCGTCGGCTTTGTCTGCCCCGACGTTTTTGTGGTCGGCTACGGCATGGACGTCGCCCATTCCTATCGCGAACTGCCGTTCATCGGCCGGGTCGTCACCGCGCAGGACGCCGCCGTCTTCGGAAACGGCTTCGGGTGTTTGAGAGTCGTTTTCAGTCCTTCGTGGCGTTGGGCGATCCTTCGCATGGGGCCGCTCGGGTCGAGCCAGTTGCGCGCCGAACTGGCGAAGGCGGGTCTCGCGGGATTTATCGTTCCGCGCGCGGACGAGCACCAGAACGAATACGTGCCGGCCAATGCCGAGCGGCTGAGGTGGCTGACGGGATTCGCCGGCTCGGCGGGGATCGCCGTGGTGCTGAAGGATGCGGCGGCTCTGTTCGTCGACGGGCGATACACCGAGCAGGTGAAGACCGAGGCGGACCGCGTCGGTCTTCGAATTCCGGCATGTCATGGAGGACCCGCCGAGCGAATGGATCGCGCGTCATCTCAAGGCGGGCGACAAGCTTGGCTATGACCCGCGGCTTCACACGCCCGACGCTGTCGCGCGATATGCGGCCGCTTGCGAGAAAGCCGGCGCCGGCCTGGTCGCGGTCGACTGCGAACCCGATCGACGCGATCTGGCCCGATCGGCCGCCCGCGCCGATCGGCGCGATCACGCCGCACAAGCTGCAGATTCGCGGGCGAAGGCCACGGCAGCGAAGATCGCGCGCGTGCGTCAGGCGATCAAGTCGTCGCAGGGTCTCCTGATCAGCGATCCTCACAATCTGGCGTGGCTGTTCAATATTCGCGGCTCGGACGTCTCGTATACGCCGCTGCCGCTCGGCTGGGCCTATCTGCCGCGTGAGGGGCGCCCGGTCGTGTTTCTCGACCGGCAGAAAGCTCACGGGCGCAGCGACGCCAACAGTCTCAGCCGCCAGGCGGACGTGCTCGAGCCCGACGCTCTGCTCGGTTTCGTCGAGGACCTGGGCCGGCAGGGCGCACGCGTCGCCTTCGACGCCGCGACCGCGCCGGCCTATCTGACCCAGGCGATCGAGCGGGCGGGCGGCAAGGCCGACATCGGCGCCGATCCGATCACGCTCATGAAGGCGAAGAAAAATCCGGCCGAGCTCGCGGGCTCGCGCGCCGCGCATGAGCGGGACGGCGCGGCGATGGCCAATTTCCTCGCCTGGTTCGCCGCCGAGGCGCCGCGGGGCGGCTTGACCGAAATCGACGCGGTCGAGGCGCTCGAGACCTTCCGGCGGGCAAGCCCGGCGCTGAAGGACCTCTCGTTCCCGACCATCGCGGCGCTTCGGACCGAATTCGGCAATTCCCCACTATCGGGTCAGCGAAGCCTCCAACCGCAGAATCGAGCGCGGCATTTTCCTCATCGACAGCGGCGCGCAATATGAGGACGGCACGACCGACATCACCCGCACGATCGCCGTCGGACGGCCGAGCGCGCTCATGCGCGACCGCTTCACCCGGGTGCTGAAAGGTCACATCGCGCGTCGCCCGCGCCGTCTTTCCGGCCGGCACGAACGGCGCGCAGATCGACGCGCTGGCGCGCGCCGCGCTCTGGCGGGCGGGGCTTGATTTCGACCACGGCACGGGACACGGCGATCGGGTCCTACCTCTCGGTGCATGAAGGCCCGCAGCGCCTGTCAAAGACCGGAACGACGGCGCTCGCGCCGGGCATGATCATCTCCAACGAGCCCGGCTACTACGCCGCCGGCGCATTCGGGATCCGGATCGAGAATCTGCTCGCGGTCGAGGAGCGGACGATTCCAGGCGGCGAGCGGCCGATGCTGGGCTTCGAGACGCTGACGCTTCGCGCCGATCGATCTCAGCCTCGTCGAGCCGAAACTCATGGACGCCGACGAAATTGCCTGGCTCGACGATTATCACGCACGCGTGCGCAAGACCTTGTCGCCGCGGGTCGATGCCTCGACCCGCCGGTGGCTTGCGAAGGCCACGCGGCGTCTCGGCGCGGCCAGGCGCTGACCTCTCGCCTCGAGCGGGGCGGCGCAACCCGCAAGCATGAAACGCCGGCGGCTGTTATCCCCGCGACATCGGCGTCCAGGAGGTCTTGATTAGCTCTGGGCTAGCGCTTGAATGACGGGACGTCCGGCGGCGCCAAACTCTACCGTCTTAGGCAGCGAAGAAGCCCTGCTCAGATGGCGAACTTTTTCACGGCAGCTTCGTCCCATGTGACGCCCGCGCCTGCCCGGTCCGGAATGTGAATCGCGCTGTCGTGGATCTCGAATGGCTCCGCCAGGAACGGGACGCCCCAGTCGCGCCATTCAAGCCAGTCCGCGCTTTCCGTAACACGCATCAGATGGGCGGAAAACTCCGGATAAAGGTGGGTCGACATCGGCAGGGCGGCAGCCCCGGCGATCGCCGCCGATCTGAGCCAGCCTGTGACGCCTCCGATCCGCCCGAGGTCGGGCATATAGCAATCCGCCGCGCCGGCTAAGACCGCCTGAAGGAAGTGCCTTGGTCCATAGATGTTTTCGCCAGTCTGCAACGGGGTTTTCAGCTCCTTCGCGAGCCGCGCGGAGCCCGCGAAATCGTCGAAGACGATCGGCTCTTCGAACCATTCCAGTCCCTGATCGTCGAGCGAATGCAGTCGGCGTAGCGCGGCGTTGAACGACAGGCCCTGGTTGAAGTCGCTCATCAAGACGATGTCGTCCCCGACCGCCCGGCGCACTTCCGCGATCGCTTTCAGGTCGTCTTTGAGATTGTCGCGCCCAAGCCTGATCTTCAACGCCCGGAAGCTTCCTTCGGCGACGAGCGAGCTTGCTTCATCCGCCAGGCGCTCAACGGGAACAAGCCAGAGGCCGTTCGTATTGTAGGCGCGGACCGGCCCCACCGTCCCGCCGAGCAGCGCCGCCAACGGCAGCCCGGTCGCTTTCGCCAAGGCGTCCCACATGGCCATGTCCAGCGCGGAGACGGCGAACAGCGTCACGCCCTGACGGCCCAGGAAATGCAGCGAGCCCATCGCCTCGTCGAACCGGTCGAACGGCGCGACCGCCTTGCCCCGCTGCTGCTCCGCCATCTCGTCGATAAGGGCGACGATCGATTTGGTCGAGCTGACCCGGTAGGCCTCGAGATAGCTATGGCCGATGACGCCTTCTTTGGTCAGCACATCCGTCAGGATGAATGGCCAACTCTTGAATTCGCCGATCTTGGCGACGATCGGGCGGCGCAGCGGCGCCTGGATCACGCGCACGACAACCTTGTCCAGCGTAAGCCGCACCGCCGGCGTTGGGTTCATCTATTGAGCCTCCCGATCCGCAACCTCACGTCGAAGGCGGCGCAGGCAAGGAAAGCCGTCACGCCGCTCCCGCCCGTCCGCGCGCAGATCGCGCAGATGCGCCACCAGCCCCGCGGTCGACGCATCGAGCTCGTTCGTGCCCGTAGCGGCGTCGGAGACGATCGGCGCCAGGCTCAGCGCAAGCTCCTTGCCCAGCTCGACGCCCCACTGGTCGAACGAGTCGATGTCCCAGACGGCGCCTTCGGTGAACACCTTGTGCTCGTAGAGGGCGATGAGCCGCCCGAGCGTGCGCGGATCGAGATGGCGGTAGAGGAACGTGCTCGTCGGACGGCTGCCGGAAAAGCTCTTGTGCGGCGCGAGCCGGCGCGCTTCGGCCTCGCTCGCCCCCTGCTTGTGGGTGATCGCCTCGGCTTCCTCGGGCGTGCGGCCGCGCATCAGCGCCTGCCCCTGCGCGAGGCAATTGGCGACCAGAAGATCGTGATGATGCGCCGTCGGCGTCGGTCGGCGTCGCGGCGACCAGGAGGTCGAGGGGAATGATCTCCGTTCCCTGATGGATGAGCTGGAAGAAGGCGTGCTGGCCGTTGGTGCCGGGCTCGCCCCACACGACCGGCCCGGTCGCCGTGTTGGCGGGCGAGCCGTCGAGCTGGACGTGCTTGCCGTTGCTCTCCATCTGCAATTGCTGGAGATAGGCGGGAAAGCGCCCGAGCCGCTGGTCATAGGGGATCACCCCGTGCGTGGCGTGGCCGAGGATGTTGCGGTTCCAGACGCTGAGCAGCCCCATCAGGATCGGGATGTTTCGCTCGATCGGCGCTTCGCGGAAATGCTCGTCGATCTCGTAGCCGCCGCGCAGGAATTCGTTGAAGCGGTCGGGCCCGATCGCAATCGCCAGCGGCAGCCCGATGCTCGACCAGACCGAATAGCGGCCGCCGACCCAGTCCCAGAAGCCGAACACCCGCGTCGGCTGGATGCCGAACTCGGCCACCTTGTCGAGCTGGGTCGAGACGGCGGCGAAATGGTCGCCGACCGCCGCTTCGCCCACCCCTTGCGCGATCCAGGCGCGCGCGGTCGCTCGCGTTGGTCATCGTCTCGAGCGTGGTGAAGGTCTTCGATGAGACGATGAACAGAGTCCGCGACGGATCGAGCCCGCGCAACGTGTCGCCGATGTCCGCCCCGTCGACGTTGGAGACGAAGTGGCTGCGCAGTTGCGGCGGCGCGAAGGGCGCGAGCGCGCGCGTGGCCATGGCGGGGCCGAGATCGGAGCCGCCGATGCCGATATTGATGACGTCCGTCATCGGCTGGCCGAGCGCGCCGCGCACCCGTCCCTCGCGCACGTCCGCCGCGAAGCTCAGCATCTTTTCCCGCGTGCCGATGACCTCGGGCATCACGTCCTTGCCGTCGACGAGAACCGGCTTGCCGGAGAAATTGCGCAAGGCGGTGTGCAGGACGGCGCGCTTCTCGGTGACGTTGATCTTCACGCCGGCGAACATCGCGTCGCGCCGGGCTTCGACCTGGGCCGCCTTGGCGAGCTCGACGAGCGCGGCCAAGACCCCGGCGTCGATGCGCTGCTTGGAATAGTCGAACAGGAGATCGTCGAGGGTGACGCTGAACGCCTTGAATCGCGCCGGATCGTCGGCGAAATCGGCTCTCGCCGCCCGCGCGAGCACGCCCTCGCGCAAGCTGCGTCAGTTTCGCCAGCGCCGCCAGAGTCGCCTCAGTCGCCATGGACCTTTTCCTTTCCCCCGCCAGCCGTTAAGCGTGACCGCCGCCGCGCCGGAACCTATTCATATGCCGCCCCTCCTACAATTGCGAGACATCGTCGTGACGCTCGGCGGCGCGCCGCTTCTGGACGGAGCGGAATTGTCAATTTCCGCGGGCGACCGCATCGCCGTCGTCGGGCGCAACGGATCGGGCAAGTCGACCTTGTTTCGCGTCGCGGCGGGCGAGCTTACGTTCGACCACGGAACCCGCTTCGTCCAGCCTTCGGCGCGCCTCGCCTATCTGCCGCAGGAGCCGGACATGTCCGGCTTTAAGACCGCGCTCGACTATGTGCTGGCGGGCTTGCACGAATTCGACGACCCCTATGCCGGCGCGGGCGATGATGGCCGAGCTCGGCCTCGATCCGGCCGCCGATCCCGCGCGCCTTTCCGGCGGCGAAGCCCGCCGGGCGGCCTTGGTCCGGGTTCTGAGCCCCGAGCCCGACATCCTGCTCCTGGACGAGCCGACCAACCACCTCGATCTCATCGCCATCGAGTGGCTCGAGGCGCGGCTCGCGCAGAGCCGCTCGGCGCTCGCCCTCATCAGCCACGACAAGCGGCTGCTCGCCGACCTGACGAAGGCCACGATCTGGCTCGACCGGGGCCGCGCCCGCCGGCTCGACCAGGGCTTCGGCGCGTTCGAGGCCTGGCGCGACGCAAAGCTCGAGGAGGAAGAGCTCGAGCGCCACAAGCTCGACCGCAAGATCGTCGAGGAAGAGCACTGGATGCGCTACGGCGTCACCGCGCGCCGCAAGCGCAACATGCGCCGCGTCGGCGAGCTTGCCGACCTGAGACGCGAGCGGCGCGAGGCGCTGAAGGCCGACCGGCGCGGCCGCCATGATCGCGCAGGACACGAAAGCCTCGGGCGCGCTGGTGATCGACGCCGAGCGGATGAGCAAGGCTTACGGCGAGCGCGCGGTCGTGCGCGATTTCTCGCTGCGCGTGATGCGCCGCGACCGGATCGGCATCGTCGGCGCCAATGGCGCGGGCAAGACCACGCTCGTCAATCTCCTGACCGGCGCGCTCGCGCCCGATTCCGGCTCGGTGCGGCTCGGCGCGAATGTCGCGATGGCCTCTCTCGATCAGGGGCGCGCTTCGCTCGAGCCGACGACGACGCTTGTCGACGCGCTGACCGGGGGCGGCAGCGACTATGTCACCATCAATGGCGAGCGGCGCCATGTTCATGGGCTACATGCGCGACTTCCTGTTCCCGCCCGAGCAGGCGCGCACGCCGATCGGCAAATTGTCCGGCGGCGAGCGCGGGCGGCTCATGCTCGCGAGGGCGCTGGCGAAGCCGTCCAACCTGCTCGTTCTCGACGAGCCGACCAACGACCTCGACATCGAGACGCTGGATCTCCTGCAGGAACTGCTTGGCGACTATGCCGGAACGATCCTCCTCGTCAGCCACGATCGCGATTTTCTCGATCGCGTCGCGACATCGGTCATTGTCGGCGACGGCGATGGGCGCTGGGTCGAATATGCGGGCGGCTATTCCGACATGGTCGCCCAGCGCGGGTATGGGCTTGCCGGTCCGCTGGCCGCGCCGGTCGACGCGGCGGAGAAGCCGGAGAAGCTGCACGGTCGAGCGGGCCGCCCCGAAGCGCAAGCTCGGGTTCAACGAGAGCCGCGCGCTCGAAACGCTGCCGGGACGCGATCGACAAGCTCCGCGCCGATCTCGAGGCGCTCGAGGCGAAGCTCGCCGACGCCGACTTCCCCGCCCGCGAGCCGGCCGCTTTCACCGACGCGACCAGGGCTTACGCGGAATTGCGCGACGCGCTGGCCGGCGCCGAGGACGAGTGGCTCGGGCTCGAGATCCTGCGCGAGGAGCTCGAGCGGCAGTAGGCCCTTGAGGAGCACATATGGCCAAAATCGCGGATGACGTCCTGTTCGCGAACCTGCGCGACAAGCTGTTCACGGCGGTCGTCGGCGACGTGCTGGACCGAATGGGCGCCGTCGCCAGTTCCTGCCGCAGGCGATCGGACCGCTGCGGCCCGACATGAAGCTGGTCGGTCGCGCGATGCCGGTCCTCGAGGCCGACATCTTCGATGACAGCGGCGGCTCGCCCGGGTCGGTCGGCGCGAAGCCGTTCGGGCTGATGCTGGAGGCGCTCGACGACCTTCGCCCGAATGAGGTCTATGTCGCGACCGGCGGCTCGCTTCGCTACGCCTTCTGGGGCGAGCTCATGTCGACCCGCGCCCGCTACCTCAAGGCCGCCGGCGCCGTGCTCAACGGCTTCGTCCGCGACGCCGCGGGGATCGAGGCGCTTGGCTTTCCGACCTTCTCACGCGGACTGTATGCGCAGGACCAGGGCCCGCGCGGCAAGGTGATCGACTTTCGCGTGGCGATCGAAATCGAAGGCGTGCGGATCGCGCCCGGCGATCTGATGTTCGGCGATCGCGAGGGGGTGCTGGTCATTCCCGCCGATGTCGAGGCGGAGGCGGTCGAGGCGGCCCTCGCCAAGGCGTCGACCGAGAATAAGGTCGCGACCGCGATCCGGGACGGCATGGGGGCGCGCGAGGCGTTCGACACCTTCGGGGTGCTGTGACGCGACGGGGTTATGCGGCTCATTCCGCGCCCCAAGACGTGGTACGGGACCGTAGATAAAAGATCTCTCTACTCTTTAGGAACTCCCAGCATAGGAGGTCGTGCCTTTACATAGGAGACGAATAAAAAATCTTTAAATCTCTAATATCTCTCCCTAACTTTCTCGATCTCCGCCCCATATTCCTCGGTTACGAGTTGTCCTACGTATGACTGGCATTCTCCACACCGGCATCTAAGGCTGTCTTATACGCCGTCGTAGTCCATACCGTGCCTATCCGGTTGACTCAGACACCCACTAGGGCTAGTAGCCGCAGTTATGGCGGCTTTGGACATTCACCAGCGGGACGATCTGGCTTTTCCCCAATCGCTCCCCGAATTTCAGAAGCTGTTTCCTAATGACGCGGCGTGTGCTGTCTATCTTGGGCGCGCGCGTTGGCCTGACGGTTTTGTCTGCTCGCATTGCGGCGTGATTGGTGAACCCTTCCGCATTGCAACCCGACCCGGTGTTCTGGAATGCCGCGCGTGTCGACGCCAAACCGGCCTCTTGGCCGGCACGGTCATGGAGCGCAGTCATACGCCGCTTAGCGTCTGGTTCTGGGCCGCGTATCTCGTCGCCAGCCAGACGCCGGGCATGTCGGCGGTTCAGTTTCAGCGGCAACTTGGGCTGACACGATACGAAACTGCGTTTGGCATCCTTCACAAACTGCGCGCCGGCATGGTGCGGCCGGACCAGGATCGTATCGGTGGTCGGGCGAAAGAGCATGTCGAGGTCGATGAGACCTGGGTCGGTGGAAGGACGCGCGGCGATGGCCGAGGCATCCACCACAAAACATTGGTGTCCGCCGCTGTCGAGGTTCGCCATCGCAAGCCGGGGACGGCGCAAGACAAGCGCAGGGACGGTCGCTATGCCGGTCGTGTGCGATTGGCCATCGTCGCCGACCGCAGCGCCGATTCCTTGTGCGGCTTTGTCGAGAACGCCGTCATGCCAGCCTCGCTGATCGTCACCGACGATTGGAGCGGCTACGTCAGCTTGCGTAAGCGGGGCTACGACCATCATCCGATTGCCGAAACGCGTCCCGAAATTGCCGAACAGTTCATGCCGATGATTCATCTCGTCTTCTCCAATTTGAAGACCTGGCTCAACGGCATCCACCACGGCGTGAGCGCCAAGCATCTACAAGCTTACCTCAACGAATTCACGTTCCGCTTCAACCGGCGCTTCTACCCGTTCAACGCCTTCCGCTCGCTGCTCGGCATCGCGGGCGACGTCGAGGCGCCAACCTATGCCCAGCTTTAATTCGGGAGAATGGGTCCACCCTACATATGGTGGGTGTCTGCCTTAACCGGATAGGCACGGTCCATACTTCGCTTCGGTCGTCAACGGCAGTCGCGAAGGCTTTTAAAACGTCCTCACGTTGAGCTGACGATGCAACCGCTTTCCTATATCGACCTTCTAACACCGGGTCGGACGCATTCTCGGCTATGCTTCTCAGAACGGCACTCACAGCCTCGCTATCGATAATCCTTTTTGAGGCCATGTACGCCGCACGAAACGCAAATTTGCCGATGAGATGAATTAGGTACGGGTGACCTTGGGCGATTGAAATTAGTTGATTTCGTAACTCCCAAGCCGTCTGTTTTCAGGCTGCGATTGCGAGGAGGAGTTGGGAGGGGTTTGCGGTGAGGGCTTTGAGAATGTTGAGGCCGTGCTTTCGTGCGGTGGAGACGATGGACCTCATGCGGACGAAGACGTGAGCGCCTTCGAAGGTGCGGAAGCCGCCCGAGATTTTCATTTTGACCTTGGCCATGCGCAGGTCCTGTTCGGCCAGGTTATTGGTGAACGGGACGTCGAAGTCGACGAGGAAGCGCAGGGTCTCGTCCTTGAAGGTCTTGAAGCGGATGAGGAGATTATGGCCTGGGCGCTGCTTCTTTCGTTTTTTCGAGCCGGGCGAAGGATCGAAGGCCGGCAGGGCGCGATGGAAGGCGAGCCCTTCCCGAACGGCCTGCCAGTAGCGGTCGACGAAGCCTTGCACGCGTTCGGGTTCGAGCGCCCGGGCGCCGGCCTCTTTGGCTTGGCGCACGGCCTTTGCGGCGTCGAGGAGGACGTCGCGCATGGCTTGCGCCCACGGCTCCTTGTCGATCTCGATGAGCGCCTTGAGTTCGCGCAGGTGATGGGCGTTGCAGAAGGCGTGAGCGACGTCCGCGAGGGCGTTGTAGGGGCGGAAATGGTCATGCACGACGACGCCGCCCTTCAACCCTGCGGGAACATCGCCGCGCGCCGCTCCGACCCGGTAGAAGGTATGGCTCCGGCTCGACGTCGTATGCAGCCATTGCAGGGAGCCTGCGATGCGAAAGCCGGTTTCGTCGAGATGCCTGACCTTGGCCCCGCCGACGCGCGTCCCGATCGCCTGATAGACGCCCTCCAGAGCCTGAGCCTTCTTGCCCATCCACGCGATCACGCTCGCCGGGCAGACGAGCGGCGCGCCGAACAGGTCCTGAAGCGCCTGCGCCGTCCGGTCCTCGGGCACAAGCTGCTGCACGTTGAGATAGACCGCCGCCGCCTTGATGCGCTCGCCATATTGGGTCGGCGAGATCACGCCGTCGGGGAACGCAGCCCGCGTCACGCCGCGGCATCGGGCGCAGGCATAGATGGCGCCCTGGTGCTCCGTGACCTCGATCAGCCGCTCGGGCAGGTCGAACACCTGACGCGTCTCCACCCCGGTCTGCATCGAAGCCGCGAGCGCCGCCCGGCAGCGCCGGCACGCCGCAGCCTCGTGTCGGACGACCCAGTCGGGCGTCGCCGTCCGCCGCAGCGTGTCGCCCTTGTGGCCCCGCTGTCCCCCGCTCGCCTTGCCCGAACGGCCGCGAAGGCTGCCGGGAAGGCGCGACTTCTTCCTCAGCCCGTCGCTCGAAGGCGGCTTGGAGCTCGTCGTGCTGTCCAGATCCAGCCGGCGCCGAAGCTCGGCGTTCTCGGCTCGAAGGCCCTCGTTCTCCCGCCGCAAATCGGCGACCTCCGAGCGAAGCGCGGAAATCTCGCTCCGGAGCGCTTCGATCAGCGCCTGAACTTCGGCAGGGAGAATCATCCCCACCTTGACTCACGGTTCGCCCCCGCCCGTCTCGAAAATCTCGCAAAACCTCAACGATCTCACACACCGTGTGACAATTCGGACTCACCCGGCTTGGGAGTTACGTTGATTTCTTGCCTCATCCGAGAAGATAATGTAATCATTGATATTTCTTTGTGAAAGTTCAATGATCTCTCCCAATTCTGCTCTCGACATCGGCTCAAGAGCCACGATTGTTCCGGCAAATAGCCTATCAGAAGATTCGTGCTCTTGCATTAGCTCTTGAATGTCATTGGCTACACCAACCATACAAAACTTAACTTTTTGAGTATTGGTAGCGATAGCCTTTAGAAATGACGCAATTCCAGAAGGGTCTCTTATCTGATCAAACTCGTCGATTATAAAAATAATCCCGTCTCTTGTCAAATTGTGGTCAACTAAATTTGTAACTATGTTCTCACAAATTGTATCAACTGACTGTGAAACGGTGACGGCTTCACGCGTCTCTTCGTGACTGTGCTGAGTTGTAACTTCTCCGCCGATTCCGAATAGCTTTGCGCTGAGCTTTGGGGACGAGCTATGGATCAATTTCTTGGTTTTGGGAACGTCGTAGCGTGCCTATCCGGTTAAGGCAGACACCCACCATATGTAGGGTGGACCCATTCTCCCGAATTAAAGCTGGGCATAGGTTGGCGCCTCGACGTCGCCCGCGATGCCGAGCAGCGAGCGGAAGGCGTTGAACGGGTAGAAGCGCCGGTTGAAGCGGAACGTGAATTCGTTGAGGTAAGCTTGTAGATGCTTGGCGCTCACGCCGTGGTGGATGCCGTTGAGCCAGGTCTTCAAATTGGAGAAGACGAGATGAATCATCGGCATGAACTGTTCGGCAATTTCGGGATCGCCGCTTTCGGCAATCGGATGATGGTCGTAGCCCCGCTTACGCAAGCTGACGTAGCCGCTCCAATCGTCGGTGACGATCAGCGAGGCTGGCATGACGGCGTTCTCGACAAAGCCGCATAAGGAATTGGCGCTGCGGTCGGCGACGATGGCCAATCGCACACGACCGGCATAGCGACCGTCCCTGCGCTTGTCTTGCGCCGTCCCCGGCTTGCGATGGCGAACCTCGACAGCGGCGGACACCAATGTTTTGTGGTGGATGCCTCGGCCATCGCCGCGCGTCCTTCCACCGACCCAGGTCTCATCGACCTCGACATGCTCTTTCGCCCGACCACCGATACGATCCTGGTCCGGCCGCACCATGCCGGCGCGCAGTTTGTGAAGGATGCCAAACGCAGTTTCGTATCGTGTCAGCCCAAGTTGCCGCTGAAACTGAACCGCCGACATGCCCGGCGTCTGGCTGGCGACGAGATACGCGGCCCAGAACCAGACGCTAAGCGGCGTATGACTGCGCTCCATGACCGTGCCGGCCAAGAGGCCGGTTTGGCGTCGACACGCGCGGCATTCCAGAACACCGGGTCGGGTTGCAATGCGGAAGGGTTCACCAATCACGCCGCAATGCGAGCAGACAAAACCGTCAGGCCAACGCGCGCGCCCAAGATAGACAGCACACGCCGCGTCATTAGGAAACAGCTTCTGAAATTCGGGGAGCGATTGGGGAAAAGCCAGATCGTCCCGCTGGTGAATGTCCAAAGCCGCCATAACTGCGGCTACTAGCCCTAGTGGGTGTCTGAGTCAACCGGATAGGCACGGTCCGAGGAATACAGCGCCGACCGCCTTTGCCCTGCCAGCAAACCGTCGGGCGTCACTTATCTCTTTTGCAGGCTGAAACGCGTTTTCGACCTCAAAAAGGGTCGGGCTATGGGAAACAGTCATGCAACAGGTGCCTCCTCGGAACACGGCTTTCAGGGCGCGAGCGCCGTCTCCACCAGCTCGACCCAATAGCTCATGCCATAGGGCAGGGCGGCGTCGTTGAAGTCGTATGACGGGTGATGCAGCTTGGCGGTGTCGCCGTTGCCGATGAAGATGAACGCGCCCGGCCGCGCCTCGAGCATGAAGGAAAAGTCTTCCGCGCCCATGACCGGCTCGGCGTTCGGATCGACTTGAGATTCGCCCGCGACCTTGCGGGCGACCTTGGTGGCGAAGTCGGTCTCTTTGGGGTGATTGACCGTCGTCGGATAGCCGCGGCGATACTCGACCCGCGCCGTCGCGCCGCCCGCCGCGGCAATGCCGGCGGCAATCTCGTGGATCCGCTTTTCGACCGCGTCGCGGGTCGCGGCCTTGAGCGTGCGGACCGTGCCGTTGAGCCACGCCGATTGGGGGATGATGTTGCTCGCCGTGCCGGCCTCGAAGCGGGTGACCGAGACGACGCAGGAATCGAGCGGATCGACATTGCGCGAAACGATGGTTTGCAAGGCGACCACGATCTGCGCCCCGACAACCACTGGATCGACGCCGTGATGCGGCATCGCTCCATGGCCGCCCTGTCCTTCGATGGTGATCGTGATTTCGTCCGCCGCCGCCATCAGCGGCCCCTTCCTGAGCCTGAAGGAGCCGACCGGCAGGGACGGCATGTTGTGCATGCCGTAGACTTCCTCGATGCCGAACTTGTCCATCAGCCCGTCGTCAATCATCGCCATCGCGCCCGCGCCGCCCTCTTCGGCGGGCTGAAAGATCACCACGGCGTTCCCGGCAAAGTCGCGCGTCTCAGCAAGACGCTGCGCCGCGCCAAGCAGCATCGCGGTGTGCCCGTCGTGGCCGCAGGCGTGCATCTTGCCGGGGATTTTCGAGCGATAGGGGAGATTGGTCTCCTCTTCGATCGGCAGCGCGTCCATGTCCGCCCTAAGCCCGATCGTGCGCTCACTCGATCCCTTGGCGCCGCGGATCACGCCGACCACGCCCGTGCGGCCGATCGAGGTTCTGACCTCGTCGCAGCCGAAGGCGCGAAGCCGGTCGGCGACAAACCGGGCGGTGCCCTCGACGTCGTACATGAGCCCCGGATTCTGGTGGATTTCGCGGCGCCAGGCCTGAACGTCGGGAACGAGATCGTTGATCGCGGATCGGATCGGCATCGGGAGCGGGCTCCTTACGGAAGCCGACAGGTTGGCCGCGCCGGGCAGGCGCTGTCAATCAGCGCGCGCGTCGCTCACCGCCTCGCATTCCCCGCCAGTTCGGCCAGGATCGCGTCGCCCATTTCGCTCGTCGACACTGGGGCCTCTCCTTCACTGCGGATATCGGCGGTCCGGAAGCCAGCGGCGAGCACGGCGGCGATGGCGGCGTCGAGCCTGTCGGCCGCCTCGCCAAGCCCGAACGAATAGCGCAAGGCCATGCCGAACGAGCCGATCATCGCAATCGGATTGGCGACCCCCTTGCCGGCGATGTCGGGCGCCGATCCGTGCACCGGCTCGTAGAGCGCCTTGCGGCGGCGGCTTTTCGGATCGACGTCGCCGAGCGAAGCGGACGGCAGCATGCCGAGCGAGCCGGTCAGCATCGCGGCGACATCGGACAGCATGTCGCCGAACAGATTGTCGGTGACGATCACGTCGAACTGCTTGGGCCAGCGCACAAGCTGCATGCCGAGCGCGTCGGCGAGCTGATGCTCGAGCTTGACGTCCGGATATTCCCGCTTGTGCAACGCGGTCATCACCTCGTTCCACAAGACGCCGGACTTCATCACATTGCGCTTCTCGGCCGAAGTGACCTTGCCCGCGCGGTCGCGGGCGAGCTCGAAGGCCGTTCGCCCGATGCGCTCGATTTCGTAGGTGTCGTAGACTTGGGTGTCGATCGCGCGCTTCTGGCCGTTGCCGAGGTCCCGGATCTCCTTTGGCTCGCCGAAATAGACGCCGCCGGTGAGTTCGCGCACGATCATGATGTCGAGCCCCTCGACGACCTCGGGCTTGAGCGACGAAGCGGCCGCGAGCGCCGGATAGCAGATCGCCGGCCTTAAGTTGGCGTAAAGGCCGAGCTCCTTGCGCAGACGCAACAGCCCCGCCTCGGGCCGAACGTCATAGGGCACGCCGTCCCATTTCGGACCGCCGACGGCGGCCAGGAAGATCGCGTCGGCCGCTTGCGCAAGCTCCATGTCGGAATCGCTGATCGCTTTTCCATGCTTGTCATACGCGCCGCCGCCGACCAGTCCCTTTTCGATCTCGAATCTGGCGACGCTCTCCTTGTTGAAGCGATCGATAATCTTCTCGAGTTCGGCCATAACCTCAGGACCGATGCCGTCGCCAGGAAAGAGCAGGAGCTTGAAAGTCGCCATAGGTCCGTCACGTTCATGTCAGGGGAGAGCGGGCCCGTGTGCTAGACGATTTCCGGTTGGCGCGAAAGCCCGCGTCGGCCTCCGGCCGACAGCCGAAGCGGAGCGAGCCCGCGCCTATTCAGCCTCGGGGCCAACGCCATGAGCATCGTGAACAGCGCCGCCGCCGACGGCTTCATTCAGCGCCTGCCGAGGGAGATAGGGTTCTATCTCGTTCATGGGCAGGACGAGGGGCTGGCGCACGAACGGGTGAAAGCCATCCTTCGCAGCCGGATCGGCGATGATCTCGATCCGCTGCGGCTCGTGCGCCTCGAGGGCGACGCCCTCGCGCGCGATCCGGGCGCGCTTGCCGACGAAGCTTATGCGATCTCGATGTTCGGGGGGACTCGCGCCATCTGGATCGATGCCCAGGGACGCGATTTTCTGCCGGCGCTCGAACCTCTGTTCGCCCGGCCCCCGGCCGATTGTACGATCGTCGTCAAGGCGGGACAGCTCAAGAAGGGAACCGCGTTGCGGACGGCGTTCGAAAGCTCGGCGGCGCGGGCGGCGATCGAGTGCTATTCCGACGACACGAACGCGCTTCAATCCCTGATCGACGCGGAAGCCCGCGGGGCGGGGCTCACGATCGCGCCCGACGCGCGCGCGGCGCTTGTCGACATGGTCGGCGCCGACCGCCGGACGACGCGCGGCGAGATCGCCAAGCTTATGCTCTATGCGCATGGACAGGCGGAGATCACCGTCGAGGACGTGGAGGCGATCGTCGCGGACGCGGCCCCGTCCAATCTCGACGCGGTCATAGACCATGCCTTGCTTGGGGAATTGCCCGCCGTCGAGGCGGCGCTCGCCCGATTTTTTCATGACGGGGGCGACGCGGATTATCTGATGATCCGGCTGATCGCGCGGGTGACGCTTCTGCATCGGCTGAGGCTCGAGATGGATCAGGGCCGGCCATTTGACGCTGCTCGCCAAGCGCTATTCGTGAGATTGCCGCCATCGGCGCTGCGCGCGCTGGCGCGCCAGGCCGAGCGCTGGACGACGGAATTGATCGCTCAGCGCCTGCCGGCGCTCAGGCTGGCCAGCGCCCGGGTGCGGCTGGACGGGGAGCTTGCGGAGGTTCTGGCGACGCGGGCTTTATGGGCGGTGGCGTCGGGGAGGCGGGGCGGGGGCCGGTGAAAACGCTCGCGTTTCTGGGGCGGTAACGGTGGCTGGAGCGCGGCCCGCCGTTGTCATTCGCGCTCAGGCGGGAATCGAGAGTTTGCTCAAGGGCTTGGCTCGATGCCCACGTGCGGGCAAGACGCAGAGCCGGCGAGGCTTGCGCGGGCACGGCACAGGCCCGGCGGGGCTGGTTGCGCATCGCTCCAGAACCGTTCGAGCGGGCCATTTGGGTTCGTTCCGCCAAAAGCCCTCCGGCTCCTCGGCCTGGCCGCGCTTATGGCGATACCGGTTATGGAATTCAACTAATTCAGAAACAGACCTAAGGCCCGTCATGGCCGGGCTTGACCCGGCCATCCACGCATCGCCAGCCTATTTGCCGGGAATATCCAATAATCTATCATGGTATCAATAGCTTGGTTGCGTCAGTCAGGGTTTCTATGGATGGCCGGGTCAAGCCGGCATGACGAAAAACAGAAAATATGGGACTCGCAAAAGATCAGTAACAGATCGATATGTATCCCAAAAAGCGCCAAGTGGGCGTTTCAGAAAATAACAACACGTCGCCACGATTCTTGTCATCCAGAAGCCATGTGGGCCAACGCCGGCCAGTCAGTCGCCGCCTAGCCACCCGCCGGCTGGCAAAGCCTCCGGCAGAAATCGTCGAGCTGGTCGAGGCTTTTGAAGGCGATGCGGATCTCGCCGCTCTCGCGGCTATGCCGGATCGTCACTTTCGCGCCAAGCTCGAGGGTGAGCTTATCCTCGAGCGCCTTCGTGTCGGCGTCGACGGGCGCGTTCCCCTTGCGCGGCCGAGCGCTCTTGCCAGAATTCTCGCCCAGGCGCTCGATGTCCCTGACCGTCAGGCTCTCGGCGACGATGCGGTCGGCGAGCGCGTCCGGATCGGGAACCGCGAGCAGGGCGCGTGCGTGCCCGGCCGAGATTTGTCCGCCCGCGAGCAGAGCGCGGGTATGTTCCGGCAGATGGGTCAGGCGTATGGTGTTGGCGACATGGCTGCGGCTCTTGCTGACGACGCGGGCGATGTCGCCATGCGAATAGCCGTAAGTCTCGCCGAGCTGGGCGTAGCCAGCCCCCTCCTCGAGCGCATTGAGATCGGCCCGCTGCACGTTTTCGACAATGGCGAGTTCGAGCGCCTCGCGGTCGCCGGCCTCGACAATGATGATCGGTACCTCGTGCAGGGCCGCCCGCTGCGCCGCCCGCCAGCGACGCTCGCCGGCGATGATCTCATAGGCGTCCGTCGCGCCGGCGATGGCGCGGACGACGACGGGCTGGATGATCCCGCGCTCCTTGATCGAAGCGGCGAGTTCGTCAAGCTCCGAATCGTCGAAGCGCTTTCGGGGGTTGCGCGGATTGGGGCGCAGGAATTCGATCGGCGCCCGGCGGGCGCGCGCCAATTCTCCATGCTGCAGGTTCGCGCCCCCCAGCAAGGCCGCCAGTCCGCGCCCGAGGCGAGGCCGATTTTCGATGGTGCGGCTTACGTCTTCGGCCATGGATCCTTGTCCTTCAGGGCTTCAGGCGCGCCGGTCAGGCCGCGCGCCAACGACCCTCGCGCCGAATGACTTCGGACGCGAGCTTGAGATAAGCTTGGCTGCCGGCGCATTTGAGATCGTAAAGCAGCGCCGGCTTGCCGTGCGAAGGCGCTTCCGAAAGGCGCACGTTGCGCGGAATGATCGTCTCATAGACCGTGTCGCCCATGTAGGCGCGCACGTCCGCGACGACCTGGCCGGCCAGGCTGTTGCGGGCGTCATACATGGTCAGAACGATGCCGTGGATCGTGAGCCCGGGGTTGAGGGCGCTGCGCACCTGTTCGACGGTGGTCAAGAGCTGCGACAGGCCTTCGAGAGCGAAGAATTCGCATTGCAGCGGGACGACGACCGCGTCGGCGGCGGCGAGCGCGTTGATCGTGAGCAGGTTCAGCGACGGGGGACAGTCGATCAGGACATAGGTGATCGGCTCGGGATCGTCGGGAGCAGAAGCGCCGTAGCTCCGCAGCGCGCTGCGCAGCTTGTAGGACCGATCGTGGTCGCCGGCGATTTCGAGCTCGACCCCAAGCAGGTCCATGGTCGACGGGGCGATGAAGAGGCGGGGCACCGAGGTCGGAATGATCACTTCGCGCAGGGATTTCTCGCCGACCAGCATCTCGTAGCTCGAGGTCACCCGCGCGTTGCGGTTGACGCCGAGGCCGGTCGAGGCGTTGCCCTGGGGATCGAGATCAATGACGAGGACCCGCTCGCCGATGGCCGCCAGCGCGGTTCCGAGGTTGATGGCGGTCGTCGTCTTGCCGACGCCGCCCTTCTGGTTCGCCATGGCGAGAACGCGCGGCCGCGTCCCGGGGTCGGGCTCGCGGACAAGGGGCTCCGTCTCGGTGTCGGCCATCGCGTTCAGGCCTCAGCTTTGGCGAATGCGCAGGATCTTAGCCTTCGGGTCGACGGCGCTCGGAAGCGGTTCAATCGCATAAGCCCACGCCTCAGGCAGCGCCGCGATCTGGTCTCTAGCTGATTCGCCGCGCGGAAACACGGCGACGGCGCCGCGCTCCATCCACGGTCTCGCCAATTTGAGCGCAAGCGGCAAGGGGGCGAAGGCGCGCGCGGTCACGGCGTCCACAGGTCCGAGGCTTTCGGGCGCGATCGCTTCGACCCGGTCGGGGTGAATGACGGCTGGCGCTCCGGTTGCGCGCGCCGCTTCGCGCAGAAAAGCGCACTTTCGCTGGTCGCTTTCGATGCAGTGGACGATTGCGCCGGGAACGCCAGCGAGCTGGATGGCGATCACGAGGCCGGGAAATCCGGCGCCGGAGCCCATGTCGACCCAGCGCCGGGCTTCGGGCGCAAGGGCGAGCAATTGGGCGGAATCGGCGATGTGGCGGGTCCACACGGTCGGGAAAGTCGAGTTGGCGATGAGGTTGGTCTTTTGTCGCCAGCGATCGAGCAGGTTGACGAAGGCGGCGAGGCGCTCCTCTGTTTCACGTGAAACAGGGACGAGGCGCAAAGCGGCCCGGCGGTCGTCGGCCAGCGGGTCCGCCGTGGCGTTCGGCGGCCGGCTCACGTCCCTGCCGGGAGCCGGTCGCGGCCCGCGGCCCGCTCGGCGCGCCTTGCATGGGCGGCGATCAGCGCCAGCGCCGCCGGCGTCACGCCCTCGATGCGCCGGGCCTGGCTCAAGCTTGCGGGTCGAATGGCGATGAACTTCTGCTTGATCTCGTTCGACAGGCCCGAAAGGCGCTCGTAATCGAGATCGTCGGGTAGGGCAGTCGAATTGTCGCGCCGGTAGCGGGCGACGTCCTCGGCTTGACGATCAAGATAAACCGAGTATTTCGCGTCAGCCTCAAGTCTGCTGATAAGCTTAGTGGAGATTTCGTTAAGTTCAGGCCAGACACGTGCAAGATGAGCGATCGGAAACTGCGCCTGCGCCGCAAGGTCGAAGGCGGAGCGGCGAACGCCGTCGCGATTGGCGGCGAACCCATGCGCCTCGAGTTCGCGCGGGCTTGCGGTCGCCGCGTGCAGCATGGCGCGGGCCCGCTCCAGTTGGCCGCGGATTTCGGCGAAGACGCGGCCTCGCTCGGCGCCGACGCAGCCAAGTGCGATTCCCTTCGCCGTCAGGCGCTCGTCCGCATTGTCGGCGCGCAGCGACAGGCGGAACTCGGCGCGCGAGGTGAACATGCGGTAGGGCTCGGTGACGCCATGCGTGGTCAGATCGTCGATCATCACGCCGAGGTAGGATTCGGCGCGGTCGAAAGTGGCGGGCGCCTGACCGCCGGCCTTGCGCGCCGCGTTGATCCCGGCGACCGCCCCTTGAGCCGCCGCCTCCTCGTAGCCGGTCGTGCCGTTGATCTGCCCAGCCAGGAAGAGGCCCTTGAGCCGGCGCGCCTGAAGCGTCGGGTCGAGCCCGCGCGGATCGATATAATCATATTCGATCGCATAGCCGGGGCGCAGGATGCGGGCGCGCTCAAGCCCCGGAATGGTCGCCACGAGCGCAGCCTGGGTCTCAGCCGGCAGCGAGGTCGATATGCCGTTCGGATAGACGGTCGGGTTGTCGACGCCCTCGGGTTCGAGAAAGATCTGGTGGCTGTCCCGGTCGGCGAAACGGATCACCTTGTCCTCGATCGAGGGACAATAACGCGGTCCGCGCCCGGATATGGCGCCGGAATAGACGGCGGAACGATGCGAATCGGCCCGGATGATGCGATGAGTTTCGGCATTGGTGCGGGTGATGTGGCAGGGAAGCTGCGGCGCGGTGATCGCCGTGGTGAGGGAAGAGAAGAATTCCGGCTCCGGATCGCCGTGCTGAATCTCGAGTTGATCCCAGTCGATCGTCGAGCCGTCCAGCCTCGGCGGCGTCCCGGTCTTGAGCCGCGCTAGCGAAAAGCCCGCCGCATCGAGGCTCTGGGCCAGCGAAACCGAAGGCGGATCGCCGAAGCGCCCGGCCGGCGTGCGCTGGTCGCCGAGATGGATCATTCCGCGCAGGAAGGTTCCGGTAGTGAGCACGACGGCGGGGCAGGCGATCACGCGGCCATCGGCGAGTTCGACGCCCATGACGGCGCCGGCTTCGGAAATTATGCGGGCTGCTTCCCCTTCGATGATCGTGAGGTTCGGCGTTTCTGCGACGAGGTCCTGCATGGCGCGCCGATAGAGCTTGCGGTCGGCCTGGGCGCGCGGCCCCTGGACGGCCGGGCCCTTGCGGCGGTTGAGCACGCGGAACTGGATGCCTGCGGCGTCGGCGGCGCGCCCCATAACCCCGTCGAGCGCGTCGATCTCGCGCACCAGATGGCCCTTGCCTAAGCCTCCAATGGCGGGGTTGCAGGACATTTCGCCGATGGTCGCAAAGCGCTGGGTGACGAGCGCGGTTGCGGCGCCTGTGCGCGCGGCCGCCGTCGCGGCCTCAGAGCCCGCATGTCCCCCGCCGATCACCACGACGTCAAACTTCATCTTCCGTCATCCCAACTCGCGCGGCGCTCAGTTCAGAGCGGACCGCTCGCCGATCCAAGCACCCTCACCCCATCCCTCTCCCCGAGGGAAAGGGGGCGCCACTGCGCCGGGTCCTTTCTCCCTCCGGGAGAAGGTGGCGTGCCGAAGGTGCGCCGGATGAGGGTCCGCCTGTTTCACGTGAAACACGTCATTCTATTTCCCAACGCACAATCGCGCAAAGATTTCTCCCAGCACGTCCTCGACGTCAATCCGCCCGACGATCCGGTCCATCGCCGCCGCGGCGCGGCGAAGATCCTCCGCGATCAGCTCGGGCGCCGCCGCGCCCGGGTCGAGCGCCGCGCCGAGCGCCTGGCGCGCGTCCTGAAAAGCGCGCCGGTGCCTCTCAAGCGTCAGCAAGGCCGGCTCGTCCGAGGACATGCGCTCTTCCGCGAGATCCGCAAGGACGTCAAGCAGCCGATCGACCCCGGCGCCTGTTTTCGCCGATATGGCGAGACCGGCGGGATCGTGCCGGCACGCGCGGGTCTCGGCGAGGTCGATCTTGGTCCTGACCGCGAGGGTAGGGCTTCCCATATCCGGCGCCGGATCGTCGCCGCCGTCGTTCAGCCACAGCGTCAGGTCGGCGCTCTTCGCTCTGCGGCGCGCTCTCGCGACGCCCTCCTGCTCGATCGGGTCGGCGCTCTCGCGCATGCCGGCGGTGTCGACCAGAATGACCGGATAGCCGCGCAGGTCGAGAAACACCTCGATCAGATCGCGGGTCGTTCCGGGAATGGGCGAAATGATCGCCACGTCACGGCCAGCTAGCGCATTCATCAAGGTCGACTTGCCGGCGTTGGGAGGCCCGGCGATGACGACGGTAAAGCCGTCCCGCAGGCTCTGCGCCGAATCGGCGGTCGCGAGCGCTCGGTCGATCCGCTCGAGCGCGCCGCGCGCCGCGCTTCTCACGGATTTAGGCGTGAAATCCTCCGCGTCTTCGACGTCGGTGAAATCGATCTGCGTCTCGACCGCGGCCATGGCCTCGAGCAGCCTTGAACGGATGGCCTCGCACTCGCGGCTCAGCGCCCCTCCGGCGACGCGCTCAGCCTGCCGCCGCTGCGCCTCCGTCTCCGCCTCGACCAGATCGGCGAGCCCTTCCACTTCCGAAAGATCGATCTTGCCCTTCATGAAGGCGCGCCAGGCGAACTCGCCGGGCTCCGCGAGCCGCAGTCCCGGAACAAGCATGAGCGCTTTCACAAGCGCGGCCACGACCGCCCGGCCGCCCGTGACGCTGATTTCCGCCATTTCCTCGCCGGTGAAGCTGCGCGGCGCCTGAAAACGGGTGATCAGCGCCCGGTCCAGCGGCTCGCCGGACCCAGGGCGGCGCAGGGTTCGCAACGTTGCGCGGCGGTCGGGAAACTCGGCTCCTAGCGCAATCGCCTGCAGCGCGGCGGAGCAGCCCGGTCCGGACAGGCGCAGAACCGCGATCGCCGCCCGGCCCGCTCCGGACGCCGGCGCGAAGATGGTGTCCTCGTCGTTTGCAAACATTGGATCGCGCTAGACCGCGATACGCGCGAGGCGGTGCGTCCTCACGAGGACGGCGTCAGCGCGACGCAGCGACCAATTGGCTGTCAGGAGCGATTTCGACGCGAAGAAAACGTGGATAGCCGTGGCAAGCCCGGCCATGACCCCCAGATCGGCCGTCAGCCGCGGTCGTTCCGGCGCGTCAGTCGCGCGCCGGAGCGTGGTCGGCCGGCGCCGGCAATTCACTGACCGCGCCGCTGGGATGCGCGGCTGGCTGCTTCCACTGCGGCGTGCATACGACATACTGGTCCGCGATCGCCTCGTGATCGCCCTGCTTCTCGCGCTGGAAATAAAGATAGCAGATGCTGAGCGCGCCGGTGCGGTAATCGACGCGGAACACGCCGCCTTCCTGCTCGTGGCGGGTGGCGATGAGCCCGTAGTCGCTGGGCTCCTGCTTTGTCGCGCCGTCGCCGCCGCGATAGCAGTTGGTGACCCCGAACGCCCCCGGGCCGACATCGGTCCGTCCGGGATTATGCGCGAACTGGCAGGCGATCACGTCGCCGGACAATTTATCGAGCCGATAGACCAGGGAAAGATTGATTTGCGGCGCGGCTAGGAATTCGTACGAGGCCGCTTCGGCGCCGCTCGCCTTCGCGCCGCCCGCAGCCGCGCAGGCGGCGAGCGCCGCAAACCCGAATATTGCAGACTTCGCTGACATTGCCGACCTCCGCGCAGCGCAAATCACGTGCGGTCAAGATGGAGCCTGGCGCCTTCATAAATCGTTAACGTTAAAATTGAATTAGCGGCTCGGCGACGAGCCGCGGTCGTCAGCCGGCGGAGGCCTGCCGCCGTCAGCGCCTCTCGCGTCGTTGCGAAATGAAAGAAGCATGAATGTCGGCTTGCCAAAATCAGAATTATATGCTATCGTTTTCCTATGATCGGAAGTTGCGCCGCGCCCGCCCTCGGGACCGTTCGCGAGGACTGGCGAGAAAGGAAAAGAAACAGAAGAGCCCGCCGCCTTGGAGAGGTCGCGCACAACCGGAGCGGGAGTTTAAAAACAGGGAAAAATTTTCTAGTTTTTTCGGGCATAACCCTTTGAAAAGCCCGGATTCCGAAAACTAAAAAAAAGCAAACGAAAGCAAAAGAAAGCGATTTTGCCTTCGTCCAGTTTCGTTGGCTTGAACGCGTCCGGTTGCGCCGGTTGTATCGCAAGCGGTCCGGCCGGCGCCGTCACGCCGTCAGGATCTCCTTGCTGGCGACGGTCGAGTCGGGGTTGAGCCGGTAGACGAGTGGAACGCCGGTCGCGAGCTCCATCGTCGGGATCGTTTCGGGCGTGAGGCGATCGAGCACCATGACAAGGGCGCGCAGGCTGTTGCCATGCGCGGCGACCAGGACGCGCTTGCCGCCAAGAACCGCTGGCAGGATGTTCTGGCAATAATAGGGGAGCGCCCGCGCCACCGTGTCCTTCAGGCTTTCGCCGCCCGGAGGCTGAATGTCGTAGCTGCGCCGCCATTTGTGGACCTGGTCCTCGCCCCATTTCTTGCGGGCGTCGTCCTTGTTCAGTCCGACGAGATCGCCGTAGTCGCGTTCGTTAAGGGCCTGGTCGCGCATCTCGGGCACTCCGGTCTGCCCCATCTCGGCAAGCGCCAAAGCAAGCGTGCGCTGGGCGCGGATGAGCGCCGAGGTGAAGGCGAGGTCGAAGGCGAGCCCGTGCGCCTTCATCCGGCGCCCCGCCTCTTTGGCTTCCTCGACGCCAACCGGGCTCAAGTCCACATCCCGCCACCCGGTGAACAGGTTCTTGAGGTTCCATTCGCTCTGACCGTGGCGCAACAGAACGAGGAGACGGTCGGCGGGCATGGAGATTCGCCTTCGGTTGGGGGTCGATCAGCGGCTTACCAAGCATGGCGCGCAGCCGGCGCCAACCCCGAATGGCATTGTCGATGAGCGCCCGGCGCGAGAGCCGGCTGGAGCGGAGCGAGCCGCGTCCGGGCGACCGCGCGCACGCCGACCGGGCGATGGACCTGTTTCATCGCCTCGACAATGAGGACGCCCGCGAACGGCAGTCCAAGCGCCCCGCCGACCCGCTCGATGGTCGAGGCGGAGCGCATCATATAGGGCCGGGCGACCGGCGGCGTATAAAGCGCTTCGCCCCAGAAGATCGGCGAGAAATCGGCGCGATGCAGCAGGTCGCGAAGTTGCGGCTTCGAATAGGGCAGGCCTTGCCCATAAGGCGTGCTGTCGGCGCGCGCCCAGACGCCCCGGCGGGAGGGAACGATCACGATCATCCGTCCCTCGGGCGCGGTGATGCGCCACAATTCTTCAAGCAGCGCATTGGGCCGGTCGGCCGCTTCCAGGGCGTGGGCCAGCAGCAGCCGATCGACGCAGCCGTCAGGCAGCGGCAGCATTTGCGCGTCCACGAGCGCGGCGGCGCAGCGTTCCGCGCCCGGCCAGATCGCGACGCCCTGCTCCGCAGGCATGAGCGCCAGGCATCGGCGGGCGCCGTCGCGGACTTGTTCGAGGTAGGGGGTCCCATAACCGACCGCGGCGACGGACAGTCCGGCGCTATTCTCCCAGCGCTCGCGGATCACGCGGCCAATGAGCCTCCGGGCGACGCCGCCGAGGGGCGAGCCGTAAAAGCTCTGCAAACTGAGGACGTCGAGGGGCATCGATATTCGCCGAGGCTGGCGATGACTTTGGACGACCGCTCGGTCTTTCGCAATGCGCGGCGAACGGAAACCCGGCCCAAAGCGGGAGGAAAGACAGCGGTCTCCCGTCCGGCTATATTGGAGCCTCCGGGCGCGTCGGGCTCCGAGGCCCCCGCGCGGTCAAGAACCACCAATCGCCGAGCCTATCGACATGACAATGAGCGTTCACCAGTATCTTTGCCTCAGCGACAACTACGGCGCGCTCGTGCATGATTCGGCGACCGGAGCGACCGCGTGCGTCGACGTCCCTGAAGCGGGACCGACTTTCGCCGCTTTGGCGGACCGCGGCTGGACCTTGTCGGACGTGCTGATCACCCATCATCACGCCGATCACATTCAGGGGGTTCCGGAACTGAAGGCGAAATTCCCAACCTTGAGAATATGGGGGCCGGCCAAGGACGCGGCGCGAATGCCGTTCCTCGATCATCAGGTGGAGGAGGGGGAATATGCGCGCGTCGGATCGCTCGCGGCGAAGGTCATCGAGACCCCCGGACATACGCTCGGACATATCGCGTACCATTTCGAGGAAGACGAAATCGCCTTCTGCGGCGACACGCTTTTCTCGCTCGGTTGCGGCCGGGTGTTCGAAACGCCTTACGCCGTGATGTGGAGTTCGCTCATGAAGCTTGCCGCCCTTCCGGGCGAGACCCAGATCTACTGCGGGCATGAATACACGGAGGCGAACGGCCGGTTCGCCGTAACGATTGAGCCTGACAATCCGATTCTCAAGGCGCGAATCGAGGAGGTTCAAAGACTGCGCGGCGAGCGCCGGCCGACGTTGCCGACAACCATCGCGGCCGAGCTTGCCGCCAATCCGTTTCTGCGCGCGGAAGAGCCGGCGATGCAGGCGGCGGTCGGCATGGCGGGGGCGGAGTCTGCGGCGGTGTTCGCGGAGCTCCGCGCGCGCAAGGACCGGTTTTAAGGCGTCTCGGTCTTCTTGGCCAAGAACTCAAGACGCTTCTGCATGTCGGAAAGCTGATTGCGCAGTTCGTCGATGTCGTCCTCGGAGTTCGCTTTCTTGGGCAGCGGCTCCATGGCCGTGGCCGCGCCGCCAAATGGCGAGAACATCGCCAGCGCCTTGTTGAAGGCGACGAAATTCTTTTTCGTCAATTCCTGCAAAGCTGCGAAAGATCCGGTGGAAAACGCCTCCGGACCGAACATGCGGCTCGCCGCTTCGCGCATCGCCTGCTGTTCGCCGGAAAATCGGTCGATGGAGAATTCGAGATAGCTCGGCAGCAGGGCCTGCATGCTGTCGCCGTAGAAGCGAATCAATTGGCGCAGGAACGCCGTCGGCAGCAGCGACTGTCCCTCAATTCCTTCCTGTTCGAAAATGATCTGGGTGAGAACCGAGCGGGTGATGTCCTCGTTGGTTTTGGCGTCATAGACGACGAAATCCTCGCCAGCCTTCACCATCTTCGCCAAATCGGCCAGTGTGACATACGCGCTCGACGCCGTGTTGTACAACCGACGATTGGCGTATTTCTTGATCGTAATCGGAGTGGAGTTCGCCATGGCCTGCTGCCGGTCCCACAATGACGCCCGGGTCAAAACAGGATAGGCGCTTTTTGCCCGGCCCGGAACTTTTTTTTTGCGCCGCAACGTAGCCGCCGGCGCGGTTCTGGAATTCGCCTGAAAATCCGCATGCCGCCGGGCAGACTTTGGTGGCCGCTCCGAGCCTCTTCAATTAACGCCGCGGCGGTGGGATCATTGTGCAGTTCGGAGCAGTTGCATGAATGCACGCGCTGCGTTTGGCTTGAAATCGCCCTCGCCGTCCTTATAAGCGGCCACAAAATCAAATTAATCATCGAAACGGGGCAGGAATACCTTTGAATATCCGAGTTCCGACGCTGGTTTGGGCTTGCGCGCTTTCTCTTATTGCCTCGGATGGACTCTTAATTTCAGGGGTCACAGCCCAGAGCGTTCTGTCGGGCGCGGCCGGCGCTGCGGGCGGGCCGGTGAAGCCGGCCGCTGTTCTTTTCCCTCCTTCCGAGCAGGACCCCGCCGCGCGATCCGCCAAATCGATCGAATGCGCCCAAAAGGCTGACGCTCGCGGGCTAGTCGGCAAGCAGCGCAAGCGCTTCCTGCACGCGTGCAAAAGCGGCCCATGAGCGCGGCGCTCGAAGGGGCGGCCCTTGCCTGAGGCGGCGCCTGACGAGCGGGTCGAGACGTTCCTCACCCCGCGGGACTGGCTGCGCTATGCGGTGAGCCGATTTCTCTCTGCTGGCCTCGCCTTTGGCCACGGCGCGACGACGGCGCTCGACGAGGCCGCGTTTCTCATCCTCGAGGGCCTCAGCCTGCCAATCGATACGCTCGAACCGTTTCTCGACGCCAGGCTCCTGCGCCACGAACGGGCGCGCCTGCTCGACCTCGTCGAAGCGCGCGCTTCGACGCGCAAGCCCGCCGCCTATCTCTTGAACCGCGCCTACATCAAGGGCGTGCCGTTCTATGTCGACGAGCGCGTCATCGTCCCGCGCAGCCTGATCGGCGAACTCCTGATGACCGCGTTCGCCGAGGATAACGCGCTCATCGGCGACCCTGAGCGCGTCGCTTCCGTGCTCGATCTTTGCGCCGGCGGCGGTTCGCTCGCGATCCTCGCCGCGCGCGTCTTCCCCAATGCGCGGATCGCGGCGGTCGACGTCTCGCCGGATGCGCTTGAAGTCGCCAGGCGCAACCTGGAAGATCACGGGCTTGGCAACCGTATCGCGCTGCAGCGCGGCGATCTGTTCGCGCCTCTCAAGGGGAAGCGCTTCGATCTCATCCTGGCGAACCCTCCTTATGTCGACGCCGAGACGATCGCGGGCTTTCCGCCCGAATACGCGGCCGAGCCGACGATCGCCCACGCCGGCGGAACGGACGGACTCGACATCGTGCGCCGGATCCTGAGCGAGGCGCCTGAGCACCTGACGGCCGGCGGCGCGCTCGTCTGCGAGGTTGGCGGCGGGGGCGCGCGGCTCGAGCATGAGTTCCCGCATCTGCCGTTTGTCTGGCTCGACACCGAGGACACGTCCGGCGAAGTGTTCCTTTTGCGCGCCAGCGATTTCGAGGCTGCGCGGCCGCGGCCAAGGCGCAAGCGATAGACGTCAAATACGCCCCAGCCGGGCGCCGCGTCTGCGAGATCGGCGGCCCTTTCCCTTCGGGATCGGTTAGACTGCTTCAAACCGGCCGCCAATCTGCCGAGGCGAGACATGCTAGCCCAGGGAACGCCAAAGATTGCTGTCGCGGCGCGGCTCGTCGCGGCCATCAGAACCTTCGCTCGGTCGGAGGTCGGCTGGAAAGCGAAACTGATGTTTGCGGCGATCCTGGCGCTGCTCCTTGGTGCGAACGGCCTCAACGTCGCAAACAGTTTCGTCAACAGAAACTTGATGTCCGCCATCGCGGAAAGGCAAACCGCGCAATTCGTCTGGCAGGCCCAGCTTACACTTGTGGTCTTCGCGGGGTCCACGATCGTAGCCGTTCTGGCGCGCTTTGCCGAGGAGCGGCTGGGCTTGCTTTGGCGGGAATTCGTGACCGACCGCGCTGTCGCCGTTTACATGGCGAACGGAACTTATCATCGCCTGGCGACGTCGGGCGAGCTTGCAAATCCGGATCAACGGATCGCCGAGGATGTGCGCGCGTTCACCGCCACCACGCTTTCCTTCGCGCTTATGGCGATCAATAGCGCCTTCACGATCCTTTCCTTTTCCGGGGTGCTATGGTCGATCAGCCCGCTGCTCTTCGTCATCTCAGTGGCCTATGCCGCGCTCGGCTCGTATTTGACGATCAAGCTTGCCCGCCCGCTCGTTAAGCTGAACAGTGACCAGCTCGACCGCGAGGCGAGCTTCCGCTCTGCCCTCATCCATGTTCGCGACGATGCCGAAGGCATTATGCTTCGAGACGAAGGCGAGCGCGAGACCGCACAGCTCAGCGAGCGCCTTGATCGAATTGCCGAGAATTTCCGGCGCATCACGACGGTCAACCGCAATGTCGGGTTCTTCTCGACCGGCTATAATTGGTTTATTCAGCTCATTCCGATTTTGATCATCGCGCCCGCCTTCATGCGCGGCGAGATCGAGTTCGGGGTGATCACCCAATCCGCGATGGTGTTCGCGACCCTCGTCGCCGCCTTCTCGTTGGTCGTCACTCAGTTTCAGTCGCTGTCGACCTATGCTGCGGTCGTCTCGCGACTGGGTTCGCTGCTTGATGCGTTCGAGAGCGAAGCCCCCCCTTCGGCCTCGGGATCGACATAATCGGAGGGAAGGCGGAGCGCCTATTCGGCGGCTTCGCGCATGGTCGCGCGCATGGCGGCGCGCAGTTCGTCGATCGGGGTCAACCGCCCTCCGCGCTCGAGGTGCCAGAAGGTCCAGCCGTTGCAGGCGGGCAGCCCCTGAACGAGCGCGCCGATCTTGTGGATGGAGCCGACAGCGGCGCCTGCTGCGAGCGCGCCGTCGGCCCGCACCAGCGCGCTGTGACGCCGCCCGGCGTCGACGAGCCATTCGCCCGGTTGCGCGAGTCCGGCTTCGACGACACTCGAGAAGGCCACGCGCGGCTCGCTGCGGCGCGTGGGCGCGATCGCCAGCGACTCTTCGGGCAATGGCTGGGTCGCATCGATTCGTCGCCGCGCCGCTTCCGCGTAGGCCGAATCGCGCTCGACGCCGATGAAAGAGCGGCGCAGACGTCGGGCGGCGACGCCCGTGGTTCCGGAGCCGAAAAACGGATCGAGCACCAGATCGCCGGCGTTCGACGCGGCCATCAGCACCCGCATGAGCAGCGCCTCGGGCTTTTGTGTCGGATGAGTCTTTCGCCCCGTCGCGTCCTTCAATCGCTCCGATCCGGTGCAGATCGGCAGGAACCAGTCGGAACGGACCTGCACGTCCTCGTTGCCGGCCTTGAGCGTCTCATAGTTGAACGTGTAGGCCTTGGCTTCCGGGCCTTTCGCCGCCCAGATCATCGTTTCGTGGGCGTTGGTGAACCGGCGGCCGCGGAAGTTCGGCATCGGATTGGCCTTGCGCCAGATGATGTCGTTGAGGATCCAGAAGCCGAGATCCTGCAGGATAGCGCCGACGCGGAAGATGTTGTGGTAGGAGCCGATGACCATGATCGTGGCGGCCGGCTTCATCAGCCGCCGGACGGCCGTCAGCCAATCGCGCGTGAACGCGTCATATTCGGCGAAATCGGCGAACTTGTCCCAGTCGTCGTCGACGGCGTCGACCATGCTCTGGTCCGGGCGGGACAGCGCGCCCTCGAGTTGCAGGTTGTAGGGGGGATCGGCGAAGACGAGGTCGACCGACGCCGCCGGGAGCTTCGTCATTTCCGCCACGCAATCGCCGATCAGGATCGCGTCGCGCGGAGCCGGGCGCTCTTCCCGGAGCGCCCGGAGGATTGCAGCCGGGCGTTTCGCCTCGCCGGCGCCAGTACGCAAAACCTGAAGCTGGGCGGGGGGGCGAAACGCTCCGGCACGCGCGATACGCATCAACGCAACACTCGACGCACAAGCCGGATCGTTCGAACCGGCGCGTCGTTTATGCTCGGTTTAAAGTAAAGGTCCGGTTATGCCGCCACACATTCCGCTGTGTCGTTTTCGTACGGCGTCAGTCGTTCTGAACGATACTCGATTTCAACCTTTTTGAAACCTTTTTGGACCGCGACTCATTCTTCTTCTCCCCGCTCGAGCCGGAACGAGCGCCGGTGATAGGGGCATGGCCCCGCGGAGGCCAGCGCCCGCCGGTGTGCGGCGGTCGCATAGCCGACGTGCTCCCCGAAGCCGTATTGCGGAAAGTCGCGGCCGAGATTGCGCATCAGGGCGTCGCGCATCGTCTTGGCGACAATCGACGCGGCGGCGATCGACATGGAGAGCGCGTCCCCGTCGATGATCGGGCGCGCCGGGCAGATGAGGCCGTCCGGCAGGTCGCGGCCGTCGATCAGCGCGAAGTGCGGACGTAGGCTTAAGGCGGCCAAAGCCCGCGCCATCGCGCGAAGCGCCGCGCCGCGGATGTTGAAGAGGTCGATCTCCTCGACGCTGGCGAAGACGACGGAGACGCTGAGCGCCTTCATGAAGATGATTTCGCATAAAGATTTGCGCGTGGGCGCGGGCAACACTTTCGAATCGTCGAGCCCGTCGGGAAGATCGTCAGGATCGAGAATGACCGCGGCGACGCCGACCGGCCCAGCCAGCGGGCCGCGCCCGACTTCGTCGACGCCGGCGACCCAGCGATGGCCGTTGGCGAACGCCTCACGCTCGAAGTCGAAATGAGGCGTGGCCGGGAGAATCGGCGGGACGAGCTTTTTCTTCGTCGTCTTCAATGCCGCTCCTCAGACGCAAGCCGGTCGTCAGTCGGCAGGCTATCGCAGCCGCAACCGCGGACCAAGATGCGCAAACCCAAATGTTGGTGGAAAGGGGGCGCGATTCGGCGCAGTTCGCGAGAGCGCGGATCGGCTATTCCTGGGTCATGGAAACGCCCGGCCCCCTCCTCGAACGCATTCTACCCGTTCTGGCCGCTGTCCCCGGCGTCGCCGCCGTCGCCCTTGGCGGCTCGCGGGCGACGGGCGCGGCGCATGCGGCTTCAGACTATGACATCGGCCTCTACTTCAATGAGACTGTCGGGCTCGACGTCCCGCGTCTGCTTGAAGTCGTGAGGGGCTTGGTGGACGAGCCGGTCGCCGCGCAGGTGACCGAGGTCGGCGGCTGGGGACCGTGGATCGTCGGTGGCGGCTGGCTCAAGATCGCCGGGAAGAAGACGGACCTCCTCTACCGGCCGATCGAGGCGGTCGGGAAGGTGATTTGCGACTGTCGCGAGTGACGCGTCCGCATGGATTATCAGCCCGGACATCCACATGGCTTCTGCTCGGCGATCTGGATGGGCGAGGTCGCGCTTTGCCGGCGCCTTGTCGACGCCGAGGGCGCGCTCGCGGCTTTGCAGGCGATGACTCGCCCCTATCCGGACAAACTGCGCGAGGCGGTGATTCACCTCTTCCAGTGGGAGATCCTGTTCGCGATCGAGAACGCGCGGACGGCCGTCACGAGGAAAGATCAGGCTTACATCGGCGGATGCGCGTTTCGCTCGCTCGCTCGCTTGCGCGGCGCAAGTGCTCTTTGCCGTCAACCGGCGCTATCTCATCAATGAGAAGGGCGCGCTCGCGGCGGCGGCGCAGTTCCCGCTGACCGTCGGCGATTTGGCCGAGAGGGCAAGGCGCGTCTGGCAGGCGATCGGAGCAGGCGCGTTCGACGCGGCCCTTGGTGAGCTGGGCGCAATAGAGCGCGAAGTTGCCGGGCTCGCCGCGGCGGCGCGTTAGGGCTTGGCGCGTGAAAATGCGCTGGCGAGCGATTTCGTATATCAGCGTTCGGCATGACCATCGGCGCGATTCGCATTCTCGGCGTCGATCCCGGCCTGCGCGCGACGGGCTGGGGCGTGATCGAGGCTGCCGGCTCGCGGCTCAGCTTCGTTGGCTGTGGCTCGATTGAGACGGACGCCGCGGCTTCGCTCGCCGAGCGCCTGGCGGCGATCCATCGCCTGCTGACCGGCCTGGTTGAACGGGAGGGGCCGCACGAGGCGGCGGTCGAGGAGACATTCGTCAATCGCGATCCGCAATCGGCCCTCAAACTGGGGCAGGCGCGCGGGGTCGCGCTTGCGACACTGGCTCTGACCGGCCTGCCGGTGGCCGAATACGCGGCGAACCTGATCAAGAAGACGGTGGTCGGCGCGGGCCACGCGGAAAAGCGGCAGGTGGCGATGATGGTGCGCATGCTGTTGCCCGCCTCGACCGCCTCGACCCCGGACGCGGCCGACGCGCTCGCCGTCGCCATCTGCCACGCCCAGCACCGCGCGGCGCGCGCCAGAGCTGGCGGCGAAAAAGTGGAAGCCGGGCTTTCGCGAAAAAGCCCGCGAAACCAAAGGAATTTACAAACCGACGCGATTCGTCTGAATCGCACCGGATTGTAGGGGCGCGGCATGATCGGCAAGCTCAAGGGGATCGTCGACAGCGTCGAGGACGAAGCGCTCATCCTCGACGTCAATGGCGTCGGCTATCTCGTCTCTGCTTCTCCCCGAACCTTGCGTGCGCTGCCCGCGTCGGGCCAGCCGGCCGAGCTGCTCATCGAGACCCATGTGCGCGAAGACGCGATCCGGCTTTACGGGTTCCTCACGGCGGGCGAGCGCGACTGGTTTCGCTTGCTGCAGAGCGTCCAGGGCGTCGGCGCCAAGGTCGCGCTCGGCATTCTCGGCGCCCTGTCGGCAGAGGCGCTGAGCGCCGCGGTCGCGCGGCAGGACAAGGCGATGATGGCGCGGGCGCCGGGCGTCGGCCCGAAGCTCGCCGCCCGCCTCGTGCTCGAGCTCAAGGACAAGGCGCCGGCGTTTGGCGTCGCCGATTTCGGCCACGCGGACGCGGGTTTCGAGCGCGCGCCGAAGCTCGCCAAGGCGGCTGAGGACGCGGTCCTCGCCCTGGTCGGGCTCGGCTACGCCGAGTCGCAGGCCGCCGCCGCGATGGCGCGAATTTCAGCCCGGCTGGGGCCGGAGGCCGAGACCTCCGCGCTCATCCGCGCGGGCCTCAAGGAGCTGGCGCAATAAGGGATTTTACGATATGGTGATCGATGCGCAGAAGGTAAAAAAGATGTTCGCCACATCGAAGATTTCATCGAAATATCAGGTCTCGATTCCCAAAGCTGTTCGAGAACGCTTGGATTGGCGTCCAGGCCAAAGGATCGCGTTCATTGACAAGGGCAAAGGCGTACTCATGATTCCTGTGCCCAAACGAGAGGATCTTGTCGGGATCGCTCGCGGGGCCAACATCGACAATTACCGCGACCGCAATGATCGATATTGATGCGCGTCGTCGACACGTCGGCGTGGCTCGAATGGCTAAGCGATAGCGCGCTTGGCCGCACAGTCGGCCTGGAGCTTCCGCAGGCGGAAGCTTGGATTGTGCCGACTATCGTTCAATATGAGCTGGCTCGTTGCCTCTCTCGAGAGGTTTCCGAAGACGCGGCTGACGAGACGATCGCCTTTTCCACGCGATGCGTCGTGGCGTCCCTGAGCACTGAACTTGCCCTTCAAGCCGCTGAGATCGCCAAAGACCACGGGCTCGCAATGGCCGATGCGATTATCTATGCGACGGCTGTCGCCGCAGGGGCCGATCTCCTCACCTGCGACGCGCATTTCGCCAAATTGCCGGACGTCGTCTATGTCGCGAAGGGAGCGCAATGAGCGGCCGTCCCTTCTTTGTGCCCATGATCGGCCTCGTGCTCCTGTTCGCGGCGCTTGGGCCTGCGATCGGAGGCGCGCTGTTCATTCCCCTTTCCATCGCCTTCAAGGCGCCGACCGACCTTGAGACGATCGGCCTCATGGTGCTGGTCGGCACGGTGTTTGGTCATGCCTTCGGGCTGATCGCGGCCTATATTGTCGGCGTCGCGCCGGCGGTGGCCACCGGGTTTCTTTATGCTTTGTGGGACGCCGCCGCGCCCAAGCGCGCGCCGCGCGCGCTCGTCGCCGCTCTCATTGGCGGACTGATCGTCTATGGTTTGCTGTCGCGTCTCAACCCGGCCGCCGCCTCGTTCGAGATGACGATAAGGACTGATCTGGGATCCCCGGCCAATTGGGCGCCGAGCCGGATCGGCCTCACGCTCGGCCATGCTTTGATCGCTTGCGGCGCCATCGCCGGCCTCGTCTCGGCATTCGTCGCGAACCTCATCGGGCTCACCATGCGACCTGAACCAACCTTGGCGGATCGCCTGCATCCCCCCGGCGAAGGCGGCTGACGTGGCGGAGGCCCCTCGCCGGCTTGTGTCGGCCGAGAAGCGACCGGAGGATGACACGGCGGTTCGCCCGCAACGCCTCGCCGATTTTGCGGGCCAGGAAGCGGCGCGCAAGAATCTCTCCGTCTTCATCCAGTCCGCCAAGTCGCGCGGCGAGGCGCTCGATCACGTCCTGTTCGTCGGTCCCCCTGGCCTCGGAAAGACGACATTGGCGCAGATCGTGGCGCGCGAGCTTGGCGTCAATTTCCGCTCCACTTCGGGCCCAGTCATCGCCAAGGCGGGCGATCTGGCGGCGCAGCTCACCAATCTCGAGCCGCGCGACGTCTTGTTCATCGACGAGATTCACCGCCTTAACCCTGCGGTCGAGGAGATTCTTTATCCGGCGATGGAGGATTTCCAACTCGACCTCATCATCGGCGCGGGGCCCGCGGCGCGATCGGTGAAGATCGACCTCGCCCAGTTCACCCTGATCGGCGCGACTACGCGCGCAGGGCTGCTCACCACCCCGTTGCGAGATCGTTTCGGCATTCCGATCCGCCTCAATTTTTACACCACCGAAGAGCTGCAGGGCATCGTCGCGCGCACCGCCAGAGTGGTCGGCCTCGCGCTTTCCGACGATGGCGCGAACGAAATCGCCAGGCGCTCGCGCGGCACGCCGCGCATCGCAGGGCGCCTGCTCAGGCGAGTGCGCGATTTCGCGGTGGTCGAAGGCGCAAAAAGCGTGACGCGCGCGCTCGCTGACGGAGCGCTGAAGCTGCTCGATGTGGACGCGATCGGGCTCGACGAGATGGACCGCCGCTATCTCGACGTGATCGCGGTCAAGTTCGGCGGGGGGCCGGTTGGGGTTGAGACCATCGCCGCGGCGCTCTCGGAGCCGCGCGACGCGATCGAGGACATCATCGAGCCCTATCTCATCCAGCTCGGCTTTGTGCAGCGGACGCCGCGCGGACGGGTCCTGACACCGCATGCCTTTCGTCATCTCGGCCTCCCCGAGCCGCGCCGCGAAGGACCGCAGCCGACGCTGTTCGAGGAGGAGTAAGGCTTGCTGCACTTCAGCGGGCCCGATGGCGTTGGCGCACCCGCCCCCTCTTGTGGGGGCGGGAGGGGTGGGGGGTCGCGCCGGCCACGGAGATTATCGAATGCGTCCCCCGTGCCCTTGTTGCGGAGGACTGCGCGACCCCCCTCCTTGTTCCTCCCCCGCAAGGGGGAGGAGACGCGTCGGGACGACCTCAGCGTAACGCGCGCGCAAATGGTGCTAGGCTCGCAATATGAAGGCGCGAACGGTTTCCAACGTCGCCGGCTTCCTCGAGGCGCTTGCCTCGGAGCGCGGCGCGAGTGTGAATACGCTCGATGCCTACCGGCGGGATTTGACCGACTACGAAGCCTATCTGAAAGCCAAGGGCGCCGACGCGCTGAAGGCGGACGCGACGCATGTGCGCGGTTTTCTCGCCGCGCGCGGCGCGCAGAAGCTCGGCGCCGCATCGCTGGCGCGCCGCCTGTCGGCGATTCGTCAGTTTCACAAATTCCTCTACGCGGAGGGCTGGCGGCGCGACGACCCGACGCTGGGGGTCGAGGGTCCGCGCCGGTCGCGCCCGCTCCCGAAGCTGCTCAGCATGACCGAAGTCGAGCGCCTCATCGCGGTCGCGCGCGAGGGCCTCGACGTCGCGGATCGGCCGTTGCGCGAGCAGCTGGAGGCGGCGCGTCTCGCCTCTCTCATCGAACTCATCTACGGGTCCGGAATGCGCGTGTCGGAGGCCTTAAGCCTCAAGAAATCCGTCGCAACCGCCAGGTCCCCGCTCATCGCCGTGCGCGGCAAGGGCGACAAGGAGCGGCTCGCGCCACTGTCCGGTCCCGCCCGCGCCGCCATCAGCGTGTTTCGCGCTTTGCTCGATCAAGCCTCGCCCGGCGCGGCGGCGAGCTCGTGGCTCTTTCCCGCGGCGAGCGCGAGCGGCCACCTGACCCGCCAGGCTTTTGCGCGCGATCTCAAGCGCGTCGCCGCCGCGGCGGGAATCGCGTCGACGCGGGTGAGCCCGCATGTCCTTCGCCACGCCTTCGCCAGCCACCTGTTGCAGAACGGCGCGAATTTGCGCGTCGTTCAGGATCTGCTCGGCCACGCCGATATCGCGACGACGCAGATCTACACCCATGTGCTCGACGAGCGCGCCAAGGCGATGGTGCGCGATCTGCACCCGCTGAACGACGATGGCGATGGCGGATGAGCGCCAGCCCTGGCGCGCAACGCTGGAGGGCGTGATCGTCTCCTGTCGTCTGACGCCGAAGGGCGGCCGCGACGCGATTGACGGCGTGGCCGAGCTTGCCGACGGGTCTTTCGTGCTCAAGGCGCGCGTGCGCAGCGCCCCGCAGGACGGCGAAGCCAATCGCGCCTTGTGCGCCCTGCTCGCGGATCGGCTTGGCGCGCCCGCCTCTTTGGCGCGCGTTGTCGCCGGCTCGAAGAGCCGCCTCAAGCAGGTCGCGGTCTCGGGCGATCCGGCGGCCCTCGTCGCCAGGCTCGAAGCGCTGCTGGCGAACCGCTGAAAGCAGTCCGGACGGCGCTACGCGACGCGGCTTATGCTGGCCTGGGCGCCGCCGAGCCCGCGCTGCATCGTCCGGCAATACCAGTCGACGAATTGCCTGACCCCGTCCTCGTGCTCGGGCGCGTAGGGCCCAGGCTCATAAGCGGGCGAGCGGATGCCGATCTGGTTTTCTTCGACCACGCGGCGGTCCTGATCGTTTGTGGCGAGCCAGACGCGGGTCAGTTCCTCGACCGTATAGTCCTTTCCCTCGACCGCCTCCTTGTGAACCAGCCACTTGGTCCTGACCTGCGTCTGCATCGGGCCGAGAGGGAGGACCTGGAAGCTCACGGCGTGATCGCAGAGCACATGGTTCCAGATGGAGGGGTAGTGGAAAAGCAGCAATGTTCCGATGCGCGGCTCAGTCACGCTGTCGCTGAGCGGCCGGGCGACGGCGGCGCGGCCGGTCAGCGTGTAGCTGACCGCTTCGTCCAGGAGCGGAACGCGGCTGGTGCGGAACTGTCCCGACTCAGAGAGCAGGAAGGTGCTGGGCAGTCCCGCAGCCTCCCATCGATTCCAATAAGTCTTGATCTCCTGATCGCCAACAACCCCATCTATGCCGGATATCGTCGGCTTTTCAGGGAATGTCCGGCAGAGTTCCGGATGGTTCCCGGCGCAATGGTAGCACTCGCGGTTGTTTTCCCAGACGAGCTTCCAGTTGCCGTTTTCAATGATCGTGCTCTCGAAGGCGACCTTGCTGTCGACGATCTTGTGCGGCGACAAATATCGATTCGCCTGGGCCCTGAAGGCCTCGAAACTTGGCGCAACGGGCGCCGCGCACACGAAGATGTAACCGCCGACGCTTTCGCAGTGGACGGACTTGAGCCCAAACTGGGTCTTGTCGACTGCCGCGTCCATGTGGCGCGTGCGGATCAAGCCTCCGGTGAGATCGTAGGTCCACTGATGATAGGGACATACGAGGCGCTTCACCGCGCCCCTCGGGGCGGCACATAGGCGCGAACCGCGATGCCGGCAGGAATTGTGCAGGGCGCGTATCGACCCGTCGGGACCGCGCAGAACAATGATCGGATAGTCGCCGATCTGCAGGGTGAAATAATCGCCGGGCGCGGGTATCTCGCAATCGTGGCCGGCGAAGAGCCAGTCCCGGTAAAAGATCGTCTCAAGGTCGAGGCGGTAGAAGTCCGGGTCGGTGTAGAATTTCTGCCCGAGGCTTAGGCTCGGGTTCCGAGCCTTCAGTTCCGCCAGCATCGCATCTTTCGCGTTCATGTCCCCATTCCATCTGACCGGCGCGGCGTCGCCGGATCGATACGCAACCGTATCATGCACACGAACGCAGGACGCGTCGCGCGACTTTTTCAGGTGAGGCTATTCCGTCTCTAGGCGCCGCCGCCGCGCCGTCCCCGCGCCCATTGCGCTGCAAGCGAAAAAGGGCTTCGATGGCTTGACTGACGCTCGTGGTCGCGAGCTCGCCGTCAGGAGGAGATGCAATGAAAGCGCTCACGTTCGCTGCCGTCGGACTCGCGGCCTTGCTCGCGGGCGTGAGCCTGGCTTCGGCGAAGACGCTGGTCTATTGCTCGGAGGGCAGTCCGGAGAATTTCACCCCGGCGATCAACACGACCGGCACCAGCTTCGACGCCGCGCGCCCGGTCTACAATCGCCTGACCGAATTCAAGCGCGGCACGACCGAGGTCGTTCCCGGCCTCGCCGAAAGCTGGGAAGTCACGGACGGCGGCAAGATAATCACCTTCCATCTGCGCAAGGGGGTCAAGTTCCATTCGACGAAGGACTTCAAGCCGACGCGCGACTTCAACGCCGACGACGTCTTGTTTTCGATCGACCGCCAATGGAAGCCCGACAATCCCTATTACAAGGTCTCCGGCGGCGGTTACGACTATTTCAACGATATGGACATGCCGAAGCTGCTCGATTCGGTGACGAAGACCGATGACTACACCGTAGTCATGAAGCTGAAGACGCCGAATGTGGCGATCCTCGCCAACCTGGCGATGGACTTCATGGCGATCGGGTCGAAGGAATACGCCGACTTCCTGCTCAAGAAGGGAACGCCCGAGCAGTTCGACCAGGTTCCGGTCGGTACCGGCCCGTTCTCGTTCGTCTCCTATCAAAAGGATTCCGTCATCCGCTACAAGGCGAACAAGGACTATTACGGCGAGAAGCCGCTGGTCGACGACCTCGTCTTCGCCATCACCCCCGACGCGACAGCGCGCTACGCCAAGCTCAAGGCCGGCGAATGCCACATCAACGCCTATCCACGGCCCGCCGACCTTGCCGAGATGGAGAAGGATTCGACGCTCAAGGTGATCCACGCGCCGGGACTCAACGTGCTCTTCTGGGCCTTCAACGTCACCAAGCCGCCGCTGGACAAGAAAGAGGCGCGCCAGGCGTTATCGATGGCGATCGACCGCGACGCGATCATCAAGGACGTCTTTCTCGGCGCCGGCGCCAAGGCGACGACCCTCATTCCGCCGACCATGTGGTCCTATGACGACAAGATTCCCGACGTGCCCTACGACCCGGCGAAAGCGAAGGCGATGCTTGCGGCGGCCGGCGTCAAGACGCCGCTGGACATCGATCTTTGGTACCAGCCGGTGTCGCGGCCCTATAATCCCAACGGCAAGCGGATCGGCGAGATGATGCAGGCCGACCTCGCCAAGATCGGCGTCAACGCCAAGCTCGTCACCTATGAATGGGGCGAATACCGCAAGCGCATGCAGGCCGGCGAGGACATGACCGGGCAATTGGGCTGGACTGGCGACAACGGCGATCCGGACAATTTCTTTTTCCTCGACAGCTGCGTCGACGGCAAGCCGGTCAACAACAACCTGCCGAAATGGTGCAACAAGGAGTTCAACGATCTGCTCGTGAAGGCTCGCACGCTTCCCGACCAGGCCGAGCGCGCCAAGCTCTATCAGCGCATGCAGCAAATCGAGCATGACGAGCAGCCCGAGCTGCTCGTCGCCCATTCGATCGTGTTCGAAGCGATGCGCTCGAATGTGACCGGCTATAAGCAAAGCCCGCTCGGAACGCACGCGTTCGAAGGCGTTGACCTCAAGTAAAGTCCGGTCCGGGCTCCGCCAGTCACTGAGGCGGGGCCCGTTGGTTTTGGACCGGCCATGCTCGCTTACTTCCTTCGCCGAATCGCGCTGACCATCCCGACCTTTCTGGCGCTGATGTTTTTAACCTTCGTGGCGATCCGGCTCGTGCCCGGTGATCCGGTGGAGGTCAGGACCGGCGAGCATGTCATGTCGGCCGAGCGGCTCGCCTATTTTCGTCATCAGCTCGGCCTCGACCAGCCGGTGTGGCGGCAGTTTCTCCACTATGTCTGGCGCCTCGCGCATGGCGACTTCGGAGTTTCGCTGTCATCGCAGCAGAAGGTGCTGACCGAGTTTCTGACGCTGTTTCCGGCGACGCTCGAGCTCTCGTTCTTCGCCATGCTGTTTGCGATTGCGATCGGAGTTCCGGCGGGCGCGCTTGCCGCGGTGAAGCGGGGCGGCTTCTACGATCAGGCGCTGATGACGGTGTCGCTGTTCGGCTATTCGATGCCGATTTTCTGGTGGGGCCTCTTGCTCATCATGTTCGTGTCGGTGCGATTGGGCTTACTCCCCGTCTCGGGCCGGATCGACCTCATCAATTATTCGTTCGATCAGCCGACCGGATTCATGACCATCGACGCGCTCCTGTCCGATCAGAAGGGCGCCTTCCTCGACGCCTTGCGCCATCTGATCCTGCCCTCGATCGTGCTCGGCACCATTCCGCTCGCCATAATCGCCCGGATGACTCGGTCTTCGATGCTCGAAGTTCTAAGCGAGGACTACGTGCGCACTGCCCGCGCCAAAGGGCTTTCGCCGGCAAGGGTCATTGGCGTTCACGCGTTACGCAACGCGCTCCTGCCGGTCGTGACGGTGATCGGCCTCTCGGTTTCTGGCCTCATGGCCGGGGCGGTGCTGACGGAGACGATCTTCTCCTGGCCGGGCGTCGGCCACTGGCTCATCGATTCGATCGGCCGGCGCGATTATCCTGCGCTGCAGGGCGGCGTCCTGCTCATCTCGGCCGTGGTCGTGTTCGTCAATCTGATCGTCGATCTCATCTACGGCCTGATCGATCCGAGGATTCGCCATGCCGGCTGACGCGGCCGCAGCGCTCGCGGCGCCGATCGCGGATGATCCGGCGCCGATCGCTCAGCCTTCGCGGCTGGCCTCGTTCTGGGCCGCGTTCCGCGAGAACAGGGGCGCGGTCATCGGCCTTGCGGTGTTCGCTGTCATCGTCCTTCTGGCTTTGACGGCGAATATCGTCGCCCCGCATTCGCCAATCGAGCAGTTCCGCGACGCGGTGCGGACGCCACCGGTCTGGGAGGCGGGCGGGTCCTGGCGTTTCCCGCTGGGGACCGATGGCGACGGACACGACATGCTGTCGCGCCTCATCTTCGGCGCCCGCGTGTCGCTGTTTATCGGCCTTTCGGTCATGGGCGTGTCCTTCGTCGTCGGCGTGGCGCTCGGGCTTGCGGCGGCGATGGCGGGACCGGTCGCCGATGTGACGATCACCAGACTTATGGATTTGATCATGGCGGTGCCGAGCCTCGTGCTTGCCGTGCTCGTCGTCGCGGTTCTGGGGCCGAGCCTCGCCAACACCATCATTGCGGTGACGATCGTCTATCTGCCGGGCTACGTGCGTCTGGCGCGCGCCTCCGCCCTCGGCGAATTGAGCAAGGACTATGTGACCGCCGCGCGCGTGGTCGGGGTCGGCCCGCTTAGGCTCGCCGCTTCGACAATATTGCCAAATTGCCTCGCGCCTCTCATCGTGCAGGCGGCGCTTGGCGTGTCGAGCGCCATCCTGGAAGCGGCGGCGCTTGGTTTCCTTGGCCTTGGCGCCCAGCCGCCGACGCCGGAATGGGGCGCGATGCTGGCCGACTCGCGCGAGTTCATTCGCTCCGATCCGTGGATCGTCGCTCTTCCGGGCCTCGCCATTCTCATCACGGTCCTCGCCATCAATCTCACCGGCGACGGCCTGCGCGACGCGCTCGATCCGAAGATGCGGAGAGGCTGATGGCGCCGCCGCTGCTGGAGATCCGCAACCTTTCCGTGACGTTCGCCACCCGCCATGGGCCATTCACTGCCGTGGACGGGTTCGATCTCACGCTTAAGCGCAACGAGGTGCTGGCGATCGTCGGCGAATCCGGCTCCGGCAAGTCGGTCGCGATGCTGGCGGCGATGGGCCTCTTGCCTCCGGTCGCGACCGTATCCGCCGACCGTATGGCTTTCGACGGCGTTGATCTTTTGTCGATGAGCGCGGACGAGCGGCGCCGGATCGCGGGGAGGGACATGGCCATGATCTTTCAGGAGCCGATGTCGTCGCTCAATCCCTGCTTCACCGTCGGCTTTCAGATCGCCGAAACGCTGAATGCGCACACGAGCCTCAAACGGGCCGAGCGTGGCCGGCGCGTCGTCGAGCTTCTGGCCGAGGTCGGCATTCCCGATCCGGAGCGGCGCGCGCGCGCCTATCCACATCAGCTCTCGGGGGGCATGTGTCAGCGCGTCATGATCGCCATGGCGCTCGCCTGCCGCCCCAAACTCCTGATCGCGGACGAACCGACGACCGCCCTCGACGTCACCATCCAGGCGCAAATTCTCGATCTTTTGATGCGGGAGCGCCGCGACAACGGCATGGGGCTCGTGCTCATCACCCACGACATGGGTGTGGTCGCCGAAACGGCTGACCGGGTCATCGTCCAATACGCCGGCCAGCAAATGGAGACGAATGGCACGCGCGAGCTCTTCGCTGACCCGCATCATCCCTATACCGCAGCGCTTCTGGCGGCGTTGCCGGAGCGGGCGAGCGGGCGGCGCCTGCCCGCGATTCCGGGCGTCGTGCCCGGGCCGTTCGACCGGCCGGGCGGCTGCTCGTTCTCGCCGCGCTGCGCCTTCGCTTTCGAGGCCTGCCATAATGTCGCGCCCCGGCCGGCGGCGCCGGCGCTCGGCCGGGCGCGGTGCCTGACCCCGCTCGTCGCCGGGGTCCCGCGCGCGCTAGAGCTGCAAGGATCGATTCCATGAGCGCTGTCCTCGAGGCCAGGGGACTGACCCGCGACTATTCGGTCTCGCGCGGCGCCTTTCGCTCGCGCGCGACGATTCATGCGCTCTCCGGGGTGTCGTTCTCGCTTCACGCCGGGCGCACGCTGGCTGTGGTCGGCGAATCCGGCTCAGGCAAATCGACGCTGGCGCGGCTGCTCACCCTGATCGAAAATCCGACCGCGGGCTCGCTCCTGATCGACGGCGCAGACGTCGCGCATGCGAGCGCCGCCGCCCGGAGGCGGCTGAGAACGGAAATCCAGATCGTGTTCCAGAACCCTTACGGGTCGCTCAATCCGCGCCAGACGATCGGCAAGGCGCTCGAGGAGCCGCTCGCCGTCAATACGCGCTTGACGTCTGCCGAGCGCAAGGCGGAGGCTCTGTCGATCATGGCAAAGGTCGGCTTGAGGCCCGAATATTATCATCGCTATCCGCACATGTTCTCGGGTGGCCAGCGCCAGCGCATCGCCATAGCCCGCGCGCTCATGCTGAAGCCGAAGATTCTGGTGCTCGACGAGCCGGTGTCGGCGCTGGATGTCTCGATCCGCGCCCAGGCGCTCAATCTACTGGCGGGCTTGCAGGAGGAATTTGCGCTTGCCTATGTGTTCGTCTCGCACGATCTTTCGGTCGTGCGGCATATTGCCGACGAGGTGATGGTGATCTACCTCGGCAATACGGTCGAGCTTGGCGAGCGCGACGCGGTCTTTGAGCGCCCGCGGCATCCCTATACCCAGGCGCTCCTGTCCGCGACGCCGGTCGCCGACCCGACTGTCAGGCGCGAGCGCATCGTGCTCTCCGGCGAGCCGCCGTCGCCGTTCGCGCCGCCGCCGGGATGTCCGTTCCATCCGCGCTGCTGGCTCGCCTTCGATCGCTGCCGCGCCGAGAAGCCGTCGCTTGAGCTGAAGCAAGGGCGCGATGTCGCCTGCTGGGCCGTGGATCCATGAGCGAGGAAACGTACGACTTCATCGTCGTGGGGGCCGGCTCGGCAGGCTGCGTGCTCGCCAATCGCTTAAGCCGCGATCCCCGCAATCGCGTGCTCGTCGTCGAGGCCGGCGGGCGCGACAACTGGATCTGGTTCCATATTCCCGTCGGCTATCTCTACGCGATCGGCAATCCGCGCGCCGACTGGATGTTCAAGACCGCGCCTGAGGCGAACCTTGGCGGCCGCTCGATCGCCTATCCGCGCGGCAAGGTGGTGGGCGGATGCTCCGCCATCAACGCCATGATCTATATGCGCGGCCAGGCGGCCGACTATGACGGATGGCGCCAGCTCGGCCTTGCCGGCTGGGGCTGGGACGACGTTCTGCCCTATTTCCTCCGTCAGGAGGATCACCACGGCGGAGGCGGCGCGCTGCACGGGACGGGCGGCGAATGGCGGGTCGAGCGCCCGCGCGTCTCCTGGCCGATCCTCGACGCCGTACGCGAGGCGGGGGTTGAGATCGGCATACCGAAGATCGGCGACTTCAACCAGGGCGATAACGAGGGCTCGGCGTATTTCGAGGTCAACCAGCGCCGCGGCCGGCGCTGGAGCGCGGCCACCGCGTTCCTGAAGCCGATCCTCAAGCGGCCGAACCTGCATCTTAAGACCGGCGCGCATGTCGAGCGCGTTCTGTTCGAGGGGCGGCGCGCCACGGGCTTGCGCTACGCCCATGACGGCGTGAGCCGCGAGGCCAGGGCGAAAGGCGAGGTCATCCTGGCCGCCGGGGCGATCGGCTCGCCGCAGCTTTTGGAAGTCTCGGGCGTCGGCGCGCCGGACCGCCTCGGGGCGATCGGCGTTTCCGTTGTTCATGCGCTGCCAGGAGTGGGCGAAAACCTGCAGGATCATCTGCAGCTCCGGGCAATTTTTGGCGTCACTGGCGTGCGCACGCTCAATGTCGATTACCAGTCCCTGTTCAAGCGGGCGATGATGGGGCTCGACTATGGCGTTCGACGGCGTGGGCCCTTGACAATGGCGCCGTCGCAGCTTGGCCTGTTTACGAAGTCCGCGCCCGAGTACGCCAGCGCCAATATCGAATTCCATGTCCAGCCGCTGTCGCTCGACCGTTTCGGCGAGCCAATGCACCCCTATCCGGCGATCACGATCAGCGTCTGCAACCTGCGGCCCGAAAGCCGCGGCTCGACCCATGCCTCGAGCGCCGATCCGCGCGCCGCGCCGGTCATCCAGCCGAATTATCTGGCGGCTCTCGCCGACCGGCGGGTGGCGGTGGACTCGGTCCGTTTGGCGCGCCGCCTCGCTTCTGCGCGCGCTCTTGCGCGCTACGCGCCGCGAGAGCTCAAGCCCGGCGCAAACTTGCAGTCGGACGATGAGCTTATGCAGGCGGCGGGCGAGATCGGCACGACGATCTTCCATCCCATCGGGACCGCGAAGATGGGGTTGGCGCAGGACCCCCTAGCAGTGGTCGACGAACGGCTCAGGGTTTATGGCCTTGCCGGCTTGCGGGTCGCCGACGCGTCGGTCATGCCGCGCATCACCTCCGGCAACACGGGCTCGCCGACCATGATGATCGCCGAAAAGGCGGCCGAGATGATCCTTGCGGACGCGAGAGCGGCCTGATGTGGGAGGGATCGTCAGCGCCTCCGGTCGATGGACGGCAATCCGAGACGGCGCTGATGATTGCGCGCGGCGTGCGGCGGCTGCTCCGGGCGCGCGGCTTTTCCAGCCTGACCGAGCTCCCGCTGACCGACGGGCGCCGCGCCGACATTGCGGCGGTCAATCGCGACGGCGAGGTGCTGATCGTCGAGATCAAATCGTCGTCGGCGGACTTTCGCGCCGATCGCAAGTGGCGTGACTATGTCGCCTGCTGCGACAGGCTTTATTTCGCCATCTCGGAGCGCACGCCGGCGGAGCTGATGCCGCTGGAGGCCGGCCTCATCATCGCCGATTCATTCGGAGCCGAAATCGTCAGGGAAGCCGAGCTTCAGCGCATGGCGCCCGCCAGCCGCCGCGCGCTCTTGCTGCGCTTTGCCCAGGCCGCCGCCGACCGGCTGCACCGTCTGGCCGATCCTGCGGCCGAGCTGGAATAGTCGGCTCCGTTCCGGCAGGAGCGATGAGGAGGGCCAAAGAAAAAGGCCGCCCGCAGGCGGCCTTTTAATAGAGATTCCTTGAACGAAGTGCTTCAGATAGCGATCGCCGCCTTATCCTTGGCGCTCCGGCGGACGGCCGCATAGCCGAGGCCTGCGAAACCCAGCGCCAACATCACCCACGTGGCAGGCTCGGGAACCGTCGTCGTGTTGGTGAAGCCCGCACTGATAGAGCCGCCGGGACCACGAACTTGATTGGCGCTCAAGATGAAGGCGACAGGCGTATCTGTGAAGACGTGATCAGTGTCGCTTACCGTTCCCGTCAAAGTGACTGTGATCGCATTTGGCGTGGACCGATCAATCTCTTTCACCGCGGTCAGCATTTCGGTGAACACGTCGCCCGTGCTGCCCGTCCAACTCTTCGTAACGGGAGCCGCAAGCGTCCCGATGCCATACATGATGTCCGTCGGGGAAAGACTAACAAACATGTCCGGCGTCGTCGTGGGGAACGCAAACTGAACTAGCCCCGAGGCGTCGCCCGAGCCGATCGAGGTAACCGCCAGCGGCGCGCCATCGAAGTTGAACGCCGTCGAAAAGTCTAGAGTGGGGCCCGAGTAGCTCAGGTCCGAGCCGATGAGCGCCGAGACCCCGAAATCGATCAAGGCCGCATGCGCAGAGGTAGAAACACCCACCGTCGCGATAAACGCGGCTGCTAAAGTTGGGACTAAAACCTTCATGACATCCCCCTAAGTAGGATAACCGCCAGGGCAACTACGAGAGCACCGCTGCGGTAACAAAGCAGGTGCGGGAGGATCGGTCAAGCTTTTTCTGCAAATTGTGCGGAAAAAGTCTGAGAATATTAAGGTCGGATGCAGAGGCCACAATCAGCAGATAGTGACGGAAATAACAAGCACAATGAGATGCGACTGGCCGGCCCGATCGTGTTCGCGATGGCTTTCAGACCAAAATTCGCCCTCAGGTCAATGTCCTACGGGAACGAAGGTGAGGGTAGTCCCCGGGGCTGTGAATTGAAAAAGCCGTGGGCGACCGCAAGCGCCTTTGCCGCGCGAAGCCTCGAGCTCGCCCTTGAGGTTGTGGCGGCTCGCTGCGAATTATCAATGCAAGGGTGTTGCTGCGACGCCGCATCTTCGGCGTCGCACGGGGAGTTGTTCAATTCCAGCTAGTGCGACATCAGCACCGGCAGTGATTGTTGATGCATGAGGTCCAGCGTCACCCCGCCGAATAGCCCTTCGTAAATCCTCGAATGTCCAAAGGCGCCGGCGACGATGAGGTCTGCGTCTTGTGTGTCGAGACTGGCGAACAGGGCCTCGACCGCGGTCAGATCGCCGGTGTTGGTCCAGTCGGAGATGTGCTCGGCCCTGACGCCGTGCGCGGCCAGGTGGTCGACCAGCGTCTCAGCTGACTTGCGGAGCGCGCTCGGCCGCGCCGAGAAGGCGAACAGGGTCACCTTCTTCGCCCGCTCGAGCAGTGGCATCGCGTCATGGACGGCTCGCAAAGCCTCACGCCCGGCGTTCCAGGCGATGACGATATTGTCGCCTACCGGCCCGGGCGTCCATTCCGGCGGCAGCATCAGCATCGGCGCGCCGGATTCGAGCAACGCCCGGTCGAGCGCGCCCCGGCGTATCGTCCCGTGCGCCAGACTTTCGGGTCCGGGCGCGATCATCAGGTCGACGCAATAGGTGAAACTGTCCGCTTCGCCCGCTTTGTTCCGCGGCGCGAGGACGGCGGTCAGTCCGGATTCACGCGTCGTATCGCTGAACGTCCGGCTGACCGCTTCCTCGGTCTCGGCCTCCTGGCCCGCGGCGGGCGAACTGACGTCGACGCCGATCAATCGCGCCCCGTGCGCCTTCGCCAACGCGACGGCTAAACGTATCCGCTCGACCGTTTCGACGGTCGGATCGAGATAGACGAGGATATCCTTGTAGGCCAATTCGCCCTCCCATATGGCCGCCGCCCGCCTTCGGTGCGGTCAGCCGCTTTCCTTCGCCTTGGCGATGCGCCCGGAGGCCGCCGTCGGACACGCTCGTCCGGCCCTCGGACTGTAGCATGCGGCGCGACCCTGTCGACGCTCTGTCAGCGGAGGCGCGGCCGCAAAAAAGAAACGCCGCCCAAGAGAGGGCGGCGTTGCGCAACCGCTCAAAGGAAAGTCGGAAGCTTAAGCCGAAAGCATGGCGAGCTTGGCCTTTCGCCGGCGGGACCCGACGTAGCCAAGAGCGGCGAAGCCAAGCCCCAACATCGCCCAGGTCGAGGTTTCGGGAATGGCGCTGACCGCGGACGTGTTGGTGAACGATGCGCTGGTGGTGTCTCCCGGTCCGCCGGCTTGGTTGGCGGTTAACGCCAGCAAAACCGGCGAGTCTGAGAAGATGCCGCTGGTGTCGCTGAGCGTTCCCGACAGTTGCAGGCCGATTTCGTCGGGCGTCATCCGATTGATCGACAGCGTTGTGGTCAGGGTTTCGGTGAACGTATCCTCGCTTGGCCCGGACCCAACCGTCCACGACAGGATGACGTCGGCGCCAAGCGGCTGGCCCCCCGGTGGAACAGGCGTCGTATCCCCATAGAGGATAACGCTGCCCGTCGGCGGGGGAACCGTGGCAAGCTGCACTTCGTCGAAGAGAGCCAGCCCTGAAGAGTCGCCGGGGTTAACCCCCGTTACCAGCAACGGCGCCTGATCGAGATCGAGCGAGGTCGACTGATCCAAGGACGCACCGCTGTAGGTGATCGAATTGCCAAACGCAGTGACGGCGAAGTCGACTATGCTCGCATCAGCAGCGGAACTCGCACCAAGCGCCACGAGCAGAGCGGCGCCGAACGCTGCTACGACCGAATGCCTCATGTTCGAATTCCCCCTAGAGCTGCCGGGGCGGCAGACTGCCGAAGCAACGACATGAGCCATTCAAGCACGCTTGCAACGCGTGTGTAAACGTCCTTCAGCAGAAATCTTGATGCTGTACGGAAACGCCGTGGATTATGATCGCGGAGTCAACTGGATCGCAGCGGCGACGCATCGCCGCCCGATGCTCAATTGTCCAGAAAACTCCGCAGCTTGCGGCTTCGGCTGGGGTGCTTGAGCTTACGCAGCGCCTTGGCCTCGATCTGCCGGATGCGCTCGCGGGTCACCGAGAATTGCTGGCCAACTTCTTCCAGCGTGTGGTCGGTATTCATGCCGATGCCGAAGCGCATGCGCAAGACCCGCTCCTCGCGCGGTGTGAGCGACGCCAGCACGCGCGTCGTCGTCTCGCGCAGGTTCGACTGGATCGCGGCGTCGATCGGCAGCACGGCGTTCTTGTCCTCGATGAAGTCGCCGAGGTGGCTGTCCTCCTCGTCGCCGATCGGCGTCTCGAGGCTGATCGGCTCCTTGGCGATCTTGAGCACCTTGCGCACCTTCTCGAGCGGCATCGCAAGCTTTTCGCTGAGCTCCTCCGGAGTCGGCTCGCGGCCGATCTCATGCAGCATCTGGCGCGAGGTGCGCACGATCTTGTTGATCGTCTCGATCATGTGGACGGGGATGCGGATGGTTCTCGCCTGATCCGCAATACGAGCGCGTGATCGCCTGCCTGATCCACCAGGTGGCGTAGGTCGAGAACTTGTAGCCGCGGCGGTACTCGAACTTGTCGACCGCCTTCATGAGCCCGATATTGCCTTCCTGGATTAGGTCGAGGAACTGCAGGCCGCGATTGGTGTATTTCTTGGCGATCGAGATGACGAGGCGCAGGTTCGCCTCGACCATTTCCTTCTTCGCCTGCCGCGCCTCCCGCTCGCCCTTCTGCACCATCTGCACGAGGCGGCGGAACTCCTGGATCTCAAGCCCGGTCTCGGTCGCCAGCGACTGGATCTCGGCGCGGATTTCCTTGATTCCGATCTTGTCGGCGGCGATGAAGTCCTTCCACCCGCGCGTCGTGAGCTTCGAGACCCTGAGCAGCCATTTCGGGTCCAGTTCCGAATTCTGGTAGTTCCTGAGGAAGTCCTCGCGACCTACGCGATGGGTCTCGGCCATGCGCATGAGGCGCACGTCAAGGCCGATCAGGCGCTTGTTGATGTCGTAGAGCTGCTCGACCAGCGCGTCGATGCGGTTCTGGTTGAGTGACAGCGACTTGACGTCGCCGACAATGTCCTTCTTCAGGGCCTTGTATTTGCGCTCCTGGGCGGAGAGAGCGACTCGCTCCTGAGCTTGTTCTCGACGTTCTGATCCTGCAGTCGGCGCAACTTCTTGTACGCGTCGGCGACGCGGTCGAAGGTCTCGAGCACCTTCGGCTTAAGATCGGCTTCCATCGCCGAAAGCGAGACGGAGTTCTCGAGATCGTCCTCATCGTCGAACCCGTCCGGGGGCGGAGCCGCTTCGCCCTCGAACCCTTCCGGCGGGGCCTGCGGAGCGGTCGCGGGCGCCATGCGGTCGCGGGCCGGATTGGGCGGCGGCGGCGCGCCGGGCGCGGAATAGTCGGGCTTCGGCGCCTTCTTGCCGTCGGGGCCGGCGTAGGTCGCCTCGAGATCGATGATGTCGCGCAGCAGGATCTTGCCGTCGTTAAGTTCGTCCCGCCAGATGATGATCGCCTGGAAGGTTAGCGGGCTTTCGCATAAGCCAGCGATCATCGCCTCGCGACCGGCCTCGATCCGTTTGGCGATGGCGATCTCGCCTTCGCGCGACAGAAGCTCGACTGAGCCCATCTCGCGCAGATACATGCGCACGGGGTCGTCGGTGCGCTCGGACGGCTCGGAAGTGCGGGCGGCGACCGCAGTCGCCCGGGAAGCTTCGACGACCTCGCCGCCTTCCGCCTCCTCCTCGTCAGCGCCGTCAGCGCTTTCCTTTTCCGCCTCTTCAGCGTCCTCGCTTTCGACGACATTGATGCCCATCTCGCTGAGCATCGCGTTCATGTCCTCGATCTGGTCGGATGAAATCTCTTCTGACGGCAGGACCGCGTTCAATTCCTCCTGCGTCACCCACCCGCGCTTCTTGGCGATCTTGAGCATCCGCTTGACGGCGGCGTCGCTGAGATCGAGCAGCGGGCTGTCGGGGGTTTCGACCACCACCGCCTCGCCTTCGCCCTTCGCCTCGTCCTTCTTTGCCATCGCGGCGTCTCCGTCATTCCGCGGCCCAGGGCGCCGGGTGTCCCATACCGAATCGTCACGCTCGCGCGACGGTTCCTCAAATTCACTTAATCAGCGTTAAGGCTGTGCTCTTCGAGCGTGTCCTCAAGAATTCGTTCGATCATCCGCCCGCGGTCGGGTCAGATCGCGGACGAAACGCGCCCGGACCGATCGCCGAAACCGTCGATGGTCGCTTCCGCATCCGCAAGGTCGGCCAAATTCGCTTTGATATCAAGCAGTCGGGCAAGATTGAGCTCGCTTGGCTCCGCTGCGAGCGACAGCTCCGCGAGCTTCAAATCCCTATGTAACGCCCCAGCCCGGCGATGCAAGGCCAAGCTTTGTCTTAAGACCAGATCCGCGTCCCCGAGCGCTGCTTCGGGCCGAATGCACCACCAATTCGGCATTTTGGCGGCCAGGGCCAAAATCCGCTCCCGTTCCGCCGCGCGTCCGGCGTCATTCAGCCATTGGCCGAGCGCCTCTGACGAGCCAAGCGCCTCGGGAGGGGCGGCGATGAGCGCGTCCCGCAACGAGCTCGAGGCCCGCGCCCATGAATTCGGCCGCGGCCAGTTCCTCGCAACGGCTCTCGATCAGCGCCGGATGGCCAAGTGCGATCGAAAGGATCATGACTTCGCGCGCAGGCAAACGCGGTCTGCGGCCGAGCTTGCTCTGCGGAGCTAAGAACGCCTCCTTGAGGCCAATGCGCGGACCGGCGGGGAGGGAACCGCGCGCTAACGCCGCGGCGAGAAGCCCGCCGCGCGTCCGTCTCGCCTCGCCCCGAACGATCCCGCTCCTCGCCGAAGAAAGCCGAAAGCCGCCGCTTCATGTCCGCCTGGTAGTGCCGGCGCAGCGCCTCGTCGGCGATTTTTGCGGCCGCCTCGAAAAGCCGGCGCTCGAGCGCCGCGCGCTGTTCGGGCGTGTCGAAACGCTCGCCGTCGGTCTCGCGCATGAAGAGCATCTCCGCGAGCGGCCGCGCGGCGCTCAGATGCTCGGCCATCGCGGCCGGCCCGCTTCGCCGGATGAGATCGTCCGGGTCCTGGCCTTCGGGCAGGAGCGTGAAGCGCAGGCTCTTGCCCGCGCCGATCATGCGGCAGCGCCGTCTCGATCGCCCGGAAAGCCGCGCGCCGTCCGGCGCCGTCGCCGTCGAAGCACAGGATCGGCTCGCCCGCCATCGCCCACAGGAGCTGGCACTGATCGGGCGTGAGCGCAGTGCCGAGCGGCGCGACGACATTGGGGAAGCCGGCCTCGCTCATCGTAATCGCGTCGATATAGCCCTCGACCACGATGATCGAGCCCGCGTCATGCGCGCTCTTGCGGGCGCGGTGATGATTGAACAGCAGCGCGCCCTTGTGAAAGAGCGCGAGTCTCCGGCGAATTCAAATATTTCGCCTTGGCGCCCGCCTCCATCGCCCGCCCGCCGAAGGCGATGACGCGGCCCGAGCGGTCGTGGATCGGAAACATCACCCGGTCGCGAAACCGGTCGAAAGGCACGGCGATGTCTTGCCCATGGACGAGCAGGCCCGCTTCGATCATCGCCTCGGCGCTCGCGCCCTGAGCGGCCAGCGCGTCGCGCAGCGCGAAGCGCTCCGGCGAAGCGTAGCCGAGCCCGAAGCGCTGCTGCACCGGGGCGCCGAGGCCGCGGTCGGCGAGATAGCCGCGCGCCCTGGCGCCGATCGGCGCTTGCAGGTTCGCTTCGAACAGGCGCGCCGCCACGCCCATGACGTCAAGCAGGCTCAGGCGCTTCTTCTCTTCCGCCGCCTCCGCCTGGCTCGCCCGCGGCATCGGCAGGCCCGCCATGCCGGCGAGCCGCTCGACCGCTTCCGGGAAGCTCACGCCCTCGGTCTCCATCAGGAAGGCGAAGGCGTCGCCGTGCTTGCCGGAGGAGAAGTCATGGAAGAAGCCCTTCTGGTCGTTGACGAAGAACGACGGCGTCTTCTCCGAGGTGAAGGGCGAGAGGCCGCGCCATTCTCGGCCCTCCTTGCGTAATTTGACCCGCTTCCCCGCCACTTCCGAGACCGGCAGCCGGGTCCTGATCTCGTCGAGAAATTCGGGCGGGAACTTCATGAGGAGGCAGATTGGCCTTCATCGGGGCTTTGGCAAGAAGGCCGCGCGCGTTGTCCCCGGCTTTCGTATGGGACGGCCGTCATCGCGAGCCCGAGCGAAGCGAGGGCGCGGCGATCCGGGGATGAAGGGCCAGAGCCGCGGCTCTGGATCGCCGCCCTCTTCATCGCGACCTCCGGATCAAGTCGGGGGGAAGCGATCCAGGGATGAAGGGCGGCGACGGGCGGCCTGTGGATCACTGTCATGAGTTCAAAGTCTCATATAAGTCCTTCCAAAGTGGATTGTCTCGCTCGATCAGGGCGAGCTTGTCCTTTCGGCTTCCTGACTTGATCTGCTTTTCTCGGGCGATCGCCTCGCCCATCCGTTCGTGGGGCTCGAACCAGACAAGCGTCTTGCAGCCATACCGCTTAGTGAACCCCTCGATCACCCCGGTTCGATGCTGGAATGCGCGCTGGCCGATATCCGAAGTCACGCCGACATACAGCGTGCCATTGCGCCGGCTCGCCATGATGTAGACGGCGGGGTGCTTCATGTCGCGAGCTTAGCGCGAGCCGCAACCTGGTAGAAGGTTTTGGCCATCGTCATCGCGAGCCCGAGCGCAGGCGAGGGCGTGGCGATCCAGAGATCGTCGGGCTGAGCCAGTTCCACCTGGATCGCCGCGTCGCGCGGTCGCGTTCCTCGAGAGGACCGTTACGGCGAATACGCGGGACCCGCCGCAGCCGGTTTCGGCGCCTTCTCGATCTGCTGCTTGATTTGCAGGAGCTTCGCCCGGTCGGCGTCGGTCAGCAGGGCGGAGACGGGGCAATCCTTGTTGTCTTTGTTCGTGATGAAGACGATGAGCTTGGCCCCTTCGTCGCCGGCGGCTCCGAGGCGGCTTTGGAATCCTCCGCCGCGCACCACGTAGATCGCGTTTTCGTCCTTGGAGCAGACGAGCGTCTTTAATGTCGCCGCGAGCGCGGTGGCGTAATCCGTCTCGTTGATGCGGGCCGCGCTTTCCAGCGCATTTCGCCAATCGACGGCTTCCTGCGGCGGCGACAGCGACGGGTCGGGATTGCAGGAGCCGAGAGTCTTGTCGGGGCTGGCGCAATCGAGCCGGCGGATGTTTGCTAGAGCCTGCTCGCGCGGCCGGCCTGGCGGCAGAGCCTCAATCGTCTTGCGCAGGTCCTGATAGGCCTTGTCCCAGGGCTGAGCCTCATATTGGCGCCAATCCTTCTTCCACGACGGCCGCCAGTCCGGCGGGTCGGAGAAGCGTACCGCCTTGGGTTCCGGAAGGTTTGACCCCGAAACATTGGTGCGCCAGAGGAAGGCGCCCGAAAGATCGGTCGTGTCGAGTGTCGCCGCTTGCAGGGAGGCACCCTGCAGCTCCGCTTCTCTGAGCCACGCGCCCTGAAGATGCGCGTAATAGAGCGACGTGCCCTGAAGCTGCTCGCCAAAGAGCGACGCGCCCTCAAGGTGCGAGTCCTTGAGCGACGCGCCCTGAAGCTGCGAGCTGTCGAGCGACGCGCCCTGAAGCTGCGCGGCAAAGAGCGACGCGCCCTGAAGATCGGCATGCTCGAAATCGACTTTCGGCAGAATTGCGAAATCGAAGATCGCGCCCCTCAGATCGCGGCCGCGGGCGCGAAAGACGAAGTCATGCCACTTCGCCTTCTCGGGATCGTCGATGCCAAGGCCCTCATAGACGTTGAGGCCCGGCAGAACGAGCGTGCTGGAGAACGGCAGCCTGCGGCGGGTGATGCCATCGGGCACTGCGTTGAACAACCAGTCGTGGAGCGACAATTTTCTCGCAGTCACGACCCAATCGCGAAACGCTTTCCTCGGGTTGCCGCTCGCGTCCTTTTCTGTCGTGGGGTTTCCCAACTCGTCCATCGCGGGAAGGATTGGCCAACTCGGCAACCTTTCTTCCTGCCATTCGCCGGGAAAGGTCGCGACCGCCATGGAGAACACAACCACCCCGAGACTGAGCGCGAAGCCAAGGATCGGCCAAGCCCAGGAGGCCCGGAATGGGCCGCCAAGCTCGCGCCCCGACAGCACCTTGCGCCACAGCCAGCCGAGCAGGACCAGATCCACGAGCAGCGCGACGAGCTGGGTCTAGGTGATGAAGCTCGAGTGAAACGGCAGGAACTGGATCTGCATCATGAGCAGTAGGAGCACCGGCGCGATCACCAGCGTGATCCAGGCGATCGCGCGCAACAGCCACCCGAAGGCGCTGTCGCGAATGTCCGACGGCCCGACGAGAAGCTGGATGAAGATGTTGCCGCCATTGGAGATTTTCGCGCGATGTGTCCGAGACGTTGCGCTTCGGATTGTATAGCGCCTGATGGTAGCGCTTGGCCTTCTCGGTCAGCATAACGAGATGGACGAGCGTATAGGCATGGACGATGATGAACAGGATCGGCGCGAGAAAGAAGAAAGCGAGCAGCGGCAGCTCGATGTTGAGGAACGGCAATTTGACCGATCTCTCGAAAAAGAGGTCTTCGTGCGTCACTGCGCCGGCGGCGACGGTGAGATAAAACAGCACGAACAAATAGGAGAGCCATAAGCCGCCGCCGACCGAAGCCGCATCGTCGACCGTCTTTTTGATCGCCTCGAGTTCTTCGTCCTTGGCTGCGCTCGGCGGCAGCTCGGGGGCGGAGCCGGTTTGGGCTCGGGCGACGAAGACACTGCGCTGCCTTCGGCGGGCTGGGCCTTGCCGGTCGCGGGATGTCCCTCGGGCGGCAGTGGTGTTTCCAATTCCACGGGCTTTTCGCCCCCAGACCGAAGCTCCCGGCGGACGCTAGGACGGCTCTTTTCTACATCAATCCCGCGCGGCATCAAGCGAATGGAAGCGCCGCGCCGCTACCCTTTGGTCGGCGCGGCCGGGTCTAGAAGCTTGGCCGACTTGAGGTCCGACCAGAGGCCCGCTGGTATATCGACGGACGCGTCGTGGACGTTCGCCGTGACTTCCTCGGGCTTGATCGCGCCGAGCACGACCGAGACAACGGCGGGATGGGCAAACGCGAACTGGATCGCCGCCTGGCGCAGCGTCACCTTGTGCTTGCGGCAGATCGCCTCGATGGCCTTCACCTTGTCGACGACCGCAACGGGAGCGTCCGCATAGTCGAATTTGGCGTGCGCCACCGATCCGGTCGCCAGAATGCCGGAATTGAACACGCCGGCGAGCATCACGCCCATGTTCTTCTCCAGGGCGAGCGGCAGAAACTCGGCGAGGCCCGTCTGGTCGATCAGCGTATAGCGTCCCGCCATCATCGCGACGTCGAAGTCGCCGGCTTTGGCGAATTTGACGCAGGTGTCGGCTTCGTTGATGCCAAAGCCCATCGCCTTGATCACCTTTTCGGTGCGAAGCTTGTCGAGCGCGCGATAGGCGCCGGACATCGCTTCCTTGAAGCGGGCGGGCGCTTCCTCCTTGCCGTGCGTCCAGACATCGCAATCGTGGATGAGAACGATGTCGAGCCGGTCGAGCCCTATGCGCAAGAGAGAGTGCTCGATCGACCGCATCGCGCCGTCGTAGGAATAATCGAAGCGGGGCGCGTGCGAATATCCGCCTGCGAAGCCGGGCGTGACCACGTCCTTGCGCGCTTCGGGCCTTTTGGTGAAGGGGTCCATGATGCGGCCGATCTTGGTCGAAACGAGGATCTGGTCGCGAGGCGCGCGCCTCAAGCCCGCCCCCATCCGGCTTTCCGCGAGTTCGTTGCCGTAGTGCGGCGAAGAGTTCGAACACCCTGACGCCGCTTGCCAGCGCCTGCTCGACCGTCGCGATCGAGGTTTTTTCGTCCAGCGGGTCAAACAGCTCGCCAAGCGGGCCGGTCCCAAGCCCGACGGCAGTGAACGTCAGCCCCTCGCCGTTTCGAGCCTTGATGCGCCTCGTTTCCATGTCGTCTCCCAAGAGCGTCCATTGCGCCGCCTCGCAAGGTTTGAGACGGCAGGATGGTTCATGAGCGCGAGCGTAGCGCAAGGCGCAAGGTCTTGAAAGGCGGGGCTTGCGGACCTCACTCCTTCAAATCTTTCGCCGCTTCGAGGGGATTACTCGAAGATCTTCCTGCGGGTGAAGAGCGCGGCGCCGTTCGCGCCTTTCGCCACCGTCAGAAGCTGCGCGCCCTTGTCGTCGAGCAGGACCCAGCCGCCGTCGCGCGCGACGATCGCTCCGATTCGGCCCAAGCCCGCTACGCTGTCGCCGGGTCGCGGCCGCGCGGATTGCGCCATCGACCCTCAGCCAGACGCGGTCCGCGTCGGCGCCGATGATCTCGACTGGTCGCGGGTACCGAGCGGCCTTGCTGGCGGAATTGGCCAGCGATCCTGTCGCGGACAGGTCGATCGCGGGCGCGCCGTCCGCAGACGGCGCGGGGCCTCGAGCGCCACCCTCCGCCCCGCGCGGCTGGGCGAAGATCGCCAGATGCTCGAGGCCATAGATTTGCGTCCTGCCCCCACCATAGGCGAGCATATAGACGGCGAAGCCTAAGGAAAGGCTGGCCAGGGCCATTCCGATCGCGCGGATCACGACTTCCTGTGCGGGCGCCATCGCCGTCCTCATAGGTCGTTGGTTTTGCCGTCGCTGCGCAGCGCTGCGGCGAGGTCGATGAAGGGGTCCTCGCACCGCGGCGCATCCATCGACTGGTTCATCGCCTCATAGATGCGCGGCGCCGATTTGATCGCCTTGTCGAGGAGCGGATCGGTCCCCGCGGAATAGCCGCCCATGAGGCGCAGCTCGCGGGTTTCCTCGTAGCGCGCGATCAGCGAGCGCAGGTTCTGAACAACCTTGCGCTGCTCCGGCCTCCACAGCGGGTTCGCCATTCGCGACACCGACGAGAGAACGTTGACGGCAGGATATCGCCCTTCGTCGGCAATGGCGCGATCGAGCACGATGTGTCCATCGAGAGCGCCGCGAACCGCGTCAGCGACTGGATCGTTGTGATCGTCTCCGTCGACAAGGACGGAAAAAACGCCCGTGATCGAGCCCGATCCCTCGACGCCTGGTCCCGCGCGCTCGAGCAGGCGGGGCAGATCGCTGAAGACGCTCGGCGCATAGCCGCGGGCGACCGCGGGCTCTCCCGCCGCCAGCGCCACATCGCGCGCGGCATGCGCGAAGCGAGTGACCGAATCGACGATCAGCAGCACCGATTCGCCCACGTCCCGAAAGTATTCGGCAATCGCCATCGCCGTTTTCGGAGCCAGCCTGCGCATCATCGGGCTTTCGTCGCCGGTCGACACGACCGCTACGGCGGAGCTGCAGTTATCGCCCAGCGTATCGTCGAGAAATTCACGCACTTCGCGGCCGCGCTCGCCGACGAGCGCGACGACGACTGTGTCGATCGGAGTTGCACGGGCCAGCATCGCCAGCATCGACGATTTGCCGACGCCCGAGCCCGCGAACACGCCCACTCTCTGCCCGACGCAGAGCGGGGTGAAGAGATCGACCACGCGCACGCCGGTGCGCAACGGCGCATGAACCCGCCCGCGCTTGAGCGGCGGCGGCGGCGAAGCGTCGAGCGGCGCCGCCCTTTCTCCACAGGGAAGTTCACCTGCGCCGTCTATCGGCCGTCCGAGCGCGTCGATGGCGCGTCCCTTCCAGGCTCGGTGCGGCGACAGCGACAGAGCCTCGGTACGAAAAGCACGCGCGCCGATCGTTGCGGCGCTGCGCGCATCGAACGGCTTGAGAGTGGCCGAGCCGTCGTCGATCCGGACAACTTCGCCGATCTGCATCCGATCGCCAATATCGACGCTGACGCACTCGCCAAGCTTAAGGAAGCGCGACAGGCCCGCAACTCGATAGTGGGACGTCGAGACTTCGATGACGCGGCCGCCCGCTCGCGTGATCGGCAGCTCCCGCAATCCCCGCGCCACCTTCTGTTCGAGACGCTCGAGCGGAAGAACGTCGGAGCAAGCGTCTGTCATGCCGGCGACCCCAGAGCCTTGATCGCATCCTGCAGCGACGACTCGGACTGCGAGGTCTCGGCCGCGACGCCGTCGAAGGCGCGCGTGACCTCGATCAGCCTGGTCATCTCGCGAACCGGGTCCACGTTCGAACTTTCAACCGCGCCCTGAACGACGCCATCGCGAGTGAATTCGAGAATCGGCGTCGCCGGCTTATCGGGGACGACGCTCGAGTTTTCCGCCCGTCTCAAGGTGGCGGTCGGGTCGATCACGAACAATCCGATCGCCCCGACCTGCCGTCCGTTCTGGGTCATCATTCCGTCAGCGGAAACGGTCAGAGGGCCGCCGTCGGCGTCGACGAGGATCGGCGCGCCGCCGGCGTCGAGGATGGGGTCGCCATTCAGCGTGCGCAGGGTCCCGGATTCGTCGATAGTCGTCCGGCCGTCCCGCGTGTAAGCGGTCCCTTGGGGCGTCTGGATTCCAAACCAGCCGTCGCCCTGCACGGCGAAATCAAGACTATTGTCTGTCTTGATGAGCCCGCCGAGACGTCGCGAGATAAAATTAGAACCGCTCGAGGCGTAGCTCAGCCTAGCGTCGCCAGCCCTTGCCATTTCCGACTCAAACGACACCCCGGTCGCCCGGTAGCCGACAGTGTTCATGTTGGCGACATTGTCGGCGATTGTTTCCAGCCGCTGCTCTAGCGCCACTTGCGCCGACAGGGCGACGTAAAGTCCGTTCTGCATAACGCGTTCCGCCAGGCCTAGCTCCCGCCGACCTTTCGCAGGAATGGTCAATCAACCGGCTTGTCCGTAGCTGACTTCGTCCCTCACAGCCTCGCGTAAGTCTCGACCAGCAAATCTCTCCTACCGTTCGCACCAGGAGCGAATCTTGAATTTCGCCATCGGCCTCGTGATCACCGTCGGATGCATCCTCGGCGGCTATGCGGCGCTTGGAGGCCATCTCGAGGTTCTGTTCCAGCCGTACGAATTCGTCATCATCGCCGGATCGTCACTGGGCATTTTCATCGTCGCTAACGCCATGTCGACGATCAAGGATTGTGGCAAGGCTTTTGTGGAGGCCGTTCTCGACAAGGCGCCGAAGCCGCGCGATTTCCTCGACGTGCTCTCCGCCCTGCACGCGCTCATGCGGGAGCTCAGAGCCAAGTCGCGCAGCGAGGTCGAAGCCCATTTCGACAACCCGCAAGAATCCGAGATCTTCAAGAACTTTCCCAAGCTGCTCGCCGACAAAGATCTGGTGACGTTCATCTGCGACTACGGCCGCCTCATCATCATCGGCAATGCAAGGACGCATGAAATCGAAGCGTTGATGGACGAAGAGATCGAGACCCTGGCGCACGACCGGTATAAGCCGGTGCACGCCTTTCAAGCCGTCGCCGACGGACTGCCTGCGCTCGGCATCGTGGCTGCGGTGCTCGGCATCATTCACGCCATGGGGGCGCTCGATCAATCGCCCGAGATTCTGGGCGAACTCATCGGCGCGGCACTGGTCGGCACCTTCGCCGGCATTTTCCTGTCCTACGCCATCCTCGCCCCGATCGCCCAGAAGATTAAAACGGTGCGGCAGAAGCAGCTCAGGCTGTTCACCCTGGTGAAGCAAAGCCTGCTCGCCTTCATGAACGGAGCGATGCCGCAGGTGGCGGTCGAGTTCGGCCGCAAAACAATCCCCTCCAAGGAGCGGCCGACGATCGATGTCGTCGAGAGCGAGATGACCCCCGGGGGCGGCGGCGAGACCGCGATCCGGGAAGCCGCATGAGCGCCGCCAACGGAACGCTTGAGTTCGATCATGGCGCGCGCCGGCTCGAGGGCGCCATGCTCGAGCACCCGCCTCTCGCGATCGAGCGGATGCCGGGGCTCGGCTACGCGCTCAACCGCTTCATCACGGAGGCGCCGTCACGCCTCGCGTTGCTCATCGCGCGCCCTTCCGGCGGCGCGATCGAGGAGGTTCGCGCAACAACATTGTTTCAGGCGGTTGGCGAATGCTCGGGCGTTACCGCGGCGATCTACGAAAGCGTCGAGCCCGAGGCGCGGCTCATGATCGCGCTCGATCAGCGCATTGACAACCTGATTGTCTCATCAATCTTCGGCGAAGCCGTGGGCGCCGATAGTTCCGACGACAAGGAGAGTGAAGCGCAAAAGCCGCGCACCGCTATCGAGGCCGCGCTTCTCGAGGCGTTCGCGCGCGCGTTGGGGGAGGCGCTCGAGGCCGCGTTTGCTTCGGTCGCCCTGATCACGCTCAGCTTCGAGCGGCTCGCGGTGATCAAGGATCCTTACGCGCTCGGCCGGCGGGATGGCGAGGCCGCGGCTGCGCGGTTTACGCTCGGCATGAGCGGCGGCGTCTTCGACGGCCTCCTTCTGCTGCCGCAGGCGTTTCTTCTGCCATTTCGCGCCGAATTCGCGAGCGATCCCGAAGCCGAGGCGCCGGCTGCGGATCGGCGCTGGTCCCATCTGATGGAGGTCGGTGTCCAGCAGACGCGGCTGCCGGTCACCGCTGTCCTGGAGGAGGTTCCGATGAGTCTTGGCGACGTCGCTAATTTTCAGGTTGGCGGGCTCCTGCCCCTGCAATGCAACGATTTCACCGCTATTCGACTTGAATGCGCCGGCCGCGGGATGTTCACCTGCAAACTCGGCCAAGTGGATGGCCGCTATCGGCTCGAAGTCGCGAGCGCAATCGTACACGAATCCGAAGCAGCCAAGGCCTAAGAGGCTCCCTCCCCACATCCTCGAGCAAGACGTCAATCCATGGAAGCAGCCGCCATCAATTCCGAGCCGCCGGGCGCAGCCGACGCGCTGAAGCTGGAGCCGCCCGCGAGCCCCCCCAATCTCGGTGCCATCCTGTCGATCCCGGTCACGGTGCAAGTCGTGCTTGGCTCGACCTCGCTTCCGGTCTCCGGACTCATGAAACTCGCGCGCGGGGCGGTTGTCTCACTCGATCAGCGCGTCGGCGATCCGGTCGACGTGGTCGTCAACGGCACAGTGATCGCGCGCGGCGAAATCGTCGTCGTCGATGACGCCAGCCAGCGATTCGGTGTATCGCTGCTGGAGGTCGTCGCAGGCGCAGGCCCCAAGCAGCTCGTCAAAGCGGCGCAGGACAACAGCGATGCCTGAGGCGGCGATCGGCGGCGAAAGGGCGCTGAGCGGACCGGAAAAAGCCGCGGCCATTCTCTTGGTGATGGGCAAGCCGCCCGCAGCCCGGCTCCTCAAGCAATTTGACGAACCGGATTTGAAGGCTCTCGCGCGCGCGGCCGCCGGGCTCGGGGTGATCTCCGCGACAACCCTCGATCGGCTCGTCGACGAATTCGTGGCCGACTTCTCCGTTGGAGCCGGCCTGCTCGGCGACGCCGGTCAGGCCAAGAACCTACTCGCCGACGCCCTGCCGCCCGATGAAATCGCCAATATTCTCGGGATTGAATCCAGCAAACCCAAAGAGCCGGACGTATGGCAGGCGCTGGCGCAGGCACCCGAACCCGCGCTCATTGCGCTCCTGATGGCGGAGCGGGCCACAACGGCGACCTATATCCTCTCTAAGCTCGATCCCACGGTGGCGACGAAGGTCATCGCTGCGCTGCCGCGCGATCGCCGCAACGCCGCTCTTTGCGGACTGGTCGCGCCGCTCGACGTGACGCCGGTCGCCGCGCGGCTGATTGAAGAGGCGGTCGGAAACGCGCTGAAACAGGCGCCAAAGTCGGCCGCAGACGTCGACGGCCGGTCCCGCCTCGCCGGCATCATCAATGGCCTCGATCCGGAGGAGGCCGAGGACGCCATGCGGGCGCTCGAGCAGACCCGTCCGAAAGACGCGGCGGTTGTGAAGACGATGTTGTTCTCGTTCAACGATCTGCCGAGGCTGTCCGAGCGCGCTCGAGCCCTGTTGTTCGACCGCGCCTCGATCGACATTGTCGTCATGGCCCTGCGGGGCACGGACGCGGAGTTCCGCGACGCGGTTCTGTCTTCCATGCCGTCGCGCGGGCGCCGCCTGGTCGAAGGGGAGCTCAGTTCCGGCGCATCCGCGCCGCCTCGGGACATTGCCAAGGCGCGCAAAGCGATCGTCGAAATCGTGCTCGGCATGGCGAGCCGCAACGAAATCGAGCTTCGCGGCCCCCCGCCGGCCAAAGCGGCGTGAGCTCGCCATGCTTTGCCGAGGCCGTCAGCCGACACGCAGGTGAGCGATGAGCGCCGACGTCGACCCTGAAGACAAAACCGAGGAGCCGACCGAGAAGCATCTCCACGACGCGGCCGAGCGAGGCGAAGTCGCCTTCTCCCGGGAAGCGCCGCTGTTCGCCTCGCTGTCCGCGACCCTTGTCGCGCTGATCTTCGTCATTCCTGCGCGCGCCGAAGCCCTCCTCTCCGCGCTTGTCGGCCTCATCGACGATCCCGCTGGCTGGCGCATTCGGCGCGGCGAAGACGTCGTTGCTCTCGCCGGCCCTCTGGTGGACGCCAGCGTGCGTTTTCTGCTGCCTACGGTGATCCTTCTCACCGCCGCGGGAGTTCTCGCTTCCGTCGCCCAGAAGTCCGCCTCGCATCGTGCCGGACAGAATCTTGCCCGACGCTTCGCGCATCTCGCTGCGCCGAGGCTTGAGCCGCGTGTTTGGCGCTCGCGGTTGGACGGAATTCCTGAAGAGCCTCATCAAGCTCGCGGCGGTGATCGCGGTGGCTATGATGATGCTGATCGGCCAGAAGGTGGTCCTGCTCACGGCGATGGATGTCGATCCCGGGATGCTGCCACAGCGCGTGCTCGATCTGAGCGTCAAAACGATCGCCGCCGTGCTCGTCGCGACGGTCGTGGTCGCCGCCGCGGATCTCGCCTGGTCGCGAATCCTCTGGCGGCGCGATCACCGGATGAGCAAACAGGAAGTCAAGGAGGAGCTCCGCCAGGCCGAGGGCGACCGGATGATCAAAGCGCGGTTGCGCTCGCTTCGTCTCGATCGCTCACGCAAGCGCATGCTCTCCGCGGTGCCGCGCGCGACCATGGTCGTGGTCAACCCCACTCATTACGCGGTCGCCATGCGATACGTGCGCGCTGAGGGCGGCGCGCCGATCGTGGTCGCGAAGGGAGCCGATTTCATCGCGCTCAAGATCCGCTCGATCGCTGAGGATCACGACATTCCAGTGATTGAGGATAAGCCGCTCGCGCGCTCGCTCTATGCGGCCGTCGATGTCGATCGTCCGATTCCGGCGGAATTTTATCGAGCGGTCGCCGAGATCGTCCACCTGGTCCAGCAAGGGAAGCATCAATGGGCCCCACAAAGGCAATGAAGGCCCCTTCGCCATGGCCGCGACCGCGCCGCGGGTTCACGCGTGAGCAAATCATAGCCGACGCGCTCGTGGACGTGGCGAGCGAGCTTCGACTGACCGATGCGGCCGAGCTCCTGTCCATGATCCGAAACGACCACGCGGCGAACATCGCCGACCTGGTCAATTCGTCGACCGAACTTTTCTTCAAGAGCGGAACGCTGCGGTACGCTCTCTCGGCAAGCTTCAAGGCGCCGTGGGGCGCGACGCCGACAGTCGAGATCGACATGGAGTTCCGTCATGCGGCAGTCTGTGCGTTCTTCCGCCTGAAGATCGGCCAACACCGGGCGGGAGTCGAGATCATCGACATTCTTTTCGAGGAGGCAGGACTGGACGACCTCGCCAAGGCCGAACGCCTTTCCGCCGCCATCGAGAGCGCGCGGCTTTAAAACCCGCGTGGAGGCCAGCCCCGTGCAAGCCCCGTCGCGCAGGATCGACTCAATCCTCCTCCACGAATGGCGCCCCATTGTCGTCGATCTACCTCTTTGAAGTCGCCTCGCAAAAGTCGCAGTGGCTGTCGGCGCGCCAAACAGCGATCGCCGGCAACGTCGCCAACGCGAGCACGCCCGGCTATCGTGCGCTCGACATCCAGCCTTTCTCCGCCGTCCTCGATTCCTCGCCGATCGAATTGGCTACGACCAACCCGGCTCACCTGTCGTTGTCTCAATCGGAGGCGGGAGCGTTGCGCGAGATCGAGGTCGACCCGACGGAACAGACATTGTCCGGCAACACCGTCAATCTTGAACAGCAGATGATCAATCTCGGCGATGTTAATCGGGACTACTCGATGAGCGCCAACATCCGCCGGGCTTTTCATCAGCTCATTCTCTCCGCGCTCAAGTGAACGATCATGCAGGATTCGCTAGAGACTTCGCTCCGTATCGCTGCATCCGGGCTGCAAGCGCAATCGACGCGGCTGCGCGTCGTCTCGCAGAATATCGCCAACGCCCAGTCGACCGGCTCGACGCCTGGTTCAGACCCCTACACCCGACAGACCGTCTCCTTCGAAAGCGAGATCGACCGGACGCTCGGCGCCAACCTGGTTCAGGTTAAGTCGATCGGCGTCGATCCGTCTCCCTTCAAGCTCCAGCACGACCCAGGCAACCCCGCGGCGGACGAGAATGGCATGGTGAAGATGCCGAATGTCGACGTACTGATGGAGCTGGCGGACATGCGCGAAGCGAACCGCAGCTACGAGGCCAATCTTCAAGTCGCCAAACAATCGGCTGACATGCTGAACACCACGATCAGCTTGATGAAGGGCGCCTGAATGGCGAGCGATCGCCTCATGAGGATGAACCATGATTGAGAGCGTTTCCGGGATTGGTGCGGCGAACCTGCCAGCCGGCGTTCGCAGCCCGACGTCCACCGCGGCGCCGACCGAAGGGCCTAGCTTTGACCAGGCGCTTGCGCAGGTCGTCGGCTCCGCGATCCACACTCTGCAAACTGAGGAAGCCGTCGCTATTCAAGGCGTCGAAGGCGCGGTCGGGCCGATGAAAGTCGTGGAGTTGGTGATGGCGGCGCAGCGTTCGCTCCAGACCGTTCTTTCGATCCGCGACAAGGCGGTCTCCGCCTATCAAGAGATTGCGCGCATGGCGATCTGATCCGGTCTCGATCTGAATGCGCGCAGAGTTCTAGGCGGAAGCGAAGGATGTTGACATGAGAGCGTTGGCGATCGCGGCGACGGGCATGAGCGCCCAGGAGCAAAATCTGGAGGTGATCGCGAACAACGTCGCCAACATCAACACCACGGGCTTCAAACGCTCGCGGGCGGAATTCACCGATCTCATCTATCAGACCGAGCGTCTGATGGGAGTCTCGAACCGCGGCCGCGACGCGACCGTTCCTGAAGGCGCGCAGATCGGCCTTGGCGTTCGCACCGCCGCGATTCGCAGCGTCAATCTTCAGGGCGCGTTGACCAATACCGGCAACCAACTCGATCTGGCGATCAATGGGCGCGGCTGGTTCCAGGTCACGACGTCGAATGGCGACACCGTCTATACCCGCGACGGGGCATTTAACACCAACGCGAATGGTCAGCTTGTCACCATGGACGGCTACCAGGTGACCCCGGCGATTCTCATCCCGCAGACGGCCACCGCCGTCACCGTCAGCCAGACCGGTCTGGTGACCGCGACAGTTCCAGGCCAGGCGACGCCGCAGCAGCTCGGCCAATTGACGATCGCGAGCTTCGTCAACGAAGCGGGCCTCCTGGCCCTTGGCGGCAACTACTTCCAGCAGACCGCTGCGTCCGGCCTGCCGACGGTCGGCGTTCCGGGCGACACCTCGTTCGGAATCATTCAGCAGGGCTACGTCGAGGCGTCCAACGTCGATCCGGTCACCGAGATCACCAACCTCATTGCAGCCCAGCGCGCCTATGAAATGAACTCCAAGGTGATCCAGGCGGCCGACCAGATGTCCGGCACAATCTCCAACATGCGCAGCTAGGCTAGGCCGCGGAGGCGAACGCGATGACACTGACGCAAGCCCGACCGGTTCTCAAAGCCGCGATCGTTGCGATCGTGGCGGCCGCCTGTGCAGTTCCTTCTTTGGCGCAGGAAGCCGCGATCCCGACCCCAAAAGCGGTCATCTATCCGGGCGACCTGATCCTGGACGAGATGCTTGTCGACGATCCGAACGCCGCGCGCGACGGATCAGGGCCGTTCGTCAATTCGCGCTCGCTAATCGTCGGCAGGGTGGCGCGGCTTACATTGCTGCCAGGTCACGCGATCCCGTTTTCGGGCGTCTCCAACCGGAAGCTCGTTTCCAATGGCGCCGAGGTCAAGCTCGTCTTTTCCGAGGACGGTCTCGTGATCATGACGACCGGCTCAGCGCTTCAGGATGGTTCGATCGGAGACATCGTCAGGGTCCGCAACGACGACAGCGGCGTCACCGTGTCCGGCGCCGTGCAGCCGGACGGCTCGGTCCGGGTGAGCGGGGGATGATGCGGCGATTGATTCTCGCGCTTGCTCTTTGTCTCCTCGCAGCGCCCGCCGGCGCTGTGCGGATCAAGGACATCTCCGTCCTGCGCAGCGCGCATGACAGTCAGCTCGTCGGCTACGGCCTCGTGGTGGGGCTTCAAGGATCAGGCGACACCTTGCGCAACGCGCCCTTCACCGAGCAGTCCGTGCAGGCGATGCTCGAGCACCTCGGGCTTGACGTACACGGCGCGTCGCTCCGGAATCGCAATGTCGCCGCGGTCATCGTCACGGCGGATCTCGCAGCCGGAATGGAGCCGGGCTCGCGGCTGGATGTCACCGTCTCCGCTCTCGGCGACGCTCCGTCATTGATGGGCGGAACGCTGCTGCTCACCCAGCTTCAGGCGGCGGACGGAACGATCTACGCGAGCGCGCAAGGCGCGGTCTCGGTGACCGGGTTCGAAACACAAGGCCAAGGCGAGACGCTGTCCCAAGGCGTTCCCACCGCCGGCCGCATTCCGAATGGCGCCATCGTTGAGCATGAGCTTCCCGGTTTTTCAGACGCGTTGCGCTCGATGCTCGAATTGAAGAACCCCGACTACGCGACGGCGGTCAGGGTCGGCGATGCGATCAACGCCTATTCCCACCAGCGATTCCGCACCCACGCGGCCTTCGCGGTCGACAGCCGGAGAGTTGAATTGTTGCGACCGCGCAACGTCTCGTTCGCGAGATTCATGGCTGAAGTCGGAGAGTTGCAAGTCGAGCCGGACACGCCCGCGCGTGTAGTTCTCGACGCGCGGACCGGGACGGTGGTGGTCGGACAGGACGTGCAGATTTCGACCGTCGCGGTGACGTATGGGACGCTGACTGTTCGGGTCGCAGAGCAGCCTCGCGTCTCCCAGCCGGCCCCGTTCTCAAACGGCAGGACGGTCGTCACCCCCAATACTCGAATCGACGTCGAGCAGGGAGGCGGGCCAATCGCCATTGTCGGCGGCTCAAGCTTGAGAGCGCTGGTCAGTGGCTTGAATCGGATCGGCGTCAAGCCGCCGGGAATCATTGCGATCCTTCAAGCGATCAAAACGGCGGGAGCCCTGCAGGCCGATCTCGTCATTCAGTGATCGGGATGACGACGGCCTAAAGTTAACGAAGTCAGCCTAGCGCAAGCGGCGCGGTCGAGGATGGCGCCCATTCTCGAGGTCCACAAATGCCATTTGCCTCTCTGGCGCAAGGCCGAACGATTCGCTCGCTGTGCGCGCCCGTACTACTCAGCGTCGCCGCCGCTCTGCTTGCCGGTCCGGCAGTCGCTCAGAACGGGCGGGCGCTTGAAAGGGAGAAGCCAAAGGCAATCGTCGCTGACAAAGCTGTGGACGTTGAAGCTAGCCGGTTCTGCGCCAACGTCGTCCCATCGATCGCCGAGGCGCGCATCGCCTGGGAGACGAAGCGCCTCGACGAACTCGACGCGCAGGTTAAGCAGCGGCTGGCCGATCTCGACAAAGCCGAAGCGTCGGTGCAGGAATGGGTGGCCAAGCGGGACGCGGCGCTTAAGGCGGCGAGCGACAATCTCGTCGCCATTTACGCCAGGATGGAGCCGGAGACCGCGGCCGCTCAGATCGCTGCGATGGACGATCAAATGGCGGCGGCGATCTTGGGCAAGCTCAAGCCTGGCGCCGCCGGGGCCATTCTCAATGAGATGGAAGCCGAGCGGGCAAGCAAGCTTGCGGCGTTTCTCTCGGGCGCGGCCAACGCGGAGAAGAAGTCCTGATGCGGCCGCTCTTGCCGCCGCTTCTGCTGGCGATCGCGATGTCGGTTGCGGGTTGCGCGAACAACCCCAGCGAATTCATGCGCGAGCCCTACTTTTCGCCTGTAGGCTCCGGGCTCGTGACCGAGGAGACGGCGAGTATTCAGACCGCCAGAGTCTTAACTCCGCCGCCTCTGACTGGGCCGCCGCCGTCCTTGTACAGCCAGCCGCGCATCGCGCATGTCGGCGATATCGTGCGGGTGCTGATCTCAATGAATGACAAAGCGAGCCTTGGCAACGCCTCTGGCCGCTCGCAAACAACCAAGGACGGGGTCGTCGTCGACTTCGGCTACAATAACGGCTCGCCAGCGTCGTCGTCGAACCAGCCCGCCAAGCTGCTCGGCGACCTCTCCTCCTCTGCGTCAACGCAGGGCCAAGGCAACATCGATAGGTCTGAGCAGATTCAAGTGTCGGTGGCGGCCGTCGTCACCCGCGTCCTTCCCAACGGCAATCTCGTCATCTCAGGATCGCAGGAAGTGCGCGTCAACTACGAGCTGCGTCAACTGACTGTTGCGGGAATTGTAAACCCGCTCGACATCTCGCTCAACAACACGGTCGCCTATGATCGGATCGCGGAGGCGCGCATTTCCTATGGCGGCCGCGGACGTCAGAACGATTTTCAGCAGCCGGCTTGGGGACAACAGATTTACGACGCCCTCAGGCCGTTTTAGCCGGAGCGTTGATGTCCGATTCCGCTCTCCCGCAGAACGTTGTAGCCAAAGGCTCGTCGAGGAGATCGCTGATCGAATTGGCGTTTGTCATCCTTTTGGGCGCCTGCGCCGGCGCGGCGTTTGAAACGTGGCGCCCCGCCGCGACGCCGGAGACGGGCAAACCTGCGGAATCATCGGCCGCCGCTCCGCCGGCCCAACCCTCGACGATCGTCGACCTGTCGCCGATCGTGACCAACCTCGGCGCGCCGCAGGACACGTGGATCCGGCTCGAAGGTTCGATCATTTTTGACCCGAAGACTTTGCCGCATCCCGAAGCCGTCGCGGGGCAAATCGGCGACGATGTCCTCGCCTATCTCAGAACCGTCTCATTGCGCCAGCTTGAAGGGCCTATCGGACTGGAAAACATCCGCCAGGACCTCAACGAGCGGGCGGGGACCCGGAGCGGCGGAAAAGTGCGCGCCTTCGTGATCCGAACATTGGTGGTGCAATGAAACGGGCAATCTGCGTAGGCGCCGCGCTGCTCACGGCAAGCTGTCCGGCGGCGGCGCAGACCGTCGACCTCAACGCCCTGATCCCCGCCGGCGACGCTACTGCCAGCGGCCGCATCATCGAACTTGTCGCGATTCTCACCGTGCTTTCGGTGGCGCCGGGCCTGCTCATCATGGTTACGAGCTTCACGCGCTTCATCGTCGCGCTTTCGTTCCTGCGTTCCGGCCTGGGCCTGCAGAGCGCGCCGGCCAACCTCGTCCTCATCAGCCTGTCGCTGTTCATGACCTTCTTTGTCATGGCGCCGACTTTCGACCGCGCCTGGCAGAACGGGCTCCAGCCGCTGATGGACAACAAGATCAGCCAGCAGGACGCCCTCGCTGCGGTCATCGAGCCGTTTCGGGAGTTCATGCTCGGCCAGGTGCGGGAAAAGGATATCGCGCTGTTCGAGAGCCTGTCCAAAGGGCGCTTCGACGTCACGGACCGCTCGAAAGCGGATTTGAGGCTCCTTATCCCGGCGTTCATGATTTCCGAGCTCCGTCGAGGCTTCGAGATCGGGTTTCTGATTGTGCTGCCGTTTTTGGTCATCGACATGATCGTCGCGACGCTGACGATGTCGATGGGCATGATGATGCTGCCACCTTCGGTCATCTCGCTTCCGGTCAAGATCCTGTTTTTCGTGCTGATCGACGGCTGGAATCTGCTGATCGGCAGCCTGGTCCGTTCAGCAAGCTGATCGCGCGCAGGCACCAGCCTCGCGCAAGGCCACCGGGTCAAATAGACCCGTCCCTGCAAGGAGTCTCCATGAGCATTCTCAACACCAGCGTCTCGGGCATGCAGGCCAATTCAAACTGGCTGTCGACGATTTCCCAGAATGTCGCCAACTCCAACACCACCGGCTACAAGAACGTCGAGACGGACTTCTCGAGCCTGGTCGATCAAATTGCTGACGGCGACCAATCGTTCGGCGGAGTCTCCACGCGCGCAGTCTCACTCAACGCATTGCAGGGCAACGTCGTCTCGACGTCAACCGCGACGGACCTGGCCGTCCAAGGCTCCGGATTCTTCGTCGTTTCCGACTCGAGCGGCACGCTCTATCTGACGCGCAACGGATCCTTCACGCCGGACGCTTCGGGCAACCTCGTCAACGGCGCTGGCTACTACCTGATGGCGGCAAACGTCCAAAATGGCGTTTCTCCGCTTGCAGCAAACTCGCTGACAGGTCTCCAAAAGGTCAACGTCGTCAACGCGGGGCAGACCGCGACCGCGACGACTTCCGCCTCGTTGACCGCCAATCTGCCGTCAACGGCAACCGCCGTCGCGGCGGCCAATCTGCCGTCAACCAACACGGCAAGCTCGACTTATACCGATGCGACGTCTCTTGTCGTCTACGACAATCTGGGCGGCTCTCACACGATCAACACTTACTTCACCAACACCGGGCCCAAGACCTGGGAGGTGGACGCCTATGACGCGGCGGACGCTTCGACCGGCGGCGGCTTTCCCTATTCGTCAGGCCCGCTGGTGACGCAGACCCTGACCTTCAACTCGACGACCGGCGCGCTCTCCTCGGGTTCGCCGCTCTCGTTCACCGTCCCGAACGGCCAGACGATGAGCGTTGACATCAGCAACGTCACGCAGCTTGCAGCGGGCTTTAACGTGTCGGCGGCGACAGCGAACGGAAATGCGCCCAGCGGAATCGAGTGGCGTCTCCATTTCGACCAGTGGATCGGTGATGTTCAACTATGCGAACGGGACCTCGGGCGCCGCCTACGATATTCCGCTCGCCAATGTGGTAAGCCCGGACAATCTCGCTTCGGTCAATGGCAGCGCCTATTTGCCGACTTCCTCTTCCGGCCCGGTTTATCTGGGAACGGCGGGCAACGGCGGCTTCGGCAAGATTGAATCCTCGTCGCTCGAAAGCTCGACGGTCGATTTGGCGACCGAGTTGACCGACATGATCCAGGCGCAGAGCGCCTACGAAGCCAATTCCAAAGTGTTTCAGACGGGCGCCAACATTCTTGACGTCCTGAACGGACTGAAACCGTAAGGTCGAAAGCCTGAGCCGCTTCAATGAGAATGTCGACCGCCTTTAACGTCATCAGCTCTTCCTTCGCCGCCAATGCGGCGCAGACAGGTGTCGTCTCCAACAATATCGCCAACGTCAACACGCCTGGCTATTCGCGCGAGCTTGCGAATGTCGTGACGAATTCCTACGGCGGAGCCGAGGTCGCTTCCGTCACCCGGGAGGCCAACGCGACGCTCCTGGAGCAAGCCTCGAGTTCCACCTCGCAGGCGGCGGCGCAGCAAGCGATTTCGGACGGGCTCACCACCCTCGCTAAGACCGTCGACGACAGTGCATCGACCTCTTCGACTTCGGGCGCCAACCAGAACGGCGCCTCGCCCTCCGCCATGCTGGCCAACCTGCAAAGCGCGCTCACAACCTACGCGGACTCGCCGACCTCGTCGTCCGCCGCCGACGCAGTGGTGACAGCGGCCTCCGATTTCACCTCGTCGCTGAACAGCGCCAGCGCAACGGTCCAGCAGGTGCGTGAACAGGCCGATCAGAACATGGCCTCATCGGTCAACACGGTCAATTCGCTGCTCAATCAGTTCACGGCCGCCAATAATGCGGTTGTCAGCGGACTTCAGACCGGCGCCAATGTCTCGAGCGCCGAGGATACGCGCGATTCGATCGTAACCCAACTCGCGCAGCAGATCGGCGTGTCGACGACGGTGGCCGCCAATGGCTCGGAGTTGATCTATACCGACAGCGGCGTCACGCTGTTCCAGGACACCCCGCGCACTGTCTCGTTCACAGCAACCCCAACGCTGGTCGATGGCGCGAACGGGGCAGCCGTCACCGTCGGCGGCGTGCCGATCACCGGCGCCAACTCGCCGATGCCCATTCAATCGGGCGCACTCGCCGGTTATGCTGCGGTGCGGGATACGCTCGCGCCGGAATATCAGGCCCAGCTCGACCAGATCGCCGGCGGCCTCATCAACGCCTTCGCGGAGAGCGACCAGTCAGCGACCCCGACGCTGGCTTCGCTGCCGGGGCTGTTCACGACCCCGGGAGCGACCAGCCTGCCCTCAATGACAGCGACGACGGGCCTTGCCGCCGCGATCGAGGTCAATCCGAATGTCGACCCGTCGCAAGGAGGTGACCCCACTCTCCTGCGCGACGGCGGCATCTCGGACCCTGGAAACGCGGCCTACACCTACAACACGACGGGCGCTGCAAGCTATACGGGACGCATCCAGGAGCTCATCGGCGAGATCAGCGCGACGCAGACGTTCGACCCGTCCGCGGGTCTCGGCTCATCGTCCAGCCTCACTGATTACGCCAATGCCTCGGTGAGCTGGCTGCAAGCCGCAAACCAGCAGGCGAGCGACTCCTCCTCCTATCAGAGCGCGCTCGCAGCCCAGGCGACCTCGGCGTTGTCGAACGCAACCGGCGTCAACCTCGACACTGAGATGACCAACATGCTGAACCTCGAAAACTCCTACGCCTCAACGGCGAAGCTGTTGACGACCGTCACCAGCATGTTCTCGGCCCTGTTGCAGGCGGCATGACCACCGTGGGTGCACACCTTGTTTCGACCCCCTACCTGGCTAACAGCCTGGTGGGACCGGTCATGCAAGCCCAGTCGCAGCTCACAAATGCGATGACCGAGGAATCGACCGGGCAGTACGCCAATCTCGGCCTGCAGCTCGGTGACCAGTCGGGCTACGAGCTTTCGCTGAAGGAGCAGGTCGGCCTGCTCCAGACCCTGACCAGCAGCAACAGTCTCGTCTCGACCAGCCTGTCGACCACGCAGAGCGCGCTGCAGGCCATCCAGTCGAGCGCCCAGACGACGCTGAGCGATCTCGCCACCTGGACGCAAGGCGGCGATTCCAGCGTCTCGCTTCAGAACATCGGGCAATCGGCGCTGCAGTCGCTCACTTCCTCAGCCAATGCGACGTCGGGGGATCAATATGTGTTCGCCGGCATCAATTCGGCCGTCGCGCCGATGGCGGACTATTATTCGACTCCGAGCTCAGCCGCCAAGACCGCGATCGACCAGGCTTTTCAGACCACCTTCGGCGTCCTGCCAACCGATCCAGCCGCAGCGAACATCTCGGCGTCGGACATGCAGAGCTTTCTTTCCGGGCCGTTCGCCACGTTGTTTACGGGCGCGTCATGGAGCGCAGACTGGTCGTCCGCCTCGAGTGTCGACACCAGCGCCGAGATCGCGCCGGGTGAGACCGTGACGACCTCGACGAACGCCAATCAGGCCGGCTTTCAACAGTTGGCCCAAGCTTACACGATGTTGAGCGAATTCGGCGGATCGGCGCTCAGCAGCGATGCCCAGCAGGCCGTGGCCACGGCCGCCTCTTCGCTTGTGTCGCAAGGCGTCGATTCGATGATCAACCTTCAGACCGAGCTCGGCTCGACCCAGAGCGCCGTCACAAACGCCAATAGTTCCATGAGCTCGCAGCTCACGATCCTGCAAGACCAGATTGGCAATCTCGACAACGTCAACACGACAACGACGGCGGCTCAGATCACCGCCCTGACCAACCAGGTCCAGATGGCCTACGAGCTCACATCGCGCCTGTCGCAGTTGAATCTTGCGCAATATCTGCCGGTCGCATGAAACGTGAAGGGCGCGATGTACGAATTCGCTTACAACGATGTGATCGAGGACTCCCACAAGGCGATGCGCGCGCGCGAGCGGGTGGCGATGGATCGCGTGATCGGGATGCTGCGCATGGCCCAGGAGAAGGGTCCACATTCGCGCGAGCGCATTGAGGCGCTGTTCTATCTCCGCCGCCTGTGGACGATCTTCATCAACGACCTCAACGACCCGAACAATGAGCTGCCGGAACAGCTCAGAGCCGGAATCATCTCGATCGGCGTATGGATGATGAAGGAGATCGATCGCGTGCGCGGCGGGCTGACCAACGATCTCACGCCGATGATCGAAATCAACGAGCTGATCCGCGACGGGCTGAAGTGAGGGTTGCTCCATGAACATTACCCTCAGAGCCGGGGAACGGTTCTTCATCAACGGCGCGGTCATCCGCATCGATCGGAAGGCTTCGATCGAGCTCTTGAACGAAGTCACCTTCCTACTTGAGAACCACGTGATGCAGGCGGAGGAGGCGACGACGCCGGTCCGTCAGATCTACTTCGCCGTCCAGATCATGCTGATGGACCCGACAGCCACCGCCAGCGCGGCGCCGCTCGTCCGTTCGCTGATCGAATCGGCGCTTGCCGCTTATCACACGCCCGAGCTGACAGGGGGCCTCAAGAGCGTCGCCGCCTCGCTCCTGCGCGGCCGCAATTTCGAGGCGCTGAAGGCGCTGCGAAGCCTGTTCGTTCTCGAGGACAAGGAGCTTCAGCCGCTCGCCACGACGCCGAGCGCCGCGTGAAATGAGGAGAACGCCATGACCGTCAGCGCCACAACCCCCGTTTCGTCCGCCACCGCATCGAGTTCAACCAGCGCGTCGTCGGCAAGCGCGGCGACGCAAAGCCTCAGCTATAACGATTTTCTGACCCTCCTCATGGCGGAGATGAAGAATCAGGACCCGACCCAGCCCATGGATCCGTCGCAGATGGTGTCGCAGCTCGCTACGGTCTCCGAAGTCGGCCAGGCGGTGCAGACCAATACGACCTTGGCCTCGCTGTTGACGGCGACTTCGCTGAGCCAGGCCGAGCAGCTCATTGGTCACAAAGTCACGTCCGCCGACGGCTCGGCCTCGGGCGAGGTGGCCTCGGTCAGCGTCACCAGTTCGGGGGCGGTCGCGACACTGACCAATGGCTCGACCGTCTCCCTCGCCAGCGGCGCGAGCGTGCAATGAACGAGGGCGACGCGATCGATCTCGTCCAGTCGGCGATCTGGATGGTGGTGGTCGGCGCCGGGCCTTGCGTTGCAGCGGCGATGGCGGTCGGCGTGGTGATCGCGCTGCTCCAGGCCCTGACGCAAATACAAGAGATGACGCTCACCTTCGTGCCGAAGATGATCGCGGTCTTTGTCGCCGCGAGTTTGACAGCCTCATTCGTCGGGGCGAAGTTCTCGATCTTCACCCAGTCGGTCTACGCGCGGATCGAGCAAGGGTATAAGTAGCCACGTGCTGCGAGTTTTCGTCAACCGGGCGGAACCGCGTCGTCATCGCGCGCAAGAGGACGAGTCGCCCACAGCATCGGAAACTGCGAACCCATCCATCTCGCCAGCGCCGCATTGACCTCAACCGGCTTCTCCTGCGCCATCCAATGCCCAGAGCCGATCGTCGCTTCGGTCAGGTTGTCGCAGTGGGCGCGCATCGGCTCGGCGAGGCGCGAGACGAGGGTCTCGCAGATATAATCGTAAGCCGCGTGCAGGAAGAGCGCCGGCATATTGAGCCGCCAGTTGGCTTTCGCCCGCTCGGCATAAGCGATATTGGCCTTCCAGTTCATGTACCAGCTGCAGGGTCCGAAGAACCCGTTGCGTTCCAACGCCGCGACGTAGCGATGCTCGTCTTCCTCGCCGAGTACGGCGGCGTCGCGCGGAAGGTCAGGCGCGGCCGAATTACCCTGGCCAAAATAGCTTCGGTTGGCGCTGACGAACGCGGTGCGCGCAGGCTTGCCTCTGCCCTCGGGAATGCCGGCGCGGAAGAGCGCCCGGACCGTCGCGCCGACATTGGTCTCGAAACCGGCCTCGGCCACGGCAAAATTCCCGCGGTAGAACATTTGATAGTCCCATTGCGCGACCGGAAACTTGTCGACCGGATAGACGCTTCGGTCCGCCAACGGAATCAGGTTCTCGACCGCGAAGCCGTTCGGGATATAGGGCACGCAGAGGTTGGCGACGCCATGACAGCGTTCCTGATGGTGCTGTGCGATCGACCAGACGACCGGCGCGCCCCAGTCGTGGCCGACCCAGATCGCCTTCTCCGCCCCGAGCGAAGCCAAAAGTTCGAGCATGTCGGCGACGATTTCCTCTAGCGCATAATCCTCGTGCCGCGGATGGACGCTGGAGCGCCCGTAGCCGCGCATGTCAGGCGCAACGGCGCGAAAGCCAAGGCCGGCAAAAACCGGAAGCTGTCCGCGCCAGGAGACCGACAACTCCGGCCAGCCATGGAGGAAGATGATCGGCGTCGCCTGCTCCGCGCCACACGAAAGGTAGAAGGTCGCATGCCGAGCGCTCTTGGCGATATTCTCTAGAATGGGCAAGCTCATGTTTCGCTCCGGAGATTCGGGCAGGCAAACGGGCCCCCTATTCGGCAGGTCACGATTGCGGCGGCGCTTTCATCTCAACCGAGCGGCTCGAGCAAATCAACCGCCTTGCCAAACTCGGCGAATCCGCCGGCTTCAGCGATCCTCGCGCAAGGTTCGCCGCACACTGTTTTCGCGTCAGCCGCGGGCGGCGGCGTTGGCTAGCGGCGAGGGCGGGTCATGGCGGGAGTGTCGACGGCGGCTGCGGCGGCGATCGCCAGTGCGCCGTCCCCGTACTCCGCGCCGCCTTCGGCCGCGAACCGCGGCGGGAAGGACATCGCCTTCGCCGCCGGCATCGTCCTCATTCTTTGCCTGTTCTTCCTTCCCGTTCCGGCGGTGATGATCGACTTCGGCCTCGCGCTGTCGATCGCCCTTTCCGTGCTCATCCTGATGGTCGCGCTGTGGATCCAAAAGCCGCTCGAGTTCTCGGCCTTCCCGACCGTGCTCCTGGTGGCGACGGTCTTGAGGCTCGCGCTCAACATTTCGACGACGCGACTCATCCTGGCGCACGGCGAACAGGGACCGACATCGGCAGGTTACATCATCGGCGGCTTTGCCCGTCTGGTCATGGGCGGCGATTTTGTCATCGGCATCATCGTCTTCCTTATTCTGGTGACGATCAACTTCCTTGTCATCACCAAGGGCGCGACCCGCATCGCCGAGGTCGGGGCGCGATTTACCCTCGACGCCATTCCCGGCAAGCAGATGGCGATCGACGCGGATCTCTCGGCCGGCCTCATCGACGAGAAGGTGGCGCAGGCGCGCAGGCGCGAACTCGAGGAGGAAAGCGCCTTCTTCGGCTCGATGGACGGCGCGTCGAAATTCGTTCGCGGCGACGCGATCGCCGGCCTCATCATTCTTGCCGTCAATATCTTCGGCGGCATCGTCATCGGCGTCACCCGGCATGGGCTTTCGCTCGCCTCCGCGGCCGATGTCTTCACCAAGCTCTCGGTGGGCGACGGCCTGGTGACGCAGATTCCGGCGCTCATCATTTCGCTCGCCGCCGGCCTCCTGGTCGCCAAGGGCGGAACGCGCGGCTCGGCCGACAAGGCGGTCATCGACCAATTGAGCGGCTATCCCAACGCGCTCTTTCTCGCTGCGCTGGCGATGGCAGTCCTCGGCGTCGTTCCCGGCTTGCCGTTCCTGCCCTTCGCGCTGATCGGTGGGTTGATGGCATTCGTCGGCGTCGCCATTCCACGGCGCAACGAAAGGGACCGCGCAGCCGAGGCGGCAAAGGCCGCAGCAATGGTCGAGCAGGCCAAGGCGGAAACGCGCGCGTCGATCAAGGAGCAGCTCAAGTCGTTCGAGATCGAACTCGTGCTGAGCAAGGAGCTCAATGCCGCGTTGCTCGCCGCGCGCGACGAGATCGGCTCACGGATCGCCAAGATGCGGCGCAAGTTTGCTCGCCAATATGGCTTCGTCGTTCCGGAAATTCGACTCTCCGACGACATCAAGGCGGCGCCGAGAACCTATCAGATCAAGATTCATGGAACCGCAGTTGCGACCCAGGAACTGCGGGCCAGGGACCATCTCATCATCATCGGCGACGGCCCCCGTCCCAATTTGCCGGGCGACGAGGTGCGCGAACCCGCGTTCGGCATCCGGGCGATCGCAATTCCCGAGGCGTTCGTCAAAGACGCAAGGCGCAACGGCTTCAAGCCGGTCGACCCGGTCTCGGTGCTGCTCACCCACTTGAGCGAGGTCATCCACAACAATCTCGCACAACTCTTGTCGTACAAGGACATGCGCGCGCTGCTCGATCGCCTCGAACCCGAGTACAAACGGCTGCTCGACGACATATGCCCGTCGCAGATCTCGCAATCCACGCTGCTCGCAACCCTGAAGCTCCTGCTTGCCGAGCGCGTCTCCATCCGCAATCTTAGTCTCATCCTTGAGGCGGTCGCGGAAGTCGCGCCGCACGCGCGAAGGCCCGAGCAGATCGCCGAGCAGGTGCGCATCCGTCTCTCCCAACAGATCTGCGGTGACCTTGCCGACGACGGCGCGCTCGCCGTCTTGAACTCGGCAATCGCTGGGATCTCGCCTTCCATCAAAGCCTCAAGCGCGATGCCAAGGGCGACGTGGTTGAATTCGACATCGACCCGAGGCTGATGGAGCAGTTCGCCGCCGAGGCTTCCGCCGCGATTCGCAAACGGATGGACGAGCGGCGCGTGTTCGCGCTCGTTACCGCCGCTGAGACGCGACCCTACGTACGGATGATCATCGAGCGCATGTTTCCTACCCTGGCGGTTTTATCACAACTCGAAATCGCGCGCGGCTTCGACGTGAAGTCGCTGGGCGCGATCGCATGACGGCGCTCGTCTCCGGAGCGATGGCGGCGCCTCACGCGGCGCTCGCGCCGAGAGCGGCGATCGGCGCCTTTATTCTGTTCTGCCGTATCGGCGCCTGCCTGATGCTGGCGCCTGGATTCTCGAATACTCAAATTCCCGCGCAGGTTCGCTTGTTCGTCGCCCTCGCGCTGACTCTGACGCTGACCCCCCTGCTGTTGGAGCGCGTGCCCGCCGCCGCGCTCGGCGACGATCCGATCCTCACCCTTAGGATGATCGTCGTCAAATCGCTGGTTGGCGGGATGATCGGGGTCCTGGCCCGATTGTTCTATTTCGCACTCGAAGCTCTGGCCACAGGCGCAGCCTCCATGCTTGGATTTGCGAGCCCGTCCGGATTTCAGATCGAAAGCGACGGGACAATGGCGCCCCTGGCGACGCTAATCTCGTTTGCCGCGATTGCGCTCCTGTTCGCGGCCAACCTTCACTGGGAGCTGTTGCGCGGCCTCGTGGCCTCCTACGACGTCATTCCGGTCGGCGCCGACTTCAATGCGCAGCTCGCGCTCAAACAGATAGCCGACGCGCTGGGCAAATCGTTCCGGCTCACGCTCAGGATCACTTCGCCCTATGTGATCTATGCGCTCGTGGTCAATCTGGCGCTGGCGCTGGTCAACCGGCTCACGCCCCAGGTCCAGGTCTTTTTCGTCGCTACGCCATTCGTCGCGGCGGGTGGCCTGCTATTGCTATACTTCACTATCAAGCCGGCGGTCGAGGCCTTCATTAGCGGCTTCGGCGCTTGGCTCATTTCCGGCTAGCAAATGAAGAAACGCCTCGATGCTCTGACCCGCGTGGGCCGGTTTCAAACGCTCATGCATGATGTGGGCCGCTGGCGGCTCAATGCGCTCGAACGTCAACAGGCGGGATTGGGTGACGATCTGAAGGCGGTTTTCGAGGCGCTGGAGACGGACACGATCGCCTATGGCGCTCAAGCCGGTCTGATCGCGCGGCGTATCCGCTCGTTGCAGCTCAAGCTCGATCAGCTGGAGCGCGAGCAGGAAAGCGCGCGCCGCAGCGCGATCGCGCAGGGAACGCGGGCCAAACTTGTCGAGCTGGCGATCGAAGCGGCATCTCTCAGCTACCGGCGCTTGAACGAGCGCAAGGAGCTGGCTGAGATCATCGAGCGGGCGATTGGCCTCCGAAGCGCAAGCTCGACGTAAGGCTTAAGGCGGAGGATGGCGCATCCCTCGTACTTTGCCGCTGCCCATGACCTTCAATCCTCGCACCGATGTCGTCCTCGAGGTGGCGAGCGCCGCCGATCCTTCGCGCGCGAGCCTCGCCGCCCAACGGCTCAACGCGATTGCGGGCTCGAACGCGCCTGCGGCGGACTTTGCCGCCAACCTGGACCGGGCGGCCGGCGCGGCGACGCAAATGGCATCGCAGACTGCGAACGCGGCCGATGCGCGCTCGCGTCTCGCAGAGGCGGCGGGAGGAGCGGACAAGCTTGGCCAGGCGAAGATCCAGTTCGAGGCGATGATGCTCAATTCGTTCGTCGGCGAACTCCTGCCGAAGGATACGGCCAGCGTCTTCGGCCAGGGAATGGCCGGCGACATGTGGCGATCGATGCTCGCCGAGCAGGTTTCGATGCAGATCGCCAAATCCGGCAAACTCGGCCTTGCCCGGCGCCTGTTCGCCACCCACGAGATGGAGCCGCGGTCGGGCCGCGCCGGCGAAACCGCCAGGGCCGCTGGCGAATCTGCCGTCCAGATGAGCGCCAACCTCCTCTCGGAGCCGTCGGCCGCTGACCTCGACAACGGGGCCATTCTGTTCGCCGGGGGCAAACGGACATGAGCCAACCGCTGCGTCGACCGCAATCGCCGGCGGCCGCCGTGGCCTTGCCGATCGTCGAGCGCCTGATCGCTACCATCGACGCGGAAAACCGGGACCTCGAGCAGGGCCGGCGGGTCAAATACGAGGCCTATAGCCTGAGCAAGAACCAGGGGCTGCTTGAGCTCAACCGCCTGGTCCCGGCGCTCGGCGGCTCAACAATGTCCGGGCCGCTGCGTGATGCGCTAGGAGAACTGCACGCCAAGCTGGAGCTCAATCGGCGAGCGCTGGCGGTCCAGCTGAAAGCCTGCCACGCAGTCTCGGAGATCATCGCCCGGGCCATCCAGGACGGCCAGTCCGACGGAACCTACACCGCCCTCGCCTGGAGGCGGTCGCGGGAATGATCAAGGCCATGCTCATCGGGCTCGCCGCGGTCGCTGGAATGATCGCGGGCGAGATGGGAACTGACAGGGTCCTCGCTATGCGCGAGGCGCGCTCGGCCGCCCCGGTCGCCAGAGCGACCGAAGCGCGCAAGACGCATGAGATCAACGTGCCCCGCATCAAGGACGGCGCGGTCAAGGGCTACGCGGTGATGCTGCTCAGCTATACAGTCGACCTGGGCGCCCTCAAGACGGCGGCGATGGCGCCGGATTCGATCCTGGTCGACGAGGCGTTTCGCTATGTCTACGACGATGACACGATCGACTTCGACCACCTCGACCGGTTCGATCTCGCCAAGATGAGCAAGGCGATCGCCAGGGCCGTCAACGCGCGGGTCAAGGCCGACGCCATCGTCGACGTCGGCGTCCAGGAATTCACCTATGCGCCGATCAGCGACACCCGCGGGCGAGCAGGACCTTAAGCGGCTTGCGTCGCCTTCGCCTTCGAAGTGGCGATCATCTCGACGAATCGGCGGAAGAGATAGTGGCTGTCGCGCGGACCCGGCGAAGCCTCGGGGTGATATTGCACCGAGAAGGCCGGACGGTCGGCGAGCGCAATGCCGCAATTCGAGCCGTCGAACAGCGACACATGCGTCTCCTCGGCGTTCGCGGGCAGGCTCGCGCGATCGACCGCAAAACCGTGGTTCATCGACACGATCTCAACCTTGCCGGTGGTGAAGTCTTTGACCGGATGGTTGGCGCCATGATGGCCCTGCGGCATCTTGACGGTGCGGCCGCCTACCGCAAGCCCCAGGAGCTGATGGCCGAGGCAGACCCCGAACAGGGGCGTCTTCGCGTCTAGCAGCGTCTGAATTGTCGGCACGGCATATTCGCCGGTCGCCGCCGGGTCGCCCGGTCCGTTGGTAAGCACGATCCCGTCAGGCCTGAGCGCAAGAATGTCCTCGGCGCTCGCGGTCGCCGGAACGACCGTCACCGCGCAGCCGCAATCGTTGAGGAGCCTGAGGATATTGCGCTTGGTCCCGTAGTCGATCGCGACGACGTGAAAGCGCGTCGCCTGCCGCCGGCCATAACCAATTTCCGGCGTCCAGCTGGTTTCGTCCCAGTTCGAACGCTGCGTCGAGCCGACCGCGGGGACGAGGTCCATCCCGTCGATGCCTGGCCAGGCCGCCGCCCTGGCGCGCAACGCGTCGAGGTCGAAGGCGCCGTCGGGCGAATGGGCGATGACCGCGTTCGGCATGCCGCGCTCGCGGATGAGCGTGGTCAGCGCGCGGGTGTCGATGCCCGTGACGCCGATGACCCCGCGCGCTTCAAGCCAGCCGTCGAGCCGCGCGCGCGCGCGAAAATTCGACGGGCCCGACAAGTCGGCGCGCATGACGGCGCCGACCGCGGCCGATGCGGCGGCGGCGTTGACGGCTTCGATGTCCTCGTCGTTGACGCCGACGATTCCGATATGCGGGAAGGTGAAGGTGATGATCTGGGCGGCGTAGGAGGGGTCGGTCAGGATTTCCTCGTAGCCGGTCATCGCCGTGTTGAAGCAGATCTCGCCGACCGCCGAGCCGGTCGCGCCGACGCCGAAGCCCTCGATCAGCGCGCCATCGGCAAGAACGATCACGCCGGTCGCGACGCGCGGGCGCCAGCCAGAAGATGGAGCGTCTTCGCCAGGCGACAGATGGAGCTGTGTTGCGCGTGACATGCGGCTGTGCTTAAGCGCCGCCTTCGCCGCGCGTCAAGCTTTGGCGCGCCCAATCGAACGATCGAGGAGACCCATGTCCGATTCGGCGCCGTTGCGCGAGGCCGTGGCCACGCGAATGAAAGAGGCGATGAAGGGCGGCGACAAGCTTCGCGTCGGGGCCCTGCGGCTCATCATGGCCGCGCTCAAGGAGCGGGAGATCGAGGCGCGCGGCGCGGGCAAGATCGTGAGCCGCGCCGACGAGCTTGCGCTCCTGACCAAGATGGTGAAATCGCGTCAGGAGTCTGCGGCCATCTACGCCGAGGCCGGACGCAAGGAGCTGGCCGAGCAGGAGAACGCCGAGATCGCGGTAATCGGCGAATTCCTGCCGAAGCAGATGGACGAAGCGGCGGTGGTCGCGGCCGCCAAGGCCGCCATCGCCTCGACCGACGCCAGGAGCATCAAGGACATGGGCAAGGTCGTCAACGCGCTTAAGGCCGCTCATCCAGGCGAAATGGACTTCGCCAAGGCGAGCGCGATCGTGAAGGGGCTGCTTTCCGGCTGAGGCGGCTTGCGCACAAGTTTATCGGCCAGTGTTTTCAGCGGCTTGAGTGCGCTTTTGCGCGACGCTGCTGCTTCATATTGGTCCTTTTCAGCCGAGAGCCTCATTTCGCCGCGCGAAACGAAATGTTTCGCACGGTGCGCCTTAAGTCTCTGAAATCATTAAGCGCGGCAAATCAGCCATTTCGCTATTTTGTTTGAGATCAAGGGCTTGCGGCCCATTTCGTTTCGTCGCGTTTTCGGGCATGGCTTTCGCGGCCGTTTCAGCCTGTCTTAGCGCCAAAGCCTCGCGAGCGGCGTCGAGGCGTCCGAGCCTGTCCTCCATCTTATCGACCTCGTCGTTAAACCTTTCGAATGTGGCCTTGAGCCGCAGCCGGTCGGGCGCGAGGCGGTTCAGATGGTCGAGGATGCGGACGAACGCGTGCGCCGCTGAAGGCTTGCCGGCGTCGATCTGGGCGCCGATGAGGTCGAGCGCCCGCTCGAGCCGCGCGATCTGGAGAAGCGCGAAGTCGTCGGCGGGGTTGGAGTTCGCGGCGGTCAAGCTGCTCGCGGACGATCTGCTGCACCCGTCGGACGCTCAGGGTCTCCGAGGCGGCGATGGCCCGGATCGAGTCTCCCGCGATCAGGCGCGCGAAGATGCGCTGCGCGCGCTCAGCCTGTTCGGTTAGGATGGGAACTGACTTTGCGGTTGGCGCGGGCATCTGGCGATCTTTCTGCGAAACAGATAATGTAGCGCCTATTCTATCAACCGCCAAGGATTTGTCGAAAAGCTCCGCGCTTGGCCGGTCTGCCCAACGGATCGTGGTCTTGCTTTAAGGGCGCGCTTGGCGACCGCCCAGGGAACGGTCCGTCCCTCAGCGCGTTCAGGAGCAATGCGGAGCCTCGCTTCACGACTTTGTCCCCTGGTCGCCGGCGTAATCCTCGTCGGCGGCGCGGCCTACGCCCAGGCGCCCAGCCCGGCGCCGAATCCGACCGCGCCCCTCGACTCGGGTCCGCCCAAGACCACCCCTGACGCCAAGGCGACTGCGCCAAGCCTGAGCAAGGAGCTGAACCAGTCGAACGGCGTCATCCACCCGAAAGAGGTGGATCCAGGCATCCAGAAGCCGGCGCCGAAGACCCGAGATCCGAACGTGGTTCCGCCGCCAGGGACTTCGGGCGGCGCTCCCGCGCCGCAGCCGAAATGAGCTCCGCTTCTCGCGGTTGGCTGCACCCGGCGGACGCTCAAGGCTTCTGAGGCGGCCACGGCGCGGATCGGCTCTCTCCACCCATCATCAAGCGGGCGAAGCGCGCTTATGCGCCTCGGTCGAGGCTCTGGCGGCCTTCATGCGGCATGGCTGACCGAAATCCCGGGCACGCACGGGTGAGAACCTGGTCGACTGGCGGCCGGCGCTGAAGGCCGATCGTGCGCGGCACCTCGTCGGGTCGTGCCGGATGAGCTCTTAGTAATTCTTTCAGCGCGCGTTCCTCGGCGCCGGCTGCACGTTGAACCCTTCAAGCACAGCCCGATCAGGTTTAAGCAGCGTTCCGAACGGCAGCGTCGAGAAGCCCCTGCTCAGCGTGTAAATCTTCATTCATCCCGACATCCTCCACTAATTGGTGGTATCGCGGTAAGAGAATAAGAGCTATAAGGAATGCTGACGCTGGGGAGATCTGGGATAATTCGATATAAATGAACTGAGTCTCAACTATAGTCTAATCTATAGCTGTATAATGACTTTGACCCTAAATACATCGGAGTATCGAATGTCCAGACTTCTCTGGGTGCGACCAGATTCTACGGAGGATGCGGTGAAGGTTGACTTGCGCTTCGCTATTTTTCCCTTTGCCTTGCTCGCTATGTTGGAAACCCCTGCCCTGGCGGCGGGGGTTTACGCGGGCTGCGCGGCGCCCCCGCGACGTTCGTAAAAACGCTCACCGCGACGCCCACCACCTTCAGTTCAATTCTTAGCGCCGCGGCGGCGGGCGACGTTATCTATCTGAATTCGGGCGCCTATGGCGCGGTCAGCATTTCGAACCGATCGTATTCGCAATTTCTTACAATCAAAGCGGGTCCGGGACAGACGCCGGTCTTGTCATCTCTTGCGGTCAATTCGGTGAGCCACATGGTCTTCTCGGGGCTGACCATCAACGCGAACGGCGTCCGGTCGAAATCGCCCGGCGGTATTCTCGTCAACCTGGCTTCGAGCAATAACGTCGTGTTCGAGAACAACATCGTCGAAGCGACTTCCGCCGCTTTCCCATGGAAGGCCGAGACGACCAATGAGACGGCCATCGACCCTGCGGTTGCGCCCAGCGACGGCGTGAACGCCTCTCAAGATTATTGCCTCGCCCTGAACAGCAACAAAATTCAAAACGTATTTAACGCAATTTATGTCGGCGGCGATCAGGTCGGAACACACGGACAAAACTATATGGTCGCGGGCAATACGATCGATCATTTCGCCGGAGACGGCATTGACCATTCGGCGACCAACATCATCATCCATGGCAATCATATCACCAACGCGCTGGATATCTGCCAGTCAAAATGCATTCATAACGACGGAATTCAGGGCTGGAACTGGAACGATAAGCTCGGCATCACCAATAGAAACGTCGTTATCGACAGCAATTATATTCAGAGTCAGACCGCTACAAATCTCCCTCTGGCCGTCGGCATGCAGGGGATCTCGATCTTCGACGGCTTCTGGCAGAACGTCTCGCTTACGAACAACGTCGTCCTTACGAGCGGTCTCGCCGGAATCACCATAGCTGGCGTCAACGGGCTCCATATTATCAATAACACCGTGATGAACATTCCACTCAACGGCGTCTCTCAATCCGCGGCCTATTGGATGTACTCGGGGGCGACTTGGATCACGGCCGGCGGGACAACCCACGAGGGTGGAACGACCAGCAATGTCATCGTCCGCAATAACATTGCGCCTCTGATCGCCGCGACCGCGGCGGCAAGCGGGAATTGTCCGATCACGGAAAGCTTTTGCAGCCATACGGCCAATCCGTATGTCGAGCTGGATCACAATTTAAGTCTCGACCAGACGGCCTACACCGCGCCGACGCTCTTCGTGACGTTCAGCACCGGCACGGCGCAATACAATCTTGTCTTGAAGGGAACGGCCTCGACAAATCCAGCGATCAGGACTGGCAATGCGACGCTTATGCCGGCGACCGACATTCTGGGCCATGTCCGCAGCGCCGCTTCGCCTGACCTCGGAGCCTACCTGCCCTGAGCGCGGCGGCAGCCTATTCGAACAGAATGACCTGCCTCACCCCGACGCCCTCGCGCAGCCGGTCGAAGCCTTCGTTGATCTCCTCGAGCTTCAGGCGATGGGTGAGAAGCTGGTCGACCGGCAGGCGGCCGGCGCGAAAGAGGGCGATCATGCGCGGCACGTCGCGCTGCGGAGCCGACGAGCCGACATAGGAGCCCTTGAGGGTCCGCTCCTCGGCGACCAGAGCAAGCGGCGAAAGACTCATGCGCTTGTCCGGATGAGGAAGCCCGGCGGTCACGGTCGCGCCGCCGCGGGCGGTCACGGCATAGGCGAGCTCGAGCGCCGGAACGGAGCCCGCCATCTCGAACGCGACATCGACGCCGTTGCCGGAGATCCGTCTGATTTCGCCGACCGCGTCGTTCGAGCGCGCGTTCACCGTCTGCGTCGCCCCGAGTTTCGTCGCGAAGGCGAGCTTGTCGTCAGAGAGATCGACGGCGACGATCTGGCGCGCGCCGGCGAGCCGCGCGCCGAGCACCACGCTCAGCCCCACGCCCCCCAGGCCCACCACCGCGACCGACTGGCCCGGCTCGACCTTGGCGGTGTTGACCACCGCGCCGACGCCCGTGAGCACCGCGCAGCCGAACAAAGCGGCCAGTTCGAGCGGCAGGTCGGGGTCGATCTTGACGCAGGATTCGCGCGCCACCACCGCATGGGTGGCGAAGGCCGAGACCCCGAGAAGGTGGTTGACCGGCTCGGCATGGAACGAAAGCCGCCGCTCGCCGGAAAGAAGCGTTCCGGCGGCGTTCGCCTTCGCTCCCGGCTCGCACAGCGCGGGACGTCCCGCAGCGCAGGGGCCGCAGCGGCCGCAGCTCGGGACGAACACCAGCACGACGTGGTCCCCGACGACGAGGTCGGTGACCCCGTCGCCCACCTGCTCGACGACCGCCGCCGCCTCATGGCCAAGCGCCATGGGGACGGGCCTTGGGCGCGAACCGTCGATCACCGAGAGATCCGAATGGCACAGGCCCGCCGCCGCCATCTTGACCAGGACTTCGCCGCGGCCGGGCGGGTCAAGCTCGAGCTCGGTGATTTCGAGCGGCTTCGACTCCGCGTAAGGCGGAGGGAGGCCGGGCTGGCGAAGAACGGCGGCTTGGATGCGCATTGCTCGTGTCTCTGGAACCGGGAACGCCCGATGCTGGGCGAGATCGCCGGGCGGGGCAACCGGAAAAATCGACCGGCGGGGAGCCGCCCTTGCGCCGCGAATGCCCCCGCGCCACATGACGGTCAAGCCCGCTTCGGCCTCGTGCGGGCGCCGCCCGGAGCCTAAACCCATGCCGCAGACCAACAGCCGCTTTTTCGACGATCTTTCGCGCCTCATGACCGACGCTGCTGGCCTCGCCGACGGCGCGAAGCGCGAGGCGCAAACCTTCGCCCGGGCGCAGATGGAGCGGATGATGGCCGGCATGAACGTCGTCGCCCGCGAGGAATTCGAGGCGGTCAAGGAGATGGCGGCCAAAGCGCGCGACGAGAACGAGAAGCTTGCCGCAAGAGTGGCTGCGCTTGAGGCGAAGCTTGGCGAGCCAAGGCCTTGATCGGACTCGCGTTCCGTTAAGGAAGCCTTGCCGTTAAGGAAGCCTCGCCGTTAGCAGAGTCTTGATTCCGTTTACTGTTTTTGTGGACCCCTTGAGGTCTTCGGTTTACGAACGCGTGCGAATCAGCAAGGTTGTCTTCGGGCCGCCCGCTCTCTGAATCGCCTTGGGCCGACCCGGCTGCTTCGTCCCTCGATCCCGCCGAAAGACCTGTTGATGACCTTCATCGAAACGAGCGCCGACGAGCGTCGCGAGCATCCCGTCGACGTGGTCGAGCGGCTGGCCTCCGTCAACGACTGGGCCTTCGACCGCGCTGAGACGGACGAGATTTCGATCCTCGTCTCCGGCCGGTTCGCCAATTACGATGTCGCCTTCACCTGGCTCCCGGACCTCGAATCGCTGCATGTGAGCTGTTCGTTCGACTTGAAGGCGCCGCCGCATAAGCGGGCGGCGATCGGCGAACTGACGCAACTGATCAATGAACAACTGTGGCTCGGGCATTTCGACCAGTGGAGCCTGCAGGACGTGGTGATGTTTCGCCACGCTTTGTGCCTCGCCGGGGGCGCGGGCGCGAGCGACGCGCAATGCGGCGCGGTGGTCAAGGCGGCGCTCGATGCCTGCGAGACCTATTACCAGGCGTTCCAGTTCGTGCTGTGGGCCAATCGCGCGCCGCGCGAGGCGATCGCCTTCGCCGCGTTCGAGACCCGCGGCGCGGCCTGAGGCCGACGATTGGGGCTGGCGCCCGGGCAGAATTGCGTGTAAGAGCCGCGCCTTCATGAATTTCCGGGCCGTGTAAGCCCGCTTCCGTTCGGAGTTTTTTCCATGGCCGTCCCCAGACGCAAAACCTCGCCCTCGCGCCGCGGCATGCGCCGCTCGGCCGATGCGCTGAAAGCCTCGTCTTATGTCGAAGACAAGGATTCGGGCGAATTGCGCCGCCCACACCATATCGACCTCAAGAGCGGCATGTACCGGGGCCGCCAGGTTCTGAAGCCGAAGTCGAAGACCGCCGACGCCTGAGCGGCGACTCCCCTCGCCTGCTGGGAGAGGGGTTGGGGGTGAGGGGTTTGCGCGCGCCTCTCCCCTCGCCGGCGCCCCTAGCCTGTCCTGAATGACGGGCGTTCGTCCAGACGCCCCATAGCCCGTACGGAAGGACCGGCGTCCCTCCGTATCCCTATGAGGGCCACCTTCTCCCGGAGCGAGAAGGATAGCGCAGCGACATTACCAAGCTTTCATGTTCGCGCCATCGCGCGTTTAGGCGACCGGGCGCATTGTCCTAAGTGAGGCAGCGGGGGACAGTCTCCGCGGCGATACCCGAAAAAAGATGCTCGGAGCTGTTAATGTCGTTGGATCGACCCCTTTATTCCTTCCGCGCGGCGCTTCTCGGCGCGGTGGCGCTCGCCGCCCTCGGCGGCGTCGCGTTCGAAACCTCTGTCATTCCCGTTTCCGCTGAGGCCACAACCGCGCAAGTCCCCGCCGGCCCTGCCTCGTTCGCCGACGTTGTCGATCGGGTGAAGCCGGCGGTGGTTTCGGTCAAGGTCAAGCTTACCGACGCCGACCCGGTCGATGACGAGGACTCGGACGGCATCCCGGGTTTGCCCGATATCCCGAAGAACAGCCCGTTCTATCATTTCTTCCGCCACTTCGGCATGCCCGATGACAACGGCGACGGCGATCACGCCCCGCGCCATCATTTCTCCCGGGCGCAGGGGTCCGGCTTCTTCATTTCGTCCGACGGCTACATCGTCACCAATGACCATGTCGTCGACCACGCTACCGACGTGACCATCACCACCTCCGACGGCAAGACCATGCCCGCCAAGGTGATCGGCGTCGACACCAAGACCGATCTTGCCCTGTTGAAGGCTCAGGGGAGCGACTTCCCTTATGTCACGTTCGCCCCTCACGCGCCGCGCGTCGGCGACTGGGTGATCGCGGTCGGCAACCCGTTCGGCCTCGGCGGAACGGTGACAGCGGGCATCGTCTCGGCGCGCGGACGTGACATCGGCTCAGGGCCATATGACGACTTCCTGCAGATCGACGCCCCGGTCAATCACGGCAACTCCGGCGGCCCGACCTTCAACGCCGAGGGCCAGGTGGTGGGCGTCAACACCGCGATCTTCTCGCCCTCCGGCGGTAGCGTCGGCATCGGCTTCGCCATCGCCAGCGACGTCGTCCAGAACGTCGTGCAGCAGCTCAAGGAGAATGGCGCGGTCACCCGCGGCTGGATCGGCGTCCAGATTCAGAATGTGACGCAGGATTTGGCCGACGACCTCGGCCTCAAGAACGCGTCCGGCGCGCTGGTCGCGGCGGCGCAGAAGGACTCGCCGGCGGCAGCCGCCGGCGTTAAGAGCGGCGACGTGATCACCGCGGTCAATGGCGAGACGGTCTCCGATCCGCACGATCTCGCCCGCCGGATCGCGGCGCTCGGGCCGAAGAAGACGGTCAAGCTAACGCTCGTCCGCAACGGCTCTCCGATGACCCTCGACGTGACGCTTGGAACCATGCCGGCCGACAAGACGGCGAGCGCGGATGCACGCGGCTCGGACGACAACGGAGCCTCAGAACTGGCCAGGCTCGGCCTGACCCTGCGCCCTGCGCATGGACAGGAAGGCGTGGTCGTCGCGGAAGTCGATCCTGACGGCGCGGCGGCGGACAAGGGCCTGAAGAAGGGCGACGTGATCCTCGAGGTCGCCGGCAAGCAGGTCAGCCGGCCGTCCGAGGTCGTCTCCGCGATCGACGCCGCGAAGTCGGATGGCAAGAAGTCGGTTCTCGTACGCGTCAAGTCCAACGATGGGGAGCATTATCTGACGCTGCCAGCGCGCGCGTCCTAGTTACCCGGCGTCCCACGGTTCGCCGTAGGACGCCGAAATGAAATGGACGGAAGAGTTTATGGGCTCGTCCCCGGCCCGGCGCAAAGCGCGCTCTTCCGCCCAAGTCGGCGTCGCACATATCCCCGCCCGCGCGACTCCGACAAGGTGGCGGCAGGTCCCTATCAAGCCCCCCGAGGACCTGCCGCCATTCCTTTTTTTGGCCTTAGCGCCCGGGATTCGCTATATGTCTGACATGCGCATCCTCATCATCGAAGACGACCGGGACGCGGCGCAGTATCTCGCCAAGGCGTTTCGCGAAGCGGGGCATGTCGTGGACCAGGCCAATGACGGCCTCACCGGATACGATCTGGCGCTCGAAGGCGGCTATGACGTCGCCATCGTCGATCGCATGTTGCCGAAAATGGACGGCCTCACGCTGGTCGGGGCGCTGCGCAAACAAGATAACGAGACGCCGGTCCTGATCCTCTCCGCGCTCGGACAAGTCGACGACCGGGTCAAGGGTCTGCGCGCCGGGGGCGATGATTATCTGGCGAAGCCTTATGCGTTCTCCGAGCTTTTGGCCCGTGTCGAGGCGCTGTCGCGTCGCGGCCCCAAGGGCGCGCCGGAGGAGACGGTGCTGAGGGTCGCCGACCTGATGCTTGACCGGCTCTCCCACAAGGTCACCCGCCGGGCCGAGGAAATCGTGCTCCAGCCGCGCGAATTCCGGCTCCTGGAATATCTGATGCAGAACGCCGGCAAGGTGGTCACGCGCACCATGCTGCTCGAGCATGTGTGGGACTATCACTTCGATCCGCAGACCAATGTGATCGATGTGCACGTATCGCGCCTGCGGGCCAAGATCGACCGCGATTTTGACGCGCCGCTCCTCAACACCGTTCGCGGCGCCGGTTACATGATACGTGACGGCGCTCGGTAAGCTCTTTGGCGCAACCGCTTTTCGCCTAGCGCTGGCGATTCTCGTGCTCAGCGCGGTCGGCTCCGGCGTAGTCCTCTATATCATCGCCTGGCAGGTCGAGTCGGTCGTGGACAAGGAGATCGCGCGCACCGTCGACGCGGAAGCCAAGGGCCTCATCGACACCTTCGACAACGCCGGGATAAGACGGCTCTACGCTGTCATCGAGGCGCGCAAGCGCGAACCCGGCGCCTCGCTTTACCTGCTCACCAACCCAATCGGCGAGCCGCTCGCCGGCAATGTCGAGCAGATCCCCGCTGAAGTGTTGTTGCATCCCGGTTTCGTGCCCATCTTCTATCGCGGCACCGGCAGTAGCGAGCGCGGGCGAGAGGCGCTGGTGGGTGTCTATATCCTGCCCGGCGGCTTCAGGCTCTTGATCGGGCACGACCTCGGCGACCGGGCTCGCATCGGCAAGGTGATGGTGCGCGCGCTGGCGATTTCATTGGTGTTCTTCGCCGCGCTCGGGGCGGCGGGCGCGCTGTTCGTCGCCCGCCGCGTGCTCAAGCGCATCGATGACATGAACACGTCAGCTCAAGGCATCATGGCCGGCGATCTCACGCGCCGCCTGCCGGTGTCCGGCTCAGGTGACGAATTGGACCGGCTGGCGGAAGGCCTCAACGAGATGCTGGGGCGGATCTCCGAGCTGATGGAGGGCCTGCGGGAGGTTTCCGACAACATCGCGCACGATTTGCGCACGCCGCTCACCCGCCTGCGCAATCACGCCGAAGCCGCGCTCGCGTTCGGCGGGGATGCTGCTGCCTATCGCCAGGGGCTGGAGAAGACGATCGAGGAATCGGACGGGCTGATCCGGATTTTCAACGCGCTCCTGTTGATCGCGCGCGCGGAAGCGGGCGGCGATCTTGGGCCGCTTCAGCCGGTCGACGTCGGCGAGGCGGCGATGAGCGTCGCCGAGCTTTATGAGCCGATCGCCGAAGAAGAGGGCCTGGCGTTGACCGTCCATGCGAGGACCGGCCTCAAGGTTCGCGGCAATCGCGAGCTGATCGGCCAGGCGATCGCCAATCTCGTGGATAACGCCATCAAATACGGCGCGCCGAACAAGGAGTCGGCAGAAGCCGAGATGAAGCCCGACGTGGTCATTACCGCAGAGCGGGTCGGCCAGTCCGTCCTCCTGACCGTCGCCGACCGGGGTCCGGGAGTTGCTCCGGCGGACCGGGCGCGCGTGCTCGACCGGTTCGTGCGGCTCGAAGGGTCGCGGTCGCGGCCCGGCTCCGGGCTCGGTCTCTCGCTCGCCGCGGCGGTCGCCCGCATGCACGGCGGATCGGTCGAGCTCGAGGACAATCGGCCCGGGCTTCGCGTCCGTCTCACCTTGCCCGCGGCGGACGAGCCGGCTCAATTCCCCGCGCCCGCCGAACTGGTCTTGAATGATCGCAGCGCTGGCTGAAGGGTTCGTCGAGGCGCCGCGCCTTGCCGCGCCCGCCGAAGCGCGTCGCCGCCTCGCCTCGCTCCTCGAGACCGCGTCGGCCGCGGCGCTCGAGCCCGAACTTGCGCGCGGCCGGACCCGCGACGTCCTTCTCGGCCTCGCCGATCATTCGCCTTACCTGTGGGCCCTGGTCAGGGAAGATCCGGAGCGGCTCGTCCGGTTGCTTCAGCGCCCGCCCAGCCAGTCGCTCGACGCGCTCGTCTTCGCGCTCGCTGCAAGACGCGACGAAAACGAGGCGGACCTGATGCGCGCCTTGCGACGGGCGAAGCGTGAATCGGCGCTTCTGGTCGCCCTTGCCGACATCGGCGGCGTCTGGGACGTGGTAGAGGCGACAGAGGCGCTTGACCCGCTTCGCCGACGGAGCCGTGCGCGCGGCGATCGATTTCCTGCTGCGTAGCCATGCGCGCGCCGGACTTCTGGCGCTCGATCCGAAAGCCTCCGATGTCGACAAGGGCTCGGGGCTGGTCGTGCTGGCGCTCGGCAAGCATGGCGCGCGCGAGCTCAACTATTCGAGCGACACAGACCTCATCGTTCTTTACGACCCCGCGGCGGCGTCAATTCCGCCGGGAACGGAGCCGGGACCGCTATTCGCAAGGCTGACCCGGTCGCTGACGCGAGCTCCTGCAGGAGCGCACGAGCGATGGCTATGTGCTGAGGGTGGATTTGCGCCTCAGGCCCGATCCCGCCTCGACCCCGGTCGCGCTCTCGACGCGCCAGCGCCTATCGCCTATTACGAGACGGTCGGCCAGAACTGGGAGCGCGCCGCGCTCATCAAGGCCCGGCCCGCGGCGGGCGACCTTGCGCTGGGCGATCGTTTTCTCGCCGACCTCGCGCCGTTCATCTGGCGCAAGTATTTCGACTATGCGTCGATCGCCGACATCCACGCCATGAAGCGCCAGATCCACGCCGTGCGCGGCCACGAGCAGGTCGTCGTACCCGGCCACGACATCAAGCTCGGGCGAGGCGGCATCCGCGAGATCGAGTTTTTCGTCCAGACGCAGCAGCTCATTTTCGGCGGCCGCCGTCTGCAGATGCGCGGGTCGCGCACGCTCGACATGCTCGAGCGGCTTTGCGCCGACCAATGGATCGGCGCGGAGGCGGTCGACGACCTGAGCAAGGCCTATGCGTTCCTGCGGCGAGTCGAACATCGCCTGCAGATGGTCGCCGACGAGCAGACGCAGCGCCTTCCGTTCGAGCGCGCGGCGCTTACGCGCTTCGCCAAATTCTGCGGCTACGCCCGGCTCGATGGCTTTCGCCGCAGACCTCACCCGTCACCTCACCCAGGTCGAGAAGCATTATGCGCGGCTGTTCGAGGACGCGCCGACGCTCAGCGCCGTCTCGGGCAGTCTCGTCTTCACCGGCGTCGCCGACGATCCGGAGACGTTGGCCACGCTGCGAGGACTCGGCTTTCAGCGGCCGGAAGCCGCGGCCGAGACCGTTCGCGGCTGGCACTTCGGCCGGCGAGCCCGCCGTCCGAAGCCCCCGCGCGCGCGAGGTGCTGACGGAATTGACGCCGGCGCTCATCGAAGCCTTCGCCGGATCGGGCGATGCGGACGCCGCGCTGTCCGCCTTCGACGAAGCGCTCGAGCGCATGCCCGCCTCAGTCGAGCTTCTGTCGATCCTGCGCTCGAACGCCGCTTTACGCGAATTGTTCGGCGACGTGCTCGGCAGCGCTCCGCGCCTCGCGGAGGTGATCGCGACGAGGCCCGCATGTGCTCGACGCTGCGATCGATCCGGCGCGCGCCGGCGATCTGGACCTGAATTTCGACGAAGAGGCGATGGGCGCCCGGGTCGAGACGTTCGTGGCGCAAGCGCAGAGCTACGAGGATGCGCTGAACCGGGCGCGTGACTTCGCCGCCGAGGAGATGTTTCACATCGGCCTCAACCTGCTGTCGGGCCGCCTCGACACCGACCGGGCCGGCCGCGCCTATAGCGCGCTGGCGCAGGGGCTGATCAAGGCGCTGCTTAAGCGCGTCATCGAGGCCTTCGCCGCCGAGCACGGCCACATTCGCGGCGGCCGGGTCGCGGTCGTGGCGCTCGGCAAGCTCGGCTCGCGCGAGATGACCGCGGCCTCCGATCTCGACCTTATCCTGATCTACGATTTTCCGGAGGGCGCGGCCGAGTCGGACGGCCGCGAAGTCGCTCGGTCCGGCGGTCTACTACGCGAGGCTGACGCAGCGCCTCATCTCGGCCCTGACCGCGCCGACCAAAGCGGGGCGCCTCTACGAAGTCGACATGCGGCTCAGGCCCTCCGGGCGCCAGGGCCCGCTCGCGACCCAGCTCGCTTCGTTCAGGCTCTATCAAAAGGATGAGGCCGAAACCTGGGAGCGCATGGCGCTGACCCGCGCCCGCTTCGTAGCCGGGGACGCAAGTCTCGGCGACGACGTCGCTGAGACGGTGCGGCGGACGCTGACCGGCGAGCGTGACGGCGCCGTCGTTGCGCGGGAAACCCGGACGATGCGCGCGCTGATCGCCAGGGAAAAGGGCGATAGCGACGTCTGGGACCTGAAGCTCGCCGCGGGCGGCCTCCTCGACATCGAATTCGTCGCCCAATACGTGCAGCTCGCCTTCGCCCACAAGCATCAAGGCGTCCTCGACGTGTCGACGCGGACGGTGGTCGAGAAGGCTGGCCGTGGCGGCCTGATCACGCCCGAGCAGGCCGAGATCCTGGTCGACGCGCACAAGCTTTACACCGACGCGACCCAGTTCATGCGCCTGTCGACTTCGGGCAAGTTCGATCCGGACAAGGCCGCGTCTGGCGTCAAGCGCCGGATCGCCGCGGTCGAGCGGCTTTCCCGATTTCGAGGCGTTCGCGGCCGCGCTCGGCGAGGCGCGCAAGCGCGTGCGGGCGGCGTTCGAGGCGATCCTTCAGGCTTAGGCGCGGCTCGCTCTTCGGTCTAGAGCAAGCGGCAATCAGCCCACGCCGGCCCGGTGTCATGCCCGCGCAAGCGGGCATAGAGCAAGGCCTTGCCCGAGACCCAGGCGACTGTATTGCGCGGGTCAAGCGAAGCTTGCTTGATCGAAAGTGATGTCGTCGCGAATGAGGGCGTTTGCGATGCCGACCATTCGGCGGGCGATGGCGACGAGGGCGACCTTTGCGGGTTTTCCTGCTGCGCGCAGGTCGAGATAGATCTGCTTGAACCTGGGATGGCTTCGCACCGCGACGAGGGCGGCCATGTAGAAGGCGGCGCGCAAGCAGGGGCGGCCCCCGGAGATGGCGTTGCGCCCGAGCGAAAGTCCGGATTGCGACGGATGGGGCGCGAGGCCTGCGAGGCTCGCGGCTTCCTTTCGTCCGATTTCGCCCAGCTCCGGCATTTCGATGACGACCAGGGTGGAGATGCGCGCAGCAATGCCGGGCATAGAGGACAGAAGGCGCGCCGGCGCGCCATTCTATCCTCGGCCTCAATGCGGCGGTCGAGTTCGGCTTCGATCGCCCGGCGTCTGTCTTCGAGCAGCGCGATCATCTCCCGGCAGGAGTTGAGAATCAGCGGATCGAAGGCCTGCTTGAGGCGTGTCTTCTCGATCGCGATGGATTCAGTCAGCTGCCGCCGCCTTGTCGACAGCGCCTTGAGACCCGCCTGTCCGGCGTCCCTGAGAGGTCGCAGCTCATCGGCCATGACGTGAGCAAAGCGCGCAATCAGGCTTGCGTCCAGCTTGTCCGTCTTGGCGATGAGGCCCTCGGCGTCGCGAAACGCCTTGATCCGCCGCGGATTGACCATAAAGACCGTGACGTCCGCTTCGATCAGCGCCGCCGTCAGCCTCCGCGCATAGCCCCCGATCGCCTCCAGCGCCACCCGGCCCACGCCACGCTGGCCCAGGGCGGCGACAATTGTTGCAATACCCGCCTCGTTGTTGCGCACACGGATCGGCTTGCCGAAGGGATGAAACCCGAGGTCAAGCCAAGTCGAGCCGACGTCAACGCCGGCTGAAACGGAACTCTCCAGCATGAGATTGATCCTGTCCTATACGCGGGCGCGCCTTAAGGCGGCCCCTGCGACTGTTCGGAACAAACACCCGCATCCAGGACCCAGCCAGAGTGCGAGCCCCTCGATCCGATAGAGCACGAAACAAGGCCCCGGATTCCCACGATCGCCGGATGCAACAACTCGATCTTATCCAAGCCGCCGCGCAGGTATCAGGATTCCCGATCGGCTGCCGCGCAGCCGGGAATGACGAAAGAGCCGTGCCCCAACGCGCGTTAGCAGGCTGCTGAAAAAGTGGCGCGGAAGGGCTCTGGTGTTTGCCTTTGGGGGGTGATTCGCTGGCGTCGGCGAGGCGATTCGCGAGGGGATCGATGCGGGGCGAGGATCGGACGAGCGGGGCGTTGTTCTCTTACGTCGACGTCGAGGGGCGGATCGCCGCGAACCATCCGGTGCGGGCGATGCGGCGGCTGACCAACGCGGCGCGCTGGCCCAGCTCGACGCGAGGTTTTCGGCGCTTTACGAGGGAATCGGGCGTCCCTCGATCCCGCCGGAGCGATTGCTGCGGGCCTCGCTTGTGCAGCTTCTCTATTCGATCCGCTCGGAGCGGCAGCTGGTCGAACGGCTGGAGTTCGACATGCTGTTTCGCTGGTTCGTCGGGCTTACGATCGACGAGAGCGTGTTCGACGCCTCGACCTTCTCGAAGAACCGCGACCGCCTGCTCACCCACGAGATCGCGCAAGAGTTTCTGTCTTCGCTTCTCGGCCTGCCGGAGGTGAAGGGGCTTCTGAGCGCCGAGCATTTTTCGGTCGATGGAACGATGTTGAAAGCCTGGGCGTCGATGAAGAGCTTCCGTCCCAAGAGCGCCTCTGGCGAAGGCCGGAGGAACGACCCGGGCGAGCCGCTGCCTCCGGGGCGCAACCGCGAGGCCGACTTCCGCAAGACCAAGCGCTCGAACAAAACCCACGCCTCGACGACCGACAAGGAGGCGCGCCTTTATCGCAAAGGCGCAGGCCAGGAGAGCCGTCTTTGCTATCTCGGCCATGCGCTGATGGAGAACCGCAACGGTCTTGTGGCGGCGGCCGAGGCGACGCTGGCGACCGGAACGGCCGAGCGCGAGGCGGCGGCTGCTTTCAGCCAGCGCTTGCCCTTTGGCGCGACGCTCGGCGCCGACAAGGGCTATGACGCCGAGGCCTTCGTCGAGGGCTTGAAGGCGCGTGGGATTGAGCCGCATGTCGCGATCAACGGGACGGTGAGCAAGCATGGCAAGGCGCGCAAGACCGCCGTCCCGGGCGAGGTCGCCGCGAGTGTGCGCTATGCGATCAGCCAGCGGCTGCGCAAACGCATCGAGGAAGGCTTCGGCTGGACGAAGACGGTCGGCGGCCTCATGCAGGTGAAGGTGCGTGGCCTCGACAAGGTCCGCGCCGCTTTCGTCTTCGCCATGGCCGCCTACAACATCGTCCGCCTGCCCAAGCTTATGGCCGCAACGGGCGAACTGCGTCCAGCGACATGAAAAGCCAGAGAACAATAACCCGACGTCACGCCAAAACCTCGAACGTGAGCCGCGCCCGCCTGCAAAAAATTGCGCTTGCACCCCTCGTTGCGCAAACGTAGTGACTTTTTCAGCAGCCCGCTAAGGCAAAGCGCCGGCGGCGAACGCCGCGGCGAAGGCGGCGAGATCCGCATTGGAGCCGCAGACCAGAACGCCGACCCGCTCGTTGCGCTCGGGCTGATAGGCGCCGCTTGCAATGGCCGCGAAAGCCGCCGCGCCGCCCGGTTCGGCGATGATCGAATGATCCGTCCAGAGCCGGCGTTGCGCATCGGCGATCGCGGCGTCCTTGACCAGGACGACGCCGCTCACGAAGCTCTTGGCGATATCGAAATCGAGTTCGCCCACCCGCTTCGCGCCGAGCAAATCGGCGGCGAGCGAGTTGACCGTCACGTCAACCGGCCTATCCGCCTCCAGCGCGGCGTGCAGCGCGCGCGAACCCTCCGGCTCGACGCCGACGACCTTGACCCGGCCTTGAAACCAGGCGGCGACGCCCGCGATGAGCCCGCCGCCGCCAACCGCGACGAGGACCGTGTCGAGCGGCTCGAGTCCGGCTCGCTCGAGATCCTCCTCCCACTCAAGCGCCACCGTCCCCTGGCCGGCGACCGTCTCGACCGCATCGTAAGGATGGATCAGGAGCGCGCCGCTCTCCGACACATAAGCGTCGCAGCGCTCCTGAGCCACCGCATAGGACGCGCCGCCGATGACGGCCTCGGCGCCATAGGCCTTGATCTTCGCGATCTTCGCGCGCGGCGCCGTTTCCGGCACGAAGACACGCGCCTTGATGTTAAGCTTGTGGGCGGCGAAGGCGACGGCCGCGCCGTGATTGCCGCCGGAGGCGGTGGCGCATCCTGCCTCGGCCGCCGGCCGGGTCAGAAGATTGTGGAAGGCGCCGCGCGCCTTGAACGAGCCGGTCGCCTGCAGGCATTCGAGCTTGAGCGACAGCGGCGGCGCGCCGGCGAGTGGCGAAGCCGTCTCGAGGATCGGCGTGCGGCGGATATGGTCGCGGATTCGCGCATGCGCGAAACGGATGTCCGAAGGCGCGACGGCGGTCATCGCGAGGCGCGAGCCCCGAGCGCGGCTTGCGTCCTTTTGGGCAGCGCCGCAAGAACCATCGCGTAGCTCCGGCGCACATAGTCCTTGAGATCACGATCGCTGAGCGAGCCTGGGTCGAAGCGCTGGATCCACGACAATCCGCGCGACGCGAGATAGGGAGCGGGGCGCGCGCCGGGCAGGTCTTTCAGGATGGCGAAGCTTGTCTCCGAACATTTGAACGTGACGGCGAATTCACGGTCGTCGGACCATCCCCCGATTGCGAACACCTTGCCTCCGATCTTCCACACGCTCGCGTCTCCCCATTGGACAACATGCGTGGCGTGCGGAAGGCTCGCGCAGAATGCGTCATAGTCTTCGCGGGTCATGCGAACAGGGCGAGAAGGCCCGGCAGCAGCTCTGGATCGCCACGTCGCTTCGCTCCTCGCGATGACGATCCCATCCAAACGCATCTCGCGCTAAAGCTTGATTGCGTTCTTGAGCTCACGCAGGCGGTCGAGCTTCTCCTGGGCCAGGCGCTTCTGCTCTTCGTTCGCGTCGGCGAGGTCTTCCTCCGCGTTCTTGATCTCCTCCCCGAGCATGTCGGAGCTCAAGTCCTCGAAAGGAATGGCCGTTTCCGCAAGCAGGATAAGACCTTCCTTGCTCGCGTCGGCGAAGCCGCCGCGCACGAACACGCGGTGATGCTTTCCCTCCGCATCGTCGATGCCGACCACGCCCGGACGCATCGACGTCATCACCGGCGCGTGATCGCTGAGCACCTGGAAGTCGCCTTCGGCCCCCGGCACAAGCACCGATTGAGCCGAGCCGTTGAACAGCACCTTGTTCGGCGACACAAGCTCGAAATGGAAAGTCAGCATAGGCTCGTCCCCCGCACGCGACGGTTAAGCCTCGGCCGCCAGCTTCTTGGCTTTCTCGACCGCCTGCTCGATGGTGCCGACCATGTAGAAAGCGGCTTCGGGCAGACTGTCATACTTGCCTTCGACGATGCCTTTGAAGCCCTTGACCGTGTCCTCGATCTTGACCTGGACGCCCGGCGTGCCGGTGAACACGGCGGCGACGTCGAACGGCTGCGACAGGAAGCGCTCGATCTTGCGCGCCCGCGCGACAATCTGCTTATCCTCTTCAGACAGTTCGTCCATGCCGAGGATCGCGATGATGTCCTGCAGCGCCTTATAGCGCTGCAGCACCTGCTGCACCTGGCGGGCCACATTGTAGTGCTCCTCGCCGACAATTGCGGCGGTCAGCATGCGCGAAGTCGAGTTCGAGCGGATCGACCGCCGGGTAGATGCCCTTTTCCGAGATCGCGCGGGAGAGCACCGTCGTCGCGTCGAGGTGGGCGAAGGAGGTCGCCGGCGCCGGGTCGGTCAGGTCGTCGGCGGGGACGTAGATCGCCTGAACCGAGGTGATCGAGCCCTTGGTCGTGGTGGTGATGCGCTCCTGCAAGGCCCCCATGTCGGTGGCGAGCGTCGGCTGGTAACCCACCGCCGAGGGAATGCGGCCAAGCAGCGCCGAGACTTCCGAACCGGCCTGGGTGAAACGGAAGATGTTGTCGATGAACAAGAGCACGTCCTGGCCCTGGTCGCGGAAATGTTCGGCGACAGTGACGCCAGCCAGACCGACCCGCATGCGGGCGCCCGGCGGCTCGTTCATCTGGCCGAACACCAGCGCGCATTTCGACTTTACGTCCGAGTCGGGATCATGAGGATCGGCGTTGACTTTCAATTCGATGAACTCGTGATAGAGGTCGTTGCCCTCGCGGGTGCGTTCGCCCACGCCGGCGAACACGGAATTGCCGCCGTGGGTCTTGGCGACGTTGTTGATCAGTTCCTGGATCAGCACCGTCTTGCCGACGCCAGCGCCGCCGAAGAGACCAATCTTGCCGCCCTTGGCGTAAGGCGCGAGCAGGTCGACCACCTTGATGCCGGTGATGAGGATCTGCGCCTCCGTCGATTGATCGACATAGGCGGGGGTCGGCTGATGGATCGCGCGGCGAGCCTCCATCTTGATCGGCCCGGCCTCGTCGACGGGTTCGCCGACCACGTTCATGATGCGCCCGAGCGTGCCCTCGCCGACCGGCACCGAGATCGGCTCGCCGGTGTCCGTGACCTCCTGGCCGCGCACGAGACCTTCAGAAATGTCCATGGCGATGCAGCGCACCGTGTTCTCGCCGAGCTGCTGGGCGACTTCGAGCACGAGCTTGTGGCCATTGTTGTCGGTCGTCAGCGCATTGAGAATGGGCGGCAGGTAGCTGTCGAACTTGACGTCGACGACGGCGCCGATCACCTGGGTGATGCGGCCGGTGGCGTTCGCGATATTGGCCATTTTGACGTCCTCGTTTCTAACTTCCCCCGGCGGGTAGTCCGTTCGTTTGATTGCATCCTCAGGGCGCTTTTCGCGTTTAGGCGCGATCAGCGCGTACTCAATGCCTGGTGCGCCACCTTGGTGGTTAGGACACTTCCGATGATGGAAGTCGGAACCGTTCGCCCCGTACTGGTGGCCACACTCTTCACATCGAAGTATCCAGACGTACTGGTTATGATCCGTTCCCGGAAGATCGGTCTTTTTGACCAAGCGCTGTTTGTTGGGATTAATCGCCCCTTCTTCAACCGTCGACTTAGCCACTAGAGCGCCTCGGCGCCCGAAATGATCTCAATCAGTTCCTTGGTGATCATCGCCTGGCGGGTGCGGTTGTAGCGCAGCGTGTATCGTTTCACCATGTCGCCGGCGTTGCGCGTCGCGTTGTCCATCGCGGTCATTTGCGCGCCGAAGAACGAGGCCTGATTTTCAAGCAGCGCGCGATAGATGCGCACCGCGACCGCGCGGGGCAAAAGCTGGGTGAGGATTTCCCCCTCGTCCGGCTCGTAATCGTAGGTCGGCGCGTTCTCCTCCTTCGCGCCGAGCTCGGGCGGAATGAGCTGCTGGGCGGTCGGGATCTGGGTGATCACCGACCTGAAGCGCGAGTAGAACAGGGTGCAGACATCGAACTCGCCGTTCTCGAACAGGGCGATCACCTTTTCGGCGATCGGCTTGGCGGTGTCGTAAGCGATTGTGCGCACCGCGCGCAGGTCGACCAGCTCCAGGATCTGCCTCTCATGGGTGCGGCGAAGCTGGTCATAGCCCTTCTTGCCGACGCACAGGATCTTGACCGTCTTGCCTTCCGCCGCAAGCGAATTGGCTTTCTCGCGGGCGAGACGCACGATCGAAGTGTTGAAGGCGCCGCACAGGCCGCGCTCGCCGGTGCAGACGAGGAGAAGGTGCGTCTGATCGGCGCCGCTGCCGACGAGCAGGCGCGGGCCCTGACCGTCGGTCCCCGCGCCGGCCAGATTCGTCAGCACCGTTTCGACCTGCTCGGCGTAAGGACGCGCCGCTTCGACCGCGCCCTGCGCGCGTCTGAGCTTCGAGACCGCGACCATCTGCATGGCCTTGGTGATCTTCTGCGTCGACTTGACCGAGGCGATCCGGTTTCTCAGTTCCTTAAGCGATGGCATTTAGTGTCTCACCAAATCGTCTGAACTGAGTATGACCTTAGTGCTGCCTGTTTTTGTGCTGGCGTCTTTGATTAAGATGCCCCCCTGTCGATCATCGCCAGCGTTCCAAGTGACTGACGAAACAACAATCCAGTCTTAGTTTGGGAGCTTGTCAAAGACAAAATTACCTTGTGCATCGTAGGTGCCCTTGCGGACGGCCCCAAGTCGCGAGATCTCCCCTGTATGCTCTCCCAACTCAGCCTTACCGCCCTTCCCTAATATTGCGAGCGCGCTTGTCACGTAAGCGGTGTCTGGCAAGAGCTCGACCTCCGTCCCCGCACACGTAACGAGCGACCCACCGCTCTGCCTGAGAAAAGCTTGCCCCTCCACACGTGCAGTGCCTGAGACAGCATACTTCCCATACTCACCTGCGACAAACGGAGTGGATACAGCCGCGCTCTGCGGAGAGCACCCTTGGATATTTATCAGAGCCAGTACCAATAACGCCTCTCTCCACCGCATCACGCAAATGTAGCGGCGTAGGCTTCGACCGCTGCCTTGAGCTTGGCTTCGGTATCGTTGGTCAGATCGCCGGATGAGCGGATCGCCTCCAGAATGTCCGGGTTCTTCGCCCGAAGGAAAGCGAGAAGTCCGTCCTCGAACGGCCGAACCTTGTCGATCGGCAGCTTGTCGAGATAGCCGTTGACGCCGGCGTAGATAACGCAGACCTGCTCCTCCATCTTGAGCGGCGAGAACTGCGGCTGCTTGAGAAGCTCGGTCAGACGCGCGCCGCGATTGAGCAGGCGCTGGGTGACGGCGTCGAGATCGGAGCCGAACTGCGCGAACGCCGCCATTTCGCGATATTGCGCAAGTTCGCCCTTGATCCTGCCGGCGACCTTCTTGGTCGCCTTGGTCTGCGCCGCGGAACCCACGCGCGAAACCGAAAGGCCGACGTTCACCGCCGGGCGGACGCCCTGGTAGAAGAGGTCCGTCTCGAGAAAGATCTGCCCGTCGGTGATCGAGATGACGTTGGTCGGGATATAGGCCGAGACGTCGTTGGCCTGGGTCTCGATGATCGGCAGCGCTGTGAGCGAGCCCGAGCCATTGTCCTTGTTGAGCTTGGCGGCCCGCTCGAGCAGGCGGGAATGGAGGTAGAACACGTCGCCGGGATAGGCCTCGCGGCCCGGTGGACGGCGCAAGAGCAGCGACATCTGGCGATAGGCGACCGCCTGCTTGGAGAGGTCGTCGTAAACGATGACCGCGTGCATGCCGTTGTCGCGGAAGAATTCGCCCATCGCGCAGCCGGAGAACGGCGCCAGGAACTGCATCGGGGCCGGGTCCGAAGCGGTGGCGGCGACGATGATCGAATATTCGAGCGCGCCGTGCTCCTCCAGAACCTTGGCGAACTGGGCGACCGTCGAACGCTTCTGTCCGACCGCGACATAGACGCAATAGAGCTTCTTGCTCTCGTCGTCGCCCTGGTTCAGCGGCTTCTGATTGAGGATGGTGTCGAGCGCGATTGCGGTCTTGCCGGTCTGGCGGTCGCCGATGATAAGCTCGCGCTGGCCGCGGCCGATCGGGATCATGGCGTCGATCGCCTTCAGGCCCGTCGCCATCGGCTCGCTCACCGACTTGCGGGGAATGATGCCGGGCGCCTTGATGTCGACCCGCGCGCGCTGCTCGGCGTTGATCGGGCCTTTGCCGTCGATCGGATTGCCGAGCGCGTCGACGACGCGGCCGAGCAGCGCCTTGCCGATCGGCACGTCGACGATCGCGCCCGTGCGCTTGACCGTCTGGCCTTCCTTGATCTCGCGATCGGCGCCGAAGATGACGATGCCGACGTTGTCGGCCTCGAGGTTGAGCGCCATGCCGCGCGTGCCGTTCTCGAATTCGACCATTTCGCCGGCCTGGACGTTATCCAGCCCGTAGGCGCGGGCGATGCCGTCTCCGACGGAGAGCACCTGCCCGACCTCGGTGACATGCGCCTCAGCGCCGAAATTGGCGATCTGAGTCTTGAGGATCGAGGAAATTTCTGCGGCGCGGATATCCATCAGCCGACCTCTTTCATGGCGAGTCGAATTGCGTTGAGCTTGGTCTTCAAGGAGCCGTCGACCATGCGGGAGCCGAGCTTGACGATCAAGCCGCCGATGATCGACCGATCAACCTTCATGTCGAGCGCGACCTCCCGGCCGCCGGATGCGGCGCGCAGCGACTCCTTGAGCGCCGCGACATTGGCGTCGGTCAAGGCCGCCGCGCTGGTGACTTCCGCCCGCGTCACGCCCCGGGACACGTCATAGAGCTTGCGATAGTCGGCGATCATCTCACGGATGAAGAAGAGGCGGCGCTTCGTCGTGACGAGCCGGATGAAGTTGGCGGCGATCCCGCCGATGCCTGCGTCGGCCAGGATGGCGTCGAGGGCCTTGAGCTGGTCGGCGGCGGAGAACACCGGGCTGCGCACGAGCCGCTCAAGGTCGGGGCTCTCAGCGATGAGGGCGTCGAATTTCCCCAGCGCCTCGGCCACGGCCTCGGCCTGGCGCTGGTCGTGGGCAAGCGAAAACAGGGCGGACGCGTAGCGTCCGGATACGCCGGAAACGACCGTGCTTTCCTCTGCCACGCCTGTCACCTCAGAAGACGCCTAAACAAAAGCCCCGCCGCCGGATGAGATGGCTGCACGAAGCTCCGGAATTTTCGAGGATTTCCCGCTCGAACTTGACCGCGCGGCTTGAGCCCGCCCGAAAGGCGCGCGTTGCCTAACATAGGCGTTTTCGCCGCGCAACAGGCGGTGAGGCGCGACGTAGACGCCTCACCCGCGCTTCAAGTCCCGCTCCGTTTCACGTAGGCGCTTCGCCAATGCCGCGCCTGCGGTTGCGCGCAGCGACGCGGCGAGCGCCTCGATCGCGACTTCCCGCGGCGAGCCGCGCTTGAACATGAGCCTCACCAGCCGTGACGCGCCGTCGCCAATGATCTTCAAGCCCGCGATGCCGGCGTCCGACCGGCGCCAATCGGCGTAGGCGAGGAGAGGCGCGAGCGTCGCCCCCTGGCCGGCTGCCGCGAGATGCCGCAACGTCTCGAGGCTCGTTCCCCGGACGTCCGCGCCGAGCGCCGTCCTTTCGGCCGCGTTGCACAGCGCCAGCGTCTGATCGCGCAGGCAATGGCCCTCCGCCAGCAACAGAAGATTGTTCGGATCGATCTCCTCGACGCCGATCGAGCTCCGCCCGCGCTTTTCCCCAGAATCGGAAAAGACGAGGAAGAAAGGTTCGTCGTAAAGCTCGCTCGACGTGAGCTTGGCCTCTCGCGGGTCGGTCGCGATCACCGCCGCATCGAGGGCGCCGTCGCGCAGGCGCGCGAGAAGCCGGTCGGTCAGATCCTCCACCAGATAGAGCGGCGTGTGCGGCAGCGCCTCGGCGAGCGCCGGCAGCGCGATCGGCAGCAGGTAGGGCGCGACCGTCGTGATGACGCCGAGGCGCAGTTCGCCGGCGAAGGGATCGCGCGCCGCCGCGGCGGCGGCGCTGACCCCGGCCGCCGCGGCGAGCGTCGCGCGCGCCTGCGCTACGACCGTCGCCGCCCTGTCGCTGACGCGGGCGCCGCGGCCTTCCCGGTCGAACAGGCGAAGACCGAGCTCCGCCTCGAGCTTGAGGATTTGGCCGCTCAGCGTCGGCTGGCTTACGTTGCACGCCGCCGCCGCCCGGCCAAAATGGCCGGAATCGGCGACCGCGACCACATATTCGAGATCTCGAAGGTTCATGGTGAAAAGATCGGCCAGGCCGATTGCTTGTCAAGAGACAATCGATTGGACCTATCCAGCGTCCCGGCTTATCGGTACATGACGGGGTGGCGGTGACGCGGAAGCGCCATAAGCGGTGGCTATGATGGCCTTCCACGAATTTGGATCATTCAACGGAGCTCACAGGCTGAAAACGATCGGAGGGAAGCATGACAAGTGAAAGCAAATGCCCGGTTGCCGGCGGCGCCGAGCGCGAGGGCAAATATGCGGAAAAGTCGGACGCGATGCGGGCGTTAGCGAACAGCGACTGGTGGCCCGAGCAGCTCAATCTCAAGGGCCTGCAACACGATTCGCCGCTCGCCGATCCCATGGGCGAGGAATTCGACTATGTGAAGGAATTCCAGAGCCTCGATCTCAACGCCGTCATCAATGACCTCAAGGCCCTGATGACCGATTCGCAGGAATGGTGGCCGGCCGACTTCGGCCATTACGGGCCGCTGTTCATCCGCATGGCCTGGCACAGCGCCGGCACCTATCGCATCCACGACGGGCGCGGGGGCGCCGGTTACGGCCAGCAGCGCTTCGCGCCGCTCAACAGCTGGCCCGATAATGCGAGCCTCGACAAGGCGCGCCGCCTGATGTGGCCGATCAAGCAGAAATACGGCCGGAAGATCTCCTGGGCCGACCTGCTCATCCTCACCGGCAACGTCGCGCTCGAATCGATGGGCTTCAAGACGTTCGGCTTCGCCGGCGGCCGCATGGACAGCTGGGAGCCCGACGACTCGATCTATTGGGGCCCGGAAGGCGAATGGCTGGCGGATGAGCGCTATTTCGGCGACCGCGAGCTGCAGAATCCGCTTGGCGCGGTGCAGATGGGACTGATCTACGTCAATCCGGAAGGGCCGAACGGCAAGCCCGACCCGCTCGCGGCGGCGCGGGATATCCGCGAAACCTTCAAGCGGATGGCGATGAATGACGAAGAGACCGTTGCGCTGATCGCCGGCGGCCATACTTTCGGCAAGACCCACGGCGCGGCGGACGCGAAGATCAATGTCGGCCCCGAACCGGAAGGCGCGACGATCGAAGAGCAGGGTTTCGGCTGGAAGAATAAATTTGGGACCGGCAAAGGCAATGACGCGATCACCAGCGGCATCGAGGTCATCTGGACGACGACGCCGACGAAATGGAGCAACAACTTCTTCCAGAACCTGTTCGGCTTCGAATGGGAGCTGACCAAGAGCCCCGCGGGCGCGTTTCAGTGGACGCCCAAGGGCGGCGCGGGAGCGGACACGGTTCCCGATCCGCACGACCCGTCCAAGAAGCGCTCCCCCTCGATGCTGACCACCGACCTCGCGCTGCGGCTCGACCCGGCTTACGAGAAGATTTCTCGGCGCTTCTTCGTGCATCCTGATCAGTTCGCCGACGCTTTCGCCCGCGCGTGGTTCAAGCTCACCCACCGCGACATGGGTCCGATCGTCCGCTACCTCGGGCCCCTCGTGCCGAAGGAAACCCTGATCTGGCAGGACCCGATCCCGGCGGTGAACCATCCGCTGATCGGGGAGAAGGACATCGCCGATCTCAAGGCGAAGATCCTCGCCTCGGGGCTCACGGTTTCCGAGCTGGTTTCGACCGCCTGGGCCTCAGCGTCGATCTTCCGCGGCGGCGACAAGCGCGGCGGCGGCAATGGCGCGCGCATTCGGCTGAGCCCTCAGAAAGATTGGGACGTCAACCAGCCCGCTCAACTCGCGAAGGTCCTGGAGAAGCTTGAAGGCGTCCAAAAAGCGTTCAACGCTTCGGCCTCGGGCGGCAAGAAGGTCTCGCTCGCCGACCTGATCATTCTCGGCAGCGGCGCGGGAATCGAGAAGGCCGCCAAAGACGCCGGCGTGGACGTGAAGGTTCCCTTCTCACCGGGCCGCATGGACGCGTCGCAGGAGGAAACCGACGTCGAGTCCTTCGAGCCGCTCGAGCCGACCGCGGACGGGTTCCGCAACTACTATCGCGGCAAGCAGATGCTCAAGCCCGAGCAGCTTCTGGTGGACCGCGCCCAGTTGCTGACCCTGACGGCGCCGGAGCTGACGGTTCTGGTCGGGGGCCTGCGGGTGCTCGGCGCGAACGTCGGCGGGTCGAAGCACGGCGTCTTCACCAGCCGTCCGGGAACGCTGACCAACGACTTCTTCAAGAACCTGCTCGACATGAGCACGGAATGGAAGCCGGCGGAGGGCTCGGAAGGCGTCTACGAGGGACGCGACCGGAAGAGCGGCGCGCTCAAGTGGACCGCGACGCGCGCCGATCTCATCTTCGGCTCCAACTCGCAGCTGAGGGCGCTCGCCGAGGTTTACGGGTCGTCCGACGGGAAAGAGAAGCTCGTCAAGGACTTCGCCAAGGCGTGGGCCAAGGTGATGAACCTCGACCGCTTCGACCTCGTCTACAGCAAGGCCCCCCTCGCGATGGCGGCGGAGTAGCAAGTCGGTCCTTCTTCTCAGTCGCCACGCGCGGAAGGCACGTGAACTGAGAGACTCGGATCGTCGGCTAGCCGATCGCATCTGTCCCAACGCGTCGAAAGGTCCGCACGCGCAGCGCAGCAATAGGGACCAGACCAATGTAGCAAGCTGTCTCGGGTCGCGCTAATTCGCGCGACCCGCCGGAGGAATCCTGAGACCGATAGCTACACTCGGTAGCGCCTATCTGCGTATCAAGATAGGTAATTTTACCTATTGCTAAAAGTAAAGATCACCGCCTAAACTATCCGTGCGATGACACCTCTCGGAGGGCTCAGCCTGGTTCAAAAATAATTGACTCCGACCACGAGCTCATGCGCTTCGCTGGGCCTGTGCTATTGATCCACGGGAGAAACCCGGCGAGTGGTTTCTTCGCACGTTGCTGTATTGTCGTTCGAAATCTATCTACCTAGCACTTATCTTCAACTTAATATCTTCGGAGGGAAACCATGCCTTCTTCCATTGACTTGCAGAACGGGCTCTATAATCTCATGTTAGAGGCGCTTGGTTTAATCAACGCCAGCAACTTCCAACTGGTTCAGCCGGGAGTTTCTTTTCCTCCAGGTACGACGGATGCGACCGTCTGGAGCTGGATGAATGATATCCCCCCACAGAGTTTAAGTCAAAGTGGCGGGGCGGGGGATCCAGTTCTTCAGTGACTATGAAGGAGTGATCGGCGCTCTTAAACCCACCATAACCGTAGACTTCCAGGGTGACGTCGGACCTACGGTGGCCAGCGCGTGGACTAGCTACGTTCTGAGTTTACCGACCATACCATCTGCGACTCAAATGCCAAGTTTGTTCTTCAGTTGGGCATTTGCGAACGGATACTATTCAGTCGCGGCACAGGGTTCTTCGGACTTGTCCGCGATAATTCTTGAGCCGATCTATCGCGCGAAATTGGAGCTTCAGCCGTACGTGGCAGCCCCAGGCAGTCAGGGAAATCCACCCGATTGGAGCCTAGGATATGCGGATCTGGTCAGCCAGCTTGCTGGAGCGCCTAGAAAGTCGGCCACTTCATCCAACGTTCAATCGAATAGCAATGTAAGCGGATCGTGGGCGGCTGGAAGCAGCTCAGGAGGATTTTATGGTGGGGCGGCGGTAGCTCGAGCAGCGGTCTTTCGATAAGCCAGAATTTTGCGTCGCAGGCCGTTAGCATGACCGCGACCTTTAGTCATGCATTAAGTTTCGTTCCCACTCCCGGCCGGTGGTACGACTCCGAAGCCTTTGGACTGGCCTATTCGACCCAAAGCGGCTTGCCCTGGGATCCCAGTGACACAGAAGTCACGTGGGCGAACACGTTCGGCCCAAATGGCAACATGCAGCGGTTCGCCAGCAGCTTGATCGTGGTTTCGGGGATGAACGTCACGGCGACCAGTTCGTATGCGTTCAGCGCCAGTGAACAGAGCATCATTCAAAAGAACTCCAGTTTGGGCCTTTGGCCATTCTATAGCAGTGGCAGCAGCAGTACTATTACCACGAGCCACAGCTTTAATGCCAGTGGTCAACTTACAATAGGTCAAACTAGCCCAGAAGGCGATCCTATACTGATCGGGATGCTCGTAGTCCCGGCGGGACAGTTCCTAGTGGATAGAATCAAACGCTTCGAACCCCTTGCAAGCCGGAGAACTCCTTGAAATTGCGGAAGGCGCCCGGACTCTTACGTTTGATTTTGACCACTAGGGTACGCAACCCCGGGAAGAAACTTGATCCTACAAGCATCACTTTCGCGGCTGAAACTCCTAAAGCCATCACTGACATTGGACAAAATCCTAATCCGTAAACCCTGAGCGCTTCGCACATTGCGGCGAAGAGGTTGGGCTACAGAGTGGCGCGCGACGAAACGTGCGCCACTCTGCAGCGTTTTCACGCGAGTTGGGAGGCCGCGGAGGCTGGATGGCCTCGGGACCAACCGAAGTGATGGGCCGCAAGGCGACGGGGTTTTGGACACGGGGAACCGCGCGGCTGATGGGGGCGGGTTCGTCGCGAGGATTGCGTCGACCGACTGAGCAGCCCGCGCGCGTGCAGGCCCCCCCTCATATCCAGTTCCCTTGCCTGCCGCGTCCTGCTATCCCGCGCCCCATGACCGCCCACGGCATCGAGAATATCCGCAACTTCGCGATCATCGCCCATATCGACCACGGCAAGTCGACGCTCGCCGACCGGCTCATCCAGGAGACCGGCACGATGGCCGAGCGCGACATGGTCGAGCAGGTGCTCGATTCCATGGACATCGAGCGCGAGCGCGGCATCACCATCAAGGCGCAGACGGTCAGGCTCGAATACCGGGCGGAGGACGGCAAGCCCTATATCCTCAACCTCATGGACACGCCGGGCCACGTCGACTTCGCCTATGAGGTGTCGCGATCGCTCGCCGCCTGCGAGGGCTCGCTGCTGGTGGTCGACGCGAGCCAGGGGGTCGAGGCGCAGACGCTCGCCAACGTCTATCACGCGCTCGACGCGGGGCACGAAGTCGTGCCGGTGCTCAACAAGATCGACCTGCCGGCCGCCGAGCCCGAGCGGATCAAGGAGCAGATCGAGGACGTGATCGGTCTCGATGCTTCGGACGCGGTGCCGATCTCGGCCAAGACCGGCCTCAACATCGGTCTCGTGCTCGAGGCGATCGTCAAGCGCCTGCCCCCGCCCAAGGGCGACGAGACGGCGCCGCTCAAGGCTCTGCTCGTCGATTCCTGGTACGACGCCTATCTCGGTGTGGTCGTCCTCGTCCGGGTCATAGACGGAACCTTGAGGAAGGGCGGGCGCATCCGCATGATGGCCGCTGACGCCGTCTACGAAATCGACCGCATCGGCGTCTTCCGTCCGAAAATGACCGAGACCGCTGAACTCGGTCCCGGCGAAATCGGCTACATCACCGCCCAGATCAAGCAGGTCGCCGACACCCGCATCGGCGACACGATCACCGACGACCGTCGCCCCACCGCCGAGGCGCTGCCCGGTTTCAAGCCGGCCCAGCCGGTCGTGTTCTGCGGCCTCTTTCCGACCGACGCCGCCGATTTCGAAGACTTACGCGCGGCGATGGGCCGGCTCCGGCTCAACGACGCCAGCTTTTCTTACGAGATGGAGACGTCCGCCGCGCTCGGCTTCGGCTTCCGTTGCGGCTTTCTCGGGCTCCTGCATCTCGAGATCATCCAGGAGCGGCTCGAGCGCGAGTTCAACCTCGATCTCATCGCCACCGCGCCCTCAGTCATCTACAAGATCGCGCTGACCGACGGGTCCGAGATCGAGCTGCACAATCCCGCCGACATGCCTGACGTCGTCAAGATCGCAGAGATCAGGGAGCCGTGGATCAAGGCGACCATTTTGACCCCGGACGAATATCTCGGCGCGATCCTCAAGCTCTGCCAAGACCGGCGCGGGGTGCAGATCGACCTCAATTACGTGGGAAAACGGGCGATGGTGGTATACGAGCTGCCGCTCAACGAAGTGGTGTTCGACTTCTACGATCGGCTGAAATCGATCTCCAAGGGCTACGCGTCGTTCGACTATCAGATCATCGACTATCGCGCCGGCGACCTCGTCAAAATGTCGATCCTGGTCAACGCCGAGCCGGTCGACGCGCTCTCGATGCTCGTCCACCGCGACCGCGCCGAGTCCAGAGGCCGGGCGATGGTCGAGAAGCTCAAGGACCTGATCCCGCCACACATGTTCCAGATCCCGGTCCAGGCGGCGATCGGGGCCAAGATCATCGCCCGCGAGACGATCCGCGCCCTGCGCAAGGACGTCACCGCCAAGTGTTACGGCGGCGACGCGACGCGCAAGCGCAAGCTCCTCGAGAAGCAGAAGGCGGGAAAGAAGAAGATGCGCCAGTTCGGCAAGGTCGACATCCCGCAGGAAGCGTTCATCGCCGCGCTCAAGATGGACGCATGAGGCCGGCCGCCGAAGGTTGGACAACGGGCTCGACTAAGGATTGCTCGCGGGTGACTGCCCCGTCTCGTCTCTATCGCGATTCGGGCCGGCGGCGCTCGAAAATTGGAGCGGGTGAAGGGAATCGAACCCTCGTATTCAGCTTGGAAGGCTGCTGCTCTACCATTGAGCTACACCCGCGAATTCAGTTGTCCCTTTCGAAAATTATCTCGCCCCGGACGAGAAGCCGAAACCCTTGAAAAGGCTTGAAGAGTTCCGGATCAAGCCCTTTCATCAGGATTGGCGGTTCGTAAGTAGCAGCAGAAACAGGCCTGATCAATCGCCAGAAAAGACAGGCTGGGATTTTCAGCAGACAGCGGGACCGGCATCTTGCTGCGTTATCCGGGTGCGCGCGTTTCCTCGGCCAAGCTGAGGGCGCGCAGTTTCATCGTGTCGGGCTCGCCAAGACCCGCCGTGCAGAATAAAACTGGACGCAGCTTTCGTCGCCCTTGTAACGTCGCCAGCTGTTGAGATCGCCAAACCGCATGCCTGCGCCGGCGAGGCGGCAAATAGGGAGCGTAAGCTTGTGGCGTGCCTATCCGGTTAAGGCAGACACCCACCATATGTAGGGTGGACCCATTCTCCCGAATTAAAGCTGGGCATAGGTTGGCGCCTCGACGTCGCCCGCGATGCCGAGCAGCGAGCGGAAGGCGTTGAACGGGTAGAAGCGCCGGTTGAAGCGGAACGTGAATTCGTTGAGGTAAGCTTGTAGATGCTTGGCGCTCACGCCGTGGTGGATGCCGTTGAGCCAGGTCTTCAAATTGGAGAAGACGAGATGAATCATCGGCATGAACTGTTCGGCAATTTCGGGATCGCCGCTTTCGGCAATCGGATGATGGTCGTAGCCCCGCTTACGCAAGCTGACGTAGCCGCTCCAATCGTCGGTGACGATCAGCGAGGCTGGCATGACGGCGTTCTCGACAAAGCCGCACAAGGAATTGGCGCTGCGGTCGGCGACGATGGCCAATCGCACACGACCGGCATAGCGACCGTCCCTGCGCTTGTCTTGCGCCGTCCCCGGCTTGCGATGGCGAACCTCGACAGCGGCGGACACCAATGTTTTGTGGTGGATGCCTCGGCCATCGCCGCGCGTCCTTCCACCGACCCAGGTCTCATCGACCTCGACATGCTCTTTCGCCCGACCACCGATACGATCCTGGTCCGGCCGCACCATGCCGGCGCGCAGTTTGTGAAGGATGCCAAACGCAGTTTCGTATCGTGTCAGCCCAAGTTGCCGCTGAAACTGAACCGCCGACATGCCCGGCGTCTGGCTGGCGACGAGATACGCGGCCCAGAACCAGACGCTAAGCGGCGTATGACTGCGCTCCATGACCGTGCCGGCCAAGAGGCCGGTTTGGCGTCGACACGCGCGGCATTCCAGAACACCGGGTCGGGTTGCAATGCGGAAGGGTTCACCAATCACGCCGCAATGCGAGCAGACAAAACCGTCAGGCCAACGCGCGCGCCCAAGATAGACAGCACACGCCGCGTCATTAGGAAACAGCTTCTGAAATTCGGGGAGCGATTGGGGAAAAGCCAGATCGTCCCGCTGGTGAATGTCCAAAGCCGCCATAACTGCGGCTACTAGCCCTAGTGGGTGTCTGAGTCAACCGGATAGGCACGGGTGATTGTATTAGATGAAGTGGACCCTCCTGGAGACGCATAGGCGTTCACCGTGTCTCCGGCGCCATTACCCAGTAGTATTGTGTCATCTTGAATACCGGGCGAATTAAAACTGCTCGGGTAGGCGTTAACGGTGTCTCCGGCGCCATTACCAAAAATGATCACACCGTATTGGCTGGAAGCCGCGCTCACTATGTCATTGGCGCCGTTGCCAAGCATGATCGTGTCTCCGGTGCTATTGTCGCCAGACACGGAAAGACCATGGCCATTGCCGAGGATGATTTTGTCGTATTGGCTTGAAGCTGCGGTCACCGCGTCGTTCGCGCCGTTGCCAAGGATGATCGTGTCTCCGTCGCTATTGTCATCAGACACGGAGAGATTGGCGCCATTGCCAAGGATGATCGTCGCCATTTCCGGCTCCTCCAGTATCAGTCAAGTAAATCTTTAGCGCCGGGCGGATTCCGCCTCGCAAAAACTTGCAGTCGGCGCGCGGCGTCAGGTCAATCCGGCCGCGCTCAGCGTTCCGTTAAGTAAGCACCAAAACTCACAGACTGCAAGCGGCGTTTTCTGCGGTTGCAGAGCACGGTTAAGTTCGGTTTTTGTCCGGCGCCGTGACCTAGTGGTCAAAATCAAACGTAAGAGTCCGGGGCGCCTTCCGCAATTTCAAGGAGTTCTCCGGCTTGCAAGGGGTTCGAAGCGTTTGATTCTATCCACTAGGGCACACCGCGCACAGCGAGTTGGACCCGCGCGAACGAAGGACCCGAAATCGAAACCGGTCAGAAGGTCTCAGCGGGGGCGCGGTTGCCGGTCGGTCTTGCTGGAGTCAAAACGGGAGCCCCTTCGCGGCGGCAAAGCGGTTAATTCTTGCGACTTGCTCGACGGCTGTGGTCCGCCCGTCGGCCCTAGTCGATCAGCTTGTAGGCGGGTAGCGTCAGGAACTCGTCGAACGTGTCGCTGAGCGACATGTCCGAGAAGAGCTCGGTCGCCTGGCTGAAGCGGCCGCCGTCGAAGGCCTTGGCCCCGACCTCGCCCTTGACCCGCTCCATCTCGCCCTTGAGCGCGTCGCGGAACATCTCGGGCGTCACCTCGCGGCCGTCGTCGAGCTTCGCCTTGAGGTGGATCCACTGCCAGACCTGGGCGCGCGAGATTTCCGCCGTCGCCGCGTCCTCCATCAGATTATAGATCGGCACGGCGCCGCGGCCTCTGAGCCAGGCCTCGATATATTGCACGCCGACCCGGATGTTCTCGCGCAGGCCCTCCTCGGTCCGCTTGCCTTTTTGCACCTCGAGCAGGTCGGCCTGCGTCACGTGGACATCATCGCGCTTGTTTGAGAGCTGGTTGGACTGAGGCATCAGCCGGTCGAACACTTCCATCGCGACCGGCACGAGATCGGGGTGGGCGACCCAGGTGCCGTCGTGGCCGTTGCCGGCCTCGCGCTCCTTGTCGGCGCGGACCTTGGCGAAAGCCGCCTCGTTGGCTTTGCTATCGCCCTTGACCGGGATTTGCGCCGCCATGCCGCCCATGGCGAAGGCGCCGCGGCGATGGCAGGTCTTGATGAGGAGGAGCGAATAGGCGTTGAGGAACGCCTTGCCCATCGTCATTTCCGACCGATCTGGGGTGAGGAAGGCCTTGTTCTTGCCGAGCCGCTTGATGAACGAGAAAATATAGTCCCAGCGGCCGCAGTTGAGGCCGACGATATGATCGCGCAGCTCGTAGAGAATCTCGTCCATCTCGAACGCGGCCGGCAGCGTCTCGATCAGCACCGTCGCCTTGAACGTCCCATGCGGGACGCCGAGTTCGTGCTCCGCATGGGAGAACACCTCGTTCCAGAGCCTGGCCTCGAGATGGCTCTCGAGTTTCGGCAGGTAAAAGGCAGGGGTCGAGCCTTTCTCCATCTGCGCCTTGGCGCAGTGGAAGACATAGAGGCCGAAATCGAACAGCGAGCCGGACATCTCCTCGTCGTCGACAGCGACATGGCGCTCGGGCAGATGCCATCCGCGCGGGCGCACCATCAGCGCAGCGGGATTGCTCTTGACCGCGTAAAGCTTGCCCGTGGCCGAGTCAGTGAAGTCGATCTTGCCGGCCCAAACGTCCTTCAGGTTCGCCTGGCCCTCGACCATATTGGCGAACATTGGCGAGGAAGCGTCCTCGAAATCGGCCATGAACACCTTGGCGCCGGAATTGAGCGCGTTGACGATCATCTTGCGGTCAACAGGGCCGGTGATCTCGACGCGGCGGTCGAGAAGGTCGGCGGGGATCTTGGCGACGGTCCAGTCGCGCTCGCGGATGGATTTTGTGTCGGGAAGAAAATCCGGCAACTTGCCGGCGTCAAAGTCTTCCTGTCGTCCCATGCGCCGGGTGAGCAATTCCAGGCGGCGCCGGTTGAATCGCCGGTGCAGGTCGGCGAGAAACCCAAGCGCCGAGGCGCTGAGGATCTCGGCCTGCCGGCCGCCGGGCTTGGCGTTGATCTCGACGCCGGCTACAGCCGCGTGCGCTGTCATGAGGGGCTCCGCAAAGGCGTAAGGTCCAGGACCTATGTCCTAGACCTTTTCCTCGCCTTTGGGGAGGCGCCGCGGTGCAGGTCGGCCAACGGCGTTCAGTCTGGATCAGGCCGCGAGATCGGTTTCCCGGCGAGGAGTTCCGTTCGCGCCAGGACCGCCGCCTGACGAGCAGGCTCGAGGGGTCGTCGCTCAGGGGCAGCGCCGTGGCGTCATTGATATCGGACCGCGTAAGGCCGATATCGCGCAGCTCGTATTCGGACATCCGCGCCAATTCGGACATCGTGCGCCGCGCCGCGCTGACCCGGGCCGGCCAGGTGAGGATCCGCCACAGGGCGTTCGCCGCCTGGGAGGTCAATGTTAACGATGCAATCATTTTCGCCTCCTCCTTGAAGTGACGGCAATCCGTTCGGCGCCAAGGGGCGCCGGGAGGGGCCGTTCAATCTCGGAATACGTCTTTATATAGGGAGGTCTATTGATCGGTCCAACGAATGTTTGTAGAGTAACCGATCAATATTTCGGATGGGTTCCATGCTCGACACCGACCAGCTTCGCTCCTTCCTCGCCATCGTCGATTCCGGCTCGTTCACCAAGGCGGCGGAGCGGGTGCACAAGACGCAGTCGGCCGTCTCGATGCATATCCGCCGGCTCGAAGAGCAGTTGGGCTGCGCTTTGTTCGTCAAGCACGGGCGCGGCGCGCGGCTGACCGAGGAAGGCGAGCGGCTGATCGAATTCGCCCGCCGCATCGTCCAGGTCGAGGCCGGGGCGCTTGCCGCGCTGTCGCGCAAGGGTCTGAGGGGCGCGGCCCGGCTCGGCATTCCGGACGACTACGCGGAATCCTTCCTGGCCGAAATCCTCTCCCGCTTCAATCGGCGCCATCCGCTGGTCGAGATCTCGGTCAATTGCGAGGCGTCGACCGACCTTGCGCCGCAGGTCGCCGCCGGAGCGCTGGATCTGGCGCTGATCACCGACTACGAGGGGCTCAACGGGCTCGAGGTCCTGCGCGAGGAGCCGCTCGTGTGGGTCGCCGCCGAGCGATTCCGGGTGGAGGAAGGAGCGCCGATCCCGCTCGCGCTCGGCAGCCCCACCTGTTGCTGGCGGCGCGCGACCGAGCAGGCGCTGACCGCGGCGCCGGGCGTGACGCGGGCGCGGTTCTACTCCAAGAACTTCAGCGCGATTGGCACGCTCTTGCGCGCCGGGCTCGCGGCGACGATCCTGCCCTTATCGCTGGTCGGCCCCGGCCTCAAGGTGCTCGGGCGGGCGGAAGGGTTGCCGGAACTGCCCTTGAACCGCATGGGGCTCATCCACGCGCCGGGACGTCCGAGCGAGGAAGCCAAGGCGCTCGCCGAATCGATCCGCGAAACGATCGTCGCCCCGGCCGGCGCCCCTGCGCGCCAGGCCGCCGCCTGAGCGGCGCTCGAGGTCAGCGTCTCGAAGCGTCCCTGTCGGCAGATTGCCTTCGGGCCCGGTTCGGCCTATGTGCCGCGCCCGGCTCTCGTTCAAAAAGGGGGAGCGCTCGCTTCCGGCCAGGACGCGCTTGCGAACTCACGACCATTGCCGAGGCCCAGCGAAAATATTCATGACCGACACGACCGCGCCAAGGGCCGGGCTCATGCAATCGACCTGGGCCAACCCGATCCTGCTGCTGATCATCACCACGCTGATCTGGGCGGCGCACTCGATCGTCGGCCGATTGGCGGTCGGCCAGATCGGACCGATGACTCTGACCACCCTGCGGTGGGCGGTGGCGCTTGTTCCTATTCTCATCGCGGCCCGCCCTTCGCTGCGGCGGGACTGGCCGCTTTTGCGCGCGCGCTGGGTCTATCTGACGGTGATGGGCGCCGCCGGATACACGGCCTTCGTCGCGCTCTTCTATGTCGCGGCGCACCGCACGAGCGCGCTCAACCTCTCGATCATCCAGGGCGCCATCCCTGCGCTTGTTCTCATCGGCGCGCGCGTGTTTCTGGGCGTCCGATTCACCGCGCTGCAGGCGCTCGGCGCGCTCATCACCATGATCGGCGTGGGCGTGATCGCCGCGCAGGGCGATCTGGCGCGGCTCGCGGCGCTCGCCTTCAACAGCGGCGACCTCATGATGGTCGTGGCCGCGGTCATTTACGCAGGCTACACGGTTGGCCTTCGCCAGCGGCCGAACGTCTCGGGAGTGAGCATGCTGGCAGCCATGGCGTTCGCCGCCTTTGTCACGTCCGTGCCCCTGATGATCTGGGAAATCCTGTCCGGCGGCTTCATCTGGCCGACCTGGGCCGGCGTTCTGGTGCTCGCCTTTGCCGCGCTTGGGCCGGCCTTCCTGGCGCAGATCACCTTCATGCGCGGGGTCGAGCTGATCGGGCCGGGGCGGGCCGGCGTGTTCGTCAATCTGGTGCCGGTGTTCGGGGCCATTATGGCGGTCGCCATCCTTGGCGAGCCGTTCGCCGCCTATCATGTGCTCGCGCTCTTGTTAGTTGTCGGCGGCATCGCCATCGCGCAAAGAGGCGCGAGCGGCCTTCAACGCTGAAGCCGCACCCAAGGAGATTGACATGGCCTGGATTGAACTCAAGCCGGGAGGCGATGGCCCCATTCGAGCCTGGCGCGCCGATCCCGCAGGGCGCCCGCGCGGCGGGATCGTCGTCATCCAGGAGATCTTCGGCGTCAATTCGCATATCCGCGACGTCACGGACAAGTTCGCGGCCGAGGGCTATCTCGCCGTCGCGCCGGCGATTTTCGAACATGTCGAGCCCGGGTTCGAGACTGGCTACGACCCTGAATCGAGAACGCGCGGCATGGCGATCGCCGGCAAGATCGACCGCGAGCAGGTGCTGCGCGACGTCGCCGCGGCGATCGACGTCGCCAAGCACGGCGGCAAGGTCGCCATCGTCGGCTTCTGTCTCGGCGGCACGGTCGCCTGGAGCGCGGCGGGGCGGCTCAAGGGCCTCAGCGCCGTGGTCGGCTATTACGGCGGCGGGATTATCGGGCTCAAGGACCTGAAGCCCCAGGTCCCGACGCTTCTCCATTTCGGCGAGAAGGACCAGCACATCCCCGTCACGGGGGTGAAAGAGGTCGCCGCCGCCCATCCGGACGTCGAGGTCCACATTTATCCCGCCGATCACGGCTTCAACTGCGACCAGCGGGACAGTTACGACGCGCCGAGCGCGGCGCTCGCCTGGACGCGCACGATCGCGTTTCTGCGCAAGCATCTGGGGTAGGCGGAGGGGCGCCACTGAGGGCCGGGAGCGTGGCGGTGCGCTCTCTCGGCGCAGGGACGATTCTACGCAAGCATCCTTGCCTGCGCGTCCCCGCGTAGCGGCGATCCGGCCCAGCGACCGTCCAGCCTAAACAGATCAATCGTCTGACGAGGGTTCGAAGTCCGCCGGGTGCGTAGACCACCGGCGGACGGCGTGCTAGGCCCAAGGGCCGGCCGTCTGGAGGAGCGAGCCAATGACTTTGGTCTCGGACTATCCCGTTTGGAGCGCCTTGAAGCCTGTCGATCACGCGGCGCTTGCCGAAATCCATGCCGCTCGATGCGTTCGACGTCAGCAACCCCGCTTTGTACCAGCAGGACGTCTGGCAGCCCTACTTCCGCCGGCTGCGGCGCGAGGCGCCGGTCCATTACTGCCCGGCAAGCCCGCTCGGACCCTACTGGTCGGTGACCAGGCACAGGGACATCATCGCCCTCGAGACGGACCATCGAAGGTTCTCGTCGAGCTCAACGCTCGGGGGGATCGTCCTGCGTGATCGGTATGGCGAGCTCGAACTGCCGATGTTCATTGCCATGGACCCGCCGAAGCACGACGTGCAGCGCAAGGTGGTGCAGCCGATCGTCTCGCCTGAAAATCTGGCCAATTTCGAGGGCCTGATCCGTCAGCGGGTGCGCGACACGCTCGATGGTCTGCCGCGTGGCGAGACCTTCGACTGGGTGGACAAGGTCTCAATCGAGCTCACCTGCCAGATGCTGGCGACCCTGTTCGACTTTCCCTTCGAGGACCGGCGCAAGCTGAGCTACTGGTCGGACGTTTCGATCGCCATTCCCACGCCGGGGGGAGTGATCGAAAGCGAGGAACAGCGCGAGGCGGTCTTTCGCGAGTGCCTCGGCTATTTCATGAATTTGTGGAATGAGCGCGTCAACGCCGAGCCGCGCCCCGATCTCATCTCGATGCTGGCGCATGGGCAAGCCACCCGCGACATGAGCGCGCGCGAATATCTTGGCAATGTCGTCCTGCTCATCGTCGGCGGCAACGACACGACGCGCAACTCGATGAGCGGCGGCCTTTTCTTCCTCAGCCAGAACCCGGACGAATTCAGGAAGCTGCGCGCCAAGCCCGAACTCGTCGAGTCGATGGCGCCGGAGATCATCCGCTACCAGACGCCGATCGCCTACATGCGCCGCACCGCGCTCGAGGACGTCGAGTTCGGCGGCAAGCTGGTTCACAAGGGCGACAAGGTCGCCATGTGGTATATTTCGGGCAACCGCGACCAGGAGGCGATCGAGGATCCCGACCGCTTCATCATCGACCGGCCCCGTCCCCGCCAGCATCTGTCGTTCGGCTTCGGCATTCACCGCTGCGTCGGCAAGAACCTGGCCGAAATGCAATTGAAGATCCTGTGGGAGGAGATGCTCGACCGCCTGCCTGGGATCGAGGTCGTCAGCGAGCCGAAACGGGTGTTCTCGTCCTTCATCCACGGGATCAGCGAGCTTATGGTGCGCATCCCGGCGTAGCGTTCACGTCCGGGCGGAAGCCGAGGGCGCGGCCGCGCCCCTATTTTAGCGCCTGGGCTGGGATGACGCCGGTTGCGAAGGCGACCGCAGCCGCATGGGTCAAATTCATGCAGTGCAGCTTGTGGCGAGCGGCGTCCAGATGCGTTTTCACGCTGCCGAACGCCAACCCGAGGATCTCGGCGATCTCCTGATAGGTCTTGCCGCGCGCTGCCCAAAGCAGACATTGCTCTTCCCGGTTGGATAAATGGACCGGAAAGGCCGGCAATTTGAAATTGATATGAGACGCAAAATCAATAAGGACGGACAATAGTTTAAGCTTCGCCATGTTGACGGCTTTATAGGCCTCCCATTCGTCTTTCGAGAGATCGCTGGTGAATGACACGAGCGCATATACGCCCCGGCGGTTGCGCAAAGGAATCGACAAGCCGTTTCGGCCGACGCTGTGATTGAGCGCGTCGCTAAAGAAGGCCTTCGTCGCCGGATCGTCGACAGGCACGTTGGCCCAATCGAAGGGCTGATCAGCCGCCCGGCCGTAGGTAATCACCGGGTCGTTGGTCATATATTTCTTGACGAAATATCGGTGTTGCCATAGCCGCGAATATGTGACGACCGCGACGAGGAGGCAAATATCGGGGCTCTTATCCGGCGATAAACGCAAATATGCGACGTGATTTACGCCAATTTCTGAAGCAATCGCCTTGAGCGTTTCAGCGAGATCACGGTCATCGTTGCCGAGAATTGTCTCGGTCAACCGAGCCGTAGCGGACTCGATCGTGACGTCCAAGGATGACATGTCACTAAGACTCTACATTGAAGATCCCGAGCATAACCTCATCGCGGGCATGAGCAACCATCCAGCCCGCCTGGGGATCTATTCGACCAGACACATGGCTGCACAATTCTAGCAGCTCAACGCAGATCCCATATAACCTTCTGGCCTCGCACGCAGATAGATTCAATTCTCCGACATGCGGCTTTGTAACTTCTATCTCCGGTACTCGTTTTTTTAATTTCTTGACCACCCCCGCCCCCATACTTGATTCCGCCTCGAAAGCCAGTTTGATGACGTACAGGAAGAATGACAATCGACAAACTTGTAGACGACAAAACGTGAACATCGTAAATATCGTGGGTTGCAACACTTGCGAGCGCGAAGTTGTGCTGGTTTTACTACTTGGCGGTTGCGAGGCGCCCTGATTGCCGCAAGACCGCTCCGCCCTCCGCTTCTGCGGGTCGGGCGCGCCCCGCGACGATCATGCAAACGCCATTTCCTTGGCCCCTGGAGCCAGGACCGAGCGCTCGATGCCGCTCGCGGCGCGAAACGCCCGAAGGGGGCCCTCGCCAGTGTCGAAAAGACCGGCGTAGCTCATGACGCCGCCGATCCGTTGCTGCGTTCCGATAATCTGAGGATTGCATCCGGCCGCCTTCAAGACGCGGAAGATCCTGGCGTCGAATACGGAGACGACTTGCGTCAGCCCGGCCGCCACCGCGACTTCGCCGATGCCAAGGATGAGTTCGCTTAAGACATAATTGACGCCACTCGTGTTTCGCTCGGGCTGGCCGGGGGCGGCAGCGGCGCAAATGCGTGAACTCTCCCATATGGTGGCGCTCTCGATATAACCTCCGTCGAGCAGCTGTGGAAAAACATCCCGCAACATGTTAGGGCCAGTGGTCGGCAACAATCTCAAGGAACCCCAGTATTCCTCAGTGTCCGGATCGACGGATACGAGATAAAGGGGGTTGGCGTCGTCGAATGCGTCTCGCTCGCGGCCGTCCTTGACGACGACCTCCCAGCCCAGCCGATCGGAAAAGGTTTCGGCTCTGTTCCGAAACATCGCGTCGATTTCCTTTGGGAAGAAGAATGCATACGAACCTTCGATAAGCTTCAACATCGCCCGCTCCTTATGCAGTCGGAGGCCAGGAAGGTTGAGGGACCTTCTGCGAGAACTGCATTATTGACCGAACAACCCTGTGTGAAACTCGCCGCGGATTGTTCTCTGTTTGTTCACAATGTGAAAAAGAGAAACGCCAGTCAACGCTGCAGCGCCCAGCGTTGCGGGCTTTCTTAAGGTTTGGTTAACCAGGAAAAGCCAGGCGCCCGTCTGGCGCTTTAACCAAGATGCGACGCCGCGCCGGGAGACCGCTCATTACGTGACGAGAGCGGATCGTGCGAAGGCAAACCTCGCGCCGGGTCGCGGACCGGAAGAACGTGATCCTCGCCGAGGACCGGCCCCCTTAGAGGCCTGCCCACGCCTTCACACCGCGCTCGCCGCAAGCGGCGGCGGTTCTCGCTCCACGCGCGCCATCGCCATCGGCGCCGGTCTGGCCCGCAGGCCCACGAGATGACAGATCGCGAACACGAGATCGGCGCGGTTCATGGTGTAGAAATGCAGTTCCTCGACCCCGTGGTCGATGAGGTCGATGACCTGCTCGGCGCAGACCGCCGCCGCGACGAGACGCCGGGTCGCGGGATCGTCCTCGAGGCCAGCGAACCGGTCCGCCAGCCAGTTCGGGACGCTCGTCCCGGCTCGGCGGGCAAAATTGGCGGTCTGCTTGAAGTTCTGCACCGGAAAGATCCCGGGCACGATCGGAACGTCGAGCCCCGCGGCCGCGGCGACGTCGAGAAAGCGGAAATAGGCCGAATTATCGAAGAAGAACTGGGTGATGGCCCGCGTCGCGCCCGCGTCGACCTTTCGCTTCAGGATCTCGATGTCGTGCAGCAAGGTCGGACTCTGCGGATGGCGCTCCGGATAGGTTCCAACCGACACCTCAAAGCCCATCTCCGTAGCGTCGGCGACCAGTTCGGCGGTCGATTTATAGCCGTCCGGGACGGCTTCGTAAGGCGCATCGAAGCCGGTCGGCGGGTCGCCGCGCAACGCCACGACGTGGCGCACCCCGGCCGAGTGATAGTCGCGCAGGGTCTGGCGGATTTCGTCGCATGTGGCGCCGACGCAGGTCAGATGCGCCGCGGGCTTCATCGTCGTCTCGCATGCGATGCGCTCGACCAGGGCGTGCGTGCGCTCGCGGGTCGAGCCGCCTGCGCCGTAGGTGACCGAGACGAAGGCGGGGCTTAAGGGCTCGAGCCGGGTCGCGGCTTCCCATAAGTTCGCCTCCATTTCCGCCGTCTTGGGCGGAAAGAACTCGAACGAGACCCGAACCTGCGCTCCAGCGCGGCTCAGCGGGACTGGTTTGGCGGCCATCAGGCGAACTCCGTGTCGCGCTTCAGGAAATCATCGGAGATGACGCGCGGATCTTCGGCGATCCAGAGCGCGACGGTCAGCTTGCCCGCTTCGCCTTCGCCCGGCGGAACGCGCTCCGCGCGGATGGCGGCGAGGCCGGCCTCGGCCAGGTAGCCCTCGATCTCGTCGACCGCGAAGCCGAGGCGACGGTGGGCGAACTCGTCGCGCAGGAATTCCTGGTCATGGGCGTCGAAATCGACCACCGCGAGGCGGCCGCCGGGCGCTAGCGCCCGCGCGGCTTCGGCCAGCGCCCGCGCCGGATCGTCGAGGAAGTGCAGCACCTGATGGATAACCACGAGGTCGTATACGTCGCGTTCGACCGGGGGAGCGTAGATATCGCCCTGACGCAAGGAAACGTGCCGCAGGCCAGCCTGATCGATGCGGGCGCGCGCCAGCGCGAGCATCGCCGCGCTCTGGTCAACGCCGACGGCGCGCGCCGCACGCGGGGCGAGAAGCTCGAGCATGCGGCCGGTGCCGGTGCCGAGGTCGAGCAGATTGCGGAATGGCCTATCGCCGATCATGGCGATGAGCGCCGCTTCGACCCGCTCCTCCGGCGCGTGCAGCGCGCGGATCTGATCCCAATCGGCGGCGCGTGCGGCGAAATAAGCGGCGGCCTGCTTGCGCCGGGCCTCGCGCGCGATGTCGAGGCGGACGCGGTCGGCGTTCACGACCGGATCGGCCGGATCGAGGCGGCGCAGCCATTGGCGCGCCAGCGTCCCTCCCGGTTCGGCGAGCCGGAAGAACGCCCAAGCGCCCTCGCGCTGCCGCGTGGCGAGCCCCGCCTCGACCAGCAGCCGGAGATGGCGCGAGACGCGCGGCTGCGACTGCCCGAGAATGGCGACCAGCTCGCTCACGGTGAGTTCAGCGGCTTCGAGCAGGCAAAGAATGCGCAGCCGGGTCTCTTCGCCAGCCGCCTGGAGGCCGGCAAGCAGAGCGTGAAAGCCGAGCGACGGCGTCCATTCGTCAGACATAAGCATATCTTTATGTCTATTTTCGCTGATGTCAAGCGCAGGTCGGAATTGACGACGCGCGGTCGCGGAAATAGCGAAGCGTCGGGAACGCTGCGCTTGTTCGGCGGCGCCTTGCGCGTTCGGCTGACGGTTGGCGTCCTCAGGCCAAGGCCCAGGATCGAAGGTCCCATAACGTTAACAGCGCGTTTATGCCTAAAAAATGTTCTTTTGGGCTTGTATCGCCATCAACGGACATGTAAATCACGGCGTGGCCTTACGGCTGGCTCATGTGATTTGAGGATGATTTCGGGTCGATGAAAAAAGCTTTGAAATGGGCGTTAGTCGTTGCTCTAGGCCTCGGTCCTGTCGGCGCGAATGCCGCGACCTATGATTTTAGTTTTTCGACGATCAACTCGCTGTTCAGCGCGACGGGCGCGATTACGACTGCCGACACGCTGGATGCGATCGGCGGTTATGACGTCCTGTCGATCTCAGGAACGATCTTCGGTCCGGGTTTTGGTCCAACCGGCGCAGGGATCGCGTTGGCGCCCAACCCATCGCAACCCTATCCGATCAATACCCTTGTCTATCAATACGATAACGTATATTTTCCGAGCGGACCGGCGCCCTTCGATGCGAATGGCATCTTGTTCACAGCCGGCGGCTACGACTATAACTTATATTCGGGCGGATCGACGGCCTATCTTTCAACGGACAATCCTGCCGGCGCCTATTTCCCAGGCGCGGCGATTGCGTTCAGCGACCCAGTCCAGGACTCGGTCATGAGCGCGCCTGAGCCGTCGACCTGGGCGCTGATCCTGCTGGGTTTCGCCGCCCTCGGCCTTGCGGCCCGGCGGAAGACCCGCGGGCGCGAGGCCGTGCTCGCGCTGCAACCGGTCGGACTTGGCCGGAAGGCGTAACCGCTTTCCAAGCCGCCCTCGGCCCGGCAGCCTCGAAACGCCCTGAGGCGCCATCTCTCGCGCCATCTCTTCCTGGCGACGTCTTCATTCCCGGTCTTGATTGCCTGAGCGCCTTAGGGCCTTGGGATCCCCAGTGGATCGAATCTGCATCGAAACGAGGCCGACTTAGGCGCGAAGGCGGCCGCGGCTCGGCCTCCCCTTGCATGGCGCCAATCCGTGCGTGAATACTGAACCACGTGGTTCAGTATTCGGCCACCCTCCTCGACGCCTCGTTCGCGCGCTCTCGGATCCTACCCGGCGCGGCGTTCTGGACGAACTCGGCCGTGCCGACGCCTCGATCACGGACCTTGCCGAGAAATTCCATATGACCCTCACGGGCATGAAGAAGCACGTCGGCGTCCTGGAGCGGGCGGGGCTCGTCGCAACGGAGAAGGTTGGGCGCGTGCGGACGTGCAAGCTCGGCCCGCGCCCGCTGGAGGAAGAGGCGGCGTGGGTCGGGGGCGCCGTCAGCTCTGGGATGCGCGTTTCGAGGAGCTGGACAAGGTCGTCGAGGAATTGAACCGGAAGGAGAAGGTCGATGAACGCAAGCAGAGGGAGTGAGCCCGCCCCCATGAAGAACCGCACGATTGTGGAGCGGAAGTCCGAGCGTGAGCTCGTCGTGACGCGCACCTTCAACGGCCCGGCGCGCATCGTGTTCGAGGCATGGACCAGGCCCAAACTGCTCAAGCTCTGGTGGGCGCCGAAGTCGACAGGGATGTCCCTTATTTCCTGCGAGGCGGATGTTCGCGCCGGGGGCAGGTACCGCTTCGAGTTCGGCCGCGGTGCCTCACAGACCATCGCGTTCTTCGGTCAGTACATCGAAGTGACGCCGCACTCGCGTCTCGTCTGGACGAACGAAGAAAGCGACGACGGCGCCGTCTCCACCCTGACCTTCGAGGAAAAAGGCAGCAAGACACGGCTGTTCCTGCGCGAACTCTACCCCTCGAAGGAAGCGCTCGACCGCGCCATCGCCGGGATGGAGGATGGGATGCCGGAGCAGTTCGAACAACTGGACGAGCTTCTCGTCGCGCTGGGCGCGAGCGTCGGACGGTCATGAAGTCGTCGATCCCGCTTTGGCCGCCGATCAGAGAAAACTGGCGCCGTTGGCGAAGGATCGTGTAGAAGCCATAGGATCACAGCGCCCCCGTTACGCCTGCTCGAAAGGGAGATAGACCATGCCCGCCTCTGAGATTGTCATCGCCAGCGCAAAGAGAACCCCTGTCGGCTCGTTCAACGGCGCCTTCGGCCAGACCCCCGCGCACGAGCTTGGCGCCGTCGCCATCAAGAGCGCGCTCGAAGCCGCGAAGGTCGACGCGGGCGAAGTCGATGAGGTGATTCTCGGGCAGATCCTGAGCGCCGCGCAGGGCCAGAATCCGGCCCGCCAAGCCGCGATGAAGGCTGGCCTTCCGCAGGAAAAAACTGCCTTCGGCGTCAACCAGCTGTGCGGCAGCGGTCTGCGGGCGGTTGCGCTCGGCCTGCAGCAGATCACCAATGGCGACGCCGGCATCATCGTCGCGGGCGGCCAGGAATCGATGTCGCTCGCCCCTCATGCCGCCTACCTGCGCAGCGGCGTCAAGATGGGGGAAATGAAGCTTGTCGACACCATGCTGCAGGACGGCCTCATTGACGCGTTCCACGGCTATCACATGGGCAATACGGCCGAGAACATCGCCAAAAAGTGGCAGATCACCCGTGAGGAGCAGGACCGGTTCGCTGTCGCCTCGCAAAACAAGGCGGAGGCCGCGCAAAAGGGCGGACGGTTCAAGGATGAGATCGTGCCGGTGACGGTCAAGACGCGCAAAGGCGACGTTATCGTCGACACGGACGAATATCCGCGAGCAGGCTCGACCTACGAGGCGATGGCGAAACTCAAGCCGGCCTTTTCCAAGGATGGAACCGTGACGGCGGGCAACGCCTCGGGCCTCAACGACGGCGCCGCCGCGCTGGTGATCATGAGCGCCGCCGAAGCGAAGCGCCGGGGGCTGACCCCAATGGCGCGCATCGTCTCCTGGGCGACGGCGGGGGTCGATCCGGCGATCATGGGCACAGGGCCCATCCCGGCGAGCCGGAAAGCGCTGGAAAAAGCCGGCTGGTCGGTCAAGGACCTCGAGCTCGTCGAAGCGAACGAGGCTTTCGCCGCCCAGGCGCTCGCGGTCAACAAGGACCTGGGCTGGGACCCGGCGATCGTCAATGTCAACGGCGGCGCGATCGCGCTCGGCCATCCGATCGGCGCTTCGGGCGCGCGGGTTCTGACCACGCTGTTGCATGAAATGGGCCGCCGCAACGCTAAGAAGGGCCTGGCCACGCTTTGCATCGGCGGCGGCATGGGGATAGCGATGGCGGTTGAACGGTAACGCTGGTCGACGAAAAAAGGCGCGCGCCGGACCCTGGCGGACGGCGCGCCAAAAAACTCGGGAGGGAAAACAATGGCGAGAGTCGCAGTGGTGACCGGCGGCACGCGGGGCATTGGCGCCGCCGTTTCCAAGGCGTTGAAGGCGGCCGGATGCCAGGTCGCCGCGACCTATCATTCCAACGATGACGCCGCTGCCAAGTTCAAGACGGAGACGGGCGTCCACGTCTACAAGTGGAACGTCGCGAAATATGAAGACTGCGTCGCCGGGCTCGCGCAGGTCGCCAAGGACGTCGGCCCAGTCGACATTCTCGTCAACAACGCAGGCATCACCAAGGACGGCATGTTCCACAAGATGACCCCGGACCAGTGGTACGACGTCATCAACACCAACCTCAACTCGCTGTTCAATATGTGCCGTCCGGTGATCGAGGGCATGCGGGAGCGCGGCTTCGGCCGCATCATCAACATCTCGTCGATCAACGGCCAGAAAGGGCAGATGGGGCAATCCAACTATTCGGCGGCGAAGGCCGGAGACATCGGCTTCACCAAGGCGCTGGCGCAGGAGAACGGGAATAAGGGTGTGACGGTCAACGCCATCTGTCCCGGCTATATCGCAACCGAAATGGTCCTGGCCGTGCCCAAGGACGTGCTCGAAAAGTCGATTCTGCCGCAGATTCCGGTTCGTCGCCTCGGCAAGCCGGAGGAGGTGGCGCGCTGCGTCGTGTTCCTCGCTTCCGACGACGCGGGCTTCATCACCGGCTCGACGCTGTCGGCCAATGGCGGGCAGTATATGGCGTAACGGTCGGCCGCAATCCGCGAACGCCGATAACCGCGTTGCGCGGATTCCGGCCCTTCGGCGGTCGCGATGCAATGGCAAGAAGCGCAAATAGCGGCCGTTCGCCAGGCGACGATTTGACGCAATTGCAGGCGCGACATTAGTCGAAATCGTCGCGCTTCGCGAAGCACAAGTGTGCTAGCCCGCATTATTCATGGCGGGTTGGCGGGTATAGGCTAAGGAGCTGATTTTGCGTAGAATTCTGGTTGTCGAAGCCGATTTACGCAACTTGAACCGAGCCACACCCGCCATGAACGATCCTATGCTGCCGCTGCCCGGTCTGTCACCGGTTTCTGGCAAATCGGTTGTGGTCAAATTCGACGGCGGGCTCTTGTCGTCGGACGGCGGCGTCCTGGCGTTGCGTGAGATCGAACAGCGTCTTCGGGTCGCGGACCGGCTTGCCGCGTGCGTGGTTGATCCTCGGGCGCCGGAGCAGATCACCCACGGCGTGGCGGACGTCATTCGCTTTCGGCTGCTGATGATCAGCGCCGGGTACGAGGACGGGATCGACGCCAATTCCCTGCGCCGCGACCCGATGTTCAAGATGGCGCTCGATCTGACGCCGTCGGATCGGGAGTTGTGCTCGCAGTCGACGATCTCGCGATTGGAGAACCTGCCGGACGTTCGCGCCCTGTTGCGGATGGGTCGCGCGATGGTCGACTTCTATTGCGGGTCGTTCGCCAAGGTTCCCAAACGGATCACGCTCGATATCGACGACACGTTCGACGCGGTCCACGGCGGCCAGCAACTGCGGTTGTTCAACGCCCACTACGACGAATACGGATTTCAGCCGATTGTGGTGTTCGACGGCGAGGGCGTTTCATCACCGCGGTGCTTCGTCCCGCCAAACGACCGGGCGGTAAGGAGATCAAGCCTTTTCTCCGCCGGCTGTTGCGCGCGATCGGGCTCATTGGCCCCACACCGAGATCCTGCTTCGCGGTGACAGCCACTATTGCGGCCCCGAGGTTCTCGACTGGTGTCGCGCCAACGGCCTCGACTACATCCTCGGCGTCGCGCCGACCACGACCTTGCGTCGTCATGTCGCCGATCTCGAAGCCAGCACGAAGGCGCGGTTCGAGGCCGCGTCGCGCGACGGCAAGCTTCGCCGCTTCAAGGAGTTCTTCGACGGCGCGAAAAGTTGGAGCCGGGTCGAGCGCATCATCGCCCGCGTCGAAGTCAGCGCGGAAGGGCCCGACACCCGCTTCGTCGTCACCAATCTCACGCATCGCAACGCGCGCCGGCTTTACGAAGACGTCTATTGCCGACGCGGCCAAGCCGAAAACCATATCAAGTCCTGGAAGACGCATCTGTCGGCGGACCGCACGTCCTGCACAAAGGCGACAGCCAACCAGTTCCGTCTCTTCATCCACGCCGGCGCCTACTGGCTGATGTGGGGGCTTCGCATATCGATGCCGAAGCGCTCGATGTGGCGCGTCGCGCAGTTCGACACCTTGCGCCTGCGTCTCATCAAGATCGCCGCTCGCGTCGTCGAAATGAAGACGATAATCCGCGTGCACTTGCCGACCTCATGCTCGGCGCAGAATATCCTGCGCCTCGCTCTGGAACGCATACCGCGCCTCGTCACATGAGCGACGGGGCGTGACGCCCCAAAACGCAAACCCGTCCCGTCAACCCGCAAACCACCTCCAACCGAAAATCTGGCCCCAAGCCGGAACGGAACTGCTGCGTCCACACTCAACCGAAATTACCCAATCGCGCCGAAAGCCATGCAGCAGTCGTCAGGGCGATGCATAGTGCGGGCTAGTGGGTTCGACAGACGGCCGCGCAGACTGATGATAAGCCAGCGGAGGAGATCGTTGTGGACGCACCGGCGCAAGTCAAAGCCAAAGACACCAGCGATTCCTTCAACATCAATGACCACTTCAACGAACTGATGAAGAGCGTCGGCCTCGATCCCGCGGATACCGGGGGGTCGATCACCTTCGTGGGCGAAGACCCGATCATGGAGAGCCGCATCCGGCTCGGCGCGGCCTATTCAATTCCCTACATGGGAACAGCCGCCGCGGCGGCGATGATCTGGAAAATGCGCACCGGACGCGGCCAGGACCTCAAAATCGATCTGCGCAAGGCGATCCACTATATCGCGGACGTTCCGTGGTCGACGCTGAATGGAAGACCGTACACAGCGCCCTTCATGATCGGCTGCGCTTTGACGGAGGAGAACTATCCGACGAAAGACGGACGCCGCTTCTCGCCGATCGGCTTTTATCCCGATATGGAGCGGAAGTGGTGTGAGTTTCTTGGCTGCCCTGCGACCAAAGACGCCATCGCCGCGAAGATCGCGGAGTGGAATGCACTCGACCTCGAGACGGCATGCAATGCGCGCGGGCTCGTCGGCGGAATGGTGCGCACCATCGAGGAGTGGGCCAACACCGAATGCGGCCAGCAACTGGCGCAAACGCCGGTGATCGAGATCACCAAGATCGGCGACAGCGCGCCCGAGCCCTTCGCGGCCGGCGCGGCGCGCCCGCTGTCGGGGCTGCGCGTTGTGAGCAACACCCATGAGATCGCCGGAACGGCGATCGGCAGGACCTTGGCCGAACAGGGCGCGGAGGTGATCCAGACCACGGCGCCCGACGAGTTCTTCCACGAACACATCTTCCTCGAAGCCGGGATCGGGTCTCGTCAGGCCTATGTCGACATCAAGAAGCCCGAGGACCTCGAGGTCATGTACAACCTCGTGAAGCGCGCCGACGTGTTCGCCGAGAATTTTCGCCACATGGGCGAGAACGGCCTGTCGCCGGAAACGCTGGCGGCGAAGCGCCCGGGACTCATCTACGTGTCGGCCAAGGGCGTCACCCATCACGGGGCCTGGGCCGGACGCGGGGCCTTCGATCCTTTGTCCCTGCCGATGACCGGCATCTGCGCCTTGGAAGGGACGCTGGACGCGCCCAAATATCCGCCCCATGGCCTTTTGAACGATGTCGTCAGCGGCATCTTCGGGGCGCTCGGCGCATACGCCGCGCTTATTCGCCGGGCGAAGGAAGGCGGCAGCTATCACGTGAAGGTCTCTCTCTGCCGCTGCTCAATGTGGTACGGCACGCTGGGCTTTTTCGAGCGGGGCGACACCAAGCGCGACGGGGAGCAGCACAAGCTGATCGACCCGGACATGTTCGAAGCCGAAACTTCGCTTGGTTGTGTCAGGCGCCCCGCTCCTTGCGTCGAATTCTCGGAAACCAAGGGCTACTGGGAGCCGATCCTTCGCTACCGCGGCTCGGACAAGCCGGTATGGCGGAGCTGACGGAAATCGGGTTCGTCGGCGGGACCGTGCTCATCTAAGCAGATTCCGTTTGGCTAACCAACGGATAGGTTTTTTGCGGTTTGCTGCCTGCGCCGATTCGCAAGGTGTATGGCATGGCGGGAAAGTCTCCGGTTATGGCGAGCGATGAACAACGCGCCGGCCTCTTGGCTCTTGCCGATTTACGTGATCGCGGCGAGGCGGACCGGGCGCGCGCCGTGCTTTTGACGCTGGCTGGTTGGACCAGCTCCAAGATCGCGGAGGCGTTTGGCGTGCGCGAAGATACGGTTCGCCTGTGGCGCAGCGACTTCACCGCTGGCGGTGTCGCAGCGCTGAAGACCAGCATCGCGCCAGGCCCGCCTCCGGTGAAGAGTGAAGCCGCCTTGCGCGTCGTCACCCCCTTGCTGGAAGAACCTGTTGCCGACCGGCGCAACTGGACGATCCCCCGCCTCCGCGCCGAGATCGAAGCGCGCGAGGGCGTGCGCATCAGCCGTTCGCAACTGTCCAAGGCCTTGCGAAAAAAAAGTTCCGTTGGCGGCGGCCCCGGCACACGCTGAAGGGACGTCAGACGGAAAGCGAGGTGGAACGGGTGGGCCTGCGCCTGCAACTGCGCAAACAGCAGGCCGAAGCGGGCGACATTGTTCTTCTCTACGGCGATGAGAGCGAGGCGCTGACGCATCCCTATCTCGCCCGCGCCTGGGCGAAGTCGGGGGCGGACTTGCGTGTGCCGGCGCCTGGGCAGGCCAAGAAGGTCGCGATGCTGGGGTCGCTTGATCACGTCACGCGCCAACTCATCGTCCTGACCTGCCCGACCAAGCGCAGCAGCGATTTCATCGCCCATCTGGAGCAACTCGACCGTCTCTTCGGACCGCAGCCCGGGCGACAGGCCAAGCCGGTCGTGCTGGTCGAGGACAATGTGTTGATTTCCACTGAGAGCTGACCCGGGCGCCACGGGTTTTTCCACCGAGAACTGACCCATGTTCGAACCCTTCCCCCTTGGCCTAGGCGGGGGACGATGGAGTGATCGACATGGAGTTACTGAGCGTCATCCGACGCTGGCACTACCGGGACCATTTCTCGATCCGAGAGATATCGCGGCGCACGGGGCTGTCGAGGACGTCCGCAAATATCTGCGCTCGGACACCGTTGAACCGAGGTTCAACATCCCTGACCGCCCGAGCAAGCTGGACCCTTACGCCGACAAGCTGTCGCATATGCTGCGGCAGGAGGCGGGGAAGTCCCGCAAGCAGAAGCGGACGACCAAGCAATTGCACGCCGATCTGGCCGCCCTCGGTTACGACGGCTCCTACAATCGCGTGGCGGCCTTCGCTCGCGACTGGAAGGCCGCTCGGCAACAGGAACAGAAGACGTGCGGCCGCGGCGTGTTCGTGCCGCTGGCGTTTTTGCCGGGCGAGGCGTTCCAGTTCGACTGGTCGGAAGATTGGGCGATCATTGCCGGCGAGCGAACCAAGCTGCAGGTCGCTCACTTCAAACTGTCCTGCAGCCGCGCCTTCTTCCTCCGGGCCTACCCGCAGCAGACCCACGAGATGCTGTTCGACGCCCATAACCACGCCTTCCGCGTGCTGGGCGGCGTTCCCCGGCGAGGCATCTACGACAACATGCGCACTGCGGTCGACAAAGTCGGGCGCGGCAAGAACCGCCAGGTCAACGCACGGTTCGCAGCCATGGTCAGCCACTTCCTGTTCGAGGCGGAGTTCTGCAATCCGGCGTCCGGTTGGGAGAAGGGGCAGATCGAGAAGAACGTCCAGGACGCCCGCCATCGGCTCTGGCAGCCCATGCCCAGCTTCCCCTCCCTGGCGGCGCTGAACGACTGGCTGGAGATGCGATGCAGGGAGCTGTGGGAGCAGACGCCGCACGCCTCGCATCCTGGCGCGATTGCCGACGCCTGGGCCGAAGAGGTCCAGCATCTGATGCAGCCTTCGCGCCCGTTCGACGGCTTCGTCGAATACGCCAAGCGCGTGTCGCCGACGTGCCTGGTCCATCTGGACCGCAATCGCTATAGCGTGCCGGCCTCCTTCGCCAATCGTCCAGTCAGCGTACGAGTTTATCCCGAACGCATCGTTGTCGCCGCCGAGGGACAAGTCGTCTGCGAACATCGCCGCGTTTTTGCCCGCTCCCACCAACGCAAGAGCACGACCACCGTTTTCGATTGGCGGCACTATCTGGCGGTCATTCAGCGCAAACCGGGCGCACTCCGCAACGGCGCGCCGTTCGCCGAACTCCCGCCTGCCTTCCGTGCCTGCAACAGCGCATGCTCAAGACGCCGGGCGGCGACCGCGAGATGGTCGAGATTTTCTGGCTCTCGTCCTCCAGCATGACGAGCAGGCCGTGCTCACTGCCGTCGAACTGGCTCTGGAGGCCGGCGTGCCGACCAAGACGCACATTCTGAACCTGCTGCACCGGTTGATTGACGGCAAGCCAATCGACCCACCCGTCGTGAAGCCGCCTAATGCTTTGACGCTCACCTCCGAGCCGCAGGCCAACGTCGAACGCTACGATGCGCTGCGCCAAGCCCGGGAGGCGCGCCATGCGTCATAATCCCGCCGCTGGCGCCGTCGTCATCATGCTGCGCACCCTCAAAATGCACGGCATGGCTCAGGCGGTCGGCGAGCTGACCGAGCAAGGCTCTCCGGCCTTTGAGGCGGCGCTGCCCATCCTATCGCAGCTCTTGAAGGCGGAAACAGCCGACAGGGAGGTAAGGTCGACGGCCTACCAGCTCAAAGCGGCCCGCTTTCCGAACTATCGCGACCTTGCCGGCTTCGACTTCGCCAGCAGCGAGGTCAACGAGGCGCTCACACGTCAACTCCATCGTTGCGAGTTCCTGGAAGACGCCCACAATGTCGTCCTGGTCGGCGGCCCCGGCACGGGCAAGACGCATCTCGCCACCGCGATCGGCGTCCAGGCGATCGAGCATCATCGCAAGCGCGTCCGCTTCTTCTCCACCGTCGAACTCGTCAACGCTCTCGAACAAGAGAAGCTTCAGGGCAAGCCAGGACAGATCGCCGCCCGGCTCACTCACTCCGATCTCGTCATCCTCGACGAGCTTGGCTACCTGCCGTTCAGCGCCTCCGGCGGGGCGTTGCTCTTCCATCTGCTGAGCAAGCTCTACGAGCGTGCCAGCGTCATCATCACAACCAATCTCAGCTTCGGCGAGTGGGCAACCGTGTTCGGCGACTCGACGCTTTCATGATGCCTCTCTCTTGGACCGGTTGGTGCGTCGGACTCTGGCACTGAGCGTGGCGGCTTGGTCTGGGGATAGTGAGATCTGCCAAGGCATGCCCTTGGCGAGTTGCGTGCCTGTCAGCCACCCTTTTCGGAGCCAATCGAATATGACTTGAGGTGTGATGCCGATAGCCGCAGCGGCGCCCTGGACCGAATAGCTTCCGTCGGGCCACTGCGGCGGGTTCGCGGCTGTGCCGTTGATCTTGACGCTTTGGATCCGCCACCTCTTCCGCAAAACGTGAACCATGCCGCCGGAGAACGGCGCTCCATGCGCCGTGCGGAGCGCCTCCTTGTTGAGAATTGCGGCGATTTCGCCATCCATCTTCTGCTGCCTGTTAAGCTCGGCAATGCATTGCCGGAGACGGTCCTGATCGGCGTGTTGCTCGTAGCCTTGCACGCACCGTTGCAGCCAATGTTCGCTTGCGGCGCCAGTTTGCCAATTGACCTTGATCCAGACGTAACCACGTCGCCGCTTCTGATCCAGCGCAACGTCCTTGATCACCAGCCGCACGATCTGCTTGCGGTCCGCCGATCTGGTGGTCGCCGCGCGCCAAAGGCGCGGCAGCTCCTCGCCGAGCGCCAATATCTCCGCTCGATCGTTGTCGGAGATCGAGACCGATTGCTCGCGACGCCATGCGTCGTATTCCTGCTCGATCCGGTCCGCGCGCCGCAGTCGCTCCTCCCAGACCCGCTCCAGCGAGCGAGCCACCAGGCGGTTCTCGGGCTCGACGGCGTCATATTGGCGACGCGCGCGTTCGGCATCGTAGCGAGCTCGCTCGCGTTTGAGCGACCACTGCCGTTCCATCGCCCGCGTCTCCTCTTCGATCTCGCCCAACGCGGCAATCGCCAGCACGATCCGGTCTGGCGTCAACGCCGTGAGGATCAACCGCTCGACTTCGGCGTCAACCGCGAGAGCTCGTACTTCCTGGCATCGCGGCCGACCCTCCGCGCTGCTATCGGCGACGCAGACATAGACCGGATAGTCCCCGTGCGGTCCCGAGTATCGCAGGCCCATCCGACGGGCGCACCGACCACAGCTGACAATCCCCTGCAGCAATGCGTTGCCTTTACGCGGAGCGCCGGGCCGGCCCGCATCGTAGCGACCGACGTTGTCCGCAAGCTGCCTTCGGTTCGCCATGAACTCGTCCCAGTCGAGATATGCCGGGTGGGCGTCCTTGAGACAGATCGACCAATCCTCCGGCGCGACGGCCGTCGTCCCGATCCGGTCGCTGCCGGGTTGCCGCGCAGCGGGTCCGCGCGTCGCCGGCCATAGACGTAGGCGCCAGCATAGGCCGGGTTCTTCAGGATGTTGATAACGCGGGCGCTGTCCGCCGGCCGCCAGACAACATCATGGGGCGCCGGACCGTGAAGGGGTCGCACCGGAAGCAGCAGGTTTCCCCGGCGCAGATATCGCATGACGGCCTTGGCGCTACGCAGCTCCCGGAATTTTGCGAAGACCAAGCGCAACCGCTCCTGCACTTCCTCGTCCGGATTGAAGGTAACGCCGCCATCGCGGGTGTGGATCAGCCCGGCGGGAAGCGGCAGCCGCAACTCACCCCGCGCCGCCTTCTGGCGTTCCCCTTGATGGAGTCCGGATCTTGATGATGCAATTCCGCTTCGCTCATGATCCCCGACAGGCCCAGGAGCAGCCGGTCATGGTACGCCGCCGGATCGTATAGCCGTTCGCCATCGGCAATCAGAACGCCGAACAGCGAGCACAGCTCGAGGAGCTGATGCCAATCCCGGTTGTTGCGGGCGAGCCGCGACGCGTCCAGGCTCATCACAAGGCCGGCCTTACCAAGGCCGACCTCAGCGATCAGCGTCTGAAAGCCGTACCGGTCTTTGCTGGACGTCCCGGACTTGCCAAGATCGTCATCGATGACGTGAACGCGCTCGCGCGGCCAGCCGAACATGGCGGCTCGCTCGACCAGCCGATACTGCAGCTCCGTCCTTTCCTGATGATGACGGACCTGCCCGGGCGATGACTGCCGGACATACACATACGCCAGCTTGGCGCGATGAGCGGTCGTGATGCGTTCATCGGTCGACAATGTCGTGCTCAGCAAGATGGCTCTCCTCTGGCCGGACGGACCGCCGCCGCAGACGTTGCACGAGCTGTCCCACGTGCTGCGCCAGCTGACGTCGGGTCTCGAGTGGAAGCTGCGGCCACAGGCGTGGCGGCCGTCCGGGCGAAGCCGTCCTGCTCGATAGGCATCCGATCGAGGTTGAGTTCGCCGCTGCCTTCGAGATCCGCATTTCTGGAGGCGAGCACGGCGCGGACGTGATTCGCCAAGGGCAAGAGCGTGCGCACTGAAATGCGTCCCAGACGACTCGCAGCCGCCGTCAGATTTTCGGACGCTGGAGAAACGGCGATGGCGGCACGGGAGATCGCTCGCTCCCGCCCGTCCGGCAGCCGGATGACGATCAGCGCCAGCCCTCGTCCAGAGCGTCGTTCGCTGACCGGAAAGCAGCCGCCGTACAGCGGATGATGCGGGTCAACGACCCTGACCTCAGCGACTTGCCGGTCAAGCGTTGTGGCATCTACAAATGTCCGGCGACCCGAAGATGACGACCGCTCTACTCGATCGTCTCACCCACCGCTGCCACATTCTCGAAACCGGAAACGACAGCTTCCGCTTCAAGAACAGCTCGGCGAAAGCCGCCAAACCCGCAAAGGAGAAACCTCGAAACTTGACGAACGCCTGATCCCAAAACCATCATCAAGCCGGGTCAGTTCTCAATGGAAATCCCGGGTCAGTTCTCGACGGAA
>CAVZWU010000021.1:0-101828 GCA_963779095.1 uncultured Alphaproteobacteria bacterium | reverse complement strand
CGGCATTGCCGTGTTTACGCAGTTGATTAAAAAGGTTCAATACGTTTGACGGGTACCTTCCGTCGACGCGGAGACGTTGGAGCAAATCGCGCTGGGGCTCGTTTGGGTCGTTGTACAAACCGGAGCGCGCCGCCACAAGCTGCGCCAATCCCTCACCGAACTGTCGAAGGGTTATCAGGGAAACGATGGGATCGTCAGAGAAATAGCGCTCGCTGCGCGCGGCAATCCGCTCCAACTCTGGATAACGCTTAGCCAGAAAGCCGAAATTGGGTGATGTGGGGCTTCGGCGGCAGTCATTCCGCATAAGCTCCCGGAGGTTATGTTAGACTGCCAGCTAAGCGTGTGCCAACTACGGCGCGCGGATCGACGCCATTGCAGATGACTGTGATTCCATTACCGTTCTGCGCTGGGCTGCACCGGCTGCCAACGCCGGTCGTCTGCGTCACGTCTGCTGCAGCGAGGGACCCTGTTGTGAATGCGAACAGGCTAGATGACAAGGCCGACCGTCCTCATGGCTTGCCGTTTATGACGACCCGATTGTTGTTCCAGTTCTGTGCCGGGGAATTGGTTCCGTCTGTGTCCTGAATGACCGACGAACCCGCGACAGTGCCGATGGGGCGTGACAAATACAAAATCCCAACGTTGCCAGCTTTCGTGTTGCAGCGCGATGAGAGCACGGCGCTTGAATTGGCCGTCCGTGTCGTCCTCAGGCTGACCCTGCCACTCAAACCAGATCGCTTGCCTGAAGGCTCCGCGCGGTATCGAGCACAGTCTCTATGACCGGCCGTGATGTCCAATCGAACATTCGCCGGGCCTTCTCCGAAGAGACGAGTCGTCGCTTGCCAAGTTCATAGAGCCGTCCCCTCACAATCGGATCGAACAGCGCCACAACCCGCGCCACGAAGTCTGGAACGGAGATTGAGGGAACCTTCTTCGCCCCGTCGCCAAGTCCCTGCTTGAGCATCTTGGCGACGTCGGACATCCAATAGAAATCGCCCGAGCCGATGAACCGTTCCCCGCGGCTTCCGGGGCTGTCATCGCCAACACGTGCAGGCGCGCGATGTCGCGCACGTCCACCACGTTGAAGCCGAAGCGCGGTAAGGCCGGAATAGAGCCGTCGAGGAGCTTCTTGATCGTTTCAATCGAAGCCGAAAAATCCGACCCGAGCACGGGGCCGAGAACCAGGCTGGGGTTGATGGTGACGAGTTCGAGGCCTCTGCCTTCTTCCGCGAGCCATGCCCAGGCCGCGCGCTCGGCAATGGTCTTGGCCCGGTCATAGGGTGATGTGTCGCGGCGGTTCGTCTCGTCGGTCCAATCCGCCTCGGTGAAAGGCTTCTCGCGAACGCCCCGGCCAAAGATGATCGCCGAGGTCGAAGACGTCATCACAACGCGCTTCACCCCGGCGTCGCGGGCGGCCGTCAGCACACGCAGCGTCCCGTCCCGCGCCGGTCGGATCAATTCGTCGTCGTCCTTCGGGTCAGTCAACGGAACAGGCGAGGCGACATGGAGAACATACTGCGCGCCGATGGCGGCTCTACCCCAACCAGCATCTGAATTGAGATCCGCTTCGACGAACTCGATTTCCGATGCCTTCGGGGCGATGTTGTCGATACTCGCGCGTACTGCCTTGGTTTTTGCAAGGCTCCTCACGGTCGTGCGTACGCTCCAGCCGTCGTTCAGTAGCTGAGCGACACAGTACCCGGCGATGTATCCCGACCCTCCAGTCACAAGGACGAGGCCGCATTTGCTCTTGGATTTGGGCACGATGGTCCCCGCGTGATGCGGCTCACAAGGGGTGCGAGCGGGTACAACATACGCCTAAAAGACGCGCAATGTGGCATACCGCCAATACTTCTTCGCGAGTCATCGCTTCGTCCTTCGCCGGGTCAGTTAACGGACGCGATCCCCTCTGGGGACGTGGGCAAGGTGTTTCGTGTTTCAATTGTTTCGCCGACCGCATCGGCATCCGCCGATACCGTATCGCCCGCCGTGGCAGGCACAGAAGCGCGCCCCCTGAAACATTTGAAACATGAAACATCGACCAAACATCAATGCGCCGCGACCACGACGCCAAATTGGTGAACGACGACGACGACAGTGCGGCTCACACGCTCACACAGGTTTCAACTCAGTGAGGCAAGTGAAGGAGTCAGCGGAGCATCGCCAATTGCCCGCATCGACGTGATCGACAATCGTGTCGTTTTTTCACTCGTAACCCTCCGCCGAAGGCCGCGATCAGACGGATTTCGCAAGTTCGGGGCTGGATCATGGGATAGGTGCGTCTGCAAGTAGGCCCGGCCGGTGGCGGTTGGTCAGTTGAGGCCGCAGCACTTCTTGTATTTCTTACCCGAGCCGCAAGGGCATGGATCGTTGCGTCCAGCCTTGCCTGTAGGCGTCAAGAAAGACGATGGCTGCGTCAGGAAGTCCTGCGTTGAAGCGTAATTGGCCAAGCGCCATACATTGAGCGTGACAACCCACGGGCCGATCTGATCCGGGGCCGCAGCGGTCAAAGTATCGAGCTGTTCAGCGGTAAAGCGCGAGTTGCGGCGGTCGACATCGGCGAGCGTGAGGAGGCCGGACAACGCCTGCGCTGTTTCGTGCTCAGCGGTTAGGAATTTCTGCCAAGCCGCCGGCCGCAATTTGGCGGCTTTCTCGAAACCGGCGATCCATGTCTCCCAGAGGACCTCGTTGTGCCGCTTGTCGACGGCGAACAAAGGGCCATAGCTGTGGGGTCGTTCGATCAATGTCCGTGCAACAAAATTGATGACCCAGCGTCCGTGTGTCTAAGGCCCCGCATTCGGCGCATCGATCGGTAACAAAGATCGGACCTGGGAATCCCGCTATCAAACGGAGAGCAGCTCACTGAGTTGCGAGGCGAGGGCCGTCAGCGAATGAGAGCTGTTGTCAGCGTAATCCCGCGCCCGCACGTTACGGCGCTGGCGCTTTGGCGTTCCATTGGACGGTCGCCGGATTGATCGTCTTTCTCGGCGCCCTTGGGCTCCTGTTCGACGAGATTCCGAGGGAGGCGCGGCCATTCTGGATCAACGTCTGCGTTGGCCTAATCTATATCGCTTTGGTGATCGAAAGGCTCCTCTGGAGGGCTGCCGACAAAGCGCCAGATCTTCCTCCGGATGTTGAGGAGTTCAGCCCCCCGCTGTTCAGCGTCACCACGAAGCGGGTGAAGTCACAGCGAGTGAACGGGGTCTGACGTGACCGCAAAATCGCAGGTCCAGGTGTCGGCGGAGGATTGTCCTGTCATCCGCTGGTTGATGACCGAGGGGCGTCATATCGCGGACGCGAAGAGCTTCCTCGAGAGCTTCGCTGCGTGCTTGAGAGTTGCCGGAGTTGAGCTGCGTAACGCCGGCGTCACTGACTACGTCGTCTTGCCTGTGCCTTTCAGCGACGGAACCAACAAGGCCCTTTCGCTCGCCACGACCCGGGTCGACGGTTTCTCCGACGACGAAATCGCATTGTTCGCGGCGATGATGCCCGCCGTCGCAGTCAATCTTGAGATCCAGGCCCTGCGGCGCATGGCGCGACGCTCCTCGACACCTACGTCGGTCGCCAATCCGGCGGCCGCGTTCTCGCCGGCCAAATCCGCCGCGGCATGGGGGAGACCATCAACGCCGTGATCTGGCTTTCCGACTTGCGCGGGTTCACCAGTCTCTCCGAGAGTTCGCCTCGCGATGAGCTGATCGAGATCCTAAATTGTGCGACGCGGTCGAAGCGAGCGGCGGCGAAGTCCTCAAATTCATTGGCGACTTCGTGCTGGCGATCTTTCCGATTGAGGTGGAGGCGGCCGCCGCCTGTCACCGCGCTCTCGCAGCGGCGCACACCGCGCAGGCCACCATCGCAGCTGAGAACCTTCGTCGAGCCGCTTCTGGAGCGCCCCAAATCCATTGCGGGCTCGCGTTGCACGTCGGCGACGTGATGTACGGAAACATCGGCGGAGACGCGCGCCTCGACTTCACCGTCATCGGGCCCGCCGTCAATCTCACTGCGCGCATCGAGTCGATGTGCAAGGATCTCCAACGCTCGCCCTTGCTCTCGGCGGAATTCGTGCGCGCGAGCGGCGTGCGGGCGGAGCTCTTGGGCGAATTCGCGCTCAAGGGAGTTGGAGCTCGGCAGCCGATCTATGGCGTGATCGAGTAATCGGTACTGAACGTTGTGAATCAAACATCAGCTTGCGAACGCCGAGGAGGCCCCGCGCACCTCGCGTGACCGTCGCCACGTACGACCGGCTGAAGCTCTCGCCACCCACGCCGCGTCGGGAGAGTCCAACCCCGGACCCGACGGAGAGTTGACCGTCAAGGCCGTCGATGGATCGGATCCACCCTCGACGCGATCCAAATGGCCCGTGCCGCCGACACCAATCTCGCAAATACCAAGATCAGATAGCAAACTCGCCGCTGACCTTCTCGTCGTCGAGCACATGCGACTTCTCGGCCGTCTCGCACATCTGTTCGACGGTGATCGCATCTAGGTTGGCAAGAAAGGTTTCCCCCGCCTTGCGCACGGCCGGATCGACCACGCGCTCGAGCAGGACCGAGTTCGCGCCGAGATCTTCGGGATCCGCTGTGCTTAGCGACATCGCGGTGCGGACGATCTCGCCGACCGTGATGCGCCGGCGGTCGCGCGCCAACTCGTAGCCGCCCCGCGGTCCGCGCACGCCCTTGAGGATCTTGGCGTGGACGAGCCCCTGGAGCAACGTCTCCAGATGGCGGGCGGGCAACTTATGACGCGCAGCCAAAGCTTTGGCCGCAACCGGAGCCTTGGCGCAGTGCAACGCGACATCGACAACGGCGGCGATGGCGAGAACGCTGCGTCTCGATAACAAATTCATTGATATCTCCTACGATGACCCGGCGGCTCGTCTATCGCCACCAACGATCCCGGAGGATTGCACCGACTGTTAATGAGGTTGCAATTACCATAATTGTGGTGTTGGCGGCGGCTCGTTGTAGCGCCCAACCCGCGCGAGCGTGAATTGAGGCACAATCGTCCTCCCACCTCGCCCTCTCCTCAGTCGCTATAGCCGTCCCCCCATGTCCAGTCGTGGGCGCGATGGAGCGCAGCCCCGGAGCGTTCTGGGGGCTGGACGAAGGTGGCCTCCCGGGCGTGCAGGCGTGTAGCGTCCTTCTGAGAGGTCCTGTAGGCGGCCATGTAGGCTCTTCTGGCCTCACGATTGGCGGCCCTGGAGGCGGCCTCCCGGGCGCGGGCCTTCTCTAAGTTGGCCGCACGCCACCTGCGGCTCTGCTCACGGCCCTTCTGGGGGTTCGCCTCACGCCACTTACGGTTCGCCTCGCGGGCCTTCTCGGGGTTGGCCTCACGCCACTTGCGGTTCGCTTCTCGGGCCTTCTCAGGGTTGGCCTCGCGCCACCTATGGTCCGCCTCGCGCTGCTTCTCAGGGTCCATGTAGGGCATCGTTGTGGGGGTGAGCCGAGAGGGGCGTTTTGTACCCCTCTCGGTCCATTTGTCAGATGGTCGTCAGCGGAACGTCAGTCCGTATGGCTAGGCCAACTCCAGTGCGGCCAGCCCGTAGGCCGAGCACTGGGCCTCTTAGGTTCCGCGTCGGCGATCTTCTGTTCGTCGTCTGTCCCAACTCCTTTCGAAAAAGGCTTTCGCAACCTTCGCTCATCGTTCATTCTCGGGCTTGTGCCCTTGTTCATCCTGGGGACGGCGTAGGGGGCGCGATGAATAGGGCACAGCGTATGTCCCTCCAATTGCAATTGCTTGAAATTATGACACCGACTCTCGACGAATTGGGTGTGTAGGGATAACTCAAGCGTAACAAGCCTGTCCGTGAGGAACTTTTCACCTTGCCTCAGTCAGAAACCCTCGAAATGGCCGCCAAAGTGGTGGCCGCGTTCGTCTCCAATAACCCTCTCCCAAGAGGCGCACTGCCTGCACTGATTCAAGCAATCCATAACACTTTGGGCGAGCTCTCCGCCGGCGTGGAGATTTCGACCCCGAAGGAAGAGCCGAAGGAGCCGGCCGTCTCAATCCGGAAGTCGGTCACGCCGGGATATTTGATCTGCTTGGAGGACGGCAAACATTTCAAGTCGCTGAAACGACATTTGACGGCGCACGGCCTGACGCCGGAGCAGTATCGCGCGAAATGGAAGCTTCCCTCCGACTATCCCATGGTTGCCGCCAACTACGCGGCAAGTCGGTCGGCGATAGCGAAAGCGATTGGCTTAGGTCAGTTGCACGGAGATGCCGGAGCGCGCAAGCGCGGACGCCCGCCAAAGGCCGTGCAAGTGTAATCCTCATCGTCGCCAGGCGGATAGCGTGATCTTGGTCATTGGGCGGAGAATGTATCACGCGTGACGATCATCGACCCTGAACGGCAGCCGTGCCCCTCAGACCAGATTGCTTGCCTGAAGGCTGCGCGCCGTGTCGAGCACTGTCTCTGTCACCGGCCGTGATTTCCAATCGAACATTCGCCGCTCGGGTCTGGCCGTCATCGACGGCGCGGCTGCCGTTAGAGCCGCCTCGCGGAAACCGCGTCGGGCTTGTGTCGAAGCAGATCTCGCTGAGCTCGCTTTGTGGAGGTCGGGTGGCACTGCGACGGCCGATATCGTGATGCCATGAGCGGACAGCTACGCACAGCAGCTTCACATCATCCCATGGTCGTTGGCATGATATCCTTCTTCATGGCTAATGGTTCGATGTTACGTCCGCGCTGGCTGCCGCAGAAGAGCTTTCCGCCCTACGCGTATCTGCCAGGTAGGGAACCGCATCCCGTGCGCGACCCCACGGGACATAGCTACCATGTCGAACCCATTCTGGTTGCCGCAGAGGCGTCGCTTGGCTCAGACGTATTCCTCTGGGGTCTCGACCTCTTCAATCACGGTTATTACTGGGAAGCTCATGAGGCCTGGGAAGGGCTTTGGCAGGTTGCGGATCGAGACGGTCCACTTCGGATGCTCTTCAAGGGATTGATCATGTTGTCGGCAGCGGGGGTCAAAATTCAGAGCGCAAACATGTGGCGGCTGCGACTCATGCCGGACGCGCTGCGGCTCTGCTTCGTCGGTTGATGAAAGTGCCGGATCGCGCCTTCGAGCGTGCGCTCGGCATGTCACCCGCGACGCTCGCCGAATATGCCGAAGCAGCCACAAGAATTCCCGCTGATTTACAGGAGACGGCGCCTGGACAGCCTCAACCCGTTTTCAATTTCATTCTCGGATCAAATTCGCGTGGGAGGCGGAGCGGGTCGCAAAAGCGAAACAGTCCTCGACCGGCTCGGCCCCGAGTGGGAAAAGGCAGAGCGTGAACTTCACAGCAGCGGATGGCGGCGATGATCGAGCGCGCACGCAAGCGATTGAGCAAGAGGGCCAAGAGAGGATTCCGGGGCTGGCCGCTCGCAACGGTCGCGCTCTATGGCCCGGATGACACCATGGCGACCAAACTCACGGTCGGCATTTTGCCAGGCGAGGACGCCTGTGAATTGGCATGGAATAAGGGGTCTGACTCACTTTTGATGAACTTGAGGCGCCGGTGTGGCCTGGTTTCGAGAGGAATCAGGGCCATGCCGTCTTTTCGCGCCTCAGAGTTGCTCCCCACAGGGTTTTGCGCGGTTGGCGCGTCGAGCGAAGGCGACGGCGCCGTCGTTACCATCCGCGCGATGAGCGCGAACAGTTCGTGCCCGTCATGTGGCGCGGTTTCGAACCGGGTCCACAGTCAATATCCTCGCCGTTTGGCGGACTTGCCGATCTCAGGGCGGCGCGCCGTGCTGATGCTACAGGCGCGGCGCTTCCGCTGCGAGGAGGTTCTTTGCGAGCGGCGCATCTTCACCGAACGCTTCAACGACAACATCCTTAAGCCCTGGGCGCGGCGCACGGCTCGGCTCGATCAGATTGTCCATTGTTTGGCGATCGCCCTTGGAGGTCGACCGGCGGCGAGTTTCGCGCGACGCTTGAGCATACCGGTCAGCAACGACACCCTGTTGCGCGCCGTGCGCAGACGGGGCAACCCGAGCTTCGCGCCCCCGGTGATCATCGGGATCGACGACTGGGCCTGGCGTCGCAACCATCGTTATGGAACGCTGATCTGTGATCTCGAACGTCGAAAGACGATCGCGTTGCTGCCGGATCGAGAGCCAGCGACCGCCGAGGCGTGGTTGATCGGCCAACCGCAGATCGCAGTCGTCGCTCGGGATCGAGGCGGGGGATATGCCTTGGCGGCGCAAAAGGCGCTGCCCAACGCGGTGCAAGTCGCCGACCGTTGGCATCTGATGGAGAATGCCAGCCACGCTTTCCTCAATGCAGTGCGGAAATCGATGCGCCAGATTCGGAGCGCGATTGGCGCAGCAACAATCAATCCCGACCTGCTCACCGCCGCCGAGAAGCTGCAATATGAGGGTTACCTCCGCCGCGAAGAGACCAACGCCGCCATCCTCGCGATGGCCAAAGAGGGCGCGACGATCAAGGAGATCGTGCGAAGCGCCGGCTACAGCCGCGGCCTCGTGCGAAAGGTGCTTCGCGGTCAGAGGTCGGACGTCTTCCGCGTCCGCAGCAGTTCGCTCGAAGCCTATCTTCCCTGGCTCGACGAACAATGGGCGGCGGGCCGGCGCAACGGCTCCGAGCTATGGCGCTCTCTGAAGCAGCGAGGGTTTCGCGGATGCCTTCGCGTCGTCAGCGAGTGGAGCGGACGACGTCGACGATCGGAGAGGATGGATGCAAGCTCGATAAGCCGCGCACCCTCCGCACGAACCGTTGCCCGGCTGATGACGATCGGCCGCGACCAACTCTCCAAAGCGGAGACCGTAACTGTGGCCGCGATCGAGAGCGGCGTTGAATCTCTCGTCGAAGCGCGCGAAGTCGTCGCGGACTTTCAGGCGATGATCCGAAGAAAGGCGCCGCGGAACTCGACCCTTGGATCGAGCGCGCCAAGACCAGTCTCGTTGCCGCGTTGGCGAACGGCGTCACGAAAGATAAAGCAGCGGTGAGCGCCGCGCTCTCCTCGAGTTGGTCCAACGGCCAAGCCGAAGGGCAGATCTGCAAGCTCAAGCTGGTCAAACGCCAGATGTATGGGCGAGGAAAACTCGATCTCCTCCAAGCGCGGGTCATCGGCGCTGACGTGACGAGCGTCATCAAAAGTGCGTCAGAGCCCTTATTCCATCTGCCGATTCACACCAAGATCGGCCAACTGACGGTCGAACGGGATTTCTTGGCCAGGAGGCCAGGGCGATGAGCGCGCCCGATCGAAGAGCGATGGTCGAACGGCCTGGCAAGGACCTGTCGGTGCGCCGCCAATGCGCGCTGTTGAGCGTGGCGCGCTCGGGGGTCTACCGCCCCAAGCCCGTCGCCGAGGCGGACGATCTGGCGGTGATGCGCCGCATCGACGAATTGCATCTCGAACTTCCGTTCTACGGCTCGCGGCGAATGACCTTCGAACTCAACAAGGAAGGCCCTGGGGTCAACCGCAAGCGGGTGCGGCGGCTGATGCGGGTGATGGGGATCGAGGCGCTGGTTCCGCGCCCTGGCGCGAGCAAAGGCGCGCCCGGGCACAAGATATACCCTACCTGCTGCGCGGCCTGAAGATTGTCAAGCCGAACCACGTCTGGGCGGCCGACGTGACCTACATCCCAATGGCGTGCGGCTTCCTCTATCTGGTGGCGATCATCGACTGGGCCAGCCGGGCGGTTCTGGCATGGCGGCTGTCGAACACCAACGATGCGAGCTTCTGCGCGGCGGCGCTGGAGGAGGCGCTGCTTCGGTTCGGAAAGCCGCGGATTTTCAATACCGATCAGGGCTCCACTTTCACCGCCGAGGCTTTCACCAGCAAGCTTGCGGCGGCCGGCGTCGTGATTTCGATGGACGGACGCGGCCGCTTCATGGACAACATTTTCATCGAACGGCTGTGGCGCTCGATCAAGTACGAAGAAGTGCATCTGAAAGCCTACGCCGATGGCGGCGAGGCGCGGTCCGGCATCAGTTCCTGGATGACCTTTTACAATTTTCGGCGCCCGCACCAGGCGATGAACAACCAAATGCCGATGGCGGTGTGGCGCGGCGGCATGGACAAAATCGAGGCGGCGGCGAGGGCTGTGGATATGCCGCTTCGCTTGGACAACGCAAACGCGTTGCCCACATACCCACAGCAGAGACAGAAGCCGCAAGAAGCAGCTTCATTCTTGAACGACAAGCGCAGGCGAGATCACACCTTAAATTCAACCCCTCGTGGTCCTACGAATGGGGTCCAGTTCAGTCGGGCGATATATCTTGAATCTAGACCCGCCCCAAAAATCGCTGCGCGTGACGGCGTCGCACTTGCGGGTCGTGCTGACGCCAACGTCCCCAAATCAGCTTGCAAGCGTCCGTATATCCGGTAAACTGGATATATGGATGATACGGAAGTCATAGCCGCCATGGCCGCGCTCGCCCAATCGACACGGCTCCAGACATTCCGTCTGCTCGTCGCCCGCGAGCCGGAAGGGGTGCCCGCCGGCGAACTGGCGCGTCTTATCGAAGTCCCCCAGAATACGATGTCGGCGCACCTCGCCATTCTTGCCCGCGCGAAACTGATAGGCGGCGAGCGACAAAGTCGCTCAATCATCTATCGCGCGAACCTCGATCGCTTCCGCGAGGTCGCACTGTTCCTGCTCAAAGACTGCTGCGGCGGGCGCGCTGATTTGTGCGCTCCGCTGATCGCCGACCTTACCCCATGCTGCCCACCGAGGGAGGCTGCTCATGGCTGAACCTACGTTCAATGTCTTGTTCCTGTGCACCGGCAACAGTGCGCGCTCGATCCTCGCGGAAAGCATCCTGAGGAAAGAGGGAAAAGGGCGCTTCCGCGCCTTCTCGGCCGGGAGCCACCCCAAGGCGCGCTGTCAATCCCTTCGCCCTCAAGGTGCTTGAAAGCTACAAATATCCGACCGACGACTTGCGATCGAAAAGCTGGGACGAATTTGCAGCGCCGGGCGCGCCCGCGATGGATTTCGTCTTTACGGTCTGCGATACCGCGGCCGCGGAGACGTGTCCCGTTTGGCCGGGTCAGCCGATGACGGCCCATTGGGGCATTGAAGACCCTGCCGCCGTCGAAGGAACGGACATTCAAAAGGAGGCCGCGTTCGTACTCGCGGCGAGGTACCTCAAGAATCGGATTTCCATTTTCACGAACCTGCCGATCAAGAAGCCTCGACAAGATGGCGCTGAACGCGAAGCTGCGCGAGATCGGGCAGCTCGAAGGCGCGACTAAGCCAAGGCCGCAGGTCGCGTGATGGATGTCATCATCTATCACAATCCGGCATGCGAAACGTCGCGCAACGTGCTTGCGATGATCCGCAATTCCGGGGTTCGAGCCGCACATTATCGAATATCTGAAATGTCCGCCGACGCGGGCGCTGCTGACCCAATTGCTCACTCGCGCCGGCCTGACAGTCCGCCAAATCCTGCGCGAGAAGGGAACGCCGTATCTCGATCTCGGCCTTGACGATTTGTCTCTCTCGGATAAGGCGCTGCTCGACGCAATCGAAACGCATCCGATCCTGATGAACAGACCACTCGTCGTTACGCCTAAAGGCGTGCGCCTGTGTCGCCCTTCGGAATTGGTTCTCGACTTGCTGCCGGCGCAGCGCGGACAATTCATCAAGGAAGATGGTGAGCGCGTGGTCGACGATCACGGAAGGCGCGTCGCAACGGCGTAGGAATTCCTCAATGTCCCTCTTCGAACGCTACCTCACTGTGTGGGTCGCCCTGTGCATCGTCGTGGGCGTTATCCTCGGCCATTTGGCGCCGAGCGTATTTCATGCGATCGGCGCGGCCGAAATCGCCAAGGTCAATCTGCCGGTGGCGGCCCTGATCTGGCTCATGATCATTCCCATGCTGATCAAGATCGACTTTGCTGCGCTCGGCGAAGTTCGCCAACACTGGCGTGGCATTGGCGTGACCCTGTTCATCAATTGGGCGGTCAAGCCTTTCTCGATGGCGGCCTTGGGCGCGTTCTTCATCGGCTATCTGTTCCGGCCCTATCTTCCTGCCGATCAGGTCAACTCCTATATCGCCGGCTTGATCATCCTTGCCGCTGCTCCGTGTACGGCGATGGTGTTCGTCTGGTCGAACCTGACAAAGGGCGAACCGCATTTCACGCTCACCCAGGTCGCCTTGAACGACACCATCATGGTGTTCGCGTTCGCGCCGATCGTCGGTCTGCTGCTCGGCCTCTCCGCGATTTCCGTTCCGTGGAATACGCTGGTTCTTTCGGTGGTCCTCTACATCGTCGTGCCGGTGATCGTCGCGCAACTCGTGCGTCGCCGGGTGCTCGCGAACGGCGCGCCGGTGGCGCTCTCGCGCCTGCTTGCGACATTGCAACCCATATCGCTGGTGGCTTTGCTGGCCACCCTGGTGCTGCTGTTCGGTTTCCAGGGCGAGCAGATCATCGCCCAGCCGCTCATTATTTTGATGCTGGCGGTTCCGATCCTGATCCAGGTCTATTTCAATGCTGGGTTCGCCTATTCGCTGAACCGCCTCATGGGCGAACAGCATTGCGTCGCCGGCCCGTCCGCGCTCATCGGGGCCAGTAACTTTTTCGAATTGGCCGTGGCCGCAGCCATCAGTCTGTTCGGCTTCAACTCGGGCGCGGCTCTTGCAACCGTTGTCGGCGTGCTGATCGAAGTTCCGGTCATGCTGTCGGTGGTCTGGATCGTCAATCGCTCGAAGGGCTGGTACGAGACCGGCGCGAAGTCGAGCCGCGCGTCCCTTGGCGTCGCCCGCGCAAGGCCAATGAAAGCCGAACGCTTGTCCGAGAGCGATCGACACCGACCGAGTGGAAACGCCTCGATCTTTCGTGACCTCGCGGCGCGTTGGCGGGGCTCGGCGTCATGAGCTGGTTTTTTATCGCCTCAGATGTCCCCGAGCGTCTGGCGGCGTTGGAACGGACCTAGTGCGCTGGGCGATATGGTCGGCCTCAGCGCTCTTATTGGCGACTGCTTCCTTTGCCGCCGGCAGGTTCTCCAGCTTCCGCCCTCTTCCGGAGATCGTTGCCACGTTGCCAGGCGACGAATCCGAGTTCAGCCGCGAATTTGATGACCGTGTGCGCGAGCGCTTCCCGATCGGGTCGAGCGAGGACCAGCTGCTCAGTTTCCTCGCCAATGAAGGTTTTTTCCCGACTGGCGGAGTCGCGACAATCCGAATGCGAGTTTCTTCGTTCAGAGCGAACTCATATGCCAGAAAATCGTTCGTGTGTTCTGGCGCGCCGACGTGGCTGGGGCTCTCACGGACGTCCGCGGCTCATATGAAAGCCGGTGCATATGATCGCTTTCTGACGAAGTCGAGAACTTCGCCGGCGTGAATGGCCGCCCAGCCACGACGCGCAAATCAAATTCACTTACCGCTCACGCAAGTGCGCGCGCAGCCCGCTCGGCATTTCACTTTGCAGGAGACTGACTATCGCACCGCCGGACCTGCGCGGTACTTGCGGGTGGCGGAGACCGGCGCGTGATCGCCTTCATCACGCCTTTGACCCACGATTTTTGCGAGGCCTGCAATCGTGTGCTGTAGCGCGCCATATGAGCGTGACGGGCGGATAATGCAGAGTCGCCAGCATAGGTGATGCGCGCTTCGATGTCCGTGTCATCGCCCTGGGCAGGTTCCGCTGCACGAGCAACGACCCTGCGAACGCCTTAACCCCGAAGTGGAAGCGACGTAGCTGGGCTTGATCAGCGAAACAATGACTTTCGTCGTAAAAGTGTCATTGAACTGTCACAGCATGCTTATGGGGTGATCTTATAGATTTTCGCCGCCCGCACGTCGCTAACTGATGGCGCGATGTCGCGGCGGAATTCGACCCCAGCGCTCGAGAGGCATCAATGCAAATCAATCAATTCATCCGCGTCGTGGCCTTCGCCATCTGCGGCGCGATGGCCACCGTCGCGCAAGCTGCGGATATTTCCGGCGCGGGCGCGACATTCCCTTATCCGCTTTACGCCAAGTGGGCGGACACCTACAAAAAAGACACCGGGATCGGGCTGAACTACCAGTCGATCGGTTCGGGCGGCGGCATCAAGCAGATCGAGGCGAAGACGGTCACGTTCGGCGCATCGGACATGCCGCTCGAGCCGAAGAAGCTCCAGGCCGCTGGTCTGGTTCAGTTCCCGACCGTCGTCGGGGGCGACGTGCCCGTCGTCAATCTGGCTGGCGTCAAGGCGGGCGATTTGGTGCTCGATGGACCGACGCTCGCCAACATTTTCCTTGGCAAGATCACCAGATGGGATGATGCCGCGATCAAGAAACTGAACCCGAACGTCAAGCTTCCGTCGGACGCGATCGTCGTCGTGCATCGCTCGGACGGTTCGGGCACGACCTTCATCTTCACCAACTACCTGTCCAAGGTCAGTCCGGACTGGAAGGACAATGTCGGGGCCAGCACCAGCGTCGAATGGCCGACCGGACTCGGCGCGAAGGGCAACGAGGGCGTCGCGAACAACGTGATTCAGACGAAGGGCGCCATCGGCTATGTCGAATACGCCTACGCCAAGGAGAACAACATGGCGTCGGTGAAAATGATCAACCATGACGGTAAGCCCGTTTCCCCGGACGCGGCCGCTTTCCAGGCCGCCGCGGCCCACGCCGACTGGGCGCACTCGGAAAATTATTATGTCATTCTGACCGATCAGCCGGGTCCGGACACCTGGCCGATCGCCGGAGCGACGTTCATCCTGGTGCCCAAGCAGCCGCCGAATGTCGACAACGCGGCCGCAGCGCTCAAATTCTTCGACTGGGCCTATAGCAAAGGCGGAAAGATGGCCGAAGACCTCGACTACGTGCCGCTGCCCGCCTCGGTCGTCACACAAATCAAGGCGACCTGGGCCGCCGAGATCAAGACTCCCGACGGCAAGCCGGTCTATATGGCGGCGAAGTAAGCTTCCGGTCAGATTGTCGGGGCGTCCAGGGATGCCCCGACAGTCCTAGGGCTGCGTCTCCCGCGGCGCTTGTGCAGCGAACCTGAGAGTCGAGTGAATGGCCGAAATTGTCGTCCATGGCCAAACGATGGAATCCTCCGCAAGCGCCCGCGCAGCCAGGATAAGAAGCTTCGCTCTCAGCGACGCGTTTTTTCACCGCCTGACCCAGGCGGCCGCGCTCGCCGTTCTCCTCATCCTTGGGGGGGTCATCGTATCGCTGATCGACGGATCGCTGCCAGCTTTTCAGAAGTTTGGCTTCGGCTTCTTCGTGAGCCAGGTCTGGAACCCCGTCACCAATAAGTTCGGCGCGCTCGCCCCGATTTACGGAACTGTCGTAACGTCGGCTATCGCCATGCTGATCGCCGTTCCCGTCGGGCTTGGCATCGCGATCTTCTTGACCGAAATCTGCCCGCCGGCGCTGCGTCGCCCGATCGGCATCGCCATTGAACTGTTGGCGGGCATTCCAAGCATTATCTACGGGATTTGGGGCCTGTTCGTCTTTGCCCCGTTCCTCCAGCAATACGTGCAGCCCGGGTTGATCGCGCTGTTCGGAAACGTGCCTGTGCTTTCATCGCTTTTCGCTGGGCCGCCCTATGGCATCGGCATGCTGACGGCCGGGCTGATTCTCGCGATCATGGTCCTGCCTTTTGTGACCTCCATTTCGCGCGACGTGTTCGATACGGTGCCCCCGATGCTGAAGGAGTCAGCCTATGGAATCGGCTGTACGACCTGGGAGGTCGTGAGGAACGTCGTCATTCCCTTCACCCGCATCGGCGTCGTCGGGGTGTGATGCTCGGCCTCGGGCGCGCGCTCGGCGAGACCATGGCGGTCACCTTTGTGATCGGCAACGCGCATAGAATTTCTCCTTCCCTGCTCGCGCCAGGAACGACGATTTCCGCCTCGATCGCCAACGAGTTCACCGAGGCGGTGGGGGACCTCTACACGTCGTCGCTGATCGCGCTCGGCTTGATCCTGTTCATGATCACATTCGTCGTGCTCGCGATCGCCAGGATCATGCTGATGCGCCTCGAAATCCAGGCGGGGAGATAGGCCAATGTCCTTTTCCTCCGTCCGCTTCTCGGCTCGGCGGCGCCGAAACTCGATGTGGATGGGCCTGAGCGTCGCTGCCGCGGCCTTCGGGCTAGCCTGGCTGTTTTTGATTCTCGCGGTCCTGTTTTGGCAAGGGTTTTCTGGCCTTTCGCTCGCTGTCTTCACGCAAATGACTCCGCCCCCCGGCAGCTCCGGCGGTCTGCTCAATGCTATTGCCGGCAGTCTGTTCCTCACGGTCATCGGCGTTGCCGTCGGAGCCCCGTTAGGAATGCTGGCGGGCACCTATCTCGCGGAATACGGGCGCTATTCGCGGCTCGCCCTTGTCGTCCGCTTCATCAACGACATCCTGCTCAGCGCGCCGTCGATCGTGATCGGGCTCTTCGTTTATGAGATCGTAGTGGTGCCCATGGGGCATTTCTCCGCAATTGCAGGCTGCATTGCTTTGGCGGTCCTGGTGGTGCCGGTCGTGGTTCGGACGACCGAAGACATGTTGAACCTGGTTCCCAACACCTTACGCGAGGCCGGAGCCTCGCTCGGCATGCCGCGCTCGCTGGTCATTCGGCGGATCGGTTACCGCGCCGCGCGCGCCGGGCTGTTGACCGGCGTCCTGCTCGCCGTCGCCCGGGTCAGCGGCGAGACCGCGCCTCTGCTGTTCACCGCGCTCAACAACCAGTTCTGGAGCACCGATCCCACGCAGCCAATCTCGAGCCTGCCGGTCGTCATCTTCCAGTTCGCGCTGAGCCCCTACAAGGAATGGCAGCAACTCGCCTGGACCGGCGCGCTGATCATCACCCTTGCGGTTCTTGCGCTCAGCATATTGGCGCGCTCGCTCGCCGCGAGGGGAGTGAAACAGTGAACGCGGCGGCGAACCCTGTGCAGCCGGCCCGAAGCTCCTGTTCGAGCAAGCACAACGGATACCCGGGAGGGATTCGAGCATGAACACCAACGTCCAGGCGCAGCAGCCGGCCAAGCCGGCGGTCCCTGAGAACGGCAAAGTGGTCGTGCGCGGCCTCAACTTCTATTATGGCCAGACGCATGCGCTCAAGGACGTTTCCCTGAACTTGTATGCGGGCCAGGTGACCGCGTTCATCGGTCCCTCGGGTTGCGGCAAGTCGACGCTTCTGCGCGTTTTGAACCGCATGTACGATCTTTACCCGGGCCAGCGCGCCGAGGGCGAGGTCATGTTCGACGGGGAAAACATCCTCTCGCCCGACCTCGACCTCAATCTCCTGCGCTCTCGCATCGGCATGGTGTTCCAGAAGCCGACGCCGTTCCCAATGACAATTTATGAGAACGTCGCCTTCGGCATTCGGCTCTACGAGAAGCTGCCGAGATCCGAGATGGACGCGCGCGTCCAATCGGCGCTTGAGCGCGCCGCGCTCTGGACCGAGGTGAAAGACAAACTGAACGCCAACGGTCTCAGTCTTTCGGGCGGCCAGCAGCAGCGCCTGTGCATCGCCCGCACCGTCGCGATCAGCCCTGAGGTGATCCTGTTCGACGAGCCGGCGTCCGCTCTCGATCCGATCTCGACCGCCAAGATCGAGGAGCTCATCGACGAACTGTCAGACGACTACACCATCGCGATCGTCACCCATAACATGCAGCAGGCTGCGCGCGTATCGCGCTATACCGCGTTCATGTACCTCGGCGAGATGGTGGAGTTCGACGAGACGGACAAGGTCTTCACCTCGCCGCGCGACAAGCGCACACAGGACTACGTCACCGGCCGCTTCGGCTAGGGAGGAAAGCCGTGGTGGACCACCAGCACACCGTCAGGGCGTACGACAAAGACCTCGACCTGCTCGAGCGGCGAATCGCCGAGATGGGCGGGATCGCGGAGAAGATGGTGATCGACGCAGTCGACGCGCTAGCCACAGGCGAAGCCGCGCTCGCCCATCAGGTCGTCGCAACCGATTCGCGGCTTGACCTGTTGCAGCGCGAGATCGAGGAGCAGGCGGTGCTAACGATCGCGCGGCGCCAGCCCGTTGCGATCGACCTGCGCGAGATCATCGGCGCCATTCGGGTCGCGGGCGATCTCGAGCGTGTCGGCGACCTCGCCAAGAACATCGCCAGGCGCTCGGTCAAGATCGGCCCGAGTCGCGGGTGCCCCGCGCCATCGTCGGCATCAAGCACATGAACGAGTTCGCGACGGAGCTGCTCAAGGACGTGCTCGACGCTTACGCCCAGCGCGACGTCGAGCGCGCGCGCGACGTCTGGGAGCGGGATGTCGAACTCGACGCGCTCGAAGACTCGGTGTTCCGCGATCTCCTGACGCATATGATGGAGGATCCGCGCAGCATCACCTTCTCCGCGCATCTTCTGTTCTGCTCGAAAAATATCGAGCGGATCGGCGATCACGCGACCAACATAGCCGAAACCGTCTTCTACCTTGTGACCGGTTCAACTCTGCCGACCGACCGCCCGCGCGGGCGGTCGGAGGTGGACATCGAGACCGAAGCTGGAGGAGAGCTCCGATGAATCAGGTGCGCAAGGATATTGTCCGGCCCGGAGCCGCTTCCGCGCCCCGGATCCTAATCGTCGAGGACGAATCCGATCTCTCCTTGCTGCTCGGTTACAATCTCGAGGCGGAAGGATACCTCGTCGAGAACGTCGAGCGCGGCGACGAAGCGGAATTGCGCCTGGCCGAGAATGCGCCTGACCTTGTGATCCTCGACTGGATGCTGCCCGGCGTCTCGGGGCTCGAAATCTGCCGCCGCTTAAGGGCGCGCGAGTCGACCCGCACGTTGCCGGTCATCATGGTCACCGCGCGGGGCGAGGAAGCCGAGCGGGTGCGCGGCCTTTCGGTCGGCGCCGACGATTATGTGGTCAAGCCCTTCTCGGTGCCAGAACTCATGGCGCGCGTGCGCGCGCTTCTAAGGCGCAGCCGGCCCGAGCGGATCGCGGAACGTCTCTATGCCGGCGATCTCGATCTCGACCGGGAGACCCGGCGCGTCCGGCGTGGCGCGCGCGATATCCACCTTGGCCCGACCGAGTTCCGGCTGCTCGAGTATCTTCTGGAGAAGCCCGGCCGGGTGTTCTCGCGCGCCCAGTTGCTCGACGGCGTCTGGGGTCAGGCGGCGGAGATCGACGAGCGGACGGTGGACGTTCACGTGGGCCGGCTGCGCAAGGCGCTGTCGCGAGGCCGGGAACGCGACCCCATCCGAACCGTCCGCGGAACCGGCTACGCGTTCGACGAGACCTTCGGAAAGTCATGAGAGCGGCCGGTTCGGGATAGGCCGCCAACCGGTCACGACGGCTTTGCCAGGCCAGCCTCAGCCGGGGCGTCCACAAAATCGCCAAGAAGCGCGATCAGGTCCCGCTGACGATACGCCGCGTCTCGCAGCGCAACATTCCCCATTGACGCTCCGCGCGAACCATGCCCTTCACCCCGGTCCCATGGTCGAAAACGATAGCTCCCCAGTCATCGCTGCGATCGTGCGGGTCGTTCGCCTGTCGACCCGCCATGCCTGGGTCGTCATTCCCGCCTTCCTGATCGCCGCCGTCCTCGCCGGCGTCTACGTTTCGCGCCACATCGCCATCAACACCGACTCGAGCAAGCTACTGTCGAGTTCGCTGCCCTGGCGCCAGCAGGAGATAAAGCTCAATCAGCTCTTTCCCGCAGCGCACCGACCTCATGATCGCCGTCATCGACGGGGCGACGCCGGAAGCAGCCGACGAGGCGGCGGACGCGCTGGTCAGGGCGCTGGCCAACCGGAAAGACGTGGTCCGCACCGTCTACCGGCCGGACGGCGGGCGAATTCTTCGCCCGCAACGGAATCCTCTTCCTCAGCGTCGCCGAGGTGCAGCGCAACATGGACGAACTGATCAAGGCGGAGCCTTTCCTGGGCACGCTCGCCGCCGATCCGACGCTGCGCGGCGTCCTTGGCGCCATCTCGCAGTCGCTCGAGGGCGTTCGGCTCAAGAAGACGACGCTCGAAGACATGAGGCCGGCGGTCTCCGCGATCGCCGACGCCCTGGAAGGGGTCGAGCAGGGCCAGCATCCGGCCTTCTCGTGGCGGCGGCTGATTTCCGGGCGCGCGCCGGAGCAATCGGATCTTCGGCGGTTCGTCAACATCCAGCCGGTGCTCAATTACGGCGATCTCGAGCCCGGAGGTGAGGCGACCAAGGCCATCCGGGCGACGATCGCCAAACTGGGCCTGACGCCGGACAGGGGCGTGAGCGGTGCGCCTGACCGGATCGGTGCCGCTCGCCGACGAGGAATTCGCCACCATCGCCGACGGCGCGGCGCTGAACGGGGTGGTGACGATCCTCGTCGTTCTCCTGATCCTGTGGCTGGCGCTCAAGCAGACCCGGATCATTCTCGCCGTCCTGATCAATCTCGCGGTCGGCCTGAGCTTCACCGCCGCCGCCGGCCTGATGATGGTCGGCGCGCTGAACCTCATCTCGGTCGCCTTCGCTGTGCTGTTCATCGGCCTTGGCGTCGACTTCGGCATCCAGTTCAGCGTCCGCTATCGCGCCGAGCGGTTCGCGGACCGCCATCTGCTTGAGGCTCTCGAACATACCGGGCATGGCGTGGCTCGGCCGCTTCTGCTTGCCGCGGCCTCGATCGCGGCCGCTTTCTACTCGTTCCTGCCGACCGCCTATGTGGGTCTCTCCGAACTCGGGCTGATCGCCGGGACCGGCATGATCATCGCGTTCTTGACCACGGTCACCCTGCTGCCGGCGCTGCTCGCCGTGCTCAAGCCGGCCGGCGAGCGGGCGCCGGTCGGCTGGGCTTGGCTTGCGCCGCTCGACCATTTTCTCGATCGCGAGCGCAACTGGGTGGTGGGCCTCACGCTGGCCGCCGTCATTCTTGGCCTGCCGCTGCTCCGAGGCCTGCAGTTCGACTTCAACCCGCTGAACCTGCGCTCGAAAACACCGAATTCGGTCTCGACCCTGCTCGATCTGATGCGCGATCCGGACACGAGCCCCAACACCATCGACATCCTGGAGCCCAATCTCGCCAGCGCCTCGGCGCATGGCGGAGAAGCTCAAGCAGCTGCCGGAGGTCGCCAAAGTGCGAACGCTGCAAAGCTTCGTGCCGAAGGACCAGGACGAGAAGCTCGCGATCATCGACGACGCCAACTTCTTCTTCGAGAATACGCTCAATCCCGATCGGTCGACCCGGCGCCGACGCCGGCCGAAACGCTGGCGGCGATCAACAAGACGGCGGGCGAGCTTTCAACCGCCGCGGGCGATCAACAGACCCCGGCCGCCGCGCAGGCGCGCCGGCTCGCGAGCGCGCTGACGGCTTTGGCGAAGGCGCCGCCTGCGACCCGAGAGGAGGCGGAGCGCGTGCTGGTCACGCCGCTCATGACCACGCTGCGCCAGGTGCGCGATCTCTTCTAGGCCGAGCATGTGACGATCGACACGCTTCCGCCCGCGCTCAAAAGCGACTGGGTCGCCCCCGACGGCGAGGTCAGGATCGAGGTTGCGCCGAGCGGGGACGGCAACGACAACGCCGTCCTGCATCGCTTCGTCGACGCGGTGCGCAAGGTCGCGCCCAGCGCCGCCGGCGCGCCGGTCTTCATCGTCGAGGCCGCGGCGACCATCGTCAAAGCGTTTCTTCAGGCCGCCGTCTGGTCGCTCGTGTCGATCGCGCTGATCCTGTTCGTGGCTCTGCGGCGCTGGAGGGACGTGGCGCTGACGCTCGTGCCCCTGCTGGTCGCCATCGTCGTCACGCTCGAAATCTGCGTGGCGATCGGGCTCAAGCTCAATTTCGCCAACATCATCGCGCTGCCGCTTCTGCTCGGCGTCGGCGTCGCGTTCAAAATCTACTACGTCATGGCGTGGCGGGCGGGAGAGCACAATTTCTTGCAGTCGAGCCTGACGCGGGCGGTCTTCTTCAGCGCCTGCACGACCGCTACCGCCTTCGGCAGCCTGTGGTTTTCGCACCATCCGGGCACGTCGAGCATGGGCAAGCTGATGGCGCTGGCGCTGGTGACGACGCTCTCAGCCGCCGTTCTGTTCCAGCCCGCTCTGTTGGCGACGCAGAGCAAATCCCATACCGACGGGTGACCGCCGCTCACGCATAATTGGACGGCAGTGTGGCAAAAGGGTGATAGTCGGGGGCGAGCGGCTCTGCTAGCTTGACCGCGGGCTGGGGTCTGATTTCTCGGAACCGGAGCTGGAGTCCACAGAAGCAAAGTCCTTTGCCGGGCTTGCTGCTGAAAGCTCCGCGTTGCGGGGAATTTCGAGAGGAATCGTCGACGCATGCGTCGCGCTGAACGTTGGATCGCAGGGCTGAGCGCGGCGGGGCTGGCGGCGCTTGTCAGCGCCTGCGCGGGCGCGCCCCGCGACGCGTCGCTGCCGATCGACGATCCCAACGAGCAATTCAATCGCGGCGTCCTTCGCTTGAACCAGGTCGTGCTCGACCCGCCGGCGACCGTCGTCAAGTCGGTGCCGGGGGCGATTCGCAACCGGCTGCGAGGATTTGGACGCCAACCTGAAAGAGCCGCGCGTCCTCGGCAACGACCTCCTCCAGGGCCGCTTCAACGCCGCCGGCATCACGGTCGGCCGCATCATCTTCAACACCACCTTCGGCCTCGGCGGCCTGTTCGACGTCGCGGCGCAAGGCGGATTGCCGCAGCAGACCGGCGATTTCGGCCAGACCATGTTCGTCTGGGGCGTTCCGTCAGGCGCCTATGTCGTGTGCCCCGTATTTCGGTCCCTCGACGCAACGCGACGCGATCGGCGGAATCGTGGACACGGTCGGCGATCCTGTCGGCTGGGTTGTGGGCGGGATTGTGGATTGGATGGCCGTGGTCGGTCGGATCGGGCGCGCTGTCGGCGGTCGCTCATCTCGCGCCAATGGAAACAGGCTGAGAATTCCTCGGTCGACTTCTACTCGTTCCTGCGGTCGAGCTTCTATCAGACGCGCCGGAACCAGTTGCGCGAGGCGCTCGGCCTGCCCCCGGTTGTCGAATCGCCGGCCACGCCAGACCCGGTCGCGGGGGGTCGCCGGCCACGCTGGCCCCGGCGGGGGGGTCGCCGGGTTACGACATCCCGCCGCCGCAGTAGAGGGTCATTGCGAGGTCGAGCTCGCCTTGTCCGCCCGGCGAGCGATCCAACGGCGCCCTTCAATCCATTGCCAGGCCGCGAGACCCGGCAGGCCGAGCGCCAGCTCGCGAACCCTTTTCGTGAGAGAAACCGCGAGCGCCAGATCCGGCGGGACGCCGAGCAGCGCGCCGAACAGGACCAGACCCCCCTCCTGAGCGCCGAAGGCGCCGGGCACCATGAACGCCGCGCCGCGGACGCCGGCGCTTAGGCTTTCGAGGATGAAGGAATCGATCAGCGTGAGCGGCTTGCCGAAGGCCCACATCGTCAGCCAGACCTCGCCGACCCCGCTCACCCATCCGACGAGCCGCAGCAGGCTCGAATACGAGAGGGCGAGGCGCCGGCGGTAGGTCGCGACGACAGCGCCGTCGATCGCTTCTGCCCGGCCGGCGAAGCCGGACATCCAGCTCTTCGGCGCCAGCCGGTGAGCCCATCCGATGAGCACGCCAAACATGCTGTTGTGCTGGATCCGGACGAAGATTGCGATCGCCGCGGCGAAGATTGCGACGCCGGCCGTGAGCCCCCATGCTGTCGCAGCCGCGTCATGGGTCCGGTTGGCGGTGAGCAGCCCCACGCCGACAAGGACAAAGACGAGCTGGGTCGCCGAGCCGACCGTGATGTCGACCACCATGCTGGCGGTGGCCTGGGCGCCTGAGACGCCCCTTTGATGCACGAGCCGCGCGCCCACGACGTCTCCGCCAACGCCGGCGACCGGCAACAGCGAGCTGACCGATTCGCGGATCCAGCGCATCCACAGGAAGCTCATGACGCCGGGACGGCGTAGCCCGTCGAGAGACGGGCGTTCTTCCAACGCCCTATGGCCGGAAACAGCTGTCGCCAGGAGACCGCGTCAAAATACAGTGGAATGATATGAAACAGCGTGATCGGCACAAGCCACCAGCCAAGCGCCAGCATAGCGTCGCCCACCTCGGCCGCGCCGCTGTGGAGGATAAGAAAGACGACCAGCAGAAAGCCGAGAAACGCGGCGACAATGAGCGATTTTGAAATGATATGGCTCCCTGTCCAGGCGCGGATCGCGCCAAAGACTGCGCAGGACTACGATCGCCGTCCGCGATCGTCTATCAGCAATCGTCGCCGAGGTGGAGCGCCCGGCGGCGTCGCCCATACGGATTGGCAGCCGCCATGCCCGAACCGCCGATTCTGATTCTCCTCCCGTCCCCTGGGCCGCCGGACCCGGCGGCCATCGAGCGCGGGCCGGACGGCGATCCGATGGTCCTGGGGCTCAGCCTTATCCAGCGAACGGTGCTTGCGGCGCAGCGCGCCGGCTATCGGCGCAGGTCCTTCTCCTCGGGCGAATGGGCGCAGCTGGGTCGCCGCATGCCTTGCCGCGTCGCGGCGCCGCTGATCCTCGCCCCCGCCACCATCCTCGCGGAAGCCGACTGGCTCGAACGGCTCGCCTCGATCCATATCGAGCCGGCCGCCTGGGCGGCGATCCCGGGCCGGATCGTCATGCTTCCCGCCGTGTCCGCGCCCGCCGCGGCGGATGCGCTGAACGAGGACGGCGGCGCGCGGGACCTCAAGGCGGCGGAAAGCCGACTTGCCCGCCTTTTCGGCCCGCCTGCGCCAATTCCGGCTCAGATTGATCCGATGGTCGTGGAGACGCCGGCGGACGTCCGCGCGGCCGAGCGGCGGCTTCTTACGTTCGCTGGTCAAGGACACGGACGGGTTCATGGCGCGCCATGTCGAGCGGCCGATCTCGCTTGCGATTTCGCGCCGCCTCGCGGGAACCGCGATCACGCCCAATCAGATGAGCCTGATTTCGATTGCGGTCGGGATCTGCGGCGGCCCTTTTTTCCTGTCCTCGCGCCCGCTGATGCAAACGATCGGGGCGCTCCTGTTTCTCGCCCATTCGATCCTCGACGGCTGCGACGGGGAACTGGCGAGGCTCAAATTCCAGCAATCGCGATGGGGCGGAATCCTCGATTTCTGGGGCGACAACGTCGTTCACACCGTCATTTTCGCCTGCATGGGCGTCGGCTGGAGCCTGGCCGCGGGCTCGCTCTGGCCGCTCGCGCTCGGCGCCGGCGCCGTTCTCGGGACGCTTGGGCTCGGCGGGCTTCGTCTATTGGCGCGTGATGCGCCGCAAGGACGGTGGCGAGACGCTGTTCACCTCGGTCTCGGATGCGCCCGGACGTCCGCTGACGCGGCTGCTCGATTCCGCCTCGCGCCGCGATTTCATCTATCTCGTGATCCTGCTTGCGCTTTTCGGCCGGTCGAACTGGTTCCTGGTCCTGGCCGGGATCGGCGCGCCGATCTATTTTCTGCTGGTGCTTTTCGCCGCGCGCCCAGGAGTCGGTCTCGAAGGGGCGGGGGCGAAGGCCGCGCCGGGCGCCAACGGTTGAGGGGGCGCCAGGCGCCTCGAAGGGCGACCCTCATCTGATTTCGGTTCCTCCGCTGCAGCGCGCTTTTAGCCACCGCCGTCACCTCCTGTCATGCCCGCGAACGCGGACATCCAGTAGGCCATCGAAGATCATCTAAGACTAAATTCCCGCTTGCGCGGGAATGACAATACGGCTGGCTGCGGTTCGATCTGAATGCGACACGCTCCAGCGAGAGCGGTGATCACGGCGAACCGTGCAGGGGCAGTCGTTGCGCTTTAATGTACTGATAATGTTGCGCTTTCATCGTCAAAGCAGGCTGCCACGAAATTGTTCTTGTGTTTTTCAGAATATATAGGTTATCCTGTATCGTTTTCCCCGAAGGGACCGCGTAAGGAGAATGGCATGGCTGAAGACAAGGCGCCCGTTCGGCGCCGGCGGATGGGCGCGCATGGCATGATGTTCCGGCGAAGGCGCGTCTTCGTTAAGCTGCGCGAGGGCTTCACCTATGAGGAAATCGCCGCCGAGGAGGGCGTGAGCCCCTCGCGCATCCGCCAGATCGTCTCCGAGGAGCTCAAGCAGCGGGCGGTCGACAGCGGGACCGAACACGCGAAGCTGCAACTGGAGCGCCTCGCGCCTGCGATCCAGCTTGCCGCCGAAGGCATCGCGGCGGGCGACGTCTCGGCGATCATGCCCTATCTCCGGGCGCTCGACCGGCTCGACCGCTACCAGACGGTGGCCAGCGCCAACCAGGTCTATGACGACGAGGCGCGCAAGAAGCTCTTCGACAAGATCAACCGGGTGGCCGAGAATCTCGGCATCGACGAGAACTTCGCCGCGGCGGTGCGCGCGCATCTGAAGGCGACCGGCCAAATTCGCGGCGACGAGCCGGCCGGGGCCCAAGGCCAGGGCGCGACCCTTGCCGCGGCGCCCGAGTTCATGGGCGAGGCGGCCGCGCCCGAGTTCATGCCTGAGGCGGGCTCGCCCGCGGGGCCTCCGGCGGCCGATCAGCCGGGCGGCGGATTTTTTTACTCCAACTGGCCGTAACCCATTGAAAAGGCTCGTTTCGGAAAAATAAACGCTAGTAAATTGAAGTCAATTTACTAGCGTTTACGCGCGTTTATTAGCGCTTGCTCGCGGGCCCGAGCACGGGCTCGCTGGACCGCGGCCGTACGCTCGCTCACGATGGCTTTCGGCCGCGAATGCGCTATTGGATTGAGCTTCGCCCCCGAATCGAGCTCCAACCATGCTTCTCGCCGACACCATCCGCACGATCCCCGACTATCCGAAAAAGGGCATCCTGTTTCGCGACATCACGACGCTTCTGGGCGATGCGAAGGCGTTCCGCCGCGCCGTCGACGAGCTGGTCCAGCCCTGGGCCGGGACCAAGATCGACAAGGTGGCCGGGGTCGAGGCGCGTGGGTTCATTCTCGGCGGCGCCGTCGCCCATCAATTGTCGGCGGGCTTCATCCCGATCCGCAAGAAGGGGAAATTGCCGCACGCCACCGTCTCCATCCCCTATTCGCTCGAATACGGGCTCGATCACATGGAGATGCACGAGGATGCAGTCTCGAAGGGGGAACGGGTGATCCTGGTCGACGACCTGATCGCGACCGGCGGGACGGCGGAGGGCGCAGTCAAGCTCTTGCGCCAGATGGGCGCCGACGTCATCGCCGCCTGTTTCGTCATCGACCTGCCGGACCTCGGCGGCGCGGCCAAGCTCGAAGCGTTGAGCGTCCCGGTGCGCAGCCTGGTCACGTTCTCAGGGCACTGAGCAGATTGCATTGGGTCAAACCACGATCGTCATTGCGAGCGAAGCGAAGCAATCCAGGGATCGTGGAGCGCCCTTCGTTCTCTGGATTGCTTCGTCGCTGCGCTCCTCGCAATGACAACTCCATAGGAACGCAGCAGAGCGTCGTAAGCCCTTTCAGGCCTTAGCGGACGCCGGGAGCTCGCACATCTCGGAGCGCACCAGAAAGCGCTTCTCGCGGCCGTTGTCGAGAGAGAACATGCCGCCGCGGCCGGGCACGACGTCGATGACGAGGTCGGTGTGCTTCCAGGCTTCGTATTGCGAGCCGCTGATATAGAAGGGCGCGCCGCCGATCTCGCCCAGCTTCACGTCATGGTCGCCGATCATGAACTCGCCCTTCGGATAGCACATCGGCGAGGAGCCGTCGCAGCATCCGCCGGACTGATGGAACAGCACCGGCCCATGGTCGGCGACGATCTCGGCGATGAGGTCGAGCGCCTTGGGGGTTGCGGTCACCGTTCCCATCGTCGCGTGTCCGACGCGGCGCGCTGTCCGCGTTGCAAGATCCGATCAGAAGAAGCCGAGCTTCTTCGGGCTGTAGCTGACCAGCATGTTCTTGGTCTGCTGGTAGTGATCGAGCATCATCTTGTGGTTCTCGCGGCCGATGCCCGATTGCTTGTAGCCGCCGAACGCCGCATGCGCCGGATAGGCGTGGTAGCAATTGGTCCACACCCGGCCGGCCTGGATCGCGCGGCCGAAGCGGTAGCAGCGGTTGGCGTCGCGGCTCCAGACGCCGGCGCCGAGGCCGTAGAGCGTGTCGTTGGCGATCGAGAGCGCCTCCTCGTCGTCCTTGAACGTGGTCACCGATACGACCGGGCCGAAGATTTCCTCCTGGAAGATGCGCATCTTGTTGTGGCCCTTGAACACGGTCGGCTTGACGTAATAGCCGCCCGCATACTCGCCTTCGCAGCACGTTGCGCTCGCCGCCGGTCAGGACCTCCGCGCCTTCCTTCTTGCCGATGTCGATGTAGGAGAGGATCTTCTCCATCTGCTCGGAGGAGGCCTGCGCGCCGATCATCGTCGCCGGGTCGAGCGGGCTGCCCTGCACGATCGCCTCGACGCGCTTCAGCGCCCGCTCCATGAAGCGGTCGTAGATCGACTCCTGGATCAGCGCGCGGCTCGGGCAGGTGCAGACCTCGCCCTGGTTGAGCGCGAACATGACAAAGCCTTCGATCGCCTTGTCGAAGAAGTCGTCGTCGTGGGCGCCGACGTCATCGAAGAAGATGTTGGGCGACTTGCCGCCGAGCTCGAGCGTGACCGGAATGAGGTTCTGCGAGGCATATTGCATGATGAGCCGGCCGGTCGTCGTCTCGCCGGTAAAGGCGATCTTGGCGATCCGGTTGCTCGAGGCGAGCGGCTTGCCCGCCTCGAGGCCGAAGCCGTTGACGACGTTGAGCACGCCCTTCGGCAGAGATCGCCGATGATTTCGATGCAGAACCATGATCGAAGCCGGGGTCTGCTCGGCGGGCTTGAGGACGACGCAGTTGCCGGCGGCCAGCGCCGGCGCGAGCTTCCAGACGGCCATCAGGATCGGGAAGTTCCACGGGATGATCTGGCCGACGACGCCGAGCGGCTCGTGGAAATGATAGGCGACGGTGTCGTGATCGATCTCGCTGATCGAGCCTTCCTGGGCGCGGATGGCGCCGGCGAAATAGCGGAAATGGTCGATGGCGAGCGGGATGTCGGCGGCCATGGTCTCGCGGATCGGCTTGCCGTTGTCCCAGGTCTCGGCGAGCGCAAGCTTCTCGAGGTTCTCCTCCATGCGGTCGGCGATCTTGTTGAGGATCTGCGCCCGTTCGGCCGGGCTCGTGCGGCCCCAGGCCTCCTTGGCGGCATGCGCGGCGTCGAGCGCGGCCTCGATGTCGGAGGCGTCGGAGCGGGCGATCTCGCAGACCGGCTGGCCGGTGATCGGCGAGATGTTGTCGAAATATTTGCCGGCCTTCGGCGCGCGCCACTCGCCGCCGATATAGTTCTCGTAGCGCTTGGCGAACGGGGATTTGAGGGCGATATTGAGATCGACTTTGGTCATGCGCTTCTTCCCTTGAGTGACGCCGCGCGAGAGGGCGGCGTTGACGGCCAGGGTCTCGCGCAGGCGCATGGCGGAAAACAGTCCTTCGCGATCGCCAAAACCAGGGAGTGTCGCAGATTTGCGACACTCTGCAGCGCGGATTCGTCAGCCGCGCAGGCCGAGCTGGTTCATCTTCCGATGGAGCGTCGCGCGCGACATGTTGAGGTCCTTCGCCGCCTTGGACACATTGCCGCTCGAGCGCGCGAGCGCGCGCTGAAGCACGGCGCGCTCGGCCGCGTCGATGTCGTCGCTTTCCGCTCCTGCCCGTCCGATCAGGTCGGCGGCCGGGGTCGGGCGCGCGAGCGTGGCCGACTTGACGCCGAGCCCGATCCGCGCCGCCCGCGTCGCGCCGATGACAAGATCGTCGCGATCGACCGCGAGCAGCGACGACCCGTAGCGGTCGCCGCTCGGCGCGAGCAGGATGCGCGCCTTGGGAAAGGCGAGACGGAAGTTCTCCGCCTCGATGAACCGGGCCGCGTCGGCGACTGCGCTGGCAATCAGGCGCGCGAAGCCTTCGGTCAAATCGGCCCGGCAGGACGAGACGTCGAGCGCGGCGGCCAGATCGCCATGCTCGTCGAAAATCGGTGCGGTCGTGCAAAACAGGTCGGAATTGCGGCTGAAGAAATGCTGATCGCGATCGATCGTCACCGCGCGCTGCTCGACGAGGCAGGTGCCGATGCCGTTGGTGCCTTCGTATTTCTCGCTCCAGACGGCCCCGTTCCAAAGCCCGGAGCCGTCAAAGAAACGATCGTCGCAGGGCGCGCCGCGCCGATCGACGATAACCCCGCTGAGGTCGGCCACCACGACCGAGCAGCCGACCCCGCCAACGGCGAGAAACAGGCGGTCGATGCTCCCTTGCGCCGCGACCAGCAACGAGCCCATCCGCTCGCGCGACTCGCGCGATCTCGTCCGCTCGGGCAACCGCTGCGGCGGGGCGCGGCTCGCGGGATCGAGCGCGTAGAGCGCGCCAGACCGGCGCCAGGAGGCGGCGAGCGCCGAGCTTGCGGCCTCGTTGCCGGCGATCACCTTGAGAACGTAATCAGCGTGGGCGGGGCCCTCGATTCGCCCCATCCATTCCTCCCCGCCGGTCAGCCCGCCTTGCTCCCTCGAGGCGGCCGTCGGCGATCGTTATATTCAACCAGATATATGACATTCTAGGCCGGGCCCGGGCTCCTGGCAATGCGGCAAAATCGACATGCAGCAAAAGCGTCAGGCGGTCGCGCGACCGTTACGCGCCCTTTTGCCGCGCCCCCGCCACCGCCCGCCAGTGGGCGTCGAACAGGGCCGCGCCGAAGTCGAGCGCGTCCGCCGAGGCTTCCCGGATGAGCGAGAACGCGGTTGGCCGGCGCACGGTCAGGCGCCCTGTCAGCGAATTCTCTTCGAAAGTGAAATGAGCATGGAATTTCTTGGCCAGATTCTGCATGCCGACATTCTCCGGCAGGCAGACGATCTCGATCGCCTCGACGCCATGGTTGGCGGCCGCCCGCAGGATGCGCTTGAAGAGCTTCTCCCCGACGCCGCGGCGCCGATGGCGCTCATCGACCGAAAACGCCGCCTCGGCGTGAATATTGCGCCCAAATGGCGCCTGCTCGCTCCAGATCGCCTGGTTCGAGCGCAGTTCCGCCGCGCCGACCAGGCGGCTGTCGACAAACGCTCCGTAGATGAGGTCGCCCTTGCCGAAGCAATTCTCGGCATAATGGACAAGGAAGTCGTCCGACATGCCGCCGCCGAAGCGCAGGTGACGGCTGCGCGGGTCAAGGCTCAGCAGGTGATCACGGAACGCTTCCTTGTCCGAGGGCCAGAGCCGCCGGATTTCCACAGGGGATGACGCTTCGTTCACGGGCCGACCTCGCCGATTCGTCCCTCGGCGCTTCATCCCGGGCCTGATGTTGTGCATTGCAGCATAAATTTCAACCGCTTTGCCAATCCGCGGACGCACCGTGGCCTGAGCACGTCTTATCCGTCAAAAGGCGGCGCAGGCGACGTCGAAACGAAACGCGGGGTTTGCGGTTCAATCAGAGCGCGAATGTGATGCGAATAAATCCAAATAAAAACCGGGCAAAATCCTTTGCAGCTACGCCTTATCCGCGCCGTTCGCTCCAGTGGCCGCGCTCCCGCCCAGCGAAAATGTCCTTGATCTCCCCGATGATCCTGGCGCCGTCGAGGGAGCCATGGACGGTGGGAGCATTGACGAGGGAGCTCTGGGCCGTCTTGAGGACTCCCTGTGCGTCGTCGACGGTAAGGACGTTCTTGCGCACCAGAATATCGAGGATCGCCATAGCGATGGCTCCCCCGACCATGGCCGTTCCGAGCGGGCGACTGGTGAAGGACACGTTCGACATGACGGAACTCCCAAAAGACGGCCGGCCGCTGAAGATCGTTCGCTGGAAAAGCGGTAATCGAGAGAGAAAAAGATCGCGCCCGCACGAAACATTTCGCTCGCGCGGGCGCGCGCCCCCATCCCATCTCCCAGAAATCAAGCCGCCGTCGCGGCTTTCAGGCGGCCATCGACTCGATGGCGACGTAGCGCTGCCCGTCCCAGACCCGCGCATTCGGCGGCTTGTAGGCCATCCGGCAATGTCCGGCGCAATACGAGCGGCCCTTCGCCGTCTGAACGCCGCAATAGACGAAATCCTCGCTTGTCGGATCGCCGAGCGGCCATCGGCACGCCCCTTCGCTGATTTCCTCGAAGCCCACCTTCAACATCTCTCCGACCTCAGCCTCGGCGAACACCCATGCCGGCCTCCTCTCGCGAGGGACGGCGGGCACGATGGCGCGCCTCCACAGCGACTCTGTGCGCGCGATCGCCGGGCGGCGCGGCCGGTCCGTCACCGAGCGCGGCGGCCGGGGCGCCGAGCACTGCACATGGCCGGTGAGCTTGACGCCAATCCGGTTCGCCTTGCCGATCACCGCGTTGCGGGAGGGCGCGCCCAGCGCCACGGCGATGGCGCTCGCGCTTTTTCCCTCGAGCGCCATCTGTCTCAGAGTCTCGATCGCCGCATCGGTCCACATATCCCACGCCCTCCGTTGCCTCTGTGGCAGTTCAAATTGGTAAAAAACCTCGCTTCCCCTGCGCTGCGCAGCCGAGGTGATGATGACTGTTCCTCGCTCCATCATCGTCACCCGGACGCCTCCCAGGTTGTATATCATGGTTAATACAACTAACCGTTGCACCTGGCAATAGCGAATTTGTTAGGATTTGTCACGGGGGCCGCCTCGGAGCGCGAATCAGGGACCGCCCAGCGGCGCGCTTCGGGGCGCTTCCTTGGGCGCGGGACCTTGGCTGGCGCTGTCCCAGGGAGCGGATCCGGCGGCTGCTCATCGAAAACTGGACAAACAGGGCCGCCCCGCCATTGTCCGCGGCAAGAAATGCGCGTTAAGGAGACCGCCCCGCATGACCACCGCCACCGCCGTCAAGCCCCCCGCCCCTGCGCCGCGAGCGGATGTTCCCAACGATCTGAGCGCGTTCTGGCTGCCGTTCACGCCCAATCGCGCCTTCAAGAAGAAGCCGCGGCTGATCTCGCGCGCCAAGGACATGCATTATTTCACCCCCGAGGGGCGCGAGATCCTCGACGGGACGGCGGGCCTATGGTGCTGCAACGCGGGACACAACCGCGCGCCGATCGTGGCTGCGATTCAGCGCCAGGCGGCGGAGCTCGACTTCTCTCCGACCTTCTCGTTCGCCCATCCGCTCGCGTTCCAGCTCGCGTCGCGACTGGCCGAGCTTGCGCCGGGCGATCTCGATCACGCCTTCTATTGCAATTCGGGCTCCGAGGCCTGCGATACTGCGCTGAAGATCGCGATCGCCTATCATAATGTGCGCGGACAAGGCTCGCGCCAGCGGCTGATCGGCCGCGAGCGCGCCTATCACGGCGTCGGTTTCGGCGGCATTTCGGTCGGCGGCATGGTCAACAACCGCAAGTTCTTCGGCTCGCTGCTCGCCGGCGTCGACCATCTGCCCGCGACCTATAATCGGGAGCATCAGGCCTTCACCAAGGGCGAGCCGGAATGGGGCGCCCATCTCGCCGATGCGCTCGAGGGGATCGTCGCGCTGCATGACGCCTCGACCATCGCCGCGGTGATCGTCGAGCCGATGGCGGGCTCGACCGGGGTTCTGCCGGCGCCCAAGGGCTATCTCAAGCGCTTACGCGAGATCTGCGACAAATACGGCATCCTGCTCATCTTCGACGAGGTCATCACCGGGTTCGGGCGCCTCGGCGCGCCGTTCGCCGCCGAGCGCTATGGCGTCCAGCCCGACATGATCACCTTCGCCAAGGGGGTGACGTCCGGAACCGTGCCCATGGGGGGCGTGATGGTGCGCAAGGGGATCTATGACGCGTTCATGAACGGGCCCGAGCAGGCGATCGAGCTCTTCCACGGCTATACCTATTCGGGCCATCCGCTCGCCTGCGCCGCGGCGCTGGCGACACTCGACGTCTATCGGGACGAACGGCTGTTCGAGCGCTCGAAGGCGATCGAGCCCAAGTGGTATGACGCGATCATGAGCCTGAAAGGCCTGCCCAACGTCCTCGACATCCGCTGCGTCGGCTTGACCGGGGCGATCGATCTCGCGCCGGTTCAGGGCAGCCCGGGAGAGCGCGTCATCCGAGCGCTCGACCATGCGTTCTTCAACGCCGGAATCATGATGCGCCCCGCCGGCGACACGATCGAACTCACCCCGCCGCTGATCGTAAGTGAGGATCAGATCGGCGAGATCATCGACAAGGTCGGGGCTTCGATCAAAGCGGCGGCCTAGGCGGCGGGGCGCAGGTCAGCCGATTGAGCTACCAGCAATGGGCCCGGCAGTCGCAACTATAGGCAGACCGAGGGGTTTTACGCCTCGAGAGATTGGGTCTACGATCCGCGTCGACTCTTAGGTTACAAATGACGACGTAGGCAATTGGATGGCGGACGAAGCGGAGATTGGGCGGCAACTGGATCATCAAGCTGACGAATTTCGTCAGCTGAAGGCTGTGGTTACCCAACTTGCGCAGACTCAGACGACTCAGCTGATTTCGAGTTCCAAGCCAGATTTTTGGACGCGTCTGGGTCCTTGGATCGGTATTGCCGCATTAGCGGCGACAATGGGTGGCGTATGGCTAGCGGGTCTATTTTCCACGAATACGAGGGTCGACCAGATTTATCCAACTATATTACAACAGACGAAAGATATAGCCCAGCAGACCGCGGACATTGGCTCGGTCCAAGGTGAACTTAAATCGGCGAGCGATAAAGTTACGGCCGTGGCTGCTCAAAACGAAGAGCTTCTCAAGCGCATTGGCGGTCTGGCGGAGGCTCAGGCCGGCCTAATAACAAAACAGGACACACTATTCAACAACATCGAGGCGATAAAATCTTCCGTTACAAAGTTAGTAGACGATGTCAGCGCTCAGCACGATCAGCTCATTCGGATAAACGACAAAATCGACAAGCCTACACCTGGCTTCCCGCAGAAAAAGACGGAACTTCTTGAAGGTGGCTTTGTTTTTGCTTCCAAGGAGTATACCAACGCTTTGAAAAATACCTTCGGAGGGGAAGTTGACGTAGTTCCGATTGGCGATAAGAGTACCGAGTTCTTTTGCTAGTGGTCAAAATCAAACGTAAGAGTCCGGGGCGCCTTCCGCAATTTCAAGGAGTTCTCCGGCTTGCAAGGGGTTCGAAGCGTTTGATTTTATCCACTAGTGGATAGAATTCCGACGTTTGGAACCCGAGCCGGTGCCGCCATACCGTTGAAATCACTCGGATTGGGCCGAACTCATCGGATTGATTTGATCCACTAGACCGTAATCCTCAAGGGCCTGAGGTGTTATTCTAGCCTTTGCAGTTTAACGAATTTATCTTCCTCCTCAGCAAGTAACGTTAGGAGTGTCCTTCGTTCTTCGCCAGAGCGCGCAGTGGATAAAAGTTTCTTAAATCTTACGAGATTCTGCTCATTGATGAATTTATCCATGGAGTCATCCATAACGTTCATCCTGTTCCAAAGTAAAGTTGAGTTTGGTTTACCCGCCATCGCAGGCTTCGAGCACACGGTTGGCTTCTTGGCGACCGCTAGGGTGCAAACGAACGCGAAGCGTGTACAGCCTCGGAAAATACTTATGCTAGTGGATAGAATCAAACGCTTCGAACCCCTTGCAAGCCGGAGAACTCCTTGAAATTGCGGAAGGCGCCCCGGACTCTTACGTTTGATTTTGACCACTAGGCTCGGATTGGGCCGGACTCATCCGATTGATTTGATCCACTAGTACTATTTGCACCAAAGGTTCGAGGCCTCCTAGTGGTCAAAATCAAACGTAAGAGTCCGGGGCGCCTTCCGCAATTTCAAGGAGTTCTCCGGCTTGCAAGGGGTTCGAAGCGTTTGATTCTATCCACTAGAGCCTTCGCGAAGGCAGCCGAGGAGAACGGGAAGTCCAACGCTTTTTATATTTTTACAAAGGATGCAGGCCTCGCAGGGTCACTCAAGGGCGTGCTGGGAGTCAAATGATCCACACGTCATGAGCGAGAACGAGATCGGCGAGATGATGGACAAGGTCGCGGCTTCGATCAAAGCGTCGGCATGAATTTTGCTGCACTTTGGCACTGCGGTCGGTTCTCCGCGGGCGATTGGCTTCAAGGCAAGCAGTGGAGGAAAGCTGATGGCGTCGAAATTCATGAAGGGCTTGGGTCTCGGCGCCGCGCTTGCGGCGGCGCTTCTGTTCGCGCCGACCGCTTTCGCCAAGGACTGGAAGACCGTCGTCATCGGCATGGAAGGCGCCTACGAGCCCTGGAACCTGACCGATTCCAGCGGCAAGATCGTCGGCTTCGAGCCCGATCTGGTGACGGATCTGTGCAAGCGCGCCGGCTTCGAGTGCAAGATCATCGCGCAGGACTGGGACGGCATGATCCCGGGCCTGAAGGCGGGCAAGTTCGACGTGATCATGGACGGCATGGCGATCACCGACGAGCGCAAGAAGGAGATCGACTTCTCCAAGCCGTATGCGGCTTCGCCAGGCTCGTTCCTCGCGCCGAAGGACAGCCCGCTCGCCAAGGCGCCTGACGCGGGCAAGCTCATCAATCTCGACAAGGACCCGAAAGACGGCGACGCCGCGATCAAGGGCGTGCAGGCGGCGCTCAAGGGCAAGACGCTCGGCGTTCAGGTCTCCACCACCCACGCCAATTTCGCCGGCCAGTATCTCAAGGACATTGCGACGGTCAAGGAATACAAGACCACCGACGACCGCGATCTCGACCTCAAGTCGGGCCGCCTCGACGCGGTGCTCGAGGATCTTCCGACCAATATGGCGACGGCCTCGAAGCCCGACGCGTTCCGAACTCGCCGTTGTCGGGCCGGAGTTCATCGGCGGCGTATTCGGCGCCGGCGAGGGCATGGGCATCCGCAAGAGCGACGCGGACCTGACCGCGAAGTTCGACACGGCGCTCGCGGCGGCGATCGCCGACGGCACGGTGAAGAAGCTCTCCGAGCAGTGGTTCAAGGTCGACATGACGCCCCGATAAGGCGCTGCGCGCGCGCTCTTCTTGAAAGGAGCGCGCTTCCGGGGGCGTCGAAAAGTGGGCAATCTGGCGATCTTTGGCTTCGGTCACGGGCGGCTGGGGCCTGGCGCTCCTCGAGGGCGCGTTGATGACGCTGCTCGTCTCCGCCTGCGGCCTCCTCATCGGCGCGGCCTCGGCGGCCTCGTCGCCTGGGCGCGGCTCTCGGGAAAGCTCATCGCGGGCGGCGTCGGGCAGGCCTACGCGGCTCTGTTCCGCGGACTGCCGGAACTGCTCATCGTCTATTTCGTCTATTTCGGCACTTCGACGCTTCTGACCGAAACGGCCCACGCTCTCGGTCACGAGGGCTTCGTCGGAGTGCCGGCCTTCGCGGCAGGCGCGCTCGCCGTCGGCGTCATCTCCGGCGCCTATCAGGCGGAGGTGTTCCGCGCCGCCTATCTCGCCATTTCGCGCGGCGAGCTCGAGGCCGCTGTCAGCGTCGGCATGAACCGGGCGCTGATGGCGCGGCGCATCATCCTGCCGCAGGTCCTGCGCTTCGCGCTGCCGGCGCTCGGCAATCTCTGGCAGGTCGCGCTCAAGGATTCGTCGCTGATCTCGGTCACCGGCCTTGACCGAACTCATGCGCATGAGCCAGGTCGGCGCGGGCTCGACCCATCGGCCTTTCGCCTTCTATCTCGGCGGCGCCGCGCTCTATCTCGCGATGACGGTCGCGACGACCCGCTTCTTCGATGTCGCCGAGGCGCGCGCCACCCGCGGCATGCGCCGCGCGACGGGTTGAGGCGGCGATGGACCTCGATTTCATCACGAAGACCTTCGTCCGCCTTCTCGCCGCGCTCCCGCTTACGCTCTCCGTCTGGTTCCTGTCCGTCGTCCTCGGCGCGCTTGTCGCCGCGGGCGTGACCTGGATGAGGGTGAGCGGCTTCAAGCCGCTCGAACTCTTGCGCGCGCCTACGTCATGGTGTTTCGCGGCACGCCGCTCCTGATCCAGCTGTTCGTCGTCTATTATGGCCTGGCTTCGCTGCCGGCGGTGCGCGCGAGCTTCGCATGGGTGTTCCTGCGCGACGCGTTCAATTGCGCGGTCCTCGCGCTCGCGCTCTGCACCGCCGCCTATCAGTCGGAGATCTTTCGCGGCGCGCTGCTCGCCGTGCCGCACGGACAGGTCGAGGCGGCGCGCGCCTGCGGCATGTCCGGGCTTTTGCATGTTTCGCCGGACCATTTTTCCGATTGCGCTCCGGCACGCGCTTCCGGCCTATTCGACCGAGATGATTTCGATGGTGAAGTCGACGGCGCTGGTGTCGCTCATCACGCTGTGGGACGTGCTGAGCGTCGCGCTCAAGATCCGCAACGACACGCTCGTCACCTATCTGCCGCTCATCCTCGCGGGCGCGATCTATTTCGTCGTCAACTATGTCATTGGCGCGAGCTTCCTCGCGCTCGAGCGGCGCCTGTCGCCGCATCTGAGGCCCCGGCCAGGCTGAAGGAAGCGCCCATGCCCGCCGCAATCCCAGCGCTCACTGTCGAGAACATGCACAAGAGCTTCGGCCAGCTCGAAGTCTTAAGAGGCGTTTCGCTCACCGCCAATGACGGCGACGTGATCTCGATCCTCGGCTCGTCCGGCTCGGGCAAGAGCACGTTCCTGCGCTGCATCAATCTGCTTGAGACTCCGGACGAGGGCGTGGTCACCGTCGCCGGTGAGACCATCAAAATGCGCCGGCGGGGCGACGGGCGGGCCGAGCCCGCGGACAGGCGGCAGGTCGACCGCATCCGTTCCGAACTCGGCATGGTGTTCCAGAGCTTCAACCTGTGGTCGCATCTGACGGTGTTGGAGAACCTGATCGAGGCGCCGGTGCATGTGCAGAAGCGCCCGCGAGCGGAATGCGTCGAGGAAGCGCGCGCGCTGCTCGCGAAAGTCGGCATGTCCGAGCGGGAGAACTACTATCCCGCCCATCTCTCGGGCGGCCAGCAGCAGCGCGCGGCGATCGCGCGCGCGCTCGCGATGCGGCCGAAGGTGATGCTGTTCGACGAGCCGACCTCGGCGCTCGATCCGGAGCTTGTCGGCGAAGTGCTGCGCGTGATGCGCGCGCTCGCGGAGGAAGGCCGCACGATGCTGGTCGTGACCCACGAAATGAGCTTTGCGCGCGACGTCTCGAGCCGCGTGATGTTCCTGCATCAGGGGCTGGTCGAGGCGGAAGGTCCGCCGCGCGAACTCTTCTCCGCCTCGACCTCCGAGCGCTTCCGCCAGTTCATCTCCAAGGAGCGTGGGTAGGCGCCACAATGCCTCGCCTGTTCACTGGGCTCGAACTGCCGGAGGCCGTCGTTGGCCAGCTTGCGCTCGCACGCGGCGGGATTGCGGGCGCGCGCTGGCTTGAACCTAAGGACTATCACGTCACGCTTCAGATTCATCGGCGATGTCGATGGGCGCGCCGCGCGCGACATCGCCGAGACGCTCGGCGACATCAGCCGGCCGAAGACGCAGGTTCGCTTCGAGGCCTTAAGCTGGTTCGGCGGCGACAAGCCGCGCGCGATCGTGGCCAAGGTGAAGCCGGAGCCGGCGCTCATGGATCTGCAGGCCGAACTGGAGCGGCGCTTGAGACGCATCGGGCTTGAGCCCGAGACCCGCAAATTCATGCCGCATGTGACGCTGGCGCGGCTGCGCGGCGTCCCTCAAGCCGCGATGGCGGACTATCTCGCCGCGCGCGGCGCGCTCATGGCGGAATCGTTCACCGCCGAGCGCTTCGTGCTCTATTCGGCGCGCGAGGGTTCCGGCGGCGGGCCCTATGTCGTCGAGGCCGCCTATCCGCTGGGCTAGCCTCCTTGAATGGAGCCTATATAACAGTAATACAATGTTTAATATCCTGAGCGACGGCCGGGCGCGCCTTCTCTCAAACGCGCCAATTTCGAGGGCGGAACTAAACAGGGTCGTAACCCGCTGAAAACATTAAGGCGCGCCGGTAAAATGGCGGCTAGGCCAAGCGCGCCGCCCACGCCCGCCTCGCAGGCTCCTTCCTCGGTCCCGCGGGCGGGCCCGTTTCCTCGACGGCCGGAAGGCTTTAGAGGAGCCCCCGTGTCTCTCTCGATCGACGTCCCCCGGCGGCGCGTGCGCCTCGACCCGCGCGACCCGGATTTCTTCAACGATCCCTATCCTGCCTACGCGGCGATCCGCGAGGCCGCGCCGGCGTTCTTCTGGGAGGATTACGGCTTCTGGTGATTCGCCCGTTTCGCCGATGTCTCGGCGTTGCTGCGCGACCGCCGCTTCGGCCGGACGATCGGCGAAGGGGCTCGGCGCGATTCGAAACCGCATCTCGAGGCGTTCGACGCGCTCGAGCGCCATTCGATGCTGGAGCTCGAGCCGCCTCGGCACACGCGGCTGCGCAACCTCGTCAACCGCGCCTTCGTCTCGCGGCGGATCGAAAAGCTCAAGCCGCAGATCGAAAGCCTGGCGCATGGGCGGATCGACGCCTTTGTGCTGAACCGCTCGGCCGACCTCGTCGCCGAATTCGCGGAGCCCATTCCGGTCGCGGTGATTGCGGACCTGCTCGGCGTTCCGCGTGAGATGGGCGCGGAGCTTGTCGGCTGGTCGCACGCCATGGTCGCGATCTATCAGTTCGGCGTGACGCGCGCGGTCGAGGAGCGCGCGGCCGAGGCGGCGCGCGCTTTCGCCGATTATGTGCGCGGCTTCGCCCGCGCGCGGCGGAAAGGTCTCGGCGACGACCTCGTCAGCCAGCTACTCATCGCCGAAAGCGACGGCGGCACGTTGAGCGAGGACGAGCTCGTCGCAACCGTGGTGCTGCTCTTGAACGCCGGCCACGAAGCGACGGTTCAGGCGATCGGCAATGGCGTCAGGATCATGCTCGAGCGGCAGGTTGACGCGAGCGAGGCGTTCGCCAGCGAAAGCGCGACCCAGGCGACGGTCGAGGAGTTGCTGCGGCTCGACCCGCCGCTGCATCTCTTCGCGCGCTATGCGCTCGAAGAGGTCGAGTTCGCCGGCGTGCGTTTGCGCCGGGGCGAGAAGATCGGCCTTCTGCTCGGCGCCGCCAACCGTGACGCCGAGCGCTTCCCCGAGCCCGATGCGTTCAAGCCCGGCCGGACGCCGAACCCGCATGTGAGCTTCGGCGCGGGGATCCATTTCTGCGTCGGCGCGCCGCTGGCGCGGCTTGAGCTTGCTGTGGCGCTGCCGATCCTCTTTGGCCGGTTGCCAGGCTTGCGCCTCGCCGGGCGGCCGCGCTACCGCAATTCATTCCATTTTCATGGGCTTGAGGCGCTGGAGGTCGAATGGCCATGAACGAGCTGCGAATCCGCGTCAGGCCGCGCCCTCGCCTTTGTCAGGTGCGGCTTGTCAGATACGGCTGCACAAAACGAGATCCTGGTGATTGGCGACGCCTTTTTCCTTGAAAAGCTCGATCGAGAAATACCGGGACCACTCTCTCTCGACATATTCACGGCTATGGAAGGCGTCCCGATAAAACTTTGGCAACCCCTGCGTGCCCTTGCCGCCGCCGATGTAATAAAATCCGTGTGAAAGTTGATCCTTGTCGAGCGTTTTTCCCGCAAGCTCGAGAGGGAGCGTGGAAAGCAGCGCGGTCCCGCCGACCTTCAGGACCCGCCTGAGCTCGGAAAGCCAGGCGAACTGCATATCCTCGGGGATGTGGGTGAACACCGAAATCGAAAAGACAAAATCAAAAAACCCGTCGTCGAACGGGAGTGGAGGCATGGGTTTGTTGACGACGAATTGTCCTGTCGAAGCGAGGTTTTTCTGGCACCATCCGATCGCTTCGCGATCGATGTCGGAACCGTACCACTCGATCGCGTTGCGGGATGACGAGTTCTTGCGGCAAAGCTGATCGAGCGGAACAAGCACTCGGCCGCAGCCGGATCCAAAGTCGAGCCCGCGAAAGCGCTCGACGCCATCATCGACTTTCAGATAGCTGAACACGGTATCGGAAATAATTCGTCCGATATCCTCAAAGCTGTCTTTATCTTCCGCGCCGTGAACTCTCTTCCTGAGGTGAGCGGGAGGGACGGGGGGGAAGCTCACGAGCCCGTCATCCTGAACGGCTCGCGGCTTCGTCCAAAATCTTTTGATATGACCCAGCAAATCAAACCCCAGGAAGGCATTGTTCCCACGCGCGGAACTCAAAGCCCGGCTTTGGCGCGTAGCCACTCCATACCCTACAATCGGATGAGCTTGAACCAATCGCCATGTCGTCTGGCCTCGATTGTGGGGGGGAACGCCCAAACGCACGTGTCCGGACGCTTCCGAGATCCGAGATCAGGGCCGTCGCAGGCGCTCACTGCAGGAGGGCCTTGAGGCTTTGCCTTCCTGCGTCAACAGCGGCTAAAAGCCGGTCCCGTGAATTCAGCTTTTGTATCGGCCCGACCAGCGCCTGCGGCGCAGCAGCCCGATCGCCTGCAATGGCGCTCGGGCCTGTTGCGCCGAAACCGTCGCTTTTTCGGCGTCGTCGCGTTCGGGCTTTTGGCGACGCCGCTCATCGTCGGGATTATCAAGCCGGACAATCCGGACCTGATTCTCAAGGAGGGACGCAGGCTCGCTCCGGCGCCGAATCCGCCGGCCACTCTTGAAGGTTGGCGGACGCTGCCGGGCGAAATCGACGCCTATCTAAAGGACCGTTTCGGCCTGCGTCAAAAAATGATTCGCCTTCATAAGGATTTGACCAGGCCCCTGGTCCCCGAGGGAAATCCTAAGGTCCTCGTCGGCCGCACCGGCCGGATGTTTCTCAAGCTCGACGGCATGGTAATGCAGAGCGCGGGGCTGCTGGTGCGCGACAAGAGCGTTTCCGATACGGCGGACCTGCTCGCCGCGATGCGCGATTCGCTGGCGCGAGGCGGCGTGAAATTCCTTGTCGCGATCCCGCCGAACAGCGCGACAGTCTATCCGGATGAACTTCCAATCTGGGCGCGAAGCAACGGAAGGAAGACCGAATACGACCTCCTCCTCGAAGATCTCGCCGCGCATGGCGTCAAGACAGTGGACCTGCGGCCCGTGATGAGCGCGGCCCGGTCATCCGGCGGCGCCTACTATCTCCACGACACGCATTGGACGCCGCGGGGCGCGCTCGCCGGGTTCAACGCGATCGTCGAAGCCGATTCGCACCCCGATTGGCGCGTTGACGCCCAGTCCGCCCTTGGCCCCATGACGAGGAAAGAAGGCGGCGATCTCGCGTGGCTGCTCGGCGTCCAGAACGACGTCGTCGAAAAGAGTGAGCCTTTGGCGCTGCCGAAGGCCGCGGAAATCGAGCAATTGCCCGGGGGCGAGAGCCCGGTGCTGCCCGACAGAGCGTATAGGTCCAGCAAGCCGGGGCCGACCATCATGGTCATTGGCGACTCCTTCACAAATGATGAGTTTCCATGGATGCTCTTGCCTCATGTCGGACGCGTGGTGTGGCTGCATCATCGGTGGTGCGGCTTCGACTGGAAATGGATCAAGGTTTTTCATCCCGATGAGGTCTGGTGGATGCCAACGGAACGCTTTCTGGTTTGTCACGCGGGCGCCCGCCCAGCTGATTTTGAAGGGTGACGGCCGTTTCTGGCTGGCGTTCGCCAACGCGCGGTCGTGACCGGGTCGCGGCTGAGGCCGTTGGAGAGTTCGCTTCGCCTGATCGGCGGCCGGCGCCGCTCGGAACGGAGTATGGCCGCCATCCTCCCAGCGCGATCGTGTCGAGGCCGGGTTGGTCCCTTCCGGCGGCATCCGTCGGAGCCGTGAAAGTATACGGGCGATGAGCCATACGGGCATGTCTACACACCAACAGTCGATGCTCTCTTCCAGCAAACGACAGAACGCGGTCCTGTTCGTCTCGCTTTTCCTTGTTCTCGCCGGGGCGCGAGCCGCCGTCATCAATTATGCCGGGAATTCAGTCCCGTTCGGAGATGAGTGGGACGCTGTCGCGGCCGGACTGTTGCGGCCATTTCTCCAAGGACAGCTCAGGCTCGCCGACCTGCTCTCGGCTCACAACGAGCACGTGATTTTCTTCACGCGCCTTGTGACTTTGGCGGTCTTCAAGATCTCTGGCTATTGGGACGTCATTTTACACATGATCGCCAATGCGATCCTCGACGCGCTGACGGTCGTGGCGATCAGCGCGGCGCTTTCGCGAACGCTCCCGGGAGGGTGGGCGCAGATTGCGATGATTCTATCCGTTCTCATCAACGCCATTCCCGTGGGCTGGGAAAACATGGTGCTCGGGTTCAACACCCACTTCTACCTGTTGCTGGCGTTCTCATTTGCGGGTCTCTGGCTTCTGGCGGACAGCCGCGCGTGGTCGCCGCGATGGCTCGCCGGAGGCCTTTGCTCGGTCGCTTCATTTCTCTGCATGGCGTCGGGCGCCTTGACCCTTGGCGCGGCAATCGGTCTCCATCTTGCGCAGATCGCTTGCGGTCGCAGGCGCGGTCTCAGGGAATGGCTGGGAATTGCCGCGCTCGGCGCGATCATGCTCGTTTTGGCGCGGGTTGTTCTGCACGCGGCCGGGTCGGGCGGATTGGGGGCGCACTCGCCGGGTGAGTTCGCGGCGGCGTTTTTCCATTTTGCGAGCTGGCCTGCGCCCTTTCCACTGGGATTGGTCATCGCGGCGCCTTCGTTGATCTTCTGCATCTTCACACTCGCCGACCGCCCGGCGCTGACCGATCCGCGATGGTTCAATGTCGGGGCGTACGGATGGATGCTGACTCAGTTTCTGGCGCTGGCGGCGGGCCGGGCGGAAATCGGGGTTCAGAGCCGCTATTCCGATACGCTCCTGATAGGTCTGATAATCAACCTGACCTCCGCCTTCTGGCTCTCGGCGTCTGCGACGAGGGCCGCCAAGGGAAGGATCTGGCATTATCTTGGGCTCGCGGCATGGCTCGTCGTCGCCGGGGCGTCGTTGGCGCATACGGCGCGCCATGTGCCGGGAGACCTCGACAACTGGCGGCGCATCACCACGGCCGGGGCGAAAAACGTGCGGGACTATCTTCGCGACGGAAAAGCCTCGGATCTTGACGGCGCGCCGCTCGTCGAGATCCCCTATTTCGAATCGAACCGCTTGCGCGAATTGCTCGACGAGCCGGCGATTCGCTCCGCGTTGCCGCCGGCGCTCCTGTTGCGGGACGCTCCACGAACTTGGGTCGAGGCGTTCAAGCGGACTTTCCTCAGGCAGAGCTTCACCTTGCTCGGGTCCGGCCTTCTCTTGCTCATCGCCCTCTTCGTGTGGCGGAGCCGCACAACCGCCAGGATCGCGCATTCCGCCGCCTTTGCCGATGGGTCAGGGAAACCGGCGCAGTTTCTCAGGCCGGCGCGCCTGCTGTTTGGCTCCGAGCCCCGAGCGACGATGCTGAGACGCCACCGCCGCTGGTTCGCGGCGCTGGCTGCGGTGTTGCTCGCGATTCCCCCCGTCGTTGGCCTGATTGCGCCCGACAATCCGATAACGGTGCTCAAAGAAGGACGTCGGCTCGCGCCGGCCCCGCGCATGCCCCTCAAGTTCGCGGAATGGATAGGCCTGACGCCGAAGGTCGACGCATATTTGCGGGATCACTTCGGGCTGCGGCACGCGATGATTTAATTGCACAAGGACCTGACCAAGCCGATGTTTGGCCTCGGCGGCGCAGGGCCGGATGTGCTGGTCGGCCGGGACGGACGCATGTTTTACCTCGGCGGCGATTCGGTGCGCCAGAGCGCCGGCCTCGTTCTCAGAGAGCAGCAGGTCGCCGATTTCGGCGGCCGCGCTTGCCCGCATGGGGGAAGCGCTAAAAAGACAGGGAATAGGCTTTCTGGTGGCCATCCCGCCGAGTTCGTCGACAATGTACCAGGAAAGTCTTCCGATCTGGGCGCGAAGCCACGGCAAGACGACCGAGTACGATCTCTTTCAGAAGGACCTCGCGGCATATCGGGTCAAGACGGTCGATCTGCGGCCAGTGCTGAAGGCGGCCGCGTCAGGAGGCAAAGTCTACCTTATGCATGACGCGCATTGGACCCCGCGCGGTGCGATCGCCGGATTCAATGCGATGGTCGAGGCCGATTCTCACCCGGATTGGCGCGTCGATCCGGCGACCGCCCTCGGGCCGCCGACGGAATGGAAGGGCGGCGACCTCGCCCGGATGCTCGGCGTGCAGGACGACGTCACCGAGATGGTCGAGCCATTCGCCATTCCGCCGGTGGGGAAAGACGAAAACCTGTCGCAGGAAGGCGTGATGCCTCCCCACGTCATCACGACTGGCAAGTCGGGTCCGACAATCCTGGTCGTCGGGGACTTCGTTCACGTTCCACTACTTTCCCTTAATGCTTGCGCCGCACGTCGCGCGCGTGATCTGGGTTCATTATGATTACACTGGGTGTGGGTTCGATCGGTCATTGATCGACAGGTTTCATCCCGATGAGGTCTGGTGGGTCCGCGTCGAACGCGTTCTCATTTGCGAGACGAGCCCGCAATTGGCCTCTCAGTCCCAATCGCGATGATCGCGCCTCACCGCGCCGGCGACAGGCGCTGATGGCGATGCTCCTCGGCTGGCGCCGATACTTCGCCGTTGTTGCCTTTCTGCTCCTGGCGACGCCGCTCATCGTCGGTCTCGTGCGTCCGGATGGGCCGGCGGCGGTCCTCAAGGAGGGTCGCTCTCTTGCGCCCGCGCCGCGAATGCCGGAGTCGAACGCCGCCTGGATCGCTCTTCCGAGAAAGGTCGACGACTATCTGCGCGACCATTTCGGCCTGCGGCAGGCCCTGATCACGGCGCATCGGGAGCTGACCAAACCGATGCTCGGCTTCGGCAACGATTTGGTGCTGGTCGGGCGCGACGGGCGCATGTTCTATCTTGGCGACAGCGCGGTGCGACAAAGCGCTGGCCTTCTCGTCCGCGACCGGGGGGTCGCCGACACCCTGGATTTCCTGGCGGCCATGAATGACGATCTTAAGCGGCGAGGAATCCGCTTCCTGGTCGCTTCGCCTCCGAACGCCGCGACGGTCTACCAGAACGACTTGCCGGATTGGGCGCAGGCCTCCGGCAGGCGGACCGAATATGACCTTTTTGTCGAAGGCCTTGCGGAGAAGGGAGTCAAGACCGTCGATTTGCGGCCGGTCATGGCCGTGGCCAAGCCCGAAGGGCCGATTTACTACCGCCATGACAGCCACTGGACGCCCCGAGGCGCGCTCGCTGCCTTCAACGCGATCGTGGAGGCGGACGGTCATCCGGATTGGCGGCTCGACCAGGCTTCGGTCCTGGCCCCCCTGTCGGTCCGCAAGGGTGGCGATCTCGCGCGCATGCTCGGCGTTCAGGACAGCGTCACCGAGGCAGTCGAACGGCTGAAACTCCCGGTCGGCGAGAAGCAGCCGCTGACGGCGATCACATGGGAGGATTATGTCGAATCCTCCGGCAGGCCCGGCCCGACCGTGATGATCATTGGCGATTCGTTCACCACCATCGAGTTCGCGGTCATGCTGCTGCAGCATGTCGGACGCGTCGTGTGGATCGACCATCAGCACTGCCGCTTCGATCCGAAGGTGATCGACCGTTTTCATCCCGACGAGGTTTGGTGGATGCCGAACGAACGTTTCTTCATCTGCGATCCGGGCGCTGAACGGGTAGGGTTCGCCGGATGACCGTCCGAAGCCTGCTGGTGATTGGCGGCGCGCGCTCGGGAAAAAGCGCCTACGCGCTCGAGCTTGCCGAGGCTCACGGGTCTGAGCGACTCTATCTCGCAACCGCGACGCCGGGAGACGAGGAAATGGCGGTCCGCATCGCCCGCCACCAGGCCGACCGAGGTCAAGGCTGGACGACGCTGGAGGAGCCGCTCGAAGTCGCCCGCGCGCTTGCCGTTGAAGCCCGTCCAGGACGGGTGATTGTCGTCGATTGCCTGACTTCTCTGGCTCAGCAATCTCATGCTGGCGGGGCGCGATCCCGCGCCCGCCATCGCGGGCCTGACCGATTCCATCGCGGCGCTCCCCGGCCCAGCGATCCTCGTATCCAACGAAGTCGGCATGGGGTTGGTGCCGGACCACAAGCTTGGCCGCGAGTTTCGCGACTGGCAGGGCCGCGCGAACCGGGAGATCGCTCGCGCCTGCGCTGCGGTCATCTTCCTCGCCGCCGGACTCCCGCTCCAGTTGAAGCCGGCTGCAACCCCAAGCGTGCAACTGGGGTGAAGCCAAGCATTTTCCTCAAGAAAACCTCTGGCGACTCGGGCCGATGCTGGACTAGCATCCGCGGCGGCGAAGGGCTTGCCGGCGGCGCGCGGACTGCCAGTCTTTGCTTCGGGACATTCGTCATGGGGGTTTGGCGGGATGCTGCGTCTTTTCCAACGCCAGGCGCCGGAGAAGGCGGCGCATTTCGATATCGCTCACGACGGCGAAGTCTATCGGGTCGCGCTGAAGCGCATCGCTACCTCGCGCCGCTTCACGCTGAGAGTTCGCACCGCGACGCGCGACGTGCTGCTGACGATGCCATCGCGCTCATCGCTCAAGGCCGCGCGCGAATTTGTCGAGCGCCACGCCGCATGGATCGGAACAAGACTTGCGCGTCTGCCCGAACCGGTCGCCTTTGAGCCGCGCGCGACGACGCCGCTGCGCGGCGTCGATCATCGCATCGTCCACCGGCCTGGCGAGCGTGGCGGCGTGTGGGCCGAATCGAGCGACCGCGGACCGCTCATCTGCGTCTCCGGCGAGCGGCCGCATGTGGCGCGGCGCGTCGCCGATTTCCTCAAGCGCGAGGCGCGCAAGGACCTCGAGGCGGCGGTTGCGCGACATGCGAAGCAGATCGGCGTCAAGCCGCGCCGCATCGTGCTGCGCGATACGGTAAGCCGCTGGGGCTCGTGCTCGTCAACGGGCGGGCTTAATTTCTCCTGGCGCCTGATTCTCGCCCCGCCGTTCGTGCTCGACTATCTCGCCGCGCATGAAGTGGCGCATATTGTCCACATGAATTATTCAGCCCTGTTCTGGAAGCTCGCGCGCCGGCTGCACCCCGGAACGGACCGGGCCGAAGTCTGGCTCAAGGTCCACGGCGCGAGTTTGCATCGGTTCGGGGCGACGTGGGACTGAGGATGCGGGTCGGGCTACGCGGGTACGGGCGCCAAGTCGACCATCCTTCCCAGCGCGTCGAACATCAGCTGCAAGTCTTGCGGCCGTGACAGCCGGTGATCGCCGTCCTTGACGAGCGTCAGCGTCGCCGGATCGCCAAGCCTCTGCATCAGCGCCAGCGCGTGGGAAAAAGGCACGTCTTGGTCTCGCATCCCTTGCAGCACCATGATGGGCGCGCGAATGCGAATCATGCCGCCGAGCATGAGGTGCTTGCGTCCGTCCTCGATCAGGCCGCGGGTGAGGCAGTCGGGCTCGCTTGAATAGGCGGACGGCCTGCGCCATACGCCTTCCTCCATGATCGCACGCCGCGCCTCCTCCGGCGCCTGGGCCCAGACGAGGGCTTCGGTGAAGTCGACCGCAGGCGCAATGAGAATGAGGCCCTTGATGCGCTCCGTTTCGCCTGCCTCGCTCAGAGCCCGCGCGGCGAGCAGCGCCAGCCATCCACCCATCGAGGAGCCGATCAGAATCTGCGGCCCCTCGCTCTCGGCCCGGATGAGCGCCAGCGCCTCCTCGAGCCAGCAGGAGAGGGCGCCGTCCTCGAGGCGCCCGTCGGAGCGCCCGTGGCCCGAATAATCAAATCGCAGGCAGCCTAGACCGCGCCGCTCGGCTTCGCTGTCGAGCGCGGTCGCCTTCGTCGAGTCCATGTCGGAGCGATAACCGCTGAGCCAAACCACGCCTGGGCCGCTGTTGCGCACTGGCGCGCGGCGGCGAAAGGCGATACCCCGTTGATTCGGGGCCTTCCCGACGATGAAAACCTGTGGCTGTCCGTCCGACACGTTAAGCTCGCTTTTGATGACGCCGTCCGCGCGGCGCGCCGGGATGAACCCTGTCCTGGATACGCGCGAGGGTGCCGACTTGGCCGAGCCTTCGCTGCAAGTCAATCGCGCGCGCGTCACGCTCTCGTCTTCGAGGCGCGGCCCGCCGTGACCGCCAACGCCCTCTCCCCCTTCGGTCGCGGGGCTGACGCGCCGCTCGCCGGCCGGACGATCCTCCAGATCGTCCCGTCGGTCGCCGCAGGCGGGGACGAGCGCGCGACGCTCGCCGTCACCGCCGCGCTGGCGGAGACCGGCGCGCGCGCTTTGGTCGCGACCGATTTGGACGAGCTCGCCGGCGAACTGCAGGCGATCGGCGGCCTCTTCATACGCTATCCAGCGGCGACCAAGAATCCGCTCACGCTGGCGCTCAACATGCGCCGACTTCAGCGCATCATCGCTTCGGAGCGGGTCGACCTCGTCCATTCGCGTTCGCGATGGGCGGCCTGGGCCGCGGTCAGGGCCTGCCGCAAGGCGAAACGTCCGCTTGTGACCTTACTTCCCGGCGATGGCGGGCCAAGGCTTCCGCGCAGCAGCTTCGAGACCGCTGTCGCCGAGGGGGACATCGTCATCGCGTCCTCGGAGTTCGCCGCCGGACGTGCGAAAAGCCTTTTTCCTACGGCGCCCAAGCGCCTCAGGGTCGTCCGTCCGGGAATTGATCTCTCCACGCTTCATCCCGAGCGCGTGAGCGGGCGCCGGGTTTCCGACATTCGCGGGGGCTGGGGCGTCGCGACGCATGAACGGGTCGTGCTCATGCCGGCGCGGCTCGCGCCCGGCCGGGGTCCGCAGACGCTCATCGAAGCGGCCGCGCTGATCAAGGGCCAGGGCCTCGACGACGTCCGTTTCGTGTTGGCCGGCGAGTTGGCGAAGACAGTGTTCGCGCGGGAGCTTGACGGGCTTGCCCTCAAGTGCGGCGTCCAACCCATGCTAGTGCGCGTCGGCGCCTTGGCCGATCCGCCGGCGGCGTTCGTCGGCGCAGCGGTGGTGGTCTTTCCCGCCGTCGATGCGGACGGCGTGACGCGTACTTCGATCGAGGCCGCGGCGATGGGGGCGATCACCATCATCTCCGACGTCGGACCGGCGCGCGAGATCATCGCCGCGCCGCCACACGTGGACGCCGAGGCGCGCACCGGATGGCTCGTTCCGCCGCGCGAGCCCCAGGCCCTCGCCGAGGCCATCCATGCTGCGCTCTCGCTCGGCGCCTCGGCGCGCGACGCCATCCGCCGCCGCTCGCGGGCAAAGATCGCGGAAGCCTACTCGCTTGAGCGCATGACGCGCGACACGCTCAACGTGTACGCCGAGGCGCTGGAGCGGTGAGACGACGTGGGTGCTGCCTCCCGTTCAGGCCGCCGCCGAACGCTGCGCCTTCTGCAGGGAATAAGCGCGTGCGCTCATCTCGGCGATGCGGTGAATCAACGGAATGCGGCTCAACGGTATGTCGTCGGCAAGATCGCGGCCTACGAGCGCGAGATGTTTCCAGGTCTGGTCGCGCGGGCGGGCGCCGTCCTTGAGCGCGAGCGCCGATCGCGCGCATTGCGCCACCCAGAATTCCCGGCGGCTGGGCAGGTAGCTTTCGATCAGCGCGCTCGCGCCCGCGCTCGCTGACCTCGCGGCGCTCATGATCGCCTCGACCTCTTCGCCAGCCTCGAACCAGTTGTCGGTCAATTCGGTCTTCGCAGCGAATTCATGCGCCGCGCGGATGGTTTCGGCGCGATCGCGGTCCGCGACGCCGGCGAGCGCGGAAGCGATGATCTCGGCCGGCGTCGCGAAATCGGGCGCGACCGAATCGAGGCCGAGCGCCTCGACGAGGCCAACGAGCGCAAACGGCGGCGGCTCGTCGCAGCTGAGATTGCGGCCGAGCGCAAGCCGCAGCAGCTTCTCCCACGCCGCGAACGAGATCTCGGACGATTGGACCGACGAGCGGAGCGCGCGTTCCAGCATAGTCGCCTCGTTCGGCGACAGGTCTTTGTAGGACATGCAATCGTTCACGCCCGTCGGCTTGATCATCACCGAGGCGAGAAGGAGGCGGGAGCCGCGTTTCACTGTCGCCAGCAGGAAGCTGACGCCCGATCCATCGCAGACCGAGGCGATCGTCCTCACAATCTTCGCGCCCGGCAGCGGGGCGGGGCGGCGCGCGCCGGCAAGCCCAGCGTCGAGCGCGCTCCGCCGCGCTGGCACGAGCCAGGGGCGAATGGCGTCGATCCAGCGGCGGCGCTCGTCATCGAGGCCGCTCGGAGCGGCGCCAAGACCGCGAATGGCCGCTTCCGTGGCGGTATCGTCGCGATGGAGGAGGAAACCGATCGCGCTCCGGCGGATGAGCGCATGGGAATCGACCACCATCCGCTCGACGAACGCCGACCTGTAGGCGACGGGAAAAATCGAGATGAGAGCCTCGACCTCTTCGTAGAGCTCGAACGAATCAAACTCAATCTGCGACAGTCCGGGCCGCAGAAGCGTCTCATAGGCGTCCGCCGTGGAGCCCTTGAGTTCCCAGGCCCAGCGCCCGGCCCAACGCCGCGCGCGCGGACTCGCCGATTTCGATCCGAGCGCTCGCGAACAATCGTCCGAGCATCATCAGCATGGCTGGATGGATGGCGTCGTGCGCCGCCGCCTCGTCGATCATCGCGCGGATATTCTTCAGCGTTTTGCGCGCCTCGATGTCCCCCCCCCCGCGGCATCGAGGCGCGCCTGGTTCAGCGCCTCGTTGAGTTCGGACAGCATCTCGGCGTCCGGGATGTCGTCGGGCTGATTCGGATCAGCCGACAAGACGTCGGCGATCATGTCCGCCAGGTCGTGGTCGGGCGGCAATCCCTCGTCCAGGAGCCGTCGAAGGGCAGTCATGTCGACGTGGCGAAAGGAGAAGCCCGTCCCCGTCGTGCTGCGTTTCCGGTGCGCCGGCTTCCGCGATTTGGCGGCGAGCTTCTTCATGCGGATCTCTTTCGTCAGGCGAATCGGAGGCTGTGAGCCTAACTCGCCGTCTCACGGGCGCAAGCGGTGGCGGCAAGCCCGTCCACAAGCTTCGCAAGGCCGAAAGGGCAGGTCCGCGAACCGCCCGATGCAAGGCGATCCATGCGCTCTCGCTCGGCGCCTCGGCGCGCGACGCCATCCGCCGCCGCTCGCGGGCAAAGATCGCGGAAGCCTACTCGCTTGAGCGCATGACGCGCGACACGCTCAACGTTTACGCCGAGGCGCTGGAGCAATGACGGAAGGGTTCGCGGTGGATTTTAAGCGGGCGCCGCTTCAGGCGTGCGCACGTGCTCGGGTCGAATGCCGATACCGAGCAGCCTTGCCGGAATGCGGCGCAACGCCGGAAAGACCCCGAAGGCTTTGAAGGCCAGCGGCGGCTTCGGCCGCTCGTGGCTCGCCAGAACGCGGCTGATCACTCTCTTCTGGATGGTGAGCTGCAGCCACTGCGTGAACCGCACAGCCGGAGTGCGGCGCTGTTCGATGGCCTGGAGATCCTCGTCCGTCACCTTGCCCGCGCGCAGCGGGGCGGCAAGCCGATTGGCTGCGGCGACCGCGTCCTGCACCGCGACGTTTATGCCGACACCGCCGATCGGCGACATGGCGTGCGCCGCATCGCCGATACAGATGAGCCCTGGCCGCCACCATCTTCGCAGCCGATCGACCGTGACGCTGAGCAGCTTGACGTCGTCCCAGGTTTTCAATTCGGCGATGCGGTCCGACACAAACGGCGACATTTCGACAACTCGAGCACGGAACGCTTCGAGACCCTCGGCCTTCACCCGCTCGATGCCGCCTTTCGGAATGACATAAGCGCATTGCCAGTACTCGCCGCGATCGAGCATGACCATGAGCCGGCCCGCCTCGACATGGCCGAACGTATCGGCGCTGTCGCTCGTGTTGCGCGACAGGCGAAACCACAACACGTCCATCGGCGCGCCGTAGTCCTCGCTCACCAATCCCGCTTTCTCGCGCACGGTCGAATGGCGCCCGTCACAGCCGACGGTGAGGCCGGCGCGGATCGCGAGCTGCCCCTCCGGCGTCCTGGCGATCAAGCCGGCGACGCGCCCGTTCTCCTCGATCAGGTCGGTCGCGTTCGCCTGCATGCGCAGGTCGAAGGTTTTGTAGCGCTTGCCCTCCTCGGCGAGGAAGTTGAGGAAGCTCCATTGCGGCATGAGCGCGATGAACTTGCAGTGGGTGGGCAGATGGCGGAAGTCGGCCATTTGAAGATGTTCGGCGCCGATCTGGGCCGACAGCGTTTCGACCTCCTGATGCGGAAGCTTCAGGAACCTGTTGAGGAGCCCCAATTCGTACATGAACTCGAGCGTCGAGGGATGAACCGTGTCGCCGCGGAAGTCGCGGAAGAAATCAGCGTGCTTCTCCAGCACCACGACATGAACTCCCGCCCGCGCGAGCAGGAATCCGAGCATCATGCCAGCGGGGCCGCCGCCGGCGATGCAGCATTGGGTCGTGATTGTTGAATCGGCCATGCCCGCTCGGCTCCGCCCCGCATAGTACGCCATCGCTCAGGCAAGAGAACGCGGAAGTCGGGGTTGGCGTTCCGCAGGCCAAGCGATTCCGGTCGGCTGGAGCCGCCGCGATTGGCGGCTCCAGCCGGTTCTTGGACGCAGTCTAGTTCTTGATGAACGCGCCGCTGCGCAGATCGGTCAGCGCTTGGCGGATCTCAGCCTGCGTGTTCATCACGAGCGGCCCGTGCCAGGCGATCGGCTCGCGCAAGGGTCGGCCGGAAACGAGCAGAAAGCGCACGCCCCCTTCGCCCGCCTGGACGACGACCTCGTCGCCAGCGCCGAACACGACTAGCGAGCGATTGCCGACGTGATCGCGCACCAGCACCTCCTCGCCGTCGATCTGCGCTTCGCGCAGCACGCCGAACGGTTCGGACGAGTCGGCGAACGTGGCCGAACCCTCGAAGATATAGGCGAAGGCCTGGCGGAAATCCTCGACCTTGAGCCGCTTCTTCTTGCCCGCCGGCACGCTGACGTCGAGATAGCGCGGCTCCGCGGCGACGCCGTCGACCGGGCCGGTCTTGCCCCAGAACTCGCCGCAGATGACGCGCACGCGCGTTCCGTCGTCGTCGATCACCTCGGGGATCGCGCTTGCGGGCACGTCCTGGTAGCGTGGCTTGGTCATCTTGAGATGCGCCGGTAGGTTGGCCCAGAGCTGGAAGCCGTGCATGCGGCCCTTCACGTCGCCGGTCGGCATCTCCTGATGCAGGATCCCGCTGCCCGCGGTCATCCACTGCACGTCGCCCGAGCCGAGCGTGCCGCGATTGCCGAGGCTGTCGCCGTGATCGACGCTGCCCGCGAGCACGTAGGTGATCGTCTCGATGCCGCGATGCGGATGCCAGGGAAAGCCGGCCTGATAATCCTCGGGCCGGTCGCCGCGAAAATCATCCATCATCAGGAACGGATCAAAATCGGACGTGTCGCCGAAGCCGAAGGCGCGGCGGAGCCTCACGCCCGCCCCCTCCATGGTCGGAACGGACTGGCTGACGCGCTTGACGGGACGAATGGACATGTGAAGCCCTCTTGGCGAACTGAACGTTTTGGCTTCCGAAATACTGCCGCCGTTTTCAGTGTCGAGATCGAAAAGTCGGGCGATGTCTTTGAGCGGAAACCCTGCTGGCGGCGAAGATAGGTATAGCGGGCAGTCGCCGCAAGTCTATCAAAAGAAGCGATTGGATCTATCGGTCGGAGCGAACGCTCCCGCCGCTCGGCCTTCCCCCGATCATCGTCGCCGCCTCGGCGCCTGCGGCTGCGGCGCGTTCGAGCGAGGCCTGAATGCCCGCGCCGGCGAGGCGCTGGCTGAGAAAGGCGGCGACGAAGGCGTCGCCCGCGCCGGTCGTATCGAGCGCCTCGATGCCCGGCGCCTTCACCCGCCAGCGGCGCGCGCCTCGAGCCGCCTCGGCGCCGGCCGCGCCGCGCTTCACGACGACCAGCGGATAGCGCGCGGCAAGGCGCGCGCATTGGGCTTCGGGATCGTTCGAGCCGGAGAGAATGGCCGCCTCCTCTTCGTTGGGGAACAGCATCGAAGCGCCTCGCGTCCATGCCAGAAACGCGCCCGCTCCTACCTCGCGCAAAAATTCCGCCGACGCCGGATCGACGCTGATGGGCTTGGCTCCTGCGCGCCGCATCGCGTCGAGAACCGCCGCGCGCGGCGAGGGACCGAAGAACGAATAGCCGGAAAGATGGATGTGCGCAGCGCCGTCGATCAGACCGTCGGGAATGTCGGCGGCCTCGATCGCGTCATTCGCGCCCCGGTCGGTGAGGAAGCTGCGCTCGCCGTCGGCATCGACGAGCGCCACAAGCCGCCCGGTCTCATGCTTGAGATCGCCGACCAGATGCGGGGCGACCCCGATCGCCTTCAGGCGCGCCGTTTCGCTTTCGACGTCGCTTGAGCCGACGCGCGCGACGAAGTCTACGCTCACGCCGAAGGAGGCGAGCCACGCCGCCTGATTGGCCGCCGAGCCGCCGGGCCGAACCGTGATCGACGCCCGCCGGTCCGAGCCACGCGCGAGTGGCCCTTCGGGCTGTACGATAACGTCGGTCATCACGTCGCCGATCACGAGGATGCGGGGGGAGGCGATCACGGCGGCGCGACCGGCGCGCAGGCCGCTCGACGAGTCTCAGGGGGTCGCGTCACCCCAGCAATTTCATGAAGTTGCGCCGGCGGCCGAAGCGCTCCTTGAGGGTTGCGACATAGGCCGTCTGCTCCGCAGCGCCGCGCAGGCGACCCATCCGGGCGATGAGGCCGGCCGCCTCCTCGTAAGCGCGATTGCCGCCTCCGTTCGCGAGCTCGTCGACGCGCCGTGCATAGACCTCGAGAGCCTCGCGGGGATGGTCCGCCTCGCTTTCGCGCGCGAGGCGCTCCTTGACCGCCAGCGAGACGCGGTGCTTTCGCGTCATCGTCCAGGCCATGGCGAATCGCTTCTCGTGCATCAGAATTTTGACGCCAAGATCGGCGGGATGGCCGAACGAGAGTCCGGTCTCGGCCGCGGCGCAGCGCTCAATGACCGCGAGCGCCTGGTCGAGAGCCATCTCGCCGCCTGCGTCGCGCCAGCGCAGATAGACGTTGAAGTCCGGCGAACGCTCGAACGTGCGCCTGAGCAGGGCTTCGGCCTCGGCCGCACGATCCGCCTTCACAAGAAGATCGGCGGCGAAGAGCACGAGGCGCGCGTCGGAAGGGCCATCCTCGAACGCCCATAAGCCCTCCTCGGCCCAGCGCAGCGCCTCGTCCGCGCTTTTGTGCTTTAGGCAGAACTCGGCGAGCTCAAAGTACTTCCAGGGCGACGACAGGTCCTTGGCGCGCAGCGCGGTGCGCGCCTCGATGTCGCCGTCGCGCGCGGCGAACCGGTCGAGAATTCCCGAGAGGCCCGCATAGTCGCCTTCGGCTTTCTTTCGGCTGCGCGCGCTGAGCGGCGGCAGCTTCTCCCATGATTCGGTCGCGAGCCGCCGATATTCAGCCAATCCGGCCTCGCCGAGCGCGTCGGCGTAGAGCCAGGCCGCGCCGTCAAACGCTCCGTAGCCGTCCCCGGTCTCACGCTCGAAGAGGTCGCGGGCGAGCGCAATCGGATCTGGCCTGACGCTGCGGGCCGCGCGGATGTGGATATCGCGGGCGCGCTCGAGCAGGTCGCCGCATTCGCCATTGGAATCGTCGATCAATTCGATCGCGGTCTCGATCCGGTCGATCGCATGCTCGGCCAGCTCAAGGACAAGCCGGTCGCGCTTCAAGTCCAGAGCCTCCAGAGCGTCGAGCGCCTCATCGACGCCGGCCGCCCAACCGCCAGCTTCGCCATATTTGACAAAGCCGCGCGTCGCCGTCGCCTGGTCGATCGCCTTGCCGAGGCGCGCCGCCAGCGTCTTGTCGTCTGCGCGGTCGGCGGCCGAGGCGATCTCCAGCTTGCGGAAGAGCGCCGGATCGCGCTCCGCGAGTTCGACGATCATCGCGACGAGAACGCCATTCGACTTATCCTCGAGATGAGCGCGGATGCGCGCCAGCACGCCCGAGCTTTGTTCATGGGCGTGACCGGTCGCGTTCGCGGCGAGCGCAGTCGCCACCATGTGCTTGCAGAAGCCATAATCGTCGAAGGCGGGACAGTCGCACGCGCCCTTGATCGTCTCGCCCGCGCCGAGGAGATTGACGCGGTAGTCTTCCGTTCCGCTCACGCGCGCCAGCACGCGCCGTGGCTCGAACGCGAGGATCTCCACGCGGCCCTCTCGGTGGTAAGCCTCGCCGCGGGCGAAGGCGCCTCCCGCGAGCCGCTTCAGAGCCGCGACGTCGAAGCGCTGGAGGTTTTCGACCGTCATGCCGCAGAGCGCCCTCTTCGCCCGGTCGCCGCCGCCAGCCGAGCGGCGGACGGCGTCCTGATTCGTCGATCCGCGACGATAGCACTGGAGAACGGCGCCGCGAACGTGCCCGGACATTCGCCGCGTTACGCTCCGGCCGCGGCGGCGAGCGTCTTGACGACCGCGATGTTCGGCAAAAGGTCCTGCGGCAGACCATGCCGCTCTTTCAGGTACTCAGCGCTATTGTAAGAGATCCACGCCTTGCCTTGCGCATCTTCCGCAATCAGAATCTTCAGAGGAAGATCGATGGCCGCGCTGGGAGAAGCCAGCATCAGTGGCGTGCCGGCCTTCGGGCTGCCGAAGATCAGGAGCTTGGCGGGAGGCATTGTCATGCCCGCCTTTTCGGCTTCGCCGCTGTGGTCGACGAGCGCGAACAGCGTCACCCCTTGGTTTTGAGGATCGTCGTGAGCTTGCCGACCGTCTCGTCGACGGAATGAAGGCTCGGAATTTTGACGATCCCTTCCTCTTTCTGCATGGACCAGGTCTCCCGCGCGTCGCGCGCCAGCAATCGAGCTTAGTGGGGCCAGAGCGGGGCGGACAAGCAGAACGTCTCGACGATGAAGCCGGCTCGGGCGATGCGAGCCAAGCCCCCGTCCGGCGAAAGGCGCGCCCCGTTACTCGATCTTGGGCTCCGACCTTCGACAACCAGGGCGCGAGCCAACGACGAGCCGTTGCGAAATAAACGCCCATAAACGCCATTAAACGCTCGTAAACGCTAGTAAATTGACTCCAATTTACTAGCGTTTACTTTTCCGAATTGGGACTTTTCAATGGGTTGCGAGCGATTGGAGTAAAAAAAATTTCCCCCTTTCGTCTTCACTCGCGCGCCGGTTGTCGTTGAGCCAGAATATCAAACAGCCGCAGGCTTCGCCCGGCTGGATCCGAGCCTGAGACAGATTCCGTTAATGAGAATGTGTAGCGTATATTTCCGATTTTGTCAAGAGAAAGTCGGCTGTGCTTGGTGCCGGTCTACCCAGTTTGACTGTGGGAGGGTGAGGCGGCCATGACCTTCATGAGCCGCCCATGAGCTTCCGGGCGCCTGCGTGTCTATTGCGGCCGGTCGTCTGCGTCCTGCATCGGACTGTACAGCCCCTGCGCTTCCACCGCCGGGCCGCGCCGTTCGCCGAGCGCTTCAATCCTGACCGCAAGCCATCGCGACCCTTGCGCAAAGGTCAAGACGTCGCCGCAGCGGACGGAGCGGCTCGGCTTGTCCACCGGGACGCGCGCAGAGCCGCGCATGAGGCGCACGCCGCCGTCTTCGACGACCCGCGCGGCAAGGCTTCTCGTCTTGAAAAAACGGGCGCGCCACAGCCAGACGTCGATCCGGCAAGAGGCGCCCTCCGCGTCTTCCGTCACGAACCGGCGCGTCCGGCTTGACGGCGCCGGGCCTTGGCGCGCCGCGCCCGGCGCATGGCGGCGGAGCTCGGCTTCGTGAGCGCGGCAAGCGCGGCGAAGGGCGTCGCCGCCGGGCCGGTCTTGAGCGCCGCTTCATCGGACGCCTGGCGGCGCCGGCGAAAGATCGCGCGCTCCGCCCCTTCGCCATCGCGCACCCGCGCGTAGCCAAGCGCGCGCAGGATGTGATGCGCGTCGTCGCGCCGCCACTTCAAGCTCGCAAGCAGCGCGTCAGTGACGTCGATCGCGCCGGCGCCCTCGGGCCAGGCTGCGCGCGCAAGCGCGTCGAGCCGCTCAAGCTCCGCGATCGGCGCGGCGAACTGGCCCACGGCGCACAGGCCGCGCAGCGCGAGCGCCTGCGGGCGCGGCGTCGGGCGAGGCAGCGGATTGAGCGTCCCCGCGTCCGGCCGCCACGCAGGGTTCGCGAGGTCGGCGTAGGCGAACGCGAGGCGCTGGGCTTTCGGCTCGAGAAGCGACGGCAGATAGAGGCTGAAGGCGCCGAAGCGCACGCCGAGCGCCTTAAGCGTGCGGCGCTCGTTGCGGCTGAGGAGCCTGATTCGCGCTTCCGCCGCCCGGCGGTCCAGCGCGCCGAATTGCTCGACGAGCTCATAGGCGAGGCCGCGCGCGAGCCCCTTGAGGCGCCCGTCCTCGATCGCCTCCTTGAGGTGCTTCAGCGCGGAAAGGCGCTCGCTTGCCTCGGCTGCGGCGAAAGCCTCGAGGCGCCGCGCGGCGCGCTCGCGCTGCGGCTCGGCCCCGAACTCGCCGATCAGTCTAACGCGCGGCGCGAAGGGCTCGCCGCCGATGATTTCGCCGGCCGCTTCGCCCCGCCAGGTGACGACCCCGCGGGCTTCAAGCGCAAACGCTTCGTCGCTCTCGCTCGCCAGCGCCCCAAGCCGCCTTGCGACCTCGGGCGCGACGACTCGCTCGACCGCGCCGCGCAAGGCGCGATTCTCGAGCGCCGTCTCGCCGCGCTCGGCCTCGAAATGGAAGCCGGCGAGCCGGCCGACCAGGTGGCCCTCGACCGTCACCGCGCCGTCCGGGTCGATCCCGCCGAGGATCGGCCCCGCGCGCTGGCTGAGGCTGCGCAGGAGCGCGCTGGTGCGCCGGTCAACGAAGCGTTGCATCAGCGACTGGTGTAAGGTGTCGGACAGCCGGTCCTCGAGGTTTCGCGCCCGGCCTTGCCATGTTTGCGGATCGGCGAGCCAGTCGGCGCGATTGGCGACATAGGCCAGCGTGCGCACCCGGGCGAGCCGCGACGACAGCGCGTCAATGTCGCCGTCGGTCCGGTCGAGGCTCGTGAACTGGCCCTGCATCCAGTCTTCCGGCAGCCGCCGGTCGCCTTGCGTCAGATGCTCGAACATCGTGCCGACCAGGCGCGCGTGCTCGTCCTGCGTGGCTTTGCGAAAATCCGGCGTCTGGCAGACTTCCCAAAGCCGGATCAGGTTCGACCGGTCGCGCGTACGCCGGACGATCAGTTCATCGGTCGAAAGCTGGCGCAGCGTGGTTTCGTCCTGGCTCTCCTCCGAGAGCCTGAGAGCCCGCGCAGGCGGCGGCGCGGCCAACGATCGCATGAGCCCCTGCATCGACTGGAAATCGAGCCGATGGTTGCGCCATTCCGCAGCCATCACGGATGGAAAGACGTGCCCCTCGACCGCCGCGACGATGTCCGGGTCGAGATCCGGCGCATCGCCTGTCACGCCGAACGAGCCGTCCCGGCGGAAGCGGCCGGCGCGCCCGGCGATCTGGGCGATCTCCTGCGAATGGAGGCCGCGCAGGCGCCGGCCGTCAAACTTGCGTAGCCCCGCGAACGCGACATGGTCGACATCCATGTTCAATCCCATTCCGATCGCGTCGGTCGCGACCAGGAAATCGACTTCGCCGGATTGAAACAGATTGACCTGGGCGTTGCGGGTGCGAGGACTGAGCGAGCCCATGACCACGGCGGCCCCGCCGCGCTGGCGGCGGATGAGCTCGGCGATGGCGTAGACCGCCTCGGCGGAGAAGGCGACGATCGCGCTGCGCTGGGGCAGGCGGGTCAGCTTCTTGGGCCCGGTATAGGTCAGCTCAGACAGGCGTTCGCGGAACTGGATCTCGGCCTCGGGACAAAGCTGACGGATCAGCGAGGCGACGGTCGCCGCACCCATCAGCATCGTCTCGGCCGACCCGCGCGCGTGCAGGAGCCGGTGGGTGAACACATGTCCGCGTTCAGGGTCAGCGCAAAGCTGAATCTCGTCGATGGCGAGAAATTCGACCTTGCGGTCGAGCGGCATCGCCTCGACCGTGCAGACGAAATAGCGCGGCCTTAGCGGCACGATCTTTTCTTCGCCGGTGATCAGCGCCACGTCATTAGCGCCGCGCGCCTTGACCACCCGGTCGTAGATTTCGCGCGCCAGCAGCCTCAGGGGCAGGCCGATCATGCCCGAGGCGTGCCCCAGCATGCGCTCGACCGCCAGATGCGTCTTGCCCGTATTGGTCGGGCCCAGAACGGCGATGAGCCGCGAGGCGTCGCCCCGCGCTGGCGAGCGATTCATGGTCCGTAGTGTGGACGACGCGGGCCTGCGCCGCAAGGGCCGGCCGCGACGCGCCGATGAAGTCTCCACAGGTCGGCGCCGCTCTTTCTTGACAGAGACGTGGCGACGCCGCTCTTGCCCTTGGGCGCCGGAGGCGCCAATTTCGGCCCAACGGTCGCCGCAGCGAGTGGGGGGAAGGTTCATGTTCCACGGGCAACACGAGGGCACGGATCTGGTCGTGCTCGACAAGCGATTCTCCAAGCTGTTCGCCGGCTACATGCGGGTCACCCGCCACTGGACCGGCTCGGTCTGGGCCGAAGGCCCGGCATGGTTCGCCGCCGGCCGCTATCTCGTCTGGTCGGACATTCCCAATAACCGCATGCTGCGCCTCATTGAGGAATCGGGTGAGGTGTCGGTGTTCCGCCAGCACTCGAACAATTCCAACGGCAACACGGTCGACAACCAGGGGCGCCTCGTCACCTGCGAGCATCTGACGCGCCGCGTCACGCGGACCGAGTTCGACGGCTCGATTTCGGTCGTCGCGGACAAGTGGGAGGGCAAGCGCTTCAACTCGCCCAACGACGCAGTGGTGAAATCGGACGATTCGATCTGGTTCACCGACCCGGCCTACGGCATTGACGGCGACAACGAGGGCGAACCGGCGACGCCCGAGATCGACGGGTGCTACGTCTACCGCGTCGATTCGAAGACCGGCGCGGTCACCAGGCTCATCGACAACATGGTCCGGCCGAATGGCGTCGCCTTCTCGCCCGACGAGAAGCTCCTCTATGTCGCCGACACCGGCTCGTCGCATAAAGAGGGTACGCCGCGCGCGATCCGCCGCTACGCGGTCAGTGCGGACGGCAAAAGCGTGAAGGGGCCAGGCGAAATTTTCGCCGAGTTGTCGCCAGAGGACGGAATGTACGACGGCTTCCGCGTCGACCGCTCGGGGCGGGTATGGACGAGCACCGGCAAGGGCGTCTATTGCTACGAGCCCGACGGAACCCTGATCGGCAAGATCCTGATCCCCGAAATCGTCGCCAACGTGACTTTCGGCGGCCCGAAGCGCAACCGCCTGTACATCTGCGGCACGACGTCGCTCTATTCGGTCCTCTTGATGACCAACGGGTCGAAGCTCGGCTGACGTTACGCCGGCGCTTCCGTGACCCTCTTCGCGTGCCGAACGGCGCCGGCGGCGACGGACGGTTTCACCGCGCGGGCGCTCTCGGGCCGCGCCCAGGAGCCGCCTGCGCGAGCTGCGCGGTCCGCCCGGCTTTCCGCCCGCGTCTGACCGATCGGGCGCGCGTCGGCGGGAACGGTCTCCGGGATCGTCGCCAGCCGCGCGCCGATCCGGGCGGTCTCGTCCTCCAGAAGCTTGAGGAAGGTCTGTGCCAGCGGGCCCATGGGCTGGCGCATCGGCTCGATCAGCGCCAGATCGAGGATCAGTTGCGGTTCGACGATGACGTTGATCGTGAACAGGTCGCGATCGATGTCGGACGCCATCATGATGCCGGGGAAGATGCTGACCCAGTCGCTGTTTGCGATGAGATCAAGCGCGCCGAACATCGAATTGATCTCGAGCACCTGGCGCACCCGCACGCCGTTGGAAGCAAGATAGGTGTCGAGGGTTCGGCGCCGGGTATTGGGCGGGCTGGGCAGGAGCAGATTGAGCGGACCAACGTCCTTGAGCCGCACCGGCGTCATATGCGCGCGGCGCGCGGCGCGTCTGGACACCAGCACTTCGGGCGTCGAGTGGAACGGCCTCGCGTTCAGGCCAGGCGCGCCCTGAAACGCGGGAACGATGGCGAAGGCGTATTCCCCCGCCCGCACGCGCTCGGTCAGGAGCGCGCTGAAGCCCTCGGCGATCCTGACTTGCGCGTTGGGGTTTTCCTTGACGAACGTCGCGAGCGCCGACCCAAGCACCGAACGCGTCATCGTCGGCATCAACCCGACCACGATCTCGCCGCTCAAGCCTGATCCGAACCTCTTCATCTCGTTCCGCGAGGCCTCGTGCACCCGCAGGATCTCGATGCAATACCGATAGTAGAGATCGCCGGCCGGGGTCGGATGGATCGCGCCGGTGTCGCGGGAGAAGAGCGCGGCGCCGAAACGGGCCTCGAGCTTATGGATGTGTTGCGAAACGCCCGATTGGGTGGCGTTCTCGCGGTGCGCCGCGGCGGTGAACGAGCCCTCCTCGTAGGCCGCGACGAACAGACGGATCTGCCGAAGACTTTCGCTCATTGTTTCAACAATGCTAGCAACCTTGGGGCTTGTCTTCAACGCGACGCGCTTTTTCGCCTTAGCGAGAAAGCTACCACCCGAAGTCGATGGCGAACGTTCCTCCCGCTTGCTTGATACGCCCGACATGGGGCGCTTGAAAGTGGCCGGGCAGCAAAATGGCGTTCTCGGAGGCGCAAAATTCAAGCAGCTCGCGCCGCGACGCCGCCGCCATGCGCCCGTCCCAGCACACGCGGGTGCTCCATTCCCACAAAGGAACCTGGATCGGCGAATGCAGCATGTCGCCGGCGAAGACGCCAACCGACCCTTGCGATCTGAGCTCGATGCGCAAATGACCGGGGGAGTGGCCAGGCGCCGGGCGGAGCGTCAGGCAGTCGAGGAGCTCATGCATGCCCTCGACGAGGCAGGCCTTGCCCGCCTCCACGATAGGATGGATGGAGTCCTCGAACGCGGGCTTGAAAAACAGCGGCGAGGTCGGGTTTGAGGCGTCCTTTTTCGCCGCTTCGTACTCGGTCTTCGAGAACACATAGCGCGCGTTGGGAAATGTCGGGACCCACCGCCCGTTCTCCAACCGGGTGTTCCACCCGACATGGTCGACGTGGAGATGCGTGCACAGCACGTAGTCGATGTCATTGGGGGTCAGGCCGAACTCAGCCAGGCGCTCGAGGTAGCGGGTGTCGAGCCTGTGCCCCTCGGCCAAGCCCGGGCGAGTCTTGTCATTGCCAAAGCAGGTGTCGATGAGGACATTGTATCGGCCGATCCGCGCCACCCAGCTGTGCACCGGCATGGCGAAGTGGCCGCTCTCGGCGTCATAGTGGGTCGGACACAGCCAGCTCTCATGCGGCTTGACCGCCTCCCGATCGAAATCGGGAAACCAGGCCTGCATGGTCTCGCCCAGAATGGTGGTGTCGAGCGCTCGTCCGATCTCGACGGTGCCGATTCTGCCGAGGCTCTTCAAGGGCGCTTTCCTCCGTCGCTTCTCAAGACGCATCGGCGGCTCAAGCGCTGGTCTCTTCGGTTGCCGGCGCTTCCGCAGCGCGCCCGACCACGGACAGCGCCCCCTTGAGGAAGGCGTCGACGCGATCCTCGATGACGCCGTCGATCTCCTCGTCCGGCAGATTGCGATAAACGTGACGCTGGATGGCGAGATAAAGGATGCTTCCCTGAAGGGCCCAGACGAGCTGCAGGTCGCGCTCGCTAAGCTCGCCGTCGCGCACGTTCGGCAGGCCCGCCTCGTTGCGGACGGCTTGGCAGATCTTGTAGATGATCCGGCTCCTCAGGAGATCGAGGTAGTTCTTGTTGATTTCGCTGCCCAAGAGGCCTGCGTAGAGGAAGATTCGAATCCAGTAATAGTCCATGATCCGCCGGGCGTATTCCGAATAAAACTTCAGCAATCGCTGGCGCAGCGGCATTCTGGCGTTTTCGATAAGCACTTCCCAATAGGGGTTCCAGCGGGAGAGGTAGACCTCCTCGTAAACGCGATTGATGAGAGCCTGCTTGGTCGGAAAATACTTGAACAATAGCGATTGCGACATGCCGAGCTGGCGGGCGAGCTCGCGCGTCTGGCCGCCAAAGCCGACCTCGGCGAAGAAGCGGATGGCGCCTTCGACAATCAGTCTCTCGCGCGCTTCCCGAGTGAGCCTCACTCGCGCCAATTGAGCCTCGCAACAGGCAAAGGGTTCGTTGCGGGGCAGGCTATCCGAGAGAGAGCAAATGCTCAATAGCTTTCGCCCGCGCGCCTTCGACGCAGCCGCCGCCTCCCGTATAGGGCTGGCGATTCCGACCTACGTTTGCGCCTCTAAAGACGTGTCGTTCCTCGGACAGGGCCCCGATCCGAAGTCCCGAGGCCATCGAGCGCCGCGTTGCTCCGGCATTGACAGCCCTCAGCTCGGCGGCCTAAAGACAACTAAGAGATCGATCGATCAATAAGAGGGGAACGCGATGGGCGAAGCGCCGGCCAAAACCGTTACCCGCGAGGCTATCTACGAGGCGGCCGAAGCTGTGTCGAACTGGGGCCGCTGGGGGCCGGACGACCAGATCGGGACGCTCAACACCATCACGGCCGAGGACATCGTCGCTGCGAGCCGCCTGATCCGGAAGGGCAAGGTGTTTTCTCTCGCGCTGTCGCTCAAGGAGCCGATCCAGTCCGGCCTGTTCGGCGGCCGCTGGAATCCCATTCACACCATGCTGGCGACAGGGACCGACGCCGCCGCCGGCAACCAGGACGTGCCCTTCCCTTATCTGCGCTACGCCGACGATGCGATCAGCATGCCCTGCCAGGCCTCGACGCAATGGGACGCGCTCTGCCACATCTTCCTCGATGACAAGATGTACAACGGCTACGACGCCAAGCTCGTCGGCGCGAGAGGCGCAAAGAAGCTCGGCATCGAGCATGTTCGCGACAAGATGGTGGGCCGCGGCGTCCTGCTCGACATCGCCCGCCTGAACGGCCTCGACTTCCTGCCGGACGCCTATGCGATCCGCTCGGCCGAGCTTGACGCCTGCGCCGCCGCAGAGCGCGTCGAGATTCGCAAGGGCGACTTCGTCATCGTCCGCACCGGCCATCAGGAGCGCTGCCTCGCCAGGAAGGATTGGAGCGGCTACGCCGGCGGCGACGCGCCGGGCCTGGCGTTCGAAACCTGCTACTGGCTCAAGGACAAGGATGTCGCGGCGATCTGCACCGACACCTGGGGCTGCGAGGTGCGGCCGAACGAGACGGACGCCGCGAACCAGCCCTGGCACTGGGTCGTCATCCCGGCGATGGGCATTTCGATGGGTGAGATCTTCTATCTCAAGGAGCTCGCCGAAGACTGCGCCGCCGACAAGGTCTATGAGTTTTTCTTCACGGCGCCGCCGCTGCATCTGCCCGGCGCCGCGGGTTCGCCGATCAACCCGCAAGCGATCAAGTAGGCCGGGCAAGCGGGAAACGGCGCAAGAGGAGGCGCGAATGGCTCGATTCCTCAAGCAAGGCCGCGATGCGGACTTGATCGCGGCCGACGACGCCAAGGTGCGCGCGACGGTCGAGGGTATTTTGGCCGACATCGCCGCGCGTGGCGACAACGCGGTGCGCGACCTGTCGGTGAAGTTCGACCGCTGGGACCGCGAGGACTTCCGGCTGACCGACCGCGAGATCGAGGACGCTCTCGCCGAGCTTAAGCCGCGCGACATCGACGACATCAAGTTCGCGCAAGCGCAAGTCCGCAACTTCGCTCAAGCGCAGAAGGAGGCTCTCAGGGACATCGAAGTTGAGACGCTGCCTGGCGTCGTGCTCGGCCACAAGAACATCCCCGTGAATTCCATCGGCTCGTATGTCCCGGGCGGGAAGTATCCGATGGTGGCCTCCGCGCACATGTCGGTCGTCACCGCCAAGGTCGCGGGCGTGCCGCGCATCGTGACCTGCGCTCCGCCCTTCAACGGCAAGCCGGCGGCGGCGATCGTCGCGGCTCAGCATCTGGCCGGAGCGGACGAGATCTACTGCCTCGGCGGCGTCCAGGCCGTCGGCGCGATGGCCATCGGCACTGAAAGCATTCGGCCGGTCGATATGCTCGTTGGTCCCGGCAACGCCTATGTGGCCGAAGCGAAGCGGCAATTGTTCGGCCGCGTCGGCATTGATCTCTTCGCCGGTCCGACCGAGACGCTGGTCGTCGCCGATGAGAGCGTCGACGCCGAGCTTTGCGCGACCGACTTGCTCGGGCAGGCGGAGCACGGGCCGACCTCGCCCGCGGTGCTGCTCACGACGTCCGAGGCGCTGGCGCGCGAGACGATGCGGGAGATCGATCGCCTGCTCGCCATCCTTCCGACCGCCTCGATCGCCCGCGTCGCCTGGGCGGACTACGGGCAGGTCATCGTATGCGACAGCGACGACGAGATGGTGCAGGAGGCCGACCGGATCGCCTCCGAGCACGTGCAAGTGATGACCCGCGATCCGGATTTCTTCCTTGAGCGCATGACGAACTACGGGGCCCTGTTCCTTGGACCCCGAACCAACGTCGCCTATGGCGACAAGGTCATCGGCACCAACCATACGCTGCCGACCAAGAAGGCCGCGCGCTATACCGGCGGTTTATGGGTCGGCAAGTTCCTCAAGACCGTCACCTATCAGCGCGTGCTGACCGACGCGGCGAGCGCGATGATTGGCGAATATTGCTCGCGGCTCTGCATGCTGGAGGGCTTCGCCGGCCACGCCGAGCAGGCGAATGTCCGCGTGCGGCGCTATGGCGGGCGCAACGTGCCCTACGCCCAAGCGGCTGAATGACGGAGATTCCCCGCACGCCGCCCTTTCGCCTGGAGGGAAAGCGCGCGCTGGTGACGGGCGCGGGGAGGGGCCTCGGCCTCGCGGCGGCGGCCGCCCTCGCCGAAGCCGGGGCCGAAGTGATCCTTGCGGCTCGTACAAGGAGCGAGATCGAGGCGGCGCGCGACGCGATCGTTGCGGCGGGCGGCGCGGCCGAGGCCGTTCCGCTCGACGTCACCGATCTCGCGGCGATGCAGGCCTGCATCGCGGCCTGCCCTCGCTGGACATTCTGGTCAACAACGCGGGAACCAATCGCCCGGCGCCGTTCCTCGAAGTCGCGGCGGCGGATTTCGATCACGTCATGGCGATCAATGTCCGGGCGGCCTTCTTCGTCGCGCAGGCCGTGGCCCGCAAGATGGCCGCGGAGAAACGGCGCGGCTCGATCATCAATGTCTCGTCGCAGATGGGGCTGGTCGGCGGCGCGCGGCGGTCGGTCTATTGCGCCTCGAAATGGGCGATGGAGGGCTTCACCAAGGCCGCGGCCATTGAGCTCGGGCCGCTCGGCGTTCGCGTCAACACGATTTGCCCGACCTTCATCGAGACGCCGATGACGCGCCCGTTTTTCGCCGATTCCGCGTTCCTCGCATCAGTGCTCAAGAACATCAAACTTGGCCGGCTCGGACAGCTCGAGGACATCATGGGCGCCGTCGTGTTCCTGGCGAGCGACGCCTCTTCCCTCATGACCGGCTCGGCCCTGGTCCTGGACGGCGGCTGGACGGCGGACTGACAGCTCGCCTCTCGGCGCCGCACTCCCGCGCATGGCGAGATGGACAACAAAATAAGCGCGGCCCTGGGCTGACTGCCAACGACTTGGCCGCCGCGGAAGTCTTATCTCTTGCCGCTCTCTTGCCGCCCGTAGGGCGCGCCTTCGGCGGCAGCAACGGCGGAGCAGGAGGGAGGCGGATGAGCAAGGACGGACTGAAAGCCAAGAGCATGGTCCGCGACGGCATGAAGATCGAGATCGACGTTCCGATCCCGATGGACGACGGACTGATGCTCAGGGCGGACGTGTACCGTCCGGTCGAAGAAGGACGCTATCCCGCGCTCATCAGTTATGGCCCTTACGCGAAAGGCCTATCCTTCCAGGAGGCCTACAAGCCGCAATGGGACAAGATGGTCTCCGAGCACCCGGACGTGCTCGCCGGATCGACCAACAAGTACCAGACCTGGGAGGCGGTCGATCCAGAGAAATGGGTGCCCGACGGCTATGTCTGCGTCCGGGTCGATTCACGCGGCGCCGGCCAGTCGCCCGGCGTGCTCGACGTATGGTCCCCTAGGGAGACGCTGGACTTCTATCATTGCATCGAGTGGGCGGCGGCCCAGCCCTGGAGCAACGGGCGGGTCGGGCTCGCCGGCATCTCCTATTACGCCATGAACCAATACCAGGTCGCGGCCCTTGAGCCGCCGCATCTGATGGCCATGTGTCCCTGGGAAGGCGCGTCCGACTTCTATCGCGAGATGGGCCGCCATGGCGGCATCCTCTCGACCTTCACTCATCGGCTGGTTCCCCCGCCAGGTGTCGACCGTGCAGTATGGGCTTGGCTCGCGAGCCGCGAAGAGCTTCACAACCGGCGAATCGGTCGCCGGTCCGGAAACGCTGCCGGAGGAGGAGCTCGCGCGCAATCGTGTCGAGTTCGGTCAAGGCAATCAAGAAACACGGCTGGATGGACAAGTGGAATCGCGATTTCAATCGCGGACTGGTCAAAGGTGAAGACGCCGATGCTCTCAGCCGGCAACTGGGGCGGGCAGGGGCTGCACCTGCGCGGCAACGTCGAGGCGTTCGTCCAGGCCGCGTCCGAGCAGAAATGGCTCGAAGTGCATGGCCTCGAACACTGGACCCACTTCTACACCGACTATGGAATCAAGCTGCAGAAGCAATTCTTCGATCACTATCTGAAGGGCGCCGACAACGGCTGGGAGAAATCGCCGCGCGTGCGCTTGAACATACGCCACGTCGGTTCGACTTTCGTCGAGCGGTTCGAGAACGAATGGCCGCTCGCCCGGACCCAGTGGACAAAATATTACCTCGACCTCAACGGCAAGGCGCTGAGCGCGACCCCGCTCAAGACCGAGCAGAAATATCCAGTACGAGGCGCTTGGCGACGGCGTCACCCTCTCCCTGCCTCCGTTCGCCGAGACGACCGAGGTCACCGGGCCGGCGATGGCGCGCCTCTTCATATCGTCGACGACGAGCGACGCCGATCTTTTCCTCGTCCTGCGCCTCTTCGATCCCGACGGCGCCGAGGTGACGTTCCAGGGCGCGCTCGATCCGAACATCCCGATCACGCAAGGGTGGCTGCGCGCCTCGCATCGAAAGCTCGACCCGGCGAAGTCTCTGCCGTACCGGCCCTACCATACGCACGATGAATATCAGCCGCTTGTTCCCGGCGAGGTCTACGAGCTTTTGGTCGAGATCTGGCCGACCTGCATCGTCGCGCCCAAGGGATACCGGATGGCGCTGACGATCCGCGGCAAGGACTACGAATATGAGGGCCCGCTCAGCGACTTCGCCAAGACCTTCCACTACGCCAACCGCGGCGTCGGCCCCTTCCAGCACGCCGACCCCGACGATCGGCCGAAGGACATCTTTGGCGGCCAGGTGACGCTCCACTCAGGCGGCGCGCGGGATTCCTACGTTATGTTGCCGATCGTGCCGCCGCGGCGTTGGGGGATCGGGATGCGGACGACGGAGTTCGATCGTGATCAGCTGGAGAGCTTGATGGTGGCGGCGTTTGAGCTGTTGGGAAAGCCGGAGGCTGAAGCGCGAGAGCTTGCGAGAGCCCTTCTAAAAGCAGCCGAGCGGCCTCAATCCGCTGATCCAGGGCCTCCAAATCCGGACCCGACATGACGCCGGGTAGTGTCCCCGGGTGAAAGTTGCCAGGCGCCTCAAAGATCATGGCCGGTTGACCAACGGGCGCGAGGCCTCTTTGGCGCATCGGCCATATATCGCGCGGCGGCTCCGGTGCTAGGTCCGGGTGGAACCCGCGGGACGAACAAGTCGGGCTTATCGAGTGGAGGAAAAAATGCCGATCGGGAAGAGACTGCTGGCGATCGCGGCCCTGTTCGGGCTGGCGCTCGCCTTGGCCTGCAGCCAAGTTGGCGTCGCGTTAGCCAGGACGCCGCGGCCGCCGTCGCCGTTGCGCAAAAAGCCGCGAGGCCGCGCTGTCGTCGCCGAGCCAGTGGAAGGGTCCGACGACGGGACCGAAGCCAATTCCGGGCAAGCGGCTCGCCATCATCACCTGCGCGCTGCTCACCGAAGGCTGCAACCGCCCCGCGCGCGCCGCGACCGAAGCCGCCAAGAAGATCGGCTGGGTCCCGACGGTGTTCGACGGCCAGGCCGACACCGGCAAGCAGCTCGCCGCCATCAACGCCGCCGTCGACGGCAAGTACGACGCGATCGTCATGATCCTCATCGATCCGATCCAGGTCAACGAGGGCGTTCAAGAGAGCCATCGCCGCCAAAATTCCGGTCGTGACGCTCGGCCAGCCGTTCTACACCGACGAGCGCAAGGCGCTGAGCGCAAATTCCCGACATCTCGCACGACTGGCTGAAGACCGGCGAGCTCATCGGCGACTACATGATCTGGAAGTCCGACGGCAAGGTCGACGCGCTCCTGCTCAACAATCCGGAGACGACCGTCGTCCAGTACGGCCAGTTCGCCGGCACCAAGAGCAAGCTCAGCGATCCGAAGACCTGCCCCGATTGCAAGGTGACGGTCGAGGATTTCACCATCGCCCAGATCAACTCGCAGCCCGCGCAGCTCGCCGCAGCGGCGGTGCAGCGCGACCCCAAGATCAACTGGGTCTGGTGCTATGATTTCTGCATGGCGAACGTGGCGACCGATCTCATCGCGCGCGGCCTGCAGGACCATATCTCGGGGGCGGGCTTCGACTGCAACGCCCAGAACCTCGAGCTCATCAAGGACGGCAAGGTGCAGCGCGTCTGCATCGCCGACCCGCGCGACTGGGAAGCGTGGGCCACCGTCGACACCGCCAACCGCCTCATGCAGGGTCAGCCGTTCGTCGATCAGAAAATCCCGGTGCGGCTGTTCGACAAGAGCAACCTCGCGGACCTGACGGCGGAGGACCGCAAGGAGGGATGGCAAGGCGGAATCGATTATAAGGCGCACTACGAGAAAATGTGGGGCGTTCAGTAAGCGCGGGCGGGCCGCGAACCGCCGCGGGAGACGGCGACAAATCTCCCGCGGCTTCTCTCGCCTGCCCGACTTGGCGCGAGCCGCAAACGATGATGGACGAAAAGCCGACAGCCTTGATGGTGACCGGGGCGACGAAGCGCTTCGGAAACGCGCTCGCGCTCGACAATGTGAACCTTCGCGTCGCCACGGGAAGCATCTGCGCGCTGCTCGGCGCCAATGGATCGGGCAAGTCGACGCTGATCCGGGCGCTAGCCGGCTATCATCTGCTCGACGCCGGCATCGTCACGATTCACGGAGAGGCGCTGAACTCCAACAGGCTCGCCGAGCAGGGAAGGGCGGCGGGGCTCCGCTTCGTCCACCAGGACCTTGCGCTCATCCCCGATCTTTCCATCATGGACAACCTCGCGCTCGAGCGCGGCTATGTGCGCGATTCCGTCGGCGGCATCCGGTGGCGGCGGGAGGAAGAGCGCGTGCGGCGCGAGCTCGAAAGCGTCGGCGTCGAGGCGTCGCCGCGCGAACGCGTCGCCCATCTCGGACCGGTCGATCGAACGCTCGTCGCGATCGCTCGCGCCCTCGACCGTCTCGACCATTCGCGCAGCATCCTCGTGCTCGACGAGCCGACCGCGCGCCTGCCGCAGTCGGAAGCCCTGAAGCTCATCGCGCGGCTCGTGGCGCTGAAGGAGCGCGGCCTGCCGATCGTCTACGTGACGCACCGGCTGGACGAGGTTTACAAGGCTCGCCGACGCCGTGACGGTGCTGCGCGACGGCCGCGAAGCGTTCAGCGGCCCGTTGTCGACGCTCGGCGGCGACGACCTTCAGGCGGCTCATCACCGGCGTCAGCGTCAGGGCGAGCCGGCCGGCCGCTCCCTCCGTCGCGCGCTCCCGCTCGGCCGGCCGACGCCGTCGTGCTCGAGGTCGACGGAGTCAGTTCGCAGCGGCTGACGCCGTCTCAGCCTGAAAGTGCATCGCGGCGAAGTCGTGGGCGTCACCGGGCTCATCGGCTCGGGCCGCTCGGAGCTTGGCCGGATCGTCTATGGCCTGCAGGCGCGGACGGCGGGCGAGGTGCGGATCAACGGCAAACCGGTCGGCGGCGTCCGCTCCGTCGAAAGGCGTCGGCTATATCCCGCAGGATCGGCGCGCCGGTCTCTTTCCCGGGCTCTCGGTTCAGGAGAACATCACCATCACTGCGGCCGACCGGCTCAACCAATGGTTCGGGCTCTCGCCCAGACGGGTGCGGGAGGCCGCCATGCAGGCGATCCGCTCGTTTCAGATCCGTCCCGCCGACCCCGTGGCTCCGGTCGGCATCCTGTCGGGCGGCAACCAGCAGAAGGTCGCGCTGGGAAAATGGCTGCAATTGCCGCTTGAACTCGTCATCCTCGACGAGCCGACACAGGCGATCGACATCGGCACGAAACAGGATCTGATGACGACGATCAAGGAGCGCGCGCGGGCCGACGGGCTCGCGGTGCTCTGGCTCGAATCGGATATCGAGGAACTCGTCAAATACGCCGACCGCATCATCGTGATGAACGCCGGACGGATCGAGCGCAGAATTCGCCGAGCCGCCCTTCAGCCTGCCGGAAGTGCTCGCCGAGGCCTATCGCATGAACGACGATCCGGTCGAAGAGAAAGGAGACGCAGCGCATGCCGCACGCATCGAGCATGGAGCGTGAAGGCCGGAGCGACGCGCTGCGCGCCGGGCTTGGGCGAGCCTGGTCAATTCTCTACAATTATGGGCTTCTCATCGCGCTCATCCTGCTGGCGGCCGTCTTCTCGCTTCTGAGGCCCGACACCTTTCCCACCCTCGCCAACGCCGGCTCCATCCTGACCGGAAGCGCGGCGCTCGCCATGATCGCGATCGGGGTCACGCTGCCCCTGATCGTCCAGCAGTTCGATCTCTCGGCTGGCTTCATGGCGACATTCGCCAGCCTCCTCGTCGTCGGACTTCTGTCCTTCAACCATGCGCCGGTGTGGCTCGCGATCCTGGTCGCCCTCGTCGTGTCCGCTCTCGTCGGACTGGCGAACGGGCTTCTCGTCGCCTACGCCAAGCTGAACTCTCTGGTCGTGACGCTCGCCGCCGGCTCGCTTCTGTTCGGCGCCTCGGAGATCTACTCGGGCGGCGCCACCATCTACCAGAACGTTCCGCAGTCGTTTCTGGCGGTCGGCCAGTCGCGCGTCGCGGGAATCCCGCTGCCGTTCGTCTATGTGATCATCGTGGCGCTGATCGCCTGGTACATCCTCGAATACCGGCCGCTCGGCCGCTACATGTACGCCATCGGCGGCGGCGAGGAGGGCGCGCGCCTGGTCGGCATCAAGGTCGACCGCCTCGTCGTCCTCGTTTTCGTCGCGTCCGCCGTGATGGCCGGACTTGGCGGCGTCGTTCAGTCCGCCCGCGTCGGCTCCGCCAACCCGAGCGTGCTGCAGACGATGCTTCTGCCGGCCTTCACCGCGGCCTTTCTCGGCGCGACTTCGATCCGGCCGGGGCAGTACAACATCTGGGGCACCGTGATCGCCGTCTATCTGGTCGGCCTCGGCACGACCGGCCTCTTCATGCTCGGCGCCTCCTCCTACACCGAGCCGGTTTTCGACGGCGCGGTGCTGCTCGTCGCGATCATTCTCGCCAAGCTCAGCGCGCGCGGCCGATCGCGCTCGTGAAATCGAACTCAAAGGTCGACCCGATGAATCCCGCCGAAAAAGTCGCGATAGGCAAGACGAAGCTCAAGGTCACGCGCCTCGGCCTCGGCACCGGCCTTCTCGGCGCGCTGCATGAGGACGATCCGTGGAGCGAGATCATCAGGACGGCGTGGGACGCGGGCGTGCGCAGTTTCGACACCTCGCCCTATTACGGCTTCGGCACGTCCGAGATCCGGCTTGGCCGAGCGCTGTCGAAATACGATCGCGGCGATTACGTGATCTCGACCAAGGTCGGCAGACTGCTGAGAGCGGACGCGCCGGAAGATCCGTTCGCCGAGGCGGTTTACTTTCCCAAAGGAAGGCCCGCGGGCGCGCTGCGCAGCGTCTACGACTATAGCGCGGCGGCGACGCGCCAGTCGCTGGTGGAGAGCCGGGAGAGGCTCAAGCTCGAGCGCATCGACATCGCCCACATCCACGACATCGTCGAGCTTGCGAGCGGCGTCGACCACTCCAAAGAAGCGATCAGCGAGACCTATCCGGTGCTCGCCGAGCTCAGGGAGCAGGGCGTCATCACCGCGGCCGGCGTCGGCGCCCAGGTCAATCAGGTGCTGATCGATCTCGGCGAGGCCTGCGCCTTCGACTGTTTCCTCATCGCCGGCCGCTATACGCTGCTTGATCAGTCCGCGATCGACGAGGTGCTGCCTCTCTGCCAGCGCAAGACCATCTCGGTCATCATCGGCAGCCCCTACAACACCGGCATCCTCTACGATCCGAAGCCGGACTCGACTTTCGACTTCATGGCCGCGCCCCCGGAGATGATCGAGAAGGCGCTGAAGATCAAAGCCGTCTGCCAGAAATACAACGTTCCGTTGCCGGCTGCGGCGATTCAGTTCCCCTTCGGGCATCCCGTCGTCGCGCAGGTTCTCACCGGCGCGAAAGCTCGCAAGCGAGATCAAGGATAACGTCAGGCTCATGCAGACGCCGATCCCGCCCGAGCTGTGGCGGGAGCTGCGCGAACAGGGCCTCATTCATCCGAAGGCGCCGTTGCCGGGCGGAGCATAAGGCTCTCGCCGGGGGGGCCCGATCACGCCCGGCCGCTTGCTTTTCTCGCGCTCGACGCGTTCGCCAACCGAAGATCTGAAAGCCAACCCGGGGGGGGGGGGGGGGGGGGGGCTTGGGGGGGGGGGGGGGGGTTTTGCGGGCTGGCGCGCAGTGTTCAGAGGCGCTGGCGATCGCGGCCGGCGACGCGCCGACGTCGCCCAATCGCCGCTCGTGGTGACGTGGAACGTCGCCATCTCGGGCGGCGGCGTCATCGGCGGATTTCTTCTCAATCGGCTCGGCGCCGGCGCGTTTCCGTGGATGCTTCTGCCGCTCTTGATCGTCGCCTTCGCGCTCGCCTTTCGGGCCAGGCGGTCCCGAGGTTGGCGGTCTTGAGGCCAGGCGGCAGGCGGATTCGCTCAACATTCATAAAAAGACATTATCAATATGTTGTTATGGTACTCGCTTTCGAGGCCCCTCGAACCGTGACAGAAAAAGGCGCCTAAGCGATTGAAAGGATTGCGTCGCCGCCAGATCCGCGCACTGCGTCCGCCCGCATGATTTGCGGCCGCCGCTGCTCCGCCCGCGCCTATTTTTGCGCGGCCGGGGCCTTGCGCTCGTCCCACGCCTTGCGGAAGCCTGCGAGGCCCTTCCTGGCTACGTCGACGGGTTTGAGCTTGTAGATGGAGTTGGGGTACGCCTCGGCCCACCGCCCATCATCGGAGAAGACTTCGAGATCGTACCAGCCCTTGAAGCCGCCGGCGTCCAGCGCGCCGAAAAAAGCCGGGAGGTCGAAGTCGCCGTCGCCAGGAAGCAGCCGGTCTGCCCAGCTGCGCGGACGGCGCCGGTCGTTGACCTGGATGCAGATGAACCGGTCGGCGTACTTTTGCAGATCGCTTACAATGTTTGGCAGGTCCCAGAAGTGCCAGGCGTCGAAGATGACGCGGATATTGGGGGCGCCGATATCCTCGATGATGCCGAGCGTCTCCGGCAGGGTCGAGATGATGGAGCCGGCGTCCTTGCGGATCGCCTCAAAGCCGAGTTCGACGCCCGCCTCGCCCGCCGCGTCGGCGGCGGCTTTCAGGCCCTCGACGATCACGCGGCGGTCGGTGGCCGGATTGCCGCTAGGCGCGCCGGAAAGCACCATCACGCCCGCAGGCTTGAAGGCGGCGAACCTGCGGATCGCGGCGCAAAGCGCCTTGCGGCGCGCAATCGGGTCGCGAGGCTCTCGAAAGTAGGCGTCGGGCAGGATGCAGGGGACTTCCGGCACGCAGATGGTCGCCTCAAGCCCTGACGCCTGCAGCGCCTCGATGCTCCGCTCGTCCTGTCCTTTGGGCAGCTTGAACTCCCAGATGCCTATGCCCTCGACGCCGGCGGCCTTATAGGCGGCGAGGTCCTCTTCGAAGGTCGCCGGGTAGGTGGTGGTCTCGCTGATCGAAAACGGGGGATAGGGCACGCGTTTCCTCCGGTGGGGCTGTTGAGCGAATGACGCTCAGTCTGGCGTGCCGGCGCATCGAAAGGCGATGGCGGTCTGGCCGAATAGCAGAGAGGAAGATTGTGCGGCTTGCCAGAGCGCCGGCTACTCGGCGCTCGCCTGACCCGGGCCGGCCAGATCGAGAATGCGCAGCGCCAGCTCCAGCGTGAGGCGTTCCTCGGCGTTCCGGAGCTTCAGTCCGGTCAACTCCTCAAGCCGGCTTAGCCGATATTGAACGGTATGGACGTGCACGCCAAGAACTTGGGCAGCGAGCGAGACGCTCGAGTTGTTCTCAAAGTACGTGCGCAGCGTGCCGATCAGCTCGCCGCTTCGCTTGTCGTCGTGCTCAATTGCCTTGCCGAGCGTCCGCCGGCTGAAGTCCAGCACATGCCGGCTCGAGCTTGCGCCGATGATGAACCGGTAGGCGCCGAGGCCCTCCGCGTCAACGACGGCGCTTCCCTGCCAGGGCCGTATTTCCGCGGCAAGGCGGGCCTCCTGATAGCACTGGGGAATAAGCTGGGGATCGCTGACGGCCTCGGTCACCGCGAAGCAGACCCGCACGCCAGTGGACGACTCGACGAGCGAGGCGATCGCCTCAAGTTTCTCCGTGGCGTTGAACCGGTTTTCTCGCTGTGCGACCGACCAGGCGAGCACAACGCTTTCGCCGTAAATCGCGGCGACGGTGGCGGTCGCAGAGGCCCGCAAGATCTGTTCCGAGACCGAGCGGACCTCGCGCAGAATATTGACGTCGGCGCGCCCTTGATCCTGGTCGGAGCCCCTGGCGCGAATCTTTCCGACGGCGAGGCGCAACGGTGGCGGCAGCGCCTTGAAGGAGGACGCGCTCTTTGGCGCGTCGCCGTCGAGCAGCCTGGTGAGAAGGTCGGCCCGCCGTCGCCCAAGGCCTTCTTCAAGCGCCCGTTCGCGGACGAACACCGTCGAGGCGATGAGCGCCGCCATGTCGGAGAGGGCCTCACTGACGTTGAGCGACGCCGGGCTGGCCGCCTCCAATAGCACATGTCCGAGGAGATCCGGGCCGCTCACGATCGGGCTAACCGTAAGCTGAACGCCGCCGACATCGGCCGTGTGGCGATGATGGTCCTGCGCGACGCGACGCAGGAGCTGGAGACAGCGCTCCGAGCGCAACAGTTCCTTCAGATGCTCGGTGTTGGCCTGGTTGGGTTCGCCAGAGCGGACCCGCGCGAGCCCGTCGAGGATGTAGGCGCGCGACGACGTCAGGTCCGCGAGACGGTTTGCGAGCGTGGGAAGGCCGAGTTCCTGCCGCGCGATCTCCGACATTGAGTCGAGCGCCGAAAGGCGCTTGTTCAGGTCGTCTCGTTGACGAGTGATCTCGTCGTTGAGCACTTCAAGCCGCACCCGCTTGGTGTGCTCGGAGCCATAGATCTGCGCGTTGACAATCGCGATGGCCGCGATCTGCGCGAAGTCCTCGAGCATCGCGAGGTCGGTTGGCGTAAACGCTGTTTCCCCGAGGAGAGCGTCGACAACGAGCGCGCCGAGGCGCGCCCCCTTGAAGATCAGCGGCGCCGCCATCGCGGCCTTCGGGGAGCGAAGGCTCGCCTTGCAAAAATCGCGGTAGGTTTCTGGCTTAGCGTTGGCGACGGCTTCTTGAACGGCTTCCGGATCGGGATAGATCGTCCCGCGCCCGGCGACAAAGGCTCTTCCCGCGGCAGCTTCGCCCGGCTCGAGCGACAGCTTAAAAATGCTGGGCCCAAAACCGACAGAATCCGAGACAATGAGGCGGCCAGTCTCCGAGTCGGCCAAGTAGAGAGTGCCAGCGTCGGCGGCCGGTATCACTTCAATCGCGCGAACGAGCACCTGACGCACGATCTCAGCCAGATCGAGTTCGGAGGTAAGCATTCTCGCCACACCGAGCAGCTTGGTGAGGCGCCGAACACTGTAGTCCGGCGAACCCCGGTCTGGGGATGAAAGCGCGGCGCGGGACTTCTGGTCGGCGCCAAGCAGGACCGGCGCCTGCGGCGGCAAATCCATGGGACGTTCCGCGTCCCTTTTGCGTTTGAGTTCCCTCATCAATCCTCCCGCGGGCGACTTGAGCGCCTAGTCGCGGACAAGTGAAGGGTACAACGCCACGCTCGTCAACCGGAACGCGTTGTTGGCCGCGGCCCGACTTGCGGGCGGCTCCGTTTCCAATCGGCGCGCCGTCGGCTCCGTGGGTCGCCAGGAGCTCAAATCTTCACTGAGGGATGCGCTCCGCGCCCTGCCGAGGCCGCCCCGCTGAGAGGAAAGCGCCAAGAACGCATGATCGCCTTGCCGACGGTCGGCCGGCGCCACGGACCCGCGTCAACCGCCCGAAATCTGGCCGTAATAGGCTTGGGGGCCATGCTTGCGCTGAAAATGCTTGTTCAGAAGCTCCTCCTCGATCGGCTCGAGTCGGGGGTTAAGCTGAAGCGACATCAGCGCCATTTGCGCGATGCACTCGAGAGCGACCGCGGCCTCCACTGCCTTCGCCACGCTCGACCCCCAGGTGAACGGCGCATGCCGGTTGACGAGCACGCCGGGACAATCGGCGGGATCGCGGTTCTGCATCGTTTCGACGATGACGTTTCCCGTCTCCCATTCATAGTCGGTCGCGATCTCACTCGCCGTCAGCTTACGCGTGACCGGCGCCTCGCCATTGAAATAATCGGCATGCGTCGTGCCAAAGTTCGGGATCGGCCGGCCGGCTTGCGCGAAGGCTGTGGCGTGGGTCGAGTGCGTATGCACGACGCCGCCAATATTCGGGAAGGCGAGGAACAGCCTGCGGTGAGTGGGGGTGTCCGACGAGGGGTTGAGCGAGCCTTCGACCTTGCGTCCCTCGAAATCGACAATGACCATGTCGTCGGGCGTGAGCGCTGTGTAGTCGATCCCGCTCGGCTTGATCGCGAACACGGCGTGAGCGCGATCCACTGAGCTCGCATTGCCGAAGGTGAGATTGATGAGGCCGTGCCGCGGCAAAGCGACATTGGCTTCATAGGCTTCGCGCTTGAGTTCCTTGAACATGGCCCTCGATCCTGCCCGCGCGTCAGGCGCGGAACCCCTGCGCGAGATAATAATAGACGTCGTTGTTGCGCAGGTCCTGCTTGAACGCCGCAAGCGTCGTTTCCGGGCCGATCACGGCCATTTCAATGCCGGCGATGGTCGCGAAATCCTCGAGCATTTCCCGCGTCACGCTATAGCTGAAACCCGTATGGTGCGCCCCGCCGGCCAGGATCCATGCCGCGCACGCGGTCTTGAAGTCGGGCTTGCATTCCCAGACGGCGCGCGCGACCGGCAGTTTGGGCAGCGCTGGATGGTCGACCGCGGTCACTTCATTGACCAGGAGGCGGAAGCGGGCGCCGAGATCCATGAGACTGGCGTTGAGCGCGGGACCGGGAGGCGCGTCGAATACGAGGCGGACCGGGTCCTCCTTGCCGCCGATGGAAAGCGGATGAATCTCGAGCTTCGGCTTGCCCGCCGCGATCGTCGGGCAGATCTCCAGCATATGCGCGCCGAGAACCTGATGTCCGCCCGGCGCCAGATGATAGGTGTAGTCCTCCATGAACGAGGTCCCGCCCTTAAGGCCATCGCCCATCACTTTCATCGCCCGCACCAGAGCGGCGGTTTTCCAGTCGCCCTCGCCGGCGAAGCCGTAGCCCTCGGCCATCAGGCGCTGCGGCGCGAGGCCAGGAAGCTGTCTCAGCCCATGCAAGTCCTCGAACGTCGTCGTGAAGCCCTTGAAGCCGCCCTGCTCAAGGAAGGCGCGCATGCCGAGTTCGAGCCGCGCTCCGTACAAGAGCGATTCGTGCCGGGCGCCCGACTTGCGCAGCTCCGGCGCGACCGCGTAGCGCTTCTCGTACTCGCTTGCCAGCGCCTTGACTTTGGCGTCGGAGACGGCGTTCACCTCATGGGCGAGGTCGCCGACGCCATACGTGTTGGTGGCGAAGCCGAATTTCATTTCGGCGGCGACCTTGTCGCCCTCGGTCACCGCCACCTGGCGCATGTTGTCGCCAAAGCGGCAGAATTTCGCGCCCTGCCAGTCGGCCCATGCGTGCGCGGCGCGCATCCAAGCGCCGATGCGGTCCTGAACCTCCGGATCGGACCAATGGCCGACGACGACCTTACGCGGAAGACGCATGCGGGTGTGAATGAACCCCGCCTCCCGGTCGCCATGCGCCGACTGGTTCAGGTTCATGAAGTCCATGTCGATCGTATCCCACGGCAGGTCGCGACCGAACTGGGTATGAAGATGCACGAACGGCTTTTGCAGCGCGTTCAGCCCGCGCACCCACATTTTCGATGGCGAGAACGTGTGCATCCAAAGAATGAGGCCGGCGCAGCCGGGATCGGAATTCGCCTCGAGGCAAAGCTTGGCGATTTCGTCGGGCGTCGTCAGCAGGGCTTTGAATTGGGTCTTGAGCGGGAGCTTCGGCGACTCCGCGAGCGCTCCTGCGATTTCCCGCGCGTGAGCCGCGACCTGCTCAAGCGGACCGGGACCGTAGAGATGCTGAGAGCCGCAAACGAGCCAGATTTCCGGGGTGGCGAGACCAATCATAGTCGCCTCATTTCATGCGCGCTGCGCATATTTGATGTCCAAGAGCCGCTTCATGACGCCCGACAGATCGGCGGATTTGGTCAGCCCTCCGAAACTGTCGTGCAGCTCGCGATAGAGGGCGTAAAGCTGATCGTAGACCGCGCGGTGCTCGGCCATCGGCTTATACGATTCCGGCTTCAGCGACGTCATCGCCGTCTCGGCGGTGGCGAAGTCAGGATGCGCGCCGGCGAGGACTGCGGCGGCGATCGCCGATCCGAGCGCGCAGGTTTGGGACGAGCCCGCGACCTCCATCACGCAGCCCGTGACGTCGGCGTAGATCTGCATCAGGAGGGGGTTCTTCTCGGCAATGCCGCCTGTGCACACCACCTGATCGATTCGCACGCCATATTCCTTGAGGCGCTCGATGATCGCGCGCGCGCCAAACGCGGTCGCCTCGATCAGGGCGCGATAGATGTCGGCGCGCGTCGTATAGAGGTCCTGACCGAGCAGGAGTCCGGTGAGCCGCTGGTCGACGAGGATCGTCCGGTTGCCGTTGTTCCAGTCGAGCGCCAGAAGACCGGCCTGGCCCGGACGCTGCTTCGCCGCCTCGGCGCTGAGTTCGGCGTGCAGCGCGGCGTCGCCGCCCAGAACGCCCTCGACCCACCATTTGAATATGTCGCCGACCGCCGACTGACCGGCTTCGATGCCGAAAAAGTCGGGCAGGATCGCGCCTTTGACGATGCCGCAGATGCCGGGGATATCGGCGACCGGCTTCGCGGCGGAAATGACCGCGCAGTCGCAGGTCGAAGTGCCGATCACCTTGACCAGCGTCCCCTCACGCACCCCGCAGCCGATCGCGCCATAGTGAACGTCGAACTCTCCGATGGCGATCGGAATGCCGGCTGGGAGCCCAAGCTTCGTCGCCCAGTCGGAACAAAGCGACCCGGCCGGCTCTTTCGCGTCGTAGGCTTTCTCGTAGAGCCGGTCTCGCAGCTCGGCCAGGCGCAGGTCGAGCGCGGTCAGAAACTCCTTGTCGGGGAGGCCGCCCCACTCGTCCGAATAGAGCGCCTTGTGGCCGGCGGCGCAGACGCCACGTTTGACCCGCCGCGGGTCGGCGACGCCGGCGAGCACGGAGGGGATCCAGTCGGCCAGCTCAACCCAGGAGAAGGCGGCGTCGAACGTTTCGGGAGCGACGTTCAGGCAATGCCAGAGCTTGGCCCAGAACCATTCCGAGGAGTAGATTCCACCGCATTTGGCGATGTACTGAGGCCGAAGCTTGGCGCTGAGTTCAGTGATCTTGGCCGCCTCACGCCAACTCGTGTGATCCTTCCACAGCCAGCACTGTGCGTTGAGGTCGCCCTTCGATCTTGGGTCCGAAGCGAGCGCCCAGTTTCGCGCGTCGACCGGGATCGGACTTGACCCCGTTGAATCGACGCCGATGCCGACGACCTTGGCCGGATCGAAATCCGGTTTGCGCCCGGCCTCGGCGAGCGCGCCCCTGATGCTCTGCTCGAGGCCGAAGAGATAGTCGCCCGGATGCTGACGCGCCAAGAGGCCATCCTTCGGGTCGAGCAGCACGCCCTGCGCGCCCGAAGGGTAATCGACCACGCGGCTGCCATATTCCGCTCCATCCGAACAGCGGACGACGAGCGCGCGCACCGAGTTGGTTCCGAAATCGACGCCTAGGCTGAACATGAGCGCTTACGTGCTCCGGGTCTTTCCTTTGTAAACGCCAGACCGACGCGATCGGCGCTTTCATTCGCGGCAGACCGCCGGTTGCTGCTTACGCGGACGCTTTTCAGCGTCCGCGATCCGTGTCGTTTCCGCTTTTCTGCGCGCCGCCCGCCTCAGCGGATGCCGGCGTCGATCAGCTTGGTCAGGGAGTCGATCGTCTTCGGCGTGACGACGCCCGCCCCGGTGTTGAGCGACAATCCCGGCATCTTGTATTTCGCGCTCATCACGCATTGCACGACCGGGAAGAAGCCCTGCATGTAGAGGAGCTGGTCGAGCGTCGCGCTGACCGCGCCGGACTTGAGGCCGCTGATGGTCGAGGGCGCGAGATCGATGCCGCCGACGATGATGTCGCCGGGCTTCTTGCCGGCCTTCTTCAGCACTTCGTCCATGATGCCGGTCACGCCGCCGTGCTGGGTGCCGATCGCCTTGAGATGTGGATGCGCCTGGATATAGGCGACAAGCACCGGGACGCCGAGCGAGGTGTCGCTGTTGACTTCCTGGGTGATCTCGAGCCGGTCGACCTTGAGGCCGGCCTTCTCGAGCGTATCGGCGAGGCCCTTCTCGGACTGACCGCGCTCGGCCTGGCTGAACACGCCATAGACCATCGCCTCGTCGCCGGACTTCAGCCCCTGCGCCAGCATCGCCTTCGCAGTGAGCGCGCCGCCCTGGTAGAGATCGACGCCGGCGTAGCCGAAGCCCTTCGGGCCGAACTCGTTTTGCAGATCGGTCAGCGGCGAATTGCCGGAGGTGACGACGATGCCTTCATCGACGGCCTGCTTGACGAGATCGTGGAAGGCGGTCGAGCCCGGGTGGCCCATGATCTCGATGCAATTGGGCCTGGCGGCCATCGCCTCCTTGAACTGGTTGATCATCGTCTCGGGCGCCCAGGCGGAGAATTGCGGCTTGAGTTCGACGCCAAGCGCTTCCGCGGCCTCTTTCGCGCCGGTCTGCCGAGCGAGCGTCGCGCCGTCGCCGGGGTTGCCGCCCATCTGCATGTACATGACGAGCCCCTTGCCGATCGGATCAGCCGACACCGGCGCAGCCGCGACCGCAAACCCGGCCGCAGCGACGCCGGTCATAAGAAAATGAGCCAATCGCATATTCGTTTCTCCCTTCACGTCTTTGGGCCGCCTCTACCGGCGGACCCGTCCTTCTTCCGAAGTCCTTATGCCGCCAAATCGTCGCAGCGACCCGAGACGCGCGAAGAAAGCGCGCCGGCGCTGCGGTTCGTCCGCGAACATGTAGAAGATGATCGCGACGAGGAAGATGAGTCCCTGCACGGTCCTGACCCACGCGCCGGTCAGGCCGGCGGCGACCAGGCCCGCCTCGACCATGCCGATGATGAAGCAGCCGAACACCGTCCCGATGATCGTCGCCTGGCCGCCGAAGATCGAGGTGCCGCCGATGAGCACGGAGGCGATCGCGGTCAGAAGATAACCCTGGCCCTGGTTGCCGAAGAAATTCTTGTTCTCGAGCGTCAGCATGATCGCGGCGCAGGCGGCGAGAAACCCCATCAGCGTGAAGATCTTGATCTTCTCGCGATCGACGTCGATGCCGACGACCCGCGACACGTCATTGGAATCGCCGATGAACAGGGTGTGCTCGCCGAAGCGGTGGCGGGCGAGAACGAGCCAGAGAACGCCAACGATGATCGCCGTCCATAACGCCTGGATCGAGACTTCCTGCAGCCAGGGGCTCGACGCGGAAGCGAACGGGCGCCCGACGATCCATTGCCACACCGAGCTCTGTTCGGCGCCGCGCAAGGCGTAGGACTTGCCGCCCGACAGCACGGTCGCCATGCCGGCCCAGAAGAACTGGGTGCCGAGCGTCGTCATGAACGAGGGTATGCCGATTTTTGCGATGATGAGGCCGTTGATGAAGCCGACCAGGACGCCTGAGGCAAGTCCCGCGATGACCGCGAGCCAGCCGAGGTCATATTCCTTGAACAAGACCGCGAAGACGAAGCCGGAAAAGGCGATGATCGAGGGAAAGGAAAGGTCGATCTCGCCGCCGCCTATCACGAAGGTGAGGCCGGTCGCGAGCAGGATGAGCGGGGGCAGGGTGGAGAGGAAGGTCGTGTAGATGTAGGGCGCGAGGAAAACCTCCGGCGCCCGGTACATGAAGAGCAGCAGCAGCAGGGCGAAAACGATGATGATCGGCAGGGCCTCGAACCGCTGCAAGATCGACTCGCCTGACCGCTGCGCCATTCCGTTCGTCCCTTACGCCTGGTGCTGCAGCGCGATCAGATATTCGGTCAGTTCAGGCACCGTCATATCCTTCGGCGATATCTCGGAGACGACGCGTCCGCGATCGAGCACGATCAGGCGATCCGCCACTTCATGCACATGCGCCAGATTGTGTTCGATGTAGATGCAGGCGCGGCCGGACTGTTTGATCCGGCGCACGAACTCGACCACCTTGCGCACTTCGGCGACGCCCAGCGCCGCCGTCGGCTCGTCGAGCACGATAAGGTCGGCGTTGTAGTGCATGGCCCGGCCGATCGCGATGCCCTGGCGCTCGCCGCCCGAGAGATTGGCGACCGTCGAATTGACGGTGATGCCGACGCCCCTGAAGCCGATGGTTTCGAGGAGGATCTTTTGCGCCACCTCCTTCTCGCGCTTGATGTCGATGAAGCCGAAGCGGTTCGTGATCTGCCGGCCGACGAAGAAATTGCGCCAGAGCGGCTGCTTCTCGGCCAGCGACTTGTCCTGGTAGACGGTCTCGATCGACAGATCGTGCGCCATGCGGACCGAATATTCGCCAGGCTGAATTTCTCGATCGCGGATCATGATCTTGCCCGCGCTCGGCTCCAGCACGCCGGTCATCACCTTGATCAGCGTCGATTTGCCGGCGCCGTTGTCGCCGATGAGGCCAACGATCTCGTTGCGGCCGATTGAAAGGCTGATGTCGCGCAGCGCATGCACCGCGCCGAAATACTTTTGGACGCCCTCGAGGCGAACAATGGACGCGAAATCACCGGCCGGCGTCATTGCGTTCCCATCCCGGCGTCCCATCCCGAAAACCGTTTCTGGTCGGCGCAAGCCGACTCGCGAACGGTCTTTTGCCTCACAATGCTCGGAACTTCAATAAGTAATATAATATTATCTTTTGCCAGCTCGCAACCCGCGATCGGCGCTTGCCCCCGACAATAGCAAGGGTCGAGCGTGAGAGTTTAACGCTGGCGCCTCTTGTGCGCGATGCCGCCTCCGATCATGACGCCGTAGATCGCAAACGTCGGACGACTGTCGTCGCTATGACTGCGTCGCTATGACCTCGATGCAACAGCGCCGGCCGCGTCGAGGCTTTCGCAGAACGCGCGGAACGCAGCCTCGGAGGCATAGGCTTTCTGAGTGCCGCGTCGTGTCACCGAGTTGGCCGCGTAGCGCGCCGCCTGCGACAGCGCGGCCTCGAGCTCCAGGCCTCCGGCGAAGTAACGGGCGAAGCTGCCTACGAAGGCGTCGCCGGCCCCCGTCGTGTCGACTGGCGTCACAGCGACCGGCTCAATCCGGCGCACCTGCGTCGCCGTCGCAAGCAAAGCGCCGCGCGCCCCGAGCGTGACGACGACCGTGCCGACGCCTTTGTCAATGAGGCTTCGCGCGGCGGCGGCGACCTGCGCCTCCGTCTCGGCCGGCATGCCGGTCAGGATCGCAAGCTCGGTCTCGTTGGGGATGAAAAAGCTAACGTCTCGAACCTTCTCCGGGTCGAGCTCCGGCGTCGCCGGCGCGGGGTTCAGCACGGTTCTGACGCCGTGGCGCTTTCCGAAGGCGATCGCGGAATAGACGGTCTCGAGCGGAATCTCGAGCTGCAACAGGATAAGATCGCAGGTCTTCAGGACGTCGGCCGCGGCGTCAATGTCGGCTGGGGAAAGGTCGGCGTTGGCTCCCTTAACGATCAGGATCGAGTTCTCGCCCGAGGGCTCGACCATGATCGGGGCGACGCCGCTTGATTTGCCGCGCACGCGTTTGACATAGCGCGTATCGACCCCGAGCTCGCTCAGATTGCGAACGGTCGCGTCAGCGAACATGTCGTCGCCGACCGCCGTGACCATGACGACGGCAGCGCCGAGCCTGGCCGCCGCGACGGCTTGGTTTGCGCCCTTTCCGCCATGTCCCATCTCGAAGCTCGGCGCCTCGATCGTCTCGCCACGGACCGGCATGCGATTCACGTAGGTGACGAGATCGACCATATTGCTGCCGATGACCGCGATCCGCGGCTTCTCCCCCATTTCGCTTCCCCCGATTGCTCGACGTCTTGCCGCTGCGGAGCGCGGCCCGCGCCGGATTTGTAGCGCAAGCGAGAAGAATGTCATCGGCCGACGTTGTCAACGCCGGCCTGCGTCGTCGTCGAAGGCGCGGACCGAGCGAAGGCCGCTCTCGAGGCTTGAACTCCTCATTGCAACGATGCGGCCGAGCTTCTAACTCTTTTCCGGAGCGGATCTCGTCCGGGTTGATTCCGGCCGCGACTGAGCCGCCAGGGGGAGACAGACGCCCGGTGTTGCTGCAGGTTGCGATCGACAGGGCGGAAAGCTTCGGCGTGATCACGCAGGTGCGAGGGATAGCCGACATCATCGAGATTGGCACGCCGCTCCTCAAACGTTTCGGGATCGGCGCGATCGCGACGGCGCGCGAGCTTTGTCCGGACACGCCGCTTCTCGCCGACACCAAGACCGTGGACGCCGGCGACCTCGAAGCCGAGATGGTGCTGGGCGCGGGCGCGCGGCTCATGACGGTGCTATCCTCGACGTCGGCCGCGACCCACGCGGCAGTCGGCCGGACGGCGGCGCGCTTTGGGGCGCTTGTGGTCGTCGACACCATCACCGAGTCCGGCAAGCGCGAACTCTTGCCCGCGGGCGCAAGCTTTCCGGAGAGCTTCGCCTATGTCGGCGTCCATTCTCCGACCGACGTGCGCGTCGCCGGCGACCGGTCGTCGGCGCACATCGACGCCGTTTCGGATATACGCCGCCGAGGTTTCCGCGTCGCGCTTGCTGGCGGGCTGGGGCCGCAGACCCTCGACGCTGTGCTTGCGGTCGAGCCGGAGATCGTGATCGTCGGCGGCGCCATCACCGGCGCGGACGACCCGAGAGGGGTTGCTAAATGGATCAAGGAGCGACTGCGCAATCCGGGGCGTGGCTGGCCGTCAGACGCGAGATAGCGGAAACGCTGGATCGCGTGGACGCTGGCGCGCTCCAGCGCTTCGCCGACATGTTCCGGGATGAGAGGCGTCCCTGGTTCTTCTCGGGCCAGGGCCGCTCCGGGCTTGTGGCCGAGATGGCCGCGATGCGGTTCATGCACATGGGCCGGCCCGCGCATTTTGTCGGCGAAGCGACGGCGCCGTCCATCCGGGCCGGAGACGGTCTCTGTCTCGTCTCAGGCTCCGGCGAGACCCCGGTCACCGTCCACTTCGCGCGAATTGCGAAGGGGGAGGGCGCCCAGATCGCCCTGCTCACCCGGGAGCAGAATAGCACGCTGGCGAAGCTCGCGGATTGCGTCCTTCGCGCGCCTGTCGAAACAACGCGTCAGTTTGGCGGCAGCCTGTTCGAGCAGACGAGCCTCATTCTTCTCGACGCTGTCGTGCTCGAACTGATGCAGGCCGTCCCCGATCCCTACCGGACGATGCTGAACCGCCACACGAACCTGCAGTAGCCAGCGGGCGGGGCGCCGACTTCGCCGTGACGACCGCTCGTCACTAGGGCGACGGCGAATCGAGTGGTATGAACTCGAGCCATGCAGCTTGGACTCGAAGGCAAGGTCGTTCTCGTAACCGGCGGCTCGAAGGGCATTGGGCTTGCTTGCGCCTTCGCCTTCGCGGCCGAGGGCGCGCGGATCGCGATCTGTTCGCGCTCCCGCGACAATATCGACAAAGCCAGCGCAGAGATCAAAGGAGCGTTTGGCGTCGTCGCAGATCTCGCGGACGCTGTCGCGGCGGGCAAAATGATCGATGCGGTGGAGGCCCGCCTCGGACCGATCGACGTGCTGGTCAATTCCGCCGGCGCCGCGAAGCGGACTCCGCCGGACGATCTCACCCCCGCGGTTTGGCGCGAGGCGTTTGACGCCAAGTTCTTCTCTTACATCAACGCCAGTGATCCGGTGGTCAAGCGCATGGCGAAGCGCGGCAGCGGGGTCATTGTCAGCGTCATCGGATCGGGCGGCAAGGTCGCCTCGTCAACTCATCTCGCGGGCGGTTCGGCCAACGCCGCCCTGATGCTGGCGACCGCCGGGCTTGGCGCGACCTATGCGGAAAAAGGCGTTCGCGTCGTCGCAGTCAGTCCCGGTCTCACCGAGACGGAGCGTGTGGCGGAGGGGCTCGCGGCCGAGGCCCGGCTTGCCAACATCTCTATCGACGAGGCGCGCCGCCGCAGCGTCGCGCGGCTGCCTTTGGGCCGCATGGCCTCGCCGGCCGAGATCGCCGACGCGGTTCTCTTCCTCGCCTCGGCGAGGGCGAGCTACATCACCGGCGTGACCCTGTCGATGGACGGGGGCCAGAACCCCGTCGTGCTTTAAGCGAGGCGGCCGCCGGCGCCGAGGGAAGGCTCAGTTTCCGCCGCCGCTCGATGCGCCGCCGCCCGCGTGAGAGCGCCGCGCCGCCGTCGAGTTCCTTGAGCCCTCGCCGAACAGAGCCAAAAGGAGCTGGGGTAAGTTGGGAGCGGTCCTCGTCTTCGCGTGGCGCTTCCGCTGAACGCCGCGCGAAGACAGAATCGTGGGCGTCCTCTTCTGGCGTTCGGTCGCGCGCATTCTCGGCGGCGGTAAGGGCGGCGCCGAAACAACCTTTTCGGGGAGGACGCTTGAGGGGACGCCTGCAGCGGGGTTCGCGGCGGCGGGCGGCGCCTTGTCGTCCACCTGTTCAGCCAGGCTGAGGAGGCGCGGCCGCAACTTCTCGCAGCGCAACTCGATCAGGAATCGCAGGACTCCATCTGCTGTCGGGCTATTGGATAAATGCTCCAGGCGGTCCTCATCCTGCCGGCAAATTTCATCGGAAGCGGATGCGGCGGCTCCGGACTGCGCCGACGACTCGTCCAAGGGGGCTACCTCCGGCGAAGTTTTCGCGTCGGACGCGTGCGCATCGACGGCCTGGACAATGGCCGGCGCGGGAGGCGTCCCGGAGGGAGCCAGCGCGTCGAGCTCCGCCCGCGCCGATTGCGCATGAGGGCCGTCCGGATGAGCGGTCAAGAAAGCGCGCCATCCCTCGCTCGACCTCTTCCGTTGGGCAATTCGATAATCCAGGTCCTCGTCGACATTCGCTGCGGCGATTGGGTCGACCGGGGGCTCGATCGCCTCCGGCTTCACGGACGCGACGGATCTCGTGATGAAGACGCCGACGCTGTCGAGCCATCGAGGCTTGTCGAGGTTCTCGATTTTCAGCGGCGCGAGCGCATACAGGACCGGAAGCGCTAACGCCAGAAATAGCGTGTATTTCCAAGTACTGAGCATACGCCACTCTTGTAGTCGCGTGCCTACCTTTTGGTCAATTCATGTCTTTATCCAAAATTAAAAGGTAATGAGACAACAACTCAATCCTGGCGCTCTCGCCAATTTCTACCAGAATTCGCCGAGGATTTTCAGATTTCGTTGATTTCGTGTGCTTTTTGCGAAAAGCGGCGCTGCGTTTTTCGCGAGCCGAGCTTCGAGGCGGCCCGAAGCGCGCGGGCGCGCCGCCACGAGGATGGCGTCCATTAGTCCGTCCGCCGCGGCGGGTTCTGGAAGAACGTTCCCTGACAATCGCTCGGGCGGAATCTCACCCCGACCGCCGACGCGTGCGTTTCTGACTGGAGCGTCTGGCTCGGGTCAGGAGGCTTTGCGGCGCGCCGCCCAGGGCGCCATGCGCCGGATCTGCGCCGCGCTCGCCTGCTTGGGCAGTTTTTCAGCAATCCCGTAGACGCGCTCACGCCGGTCGATCTCTCCCAGGACGTCAGCCGGCGAAACGCCGCATTCGGCCCAGATGACCGCAAGATGATAGAGGACGTCGGCGCTCTCCAGGATCACGGATTCGCGCTTCATCTGCACCGCGTCGAGCCCGACCTCGACCGCCTCCTCGGCCAGCTTCTTCGCCATTTTCTGCACGCCGTCGCGGAACAGCTTGGACGTGCGGGAAGCCGAAGGGCTTCGGCTCCGGGCGGCCTGGACGGCGGCGAACAGTCTGTCGAGCGAATCAGTCATCGGTCCACATTATCCTTATTCAGAACCGATAATGCCGGACAAGGGTTCAAGCCCTATGACAAAAGGACCAGAATACGAAATTTTTTTCTCAAAACCTGGGGATTGCTGTGGCGGGCCGGAATTCGAGCGAGCGGACGGGTCTTCAAGCCGCGAGCGAGGCGAATAACGCGCGTCCATCGACGCCGCCGGCCAGAGGATCGATCAGGTTTTCCGGATGGGGCATCAAACCCAGCACGTTGAACCGGTCGTTGAACACGCCGGCTATGGAATTCATCGCGCCGTTGGGGTTCGACTCGCTCCCGACCTTGCCCCTGGCGTCGCAATACCGGAACGCAACGCGCCCCTCCGCCTCGATTCTGCGAATCGTGTCATCGTCGGCGATGAAGTTTCCCTCGCCGTGGGCGATGGCGAATTTGACCACCTCGCCCGAGGCGTAGCGGCGGGTGAACGGCGTTTGCGCGTTCTCGACCCGGACGTGCTGCATTTTGCAGACGAAGCGGAGCTCAGCGTTGCGCATCAGCACGCCGGGCAAAAGGCCGGCTTCGCACAGGATCTGGAAGCCGTTGCAGATCCCGAGCACGAGGCCCCCGCCCGCAGCGTGGTCGGCGACCGCCCGCATGATCGGCGATCGCGCGGCGATTGCGCCGCAGCGCAGATAGTCGCCGTATGAGAATCCGCCCGGCAGGACGACGAGATCGAGGCCAGGCGGCAGTTCGTGTTCGGCGTGCCAGACGATCGCCGGCTTGACGCCCGTCGCCTGGCGAAGGGCGCGCGCGACGTCGCCTTCCCGATTGATTCCGGGGAACAGGATCACGCCCACGCGCATGGCGTCGCTCATGTGATTTCGATTGCGTAGTTCTCGACGATGGTGTTGGCGAGCAGGCGTTCGCAAGCCTCGCTCAACCGGCGCCGCGCCGTCGCCTGATCGTCGCCGTCGAGCTCGATGTCGAAGATCTTGCCTTGGCGCACGCTCCTGAGGCCGTCGACAGCCAGTCCCTTGAGCGCGCCCTCGATCGCCTTGCCCTGCGGATCGAGCACTCCGGACTTCAAGGTCACGATGACGCGCGCTTTCATGAGGAAAAGGCTCCCGGCCGGTCAGGCGGCGTTCGAGGTCGGCGCCATGGTCAGAAGCGCGTAAAGAGCGGTGGGATCCTTGGTCGCCCGCAATTGAGCGGCGACGGCGCCGTTGCGCAACAGGCGCGCGCTCGCCGCCAGCGCCTTGAGGTGGTCCGCTCCCGCCGCTTCCGGGGCGATCAGCATGAAAATGAGATCGACGGGCAGGCCATCCGGGGCTTCGAAATCGATTGGCCGCTCGAGCCTGGCGAAGACGCCAAAAATGGAGCGGCACTTGGCCAGCTTGCCATGCGGAATGGCGACGCCGTCGCCGACGCCGGTTGAGCCGAGCCGTTCGCGCTGCAAGATCGCGTCGAAGATTTCGCGCGCCGGCAGGCCCGAGACCAGCGCCGAGCGCTCGCTCATCTCCTGCAGCGCCTGCTTCTTGCCGTTCACTCTCAGGGCGGCCAGGACGGCGTCCGGCTTAAGGAGTTGCGTTAACGACATGTTCGTCCCGGTTATGCAACGCGCGACGGTTCGCGAGGGGCCTGGGGATCGAGCCAACCGATCGCGCCGTCGGGGCGCCGATAGACAACGTTCACCCGGCCGCTGCCGGCGTGCTGAAATACAACGACCGAAGCGCCGGTGAGATCGAGTTCGGCGACAGCCGAGGCGACGGAAAGAGATTTGAGGTCGTCTGTTCCTTCCGCCACCACAACGGGATTAAACCCCTCGGCTGGTTCTTCCTCTTCCTCGCCCGGCTGCTCGATAAGATAGTTGGCAACCTTGCCCCGCGCATTCGCCGCGGAGGGGCCGGGATGGCCCTTGAGACGGGTCTTGTAGCGGCGCAGCCGGGTTTCGATCTTGCCGGCCGCCTGGTCGAAGCAAAGGTAGGGTTCGTGCGCTCGGCCCTCGGCGTGCAGGCTGATCCCCGAGCTCAGACGCAACGTGCATTCCGAACGATAGCCGGAGCCGTCGCGCGTCATCACCACGTGTCCGTCCACGGAGCCGCTGAAGTAGCGGGCGACCGTCGCCTCGACTTTTTCCACGACATGCCGACGCAAAGCTTCCCCGATGTCGAGGTTCTTGCCCGATACCCTCAAGGTCATCGAACGCTGGCCTTACCTTTCAGGCGCGGCGGCGATTCCTGCCGCCTCCCGCCCGCGCGGCGCGCCCCGCGCGTTTCTGCCTGCCCCTTCCGCTTCGCCCTCGGTCGGTCCCGCGTCGGCCGATTCGAAGCTAGGGTTAGGAGTCTGCTCGGCGCATGTCAATCGTTGCGATAAATTGTTCATATTAATAGTGAAATCGCTATTATGCCTCGACCGCCAGGGAATTTTCGCGCTGAACTCTCGCCCGCATCGGCGCCATCTTCATCTTGCGCCTCTCGACCGACGAAGGGATCCTGAGGCTGTCCCGATATTTAGCGACGGTCCGGCGCGCCACAAGGATATCCGCCTTGCGCAGGCGTTCGACGATCACGTCGTCCGACAGCACGTCTTCAGGGTTCTCGTCGTCGATCATCTGCCGGATGCGCTGGCGCACGGCTTCAGCCGAATGGGACTGTCCCGGCTCGCTCGAGGCGATTGCGGCGGTGAAGAAATACTTCATCTCGAACAGGCCGCGCGGCGTCTGGATGAACTTGTGCGCGGTCGCGCGCGAGACCGTCGATTCGTGCACGCCGATCGCTTCGCCGACCATCTTGAGATTGAGCGGCCTCAGGCCCGACACGCCTTCGAGCAGGAAGGAATCCTGCCGGCGCACGATCTCGCTCGCGACGTTGAGGATGGTGCGCGCGCGCTGTTCGAGGCTCTTGGTCAGCCAGTTCGCCGCCTGCAGTTGGGTGGAGACGTATTGGCGGTCCTCGTCCCGCTTGGCGCCGCGCCGGATCTCGGCCGCATAGACCTCGTTCACCAGCACGCGCGGGAGCGCCCTTGTATTGAGCTCGACCCGCCAGCCGAAATCCGGCGCAGCGGTGACGTGAACGTCGGGGATCGCCGGCGCCGCCGGCGGATCGCCGAAGGCGCGCCCGGGCTTCGGCTCGAGCCGGCGGATCTCGGCGATCATGTCGCGCAGGTCCTCGTCGTCGACCCCGCAGGCGCGGCGCAGCAGGGGAAAGTCGCGCTTGGCGAGCGCCGGCAGGTTTTCGATGAGCGCCTGCATCGCCGGATCGAAGCGGTCGCGCTCCTTGAGCTGAAGCGCCAGGCACTCGGCGAGCGAGCGCGCGAAGATGCCGGTCGGCTCCAGGGTTTGCATGCGCGAGAGCACCCGCTCGACGCGTTCGACATCGGCGCCGAGCCGCTCGGCGATTTCGCCGATCGAGCCGACGAAATATCCGGCCTCGTCCAGCGCGTCGATCAGCGCGGCGCCGATCATGCGCTCGGCCGGGTCGGCAAGCAGGATCGCGGCCTGACGCTCGAGATGGTCGCGAAGCGATACGGACTCGGCGACATAAGCTTCGAGATCCGGGGCTTCGCCGGCGTCGTGGCCGGGCCGCCGCCCACCCCCGTCCACGCCTGCGCGCTCAAGCCGTCGGCTGGCGCCGACGGCGACGCCGGGGCGCTTCGGTCGGCGTCGAAGGCGTTGTCGACCTCCGTGCCGAGATTGGCGGCAAGGCGCCCTGCGTCCGTCTCCAGCGCCTCTCCGGCCCAATCGCCGGGTTCGGCCGGCGCTTCGGCGAAGCCGGGAGGTCGGTCGGCTCGGAGCTCGGCTCCTCGCGCTCCTCCGCCCGCTCAAGCAGCGGATTGCTCGCCAGTTCGTTCTCGATGAACTGGGTCAGCTCGAGGTTCGGCATCTGCAACAGCTTGATCGCCTGGAGAAGTTGCGGCGTCAGAACCATGGTCTGACCTTGCCGCAACGCCAATTTGGCCGAGAGCGCCATACCTAAAGCCAGCCCTTCACCACACCCACACGAAACCCAGTTCTAGCGGCCATGGCCCGCCATGCCTCAGCGACGTCGCGCGACGCGGCCCGCTTTTTGCTTGGAACGCGCTCGCTCTATAGCACGCCTCGAAAGGATTTCGAGGTCACCGCGTCGCCGAGCGCGTCTGTCGATTGTTAACGGCGTTTGCGCCGAGCCGCAACAGCCAGATTGTCAGATAGCACTGGTGGATTAACCGACTGACCACTGCGGCGAAGAATTGGGGCGCGAAAATTGATATAAAGATTTGCTTATATGTTTATTGCGCGTTTGCGGCGCCGCTGGTAAGAGACGCCCTCCATAATCGAGGACGTTCCCAGCTCATGAGCAAAGCCGCCGATTACGCCATCGCCGACATCAAGCTTGCCGACTATGGCCGCAAGGAACTCGCCATCGCCGAGACCGAAATGCCGGGCCTGATGGCGACGCGGGCCGAATACGCCAAGAGCCAGCCGCTCAAGGGCGCGCGCATCGCCGGCTCCCTGCACATGACCATCCAGACCGCCGTGCTGATCGAGACCCTGAAGGCGCTCGGCGCCGACGTGCGCTGGGCCTCCTGCAACATCTATTCGACCCAGGATCACGCGGCGGCGGCGATCGCGGCGACCGGCACGCCGGTGTTCGCCATCAAGGGCGAGAGCCTCAAGGACTATTGGGACTATACCCACCGCATCTTCGAGTGGGCCGACGGCGGCTTCGCCCAACATGATCCTCGACGACGGCGGCGACGCGACGCTGCTGATCCACCTCGGCGCGCGCGCCGAGAAGGGCGACACGAAATTCCTCGACACCGCCTCGAACGAGGAAGAGGAGGTGCTCTACGCCGCCATCAAGGCAGCGGCTGAAGAGCCATCCCGGCTGGTACGGCAAGAACGCCAAGTCGATCCGCGGCGTCACCGAAGAGACGACCACCGGCGTCCATCGCCTCTACATCATGGCCAAGGAGGGCAAGCTCCTGTGGCCGGCGATCAACGTCAACGACAGCGTGACCAAGTCGAAGTTCGACAATCTCTACGGCTGCCGCGAGTCGCTGGTCGACGGCATCCGCCGCGGCACCGACGTGATGATGGCGGGCAAGGTGGCGATGGTCGCGGGCTTCGGCGATGTCGGCAAGGGCTCGGCCGCCTCGCTCCGCAACGCCGGCTGCCGGGTGATGGTGTCCGAGGTCGATCCGATCTGCGCCCTTCAGGCGGCGATGGAAGGCTACGAGGTCACGACGATGGACGACGCCGCGCCGCGCGCCGACATTTTCGTCACCGCCACCGGCAATGTCGACGTCATCACGCTCGACCACATGCGCGCGATGCACGACCGCGCCATCGTCTGCAACATCGGCCACTTCGATTCGGAGATCCAGGTCGGGGCGCTGCGCAACTATAAGTGGAGCAACGTCAAGCCGCAGGTCGACGAGATCGAGTTCCCCGACGGCAAGAAGATCATCCTTCTGTCGGAAGGGCGCCTGGTCAATCTCGGCAACGCGATGGGCCATCCCTCGTTCGTGATGTCGGCCTCGTTCACCAACCAGACGCTGGCCCAGATCGAGCTCTTCACCAAGCCCGGCGAATACAAGAAGCAGGTCTACACCCTGCCCAAGCACCTCGACGAGAAGGTCGCTTCGCTCCATCTCGCCAAGATCGGCGTCAAGCTCACCAAGATGACGCCCGAGCAGTCGAAATATCTCGGCGTGCCGCAGGCCGGCCCGTTCAAGCCGGAAACCTACCGGTACTGAGACGGCCTTGCGCTGATGCGTCAGGAGCGTGAACGGCGGCGGCGCGGCTTCGTGGGCGCTCGGCGTCATATCGGCGATGGTGACGCCGGCGCTGATGATCCTCGCTGCCGCGTCCCTCGCATCGCCGGCGCTTCTCCCGCTGGGCCGTGTCGTCGATCGCGCCCGAAGACTGAACGCCTCCGGCGAAAACCAGTGAAACCTTCGGCCTCGAGACGCTGCGGCTGCTGGGAGACGGCGGCAGGCGATTAGGCCGCTGCTGTCTTGTTCAGGCGATCCTTCAAGCCGTCGGCCCAGCGGCGGCCGGGTTCGCCGCCCCATAGCAGCCAAGCGATATAGCCGGCGGAGGGGTCGGTTTCGTCGCCCCATTCGTGGCTCTTCGATCTCTTGTCGACCTCGTGGCGCGCGAAATAGGCGCTCATCGCGATGACCGTGCGCAGGGAAACGGCTGGCGTTCGGAAAGCTGCTGTGCGCGATGGGCTCCGACAGAGGTTCCCCCTCGCCGAAATTTCTCGCGCAGCTCAAGGCCCCGCTTCGCGGCGGCCGCAACCTCAGCTGGTGGAATCAGGCCAGGATTTATCTGGACCTCCTCAAGGCCGAAGGCTTGTGAGCGGCGATCCTGCCCGACTTGTCTGAGCGGACGAGATATTCCGGATTGTCATGCGCCGCCGCGACTGTATGGCCCTTGATCCTGCCGGGCGACGTCAACTTCCGCTCGACCCGGCCCACGCTCTTGCCTTCGCTCGATCGCCAGGCGACCCAGTCGCCCGCCTTCAATGTATTCGCCATGGCGGTCCTCCGAACCAGCTGCCTGCTTAATTCGCCGAGGGCCAGAAGGTTGCAGGAAGAGCAAAACGAGCTGTCGCGTCGGACCGGGCATCAGGAGAACGGCTTACGCGCCAACTTTCGCGGAGCGCCCTTGTTGTTGGGGGTGTTCCATCTCGCGATTGGGGACGCGGGGGACCGGCCGCCTGCGGCGAGAGAAGCTGTGTGCGTCGTTTCGCTGATGACAAATGCTTGCGAAACTCGGAATATTTGTTATATTCTTCCAATATCCAGATCGAGTTTGCCGACCCATTGGGAGGAGACGGAGCGGCGAGAGGTGGGAACGGTTTGAGACAGATTGCACAGAAGCTGAGACGGCGCCGGATTCTTTTAGTAACTCCCAAGCCGGGTGAGTTCGAATTGTCACACGGTGTGTGAGATCGTTGAGGTTTTGCGAGATTTTCGAGACGGGCGGGGGCGAACCGTGAGTTAAGGTGGGGATGATTTTCCCTGCCGAAGTTCAGGCGCTGATCGAAGCGCTCCGGAGCGAGATTTCCGCGCTTCGCTCGGAGGTCGCCGATTTGCGGCGGGAGAACGAGGGCCTTCGAGCCGAGAACGCCGAGCTTCGGCGCCGGCTGGATCTGGACAGCACGACGAGCTCCAAGCCGCCTTCGAGCGACGGGCTGAGGAAGAAGTCGCGCCTTCCCGGCAGCCTTCGCGGCCGTTCGGGCAAGGCGAGCGGGGGACAGCGGGGCCACAAGGGCGACACGCTGCGGCGGACGGCGACGCCCGACTGGGTCGTCCGACACGAGGCTGCGGCGTGCCGGCGCTGCCGGGCGGCGCTCGCGGCTTCGATGCAGACCGGGGTGGAGACGCGTCAGGTGTTCGACCTGCCCGAGCGGCTGATCGAGGTCACGGAGCACCAGGGCGCCATCTATGCCTGCGCCCGATGCCGCGGCGTGACGCGGGCTGCGTTCCCCGACGGCGTGATCTCGCCGACCCAATATGGCGAGCGCATCAAGGCGGCGGCGGTCTATCTCAACGTGCAGCAGCTTGTGCCCGAGGACCGGACGGCGCAGGCGCTTCAGGACCTGTTCGGCGCGCCGCTCGTCTGCCCGGCGAGCGTGATCGCGTGGATGGGCAAGAAGGCTCAGGCTCTGGAGGGCGTCTATCAGGCGATCGGGACGCGCGTCGGCGGGGCCAAGGTCAGGCATCTCGACGAAACCGGCTTTCGCATCGCAGGCTCCCTGCAATGGCTGCATACGACGTCGAGCCGGAGCCATACCTTCTACCGGGTCGGAGCGGCGCGCGGCGATGTTCCCGCAGGGTTGAAGGGCGGCGTCGTCGTGCATGACCATTTCCGCCCCTACAACGCCCTCGCGGACGTCGCTCACGCCTTCTGCAACGCCCATCACCTGCGCGAACTCAAGGCGCTCATCGAGATCGACAAGGAGCCGTGGGCGCAAGCCATGCGCGACGTCCTCCTCGACGCCGCAAAGGCCGTGCGCCAAGCCAAAGAGGCCGGCGCCCGGGCGCTCGAACCCGAACGCGTGCAAGGCTTCGTCGACCGCTACTGGCAGGCCGTTCGGGAAGGGCTCGCCTTCCATCGCGCCCTGCCGGCCTTCGATCCTTCGCCCGGCTCGAAAAAACGAAAGAAGCAGCGCCCAGGCCATAATCTCCTCATCCGCTTCAAGACCTTCAAGGACGAGACCCTGCGCTTCCTCGTCGACTTCGACGTCCCGTTCACCAATAACCTGGCCGAACAGGACCTGCGCATGGCCAAGGTCAAAATGAAAATCTCGGGCGGCTTCCGCACCTTCGAAGGCGCTCACGTCTTCGTCCGCATGAGGTCCATCGTCTCCACCGCACGAAAGCACGGCCTCAACATTCTCAAAGCCCTCACTGCAAACCCCTCCCAACTCCTCCTCGCAATCGCAGCCTGAAAACAGACGGCTTGGGAGTTACTTCCGCGCTTTCCGGACGCCCGCCGGGGTCCTAACCCCGGGCGAAGGCGGGCCCGACGCGATCGACAGCGAAGGCCCAAAAAATTTGGGGACTCCCCCTTGTGTCATCGGGGGTAAGATATATCTTGAATTAAGAGATATCGTGACATGTCGTTTGGAGATATGTCTTACTGCGATATGTCTTGGAACGAAAGGAATCACACAATGTTCCATCGTCATTTTGACGATCCCATGCGCCACGGCCACGATCGCGGCCATCACCACCACGGCTTCGGCCACGGTCCGTTTCGCGGCTGGCGTTCTCGCGGCGGCGGCTTCGGCGGCCGCGAGGGCCGGATGTTCGACGGGGGCGAGCTCAAATTCGTGATCCTGGCGCTCGTCGCGGAAAAGCCGCGCTACGGCTACGAGATCATCAAGGAACTCGGCGAGCGGGTCGGAGGCGACTATTCGCCGAGCCCCGGCGTCGTCTATCCGACGCTGACCATGCTCGAAGAGATGGGTTACGCGAGCGCCAGCCAGGACCCGCAGGGGCGCAAGCTCTATACGGTCACCGCGGAAGGCGAGAAGGTCCTGGCCGAGAGCAAGGCCCAGGTCGACGCCATTTTCGAACGCTTCGGCGATCGTGACGAGGGCCGCTTCGCAGGCTTCGTCTCGGTCAAGCGCGCGATGCTCAATCTGCGCTCGGCGCTTCAATTGCGCCTGCGCGGACGCGCCGCCACCCCTGAGCAGATGCAGGCGATCGTCGACGCGATCGACGCGGCGGCCAAGGCGATCGAGCGCGCCTGACGGCAAGAGGCGCCGCATAGGGGAAACTACGGATTGCGGGGCGTGGCGGGGCTCCCTATCTCGGGCTCTTGGGCATGCAATCCATGATCTCTTTCGACGCGATCCCTTACGCCAATCCGGAACGGCGGCTGCGGCGGCTCCTCCGCCGGCTGCCGAGCCGGATGCAGGCCGTCACCCGCTGGCTCAGAAAGCCTGCCTCGCGCTGGGCGCGCATTCCCGTGGCGTCCTGTTGATCATCGGCGGCTGCCTCGCCATCCTGCCGGTGTTCGGCCTTTGGATGCTGCCGCTTGGGCTCATGCTGTTGGCCGACGACATCCCGCCGTTGCGCCGCTTCCGCGATCGCGCGCTCCACTGGCTCGAGCGGCGCCGGCCGCACGGTTCGCCGCGGCGGGGGTCAAGACGCCGCGAGAGTGACGCGCTTGGCGCCACGACAGCTCAGCCAACAGTTTCTTGCAGAAAATCAGAAATCAGTCTAGACTTGCTGCATGGATCACCCCACCGCTTCCGCAGTCCAAGACGACAAGCGCCTGTACGTGGCGACTTGTCACGTCGGGAGAAAGCGCGACGAAAAA
>CAVZWU010000020.1:0-189014 GCA_963779095.1 uncultured Alphaproteobacteria bacterium | reverse complement strand
CGCCCGGCCTGGGCCAGAGGCCGCCGCGCGGCCGGTCGCGCGAGCGCCAGGAAGATCAGAAGCCGAAGAACTCGCGGCGCAGCGCATTCTCGTAAAGGCGCTTCCGGTAATCGACTTCCTTATGCAATTTGTGCTCGCGGAAATGGGCGGCCTCCCACTGATCGAGCTCGGCGACGTTATGGTTGCCCGAGGCCAGCGCCTCCTCCTCCCGGATCGCCGCCACCCAGTCGTCCACCGCCGCCTTATACTCGGCCTGCAATTGGTCCAGCTCCTGCTGAAGATCCGCCGAGATATCCGCCATGGTTTTCCCCTGCCTCCCTTCGATTTAAAGCCGCCTTGTGAACGCTAGATGACATGGGGACCGATCGTCTGGCGCCGCGCGCGCCCCGGCGAATTCACCACAGCATCGTCCAGGACAAGGCGGCGGCTTCGGGGCGAGACGACGGCCGGCTGGCAATCCAGAAGCATGGCGCGAAACCCGCGCCGCTCTGGACTCGCGCACTCGAGCAGTTCGTTCATTTTGCGCAGGCGCCGCACCAGCGTCTTCATGAAGCCGACGGCGCGTTCCGGATTCGCCTCGATCGAGGCGATGAATTCCTGATAGGAGGCGGAAAGGCATTCGGTGTCGGCACGTCGCTTTCACTGTCGCGGATCGCGGCCCGGGCTCGATCAGGCACATTTCGCCGAATACCTCGCCGGTCTCCAGCCTGCCTACGGTCCTTGCGTTCGCGCCGCGCCCGACGACGACGTCGACCGCTCCGCTGACGATGAAGAACGCCGTATCGCCCTCGTCGCCTTCGGCAGATGATCGTGTCCCCGGCCTTGAACGCGACGTTTTGCATGGAAATGCCTCCGTGGGCGGCTCGAGCCCGGCGATCCGCTTATATCAGGTCCGAGCGTCGCTGCAGGCGCAAAGGAGGCAGGCGGCGACCGGCCGCGGGCCAGGCGTCTCAGACGCCGAGCGCCTCGCGTTCGCCGATCGCCCCGCTTTCCGGCGCGAGCCCCCGGGCGCGGGCGCCGACCCGCCAGCGTTCGCCTTCGCGATCGAGCCGCACGAGATGATAGGCGGCGCGATAGCGCGGGTCGCGGGCGGCCGCGGCGGCGGAGGGCGCGCCGAGGACCGGAACCGCGCCGCCGACCGTGCGCGCGGCGCGTGAGGGAAGCGAGCGGACAGCCTGCTGGTGGGTATGGCCGTGCAGGATCGCCTCGGCCCCGAAGTCGCGCACGATGCGTTCGAACGCGGCTGCGTCGGAAAGGCCGCGCAGCGGCGGCGTGATCCCGGCGATCGGCGGGTGGTGGATGAGCACGACCCGCGCCAGGCCCTTGGCGCCGGTTTCGCGCGAGCAATTCCGCGAACGCCTCGAGCTGCGCTCTTGCCGAGCCTGCCCGTCGCCATCAACGGACCGGTCGGCACCGCCGAGCTGAAGCCGATGATCGCGATCTCGCCGCGCACGCGGAGGTAGGGGTAGGTCGCGGCGGTCTGCTGCGCGTCGCTCGGTGGTCCAGGGCGCGAACGTCGCCTCGAGCAGCGGCATCGACGCGCGCACATAGGCGTCGTGATTGCCGGGCACGAAGCTGACATCGGACGGCTCGCCCAGCGTCTCCATCCACAGCGCCGCGCGCTGGAACTCGGCCGCCATGCCGATATTGACCAGATCCCCGGTGACCGCGACATGATCGGGGCGCTGGGCGCGCAAGTCCGCGACCAGGCGCTTCAAGCAGCGCCATGTCGTTGAGCCGTTCGCGCCCGCGCTTCCAGTTGATGAATCCCATGACCCGCTTGAGCCGCAAATCGGCGAAGCCCGGCATGGGCGCCGGGCTCAGGTGCGGGTCGGTGATATGCGCGATGGTGAAGCTCATCCGCAGAGCGCCCTCGTCGCGCCGGCCGCCAAGGCGGAAAGGCCTCGAGCCATTGACCGCGCGGCAATAAGATTGCTTGAACGGAAAGACAACCCCGGGATGGGGTCGGGTCCGGAGCATCCGCAGCATGGCCGCGTCGATTCGAGAAAGGCTGAAGTTGCGCCTGTTGCACTGGAGCTTCCTCCTCACGCGGCCGATGTCGCTTGGGGTGCGCGCGATTGTGATCAGCGCCGACGACGAAGTCCTGCTGGTGAGGCACGGCTATGTCTCCGGCTGGCATTTTCCCGGCGGCGGCGTCGAGGTCGGCGAGACCTGCCTCGAGTCGCTGACGCGCGAACTCGAGGAGGAGGCGCGCATCGCGATCGAAGGGCCGCCCGTCCTGCACGGCCTCTTCTTCAACAGCCAGACGTCGCGGCGCGACCACGTGGCCGCTTACGTCGTCCGCAGCTTCCGGGTCTTGGGCGAACGCGCGCCTGACTGGGAAATCCACGAAGCGCGTTTTTTCCCGCGCTCGGCGCTGCCGGAAGGAACGACGCGCGCCACCCGAGGCGAGGCTCGCCGAGATCTTCGATTCGGCGCCGCTCTCCGACCGCTGGTGACGCGACGCGGGGCGGCTGCGCGTCCAGGGCTCGCGCAAGTTAACCCTATTGCTTTGATTTCGAGCCACAATTTCGGCTGTGAGGACAATCCGTTAACGTCCGGGTAAGGACAGCCGCCGTTTCATGGCCGGGTGGACTTTTGGCGCCCGCGCGCTTAAAGAGTTCGGTCGAATGCGGGGAGATCGATGAGTTCAATCATCCGGCGCGGGACCGCCGTTGTCTGACCGTCGCGGCGTGCGCCTGGATCGCCGGCTGCGACGATTCCTATCTCGATCAAGGCCCGGGGCGGTCCCAGCAGCCGATTTCCGCCGCCACGCTCGCCGAGATGGAGAAGCTCGACACCACGCCATCCTCGCCGACGCTCATCCGGACCTACAAGAAGGAGGCTGAGCTCGAAATCTGGAAAATGAAGTCGAACGGCGAATATGCGCTGCTCAAGACCTATCCGATGTGCCGATGGTCGGGGCAGCTCGGACCGAAGAAGCGCGAAGGCGACATGCAGGTGCCGGAGGGCTTCTACACGATCGCGCCCGGGCAGATGAACCCCAATTCCCACTATTATCTGGCGTTCAACGTCGGCTATCCCAACGCCTACGACCGGGCCTATGGGCGCACCGGCGGCAATGTGATGGTGCATGGCGTCTGTTCGTCCGCCGGCTGCTTCTCGATGACCGACGAGCAGGTCGCCGACATCTATGCGATCGCCCGCGAATCCTTCGCCGGCGGCCAGCGCGAAATCCAGCTCCAGTCCTATCCGTTCCACATGACGGCCGAGAACATGGCGAAGTTCCGGCTCGATCCCAACATCGATTTCTGGAAAAACCTGAAAGACGGCTCCGACCATTTCGAGGTCACCAAGACTGAGCCGTCGGTCCTGGTCTGCGGCAAGCGCTATGTCTTCGACGCGACGGCGAAGGGCGAGGTTTCCGGCAGCGAGCCGTGCCCGGCGCTCAAGCGCGACGAAAGCGTCGAGGCGCTGGTCGCGGAGAAGGAGCACAAGGACGACGCCAAGGTCGCCGAGTTGGCCGCGTCCGGCGTCAAGCCCATCCGCCTCGTCTACGCCGACGGCGGCCAAAATCCGGTCTTCGCCGGCTACAAGGATACGAGCGATCCGGACGCGCTGGCGACCGGACCGCAGGAGATCGTCCTCAACGATCGGCGAAGCCAGTCGCCGGCGGCGGTGAAGATCGCCGCGGCCGACGCGGAGAAGAAGCGCGCGGCGACCGCCGCCGCGAGCGTGGCGCCCGCGCCTGCCGACGCCGCGCCGGCGCCGGCCGCCCCGGTCACGGTCGCGGCCATCCCGGCGCCCGCAAGCCAGTCCGGCGGAATGCTGGGCGGGTTGACCGGCGGCGCCAAGAACGTCCAGAAGTGGCTGCATCTCGGCGGCCAGGATCGCCGCGCCGCGCCGCCGGTGGTCGACGCCGCCGCCGCCGACCCCGATCAGCCGAGCTCCGGAGCGTTCCGCTGCCGCCGCGGCGCGATGACGTGCATCTGGCGGCGCTGCATGGCGGCGCCCGTCCCGCCAACGCGGCGGACCGCCGCGGAGTCTCAGGCCGACGCGCCCGATCGCCGCCGACGGCCCAGTAGGACAAGGTCACGCGCGCCGTCGCGATCGCGCGATCCGGCCGGACAGGCGGAAGACGAGCCGCGCCGCCTCCTCGGCGTCTGCCAGCACGCGCGTCGGCACGACGATCGGCGCGCCCCGCCGCGGCCATACGTAAATGAGGCCGCCGGCGTCTTCGGCCTCTTCGCAGTCGGCGTAACAGCAGACGCATCGCGCGCCCGTCGACGTCGAGCGACAGCGCTTCATCGTCGAACGTCGCCGTCAGCGCGCCCGCGGATTGAAGCTCATCGATGGCGGCGCGGCCCTCGCGGCGGGCGCGGCGAATACGCCAATGGGTCACGAGCCGCTGGATCATGAACGCTGCGCGGCCAGGATGAGCGTCATCTCCCCGGCGCGGCGGCTGATGAGCCCGGTCAGCGCCAGCACGGAGGCGAAGGCCATGACGAGCGCGAAGGCGGTCAGCGGCGCCACGTGGCTGGCGAGCAGTCCGCCTTTGAGCGCCCTGCGCAGCCCTGCGCGGGCGGCGGCGGCTTCGGCTTCGGCGGGCGCGAGCGTGAAGGCGTAGGGCCCGAACGAATCCGAGGGGCGATCGTCCGCCGTCATGCCTCGCCGGGAGCCTTGGCGACCAGCGCCAGCGCGTGCAGGCCGTCGGCGAATTCCGCCGTCGAGGAGGCCATAGACCAGACGATGCCGCTCGACCCGGCTCCGACGTTCGAATTGGGCCGACACCACCCGGACGCGATAATGCGTGCCCCCGCCTTCGCGCGCGCCCGCGTGTCCCGCATGACGGTCGAACTCGTCGACGACGTCGAGGTCGACGGGATCGAGCGCCGCGGTCAACCGCGCGACAATTCTCTCCTGCATGATCAAGCGGTTTAGCCCTCCCGTTAAGCAGATCGCGACCCTACATATCGTACGCTGGGCTGCGGACTGAATACTCCGATCGACGCGCCGGTTGGGAGGCTCTTCCCTGAGGCCGAGCGTTTGGGACTTGCCCGACGGCGCCGGCGGTCATAAAGGTCATGGCATGGATTTGAACTCTCGTCTGTTCGACCGCATCCGGGTCAAGCCGGCCGAGCGCACGCCGGAAAAGGCGCCGACGACGCCCTGCTCTTTTCCCGGCTGCACGGCCGAGGGCGTGTTCCGGGCGCCGAAGGGCCGCGAGCGAGAGGGCGAGTATTTCAGCTTCTGCCGCGATCACGTGCGCGAATACAACGCCTCCTACGATTACTTTCGCGGCATGGACGACGCCTCGATGGCGAAGTTTCGCCAGGCCGACGCCGTCGGCCATCGCCCGACCTGGAAGCTCGGCGACCGGGCGGCGCAGGCCGGCCATCCGATCGACGAATCCGTTTTTGCCGAGGCTCGCGCGGCGCGGCGGCGCGGAGCAAAAGGCAAGCCGCCGCAGACCGAGCCCCCGCCGCGGTACAACGCCCTGGCGATCAAGGCTTTGCTGACGCTCGAGCTCGGCGGCGACGCCACCCCCGCCAGGATCAAGGCGCGATACAAGGACTTGGTCAAACGCCATCATCCGGACGCCAACGGGGGCGATCGTTCGTCGGAAGACAGATTGCGCGAGATCATCCAGGCCTACAATTACCTGCGCGCCAACAAGCTCGTCTGATCGGGTGTTGGCGCTTCGTAAAAAGGGTCGCCCGCGGCCGATAAGAAGAATTTCGCCCCCGCGACTGCGCAACCGATAATGCGTGAGGACGTTCAAGGCAAAAGGCGACGTCCGGCGCCGCCTTTTGCGCGCGCCCGGAATTCGGGTATGAGAATGACGCTCTTTTCCGCGGCGCGGGAGAGCGTGGAGGACCTATGAATTCGATCAAAGCTATCGCGGGATCCGAACCCGCGCCCGGTCTGCCCGACACCCGCATATCGGTGCGAAAGACCTTCGGCATCGATTCCGACATGGAGGCGCCGGCCTATTCGCAGGCCGAGGAACATGTGCCCGACCTGGACCCGGACTACCTGTTCGACCGCGACACGACGCTCGCGATCCTGGCGGGCTTCGCCTACAACCGCCGGGTGATGATCACCGGCTATCACGGCACCGGCAAGTCCACCCATGTCGAGCAGATCGCCGCGCGCCTCAACTGGCCCTGCGTGCGCATCAACCTCGACAGCCACGTCTCGCGCATCGATCTCGTCGGCAAGGACGCGATCGTGCTTGAAGGACGGCAAGCAGGTCACCGAATTCCGCGACGGCATGCTGCCCTGGGCGATCCAGAACAATATCGCTTTGTGCTTCGACGAGTATGACGCCGGCCGTCCCGACGTGATGTTCGTCATCCAGCGGGTGCTGGAGGTGTCCGGCCGCCTGACCCTGCTCGATCAGCGGCGGGTCATTCGGCCCCATCCCGCGTTCCGTCTGTTCGCCACCGCCAACACGGTCGGGCTTGGGGACACGTCTGGCCTCTACCATGGCACCCAGCAGATCAATCAGGGCCAGATGGACCGCTGGTCGATCGTCGCAACGCTCAACTACCTGCCGCACGACAAGGAGGTTGACATCGTGCTCGCCAAGTCGCCGGCGCACCGGGCGCGCAAGGACGGGCGCGACACCGTCAACAAGATGGTTCGGGTCGCCGACCTGACGCGCAACGCCTTCATCAACGGCGATCTGTCGACCGTGATGAGCCCGCGCACCGTCATCACCTGGGCGGAGAATGCGGAAATCTTCAAGGACATCGGTTTCGCTTTCCGCCTGACCTTCCTCAACAAGTGCGACGAGCTCGAGCGGACCCTGGTCGCCGAATTCTACCAGCGCTGCTTTGGCCAGGAGCTGCCGGAAAGCGCGCTGAACGTCGCTCTGAGCTGAGGGCCTTTCAGGGAACCAGGCGATGGGCCGGAACGTGGTTCGTGAAGAGAGCAAGGCGCGCCGACGAAACGCGACGATCTCTATTCCTGGGCAATGCGTCAGGCCGCGCTTCTGCGCGCCGGCCGGCTCTCGGAAATCGACGCCGGTCGCGATCGCCGAGGAGATCGACGACGTGGGTGTGGAGGAATACCATAGGCTCGAAAGCGCACTGCGCGTCGTGATGCTGCATCTGCTCAAGTGGGATCATCAGCTCGACAGGCGCAGCCGATCATGGCCTCTTTCGATCCGAGAACATCGCAGGCGCGTTCATCGGCAGCTTCAGAAGAAGTCCGGGCCTGAAATCGCAACTCAATGAAGCGCTGGAGGCCGCCTACGAAGACGCGCGGCTCGAAGCAGCAAGCGAGACCGGCCTGCCGCTCAGCGTCTTCCCCGCGCGGCGGCCGTTCGAATATGCCGAGATCATGGAGCGCTCGATCGTCTGGCCCGGCGACGAGGAGTAGCACCGATCGCGCGAAATCGAGAGGGCGGCGAGCGCATGAGCGATGTTCCGTCCCCCACGGGGCCCATGCGCGTGCTCGCCATCTCCGGAAGCCTGCGCCGGGCCTCCACCAACAAGGCGGCGCTGGAGGCGTTGGCCAGGCTCGCGCCCGAAGACGTCAAGGTGCTCGTCTACCGCGACCTCGCAAAGCTGCCGCCGTTCAACCCCGACGACGACGTCGAGGATGGACACAAGCCCGAGCCGGTCGAGACGCTTCGCGCGCTCATCGGGGCGAGCGACGCGCTCATCCTCGCCGTCCCGGAATACGCCCATGGGATCCCCGGCGCGCTCAAGAACGCGCTCGACTGGCTGGTGGCGAGCGAGACCTTCGCCGGCAAGCCCACCGTGCTGATCAACACCTCGCCCCGCGCGTTTCACGCGCAGGCGTCCTTGCGCGAGATCCTGTCCACCATGGCCGCGCAGCTCATCCCTGAAGCGTTCGCGTCGATCTCATTGACCGGAAAGACGGCGACAGCGCAGGATATTCTTGCCGATCCCGTTTGCGCGCGGCGGCTTGCGGAATTGCTCGACGCGCTCATCGCTGCGGCAAGAGCCGGCTAGGCAGGCTTGGGCGGCGCCTGGCTTAAGGGCGTTCGCTGCGATCGGAGGTAAACCCATGGGCGCGCTGGACGGAAAAATCGCGATCGTGACCGGGGGCACGAGCGGCATCGGCGAGGGCGTCGCCGAGGCGTTTGTCTCGGAGGGCGCCAAGGTCGTCATCGCCGGGCGCCGCGAGGAGGAAGGCCGCGCGGTCGAGAAGCGGATCGGTGTCCGTTTCGTCCGCACGGACGTGGCGAACGAGGCGGACGTCAAGGCGATGGTCGAGAAGACCGTCGAATGGTTCGGACGAGTGGATTGTCTTATCAACAACGCCGGCATTCCCGCGCCGATGGTCAGCATAACGGAGGTCGACGTCGCGACGATCGATCAGGTCCTGGCGGTCAACGTCAAGGGCGTCATTCTTGGCATCAAGCACGTGGCGCCGGTCATGCTCGCGCAGCGGTCCGGCAGCATCGTCAACATCGGCAGCATGGCCGGACATCGCGGCGGCGTTTCCGGCCACATCTATAGCGCGAGGAGCGGTGAGCGCGCTGACGCGTTCGGCCGCGGCGGAGCTGGGGGAAAAGGGCGTCCGGGTCAACGCCATCTCGCCCGGCGCGATCGTGACCGGCATTTTCGGCAAGAACGCGGGCCTCGAGGGCTCCAAGGCCGACCAGGTGGCGGGGGTGGTGAAAGAGGCCTTCGCGAACTCTGCAGCCGATTCCGCGCGCGGGAATGCCTGAGGATATTGCGCAAGCCGCAGTGTTTCTTGCGAGCGACGGCTCCGGGTTCATCAACTGGCCAGGATATCGTGGTTGACGGAGGCCATACGGCCGTAACCCGCGATGGTCGTTTTCGGTGGCGGGGCGCGCCGAGATGTCGAAGCGCATCAAGGCGGCGGCCGCGGCGCTGTAGGCTCCGCCTCGCCGGCAGGCGCCCGCTTGTCAGACGCCGGGTTGCACTCGCCCGCCTCTTCCGCCACATCAGGCGCATGAGCCATGACCTCGTCCTCATCGTCGACTTCGGCTCCCAGGTCACGCAGCTGATCGCCCGGCGTGTGCGCGAGGCGGGGGTCTATTGCGAAATCCACCCGTTCTCCAAGGCGGCCGAAGCGTTCGCGCGGCTGAACCCGAAGGCGGTGATCCTGTCCGGCGGGCCGGCGTCGGTTCCGGAGCCCGGCAGTCCCCGCGCGCCGTTGGAGATCTTCAAGAGCGGCGTTCCGATCCTCGCCATCTGCTACGGCCAGCAGACCTTGTGCGAGCAGCTCGGCGGCAAGGTCGAGAGCGGCCACGCGGCGGAATTCGGCCGGGCCGACGTCGAGATCCTTGCGCCCTCCGCCCTGTTCGACGGCGTGTGGCGGCTGGGCGGGCGCTATCCGGTGTGGATGAGCCACGGCGACAGCGTGACCCGGCTGCCCGACGGTTTCCGCGTCTATGCGGTGTCGGAAAACGCGCCCTACGCCGTCGCCGCCGACGAAGCGCGCCGCTATTACTCGACGATGTTCCATCCCGAGGTGGTCCACACCCCCGACGGCGCGAAGCTCATCGCCAATTTCCTCTTCAAGATCGCCGGCCTCAAAGGCGACTGGACGATGGCGAGGTTCCGCGAAGAAGAGATCGCCCGTATCCGCGCGCAGGTCGGCAAGTCGCGGGTGATCTGCGGCTTGTCGGGAGGCGTCGACTCGGCGGTCGCGGCGTGCTGATTCACGAGGCGATCGGCGACCAGCTCGTCTGCGTGTTCGTCGACCACGGGCTTCTGCGGCAAGGCGAGGCAGACGAAGTGGTCAACCTGTTCCGCGGCCATTTCAATATCCCGCTCGTTCATGTCGACGCGGCGCAGGCGTTCATCCAGGCGCTTGCGGGCGTCGAAGACCCCGAGGCGAAGCGCAAGACGATCGGGAAACTGTTCATCGACACATTCGACGCTGAGGCGCGCCGCATCGCCAGCGACGGCAAGGGACGGGTCGAATTCCTCGCGCAGGGCACGCTCTATCCCGACGTGATCGAAAGCGTGTCGTTCTCCGGCGGCCCGTCGGTCACGATCAAGAGCCATCATAACGTCGGCGGCCTGCCGGAGCGCATGCGCATGAAGCTGGTCGAGCCTTTGCGCGAATTGTTCAAGGACGAGGTGCGCGCCCTTGGCCGCGAGCTTGGGCTGCCCGAGGCGTTCGTCGGCCGCCATCCGTTTCCGGGCCCTGGCCTCGCCGTCCGCTGCCCGGGCGCCGTCACCCGCGAGAAGCTCGAGATCCTGCGCCAGGCCGACGCCATCTTTCTCGACGAGATCCGGCAGGGCGGGCCTCTATGACAAGATCTGGCAGGCGTTCGCCGTGCTCTTGCCGGTGCGCACGGTCGGGGTGATGGGCGACGGGCGCACCTATGACTCCGTCTGCGCGCTGCGCGCGGTGACTTCGGTCGACGGCATGACCGCCGATTTCTATCCCTTCGACATGGCCTTCCTCGGCCGCGCCGCGACCCGCATCATCAACGAGGTCAAGGGCGTCAATCGCGTCGTCTACGACGTAACGAGCAAGCCGCCGGGCACGATCGAGTGGGAGTGACTTTGGCCCATCCGGGGCTATCCCACAGCGCCCGGAAAACCCACATAAGCGCGCCCTTCGCCCGGCCGCTTCAGCTCACTTCTTCGGATGCTCGACGTGCTTGTCGATCCAGTCGATGATCACGTCGGCGACCTGCAGGTTGTTCTTGTCCTGCATGAACATGTGGCTGTTGCCCTTGATGCCGAGGTCGGGCAGGGAGATGAAGGTGAAGTCGCCGCCCGCGCCATTGATCTGCTGCATCTCGGTCTTGCAGTTCGGCGGCGGCTGCGGCGAATCCCAGTGATCGCCGACCATCACCAGCATCGGAATCTTGGCGAGGACGCCGACCTGCTCGGCGGTCAGGTTGTCGAAGCATCCGGTCTCGAGCTGGATGAGGCCCTTGATTCCGCCGCATCTGCTTCAGCGCCGCCTGGGTCGGGACCGGGCTTGTCTGGGAATGGCCAACGAGGATCGCGCCGTCAAGCTCCTTGGCGAGCCTCGCCATGTTGACGACGGTCGGGTTGTCGCTGGCCGGCGAGGCGAACTGCTGGCCGAGGCTCGAAACCTCGGTCAGGATCAGGTCGGGGACCACCTGCTTGTAGAGCTCCTCGAACTTGATCGATCGGGAACTGTTCGTCGGGCCAGGCCTCGCCCATCTTTGGGCCGAAGCGGAAGATCCCCCAGGCGAATTCATCCGTTGCGAGCAACATCCTTCGCTGCTCGCCTGGCGGCTCCTTGCCCTCGCGCACTTCGTTGAAACCGGACGGATTGAAGCCTGACCGGCCGCGGCCCGACTGCTCGGCGAGGTAGGTCGGAAAGCCCTTGCGGGTGAAATATTCATACCAGCCCATCCGCCCGTCCGGCGTCGTCTCCCAGGTCTTCGACGTCAGGCAGCAGCCGTGCAGGAAGACGATCGGCGTGTGGTTCTCCGAGCCGACCGGCTTCTGGAACTGCACGTACATCTGATCGACCATGATATTGCCGGGCATGCCGAAGGCCTTGGCGAAATCGGGACCCAGCTCCTGCCATTCCGTGAGTTCGATATGCAGGGGGCGGCCGCCGACGAAGAAGCTGCCCTCCTGCTCGAGCGTGAGCGGCTCCTTCGGCTTCTGAACGTCGCTCAGTTGCTGCGCGCGAACCGGCGCGCAGCAGAAGAGCGCGCCGAACGCCATCGCGAGCGCCAAGCGCGAATGGGCCGAAAATGTCAGCATGATCCTTTCCTCCCTCAGTCGGCCAATTGGCCGCGTCCGGCACATTTTCCGGCCGATGAAGCGCGTTGTTTCGCGGTTTTGAACCGTTTCAATGACAGTTCGGCTTTTCCTTGTCAAGGAAGCGAAGCCTAGCGCAGCTTCCATTGCGGCTTCCGCTTCTCGGCAAACGCGCGCGCCCCTTCCTCGCCGTCCTCGGTCTCTGCGATCTCCTGGTCGAGATGGCGCGCATAGGCGAGGAGCGAGGGCGGGAAAGCGGCCGTCATCCGATACATGCGGACAACCGCCTGGGTAGCGAGCGGAGACCCCGCGCAGACCATCTCCGCCATTTGCTCGGCGCTTTCGAGCACCTTCTCTCTGGGCGTGACGCGATTCACGATCCCAAGCTGAAGGCATTCCTGCGCGCTCAGGCGGCCGTTGCATAAGCTCAGATAGGCCGCCGCGGTCCGCGGCAGCGCCTGGTACATCTCGTGCGGCGCGCCGAGCCGACCGACGTTGGTGTGCTGGTCGCCGATCCAGGCGTCCTCGGCCATGACTCGAAGCTGGCACTGCAGCGCCATGTTGAGCCCGACGCCGACGGCGAACCCGTTCAGCGCCGCGATCAGCGGCTTCTCGAGGCTCACGTCCTGCGGCTGTCCGCCGCCGCCCCAATGATAGTGGGGGCTGTGCGGGTCCTCGTGCGGCGTCCGCTTGCCCTCGGCGCGATGCTTCGCCAGGAACTTCACGTCGCGCCCAGCGCAAAAGGCCTGGCCCGTTCCGGTCAGGATACCGACATAGACATCTGGGTCGAGGCCGATGTCCCGCCAGCATGAGCGAAGCTCGATATAGGCGAAGCTGTGCAGCGCGTTGCGCACTTCGGGCCGGTCGATCGTGACATAGGCCACGTTCCCCTTCTTCTCATACTTGATGAATTCGAGGTTCTTCGGGGCGCTCGCAGGATCGTATTGGGATTTGGGTTTCAGCATTGGGTCCTTCGTCCTCGCAGGTGATCGAAAGCTAGACGGTTGCGATCGGGGTGGCGGGAGACCCGGTCGCGCCGGGGAGCCTGAGCGGCGGGGCGGTCAGCATGAACCTGCTTCGCCCCGCCTCCCTCAGCCATCGGGCGAGGGGGGTTAGATGCCAAGGCTCGCCGAGATGCACGCCGAGCTTGAACAGGCAGTGCTCGTGCAGAGGCGCGGCCGCACAGCAGCCGATGTGCTCGATCGCGGGAAAGCTCTCGACCGCGAAATTGTCGGCGATCAGCGCCGAAAGCCCGCTGTCGGTGATCCATTGCAGGAGGCGCCGGTCGCGGCCGTTGGGGACGGCGCAACGGTTGTGCGCCAGCTCGTGATCGACCCGGCCGTAGTTGCGCAGCAGCAGATCGGCGTAGCCGGTATGGAGGCAGACCAGGTCGCCAGTCTCGATCTCGACCTTGTCCCGCTCGATGGTCCCCATGAGCGCGTCGTACCCGATGATCACGCGACGTTCGTCGCCGTCGCGGTTGAGGTCGATGAGAACCCCGCGCCCCTGAACTCCATTGGCGGCCATTCCCTCGATGCCGAGAGCCTTGGCGCTGGAAGTGACTTCGCCTCGAAGACGCCTGTCGCGCCCGCCTCGCCCGGGTCGGCCGGGCCGACGATGTCCTCGCCCGCGCGAAAGCCGTTGTAGTAGCGCCCCTCCGGCACGCCGTCACCGTCCGCGTCGAACATGAAGCCGACATGCGAGAAGGCGTCCCAATGGGTCGAATATTGGGTGTGCAACACCGCCGCGTCGTCGCAGATGAGATCGGTCGCGTTCGGATTGTCGTCCGCGACGCGATAGTTCATCCGCTGCCGGCCATTGCGCAGCGTCGGGCGCAGCACGGGCGGATAGCGGCTGGGGCTGAACACGCTGCCGCCGGGCCGGTCGAGCGGAAGGCTGAGACAGAACGTGATCCCTTCGCGAATCTCGCGCGCGGCCGCCCGAACCCGCTCGGGCGTCAGGAGATTGAGCCGCCCGAGCTGATCGTCCGGGCCGAAGTCGCCCCAGTTCGATCCTTCGGGTCGCTGGCTCCATCGCTGCGGCATGGTCAGGACTCGCCTTCGGCTCGTCGCCCGAAGAACGCGCGGCGAGCCGCCTCCCCCTCCGGCGAGCGGCTGAGCTCGGTCTTATAGGCCTGCTCGAGGTGAAAGCCGTCGCGTACGCCAAGCGCGTCGACCGTCGAGAACGCGCCGCGGATACGCCGCACGGCGCCAGGCGGCTTTGCCGCGATGACGCTCGCCATGGCGAGCGCAGCCGGCATCAGCTCGGCGGCCGGAAGGCAGGCCTCGACCGCGCCGAGCCGGTAGAACTCCGCCGCCGGAATGCGCTCGCCCGTCAGCATCATCCGCCGGACCTTGGATGGAGGCAGAACGCGGCGCAGGAAGCTTCCCCCGCCGCCCTGGCCGACGTCGATCTCGGGCAGGGCGAAGAACGCTGTCTCGGCGGCGAAAATCATGTCGCAGCAGGCCGCGAGCACGCAGCCAGCCCCGAGCGCCGCGCCCTGCACCGCGGCGATGACCGGCTTGGAACTGTCGAGGATGCAGAAGAAGCCATCGCGGGTCAGCCGGTTCGCCCCGGCATAGCCAGCCGGCGCGCCGGCGAGCGCGGCCTTTTCCTTGATGTCCGCTCCGGCGCAGAACACCTTGCCGCTCGCCGTCAGCACGATCGCGCGGACCTCGGGATCGGCCTCGAGAGCGTCGAAGGCCGCGACGAGCGCGGCGCGGACCTCGCGGCTCAGCGCGTTGACCGGGGGACGGTCCAGCGTCACCACCGCGACGTTTCGCGCCTCGATGCGCGAGCGCACGCAGGTTTCGCTCATAATCCCGCCTCCTTCACTGGCCTGGCCCGAAAGCCCAATTGGGCAAGGTCAGCACAAGGGGCGGGAAGACAATCAGCAGAATGAGCACCGCGATCTGCACGGCGAGCAGCGGCAGAATCGCGAGCGTATACTCCGATATCCGGACGTCCAGGACGCCGCAGGTGATGAACATCAGCGTCCCGACCGGCGGATGGACGGCGCCCAGCGTCACATTGAGGCATATCAGCACGCCAAGATGCACCGGGTCGATGCCGACCTGGCGCGCGATCGGCACCAGAATCGGGGTGAGCAGGATGAGGGTCGCCACGCTCTCCAGCACCATCCCGATGCAGAGGAGGAAAATGTTGATCACGACCAGCATCAGAAGCGGATTTGTGGTGAGCGCGGTCAGCGTCGAGCCGACATGCGAGGCGATCTGCTCGAGCGTCATGTAGTAGCCGAGCGCATTGGCGGCGCTGATGATCATCATCACGGTCGCGGTGGCGAGCGCCGCTTCCGTGATGACCTCCCAAAGCTGCGAGACCTTGAGCTCTCGGTAGACGAAAAGGCCGACCGCCAGCGAATAGGTGGCGATGACGGCGCCGGCTTCGGTCGGCGTGAATATGCCGTAGCGCAAGCCGAAGATGACGGCGAAGGGAACCGTCAGCGCCCAGCTTGCCTGCCGCAGCGCGGCCAAGATTTCCGCGGGCGACGCCATGCGGTCGCGAACTGGCTGGAAGCCGTAGCGCTTCGAGAGAAAATAGGTGGTGACCATGAGCACGGCCATCATGGTGAAGCCCGGCACGATGCCGGCCATGAACAGCCTGCCCACGGATACGTTGGCGAGATAGCCGTACAACACGAAGCCGAGGCCGGGCGGCATCATCGGCGTAATGACCGCGGAGGCAGCGACGATCGCCGCGGCGAACGGGCGCGGATAGCCGCGGCGGACCATCTGCGCCCCGAGCATCTTGGACTGCATCGCGGCGTCGGCGTTGCCTGAGCCCGAACTCGAAACCCATCAAGGTCGCGAGCAGCACGTTCGTCTGAGCGAGCGCGCCCGACATGTGCCCGACCAGCGTCTCCGCGAGATTGAGCAGCCGGGTGGTGATGCCGGAGTGATTCATGATCACGCCGGCAAAGGTGAACATCGGGATGGCGACGAGCGGGAAGGATTGTGAGAAGGCTGAAAGGCGTTGAGGGAAGATGGTCAGCGGCAGGCCGCGCTGGTGAAGAAAAAACAGCAGCGCGCCGGCGCCGATCGCCACCGTGACCGGGACGTTGAGGAAGAGAAGCAGAATGAAAAGCGCGAGCGGCCATGCGTCCATGCGGCTTCAGGTCCGTCCGCCCCGGAGACGTTGCAGACTGCGCAGGCCGAACAGAAAAAACCCGAGCGTGAACGCGCCGTAGGGCACGCTCAGCGGAATGTTGAGCATGCTGGTCGTCGCCGAGTTGCTGGCGATCGTCTCCTGAAGCCCGAGCCAGGCGACATAGAAGCAGTAGAGAGCGACGAATACCTCGACCGCCGCGTCGAGCACGTTCCTAACCCCGAGGCGGAAAGAGCGAAGTCAGCAGATCGACCCTGACATGCTTGCCGCGCCTCATCACCTCCGAGGCGCCGACGAAAACCACGACGGTGAAGGCGATGCTGGACACTTCTTCGACCCAGGTCGCCGGATTACGGGTCACATATCGGGAAAGCACGCCCCAGACGATCGCCGCGACCAGCACGACAAAGGCGAGGTTCATCACGACGAGCTCGAGCGAGAGACTCCAGCCTTCCTCTTTGGCGCCCTCGCCTGGCGGGGTCATTTCGTCAGAAGACCCTGCACGGTCGCCTTGATGCCCGGGGTGAAGCCGGGATAGCGATCGTAAACCGGCGCCGTCGCGCGGCGGAACGCGTCCTTGTTCACATCGTCGACGATCGTGACGCCGGCCGCCTTGTATTTCGGAATGATGTTACGCTCTTCCTCGGTCTTGAGCCTGGTCATGACGTCGGCGGCGTTCGCCGCCTCCTCGAGAATGATTTTCTGCAAGTCGGCCGGCATCGCCTGGTAAACGGTCTCGCTCATCACGACCGGATCCCAGCCGATCATATGAGCGGTCAGCGAAACATATTTGGCCTGCTCGTAGAACTTCGACGCCCACATTGTCGGCAGCGGAGCCTCGAGAAGATCGAGCGTGCCCTGCGCGAGACCGGTATAGACCTCGGCGAACGCCGTGGTGACCGGGCGGGCGCTCATCGCCTTGACCATCTCGACATACATGGGCGCGGCGGCGCAGCGAAAATTGAGGTCCGCCAGATCTTTCGGTTCATGCACCGGCCTCTTGGACAAAATCTGCCGCGTGCCGAAGTAGTTGCTCCACGAGATGACTCGAAATCCCTTGGCGGCGAGCCGGTTATTGAGATCGTCGAGCCAGGCGCTGCCGATGAGCTTTTTGAATTCGGCCGGATCGTCCATCAGGTAAGGTGCCTGGAGGACTGCGGCGTCCGGCACGTACTTTCCAAGGAACAGCGCGTCGGTGAGCTGAATGACTGCGGCGCCCTGACGCACCATTTCGCCGATGTCGGCCTGCGCGCCGAGCTGGTCGGCCGGGAAGACAGTGACGTCGATGCGGCCGCCGGAGCGTTTCTTGAGGCCGTCGGCGAGCGCAGGCATCGCGGTATGGGCGGCGTCAGCGGTGGTGAGCGGATGGCCGAGCCTGAACTCGAATTCGGCGGCGCGCGCTTTCCTCAGCCCCATGAAGGGAGCCATGCCCGCGCCAAGCAAGATGGCTAGACGAAATCGCGCGGAGACCATGGTCATTGGCCGCTCCTCCCGGGGTTTTGCTTTCTTCAGTCCCGCTTTGCCCCGGCTCTGAGGACGCAACTATGGCCCGGCGTTTGAAACATTTCAAGCTGGCTGGTTCCCCTGCTGGAAAACGAGCCGCTTCAGCCTCGATACCCGACGGCGCGCGGGTCGGCGGCGACCGTCGCCGGGCGGTCACGCCCTGCGGCGCTCCCGTCCGACCGGCTGGACCGAGTTGCGCAGAACGATCTCGGCGCGAAGCTCAAGCCGCTGGACAGGGAACGCCTCGCCGCGCATCCGCCGCAGCAGCAACTCCCAGGCTTCCCTGGCGATCGCTTTCACTGGCTGCCTGATGACCGATAGCTGGGGCGACGTCAGCTCGGCCCATTCTGGCTCCTCGAACGCGAGAAGGGAGATTCTAGACGGAAACGCGTCGCCCGCTCCCTTGAGCGCCCGAAACGCGCGCGCGGCAATGACGCTGTTGCTGACGACGACGGCAAGCGGTCTCGACGCCGTCCCGAGCGCTTCGGCAAGCCGGGATGCATGGTTCTGCGGTTCATCGCCAACCTCGAGTACAGACACCTCGACCGGGAACGGCGCCGCGGCGGCCCTCTCGCGCAACGCCTCGATTCGGATACGCGAGATGCTCAGGCTTTGCGACTGAACCACCAGCAAAATCCGGCGATGTCCGAGCCGGATCAACCGGTCGGTCGCGTCTCGCATAACCTCTCGATTGTTGAACGTCACCTCGTCGAATCTTTCGTCGCCGTTCGGCCGGTCGACAAGCAGCGCCGGCGTCCCGGACGCGTGGATCAGTTCGAGAGTCTCTCGAGGGTCGTAAGTCGGAACAAGCAATAAGCCGGCGACGCGATGGCGGAGAAGTTCGCGCACCCTGCGGAGCTCCACCTGCGGGTCGCGCCGCGTCAGAACCTGCATGACCTGATAGCCGCGCACCGCGGCAATGTCTTCGAAGCTCTCGATGAGCGCCGCAAGATACGCGCTGTCGACGTGCGGCACGGAGATTCCCACGACCGCAGCGCGCTGGCGGCGCTGCGCGTGAGCGAGCATGTTCTGCTCGTAGCCAAGCGCGTGCATCGCGCGCTCGATCCGGTCGCGAAGCGTGGGGCTGACGTTGGTCGTGCCGTTCAGAAAATGCGACACGGTGCCGACCGAGACGTTCGCCTTGTCGGCAACGTCCGTGATCGTCGACCTTTTCCCTTTTCTCATCTCCCGCCGGGTGTTCGTCGGCCGCTTACCGGCCGCATATTGAAACATTTCAAAACAAGGCACATAATAGCACGCCAAAATACGGCTTGCACAAGTTGAGGGCAAGGGCGCGCATGGACGAAACATCCCGAGGTCCCGCTGCGTCTGGGGCGTTCGCCGATGTGACGGCTTTCCTTCGCCCCCGCTCGGTGGCGGTGGTCGGCGCTTCCGATCGGCCGGGCAACGTGGGAGGCGCGGCGGTTCGATTCTTTCAGAAGTTCAAATCGCCCTGCACGGTCTACCCGGTCAACAGCCGGGCCGAACCGGTCGCCGGCCTGGCCGCTTATCCCACCATGGCCGCGCTTCCGGAAACCGTCGATCTCGCAATTCTCGCCATCCCCGCGGCCGCAGTTCCGGAGGCCATCCTTAAGTGCTCGGCCGCAGGGACCAAGGCGGGCATCGTCTGGGCGGGCGGGTTTGTCGAAGGCGGCGAGGAAGGCGCCTCCTTGCAGGCCGATCTCGTCGCGACCTGCCGCAAGACGGGCTTCCTCGCACTCGGCCCGAACTGCCTCGGCGTCATCGACACGCATGCTCCAATGACGGCGAGCTTCGCTTCCATGATGCTTGCGGTGGACCGCCTGCTGCCGGGGAACATCTCCATGGCGAGCCAGAGCGGCGGACTGGCGACCATTGCGCACGCTCTTGCGCAACAGCAGGGTTACGGATTTCGCTACACGATCAGCGCGGGCAACGAGGCGGTCCTGGGCGTCGCGGACTTCCTTCGTACGCTCGTCGACGACGCGGAAACCAAAGTCATCGCCCTCTATCTCGAGGGCTCGCGCGACGGCGACAAGATCCGCCGCGCGCTTGTCGCCGCACGCGACGCGCACAAGCCCGTCATTGTCCTGAAGGCCGGCGCGACGGCCGCAAGCGCGATTGCGGCGGCCGCGCACACGGGCGCGCTCGCAGGCGAAAGGCGCGTGTGGGACGCGGTCTTTCGCAGCGCCGCCGCCATCCAGGCGGACACCCTTGAGGAACTGCTCGATCTTGCGCTCCAGCTCAGCGGCGCTGAGCTTTCCAAGCTCCCGACGAACCGCGGCGTGGCGATCATTACGTTCGGCGGCGGCAGTGGCGTCCTGTCGGCGGACCAGTGCGATCGGGCGGGCCTCTCCGTGCCGCCTCTCAGCGCGGGGACGCGAACGGCGCTCGAAGGAATTGTCCCGCCGCTCGCTTCGACTCGCAATCCAGTGGACCTTACGCCGCAGACCTATCTCGATCCGCAGTGGCTCAAGGGTTTTCCGCAAGTGCTCGACGTGATCGCCGCCGATCCTGGGATCGGAACGGTTTTCCTCCAGTTAGGGCCGATGTCGCGGGGAGACGCGGAGCTCGCGGAATTGATCGCAGCGTTTCGCGACCGGTGTCCGAAGCCTGTCCTGGCCGCGTGGCCTCTCGCGCTTGACGCGGCGCGCGAAGCGTTCCGATCCGCTTCGATGCACCTCTATCCGGAGTACTCGCGCGGCATACGAGCGATTGGCCGGCTCGCGACCTACGCGGAGGACCTGGCGGCCATGGGCGAACCCGCGGTGTTCGCGAAGTTCGACTGGGCGGCCGCCCTGCCGGCGGTCTCTCCGAACGAGGTCATCACGGAACATCGATGTCATAGCCTCCTGGCGCGTGCGGGGCTGCCGGTGGCGAGCGGCCGTCTTGCGAAGACCGAGAACGAGGCGGTTGAGATCGCCCATGCGGTTGGAATGCCCGTCGTGATGAAGGCGATCTCCCCTCAGGTGACGCATCGCGCGGCGGCGGGCCTCGTCGCTCTGTCTCTCGCGTCTGACGAAGACGTTCGCGGCGCGTGGACCCGGATAGAGGGACGGGCGCGGGCGAAATCGGTCGCGCTCGATGGGCTGTACGTACAAAAGATGGAGCCGGGGGGCGTTGAACTGCTGCTTTCGGCGTTCCGTGATCCGGATTTCGGCGTCATGATCTCGATCGGGGCTGGGGGCGTCATGACAGAACTCATCGACGATGTGACCTTAAGTCCGGCCCCGCTCACCGAGGCCGCGGCGCGCGCTCGATCGTCTCAAGATCGTTCGCGGCGCCGGCGTTGCGGCGGCGAAAAAGAGCGAGCTGGCTCGTTGCGTGGCTGATTTCTCGATTCTCGCCGCCTCCGCGCCCTGGCGGCGGTTCGTGCTGGAACTCAATCCCGTCAGATGGTCGGCGGACAAGGTGGCGATCGTGGATGGCCTGCTGATCATTCCCGAACCCTGAAACGGCCCCTGATGCAACCACCCCGAAGGAAGCATTGATGGCGAAACCATCGACCGAGGACCGCCTTGCGATTGAGGATCTCTTCGTCCGCTATACGACCGCGCTGGACGAAGGCGACGTCGAGGGCGTCGTTGGCTGCTTCACCCAGGATGGTTGGCTCGACAGTCCCATCATTGGCCGTCACGAGGGCAAGGCGAAGCTGCGTGAATTCGCCCTCGAGATTGCTGAGCGCGGGCGACGCGGGACGCAATTCCGTCATGTCATCAGCAACTTTCGCATCGACGTCGCAGGCGACAAAGGCCATGCGCGCTGCTATCTCCTCGACTTCGCCACCGTCGCCGGGGTCACAACGCTCCTGTCTCCGGGCGAATATGATTGCGAGCTCAGGAAGGTCGGCGGCGAGTGGCTGTTCGCAAGCCGTCTTGTGGTGATGGACAAGCCGTTTTCTATCCCATGAACCGATCCCGCAATTGCACAATCGAACGCGTTCCTTCGAGCCTATGACGAGCGACGAGGCGCAGCGCCCTTGAAACTGGCGACCTATCGCGCGGGCGGCGCGGTTCGAATTGGCGTGGTTCATGCCGAAACCGCCCGGGTCTTCGACCTCGCGTCCGCCGCGCGTCGGGACGGCGCCTCCGGGTCGGAGTTCGCCTCGATGCTGAGCCTCATCGACGCCGACGACACCGGAATAGAATCGGCGCAACGCCTGCTGCAGCGGAGAGCCTCCGAGGCCGATCTTTGGTCGGCGCTTTCCGACGTTGATCTGCTCACGCCTCTGCCGGAGCCGCGGCAATTGCGGGACGCGATGGCGTTCCCACTGCATATCCGCCAGGCGGCCCGCGGCGCACGGGCGATGAAAGCTCTTCGGATCGGCGGTCGCGCCGCACTCGAGGTTGCGATCGCGGAGCCGCTCGAAGAGGTGCCGTCGATCTATCGGGAAGTTCCGATCCACTTCTTCTGCAACCGCTTCACCGTCGTCGGACCTGGCGCCGCAGTCAATTGGCCGCGCTACAGCAAGATCATCGATTACGAGCTCGAACTCGGCCTCGTCACCAAGCGCACGGCGGCCAATATCCCCGTCGACGAAGCAAGCGCGCATATATTTGGCTACACGATCTTCAACGACTTTTCCGCAAGGGACCGACAGGCGATCGAGGCGCGGGGCCGTCTGGGCCCGGCCAAGGGCAAGAGCTTCGACGGTTCCAACGCGATCGGTCCGTGGCTGGTCACCCCGGACGAGGTCGGGGACCCCCGCGAGCTCAGAGTGGAAGTCCGCGTCAACGGCGAGACGCGCGGAGCAGGAGCCACGCGGGATATGCTGTTTTCGTTCGAGGAAATTCTCGCCTACATTTCTCAGGACGAGACCATTCACGCGGGCGAGTTCTTCGGCTCCGGTTGCATCGGCAACTGCAGCGGCCTGGAGTTCGGTCGTTTCCTCGAAGATGGGGATGACGTCGAGCTTGAGGTCGATCGAATTGGCGTCCTCAGCAACCGGGTCCTTCGTCAGAGCTAGCGCGCTGGACCAGCTCGAAATGCTCGGCCGTCCAGCCTGCGAGATCTGGATCAAACGGGACAATGCGGCGAGCCGGAAGCTTTCGCATCCGACCTGACAAAGGTCGCAGCGTCAAACGAATTGACCCGCTCAAGTCGAAGCGAGGCCGGCGCGACTCCGGCGACCCGCCCGCGACGGGAGCCGCGCCGAACCCATGCCCTATTTAGCTGGGTCTTTTGGAGACCAGAGGATCGTAGACGCGTCCTTTTCGTAGGCCATGCCGTTCGGATAGGAGATCGCCTCCATCTGCAGTCCCCAGGGCGCCTTGAAATAGACGATCGCCTGGCCGGCGGCGGGACCCTGGGTGATCGGAATGGGACCGAACAGGGTCCAGACGCCTTTCGAACGCAGATACTTGTCCGCCGCCTTGATGTCATCGACATAGAAGGCGATGTGATATCCGCCGACGTCGCTGTTCTTCGGCTGGACGACCTTCTGATCGGGCGACTTGTAGCTGAAGAGCTCGATGTTCGAACCAAAGCCGCAGCGAATCATCGTGATCTGGGTGATGATTGCGCGCGGATTGACATCGAGTGCGTCCTTCATGAACGTGCCCTTCGAATCCGAGAACGGACCGAACGACATCGCCTTCTTGCAGCCGAGAACGTCGACGAAGAAGTCGACCGCCTGCTTCATATCGGGAACCGTGATGCCGGTGTGGTCATGCCCGCGCATGCCCGGCAGGCCGTCGGCCATGGCCGATCCGAGCCCGAGGAAAATCGTCGCCGCAAAGCTCGCGGCGGCCCATAAACGAACGCTTGGTCTCATGTTCTCCCTCCATAAAGCGGCGCCTCTCGCCACATTCGTCACGCCGCGACCTCCGCGGCGGTGTTTCGTCGAAGCCAGTCTGGACTGACAGTCGGAAGAGGAATCGCGTCGATGAGCGCGCGCGTGTACTCGTGCTTCGGCGCGGCGAAGACGGTGTCGCAGGGACCTTCCTCGACGATCTCGCCGAGCCGAAGCACATAGACGCGATCGCACACGGCTCGGATCACCGAGAGATCATGGCTGATGAAAACCATGGCGAGGCCGAGATCGCGCGACAGGCCGCCAATGAGGTTCAGCGCCTGCGCCTGTGTCGAGACGTCGAGGCCCGATACGATCTCGTCGGCGAGCAGAAAATCGGGCGCAAGAAGAGCGGCGCGCGCGATGCCGACGCGCTGGCGCTGGCCGCCCGAGAGTTCGTGCGGATAACGCCCGAGGCACGCGGCGGGCAGGCTGAACCGGTCGAAGATCGCGCGCGCCTTGGCCTCCGCGTCCGCGCGGCCGGCCGCGACGCCATGAAACAGCATCGGCTCGGTGACGATGCGGAGAATCGTCTGACGCGGATTGAGGCACGCCAGCGGATCCTGAAAGATCGGCTGCATCCGCCGCCGCAACGGACGCATCGCCGCCTCGGGCAGACGCGTTATGTCGCGCCCGTCGAATTCCACGCTTCCCTCGGTCGGCTCCACGAGGCGAAGCAGGACGCGGCCGAGCGTGGTTTTGCCGGAACCGGATTCGCCCACGACGCCAACCGTTTCGCGGCGCGCGATCCGGATGCTGACGCCCTTCAGGACATCGACGCGCGGCGACGGAGCGCCGAACAGGCGCCGCTCGCCGCCGATAGCGACATGGATGTTGCGGGCGACAAGAAGATCGGGGCTCAAGGCGCCGCCGCCTCGGCGCGCAGGCGCACGATCACTTCGGCGGGCACGGGGCGCAGCGCCGTCTTCGGCCTGTCGTAGCGCGGGCAGGCGTCGAGAAGCGCTTGCGTATAGGGGTGGCGCGGCCGCTCGAACATTTCGGCGGTTCGGCCCTGTTCGATGACCCGGCCGCCGAACAGGAGCGTGACGTCATCGCAGACCTGAGCCACGACGCTGAGATTGTGGGTCACGAAGAGGACCGCCGTGCCGTGCGCGCGCTGCATGGCGCGGACGAGGCGCAGGATCTGCTTCTGCACCGTCACGTCGAGCGCCGTGGTCGGCTCGTCGGCGACGATCAGCTTCGGCTCCAGCGCGAACGCGGCCGCGATGAGAACGCGCTGGCGCATGCCTCCTGAAAGTTCATGGGGATAGCACCCGAGCACACGCTCCGGATCGCGAATATGAACTTCCTCCAGGAGGTTGAGCGCGATCTTGCGCGCCGCGCCGCCGTCCAGTCCGCGCCACAGTCTCAGGCCGTCGGTGAGCTGGCCCTCGATCCGCCGCCCGGGGTTGAGCGCCGTCATCGGATCCTGCGGAATGAGCGCGATCCGCTCGCCGACGAGCTCGGCGCAACGAAGCTTCCGGCATGGTCAGGAGATCCTGCCCGTCGAAGCGGATCTTGCCGCCCGTGACCCGTACGGCGCGCGGAAGAATGCCCAGAATCGCCTTGCCGATCGTCGTCTTGCCGGCGCCGCTTTCGCCGACGAGGCCGCGCGTTTCGCCACGTTCGACGGTGAGCGAGACGTCGTGAAGGATGGGCGTGCGGTCGCGCTGCGATACGGCGCTCAGGCCATGAACCGCGAGAATCGGCTCGCTCACCGCCTCAGCACCGGATCGAGCGCGCGACGCAGGCCTTCGCCAAGCAGGTTGAAGGCGAGCACGGTGAGGAACAGCATGATGAGCGGCGCCGCGAGGATCCATGCGCCCTGGTGGATGAACTGCCGTCCCTGCGCGATCATGCCGCCCCAGGTCGGCGTGTCCGACGAGACGGAAAGGCCGACGAAAGACAGGATCGCCTCGACGATCACCGCGATGCCCATTTCGAGGCTGACGAGCGCGATGAGCACCGGCAGGACATTGGGAAAGATTTCGCGGATCAGGATGCGCGTGCGCGAGAAGCCCACGGCGCGAGCCGCGGTCACATAGTCGCTGCTCGCCTGGTTGATCGTCTCGGCGCGCACGACGCGGCAGAAGCGCGTCCAGTCGATGATGGCGATCGCCGCGATGACCGAGCCGACGCCCGCGCCGACGACGGCGACAAGCAGGATCGACAGCAGCACGGGCGGAAAGGCCATCCAGATCTCGACGGCGCGCGAGACTATCGCGTCGACCCAGCCGCCGCGCCAGCCCGCAAGAAGGCCGAGCACGGACCCCAGCGCGGCGGCGAGGCTCGCCGCGACGAAGGCCACCGTGAGAGCGACCCGCGACCCGTAAATCACACGCGAGAGAATGTCGCGGCCGAGATCGTCGGTCCCCAGCCAGTGGCCCGGCTCCGCGCCCGCCATCCATCCAGGCGGGGTCACCCCGAGGATGACGTCCTGCTCCAGCGGATCCTTCGGCGCGATCCAGGGCGCGAAGATCGCCAGGATCAGAAGGAAGAGGATGAAGCCGCCGCCGATCACCACCTTGGGTTCGGCCAGGCACGCGCGAAGCGCCTCGAACCGTCTGGGCGCGGCGTCCGCGTGGCCCGCGCCGAGCGCGGCGTCAGCCATGACGAAGCCTTGGATTGGACTTCATCACCATAAGATCGACGACCATGTTCACGACAATGAAGAGGGCGCCGAAAACGAGAGTCAGCCCCTGGATCAGCGGGAGATCGCGGTTGATCACGGCGTCGATCGCCATGTTGCCGATGCCGGGATAGGAGAAGATGCGCTCGACAATGACCGTGCCGCCGATCAGGAAGGTGAACTGCACGCCGGTCAGCGCCAGCGTCGGCGCGATTGCGTTGCGCAGCGCCTCCTGCAGGATGAGCCGCAGCCTGGACATCCCCTTGAGCCTGGCGAGCAGCACATAGTCCTGCACCATCGCTTCGCGCAACGACTCCTTCAGGACCCGCGTGATGACCGCGGCGAGCGGAATTCCGAGCGCCAGCGTCGGCATGATCATGTGCCGCAGGACATCGAAGAAGATCGCGAAGCGCAACGTGAGCAGGCTCTCGATCAGATAGAAGGGCGTGACGAAATTCGTCTCGATGCTCGGATCGATCCGGCCGGACATGGGGAGAATGGGGGCGAAGACCCCGAACAGGAGCACGAGGACGAAGGCCCAGATGAAATCGGGAACGGCGAGAAAAAGGCCGTTCAGCGCGTCGATGAGCGGCGAGAGCGGGCTATCGTCCACCATCACCGCGAAGATCGCCATCGCGCCGCCAAGCAGGACGGCGAAGGCGAGAGCCGCGAGCGCCAGTTCGAGCGTCGCCGGCAGACGCTCGGCGAGGATCGAGAGCACATCTCGATGCAGCGAAATCGACGTTCCGAGATCACCGCGAAGCAGATCCTTCGCCCAGACCAGGAACTGGACCGGCAGGCTCGCGTCGAGGCCGTAATGCGCGCGCAGCGCTGCGATATCCGCGGGCGATGCGCCCGGCGAGATCATCATGGCGATCGGATCGCCGGGAACGACGCGCAAAAGAACGAAGATGATGACCGCAACGCCGGCCAGCGTGATGGCGGCCATGGCCAAACGATAGGCCGCGCCGGAGATCATTCGCCGCGGGAACGGGAGAGGGAGCGCGAGATCGCGCCCGGCAGTCGCGCTCCCGGCGCTTTCACGCCTTCGACACCAAAGTCGGTTGCAGCGCGCCGGTGCCGTTCGGCGTCACTTTGAGCGAAGACTTGAAGACGATCGGTTGGTAATACTGCACGAGCGGGATCACATAGCCCTTCTCGTGCACATATTCGTCGACTTTCTTCCAGCCGGCGATCCGCTTCTCCTCGTCCTTCTCGGCCCATAACGGATTGATCAGGTCGTCGACGTCCTGCGACTTCCAGCCCGAGTGCGGCGACTTCGAATACATCGCAAAGCCGGTCGAGGTGGTCGGATCGCCGATCGCGTTGCCCCAGTTGTAGAAGGCCATCGGCGCGAGCTTGTGCGCGGCCCGCAGTTCATAGTGCTTGGCGATCTCGTAGACCTCGATGTCCGCCGCGATGCCGACCTTGCGCCACATGCCGACGATCGCCTGGATCATCTCGTAGTCCTTCGGCTTGAAGCCGCGGGTCGTCTGGATCGTGAACTTCACCGGCTTCTCGGGCGTATAGCCGCTCTTGGCGAGAAGCGTCTTCGAGAGTTCCGGATCGTAGTGGTCCTTCACCTCGGGATTGAAGGCAATGTAGCTCGGCGCCTCAAGCGTCGCGATCGGGGTGGCGTAGCCACGCAGAAGCCGCTTGGCGATCACGTCCTTGTCGATGGCGTGGATCGCGCCGAGCCGGACGTTCTCGTCCTCCATCTCCTTGTTGTTGTTGCTGATGAAAATCATGCCGATGTCGGAGATGGGTTCGCACACGCCGGCGAGACCCGGCTTCGCCTTCAGCCGGTCGTATTCCTCGTACGGGACCTCCAGCGTCACATCGGCCGAGCCGCTTTCGATCTCCGCGACGCGGCTTGTCGGGTCAGGGACGAACTTGAAGATCACGGTCTCGAAGGCGCCCTTCTCACCCCAGTATTTGTCGTTGCGCTTGAGCCGCAGGAACGAATTGCCCTGATACTCGTCGACCATGTACGGGCCAGCGCCGATCGGCTTCTTTTCGAACCCCTCGGCCCCGACCTTGGTGTAATGGGCCTTCGGCAGGATGTAGCCGGTGAGAAAAGCCATCCATTTGAACAGCACCGGATCGAACTGCTTGACGTCCCCCGTGACCCGGTGGCCGTCGATCTTGAAATTGCCGATCGTGCCCCAGACGAACTGGATCGGATTGCCGGTCTTCGGGTCGCCCGCGCGCTCGAGCGACCAGACAACGTCTTCCGGCGTGAAGGGCGAGCCATCGTGCCAGACGACGCCCTCGCGCACATCCATCCAGACTTTAGACTTGTCGTCGTTCCATCCCCAGGCGGTCAGAAGACCGGGCGTGAAGGACAAGTCGGGCTTCTGCCCGACAGGCTGATCGAAGATGGCGCGGTAGATCGCCTGGATCGTGGGATTGACCGCCGAGGGGCCGACAGTCGGATCGAACGAGGGAAGGTTGACATTGAAAGCGATCGTGAGCTTGTCGGCGGTCTCAGCGACGGCCCCTCCGCTGAACAGAAGCTGCGAAAGAATCCCTGTTCCCCCGAGCGCGAGCGCCTGGCGTCGAGTTCACATCGAACATTCCACCCTCCCGGTATCCAAACCGACCGCGCCACAGCCAACCGCGCATTCACGGGCTCGCTCAAGCTCTCGATTCGCCTTCGTGAACGACGGCTTCGGTTCCATCACAATTACATGCAAACTCATAGATAGCTTGTCAGAATGGCCCCGAGAGTCAAGCCCTTGAGGACTCCTGCAAGAGCCCGCATTTGCGGCGCCGCTGCCTCCGATTTGGCGGCGAGGCGCCCGATTTGGGGCCCTTTCCAATCCTGCCGCCGTTGACAGGGGATTTCGACAAAAAATATGCTAATGCAGATGAACGGCCGCCACTCCCCGCTGGCCGCATCAGAGCCCAATTGGCAGGAGGCGCGCGATGGCGGAACGCTCTTTCGCTCGCGAGGTCGAGGATCTCAAGCTTGGCGAGGGCGAAGTTTTCCGTGGCGAGGGCATTCTCGCCATCACGAAGGCTCTGCTTCAGTCCGGCGTGTCGTATGTCGGCGGCTATCAGGGCGCGCCGATCTCGCACCTGATGGATGTTCTGGCTGACGCCAAGGATGTGCTCGACGAGCTCGGCGTGCATTTCGAGACGTCGGCCTCTGAGGCGACGGCCGCGGCGACGCTCTCTGCTTCGGTCATGTATCCGGTGCGCGGCGCTGTGACCTGGAAGTCGACCGCCGGCACCAATGTCGCCGCCGACGCGCTCTCCAATCTCTCTTCCGGTGGCGTCACCGGCGGCGCGATGATCGTCATCGGCGAGGATTACGGCGAAGGCTCCTCGATCATGCAGGAGCGCAGCCACGCCTATGCGCTCAAGTCGCAGATCTGGCTTCTCGATCCGCGGCCGCACCTGCCGACCATCGTGCGAATGGTCGAACAGGGCTTCGAGCTATCGGAGGCGTCCAACACGCCCGTGATGCTCGAAATCCGTATCCGCACCTGTCACATGCACGGGCGCTTCGTCTGCAAGGACAATCGCAAGCCGCAATTCTCGCTGCGCGAGGCCCTGGAGAATCCGGTGCGCGACGTCAATCGCATCGTGCTGCCGCCCGCTTCGTTCATGCATGAGAAGGACAAGCACGAGCGCCGCATGCCGGCGGCCATCGAATTCATCAAGTCGCGCAAGCTCAACGAAACCTTTGGCCCCGAGAAGGGCGACGTCGGCGTCGTTGTGCTGGGCGGCTTATGGAACACGACGATGCGAGCGCTCGAATATCTCGGGCTTGCCGACGCGCACGGGCGATGCTCCATCCCGATCTACGTGCTCAACGTCGCCTATCCTCTCATCGAAGACGAGCTCATCGACTTCTGCCATGACAAGAGAGCCGTGATCGTGGTCGAGGAGGGCGCGCCGGACTATATCGAGCGCGACCTCAACACCATCCTGCGCCGCCGCGACATTCAGACGAAGGTCTCCGGCAAAGACGTGCTGCCGATGGGCGGCGAATATACGGCGCCGGCGCTCACGACCGGCTTGCGCAAGTTTCTCGCGACCTATGCGCGCGAGCTGCTTGGCAACGAGCCGCCGCTGCCGGATCCTGCTCCGATCCTCGCCGATCCCCGGGTGAAGAGGCTCGCCGAAGTGGTGCCTCCGCGTCCTCCGGGCTTCTGCATCGGCTGCCCCGAGCGGCCGATCTTCGCGGCGATGAAGCTTGTCGAGCAGGAGCTCGGCCAGCACCACGTGTCAGCCGATATCGGCTGCCATCTGTTTTCGATCCTGCCGCCGTTCAACATTGGCGCGACGACGATGGGCTACGGCCTCGGGCCCGCCTCGGCCTCCGCCTTCAACGTGCCCGCCGGCAAACGCTCGATCTCGGTGCTCGGCGACGGCGGCTTCTGGCACAACGGACTCGCCTCGTCCGTGGGGAACGCAGTCTTCAACAAACACGACGGCGTCACGCTGATCGTCGACAATTTCTATTCCTCGGCGACCGGCGGGCAGGATATTCCTTCGTCCCGCGCGCTCAATCCGCGGCGAAAGACCAACAACAGCATCGTCAACGCCGTGCGCGGCATAGGCGCGCAATGGGTGCGCCAGATCGACCGCACCTATGATGTCGGCAAGCTCCGCGACACGCTGCGGGAGGCGCTGACGACCAAGGCCGAAGGTCCGAAGATCATCGTCGCCTCCTCCGAGTGCATGCTGAACAAGCAGCGTCGCGTGCGCCCGATCCTGATGAAGGCGATCAAGGGCGGGCAGCGGGTGGTGCGTGAGAAATTCGGCGTCGACGAGGACATCTGCACCGGCGATCACGCCTGTATCCGTCTCTCCGGCTGTCCCTCGCTCTCGGTGAAGCAGACCGACGATCCGTTGCGGGACGATCCCGTGGCCGCGATCGACGAGAATTGCGTCGGATGCGGAAATTGCGGCGAGGTCGCCGAGGCGGCGGCGCTCTGTCCTTCGTTCTATCGCGCGGAGGTTCTCCACAATCCGACTGGCTGGGACCGCCGCATCGCCGCTCTTCGCGCGGCAGTGATCGGCTGGTTCGAAGCGCGCCGGGAGCGCGGCCGGGTTCGCCTCGTCGAAGACGCGGCGTGAGCAGCGACGTCACGACCCGCGCACCGGGACGGTCGTCCGAGCGCATCTCGCTTGCCATTCTCGCCATGGGCGGACAGGGCGGCGGCGTGCTCGCCGACTGGATCGTCTCGCTTGCGGAATCCCGAGGGTGGGCGGCGCAGTCGACCTCCGTGCCAGGCGTCGCGCAACGCACCGGCGCAACCATCTATTACATCGAGATGGCGCCGCCGAAGGATGGCGCGGAGCCGGTGTTCGCGCTCATGCCGACGCCGGGAGATCTCGACGTGGTGATGGCGGCGGAGCTCATGGAAGCCGGCCGTTCAGTGCTGCGCGGCCTCGTCACGCCTGACCGGACAACGCTGATCGCCTCGACCCACCGGGCGCTCGCCGTGGTGGAGAAACAGGCGCCCGGCGACGGCGTCGCCGATCCGGCCGCCGTGTCTCTCGCCACGGAATTCGCCGCCAGACGTGTCGTCGCCTTCAACATGGAGGCGATGGCCAAGGCGCAGGGAAGCGTCATTTCCGCCACGATGTTCGGCGCGCTCGCCGCGTCCGGAGCGCTGCCGTTTGCCCGCCCGGCCTTCGAGGAGGCGATCCGCGCCGGCGGCACTGGCGTCGAGTCGAGTCTGCGCGCCTTCACCGCCGCCTTCGATCAGACGAACGCCAATCCGGTCGAACCAATCCAGCGCTTTCCTGAGAAGCGCTTCATCGTCTGGCCGGAAAAGACCGGCCACGCCGATCTCGACCGCATCGGCGAGCGCATCCGCGCGTTTCCTCAAGTCGCGCAGCCGATGATCGCGGCCGGCGCGCGCAAGCTCGTCGATTATCTCGACCCGGCTTATGGGCTCGAATATCTCGACCGCCTGGCCGCGCTTTCGGAACGGGACCGGGCGCAGGGCGGCGCGGACAAGGGCTTCGCCTTCACCGTCGCCGCGGCCAAATACGTCGCGACCGCGATGGCCTATGATGACGTGCCGCGCGTCGCTGACCTCAAGATCCGCGCCTCTCGCCAGAGGCGCGTCCGCGAGGAGGTCGGCGCGGCGCCGGACGTGATCGTGACGACGACCGAATTCTTCCACCCCCGCGTCGAGGAGGTTTGCGGCTCGCTGCCCAGGGCGCTCGGCGAGTGGATCGAAGCGCGGCCGAAACTCGTGGCCCGCCTGCGGAAGCTGGTCGATCGCGGTCGCCGGATCCGGCCGAACACGGTCACCGGCTATCTGATGCTTGCCGCCGCGGCGAGCCTCGGCCCGCGCCGCCGCAAAAGTCTGCGCCACGCGCGCGAGAGCGCGCATCGCGAAGGCTGGCTGAAAATCGCAACCGACGCCCTGGAGGCGCGTTACGAACTGGGCGTTGAGGCCCTAGCCTGCAGGCGGTTGGTCAAGGGCTATTCGGACACCCATGCGCGCGGATTGTCGAAGTTTGACCGCGTGCTCGGAGCCGTCCCGAAGCTCGCGAAACTGGAGGATGGGCCGGCGTGGCTCGACCGTCTCAAGCGCGCGGCGCTTGCGGATGAGAAGGGCGTTGCGCTGGACGGAATGTTGAAAACCATCGCGACGCTATAGGCCTCTGAGGGGCCATCCACGTGCGTCGCGCTGGAATGATCAGATCTCGTGCTTGCGGACGTTCGACATCATCTTGTGCATCGTCGCCGTGAAAGCCTTGTATTCCTCGTTGTCGATGCCATCGAATATCTTGAGAAGCAGGTCGTACATCGTCGGCCACACCCTGGCGAAGGCGTCGCGCCCGGCCTGAGTTATCTCGACGTCGCGCACGCGCAGGTCCTCCGCGCGCGGCTTGCGGACGATGAACGCCTGCTCCTCGAGCGCGTCGAGCGTCCGGCTCATCGTCGACTGTTCGGTGAGCGCGAATTGCGACAGCTCGTTGATGGTGACGGGCGAGGAGATGCTGAGCACGGCGAGCGCGCGCATCTGCGTCGTCGTCATGTCATGCGCCTTGAGCGCGGAAGCGAGATGCGTCACCCAGCTCAACGAAATGCTGTTGATGAGATAGGGCGCGAATTGCTGAAGGCCGATCTGCCCAAGCGTCGGCCGGAGGCCGGGGCTTGCGCCACGCAGCCAGAGATGGTCCTCGAAGATGGACGCCTTGACTGAGGTTTCGCCGCTCATTTCAGCGCACTGGCGAGAAGAAACCCGGAGCCCCCGCCAAGCCCGGGGCCCGGATGCGTCGAGGCGCCGATCTGATAGAGGCGAGGGACGGGCGTGGCGTGGTTCGTCGAGCCAGCGAAGGGCCGCCAAAGGAAAAACTGGTCGAGGCCGCAATACCCGCCATACGGATCGCCTCCGACGAGATTGATGTTCAGCGCCTCGAGATCCGCGGGCGAATAGGCCTTGCGGGCGATGACGAGCGAAGAAAAGTTCTCGATATGGCGCGAAAAAAGCGCCTCCACCCGGTCGGCATAGGCCTCGCGGATCTTTGGCGTCCAGCGTCCGTCTGGGGGCGCGGCGATTTCGCCCTTTGCATCGCCTTTGATATGGCGCGGCGCCTCCGGCAATTGCAGCCAAAGGATCGCCTTTCCTTCCGGCGCCCGCGAGGAATCGAGCGCGGTTGGCTGGCCGACGCAGATCGTAGGCTCGGCTGGCAGGAGGCCGCGCTCGCATTCGTTGGCGGCGCGCGAAACGCCGTCGAGACCGGGCGTGACATGGAGAAGCGCGACCTTGCCAAGGTCGTCGCCGCCTTTCCATCGCGGCGGCGCGTTGAGCGCATAGTGGATCTGCATGTCGCCCTTGCCGTAGCGATAGCGCTTGAGCAATTCCTCTGCCTTGGCCGAGGCGGGGTGATCGCGCAGGAGCCGCCCATAGAGCTGGGTCGGCGTCATCGAGCAGAGGATTCCCTCTGAGGCTTCGATCCGCTCCCCCGACGCCAGCAGCACGGCCCGCGCGCGCCCGTCCGCGCCCGCCGTCTCGATGCGGTCGACATCCGCGCCGCACTGGATCAGCCCGCCATTGTCGGCGATGAGCCGCTCGAAGGCGCCGACCAGGGTCTTCGCGCCGCCGACCGCGATCGGGCAACCCGCCATTTCGATGGCGAAGGCGATGACCTTGATCATCTGGCCCGAATAGGCGCTCTCGGGATTGAGGCCGCAGTGCAGGCCCCATGGCGCCCAGAGCGCGTGAATCGCTTCCGAGGCATAAGCCGATTCCAGATGGTGGCGCGCCGGGCGCAGCGCCTCGCCGAACCAGGCCGCGAGCTCGCGAGGCCCGCGCTTCCATGCCTCGCGCGCGAGCAGCGTCGCCGTCTGCCGCGACCACAGGCGTCCGCCGAGCAGCGCGAACAGGAAAGGCGCGTCGGCGCCCATCCGGTTCATCTCCTGCGCAAAGGCCACGCCGTCGCCCTTGGCGCACGCCTCGAAGGTCGCGACGTTACGGGCGCGATCGTGCGAGAACAGAACATGCGATCCGTCGGGCCTGATAACGCCAGTCGGCAGGTCCGAATGCGCGACTTTGAACCCGCGCGCTTCAAGGTCCTTGCCGATCGCGCCATAGGCGGGCGATGTCAGGAACAAGACCAGCGTCGTCGCCATCACGTCATGGATGAAGCCGGGCGCGGTGATCTCCTCCGTGCGCAGGCACCCGCCGAGGCGGTCGCTGCGTTCGAGCAGCAGCACCTTCCGGCCCTTCTTGCCCAGCATGGAGGCGGCGACGAGACCGTTGATCCCGCCGCCGACGATCACATAGTCGGCGCTCGCCATCCGGCGATCAGGCGGGAACGAGAGCGAGCGCCCGAACCGGAGACCCGGTCCCGTCCACGAACTTCAGCGGCGCCGCGATCAGCACCGCGCCCTTAGGCGGAAGTTGGTCGAGCTGGCAGAGGCTCGCGAGGCCGTAGCGGTTGGCCTTGTGCATGAGGGTGTGGGCGGGGAAAGGCGGATCCATGCCGCCGGCCGCGCCGGCGTCCGTGCCGACCGTCTCTGAACCCCAGCCGATTACGCCCTTGGACACGAGGTAGGATATGGCCTCCGCCGTCGGACCCGGAGAATGTGGCCCCTTGTCGTCGGCGTTGAGGAAGGTCTCCGTGCTGCCGTTGCGCTTCCACCAGTCCGTGCGCAGGAGCACCCAGGTTCCGCGCTCGATCTCGCCGTGCTCCTTCTCCCATTCCTTGATGCTGTCGGGCGTCAGCAGATAGTCCGGGTTCGCCGCCGTCTCTTTGGAGCGATCGATCACATTGACCGGCGCGACAAAATTCCTGACCGGGATCGTGTCGGTGGCGCCGTCCCGATAATCCTTGCCGCTGATCCAGTGCCGGGGCGCGTCGAAATGGGTGCCGGTATGCTCGCCGAGCTCGATCCAGTTCCACGCCCAGAAGGGACCATCCGCATCATACTTCGAGATCGAGTGGACCTTCACCGGGGGCGTATTCTTGCCCACGTTCGGAGGGAGATAGAGCACCGGCGTGTCGGGCCCCAGCGGAGCGGAGAGATCCACGACCCTGACGGAGCCTGCAAGCAGCGCCGCGGCAAGGTCGGCCAGCGTTGTGTTCGAAGTCATGGGGAAAGCCCTCCTGTCGCGTCGCCCCTGGCGGGCGGCCTGTCACCGCCGCGAGCGTCGCCGACAAGCTTAGGCAGAGAAATATGAGCTTGCAACAATCTGCGCAGGCCACCGCGCCCTGAAGCGAAAGCCTCCGATAGCCGTTTCTGTTGCGACGGGTTCAAAACTGGGGCAACTTCCTCACAAATTGGCGTGAACGAGGAAGCGGGGGCTATTCGCGGACGTCTCACCTATCCTCCCTTCTCGCTTTGTCGAGTTGCTTGGAAATGCATGGAATGGGGCTCGAAATCTGAATGGCCTACGACGCGGTCATCATCGGCGCCGGCCATAATGGCCTGGCGGCGGGCGTGCATCTGGCGGCCAGGGGAAAGTGCGTCGCCATCGTCGAAGCGAAGGAAGAGCCAGGCGGCGCCGTCAAGACGCGCGATCTGACGCTTCCCGGCTTCCGGCACGATCTCTGCGCGATGAACCTTTCCATGTTCGCGGGCTCGGGTTTTTTCGCCGCGCACAAGGATGCGCTCCTGGCGCACGGTCTTGCCTTCGTTCCGGCGGAGCATGCTTTCGCGACCGTATTTCGCGACGGGACGTATCTCGGCGTCAGCCGGGCGCTGGAGAAGACGCTCGCAGGCATTTCCGCCCTCTCGCCGGCGGATGCGAAGGCCTGGGCTGATTTGCTCGGACAGTTTGGCGAGGATGCGCCCCACATCTTCGCGCTCCTGGGTTCGCCCATGCCCTCGATCGCGGCCGCCAGGGTCGTGTGGAAGGCGTGGCGGACGATGGGAACGAACCGGCTCTACGACACCGTGAAGCTGCTGCTGGCGTCCCCGCGCGACTTTCTCGATGCGCGATTCGAGCATCCGAAAGTCAAGACGATGATGGCCGCCTGGGGCCTGCATCTCGATTTCCCGCCGGACGTCGCGGGGGGCGCGCTCTTCCCTTACCTCGAATCCATGGCCAACCAGAGCCTCGGCATGGTGATTGGACAGGGCGGCGCGGACACGATCGTCAAGGCGATGGTCGGCGCCCTGAACGCGAAGGGCGGCGAGCTCATTCTCGGAGACGGGGCGTCAAGAATCGACCTCGCCAACGGCGCCGCCTCGGGCGTGACGTTGCGAAGCGGCCGCAAGCTCGAAGCCGGAACGATCATCGCCAACGTTCATCCGAAGATCGTATTCGAAGATCTGACGCCGCCCGATGCGACGCCCGCCTCTTTCCGCGGAGCCGTGAAGAGCTTTCGCGCCGGCCCTGGCGCGATGATGATCCACCTCGCGCTGGACGATCTGCCCGACTGGCGCGCCGGAAGGGCGCTGCGCGAATTCGCCTACGTTCATGTCGCCCCCGACATGGAAATGATGACGCGCGTCTATGCCGAGGCGGCGGCCGGCCTCCTGCCCGCTGAGCCGGTGCTGGTCGTCGGCCAGCCGACGGCGATCGATCCCTCCCGCGCGCCCGCGGGCAAGCACGTGCTCTGGATTCAGGTCCGTGTTCTGCCGGCCGAGATTCGCGGCGACGCCGCGGGGACCATCGCGGCCCGTGGCTGGGACGGGGCCCGCGAGGCCTATGCGGACCGCGTGCTGGACATTCTCGAGACTTACGCGCCGGGGCTGCGAAGCCGTGTGCTCAGCCGGGCGGTCTTCTCGCCGCTCGATCTCGAGCGGGAGAACCCGAATCTGATCGGCGGCGACAGCCTGTCCGGCAGCCATCATCTCGACCAGAATTTCTTCCTGCGTCCCGTCGCTGGCTGGTCGCGCTATCGGACGCCGGTCAAGAACCTCTATCTTTGCGGCGCGTCCACCTGGCCGGGCGCCGGCACCGGCGCAGGCTCGGGGTTCATGGTCGCGAAGATGCTGGCGGGCTGAGAACGGGAATGAACCGTCGCCAAGGAGTCGATCAAAAATGCAAGGCGTCGCTGTTGTCTTGATTATTTAACATTTCATATACGTTATTGTGTAACGCGCGGTCGCGATTTTAAGCGCGGAGTAACTCCCAAGCCGTCTGTTTTCAGGCTGCGATTGCGAGGAGGAGTTGGGAGGGGTTTGCAGTGAGGGCTTTGAGAATGTTGAGGCCGTGCTTTCGTGCGGTGGAGACGATGGACCTCATGCGGACGAAGACGTGAGCGCCTTCGAAGGTGCGGAAGCCGCCCGAGATTTTCATTTTGACCTTGGCCATGCGCAGGTCCTGTTCGGCCAGGTTATTGGTGAACGGGACGTCGAAGTCGACGAGGAAGCGCAGGGTCTCGTCCTTGAAGGTCTTGAAGCGGATGAGGAGATTATGGCCTGGGCGCTGCTTCTTTCGTTTTTTCGAGCCGGGCGAAGGATCGAAGGCCGGCAGGGCGCGATGGAAGGCGAGCCCTTCCCGAACGGCCTGCCAGTAGCGGTCGACGAAGCCTTGCACGCGTTCGGGTTCGAGCGCCCGGGCGCCGGCCTCTTTGGCTTGGCGCACGGCCTTTGCGGCGTCGAGGAGGACGTCGCGCATGGCTTGCGCCCACGGCTCCTTGTCGATCTCGATGAGCGCCTTGAGTTCGCGCAGGTGATGGGCGTTGCAGAAGGCGTGAGCGACGTCCGCGAGGGCGTTGTAGGGGCGGAAATGGTCATGCACGACGACGCCGCCCTTCAACCCTGCGGGAACATCGCCGCGCGCCGCTCCGACCCGGTAGAAGGTATGGCTCCGGCTCGACGTCGTATGCAGCCATTGCAGGGAGCCTGCGATGCGAAAGCCGGTTTCGTCGAGATGCCTGACCTTGGCCCCGCCGACGCGCGTCCCGATCGCCTGATAGACGCCCTCCAGAGCCTGAGCCTTCTTGCCCATCCACGCGATCACGCTCGCCGGGCAGACGAGCGGCGCGCCGAACAGGTCCTGAAGCGCCTGCGCCGTCCGGTCCTCGGGCACAAGCTGCTGCACGTTGAGATAGACCGCCGCCGCCTTGATGCGCTCGCCATATTGGGTCGGCGAGATCACGCCGTCGGGGAACGCAGCCCGCGTCACGCCGCGGCATCGGGCGCAGGCATAGATGGCGCCCTGGTGCTCCGTGACCTCGATCAGCCGCTCGGGCAGGTCGAACACCTGACGCGTCTCCACCCCGGTCTGCATCGAAGCCGCGAGCGCCGCCCGGCAGCGCCGGCACGCCGCAGCCTCGTGTCGGACGACCCAGTCGGGCGTCGCCGTCCGCCGCAGCGTGTCGCCCTTGTGGCCCCGCTGTCCCCCGCTCGCCTTGCCCGAACGGCCGCGAAGGCTGCCGGGAAGGCGCGACTTCTTCCTCAGCCCGTCGCTCGAAGGCGGCTTGGAGCTCGTCGTGCTGTCCAGATCCAGCCGGCGCCGAAGCTCGGCGTTCTCGGCTCGAAGGCCCTCGTTCTCCCGCCGCAAATCGGCGACCTCCGAGCGAAGCGCGGAAATCTCGCTCCGGAGCGCTTCGATCAGCGCCTGAACTTCGGCAGGGAGAATCATCCCCACCTTAACTCACGGTTCGCCCCCGCCCGTCTCGAAAATCTCGCAAAACCTCAACGATCTCACACACCGTGTGACAATTCGGACTCACCCGGCTTGGGAGTTACAGCGCGGAACTAAACGGGGTCGCAAGGCTCTGAAAACATTAGGGCGCGCCGGTAAAACTACCGCTAGACCAGGCGCGCCGTGACGATGGGCTGGATCAGGCGGAGATGACGGCCTGCGCCTGAATTTCGATCTGCGCCGCGTCCTCGATCAGGGCCACGACCTGGACGACCGTCATGGCCGGATAGTTGCGGCCCATGATCTCGCGCCATGCCTGGCCGACCGCCTTCGCGTCCCGAAGATAAGCCGCCTTGTCGGTGACGAACCAGGTCATCGTGGTCACGTGCTGGGACTCAGCGCCCGCCTCCGCCAGAACCGCGACGACGTTCTTCAGCGCCTGCCTGAACTGCCCCAGAAAATCCTGCGCCTCGAACACGCATTGCTCGTTCCAGCCGATTTGCCCGGCGACGAACACAAGGCGCCCCGCGGCTGCGATCCCGTTCGCATAGCCCTTCGGCTTCATCCAGCCGTCAGGCTGCAGCATCTGATGCATCGGTTTCGTCTCCATGCGGCCTCAGGCGGACTTGAACGTCTCGCGCGCGACAATGAGCTTCTGCACTTCGGTGGCGCCTTCGTAGATCCTGAGCGCCCGGATTTCGCGATAGAGCTGCTCCACGATCTCGCCCGAGCGCACGCCGCGGCCGCCGAACATCTGGACGGCGCGGTCGATGACCTGCTGCGCCGTCTCGGTCGCCGTCATCTTGGCCATCGCGGCTTCCCTGGTGGCCGGCAGGCGCTGAACGTCGCGGCGCCACGCGGCGCGATAGGTGAGCAGCGCGGCGGCGTCGACATCGGTCGCCATCTCGCCGATTGCCGCCTGCGTCAGTTGGAGATCGGCGAGCGTCGCGCCGAACATTTTTCGCGAGCGCGCGTGATCGATCGCTTCGTGGAGCGCGCGCCGTGCGAAGCCCAGCGCCGCCGCGGCCACCGAGGCCCGGAAGATATCGAGCGTGCGCATCGCGATCTTGAACCCCTCGCCCGGCGCGCCGAGCATCCGGCTCGCGGGGACGCGGCAGTTCTCGAACCGCAAGGTCGCGAGCGGATGAGGCGCGATCACCTCGATCCGCCCGGCGATCGAGAATCCGGGATCGCCCGGCAGAATGACGAAGGCGGAAAGGCCGCGCGCGCCGGGCGCTTCGCCGGTGCGGGCGAAGACGCAATAAAAGTTGGCGATGCCGCCGTTCGAGATCCAGGTCTTCTCACCATTGAGGGCGTAGCCGTCGCCGGCGCGTTCGGCCGCGCAGGTCATGGCGGCGACGTCGGAGCCTGCGTCCTTCTCGGACAGCGCGAAAGCCGCAAGCCATTCGCCGGAACGCACCTTGGGCAGGAACACGCGCCGAAGCTCCGGCGATCCGGCGAGGCCGATCGCGCCGGAGCCCAAGCCCTGCATCGCGAAGGCGAAATCCGCGAGCCCGTCATGAAACGCCAGCGTCTCGCGGGCGAGGCAGGCCTTGCGCGAATCGATGGTCGATGCGTCGCCGTCGGCGGCGGCCACGCAAGCGTCGAGCAGACCAGCCTTTCCGAGCGCCGCGGCCAGGCTGCGGCAGGACGCGTCGACATCATGATGGTCCACGTCGGCGAGAGCGCCGGAAGCGGCGAACGTGTCGAGCTCCGCCGCATAGGCGTGATGCTCGGGCCCGAAGAACGGCCAGTCGAGATGCTCGCGCGTCGGCCCGCGAGCGAGCGGGGCGGACATGGGGGTCAGTCTCCCGCGAAGGCCGGCTTGCGCTTCGCCGCGAAGGCTTCGAAAGCGCGCCGGAAATCGCCGGTCGCCATGCAGATCGCCTGCGCCTGCGCTTCCGACTCGATCATCTCGTCGATCCCCATCGACCATTCCTGGTTGAACATGGTCTTGGTCACGCCATGCGCGAACCATGGGCCGTCGGCCAACGAAGTCGCGATCTCATGCGCCTTGGCCTCCAGCGCCTCGGCGGGATGCAAGGCATTGTAGAAGCCCCAGGCGAAGCCCTCCTCGGCTGAGAGCGAGCGGCCGGTGTAGAGCAGCTCCGCCGCCCGTCCCTGGCCGATGATGCGCGGCAGAATCCCGCACGCGCCCATGTCGGCGCCGGCAAGGCCGACCCGCGTGAACAGAAACGCCGCCTTCGCCTGCGGCGAAGCGTAGCGCAGATCGGACGCCATCGCCAGAATGGCGCCCGCGCCGGCGCAGACGCCGTCCACCGCGGCGATGATCTGCTGCGGACATTTGCGCATCGCTTTCACGAGGTCGCCCGTCATGCGGGTGAAGGCGAGGAGGTCATGCATCTTCATCCGCGTCAGCGGCTCGATGATCTCGAACACGTCGCCGCCGGAACAGAAATTCCCGCCCGATCCCACGAGGACCACCGCCCGCACGTCCGAGGCGTAGGCGAGGTCGCGAAAGAGGTCGCGCAATTCCGCGTAGGACTCGAAGGTCAGCGGGTTTTTCTTGTCGGGCCGGTTGAGGCGGATCGTCGCCACGCGGCCGTTCGCGTCCGTCTCCCAGAGGAAATGCGCCGCCTTGTAGTCCTTGAAGGGCCGCAGGGCGCCGCGCATCGCGGAATGGTGCTCGTCCGTCATCGCATGACCTCTCCGCCGGAAATGGAAAGCGCTTCGCCGGTCACGAAGCCGGCCGCCTCGGAGACAAGCCAGAGAACCGCACTCGCCACGTCCTCCGGCCGCGCCAGCCGGCCGAGGGGAATGCCCTTGGCGAGTTCGGCGCGCGCCTCGGCCTCCGTGCGACCCGTCTTCGCCATGATATTCCGGATCGCGGCCTCCAGGAGCGGCGTCTCCGTGAAAGCCGGGCAGACCGCGTTGACCGTCATGCCCGTCCCGGCGAGTTCGAGCGCCAGCGCCCGGGTCAGGCCGACCACGCCATGCTTGGCCGCGGTATAGGCCGAGACATAGGCGTAGCCCTTGAGCCCCGCGGTCGAGGCGATGTTGACGATCCGCGCTTTGGCGCCGCCCGCCTTCAGATCCGGCAGGACGGCCTGCGTCACCAGATAGACGCTGGTGAGGTCGGTCGCGATCACGCGCGACCAGAGGCCCATGTCCATTTTCGCGAACGGCGCGCTCGGCGCTTCGCCCGCGTTGTTGACGAGAATGTCGACCGGCCCGAATGCGGCGCGCGCCTTCATGAGCCCGCGCGCGATTCCCCCTTCGTCCGTCACGTCGAAGCCATCGAGCGCCAGCGCGCTGGCTTCGGGCAGGGTCGACGCGACTTTGACAAGCGGCTCACGGCGCCGCCCGGCCAGCGTCACCCGCGCGCCTCTTTGGCCAAGCGCGCGCGCAATCGCGGCGCCGATGCCCCCGCCCGCGCCGGTGACGAGCGCGTGCCGGCCCGCAAGGTCGCTCTCCACCCCCGTCATCGCCTCACTTGGCCGAAGCTTGCGCGGCGCGCGCGAGATTGGTCTCATATTGCGACTTGCCGGACCAATATTGCTTCGGCCAGGGAATGTTGGTGAGCCCCATCTTGGCCGCTTCATGCAGCGCCCAGGCGGGATCCGCAAGATGGGGCCGGGCGACGGCGCAAAGATCGGCGCGCCCGGCGGCGAGAACCGAATTGGCCTGGTCGGCGTCCGAGATTGCGCCGACGGCGATCGTGCGGATGCCGACTTCGTTGCGAATCTTGTCGGCGAACGGCGTCTGGAACAGGCGCCCATAGACCGGCCGCTCCGCCTTCGACACCTGGCCCGAGGAACAGTCGATGAGATCGGCCCCTGCCTCCTTGAACATGGCGGCGAAGATCGCGGCGTCGTCGGGCGTGTTGCCGGTCTCCATCCAGTCATGACAGGAGAGGCGGACCGACATCGGCTTCTCATCGGGCCAGACCGCGCGCATGGCGCGGAACACCTCGAGCGGATAGCGCGCGCGGCCGGGATGATCGCCGCCATATTCGTCGTTGCGGATGTTGGTGAGCGGCGAGAGGAAGGACGACATCAGATAGCCGTGCGCCGCGTGGAATTCGAGCCAGTCGGCGGCGGCCTCGTTCGCGCGCCGGGTCGCGGCGACGAAATCCGCTTTCACGCGGTCCATGTCGTCGCGGTCCATCGCCCTCGGCGTCTGGCCGTGCGGCAGATAGGGCAGCGCGGAAGCGGAGATGAGCGGCCAGCCGCCTTCGTCGAGCGGCTCGTCGATGCCCTCCCAGGCGACCTTGGTCGCCCCCTTCCGGCCCGCATGGCCGAGCTGGATCGCGACCCTGGCGGCCGAGTTCGCATGAATGAAATCGGCGATCCGCCTCCAGGCCGCCGTCTGCGCCTCGTTCCATAAGCCCAGGCAGCCGGGCGTGATGCGCGCGTCGGGAGAAACGCAGGTCATTTCCGCGAAGACGAGGCCCGCGCCGCCCAATGCGCGCGAGCCGAGATGGACGAGATGGAAGTCGCCCGGCAGGCCGTCGAGCGCGGAATACATCGCCATCGGCGAGACGACGATGCGATTGGCTAGCGTCACGCCGCGCGCCTTGAAGGGCGTGAACACCGGCGGCGCCGGGCGCGTGTCCGCCTCGACGTCGATCTCCGCCTTCTCGGCGAACCAGCGTTCGTAATCCTCGAGCCACGTCTTGTCGCGCAGGCGCAGGTTTTCGTGGCTGATGCGCTGCGAGCGCGTCAGCATGGAATACATGAATTGCTCGGGCTCGAGCGCGTCCGCATAGCGCTCCCCAACCACCTCGAACCATTCCATGGCGTTGCGGGCCGCGTTCTGGATGCGGGCGACATCGACCCTGCGGACCGCTTCGTAGTCCGCCAGGACCGCCGGGATCCTGTCCTTGTCATGGCCCAGCCGCTCGAACTGGCGCGCAAGCTCGATTGCGTCGTCGATCGCGAGCTTGGTGCCCGAGCCGATGGCGAAATGGGCGGTGTGGGCGGCGTCGCCCATCAGCACGACATGCGAGCGGCCGTTGAAATGGCTCCAGCGCCCGCAGATCAGCCGATTGAAGTTCAGCCATTGCGAGCCGCGCTGGTGGCGGGCGTTGGTCATCAGCCTCGCGCCGTCGAGCGTCTCGGCGAACAGGTTCTCGCAGAAACCGATCGAGGCTTCCTGGCCGAGCTTATCGAGGCCGTGCGCCTTGTAGGTCTGTTCGGCGGTTTCGACGATGAAGGTCGAGGTTTTGTCGTCGAACTTATAGATATGGGCCTGGAACCAGCCGTGTTCGGTCTTGCGGAAATCGAAGGTGAAGGCGTCGAACGGCTTGTTCACGCCGAGCCAGATGTAGCGGTTGGGACGCACGACGAAATCGGGCTGGAACACCGCCTTGTAGCGATCGCGCACCCGCGAAGAAGCGCCGTCCGAAGCGATGATGAGGTCGGCGTCGGGAAATTCGAGGTCGGAACTGACTTCGCGCTCGAAGGTGAGCTTGACTCCAAGCGCCTCGCAGCGGGCCTGCAGGATGTTGAGAAGCTTCTTGCGCCCGATGCCGACAAAGCCGTGGCCGGTCGTGCGGATGCGCCGCCCCTTGAACAGGAGTTCGATGTCGTCCCAGTGATTGAAGGCGCTCTGGATCTCCGCCGCCGTCTGCGGGTCCCAGATCTTCATCGCCTCCATGGTCGCGTCGGAGAATACGACGCCCCACCCGAACGTGTCGTAAGGCCGGTTGCGCTCGACCACCTCGATGTCGTGCGCCGGGTGCAGCCTCTTCATCAAGAGGCCGAAATAGAGACCCGCCGGACCGCCGCCGATGCAAACGATGCGCATGCTGGCCTCCTTAAGTTTTATATCTCAATATTTGATGGCTAAAATATGATAAGCGCGCAGGGCGGACGCTTGTCAGTTGGCATCGCAGTCTGACTTTTACTTGACGAAATCAGAAATCAGCGATATACATTCTCATTAACGGAATCAAAAACGTCCGGCTTGGCGAGGAGAGGCCGTGGCTGTTTGAAAACCTTGCTCAACCACAACCTCTCGCGCGAGTTGGAAGCCGAGGAAATTTTTTCTACTTTTTTCGCTCATAACCCATTGAAAAGGCCCGATTCCGAAAACTAAAAGAAAGCAAAAGAAAAGCCAAAAAAAGCGATTTTGCTTTTTTTTAGTTTTCGTTTTCTTTCGCGGAATTCGCGCGGCGGTTGCAATCTGGAGGTTCCGGCGCCCGAACGCCGGCACGGGGCGAAGCGGAGGCCTCCGGCGGCCGGGATAAGCGCGCCGGTCAAAGGCCAGGCTTTTTGTGGGCTCCGGCCCTCAAGGCGTGCCGCTTGTCCGGACGTGATTTGGACGTTATTTCAAGATTAAATTATCTGGAGAGGGAGCCCGCCATGGACAACGGCAGCGAGGCGGTCGACGCGGAAAGCGTCCTGGCCGGCGAGAAGAGCGGACACAGATCGGAGCTTCGCCTCTGGCTGCGCCTGCTGTCGGCCACCACTCTGATCTCGGCCGAGATCCGTCGCAACCTGCGCCGATCCTTCGGCATCACGCTGCCGCAGTTCGACCTTCTCGCCCAGCTCGAGCGCGAGCCGAACGGGCTCCGGCTCGGCGAGCTCTCGCAGCGTATGATGGTCACCAACGGCAATGTCACGGGTCTGGTCGACAAGCTGGTCGAGCAGGGTTTCGTTGTTCGCGAGCCGTCTCCGGACGACCGCCGGGCGATGAACGTGCGGATGACTAAGGCCGGCGCCTCGATGTTCGGCGTCATGGCGAAGGCGAACGAACAATGGATGATCGCGCTGTTCGCTGAGGTTCCTGCGGAAACCCGCAGGGCGCTGATGCGGGAGCTGGACGTTGTCAAACGCTCCGTCCGCCGCAATTCAAGGCCGTGACGAGGCCAGCGTGACGTCCGCGCGCATGATCATGCCGGCGCATCAAGAAGACGGCGAAGCTCGCCGGGAATCCGCGCCGGGCGGCCGTTGCGAATCGCCGCGACCCGCGCCATCGCGGTGGCGAGCTCCTTGTCGGCGCGCAAGACGCGCTGCTGAAAATCGATCGACGCGCCCCGCGCCTTGGCGACGCTGGTCTCCACCGTCAAGAGATCGTCCATCAGCGCCGGGGCGAGATACTCGATTGTGAGCGAGCGCACGGCAAAAGCGACGCCTGAGTTCTTGGCCAGGTCCCGGTGCGCGAATCCCCGCCGGCGCAGCCACTCGGTGCGGCCGCGCTCGATAAACCGTAAGTAAGAAGCATGATAGACCCGGCCGGAAAAGTCGGTGTCTTCATAATAGACCCGAACCCATAAAGCGTCCGGCGGGAGATGCGACAAGGTCTCGACTCCTGGAGTTCAACGGCAAGAAAAAGCGCGATCCCACGCCGTCCGTCAACCGCCGCTGCGCCGGCCCGCGACGACATGCGAATTTGCTTAGCCCTTCGTTGCAGGGCTAAGAGGGCGTCCTGTCCCAAGAGCGAGCGAGAGAGCGATGGCTGATCAAGCTGACATCGGCGTGTTTGGATTGGCCGTCATGGGGGCGAATCTGGCGCGAAACGCGGCGCGGCATGGGTTCGGCGTCGCCGTCTTCAACCGCAACCATGAGCGGACGGACGAGCTCATCGGCGAGCACGGCGGAGAAGGCCGCTTTTTCGCGGCCAAGGGGCTCTCCGAGTTTATCAAGAGCATCGCCAAGCCCCGCCCGATCCTGATCATGGTCAAGGCGGGCCCGCCGGTCGATGAGGTGATCGACGAGCTCATGCCCCATCTCGACGAAGGCGACATCATTATCGACGGCGGCAACTCGCTCTTCACCGACACCGCGCGCCGCTACAAGACGTGCGAAGAAAAAAAGATCCGCTTCGTCGGCATGGGCGTTTCGGGCGGCGAGGAGGGCGCGCTCGAGGGCCCCAGCATGATGCCCGGCGGCGACCGCGAAGCCTGGGACCGCATCGCGCCGATGCTGACCAAGATGGCCGCCCAGGTCGATGGAACGCCTTGCTGTACCTACATCGGCCCGCAAGGGGCGGGCCACTATGTCAAGATGGTCCACAACGGCATCGAATATGCCGACATGCAACTGATCGCCGAAGCTTACGATCTGATGAAGAGCGTATACGGCCTCGACGCGTCGGCCATGGCGGAGATCTTCCAGACCTGGAAAGAGGGCGATCTCGACAGCTACCTGATCGAGATCACCGCCGCTGTCCTGCGCAAGACTGACGCCAGCACCGGCAAGCCGCTGGTCGACGTGATCGTCGATGAAGCCGAGCAGAAGGGAACCGGCCGCTGGACGGCGCAGAACGCGCTCGAGCTTGGCGTGCCGCTGACCGGGATCACCGAGGCGGTTTTCGCCCGCGTCCTTTCCGCCAACCGCACAATGCGCCTGGAGTTGGACAAGAAGACGCCCCACCCGAAGTTGGAGACGCGGAAACCGGAAAAGGCGGAGATCGACGCCATCCGCGACGCCCTTTACGCTTCGAAGGTCATCGCCTACGCGCAAGGATTCGAGCAGATGTCGGTCGCTTCCGCCCAGTTCAAATGGGATCTGAAGCTCGGCGACATGGCGACCATCTGGCGCGGCGGATGCATCATCCGGGCTCGTTTCCTCGATCGCATCAAGGAAGCCTATGACCGAAACCCGAAGCTCACGAATCTCTTGCTCGACGACTATTTCCGTGAGGGTGTCGAGAGAACGGAAGGCGCGTGGCGGCGGGTGCTTGCCCTGGCGATCGTCAACGGCGTGCCGACGCCGGCCTTCTCCTCGTCGCTTGCCTATTACGACGGGCTGAGGCGCGCCCGGGGTCCGACGAACCTGCTGCAGGGCCTGCGCGATTATTTCGGCGCGCACACCTATCGCCGCCTCGACAGGCAAGGCAGTTTCCACACCCGCTGGAGCCAGGACGGGAGCGAGGTCAAAGTCTAACGGCCGGCGTAGAAGCCGCTTGTCTGCGCGTATTTGATAGGATTGTAATCGTCGGCGGAGCCGGCGCCGAAGGCGGTCCGAGCAGAGGCGTTGGGCGTCTGGTTGGCGTTGCAACCCGCAAGCGTGAGCGCCGCGACAACAAGGAGGATCGGGAGCCGCATCCAACACGCTCCTCTTTGACCGGAAAACGAAAAGCGCCGCCTGTTGAGCCCCCGCGGAGGTCATTGGCCTTCTCAAGGCGCGCGAAGGGGAGACTATTCGGCTGTGACGGCAGCCGTCAAACCGGGGGCGGAGCGCCTCTTCGACGGCCGGATTGGACTTAAAGGCCCGACCATTCCCGCGCTGGCGCGGCTCACGGACCTTTTACCGCCGCCAGCTTCGGGGCGTGGGTTCCGTCTTGGAAACTCCATCAACGTTCTCTAGCCTGAGCAGGGCCGTGGCGCTGCTCGACTCGTCCGAGGCCGGCCGATATCTTGGGAGACCCGCGATGCTGTCGTTCAGATTCGCTCTCGCCGCGGCGTTCGCTCTCGCTGTCGCGCCCGCTCTCGCACAGAACGCGCCGGTCGCGACCGCGCGCGCGACCATCAAGACGGTGGGCGCTGACGGCGCGACCCTGAACGTGCGCACCCGCGCGGGCGAGGATCAGACGGTCCATCTCACTCCGAAAACGCGCTTCGTCCTCGTCGTTCCGGCCACGCTTGCCGACGTGAAGCCTCACACCTTCGTCGGCGTCGCCGCGTTGCCCGGCGAGGCCGGCGAACTCAAGGCGATGGAAGTGCATATTTTTCCCGAGGCCATGCGCGGGACCGGCGAGGGCTTCCGCCCCTTCGACCTTGCGCCGAAAAGCTCAATGACCAACGGCGCCATCGCCGCGCGCGTCGATGCGACAAGCGGCCCCAAGCTCACCGTGACCTACAAGGGCGGCGAGCAGACCATCGTGGTCGATCCGAAGACCCCGATCGTTGCTCTTGAGCCGGGCGCGCGGACGGACCTCAAGCCCGGCGCGGCGATCATCGCACGTGGGCCAAAGGAGGGGGACGGCTCGATCGACGCCGCCTTTGTCCTCGTCGGCAAGGACGGCCTCGTCCCGCCAATGTAAGAGGCCTATACCGCCGACCGGCGCCAGGCCCGGCTCATGGATTCGATCGAACCGAGCCGGACGCGCCGTTCAGTCCGGCGAGAATTGCGCCAGCACTTGCGGCCGCACCGACTCATGGACGGCGAAGGCGTTCAACGCGCTCCCGGAAAGCGGCGTGAGGCCGTGGCCGTCGAACAGATAAAATTCGTAGCCATAGCCCTCGAGAACCTCCCGGATTCCTTCGCTCCTGTCGGTATTGTCCCGCACGTCGAAAACTTCGATGATCACCACCGAAGGCCGCCGTGGATCGGTGAAGACTCCCGTCGCCCCCCTCAATACGCTGAGCTCCGCTCCCTCCACATCGACTTTCAGAACGTCGATCTTGGTGTTCGCCGGAATGAGATTGTCGAGCGTGTCGGAGGGAAGCGTGACGGAAAGCTTCTCGCCACGGTCGACGATCGAGCTTTTGGCGCTATCCTTGTGCTTGTAGAAGGACAGCGTGCCGACGTGATCGGAGACGCAGGTTTGTCGCAGGTCGATGTTGCGCAGGCCATTCGACTGAATATTCCCCGCCAGGAGCCGATAGGTGTCTGGATCGGCCTCAAAGGCGAAAACGGAGCCGTTCCCGCCGACCAGGCGGGCGGCGTTTATCGCGTGGGATCCAATATTCGCCCCGACATCGGCGAAGACCATCCCTTCCTTCAGATAGGTCTTCAAAAAGTCGAAGATGTTGTCGAATTTCGTCCCGAAATAGCAGATCAGGCGGCCGTTTCCATCGATTGGCCTCGCGGTCAGTTTGAGCCCGTCGAGCTCGAGCGCCATGTTGCGGGAGAGCAGCTTGTGGATCTCCCACGACACGACCCCGCTCGACACGCGCACGGGATGTTTGCGGAACTCCGGATGGGACAATAGCCAGCCTATTCGCGACATCGGGCAATCCTTAAGCGTTGTTGACCGGCGACCCCCGCCGGACGGTCAATCGCTGAGCTGAGCGTTCAGCTGCGCGAGGAATTCCGACAAATCGTCGGTGACGAAATCGGCGACGCCGGCTGCGTCCGAGGTCGCCCGGTCCGCGGCGTCGCGATGATCCACGCGTCCGGCCTTGGTGGTCACCAGCGTCGTGGTCATGCCTCTCGCCTTCGGCACCGCGAGGTTCCTCGCCACATCCTCGAACATCGCGGCGGTTCGCGGGTCAACCCCGCACCGCTCGCAAAAGAGGTCATAAGCGCCCTCGGCGGGCTTCGGGGTCAGGCCCGCGGCGACAATGTCGAAGGCCTCCTCAAACAGTCCATCGAGGCCGAGCTGCCGGGCGGTCAGAATCGCATGGCTGCGCGACCCATTGGTGAATATCAGCTTGCGTCCCGGCAGTTTCCCGATTTCCCGCGCCAGCAGCGGGTCCGGCTGGAGGCCGGACCGGTCGATATCGTGCACGAACTCCAGAAAGCGCTCGGTGAGGTCCGCATGCTCCTGCATGAGCCCGCATAGGGTCGTGCCATGACGCGAATAATAATGCTTGTGCAGCGCGCGAGCTGACTGGCCGTCGATGCCGAACAGCTCGATCAGGAACAACGTGATCCGCTCGTCAATCCTCGGCCAGATTCCACTGTCCGGAGGATAGAGCGTGTTGTCTAGATCGAAGACCCAGGTCCTGACGTGTCCAAAACGGGACCGCAGCGTGGCATCGGAGGGCAGGCGGAACGCCGCCGGCGGAATCAATGGCGCCATGGATATGCACTGGTTCTACGCGGCAAATTTTGGCTCCGTCGCGGCTCAGGTTGTGGGTCAAGACTAGCGGCGAGACCTTGAGCTTTCCACAATAATCGACTGGCTGCTTTTAGCTGCGGGCGAGCGCATGCTCGACCGCCTTGCGCATCATGCTGGAAAAGCCCGCCGCACCGACCGCGTCAGGCTTGATCCAAAAACAGCCTGCTGGGGCGCCGCCGTCGAACTCCGCGGCGTAGACGGTAAGGCTCAGCGCAAAGTGGGTGAAGACCTGCTCGACCTCGCCCGACAACCGGCGCCAATGCGTGGCGATCGGAGCGGCGCCGGCAAGCCCGCCGCCGGCGTCTTCTTCCGTCCACAACGTGCCCGGCAGTTCGATCGTTGAGGCGAGGAGGCCGTGAGGCGGGCGTCGGCGGGCGAGAAAGGCGCCGTCGGAGCGGCGGGCGAAGAACACCGCGCCCCGTCGGCTCGGTCTCGGCTTCACCGCAGCGCGCCGTGGATAAGCCTCCGGCGCGCCAGTCTGGAACGCGGCGCAATCCTCGGCGAGCGGGCAGGTGCCGCAAACGGGATTGCGGGGACGGCAGAGGGTCGCCCCGATGTCCATCAGCGCTTGGGCGAAATCGCCCGGCCTGTGGCTTGGCGCGAGCGCCCGCGCCGCGGCCGCGATTTGCCCCCGCGCGCGAGCGATCGGCTCCTCAAGGGCGACCAATCGCGCCAGGATCCGGGCGATATTACCGTCGACCGGCAGGGTCTCACGGCCGAAGGCGATGGCCGCGACCGCCGACGCGGTATAGGCGCCGACGCCCGGCAACGCGCGTAAACCGGCTTCCGTGCCCGGAAATCCGCCCGCCCCGCCGGGCGATTTCCTTGGCGCAGGCGTGCAGGTTCCGCGCTCGCGAATAATAGCCGAGACCGGCGAACGCGCTCATGACAGCCTCGAGCGGCGCGGCGGCCAGGTCCTGAACCTGAGGCCATTTGGCGATGAAGGTCCGGTAATAGGGGGTCGCCGCCTGGGCGGTCGTCTGCTGCAGCAGCACTTCGGAAAGCCAGACCCGATAAGGATCGGGCGTTTCGCCCGGCGCCGCGCGCCAGGCGAGCGCGCGGCGGTTGCGGTCCCACCATGCCAGCACGCGGGCCGCGATCGCCTTGCTCTTTGCCTCGGCGGCCGGCGCGCTTACATTGGCGCTCATGCCATTGACCTCGCGCCCCCTATCCTTGCGTTCAGCGCCGCAGCGATGATGAAGCCTGGCCGCGGCGGCGCCAAGCGCCTGGCTGAATTCACCCCCGGGTTGATCGCCGAGGCGCTGGTGGCGCGGGGCTTGAGCGAGGCGAGCCTGATCGCCGACTGGCCGGCCGTTGTCGGCGAGACGCTCGCGCGACACGCCCGGCCAATCGAGCTCAAATGGCCGCCTCGGGCGGGCAACCGCGATCCGGACGCGCCGTCCGTTCCCGCAACCCTGGTGCTGAGGGTCGAAAGCGCCTTTGCGCTCGAGGCGCAGCACAGCGCCTCGGTGATCATCGACCGGGTGAATGCGCATCTTGGCTGGCGGTGCGTCGACAAGGTCGCGTTCCGGCAGGGCCCCCTGCCCACGCTCGACACGAGGCGCCGCGCCCGCGCCAGTCCCTTCCGAGGCGGCTGAAGCCGCCGCGCGCGAAGCCGCCGCTCGAAATCGAGGATGAGGGCTTGCGCGAGGCGGTCGCGCGGCTCGGCGCGCGGGCGATCGACAGGTCGGCGAGCTTGCGTGACGCGGCAGGCGCCGGGACCGCGAAGGGAGACGAGGCTTGACCTCCCGCCATCCGCTCGCAGGCCGCACAATTGAACGCATGAACGGAGCGGGCAACGCCATCCTCGTGCTCGACCTGCGCGGCTCGCCCGCCCGTCTGACGCCTGAGGATGCGCGCGCCATCCATCGCGCGCCGGGCCTCGGCTATGACCAGATGATGGTTCTCAGCGATCCCAGGACTCCGGGAACCGCAGCCGGCGTGCTCATCTACAACAATGACGGCACGCTTGCGGGCGCCTGCGGCAACGGGACGCGCTGCGTCGCGGACCGGCTCTGCCGCGAGCTTGGGCTCGACGCCGTCACGATCGAGACCGAGGCCGGCGTCATCGCCTGCGAGCGTCTAGGCCCCTGGTTCTATCGGGTCGACATGGGCGCGCCGCGCCTCGAGTGGGACGCCATTCCGCTTCGACACGCCGCGCCCGACACGCGGCGGGTGAAGCTGTGGCACGACAGCGAAGGTTTGGCGGAGCTCGGTCCCGCTTCCGTGGTCAGCATGGGCAACCCGCATGCGGTGTTCTTCGTGCCCGACCTGAGCCGCATCGATGCGGCGGAGCTCGGGCCGAGGATCGAGGCCGACCCGATGTTCCCGGAGAAGGCGAATGTCACCTTCGCTCAGGTTCTCGCCCGCGACGCGGTGAAACGGGTGTGTGGGAGCGCGGCGTCGGCCTTACCCTCGCCTGTGGCTCGGCCGCCTGCGCGACCCTCGTCGCGGGATCGCGCCTTGGGCTCATGGAGCGCAAGGGAACCGTGCGTTTGCCGGGCGGCGACCTCATCATCGAATGGCGCGCTTCGGACGACCATGTGCTGATGACCGGCCCGGTCGAGTACGAGGGCGCGTTCATTCTCGACGAGGCGCTGTTCGAAGCCGCGACGCCGTGAACGGCGCCGACCCCTCACGCCAACCCTCTCCCGGTGTTAGAGGCGCGACAGAACTAGCAACCCCCTCCCCCTCTGGGGGAAGGTGGCCCGAAAAGCCGGAGGAGAGCCTGCCGGGCGAGTCCGCCTATCACCAGCCCGCCCCGAGCCGCGTCGACGCGGTCGATTGCGCGCGAGGCCTCGCTCTCATCGGCATGGCGATCTACCACCTGAGCTGGGACCTCGCCGACTTCCGGCTCGCCCCGCCGACGCTGCCCTTCACGCCGGGGATGCGGCTTTTGGCCAATATCGTGGCGAGCGCGTTCCTTGCGCTGGTCGGCGTGTCGCTGGCGCTCGCCCATCGCAAGGGGCTGAACCTGCGCGCGTTCTGGCGCAGGCTCGCGATCGTCGCCGGCGCGGCGGCGCTGGTGACCGCGGGCAGCTACGTTTTCGCGCCCGAGCGAACCCATCATTTTCGGCATTCTCCACTGCATCGCCGTGGCGAGTCTGATCGCCGCGCCGTTCGTTGCCGCGCCAGCCTGGGCGAGCCTCGCGATGGGCCTCGCGGCGATCGCGGCGCCATGGCTCGGCCGCTCGACCCTGTTCGATCCGCCCTGGCTCCTTTGGCTGGGCCTGGGCGAAGCGCTGCCCAACACGCTCGACTGGCGCCCGCTCCTGCCATGGGCGGGCGTCGTCTTCCTCGGTCTCGGCGCGGCGCGCCTCCCAGGCGTCCTCGATTGGCTAATGCGGCCAGACCGCTGGCGCGCGGCTTCGGGCCCATCGCGCGCCATCTGCTTTGCAGGCCGGCACAGCCTGCCGATCTATCTCCTGCATCAGCCGATCCTGATCGGCCTGCTCGCGGCCCTGACCGCCTGGGGCCCCTCGCGCCGAAGGCGGACAGAAGCGCCTTTCTCGCCGGCTGCCAGCGCGCCTGTGTCGCCGCGGGCCGCGCGGCGGATGACTGCGAAACCGGCTGCCGTTGCGTCGCCGACGCCATCGAGCGTTCGGGCGACGCCGACCGGCTGGCGACGGTCACGCCTCAGCGCCGGGCGGAGCTCAAGCGGTTGGCCGACGCCTGCATGGGCCGGTGAGCCTGAGGCGCATTGTCGCGACCCTGGACGCCAGCTTTGTCCCCACCCCTTGGAAAGCATGGTGCAAGGGGCAAACATCCGAACATCACGCGCGATTGACGCCTTGACTGGATCTCCCTCCGTCGATTTGGACTTTGCCGGCGGTTTTGGCCGCGATATATATATATGGAAACATATATCCAGGCGGCTCGTCGACGGTTAAAGCCGCCGGTAAATTCTTTTGGCGGTCCGAGGCCCGGGACGGGGCGGCGGCGGAAAAATGGCTTTCGGGGCGGTTGGCTCTTTAGCGGCGGGGCGATGAAGCGATTTGGGATCGCCCTGATCGCAGCGGGAGCGGGCCGCCTCGCCCATGCGGCCGATCTTCCGACGGCGAAGCCCGCCGAGGGCGAACAGTCCAAGCCGCCGTGCTTCAGCAGGCTTTGGAACTATCTCAAGTCCGTCCGTTCGCGACTGCCCGCTCAGCTTCGGCCCGCTTCACGCTCTATGGAACGCTCGACGGCGGCTTCGGCTATGAGCAATGGGGCGCGCATGTCGGCAGAGTACGCGGACAAGCCCAATTACGCCATCCAGAGAAACAGCGGCGATACGCACTGGCTCTGGTCGCCGAACGGCCTCAGCACCTCGACCATTGGCGTTAGCCTGTCGCAAAAGATCGGCGACAAATGGGAGATCGTCGGCGCCGTCGAAGCCGGGTTCAATCCCTATTCGCTCCGCCTGGTCAACGGTCCGCAGTCGCAGGCCGACAACAATCCCTACACCACAGCCTTCCAGAGGACCGCTTTCGATTCCGCGCGGGCTGGGACGTGGGACAATGGGCAGGCGTTCGTCGGTATGAGCAATCCCACCTACGGAACCCTGACCTTCGGCCGAACCACTCTGTTGTCCATGTCGGCGCTCAGCGCCTACGATCCCGTGGCCTCGGTTGCGTTTTCCCAACTGGGCTTCACCGCGCTTTACGCCACTTTCGGCGCCAGTCCGACCTCGCGCATCAACACGGCGTTCACCTATCGCCTGACTTACCAGGGCTTCCGCGTGGCGGCCCAGGCGCAGGTGGGCGGGTACGATCAGGACAATGCGGCGACCGAGCAATATCAGGCGCAGATCGGAACCGATTTCAACGGCTTCTCGTTCGACGCGATCGCCGGATATGCGAAGAACGCGCTGACTTTCCAGAGTTTTGGCGGCGCAACGCTGCCGGTCGGGTTTGATCCGGACTCCATTGTCCGCGCGACGGCCAAGAATACCGGCGGCGTCGAGTTGCTCGGCCGCTACGAATGGGAGAAATTCAAATTCTACGCCGGGTATATCTACTCGCTCTCCGTCAATCCGAGCAATCCGAACTATCCGGACGGCGTCTCCTCGATTGCGCCGGGAATCATCGTTCCTCCCGGCTTCGTGACAACCAACGCCTATACGGTTCCGCGCAATCTCAACACGGTCTGGACAGGTCTGCGCTATTCGGTGTGGTCCAATCTTGATCTCGCCGGGGGCGTCTACTGGGAGTCCCAGAACGACTTTCTGGCCGCGCCCGCCGTGTGCACTGGATCGGGGTCGGCGACCAGCAACTCCCGATGCGCCGGCGGGCGCTATTCCTTTTCGCTTCTGGCGGACTACAGGCCCGTTCCCCGCGTCAACCTTTACGCTGGCCTTCTCGTGTCCAATGTCTATGGCGGCGTCGCGAGCGGCTTTCTGCACACCGAAAACATCGCGCCGACCGTCGGCATGCGGATTCGCTTTTGAGCCGCGCTCAGCCCGGGTTGCCGCCGATGCAGCCCTTCATGCAATCGTCGGGATCGCGGCTGAGCCCATCGTCATCGCCCTCTCCGGGATATGCGTAGGGCTTAAGCATCGGGTTTGCCGGCTCTGGCTGCGCTCTTGGCCGCGCCGCCGGCCGGCGCGGAGGTTTTGCTGCGCGCGACCGCACGATGATGAACGGTATGATGAGAGCGCCGCCAACGATGGGCCGGCTGATCCGTCTGCGGCGCCTGCGGCCAGCGAACTCGACATGAGGGCGGCGAGGATCAGCGCGATCGTTGTCGATGTCTTCATTTCGCCCTCCGCGCTCAAAATGGCCAAGAAGCAGGCTCGCCGCCAGCGGGGCGCCGAAGCCGAGGCTCCGGGAGATGGCGCTTCCGCGCAATCGCCGCCTCGCCGCGAGGCGGGGAGGGTCGCCTTCACAGGCGAAGCGGCGCCGCCCCCCAATCTCATTCGAGGCCGACCATCACGTCGGTCGCCTTGATCACCGCGTAGGCCTTCTCGCCCTTCTTGAGCTTGAGCTCGTCGACCGCCTCGTTGGTGATCGACGCGGTGACCACCGCGCCCCCGCCCAAGTCGATGCGGACATGCGCCGTCGTCGCTCCCTTGGTCACGTCGACGATCGTTCCATGAAGCTTGTTGCGAGCGCTGATCTTCATCGGCCTTCCTTCCCCTCCGAGTTTGCTCGAGTCGCTGGAGCCGCGCTATGTACCACAGCATATAGCGCGCGACGAACTGTCTCGGCAACAATACAGCGCCCGGGGCCGCCCTGCCAGTTCGTCGCGCATTCAGGAGATCGCCTTGAAGCTGACCGCGCTTGCAACCGCATGTCTCGCCCTTCTGATCTCGCCTGGGGCCGCGGCCCAAGCAGCCGCGACCGCAGGCGTGACCCATGTCGCCGTCGCCGCCAACTTCACCGAGCCAGCGAAGGAAATCGCCGCTCTGTTCAAGCAGAAGACCGGCCACGAGGCGGTGCTGAGCTTCGGCGCGTCGGGCGCCTTCTTCACCCAGATCACCCATGGCGCGCCGTTCGAGGTGTTCCTGTCGGCCGACGAGGAGCGCCCGAAGGCGGCGGTCGAGCAGGGCTTCGCGGTCGCCGAGAGCCGCTTCACCTATGCGATCGGCAAGCTCGTGCTGTGGAGCCGGGTCGTCGACGTGACCGACGGCGAAGCGGCGCTGAAGGCCGGCAATTTCGCCAAGCTGTCGATCGCCAATCCGATCGCCGCGCCTTACGGGACCGCCGCTGTCGAAACGATGAAGGCGCTCGGCGTCTACGACGCGCTCAAGCCCAAGATCGTCCAGGGCAACAGCATCGCGCAGGCGTTCCAGTTCGTCGACACGCGGAACGCGGAAGTGGGCTTCGTGGCCCTCGCCCAGCTTTACGGCGTGACGGCGGGGACGCGCTGGGAGGTTCCGTCCTCTCTTCATGCGCCGATCCGGCAGGACGCGGTGCTGCTGAAGACAGGAGCGGACAGCGAGGCGTCCAAAGCCTTCCTCGCCTTCCTCAAAGGTCCGGAAGCGCGCGCGATCATCGAGCGGTTCGGCTACGCGCTCAAGTGAACGCGACGTGCTGGGGATGGCGCCGGAAATCTGGGTCCCGATCAAGCTCACGCTCGAACTCGCGGCCATCTCGACCCTCTCGCTCATCATCGTCGCGACGCCGCTCGCCTGGTGGCTGGCGCGCTCGAAGGCGTGGTTCAAGGAGGCCGTCGCCGCCATCGTCTCGCTGCCGATGGTGCTGCCGCCGACCGTGCTCGGCTTCTATCTCCTGATCGCGCTCGGCCCTGACGGACCGGGGGGCGCGATCGCTTCCCTGTGGGGCGCGCGGACGCTCGCCTTCACCTTCACGGGGCTCACCATCGGCTCGATCATCTCGTCCATGCCGTTCGTCGTGCAGCCGATCCGCAACGCCTTCGCCGCCGTCGGCGACCGGCCGCTCGAGGTCGCGTCGACCCTGCGCGCTTCGCCCGCCCGCGCCTTCTTGACCGTTGCGCTGCCGCTCGCGAGCCCCGGCCTGCTCGCCGGCGCGGTGCTCGGCTTCGCCCATACGGTCGGCGAGTTCGGCGTCATCCTGATGATCGGCGGCAACATCCCCGGCCGCACCCGGGTCATGTCGACCGCCATCTTCGACTTCGTCGAGACGATGCGCTGGCGCGAGGCCAACCTTCTGGCGGGCGGCATGGTGGCGTTCGCCTTCGCCGTTATCCTGTCGATGATCCTGATCGAAAAGCGGTTTGCCCGGGCGCGAGGATGAGCGACGGCGAGACGATCCGCGCCGCGTTCAAGGGCGTGCTCGGCTCCTTTTCGCTCGACGCCGGCTTCACCGCGCCCGCCAAAGGCGTGACCGCCCTGTTCGGCCCGTCCGGCTGCGGCAAGACCACGGTCCTGCGCTGCATCGCCGGCCTCCAGCGGGTCGCCGATGGACTTTGCATTGTCGCCGGCGATGTCTGGCAGGACCGTGACGGCGCGTTTCTGCCGACGCACAAGCGCCCGCTCGGCTATGTGTTCCAGGAAGCGAGCCTCTTTCCGCATCTCTCGGTTCGGCGCAACCTCCTGTTTGGCGCGCCGCGCCACGACCTCGACGACGGCCGGGCGAAGATCGCGTTCGACGAGGTCGTCGATCTACTCGGGATCACGGCTTTGCTCGACCGCTCTCCGGCCAAGCTTTCCGGCGGCGAACGCCAGCGGGTCGCAATCGGACGCGCGCTCCTGTCGCAACCGAAGCTCCTGTTGATGGACGAGCCGCTCTCGGCGCTCGACCGGGCGACCAAGAACGAGATTTTGCCGTTCCTCGAACGGCTTCGCGATCGCTTGTCGCTGCCGATCATCTACATCACCCACTCGATCGCAGAGGTCGAGCGCCTCGCCGACCAGATCGTGCTGATGGACAAGGGCCGGGTGATCGGCGCCGGACGGCTGGAGGAGATAGAGAGCGATCCGGCGCTGCCGCTCGCTGTCGCGCGCGACGCGGCGGTCACGCTCGACGGCGTCGTCGAGGCCAGCGATGCGGCTTATGGCCTCGTCACGATCGGCGTGCGCGGCGGCGTGTGTGACCGCGCCCGCGGCCTCAGCCGCGATCGGCGAACGGCGGCGCATTCGCGTGATCGCGGGCGACGTGAGCCTTGCGCGCGAAGCGCCCGCGCCAAGCTCGATCCTCAACGTCCTGCCGGCGCGGATCGTCGCGATGAAGCCGATCGACGCGAACGAGATCGTCGCCGTGCTGGCGCTGGGCCCGGACGGCCTGGGCGCGCGCCTTTTGTCGCGCGTTACGCGAAAGTCGTGGGAGGCGCTCGGGCTTGCGGCGGGCATGAGCGTCCACGCGCAGGTCAAAGCGGTTGCGCTCGCGCCGGGGCGCGGCGAACTGGAGTAGCGCGGGCGGCCTGTTTCGGCTGCTACGCGAGCCGCCTTTTCAGGAAAGCAGTGGCGCGGCTCCACGCAAGCTCCGCCGCCTGGCGGTCATGCGCCGCCATGCGCTGCTCGTTGACGAACGGCGTGGTCGGCGTCATAGCGGAAGAACTCGGCGTCCTTGCCCGCGGCCTTCAAGGCTTTCTCGAAATCGTCGACGGCTTTCGGCGTGATGTGATCGTCCTTGTTGGCGAAGTGCCCTTGCAGCGGAATCCTGACGTCGGCGGCCTTGACCGCCTGTTCGGGCGGCAGCCCGTAAAAGGACACCGCCGCGGTCAATTCGGGGATCTTCGCCGCGGCGATGACCGCCACCGCCCCGCCCATGCAGAAGCCGGCGATCCCGACCTTGGCCCCGTTGCGCCTGAGATACTGGGCCGCGCCGCGGACGGTCTGCTCGGTCGCGTCGAGGAAATTCAGCGACGACATCTCCTTGGCCGCGCGCTCCGCGTCGTGATAGGGCACGACGACGCCGTTAAAGAGGTCCGGCGCCAGGGCGTCGAAACCGGCGAGCGCGAAGCGATCGACCATCGCCTTGATCTGCTCGGCCAGCCCCCACCATTCCTGGATAACAACGACTCCGGGCGCCTCGCCGCTCGCCGCATTGGCCAGATAGCCCTTGGCGTCGCCGCCGTCGGGGCGTTTGAAATCAATTCCGGCGCCCATTCGTTTCTCCGCTGCTGCAAACCGCAAGAACTCCCGCCTCCGACCGTACGGTCGGACGGGACGCCCCTCAAGGGCCAGGTTGGCGGTCCCGGCCTGCGGCCGCATCAAGATTCATGATGCAGCGCGACAGATAAATTCATTTCTGCCGATCGCCGGGGCGGGGGTACTTTGTCCCAGAGACTGCGGTCAACGCGGTGAACTGCCGACAGACGAGAGGAACCCCATGGGAGCGAATTTTGGCATTGCCGGCATGGACTGGCAGCAGCGCGTTAATTGGGAACGCCTGCGCGAATACCGCATCGAACGGGCTCGGGCGATGATGAAGAAGCATGGACTCGGTGCCATGCTCTGCATGTATGACGAGAACGTGCGCTACATCACCGGCACGCTGACGCCTGGCTGGAATCGGCTGAAACCCGGATTGCGCTACGCCATGTTGTGCGGCGACGGCCGTCCGATCCTGTTCGAGCAGGGCGACATCGGTTTCCAGATCGAGCGCCACAGCCCGTGGATTCCAAAGGAAAACGTGCGCCACTCCTTCGCCTGGATCAAGGGCGCGGCAGGGCCCGCCTCCACGCAGCAGGTGACCAAGTTCACCCGCGCGGTGATGCAGGCGATGCGCGAGCACGGCGTCGCGGGCGAAAAACTCGGCGTCGACTTCGTCGACATCAACATGATCAACATCTTCAAGGAGAACAACATCAATTGGGTCGACGGCATGACGCCGATGATGGAGGCCCGAGCGGTTAAGAGCGAGGACGAGCAGGAGTGCTTCCGCATCGTTGGCGCTATTGGCGACGCTACGCATTGGGAGTGCATGAAGTTTCTGCGGCCCGGGATCACCGAGAACCAGGTCACCGCGCATCTGATGGAATATCTCTACAGAATCCCCGGCATGGAGGACGTGGAGGACGTGATCGTCTCCTCGGGCCCGAACACCTGGCCGAACTGGCGCAACTTCTCCGACCGCATCATCCAGCCGGGCGACATCGTGTTCATGGATCTGGCCGCGCTGACCTGGAACGGCTACAAATCCTGCTATTATCGAACCTATTGCGTCGGCAAGGAGCCGACCGCGGAACAGAAGGAGACATACGCGACCGCTCTCGGTTGGCTCTACGACTCGATCGGCGCGGTCAAGGCCGGCGCGACGACGCGAGACATAGCGCTCAAATGGCCGTCGGCGCAGGAAACCTGGGGCTACGAGGACGAGGACCAGGCCGCGGCGAACCTCTGGGGCCACGGGCTCGGGCTTGCGCAATATGATCCGCCGGTGATCTCGCGCATCTGGTCGCTCGACCATCCGATCGAAATCCAGGAAGGCATGACCTTTGCGCTCGAGACCCAGCACGGCAAGCGGTTTCGCTATGGCGTGCGCATCGAGGAGATGCTGATCGTCAAAAAGGACGATATTGAGATCGTCTCCAACTTTCCGGTCAAGCAGATCACCGTGGTCGATCCGATCCCCGGCTACGGAGATCATGTGAAATAGCGTCTGTCGCAGTTTGCCAATGTCCGATTTCATCATAAAGCTCAGCGAGCCGGCTTCCGTCCGCGCCCACGAGGTCGGCGGCAAGGCCGCCAATCTCGCTCGTCTCGCGCGCGCCGGCTTGCCGACGCCGGGCGGGTTCACGCTGACGGCGACCGCGTATCGGCATCAGCTGCGCCATCTTGACGTCGAAGACGAGGTTCGCGCCTATGAAGCGGCGGACTTTTCGACCCGCCTCAGGCTCTCGGTGCAGGTCAGGCTCGCGCTCTATCAGGGGTCAATCGCGCCGGCGATCGTCGAGCCGCTCATCGACGCCTGGCGCGCGCAGCGGGCGGAAGCGCCCCTCGGCGCCGTTCGCTCCTCAGCGCTCGTCGAGGACAGCGAGGATGCGAGCTTCGCCGGGCAGTTCGAGAGCTTTCTGGGCTTGAGCGACGAGGCCGAATTCCTCACGGCGATACGCGCCTGCTGGGCAGCGCTGTGGACCTCGCGCGCGAGCCGCTACATGGAGCCTCACGGCTTGTCGCCGGCTCGAACCGCGATGGCCATTTTGATCCAGCCGCTGATTCAGGCGCACGCCGCCGGGGGCGCCCTCAGTCGGACGGCGGAGGGAGAGATGCTGATCTCCGCGACGTGGGGGCTGGGCTCGGCGCTGGCCCAGGGAGAGGTGGTTCCAGACCGCATCGCGCTCGATCAAAGCGGTCGCGTGCTGTCGATGGACGCCGGCCAGAAGCCGCAACGCGACCAATGCCCCCACGGCCTGGGTTTCGGTCCGAGAGCGGTCCCGACAAGGCTCGCTTGCGTAGCCAGCATCAGCGTCAAGCAGGCCGAGGCGCTCGGCGACATGCTCATCAGGGCGGAGAGAATTTGCGGCGGCCCGGTCGAGATCGAGTGGGCGCTCGACGAACGTGGCCCCAAGCTTCTGCAGGCACGCCCGCTGCATGTCGAGCCCGCTCGCGCGCCCGATCAGATCTGGCTTCAGCACCCGGGCCTGCGCGGCCACCCCGCGGGGATCGGCTGGGGCGCGGGCCGCAGCGTAGTCGTACGCTGCGAGTGCGAGCTCGCCCGCGTCGGGCAGGGCGACATTCTCGTCACCCAGGTGGCCGGTCCCGCGCTTGGTCAGGTGCTGTCGCGCGTGGGCGGAGTTGTCACGGAGCTCGGCGGCTCGACCTCACACCTCGCTTCACTCGCGCGCGAACGCGGCATCCCGATGGTTTTGGGCGTCCTCGGCGCCACGAACAAGATTCCCGACGGATCGCAGGTCGCCGTCGACGGCGTGGCGGGCATCGTGCGGTGGACGAGCTGATGCGGTAGTGCTCGCGCTTCGCGGCTCTGCCGCGCCCATCCGGAGAATTCTCGCCATGAGCGATCTCATTGTCGCTGTCGCCGACAGTCCGTTCCCGTCGCTCGACCCGGTCGAGAAAGTGTTGCGTCCGCTCGGCGCCCGTCTCAGCGTTTCCGCAAGCAGCGCGGCCTCCGACATCCTCGCCGTGGCCCGCGACGCCGACGCGTTGCTCGTATGCTACGCCAAGCTGCCCGGAGAGCTCATTCGTGAGCTCACGCGCTGCAAAGTGATCGGAAGGACGGGGCTTGGCGTCGACAATATCGACCTTGCCGCCGCGCGCGAGCGCAAGATCGTCGTGACCTACGTTCCCGACTATTGTATGGACGAGGTGTCCGACCACGCGATCGCGCTCCTGCTCGCACTCGCGCGCAAGGTTCCCTTCGCCAATTCCTTAGTGCAGCGCGGCCGATGGGAGATGGCGGCGGTCGCGCCCATCCATCGACTCAAGGGGCCAAACGCTAGGCCTCGTGGGCTTCGGCAATATCCCTCGCGCTCTTGCGCCGAAGGCGAAGGCGTTCGGCCTTCGAGTCCTCGCCTATGATCCCTTCGTCGCGCCGGACGTGTTTGCTTCGGTTGGCGTCGCATGCGTCGGCTTCGACGCATTGCTCGCCTCTTCCGACTTCGTCTCCGTTCACGCTCCGCTCACCCCTCAGACGCAGGGTCTCATCAACGCAGGCGCTATCGCCAAGATGAAGCCAGGCGCCCTCATCATCAACACCGCACGCGGGCCTCTCATCGACGAGAAAGCGTTGATCGCCGCCCTGGACAGCGGCCGACTCGGCGGCGCCGCGCTCGACGTGCTCGAGACCGAGCCTCCGCCGAAGGACTCGCCGCTGATCGGCAGGCCGAATTTGGTGCTGACGCCCCATACGGCCTTCTATTCGGTAGAAGCGCTCGAGGAACTCCAGACCAAATGCGCGACCGACGCCGCCCGCGTCCTGTCGGGGCAGCCGCCGGTCTACCCGGCGCCGGGCTGAACTCGACTAATACTTGAGCACGATCCCCATCGCGTCCTGCGGCGACGTGTCGAGGATCCTGTAGGCCTCGGGCGCGTGGGCGAACGGCATCTCGTGCGAAACCGGGGTCACGAGCCAGCCGGAGCGCAGAAGGTCGAACGCGGCCGCGTTGCGCCGCTCGCGCGACCAGCGCGGCTGAAGGCCCGCGCCAAGCGAACTGACCTGGGAGCTGATGACGCGAAGGCGCCGGTAGTGGAACTCGGGCGAAAGGATGAGCGGCACCTTTCGGGTCCCGAAGAACGAAAGCACGACGACCGTTCCCTCCTGTCCGGCGGCTTTGATCGCCGCCTGCAGCGCGCTCGGCGCGCCGGTCGCCTCGATGCAGATGTCGGCGCCACGCCCCTCGCTCAGCGAAGCGATTGTGGCCGGCGCGTCCTCCGGCGTCGCGGCGGCGTCAGCGCCCCATTGGAGCGCCGCCGCCCTGCGGCCGGCGATCGGATCGACCACGATCACTCTGCCCGCCATTCTCCGCGCGAGCTGAGCGACGAGGCTGCCCACGACGCCCTGCCCGTAGACGACAACCACGTCTCCGAAGCGCACCGGAACGTCGAGATGGCAATTGAGCGCCACCTCGAGCAGGTTCACGAACACCGCCCGCTCAGCCGTGAGCCCCTCGGGAACTGGGGCGACCAGCCAGCTGTCGCTTCGGACGGTGAACAAGTCCTGGTGGGGATGGCGGACGAAGATTGTCTGGCCCGGCTTGAAACGGGCGTCGGGGCCGGCCTCGATCACTTCGCCCACCACCTGATAGGCGTACTTGACAGGGAAGCCAAAGCTCCCGGCGCATGTCTCAAGCCCCAGATCGTCCTCCGCCGGCAGTTCGCCGCGGTAGACCAGCATTTCGGTGCCGGCGCTGACCAGCGACGCGATCGCCCGGACCTTCACCTCGGCTCCGCTCGGCTTCTTGACCGGTTCTTCGATCAATTCGGCTTGGCGCGCCGCGGTGAACCACAAGCCCCGCGCCTTCTCTGTTCCCCGCTGCCCCGACCGGCGCGTTGGTGTTCATGAAAATCTTGCCTTTCTTCTGATGGCGACTCCGATCGGCCGGCCGCGTTCGTCAGCGCGCCGAATAGCCGCCGTCGACCGGAATCAGCGTGCCCGTCATCTGGATGGGCGCATCGAGAAGCAGAAAAACGCCGACGGTCGCGACTTCTTCCGGCTCCGAGACGCGACCCGTCACCATGCCGGCCGCCAAAGCCTTAAGCCCGCCCTCGAGGTCCTGCGGATTGAACCCGGCCGCGGTGTCGATGTTCATCGGGGTATTCATCGATCCCGGGCAGAGTATGTTGACCCGGATGTTATAGCGGCCATATTCGAGCGCCGCGGTCTTCGTCAGTCCGACAAGCGCATGCTTGGAGGCGTTGTACGGGCCGAGCAGTTCGCATCCGTGCCAGGCGAGATAGGAGCCCGTGTTCACGATCGCGCCGCCGCCACGCGCGATGAGGGCGGGAATCGCATATTTCATCCCGAGCCAGACGCTCTTCGTGTTGACGCGAATCACTTCGTCGAAGCCTTCGTTCGACGATTCTGCGATGGGCTTGAATTCGCCGAGGATGGCGGCGATGTTGAATATGCCGTCGAGTCCTCCGAAGCGCTCGACCGCGCGCTTGACGAAAACCTTGGACGTCGGACGCCGACCCGACATCCGCGACGACAGGGTCGACTTCGCCCGGCGCCGCCTTGAGCTCTTTCTTGAGCTCATCGAGCTGATCGGCGAGCCGGTCGACGGCGACGACGTTGACGCCGCGAGCGGCGAGTTTGCGAACCACCGCTGCGCCCATTCCCCTGGCGGCGCCGGTCACAATGACGTTCTTCTTTTCCTGGGCCATCCGCCCTCCTCCAAACTTCTAGCCGCTTCCGCGCGGGCCACACTCACGTCTTCTTGGCGTCGCGCTCGTGCTCGGCTTCCTCGAGTGCGACCAGCCATCGCCAACGGGTGCGTCGTCCCGGTCGCGAACTGACGACCACCGCGGCGACGATGATGACGCCCTGAACCATGACCTGCTGGGGAGCGCCGAAACCGATCAGCACAAGCGCGTTATTCAGAGTTCCGACGAGCAGCGACGCGACGACCGCGCCAAGCACGGTTCCCTTGCCCCCTTCGAGCGCGGCGCCGCCGATGATCGCGGCGGAAATTACCGACAGCAGATCATTTGCCCCGATCGTGAAATTCGCGGCCGCGTATTGACCGTCGTAGAGAACTCCGGCGAGCCCGCCGGCCGCGCCGCTCGCCGTGAGCACGCCGACTTTCACCCGTCCCGTTCGAATGCCTGAAAACCGCGCGGCGGCTGCGTTCGCCCCAGTCGCGAGCACGCGGCGGCCCATCGCCGTGCGGGAGAGGATCACCGATCCGATGATCAGCCCTCCGAGCGACCAGAACGCAAGGATCGGGATCGGGCCGACCGAGCCGCCGCCGAACCAGAAAAAGAAAGGGTCGTTCGCGATCGAGACGGTGCTCGCATTGGTCACGATTTGCGCCAGACCCTGCATGATGCCCATCGATCCGAGCGTCACGACGAATGACGGGATCTTGAAGAACACCACCGCGAGGCCGTTCAGGAAGCCGACCCCCGCCCCGAACATAACGCCGATGAGCGCGGCGAGCAGAAAGTTATAGTTCCACGAGAGCATAAGCGCGGTGATCAGCGCGGAAACCGGCACGATCGCCGCAATGGAAAGGTCGATCTCGCCGGCGCAGAGAACGAACACGATCGCGATCGACATGATGGTGATGGTGGTCGATACGCGCACGATGCTGAGGAGATTGATCGGGCTCATGAAGCCCGTGTCGCGCAGCAAATAGGCGAAGATCGCGATGAGGACGAGCATCGCGCTGATGAGAATGCCCGGATTGTCGCCGCGGTAGGCGCCCCACGCGACGCTTCCCGCCCACCTGCGGACGCGCAGCCAGAGCCCGCTTTGACGCGGCTCCGATGGGTCGAGACCGCCCGTCTTAGCCACCGACATGGTCAGCCTCGGCAGCCGCCATCCCTTCGAATTGCTGGCGCTGCATCATCGCGACAAGCGCGTCCTCGGTGAACTTGTCCGCTTCCTCCGGACCGATGGTCGCGCCGACGATGCCGTCGCGCAGCACGATGATCCGGTCGGCGACATGGGTCACCTCCAGAAGATCGGAGGAGGCCCACAGAATCGTCGCGCCTTCGTCGGCCATGGCGCGGACCTTGACGATGATCTCGTGCGTCGCGCCGATGTCGACTCCGAATGTCGGCTCGTCGAGCAGCACCAGGTCGGGACTGAGCGTCAGAGCCTTCGCCAGCACGACTTTCTGCTGATTGCCGCCCGAGAGCTCTCTCACCGTCTGATCCGCTCCGGTGGCGCGTATGTCGAGGGCCTTCATCATTCTTTGCGCCTGCGTGCGCGCCTCGGAAAAGTTCAAAAGCCCCATGAGCCCGCTGAGGCGGCGAAGGATGACGATGGTGATGTTCTCCGCGATGGACTTCGCCAGCATGAGCCCGTGGACGCCGCGGTCCTCGGGAATGAGAAAGACGCCTTCCTCCATCGCGTCCTGAGTCGACTTCGGCCGGTAGCGCTTGTCCTGAAACAGGATCTCGCCCCCGCCCTGGCGGAGGTCTCCGAACAGAGTGCGCAACAAAGTGGTGCGGCCGCTTCCCGCGAGCCCGACAACGCCGAGCACCTCGCCTCGAAAGGCCTCGAACGACACGTCGGCGAGCTTCGCTCCGACCTTGAGGTTTCGAACCTTAAGCGACGGCTCCGATTTCTGAGGCGCCGTGGACCGCGCGTCGAACTCGCTTGCCGCCGTGCGCCGGCAGGTGCGACCCCTCCCACGGACGGCGGCCAAGCATCGCCGAGATGAGGCCGGCCATGTTGGTGTCCTTCGTCGCGGTCTGGAGCACGACCTGGCCCTCGCGCAGGCACGTCACCATGTCGCTCACGGCGAAGACTTCCGCCAGATGGTGGGTGATGATGACGATTCCCGCGCCCCGCGCGGCGATCATCTTGAGGACGCCAAACAGTCTCGTGATCTCGTCCCGGCCCGAGAGGAGCAGTCGGCTCGTCGAGGATGAGGACCTGGCTGCCGAGACGAAGGGCTCTCGCGATCTCGATCAGCTCCTGCTCGATCGTGCTCATGTCGGAGCTCATCGTCGAGAGGAGCGAGCGGGGAATGGCGAGCTCTTCGAGCAGTCCTGCGATTTCGGCGCGTTGCTTGCGCACGTCCACAAGCCCCAGCGCGCTCTTGCGCTCGGCGTTGAGGTAGAGGTTGTCGAGGCCGCTCAGCGTCCTGATCAAGCTCCGTTCTTGCATCACCATGCCGAGACCGAGCATCCGCGCTTCCGCCGGGCGGGAATAGGTGAGCTCCTGGCCGGCGACGCGAACCTTTCCCTCGGTCGGCTTCTCGGCGCCGAGCGCGATCTTCATCAGCGTGGATTTGCCGGCGCCGTTGTGCCCGACGATGGCGTGGATGCTGCCGCGGCGCACGCGGACATTGACGTTCTTGAGCACCCAAACCTGACCGAAGCGCTTGCCAATTCGCTCGCATTTCAAGGACGGTTTCGGCCTGAAGCGACGCATCCATCGAATCGGCCTTTCACGTCGCGCAGCCTACGACTGTCCGCTGAGGAGCATCGGCTCAAAACCCGAAGCGTCGGCGAAAGACGGAGCCGTCCCCCGGAGAACGGCCCCTCTTGCCTCTCAGTCGGCGCAGCTCCCTTTCGGACAGACGACCTCCGGCCCGTGCATGAAGTCCCATGCCGTCCTGCATGTTCGTCTTGGTGGTGACGGGATAGGTCGGGACCATGACGTAGGGGTGGGTGCTCTGCCCGATCGCGGCGAGCGCGGCGGTCAGCGCCATCAGGCGGCCGCCGTCGTATACGTCCTGCGCCATGTCCATGGCGATAATGCCTTTGTGCCGCATCTGGAACGCGCCGGCTTCGCCCAGATCCATTGTGGCGATCTTGACCTTGTCCTCCAGGTGGAGGGCCTTGATCGCCGCCGCCTCGCCGATCGCCGGCGGGTCTTCCCACGGGGCGAAGAGGACGTTCACCGTGGGGTGAGCGGTCAGGAACGCCTGGGTGAAGGCGGTCGAGTTGCTCGGGTCGGTGTAGCCCGACGCCGGGTTTCCGGGCTTCGGCTCACCGTTGGTGATGATCTTGATGTTCGGGTATTTCTTGAGCCCGTCGAGCAGCCCGTTCTCGCGGGCGTGGATCGCGTCGACGTCGTTGATCCAGTGAATGTAGCCGAAGTTGGCGCCGTTCGGCCAGGTGGCGTGGATCGCGTCCGCCATCTGGAGACCGAGATTATAGAAATCATAGGTGGTCATGGCTTTGAGCGGCTCGTTTTGGCCGATCTTCATTGTCGGCGAGCCGAGGCTCCATGCCGTAACGGTGACGCCCTGATCGATGGCGGGCCTGATGATCGCCGCGAACTGGGCCGCGTTCACCGTTCCGCCGGTGACCAGGATATTCGGCCGCAACGGCAGGATCGCAGTCAAGCACGCCCGCCATGCCGTTCGGGTTGAAGCTGTAGTCGGCGAAGCGGAGGATCTTGATCCCGAGCGCGCTGAAGACGGCCTTCGCCCCGCTCCTCATGGCGAGGTTGTAGGGGACGCCGCTCCAGTCGAGATAGACCGCGGTCAGATGCTTCTCGCAGATCGCCTTCGCCTGTTCGGGGGTGACCTTGACGGCGTTATACCAGACCGCCGGCAGCGGCTCGGGAGCGCCGAGCATGGTCGCCGGCGTCTTGAACCCATCCTTTGCGATCGAAGCGAGCAGTCCGGGGCCGCCGATCGACTCGGGAATTGGCCTCGGGTCGAGCGCGGAGGCGTCGTAGGTCCCGCACGGTTTGAGGTCGCTCGGCTTCTGTTCGATGGCGCCGGCAGCGAAACTGCCGCTCGCCGAGGTCGTTACGGCCGCAATCACGGCGGCAGTCGGCCAGGGTGACTTCGCAGTCGCCTGGTGGTCGCGTTGGTCATGTTTCCTCCTGGACTGGCCGGTTCGGCGGTTTAGCGTTTTGGAGCCAATTCCGCGCTGGGTTGATCCCACCGGTTTTCTTCGATCAAAAACCTATTCCCGCGCGCCCGCGAGCGACAAATCATTTGATCCACTGGGCTGCATCACAACGGGTAATGGATTCTTCTCGCTCGAAGCGTCCGAAAGCGGCCGCCGTAAGCCCGCGCATGGACATCGACACTTCGACTTTGCAGACGCCCTCCAACTTTGGCCACTTGGAGAGCAATAGTCGCGCCCCCTCTGCGAGTCGTTGGCGAATGAGCCAGAGCTCAATCCGAGGTTTTGTCCAATTGCCCAAGCTCCGCGTCGGTCAGCCGGACGGGAGGGCGACGCGGGGTCGGCGTCCAGCTACTGCGCCGTATAGCCTCCGTCCACCAGAAGCGCGTGGCCGGTGACAAACGATGCGTCCTCGGAGGCCAAATAGAGCGCCGCTCGCGCCATTTCCTCCGGTTGCCCGATGCGTCCCATCGGATGCTTCGCGGCAAGATCGGATTTCGCCTTCTCCGCGTCCGCCTGGGAGCCGAGCCACTCATAATAAAGCTTCGTCTCGGTAGCGCCGGGACAAAGCGCGTTGACCCGGATGCCGTCGCCTGCGAGTTCGAGCGCCAGCGTCTTCGAGAAACTCACAGCGCCCGCCTTGGTCAACGCGTAAGCCGCCGATCCCGCAGCGCCGACGACCGCGTAGGTGGACCCCAGATTGATGATGCTCGGATGCAGCGACCGCCGGAGAATCGGGATCGACTCCCGCGACATGAGGAACATGCTCGTCAGGTTCTTGGACAGGATCAGCTCCCAGTCGCTAAGCGACATCTCTTCGACCGGCGCGAGCTTCGACACCGCCGCATTGTTCACCAGAATATCGATGCCGCCGTAACGGTCGAGGGTGAGTTTGACGAGCGCTTTCGCCTCGGTCTCGATCGCCGCGTCGCAGCGGAAGAAGACGACATCGCAGCCCTTGCTTTTCAGCTCCTGCTCGAGATCGCGCCCAGGCTGTTCCGATCGCGAGCAGAAGGAGACGCGTGCGCCTTCGGCTGCAAACAGCCGCACGATCGCAGCGCCGATTCCGGTTGCTCCTCCGGTGATCGAGCGCAATGCGCCGATCAAGTCGGGCGCCGGGCTTGGCCGCCATGTTGGGGGAAGGCATGTTCCGCATGCTCCTTGTTTCGGCCGCAGTCAGGACCGGTTGGCGGAGGCTTCCAGCGCCAGTCTCACGGCCGCCGTGTCCATCTGCCCGTGTCCTTCCGCAACCGCCGCGAGATAGAGCGGAATGGTCGTGTCGAACAAAGGCGTTGCGGCGCCGGTCTCCTGCGCAAAGCGCTTTGATGAGGCGCATGTCCTTTTGCCAGACGGTCAGCTTCATCGTCGGCGGCTCATATGCGCCTTGCACCATCATCGGCCCGCGAACCTCGAGCATCCGCGACTGGCCCGCCCCTGCTGACAGGACGTCGCAAAGCGACGCGGGATCGAGACCGCAACGCAGCCCGAGCGACACGGCTTCCGCAGCCGCGACATTATGGATCGCGACGAGAAGATTGGCGACGAACTTCATCTTCGTTCCGGCCCCGAAGGGGCCGAGATGGATCGCCTTGCGCGAGAAGTCGGCGAAGACGCCGAGACAACGCTGGCTGAGATCCTCGTCGCCGCTGACATAGAGCACGATATCGCCAGCCGCCGCCTGCGCGCCGGTGCCGCTTATCGGCGTGTCAAGCATCGCGATTCCGGCAGTGGCAAGCCGATCGAATTCACGCTGCTTGCAAGCGAGCGACAAGGTGCTGAGCTCGACGAGCGCCTGGCCCGGTCGTCGCGGAGCCTCAAGGACGCCATCGACGACCGCAGTCAGAGCGTCCTCAGCCGGGAGACTGGTCAGAAGCAGATCCGCCTCTTCCGCCGCCGCCTTGACTGAGCCGACTTTCCGGAATCGAGGTCCGGGCAAGCATCTCCGCGCGGCTGGCGTCGATGTCGAAGCCGACCACCTCCCGGCCGGCGGCGGCCAAGTGGCGAGCGACGGCCGACCCCATGATGCCCAGCCCGACCACGCCGATCGATCGGGGCCAAGAATTCGTTGCTGGCGACGCTCAAAACAGCTCCTTGCGGGTCTTGCGCACGACCGTTCAAACGAGGCAGCGCAGATCAGTCATGCGAGCAGGCGCTCGTCGAACGGAGCCCGGGACATCACGTGGGGCGCGCCCTCGGTGACCAGCACCATCTCCTCCAGTCGGACCCCCCCGCCGCCGCGCACCCCTTCGACCCAAATGAGCGGCTCGACGGCGAACACCATGCCTGGCTCGAATTCGTAAACGGGCGCGCCCGGAAGCGTTTCCCCGATATAGGGCGGCTCGTTCGCGCCGATGCCTACGCCATGCCCGATGAAAAGCGACAGCATGCGGCCGCCGAGCCCATATTTTTCGGCCACTCTGACCAGCGCCTCCGCCGCGTCCTTGTTGGTCCGGCCCGGACGCATCTCGGCGATGCCGGCCTTTAGGCCGTGATAGACGGCGGAGTATATCTTCCGCTGTTCGTCGGACGGCTTTCCGCAAATGACGGCGCGCGCGACGTCGCCGAAATATCCGCCCCAGCACGCGCCGATGTCGATGAACACGATGTCACCGTGGCGAATGAGCTTGTCGCTGCAGATACGGTGCGGCGGGGCCATGTTCTCCCCGGAGGCGACGAAGGGCGTCATGACATGGGCGTATTCACCGCCAAGGCGAAAGAGCGTCCTCATGGCTTCGCCCGCGACTTCGCACTCCCGCACGCCATCTGCGACCGCCGCGGTCGCGGAAGCGGTGACTGCGTCGGCGAGCGCCGTCGCCTCTTCGAGAAGCTCGATTTCCTCAGGCAACTTGGTTCTGCGCGCCGCCTGCATGGGCGTGTCGCCATCTTCGATCTGAAGCTTGGGAAAATCGGCCGCGAGCGCCTTGGTGAATACCGTATTGGCTTCGTCCAGCCCGAGCTTGCCTCCGGCCAGCCCGTGCTTTTTCAACACCGGCCCCAGAATGTCTCTGACCAGGCCCTCGACCAGGGCCTTCTCCTCGATGATCGGAATGTTATGCGCTTCCTTGATCCAGGGCATCGTGCGGTCGACCCGGTCGCGTTCTCCCCCTGAGCAGAAGAGGATCGGCTCCCTTCCTTCGACCAGAAGGGCGCCGTTCAGCGCCGTTGATTTGCCCGCGATCAGCTGCGGCCGCAAATCCGTCAGGTAGCGGCAGTTCTCGTCCTTCCAGACGAGCAACGCGTCCAGTCCCGCAGCACGCCTTTGCGTCTCCGCTTTGGCGATCCGCTTCGTCCGCAATGCGGCGAGATCGACGCGGCGCTCGTAACCGACGTTCCATGGCCCTTGAGCGAAATGATGCGCCTGCATTGTCTCGCGCTTCCTCCTCAATGTGATCACCAGCCGGCCGGTAAGGCGCGGCGGGCGCCTGCTCTCATCGCGCGGAACTGCGCTCGGCGTTTCCTGACCGGAAAACCTCTTCCCCCTCGCGCACGCGGCGCGCCAGCCAGGAGTCGAAGACCTCGGGATTGTAGATGTTCGGCGGCCGGAGGCCCTCGATGAGAGCCAGAATATTGTCCGCGACGGCGTTCGCCAGCGCGTCTCGCGTTTCGACGACCGCGCTGCCGAGGTGCGGCGTCAGCACGACGTTCGTCATCTCGAGGAGGGCCGGCGCGACTGCCGGCTCCCGTTCGAACACGTCAAGTCCGGCGCCGGCGAGCTGGCCGCGTTTGAGCGCCTCGACAAGCGCCATCTCGTCGACGATGGCTCCACGCGACGTGTTGATCAGGAAAGCGGTGGGCTTCATAAGCGAGAGCTCGCGCGCCCCGATCTGGCCCCGGGTCTCCTCCCGGAGCGGCGAGTGGACCGAAACGAAATCGGATTGTCGCAGCAAGTCGTCCAGCGGAGCGAACTGAACGCCAAGATCGCGCTCCATGTTGTGCTTGCGGCGCGGAGACCAGTAGAGAACGTTCATCTGGAATCCGCGAGCCCGGCGAGCGACGGCTGACCCGATGCGTCCGCCGCCTCCCACCAGGCCCAAGGTCTTTCCGAACACGCTCCCACCGAGCAAATGGTTCGATTGCCCGCCAGGGAACATGCCTTCGCGAACAAGCTTGTCGCCTTCGACAATGCGGCGAGCGACTGCAAGCATGAGGCCGAAACAAATATCCGCCGTCGCTTCCGTCACAACGGGAGAAACGGTCGTCACAACGATGCCGGCGTCGCGTAGCCTCCTCGATGTCGATGTCCGATGGAGTGACGGCCATCGAAGTGATCGCCTGAAGATTTGGGTTCGCCGAGACGACCGATCGGTCGATCTTGTCGTGCAGGAGCGGCAACAGGAAATCACACTCAGCGACGCCAGCCAGCAGCCCTTCCCTGGATAGAATCCGGCTGCTGTCGAGATTGACGGAAACGTCAGCGACCGCCTTTATCCTGTTGAGCGCGACAGCGGCTATGGGCTGCGTAACGAAGATGCGCGGCCGTCTTGCGATCCAATTCATCGGACGGTTCCTTCGAAATCCGCAGCCCCGCCAAAGACTCCGATCTCCCGCGCTTCGAGCCTCCGCATGTCGGTGCGCCTGGCCGTTTTCCGGACGGGGAAGCCTGTGCTTCTCAAGCGAACCTTCATCTGCCAATCCGCGTCAGCGTAGGCTCCCGGCTTCAGTCCCTCAACCTGCCGGGATCACGATTGGGTCAGCAAGTTTCGTGGACAGGCGCGGGAGGATACACGCGCTAGCAAAGCTCCCATGCTCAGGGAAATCATGATATCTACGCTTGTGCATAAGAAAACGTGATGTCCGCCCGCTCGGGTAAAAGATCGATGAAACATTTGATGTGATCAGACGGCCGCTTACCTGCCGCTTACCTGGGACCGTCGGCGCTTTTCGCCGCGACGCATCTTCCGAAAGCCTCATACGTCTGCGAGCGCCCTGAGCGTTTGGTCGCGCGCGTCCATGTCTCCCTCGGCGTGGACCGGCTGGATGCAGACCTGATCGGCGCCCGCCTCCAGATGCGCCTTCAGACCGTGGGCGATCGTCGCCGCATCACCCCAGAGCACCATCGCATCGATGAACCTGTCCGAGCCGCCGCCGGCAAGGTCGGCTTCGGTAAAGCCGATGCGCAGCCAATTGTTGCGGTAGTTGGCGAGGGTCATATAGCGAGTGAGCTCATGCCGGGCGAGGCCGCGCGCCACGGCGGCGTCCGTCTCGAGGCACACCTTCTGCTCGACCGCCAAGCAGCTTGTGAGGCCCGAGGGCGGCTCTCGCTTCGCGCGTATGGTCGGGCGTCACGTTATAGGGAACGGCGCCCGCCGTGCGCTCTGCGGCGAGTTTCAGCATCAACGGCCCAAGCGCCGCGATCATGACGGGCCATTCCGCCGCGTTCGACGGCTTCTCATAAAGGCCGTCGAGATAGCGGCGCATCGTCGGCACGGGCTTGTCGTAGACATGGCCGCGCACCCGCTCGACCATGGGCGCGTGGCTGACGCCGAGGCCGAGGATGAAGCGATCATCGTAGAGGCTCGACAAGGTGCTGAGCCCGCGCCTGGCGGTGAAGGGGTCGCGAGCGTAGATATTCGCGATCGAGCTGCCGATGATGAGCCGGGTCGTGTTCGCCAGCATGAAGCTGGCGATGGAGAGGGATTCATAGCCGAGCGCTTCCGGGTACCAGAACGTCGAGTAGCCGAGGTCTTCGACCGTTCGCAGCAAGCGTCTGATTCCGGCGCCGTCCAGACGATCGACCGGATACCAGACGCCGAGCCTTCCCACCTGTCTCATCGCTCGAACTCCCGCACGCGCCGCCGCTTGAACCTCGCGGCGTCCTCTTCCCCACTGGATTGCATCCGCCGCCGAGATGCAACATCATGGAGAGAGAACATCGTTCGCCGTCCGCCTCCGACGTGACGCGGATCGTGCCGAACAGCCTCATAAGGTGAGTGGGATGGGCGATATCGAGCGACGACGCGCTTTCAATCCGGCTCGAACAGGCCCCGCTCGCGGAGCTGATCGACGCCGCAGGACGCCTGCGCGACGAGGGGCACGGGCGCCATCATCTCGTATTCGCGCAAGGTGTTCATTCCGCTCACCCATCTTTGCCGTGACGTCTGCCACTATTGCACCTTCGCCGAGCGGCCTCGCGCGGGGAAGTCCGCCTATCTGTCCGCGGACGAAGTGCTCGCCATCGCCCGCGCCGGAGCGGCCGCCGGCTGCACGGAGGCGCTGTTCACGCTCGGCGACAAGCCGGAGCTACGCTATCGCGCCGCGCGGGAGGCGCTGGACGCGCTCGGACACGAAACCACCATCGATTATCTTCAGGCGATGTGCGCGCTCGTCTTGCGAGAGACCGGATTGCTGCCGCACGCCAATCCCGGAGTGATGAGCCGCGCCGAGATCGCGGGCTTGCGGACAGTCACGGCCAGTCAGGGAATCATGCTGAAATCGCTCAGCGCGCGCCTGTGCGAGCCGGGCGGAGTCCATTATGGCTCGCCCGACAAGCGGCCCGAGGCGCGCCTCGAGACGCTGAGGCTCGCGGGCGAGCTGCGCGTTCCGTTCACCACCGGCATTCTGATCGGCATCGGCGAGACGCGGGCCGAGCGGCTGGAGGCGCTCTTCGCCATCCGAGACCTGCATCGCCGTTACGGGCACATCCAGGAGGTCATCGTTCAGAACTTCCGCGCCAAGCCCGGCACGAAACGCGCTGGCGCGGCCGAACCTGATCTCGACGACCTCCTTTGGACTATCGCCGCGGCGCGCCTGATCCTGGGTTCTGCGATGAACATCCAGGCGCCGCCCAACCTGTCGCCGGGCGTCTATCCGCGGCTGATCGCGGCTGGGATCAACGATTGGGGCGGGGTGTCTCCGGTCACGCCGGACCACGTCAATCCGGAGGCGCCGTGGCCGGCGATCGCCGAGCTTGCCCAGCGCACGGCGGACGCGGGCAAGCTGCTCGTGCATCGCCTGCCGATCTATCCCTCCTATATGCGCGATCCTGGCGCCTGGACCGCGCCGGAGATCGCCACGCAAGCGCGCCGTCTCAGCGACGCCGAGGGCTTCGCGCGCGACGACAATTGGGCGCCGGGCGTGAAACTCGTCCCGCCCGCGTCGCCGGTTCATGCGCGCGCGGTCGATCCGGCGATCGAGCGCATCATCGAGCGCGCTCAAGCCGGCGCCCGGCTCGACGAGCCCGAGATCATGCGGCTGTTCGCGGCGCGCGACGCCGACTATGAGCGCGTCGGCGCCGCGGCCGATGCGCTTCGGCGCGCGACGAGCGGCGACGTCATCCGCTATGTCGTCAACCGCAACATCAACTACACCAACATCTGTTCCTACCGCTGCACGTTCTGCGCCTTCTCCAAGGGCAAGACGCATGAGGCTTTGCGCGGCGCGCCCTACGACCTCGCGCTCGAGGAGATCGTGCGCCGCGCGACCGAGGCCTGGGAGCGCGGCGCAACCGAAGTCTGCCTCCAGGGCGGCATCCATCCGGATTACAGCGGCGAGACTTATCTCGCGATCTGCCGCGCCATCAAGGCGGCCGTCCCCGACATGCACATTCACGCGTTCTCGCCACTGGAGGTCACGCAGGGCGCGGCGACGCTTGGGCTGCCGATCCGGTCGTTTCTCGCTGAGCTCAAGAGCGCGGGCTTAAGCACGCTGCCAGGCACCGCCGCCGAGATTCTCGACGACGAGGTGCGCGCGATCATCTGCCCGGACAAGCTCAACACGGCGCAGTGGCTCGATGTCGTGAGAACCGCGCATGAGCTCGGCCTCAGAACGACGTCGACGATCATGTACGGCCATGTCGAGCATCCCGTGTCCTGGGCGCGGCATCTTTTGGCGGTGCGGGACCTGCAGGCGGAGACCGGGGGCTTAACCGAATTCGTGCCCCTGCCCTTCGTGCATATGGAAGCGCCGATGTATCTCAAGGGCGCGGCGCGGCGCGGGCCCACCTTCCGGGAAGCGGTGCTGATGCATGCGGTCGCGCGGCTCGCGCTCCATCCCCATGTCACGAACATCCAGACCTCCTGGGTCAAGATGGGGCCTCAGGGCGCGGCGGCGTGTCTTGACGCCGGCGCGAACGATCTCGGCGGCACGCTGATGAACGAGAGCATCTCGCGGGCCGCCGGAACGGAGCACGGCCAGGAGTTTCCGCCCGAGGCCATGGAGGACCTGATCCGCTCGCTTGGCCGCACGCCGGAGCAGCGGACTACGCTCTACGGGCCCGTCCCGGCGGAACGGCGGACGGCGTCGCTGAACGCCGCGGCTCTCGCTCCGGTCGTCCTGACCCCGCCGCGCAAGCTCGTCGCTGCCGACGCGGGGATAGGGGTCTGAAGCGGCTCAAGACCAGCCTACCGGCATTTTTACCGGCGCCCCCTAATGATTTCAGTCGGTTGGGACCCAGTTTAGTTCCGTGCTCAAAAATCGGGCGGCGCGCCGTTTGGCGTCGTTCCGCCAAAAGTATTTTTAGACATATTGTGTCTGTTAAATTTAAATCACGTTGACCTGAAGTTATTTGCTTTGGCTTTGCGTCCAGAAGGCGGGCGGCGACGCCCGACTGTTCAAGGAAGGCGAGCGTCCGGGTCGGCGCGGGCGGCGACATCTTGAGAAACGCGACGAGATCGACGGGATTGTCGATATCCATCCCGATCCCCGGGTGACGGACGACCAGCGGGTCGATCCCGCGGGCGCGCGCCGCGTCGAGATGCGGATAGAAGCTGTCCTCGCCGAAGCGCAGCGGAACGGCGTCGGGCGGCGACATGACGATCGTGTTCGATCCGAGATCGTCATGCGCGGGCACGATGGTGAAGGAAGGCGCCGCGCGGTGCGCCGCAACCGTCGCCGCGATCTCGGCTGAGGTCGCGCGCGGGATGTCGCCGGGCATGGTCATCATGGCCGCCTGGCCCTCGCGGACAAGCAGGCGCGCGGCGGCGGTGACGGCGCCGGTATGGCCGTCCCGCGCGCCCTCAGTGACGATGCGCGCGCCGTAGCGGAGGCCAAGCGCTGTCGCGGCCGGATCGACCGTGACGACGATGAGGCCGGCAAGCTTCCGGACCGCGCTCAGCGCCTCGAGCACATCCTCGAGCATGATCGCCGCAAGCACGCGGCGTTCTTCCGGGCTTAAGACCGGCGACAGCCGCTGCTTGGCGCCCTCGAATTCCTTGACCGGCACGACGGCCCAGATTCCGCTCACGCAACGAAGCCCCGGCCGCGCTTTGACGAGGCGAGCGCGTCCGCCGCCTCGAGCACGACGCGGGCCAGTTGCTCCCGCTCCGCGAGATTGGTCATGAGCGTCGGCGCAAGCGTCACCTTCGGCGGCGACCTGAGCCGCTTCGCCAGCGTCTTCGACATCCATCACATAACCGTCGATGAGATCGCCGTACCGCCTGGCGACGGCCGCGGCGCTCGGAATCATGCCCAGCTCCGTCATCATCTTGGCGGTCGGACCCTTGACCGCGCGGCCGCCGATGATCGGCGAAACGGCGACGACAGGCGCGCCGCAACGGGCGAGAGCCTCGCGCATTCCCTTTAACGGCGAGGATCGGCTCGACGCTGATGAACGGATTGGACGGGCAGATGACCACTGCGCGCAGTCGTTCGTCGCTGAGCGCCGCCATGAGGTCAGGATGAGGGCGCGCATCCGCCGCGCCGTCGAAGGCAAGCTCGCGCACGTTGCGGCCGGCATTGCAGGCGCACGAAATAATCCTGGAAGTCGAGCCATCCCTCATCCGTTCGCAACCGGGTGCGCAGCCGGTCGTCGGTCGCCGGCACTACGCGCGGAGCCGACGCCGAGGCGGCGGCAGAAGTCGGCGGTGATTGCGGAGAGAGTCTCGCCCGCCTTGAGCCGGCGCGTGCGCTCGACATGAACCGCGAGGTCGCGATCGCCGAGGCGGAACCAGTCCTCGCCGCCGAGCGCGGCGAGCGTCTCCATGAACGACCAGGTCTCGTCGCGGCGGCCCCATCCGAGCTTCGTGTTGTCGAGGCCGGCGAGCGTGTACATGAGCGTGTCGGAGTCCGGCGAGACATGCAGGCCGAGATGCTCGAAATCGTCGCCGACATTGGCGACGACGATGAGATTGTCCGGCTCCACGATCCGGCTCAGGCCGAGCGCGAGCTTGGCGCCGCCGATGCCTCCGGAGAGCGCGACCACGAGATCCCGGCTCATCGAAACAGATCCTCATTTGGGGGACGGACGAGGCTGCTAGCCGCCGATTCGGGCGCCGACCAGCTCAAGCCGCGGATGAGGACCGCCGGCAGCGCCTCGTCCGCCTGGCCCATCAGGAGCGAGGCGGCGGCTGCGATCTCGTCGGCGAAACCGATGACGCTGACCTCGAGCTCTCGGCCGAACAGGTCGGGCCGCCCGCGCAGATCGACCGACGCGGGCAGACCCGAGACGCCGATCGCGACGCCAACGGTTCCCTGGCGCCAGGGTCGGCCGAAGCTGTCGTTGATGACGACGGCGACATCGGTCCCAGTCCGCGCTTTCAGACCGCAGGCGCAGCGCCTCCGCGCTTGCGTCCGGATTCTCCGGCAATAGAAGCACGCGCTGGGCGCCGTCGGCAGGCCCCACATTCGACTGGTCCACGCCGGCGTTCGCCATGATGAAGCCGAGCCTGTGCTCAACGATCAGAACGCCGCGGCGCGCCCGCACGACGCGAACCGACTCCGACAGGATGACCTCGACAAGCCGCGGGTCCTTGTCGATTTCGGCGGCGAGCTTAAGCGCCCTGGCGGAGGGTTCGACCGTCGCGAGGTCGACGACGCGTCCCTCAGCCTTCGACACGATCTTCTGCGCGACGACAAGCACGTCGCCAGCGCGCGGCGCAACGCCGTTGCGCTCGATCGCCGAGGCGATGAGTTCGACCAGGTCGTCGCCCGCCCCGATCAGGGGCAGGCCCCTCAGCCCGATGACCTCGAGTGAAGTCATGCGCTCCTGCGCGCTTCGTTCGGCGCGCCGAAGCGGCGACGCAGGCGGGGCAGGACATGCTCCGCATAGAGGCGGATGAACCGCTCCTGATCGGGGCCCGGCGCATGAAAGACCAGATGGTCGAAGCCGAGATCGACGTACTCGCCGATCCGTTCGACATGCTCGTCCGGATCGGTCGAGACGATCCAGCGGCTCGCGGCGCGCTCGGCGGAAAGCCCGTCGGCAAGGCGCTCCATCTCTTCCGGACTATGGACGGAGATCTTCTCCTCCGGCGTCAGAGCGAGAACCGCCCAGTGGCGCGTGTCCTCCATCGCGCGCCGCTTATCCGTGTCGAACGAGACCTTGACCTCGATCATCCGCGCATAGTCGGGCGCGCGCGAGCCGGCCTCGCCCCGCCCCTCCATGACCTTCGGCAGGATCGTCTCGGTATAGAGCTCGCGCGCCTTGCCGCTGGTGCAGATCAACCCGTCGCCCGCTCGCCCGGCGTATTTCGCGATCAGCGCGCCGGCGGCGGCGACATAGATCGGAACGGGCGTCGCCGGCCGGTCATAGATGGTTGCGTCCTTCGTGCGGTAATACTGGCCTTCGAAGGTCACCCGCTCCTCGGTCCAGAGCTGGCGCATCAAGGTCGACCGCCTCGCGCAGACGCGCGAACCGCTCCTTGAACTCGGGCCAGACCATGCCGGTCGAGGGAACCTCGTTCAGCGATTCCCCGGTGCCGACGCCGAGCACGATCCGCCCGGGAAACATCACCCCGAGCGTGGCGAAGGCTTGCGCGACGACGGCGGGGTGATAGCGAAAGGTCGGCGTCATCACGCTCGTGCCCATGATGATGCGCGACGTCACCGCGCCAAGCGCGCCGAGCCAGGCGAGCGAGAACGGCGCGTGGCCGCCGTGATGCTTCCATGGCTGGAAATGGTCGCTGATGAACACCGAGTCGAAGCCCGACTGCTCCGCGAGCCGAGAAAACTGCAGCAATTCCGTCGGCCCGAATTGCTCCGCCGACGCCTTATATCCTAGCTTGAGCATGGCTCCGCTCTCCGATGACATGGGCCTTGGCATGCCCGAGGCGGATCATAATAGCGCAGAGAGATCGCTCAGGGCGACGGTTCGTCCTCGCTTACGGTCCGGAGAACGATCACGGGATGATATGTTGGGGAGCGCCATGATGAAACTCGGCGTCACATTGCCTTTGTCCGATATCGGCGGCGATCCCGCCACGGTGCGAGTGTTCGCGCAGGCGGCGGAGGCGGCGGGCTACGATCATCTCGCCGCCCCCGACCATGTTTTGGGCGTGAATGCCGCGAGCAGGCCGAACTGGGGCGCGCGGAACACCTCGGCCGATCTCTTCCACGATCCTTTTGTCCTGTTCGGGTTCCTGAGCGGCTGCACGACGAGAATCGGCTTCTCGACAGAAGTGCTCATCCTGGCGCAACGGCAGACCGTGCTGGTCGCCAAGCAGGCCGCCTCGCTCGACGTGCTGAGCGGCGGCCGGTTCCGGCTCGGGATCGGGATCGGCTGGAACGAAGTGGAGTTCGTCGGCCTCAACGAGGATTTTCACAATCGGGGCCGGCGGTCGGAGGAGCAGGTGCAGGTCATGCAGGCTTTGTGGGCCGAGCCCGCATGTGAAATTCGACGGGCAGTGGCATCACATCGATGACGCGGGCGATCAATCCGCTGCCGGTCGGGCGGCGCATCCCGATCTGGTTCGGCGGCCATCATGATCTGACGCTCCGGCGCATCGCGAAATGGGGCGACGGATGGATGATGAACGCCTACCCCGCGGGCCCGCGCGGCGCAAGCCGACTTCGCCAAGCTGCGCGGCTACGCCAAAGAGGCGGGCCGCGATCCCGCCAGCATCGGCCTCGAGGTCTGGGTCTCCACCGGCGCCGGGGACGAAGCGAGCTGGCGCGAGGAATTCGAGTTCTGGCAGCGCGCGGGCGTCACTCATGTGACGCTCAACACCACCTTTGAGCGGAACCACCACAAGCGCATCGCCTCGCGCTCGTTGCAGGCCCATCTCAGCGCGCTTGCGCGATACCGCGACGCGGTCGCGAGCCTCTTGTGAGAGCGGTCAGCTCATGGCCTGCACGGCGGTGGGCTCAATTTCAAACGTGACCCTGACCTGGCCAGGCTGGGCCCAGGGATACTTGTCCTTGCCCAGGTACTTCTTGGCGAGGGAATCGATATGCGCCGACGCCCCCTCTTCGGTCACGCGCCCGACCCGGCCGCGGATCTGGATATAGCGATAGGGATTGTCGGGATCGAGGATCGAAAGCGCCACAGGCGCGCCTTCCTGCATATTGCGCGTCTTCACCCGGCCTTTCGCCGAATTGATCCGGATCTTTCCACCCGTATAGTCGAACCATACCGGCGTCACTTGCGGCGTCCCGTCCGGCATGATCGTCGCGAGGTTCGCGAACGCCTTTTTCTGCTGGAGCAAATCCAGATAGTCCGCGGGTATCGCCGCCATGACTGTCTCCTCGTCGCGTGGGCTTCTCGCGCGCTTCCGCCGGAATCGTCAACGTGCCCTCAGGACCGTGACATGGCAACGGAGGCCTCAGACCTTCGGAGACGAACCTCTCGACGACGGGCTTGGGTTTCTCGCCGCTCCGCCGCATTGGCCGACCCGGCGCGCGGCGCTATATTCCCGCAGTTTGAAGGAGGACACGATGACTGAAGCGAAACTCGCTCCGAACCTGCCGGACTGGCAGGTCCAGCACGCCAACCGCTATCTCGCGAGTGGCGGAGCCGAAGGCGCAGATGTACAAGATAAACGTGCCGGGACGGGGCGAGATCACCGCGCCGGCGCTGCTCCTGACCACCACCGGCCGCAAGTCCGGCGAGAAGTTCATATTCCCGCTGTTTTACGGAACGGAGGGCGACAGCTACTTCGTCGTCGCCTCCAAGGGCGGCGCGCCCGAGCATCCCGGGTGGTATCGCAATCTCCTCGCCAATCCTGACGTCGAGGTGCAAGTCGGGACCAAGAAGCTGAAGGCGCGGGCGAGGACGACGACGGGCGACGAACGCGCGCGACTGTGGAAGAAGGCGCTCGAATTCTGGCCGCCCTACGCCGACTATGCGCTCAAGACCGAACGCGAGATCCCGGTGGTCGTGCTGGACCCTGTCCATTAGCGAAGGCGTTTGGGCCTCCCCATCAGTCGCCTGTTGAGCGACCGCGGCGTCTTGCGTGAGAGCGGGTTTGCCGGTGCGTTCGCGCGCGCCCCGCTGTCAAAGCTCGACGCGCGCCCAAATGACGCGGCGGCCTTTGGCGAGCGAGATTGACAGGCTTATTGAATTGCCCTTAGCTCGCCGCACTAGCTAGCAAGTACGGAGCGAACTTCCAACCGCTCTCCCCGCGGCCAAGGAGGCCACTGGCGGAGATCGGAATCGCTTCGGCCGTGTTGACGAAGCCCGCGTCAGGCGGACGCGCCAATTCGGCCAGGGCGGAACGCTTCGCGGGAGGATCGGGTCGATGGAGGTTGGCGCGCGCGTCGTCGGCGCGGTCGGTTCGGCGGACGGGCGGCCGCAGGCGGCGAACGCCGGCGAGCTGTTGCAGGTGCAAGGCGTCTTCAAGAGCTTCGGCGGCACCGAGGCGCTGGCGGACGTCGGCATGACCCTCAACGCCGGCGAGATTCTCGCGCTCCTGGGCGAGAACGGCGCGGGCAAGTCGACGCTGATCAAGATTTTGGCCGGCGTTTATACGCTCGACGCCGGCAGCATCCGCTTTCGCGGCGTCGACGTCACTCACGCCCTGCGCCGCTTGCCGATCGCCTTCATCCATCAGGACCTCGGCCTGATCGACTGGATGACGGTGGCCGAAAACATCTGCATGACGCTTGGCTTTCCGCGCCGCCTTGGCCTGATCGATCAGGACGCGGCGCGCCGCCGCGCCGCGCGCGCGCTCGACGCGCTTGGCGCCGACATCGATCCCGACACGCGCATCCAGAATCTGAGCCGCACGGAAAAGTCGCTGGTGGCGATCGCCCGCGCGCTCGCGGCCGAGCCCGAGATCCTTGTCCTCGACGAGCCGACGGCAAGCCTGCCCGCCGACGAAGTGGCCGGCTGTTTTCCGCGTTGCGCCGGCTGCGCGCCCGCGGCGTCGCGATGATCTATGTCTCGCACCGTCTCGACGAAGTGTTCGAGATCGCCGACCGCATGATCGTGCTGCGCGACGGACGCGTCGCGGGGGAACGGGAGGTCGCCAAGACGACGCCGGACGAAACGATTCTTCTCATCGTCGGACGCGAGCCGTCGCAGGTCTTCCGCCGCCCGCCCGAGCGCCACGGCTCGCCGCGGCTTGCCCTGCAGTCGGTCATGGTGGCGGAGGTCGGGCCGATCGAATGCGAGATCCACTCGGGCGAGATCGTCGGTCTGGTCGGGCTGCGCGGCGCGGGGCAGGAGAGCGTCGGGCGGGCGTTGTTCGGGGTCGCGCCGATGACAGGGGGACGCGTCCTGCTCGACGGACGTGAGGTCGCCGTCTCGTCGCCGCGCCAGTCGATGGCGCTCGGCATCAATCTGGTCTGCGCCGACCGGGTCGGCGAATCCATCATGCCGAATTTGTCGGTGCGCGAGAACCTGTTCCTCAATCCGGTCGCGGCCGGTTTGAGCCTGTTTTCGTTCATCTCGCCGGGCCGTGAGAATCGCGCCGCGAGGGAGCGCGGCGTCCAGCTCGGGTTGCGGCCGAACGATCCGACGCTGCCGATCGAGTTCCTGTCGGGCGGCAACCAGCAGAAGGTGGTGGTCGGGCGCTGGCTGCACCTCAACGCGAAGATCTACGTGTTCGAGGATCCGACGGCGGGCGTCGACGTCGGGGCCAAGGCCGAGATCTACCGTCTGTTCGATGTCGCGCTCCAGGCCGGGGCGGCGATCGTCATCGTATCGACGGATTTCGAGGAGGTGGCGAAGGTCTGCCATCGCGCGCTGATCTTCGATCGCGGACGGGTGGTCGCGGAGCTCGGCGCCGCCGATCTCTCGGTCGAGAATCTGCTCGCCGCGGCTTCGGCGAGCGTTCGGCGCTCGGAGCCGCTCCTTGGCGCTTCGTTGAGCGGCCCCGGCGGCGCCCATGCAGTCCATTAAGTCGAACGCGCTCGAGCCGACCCGTTCGGAATGGGCGACGCTGACGCGCGGACAGGCGATCGTGCGCATCGCGTCGGTCTATGGCTTGCCCATCCTGACGCTCCTGTCTGATCATCTTTTTCTCGCTGCTGCTTCCCGACACGTTTCCGACCTGGCTCAACGCGCGCTCGATCCTCGCCGACAAGGCGATCATCGCGATGCTGTCGCTGGCCGCGACCCTGCCGATGATGGCCGGCCGGATCGATCTCACCGTCGGCTTCGGCATCGTCATGTGGCACATTCTCGCCATCAGCCTGCAGGTGAAGTACGGCGTTCCCTGGCCGCTGGCGATCGTGATCGTCATAGCCTGCGGCGGCGTTGACCGGCCTCATCAACGGCTTGCTGGTCGAAGTGGCGCAGATCGACTCGTTCATCGCCACGCTCGGCATCGGCACGATCCTCTATGCGCTCGCGCTCTGGCATCACGGATGGGCGCCAGATCGTTGGGATCGCTTTCGCCCGGCTTCCTCGCGATCAACTCGACCTCGGTCTTCGGAATCCCGATTCCGGCGATCTATGTCCTCGTCCTGGCGATCGTGCTGTGGATCGTCAGCGAGCGCCTGCCGATCGGACGCCACATCTATGCGATCGGCGCCAACGAGAAGGCCGCCGCGCTCAATGGCATTCCGGTGCGCGCCTATGTCATCGGCGTATTTGTCGCCGCCGGAGTGATCACCGGCTTCGCCGGCTGCGTGCTCGGGCGCGAAGCTCAGAATCGGCCAGGCGAATGTCGGGCTCGATTATCTGTTGCCGGCGCTCGTCGGCGCGTTTCTCGGCTCGACCACGATCAAGCCGGGCCGGGTCAATATCTGGGGCACGATCTGCGGCGTGCTGATTCTCGCGGTCGGAATCTCCGGCATCCAGCAGCTCGGCGGCGCGTTCTTCGTCGAACCTCTTTTCAATGGCGCGACGCTGGTCATCTCGATCGCGCTCGCCGCCTTCGCTCAGCGCCAGCGCAGCGCCGTGCGTCCGGCGCGGGCCCTGAACCGCGAAGCCAAGAACGATTCCGAAAAGGTCCCGGGTTGAATGATGGGTTCGCCTTTCGGATGGACGGCGCGGTCACGCCGTCATGGGAAAACGCGAGAGCAACCAGCCTGACGGGCCATGAGCCCGCAGTCATGTAAGGGAGGAACAGATGCCGAAATCTTATCATTGTGGCCGGAAGCCTGATGGCTTCCGCCGCGCTGACGGGACTGGGCGCGCCGAGCGCGCGCGGCGGACGACGACGCCTACATGAAGGCGGCCAAGGACTACATCGCCCAGGCGACCGCGCCGGTGACGAAATGGGACGGCCCGACCACGGGCCCGAAGGCGCAGGGCAAGAAGCTCGTGATCTATGTCTCCACCGATCAGCGCAACGGCGGCGCGCAAGGCGTCGGCGACGGCGCGGCCGAAGCCGCCAAGGCGCTCGGCTGGGAGTTCCGCATTCTCGACGGCCAGGGCTCCGTGCCCGGGACGCACGTCGGCGATGACCCAGGCGATCGCGCTCAAGCCCGACGGCATCATTCTCGGCAGCCCTGACGCGGTCGAGCAGGCGCCGACGATCGAACAGGCGGTCAAGGCCGGGATCAAGGTCGTCGGCTGGCACTCGGGCCCGGGGCCGGGCAAGATCGACGGCCAATCCCAACGTCTTCACCAACATCACCACCGACCCGAACGAGGTCGCCAAGGCTTCCGCCCTTTACGCTGTGGTCGATTCCGGCGGCAAGGCTGGCGTGATCCTCTTCACCGACAGCATCTATGCGATCGCCACCGCCAAAACCAATGCGGAAAAGGCGGCGATTGAAGGCTGCGCGGGCTGCAAGGTGCTGGCGATCGAGGACACGCCGATCGGCGACCTCGCCAACCGCATGCCGCAGCTCACGACCTCGCTGCTGTCGAAGTACGGCAAGGCGTGGACCTATTCGATCGCCGTCAATGACCTCTACTTCGACTTCTCCGCGCCGTCGCTGCAGTCGGCGGGCGTGGATCCGGCGACCGGCTATCCGCGGCAGATCTCCGCGGGCGACGGATCGGTGCCGGCGTTCGAGCGCATTCGCGGCAAGCAGTACCAGCTCGCGACGGTGGCCGAGCCTCTTCACCTTCAGGGCTGGCAGACGATCGACGAACTGAACCGCGCTTTCGCCGGGCAGCCCCCGAGCGGTTACGTGTCGCACGTCCATCTGTTCATCAACGCCAATATCGACAAGGACGGCGGCGCGCAGAACATTTTCGACCCTGACAACGGCTACAAGGAACACTACAAGAAGATCTGGGGCGTGAAGTAGCCGCCAGACCGGACATGTTCCAACGAGAGGGCGCCGCGCTTTGAGCGGCGTCCTCTTTGTGTGAAACGATGCGCCCGACGCCGATGGGCGCGACGCGCGCCGCTAGTCTTTTTTCAATGAGCACGACACGGAGACCGACGATGGCCAGACACCCTGCCCAAACCCGACTACGCGACCAAGAACATGCGCCTCGTCGGCTACAGCGATCAGGGCGGGCGCTGCGACGGCGTGCAGATCATGGTGCACCGCGGCTACGCCTATATCGGCCACATCTTCTCCAAGGGATTTTCCGTCATCGACGTCCGCGACCCCGCCCATCCCAAATACGTCAAGCACGTCGCCGCGCCGCCCAACACCTGGACGCTTCACCTGCAGGCGCACGACGACCTTCTGCTGGTCATCCACAACAAGGACATGTTCGCCCAGGCCGAACTCGCCGACGAGAAGGCCTATTACAAAGGCTCGGTCGATCATCACGCCAAGCCCGAAGCCGCCGCGCGCAACTGGTCGGCCGGCATGGCGGTCTATGACATCTTCAAGCCCGACGATCCCGAAGCAGATCGGCTTCATGCCGGTCGAGGGAACGGGCCTGCATCGCATGTGGTATGTCGGCGGGCGCTGGGCCTACGCCTCGGCGCTGCTCGACGGCTTCTCCGACTACATCCTCATCACCATCGACATGGCGGACCCGAAGAAGCCGGTCATGGCCGGGAAATACTGGCTGCCGGGCATGAACGTCGCGGCCGGCGAGAAGGCGAACTGGCCGACGAAGAACGGGCGTTTCGGCCTCCATCACGCGATCATTCACGACGACATCGCCTATTGCAGCTGGCGCGACGCCTGCCTCGCCGTCGTCGACGTCAAGGACAAGGCCAATCCGAAGCTCCTCGTCCACAAGGTCTGGGCGCCGCCGTTCGGCGGCGGCACGCATAACGCTCTGCCGCTGCCCAAGCGCGAGCTGCTCGTCGTCGTCGACGAGACCGTGCTCGACAATCAGGAGGACGGGTTCAAGCCGATCTGGGTCTTCGACAACCAGGTGAAGTCGAACCCGATCAGCATCTCGACCTTCCCTGCCCCCTCCGACAAGGACTATCTCAAGGTCGGCGGTCATTTCGGGCCGCACAACGTCCATGAGAACCGGCCTGGAAGCTTCGTCAGCGAGGAACTGATCTTCTCGACCTATCAGAACGCGGGCTTGCGCGTGTACGACATCAAAGACCAGTTCCGGCCGAAGGAAGTCGGCGCTTTCGTGCCGCCCCCGCCGGCCAAGTGGGTCGACCCGCGGCCGAATCGCCCGATCGTCCTGCATTCGGCCGACGTCTTCGTCGACAAGAACGCGCTCTGCTACGTCACCGACTTCAGCGCCGGCCTCTACATCGTCGAATACAAGGGCTGAGCGCGCGCGCATGACCGCGGCCGAGCCGCTCAAGCCGAGCTACGCCAAGAACATGCGCCTGATCGGGCATTCCGATCAGGCGGGCCGCTCCGACGGCCAGCAGATCATGGTGCGCAACGGCTACGCCTATATCGGCCATGTCTGCTCGAAGGGCTTTTCGGTGATCGACGTGCGCGATCCGCGCAAGCCTGAGGCCGTCGCCTATGTCCAGAACCCGCCCAATACGTGGAGCCTGCATCTGCAGGTTCACGACGACCTCCTGCTGCTCGTGCACGGCCGCGACATGTTCTCGCAAGCCGAGATGGCGGACGAGCGCAACTACTATAAACCCCAGTCGGGCTCGCATGGCGCGCATGTCTCCGGCGCTGCGCGCGACTGGTCGGCGGGAATGGCGGTCTACGACATTTCCAAGCCTGACGCCCCGCGCCAGATCGGCTTCATGCCAGTGGAGGGCGCTGGGCTTCATCGCATCTGGTATGTCGGCGGGCGCTGGGCCTACGCCTCGGCGATGATCGACGGCTTTTCCGACTATATCCTCGTCATCATCGACATGGCCGATCCGACCAAGCCGGAGATCGTCGGCCGCTACTGGCTGCCCGGCATGAATCTCGCGGCGGGCGAGACGGCGAAATGGCCGCTCGAACGCGGCCGCTATGGCCTCCATCACGCGGTCGTCGCCGAAGACATCGCCTATTGCGCCTGGCGCGACGGGTGCCTCGCGAGCGTCGACGTGTCCGACAAGGCCAATCCGAAGCTCATCGTCCATCGCGTCTGGTCGCCGCCGTTCGGCGGCGGCACGCACAATTGCCTGCCGCTGACGGACCGGAATCTGCTGATCGTTCTCGACGAGGCGGTGCTCGACAACATGGAGGACGGTTTCAAGCCGATCTGGGTGTTCGACAATCAGGTCAAGTCGAACCCGATCAGCGTCGCGACCTTCCCGCTGCCGAACGACCGGGACTATGTCGCGGTCGGCGGCCATTTCGGGCCGCACAACATCCACGAGAACCGGCCGGGCTCGTTCCAGAGCTCGAGCTTGATTTTCGCCACCTATCAGAACGCGGGCGTTCGGGTCTATGACATCGCCGATCCGTTCAGGCCGGTCGAGGTCGGGGCCTGCGTGCCGCCGGCGCCGAAGAAGCTCGTCGATCCGCGGCCGAACCGGCCAATCGTGCTGCATTCGGCCGACGTGTTCGTCGACAAGAATGGCCTTTGCTACTGCACCGACTGGAGCGGCGCCGGGCTCTCCATCATGGAATATCTGGGTTGACCGTCCGGCGCGCTCATTCCGCCGCTAATACCGGCGCGGCGGCGCGCGCGTCACGGCGCGCGAGGCGCTTGAGCAGATAGTCGACTTCCGCCTTCGCGGTCGCGCTCAAACCGGCGCTGGGCTTGCGCTGCGCGTCGGAAGAAAGAATGCCCCGCCGCATCATCACATATTTGCGGGTCGCGAGGCCCACTCCCTGCTGCTGCTCGTAGCGCACGAGCGGCAAATGCGCGTCGAACAGGTCGTGCGCTTCCTCGCGCTTTCCCTCGCCTGACAGCCGCACGACGTCGATCAGCATTTCCGGGAAGGCGTAGCCGGTCATCGCGCCGTCGGCCCCGCGCTCCATCTCGAAATCGAGGAAGAGGCCGCCGTTGCCGGTGAGGATAGGCACGCGGCGCAGCTTGCCCTCCTTCTCGAGCCACCGGAGAGCCGAGATCTTTTCCAGCCCCGGCCAGTCCTCGTGCTTGAGCATGACGCAGGAGGGATTGTCAGTGATGATCCGGCGGATGACGTTCGGCGTCATGACGACGCCAAGCGCCAGCGGATAGTCCTGGATGACGAAGGGAATGTCCGCGCCGATCGCTTCGGCGGCCTGCGCATAATAGGCTACGATCTGGTCGTCCGTGCGCAGGGACGGCGGGGGCGCGATCATCACGCCGGCCGCGCCCTTCGCCATGGCGGCGTGCGAGAGCGCGCGCATCGCCGCGAATCCGGGCGCGGAGACGCCGACGATGAACGGCAGTTTCGGCGCGCGCCCCACGCATCGCGCGACGATGCCGACCGCCTCGTCGTGTTCGAGCTTCGGCGCTTCGCCCATGATGCCCAGAATGGTGCAGCCGTCAGCGCCGGCCGCGACATAATGATCGATCATACGGTCGACGCTGGCGGCGTCGATCCCGCCATTGTCAAGAAACGGCGTCGGCGCAATGGGAAAGACGCCTTTGGCGTCGACTGAGAGCATGGAGATCCGCCTTGGCTCGAAGGGCGCCTGCAATGATTGAGCAGCGCTGCGCTTTTGGCAACCGGAAGCGAGTCGCGACAGCGTCGCTCTCTTAAGGTATATTGAGGCCCGACTTCGGGATCATGCGAGGGAGGAACCCATGAGTGAGAGCCTCGGCTCATTGTCGGCGACGGCTGGGGCCGCTCCGCTGCCGTTCGACACCGCGCGCCTCGACGATCTCCTTGACGAAGCGGGCATCGACGCGGCGGTCATCTCCTCCAAGCACAACATCCAGTATCTGTTCGGCGGCTACCGGTTCTTCTTTTTCGATCATTTCGACGCGATCGGCGTGAGCCGCTATCTGCCCCTTCTCGTTTACGTCAAAGGCCGCCCGGGGCAATCGATCTATATCGGGCACGGGATGGAGTTCTACGAGCGGGACTTGGGCAAGTTCTGGACTCCGGTCTTCCAGGCGGCGGGGACAAGTCTCGATTCCGCGCAGCTTGCGGCCGATCATCTCGCAAAGCTCGCCCCGAATGTGAGGCGCGTCGGCATCGAGCGCGCCTTCCTGCCTGCCGACGCGGCGGAGCTCATGGCGCGCGAGCTGCCCGGGGTCACGTTTCTCGAAGCGCATTTTCCGTTCGAACGGCTGCGGGCGCGCAAGACCCGGGAGGAGCTGGATCTGCTGCGGACCGCCTCCGACCTCGTGGTCGATTCGATGCTGGCGGTGATCGCCTCACACGGGCCGGGCGCGACCAAGCTGGAGCTTGTCGAAGCGCTGCGCCGCGAAGAGGTGAACCGGGGCCTTACGTTCGAATATTGCCTTCTCACCGCCGGGACGAGCCTCAACCGCGCGCCTTCGGCTGAGGTGTGGGGGGCGGGCGACATCCTGTCGCTTGATTCCGGCGGCAATTACAAAGGCTATATCGGCGACCTCTGCCGCATGGCGATCCAGGGCGAGCCCGACGCCGAGCTCGAGGACCTGCTCGGCGAGGTGGACGCCATCCAGATGGCGGCGCGCAAGCCGATCCGGTCCGGCGCCAACGGCGGCGATATCTACCTCAGCGCAGGCGAAGTCCTGAACAGGTCGCCACGCGCCAATTCGATCGAGTTCGTGGCGCACGGGATGGGCCTCATCAGCCACGAGGCGCCGCGGCTCACGGGCCATGGGCCGATCAAATATCCAGCCTATGACGCCGACCGCCCGCTTGAATCGGGCATGGTCATCTCGATCGAGACGACGCTCGCGCACCCGCGCCGCGGCTTCATCAAGCTCGAGGACACGGTCGCGGTCACCGACAACGGCTATGAGGCGTTCGGCGATCGCGGGCGCGGATGGAATCGCGGCGGCGTCCGCACGGATTAAGCTCCCCGGGGTCGGCGTGATGCGTCTCAAAATCGAACCCGTGACTGCGCAAGCCTTTGCGCCCTTCGGCGACCTTCTGCCGCCGGGCGCGGGCGACGGCCCGCAGCAGCTGATCGACGAATTGCAGAATGGCCGCGCTTCGGCGCGCCCGCGCCTGTCGATGACGAGCGTCGAGCCGAAGGCGCTGCCGCTGACCGCGGCGAAGATGGAGCGCCACGTCCATTCGTCGCAGGCGTTCGTGCCGATGGACTGCGCCAATTATCTCGTGATGGTGGCGCCGCAAAGCGCGGACGGAAAGCCCGACCTTTCGCGCCTGCGCGCCTTCCGCGTGCCAGGCGACACGGGGATCAATTACCGCCCCGACACCTGGCACCATCCACTCTCGCCGCTCGAGCGCGCCGGCCGCTTCGCCGTCCTCACCTTCATCGACGGAACCGCGGGCGACGAGGAATGGGCCGATCTGCCTGAGCCGGTCGTGGTCGACCCGTAGCCGGCGGTTTCAGACGGGGTTGAGCTTCGTCACCGACGAGGGGTCGATCTCCGCCAGATAGATCGCGCCGTCCGGCCCGAGGGCTACGCCATGCGATCCGTTCAGGGAGGGGCGCGCGCGGCCGAGCCGCTCCCCGTCCGGGGCGAAGGCGGTGAGGCTCGAGACCTGATCGCTGACCAGAATCACTCCGTCGTCGCGCTCGAGGAGATCCATGGGCCGGCAGAGGCCGCCCCAGTCCATGAGCCAGCGGCCCGCCCGGTCGAACGCCTGAACGCGGTCGTTCTCCCGGTCGCAGATGAGCACGCGGTCCGCGCGGTCCACGATCACCGAATGCGGCGTCATGAACTGGCCGGGACCATGTCCGACCTCGCCGAAGCTCGCGATCCATCGTCCCTTGGGCGAGAACCGGTGGACGCGGGCGTTGCCATAGCCGTCGGCGACATAGATCTCGCCGTCCGCGGCGACGGCGGCGCGGGTCGGATGGTTGAACGGCTTGCTCCAGCGGGGCTCGTGGCGTTCGCCGAGCCTGAGGACCGGCTCGCCGCTCATGTCGAAGACCACGACCTCATGCGCGTCGCGGTCGACGACCCAGGCGCGGTTCTCAGCGTCGATCGAAAGCCCGTGCGAGTCGAAGATCAGGCCCTCGCCATAGGCGCGCAGAAAGGCGCCGCCGGAAGTGAAGACGAGCACCGGCGGATCGCCTCGCCGCAGCACATGGACATGGGCCTCGGAATCGACCGCAACCTAGCTCACGCGCGCCGGCGCCAAGCCGGCCGGAAGGCGGCCGAAGTCGCGCTCGACGCTGTAGCGCCGGCCCGCGAGCGTAATGCGTCCTCGCATCATGTCACGCATGCTCCAGATAGTCGGCGAGCTTCGCCGCGAGGCCGGACGAAGCCTTCGGCGCGGGCCGGCGGAAACTGCCGCTCGTCGCCTTCACGGTTCTGAGCGCCAGCAACGCCTCGGCCTGTTTCACCGCGGCTGCGATCGGCTCGACCACCGGCACGGAAATGAGATCACGCGCGCGGGCGGAGAGCCCGGCGAGCGGGGCGCCGGCGAGAATCGCCACATCGGCGTCGCGCCGAGCGACCGCTTCATTGGCGAGTTCGACGAGCGCAGGCCAGTTGGCCTCACGCGTGTCCTCGAGCGCGCCGAATTCGCGGTTGAGCGCCACGACGCCCGCGCAGCGGCTCTCGAGCCGGTGCATGGCGACGCAATCGCGATACCAGCCGGTGAGCGCGCCGGTGAACGTGACGATGAGAAACCGGCCGCCCAGCATGCAGGCGGTCAGCATCGCCGCTTCCGCAACGCCGACCACGGGGAAATCGAACAGCTCGCGCGCGCCCATGAGTCCCGGATCGCCGAAGGCCGCGAGGATGGCCGCGTCGAAGCTTCCTCGCATCTCGGCCAGCATTTCGAGCGCGACCGCGCCCGCGATCTGCGCTTCGGCTCGGTTGGTGATGTAGGGAAGCCCGCGCTGCGCGGTGACGGCCTTGATCTCGACGCCATGCCCCGCCGCCGCGCGCCCCGCGTCTGCCATCAGGGTCGTGACCGCTTCCGTCGTGTTCGGGTTGAGGAGAAGGATGCGCATGGGAAGGAAATCTCGGTTTTAAAAGCGCGTCAGGCGCGCATGAGCCAGGCTGCGGCGTGGGTGAGGTCGAGGTCGCGGCCGGGCGCGCCGACCGCCTGGACGCCGATCGGCAGCCCGTTTCCGGCGCGCATGAGCGGTAGGCTCATCGCCGGCGCCCCGATCAGCGACCAGAGGGTGGCGAAGATCGGATCGCCCGTCCCTTCCGACGCCAGCGGCGCGGGGCCGGCGGAGGCAAAGGTGAGCACGGCGTCATAGGGCGCGATCAGCCGGGCGATCTCGGCGCGCAGCGCATCGCGGCGCACCCACGCCTCCATGAGACGGACGGCCGAGAGCGCGCGGCCTTCGGCGACGATCCCAAGCACCCGCTCCGGGACGCGGTCTCGCGCGCGGTCGATGTCGGGCCGAGCAACTCGGCCACGCCTGCGCACATGAGGTCCGACATCGCCGCCTCGGCCTTGGCGAATTCGGGCGGAAGCGTCAGGGCCTCCGCCTTGACCGGCAGGCGTGCGAGAAAGGCAGCGAAAGCCTCGCGCGTCGCCGGATCCGCGCGGGCCTCGAAAGGCCCGAGCGTGAAGGCGAGCCTGGGCGGCGGACCCCCGGCCTCAGCGGCGGCGAGCAGCGAGCCTGGCAGAGGACGCGAGAACGCATCCTCCGCATCCTCGCCGCCAATCGCGTCGACGACCATCGCCGCATCGGCGACCGTCCGCGCGAAGACGCCCGGATGATCCACGAGCGGCGCATGCCGCAGCACGCCGGTGCGCGGCAGGAGACCGAGGCTCGGCTTGAACCCGACGACGCCGCAATAGGAGGCGGGACGGATGATCGAGCCGTTGGTCTGCGTCCCGAGCGCGACGGGGACGAAGCCCGCCGCGACCGCCGCGGCCGAGCCGCTCGACGAGCCGCCGGGCGTCCGCGCGAGGTCGTGAGGATTGCGGGCCGGACCGGGGACGAAGAGCGCATATTGCGACGTCACCGCCTTGCCGACGACGATCGCGCCGGCCAGACGCAGGCGTTCGACGATCGTGGCGTCGCGCTGTGGCCGCCTTCCGGCGAAGAATCTCGCCGCCGAATTCGGTCGGCATGTCGGCCGTGTCGATGATGTCCTTGACCGCGACCGGCAGGCCGTGGAGCGGCCCGAGCGCGAGGCCGGAAGCTTTGGCCGCGTCGGCCTTTTCGGCTGCGGCCAGCGCCGCCTCAGGCGCGAGATAGGCGAAGGCGCGGACGTCCTTCTCCCGCTCCTCGATGCGGCGGAGATAGAGGCGCATCGCCTCGACCGCGCTCGTTTCCCCGCGCCGCAGGCGCTCGACGAGGTCGAGCGCGGCGTCGCTTCGGCTCGCCGCATTCATCGCGCGGCCTCGGCCGGCGACCAGGCGAGCAGCCGCGCGAAGAGCCGCTCGATCGCCCAGTAGCTCATCGACGTGTAGAGAATGAACAGGAGCGCGACCAGGAACATGCGGTCGAGAAGGCCGAACTGCTGCGCGTAGACGATGATGTAGCCGAGCCCCGACTGCGCGCCGAGATATTCAGCGGCGAGCACCGCGCCCCAGCCCGCGCCGAGGCTCAGCAGCGTCACCGAGCGCATGGCGGGCAGGATCGCCGGAAGAATCACGGTTCGGTAGAGCCGGGAGCGCGACGCGCCGAGCGATCGTGCGTTGTCGAGATAGATCTGCGGCACGTTGCGCACCGCGTTGACGACGCCGGCGAAGACGATGACGCCGACCCCATAGGCGACGAACAGAACCTGGCCGAAAAAGTAGGTGCCGAACCAGAGCTGGAACAAAGGCACCATCGCGAGCAGCGGCAGCGCGCGCAAGAACTGCGTCGGAAGCTCGACCAGCCTGCGGCTCCAGCGCGACCACGAGACGCCGAGACCGAGCGCGACGCCGAGGACGCCGCCGAGCAGGAGCCCGCTGATCAGCCGAACGAAGGTCGCAGCGGAATGCGACGCAAGCGAGAGGATCGCGGCGAGATAGCTCCGCTGAGCGCCGTCCGCGACGGATTTGACGCCGAAGCCGCCCTGCCAATAATCGGAGAGGCTCAGAAGCGTGCGGGTGAAGAGCGTGCCCCAGCCCGCGACCATCGGCTCTCCGGGCTGCGCCTCGGCGGTGTAGACGAGCGACAGGATCTCCCACAGGACGATCAGCGCCAGGAAGACCGCGACGGACACGGCCAGGTCGCGCCTGCGGGCGAGCGGGGTCACGCCGCGCTCTCGCTCTGCGCCGGGCGCCCGGCCGCGCGCCCGGGCGCCCGTTCGAGGCCGAGATGGCCAAGCAGCTTGTGCTTGATCGCGACCATGTCCGGCAGCAGCAGGCTGTCGGTGTCGCGCGGGCGCGCCGCGCGGACCGGGATGTCGTCGACGATGGCGCCGCCGCGCATCGCGACGATCCGATCGGCGAGCGTCAGCGCCTCGTCCACGTCATGGGTGACGAAGATGACCGTCGGGACGGCGCGGCCGGGCTCTTCCCACAGGTCGAGCAGCACGTCCTGCAATTGATGACGGGTCACATAGTCGAGCGCGCCGAAAGGCTCGTCGAGCAGTAGTACGCGCCCGCCATTGGCGAAGACGGCGGCGATCGCCACCCGCTTCAGCATGCCGCCCGAGAGTTCGCGCGGCCAGGCGCGCTCGACATGCGCGAGTCCGACCCGCCTGAGGTAGTCGAGCGCAACCACGCGGCGCTCCTTGGCGTCAACGCCCCGGCACTTGAGGCCGTATTCGACATTGTCGATGACCCGCATCCAAGGGAAGACGCTGTCGCGCTGGAACACCATGCCGCGCTCGCCGCCCGGCCCGTCGATCTCCTTGCCGTCCACGACGATGGCGCCTGACGAGGGTTCGGTCAGGCCTGCGATCATCTGCAGAAGCGTGCTCTTCCCGCAGCCGGACGGTCCGATCAGACAAACGAACTCGCCCTCGGGCACGGTGAGCGACACGCGGTCGACCGCCGTGACCGCCTGCCCGTCGGCGCGCGTATAGGCGCGGCCGACCTCGACGAGCTCGATCATGCGGGGATTGGGCGCGGCCATGGACATTTGTCCGCTCCTCAGGCTTTAGGATCGCGCCAGGCGGTGAGGCGCCCGATCAGAAGCGTCACGACCGCGTCGGCGAGGATCGCCGCCAATCCGAGCACGAGAAGCGTGGCGAGAATGCCTTGGGGATCGGTGGCGCCGGCGAGCACTTCGATCACCTTGCCGATGCCGGTCTGCGAGCCGAGCAGCTCCGCCACCGCCTCGAGTCCCCAGGATCCGGCGAGCGCGATTCGGAAGCCGCCGAGGATCTCGGGCGTCGCGCCGGGAATCAGGATCGCGCCCAGCATCCCGCGCCGGCCGGCGCCGAGCGTCAGCGCGTAATTCTCGTAGATCGGGTCGAGGTTCAGCGCCGCGCGCTGGGCGGAGACGTAGAGGATCACCACGACATAGAAGGTGACGAGGCTCACCGCGCTCGTGCGGCCGACGCCGAACCAGATCAGGAGGAACGGCGCCGCGATCAGGATCGGCACCGTCCCCGCCGTCATCATCACCGGGTCCATCGCCGCGCGCACGAACCAGAGTCCGCGCGGAGAGCAGGCCGAGCGTCGACGCCGATCGCGGTGCCGAGCAGCGCGGCGATGACCACGTTCTCGGCCGTGTAGAGAAGATTGCCGGCGAGGCTCGCATCCTCAACGCCGAAGTAGGAGAGCGCGGGCGCGGACCAGAAGTCCGCCGCGGCGCGCTCGAAAACGCCGAGCGGCCCCGGCAGGATGATCGGCGAGACGAACTGCGACGCGCGCCTCCCACAACGCGAGGAAGAGCGCCGCGCCCGCGAGCCGCAGCGGATCGAGCGCGGAGAGAGCCCGTCCCGCCCACGGCCGAAGCGCGGCGAGGACGCGGCCGGCTCTCGCGCCGGCCCTTTCGGCCACGCTTCCGGCGCCGCCGTCGCCCATCGTCAGCTCGAGGCGGCGAGCGCGAGGCGATAGGCGTCGAGGAAGTCGAAGTTGGCGTAGAACGTCTTCGCCTTCTCGGCGAGCGCCTGCTTCTCCGGCGTGAGCTTGGCGCCGTCCAGCTTCTTCAGAAGCTCGTCCGTCTTCGTGCGATACTCGACCATCTGGCGCCAGATCGGGCCGCCCCACACGACGTCGTCGGGCGTCACCTTCCCCTCGGGGATGATCTTGTGCTCCTCGAAGTTCTTGATGATCGCGTTCCAGACGTTGGCGTAGTAGGTCGTGCCCTGCTTGTCTTCGTAATATTGCTTGTTGTCGTCGAAGGTCGTGAACGGATGCAGCACCGCGACCGTCTGGGCGACGCCCTTGCCGTCGAGGCTCGTGCCCGCCATCGAGTTCAGGTACGGCGCCTGCAGGTCATAGAGCGACGGGTCCTTCTTGGTCGCGTCGATGATGCGCCAGACGACCGACAGGAAGCGCAGCACCGTGTTCTGGTGGGCGTTCAGGTAGTCCGAATTGCCGCCGACGCCGACGATGCCGATCAGCGGCTCGATCGGGGAATCGACGCCGCCTGGGCCGTGCTTGATGAGGTCGTCGATGTCGACGAGATCGGTCCAGCCCGCCTCCTTCAAGCGTATAGACGATCGGCGCGCCCTCCGGATTGACGAAATCCTCGCGGCCCGCCTTCGCCAGCACGAGCGACTTGGCGTCGTCGAGCACCTGCAGCTTGAAGCCGGCCCCCGACGCCTTGTTGAGATATTCCTCGAACGGACGGTCGCTGAGCTCCGGCGCGCCGACCAGCGTCTTGCCCGCCATCGGGGCGAGCGCGAGCTTGAGCGCCTCCTCGTAGCTCTTGCCCTCGGCGATGTAGTCCTTGAACGACTTCAGCTTCAGCGCGGGATTGGCGAGGATGGCGTTGGCGAGGAAGTTGTCGGTGAAAGCGATGCACTTGAGCTTGGTCGCGTCCTTGTAGGTCGGCAGCATCAGCGGACAGAATTCCGAGATGATGTCGAGCTGGCCGTTGAGCAGAAGCGTCGTGACGTTGGAATCGTTGGCTTTCAGCCCATAGGGCGCGGGCTCGAACTTGATGCCGACCTCGTCGAACCAGCCCTTCTTCATGCCGATGATGTAGAAGGTGTTGTCGGCGTAGGGCCGCATGCCGAACTTGATCGTGGCGGAGGGAATTTCGACGCCGGGCTCTGGCGCCGCGGGCTTGAAGCGGTCGGCCTCGTCGGCGGCGGCCGCGCCACATAGGGCTAGCGTCGCAGCGAGCGCGATAGGGGCGATGGTCGAATTTCAATTGGGTCCACGGACGCATCGGTTGGCTCCTCTTCCGCCCGGCGGGAAGGTCCCGCGGACGCCGATCCCCCGCGCGGGTCTCTCGCGGGGCGCGCATTCGACGCCGGGGCGCGTCCCCGGCGCTGGCGCGAGAGTTGCAAGGCCTATGCCAGACCGTTTCTCGCGTAAGTTATTGTTTCATTGGAGCCCGAGACGGACACGCATCGTGCATACAAAATACAAAATGCCTTTTTTCTACGCAAGGGCGCCGTTTCGTGCGACAGAGGCGAAATCACCATGAGCGACATGTCGCACGAAAACCTCCTTCCCGGCCGCGCCCGGCGCGGCCGGACCAGCTCCCGCGCGCCATCGTCCGCGCCAAGCCCTTGCACGAATCCGCCGCCGAGCGTCTGCGCGACATGATCGTGGAGGGGCGGCTTCAAGTCGGCGAACGCCTGCACGAGGCCAATCTCGCCGCCGTCCTTCGAGGTCTCGCGCACGCCGATTCGCGAGGCGATCAAGCTGCTCGCCACGGAAGGGCTCGTCGATCTCATTCCCGGGCGCGGCGCGCGTGTCAGCGGCTTCTCCGATCGAGCAGGTGCGGGAACTTTTCGAGGCGATCGCGGGCGTCGAGCGCAACGCCTCGGAACTGGCCGCCGAACGCATGACGGAGCGCGAGTTCGAGAAGCTGCAACGCCTGCACGAGCGCATGGCGCGCCATCACGCGGCGGGCGAGCGGCAACCGTATTTCAGGCTGAACCAGGAGATCCATCTCGCCATCGTCGCCGCGGCGAAGAACGCGACCCTGCAGGCGATCCACGCTTCGCTGATCAGCCGCGCGCGGCGCGCACGCTACGAGGCGCTCGCATCCCACGCCCGCTGGATCGAGGCGATGGCGGAGCACGAGCGCCTGATGGCGGCTCTCGCAGACCGCAACGGGCTGCTCGCGGGCGCGATCATGCACGAGCACGATCTCGGCACGGCGCGGTCGATGGTCGCGGCGCTCGAGACAGTGTCGTCGTCGCCCGCGCCGGAGCGGTGAGGCGAACCGGCGCGCCGCCTCTATTCCGCGGCGACGCTGCGGAGCGGGTCGCGGGGATCGAGTTCGTCGCGCACCATCTCCTGGAACGCCTTCACCGCCGCCTCGTATTTCGGCGACAGGGGCCCGCGATCATAGATGCCGGCGTTGAGGTTGCGCTGCACGCCGGTGATGATGTCGAGATCCTCGGTGACGATCTCCGCCGACCATTCCGCCGAGCGCCGGTTCTCCTCGGCCTTCTCGGGCGAAACGTCGGTGAAGAAATACCAGTTGATATGATCGATGCGGCCGGGGCCGAGCGGCTCCATGGTCGCGATCGAGCTGCCCCAGTCGTAGAGGTTCAGCATCAGGCTCGGGAAGCGGTAGAAATAAAGGCCGCGCGTCAAGCCGCCGTCTCGTCTCGGCGCGTGGAGATGGAAGAACTTCTCGCGCGCATAGATGTCGATGCGATAGCGCTCGATGTCCATCGAGGCGCAAAGGCCCGGATGCATCGTCCGGCAATGGTAGCACTCGAGATAGTTCTCGCCGTAGGTTTTCCAGTCGACCGCGACGTCGCGGTTCTTCGCCATGAAATAATGCTGCTGTTCGAGCGGATAGTCGGCCGCCATGTCATGGATCGGCCCAAGCCATTCGATCAGGCCCGGGCCGCCGCGCTTCAGCCGGATGAAGACGAGGCCGCGCCATTCCTCGGCGTCGACGGCGTAGAGGCTCCAGGCGCTGGGCGTCGAAATGCGCGTCGCCGCCGAAATCGGTCGCCTTGTTGAGCCGTCCGTCGCGCTTGTAGCTCCAGCTATGGTAGGGGCAGACGACAAGCTTGCCGCAATGGCCGGCGCCTTCGGCGAGGAGCTGCGCGCCGCGATGACGGCAGACATTGTGGAAGGCGCGGATTTTCCCGTCGTCGTCGCGGATCGCGAAAACCGGATAGCCGGCGACGGTTCCCGCGACCGTGTCGCCCGGATTGGGCAGCCGCTCCGACCACGAGAACAGCATCCAGTTCCTGGCGAAAATCTCGCGCCGCTCGCGCTCGAACTGCGCCGGATCGCGATAGGAGCTGGCCGGCGGCGTCCAATCGAATTCGGCGGTCTTCGCCATCGTCGCGTCTCCAACAATCAGGTCCGATAGGAGGGGTCGAGCGCGTCCAGCATGCGCAAGTGCGCCGCCCATTCGAGCTGAAGGTCGCCGTCGTCGAAGGCCATCTGGTCATATTGTCTGCCGACCCTCTCGCAGACCTCCTTCGGCGGAATGACGAGCTCGGCGCCCATGGACGAGCGTCGCGACCTGCACCTCGCAGGCGAGGTTGAGGTAGAACATCAGGCTGAAGGCTTCGGCGACGCTGCGCCCGACCGTGAGCAGCCCGTGATTGCGCAGGATCAGGCCGCAAGAGCCGCCGAGATCGCGAATGATGCGCTGGCGCTCGTCGAGATCGAGCGCGATCCCCTCATAATCGTGGACGCCAAGCCGCCCGTAATATTGCAGAGCGATCTGGCTGATCGGCAGGAGGCCGTCCTTCATCGCCGACACCGCCATGCCCGCCCGCGTGTGGGTGTGGATGACGCAGGCCGCGTCATGGCGCGCCAAGTGAACGGCGCTATGGATGGTGAAGCCTGCGGGATTCACGCGATGCGGGCTGTCATCGATCTTGTCGCCGTCGACGTCGATCTTGACCAGCGACGAGGCGGTGATCTCCTCCCAGCGCCAGCCGTAAGGATTGATGAGGAAACGCCCCGGTTCGCCGGGAGCGCGGACCGTCGCATGGGTGTAGATGAGGTCCGTCAGCTTGTAATGGGCGAGCAGGCGATAGCAGGCGGCGAGCTCGACGCGCTGGCGCCATTCGGCGGATTGGTTTTCGACGGGGAAGCTCGTTACAGACATGGGCGTTCTCTCTAAGCCGCCGCGCTGCGGCCGGCGCTTGCTTCGGCCGCCTCGGCCCAGCACGCCGCCGCCCATTCCTTGAGAAGCAGCGCCTCGCTCCAGCGATCCGACAATTCCTCGCCGTTCGCGTCGGTGATCGCATAGTCGCGCGGCCCGAGCTCGCAGAGGAAAATGCAGTCGTGATCCGCAGGAAAGCGCCGGCGCCACGAGGCGAAGCCCAGCGCCACCAGTCGAGGAACGTGTCGATCCAGACGCGATGCTGCGGGAAATGAAGCGGCAACTGGACCTGACAGCGATTGGCGACGCGGCCCTGGAAGGAATCGGAGCGCTCGAGAATGCGGCCGACATAGTTTTGATACTCGGCGGTGATCGGCTGCATCATCTCGCGGTCGACGACATAGTGCGAGAGATCGGCGCTGAGCCGCATCTCAGGCACGGCGTCGAGCAGGAGCAGAGTCGAGAACAGGTCGTTGGTGATCCAGTTGCGATGCGTCTCGAACTGAATCGGCAGCTTCTCTTCGTCGGCGATCTTAAGCCACGCGCGGATCGCCTCCGCCATGTCGGCAACCGCGAGCGGCATGACCTGTCCGACGACGATGACGAAGGGCGAGCCGATATCCTTGGCGAGATGCAAGGGCCGGACGCAACTCCTCGATCGAGCGCGGAAAGGCGGTGAGCAGGCCCTTCAAGCCCGTGCGGCGAATTCCGGGACGAGCTTGCGCGCCGCGTCGATGTCCATCGCGCCGAGATCGATCGCCATCCCGTCAAAGCCGGCCTCGCGCACCCGGTCGAAACGCTCCGCGACCGGCCGCTCGGGAACGCCCGGGCGGCGCATCTCGGTCGCCCACAGCGATTGATAGACGCTGAGCGCCATCGGCGTCAGGCCTGCCTGGCCGGGCCGGGCGCGCGGCGCGACCGGCTGAAGATCGGTGTCGTCGGCGATCCAGATCGCGTCGTCCGGATAGTCCGCTTCGGTGCGCCCGTTCCAGAAAGCGCGCAGCACCGCCCATTGGAAAGCGAGATAGGACATGGTGTGCGGCAGGCGCCCGCGCTCGACGAAAAGCTCCTGATGCAGGCCGGGCAGGGCGTAGCACGGCACGCCGGGAAACGCATGGTGGGCGGTGTGATATTGCATGTTCCAGCACATCCAGCGCATGAGCGCGTTGGTGCGGGTCGAGCGGGTGTTCTCGGTGATCGCGTCGACATGCGGCAGGCCGAGATGCTCGATCGTGTTCTGCAACTGATGGACGGGCTTCATCACCAGCATCGGCAGCAAGCCAGAGCTTCACCGCGATCAAGCTTCCCGTCGCGATGGAGAGCGCGGCGATGGCGGCGTAGCCCGCAAGGTGCCAGCGCGCCTCGCGGATCACGTCCGCCTTGCGGTCCTCCGGGATATAGGGCTCGGTGACGATGCCAAGAGAGAAGCGGAGGATGCGCCGGACGCGCGTGTACCAGTAGGTCGGCCCGAGCACCCAGAGCAGATAGGAGGTCGAGCGTATAGCGATCGCGCGCCAGCTCCCCGTCCTTCTCCCAGACCTGCGTATAGCGATGGTGGGCGAAGTGCTGGATCTGATCGAAGTCGCGCGGATAAAGCAGGATGAAGCCGAACAGGCGGCCGAAAATCTCATTGAGCTTCTTGGTGCGGAACACGGTCGAGTGACTGAACTCGTGCTGGCCCGCGTAGAGGAAATTGATCAGGACGCCATGGGCGATGAAGAAGGGAACCGCGAGCCAGCTCCCCCAGGTCAGCCAGAGCGCGGCTCCCGTCACCGCCAGCGCGCCGGCATGGCCGCCGAGCCGCACCGCTCCGCGCATGTCCGACTTGACGCTGAGCGCCTTGAGCCGGGCTGGCGCGATCATGTCGCGGCGCGCAAAGACCTCATCCATCGTTCATGCGTCCTTCATGCGGGTTCTTCCCGCTGCAGCAGCATGCGCCCGGTGAGCGCAAGCGTGGTGATGACGATCAGCACGACCGAGATGGCCGCGACCGCCGGATCGATATTGTCATGCACCCCCATCCACATGAGGCGCGGCAGCGTGATGGCGTTGACGCTGGTGACGAACAGCGTGACGCCGATTTCCTCCCAGGAGAGAAAGAAGGCCATCAGCGCCGCCATCATCACGCCGAACCGGATGTTGGGAAGGATGACCCTGAATACGCGCTGAAACGCGCTCGCGCCAAGCCCGCGCGCCGCGAGGTCGATCCGCCGGTCGACCTGTGAAAGCGCAACCAGGATCATCACGACCGCGAAGGGCGTGATCATGACGACATGAGCGATCGTGACGCCGAACCATGTGTCATAGCCGATCGCGCCGCTGACCCCGGAGAGGCTGGTCAGGAAGAAATAGAGGGTCATCGCCGAGACGATCGGCGGGGCGATCATCGGCAGGAGGACGAAGCCGACCATGAGCGCTGCGAAGCGCGGCTGGATCATCCAGATTCCGAGCGAGAAAGCGAGCGCGAGCGCGGTGGCGATCGCGCTCGCGACGACGCCGATGCGCAGGCTCAGGAGAATGCTGCGCGCCCAGTCGGGATCGTCGATCAGCTCGCGATAATGGATGAGCGAGAGATGGCCGTTCGGCATCGTCAGGAAGCGCGCCTGGGTGAACGAGATCGGCACGACCGCAAGCAGCGGCGCGAGCATGAAGGCGCAGACGAGGCCCGCAAACGCAAGCGCGATCGCGCCCGGGCGCTGGATCATCGCGAGCCCCCCATGAGCGCGGGCTTCGCCAGGCGGAACAGCGCGGCCATAAGGGCGCCGACCAGCGCCACCAGCACGACGCTGATCGCCGCGCCAAGCCCCCAGTCCGGGCTTTGGAACATGCGCAACCAGACGAGCTCCGCCGCCATGATGCTGCGGCCGCCGCCGAGAATGGCAGGCGTCACGAAGAAGCCGAGGGTGAAGACGAAGACGATGAGGGCCGCGCCGACGACGCCCGAGGCGGTCATCGGCAGGAATAGGCGCCAGAAGATGCGCAGGCGCGAGGCGCCGAGGCCGCGGGCGGCCAGGAGCACGCGCTCGTCGACCGCTCGCATGGAGGAGGCGAGCGGGAAGACCGCGAACGGCGTGAGAACATGAGTGATGCCCAAAATCACGCTGAACTCGTTATAGGCGAGCGGCAGCGGCGCGGCGATGAGACCCGCGGCCTCGAGCCATGTGTTGACGAGCCCTCGGTTGGAGAGCAGCGCCAGCCAGCCGAAGGCACGCGTGAGAATCGAGATCCAGAACGGGATCAGGATGCAGAACTCGACCAGGCGCCGCTGAAGCCGGCTGCCGCGCACCCAGACATAAGCGATCGCGTAGGCGGCGCCGACCGAGAGAGCCGTCACGATCAGGCAGACGCGAAAGGTGCGCACGAACACCGAGAAGACGAGCGGGTCGGCGACGAGCCGCTCGTACTGGCCAAGCCCCGGCTTCGGCAACGTGACGCTCCACGCCGCCACGCCGAGAAACGGGACGGCGTAGACGAACGCAAGGAAGAGAAGCAGCGGCGCCATCAAGCAGACGCCGGTCAAGAGCGCGCTGTCCGAACGCCTTTCGCCCTGGCTTCGCGCGGCGCGCTCGATGGCGGCGATGCGACCCGCATCGCCTTCCGTCGCGCCGACGGAAGCGAAGGAAGAGACGGCGGTCAGACGCCTCGATCTCATGCCGAGATGATCTTCGTATAGGCGTCGAGAGCGGCGCTGTAATTCTCCGAATACCAGGGCATGTCGAGCGCCACCTGCTTCGAGAAGTTGGCGGGGTCGACGGGATTATATTTGCGCTGGTCGGCGGGAATGAGAGCGTCGGTCGCGGGATTGGCGGGACCCTGGCCCAGAAGGTTGAACATGACGAGCTGCCTCTGCGGGTCTGAGGTCGAGGCGATGAACTTCATCGCCGCCTCCTTGCCGCCGGGATTGTTCTTGATCACCGCGAGCGCGCCCGGCGAGATCAGACCCTGGTCCCAGATGAACTTGATCTGGCCGTTCGAATCGCGATCGAGCAGCGACGCCCGCGTCGACCAGATGATCGCCATAGCGGCGTCGCCGCTCAAGAGCACCTGCTGGCTCGCCGCGCCGCCGCCCCAGTAGGAGACGACATTGGGCTTGAAGGCGGCGAGCTTGGCGTGCGCGCGCTTCAAGTCGAGCGGATAAAGCTTGTCGGGCGCCACGCCGTCGGCGAGCAGCGCCGCCTCCCACATGCCGGCGCCCCATTTGTACAGCGAGCGCTTGCCCGGATATTTCGCGACGTCGAAGAAATCGGCCATGCCCTTCGGCGGATTGGAGCCGAATTTCTGCGCGTCATAGGCGATCACGTAGGAGAAGAAGTAGGTCGACGCAGCGTAGTCCCAGCCGAAGCCTTTGCGCATCTTGGACTTGTCGACGATCTTATAGTCGATCGGTTCGATCATGCCCTGCTTGCCAAGCGTAATGGCGGAAAAGGGGTCGGCGTCGACCAGGTCCCAGGTCGGCTTGCCGCTCTTGAACTGCGCCGCGATCGCGCCTTCGGTCGGCCCGGCGCCGTCCTCCTTCACCTCGATGCCCGTCTCCTTGAAGAAAGGCTGCCCAAAGGCCTGATCGTAGGCCTTGATCGCGTCGCCGCCCCAGTTGACGAGAACGAGCTGCTTGTCGGCGGCGCGCGCGCCGGTCGACCTCAGCGCCAGCGGCGCGCCGCCAAGCGCAATCGCCGCCCATTGCGCGAACTGGCGCCGACTGAGGCCGCCGCGACGCGCCTTCTCAGCCAGGATCTCGAGGCAGTCTTTCTCAAAGGCGTCGTTCATCATTGCACTCCCGTTACTGCAAGCTGCTCGGCTCGGTCCTCCGGCAGAAGGAAGCCCTTGGTCACCGGCCACGTGATCCAGACGTCCCGCCCGCCCGCAAGCGTCCTCGCCGCGGCCTCGGCCGGCAGCGTCACCGTCAGCCGCGTCCCGCCCCGGGTGACGAGGCCGAGCCGCATGGAGGCGCCGAGATAGGTCGTGGCCGCGACCGAGGCCGCGACGCCGTTCGCGCCGTCCGGACAGCGGTCGGCGAGAGACATGTGCTCGGGCCGCACCGCCAGAACGCCGCTGCTTGCGAGCGTGATCCTGTCGCGGGCAGACGAGACGGGCGCCTTCGAACAGCCCGCCGGCGCCGATATGCACAGTGGCCGACGTCCTCGACCGGCAGAAGGTTGATCTCGCCGAGGAACTCGGCGACGAAGCGGCTCGTCGGACGCTCGTAGACCTCCTGCGGCGCTGCGATCTGAAGCAATTCGCCATGGTTGAAGATCGCGATCCGCGAAGAAAGGGAGAGAGCCTCGCTCTGATCGTGGGTGACGAAGATGAAGGTCGTGCCGAACTCCTGATGCAGCCGCTTCACTTCGTCCTGCATGCGCCCGCGCAGGTGCTTGTCGAGCGCCGAGAACGGCTCGTCGAGCAGAAGAACTGAAGGCTCGAAGACGAGCGCGCGCGCAAGCGCCACGCGCTGCTGCTGACCGCCCGACAGTTTCGCCGGCAGCTTGCTTTCGTGGCCGCTGAGCCCGACGCGCTCGATGATCTCGCCGACGCGGCGCTGCGTGACGTCGCGCGGCGTCTTCCTCACCTGGAGCGGGAAGGCGATGTTCTGCGCCACCGTCATATGCGGAAAGAGCGCGTAGCCCTGGAACACCATGCCGAAGGAGCGCGTCTCGGCGCTTCGCAGCGTGATGTCCTCGCCCTCGCTCATCAGCCGCCCGACGGTCGGCTGCTCGAAGCCGGCCACGATCATGAGGAAAGTCGTCTTGCCGGAGCCGGAGGGGCCGAGCAAGGTCAGAAATTCGCCGCGGCCGACATCGAGCGTCACATTTTTGAGCGCCTGGAACGACCCGAAGGACTTTCCGACGCCGATCGCCTGAAGGCTGACCGCCCTTATGCTCACGCCATTTGCGCTCCTTGCCAGATCAAGTGAGGTTAGCCCCGGCCGATGCTTCCGACAATTGAAGAATGGCGTTCGCGCGGCGAAAGCAAAGCCATGGCTCGCGCAAACCTTGAGCAAGAGCGCCATTGATTATGCAGAGCCGAGCGCTCCTCTCCGTCATGCCGGCTCGCGCGCGAGCGGCATCGTCATGCAGTGGACGCTGCCGCCCCCGGCGGCGAAAAGATCGAGCTCCGGATCCAGGACTTCGAGCCCTTCGGCGCGCAACGCCGCATTGATCCGTGCGCTGTGGCGCGGCGAGATCACGCGGCCGGCGCCGAGCGCCAGGAGATTGCACGACATCGCCATGACCTCGCGATAGGTCGCTTCGATCACGCGGATTGCGCGCGCTTTTAGCCAATCGAGCGAAATCGTCGCCCAAAACCTCGACGCAGGCCACCGCGAGTTCCGGCGCGGCCATGCAGAAGAGGACGTCGAGGTGAAGGAAATGTTCGGGGAACGAGCAGAGCTTCGTCTCCCAGCCCTCGTCGGCGAACCAGCGGGCGAACTGGGTCGCGCCCTCCTTCGTGGTGCGGATTCCGGACCAGCCGACCAGAAGCAGTCCGGGCCGGATGATGTGGATGTCGCCGCCCTCGATCGCGCCATGGGTGCAATAGCGCCAGAAGCCGTCGTGGCGTCCATGGAAGCGCAGGACCGAGGCGATCTCGCCGCGCCGCGGGGCGAGCGCGAGCTGGGTCAGCGCTGGCCCCCACGGCGTGGTCTGGCTCGAATCGCGCGTATAGACCTGATAGGGCAAATGGGGCTCGAGCTCGAGGTAATGGCGCCTGGCGCCCGCCTGATCGAGCGCGTCCTCGAGCTCGCGGAACTCGGCTTGCAGACGCTGCGCGTCGATCCGTCGCCCCGACGCCAGGGTCTGGACGGCGATCGCGTTGGTCTCGATCCATTGGTAGTGATCGGGCCGGCACAGGAGCACGTCGGTCAGCACGCCCGTTTCGGAATCGATTGACCAGGGCAAGACCGTCTCCCGATGTTGCGCGTCGCGACGCTTCGCCGCACGGCGAGAAGCTTGAGGCTTGGCGGCGCCGCTCGTCCATGGCTCTATCCGCCCGAAGCCCTTGAGCCGTGCTTCATCCCCCGCCGATCCTTGAGGATCTCCCGGGCGGCGTTATAGCCCGGGACGCCGCCGACGCCGCCGCCCGGGTGGGCGGAGGAGCCGCATTGATAGAGGCCGGCGATCGGCGTCCGGTAGTCCGCCCAATGCGGCGCCGGGCGCGCCCAGAAGAGCTGATCGACCTGCAATTCGCCATGGAAGATGTGGCCGTGCGGCGAGCCGATCTTCTCCTCGATGTCGGGCGGCGCCAGCGCCTGCATGCCGATGATGCCGCTGGAAAAGCCCGGCGCGTAAGCGTCGATGACGCTCAGCACATTGCGCACGAGCTCGTCCTTGCGGGTCGCCCAATCGCCTTGCTTGAGCGTGTACGGGGCATGGCCGCCGAACAGGTTGACGATGTGCTTGCCGGGCGGCGCGACGCTGTCGTCGACGAAGGTCGGCGTCACCGGCGTCACGAACGGCTCGCGCGACATGTCGCCATATTTCGCGTCGTCATAGGCCCGCTCGAGATATTCGATCGTCGGCCCGATATGCGTATACGTCGGATAGGCGAAGCCGCAGGCCGCGGGGTCGAAGGCTTTGTATTTGGGCAGCGCCTCGCAGGCGATGTTGATCTTGAACGCTGTCGAGAACGTCCGGTAGGCCTCGATGTCGCGGACGAACTCGGGCGGCAGCTTCGCCCTGTCGAGGAACTTGAGGAAGGTGAGTTTCGCCGACACGTTGCTCGCGACAATGTCGGCTTCGTAGCGCGTCCCGTCGGCGAGGGTGACGCCGGTCGCGCGGCCGTTCGCGGTGTCGATCGCCGCGACGGCGCACTCCGTCTTGCAGGCGAGCCCCTTCTCCTTGCCTGAGCGCGCGATCGCCTGGGTGATCGCGCCCATGCCGCCGCGCACGAAGCCCCAGCCGCCCGCGCCCGCATGCTCGCCCATCACGTGATGCATGATGACGTAAGCGGAGCCGGGGCTTTTTGGTCCAACAAAAGTGCCGATACCGCTGTAATAGGCGAGCACCGCCTTGATCTCGGTGCGCTCGAACCATTCGCTTAGGTAGTCGTCGGCGCTCATGGTCAAGAGGTCGATGAGGCGGAAGAGCTTGTTGCCCACGCGGCGATATTTCCATAAGAATTTCGCCGTCTCCTTGAAGCTCTTCCAGTCGCGGCACGACGGGTCGGGCGGCGTCTCCAGGAGCAGTTGGCGCATGATCTTGACCGAGTCCATCAGGTATCGGTCGAATTCGGGGTAAATCTCCGCGTCCTTGGCGGAGAAGCGCTTGAAGGACTTCTGCGTCTTGGCGATATCGTCGGCGAAAATGATGTAATCGTCGCCCGGCAGCACGCCGAACATGTCGGTCGCCGGCAACACCTTGTAACCGTATTTGGCGAGTTCGAGATCGGCGATGACCCGCGGGTGCAGGAGGCTCATCAGATAGCTGAACACGGAAAACTTAAAGCCGGGCACGACCTCCTCGGTCACAGCCGCGCCGCCGAGCACGGGACGCCGCTCCAGGACCAGGGTTTTCAGGCCGGCCCGCGCGAGATAGGCGCCGCAGGTCAGCCCGTTATGGCCGCCTCCGACGATGATCGCGTCATATTTCTCGGCCATCCGTCAGCTCCGGCGACTTAGCTTGCATTAAAATTTTAGGGCGATATTTTTGTCAATAGGAAAAACATAGCGGGGGACCCCATGAATCGCTTTGCTCGATCGACCCACGCTTCCCCCGGCAGCGAACCGTCCGAGCCGGACCTGCCGCGCCGGATCGGCCGCGAGATTCGCGACCTGCGCAAGGCTCGCGGCGTCACGCTTGCGGCGATCGCGGAAGCGAGCGGCCTTTCCATCGGCTATCTGAGCCTCGTCGAGCGCGACCTCGCGACGCCGTCGATCAAGGCGCTGCATGCGGTGTCGCGCGCGCTCGGCGTCACGATCGGCTGGTTCTTCGAGCCCGACGACGCGCCGGAGGCCGAGCGGGACCTCGTCGTCCGCCGCGCGCGGCGACGCCGGCTCGAATATTCGGCCGGCATGCTCGATGAGCTTTTAAGCCCGAATCTGAGCGGCGCGCTCGAGCTTCTCTCCTGCCGACTTTCGCCTGGCGCTTCCTCGGGCGCCGAGCCCTATGCGCATGCCGGCGAGGAAGCGGGCCTGGTGATCCGCGGCCGGCTCGAGCTCTGGGTCGACGGCCGCAAGGCGATCCTGGAGGCGGGCGACAGTTTCGGCTTCCAGAGCGCGCTGCCGCATCGCTACTGTAATCCTGGCCCCGACGAGACCGAGGTGATCTGGGCGATCACGCCGCCGAGCTACTAAGGGCTCGTCAGTTGCCGCCAATTCGAGGAAGATCCATGCATCGTCACTGCCGTCGTTCGTTCCTTGCCGGCCTGGCGGCCGTTGCGGCGTTTTCTCGCGCGCGCGCCGCTCCTTCCGCCGAGGAGCAGCTGAAGGAGGCTACAAAGCATCTCGCCTCGATCGAGGCGCGCGAGGGCGGCCGGCTCGGCGTCTTTGTGCGGGATACCGGGACTGGCGCAACACTCGAGCACCGCGCCGATGAGCGGTTTCCGATGTGCAGCACGTTCAAGCTTCTGGCGTCGGCCGCTGTCCTCAAGCGTGTCGACCAGGGCGCCGAGCGCCTCGACCGGACGATCGCCTACGGGCCGAGCGACCTGCTTGAGTACGCGCCGATCGCGAAAACGCATGTCGCTCAAGGGGGCATGACGCTCGCCGAAGCGTGCGCCGCCGCGATCGATTGGAGCGACAACACCGCGGCGAACCTGATCCTGCAGGCGATCGGCGGACCAGCAGGGTTCACGCAATTCGCGCGCTCGCTCGGCGACAACGTGACGCGGCTCGACCGCAACGAGCCAAGTTTGAACACCGCAATCCCCGGCGACGAGCGCGACACCACGAGTCCGCGCGCCATGGCCGAGGACATACGACGAGTCCTGATCGGCGACGCGCTGTCCGAAGCCTCCCGGCGTCAGCTTCAGGCATGGCTAATCGACGACAAGGTCGGTGACAAGCGGTTGCGCGCCGGCTTGCCGCCCTCATGGCGCATCGGCGACAAGACCGGCAGCGGGGACCGTGGAACGACGAACACGATCGCGATCATCTGGCCGCCGGAGCGAGCCCCAGTCGTCGCTGCGGTCTATTACACCGGATCCTCGGCGCCGATGGACGCGCGTAACGCAGTCCATAAGGAGATCGGCGGCCTCATCGCGGAAACGTTCTGATCTAGGCGCCCCAATGGCGCTGGCGTCTTGCGATCGCGTGGGCCCACCAGAACCACCCAAGCGCAAACGGAAGCATGACGCTCAACGCCATCGCTTCCGTCAGAACTCCGCTCGGCGGAAAGATCGATCGTCATGTTCGCGCCGACCGCCAAAGCGCCCGATGGCGGCTCCGGGATCCGCGACGGCCCGGCGTCAAGCGCATCGTCGCGCACCCATTGGTCGGACTTCGGATCGTGTCCAACGTCGTGAAGATTCTGCTCGTCGGCCGCGGCGAAAGGAACGGTTTCGCCGGTGAGCCCGTCGAGAACCACCGGCGCGCTTTTGCGCGGCCGCCGCCGGCCGCCGGCATCGTGAATGCGATCGTCTTCTTGCTCACGCCGCTTTCCTTTTCTTTCCGCCGTAGATTTCACGGGCGAGAGCGTCGATCTCGCGCGCCGCCTCGCTCGCCGGCGCGGCCTCGATCACCGAAAGCCCCCTGGCCGCGCTCTCCGCGTAGATGATGCGCTGATTGAGGACGGCGGTCAGGACGGGAACTTCCTCGAACTGCGCCAGCGCCGCGGCGGCGTCGCGCCCGATCGCGGTCCTGGCGATGCGGCGATTGACGACGAACGCCGCCTTGAGGCTTTCCTTCATCTGCTGCGCCTCGCGGATCAATTGCACCGTGTCCGCGGCCGCCCATACGTCGTAGGGGGAGGGCTGGACGGGGATCAGCACCAGATCGCTGGCGAGGATCGCCGAACGCGCAAGCTCGTTCACCCGCGGCGCCCCGTCGATGATGACGACCTCGTAGTCGCCGCCGAGCCGGGGCAAGTCGCGATGCAGCGTCGGCTTCGCCATGCCGACGACCGTGAACGGCGGCTCGCTTTCGCGCGTGCTCGACCAGGCCATCGCGCTCGCTTGTGGATCGGCGTCGACCAGGAGGACGCGGGCGCCGGAAGCGGCGAGGCTCGCGGCCAAGTTGATTGCGACGGTCGTCTTGCCGACGCCGCCCTTCTGGTTGAGGACGCCGATGATCATCAGATGCGTTCCTTCGCCATGAGCTCGCCGGGGCCCGCTCGGGCCGCCGCCGCAGAACCGCAATGCTGCAGTGCAACAATGTCACAGTCCCGCGATTCGGACAAGCCCGCATCTTGGCCGCATCTCGGGTTTTGCGCGCCGTGGGCGTGGGACGGCCCGCGCAAAATAAAAGGGGCCGGCGCGAGGCCGGCCCCTTTCCATTCCGCCGCCGTCGCGTGGAACGTCAGCTTCCCCCACCAATGCAGGTCGCGACGTTCTTGGGCGTGCATACGTCGAGGCCAGTATAGGTCGGGTCGGCCGGCGGGGCCTTGCCGTCCTTGATGTCCTTGAGGAAATACATCGCCTTATAGCCCATCTCGAACGGCCGCTGGCCGACCTGCCCGGACGACAGACCCTTCTTCATGAGATCGATCTGCACCGGCAGCGTGTCGGCGACGACCAGCGCAAGCGAGCCATCGGCGATCCTGTCCTTGTACTTGCTCGCCACCTTCTCGTAAGCGTCGGGGACGAACTGCGGGAAGCCGCCGGTCGGCGTGAACGCGTCGAGCTTCGGATATTTGGCGAGAATATCCTCCATCTGCTGAACCGCGACGGTGAAGTCGTCATTGGTGTAGAGCGGGCAACCCGCGACTTCCGTCCAGCCGTTCTGTCCGGTCAGGCGCTCGCCAGGCAACTCGGCGCTCTTCTTGCCCGCGAGGGTGTCGCGGATGCCCTGCATGCGCTCGTTGTGATTGGCCGCCGCGGCGCCGCCGGACTGGATGCAGATCTCGCCCCCCTTGGGTTTAATCGCCATCACAAGCTTGGCGATGTTGACGCCGATGTCATAGTTGTGGGTGCCGACATAGGCGATGCGCAGGGCCTTGTCCTGCGGCAGAAGGTCCGAGTCCCAGGTGAGGACGGGGATCTTGTTTTTGGCCGCGTCATGCAGCGCATTGGCGATCGCCGGCGCGTTGGCGGCCGAGACCGCGATGCCGTCGACCTTCTTGGTCACGAGGTCGGCGACCATCTGCGCCTGCTCGTCGCCGCCGCCATGCTCGCCGGGACCGATGTAGAGGCACTTGATGGCGCCCTTGAGCTCCTTCTCGGCCTTTTTGCAGCCGGCGAGCGCCTGGTCGAAAAAGGGATTGTTGGTGTTCTTCGGCACGAGCGCAAACGTGTAAGGTTCGGCGGCCTGGCTCGACGCGGAGACCGCGATCAGCGCGCCAACTGCGGCGACGCCGGTCATGAGTAACTTCAACATCAACTTCACTCCTCCCTGTTAGACGCGGCCCCCATCGGAGGTCAGTCGCGTTTCGCTCCCCGAATCTTTCCGAGGTAAACAGCAATGATCAGGAACAGCCCGACAAACGTTCCCTGCCAGTTCGAATCGACGCCCGCCATCAGCAGCGAATTGCGGATGACGAAAATGAGCGCCGCGCCGATGAAGGCGCCATAGGCGCTCGCTTCACCCCCCATCAGATTGGCGCCGCCGATCACCGCAGCCGAGATCGCCAGAAGCTCGTAAGTGACGCCGAGGGCGTTGATCGCGGAGCCCGTCCAGCCGACGTCGAGGATCGCCGCGAAGGACGCCGCAAGCCCCGAGACGACATAGACCTGCACCTTGATCCGGTTGACTGGAACGCCGGTCAGCAAGGCCGCGTGCTCATTGCCGCCGATCGCCAGCACGTGGCGGCCCCAGCCTGTCATCTTGTAGACGATGGCGAACGCGGCCGTGAGAACGATGAGGAACAGCAGCGGGTAGCTCAGTTCGATGGCGCCGATGTAAATGGCGCCGCTGCCCAGCGCCTTGAAGCCCGGGCCTCCGGGACCGAAATGGTAGAGCATGCGGTTGCCTGACAGCACGACCGCGACCGAACGCGCGATCGCCAGCATGCCAAGCGTGGTCACGAACGGCGAGATGTCCGCGTAGGCGATGATGAGCCCGTTGATGAGCCCGGTGACCCCGCCCGCGGCGAGACCGACAAGAACCGCGGCCCAGGCCGGATAGCCAGCCACGAGCGTAAGCCCGCTGGCGACGGCCGTGAGCCCCATGATCGAGCCGACCGAAAGATCGATGCCCCCGGTCGCGATGACCGCGGTCATTCCCAGCGCCATGATGCCGATGAACGAGAAATTGCGGGTGATGTTGAAGAAGTTCTCGGTCGTGGCGAAGGACGTCGGCTGCAGCCAGCTCATCACGAGACAGATGATGAGGAGCGCAACCGTCACCCAGAACGATTGCGCCCCAACGATGCGCTGCCAGAAATTGTGCTGCTGGACATCCAGCACCGACTCGATCGACACATTGGCGTGCGGCGGCGGCTTGGCGGCGTCGGTCGACATGGGCGCCTCTCAAGCCGTGTGGATGGCGCCGGTGATCAAGCCGGTCACTTCTTCGGGGCTCGTCGCCTTGATTGGCTTGTCGGCAACCTTGTTGCCGCGCCGCATCACCATCACCCGATCGCAGACGGCGAACACGTCCGGCATGCGGTGGCTGATGAGGATGATGGCCATGCCGGCGTCCTTCAGGCGCCGGATGAGCTCGAGCACCTCGGCCACCTGACGCACCGAGATCGCGGCGGTCGGCTCGTCCATCAGCACCATGCGCGCCCTGGAGAGGCGCGTGCGGGCGATGGCAACCGCCTGCCTCTGTCCGCCCGACATCTGCCGCACGAGGTCGCGCGGCCTCGTTTCAGACTTGAGCTCGCCGAACAGCTCCCCGGCGCGCCTAGCCATCGCCTTGTGATCGAGCCACCGGAATGGCCCGAGGCCCCGCTTGATCTCGCGGCCCAGAAACACGTTGGCCGAGGCCGACAGATTGTTGCACAGAGCGAGATCCTGATAGACGACCTCCACGCCCTTCTGGCGCGCTTCGACCGGCTTATGAAAGTGGACCGGCTCGCCGCCGATGCGGATCTCTCCGTGGGTCGGAGGGAAATTGCCCGCGATAACCTTGACCAGAGTGGACTTGCCGGCGCCGTTGTCGCCCATCAGGCCCAGCACTTCGCCCTTCATCAAGCGTCATGTCGACTTCGTTAAGCGCATGAATCGCGCCGAAGTGCTTGGAAACCTAACTCAATTCAAGAATTGACAAACAGGCCTCCTCCGCGCTCACCCCGACCGCCGCTGACGTTTCACTCGTCTATCTGTTGTTCTGACATGTCACCACCACAGATCAGGCCGAAGCGCAAGGGGAAACGAGAAAAGCTCGTGGCGGCGCCTGATCGACAGCCAGGCGGTCCGATCCCTGACCGGCTGTTGCTCCCCTGCAACGTTCTTCATATCCGGGACATGGCGGGCATGTCCCAAAAGCATCTGTTTGAGCTCGCCGACGTCCGGCCCCCGCCTCGGGCGGGCGTGGGACTCGCTTGGCTTCACCTTGCGCCCCACGTTTCGCGGCGCTCGCGGGCTCTCCGTCTCGCCCTCCGGTTTCGCCTCCGAGCTCCGCCGGTCTATTCCCCGATGAGCCGCTGCGCCGGCATCCCTTCTTTCATCGCTTAAGCCGCCTCGCCGTCCCTCACCGCCACATCGCCCGCATGCGCGCCTGAAGATCGACGCGCGCGCCGTCCGCGGCGGCCGTCCGAGCCCCCACCTGCGCGGCTTCAGGCCAGGTCTGGCGCTCGAAATGCTTGAGCAGAGCCGACGGGATGAAGCGGGTGCGGCTCGCATACACGCTGCGATCGCCGTTCCTTGGCTGCCCGTGGACATAGAAGCGGTGCGGGACGACAAGCGCGAGCTCATCCTTGGCGCGGGTCATGGCGACATAAAGCAGGCGCCGCTCCTCCTCGATCTCCTGAGACGAGCCGGTCGCGAGGTCGGAAGGGATACAGCCGTCGACGCAGTTCAAGACGAACACGAAGCGCCATTCCTGCCCCTTGGCCGAATGGATGGTGGAGAGGATGAGATAATCTTCGTCCAGCGTCGGCGGTCCCGCTTCATCGCTGGTCGTGTCGGGCGGATCGAGCGCTAGCTCGCTCAAGAAACGCTCGCGCGAGGGAAAAGACGCGGCGATGCGCTCCAGCGCCTCGAGATCCCCCATCCGGACGCGCGCGTCGTCGTAGCGGGTCTCAAGCAAGGGAGAGAGCCAGGCGACGGCGTCGGCGATCTCCGCCGGCCATGGCGCGGCGCGCGACGCAAGCCGGCGCATGAGGTCGGCGAAGGCGGGAAAGCCGGCCTGCGCTCTCGCCGGCGGCGTGAGCGCGCCCATCGTCGCGAAGCCGTCGTCGGCCGCCGCCGCGGAAACGATCGTGTCAGCGATCTTCGGTCCGACGCCCGGCACAAGCTGGGCGACGCGGAAGCCCGCGATCCGGTCGCGCGGATTCTCGGCGAAACGCAGCAGCGCGACCGCGTCCTTGACATGTGCGGCGTCGAGAAACTTGAGGCCGCCATATTTGACGAAAGGCACATTGCGGCGGGTGAGCTCGAGCTCGAGCGCGGCGCTGTGGTGAGAGGCGCGAAACAGCACGGCCTGGCTTTTGAGCGCGGCGCCCGCCTCGCGATTGGCGAGCACGCGAGTTGCGACGAAGCGCGCCTGATCGGCGTCGTCAGCGACGGCGACGAGCGCGGGGAGGGACCCGTGCGGCCTTTCGCTCCAAAGGGTCTTAGCGAAGCGCTCGGGCGCGAGCGCAATTGCCGCGTTCGCGGCGGCAAGGATGGCGCCGCTCGAACGATAGTTGCGCTCGAGCGTCGCCACGTGTGCAGGGGGATCGAAGCGATGAGGAAAATCGAGGATGTTGCGCACGGTCGCCGCGCGGAAGGAATAGATAGCCTGCGCGTCGTCGCCGACCACGGTCAGGCCCCGTCCCTGGGGCCTGAGCGCCAACACGATTTCGCCCTGCAGGGCGTTGGTGTCCTGGTATTCGTCGACGAGAAGATGATCGAAGCGCGCGGCGACCTCCGCCGCGATCGCGGGCTCGGTCAGCATCTGGGCGAAATAGAGCAGGAGGTCGTCGTAATCGAGAACGTTCTGGCGCTGCTTCATCTCGACATACGAGACGAAGAGCGCGCGAAGCGCGTCCTCGTGCGCCGCAACCCAGGGGAACCATTTGCCAAGCGTTTCCTTAAGCTCGCCGCGCGCGTTGACGACGCGCGAATAGATCGCAAGGCACGTCGCCTTGGTCGGGAAACGCTCTTTCGCGTCGCCAAGGCCCGCTTCGTGGCGGGCCCAGTTCATCAGGTCGGCCGAATCCTCGCGGTCGTGGATGGTGAATTGCGGGTCGAGGCCGAGGCGGGTCGCATATTCGCGTAAAAACCGCGCGCCAAGGCCATGGAACGTCCCCGCATAGGCGGGCGTCGCCGCGGCGGCGGCCTCGGGCGCGAGACGGCGGGCGAGCAACCGTTCGACGCGGCGGCCAAGCTCCGCCGCCGCACGGCGCGAGAAGGTCGCTAGCATGATGCGCTTCGGGTCGGCGCCCGCGAGGATCAGCGCCGCCACCCGATGCGCCAGCATCGCCGTTTTCCCCGAGCCCGCGCCGGCGACGACAAGCAGCGGCCCGGGCCCAGCGGAATCGCCGATCCCGTACTCGACCGCGAGCCGCTGCTCGGGATTGAGATCGACGGCCGAACTCGAGCGAATCAGAGCGAGCGACATGGCGTGACGCAACCATGTTTCGCGCTTTGTTCGCAAGGGCGCTGGACGCGTGCGACGTTCTTAGCTAATGTATGGACTAATTCGGGAACGCACGATGTCCATTGTCACCGTCCATGCGGCGAAGACCAATCTTTCCAAGCTGCTTGCCCGAGTTGAGGCTGGTGAGGAGATCGTCATAGCCCGCGGCAGGAAGCCGATCGCGCGTCTCACGCCCATCCATGCGCCTGAGCCCAAGCGCCAGTTCGGGGCGTTCAAGGGCCTGGTGACCGTCGGGCCAGAATTCTTCGAGCCGATGACGGACGCCGAATTGGCCGAATGGGAATGACGCGAAGCCTGCTCGACACGCACGCCTTTCTCTGGTGGTTGGCGGGCGACGAAAGGCTGAGCGGCGCTGCGCGTAAGGCCATGAGCGAGGCGCTGGATACAATCTTCGTCAGCGCGGCCTCCATCTGCGAAATTGCTACGAAGCACCGACTGGGCAAGCTCCCCGGAGCGAGCGCGATCGTTGCCGATCTCGCCGGCGTGATCGAGAGCCAGGGGTTCGTCGGCCTGCCGATAACAATTCGTCATGGGCAGGCCGCCGGCGCATTGCCGGGACCCCATCGCGACCCATTCGGTCGCATGCTGATCGCGCAGGCGATGCTCGACGATCTCGTACTGGTTTCGAACGAACGGGCTTTCGACGCCTATGGCGTGAGGCGACTTTGGTGAGCCGGCCGTGGTGAGCCGGCGCTGCGGCGCAGAAGCCTCACAGGCGCGGCTGGCGGATCATCATGTGGTCGTGCTACGCGACAGCGCCAAGAGCTATTGGCGGGCGGCGCAATGTCGGAAGCGGAACAGCACTACGTCCACCGGACCGCCTGGCTGCGGGCCGCGGTCCTCGGCGCCAACGACGGGATCATCTCGACCGCGAGCCTCATCATGGGCGTCGCAGCGGCCACGGGGTTGCGGGCCGAAATCCTGACTGCGGCGATCGCGGGGTGGGCGGCGGGCGCGATGTCGATGGCGGCGGGCGAATATGTGTCCGTCAGCTCGCAGGCCGATTCCGAGGCCGCCGATCTGGCGCGCGAGCGGCGAGCGCTGCGCGAGCAGCCGGATCAGGAGAAGCAGGAGCTCGCCCAAATCTACGAAGAGCGCGGATTGAAGCCGAGGCTCGCACGGCAGGTCGCCGGTCAGCTCATGGCCAAGGACGCGCTCGAGGCCCATGCGCGCGACGAGCTCGGTCTCAGCGACGAGTCACAGCCCAAGGCCGATCCAGGCCGCCTTCGCGTCGGCTCTCGCCTTCTCGGTCGGCGCCGCGCTTCCGACGCTGGCGGCGTTTCTTGCGCCGCAAGGCGCCGTCGTCAAAGCCGTCCCCGCCGCCGCATTGGTCTTTCTGGTCGCGCTCGGCGCGCTCGGCGCCTGGGCGGGCGGCGCGCCGATCATAAGGCCCGCGCTCAGGGTCGGCTTCTGGGGCGCGCTGGCGATGGCGGTGACGGCTGGAATCGGCGCCTTGATCGGCAAGGCCGTTTAGCGCGGGTTTGTCGCGGCCGGCCGAAGCGGCCCGTCTATTTCGGACAGGGCGGCAGGCCGGGCTTTCCGCAGGCCCGCAATTGCGCCGGAGCAGGCGCGTGGACTGCCGGGGGCGCCGGACGAGGAGCGACTGGCGGCGCAGCGGCTGGCGCGGGCGCGTGAACCGCCGGGGGCGCCGGACGAGGAGCGACTGGCGGTGCAGCGGCTGGCGCGGGCGCATGGACTGCCGGGAGCGTGGGACGAGGAGCGGCGGGCGCCGCAGCGGCCGGAGCCGGCGCGTGGACCGCCGGGAACGTGGGACGAGGAGCGACTGGCGCCGCAGCCGCCGGAGCGGGCGCGTGGACCGCCGGAGGCGTGGGACGAGGAGCGACTGGCGCCGCAGCGGCTGGCGCGGGCGCGTGTACAGCCGGGGGAACCGGACGAGGCGCCGCGGCGGCCGGCGCGGGCGCATGGACCGCCGGGAGCGCCGGACGAGGAGCCGCAGGAGCTGCGGCAGGCGGTTTCGCCACAACGTCAGGCTTCGGCGCTGGAGCGCCGGCGGGCGCTGGCGGCTGCGCCGCCGCGGGCAAAGGCTTGCCGCCCGTCGCCGGGGCGACCGGCGCCGTTGGCGCCGGTGAGGGCTTGCCGCCTGGAGCGACGCGAACAGCCGGCAGCGCCGCGGCGCCGGGCGGCGGGTTCGTCTTTCCGGCCGGAAGCGCGGCTGGCGGAACGGCCACGGCCGGATTGCCCGGTGCCGGCGGGACCGGAAGCGGCTTCGGAGCCGGAGCCGCGGGGTTCGCAGGGGCGGCCGGCGCCGCAGCGGCGGGAGACGGCGTTGCCGCCGGAGGCTTGCCGCCCGTCGCCGGGGCGACCGGCGCCGTTGACGCCGGCAAGGGCTTGCCGCCCGGAGCGACGCGAACAGCCGGCAGCGCCGCGGCGCCCGGCGGCGGGTTCGTCTTTCCAGCCGGAAGCGCGGCTGGCGGAACGGCCACGGCCGGATTGCCGGGAGCGGCGGCCCCCGGCGCGCCCGGTCGGCCACGCCGCCCGATCGGCGGGAGAGGCTTCACGACGGCGCCACTGCGGGCGGCTGAGGCGGCGGCTGCCGGCTGAGGCGGCGCTTGAGGTTTGATGTTGGCCGGCAACGGCGGCGGCGCGGGCGGCGGCGGGCGGAAACGCGGCGCTCCGTGCGGCGCAATTCCGTTGCGATGGAACAGCCCCTGATAAGCGACCGCGCCGAGTGCGATCGGGAGCGCGACGCCCAGCACCGGGAGTACGCCGATTTGAGGCGGAGGCGGAGGCGGAGGCAGGTCGCGCCAGTCGTCGTCTTCAACATAGACGTATTGCTCCGCCGGCGGCGGCGGAGGCGGACCGAAATCGTCAAATGCGTAGATCGGCCGCTCCTCGTAAATGCGCTCGTCGGGCGGAGGCGGCGGAAGATCTGCGAACCGCTCCGGCCGAAAATCCGGCGGCGGCTCAAACTCGGCCGAAAGCATGGCGAGGCGGCGGCGTGCGTCGGCAACGTGCGGGCCCTTCGGGTAGATGTGCAAATATGTCCAGTACGCCCGCGGCGTATCGGCGCCGACAGTCCGGCGCCAATAGGCGGCTTCCCGCCGGACGGCGAGAATGGCGCGCACCCGTCGCGCCTGATCCGACTTCGGATAGGCCGCGAGGAACTCGCGATAGCCCTTGATGGTGTCGCGCTCGAGCGCGGCCGCATAGGCGTCCGCGGCCGACAAACTGGATAGGGGCCGGCGCTCGGTCTCAGCGAGCGACGGACCGGGAGGGGGAGCGTCGGCGGCGCGTTCGAAGACGTAAAACGGACCGCCAAGCCTGGAAGCGCTGAACGGCAGCAAAGCCCCTTGAGTCTCCGCGTTGACCGACACCCTCGTTTGATCGAACGCCTGGGCGATGTCGACGCCGCCCTGCCGGATCGCGCCGGCCAGCGTCTTGGCGTAGACGCCGTAAGGACCTTCCTCGTCGCCGGCCAGCGTGCCCGGGGCCGCGTTGAAGGCGATCAGTTCGCCCGGCTCGGGATCGACCAAAGCGAGCCCCGGCGCAAGCGGCGAGCCCTGAGCCGCATAAGGATTGGCGCGCGCCGCATCGAGAACGATGATGCGCGCCCTTCCCGGCGTCGCCGCAAGAGCGTGGGTGAAATCGGACATGCGGATCGCTTCGATCGGCACGTCGGCGTCGCGATTGATCTGAGCGTCGACCGGAACGAAAATAATTGTCGCCGTTGTACTGGACCGCCCGGCCGGCGAGATAGACGAAGGCCTGCATATCGGGGCCGGCCGCCGCGGCCTTCTGCAGGAAATCGCGAAACGCCGTGCGCAGGGACTGGCCGTCGAGGTCGCGCGCGCCGACCACGTCGAAGCCCGCGGCCTGCAAGGTCTGGGCGACCAGCCCGGCGTCGTTGGCCGGGGTCGCCAGCGCCGCGTCACGATAGGTCGCGTTCCCGATGACCAGAGCGATGCGCGGATTTTGCGCCGCTTGCTGAGCTTCGGCGGCCAGAAGCGCAAAAAAAGCGGTGAGCGCAATGAGAATGGCGGCGAAACCTGTCCTGAAACGTCGCGACATCCTGCCCCCTTCGCCTGAAGAACGCCGATAACTTCCGGCGCTGCGATTCGTTCCGTCGAGCCTGCGGTAGCGTCCCATGATGTCCGAACCGTGTCCGCGCGGCGGCGCGACAGGCTCAGGTCACCGTCTCGGCGCTATAGCGAGCGATAAGGCCGGTGCGGATCACCGCGCGATAGACGGCGAAGAAGAACATGCAGGCGAGGACGAGGTAGAGGAGCGCGAGCGCGCCCCCGATCGCGAGCCGATCCCAGGGCGGAGGCCCGTCCGGCGACGACCGAGCGCATGCCTTCAAACACGTAGGACGGCGGCAGGATCAACGCGACCGCCTGCATCCATCCGGGCAAAATCGTGACCGGATAGAATACGCCGGCGAATGGCGAGATCAGCATCGGGATCGGCCAGATGAGCCACTCGGAGGCGGGCCCGAGCCTCAGCACCAAGGCCGAGGCGGCGACGCCGAGCGCGATGCCGGTGATGAACAGCACCATGAGGAAAGGGGCGAGCGCCACCCCATAGGGAGAAAGGACAGGCCGAATGCGATCTGCGCTAGGATGAGCATGGCGACGAGGCTCAACCCGCTGGTGATGATCGCGACGATCAGGAGCCCGATCAGATATTCGGACGTGCGCAGCGGCGAGGCGAAAAAATTGAGGAAATTTCGCGTCCAGACATCCTCGAACAGCGTCATCGTGATTTGCTGCATCACGCGCGTCAGAAAATCCCATAACAGCACCGCGCCGAGCAGCGCCGGCACGAAATTGAAGTCGGCGTGCGAGACGGAATTGAGGTAGCGGGTGAGAAAGCCCCAAACCAGAATATCGATCGCGACAAAGATGAAAATGGGAAAGACGCGCTGCGGGCTGCCGCGATAGAGATAGAACATCCGCAACACGATGGCGCCGATGCGCGAGGCGTTCATCGTCGGCTCCCGTCGTGCAGCGCCTCTTGCGCGACATTGACGAACAGATCGTCGAGACTCGCCGCGCCGTGTTCCTTGGGCAGCGTCTTCGGATCGCCTTCGAGCACGATCCGACCATGCGACAGGAACAGCACGCGGTCGCAGACCGCCTGCACCTCGTACATGTTGTGGCTCGTCCACAACACGCCGCAGAGTCCGTTGTCGACGAATTTGGCGATGCCGGCGCGAATGTCGCGCGCGTTCGAGGGATCGATCGAGGCGGTCGGCTCGTCGAGCAGAAGCAGCCGCGGCCGATTGAGCATCGCCTTGGCGAGACTGAAAGGCGCGTCTGCTCGCCGGACGACAGAACACCCGCCTTGGTCCGCCGGTAACGCACGAGATCGTAGACCTGCGAGCAGCTTCTCGATTCGCGCTGAGAGGTCCTCGACCGCATAGAGCATGCCGAACACGCGCAGGTTCTGCTCGACGGTGAGATTGCCGGGCAGCGGCGCATAGACGGCGGCGAAGTTGGTGCAGGACAAAGCCTTGCTGCGGTCGACGGCGAGGTCGACGCCCTCGATCTCGATCCGTCCGGCGCTCGGCTCGAGCACGCCGAGGATCATGTTGATCGTCGTCGTCTTGCCGGCGCCGTTCGGGCCGAGCAGGCCGACGATCTCGCCGGGCGCGACGTGAAAGCTGACGCCGTTAACCGCCCGCACGTCGCCGAACGACTTTTCGAGGCGCTCGACCTTAAGGACGAATGGAGCAGGCGGAATCATGGCCCGCGTCGTATCAGGCGGGCCGGAGGGCGCGTCAAGCCGCCGTCGAACGCTCAAGCTTGCGCGCGCGCGCTCTCTTCCAACCGCCAGGCCATCACGGCTGCCCGCTTCCTCCGGCGGAGCCATAGACCTGGCCGGTCGCAAAGCTCGCATCCGACATCGCCAGTTGGACGTAAATGGATCCGAGCTCGGCGGGTTGCCCGGGCCGGCCAAGAGGCGTCTGGCCGCCGAACTTCTCGAGCTTTTCCTGCGTTGCGCCGCCGCTCACCTGCAGCGGCGTCCAGATCGGACCCGGAGCGACGGCGTTCACGCGAATGCCCTTTGAGGCGAGCTGCTTCGCCAGGGACTTCACGTAATTCATGGTCGCAGCCTTCGTCTGCGCATAGTCGTAAAGATCGGGCGAAGGGTCATAGGCCTGCTCGGAGGCGGTCCCGATGATCGCCGAGCCCGGAGGCATATGCGGCAGCGCGGCCTTGATGATCCAGAACGGCGCATAGATGTTCGTCTTCATCGTCGCGTCGAAATCCTCGGTCGAAATATCGAGGATCGAGGCGCGGGTCTGCTGCCGGCCCGCGTTGCTCACAAGGATGTCGAGGCCGCCGAGACCGCGCACCGCCTCCTCGACGAGGCGCTTGCAGAAAGCCTCGTCCCGAATGTCGCCGGGAATCGACAAGCGCCGTTCGTCCCTCGGCCTTCATAAGCTCGATGACCTCGCGCGCGTCCTCCTCCTCCTCCGGCAGATGGTTGATCGCCACATCGGCGCCCTCGCGCGCAAATGCGATCGCCGCGGCGCGGCCCATGCCCGAATCCCCGCCGGTCACCAACGCCTTGCGGCCGGCGAGCCGGCCCGACCCGCGGTACGACGTCTCGCCGTGATCCGGGCGCGGATCCATCCGGCTCGCGAGCCCCGGCCACGGCTGCTCCTGCCGCGAAACGGCGGCTTGGGATACTTGCTTCGTCGGATCCTGCAGCCCTTCAGGAGCCGAGCGTCTCGCTTTGCTTCGAGAGGGGCTGCTCCTTCGAACTCTGCGCGAATGCCGGCGCGCGCGGCGGCCGCGAGGCCCATGCCCCCGACGCCGACGATGGCGCGGCGGGAATAGGGAAAGCGTTCGTCTGAAGTCATGTGCGATCTCCACGATGACGGGAGAACGCGCCGCGCCTGAAGGTTTGTTGCGGTGTCGGAGGGCTGCGATCAATCGACGGCGTCAACCGACCAGCGAGCTCTCGAGATCGAGCGTGAACAATTCCTGCGGCTTGCCGACGCCGCGCAACGCGAAGCGTCCGACGGAGGCGAACGCGCGCCGCTGCTCGGCGCAGGATTCCGCGAACGCCGCCGAGATGAGGATCGGCTGGTCCACCGACCGGCACATCGCCGCGATCCGGCTCACTTCGTTGACCGCCGGCCCGACGACGGTGAAATCGAGGCGCTCCTTGCTGCCGATGTTGCCGTAGAAAACCTCGCCGATGTGGAGCCCGAGATACATTTCGGTCGCCGGCAGGCCCTTCTCGAACCGGCGCGCGTTCAAGCGCCGCGACCGCCTCCTGCGCCGCGCCTGCGGCGTCGAGCGCGGCGGCGCAGGCGCGATTTCGTTCCTCGGCCGGGAAGATGGCGAGCACGCCGTCGCCGATCAGCTTCAGGACGTCGCCGGAGTGCTCGTGGATCGACGAGACGATGGCCTCGGCATAGTCGTTGAGCAGCGGAATGATCTCCTCCGGCGGCGAGGTGTCGGAGATGCGCGTATAGTTGCGCAGATCGCTGAACCACAGCACCGTCTTGATCCGGTCCGTCACGCCCGCGCTCGATGCGGCCCCGCAACACCCGCCGGCCGGCGTCGCGCCCGAGATAGGTCTCGACCAGCGTCTCGGCGATGCGAGCGAGAGAGGCGGCTTTGATCGCAAGCCCGAGGAACGGCGTGAGCCGCTTGAGCGCGCCGACCTCATCGTCGGAGAAACCTTCGGCTCGATCCGTCGTCCAATAGGAATACACGCAATCCATTTCGCCGATCACGCCGTCTTCGGCGAAGCGGTTGATGATCGCGACATAGTCGGTGAACTTCGCTTCGCGAAACTCCGCGAAGGAAGGAAATTCGGCTTCGGTCTCCGCGGTCACACGCAGGCGCAACAGCGATTCGCCGCTCGTCAAGAGCCGGTAAAGCGGGCTCGTCCGCCAGCGTTCGGCCGCCTCGCCTTCGGCGGTTCGCCCGTACTCGGTCAGCGTCGCTTCCGGCTTTTCCTTTTCCCAGCGAAACGCCCGCCCCTCGTGAATGGGGTGGAGCGTGTCGACGAGCACCATCGCGCGCGCAAGCGGCAGTCCGCCCGCGACCGCGCGGTTGCAAAAGCCCTCGACCAGAGCGGTTTCGGTCCGTCCTTCAAGCCCCGCTTTCGCGAGCCAGGTCGCAAGCTTGGCGATCTCGGCTTCGGTCATGGGAGCAATCATAAATCGTCCGGGACGGAAGGCCAACGCGCGGCACGCCTGCGCTTGCGCCTGCGCTTCGGGCGCCGTAACGGTCGCGCGCCGCAGGCGGGCAGCGTCGCGCTGGTGCCGGGCGTTGTGGTTGACAAATTATATAATTCTACTGGACTTAAGCGCGCTCAACGGAGGAATCCATGGCCCTTCGCATCAACGACACCGCCCCCAACTTCACCGCCGAGACGACGCAGGGGCCGATCGATTTCCATCAGTGGATCGGCGACAAGTGGGCGATCCTGTTTTCCCATCCCAAGGACTTCACGCCCGTCTGCACCACCGAGCTCGGCTACATGGCCAAGATCGAGCCCGAGTTCACCAAGCGCGGCGTCAAGCTCATCGGCTTGAGCGTCGACCCGAGCGAGGCCCATGCGCGCTGGCTCGCCGACATCGAGGAGACGCAAGGCGCGAAGGTCAACTACCCGATCATCGCCGACCACGACCTCAAGGTCGCCAAGCTCTACGAGATGCTGCCCGCCGAGGAGCCGGGCACCTCCGAGGGCCGGACGGCCGCGACCAACCAGACCGTGCGCACGGTCTACGTCATCGGACCCGACAAGAAGATCAAGCTCCTGCTCGCCTATCCGATGAGCACGGGCCGCAACTTCGACGAGATCCTGCGGGTGATCGATTCGCTCCAGCTCACCGCCAAGCACAAGGTCTCGACGCCGGTGAACTGGAAACACGGCGACGACGTCATCATCTCGGGCTCGGTCAGCGACGACGACGCCAAGAGCTGTTCCCGGCCGGCTGGCGGTCGCCGAAGCCCTATATCCGCATCGTCAAGCAGCCGGCCTGAGCTTAAGGCCGCGCGCAGTCAAACGAAGGCCGGCGGCGCGGCGCATCGCGCGAGAGTTGGAGGGAGTTTCGTGCGGCTGGCCAAGACCCTCCTCGTTCTCTGCGCTTTTCGCCGCGGCTCTCATTCTCCCGGCCACGTCAAAGGCCGATGATGCGGCCGCTCACCGCGCAACTGCAGCAGATCCTTGACGCCTACGTCAAGGATCGCGCGTCGATCGAAGGGCTATCCGGCGCCGCGTTGCAGGTCGATCGCGGCGCGGGCAAACCGATCCTTGCAGTCTATGCCGGCGACGACGGGCTCAGCGACAAAAAGCCGATCGGCCCCGACACGCTGTTCGACATCGGCAGCAACACCAAGGAATTCACCTCCGCGCTGATCCTCAAGCTCGAAGCGGCGGGCAAGCTCAAGCTCGACGACACGATCGGGCACTGGCTGCCGCAATATCCGGCATGGAAGGACGTCACGATCCGCTCGCTGCTCCAGATGACGAGCCCGATCCCCAACTATTCGGAGACGGTCGCCATCGGCGAGATCGAGGTCGCCGACATCCACCATCAATTCAGCGCCAAGGATCTGATCGGCTTTGTCGATCCCGCCAACGGCCAGCATTTCCCGCCGGCCACGGGATGGTTCTATTCCAACACCAACTACATCCTCGCGGGCCTCATCATCGAGGCGGCGTCCGGCATGAATTACGAGCAGGCGCTGACGACGATGATCCTCGAGCCGCTCGGGCTGCACGACACGTTCTACGCCGACGGCCCGCATCCGGGGCCCGCGGCTGCCGGCCCCGTGATGTCGCGCGTGCCTCGCGCGCTCTACCTGCTGCAGGACTGCCTCGGCTACCAGCCGGAGCCCTGCAACGTATCGACGCTCGCGCCGCTGATCGGCAAGGACATGCGGATGCAGAACCGCTCCTGGGCGGCGGAGGCGGGGCGATCATCTCGAACCCGCACGATCTTGGCTTATGGATTCGCGCGCTCTTCGAGAAGCGCGTCTTTCCGGCAAAGCAGCTCGAGGAGATGACCACGCTGGTCTCGAACAAGACGGGCCTGCCTCTTCAGCGAAGTCTCCGCCGATGATCCAGTCGGCTTCGGCCTTGGCCTCGGCCGCTTCCATCGACAAGGAGCTTGGCGGCGCCTATTGGTTCTACGAGGGCGAAACCCTCGGCTTCCGGACGATCTTCGCCTATTGGCCGCAATACGATCTCCTCATCACCGGGTCCGTCAACAGCCGGCCGCCGAACGGCGAGGACAAGTTCGGTCCCACCGTGATCGGTGGAGCGTTCATGGCTTTGCAGCAAGCCCGGGCTCCCGAACGGCGCTTCCAAGCCCGCCGCAAAATAACTATAAGGGTCCGTAGAGACGGCCAATCTTTGGGGCTGCGCGATCGGGAGGCGCCGATGATCTTCCGGCAATTGTTCGACAGCGTCTCGAGCACCTATAGCTATGTCCTCGCCAGCCGGCGCGGCGGCGAGGCGCTCATCATCGATCCCGTCCTGGAGAAGGTCGACCGCTATCTCAAGCTGATGGAGGAGCTCGATCTCAAGCTCGTGAAGGCGGTCGACACGCATCTGCACGCCGACCACATCACCGGCCTGGGCGCGCTGCGCGACCGCACGCGCTGCGTGACCGTGATGGGCGAGCAGAGCAAGGTCGACGTGGTGTCGATGCGGATCGCCGATGGCGACAAGCTCGGCGTCGAGGGCTTGAGCCTCGACGTGCTCTATACGCCCGGCCACACCGACGATTCCTACAGCTTCCATTTTGGCGATCGCGTCTTCACCGGCGACACGCTGCTCATCCGCGGCACCGGCCGCACCGACTTCCAGAACGGCGATTCCCGCGCCCAGTACGAGAGCCTGCAGCGCCTCATGCGGCTGCCCGAGGAGACGCTGGTCTTTCCCGCGCACGATTACAAAGGCGACACCGTCAGCACCATCGGCGAGGAGAAGCGCTTCAACCCGCGCCTTCAGGTTCGCGACGCCGACGAATACGCGAAGCTGATGGAAAGCCTGCACCTGCCCAATCCGAAGATGATGGACGTCGCCGTTCCCGCCAACATCCATCAGGGGCTGCATCAGGAGGATGTGGCGCGCAAGGGCTGGGCCTTTTCGGCCGAGGAGGCCAAGGCGCTCGTCGGGCGACCGGACGTCGCGCTGATCGACTTGCGCGAGAAGAAGGAACGGGAGCGGACCGGCGCCATTCCCGGTTCGCTGCACGCGCCTTATGGCGAGCTTCAGGACGCTATCGGCGAGGGCGGCCTCATTCACGAGCTCGCGCGCTCGGGCAAGACGATCGTCTTCTACTGCGCGTTCGGCGAGCGCTCGGCGATGGCGGTGCAGGCGGCGCAGGATCAGGGCCTCGCCTCAGCCCGGCACATCGAGGGCGGCATGTCGGCCTGGACGAAGGCGGGCGGCGCGACGCATTGACCTTGCCCGAGGCTTGAGCTTAGCGTCCCATCAACGCCTTCGCGAAGAAGAGGCGTCGGCGCGCTGCGCGGGGAGGTCTTCATGCCGAAGGTCAAAGTCAACGACATCACGATCAATTACGAGACCCAGGGATCGGGCGAGCCGCTTATCCTCATCCCCTATCTCGCCGCCGACAACGCCTGTTACGCCTTCCAGGTCGCCGATTACGCCAAGCATTTCACCTGCATTTCGCTTGATCCGCGCGGAGCGGGCGAGACCGACAAGCCTGCCGGGACCTATTCGACCGAATTGTTCGCCGATGACGTCGCCGCGTTCATGAAAGCGATCGGCGTCGAGAAAGCGCATGTGAGCGGCCTGTCGCTGGGCGGCGCGATCGGTCTCTGGCTCGCCAGCCAAACATCCCGAGCGGGTCAAGACGCTGTCGCTGCATTCCTGCTGGCCGAAGACCGATCCGTTTCTGAAGGTTGTCGTGGGGGATTGGCAGATCATCGCCAAGGCGCTCGGCAGCGTCCCGGAGATGATCATCCAGGGCATTTTTCCATTCTGCTTCACGCCCGAGCTTTACGCGGCGAAGCCCGAGTATATCGACCAGCTCGCCGCCTTCGTGCACAGCCGGCCGAAACAGCCGGTCGACGCCTTCCTTCGCCAGTCGGACGCGGTCATCGCCCATGACGCGCTGGGCCAGCTCAGCAGAATCACAGCGCCGACGCAGATCACGTTCGGCCAGCACGATATCGTGACCTCGACCCGCTTCGTCGAGCCGTTCACGAGCGGCATCAAGAACAGCGAGCTCGTCATATTCGAGATGTGCGCCCACGCTCCGATCTATGAAAGGGTGAGCGAGTTCAACGAGAAGACCCTAGCGTTTCTCAAGCGCCACGCCGGTTAGCCGGCTCTCTGCCTGAGCGGCGGCGCGGCAGTGCAGCAGACCGGAGCCCGCCGGTTGCGAGCCCCGTATCCGGGAGTTTTTCCCGCTAGCCATCATTAGCCGGCAATCCGGGACCGTATGAATTTGCTGGACTTCCCGCGACGATGACGGGATTATTTCTGCGTTGCTCGGCAATTGATCGAAGCCGGGCGCCAGAACTTCCCGTTTCCGATCACTGGGCCTTCAATGCGCCGCCACGAAGATCGGTCGCCGCTCGAGCATGACGATTAGCACCGTCATTCCGCTTGGGCTTCGGCGCCGGCTCAGAGCGCGACCAAGGTTAAAGGGGGAGGATCCTGGGCGCTCGCCATTCCCGCCGCCGCGGACTTCATTCCCTCGGCATCGCGCTCGCAATCGCTGTCGCTCCGTCCATCGCCGCAGCGGACGATGATGGGCCGCCCGAGACGGGAGCGTCAGCCGGCCCTTTCTATGCGCTCGACACCAAGAACCTGTTCGGCTTCCTCGAGGGAGCGGACGTGGGCGAGCAGGGCGATCGCTCGCTCGAATTCGAGACCACCGGATCCTTCGGCAGGGACGCAGGGCGTCTACAATTCGATCGAACAGGAAATCATCTTCGAACCCACGCTGACCGATTTGCTTGGAGTCGAGTTCGGAGCGCATGTGCTCGGCCAGGACATCCACGGCGTGCCGGGCCTGCCCGATTTCGCCGGCGTCAATTTCATGGGCGCCTCGGTTGAGCTCCGCTATGTGGTGATGCACCGGACCGCCGATCTTCCGATCCAGCTGACGCTGACGGCGGAGCCGGAATACAATTCCATCGCCGAGGCCGGGCGGCAGGCCAATGATTTCAGCACGACCTTCCTCGCCGTCGCGGACGTGATATCGAGCGATCGGCGCCTCTATGGCGCGGTCAATCTTGGCTACGCGCCGGACGGCGCCCGGCTTCCCGGCCAGCCGTGGCAGGACACCGCGATCCTTTCCGCTTCCACCGCGCTTTCCTATCGCCTGACGCCGCCGCTCATGTTCGGCGCGGAAGCGGACTATGATCGCGCTTACAGCGGCCTTGCTCCGCGCGGGTTCGATGGGCAGGCGGTCTACCTCGGTCCGACGTTCCACTATCAGATCAACGAGAAGATCGATCTCTCCGCCGCTTTCCTCGCCCAAACGCCGGCCGCCCGGCTCGACTTCGATGATTTCCCGCGTGAGCTCGCCAAGCTGAGGCTCGAAGTGGAGTTCTGAGCCTGGAAGGCGCCTGCGGTTCCGGTCTCGATGCGGTCGGCCATTGGAAGTTTCCTCTCGCGCCAACCTACGCCTCACTCCCGCCGAAGCTTGCATATCTTTATCCGCTGCGCTGCCTCCATATTGGTGATCAGCGGAAAGCATTCGCTGTCGCGCGCCAGTCTGAGACTGCTCAAGGAAACATCGGCGACGCCCGGGTCATCGGCGGGATCTTCGACGCCCCATAGTGGTCCACGGTGGTCGCGGACGGCGGCCTCAACCATGCTCCAGAGCCTGCCTGAAGCTCCGGGATGAACGAGATTGTTATTGACGCCAATCGCGCGCGCTGAAATCGGCATCGAGGGGACGAGGTGGGCGTAAGGTTGAGAATCGAGGAAGAGAACCATCGCGTCCGGCTCGAGCGCCGGTAGTTGAACCGAGATCGCCTCCGGACCGCGTTGCGCGCGGTCCCACCATGGATAGTGCGTCGTTCGCGCCGTCCAGATGACGGCCACCGCAAAGAGGCCCGAGAGCATGAGCGGCTTCCCCCGCGCTCCAAACACCATCGGCAGGGCGGCGAGCATCAGAACGCCGCTCAAACTCTCTTGGATCGCGAGATAGCGATAGATGGACCAAACCCTTCTCCCACAGCGCGTAGGAGACAAGGAACGCGATCCCCAAAAAGAGCGCGAGCGAGTCGAAGCTGCCGATCGAGGGCGCGGTCCGTTCGCGCAGCCATCGACCTGCGAATGCGAGGACGACGACGAGGGCGTTCGCGCAGCCGAGCGGGATGCGCGGGTCGCGCATCGGCAATTCGCTGACGTCGGTTGAACGGTGGAACGCCCAATAGGCCGGATAAAACGTGGCCATGAGCGCCGTCTTCGGTATGAACCGACCATCGGTCCAAGAGCCAAGCGCGATAAGGTCGGAGTGAAAGAGATTGTTCATGTACGGAAAGATTGGATTTCCGTACGCCTTGGCGTTGCCCCAGAGCCACGCGCCGTCGAGGGCTGCGAAAACGATCAGGCCGCCAAGGCCGAACGCGAAAGCCTCAAGCAACGCCGATCTTTTGCCGGTTGCGAACCGGAGGGCGATTGCCACGGCCATGCCGACGAACAAGGGCGCCTAGGTGAGCTTCAGCCCGACTGAAACACTCGCGAGACCACCGGTAACGAGCGCGGATGAGACGGTGTTGCGGCGCTCATTCTCCAGAACGAGCCATCGCGCCAAGGCGATCAGAATCGCCAGACCCGGAACGAGTTCCGACTGCGTCGTCGCCAAGGTCGGAAAAGTCGCGGCGCCGGTCAGTCCGAACACCGCCGCCGCCGCGCTGACCAGATTGGGTCCGACGAAAGCGTGCCGGGCGAACAGACGCGCGATCAGATACAGCATCGTCGCCGCGACCGAGTAAGGAATCGACAGAAGCAGATTGATGAGGGTCGGGTGGCGGTTCAATGATGTGAATAGGAGGTAGTAAACTGCGTCCAGACCATAAAAGTAGCCCGTCTGCAGCTGAGCGGGCGCGATATCCGGCGCCCGCCGGTCATGGAACGCAGCGAATCCATTGTACAGGTGACAATTCTTGAAGTCGTAGGACCCATCTGTCGGCAGCGCCGCCGTCGCGAGCGCAAAACCGATGGCGAAGCAAATCCACCAGAAGTATGGACAGTCCATCATCTCGGCGACGGGGGCCCTCGCGCCCCTCCCATCACGCCGGGACAGCGCCCCGATCATTCGACGCTTGCCGCCATCGTCGCCCCTTGCGCACGCAATTCGTCGACCAGGACCCGCTCATTCTCCGAATAGTCGATCGGCGCCGACACCAGATGCACGCCGCCGCCAGCGAACGCAGCTTCGAGCGCGGGCGCCAACCCATCGGCGCTCTCGACCCGGCTGCCCTTCGCGCCATACGCCCGCGCATAAGCGACGAAGTCGGGATCGCCGAAGGTCATGCCGTAATCCGGGAATCCGTCCACCGCCTGCTTCCAGCGGATCATGCCGTAGGCGTGATCGACGAGCACCAGCACGACGAGATTGAGCTTGAGCCGAACCGCCGTCTCCAGCTCCTGCGAGTTCATCATGAAGCCGCCGTCGCCGCAGACGGCGAGCACGCGCCGGTCCGGATTGAGGCAGGCGGCCATGATCGCCGAGGGCAGGCCAGCGCCCATGGTGGCGAGCGCGTTGTCGAGCAGAAGCGTGTTGGCGACATGGGTGCGGTAGTTGCGCGCAAACCAGATCTTGTACATGCCGTTGTCGAGGCAGACGATCCCGTCCTCCGGCACCGCCTGACGCACGTCGTGCACGATCCGCTGCGGCGTTGGCGGATAGCGGCTTTCCTCCGCCCGGTCGGCGATATGGGCGAGGATCTCCGCGCGCAGGGGAAGGAGCGCCTGCGCCCGCGGCATCCGATGTTCGAGCCGATCGGCCAGCAGGGCGAGGCTCGGTCCGACGTCGCCAATGAGTTCGGCTTGGGGAAAGTACACTTCCTCGACCGTCGCCGGCAGATAGCCGACATGCAGCACCATCGGGCCGCCTGGGCCCATGAAGAACGGCGGCTTCTCGACCGTGTCGTGGCCGATCGCGATAATGAGATCCGCGCGGTCGATCGCCCGATGCACGTAGTCGCGCTCCGACAGCGCCGCGGTGCCGATATAGAGGCCCGACCCGCCGGTGACGGCGCCCTTGCCCATCTGCGTGTTGAAGAACGGAATCTGCACCCGCCTGACGAAATCCGACAGCGCATCGGAAAGCCGCGGACGGCTCGCCGCCGCGCCCAGCATGATCAGCGGGCGCTCGGCGTTGCGGATGAGCTCAGCCGCCCGGTCGAGGGCGGCGCTAGGCGCGAGCGGCGCCTCGATCGGGTGCGGCGGGATCGGCGACATGTCGGGGCCCGTCTCCCGGGCGATGTCTTCCGGCAATTCGAGGTGAACCGGGCCCGGCCGCTCCTGCTGGGCGACGCGGAACGCCTCCCGCACCATTGTCGGAATGGTCGCGGGGCTGACGATCTGATCCGCCATCTTGGTCAGCGGCGTCATGGTCGAGACGATGTCGACAACCTGAAAGCCCGCCTGCTTGCGGCTCAAAATGCCCTTCTGCCCGGTGATCATCACCATCGGCATCGCGCCAAGCAGCGCGTAGGCCGCGCCAGTGGTGAGATTGAGCGCGCCGGGGCCGAGCGTCGTGATGCAGACCCCGGGCCTGCCGGTGAGGCGCCCATGAGTCGCCGCCATGAAAGCCGCCGCCTGCTCGTGGCGGGTCAGGACCAGCCTGATTTTCGAGCGGCGCAGCGCCTCGACCACGTCGAGGTTTTCCTCGCCCGGGATCCCGAAGATCTCACGCACGCCCTCGTTCTCGAGCGCGGCGACCAAGAGTTCTGCGCCATTCATCGGACGCGCTCCTTTGACGGATGTCGATAAGCACGCAGGCTGGCGCATTCCTGCGACCCCAGCAACCGCGTTCGCGAAACGACAGATCGGCGTTGCGCCCGAGCTCGCCATGCCGCCTGCCGTCACGGTCGAGATGGCGAAGGGCTTCACGCTCTACATGATGAAGGCGATCTTAAGCGGCCGCGGCGACGAGATCGTCGAACTCGCGCGCACCAACTTGCGCAGGTAGGCGCCGGCGAGCCGCATCGCTCCATGAAGGCCGCAAAAAAGAGGGGCCGCCTCCGCTTGGCCTCTGCAACCGTCTGCGTATCTCGGCTAAGACTCAGGCCGCTAGCGTTCCTTGGAGCGCCTTGCGATAGCCGAGGAAACCAAACCCCGCGAAGCCAAGGAGCATCATCGCCCAGGTCGAAGGCTCCGGTACGGGAGTCCCGACGAACCCCACGACGGCGTCGGCGCTTGCCCTGGTGTAGAATCCAACGATGTCGCCCTTGTCGTTGAGACCGTTGATCGTGGTCGAGGCCGAGCCCGGCGGGTCGAAACTGGTGAAGACGCCGCCATTGTCGATGTAGCCGTGCTGCAGGCCGTCGGCGCCGACATAGAAGCCGACGATCTCGCCTAGGTCATTGACGCCGAGCGCCTGGGTGAACGTCGAGCCGAACGGATCGATGGTGGTGATCGTGCCGCCCTTGTCGAGGTAGCCGTACGAAGTGGTGAGACCCGCGTCCGGCTGGTAGAATCCGACAATCCAGGGCGTAGCGGCGCTGTTGATGCCGACCGCCTGGTTGTTGAAGTTGGTCGGCAGCCCCATGATGGTCGTGAACACGCCGCCGCTTTGCGAATAGGAGACGTCGCCCGGGCTTCCGGCTATAGTCGGCGCGTAGTAGCCGACGGTCTCGTGCGAGTTGTTGATGCCCAGCGCCTGGTTGAAGACGGTGCTTGCGGGGTTGTCGACGGTCGTGAACGTGCCGCCGATGCGAGTGAAGCCATGGTTGACGCCGGCCGCGTCCACGTAGATGCCCGACACATCGCCGGCAGCGTTGATGCCGGTCACCATGGACGACACCGCGCCCGGGTAATTCACGGTCGTGAAGCTGCTCGGCAGCGTGAGGGTAAAGCCCTGGTTGGTGACGCCGTTGTCGAAGCCGGCGATCGTGCCGGAATCATTGATGCCCAGCAGGTTGATCAAACCGGTGCCGGTCGGATCGGGTACGAAAGTGAGATTGTACCCCGCATGCGCGGCTGGCGCGATCGCCAGCGGAATGGCGGCCAGCAGAAAGCGCGCGGCTGAGCCCCGCAAGGGCCGAAAAAGAGAATGCTTGGAGCAATTAAACGCCATGTTGATCTCCCCACTCGTCGCGTAAGCACCGCCCCGTCTAGCCCGCCGTTTTTTGATTGTTGGATGACCGAAAAGTTGGGTCCCTATTCGAGGCTCGCGAGCCAATATCTATTCATATCGTGTGGTATAGGTCCTGTATCGTGGAGAATATTTTCCGGAAATACAGAGGAAAATCTTCCGCGATCCAGAAGAATTATTCCACTTTGTGGCTAAAGTAAACAGTTCTTGCGACTTTATCATGACGGGTAAAAAACGGGAATTTGAGAACCGTCCCCGCCGGCCCTCGGCGCCGATTCGCACGGACCGCAAACTGGGGCGCGACCGGTGACGAATGATTGCAAGAAGGGGCTCTCGCGGCGCCCGTTCTGCTTGTGCGGCCGTATCTGCAACAATTCGTAGGCGCCTTCGTTTACGAAGGCGTGTGAAGGTCAGCGCGCCGCGCTTGAGAGCGGTCAACGCCTGGCCAAAATGACCCAAGATCCTGCTTGACGTTTCGGGACTCTGTCGGTCGGCGTGAAACCGCTTCGGCCCGATTCATATTCTGGAGAATCCCTGCATGACAAAGTCAGTTCTCGTGGTCGGCGCCGGGCCGGTCGGACTGACCATGGCGGCCGAGCTCGCCCGCTATCGCGTCCCCGTCCGGATCATCGATCAGGCGCCGGCCCCGACCGACAAATCGAAAGCGCTCGGCGTCTGGTCGAGGACGCTCGAGCTTCTCGACCGCGCCGGATGCGCCAGGGCTTTCGTCAGCGCGGGTCTCAAGTCGAGCGGGGCGACCATTCGCTCAGGGCGCGAGCACATCGCCCATATCTCGTTCGATTCCGTCCCTTCGCCCTTCCAGTTTCTCCTGATGCTTCCCCAGTCGGAAACCGAGCGCCTCATGGGCGAGCATCTGCAATCGCTCGGGATCACGGTCGAGCGCCGGCTGGAGCTGACGGGCTTCGACGATTTCGGCCACGGCGTTTCCTGCGCTTTTCGTCATGCGGATGGTCGAGAAGAGACGATCGAAGCGAGCTGGCTGATCGGGTGCGACGGGGCGCATTCGCTCGTCCGCCACAAGCTTGGGATGGCTTTCGAAGGCGACACGCTGGCGACGAATTTCATTCTTGCCGACGTTCATGTCTCCGGCTTCGATGAGGCGCCCGACGAACTCGTGATCGTCTGGCACGAGGACGGAGCGGTTGTGTTCTTCCCGATTTCCGCCGGGCGGTACCGGGTCGTCGCCGACGTCGGGGGAGAACCGCGGCGAGAGCCTAGCCTCGAAGAGGTTCAGGCGATCGTCGCCGAGCGCGGCCTTGCGGGCGTCGCTCTTTCCGACCCGGTCTGGCTCGCCGCTTTCGGCGTCAATGAACGCAAGGTCGAGAATTATCGCGCCGGCCGCGTGTTCCTTGCCGGCGACGCGGCGCATGTCCACAGCCCGGCCGGCGGCCAGGGCATGAACACGGGGATGCAGGACGCCTTCAACCTCGCCTGGAAGCTGGCGCTGGTCGAGCAGGGTCTCGCGAGCCCCGATCTCCTCGACAGCTACAGCGTCGAGCGCTCCGCGGTCGCCAAGGGAATCCTCGAGGAATCTGGGCGCATGACCCGGGTCGCTACAATCCGGAGCCATCTTCTCCAGGACATTCGCAATTTCGCCGCCCATCGCATTCTCGGATTCACGGACGTGCAGCACGCCATGGCCGGCCAGCTCTCCGAGATCACGATCGGCTATCCGAAGAGCCCCATCAACAAAGGCTCGGCGCGGGGCGTCAACGGGCCCTCGCCCGGGCGCCGGATCATGGCGGAGAGGCCGTTCGGCGCGGGCGACCAGCCGCGCTTTGCGCTGATGGCCGCCGACAGCGAGGCGGCGCGCGATTTCATCAGGCGCCATTCGACGCTGATCGAGGCCGAGCTCCGCGCTCCCCCGGACCCGGCCGGCGTCTGGCTGGTGCGGCCGGACGGCTATGTCGCGGCGGCGGCGCATGCGGGCGACTGGGCCCCGATCCACGATTGTGTCGCCCGCCTTGCGTCCGGCGGTTCGGTCAGATCGCGGTCCGCCGCCTGACCGAGCGGCTGCCGACCCCTGCGCTCGTGGCGGTTTTGCGAACCCTGTGGATATCCACGTAACAAATATGCCTAGGTAGATTCGTAGCGGAATTCTGCCTCAGGTCGTCATGGCCGGCCTTGTGCCGGCCATCCACGCCGCCCTGCCGCGATGGTCTCTGTCGCCAACAGATTGTGTTTCTTATCAGATGTTTATGCTGATGGGACCAGTGTTCTCGTGGATGGCCGGCACAAGGCCGCCCATGACGCGGATGGCCGGCACAAGGCCGCCCATGACGCCTTCATGAACCGCCCCACCCTCCCAGAGTTCAAAACTGGGCCGACCAATGCGTAATGCGATAAGAGCCCAACACTTACTTGACAAAATCAGAAATCTATCCTATACATTCTTCGTATCGGAATCAATGCGCGCCTGACCATGCGGGCCAGCGAGGAGAAGCTGCGGCTGCTCGGCAGGCTGGCGCGACCACAACCAGAGCGGGAGGCAGGAAAAGAAAGGAATTTTTTTACTCCAATCGCTTGCAACCCATTGAAAAGTCCCGATTCGAAAAAATAAACGCTAGTAAATTGGAGTCAATTTACTAACGTTTACTAGCGTTTGCTGGCGTTTATGGGCGTTTATTTTCGGCCAACTCACGCACACGTTGCATCGGACCGGCCGCCGACTGCTCCGGTCCGGCCCAGGCGCCCGCCCGGGCCCCGGTGAGTTCGCCGATCCGGGCGAGCCTCCGGGCTTCGACCGCATGGGCGAGGCCCTCGAGGATCTCCGCGACCACCTCCGGCCCTTTGAGCGCGAGGCCGGTATAGAGCTGCACCAGGTTCGCGCCCGCCTCGATCTTGGCAAGCGCGGTCTCGGAATCCTCAACCCCGCCGCAGCCGATGAGCGGCATCGCTCCGCCGGTGAGGAGATAGGTCCGGGCGAGCAGCCTCGTCGACGGCGTAAACAGCGGACGCCCTGACAAGCCCCCGCTTTCGTTGCGGTTCCTCGAGATGAGCGATGCGGGGCGCGCAAGCGTGGTGTTGGAGACGATGAGGCCGTCGACTCGACGGGTCAGCGCCACCGCGACAATGTCCTCAAGCCCCCGGGCGTCGAGATCGGGCGCGATCTTGAGCATCAGCGGACGGCGCGGCTCGGTCTCGTCGCGGGCCGCGACGACGCGGGCGATGAGATCGTCCAGCGCCTCGCGCCGCTGCAGGTCGCGCAAGCCGGGCGTATTGGGCGAGGAGACGTTGAGGGTCACATAATCGGCGAACGGCGCGAAGGTCCTGACTCCAAGGACATAGTCCGCGACACGGTCGGCGGCGTCCTTGTTGGCGCCGATGTTGACGCCGATCACGCCGGGCGGACGGCGCTTGAGCCGGGCGCGGGCGCGCTCGAAGCCCTCGTTGTTGAAGCCGAAGCGGTTGATGACCGCAGCGTCCTCGTTCAACCGGAAGAGGCGGGGTCGGGCGTTCCCGGCTTGAGGCCGGGGGGTCAGCGTGCCGACCTCGACGAAGCCGAAGCCGAGGCTGAGCATCGCGCCCGGAACCTCGGCGTTCTTGTCGAAGCCGGCTGCGAGGCCGAGCGGATTGGGAAACCGCAACCCCAGGGCCTCGACCGAAAGCCGCGGGTCGACGGACGGCGCCGTCGCAGGCGGCGCGATCTTCAAGGCGTTGATCGCCGCCCGGTGGGCCGTCTCCGCCGGCAGTCGCTTGAGCGCCAGGCTTGCGACTTTGGCCAGCCTCACGGCTCGAGGCTCCCGAAAACATGGGCGCCGTCGGGTCCCAGCGGCAGCACCCGCGACCAGACGACGGCGCTCATCGGCAGGGGCCCATAAAGATGAGGGAAAAGCGCCCCGCCCCGCGACGGCTCCCAGCGCAAGTCCTTGCCCAGCGCCTCGGCGTCAACCGCGGCCAGGGTCAGATCGTCCCGGCCGGCGAACCATTTAGCGGCGGTCTCCGGAGCCTGTTCGGCGGTGGAAAAATGAATGAAGCCGTCGGCGCGATCGACAGACGCGCCCGCGAAGACGCCAGCCGCCTCGGCTCTTGTCCATTCCTCAGTGGCGACAATCTTGTAGACGAGCATGACCAATCAGCGTCCGTCGCGAGCTGGCGGACCGAACGCGGCTACTCCTGGAGCATCCGTTTCAAAAGCTCAAGCTCTTCGCGCAAGATGGTGTCGGTGTGCAACAGCCCCTCGATCTTGCGCACCGCGTGCAGCACGGTGGTGTGGTCGCGCCCGCCGAACCGCCGGCCGATTTCGGGCAGCGAGCGCAAGGTCAACATCTTGGCGAGGAACATCGCCACCTGGCGGGGCTTCACGACGGCTGCGGTGCGCCGGGAGGAGAGGATGTCGGCGCGCGAGACGCTGTAGTGGCTGGCGACCAGCTTCTGTATGTCCTCGATCTTCACCCGCTTGAGTTCGTGGGTGCGGATGAGGTCGCGAATGGCGGTCTCCGCCATTTCGACCGTCAGCGGAGGCCTCGTCGGCGTGCAGTGCGCCCGAAGGCGATTGACCGCGCCTTCCAGATCGCGACCGTTCGAGCGAATAGCGCGGGCGACAAAGGCGAGCACGGCCGGCGAAACATCGAAATGCGGCTCCTCCGCCCGCGCCGCCGCGACGCGGGCCTCCAGGATCTTCAGCCTGAGCGGTTCGTCGAGCGCGCCCACCTCGACGCAGAGACCGACGCTGAGGCGCGAGCGCACGCGCTCGTCGAGCGATTCCAGGTCATTCGGAGGGCGGTCGGCGGCCACGATCACCTCGCGGCCGGCGTCCAGGAGAGCATTGAGCGCGTGACCGAATTCGGCCTGGATATTTTTTCCCTGCAGGAACTGCGCGTCGTCGAAAATCAAGAGGTCGATCGTTCGCAGCCGCTCCTTGAAGGCGATCGACGTCTGGGATTGGAGGGCGGCGACAAAGCCGTACATAAATTTCTCGGCGGTCAGATAGATGACCGAGCGCCCCTGTTGGGCGGCGGTATGCGCGACCGCCTGCAAGAGATGGGTCTTGCCGAGGCCAACGGCCGAATGAACGTAGAGCGGACAAAAGGCCGGCGTCCCGCTCCGGTTGGGGTTAGCGACGCGCTGCACGGCGTTAAAGGCGAGCTCATTGGACCGGCCAACCTGGAAAGTGGCGAAGGTCAGCCGCCGATCGAGGGGAGACCCGGTCAAGCCGTCGCTAACCGCAGGCGCTGTGGTCGTTCGGCTAGGCGCTCGGCGCTCGGCGAGGCTGTGGTTGACCGCCGACTCGAGCGGTTTGGGCGCCGTCTTCGCCGCCGAGGCGCACTCGGTCGGCGGAAATTTGGCCAGCGGCGCGAGAGGCGCCGAGGAGCGTACGGAAATCAAGATTTGCCCGACCGGGCCGACTTCGGCGTTCAACGCCGAAGCGACATGCCCCGAATAGTGGGTTACGATCCAGCTCTTGAGAAAGCGCGTGGGAACGGAAAGTCGAGCCTGCCCCGATCCGACCGATTCCAGAATGAGGCTCCCAAACCAGCTGTTGAAGACAGCGTCGCCGACTTCCGCGCGCAGCCGATCGCAGCAGCGCCGCCACGCCTCGCCAAGCGGAGGACCGCCTGGACCGCGATGGTCAAAGCGATCCGGATCGGGTTCGTCATACATGTCCATGGTTTGTCTCAGGCGCGAGGTGGACACCCGGCAAAGCGGCGATGCCAAGGAACGGGACACGGGTCGACGCTTTACGTTTGCGACCAGGGCAACCCCCCCGCCTTCCACCCGCTGACGCCGCCCCTCCGAAGCGAGCCGTCAAGCGGACCTTCGAAACCATCCGACACGTTGAAACATGGCCCCCATCCCGCGCTCGTCATCGAGATTGCGGCCTGGCGCGATCGCGCCCCCGAACGACACAAGAATATCAGCGGCGCGCCGCGCTCGACGCCCCCTGACTGCAGCATAGCTTCAAGGCGCGAAGCAAATTCGGCGTCAACCGCCATTGAAGGATAGCTTTGCCATTCCAACAACAATAGCGTCTTACCGAGCGTTTGAAGGTTTGGTGTCCCCACGTAGGTCCACTCCGCCTGGGTCCGAACATCGATAAGAACTGATGAGGAGTCGCCCTCGAGCAGCGCATAGGCGTCGATTGCAAGAAGATCTCCAGCATATCCAGCGAAATTCTGATAAGACATTGCCTCTCCCTCCGCAGCCCACACTGCGGATTCCTGTTTAGTTCAATCTATTCTTGAAAACGGGCCAACAAAAAACTCTGGCCCAATTCCGCGCCCAGCTAGATGCGACCGCCCTTATATTCGCCCTTACGCGAGCGTCTATTCTTGTTCTCTATTTCCGCTTGCCTTGCCCATACATGCCAACCGCGGCCGCAATTTCTCTCGTTTCTTGCTGTCGCCAACTATGGCACGGGTCGGATCGACCGCGCAACCTTGCCTCCCGCGGCCAAAAAGCGTCGTAACAACGGCGAAAGTGGACAATTATTGAACAACTAAATTATGTTTTTATGCAAAGTCTTGATTCGAGTGACAAGATCACGGCTCGGTTGTAACCAGCGGCGCCCAAATTGCAGCGCCGGAGCGAACCGGCGTCCGCTCCAATCGGCGCGACCGGCTTACGCGCGGACCCGGACGGCGCGATGCTTGGCAATTAAAGGTTTGGCAATTATGAATTTTTTGTGAGCGGTCAACGAACCCGCGCGCTGTCGTCTATTCGTTGCAAAATTGTTATGTGTCGTCTCAGCGTCAGTCTTGACTCGCGAGCGCCGACTGTGACCATCGCGATCAAGCCCGCGCTTCACCCCCGACTGAACCTTGGCCTTGGTCCGAAGCGATAACGCCGTAAAACGCGGGAATCGCCAAGAGGTAAGCGAGACCAGCCACCTCGATCACCGCTGCGAGGCCGAAATTGGTCGCAATAACAGGCGCGGCCGCAGCCCCGATCACCGAAAAGCAGCCGTTGACGCCCCACGCCCAGACGAACATGTGATCTTTGCCGAGACGTCCGAGCGTCGTCATCGCGATCGGCATCGGAAAGCCCATCAGGAAGGCCGGAGGGGCGATCAAAAGGAAGCAAATGACGAGGCGGGCCGGATAGGCGATCGCGCCGATCGCGTCGAGCGCATGCCCGAGAAACAATCCGTAAAGAATCAGCATGGCCCCGACGGCGAGGAACAGAACCGGCATAACCTTCCGCATATGAGGCAAGGCGCGTTCCGAGGTCAGCGCGCCGAGACCCGAGAACACCAGCATGCCGGTGATCAGCACCGACGCCGAAATCGTCGGGTTTCCCAGCGCCATGACGAAATGCGCGATGAGGCCGACCTCGACCATGATGTAGCCCGCGCCGAGACAGGCAAAATAGAGCACGGTCAGCGCCTTGCCGCGCGAGCGCGAGAATATGGTCCGCCAGCCCCAGATCAGGGGTATGGCGAGCAGCACAGTCGCCGTCAGGCAAGCGACGCCGAGCGTCGCCCAGATCAGGAGATAGCCCCATTCGTCCTGCAACAGTTCGAGTCTGTCGAGCACGCGGGGCAGGTCAGCGGTCTTGACGTAGGCGGCGAAGTACGGCGCGTCGTTGGTGAGCGCCCGCGTGTTGAAGACGTAGCGATCGGCGATTTCGGGCCATTGCCCAGCGATAAGCGCATGCCAGGCGAGCCGGCCCATGACCGTCGCGGGCAAAACGCCGTCGTCGGCTTGGCCGGACGGCGGGCCGGCGTCGTCCTGATCGCCGGTCCCATCGTTCGCGTTGGCGGCTTGCGACGGTCGCCCCGCGGGCGGAGCCCCCGCCGCGCCGGCGAAAATCTGTTCGACGTAACCGGCAAGCGTGCTGTCGGTCTGCGACGGATCGTAGAAGAAGCCGGGCGAATAGATCTCGTCAAACGACATGGCCCGGGTATGGGCGCGCAGCTTCTCGATCTCCTCGGGCGTGAAGCCGCCGTTCTTGTAGAGGACCGTCGCCGTCGACAGGTACGATCGAGGCGACGAAAAAGGAATTGGCCAGATGCGCGGGGTCGACCTCGCGCGCCGCCGCGGCCATCGTCGCATAAAGCTTCAGGACCGACTTTGGCGGCTCCTCCTTGTTCCACAGCGTGACCGACAGCACGCCGCCAGGAGCGAGCGCGCGCATGTAGGTCTCCATCGCCTCCTTGGTGTAGGAGAACTTTTCCGTGATGGCGAAGCCGCCAGGATTGGAGAGGCCGACCGAATCCGCGAGGCTGAGGTCGATGACGTCGAAGCGCTCATTCGTGTGCGCGAGGAAGTGGCGGCCCTCGTAGTCGATGACGCGAACCTTGGACAGGATGTCGCCGGTGAACTTGCGGATCACGTCGGCGTGAAACGCCTCGAGCACGGCGCGATTGCCCTCGGCGACCGTCACCTCCTTGGCGCCGGAGTGCAGCGCGACCTCGGTCGAGATGCCGCCGCCGAACTGGACGATGAACGTCTTCGGCGCCGACTTGATGACATAAGGGTAGACCATCGGCAGGTAGTGGAAGTAGGCGGTTTCCTTGTCGGTCAGATCGCGCATGATGCCGATCGGGCCGTCGCCGTCGATGTAGAGGCCGAGATAGGCGTTGGCCGGCATGGTTGGCAGATTGAAGCCGGCGTTGTCGGACAGGCCGGGGGCGAAATGCAGATAGGAGCTCGAATAGGCCTCGAGAAAGCCGAACGGCGAGGCGCTCTCGTAAACCTTTTTCGCATCCGGAAATTTGCGCGCGTAGGCCACGCCTTTGTAGTCGTTCGTCGCGAGCGTCTTGAGGCCAAAGGCTTGCGGGAGGACGAAATGGCCGGCAAAGGCGACAACGCCGCAGACCAAAAACGGAATGAGCGCCACGCGCCCTCCCGGTCCAAACGCCCAGGCCAAACAGGCCGCGAACCAAAGCGCCAATGGCGCGGCGATCAAATTGGCGGGCGTAAAGACATACATCGCCAAGAGGAAGACCAGGCCGCACAGTCCAGCGCCGGCGAGGTCGGCGAAGTAGACGCGGCCGAAAATGCGGTTGCTCCTCAGAAAGACGCATCCCAGGAAAAACGCGCCCGCCAGGAACGGCGTCAGCTCCGCGAAGAAAGATCGCCAACAGCTTCCACTTCTGCGCCGGGTCGGAGACGAGGAAGATCGCGTTGAAGCCGAGATGCTGCACATAAAGGTTGGCGCCGACCGCGAGCGGGCCGAACAGGGCGAGCGAAACGGTGGCGGCCCAGCGCCAGTTGCGAGCGAACCAGTCCTTGGCGACGGTCATCACCGCGCTCGCCAGGCCGAAGCCCAGCATCGCCAAGCTCACCACCAGCGAGCCGAAATGCGCCCAGCTGCCGACGGCGAAGACGCGCATGACGTCGATCTGCAGCGCGATGACCGAGCCGGCGGCAAGGCCCACGGCGAAATAGAGCCCGACGCGCGAGGCCGAATCGGGCTCAGCGTCAGGCTCGGGACGCCCGTCGAGGATGCCGGCGGTCGGGACTTTGCTCGCGTCGTTCATTGCGTCTCGGAGCGGCCGGTCAGGTCCGAAATCCGGGCGACGGGCGCCGCGTCGAGAGCGATTCTTGGGTCAACCGGGCGCTAGTTGTTGTGCGTGCCGACGATCTGCTCGCCTTCAAGCTTGGTGAACGGAACGAATGGGACGATCCGGCCGCCGTAGATGTCGGATCGCGCGACCGTCATCTGGCCATCGGGCTGTTGCGTCTTGACCACCTTCAACACGCGCTGCGCTCCCGGCGGCCCGACCGGAATGACCATGATCCCTCCAGGCTTCAATTGCTGCAGCAGCGGCGGAGGAACATGGTCGATGCCGCAGGTGACGATGATCTTGTCAAACGGCGCCGCCTCTTCCCATCCATAATAGCCGTCGGCGGCCTTGCTCTTGATCGCCTCGAACTCCGTATAGCCATCCTTGATGAGCTGGTCGTAAATCGCCCGCGTGCGCTCGGCCAGCGGCTTGATGATCTCGATGGTGTGGACCTGATCGGTCAGATGCGCGAGATAGGCGGACTGGTAACCGGAGCCGGTGCCGATCTCCAGCACCTTCTCCCCCTGCTTGGGATCGATGTTCGAAGTCATCCGGCCAACGATGTGGGGGCCGGAAATCGTAACGCCGTAGCCGATGTCGAGAAAGGCGTGGTCATAGGCGCGGGCCAGATTCTGCTGCAGCACGAATTTCTCGCGCGGCGTCAAAAGGAAGGCGTGCTTGTTGCGATCGTTGACCAGGTCCTCGTTGCGGACCATCGCGCCGAAACGGTCGAATCGCTCGCCGAGGAATTTCGGATCCTCTCCCCGTTGCGCCACGCCCCAGGCGATGAACTTCTCCCGATTGTCCATCGGCGGCGCCATGTCGAACGTAAAGGGCGTCGGCACGTCCGCCATCGCCAGCCGCGGCGCGAGCGAGCCCGCAATCAGGCCGGCGGCGCCGGCGATAAACTGACGTCTTTGCACCAATGGCCTCCTCAACCGGCCGTTCCGCCGGTTCAATTCCAAGGTGGCCTGATATCCTAAACGGAAAGAAAACGCGACACCCCGCGCACGAATTTCGGCGCGGATGACGCGTCATTAATGCGCCCGTAACGTTCAGGCCAGCCGCCTCACTCGACGAGCGGATCGCGCGCCCATTGCTTGAGCGTCCTCGTATGGCGGACCGGCGCGAACCCGAGCGCCGATCCGGAATGCCTGGAAGCGCGGGCGACATCGCTGAATGGAGATCCGACGATGCGGATCTCCGCCCCCTGCCTCTGCACCATGGCGAACAACGTCGCCGCATGGGCAGGCGAGATGCGGACGCAGCCGTGCGACGCCGGCCGGCCAAGATTGCCGACCGCGTTCGTGCCGTGGATCGCATATTGGCCATAGAAGAAGATGGAATGCGGCATCGGCGCGTTGTCATACTTGGCGGAGTGGACCATGACGTACATCGCTCGCGGCCGGAAGACGCCGCGGGGCGTGGCATGACCGGCCTTGCCTGAGGAAATCGGCCAGACGTAGGTCTCGCCTGAGCCCGAATGGACGGTCATCGTTTGCGAGCTGAGATCGACGTTGATCTCAACATGCGCGTAGGCGTAGCCCGGCGCCGCGAACACAATCACAAGCGCAAGAATGCGCGCAAAGACAGTCCCCATTTGCCCACTCCCCTCTCCGGTCGAACCCTCAGGCGCGCGGCAACGCCATCTGGACCACTTCACGCCGTCAAGCGTGTCCCAACCCCCTTTGAGTTTGTCCCTTAGGACGCAAGGTAGCCAGTCCAAACCATGGCGTCGAATGGGCGATCGCGCAATCGTGATCCTCAACGTCCTAGCGCCGCCGCTTTCCAGGCAAAACTGGTGTTCCGTCGGGCGAGATGGGGATTGGCGCCAAGAGTTCGAGGAAAACCACGGGCGAGGCTGGTCTCGATCACGGAAAAGCGGCGGGTTTCGGCGCCGAGAGGAACGAGGTTCTTCCGCTCTTAGTTCTGAGGCCGGTGGCGCGCCGGCAGTCAAAGCCGGCCAGCGCCGGGGTCCCGAATGTGGGATTGAGATCGGTGGCTCACGAGGGGCCATCGTCAGGAGGCGTCGCTGCGAAAGCCTGAGCCATTCGACCCCTCACCTAGGCCCCCCCACGGCGCCTCGGCCGCGGCGTCGCTGCTCGAACGTTGGCTCGGATGGGCGGCGCCGGCGACGCCCGAGGAGCGCGCGGCAGCCCTCTGGTCCTTCGCCTATTTCTTCATGCTGCTGGCGGGCTATTACGTCCTGCGGCCGCTGCGCGACCGGATGGGCATCGCCGGCGGCGTCAAGGCGCTGCCGTGGATGTTCACCGCGACCTTCCTAACGCTGCTCGTGATGCAGCCGCTTTACGGGGCGCTGGTGGCCAAACTGCCGCGCGCCCGGTTTATCGGAATCGTCTATCATTTCTTCGCCGCCAATCTCGCAGTGTTCTGGCTGACGCTGAGCCTCGGCGTCGCGCCGGTGGCGGTGGCGCGCGTCTTCTTCGTCTGGGTCAGCGTGTTCAACTTGTTCGCCGTCGCAGTGTTCTGGTCGTTCATGGCCGACCTCTTCGACAGCGAGCAAGGCCGGCGGCTGTTCGGATTCATCGGCGCCGGCGGCACGGCGGGCTCGCTGCTCGGCCCCCTCATCACCATTGGCCTTGCAGCGCCGCTCGGCCCCGTCAACCTGCTGATCGCCGCTATCGTGCTCCTGGAGCTTGCGGTGTTCTGCGTCCACCGGCTGGAGCATACGACGAATGCCCGCCAGGGTCCGCGTCCGGAGCCGTCGCTGGTTGGCGGCGGCGCCTTCGCCGCGCTGCCCGAGCTCGCCCGCTCGCCCTATCTGCTTGGCGTCGCCGGGTGGGTCAGCCTGCTGTCCTTCGGGGCGACGATTCTCTATCTCGAACAGGCCAACATCGTCGCCGCGACCGTTCACGGAGCTGGCGCGCAGACGCGCATCTTCGCAAGCATCGACCTCGCGGTCGGGCTGCTCACTCTCGCAACGCAAGTGTTCGCCACGGGCCAGCTGCTCAAGCGGTTCGGCGCAGGAATAGCGGCGGCGGCGCTACCGGCGGTCTATGTCGTGGGCTTCGCGGCGCTGGCGGCGGCGCCGAGCCTCATCGTTGTGGTGTCGATCCAGGTCGCCCAGCGCTGGATGAACTTCGCGATCGCCAATCCAGCGCGGCAGGTGTTCTTCACGGTCCTCAGCCGCGGGGAGAAATACAAGGCGAAAAACCTCATCGACGTGGTGATCTATCGCGGGTCCGACGCGTTCTATGGCTGGCTGTTTGGCAGCCTGGAGGCGCTGGGACTCAAGATTACGGCGATCGCGCTGTGCGCTTTGCCAGTTGCGGCGGCTTGGCTCGTTTTGTCGGCGGGGCTAGGGCGTGCGCAAGAACGACGCGCCGCGCTGCAGGCGGCGCCGGGAGAGTAGGCATGACCTGGATCACCCGCCGAGATTTCGCCGTGCTGGCCACCGCCGCGCTGCTTGCGCGGAAGGCCTCGGCGCAAAGCGCGGCGGCGCCGCTCATCACGCGCGCCATTCCGAGCTCAGGCGAGCGCCTGCCGGTGGTTGGCCTCGGCACCGCCAGTATCTTCGACGGCGACGACGAGCGGACCCGACGGGCCGCCGGGCAGGTCATTCGGACGATGGTTGAGGCTGGCGGTCGCGTTATCGATACGGCGTCATCCTACGGCGAGGCCGAGAGTGTGCTGGGCGGCGTTATCGCCGGCGCCGCCTGGCGCGACAAGGTCTTCATAGCGACCAAGCTCGAGGCGCCTGACGCATCGGAGCTCAAGCGCTCGCTCGCCCGGCTAAAGATGGCGAAGGTCGACCTCTTGCAGCTTCACAACGTGCGCGATCCCCAGCAATCCCTCGCGCCGTTCAGGGCCTGGAAAGCGCAGGGGCTTTGCCGCTACATCGGAATCACCTCGACTTTCCATGACGATTTCCCCGCGGTCGAGGCGGTGCTGGAGCGCGAACGGCCGGATTTCGTGCAGATCGACTATTCGCTTGACGACCGCGAAGCGGAGAAGCGCGTCCTGCCGTTAGCGGCCGAGGTCAAAGCCGGCGTTTTGACCGCGCTCCCCTTCGGGCGCGGCCGCCTGTTCCGCGCCGTGCACGGCCAGGCCGTCCCCGGATGGGCCGCCGGCTTCGCGCGCAGCTGGGCGCAGTTCTTTCTCAAGTACCTGCTCAGCGACACGCGAGTGACGGTGGTCATTCCTGGCACCTCCGATCCGGCGCATATGGCGGATAATCTTGGCGCGATGCGCGGCCTGTTGCCCGATCAGGAACAGCGCAAGCGGATGGTCGCCTTCATCGATGCCCTTTAACGGCAAGTCGCTGGTAGTCCGAGCCCGTTACGATAGCCTTGGAGGAGTCCGATCATGAAACATCTGCGCATCGCGTTCGACCGCCGCGGATTTCTTAGCTTCGCGGCAGGAGCCGCCGCAAGCGCGGCGGCCGCAGCGCCGTCAGCCGTCTTCGCTGCGGCCGGCGACGGTGCGCAACTTAAAATCGCGACGATCGGCGCTGGCCACGAGGGCGGGGCGCTCGGCACGCTCTTCGCCAAACAGGGCCATCCGGTGATGTTTTCCTCGAGGCATCCCGATGAACTCAAGGCGCTCGTGGCCAGCGCGGGCCCGACGGCGCAAGCGGGCACGATCGAGCAGGCGGTTAAGTTCGGCGACGTCATCCTGCTCGTCGTGCCGTATACGGCGGTCGGTGAGATCGGCAAGGACTACGGCAAAGCTCTCGCCGCCAAGCCGCTCGTCATCGACGTTTCGAACCCGATCGCGCGGCGGGACGGCGACGCGATGGTGAACTGGGTCGCGGAACAGGGCGGGGCTGGTCTCGCCACCGCCAAGCTTCTGCCTGGCGCGCATCTCGTGCGGGCGTTCAACGCGATCAATTTCCTCAAGTTGACCGCTGACGCGCATCGGCCGGGCGAGCCGATCGGCATCCCGATCGCGAGCGACGACCCGAAGGCCGAGGCGCTTGCCTCGAAGCTGATCAGGGAGATCGGCTTCGAGCCGGCGCCGGTCGGGGGCCTGGCGATGGGCAAATATCTCGTGCCCGGCACGCCGCTCGCCGGCGAGCATACCCCGTCCGAGATCCAGAAGATCGTCGCGACTCTCAAGTGAGTGGCGCAGCCGTCACGCGCCAGCGTATTTCGAGGTCGCGCTTGGCCTAACCGCCATTTTACCGGCGCGCCCTAACGTTTTCAATCGCTTGCGACCCCGTTTAGTTCCGTCTTCGCGGTCGCGCTCATTGAGCCCGACGCGTCCAGGTGGGGCAAGGACAAATAACAGTCATAGACTGTAGTCTAAGCCGTGCTTCTCCAAAGCGAAGTCGGCTAAATGTGGATCGCCCGCTTCGCCACGGCCAGCGCTGCTTCCTTGACCGCTTCCGACATCGTCGGATGCGCGTGGCAGGTGCGAGCGAGATCCTCGGACGAGCCGCCGAACTCCATCAGGACGGCGATCTCATGGATCATCTCGCCCGCGCCGAACCCCACGATGTGCCCCCCGAGCACCCGATCGCTGGCGGCGTCGGCCAGGATTTTCACAAAACCGTCGGTGTGGCGCATCGCGCGCGCGCGCCCATTGGCGGTAAACGGGAACCTGCCGACCGCATAGGCGACGCCTTCGGCCTTGAGCTCTTCCTCGCTCTTGCCGATCGAGGCGACCTCGGGGCTGGTGTAGACGACATTGGGAATGACGCCGTAATTGACGTGGCCCGCCTGCCCCGCCAATAGCTCGGCGACAGCGACCCCCTCTTCCTGCGCCTTATGGGCGAGCATCGGCCCGCGGATGACGTCGCCGATCGCATAGATTCCGGGAACGTTGGTCATGAAATGCGCGTCGACGACGACCTGGCCGCGCTCCGTCTTCACCCCCACCGCCTCCAACCCGAGGCCCTGGATATACGGGCGCCGCCCGACAGAGACGAGCACGACGTCAGCCTCGAGCGTCTTTGCCTCGACGCCCGCCGAAGGCTCTATCGTCGCCTTGACGCCCGCTCCCGTCTTCTCGACCTTGGCCAGTTTGTGGCCAAGGTGAAAGGCGACACCCTGTCTTTCCAGCATGCGCTGCATGAACTTGCCGGCCTCGCCGTCGATTCCCGTAAGCACATGGTCGAGCAACTCCACCACCGTTACTTCCGAGCCCAGCCTCCGCCAAACGGAGCCAAGTTCGAGTCCGATGACGCCGGCCCCGACGACGATCAGCTTCTTCGGCGGCGCCGGCAAGCTCAGGGCGCCGGTCGAGGAGACGATCGTCTTCTCATCGATCTCGACGCCCGGCAGCCGCGCGAAGTCGGATCCCGTAGCGATGACGATCACTTTGGTTTCGTGAGCAGTCTCACTTGCCGTCGGCGCCCTTGACGATCACGCGCCCGGGAGCGGCGATGCGCCCCTCTCCGCTCAGCCAGTCGATCTTGTTCTTCTTGAACAGGTAGGCGACGCCGTTGACGTTGGCGGCGACGGTCGCGTCCTTGTGCTTCATCATCGCGGCGAGATCGAGCTTCGGCGGAGAGACGACGACGCCGAGGGGCGCAAGACCGTGCGCCGCCTCGTCGAACATCTCCGTGGCGTAGAGCAGCGCCTTGGACGGAATGCAGCCGATGTTGAGGCACGTTCCGCCGAGCGTCTTCATCTTCTCGACGACGGCGACCTTCATGCCCAGTTGCGCGGCGCGGATTGCGCAGACATAACCGCCCGGGCCGGAGCCGATCACCACAAGATCATAGGTCATGATTTAAGCTCGCATCGATTTGGACGCGACCCGCGCGTCCCAGTGGATCAAACCAGCCTCACCGGGAGACCGTGACGCGACGCCCGCTTCGCGAGCGCCTTGTCGAAAGTGGCGAAGATCTCCCTCTCGGCCAGTTGGGCGACATGGAGCGCAGCCGCGAAGTCCACGCCCGACCGGGCCAGCGTGATCGCCTTGCGCATCACGAGCGGCTCGGAGACCGACACGTTCGGCAGGCCGAACAAACCTTCGAAGGCCGAGAGAACGTCATCGCGCGGGACTTCGTAGGCGTCGCGCAACACCCACTCCGTTTCGAGAACGACGGTGAGCGAAATCGACACCGGATTGTTCTCGACGATGTCGACGGCTCTCGTAAACTCGGCTCCGCCCTCGCCGGCGACGTAGCGGACCACGATATTCGTATCAATCGCGAACATGGCGGCGCTTCGCCGCCGCCCGCAACGCCGCGTCGATCTCTTTCTGCGTTAGCGACCTGCCGCGTCCCGCGAGGCGGCCGCGGACCTTGTCGAAGCTCGCGGGCGCGAAAATCGGCTCAGCCTCGCGCAACAGCACGCCTTCGGCAGTCGCTTCGACGATGAGGCGCGCGCCCGGGCCCCATTGCTTTTCGTCGCGGATCGACTTGGGCAGGATCACTTGCCCCTTGGTCGAAACGACGGTCGTGGAGGTTCTCGCCCCAGACATCAACAGACTCGCACGGCGTAAGACAGAGGTAAGATAGGAACCTTCGGTGTCGCCTGCAAGCCCGACCAGCGAATCACAGCGCAAGCCTGATCAGCATCGCCACGAGCGCGACAATCGAAAGTCCCCAGAGAATGCTGCGGAAATAGGAAACGCCGGCAAGATAAAGCGGCAGGTAGACGATGCGGGCCACGACCCACAGCGAGGGCCAGAGTCCCGCCGGATGATGAGTGGCGATATAGGCCAGATCGAGCGCCGCGAAGACCGGGAAATTCTCCATGTAATTGGCGAACGCCCGGGCGGCGCGCCCGCCGGTCGGACCCGGCGCCGGGCTCGGCTCGTCGCGTGCGCCGATATTCCAGGATTGCGCCCGGCCCGAGAGGCTCGCCTGACAGAAAAGATGGACCAGCCACAATAGAACCGCGAGTTCGAGACAGGCGAGCTCGCTCATGCTTTCGTCCCCCCTCCGCCAACAGCCAATCGGCCGGACGCCTGCCGCTTCCCCGTTGCGACGTTCAGAGATCCAGCACGAGCCGCGCCGGGTCCTCGAGCGCCTCCTTGACGCGCACGAGGAAGGTCACCGCCTCCTTGCCGTCGACGATGCGATGATCGTAGCTCAACGCGAGATACATCATCGGCCGGATTTCAACCTTACCGCCGATGGCGACCGGGCGATCCTGGATCTTGTGCATGCCAAGGATGCCAGACTGCGGCGCATTGAGAATGGGCGTCGACATCAGCGAGCCATAGATGCCGCCGTTGGTGATGGTGAAGGTTCCGCCCTGCAGTTCCTCGAGCGTGAGCTGGCCGTCGCGGGCGCGCTTTCCCAGCGCCGCGATCGCCTTCTCGATCTCGGCGATGCTGAGCTTGTCGGCGTCCCGCACGACTGGCACGATGAGACCCTTGTCGGTGCCGACGGCGATGCCGATGTGGTAATAGTTCTTGTAGACGAGGTCGGCGCCGTCGATTTCGGCGTTGACGGCGGGGATCTCCTTCAGCGCCTGAACGCACGCCTTGACGAAGAAGCCCATGAAGCCAAGCTTGGCTGAGTGCTTCTTCTCGAAGGCGTCCTTGTAGCGGGCGCGCAACGCCATCACTTCGCTCATGTCGACCTCGTTGAAGGTCGTGAGCATCGCGGCGGTGTTTTGCGCGTCCTTGAGACGGCGCGCGACGGTCTGACGCAATTTTGTCATGCGCACCCGCTCTTCGCGCACGCTCTCGTCAGGGGCGCGCGCGGCGGGAGCAGGGGCGGCAGGAATGAGCGCCGCCGCAGGCGCTTGAAACGGCGCCGGCGCCGGCCTGCGAGCCTCCGCGACCGCGGCCAGCACGTCACCCTTCAGCACCTGGCCGCGCTTGCCGCTGCCAGCGATCGAGGCGAGATCGATCTTGTCCTCGGCGGCGATCTTGGCCGCGGCCGGCGACGGCGGCATCGCCGTCGCGGCGGGAACGGGCGCAGCCTTGGCCGCAGCGGCCGGAGTCGAGGCGGCGGACGCAGGCTTCGCCGTCGGAGCTTGAGCCGCCGCTGATCCGGCCGAGAGCTGGCCGAGAAGCGCGCCGATCGCGACCGTCTGACCGGTCTCCGCGGCGATCTCGCTCAAGACTTCCGCGCTCGGCGCGTTGACCTCGAGCGTAACTTTGTCGGTCTCGAGCTCCACCAGCGGCTCGTCGGCGCTCACAGAATCGCCGGCCTTCTTGAACCATTTGCCGACGGTCGCTTCGGTGATCGATTCGCCCAGCGTCGGAACACGAATTTCAGTCGCCATCTCGATCGCGCCGCGAGGCGTCCTTCTTTGCCGTCAGGGAGATACGGAAGTGATGGGCGCAAGCGGCTGGCTTGGGCGCACGGCTATCCCCAGCATGCGGCGATTTTCGTAAGCAAAGCCCTGTCCCGCGGCGATGACCGGATCGGCCGCCTGCATCGCCTCGAGCGCGGCTTCGGAGGCTGCTTCGATGATCGCGACGCCGTAGCCGCCCGGCCGGATCGGCGACCGGGCCCATCGCGATCACCACGCCCGTCTCGACCCGGGGCGTCCAGTACTCGCGATGGGCGCGCATGAGCTGCAGCTCCTCCGGCGTCATGTCGGCGATGAAGGTTGTTCGGGGCGGCCTCAGCCTGCAAAAGAAATGGGGCATCTCGGACCGGCTTCGCTCAGGCCAGACATTCGTCAAGGAAGGCCTTGAGCTGGGCCAGATGTTTCGACATGAGACCCGTCGCGGTCGCCGCCGACGCCGGGCGTCCCGCGTAGCGGGCGCGCCTCGACTTGCCGTTGACCTGGCCCAGCACCCATTCGAGATAGGGCTCGACGAAGCTCCAGGCGCCCATGTTCCTGGGCTCCTCCTGGCACCAGACGATCTCCGCCTTCTTGAAACGGGAAAGCTCCTTGACCAGCGCCTTGACCGGGAAAGGATAGAGCTGCTCGACCCTGAGCAGATAGACGTCGTCGACGCCGCGCTTCTCGCGCTCATCGTAAAGGTCGTAGTAGACCTTGCCCGAGCACATCACGACGCGGCGGATCTTGTCGTCCTTGGCGAGCTTGATCTTTTCGCCCTTCATGCGTCTCCGCGTGATCCCACAACAGACGGTGGAAGCTCGTTCCCGGGCCGAAGGCTTCGAGGTTCGAGACCGCGCGCTTGTTGCGCAGCATCGACTTCGGCGTCATCGCGATCAGAGGCTTGCGGAACTCGCGCTTGAGCTGGCGCCTCAGCGCGTGAAAGAAATTTGCCGGCGTCGTGCAGACCACGACCTGCATGTTGTCCTCGGCGCAGAGCTGCAGATAGCGCTCGAGGCGGGCCGAGGAATGCTCCGGCCCCTGCCCCTCGTAGCCGTGCGGCAGCAGGCACACGAGTCCCGACATGCGCAGCCATTTCTTCTCGCCGCCCGAGATGAACTGGTCGAACACCACCTGCGCGCCATTGGCGAAGTCGCCGAATTGCGCCTCCCATAAGACGAGCGCGTTCGGCTCGGCGAGCGAATAGCCGTATTCGAAGCCGAGCACCGCCTCTTCCGACAGCATCGAGTTGATGACTTCGTAGCGCGCCTGCCCGTCGCGAATATGGTTGAGCGGGATGTAGCGCGCTTCGTTCTGTTGATCGATCAGCACCGAATGGCGCTGCGAGAACGTGCCGCGCTCGCTGTCCTGGCCGGACAGGCGAACCGGGAAGCCGTCGTCCAGGAGCGAGCCGAAGGCGAGCGCCTCGGCGGTCGACCAGTCGATCCCCTCGCCGACCCTGATCGCCGCGCGGCGGTTCTCGAGGAAGCGCAGAATGGTCTTATGAATGTCGAAGCCTTCGGGCGCCGCGGTGATCCGCTCGCCGATTGGGCGCAGCCGATCGAGATTGACGCCGGTCTTGCCGCGGCGATCGTCGTCGGCGATGTTCTGCGCCGCCTTGACGCCCGCCCAGCGGCCGTCGAGCCAATCGGCCTTGTTGGCGGAATAGGACTGGCCCGCCTCGAATTCCGCCTCCAGCCGCTGGCGCCAGTCCGAGCGCATCTTGTCGACCTCGCCCTGGGTGACCACGCCTTCGGCGATGAGCTTCCTTGCGTAGATCTGCTGCGTCGTCGGGTGCGAGCGGATGAGCCGGTACATGATCGGCTGGGTGAACGAGGGCTCGTCGCCTTCGTTATGGCCGAACCGACGATAGCAGAACATGTCGATGACCACGGGTTTATGGAACTTCTGCCGGTATTCGGTCGCCACCTTGGCGCAGAACACGACCGCCTCGGGATCATCGCCGTTGACGTGAAAGATCGGCGCCTCGACGAGCTTGGCGACGTCGGAAGGATAGGGCGAGGAGCGCGAATAGCGCGGATAGGTGGTGAAGCCGATCTGGTTGTTGACGATGAAATGCAGCGAGCCGCCGGTCCTGTGGCCGCGCAGGCCCGAGAGGCCGAAGCATTCGGCCACCACGCCTTGTCCGGCGAAAGCGGCGTCGCCGTGGATCAGGAGCGGCAGCGCCTTCGACCGCTCGATGACGTCATTGAGCTGATCCTGCTTGGCGCGAACCTTGCCGAGAACGACCGGATCGACGATCTCGAGATGCGAGGGATTGGCGGTCAACGAGAGATGGACAGTGTTGCCGTCGAACTCGCGGTCCGAGGATGCGCCAAGGTGATATTTGACGTCGCCCGAGCCCTCGACTTCGTCGGGCGAAGCCGAACCGCCCTTGAACTCGTGGAAGATGACCCGATGCGGCTTGCCCATCACCTGGCAGAGCACGTTGAGCCGGCCCCGATGGGCCATGCCGAGCGCAATCTCCTTTCAAACCGAGCTGGCCGCCGCGCTTGATGATCTGCTCGAGCGCCGGAATCATCGCCTCCGCGCCGTCGAGGCCGAAGCGCTTCGTCCCCGTGTACTTGACGTCGAAAAAATTCTCGAACCCTTCGGCCTCGATGAGCTTGCCGAGGATCGCGCGCTTGCCCTCCCGCGTGAACTGGATTTCCTTGTCAGGCCCCTCGACGCGCTCCTGAATCCAGGCCTTTTCGGCCGGATCGGAGATATGGACGAATTCGAAGCCGATGGTCCCGCAATAGGTCCGGCGCAGGATCGCGAGCATTTCTCGCACGGTCGCATATTCGAGCCCGAGCACGTGATCGATGAAGATCTTGCGGTCGTAGTCGGACTCCTGGAAGCCGTAAGTCGAGGGATGCAGCTCCTCGTGGTCCCTTTGCGGCTCGAGGCCGAGTGGATCGAGATTGGCGTAGAGATGGCCGCGCATGCGGTAGGCGCGGATCATCATGAGCGCCCGCACCGAATCGCGGGTGGCGCGGCGAATCTCGTCCTCGCTCGGCGCGGCTTTCGCTCCGGCTTCCGCCGCCCTGGCGCGCAGCTTGTCGGCGACCGCCTTTTCCGCCGCCGGCCAGTCGCCGTCCAGCGCGCTGATGAGATCGCCTTTAGGGGTCGCCGGCCAATTGGACTTACGCCATGACGCGCCGCGCGCGGCCTTGGCCACGCTCGCCGGATCATCGCCGAGGGCTTCGAAGAATTCGCGCCATCCGGGTTCAACCGACTGCGGGTCTTTCTCGTATTGCGCCTGCAAGGCTTCGATGTAGGCGCTGTTGGCGCCGTACAGGAACGAGGTTTGCAGCAGCGCCTGATTGACGTCCTGACGAGTCACCGAACGGACACTCCTTACTTGCCGCGCAACAGATCGACCAATGTCTTGCCCAGCCGGGCAGGTGACGGCGACACGCGCACGCCGGCCGCTTCCATCGCGGAAATCTTGTCCTCGGCGCCCCCTTTGCCGCCGGCGATGATCGCGCCAGCGTGTCCCATTCGCCGCCCGGAGGGGGCGGTGCGCCCGGCGATGAAGCCGACGACCGGCTTGGAGCGGCCGCGCTTCGCCTCGTCCTTCAGAAACTCGGCGGCGTCCTCCTCGGCCTGGCCGCCGATTTCCCCGATCATCACGATCGACTGGGTCTTGGGATCGGCGATGAACATGGCGAGCACGTCGACGAATTCCAAGCCCTTGATAGGGTCGCCGCCGATCCCGACCGCCGTCGTCTGCCCGAGGCCCTCGCGCGTCGTCTGGAACACCGCCTCGTAGGTGAGCGTGCCCGAACGCGAGACGACGCCGACGCTGCCGCGAGCGAAGATGTTGCCCGGCATGATGCCGATCTTGCATTCTCCCGCGGTCATGACGCCAGGGCAATTGGGGCCGATCAGCATCGACTTGGAGCCTTGCAGCGCCCGCTTGACCCGCGCCATGTCGAGGACCGGAATGCCCTCGGTGATGCAGACGATGAGCGGCGTCTCGGCGTCGATCGCCTCGCAGATCGCATCCGCCGCGCCCGCCGGGGGCACGTAGATCACGCTGGCGTCGGCGCCCGTCTTCTCCCGCGCTTCGGCGACCGTGTCGAAGACCGGCAGCCCGAGATGGATCGACCCGCCCTTGCCCGGCGAGACGCCGCCCACGAGCCTCGTGCCGTAAGCCATCGCCTGCTCGGAATGGAACGTGCCGTTCTTGCCGGTGAAGCCCTGGGTGATGACCTTTGTGTCGGTGTTGACGAGGATGGACATGAGGGGCTTTCGGCCGGTGGCGGTTCAGTTCAATTGGATTGAAATGGATTTTTGCAGGGCAGGGCGCCGACAATTCGCACCTTGCCCAAAATCGCCTCGTCGATCGCGAACGTGACGTTTTTCAAAAGGCGCCCCGGTCCGCAGTATATGTGTAACTCGAGCCGCTTTCCAACCATTTCCCATGGACTTAAAGCCGTTCGAGTTCACGCACCGTCAATTCGCTCGTCGCGTCGCCCGTGTTGAGTGTCGTGCTCGGCTCGAACATCAAAACGACCGGCTCCGGCGAGAGGGAGCGAGGCCGATGCTCGACGCCCCGCGGAACCACAACAAAATCGCCTTCGCCCAATTCTTGGACGCCGTCACGGAAATCGATCGCGATCCGCCCGCGCAAAACGAAGAAGGCCTCGTCTTCGCGTTCGTGCGCGTGCCAGTCGAACTCGGCGCCGAATTTCGCCACCTTGACTTGGGCCTCGTTGACATCGCCGACGATGAACGGATGAAAGACTTCTCTGATCTTCTGGTCGGCCGCCTGAAGAACGTTGACCTTGGATGGAGGCATCGGCCCGTCTCCTTCGTTGCGATATGCGCTGACGCCCGTTAGGCCGCCTTCCTCACCGCGTTGACGATCTTCTGCGCCGCGTCGTCGAGATCGTCGGCCGCAATGACATTCAGGCCGGATTCCCGCAGGATTTTCTTGCCGAGGTCAACGTTGGTGCCTTCGAGCCGGACGACAAGCGGAACCTTCAGGCCAACCTCCTTCACCGCTGCGATGACGCCCTCAGCGATGATGTCGCAGCGCATGATGCCGCCGAAAATGTTGACCAGAATGCCTTTCACATTCGGATCAGCCGTGATGATCTTGAACGCGGCGGCGACCTTATCCTTGGAGGCGCCGCCGCCGACGTCGAGAAAGTTCGCCGGGCTTTCGCCATAGAGTTTGATGATGTCCATCGTCGCCATGGCGAGCCCGGCGCCGTTGACCATGCAGCCGATCGAGCCCTCGAGCGCGACATAGTTGAGATCGTTTTTGGTGGCCTCGACCTCCTTGGCGTCCTCTTCGCTCTCGTCGCGCAGGGCGGCGATGTCGGGATGACGGTAGAGCGCGTTGTCGTCGAACGATACTTTGGCGTCGAGAACGCGCAATTGACCGTTCGACATGACGATCAGCGGATTGATCTCGAGCATCGACATGTCTTTGGCGAGGAAAGCGGCGTAGAGCTTCGTGACCAGGCTCTCGGCCTGCTTGGCGAGGTCTCCGGTAAGCCCGAGGGCGCGGGCGGCGGCGCGGCCATGATGGGGCATGATCCCGGTCGCCGGATCGACCGCGAAGCTCATGATCTTTTCCGGCGTGCTATGCGCCACATCCTCGATATTGACCCCGCCCTCGGTCGAAAGGACGAACGCCACCCGGCTTGTCTGCCGGTCGACGAGCGCCGAAAGATAGAGCTCCTTGTCGATCGTCGCGCCGTCCTCGATGTACAGGCGGTTGACCTGCTTGCCGTGCGGTCCGGTCTGCGCCGTCACAAGCGTCGCGCCCAGCATCTGCGCGGCGAACGTCTTGACCTCCTCGACCGAGCGGGCGAGCCGCACGCCGCCCTTGTCCCCAGCCGCAGCCTCCTTGAAGCGGCCCTTGCCGCGCCCGCCAGCATGGATCTGGCTTTTCACCACCCACATCGACCCCCCGAGCTTCTTCGCGCCTTCGACCGCCTCTTCGGCCGTGAATGCGGGAAAGCCGCCGGCGATCGGAACGCCGAAGGCTCTCAGCACCGCCTTGGCCTGATATTCATGGATGTTCATGGCGGTGAAAACCTCAAAGAAACCAACGCTCAGCCGGCTCAGGGCGTCAAGTGTGACGATCAGGCGGCAAGCGCAGGATTGATAGCCTTGCAGGCCTCCATCAAAGCCTGGACCGCGGCGACCGACTTCGCGAACATCGCTTTTTCGCTCTCGTCGAAAGCAATCTCGATGATCCGCTCAACCCCGTTCGCGCCGATCACCACGGGAACGCCGACGTAGGCGTCATTGACGCCATATTGGCCGGTCAGGCGCGCCGCGCATGGCAGCACGCGGCGCTGATCCTTGAGATAGGATTCCGCCATCGCGATCGCCGAAGCCGCCGGGGCGTAGAAGGCCGAGCCGGTTTTGAGCAGGTTGACGATTTCGCCCCCGCCCTTGCGGGTGCGCTCGACGATGGCGTCGAGCTTGGCCTGCGTCGTCCAGCCCATTTTGACAAGGTCTGGCAACGGAATGCCAGCCACCGTCGAATATCGCACCGAGGGGACCATGTCATCGCCATGGCCGCCGAGCACGAAGGCGGTCACGTCCTCGACCGAAACCTGGAATTCCTCGGCCAGAAAATAGCGGAAGCGGGCCGAATCGAGCACGCCGGCCATGCCGACGACCTTGTTCGGCGGCAATCCGCAGGCCTTCTGCAGCGCCCAAACCATGGCGTCGAGCGGGTTGGTGATGCAGATGACGAACGCATCCGGGGCGTGCGTCTTGATGCCGACGGCGACCGCGTCCATGACCTTGAGATTGATGCCGAGCAGGTCGTCGCGGCTCATGCCGGGCTTGCGGGGCACGCCGGCGGTGACAATCACGACATCGGCGCGGGCGATCGCAGAATAGTCGCTCGCGCCGGAAAGTCGCGCATTGACGCCCTCGACGGAGGTCGATTCCGCCAAGTCCAGCGCCTTGCCCTGCGGCACCCCGTCGATGATGTCGAAGAGAACGATGTCGCCCAGTTCCTTGATCGCCGCCAGATGCGCCAGCGTGCCGCCGATATGACCGGCCCCAATCAAAGCTATCTTCTTGCGCGCCATTGAGTTTCTTTCGCAGTTCGTGGCCCGCCGCCCTTCGCTCGCGGATGGCCTCATCGTTTCGCCGTGAGCTATCGGCCTATCGATGCACGCGATCAAGCCAAACTTTTGGCGGTGAGCCCGGAAGAATTCGGCGCCCGCGCGATCCCGTGAAGAAAAACTATGGCTATATCAGTTTGTTATCGAGATATTTCGCCTCCTCGCCACAGCCGGAGCGTTCAACCTGCCTCCGGCCGCGCAATCTCGCGCGCCACCGCATAGACCTGCCGCCCGAACAGGCTTGCGGTGAGGTCAACCAGCAGGAGCGCGCTCTTGCCGCGCTCGTCGAGGAACGGATTGAGCTCGACCAGATCGAGCGAGGGCTTGAGCCCGGATTCGTACAACAATTCCATGACAAGATGCGCTTCCCGGTAGGTCGCCCCGCCGGGGACGGCGGTGCCGACGCCCGGCGCAATCATGGGATCGAGAAAGTCGACATCCAGACTGACATGCAGAAGGCCGTCGCGGGCTTTGACCCGGTCGATGATGCGGCGGATCGAGACGGCGAAACCGTCTTCGTCCAGCCTGCGCATGTCGACCACGTCGACGCCGCGGTCCTGCAGGAGCCGCCGTTCGCCCGAGTCGATCGACCGGATGCCGAAGAGGTGCAGCCGGCCGGGATCGATGAGCCCATGCGTCTCGTCGCCAAAGACCGCCTCGAGGCCAGGCTCGCCGCACAGCATCGCGAGCGACATGCCGTGCATGTTGCCCGACGGCGAGGTCAGGGGCGTATTGAAGTCCGAATGGGCGTCGAGCCAGAGGACGAACAGCTCGCGCCCCGCCTCGGCTGCATGGCGCGCCACCCCGCTGATCGACCCCATCGCCAGGCTGTGATCGCCGCCGAGCACGATCGGCGTCCGCCCGGAGCGCTTGATCGCGTAGGTCTCTCGCGCGAGCAGCCGCGCCCAGGCCGCGACATGGGCGAACCGATTCGCTTTGCCTTCGGGCGCGGGCGCGTGGATCAGGGGAGCAGGCGGAGCGAGATCGCCTCGGTCGTCGAGGTCGTAGCCGAGGTCCCGGAGCGGCTTCGCGATGCCCGCGGTGCGCAGCATGGCCGGGCCCATCGCCGCGCCGGGGACGCTCGCCCCGGCTTCGACCGGCGCGCCGATGATGGTGATCGCCTGCCGAGGCGGCTCCGCCGGCTTGCCACCCCGGTCGGTCTCGCCGCTCGTCTTCCGGCTCAAGATCGCCCCCTTCGCCATGAACCCGAAGACGCCATTCTAGAGCCGGGGCGCCCGAGAGGGGAATATTGCGCCAAACGAAGCAAAACGGGCCGCCCTCTGGGGGACCCGCGCAGGGCGTCCCGGCGCAGGGCGGTCGGCGCGCCCAGATACAACCTGAGGGCGAGATCGGCGAAAACAAAAAGCAAGCGGACGAAAGCAAAATTGCTTTCCTTTGCTTTCTTTCGCTTTCTTTTAGTTTCTGGAATTGGGACTTTTCAATGGGTTGCAGCCGAAAAAAGTGAAAAAAATTTCCCCCGCCCCGACTCGCGCGTGAGGTTGTAGCCTAAATCCCTCAAGCTTACACGCGCCCGCGTTCCCGCCGGCGCCGGTCGCAAGCGGGTTGATTCCGTTCAACAGAATCATATAGCCTCTATTTCAGATTTCTGCAAGGCATTGTTTCCGACAAACACCGCCCGTTCTCGACAGGCGATTGGCCGCTCCTGGATTTGTCGAGGCGCAGCGGGGCGGTTTGCGGTTTCACGCGCGGACGCAGTCTTGACAACGGAGCCCGGCCTCTCCATTGCATGGGCGCCATGACGCCCGCCTGTCCCATTATCCGGATTTGCATCATTAGCCGCTAGTTCCCAGCTGGCTGGTTCGCGTCTCCTCAATTTCCCCAAAGCCATCGAGAAGCGATCATCCGGCCACCCGGCGACGTCCGTTCGTTCGCCTTCATGAAGATCACGCCGACAAGAATCGCCGATGAAGCCGCCGCCCCGACCCCAGGATGAGACGCCCTCCGAGGCGAAGCGCGTTCCGCTGCGCCTCTACAGCACGCTCGCCCGCGCCAAGCAGGATTTCAAGCCGATCGACCCGAAGGCGGTGCGATTGTATGTCTGCGGCCCCACCGTCTACGACTTCGCCCATATCGGCAACGCGCGGCCGGTGATCGTGTTCGACGTGCTGTTCCGGCTTCTCCGCCACATTTATGGGCCAGACCATGTGATCTACACCCGCAACATCACCGACGTCGACGACAAGATCAACGCGCGCGCCGCCCGCGACTTTCCCGCTCTCCCACTCAACGAGGCGATCGCCAAAGTAACGGCGGCGACGGAGCGCCAGTTTCACGAGGATGTCGCCGCTCTCGGCTGCCTCCCGCCGACCCACGAGCCGCGCGCCACCCAATATATCGACACGATGCGGGCGATGATCGAGCGGCTGATCGCCCGCGGCGTGGCCTATGTCGCGGAGGATCACGTGCTGTTCTCGCCCTCGGCTATGGATGCGCTTGCGTTCGCGCCGCGCTACGGGACGCTCGCGCATCGCTCGCTCGACGAGATGCTGGCCGGCGCGCGGGTGGAGGTCGCCCCCTACAAGCGCGACCCGATGGACTTTGTCTTATGGAAGCCGTCGAAGCCGAACGAGCCGGGCTGGCCGAGCCCGGCCGGAACCGCTGCGCCGGGCCGGCCCGGCTGGCACATCGAGTGCTCTGCCATGTCGATGGCGACCTTGCTCGAGCCGTTCGGCGGCGGCCTTGAGTGCGACGACCCGGGCCGCAACGTGTTCGACATTCACGGCGGCGGGATCGACCTCGTTTTTCCCCATCACGAGAACGAGATCGCGCAATCCTGCTCGGCCTTCCATTCGCGCGCCATGGCCAATGTCTGGATGCATAACGGCTTCTTGCAGGTCGAAGGCGAGAAGATGGCGAAGAGCGCCGGCAACTTCGTCACCATCCACGAGCTGCTTGAAGAAACTGAACTCGGTTATAGGCTTTGGCCTGGAGAAGCGATCCGCCTCGCAATGCTGCGCACCCACTATCGTCAGCCAATCGACTGGACAGAGCGTGCGCTCAAAGAGTCAAGAGACAAGCTAAATGTTTGGTACCACGCAATCGGTAACTCCGCCATCGGCCCAGCCGAACCCTCTCCAAAGGTCGTTGCTGCTCTATCGGACGATTTGAATACCCATGAAGCTATACAACATATTGATGAATTGGCGGTCGATATACGAATAATCCGATCGCTTGATAAGGAGCCACCGCCTGACGCACTTGCTACACTTAGATCTAGTGCAAACCTTCTTGGTTTCCTGTATAGAACTCGAACTGAATACGCAGAAAGCGTAAGGGTTAGACCAATCGATATGGACACGGCGCAGATCGAGGCGATCGTAGCCGAACGTTCCGCCGCCCGCGCCGCTAAGAATTGGCCCGAATCCGATCGCCTCCGCAACAAACTCGCCGACCTCGGCGTCGCCATCAAGGACAACAAGGACGGGACGACCACCTGGGAGCCGAAGCGATGAGCGCCGTCTCCCTTCGTCCCTATCTTCCCGCCGACGCCAAGCGCTGCGCCGAGATCTTTCGGTCGAGCATCGAGGAACTGGCCGCCGAGGACTACAACGAAGAGCAGCGCGAGGCCTGGGCGGGGCGCGCCGACGACGCACAGGCATTCGGCGCGAGGCTCGGCGAGGCGCTGACCCTCATCGCGATGATCGACGGCGCGATCGCCGGCTTCGCCAGCCTCAAGGGCGCGGACGAGATCGACATGCTGTTCGTCGATCCGGAATTCGCCCGCCAGGGCGTCGGCCGGACGCTGGTCGACGCCTTAACGAGATTGGCTGAGGCGCGCGGCGCGAAGCGCCTGACGACAGAGGCGAGCGATGTCGCCAAGCCCCTGTTCGAGCGGCTGGGTTTCGCCGCGCAAATGCGCAACCTCGTGCGCAAGGGCGACCAGTGGCTCGCCAACACCACCATGTCCAAGACGCTCGGCGCTTCGCCCGCGCCGCCCCCGACCCGACATTGACGAAGAGCCCGATGGCCAGAGAACGCCTCTATCTGTTCGACACCACAATGCGCGACGGCGCGCTGACCACCGGCGTCGACTTCTCGCTCGACGACAAGCGCCACATCGCGGCCATGCTCGACCGGCTCGGAATCGATTATGTGGAAGGCGGCTATCCGGGCGCCAATCCGCTCGACACGGAATTCTTCAAACGCAAGCCCACAACCCATGCCCGCTTCTGCGCCTTCGGCATGACCAAGCGGCCCGGCCGCTCGGCCGCCAACGATCCGGGCCTCATGGGCCTGCTCGCCGCCGACGCCGACGCGATCGTCTATGTCGCGAAGTCTTGGGACTATCACGTCCATGTCGCGCTCGGCTGCACGCTCGAGGAAAACCTCGGGGCGATCGCCGACAGCGTGAAAGCCGCGGTCGCGGCGGGCCGCGAGGCGATGGTCGATTGCGAGCATTTTTTCGACGGCTACAAGGCCAACCCGAAATACGCGCTTCTCTGCGCCAAAACTGCGATCGAAGGCGGCGCCCGCTGGGCGGTGCTCTGCGACACCAACGGCGGAACGCTGCCTGACGAAATCGAGCGCATTGTCGGCGAAGTCGTCCGTGTGATTCCGGGCGAAAAACTCGGCATTCACGCCCATAACGACACCGGCAATGCGGTCGCCAATTCGCTCGCCGCCATCCGCGCCGGCGCGCGGCAGGTGCAGGGCACGCTGAACGGGCTCGGCGAGCGCTGCGGCAACGCCAATCTCGTCACTCTCATTCCCACCCTCGCCTTGAAGCCGGAGCTTGCGAATCATTTCGAGACTGGCGTCACGCCCGAGGCGCTGCGCCAGATCACCTCGATCTCGCGCGCCTTCGACGAATTGCTCAACCGCGCGCCCAACCGCCATGCGCCCTATGTCGGGGCCTCGGCCTTCGCCACCAAGGCCGGCATTCATGCCTCCGCCCTCGCCAAGGATCCGCGCACTTACGAGCATGTCGCGCCCGGCAGCGTCGGCAACGCGCGCGCGGTCCTCATCTCGGATCAGGCCGGGCGCTCGAACCTCATCGCCGAGCTCGCGCGGCTTGGGGTCGAAGCGAAGCCGGACGATCCCCGCCTCTCGCGCCTGCTCGACGAGGTGAAGGCGCGCGAGGCGCAGGGCTACGCTTACGAAGCGGCCGACGCCTCGTTCGAGCTTCTGGCGCGCAGCGTGCTCGGCGGCCTGCCGGAATATTTCGCGGTCGAGAGTTTCCATGTCGGCGTCGAGCGCAAGATGGTCGCGCCAGGCGTCACTTATTCAGCGTCGCAGGCGGTGGTGAAGATCCGCATCGGCGAAGAGCGGCTCATTTCCGCCGCCGAAGGCAACGGCCCAGTCAACGCGCTCGATCTCGCGCTGCGCAAGGACCTCGGCGTCTACCAAAAATATATCGAGGACCTCGAGCTTCTCGACTATCGGGTGCGCGTCTTCCAGGGCGGCACCGACGCGGTGACGCGTGTGCTGATCGAGTTCGGCGATGGGAACGGCGACACCTGGTCGACGGTCGGCGTGTCAGGCAACATCATCGACGCCTCGTTCCAGGCTCTGGTCGACGCGATCACCTATCGGCTGATCAAGGTCGGCGTCCCGGCGCAATAGACGCGGCTTCCCGCACCGCCGCCTGGGCGCAAGCGCATCTCCGAGCGGATCACACGGCGTAGCGCAGGATGGCGGTGAGATCGCCTCCGCCGGGCACGTCGGCGCGGCGCGCCGACACCACCCGCGCTCCCGACAGGAGCGCCCGCCGCGCGATCTCGTCCGTCACGCTGTAATTGACGCCGTCGGCGCTGGCCGCGAAGGCCACGGCGCCGTCGTCGTCCGCGACGGTTCCTGGAACCTCCGCGTCCATGTCGACGATCAGCGTGTCGACGGCGCCGAAGGTCGCGGCGCGCGCGGCCTGGGCGACATCCTGGGTCGCGCGGCCCTGCTTCTCCCGCGCGGCGTAGAGGCCGCGCAACTGGCCGATCTCGTCGGCGTAGTTTTCGTCGAGCACGGCGCGGGCGGAAGCCGCGAGATCGGCATCCTTCGTGCGATCGTTCGTGCCCGAAATCCCCTTCGCGGCCAGATGCGGATAGCTGCACACGCTGCGGAAGATCGAGGCCATCGGTTCGGCCGCCGCCACGATCAGCGGCCGCTCGTGCCCCGCCAGCGCCGGGCGCAAGGCGTGATCGACCGCGCGGGCGTAGCGGGTCAGAATCGCGTGCTCGCTGGTCGCCTCGCCGCTGACCATGTCGCCGCTCTTCTCCAGATGGCTGCGCCGCCCGGCGGCGTCGGCGGCTCCGGCCGGCAGACCGTGAACCTTGACTTTCTCTGGCGGCAGGTCGGCGGAGACTTCGATCAGCCGCACCGCGCCCATGCTGATCGCGAGCACATAGGCGTTGTGGGGGAAGGTCACCGAGCGCATCAGGGGCTTGAGATGAAAACGGTCGGACACCTCGACCGCGTTGCTCAGGTGATTGGGCAGGCGGAAAGTGCGGATTCGCTCGGGCGTGACGAAGATGGCGAGGCTGTTCGCCTGCCCGATCCAGAAGGCGTCATCGCCGATCAGCGCCTCGACGCTTTGCTCGATCGGCCAGATGGCGCGCTTGGGCGTATCGGACGCCTCCATCTGGGCGATTGCGGTCTTGAGCAGGTTCTTGAGTTCGATCCGGTCCCCCGGCGTCTCGCGCGTGACCGGGGTCGTGCGCAGATAAATCGACACCGACGGGCTCCCGCGATGGCCCGCGAGCTTTTCGATCTCGGCGCGCGTCGGCAGATCAATATGGAGCATGGACTTGTCTCAGGGAGGATAAGGGCGGCTTCCTTAGCACGCCGCGCGCCATCCTCAACGGCGCATTTCAGTGCAAATTGGCCGGCGCTCCTGGAAGCGCCTCCTGCTGCTCGGCGCCGAGCAAGAGAACGGAAAGGACAACCAGGCCGCCGCCCCGGCGCGCGCAGGTAAACGGAAAAACTAGCACTCTCTGTGTTATGCTGCTAACACCATGATCTGGCACAGTTTTTGCGGAACAAAGGATTGCCAAGAAGCGTACCAAGTGTACCATCTCGCCTCGCCAGCCTTTGGAGAAACCGCATGGCCAGCGTCCACTTTCGCCGCCAACTTGAAGGATACGGCCTCACCACCGCCAACATTCTCTACCGCATGCCCGATCATCCGGACATTTTGCAGAACTACATCTGGCAGCAGCACGATCTGCACCCCCATTTCCCCGAACTGAGGAAATTCCTCGACTTCTGGGCGCGCGAGCTCGACGGGCTGCTCCATTCTGTGACGGTGGCGCATGCGCGCCTGATCAAGCCGGCCGAAATCAAGGCTGTCGGAGCCGAGTTCCGGTTGAACTGAGGGGGGCCGCCGCGCCAAAAGGCGTAGTCCGGCGAATCGGGCTAGCGCGCTGCCGATGTCAGGGCGCTGGCGCCAGCCAGCGATCTCAAGTCTGACAGCCTGGTCAAGGCCAGGTATAGGATCGCCGCGCGCCCTATATGTCATTGATTTCGCGCGCCTGCGCCGGGGAGACCTGATGAAAGAAACCGCCGCGCCGAGGCGGCTCGCGCTCATCGATCGCGATGGAACGATCATCGTCGACAAGGTCTATTTGAGCGATCCGGACGGAATCGAATTCGCTCCGGGCGCGATTGAGGGGCTCCGCCTGTTGCGCGACGCAGGCTTCGGGCTGGTTTTGATCACCAACCAGTCAGGCATCGCGCGCGGCTATTTCGACGTCGCGACGCTCGAGCGGATTCACGACCGGCTCCTCTCCATGCTGGCCGAGGGGGGTGTGCGACTCGAGGCGATCTATTTCTGCCCGCACGGCCCCGGCGACGGCTGCGAATGCCGCAAGCCGGCGCCGGGCATGATCAGAAACGCGATGCGAGACCTGGGCTTCGACCCCGCCGGGGCCGTGGTCATCGGCGACAGCGACGCCGATATGGGGGCGGCCCTGGCGGCGGGGGTCAAGGGGGTGCGCGTCGCCTCCGCGGGCGGCCCCCGATCGCCCGACGCGGCCCCCGATTTCCTCGAAGCCGCCCGCCGCGCGAGCGCGCTCTCACGCGCCAAGCCTTAGCAGGCTGCTGAATAAGTGGCGCGGAAGGGCTCTGGTGTTTGCCTTTGGGGGGTGATTCGCTGGCGTCGGCGAGGCGATTCGCGAGGGGATCGATGCGGGGCGAGGATCGGACGAGCGGGACGTTGTTCTCTTACGTCGACGTCGAGGGGCGGATCGCCGCGAATCATCCGCTGCGGGCGATGCGGCGGCTGACCAACGCGGCGCTGGCCCAGCTCGACGCGAGGTTTTCGGCGCTTTACGAGGGAATCGGGCGTCCCTCGATCCCGCCGGAGCGATTGCTGCGGGCCTCGCTTGTGCAGCTTCTCTATTCGATCCGCTCGGAGCGGCAGCTGGTCGAACGGCTGGAGTTCGACATGCTGTTTCGCTGGTTCGTCGGGCTTACGATCGACGAGAGCGTGTTCGACGCCTCGACCTTCTCGAAGAACCGCGACCGCCTGCTCACCCACGAGATCGCGCAAGAGTTTCTGTCTTCGCTTCTCGGCCTGCCGGAGGTGAAGGGGCTTCTGAGCGCCGAGCATTTTTCGGTCGATGGAACGATGTTGAAAGCCTGGGCGTCGATGAAGAGCTTCCGTCCCAAGAGCGCCTCTGGCGAAGGCCGGGGGAACGACCCGGGCGAGCCGCTGCCTCCGGGGCGCAACCGCGAGGCCGACTTCCGCAAGACCAAGCGCTCGAACAAAACCCACGCCTCGACGACCGACAAGGAGGCGCGCCTTTATCGCAAAGGCGCAGGCCAGGAGAGCCGTCTTTGCTATCTCGGCCATGCGCTGATGGAGAACCGCAACGGTCTTGTGGCGGCGGCCGAGGCGACGCTGGCGACCGGAACGGCCGAGCGCGAGGCGGCGGCTGCTTTCAGCCAGCGCTTGCCCTTTGGCGCGACGCTCGGCGCCGACAAGGGCTATGACGCCGAGGCCTTCGTCGAGGGCTTGAAGGCGCGTGGGATTGAGCCGCATGTCGCGATCAACGGGACGGTGAGCAAGCATGGCAAGGCGCGCAAGACCGCCGTCCCGGGCGAGGTCGCCGCGAGTGTGCGCTATGCGATCAGCCAGCGGCTGCGCAAACGCATCGAGGAAGGCTTCGGCTGGACGAAGACGGTCGGCGGCCTCATGCAGGTGAAGGTGCGTGGCCTCGACAAGGTCCGCGCCGCTTTCGTCTTCGCCATGGCCGCCTACAACATCGTCCGCCTGCCCAAGCTTATGGCCGCACCGGGCGAACTGCGTCCAGCGACATGAAAAGCCAGAGAACAATGACCCGACGTCACGCCAAAACCTCGAACGTGAGCCGCGCCCGCCTGCAAAAAATTGCGCTTGCCACCCCTCGTTGCGCAAACGCAGTGACTTTTTCAGCAGCCTGCTAGAGCTCCTTTCGCACGCTTAGCCGCCGCGACACCAGGCCGACATTCTGGACGAGACGCCCGCGCCTTGCACTGGCATATCGTCTGCGTTCGTCGGTCTGTTTTCGTTTTGGCGGCTTGACTGGCGCCCAACGAGGCCGGCGGGTTACCGAAGAAAACAGACACCCAGCGGCGCCTTCACCTGATCACGCGAGCAAGGTTTGCAATGAATTTGGACTCTGCGGGTCAGGCGCTCAATTCCGTCGCCGGGGCCATTGCCTCAGGCCCCGACCTTGGTCCTGCGGGCAAGAGAACGGAGGAACGCTCCGGCGACACGGCCATTCTGGTCCTGGGCATGCATCGCGGCGGCGCCTCAAGCCTGGCCGGGGCCATGGTCAGGCTCGGTGTCGTGCTGCCTCTCAATTTGATAGGCGGCGATGAAGCCAACCCAAAGGGATACTGGGAATCCCTCATCATTAATATTTTGAATGAGGATATTCTTGCGGCCGGAGGGAGTTCTTGGGACGACTGGCGCCCATTCGATCCGGGGCGCATTGACCCGGCGCTCGCGTTCACGCTGAAGACGCGGGCAAGATCCGCCCTCATCAGGGAATTCGGCGAGGCCAGCCTTGCGGTCATCAAGGACCCGCGCATATGCCGGCTCATACCCTTCTGGTCCTCGGCGTTGCAGGATAGCGGATGGTCGCCGCGCGCGATTCTGCCGCTAAGATCGCCGCTTGAGGTCGCCTTGTCGCTCAATCGCAGGGACGGAATCCCGCTCGGCCTCGGCTGTCTCATCTGGCTGCGCCACGTGCTGGACGCCGACGCTGGAACGCGAAATATGCGCCGGGCGGTGGTCGACTGGAATGGTTTTCTCCGTGATCCGCCGGGCGCCCTCGAGCGGGTCGGCGAACAGCTCAAGGTCGAGTGGCCCCGTTGGACCGAGCGCGCGCTTACGGAGATCGACGGCTTCGTGTCGGCGGACCTGAGGCGCCAGCGAGCGAGCGACAGCGATCTGCTGGCGCATCCGGCGGTGAATGATCTGGTTCGCGAAACCTACGCGGCCGTTCCTGATCTCATCAAAAATCCGAGGAGCGAAAAAGTCGAACGGACGCTCGATGACATCGCCGAGCGCCTTCGGGGCGCAACCGAGATTCTCGGCTACATCATGTTCGAGCTGGAAGACGGGAGGCGCCGGACACGATCGGCCGCCGCGCCGCTGCGCGACGAATACGGGAGCCAGCTTGGCGCGGCGCGAGAGGAATTTGCGCGCCAGGTCAGCGAGGAATCAAAGCAGCTCGAACGCCAGATCGCAGCGGCGCGGGAGGAATTTGCCGTGCGGCTCGCCGAGGCGAGGAGCGAAGGCCGGCGCCTTGTGGAGAAGGCGCATTGGAATCCGGCGCGCGCCAGTTCCCGCCCTCGCCAATACGGGCGAGATGGCCGCGGCGGTGCGGCCATAGCCCGCTTTCGCGACCATTTGCGCGGCCGTCCGAACGAGGGCGAGGAACTCGCGGCCATTCGCAATTCTGCGTTTTTCGATTCCGAATTTTATCTGAATTCGAATTCCGATGTCGGCGCCTCGGGGAGACGCCGCGCTCCATTAACCCGCCAGCATAGTTCGCCGGCCCCATCGGCGCCAGCAGCGGCTTCGGTCCGAGGTTTTTTTGTCCGAGCGCGTGGTATTCTCGCTTCGTCCGTACCCCCGGGGCCGCCTTGGCCTGAGAGCGCTCTGCTCTCTACGCCCCGGCAGCCACAACGCGCAAGTTGCAATCCTTGTTCCAGCTCCGAGTTGAAAGCTTGAGCGGTTCAGCGCGGGCGACGGAAAAAATCTCTCGCTCGTCGGCCTTTCTTCTTAACGAGAATGGTAATAAGGTCGTATCCGCGAGCGGAACGCGCCGCGGACCTGCCACAGCGGAGGTTGGAGCGAGCATGCGGATACTGATTACCGGAAACATGGGCTATGTTGGGCCCGTCCTCACAAGGTTCCTTCGGGACAGGCTGCCGGACGCCGAGCTGATTGGCTTTGACACCGCCTTTTTCGGCCATAGCCTGACTGGCGCTGGCCTCCTGCCCGAGGCCCGGCTGGACCGTCAGGTGTTCGGCGACATCCGCGAGTTTCCCGCCGAGTTGCTGGACGGCGTCGATGCGGTGGTCCATCTTTCCGCCATTTCCAACGACCCGATGGGAAACAAGTTCGAAGCCGTCACCGGTGAAATCAACCGCGACGCCACTGTGCGGATGGCCCGGCTGGCCGCCGAGCGCGGGGTCAAAAGCTTCGTCTTCGCCTCAAGCTGCAGCATGTACGGCTACGCGGAAGGGGGAGCGCGCAAGGAGACCGACCCGACCAATCCGCTGACCGCCTATGCGCGCTCGAAGATCGGCTCGGAGAAAGCCATGGCGGAGCTTGATCGCAAAGGCATGCTGGTCACGTCGCTCCGGTTCGCAACCGCATGCGGGATGTCCGACCGCCTGCGGCTCGACCTGGTGCTGAATGACTTTGTCGCCTGCGCCATCACCTCGGGCGAGATCACGGTTCTCAGCGACGGCACGCCCTGGCGCCCGCTCATCGACGTCGAGGACATGGCGCGCGCGATTTTGTGGGCGATCCGCCGCAAGCAGGACAAGGGGGGCGAGTTTCTGGCGGTGAACGCCGGCCGGGACGAGGGCAACTATCAGGTGCGCGAGCTCGCCGAGGCGGTTGCCCGCCAGGTTCCGGGCGCCAAAGTTTCGATCAACACCAATGCGCCGCCCGACAAGCGCTCCTACCGCGTGGACTTCTCGCTCTTCCGGTCGCTCGCCCCGGATTCCATTCCGCAACTGTCACTGGATCAGTCCATCACCCGGCTGCGCGAGGGGCTTGGGGCCATGGGCTTTGCGGACGAGGATTTCCGCAGCTCGCCCTATATGCGGCTCAAGACCCTCGAGCGCCACATGGCCGCGGGCCGTCTCGGTACGGATATGCGCTGGCGCTTCCGTTCGCACGACTTGGGAGCGGACAGCCGCGTCATTCCGCAGGACGCCGCTTGAGGGCTCGCCAATAATTCCCTGACGTCGACAAAGGAGCCGCGCGGGGCCTGCCGGCCATCGCCCCTCGCGGCGGACCTTGCGCGCGAGATCGCCGGCGGCCGCATTCGGGATCCGCGGCTTGAGGCGAGCATTCCGCTGACTTAAACCATGCTCCAGAGAGGAAGGGGATGGAATTCGGTCGAGTGTCTCGTCGTCGGCGCTGGAGTCATCGGGCTTGCCGTGGCGCGGGCCCTCGCGCGCGCCGGGCGCGAGGTGATCGTCGTCGAGAGCGAGCGCGGGATCGGCTCCGGCGTCAGCTCGCGCAACAGCGAAGTCATCCATGCCGGCATCTATTATCCGACGGGGCTCGTGAAGACCCGGCTCTGCGTCGACGGCAAGGCGATGCTGTACGCGTTCTGCCAGGCGTTCGGCGTTCCCCACAAGCGATGCGGCAAGCTGCTGGTGGCGGTGAACGCCGGCGAGATCGACAAGCTCGCGGCGTTCAAGGCCCAGGCCGACGCGAATGGCGTCACCGATCTCGTCTGGCTCACCGGACAGGAGGCGCGCGCGCTCGAGCCCGCGCTCAAGGCTGAGCGGGCGCTGTTGTCGCCCTCGACCGGAATCATCGACGCCCACGCTTATATGCTCGCGCTGCGGGGCGACGCCGAGGCGCATGGCGCGATGATCGCGTTCGAAACGCCCGCCCTCGCCGCGCGCGCCGGAGACGGGGGGCTGGTGATCGAAACCGGCGGGCGCACGCCCATGCGCATCGCCGCCGCGCGCGTCGTCAACGCCGCCGGGCTCGGCGCGCAGGCGCTCGCGCGCTCGATCGCCGGCATGCCGGCCGCCAGGATACCGCCGCTGCATCTCGCCAAGGGCAACTACTTTTCCCTGAGCGGGCGATCTCCCTTTTCGCGCCTCATCTATCCGATGCCGACGCCAGGCGGCCTCGGCGTGCATCTCACGCTCGATCTCGCCGGACAGGCCAAGTTTGGCCCGGACGTCGAATGGGTGGATGCGATCAACTACGACGTCGATCCTGCCCGGGCGGCGTCCTTCTACGCCGCGATCCGAACCTATTGGCCGGACCTGCCGGACGGCGCGCTGCAGCCGGGATACGCCGGCGTCAGGCCCAAGATCGAGCGGCCCGGCGGCTCGACCACCGATTTCCTTCTGCAGACTGAAAAGGAACATGGGCTCGCCGGATTGATCAACCTGTTCGGCATCGAGTCGCCGGGTTTGACCGCGAGCCTGGCGATCGCGGACTGGGTGGCGCGCGCCGTCTGAGGGGCGCCGGTGGCTATTGCCCGCCGCGCGTCACGGCGGAGCCGCCCGCGTCTCCTCGAGGAAGGAGCGCCGGAAGGCGTCACGGGAGAAATGCCCGCGCGCATATCGGATCTGTCGAACCGAAGCCTCCGTCCAGGCCGGGTCGTCGAGAAGCAGTTTAACCGCCGCGTCCGCGAGACCCTGCGGGTCGTCGGCGATGCTGACCGTATGTTCGAGTCCCGGCGGGCCCTGGGCGCCGACGCTGGTGGTGACGAGCGAGAAGGGGCAATAATAGACCTTCCGTCCAGCCGCCCTGATCCGAAAAGCAAGGTCGCTGTCCTCGCAATAGGCAGGCGCGAAAATCTCATCGAATTCCGCCAAGCTCCTCCCATAGCGCGCGAGGAACGAGGATCCCGCACCCCGAGATGTAATCGGCCTCCCTGACGTAATTGTATTCGGGCTTGTCCGGATCGTCAGACCGGCCGTAGTTCGAGGCGGAACCGTCGTTCCAGACGATCCCGCCCGCTTCCTGAAGCGTCCCGTCGGGAAAAAGCAGTTTCGACCCGGCGAGGCCCGCATCCGGAAACCGGTCGAAAATCGCGAGCAGCGGCTCGAGCCAGTTTTCGCACACAAGCGTGTCGTTGTTCAGGAAAAACAGGTATTCGCCCCTGGCCAGCCGCGCGGCTCGGTTGCAGGTTTTGAGAAAACCGAGATTGGTCTCATGGATCTCCAGGCGAAGCCCATCCACTTCCCTCAGCAGTTCGACGCCGGGATCGCCTAAAGCGTCTTCTGCAACGATGATTTCGAATGGAGTTCGACGGCGGAAACCGGGCGATTGACGTACGCTCGCGACGTCGCCCTTGCTCAACGGGCGTTCCTCGACGGAGGTGAGCACCGGGCCGGGAAGCGGCGCACGCTTCGGCGCCGGGCGCCCGGAGGCGCCAGAAACCTGTCGAAACGCGTCGGACTGCGCTTCTCGGCCGAGCGCGCGAAGCGGGCCGAAACTTGCTTTGAGACCGGCCGGCTCGCGGCGCTGATCGCGCTCATGATCCGGTAGCCCAGGGCGAATTTGAGCGGCCGCCACGGCCGTTGATAGGCCCGTATCAGTTGCCCGGCGAGATAGCCGCGCTCGCCGATCAAGTGGGCCGCCAGGGACCGGAGCGACTCGCGCGCCGCTACCGCGGAATCCCGCTCCGCCTCGAATTGCGCAGCCCGCGCCTCCGCCATCGCTTGCGCCCGGCGCGCGGCCTCAAGTTCGCCGGCAGGATCGGCGCCGGGCGGCTCCAGCCGGCCCGCCGGCGTTTGAGGCCCTGCGAGCGCGTCGCCGTGCGGCGCGGTCGAATTGTTCACGTTTTTATCCAGTGGCGTCGCGAAGCGCAGCCTGTGTTCAATCGCCGCCTCGCCGTCAACTGTTTTGCCTGGACCTTGCAACGGGGCCCGCATCCCGGGCGCCGGTCCCTCAATCGCGGCTTAAGCGCGCGACGTCCGCCAACCCCACGGCGTGCTGCTAAGTCCCTCCATTAGCGCGACCGCGCGACCCGCGCGGCGCTCATTTCGCCTTTCGGGCCGTCTCAAACGCGGCCGACGATGGCGAAGCTCTCGGCGATCTCCTCGCGCCGAAGCGTCTCGACGCCGGCGAAGTCGAAGATCTTCTTGAGAAGGTCGAGATTGAAGACGTGGTGATGCAGGCACCGGTTGGTGAAGTTGTCCAGGGCCCGCGCGCGGAATTTTTCCGGACCGCCGGAATGGGCGTCCAGCGTGTAGTCGTGTTTCTCCAGGATCTCGTCCAGATGCGTCATGTCGGTCTCGGGCGTGCCCTTCTCATAATCGGACATGAGGTGTTCGAAGGTGGTGAAATCCCGGCGACGATCGAAATTGCAGGCCTTGTTGGGGAGAAAAAGCAGCAGGAGCCCGCTGGGTTTGACGACCCGCTTCCATTCCTTCACCGCCAGGATCGGGTTCGCGACGTGCTCGAGGCAGTGGCTCGAAATCAGGAAGTCGTAGGATTGGTCCTTTATCGTCGAGAGGTCTCCGGCCTCGCTGATGAACTGTCTTCCGGCCTTGCCCTTGTAATAGGCGTATCGCCCGGCTTTGGCGCCGATATCGCCTTCCCAGATCGTGTTGGTCGAATAATTGACCCCGTCCAGACCGGCCGCCGACTGGTAGATCGGGATCTTGTATCGGAACAGCCAAAGGGTCGGCCCGCCGATTTCGAGGCCGGTCTTCCCCTTGATCAGCGAGGTATAGACCTCATGACCCGGAAGACGGTCGTTGGAATGTTTGAGGTCCCTGGCCGCCTCCAGGAGGAAGGCGGGCGCGGCGGACTTCAACGCGCCCTTCGCGCTGGTCAGAATTGACATTCCGCTGAGTTCCCCTTGTCCAGAAAGAGACAGACATCGTCCCGAGGGAATCCGCGCCAATACGCAGGCGCTGGTAAATTGGGCTCGCTTCGCGCCTATCGGGCGCAACGTCAGGATGCGGCCGGAGGCGCAATAGGGCTCATTTCCTCGGCGATGCCGACAATAGCGGCTTGCTCGCGGATGAAAACCGCATTTTCGAGCCGCCGGATTGCGGCAATCGCATAGGGCCAGGGGATATCGTTTGTCAAAAACAAAGTCGTGGCTCACCCGCGCCGCGAGCCGCCCGCCGGCGGCGCCGGAGGCCGGAGATGGACAACATTGAGGTGCTTGCCCGCGACAGGATTTCGCGCTTCGGTTGTATTGGCTTCCTCATATCCGACCCGGCGCGGGGCACTCACGGGATCTCCATGCCGTCCTCGAAGCGCGCATGGGCAGAGCGCATGGTCACCAGTTCCTCGGCCGCGGTCGGATGCACGGCGACGGTCGCGTCGAAGTCCGCTTTGGTCGCCCCCATGGTCATCGCGACGGCGATGAGCTGGATCATTTCGGCGGCCTCGCTGCCGAGAATATGCGCGCCGACGATGCGCTGCGTTGACCCGTCGACGATGAGCTTCATGATCGTGCGCTCCGGCCCGCCGGACACGGTCGCTTTCAGCGGCCGGAAATTGGTTTTGTAGATGTCGACCTTGGGAAAGCGCTCAAGCGCCTCCCTTTCCGTCAGTCCGACCGCGCCCAGTTCCGGCGTGCCGAACACCGTGCTTGCGATCGTATCGTAGCGGATCGGCGGCGCGCCCGGCCCGAACAGCCGGTCGGCCAGCGCATGGCCCTCGCGGATGGCGACCGGCGTGAGGTCGATCCGGTGGGTGGCGTCGCCGATGGCGTGGATCGACGGCACGTTGCTGGTCAGGTTCTCGTCGACCTTCACCGCCCCATGCGCGGGGCTGAGCTCCACCCCGGCCGCTTCGAGGCCAAGACCTTTCGTGTTGGGGTTGCGGCCGGTCGCGATCAGCGCCTGATCGGCTTCGATGACGGAGTGGTCGGACAGCGTCACCCGCAGCGCGCCGTCGGGCCCCTTCTCGATCGAGGTCGGCAGGCAGCCGAACCGAAAGACGACGCCGGCTTTCGCCATCGCGTCGCGCATGCCGTTGCGCATGTCGTCGTCGAAGCCGCGCAGCACGTTCGGCCCGCGCATGACCTGCGTGACCTGAGCGCCCAGGCGCTGGAACAGCGAAGCGAACTCGATCGCGATATAGCCGCCGCCGACCACGAGAAGCCGACGCGGAAAGACCTTGAGATCGAAGATCTCGTTCGAGGTGATCGCATGCTCGAGCCCAGCGATTCCGGTCGGCATGACCGGACGCGAGCCGCAGGCGATAAGAATATGGCGCGCGGAGATCTCGCGGCCGTCGGCAAGCCGCACCATGTGGGGATCGACGACGGTCGCGCGCTGTTCGACAAGCTTGGCCCCAGAACGCGCAAGGTTATCGCGATAGGCGTCGCTGAGACCGGCTGATCTCCTTCTCCTTGGCCGCGACAAGGGTTGGCCAGTCGAACTTCGGTTCGGCGACATCCCAGCCGAACCCCGCGGCGTCGCGGAAGTCATCAGCGAAGCGGCTGGCGATGACATAGAGCTTTTTTGGCACGCAGCCGCGGATGACGCAGGTCCCCCCGATGCGGCTTTCCTCGGCCACCAGCGCCTTGGCGCCATGGCTGGCGGCGATGCGCGCCGCGCGTACTCCGCCGGAACCTGCGCCGATCACGAAGAAATCGACGTCGAACGCCATCGCTTATATCTCCGTCGCCATTCGGCGAACGGCCCCTTAGAAGTCGACGCCCTTCTTCTTCATCTCCTGACGGGCGCGCTCAAGAATGTCGGTCGACAGCTTTTCCCGCCAGGCTCCAGTGACGTCGGAAAGCTTCTGAAGAAAGACCGGGGTCACCTGGACATATTTCTTGCCCGCGGGACTATCGAAGAAAGCGGCGACCTCAGTGATCTCCTTCTCCGACATTTGCGAGGCAAGCAGGGTGGCCGCCTGGCTGTAAGTTTGCTTCGCGGTCTGGTCGAATTCGGGTTGAATTGCTTTCAGGGTCGCGCGCAGCGAATCCCTGATCTCGGGCCGGGTCCGGGTGACGTTGGTTTCCAGCTCCGCCATCATGCCCGGAACGACGATCGCGATCGACTGCTTGAGGCCGATGTCGCCGAGAATCGTGTCCGCGGCGGCGATGGCGGCGGGCGACGGCGCTCCGGGCGCAGGAGCCGCAGCCGCGGGGGCTGCCGGCGCAGAGGCCGCAGGTGGGGTCGTTTCCGCCGCCCTCGCCGATACGCTCAAGGCTGCGAACAGGAACAAAGCGAGACGGCCTTTGGCGATTCCGGCGCGGGCGGGCATGAAAGACTCCTGGAGGTGCGAATTCGATTTTCAGTTCGGGTCGCCGAGGACTTCGACACCGTCGGCCCCGGCGATGATCGCGCCGCGCGCAAGGCCGATGAATAGTCCGTGTTCGACGACCCCGGGGATCGGCGACAAAATTCGGCTCAACTGTTCCGGCTCCGCGATAGAGCCAAGCGAGCAGTCAAGGATAAAGTGCCCGCCATCGGTGACGAAAGGCGATGACCCCCCGCGCAAGCGGATTGGCCCGGCAAGTCCGAGCTCTCCGAAAGCGCGTTCAATATGCCGCCGGGTCGCCGCGAGACCGAAAGGAACGACCTCGATCGGCAACGGGAAAGCGCCGAGCCGCGCCACCAGCTTGGTTGAATCCGCGATGACCACCATTCGATTCGAAGCGGAGGCAACGATCTTCTCACGCAGGAGCGCGCCCCCGCCGCCCTTGATCAGCCTGAGCTTGGAATCGATTTCGTCGGCTCCGTCGACCGTCAGATCGAGCTCCGGAATGTCGTCCAGTGTTCCGACTGGAATGCCGAGCGCCTTCGCCTGCGCGGCCGTCGCCTCCGAGGTCGCCACGCAATGAATGTCGAGACCCGCTTTGACTTCTCGCCTACGAGATCGACGAAGTGATGCGCCGTCGAGCCGCTGCCGAGGCCAAGCTTCATACCGGGCGTCACCAAAGCGAGAGCCCGCTCGGCCGCCTCCAATTTTCGCTGGTCCCTGTCCTCCGCGGCGGTCATTGCGCTCATTCGATCTCGTTCGCCCAACGCCGGCCGTTGCGCCCGAGTCGCCGAGACGACCAGCGATGAGCGACCGTGCGCAAATCTGTCAGGACCAGCCGCCCCGCGTTGTCGGTGCGCAAGGGCAGAGGAAGTGTCGCTTTACCGGGTCAAGCGAACGAAGGCAAATCCCTTAGATTAGCGGTCCAACCTCACCTGCGCGCAGCGTCGAGCACGTCTTCGAAGGTACGCAACCCGATAGCCGGCGCATTGACGAGCACCGCCATATTGCCGGGTTTATGCTGGTTCTTCCACATCTTGGTATGGGCGACCGGGATTTCCAACCAGGGAAACACTTCCGACATGCAAGGGTCGATCCGCCGGTCGATCACGAACTTGTTAGCCGCCGAGGCCTGCTTGAGATTGGCGAAATGAGAACCCTGGATGCGCTTTTGCCGCATCCAGACGAAGCGCGCGTCGAAGGTGATGTTGAAACCGGTCGTGCCGGCGCAGAACACCACCATGCCGCCGCGCTTGACCACGAAGCACGAGACTGGAAAGGTCTGCTCGCCCGGATGCTCGAACACCGTGTCGACATCCTTCTTCTCGGTGATGTTCCAGATCGCCTTGCCGAACTTGCGGGCTTCCGCCATGTAGGCGCCGTACTCGGCGGAATTGACCTTCGGCAGCTGGCCCCAGCAACTGAAATCCTTGCGGTTGATGACCCCCTTGGCGCCGAGCGACATGACAAACTCGCGCTTTGTTTCGTCCGAGATGACGCCAATGGCGTTCGCGCCAGCCGCCGCGCAAAGCTGGATCCCGAACACGCCCAAGCCTCCCGAGGCGCCCCAGACCAGCACGTTGTCTCCGGGTTTCAGCCTATGCGGCTCGTGGCCGAACAGCATCCGGTAGGCTGTGGCGAGGGTCAGCGTGTAGGAGGCTGACTCCTCCCAGGTCAGGTGCTTCGGGCGCGCCATCAGTTGCCGGTCCTGCACCCGGCAGAACTGGGCGAACGAGCCGTCGGGCGTCTCATAGCCCCAGATGCGCTGCGACGCCGAGAACATCGGATCGCCGCCATTGCACTCCTCGTCGTCTCCGTCGTCCTGGTTGCAATGAACGACGACCTCGTCGCCGACCTTCCAGCGCTTGACCTTGGAGCCGACCGCCCAGACGACGCCTGACGCGTCGGAGCCGGCGATGTGGTACGGGTTCTTGTGCACGTCCAGGGTCGAGACCGGCTCGCCGAGCGCCGCCCACACGCCATTGTAGTTGACGCCCGCCGCCATCACCAGAACCAGCACGTCGTGACTATCGAGAGTCCAGGTTGGGACGACCTCGACCCGCATGGATTTCTCCGGCGGCCCATGCCGGTCCTTGCGCACCACCCAGGCGTACATCGACGCCGGAACGTGGCCGAGTGGCGGAATCTCGCCAATCTCGTAAAGGTCCTTGATCTGCGCCGCTTCGAGCGGCTCGGCGGCAACTGGAGTGTTCATGGCTCCCTCAGGTCCTGGCGGCGAGGCTCGGACTGGAATTGGCTCCATTATTGCGCCGCACAATCACCATTGCGCCTGAACGCGCGAAAATCAATCCGACTTTCGACAATCCGTCACCTTCGATGGTTGCGAAGGAATTTACGAGACAGCAGGGAATCCGGCCTAAGACAAGACGGATCGGCTGCGGACATTGGGCGGCCGAGCCGGGACAGGACCCGCGGCGATGTCGAACTGGCCGTTGCTTCAACTCGTGCAGGATCTCGAGGGTTTCGACTTCGCCGCGTTTCTGCTCAGCGCCCTCGTGGCGTTCTTCGCGGTCGGATTCGCCATAGATTACATCGTCGGCCGCTATGGAATGGGGCCATATTGGAACGCTTTCTACGCAACGCTCGGCGCCTACGCGGGCCTCTGCGTGCGCGATTGGTGGCTTCAACCCTATGCCGCCTATGAGCCTTACTTGACGACGATCGCGGTCGCCGGGGGATTGTTGATGATGGTCGTCGCGGCGAGCGCGGTCGCCAACCGCTGAGCCAAAGGCTGACCCCTCATCTCGTCGTCGCGCTGAACGCGAAGCCGCGAATCGCCGGCCCACTTGCGGTTTCGGCGGCCGGCGGCGGCTCGCGCGTCTTTCTGCTTTTTCTCTGATTGTGCTATGCACAATTCCTTGGTGCGAGCGAAGGCGATGCCGGCCGGCCACGCCTCCCAGCGGGTGAATCATGGCGCAGCCGAACGGACCAACGACCGCAGGGCCGGCGACGCCTCGCGACGAGCCCTGGATCTTCCGGACCTACGCCGGCCATTCGACGGCGCGCGAGTTCGAACAGGCTTTATCGCCAGAACCTCGCCAAGGGTCAGACTGGCCTCTCCATCGCCTTCGACCTGCCGACCCAAACCGGCTTCGACAGCGATCACATCCTGGCGCGCGGCGAGGTCGGTAAGGTCGGCGTCGCGATCTCCCACATCGGCGACATGCGGGCCCTGTTTACGGACATTCCGCTCGCATCGATGAACACCTCGATGACCATCAACGCCACCGCGCCCTGGCTGATGGCCCTCTATATCGCGGTCGCCGACGAGCAGGGCACGCCCCGGAAGGCGCTTCAGGGCACGACACAGAACGACATCATCAAGGAATACCTGGCCCGCGGATCCTATGTCTTCCCGCCCGAAGCCTCGCTCAGGCTGACCAAGGATATGATCCTGTTCGGCGCCAGGGAGACGCCGAAGTGGAACCCGATGAACGTATGCTCGTACCATCTTCAGGAAGCCGGGGCAACGCCGGTCCAGGAGCTTTCCTACGCGCTCGCCACGGCGATCGCCGTGCTCGACCGGGTCCGCCAATCCGGCGAGGTCGACGAAGCGCGCTTCGCGGAGGTCGTCGGCCGGATTTCGTTCTTCGTCAACGCCGGCATGCGCTTCGTCACCGAGCTCGCCAAAATGCGCGCGTTCGTCGAATTGTGGGACGAGATCACCCGCGACCGGTTCGGCGTCAAGGACCCTTCCAAGCGCCGCTTCCGCTACGGCGTCCAGGTCAATTCCTTGGGGCTCACCGAGCAGCAGCCCGAGAACAACGCCTATCGCATCCTCATCGAGATGCTGTCGGTGGTGCTGTCGAAGAAGGCGCGCGCCCGCGCCGTCCAGCTGCCGGCCTGGAACGAGGCGCTCGGCCTGCCGCGGCCGTTCGACCAGCAATGGTCCCTTCGCCTGCAGCAGATCATGGCCTACGAGACCGACCTGCTCGAATTCGGCGACATTTTCGACGGCAGCAGGGAGGTCGAAGCGCTGGTCGCCGGGCTGAAGAGCGAGGCCCAAGCCGAAATCGCCGCCATCGACGCGATGGGCGGCGCCGTCAAGGCGATCGAGACGGGCGTTTTGAAAGCCAAGCTGGTCGAATCCAACACCCGCCGGCTCGAGGCGATCGAGCGCGGCGAGCGGATCGTCGTCGGCGTCAACGCATTCACCAATTCCGAGCCCTCGCCGCTGACGGCGGGCGAGAATTCGATTCTGGTCCCCTCAACGGAAGCGGAAGCCGAGCAGGCAGCCGGACTCAAGGCGTGGCGGGCTGAGCGCGACGAGGGCCGCGTCCGCGAGGCGTTGAGGGCGCTGAGGTCCGCGGCCGCAAGCGGCGCAAACATCATGCCCCCCTCGATCGAGGCGGCCAAGGCGGGGGCCACGACCGGCGAATGGGGCGACGCGCTGAGGGCCGAGTTCGGCGTCTTTCGCGCGCCGACGGGCGTCTCGCCGCGCGCGCGCCAGGAAGCGGCCGACCTCGACCCGCTTCGCCAAGAGGTCGAGCGCGTCTCGCTCAAGCTCGGGCGCCGGATCCGGTTCCTGGTCGGCAAGCCGGGCCTCGACGGCCACTCGAACGGCGCCGAGCAGATCGCGGCGCGCGCCACCGACGCCGGCATGGACGTGGTCTATGACGGCATCCGCCTGACGCCGACCGAAATCGTCGAGACGGCCAGGACGGGCGTCCATTGCGTGGGCCTGTCGATCCTGTCGGGCTCGCATGTCGCCCTGACCGAGGAGGTGATCAGGCTTCTGCGGGAGGCGGGGCTCGGCGGCACGCCGGTGATCGTGGGCGGCATCATCCCGCCCGCCGACGCGGAGCGGCTGAAGGCGGCGGGGGTCGCCGCCGTCTATACGCCCAAGGATTTCGCGATCAACGGCATCCTTGAGGCGATCGTCAGGCAGGTCGAAGCCCGCCACGACGCCGAGCAGGCGGGCGGGGCCATCCCCAAGTCTCCGATGCAACCAACGCGCGAACTTCCGGCCAGGCCAAAGCCAATAAACGGGCGTAAACGCCAGTAAGCGCTCGTAAACGATAGTAAACGCTAGTAAATTTGACTCCAATTTACTAGCGTTTATTTTTTCGAATCGGGGCTTTTCAACGGGTTACGGCCGATTCAAATAAAAAAAATCCCTCGACCTCCGGCTCGCACGGTAAAGTTGTGGTCGCAGCGTTTTAAACAACCGCCGACTCTCGCACCCCCCGGCAGGCCCCGAGCTGGAAACGGATTCCGTTTGAGAGAATATTGATGGGGCTAATTTCTGATTTTGTCAAGACAATTCGCGGCTCTTATTGCGATACCTGTTGGAATGGCTGGTTTTGCCTGACAAACTGACCTCGCCGTCATGGCCGTCATCATGCACAAGGCCGGCCATGACGTGGCTCTCTTCCCCGGCGATCAATAGCTAACCGATAAGAGCCCAATTCGCACTCGCCAGCTGCTTTTACGACTCGCCAGCCCTTGCAGGGGCCCGCTTGTCAGCCGTCGCCTCGGAGGCGCCGCGCCGTAGGGCCGCGCTTGTCGATTTCCGTCGAGAACTGACCCGGGATTTCCATTGAGAACTGACCCGGCTTGATGATGGTTTTGGGATCAGGCGTTCGTCAAGTTTCGAGGTTTCTCCTTTGCGGGTTTGGCGGCTTTCGCCGAGCTGTTCTTGAAGCGGAAGCTGTCGTTTCCGGTTTCGAGAATGTGGCAGCGGTGGGTGAGACGATCGAGTAGAGCGGTCGTCATCTTCGGGTCGCCGGACATTTGTAGATGCCACAACGCTTGACCGGCGAGTCGCTGAGGTCAGGGTCGTTGACCCGCATCATCCGCTGTACGGCGGCTGCTTTCCGGTCAGCGAACGACGCTCTGGACGAGGGCTGGCGCTGATCGTCATCCGGCTGCCGGACGGGCGGGAGCGAGCGATCTCCCGTGCCGCCATCGCCGTTTCTCCAGCGTCCGAAAATCTGACGGCGGCTGCGAGTCGTCTGGGACGCATTTCAGTGCGCACGCTTTTGCCCTTGGCGAATCACGTCCGCGCCGTGCTCGCCTCCAGAAATGCGGATCTCGAAGGCAGCGGCGGACTTAACCTCGATCGGATGCCTATCGAGCAGGACGGCTTCGCCCGGACGGCCGCCACGCCTGTGGCCGCAGCTTCCACTCGAGACCCGACGTCAGCTGGCGCAGCACGTGGGACAGCTCGTGCAACGTCTGCGGCGGCGGTCCGTCCGGCCAGAGGAGAGCCATCTTGCTGAGCACGACATTGTCGACCGATGAACGCATCACGACCGCTCATCGCGCCAAGCTGGCGTATGTGTATGTCCGGCAGTCATCGCCCGGGCAGGTCCGTCATCATCAGGAAAGCACGGAGCTGCAGTATCGGCTGGTCGAGCGAGCCGCCATGTTCGGCTGGCCGCGCGAGCGCGTTCACGTCATCGATGACGATCTTGGCAAGTCCGGGACGTCCAGCAAAGACCGGTACGGCTTTCAGACGCTGATCGCTGAGGTCGGCCTTGGTAAGGCCGGCCTTGTGATGAGCCTGGACGCGTCGCGGCTCGCCCGCAACAACCGGGATTGGCATCAGCTCCTCGAGCTGTGCTCGCTGTTCGGCGTTCTGATTA
>CAVZWU010000019.1:0-185914 GCA_963779095.1 uncultured Alphaproteobacteria bacterium | reverse complement strand
GCTAGGTAGCGGCCGATCCAACGACCGCCGGCTGTAGCGCCCAACCAAGCTGCTCGTCATGTCTGAGCGCCGGTGGCGGGTGCGGGGATCGGTCAGAGGCGCCCCGCGCAGCGCGAAGTGCGGACGTGTTGCGTCAACGCCAGTCGAGCGCCGGGGCGACGTAGGTCAGGATCGCCTCAATAACATGCGCATTGTAGGCGAGGCCTAGTGGCTCACGTCATTGAGTTTGACGGGATTGTCTAAATCAATGGCTTGGCGATTGCGCGATGGAGATAATTCGTGGCCAGGCAAGAGGTTGCCGTCAAGAAGTACGTAGTCAAGCTGAGCGAAGAGGAGCGCGCCCGGCTCGACGACTTTGTCCGCAGGGGCAAGCGCGCCGCGCATTTGCTGACGAAAGCTCGCATCCTTCTGAAAGCGGACGTGTCGGAGGCGGCGAGGGATGGAGCGACAGCCGGATCGCCGAGGCGCTGGACACCAGCATCCCGACGATCGAGCGAACGCGACGGCAACTTGTCGTGGAAGGCTTCGAAGCCGTCCTGATGCGCAAGTACAATCCCAAATCGGCCCCTCGCCGGATTTTCGACGGCGCCGCGGAAGCCAAGCTGATCGCTCTGGCTTGCGGATCGGCCCCGGCTGGCCACGCCAGATGGACGCTGCGTCTTTTGGAGGAGAAAGTCGTCGAGTTGCAGATCGTCGGGAGCGCCAGTGACAACACGATCGGGCGGACGCTCAAAAAAACATTCTCCAGCCCCATCGCAAGCAGCAATGGGTGATCGCGCCCGAGGCCAGCGCCGCCTTCGTCGCCAACATGGAAGACGTGCTGGAAGTTTACCAGAGGCCGCACGATCCCAAGCGCCCCCTCGTATGCCTCGATGAAACGTCGAAGCAACTCATCGCCGAGACGCGCGCGCCGATCGCGGCCACGCCGGGACAAGCGGAGCGTTACGACTACGAATACGAGCGCAATGGCGTGGCCAATCTGTTCATGATGTTCGCGCCGCTCGAAGGCTGGCGGCGCGTGAAGGTCACGGACCGGCGCGCGGCCGTCGATTACGCCCACGCGCTCAAGGATTTGTCCGACATGCATTTTCCCGGCGCGGACAAGATCGTTCTGGTGCAGGACAATCTCAGCACGCATACGGCTGCGTCGCTCTACGAAGCCTTTCCCGCCGCCGAAGCGCGCCGCCTCGTCAAACGATTCGAATGGCATTACACGCCCAAGCACGGAAGCTGGCTCGACATGGCCGAATCCGAGCTCGCCGTCCTCTCGACCCAATGCCTCGATCGCCGCATCTGCGACAAGGCCGATCTGGTCGCCGAAGTCGCCGCCTGGCAAAAGCGCCGCAACACCCTGCACGCCAAAGCGGATTGGCAATTCACAACCGCCGACGCCCGCGTCAAGCTCGCAAGGCTATACCCTCAGTTCGTCTGACTAGGCTACTAGGGGCTTCGGGACCGTCAGGAGCAGAGTGTCGGCCTCCGCGATCGCCTCGTCTCTTTTGAGTTGCTCGACGAGAACGTCCGGCTCAGCGGCATAGCTACGACCGAAGATCGCGCGTGTCTTCTCGTCGATAAAGCCGACCTGGTCCTTCTCCTCTCCCCCGCGGCCGAAGTAGGCGCGATCGCGATCGTCCACGAGCGCGAAGATGCTGCGGCTGACCGACACGCGCGGCTCGCGCGCGTGGCCGGCCTCTTTCCAAGCGGCGCGGAAGGCCCGGATCTGCGCGGCTTGCTGGACGTGGAACGGCTCTCCGGTCTCCTCGTCCTTGAGGGTCGAGCTTTGCAGGTTCACCCCGAGTTTTGCCGCCCAGACGGCGGTGGCGTTGGAGCCGGCGCCCCACCAGATCCTATCGCGCAGGCCTTCTGAATGGGGCTCGACGCGCAGCAGGCCCGGTGGATTGGGAAACATCGGCCGCGGGTTGGGCTGCGCGAAGCCCTCGCCGCGCAGCAGGTCGAGGAATACCTCCGCATGGCGCCGGCCCATGTCGGCGTCACTCTGGCCCTCAGCCGGGCGGTAGCCGAAATAGCTCCATCCATCGATCACCTGCTCGGGTGAGCCCCGGCTGATCCCAAGTTGCAGGCGACCGCCCGCGATGAGGTCGGCCGCGCCCGCATCCTCGACCATGTAGAGCGGGTTCTCGTAGCGCATGTCGATGACCGCCGTGCCGATCTCGATACGGCTGGTCTTGGCGCCCACGGCCGCCAGCAGCGGGAAAGGCGAAGCGAGCTGGCGGGCAAAGTGGTGAACGCGAAAATAGGCTCCGTCCGCGCCCAGCGCCTCGGCCGCGACAGCCAGATCGATGGATTGCAGGAGCGCGTCGGCTGCCGACCGGGTCCGCGATTGCGGCGAGGGCGTCCAATGTCCAAACGACAGGAAACCTATCTTCTTCATGAGGATCCAAGCCTAACGATATTGGCATTTAGCGGGCAAGCGGTCGCTGCGGAGGAGCGAATGCGGCCGTCCCTGAGCGCGCCTCGATCACATGTCACTTGTTCGGCTGTCACCGCCCGCACGTCAACAATGTCGAATTGGGCAAGCGCGGTCGTTGGCGCTCGAACGTCTGGAGCTATCCTAGCGCCTCGAGGACGTGCTCCTCGACCTCACCAATCGCGGCGATCTTGTCATCGACCCATTCCTCGGCTCCGCTCGACCTCATCGCCGCCGGGTCGCGCGCGTGGATATGGACGATGGCGGAGCCTGCCTCGGCCGCCTCCAGGCAGGCGTCGGCGATCTGCTCTGGGGTGACCGGCAGATGCGGCGTCTGTTCCGGCGTGGTCAAGTTGCCTGTAACCGCGGCGGTGATGAAGATACGCGGCAGGGGCTGGCGCATCGGAGACCGCTCCCCCAGGCCCTTGAAGCCTGTCATCCCCTTGATGAATTCAAGACCGGATCTCGAGAGTGATTGAATGTCCTTCTTCCTCATAGAGATGATATGCGCGATGCCGAGCTCGTCGCGAATTGAGTCTACGACAGGCTTGGCTCCCGGTTGATGTACACGCCCTTGCCTCCCTCAAATGCAACATGAGCGTTATCAGAGAAAAGGCGTGATCAATACGTCTCGCGCCAGTCGCCGCTCTCGCGATTGGCGCGCTATGCGCTGCGGCGAGGCGGCGATCCTTCGCCTCACCCTTTCAGCCAGCGCGCCATGCGCCGCGTCGCTTCGGCGATCTGTTCGGGATCGCGCGCGAAGCAGATACGCAGATGGCCCTCGCCGCCAGGGCCGAAAGCGCCGCCCGGCGCCGCGCCGACGCCTGCTTCGTCGATAAGGCGGAGCGCGAGAGCGCGCGAATCGGGAAAGCCGTCGACCGAGAAGAAGAGATAGAACGCCGCCTCCGGCTCGAAGAAGCGCACGCGCCCGGTCCGGGCCAGCCCCTCGCACAGGATGTCGCGCGAGCGCCGGCAGCGCTCGATCTGCCAGGCCAGAAACGCTTCGCCCTGTTCGATCGCCGCGGTCGCGGCGCGCTGAGTGAAAACGGGCACGCCCGAGGTCGTGTACTGGACAAGGTTCTCGATGACTTCGCCGAGCGCGGCCGGCGCCTCGAGCCAGCCGACGCGGAAGCCGGTCATCGCCCAGTTCTTGGATAAAGTCTGAACGAACAGGATCTTGTCGTCCGGCGCCATCACGTCGTGGAACGAGGGCGCGCGGACGCCGTCGTAAGTGATGCGTCCGTAGATCTCGTCGGCGATGATCCAGAGCCCATGCCGCCGCGCGATGGCCAGCGTCTCGGCGATCTCCTCGCGCGTGGCGACGAAGCCGGTCGGGTTGGCGGGGGTATTGAAAAAGATGAGGCGGGTCGAGGGCGTCACCGCCTTCTCGAGCTTGCCCGGATCGAGGCTCCAGCGCGTCCCTTTGTCGAGTTGCACGGGCACGGCGCGCGCGCCCGAGATTTCCAGCGCGCCGACGAAATTGGGCCAGGCGGGCGTCGGGATCAGCGCCTCGTCGCCGGGGCCGACGATGAGCCGGGTCGCGAGCTCGATCGCATGCATGCCGCCGATGGTGACGAAGAAATTCTCGGGCGAGAAAGCGCCGCCGCCTGGCGCTGCGCCATAGACCTGGGTCATGTAGGCTGCGATCGCCGCGCGCAGTTCCGGGATGCCGCGCTGCCAGGTGTAGAAGGTCTCGCCGCGGTCGAGCGAGGCCTTGGCCGCTTCGCTGATGAACGGCGGGGTCGGCAGGTCGCCCTCGCCGACCCACAGAGGAATGAGCCCCTGCCGGCCGCGGCCGTAATTGAACACTTCGACGATGCCGCTCGTCGCGACGTCGCGCATGACGGGGCGGATGAGGTCGGGCCAGTTGGCGCCGGCGGCGGGAGAGGCGACGTTCATTTCGGCCTCATGGACCAGCGCTGGTGCGCGTGCAAGGGACGGCGATGGCTTAGCCGTCCGCTCCGAGCGCCAGATCATCGAGGATCGGGCAGTCCGGGCGGTCGTCGCCATGGCAGGCGGCGACAAGCGTCGCGAAGCGTGTTCGCCATCGCCTGCATTTCGGCGACGCGCGCCTGAAGATCGCCGATATGCGCTTCCGCGATGCGCTTGACCTCGCGGCTCGGGCGGCCGCGATCGCGCCATAGCGCCAGCAGTGCGCCGATTTCGGGAATCGAAAAGCCGAGCCGGCGCGCGCGCCGGATGAACCTGAGCTCGTGGATGTCGCGCTCGCCATAGTCGCGATAAGCGTTCGCGCGTCGCTCGGCGGGACGCAAGAGGCCGATCGCCTCGTAATGGCGGATCATCTTGGCCGTGACGCCGCTCGCCGCCGCCGCCGCGCCGATGTTCATGTCGAGAATCCGCTTGACCTTCCCATGATAGGAAGGTTTATGCCTTCTCCGTCATGGAACACAAGGCATCATTCGCCGACGGGCTCGGCCGACGCCGAAAGCCCGCTCGCGCAAGGACCCCGTCTGCGGCATGTCGGTCGATCCGGCGACGGCCAAGCACAAGGCCGAGCACGCGGGCGCGACCTATTACTTCTGCTCGCGCGCGGCTGCCGGGAAAAGTTCGTCGCCGACCCGGCGCGCTATCGTGGCGCCGCAGCCGGCCATGCGCACGGACATGCACATCACGCAAGCGCCGCGCCCTCGCCGCCGGGCGCGATCTACACCTGCCCGATGCATCCGGAGATTCGCCAGGACCATCCCGGGCACTGCCCGATCTGCGGCATGGCGCTCGAGCCGGAAACGCGCCGCGGAAGCGACGGGTCCGAGCGCGGAACTCGTCGACATGACCCGGCGCTTCTGGATCGCGCTGGCGCTCTCCATTCCCGTCTTCGCGCTCGAGATGGGCGGGCATCTCGTCGATCTGCATGCGCTTCTTGCCGGAAGCGGTGTCCAACTGGATTCAGCTGGCGCTGGCGACGCCGGTCGCGCTGTGGGCGGGCTGGCCGTTCTTCGAGCGCGGCTGGGCGTCGCTCAAGACCCGCAACCTCAACATGTTCACGCTGATCGCCATGGGCGTCGGCGTGGCCTGGGCCTATAGCGTCGTCGCCACCGTCGCGCCGGGCCTATTCCCGCCGGCGTTCCGCGGCGACCACGGCGCGGTCGCGGTCTATTTCGAAGCGGCGGCGGTCATCACCACGCTCGTCCTGCTCGGGCAGGTGCTCGAGCTGCAGGGCGCGCGAGCAGACCGGCGGCGCGATCCGCGCGCTGCTCGATCTTGCGCCAAAGACCGCGCGGCGCGTCCGCGCGGACGGCGCGGACGAGGAGGTCGCGCTCGACGCGGTCGCAGATCGGCGATCGGCTTGCGCGTGCGGCCGGGCGAGAAGGTGCCGGTGGACGGCGAAGTCATCGAGGGGCGAAGCGCGGTCGATGAATCCATGCTGACCGGGGAGTCGATGCCGGTCGGCAAGAGCGCGGGCGACCGAGCTGATCGGCGGCACGATGAACCAGAGCGGCGCCTTCGTGATGCGCGCCGACAAGGTCGGCCGCGACACGGTGCTGGCGCAGATCGTGCAGATGGTGGCGCAAGCGCAGCGCAGCCGCGCGCCGATCCAGCGCCTCGCCGATCAGGTCGTCCGGCTGGTTCGTGCCGCTGGTCATCGCGGCCGCCGTCGCTCGCCTTCGTCGCCTGGGCGATCTGGGGGCCCGAGCCGCGCTTGGCCTATGGCCTGGTCGCGGCGGTCTCGGTGCTGATCATCGCCTGCCCGTGCGCGCTTGGCCTGGCGACGCCGATGTCGATCATGGTCGGCGTCGGGCGCGGCGCGCAGGCGGGCGTGCTGATCAAGAACGCCGAAGCGCTGGAGCGGCTCGAAAAGGTCGACACGCTGGTCGTCGACAAGACCGGCACGCTGACCGAAGGCAAGCCGCAGGGTCGTGGCGGTGAGGCCGGCGCCGGGGTCAGCGAAGACGAGCTGCTGCGGCTCGCGGCCAGTCTCGAGCGCGGCGAGCGAGCATCCGCTGGCGGCGGCGATCGTGCGCGCGGCGCGCGGAGCGCGATCTCGCGCTCGCCAAGGTCGAGGGCTTCGAGAGCGTCTCCGGCAAGGGCGTGACCGGGACCATCGACGGGCGCAAGGTCGCGCTCGGCAACCGGCCGATGATGCAGGCGGCTCGGAATCGACGTCGGCGCGCTCGAAGCGCAGGCGGACGCATTGCGCAGCGACGGCGCGACCGCGATCTTCGCCGCGATCGACGGCAAGGCGGCCGGCGTGATCGCCGTCGCCGACCCGATCAAGGCGACGACGCCCGACGCGGTTCGCGCGCTCAAGGACGACGGGCGTCCGCGTCGTCATGCTGACCGGCGACAATCGCGCGACCGCCGAAGCCGTCGCGCGCAAGCTCGGCATCGCGGAAATCGAGGCGGAAGTTCTGCCGCAGGACAAGGGCAAGGTGGTCGAACGGCTGCGGAAGGAAGGGCGGATCGTCGCCATGGCCGGCGACGGCGTCAACGACGCCCCGGCGCTTGCCGCCGCCGACGTCGGGATCGCGATGGGGACGGGAACGGATGTCGCCATCGAATGCGCGGGCGTCACGCTGCTCAAGGGCGATCTCCGCGGCATCGTCGCCGCGCGCCGGCTCTCGCAGGCGACGATGCGCAACATCCGGCAGAACCTGTTCTTCGCCTTCATCTACAACGCGCTGGGCGTGCCGATCGCCGCCGGCGTCCTCTATCCGGTCTTCGGCCTCCTGCTGTCGCCGATCATCGCCGCCGCGGCGATGGCGCTGTCGTCGGTCAGCGTCATCGCCAACGCGCTGAGACTGCGAGCGGTCGCTCTCCAGGATGATCTCAGGATTGATCCTCCTGGGCCTGGGACGCCTGCGGGCGGTTCGCCGGAAATGTTGACACTCCATTAATTGATATGCCATCTATTAAGGCGTCCATGCCGTCCCTCCAAAAGACGCCCGCGCTCGATTCGCGCCTCTCGTCGCCCATGTGGCGCGCGAATGGCGGCGCGCGGTCGACGGGCGGTTGCAGGTCTATGGGCTGACGGAAGCAACCTGGCTGCCCTTGCTTCGGATCGCGCGCTCCGAAACGCCGATGCGGCAGAATGAGCTGGCGGCTTCCTTGTCTCTCGATGGATCCTCGGTCGTTCGCCTGCTCGACGCGCTCGAGAGTTCGGGCCTTATCGAGCGATGCGAGGACCGCGCCGACCGGCGCGCGAAGAGCCTCGTGCTGACGGCGCGCGGACGCCGGACGGTCGATCAGGTCGAGCGCGTTTCCCAGGACATTCGCGACGTCGTCCTCGGCGAGGTCTCGGACGAGGATCTGGCGCGTTCGCTTCGCCTGCTCGAAACGGTCAGGGATCGGCTTCTGAGCCTTGCGGAAGGGCGAACGGAGACCGACCGAACGCAAACGGGCGGCGGGCCGATGAAGCTCGTCGCCGCCGTCGCCGTTCCGCTCTGGCTCCTGGGGTTGTTCACCTTCAGCGGGCCGGTCGGCATGCACATCTTCGTGCCCGCGCTGCCCGCGGCGGCCAAGGATCTTCACGCGACGCCGCCGCTCTGGTGAGCTGACCATCAGTCTCTACATTCTGGGATTGGCCGTCGGTCAGTTGGTCTACGGGCCCGCGTCGGATCGCTTTGGCCGTCGGCCGGCGCTGCTCGTTGGCCTCTCCCTATTCACGCTCGCGAGCGTCGCCGGGCTCTTCGCCCCGGACGCGCATATGCTCGTCGTCGCGCGCTTTTTCCAGGCCCTCGGCGGGTGTTCGGGCCTGGTGCTCGCCCGCGCCATCATCCGCGACACGTCGCAGGCGCACGAGGCCGCGCGGCGCCTCGCGCTCACCAATGTGCTGGTGACCGCGGGCCCCGCGATCGCTCCGCTGATCGGCGCGGCGCTCAGCGGTCTTTGGGGGTGGCGGACGATCCTGGTGGGGCTGAGCGCGCTGGGCGTGGCCAACTTCGTGCTGGCGTGGCGCATTCTGCCCGAGACGCGGCCGGAAGCGCTGTTCGTCAGCGCCTCGCAATATGCGCGCGACTATGTCGGACTGCTGCGCTCCCGGCAATTTCTGGGCTACGCCCTCGGCGGCGCTTGCGCGACGACCTCCCTCTATGCGTTCATCGCTTGCGCGCCCTTCATTTTTGTCGATACGCCTGCATGCGCCGAGCGCAAGCGTAGGCCCCTATCTTGCGCTTCTGGTCTCCGGGCTCTGGCTCGGCAGCCTTCTCGCAAGCCGGTTGATCGATCGCTTTCCGCTCCACCGGTTTCTGGTCGTCGCCAACGCGGTCAGCGTCGTCGCGGCGGCTTCGTTCCTCGGCCTCTTGATCGCCGACCGGGCGACTCTGGCCGGGATTATTGGGACGATGTTTGTGTTCAGCCTCGGCGTCGGCGCTGCGGCGCCCGCCGCCCTTGTCCAGGCGATCAGCGTAAATCCGCGCGTCACTGGAACGGCTTCCGGACTTTATGGTTCGGTCCAGATGGCGGTCGGAGCGGCGCTGGTTACGCTCGCGGGCTTGGGCGCAAATCCCGCGCTCGCCTCCGCCGCCGTGCTGCTTGGCGCCGGCCTCGTGGCGCAGGCGTCATTCTGGGTCGCGCGGAACCAGGGCGCAGCCTATCGAGCCGGAAAGCGAAGCCGCGTCGGAAGCGGTAGCCGCGGCCGAGTGAGCTGAGGCCGGTTAAGCGCCGCGCTTGGCCAGTTGGTCGCGGATCTCGGTCAGGAGAACGACTTCCTGGGTCGGCGGCGCGGGCGGAGGCGGCTCCTTCGCCGCCTTCCGGGTCATCATGTTGATCGCCCTTGATGACGATGAACAGCGCGACGGCGACGATGAGAAAGTTGATCACCACGGTGATGAAGTCGCCATAGGCGAGGACGCCGCCCTGCTTTCTCGCGTCCGCCAGATTGGTCGCGGTCACTTTGCTCGACAGCGGAAAGTAATAATTGGTGAAGTCGGCTTTCCGGCGATGCCGAGGATCGGCATGATGATGTCGTTGACCAGGGCGTCGACGATCTTGCCGAACGCCGCGCCGATGATCACGCCGATGGCGAGGCTCAGCGCGTTGCCTTTGAGCGCAAATTCCTTGAATTCATTCCACATGGGCTATCGTCCTCGCGAGGCGAAGCGGGTTGCGGCGGCCGATCCGCTTCGGGTAAGCTAGCCGAGCCGTCCTGAGAGATAAAGTCTTCCAGCCGGCGCGGCCGAAGAACTAGGCGGATCGCGGCGATCCGCCTCGTCGGCGCTCGCCTTCTTCGACCGAGGGCTGCTCGAAAAATCACCGCCCAGAGCCGCCCCTCGCCCATCGCCAGGCTCAAATTCCTCAGGCCGAAAAACGGGATCAGCGCGATAAAAAGAATGGCGGTGATGCTGAGCAATCCGATGAGACCGCCGCCGCCGAGCAGGGGCATGCTCTCGGTGATCGTCTTTCCCCGCAGCAGCCCTTCGATCGTCTTCTCGAGCACATGGGCGACGAGAAAGAGGACCGTCAGCAGCAGAGTCTCATAGAGGATCGGATAGATCAGCGGCCGCTTGCGCAGCCAGCGTCCGGGATCGAAGATCTCGAACAGCATCATGACTTTGGCGAAGACGAGCGCGTTGATGAAGGCGAACCCCTGCATGGCGAAATTGAACCCGTGCTCGCGCAGGACGACGCCCTGGTTGAGAACAAAGACGCCAAACAGAATCCAAAGATAGAAGAACAGCACGAAGAAACTGCGAACCTCGTCGACCGCTTTGGCTTTCAGGGAGCGCGCGCCATGAGCGTCCCCGACGGCCGCAACCGCCGCTTGCCTCCGCCCGTCGAACCTTGCGTCATCGGATCACCTCAGGTCGCCTCGCCACTGACCATGGGTCGAGTCCTCGGGCGACGCAAGCGCCTCTGAGACAGTCGGCTTCCCGCGCCGAAGCCGGGCCTACGCGCGCCGCATCCGCGCTAGGGCTGCTTGGTCCCCTTCTTCGACTTCCCCTTCTTGCCCTTTTCGCTCGCCGTCGCGGGCGCCGCTGCGGTCGCGAGCGCATCGAGCCTCGTCTGGAGAAGAGCGGTCCGCGCCTGGGTGACGCGCAGGGCGCAATAGCCGTGGAGGCTTTCCTTGGCGTAGTCGTGGCAGAGTTCGTCGCGCTGGCCGGCGAAGCCGTTCTGGTCGCGCGCCAGGTTGGCCGCCTCGGGCTCTCCTTGGCGCGGTCCTCGATTGCGCGCACGATCTTGGCCATCGCCTTTTCCGCCGCGGCGCGTTCCTTGACGATCTTCGCGGCGTCGCCGACGAGCGAGGCGCCGTCGGGGCCCCAGAGGCCGCCGGGCGTGGTCTGGCAATCCGCAGCCTTGAAGACGCAGGCGGTGATCTGGGCGGGCACAAGAACCGCGCCGTCGAGAACGTCGAACGCGATCGGGCAGGCCGGGACATCGGCCTCGAACCGCATGAGGCCGTCGGGGCGGCCGGCGCTGGTCGCCAGGATCGGCTTCTCGCCGACGATGTCGACGACGCAGCGCTGCGAGGGCTCGGAGACGCTTTCGCCGGCCAGCTCAAGCTTGTCGATGGTCGCCGTCTTGTCGTCGCCGGAAATCTGCAGAAGCCCCGACTTGCCGTTGAGCATGAGCGGGCGTCCGGCGAGGCTGGCGATCCCGGGCTCGAGGCCCGCCTTGACGCCCTTGGCGCCGGCTCCCGCTTCCTTGACGGAAGAGCCCGAGCTCTTGTGCCTGGCGGGCGCGACCTTCGCGCCCTGCGGCTCGGCCGGCGCGGCGCCTGGCAGCATCAATTGCGCGCGGGTCTCGCTTGCCGCGAGGGCGACGGCGAAGAGGCCGAAAACCAGAATGCGCGAACCGGTCAACTCATCGGTCGAACTCTAGAGGCCTTGGCGAAAAAGGGGAAGGCGCGCGCGCCCCGCAACAAACAGGCTCAAAGCTTGAAAAATCCGCCGCTTCCGTGCCTTGCGCCGCCAAATCGCCCCCCCTATATACGCCCCGACTGGCGGGTTCGGGCGCGAAATCGCGCCGATCCAGCGGAAATCTGGTTATGACACGGGGATCGGAAGAGCTAGGCCGTTGGCTTTGAGCGCACGGCGGAATGCTTCTCATAAGGCTTGGCGCCTTTGGGGCCCGGCGGTCCCGCGAGAGAATAGGGGAAAGAAGAAATGGCGAAAGTAATTGGCATCGACCTTGGCACGACCAATTCGTGCGTCGCTGTCATGGAGGGCTCGGCCCCCAAGGTAATCGAGAATTCAGAGGGCGCGCGCACGACGCCGTCGATCGTCGCGTTTACCGACGACGGCGAGCGTCTGGTCGGCCAGCCCGCCAAGCGGCAGGCGGTGACCAATCCCGAACGGACCTTCTTCGCCATCAAGCGCCTCATCGGACGCACGTTCGATGATCCGATGACCAAGAAGGACATGAATCTCGTCCCCTACAAGATCATCAAGCGGCCCGAACGGCGACGCCTGGGTCAACGCCGACGGCAAGCAATATTCGCCCTCGCAGATTTCCGCCTTCATTCTGCAGAAGATGAAGGAGACGGCCGAGGCCTATCTTGGCGGTCCGGTGACCCAGGCGGTCATCACGGTTCCCGCCTATTTCAATGACGCCCAGCGTCAGGCGACCAAGGACGCCGGCAAGATCGCCGGCCTCGAGGTGCTGCGCATCATCAACGAGCCGACTGCGGCGGCGCTCGCCTATGGCCTCGACAAGAAGAAAGCCGGCACCATCGCGGTCTACGACCTTGGCGGCGGCACGTTCGATATTTCGATCCTCGAGATCGGCGACGGCGTGTTCGAAGTGAAGTCGACGAACGGCGACACGTTCCTCGGCGGCGAAGACTTCGACATGCGGCTGGTCGAATATCTGGCGGGCGAATTCAAGAAGGAGCAGGGCATCGACCTGACCAAGGACAAGCTCGCGCTCCAGCGCCTGAAGGAGGCGGCCGAGAAGGCGAAGATCGAGCTTTCCTCGGCGACGCAGACCGAAATCAACCTGCCCTACATCACCGCCGACGCGACCGGGCCGAAGCATCTGGCCCTGAAGCTGACCCGGGCGAAGTTCGAGGCTCTGGTCGACGACCTCATTCAGCGGACGGTCGAGCCGTGCCGCAAGGCGCTGAAGGACGCCGGCCTGTCGGCGGGCCAGATCAATGAGGTGGTCCTGGTCGGCGGCATGACCCGCATGCCCAAGGTGCAGGAAATCGTCAAACAGTTCTTCGGCAAGGAGCCGCACAAGGGCGTCAACCCGGACGAGGTGGTCGCGGTCGGCGCGGCCATTCAGGCGGGCGTGCTGCAGGGCGACGTCAAGGACGTGCTGCTGCTCGACGTCACTCCGCTCTCGCTCGGCATCGAGACGCTCGGCGGCGTGTTCACGCGCCTGATCGAGCGCAACACGACCATCCCGACCAAGAAGAGCCAGGTGTTCTCGACCGCCGAGGACAATCAGACCGCGGTCACGATCCGCGTCTTCCAGGGCGAGCGCGAGATGGCGGCCGACAACAAGGCTGCTCGGCCAGTTCGATCTGGTCGGCATACCCGTCCGCCCCGCGCGGCGTGCCCCAGATCGAGGTGACGTTCGACATCGACGCCAACGGCATCGTTAACGTGACCGCCAAGGACAAGGCGACCAACAAGGAGCAGCAGATCCGCATTCAGGCCTCGGGCGGCTTGAGCGAGGCCGACATCAACAAGATGGTGAAGGACGCGGAGGCGCACGCCGCCGAGGACAAGAAGCGGCGCGAAATGGTCGACGCCAAGAACAGCGGCGAGTTGCTCGCGCATGACGCGGAAAAATCGCTGAAGGAATATGGCGACAAGGTCGCCCAGTCCGATCGCAGCGCGATCGAGTCGGCGGTTGCTTCCCTGCGCACGGCGTTGCAGGGCGAGGACGTCGAGGCGATCAAGGCCCGCACCAACGACCTGATGCAGGCCCAAATGAAGCTTGGCGAGGCCATGTACAAGGCTCAACAGGCGAGCGGAGCGCCGGGCGATGGCGGAGGCGGCGCCGACGCGGTCAGGCGAAGGACGACGTCATCGATGCGGAGTTCCGCGAAGTCGACGACGACAAGAAGAAGTCGTCCTGAACGAAGGAAGCTGGCCGCCCTGGCGCGGCCGGCCCACGCCTTTGGAGGGGGCGCCGGCGATGGCGAGCGGAGATCGGGCTGACGGCGAGACGGAGCTCAAGGGCGCCGCGGTGCGTGTCAGAGACCAAGCCGATCGGCCCCGGGGAAGCGGCGCGGGAGCGGCAGGTCTGAGACATGCATAGGCTAGCGGCGCGCTGAACGATGACTAAGCGCGATTTCTATGAGACCCTGGGCGTTTCCAAGACAGCGACTGACGCCGAGTTGAAGTCCGCCTTCCGCAAGGCGGCGATGCAGTGTCATCCTGACCGGCATCCAGGCGACAAGCACGCCGAGGCGCGGTTCAAGGAGCTGAACGAAGCCTATCAGCATCTCTCCGACGCCCAAAAGCGCGCGGCTTACGATCGTTACGGCCACGCCGCCTTCGATCAGGGTGGCATGAACGACGGCTTCGCCGCCTCGATGTCCGACATCTTCGACGATCTGTTCGGCGACATGATGGGAGGCCGGCGCGGCCGGCAGTCCTCAGGGCGCGAGCGCGGCGCGGACCTGCGCTATAATCTCGAAATCACGCTCGAGGAGGCATTTCGCGGCAAGACCTCGACCATCCGCATGCCGACTTCGGTCGCCTGCGAAGCCTGCGCCGGCTCCGGGGCGCGCGCCGGTTCGAAGCCTGTGACCTGTAAAACCTGCGGCGGACACGGGCGCGTTCGCGCGCAGCAGGGCTTCTTCGCCATCGAGCGGACCTGCCCTTCCTGTCACGGCCGCGGGCAGACGATCGAGAACCCTTGCGACAAATGCGCAGGCTCCGGCCGCGTGACCAGGGAGCGCACGCTGTCGGTCAATGTCCCCGCCGGCGTCGAGGACGGCACGCGCATTCGCCTGACCGGAGAGGGCGAGGCGGGAATGCGCGGCGGACCTGCCGGCGATCTCTATATTTTCCTTACCGTCAAGCCGCACGCGTTCTTCCAGCGCGACGGCGCCGACCTCTATTGCCGAGTGCCGATCTCGATGGTGCAGGCCGCGCTCGGCGGCGAATTCACCGTCCGCACGCTTGATGGAACCGAATCCAAGGTCAGCGTCCCCGAGGGCGCCCAGTCGGGGCGCCAGTTGAGGCTGCGCGGCAAAGGCATGCCGGTGCTGAGAGCGCGGGATTTGGGCGATCTCTTCGTTCAACTCGTGGTCGAGACGCCGCAGAACCTGACGCGCCGCCAGCGCGAGCTCCTGGCGGAGTTCGCCACCGAATCCTCGAACACGACCCATCCGGAAAGCGCCGGCTTCTTCGCCAAGATGAAGGAGTTTTTCGAGGGGCGCGGCTGAGGCCGCCGAGACCCTCGAAGGTCATCCTCGCGGCGCGAAGTCCCGCCCTTGGGCGAAGCGAGCGGGAGCGTTCAGAATGGCGAAGCCGACATACGCGGCCTACGAGGGCGCCGATCCTTACTTCAGCCTGGTCCGAGGGGCGCTAGGCGACCTTGTCGATGGCCAGCACTTTTTTGACGTCCTCGCCGACGACGTCGTTTACGAAATCCTCTACGAGGTTCCCGGCTGGCCGCGCGTGATAAAGGGGCGATCTGGCCTGATGGCCGCATTCAGAGGCTACGTCGACAATATCGCGCTTCAGTCCGCCGACAGGTTGAGTGCTCACAGGACGGACGGCGGTCAGGTCGTGGTCATCGAATACGAGGTCCACGGGACGATCCTCGCAACGCGAGTGAAATACGACAATCGGTTCTGCTCGATCATCCAAGTCGAAAATCGGAAGATCGCGCATTGGAGAGGACTACATGGATTCTCTCGCGGCCTGGAACGCCTTGACCGGTCGCGGGCGCTGAACCGGCGATCCTGAAACGCGGACGGCTCGTTCTGGCGAAGACCAAGGAGACCCGTTCCCGCTTTTTCGCGGCGCGCTTGCTTTTCAGGCGGGCCGCCGCTCGATATAAGCGCCTGCAAGAACGGTGGCCCGGATCTGGCGCGCCTCCGCGGGAAGCCGGAATGCAGCGTCAAGCGCTGGACAAGAAGCGTCGGCGAGGGCTCGCCGATAGCGCGCGTTTTCTCAAAACGCTCTTCGCCGCGCCGCGATTGACCGGCGCGGTCGCGCCCTCGGGGAGAGCGCTGGCGCGCGCGATGGCGACGGCGACCGGATCGCCGCCGAACGGCCTCATTGTCGAGCTCGGCCCCGGCACCGGTCCGGTGACGCAATCGCTGATCGAGACCGGCGTCGCGCCTCGGCGACTGGTGCTGGTCGAATATGACCCGGGATTTTGCCAGCTTCTGAAGACGCGCTTCGCCCCGGCGGCGGTTGTCCAAGGCGACGCCTATGATCTTCCGCGCGCGCTCGCGCCGTTCAAAAGCCGGCGGATCGCCGCGATCGTCTCCAGCCTGCCGCTGCTCAATCAGCCGCCGCCACGGCGGGAAAAGCTCATCGCGGACGCTTTCGCGCTGATGGGGCCTTCCGGCGTGTTCGTTCAGTTCACCTACGGCCTTCTGTCGCCCATTCCTCGTGAGGTCTGCGCCAACCGCTATACGGCGGTTCGCTCGAAGCCGATTTTGCGCAATCTGCCTCCGGCCTTCGTGTGGACCTACCGGCTCGACAGGAGAAGCGCCGATGCTGTCAAAGGTCAGTGAGCGTCGCCCGCTCGCGCGCGCGCGATCGTCTGATTGTCGCGCTCGACATTGCTGACGCAGCCGAAGCGCGCCGCCTGGTCGAGCGCATCGGCGACAGCGCGGTGTTCTATAAAGTTGGCATGGAGCTCGCCTATGGCGGCGGCCTGCCGCTCGTCGCCGAACTGGCCGCGGCGGGCAAACAGGTCTTCCTCGACCTCAAGCTGCATGACATTCCCAACACCGTCGAGCGCGCGACGGCGCAGGCGGCCAAACTGGGAGCGAGGTTCCTCACTGTCCACGCCTATCCCCAGACGATGCGCGCGGCGGTCGCCGGCGCCAGGGGATCGGGGACGCAGATCCTCGCCGTCACGGTCCTGACCTCATACGACGACGCCGATCTCTTCGACGCCTGCTACCGCTTCGGCGTGGTCGAAACAGTCGGAGGCGGGCCGAGCAGGCGCGGGATCTCGGCGTCGATGGATTGGTGGCGAGCGCGGCGGAAGCGGCGATGGTTCGCCGGACGGTTGGCGCGGAGATGCTTCTCGTCACCCCTGGCGTCCGGCCCGCGGGCGCAGCCGCCGGCGACCAGAAGCGCGTCGCGACGCCAGCCGAGGCGATCCGCAACGGCGCCGACTATCTGGTGGTCGGCCGGCCGGTGACTGAGGCGCCCGATCCGCGCGCCGCCGCGGAGGCGCTCGTCGCGGAGATCGCAGGCGCGCTGACTTGATTGGCGCGCCGAAGCCGAGCTAGGCTCGCCGCCGCCGTTGAAGGAGCCGTCATGCCCAAGGGTTACGTCATTTCGCGCGTCGATATCACCAATCCCGAAGCCTATGCGCGTTACGCCGCGGCGGCGGGCAAGGCGATCGCCGACCATGGCGGCAAGCCGCTCGCGCGCGGCGGACGGAGCGAGGCGCTCGAGGGCAAGGCGCGGGCGCGAAACGTCGTGCTCGAATTCGAGAGCTACGACGCCGCGCGCCGCTATTTCTATTCCGAGCAATACCAGGCGGCGCGCGCGCTGCGCGAAGGCGCGGCCGAGATGGAAATGGTTCTGGTCGAGGGAGTGTGAGGAATGCCCAAGGGCTACTGGATCGTGCATGTCGACGTGCGCGATCCCGAAATTTACCAGCGCTATGTCAAGGCCAATGCGGCGGCGTTCGCCAAATACGGGGCGCGCTTCCTTGTCCGCGGCGGAAGGCGCGTGGTCACCCGCGGCAAGGCGGCGGAGCGCACCGTCGTGATCGAGTTTCGCGACTACGAGACCGCGATCGCCTGCCACGAATTCGCCGGAATATCGAGAAGCCGCCAAGCTTCGCGACGCCGCCAGCGCCGCCGATCTCGTGATCATCGAGGGCTACGATGGTCCGCAGCCGGGCTGACCGCCGATCGAGGAAGCGGAAATGGCCGACATGAGGCTGATCGTCAGCGGCGCCGCCGGGCGCATGGGGCGCATGATCATCCGGACCCTGCACGAGTCGGACGGGTTCAAGCTCATCGGCGCGCTCGAGCGCGAGGATTCGCCCTGGCTCGGCCAGGACCCGGGCCTCTGGCCGGCTGCCCGGCAAGCGGGCTTAAGATCGTGGCCGATCCGCTGCCGCTCATGCTCGGCGCCGACGCGATCATCGATTTCTCCTCGCCCGCCGCGAGCGTCGCGCTCGCCGGCCTCGCCGCGCAGGCCCGCATCGTCGACGTGATCGGCACGACCGGCCTCAGCGACGACGATCTCGACCGGATCGACGCCGCGGCGCGTCACGCCCCGATCGTGCGCTCCGGCAACATGAGCGTCGGCGTCAACCTGCTCGCGGCGCTGACGCGCCGGGCGGCTTCCGCGCTCGGTCCCGATTTCGACATCGAGATCGTCGAGATGCATCACCGGATGAAGGTCGACGCGCCCTCAGGCACGGCGCTCCTGCTCGGCGAAGCGGCGGCTGAAGGCCGCGGCGTTTCGCTCAAGGACCATTCCGCCCGCGGCCGCGACGGCCTGACCGGCGCGCGGCGCACGGGCGACATCGGCTTCGCCTCGCTGCGCGGCGGGACGGTCGTCGGCGATCACAGCGTGATCTTCGCTGGCGAGGGCGAGCGGTTCGTCCTCAGCCACCACGCCGAGGACCGAGCGCTGTTCGCCCGCGGGGCGCTTAAGGCGGCGCTGTGGGCCAGGGACCGCAAGCCCGGGCTCTATTCGATGGCGGACGTGCTGGGCCTGGGCGGAGATTGACACGCCGAGGCGGGCTTGACGCAAGCAAAAAAATCCCCGGCTCGCGATGGGCGAGCCGGGGAAATCGGGTCGTCGGTCGGATGATTCTCAGCTGTTGCGCTGAGACGCCGGTCAGCATCAGGATGGCCTGGAACATGTTGATGAAGTCGAGGTAGAGGCGCAGCGCGCCGTGGATCGACTTCTTGTGGACCATCTCGTAGCTGTCGCCGCTGAAGTACATCTCCTTGATCGCCTGCGTGTCCCAGGCGGTCAGGCCCGCGAAGATGAGGACGCAGAGGATCGACAGGCCGAACTGCAGCCCGGTGCTGTGCAGCAGGAAGACGTTGAGCAGGCTCGCGATGATCAGGCCGACGACGCCCATCATCATGAACGAGCCCATCGCCGACAGGCTGCGCTGGGTCGTATAGCCGTAGAGGCTCAGGCTGGCGAAGGCCGCCGCGGTGGCGAAGAACGCCCGCCCGAACGAGGCGCCGGTGTAAACGACGAGCAGCGCCGACATCGACAGGCCGATCAGCGCCGCAAAGGCGAGAAAGGCGTTGCGCGCGGTCGCCACCGACATCGTATTGATGCGGGCGGAGAGCCAGAACACCAGCGCGAGCGGCGAGAGCACGATCACCCAACGCAGCGGCGAGACATAGATGGCATGGCCGAAGCTGGTCAGCGCCAAGCGGCCGGCTTCCGTCTGGACCGTGCCGAACTGGAACGCGAGCCAAGCCACCAGCCCGGTCACCCCGAGCCCGAGGGTCATGTAGTTGTATACGCCGATCATGTAGGCCCGGAGGCCCTGATCGACGGCGACGCCGGACCGTGCGAGCCCCGCGCCGTAACGCGAACTGGCGTAGCGGTCATAGTCGGACATGAGAGAAACCTCTTGATAAGAGCGTGGCGCTCGCCCAGGCAACGACCGAGTGAGCGCCTACGCGCATAATATGGCCTCGTGGCGCCCCTCCGCAAGTCCGATCGGCTGGCGCGGGCTTGCGGCTTCATTACCGATTGGTAATCTCCGTCCGGAGTTTTTTTCGCGACTTGTTAATGGCCGCCTCCGCCCGCTCCCGCCGCGACCGGGCGGCGCATCAGCGCGGCCAGGCCGACGCAGCCCAGGAACAGGACGGTCAGCGCCAGGAACACGTCGGCGAGCGCCATCACCTCCGCCTGCCGGCGCACGATCAGGGCGAGCTGGCGGGTCGCCGCGAGCTCGGCGTCCGATCCGCGGGCGGCCATCGCCGCGGTCATGCTGGCGAGCGTGTCGACCGCGACCTGGCGCCCCCAGGTCACCGATTCGCGCAGCCGCTCGAGATGCAGGTCCATGCGCTTGTCGAGCAGCGTGTTGATGAGCGCAAGGCCGACCGCGCCGCCGAGGTTGCGCATCAGGTTGAAGAGGCCGGAGGCGTTCTTGATCTTCTGCGGCGGCATGGTGCCGAGCGCCAGATTGTTGATCGGCACCATCGACAGCATGAGCCCGACGCCGCGGAAGATCTGCGGCCACGACAGCTCCCAGAAGTCCCAGTCGACCGTGACATAGGACGCCTGCCAGGTGCCGATGGCGAAGAAGACGAACCCGGTCGCGATCATGATCCGCGGGTCGACGCGATTCATCAGCCGCCCGGCCAGCGGGGCGGTGAAAAACATGCACAAGCCGGTCACGAACATCGTCTTGCCGATCATCAGCGACGAATAGCCGCGCACCACCGCCAGATAGACCGGATAGATGTAGGTGAGGCCGTAGAGCCCGATGCCGAGCACGAAGGCGAACATCGAGCCGGTCCAGAAATTGCGGTCTCTGAATGCGGTGAGGTCGACGATCGGCTGGCGCGCCGTCGCCATGCGCCAGAAGAAGGCGACGCAGCTGATCGCCGAGATGACGATCGCGATGGTGACTGGCTGGCTCTCGAACCAGTCCTTCGACGGCCCCTCTTCGAGGGCGTATTCCAGCGCCCCGAGAAAGCCCGCCATCGTCGCGAGGCCGAAATAGTCGAAATGGGTGAGAAGCGAATAGTCCGGCTCGTCGAAGTCGATCAGGAGCCAGGCGGCGATGGTGACGATGATTCCGGGACCGAGGTTGACCAGGAACAGCCAGTGCCAGGAAAACCAGTCGGTGAGATAGCCCCCGACCGTCGGCCCGATGGTGGGCGCAAGCGTCGCCACGAGGCCGATGACCGGGGCGATCAGCGGCTGCTTGTCGCGCGGAAAGATGGTGAACGCGGAAGCGAACACGGTCGGGATCATGCCGCCGCCGATGAAGCCCTGCAGCGCCCGCCAGACGATCATCTCCTGAATCGAGTTGGCGTGGGCGCACATGAAGCTCATGAGCGTGAAGCCGCCGGCCGAAATGGTGAAGATGACCCGCGTCGACACCACCCGCGACAGGAAGCCCGACAGCGGGATCATGATCACTTCGGCGACCAGATAGGCCGTCTGGACCCAGGTGACTTCGTCGGACGAGGCGGAGAGCCCAGCCTGGATCTCGGAGAGCGAAGCCGAAACGATCTGGATGTCCAGGATCGCCATGAACATCCCGAACACCATGAAGATGAACGCCGCGACCCGCTTGGCCGAGAAATCGCGCTGCGCGACAGCCCTCGGCGCGACGACAAGATCGGTGGCCGGCGACGCCCCGCCGGGCCTGTATCGCGGCGACCGCGTTGCTCACGGCTTGACGCTGCGGGCGCCGAAGGCTTCGAGCCCGAGCGCGCCGAGCAGCGTCGGCTTCGGCAGCGCCGGGATCCCGGGTGTGGACGGTCGCGACGACCGAGAGCCCCGGCCGCAGCGGAACCTCCTTCAGAACCTCCTCGGGGAAGGCGACGCGCACCGCGACGCGCTGGACGACCTTGGTGAAATTGCCGGTCGCATTGTCCGGCGGCAGCAGCGAGAACTCCGTCCGGAGGCGGGAGAGATCGACTAGACGACGCCCTCGACCACCCTGCCGTCGAGCGCGTCGATGGCGACATCGACTTTCTGCCCCGGCTTGATGTCGGCGAGCTGGGTTTCCTTGAAGTTGGCGTCGACATAGGAATCGTTGAGCGGCACGAGCGCCATCAGCCGGGTTCCCGGCTGCACCAGGTTTCCGACCTCGGCCGCCTTGTTGCCGACGATTCCGTCGAACGGAGCGGCCACGCGGGTGAACGAAAGATTGCGCTCCGCCATCTCCAGCGCCGTCACCAGTTCGTTGCGCTGGCGCGCCGCCTCGTCCTTCTGGGCCTTGAGCACGTCGAGATTGGCCTTTGAGCCCTCGAGCGCGGCGCTGGCCGAGGCCTGGCTCGCCTTGGCGGCGGCCAGAGCGGCGATGGTGCGGTCACGGTCGGCGGTCGCCTGCTCGAGACGCTGCTGCGAGCCGAAATTGGTCTGCGCGAGCTTATAGGAGCGGTCATATTCGAGCGCGGCCCGCTCGACTTCGGCCTCGGCGCTCTTCTCCTGCGCCGCAGCGCTCGCGACCTGCGCCTGCGACCTGGGCGATGATCGCGCCCTGGGCGTCGATCTGCCGGGCGAAGCGGGCGATGGTCGCGTCCTGGGTGCCGATGCGCCCCCGCGCCGCGTCGACGGCGTTCCGATAGTCGCCGTCGTCGATCGCAGCCAAAAGATCGCCCTTGTGGACGACCTGGTTGTCGACCACCGGAACCTGAGTGAGGTGGCCCATCGCCTTGGCGGCGATGATCGAGGTGTCGGCGCCGACATAGGCGTCGTCGGTCGAGACCAGGAAACGCCCCTCGACGAAATAGTCATAGGCCGTCTTGCCGCCATAGCCGAGCGCGGCGAGAATCAGAACCGGAACGATGAACCTGCGCAAGCCGGACCGCTTGGCCGGCGCGGGCTTGGCCGCCGGCGCGCCGCGCCGCGGGGGCATGCGCGAGCGCGCCGGAAGAACCGGCCGCGGGGGCAGGGAATCCGGCGCCCGCGGGAGCCGTCATCGCGCGAGACGCCGTCCCCGCGTCAGGCCCGGCGGCCTTGGACGTCATCGACCATCTGAGAAATCCGCCCTCAAAAGAAGTTGACCGAACGGTTCGGTCATTTTTCGTTGACTTAGCGCAGATCGAGAGCGTATTGCAACAAAAATCGAACCGAACGGTTCGGTCAGCGCGACCAGGCGAAGGACAAAGTTGAGTCATGGAATTGGAGGCTCTGGAGCGGGAAGCCGGCGCGGCCAATGACGGCGGCGCGAAACGGCGCCAGATCATGGACGGCGCGCGGCAGGTTTTTTTGAGCGCCGGCTTCGACGGCGCGAGCATGAACGACATTGCGCGCGCCGCGGGCGTCTCCAAGGGCACGCTCTACGCTTATTTCAACTCCAAGGACGCATTGTTCGAGGCGATCATTCGCGGCGAATTCGCGCAATCGGCCGAGCGCCTCTGCACCTTCCGGCGCGAGGGCGACGCGCGCGACATGCTGAAGGACTTCGGCGTCCGGCTGATCAGCCGAGATGGCCGACCCGGACACGCGTGCGCTCGCCCGGGTCGTCATCGCGGCGGCGGAGAAATTCCCCAATGTCGGCCGCGCCTTTTACGAAGCTGGTCCGCTCTATGGCGCGACCCGGCTCGCCGCGCGAACTCGAGCATCTGGAAAAATTGGGCGCGCTGAAGGTGCCCGATCCCGAGCGCGCCGCCTGGCAGTTCGTCGACCTCTGCCAGAGCTATGTCTACAAGCGCCTGATATTCGGCGTCGTCGACTCGATCAGCCGCGAGGACATCGAGGCCTCGGTCGAGGCGGGGGTCGACGTGTTCATGAAGGCGTACGGCGCTTAAAGGGCGCTTTACGTCTTCCTGAGGGGGTGGATCATGTCCTCGGGCCTCACCCACGCGTCGAACTGATCGCCAGTGACGAAGCCGAGCGCGAGCGCCGCCTCCCGCAGGCTCAAGTCCTCGCGATAGGCCTTGATCGCGATCTGCGCCGCCTTTTCGTAGCCGATATGCGGATTGAGCGCCGTCACCAGCATGAGCGAATTGTCGAGATTTTCCTTGATCCGCTTCGCGTTCGGCTCGATGCCGCGGGCGCAATGCTCGTCGAACGATCGGCAGCCTTCGGCGAGCAGCTGAATCGATTCGAGGACGTTGTGCAGGGTGACAGGCCGGTAGACGTTGAGCTGGAGATGCCCCTGCGAACCGGCGAAGGCGACAGCCTGGTCGTTGCCGAACACGTGAACCGCGACCATGGTCAGGGCTTCGCACTGGGTCGGATTGATCTTGCCCGGCATGATCGAGGAGCCGGGCTCGTTTTCGGGGATTTTCAATTCGCCGATTCCGGCCCGCGGCCCGCTGGCGTAGAGGCGGACGTCGTTGGCGATTTTCATGCAGCGCGCCGGCGAGCGTGCGCAGCGCCGCGCTGACGTTGACCATCGCGTCATCCGAGGACAAGGCGGCGAATTTGTTGCGCGCCGAGGTGAACGGCTCGCCGGTCGCCTCCGCGAGTTCGCGCGCGACCATTTCGCCAAAACGCGGGTCGGCGTTGAGGCCAGTGCCGACCGCCGTTCCGCCAATCGCCAGCGGCAGAAGCCCCTCGCCGGCGCGCTTTATCGTCATGATCGCGTGGTCGAGCTGCGCCGCCCAGCCCGAAATCGCCTGCCCGAGGGTCAGCGGCGTTGCGTCCTGCATGTGCGTTCGGCCGACCATCACCACATCGGAAAAGGCCTTCGCCTTGGCGTCGAGCGTGTCGCGCAACTGCCCGACGGCCGGCAGCAGCGCGGTCCTGATCTGGCCCAAAGTGGCGACATGCATCACGGTCGGGAACACGTCGTTCGACGATTGACTGTGATTGACGTCGTCATTCGGATGGATCGGTTTTTTCGATCCGATCACCCCGCCGGCGATCTGAATGGCGCGATTGGCGATCACTTCGTTGGCGTTCATGTTGGACTGGGTGCCCGACCCGGTCTGAAACACGACCAGCGGAAACTCGGCGTCCAGCTTGCCGTCGATCACGTCCTGCGCGGCGCGGACGATGAGGTCGACCTTCTCCTTGGGCAATTGCCCAAGTTTGAGATTGGCCAGCGCCGCGCATTTCTTTAATAGACCGAAGGTGCGGACGACCGGCATGCTCCACCGGTGCCGCTCGACCCCGATGACGAAATTGAGACGCGAGCGCTCGGTCTGCGCGCCCCACAAATGCTCGGCTGGCACCCTGACCTCGCCGAGCGCGTCTTTCTCGACGCGCCACTTTTCGTTGTTCGCTGATGCGCTCGTCATCATTCCGTTCTCCGCAGGGCGGCATTGTCGGCGAGCTTAGCAAAAGCACGCCCTCGTTGCGCTTGCCTGGATCGCGTCGCTTCTCTATAAGCCGGCGCTTCGCGCCAGTTCCGACACCCCTGGAGGCAGGGCGCGACTGACAATAAAGGACATCATCATGGCAGCGATCAAGCAACTCGCGGCCGTGGCGCGTAGCGGGACAGGCAAGGGGGCCGCCCGCTCCGTTCGTCGCGAAGGCCGCGTTCCCGCCGTCATCTATGGCGGCGGAGTGAAGCCCGAGCCGATCTCGGTCGACTTCAAGGACGTCAACAAGCTCATCTTCGCCGGACACTTCCTGACGACGATCTTCGAGCTCGAGATGGACGGGCGCAAGGAGCGGGTCCTGCCGCGCGACTATCAGCTCGACATCGTCACCGACTGGCCGGTGCATGTCGACTTTCTGCGGCTCATCCCCGGCTCGCGCGTGCGCATCGGCGTCCCGGTGCACGTCATCAATCGCGAAGCTTCGCCAGGCGTGAAAAAGGGCGGAGCCGTCAATCTGGTGCTGCACTCGGTCGAGGTGATGGCGCCCGCTGACGACATTCCAGAGGCGATCACCATCGACCTTGCGGGCCTCGATTTTCACGATTCGGTGCATGTGTCCGACGTCAAGCTGCCCGAAGGCTGCCGCCCGGTCAGCGCCAAGGCTGACCTTACCGTAGTGACGATCGTCCCGCCGACGGTCATGGCCGAGGAGGCGCCGACCGCCGCCGCGGCGGGCGCTGCCGCGCCCGCGGCCACCGGGGCAGGCGCTGCCGCGCCTGCGGCCGGCGCTACGCCTGCGGCTGGCGCTGGCAAGGGCGCCGCCGCGCCCGCTGCTGGCAAAGGCGCGGCTGCGCCCGCTGCTACCGCGAAGCCCGCCGCCAAGAAGTAGGCGCCTGAACGCGTTCGAGGCTTTGACCGGCTGCGCCGGCGCCGAAGCCTCGACGCCGTGCCGCGGTCACGCTGATCGGGGACCCCATGCTGGTCATCGCGGAACTCGGCAACCCGGGCGCACGATACGCGCGCAACCGCCACAACATCGGCTTCATGGCGGTTGACGCGATCGCCGAGCGCGGCCGGTTCGGCCCGTTTCGCGCCCGGCATCAGGGGCTGGCGGCCGACGGCCTGATCGGCGAGGAGCGGGTGATCCTGCTCAAGCCGCAGACTTACATGAACGAGTCCGGGCGCAGCGTCGGCGAGGCGCTGCGGTACATGAAGCTCGGCTTAAGCGCGCTCGTCGTGATCCACGATGAACTCGATCTCGCGCCTGGCAAGGTGAGGGTCAAGGTCGGTGGCGGCGACGCCGGCCACAACGGCCTGCGCTCGATCACCGCCCATCTCGGGCCGGGCTACAAGCGGGTCAGGATCGGAATTGGCCATCCCGGCGACAAGGCGCTCGTTTACAACTTTGTTCTGAGCGACTTCGCAAAATCCGAGGCTGGGTGGGTCGAGGCGGTCTCGCGCGCCATCGCCGAGGCCGCGCCGCTCCTGGTCGCCGGTCAGGACGCGAGCTTCCAGAACAAGACGCATCTCGCGATCGAGGCGGCCGGCTTCGGCGAGAAGCCCGGCGCCTGACCGGTCAAAGCGGCCCTGCCCGACATAATCGGGACAATAGAGGCGGCCGCGCCGGGGGCGCCTTCCGGGGAACATTGCCTTCCGCCATCGGTTGTTCTCGCAAACCCCACAACAGGAGGCCGTCGTGCGCTGGCTCGAACCCTTGTCACGTCCACGTCGACACGGACCGAACTGCCGAGCTGAGCCGCACGTGTTCGCGCGCGCCTTCGTCGATGGGAGACGCGCGCGAGCCAGGCTGGGGTCGGGGTCGCTAGCGGGCAGTTTTGGAGAAGCGCTCCGCGCTTAGTCAGCCATGAAGCTTGCCATCGCCCGCCGGCTGCGCGTCGATCCCGAACAGGTTACGGCTCACTGCGGCGAGCACATGCTCGCCTTGAGCCGGCAAGGCCTGATCGACGGATCGAAGGACGGCCATTATTTTCGTCAGACGCGATTCCTTTCCCGCTTCGGCCTCTCGGCGCAAGGCAGGGCGGTGAAGCCGGTTTCCTGCGCAAACGTCGAACCGCATGCGACGGTGGCGTACTATCTTTCGCCGACGCCGGTCGGGCGGGAAGCGGCCCCGGCGGGCGCCGGCGATCCGACGGGGGGCGAAATCGTCGCCAAAGCGATCGAGATCCAGATCAACACCTTTGTCGGCGGCGGTCTGCATCAGGACGTTTTCGTCGCCAACCACGGCCTCGTGGCGGCGGACGCCGCCCTCGACTTTGATTTTGCCGCCGATTTCGCTGACCTTGCGGAAGTGGGATCGGGCGAGCGCCGCCAGAGCGCTCCGGTCTCCCGGCGCTTCGCTTCAATCTCGCCAGGCGAAGGCGAACTCACGCTGGCTTATGACCATACCCGGCTTCACCATGCGACCTGCATAAATGTCGTCGGCGATTGCGAACTGACAGGGGAGGGGAACGCGCTCCGCATGGTCCTGCGGCTCGGACCGCAGCAGAGCAAAAGGATCTCGATCGACGTCGCGCCGGTGTTTCTCGGCGACCGCTTGTCGCCCTGGTTCGGCTCAGACGGCGAACCGACCGAGCACTTCGCCGCCCGCGCGCGTCGGCTGAAATGGCTCAAGGACGCATCCGACCCGATTGCATGACGCGGCTCGTTTCCGAGCACGATCAACCTCATATGTGGAACGGCCAGCGGTGCAAGGGGCTTCTCAATCGATTTCACCCGCGCGGACGGTGCGTTCATATGTACGGCCTTGAAGCACGGTACATGACCGCTGGCCTCGATGAGATCCGCGAAACGAGGAGCTAAATCACATCCACGCACTTTAAGTGCAGTGAGGTTGGCGGCTTCACTCGTTCCGAGATTTCGTCCCATGGGTTCATCGTCTGTAGTTGCACCTTGCATCTGCCGGCCTTGCGCCGGTCAGATTGGTTTGTCGGTCATAACCCTCATCGGGCGACCGCAGCGATCGAGAGCGGCTCAGGACGATGATAAATCCCGCCCTTATTCAGAAGCGCCCAAATGATCCGGGCCATCTTGTTGGCCAACGCGACTGCGGCCACCTTGAACGGGCGCCTCGCGAGTAGCGCTTTCAGCCAGGGGCGCGCCCGATCATCGTTCCGCGCAATCCGCAGAACGGCTGTCGCCCCGAGGACCAGGAGAACACGAAGTTCGGGATTGCCCATTTTAGAGATCCCGCCCAGTCGTTCCTTGCCTCCGCTGGAATGGGGCCTCGGTGTCAATCCCACCCAGGCGGCGAAGTGGCGCGCCGATTTAAATCCGCGGGGATCCGGAACCAGAGCCCTTATGGTCGCAGCGGTGATGGCGCCGACGCCGGGGATCGTCGTCAGGCGGCGCATGTCTTCGTCGCGCTTTGCCTCCGTAACGATGGCACGTTCGAGCTTGAAGATCTGATCAGCCAGGGTGTCGATCTGATCGGCAACCGCCATCAGGGCGAAGCGTGCCGCTGCGGGCAGTCGAGTATCTTCACCTTGCCGCACGATGGTCATCAGCGCCGCAACGCTGGGAAGGCCGCCGGCCGCGATGATGCCCAGTTCAGCCAAATGTGCACGTAAGGCGTTCACCGACTGCGTTCTCTGCTGCACCAGAAGAGCCCGCGTTTTCAGCACCATCGCGTCTGCTTGTTGTTCGGCGGTTTTGATGGGGACGAAGCGCATGGTCTTGCGGATCACCGCCTCGCTGATGGCTTCCGCATCGGCCACGTCCGTCTTACCGCGCTTGACGAAAGGTTTGACGTAGGCTGGTGGAATGAGGCGCACATCATGGCCGAGGTTCGCGATCTCGCGCGCCCAATAGTGAGCGCCACCGCATGCCTCCATGCCAACCAAACATGGAGGCAGTTTTTCGAAGAAGCGCAGCACTTCGCCGCGACGCAGTTTCCGATTGAACAGGGGCGAGCCTGCAATATCGGCGCCGTGAACCTGGAAAACGTGTTTGGCCAAATCGAGCCCGATGGTGCTAACATACTTCATGGAACGGTCCCTCCTTTGTGGCGTTCGAGCAACGACCACGTTTTAGCACTAGATGCTGTCGGAGCGGGCCGTTCCACCTCATCACATTCGGTCGCCGCGCGAAACGGCTGCACCAATATCCCGCTTGCGGCGGTCGGGGCTCAGGAAGACGAGACCATTCTTGAAGACGGGCTTTTTAGGCCATGTTCGGATGCGGTTCGTCCACCTGGATCCGTCAGGACTGATCAAGTCCTGGATGATTTAAGGATTCGGTCAGCGTTTATCGTCAGGTACGTTTCATCACGGCTCCCTCGATGACAACGCCTGCGGTCACATATTTCCAGAGCGCTACCAGCAACTTGCGCGCCAGCGCCACGATTGTCGTCTTCTTAAGACGGCCGCCATTGCGCCTGACCCGTTCTTCAAACCACAGGGCCAGCGCCGAGTGCGGCTATGGCGCAGCCATAGCCACGCGAGTTGGATGAGCGTTGTTCGCAATCGCGGATTGCCTGCTTTAGACACGCCCTGTTCGCGATCAACCGATCCACTCTGCCAGGGTGTCGGAGCCAAGCCCGCATAAGAGGCGACCTGGCGTCGATTGTCGAAGTGCCGGAAGAGCCCTTCCGACCAGAGGATGGCGGCGAACTCCGGGCCGATGCCCTTGATGTCGAGCAACATCGCCGCTGGCGCTGACGCTGCGACCCGTTGCGCGGCAAGCAGCACGTCCCGCTCGGCCTCCACGGCCTTGATCTGCTTGAGCAACAGTTCCAGTCGATCGAGCTCACGGCGAACCTGCGCCTTCAGGTGATCCGGCAGCAGGCGACCATCGCCGGTCTGGAGCGTATCCAGGCGCTGCCGCCGGTCACGGCGCAGCGGCTCGTAGCCGGATATCCCCTGTGAGAACAGCAGCCCCTTGACGCGATTGACGTGCCGGACCCTCTCCACGATCAGCACCTTGCGCTCGCGGCAGAGGCGGCGGCGGTCCTCTTCCTCGGGAGTCGATGCCTTGACCATCGCGCACACCCGAGGTTCGCCCCGCTTGAACGCCAGCAGCGCGCGAACCAGCGCCTCGCCGTCGATCCCGTCAGTCTTCGCCCGCCTGCGCCGACGGGATGTCGCTATCGAGGCCGGATCGACTACGTGGCTTTCGATCCCTTCATTCTGCAGCGCGCGATCGATCCAGAATCCGTCGAGGCCAGCCTCCTGAATGACAACGAACAGGAAGACCTTGCCCGTCCTCGCCCGCGCTTTCTCGCGAAGTCGCGCAAAGCGCTCCAGTAGTCCGGCCACATCGCCACCACGCACCACTTGCTTCGACATCTTCTCTCCGCCGCCTGGCGACAGCGACGTGATCAGCCATGTCGATCGACTGAGTTCCAACGAGACAAAAATCGCGCCAAGATCAGTACGGATAGCAGTCGGTGCTTCGGGGCGGTCAGCTACGGTTTGCATGGTCTCCTCCAGAGTGGGTGGTAGCAACCTCACTCTGCCAAAGTGCCGGTCGCTATCCACCTCCCCATGGGATCTTGAGGCGTCGAACGCGCGCGTTCAGTCGGCCTGGTCCCGAGCGGCGACCGACCTCTACGCCTTGCACCGACTCGATGGCGGCGGGGACGAGATTCTGACCCCCATCGCCGGCGTTCCGAAATATTCCGGTCTTTTCGGGCGCGACAGCCTGGTCGCCGGCATCCAGTCGCTTGGCCTCAACCGTTCGACACTGAACGGCGCGCTACGCGCGGTCGGCGCATGGACGGCGAAAGCGGTCGATGACCGCTATGACGCCGAACCCGGCAAGGTCCTGCATCAGAGGGAGCTCGGGACGCTTGCGCTTCTCGGCGAGACGCCGTTCGAGCACTATTACGGGGACTATTCGGCCCCGGCCTACTATCTCATCGGAGCGGCGACCCATTTCGCCCAGAGCGCCGACCGAGGCGCCTTCGAGGACATCCGCGCCAAGGTCGAGGCCACCTTGGCCTGGATGGACCGCTACGGAGACATCGACGGCGACGGATTCTACCAGTACCGGACCCGCGCCAAGGACGGGCTCAAGAACCAGGGCTGGAAGGATTCGGGCCAGGCGATTCTGTACCCGGACGGCGCATACGTCCGCGACCCCATCGCGGTCGCCGAGGTGCAGGGGCTGTTCTATGCGGCCAAGCAGACAATCGCCTGCCTTTTCGCCGAGTTCGGGGAAAGCGAACGTGCGGCTGAGCTTTTCAATGAAGCAGCGACACTCAAGCAGCGCTTCAATGAGCGCTTCTGGATGCCGGATCTCGGATTCATCGCCCTCGCGCTCGATCCTGAAAAGAAGCAGGTCAGGACGATCGCCTCGAACGCCGGCGTCTGCCTTGCGTCAGGCATCGTCGACGACGACAAGACTCACGCGGTCGTCGATCGCCTGATGCGGCCCGACATGTTCAGCGGTTGGGGTATCCGAACCCTGTCGAGCCAGCATCCCGCTTTCAATCCGCTTTCCTATCACCTGGGATCGGTCTGGCCTGTTTCGAACGCCCACGCCTGCGTCGGCTTCAAGCGTTACGGGTTCAACGACGCGTTCCATAGGCTCGCCGGGGCGGCGTTCGACGCGACCAGCCTGTTTGATTTCGACCGTCTGCCGGAAGTGTTCGGCGGCCACGAACGCGCGCCTCGATGGCCTCATCCAGGCCTCTATCCGGACGCCTGCTCTCCGCAGGCCTGGTCCGCCTCGGCCATTGTCCAGATGTGCCACATGATGACGGGCGTCATGACGCTCGCGCCGTTGAAGACCCTCGTGATCGATCCGGCCTTGCCCGACTGGCTGCCGGAAGTTATCCTTCGCAACCTATGGATCGGCGAGGGCCGCGTCTCGATCATCCTCCGCAGGACGGCGAACGGCGACACGGACTACGAAATCGCGGAGGGCGCCGAAGGCTGGCGCATCGTCCGTCTCGAGCCGGGGCGCCCGGGACGGGACCGCTTCGGCCTGGCTCTGGAGCAGGCGCGGCGGCTTTCTGCAGTGTCCTGAGCCGGATGAATGGAAGGGCCGGTTCGGGATCGAGCGGCGGCAAAGTGTCCATCACCCGTTCGGACGGCGGGGAAGCGTCAGAGCTGGCAGGCGGTTACGCGATGCGCAACGCCGGTCGTGGCGACGGAACTGGGCGTCCGAGCGCACGCGCCTCCTCCAGCCAGCAGCGAATCGCGTCCTCGATATTGCGGGCGGCTTCTTCCCGGGTGTCGCCGTCCGACATGCAGCCCGGAAGATCGGGAACGGTCGCAACAACCCCTCCGCCGTCTTCCTCGGACAGCGGCTCAATCACGACGGTGTAGTCAGCTTCTCGCATTCGCGTTCCTCACCGGGTCGATGAAACGCACGAGTTTGCGGATATATACCGGCTTGATCGGTCTTCGGAAAGGCACGGTCAAAATCTCGCTGGGACGGATGGGACAGTTTGAAGTGCGAACCGCCGCCCGACGGCGCTATGCAACGCACATTGAATTCGCGACAAACCTTCTCGACATCCGAGATGCTCCAATCCGAGACTGGCTTGGAGCGCATGCGATCGAGGAGAGCATCCTTCGCCATGCGTTCGCCGCCGACGCCTCCTCACGTGATCGCGCCGCCCGAAGCCCGCGCGCCTGCCTACCTGCCTTAGGCCGCGCGCGCCGGGTCACGATGCCGGCGGCGCATGCGGCGCCGGCGCCGCTCCGGCGTCTCAGGCGTCGGTTCGGGATCGAGCGCCGGCAGGGTGTCCATCACACGTTCCGGCGGAAGGATCATGATCACTTCGGTCCCGACGCGCAGCGTCGAGTTGAGGCGGAATTGCCCGCCATGCAGTTCGACCAGCCCTTTGACGATCGGCAGCCCTAGGCCCGTGCCTTCTTCCGCGTTCTTCTGCGCCAGCGCCCCGCGGCCGAAGGACGACAGCACGATCGGGATCTCCTCCGGAGGAATGCCAGGCCCGGTGTCCCGGATGAAGAGATATTGTCCGCCGCTTCTCGTCCAGCCGACCTTGATGGTGATCGAGCCGCCATGGGGCGTGAACTTGATGGCGTTGGTGAGCAGGTTGAGGGTGACCTGACGGACCGCGCGCTCGTCCACCCAGATACGGGGCAATCCGTCTTCAATCGCTTCGGTGATGACGAGGTGGCGCCGCTCGATTCGCATCCACAAGAGACGCACGCATTCTTCGACCACCGCGCCGAGCGAGACCGGCTCCTCCTTCAGTTCATACCGCCCCGCTTCGACGCGCGACAGGTCGAGAATCTCGTTGATGAGCATCAGGAGATGCTGGCCGCTAGCGTGAATGTCGCTGGAATATTCCTTGTAAGCCGGCACCGAGTGCGGACCGAACAGTTCGCCCTTCATCACTTCCGAGAAGCCGAGGACCGCGTTGAGCGGAGTGCGCAGCTCGTGACTCATCGTCGCCAGAAAGCGCGACTTGGCCAGGTTCGCGCTCTCGGCGCGGCGGCGCGCCTCGTCGGAATTGAGCTTGGCCTGCTCGAGTTCGGCGATGAGCGAATCCTTCTCCGCCTGAAACGAAACATTCTGCGAGGCCGCGGCGTGCAGACGCCGCGCGACGACGAGGAAATAGCCGATGACGCCGATCGACAGCGCCGCCGTCGGCAGCGCCACCCCGTGCAGCCGCGGCGCGTAAAGCAGGATCACGCCGATGATCATCGGCAGCATGCCGGCGACGAACGCCGCGGGAATGGCCGCCGCCAGCAGCGACATCACCGTCGAGACGAGCAGCATCACGACAATGGCGAAGGCCTGCGCGTTCGGATCGCTCTTTTGCAGCAGCGTCACGATGAGGTAGGCCCAGGCCGAACCGCTGAGCGCGGTGGAGAAGATGAACTTGCGCCGCCACACGCCGGCGGTCTTCTCCTTGTCGCTCGAGTTCGAGAAAGGCGATCGGCAGCGCATAGCCGGTCGCGATCGCGCAGGAGATGAAGGTGACCCAGGTCGCCATTGGGCTGGCGTCCACCCAGGCCAGCGCCGTCGCGCAGACGCCGAGCGCGACAATTCCGAGCATGGGGGTCGCGCTGCGGTTGATCTCGGCGAAGAGACGCACCATGGCGCTTGAGTGGCTCGGAATTGCATCGGGCTCGGAAAGAGACCGCCGCGCCTCCCTGAGCTGGATGGTCATCTTGCGCCTGCGCGCTGCGGCTTCGGAGTTGGCGCTGCCGCCGCCTCCGCCTAGATCCGCACCGACTTCCCGCATAGCCGCCCGACGCGCACGCCCTTACTCGCGTCAATCATGCGGCTCAAATGATTAACGACCTGCTGACGCGATCGCGCGCAATTGAGAGACTGTTGAGGATAATTTGATTAACGGTGTCCGGTTTGCTGCGTCAGTTCGCGCTCACGGCCGTCGGGCTTTAGGATGTCTCAACCCGCAGGCGCTCGGGGCCCTTCGCCCCGCGGGAGGCTGCCCATGAAGCTTTACAATTCCAATCTGGCGCCGAACCCGCGCCGCGTGCGTATTTTCCTCGCGGAAAAGGGCGTCTCGATCCCGCGAGTTGAGGTCGATCTGGGCAGGCTCGAGCACAAGAAACCGGAATTTACGGCGCTCAATCCCTTCCAGACCATTCCGGTGCTCGAGCTCGACGACGGGACGAGGATCGCCGAATTGATCGCGATCTGCCGTTATATCGAATTGCTTTGGCCCGAGCCGAACCTGTTCGGCGTGACGCCGCTCGAGCAGGCGATGATCGAGATGTGGCAGCGACAGCTGGAATTGCGCCTGCTTCTGCCGATTGCGCAGGTGCTGCGTCACACCCATCCGCACATGGCGGAAATGGAGAACCCTCAGGTTCCCGACTGGGCTGCGGTCAATCGGCCGAGGGCGCTCCAGGCAATGGCGATTGTCGACGAGATCCTGAGCGACCGGCCATTCATCGCCAGCGACCGATTCACCATCGCTGACATCACCGGCCTCGTGGCGCTCGATTTCGCCAGGCCCGCGCGGATCGCGATCCCACCCGAACTCGTCCGTCTCAATCGCTGGCATCAAGCACTGAAGGCCAAGCCAAGCGCCGCGGCTTAAAGGAAGCGCCGCGGCTTGAAAGAAGCGCCGCGGCTTGAAAGAAGCGCCGCGGCTTAAAGAAAGCGCCGCGGCCTGAGCAGAAGCGCCGCGGCCTGAGGCGCCGGCCTTGGGAAAAGGCCAGCGCCTTGCGCCTATTTAGTCGCTCAGTTGCACACGCGCACGCCGTGGCGCCACCAGCAGTGGCGGGCGTAGGGATGACCATAGGGGTGACGGTAGGCAGCCGGCGGGGGCGCGCCGTTTGGCCGGCATCCGCCATTCGGTCCCCGATGAAAGCCGGCGCCGCAGCCGCCCGCTGTGAGCGTGATCGCGGATGGGGCCTTCTCGACGGGCGCGAAAGGCATCGCTTGGGAGGGCGCCGCAGCCGCAAGGCCACCGAGGGCAAAGGCAGAGGCAATCAGGATGTTTCGCATATGGGGTTCGCCTTTCGATTAGGAGCGGCTACCCTTTAGCGGGGCGTGGTTGAATGGCGGCTGAATGGTTTGTGGCGCCGGCGCCTCAATGACTGAAGGATGGATAACGCCGCCACCCGATCTGCGGAAACACATCGCCCGATCAATCGGCCGAGGTTCGGCGCCGGGCGCGCGGCTTGCGATTCGGCCATTTGACGATCCGGCTCGGCCAGCGCTCAGGCGCGAGGTCGGTCTCGCTGGCCGCCACCCGCCCGCGGACCGAGACGCCGGCCTCGTGGACGCTCTCGGGCGAACCCGACTTGAGCGGATGCCAGTTGTAGAGGTCGCGTCCTTCGGCGACCAGCCGGTAGGCGCAGGTGACAGGCAGCCAGCCCAGTTCGCGAACCACCGTCGCCGTCAGTTTGACGCAGTCGGGAACCAGCCGGTGACGGCGTTTATAGTCGAGGCAGCGGCACGTCTTGCCGTCGAGCAGCCTGCAGCCGATGTCGGTGAAATGAATCTCGCTTGTGTCTTCGTCCTCGAGCTTGACGAGACAGCAGCGGCCGCAGCCGTCGCACAGGCTTTCCCATTCGGCGAGATTCATCTCGTCGAGCGTCTTGACCCGCCAGAACGGCAGGGTTTGTGGGTGTTCCGCCGCCATCGGCCGGCGCAGGCCTTTCCGGTTGACTTGCGGGCGCTCTCCAGCGCAACCGGGCGAGCGCCCCGCTCGACCTTAGGTCAGGTCACGCCCATACGCCAGCCTCGGACGGGATGGCGACATGGACTTTCACTCGCGCGGGCGCGAAAGTGCGGCTCACGAGGGGCGGGGAGAACCAAAATCGCCAAGCAGGACGCCAAGAACGTGACCACGCTCCTCATCAGTCACCCCGCGTGCCTCGCGCACGACATGGGCGAAGGCCATCCCGAGCGGCCCGACCGCCTGCGCGCGATCGAACGCGCGCTTGAGAGCGAGACTTTCCAGATGCTGGCGCGCGACATCGCGCCGCGTGCCGACCTCGCCGCGATCGCGCGGGTTCATCCGAAAGACTATATCGAAGCGATCCGCGCGGCGACGCCGAAGGAGGGCCTGACTGCGATCGACTCTGACACGTCGATGTCGCCCGGCACCTACGAAGCGGCTCTGCGCGCCGCGGGCGGGGCCGTCTATGCGGTCGACGAAGTGATGAGCGGCAAGGCGCGCAACGCCTTCGTCGCCACGCGTCCCCCCGGGCATCACGCCGAAGCCGCGACCCCGATGGGATTCTGCTTCTTCAATAACGCCGCCATCGCCGCGCGCCACGCCCGCGCCGCGCACGGAGCCGAGCGGGTCGCGATCGTCGATTTCGACGTCCATCACGGCAACGGCACGCAGGACATCTTCTGGGACGATGCGACGGTCATGTACGCTTCGACCCATCAGATGCCGCACTATCCCGGCAGCGGCGCCGTCTCCGAGCGCGGCGAGCACGACCAGATCGTCAACGCGCCTTTAAGGGCGGGCGATGGGGGCGAGGCCTTCCGCGCGGCGATGGAGGCGAGGATCCTGCCGCGCGTCGAAGCGTTCGCGCCCGACCTCGTCATCGTCTCGGCTGGCTTCGACGCGCATCGCCGCGACCCACTCGGCAATATCAACCTCACCGAGGCCGACTTCGCCTGGGCGACGCAGAAGCTGATGGCGATCGCGCGCAAGACGAGCGGGGAGCGGATCGTGTCGGTGCTCGAGGGCGGCTACGATCTCGAGGGCCTCTCGCGCTCGGTCGCCGCGCATGTGACGGCCCTGATGGAGGGGTGAGCGGGCCGCCGGTCATTCTCGCGCGGGCAGGATTCCACCCCCACCTATTCCAGCCTGTCGGCCTTGCGCAAAGCCGGGAACAGTCCCGCCCACAGCAAGGTCACGAGGATCGCGCCCAGGCCCCCGAACAAAGCCGAGCCGACCGGGCCAAGCAGCCGCGCCATCCCGCCCGATTCGAACTCCCCCAGTTCGTTCGAGGCGCCGATGAACAGGCTCGATACCGCCGAGACCCGCCCGCGCATCGGGTCGGGCGTCACGATCTGCACCAGAGACTGGCGCACGAAGACCGAGACCATGTCGGCCGCTCCCAGAATCGCGAGCGCGAGCACGCTCAACACCATCGAGCGCGATAGCGCAAAGATGAGGGTCGCGAGCCCATAGATCCCGACGGCCGCGAACATCTTCAAGCCCACCCGCGACCTCAGCGGCCGGGCGGCCAGGACGAAGCCGGTGACGATGGCGCCGGCCGACGGGGCGGCGCGCAGGATTCCAAACCCTTGCGGGCCCACATGCAGGATGTCGCGCGCATAGACCGGCAGGAGCGCCGTCACGCCTCCAAGCAGAACCGCGAACAGGTCAAGGCTGATCGCACCGAGCACGACCTTGGTGCTCCAGACATAGTTGAGCCCCTCGGCGATCAGGGTCCAGCGCGAGGCGCCCGTACGACGCTCGACCGCCGGCGACCTGACCCGCGCGATCGAGAAGAGCGAAGCGAGGCAAAGCGCCCCCGCCGCCGCGAAAGCCGCAACCGGCGAAAACGCCACCAGGAGCCCGCCGATCGCCGGACCGACGATGGTCGCCATCTGATTGCCGGCCGAACTGGCCACGATCGCGCGCGGGATCAGCCGCCGCTCGACCAGGGTGGGGGCGAGAGCGGTGCTGGAGGGGGTGTAGAAGGCCCTGGCCGAGCCGAATACGGCCGCGACGCCGTAGATCGGCCAGACGACGTTCAGCCCGCCATAGGCCATCGCGCCGAACAGGGCGGATGTGAGGAATTGCACGCCAAGCCCCGCCATCATGATCTTGCGCCGGTCGTAAATGTCAGCGGCGTGGCCGGAGAACAGGGCGAGCGCGAACATCGGCAGGAACTGGGCGAGACCCAGCATGCCGACCGCCAGCGCCGCCTCGTTCACCGTCCCGGCATGACGCGCGACCGCATAGACCTGCCAGGCGAGCGCGATGGCCTGGATCTGCACGGCCAGCCTGTTGCAGACCCCCCCGGCCCAGAACCAGACATAAGCCTGGACGGCGAGAAGGTCGCTGAGCGTCGCCGGATTTTGCAGGACCGCTTCCGCGGCGACGACGCCTGCGGGATCGGTGTCGGGCAGGAGGGACATGCAGGGCTTCGTCTTGGCCGCCCGACCCGCCTCCTGGCAAGGGCGGCCGGCTCAAGAACTTGTGAAGGGGTAGTGCAGGCGTGAGAGGCGCGTGCAGCGGGATCGGCCGCGTCTCGCGCGGCCTCGACCGCCGCTCAGCCGTCGATCGGCTCGACCGCCGCGATCTCGATGCCGAAGCCCGAAAGTCCGACATAGGTGCGCGGATTGTCGGTGCGCAGCCGGATCGAGGTGACGCCGAGGTCGCGCAGGATCTGGGCGCCGAGTCCGACCTCTCTCCAGAGCGACGCGCGCTCGCCGTCGGAGCCGGTCTGTTCAGCGCCGCTGAGGTTCGCCGGCACGCCGGCCGCGCCGTCGCGCAGGTAGATGAGCGCGCCCCGCCCCTCGGCCTTGAAGCGGCTCAGCACCTTGGGGATGACGCCGCCGAAAATGTCGGTGACGATGTCGGCGCGGTGCAGGCGCGCGGGCATGTCGCGTCCGTCGCCGATCTCGCCGTGAACGAAAGCAAAATGCAGGACGGGATCGAACGGGGTGCGGTAGGCGTAGCCGCGCTGCTGGCCGAAATGGGCCGAGTTGACCGGAAAACAGGCGACCCGCTCGACCAGCTTCTCGCGCGCCTGGCGGTAGGCGATCAGCTCGGCGACCGAGATGCGTTTGAGCTTGTGGCGCTCGGCGAAGTCGGCGATCTGCCTGCCCACCATCACCGTGCCGTCGTCGTTGGCGAGCTCGCAGATCGCGGCGACCGGGGGCAGGCCGGCGAGCTTGCAGAGATCGACCGCCGCCTCCGTATGGCCGGAGCGCATGAGAACGCCGCCCTGCTTGGCGATCAGCGGGAAGACATGGCCCGGCCGGACGAAGTCGCTTGCGCCCATATTGCCGTTGGCGAGCGCGCGCACGGTGTTCGAGCGCTGCTCGGCCGAGATGCCGGTGGTGAGGCCGTGCTTGACGTCGACCGAGACGGTGAAAGCCGTCCCGAGCGGCGCGTCGTTGATCGCCACCATCGGGGAAAGATGCAGCCTGCGCGCGTCATCCGCCGTCAGCGGCGCACAGACGATGCCGCAACCATTGCGGATGATGAAGGCCATTTTCTCCGGCGTGCAGAACTGGCCGGCGACGATCAGGTCGCCCTCATTCTCGCGGTCGTCATCATCGGTGACGATGACGATCTCGCCGCGAGCGAAGGCCTCGATGACGGAGGAGACGGGGAGAAGCATGTCGAATCCATTGGGCGCCGGCGGCGCGGTGTCGAGAAAATCGTTCGGCGTGACGGCGCCCTGCGTCTCGGCCACGATCCGGCCGGCGGTTTCACGCGAGAGCCACGATCCGTGCTCGCGGCATATCAGCGTGACCGCGCCGGGTGAAACGCCGATCCGGCGGGCGAAATCCGCGCGGGTCACCTGATTGCGCCTGAGCCAGTCGCCGAGCTTCATGGCTGCTAAATAGTGGCCTGCGCGGTTTTATACAACTCAACAAATGATCGGGCTTGCTGCGGCTCAGCCAACGGGCAGGTGGATCATTGACTCTAGCTCAATTCACCCGGACCAGCATCTTGCCGAAATTCTCGCCCTTCAAAAGGTCGACCAGCGCCTGGGGCGCGTTCTCGAGTCCGTCACGGATCGTCTCGCGCCAGACGAGCTTCCTGGCCGCGGCGAGAGCGGCCAGTTCGCCGATCGCCTTCGGCCACAAGTCCATGTGGTCGGAGACGATGAACCCCTCCATCCTGATGCGCCTGACCAGGAAAATGCGCATGTCCGGCAACACGGTCGGCGCTCCCTCGTAGGACGCGATCAGCCCGCAGACCGCGATCCGGGCGAAATCATTGAGCCGGCGCAGGGCCTGCTGAAACGGTTCGCCCCCGACATTCTCGAACAGGCCGTCGACGCCGTCCGGCGCCGCGGCTCTCAGCTCCTCGGCGAAGCTCGGCGACTTGTGATCGACGCAGGCGGCGTAGCCGAGTTCCTTGACCGCATAGGCGCATTTCTCCTGGCCTCCGGCGATGCCGACCGCACGCGCCCCGGCGGCCCTGGCGAGCTGGCCGACCACCGACCCGACCGCGCCGGTCGCCGCCGAGACGAGCACGGTTTCCCCCGCCTTCGGCGCGATGATCCTGTTCAGGCCGTACCAGGCGGTGACGCCGGGCATGCCGAGCGAGCCAAGATAGGCCTGGATCGGCGCCGCCTTGGCGTCGATCACCCTCAAGCTCGCGCCGTCGCCGAGCGAATAGCGCTGCCAGCCGCCCATGCCGACGACGGCGTCGCCCGGAGAAAAGCGCGGATCGTTCGAGGCCTCGACAATGCCGACCGTGCCCCCGCCCATCACCGCGCCCACCTCCTGCGGCTTGGCGTAGGATTTCGCGTCGCTGAGCCGGCCGCGCATGTAGGGGTCGAGCGACAGGAACGTGTGGCGCACCAGCGCTTCGCCCGGACCTGGCGTGGGAACCGGCGTCTCGACAATGCGGAAGCAGGCGGGCGAGAGCTTGCCGGTCGGCCGGTGGTCGAGCAGGACTTGGGTGTTGCTGGCCAAAGCGAGTTCCTGTCTTGATCCGAGAGCTGTCTTTTGATCATCGTCACGCCGACCGCGCCCAGGATTTCAGCGAAAAGAACAGGAGCGAGGTCGAAACGACAACCAGGCCGACATAGAACATCCAGGTGACAGCAAAATGCAAATCGGAAATCCACCACGACAGGGCGAACGAGATCAAAGCGGTGAGGGCCGGGATCAGGAGAAAAAACATCGTGACGAAACCGTTGTCGTTCCCGGTGACGCTGAGCGCGATTTGATAGAGGACACGCCCAACCGAGGCGGCGATGATTGTGCCCGCCATCATCAGGATCACCGGAACGACCTGCCCGAAATGCAACTCGGAGCGCCAATACAAGAAAAGCCCCACGACGGGGATAAGGATGACAGCCGAGACGAAGAAATTCGCCGCGATCGCAGCCGACTTGTCGTATTTCGCGAACCATTTGCAGACGAGCGTTCCGCCCAGCGCCGTGCAGATCGGCACCGGAATGGCGTAGAGCCAGGTGCCGTGCATCGCGCTCTCAGCCAATTGGCTCAAGTCCGGCTGGTTCGCCTCGCCGACCTGGCTCCAGGCCACCGTCATCGCGCCGAGAAACGCGCAAATGAGGCAACCGAAGAAGATCGTGGGCGAGACCGGGATGGGCACCCTCGCTATGATCAGGGCCACCACGGCCGCGAAGAAGGGCTGGAGGTTGATGATCGCGGAGATGATGATCGGATGCGCGTTGCTGAGCGCGAGCTTGAACAGCAGCAAACCGACGATGCCGATCGAAAACAGGGCTCCAAGCTTGCGATAGTTGGCGGCGTTCCCGAGCAGCACAACGAGGTCGCGGCGGCTCTTCCCCCGCGCAACCAATAGCGGAATCGAGATCAACAGGGCGACCTGGGTCAGGAACACGAATTGCGTGACCGTGAGTCGCTTGGCCGCCAGAAACGAAAATGGCTCTTGCACCGACAAGAAGAGCGCGGTGACGAGAGCGTAAATGCTTCCAAGCTGATAATTTGTTCGGGGTTTCTGCGACCGCGGCGATTGCATCTCGGCGAACCTGCGTCTGCGGCGCCGTTAATATCGACCTCGGGGTCGAAAAGGGCGCCTTGGGTTAGCGGGGGTGGATGCTTCCGACCCCTGCCGGTCCGCTTGAGAAAACGACAAACCCGGATAGCGCGCGGTTTGACGGCACGTTCGCCGTCCGTCCGCTTCAAGATGCGGGGCGACGACCCGCACTAACGATTAGCGTGTGCGACATGTTCCATGGATTGAACGAAGGGGAAGCGCCGCTATCGGGCGGCCGCCGTCGTCACCAGCACGAAGCTGCGGCTCTTATCGCCGTTTGCAGCGTCGGTGGTGTTCATCGCCGCGAACATGTCGACCGTCTTCACCCAGACGGGCGGATATTTATAGCGGGCGACATCGAGGATGAGGAAGTGGTCGGTCTTCGCGCTTTGGGGCCTCCCTGGGGTGGGACGAGCATCCGCCGGTCGTTTGCCGGCCGCAAGCCCGCCGCGTAGGCTCTGGCCAATCGCGAGAAAAATTCCCGGCGACGGACAGACACCTTCCCGACTCGCTTGCCTGTCGGTTCCCCCCGCGATTACACTCGGCTCTGCCGAAAAAAGGCATAGGAGGAAACGCACATGGATCGACGCAATTTTCTGCGTTCGGCCGCGCTTGCGGCTGCATCATCGGTCGCCGCGGTCCCAGCGCTCGCGCAGACCAACATTCCGGACCCGCCGGGCACGATGCCGCCTGCGCGCGACTGGAACGATCCCTCGACCGCGATCTATCCCGATCCCGCCTTCGAGGTTTTCGACCCGCGCTTCGCCAAATACAGCGCCGGCACGACCGGCTTGGTGCGCATCTGGACCGGGGGCGTCTGGACCGAGGGGCCAGTATGGTTCGGCGATCAGCAACGGCTCATTTTCAGCGACATCCCGAACGACCGGCTGATGGCCTACGACGTTACGACTGGCAAAACGCAAGTGTTCCGCCAGCCGTCCAACTTCACCAACGGCAACACCCGCGACCGCCAGGGCCGCCTCGTCTCCTGCGAACAGGGCACGCGCCGCGTCACCCGCACCGAGTTTGACGGGTCAATCACGACGCTCGCCGACAAGTTCAACGGCAAGCCGCTGAACTCACCGAACGGGGTGATCGTCAAGTCCGACGACAGCGTCTGGTTCACCGACCCAAGTTATGGCATCGGCGGCGACCACGAGGGAAATCGCGAGGAGCCGGAGCTGCCGCGCAATGTCTACCGGCTGGATCCAAAGAGCGGGAAGATGGATGTCGTGGTCGGCGACTTCAGCATGCCGAACGGCCTTTGCTTCTCGCCCGACGAGAAGAAGTTCTATGTGACCGACACCGGCGCACTGGGCGGCCCCTTCAAGCAAACCATCATCCGCGTCTACGACGTGGGCGACGACGGCAAGCTCTCAAACGGAAAGCTCTTGCACGATTTCAAGGACGTGCCTCAGCCTTACATAGCCGACGACATCCGCGCCGACGAAGATGGCAACATCTGGGCAGCCGGCGGCTGGTCGCCGAACCACGCGCTCAACGGGGTGCGCGTGTTCGCCCCCGACGGCACGCCGCTTGGTGCGATCGTGGTGCCAGAAGTGGCCGCCAACCTGTGCTTCGGCGGCCACCATCACAATCGGCTATTCATCTGCGCCAGCACGTCGGTCTATGCGATAGACGTGGGCACACGCGGCGTGGAGCTGTAAGGCAAGCCAATAAGCAATTGTTCTCCCGGGGGCCAGCCCCGGGGGAGCAATCCAGGATGGAGGGACGCTACGCCGCTATTGAGCGGCCGTTGCCGTCACCAGAACGAAGCCGCGGGACTTGTCGCCGTTCGAGGCGTCTGGGGTGTTCATCGCGGCGAACATGTCGGCCGCCTTCACCCAGACGGGCGGATATTTATACCGCGCGACATCGAGGACAAGAAAGCGGTCGGTCTTTGCGTCATAGGCGGCGAGCGGCGAAATATGGCCGCCCTTCTGCTCGCCGAGCGCCTTGCGCAGGTAGTTGACGATGACGAAGTGGCCTTTCTCGCGAAGATAGGCGCTGGCGAGCTTCCGGAACTCGTCGACCGAACTGTCCGACGCGTGATGAACCTCCGCCTTGACCGGCTCAAGGGCGAGAATTCCGCCGATCTGATCGAGAGTCATGCCCTGCTTCGCCAGAGTTTCGCGCGGCAGAACCTTGTCCGTCTGCTCGTCGAGGACATTGTCCTGGGTGAAGGTGCGGTACGGCTCGTATTCCGGAACCGGCGGCGCCGGAACGCCTAGCGCGTTGAGCACCATCACGATGCTGGCGACGCCGCAATAGGCCTGGGTCTTCTGGGTCAGGAAGTTGTCGGCGAGCGGGAAATAGGCCTCGCGCGCGTCGCTCTCGCCGAAATAGACCTCGCCGTCGCGGGTGCTGAATCCGGTGAGATTGTCGGGCAGGGGCAAGGTGTCGGCGCGCGCGCCGGTGGCGCAGAGCGCCGCGATCAGCATCGCGGAGGCGACGAGCCGCTTCAACATGGATTCGACCGCTCCTCGAGCTCGATCAGACGATGCAGATTGGCGCCTGCGCAGCGGCGGGGCAATCCCGCGTTGGCGGGAGCCGCTCGTCACAATGTGCCGAACAGCTTGTCGAGCAGTCCCCTGTTGCGCTCTCGCGGGCCCCGGCCGGCGTTCGGGATGTCGGCTGGCGGAAGCAGCGCCCCGCCTTCGCTCGCTCCGGCCGTCCCGCGAGGGCCGGCCCTCGCCTGGGGAACGAAGGCCTCGCGCGGCGCCGGCGCCGGCTGCGGCGGGCGTCCCCCGCGTCCGCCGCTCGGGCTCTGCATACTGGTGAGGTCAAGCGGCGGCGACGGCGAGGCGTCCGGGGTCTGCGCCCCGGCGCCGCGCCAGGTCCCGTCCGGCAGGCCGGCGACCGGCACGCCCTCGTGCGCGGCCCGCATGAACCGGCTCCAGATCTCGACGGGCAGATTGCCGCCCGAAACCTTCCGGGTCGGCGAGTTGTCGTCGTTGCCGAGCCAGACGCCGGCGACAAGATAGCTCGTGTAGCCAAGAAACCAGGCGTCGCGCCAATCCTGGCTGGTGCCCGTCTTGCCCGCGGCCTGCCAGCCCGGCAGTTCGGCCTTGCGCGCGGTGCCGATGAGCAGGGTCTCCTGCATCATCTCATTCATCATCGCCACGTATTGCGGGTCGATCACGCGGCCGAAGTTCGCGTTGCGCCGCAGGTAGAGCTGCTTGCCGCCTGCTGTGCGTACGCGCGTGATCACATGCGGCTGGACACCGATGCCGCCATTGGCGAAGGCTGCATAGGCCGAGACCATCTCGAGCGGCGTCACGTCCGAGGAGCCGAGCGCGATCGACGGAACCGGATCGAGATCGGAGGTGATCCCGAGCCGATGGGCGACCGCGACCACCGCCTTCGGCCCGACCTCCAGGCCCAATCGCACCGCGACCGTGTTGAGCGAAAGCGCCAGCGCCTTGGTGAGCGTGACGGGGCCGAAATATTCGCGCGAATAATTCTCCGGGCTCCAGCCCTTGACATTGATCGGCGCGTCGTCGCGCACGGTGTCGGGAGTGAGGCCCTTCTCGAGCGCGGCCAGATAGACGAACGGTTTGAACGATGAGCCGGGCTGGCGCTTCGCCGCGACGGCGCGATTGAACTGGCTCTCGGCATAATTGCGTCCCCCGACCAACGCCTTGATCGCGCCCATGGGATCGAGCGCGACCAGCGCGCCCTGTTCGACGCCGAACTTCGCGCCCTTCGCATTGAGCTCTTCCGTCAGCGCCCGCTCGGCCTCGCCCTGCATCTTGAGATTGATCGTGGTCGTCACCACGATGTCCTCGTCGATCGCGCCGATCGTATTGTTGAGGGCGTCCATCACGTAGTCGGCGGCGTAGTTGATCGAGCCTGCCCCCTTGTCGTGCTTGACCTCGGCCGGATTGGCGAGCGCGGCCTTGGCCATCGCCTCGGTGATATGCCCTTGTTCGGCCATCGCGGTGATGACCTCGGCCGCGCGCTCGTTGGCGCCCTTGAGGTTGTGGTCGGGCGCGAGCCTGGTCGGCGACTTCATCAGGCCGGCGAGGAGCGCCGCCTCCGGCAGCGTCACGAATCGCGCGCTCTTGCCGAAATATTTCTGCGACGCGGCCTCGACTCCATAGGCGCCCGAACCGAAATAGACGCGGTTCAGATAGAGTTCGAGGATCTGGTCCTTGGAGTAGCGGCGCTCGAGCCAGAACGCCAGGATCGCCTCCTGGATCTTTCGTGACAGCGTGCGCTCACGGGTCAGGAACAGATTCTTGGCAAGCTGCTGGGTGAGCGTCGAGCCGCCCTCGACGGCGCCCCCGCCGGTCACGTCGCGCAGAAGCGCGCGCGACAGGCCGAAAGGGTCGACGCCATGATGTTCGTAGAACCGCTTGTCCTCGATGGCCACGAACGCCTTCGGCAGATAGGGCGGCAGGTCGATGAGCCTGACCGCTGGGCCGCCGGTGTCGCCGCGATTGGCGATGAGGGAGCCGTCGTCGGAGAGGATGGCGATGTTGGGCGGGCGCCTCGGCACCGCGAGCTGATCGATCGGCGGAAGCTGGCTCGCGTTATAGGCGAAAAGCGCGCCGAGCGCGACGACGCCCCAGACCGAGAGCACGAGGCCCCAATAGGCGAGGTGGCCAAGCGCGGAGCGGCGCCGTCTGCGCCTGGGGCTCACGGCGGATCGCGACGAGCGGGCCTTTCTTTTGCGTAAGCTCGGCGGACGGTCGGCCGGATCGGCGCGAAGGTCGCCTGTGGGGCTCCGGCTTCCCTCGCTCCGGCCGAAGCGCGGCTCGATCCGGTCCCGCCTCTTCTTGCCGCCTCGGCCGAACATCGCTGATCCCGCTCGCGGCGTCTCCGATTGAGGGAGCCTCGGGCGAAACGCGCCCCGCCACGTAAGGACCGTAAGGCCACTGGTTTAAGGGCTAGTAAACCTTTTTCTCGATCGGGCGCGACGAACGCGCCATCGCTCGAGCCCAACCTTGCCTTGACAAAATCAGAAATAGAGGCTATATGTATTCGAATTGATGGAATCAGTCCGCGCCGCTGCCAGCCGTGCGGGAGAGGCGGTGGCTGTTTGGAAGCCCGGCTTGAGCACAACCCTCGCGCGAGTCAAAGACGAAGGGGAAATTTTTTTATTCGAATCGCTCGTACCCCATTGAAAAGTCCCGATTCCAAAAAATAAACGCTAGTAAATTGGAGTAAAATTACTAGCGTTTACTAGCGTCTATTGGCGTTTTGCTGGCGTTTACGCGGGTTTATTTTCCGGAGACTCCCGCATGGGTTGTGGGTCGCGTCGCGGCCCGGCGCCCGGCCGCGGCCCCCAGGACCAGCGGACCCGAGGCGCGCGTCCGGCCGATCCTTCCGCCGTTCCATGCGGCCCCGAGAGGAAAACGCGAAAAGCGTTGGGTAACGGGCCATCGGACGCGCTTCGGCTTGCGCCCCGGCCCCCATCTTGGCAAAGTCCGCCCCCCGCCGGGGGCGCACTCGTCAGCGATTGTTGGGATTTCAAGCGATGAAAGTCACCATCGAGCGTTCGGTCCTGCTCAAGGCGCTTGGGCACGTCCATCGCATCGTCGAGCGGCGCAACACCATCCCGATCCTCGCCAATGTGCTGATCGAGGCCAAGGACGGCAAACTGGCGCTCAAAAGCACGGATCTCGACCTCGAGGCCGCCGAGCAGGTCGCGGCCGATGTCGCCCAGAACGGCGCGACGACCGTTCCGGCCCATGTGATCTATGACATCGTGCGCAAGCTCCCGGAGGGCGCCCAGGCGAGCCTCGAGACGACGGGAGACACGGGACAGCTCGTGCTGCGCTCGGGGCGCTCGCGCTTCACCTTGCAGGCCTTGCCGGCGTCCGACTTTCCCGATCTGACCGCGGGCGAGTTCTCGCACAAGTTCGTCCTGCCGGCGGCCGAGCTCAAGGGCCTGATCGAGAACACCCAGTTCGCCATTTCGACCGAGGAGACGCGCTACTATCTCAACGGCGTCTTCCTCCATACCGTCGACAGCGGAGGCGCGCCGATGCTGCGCGCGGTCGCGACCGACGGGCACCGGCTGGCGCGGGTCGAAACCGCGGCCCCCGAGGGGTCGATCGGCATTCCGGGCGTCATCGTGCCGCGAAAGGCGGTCAGCGAAGTGCAGAAGCTCCTGGAGGACCCCTCGCAGGACGTCGGGATCGAGATCTCGACCGCGAAAGCGCGGTTTTCATTCGGCGACGTCGTGCTGACGACGAAGCTGATCGACGGCACCTTCCCCGATTATGCGCGCGTCATCCCGACCGGCAACGACAAGCGCCTTGTCGTCGACAAGGAGCCGTTCGAGAGAGCGGTCGACCGGGTCGCGACGCTCTCGTCCGAGCGCGGGCGGGCGATCAAGCTCGCGATCGCAGACGGCAAGATGACGCTCTCGGTCAACAATCCTGATTCCGGCTCGGCCAGCGAGGAGATCGAGGCCGATTACGATTCGGCGCCGATCGATATCGGCTTCAACGCCCGCTATCTGCTCGACATCGTCGGCCAGCTGTCGTCCGACACCGCGCTGATCCGCCTCGCCGATCCCGGCTCGCCGACCCTCATCCAGGATCGCGAGGGCGCGCCCGCCCTCTACGTGCTGATGCCGCTTAGGGTGTAGCTTTCCCTCGCGCAGCGCATTCAGTCTGCGGCCTTGACCGCGTTGAGGCGCGCCTTGCGCTTCTCGTATCGCGCGTTCATCCGCGCCTCGGCCTCAGGCGAGCCGTCGTGCCAGGTGCCGAACAGCTTGTCCAAAGGCACGAGCCCGTCGCCGTAATTCACTTCGAAATGCTTTTGGTGGAGGTAATGGCCGTAGGCATGGCTGTCGAAGGCGGCCTCTTCGCTCGACTCGATCTTGTCGAAGCCGATGTGGCCGACAACCGCGCCGAATCCCGCATAATTCAGCTGATAAATGGCCAGCACCGGGTTCGAGGGGATGATCAGATGGATGAGCGACGATGAGAAATAAAGAAGGTGCTCAACCGGGTGCATCGACAGCGATGACCATGGCGACGGATTGACCGAGTGGTGATGCACGCTGTGCACTGAGCGGTAAAGCGGCGGCCAATGAATCAGGCGGTGAATGCAGAAGAAATGGAATTCATGGAAGATCGGCACGAGCAGCGCCACGCATCCGAGGTAGAGGGGATGCTCGGCGAAGGAGAGCCAGGGCGCGTAGCCGTTGGCGAAGGTGAACAGGATCCCGACCTCATAGGCCGTCCAGATCGGCACGCCGGTTCCGAAACCGCGGATGAGGCCCTCGGCGTTCTGGCTGTGGAAAAGGAAGGCCTTGTTCTTCACGTCGTTGGGAAATTTGGCGTGGTACTTGAAGCGGTTCCCTTGAGCGCGCGCCATATAGAGCCGGTATTCGAACGCGCCGTAGAACAGGAACACTGCGATGCAGTTGACGATGAAGAGCCTGAGAATCCAGCCCCAGGCCAGCGTCTTCATCACCTCGACGTCCGGCAGCACGAACAGCGCGTAGGCGACCGCCGACGCCGCAAACAGGAGGTTCCAAGGCAGGAAATAGCCCGGTAGCCATTTCAGAAAGGCGAGCGGCTGAGGCGGAAGGACGAATACGGGAGCAATCGAGAGATAGGTGCTTGGCGTCCAGTCCCCTCGTTTGTTGCGTTTGCCGAATTTGAGGTCGTCCATCAGAAACTACCTCCACAGGTCTACGAGCAGCGCAACCGGTCCGGTGGTTCTCGGGCTCGAAGCCTTCGCACGCGTTCGGCCGGAATATAATACGAAGATCGGCGGCGCGCATTGTTTCTTGCTTAGCGCCGTCGGCGCCGCGTATGCGGATCGCAGGCGCCTGGCCCGCGCTTCCTTACGCCGCCGCGTCGACCTCGGCGAGCCGGCGCCCGCCCGTCCAGACCTCCGACACCTGAAGAGCGTCAGTCAAATGGACGAGGTCGGCGCGATGGCCGGGCTTGAGCCGCCCGATCCGATCATCGACGCGCAAGAGCCGCGCCGGCGTCAGCGTCGCCATCATGAGCGCGTCGGCGAGCGGGACTTTGAGCACCCGGACGACATACTCGACCGCGTCGCGCATGGTGATTGCCGCGCCGGCGAGCGTCCCGTCTTCGGCGATGAGCTTAGCGCCGACCCGCGTCATCCGTCGCCCCTGCAACTCGAACGTGTCAAGCCCGCCGGCCGCGGGCGGCATGCCATCCGAGACGAGCGCAACGCCGCGCGAGCCCTTGGCGGCGAAAGCTGCGCGGTAGGCGAGGGCATGGGCATGCTCGCCATCGGCGATCAGGCCGCAGATGATGCGCGGGTCGGCGAGCGTCGCCCCGACGACGCCGGGCGCGCGCGACGAGAGCTGGCTCATCGCATTATAGAGATGGGTGACGGCGCTGGCGCCGGTGTCGAAGACGGCCTGCGCCTCCTCCGCGCTCGCGTCCGAATGGCCGAGGCTGACGATGATCCCGCCTTTCGCCAGCCGCGCGATGCGCTCAAGCGGGACCGAGACAGGCGCGAGCGTGACGACCATGACGCCTGAGCGCGCCTCGATCAGGGCGCCGGCGTCCTTTTCCTCCATCGGACGGACGAATTCGGGCGGGTGCACGCCCTTGCGCTTCACGTCGATGAACGGCCCCTCGACATGGATTCCAAGCGCGCCGGGAACGCGCTCGTGTGCCTCTCGCGCCGCCGCGAGCGCGGCTGAAAGCACGCGCGGCGCGTCGGTCACGACCGTCGGCAGGAAGGCGGTGACGCCCGCGCGCCGATGGGCGGCTGCAATGGCGGCGATCCCCTCGATCGTCGGATCGGCGTTGAACAGAACGCCGCCGCCGCCATTGATCTGCCAGTCGACGAAGCCCGGGCTGAGAATCCCGCCGCCGAGATCGACCTGCTCGCCGCCGCGCGGGCGGTCTCGAACGGGGACGAGCGCCTGGATGGAGCGGCCCTCGACAACGAGCGCGAAATCGTCGTGCAATCGTTCGCCGTCGAACAGGCGGGCACCATAGAAAACCTTCACGGGACGGCTTCCCTTTGAGGCGCGACGGCGCGCCCGACGAGCAGGATCGCGCCGTCGGTCGGATCGTAGAGCGGCGGCTCGAGCCGCGCGGCGATATCCGGTTCATAATAGGGGCGCAAGGCTTCGCCGACGCCCCCGACCAGCGCCACCCGCTCCGCGCCAAGCGCGACCACGCCGCGGGTGAGCACGCCGATGGCGCGCGCCGCTCCTCGCGCGATATCGAGCGCGACCGGATCACGGGCTCCCGCGCGTTCGAACACGCGCGGCGCGAAGGCGCCAAAATCACCTGGCTTCGCATCGCGCGCCCAGAGCATCATCGCGACCGGATCACTCTTGAAGTGGCTGATGAGGTCGGCGGTCAGCGCGCTAGCTGGGCCGATTTGATCAAACGCGCGCATCGCGGCGCGCATCGCATCGAGACCGATATGCGAGCCCGACCCGTCATCGCCGAGCGCGAATCCGCGCCCGCCGATGATCGTCTCCTTGCCCCGCACCCTAGCGATGGCGGCAGAGCCGGTGCCGGCGATGATCAGCCCGCCGTCCGCGCCGGCGTGGGCGCCGATGCAGGCGGCGGTCGCGTCGTTCGCCGCGCGCACCAGGCGAAAGCCGGGAAAGGCCGCCGCGACTCGCGCCGCGTCGCTTTCCTCCTTGAACCCGGCGAGCCCGAGGCCGATCGCGATCAACTCCCGATCGGCGTCCTTAAGTCCAGCCTTCGCCAGAAGCTCGTCGACCACCGCCCGCAGCGCGGCGATGGCGCCGGCGAAATCAACATGGATGTTCGCCGCGGCGCCGCTCGCCTCGGCGAGCGCTTGTCCGTTCGCGTTGCGCAGCCGCGCGCGGCAGCGGGTGGCACCGCCATCGACCCCGATGGTCAGCAGCGCGCCGGTCACGCCGCCGCGCTCGATCCCAGGAGATCGACCATCGTCGTCGCGGCGGCCCGGAGCGCGTCGGCGGCTTTGGCGGGCGTCATCCGCTTCCCGCTCGCTCCCGCCGGCGTCTGTTCCGGCGTTGCCGGCAGATGCAGGAAAACAGCGGGAATCGGATGATCGAGGCCGCCCACGTATTCAAGCGCGCGGAAATAGAGGTGATTGCAGACGAACCCTCCGGCGTTCCTCGAAACGCGCGCCGGAATTCCCGCGTCTTTCACGGCTCTCGCTATGGCGCCGACCTGCGCCGTCGCCTCTAGCCATTCGGGCGCGGCGCGGGAGATCCTGAGCGCCGTTCGCATCGCGCCGGCGTTGTCTGGCGCATTGGCGTCGTCCAGGTTGCGCGCGAAGCGCTCGACGCAGACGGCGCCGCGGCGAGCCGCCTGGCCGGTCATCAGAATCGCCCCGGGCCGGAGGGCCTCGATTTCGTGGATGAGTTTCTTCACCGAAGAATCATAGGCGCAGGGCATGAGGCGCGCGACCGCCACGAAGTCCTCACAGCGCCAGCCCTCGAGCTGTCGCGCCGCTTCCCAGGAGGCGTTGACCGTCGCGCCGCCGAAAGGCTCGAACCCGGTGATGAGGATGGTGCGGGGCGCGCTTTGCAAGGTTCAAGCAAACAGGCTGCCGCGGTCGGCGAGGCGGCGCACGTGAACGTCCGCGTCGCCATAAGCCGTATCGATCATCGTCAGGCGCTTGAACAGGTGGCCGACCTTGTACTCGTAGGTCATCGCGATGCCGCCATGCATCTGCACCGCCTGCTGGCCGATAAACTTGGCGGAGCGGCCGATTTGCGCCTTCACCGCCGACATCGTCCTGGCGCGCTCGGCCGCGTCGTCGTCGCCCGCCATCATCGCCGCCAGATACATCATGCTGCGCGCCTGCTCGAGCGCGACAACCATGTCTGAGGCGCGATGCTGAAGCGCCTGGAACGAGCCGATCGTGACGCCGAACTGCTTGCGGGTTTTGAGGTATTCGACCGTCATCGTGAGGGCCTCGGACATGGCCCCGACGGCTTCTGCGGCGAGCGCGGCGATCGTCTCGTCGATCGCCCGTTCGATGACCGGCAGCGCGCCGCCCGGGGGGCCGAGAGCGTCGTGCGGCGCGACCCGGACGCCAGCGAAGCTGATCTCCGCCGCCCGCTGGCCGTCTTGGGTCGGATAGCCGCGGCGGGTCACGCCCTCAGCATTGGCGTCGACGAGGAAAAGGCCGACGCCGTTCCCGTCGCGGCGCGCGCCCTTTACGCGGGCGGAGACAATGAACTTGCCGGCGCTGTCGCCCTGACCGACCAGCGCCTTTTCTCCGTTCAGCACGAATCCGCCGCCGCCGTCCTTGACGGCGCTCAGCGCCACATCGTTGAGATCGTAACCCGATTGTCTCTCCATATGCGCGAAGCTCAGCCGGAGATCGCCGGCGGCGATCGCTCCAATCAGCTCCGCCCGCTGGACGTCGCTTGCGCCATGCTTGATGAGGGCGCCGCACAGGACCACGGTTTGAAGATAGGGCTCGAGCGCCAGCGCCCTGCCGAACTGCTCCATCACGATCATGGTTTCGACCGGGCCGCCCCCGAAGCCGCCGTCGGCCTCGGCGAAGGGCGCGCCGAGCAGACCCATCTCGGCGTAGTCGCGCCAGAGCGCGTCGCTCCACCCGTGGGGGCTCGCTTGATAAGTCTTGCGGGCCTCGAACCCGTAACGGTCCTTCATCAGCCGCGCGATATTGTCGCGCAAAAGCTCCTGTTCGGCGCTGAGCTCGAAGTCCATTTCAGAGCCCCAGGATCGCCTTGGCGATGATGCTGCGCTGGATCTCGTTCGATCCGCCGTAGATCGAGACCTTGCGGTTGTTGAAATAGATCGGCGCGAGCGGCGCCGCCCAGTCCGGGCCGACCGGCGGCTCGTTGCCCATGTCGTCGGAATCTCGATAGGGCAGGACGTAAGGCCCCACGACCTCCATCAAAAGATCGGTGGTCGCCTGCTGGATCTCCGAGCCCTTGATCTTGAGCACCGAAGAGGCGGGATCGGGCTTGCCCGCGTTGCGACGGTTGGAGATGACCCGCATCTGGGTCATTTCGAGCGCCTTCAGCTCCACTTCCACCCCAGCAAGCTTGGCGCGGAAGAAGGGATCCTCGATCTTCGGCCCAGACCCATAGACGGAAATCGAGGCGAGCTCACGCACCCGGTCGAGACGCGCTTTCGAGACGCCGACCCGGGCGATGCCATTGCGCTCATTGGCGAGCAGGAACTTGGCGTAGTCCCAGCCCTTGTTCTCCTCGCCGACGATCGCGTCGGCGGGGACGCGCACGTCGTCGAGAAAGACCTCATTGACCTCATGGCCGCCGTCGATCGTCTGGATGGGTTTCACCGTAATCCCCGGCGTCTTCATGTCGACCAGAAAAAACGAGATGCCCTCCTGCTTCTTCGCCTGCGCGTTGGTGCGGGCGAGGACGAAAATCCAGTCGGCGTACTGGGCCGTGGTGGTCCAGGTCTTCTGGCCCGAGATCACCCAGCGGTCGGCGTCGCGCCGGGCGCTTGTCCTTAGGCTCGCGAGGTCCGATCCCGCGCCGGGCTCCGAGAAGCCCTGGCACCACCAGTCGCTGAGATCGATGATGCGGGGCAGGAATCGCTGCTTCTGCGCCTCCGAGCCAAAGGTGTAGATCACCGGGCCCACCATGCTGACGCCGAACGCAACCAATTCAGGCGCGTTGCCCCGCTGGGTCTCGTCGAGGAAGATCGATTGCTTGATCGGGCTCCATCCCGTCCCGCCCCATGCCGGCGGCCAATGCGGGGCCGCCCATCCTTTGGCCGCGAGAATGCGCGTCCAGCGCACATAGTCGTCCTTGGAAAGGCGACGGCCGGCGACCATCTTCTCGCGGATCGAAGCCGGCAGGTTGTCCCGGACAAAGGCGCGGACCTCGGCGCGGAACGCGAGCTCGTCCTCGGTCAGTCGAAGGTCCATGGGTATCGCCTCCCGGATGAACGCGCGCCCGAAGCAGGGCTTGAGCGCGGGGTTCGCGCCTTGGCGCCCAATGTCGAGCCTTAGCGCGGTTCCGTCAACACATTCGACGCCGGTCGACCTGCGCTAAGAGAGGGCGCCAAAAGACACTGGCGAACGGGTTATGCGTAGGTCAGAGCCGGTTCGCCGAGCAAGACGCAAGGCCAATTGTCCATAGGCATGGCAGCGCGCAGGCGTCGCGCCGAGCCGCTTTTGTTGTCATGGTCATACTTTCGCGGCATTTTGAACCGCGAAGCTCGGCGAATCGTTGCCGCGGCAGTTCGTCGAGGCGGAGTGGAAGTCGTTTCAAAGTGCGCACTGTTCTGACCATCATCGCGGTCGCGCTTGTCGCCGTGATGTCGGTTGCGCTGGTCGCGCCCTATCTCATCGACTGGTCGGCGCAGCGTGGTGAGATCGAGGCGCAGCTTAGCGCGATCACTGGCGCGAACGTCTCCCTGACGGGACCGGTCGAACTGAGAGTCCTGCCGACGCCCTATCTCGCGCTGGGCGAAGGCTTGGTCAGCGCGCCAGGGCCCGATGGGGCGAAGCTGTCGTTCGGCTCGGCCCGGCTGGAGCTTGCGCTCATCAAACTGCCGGGCGGCCACATCCAGTTCACCGAAATTCGCCTCGAGAAGCCCGTTCTGACCCTCACCCGCAGTCCTGACGGCGCGTTCAAGCTGCCGCCCCTGCGCATGGCCGGCCTTCATTCGACTGGGTTTGACCGCCTGACCGTGCAGGACGGGCGGGTGAGAATCGTCGGCGCAGCCAACGGAGCGACGCCGGAAATCTCCGGCGTAGAGATCGACGCCGCCGCGCCGTCTCTCGACGGTCCCACGCATCTGAGCGGGCAATTTTCCGGCCCGGACAACGTTCCCGTCGTCTTCAGGCTCGCCTCGGAAAAGCCGGGGCCCGATGGGACGCCGGTCCGCGTTACGGTGGATGCGGGGCCGAGCTGGCCTGGCGCCGAATTTGACGGCGCCCTCCAAGGCGACCCCGCGGCAGGGATCGGCGGCCTTCGTCTCGCCGGAAACGCCACATTGACGGGAACGGCGCCCGGCGAGCAGGCGCCGACCCCGTGGCGGATCGCCGGGCCGGTCGGCGTCGACTTCAATCAAGCGGTCCTGCGCGGGGCGCAATTTCAACTCGGGCCGGAGGAAAGAGCGATCCGCGCGGATGGGGACGCCAAACTCGTGTTCGGCCCGCCCGCCAGGATCAGCGTCGCGTTCAAAGCTAAACAGGCCAATGTCGACGCGTTCATGCGCCGCAAGGGCGAGGACGGGGTCACGCCTGCGCGCGCCGCGGCGCTGTTCACTCGCGTTGTGTCAGCGGCGCTTCAGGGCCGTGAGAGCCAGATGGCGATCGACGCCCAAGTCTGGACCCAGTCGATCATCCTTGGCGAGCATACGCTGCCCGACGCTCACGCGACTGTGAAAATTGTCCCTGGAGCGCCGGTCAATCTCAGCTTCAACCTTGGCCTCCCGGGGGAATCGCGTCTGCGTGGGGACGGGGATCTCGAGACCAGCGCAGAACCAAAGTTTCGGGGCGACGTTGCTTTCAAGAGCGCGGACTTCGCGCTCCTGCGCGATTGGGCGACTCTCGGCGCGCCGCCGTCCGTGGCCAAGGTCGCAGCGTTCGGCCAAGCCCTTCCTTACCGTAGCGCATCGCTCTCGGGAGCGGTCGAAGTCTCAGCCGCCGGATTCTCTGGACGCAATCTCAAGCTGACGCTGGATCGCACGGCCCTGACCGGCGCGCTCGCCTTCAAGGCGCCCGCGGGCGCCGACGCAGGTCGCCTCGACGTCGACCTCGCCAGCGATTCGCTCGATGTCGAGGCGCTGCCGAGTCTCGCCGCAGCGAAGACGGTCGGCGATCTCGATCTCTCGCTTTCGCTGAGAGCGGGCTCGCTGCATATCGCTCGCGTCGGCGAAACGGAGATCGACAGCGGCTCGCTAGAGGTGAACCTCACCAAAACAGGGCCGAATGTCGCCCTCAAGCGCTTGAGCGTGGCGGGTTTGGACGGCGCCTCCCTCGAGGTCGAGGGCGCGCTTGGTCGCGACTCGACTTCGGCGACGGGCCGTTTGCGAGCCGACCGGCTGCACGATTTCGCCGCGCTGATTTCGCGCCTTGCGCCAGGCGACTGGGGCCGGACGCTGGTCAAGCGGGCTGGCGAGCTTTCGCCGGTGGCTTTGACGTTCGAAGCGCACGGCGGGCCGGCGGACGCTGAGGGCGTTCCCGCCATCGACTCGCTCAGAGCCAATGGATCGGCAAGCGAAACCCAGTTCGCAATCACCCTCGATCCGCGTCCGAAAAGCGGCGGTCGCGCTCTGACCGTCAGCCTCAATTCCGCGAACTCGGGTGAGCTGTTGCGCCAGCTTGGCGTCAACGCCGCGACAGCGGCGAGCGGGCGCGCGCGCATCTCGCTCAACGCAGCAGGCGAATGGGAGAAGGGCTACGACGTCGATGCGTCATCGCAGCTTATGGGTGCGGAGCTCACGTGGCGAGGCCGCTTTGTGCTCGCTGCGGGAAGCGACGACGCGCGGCTGTTTGGCTCCGCCAAGGCGAAGTCGCCCAATCTCGCTCCGTTGGCGGCCGCCCTCGGTCTTGCGCCCGCTAACGGCGCGGTGCTCGGGCCTGCCGATATCGGGTTCGATGTGATCCTGCGCGGCGAGCAATGGAAAATTTCACGGCTCGCGGCGACGATCGCCGGTGTCAAGGCGAGCGGCGATCTCATTTTTCAAGCTCAACCCGAGGCGACGCTCGCGGCGCTCTCCCAGGCGAGCGCTGAAATCTCGCGAGCCGAAGACGCGGTTGGCTCCGGGGCTCCCGCCGGTCGCTCGGCGACGCCGGCGCCAGCGGAGATCAATGGCGAGCTCACCGTCGAACGCATGCCGCTTGGCGGGGTTTTGGCGCTCGCGCTCGGACCGCCGCCGAGCCGGGCGGGAACGCGCTGGTCGGAGGCGAGGTTCGCGCCGCCGCCGTTACATCCGCCATCCGCCGCGGTAAAGCTTAAGGTCGAAACGCTCGACATGCCCGACGCTCTGATCGCGCGCGACTTCGTGACCACATTGCGCTTTGACAAGGGCCGGCTCGATCTCGACGGCTTCGCCATGCGGATCGCGGGCGGCGGCGCCTCCGGCCATGCGACGCTGCGCCGCGACGCCGAAACCGTGACGCTGACAGGCGCGCTGGCCCTCGACGCGATCGCGCTCGACCGGCCGGGATTCTCGGGCCGTGTCAGCGCCGCGGTTGATTTCGCCTCGACGGGGCGCAGTCCCGCCGCGGTGATCAACGGACTTGCCGGTTCGGGCGCGGTGACGTTCACCGGCGCGGCCCTGGCGCGGAGCGATCCCGCCGCGCTCGATCGCGTGGTCGCCAGGGCGCAGACCCCTGACGCGCCGTTGGATGAGACCAATATCGCGTTCGCCTTCAGCAATGAACTCAATCGGGGGCCGCTGGCCATTCCCGACGGATCGGCGCCGCTCTCGCTCAGCGCGGGCGTCGCGAAGATCGGCCCGATCAAGATCGCCGAAGGGCGCGGGGAGGGGACGCTGACCGCCGATCTCGATCTGCGCACGCTCGCCGCCCGGACGCGCCTCAACCTCACTTCGTCAGCTAACGATTTGAAGTTCTGGTCGGGGCCGCCGCCGAGCGCCGCGGTTGCGGTGGAAAGCGCGTTGGCGGAGCCGAAGCGGCAGGTCGACGTCAGCACGCTTTCCGCCGCGCTCGCCGCCCAGGCGATCGCGCGCGAGACCGATCGCATCTCGACAATGGAAGCTGACATCCGCGAGCGCGCGTTCTTCAACCGGCGTCTGAAGGGCGAGCGGTTCATGGATCGGAGGCGGCAGGAGATCGAGGACTGGAAAGTCGAGCAGGAGCGGCTGAAGGCGCAAGCTGATCGCCTGCGCGACCTCGAGGAAGCGCAGAAGGCGGCCGAAGCCGACGCCGCAAAGAGGGCTGCCGAAGCCGCCGCAGACAAAGCGGCGGCCGAGAAAGCCGAGATCGATAAGGGGGCGCCCGGCGGCGCGGGGCCGCTTAAGCCCGGCAGGCCAGAAGGGGGCCCGGCGACAACGACGAACGCCCCGTTCGCCGCCGCTCCGGCGCCGAAGAGCGACCAGATCGGCGCCAATGGTCCGAGCCCTGCTTCGCCCACGCCTCCGCCAAGGCCCAGGGCGCGCCCGACACAAGCCGAACCGCAGCCAGGCAAGCTCTATTGATTGGCCCGCACGGGGTTGTCGGCTGTCCGACCCTCGCGGGACGCGTTAGCGGATTCGGTCTCGAGCACGAACACGCGGATGGCCGATGACAGATTGGCGCCGCCGCGCGAGGCGTCGATCATCGCCGCAAGGCGATTGAGGGACAGACCGCGTTCAGCCGCGATGCGGCGCAGCCGGTGCCAGAACGCGTCCTCAAGCGAGATGCTGGTGCGATGTCCGGCGATGACGAGCGAGCGCTTGACGACGCGCGCGTCCGCGCTGTCAGTCGCCATCGGGTCTGGCGAGTCGGCGGGCGTCCAACTGCGCATCGGCAAGCGCGCGTTCGCTCTCGATGAGGCGTTTCTCAGCCTTCGAGCGGCCGAAGAGGGCGCGATTTTGCGCTGCTTCCGCTTCTTTAAGCCCGCGGTTCTTCTGCTTTCGCGCCCGCCGCAGGTTGACGATCTCGGTCAAAGCACGAGCCTTTTGCTATTTCTTGCGGAAGGCGTCGATCGATACGACCTTCGCTTCGCCTTCGGGCTCGACGGGTTTCTCCGCGTCGTGGGAGGCCTTCGCGGCGGCGGCCGGTCGGGCAGTCGGCTTGACCGGCGCTGACTTCGCGGGTGGGCGGCCCGGCGCCGGAGCCGGCTCCTTTTGCTCGACCGCGGCCGGGGGCCGGGTCGCCGGCTCGGATACGCGCGGCTCGAGCTTGAATCCGAACGGAACCGAAGGATCGGTGAAGCCGGTGATCGAATCGAACGGCACCGTCAGCCGCTCCGGCTTGCGAGCGAAGTTGAGGCTGACCTCGAACGCTTCCGGGGTGACGACGAGGTCCCAGAACTCGTGCTGGAGGATGATCGACATCTCGTCAGGGAAGCGCTGCTTGACCGCAACCGGCGCGACCACGCCCGGCGCCTGCGTTTTGAACGCGATATTGAAATGGTGCTCGCCGATGAGCCCATTGCGCGCGGTGTCGGCAAGCACCTTGCGCACCACAGAGCGCAACGCGTCCTGCACCAGAAGGTCATAGCGGATCAGGTCGGTCGCCATGAGGATAAGGGCTCGCGGGGTGGCGCTAGAACTAACCGACAGTCCTCGGCATTGCAATCGGCGGCGTGCATGCCAAGGTCCGCGACGAAACGAAGAAGTGGAGGCTTCTGTTGCCAGGCGCCTCCGGACCCCGCCTAGAAGTGCAAACCCCTAGGACTTGATTCCCAGTACCAGCGCTGCATTACGCAGCGAGGGCCACCGGAGCATAGTTGTCATTCGCAACTATAGGTTTGACCCGATAACGGCGGTATCATGCCGAGCGAAAAAATCACCCTTTGGGTCCCCCGTCGAACCTATTTCGCCCCCGCCGAAGCCCGCCTCTGTTGAAAGCGGGCTTGGGTGGAGGCGCCGGGTACCGCCCCCGGGTCCGAAAGACTTATTCCGATGCCCATTTATCGCCATAGCCGCCCTTGCGGGGCTGCAGTTCGAATATAGGGGCTTCGCGCTGTGTAGGGAAGGGGCATCCCGCGAGGCGAGCCGAGCGGCACTTTTCGGATCGCCCACAGTAAGGCGATGAGCTTCCGGGCCCCTTTTAGTCTACTGAATTTATGGATTAATGTGTTAGACCGCGTAGCGATTCCCGCCGCTCGGGCTCCGCTTGATGCGCATTCCGGACTTATCGTCTAGGCTCGGGCGAAGCTGGAAGATCGTGGCGGCCGGCGGGCCGGCGTTTGAGAAGGAGGTTGGTTGGATGAATTGGCGTCGATGGTTCGTCTCCGCGGCGTCGGCCGCGTCGCTCGCGGGCGTTCTCACCTCTGCCGCGTTCGGGCAGGAGGTGACGCTGACGGTCGGCAAGCTGCTCGAGCTGACAGGACCGTTGTCAGAGAACGCCCCCTCGCAGGACAAGGCGATCAACATCGCGGTCGACTACGCCAACCAGGCCGCGAAGGCGGCAGGCGTGCCGATCAAAGCCACGGCGATTTCCGCCGACGTGCAGGGCGATCCGCAGGCAGCCCTTTCCGCGGCGCGCGCGCTGGTCGCCAAAGGCGCGACAGCGCTGATCGGGCCCTCGATCACGCCGGAGGCGATCGCCATCGCCAACGGCCTCACGATCCAGAAGAAGATCACCATGTGGCCGGTCGGCACAAGCATGCGGCTGCGCACGATCAAGGACGAAGGAACGATCTTCCGCACCGTGCCACCCGACAGTCTGCAGGCCCGCGCTCTCGCCGCCGCCGTTGAGGACAAGCTCGGTGGAGCGAGCGGCAAGCTGCTCTCGATCGCCTACCGGAACGAGCCATACGGGGAAGGCCTGTCGAAGGACCTTTCCGCCGCCTGGCAGGCCAAGGGCGGCAAGATCCAGGGTCCCGTGGTGTTCGACCCGACGCAGGCGACTTTCGACTCGGAGGCCCAACAGATCGTCGACAACAATCCGGACGCCTACGTGGTCATCGACTATCCGGACACGTTCGCCAAGCTTGGCGCTGCGCTTGTCCGCACCGGCAAATTCGATGCGAGCAAGCTTGTCGTCCCGGACGCGCTCGCCTTCTCGACCGTTCCGAGCAACATTCCTCCGCAGGCGCTGGAAGGGGCGCGGGGGACGCGCGGCGGGTCCGACACCTCGACTCAGGCCTACAAGCTTTTCGATGAGCTCTGGCAAAAGGCGGGCGGGGTCGAGCATTTCGCGCTCGACGCCAACAGCTTTGATTCGACGACCCTTGTGATCCTGGCGGCGGCAGCGGCCAAGTCGGCCGATCCCGCCGCGATCCAGTCAAAGGTCCATTTCGTGACCCAACCTGGCGCAACCAAATACTCGCCGACCAACCTTGGCGATGCGCTCAAGGCCGTCTGGGCCGGCAAACCGATCGACTATGTGGGAGTCGCCGGCGCCTTCGAATTCGCCGCCAACGGCGACCCGACGATCAGCCGTTTTGACATCTTCGAGTATCGCGGCGGCAAGCTCCACGTGATCAAGCAAGTCGACGCGGCTGAGTGAGCCCATCTGAAAGCGCGGCTTTGGTCGAGGACGAGCGGCGGTTTCCATTCCGGCTGGCGAACGCGCCTGGAGCGGTTCGGCTGGCGGCTGCGCTGATCGCCGTCGCTGTCGCGCTCACGATTGCGCGCGGCCCGGTGGCGGTCGGGCAGACGACGCTCAACGGCCTGGTCGCGGCCGGGTACTTCTCGCTCGGCGCCGTGGGCCTTACGCTCGTTTTCGGCTCTTTGCGCATCATCAATTTCGCCCACGGCGATCTGCTGACGCTTGGCGCGTACCTGACATTGGGAATGAACGCGCTCGGCTTGCCGTTCTGGCCTGCGGCGGCGCTGGCGATCGCCGCGACGGCTGGGGTCGCGCTCGTTCTCGACTGGATCGTGTGGGAGCCGATGCGACGCCAGCAGACGAGCACGCTGCAGCTCTTTCTCGTCGCGATCGGTCTTGCGATGATCATCCGCTACACGATCCAGTTTTTCGCCGGCAGCCAGCCGCGCAGCCTGGGACAGGACGTGCTGAGCGAGATCGTCGTGGGTCCATTCCATCTGGGCACGCTGCAGGCGCTGGCGCTCATCGTCGGCGTCGCGGCCGCGAGCCTTGTCGGCCTTGGACTTGCCTTCACGCGCTTCGGCAAGCAGATTCGGGCGCTCGCCGACGATATGGCGCTGGCCGAGGTGTCGGGCGTCGACGCGCGCAGCATGATCCGCCTCGTCTGGCTCGTCGCTGGCGGCCTCGCGGCGCTCGCAGGCGTCCTCTACGCCGCCGCGGTGGGATCGGTGAATCCCAATTTCGGTTTTCTCATTCTCCTGAGCCTCTTTACCGCCGCCGTCCTTGGCGGGATCGGCAACGCCTACGGCGCATTGGCCGGCGGCCTCATCGTCGGGCTTGCCCAGGAATGGTCGACGCTGTTCTTCAACACGCGCTGGAAGCCGGTGGTCGGCTTCGCCATCCTGATCCTCATGCTGCTCATCATGCCGCGCGGCATTTTCGGCTCGGGGCGTGCACGCTCGTGAGCTTTCTCGACGCGGATTTTTGGGTGGGCGTCGGCGTCACCGCCGGCGTCTACGCAATTTTTGCTCTGGGGCTGCAGCTAAATGTCGGCTTCACCGGCCTCGTCAATCTCGGGCAGGCGGGCTTCATGGCGATAGGCGCCTACGCCATGGGCATGCTTGTGGTCGACGCTGGCTGGCCGCTCCTGCTTGCTCTGCCCGCGGCCATTCTCGTCGCGATCGCGGCCGGCGCGCTGGTCGGCCTGCCGACCTTGCGGCTTCGCGCTGATTATTTTGGCGTCGTCACCATCGCGTTCTCGGAAATCACCCGCTACACCTTGCAGAACGCAGCCTTCGCCGGCGGAAATCAGGGCGTGCTCGGTTACGACGGCGGGTGGCGCGACTTTCAGGCCTGGGCGTTGACCAAGCTTGCGCCGATCGGCCTGGGCGGGACGACCCAGCTTCCGTTGCTGATCGCCGTTTGGTCGACAGTCCTCGTTTGTCTTGCGGCGCTCGTCGTCCTGCAGCGAAGCCCATGGGGCCGGGTCCTGAAGGCGATCCGAGAAGATGAGGACGCCGCGGCGGCGCTCGGCAAGAACGTGTTCGCCTTCAAGCTGCAGTCGCTTGGCATAGCGGCCGCCCTCGCCGCGATCGCCGGGTTCTTCCTCGCGCTCAACGTCACCTATCTCTATCCAAGCGAAATCGATCCGAGCTTTACTTTCTTCGGCTATGCGGCGCTTATCCTCGGCGGCTTCGCCAGTTATGGAGGCGTCGCGGCGGGCGCGCTCGTACTGTGCGCGCTGACCGAAGGTCTGCGCTTTCTCGACCTGCCGCTGTCGTCGAGCCAGTCCGGCTCGCTGCGGTTCATCATCGTTGGGCTGGTCCTGGTCGTCCTTTGCATGTACCGGCCGCAAGGCCTGCTCGGCTCGAAGGCGGAGATGCAGCTTCGCTCATGAGCCGCGGGACGAATGCGAGCGCGCCGATCCTCTCCCTTGAAGGCGTTGCCAAAAGCTTCGGCGGCTTGCGCGCGGTCGACGGCGTAAGCTTTGTGGTCGCCGCCGGCTCGATCACCGCGCTCATCGGGCCCAACGGCGCCGGAAAAACCACCGTGTTCGACCTCATCAGCGGCTACGAGCGTCCGGACTCCGGCGCCGTGCGCTTCGAGGGGCGACGCATCGACGGTCTTGCGACCCACCGTATCGCCAGGCGCGGGCTTGTGCGGACCTTCCAATTGACGCGAACCTTCGCCGCGATGAGCGTGCGCGACAATATGCTGATTGGCGCTCAGCGACAGGCGGGCGAAAGCCTTGCACAGCTCGTCTTCAACCCGAGGGGCGTCAAACGCGCCGAGGAGGCCGCGCGGGCGCGCGCCGACGGCCTCATGCGCGCCTTCGCTCTCGACCGGAAGGCTGACGACTATGCGGGGTCTCTCTCCGGCGGACAGCGCAAGCTGCTCGAGTTCGCCCGCGCCCTCATGGCTGAGCCGAAGCTTGTCCTGCTCGACGAACCGATGGCGGGCGTGAACCGGGCGCTCGGCGCGAGCCTGCTCGACGAGGTCGAGCGGCTCAGGCGAGAAGGGGGCGTGACGTTCCTCTTTATCGAGCACGACATCGACATCGTCATGCGCCGCGCCGATCATGTGATCGCCATGGCCGAGGGCGCGGTGATCGCCGAGGGTCCGCCCGCGCTCATTCGTCGGGACCCGCGATTGATCGACGCTTATCTCGGCCGCAGGGGAGCCGTGGCGTGACCGCTCCCCCTGTGCTTTCGGTCGAGGATCTTGTCGCCGGCTATTCCGCGGAGGTCGACATCCTCAAAGGCGTGTCGATCCGCGTCGAGGCGCACGAGATCGTCTCGGTGGTCGGTCCGAATGGAGCGGGAAAGTCCACCTTGATGAAGGCGATTTTCGGCCTCGTCCAGCCGAAGTCGGGGCGCGTCATGGTTTCCGGCAGGCCCATCTCGGGCTTGCGCCCAAGCCAGGTGGCGCGGCTCGGCCTCGGCTATGTCCCGCAACGAGCCAACGTGTTTCCGAGCCTGACCGTCGCCGAGAATCTGGAGATTGGCCTCTCCGCGGCGCCGCATAAATCGCTGCCGCGCCGGCTCGAAGCGATGTATGGCCTTTTCCCCCGCCTCGCGGAGCGCCGCCGCCAGACCGTCGGCGCAATGTCGGGAGGCGAGCGGCAGATGGTCGCGATCGCGCGCGCGTTGATGCCGGAGCCGTCGGCGCTCTTGCTCGACGAGCCGTCGGCGGGCCTTGCGCCCATGCTGGTGGATGGCGTGTTCGCGCAAGTGAGCGCCATCAACCGCGAAGGGATCGCCATACTGATGGTCGAGCAGAACGCGAGGGCTGCGCTCGCCCTCTCGCACCGCGGCTATGTGCTTGACCTCGGGCAGAACCGTCACGAAGGTCGTGGCCGCGACCTGCTCGATGATCCGCGCGTCGCGGAGCTTTATCTGGGCGCCGAGGAGCCGGCCGGCAGCGAGGGACATGGATCATGAAGGCTGTCGTCTTCGACGCCCACGGTGCGCTTGACGCCATGCAGTATCGCAACGCGCCCGACCCAGCGCCCGGCCCGCGCGACTGCCTGCTCCGCGTCCGCGCCGTGGCGCTCAACGGCTTCGATCCGATGATCCTGCGCGGCATTCCGGGCCTCAAGACGCCGCTGCCGATGACGCCGGGGGCCGACATCGCCGGCGAGATCGTCGCGCTTGGCGCCGAGGTCGACCGCGCGAAATGGAAGATCGGCGATCGCGTCACCGTCATTCCCAACCAGGACGAGGGCATGGTTGGAGAGACGTTGCGCGGCGGTGCCAGCGAATATTTTGCAACCGGCGAACGCTATCTTCTGCCGCTGCCCGACGACGTGTCCTTCGTCGACGCGGCGTGCCTGCCGGTGGCCTACGGCGCCGCGCTCCGGATGATGGAGACCCGCGGACAGCTCAAGGCTGGCGAGAAGGTGCTCGTTCTCTCGGCCGCCGGCGGGGTCGGCGTCTGCTGCGTCCAGCTCGCCAAGGCGGCGGGGTGCGAGGTGGTCGCGTGCGCAAGCTCCGCCGAACGGGCCGATCGACTCAAGGGCATCGGCGCCGATCACGCGATCGACACGTCGACGCAGAACTATGTCGCGGAGATCCACAAGCTCTATGGCAAACCCCGCACGCGCGGAGGCGGCGGAGTGGACGTGATCGTCAATTGCACCGGCGGCGACACCTGGGCGGAATGCTTTCGCGCGCTCACGCGCAACGGGCGCCTTCTGACTTGCGGCGCGACCGCGGGGTATGATCCGAAGACCGACATTCGCTACATCTGGTCTTACGAGTTCAACATCATCGGCAGCAACGGCTGGACGCGCGAAGATCAGATCGAGCTTCTGCGCCGCATCGCTGAAGGACGGTTGAAGCCGGTCAAGCATTGCGTGCTGCCGCTTGCGCGCTTCAGGGAGGCGATGACGGATCTGATCGAACGCAAGGTGTTCGGCAAGGCGGTGCTCACGCCATGAACGATCCGGCTTGGCGGAACGGAGAGGGCGCGGCCCCAGCGCTTGATTTCGCGACGCTCGCCGCCATGGTGAAAGATTGTCCGTTTCACCAATGGCTCGGGGTCGAGCTGATAAGCCTGGACGAGACGGGAATCGCCATTCGGACGCCCTGGCGCGCCGAGTTCGTCTCCGACCCCGACCGCGGCTACGCGCATGGTGGCGTGCTGGCCTCGCTGATCGATCTCGCCGCCGACTATGCCGTCGCGGCGCGGATCGGGCGGGGCGCGCCGACAGTCGACATGCGCGTCGACTATCATCGCGCCGCGATGCCGGGACCTCTCATCGCGCGTGCGGCGGTGGTCAAGCTCGGCGGCACGCTCACCACCGCCGAGGCGCGCGTTTTTGATGAGCGCGATGAACTCGTCGCGAGCGGCCGCGCGCTCTTTTTCACGCGGGCGCCATCGGATAAGAAGGAGTTGGGGGCTTGACTGGACTGGACCATATCCTCTGGGCTGCGCCCGATCTCGGCGCAGGAGAAAAGATCATCGAGAGCCTCACGGGCGTCGCGCCCGCGCGGGGCGGATCCCATCCGGGTTTAGGCACGCGCAACAGCCTGATGGGTCTCGATTCCGGGATCTATCTGGAGATCATCTCGCCCGATCCGGCTCAGGATCTAGAGGGCAATCGTGGCGGCCGCATCGCAGCCCTGCCGCGTCCAGGCATCATGACCTTCGCCATTCGTTCGGACGATCTCGACACGCTGAGCGCCGCTGCTCGGCGCGAAGGTCTTTCTCTGCAAGGCCCAGTGACCATGAGCCGCGACCGGCCGGACGGCGTGCGCCTCGACTGGACCATTCTTTATCTCGAGGATAACCGCTTCGGCGAGGCGATCCCGTTTGTGATCGATTGGGGCGCGTCGCCTCATCCGTCCGAAAGCGTTCCGGCTGGCTGCCAGCTGCGCTCCTTCGCCGTCCTCCATCCGAACGCCGACGAGCTCGCGCGTCTCTACGCCGCCCTCGATATTCCGGTCCCTGTCAAGCGCGGCGCCTATCCAGGTTTCATCGCGGAGCTCGCGACGCCAAATGGCGACGTCGTCCTCACCCATTCCTGAAACCATGGCCAGCGATGCGAGAAGGAACGTCCATGCCGTCCGTTGATTCCGCGGCTCACAACCTTGGCTATTGGAACGCCGCCTCGGCCGCGCGCTATCCCGACAAGATCGCGATCTTCGATCTGTCGTGCGACCCGCCGCGAAAGGTGAGCTACGCCGAGCTGGAATCGCGTCTTGACCTCGTCGCCTCGACACTGGCGCGGCTCGGCATGAGTCCCGGCGATCGCCTGGCGATGTCGATCAGCAACCGCGTCGAATTTGTCGAGACCATGTTCGGCGCTATGCGGGCGGGCGTCGTCCCGGTTCCGCTCAACACCAAGCTCGGGCCCGACGCGCTCCGTTATGTGATCGAGGATTCCGGCGCGGTCGGCGCCGTCGTCGAGGAGACGGCCAACGCGAACGTTGCGCGCATCGTCGACGACCGTGATCTCAGCCTTCGCGTCATGCTCGATGGTGAGGACAACGGCTGGCTCGACTATGAAGGCGAACTGGCCAGGAGCGACGCGACATTCGCGCCGCCGGCGCTTCCGGCGGACGACATGGCCTTCCTGCCCTACACCTCGGGCTCGACTGGCAAGCCGAAAGGCGTCGTATTGACCCATGCGGGCCAGCGCTGGTGGCTCGACTGCCTCCTGCGCTACTGGCCAACGCCAGCCGAAACCCGGGCGCTCGTCGCTGTCCCGCTCTACCATAAGAACGCCATGGCGGGCGCCATCAAGCCGATGCTGGCGGCAGGCGGTTCAGTCGTGCTTTTGCCCGACTTCAGGCCGGCCCGCTTCCTGCGCGCGCTTTCGGACTATCGCTGCACGCACGCGAGCGGCGTGCCGGCCGTTTTCACGCTCCTCCTGCAGGAGCGCGAGCTCATTGCGAGCCTCGATTTCTCCTCGCTCAAGGGGCTCAAGATCGGCTCGGCTCCCACGCCGAAGGAACTCCTCGACGCGGTCGAGGCCGCTTTTGGCGCCCCGGTCGGCGAGAGTTACGGCCTCACCGAAGGAGGACCGGTCATGATCGGTCCACCGATCGACGGGCGGCCCGTTCCGCGCGGGAGCTGCGGCGTCGTGTGGCCCCAGGGCGAGGTCAAGCTCGTGACCGCGGAGGGTGAAGAATCCCCGACCCATGGCGAACTCTGGGTGCGAAATCCGGGCGTCACGCCCGGCTATTACCGGCTGCCAGAGGTCAACAGCGAGCGCCTCAAGGGCGGATGGTTGAAAACCGGCGATGTGTTCGAGCGCGACGCCGACGGCTTTTTCTATTTCAAGGGCCGCACGGACGACATGTTCAATTCCGGCGGCGAGAACGTCTATCCGCTCGAAGTCGAGAACATGCTTCTGCGCCATCCGGCGGTCGCCGAGGCGTCGGTCGTCGCCGTGCCGCACGCGGTCAAGGGCGAAGTGCCAGTCGCGCTGGTGGTCAAGGCCAAGGGCCGAGACGTCGGCGAGGACGAGCTCAAGCAATTCTGCCTCGCGAACGGTCCGGCTTACGCGCATCCGCGGCGGATCGACTTCGTCGTCGAGCTGCCGCTCAACGGTCCGGGCAAGATCGACCGCAAGGTCGTTCAGCGTATGATGCGCGAACGATATGGGGCCCTCGGCTGACGAGCACGCTCCGCGGTTTGCGGCGCCGCCCGGGCCCAATGGCCACGCCGTCGACTGGTAGTGGCTCGGATCGATATCCGCACTTTAAGTCCAGCGTTGGGAACCATCCTGCGCAATTTGCGTTAGGGGGCAGAGCCGCTTCAGAGGAGCGGGCGGTGCCCGAAAACCACAGGAAAAAAGGATGGTCGGCTGATGTGACGGCGCATTCGGACGCGCTCGATCTCGAGTTGAAGGTGTTTGAGAAGGAAGACGCCGGAGACATCGCCCGATCGCTCAAGCGCTCGGCCGAGGGGAGCGACCGGCGGAAATCGAGTCCCTTCCGATCGGCGATGTCGATGCTGACTTTCTACATCAATCGCGCGGGGCGAAATTTGCCTGCGGAACGGAAGCGGACTCTCGAAGCGGCCAAAGGAAAATTGCGCGAGCTGTTCGGACGCAAACGCTGACGCCGCTCGGCTTAAGGAGAACGTCATGAACGCCTCAGATTCGGGCTCGTCTCGGCGCAAGGCTGCGGAACCCTCCGACGACTTGTCGAGCCTGCCGCACGAAAGCGACCGGAAAGAGCGACAGCCCTACGCGAGGGAACTCGAGGACTATAAGCATGGCGTGGCCGCGCCGCCTGAGGAGCAGGTCGGGCAGGAACCCAATCGCAGAACGCCAAGGAAGCGGACGAACGAGTGACGCGCCGAGGCGGTCACGCGGAACGAAATAAAGCCTCCTGGGTTGGTCCGACCTTAAGTCCTGAAGCCAACGGGATTGCGATGCCTGCGCACCTCAATCGGCGATCATTTCTCGGAGCGGCCGCCTCAGGCGCCGCGTTCCCGGTCACAACCGCCGAGCCCAGGGCCGCCGAGCGGCCCAGGGCGCTCGAGCGCGCGCTCACCGAGACCGCGGCGATCGAGGTCTGACATGGCGAACAGCTCCCCCGCTCAGCAAACGAACATGGGGCAGCCGATCCCGCGCTTTGACGCGCGGCTGAAGGTGACCGAGGCGCGTCAGCCGGTTCGAAAGGTACGATCGCCGCCCGCACCGCCCTTGTCGCGCTGGCGGCGAAGCGCCTCGGCCGCCCTGTCAAGCTGGTCGCGACGCGCGCGCAGGGCTTCACCATCGCCACCTACCGCGCGGAGACGCGCCATCATGTGAAGCTTGGCGCCGATGAGACGGGCAAGCTCCTTGCCTATGACGCCTGGGAGCTCAAGTTCGCGGCCCGACGACTATAACGGCGCCGGAACGTCGAGCACCGCGGTGATGTATGACTATGGCGCGATCGCAACCAGGGTGAATGTCGTCAACGCCGACCGCAAAACGCCCGGATTTCATGCGTTCGCCTCCCGAGGTTCTCTACGTGTACGCCCTCCAATGCGGCATAGATGAATTGGCCTATGCGTCGAAGTGCGTGCGCGATCTGCCGATCCGCCTGGAGAAGCTGCTTTCGACGTGTAGGCGCCGGAGAGCGGCTTTGCCGGGCGCTCTCAACTCCTCCATTCCCATTCGAGTACGCCGGGCTGTCCAACCACCTGAATGAGGCTCGGAGGAACGCCATGTTCGTCGCGCATCGCTTTGCGCTGGACGGAGCACCGAAGCTCTTCGACTTGCGCGCTCACGTCCTGCCGGACGGTGAAGCGGGAAAGCTCGAGGCCGGCCGCGCCGAGCGCGGTCATCGCCGAACCGAGGTCGAACTCCCCAACCTTCCACTTGAGCCGCAGGTCGGAAGTGCGCTGCTGCTCGACCCTCATCTCGAGCATTTTCAATGCGCGCAAAATGAGCAGTCCCAGAAGGCCGCCCGCGACGCCGAGCCCGATCTGTCCGCCGCCGAAACAGAGGCCGACGACCGTGACGAACCAGAGCGTGGCGGCGGTCGTGAGGCCGTGAACGGTGTCGCCGCGTTTCAGAATCGCGCCCCCGCCAATGAAGCCCACGCCCGTCAGAATGCCGAGCGGCAAGCGCATGAGATCGAGAACGACAAAGGAGCCGGAGGTTTTGCCGACGCTGTTCATGAGCCAGTTGGCCTGCAACATCGCAAGGCAAGCGGCCAGTGCGACGAGGAGCGCGGTTCTCAGTCCGGCCGAATGGCCTTCGACGTCGCGATCAAACCCGATCGCCCCCGCCGCCAATATCGTGAGGGCGATGCGAAGGCCGACGTCCCACCAGGTCAAGGTGAGAGGCATGGGGAACGCTACGCGAGCGCGCTAAACGCGGGCGATCTACGATCGGCTCGGATTGGACGATCCGTCGCCAAGGCGCTCATATGCGTTCCCCAGGACTTCGATGCGGATCTCATGCCCGGTCCGCAGATCGCCGGATGCCTCGGCAACTGCAACCTCGTAGGCGGCCTCCTGCGAAACGTAGCTCATGCCAGGCTCGCCATCGCGTGTCACCTGCCACTTTCCGTCACTGGGCGCCACTCTGTAAGCCACGATCGTCATTGTTTATGTCCTCGCTTTTCAGCCTTGAGCGGAATAACCCAGTCAGGGGGCAGGAGTTCCTTGTGGCTCAGGTCGGCGCGGGCGCGCCGTGAGATCAGGCGGACATGCGTCGATCGAAATCACCGTCTCCATTGATGGGCTGACGGGTTAAGCGAGCGAAAGCGCCTGAACGGAACTCCTATCGGCCGGTTGCGTTTGATAGCCGTGCGCTTCCTTTCTTTTCAGCAATGGGCTCCGCGCTTTTCGCTCCGACGGCCATTCATCCGACCGCGGAGCTTTTTGGCGGCGTCCTTAGGCGCGATGTCCAGCGCCAAACGCGTGAACGACGCGCCGGCAAAGTTGCGCGCTCGATTTGATGGAACCTTCCTCCGTCGGCGGAGTTGCCCGGCGTCGCGCGGCGACACCGTGCGGCGCGATCGATCAGGGTCGGTTCGTTTCGCAATGTTCGCAATGAGCTCGCTAAGGACGGTTTCGGTTGGGGAACGGGCTTCGAGTCCCGCAATGTGGGGCGCAAGAGTTTCGGCGATTTTGCGCGGGGCGGTTTGGGCTGCTTTGATTGGCCTCGCCTTTGGCGCGCTCGCGTTTGGACTGTGGGTCGGAATGAGCTCGTCACCGGACATGAGCGGGGTCAATCGAGGGGTCATGGATCATTCCTATTGAGCCCGCGAGGGCTCAATAGCGGGAGCGGCAACCTTCCGAGGACCGCACGGCCGCTCCCGCTTTTCCAATTTCGTTTGCGCCCGGCGCCTTTTTCAGAACCACGCGCAGTCCATGGGCGTGAGCAAAGTTCCCGCCGGAACAAAAAATTCCGCGCCAGACGAAGTGTGAAGGTCGCTCCTCGCCGGCGCACTGCCTGCGCACTCCCTGCACAGCCCGAAGGCGCGGCGCGGCCGAGAAGGGCTTTGGATACGATGAGACCGTCCTGCTTTTTCAAGCCGAACTCGAAGCCGGGACGCCAGCCTCAGGGAGCTTTCGCTCGGAGCCGCGAGAGAAGTGCTAGCGTGAGTGGCCCGAGTCCCAATCACTCGCAGGACGGACCCCAGCGCAGGAAGCGCCTTTTGCTGTTCTCTTTATCAAGCACAACTTGATCTAACCGACAGATCTGGGTAGCATCATCTCCAATAATGCCATTTTGGAGATGGGGCAATGAGCGTCGTCGACGAATACCTCTCTCTGCTCACGGGCGCCCTAACGGCTTCGCTTTATCCCGAAAGCGCGTGGAGGGTTTTGACCCCTTGGGAGGCCCCCAACAAAAAGATCAGAGGCGCATTTCTGAAAGCCGTCGACAAGGGCGGCTATTCGATCGTTCGCCTGCGGCCGTTCAACCCCGCGGCGAGATCAAACGGCGAGGACTGGCCCATGTTCGGCTATTCGATGGCCGGAGCCAAGCGATTGCAGAACATCCGCGATTGTTTGGAGGCCGTGCACAACGAGGGAATCCAGGGAGACTTTGTCGAGTGCGGCGTTTGGCGAGGCGGCGCGTCTATTCTTCGCCAAGGCTGTCCTGAATTGTCTAGGAGAGGTGGACATGAAGGTGTGGCTTTGTGACAGCTTCGAAGGGATGCCGACACGCCGCGAAGAGGATAAAGCCGATCCGGAACTCTCTGATAGAAGCCATTTGGCCGTGTCCGTCGATCAGGTGCGCGAGAACTTCATCCGATTCGGACTTCTCGACGACAGCGTTCAATTCGTAAAAGGATGGTTCTCGGAAAGCCTGCCCAATGCTTCGATCAAGCAAATATCCGTTCTTCGGTTGGACGGGGATTATTATAGCTCAACAGCGGATGCCATGGACAATCTCTACGACAAGGTGTCCCCCGGCGGGTTCATAATTGTTGACGACTACAATGCGTTTGTCTCATGCAAACAGGCCATAGACGACTTTCAAGGCAAAATCGGTTCGGAGTTCGGGATTGTCCCGATAGACAGACTTGCTGTCTATTTTCGGAAGCCATAGGATAAATCGGTCGGCCTCCGAAAAGGTGGCGGCGACGGCCGATGCTCATGCGGGCTGATCCGGACGCCGAGCTAGACGCGAAATACGACTGGACAGGCCGGAGGATGGCCCCTCTCTACACTCGGGCGGCGAGCCGGGAGAGACTGAGTTTGGCAGCAGCGAAGCGAACGAAGGTAGGGCAACCCGAGCCCGCACAGTCAGGGGGAGTGGCCCGCACCAGTTAATTAAAACAATGCCTTAAAGGCTGGTGGGGGAGGTAGGACTCGAACCTACGAAGGTTTAGCCAGCGGATTTTACAGTCATCTTGCTAGCGTTGAAATAATTGAATAAATATTGATCGTGTTGCGTCTATGTAGCGATATTTGGCGCTGAAAAAAGTGCAATTTCCGCGGTGGCTTATCGCCAACTCTTCACGTGCTGCGCCCTGGGGCAGGCTGACCAGCAGAAAAATATCAACTTTTCCTGCCGGATGAATGCCCGAACTCGGAAAAGCCGCCTCCGGCAACCGTCGGATGGCCATCGATTGATTTCAATCAATGGCCGCCGCCAATTGATAGGCTCTAATGCGTGCAAACGGCGGCAGGATTGACTGACATGCAACCGCAGTCGTTTTTCGGACTTACGAGGAGAAAGTCATGGACAAGGATCGTGTCGCGGGATCGGCGAAGCAGGTCAAGGGCGCCGTAAAGGAGGCGGTCGGCAAGGTAGTCGGCGACGCTAAGCTGGAATCAGAGGGCAAGGCTGACAAGGCTGAAGGGAAAGTGCAGAATGCCATTGGCGGCCTGAAAGACGCAGTCCGGGACGCCGTCAAGAAATAGTTGAATCTCGGGGCGGGGCTGAGACTGTGATCAGCCTCTTTCTGAGGACAGATGAGCACGATTCTGATCATCATTCTGCTGATCATAATTTTCGGCGGGGGTGGTGGGTACTATGCCCATGGTCGCTATGGGACTACGGGGCTCGGGGGCGTGTTGGGGATCGTTTTGATCGTGCTTATAGTGCTTTGGCTCGTCGGTGGGATCGGCACATTCGGACCGCGTCCGTGACGCGCGGCGACATTGAGTTCTAAGATTTCGCTCACGCGAGCAACGAGCGCTCGGCCTCCGCCAGCTCCTCGGAATCGTCTACGCGCGGGAACAGGTGCCCGTAGACGTCCATCGTCATCATGATGGACGAATGGCCTAGCCGCTCCTGAACGACCTTGGCCGGCAGCTCCAAGCTGCCGTCGAGGCACGCACGTTCGCCTGTTTGCAAGCTTTTGTCTCCGACCTCGTTCAGCACCCCCTAACTGCTCAGAATTCCCCGGGGCCCGCCTGCCGCTCACGGTTGGCTCTCCATGTCGCATTTCATGTCGCGTGGGCTCGCCGCTGTTCCGTGGAAAACCACGTAACTCATTGAAATTTAATGGCGCTATGAAATTTAATGGCGCTATTTTTGCAACATGCCGCAACATGAAAAAGGCCTCTTCCGAGGCGTTTCGCTCGGTCTAAGTGATTGATTTTAAAGGCTGGTGGGGGAGGTAGGACTCGAACCTACGAAGGCTTAGCCAGCGGATTTACAGTCCGCCCCCTTTGCCGCTCGGGACACTCCCCCGCCCGCGAGGACCAAGTCCGCGGACGAAAACGCCCCGGGAATCCCGAGGCGGGTCGCGGCACGGCTTATGTTGCCTGAGCGCACGGCCTGTCAACTGGAAATGCGGTCGTTCCTCAGTAGGGCGTGCCGTCCTTATGCGCCGCCCGCCGCTGGCCGTCGATCGTCACGACCGCGAGGTCGTCGTCGGGGTACTCCACCGCGTCGCCAGCGGTGCGGTCGCCGATCTCGATGTAGACGACGTCCGCGTCCGTCTCGTTGACGAGATGGTGCGCATCGCCGTTTCCCGCCTTGAAGCCGGCGCACATGCCAGGATCAAGCGCCGTGCGGCCGGCGTCGGTGACGAGCGTCGGGCGCCCTTCGAGGATGTAGACCAACTCGTCCTGCTTCGTGTGCGCATGGCGCAAGGCTGAAGCGCCGCCGGGCGCAAGGCGCGTGAGGTTGACGCCAAAATTCGTCAGCCCGAACGCGTCGCCAAGCGGCCGCTTGTCGCGCCCAGCCATGCGCGAGGCGAACGGCTCGGGATAGTTGGTGCGAAAAGCGCGCGCCGGCGCGTCTGCGGCGAGAAGGGCGACAGGGCGATTGGGGTCATCGGACATGGGGCAAACCTCCGCGCTCGCACATAGCCGGTCCGCCCCCGCCTGTCATCGCGCCCGCTCTGGCGGATCGCCCCTTCGTGGCTAAATGAGGCGCCTGAACAGGAGCGTGGTGTCCATGGAAGGGTTCCTCATTCGCGCGGCGGTTGTCGCGGTCGGCCTCTGGCTCGCCTCGAAGATGGGTCTGGTCGCCTTCAGTTCGGGTGGGACGCTGATCGCCGCGGCCCTCCTGCTTGGCGTCGTCAACGCTTTCGTGCGCCCGGTGATCGTCATCCTCACGCTTCCGATCACGCTGCTGACGCTCGGCCTCTTTCTGCTGGTCATCAACGCGCTGATGATCATGCTGGTCGCCTGGCTTCTGCCGGGCTTCCTGGTCGGCGGCTTCTGGTCGGCGGTCTTCGCCGCGATCGTCGTCAGCCTGACGAGCTGGGTCATGTCGGGCTGGATCGGCCCGCGCGGCCGGATCGAGGTCATGACGGCGCAATCGCCGCGCGAACGCTGGTGAGCCGACGCCGGGCGGCGCGCTGCGTTAGCCGGGCTCGGTCCCGCGGCAATCTTGCAAGGAGACGCTCGGCGGTCGCTTCGCCGCCGGCAAAAGGGTCGGCGCGGCTCGCCACAGCCCCGCGCCGAACGGCGCCTTGATTCGGCTAATGCCGATATTGCTGGATGCGGGTCGTCCGGAGCCCGGCCAATCCGTACTGATCGATCGAGACTTGCCAGCTCAGGAATTCATCGACTGTCAAGGTGTAGCGGGAGCAGGCGTCTTCCAGCGAGAGCAGGCCGCCGCGGACTGCGGCGACGACTTCCGCCTTGCGGCGAATGACCCAGCGCCGGGTGCTGGGCGGCGGCAGATCGGCGATCGTCAGCGGACTACCGTCCGGGCCGATCACATATTTTACTCTCGGCCGCAGCGTTTCACTCATTGGACTCTCACTCAGACGCATGTCACACAACTCCAGTGACAATAGACGAGCCGATTTAAAATTTGCCTAAGCGATGGCCGCAAAAATATACGGATATATAACCCAGAATTGTATGGTGTCCTGCGCGACAACTGACAGCTTGGGCTCGTGGAGCCGATAACACTCGAGGATCCTGTGCCGCCAACATTCGACCCTGATATGCGTTTAGCGAGTTTCCAAATCCACAATGATCATTCTGGAGCGCCGGAATGCGACTAAGTTCTATCAAGGCGGCATTCTTTTTCATCGCAACGGTCGCGGCGCTCGGCGTGGCGTCGGCGCGCGCCGCGGATTGCGGAGACAGCGCCGATGGCTTCAACCAATGGCTCGCCTCGTTCAAGCAAGTCGCGCTGAAGAACGGCATTTCGCAGCAGGTGGTCGATTCGGCCCTGGGCGGCGTCGCCTTTGATCCTTCGGTCGCGGCGCACGATCGCGGGCAGAATTTCGGGACAAATTTCGCCGCCTTCTCCGCGCGCCATCTCACGCCGAGCCGCATAAAGAGGGGCAAGAACATGCTCCTCGCCTATGCCGAGCCACTGCAGTCAATCGAACAGCGTTACGGCGTGCCCGGCCCGGTCCTGGTGGCGATCTGGGGCCTCGAAACCGATTACGGCGCTGGTCTTGGCAGCTATCCCACGTTCAGCGCGCTGGCGACGCTCGCCTACGAGTGTCGCCGGGCGCAAGTCTATCGCGCCGAACTCATCGACGCGCTGACGCTTGTCCAGCGCGGCCTCCTGCGTCCCTCACAGCGGGGCGCATGGGCGGGCGAGATCGGCCAGACCCAGTTCATGCCGTCCGCCTATCTGAAATATGCGGTCAACGCTCAAGGAGCCGGCGCGGGCGATATCATCTCCAGTCCCGCCGACGCGCTCGCGTCGACCGCGAATTTCCTGCGCGCGCACGGCTGGAGCCCGGGCGCGGGCTGGGACGAAGGCCAGCCGAACTTCAACATTCTTCTCCAATGGAACTCGGCCGAGGTCTACGCCAAAACGGTCGCTCTGTTCGCGGACAAGCTGGCGGCGCAGGAATGATTCAGGGCTGAGCGGCTCGGACTTGAACACATTCTAATCTGCGGCCGGCCCCCGCGCCCAGCTATGGCGGCCGCGGCCGAATTGGGCTATGGGCTTGGCGGATCGGGCCGGAAGCCCAACATAAGCACGCTTGTCCGGCATTTCGCCGGCAAAAGATCGTCATGCTCGCGCCATCGCTCGCGCCGCCTCTGGACGGCGCGCTGAACAGCTTGGGGCTGGATAAGGCCCCCGCCGAAACCCGCGTCGTCGTCGCGATGTCGGGCGGGGTCGATTCGTCGGTCACCGCGGCGTTGCTGGCCGCCGAAGGCTATGACGTCGTCGGCGTTACGATGCAGCTCTACGACCACGGCGAAGCGACGCATCGCAAAGGCGCGTGCTGCGCGGGCCAGGATATCCACGATGCGCGGGATATCGCGGCGCGGCTTGGGATTCCCCATTATGTGCTCGATTACGAGGAGCGCTTTCGCGAGAAGGTGATCGAGCCGTTCGCCCGAGCCTATATCGCCGGCGAGACCCCGGTGCCGTGCGTCGCCTGCAATCAGTACATGAAATTCGCCGATCTCTTCGACGCCGCGAACGACCTCGGCGCCGATCTGCTGGCGACCGGCCATTATGTCGTCAGCCGCGACGACGGGCGCGGCGGGCGAGCGCTTTACCGGGCCGCCGACCCCGATCGCGACCAGAGCTATTTCCTGTTCGCCACCACGCGCGCGCAGCTTGCGCGCCTGCGGTTTCCGCTTGGCGAACGATGCCGAAGGCGCGGGTGCGCGAGCTGGCGCGCGAATTTGGCCTGGTCGAACGCCGAAAAGGCCGACAGCCAGGACATCTGCTTTGTGCCGTCGGGCCACTATACCGACATGATCGAGCGCTTGATTCCGGGCGCTTCCGTTCCCGGCGAGATCGTTCACGAGGACGGCCGCGTTCTGGGACGGCACGCTGGCGTCGTCAACTACACCATCGGCCAGCGGCGCGGCATTGGCGTCGCGGCGGCCGAGGCGCTCTATGTGGTCGCGCTCGACGCAGCCAACGCGCGCGTCATCGTCGGCCCGCGCTCCTCGCTTGCGGTGACGCGGCTTCGGTTGCGCGATGTCAACTGGATCGGTCCCGGCGCGTTCGCCGCCTTGCCGGCGCGCGGCCTGCCGATTGCAGCGCGGGTTCGCTCAACTCGTCCGCCGGCTCCCGCTCTGCTCATGCCTACGGGCGAGATCGAGTTCGTCGAGCCCGAAAGCGGCGTCTCGCCCGGTCAAGCCTGTGTTTTCTATGATTTCCGTCGACCCGGGCGCGCGGGTGCTCGGAGGCGGGTTTATCGTCGCCGCCTGACGCCGGAGACGGGAGGGACCGCATGCCTGCATTCGACGACGAATCCCTATTCGGCGCGAAGCCCAAACCTCCCCTCGCGCACGAGATCGGGCAGAACATCGACGATTTGTCGGCGCCCGAGCTCGCGGAGCGCATCGCGCTTTTGCGCTCCGAGATCGAGCGGCTCGAGAAGGCGATCCAGGCGCGTCAAGCGACCCGCGCGGCGGCCGACTCGGTCTTCAAGATCTGACCCATCGACGTCCCGACTTGCCGGGGCGACGAACTCGCACCGAACGACCTGCGTTAAGAAGCCCTTAATTGTTATTGTTTATAAATTGCACTAGCCCATCAGCATTCTGATTGGGCGCTACTCCTTCGACCCTCCCATAACTCCCACCTTGAAAGCCGCCTTAGGGCGGCTTTTTTTGTCCGCCGCCAGAGCGGGCTTCCCGGTTAACCTTGCTCAATGGTAAATGAACCGAAGGCGCCGCGCGGGCGCTATTGTCGCCTGCGGCTCCAAAGAGCGCGGCGGCTGTCTGCGCCGCCGTCGCGTCTGAGTGAGATGGGAGTGAGAGCGTATGGGTCATCAGTACGAGGGACCGAGGCGCAGTTTTGCCGCTGCTGCGCCGCCTTCGACCGCGGTTCCGTTCATTCACCGTCTTGCCGCGTCCGCCGCATTCAAAGACCTCTTTCGGGAGGGCATGGCGCTCGTCGAGGAGGCTGCCTCTTACCTGGATGGTCCGGGGCGAGCGGAATCGCGCGGCCTTCCTCGCGCCGCCGCGCTCGCGTACTCGACCGAAAGCATGCGCTTGACCACGCGGCTGATGCAGGTCGCTTCCTGGCTCCTGCTTCAACGCGCCGTCAACGAAGGCGAATTGACCTCGAGCCAAGCCCAGGCCGAACGCGTCCGCGTCAAGCTTTCCCGCGAGGAATATGGCTGCGCGCCTGAGCTTTTTGAACAATTGCCGCCCACCCTGCGCGCTCTCAGCCAGCGCTCGCTCCGCATTCAGGAGCGCGTGATGCATCTTGATCAAAGCCTGGTCGTCGCGCATTCGCGAGCAGCCGATCAAGGCGCCCTCGGAGGTCGCCTCGCAGGTCGAGCGCCTTCGCGCCGCGTTCTCACACTAGCCGGCCGAGAGCCTCTGCTCGGGCCTGCGGTCCCGATCCGACAACATTCGGGCGACGATCCGTTCCTAAAGCCTTGCCTCGACCGCCATTTGGCCGCAATGGTCGGCGACATCTCCGTTCCCGATCCGATTTGCCGCTCATGCCGTTGACCCCTCAGACCTCGCCCCGCTGCTCGCTCTATCTCATCACTCCGCTTCTTTCGGCCGCTGACGCCGACGCCTTCGCCAAGATTTTCGCCGAGGCGCTCGAGGCCGCGCCGATCGCTTGCGCGCTCGTCCGCTTCGCGCCCGGCTCCGAGGCCCATGCGAAAGCCATCGTGGCGCCGTTCCTTCGAGCCGCCGAGGGACGCCGACTGTGCGCTGTTGATCGAAAACGACGTCCGGTTGGCGGCCCGACTTGGCGCAGACGGCGTCCATGTCGCGGGCGCCGGCGCGGACCTTGAGCGCGGCGATCAAGAGCCTGAAACCGGATCGGATTGTCGGCGCGGGATCCTTGCGCACGCGCGACGAGGCGATGACGGCAGGCGAAATGGGGGCGGATTACGTGATGTTCGGAGAGCCGCACGAGGGCGCGCGAACAATGGCATGGCCGTCGCTCACCGAGCGGGTCGCCTGGTGGGCCGAAATCTTCGAGACGCCGTGCGTCGCCTATGCCGACACGATCGCGGCGGCGGGCGCGCTGGCTGACGCCGGCGCCGATTTCGTTGCGCTCGGCGAAGCGATCTGGGGCAGCTCTTCGCCGGCCGACGGCCGCTGCGCGAAGCTCAGGCGCTGATCGCCAGCGTGGGTGTCGCAGGCGCCATGACGCGGATTGCGCTCGCCCTGGGCTTGGCGCTGAGCTCGGCCGGCGCCGCCTTGGCCCAGCAGACGCCAGGCCCCGCAACGCCGTCGCCCCTCGGTTCGCACGTCCTGGGCGCCCTGGCGCCGCCTCAGCGCTCCGCGTTGCCGCCGCCGCTGCCGCCGCGAGCGGACGGAGTCCCGGCGGATCTGGCCTTCGGCGCCTATCAGCGCGGCAATTTCCTTTACGCCCTGATGGAGGCTGAACGGCGCCTCGACGCCAATCCGAAGGACGCGGCGGCGATGACGCTGATCGGCGAGATCTACCGCGACGGCGCGGCGGTCGCCGCGCAACGATGCACGAGGCTTCGCGCTGGTACCGCCTCGCCAGCAATCTTGGCGATCCCCAGGCGGCCTACGAACTCGGCGTGCTGCTGCTCCAGGGCGCGAATGGCGTGACGAAAGATCCCGCCGCCGCCAAAGCGCAGTTCGAGCGCGCCGCGGCCAAGAACCATCCCGGCGCGCTCTACAATCTCGGGAGTCATGGCGCTCCAGGGGTCGGACGGCAAGACGCCGGATTACGCCCAGGCCGCGCAATATTTCCTTCGCGCCGCGAACGCGGGCGACGACGACGCAGCCTATTCGTACGGCGTCATGCTGCGCGACGGCAAAGGCGCGCCGCAGGACATTGGCGAGGCGGCGCACTGGCTCAAGCGCGCGGCCGACGACGGCATCATCGCGGGCCAGGTCGAATACGCCATCATGCTGTTCAACGGCGAGGGCGTGAAGAGGGACGAAGCCGAGGCGGCCAAGATCCTTCTCACCGCCGCCGCCCGCGGCAACCCGATCGCCCAGAACCGTGTCGCTCATCTTTATGCCAGCGGCGAGGCGCTGCCGAAGGACCTGGCCAAGGCGGCCGCCTGGAACAGCTTCGCCAAGGCGGCGGGCCTTAAGGACGACGACCTCGATGTCGCCACCGCCAATCTGACGCCCGACGAGCGGCGCCGCTTCACCAAGATGGTCCACGAGCTTGCCGGCTTTTGACGCCGAGCCGCGGCGCTGGCCTCGCGGCCGCTGCTGACGTCCGTTCCGGCATCGCCCTTTTTCTTGCGCGTCTTTGCGCTAGAAGAGGCTGACAGGCCCGCCTGCCGGATCGAGGAGGCACGATTCCGCATGACGACCCAACTCAACGCCCGCGTCGGCGAAGTGACCGACCGCATCGCCGAGCGCAGCCGCCCGTCGCGCCAGGCTTACCTCGCGCGGATCGACGCCGCGGTCGCCAACGGCCCGGCTCGCAAACGCCTCGGCTGCGCCAATTTCGCCCATGGCTTCGCCGCCTGCGCGACCGGGCGACAAGGAGGCGTTGCGCGAGGGGACGGGCGCCAATCTCGCGATCGTCACCGCCTACAACGACATGCTTTCGGCCCACCAGCCCTATGCGCGCTTTCCCGATCTCATCAAGGAGGCGGCGCGCGCTGTCGGCGGCTCGGCCCAGGTCGCGGGCGGCGTTCCCGCCATGTGCGACGGCGTCACCCAGGGCGAGAAAGGGATGGAGCTTTCCCTTTTCTCGCGCGACGTCATCGCGCTGTCGACCGCGGTCGCCCTTTCCCACGACATGTTCGACGCGGCGGTCTATCTCGGCATTTGCGACAAGATTGTGCCGGGCCTCCTGATCGGCGCGCTGTCGTTCGGCCATCTGCCGGCGGTGTTTCTGCCCGCAGGACCCATGCCCTCGGGCCTCGCCAACGACGAAAAGTCGAAAGTCCGCCAGCTCTACGCCGAAGGCAAGGCGACGCCGCGCCGATTTGCTGGCGGCGGAAGCGGAGGCCTATCACGCGCCCGGCACCTGCACCTTCTACGGCACGGCCAACACCAACCAGATGCTGATGGAGATCATGGGCCTGCATCTGCCGGGCGCGTCCTTCGTCAATCCCAATACGCCGCTGCGCGACGCGCTGACCATGCTCGGCGTCAAGCGGGCGCTGGAGATCACCGCGCTCGGCAATCAATTTGCGCCGATCGGGCGCATCATCGACGAGCGCGCGATCGTCAACGGCGTCGTCGGGCTTCATGCGACCGGCGGCTCGACCAATCTCACCATTCACCTGGTAGCGATGGCCGCCGCCGCAGGCATCGCGCTCAGATGGGAGGATTTCGCCGACCTTGCGGAGGTGACGCCGCTTCTGACCCGGATCTATCCGAACGGGAAGGCCGACGTGAACCATTTCCACGCCGCCGGCGGCATGGGCCTCCTGATCCGCGAGCTTCTCGGGGCCGGGCTCCTGCATGGCGACGCGCAGACCGTCTGGGGCGAGCTCGACGATTATGCGGTCGAGCCGCGTCTCGACGCCGAAGGCGCCGTCGCCTGGGCGCCGGCCGCCGCCGAGTCCGGCGACCGCAGCGTGCTGCGCGGGCGCAGCGATCCATTTCAGCCAAGCGGCGGATTGCGGGTGCTGGAGGGGCCGCTCGGCAGGGCCGTCATCAAGACTTCGGCGGTCGCGCCCGACCGGCATACGATCGAGGCGCCGGCGCGGGTGTTTCACAGCCAGGAGGAACTGCATGCGGCCTTCCGCGCGGGCGAACTCGACCGCGACTTCATCGCCGTGGTGCGATTTCAGGGACCGAAGGCGATCGGCATGCCGGAACTGCACAAGCTGATGCCCCCGCTCGGCGTGCTGCAGGACCGCGGCCATCAAGGTGGCGCTCGTCACCGACGGGCGGCTGTCCGGCGCCTCGGGCAAGGTGCCGTCGGCGATCCATGTGACGCCGGAGGCGGCGGCGGGCGGAGCGATCGCCAAGATCCGCAACGGCGACGTCATCCGTCTCGATGCGCCGGCGGGCCGGCTCGAGGTCATGGTCGCGGACGATGTCTGGGCCCGGCGCCCGCACGCCGAAGCCGACCTCTCCGCCGTCCCATGTCGGCGTCGGGCGCGAATTGTTCGGCGTCTTCCGCGGCGCGGTCGGCTCGGCGGACGAGGGGGCGGCGATTTTTCCTGCCGCTCTGACTGTACGGAAGCGCTCCGGATGTTGAGGCTTTCTTCATAATTGGCGAGCGAAATGGCCCTCTGTCTCCGGACGAGAGAGGGCTTCCCATGTCGTCGCGCCTTTGGCTGGCTGTCGCATTCGTTCTCGCCGCCGGCGCGTCGCCGGCCCGCGCCGAGACCGACGTGATCGCAGTTACCCTCGACCAGGCCAAGATCGCCCGGCTGCCGCACGGGGCGGCGACGCTCATCGTCGGCAACCCGATGATCGCGGACGTGACCATGCTCAAGAACAACAATACGATGGTCATCACCGGCAAGGGCTTCGGCCAGACGAACCTGATCGCCATCGACGCCGCCGGATCGCTCATCGAGGAGCAGCAGATCCAGGTCCTGCCGTCGAAAGGCCTGGTGGTCCTGCAGAGCGGGAGCTCCAGGATGTCCTACGCCTGCAATCCCGATCTGCATGCCGACGGTTCAGCTCGGCGACGACGACAAGATGTTCACGGAAGCGGGGACCCAGATCTCGACCCGCAACGGCTACGCCGCGGGCGGCTCGACGGCCGGGAAATAGCGCGAGCGGAGGGACCGGCGCCCGTGAACGACGTCAGGCCCCATCTTTACCCCATTCGGCGCGTTGAGCCTTGGCGTCAGCCGTAATTGATGGAGCCACCGCCGTCACTGCGACCCCCGGGCTTAGGACCCGGGGGGAAGCAATCCAGGAGTCATTGGGCGCCCTACGGCTCTCTGGATCGCCTCGTCGCTTCGCTCCTCGCGATGACGATTCCCCTAAGCGGAAGTTCAAGCAGGACGCGATTTAGCACGCGCCCCATCTCAGCTAGCTCCTGGGGTTGCGGACGATCCTCCCGGGTCCAGCCGCCCGCGCTGAACGAGCGCCGGCCTTCCAATCCGGCGTCCTTGTGGTTACGCTAGCCGCATTGGCATTCCACACGGGCATTCCTGTTGTCTGAGCACCAGCGAAAGAAGCGTGACCTTGCAGCGCGTCAATACCAGGGTGCCCTTGCAGCGCGTCAATACAAGGGTGACCTTGTAGAGCGTCAATACAAGGATTGGGTCTATCCGCAACCCATTCCGGACATATCTGAATTTGTCAAACAATATTATGACCTGTCGGACCCTTCGCTGTTCCGTCGGAAGCTTTGGCCGAGAAAAATCGAGCCGGAGAACCTTAGCATTCTAATTGCTGGATGCGGAGCCAACCAAGCCGCTCAATATGCATTCACCAACCGGAATTCCCAGGTCCTGGGAATCGACGTATCGGACACCTCATTGGGCCACGAAGCCCATCTGAAGCAAAAGCATCGGTTGGACAACCTTGAATTGCTACAGATGAGCCTTAGCGAGATAGGCTCTCTTGGGCGAACCTTCGACCTGATCGTATGCACTGGCGTATTGCATCATCTGCCAGATCCAGACGCGGGCCTACGCTGTCTGCGTGATGTCCTAAAGCCTCACGGCGTCATAAGTATAATGCTCTTTGGTTACTTTCCTCGCGTCGGCGTTTATATGTTGCAAGAGGTGTTCCGCCTGCTTGGTCTGAAGCAGGACGTCGCGGATATAGGTATCGTTAAGCGCGCAATCGATATGTTGCCGCAGTGGCATCACCTTAATGTGTACAGGCAAATTGCGCCTGACTTGGGCTACGACTCTGGTTTGGTGGATACATTCTTGCACTCCGCGGACAGAGCTTTCACTGTTTCGGAGATTATGAAATTAGCGCGAGATAACGACTTAACGCTTCAGTCATGGCTCGATAACCTGAAATATTCGTTGTCAGCGACCATTGGAGACCCCCAAAATCCTGTCAGAAAACTCGCCGAGACACTTCCCGTCGCCAACCAGTGGGAGATCGTTGAGTTGATGGGGCAGTCCGTGGCCCGTCACAATTTTCTTCTTTGCCATCCAGAAAAGGACAAGCGAGACTATATACTCGAGTTTTCGGGAGACAGATGGCTCGATTACACCCCGAGCCGACGCCATCCACTCGCGGTGCAGTCGACATTCGATGGAGCTAGGGCGTCGAGACGTTTAGTCATACATCGCCTTTCTCATTCAGTTCCGCTAGAAACGATTGAAGCTGAACTGTTCGAACAAGTCAATGGCAACCGAACGATCAGGGAAATTTTGCAAACGACGCAAGTCGCACAAAACAAAGAGGATTTGCTGCTGGCGGCAAGAAGGTTCTTTGGTTGCATGGCGGACTGGGACCATCTGCAGTTTGAAATCCCTTAGGCGACATATCAATACGCAGATTGTTAATCTGCTGTGTTTGAAGGATTGACACGGGAACTTTGGCAGGTATCGGGCGCGAGTGTCACGCTTTCGCCCGGACCGCGGTAGTTCCCGAGGCGACCCTGTAGGCTCGCTCTCCGCCAAGAGATGCAAACCGGCTGGGTTTTGACCCTAGCGCGGCTTGGCTTCGGATTGAGAGCCCTGGAAGCGCCATCTGCGACTAAAGATTGCAGAAAGTCAGAAACTCAATTAAGCTCCAGGTATGATGATTTGTGTATTTCCACATTGCAGGCTGCGATTTCTCGGTCTCGTGCGGCTCCCATCAGGGAGGAAGGGGCCGAGAAAAAATTTTTGCGGAAAATCCCGCGCAACCCATTGATAAGTCTCGATTCGGACGAGAGAATCCAAGGAAATCCAAGCTTTTCCAACCCCGATAAATGGCCCGTTCCATAACAAAAGGCCCGCCGCCAAGAGAAACCAAATCGGCTTCGCCACCCTTCCAGCTTTATAACTGAATTAACGTGTAAAAAAGATTCAGACGAGACGGAAGCGCGGCTCGCCCTCGGCGGAGCCCTCGTCGACCACCCTTCCGCGCTCGCTCAGATCCTCGAGATGGGCAAGGGTCGAAAGGCCGGCGGCGCGCGTCAAGGACGGGTTCAAGCCCACATAGACCCTGGCGACGAGAGCGGGAATCGTCTGCGGGCCGTGAGCCAGCGCATTCAGGATCGAGGCCTCCCGCTGGCGCCGGTGATGGACGAGCGCGCGCAAGTACCGTTGCGGTTCGACGACCGGGCCGCCGTGGCCGGGCCAATAGATCGTCTCCGGCGCGCCCGCGCAGCTTGTCGAGCGAGTCCATATAGGCGCGCATCGAACCGTCTGGCGGCGCGACGATCGACGTCGACCAGCCCATGACGTGATCGCCGGAAAACAGCGCGTTCTCCTCCAGAAGCGCGAAGCAAAGATGATTGGAGCAATGACCGGGGGTGGCGATGGCCTCGATCGTGTAGCCGGCGCCTTGCCATCGCTCGCCGTCGGCGAGAATCGCGTCGGGCGCATAGTCGCGGTCATGTGAGGAATTGAGGCCGGCCGAGCCATCGCCGCGGGACGTGAACGGCGCGGCGCCGATCACGCGCGCGCCCGTCGCCGCGCTTGAGCTTCCTGGCGCCCGGGCTGTGATCGCGATGGGTATGGGTGATGAGAATGGTCTCGACCCGCCGCCCGTCGACCGCGGCGAGCAGGGCCGCGAGATGTGCGTCGTCGTCGGGGCCCGGATCGACGATCGCGACCTTGGCCTCCCCCACGATGTAGCTGCAGGTGCCATTGAAGGTGAAGGGCGAGGCGTTGGGCGCGACCAGCCGGCGTACCAGGGCCGAAAGCCTGGTCACAGCGCGCGGCGGCGGCTCGCGCGAGGCGGGCACGGGATCGGGTTCGTTCTCGTCATTGGCCATCGCGCTTCTTTGCTCTTCGCTTCGGCGGCAAGGAACTCGTCGCCTTGTCATGATAGCGACGCGCGGGCTAAGACGCGAAGCCAACCGCGACCACCGCGAGAGAGCATGGCCGACGCGCAAGATCGCCCAGGGCCGCCTTCCCGGGCCGCTTTCGCCCGCTTCGTGCCCATGGCGACCCGCTGGAGCGACAACGACGCCTACGGCCATCTCAACAATGTCGTCTATTACGCGCTGTTCGATTCGGCGGTGAACGCGATCCTCATCGAGGCGGGCCTGCTCGATCCAGCCTCAAGCCCGATCATCGGCCTGGTCGTCGAAAGCAACTGCCGTTTCTACGCCAGCCTCACCTATCCCGAGCCGGCGGAAGTCGGCGTCGCGGTCGAGCGCCTCGGCCGCTCATCGGTGCGCTACCGCCTCGCGGTGTTCAAAGCAGGCGCTCAAGAGGCCGCCGCGGCTGGCGGCTATACCCATGTCTATGTCGAGCGGGCCACGAACCGCCCGGTCCCGATACCCGAGGCGCATCGGCGGTTGATGGAAAGCCTGAAGGCGCCGTGAAGCGCTTTGGGAGCTGGGCTCATTTGCCCAAGGGAGTTCTCCCCCGGAAGTGGGGTCATACCTTGCCAGAGCCGTCGGTTTTGGACACGATCAGCGCGTCCGGGATGTGAGCGTTCACCCTGGTCCGGAGAATCATTACATTTCTAACGAGGCTTCGCGATGTCCAAACCCTTGACGATCCTTCTCGCTGATGATCAGGTGCCCTTCGGATTTCAAGCATGAAACCGATAGAACGAAGGAGGAGATTCGCCGGGAATTCGCGGTTGTCAGGCCTGCTCTCGATATCGACACAGGCCTTCTGCTGACGACGAAGATTGGTTTGCCGGCCTATTGAGATATCTAACGCAGACGAAGGGCGAGACGGTCGTCTGCGTGCGACGCTTTCGGGGACGCCAAGCAGCGTCTCGAGTATCGGTCGAGGCCTGGATGTCGCAATCGTCGATCTCTCCTGGTGGGGCGACCATACGCTTCCGCGAAGGCGCCTCTCATCGCAACAATGTGGGGCTCAAACTTCTCTCGGCCTCGAGAAATGGCAATCGCCCCAAGCTGCCTATTATTTCTCTGTCGCAGAATTTCAGCAGCGACTTTGAGCTTATGAGCACCGTGCTGGAACGCGGGGCGCTTCCAATGCCTAAGAATTATGAGGCAAGGGAGTTGGCTTATAGGGCGCTATATGCCGCTATTCAGTATCTGACGCGGGGCAGGCATCGCTCCGGGGTTGAGGTCTTTATAAGCCATGCTCATGAGGACCGGCAGCTTGCAGAACAACTGGTCACAGCCATTGTTTTGGGTCTGGAGGTCCCACCCGGCGCTATTCGGTGCACGTCCGCGCCTGGCTACGATTTTGCGCCCGGGACGGATTTCATCGAAACCTTGAAGAACGAATTGAGTGAAGCCGTATGCGTAATCGGGCTTTTGACCCCGCGCAGCGTGAAGAGTCAGTGGTGCCTTTTTGAACTTGGCGCGGCTTGGGGTCTTGCGCAAAAAACCTTGTTTCTGTCGCTCGGAGCCGAGGCGTTGCGCGACCCACCGGCGGGCTTCCGGTCAATTCACGCTTCGCAGCTGAGCGATGCTGGACAGCTGCGCAGATTTATTGACGAGATCGCGCGGATTGCGGGCTGGCCGATCAAAAACCGCTCTGCGGCGGAAAGTCAGCTCGACCGTCTGGTTCAACTGAGCGTTGAACAGCTGGCTCGACTGCGCGGTTAGTCCGGCGTGCTCCCCCTTCACGGCCATCGAAGCCCGGAAGGCGCCGTTAGGCCCGCGGCCTCAGCGGTTGCGGACGGCGATCATCGCGTCGCGCAGAACGTTGGCCTCGTCGCGCGCTTCCTGCTGGCGCCACACCATGACGTCCCGGATCGACAGCATGCCGACGAGCTTCAAGCCGTCCATGACCGGCAGATGGCGGACACGGTGCTTGTTCATGAGCTTCTCCGCCTCGACCATGGTCGTCTCCTGCGTGCAGGTCGTGACCTCGCGGGTCATGAGGTCGCGAACGTGCATGTCAGCGAGCCTCGCCCCGTCCTTGGCGAAAGCCCGCACGACGTCACGCTCGGAGATGATTCCGACCAACGCCCCGCTGGCGTCGCAGACCGGAAAGGCGCCGATGTTGAGCGCGCTTAAGCGGGTGCAGATGGAGGTGATCGATTCTTCGGGAATGCAAGTCGCCAGAGACTGGCGGTTCGATTTCAGGACGTCTGCAACCCTCATGGAGAGCCTCCACTCGAAGGTTCGGTTCGTTCGGACCCCCCTTGGCAATCTGTCGCCGGAGTTGGTCTGAAACAAGGCCGGCGCTTTGGATGGGTCAGCGCTTGATTGCCGCGGCGGTTTGAGGCATACGAGCGCCTCCTCATTGTCCGCCGTGGGTCCGTCCCTCGCGGGAAGACCTTCTGGTGATGATCGTGAAAGTCCGTAATTCGCTGAAATCCTTGCGCAACCGCCATCGCGACAACCGCCTCGTGCGTCGCAAGGGCCGCGTCTATATCATCAACAAGACGCAAAAGCGCTTCAAGGCGCGGCAGGGATAGCGGCCGGCGCCGTCGATCCTTTTGACGCCCGCCGTCTCGCGCGTTAGAATTGTGCGATGCGGCGTACCGCGCGATCCCTCTTCGCCAGCCTAGCGGTCGCGGCCGCTTTGGCCGGCGCGCCCGCGTGGGCGGCCGATCCGTCAGCGCGCCCGACGCCAAGCCGGACGGCCTCAGCCGCCGCAGGCGAGACAGCACGAGCCGGCGCCGAAAACGCCGGCCGAGGAGCGGGCGGATCTCTACGCGCGGCTCGCCGCCTCCAAGGACGCGGACGAGACTGCCGGCATCATTGGCCGGCTTCTCCATGCTTACGCCGAATCCGGCTCGGACACTGGCGATCTTCTGCTTCATCGCGCGCGGCAGGCGATCGGGGTCGAGCACTATTCCGACGCGCTCGAAATCCTCGACCAGACGATCGCCCTCCTGCCGGATTGGGCGGAAGGCTGGAACGCCCGCGCGACCGCGCGTTACCTCGACGATGACTATAACGGCTCGATGGCCGACATTGCGCAAACGCTCAAGCGCGAGCCCAACCACCTCGGCGCGCTCATGGGCATGGCGGCCATCCTCGAGGCGCGCGGCAAGAAAGAAGACGCGCTCAAGGTCTATGAGCGCGCGCTGGCGATCGCGCCGCACTGGAGAACGCCCAGGAGGCCGCCGACAAGCTCAAGGCCGCGCTGGCCGGCAGCGAGCTTTAACCGCTCCGGCGGTGCCCTGAAGCCGGCTGGCGGGCGTGCGATTCAGTCGTTGCGACTTTCTGTCACCCGCGTTGGCGCTCATGCTTCAACGCGGCTCTGCATGGCGCTCGCCGGACGGCTTGCGCTCGATGCCTAGTGTTGTCTGAGACAACACTGTGGAGCCGCCATGACGCTGATCGACGAAGTGCGCGCCTTCAATCGGTTCTACACCCGCGAGATCGGCCTCCTGAACCGCAGCCTGCCGGCGACCGACCTGTCGCTGCCCGAGGCGCGCGTCCTGTACGAACTGGCGCACGCGCCCGACGGGGGCAGAACCGCGGCGGAGATCGGCCGCGCGCTCAACATGGACAAGGCGCACCTGAGCCGCATCGTGGCGCGCTTCCGCGCCCGCGGGCTGGCGGCGAGCCGCGTCAGCCCCGACCATCGCAAGCGCAGGCTGCTGACGCTGACCGAAGCGGGCCGCAAGACCTTCGCCGCCGCGGACGCCGCCGCCCGCGCGCAAATGGACGCCCTCATCGAGCCGGTCGACTTCAGCGCGCGCGCTCGCCTCGTCGAGGCGATGCGGGACATCCGCGCCGCCCTGAACGACCGGGAAGCCAGGGACGCAGACATAAGCTTGCGCCGGCTCACAGCCGGGCGACGTCGGCTGGATCATCCACCGCCAAACCGTCCTCTACCACGAGGAATACGGCTGGGACTGGACCTACGAGGGGCTCGCGAGCCGCATCCTTGGCGCTTTCGTCGCAGAATTTGATCCGGCCAAAGAGGACGCCTGGGTCGCCGAGCGCGCCGGCGCGGTCGTCGGCTCGATCTTCCTCATGAAGAGCGACGACCCCGCGGTCGCCAAACTCAGGCTGCTCTATGTCGAGCCATCCGCCCGTGGAGCCGGCCTCGGCCGGACGCTGGTCGCGGCGTGCGTCGCTCGCGCGCGCGAACTCGGCTACCGCGAGCTCACCCTATGGACCAACGACGTGCTGGTCGGCGGCGCGCCGCATCTATCAGGCCGCGGGGTTCAAGCTGGTCGAGGAAAAGCCGCACCACTCGTTCGGCCACGACCTCGTCGGGCAGACCTGGACGCTCGAATTGCGACCGTAAGAGCCGGGTTTTCCCGCGCGACCGGCTTATTTCGGACGCTGATCGAGCCCCACACCCTTGTTGACGAACTGCAGCGTGTAGGACTTCCTGAAATCGAGGTCCGGCTTGAATACGCCGGCCTTCACCATCTTGACGAAGAAGTCCTTCATCCGGGCGTCGGTCATCGCGCCGATCCCCATCGTGAGCGAATCGCCGGAATCGATCACGCCGTGTTCCTTCAGCACCGCGTTCGAATAGGCGATCTGATCGTCTGTCATGTCGGGATTGGCCTTCTTGATCGCCTCATTCGCCTTCGTTTTGTCGCCGTAGAGATAATGATACCAGCCGATCGCGGTCGCATCGACGAACCTCTGCGCCAGGTCCGGGTTCTTTTCGACGGTGTCCTTTCGCGCCTCTATGGTCGAGGCATAGGTCGAGTAGCCCTCATCGGCGAGGAGAAACACATTCGGCTTGAATCCTCCGTCCTTTTCCACTTCGTGCGGCTCGGCGTTCAGATACCCCTGTTGGATGGAATTCTTGTTGGCGATGAAAGGTCCGGCGTTGAACGTGTACGGCCTCACGTTCTCGTCCCTGAATCCGTAAGCCGAATTCATCCAGCGATAGAAGGACACCATCGCTTCCTTGCTGACGAAGGCGGTCGGCGCCTTCGGGAGGTCGCTCCATTTGTCGAGCCCCACTCCGGGGTGCGACATAATGATCTGCGGGTCCTTCTGATATTCGGCGGCCACCACGACAATCGGGACCCCTTCCTGCGCTGCGGAAAAAGCCTGCACCATGTCCCCGCCCATATAGAAGTCGAGCTTGCCTGCGACGAGAAGGATCGCATTGTTGGTCTGGGGACCCCCGGGCACGATCGTCACGTCGAGCCCATATTTCGCATAAGTTCCGTCGACGACAGCCTGGTAATAGCCGCCATGTTCCGGATCCGGCAGCCAGTTCAGTCCAAAGCGGACCTGGTCGGCCGCGGAGGCTTCTGCCGGCGCGACCAGTGCGGCGGCGCTCAACGCCAAGAGAGCGATCCTGAAAACTTGCATCTTTCCCCTGTCGATGAACCTCGCCACGGGTCCCGCCCCGCGCATGGAAACGGTAGCCGTGGCCGCAGGAAATGCAAGCCAGCTCTGGCGCCAAGGCCAGCGCCCACGATAATTCCAGCCCGGATGAATGGAGTCGCGGGGCGTCCGGCCGCTGCTCAGGATTAAGCCCAAAGGGAAGCCGTCATGCAAAGCCTGACCCTGCCGTCGTCGACGCTTTATTCGTTGACGAGGGCGCGCGTTCCTCTCGCCCTCATCGACCCGCCGATTCGCGACTGCGCCGCGGATTGGGAAGATTGCGTTCTCGTCGACCTCGTCGTCGACAATGGGCGGGTCGTCGAATTGCGTCCGTGGGGGAGCGGAGAGAGTGGCGTCGCGAGCGTCGATCTCGAAGGGCGGGTGGTGTGGCCGACCCTGGTCGACATGCACGCCCATCTCGACAAGGGCCATGTCATCCCCCGCGTCAGGCCGGACGGGACGTTGCACGGCGGCTTCGCCGCCACGATAAAGGACCGGGGCCGATGGGCGGTCGGGGAGATGAAAGCGCGGATGGAGTTCGGCATCAAGTGCGCCTATGCGCACGGGGTTTCCGCGATTCGCACCCATCTCGACAGCGTGACGCTCGCGCTCGCGGAACGGAGCTTTGCTCTTTTTTCCGAGTTGCGCAGCGCCTGGGCGGATCGGGTCGACCTGCAGGCGGTGGCGATCGCGCCGATCACCGTCTACTTAAGTCCGCTAGGGCGCGAACTCGCCGAATTGACCGCGCGCCACGGCGGCGTTCTTGGCGGCGTGACCGATACGATCCAGGCCGTCAACGGCGTCTACGAGCAATTGGACGAGGCGCTGGACGCGCTCTTCGCTCTCGCGCGCGAACACGGCCTCGACGTCGATCTGCATGTCGACCAGTCGAGCGATCCGGCGGCGTTCACGATCCCGATCATCGCCCGCGCCAGGCTGCGGTCGAAATTCAAGGGGCGGGTGGTGTGCGGCCATTGCGTCAATCTCTCGCTGCAGCCCGATGAGGCAATCGCCTCGACGCTCAGGCTCGCGCGGGAGGCGGATCTGGCCTTCGTCTCGATGCCGACGCCAATGATGTATCTGATGGACCGGGCGCCGGGGCGGACGCCGCGCTGGCGGGGCGTGACCGCCGCCAAGGAAATCATGGACGCGGGGCTCAAGCTCGCCGTCGGTGGCGACAATTGCCGCGACGCCTGGTTTCCTTACGGCGATCACGACATGCTGGATACGCTGAAGCAGGCGGTTCGCATTTTTCAGGTCGATGATCCGATGACGGGCGCCCTGGAAATGGCCGCCAGGAATCCGGCGGACATCATCCGCCGGCCCGACCTCGGCCGCATCGGGGTCGGGCTACCCGCCAAGCTCGTGATCTTCTCGGCGCGCAGCGTAAACAGCCTGTTCTGCCGCGACCAGGCCGACCGGATCGTGATCAATGGGCGGCGCGGGAGGGTGCTCGACGGCTTGCCGCGACACGAGGATCTTGCTGAGGCGCTGGGATTGTGGAGGCGACGGCATGACGGAGACCCGCAAGCTCGCCGCGATCCTGGTCGCCGATGTCGTCGGCTATAGCCGGCTTGCAAGCGCGGACGAGGAGCGCACGCTGGCGAGGCTGCGCGCGCTGCTCGGCGATCTGATCGAGCCGGCGATCGCCGTTCACCGCGGCCGGATCGTCAAGCGCACGGGCGACGGCTTCATCGCCGAGTTCCGCAGCGTGGTCGACGCGGCGCGCTCAGCGATTGAAACGCAGACCGGAATGCTCGACCGCAATGCGGGCCTTGCGCCGGATAAGCGGATCGAATTGCGTATCGGAATCCATTTGGGCGACGTGGTCGAAGAGGCCGACGGGGACCTCATGGGCGACGGCGGTGAACATCGCCGCGCGGCTTGAGAGCCTATGCGCGCCGGGGGCGATCTCTCTCTCGGAGGACGCCTATCGCCAGCTCAAAGGGCGGCTCGATGCGCCGGTGACAGATCTCGGCCCAAAGCAGCTCAAGAACATCGCCGAGCCGATCCGGGTCTATGCGCTCGACGTCGGTCAGCCGCCGAAATCCGCGGCTGCGCCCGCGGCGGAGAAATCTGGCCCGCCGCGCCTTTCCATCGTCGTCTTGCCGTTCGCCAATATCGGGGGCGACCCCGAACAGGAACATTTCGTCGACGGGGTCACGGAGAGCCTGACGACCGACCTCTCGCGTATCCGCGGCGCTGTCGTGATCGCCCGCAATACGGCTTTCACCTACAAGGGCAAGCCGTTCGACGTGAAGGCGATCGGGCGCGAGCTGAACGTGCGCTACGTTCTCGAGGGCAGCGTTCAGCGTGGCGGAAATCGCATGCGGGTCAACGTGCAGCTCGTCGACGCCGAGACCGGCAGTCATCTCTGGGCGGAGCGGTTCGACAAGCCGCTTGCCGATCTCTTCGACATGCAGGACGAAATCGTCGGGCGTCTGGCGAACGCGCTGAGCGATCAGCTCGCGGCGGTCGAGGCTCGCCGTGCCGAACAGGCGCCCAATCCCAATTCGATGGATCTCTTTTTTCAAGGCCTGTCCTGGGTCCATCGCGGCAGAACCCCGAACCATGTCGCGCAGGCGCGCGGCTTTTTCGATCGCGCGTTCGCTGCTGATCCTGACAATGTCGACGCGCTCGTTGGCTCGGCGGCGGCCGATATCGCCGACGGCGGAAACTCTTTTGTCGTCGACCCGGCGACGGCCTTCGCCGCCGCGGAAGAGAAGCTGAACAGGGCTCTGTCGTCATTCCCGGACCACGCCCGCGGCCATGCGTTTCTCGGCTACGTGAAGATCCTGACGAAGCGCGCGCTCGAGGGGATCGCCGAATGCGAGCACGCGCTAGCGCTGGACCGCAATCTCGTCGACGCCCATGGCTTCATCGGGCTTGGCAAGATCTTCACCGGTCGCGCCGAGGAAGCCGAGGGTCACATCAATGAGGCGCTCCGGCTGAGCCCGCGCGACACCTCGGCTTACGCATGGCTGACGGAGGTCGGCATCGCGAAAAATCACCTTGGCGATTGGGAACAGGCGGTCTTGTGGTGCAGGCGAGCGATCGAGGCCAACCGAAATTACCCGGAAGCCTATTTTCACCTCGCCGCGGCTCTCGCTCGCCTTGGCCGGCTTGAGGAGGCGCATTCCGCGGTCAAAGCCGGCCTCGCGCTCAATCCGTCCTTCACGATCTCCCGCGCGCGGACCAACTGGACCGCGATGAGCGACGACCCCGCGCATCCTGTCCAGCTTGCTCCCATCTTCGAGGCCATGCGCAAGGCGGGACTTCCCGAACACTGACCCGCGGCGCGCCTGCCAGTTCAAGCCGGCGAAGAATTCCAAATATCCTGGAACATGTTCGCCCGATTGGAGGTTGACCGCCGCACCCTCGAAGGCGGAGTTTGTCTGCTTCGATCGGGGTCGAAGCTCAGCTCGCTTCCGAAAGCGGGACGACGGATGACAGGAGATCGCACGTGACCGACGAACCGCTGAAGGGATTGATGGTCGCGATTTTGGTGACAGACGGGTTCGAGCAGGTGGAATTGACGGAGCCGCGCAAGGCGCTCGATGAAGCAGGCGCCAACACGCAGGTCGTTTCCCCGAAGGCTGATCGCGTCCGGGGCTGGAAATTCACCGATTGGGGCGACGAGGTCCGGGTGGACGCGCCGCTCGATCAGGCCGAGCCGGAGGACTTCGACGCTTTGCTATTGCCGGGCGGGGTTATGAATCCGGATTCGCTCCGGATGGAGCCGAAGGCGGTGGCGTTCGCCAAAGCGTTCTTCGAGGCGGGCAAGCCGGTGGCGGCGATCTGCCACGGACCATGGCTCATCGTCGAGACCTGCGCGGCGCACGGCCGGCGCATGACGTCCTGGCCCTCGCTCAAGACGGATCTGAGGAACGCCGGAGCGGATTGGGCGGACAAGCAGGTGGTCGTCGACCAGAAACTGGTCACCAGTCGCAAGCCCGACGATATTCCGGCCTTCAACCGCGAAATGATCGAGCTTTTCCTTGCCGCCGGCGGGCGGCGTCATGCCGCCTGACGCCGCAGAGAGCGCGGCCAGACGGGTGGAGCGGCGGCCATTCGGCTGCACGGGACGTGAAGTCGCCATTATCGGGCAGGGGACCTGGTATATCGATGAGGCCGATCGCGAGGCCGCAATCGCTGCGTTGCGCCGCGGCCTGGACCTCGGCATGACCCATATCGATACGGCGGAGATGTATGGATCGGGCGCGGCCGAGGGTGTGGTCGGCGAAGCGATCGCGGGCCGGCGGGACGAGGTCTTCCTCGTCTCCAAGGTGCTGCCGCAGAACGCTTCGCGCAAAGGAACGGTCGCGGCCTGCGAGCGGTCGCTCGAGCGGCTTAAGACCGATCGCCTCGACTGCTATCTCCTGCACTGGCGCGGATCGCATCCGCTTGCCGACACGGTCGCCGCCTTCGAGCGGCTTCGCAGCGACGGCAAGATCCTGTCCTGGGGCGTCAGCAATTTCGACGTCGCCGATCTCGACGAACTGCGTGAGGTCGCGGGGCCTCCCGCCTGCAACCAGGTGCTCTACCATCTGCGCGAGCGGGCGATCGAACATGGCGTGATCCCGTGGTGCGCGGCGAACGGCGTCGCCGTCGTCGCCTATAGCCCGTTCGGCCATGCCGGCGGATTTCCCGGCCCCGGCAGTCCGGGCGGGCGGGTGCTGAACGAGATCGCCAATCGTCATCATGCGACGCCGCGGCAGGTCGCGCTGCGCTTCCTGACCCGCCGCGCGCCGCTGTTCGCGATCCCCAAAGCCTCGAGCCTTCAGCATGTGGAGGAAAACGCCGCGGCGGACGCGCTTCATCTCAGCGACGCCGAACTTGCCCGGATCGACGCGGCGTTTCCGCTCGGGCCCCGCCCGCGCTCGCTGCCGATGCTCTAACTGCCGGCCGCCCTCCTTCAGAACCGAAAATAGAGGAACGGGCTATAGGCGCCGGCGGCGACGGTGATCATCGAAAAAATCAGCAGCGCGAAAGTGAAGGCGACGTCGGCCGATGCGCGCAGGACAAACGGCGCCGACCATTTGGGCGGCCATCTTGGCGCAATCGCCAGCACGCAGCCAATGACGAGCGTCGCGATCGCGCGCTCGTTCAAGGCGTCGTGCATGTCGAAGCTGATTTCGCTTAAGCCGTCCCGGCCGAAAAGGCTGCTGTAGTATCCGATCGCATCCGTCAGATCCGCGGAGCGAAAGAGGACCCACCCTCCCATGACGGCGAGCAGCGCATAGGCCCAGCGCGCCGGCGCCGCCAGCCGGGCGAGGACTGACCGGAGGCCGAGGCGCTCGATGACGAGGAAGGCGCCGTGCCAGACGCCCCACAGAACGAAGGTCCAGTTTGCACCATGCCAGAGGCCGCACAGCAGGAACACCATGATGAGATTGCGGTAGGTTTGCGCATTGGAGCCGCGGTTGCCGCCAAGCGGGATATAAAGATAGTCGCGCAGCCACGACGACAGCGACATGTGCCATCGGCGCCAGAATTCGGTGATCGAAAACGACGTGTAGGGCATGCGGAAATTGCGCGGGAAGGTGAACCCGAGAACGATGCCGAGCCCGATCGCCATGTTGGAGTAACCGGCGAAGTCGAAATAGATCTGGATCGTGTAGGAAATCAGTCCGATCCATGCCTCGATCAAAGAGCGGTCGTGAACCTGATCGAACGCGACTTGAACGAGCGGCGCGACGACGTCGGCGATCAGCACCTTCTGGGCAAGGCCAATGATGAAGATGCGGGCGCCGACCGAAACGCGGCCGAGCGTGAACCTGCGGGCGTCCAATTGGCGGGCGACGGTCTTGTAACGAACGATCGGGCCAGCCACCAATTGCGGAAAGAGCGAAATATAGAGCGCGACATCGATCGGATCGCGATTCGCCCGGAACCGTCTCCGGTAAATGTCGATGACATAGGATAGGCAATGGAAGGTGAAGAAGGAGATTCCGAGCGGCAGATGGATATGGGTCGTCACGACCGCCAGGCCGACTGGCGCTAGCAAGCCGGCCATATTGGCGGTGACGAAATTCGCGTATTTGAAGACGCCGAGAACGAGAAGATTTCCCGCAACCGCGACCGCCAGCGCGACTTTGCGAGGGGCGCCTTCCCGATCGTCGATCGCCAGGGCCGCAAGGAAGTTGAAGACGATCGAGAAGAGCAGAACGACGATGAACTGAGGCTCTCCCCATGCGTAGAACACCAAGGAGAATAGAAGGGTTATGAGGTTCTTGCCCTTGATCGTCGGGGTGACGAAATAGAGCGCCAGAAAGATCGGCAGGAAGTAGAAGAGGAAGGTTATCGACGAAAAGACCATTATCGGAAACGACGCGCCCAGCGTGCTTGCGGTTGAAGCGCGCCTCCGCGGCGATGGCGGAAGAGCAACTCGTGCGGGCTCGTCTTTGCTTCGTTTTGACGCTCATGTCCAGGCGATGGCCGCGGGCGGGAACGGACCGGGGACGTGGCTAAAAGCCCCGGGTCCAGGCGCCGGCTGGACTGCCACAAAGTAACGGAGGTCATTTCAACAATATTAATGAGTTATAAAAACAAACGCATAGAACGTTGACGTTAAATCTGCTAGCACCATATTGACGAGGCGCCGAGCGCGCGTTTCTAGCGAGAGCCGCATGCCCGATGTCATCACCGCCAACCGGCTCACGGACGGCGTCGTCGTCTTTCAAACCGCCGACGGCGGCTGGAGCGAGGATTTCAACCGCGCCGCGGTTTTGCCCGATCCAGGGGCGACGGCGGGCGCGCTCCAGCGAGCCAAGCAAGACGAAGCGAGCAATATCGTCGTCGACCCCTATTCCGTGACGGTCGAGGAGCGCAACGGCCATTTCGTCCCTAAGGCTCTGCGCGAGGCGATCAGGGCCGCCGGACCGACGAACAGGCGCGACCTGGGCAAGCAGGCGTCAGGCTTGGCGCCCCGCGCCGGTCCCAAGGTCGCGACGGAGACCGACCATGTATCATTATGACGATTTCGACGCAGCCTTCGTCGCGGCGCGAGTTCGAACAGTTCCGCGACCAGGTGGCGCGCCGCCTCAGCGGCGAACTGACCGAAGAGCAGTTCCGCCCGCATCGGCTGATGAACGGCCTCTACCTGCAACTCCACTCCTATATGCTGCGGGTCGCCGTCCCCTATGGCGTGCTCAACTCGCGCCAGATGCGCAAGCTCGCCGAGATCGCGCGGGTTTATGACCGCGGCTACGGGCATTTCACCACCCGGCAGAATATCCAGTTCAACTGGCCGGCGCTCAAGGACACGCCCGACATCCTGGCCGAGCTCTCGAGCGTCGAGATGCACGCGATCCAGACCTCGGGAAACTGCATTCGCAACATCACGGCGGACCATTTCGCCGGCGTCGCGCATGACGAGTTCGCCGATCCGCGGCCTTATGCGGAGATCCTCAGGCAATGGTCGTCGCTCCATCCCGAATTCTCGTTTCTCCCGCGCAAGTTCAAGGTCGCCGTCAATGGCGCCGCGCACGATCGCGCGGTGATCCAGGCGCATGACATCGGGCTGCAGGTCAAGCGCAACGAAAAGGGGGAGACCGGCTTTGCGGTTTATATCGGCGGAGGGCTTGGGCGCACGCCGATGATTGGGCGCAAGGTGCGCGATTTCCTGCCGGAACGCGACCTGCTCGGCTATGTCGAGGCGATCCTGCGCGTCTACAATATGGAAGGGCGGCGCGACAACAAGTTCAAGGCGCGCATCAAGATTCTCGTGCACGAGAAGGGCCTCGAGGCGCTGCGCGAGGCGGTCGAGGCGGAATTCGCCGCCCGCAATCCGGACGCGCTGAACCTCCCGGAAAAGGAGCTTGCGCGATTTCGGGCTTTCTTCGCCCCGCCCGAGCTCGATCCGAAGAAGCCGATCAGCGACCGGGTCGAGCGCCGCAAGGCGAAGGATGCGCGCTTCGCCAGTTTCTTCGCCTCCAATGTGACGCCGCACAAGACGCCGGGTTATGCCGTCGTCACCGTGTCGCTGAAGGCGATCGGCGCGCCTCCCGGCGACGCCAGCGCCGACCAGCTGGACGCCGTCGCGGACCTTGCGGAGGACTATTCGCACGACGAGGTGCGCGTCTCGCACGAGCAGAATCTCGATCCTGCCCTATGTGGCGCTCGACGACCTGCCGGCGGTCTACGATCGGCTCGCCTCGGTGGCTTTGTCGACGCCGAACGCCGGCGCGATCAGCGACATCATCGCCTGCCCCGGCCTCGACTATTGCGCGCTGGCGACGGCGCGCTCGATTCCCGTCGCGCAGCGGATCGCTGAGCGCTTCGGCGACGGCCAGCGCGCGAAAGAGATCGGCCCTCTGAAAATAAAGATATCCGGCTGCATCAACGCCTGCGGACATCACCACGTCGGCCATATCGGCATTCTCGGCCTCGAGCGGGCAGGGGAGGAGACCTACCAGATCACGCTCGGCGGCTCAGCTGACGAGAAAGCCGCAATCGGCCAGATCACGGGCCCCGGCTTCAGCTCCGAGAATGTGGTCGAGGCGATTGAAACCATCGTCGAGACCTATACGGGCCTCAGGCTTTCTGAGGAGGAGACCTTCATTGACGCTTACCGCCGCGTTGGCATGGCGCCGTTCAAGGAGGCGCTCTACGAACGCAGCGCCGGATCGGACATCTGATGAGCGCCCATGACGTCAAGCTGTTCGGCGACCAGATCGCAGCCTCCCGGCTCGAGACGCGCTTCTCGCAGGTCAAGGCCTCCTCGCTCCTGCAGGCTCGCGATCGAAGATCTCTATCCCGGCCGCATCGCGCTGGTGTCGAGCTTCGGCGCGGACGCCGCCGCGCTTCTGCACATGGTCGCGCAGGTCGACACGGCGACGCCCGTGATCTTCGTCGACACCGGCCAGCACTTCCCCGAGACGCTCGCCTATCGCGACGACCTGGTCGCGCGCCTCGAGCTCACCAACGTCATCGTCGCCGAGCCGAAGGCGGAGACGCTTGCGAGGAAGACCCGGAGAAATTTCTGTTCATGAGCGATCCGGACCGCTGCTGCGAGATCCGCAAGGTCCGCCCGCTCGCCGAGGCGATGGAGGGATTTGACGCCTGGATCACCGGCCGCAAGGGCTTCCAGAGCACGACGCGCGCGACCCTGCCGCTGTTCGAGGCCGAGGGCGAGCGGATCAAGATCAATCCGCTGGTCGGCTGGAGCGCAAGCGACGTGCTCAAATATATCGCCGACGCCGGATTGCCCCGGCATCCGCTGGTCGCCAAGGGCTTCCCGTCGATCGGCTGCCTGCCCTGCACGAGCCCGGTCAAGCCCGGCGAGGACGAGCGGGCCGGCCGTTGGCGCGGGCGAGGCAAGATCGAGTGCGGCATCCATCTCGGCCCGCTCGACGCCGGATCGGGCATCTGATGCCTTTGTGGCGGCGCGAGGGTTTTGTCGAAGACAAGTGGGCGTTTCTCGACGACGAGCGCTCCCGTCCCGGCGGAGGGCGCGATCGTCGCGCTCGCTCAAGCGCTGGCTTGTGCGAACGCGAGACGCTGATGTCGCGGGCCGCCCCGGTCGGGGTCGCGGTCGAGGCGGGCGCCGACGCCCAGGCGCACCTGCCCGATCTCGCCGAGCGGCCGCTGGTGGCGCTCGCCTTCGACAAGTTCGCCGACGGCCGGTCGTTCTCCTATGCGCGGCTTCTGCGCGACCGGCTACGGTTTCGCGGCGAACTGAGGGCGATCGGCGACGTGCTGATCGACGAGATCCCGCTCATGCTGCGCTGCGGCTTCGATTCGTTCGACGTGACCAACCCGCCCACCTTGCGCGCGCTCGAAAGCGGCCATCTGCCAGGCTCGCCGCTGCATTACCAGCCGGCGAGCGCCAAGGACGAGACGCATGAGGGAACGCGGCCGTGGCTCAGGGTGACGCGGCCGACGAACGATTAGGGTTGGCCAGACGAAAGTCCTCGTCATCGCGAGCAGCCATAGGGCGTCGAAAGACGCCCGTCTTTCGACGGGCTATGGCGACGCGGCGATCCAGAGTTGAAGGGCGCCCTTCATCTCTGGATCGCTTCGCTTGCGCCCGCGATGACGACGATGGCTCAAATCCATTGCCCGCGCGTAACGTTAGCCAATCCGCATCGAAAGCTCGACGTCATCGGCGAAGGGCACGGACATGTAGCCGCTCGCCGGCGAGCGCACGCGCTTAAGATAGTCGGGGCTCATGTCCGCGTTGTCGGCGACGATCACGGCGCCGGGCTTGAGGCGGCTCTCGAGCAGGCCGAGGATCTCGGGATAGAGCGCCTTGGCGCCGTCGAGGAGCAGGAGATCGATCGTCTCGAGGAGGTCGGCGTTGAGCGTTTTGAGCGCGCGCCTTGGCGTCTCGTCATGAACCCTTGATCCTTATGTCGCTAGGCAATGTACTTTGGGTCGGCTAAAGGCGATCGAGATGTCCCACGACCATAGCGGCCACTCTCATGACCATGACCATTCCACGCATGGTCACGGCCATGCTCACGCCCATGCGCCTGCGAGCTTCGGCAAAGCCTTCGCAATCGGCATCGCGCTCAATCTCGCCTTCGTCGTCATCGAAGCTGTTTACGGCTTGATCAGCAATTCCGTGTCGCTGCTCGCCGACGCCGGGCACAATCTCGGCGACGTCCTCGGACTTGGCGTCGCGTGGCTCGCGAGCGTCCTCGCCCGGCGTGCGCCGACCGAGCGCTTCACTTACGGCATGCGCGGCTCATCGATCCTCGCGGCTCTGTTCAACGCGGTCTTTTTGCTGGTGACGGTCGGAGCCCTCTCATGGGAGGCCATTCGGCGCATCGGATCGCCCGAGCCCGTAGCGGGCAAGACAATGATGGCGGTCGCTGCAATCGGCATCCTCGTCAACGCCATAACGGCTTGGCTCTTCGCTTCGGGCCGCAAGGAGGACCTCAACCTTAAAGGCGCGTTCCTGCATATGGCGTCGGACGCGTTCGTGTCCGTCGGGGTCGTCGCGGCTGGGCTTTTGATCCTGCTGACCGGCTGGGTCTGGATCGATCCGGTCGTCAGCCTCGCCATCAACGCGATCATCGTATGGGGCACGTGGGGCCTTCTCAGCAATTCCGTCGGCATGTCGATGGCGGCGGTCCCGCCGCAGATCGATCCCGTGGCGGTTCGGAGCTTTCTTACGGCGCAAGAGGGCGTCATCGACGTGCATGACCTGCATATCTGGCCGATGAGCACGACTGAGAACGCGCTGACCTGCCATCTGGTCATGCCGCAAGGCCACCCGGGCGACGCCTTTCTTCATCAACTGTGCAACGATCTCGCCGAGCGCTTCAAGATCAATCATACGACGGTGCAGATCGAGGTCGATCCGCAGATGGCGTGTGCGCTGGCGCCGGACGAGGTGGTCTGATCGGCGCGGATCGGCGGGTGAAGAGCGACGCATGCGCGAAGGCCGCCTGTCAATTTGACAGGCCTGTGGGGCCCGTCTAGAAGAGCCGCCTTCGTCAGGTTTTGGCCTCGTCGATCACGCCGACTGTCCCTTTAGGGCCAGCGGTCCCCGTCCGGCAGCGCGTCGCGCCCCCGGGCGCGATTGGCGTTGGCTCGAATGTCGAGATGGCGGGTTGGGAGGACGGACGCCGCGTCCTATCTATCCGCTCATCGCCATTCGCCCCCTGATCAGGAAGGAGCAACGCATGTTCGAGAGCCTGTCCGAAAAGCTCTCCGGCATATTGGATAAACTTACCGGCCGCGGCGCCCTCTCGGAGGAGGACGTCAATGCCGCAATGCGCGAGGTGCGCCGCGCGCTGCTCGAGGCGGACGTCGCGCTCGAGGTGGTGCGTTCGTTCGTCGACCGGACGCGCACCAAGGCGATCGGCGCTTCCGTCATCAAGTCGGTCAAGCCCGGCCAGATGGTGGTCAAGATTGTCCACGATTCCCTGGTCGAGACGCTCGGGGGCGAATCGCAGGCGATCGACTTCAATGCTCCGGCGCCCGTGGCGATCATGCTGGTCGGCCTCCAGGGCGCAGGCAAGACGACGACCGCGGCCAAGATCGCCAAGCGGCTGAGCGAACGCGACAGGCGAAAGGTGCTGATGGCCTCGCTCGACGTGAAGCGTCCGGCCGCGCAGGAGCAGCTTGCGGTTCTGGGCGAACAGGTCGGGGTCGCGACCCTGCCGATCGTTTTCGGCGAGGAGCCGGTCGCGATCGCGAGACGCGCCGAGGCCGCCGCGCGCCTGCAGGGCTACGATGTGGTCATGCTCGACACTGCGGGGCGCACACATATCGACGAGCCGCTGATGGCCGAGATGGCGGATATCCGCGACGCCGCGCGGCCCCATGAGATCCTACTGGTGGCCGACGCGCTGACCGGCCAGGACGCGGTCAATCTGGCGAAGAACTTCAACGAGCGGGTGGGCCTGACCGGCATCGTGCTGACCCGCATGGACGGCGACAGCCGCGGCGGCGCGGCGCTCTCTATGCGCTCGGTCACCGGCAAGCCGATCAAGCTCATCGGCGTCGGCGAGAAGATGGACGCGCTCGTGGATTTCCATCCCGCGCGTCTCGCCGACCGCATCCTCGGCATGGGCGACATCGTGAGCCTCGTCGAGAAGGCCGCGCAGAACATCGATGCGGCGCAGGCGGCCAAGATGGCCGAAAAGATGCGCAAGGGCGTGTTCGATCTCAACGATCTCTCGGAGCAACTGGCGCAGATCGAAAAGCTCGGCGGCATGGGCGGGATCATGGGGATGCTGCCCGGCGTCGCGAAAATGAAAGAGCAACTCGCCGGGGCCAATCTCGACGACAAGTTCGTCAAGCGTCAGCGCGCCATTATTTCCTCAATGACCCCGCAGGAGCGGCGCAACCCGGACATCCTCAAGGCTTCGCGCAAGAAGCGCATTGCAGCGGGCTCGGGCGTCACGGTCGAGTACGTCAACCGTCTGCTCAAGCAGCACCGCCAGATGGCCGACATGATGAAGGCGATGGGCGGCGGGGGAGCCAAGCGCGGCATGATGGGCAAACTCGGGCAGATGATGGGCCTGGGCGGCGGCATGCCCATGCCATCGCCCGAGCAGATCGAGGCGATGCAGAAACAACTCGGCGGGGCTGGCCTTCCTCCTGGCCCGCCGCCCAGCGCGCCAGGCATTCCCGCCGCTCCCCCGCCCGGCGTCTTCAATTTGCCGCCGCAATTCCCCGGCATCGGCTCGGGCGGCCCGAAGTTGCCGGGCCTCGGCGGGGGCTTCAATCCGTTCGGGGCCAAGAAGAAGTGATTCCCACCCTCGAAACCGAGCGGCTCATCCTGCGCGAATGGCGCGAGGACGATTTCGAGCCCTTCGCGGCGATCTACGCCGACGAATCGCAGGCGCGGTTCATCGGGGGCGTCGAGACGCGGGACAATGCCTGGCGGCGCATGGCGGCGATCATCGGCCATTGGCGCCTGCGCGGTTACGGGCTTTGGGTGGTCGCCCCCAAGGAGACCGGCGGCTTCGTCGGCTGGGCGGGCTGCTGGAATCCGGAGGGCTTCCCGGAGCCGGAAATCGGCTATTGCATCGCCCAGTCACATCAGCGCCAGGGATATGCGCGCGAGGCGGCCCGGGCCGCTCTCATCCACGCCTATGATGCGTTTGGCTGGACAAAGGCCGCGAGCCTGATCGTCCTCGACAATCTTCCCTCGATCCGTCTCGCCGAGAGTCTCGGGGCGCGGCTCGAGCGCGAAGTCGACTTCCGCGGCGCGCGCTGGGGCGTCTATCGCCATCTTCCGCCCGAAGCCGTCGCCTGCTCAAACTTCGCTCACTGAAAGGAAACCCGCAATGTCCCTCAAAATCCGCCTCTCCCGCGGCGGCGCGAAGAAGCGCCCGTTCTACCGTATCGTGGTCGCCGACGCCCGCGCGCCGCGCGACGGCCGTTTCGTCGAACGGCTCGGCACGTTCGATCCGATGAAGGCCAAGGACGACGCGGGCCGCGTCGTGCTGGATCAGGAAAAGGCCAAGAGCTGGATCGCCAAAGGCGCCCAGCCGACCGACCGGGTGCTGCGCCTGCTCGACGGCCTTGGGCTCGCCAAGCGCGAAGCACGCAACAATCCGCAGAAGGCGCAGCCGAAGAAGAAGGCCCAGGAGCGCGCCGCCGCCGCTGCTGCTGCGGCGGAGAAGGCCGCCGAGGCTCCTGCGGCCTGATCGCGCCTGACGCAAATTGCGCGCGCCCGACCGCCTGATCCTCTTGGGCGTGTTCGGCGCGCCGCAGGGCGTGCGTGGGGAAGTCCGGGTCAAATCGCTGACGGCCGATCCGAGCGCCATCGGCGCTTACGGGCCGCTCACCGACAAGGGGCGCGCGCGGACATTCGTGTTCGAGAGCTTGCGTCCGCTCAAGGACGACATGCTGGTCGCGCGGCTCGCCGGCGTTTCGACCCGGACGGCGGCCGAAGCGCTGAAGGGCGCGGAGATATTCGCCCGGCGCGACCAGTTGCCGCCGCCGGCGGATGACGAATTCTACTATGACGACCTCATCGGGCTCGAGGCGGTCGACGCCGAGGGCGCGCCAATTGGCCGTGTCGTGTCGCTCATGAACTACGGCGCGGGCGACGTTCTCGAGATCGCGCCGGCCCAGGGCGGCGAGACGATCCTGCTGCCGTTCAGCAAGCGCGTCGCGCCACGCATCGATTTTGACGCCGGGCGGATCGTCATTGCCGATTGATGGACGAGCGTCCTCCGGACGCCCTGTCGAATGCCCCGCGCGAAAGCGAACGCAGCGGTTGCGAAGGGCGCAGGGGGCGGATACACACGGAGAGGCTGGCGCCGCACCCGTTTCATCCGGCGCCGATGGTTTTTGGAGGCGCGCTGAATGACGATGAGTTCCGACACGGCTTCGGAAGGCCATGGAGGCGCCTCGGTCACGAAGCGGGACTTCCTGTTCCTGGCGACGGGGGGACTGGCTGCAGTCGGCGTCGCGACGACGATCTGGCCGTTCATCGACCAGATGAATCCGGACGCCGCCACGATCGCCGCGGCCGGCCCCGTCGACATCGACATCAGCCAACTCCAGCCCGGCCAGCGGGTCGTCGTCTTATGGGCGGCAAAGCCGATATTCGTTGTCAAGCGCGCCAAGCCGGCGCTCGAGGAATTGAAAAATCCAAAGCTCCTCTCTCAGTTGCGCGACCCGGACTCCCAGAATTTGCAGCAGCCGGCCTATGCCGCCAACTGGAGCCGGTCGATCAAGCCGGAGATCCTGGTGCTCGTCGGGGTCTGCACCCATCTCGGCTGCATTCCGCTGTTCGAGCCGGAGCCCAATGCGACCAATCCCGCGCCCGACTGGCCGGGCGGCTTCTTCTGCCCATGCCACGGCTCGAAATACGATCTGGCGGGCCGGGTGTTCCAGGGCGTTCCCGCGCCTTACAACCTGCCGGTGCCGCCCTATCACTTCCCGAACGACAAGACGGTGCGGGTGGGCCAAAACCCGCCGGGCGCGAATTTCGACTTTAATTCGATTTTGCAGGTGTGACGCGAATCAAACTCGGGAAGGATGTCGTCACGTGGCGATTGCGACACTGACCGTTCAACTCAGCGAGGCCGACCGGGAGCGTCTTGAAGCGCTCGGGGAAGCCACGGGACGCAGCGAGTCACTATTAGCTGCAGAGGCTGTCTCGGAATACCTCGCCGTTCAGGAGTGGCAGGTCTCTGCGATAAGGGAGGCGATTGATTCGCTCGACCGCGAAGGAGGAATTGCGCATGCCGATGTGCGCAATTGGATCGAGTTCCTGGGACACCGACGCCGAGCTTGATCCGCCGAAACCAAGCCGAGCGTGAGGCTCATCTGGTCGACGGATCCGCGCAAGATCCTGCCGCGGTTCGCGAATTTATCGCCGCGGACAGTCCGAACGCCGCAAAGAGAGTGGTTCGTCGCATCGCAGAGACGGTCGAGACGTTACTGCCGCAAAATCCTGAGATTGGGCGCCGAGGAGAAGGACGCCCGGAACGCGAGAATTAGTGATCTCGCAGACGCAGTTTCTCATTGCATATAGGGTTCACAACGAAACTATCGAAATCCTGCGCGTTCTCCATGGCGCGCGTCGATGGCCTGATTGGCTATGAAGCCTGATGGAGTTCGTCGCCGGGGGCCGCGATGTTCGCCTGCACGATCCTGACCCTGTTTCCCGCCATGTTTCCCGGCTCGCTTGGCCTGTCGCTCGCGGGGGAAGCCCTGGCGCGGGGCCTGTGGTCGCTCGAGGCGGGCGACATTCGTGAGCATGGATCTGGCCGACACCGTGCGGTTGACGACACGCCGGCGGGCGGCGGTCCCGGCATGGTGATGCGGGCCGATGTGCTGGCCGCGAGCCTCGACGCCGAGGTCGGTCCTGACGATTTGAGGCCACGCCTCGTCATGAGCCCGCGCGGCCAGCCATTCAGGCAAGCGCAGGCGCGTGAATGGGCGGCGGGGCCCGGCCTCGTCATCGTCTGCCCACGCTTCGAGGGCGTCGACGAGCGGGTGATCGAGGCGCGCGGTCTCATTGAAGTGTCGGTCGGCGACTATGTGCTGTCGGGCGGCGAGATCGCCGCGCTCGCCGTCCTCGACGCCTGCGTGCGGCTTATTCCAGGCGTCATGGGCAAGGAGGCGTCGGGCGCGGAAGAGAGCTTCGAAAACGGGCTGCTCGAATATCCCCACTATACCCGCCCGCGGATATGGGAAGGCCGCGCGATTCCCGAAGTGCTGCTGTCAGGCGACCACGCCAAGATCGCGGCATGGCGGCGCGCCGAAGCGGAGCGGGCCACCCGCGAGAGGCGGCCGGACTTGACGGATCGTTAGCGGCGCCCAAGTTCGACGGATTGTAGTTTTGTTCTCGTCAATGCCGTAAGGGGGCGCGGCCGGCGTCAAAATGGATTTTGCGGGAGGCCGGGATGCCGGCATGGGTTGAAGACGCGCAACAGCTGACGGAGCTTAGAGACTTAAGCAGCTCCCAGAGCTCGGTCCTGCTTCGGACGACCGAAGTCGAAGAGTTCCTGTCCAACCTTAGTCTCTCGTCCCACGCCCTCGTGGCGCCGAAGGGGTTCGGGAAGACTCTCGTGCTGAAGCTGAAACGAATTTCCTTGCAGGAAAACGACTATCGCTGCTTCCCGTTCTCGCCCATCGTTGATCGCCCGAGCAACAAGCCGCCGATCCTGCCGAATGAAATCATCAATGTCCTGGAGAGCAGCGACAATTGGGAGACGCTGTGGAATCTCGCTTTCTCGATATGCCTGATCAAGGGGTTTCAGGACGATCGCGACGTTCACCAGCAGCTCACCGATCTCCTGGAATCGGATGACTTGCCGCCGACATTGCTGAACATCCTGACCCACCCGCACATAACAAGACCGTTCGACATCCTGCACGATTGTCTCGCGGCGCAGCGCAACGAAATTTTTCTCATCATGCGGGCGGCGCAACAGGTGACGCGCATCTTCGCGACCATCCACAAGCAGGCGGGCATATTCGTCGACAACATCGACGAATATCTCATCCACTACATCAATTTCTCCTACCTGCGGCGCAACGAGGTCCACGAGCGCTTTGTCCGGATCTGGCACGCCGGCCAGATCGGGGCGTGGCTCGCGCTAAGGCGTCTGCACGGGATCAATCCGCATGTCAGAATATTCGTTTCGATCCGAAAGGAGGCCTATCAGCACGCCGCGCAGAACGAACCTCAATTCTCCAACTTGCGATCGTTCCGACGAGAATTGCGGTACCGGCTGGAGGACATAAAACAGATCATCGAGAACAACATCGCGATCGTGCCGAAGAGCGAACTGGTCGATAGGAGCGCCGAAGATCCGCTGTTGCGCTTCCTCGGGCCGAAAAATGAATTCATCTCCAACAGCGGAACGGCGCGCCAGGAACGCGCGATCAATTACTGGACGCGCCACTGCTCGCTGAGGCCCCGCGACGCCATCGTGATCGGCAAGGAGATCAGCCTGATCGGCGTCAAACGGCGCAGTCAGCAGGAGATTCGCAACGCCATCAACACCGCCGCCGCGGAGAGGGTCGAAACGCTCTTTAACGAGGTGTCGCCGTTCTTCAGCGGGCTATATCCGGAAATCTTCCCCGAGGTCATCAAATCCAACGTGTTGGCTCATGAGGAGGTCGTCGAAGCGTCCGCCGCATACGCGGATATCGCCGCCAGACAATATGAGATCGAGACCGAGGCCGCGCGCCATCCTTTCTGCGCCCTCTACGCGCTGGGTCTCGTTGGAATCGTCCAGCAGAGCCGGGACGATCCCGCGCGGCTCGTGCAGAAGTTCGCCCCCGTCGGAGAGATCGCCTTTGGCAAGATCCATGTTCTGCCGCACGCGGAGACGTATCTGATCCATCCGTCGCTCAGCGACTTCATCACGCGGCGAAACGTCGGGTTTCTCAAGGAGCTCAACCGGCACAATGTCATCGGCGACGAGCTTGAATGGCGGCCCGAGGAAAGCATCCGGTTTGTCGCAGTCGGCGACATTCGCGGTTACCGGGAGAACGTCGTCCAGGTGTCCGGCAGGTCGCAGACCTTCGACAAATATTGGCGCGATTTGTTCAGGCAGTTCACGCGCGATCTGGACTACGCGACCATGTCGGCTGGCGACCACTTGGTTCTTGCCGATCGAAGCCCGGGAAGGCTGTTGCGCGCCGCGTGCGGGCTTGGCGGCCAGCTCTCGGCCTCCGGCTACAATTTGCAGCTCAGAATGGGCGCCCATAGCGGCTTCTGGAAACTCAGTCCTGGTGTGGAGGGCCTGCAGCACCCGGAGATCTCCGACATCGTCGTCGTCGCGGCCCGCATTGAACCCCTGGCCAAACCAGGCGACATTCTTCTGTCGCAGCAATTCATCGATGACGCTCGGCGCTACGGATACCGTTTCGAGGAAGAGGTTCCCGCGCTCGTCACCGACGAGTATGTGGGCGCTGGGCGGTACCAGGCTGGCGCCGGGGTCCTGATTTCGAAGGACAGCGAGGCCGCCCAGCATCTCCCGATCTATCTGTTCGGGAGCGCCGATGCGAAATCAGGTTCGAACCTTTAAGGGGGAGGAGCGCTCCTCTCCGCCCAGTCCGAGGCCTCGACTTGTCAAGGCGCAGGACAGAACACCCGAAGCCGATGTCCGTCCGGGTCGGCGGCGAGGAAAGTCCGGCCAAAGTCCATCGTCGCGGGCTCCTGCAGGATAGCGGCGCCCTTGCGCCTTTGCTCGGCGCAAAGCGCTTCGACCTCCTCGGCTGTCCCGACCGCCATCGCCAGTTCCCCGGTGTCGCCTGCGCCGCCTGGCGGCGGCTTGACGTCGCGCCGCGCCCATAAGCCCAGCCTCAAGGACGGCGAGAGCTCGAACATGACGAAGTTCGGCGAAGAATCGAGGGGCTGGCGTTCGAGCAGACGAGCGTAGAAGGCGGCGCTCTTCTGAGGCTCATCGACATAGAGCAGGATGAAATGCGGCATTGGCATCGGGTCGCTCCTTTCATTGAACAGGATACGATCCTTGCGCTTGGCCCATGTCAGATTCCGTCAGCAGCCTCACTCCGGGGCGGCGAGGCCTTCGCTCAGGCGCCAGTCCTTGAGCAGCCGTCGTCGTCCGAGCGGATATCGTTCCTCAAGCGCCTGGCACGAGCCGATCCGGTCGGCGCGGAAATGGCGAAACGCCTGCCTCAGTTCGCACCAGCCCATGACGATCCGCGCTTCATCGAAATATCCGACGCCAAACGGCCAGATCGTTCGTTCCGTTTTTGCCCCTCGCGCGTCGAGATACTCGAGCGCAAGCTTGCGCTCGGCCCGGATGGCGGCGCGGATCGGGGCAAGGTCGAGCGTGGCAGCGCGCAACACTTTGCCGGGCGGCACGATGAGGGTCGACGCTTCGATGTCGTCGCGCAGGCCCGGCGGCAGGACGGCGGAGATCTTGGCGATCGCGTCGCGCGCCGCGAGCGCAAGCTTTTCGTCGGTCCGCGCCCCGACCCAGCGCGCGCCGAGAACGAGCGCCTCGATTTCCTCGCCGCTCAGCATCAGCGGCGGAAGCCAGAAGCCGGGCTTGAGGACGTAACCCAGCCCCGCTTCGCCCTCGATTTCCGCCCCTTGCCCCTGCAGGCTGGCAATGTCGCGATAGAGCGTTCTTAGGGAGACGGCAAGCTCGTCGGCGAGGACGCGCCCGCTGACCGGCCGGCGCCTGCGCCGGAGCGCCTGCAGAAGCGCAAGAAGCCGCTCCGAGCGCGTCAATCGCTATCGTCGCTCCCGCTATCAGCGCGTCGGCACCGGGTGCTCGCCGCGGTAGTCGTAGAAGCCGCGCTGGGTCTTCCTGCCGAGCCATCCGGCCTCGACATATTTTACAAGAAGCGGGCACGGGCGGTATTTGGAATCGGCCAGGCCTTCGTGCAGCACCTGCATGACGGCGAGGCAGGTGTCGAGGCCGATGAAGTCGGCGAGCTGCAGCGGTCCCATCGGGTGGTTGGCGCCAAGCCGCATCGCGGTGTCGATCGCCTCGACCGAGCCCACGCCCTCGTAGAGGGTGTAAACCGCCTCGTTGATCATCGGCAGCAGGATTCGGTTGACGATGAAGGCGGGAAAATCCTCGGACATCGTCGCAGTCTTGCCGAGCCTGGTCACGAAGTTCTTCGCAGCCTCGAACGTCTCATCCTTGGTGGCGATGCCGCGGATCAATTCGACCAGCTGCATGCGCGGCACCGGATTCATGAAATGGATGCCGATGAACCGCTCGGGATTGGCTGTGACCGACGCGAGGCGGGTGATCGATATCGAGGAGGTGTTCGAGGCGACGATGGCGTCCGGCTTGAGGAAGGCGCGCAGCGCGATGAAGATCTTGCGCTTCACCTCTTCGTTCTCGGACGCGGCTTCAACCACGAGATCGCAGTCGCCGAGTTTGTCGAGGGTCGGGGCGACCTGAATGCGATCGAGGATCGCCTTGCGCTCCGCTTCGCCGATTTGCCCCTTGGCCACCTGACGCGACAGATGGCCGTTGATGGTCGCGAGAGCCGCGTTGACGCGCTCCTCGGCGACATCGTTGAGGGAGACGGTCAACCCCGCCTGAGCCGCGACCTCGGCGATGCCGGCGCCCATCTGGCCGGCGCCGATGACGCCAAGCGTCTCGATGTGGAGTGTCATGTTTTCGTCCAGCAAACAGCAGGCGCCGCGCCGCGATCATAAACGAGTAGTGACGAGCGTCCAGTCAGACGGCGTGGTTTTCTCATGACTTCAGCCGGACCTCAGCGTCCGATCTTGGCGAGCTCTGCGGCGAGTTCGGGCAGCGCCGTGTACAGATCAGCGACGAGGCCGTAGTCGGCGACCTGGAAGATCGGTGCCTCCTCGTCCTTGTTGATCGCGACGATGACCTTCGAATCCTTCATCCCCGCAAGATGCTGAATCGCGCCTGAAATGCCGACCGCGATATAGAGCTCCGGCGCCACGACCTTGCCGGTTTGGCCGACCTGCCAGTCGTTAGGCGCGTAGCCCGCGTCGACGGCGGCGCGCGAAGCCCCGATCGCCGCGCCGAGCTTGTCGGCGACTGGCTCGATATAGGTCTTGAAGTTTTCCGCCTTCTGCATCGCCCGGCCGCCCGAGATGATGATCCTGGCCGAGGTCAGTTCCGGCCGATCGGATTTTGCGAGCGCCTCACCCACGAAGGACGACACAGCCGGATCGGGAGCGGCCGCGACCGTCTCGATCGGCGCCGAGCCGCCCTGGCCAGTCGCGGCGAAAGACGCGGTGCGCACCGTCACGACGATCTTCGGATCGGTCAACTCGACCGTTTGGATCGCATTGCCCGCATAGATCGGCCGCTCGAACGTCTTGGCGCCGATGACCTTGATGATGTCGGAAACCTGCATCACGTCGAGGAGCGCGGCGACCCGGGGCGCGACATTCTTGGCGCTCGCGGTCGAGGCTGCGACGATGGCGTCATAGCCGGGCGCGAGCTTGACGATCAGCGCCGCCAGCGGCTCCGCGAGGCCGTGCGCATAGAGAGCATTGTCCGCGGCGAGCACCTTCGCCACGCCCTGAAGCTTGGCGACCGCCTCGGCGCCGGCGCCGACGTTCTGGCCGGCGACCAGCACGTCGACCCGGGCCCCGAGCTCGAGCGCGGCTGTGAGCGCGCGCGCGGTCGCATCGTTCAATTGTCCGCCCGCGACTTCCGCCAGGAGAAGGGTCGCCATCGTCAGATCACCCCGACTTCGTCGTGCAGCTTGGCGACCAGCTCCGCCACCGATTTGACTTTGACCCCGGCCTTGCGCCCCGGCGGCTCGGCGGTCTTCAACACCTTAAGGCGGGGCGCAACGTCGACGCCATAGTCGGCCGGCGTCTTCTCCTCGATCGGCTTCTTCTTCGCCTTCATGATGTTGGGGAGCGAGGCGTAGCGCGGCTCATTCAGGCGCAAATCCGTGGTGACGATGGCCGGCAACTTTAACGACACGGTCTGCATGCCGCCGTCGACCTCGCGCGTGACTTCGACCGAGCCGTCGCCGATGACGACCTTGGAGGCGAACGTGCCTTGACCCCAGCCGGTCAGCGCCCCCAACATCTGTCCGGTCTGGTTCGAATCGTCGTCGATCGCCTGTTTGCCCATGATCACGAGACCCGGCTGTTCGGCGGCGGCGACCGCCTTGAGCAGCTTGGCGACCCCCAACGGTTCGACGAGCGTGTCGGTCTTGATGAGAATGCCGCGATCGGCGCCCATGGCGAGAGCGGTGCGAATGGTTTCGCTGGCCTGGGCCAAGCCGATCGAGACGATAACCACTTCGCTCGCCTTGCCGGCCTCCTTCTGCCGCAGCGCCTCCTCGACCGCGATCTCGTCGAACGGATTCATCGACATCTTGACATTGGCGAGCTCGACCCCGGAGCCGTCGGCCTTGATGCGAATCTTGATGTTGTAGTCGACCACCCGTTTGACGGGTACGAGGATCTTCATGGACCGCAGAACTCCTCCCGAACCGGACGCTCATCCAAGCAATTCGAGGTCGAAACCCCTAATCTCGGCCCCGGCGCAAGTCAAACGCGACCGAACCTCTGATCTCCGAGGCGGCGCAAAGTTCAGTTGGCGAGTTCAAACGAGTCGCCACCCATGCCTGCGAGATATGCAGATTGCTTGCGATCTCGCCGGCGCGCCGCGCTCGTGACGGATTCTTCAAGCGCCGATTGCGGCGCAATTGACAGGATCGAAATTCTGACGCCAAGTCGCGGATAGACGACCGGTAAGTGAAGGGCCAATCGCTGTATGGGGAAGGGCGCACTCATAGCGAGGATCCGAGCAAGATGAGCGAACTGGATGATTGGAACGGGCGCCTGCTTCATGGCGCCATTTCGCGTCGTGAGTTCATGGGCCGCGCCGTCGCACTCGGCGCCTCGAGCGTCGCGATTTCGGCAATGCTGGCGAGCGCTGACGCGGTCGCCGCTGAGACCCCCAAAAAGGGCGGCGTGCTGAAGCTCGGCCTTGCGGGCGGCAGCACCACCGATAGCCTCGATTTCCGCACCACTACAGATTCCGTGCTCATCGACACCAACCATGGGCTCTGGAATTGCCTCGCCGAATGGGGCCAGGACGGGAAACCCCATCCGGAGCTGGCGGAGAACTGGGAGGCGAATAACGGCGCCAAGGACTGGATCTTCAACCTGCGCAAGGGCGTGACCTTTTCGAACGGCAAGGAATTCGCCGCCGCCGACGCGATCTACTCGCTCAATCTTCATCGTGGCGCCACGAAATCCGGCGGCGCCACTTCGGTGAAGGGCGTCACCGACATCAAGAAACTCAACGACCACCAGATCCAGATCTCGCTCTCAGCTCCGGACGCCGATTTCCCCTATGGCCTCACCGACTATCATCTCATGATGGTTCCTGACGGCTTCAAGGACTGGACGAAGCCGGTTGGCACCGGTGCTTTCGTGCTCGAGAGCTTCGACCCGGGCGTGCGGATCAGGGTCAAGAAGGTTCGGCCTTACTGGAAGGACGGCAAGGGTCTTCTCGATGGCGTGGACGTCACCGTCATCAACGACGGCTCCGCGCGTCTCAACGCGCTGATCTCAGGCCAGATGGACGCGATCAACCGGGTCGATCACAAGGCGGTCGCATTATTGTCGAAGACGCCGCGCATCGAGGTTGTGCGCGCTCCCGGCGGTTGGTTCTCGGTATTGGCGATGGAGGTCGACAAGCCTCCTTATGACAATCCCGACATCCGCATGGCGTTGATGCTCGCCGCCGACCGCGAGCAGATGCTCAAAGCGTTGTTCAGCGGCTACGGCACGACTGGCAACGACCATCCGATACCGCCGACCGACCCATACTTCAACAAGGAGCTGCCGCAGCGCAAGTACGATCCCGAAAAAGCGGCCTTCCATTTCAAGAAGGCGGGCATCGCCGATCCGAAGATCATCCTCCAGACATCGGACGCCGCCTTCAACGGCGCTGTGGATCAGGGCGAGCTCTTGCAGGCGAGCGCGGCCAAAGCTGGGATCAAGGTCGACGTGAAGAAGGAGCCCGCCGACGGCTTCTTCGACAATGTCTGGCTGAAAGCGCCGTTCGTCGGCAGCTACTGGGGCGGACGGCCGGCGGCGACGCAGATGCTCTCCGTCGCCTTCGAGAAGGGAGCGCCGTGGAACGAGACGCACTGGAACGACGCACAATTCGAGAAACTGCTCTCAGATGCGCGGGCTGAGACCGACGAGGCCAAGCGCAAGCCCTACATCTGGGAAATGCAGGCCATTCTCAACGAGCGCGGCGGCGCCCTCATCCCCGTGTTCCGCGACTGGCTCGACGCGCATAACCAGAAGGTCGGCGGCCACACGCCGCATGGCGGCTATGATATGAACAATGGCTGGATCATGGAGGACGCCTGGCTCAAGTCGTGATCGACAGCCTGATGAGGCGCGGCGCGGGCGCTGGTCCCGCGCCCCTGCTGCTGTAATCCAGATCGGGGTGGAGAAGGACAGCCGGCGCCGTGCTGAAGCTCATCCTTAACCGGCTTGGCCTCGGCGTCCTCACCCTGTTCGCCGCTTCCGTGCTCATCTTCATCGGCACGGAGATCCTGCCTGGCGACCTTGCCTCCGCCATTCTCCAGAACACCGCCACGCCTGAGTCGCTCGCCAAGATGCGGCTCGACCTCGGGCTCAACCAGCCCGCCTACATTCGTTTCTTCCAATGGCTGTTCGCCGCGCTGCACGGCGATTTCGGCAAGTCGCTGGCCAACAACCGCGATGTCCTGACCGAGATCGCGCCGCGCTTCGCCAATACGATGTTCCTGGCGGTCTATGCGGCGATCGTCGCCGTGCCGCTCGCGATCGGCCTTGGGCTTATGGCGGCGATCCGGCAGGGCAGCGTTTTTGACCGGCTGGTCAATATCGTGACGCTGATGACGATTTCCGTGCCGGAATATTTTCTCGCTTATCTCCTGATCAAATATGTCGCCGTCGAACTCGGCTGGTTTCCGTCGTTGGCAAGCGTCTCGTCCGACACCCCCTTTTTCGACCGCCTCTACATCGCGTTCCTGCCGATGCTGACGCTGGTCCTGGTGATTGTCGCGCATATGATGCGCATGACACGCGCTTCCGTGCTTTCAGTGATGGCGAGCCCCTATATCGAGATGGCGATCCTCAAGGGTCTCTCCAAGTCGCGCATTGTCGTCCGCCACGCGCTGCCGAACGCCCTCGCGCCGATCATTTCCGTCGTTGCGCTCAACCTCGCCTATCTGATCGTCGGCGTCGTCGTTGTCGAGACTGTGTTCGTCTATCCCGGCCTCGGCCAATTGATGGTCGACGAGGTCAGCAAGCATGACGTGCCGGTGGTGCAGGCGTGCGGGCTCATCTTCGCCGCCACGTTCATCCTGCTCAACATGATCGCCGACATCCTCGCCATCCTGTCCAATCCGCGGCTTCGCCAGCCGCGCTGACCGAGTCAGGGGCAGGCGGGGGCAAGAAGGACCGTCATGCGCATCTGGGGCCATAAACTGAGCGTCACCGCCCAGATCGGGATTGTGATCGTTCTCATCAACCTCTTCGTGGCCCTGTTCGCGCCGATTATCGCCCCTTACGACCAGACGACGCCGATCGGCGACGCCTGGGCCGACCCAAGCGCCCAGCATTGGCTTGGCCTCGACAATCTCGGCCGCGACCTCCTGAGCCGTTTGATCTATGGCGCGCGCATGTCGATCGGACTGGCGCTCGTGATCACGGCGCTTTCGTTCCTGATCGGCGTCATTTCCGGCTTCGCCGCCGCGGTTGCGGGAGGCTGGATCGACCAGCTGCTGTCTCGTCTCGTCGATCTCCTGCTGTCGATGCCCACATTGATTTTCGCCTTCGTGATTCTGTCGGTTCTCGGCTCGGCGCTGCCGGTGCTCATCGTCACCATCGCCATCCTCGATTCGACCAAGGTGTTCCGGCTGGCGAGGTCCGTCGCCGTGAACATCGTCAGCTTCGAGTTCGTCGAGGCCGCCCGCCTGCGCGGCGAGGGCTGGTGGTGGATCGTGTCCAGGGAGGTGCTGCCCAACGCGGTTCCTCCCCTGACAGCGGAGTTCGGCTTGCGCTTCTGCTTCACCTTTCTCTTTATCGCCGCCTTGAGCTTTCTCGGACTCGGCGTGCAGCCGCCGGACGCCGACTGGGGCAGCATGGTCAAGGACTACCGAGACATGATCAATTTCGGCTCCGCGGCGCCGCTCTATCCCGCAGCGGCAATCGCGATTCTGACCATCGGCGTCAACTTCGTCGTCGATTGGCTGCTTTCGATCCATTCCCGAGGCCACGGAGAAGGCGCATGAGCCAGCAGACCCCGGAAGCTCCACGGTCCAGGGATGACTCCGTGATCCTCGACATTCGCGGCATGCGCGTCGCCGTGCGCACCGACATGGGCGAAGGACCTGTGCTTGTCGACGACGTGTCCCTGCAACTCAAGCGCGGGGAGGTGATTGGGCTCATCGGCGAATCCGGGGCCGGCAAGTCGACCATCGGGCTCGCCTCGATGGGATACACCCGCCGCGACTGCCACATCGTCGGCGGGAACATCATATTCGGCGATACCGACATCCGCGCCATCAGCCTGGACGAACGGCGCGCGCTGCGCGGACCCAAGATCGCCTATATCGCTCAGAGCGCGGCGGCCTCGTTCAACCCCGCCCATACGCTGATGGACCAGGTCTGCGAGGCCTCGATCAGGCATGGCGTCCTGTCGCCTTCGGAGGCGCGGGCGGAAGCGGTGAGCCTGTTCAGGCAGCTCGATTTGCCGAGCCCGGAGACGATCGGCTGGCGCTATCCGCACCAGGTTTCCGGCGGACAGCTTCAGCGGGTGATGGCGGCGATGGCGATGGTCGCCAAGCCTGACATTCTCATCTTCGACGAGCCGACCACTGCGCTTGACGTGACCACCCAGGTCGAGTGCCTCGCTGCGTTCCGCAAGCTCATCCGGGAGCATGGCACGGCCGCCCTTTATATCACCCACGACCTCGCGGTCGTCGCCCAGATCGCCGACCGCATCATGGTGCTGAGACGCGGCAGAACCGTCGAATTCGGCGATTCGCGGCAGATCCTGCTTGAGCCGCAGGAGGAATATACGCGCCGCCTTGTGAGCGAACGCATCGCCGGCCAGAATTTCGTCGACGCCAACGTCGTTGGTCAAGTCCCGATCCTCGCCATCGACCACGTGAGCGCCGACTATCCGAGCAAGCCGAAGGTGATCGACGACGTCAGCCTCGAAGTGCGCAAGGGCGATACGGTGGCCGTCGTCGGCAAGTCGGGTTCAGGCAAATCGACTTTGGCGCGCGTGGTCACCGGCCTTTTGCCGCGGGTCGCGGGGGACGTGCGCTTCAACGGCGCAAGCCTGCCGCCGCGGCTCAGGGACCGCGCCAAGGACCAGCTGCGCAGGGTTCAAATGATCTACCAGATGCCCGACGTCGCGCTCAATCCCCAGCACACCTTGCTCGAGACGATCGGCAGGCCGGTGGCCTTTTATTTCAACCGATCGCGCGAGGATGTGCGCGCCCGGGTGACCGAACTGTTGCGGCAGATGGATCTGCCGGAATCCTTCAGCACCCGCAAGACCAGCGAATTGTCGGGCGGGCAGAAGCAGCGGGTCTCGATCGCCCGGGCGCTGGCCGCCGAGCCTGATCTCATCATCTGCGACGAGGTGACGTCGGCCCTCGATCAGTTGGTTGGCGAAGAGATCCTCCGCTTGTTGAAAAGGCTGCAGGACGAACTGGGCGTCGCCTATCTGTTCATTACCCATGATCTCGGCACGGTGAAGCAAATCGCCAACAAGGTCGTCGTCATGCTGCAGGGCAAGGTGGTCGCAAGCGGCGAGACCGCAGCCGTCTTCTCGCCGCCCTACCATCCCTACACGGAGTTGCTTTTGTCTTCGGTGCCCGAGATGCGGCCGGATTGGCTCGACGAGGTTCTCGCCGCCCGCGCTGCCGGAGCTGCGACCACCTCGGCGCTGCTCAGGGCGCCTTGAAGGGCGCCGCCGGCAAGCCCCCAAAAAGGGGCGCCAGTCTGGCCTTGCCGCGCCCGCAATTCGTTTCTATACCGCCGCCAAGCCATTAGAGGAAACGGGCGGAAGCGCATTCCGGGGAGACTTCCTTCCGGCGTGATCATTGCATGGCTCGGTCGGCCGACCGATCGGCCGGTGACGGTAGAGGACGTTATTGATGCGCGCGCCGGGCGGACCGCGTCTGTTGCTGCGGCGGCTCCGCGAGGTGATGGCGGAGCCTGTCACCGCCCAGGCGCGCCTGGACCGCATCGTCGTCCTCATCGCCTCCAATATGGTCGCCGAGGTGTGCTCGCTATACGTCGTGCGCGCCGACGGCGCGATGGAGCTGTTCGCGACCGAGGGCCTCAACCGCGAAGCGGTCCATCTGACCACCATGCGGCCGGGCGAGGGCCTTGTCGGCCTGATCGCCTCGAGCGCCGAGCCGCTCGCGTTGTCTGACGCGCAGCACCATCCGGCGTTTTCCTACAGGCCAGAGACGGGCGAAGAAATCTATCAGTCGTTCCTCGGCGTGCCGGTGCTACGCGGCGGCGCAACGATCGGGGTGCTGGTGGTGCAAAACCGCGCCCGGCGCGCCTACTCGGAAGAAGAAATCGAGGCGCTGCAGACGACCGCCATGCTGCTCGCCGAGATGATCGCGTCCGGAGAGCTGCAGGCTATAGCGGCGCAAGGCGCCTCGATCGTGGTGCGGCGACAGATGTCGCTGAAAGGCCTGGGCATCGCGGAAGGACTCGGCCTTGGTCATGTGGTGATGCACCAGTCGCGCGTGACAGTGTCCACGATCGTCGCTGACGACGTGGAATCGGAGCTCATCAGGCTGGAGACAGCCATCAGCGCCATGCGAGCCTCGGTCGACAGTCTGATCGACCGCAACGACGACGGCGTCGGCGGCGAGCATCGCGACGTGCTCGAGGCGTTCCGGATGATCGCGCACGATCGCGGCTGGCTGCGCCGGCTGCGTGAGGCGGTAAGCTCCGGCTTGACTGCGGAGGCCGCGGTCGAGCGGGTCCATAACGACGCCCGCGCCAAGCTGCAGCGACAGACCGACCCTTACCTGCGCGATCGCCTGCACGACCTTACCGACATCGCCAATCGCCTGTTGCATCAGCTTGCCGGCCAGAGCCTGGTTCTGTTGCCGGACGAGTTGCCGGAAAACGCCATTCTTGTGGCGCGCTCGATGAGCCCGGCGGCGCTGCTTGACTATGACCGTTCGCGGCTGCGCGGGCTTGTGGTCGAGGAGGCGGGCGCCACGAGCCATATCGCCATTGTCGCCCGCGCGCTCTCCATTCCCGCGGTCAGCGACATCCCCAATATTTCCGAAATCGTCGAGCAGGGCGACGCTATCATCGTCGATGGCGACGCGGGGGAGATCTATCTGCGGCCGCCCGCGGACGTCGAGGCGGCTTATGGCGAAAAGGCGCGCATGCGCGCCAGACGCCAGGCGCAATATCGCGCCCTTCGCGACACGCCGACGGTCAGCGCCGACGGCGTCTCGATCGGCCTGCACATGAACGCCGGTCTGCTCGTCGACATGCCCCACCTCGCTGAAACCGGCGCGAAGTCGATCGGCCTCTTCCGCACCGAATTGCAGTTCATGCTCGCCGCGCGATTTCCCCGGCCCGGCGCGCAGCAACAGCTCTATCGCGCCATCCTCGACGCCGCCGGCGACCGGCCGGTCACCTTCCGGACGCTCGACATCGGCGGCGACAAGCTCCTGCCCTATATGAAAGGTTTCGAGGAGGAGAACCCCGCGCTCGGCTGGCGCGCGCTGCGCATCGGGCTCGATCGTCCGGCGCTGCTGCGCATGCAATTTCGGGCGTTCATCCGCGCCGCCGCGGGCCGCGACCTCAAGGTTATGGCGCCGATGGTGTCTACCGTCGACGAATATCGGGCGGCCCGCGCGATGTTCGACCGCGAACTTGCGTGGAGCGAGAGCCACGGTTACGAGCCGCCGCTCGCCGCCAGTCTCGGCGTGATGGTCGAGGTGCCGTCGCTTTTGTGGCAGATCGACGAGATCGCCGCCGCAGCGGACTTCCTGTCAGTCGGCTCGAACGATCTCATGCAATACCTTTACGCGGTGGACCGCGCCAACCGCCGGGTCTCCAATCGCTTCGATTCGCTGAGCGTCGGTTTCCTTCGCGCTCTGCGCTCAATCGCGGAGGCGGGCGCGCGGCATGGAACCCCGGTCACCTTATGCGGGGAGATGGGCGGAGAGACGCTTGAGGCGATGGCTCTGATGGCGATCGGCTACCGCGAGCTTTCGATGTCCGCGGCCTCGATCGGCCCTGTCAAGGCGATGACGCTGTCGCTCAATATCAGCGAGGCGCAACGCGAGGTTGAGGCGATGCTGGCCAAAGGGCGCGAGGAAGCTTCCTTGCGCGAGCCTCTTGAGCGGCTGGCGGAACGCCTTGAGGTGCGCCTCTAGCGCGACGAGCGTCCGCCCGTCCGCCGCTACCGCTTCGTGAGCTCACGCAATGGCCGCCACCGACAATCTGGATCTCATCCTGCGCCGCCATCAGGAAATCTGGGCCCGCCTCGCCGAGGGGGGCGCCGGGGCGCAATATTCCGCGCTGTCGCGCGAGCTCAGCGAGCTCGAGCCGGTGGTCGCCGCGATCGAGGCCTTTCAGGCCAAGGAAAAGGAGCGCGTGGACCTCGAGACGCTGCTCAAGGAGCCGGATCTGGACCCGGACATGCGTGCGATGGCCAGCGCTGAGCTTGAGGCCGCCGAGGTCGAAGCCGAAGCGATGTCCAAGGCGATTCGCATCGCGCTCCTGCCCAAGGACGCCGCCGACGAGGGCGGCGCGATCCTCGAGGTCCGGGCCGGGACCGGCGGGGACGAAGCTGCGCTGTTCGCCGGCGATCTCTTCCGCATGTACGTCAAATATGCGGAGCGGAAGCGCTGGAAGGTCGAAATCCTGTCTTCGAGCGAGGGGACGGCTGGAGGGTTCAAGGAGGTCGTCGCCGAAATCTCCGGGCGCGGCGTGTTCGCGCGGCTCAAGTTCGAAAGCGGCGTCCATCGGGTGCAGCGCGTGCCGACGACCGAAACCCAGGGGCGCATCCACACTTCCGCCGCGACGGTCGCCGTGCTGCCGATCGCCGAGGAAGCGGACCTTGTCATCAACGAGGCCGATCTCAAGATCGACACCTATCGCTCCTCCGGCGCCGGCGGCCAGCATGTCAACAAGACCGAATCGGCGATCCGCATCACCCACCTGCCGACCGGCGTGGTGGTCGCGATGCAGGAGGAGCGCTCCCAGCATCGCAACCGCACCAAGGCGATGGCGCTCTTACGCTCGCGCATCCTCGACGCCAAAAACCAGAAGCTCGACGCCGACCGCGCCGAGGCCCGGCGCTCCCAGGTCGGCTCCGGCGATCGCTCGCAGCGCATCCGCACCTATAATTTCCCGCAAGGGCGGGTGACCGACCACCGCATCAATCTCACCCTCTACTCGCTCGACCGGATCATGGAGGGCGAGGGACTCGACGAGATCATCGACGCGCTCACGGCGGAACGTCAGGCGGAGCTTCTGGCTGCGCAGGCCGCGTCGTGACCGTTCCGCGCCCGCCGCCATTCGCGCGAGGGATGCGCATCGGTCTGCTCGGCGGCTCGTTCAACCCGCCGCACGAGGGGCACGCGCTGATCACGCGGCTTGCGCTGCGTAGGCTCGCTCTCGATCGCGTCTGGTGGCTGGTGACGCCCGGCAATCCGCTGAAATCGCTGACCGGGCTCGCGGCGCTCAACGCGCGCATCGAGGCCGCGCGCCGGCTCGACGTCGGGCCGCGCGTCGTGGTCACCGACATCGAAGCGCAGATCGGTTCGCGCTTTACTTATGATACGCTTCTTTGGCTCAGGCAGCGCGCGCCGGGAGTCCGTTTCGTCTGGATCATGGGCGCCGACAACCTTCGCCAGTTCCATCTCTGGCGCGATTGGCGGCGGATCGCCGAGCTTGTGCCGATCGCCGTCGTCGATCGACCGGGCTCGACCTTGAAGGCGCTCTCAAGTCCGGCCGGCGCGGCGCTTCTCCCGTGGCGGGTTCCCGAGCGCGATGCGAAGCGCTTCGCCACGATGCGGCCGCCGGCGCTCCTCTTTCTGCACGGGCCGCGCTCCCGGCTGTCCTCGACTGCGCTGAGAGGGGAGGGCGGAGGAGAACACGGCTAACAACTCCGGAGTTGGCTGATCGGATGGTCAGAAGCCATGACACGAAAATCGCTCAAAGCAGTTCCTCGATGATTTGCCAGGCGCGTGGCGCGCAGGCATGGCGGGCGCCCGACTGGTCCAGAACTTCGCCGCTCGCGCCGAGCTCGTGTTTTTCGCTGACGCTTTCGCGTCCGAAGATGACGCCGCCAACGCGCTCAGGGATTTCGACATCGTCTTGACCATGCGCGAGCGCACGCCCTTTCCCGAGAGCCTTATCCGCCGTCTTCCAAAGCTCCGTATGATCGGCATCACCGGCGCTTCGAACGCCTCGCTGGATGTCGAGGCTTGCACCCGTCAGGGCGTGACGGTGTGCAACACAACAGGTGGCGCAGGCGCGCCTTACGCGACGGCGGAGCTGGCGCTGGGGCTGATAATCGCCGCCGCCCGCGCGGTTCCCGCCGCGGACCGGACCATTCGCGCCGGCGGCTTCCAGCGCGGCGTGCCGGTCGGCATGGGCCTTGCCGGCAAGACGATTGGAATCGTCGGCCTCGGCCGCCTCGGGGCGCGCATGGCCCGCTATGCGCTGGCGCTCGACATGAAGGTCGTTGCCTGGAGCCCGAACCTGACCGAGGCGAAGGCTGAGCAGGCCGGCGGCCGCCTCGTCAGCAAATCGGACCTCATGAGCTTGTCCGACGTCATCTCGGTGCACATGGTCCTGTCGCCGCGCAGTCGCGGCCTGATCGGCGCCGATGACATCGACCGCATGAAGCAAGGCGCCATCCTCATCAACACCTCGCGCGGCCCTCTCGTCGACGAGGCGGCGCTCGTGGCCGCCGTCCAAGCCGGCAGGATCATCGCGGCGCTCGACGTCTATGACAAGGAACCGCCGCCCCCGGACCATCCGTTCCGGACTTCGAACCACACCGTGCTCACGCCCCACCTCGGCTACGGAGTGACGGAGACATGGCGCCAGTTCTATCCGCAGAGCGTCGAGAATGCTTTGGCCTTCCTGGACGGCAAGCCCATTCGTCGCTGTCGAACGTCGGCATGAACAGAGCCCTTCGCATCATTTCGGCGGAATCGACGACGTTAGCTAGGACAAGGGCAGCCTTTCATGCAAGCTTCGGGTCGGGACCCTCGGCAGGTTCGCGACCGCCCCGTCTCTGTCCGTCCGTGGGGGCCCTATGCCGCGCTTGTCCTTCAGCCCCGCCCTCTGGCGCGCGGCGTTCGTCGCCGCAGCCTTGCGGGCGTAGCCGCGGTACTTGCCGGCTGCCACGACTTCGGCGACGTCACCGGCTCCATTCCCGCATCGTCAGCTCAACCAGCGGACGAGGCGAAGCTCCGGGCCTATGCCGATGAATTGGGCAAGCGCTACGACAGCAATCCGGGGGAGAAGACGGCTTCGATCGAATACGCGCGCGCCCTTCGCGCGCTCACCCGATACAGCGAGGCGGTCGCGGTCATCCAGACGGCCGCCATCAAGGCCCCGAAGGATTTCGACGTGCTCGGCGAATACGGCAAGGCGCTGGCTGACGCCGGTCAGCTGCCGCAAGCCAAGGACGTGCTGAGCCACGCCTATACGCCCGACAATCCGCGGTGGGATGTGATGTCTGTCCAGGGCGCTGTGGCCGATCGGATGGGCGACCACGCGAGCGCCATGCAATTCTATCGCGAAGCTTTGAAAATCGCGCCGGGCGAACCGAGCGTGCTCACCAATATGGGGCTCTCGCTCGCCTTGGCCAAAAAATTGCCCGAAGCCGAGGAGGCGCTGAAGCAAGCCGCCGCGAGCCCGAAAGCCGACGCCCGCATGCGGGGCGACCTTGCGCTGGTGCTGGCGCTGGAGGGGAAATTCGCCGAGGCCGAGACGGTCGGCAGGGCCGACCTTTCGCCTGACGCCGCGCGCGCCAATGTCGAGGCGATCCGGCAAATGATCGCGCAGAACAATTCCTGGCGCGAACTCCGCAAGCCGGCGAAGACAGCCAAGCCGAAGACGCCGGCCAAAGCCGAGAACGCCGGCTGACGCCTTGAATCGGCCGGTTTCGGCCGTCGGAAAGATTCCAGCTTCCCGCGCGGGGGTCGTCGCGCCTTACGACGCAGCCCTTCGGCTTTCTGTACGCTCGCGCGCCTGCTCGCCCCGCAAGCGCTGATATTCGAATGCGATCAGGCTCGCGCCGTGCCGGCGCTCCAGGCGCCGCACGATGAAATGTCCCCGGGCCAGCGTCTGGAAATGGTCGGCGAAGGCGGCGTTGACCGCCGCGCCGCCGATCGCGCCCAAAACCGGCGCGGCCTGAGCGGCGAGCTTTTCGCTCACTACGATTCCGAACCGCGCCGCGATCTGCGAGATCAGCCGCGCGACGACCGGCGCGGGCAGGGCGGCGACACCCTCGGCGGCGACGAAGCGCGCGCTGTCGCTCACGGCTTTGGCGAGCGCGGCCCGGACGGCGAAATAGCCGCTCTCGAAGGCGCTCTCTCCGTTCCCTTGTCCGCCGAGAGCGAACACTTCGACGCAGGCGAAAGCAGCCTCGGGAACGCTCAGATCCTCGCCTTCCTCGCGCGCGATCTCGGCGATCGAGCGCAGAAGGATCGTGGTCGAGATCGGCAGTTCGAGCGGCAGCGCCGCGAGCCCCAGCGCGCCTCCAACGGCCCCGGACGCCGCGGCGGCGAGCTTATGAGCGCGGTTGGCGGGCTTTGCCGATGCGTCGTTCAGATCGAGCGTGCGCAAAGCGAGCTTGAGCGCGCCTCTGAGCGCGGTCTCGCTCACATGCGCGATCACCCGCCGGGCCGGTTGCGGCAGGGTGCGGCCCAGCATTCCGACCGGTCGGCCGACCGCGTCGGTCAGCCGCTGGGCGAAGCTCGCGCCCTTCGAGGCATGCGACCGCCTGCCTCAAATCCTCGGTCTCCTTCGGCGTCAGCCGCGCCGGCATGTATTCGATGGTCGCCATAACCGCCCCTCGAGCGCGCGGGCCGTTCCGCGTCAACATCGCGATATGGGGCGCCGCGGCCTTAAGGCCAAGAGCCCCGCCGTCAAACGAAGGCGATAATCCCCAAGCTGATGACGCCGGCCGCCCAGCAATAATAGGCGAACGGGCTCATCGCCTCGAATTCGTGCCTGTTGAAATAGCGCATGAGCAACGTCAGGCTCAGATAGGCGAAGATGCCCGGCGACAATGCCGGACAGGATCGCCATCCCCCCCAGCGTCGCCCCCTCTTTCATCAGTTTCGGCGCCTCATAGACATTGGCGGCGAGAATGATCGGCGCGCCCATGAGAAACGAGAAGCGCGCCGCCTCCGCATGCTTGAGTCCCGCCACGACGCCCGCGACGATCGTCACGCCCGAGCGCGAGATTCCAGGGATCAACGCCAAACATTGGGCGAAGCCGACCGCCAGCGCCCCCTTCCAGTTGAGCTGACCGAGGGAGCCGACCGATTCCTCGCCGATCCGGTCGCCGAAATAGAGGATGAAACCATTGACGATCAGGAAGACCGCAGCGATTGCGGGCGCGGCGAAGGCGTCGCCCAGGAGCTTGCGGAACACGGAGCCGACCAGGACGGCCGGGATGGTCGCCAGAACGACGTAGAAGAACGTCCGTCTGTCCGTCTTCGCGCGGGCGTCCGACGCGTTGATGAGAGAGCGCAGAAAGCTCAGCCAGTCGCGCCAGAAGAAGACGAAGAGCGCGATCGACGTGCCCAGATGCATGACCACCAGATAGGCGAGCCAGTCCGGGGCCTTCTCATCAACTCCCCAATTCAGGAGCCGCGGCAGGATGACCGCGTGGCCGAGGCTCGAGACCGGAAAAAGCTCGGTCACGCCCTGCAGCACGGCCATGATAATCGCTTGCAGTGCAGTCAAAGCGGCCCCCGCCGGTCAGTGGAAATAACGCCCGGCGGGCGCGTTCATGGATTTCGTCGCAGCGCGCCTGGCCGTCAGCAGGTGGCGTGGCCGCACTTGTGCACGGAATCGACCTTGTCCCTGAGCTGGTCGTAACCGACCGCGCCGACGACGACGTCCTGGCCGACGACGAAGGTCGGCGTGCCGTTGATTTGCAGGGCGTCGGCGAGCTGCATGACTTCGCTCAAGCCCGCCTTGGTGTCGGGGCTCTCCATGTCCTTGGCGAGCTTGTCCATGTCGAGGCCAAGCTCGCGGGCGACCGCCAGCGCCTCGGTCTTGCCGATCGGGCCGTGCGTCGCAAGCAGCTTGGAGTGGAAAGCCCAGAACTTGTCGCCCGGCAATTGATTGCGCGCGGCGCTCGCGACCTTCGCCGCCTCGACCGACCCCGGCCCCAAAACCGGATAGTCCTTGAGAACCAGCTTGAGGTTCGGATCGTCCTTCATGAGCTTGGTGACGTCCGGCAGCGCGCCTTTGCAGAAGTGGCAATTGTAGTCGAAGAATTCGACGAGCGTCGCGCTGCCCTTCGGGTTGCCGATGGTCGCCTGATATTTCGAGCTGAACAGAGCGCTCGGCCTGACTGGACGACGACTTTCTGGCGCTCCGCGTCCGCCGCTTCCTTGTCATGCTTGTCGAGCGCTTCGATCGCCGCGCGCAGCACGTCCGGATTGTTGACGAGATAATCCTTGATGAACGCGCCCAGTTCCTGCTTCTGCGCGGGCGTGAACTCATCGGCGCTCGCGGGCGCGGCCGTGCAGGCGACCCCGACGAAAGCGGCCGCAAGGCCAAAAGCGGTAGCGAGCTTCATCCAGATTCTCCAGACTGCGGCCGGGCTCGAGGGCGGCCGCCATTTTCATAAGCGGCGCCCATAAGCGCGACAATTGCAACTTTGTTGTGGCCTTGCGAAGCTGATCCTAGCGGATTTCCGGGATCGTGTCTTCCCGCGCGATGGTGCCGAACCGGGTCACCTCGGCGTCGAACTGAAGTTCGACCGTGCCGGTCGGCCCGTGGCGCTGCTTGCCGATGATGACTTCCGCCCGGCCGTGCGCATTCTCCATCTGCGCCATCCAGGCGATATGCTCCTCCGTGCCCGGCCGAGGCTCCCGGTTCTTGAGGTAATATTCCTCGCGATAGACGAACAGGACGACGTCCGCGTCCTGCTCGATCGAGCCGGATTCGCGCAGGTCCGAGAGCTGCGGCCGCTTGTCGTCGCGCTGTTCAACTTGGCGTGAAAGCTGGGAGCAGGCGAGGATCGGGATGTTGAGCTCCTTGGCCAGCGCCTTGAGGCCGGTCGTGATCTCGGTCAGTTCCTGCACCCGGTTTTCGGACCGCGACTTCGAGCCGGCGAGAAGCTGGAGATAGTCGACGACCAGGAGGTCGAGCCCTCGCTGGCGCTTGAGCCGCCTGGCGCGGGCCGTGAGCTGGGCGATCGAGACGCCGCCGGTCTGGTCGATGTAGAACGGGATCTGCTGCATCTCGCGCACCGCGTCGGCGACGCGGTGAAAGTCGGCTTCGGTGATGTCGCCGCGGCGGATCTTGTAGGAGGCGACGCCGGATTGTTCGGCGATGATGCGGGTCGCCAGCTGTTCGGCCGACATTTCGAGCGAAAAGAAGCCGACGATGCCGCCATTGGCGGCCTCGATCGTCGCCGTCGGCGCGCGTTCGCCCTTCGTAGGCCTTGGCGATGTTGAAGGCGATGTTGGTGGCGAGCGCCGTTTTCCCCATGCCCGGACGGCCGGCGAGGATGACGAGATCGGACGCCTGCAGGCCGCCCATATAGCGGTCGAGATCGGTCAGCCCGGTGGCGACGCCGCTGAGCGAGCCGTCGCGCTCATAGGCGCGGCGCGGCCATGTCGACGGCGATCTTCAAGGCTTCGGAAAAGCGCTGGAAGCCGCCGTCGTATCGCCCGGCCTCGGCGATCTGGTAGAGGCGCCGCTCCGCTTCCTCGATCTGCTCGCGCGGGCTCGAATCGACCGGCGCGTCATAGGCGACGTTGACGACATCCTCGCCGATCGAAATGAGCTCGCGTCGCATCGCGAGGTCGTAGACGCTGCGGCCGTAGTCGTAAGCGTTGATGATGGTCGTCGCTTCGCTGGCCAGGCGGGCGAGATATTGCGGCACGGTCACGCCGCCGAGATCATGGTCGCCGAGGAACGTCTTGAGCGTGACCGGCGTCGCCAGCTTGCCCGCCCGGATCAGCGATCCGGCGACCTCGAAGATGCGGCGATGAATCTCCTCGACGAAATGCTCGCTCCTGAGGAAGTCGGAGACGCGGTCGAACGCGTCATTGTTGATGAGGATCGCGCCGAGCAGCGCCTGCTCCGCCTCGAGGTTGTGCGGCGGCGTGCGATAGGCGCGGTCCTGCGGCTGGCGTCTGGCGCTGCGCGAATTGTTCGATGGTCGCCATGGATGTCAGCGCGTCTCCGGCGGATGAAAGGAAAGCGAACGCGAGCGACGCGAATCACGCGCGATCATGCGATACGGAGACGGGGCGCGGCAAGTTCGCGCCGCCCGGCTTTCATGAGCGCTTCGATCCCGAATGTCTTCTAGCGCGGTCAGAGCGGCCGCTGCGAACGTTCTCGTGCTTTTCCCCGCTATTCAAGGGCCGGCGAAGACAAGCGCGTTCCAGCTTGACTGTGACATCTCTGCGCGACGCTAACCTTGCGCGCAGACCTTCGCCTTTGCCTGCGCATATTCGCGCTCAAGCCGCGCGACGAGTTCCGCTGACCGGCGCAACCGTCTTGACCGCGCCGATGCCCTGGCCGCTTCCCCAGATGTCGCGCCATGGCTTAGCGCCCGAAGAGCCGCTGGAGGCGAAGTTCATCGCCTTGGCCTCGCCGAGCGGCAGGCTATCCGGGTCGAGACCGGACTTGACGATCGAGGCTTTGAGATAGTTGCCGAAAACGCCGGTGAAGTAGCTGGACCCGACGATGTCGGAAGCGTCGCCGTCGACGATCGCCTGCTTGTACGCGTCGATCGCGCGCGCCTCGGGGGTAGCGACAAAAGCCGAGCCGATATAGGCGAGATCCGCGCCCATCACCTGCGCGGCGAGAACCGCCCGGCCGGTCGCAATCGCGCCCGACAGCAGAAGCGGCCCGTCGAACCAGGCGCGGATGTCCTGGATCAGCGCGAAGGGCGAAACCGACCCGGCGTGTCCGCCCGCTCCGGCCGCAACGGCGATCAGCCCGTCGGCGCCCTTCTCGACCGCCTTGTGGGCGAATCGATCGTTGATGATGTCGTGCAGCGTGATCCCGCCATAGCCGTGCACCGCCGCGTTGACGTCCTCGCGCGCGCCGAGCGAAGTGATGACGATCGGCGCCTTCCACTTGACCGTCAGCGCCATGTCCTCCTCGAGCCGGGCGTTCGACTTGTGGACGATCTGGTTGACCGCGAACGGCGCGGCGGGACGCTCGGGATGCGCGCGGTCATGGGCGCTGAGCGCTTCGGTGATTTCATGCAGCCATTCGTCGAGCTGGGAAATCGGCCGCGCGTTGAGCGCGGGAAACGCGCCGACGATGCCCGCCTTGCATTGGGCGATCACCAGCGCCGGATGGGAGATGATGAACAACGGCGCGCCGATGACCGGCAGCCTGAGCTTATCCTTGAGAACGTTGGGCAGCGCCATCGAGACCCCTTCGCCATTCTCGCGGGGCCGGCGCCGCCATCCCGCGCAATGGTTCACGCATAAACCGAAGCGGCCGCAGCGGGCAAGCAGCCCGCTCAGTCTGGCTCGGTCAGCCAGGCGCAGAGATGGCGGCCCCGGCCGCCGCGGCCGAGCGTCTCCGCTAGCCAGGCCAGGAGCGTCCGCGCTTCGTCGACGAGTGTATGGGGCGGATTGACGATCAGAAGCCCTGCGCGCGTGAGCGGCTCCTGACCGTGCGCGCCGATTGGCGCGGGGCCTACGTCCAGTTCGAGCCGCAGGATGCCGGGCGCGCCGAGCGCCGCGACCGAATTCAGAAACCGGGAATCGGCTTGCGCTTCGCGTATCGGGCGCCAGGAGACATAGGTTCCGTTCGGCCATTTGCGCAAAGCCCGTTCGAGCGCGCGCACGACCGCGCCGGGTTCGTCGGGCGCCTCGAACGGCGGGTCGATGAGGACGAGGCCGCGCCGCTCCTTCGGCGGCAAATAGGCGTTGAGCGCGACATAGCCGTCCGTGCTGGCGATGCTGAGGCGCCCATCGCGCCCGAGCGCGGCGATCAGCGCCTCGCGTTCGGTCGGGTTCGCTTCGCAGAGCGCGATGCGGTCCTGCGGACGCATGAGGCTCTGCGCGATCGCGGGCGAACCCGGATAGCTAAGCGGCCGGCCCTCTGCGTCGTGGGCGCCGACGGCTTGCAGATAGCGGCGGAGGAGCTCGGCGACCGGCGCCGGGGGCCGCGCGGTCACAACACGGGCGATCCCGTCGCGCCATTCCGGCGAGCGTTTCGCCTCCGCGCTCGCAAGATCGTATCGGCCCGCCCCGGCATGGGTGTCGATGAAGCGGAACGGGCTCTCCTTGCGGGAGAGATAGACAAGGATGCGCGAAAGAACCGCGTGCTTGAGCACGTCGGCGAAATTGCCGGCATGGAAGGCATGGCGGTAGTTGATGGCGGCTCCCCATCCTTCTTAGGGCTCGAAGTCGCGAGCCCGCGCGCGATGATAGCGAATGAAGGCGTCCGGTTTTGGCGGCGGAGCGCCGACATTTCGTTGCAGAAAATCAGAAAAACCGCTAAGCTCCCCTCATGATCAAATCCTCTCCACGCCAGGGCCGCTTCCGCCAGTTCCCGCGGCACCCTCATGCGCCAGAGGATCTGCGAAAATTTTTTCGCGGAAAATCCCGTGTAACCCATTGATAAGTCTCGATTCGGACGAGAAAATCCAAGGAAATCCAAGCTTTTCCAACCCCGGATTCGAAGGATTTCAAAGCGAAAGAGCCAGGAATCAAGAAATCCCAAACCGGGCCGAAACGCGCCGTCTCGAATTCGCTCTCACAACCGCCGCGTGAGGTCGGCCTCCCGAGGTTGCAATCGCGCGGCGTCTCGGGCCCGCGCCGCGCGGTTCAGCGCACCGGCGCGACCGTAATCGACGTCCGCTGGCAGGTGTGGCGCGCCACCTTGCGGCAAACGACGTAAGAGGAGAGGTCCTTGGCGATGCAGAAGCGCACGTCCATCAGTTCGCCGTTGCTGCAGGTGACCGCCATGTTGTCGGGGCGCAGATTTGCGTTCGCCGCCATGAAGGCTTTCTCGACTTCCTCGGGCGCCATGCGCAATGGCTGTTGGGGCGCCTGGAACATGGCCGGGATCTTCAGCCGCGTCCGAACCTCGCGGACGGTGGCGAAATAGTCATGCGCGCTGAGACCCGTGCAGGTTCCATGCTTGCGGTATTCGTAGGCCGCGAGGCGATCATTCGGATAGACGCCGTGTTCGTCGGCGAGATCGGCGGGCGTGGCCTCGTGGCCCAGGCATGACTCGGGGTTCGGGCGATACTCGTTGTCCGGCCATAGGCCGTGTACGACGAATCCGTCGCCCGAGCCCGCCGCGCACTCCGGCGACGATGTTTCCTGACGGCCAAGATCGCAGAAGCCGGGCGCCCACGACAGGGTCATCACATAATAGTCGAATTGCTCGGTCGCGACGGGCGGCGCAGTCGCAGCCACAGAAGGCGCGGCGGCCGCGGCCAGCGCCAAAATCAAAGCGAAGCTCAGCGCGAAACGCAGCATCCTGACGTTCCCGACCTCGACGCCGTCAATTTCCAGGTCTGAGGCCGTATTCGGCGAGCCATTTCGCCTTGCCGATTTCCCGCTCGAGGATCGGGCGGATGGCCTCGCAATCCGGCGCGTAGGCGAGGTTCGGGTCGACGCCGACGACACACCACTGGACGCCCCAGGTGTTTCCGATGATTCCAGTTTGCGTCGCCACGGCGTAGGCGACGGTTCGATACCTCTGATCGGTCATCGCGGCGCGGGCGATGCAATAGCGGCGGGGAATGTAGGCCAGGCCGTTGGAGCGGAAGCCGATTTCGCGCACCCGGTCGAAGCCCTGGATCGCCAAATTCGGATCCCAGAATTCGCGCTGGGTCGCGCCGAACCGGCTGCTGATCGTCGACAGCACGCCAGCGTCGTCGCAGGCCGGCATCGCATCGAAAAATGGCGCCCAGCGCGCCTCCGCCGGCGTGTCGTAGAGGTTGAGCTCAGCCGGACCGCCTCCGGCGCGCGCGAGCGGGACGAGGAGAAAAAAGACCATGACGCCGAGGATTGCTCTCTTCATCGCCCTTGCTTCCCCTTTGGCGAACCAAAGCCCCGCGAGCGCGCGACGCTCGGCGCCGCCACCATGGGGCGCGGCGCGCGGCAAATCAAGCGGAGCCGCCGCTGCGGCCCTCGCCTCAGGACGAAAGGCGGCCCCTGATCTGACCGATCTCGCGGCTCACCAGATCCGCGCCGGCGGACCCCTTCATCTGGTCGGAAAGCACAACTTCCGCAGCCCTTGCCGCATGCTCGGCGGCGGCGCCGCGGACCTCGGCCGCGGCCTGAGCTTCGGCGAGCGCGATCTTCGCCTCGGCTTGCTTGGTGCGGCGGGCGATGAATTCCTTCAGCCGCTCGGCGGCTTCGACGCCCAGTTGCTCGGCCTGGGCTCGCGCCTCAGCCACGATGGCGGCGGCGTTCGCCTCCGCTTCGGCGCTCTTTTTTTCGAAGCTCGCCAGGAGCGCCGTCGCCTCGTCGCGGAGCTTGGCGGCTTGAGAGAGCTCAGCCGCGATCGCTTCGCCGCGCGCGTCGAGCGCCTTGAGCACGACGCGATGGGCGCCGACATAGATGAGGATGCCAACGAACACCAGGAAGCCGAGAAGGACGAAAAATTCCGGGTCGATCTCCATCATGCGGCTCCGCTTGACTGCTCGACCGAACGGACAGCCGCGGCGATCGCGGCCGGATCGGCCGCGCGTCCGCCAAGACGCTCGACGATCGCTCCGGCGGTGTCGCGGGCGACCTCGGCGACATTGGTCATCGCCTGAGCGCGGGTCGCGTCGATCTCGCGCTCAGCGGCGGCGAGCTTGGCGGCGAGATCGTCCTCGAGCGCCTGTCGCTTGGCCTGCGCGTCCGCCGCCGCGGCGTCGCGGGCGGCTTGAGCGAGGGCCTGGGCTTTGGCGCGCGCCTCGGCCAATGTTTTTTCATGCGCCGCCGCAGCCGCGTCGGCCTTCTGCTGCATCGCCGTCGCGTCGTCGAGGTCGCGCGCGATTAGCGCTTTGCGGCCGTCGATCACTGCGCCTAGCTGCGGCAAGCCGCGCTTGGACATGTACCAGTAGAGCAGCCCGAAGGCGATCGCGAGCCAGACCAGCTGGGAGGGAAACGTGCCCGGGTCGAACGGAGGAAAGTTCGAATGCGCGCCGCCGTCCTGACCGACCTGCGTCTGCGTTGTCCCGGGGGGCGTCGACTGCGCCGGCTGTGCCATCACGGACCCTTAGAGATCATAGCGAGCGGGGAGGGCGCCAAGCAGCGCTTTCCCCGCGAGCGCCAGCAAGAAGTCTGAAACGTCAGACCGCAAACAGCAACAGGAAAGAAATCAGCAGGGCGAAAATGCCCAGCGCCTCGGTCACCGCGAAACCGAAGATCAGACGGCCGAACTGGCCTTCGACCGCCGAGGGGTTTCGCAGCGCGCCATTCAGGAACTGGCCGAACAGCGTGCCCACGCCGATGCCGGCGGCCCCCGTTCCGATGGCGGCGAGACCGGCGCCCACATATTTGGCGGCGAGGGCGAGTTCATGCGGTTCCATTGGTGACTCCTTTGGCGTTTCTTAAAGCTTGGTTTGATCGCAGGATTAGTGCCCGCCCGGGTGAACCGCGTCGTTGAGATACATGCAAGTCAACATCGCGAACACGTATGCTTGCAGGAAGGCGACGAGCAGCTCGAGAGCGAAGAGCCCAATCGTCATCAGGAACGGCAGCACCGCAAGCGGCTTGAACAGCGCGCTCGCCCCGAGCAGCATGATGACGAACGCGCCGAAGACGTTGAGCGTGATATGGCCAGCGAGCATGTTGGCGAACAAGCGCACCGAATGGCTGACCGGACGCACGAAGAAGGAAAAGACCTCGATCGCCACCACCAGCGGAAGGATGTAGATCGGCACGTCCGGCGGCACGAACAATTTGAAGAAATGCGCTCCGTGATCCTTGATCCCCACGACCACGACGGTGAAAAAGACCATCAGCGCCAAAGCGGCGGTGATGATGATCTGGCTCGTCACGGTGAACGAGTAGGGGATGAAGCCGATCAGGTTGCCCAGCAGAACGAAAAAGAAGATGGAGAACACGAACGGAAAAAACCGCATCCCCCCTTCGCCGGCGGAGGAGCGCACCATGCCGGCCACGAACTCGTAGGCCATTTCGGCCATGGCCTGCAGGCGTCCCGGCACGCCCGGGCCCCCGCGCGCGCCGATCGCCACCAGAAGGCAGCTCAGCGCCACCGCGAGCAGCATGAAGAGACCCGAATTGGTCAAGGAAACGTCGTGGCCGGCGACCTGAATCGAAACGACGGGGTGCAGGGCGAATTGATGGATCGGATCGATCGCCGGTCCCGAACTCTGTGGCCACGTCCTCTAGTCCTCGTCGTCGTCGTCCGCCTCGTTGCGAGGCTGAAACGCCCCGCCACCGGCTCCGCGCCCCCCCAACGAGGCGTCCCGTCCGGCTTCGGGAGCCGGGCGCGGCACGTCTTTATCCGGCGAGTTCGCGCGAGACAAGGGCGAATTGCTATTCAAGGACGCGCCTTTCGGCGAAGTCAGCCTGATCACGTTCCACACCCCGGCCGCCACGCCGAGCAGGAAAAATACGATCAGGAAGGCCGGATTGGTGCCGAGCGCGCGGTCGAGAACCCACCCGATGCCCAAGCCGAGGATTACCGAGGAGACGAACTCGCTGCCAACTCGCAAGCCGAGCGACATCGCCGACCCCGCGCCGGCGTCCGTTTTGGCCGGGGACTTCGGCTTCGGGGCCGAGGGCGGCGCGGCGCGGCCTTTCAGATCGGCCGACAACCGGTCAAGCCGCGCGCGCAGGGCGGCGTCATCGTCGCGATCTTCCGGGTCCGAGCCCATGGCCTTTCCCTCCGGCGAAACCGAACAGGTCGAGGGTTTCGCGCGCCCTGTCAAATGGCGCCCGCTCCTGAAAGCCCGCCGAGCCCGCGTAGGCTTCGCCGCTGGCGAGCGTCTCGCGTCCCCACGCGACCTCGCTGGCGATCGCCGCCGGCCCGTCCAGGTCCCACTGCTCGATCGCGGACAGGCGGTCGGTGCGCATCGCCGTCTGCGGAAAGCTTAGCGCCCCTTGACCCTCGTGCGGGCCTCGGGCAAGGCAGGCCTCATCACAGGATCCAACCGGCCTTCGCATGCCCAAATCGCCGCGCGCGCCAAGAGCCGACAAGTCCCCCGCCAGCCAGGCCCCTGTTGGCAAGCCCCCCGTCGGCAAGCAACCCGTCGGCAAGCAACCCGGCGACGGCCGTTTCCGGTTTGCGGCGACCTTCACCCATCGTCCGCGCCTCCTTATCGGCGCGTTCCTGATGGTTGCGGCCTATGTCCCCCTGCAGCTCGGCGTCGATATCCGCGAAGCGACGCGCCTCCTGATCGCCTGGAATGTCGGCGCCTGGGCGTTCCTGGTCATGATCTTGCACATGGCCATGGACCCGAGGCGCGAGGCGAGCGTGCAGGCCAAGCCCGAGGACGAGAACCAGTGGGTGCTCGTGGCGCTCGGAATTGTGGCCTCGCTCGCGGCCGTCGCCGCGATCGTGTGGGAGCTGGGACCGGTCAAGAACATGGCCGGCTGGCTCAAGGCCGGCCATCTGGCTCTGGTCGGCGCGACGGTGCTCAGCGCCTGGTCCTTCCTGCAGACGATGTTCGCGCTGCACTATGCGGGCGTCTATTTTCTGCGCCAGAAGGGCAAGTATCAGGGCGGCCTCGAATTTCCCGGCTGCCCTGAGCCCAACTGGATGGAGTTCTTCTATCAGGCCTTCGTCATCGGCTGCACGTTCGCCTCCTCCGACGTCAATGTCACCTCGAAGCGGATGCGCCGGATCGTCGTCATTCAGGGCGTGGTCGGGTTCTTCTTCAATGCGATCATTCTTGCGCTGACCATCAACGTCGCCGCGAACCTCTTCTAGCCGGGGCGCTCGCCCGCTATAGAGCGGCGATGACCGAGACCGAAAATTCCCGCCGCGTCCGCCCCGTGCTGCCCCGCGGATTGGCCGACCGCGACGCCAGCGACATCGCAGCCGCCGAAGCGATGATGGCGAAAATCCGTGAGGTCTACGCGCTTTACGGGTTCGAGGCGGTCGAGACGCCGTTCATCGAATATACCGACGCGCTCGGCAAGTTCCTGCCCGATCAGGATCGGCCGAACGAGGGGGTGTTCTCGTTCAAGGACGACGACGAGCAATGGCTGTCGCTGCGCTATGACCTGACCGCGCCGCTCGCCCGCCACGTCGCCGAGAACTACGACCGGCTGCCAAAACCCTACCGCTCCTATCGGGCCGGCTGGGTGTTCCGCAACGAAAAGCCCGGCCCGGGGCGCTTCCGCCAGTTCATGCAGTTCGACGCCGATACGGTCGGCTCGGCGTCGCGAGCGGCGGATGCGGAAATCTGCATGATGGCCGCCGACTGCCTCGAAGCGCTGGGGATCGCGCGCGGCGACTTTGTCATCAAGGTCAACAACCGAAAGGTGCTCGACGGAGTGATGGAGGCGATTGGGCTCGGCGGAGAGGTTAACGCCGGGCGGCGGCTGACGGTGCTTAGGGCGCTAGATAAGTACGACAGGTTGGGTGTGAAGGGGGTTCGATTCCTTTTGGGTCCGGGTCGAATAGACGAGAGCGGCGACTACACGAAGGGTGCCGACCTCGAAAAGGAGCAAATCGATCGGCTCGTATGGTTCTTGGAGCTTAGGTCGCACACCGATTTTGATCGAGGTGCTAAGGCATCAGACCCGAACCCTCTCATAACGATGGCTGAGTTGGGAGGCGAATACTATCGAACCGACATGTTGTCTGCCATGGAGGGCGCTTATGGAGAGAGCGCGGTTTTCCGCGAAGGCGTTGGCGAACTCAGGCTAATTTCGGGCCTCGTCGCCGCCTCTGGATATGGGGATGGCCGCATCCGCATCGACCCCTCGGTCGTACGCGGGCTTGAATATTACACCGGCCCGGTCTTCGAGGCGGAGCTCACCTTCGAGGTCAAAGACGACGACGGGCGGCCGGTGCGCTTCGGCTCGGTCGGCGGCGGGGGGCGGTACGACGGCCTCGTCGCGCGCTTCCGCGCCGAGCCAGTGCCGGCGACCGGCTTTTCGATCGGCGTCTCGCGGCTGCTTGCGGCCTTGCGCGCAATCAAAAGCCCGATCGTCGCGGCGGCGGAGACGCCAGGCCCCGTCGTCGTGCTCGCGCTCGACCGTGACGCGGATTCGATGGACAATTATCAGCGCCTCGTCGCGAGCCTGCGTCGCGCGGGAATCGCAGCCGAGCTTTATCTGGGCTCGGGCGGCATGAACGCGCAGCTCAAATATGCGGACAGGCGCAGGAGCCGCGTCGCCGTCATCCAGGGATCGAACGAGCGCAACGCGCCGGGCGGGCCGCAGGTCACGATCCGCGACTTGAAGCTCGGCGCCGAGCTTGCGAAAACGACCAAGGACCGGGCCGATTATCTTGAATTGCGCCAGCGCGCCCAGTTTCCCGCGCCTGAGGCGGAGCTGGTCGAGCGGGTGCGCGAGGTCCTGGCGCGGTGAGCCTCGTAAATTCCGGGCGCCTCTTATCCCGCCAAGATTTCCGGCCTGCGCGAACGTGGTCAGGATCTCGTCCACCCGCGACGAGGCGACCTCGTATGAGATCTTGTCCGTTTGGATCATTTCGAGCCTCAGCTCGTGACGCGTGCGCGTTCCGTCCATCAGCGGAAGCAAGGCGCGGGCCGGCGCGTCCTCGATTTGAGCCACATGGTTCCTGAGCGTCGCGACCATGAAGTCGCCGTTCGCGGCCTGAAGACGGGCCAGCGCGCTGGCCATCGGACGTTCGCCGGGAACAGCGACGAGCGGCCACTGCTCGGTCGTGACCTCAATGACCTGATTGGCGAACAGACGAAAAATATGTTTCGCAAGATCGGGATTTTCGGACGCGGGGTCGAGCGGAACAGCGAGCGGGAAAGCCGTGGCGAGCGCGACCAGAAACGCCGATAGCTCGGGATTGCGGGTCTTGATCCTGGCGCGGTTCGCGGCTTGGAACACGGCGCCGTCTGGCGCCCCCGGGTTGGCTTCGAGGACGGTCAATTGATCGCAAGCCCATAAGCCGCGCAGTCGCGTCGGCTCGCGTCTCCGATCCGCCTCGCCGCGACAGAAGAGCGAATAGCGGAACCGCGGCATCGACCGAAAATCCGCGAGCTGCTCGAAACGCGCCCAGTCGCCGCCGGCCCGCTCTCGGATCGCCGCCAGCGCGTCGGATGGGAAAAGCGCCTCTTCGCTCAACTTCGGTTGCGCGTCGCAGAGATATGTGAGTCCGAAGCGCGCCCCCGCTGCGACGGTGTCGCTCAGGAGCTGCGGCGCGAAGTCCTTGTTGAGCTCGTCGTGGTATAGAACCTCTGGAGGGATGGTGAGGATCCGGCGCGCTTCGCTTTTCAAAGCCATTTCATCGGCTTCGGCATCCGACCAAACCTCGATCTGCTCCGCGAGAAATGAACGGGCGAGGTCCAGTTTCTGCTCCGGGTTTTCGGCGCCGTCCGTCACGCAGAGCAGCATGTCGCGGATGGCCTGGCGAAAGCGTGCGCCAGGCAGCGCATTATAGCTGATCACGGCGAGTCCATGGGCGGACAGGCGCTCCCCGACGATGCGCATCAGCGCCTCTCGAGTCCGGACGGGAACCCAGGCATAGACGCCATGGGCGATGATGTAATCGAACCGCCCGTACGAAGCTTCAACCTGCGCCAGATCGCAGGCCTGAAAGCCGACGTTTGCGCAACCGCAGCGCCGCGCTGTGGCGCGCGCAACCGCGATCGGTTGTTCGGCCAGATCGACGCCCAGAAACTCCGCCTTTGGAGCGCCGAGCGCCATGTTGATCAGGTTGACGCCATCGCCGCATCCGATTTCGAGCACACGGGAGGCGGCGAACGGCCGAAAGCGCCTTCCGTACAGCGCCGCAAATACGCCAGTCGTGATCGGATGGGTTCGGACGAAGGGAAAGCTCGGGTAGTGGACCTGATCGTAGGGATTGGCCACAGATCCCCCCTCGACTGTCGATCGTTGCGCAATTGGATACTCAACTGACCCGGCCGACAAGGCGAGAACCGAGGCGCTGGACGAGCTCTCCACACCGGAGGCTGGGGCTCAAGGCGTCTGGCGGCTATTCTTTTCCCTTGTTCGCAGGCTCAGACCCGCGCGATGGCCGCCACTGGTCCGCCGCTGGCCGGCCCCTGGTGCTCAGCGCCGCCCGAGACATAGACCGCGCCGGTTCCCGCGACGCCGCCGATCAGGCCGCCGACCGCCGCGCGGGCGTGGCGCGTGGCGTTGATGTCCGAATCGTCGAGCATCGTATGGCGCAAGCCCCGGATGGCGCCGTCCGGCGAGGCCTCGGCCTTGGCGAAAATGTTGACGAGCCTGCTTTGCGACCCAGCGTCGAGCGCGGTCAGGCCGACGCTCTCGAGCGCCTGCATCACCGCCGGGAGATCGATCGCATCGCGCATCACCGCGTGACCTATTTTGAACGGGCTCGCCGAGAAGCGCGACGCGCCAAACAGAATGACGACATTGTGCATGAGCTCGATGCCGGCCGAGCAGGACGCGACGGACGAATAAAGGCTCCAGTCTTTCAACACCTGGCCGTCGCCGACCTCGGCGCCGATCTCGCCCAGCGCTTTGGCGACGCCGATTGCCGAGGCGCCGCGCGAATAGCCCATCGAAGCGTAGCCGCTCGTCGTGACTGTCGTCTTGCCGCGGTCGCCGGCTTCCTTGACGCGCTCGCTGGTCAAAAGCGGGCATTTGATCTGCACGAAATGCACGTCCGCGACGGCGTCGATGCGTGCGTCGCGCATCGCCGCGTTGACGGCCTTTACGGTCTCGCCGATCTGCGCGTCCCGGCCGATCTCCTCAGGCAGAAAGTCGCGGGTTTGGGCGATGCCGACGCTCAGGCGTTTCTCCCCTGAAGGCAAGTTAGCGCCCCCGGAGTTCGGGCGCGCGAACACGGTGATATGCGGCGACAGGACGCCCTCCGTGCCGCCCGACATGACGAAGGCGATTTTGGCCTCGACCTCGCGGGGGGTGAGCTTGAGAGGCGGCGCGAGCGCGTTGCACAAGGCGGCGACGGCGTATTCACGGGTGAAGTCGTTCACCCCGCCGTTGCCTTCGGTCTTGCCCAGAACGGCCAGAATGGACGGAGGCTCGAGCGCGCCCTTCTCGATGAGAGCCATGAGGCCGGAAACGTCTCCGGGCCCGCTGGTCGGAATGCGAACGACCTCGAATGAATTGCGTGGCATGGCCCCTCCGGCGCGTATGCGGGCTGTTTAAAGTCGAATCGCCTTGGACCGCATCGCGGCGCCTGGCGACGAGTTTCCGAGCGCGTCGCCCTGCCAAGGCCTCAGCTCGAGCCGATCAGGATTCCCGCCGCCAGCACCAGCGCGCCGCCGATCATCACCTTGGCGGCCGCGGTCAGCGGCGGCGCGTCCATGTACCGCCACTGGATCCAGGCGATGGCGGTGAGTTCGATGACAACGACGATGAAGGCGATGACCGTCGCCGTGTAGAAATAGGGAATGAGGAAGGGCAGGGTGTGGCCGATGCCGCCTGCGGTCGTCATGACCCCGCAGACGAGGCCGCGCAAGAGCGGCGCGCCACGTCCCGACAGCTTGCCGTCGTCCGACAGCGCCTCGGCGAAGCCCATCGAAATGCCGGCGCCGATCGACGCTGCGAGCCCAACCACGAACGCGTTCCATGAATTGTGGGTCGCGAAGGCCGCGGCGAACACCGGCGCGAGCGTCGACACCGAACCGTCCATCAGGCCGACAAGGCCGGGCTGGATGATCTGCAGGACGAACCGGCGGCGCTCGTTCTCCGCTTCCGCGCCTCGGGCGTCCCCGGTGAGCACCTCGTGCTCGAGGCCGGTGGCGAGCTGGTCGTGCTTGTCCTCAGCCTCGGCGAGGTCACCCAGCAGCCTACGGATCGAGGCGTCGGTCGTTCGGGTCACCGCCTGACGATAGAAGCGCGCTGCGGCGCGTTCCATGTCATGAGTATGCGCGCGCGCAGTCTCAAGGCCGAGCGGCTTCAGCTGCCAAACCGGTTTCTGCGGAATATAGCCGCGGATGTCCTGGCGGCGCACCAGAGGAATGTGCTCGCCGAATTTCGTAACGAAGAGATCGATGAGCCGGCGTCGGTGCGTGTTCTCCTCCGCCGCCATCTCGTCAAATACCTTGGCGGTCGCCGGGTAGTCCTCGTGCAGGCCATCCGAGAAATCGGCGTAAATGCGCGCGTCCTCTTCTTCATTGCTGATGGCGAGGGCGAGCATCTCGCGCTCGGTCAAATCGTCGAAATTGCGCATGGCGTGTCCCGCGGCCCCAATTTAGAATATTCTAAAGTTGCACGTCCTCCGGGGTCAACGGCTTCGCAGCCGCGGGAGCAGGCCTCCCGGCGAGGCGCTGGCGCGAAAGGTCTTCGTGAGCGCCTCGAAACAGACATCCAAATTCAGAAGACGCCCCGGCCGAACTTGCCTTGCCAGCGCGGGAGCGCTGGTCTAGACGGAAAAACGCGCGCCGCGTCAGCGTTTTAAGGTTCGCCTGCGGTTTGATTCCCTCCTCAGTCTGCGTTCGTGGCAAAACTTCCCTCCCTTGACCGATTTAACCGCATCGTCGTCAAAGTCGGCTCATCGCTGCTCGTCGACGGCGCCGTCGGCGCCGTCAGGCGCGCTTGGCTCGAAGCGCTCGCGTCCGACATCGCCGCTCTCCACGAGCGCGGCGCAAGCGTGATTGTCGTGTCCTCCGGCGCGATCGCGCTCGGCCGCACGATCGCCAAGTTACCGAAGCGGACCCTCAAGCTCGAAGACAGCCAGGCGTCGGCTGCGATCGGACAGATCGCGCTTGCGAGCGAATGGTCGCGTGCGCTCGGCCGTCACGGCATCGTCGCCGGCCAGGTGCTGCTCACCTTGCAGGACACGGAGGAGCGCCGTCGCTATCTGAACGCGCGCGCAACTCTTGGCCGTCTCTTCGCCATGCGCGCCATCCCGATCATCAACGAGAATGACACGGTCGCGACCAGCGAGATCCGTTATGGCGATAATGATCGCCTCGCGGCGCGGGTCGCCACGATGACCAGCGCGGATCTCCTGATCCTGCTCTCCGACGTCGCCGGACTTTATAATTCGCCGCCTCACGGCAACGCGCACGCGCGACTGCTCCCGATCGTCGAGCGCATCACGCCTGAGATCGAGGCGATGGCCGGGGGCGCGGCGTCCGAACTGTCGCGCGGCGGCATGCGCACCAAGATCGAAGCCGCTCGAATTGCGACAGCGGCCGGCGCTCACATGGTGATCGCCGACGGGCGCGTCCTTCACCCAGTCGCGCGCATCGCCGAAGGAGAGGAATGCACTTGGTTTCTGACGCCGTCGAACCCGATCGCGGCGCGGAAGGTGTGGATCGGCGGGTCGCTCGAACTTAAGGGCGCGGTGTTTGTCGACGCCGGCGCCGCCGCCGCGCTTGCCCTCGGCAAGAGCTTGCTGCCCGCCGGGGTCACACGGGTCGAGGGCGTCTTCGCCCGCGGCGATTGCGTCGCCATCCGGGATGAGCGCGGGGCCGAGATCGGGCGGGGGCTGATCGCATACGACGCCCTGCACGCCGAGCGCATCCGCGGCCGCAATTCGCGCGACATCGCGCACATCCTCGGGACGGCCGGGCGCGCCGAAATGATCCATCGCGATGATATGGCGCTTTCCGGCCCCCGAAGCTGACGCCGGCTGCGCGAGGGGCTTGCGCACTTGGCAGCGCCGGGCCGCCCGCGCATAAGTCCTCAACATGAGTTCTCGTGTCCGACGCCGCGCCCGGCTGATCTTTGTGCCGCGTCCGGCGCTGATCGCGCTTGCGACCGCCCGCGCGCGGTTGCGCGCGAGCGAATTCGGCATGACGGCGCTTGCGATCGGCGTTGGCGTCCTCGCCGGGTTGTGCGTCGCGGTAATGACCACGCTCGTCAATATCGCGCATATGCGGATCTTCGGCATTCCCTTCGACGTCCGCCTCAGCGCCGCCGCGCGCGTCTCTCCGCTTGCCGCTTTTGGGGCGCCGATGCTGGGCGGCCTTTTGCTCGGCTCGATCGACCTCTGGCTTGCGCACAGAAAGGCTCCGCCGGCGGTTGATCCGGTCGAGGCGAACGCTTTGCGGGGAGGGCGCATGTCGCTCCGCGAGAGCCTGCTCGTGGCGACTCAAACCGTGATCTCGAACGGCTGCGGGGCCTCGGTCGGGCTCGAGGCCGGCTACGCACAGATCGGGGCGGGCGTCGCCTCGTATCTGGGAGTGCGGTCGCGCTTGCGCCGGCAGGACCTGCGCATGCTGGTCGGCTGCGGGGCGGGCGGGGCGATCGCGGCCGCGTTCGGCGCGCCGCTGACCGGCGCGTTTTACGCTTTCGAGCTCATCATCGGCGCCTATTCGCTCGCCAACGCGATTCCCGTTTTCGCCGCGACGCTTGCCGCGACGCTCACCACTCAGGCGATCATCGGCGCGCCTTACGACATTACCTCGCCCCCTGTTGCTCCGCTGACGTTCGTCGACTACGGCGCACTGATCGGACTTGGCCTCGTCGCGGCCGCGGTTGGCGTCGGCGCCATGCGGGTGGCGGCGTTGATAGAGCGGGCGTTCCGCGCCGTGATCCGCCCGCGTCTCATTCGCCCCGTCGTCGGCGGGCTGATCGTTGGCTCGATGGCGCTCTACACCCCCCAGGTGCTGGGGGCGGGCCACGGCGCGCTCGGACTAGACTTCTATTGGCCGCTGACCGCGCAAGAGTTGGCGATCCTAATCGTGCTCAAGCTCTGCGCCTGTCTGGTTTCGCTAGCGTCGGGCTTCCGCGGCGGATTGTTTTTCGCTTCGTTGTTCGTCGGCTCCCTGCTCGGCAAGCTCTATTCGATAGGCGTCGACGCGCTCGCGCCGTCGATGGGACTGGAAACGACGGCCTGCGTGCTGGTCGGCATGGGCGCTTTGAGCGCGGCGATCGTGGGCGGCCCGCTGACCATGACCTTTTTGGTGCTCGAGATCACAGGAAACCTTGGCGTCGCCGGAGGCGTGCTGGCTGCGTCGATCGCGACCACTCTCGCGGTGCGCGCGACCTTTGGCTATTCATTCACCACGTGGCGTCTCCATTTGCGCGGCGAGACCATCCGCGGCGGCCAGGACGTCGGCTGGCTGCGCGATCTGACAGTCGGGCGCATGATGGTTCGCTCGCCCCGGGTCTTCCCCGCCGATCAGTCAGTTCGGGCGTTCCGCGAGGCCTATCCGATCGGCAGCGCCAATGTGGTCGTCGCGATTGGTGAGGACGGGCGCTACCAGGGGCTCGTCCACGTCGCTGAAGCGCATGCGCTGCACCTCGAGAACGGCGAAGACGGCGGCCCGGTCGGGGCTGTCGCTCACGATCCGGCGACGGTGTTGCATCCGGATCAGGACATCGGGGTCGCGCTGGAGGCCTTCGAGGCGGCCCACGCCGATACGCTCGCGGTCACCGCGCGCGGGACCGATCAGGTCTTGGGCACGCTCGGCGAAGCCTACGCCGCGCGCCGCTACGCTCAGGAGACCAATCTGGCGATGAAAGGGGTGCTGGGCGGCGGATAAGGCTCGTCTCGTTCGGTCTGGGACCGAGCTATTCCAGTCCGCGACGGATTTGGTGGATGAGGCCATGAAGACAGACCTCGAAGAGGACATAGAAGGCCAGCGCCAGATAGCCCCAAGCGGTCAATTGGACAAACTGGAGGAGTCCTCCATCGAACGCGGCCATTGCGCCATAGGTCGCGATGAGGCTCAGGTTCGCCTGAAATAGAAAAAGCAGATTGAAAGAGCAAAGCGCGAAGCCGCCTGCGGCGACGCCCATGGCGAGGACCTTGAGCCAAGCAGGACCATGGAACAGGCGGTTAAGAAGCTTCAGAAGCGCCATTGCTCACCCGGGCCCCGAATCCGGACGACTTTATCGCGTTCGGGACCTCATCTCTTCGTTCGCCATGGCGGCTCCGTTACCGGGCGGATTCGAATCGCTGACCTTGAGCGTCGGCCGCTGTTGCTCAAGGGGTCGAAAGATGCCGTTGATGCAGCTGGGTCTCCGGTCGGCGCTTTCTTTCTCGCGGCGAACCTCGAGCGAGTGCGACCGGCGCTCGGTTCACCGATTGGATGTAAGCGCGCCATGGCCTCCAGCATCACCCGCTGTCCGCGCACGACCGGCGCGTGGCACGCCGCGGGCGAAGCGGCGATCCGGGCGAGCGGCGTCGGGTTTGCGTTCGTGCAGCCATCGGGGTTCATGGCAACTTCCTCTACTGGGCCGCATCGATCAAATCAGAGGGGGTCGTCTGGTCCGCGACGGAAGACGGCAAATTCCTTTCATTCACTCCGACGACATCGCCGATGTCGCGGTCGCGTGCATGAAGGATCCCTGACGCGCGGGCGAGGCCTTGCCGATAACCGGCCCCGAGGCGCTGAGTTTCGGCGAAATGACGGAAGAGGTCGGCGCGGCGGTCGACCGGCCGCTGCGCTTTGAGCCGATCTCCGACGCCGAAGCGCCCCGCCAGCACTCGGCTTGGGGCGCGCCTCAGCCGTTGGTCGAAGCCCGACTGCCGATCTTTCGAGCGATTCGGGAGGGTCGTCTCGCCGAGGTTACCGATCATCTTGAACGCACCCTCGGATGTAAGCCGATCGCGTTCAACAAATGGGCGCAGGAAAACGCCGCCGCGTTTCTTTGACGCTCACCCGCTGTTGCGCAAGCCCGCGGAAATGCCGTTGATGGTGAGTTGGATCCCCGTCAGCACCTTCTCGCTCGCCGCTGCGCGCGATCGATAAAGCTTGAGAAGCTCGACCTGCACATGGTTGAGCGGATCGAGATACGGAAAGCGGTTGCGGATCGAGCGGTCGAGCAGGGGATTGCTCTCTAGAAGCTTCGACTGCTCCATGATCGTGTTGAGCGCGTCTACTGAATCGCGCCATTCGCTCGAGATCCGGGCGAAGATCTTCTCGCGCAGCGCAACGTCGTCGACGAGCCGGGCGTAGCGCGAGGCGATGGCGAGACTCGACTTCGCCATCACCATGTCCATGTTGGAGAGCTGGGTGCGGAAGAACGGCCAGCGCGCATACATCGCCCTGAGCCGATCGAGCCCGTCCTGCGGGTGAGCCGCGACATAGGCCTTGATAGACGACCCGAAACCGAACCAGCCGGGCAGCATCAGCCGGCACTGGGCCCACGAGAACACCCACGGAATGGCGCGCAGGTCCTCGATCGCCTGCGTCTTCTTGCGCGAGGCGGGACGCGAGCCGATGTTGAGACCCGCAATTTCGGTGATGACGGTCGAGGCCCAGAAGTAGCGCACGAAGCCTTCGGTCTCGTAGACGAGACCGCGATATGCCTTGTAGGCCGCGAGCGACAGTTCCTCCATCGTCTCGAGGAACGCCGGATCGGGCGCGGGGCTTTCGTCCTGCAATAGCGTCGCTTCAAGCGTCGCGGAGGCGAGCGTCTCGAGGTTGCGCCGGCCGACCTCAGGGTTGGAGTATTTGCTGGAGATGATCTCGCCCTGCTCCGTGATGCGGATCTGGCCCTGCACGGCGCCTCCCGGCTGGGCCAGGATCGCGTCGTAGCTGGGACCCCCGCCGCGCCCGACCGAGCCGCCGCGCCCGTGGAACAGGCGGATGCGGACGCCATGACGGCGAAACACATCCACGAGTCCAATCTCGGCCTTGTAGAGCTCCCAGCCTGAGGTGACGAAGCCCCCGTCCTTGTTCGAGTCCGAGTAGCCCAGCATCACCTCCTGCTCGCAACCCTGCAAATCGACGAGCTTGCGGTACTCGGGAAGCGAGAGCAGGCGGTCCATGACGCCGACGCAGTTGCGCAAATCGTCGATCGTCTCGAACAGTGGCGCGAGCGCCAGCGCCGATGACCCCTGCGCGGTGACGAGCCCCACTTCCTTGAGGATCAGCGCGAGCTCCAGCATGTCTGAGACGCTGTCCGTCTTTGAGATGATGGAGGTGCGAATCGCCCCGGGGCCGTACTTGCGCCGGATGTCGGCTGCGGCGCGGAAGAGGGCGAGTTCGCCCGCCGTCTCCTCGTCGTAGGCGATGAACGGCGAAAACAGCGGGCGGGGCGAGATGAGCTCGCGGCGCAGAAGCTCGACGCGCTCTTCCTCGCTCAGAGCCTTGTAGTCGATGCCGGGCGAGACCGCGGCGATCAGTTCGGCGACCGTGCGCTCGTGCACGTCCGAGGTCTGCCTGAGATCGATCGGCGCGAGATGGAAGCCGAACAGGTCGACGGCGCGCGCAAGGGCGCGCAGGCGCCCGCGCGCCACGATGGCGGCGTTGGTCTCCTTGAGCGAACGCGCGATGATCGCGAGATCGGCGCTGAACTCGGCGGCGGAAGCGTAAGGCGCCCGGTCGACGACCGGCTGGCGCAGCGCGATGACATGGTCGAGCTCGCGCGCCGTCTTGGCGAGGCGCGAGTACATGCCGGTGATGGCGCGCCGGTAGGGCTCCTTGCGCCGGGCGGCGGCGGAATCGTCGGAGGTGTCGGCGAGCCCGGCAAGCTCCGGACTCATCGAGGCGAGGTTGGACGCGAGCGAAAGTTCGGCGCCAAGCTCGTGCAGTTCGTCGAGGTAGTAGCCGATCGCCCGGGCGCTCTGCAGCCGCATCGACTCGTTGAGGACGTCCGCGGTCACGAACGGATTGCCGTCCCGGTCGCCGCCGATCCACGACCCGATCCGAAGGAACGAGCCGATCGGCTTTGCGCGGGGTTCGCCGGAAATGGCGTCAAGCCTGTCTTCAATCGCGCCATAGAGGCGGGGCAGCTCATGGAAGAACGTGTAGTCGTAGAACGAGAGCGCGTTCGCCACTTCGTCGATGACCTTGAGTTTCGTCTGCCGCAGCATGTTAGTGCGCCACAGGATCAGAACCGCGCGCCGCAGGCGTTCTTCGTTCAGCGTGAGCTCGGCCTCGTTGCCGACGAGCCGCTCGCGCTCATCCAGCAGTTTAGCGAGCTCGAGCTCGCGCGTGAGCGTGCTCTTGCGCCTCACTTCCGTCGGATGGGCGGTGAGCACCGGACTCACCAGCGCGCGATCGAAGAAGTCGGCAAGCGCCGCCGGCTCGACGCCCATCTCACGCGTGCGCTGAAACGCATAGGCGAGCGATCCTGGACGCGGCGCGGAGCCGGCCATCGCATGGGCGCGATTGCGGCGGATGTGATGCTGATCCTCCGCGATGTTGGCGAGGTGCGAGAAGTAGCTGTATGCGCGCACGATCGCGAGCGTCTGGTCGGCGCTGAGACTGTCCAGCGTCGCCTCGAGCTCGCGCCGCGCGCCGATTTCGTTGTCGCGATGGAACCGGATCGAGGCCTGCCGGATCTGCTCGACCAGCTCGAAGGCCTCTTCCCCCTCCTGCTCGCGCACCGTGTGGCCGAGGATTCGGCCAAGCAGGCGGATGTCTTCGCGTAAGGGGACGTCCTTCTCGTCCGAAGAGCGAGGGGTCAGCTTCTGGATTTTGGCGGTCAAGGCCATCGGGCGCATCCGTTGGCGAAAGGTTTGAGGATGCTGCACTGCGGCAGATTTGGGCGCAAGGCCGAAAGATAGGCAGATCCGGCGCGATTTGCGCGTTTTCCAGGCTGCTTACCGCGGCCCCAGGGCTTCCGCCAACCGGTCGCCAAGCGCGGTCTTATCCTTGAGTTCGCATTCGTAGACGACGAGCGCCTGCCAGCCCATAGCGGGGTATGCCGCGAGCGTCTTTTCGTCGCGCGCCCGATTGCGGGCGATCTTGGCCCGCCAGTAGTCGGCGTTGGCCTTGGGGATACGCGCGCCGCGCGCGCAGTCATGCCCATGCCAGAAGCAGCCATGCACGAAAATCGCCAACTTGCGCCGGCCGTAAACGATGTCCGGCTTGCCCGGCAGATCGGCGCGATGGAGCCGGTAGCCCGGCGCGATCGGCCGCAAAAGCGCGCGGACCGCAAGCTCCGGGCTTGTATCGCGCGATTTGACCGCGCGCATGACCGCTGAGCGGTCGTAGGTCATGCGCCCTTTGCTCGTCTACGACGCCCAGAGTCAGTCCTCACTGGTGTCGCCCTCAACTTCGACTGCGAGCTTCAGAAGGTCTCTGTGGTACTTATGAAGACGTTGAAAGTGAGCCTGGATTGCGAAGGCAATCTCTTTGGAGTTCTTCACCGCCAGAAAATGCCCAACGATCTGGCTGTAATGTTCGGCTTGGCGTGGAAGGCGGAGAGCGGGATCCCTTTTCTCCTCTATCTCTGCATCGGCCATGACCTGAATCTTTTGGAATGGCGTTGGCACTTCGATTCTGCGCGTGGGCGTCTTGGGCACCTTGCCATTCATGAGCGCCGACTTGGGATGGAACTCATGGAACAAGGCATCCTCGATGACCCCAATGTCGGCGCGGTTCTCAACTGGATAGGCCCAGACCCAGGCGATCTCCCAAACGTCGATCTGACGATTTGCAATTATGTCGCTTCTTGCCGATGTGAGGTGACGGTTGACGCGGGATCGGATGCCGTCGACTGACTGACCCACATAGATCGGAACTTGGTCGAGGTCACAAAGCACATAGCAGCCGATTTCATTCGTCATGGTGCGAACCGCCTTCCGCCGGAACGCGAGGTCGATCGCCATCTTTACTCGGCCGCAATTATCTCTGGGGTTCTGTCGCTTTGGAGTATTGGTTCGAGAATATGCGCTGCGATGTGCCGCACGACCGGCACGCAGACCCCGTCTCCACAGACGTGATAGGCCTCATTGTAGCGCGTGGGAAGAACGTAGTCGTCGTCCAATCCCATCAGGCGGGCGGCTTCCCGCGGCGACAGGAGCCGCGACCTCACGCTCCTGCCTTCGACCACCAGTATTGTCTGGCGAGAGGAGCCGCCTGCGGGGGTCCGAAGGCATCCAGCAATATTGTCAAAACGCACTTCTGCTCGCTGGCGGCTTACGCCGCTTTCGTCAGGACGGGTGCGCCGGTAGACCGAGCCGACGGCGAGGCCTCCGGCCTTCATCGCGTCTTCCACTTTCCGTCGATTGAGCGGCGACATCAGTTGAAGAAGGTAATTCGTTTGCGCGGGCGTGCGCCACATTACGCCGGTTGGCTCGTCTTCGATAAGGTCCGCGAATACGGAGTTTCGCGTCGAAGGCGATGGGAAAGTCCACCAGATCCATTTCCTTTTGGCTTGCGCGGAAATTCGCTCATAGGCGTGAACGAGCGCATTGGGATGCCAGTCTTCTTGTGGCTTGAGGCCGACAAGGGATTTCGGAATCGTCGTGGTCCTTATGAACCGCGATAAAAAATACGCGAGGTCGCGACTGAGGAACGAAAAGAGATGCGTCGATAACCGTCGCGCCGAAGTTGTAACCCAATTCGGATAGCGCCAATGCAATCGCGGCGAAATCCTCACCCTCATGCGACGTCAGGCATCCAAACACGTTTTCCAGGACGATCGTTCGGGGAGCGGTGCCGCGCCTCACAAGACCGCGGACCAGCTTCCAGAACGGCCAAAACGTTCCGGACCGGGTCCGCGACTTGTCGTCCTCGCGACCAAGGCCTCGGTAACCCCCGGCGAGTGACAGATCCTGGCACGGAAACGAGGCCCATACGAGGTCGACCGTATTCCTCGGCAAATCCGCATCGTGAGGCTGAGCGACGTCGGAGTGCGTGATATCGCCCCGCGCCCCAATTCGCCTTGTAGGTCGAAACCTTCTTCGCATCGAAGTCGTTGGCGAACAAGCAGCGCCACGAATCGCTAAGTCCGGCGCGCGCCATGCCTCCGCCCGCGAAAAACTCGCAGAATGTGAATTTCGTCATGCGGCGGACCGGGTTGCTCACAGGAAGTTAAAACTGTCGATCGAAGTTCGAAAGACGAGTTTGTGGGTGGATTGCTATCTTCTGTGGACGGCTTCGAATCGTCGATGTTCCTCTTTTGTTCGACGAATTGCAATAAATTTCAAGTTCCAATCGTGCCGACCCGCCCCGGCCTTGACCATCGGCCCGGCCTTTTGCGTTTATGGCCGCCATGACCAACTTCGCCTTCCCCTTTCCAGCTCTCGTCTGCGATACCGGCGGCACCAATGTGCGCTTCGCGCTGGTCAGCGAGCCGGGAGGTCGCCTCAGCGACATTGTCCACTTGCGCACCGGCGATTATCCGGGCTTGGCGCAGGCGATCGAGGCGGCAGTCCCCAAGCTTGGGTCGCGGCCTCGCTCGGCGATCGCCTGCGGCGCGGGGCCGGTCGTCGGGCGGACGCTCAAGCTCACCAACGCGCCCTGGGTGATGGACGGCCCGGAAGCAGCGCGCCGTACCGGCCTCGCCCAAGGCTTGCTGCTCAACGATTTCGAGGCCCAGGCGCTGTCGCTGCCGACGATTCCCGAGGGATGGGAACGACGCATCGGCCCGCTCAAGTTCGGGTCCGAGGGACCCCAAGTGATCCTGGGGCCAGGCACCGGGCTCGGCGTCGCCGCGCTGGTCGAGGCGGACGGACGCTTCACGCCCGTGTCGTCGGAGGCCTGCCATATCGATTTCGGGCCGATCTCAGCGGAAGAATACGCGCTCTGGCCGCATCTTGAACGCGCGCACGGCCGCATCACCAGCGAAAGCGTCATTTCTGGCGCAGGGCTGGCGCGCGTCCACCGCGCGCGCATGATGGCGAAAGGCGCGCCAGATCCGCATGCTGGGCCGCCAGCCGTCACTGCGGCGGCGTCCGCGAACCCCAACGGGGAAGAAGCGGCAAGCCTCAGGCTTTATTGGCATATTGTGGCGCGCTTCGCCGGCGACATGGCCGTGACCTTCGTCGCGACCGGCGGGGTGACGCTCTCCGGCGGCGTGCTGCCGAGAGTGGTGAATTTCCTCGACGAGGCCGCGTTTCGCCACACCTTCGAATCCAAGGCGCCAGTCGATGGCCTCGCCAAGCGCATTCCGACCCGACTCGTCACGCGAGAGGACGCGGTGCTGGTCGGAATGGCGGCGATCGCATCGGCTCCCGACCGCTACGGCATTGATTATGGATCTAGAGCCTGGATTTAGGCGGCGCTGTTCGGCGAGGAGCGTCGAAAGGGGGCCAAAGCCGCGCTTTCGCCTTTTTTTTGCGGTTTGTGCGACCGAATCAGGGGGCGGCTCGACTCGAGGTTACGTGGTGCTGGGAAAACGGCTTGGCGGGTTGGGGGCGGGCCTCTTTTTGGCCGCTGGATTGATCGGATCAGCCTGTGCGGATTGCGGCTCCGACATGCAAAAGCTTGCAGAGGCGCGCAACACGCAACTGCAGGTCGTCAACGACTATGCAAAGTCCTTTCATGGCAAGCCTATGGACCCACAGGGATTTTGCACCAAGTCGTCGGGCCTCGTTCGCGCCGAAACGGCGCTGATCGCATATATGGAGAAGAACAAGGACTGGTGTTCGTTCCCCGATGATGCGATCAACGCGCTCAAAGAGCATCACGCGAAGAACGCGCAGTTCAACGCCAAAGCGTGCACCGTCGCCGCTCAGATGAAGAAGATGAAGGAGCAGGCCGCGCAGGGCGCCGCTCCACAAGCTCAGCCGTTGCCGACCGGGCCTCTTTGAGCGCCACGCCGCAGCCGGCGACCAGCCTGCCGGACGCTCGTCCGGCGAGCCTGGTCCTGCGGCTGACCCCGGACTTCGCGCTTCCTTTCGTTCAGCTTGCCCGCCTCGACCGGCCCGCCGGATGGCAATTGCTGCTCGCCCCCTGTTGGCAGTCGACGGCGCTCGCCGGCCTCGCGCTCCACCGAGGACCGAACCTTTGGCATCTTGTTCTGTTTCTGATCGGCGCAATCGCGATGCGCGGCGCTGGATGCACCTATAACGACATTCTCGACCGCAAGCTCGACGCTCAGGTCGAGCGCACGCGCAATCGCCCGTTGCCGTCGGGGCGGGTCGGAATCAGCGCCGCGGCGGCGTTCCTGGTCGCTCAGGCGCTGATCGGCCTCGTGGTGCTCTTGTGCTTCAACCGGTTCTCGATCTGGCTCGGGATCGCCTCGCTCGGCATCGTGGCGATCTACCCGATGATGAAGCGCGTGACCTCATGGCCACAGGCGGCGCTCGGGCTCGCTTTTTCGTGGGGAGCGCTGATGGGCTGGAGCGCCACCTTCGCGAAGTCTCGCGCTCGCTCCGATCCTGCTCTACGCATCCGCTTTCACGTGGACGATCGGCTACGACACGATCTATGCGCTACAGGACGCGCGTGACGACGCGATCGTCGGCATCCGCTCGACCGCTCGCCTGTTCGGCTCGCGCGTCAAGCTCGGCGTCGGCGCATTCTATGCTGCGACCGCAGCGCTGGCCTTCGCGGCGATCGAAGCCGCGGGCGGAGGCTCTATCGCGCTGATCGGCTGGCTCGCGTATGCCGCGCATCTCGCCTGGCAGATGTCGCAAGTCGAGGGCGCGGACCCGGCGACGGCGCTGAGGCTCTTTCGCTCCAACCGCGAGGCTGGACTGATTCTTTTTGCGGGGATCGCGACGCAGGGGTGGCTTGGGTAGCGGCGCCCGGGGTCCGAGCGGGATTGACATCGGCGTCGCTCCGACCGGGTCCGCGCGGATCGATTGACTGATCGGGCCGGCGCCACAATCCGGCGCCAAATGACACGCGTCTCGGACCTACCCCGTCACGTCTCCGTCATCCGACTCGATTAGCGCGCTCTGATCGATCTCCAACGGGAAGGATCGCGTGCGGCAATCGAGCGACAATGCGCGTCGGGCCACCAGCGAGGGGCTCAAGGCTGCGGTCCATCGCTCAAGGCCGCTATCGCGCGCAGGCGTGCTCGAGCGGCTGTTCACGCTCGCGTTCAAGCGCCTCGTCTATCCTCAGATCTGGGAGGACCCGGTCGTAGACATGAGGGCCCTCGACATCGGCCCCGGACATGAGGTGATCGCCATCGCCTCGGGCGGCTGCAACGTGCTCTCCTACCTGACGGCCGATCCGGCCGGCGTCACCGCCGTCGACCTCAACGGGGCGCATATCGCGCTCGGCCGGCTCAAGATCTGCGCGGCTCAGAACCTGCCGGACTATGAGAGCTTCTTCCGCTTCTTCGGCCGCGCCGACGCGCGCGCCAACGTCGCGGCCTACGACCGCCGGCTGCGGGCCAATCTCGATCCGGCCGCACGCGCCTACTGGGAGAAGCGGACGGCGTTCGGCCACCGCCGCATTCGCCTCTTCGCGCGCAATTTCTACCGCCACGGCGTGCTCGGGCGCTTCCTTGGCGCAGGCCACGCGCTGGCGCGCCTGCATGGCCTCGACCCTTCGATCGTCCTGAAAGCGCGGACGCTCGACGAGCAGCGCGCGCTTTATGAGACGCGTCTCGCGCCGATCTTCAATAAGCCGCTCGTCCGCTGGATGATGAAGCAGCCGGCGTCACTTTACGGTCTCGGCATTCCTCCGGCGCAATACCGGGCGCTCGCGGCCGATTCGCCGCTCGGGATCGGCGCCGTCTTGAGCGAGCGGCTTGAGCGGCTGGCCTGCGGCTTCGACATCGCCGACAATTATTTCGCCTGGCAGGCGTTTGGGCGGCGTTATGCGCCGGGGCCGAACCCGGCTCTCCCGCCCTATCTGCAGCGGCGGAATTTCGAGGCCGTCCGCAGCCGCTCAGCCCGTGTGCGCTATGTCCAGCGCTCGTTCACCGACGTCTTGCGCGATTTGCTTGCGGCGAGCTTTGACCGATACGCGCTGCTCGACGCGCAAGACTGGATGAACGACGCGGAGCTGACCGCGCTCTGGACCGAGATCACCCGCACCGCGCGGCCCGGCGCGCGGGCGATCTTTCGCACCGCAGCCGCCGAGCGGCTGTTGCCCGGGCGCGTGCCCGACAGCGTGCTTGGCGCCTGGCGCTACGAGGAGGGGCTGAGCCGCGAGCTCAGCCGGCAGGATCGGTCGTCGATCTACGGCGCCTTCCACCTCTATACGCTCGAAGGCGCCTGACGCATGAGCGACGCCGCGGCGCTGATGGACCGCATGTATCGGCGTCAGCGCCACATCTATGACCTGAGCCGCAAGTTCTATCTCCTGGGGCGGGATGAGGCGATCGAGCGGCTTCGCCCCGCTCCCGGCGACAAAGTGCTGGAGATCGCCTGCGGCACCGGGCGCAATCTCATACAATTGGCGCGCGCCTATCCTGAGGCTCGCCTGTTCGGCCTCGACGTATCGCGGGAAATGCTGGCGACCGCGGCGGCTTCGACCGCTCGCGCGGGCCTCGCCTCGCGCGTCGCGCTTGCGCAAGGAGACGCGACGGCGTTCGACCCTGAGGCCATGTTCGGTTCCGCGAGCTTCGAGCGAGTCATGATTTCATACGCCCTGTCGATGATCCCGCCATGGCGCGAAGCCTTGGCCCATGCGCTTGATGTTGTGGCGCCGGGCGGCTCGATGGAGATTGTCGATTTCGGCGATTGCGCCGGCTTGCCGGCCCCGTTCAAGGCCGCGTTGCGCCGCTGGCTCGCGATGTTCGACGTGACCCCGCGCGACGATCTTGTCGGCGCGCTCGCGTCGCTCGCCGCTGAGCGCGGCATGACATGCGAGATCGAGAGCCGGTTTCGTGGCTACGCGATCCTGGCGCGCGCAGGGCGAAGGCGTTAGCGGAACCGGCTCAGCGCCTGCGCCTGCCTACCGGCATTTTTACCGGCGCGCCCCAATGTTTTCAGCGCCTTACGACCCCGTTTACCGCCGCGGTTAAAATCGCGGCCTTTTCTCTCTTCCGAACGCAATTATACTGAAACGCAATGTACTTTCAGCTGAAAGGCGCCACGGACGGGCGTCACCCGCCGAAAGCGCGCGACAGGGTAAAGATCACCAGGCCGACCAGCCCGCCGACCATTGTGCCGTTGATGCGGATATATTGCAGGTCCTTGCCGACTTGCAGCTCGAGGCGGTTGACCAGCGTGGCGGTGTCCCAATTGTCGACCACCGCGGCGATATAGCCGCCGATCTCCGCCCGGCGGGGAAGGACCGTGCGCAGCGCGAGGAGCCTGAGCCGCCGGTTGATCCTCGCCCGACGCGGGGCGTCCTCTTCGAGCCACCGGCCGAGCGCGCCGGCCGAGGCCACGAGCCACTGGACGATCGCTTCGCGGCGCCGGGGCAGACCGTCTCTCAGCGCGGTCTCCAATTCTTCCCACAGCGTCCGGGCCTGCTCGGCGAACACCGGATTGGCGAGAATGTCCTGCTTCAACGCCTCGCCTTGGGCGCGCATCTCGGGGTCGTAGGCGAGGTCGTCGATCAGTTTCTCGACCAGCGCATTGGCCTGCTCGCGCCAGGGATGGTCGGGGTCGCGCATTTCCCTCAACGTCTCCGTTAGCCCGTTGACCACCTTCGCCGCGATCATGTCGTCGACCCATTTGGGGATCCAGCGCCAGGTCTTTTGCGACACATGCCTCACAATCGTCGCCTTATGCCGCGCGAGCGTCGTCTCGACGAAATCGAGGCCCTGATCGAGCAGCGTCTGGCCCGCTCCCCGCGCCCACAGGATCGAAAGCCCACGGGAGGCCAGCGGCGCCGCGGGGACAGCCTCGATCCCGCGCCGCACGGCGAAAGCGACCCATTCGTCGATCTGCGCTTTCGGCACGAGGTCGAGCGCATAGGGAATGGCGCGTCCGGCGGCCTCCGCGACCGCCCGCGCGTTGCGCTCGTCCTCGAGCCAGCGCGCCGCGAGACCGACAAAGTCGACCGACGCGAGCCGCGCGATAGCGACGCGGGGAGAGAGGAAGTTGTTGGTGATGAAGCGCCCCATCGCGGCGCCGATGCGCCGCTTGTTCTCCGGCACGACGGCGGTATGGGGAATTGGCAGTCCGAGCGGGCGGCGAAAAAGGGCGACGACGGCGAACCAGTCGGCGCACGCTCCCACCATGCCGGCTTCCGCGAACGCGCTGAAATAGGGCGCCCAGACCCAGGTCGCCGGCGCGCGCCGCATCGCGACATAGATCGCCGCCATCAGAACGAGCAGCATGGTGGCGATCGTGCGCATCCGGCGCAGTTCCGCCCGGCGCTCAGCTTGAGTTTTGAAGACGTCGGAATATCCGAGCGGCGCCGGTTCGGCGGCCGCAGATCGAGCAAGCTCTGTCATGGCCCACGATCATAGGGGCGGCTTACGCCGGAGCGATAGAACCTTTCGAGACGGCGGAAGTCGAAACGGCCCGCGCCGTCCCCGCTAGCCATTTGCGGCTGAAGCGCCTAAATAAGCCCTGCGGAGCTGGGTGGCGCGTCAGGACAACATTCCTCGGGGCCGTACGATCCCTATGGGGGCTGTCCCTGTCGAGGCTCGTGGGCTTCGGCATATGGTTCCCACCTACTTACGTAGGCGCCCGGGATCACCGTCCAACGACCGTCTCGGCTCCGCGCTTTATGCTTTGACGTGTTTTCGGATCGGCGATTTCGCCCTTGACCTCGACCAACGCCGATTCGAAGACGGAACTGCGCCGCGACGCCCTCGCGCGGCGGGGGAAAATCGAGCCCGCCGCCCGCGCCGCTTTCAGCCGTCGCCTCGCCGAGGAGGGGTTGCGCCTCGCGCGCCTCTGGATCCCTCGGACTGTCTCAGTGTTTCACCCGCTCAGCGACGAGCCGGACACGGCTCCGCTGTTGACGGCGCTGGCGGAGGAAGGATTCGCGACCGCGCTGCCCGTCGTCGTCGGCCGGGGGTCGCCGCTTGCTTTTCGCCTCTGGCGGCCGGGCGAGCCGACCCGGGCCGGCGCAATGTCGATTCGCGAGCCCCTCGAGGCGGCGCCAGCGGTCGATCCGGATCTTCTGTTTGTGCCGCTCGCCTGTTTCGACCGGCGGGGCAATCGCATCGGCTATGGCGCGGGCTTCTACGACCGGAGCCTCGCCCGGTTGCGCGCGATCAAGCCCATTCACGCGATCGGCGTCGCCTATGGGGTATGCGAAGTCGCCGCGGTGCCTTATGAAGCCCATGACCAGAGCCTGGACGCGGTCGTGACCGAGCAGGAAACCATTCTTTTCAACGCACAATGATCCGTCTCCTGTTCATCGGCGACATCGTCGGGCGGTCTGGGCGCGCCGCGCTCCTCGAGCAAGTGCCCCTTTTGCGGGACCGCTGGGCGCTCGATTTCGTCATCGTCAACGGCGAGAACGCCGCGGGCGGTTTCGGCCTCACTGAAGCGATTTTCGAAGACTTCCTCTCCGTAGGCGTCGATGCGGTGACGCTCGGCAATCACGCCTTCGATCAGCGCGAGGCCTTGGTGTTCATCGAGCGCCAGCCGCGCCTGGTCCGGCCGGTCAATTTCCCCCCGGGCACGCCGGGACGAGGCGCGGCGCTGGTCGAGAGCGCGAGGGGCGCGCGGCTCCTCATCGTCAACGTGATGGGCCGCATTTTCATGGACGCGCTCGACGATCCTTTCGCCGCCGTCAAGCGCGAGCTTGGCGCTTGTCCGCTGGGGCAGGGGTGCGACGCCTCGATCGTCGATTTCCACGCCGAAGCCTCGAGCGAGAAATGGGCGTTTGGCCATTTCGTCGACGGCAAGGCGAGCCTGATCGTCGGCACCCATACCCATGTGCCCAGCGCGGATCATCGTATTCTCGCCGGGGGCACCGGTTTCATCACCGACGTCGGCATGACCGGGGACTACGATTCCGTGATCGGCATGGAAAAGGACGAGCCGTTGCGCCGCTTCACGCTCCGCATCCCCTCCGGGCGCTTCGAGCCAGCGCTGGGGCCGGCGACGCTATGCGCCGTCGCCGCGGAGATCGGGCCCGACGGCCTGACCAAAGCCATCGCGCCGGTGCGGATCGGCGGTCTGCTCGGCCCCGCCGAACCCCATTTCTGGGCCTGATGGCGAAGCTCGCTCCGACCATCGTCTATGACCTCGACGGCACCCTCGCCGATACGGCCGAGGACCTGGTGGCCACGCTCAATTGGCTACTGGCGAGGGAAGGCCGTGCGCCGCTCAAGGTCGAGAACGCCGGCTCGCTGGTCGGGGCCGGCGCGCGGGCGCTGATTGCGCGCGGCTTCGCCGCCTCCGGAAGGAGCCTCGAACCGGAAAAGCTCGAGGCGCTATTCGTCGATTACCTGAGCTATTACGGCGCGCATATCATGGAGCGCTCTCGCCTTTATCCGGGCGTCGACAAAGCGCTCGCCGCGTTCGAGCGCGCGGGCTGGCGCCAGGCGGTCTGCACCAACAAGACCGAGGGCCTGGCCAAGCTGCTCATTACAAAGCTCGGGATCGCCGGGCGTTTCGCCTTCGTCTGCGGCCAGGACACGTTCGGAATCGGCAAGCCGGACGCCAAGCCCTTGCTTGAGACCATCGCCGCTTCAGGCGGGGCGAAGCGACAGGCCGTCATGGTCGGGGATTTCGGCAACCGACATCAAGACCGCCCGCGCCGCCGGCATTCCGGTGATCGCGGTCGACTTCGGCTATGCCGACGTCCCGGTCAGGGAGCTCGGGCCCGACCGGGTGATCTCGCATTTCGATGACCTCATGCAAGCCTGCGAGGCGCTGCTGACGGGGTAGGGGATTAGCCCCGCTGGCGCGGCCCTCAGAAGGCCGGTGGCTCGCGCCCCGACTCCGCGACCGCCTGCTCGAGTAGTCGGTTGAGGGTCTCCGGCTCCTTCGGGAATCCGGCCCGGATCCACAAAGCCTGGAAGGCGCGCAGCGCTTGTCCGACCGGCCGTCCCGCCACGACGCCGCGGGCGAGCAGGTCCGCGCCGTTGACCGGGAGCCTGGGTTCGGGCGCCTCGGCAAGAAACCGGTCGGCCGCCGCGAAGGGCGCATCCGACGGAGGCGCTCCGGACTCGGCGTAAGCGAGCGTGAGCGCGTCGCACGCGGTCTCGCGTCCGGCGCTGAACAGGAGGGTCTTTAGGCCATGCAACGACGGAGGGGCCTGGGTCCCGTGCAGGCGGATCAGCGCCGCAGCGGCGGATCTCAGCCGGTCAGCTTCGGCGTTGGCGAGGCGCAGCCTCTCGCGCAGCCGCTCCGCGTCCTCGGGGATCGCGACGGCGAGCGCGCCCAGACGCAGGAGGGCGTCGGGCCCATGGCCGCGCTCGGCCTCGATCGCGATGAGGCGGCTCAAGCGCCTCGCATAGCCGACGCCGCCAAGGATCGGCTCGAGAAAGCCGCTCTCGCCCATCGTTTGCACGACCTCGCTCGCGCGCGGCGCGGTAAGCAGCTTCATGAGTTCGGCGCGCACCCGTTCCCGCGACAGCCGCGCGAGGCCGTCGCGGGCGCGGATCGCGGCCAAGAGGCCGTTGCGGTCGAGTCCGCCCGCGGCGTATCGGGCCGAGACGCGGAAAAACCTGAGAATGCGCAGATAATCCTCGTGGATCCGAGCTTCCGCTTCCCCGATGAAGCGCACCCGTCCGGCCGCGAGATCGTCAAGGCCGCCGACCGTGTCGTGGACCGTGCCGTCGGGCCCAAGCGACAGCGCGTTGATGGTGAAGTCGCGCCGCCGCGCGTCGGCTGCGAAGTCGCGTCCGAACGAAACCTTGGCCCACCGCCCGTCGGTCTCGACATCCTCACGCAGAGTTGTCGTCTCGATCGGGCGCCCGTCGACGATGACCGTCACCGTGCCATGCTTGACGCCGGTCAGAGCGACCTTGAAGCCCGCCTGCTCCGAGCGGCGGATCACTTCGTCGGTCGTCGCAGTGGTCGTGAGGTCGAAATCGACCGCCGGCTCGCCGAGCGCCAGATCGCGCACCGCGCCGCCGACGAGCCGGGTCTCCTCGCCCTCTCCGTTGAGCGCTTCGAGCGCTCGCGCGAGCGGACCTTGCCTGAGCAGCGTCAGGTCCTTGAGCTTTCCGTCCTTGAGACCAGGAAGCGCGTTCATTTGAACCGCCCCGGGACCAGGATCCCGTTTTCGACATGCGCGGGGACATAGACGCCGCGCCCCCGGGGCGCGAAGGCGTCGAGCGCGACGAGCCCAAGGACCGCCGCCGCGAGGCCGATCAAGGTCATCGCCGACACTCGTCCGCGCGTCCAGTGTTCAACTTCGAGCGGATAGCGGGCGCGCAGCGCGAGATAGATCGCGTAGACCACGAACGGGCTCAGGAACAGCGCCAGCGGTTCGAAGATCTCCCTGCCCATCAGGAGAACAGCTTTTCGTAGAGATTCCGCAGGATCCCGGCGGTTGCGCCCCAGATATACCGTCCTTCATGCGGCATGGCGTAGTATTTTCGCCGCCGCCCCTGCCATTCGCGGTCCTCCAAAAGATGGTTGGCCGGGTTCATCAGGAAGGCGAAAGGAGTTTCGAAAACCTCGTCGACTTCGAGCTTATTGACCTCGAGCGCGAAGGACGGTTCGACCAGCGCGACCAGAGGCGCAACACGAAATCCGGTGCCGGTGAAGTAGGGATCGAGCCAGCCGAGCGGCTGGACGAACCGTTCTTCGAGCCCGATTTCCTCTTCCGCCTCGCGCAACGCCGCCTGGCGCGGGGTCTCGCCCGGGTCGATCTTCCCGCCCGGAAAGGCGACTTGACCCGAGTGGGCGCGCAGGTCCGAGCTTCGCAGGGTCAGGAGAACGGTCAACCCTCCGGGCCGCTCCACGATCGGCAAAAGGACGGCGGCGGGCCGCAATCGGGGCGGCGCGCCCAGGTCCGGCTGTCGCGCGAAGGGCGCGTCGTCGCTCAGACCGCTCGGCGCGGCGCCCTCGAGTTCCGGCAAGCTGAGCGAGGGCCTGAGCTTTTCTTGCGCCAGCGCCCGAAGCGCGCGCGGACTGGGGTCGGGGATAAGACTGGCGCTCAAAGCCCCTCGATTTCGCTCGCCGGACGCATGGGGAAGAAAAGTCCGCTCGAGCGCACGCCGAACCAGTCCTCGTTCCCGACCCGCTCCGTCCGGCCGAGGGCGACAAGGTCATAGAAGAGGGCTCGCTTGACCAGCGCCCAAAGGTCGCCCCGCACCCTCACATATGGCTTGAGCCCCTCTGAGGCGCCAGGCTCGAAACGAAGCGGGTGTTCGCCATCGACCGTGACCAGGTCTTCCGCATTGGTGCGGAACGTCAGCCGCGGTTCGTCCGCCTCGTGGCCGACGCGCATTTCGACCGCCAGAAACGGCGCATCGTCGACCTTGATCCCGACCTTCTCGACCGGCGTCACCAGGACGTAGCGCTCGTCCTCGCGGCGCATGATCGAGGCGAGCAGCTGGACGAGCGGCGCGCGGCCGATCGGCGAGCCACAATAAAACCATGTTCCATCGGCAGCGATACGCATGTCGATATCGCCGCAGTCGGGCGGATTCCAAGAAGTCGGCGGCCCTGAGCCGCGAAGACGCCCCGTCGCAGCTTCGCCCAACCCCCGCAGGGCTCCTTCAGGAGCGCGCGCCGGCTCTGTGCTATTCTCGCGCTTCTTTGTGGGCGAATCTGGCATGGGACGTGCTTGGGGCTTGCGTCGGAACGACGCGTGCTCAATCTAGTGCGCCTGAAGACAAAACAAAACCGTAAGCCAGCTGCGTGGCGCAAAGGACGAGCCGATGAACGTGACCAATATCGCCGATCCCGGCCAGTTGACGCGCGAAGCCGACGCGGCGCTGGAGCGCATCGCCGCTGCCCGGACTGAGATTGGCGGGGTGATTTTCGGTCAGGAGCGCGTCGTCGACCTGACCCTGGCGACATTGCTCGCGGGGGGTCACGGATTGTTGATCGGGGTGCCGGGCCTCGCCAAGACCAAGCTCGTCGAGACGCTCGGAATTGTCGTTGGCCTCGACGCCCTGCGCGTGCAGTTCACGCCAGACCTGATGCCGACCGACATCCTCGGCTCCGAGGTGATGGAGGAAGGGCACGACGGCAAGCGCGGGTTCCGGTTCATCAAGGGCCCGATCTTCGCCCAATTGCTGATGGCGGACGAAATCAATCGCGCCAGCCCGCGGACGCAGTCGGCGTTGCTGCAGGCAATGCAGGAACACCATGTGACAGTGGCGGGGGTGCGGCACGATCTGCCGCGGCCATTCCATGTTTTGGCGACGCAGAACCCGCTGGAGCAGGAAGGCGCCTATCCCCTGCCAGAGGCGCAGCTCGATCGCTTCCTGTTGCAGATTGACGTTGGCTATCCCGACCGGGCGGCCGAACGCCGGATCCTGATCGAGACGACAGGCGAGCGCGAGGCGCGTCCGAAGCCCGTGATGACGGCGGAAGATCTGATGGCGGCGCAGCGGCTTGTGCGCCGGGCCCCGATCGGGGATCGTGTGGTCGAGGCCATACTCGACCTGGTGCGCGCCGGCCGTCCGGGCGAAGGCGACCCAGAGCTCACCAAGGGCATCGGCTGGGGCCCAGGCCCGCGCGCCGCGCAGGCGCTCATGCTCGCCGCTCGCGCGCGTGCGCTGGTCGACGGGCGCTTGTCGCCCTCGCTTGACGACATCGCCATTTTGGCCGAGCCGGCGCTCAAGCACCGCATGGCGCTGAGCTTCGCCGCCCGCGCCGAAGGCGAGACGATTTCAGCGGTGATCGGACGGCTCGTGGCCAAGACGATTCAATGACCAGGCCATTGACGCCGCAATGACGCTCCCCGCCTCGATCCGTCACGACGCCGCGTCCCTCTCGGCCCGCCTGCCGAGCCTGATCATCGCAGCTCGCCGCGTGGCGCAGACCGTGCGGCACGGCGTTCATGGCCGGCGACGGGCCGGATCGGGCGAGACCTTCTGGCAATTTCGGCCGTTTCTCTCCGGCGAACCCTCGTCGCGAGTCGACTGGCGTCGCTCAGCCCGTGAAGAACGCGCTTTCGTCCGCGAGCGCGAATGGGAGGCGGCGCATACGGTCTGGATTTGGTTCGATCGCTCCGCCTCGATGCAATTCGCCTCGAGTCTGGCGCCGGTGTCGAAAATCGACCGGGCGGCGTTGCTGGCGCTGGCTTTCGCGGATCTTTGCGTGCGCGGTGGCGAGCGCGCGGGTCTGCTCGGCCTCACTCGACCTTTGGCGACGCAGGGCGTCGTCGAGCGCTTCGCCGAGGCGATTGCGACCGACGAGCGCCTCATGGGCTCTTCGCAAGCCGCTTTGCCGCCCGCACTGCCTGCCGCGCCACGCTCGATGGTCCTGATGATCGGCGATTTTCTCTCCGAGCCCGAAGACGTCGCGCGCGCGATCCGCGCAGTGAGCGCGGAGGGCGCGATTGGCGAACTTGTGATGATCGCCGACCCGATCGAGGAGACCTACCCGTTCTCCGGCAACACCGAGTTTCTGCATCCCGCCGGGGCCTTGAGGGTGCTCACCCCCAGGGCGCAGAGCTTGCGCGACGCGTATCTCGCCCGTCTTGCGGCTCATCGCGAAGCGATCCGGACGATCTGCGCCCGCTCGGGCTGGGGCATGAGCATCCATCGGACGGATGGCTCGCCGGCCGAGATGCTGCTGGCCTTGCGCATGCGTCTTTTGGCGCCGGAGCCGAATGCGGGCCTGAGGAGCGCCTGAGCGATGTTCGGACTGCCGCTCGCTTTCGCCGCCCCTGCCGTTCTGGCGGCCCTGATTGGCCTCATTGGGCTCTATTTTCTGCTGCGCGTCACGCCGCCGAGCCCGAGGCAAGCGATCTTCCCGCCGCTGCGCCTTCTCCTTGGGCTCGATCCGAACGAAACGACCCCGGCGCGCACGCCTTGGCCGATCCTCGCGCTCCGGCTCGCGATCGGGGCGCTGATCATCCTCGCAATGGCCGAGCCGTTGTGGAACAGCCTGGTCGCGCTCTCCGGATCTGGCCCGCTGCTGATTCTGGTCGATGATGGATTTGCTGCGGCTCCGGCCTGGGAGAAGCGAATCGATTTCGCCCGCGAGCGCGCCGCGGCGGCGGCTCGGTCCGGTCGGATTGTTGCGATCGACGCCCTTTCGCAAGGCGGGCAGGACATCGTCCCGCTCGACAGATCGGGGGTCGAGGGTCGGTTGCGTTCGCTGGCGCCTGTACCCTACGCGCCGGACCGCATGGCGGCCGCGCCGGCGATCGTGCGCTTTATCGCCCGCGAGCCGAAGACGGACATTTTATGGATCGCTGACGGGGTCGAGCTCGGCGGGGCGAGCGCCTTTTCAGCCCGGCTTGCGTCGGTCGCCAAGTCGGTGGAAGTCGTGACTGACGGCAGGGGCGCGCTCGCGCTTGCCGGCTCGGACAATGAGGCGGGCGCGCTGACCGCCCGGCTTACGCGATCGGATACGCACGCGCCAGCGACTGGCGCGGTGCGCGCTCTTGACGTGCAGGGGCGTGAAGTCGGGCGGGCGGCTTTTGATTTCGGCGCCAAATCGGTCGTTGAAGCCCGGTTCGATCTGCCGGTCGAACTGCGCAATGACGTGACCCAGGTCGTCATTGATGGCGAACGTTCGGCCGGCGCGACATGGCTCATTGACGAACGCTCGCGTCGCCGTCGGGTCGCTATTGTTTCTGGGGCGAGCGCCGATGTCGCGCAACCGCTGCTCGCGCCCAGCTACTATCTCAAGCGCGCGCTGCAGCCATTCGCCGACGTCAGCGAGTGGCATGATTCCTCGACCGACCCGATCGTTTCGCTTCTCGCGCAGAAGCCCTCGGTGCTCGTCCTCGCCGACATGAGCGTGGCGCCGGGCCCGGAGCTCGACGCGATCACCCAGTTCCTTGACAACGGTGGCGTGCTGCTGCGCTTCGCCGGCACCCATCTAGCCGCTGGCGACGACACCTTGACGCCTACGGCTCTTCGACGCGGCGGCCGCCTGCTTGGCGGCGCATTGTCCTGGGAAAGCCCGAAGCATATTGCGCCGTTCGAGGCGGGCAGCCCTTTCTTTGGCCTCGCCGCGCCAAGCGAAGTGACGGTGACGCGTCAGGTGCTTGCTGAGCCGGAAACGGGACTTGCCGAAAAGACTTGGGCGCGCCTTGCAGACGGGACGCCGCTGGTCACGGCGGAGCGGCGCGGCAAGGGTCTGATCGTGCTTTTCCATGTGACCGCCGACACCACCTGGTCGAATCTGACCGCTCTCGGGCCTGTTTGTCGACATGCTGCGCCGGATCGTGGCGGAAGCCGACGCGCCCGGCCAGGGGGCTACGAAAGCGAAGGTTGGCGAGCATGGAATAGCACGGCCGCCCCTGCGCACGCTGAGCGGCTTTGGCGTTCTGGGCCCGCCGCCGCCGCAGGCTGAACCGATTGGCGATGATTTTTCTGGCGCAGGCGACGCGCTTCATCCTCCGGGCTTTTACGGAACACGGGAATCGCTACGGGCCGTCAATGCGTTGGCTGACGGTGAGACGCTGGCGCGCGCCAATTATGGACCCCTTGTCGTTCATGAAGGCGCGCTCGCGATCGCGCCGCCGATTGATCTGCGCCGCTGGCTCCTCCCGGCGGCTCTGGTCGGCTTGATGATCGACGCGCTGGTATCCATTTGGCTGATCGGCGGCGCCCCCTTGCGCCGCAAGGGAGCGCTCGCCGCCACCCTTGCCCTCGCCGCCGCCCTTGGCCTCGCCGCCGCCCCGCACCAGGCCCGCGCCGCCGAGTCGGCGCCGGTCTCCGCCCGCGACATGGATGCGGCCTTATCCACCCGGCTCGCCTATGTCGTGACCGGCGACGCATCGGTTGACGAAACCTCAAAGCTGGGATTGACGGCGCTGACGCGGGTGCTCGCGTCCCGCACCTCGGCGGAGCTTGCCGAACCCGTGGCGCTCGATCCGGCGCGCGACGAACTGGCTTTCTATCCGCTTATCTATTGGCCGATCGTCGCCGGGTTGCCGCAACCCAAGCCTGAAGCGCGCACGCGCATCGCCGCATTCATGAAAAACGGCGGCACGATGGTCTTCGACACGCGCGATGCACTGACCGCCCGCCCCGGCGGGCCGCCGACCGCTGAGGCGCTTTGGCTGCGCACCTTCCTCGAGGGGGTCGACGTGCCCGAGCTTGAGCCGGTTCCCCATGATCACGTGCTGACGAAGACCTTCTATCTGCTCGACCGCATCGTCGGCCGCACGGCGATCGGGCAAACCTGGATCGAGGCGCTCCCGCCGCCCGACCCTAACGACCACGTTCGGCGCCCGGCGCGCGCGGGCGACAGCGTTTCGCCGATCGTGATCGCTTCCGACGATCTTGCGGCTGCATGGGCGGAGGATGCCGACGGGCGCCCGCTCTATCCGCTCATTCCCGGCGGGGCCCGACAGCGTGAACTCGCCCTGCGCAGCGGCGTCAATCTCGTGATGTACACGCTCACCGGCAATTACAAGGCGGACCAGGTTCACGCGAAGGACATTCTCGAAAGGCTGACTCGTTGAGCGCCTGGTCGATCGCCCTTTCTCCGTTCCTCCCATGGCCCGCTGTTTACGCTCTGGCCGCGGCGGCGCTCGTGATCTCTGCCGCGCTCGTCTGGCGCGGCGTTCGCGGCGCATGGCTGCGGGCGCTCAGCATGGCGCTTCTGTTGCTCGCCCTGTGCGATCCCAATCTGGTCCAGGAGAACAGGCGTCCGCTGAAGGACATTGTCGCCGTGGTGGTCGACCGGTCCGAGAGCCAGGACATCGGCGAGCGGCCCCAGCAGACGGACAAAGCTCGCGACGAACTCGAGGCGCGGCTCAAGGCGCTTGGAGACGTCGACGTGCGGGTCGTCGAAACGTCGCGCGACGAATCGGAAACCGAAGGGACCAAGCTGTTCGCGGCTTTGCGGGGAGCTCTCTCCGATGCGCCGCCCGACCGGGTCGGCGGCGCAATCATGATCACCGACGGGGACGCGCACGACATTCCGAAGTCCGCGGCCGCGCTTGGCTTCAACGCGCCGTTGCACGCCTTGATCACTGGCCACGAGGGCGAGCGGCAGCGGCGTATCGAGCTGGTCGAGGCGCCGCGCTACGGCATCGTTGGCAAGGATCAGGTCATCGAAGCTCGCGTCCTCGACAGCGCCGACCATGGCGAGCCGGTCAAACTCACGGTGCGCCGCGACGGCGAAACGATCGCGACGATCGACGCCAAGGTCGGAGAGCGGATCGATGTGAAGGCTCCGATCGACCATCCGGGTCCAAACGTCATCGAGCTTGAAGTCGCGCCAGTCGAAGGCGAACTCGCAGCCGACAGCAATCGCGCCGTGGTCAACATCGAGGGCGTGCGTGACAAGCTCCGGGTGCTCTTGGTCTCCGGCAAGCCGCATCCCGGTGAACGGATGTGGCGAAACCTGCTGAAATCCGACGCCAATGTCGATCTGGTGCATTTCACCATCCTGCGCCCGCCGGAGAAAGGCGCTGACGGCACGCCGATCAACGAATTGTCGCTGATCGCCTTTCCGGTCGCCGATTTGTTTGGCCGCCGGATCAAGGACTTCGACCTCATCATTTTCGATCGCTACGCGCAGCAGTCGATTCTGCCTTACGTCTATTTGGAAAACATCGCGAATTACGTGCGTGACGGCGGCGCCCTGTTGATGGCGGAGGGGCCGGAATTCTCCACGCCCGACGGCCTTTATTATTCGCCGCTTGGCGCCATTTCGCCCGCCGAGCCGAGCGGCGACGACGTGGAGGCGCCGTATCGCGCCCGGGTGTCGGAGCAGGGCGAGCGCCACCCGGTGACCCGGGGCCTGAACGGTTTCGACGCCAACAATGGCAATCCCAACTGGGGTCGCTGGTTCCGCATCGTCGGCGCGAGGCCGACGAGCGGCATGACGGTTATGACCGGCCCGGAGGACAAGCCGCTGCTGGTGCTGTCGCGAGTCGACAAAGGGCGCGTAGGCCTGCTGCTGAGCGACCAGATGTGGCTCTGGGCGCGCGGGTATGACGGCGGCGGACCTTACCTCGACCTCTTGCGCCGTCTGGCGCACTGGCTGATGAAAGAGCCCGATCTGGAAGAGGAGGCCTTGCGAGCCAGCGCCAAGGGCCGCGAGGTGACGGTCGAGCGGCAGAGCGTGAGCGGCAAGGCGCTGGACACCTATCTCGTCGCGCCGGACGGCAAGAAGACCAAGCTTGATCTGACGCCATACGCGCCGGGCCTCAGCCGCGCGCATGTGAACGTCAGCCGGTACGGCCTCTATCGCGCTGAGGACGGCGAACATGTCGCGCTGGTCAACGTCGGCCAGGAGAATCCGCTCGAAATGCGGGATGTCGTCTCGACGACCGAAAAGCTGCGTCCGATTGCCGAGGCGACTGGCGGCACGGTGCGTCGCATCGCGGCGGGGGCGGACGGCGCGATCGCCATGCCGCGCGTCGTCGGCTTGAACCCCTCTCCCAGCTACGGCGGCGGCGACTACATTGGAATCAAGCGAACGGGATCGACCGAACTGATTGGCGCGCGCTCGACGTCGCTCGCGTCCGGGTTCTTCGGCCTGGCGGTGCTGCTCGGCATGGTGACCCTCGCCTGGGTGAAGGAGAGCGGCGGCTTAAGGCGAACCCGCCGCGACGGCTAGCGCCCCGGCTTGCCCCTGGACCGGGCGCCGGCGGCTCGCCCCTTCAGGGGATCGTCCTTGACAACCTGCGCGCGAGCCTTCGCCAGGCTCCCATGCCCATAAACGCCTGTAAACGCCAGTAAATGCTAATAAACGCTAGCACTACTTTGGCAGATTAGGAGTTCGGAAAGGATTTCGCCCGATCGTCGGCTTCGCGATTTTGCGGAGCCGGCGGCGTGGCGGACTGGGGCGGGGATCTTGATCGGTGGCTTGCGCCGTTCCTGGCGCGGCTCGAACACAAGGCGCGCCGGCGGATGTGTCCGCTCTATGTTGCTGGGCTGATTGGGCCGGGCGAGCGCAAGAGCGTCGAGCCGATGGCGTCGCGATGGGCGCCCGGCGATTACGACCAGTTGCATCATTTCATTGCGAGCGGCGTGTGGAGTGAAGCGCCGCTGGAAGAGGAACTCGCGATCCAGGCGGACAAGCTGATCGGGGGCGCCAATGCAGTCCTTGTCGTCGACGACACGGCGCTGCCGAAGAAGGGGTCGCATTCGGTCGGCGTCGCGCCGCAATACGCCTCGGCGCTCGGCAAGACCGCCAATTGCCAGACGCTGGTGTCGCTGACGCTGGCGCGGGACGAGGTTCCGGTGATGATCGGCCTGCGCCTGTTTCTGCCGGAGAGCTGGACCGGCGCGCCCGACCGGATGGCGAAGGCCCGCGTGCCCGAGAACTGGCGGGCGGCGCGTACGAAGCCGGAGATCGCGCTGGCCGAGATCGATCGCATCCGCGCCGCTGGCGTTCGGTTTGCGACGGTGCTGGCGGATGCAGGCTATGGCCTATCCGCGCCGTTCCGCCAAGGGCTCGACACGCGCGGCCTGAAGTGGGCGGTCGGAATCCCCAAGCAGCAGAAAGTCTATCCGAGCAATGTCAGGCTCGTGTTTCCGACCGCCGGACGCGGGCGGCCGCGCAAGCGCCATATTCCCGATCAGCTCTCCGCGCCGGCTGAAGACGTTCTCGCCGCCGCGAAGTGGCGACGCGTCAGCTGGCGTAAAGGAACCAAAGGGCCTTTGGCGGCCTCCTTCGCCGCCGTGCGCGTGCGGATCGCCGATGGTCCGCCACAACGCATCCATGACAAGGGCATGCAGCACATGCCGGGCGAGGAGGCCTGGCTCGTCGGCGAGCGTCGCGCCTCGGGCGAGCGCAAATCCTATCTTTCCAACCTGCCTGCCGACGCCAGCCTCAAGACGCTCGCCGGCGCGATCAAGGCGCGATGGGTCTGCGAGCAAGCCCACCAGCAGCTCAAGGAAGAACTCGGCCTCGACCACTTCGAAGGCCGATCCTGGCGTGGCCTGCACCGCCACGCGCTCATGACGATGATCGCCTACGCCTACCTGCAAAGCCGCCGCCTCGCCGAGGCGAGCGGGGAAAAAAAAATCCGCCAAGGGCCGCCCAAGCCGACACTGCCCGGCGTTTGGAGTGAAAAATCCGTCCTCGCTTTCCCTCCCCGCGCACAGGTTGTGATTGCGCCACCTTTTCCCATTTCAAACAGCCACGAGATTTCCCTCGCCGCCCGGCGGCCAAGCGCGACAAATCCCGAGTGGGAACATATAGAGAACATTTCCGCTCCTGTCAAGGGAAAATCGCCTTGCCCCTTGCCGCCCCGGCCCGGAGCAGCGCCGGGCCGCGCCCGGCCCGCCGCGCTTCGCTCGCCAATGACGGCGCTGGCCCGCCCGATCGCTTCTCAGACCTGAGCCTAAAGGAGACCGGAGCTCACCGGATCACGCGCCGCGATGGCGTTTCCGCGTAAAGCTCCTCGACCATCGCTGCGCGGCGGCCCAAGACCGCGCGCTGATTGACCGAGCCCTTGTCCATCAGTTCGCCGCTATCGAGCGATGGCGGGTCGTCCATCAGAATGAGCCGTGCCAGGCGGCGGGAGCTGCCGCCCGCCTCGGCGTTGAAGCTCTGGAGCAGGCCGGCGAACGCCTTGCGCACGTCGTCGCAGCCGAGGATCTCGGCGGGCTTCGCGTCGCCGCTCAGGGCGCGGGCGAGCTCCCGGCAGGCGGCGAGATTGGGAATGACGAGCGCGGCAGCTTCGTCGCGATCGTGTCCGGCCACGACCACGTCGGTGACATAAGGCGCGCAATGGGCGACGAATCTGGCCCTCAGAGGGCCGACGCTGACCCATGCGCCGGTGGCGAGCTTGAAATCCTCCGCCACGCGTCCGTCGAACAGGAAGCCGCGTTCGGGGTCGTTCTCGTCGACGAAGCGCAGCGCGTCGCCGAACTTGTAGAACCCCTCCTCGTCAAACGCCGCATTTGTCAGTTCGGGCTGACGCCAGTATCCGGGGGTGACGCTCGGACTTTTCACCCGCGCCTCGAGCTTGCCCGCGTTGGGGACGAGCTTCACCTCGACGCCGGGATTGGGCGCCCCGATCACGCCGGGCTCGCGCGAGCGTTCGGTGACGCTGATCGCGGAGGGTCCCGTCTCGGTCGACCCGAATGAGGTCAGCATGGGAACGACTTCGCCGATCGTGTCGAGCCCGAGCCGCTCGAACCCCTCCCGCACATGGGGCGCAAGCGCGGCGCCGGCGTAGGTGAACGCCTGCAGCCGCTTGAACAGGCTTCGTCGCAGGTCAGGGTCCGCCTGAAGCAAAGGCAGCAGCATCTCGAAGCCGCGCGGCACGTTGTAATAGACCGTCGGCGATATCTCGCGCAGGTTGCGCACGGTGGCTTCGATCGCGCCGGGCAGCGGCCGGCCCTCGTCGATGAAGAACGAGCCGCCGTTGGCGAGCACAAGGTTGAAATTGTTGTTACCCCCGAACGTATGGCTCCACGGCAGCCAGTCGACCAGAACGGGCGGCTCGGCGGTGTAGCTCGGCGTGACGGCGCTGAGCATCGCCTGGTTCGAAGTCATCATCCTGTGGGTGTTGATGACGCCCTTGGGTGAGCCGGTCGAGCCTGAGGTGAACAGGAGCTTGGCGATCGTGTCCGGCCCGACTTCCGACTGGGCGCGGTCGACGTCGACCGCGGGCTTCGTCGCGAGCAGCGCCTCGAACGCGCTCGCGCGGCGCGAGGCGGGAGGGTTCGTCCGGGCGACGACCTCGACGTCCCTGGGCACTGCGGCTTCGAGCGCGGGGCCGAACGCCGCCCCGTCGTCGACGAACGCGAGGCCGGGCGTGAGCAGCGCGATGATCGCCCTGAGCTTGGCGAAATCCTTGGCGACCAGCGAATACGGAGCCGATATGGGGGCATAGGGAACGCCGGCGACCATCGCGCCGAGCCCGAGCAGCGCGTGATCGACGCTGTTGCCGGAGAGGATCGCGACCGGCCGCTCGACGTTGAGGCCCCGGTCGATCAGGCCTTGCGCGATGGCGCGCGCCATATGTCGGGCGGCGCCGTAAGTGACCATGCGCCAATGTTGTTCGCCCTGTCGCTCGGCGAGGAACGTCCGCTCCGGCGCGACCTTGGCCCAATGATCGAGCCAGTCGGTCGCGGCGCGGGCGTGGGGGCCGAGCGGATGAGGAGAGCGCGCAAGGATCGCGCCGTCCGGCCGCCGCTCGACGATCACCTCCGGCGGACCGAAGGCCAGCTTGGTTCTCGTCATCATCCCTTCCTCCCGTTCGGCGCGGTTTTCGACCGCTCAAAAGCAGGCGTCAACTCCATGAACCAGGACGGCCGTCGGCCTGGGCCCGGTTCGCGCCGAGGCCGCAGCGCGGCGAGCCCCAGCCAGAGCGGAAGCCGCGGCGGAAAATCATTCAACCATACGGTTGACATTCTAAAATCGCTCGCGTAAATTAAACCACATGGTTGAATTACAGGCCCCAGAGTTGAGCCCCATCTTCCACGCGCTGAGCGATCTCACGCGCCGCAGGATGCTCCTAACGCTCGCTTCAGGCGAGCGCACGGTGAGCCAGCTCGCCGAACCCTTCGCCATGTCGCTCGCGGCGGCCTCGAAGCACATCAAGGTGCTCGAAGGCGCAGGCCTGATCCAGCGCGAGGTGCGCGGGCGCGCCCATGTCTGCCGCCTCGATCCTGGCCCGCTCGCCAGCGCGCACGAGTGGCTCACCTTCTATGAGCGCTTCTGGACCGCGCGGCTCGACATTCTCGACCGGCTCCTGCGCGAGGAGGACCCGCGCAAGGCCGCCGCGCAAGAGTCCTCCGAACAATCCCCCGAAGCCAAAACCCAGGACCCGACCCAAGGAGACGAGCAATGAACGAACGCGCCAATCCCGACGCCTATGGCGTGCTGACCGAGCCCGCGACGCTCACCATCCAGCGCATGCTGCCAGGCCCGATCGAACGGGTCTGGGCCTATCTCACCGAGAGCGACCTGCGCCGCAAATGGCTGGCGTCCGGGCAGATGGAGTTGAAAGTCGGCGCGCCGTTCGAATTCGTCTGGCGCAACAGCGAGCTCACCGATCCGCCCGGCAAGCGGCCGGAAGGCTTCGGCGAGGAGCACCGGATGGAGAGCCGGATCACCGAGCTCGATCCGCCGCGCAAGCTCGCCTTCACCTGGGGCAAGGAGGACAGCGACGTTTCGTTCGCGCTCGAGCCGAGGGGCGAGAAGGTGCTGCTCGACCGTGGTCCATCGCCGCCTGCCCACGCGCGGCATGATGGTCGGCGTCAGCACCGGCTGGCACGCGCATCTCGACATGCTGGCCGCCCGCCTGAACGACGAAAAGTCGGAGCCCTTCTGGGACCGGTTCACGCGGCTGAGGGCCGAATACGACCAGCGCATCCCGGGCTGACGAACTCATCGACGGCCCACGCAACAAACAGGAGATTGATCCATGAACGACGTCGTTTCGCGCGATGAATGGCTGAACGCCCGACTCGCGCTGCTCAACCGTGAAAAGGAACTGACCCGCCTCAGCGACGAAGTCGCCCGTCAGCGGCAGGAATTGCCCTGGGTCCGAGTTCGACAAGCCTTACCGGTTCGACACCGACGAGGGCCCGCCACGCTCAAGGACCTGTTCCAGGGCCGCTCGCAGCTTCTCGTCTATCACTTCATGTTCGGGCCGGATTACAAGGCGGGCTGTCCGTCCTGCTCGATGATCGCTGACGGTTTCAACGGCTTCATCGACGCATCTGGCGAACCATGACGTCGACGCTTTGGGCGGTGTCGCGCGCGCCGCTCCCGAAGTTGCAGGCCTACAAGCGGCGGATGGGCTGGACGTTCCCCTGGGCTTCCTCGTTCGGCGACGATTTCAACTTCGATTTCAACGTCTCGATCACCGAGGAACAGCAGCGCGGGGGAGGCGTCGAATACAACTATCGGCGCGGCGATCATCCGCTGACGGCGGCGCAGGTTCCGGAGCCCGTCGCCCGGTTCGCGGCGACGTGCGGAACCGACGGGCGAACCTACATGCGCGACCGGCCGGGCATGAGCGCGTTCGCGCATGGAGGACGGCGCCGTCTACCACGCCTATTCCACTTATGCGCGCGGCCTGGACGGGCTCTGGGGCGCCTATCAGTGGCTCGACCGCGCGCCGAAGGGGCGCAACGAGCACGGGCGTCTGGTGGCGCCGCCGCGACGAATACGCCGCCGCCCACGCCAGCCAACTCAATCAGCCAGCAGGAGCTTAACGATGGACATGCCCAAGATCGTATCGCGTGAGGACTGGCAGGCTGCGCGCGAGCGGCTGCTCGTCAAGGAGAAGTCGGTGATGCGCGCCCATGACGCGCTGGCGGCCGAGCGGCGGCGGATGCCGTGGATGGCGGTCGACAAGGCCTATGAATTCATCGGGCCGCAGGGCAAGGCGAGCCTGCTCGATCTCTTCGAAGGCCGCCGGCAATTGATCGTCTACCGCGCCTTCTTCGAGCCTGGCGTGTTCGGCTGGCCCGATCACGCCTGCCGCGGCTGCTCGCTCGGCGCTGACCAGGTGTCCCATCTGGCGCATCTCAACGCGCGCGACACGACGCTCGCCTACGCCTCCCGCGCGCCGCAGGCGGACATTGAGCGCCTCAAAGCGCGGATGGGCTGGCGGATGCCGTGGTACACGATCACCGACAGTTTCGACGCCGACTTCGGCGTCGACGAATGGCACGGCCACAACGTCTTCTTCCGCAACGGCGACAGGATCTTCCGCACCTATTTCATCAACAATCGCGGCGACGAGGCGATGGGCACGGTGTGGAACTATCTCGATGCGACGCCGCTCGGGCGCCAGGAATTGTGGGAGGATTCGCCCGATGGCTATCCCCAGACCCCGCCCTATAAATGGTGGAACTGGCACGACAATTACGAGGCCGAAAAGTCGGTCGACCCGCAATGGGTCAAGGTGTCGGACGCGGGCGAAGCGGCGTTCCGAAACAAGGAGGCGGGCGCGCAGCAATGAGCGCGATCTCGATCGGCGGCGGGGGTTGCAGCGCGGCGATCAGCCGCGTCGCGGCCGAATGGCTCGGCCTTGCAGCCGCGCCGACCTTCGGGACGATGGCGCTCCTGACAGCCGTTCTCGGTGGCGGCGCGGAGCCACTCTGCTCGGTGGAGCACGGATCGCTCATGAGCGGAATGGTCCCGATGTATTTGCTGATGGGCGTCTTCCATGTCGCGCCCTGGCTGAGGCTGATCGCGCGTCGGCGGAGCTGACGGCTAGCTCTGCCGCGTGACCTTCGCCGCGCGCTTCTCGAGAAAGTCCTTGAGCCGCTCCTTGGCTTCGCCGCTCATTTCCGCAATCGCCGCCATCAGCGACTCGGTCAAAAGCCCGCTCGCCGGATTGCTCTCGGCGATGCGCGGCAGCGCATGGAGCACCGCGAAATTGGTGGCGGCGGTATTGGAGGCGGCCTTGGCGGCGAGCGCCATGGCGGTCTCGAGCCCTTTGCCGTCGTCGACCAGATATTGGGTCGCGCCGGCGCCATGGCCTTCCTCGGCGTTCAAGGTTCGTCCGGTCAGCATCATGTCCATCACGCGCGGAACGCCGATGAGGCGGGCGATGCGCACCGATCCGCCGCCGCCGAGAAAAATGCCGCGCTGTCCCTCCGGCAGGCCGTAATAGGCCGAGCGTTCGGCGATGCGGATATGGGCGGCCGCGGCGAGCTCGAATCCGCCGCCGACCACCGCGCCATGCAGCGCCACGATGACTGGCGCGCGGCCGAACTCGATCGCCTCGAAGGCGCGATGCCACATGCGCGAATGGAGCACGCCTTCGAGCGGCTCGTGCTGCCCAGCGACCTCGGAAAGATCGAGGCCGGCGGAAAAATGCGCGCCCTCGCCGGTCAGCACGACGGCGCGGATTTCCGGCGGGATCTGGGTGAAGAAGGCCTCGAGCCCGCGCACAATGACGTCATCGAGCGCGTTGCGCTTCTCCGCGCGGTTCAGGCGCAGATGGGCGATCGCGCCGATCCGGGTCGCCCTCAGCGACTTCGGTAGCTCGATTTCGATCGGTTGTTCGCTCGTCTCCGCCGCCACCAATTCCTCCCTGGCGCCAAAAGCCTCGCGAGACCCTTAGCCCCTTCGTAGCGCGCGAGTCGACGGGCTGGCGGGTGTTTGCCTCACACGCCGTCGAACCAGGCGATGAGCGTCTCCAGCCGTGACGCTTCGACATGGACCCGGAAGCCGGAGGGCGTCCGCGCAATGAGACTGCGCAGGCCGAAGACGAGCACGGCCGCGGAGGGCGAACCCGAAGACGAGCACGGCCGAGGTCGCCTGCATGAGCGCCTGGGGGGCGTCAACGCCCGAGACCTCGACCGCCGCCCAGCCGTCATCGACTCGGGTCGCGCGCCAGCCGTCGGCGGCACCGAGTGCCGCGGGCGTGACGATGAGCGCGCTTGTCCCGCCGATGCTGGAATTCGGTCCCGTCGCGCGGCCCGCAAAAAGGGCAGGGGAAGAGTTGCGCGGAACGATCTGGCCGCCGTTCAGGCGGCCTGATCGTGAGCGTTCGGGTTCTTGATCGTCTGAAGAACCTCGAAGCCCTCAAACTCGGGATGGCCGAGATAAAGCGGCTTGTTGGCGCCGGCGTCGCGGTGGGCGGCGCGAAAATGTTCGGACTGCGTCCAGGCGGTGAAGGCGTCCTTGCTCGCCCAGACCGTGTGCGACGAATAAAGCACGTGATCGCCGCGTTCGGGCCCGCGCAACAGATGGAACTCGAGGAACCCGGGCACGCGGTCGAGATGGGTGTCGCGTGAAAGCCACAGGTGTTCGAACGCGCTCTCGGCGCCCTTCATGACCTTGAAGCAATTCATGGCGATGTACATGGCGATCTTCCTCTCTAAAAAGCGCGGCGCCGCGAAGAGCGCCCGCTCATGGCCGCCCTCGCGAAGGCTCGAAATCGGTGATGCGCGCGCTCCGTATGGCGTAGACGCGGAACGCGTCGATGTCCGCATCGCTTGGGTCAACGCCCGTGAAAGCCTTGAGATAGTGCGGCGTGAGCGTGAGGCGCGCCTCGATCGGCTCCCGCAGGTCGAGCGCGTAATAGCCGATCTGCATATAATAGAGCACCCGCCCCCGCACGAACGCGTCGACGTCCTCGTATCCGAAGCGCACGAACATGGCTTTCAGCGCCTCCGTTCTGACCTGATCGGAGTGGTCCAGCACCTTGCGGACGCGCGGCGAGCGGCGCGCCCATTCGCGAACGGCGAAATCGAGCCGCGGGCTGAAGATCGAGGGATCGACCCAGCAGCGAAACACGTTGCAGACCGCCTGGTTGACGTTCGCCGCGGGCGCGTCCGCCTGCGCCACGATCGAACGGGTGTTGAGCGCCTCCCAACGGTCGAGCAGGGCGTCGAGCATCTCGTCGCGATTCTTGAAATACCAGTAGAAGCTCGACCGCGACACGTCGAGCCGTTCGCTCAAGGCGAGCACGGTCACGTGGTCGACGCCCTCGACGGCAAGCGCGGTCAGCGCAAGGTCGAGCCAGTCGTCGCGCGTCGCCTTGACGGCGCCCGATCGCGCCGGCCGCTGCGGCGGCGAGCCCGAAGGCGCCGGCGAGAGTGCTGAATTCGGTCATCGGTCAGTTCGTCGCCCAGTTCGTCATGCCCGCATCGCCGTGCCCATCGGATCGTAGGGCGAGGGCTTGATGACCCGCGCTCTTCGCTCGGCACCGACGATATGCACGCTAAGCTCCGCGCCGACCTCGGCGGCCTCCGGCGCGACGAGCGCCATCGCCAGGCTCTTTCGCAGTGTGTGGCCATAGCCGCCGGAGGTTATGAAGCCGACAATCGCGCCCGCCCGCCAGACTGGCTCGTAGCCGGCGGCGTCGGCGTCGAGCGCGTCGATTTCGAGCGTGACCAGTTGGCGCTCGGGCGGGGGGGCCTTGCTCTCCATCAGCGCCGCCTTGCGGCCGAGAAAATCGCCCTTGTCCCAGGCGATCCAGCGGTCCATGCCAGTCATGCGCGGAGTGCGGTCTTGGGTGAATTCGGCCGACCAGATGCCGAAGCTCTTTTCGAGCCTGAGCGACAGCAGCGCGTGATAGCCATATTCCCGTAACCCCAGGTCGCGTCCGGCTTCGATGAGGGTCCGGCGCAGGCCGTCGTGCTCGAGCGCGCGGCAATTGATCTCGTAGCCGAGTTCGCCGGTCACCGAGAGGCGCGCGACCTTCGCCCGCACGAGGCCCACATCCAGGGTCGTCGCGCCCATGAACGGCAAGGCGGCGTTCGATACGTCCTGATGGGTGACGCGCGCGATGAGTTCGCGCGATTTCGGGCCGGAGAGCGCAAAGCCGATCACATCGTCGGAAATGTCGCGCACGCTCACGTCTTGGCGCGCGTGTTGGGCAAACCAGCGCATATGCCATTGGCGAAGATAGTAGGAGCCCTCGATCCAGAACGTCCCGTCGCCCCAGTTGATGATGGTGAGGTCGCCTTTGAGCTTGCCGGTCTCGGACAGCATCGGGGCGAGGCGCGCGCGGCCGGGCCTGGGCAGACGAGCTACCGTCATCCAGTCGAGCCAGCGCTCGGCCTCCGGGCCGGTCACTTCGTAGCGCGAGAACGAAGCGATATCGAGCAGGCCCACCCCGTCCCGCACCATCCGGCACTCCGCGCCGACAATATCGAAGGCGTTCGAGCGTTTGAGGGTCGGCTTTTCCTTGAATCCGGACGGGGCGAAGAAGAGCGGGACCTCAAGCCCCCACGAATTGCCCCAGTGGCAGCCGGCGGCGGTCATCCCGTCGTAGGCCGGGGTCATCTTGAGCGGCCGGCCGGCGGGCAGTTGCTCTTTGGGATAGGTCATCACGAAGCGGCGGGCGTAGAACTCGCCGGTCGTCTGCCTGATATATTCGCGATTGGAGGCGAAGGGCCCGTAGCGGGCGATGTCAAGGCCGTAGACGTCCGCCTCCGCCTCGCCATGGATCATCCATTCCGCCAGCGCCTTGCCGACGCCGCCGCCCTGGAGGAACCCCGCCATGACGCCGCAGGCGAGCCAGTAGCCGCGCTTGCCGGCGACCGGGCCGATGAGCGGATTGCCGTCCGGCGAGAAGGTGAAGGCGCCGTTGACCCATTTGCGCACGCCCGCCATCTGCAAAACCGGATAGCGGCGATGAACGAGCTCGAGCTCGCCGGCGATCCGGTCGATGTTCTCCTGCAGGAGCTCGACGCCGTAGTTCCAGGGCGCGCCGTCCATCGACCAGTGCTGGGGATTGGTCTCATAAATGCCGACCAGCATGCCCTTCTGGTCCTGGCGCATGTAAGTGAACCCTTCGAGGTCCACCACCATCGGCAGTTCGGCCTTCGACGCTGCGATCTCGGGAATTGTCTCGGTGAGCAGGTAGTGGTGCTCCAGCGGCGAGAGCGGAAGGTCGAGCCCGACCATCCGCCCGACCTGCTTCGCCCATAGACCGGCGGCGTTCACCACATGCTCGGCGTTGATCGACGCCGGTCTCGGCGATCAGGTCCCAGGACGAGTCCGGGCGCTGCTTCAGCTCCAGCACCCGGTTGTGTTCGATCACCGTCGCGCCGCGTTTCTTGGCCGCGCCGGCGTAAGCCCAGACCGTCCCTGTGGTGTCGACATAGCCTTCGCGGTCCGCCCACATGCCCCCGAGCACCCCCTCCACGTTGATGATCGGGCAGCGGGCCTTGATTTCCTCCGGCGTCACCAGGCGAACATCGTCGATGCCGATCGCCTGGAACCGACGGTACGACGCCTGCAGCCACTCCCAGCGCTCCGGGGCGGAGGCGACATGGATGCCGCCGGTCATGTGCATGCCGATCGACTGGCCGGATTCGGCTTCGACCTTTCTCAAGAGGTCGATCGTATAGGCCTGGAGAATCGCCATGTTGGGGTTGGCGTTGAGCGCGTGAAAGCCGCCGGCTGCGTGCCACGACGAGCCCGCGGTCAAGACCGAACGTTCCACCAGCGCTACGTCGCTCCAGCCGTACTTCGTAAGGTGGTAAAGAACGGACGCTCCAACGACGCCCCCGCCAATTACGACGACGCGATAGTGCGCTTTCATCCGCGGGCCCCTGTAGCGAACCGCCTGTGGACCAATGCTATCGGACCCCTCGGCGCTCGTCTAGACAACGATGTCCAGTTGGGCTCGGCGGGGTCTACTTTGTCGGCAAGTGTGGCTTTTGTCGCCTTGTCGGGGGAGGCCGAATATGCGTATGGATGGCGGCGGTCTGCGTCGACCGCAACGCTTGGATTCGCGCACCCAACCCGCCTCCTCCGCAGTTTGAGGACGCAGCGGCTGATCCAAGGTTTCTGGAGGGCAGGAGAAGGTCGACATGCGTGGCCGGGAAGGGCGGCAAGCGGGGATTGCCTGTGTAATCGAGAATTTTCAGAAACTCGGCGAGTGTGACGGAGTTATTGGCGGAGACAAGACGTTGTTCGTACGCGTGCATGCGTTCTGAGGCGAAGGGGTGGGATGAGGCGGAGCGGGGCCTTGACGCTCGGGGCGGTCCTGGCGCTCGGCGGGGTAACCGGCGGCTGGGGGCAGGAGCTATCGGGCTCTCTAACCGCGGCGAACACGCCGTCATGGGATGGGTTTGTTCTGCCGACCCTGCCGGAGAATTGGGCTGATTTGCCATTCAAATTGACGGCTTCTCAGGACGTGTCCTATAACTCCAACATCAATGGTGTTGCAAGTGGCTTCGCTGCGCCGGGCCTGGTGCTCGGCGATTTTACAACGACGTCCAATCTGGGCTTCGCGACCAAGGCAAACCTGTATGGTCAACAGCTGTACCTAGACACAACGTTTGGGGTGATACGCTATCTTCATGAGACCCGGTTTGATTCAAATGTGTACTCGGTAAGCGCCGGCGATAACTGGACCCTGACATCGAGATGCTCAGGAAATCTTGGTGTAACCCTTTCCAAGTCGCCTGTCGAGATCACGGACTTGGTTACAACGGGACTTGGAACCGGTGTCAACTACGCCACGACGGCTGCGTTCAACGAAACCGGAAAATGCGCGGTCTCCAACGGATATTCGGTGGTGTTCAATACCAGCTGGAACGACATCACGAACTCAAACCCGATCGACGCGCTCAATAATTCTCGAAGTACGATGCTCTCCACCGGTATAGAGTACGCGAAGGGCGCGAGCACTGTGACGGCGCTAGCGAGTAATTCAGAAACACTCTACAGCCGCGGACTGGTCGAAAACACTCTCGGATTGGCCAACGTCACCGATTTTCATACCTTCAGCTTGGCTTATAGTCGACAAATCAATCCCAACCTTTCGGTCAACGCGCTGGTCGGATTGGTCGGGAATACGAACGCATTCACCTTGGGTCTGCCCAGGACGCTTCTGCCGATCTATACGTTGGGAACGACTTGGACGGTCACGCCAAGGGTGACGCTGAATGCGTCCGCGTCAAAAACGATTGCTCCTCCGACGACAATTATCGCCAACGCGCAGACTAGCTACGTCGCTCAAATGAGTCTGGCCTATCAATTGACGCCCAAGGTCGCCGTCAACGTCGGCGGCTCGATCGGCTACGCCACCGGAGCGTTTACGCCAGTGGTGCTGACCAGCTTGGCGCCCATTTTGACAGGCGCTTCGAATAACTACACCGCGAACGCCGGCTTGACCTATACGTTGACGCCGTTCCTGTCGGCCGCGCTGAACGCCTCATATACCGAGGTGGTCATTGACCATTTCATCACCCCGGAAGATTTGGTGACCGTAAGCCTGAACTATAGACCGTACTAGCAGTCCGAAGTGGGAGAACGGAAGCGATGCTGACAACGATGCGAAGGGCCCGGTCACGGACGCCATGGCCGGCGATCCTGACCATTCTGGGCCTTCTGGCGCTTGGAGCGGTTGCTCCCGATTTGGCGCGCGCCGCCGGCGGGCGGGTCCTCACGCCTCAGGACGTCGTGTCCATTAAAGTTGTCAACCAACCGGACATGGACACGACGGCTAGGGTCGAGACCGATGGAACGATCAGCTTCCCCTACGTCGGCAGGATTCGGGCTGCAGGGTTGACCGAAGACCAGGTCGCGCGGGCGATCGAAAAACAGTTGGCGTCCCGTCAGATCGTCACCGAGCCACATGTGCTGGTCGAGATCTCTACCTTCGGCACGCAAGCCAGCGTGCAGGGCCAGGTCGGCGTTCCGGGAGTTTATACGCTCGATCGCCCGACGAA
>CAVZWU010000018.1:0-314149 GCA_963779095.1 uncultured Alphaproteobacteria bacterium | reverse complement strand
AGCGGAAAATCGACCACGGGATCACCGTGGTGGCCACCGGCGCCCACGAGTATCACCCCAAGGAATTTCTCTACGGGGAACACGAGCGGGTGATGACCCAGCTGGAGCTGGGCGATTTTCTCCATAAGGCGAAGGATGAAGCCGCCAAGTGGAACCGGGTGGTCATGGTGCAGTGCGTGGGCTCCCGGAATGAGGAGAACCCCAACTGCAGCCGCATCTGCTGCCAGGGGGCGGTGAAGTACGCCCTGCAGCTCAAGGAGCTCAACCCCGACATGGACGTGGTGATCCTCTACCGGGATATGCGCACCTACGGGTTCCTGGAGGATTTTTACCGGGAGGCCCGGGATCAAGGGGGTGCTCTTTTCCCGGTTCGATCCGGATCATCTGCCCCAGGTCACGAACGACGACGGCCAGTTGAGCGTCACCTTTGTGGATCATGTGCTGCAACGTCCGGTCAGCATGGCCGTGGATGCAGTGGTGTTGAGCGCCGGGGCCCGGGCTAATGATACCGAGGAATTGGCCTCGCTCTTAAAAATCCCCCGGAACGCCGGCGGGCTTTGCATCCAGGCCCACGCCAAGCTGCGATCTGACGCAGCTGATCTCCCGCGCTGGGGGCCTCAGGGATTCCGCCATTGGCGGAACGATCACAGTGCGCCGCGGCGCAACGATCAGAAAGTTCGACTCGAAGGACGTCCAGGCTGGACGTGGCCTTGGGGCTGAATTCCGGATCGCGAATAACGATGAGGTTTTTGTCGACCTTGCGCCGTTTTACTATCTTTACGGCTATGTGGGCAAAGCGGGGGAGTACCCGCTGCTGCGTCCTCTTACGGTCCAGCAGGCGATCTCGGTTGGCGGCGGACTGGCCGTCCTGGGATCAGAATGGCGGATCAGGATCAAGCGCAAGTCAGGCAACGGCCAAACATACGAAGTCCCCGCTTCGCTTGACGATCAGGTTGAGGCAGGCGATACGATTATCATCAGCGAGCGCATCTTCTAGTGGATAGAATCAAACGCTTCGAACCCCTTGCAAGCCGGAGAACTCCTTGAAATTGCGGAAGGCGCCCGAACTTTTACGTTTGATTTTGACCACTAGTCACCAAACTCTGCTATGCGTCGTTCTGGATTGGCTGGAGCGCAGGAGGCGGGTCGTGTCGGTAAGTCAAATTCTGGCCATCCTTTTGCGTCGGGCATGGATTGTAGTGCTGTCGCTCCTGACGACAACGATTGTGGCTGGAGCGGTGTTGCTGTTCGTGCCGGGCCGCTACGACGCAGTCGCGACCGCGAGCATCGACCCGGGCAACGTTGATCCGATTACTGATATGGCCAACGGCGCCGGCATGATCGGGCTGATGCAGGGCAACATTCTCGCCCTTGTCGCCAGCCAACGGGTGGCGATGGACGTCGTCCGGCGATTGAACTTGACCGACAATCCTCAGGTTCAGCAAAATTTCCGAAAGTCGGGCTCGTTTGGCCGCGAGAGCATCGATGAATGGATGGCCGCAAGTTTAGCGGCGAATGTCAAGCCTGAGTTCACTATGGGAACGAACGTTCTGGCGATCAAATATAAGTCAGGCGACCCGAATCAGGCGGCGCTGATCGCCAATGCGTTCCTCGCGGCGACAATCGACGGCTCGGTGGCGCTGAAAGCCGCCGAGGGCGACCAAACCGCGCGGTGGTTTGCGCCGCAACTCGACGAATTGCGCAAGGAGTTGGAGGACGCCCGCACGGCGCTGGCCGCTTTCCAAGCGAAGACGAATATCGTGGCGCCGACCCAGGGCGGGGATCGCGAAACCAGTCAATATATGGCGATCAGCGACCAATTGTCGAACGCCAGAGCCGGGCTGACTGCTCTTCAGAGCCGCGTGACTAGCGGCTCGACCGACTTATCGAACGATCCCCAGGATCCCGATCTGCAAATTCTCTCCAATCTGAAACAGAAGCTGACGAACGATGAAGCCGATATTGCGGGCTCCAAGGGCGTCCTCGGCGCGAATAATCCGAAGATGATGGCCGAACAGGCCAATATCGCCTCGGTTCGAAGGCAGATTGGCGAAGCGACCGAGAAAATGCGCCGGCACCTGAAAGAGCGCATCGACTTGGCGCAGACCCAGATCTCTTCCCTTGAGGCCGAGCAAGCGCAAGCGCAGAAGTCGTTGATCCAGGTTCAAGCGCAGCGCGACCGGCTGAGCCAACTGCAGCGCGACGTCGACTTCCGCGCCGAACAGCTCAACGCTCGGGAGAAGGCGGCGGAAGAGGCGAAGCTGAAAAGCAAGCTGACATTTTCGGATATGACGGTTCTCGACAAGGCGTCTCCACCCGTCGCGCCCGCGTTTCCGAAACCGTTTGTCGTGCTGCCTGTCGGGATCGCCGCAGGACTCGCGCTCGGGCTGATCCTGGCGCTTCTCGCGGAAGCGGCGGATCGGAGGGTTCGCTTTCCAGTCGATCTGGAATATGCGGCCTCGGCCCCGTTTTTGGGCGCCCTCGACGGCGCGCGTCGCTCCAGGGCGCGCGTTAGCACGTCAAGCCGTAGCCTGCGACCCATATGAGTTCGATAGGAGGGGCGACCGTATTCTACAGTCGAACGGCTGCCGGCGGCCACGATGGCCGCTCAAAGGCCTAGAATGGTTCGAGAAACAATTGTGGGGTAACGTCCTTTGCGGGATCCGGCCGGGGAGTAGACGGATCCACAGTGACTATTGGAATCTTGAGCCATGGCAATCAAACCGAATTATCATAAGGATGCGGACAACGTCGTCGCGGTGCAGACGTCTAAGGATCCGATTGAGCAGCAGATCCTGGCGGCCGGCAATCTGAGCGAGGCTCAGGTTGAGGCTATCCGCGGATTTCAGCGGCGCAAGGGGCTCACGTTTGGGGAAGCGGCGATCGCATTGGGCCTAGTGCGACGCGACACTTTGTTTCTGGCGCTGTCGAAGCGTTACAATTATCCGGTTCTGAATTTCGGCGTCGATGAGGCCCGTTTTTCGCGCGAGTTGGTCGTCGGCTACCAGCCCTTTAGCGCCGCCGCGGAAGCCTTCCGCTCCGTGCGGTCTGCCCTCGCAACTGGGCCGCTGTCGCAAGGGAAGAACGCGTTCGCCGTCATCGGGCCCCATGCCCGGGTCGGGGTGACCTATTTCGCCGCCAATCTAGCTCTGTCCTTCGCCCAGATGGCGGTTCCTACTCTCCTCGTCGACGCCAACTTACGGAAGCCGAGGCTCGCGGCCCTGTTTGGTGTCGATCCGAAGACGGAGGGCTTGGTCGAGGCCTTGACCCATGGCGAGGCCGAGCTGCCGCCTGTGACTATCGACATTGTCCCCGGTTTGTCGCTGCTCGTCGCCGGGGCGACCGCGCCCCATCCGCAGGAGTTGCTAAGCTCTAAGGAATTCCTCACGCTATCGCAGAACGCCCAGCGCAACTACGGCGTGGTCATCTACGACACGCCGGCGGCGCTTGAGAGCGCCGACGCCTATGTTGTCGCATCGCGCGTGGGCGCCGCTGTCGTCGCGGCTCGGCGGCATCGAACGAAAGTGAGAGACATAGCCAAAATCTCCCGAGCGCTTGAGGGCTTCCAGTGCGACATCGTGGGCACGGTCCTCTCACGCTTCTGATTGCTCCTCGCGCATGGAGCGACGAGCAGGCGCCTGCGACCGCAAGCTTTTCCGGCGCCCCTCCCTCGCCTGCTGGCCTTGTGCGGAATCGCTGGAAGCGCGGTCTTACGGTGAGCGGCGCAACGAGCGCCCGTCGGCGCTTAGTTCCAATTTAGTTCCACGCCGCCAGTGTTTTCAGAACCCGTTTCATTCCACGCAGCGAAAAATTCACATTAGTAGAGTGCCTTATTGCATCAAGCCCCGTCGCTCGATCAACCGGCAAATCGCTCTAAGTCGCCAGCTTGCGCAGATAGGCCCAAGTGTAGAGGCCGGTGTCGTGTCCGTCGTCAAACACGATCTTGATCGCGTAATTGCCGACAGGCTCGATCGCGGTGATGGCGACGTTTTCCTTGCCCGTGACCGTCCGCTTCTGGCTCGGCGAATGGCCCTGCACTTCGGCGCTCGGGCTCTCGACGCGCAGCTTCTCGGCGGTGAGGCGGATCACCTCACCGTCGTCGAAGGCGACTTCGAGAACCCGTCCCTTGTTCATCGCCGTGATGTCGGTTGGCCAGGGCATTGTTGACGAGGACATGGCGATTCCTTTAGGGCGCGCGGCGCATGAGTTGAAGCCAAAACCCGAAAGCGATCTGACGAGAAGCGGCCGGCGGCTCATTCACGTCGGCGGATCGCTGGCAGGCCCATCATACGCTTTCGCGAACCCAATGAGCGGCAAAGTGAAATCGATTGGCTTTCCCTTTTCGAAGGCCTGGATCGCCAGAGTCCGCCCTTTTTTTAGCTTCTCGATCAAATCGCCGTCGGCTTTGTAATCCGCCATGCAACCATTCTTGGGCAGGCAGACGACGTATGGCGCAGTCATCGCGTCTTTCTCGTCAATAACAATGCGGGCGCCAGGGACTAGCGCCACGCCCAAGGGCAGCGTGATGCGCAAGAGCTTTGTATCGCCCCCTTGCGGCTCGATCAGCAGGGCGATAACGAGCTTTTGGCCCGATGTCAGATGGCCGTCCGAAGCAGTGAAGCAGACTTCCTTGGTCCTGACTTCGGAGGATTGCTCCGTCGGGTTCTTGATGCAGTATCGGGTCCAGGGCGAGGCGATCACCTGCAGCTGCTGCTGCTGGCCGTTCTGCGCCCTCCCGGCAGGCGCTCCCGCGTGGGCCTGCCCAGCGTTCGGCCCCGGCGCCGCTTGCGTCGGCGGAGCGGGGGGATTTGTCGAGGGTTGCTGGGCAAATGCGCGCGGCCCGACCGTGAGGGCGAGCGCCGCCATTGCGACCGATGCGGTCCGGTGCGTCATGAGAAGCGGTCCTCTGGTTTTGACGGCGGCCCTAGGCGCCAAACAGGCGTGCGCATCGCGGCGCACGCCTGCTGTCGTTTTTTCCTTTGAGAGATAGCGACCGTACGAGAGCCGTCTCTGCTTGTTAGCTTCTCATCAAGGTTGGGCTGGTCCGGGGCACATGGACGGGACGAGGCCGCTATTCTGATAGTCGAGCGGTCCGTTGACCTCGTGCTTGTATTTAACAAGCACGTCGTAACAGGCCACCGGCTGGCCCGGGGGCCCCGAAAGCGGGGCGCCGACGGGAACGTTCCGCTCCAGGTCGCCGCCGCAATGCCAGCTGGCGGCGTCGGTGACAGCGCCCGAGCCGTTATAGACCGCGGTTTGCGGATAGGGGCAGAGCGGACGGGTCAGGGCGGTGGGCGACCCGGGGATGAAGGCAGGAACCGCCGTGCTGCCCGACCCCATCACCTGGGTCGGCGCCACGCCTTTCTCGACCCAGTTGATGACGGCGTTGAAGTCGGCGCCGTTCTGCGGCCACGGACCGAGGCTGCTGTGGTTCAGAATGCCAAGGCCGCAGTGACTCACTCCGGGAACATGGAACAGACGGTAGAATTTCTGGACGCCCCGGAAGCGATCCGACGGATCGGCATTCGCACCGTTATCATCCCCCTCCGCGTAACGCGCAGCCATCACCCGATAGTAGTTGATCACGCCGCGTGGCATGATGAGGCCGTCGTTTGCGCCGACGAAGGTGATCATTTTTCCGCCGGCCGCCTTGAATGCGTCAAGGTCGTCGAAAGTATCGGTAAGGTCGGCTACGGTATTCGACCCGGCCTGCGCGACCGCCGCGTAGGTTGTCACTGTACCGGGAGCCGATATCCTCGAAGTCAGCGCGACGTTTCCCCAGTGGCCGGGGTAGGAGGTCGGGAAAACGCCGGCGTTGTAGTAAGCTGGATCCGCCAGATCCCATCCAAACTGCACCGGGGCGAGTCCAAACGGTACGTTTCCATCCCAGAAATTGAAGTCGGTGCCGCGATCGATTGGGAACCAGATCCTCTTGCCGGAATTGTTGCGCGGGCCGTCCCACATGGCGTTGACCGCATCGGCTTCCTTTGGCGTCAGACAGTTCGGAGCAGGCGTCGAACCGCAGATATTGGCCTTTGCGTTGAACGTGCAGGTCCGCGGGTCGTCAATAATGCCGTCTGCCACACCGTCGTTCTTGTCGCACGCGGCGATCGCCGCGTTTTGCACGGCCGCAAGCTTTGGCGCCGCAATCACCTCCTGGGCGATATCGTACATCGCAATTTGGCCCCACATCTGCGCCGTCTGGAAACGCGTCCAGTACATCGCCGGCGCGCTGGCGAGGATGCCGTCCAATTCGTCAGGAAGCGTTTGAGCCAGGGCATAGCCCTGATGACCGCCGGTCGAACAACCGTTCCAGTAGTCGTAGCGCGGCGCCCTGCCGTAATACAGGCTGGCGACCTTCTTCGACCAGAGGATCTCTTGCTGGGGTCCGTTATAAACCCAGTCCTCGATATACTGGCGGTTCAGATGGCCGAGGCTGAGCACGCCCTGTTGGCACGAGTTGGTGGGATCGTTATTGGGATTGCCGTGTCCGCCATCGGTGCCCGATCCGACAAAGCCGTTGGTTACGGCGCCGGCCGAATTGACGTTGGTGTTGCCGGTGCAGCCGCCGCCGCCCTGACCCTCGGTGCGGCCGTTCCAGTTGCCTTCCACTGTCTTGAAGTTCAACGGCGAATCAACTGTCGAGCCGGTCACGCCGCCGTCGACCGAATTGAGCGGAAGACCGACATAGATGGTGATGTTCTGCTGCGTCGGGTCATGCGCGCGGGTGCTGCTATAGCTTAACACCACTAGGCAATAGGCGACGGGCACGGGGCTCTTGCTCGGAGCCGTGCCGGTGAAGGCGCCGGGCAGCGCGCCCGGCGATGTATTGGCCGGCACGATCTGCGCGTCCGCGTATTTGATATCGCCGCCCAGGAGTTGGGGCCCCAGCGTCGTGCATGTCGTTGGCCCATGAGCAGCAGCACGGTTCGGTAGCGCGACGACACCGCCGGCGATAGCGATTGCGGCAATCAACGACAGGCGTGCAACAGCTCCTAGGCCCCGCATGAGTTCCTCCCTCATTGAATTGGCTTCACGCTTTTTGGAACGAATCAGAGCATGGACGATGGCGCGCCGAGAGGCGATGTCGGCCCGAAAGCTCGCGAATGTTTTGAAGAGGGACAGCAGCGCACCGAGAGACCGCTGCACAAGCGTTGCGGATATGACGTGTATGCACGTCAGCCCCTCCCACATCAGCGCCGCAAACTCGTCGTTCGGCAACCGGCACTTTTTTCTTATCCTTCGAGCGCTGCGCAACGAAGTCAACACAAAGAAACACAAAGAGGATTTGCTCCGCCGCTTCGATTGTAACGAGTCCGCCCTGTCCTGGCGGGAAGTAGAAGTCGGCCTATTCTTCTTTCGCTGCCCTGCGGACAACGAGCTGAGCGGCGCGTCTAAAATGGCGCCCTAATCCAGGATGCGGATGCGCGGCGCGGGCTTTGCGCCCGGCGCGCCGGCGGCCAGCGTATCGGCCACGCGCCGCGCGATCTCGAGCAGGGCGTGCGCCTGGGCGCTGTCGGGCATCGTGGCGACCACCGGGCGCCCGTCATCGGAATGGGCGCGGATGGCGATGTCGAGCGGCGCTTCGCCGAGGAACGGGACGCCGAGCTTTTCGGCCTCCTTGCGCGCCCCTCCGTGCGAAAAGACCTCGGTGCGCCCGCCGCAATGGGGACAGACGAAGTAGCTCATATTCTCGACCACGCCGATGAGCGGCACCTTCACCTGGTTGAACATCCCGATGCCCCGCCGCGCGTCGATCAGCGCCAGATCCTGCGGCGTGGAAACGATCACCGCGCCGGCGAGCGGCACGTTCTGGGCCATAGTCAGCTGCGTGTCGCCAGTGCCCGGCGGCATGTCAACCACCAGCACGTCGAGTTCACCCCACACAACCTCGCGCAAGAGCTGGTTCAGCGCCGACACCACCATTGGTCCGCGCCAGACCACCGGCGCGCCCTCGTCGATCAGGAACCCGATCGACATCACCTTGACGCCAAAGGCTTCGAGCGGAATGAGCCGCTTGCCGTCCGGCGCCAGGCAGGGCTTGGCGTGAATCCCGAACAGCCTGGGCATGGACGGTCCGAACAGATCGGCGTCGAGAACGCCGACGGCGAGTTCGAGCTTCGCCAGTCCGACGGCGAGGTTGCAGGCGATCGTCGACTTGCCCACTCCGCCCTTGCCGGAGGCGACCGCGATGATGTTCCTGACCCCAGGCAGCGGTTCGCTCGGCCGGCCATGCCGTCGCGGCGGCGCATTGCCCTCCTGGGCATGACCGGGCGAAGCGCCGGCGACGCCGCGCGCCGACTCGGCGGTGAGCGTCACGATCGCGCTGCCGACGCCGGGAATCGCGCGGATCGCCGCCTCGGCTTTAGCCCGCATCGGCTCCATCGCTTTCGCCCGCGCCGGATCGATGGCGATCGCGGCGAACACCTTGTTGTCGCGAATAGTGACGCCGGAGACCGCCCCGGAATCGCGCAAGGAGGCGCGCCCGTCCGGGCCGGGAATGGCCGAGAGCGCCGCCATGACCTCTTCGCGAGAAATCATTTCAGTCCTTCCCAGTCGCCGCGGGGTTTTCCGCCAAATGGGGCTCGACCTCGGAGCGCCAATCGAGCTTGTCCCGCAAAGTCACGACCGTCCCGACGATGATGATCGAGGGGCCGGTCAGTTCGGCCTCACGCGTTTTCGCGGCCAGCGTCGCCAGCGAACCAACGACCACCCGCTGGCCCGGCCGGGTCGCGTTGTCAATGATCGCCGCGGGCAAATCCGGGTCGGCGCCCCGCGCAATGAACTCGCGCGTCAGCGCGTCGACGTTGCGCAGGCCCATATAGATCGCAACGGTCTGGCGCGGGTGCAAGAGCGCCGTCCAGTCGAGATCGATTTTGCCGTCCCGCCCATGCCCGGTCACGAATACGCAGGCCTGCGCGTGGTCGCGATGCGTCAAGGGAATGCCCGCATAGGCCGCCGCGCCGATTGCGGCGGTGATCCCGGGACAGACCTGAAACGGGATGCCCTCCGCGGCGAGCGCTTCGATCTCCTCGCCGCCGCGGCCGAACACGAACGGATCGCCGCCCTTGAGCCGTAACACCCGCTTGCCTTCTTTGGCTAGCTTGACCATGAGCGCGCTGATGTCGCCTTGCGGCAGTTCGTGGTCCTCCGGCTGCTTGCCGACGTAGATGCGCTCGGCCTCCCGGCGGACCAAGTTTATCACGTCCGGGTTAGTAAGCCGATCGTAGAGCACGACATCGGCCTTTTGCATGAGCCGAAGGGCGCGAAAGGTCAGAAGGTCGGGATCGCCAGGCCCGGCGCCGACAAGATAGACCTCGCCGCGCGGCGCCGCCGCATTCTGGGCCTCGCGTCCAATGGCGCGGGCAAGTTCGGCCGAGGCGGCGTTATCGTCGCCCGAAAGCGCCCGTTCGGCGATCGATCCTTCGAGGACCGTCTCCCAGAATCGACGGCGCATGATTGGCGAGGCGATCGCCTTGGCCACCGCGCCGCGAAATCCACCCATGAGATCCGCAAGGCGGCCATAAGCGGCGGGGATGGAGCTTTCCAGGCGCGCCTTCAGCATCCGGCCCAGAATGGGCGAGGCGCCGCCAGTCGAAATCGCGATGACGAGCGGACTGCGGTCAACGATCGAAGGCATGATGAAGTCGCAGAGCTGCGGCCGATCGGCGACATTGACCAGAGCGCCTGCGCCTTTCGCGGCCGCGCGAGCTTCGGCCGCTAGGCGCTCGTCCTCCACCGCCACGAAGCAGAGCGTCGATCCCTTGAAGTCTCTGGGCCTGGGATCGCGAGCCTCATGGCGAAAGTTCGGAGCAACGATGAGATCGCGAAAATCGTCGGTGAGAGAGGTCGCGAACGTCGTGACGCAGGCGCCCGCCCGGACGAGATGCTCCGCCCGTCGCGCCGCCGCCGCGCCGCCGCCGACGACGACGGCGGCCTTGCCGTCAAGCTCGAGAAAAACCGGCAGATGGCGCATGGCTCAAGGAACGCTAAACGTGATTGCGCGACGTAAAGGCCGGGTGGCGGCGCGGGCCAAACGAGATATCGGGTTCACCGGGCCGCGGTTCTAGACGCTTCAGCTTCGAGATTAAAGGAAAACCGCAAGTCCGGATCTAAAGCGGGAGTCTCTCGCCGCTCGCTTCATATAGACAGCGCGGTGCGGACTATTCAACGACCGGCGCGGCTGCGCCGGGGCCCGCCGTCTTCTCCGCTAGCGCGCCGCGGCGCTGGCGGCGCTCGGCGGTCTGGACCGCGAGGCCGACCGCCAGAATCAGCATCGAGCCATTGAACAAGGGCTCGACAAAGAACGGAGCGCCGAGCTGGTTGAGGCCGGCGACGGTCACCGCGAGGACGGCCACGGCGAGCACCGTCCCCCAGACGTTGACCCGGCCGGGGCGGATCGAGGTCGCGCCGAGCAGCGCCGCGGTGAAGGCGGGCAGCAGATATTCCTGGCCGACAGAGCTTTGGCCGACCTGCAGCTGCGACTGGAGCACGATTCCGGCGAAGGCGGCGAGCGTGCCGGCGGCGACGAAGGCGAGCGTTACGTATCGCTTGGCCGAAATGCCGTTGAGCTCGGCGGCGCGCGGGCTCGCGCCGAGCACATAGAGATAGCGGCCGAGCGGCAGGTATTCGAACACGATCCATAAGCTGAGGCTGGCGATGAGCGCATAGATCGCAGGCGCGGGCACGATCCAGACGCTGCCGGAAATGGCCAAAAACTCGGGCGGCAGGGAAGCGAGCACTTGCTGGCCGCCGGTGTACCAGGCGTTGAGGCCGTAAAGAATCGTGCCCGTGCCGAGGGTGGCGATGAACGAATCGATCTTCACCCGGGTGACCAGCATCCCGTTCATGAACCCGACCGCCGCGCCCATGAGCAGCACCGCGCATACCGCCGCCGGCCACGGCAGGCCCTGGCCCTGCAGCCCGATCGCCAGCACCTGCGAGATGCCGACGTTGAAGCCGGCCGAGAGATCGAACTGGTTGGCGACCATCGGGATGAACACTGAGAGCGCCACCAGGAGCTGCACCGACTTGTTGCTAAGGATCGAGCGAATGTTGAAATAGGTGAGAAACGTGTCCGGCTTCAGCAATGAAAACACGATGACCAGAAGCACGAACAGCACCAGCAGGCCCCAGACGGAGATCGCCCGGGTGAGCGCGGCGCCGAAGGAGCGGGCGGCGCCGCGGCTCATAAGGGCGCCCTATGGCGGGCGGTCCAGCTTCCGCCAGACGCCGCCGAAGTTAGCGCCGCGATAGTCAGGGCGTAGCCCGGAATTTCCGCCGCCACCTGGCCGCGGCTGAAGACCAGCGCGCGATGGCAGATCCGCTCGACCTCCTCGAAATCCGACGAGATCAAGAGAACCGCCAACCCTCTGCGCAGCGAGGATTGCAGCAGGTGATAGATGTCGGCCTTTGCGCCGACGTCGACGCCGATCGTCGGCTCCTCGAGAATGAGCAGCTTCACGTTGGCCTCCATCCAGCGCGCAAGGACCACCTTCTGTTGATTGCCGCCGGACAAGGTCGCAACGGGTTCATCCACGCCAGCCGTCTTGATGGAAAAGCGCCTGACCGCCGCTTGCGCTTCGCCAAGTTCCCTCGCTCGGGGAATCCATTCGAGCACCCCTCTGCCGCTCGCCGCCGGGTTCAGGTAGATATTCTCGCGCACGTCCAGGTTCGAGGCGAGGCCCTCCTCGGCTCGCCTGCTCGAGACGAAGCCGACGCCGCCGGCCATCGCTTCCGCGGGATTTGAGGGCGCGATCGGCTGACCATCGAGCATGAGGCGCCCCGAGGCCATTCGCGTCTGGCCGAAGATCGCACGGCCGACCGTGTGATGCCCGGCGCCGCGCAAGCCCACGAGCCCGAGGGTTTCCCCCGCCGCGAGGGAGAAGGAGACCGGGCCGACGTGTTCGGCGACGAGGTCCGCCGCCGAAAAGGCGCTCAACTCGGAAGGCGGCGCCGGCCTCACGAAGGCGTCGCTCATCGAGCGTCCGACAATCATCCGCACCAGTTCGCCGGCGTTGGTGTCGCTCGCCTTAACTGTCGCCAGCCGGCGCCCGTCGCGAAGAACCGTGACTCGATCGGCGATGCGCAGGACCTCGTCCAACCGATGGGTGACGTAGACGACGCCGATGTTGTTGGCGCGAAGGTGCCGCAGCGTCTCGAGCAGGCGTTCGACGTCGGCCTCGGGAAGCGCCGCGGTCGGTTCATCCAACACGACAATGTCCGATTTGATCGCCAGCGCCCGGCCGATGGCGACGAGCGAGCGCTCGGCCGCCGGAAGAGAAGATACCGGCGCCTCCGGATCGAGGTCGCTGCCCATGATCGCGAGCGCCTGCGCGGCCGCGCTTTTCACCTTCGGCCACGATACGAGGCCGGCCCGCGACCGCGGATAGCCGGTCTGAATGGCGACGTTCTCGGCGATCGTCATCCATTCGACCAGCCCCAGATCCTGGTGGATGAAGGCGATCGGCAGTCGATCCGCTCCCGGTTGGGCTGGCCTTCCGTCAAACACGATGTCGCCCGCGTCGGCTTTGTAGACCCCGGCCAACACCTTGATCAGCGTCGACTTGCCGGCCCCGTTCTGGCCGAGCAGCGCGTGAACCTCGCCGCGGCGGACGTCGAAATCGACATGATCGAGCGCGACCGTGCCGGTAAATCGCTTGACGAGCCCGGTCATCATGAGCAGCGGCGCCGAGCCGCCGTCGGCGCGGATTTGCTCAACACGATCCACGATCGATTTTATCGTCGCAACGGGATGGCGCGACAATCCCGGCGGGCATATCCCGCCGGGGCTGCCTTTGAGGCTATTTCACGCCCCAGATTTCGAGATAATGCTGCTTATAGTTGTTGCTGGGGATGAAGGTGTTCTGATCGCCGCCCTCAGCGTGAATGTTGTCCTTGGTGACCAGGAACGGCGGCTGCACGAATCCGCTTTGCGGCTCGTTGTGGAACGCGCGGTTGAGTTCGTCGACCGCTTGCCAGGCCTGGAGTTCGATCGGCTCGCTGACTGTCACCACCTGGTACTGGCCGCCTTTGCGGATGCGGTCGTAGGCCGAGCGATTGCCGTCGGCGCCGATCAGCTTCACCTCATCCGGCTTGACGCCGCCCGAGCGCAGCACCGGCACGGCGAAATCCCAGTCGTTGTCGCCGACGGAGGTCGCATAGAGTGGCAGGCCGAAGCGCTGAACCCAACTCGTGGTCAGCTGCGGTTGGCGCTGGGCCGCTTCGGAAGCGGGCGAGTTGACGTAGTCGAGCAGCTTGCAGCCGGGACATTTCTCGATCTCGTCCTTGGTCGCCATCGACTTGACCTTGGCGATCGCATATTCGTTATGGCTGAGAATAACGACATGCGCCTTGCCGTCCGAATCGGCGATCGCCCAGTCGGCTTCGGCCTTGCCGATCTCGCGCGGATCCTCCTGGATGTTGACGAACAGGTGGAGATCGGGTTGTGGGCCGGGCAAGCCTGCGGCGTGGAGGCCGACGAATTTGATCCCCTGCGCGACGCCGGCCTTGATCGGATCTTGTAGACTGGCAGCGTCGGCGAACAGCGCGATGCCGTCCGGCTTCAAGGCGATCGCCTGATTCATGCCGGCGAGCCAGGACGTCGGGCTGCCCTTGCCATCGATGACCGTGACCTTCCAGCCTAGCTTCTCGCCGGCTTCTTTAATGTAGACGCCGTAGAGATGAGAAATATCGTTCTGCTCATCCCCGGACAGGAACACGATCTTCTTGCCGGGCTCAGGCTTCGGCGCCTGGGCCGGCCCCTCCCAGGTGGTTTGCGGACCGGCGTATTTGGCGACTGCGGCCTTGGCGTCGGACACGGCGTCCGCAATGGACGGCGCTGCGGCGAATAGGGCGACAAGCGCAACGGCGCCGCCTAACAGGGCATGGGGATTGGCTTCAACCTTCATCGCGCTCCTCCCTTTTCGTGTTCACGCCTTCGCGTGTAATGGACTCGTCTCGAATTACGGTCTTGCGCCGCAGCTTGTGCGAATCCCGCGCTTCGGTTTCCTCTCGTGTGCGCCGACGTCGTCAGCTCCAGCCGATGCGTCGCGCCTTCAGAGATATCGTCAGATCCTATGACAGGCCCATCGCGCGCGAAGGCGGCTCTGAGATCAGAGGGGCCAAGCGTGACTCCGAGCGCGCCACGGGGTCGGTCTCGTCTCAAATCAGATCATTATTGGAGAAACTATCCCGCGTATGAAACCAACGTCAATCTGCGATTCAAAAGAGCCTTATGCTTCTCCGGCCCAGGTTGCGGCAGAACGACCGTGTCGCCGTCAGTGAGGCGATCGGTCCCGTGTCCTGGCTACCGGAACTCTCGCCGAATATCTGTCGCGCACGGCTCCTGTTAAAGCGACGCCGAATAGCGCGAGGGAGAGCGCGAGCATAAGTTCGCCGATGACGAAAGGCGGGCTATGATTCAACAAAACATTTAACATTATTACGACTCCAACCAAGATCGCTACGGTAAAACGCGTCAATAAAGACCGGGTTCCGGCCGTCCCCGAAAACGATGGCTTTTTGTTACCTTTTGCTAAGCTGCAGGCTCGCTACGCCAGACTTGGCGCTGGGGGCGGCGCCAATAGCGATCGCCACGAGCCTGAGAAGCAAGCGCGCAGCGACTGAGCCATTTGGGCGGCCGAGAGCGCCGCTTGCTGATCTATTACAGCGGCGGCCGGTTTCAAGATTGCCGTTTTGAATGTGGACGCAATCCATGCCATTCCTCGCCATCCGGCCGACCAGCAGGGCGACATGAGTTCACTGAACCAGGTTTCCAACCGCGTCAAAACGCCTGAGGCGGATTCGCGTGCCGACATGATCTTCGTGCCGGGGGGCGAGTTCCACATGGGATCGGACAAGCACTATCCCGAGGAGGCGCCAGTCCACCGGGTCAACGTCGACGCGTTCTGGATCGACCGCACGCCGGTGACGAACCGCCATTTCCGCAAGTTCGTCAACGCGACGAAGCATGTCACCTTCGCCGAGATCGCGCCAAGGGCGGAGGATTACCCGGGCGCGTTGCCGTACATGCTCAAAGCGGGATCGCTCGTCTTTTCGCCTCTGAAGGGGCCGGTCGATCTCAAGGACTGGTCGCAATGGTGGCGGTTCAAATTTGGCGCCGATTGGCGAAGGCCCTATGGGCCGCGCAGCTCGATTAGCGGAATGGACGACCACCCCGTCGTGCATGTCGCCTATCGCGACGCCGAGGCTTACGCGCGCTGGGCGGGCAAGGAATTGCCGACCGAGGCTGAGTGGGAGTTTGCCGCGCGCGGCGGGCTTGATGGCGCGGAATACGCTTGGGGTGACGAGTTGACGCCTGGCGGCAAGCATATGGCCAACACCTGGCAGGGCGCGTTTCCACAGCAGAACCTGAAGCAGGACGGCTTTGAGCACACATCGCCGGTCCGATCGTTTCCGCCAAACGGCCATGGAATCTACGACATGATCGGCAATGTCTGGGAGTGGACGACCGACTTCTGGTCGACCCGTCATCCGGCGGATGCGCCCAAGGCGTGCTGCGTGCCGCAGAACCCGCGCGGCGGCCCGGAGGCGCAGAGCTACGATCCCTGCCAGCCCGAGATTCGTATTCCCCGCAAGGTGCTGAAGGGCGGCTCGCATCTATGTGCGCCGAACTATTGCAAGCGTTACCGGCCGGCCGCGCGGCACGCCGAGCCGATCGACACATCGACGAGCCACGTAGGCTTCCGCTGCATCGTGCGCGCTGCGAGGGGTTGACGCGCGATCCGCGAGAGTCACTTCGGCCCTTTCGCGTCGAACATGATCAGATCGTGCTCCCAGAGGCGCTGGAAAAACGCGCGGCCGGTCTCCTCACTCATCACGGCGCTTTGTAAAATCTCGCCGGCCGAACGCTCGCCGTCGATTGCCTTCAAGAGCCGCTCCTGCGCAGCGTCGATAAAAAGCGCAAGATCTGGATACATGTGACGCGGATTGATGAGCACGGCGGAGACGCCGCGGGGCGCTCGATCCTTGATCGTGAGCATCCATGGCGAGCGAACCGGAACGAAGCTCCGCCAGGCGCCACCCTCGAATGTGATGGGCTGAGGTTCGCGTTCGCGGTCGTCGCGGTAGGTGATGAAACCATGCCTGTCCATCGTCCCGCGCAAGAGCTCCATCGCTGCATGTTGCGCGGGCGAGGGAAGCGCGGTCAGACGCGCCGCGTGAGGCGTCCGTGCGATCGCTCCGCATTGCGGAAGATAGGGCGCCTGTTCATGCCAGCGTCCAAACTTGAGCCCGCACCGCTCAAGCCACTCGTAGAGCTGCGACACGGAATAGGCGCGGTCCTGGGGGTTGAGCAATGCGTCAGCGAGCGCGTCGGGCTGGGCGAAATCCTTCGCCCGTTTCAATACGCCGGCGATTGGGTGGTCGGAGGACAGCGCCTGAATCGTCTTGCTGAGATCCCGCAATTCCGCATCCCGGACGCCGATCCCCAAGAGCCGGCAATAGTCCTGCATCATATAAACTCCAGCGCGCCCGTAAGGCGCGTAGACCATGACGTGCATGGCGCCGTCGACGGTGAGGACGTTGCGGAGCGACCTTAATCCGGCGTCCGGGTCGCTCAGGTGATGAAGCACGCCTGTGCAAACAATCTGGTCGAACGTCTCGCCGAGCTCTTCAATCCGCTCGATCGCAAGCCGATGGAGCTGCAAGTTTCGTATGTCATGCTTCGCTCGAAGGTCGCGGGTATGACGCAAACTCGTTTCGCTGATGTCGATTGCGGTTATGCGCGCCTCAGGCTCCATCATGGCGTGGCGGGCTGCCTGCGACGTTCCGCACCCGGCGATCAAAATTTTCCTGTCGGCGCGCGGCTTCTCCAACGGCCAGAGCAGCAGATTTTGCGCCCGGCGGCGGCGCGGATCGCGATAGAGATCAAGGCGCCGCTCGAGGCTGCTGACTGGCGCCGGATAGGGATGCAACTCATAAAAGGCGCGGATAGCGTCTCGCGAACCGGGGGAAGTCGGGTCTTCCTCGCTCTTCATGGATCTCGGCTCCGCTCCTTGCTGCGCGGCGCAAGCCTCAAGGATAGCATAGCGCCTGCGCTTTTCGCTCCTGGGCTCGCGGTGCGTTGCTCGGTGGAAAGGCGAGACGGCCCTGTTTATCAAGGTCTGAACTCATTGATCACAGCCAGAATATGACGGCTGCGGCGATGCAGATTGCCGAGAAGTAGGTATGGGCGCAACGGTCGTATCGGGTGTGGATGCGCCGCCAGTCTTTGAGGCGCCCGAACACGAAGTCACGCAAGAAGTTTGATGCGGCGTTCAAAGCGAAGATTGCCGTTGAGGCGCTGCGCGAGGATGCGACGGTTCCGGAACTGGCGAAGCGGCACGGGGTGCATCCGAACCAGATTTATGCCTTGAAGAAGCAAGTTCTCGACAATGCGGCGAGCCTGTTCGCCCGAGGGGCGAGCGGTTCGGGGGATGGCGAGGAGGAGCGCGAGCGCGAGACGGCCAAGCTCTACGCCAAGATCGGCCAACTGACGGTCGAACGGGATTTCTTGGCCAGGAGGCCAGGGCGATGAGCGCGCCCGATCGAAGAGCGATGGTCGAACGGCCTGGCGAGGACCTGTCGGTGCGCCGCCAATGCGCGCTGTTGAGCGTGGCGCGCTCGGGGGTCTACCGCCCCAAGCCCGTCGCCGAGGCGGACGATCTGGCGGTGATGCGCCGCATCGACGAATTGCATCTCGAACTTCCGTTCTACGGCTCGCGGCGAATGACCTTCGAACTCAACAAGGAAGGCCCTGGGGTCAACCGCAAGCGGGTGCGGCGGCTGATGCGGGTGATGGGGATCGAGGCGCTGGTTCCGCGCCCTGGCGCGAGCAAAGGCGCGCCCGGGCACAAGATATACCCCTACCTGCTGCGCGGCCTGAAGATTGTCGAGCCGAACCACGTGTGGGCGGCCGACGTGACCTTCATCCCAATGGCGTGCGGCTTCCTCTATCTGGTGGTGATCATCGACTGGGCCAGCCGGGCGGTTCTGGCATGGCGGCTGTCGAACACCAACGATGCGAGCTTCTGCGCGGCGGCGCTGGAGGAGGCGCTGCTTCGGTTCGGAAAGCCGCGGATTTTCAATACCGATCAGGGCTCCACTTTCACTGCCGAGGCTTTCACCAGCAAGCTTGCGGCGGCCGGCGTCGTGATTTCGATGGACGGACGCGGCCGCTTCATGGACAACATTTTCATCGAACGGCTGTGGCGCTCGATCAAGTACGAAGAAGTGCATCTGAAAGCCTACGCCGATGGCGGCGAGGCGCGGTCCGGCATCAGTTCCTGGATGACCTTTTACAATTTTCGGCGCCCGCACCAGGCGATGAACAACCAAATGCCGATGGCGGTGTGGCGCGGCGGCATGGACAAAATCGAGGCGGCGGCGAGGGCTGTGGATATGCCGCTTCGCTTGGACAACGCAAACGCGTTGCCCACATACCCACAGCAGAGACAGAAGCCGCAAGAAGCAGCTTGATTCTTGAACGACAAGCGCAGGCGAGATCACACCTTAAATTCAACCCCTCGTGGTCCTACGAATGGGGTCCAGTTCAGTCAAGCCGCCTTTGGTGCGCCCGATACGTCGGGGAACAGGCCCTTTTTTAAAAGGCTCGCGGCGGTGCGATGCGCCTTTAGATGCGTGGCGTCGATCATGACCCGCTCGGGATTGCGGCCCCTGTGCGCCAACGCTGCGAAAATCTTGTTGAACACCCCCAGACGGCTCCAACGAACAAACCGATTGTAGATCGTCTTGTGCGGACCATACTCAGGCGGGGCGTCGCGCCAACGAAGCCCATTCTTGATCACAAAAACAATCGCGCTCACAATCCGACGGTCGTCCACTCGCGCGACGCCATGCGACAGCGGAAAATACCGCTCAATCCGACGCATCTGAGCCTGAGACAGCAAGAACAAATCAGTCATAGGCAGGCCCCCCAGCCTCGCCTATGAATCAGCCAATCCACCCCCCGCGCAAGAATTTTAACAGGTCCTGAGCCTAGCACTACTTTGGCAGATTAGGAGTTCGGAAAGGATTTTCGCCCGATCGTCGGCTTCGCGATTTTGCGGAGCCGGCGGCGTGGCGGACTGGGGCGGGGATCTTGATCGGTGGCTTGCGCCGTTCCTGGCGCGGCTCGAACACAAGGCGCGCCGGCGGATGTGTCCGCTCTACGTTGCTGGGCTGATTGGGCCGGGCGAGCGCAAGAGCGTCGAGCCGATGGCGTCGCGATGGGCGCCCGGCGATTACGACCAGTTGCATCATTTCATTGCGAGCGGCGTGTGGAGTGAAGCGCCGCTGGAAGAGGAACTCGCGATCCAGGCGGACAAGCTGATCGGGGCGCCAATGCAGTCCTTGTCGTCGACGACACGGCGCTGCCGAAGAAGGGGTCGCATTCGGTCGGCGTCGCGCCGCAATACGCCTCGGCGCTCGGCAAGACCGCCAATTGCCAGACGCTTGTGTCGCTGACGCTGGCGCGGGACGAGGTTCCGGTGATGATCGGCCTGCGCCTGTTTCTGCCGGAGAGCTGGACCGGCGCGCCCGACCGGATGGCGAAGGCCCGCGTGCCCGAGAACTGGCGGGCGGCGCGTACGAAGCCGGAGATCGCGCTGGCCGAGATCGATCGCATCCGCGCCGCTGGCGTTCGGTTTGCGACGGTGCTGGCGGATGCAGGCTATGGCCTATCCGCGCCGTTCCGCCAAGGGCTCGACACGCGCGGCCTGAAGTGGGCGGTCGGAATCCCCAAGCAGCAGAAAGTCTATCCGAGCAATGTCAGGCTCGTGTTTCCGACCGCCGGACGCGGGCGGCCGCGCAAGCGCCATATTCCCGATCAGCTCTCCGCGCCGGCTGAAGACGTTCTCGCCGCCGCGAAGTGGCGACGCGTCAGCTGGCGTAAAGGAACCAAAGGGCCTTTGGCGGCCTCCTTCGCCGCCGTGCGCGTGCGGATCGCCGATGGTCCGCCACAACGCATCCATGACAAGGGCATGCAGCACATGCCGGGCGAGGAGGCCTGGCTCGTCGGCGAGCGTCGCGCCTCGGGCGAGCGCAAATCCTATCTTTCCAACCTGCCTGCCGACGCCAGCCTCAAGACGCTCACCGGCGCGATCAAGGCGCGATGGGTCTGCGAGCAAGCCCACCAGCAGCTCAAGGAAGAACTCGGCCTCGACCACTTCGAAGGCCGATCCTGGCGTGGCCTGCACCGCCACGCGCTCATGACGATGATCGCCTACGCCTACCTGCAAAGCCGCCGCCTCGCCGAGGCGAGCGGGGGAAAAAGAATTCCGCCAAGGGCCGCCCAAGCCGACACTGCCCGCGATCCGGCGCGCCGTGCTCGCCATTCTCGCCCGCGCGCCGCCATATCGATGTCCCCATTGCAGGCGAAACCTCTCAAGACACCTCGAATAAATCTGCCAAAGTAGTGCTAGCAGGTCGTTAAAAAAGTCTCTGGCCGGCGGAATCGTGATGTGATTCTTTCGTCTTGGCGGTTTGACGGAGACGAACGGGATGCGGGGCGGGGACGAACGGTCGGGGTCGCTATTCAGTTGCGTCGATCTCGAAGCGCGAGTTGGCGAGGACCATCCGCTTCGGATCATCGGCGGAGTTGTGAACGAGGGGCTGGCGCGCTTTCGGGCGAGTTCTCGGAGTTGTAATCGCGGAGCGGCCGTCCTTCGATCCCACCTGAGAAGCTGCTGCGGGCGATGCTGTTGCAGGCGTTCTATTCGATCCGCTCAGAGCGGCAGTTGATGGAGCGGCTGGAGTTCGACCTGCTGTTTCGCTGGTTTGTCGGCCTCGGCGTTGATGATGCGGCCTGGGATCACTCGACGTTTTCGAAGAACCGCGAGCGGCTTCTGGAGGGCGACATCGCCGCCAAGCTGTTGACCGCGGTGCTAGCGCAGCCGCGAGTGAAACGGCTGCTCAGCACGGACCATTTTTCGGTTGACGGCACGCTGATCGAGGCTTGGGCGTCAATGAGGCTTGGGCGTCAATGAGGCTTGGGCGTCAATGAAGAGTTTCCGACCGAAGAGCCTGTCCTCGGGCGAAGACCCGAGGAACGGTTCGGACGAACCGCCGACGGCGGACGGCGGGCGGAATCGCGAAGTGGATTTCCATGGCCAGAAGCGCTCCAACGAGACGCATGCTTCGACGACCGATCCGGAAGCGCGGCTGGATCGCAAGGGACCGGGCAAGGAGCCAAGCTTTGCTTCATGGGACATGCGCTGATGGAGAACCGCAACGGCCTCGTTGTCGACGCCTGCTTGACCGAGGCCAACGGCCATGCCGAGCGGATCGCCGCGCTGCACATGATCGAGCCGCGCGCCGATCGGCGGCGACCCATCACGCTCGGCGCCGACAAAGCCTATGACGCCGAGGACTTCGTCAATGAACTGCGCTCGATGAACGCGACGCCTCACGTCGCGCAGAATGCCAATGGGCGTTCCTCGGCGATTGACGGCCGCACGACGCGACACGCGGGCTACGCCGTGAGCCAACGCATCCGCAAACGGATCGAGGAGGCCTTCGGCTGGATCAAGACCATCGCCGGCCAGGAGCGAACCAAGTTCCGTGGTCGCGAGCGTGTCGGATGGGCCTTCACCTTCGCAGCCGCCCCCTACAATCTGGCGCGGTTGCCGAAGCTGCTGGAGGCCTCCTCGTGAAGGTTCCGGCGAACTGCCGACTGATCGGCCGCTGGAGGATCGTGGAGGCCGACCCCTGGGACCGGGCTCACCTCGATCTCTGCGGCCCGACGAGGCTGACGATCACCGCGCAAGGTGGCGAAATCGCCTTCGGCGCCTTGCAGGCCGGCCTCCAAGGCGAATACGCGCGCGACTCCATTGGCTTTCACTGGGCCGGCTGCGAGGAAGGCGACGAGGTCGATGGCGAAGGAACCGCCGAACTTCTCGACGACGGCGCCCTCGAGATCGAGTTCGAGTACCGAAACGGCGACGAAGCCGTCCTCAAAGCGAAACGGGACCCTTCTTCAACAGCCTGCCTGTTCTCGCTCTTGAAGATCACGTCGATCGCTTGATGATCGTAATGGCATGATCCGCCTTGCAGTAGACGATCACGTCGTGGATGTTTTGCTGCACGCGAGGAACATTGATGGCGTGCTTGTGGGCCAGCCCATTGTACCAGACGCTGGGAAGTCCGCGTCCTCCTGATAGGTGGTTGCCAGCTGGCCGCAGGTGAGCTTCTGCACGTCAACATAGCCCTTGGTGTCCCGCCCAAACGGGAAGCGCTCGCTACGGTAATCGTGTATCCATGTCCAATATCAGAAGCGTTATCGAGCGATACCCGAGGAGGCCATGCAGACGATCTGTCAGTTCGAGATCATTCAAGCGTTGGCGGCGCATCGGCATTTCGGCCGCGCGGCCCCCGCGCTGGGCATTTCGCAGCCCTCGCTGACGCGAAGCCTCAAGGAGCTTGAGAGCCGCCTGGGCGTCGCCCTGTTCGACCGGAATGGAGTCGAGCCCACGGTGTTTGGCGAAATGGCGCTTCGGTACGGCGCGCCGGTTCTGGCCAACGCCGCCGAGCTCATGCGGGAAATCAATCTGGCCAAGGGGCTCGGCTCAGGCAGGCTCGTCGTTTGCGCCGCGATGTATCCGACCGACATTTCGGCGCGCAAGGCGGTCGGTTTGCTCGTCGCCCGCAATCCGGGGCTCTCGGGCGCGCGCGACGGAGATGGTTTTCAAGGGCGAAGCCGACGTCGGCGTCGCCGACCTCGCCGCAGCGGAGACGAACAACGACCTTCAGGCCGAGCCTGTGCGCAACTCCCTTCTTCGCTTCTTTTGCGCGGCGGGCCACCCGCTCGCAAAACGCTCGACCGTAACGATCGACGATATCATGGGCTTTCCCTGGGTCGCGCCAGGCCCGCCGGAGCGCATGAGCGCTTTCCTGCGCAAGGGGAGGACGTTCGGCTTCTGGGATCATTCCAAGGGCCGCTTCGCGCCGCAAATTCAGGTCACGACCTTTGCCGATGTGCGGGAGATCGTGATCTCGGGGCGGGGTCTCAGTGCGGCGCTTCCCTTTCGGCTCAAACGCGAGCTTGCAGAAGGTCTGTGCGCGCTCCTTCCCGTCGCGCCGCCGGTGGCTCACGCTCAACTATGGCTTCATCACCAAACGAGGCCGCACGCTGTCGCCGCCGGCGAGCGTCTTGATGGATATTGTGCGCACGATCGAGCGCGACGTTGATGTCAGTCAGGACGGGGGGCCATCCTGGAGACAGGTGGCCGCGCGGGTCGCCTGGCGGAAAACGCATGAGCCGATAATGGCGCCGGTATTGGACGGGCTGGGGCGATTCCCCTATTCTCCCGGCTGGGGCTTTGGTGGATATTGAGCATCGATTGCGCGCTCCCTGGGCGGAGCCCGCGTAGGTTTGTCGACGCATCACCTCTCGGATCAAGGTCTCACACTTTTGACGGAGCCGATATCCAAAACCCAGCTCTTGCAGGCGCGCGTCGCGGTCGTGCTCCTGATCGGGCTCTTCATCCTGGGAGTCGCTTGGTACGGGGTTTCCGCCGAGAGTCTCGGCCGTCTGTGGAGAGATGTTCTTGACCGGCCGGGGGGTCCGATGACGTTCCGCTTCATTTTGCAACCGGCGATGGCGATTGTCGCCGCGGCGCGCGACGGCGTTCATGACGCGCGCGTCGGACGCACGCCTTACTTCTGGGGGCTGGTTCGTGGCGTCCACGATCCGCGAGGGCGCAGCGGACGGCTTTGGGAAGGAATCGTCTCGACCGCGAGGATCATCATTCTTGGCGTCGTGATGGACGCCCTCTACCAATGGCTGGTGTTTAAGACGTTCTATCCGGTCCAGGCGGCGGTGATCGCAATTTTGCTCGCCTTTATCCCCTATTTGCTATTACGTGGCCCCTTCCTGCGCCTCGCGCGTCATTGGGTCGCCCGACCCGCGTCCCGTTGAACCGCCGAGAGGACGATGGCGAGCCCCGATCTCAAGCTCGATGTGAACACCGAGCTCTCGTCGCGCCGCACGGGCATGTCGTTTCAGCGCACGCGGATGAGCGCCGACCGGACCTTGATGTCGGTGATCCGCACCGCGCTGTCGCTGATCGGGTTCGGCTTCACCATCGCGCAAGTGTTTCAGAAGCTGCGCGAACAGGATGTCATCACCAAAGCCGCCGCGCCGCGCAACTTCGGCCTCGCCCTGGTTGCGCTGGGCATTGTGATGCTCGTTCTTGGCATCGTCTACCACGTGCAGTTCATGCTGGGCTTGCGCCACTTGCGAGAGTTGATGCGGGCGGAGGGGCTCGTCCACGGCGAGAGCCCCTTTCCAGTGTCTCTGACGCTTATCACGGCGCTTATTCTTCTTGTCATCGGCATTGCCGCGATCATGAGCATGGCGTTTCACATCGGACCGTTTGGATAGGGGAGGAGCTTGGCTCGAGGTTTGAAAATGGCGGCGCCGCACTCCCGGATCAATACGCCGGGATCGCGGGTTCATTTGAGATTCGATTGAGAGGACAGGAGAGGAAGAAATGCCTAAGACGGACAAGCCGAACATCCTCGTGATCTGGGGAGACGACATCGGCATTGCGAACTTAAGCTGCTATTCGCATGGTCTGATGGGCTATCAGACGCCCAACATCGACCGGATCGCCAACGAAGGCATGCTGTTCACCGATTCGTACGGCGAACAGTCCTGCACCGCTGGGCGTTCGTCGTTCATCACCGGGCAGAGCGTCTATCGCACCGGCCTGTCGAAAGTCGGCATCCCGGGCGCGCCGATCGGCATGAATGAGAAGCTCATCACCATCGCCGCGGCGCTCAAGAACCAGGGCTACGCCACCGGCCAGTTCGGCAAGAACCATCTCGGCGACCTCAATTCGATGCTGCCGACCAACCATGGCTTCGACGAGTTCTACGGCAATCTCTACCACCTCAACGCCGAGGAGGAGCCCGAATTGCCGGACTACCCCGATGAGAAGGATTTTCCAAACTTCAAGAAGATGTTCGGGCCGCGCGGGGTCATGCATACGTGGGCGACGGAGACGGACGATCCGACCGTCGAGCCGCGCTGGGGCGAGGTCGGCAAGCAGAAGGTCGAGGACACCGGCCCGCTGACGAAAAAGCGGATGGAGACCTGCGACGACGATTTCGTCAGGGAGGCGAAGCGTTTCATGAAGGAGGCGAATGACGCGGGCAAGCCGTTCTTCGTCTGGCTCAACACCACCCACATGCATCTCAAGACCCATCCCAAGCCCGAGAGTAAGGGTCAGGCTGGGCGATGGCAGTCGCCCTATCATGACACGATGATCGACCATGACAAGAACGTCGGCCAGGCGCTCGATTTTCTCGACGAGCTTGGCGTCGCCGACAACACCTTCGTCATGTATTCGACCGACAACGGCCCGCACATGAACTCCTGGCCGGACGGCGCCATGACGCCTTTCCGCAACGAGAAGAACTCCAATTGGGAAGGCGCCTTCCGGGTCCCGATGCTCGTGCGCTGGCCGGGCAAGATCAAGCCGGGTCAGATCTCGAACGAGATCGTGCAGCACCATGACTGGTTTCCGACCTTCCTCGCCATGGCCGGCGAGCCCGACATCATCGAGAAGCTGAAGACCGGCTATCAGGCGCTCGGCCGCACCTACAAGAACCACCTCGACGCCTATAATCTCGTGCCTTACCTCACGGGGCAGGAGAAGAAGAGTCCGCGCAACTTCTTCATGTATCTGAGCGACGATGGCGACGTGCTCGGCATGCGCTACGACAATTGGAAAGTGGTGTTCATGGAGCAGCGCTGCCACGGCACGCTTCAGATCTGGCTCGAGCCTTTTGTCCGGCTCCGGGCGCCGAAGATTTTCAATCTCCGCACCGATCCTTACGAACGCGCCGACCAAACATCCAACTCGTACTTCGAGTGGTACATTGACCACATCCCCATGATATACGGGGCTCAGGCGCTCGCATCGCAGTGGGCGGCGACCTTCAAGGACTTCCCGCCGATTCAGAAACCCAACACCTTCACCCTCGACGACGCCTTGAAGGCGATGCGCGAGACCGGCGCGGGCATGCATTGAAGCGGAGGTTCAGCGAGTCGCGGCGGCCTGCTCCTGCCCCAACTCGCTGAGCCAACTCGCCATATAAAACAACAATGTGAGCGCGACGCGGTGAGAGACTGGCTGATCCTCGCAACCAACGTCGCCGTCGTCGCGATCGACTGGCTGGCGCTGGTCCTCATCGTCGTCGGCGCGGTCGAAGCCTTCCTCCAGGGCTTGTGGACGATGTTTTCCTCGCCCGACGGCCACCACGAGCGCGACGTGTGGCTGCGCCTCGGCCGCTGGCTCGTCGCCGGCCTCACCTTCCAGCTTGCCGCCGACGTTCTGGAAACTGCTGTCACCACCAGCTGGGACGAAGTCGGCCGCCTCGGCGCGATCGCGGCGATCCGGACCTTCCTCAATTATTTCCTGGAACACGATTTGGGCGAAGTCCGAAGCAGGCGGAGATCGGCGCAAGGCGGCGGCGATCTATAGGAAGTCGCGGAATAGCTTAAGACTGCGAGTTGCGGCGCGTCTTTGCAGTTCCGAGCTTATCCCACGAAGGTGCTCCATTTGCCCATTGGAGCATGATAGGGTTTAGCGACAATGAGCTCCGCACGTCTGCGCGATCTGCCGGCGGTTGACGCGGTCCTGAATACGCCTGCTGCCGGAATCCTTATCGAGCGATACGGTCGCGCGACCGCCACAGACGCTGTTCGAGCGGCGCTCAACCATGCACGCGCGATCTTGCAGGCCGGAGGGCGCTTCGTCCCAGGCGCTGAGCATCTTGCCGCTCAGGCTCTCGCCTGCCTTGAGAAGGAGGATCGCTCGGCATTGAGGCCGGCGTTCAATCTCACCGGCACAGTGCTGCACACCAATCTTGGCCGCGCGATGCTCGCTGAGGCGGCGGTCGAGACGGCCGTCGCGGCTATGCGGAATGCCGTCGCGCTCGAGTTCGACTTGGAAACCGGCAAACGTGGCGAGCGTGACGACCACATCAGATCCTTATTGTGCTCGTTGACAGGTGCCGAAGACGCGACGGTCGTCAATAACAACGCCGCCGCCGTGCTCCTATGCCTGAATACGCTCTCCAATGGCCGCGAGGCAGTGGTGTCGCGCGGCGAGCTCATCGAAATCGGCGGCGCCTTTCGCATGCCGGAAATCATGGCGCGCGCCGGGGCGAGGCTTGTCGAGGTCGGCACGACCAATCGCACGCACCCAAAGGACTATCTTTCGGCGCTTAACGCAGAAACCGGCGTGATTTTGAAGGTCCACACATCGAACTATCGTATCCAGGGCTTCACCTCGGAGGTCGGAACGCGAGACCTCTCGGCGATCGCCAAAAAGGCGCGCGTCCCGCTCCTGCATGATCTGGGATCGGGCACGCTTGCTGATCTCACGATCTATGGGCTAAAGCGCGAGCCGACCGTCCGCGAGGCTCTGGCCGAGGGCGCCGACCTCGTCACCTTCTCCGGCGACAAGTTGCTGGGGGGACCTCAGGCGGGCTTTATCGTCGGGAAGCGTGAGCTGATTGCCGCGATCAGTCGCAATCCGATGAAGCGGGCGCTTCGAGTTCGACAAGATTCGCCTTGCCGCGATCCAGGCCACGCTCAAGCTCTATCGAGACCCGGACCGGCTCACTGAGGGTCTGCCAACTTTGCGGTTCCTTGCGCGACCGCGACAAGACATTGAGGTTGGCGCGGCTCGTGCATTGCCCTATGTCGCCAGGTCGCTCGGGGCAGCGTTCGTGGTCGAGCTCTGCCAATGCCGCAGCCAAATTGGCTCCGGCGCTCTCCCACTCGAGACAATCGACAGCGCGGGTCTTTGCATCCGAGCATCGGCAAGCGGCGGCGCGATCGTGGACTTAGCGCGCAGGCTGCGGCGGTTGCCGTCGCCGGTGATCGGACGCATCGAGAAGGACCGCTTGGTGCTCGACTTCCGCTGCCTCACCGACGAACAGGCTTTCCTGTCCAATCTGGCGCATCTGAGAGACGATGCTACGACGTCCATGGACCCGCCGCGGTCCGAGTCGCGAGTTTCGCCGGAAGGGCAGCCGTGATCGTCGGGCTCGCTGGGCATATCGACCACGGCAAAACGACCCTGGTGAGGGCGCTGACGGGAGTTAATGGCGATCGACTTAAGGAAGAGAAGGCGCGCGGCATCACGATTGACCTTGGTTTCGCTTACATGTCCATAGCGGCGGGGCCGCCGATCGGCTTCATTGACGTTCCGGGCCACGAGCGCTTTGTCCACACCATGCTCGCCGGCGCCGCTGGCATCGACTACGCGATTTTGACGATCGCGGCCGATGACGGCGTGAAGCCCCAGACGCTTGAGCATCTGGCGATCCTCGACTTGCTCGGCGTCGATCGCGGCGTTGTTGTGCTTACGAAAGCGGATCTGGCGTCTCACGAGCGGCTCGGCGAGGTCGACCGGGAGGCGCGAGCGATCATCCGCGGGACTACGCTCGCGAAAGCTCGCGTGCTGACCGTCTCGGCGATGACGGGGCAGGGCTTCGACGCGCTGCGCGCCCACCTCGAAGCAGCGAGCAGCGTCAAGAGCGATCGCTCTCAGGGGACCCGCTTTCGTCTTGCGGTCGACCGGGCCTTCACTCTGCCCGGCGTCGGCCTGGTGGCCACGGGCACGGTCTATTCCGGATTGGTCCGGGTGGGCGACCGAGTCCAGGTCAGCCCATCCGGGCTCAAGGTGCGCATTCGGTCCTTGCATGCGCAAAACAGAGCAGCCGAAACCGCGCGGGCCGGCGATCGCTGCGCACTCAATCTCACGGGTCCGGGCGTCGGAAAGGAGGCGATTCGGCGCGGCGATATGGTGCTCGATCCCAGCCTTCATGCGCCCACGGACCGGGTCGACGCGATTCTGCGCCTCTTGCCGAGCGAGAAGAAGCCGCTCAGGCAGTGGTTTCCGGTGCGTCTCCACCACGGCGCGTCGGAATCGAGCGCGCGCATCGTTCTGCTTGGCGAAACGCCCGTCGCCCCGGGGGACGGGGCGCACGTCCAGCTCGTGCTCGATCGGCCGATCGCGGCGGCCGCCATGGATCGCTATGTGATCCGCGACGCATCGGCCCAGCGGACCCTGGGCGGAGGCGTTTTCCTCGATCTCAGGGCGCCGGCGCGCAAGCGGCGCACGGCGGAAAGGCAGGCGCAGCGCGCGTCGCTTGCGATCCGCGATCCGGCCGCGTCCTTCGCCGCGCTCGTGGACGCGCCGCCGTTCGCCGCCGACCTCGCTGCCTTTGCGCGCGACCGCGCTCTCACGGCGGAGCGAACCGACGAGCTTGCGTCCACTCTCAACCTCGTCGTCCTTGAAACAGCGGACTCGAGAGTGGCTCTCGCGCGCGAGCGATGGAGCGAGTTCGCGTCTACTGCAGTTGAACGGATCGCGGCCTATCACAGCGAAAACCCGGACCTTCAGGGCATCGGGCGCGAAGAGTTGCGCATGGCGCTGCGACCACGGCTGCCGAAGCTGGCGTTCGACGCCGTCTTGCATAAACTCGCCCGCGTGAACGAGCTCGCCTTGGAAGGCGCCTTCGTCAGACTGCCTTCGCACGAGGTCAGGCTGACCGCTGAGGACATGGGCGCTTGGGAGACCGTCGCGCCGCTGCTCGGGGGGACGGAGCGGTTTCGGCCGCCGAGGGTGCGCGACATTGCGGCGGCGACCGGTCGCGCGGAGGCGGATGTTCAGCGGATTCTGAAGCGTGTTGGCCGTATGGGATGGGCGGACGAGGTCGCGCACGACCATTTCTTCCTGCGCTCGACTGTGCGCGAGATGGTCTGGATTGCCGCCGATCTGACCGCCGGAGCCAGACATGCCGGCTTCTCCGCCGCAGAGTTCCGCGATCGGACAGCGAGCGGGCGCAAAGTCGCGATCCAGATTCTCGAATTCTTCGATCGTCGTGGCGTGACCCTGCGCAAGGGTGATCTGCGTCGGATCAATCGGGCTCGCCTGGACCTGTTTGGCCTTCTCGCCGAAGCTCATGGTGGTGCGCATGGAGGAGAATTGTCCCCGGTGGGGCGCCCGGACTTCAAATCCGTGTGGGGCAGCGAGCCTGTCTCAGGTGGGTTCGACTCCCACTCTCTTCCGCCAGCCTCCAAGCCTGCGGGCTCTACTCCACCACGATAACGGGCGTGCCCGGCTCCACCTTACCGATGATCGCCGCGCACGGATCGCTTTCCCGGATGCGCTCGAGGATGGCGGGCGCGGCTTGAGCCTCACATGCGACGAGCAGACCACCGGAGGTCTGCGGATCGGTCATCAGCACGCGCCGCCAGTCTTCGAATTCGGACGGCAGGACCACGGCGTCGCCGTAGCTCGCCCAATTGCGGTGTGAGGCGCCGGTGACAAAGCCGGCGCGGGCGAGAGTCTCGGCCTCAGCGAGCAGCGGCGCGTCGCCGATATGCAGGCGGATGGTCAGGCCCGCGCCGCGCGCCATTTCGAGCGTATGGCCGGCCAGGCCGAAGCCGGTGACGTCGGTCATTGCATGGACCGCTTCGTCGCGCCCGAGATCGGCGCCGACCGCGTTGAGGCGCGTCATGAAGCCCAGCATCTCGCGATAGCCTTCAGAGGAGAGCGCGCCCTTCTTGATCGCCGCCGAATAGATTCCGACGCCGAGGGGTTTGGTCAGGATCAGCGCGTCGCCTGGGCGAGCTTCCGAGTTGCGTTTTAGCGCTTTGGTCGAGACGAGACCGACGACGGCAAGTCCGTAGATCGGCTCGGGCGAATCGATGGAATGCCCGCCCGCTACCGGAACTCCCGCTTCCGCCGCCTTTGTCGCGCCGCCGCGCAGGATCTCGCGGATCATGCTGGCGGTCATTTTATCGACTGGCATGCCAAGGATCGCCAGTACGAAGATGGGCTTAGCTCCCATGGCATAGACGTCGGAAAGCGCGTTGGTTGCGGCGATTTGGCCAAAGTCGAACGGATCGTCGACCATCGGCATGAAGAAGTCGGTGGTCGCGACAATGCAATTTTCGTCCTCTAGGCGCCGACACTGCCGCGTCATCGCCGGTCTCCGTGCCGACGATGAGGTTGGCGAAGGGCGCAGCCGCGGGCTCGCCGACCAGCAGTTCACGCAGCACCGCGGGCGACAGTTTGCAACCGCACCCGCCGCCATGCGCGAGGGTGGTTAGGCGGATGGTGGGTACGCTCACGAGCCTCGTCCTCCTACACTGTTGTATGCCCGCGCCACCGACCGGGGCGCGTGACCCAGATGCAACCTCCCCACGAACTGCCCGCAAGCAAATGGGAAAAGCGCGAGCGAGCACGAATAATCGTTAGTAAAACAGCTCCCATCTCTAGCGTTTTATTTTTCCGAATCGGGACTTTTTAGAGCGGAATCCGTTCAGGTTGTGTCGCGGAGGGGGAGTTCAGCGGGCTCATACCCGCAGGTCTCGAAGTAGTTCTCGCATTCGTCCCGCTTGAAGAGGCCGGCGCAGCCCTCCAAGAGGGCGATGAGACCGGCGACAGTGCGCTCGGCCAATTTTCGCAGCGCGGCCTTCAGCTTGGATATCGCCATCTCGATCGGGTTGAAGTCCGGGCTGTAGGGCGGCAGGTATCGCACCGTGCAGTTTTTCCTGGCCAGGATTTCCGCCACTCTCGGGCTCTTGTGAGCCTTGAGATTGTCGAGCACGACGATGTCGCCCTCCTCCAAGGTTGGCAAGAGACAGTGCTCAAGCCAGGCCTCGAACGTCGCGGCGTTCATGGCGTGGTCATAGGCCTTGCGCGCGACGGCGCCTCTCAGGCGCAGGCCGAAGACGAAGGTGATCGCTTTGTAATGGCCGTGCGGAACGCCGCAGCGCAGACGTCGCCCGCGTCGTCGCCGACCGTAGCGGCGCGCCATGTTGGTCATCGCCGCGGTCTCGTCGACGAACACCAGTTTCAGCGGATCGAGGTCGAGTTGACCATCGAACCACCGCCGCCGCCGTTCAAGGACGTCGGGCCGGTCCTGTTCGCTCGCGTGCGCCGACTTTTTTTGAACGTGATGTGGTGGCGGTCGAAAAACCGCCAGATCATCGACGGCGACACCTTCTCGCCCCGCGTACGCTCCAAACGAGCGCAGATTTCGGCCAGCGTCAGGTCAGGCTCGCGCCGGTGAAGGCGCAAAAGGTAGTCCCCATGCGCCTCCACGCGCTGCGAACGCGTGTCGCCGCCCATCGGCAGCGCTGCATAGCTGCCGCGCTCGCGCAATGCCGCCACCCACCGGATTGCGCTGGCAAAGCTAACCCCGAACCGCCGCGCCGCCGCCCGGCAACTCATGCCTTCCTCCCCAACCGCCGAAACCACCCGCTTGCGCAAATCCACCGACAAAGGCCCCATCTCGCGCCGCCTCCGATTTGCGCCGCTCAAGAATCAGATTTCCTCCGATTCGGGAATCCCGAGCGATTCAACCCGCGCGGAAACCGCTCTAATAGCGAAGAGCGATTCAAATAAAAATTCCGGACTGCGTCGGAGCACCGTGACCGAGCGTGCGACGAACAGCATGCCGAGCGTGGTTATGAAGGACGGGATGCCGAAGCGCAGCGTGATGAAGCCATTGAGAAAAACGAAAACTGCGGCGGCCAAGAGGCCCAGCAGCACCGCCGGAACGAACGGGACGGCGGCGACCATCGAGACCGCCATCACCATCGGAGCGAGCACGAACACCGCGCCGACGGAAAGGTCGAACTCACCCCCGATCATGAGGATCGTAACGCCGATCGCAACCAGCCCCCATCTCGGCATAAGCCCGAGGACGCCGCGCATGTCTCCGAACGTTCCGCCGGAGGCGAACTCGAACAGCACGACGAGCAGCGCGAGCAGCACGACCCCGCCCAGCTCTTGACTCTCCGGGTAAATCTTGAACGGGCGTCTCATAGACCTCGCTCGCGAGAACGCTTGAAGCGTTTGAGGCGCGGGCAACGGAATGCGCCCGCGCGCTATCGCAATACGGATCAGCGGACGCCCTTCTTGACGAGATCCAGGATCGCCTTTGGCCTGATCGGGATAGATCAACGCCTTGCCGGTGTTCACGTCGGTCGGCGCGAGCCCGACCGTCTTGGTGAGGTACCCCTCCAATACGGGCATGAAACCCTGCACGCAGGGCTGCTGGTCAACCTACACCTGCACATAGCTGGAAATCATTTCCTGAACGACCTCCGGCACGAGGTCGAATCCGCCGAGCAGCACTTGCCGGCAGGAACGCCACGGTCCCGAAGCACGCGAACGACCGCCGCGTGCCAAAAGCCGGCGTCGAAATAGGCGTTCACATCCTTGTTGGCGTTGAGATAGGCGCCGACATGGTCAGCGGTGGTCGGTTCCGGTGTCGAGGCGGACGATCTTGATCTGACGTGACGGGTTCGCCGCCTTGAAGTCCTCGAGCGCCTTCATGATGCCCGCCGCACGTTGCTCGGGCCAGTTTTGGCCAGGCGCGCTCACGCCGAAAGGCCCCTCCTTGGGGATGGCGCCGATCTGCGCCTGTTCGAATGCGACGCCGGCGTTGTAGAGATCTTGCTAATGAAGGCATGCCGCGCCTCCTTCGCCGGTCCCTGGGTCGCGTCGACATTGACGCCAATGACCGTGATTCCGGCTTCTGAGCGTCTGCAGGATCGAGGTAAGGGCGTTGTTGTCGGCGATCGAGGTCATCAGCACGTCCGCCTTGCCGGCGATCCCCGCCTGCATGTTCGCGGCTTGCTGCTCGATCGAACCCTCGGTCTGAGTGAAGATCATTTGGCAATCCGCCTGCACCTTGGCGCACGCGTCGTCGAAGCCTTTTTTCACCGCTCGCCAGAACGTATTCGACGGCGAGGAGATGGTGAAGGCGATCTTCACGCTCGCCGCTTGAGCGACGCCAGGCAAAGCGCGCAAGACGCCAACAGCAGTCTTTTCATAAATATCCTCCCTTTTTTTTGCCAGCTTGACGATCGTCCTGATGAACGTCAGGGCGATTTGGAGTCCCCGATAGGGGATCGGTAAACCCCACGCCTTTAGGCGGCTGGATGGGGGCGCTTCCGGTGTAGATTGGCTGGATGGAAGCGTACAAGCGTGGCGGCCATACGGTCTGGGACTGCAAGTATCACTTGGTCTGGGTGACGAAGTATCGTTACCCGGTGCTTGGCGGCGGCGTTGGGGTTCGCTGTCGCGAATTGCTGCGCGAGACGGCGCGGGCGCATGAGATGGCGGTGCACGCGGGGTCGATCAATCGCGACCATGTCCCCATGCTGCTGTCGATCCCTCCGAGCCTGTCGGTGTGGCGCGCTGTGCAGCACTTGAAGGGCCGCAGTTCGCACAAGCTGCTGAGCGAGTTCGGCGTGTTGCGCAAGCGCTACTGGGGCCAGCATCTGTGGGCGAGGGGGCTATTGGGTGGTGAGCAGCGATATCAAGAACCAAACCCCTCCCGAGCCCGATGACAACTTCAATGTCACGTGAGTTGCGGCCACGTCCGCCGGATGGCGGACCGATCCGGCTTTGAGCCGTAACTCGAAGCCACCGCCTTTCAGGCGGTGGAGAATTCACAAACGCTTGCGGTAAACCTTTGTGATAGGTCAGGCGCGAGCTCCATGCCCAACCCTGGTCCCGGCGGGACCGTAATTGTCCCGTTCTCGACCTTCGGCAACCCCGTCGCAAGATCCTGATACCAGGTGCGATAGCAGGCGCGCACGCTCTCCTGGATGATCGCGTTCGGGGCGTTGAGCAACAGGTGTGTCGACGCGCAAGGGACAACTGGCCCCGTGCAGTCGTGCGGTGCGACCGGCAGACGCCGCTCCTCGGCCATGGAGGCGATCTTCTTCCCTTCCGACAGGCCGCCGCGCCAGGAGAGATCAAGGATGATGACCCAGCGGCGCCCGTCTCAAACAGGTCGCGAAAGCCCTTCGCGAGGCCAGCGTCTCAGAGGCGCAGATCGGTGCTACCGAGGCCTCCGCATAGCGGCTTAAGGCTCGCGAGACTGTCCACTTTGATCGGGTCCTCGTGCCACTTCGTGTCGTAGGTCGCGAGAGCGCGCGCAATTCGAATCCCCGGCAGCAATTGCCAAAGTGAATGGAATTCGACGATTACCTCCATTTTTTCGCCGACCGCGCGGACGAATCTTTTCGAATGGTTCGAGCGCCCTTCAGCTCAGAATTGGAAATGCTGACGCCGTCGTTCGCTTTCGCGGCCAGGTCGAACGGTCAAATCTTCATCGCCGTGATCCCCTCGCTGAGAAGCTCCTGTGCAAAGTTCGTCCGCCCGCTCGGGGAACCCGTTGAGGTCATCATATCGTCGCTGGTTGCGCGCAAGCTCCCAATGCGCCGTGCTCTGCCCCAGATTCTCCCGCATATGCGGTGCCGGCGCAGATGTTGTACGTACGGATCTTGTCGCGAGAGAAGCCGCCAAGAAGCTGGGCGATCGGCTGTCCGGTCGCCTTGCCAACGATGTCCCGGAGCGCGAAGTCAAGCGCCGATGTCCACCGCATTTCCGCGCCGGTCGAGCGGAAGCCGCGGTAGCCCACGAGGTCCTTCGAGATCCTTTCGATCTGAAACGGGTCGCGCCCGATGAGCTTCGACTAGGCGTGTTCAACAAGATTTTCGCCGAACCGACGGACAAGCGCGGCAAGCTGGAGCGGAGCATGATCGACAACCACGCATCTGAGGCGCACCGCACAGGCGCAAGCCCTTTAAAAAGGGTCAGTTCCCCCGCCGTATCGGGCGCACCAAGCCGCTACTTCATGGTTGCGCGACGTCGCCAAGGCCGAAGTTGAAAGCGCAAGGACAAAGGCCATGGCGACCGATAGAGCCGCGCATTGCATGGCGCGCCCGACCGCCTCACCCACGGCGCGCATCGTTGGTCAGCGCCGCGAGCCGGGCTTCCTCTTCCGGACTTAGGGCCGGGGTCGCGCGAGGCGCGCGGCGACGGGCGTATAAAGCGGCGGCGACGCCAAGGCTAAGAACGATCGCCGGGCTCAGCCACAACAGAAGCGTGTCCGCCTGAAACGGGGGCTTCAAGAGAATGAAGTCGCCGTAGCGGGAGACCAGATAGGCGCGCACGGTGTCGTTGCTCTCGCCTTGCCTGATGCGCTGGCGAATGAGCAGACGGATATCGCGCGCGAGCGGCGCCTCCGAATTGTCGATCGATTCGTTCTGGCAGACGAGGCAGCGCAGTTCGGCCGAGAGCGCGCGGGCGCGCGCCTCGAGCGCCGGGTCCTTCATCACTTCGTCCGGCTGCACCGCGAAGGCGGGCGCTGAAACCAGCGCGAGGAGGAGGAGAAGCGCGAGGCGGATGAGGCGCATGCGGCTACAGCGCCGGTTGGGCGAGCGCGCGCGCGCCGGCCTTCGCCCCGACGCCCGCGCCGAAGCGCAGGCGCCGGTCGGCGAGCGACAGCCCGCCGCCGAGCGCCATGGCGGCGGCGCCGAACCAGATCAGGGTCACCAGCGGTTTCCAGTAGAGACGCGCGGGCACGGTCCCGTCGGCGGCGGGGTCGCCGATCGACACATAGACCTGGCCGAAATGAAGCGTCGCCAGACCCGCCTGGGTGGTGGTCATCTCGCGGGAAGCGAACTGGCGGCGCGCCGGCGCGATCTCGGCGACGACGGCGCCGCCGGAGCGCACGGTCACCGACGCTACCGCCTCCTTGTAGTTCGGCCCGAGCCGCTCCCCGATCGCGTTCAGCGTGACCGAATAAGGACCGACTTGTACTGGCGCGCCCTTGTGCAGGGTCGCGATCTTCTCGGCGCCGAAGCCGAGGCCAGACAAGCCCAGCAGCGTCACGCCGAGGCCAAGATGGGCGAGCGCCCCGCCGAAGAACGACAAAGGCAGGCCGCGCGCGCGCTTGAGCGCCGCGCCAGGAGCAAGGCCCGGACGCCATGCGCGCATGACGACTTCGATCAGCGTGCCGACGATGACGAAGATCGCAAGGCCCATGGCGAGCGGGGCGAACACCGAGGCGCCGCCGAGCCGCGCCGCGCCGACCGCCGCAGTCACCGCGCCGAGGATGAGCGCGAAGGTCAGCCGCTGCGCGACCCCCAGAAGGTCGCCGCGCTTCCAGGCGAGCGAGAAGCCGAACGGTGCGACGAAGCAGGCGGTGAGCAGGAGCGCGCCGCAGGTGAGGTTGAAGAAGGGCGCGCCGACGGTGATCTTGGCGCCGGTCAGCTGCTCGAGCGCCAGCGGATAGAGGGTGCCGAACAGGACGGTGGCGCATGAGGTGGTCAAAAGCAGATTGTTGACGACCAGCGCCCCCTCGCGGGAAATCGGCGCGAACAGGCCGCCCTGCTTGAGCATCGGCGCGCGCCAGGCGAAGAGCGCGAACGAGCCGGATATGAACAGCGCCAGAATGGCGAGAATGAAAACGCCGCGGCGCGGATCGTTAGCGAAGGCGTGGACGGAGGTGAGCACGCCGGAGCGAACGAGGAAGGTGCCGAGCAGCGAGAACGAGAAGGCGAGGATGGCGAGAAAGATCGTCCAGACTTTCAAGGCGTCGCGCTTCTCCATCACCGCGACCGAATGGAGGAAGGCGGTGCCGGCGAGCCACGGCATGAGGGAGGCGTTCTCGACCGGGTCCCAGAACCAGAAGCCCCCCCAGCCCAGCGTGTAATAAGCCCAGAACGAGCCTGCGGCGATGCCAAGGGTGAGGAAGCTCCAGGCGACCAGGGTGAATGGGCGCACGAAGCGCGCCCACGCGGCATCGATCCGGCCCTCGATCAAAGCCGCTGCGGCGAACGAATACACGATCGAGAAGCCGACATAGCCGAGGTAGAGCAGCGGCGGATGTATCGCGAGGCCCGGGTCCTGCAGGATCGGATTGAGGTCGCGCCCCTCGAACGGCGCGGGGACAAGGCGCTCGAACGGGTTCGAGGTCAGGAGAATGAAGCCGAGGAAGGCGAGGCTGATCAGGCCCTGAACGGCGAGCGCGTCGGCGCGCAAGGCGCGCGGCAGCGCGCGGCCGAACAGGGCAACGAGCGCGCCGAAGATCGCTAGAATCAGGACCCACAGCAGCATTGAGCCCTCGTGGTTTCCCCACACGCCGGAGATCTTGTAGATCGCCGGCATCTCGCTGTTCGAATTCTCGGCGACGTTGAGCACCGAAAAATCCGAGGTGAGATGCGCGTTGACGAGCGCGGCGAAGGCGATCCCGATCAAGGCCAGTTGCGTGAGCGCGGCGCTGCGCCCAACCCCCATCAGCCCGGCGTCGCCGACGCGGGCGCCCCAGAACGGCGCGATGGTCTGGATGAGCGCGGCGGCGAGCGCGAGCACCAGGGCGAAATGGCCGATCTCGACAATCATGGCTTGGCGACGGCCTCCCCTTCCTGCCAACGCCCCTGCTTCTTCAAGGCTTCGACCACCTCGCGCGGCATGTAGCGCTCGTCATGCTTGGCGAGAATGGTCTCGGCGCGCATCTGGCCGGAAGGCTCGAGCACGCCTTCGGCGACCACGCCCTGCCCCTCGCGGAACAGGTCTGGCAGCAGGCCCTGATACGCGACCTTGAGGTCATGCGCGCCGTCGGTGAGGACGAAACTGACGTGCTCGTTTCCGGATTTGACGACCGAGCCCATCTTCACGAGGCCGCCGATGCGCAGCCGCGCGCCAGGCTGGACCACTTTCTCGAGGACTTCGGTCGGGCTGTAAAAGAACACGATGCTGTCGCTCAGCGCATAAAGCGAAAGGCCGGCCGCCGCGCCGACGACGGCGAGGGCGGCGGCGATCAGCGCAAGGCGGCGGCCGCGACGGGTCAATTGGCGTCTCCGAGGCCAAGGTTGCGCGCGAGCGCGTCGAGGCTCGCGACTGCGCTGGCGTCCGACGCCAGCGCTTTGTGCGCGTCGGCCAGCGCCGCCTTGGCCTTGTCAGCCTCATGCAGCACGGTATAGGCGCGAATAAGGCGTGACCATTCGTCGACGCCGCCGCCGCTGCTGGCGAGCCGCGTGGCGAGTTTCGACACCATGCCCTCGATCATCGGCCGCTGCGCCTCGGGAATGGCGGCGGCGTTCTCCGCCGGGGCCGGCTCGCCCTTGAGCGCCGCGAGCCGCGTGTTCACGAGGCTCCGCCACGGGGCCTCAGCCGGCGAGTCGGCGAGCAACGCTTGGTAGTCGCGGATTGCGTCGGCCTTGTTGCCATCCTGTTCGGCGGCGAGCGCGAGATAATAACGCGCCTGCGGCTGGCCCGGCTTCTCAGTAAGCGCCCGATCGAACGCCTGCCGCGCCTCGTCCGTGACCACGCCTCCGGCCGCCGCCACCAGAGCCTCGCCGTAAGCGGCCCGGCGCAGCGGGTCTTCACCGAGAATGCGCAGCGCCTCGGCATAAGCATGCGCCGCGTCGGCATAGCGCTCGAGGCGCATGTAGACTGGCGCGATTACCGCCCAGCCCTTGCCGTCGTCCGGCTTGGCGGTCAGCCGCGCCTCGACCGCCGCCACCGCCGCCTCGATCCCACCATCCGTTTGCGGCGTGACCTTGCGGCTCGCCAGCGGCTCGTCGGGTATCGAGGGTTGGCCGAGGCGCGCATAAAGGGGAAAGGCGATCGCGGGCAGCCCGACCGCGATCAGAACCACCGCCGCAAGGCGAGTGAGGCGGCCACTAGGGGGCGGCGCTTGCGGAGGGCCTGACGCCACCGCAATGAGTCGACGCGCGGCTTCCGCGCGCGCGCTCTCCGCCTCACCTTGCGGCAATAGACCGCGCTCGACGTCTCGCTTAATTTCGTCGAGTTGCGCCTTGTAGAACGCCGCTTCGTTCAACCCGGGGTCCATTTTCACGCTCGACGACCGGCGCAGCAGCGGCCAAACCGCCGCGAGGACCACGCAAGCGGCCATTCCCGCAAGGACGAACCACACCATCAACGAACCTCGGGCGACCTTCACGATAAGGCCGCAGAAAAGACGGCTTTCTATTATCGCAAAGCAGAGTTGAGGTCTCGTCAAACCGACGCAAACGGCCAAAGTCAAATAACTTGGACAGCTTCGGAATTTTCGACCTCGTTAACGGCGGGGAAATTTCGAACGCTCCTCAACTTTGCGGATGGTCGGAATTGGGAACGATAGGGCGAGAACAACGAAGTAAGTCCGGAGACTCTGAGTCGCTAGATCTTTCGATTATCTAAATGAGATCAACAGTACGAATATGTAACCAAAGCATATTGTTTAGAAACGGCCTTTGCTTACGTGCCCCCGCCCGCAGGCTCAAGCGCTCAAGCGATCGCCGCCAAAGATTTTCAAGACCACCCTCGAGTCACTTCGAATACGCCGAGCCCGAGTCAGCGGCGCTGACTCCCTGTATCTTCAACAGAATTGGCTCTGCATGACACCGCCGCGACTAAGCGGCGCCCAGCCGAAGGCGACGACGAGGCCGACCCCGAGAGCGATCTTGACGAAGGGCCGAATTGTCGTTGCGTAAGCGAAACCCTTTTTCCGAGGGCGCCTCCTCGGCGACCGCGACGTCCTCCTAGGATTGGGCGGCCCGATCGTAGCGCTCGCCGCCAATCGCGATCCTTGTGCATATCTTGAGTTGGACAACGGCATTCAGCTGACACGGAGTTGGCGAGGATGCGTTAGGAGGCGGCAAGATCGGTGGATGGCGTCGCGCCCGGTGAAGGACTCAAGACCATTCGAGCCGGCTCATATCTGCCGGGCATCCTCTAAAGAAACAAATAACTAAACTGCGCAGATAATAATGATCGAACCGCGGAAGCTTACGCGGTTTTCTCGAACAATTCGCGCCCGATCAGCATGCGCCTGATCTCGCTCGTGCCGGCGCCGATCTCGTAGAGCTTGGCGTCGCGAAGCAGGCGCCCGAGCGGATAGTCGTTGGTGTAGCCGTTGCCGCCAAGGATCTGGATCGCGTCGAGCGCGACTTGGGTCGCGCGCTCGGCGGCGTAGAGGATCGCGCCGGCCGCGTCCTCACGCGTCGTCTGGCCCCGGTCGCAGGCCTTGGCGACGGCGTAGACGTAGGCCTTGGCAGCGTTCATCGCCACATACATGTCGGCGAGCTTGCCCTGCACCAATTGGAACGTTCCGATCGCCTGGCCGAACTGCTTGCGCTCGTGGACGTAAGGCAGGACGACGTCGAGCGCCGCCTGCATGAGGCCGAGCGGCCCCGCCGCCAGCACCACGCGCTCGTAGTCGAGCCCGCTCATCAGCACGTTGACGCCCTTGCCGACCTTGCCCAGCACGTTCTCTTCCGGCACTTCGCAGTCGGCGAAGATGAGCTCGCTTGTGTCCGAGCCGCGCATGCCGAGCTTGTCGAGTTTGGCGCCTTGCGAGAAGCCCTTCATGCTGCGCTCGACGAGGAAAGCGGTGACGCCGCGCGCGCCCGCCGCGGGATCGGTCTTGGCGTAGACGACGAGGGTCTCGGCGACGGGACCGTTGGTGATCCACATCTTCGCGCCATTGAGGACGTAGCGGTCGCCCTTCCTGTCGGCGCGGGTCGTCATCGAGACGACGTCGGAGCCTGCGTTCGGCTCCGACATCGCGAGCGCGCCGACGTGCTTGCCGGAGATGAGCTTCGGCAGATAGCGCGCCTTCTGCTCGTCATTGCCGTTGCGCACGATCTGGTTGACGCAGAGGTTCGAATGCGCCCCGTACGACAGCCCGACCGAGCCGCTTGCGCGCGAGATTTCCTCCATCGCCACGCAATGCTCGAGATAGCCGAGACCAAGCCCGCCGTGCTCTTCCGGCGCGGTGATCCCGTGCAGGCCGAGCGCTCCCATTTTCGGCCATAGGTCGCCGGGAAATAGGTTATCGCGATCGATCGCCGCGGCGCGCGGGGCGATCTCCTTCTCGGCGAAGGCGCGGGCGCTTTCGCGAATCATCGCGGCGCTCTCGCCGAGGTCGAAGTCGAACGGACGGGGCGCGTTGGGGATCATGGGCTCGCTTAAGGGGCACCCTTCGGAGGCGGTCGGGCGGAAGCTTGGCGGCAATCGGCGGCTTTTGGCAAGGCCCGGGCCGGGGCGAAAAATACGGCCTCTCAAGGAGTGTGCGGTTTTGCGCGCGATCGAGGTTTATCAATGCTTTAGGCTCATTTTTCTGCAACGGCCGAATACCACTTCAACATAGTTGTGGTGTGTTATGCGTCTGAAAGTCCCGGTCGGCGGTCCGAACCGCTACAACGACAAGCCGGCTCGGACTCGCCCGTGATACTCTGAGCTAGCCGCGGCGGCCTTTCCACCAGCCGGGCCGCGACGATTGGGGCAGGGCCGTTGAGCAATCTCAGTTCGACCGTTGCAGGGGGAAGAAGCTGGGCCGGGTGGCTGCCGGGCCTGGTTACCTTGCGAAGCTATGAACTGGCCTGGCTCACGCACGACCTCGTGGCCGGAATTGTATTGGCGACGATGCTGGCGCCGGTCGGCGTCGCCTACGCAGTCGCGTCGGGCGTCGGCGCCATCTACGGCCTCTACGCCACGATCTCCTGCTTGCTGGCCTACGCCTTGTTCGGCCCCAGCCGCATCTTGGTGCTCGGACCCAACTCTTCGCTGGCGCCCGTCATATTCGGCGTGGTGTCTCCGCTGTCGGGCGGCGACCCGCATCGCGCGCTCGCGGCGGCCGGAGCGATGGCGCTTGTCTCTGGCGCCATCCTTATCGTCGGCGGTATCGCTCGGCTCGGCTTCGTAACCGAGCTTCTGTCGAAGCCGATCCGCTACGGCTATATGAACGGGATCGCGCTCACGGTGCTGATCAGCCAGGCGCCCAAACTGCTCGGGTTCAAGATCACGAGCGCGGGACCTTTGCGCGACCTCTGGGCGATTGCCGACTCGATCGCAGGCGGAAAGGTCAATTGGGTCGAGTTCGCGCTCGGCGCCGCCACCCTTGCAGCGATCTTGCTTGTCAAGAGTCGCAAGCGCTTTCCCGGAATCCTCGTCGCGATGATTGCCGCGACCGCCATCGCCTATTTCTTCAACCTCGCGGAGTGTGCGAACGTCTCCGTGCTCGGTTCGCTGCCCCGCGGCCTGCCCACGCTTTCAATTCCGTGGGTTCCGTTCGCCGACCTGGCTCCGGTCATCATTGGCGGCTTTGCCGTCTCGTTGGTGTCGTTCGCCGACACCAGCGTGCTCTCCCGCACTTACGCGGCTCGAACAGGCTCGCGCGTCGATCCCAATCAGGAGATGGCGGGGCTCGGCGCCGCCAATCTCGCTGCGGGGTTGTTCCAGGGGTTTCCGGTCAGCAGCAGCTCCTCGCGCACTCCGGTCGCCGAGGCGGCAGGGTCCAGAACGCAATTGACCGGCGTGGTCGGCGCGCTGGTGGTCGCTCTCATCCTGTTGTCGGCGCCGGACCTTCTTAAGCATGTCCCCACCGCCGCATTGGCGGCTGTCGTCATCTCGTCGGCGATCGGCCTGTTCGAGGTCGCTGACCTCAAGCGGCTGTTCAAAATTCAGCGCTGGGAGTTTTGGCTGTCGATGGTGTGCTTCGCCGGCGTTGGCGTCTTTGGCGCCATCGAGGGAGTCGGCATCGCGGTGGTGATCGCAGTGCTCGAGTTTCTCTGGGATGGTTGGCGTCCGCACTTTGCGGTGTTGGGACGAGTCGAGGGCGTCAGGGGCTATCATGACGTCGCGCGCTATCCCAATGCACGCCAACTGCCTGGGCTGGTGTTGTTCCGGTGGGATGCGCCATTGTTTTTCGCCAACGCGGAGTTCTTCAAGGACTGCGCGCTCGACGCAATAGCAGCGGCGCTGCCCCCGGTCGAATGGCTGGTCGTCGCGGCCGAGCCGGTGACAAGCGTCGACGTCACCGCGGCCGACGCGCTTTCAGAGTTGAATGAAACGCTCCGGCGCGCTGGAACAAGACTGTGCTTTGCCGAGCTGAAAGACCCGGTGAAGGACAAGCTCAAGCGATTCGGGCTGTTCGATCAGATTGGCGAGCCGTTCTTCTTCGCAACGGTAGGCGAAGCCGTGGACGGGTACGAGCGGACTCGCGCGTCCGCAACGAAGCCCGGCGCCTAGCTAGCACTTGCGGAAAAAACGATAGATGTCCGGCGCCCGCATCCATTTGAAGTCAGCCGTCAATCCGCCTCGCGCGTTGATCCATTCGCGAATGCCTGCGCTATAGCCGGCCCAGAGCGTCGCGGTGGCGTCGGGGAGATGAGCGAGGTGGAACCCGAACGAGGCTTGCGGCGTCGCGCAAATGCGGTCGTTGGGAATATGGGCCAGCAACACCGTGCAGGCGGACTGACACGCGCCGACAACCCTTATACCAAAGGCTCTGCTGGCTAACTCATAAGGGGGGATTCCCGAATCGGGGCGGGGCTGATTCAAGTTGGCGCGGAGGGTTTGGCGCCATGCCAGCAGCGGTGAGATTACGAGAGGACTATTCGGCTGAGGAGCTTCGGGCGTTGGCCCGGCGGTCGAAGGACGTCAACCAGAGCCGGCGGCTTCTGTCGCTGGCTGCGGTGAGGGACGGAATGGATCGCGGCGGCGCCGCGAAGATCGGGGGCATGGACCGCCAAACCTTGCGTGACTGGGTCCATCGCTTCAACGCCTCGGGTCCGGAGGGGCTCATCGACAGCTGGACGGAAGGTCCCAAGCCTCGCCTGTCAGCGGAGCAACTGGCGGAGTTCGCCAAGATCGTCGAAGCCGGCCCGGAGCGTGAGAAGGACGGCGTCGTGCGCTGGCGCCGGATTGACCTCAAACGCGTCATCGCCGAGCGGTTCGGCGTCGACTTCCATGCGCGCTATGTCGGGAAGCTTTTGAAGAAGCTGGGCTTCTCCCACATGAGCGCGAGGCCGCGTCATTCGGCTCAGGACGAGCGGATCGTCGACGCGTTTAAAAACCGTATGGCCCGCCCCGTCTGCAAGGGGGTTGTCGAGATTGGCTGCTGATCCAGTCTGCTTCAACGTATCCGGCCTCGAGGAGCTTCCTCCGACCATGATGGAGATACGCGCGCTCCGGTCCTCATAAAACTCCCGGCGTCAGACCGCGCCGTTTTTTAAACCAGGCTTCCGGAGCGCCGTTCGACTGTCAGGCCATCCCGTCGTTACCCTCTCGCAAACCCCGTATTGACCGATGGACGCTTTGAGCGCGACCGGCCGAGCTCTATGCCACTACCGGCATTTCTGTGACGGCGAACCGTTCTCCGCGCCGCAGCACCGCCCAAGCGATTCTCGCCAGCTTGTTGGCGAAGGCGACGACCGCAACATTGCGATGAGCCCTGCTCATCAGCTCTTTTGCCCAACGGCCGAGCGGCGTGTCGCGCTCAGCCACATAGGGCAGAGCCGCACGCGCTCCATGGATCAGCTGCCTACGCAGGTATTTGTTGCCGCGCTTGCTGATCCCGAGCAGCTTCGGCTTGCCGCCAGTTGTGAACTGACGGGGAACCAGGCCGAGCCACGCGGCGAGATCGCGCCCGCGGTCGAAGCTTTCCGCCCGACCGACGGCGGCGACAAGGGCGGATGCGACGATCGGGCCGACGCCAGGGATTGTCGTCAGCCGCCGAGCCTCTTCGTTCTCCTTCACCCAGCGGACGAACTCGGCGTCGAACGCAGAGATCCGTCGATCGAGTTCCGCCCATTGCGCGCGAGCGTCGCCGACGAGCACGATCATCCGCAAACTCAATCCCGCTCCGCCCTGCTCATCCATCAGCACGCCCAGGAACTGCTCGAGCTTCCGTTTGCCCTGCGGCGCGACCATTCCTCGCTCCAGCAGAATGGCGCGCAACTGATTGATCAGAGCTGTCCGCTCCCCGACCAACCGGTCTCGCGATCGATGAAGCGTCTGCATGTCGAGTTGGTCCTGGCTCTTCAGTTCGACAAAACGCATCGTCGGCCGCGTCGCCGCTTCCGCGATCCCCTCGGCGTCGCGATCGTCGTTCTTCTGCGCCTTGATGTAGGGCCGGACATATTCGGGCGACATCAGCCGGACATCGTGGCCGTGGGCGGTGAACACGCGGCCGAGATGATGAGCCCCGCAGCAGGCCTCCATCCCGACAACGCACGGAGGAAGCTTCTCCGCCAGAGCAATCAGTGTCTCGCGCCGTACCTTGCGACGCATCACAACCGCGCCGAACGCATCCAACCCAACCACGCTGCAGACGTTCTTGCCGAGGTCGACGCCAAGCACAGAGATATCCATCCCTTCCTCCTCCTGATTCGCCGGCGAGCCTACGACGCCGGAAGGAGGGGCGGGCCATTCCATAAAACTTCCCGCGCGCGTGTGACGTGCTCATCTCGAAGGACTGCCGGAGACGACGCCGGTGGAAATCTGGTTTGAGGGCGAAGCCCGGATCGGCCAGAAGAACGGCCAGGTTCGGCTGTGGGCCCGGCGCGGAACGAGACCCCGCCAGCCCGCCGACCAGCGCTATGACAACGTCTATCTGTTCGGCGCGATCTGCCCCGCCCGCGGCGTCGGCGCCGCGCTCGCCTTGCCCTATGCCGACACCGACATGATGCAACTCCATCTCGACGAAATCTCGCGCAACGTCGCTGCAGGGGCTCATGCCGTCCTGCTGCTCGACAGAGCCGGATGGCACACTCCGGGCAAGCTCGACGTGCCCGACAACATCACGCCGATCTTCCTGCCGTCCCGCGCCCCGGAACTCAACCCGGTCGAGAACGTCTGGCAATATCTCCGCCAGAACTGGCTCTCAAACACCGTCTTCGAAAACTACGACGCCATCGTCGACGCCGCCTGCGCCGCCTGGCGAAACCTGATCGCCCAGCCTCAAACCATCACCTCCATCGGAATGCGCGAATGGGCTCACGTCGGTCAGCCGCTATGACCTTTGGTATTATTTCCTCTCCATAAAACTCACACAAAACTTGTAGAATCCAATTGACAGGCCACATTCGCCCAAGCTTCCCGGTAGCCGGACACACGTTCATCCGCCTGTAACGGTAGACGGCTGCGCGCCAATCCATAGAACAGAGCATACGCGCCTGGCAGGCTGTTGAAGAAGGGTCCCGTTTCGCTTTGAGGACGGCTTCGTCGCCGTTTCGGTACTCGAACTCGATCTCGAGGGCGCGGTCGTCGAGAAGTTCGGCGGTTCCTTCGCCATCGACCTCGTCGCCTTCCTCGCAGCCGGCCCAGTGAAAGCCAATGGAGTCTCGCGCGGATTCGCCTTGGAGGCCGGCCTGCAAGGCGCCGAAGGCGATTTCGCCACCTTGCGCGGTGATCGTCAGCCTCGTCGGGCCGCAGAGATCGAGGTGAGCCCGGTCCCAGGGGTCGGCCTCCACGATCCTCCAGCGGCCGATCAGTCGGCAGTTCGCCGGAACCTTCACGAGGAGGCCTCCAGCAGCTTCGGCAACCGCGCCAGATTGTAGGGGGCGGCTGCGAAGGTGAAGGCCCATCCGACACGCTCGCGACCACGGAACTTGGTTCGCTCCTGGCCGGCGATGGTCTTGATCCAGCCGAAGGCCTCCTCGATCCGTTTGCGGATGCGTTGGCTCACGGCGTAGCCCGCGTGTCGCGTCGTGCGGCCGTCAATCGCCGAGGAACGCCCATTGGCATTCTGCGCGACGTGAGGCGTCGCGTTCATCGAGCGCAGTTCATTGACGAAGTCCTCGGCGTCATAGGCTTTGTCGGCGCCGAGCGTGATGGGTCGCCGCCGATCGGCGCGCGGCTCGATCATGTGCAGCGCGGCGATCCGCTCGGCATGGCCGTTGGCCTCGGTCAAGCAGGCGTCGACAACGAGGCCGTTGCGGTTCTCCATCAGCGCATGTCCCATGAAGCAAAGCTTGGCTCCTTGCCCGGTCCCTTGCGATCCAGCCGCGCTTCCGGATCGGTCGTCGAAGCATGCGTCTCGTTGGAGCGCTTCTGGCCATGGAAATCCACTTCGCGATTCCGCCCGCCGTCCGCCGTCGGCGGTTCGTCCGAACCGTTCCTCGGGTCTTCGCCCGAGGACAGGCTCTTCGGTCGGAAACTCTTCATTGACGCCCAAGCCTCATTGACGCCCAAACCTCATTGACGCCCAAGCCTCGATCAGCGTGCCGTCAACCGAAAAATGGTCCGTGCTGAGCAGCCGTTTCACTCGCGGCTGCGCTAGCACCGCGGTCAACAGCTTGGCGGCGATGTCGCCCTCCAGAAGCCGCTCGCGGTTCTTCGAAAACGTCGAGTGATCCCAGGCCGCATCATCAACGCCGAGGCCGACAAACCAGCGAAACAGCAGGTCGAACTCCAGCCGCTCCATCAACTGCCGCTCTGAGCGGATCGAATAGAACGCCTGCAACAGCATCGCCCGCAGCAGCTTCTCAGGTGGGATCGAAGGACGGCCGCTCCGCGATTACAACTCCGAGAACTCGCCCGAAAGCGCGCCAGCCCCTCGTTCACAACTCCGCCGATGATCCGAAGCGGATGGTCCTCGCCAACTCGCGCTTCGAGATCGACGCAACTGAATAGCGACCCCGACCGTTCGTCCCCGCCCCGCATCCCGTTCGTCTCCGTCAAACCGCCAAGACGAAAGAATCACATCACAATTCCGCCGGCCAGAGACTTTTTTAACGACCTGCTAGACCTGTCGGCTGAGTCGAGGAAGTCCGATCTGTTTCCGACGCCGACACGTGCTAAAGGCGGGCGCTAGGGGCCGCGCCAGACGGTTTTGATAAACATTACAATGTGTTGCGCCGACGAAGGAAACGCCTTGACATGGTAGGGGTCAGAGGTTCAATCCCTCTAGCGCCCACCATCTCCTAACTTTCCCCTTCGCCCAATTTTCGCGCCGGTTTTCGGCGACAGCCTTGGCGCGGCGAGTCGCTCCTCCCCGCTCCACCCATGGATAGAAAGCATTGACTGCGCTCACCGACGCGAAACGATCGAAAGCCGGCTGGGCGGTTCTCAGCCTTGTCGTCGGCCTGCTCTCCGCCGCGACCCACGCTTTCGCGGCTGGTCCGGATGCGCAAGGAGGCGCTGTGAAAGACAAACACGGCGATTGGGTGACACGTTGCGAAACTCCGCCCGGCGCCGCTCACGAGCAATGCGCCGTCGTGCTCAGCGTCGTCGATCAGGACCGGCCGAATTTGATTCTGGTGGTGATTGTGCTCAACACCGCCGACCGCAAGGCGCGGCTCATGCGGGTGATCGCGCCGCTCGGGGTGCTGCTTCCTCCGGGCGTGACCTTGCGGATCGACAACGCCCAGGCGGGGCGTTTGAGCTTCCTGCAGTGCCTTCCCAACGGCTGCATCGCCCAGCTCGCCATGGACGAAAGCCTGGTCGACAAGCTGAAGAACGGAAAGACCGCGACGCTCGGCGTCTTCCAGACGCCCGAGGAGGGCGTCGGCGTGCAGGCGCCGCTCGCCGGCTTCAAGGAAGCCTACGAGCAATTGCCTTGACGCATCGGCCAAGGTAAGCACCCACCCGCGATCTTCGAACGAATCCCAACAGAACAATTGTCGAAGCACCCTGCAATGATGGCTCGCGCAACGCTAATCCGCATCGCGCTTCTTTCGACCGGGCTCGCTGTTCTCGCGGGCTGCAGCACCGTCGGCTCGGTCGGGAGCTCCGTGGGCGGCTTTTTCTCCCATCCGGATCCGAACGCCCAAGGCCTCAACGCGGGCGCGGTCCCGCGGCAGATTGCAGGGAAACTCCCGACCAATCCAAAAGAGAAGCCCATCGTTCTGCCAGTGGCCTCGCAGGACATCAACTGTCCTGAGGTGGATATTGCCGACGGCGGCGCGTCGCTGCGCGTCGGCGGCCCGGAAAACGCTTCGGTGCGCTACCAGTTCAATATTGGCGACACGGCGCGTCAATGCGACCCCGCTGGCCCAGGGCAGGCCGCCCTTAAGGTTGGCGTGGCGGGCGATGTCGTGATCGGCCCGGCCGGCGCTGCTGGGACCTTCAGCGCGCCGGTGAAGATCACAGTGACGCGCCAGGGCGACAACTCGACGGTCTTTTCCCAGACCTACCGGGCCGAGGCGACGACGGACGGGGTCAGGGCGGGTTCATTTCGCATTGTGACCGATCCGATCAATCTGCCCATGCCGACCCTTCAGCTCGCCGACATCTATTCGATCACCGTCGGCTTTGAAGGGGGGACCGCGGCTGCGCGACCGGGCACACGCACCAGGGGGAAGAGGCGGACGGCCGGCTAGGCCGAACCCTGGCCTCGCCGGGTGCCCGCGCACAAGTTACGCGCGCCAATGATTTCAGCGATTTAACGCCTCCTTTGCGCAACTTTGTATATTCCCAACGACCTCGTTTAAGCGGCGCCAAGCGGCGCGTCTCGCAGATTCCTTGCGCCGCGCGGCTCCGGCCGTTTCGTTCGCGCGTCGACGAAGGCCGCAAACCGGCGAAAGCGAAACGAGAGATTTCGCGGCGAGAAAGGTTTCGCGACGCTGGCGTAAGTCATTGATATCATTTGGAGTGTCGAATCAGTCATTTCGCCAGATCGTTTGTTTTCAATGACTTGGACCCCGATTTTGTTTCGCGCTTTTCGTGCCGCAACTTCGCAACAGCCTCGTCCTCCGGCGAGGAACCGCAGGCGACGCGTCTCGAAGGGCTCTCCAGCGAGCGTCAACACAAACTGGTTCATCACTCGCTCTTCGAGACGCCGCCCATTCGCGCGGCCCTCAAGGCATGACGCCGATGGATGAGGCCGGCATTCCGATGTTCGACCTTGGACCCCGCGCTCCTCGCTTCACGGGCTCTCTCCGCCCGAAAAGCTCAAGCCCTGAGGATCACGCCGCGATCCGAGCAAGCCTGCGGGCGCGGACGGTTTGGACATGAGACGTTCTGGCTTTGCGACCATTCCGCCATCGTAGCCGCAAATTCTGAAATAAACAATAGTTTGTTTATTTTCTGTTTCCAGTAACCAGGAACTCCGGTGAGTGCGGCGAGCCCAACGACGAGTTTCGCCCTTATACTCTGTGATGGGCAACAATCGGACCGACTTGCAATTGCAATTATATCCATCATTCTGGAGATATGGATGATACTAAAGCTATCGGCGCATCGGCGGCGCTCGCCCAGACGACGCGGCTTGGAACATTCCGGCTGCTCGTGAGCCGCGAGCCGGAGGGGATCCGCGCTGGCGAACTGGCGCGGCTCATCGCGATTCCTCAAAATACGATGTCGACGCATCTGTCTATTTTGTCGCCCGCGGGCCTTGTCAGGGGCGAGCGCCAAAGCCGCACGATCATCTATCGCGCCGATTTGGCGCGGTTTCGCGAAGTCGCGCTGTTTCTTCTCAAGGATTGCTGCGGCGGGCGCCCGGAGATTTGCGCGCCGCTGATCGCCGATCTCACGCCGTGCTGTCCGCCCGAGGTTTCGCCTCATGACTGATCGCATCTTCAACGTGCTGTTTCTCTGCACCGGCAACAGCGCGCGCTCGGTGATCGCCGAAAGCATCCTGCGCCAGGACCGCGCTGGCCGTTTCCGCGCTTTCTCCGCCGGAATCCATCCAAAGGGGACCGTGAACCTTTCGCTCTCAAGGTGCTTCGGGCGTTCGGCTACCCGGCGGAAGGCTTCCGCTCCAAGAGCTGGGAAGAATTCGCGACGCCTGACGCGCCGAAAATGGATTTCGTGTTCACCGTTTGCGACGCCGCCACCGGAGAGACGTGCCCGGTATGGCCGGGGCGCCCGATGACGGCGCATTGGGGATCGAGGACCCCGCCGCTGTCGAAGGTTCTGACGTCGACAAGGAGCGCGCTTTCAGCACCGCGTTTCGCTACATGCGTAGTCGCATCACAAGCTTCATCGCGTTACCGCTTGCCAGGCTCGACAAGATGGCTCTGACTTACCGGCTGCGCGATATCGGGCATATGGAGGGCGTTACCCGCGCGTCCCAGAGGGCGTGAACGCCGCAGGGCCCCTGGCGCGCAGGCTGCTCGCGGAAAGCCTCGGAACCGGCTGTTTGCTCGCAACTGTCGTCGGCTCAGGGGTCATGGGCGCGAACCTAGCGGGCGGCAATGTGGCCCTCGCTCTGCTGGGGAACAGGCTTCCGACCGGGGCGATGCTCGTTGTCCTGATTCTGATCTTCGGCCCGGTATCCGGCGCGCACATGAATCCCGCCGTAAGCCTTGTTTTTTCGCTCCGGCGCGAACTGTCGTGGTGGGAATTGATCGGCTACATCGGCGCACAGCTCGGCGGGGCGATTGCGGGCGTGTGGGGCGCGCATCTGATGTTCGCTCTCCCTGTGTGGCAGATTTCGACCCACGTCCGCAGCGGGCCGTCCCTATGGATGTCGGAAAGTGTGGCGACCTTCGGCTGCGCGGCGCGCGCCCCGGACGCCGCGGTCGGGACTCTACATAACCGCCGCTTATTGGTTCACGGCGTCCACGTCGTTCGCCAATCCGGCGGTTACGATCGCGCGCGCGCTCTCCGACACTTTCGCGGGGATAGCGCTTTCGAGCGTCGCGGCTTTCATCCTTGCCCAGTTGACCGGAACGGTCGCGGCGCTTGCGCTGCGTCCGTGGCTTTGGCCAGCCGGCGCTGCGGAATAGTTCTTGAAAGCGCCACGTCTCCGTGCACGTCGGTTGAGCGTTGATCGAGGGAAACGCCGGAGGAGGCTTGGCCCGTTCCCGCGTTGACAACCCGCCGCCCCTCAGGCTAGCTCGCAAACGTCAGTCGAAGACACTTCGCGGAAAAGTCCGGCGCCTTAAAAACGCCGGCGCCGAAGGCGCAACCGCCCCGGAAACGCTCAGGCATTAGGGACCGCTGAAGTGATGACGCTCTGGAAAGCGGCGCGCGCGGTTCGTTAGCGTTCGCCCACCGACGGGGGTAACCGCGAAAAAGCGGGAAATCTCTCAGGTCATCGGACAGAGGGGGCGTCCGCAAGCGCTTAAGCCGCCATTTGCGGCTTGACGCGGAGCGCGGGCGCTTTTTCGCGACTGGCGGACCGATGACCGAAGCCTCGACCAAAAAGACCCCGCTCCACGCCCTGCATGTCGAGCTTGGCGCGCGCATGGGGCCGTTCGCCGGCTACGACATGCCGATCCAATATCCCGCGGGAGTCCTCGCCGAGCACCTGCATACGCGCAAAGCCGCCGGGCTGTTCGACGTTTCGCATATGGGCCAGGCGCTGCTCGAGGGCGCCGACCACGGCGCCGTCGCGGCCTTTCTCGAATCGCTCTGCCCCGCCGACTTTCGGGGCCTCGCCCCGGGCCGCCAGCGCTATACCCAGTTGCTCAACGAAAAAGGCGGGATCGTCGACGACCTCATGGTCACCCGCCCGCCCGGCGCGGACGGCGCTCTGCGCCTCGTCGTCAACGCGTCGCGAAAGTCGGTCGACTTCGCGCTCATGCGCCAGCGATTGCCCGCTGGCGTCTGGCTGACCGAGCTGCCCGAGGCCGCGCTGATCGCGCTTCAGGGCCCGCTCGCGGCCCCGACGCTCAAGCGGCTTGCGCCCGGAGAGAGCCTCGAGACCATGCCCTTCATGAGCGCGCGACCGGCGCGGCTCGCCGGATTCGAGACCTTCGTCTCGCGCTCGGGTTATACAGGCGAGGACGGCTATGAGATCTCGCTTGCCTCGAGCGAGGCGGAAAGCTTCGCCCGCCTTCTCCTGAGCCAGCCTGACGTCGCGCCGATCGGACTTGGCGCGCGCGATTCGCTCAGGCTCGAGGCCGGCCTCTGCCTTTACGGGCATGAGCTCGACGAGACCGTGGACCCGATCGAAGCCGCGCTGACCTGGTCGATCCAAAAGCGCCGCCGCGCCGAGGGCGGCTTTCCCGGCGCGCAGCGCATTCAGGACGCGCTGGCGCAATGGGCCGGCGCGCGTGCGCGTGGGCCTAAGGCCGGACGGCCGCGCGCCCGCGCGCGAGGGCGCGGAGATCGTCGCAGCGGACGGCGCGCCGATCGGCGTCGTGACCTCGGGCGGATTCGGGCCAAGCGTTAACGCGCCGATCGCGATGGGCTATGTCCCGCGCGCCCATGCCGCGATCGGGACGCCGCTCAACCTGATGGTGCGCAGCAAGCCATTGAGCGCGCGCGTTGTCGCGCTGCCGTTCCATCCCCACGCCTATTACCGCGGATAAGCCAAGGAGACGCATAGTGGCGCAGATTCTCTACACCAAGGACCACGAATACGTGCGCGTCGAGGGCGGGGAAGGCGTCGTCGGCATCAGCGAGCACGCGCAAGCGCAACTTGGCGACGTCGTGTTCGCCGAGACGCCCCCGGTCGGCAAGGCCCTGAAGCAGGGCGAAGCGGCCGCGGTGGTCGAGAGCGTGAAGGCGGCGAGCGACGTGTTCGCGCCGGCGTCGGGCGAAGTCGTCGCGGTGAATGCCGAAGTCGTGACGACGCCCGGCCTCATCAACGAGGACGCGACGGGCAAGGGCTGGTTGTTTCGCATGAAACTCGCCGACCCGGGCGAACTCGCCGCGCTCATGGATGAGGCCGCTTACGGCGATTTCGTCAAGAGCCTGGGTTAGGCCCATGCGCTATCTGCCGCTGGACGCAAGCGAACGCGAGGCGATGCTGGCGCGCATCGGAGTTTCGGACATCGACGCCTTGTTCGCCGACATTCCCGCCGGCAAGCGGATCGAGGGCCTTCTCGACATGCCGCTGCGCAAGAGCGAAATGGCGGTCGAGCGGGCGATGAATGCGATCGCCGGTCGCAGCGTCGCGGCCGGCTCGGCGCCGTTCTTTCTTGGAAGCGGCGCCTATCGGCGGCACATCCCCGCGACCGTCGATCATCTCATCCAGCGCTCTGAGTTCCTGACCAGCTACACGCCCTATCAGCCGGAGATCGCGCAAGGGACGCTGCAGGTCCTGTTCGAGTTCCAGACCCAGGTGGCGGCGCTGACGGGCATGGAGGTCGCAAACGCCTCGATGTACGACGGCTCGACCGCGTGCGGCGAAGCGATGCTGATGGCGCACCGCCTGACGCGCCGCAATCGCTCGGTCATTTCGCGCGGCCTCCATCCGCAATATGCCGACGTCTGCGCGACGCTTGCGCATATGGCGGGCGACCGGATCGTGCGCCTGGCCCCGGACCTGAGCGCGAGCGAGGACATCGCCGCCGCGATCGACGGCGAGACGAGCTGCGTCATCGTGCAATCGCCCGATTTCTTCGGCAATCCGCGCGATCTTAAGCCCATTGCCGCGGCGGCGCACGCGCTTGGCGCGCTTCTGATTGCGGTCTTCACCGATCCGGTCGCGCTTGGGCTCCTGCGCTCGCCCGGCGAGATGGACGCCGACATTGCGGTCGGCGAGGGGCAGGGAATTGGCAACGCGCTCAATTTCGGTGGGCCCTATGTCGGGCTGTTTGCGACGCGCGCAAAAAACGTGCGCCAAATGCCGGGGCGTCTCGCCGGCGAGACCCTGGACGCTGACGGGCGCCGCAGCTTCGTGCTCACGCTGTCCACGCGCGAGCAGCACATCCGCCGCGAGAAGGCGACGAGCAACATCTGCACCAACTCCGGCTTATGCGCGCTCGCGTTCTCGATCCATATGACGCTCCTCGGCGCGAAAGGGCTCGAGCGCCTGGCGACGGTCAATCACGCCAACGCGGTCGTGCTCGCCGACCAGCTCTCCGCGATTCCTTCGGTCGAGGTGGTCAACGCGCATTTCTTCAATGAGTTTGTGCTGCGCACGCCGCGGCGGGCCGACGAACTGATCGAGGCCTTGGCCGCGCGCGGCGTGATTGGCGGATTGCCGGTTTCGCGGCTTTTGCCCAGGGCCGGGCTCGACGATTGCATCATCGTCGCCAGCACCGAGACGAACACCGACGACGATCGCGCGGCCTACGCGCGTGCGCTTCGCGACTGCTTGCGCTGAGGCTTGAGAGAGACCGCGCCCGATGAACATGCAAGGCCGCCCGACCCGCCCCGAGACCGAAGCCGCGCCGGCGGCCGAAACCTTCACCGGCAATCGCGGGCTCGATCTCGAAGAGGCGCTTATCTTCGAGAGCGGCCGCTTCGATGCGACCGGCGTCGACATCGACGAGCCGCCGTCGTTCCAGTCGAGGCTAGGACCGCACGCGCGCCAAAGCGGGATTGACCTGCCAGGCCTGACCGAGCCGGAGGCGATCCGCCATTACGTGCGCCTGTCGCGCAATAATTATTCGATCGATGCGGGCCTCTACCCGCTGGGCTCGTGCACGATGAAGCACAATCCGCGCCTCAACGAAACAATGGCGCGCCTGCCTGGATTCGCCGACGTCCACCCGCTGCAGCCCGTCTCGACCGCGCAAGGGGCGCTCGAGATCATCGAGGCCTTGTCCAACGCTCTTATGACGATGACCGGCATGGAGGCGATTGCGATGTCGCCAAAGGCCGGCGCGCATGGCGAGCTCTGCGGCATGATGGCGATCAAGGCGGCGATCGAGGCGCGAGGGGAGGGGGAGACGCGCCGCGTGGTGCTGGTGCCGGATTCCGCCCACGGCACCAATCCGGCGACCGCGGCGCTGATCGGTTATTCGGTGCGATCCATACCGGCGGGCGAGGACGGAATCGTCAGCGCCGAAGCGGTGCGGGCGGCGCTCGCGCCCGACGTCGCGGCGATCATGCTGACCAATCCCAACACTTGCGGCCTGTTCGAGCGCGAGATCGTCGGCATCGCCGACGCCGTTCACGAGGCCGGCGCCTATTTCTATTGCGACGGCGCGAATTTCAACGCGATCGTCGGCAAGACGCGTCCGGGCGATCTCGGCGTCGACGCCATGCACATCAACCTGCACAAGACCTTCTCGACCCCGCATGGCGGCGGCGGCCCCGGTGCGGGTCCGGTCGCGCTCTCGGCGCGGCTCGCGCCCTACGCGCCGGTTCCGTTCGTCGTGCGCGAAGGCGGAGCGCTGCGATTAGTCGAGCATGTGGAAGGCGGCGCGTCGTTCGGGCGCATGTGCGCTTTCCACGGGCAGATGGGGATGTTCGTGCGCGCCCTCGCTTTCATTCTCTCCCACGGAGCCGATGGGCTCAAGCAGGCGTCGGAAGACGCGGTGCTGTCCGCCAACTACATCCGCGCTTCGCTCACCGATCTGATGAGCGCCCCGTTCGGCGATCGGCCCTGCATGCACGAGGCTTTGTTCGACGACCGGTGGCTCAAGGATACGGGGCTCACGACGCTCGACTTCGCGAAAGCGATGATCGACGAGGGCTATCATCCGATGACGGTCTATTTTCCGCTGATCGTGCATGGGGCGATGCTGATCGAGCCGACGGAGTTGGAATCCAAGGCGAGCCTTGACCTCTTCATCATGGCGTTGCGGGATCTCGCCATTGCGGCGAAAGCGGGGAAGCGCGAACGGTTCCAGGCGGCCCCGGTTCATGCGCCGCGCCGGCGTCTCGACGAGACCCGCGCCGCCCGCCAGCCGGTGCTGCGCTGGACGCGGCCTTAAGCCCGCTTGATCTTCCGTATGAAGCGGATATGGCTCTAGGCCCGCCGAGCGGCGATCGCTCCGCCCGAGCCAAAGGACTGAGTCGCCATGTCATCCGGTTTGGTCCGTTTCGTTCTAGCGGGCTTTTTTGTCGCGGCGGCCGCCATGGCCACTCACGCCGGTATGGCCCAGCAGACGCCAGCCGCGCCTGCGCCCGCCGCTTCGCCGCCCGCGCCCGCAGCGCCGGCTGCTCAAGCGCCGGCGGCTCCGTCGATCGCCCCCGCCAAGCCCGCCGAAGCGCCCTCCGCGACCACCCCTGCGCTCACTGCTCCGGGCGCGGCGCAATCCCCTGCGCCGGCGACCGCGGGAGAAGGTTCAACCGGCGAGACGGTTGATCTCCCGGCGCGGCCGTTCGTCTTTACCGAAGGGAAGGCTGACAAGGACGAGATCTACAGCGCCATTCTCAATTCGCTGGGCGTCGTCAAGGGCGCGATGGACAAGGCGGATCTCAAGCCGGCCGGGCGCCCGCTCGCCGTCTTCGTCCAATCCGACGACACCGGCTTCACCTATCACGCCGGATATCCGGTCGCCGCCGCGCCTGAGGGCAAATCGAGCCTCACCGACGCAGTCAAAATCGGACAAACGCCGAGCGGCAAGGCCATGCGCTTCGAGCATGAGGGCGCCTACAGCGATATCGACGCCACCTACGACGCGATCACGGCTTACCTCGACGACAAGGGCATCGACGCCCAGGACAGCTTCATCGAGGAATATGCGAACGACGTGAAGGATCCGGACGATCCGAACCTGCACGTCAACATTTACGTGCTGCTGAAATGAGCGGCCGGCGCCGTTATTGCGCCGCTTCCGCCGTGGCCGTCAGCGCGGCGGCGCCGGTTTCGAACTGAAGCCTGGCGAGGCGTGCATAGAGGCCGTTCGCCGCCATCAGCGAAGCGTGCGAGCCCTCCTCGACGATGCGGCCCGCTTCGATCACGAGAATGCGGTCGGCATTGACGATCGTCGCCAGCCTATGGGCGATCACCAGCGTCGAGCGGCCCTGCATCAGCGTTTCGAGCGCGCCCTGGACGAGGGTTTCGCTCTCGGCGTCAAGCGCCGAAGTTGCCTCATCCAGTAGCAGTGCCGGCGCGTTCTTGAGGATGGCGCGGGCGATCGCGATGCGCTGGCGCTCGCCGCCCGAGAGCGTCGCGCCACGCTCGCCCAAGAGCGTGTCGTAGCCCTGGGGCAGGGCGGAGATGAAGCCGTCCGCCGCCGCCTGCCTGGCCGCGGCGACGACCGCCTCGCGTGCGGCGCCCGGGGCGCCATACGCGATATTGTCGGCGACGCTCGCGCCGAAAATGAAGGCGTCCTGCGGCACGAGTGCGATTTCGGCGCGCAAGTCCGCTGGATCGAGCTTGGCGATCTCGACGCCGTCGAGCGTGACCGCGCCGCTTGAGGGATCATAGAACCTGAGCGCAAGCTGAAACAAGGTCGATTTTCCCGCGCCTGACGGGCCGACGATGGCGACGACCTCGTCTGGCGCGACCCGGAAACTCACCTCGCTGAGGACCTGGCCGTCCTCGCGTCCGGGATAGGCGAACGAAACGTCGCGGAACGCGAGCTCGCCGCGAACGGGCCTGGCGAGCGTGAGCGGATGAGAGGGCGCGACGATGCGGGGCTTGACCACCATGATCTCGCCGATCCGCCCGGCGGCGCCGGCCGCTTGCGAGACCTCGTTCCAGACTTCCGACAATTGCCCGAGCGCGCCCGCGCCGAACACGGCGAACAGCACGAACTGCGACAGCGCGCCTCCGGTCATCCGGTGCGCGATCACCTCCTGCGCGCCGAGCCAGAGCACCACGACCACGCTGCCGAAAGCGAGGAAGAGGGCGGCCGCGGTGACGAAGGCGCGCGCCTGGGTCATGGCCCGCGCCGCCTCGTACGCCCCGAAGGCGGCGTCGCGATAGCGGCCTGCGGTGAATTGCTCGGCCAGAAACGACTGCATGACCCGCACCGCCGACAGGCTTTCGGTCGCAAAGGCGGTCGCGTCCGCGAGTCTGTCCTGGGCGCGACGAGAACGCTCACGCACCGACCGCCCGGCCGCGTAGAGCGGCAGCACGATGACAGGAATTGCGGCGAGCACGAAAGCAGACAGTTTCGGGCTCGTCACCACCATCATCGTGATCGCGCCGACGAACAGGAACAGATTGCGCAGCGCGAGCGACGCCGAGGAGCCGAATGTTGCCTTGAGCTGGGTCGTGTCGGCGGAGAGGCGCGAGGCGATGTCTCCCGTCTTCTCCGCGTCGAAAAAGCTGGCGTCAAGGCTTGTCAGATGGGTGAAGAGGTCGGCGCGAAGGTCTGCGACCACGCCTTCGCCGAGCGTCATCACCAGGTAATAGCGCGCGCCCGAGGCAAGCGCGAGAACCGCGACGACCCCGATCATCGCCAGAAAATAGGCGCGGATGATGCCGGCGTTGGATGCCGAAAAGCCGAAGTCAATCATCCGCCGGACCGCGATCGGCACGACCAGCGTCGCGCCTGAGGCGACGGTAAGCGCGATCAGCGCCAGCACGATCCGGGTCCTATGGGCGAGCGCGTAAGGCGCAAGCGGCTTGAGCGCGGCGAGCGAGACGCGAGATCTCTTGCTGCCGTTGGCGGCGGACGACATTGCGCGGTTGGCTCCTCAGGCGAACTGGGCGGCTTTACGGACCTCTTTTTCGCCTAAATCAAGGCGGGCGAAGTGTGGGGGCGCCGTCCGCAATCAGGCTTGCGCGAGCGCAGCGCCGGCGTTATAGAGCGGCCTCTCGCAAGAGCCGCCGGAACCCCCGGACGGCTCTTTGCTTATTGCGCCCGAGATCTCGACCATGAAGTCCGACATTCACCCCAACTACCACATGATCAAGGTCGTCATGACCAATGGCGACGAGTTCATGACCCGCTCGACCTATGGCGAAGAGGGCGTGACGCTGCATCTGGACATCGACCCGAACACCCATCCGGCCTGGACCGGCGGCTCGCAGCAGCTCATGGATCGCGGCGGCCGATTGTCACGTTTCAACACCCGCTTCGGCGGTCTCGGCCTCGGCGCCAAGAAGTAGATTCAAGAAGCGCCCAATCCGGCGCAGACAATCTGCGAACGCTTGTGACCTCTCCGCCGCCGCTGGCGGCGATTCTCTCCCGCGCCTGAATGAGCGGCTCGCTGACCACTTTCATGTGACAGCCGTTGGCGTGAAGCAGGGTCGCGGGATCGCGCATGATTCCGACATGTCCCTTCCAGAATATGAGATCGCCGCGGGCGAGCGGCACCCCCTCGTCGAGGACCGGCTGGCCTAGCGTCGCCTCCTGCATGTCGCTGTCGCGCGGCGCGGCGACGCCCGCGGCCATGAGCGCGGTCTGGACGAGGCCCGAGCAGTCGATCCCCTCCGATGTCCGCCCGCCCCAAAGATAGGGCGTCTCGAGAAAGCGTTCGGCGACTGCGACGGCGTCGGGCTCGCACGCGCCCAACTCCGCCAGATGGCGCGACCAGAGGTAGAGCCCGTCGTCCGAGACCGCGAAGTCGCGCTCGTGCGCCACGATCGTGAGGCGCGCGCCGAGCGAGAGCGCCGTGCGCGGGGGGAGCTTGATCGCGGGGCCGGGATAGGCATGGGTGCGCAAAGCCGCGACCCGATGGGTCGGCGCGGACGGCGCTCCGAGCGCCGTGCTCGGCAGGTAGCCGACATAAAGGTCGCGCTCGAGTTGCGCCCAGGCCCATTCCCCCTGTTCGTCGTAGACGGCGACGCTTTCGCCGTAGAGCGCCTCGGTCTCGAGGGCTGCGTCGGCCTGCGGCGCGCGCCTGAGGGGCGCGCTCGCCGCGATAATACGCATCTCCCGTTCCTTGGCATAGCGCGGCGCGTCGACGAGGTCGCGCAGATGTTCGGCGGCGAGGTCCGCGCGGGCGGGGGTCAATCGGCGGTCGAGTGGGGCGGAGGACATGGGCCGAGGGTTAACATGCGCCCTGACCAAGGGCGACGGGGATGGGCCCGTCTTTGCCGATCGCCTCCATGAGGAGTAACCTCGCAGAAAAGGGAGATCGTAGGCCCATGAACGCCCTCGCCGACCGCCGGGATAATTTTCGCGGCGACCTCGACCCTTACGGCGCCGCCACGCACGAGGTGTTCAACCAGCCGGTCGAGCTCGCTGGCTTTAACCTTTTTGCCTCCGACGCGGCGCTGAAGGAGGCGGTCAAGCGCGAGGGGTCGGCGTGGGCAGCCGACGGGCTCGAAGCGTTCGGCGCGCGGGCCGGCTCGGCCGAATTTCTCGAGCTGGGAACGCTCGCAAACCGATACCCGCCCGAACTCGACACGCACGATCGCTACGGCCGACGCGTCGATCTCGTGCGCTTCCACCCCTCCTATCATGCGCTGATGAAGGCCTCGATTGAGGAGGGGATTCATTCGTCGCCATGGACCGATCCGCGCGAGGGCGCGCATGTGGCGCGGGCCGCTCGCTTCTACATGCAGACCGAGGTTGAGGCCGGCCACGGCTGCCCGATCACCATGACCTTCGCCGCGGCGCCTTGTCTCAAGCTGCAACCCGACCTCGCAGCCGTGTGGCTGCCGAAGATCCACGCCCGGGTCTACGATCCGCGCAATGTTCCCGTCGATCAGAAGTACGGGCTGACGATCGGCATGGCGATGACCGAGAAGCAGGGCGGCTCGGACGTGCGCGCCAATACGACGAGCGCCATTCCCCTCGGCGCCGAGGGCGGGGGCAGACCTTACGAACTCGTCGGCCACAAGTTCTTCGTCTCGGCTCCGATGTGCGACGCATTCCTCGTGCTGGCGCAGGCGCCCGGCGGCCTTTCGTGCTTTCTCGTGCCGCGCTGGCGTCCCGACGGGACCAAGAACCCGCTCCAGATCATCCGCCTGAAGCGCAAGATGGGCAATGTCTCCAACGCCTCGAGCGAAACGGAGCTGCGCGGCGCGCTCGGCTGGATGGTCGGGCCGGAGGGCAGGGGGGTCGCGACGATCATCGAGATGGTCGCCATGACCCGTTTCGACTGCATGATCGGCTCGTCCGCCGGCATGCGGATGGCGGTTTCGCAGGCGATCGACCATTGCCGTCAGCGCAAGGCGTTTGGGGCGCTTCTGGTCGACCAGCCGATCATGACGGCGGTGCTCGCTGACCTTGCGATCGAGTCGGAGGCGGCGCTCGCGCTCACCATGCGCATCGCCCGCGCGCTCGATCATCGCGACGATGCGCACGAAAACGCGCTCGTGCGCCTAGGGTCGGCGCTAGGCAAATACTGGATCTGCAAGCGGACGCCCGGCCACGCCTACGAGGCGATGGAGTGCCTCGGCGGCTCGGGGGTGATGGAGGACAGCCCGATGCCGCGCCTCTATCGCGAGGCGCCGGTCAACGCGATCTGGGAGGGCAGCGGCAACGTCCAGTGCCTCGACATCGCCCGCGCGATCCACCGCTCGCCGCAGACGCTAGAAGTCTATTTCGCCGAAATTTCCTCGGTGAAAGGCGAAAGCGGCGCGCTCGACGCCCATGTCGTGGCGCTCGAGGACGACCTCAGCGACCTCGGCGGCTTCGAGGCCCATGCCCGCGATCTGTGCGACCGGCTGGCGATTGGCTTGCAGGCGGCGGCGCTCATTCGCGCCGCCTCGCCGGTCGTCGAGGCCTTCTGCCGATCGCGCCTTGAGACGCGGGGCACGCACAATTATGGGGCGCTGACCGGCGTCGATACGAAAGCGATCGTGAAGCGCGCCGCGCCAAGGTGAGTTCACTTCCTTATATATGGCTCGCAGCGGTTTCACCTCTCACGGCTGACATGACCGTTGGGTCGCTAAGCAAACCAAATAGCGCGGTTAAATGCGGGAGCCGGTGCGGCTTCGTTCATGGATATTTTCGACCTCAAGAAAGGGAGCCCGCATTGAGCTCCGGTCAGGCGGTTGGTCTTGAGGGCGATTTGAGCGGGGCGGTTAACGTTTCCCCATTTCATGTCCCGCCGGGCCGAACGCAAGGCGCCCTACGCGCCCTCCAGCTTCGAGTTGACCGAAATGAAGGACGGCCAAGGCACCAATATTTCTGATGTAACAAATATCATGCTGATCATGGTAATATTTTTTGAACCGCAGCATGAATGCCCTTCTTGATTGTTTCATGCAGTTCGCAGCGCCGCCGTTGATGTCGCGAACGAGCGCCATCAGCCTCTCAAAAGCAGCTGTATACGCCTCAGATTGCCTGTAGAATTGGCCCGCGGGCGCTCCTCAGCGAACTCAGCAAGCCGCTTGTTTTCGCTTGCGATGTGACGGTGCGCAACGCGGGCAAAACTTTCGACGCGCTCAACCAAAATCCCACAAAACCACTTGACGATTTTGATACAACATGGTTGGTTGCGGCTGACGGTATGGGCGAAGTTGCCACGCTGTTCTGCAAGTATTCGGAATATTTGAACATGGGCGAAGCCTCGCTTCACCCAAAGTGCGGTAGCTTATCCGAAAGGATAAGGCCGCCCTGGGTAAGAGAAGAAGCGTGGCGCTGGGCGCGTGGGGGATGAAGGTTTGTCCAACAGTCTGGAATTAGGGCCGGGGGAGCGCTGGTTTGTCGCGCGAGTGCTCGTTCATCAGGAGAATCGGGCGCAATTCAATCTCCATCGGTTGGGTTTCCGAAGCTTTCTTCCGAGGGTGCGGCGCACGGTCCGACACGCGCGCAAGTTGCAGGATGCCGTGAGACCGCTTTTCCCGGGTTATATCTTCATCATCATTGACCTCTCCAAACATCGCTGGCGCAGCGTCAATGGAACGTTCGGCGTCGCTTCCCTGATCATGGGCGCGGAGCATCCGAGGCCAGTGCCGTCGGGCGTGATCGAGGGGTTGATCGCCTCATGTGAAAGCGGCGCCGCCATTTGCCTTGATGACAATCTCGAGGTTGGCCAAAAAGTACGCATATTGTCCGGACCCTTCGCGGAGACCCTTTGCCGTCTCGCCCATCTCGATGACCGCGGACGGGTGCGCGTGCTGCTCGAAATCATGGGCATGGAAGTCGCGGCCGAACTTGACCGCTCCGCAATCGCCCCGGCGGCTTAGCGCCTTTGACCTCGATTAGCGTATTTCATCGTGGTCGCCGTTGGATTTGACGCGAGTTCATTAGCGCGGACGCGCTGCGTGGCGGGCGGGTTGCTGGGTCATCGCGACGCCGCCCGTGAAGTTGTTATGTCCGAGAGAAAGCCGAGGTCATGAAGGTTGTTCTGTTTTGCGGCGGGCTGGGCACGCGCATTCGCGATTACTCTGACAATATTCCAAAGCCTATGATTCCTGTCGGAAATTATCCGATCTTGTGGCATGTCATGCAATATTACAGCCGGTATGGACACCACGATTTCATCCTATGCCTTGGGTACAAAGCGTCCGTCGTCAAGAATTACTTCCTGAACTATAAGCTGTCGGAAAGCAGCGATTGCGTCATCTCAGGTTTTGGCTCCAACATCGAGATCATTGGTGAAAAACCGCCAGAGTGGCGGATCACGCTCGTGGATACGGGCATCTGGCGGAATATCGGAGCGCGCCTGTTTGCGGTCAGGCATTTTGTGGAGCATGAAGATATATTTTTGGCCAACTACAGCGATGGACTGACGGACGCGCCTCTTCCACAAATGATCGATGAGTTCAAGGCGAGCGGGAAAGTCGGTTGCTTCGTCGCGGTTCATCCGCCGATCAATTTTCACCTGGTGGAATTCGATAAAACGGGCGTCGTGCAGCGAATCCGTTCCAGCCAGCAATCGGATATGTGGATCAATGGCGGCTATTTCATCTTTCGCAAAGAGATCTTCGATTACATCAAGGATGGCGAGGAGCTCGTGCTCGAACCATTCAATCGCCTGATCGAAACCGGAGGCCTGATGGCCTACAGATACGAGGGCTTCTGGCGGGCGATGGACACGCTGAGAGACCGGCAGGTGCTCGAGGAGATGGTCGAACGAGGCGAGACCCCCTGGATGAATATGAACAACGGTGAGAGCAGTGAAGGGACTACAACTGGCGGCTCCAGGAGATCGGTTGTCGGTTCTCTGCCTGGGCGCGCACTCTGACGACATTGAAATAGGGGCGGGGGCCACACTTCTCAGCATGCAGGAACGCGGCGTTCGTCTCGACGTGCATTGGTGCGTCTTGAGCGGCGGCGGGAGCGGGAAAGGGAAGCCAGGGCCTCGGCGGCTGATTTCCTAGCGGGGGCGGAGAGCGCCCAGATCGAAGTGATGTCGTTTAAGGACAGTTTTTTCCCCGAGCAGGGCGATGCAATCAAGTCGTGGTTTGCAGCGCTTCGAGACCGGGTCAATCCGGACCTTGTTCTTACCCATCGCCGGGGGGACGCGCATCAGGACCACCGCCAGGTCTGTCGGCTGACCTGGAATACCTTCCGGGATCACACTATTCTTGAGTATGAGATTCCAAAGTGGGACGGCGATATGGGCCAGCCCAATCTGTATATGCCGATTTCGGCCAAGGTTCTAAAGCGAAAAGTCGATCTCCTCATCACGCATTTCGGGAGCCAGCGCTCCAAGCAGTGGTTCGATGCCGAGACCTTTTTCGGGCTGGCGAGGCTGCGGGGTATGGAATGCCGGGCGCCTGAGCGCTATGCGGAATCGTTCTTCGGACACAAGCTGGCTCTGATCTGATCTGACCCGGCCTTGCCTTGGCCGACCTCTCAGGCCTCATCACCTGATCTGACCCGGCCTTTGCTTTGGCCGATCCCAGACCTCGTCACAAGGAGAAGACTAGGTGCTCTTTACGGAGACAAAGCTGAAGGGCGCGTTCGTGATCGATATCGAGCGGAGAGAGGATTCGCGCGGCTTTTTCGCGCGCGCCTTCTGTCAGCATGAATTTGCGGCGCACGGCCTCAATCCCATCATCGCGCAGGCCAATATCGCCTTCAACCAGAAAAAGGGAACGCTGCGGGGCATGCATTTTCAGTTTCCGCCCGCGGCCGAGACGAAATTCGTACGCGCGACGCGCGGCGCCATCCTCGACATCCTGGTGGACCTTCGGCCGGAAAGCCCGACCTACCTGCAGCACGTCGCCGTCGAACTCAGCGAAGAGAACGGCCGCGCGGTTTACGTGCCCGAGCGCTTCGCCCACGGCTACCAGGTGCTGCGGGACGAAACGGAGACGAGCTATCAGGTGGGAGAATTCTACACGCCTGGAGCGGAGGGCGGGCTTGATGTACAACGACCCGCGCCTGGGGTTGCAGTGGCCTCTCCCCGTCACCGTCATATCGGAAAAGGACCAGGCCTGGAAGCCACTCGAGCGGCAAGAGTTCGAAATCAAGGACCGGATGGGCCTGGTTCCGAGCCTGTAGTACTTACGGGAATGATCTGCAGGGATTAAGCCCCAATCTTTCAGAGGGTTCATGATACTCGTTGATACGGCGCTCAAGGCGCGGGAGATGGAAGGGCGGCCGATCCGCGTCGCCCTGATCGGCGCTGGCTTCATCTCGCGTGGCCTCGCAAACCATATCGTGAATACAACGCCAGGCATGCGCCTGGTGGGCGTCTATAACCGAACGCTCAATCGCGCATTCGATCTTTGCGAGTACGCTGGCGTGTCGGATGTTGTGTCTCCGACCGCCCAGCACGAGGTCGATTCCGCGATCCGTCACGGAAAGGTGGTGGCGACCGAAAACGCCTTCCTGCTCGCCCGCTCCTCCGAGGTGGACGTGCTTGTCGACGTGACCGGGTCGGTCGAATTCGGCGCCGCGTGTCGCTTGCGAAGCCTTCCGCCATGGCAATGACGTTGTCCTGTTGAACGCTGAAATCGACGCGACGATCGGACCGATCCTGCAAGTTTACGCCGAAAGGCACGGCGTCATCCTGTCGGCGTGCGATGGCGACGAGCCCGGGCTGCAGATCAACTTGTACCGCTGGGTGAAGGGATTGGGGCTCACGCCGCGCGTCCTCGGCAACATCAAAGGACTTCAGGATCCGTACCGCAATCCCACCACGCAAAAAGGCTTTGCCGAGAAGTGGGGCCAGAACCCGGCGATGGTCACGAGCTTTGCCGACGGCTCCAAGATCAGCTTCGAGGAGGCTATCGTCGCCAACGCCACCGGCTTTGTCGTCCGCTCCCGCGGGATGTCCAGGGGACATGGAGTACAAGGACGATGTCATGAAGATCGGCAAGCTCTACGACATCGATGAGGTCCGCAGGCTCGGCGGCATCGTGGACTATGTCGTCGGCACGCCGCTGACCAAGGTTTATTGCCTTGCCGAACACCCCGACCCCAAGCAGCAGCATTACCTTAGTCTTTACAAGATGGGGGAGGGGCCGCTCTATCCGTTCTTCATCCCCTATCATCTGGTTCATTTCGAGGTGCCGAGCGCGATCGCGCGCGTCGCGCTTTTCAGGGATCCGGTTGCGAAGCCGCTCGGCGGCCCGGTCGTCGAAGTGTGCGCGGTGGCCAAGCGCGACCTGCGCTCTGGCGAGACGCTTGACGACTACGGCATGTACATGACTTACGGCGAGGCGGTGAATTCCGACGAAATGTGCCGAAACCGGTATTTGCCAGAAGGGCTGGTCGAAAACTGCATCTTGAAACGAGATGTGCCCAAAGACGCGGTTCTGACCTACGACGACGTCGACCTTCCCCCGGGTCGCCTTGCAGACCAGCTTCGCGCGGAGCAATACCGGGTTTTCCGGGGCGAGACTTGGCTCGAGGAACTCGTGAGCGAGACGGCCTGAGGATCTCCCGGGTCTGTCTGCGGTGATTTTTAAGCAAGCGCTCTGAAACGAAAATCGTTCGCGTGATCATAATTTCGGGAGTCAGCGACCAAAGCGTTGGGCTCCGAGACCTCTCGTTTTCGCCAGAGCGAGAGAGATGGAATTCCCGATCGCTAAGTTCGTAGCGCCCGCCGCGGCGCGCCCGTTTGGGAACTGGAGCCTACGCCAGACGCGACCCGACAATTCCGTCCCGTGGGCTTGTAAGCTTCGGCCTGGACTTGGGCCGACATGAAGAAATCGGTGATTTGACAATCGTGATGCAGAACAGGGATTTATCAGGTCCAATGGAGGACATTGAAGGCATAGGCGGAGCGCAGGCTCCGTCGACAGACCTGCTCGCTATTCTCCGAGGCGTGCTGCGGCGTTGGAAGCTCGTGGCCACGGTAACGCTGTGCGCGTTGATCGCGACATACGGTGTTGTGAAGCTGGTGGTGCCGTCGCGATATAAATCGACGGTCGAGATACTCGTTTACGATCCGCAGCAACAGATCGACGCCACCGTCCAGAAACCCATCTCCCCGTTCGTGGATGCGGTCGGCAATGACGCGATCAACACCGAAATCAACATCCTCAGGTCGAAGGCGGTCGCGTTACGTGTCGCCAGCGAGCTTGGCCTCGACACGGACCCTGAGTTCCAATCCCGCGAGTTTCGGATTGGTCATCTGGCGCAACACCTGGGAAGCCTCGCGACACGGCTTGGCCTCCCGGATCTGTGCGGAACGGCTCGGCGTCGCGAACCTGGCAGAACGGCTCGGCGTCGCGAACCTGGCGGAACGGCTTGGTTTCGCCGGCTGGGGTCAAGCGGACGACGACAGCGCGCAGACCACCGACCCTAAGGAGGAAAAAGCCGAAAAGCTGGATCGGGCGGCCGATGAGCTGATCAAGAGGCTGGATATCTGGCAAGATTCCTACATCATATTTGTTTCTGCGACATCGCGGGATCCGGTCAAGGCGCAGCGCCTGGCGTCCTCTATCGCGAACGATTACTTGGCGAGTCAGCGGGAAGCGCGCCAGGAAGCCTTGGAGCACGTGGCCGCCTGGCTCAAGGGGCGCATCGACAATCTGCAGTCTCGCGTCTCGGAGACTGAGGCGTCGATAGAGGAATTGACCGCTAAAAGCGGCATTCACGACGCGGAATCCGACAAAGTCAGAGAGCAGCAGATTCGCGACCTGAGCACCCAGTTGATGACTGCCCGCGAAGATGTCAGCGACAAGAACGCCCACCTTGAGCAGGCCCGCCATGTGATCGACACCCGTGGCGATATCGACAGTATTCCTGAACTCACCGCATCGCCCGCGCTCACGGAGTTGCGCCGGAAGAAGATGGAGTTGAACTGGAGCCTGGCCGACCTGCAAAACAAGCTCGGCGAGCATAATCCCCAGGTTGTCTCCACGCGCGCGGCGCTGGCGTCCGTGGACGCGCAAATCGGCGGCCAGGCGGAGAACATCCTTGGCGGCATGAAGAACGCTTATGACATCGCCGTGCGGCAGGAAAAATCGCTGGAGGCAAGCCTCAACAGTCTCACAGCAAATGTTAATTCGGAAGCCTACGCCAAGTCCCAGCAACTTCGACGCTCGGCCGAAGCGGACCGAAAAGATTACGAGACTTATCTTGCTCAGTATAACTATATTGCCGAGCAGCGCGAAATGCAGGCCGCCAGCGCGCGGATCATCTCGCCGGCTACGCTTCCGAGGTTGCCCTCCACAAATCGACTGAAGTTCTATGCGCTTGGGGGGATGGGTGGTTTAGGCGGCGGCTTGCTGCTCGCCTTCCTGTTGGAATATTTGAAGCCTGGGTTCAGGAGCAGTACGGAAATCGAGCAATCCTTTGGCATGCGGGTGGTGGGTTTTGTTCCTTTCGTGCCGCAGCGAAAAGCCCGTATCCCCCATCATCAGACACTGAACAGAATGGTCAATGAGCCCTTCTCGCACTTGAGCGAGGCCATGCATGCGATGCGGATCGGCCTCGAGCTTTCGAGCGCCCGTCCGAAAGTCATTTTGATCACTTCGGCGCTGCCCGGCGAAGGCAAATCGACGACCGCCATGCTGCTTGCTGCTTCCAGCGCGAGCTCTGGCAAGAGAACGGTGCTGCTCGACTGTGATTTGCGCCTGCGCTCGACCTCGGAAGCGCTCCAGAGCAAGCACCGATCAGGCTTGTCCGAGGTGCTCCGCGGCACAGCCAAGCTTGAGGACGTAATCATCGAGGATCCGGTGACCAAGATCAGCGTGATTCCCGCCGGAGCCATGGTGGGAAACGCGGCCGATGTCCTGATGTCTCAGGAGATGCTGGATCTCATCGCGATTTTGCGGGGCGCTTTCGACTATATCGTGATGGACGGTCCTCCCTTGCTGCCGGTCGTGGACGCGCTCGCCCTCGCAACCGCCGCGGACAAGATCCTGGTGATCGTCGAGTGGAGCCGCACGCCACGCAACAGCATCTACGAGGCTTTCAGAGTCTTGGGGACGGAGGCGAACCGCGTCGCCGGCGTCGTTCTGAACAAGGTCGATTTCAACGAGCTGCCGGGATATGGCGGCTACCACTACTACCGCTCGGTCGCCAAGTACTACCACCACGCATGAAGCGCGGCTGATGCGGTGTGAGGTTCCGTCCGCCGCGAACGCCGTGCGCCGCCGCTAGAAGCGATGGCCAAGGACCTCCTGCAATGAGTTTCTCCGAGTGAATGCCTCGCAACGCTATCTGCTCATCTCGCCTTGCCGGGACGAGGCCCAGTACCTTCGACGCACGCTTGATAGCGTGGCGGCGCAGTCGGCGCCGCCAGCGCTCTGGGTCGTCGTCGACGACGGATCGAGCGATGAAACTCCGGCGATTCTCGAGGAGTATGCGCGGCGGCTGCCATATCTTCGTGTGGTGCGGCGCACAGATCGCGGCAGCCGACAGGTCGGGCCCGGCGTCATCGCGGCTTTCTACGCTGGTCTGGAGACGGTGCGCCTCGAGGACTTCGACTACCTCTGCAAACTGGACATGGATCTGGATCTGCCGGTTCGCTACTTCGAGTTGCTGATGCGGCGGATGGAGAGCGATCCGCGCATCGGAACCACCTCCGGCAAGCCGTGGTTCGTGCATCCCCAGAGCGGCGCCTTAGCGCCCGAAGTCTGCGGGGATGAAATGTCGGTCGGGATGACCAAGTTCTACCGCGTCGCCTGTTTCCGGGAGATCGGCGGCTTCGTGCGCCAGGTGATGTGGGACGGTATCGACTGCCACCGGGCCCGCATGCTCGGGTGGATTGCCGAAAGCGTCGATGACGATCCGCTTCGCTTCGTCCATCTGCGCCCGCAGGGCGCAAGCCAGAAGGGCATCTGGACCGGTCGGCTTCGCGCTGGCTTCGGACAGTATTTTATGGGCACTTCGCCCCTCTATTACCTGGTAGTCGCAGCATATCGTCTGCCGGCTCACCCGGCCGTGATCGGCAGCGCGGCGATGTTGTGGGGCTACCTCAGAAGCTGGTTCAGGAACCTGCCGCGCTACGACGATCCGGAGTTCAGGCGCTTCCTCCGATCCTACCAGCATGCATGCCTGCGGATGGGAAAGCGGGCAGCCACGGCCCGTGTCAACGCTGAGCGGGTTCATCTTTGGCGGGCGAGCCGGCTTCATCGAGACGCCAACCCCTACAGCGACAGCGCCCCCGATTCCGCGCGACCGCATCAGGTGCAGCGTCGACCCCAATACGGGTGAGGGTTTCGCCGATCGTTCGCTTCCGGCGTGTGGCTGTCCCCGAGGGCGGCGTCGCCGCCGGGACACGCCGGCCTAGGCAATGACCACATCGTTTTAGCTACCGTAGTCCCATAGGCGCCAACACGGGCCGCGCATCGCGACGGCCGAGGCGCTCAGTCTCAAGACCAAACCAACAGCCGGCCGCGCTCATCATGACGATCTGCGCGAGCGAAGAGGGAACGCAAGGTGGACCGACATCAGAGCATCGAGGCAATGACTGGCGTGAAACTTTACGGCGCGCACACGGGACTCGGGCAGTGCGAATTTCACCCGGATTTCGAGCCCTCGGCGCCGTCCGTCGAGTTCGACGGTGACCGGGCCGGCCCTCGGCAGGCCAGTCGCCCACGTCTCAAATCAGCCGTCAATGGAGAGGGCCGAGCTACTGGGCCTTCCCTTCGACACCGTCACGATGGAGACCGCAGTGGCCCGGTGTCTCGAATTTTGCCACGCTCCGCGCGCTTCCCATGTGGTCATCACCGCTAACGCATATCACCTCTGCATGATGCGCCATGACGCGGAGCTGGCGTCGGCCTGCCGCGCGGCTCACCTTACCGTGGCCGACGGCATGTCCGTGGTTTGGGCGCTGCGGGCGTCGGGGCAACCGACGCCGGAACGCGTGGCCGGCGTGGATCTCATGGATCGTCTCCTGGCGGCGGCCGCAAAGGACCGGCTAAGCGTGTATTTCCTCGGCGCCAGGCGCGAGGTGGTCGAAGCTCTGGCGAAAAAGAGCCGCGCTCGCTATCCCGGCCTTGAGGTCGCGGGCTTCCGCGACGGCTACTTCGGCCCTAAGGACCACCACGGCATCGTCGAAGAAATCCGGGCGAGCGGCGCCCACATCCTGTTCATCGGTATGCCGAGTCCGTTCAAGGAGACATGGTCCGAGCGCCACCGGGAGCGCCTCGACGTCCCGGTCATCATCGGGGTAGGCGGCAGCTTCGACGTCCTGGCCGGCTACATCAGACGCGCCCCTGGCTGGGTGCAGTCGGCGGGGCTCGAATGGTTCTGGCGGCTCCTCATGGAGCCTCGCAAGCTGTGGAAGCGCTACCTCACGACCAACAGCGAGTTCGTCTGGCTCGCCAGCCGTGAGATTGTCGCTCGCCGCTTCGGACGTCAGCCGGCTCATTGAGGGCCACAAAGTCACGCGAGCGGGAGAGAGTCCTGACGAAAACGCGCAATATCACGATCTTCATGGGCACCCGTCCGGAGGCGGTCAAACTCGCCCCGGTGGTGGCCGCGCTGCGGGGCTCGCATGACTTGCGCTGCACGGTGGTGGCCACTGGACAGCACAAGGAGATGTTCCGCCAGGTCGCCGAGACCTTCGGCTTCGAAGTCGACGCCAACCTCGACGTCATGCGGCCCAACCAGAGTTCTGGCTGAGCTGACCGCCAGGCTCATGGACGGAGTCGCCGGCTGGCTCGGATCGGCTCAGCCGGACATGGCGTTAGTCCAAGGCGACACCACAACCGTGCTGGTCGCCTCGCTGGCCTGCTTCTACCGTCGCATTCCCATTGGCCACGTCGAGGCAGGGCTGCGAACCGGCAACATCTGGTCGCCCTTCCCCGAAGAGGCGAACCGCCGTCTGGCCACTCCGTTGGTGGCGCTCCACTTCGCGCCCACCGCCGCGGCTCGCGCGGCGCTCCTCCGCGAGGCCGTCCCAGAAGAGACCATCTCCGTGACAGGGAACACCGTGATCGACGCCCTGCGCATCGAGGTCGACACGCAGGCCGGTGACGCGGCGCTGCGCGCTCGCATCAATGAAGAGCTGAGTGGTCTGGTTGGCGCTGACTGGGCCCAGACGCCGCTGGTCCTCATCACCGGACATCGCCGCGAGAACTTCGGAGATGGCATCGAGCAGATCTGTCAGGCCATCGCCCTGCTGGCGGATCGCTTCCCGGATCATCGTTTTGTCTACCCGGTTCACCTCAACCCCAACGTGCTCGAGCATGTCAATCGGCTGCTGGGCGGCTTGCCGAATGTCCGGCTCATCCCGCCTCAGAGCTACCGCAACTTTGTGGCGCTCATGGCGCGCTGCCGGCTGGTGCTGACGGACTCGGGCGGCGTCCAGGAGGAGGCGCCCTCGCTGGGCAAGCCTGTTCTGGTGATGCGGGACACGACCGAGCGTCCCGAGGGCGTCGCTGCCGGCACTGCGATCTTGACCGGCCCGAACGCCAAGGCCATCGCCCACCACGCCGCGCGATTGCTCACCGACGAAGCCGCCTATCGCGCCATGGCCACCGCCAGGAACCCTTACGGGGACGGTTACGCGGCGGAACGGATCGTGGAGCGGATTCGCCGCTACTTCGCGCCCCGAGGCTCGGTCCCGGTCGCGGCGGGAGAGCCGGAAGACGAAGCGCGCGAATTGACTCCGAGCCTCGCCTCTTAGCGTCATAGCCAGCGACGTCGGGCCCGCCGCTCCAAACGCCAGACAGTCGGCAAAGGTGACGACCGCCCAAAGGCGGAGCGGATCGTCGGTCGTTGTCCTGGCGAAAGTCCGGGATCGATTTCTGATCCTGCGCCCGATCCGCGTCAGCGACATCGTCGCGACGTGACGAGCCGTGAAGCGTTCGGCTTCCGCCGCCTTCAAACGGGTTCCCTATTTTTGCCAGCTCTCCTTCAAGAGTTCGGCTTTAAACGTCCCGAAGCCGGATTCGAAATGTTCTCTTCTCCAATCAACCCGGGCGTGTCGTCAGGCCGAGAGCGCAATGTGAGCGACGCAAACTCACGGCTTGACGTGTTGCTATTATCGCAGCGCCGGATCGCCGACCTCGCCGCTTATTGCCTCGCTTACGAATTCGAGGATGTTTTCGCAGCCGTCGCCGACGCGCAGCGAATTGACGTCACCGACTTTCGGGGTTTGGAGTTCTCCCGGCGCGCATACAAGCTCGCGCGTCTGGCGTTCCGGTCGCCGAGGCTCGCGCGCCAGCTTGCGCCCTCGCCGCGGGGCCAGGTGGTCCTGGAGCGGGACTTCGATTTCTTTTTCCCGGTGTTCAGCCACACCTATCAATTGTATTCGCTCGCGGCGATTCCTAACTGGCGCCAGCGCTGCCGCAAAGCGGCGTGCTTCATCACCGAAGTTTGGTCGGAGATGTTGCCGGAATATCTTCTCGAGCTCCTGTCCCAGTTCGACCATATTTTCATCGGGCACAGTCATCCAGTGAAGGATGTGGCGCGTCTCACCGGCCGCCCGTGCAGCTACCTGCCCCTCGCCGTCGACGTGCTGCGCTTCGCGCCTTCATCGTCCGACCAACCGCGGCCGATCGAGGTTTGCAATATTGGCCGGCGTTCGCCGGTCACCCATCAGGCGCTGCTCGACGACTCGGAGCGGCGGCAGAACTTCTACTACTACGACACCGTGGCCGCGAGCGGCTCGGACATGAAGGACCGCACGTTCCGCGTCGACAATCCGCAGGAGCATCGCCGTAAGCTGGCGACATTACTCAAACACAGCCGCTACTTCATCGCCAATCGCGCTTACGTGAACCGGCCTGACTTCACGGGGGGTCGCGACGAAGTCTCCGCGCGGTTCTACGAGGGGGCCGCGGGGGGCGCGGTGATGATCGGCGAGGCGCCGCGCACGGAGGGATTCACGCGGCAGTTCGACTGGCCCGATGCGCTCATCTACGTGCCTTTCGACTCTCCTGATATTGGCCGCATTCTCGCCGGCCTGAATGGCGACCCCGAGCGGTTGCGAGCGGTTCGCCGCAACAACGTTCGCCAGGCTGCGCAAAGACACGACTGGCTACATCGCATTCTGACGGTATTCGACACGCTGGACTTGGCGCCGACCGAGAAAATGCGCGCTCGCGCGAAACGGCTCGATGAGATCGCTTCGAATGCGCTGGAGGGACGCTCTGACGAGACCGGCTCGCAACGCGAAACGATCGGTCGGCCTTTCGGCGCCCGCGGCGAAGCCGCTGCTTTTCAGGGGGCCTAGGCGATGTGCGGCGTCGCTGGGATCATCGGACGGCTGGACGAGAAAAACCGCGCGGCGATCGCGCGGATGAACGGCGCGATGACCCACCGCGGCCCCGATGGAACCGGGACGTGGGTCTCCGCGCCCGACTCTCGCGGCTGGGGCGCGCTTTTCACCCATCGCCGTCTCTCGATCCTCGATCTCTCGCCCGCCGGCGCCCAGCCGATGGTGGACCCGGTGACCGGGCACGTGATCGTCTTCAACGGCGAGATCTACAATTTCCGCGACCTTCGGCGCCGCCTCATCGCCGAGGGACAGGAGATGCAGTCGACGGGCGACACGGCCGTGATGCTGCGCGCGCTTGCCCTGCATGGGCCCGAAGCCTTGAACTGGCTGCGCGGCATGTTCGTTTTCGCCTGCTGGGACCCCAGGAAGCGCCGGCTCCTCATGGCCAGGGATCCCCTCGGGATCAAGCCTCTTTATCTCGCGCGGTCGTCCGATCCCGATGCGGGCTGGTCGTTGGCCTTCGCTTCGGAGCTTCGCGCGCTGCTCGCGTCCGGGCTCTTGGGGACGCCTCGCCTCGACCCGCAGGCGGCAGCCAGCAGCGTGTGGAACGGCTTCGTTGTCGGCCCCGGCACGGCGGTGAAGGGCGTCGAGCTCATCTGGCCGGGGCGCCTCATCGAGTTCGACGGGGAAGGCGCAGAGATTCGCCAGGAGGACTTCTGGCGCATGTCGGACCGGGCCCCCGAGCCGATCGTTGACGAAGGCAGTCTGGCCGCCATCCTGGAGGAGGGGCTGAGGCTTCACCTCGAAAGCGATGTGCCGCTGGCGGTCCTGCTCTCCGGCGGCGTCGACTCGTCGGCGGTCGCCAATCTGGCCCAGCTCGCGGCCCAGAGTCCCATCCATACCTTCACTCTGGCCTTCGAGGAGGAGGAGCTGAACGAAGGGCCGATCGCGAGGCGGATCGGCGCCGCGATTGGGACCCAGCACCACGAAGTGGTGCTGACGGAAACGCATTTCGTCGACAACCTGGAGGCGGCGCTAGACAGCCTCGACCAGCCGACCTTCGACGGCCTTAACGCCTACTACGTTTCGACCGCAATTCGCGCAGCCGGGTTCACCGTGGCGCTGTCGGGCACGGGCGGCGACGAGCTTTTCGGCGGCTATACCACTTACCGCGATCTGCCGGCGCTGCACCGCTGGGCCCGGCGCGCCGGATGGGCGCCGCGAAGCCTGCAGGCGGCCGTGGCGAGCCTGGCCACCTGGCCGTTGCGACGCTCAGGCGCGCCGGTGCCGCCGCAGACACGCTGGGCGAAACTTCCAGAGATGGTCCGTCACGGCGATGATCTGCTGGCGCTCTACCAATTGGCCTATGCGCTCTTCCTCCCCGGATTCCAGCGCGAACTCTTGGCGCCCGATTTCACGGAGGCGCTGGCCGACGGCCTGCCCGCGGCGATGCGACAGCGGATCCTGGCCGAGAGCCGGGGCCGCACGCCGCTCTCGGCGATCAGCGTCATGGAGCAGCGGCTTTTCCTGGGTGAGCGGCTGCTCAGGGACAATGACGTCGCCAGCATGGCCGCCTCGCTCGAGCAGCGGGTGCCGCTGGTGGATCAGGTGCTGTTCGAGAACGTCGACCGCCTACCCAATTCGGCGCGCTACGCGCCTCTCGGGCGAAAGGCCGTGCTGCGGCGCATCGGTCTGCGCGGCCTCGACCCGGCTCTGTTCGAGCGGCCCAAGAGCGGGTTCGTCCTGCCGTTCGACCGCTGGATCCGGCGCGGCCTGAAGGACGCCATGGATGAGACCCTGCGGGATCCGCAGGCCATCGCCCCGGTCGGGCTCGATCCTGTCGCGGTGGCGAAGCTCTGGAGCGCCTTTCTCGAGGGCGCGCCCGGCATGTACTGGTCGCGGATCTGGTCGGTGTACGTGTTCGTCCGCTGGTGTCACCGCAACCGCGTTTTCCGCTAAGTTAACCCGCCGGCGGATCGGGGCGACGGGGATTTATAATTGCTTCGCCGGTTCGGTTGCCGGCGGGGAACCGTATCTGCAGGACCTGCCTCGCCGGCACCAGAGCACAATTCCGAGTCCGTTTTTGTGACCTCCCAGACCTCCGTCCCGTCAATTTCCACTGAGACCGGCTTCTTTATTGAATTGCGTAAATTGTACTGTTTGTGGTCAAAAATGTGCGTTATGAACATACCTTCAGGCCAACCATAAGAGACATAAGCGGTGCGCGGAATGAAATATCTAAGTCCATATATCGGGCATAATTTTGTGTTTGCGTGGCTGGAATTGAATTCAGAAATGGCTAAACGCTCTCCACAGTAGTCATTATAAGTGTGTCCTAATATATCGTCAAAGTACGAGAAAACTCTCGGTAGCAGGTAAGTATGATCGGCCTCAAAAATTCCTAATGCATCACGAGTAGATGAGTATAAATCCATATCGAAAGAGGTAAATGCTATTGGCGGTGGATCATCGTTCAGAAAACTGTGTAGGGTGTCTTTGACGGGCCCCAGATAGAGCTTTGCTCTAGTTAGGTTTGGCAACAGTCTTTCTTTATTCATAGGCAGTTGACCGCCGTACCATAAATTCGGTTGGTCCCGTACATCAGCAGGAGGAGGCAATCCCGTACCGGTATCGAAGCCAAAGACGTCGATATCAGTGTTGGTCAATTCTGAGACATCCCTAGCGATACTCTCTAGCGCGAGTAATCCCGCGCCATGCGCGACTCCGAACTCTATCACCGAAATTCTCGTCTCCCCGAGCACTTTCGCAAGGGCTGCGCCTTGAGCGATGCCCCAAATGTATTGGGGTCGGCTCTTACAGAGAGGAGAAGCATTGTGCTTTATTTCCGAAAATGCCCAGTTTAACCAAGGATAAGTATTATCAAAAGGCACCTCTGGATAATGAATGTAGCCGCTCAGCTGCCTCAGCGCCCTCAGTTCATCTCTGATCCTCTTGGGTATTATCTTCTTGACGAAAGTTTTTGCTATCTGCGTTGCCGGTATGCCCGGGCGGATAGGTTCGGTCGTCATTGCTGATCTCCTCCATTTCGTTTCGAAACCTCGAGGAGACCGTCCCCTGGATGCGGTTCCACAAGGAGCCCCGTCCAGCCCAATTCCCTTTCGAGGACACAGGAATTCGATCCCCGTATCCCGTCCAGACCTGCACCTGAACCAAACCAGCCACCACACTTCCCGGCGAATACGCGCTCGATGACCACTGGTCCTGGCCTTAGTGAGAGCGGTACATCCTTGAGGCTCCCTCGCGTAATTCTCTCTGCGATCTGTTTTTGTCAGAAATAAACGAGGTTAGAAGGTGAGTGATTACTTCTCCGATGTGCGTTATCATCGAACTTTGACAGTAAGCGCTGCTGATGGCAAGACAGGCGCCCCGGCTTTCGAGCCGCTATGAAGGAGCGAACGGCTGCTCGGTCTTATCCAGCCGTCACATATCGGAGAGGCGTTTTCAAGGCATTGCAATCCAAAAGGTGTATCCGGTACGCCAGCACACAAATCTATCGGAATTAAATGATCGCCTGCTAAGTCTAGAAATGACGCCACTTCCATTGAGTCCGCAACAAATCGAATCCTGCAAATCGGGGATCCCGGTCGCTTGCCGGCTGGGCCACACTGGCTCAGGCTCCGTCACACCCGATACTCCCACTCCATCGAAGGTGGCCCAGATCAACCCGATGAGCCCAGAGCGCCTGGACATCCTTTGCGTCTCGCAAATGCCGGCCAGCCCTCCGCGCTTTGGCGCCCAGGCGCGGACTCACGGCCTGATGACCCAACTGGCGCGACGCCATAATCTGACCGCCGCGGTGCTGGTCGACGACGAATTCGACGCCGAGGAGTGCCGCCGCGCGATGCAGGCCTATTGCCGGGACGTGGTGATGGTTCCGAACCCCTACGGCCGGCCGGGCCTCGCCAAGCGGCTCCTGCAGCTGCGTTCGCTGGGCTCGACCCGGAGCTTCGACCGGCTGCGGGTCACAGTGCCGGCGCTGCAGCGGAGCATTGACCGGATCATGCGCGCCAGACGGTTCGATGTGGTCAACCTGGAATTCCCCTATCTCGGCCACTACGACCTGCGCCAGGCGCCGCCCGGCGCGAGGCCGCCCGCGCTGGTCGTGGACTCGCATGAGATCGCCCATGACCTCGCGCGGCAGTTCGCGCGGACCGGCGCGAGCGTGGGCCGCCGCCTCTACGCCGGCGCCAATTGGCGCAAGCTCAGGCGGGAGGAACTGGGGACCTACCGCGAAGCGGATGGCGTCTATGTGTGCAGCGCGGCGGATGAACAGCGCCTGCTCGACGAGGCGCCCGGCGTGCGCACGACGGTCGTTCCCAACGCCGCAGATGTCGACTTCTACCAACCGCGCCCCGCCGACCCTCCGTCCGACGGTCGGACCGTGGTCTATTTCGGCCTCCTCTCGACCATTCCCAATATCGATGCGGTGGTCCATTTCGTACAGGATGTCTGGCCGCGCATTGCCGAAGCCCGCGCCGATGCTCGCCTTAAGATCATCGGCGGCCGGCCGCCGCCCGCGCTCCTCGCGCTGGCCGGGCCCCGGGTCGAGCTGACAGGCTTCGTGCCGGACCTCAGGCCGCACCTCGCGGCGGCGGCGGCGGTGGTCGTGCCGCTCCGCCTGGGCGGCGGCACCCGCCTCAAGATCGTCGAGGCCATGGCGATGGGGAAGGCGATTGTCTCGACTACGCTCGGCGCCGAGGGGATCGATGCGGTCCCGGGGCGCGACATTCTGATCGAGGACCAACCGGCCGCCTTCGCCGACGCGGTGCTGCGGCTCCTGGCCGAACCTGGACTCGCCGCGCGCATCGGCCAGTCGGCGAGGCGGCTGGCGGTCGATCGATATAGCTGGAGCGGGGCGGCCCGGACCCTGGAGGGTTTCTACCACCGGATCCTGGAGAAAGCCGCATGAAGGCAGCGCTTATCGGGGCAGGACAGATCGCGAAGCAGCATCTCTCCTGCCTAAAGACCTTGCCGGGGGTGGAGCTGACCGCCATTTGCGACCTCTCGCCCGCCGCCGCGGAAGCCGCCGCCGAGAGGTACGGGGTCCGGACTTGGTTCACCGACCATCGGGAGATGCTGGAAAAGGCTCGACCCGATGTCGTCCACGTCACCACACCTCCGACCTCCCATTTCGGGTTGGCGATGGATTCGCTCGACGCCGGCGCCCATGTCATCGTCGAAAAGCCCGCCACTCCCGCCTTCGAGCAACTGGATAGGCTGGTCAGGCGCGCGCAGCAGGCCGGCCGTCATTTCATCGAGGATTACAACTATATCTTCAACAGCGCGCCGCAGGAGATTCTGCGACGCGTCGAGGCCGGCGAGTTCGGGGCGGTGACCCACGTAGAGGTGCTCATCTGCCTCGATATTCTAGGCCCCGACGGCTTCGCCGACCCCAATTCGCCTCACCCCGCGCTCACCCTCCCGGGCGGCGCCATCGCCGACTTCCTGCCGCATCTGGCGTCGCTGGCGTATCTCTTCGTCGGTCCGCACCGGACCGCCGAGACCGTCTGGACCAAGCGCAAGTCCTCTGTCCTGCCGTTCGACGAGTTTCGCGCCGTACTGGACGCGGAGCGCGGAACTGCGGCTCTTGGCTTCAGCTCGAGCTCACAGCCTGACGCATTCTGGCTGCGCGTCTATGGGGAGCGAATGCAAGCCAGCGCCAACCTCTTCGAGACACGACTCACCTTCGACGGGCCGCGCGACGTGCCCAAGCCTCTCCGCCCCTTCTTCAGCGGCCTGGAGGAGGGGAAGGCCATCCGGCGCGCCGCGCTGGCGACGCTGCTCCGCAAGTTCAAGGGTCCCGGGGCGTATGAAGGGCTCTGGGAGCTCCTTGGCCGTACGTATGGGGCGCTGTCAGACGGATCGGCGCCGCCGATCACGGCGATCGACGTCCTCGCGGTCAACCGGATGGTCGAGGCCCTCAAACCCAAGGAGCATCGGCAATGAGGGCGCTCGTCACCGGCGCGAACGGATTTCTCGGCCGGCATGTGGTCGCCTCGCTGCTCGCCCGGGGCGTCGAGGTTCGCGCTTTGGTGCGCCCGGCTACGGGTCTGGACGCGCTGGGCTGGCCCTCTTCGGTCGAGGTGTTCAGGGCCGACCTGCGCGCCTCCCGCGAGCTCAAAGACGCTTTCGAAGGCGTCGATGTCCTGCTCCACCTGGCGGCGGTGGTCTCGGGTGGGGAGGATGCGCAATTCGCGGGAACCGCGGTCGGCACGGAGCGGCTCTTGGACGCCATGGCCGCGAGCGCCTGCCGACGGCTAGTCCTGTGCAGCACCTTCTCGGTCTACGACTTTAGCTCGACGCAGAGCGTCCTGGACGAGGACTCGCCTCTCCATCAGGCGCGGGATGTCTACGCTCGCGACGGCTACACAATTTCCAAATGGTGGCAAGAGCGGGTGACGCGGCGCTTCGCCGAGAAGCACGGCTGGGACCTCACCGTACTCCGGCCAGGGTTCATCTGGGGACGCGATCACGGCTATCTGGCTGCTCTGGGCCAGCAGTTCGGGCGCCACCACCTGGTCATCGGTCCGCTCACTCGCATGCCGATGACGCATGTGGAGAACTGCGCCGACGTCTTCGCTCTGGCGGCGACCGATCCGCGCGCCCGTGGCCAGACCCTGAACGTGGTCGACGGGCCCGGCGAGCGCATCTGGACCTACCTCTCCGACTATATGCGCGGCGGCGGCCAGCCGGGGTGGCGCGCGCCTGTCCCCTACTGGCTCGCCATCTCCGTGGTGCGGCTGGGCTTCGCCACCGTCTTCAGGCGCGCCACCAAGGTGCCCACCATCCTCATCCCGCGTCGGCTCGAGTCGCGGCTCAAGCCGCTCCGCTTCGAGAACCGCCGCTTACGGGAAACGCTGGGATGGACCCCGCCGCTCGACTACCAGCAGTGCCTGGTCCGGACCTACGGACCGGCGCCCTTGGCCGCGATGGAGCGCGACAATCGACGTAACGATGATCCCTTGCTGAAGATGTCCGATGAACGCGCGCTCCGGGCTTGACGCCATCGCCGATGGGGCTGAAAAATCGATGAAGTCTCCGAGGATTTGCCTCTACGGAAACTTTGGCGCCGGCAATCTTGGCAACGAAGCGACCCTTCAGGCGATCATCGAGCAGATTCTGCGGCGCTGCCCAGATGCGCAACTGGTGTGTTTCTGCACGAATCCCGACGACGTTCGAGCGCGCCACCACGTTGCGGCTCTTCCGGCGCAAGCTGTGAATCGAGCCGCCGCGGAGGGGGCCGGCGCAAGCGCGCGCCGGGGCGGCCTGGCCCGGCTCTTCCGGATTGCTTTCCAGCGGATTCCGCTCGAACTGGTTCACTGGATCAACTGTCTGCGGGAGGTCAGACGCGCAGACATGGTCGTTGTTGCCGGGACCGGAATCGTCTGTGACTACCTGACGGGGCCGGCGGGCTATCCCTATCAGATATTCAAACTATCGACGCTTGCGGCGCTGTGCCGGGTCAAGCTCGCTTTCCTCAGCGTCGGGGTGGGGCCCATCCACCATCCGCTGAGCCGGTGGCTGATCAAGAGGAGCCTGACGTTCGCTTACCACCGCAGCTACCGCGACGAGACGTCGAAGCAATACGTGGAAGACATAGGCTTCAGCGTCAAACGTGATTTTGTCTGCCCGGATGTGGTGTTTGGCCTCTCAAGCGGTGTCCTCGCCTCAAGCGGCGTCCGGGGCCAGAGGCCCGTCATCGGACTCGGAATCAAGGATTACGGATCAGCGAAGCCGGAGGCGTCCAGAAAATACCTGGACGCCATGGCGGACTTCGTGGCGTGGCTACAGGAGCGAGGTTACGCTGTCCGGCTGCTGATCGGCGATATTGACTACGACAGCACAGTGATCGAGGCGTTCGTCGATGTTCTGAAGAGCCGGAATATACCCGCGGCCCCGCCGCTGTTGTTCGCCGAGTCGGCCCTGACCGTCGAGGAGTTGCTGCGCCAGGTGAGCGAGACCGAGGCTGTGATTTCGGCGCGGTATCACAATCTCGTATTGGCGCTGATCCAGAACAAGCCGGTCATCGCCCTGTCTGATCACGCCAAGCTCAATTCGGTCGTGACCGATTTCGGCTTGGAGCAATACCTTCTTCCATTGGGGGACCTGACCGCGCAGGTTCTGATCGACAGATTCGAACAACTGGAGAACGACTCGGAGCGCCTCAAGCCCCAATTGAAAGCGAAATTGGAGCGATATCGTCAAGCGCTCGACGCGCTATATGCCACGCTGCTTGTCGAGCCGGACGCAGCGGCTCGAGTTCGCCATAGCAAGAACGTGTCCTTGGCCTTCGACTCCAGCGACCTGAATGGGATTGCCGGACGTGAATGGCGAGTTCCTTTTGGACGGCGCCGGTCGGCCCACGCGCGCGGTTGAACTGCGTATGAGTTCGGCCGCGCACGGCCTCTCACTTTGCAAGGATGAGCAGAGGATATGACATACACATATTCGCTTCCGACCACACCGTCCTTTGACGGCAAAGGTCTTTTTGGATACGAATTTGGGCCATTGCAGCAACAGGGCGTGGACATTTACTATGTCGTGGTTGATGGCGGGCATGACACCTTTATGGTGAGCAAGAAGATTACCAGAATATATTATCTTATCGAGGGGAACGGGTATTTCACGATAGACAACCATCGGTATGATGTAAGCCCCGGAATGCTCGTTGAAGTTCCACCGAAGGTTGAATATTCGTATTCAGGCAGTATGAAACTGGTCGTCTTTTCGAGCCCGACCTGGTTCGCCCGCAACGATACGCATACAAAGTGGAACCGGGATGCAATCGGGCACGAATCTTCGGCGCCCTTGCCGAATGCTTCGCAGTGGAGCGGATTGCTGGGATTGCGAGTTTTCGGAAAATCGCCGGCCGGCGCTTTCCTGAGGATGAACCGATTGGCCTGGAGCCATCTTCCGGCGTCGGTCACTTCTCTTGAGCCCCTGCGTCGGTATGGCGAGTTCTCGAGCAGAGTGGCCCGCGCGCATGACCGGCGGGGGCAGGCCTTCAGCACCTACTTCCTGCGCAACCGTCCGGCGCTTGAACTGATCCGACGGCTGGTGGAACGCCGGCCCCGGAACGATACGTTGCGCGTGGCCGTGCTGGGTTGCAGCACTGGCGCCGAGGCGTATTCCGTCGCCTGGAGAATAAGGACCGCGCGACCGGACCTGAAGCTCGTATTGCACGCGATGGATATTTCAGGCGAAGCCGTCGAAATCGCGCGCCGCGGCAGGTACTCCGTCACGGACCCGAAACTGATGGATTCAAACATTCTGGAGCGCATGAGCAGCGCCGAGATCGAGGAGATGTTCGAGAGGGACGGGGACGAGGTGACGGTCAAATCCGGGATCCGGGAGGGGATCGAGTGGGGTGTCGGCGATGCCAGAAAGGTCCGGGTCGGTGATCTTGGGGGACCCCAGGACATCGTGGTGGCGAGCAACTTTCTCTGCCACATGCCTCCTCCAATGGCGGAAGACTGTTTGCGCAACATTGCGCGTTTGGCGCGCCCCGATGGATATCTTTTTGTTGCCGGGATTGACTTGGACGTCAGGACAAAGGTCGCCGGCGATCTCGGATGGCGCCCGGTGCAGGAACTCCTCGAGGAGATCCACGAGGGCGATCCTGTCATGAAGACCTACTGGCCGTGGCACTATGCGGGTGTGGAGCCTTTGAACAAGAAGCGAGCGGACTGGAAGCGCCGCTATGCCGCTGCTTTTCAGGCGCCGGCCAGCGACAGGAAGTCTAGCCCCCCGGTTGATCTCCAGGCCGCCCCGAAGGTCGGCGCGCCAACTGAATTCGCCGAGTGAGGCCGCTCCGCGGGATCGCGAGTAATCTCCCACAATGCAGGATCTGAAGGAAAGAACCATCCGCGGCGGTGCGGCGCGCCTTGCGTCTCAGGTGGCCACCCTGGTGGTGCGCACGGGCGCGATCGTGGTCCTGGCGCGGTTGCTCGACCCGAAGGATTTCGGGTTGGTCGGTATGGTCACCGCGTTCACCGGCGTGCTGAGCTGGTTCCGGGATTTCGGGCTGTCCGCGGCCGCCGTGCAGCGCGCGGACATCACTGAGGACCAGCACTCGACCCTCTTCTGGATCAATGTCCTGTTCGGGGCGCTGCTCGCGGGAGTGACGCTGGCGGCGGCGCCGGCCATCGCGACGTTCTACCATGAGCCCAGCCTCGTCTGGGTTACCGTCGTGCTGGGGACGGCGTTCCTGTTCAACGCGGTGGGGATTCAGCACTCCGCGCTGTTGCAGCGGCAGATGCGCTTCACCGCCATGGCGGTGATCAGCCTGGTGTCCCTGATGGCGGGCACGACCGTCGCCGTCGCCGGGGCCGCGATCGGTTACGGATACTGGGCGCTCGTCGCATCGTCGGTGATCACCCCGCTTGTCGCGAGCATCGGCTTCTGGCTGGCGACGGGTTGGGTCCCGGGGGCGCCGCGCCGCCGCGCCGGCATCCGCTCGATGATGCATTTCGGGGGCACCCTCACGCTGAACGGCATCGTCGCCTACATCGGCTTCAACGCCGACAAGGTGATGATCGGGCGGTTCCTTGGCGTCGACGCCGTCGGCATCTACGGACGGGGCTTCCAGGTCATCAACATGCCGATCGACAATCTGAATTCGGCGGTGGGCGAGGTGGCGTTCTCAGCGCTCTCCCGCGTGCAGAACGATCCTGTTCGCCTCAGAAGCTACTTTCTCAAGGGCTTCTCCTTCGTCCTCGGGCTGACCTTGCCGATCACGATCGCCTGCGCGCTGTTCGCCGACGACGTCGTGCTCGTCCTGTTGGGGCCGAAGTGGCAGGCTTCGACCGAGATCGTGCGCCTGCTCGCGCCGACCATTGCGGTCATGGCCATCATCAACCCAATGGGATGGCTGATCTCCTCGCTCGGGCTGGTGCGCAGAAGCCTCAAAATTGCGCTGGTTTTCACGCCTCTCATGATCCTTGGGTGTGTTTTGGGAGTGCCGTACGGCGTGACCGGCGTGGCGTTCGCCTACTCGGCGGTGATGGTGCTGTGGGTGGTTCCGCATGTCGCGTGGTGCGTGCACGGCACGGCGATTTCCCTCCGCGATGTTGCGGCGACGGTCATCCGGCCGCTTGCGAGCGGCGTCGTGGCGGGAGCGGTCGGATACGCGGTGCGGTTGATGTGTGGCGAGTTCCTTTCGCCATTGCCAAGGCTTGTCCTGGAGAGCGGCGTCTTGGCCGTGACGTTCTTTGCCGTGCTGATCTTTGTCGCCGGCCAGAAGGCGCTCTATGTCGACCTCCTGCGTGGGTTAGGCAGGGGAAGACCGATTCAGGACTACGCGGACACCACCGCCGTGGAGCTTGCTTGATACGGCCCATGAGGGCCCTGGCCGGGGGAGTAGCTCGCCGATCTGCCGCGCCATTGCCGGCGACGGCCCGCCCTACTGCGTCACGATTGCGGCGTCGCAAAAAGCCACCGGTTGTGTCGCCGTCGTTGTCGGTCGGGGACCAGTGATCGCCACCACGCAGTCTCGATAACTCTACACTTATAGCCAATGTCTTCCAGGAAGCTAACGCAGTTCACCTCAAGCTCCGGGGAGCGCGTGCGGATCAAGACGTCGACGTTGACGTGAGATAAAATCTGTTCGCCGCTTCGCAGAGCCTCTAGTTCTGACCCGTCAACCTCGATCTTTATAAACCCATGAACCGAATGATCTAAGCTAAGCTGATCAAGTCGAATATATTTGTCACAATTATTGGCATCTATAGTTTTCTCTACGATCTCTATTCTTCCGGACAAGATATAGTTATATAGATTATTATCACGTTCTATATTTGCTTGCAAGCGCCTGACCATCTCCTGATCCGGCTCGATTGCTATTATTCGCCTCACGCTTTTGAGCCTAGCGGCGAGTAGGCAAAGCTCTCCCTTTCCAGCCCCCACATCAACAACCCATTTTGCTGTTTGCGTGGCTCGCCTAATAGCGCTCTTGGATTCGTGTCCCCAGAGGCCGAAGCGCAGCTGTGGGCAAAATTTCAGATCAAATACCAAGCTAAAGACGCTTGTATAAACCGATGGGAGCAACCAGCACTTGGCTCGTATCGGGCTCGGATACCTGACCTCATTTCCCCACCTTCCGCGTTAGTGGAAAAAGCGTCGGCCGAAATCACCAATGACGGTAATTCGCGCGCGTCTCGAAGTCAAACGGAAGGACACTCGTCGCAGTAGACGAAAATCTTTAAGGCCTGCAATTTGAGCGGCTCGCCAGAAATCCCACTGCGCCAGCCGGTCCTTGGGGCAGCTTCTCTTTGTGTGGTTCGCTCCGGTCAACTCCGACCCCGATTCACCTAGACGAATCAGATCAAACGCTATCAATGAACTCCGGGAGCGTAGAGATTCCATTGTCTTCCGGCGGCCAGGAAAAGGTTCAACGTCGCCTTGGCCCGGCGCTGCTCCCCATATCCGGCGCCTCGACTGCGCGCGTGTTCGGCTTGCCGAGCGAGAACATATAGTGAACAAAGCACCGAGAAGCGCGCGTCGGCGGTGAAACGCAGTTTGTCTTGTTCGGCTTGGCCTACGGTTCAGCGCCCAAGGCAGCCGGGCGTTGGGTCGGCTCCTTGGCGGTCTCGAACCGCCGTTTCATGCGTAGAAACCGTTTCTCGAAAAACTCGTAGCTCAGGTAGGCCACGGCCAGTGAGGCCGACATGCCGAGTGTCGCCTGCAGCGCCACCGCCGCCAGGTGAGAGCCTAGCCAGCCCGCGAGCACCAGGTCCGTGCGGTTAGAGGTCATATAGTATGAGATGAAGTGATGGTATACGTACAGGCCGTAACTATATGTTCCCAGGAAGACCAGGGAGCGGCTGCGGAAGACGCGCGAGAGACTCGACCGTTCCGGGGCGGTCAGCGCCCCCACCAGCAGGCAAGCGAGCAGCAACAGGATCAGCGCCGCCCGGACCGGCAGGATCAGTTCGAGCCCTTCCCGCGAGATTAGGCGGGTCCAGACAAAGGTCACTGCAACCAGTCCGGCGACCGCGGTCGCCGCCACCGGCGCGGCCCGCTTTAGCCACTCCAGGCCGCCGGGCTGGCGCGCCATCACCGCGAGGACGCCGCCTAGCGCCAGGCCATCCAGACGGAAAGGAGTCAGGGTGTACGTGGTCCACCACGGCAGACCCATGAGCGATCCAGTCAGGCGGCCCAGCATAGCGCACAGCGCGATCGCCAGGCTCACAGCGATAAGCACGCGCGGCCGGCGAGCCAGCACGAAGACCACCAGGGGCCAGAAGAGGTAGAAATGCTCCTCGATGGCGAGCGACCAGAAATGGTCGAGGTACGAGAACGACCACTCGCCATTCTTGGCGATGTAGATGTTGATGGCGTAGAGCCACGCCCATGCTTGGCGCTCCACGAGGTAGTCGAGCGTCGGCCCCCTCAACCACGAAACGAGCGGCGCCACGAAAAAGACGAGCGCAAGTACGCCGTAATAGAGCGGAAAAATGCGCAGCATGCGCCTCATGTAAAAATTGCGGAAATAGTAAGGTTCATTGCGGGCGTCGTAGAGAATGCCAGTGATTAGAAATCCGGACAGAACGAAGAAAAGCTCAACCCCGTAGGAGCCGTAGTTGGTTACGCCGGCTATGACGTCTTCAACCCGGTCCGCCGGCGGCACGGCTCCGACGAAGTGGAGCAGCATGACCATCAGAACCGCGAGGCCACGCACGCCGTCCAGCGTCGGGAGATGCGCACGTCGGCTCAGGCTTTGGACCGCGCTGGCCTCGGTCGGGGCGCGCACGGCGGTAAACGCGATTGCGTTTCCGGGCCTGTAGACCCAGCCGACCTCCGGGCGGAGGGTCATGACGACAACCCAACGTGTAGTTGAGGCCTGCGCCCGCGTGGCGAAGGGCCCGGGTGGCCCGCTCTTCGGCTTCCTGGTCCGTGTGCCGCACGTCTTGTCGGAAACGGAAGCGAGTACCGGCCAATCTCGGCGGCCACAATAATAAACACCACCCACATAAATTCAAAGCCGCGCATCCACAAGCTTTCGAAAAAATTGTAAAGAATAACAAAAAGAGCAAGCGAGAGCACTAGCTGCGCTCGACGCGGATCGCGGTCCGCCACCTTTCCGACGGCATGCAGGGTGGAGATGATGAAGACTATGAGGAAGGCAAGGCCGATATACCCCAGCTCAAGCTTCGTATCCACATACCCATTATGACCATTTGGCATCATCTTGACCCAGCCTGGAGCGTCAAAGGCGGGCGAGTTGGGTACGAGCCAGAAGGACCGGTATCCCCATCCAACGAGTGGGCTACGTTCGATCTCGGTCTGCGCAAATTCCCAAATGATAGTACGACCCGTCAGAGTCAAGTCATGGTATAGTATGTACGATATACGACCGACTATATCGGTCTTTGATAGGCTGGAAGCTAGCGCGTAGCATAGCGGTATGATCAAAAGGATTAGGGCGGGAGAAAGGCGCGTCACCTTTCTCACCAGCATCGTAAGCGCAGCAAGCAACGGGCAAACCAACGCCAAGCCAAACGCTGTTTTTGAATCGCTCAACCAGATGAGTGAGATGGCGGTGAGCACAAGAACGGCGGCGAAGACTCGCCGCCAGCCGCGCTGGTGCAGTTCGTACAATGACAGCAAAAGAGCAATCGCCGCACATTCCCCTAAATAATTCTTACCCTCAAAATATCCCTCATACCCGATATCGACGAGCTTGGAACCGTAGCTGACGATTGTCGAGTTGCCGGCAAGCACGAAAAAGACATTCAACATCAAAGCGAGTGCGAAGCACAGAAACAGGCCACGCATCATATCCGCTGTTCGAGACGCCAGCATGGCAGGTAGAGCAATGGACGAAATAATCATAACCTCCTGGATGAATCTGACGAAGGAGCTCTCCGGGCTGAAAGCCCACAGGACGCTTGCTCCCGCGAAGGCAAGGTACGCCAGCAGACAGATGATATTGGATGGCAACGTAAGGCGAGAGCGGTTCCGCACGACCAGTACAAGGGAAATCGCTGCCAGGGCCGGCCAGAAAATTCTGTTCTCTGGGCGGGCATCGGACGCAAGCGTCTGACTTTCCAGCGTCTTGAGGTCGGTCATAAAGAGCAATAAGGGCGACACTATTAGCGCAAAAACGCACGCCAGGATCGGCAGCAATGCAAACTTGTCCATCAGCGTTGCAGGAGCTGGGCCATTCAAAGGTGCACGCGATGCGTCCAGGCTTTGGCGGGTGCGGTAGCTCCGAACCCGGTTCGTCCGCATTGTTAGGAAGTGAACGTCCTCAGTCATTGTACAGACCTATATCTCCGCGGTTTAAGCGTTCCCGTCGTCTTTCCTCGGATCGGCCCAAATGATGGCGTCTCGACCCCTTTTGACGAACCCCGGGCAGGACGTGGACACCGCGGCGGACTGACAGGATATCAATGCCGAATTTATGCGTGGAAATCAACAGCCCCGCGAAGAGGAACCATCGCGGAGGTAGCCGCTTGACGGGAGAGCGGAGGGTCAACCGTTTATTTGAAGCCAACCGTGGTTCCGGAACCGGTGGCGTCCAGAATTTGGGCTCATCGCTGTCAAACGAGGTCGATCCGCCGGCGGCCCTGGAGCGCCTGTTGATACATACTGCTTGAGTTTCCGCGACGCCAGCACTCCCGCGGCGGCCTCGAGCAGGCCATCGCAAGCCTTGGAGCGCGTCGCCAATGGGTCGAACCACGATCGTCATTGCGACCCCCGGAAAGCAATGCAGAAGTCTCTGGGCGCCCGCGGCCGTGAAGCATGCTGCGGTTCAAAGGAATCGCAGCATGCTACAGATTCCTTGATTTCGCGCTTTGATCCGCGAAAAACCGGCGTCCACTTGTTCGCCGCGCGCTATAATGGATCGCCGCGTCCCGGCAGGCCCGCGGACGGCGGCGGCGGGTTGGGCCCGGCGCGGCGGCGGACGGGATGGGAAGCCTCGATGGCCGAAAAGCCAATCGCTCTGAAGAGGGACAGGCGCCGCGGGAAGGTTCGTCCGTCGCCGACTTTGGTCTTGACAAAATCAGAAGTAGACCGCATTATGTTCGTGGTTACGGAATCCGCTCTCGTGCTCCATGCTCAGCCGGGCGAGGAGCGGGTCCCGTAGCTGTTGACAAACTGGTTCAACAACCGGCGCGCGAGTTCGGAAGCGAGCAGGATTTTTTATTTGAATCGCTCGCAACCCGTTGAAAGTCCCGATTCGAAAAAATAAACGCTAGTAAACGCTAGCTATTTTACTAACGTTTACTAGCGCTTAAGCGCGTTTACGGGCGTTTATTTGCATCGGGTGGTCCGCCGGGCTCGCGCCCTGGTTGTCGAAGCCAGCGAGCATGAGGCCGGGGCGCCACGCCCGGCCCGGCCCGGCGCCGCCGGGCGAAAGGAGGCGTCACGCATGAACGAGGGCGGCTAGAGCCGCTCGCGAAAAAGTGGAAGCCGGTTTTTCGCGAATCAAAGCGCGTAACGCGCGCATCGGCGCCGTGGCCATCTTAAGGCTGCGCGAACGGCGTCCCGGCGTCGTAGCGGGCCTTGGCTGGGAGCGTGTAGAGCTGCGGCGATCCGGCAGGATTCACCCATGGCCAAGTGTACCCACTCCCGGCGGTAAAGAACGCCGGCTTTTGAGTCAGATAAAGCGAATTGGGCAGCACGTGATCATCATTATTCGGATCCCAGCTTATAGCATTGTTGAGGAAGTCGTAGTTGCCATGCGCTATCGTTGTGCCTGGCGGGCTGGAGAAGGTAAAGTCAGCTTGTGAATCGTGTGTCCTGTGCGGATATCTTTGATCGTCCGTATATCCGAGGAGAAAGACGGCCGCGTGTTGGGTGAAGTCGCCAGCGTGATAAACCCATCCGCTCATCTGCCCCGGGGTCCCGAGGACATTGCCGATAAAGGAATGCCAGTACGTGTAGATATGCGTAGCAGCCCCGCGAAGCGGTCCGTTTCCGCCGGGCCTTGGCAAACCATTGATGTCATCGATTATCGCCCCATCGAATGGGTTGGTGAACCGGGAACGATATCCCGTCGACCAATTGCGAAAGTAGGTGCTATAGATGGCGTTCCCGTGCGTTGCATCGCTGTCCATGTTAAAGCCCCAATTGCCCTCGAACAGCATGTGGTGCCCGCCAACCATGTGAGAATTATTGAGTCCAATCTCCTGCCATCTATCGGCGCCGATAGATGGATTTGTGCTGTTGCAGCAGATATAGCCATCGTCCATGTAGTTGTAGGCGGTCACGGAGCCGGCCCCGGCGCTGCGCGAGACCATCACCTTGTCGCATCGGACTGAAATTCCGTTCTCGATCAGTATCTCTGACGAGCCATGCGACAGGCTTATGTTGTAACCCCCTCCACCGGGTTCGCACCACGCGCCGTCATGGATATAAAACTGCTCCAACTGAATTCGGAACGAGAAGTCGATCGCGATGCATTCGCCGAGCCATTGCGTACATTCCACGCGGTAGGCCCACGAATCCGCCGCCCAGTCGAAGCGAAGTTGCCCGTCATCCGCGCCAGAGAGCGTCATATTCTCGACGCCGGCGTTGGTCGTCTGTGGCATTTGATAGTGAGAGAGTTGGGCGGCATGACTGATCCGATAGGAGATCGTGACTGGCGAATCGAAGGTGATCGTATTCCCGTTGATCGTCGCTATCTTGTGATGTTCAGAAGTTGGCCGGTCGTAGCGCGAGAACCACGTGAAAGCAGTATTCTCGCCGCCGCAGCCCGTACTCGTACAGGCGCCTGGGTCGTCGCCCGAGGAGGCGGGCCAGTGCATGTCGTATGTGACGCGATAATCCGGCGCCGCCCAAATCTTATCTTCCCTCCCGACATCCGGCATCCAGCGGGCCCCAGACAATTCGTCCAGGAGCACGACCTGGCCTGCCGAAAATCCCGCTGTGCTGGCGACTTGAATGGAATAGGATCCTGTTGAGACATCGGCGCTCAGGTTTGTTGAGGTTGTGTCATTGTTATAGCGTTCCGGACCCACGATGATCATCGGGGTAGGACTAGGCCCGCAGGAACCCCTGCTGCTCGGGCTGAGAGGCTTGCAGCCGTCGGTGCGCTGGATGAGCGTGCATGTCGTGTTGCCGGCACACGGCCCCGCACCGCGCAGCGTTACGCCCCGGTTAAGCAAGATATAGTGGCCGTCACCGACCGTAAACGTGCCCGCAGAGAGCAAAACCACCTGACCGAGCGGACACGTTCCGATGGCCTTCTGGATTGTGGCCGCGTCGTCCTTGCCGTCGCCGAGGGGGCTTATACTGGCGCAAACCGTGGTCCGGTTCGGGATACCGCGCGCCGAAAGCAACCCAGCCATCCGCCAGTTCGCGCTCACATCACGGTCGGCCGGCAGAAGGCCGCCGCCGAGTCTCGTCGGCGATGCAATCACCAGATTGCTCTGCGCTGCGGCGGCCGGCGCCACGGCCGCCGGCAGCACGATCAACCGCGTGAAAGCAAGAAAAAAGGCGGATCTCACTGGCGCCCCTTTACGAAAATCCCAGGTTGGCAGCGCGGCTCCAAACCTGATCTCACAGGCGGACGCGCCACTCGATAACCGGGTGTGCGAAACGCGTCGCTTTCCGATCTCGCCCTGCACGTCGAGGCTATCTGGCTAACCCCGAACGGTGAGTGCATATATCGCTGAAAACGCGATGTCAGCAAGGACAAATACGTGTTCATCGTGGAAATCGGCCGACTTGGAGCTTTTCGACGTACGGAAATATGTCGCCGAGGTGGTGCCCGTCCCGCCGCCGGTCTTAACCAAACACCGGCGTAAGGGCTAGAACTAGCCCGGAGTTTTACGGCGGACCTGATCGACGCTCACGCCTGGATAGAAGGCGGTGTCGGCGGGACGGGCGTGCAACAAGCGCTTCGCGACGCCAAGATCTGAGGACCCGACAGTGACGACGACCGGCCCACTTCAGTCGCCGTCGCATTCCGAGCGAGACACAGTCTGGGCCGCTTTGGCTACTTCGCGGGGGCCGCATGCGACCCAAGCGGAGCAAAGGCGTCCTGACTGGTCAGACCCTCCGCGAAAAGGGTCTAGGCCATGCGCATCGTCCGACGCCTCGGCGCGATGCCTTAGTCGTCAATCGATTACCCAGCGGGTTTGAACGCCACAGCTTCTGCCGAGCAGGAGTTGTCGCCATTGGGCGTGATGGTCCAATTCCAATACTCGGTCGATGCGCTCGTCGTGTACACATGGGCCAGCGCGTCGGCGTTCTCCATCAGGTCGGTGTCATTTTCGGCGGAGTACGTTGTAAGGTCCCAAACGGCGCCGGTCGGGGCGCCCGACGCCATGCCCAGCCCAGGACCGTCGCCGATCCCCATGGTCGCAATAACGAGCTCGTTCGCGCCCGTCGTCGTGATGGTCGGCTGATTGGCGATTGTGGTTTGAGAGCTGCAAGGCGTCAGATCCGTACCGGCGGCCACGTCCAACGGCGAAGCAGCTGCGCCCTGGATATCGAAAAACCGTACCGAGTTCGTCGGGCTAGTCCCCGAGGTATGGATCGAGACGATCAGATTTGCATTGGCCGGACGGTTCGCCGCATACCAGATCTGCGCTGAATCTCCGTTGGTCTGTTCCTCATTCCAAACGCTGCCGTCGCTGTCGGTAATGCTGGTGATATGGATGTTGTCCTGACCGGCGGCAAACGCCAGAACGCGCAGGTTTCCTGTTGTCGGCAATTGCAGACGCAAGGTGGCGCTGGACGAAAGTGCGACCCACGTTTGATGGATGATCTTATTGATGTGGATGCCCGACGGCGTCGCGCCGCCCGCGCTGGCCGCTAGAAGCGAGACTGACGCCGAGTTGAATGTATTGGCGGTGTCCCCGGTCGACGTGATGCTCGGCGTCGCCGCGGCCTGCTGCGTCTGTATGGACCACTGCGAAGCATGCGGAAAGCCCTGATTGTTGATCCAGGCGATGTCTCCGTCGAGCAGCGTGAAGCCGCCTGCCGGACTCCAGGAGGTCGGGTTGCCGCCGGCCGGACTGGACAGCGCAGTGTAATTCCAGATGACGTGGCGGCCCTTGGCGCTGTTGTTGGTCAGCGGCGTGAAGCTTCCGGGATTGATCACCCCGGCGCTGGTTGGCGAGAGATTGGCGCCTCCGACCGAGCCGTCGACGCAATTTGAAGCAGCGATGTTGTTGAACTCGCTGACCGTGTACTCGAACGGAAGGACGCTGCCCGACAAGCCGACGGTAATGGTCTCACTCCCTCCGGCCGACCCGCAACGCACATAGATCGCCGTTGTGTAGTTGTTGGCTCCGCCGTCTTCGACGATTGAAGCCGAGGACCAAACTTGGCGTAGGGTGTCACTGATTGTGATCAGATTGCCATGCGGGTAAGTAATCGCCAGGACGAGAGCGTCGCCGGCCTGGACGGAATTCGGCAACGGGATCTTATAGTTGTTCCCTGGGATGCCGATGCCGACGGGATTCGCTGATGAGGCGACATGCTGGATCAGAATTGGAGCTGCGCCGGTGCTTCCGCTGGAGCCGGTGCTCCCGGTGGAGCCGGTGGACGCGAGCTTATCGGTGCACGAAGCCGTGCTGCCGCCGTTGCTGCCGGCACAGCTCCACGCCCACGGACCGCTGCCGCTGACTGTCGAGGCCGTTCCGGCGGTGCAAAGGTTCGCGGTCGGCGCGGTGCTTACCGTCGCCCCGTTCGCGCTGCCGCATGCCCCGTTCAGAGGTTGCGCGGCAACGGCCTTCGTCGCAGAGCAGGTCGCCGTCGTTCCCCCGCCGCTGCCCGCGCAGCTCCATGACCAGGGTCCGCTGCCGCTGACGGTCGAGGCCGTGCCGGTAGTGCAAAGGTTCGCGGTCGGCGCGGTGCTGAGGCTTGCGCCGTTCGAGGAGCCACATGCGCCGTTGACGGCGGTCGGGGAGGTGGAGGAGGCGGTCAGCGTGGCGTAGAACGACCAGGTGGTCGGGTTACAGCTCACCGGCGAGGTGCTGTACTTGCTCGGCAGGCTGCCAAACGTGTAGCTGTAATACTTGCAGTTGCCGGTCACATTGGTTTTCAGGAAGCCAAGAGCATTGCTGCTCGGCAGATAGGCCAGCCAGTAGGAGCCGGCGGCCAGCGTGACAGGCGTGACCACGTTGGCCGTATTCCAGCCTGTCTTTGTGACGAAGCTGGCGGTCGAGGCTTTGAGCGCGCCGGGCCCGCCGCCGGGGCCGGTGGCGTCATAAATCCCAAAGATCAGATTTCCGCTGGCGGCGGTCACATAGAAGGACAGGCTTTTGATGGTTGCGGCCTGGGAGAGCTTGGCGACTTGGGCCGACAGAAGATTGCCGTTCTGGGAGTTGTTGCCGCCCGCCCACACGGCGTTCGAACCGATCGTGACCGACTGCGCTTGGGCCGAGCCGAGAAAGACCAAAACATAGCTCGCCGCCAAAAGGCATTTGCGAATAAACCGCATGGAAACGTCCCCTGCATAAGTCCGATTTGTTTCGAGGCTCGGTGGCTTGAACGCCGGGCCGAGCCTCAAGAAGCTGCCGGCGCCTCGTCCCGCGCTTTGCAGCGATTGTGATCCGATCGTCGGCGCCGGCCTCGCCCTTGAGCCGGCGCCCTGGACAGCTCAAGGCTGTTTGAACGGCGTTCCGGCGACCCAGCGCGCCTTCGCTGGCAAGCCATCCCCTCCGCAACTATTGGCTTGGATTGGGGTCGATCCGGTCGGCGTGACCCACGGCCAATGATAGGTGCACGACGCGCCGGCGCTGAAGAAGGACGGCTGGCTGCTCAGATAGAACGAATTCGGTAGCGTTTGCGAATACCCGGAAGCCCAGTCAGCTATCGATCCGTGGACATAGTCGTAGTCGCCGTGGCGGAAAATGTAGGATCCGGCGGCGCCGGTCAGATGCGGATCCTGGCCGCCGGGCCCGTCATTCCAACCGAGCATCCACATACGGCTCACGCTCCAATCGCCTTGATAGGTCCACCCGTTCGCCGAGGTCGTCTCCTTCGCCGTTCCAAGGACGTTGCCGACGAAGCCGAACCAATAATTATACGCAGATGGTCCAGCGGCGCGCAAAGGACCGGGCCTGTTCGACGAACAAGTCGACGCTCCATTCCCGCATGCGTAGCCTATTCCTGCATAATCATTGACGGCTTTGTTAACCGAGGGATCAGTAAACGGAGACCTCAAGCCAGTCCCTTGGTTTCGGAAGAATGTGATGTACGTTGAATTGCCGTGCGTATGGTCGTTATCCAAGTTGTCGCCCCAGTTTCCCTCGAACAAAACATGGTGCGGCCCAGAATAATGGCTCGCGTTTACTCCCATATCGACCCAGTAGTCGCCGATGCCCGACTCCGCGTCGTACATCGTATCGTCCTGGTAGTTGTAGGAGACAACCGAACCCGCTCCTCCCGCTCTGGCTACCATTCCTTTCCCAGCGAAGTTGGTGATGCTGTTGGTGATCAGGATTTCGGTCGAGGCGCTATCAAGGGCGATGGGATATTCGCCGCCGTTGTTGACCGAGTCCCAGCAGTGATGGACGTAGACGGTATTGAACTCGCTGCGAACCGAACGCTCTATGTTTATTCCTCCGCCGTACCAGTCGCCAACCTCGACATTCTTGACCCAGCAGTATGCACAAAATTCCATTTCCAGGCCCCCATTGACCGCACGGAGGAGGGAAATATTCTCTACACCAGCATATTGGAGAAATGCAATGGGGGAACCAGTCCCTGACTGATTTGAATAGGGACCACTATAGACCTGCGCGTTATGATTGCCGCTTTGCCGGAAGGCGACCGTCAGCGGATCATCAAATGTCAGGGTGCATCCGGTCCCGGGGCACGGACCGGCGCCGATCGAAGCGATCTTGTGCATCTCCTGGGTCGGCCGGTCACAATAAGAATACCAACAGCCGACGGAGTTTGCTTGATATGGGTAAGCCGAACCAAAATCCCAGCCGCCGCCATTTTTCGACTTCGACCACAGGACTCGCCCCGTCGCGGGGCTGCCCGACGAACTCAGCCAGTCAGGCGCGGCCCACACGCTTCCATATCCAGTCGACGCATTCAAGGGATCAGCGACCCAGCCAGCGCCTGACGCCTCGTCGATCAGAACCCACTGGCCGACGGAGAATTTGCTCGTGCTGCTGACCTGGATCTTCGTCTGCCCTTGAGCGGCGTCGGCCGCCAGCGTCGCCGCCCCACAGCCTGTGCCGACAGGGCCGCCGATATTGCCGCACTGAGCCCAGCTGTAATTGTAGTCGGGGGAAACGGGCGCGACCAAGAGCAGCGCTGGCCCGCCATTCGGGCAGCCGCCTTTGCTGGACGCACTCGTGCCGCACATGCCGCCCGTATAGGCGAGAGCGCCATCAGACACGCTGATAGAGGTCTGGCAGTATGGCGAGCTGGTGCCGCTGCAGTTGCCCGTCCCGCGCAACACGATTCCGGTCGAAATCTGGATGGGCAGGTCGGCTATATGAACGGTAAACGCGCCCGCTCCAAGCTGAACGACCTGGCCGGCCGGACATTTGTTGATCGCGGCCTGGATGTTGGCGAAATCGTCCTTCCCCCCGCCGAGCGGATTGACAGTCGCGCAGATCGTCGTCCGGCTCGGGATGCCGCCGACGGATTGCAGGCCGGCGTTCTTCCAGTTCGCATAGGCGTCGTCATAGGACGGCAGCACGCTACTGGTGGGATCGGAGCCGGTGCTCCCGGTGGAGCCGGTGCTCCCGGTGGAGCCGGTGGACGCGAGCTTATCGGTGCACGAAGCCGTGCTGCCGCCGTTGCTGCCGGCGCAGGTCCATGACCACGGACCGCTGCCGCTGACAGTCGAGGCCGTGCCGGCGGTGCAGAGGTTCGCTGTCGGCGCGGTGCTCACGGTCGCCCCGTTCGCGCTGCCGCATGACGCCGTTCACGGGTTGCGCGGCAGCGACCTTCGTCGCAGAGCAGGTCGCCGTCGTTCCCCCGCCGCTGCCCGCGCAGCTCCATGACCAGGGTCCGCTGCCGCTGACGGTCGAGGCCGTGCCGGCGCTGCAAAGGTTGGCGGTCGGCGCGGTGCTGAGGCTTGCGCCGTTCGAGGAGCCACATGCGCCGTTGACGGCGGTCGGGGAGGTGGAGGAGGCGGTCAGCGTGGCGTAGAACGACCAGGTGGTCGGGTTACAGCTCACCGGCGAGGTGCTGTACTTGCTCGGCAGGCTGCCAAACGTGTAGCTGTAATACTTGCAGTTGCCGGTCACATTGGTTTTCAGGAAGCCAAGAGCATTGCTGCTCGGCAGATAGGCCAGCCAGTAGGAGCCGGCGGCCAGCGTGACAGGCGTGACCACGTTGGCCGTATTCCAGCCTGTCTTTGTGACGAAGCTGGCGGTCGAGGCTTTGAGCGCGCCGGGCCCGCCGCTGGGGCCGGTGGCGTCATAAATCCCAAAGATCAGATTTCCGCTGGCGGCGGTCACATAGAAGGACAGGCTTTTGATGGTTGCGGCCTGGGAGAGCTTGGCGACTTGGGCCGACAGAAGATTGCCGTTCTGGGAGTCGTTGCCGCCCGCCCACACGGCGTTCGAACCAATCGTGACCGACTGCGCTTGCGCCGAGCCGAGAAAGACCAGAACATAAGTCGCCGCCACTAGGCATCTGCGAATAAAGCACATGGAAACGTCCCCTCCACAAGTCGGGTTCGGTTAGGGCTTTGTCACCAGGAGTAAACGGTGTTATCAGGGGTAAACTTTCTTTAGACCGTTAGCATCCAGACGCACATTTTACTCTTCGAGATTTTAGCAGCGCTCAAGTTTAATCCCACGCCCGCCGACTTCAGCCTCGACGAGGCGCTCGGCTTTCACGTCGTAGAGCCTCACGACGCCATCTCTCATAGGCGATTTCCTCCCGTACTCTGACAACGTCTCGCCATTGAAGTTCATCGAAATTGGGCTTGGCTCGAGGCTCATCACGACGCGCAGCTAGTGGTCAAAATCAAACGTAAGAGTCCGGGGCGCCTTCCGCAATTTCAAGGAATTCTCCGGCTTGCAAGGGGTTCGAAGCGTTTGATTCTATCCACTAGGACAATTTGCTAAACGCGGTCACCGCCATTTGAACGCATTCCTCTTGCCGCGCTTGATTAGGATCCCCGCGGTTACCAACGGTTGGCTATTACAAAGCCGGTGCATTTAAACTGACGAAGTCAGGAGTTCATATAGAGACTTTTTTGCCTTGCTAATATCATAGCAACCAAAACATACACTCCATGTCCAGTCATCCTTATGTCTCCCCATTTCTGCTTACCAGTGTCGTCGCATTCGTGTCAGTGTCTCCCCATTTATGGGGAGGTTTATTTAGCGCCATAAGCTAGGTATTGCCTAGCTAGGGTCGAATTTTAGATGATTTGTTTCTCAATAACCTTCTGTGGCATATCGTCTTTCGTGAGATCGCTGTATTGCGTAATGAGTCCGCAATTTATCGACGTATTTCGGTCCGCGTTCGTATCAAACATCAACTTCCCCAAGCTCATCTTGCCTTTAGCAATTAGGTCTGTTTGGCAGAGTGAATATCTAAAGCGAAAAATCACAGTAGATCATCCTAATAGTTTTACGCAGCACTCATGTTAGCTCCGTTAACTCAAAGTCTATTGCGAGTATGGCGGAATTAAGGCGAGGGTATACTTCCTAGTTGCAATCGACTTTAGACCATATCTAACCGGTATTCGTTAATACGTCCATTTATCTATTTGGCATCCGTATTTTAATTCAGGCGGGAATCGGTTTTTTCAGTATCAAGTTACGGCTGCATCGGAGGACGACCGCATCAAGCGCGGGGAGACCTCTGTGGACAATGCCGCTTTCCGCTTTCCGCCGCCGAGTTCAGGGTCAATTGGCGGGCCTCAATCGCCAGAAGGTAGTTGACAATCCACACTGCGTGATCGCCATTCGGCGAGTTCAACCGCCAGCCCGCCGACCGGCAGCGGCGCGACGGGGTAAAGCGGGTTTTACCCCCGACGGGGGCCGCCCCGTTAGTGCCCTCATCTTTGCGAATGCATTCACTGGCTCACGCAGCCCGTCGCATGTCTGCACAGACCTTGGTCGACGCCCACAACGTCGCCCAAAGGCTTAAGACAATAGAGGCCCCGCAACTTCACAGCTGCCGATTTGGCTCGCTCTGGAAAATTCCGGGACCGAACATCGAGCGTTACCGCTGCAATGCTGGTCTCGCCCACGGAAATGTTCGATGAGCACTATTGCGCCGGCGCCCCGTTGGGTCTGGGCAGGTCTAGCTGCACTGACTCTGGGCCCTTTTCGACGACGATTGAGCGCAACCCGATCCCTCGGATCAACCAGCCTTCATTCTCTTCTCCAACTCGAAGTCGCAAAACCGCGTCGGCATCGGGTCCTTGAAGCACCGCAAGGCTGGCCTTACGGCCGACGATCGTCCCAATTAACCTAAGTGACGGCCGCTCCGGGGGAGGGGGCGCAAGGACCTCGTGTTTTTGTGGCGGAGCAACGATCGGGAGCGCGACGACAGGGGGTCGGCGCGAGGCGGAAAAGAGCGGCCGGTCCCGCGTCGCGGACAGGGTGTTCAGTGGAACTGTCCACAACGGGTTGCCGGCTCGGGGCTTTGCGCTGGGATCGGGCGCGCGTGGCGCTTCCGAGAGATTGGAGACGCCAGTCCCTTCCGCGGCGGGCGCTGGCGCCCCCACAATCTCCGGCGCGGAACGGAGGGGCTCGTCGATTGGACCTGCCGCCCCCGCCACGGCGGAAGAAATCACAAGGAAAACCGCGAACGGCCAGGTCAGTCTGATGACCGCCATTGCCCAACCACCCCGACCGTCATTCGCATGCGCCCAGTTTCCGGCTCGCCAAAAACCTCGGGCGATTGGATCGAAAGCTTGTCCACGAATAGGTATGGCATTCCGGCCTCGATGTCGTAAAGGATCGTCTGCACCGCGGGCTGACTGACCTCCATGCTGGCTGTCAGGCCCACGAAACCGTTCTTGGCGTCAGGGCCGTCGAGTTCCACTTGCGAAGACATCAGCGCGCCGGCCGCTTTTGCAACTGCGGTCTCGATGCGTTGTTGTAGCGCCGCGCCCGCAATCGTTATCGTTTTCCCGTCGAGGAACGGCGAGCCGCTCACTCCTCCATTTGAGGCGATCGACGCCGACAAGCTGGTCCGCGACCGTTCGGACAACTGATCAAGCCGCGCCTGGGCGGCGTCGATCTCCGCTGCTTTGTCGCGAAGGTCCACGATAAGCACAAGCGAGATAGCCAAAAGGGCGATCACGACGCCGAGATAGGAGACGACCGCCAAAGCCTGGCGTCGGCCGATCACCAAACTATGACTGAAGGTTCGCATCAATTCGTCACGGCGAATGAGGGCTCGATATGCGCCTCGATGTGAAAACTCTCACCGCCGCCTGGACCCCTCACCGTAGGCGCGAAGAACGTAGCCTGGGTGAAATGCCGCGACTGCTCGATTAATCGAATGAGCGCAGGCGCGTCGGCGGCTGATCCTGCGACCTGCACCTTGCCGCTCTCGATGCGCAATTCGCTCAGGTGCGCGTCGTCGGGCAGTGTCTTCGACAGCGCTTCGAGAACCATGACCGCGGAAGGAGTCGTCCATTTCCGGGCCTGCAAGGCTTTAAGCGCCTCTTCCGCCGCCGGGCCGCGGCGATTCATCAGTTCCGAGCGGCGCTCGGCGATCCGGTTCTGAAGATTGGCGATCCGGGCGTCATCGCCGCTGCCGACGACGAGCCAAGCGCCAAGGCTGATCACGAACGCAAGACCCGACAGAGCCAAGCCAGCGACAAGGCCCCTCAACAAGCCCCGTCCCCCGTTTCCGCCCCCGATATCCTGGGCGAAGACCGGAATCACGGGGGTCTCCCCTTCGCCGACCCTCGTCGACATCCGCACTTGATCGGCCCGAGCGGCCATTGCCGCCCGCGCGATTGGAGCAACCAGCGATCGCGCCGTAGCGGCGACGGTAATGGCGATCTGTCCGTTGCCCACATCGGTCGGCTCGCTCCATCCGAAGGCGGCTTCGTTGGGGGACCATGGCGTCAGGCGATCGATTTGAGAGCGGACAACGCCGTCGAGGAACTGACGCGCGCCCTGAGGCAGCTCGAGCGACCGGAAGATGAAGCGTGACGGCGCAAGCATCACGTCGATCGTGCTTCGCGCGAGCAGCGAGCGCGTTTGGGCAGAAATCGGATCGGCAATTCCGCTTTCGTCGATGCGCAACGACGGCCCGTCAGCGCGTTCCCCCGCTTGCTTGCTCATGTCCGCGACAAGAAACGAGCCGTCCGCCTGTTCAACGAGTTGGACTCTGTGGCTGCGTCGGAGCATCGTGCCGAGAAGCGTCAAGCCCGCGGCGACGTCGTCGATCCAGGTCGACAATCGAGCGCGGACGGAAGTCCAGACGGTCATTGGCTGTCCTTACGCGGACTGCATGGGGCAATCGAAATCGTCCCGCCAATAAAGCAATTCATAGGGCTCGGTGTCCTGGTCTTTGGCGTTTGGATCTTTTCCGCCCTGTTCCATGCCTTGATCCTTGCCGCCTTGATCCTTGCCGCCTGAGGCGGCGTCGCCTTCGTCCTTGAGGCGAAACACGACCTCCGCATGAACACGCCTGCCGTTGTCGAAATCGACCGCGATTGAGGCCCGGAATGCTTTTGATGCCTCGATCGTGGCGTGCGACTTCGCTGGACCGAGCAGCTCCAACAGCGCGCGCCCATCGCCAGGATCGCTGACCCGCGCGTTCAGCAGCGCGCCAAGGATTTGAGGCGTCATTTTTGGGAGAGCGGATAGGACCGTCGGGTCCGCGCTGGACACGTCGACGTCCGCACGGCCGCTGAACACGGTCACCAACGGTAAAACGCGCTCGACCACCGCAAGCGAGATTCCCGGCAGAAGACTGAGTTCCAAGGCATTGTCGAATGGGGCGTGGCGCGGCGGGTAAGGCATGTGCTGTTCGCTATAAAGCTTGTCCTCCTTGGCGGCCTTGTCATCCTTGTCGTCAGCGAGCGTCTGCGCGGTCGCGGTCCCCTTGGCGTCGGCGCCGGCGGTGGACTTCGTGCGCCATCCGACTATGCGCTCCGCGAACATTTCCGCCCGCGACGAATCGACGCCGACTGCGGTGAATAGCCCAGCCAGCAAGTCCGCGGGCGCGGCGTTGAGGTCGATCCTTGCCCCCTCCGAGCGAAAGCGAACAGAGACGCCAGTGCGCCCCACGCGCATGTCGAAGCCGCCCCGGGCCGGTCTGGCCTTCTCGGGCGCCGCGAGTTGGCGGAAGACCGCCATTTCGACGCCGGCTCGAATCGAGGCCTCCGCCTGCACGCGGTCGTCGGCCACCAGCGATGCGGCGGCGGTATTGACAGTGTAGGAAGAATAGATCGACGCAAGCGTCGCAAGAGCAGCAAGGATCCAGAGCACTGCAATGAGGACGAAGCCATTCTCCGCGCGCGTAGCGGATCCAGGTAATGATGTCATCGCAGGGGTTTTCATTGCTGCGCCGGCTGTCCTGCCGTAGGAAGAGCGCCGCCCGCATTCGCTTGCGCCTGAAGCTTGGGCGCGCCGGGGGATGTGACCCTGATGCGCGCCACGGTCGACGCCGCTAGCACCCGATTGGCTACCGTGTCGCGCACCGATATCCGCACCGCCTCGGGCAGCTGCTCGCGACCTTTCCAACTCGGAAGCCAAACACGGTCTGGCCCTGCATAGGCGAAGGAAATGTGGAAGGGTGCGCGAATGAGGGTGACAGGATCGCCGAAGACAATAGCCTGCGCCGGCGCGCCCGGCGGTTTCGGCGCGAAGCGCGCTCGCGTCCGCACCATCGCGAGTCCGCGATCTTCCTTGATCTGCGCCAGGCGCACGATTTCCAGGTGAGGATATGCGTCCGGACCGATAGCCGATCGAACGAACATCACCGAAGAAGCGTCGCCTTCGAATAACGGCCCGCGGGCGCCCGCCGAGGGCGTCACGTACTCGGCTGCGGATAGGTCGTCGACGAGCCGCTCAAGGCCGGCCCCGAGCAGGTCCGCGCGCTGCAGGTCGACGAAGCCTCGGCGCCAGTTGGGCAGCCATTGCCCTGCCACCGATGACAGCGCCAGGATGATGGTCGCGGTCAACGCGAGCGTCGCCATCGCCTCGATAAGCGAGAAGCCGGCGACGAGTTGTACGGGACGAGTTCGTCTGTATTCGCCTGCTTCATTTTTTTGTCGCTTGCCTCCGCAGACGAATAGTGTCGATTTTCAGCATTGCGCCGGACGGCGACCGCACCGACACCTCAATGCGTTGCGGAGTCCAGAGTGCGTCGCCAACCGCCGCGGGCGGGCCGATGAGGGTTGAATCGATCCTCCAGTCGTGCGCGTCGAGAGCGCCTGTAAGGCGCCCGACAGGAAGCGCCTCGCGGGACGGCATGCCCGCAATGATTTTGCGAGCAGTTTCGATCTCCGCGAGATGCCGTTCGGCGTAGAGGGCAGCATGCAGGCTAGAACTCGCCAACGGCCCGATCGCCGCCAAGCCGGCTCCCATCACCGCAAGCGCGGCTAGCGCCTCGATCAGGGTAAAGCCGGCGATTCCGCGCCTTTTAGGATTTGCCTGTCGGCACAACTTCGACGCCTCCGGTTAGCCAGTTGACGCGTATCTGATATCCGACGCCTTGCCGCGCGATAGCGATAACGCCTCCGCACGACTCGCCGCTCGGAAAGAAATCGATCGTCGCGCCGACACGTCTGTCGCCACAGCGCTGCGCAAGCAGCGCCTCGAAAGTCACGTCGGCAGGAATCTCGACGACGGAGGCAGTTGCGCCCGAAACCACAATTCGTCGCCCGGCGTCGAGAGACGTCGCCACCTGCGCATGGCTGCGTATGGCGGCGTTACGGTCGCTCTTTAACAGAGCGGCGACCTCGACGGCGTACCCGGCGAGACGCGCTTGCGATGTGCCACGCGGAATCGCGGGCAGAACCAGCGCCACAAGAAGTCCGATGATGGCCAGCACGCAGACGACTTCGAGCAGCGTAAATCCGGCCTCAGCGTCTTTCCGGGCCATTATCGCGATGCGCTTCTGATCAGGCTTTGCGAGTCGCCGACTCCGCCCGATCCGTAGGAGTTGATCTCGTACGGCGCATGGTCGCCAGGAACCTTGTAAACATAGGGATGACCCCAGGGGTCCGCGGGCACCGAACCAGTTTTGAGATAGGGTCCGTTCCAGGCAGGCGCCGAACCAGGACGATCGACCAGCGCGGTCAGGCCTTCATTGGCGGCTGGATAGGCGCCGTTGTCCAGATAATAGAGGTCGAGCGCCGCTGAGAAGCTTTCAATCTGGATCTTCGCCGCCTTCACCTTCGACTCGCTGAGATAATTCAGCACACGCGGCCCTACCAGCCCCACGACTAGGCCGATAATGGCGATGACCACTAACATTTCTACGAGCGTGAACCCGGCTTCCGCCTGATGGTTTCTCGCTCGGTGGACCGAGCGTGCGAGGCGCTCTCGCCAGTGGGCAATCCTCGTCATCTTCCAAATCTCCTAATCGACGACCTGATAAACAGAGAGCAGGGCCGTCATCACCGATACGATCAGCCCTCCAACGATCAGGCTGATGACCATAATGGCGAGCGGGCCGACGACGCCGATGGCGCGATCGAGGCTTCGCTGGAGTTTCGCCTCGTAGAAATCGGCAATGCGTCCGGCAAGCATCGCCAGTTGACCGGAGTCTTCTCCCAGGCGGAGCGTTCTGATCGCCATCGGCGGCAGCGCCCGGTTTTCCAAAAGCGCGTCCGAGAGCTTTCCGCCGTGACGCACCTTGTCGACGATATGCGACCACTGCGCAAGGGTCCCGGTCGATTCCATCGTGTCGACCAGAATGCGCAACGCCGAGGTCAGCATGACGCCGCTTGACAGCAGAAGGCTTAAGTTCCGGCAGAAGAGTCCGGTGCGGTGGTAGTCCATAATCGGACGCACGATCGGCAGGCGCGCAAGCGCGCGAATGAGCGGTCTGCGCGTGGACGGCCGCCGCAGAATGAACCAGCCGGCCAACAGTGCGACAAGCGACACCGCCGCAATCGTCTGGCCGTTCGAGCGCATAAAATCCGACAATCGAAGAAATGTGGCCAGCACCGGATCGAGCTTGGCGTTGAAGTCGCGAAATATGTTTGCGAATTGGGGTAGAACGAAATTGAGGAAGAACAGCAGGACCGCGCCAGCTGCAAACAGAAGGAACGCGGGATAGCGGAGCGCGTCGCTTATCCGCCGCCCAAGCGCTTCTGCGCGTTGACGCTCCGCCGCCAGCGCTTCAAGGACCGTCACCAACGCGCCCGAGGTTTCGCCGATCCGAATGAGCGCTACGTAGATCGGCGGGAAAGTCTTGGGATGTTTGGAGATCGCCTCGCCTAAGCTGTCCCCGGAAAGAATGGAGCTTGCGAGCGCCGCCGCGGTTGGACGCATTCGACTCATCTCAGCGTCGCTGGCAAGCAGCTCAAGGGCGTCGTTTATGCGGACGCCTGTGTGCAAGAGCAAAGCCAGGTCGCCCGTAAAAATGGTGACGTCCTCGGCCCGCGGCCCTGTCAGCCGGAGAGACCTTAAAGCGCTGCGTCCGAACTGTGCCTCATTCCGCCCGGTCGCCGCTTCGATCGGGATGAGTCCCAAATACTCGACGCGCCGATTGACCTCAGCCAGACTGGTGGCGTCGAGCGAGCCAGTGACAATTTCGCCGACCTGTGTCAGGGCGCGATATTGAAAAGTCGGCATTGGCTCACCGCGCCATCGTCACTCGAAGGGCCTCGGCGACCGTAGTCACCCCTTCGCGGCACTTGGCGATCGCATCGTCCATCATCGTGGTCAGCCCTGCGCGCCGCGCGGCTTGATCTAGAGCGATGGCGTCGATCTGCTGGCCGACGCAACTGCGGACCTCGCCCTCGACCTCCAAGGCCTCAAACACTCCTACGCGGCCGCGATACCCGGCTCCGGCGCATCGTTCGCACCCCCTCGGCTCAAAAACCGTCTCTCCGACCGAAAGCCCACAAGCCTCGTAGCGCGGATCCCTGTCGAAATCCGTTGCGGAAATTTCTTTCCGCACCTTGCATCGATCGCACAGGATGCGGACCAGCCGCTGCCCGATGACGGCCCGGAGCGTCGATTTCAACAAGAATGCTTCGACGCCGAGATCGAGAAGGCGCGGCGCCGCCGCGATCGCGGTTTCCGTGTGCAACGTCGTCAAAACGAGATGCCCGGTCAACGCCGCGTGGATAGCAATGTTCGCCGTCTCGGCGTCGCGGATCTCGCCGACCATGATTACGTCCGGGTCCTGCCGAACGAACGCGCGCAATGCCGAAGCAAAGGTGAGTCCGATCGCCGGTTTGACCTGAGACTGGTTGATTCCGGCGATCTCGTATTCGACCGGGTCCTCGATGGTCAGTATCTTGCGGAAAGGGGTATTGAGCGCGGAGAGCATCGTCGCGAGCGTCGTCGTCTTGCCGCTTCCCGTTGGACCGGTGATGACGATCATTCCGTGCGGCAGCTCAATTAGTCGCCGGACCTTGCGCTCGTCGTGGGCGCGCAACCCCAGCTTGGCGATATCGAGAAGGCCTCGATCTCTCGGCAACAGACGAATGACAGCCGTCTCGCCATGCTGGGTCGGCATGATCGCGACGCGGACATCCAGATTGAGCCCCGCGGCCTCGAGCCGCGCCGCGCCGTCTTGGGGCAGCCGCCTCTCCGCAATGTTGAGACCAGCCAGGATCTTGACGCGGGAAATTAAGGCCTGGGGCAGCGCGTGCGCAGGCGCGGGCACAGCCCTCAGCAGTCCGTCCACGCGCATCCGCACAGTCAATCCATTGCGCATCGGTTCGATGTGTATGTCGCTCGCCCGAAGCTCAACTGCTTTTTCCACAAGGTCATTGACCGCGCGTACGACGGGCGCGCCGCTGGCGAGGTCGCGCAAGCTGTCAACGCTCTCCTCGACCGCCCCGGCAGCCAAAACGGGAGATGACGCAGACGGTCCATCCTCGTCTGACCCCAGGCGCTCGAACAGCGCCGCGCCGATATCCTCAAACGAGGCGATCGACACTGCGACCGGACCGCCAAGCACGATTTCAGCGCCTCTTTGCGCAGCGACATCGGTCGGATCCGCGACCGCGAGACCGAAACGTCCGCCGCCGACGTCGTAAGGAAAGATCATGGTTTCACGCAAAAAGCGCCTGGTAAAACGCCCAACAAGCGAAGGAGCAGCCAACAGTTCCGGCAAGGTCATTCGCGGGCGTCGGTAATACGCGGCGACTTCGTCGGCGAATTCGGTGGCGGAAAGGTCGCAAGATTCCCAAATCGATCGGATCGAGGAATGGCCAATGTTCCAGTCCATCTCGGAAATCTTGGCGTCGACGTCCTGAAAGAGGTTGTCGTTCAAATGCTTTATAAAGCCGGTGATCGGCTGTGTTGAAGAATCAGCTTCCCTCGTGTTGTTTCTCACAATGTTCATCGCGGCTCTGGAGTCATTTCGTAACGCAGGCTAAGCGGGAGAGAAACGCCCCGAACGGAATGCGCTTCAGATGGCGGTCGCCCTTCCGAAATGCGCGCAAATCCTGCGAAATCGCGAACGGGGGCCGCCCTCCAAAGGCGATCGCCGAACATCGGTTCGCCTTCCCAAGTTTCTTCTTCGCCCAAGGATAACGGCTGTATTGTGGCATGACTGTGACGTCTTAAGCTCCATATTTGTTTAGGAAACGGCTTTAAAAAGTGCTTTGCTAAGAGACGGCTGAAGCAGATCGTTAAAAGACGCGACGGACGGACTCGAGCTGGTCGAATGATAAGTCGCCAAGCCCATTGACCGGCTACGATAAACCGCCAATCAATCACTGATCAATAGATCTGTTTAACATATCGGGGGTGGCTCTCGCGCCAGTTTGTGACGACGTCCGTATTTACTTTCTCCTCGGATTGAGCTTTTTAGGGCAACTCGATGAACGAATTTTCGCGCGTCGCAAGGGGGGCGCTGTTTGGCTGGAGGTCCCGCTGCCCGCAATATGGGCGGTTTTCATTTCATCTGCTTCGGCGCTCTAGCCACCGCAGGCGTGCTTCTCGTGGGCGCCTGCAACACGACCTATCTCGAGCAGAGTAGAAACGAGCCGCAGAATGCCGCCGACATCATGCGCGCCGCCGACCTGCGGCCGCGGTATCCGCAGCCGACGGGCACCGTCGATACGGGTGGCGCAAGCGCGCCCAAGGCATTCTCATTTTTTGGGTCGCCAGCGCCTCCGCCCGCCGCGCCGGAACCGACCGGGTCGCCGCAGGTCGAAGCCGGGGTGGGGGGCTACACGTTAAACTTTGAGAACGCGCCGATATCGCAAGTGGTGAAATCGGTCCTCGGCGACATCCTCGGCGTTGGCTATGTGATCGACCCTCGAGCTCAGGGTTCGATCAGTCTCTCCTCCGGTCGGCCGATCGAGAAGAAAGACATGTTGTATGTGCTCGAGAACGCATTGAGCGCCAACAATCTGGTCATGATCCGAAATGCATCCGGTTATCGCATCGCGCCCGCCAATGAAGGCGGAGTTGGAATGGTCGACGAGCGCGGAGAGAGTGCGGAGCCCGGATTTGGCCTGACGGTGATCCCGCTGCAATATGTCTCCGGAACGACGCTGACGAAACTGCTCGAAGGCTTCGCGACCCGTCCCGGCGCCATTCGAACCGATCCGAGCGGCAAGCTCCTGATCGTGGTGGGGACCGGAAGCGAGCGGCAATCGGCCATGGAGACGGTTCGCAGCTTCGACGTCGACTGGCTCCGAGGGCAATCCGTCGGCATGTATCCAGTGCAAAACAGCACGCCAGAGCCGATCGTTGGCGAACTCGAGAAGATCATGGACTCGGGCGAGTCGGGCTTTAGCCATGGGCTGGTGAAATTCCAACCCGTCTCGCGACTGAACTCCATTCTGGTCGTCGCCGCGAAGCCCGAACTGCTCCGCGTCGCCGCGCGCTGGATCTCGAGGCTCGACGAGCCGTCGACGTCGAGCGCGAGCGTCAAGGTCTACAAAGTCCGCTATGGCGACGCGAAGCAGATCGCCCAATTGTTGCAGCAGATCTTCGCGACCAATGGCGGGGGGGTGTCTGCGGAATTGCCGACCAACGAGATCGCTCCCGGTTCCGGCGTGAAAGCGATGACGGCTGCCGACAGGCTGACAGGCGGGTTGGCAGGCGGGTTGTCGGGCCTAACGGGTGGAGCGGGTGGAGCGGGCGGAGCGGGTGGAGCGGGCGGAGCTTCGCCCAACTCGTTTGGCGGAGCCTCGCCCAATTCCAATAATCCCGCTTCATCGGCTGGGGGGGGCAATTCGCGAAGCGCAGCCGCGCAATTCGGCGGCGTTCCAGTCGCGGCGCTCAACTCTGAACTCAGCGCATTGGGCCAGGGAGGATCCGGCGGGCCGCAGTTGCCTAATGTCCGGATCACGGCCGATTTGCTCAATAACGCGGTGCTCATCTATGCGAGGCCCGACGAATATAAGCTCATCGAACGGACGCTCATGCAGCTCGACCGGCCAAAATTGCAGGTCGCAATCGACGTGACCATCGCCGAGGTGACGCTGAACGATCAGCTCAACTACGGGGTGCAGTTTTTTCTCCACGGCGGGGCAATTTCCAATACGGTATCGGGAACGATGCCAAGCATTATCAATAACGTCGCCTCGAACACCGGCGCGACGACCACGGGAACGGGCTTGTCGGGCGGCCTCAATGTCATCGCAGGCAACCCCGCGACCCCGCGCGTCGTCATCAACGCGCTTTCGCAGCTGACCGACGTCAAGATCCTTTCCAATCCCTCGCTTGTGGTCGTCGACAACGGCGATGCATCGCTCGAGGTGGGCGATCAGGTTCCGATATCGACCGGCAGCGCGAACGTGCTCAGCGCCAACAACGCCGTCGTTAACACGATCGATTACAAGAACACCGGCGTTATCCTGCACGTCCAACCGCATGTGAACTACAACGGCTCGGTCCTGCTCGACATCGACCAGCTGGTCAGCCAGCCGACGGGACCTCCGCTCACCCCCACGATTTCGACCCGCGAGGTGAAAAGCACGATCTCGGTCATCTCCGGCCAGACGGTGCTGCTCGCAGGCATGATCCAGGACAACCTGACAAAATCGCGGGAGGGCGTGCCGATTCTCAGTCAGCTGCCCTACGTCGGCGCCGCCTTCGGGACGACCGGCAAGAACGACGTTCGCACCGAGCTCATCATGTTCATTCGCCCAACGATCATCCGGGACGGCGCCGACGCCTCGATGGTCGCTGAGGAGCTTCGCTCGAAGATGCGCAGCGGAAGATACCAGGCGCTTACGCTGCCCTCGATGCTCAATGTCCTCTCCCGACCGGCGCAGTGACAGCCGAACCGCCAAGGCGTCTCAGCCATAGGTTGGCGCGGTCGGGCGCGCTTGAGGCGACTCTTATCGGCGTTGCCGGCGCCGGCGCGGTTTGGGCGAGCGTCGCCGCAGCGCCGGGATGGAGCGGCGCTGCCGGGCGCCATCCTGGCCGGATTGATGCTCGCGATCGCCGTCGTCGACCATCGCCAGATGATCATTCCCGATGAACTGAACGCGCTCGCCTTCATCGCTGGTCTCATTGCCGCCGGGGCAGGGGCGCCGCACGCGCCGTTGATCGCAGTCTCGCATGCGCTCGTTCGCGCCGGTCTCATGTTCCTCTTTTTTCTCGGCTTTCGCGCAGCGTATCGGGCGCTGCGCGGACTGGAGGGGATGGGCTTCGGCGACGTCAAGCTGGCGGCGGTCGCCGGAGTATGGATCGACTGGGCTTTCCTGCCCCTCGTGGTCGAGATCGCGGCCCTGTCGGCGCTCGCGGCGGCGCTCTACGCCCACTTTCGCGGCGATGGGTTCGACCTGAAGGGCAGGTTGCCTTTCGGCGCTTTTTTCGCGCCAGCGATCTGGATCTGCTGGCTCATTGCGGTGCGCAGCGGTTAGAGCTCCGGCGGGGAACGCCCGGACGGCGCCGACACCCCGGGAGGGCGGGCCCGGGTGCAACCACTGCGCGAATTCAGTGGAAAGCGAACGAAAGCAGACGAAAGCAAAATGGCTTTCTTTTGCTTTTTTTTCCTTTCTTTTAGTTTTTGGAATTTGGACTTTTCAAAGGGTTACGGCCGAAAAAAGTAGAAAAAATTCCCTCGCTTTCCGACTCGCGCGATGGGTTGTGGTTGAGCAAGTTTTCAAACAGCCATGGGGGGACGCTTCTCGCCCGGCTTTGTGGACCCGGTGGAGGATGATTCCGCTGATAAGAAATACATAGCGAATATTTCTGATTTTGTCAACGCAAAGTCAGCCGCTTGTAGCGATTACCTCTGTTGGCCTCTCTTTATATGCGCCGTCTTTCTGTTTTTCGTCATGGCCGGGCTTGACCCGGCCTGACCCCGGCCCCACCCACGTGAACGCTGGCCGACTGGGATAAAATATTGATATTATGATAGATTGCTTGGACAATGCGCCAACATCGCGGCCGGGGCGTGGATGGCCGGGTCAAGCGGGGTCAAGCCCGGCATGACGGCCTCGAGCACAAGTCAGAAAACAACAGCTATCGCTTTAAGAGCCCTAAAGTCCCGACAGACCCTTCCCGCCAAGACAACCCCGCTTCCGGGCCGGCGCCGGTTCCTCCTGAGAGCGACTTGCCTTCCGGGCTTCGCCCGAAGCGGCTTCGGGACAGGGGTTTCAATACCTCGCCGAAAACGGCCCGAAGTTCCGGCCGGCGATTGGCGCCCAGGCGGCCGCCAGCCGCTGCGCCTCGGCGAGCTGATTGAGCGTCAGCTTTTGGGCGACCGCGTCACGAACGCGGCCGAAATATTCCTGTTGCTGCATCCCTCCTGCGTGCGCCGCTGCAAGGATGAGCCAGACTTCGGCCGCAACCCAGTCCTGCGGCACGCCGAAGCCTTTGTCGAACAGAAGGCCGAGCAGGAATTGTCCCGTCGGCTCGCCCTGTTCGGCCGCCTGATGCAGCCAGCTCGTGGCGAGGACATAGTCTTTGGGCACGCCAAGACCGTATTGATACATATAGCCGAGATAGGTCTGGGCGACCGGCGAGCCCCGTGCGGCTTCGACTGCGAGAAGCGACGCGGCTCGAACATAGTCATGGCGCAAAAAAGCGCGCTTGCCGCTGCTGAGCGCGTCGGCTTTTGCGCCGGAGGCGAGGCACAGAGCCGCCAAAGCCAGAGCGAAAGCCAGACGGCGGCTGGCGCGGACAAGCCAGCCGCCGTCGTGCGCATTTCGATTTGTCACACTCATCCGCCGGCTTTCCCCATGCCCAGCTTGCCAAGGCCCACATTAGAGCGCGCTGCGAAAAAGTGGAAGCCAGTTTTTCGCGGATCAAAGCGCGCGAAATCAGGGAATCCGGAGCTTGCTGCGATTCGATTTAATCGCAGCAAGGCCTACGAAACTCGGCGCGCCGAGGCAGCGGGAACCTGACCGGCTCCTGGAGGCTCGGCGGGGCGAAATCGCTCCTGCTTCAGCCAGCAGGAGCGACGACGGTTGCGGTCCATGAGACGAGGGACCAACGCGGCTGTCAGCAGCGACGCCGGCCCGTCACTGTACCGCAGGCAGGCCGGCGACCGCCGCTGCGGTCGGAGTATTGAAGCAGGTCGCGTGTCCGAATCCGCTCGCGCTGATCCCCGTGCCGCCGTTCGGGTTCGGCGTGATGTCGAAGATGATGTTGTCCGGATGCGAGGTATCTCCCGCGAAAATGCCCGCCGGGCCTTTGACGCCCTGGAACTGATCCAGATTGAGAGCGTGGCGCGTCCGCCAGGCGACCATGTGATCGGTGCAGGACTGTGTCGCCGCTGACGCCGAGGCCCCCCACTCTCACCCCGCCCTTATAGAGCCCGAGACCGCCGCCGAACACATTGACGCCGCCGATGCGCTGGCCGACCATCGGATCCGATGGCGTGCCGAAGGTGGAGCCGCTGACCGGCGGAGGATCAATTGGCCCCAATCCAGGCCGATTGCCATAGCCGACTTCGGTATCGACGGGATTGCTGGCTTGCAGCCCGTAGAGGCTGCCCCCCGGCTGCACCGCCGAGAAGAGGTTGGCGGTTGAGAGCGCGAGCCCGGCCGTCCCGACGGCGCTGCCGCCCGGCGTCACGCCGCTAGAAAGGCTGAGCGAGTTGGCCGTATTCGCTTTCTGAGCCGCGATCACCCGGCTTGCCAGCCATTGAGACGTGAAGTTCCCGCCAGAAAACGCCACGGCGCACACAATCCCGCTGTTGTCGACGATCACGCCCCACATGTTGAAGCCGAGACCGCCGTTCGCGCCGCTGGAAGGCGTGATGGAGCTGGTCACAGCGCTTTTGAGCTGACCCCAGTTGGGAAGGGAATTGCAGCCTCCGTTCCCTCCACTGCTTCCGCCCGCCAGGGCGGCGCCGCTCAACAAACCAACAACCGAGGCGAAACAAGCTGAAACAACATATTTGTGAGTAAGCATAGTGCCCTCCATGGTAGCCGTGGAGTGACACACCTTCGCGCGATCGCATTCCCTCCCGCGCGTTTTACCGCCGTTCGCGTTCGCCCACGGCCGTTAAAATCGCGATATCGCTATGAGGAAGCCCAGTCCGTGCCCCAGCCTCAAAAAAAATGGGCACACACTTCTGGCGCCCCTCCCCGGCGGCAAATGTGCCGAAGGGGATAGTACAGAAGCGCCGGTAGAATGCAAGCGGGCGGTTGTCGAGGCGAAACCGTCTTGCAGACGCGGCTACAATTGCTTCTGGGCGGTCGCTTCAACGACGGCAAGATAAGCGCGGCTCCAGACGGGGCGCCAATCTATGCTTTCCGCGGCCGGGCACTCCTCGCGGCGCTTCGACCTCAAGCACGAGATCGGAGGTCGCGTAGTCGGTCCGGCCAAACAGAGCGAGAAGACTGTATTTCATCCGCTGAATTGAGACAGCCCACGGCCTGGGGCGGCCCCACTTCCGGTCGAAATAAACATATTGCTTCTGGTAGCCCTGTCCGGCTGGCGATTCCGTCGTCGCCTCGTCTTCAAAAGTCGCTATCCGCAAAATCACCCACATCGGCTTTGGACAGCCGGGGACATCGAACACCATGCTCCGTTCCCCATTCGCGGCGCTGGTTTGGTATTCGCGCAAACTCAAGCCTTGCGAGCGCGCGACGCTCACCACGACCGATCCGACGCCGGCGTCGGTGACAGGCGCCTCAGCGGATTGCTCTCGACTGGCGAGCGAGCCGACCAGGACGGCGGCAAAGACCGCGTGCGCCCAGAATTTCATGTCGCCCGCGCCGCCGGCCGCGACCCGTAGAGGCTCAATACGAGGACCATGACGGAGGCGCCGACCGCAAAGATCTGGGCGCCCAGTCCGTTGTGCCAATATTCGTAGAAGTCAGGGCTCCACGCCATGAGACAGAGTCGCGCGACATTGCACGCGATCATCGCCGCGCCGATCACGCATCCGGTCAAAAGATCGCGGCGCCGCCAGCCTTGATTGCGGAGCCTGCTCACGGTCAACCAGCAGAGCATGGCGAGGGACAGGTTATGGAACGAGGAGCAGGCGGAATAGACTATGATGCCAAAACCCGAAGGCCCGGTTATGACATTGCCCTGCCATACGGTTCCGGCCCGTAAGGCCTGCACCAGAGTCCCGACGACGGCCGTCTCCGCCTGAAGCAGGGGAAGGGCGAAGATATCAAAGACGATATGCCCCCAGTACTGCTGGACCGTGAGCGCAGCGAGCACGACTCCCGCGCCGCGCAGGTTGGGGTCGTCCCGACCACGGATCCAGCTGAAGATGGCGGCTCCGAGCGCGACGAACTTGATAGTTCGGGTTGTGGGGAGGAAAAGGGGGAGGCAGAGAGCCAAAGCGATCAGAATGTCCCGCGTTTGCGCGACTTGCCTCGGATCGCTCGAGGCCAGGAGCCGAAATATGGCGTACCACGCCATGATCTGAAAAACGCTTGCCGCGGCAAGATCCGAGAGGATCTCTCCCGGTGAAGTCGAGGGCAGCTGATTGACCGCCCCAAGCGCCTGATTGAAGAAAAGGATCGCGCAAATCCAAAGGAAAAGGTCGCGGCGCGGCAAATCAAGCCCGCGGCGCGCTTCGCCGATGGTTGTCGGGGCTGCTGTGGCGAGCGCGCTCAACGGGCTACTCCACCGTCACCGACTTCGCCAGATTGCGCGGCTGATCGGCGTCTTTGCCCATGATGACCGCCGTGTGATAGGCGAGCATCTGGATCGGCGCGGCGTAGACGATGGGGGCGAAGTTCAGCTTCATCTCGGGCATGGGCAGGATATGCTCGATCGTCACCCCCGCTTCCTCCGCGGCGTGCTGATCGCCGATGAGCATCAGGCGCCCACCCCGCGCGGCGACCTCCTGCATGTTCGACACCGTCTTCTCGAACACCGCGTCGCGCGGCGCGATGACGATCACCGGCATGGCTTCGTCGATGAGCGCGATCGGCCCGTGCTTGAGTTCGCCCGCCGCGTAACCTTCGGCGTGGATGTAGCTCAATTCCTTGAGTTTCAGCGCCCCCTCGAGCGCCAGCGGATAGGCCGTGCCGCGGCCGAGGTAGAGCACGTCGCGGGCGCGCGCGATCACATGCGCGAGCTTCTCGGCCGCGGGCTCGAGCTTGAGCGCCTCGGCAAGCAGGCCGGGCGTCGCAACCAGTTCGCCAACCAGCGCCGACTCGGCCGCCTCGTCGATCGTCCCGCGCGCTTTGCCCAAGGCGATCGCGAGCGCCGCTAACGCAGCGAGCTGGCAGGTGAAAGCTTTGGTCGAGGCGACGCCGATCTCCGGGCCGGCGAGCGTCGGCGCCGCCGCGTCGGTCAGCCGCGCAATGCTGGAATCCGGCACGTTCACGACGCCGACCGTCCGTGATCCCCTGTCCTTCACGTAGCGCAGCGAGGCCAGCGTGTCCGCCGTCTCGCCCGATTGCGATATGACGATGGTGAGCCCGCCGTCGTCGACGGGCGCTTCGCGGTAGCGGTATTCCGAGGCGACGTCGATCTCGACCGGCAGTCGCGCGAACCGCTCGATCCAGTATTTGCCGACGAGCCCGGCCATATAGGCGGTGCCGCAGCCGACAATCGAGATGCGCGTGAGGTTTTTCGGATCGACCGGCCAGGCGAAGGGCTTGAGCCTGAGCGCGCCCATGTCGATGTAATGGGCGAGGGTGTGGCCGACCACTTCGGGCTGCTCGTGGATCTCCTTGGCCATGAAGTGCCGGTAGTTGCCCTTTTCCGCCAGCAGGCTGCCTGCGGGGCTGCGCTGGATGCGGCGCTCGACGTGGCTGCCGCTCGCGTCGCGGATGTCGGCCCCCTCGCGGGTGAGCGCCACCCAGTCGCCTTCCTCGAGATAGGCGATGCGATCGGTGAACGGGGCGAGCGCGAGGGCGTCCGAGCCAAGATACATTTCGCCCTCGCCATAGCCGATGGCCAGCGGCGCGCCCTGACGGGCGCCGATCAGCAGATCCTCCTCGCCCTCGAACAGATAGACGAGCGCGAATGCGCCGTGGAGGCGCCCAAGCGCCGCATGAACCGCCTCCTCCGGCGCTTTGCCTTTCGCAAGTTCGTCCTCGACGACGAACGCCGCGATTTCGGAATCGGTCTCGGTCGCAAACGCATGGCCGTTGGCGGCGAGCTCCTGGCGCAGCGCCCTGAAATTCTCGATGATGCCGTTGTGGACGACCGCGAGCCGCGGCGAAGCGTGCGGATGGGCGTTGGTTTCGGTCGGCCTGCCGTGGGTCGCCCAGCGCGTGTGGCCGATGCCGATCGCGCCGCTAAGCGGCGCCGCGGCGAGTTTCGCCTCGAGGTTCCTGAGCTTGCCTTCGGCGCGCCGCCGCTCGAGCCGGCCGTGCTCGAGCGTCGCCACGCCGGCGGAATCATAGCCGCGGTATTCGAGCCGCTTCAGCGCGTCGACGATCGAGCCAGCGACGGGCCCCGTCCCGAGAATCCCGACAATCCCACACATCCGACAATTCCTGTCTGAAATCGCTCCAGCCTACGGAAAGCCCTAGGCCACAGGCGGGCTTCACCACAAGTCAAATTCGGTGAACGAAATGTGAAGTTCGAGGCCACCGGCATCCCGGCGCGGCTCACGATACAACATAGCGCAGATGTATTCAAGGTGACGCGCCGGGCGGGCGATTGAGCGCCAATCGCCTAGAGGCCAAACTCGAACAATGCCCGCCCGGCCGCGACAAGAACAACCTGCCTTCCGTCGAGCGTGAATGAGATCGGAGGGGACTTGGTCTTGCCGCCAAGCTCACGGCTCCAAACTTCGCGCCCGGTGTCGGCGTCTAGTGCGAAAAGGACCCCTCCCGAGGCCCCGAACACCAATCCCCCTTCCGTTGAAAGAAGACCGCTGCGTCCATTCTCGGAGTCGATCCCGGACGGCGCCGTATATTCCCATTTTCGCGCGCCGGTGGCGGCGTCGAGCGCGATGACTTTGCGGATGGGGGGCTCCACTTCGCTTGAACCGCTCCCGACATAGTAACCATTCTGTCCGCGTGCGACTCTGTTTGCAGGAAGTTTCGTGAAGACTGAACTGCTGTCGGTCGCGGGAATGAAAATAGATGCCCGTTTCGGATCGAAGGCCGGGTTTTGCCAATTCGTCGCGCCGTCGATACCGGGACTTATGGTGCGTCCTTCCGCTGACACCTGGACGGCCTTCGACCGGATCGGCTGTCCCGTCGCGGTGAGCCCCTTCGCCCACGTCACTTCGACATAGGGCGCCCCCGCCAGGAACTCTCCAGTGATCCGGTCGAGGACGTAATAGAACCCATTCCGATTCGGCCAGCAGATCGTCTTGCGAACGACGCCCTTGATCGGGAGATCCGCCAGAACCGGCGTCTGGGCTGAATCCCGATCCTGTTCATCATGAGGGCGTGAACTGGAAATGCCACGCCAGCTTGCCGGTGGCTGCATGCAAAGCGATTACGCTGTCGGTGAACAGATTATCGCCAGGGCGCACGTCGCCTGAAAAGCCCGGGCTCGGATTGCCGACGCCCCAGTAGATGAGATCGGTCGACGGATCATAGCTCCCGGTGATCCACGTTCCACCGCCCCCCGACCGCCAGGCGTCGTTCAGCCACGTTTCGTGTCCGGCCTCGCCAGGACCCGGAATCGTATAGAACTTCCATTGCTGTTGGCCGGTTGACACATCATAGGCGGCGAGAAACCCCCGAGCGCCAAACTCGCCTCCGGAGACCCCGACCACGACGGAATGATTGACCACCAGAGGGGCGACGTTGATCGAATAACCCGCCGAGGGGCTGGCGACCAATGTTTGCCAGAGAACCTTTCCGTCGTTCGCGTTGATCGCGACCAAATCGCCTTCCAGACTGGCGAAAAAGAGCGTGCCGCCCTGCACCGCCAGTCCTCTGTTCACGCGGAACTCTATCGGCAAACCGGCCGGAATAGTCCGTTTGTATTCCCAAATCACCGCCCCGGTCCTCGCATCTAAAGCGAAGACATGGTCAGGGTCCGTAGTCGTAAATATTGTTCCGTCGATCACCAGCGGTGTGGCTTCGATGTTTGCATCAGAGATGTCGAATTGTTTGACCCAGCGGATGCTCAGCTGAGCAATGCTCGCGGGAGTGATTTGAGCGAGCGGCGTATGGCGCCATCCATTATAGGAACCAGAATACATGAGCCACTCGTCCGGATTGGTTCCGGCGGCCAAAAGGCGTTCGTCGCTCACGTGGATCGCCAAGCGGGAAGCATTGAGGCTTGCTTTCCTCGGATTCTTGGCTCTGCAGCGATTTCAGGTGAGAGATGACCTGCAATCGCTGGAGCTAATGTTAAACCAGTGCTCTGCATGCCGGTGCCAGGAACGCCGTCGCGCAAGACTTTGTAGATCGCGAGGTCGCTATCGCCATGGATGTATTGCGGACGGGTCAGCGATGGCGCAAACGGAGTGCCCGATCCATCAAGGCCATGGCACACGCTGCATCTTTCATGAAAGATGCGAGCGCCCTGTCGGCGATCCTCGTCGCTGGCGTCTGTGCTGAACTGAAGGCTCGAACTCGAGGCTGCTCCCCTCAATGCAGTGATACCCCCTTCCGGAGAGAGTGAGCCCCCAAAGCTCGGCCCACGAAATGTCAGAGACTTCGCCTTTCGCCTTTCGCAAATATAGCTGTCCCCGGCATAAGAGGCTGTTCCAGACATTCTCGGTTGCGACGCCGTCCAGATCTGCGGCTGATTTGGCCGACGCCAATCGCCAATACAAAGCCACTGCGCCTATCGTTCCTAGGAGAATGACAGCCGCCAGAGTCCGAAATGCGCGCTTTTTGATTGTCATTTTTTGCTATTGCTATTCGGCTTTCGCGCAAACGGACGGACCCGGGATGGGCTTTGACGCAAAGGGTTTATTACGCTACAATTTTGCACAATTAGATATAGCATTTTGGCGTCGGGGAGGCAATGTGTCGCCCTCGAGGCGGTTGCGGCGGGCAGGCCTTCGAGAGCCATCATGGCGCGGGTTCCCGCTTCAGGTTGGGACGCGAGCGGCGTGGGTACTGCCGCGCTCGCAACCGTGCAAACTTAAGACCGTCACGGATCCGCGCCCATCTCGCTGAGCGTGGACGGCGTTAACTTTGCGCGACGCCCCCGAGGAACCGCGAGGATTCACCATCTGGCGAGCCAAGATTGTCAAATTTTTGGTTAAGCGGTTGCAAATCACTTGACGAGATTGATACATTATGTTTGGTTGCAATCGATCAAATCCAATCCTCGAGATTAAAGATCGAAGATTTGCCAGGAGGCGGCGATGAAGTTCTTAGCATTGGCGAGCGGGTCTTTCGTATTCGTTGCAACGGCCGCCCAGGCCATGCCGACCTGCGGGGGGCCAACTCCCCTTTCTTGTCTGGTCGGCGCCCCAGCGCCTTCGATCGGCGCGGGCGTCCCGGTCGCGCTCGCCGCTGGCGCGGTGCTGTGCGGCATGATGCTCTTGAAGCTTTGGCGGCAGTCCTGAGCCGGACTACGGCTCAGCTTTACTCGAAATTGCGACAGCATCCGTAGGGGACCTTCCAGAGTTCGGAATCACAGCATTTCCGAAGTGGGAAACGAATGCGCGGCGATATTTTACTTTATGCAGCTGGATTATCATTGGCGCTCGGCGTAGCAGACCCAGGCGCCGCCAGGGTTCCGCCCAAAGGCGCCATCACCCAGCCAGCGTCGGACCAAAACCCGAATCAAGATACTCATGATCTCGGTCTTTTGGCGCCGGGCGCCAATTCCGACGATCCAAGTCCGCAGCCTTCGTCCGCGTCGAGCGTTGGCAGCGCGGAGCCTGTGCCCGAACTGCCGACCTGGGCGATGATGTTCGTTTGCTTCCTGGGTCTCGGCTTGGCGGCGCTCAAAAAGGGCCGCAAGGACCGGCTGTCGCCCGGAATCGAGTAAAGCTGGAGCGCCTCCGAGCCCTTTTATTCAGGTTTGCTTCGCATAATTTGGCCGCTCGGGCGAACCGGCGGCCCCAAATCCTCACAGGAGCTTTCGCAAGATGGCGCGCAGGCATTTTGGCACCGACGGCATTCGGGGACGGGCCAACAGCGAGATCACCGCGGACGTGGCGCTGAAGGTGGGCCAGGCGGCCGGGCTCGCCTTTCGCCGCGGCGACCACCGCCATCGGGTGGTGATCGGCAAGGACACCCGGCTCTCGAGCTACATGATCGAATATGCGCTGGTGGCGGGCTTCGCCTCGGTCGGCGTCGACGTTCTGCTGCTCGGCCCCGTTCCGACGCCGGCGGTGGCGATGCTGACGCGCTCGATGCGCTGCGATCTCGGCGTGATGATCTCGGCCTCGCACAATCCTTACGAGGACAACGGCATCAAGCTGTTCGGGCCGGACGGCTTTAAGCTCTCCGACGCGGTCGAGGCGCGCATCGAGGCGCTCATGGACGGCGACGTCGCGCCGATGCTCGCCCGCTCCGCCGATCTCGGCCGCGCCAGGCGCATCGACGACGTCCAGGCGCGCTACATCGAATACGCCAAGCGGACGCTGTCGCGCGACGTGTCGCTCGATGGCTTGCGGGTGGTCGTCGACTGCGCCAACGGCGCGGCCTACAAGGTGGCGCCCGAGGCTTTGTGGGAGCTCGGGGCCGAGGTGATCCAGATCGGGGTCGAGCCGAACGGGCTCAACATCAATTTCGAGGTCGGCTCGACCGCGCCCGAGGCGCTGAGCCGCAAGGTTCGCGAGATGCGGGCCGATATTGGCATCGCGCTCGACGGCGACGCCGACCGGATGATCCTCATCGACGAGAAGGGCCATCTGATCGACGGCGACCAGGTGATGGCGGTGATCGCCGAGCTGTGGCGCGACGAGGGGCGGTTGGCGAAGCCTGGCGTGGTCGCGACGGTGATGTCGAACCTCGGGCTCGAGCGGCATCTTATGAGCCTGGGCTTGACGCTCGAGCGCACCGCGGTCGGCGACCGCTATGTGATCGAGCGCATGCGCGAGAAGGGCTTCAATGTCGGGGGCGAGCAGTCGGGCCACATCATTCTGTCCGACTATTCGACCACCGGCGACGGCCTGGTGGCGGCGATGCAGGTGCTGGCGGCGGTGCGCAAGTCCGGCAAGCCGGCGAGCGAGGTGTGCCGGCGGTTCGAGCCCGCGCCGCAGGTTCTGCGCAACGTGCGCTTCAAGGGCGGCAGGCCGCTCGACAACCCGGCGGTGGCCAAGGCGATCGCGGCGGCGCGGGAGCGGCTCGGCGATCGCGGCCGGCTCTTGGTGCGCACGTCCGGCACCGAGCCCGTGATCAGGGTGATGGGGGAGGCGGACGATCAGGCGCTGGTCGACGCCCTCGTGGGCGAGGTCTGCCAGGCGATCGCCAGCGCGGCCTGAGCGCCCCGGGGGGCGGCGAAGGCGGGCCGGCGGGAGTCTCGGAACGCTCCGCGGCCTCGCCGTCAGCGTGAATATGCGCAATTCTTCACTTGGGCCCACAGCGCGGCGTCGAGCGCGCGATAGCCGGCCAGGGACCAATGCGTGCCGTCGCTGCGGTATTCGCGCTTGAGTTTGCCGCTCGCGTCACGGAACAGGAGGTTCGCGTCGAGCACCTCCATTCCCTGCGCGCGAGCCTTGAGGGCGATCGCATCGCCAATTCTGGTCATCAGGGCTTCCTGCCTCGATCCCATCAGCGCGCGCTTCCACAGCTCGAGGTCGATCGGAGGAACAATGGTGAGCACGATCACCTGGGACGCGCCTGCTCGTCGGGCGGTCTCGCCAATTGCGATCACCGCGCGCGGCGCGCGAACGATTGTCTCTTCCCGCAAGGGTTTAGGCTGAAACACGGCGGCGGTGGCGTCGTTGCCGCCAGCCTGGATCACCACCACATCCGCGCCGGCTGTGGCGATCTGATCGCGAACCGCCGGTTCGATGTTCGCCGCCGCTTCTCCCGGGAAGCCCAGTCGGCCGATCCGCCAGCCGGAACGCGCCTCAACCGGCCAGCGAGCGATGCGCGAATCGCCCACCAGCAGAAGCGTGCATCGCGCGTCGCTCTCGCCTGTCCACTGAATGGGCGCCTGCAAGGGCCTTGGCTCGAGCCGGCTCAATTTGAAAGTGCGATAGGCGAAATAAGCCGCGACATATCCGGCGGCTATAAACAGAAGCGCCGCCCCGAGCAGAGCAAAAAGCCATGTCAAACGGACGCCGCCTCGCGCGGCCCGCGATGGGCGAAAAAGCCGAGGCCAGCGAAGCCAAGCGCCATCATCAGCCAGGTCGAAGGCTCCGGCGCGGCGTCGATACGCATCTGAAATGCTTCGTCGGATGGCCAGGGATAGACGCCTTGGTTAAGGAAAAAGGCTTCATTCGTAAGATCCGCCTCGAGATAGTTGCTGGCGACGCCGGGGCCCGACACGTCGCGCGTAATTCCCCAGGCGACCGCGGCGTCGCCGTGGTCTTCCGTGGAGACTTCGATCCAGTAGAGCGAATTGGGGTTGAGCAATTCGCCGGAGAACTCGTCATAACGTTCAACGGTCCGTCCCGTGGGCAAACTGGCCAACGGAAACGTAACCGACTTTATCACCGATCCCCAGGCGCGAAGCGGACCGTCGACGCACATCAGCCCGTTGATCGGGTCAAACGACAGGTCGGAAAGAGGAATGCCTCCGTCAAGGCTGACGGTGTAGGTCTCGCCGGGGGAGGGGTCCTGAAGACGGATGCTGGAAAGGGAGAGCGCGACATCGACACGGACCGCGGAGGCTCCGGTTGTGAAAGTCGCGGCCAACGGCGGTCCGAAAATGGTGGTTGCGGGAAAAGAATATGCGCCATCGAGGCTGTCGAAAACGACCGCTCCGGCCGAGGCGGACGAAGCGAACGACAGCGTGAATGCCGTCACGGCTGAGGCCATGACCAACGTTCGGGACCGCATTGTCTTCCCCCATAGAACGACAGAGCGCGGTTTTATTATTGTCGGTTCAATCGTGAGTCGCAAGACCCCAAATATTCCACCCGATGTTGCGCCAGAACCCGGCGTCCGGGGCGTAATATGGAAGACGCGGCTGAACGTGCGTCGTCGCTTTGGGTGACGACGGCGCACATCCCTGGCCGCTTGCAGCGCCTCTATCCTAGTCGTCCCGCGCGCGCGCCCACAGCCCAGCGATGATTTTTGCTGAAAACAGGGGGAGCACCCTTTTTTATTCTTGATCTGTTCTCGTTTCTCCCCTAAGGTCCCGGACACAAGACGCCGACGAGGTCTCCAAAGCCGGAACCGACTGAGGCGGCGTCAGATCAATCTTGGTGGCCGCAAGAGCGCTGGGGACCAAAACATGAACACTGCCGGTCAAATCGCTGTGACGCTGGCCGCGCTGGTCGGCTTCGGCCGCATCTTCCTGGCCGATGAAGGCGCCGGCCACCGGCTCAGCGGCTGTCTCATTCTCGCGGGCCTTGTGGGCAAGATCGCGTTATCGATTTGACCGGGATGACGCCCGCGAGGATCGCGGGGCCGCTCGGCGGCTGACGAAGGCGGTTTCTCCGTCCCATGAGGCGGCGGTCGTCCAGGTCTCGTCAGGGGTTGGCGGCGGGCCATTAAACTTTGGCGCAGCTGGCGCACCCCGGCGGCGGCCCGGGCGACTTCGACTCTTCTGCATGATGGTCGAGCGGCCGATGATCTCGCCTCTCTTGGGCGACGTCTGCTCGAGAGCCTGTTTCGCGAGCCGCAGCCGCGGGATCGCAATGGCGGACAAGCTCGCTGGTCGAAGAAGGGCCGCCGCGAGTGTCGGATTGCGACATCGCTTGCACGCGCTTTTGGCGGATGCCCACATTTACTTCGCCACCCTCCCGCGCGCCTATAGCTGGCACGAACGCCAGGCCCGGTTCACGGCCTCGAAAAAGATTGGGAGGATGGATATGTCCGAAGGCGCCCGCGATATGCGTTCTGCGGTGAAAACCATGCTCGCCGCGGCGGTCTCCGTCGCCGCGCTCAGCTGCGTGGCCCCGGCCTTCGCCGCCTCGTGCGAGGACTTGGCCAGCCTCAAGCTTCCCGACACGACGATCGACACGGCGCAATCGATTCCGGCGGGCGATTACACGACGTCGGACAAAGTGACCCGAAAGGCCATGCCGGCCTTCTGCCGGGTGATCGCGTCGGTGAGGGATGCGCCGGACTCCGACATCCGGGTGGAGATGTGGCTGCCGAAGGATCAGTGGAAGGGCGTCTTCCACGGCAACGGCAATGGAGGCTACGGCGGCGGTTTCGACCTGGGCTATCACGGCATGGAATATGGCGTTAAGCGCGGCTACGCCTCGGCGACGACGGATATGGGGACCGCGCCGGCGACGCCGCTCGATGGCGATCCGCTGATTGGCCATCCGCAGAAATGGAAGGACTGGGGAAGCCTTTCGACCCATGTGATGACGGTCGTCGGCAAGGATATCGCCAAGGCCTTCTACGGCGAGGCGCCGAAGCATTCCTATTACACCGGCTGCTCGACCGGCGGCCAGCAGGGGCTCATCGAAGCGGAATATTATCCAGACGACTACGACGGCGTTCTCATCGGCGCGCCGGTCGTCAATCGCACCTGGGGTCATGCCGCCGTCGTGTGGGACTATATCGCGGCCAACCGCGAGCCGGGCCACAAGCTCTCGGACGCCAAGCTCATGCTCCTCCACAAGGCGGCCGTCGCCGCCTGCAACGCCAAGAGCGACGGGCTCAAGTCGGATCCGTTCATCGCCGATCCCACGGCTTGCGATTTCGACCCCGCCAAGTTGACGTGCCAGGGCGCGGATGCTCCCGATTGCCTGACCTCCGCCGAAGTCGCGACCGCCAAGGCCTTCTATTCCGGCCCCGAGGACCATGCCGGCAAACCGACCTATTATGGCTGGCCGCCGGGAAGCGAGTTCGGGCCCTTCAACTGGGGGTTCCTTGAAGCGCCGGCCAATGCGCCGGGCGAGCCGTCATTCGACGGCCTGTTCAAATGGGTGTTCGGCAAGGATTGGGACTGGCGCAAGTTCGATTTCGATCGCGACATGCCCAAGGTCGACGCCGAGCTTGGCCCGATGCTGAACGGCGCGGCGACGGGCGACTTCAGCAAATTCCACGCCCGCGGCGGCAAGCTCATCATCTTCCAGGGCTGGGCGGACCCGATCGTCTCGCCCTATCAGACCATCGCGCTGTACAAAGCGCTCAGCGACAAGTTCGGCGGCGATCAGGAGACGCAGAAGTTCGCCAGGCTCTTCATGGCGCCGGGCGCCGGCCATTGCGGCATCGGGGGCGGCCTCAACGCCTTTCGATTCCGCCAATTTCGGCGCGCCGCCCCCGCCGTCAACCGACGCGGATCACGACCTGTTCACCGCGCTCGCCCGCTGGGTCGAGGACGGAGCCGCTCCGCGCCATGTCATCGCGACGAGCTATGTCGGCAACGACGCCTCGAAGGGAATCGCGATGCAGCGCCCGCTTTGTCCCCTACCCGCAGAAGGCGTGGTACAAGGGCGGCGGAGACCCGGACATCGCCGGAAACTTCACCTGCGCTGTCGAAGGCAAATAGCCGCGCGATCGGCGGCCGGAGGAAACAGGAATGACATTTGCGAAATGGCTGGCGGTCTCGGCCGCGCTGCTCGAGCCCGCTTGCGCCGCTGGCGGCCCATGCGGCGGACAAGGTCGTCATCGGCGACATCGACGATCTGTCGGGCGTCTATGCGGACGTGAACGGCCCGCGGGCGGTCGAGGGGATCAAGATGGCGATCGCCGATTTCGGCGGCAGCGCGCTCGGCCAGCCGATCGAGTTCCTGACCGCGGACCACCAGAACAAGCCCGACATCGGCGCGAGCAAGTTCCGCGAATGGGCCGACACCAAGGGGCTCACCATGCTGCTCGGCGGCTCCAACACCGGCGTGAGCCTGGCGCTCGCGCCGATCGCCAAGGAGAAGAAGATTCCGCTGTTCGCCATCGGCGCCGCGGGCGCATCGCTGACCGGCAAGGACTGCAACGCCTACATGGTCCATTACGGCTACGATACGACGGCGCTCGCCAACGGCACGGCCAAGACGATCGTCGGATCAGGGCGGCAAATCCTGGTTCTTCATCACGGCGGACTATGCGTTCGGCACCCAGCTTCAGCAGGCGGCGACCAAGGTCGTCGACGCCGGCGGCGGCAAGGTCGTGGGCGTCGTGAGGGTGCCGCTCGCGACCTCGGACTTCTCGTCCTATCTGCTGCAGGCGCAAGGCTCCGGCGCGCAGGTGGTCGGGCTCGCCAACGCCGGCGCCGACTTCAGCAATTCGCTGAAAGCCGCGCATGAATTCGGCCTCACCAACACGATGAAGCCGGCGGCGCTGCTCGCCTTCATCACCGACATCCACGCGCTCGGCCTCGAGACGGCGCAGGGCCTCTATCTCACCGCCGGCTGGTACTGGGACCTCAACGACAAGAGCCGCGCCTTCGCCAAGCGCTTCCTCGACAAGACCGGCGCCATGCCGACCTACAACCAGGCCGCCTATTATTCGGCGACCATGACCTATCTCAACGCGGTCAAGGCGGTCGGCACGACCGACGCCGACAAGGTGATGGAGCAACTGCACAAGACGAAAGTCGACGACATGTACACGAGCGACGGCATCATCCGGCCCGGACGGACTGCTGCAGCACTCGATGTATGTGATGCAGGTCAAGACGCCGGCGGAATCAAAGGGGCCATGGGACTATTACAAGCTCGTCAAGACGATGTCGGGCGAGGAGGCCTATGGATCGCTCGCCAACTCGACCTGTCCCCTGGTCAAGAAATAGCCAGCTTAAGGACAGTTCCCTGGCGCGCGGATCGAAAATGGCATGCGGCCCGCGCGGCTCGCCCCAAGTGCTCAATTCTGCGCGCGACCGGGCGTTTTCAAGGCCTTAAGCTCTCTTTTCTGCAACTCCGCAACTCCGACGCAAACGACGACGAGCGAGGCTGGCGCTGAACGCATGGCTTATTAAACATAGTAAGTGTGTTATATAAGGCGCCACAAAGCCGCGAGCGCCTCAGGCGAGGATGGCGCTCAGCCTCAACGCCACGTGCAGTTCGAGCGCCTTGACCGGGTCGTCCCAGCCGCCGGTGATCTCCCTCAGCGCATCGAGGCGCTGGCGGACCGTGTTGATATGGAGCCCGAGCGCCTCGGCGGTCCGTTTGATATTGTGCTGGGCGTCGAAATAGGCGAGCAGCGTGCGCTTAAGCTCGTTCTTCTGCCGCGGCGCCCGCTCGGCGATCTGGCTCAGAACATGATCCGCGTAGGCCGCGATCCGGCTCGCCTCGTTGACCTCGAACAGCTTGGCGAAGAGGTTGACCTCGCGCTGGCCGACGAAGCGATCCAGGGATTTCATCTTGCGCAGGACCTTGAGCGCGTTGTCGATGCGCCTGAAGTGACTGGCCGCCTGGGTCAGGTCGGCGAACGGCTCCGATAAAACCCCTCCGGCCATTTTCGAATCCTGACCTTTCGACAGATTCTGCAGGAAGACCTGCACCGCCGGCGCCGGGCCCGCGGCGAGATAGGCGTCGTCGAACAGATCGACCAGCACGTGCAGGCCAGCGGCCGATTCGCGGACGCGCCCGGTCTGCGAAATCCGGTCAATCCCGGAAATTACGATAAGGGCGAGCTGGACCGTCTGGTCGGCGCGCAGACCGAGACGCTCGCGCGCCGCCGAGATGGTCGAGGGGTCGGGCGGGGTCACCAGCACCAGATGGCGCAGAAGCGTCGAGGAGGCGATCAGCTTCTCCGTTTCCCGCCTCTCGTTCCAGAGCTTTGCGATCGACAGAGCGACGGCGCTGCGTTCGAGATTGCGGATCTCGAACGCCTCGAGCTCTCCAAGATGACAGATCACAAGGCAGTCGCGGCGCCCGTTGCCGCCGTGCAGCGCGATCGTCCGGCATTGCTCGTTTCCCCGCTCCAGGATCATCACCGAGCGGCCGGTCTGTCGCGATTGCGCGTTCGCGTTGATCAGGAGCGCGAGATCGATCCGGCCGGCTCTCAGTTCATCCACGAGGACGCTTTTGTACGAGCTCGTGACGAATTCGTCGTGGATCCTGAACTCGTCGTCATAGAGGAAGACCGCCCCGCCGATCCGGTCCGACATTTTTTCCAGGAACTGGCGAATGTCGGCGCCCGAGGCGAGCAGGTCGGTCAGCTCGTCATGCGCGTCCGCGGACGCCTCGATCCGCTGAATGTGCTCGATGAGGGCGCTGCGGTTGCGCTGCGCTTCGTCGAGCGCCTCGGAGAGCATGGCGAAGGCGTTGGCGTTGCGCATCGCGACGCCTGCGTGCAACGCGAAGGCGCCGAGCAGCGAAGTCTCCCGGCCGCTGAGTTTGCGCGGCATAACGGTTGGCGACGAAGAGCAGGCCGTGGACCTTGTTCTCCCAGAGAATGGGAAAGCCGGCGAGCGTCCTGATTTTCTCGGTCTCGAAGATGCGGTCGAGATGCGCCGCGTGCGGGAACCTGTGGTCGCCCAGATAATCCGGCGTCTCGAAGAAGCTCTTGGAGTTCATCACCAGGCTGACCGCGCCGCGGTCGATCCGGCTGGTCATCAGCCGCGGTCTCGGGGGACAAGTGCCCGTCCGCGGTCACCACGCGGAAAATCTCCCTTTCGGCGTCCAGAACGGTCACCCATGCGACGTCGGCGCCGACGAGATTGCGCGCCCGGACGACGATCGTGCGCAAGAGATCCTGCAGGCTCAGGGTGCTCGAAAGGTCGTGGGTCGTATCGATCAGAACGTTCAGGCCGCGCTCGGAAAGCGCATTGTCCTGCATCGCCTGCCGGATCCCGCTGACCTGGAGATGGAACTTCTCGAAGCCCGCGGCGTCGTCGCCGGCCTTCGACGCCTCTCTCAGGGTCTCGACAAGACGGTCGACTTCGGAATCGCCCACGCCGAACGCAACTTTCTCCAGAAGCTCGGCGGCCGCCGTCAGAACGCTCTGAGACACCAGTTCTCCTCCCGGGAGGCGTCGTCGACGCTCACAAAGGCGAGCTTCTCGAACCACGCCTGACGGAATTTGGCGCGGCGGAGAGGCTGGAGCAATATTCTCGTCCAAGAGCCTTCCTCAGTGTATCGCCGCCTGCAGAATCTTCTCCGGGCTCGCCTCCGCTCGCGAAAACTCGGCGGCGATCGTACCGCTCTTCGCCACCAGGATGCGATCGGACACGTCGAGGATTTCCGGCAGGTAGGACGAGATCACCACCACGCCGGCCCCCGAGGCGGCAAGATCCCTGATGATCTTGTGAATCTCCGCGACGGCGCCCACGTCCACCCCTCGCGTCGGCTCGTCGAAAATTATAAGCCGCGGCTCCTGCGCCAGCGACTTCGCGATCACTACCTTCTGCTGGTTGCCGCCGGAAAGATGCAGCGCCGGCTGGTCGGGCCCGGCCGTTCGGATCGACAGCCGGTCTTCCCAATGGCTCGCCAGGCTCCGCATCTTGCGCAGGGGCGCGATCCAGGCGCCTGCGGCCGAACTTGGCGAGCCAGCCGAGCCCGATGTTCTCGGAGACGCCGAGCGTCTCGAAAAAGCCGTCGAGCTTGCGATCCTCGCTGACATAGGCGACGCCATTCGCCACCGCTTGCGCCGGCGAGCCATATCGCACTTCGCGGCCGTTGAGCCAGATCCGGCCGCCGCCGAAGTTGCGCTTGGTGTGGCCGATGATGACCCTGGCGACCTCGCTGCGTCCCGAGCCGATGAGGCCGGCGATGCCCGTGACCTCGCCCGGAAAGACGGAGAACGACATGTTGTTGACCATCGCGCCCATGCGGAGGTTCTCGACCTTGAGCACCGGCGCGGCGGAAGGCGCGGCGCGTCCTGCGGCGAACGCGGGCGCCCGCTTCTCAAGCTCCTCCCCGATCATGTGGCGAATGAGGCTTACGCGGTCGAAATCCGCGGCCGGGCCGGTGACCATCAGCCGCCCGTTGCGCAGCACGGTGATGCGATCGGCGTAGCTCAGCGCCTCCTCCAGCGCATGCGAGATGAAGATCATCGCGACGCCGCGCTTGCGCAGCGCCTTCATGAGGTCGAAGAGATGCTCCGTCTCCTCCGGCGTCAGCGCCGCCGTCGGCTCGTCGAAGATGATCACGCGCGCGTCGTTGAGCACCGCGCGGGCGATCTCGACCATCTGCCGTTTGGCGGTCGACAGTGCGCCAGCGAGCTGCGATGGGTCGACGTTGAAGTTGAGGCGCTGGAGCGCCTGGCGGGCGGTGTTTCGCACCCCTCGCACGGAGTTGAAGGCGCGCTCCCGGCCGAGCACCATGTTCTGCGCCACGGTGAGCTGCGGCACGAGGCTCGTTTCCTGGAAGACCATCGCAATGCCGAGCCGGCTTGCGTCTTTCGGCGCGGAGAAGGCGACCGGCCGGCCGTCGACGCTCAATCGGCCCTCTGTCGGCGAGATCACGCCGGCGACCAGCTTGCACAATGTCGACTTTCCTGCGCCGTTCTCGCCGACAAGCGCATGGATCTCCCCGGGATAGAGCTCGAAATTCGCGCTCTCGAGGGCGGTCGACGCCGCTATAGCGCTTGGTCACATTCTCGAGCGTGACGGTCGGGTGATTGCTCATGCGGCGCCTCGCGCGGAGCCCAGGTTCAGGAGTTCCGCGCTCGCCTTGCTGACGGCGACAAGGTCGCCGTTCCAGACGAGGGCGTCGGAGATCGCGTGACGGCGCCCGTCGGCGCGCGAATGAGCCGAGCCGACCGGCATGAGCGCGTCGTTGAGCTCGATCAAAAGTCCGTAGGAGAAGGACGGCGCCCACGGCTTGATTTCGCCGAACAGCCGCGTCGCGCCGAGCTCGATCGGGAAGTCATGGGCGAATTCCGGGCTGACGCGCGGCGCGATCCAGTGCCGCGGCGCGATGCGTCGTCTTCATCGCGCCGACGAACGCTGGCTCCGTCTTCAGGAATTCGATCAGCGGGTCCCGCCGGGAGAGGCAGGCCAGCAGGTAGCCGTTTCCGGCCTTGCGGAGCCTCCCGAGGTAGCCGGGATAGCCGGCCTGGCGGATCGGCTCCGGAGACATCGACGATCCGCGCGCGCTCGAATTCGGTGACGATCGGAGCCCCGCGGCCATCAAGGCTCACGCCCATCGGACAGTTGAGGCCGCTTGCGAGAATGCGCGGCTCGCCGTCGCGCCGCGCCACGATCGAGCCTCCCGCGCCCGACATCGTCCCAGGGCGCGACCGAGAGCAAAGGCTCGTCAGGCTTGTAGCCGTGATCCACCACCGCCAATTCGTTCTTCGGAGAGGAACATTGCGTCCGCCGCGGCCTTGAGGTCGGCGGGCGGCCTCCAGCCGCTCAAGGCGCGGCCTGAACCGTCGCAAACCTGTAGGCCGCCGCCCAAACGTTCCAACGGCCAGCATGCCGCTTTTGCTGCTGGCGAGGGCGGTCACCGGGCGCTCGAACTCAGCGTAGCCTTGCGGCGGTTCGCCCCATTTGCCGCAGAGTAGAGCACCGAGCGGCCGGCGGAGATGAACAGCCTGCCGTCGGCGCCGACGCAGAGCGCGTCAGGCGATTCGATGGGGACTCCGCGCGCCTCGTCGAGCCGATTGTTCGGCCCGAGCACGCCCTCAAGCGTCATCGACGGCGCCGTCCGCCTCTTCCGCCACAGACGCACGCTCAGCCTTTCCCCCAGTAGCTATCCGGTCCGCGTCCAGGCCGGATCGGCGCCGGCGCAAACGGAGGCGGCCGATCTTGTTGTTGGTCACGCCGCCGAGATACAGCGCCCCTTTGTGTTCGCGCATCGAGGTGATCATGTAGAGCGGCCCGCTCGGCGTGTCCCAATAGGCGTCGACGATCTTGCCGGCGCCGTCGATCTTGAGAACGCCGCCGATATTCAGATTGCCGAACAGCCAGTGGGTCGGCGCCACCGCGCGCGTCATCCGGCGCCTGAGCCCCGGATAGCGCATCACCAGATCCATCACCGGGTTGCGCATGCCGGCGAGCGCGACCCAATATCCGCCGTCGGAGGCCCGGTTGACGTTATCGGGATAGCCCGGCAGGGAGGCGACGAATGTGCGCGGCCCGGCGGACAGGTTCTTGAGGTCGAAGATCAGGAGCGAGCAGGTCCAGGTGCTCGCGACCAGGATGTGTTCGCCGTCATGGGTCAGGCAGACGCCGTTCGGGAACACGAGATTGTCGCATACCGTGCGGGTCCGGCGGGTTTTCGGATCGTAGCTCAAGAGGCGCCCGTTCGGCCGGCCCTCGAGCAGATCGAGACCCCAGTTTTCGATGTCGTAGCGCTTCGTCGCGTCGGAAAAATAGATCATGCCGTCAGGCGCGATATCGACATCGTCCGCCATCCGGATGGTGGTGTCGTCCTGGATGGTGAACAGGCTGCGCTGGGTCTGGTCGGTCAGGAGCTCCACCTCCCGCTCCTGGTTGACGCGCACAAGACCCATCCCCGCGACGCAGATGACGATGCGTCCCTCCCGATCAAGGGCGAGGCCCAGCGGCCGGCCGCCGATTTGCGCGAAGGTCTCGACATGCGTGTAGTCGGGCGCCGGAGATCCGGACGAGGCGCCCGTCCCGGGTGCCGCAGAAGAGATTGTCGTTCGCATCGAGGATCACGTCCTCCGGGCCGTCGATCAGGCCGGAGGCAAGAAGGTCGGCGCCGACGAGCTTCGGGGCGATCTCATCGGGCATGAGCCCGGCTGCTCCGGCCGGCTCGCCAACCCGGGAGGCGATCGGATCGACATAGGTCGAAGCCAGGAGCCGATGCTTGTGCTTGCGGAACTTGGTGTCGGTGGAAAGGATGAAGAGAATGATGGCGCCCATCGCAAGCTGGACGAAATCGCTGCGCAGGCCCGCGTTGAGGAGCGCGTTGTTGAGAATGTAGATCGTGGCGAAGCCGATCATCACCGCGACGGTCGAGCCCCGCCCGGGCACGAAACCGCCGAGGCCCACGACCAGAGCGGTCAGGGCGAAGAACTCCATGCCGACGCCGGTGTCGGAGGCGACGGCGTTCTCGCGCGTCGCATAAAGGAAGCCCGAGAGGCCGACGATCAAGCCGGCGAGAACATAGGCGAGGAAAATCGTCCCCTTCACCCGGATGCCGCCATGCCGCGCCGCCTTGCGGTTTCCCCCGGCCGCCAGCACGTGCCACCCGAAGCGCGACTGGCGAAACATCACCAGAACGCCAGCCGCGACGATGAGGAGCGCCCAGAAGCCGATGGGAATGGTCAGGAACCGCTCCGACCCGATCCAGTCCCAGACGTCGTCGCTCCTGGCGCTTGTGGAGATCGCCACGAGCTCGCCTTGCGACGCGAGCGTGTAGATGCCGCGGACCGCGATCGCCGTGCCGAGCGTGGTCAAGAGCGCCCCGCAGCCGGCGAGCCCGGCCAGCGCTCCGTTGACGACGCCGATCGCCGCGCCGGTCACGAGGCTTGCGCCGAGCACGGCGGCCACCGGCAGGTTCAGGATGTGGAAGCAATAGAGCGCGATGAACGCCGACATGGCGAAATTGGACCCGACCGAGAGGTCGATGCCCCCGGCGGCGACAACGATGAACAACGCCAGGACGACAAGTCCGCCGTCGGACGCGTAGGCCGCGAGATTGCGCAGGTTGTCGACGCTGAAGTAGCCCTTGGCGGTCAAGAGCACGCCGACGATCACGCAGACGAACGCCAGGAAGGGCACCGTGCTCTCGACCCATCCTTTGGAGAGGATTTCCGAGAGCACGCGGCGCGGGGAAACGACCAGCAACGGGACCCGCGCCTTCGGCAGCGCCGCGAAGTCGAACTCAGCTGACAAAAGCGCGAATCTCCGCTTGGTCTTAAGCGCAGAGCTCCGCGAGGAGCCCTGCGCAGGCTACGCTATTTCTTTGGCGGCATCTTCCAGCATAGCGACGGATCGTAGGTGGGTCCGGCCTTGATGATCTTCAGCGGTGACTCGACGGTCAGCATCGAGCCGTTTGGCGACGCGGCGCCCTGCAGCAGGAGATCGATCATCGTGCCGGCGTCGCGACCCTGGCCGTCGGCGTCATAGCTCCATTCGGCGGTGAGCGTCCCGTTCTCGATCGCTTTGCAAGCCTCGCCGTACTCTCCCCCTCCGGTCGCGTAGACGAGAACCTTGCCGGAAAGCCCGGCGTCCTTGACGGCGTTGCCGGCGCCGATCGTGTGGACGTCCCAGTGGCCGAAGATGGCGCACAAGTCCGGATTCTGCTGCAGCACTGTGACGGTGATCTGTCGCGCCTTCTCGGGCTCCCAGTCCGACGCCTGGTTGGAGACGACCTTGATCTCCGGGTGCTCTTTGAACACCTTGAACGCGGCCTCGTTCATCATCACGCTGTCGGCCGCGGTGAGTTGCCCGGGAATGATCGCCACCTTGCCGGATTTGCCGCTGCCGGCGCCGCATTCCTTGACGATGTCCTGCGCGATCTCCGTGCCGATGCGCGTCCAGTTGGCGCCGACGAAGGCGGCGGACGGCTGGTTGGACTGCAGGTTGATCTGCAGAACCTTGATGCCGGCGGCCTGGGCCTGCTTGATTTGCCGCGCGAGCAACTGGACGGTCGGATTGTGGACGACCAGAACGTCCGGCTTATCGCTGATCGCCTTGGCGAGCAGCTCCGACATCGCGCCCGTATTGAAGGCGGCGTCCCGGATCTCGAAGCTGTAGCCGTGCATCGCCGCGTGCTCCCTCATACGCCGGGCCCAGCCCTCGGTGAGCGTGATGCCCATTGAGATGGGAACGAAGATCACCTTCTTCCCGGCCATCTCGGAGGCCGGATCAGCGTAAGCGCCGGCGCTGAGCGCGACGCAGGCGCCGAGCGCCAGTCCGGCGATCGCCGCGTGCAGCTTGCCTCTAATTTTCAACATCAGTTCCTCCCACGGTTGCACAGGTTTTCACAGATCACCGACCGTGTCGGTCTCCGCGTCTCTCGGGTTGAGATAGTTGTCGACGAAAATCGCCGCGATGAGGACGACGCCCCGCAGCATGTCCTGAGTCTGAGTGCTGAAGTCGTAAAGCGTCATGCCGTTGCGCATGACCGCGATCAGCGCGGCGCCGACCAGGAGATTGCGCACGCCGCCGCGTCCGCCTCTCAGCGGAATGCCGCCGAGCACCACCACCAGGATGACTTCGAACAGCAGGCTGCCGTTCGTGACGACGCGGAAATCGACCGTCCCGCTCGCCGCGGCGATCACGAGGCCAGCGATGAGCGCAGTCAGCGCGGAGTAGATGTAGACAAAGATCGTCGTTGCGCGCACGGGCAGACCGGCGAGGCGGGCGGCCAGGAAATTGTCGCCCATGGCGTAGACGATGCGCCCTGTCGTGGTGAAGCGCAGCAAGAGCCAGGTCAGGATCAGCGTCGCGATCATGAGCGCGACGGGAGCGGTCAGGCCGGGCAGAATGTCGGACTTGAAAAAGAGGATCGCCGGGTTCGATTTCGGCAGGATCATGAGAAACTCGCCGCGCAGGACGACGAAGCGAAAGAAGCCCGTGATCAGCATGGCGGAGGCCAAAGTCGCGAGCAGGGCAGGGATTTCGACAAAGGCGATGAGCCAGCCGTTCACAAACCCGACCACCGCCATCGCGAGGACGGCGAGGATGATCGCGAGCGGTCCCGGAAGGCCTGCGTTGATCAGGGTGCAGTACGTCGTCGCGCCAGCCACCATCGCCGCGACCTGCGACAGGTCGAGGCCACGCGAAATGACCACGACCGCCATGCCGCAGCTCAGAAGGATGAGGGACGTCGAGTTGGAGAGAATGACAGAGAGATTTCCAAGCGTCGCGAAACCGGGGATGGTCAATGTGAAGAGAACGATCAACCCCAGCGTCACGGCCAGGACGATCGGCTCGAGCAGGCTGCCTCGCGGCCTCCGCGCGAGCTGGACAGGCGCGGTCGCTGTCGCGTCAGACATGGAATCTCACCTTGTCGGCGCCCTTGGTCTGAAGAATCTCCCGGGCTTCGGCGGAGCTTGCGATGTCGAGCGACAGCTCCTCCAGGATCCTGCGGATCTTGAGCACCTGAGCAGCGCACGAGGTCGCAAGCAATCCCCGGCTGAGGAACAGGCTGTCCTCGAGGCCGACCCGAACATGGCCCCCCATGATGGCGCCCATCGCGACCAGCGATATTTGATGGCGCCCGGCGCCAAGCACCGAGAATTCGTAGTTGCGGCGGCCGAACAGGCGGTCGGCCGTGCTGCGCATGACGAGCAGGCTTTCCGGCTCCGGCCCGAGTCCGCCGAGGACGCCGAGAGCGCATTGAATGAACAGCGGACCCTTGACGAGGCCCTCCTCGACGCAATGCGCCAGATTGTGCAATTGCCCGACGTCGTAACATTCGAACTCGAAGCGCGCGCCGTACTGGTCGCCGAGCTCGCCGAGAATGGTTCTTATGTCGCCGAAAGTGTTGCGGAACACCCTGTCTTCGGAGCCCTCGACATAAGGCTTCTCCCACGGATGCTTCCAGCCGACGACGCCGCGCGCCGCCTTGTGGAAGGCGAAATTCATCGTGCCCATGTTGATTGAGCACAGCTCCGGCCGTGTCCTCAGCGCATAGGCGAGGCGTTCCTTAAGCGTCATCCGCGTGGCGCCGGCGGTCGCGATGCTGATGATCGCATCGGTCTCGGCGGCGATGACGGGAACGAATTCGTCATACGCCTCAGGATCGGCCGTCGGGCTCCCGTCGGGATTTCTGGCGTGCAGGTGCAGGATCGCAGCCCCCGCGCGCGCCGCTTCGATCGCCTGCTCGGCGATTTGAGCGGGGGTTACGGGCAGATATTCCGACATGGACGGCGTGTGGACGGATCCGGTTACGGCGCAGGTGATGATGACCTTGCGCCGGCCTGACGCTGGCATCGCCTCCCGCTCCACCATCTCAAAGACGTTCGACATGCCCCCGTCCATGACCTATGGCTTGGCCGGCGATCTGGCGGGCCAGGTCGAAGCTGGGGAAACCGGCGGTTTGGCGAGATTTTCGGAGCCGAGGTTGACGGCGGGCGCTTGGAAAAGGGCCGCGGGCGCTTGGAAGAGCGTGGCGATCGCGTCGGGCCCACCGGGCGCGCGTCCATCGCGCACAACGATCACGCGCGACGGCCCGTCGGACATTGGCGTTTCTCCCCGATGGGCGCGACTGGCTGCGCCTTGTGCAAAATTTCTACTGGAAGACGCCGGACACTTGAATGTTTCTAAACGCCATCTCGACGCCCCCAATGTGTCTGGCTTTAACATTCACGCCCTGCCGGCGCCAGGTTTGCGCTCCGTCAGGCGTTCAAGCCGCGCCGAGCGCCTTGGCCGCGCCATGCCCCGTCCCCTCTGAGGCGCCCCCGCCCTCTGCGCAGGCCGCCGGCGCTTGCGCTGACGACGCCGTTCGGTGTTGTATCAGAAGCTTATCGCGGGGCGACGGGAATTCAGGCGTCGGCTCGCTCGAAATGGGCGGAGCATCGACCTTTATGCGCGGCGATCAGCAAGTCCTCGAATATCTCAACCGGGCCCTCCGTCACGAGCTCGCCGCGGTCAATCAATATTGGCTTCACTATCGAATTCTCGACAATTGGGGCTACAAGGAATTCGCCAAGACTTGGCGCAGCGAATCCATCGAAGAGATGCAGCATGCCGACATGCTTGTGGCTCGGATTTTGTTTCTCGACGGACAGCCGAACATGCAGTCGCTCGACCAGTTGCGGATCGGCAAGGACATCAAGGAAATTATCGAGTGCGATCTGACCGCCGAGACCCATGCGCGGGCGCTCTATCTCGAAGCCGCGCAACATTGCGTTTCGGTCAATGATCGCGTGACAAAGAACCTCTTCGAGAAGCTGACCTCCGACGAGGAGGAACACATCGATTTTCTTGAGGCGCAACTGACGCTGATCGGCCATCTCGGCGTCCAACTCTATGCGCAGAAACACGTCGGCCACCTGCACGAGGAATAAGCCGGGCATGGGTCTGTGCCTGGCGGCGCGGGGACGAGCCGCCGCGAGTTTTGCTCAGCTCAGCGTGGGGCAAAGCGGCATGACGACGCGCGACAGGTTCTCGCGCCAATGGGCGATCGAGTGAGGGCTTCGAGGCGGCGTCACCATTTCAGCACGTCCGATAGGTCCAGGGCCAAGAGCGCCGCCACGATGAACCCGGCGACGAGGATCGCGATCAAGACGAATTCGATCGCCGCCGCCGTGAGCCGGTCGAGCATGCGACGCGATGATCTGATGAGGTAGCCGATCTTGCCAAGAGGGCGCGCATCGGGCGCCAGAGATCGTATTGGCGAACTGAGTTCGTGGTTTGGAAATTGGGTCGAGGCGGTCAAAAGCGTGCGCTCCTTCAGACGGAATGGCCGCGGCGGTTTTAGTTCTCGTTGATATAAATTACCAATTGTTTTTGAAGTTCATTCAAGTTTGCGCGGGCGTAGCGGCCCCGGATATCGAACTCCGCGGCCGAGTTAAATTCTAGGGATCACGAGCGACGGGAGAGATCGCGACGCAATCGGCGCTCGCGCTCCGCCCAAACCGGCCCTTGCGGTCCCTGGCGCTTACCCGCGAGAGAAGCCCAGAACGCTGCCGGGTTGACAGCGTTAATGCGCAGGGCCATTGTGATACAACCTCCGCGTTGTAAGCCCTTCGGCCCTGCTTTGAACGGCGAAAGCTGTTGAATCCCCCAACGGCGTGCGCCGTTCTCAGTGGGCTGGGGAGGGGGCGGCTTTCGGGCCGCCCTTTTTTTTTGTGGCTATCGTTGCCAGGCAATTGACAGCGCGAGCGCGTGGAGTACTGTTACGCATCCGGCGCGTTGTTATGGTGCCCCCTATTCCGCGCGCGCCCGGCTTGCCCCGCGCCTGACCGCATTCAGGTGCGGGGTTCTTTTTTCGAACACGCCCGAACGGTCTTGGACAAAAGCGTCATCGGCGGCGCTTGCGCTATGCTGCGCCATATCGCGGCCAAGCGACCTTCAATGGGTTTAGTGGCTTAGGTGATGGTGCCCAGGGGCGGAATCCCTCGTTCCGTCTAGAGCGCTGGAAATGTGAGGTTTCTAGTCTCTCGAAAATTTGAAATACCAACACGGATACCATCATCTCGTCTCGATTGGATTGGGTTGCAACTTATGATCGGTTGACAGACGCCCGCAGCTATCCGGAAGGCGTCGCTTCGGTGCGACCTCCGACCTGCCAAGGTCGGGGTCGAGGGTGCGAATCCCTCCGCCGGCTGCCCTACCGCAAGATGGACCTCCAGGCCCTTGAGGAAAGCCGCGAACGAGATTCGTTCCCGCGCCGCCTCGCTGATCGCTGTCTCGCCACAAGGGGCCGAAAACAACCGCGAGGCGCGACAGGAGAACAAGTTGAACCTTCCAATCCTGAGGGACCGGGGCGGCGAGCTTTCCGAGAAGTTTGAGTACGCTGGACGCTCCAGCCGCACCTGATGTGGTGTCCACATGGTGGCGCGACAGGGCGCGACGCGACACAACACGTTCATTTGTAAGAGAGAGGAGGCGTAATTTGTATGCGCGGCCAGAGAGGCCTACGGCGCGAGGCTTGGCGTTGTCATCGCTGTCTACGCCTGGGAACTCCCGAGGCATGCCGTGCTGGGGCGGATTTGGGGGAAGAGGCGCTGGATGCGCTCCCGAGATAAAAGTCACTGACGTCGTCTCGGGCCATGAGTTCAACCGCCGGGCCCCGAAGCCGCTATCCGTCCGTTCTCCAAGACGACCCCATGATGAGCATAGCGAAGAACAAGGTGCGCGTTTTTGCTCAGCGAGCAGGAAGCTCACGCCCGCGTCCTGGTTCAACCGCTGAACGACTTCGAAGATCTCCTCGACGATCATTGGAGCCAGACCCATTGACGACTCGTCAAGCAACATCAGCGCATTCTCAGCGCGACTGGTCGCGACCCGACAAGGGCAGCATAGCCAAAATCAGGCAGCCGAGGATAACGCTGCGCCAGCCCTCCGAGGCGTTCACCACCGTGATCAGCGCCGTCATGGTCACGAGAAGGATCGCTCCGGCGATGGTGCCAAGATAGCTGCCTTGTCCGCCGAGGATCGAGGTGCCCCCGAGCACCACCGCCGCGATCGATGACAGGAGATAGGGGTCGCCGATGCCGACATAGCCCTGCCCGTTCATCGATAGGAGCAGGAGGCCCGCGAGGCCGGCGCAGAAGCCCGAGATGACGTAAGTTGCGAGCGTCAGTCGGCGGATCGGCACGCCCGACAGGCGGCTGACCACGGGGTTGGCGCCGATCGCGAAGATGAGTGAGCCGCTGCGCGTGCCATGCAGCCAGAACAGGCAAACGCCCGCCACGATCGCCCAGAGGATGATGCTGACCGAGATGGTCAGGACATGCGTCGAGCCCAGCCATTCGAGCGAGGGGTTTGTGACCGAGATGGCGCTGCCTCCCGCAATCAGGATGAGCAGCCCTTGCAGGATGGTCGCCATGGCGAGCGTCATGATCAGCGGCGGCAGACCCAGATAGCCGATGCCGAGACCGTTCACCGCTCCAATCCCGCCCGCGACGAGAAGCGCAAGCGCAATCGCGCCGAGCCCGCTGGCGTCGCCATCGAAAGACACCAACGGAAGAATGATGGCGGTGACCGTGATGATCGCGCTGACCGAGAGATCGATCCCGCCGCCGATCACGGCGACGGTCTGGCCGATACCAACGAGGCCGATCACTGCGGCGAGCTCGACGATATAGCGCAGGTGGGCGTAGGCGCCGAAGCCAGCGATAAACAGCGAGGCTGCGATCCACAGGATCGCGACGATCGCGTAGGCGACGAGCGAGCGGCTGTACGCGGCGGCAAAGCGCTGCAAGCGCAGGACCGCGTTCAAGACGCTCTCCGCAGAGAGGCGCGGATCAAGGGCAGGGCGACCGTCGCCACGATGATCAATCCCTGGACGACATATTGCGCCACCAAGGGCAGGCCCATGAAGAACATGACGTTGATCAGAATGCTCATCAGCAGACTGCCCGCGAGCGCCCCGCGCATGGCGCCCTGTCCGCCCAAGAACCCGACCCCGCCAAGCACCGCAGCGGCGATGGCGGCAAGCGTCAGCGGCTCGCCGATCAAGGGATCGCCCGAGCCGGTCTGCGCAGCCACGTAGAGACCGGTGAAGGCCTGAAGATTAGCGCTGATGATGTAGGCGCTCATGCGCACGGTCGTGACGCTCACGCCCGGAGCGAAAGGCGCCTTCGGCATTGTCGCCCACCGCGATCAGTCCTATCCCGAGTGGCGTCGCCTGATAGAGTTTCCACAGAATGACGAGCAGCACGACCAGACCCGCCGCCGTCGGATGACTGCCCGCCAGGAACTCAGACAGAGACGGGGGCACGAATCCACCTGGCCGCGGCATGATGAGGAGCGCGACGCCGCGCAGGATAAAAGAGAGCGCAAGCGTGACGATAATCGCTGGATATCGGCCAATCGCAACGAAGGCCCCGACAATAGCGCCCACGCCGGTCCCGAGAGCAAGCAGCGCGAGGACGCCGCCAAAAATTCCCAGCGGGCCCTGCATGGTGGACGCCGCAACCACCGAGCCGAGGCTGACCATCGGGCCTACGGAAAGGTCGATTCCGCCGGTGAGCATGACGAGGGTTTCCGCCGCCGCGACCATCGCGGTCGGGAACCAACCCTGGACGAATTTGGCCATCGCGCCCCCGGCCAAAATGCCGGGAAAGAGGATCGCGTAGATCACGGCGAACGCCGCGAGGACGAGGAACAGCGCGCCGAGGCCTTCGTTGCGACGCCACTGGATCGCCCAATAGAGGCGCGTCCCCTGGCCCAGCATCAAACCGCTTCTCCTTGCAACGTCGTCGCCTTTCGCACGCCCATCGCGGCCGCTACGATCGCCTCCTCGGAGGCATCGGCGTGCGGCAGAGTGGCGGCCACCCTGCCCCTGTTGAACACCATGACCCGATCGCAAAGATGAACCAGTTCGGGCGTATCGGAGCTGAGAAGGACGACGGCTTTGCCCTCGGCCGCCATCGCGCGTAACGCGAGGTAGATCTCGCGCTTGGTCTCCACGTCGACCCCGCGGGTCGGATCATTCAGGAGCAGGACCGACGGCTCGAGCGCCAGCCATTTCGAAAGCGCCACCTTCTGCTGGTTGCCTCCCGACAAAGCCTGGGCCGGCCGCCGCCGGTCGCCGCGAATGTTGAGCCGCTGCGCGAGACGTTCGGTGATCGTGTTCTCCTGCGCGCCCCGGCGACGCTCGGCGGTGTGGCTGGCGAACAATGGCAGGAGCAGATTGAAGTCGATCGAGTGCGACAGAAGCAGGCCTTCCTTGCGCCGATCGGCCGGCACGTAGGCGACGCCGACGGCGTTCGCGTCGGCGACCTTGGCGAAGGGCGCGGTCCGCACAGCGGCGCCGTTCTTGAATACGCGGAACGCTTCCGCCTGGGCAGGAACGGCGCCGTAAATGCCCATCATGAAGTCTTCCTGACCATGCCCAACAAGGCCGCCGATCCCGAGGATTTCGCCGCGATAAAGCTCGAAATCGACGTCGAGCGCGCCCGCGGCGCGGAAGCCTTTCGTCTCGAGGACAAGAGCGCCCGTCGAATGCGAGGCGTACGGCGGAAACAAGTTCCGCGGGTCGCGCCCAACCATCAGGCGGATGAGGCCGTCGGGATCAAGCCCGGCGAGCGGACGATCGGCGGTGACCGATCCGTCTTTCAGAACGGTGACGTAGTCGCAGAAGTCGAGGATCTCGTTGAGCCGGTGCGAGATATAGAGAATGGCGACGCCCCGGTCGCGCAGGCGGCGAACAAGCTTCATCAGTATGGCCACGTCCGGCGCCGAGAGTGATGACGTCGGCTCGTCCAGGATGAGGACGCGCGGCTTGATATAGAGCGCCTTGGCGATCTCGACGATCTGTCGGCGCCCGAGGGGCAATCGCCCGACCGGCGTGTCCGCCGATTCGACAAGGTCGAGCTCTTTGGCGATATCTGCGACTGTGGTCGCGAGGCGACCGTAGTCGACAACCCCGCCGCGACGAGGATAGGCGCCGAGGCCGATGTTTTCCGCGATCGAAAGATGGGGCGCGAGGCTCAGCTCCTGCTGTACTACAGCGACGCCAAGCGCGTGCGCCTCCTGCGGCGTCAGAGAGGCGATCGGTCGCCCATCCACCAGGATCTCACCCCTGTCGGGCCGCAGCGTGCCCGACAAGAGGTTGATCAGCGTGCTCTTGCCCGCTCCATTCTCTCCGAGGAGAGCGTGGATGCGGCCGCCAACGAGCTCGATCGAGACCTCGCGAAGCACCGGATTGCCGAAGAAAGCCTTCGAGACGCTCCGCGCTCCGAGCACCACCTCGTGCACGCCGATCTCACCGCGCAAGGGTATGGCGCGAAGCTATTTCTTCAAGCTCTTGGCGATCAGCTCGTCAAACAGCTTCGTGTCGTAAGGCGAATAGATGTAGCCGTCCGCGGCGAAATCCTTGGCGCGGGCGAGATAACTGTCGAGGTTGCTCTCGTCGATGATCGGCAGGGGCACGTCGATATAGGCTGGAATGTCGTCGCCCTGCAGCGCTTTCACGGCGGCGTAGACGGCGAAGGCCGCGAGCCAGTTCGGCTGCTGCGTCCCCCAGGCGGTGAGCTTCTTCGCCTTCCACGTCTCGAGGAACGGCCGATAGTTCTCGCCTGTGATCGGAACAAGCTTGCGCCCCTGTTTCTCGAACGCGGTCACGGCTCCCGCCGAGAGCGCCCCGCCCTGGCTCCAGACCCCGTCGATCTGAGGATTGCTAAAGAGCAGGTTGGTTACGGCTTCTTGCGCTGGCGCGGCGTTATAGGGTGTGTTGGTCTCCGCCAGAATCTTGATGCCCGGATTGGCCTTGAATACAGGCTCCGCCCCTTTCCGCCGGTCGTCGCTGACCGAGACGCCAGCAGGCCCGTTCAAAACGAGAATATTGCCTTTGCCGTTGAGCTGCTTGACCAGCCATTCGGCGGCAAGCTTGCCCCACTCGGTCTGGTCGGTGTCGATCTTCGTGGTCAGGTCCTTGGTGTCGACGAGGCTGTCGAAATTGGCGACAGCGATGCCCTTCGAACACGCGTCGGCGATGACGCGATCGAGCGCGGTGGCCGAGCCGGCGTCGACGATGATCGCGTCCAGCTTTGCGTCGATCATCGACTGGATCTGCTGGATCTGCGTGTTGGCGTTACCCTGGGCGTCGGTGATCGTCAGGCTGTCGACCAGGCCCTGCTTTTTCAGCGTATTCGCCATGTCCTCGATCGTCCCGGTCGTCTCCTTCATCCAGGTCGGGATCGAATAGATATTCGCCCAGCCAATCTTATAAGGCGCCTTGTGCTCGCCTTTGATGCAATTGGCCGCTGCAAATGCGGAACCCGCGCTTGCAAGCTGCAGGAGGGCGAGGCCAGCCGCGACGACAGGCGCGAGGCTAGCTCGCGCAAAATTCTTCTTGTTCATGTAGTTCTCCCTTTGCGAAGCGCACCTGTCGGATTCGAGGCCGCTCGCTCAGGACCAATCGGCCCAAGCGCTCCCGCAGCTCCACGAAAATCTCCCAGCCGTGATCACCTTCACGACGACGTTACCGCTCCATCCGGGCAAGTCAACGAGTCTGGCATTTGTTGCGGGTGAAGGCATAGGATTGCTGGAAAATTGGTTGGGATGCACCCTGCCTGAATCGCAATAGGAAGGCGGGCTTTCGGTTGGCGCCGGCGGCCCGCAGGAGCATCCCGATGGAGAGATTATCCGCCCCGGAGCGTACGCGCGAGGAGCTTCGCGGCTTGATGAACGGAGAGCTGGGGACGGCGGCCGGGCGAGGCGACCTTGTGCGTCTGGCGCTTCGCCTGATCGTCGAGGAGGCGCTCGAGGGAGAAGTCAGCGACGCGCTTGGACGGGAACGTTACGAGCGCGGCGAGGACGGCAAAGCCGGCTATCGCAACGGTTATCGGCCGGGCAAGATGAAGACGGCGGAGGGCGCCGTGGATTATTCGGCTCCGCAAGTCCGGGACACGCCTGAGCCCTTTGTGTCGAACGTGCGGGCGGCGCTTTCGGGACGCACGCGGGAACTCGAGCGACTGGCGGTCGAACTCTACGCGAGGGGCCTGTCGACGCGCGACATCGAGGACACGTTCACCGACGAGACGGGCAGACGGCTTCTGTCGCGGGCGGCGGTGAGCGAGATCACCGAGAAGCTGTGGGCCGAGTACGAAGACTTCTGCAAGCGCGATCTCTCCGAACACGCGGTGGCCTACCTGTTTATCGACGGCATCGCCGAGCGGCTGCGTCCGGGCCAGCGGCGAGAAGCGGTTCTGGCCGCCTGGGGGATCGGCGAGGACGGGCGCAAATCGCTTTTGGGGTTGATGGCCGGATCGAAGGAGGATGTCGAAACGGTGCGGGCGTTCTTTCAGGACCTGCGCGCCAGAGGGCTTGGCGATCCGCTGCTCGTGGTCAGCGACGGGGCGCTTGGGATCATCCGGGCGATCGAGGAATGCTTCCCCCGCTCGGCGCGCCAGCGCTGTCTGGCGCATCGGATGCGCAACCTCGCAGCCAAGGTCTCGGCCGATCCTTGGCCCGAATTCAAGGCGCGGGTCACCGCCTGCTATCAGGCGCCATCGCGCGCGATCGCCCGACAATTGGCGGCCGGCATCCGCGCCGATTACGCCAACGTCCTACCCAGTGCGCTCGCCTGTTTCGAGGACGATTTCGAGGCCTGCATCGCGCACCTGCGCCTGCCGGTCACGCATCGTCGTTTCGCAAGGACGACGAACCTCCTCGAACGGCTGTTCGTCGAGGAACGGCGGCGGCTGAAAATCGTTCCCAATGGCTTCGGCGAGAAGCCGGTGCTCAAGCTCATGTTCGGCGCGCTCATACGAGCCGCCGAACGATGGCGCGGCCTGCGCTTCACGGAGTTCGAACTCCGACAGATCGCCGCTGTCAGAAAAGAACTCGACGACGAATATTACGCTTCAATCACGCCGCTGGCACGGTCAGCCCAGCCCCGCGTTTCCAGCAAATCCAAGCCTTGACCTTTGTTGCGCAAGTCCCGGCGCATGTCACACTCTGCGGCGCGTGGCGCCTCGCCAAAGGGGTTGCATCGAGAGCTCGACGCGAGAGACTGCATGCCGGGACGAGATCGCCGCCGCCGGCGCGAACCACACCTGAACCCGCAGCATCCTGAACGTGGCTGAACTATATTCTGGGCGGATCATCGACGCGGACTTTCACCTGTGGGATCTGGGCATGGACCGCCATTCACGGCTTCGCCTCACGGGCGGCGCGATCCAGGCGCCTGGGAATCTCGCGCCGATCCGACGAAATTATCTCGTCGATGACTGCCGCCGCGACGCCGCTAACCGGTTCCGTGTGCATAGAAGCCTGGGACCGCGCCGACGATCCGCTGGCTGAGATCGCGCGGCTGGAGACGCTCGACAAGTCGCCAGGCGTCGCCGTCCGCTACATCGGCCTTGCTGACCTCACGGCGCCGAATGCGGCGGCCATGCTTGACCGGCTCGCGGGAGCGAAGCGCTGCGTCGGTGTCCGGCAGATGCTGAGCTGGCATCCGACCGGGCCGGCTCGATCCTTCGCATCACGGCTGGTGTCGCGAACGAGGCGAACTTTCGCCGCGGCGTCGCGCTGCTCGCCCGCGACGACCAATTCCTCGAGCTGATGCTCTATCCTTACCAGGCGGAAGAGGTCATCCTTACCAGGCGGAAGAGGTCGCGCGGCTCGCGCGCGACCTCCCCATTCAGACCTTCATCGTCAACCACTGTGATAGTGCGATCGATCGCGACCAGGAGGGTATGCTGAGATGGTAGGAGGGCCTGAAACGGCTCGGCTCGGCGCCCAATAACCAAGATCAAGATTTCAGCGCTGACCGCCTACGATCCATCCCCGACACCTGAAAGCCTCCGCGAGGTCTCGCTTCATTGTATCGAGCGCCTTGGCGTCGACCGATCGATATTCGGCAGCGACTTCCCGATTGGTCGCTTATGGACGAGCTTCGAGGCGATCTTCGATGGCTTTAAGGCCATCGCCACCGATTTCCCCGAAGCAGAGCAGTCCGCCCTTTTTCATGACAATGCGCCGCGCGTGCGTCGGATGGACTCACTCTGATCGCAGTAATTTGACATCTGCCGGCGCACACAGCTTTGCTGGCGCAAGCCTTGCGGCTGAACGTAAGCGTGCCGTCATTCCCACACCACGTCTCGACTGGATTCGGATGGCCGTCGGCGATTTGAAGCCGACTCAGTGAGGAACGCCGACGGCGCATGACACTTTCCGATGTGCTGTCAAGGCAACCACGAACGATTATTTCTGTGTATATTTCCGGGCCCACTCGACGCCGTCCCAGGTAATCATCTTCGTCGGGACGATCTTGATCAGGTAGCGCGGCCGGTCGTAGGTCGGCACCAGATATTCCGGCCCGTGTTCGCCGAGGAAACGCAACGCCATGCGGTTGGCGACGTCGAGGCACTGACCCTGCATCGGAGCCGGGCCGAAGAGAATCTCAGCCTTCCCCTGCGCCGTGATGCGCGTATAGGTCCCGCTGTCCTGTGCGCACGAAATGGCGACGTTCGGATTCTTCCTGATATGCGTGATCCAGGCCGAGCGCTCGCGCGGGACGATCCAGAAGGCTTCGCCATCCCATTCCTGCCACGCCGGAGTCACGTACGGCACGCCGTTCTCATCGATGGTGGCGATCCGCGCGACCACCGGGCCCCCAAGGAATTCTTCGATTTCCGCCGGTGTGAGCTTTCGGTTTTTACCCATCCATTCGGGGGGCTGCTTGTCCGACATCTCAACTCTCTGTCACTGTGCTATATCGAGACCGTGGGCATCGAGACGATAGTCGGCGACCCACTCGACGGCAGGCTCGAAAACGGGCGCGTTTACACGTGCGGCGCGGTCGATACCAAGGCAAGCCTCGGCCTGTGCTGGCGCTGCTCAAGACATGCAGCACCGGGGCGAAGTCCTCAAGCCGAATCTGGTCGTCTGCGCCGTCGAAGAAATCGGCTCTAGCGGGGCCTCGTCCCCAACGGCGCGGTCTCAACCTCGGTCAACTGGTGGTGGTCGATCCGAGGGTGTGCGCACCAATCGATACCATAAGGGCGCGGCGGTTCTCCTCCCCGCCTGTGAATCTAGTTGCCCGGGTCGGCAACGAGGAATCGCCACGATTTTCTTGATTTCAGCCGTGATAAATTCGCTCCGCGAGTTCCGTCGAAGATGAGGTCATCAATCTGGGTTCCAACTTCGGGCCCAACATCGATCTGACGTTGAGCGGGTTGGGCGTCTTTGTCGTGGGCGGCGGGCCACACAGACGCTCTAGGACCGCCGATCGGACTTTCCAGCTTCAGGAACCACTGGACAATATAGGAACGCCGCCCAGCGGTCTCTGGCGTGGATCTTGGCCGCCGATCCAGGCGGGGCCTGTTGAACCTCGTTTCGACCGCGTAAGATCGAGGCGCGCCGAACCCTGGCGACAACGGAGGAACCCCAATGAGCATGGAGGCGCGGGCCGCGCCCGCTGGGAGGGCCAAAAATGGGCGAAGCCAAACGGCGCAACGCCGCCTGGCAGGACAAAACGCTAATGCTGATGCTGCTCTTCCTGCTCGTAATTTCGATCTCAGCGGGACTGCGCGGCGTAAGCCTCTGGTGGTCGGTTGGGGCTGTCTTTGCTTCGGCGGGTTTCAGTATTTACAGATCGGCGGTCGATAACCGGTGGGGGCTCTCCGCCACCGACACGCTGAAAGCCCCCAATTGGATCGGAGCCTGGCGCAAATTGCCCTTTTGGTCGCCGTCTTCTGCGGCGTCCAAGCGCTGACGCGCCGCCTCTGAAGACGACGGCGCGCCCCACCGCCGTTAGGCGAGACACCGAACGTTTAAGCGTAAGATGCAACGTTTCAAATCGCCCGGATCAGCCCAGCGCTTCCTGTCCGTTCACGCCGCCGTTCACAACACGTTTAACGTCCAGCGTCATCTCACATCCCGCCGCACCGCCTCGCGTCCTCAGAGTCTGTCCGAGAACATCATGCGGGGTTGCATAGCTTTCGCAGCATGAGGCGGATCGAGGCGAGGCGCAGGAAGGCGAGCGCCTTGTGGTTGAGGCATTCCCAGTCCTTGGCCAGTCGTCGACAGCGGCCGAGCCAGGCGAATGTGCGTTCGACGATCCAGCGTTTGGGCAGGGCGATGAAGCCTGTGGCTTGACCCGAGCGCTTGACGATCTTGACGTGGACGCGCGCCAGAATCCGCTTTATCGCGCTTTGGAACTCTGGCCCCTGGTAGCCGCCGTCGGCATAGAGCTTGATCAGGAACGGAAAGGCGCCGAACAAGCTCGCCATCAGCAGCGCCCCGCCGTCGCGGTCCTGGACGTCGGCGGCGTGCACGATGGCGTGCATCAGCAGGCCCTGCGTATCGACGAGGATATGCCGCTTCTTGCCCTTGATCTTCTTGCCCGCGTCATAGCCCGACGGATCAATCGCAGGTCCCCTTTTTCCGCGCTCTTGACGCTCTGGCTGTCGATGATCGCGGCGGTCGGGCTCGCCTCGCGCGAGGCGGCTTGGCGGCACTGCGCATAAAGCGCGTTGTGGATGCGATCGAGCGTGCCGTCCCAGCTCCACAGATCGAAGTAATCGTAAAGCGTCGAGCGCGGCGGCAGGTCCTTGGGGATCGCCCGCCACTGACAGCCGGTGCTCAGAATATACATCAGGCCGTTGATCACCTCGCGCACCACGACATGACGCCGGTTCCCACCGCGCTTGGCCGGCGGAATGAGCGGCTCCACAAGCGCCCATTCCTCGTCCGTCACATCGCTCGGATAGCGCAATCGGCTTCGGTCATAGCGTCCGCGATTCTCTGCTCGTCCACATCGGCGACCCCCCCAACGAATTAGGCCGCCTCCCTTGAATCACAAATGATTCCGACGATTTCAATATGTTCCCGGACCGGCTCTTAGAGTTTGTCCGAGAACATCATGCGGGGTTGCATAGCTTTCGCAGCATGAGGCGGATCGAGGCGAGGCGCAGGAAGGCGAGCGCCTTGTGGTTGAGGCATTCCCAGTTCTTGGCCAGTCGTCGACAGCGGCCGAGCCAGGCGAATGTGCGTTCGACGATCCAGCGTTTGGGCAGGGCGATGAAGCCTGTGGCTTGACCCGAGCGCTTGACGATCTTGACGTGGACGCGCGCCAGAATCCGCTTTCATCGCGCTTTGGAACTCTGGCCCCTGGTAGCCGCCGTCGGCATAGAGCTTGATCAGGAACGGAAAGGCGCCGAACAAGCTCGCCATCAGCAGCGCCCCGCCGTCGCGGTCCTGGACGTCGGCGGCGTGCACGATGGCGTGCATCAGCAGGCCCTGCGTATCGACGAGGATATGCCGCTTCTTGCCCTTGATCTTCTTGCCCGCGTCATAGCCCGACGGATCAATCGCAGGTCCCCTTTTTCCGCGCTCTTGACGCTCTGGCTGTCGATGATCGCGGCGGTCGGGCTCGCCTCGCGCGAGGCGGCTTGGCGGCACTGCGCATAAAGCGCGTTGTGGATGCGATCGAGCGTGCCGTCCCAGCTCCACAGATCGAAGTAATCGTAAAGCGTCGAGCGCGGCGGCAGGTCCTTGGGGATCGCCCGCCACTGACAGCCGGTGCTCAGAATATACATCAGGCCGTTGATCACCTCGCGCACCACGACATGACGCCGGTTCCCACCGCGCTTGGCCGGCGGAATGAGCGGCTCCACAAGCGCCCATTCCTCGTCCGTCACATCGCTCGGATAGCGCAATCGGCTTCGGTCATAGCGTCCGCGATTTTCTGCTCGTCCACATCGGCGACCCCCCAAACGAATCAGGCCGCCTCCCTTGAATCACAAATGATTCCGACGATTCAATATGTTCCCGGACCGGCTCTAAGAGACGAAGCGTTCCGGACGTGGCGAGCCGCCACCGCGGCCTGAAGTTCAGCGGGCCTTCCAAACCCCGCACCGCGCCGATCCAAGTTGGTGTGACAGCGCCGTCCGAACTTCAAAACCCATCGCCGCACCGTTTCGTAGGAGATATCCAAGCCGCGCTCCGCGAGCAAATCTTCGACGTCGCGATAGCTGAGCGTGAAGCGCACATAAAGCCAAACGGCGTGCCTGATGATCGGGGGGGAAACTGGTGGCGGGCAAACGAGATCGTCATACACCATCTTAGCCGCTAAACTCTGATCCGCCACAGTTTCCGTGGCGAAGCCTCCTTGGGTGTTATTTGAAACGATGCTCGGCTCGGGCCCGCGCCAACCTTGAGGGCGAATAAGGCGCCTTCCCTGGGATGGGCGCCGATGTGCTCCGCCGTCATCATGAAGCGCGCCGAGGTCACATAGAGCGTACCGAAATCGGGCCCACCGAAAGCGCAGCTGGTCGGCCACGTGCAGGGCAGGTCGACGAATCGATCGAGCGCGCCGTCTGACCCGATACAAGCGACACAGGCTCCGCTGGCGACTCGGCAATTCCAGAGGCGTCCCTTGACGTCGAGGCACGACCCGTCGGGAGCGCCTCGATCGAGAGGCGGGGCGAAGACGCGCTTGTTCGAGAGCACGCCAGCGCGAAGATCGTAAGCATAGATCGCGTTGCGCGTCGTATCGGCGGTCAGGAAGCGCGCGTCGTCTGTCCACGCCATCGTGTTAGTGATGCCGAATTCGCGCCGCGTCAGCTGGCTCACCCGGCCGTCAACGTCGATGCGGTAGATCGCACTGCTGTCGCGGTTCATATTCTTCGGCGAGCCATCGGCATGAAGATTGTTCTGCATCGTACCGACCCAGAAGGCGCCATCCGGGCTGACGCGGCCCTCGTTGAGCCGATTGTCCGGCAGGTCGGGCTCAATGATCGCCAAAGTGCGGAACTCGCCGTCGTAGTGCCACAACGCCACCCGGTCGAGCAAGGCGACGATCGCTCCGCCATCAGTCCGCAGGCCGATCGAGGTGGGAAAGTCCGGCGCCGGCCAAGCCTCGTGGCGGCGCTCAGCGAGACGAAGGCGATGGATGCGTTTGCCGCCGATATCGACCCAGACGAGTGCATGGCGCCGTTCGTTCGTAGACGGCGCTCTCGCCGACGATATCTGCTGCGTCGAAGACCAGTCTTGGCGCCGTCTCTCCGGACTCCAACCTCCTGCCCGCCCACCGGCGCCCTTCCCAAGCAGGCCACCTATCCTACGAAAGATCAATATTGACAATCGTCTCAGCGACTGATTGCATACAAATCGCGCACAGCTATCATAATGGTCAGGATGGATGAACCTATCCCTTGCCCGATCAAGTGCGGAGGCGGAAGGAGGGCTGGTCGACAACGCCATGCGCGCGATCAACCAGCGCATCCGCGCCGAGCGCCTCCGCGTCGGCGATCCCGTTCCGTCAGAAGCCGGCCTTGCAGTAGAGTTCGGGGTGTCGCGCACTGTCGTGCGCGAGGCGTTCAGGGCCCTGGCAGCGCTTGGAATTATCAACCTTGGGAACGGGCGGCGGGCCCGAGTTGGGACGATCGACAAGGACGTGTTGGGGCTTGTCATTGATCATGCGGTCCATACCGACCAGGTGTCGATCCAGCAAATCTATGATGTTCGCCGCACCATCGAAATGCGCACTGTCGCACTCGCTACGCTGCGCCGATCGGAGCCCGAGGCTGAGGCGATCAACGCCCACGCCTTCGCGATGCGCCAAGCGTTTTCGCGCCCCGACGAGGCAATGGAACAGGACATCGCCTTCCACACAGCGATTGCCGTAGCCTCGCGCAACCCGCTCTTCGCCCTCATCGTCGGCTCGTTCAGCGTTGTCACGCGCCAGACCTGGCGCATCGGTTGGGATAGCCGCGCCACGGACGCGGAACGACTTGCCAACGTCGAGTGCCACGCGCGCATCGCCGCGGCGATTCAGGCCCGCGAACCGCGCATGGCTGAGACGGCGATGGCGGAGCATTTCGACAATTCCGTCAAAGCCCTTCTCTCCGCTGGCGTAATTTGAGGCGGACTATGAAGATCACCGCTCTCGAAACCATACGCATCGCCGAATTCGTCAATCTCCTTTGGCTCAAGGTGCACACTTCGGAAGGGATCGTCGGCCTTGGCGAGACCTTCTTCCTCCCCGAGACCGTCGAGGCTTACGTCCACGAAAACCTCGCGCAGAGGTTGCTCGGCCGCAATCCGCTCGAGATTGACCGGATTTCAAAAGACCTCGTTGGCTATTTGGGGTTTCGCTCCACTGGCGCGGAAGTGCGTGGCAATTCTGCGCTCGACATCGCGCTTTGGGATGTCTTTGGCAAAGTCACCGGACAGCCCCTCGCACAGCTTCTTGGCGGATTCTCACGCTCGAAAATCCGCACGTACAATACCTGCGCTGGCGTATCCTACATGCGCAAGGCGACCGGCCAGACGACGTCGAACTATGGCACAACCGCGGGCGAGCGTGGCCCCTATGACGACCTCAACGGCTTCCTGCATCGCGCCGACGAACTGGCGGCTGAGCTTTTGAGCGAAGGGATCAAGGCCCTGAAGATATGGCCGTTCGATCATGCCGCGGAAAGAACCGACGGCGCCTACATCTCCTCCGAGGACCTCAAAGCGGCGCTGGTTCCTTTCGAAAAAATTCGCAAGGCCGTTGGCGACAAAATCGATATCATGGTCGAGTTTCATTCGATGTGGCAATTGCTGCCAGCGATGACCATCGCGCGCGCGCTTCGGCAATTCGATACCTTCTGGCACGAAGACCCGATCAAGATGGACAGCCTCGGGTCGCTCAAGCGCTACGCCAAGGCGTCCACGGCCCCAATTTGCGCGTCAGAGACGCTTGGCGGCCGAAGCGCGTTTCGCGATCTCCTGGAAACCGGCGCTGCCGGCGTCATCATGCTGGATCTCTCCTGGTGCGGCGGCGTCTCCGAAGCCAAGAAGATCGCCGCCATGGCCGAAGCTTGGCATCTTCCAATTGCACCTCACGACTGCACTGGTCCGGTCGTGCTGGCCGCTTCCACCCACCTCGCGCTTAACGCGCCGAACGCCCTGGTTCAGGAGAGCGTGCGCGCTTTTTACCGCACTTGGTATCTCGACCTCGTGACTGGCCTGCCGGAAGTCAGCGACGGTCAGATCTCGGTCGGCCGGCAGCCGGGGCACGGAGTCGAACTCCACCCGGATCTCGCCAAGCGATTTACCCTTGTGAGCAGGATGACTGCGCTCAAGTAGAGAGACGTTCGATCAAAAACGAAAACTTTGGAGAGGAGGAAGCTCATGGTTACGCGCACTATCGCATCACAGGTGCTGGGCGGCGTCGGGGTGGCGGCGTTGTCGTTCGTCCTGGCGGGCCCGGCCGCTGCGGAAGACAAACTCAACATCGTCTACACCCATCATTCATCCGCATCGAACCCGTTCTGGCAGGCGGTGAAGAAGGGCTTCGACGACGCTTGCGCCAAGATCCAGGCCAATTGCCAAATGATCTTCACCCAGACCGAAGGTTCGGTCGATCAGGAGGTGGCGAACCAGCAGGCGGCGCTCGCGCGCAAGCCCGACGCGCTGATCACGACGCTGGTCGACAACAACGCTTTCGTCGCCAATCTCAAGGACGCGAAGGCGAAGGGCGTGATTGTGATCGCGTCGAACGTCGACGCCACCGAGGGACCGGAACTCGAATTGCGCCAGGCCTTTGTCGGCCAGAACTTTGTCCCCGCCGGCACGACGCTCGGACGTCGAATGGCCGCTCTATTTCCGAAGCAGGGCCCCATCCGGGTTTTGGTTGGCGTCAACGCGCCCGGCCAGAACTGGTCGGAGCAGCGCGCCAAGGGCATCATGAAAGGGCTTGAGGAGTTCAAGAAGGCCAATCCGGGCCGCGAGATCACGATCGACCGGCTGGACGTGAGCGCTGACGGCGCCGTCGTCAGCGATCGCGTCGGCGCCTATCTCAGCGCTCATCCGGATACGACCGCCTATATCGAGACCGGGCTCTGGCATTCCAACGTCGCGCGCATGCTGAAGGATCGCAATATTGCGCCCGGCAAAATTCTGTTGGGCGGCTTCGACCTCGCGCCGCAAGTGATCGAGCAAATGAAAGCCGGCTATATCCAGGTCGAAATCGACCAGCAGCCGTATGAGCAGGGGTTCTTGCCGGTCATGCAGGTGTACCTGGAGATGAAAGTCGGGCTGGCTCCAGCCGACATCGACTCGGGCGAGGCTGTGTTCACGCCGGAACAGGCCGATCAGCTAATGGGTTTGGCCAAACAGGGCCTTCGCTGAACCGATCGGGCGAGTGAATGCGGGGGAGCCTGGCTCCCCCAGTTCCCTGACAAAGTAAGCGGGCAGGGGCATTGTGAGGAATCTGTTCCGAATCTATCTTGAGAAGCCGGAACTGGCGGGCGTTGCCTTGCTCGTTTTGCTGGCCGCGTTGTTTGAAGCGCGTTCGGCGGGAGCCTTTCTGTCGGGCGACAATTTGCGCGGCATTCTCGGACTGTTGCCCGAGGTCGGACTCGTCTCGATCGGCGTGACGATTCTGATGATCTGCGGCGAGTTCGACCTTTCCGTGGGCTCGACTTTCGCACTAACGCCCATGGCGACGTCGCTCTTGATCATCGCCGGCGTGCCCGCCCTCGCGGCGATTCTGCTCGGTCTTCTGCTGGCCGCCGCGATCGGGTTCGCGAACGGGTTCATCACGTTGACCTTCGCCATCCCTAGTTTCATCGCGACGCTGGGCATGTTGTTCATCGTCCGCTCGCTGACAGTGGTCATCTCCGGCGGTTTTCCGCCGTTGCTGCCGGACGATCTCGCCACCGGCGAATTCACTCAGTTTGTCGGGCCTGGCGGACTGTTCCGCGCGTCCTTCATCTGGTTCCTGGCGATCGCATTCGCGGCTTCAACGCTGTTGGCCAAATCCAGTGTCGGGAACTGGATCAAGGCAACGGGCGGCCACCTCGAGGCGGCGAGCGCGATGGGCGTGCCAGTGCGGCGGGTCAAACTATTCTGCTTCATGTTGTGTTCTGTGATGGCCGGTTTCGGCGGCATCATTCAGGTGTTTCGTCTGCATTCGCCGCTTCCCTCGATCGGCGATGGGCTCGAACTCCAAGCGGTGGCCGCGGCGGTGATTGGGGGAACCGCGCTAAGCGGCGGTGTCGGAACCGTTCTGGGCGCCGTCGTCGGCGCCTTGTTGATTCGCGTCATCGACAATGGACTCGTGATGACGCAGGTCGACGCCAACTGGTTTAAGCTCGCCGTTGGAACCCTGACGATCTTCGCCGTGGTTTCCAATTCATGGCTGCGCCGAACCGCGCGCCGGATTAAAGTGACGGGTTGATATGATCCCTCCGTTGATCTCCGTGCGGCGCATTCACAAATGGTACGCGGGCGTCCATGCGCTGCACGGCGTCACTCTCGACGTACAGTCGCGTGAGGTGGTTGGACTCGTGGGCGACAACGGCGCGGGAAAATCGACGCTGATCAAAATACTGTCCGGCGTTTTGCAACCCGACAAGGGTGAGATTCGCATCGAGGGAGAGGGGGTCGAAATCACTTCGCCCAGAGTCGCCATGCGTTTTGGCGTCGAAACGATCTATCAGGACGCCTCGATGGTGCCGACGATGTCGATCGCCCGAAACCTTTTCATCGGCCGCGAGCCGTTGCGCTGGGGCATCGGCCGCATTGGCCTGATCGATCACGATCGCATGCGCCGGGAAGCGATAAAGGCTATCGCAGACGTCGATCTGCATCTGCGCTCGCCTGACGCAACGCTCGCGGAGCTGTCAGGCGGACAGCGTCAGGGCGTGGCGATCGCGCGGGCGATGCATTTCAAGTCGCGAATTCTCATTCTCGACGAACCGACCAATCACCTGTCGGTCAAGGAGACGGCGAAAGTGCTAGGCTTCGTGCGCGGCCTGCCGGCGCAAGGGGTCACGGGCATTCTCATTAGCCACAACCTCCACCACGTCTTGCAATCATGCGATCGGGTTGTCGCTATGGCACGCGGCGAGATCGTGTTCGACAAGCAGGTCGCCGAGACTTCTGTGGAGGAGGTATCAGATGTCTTGTAGCGGCCGCCCGCCTTGAGGATCGAAGTCATCGCCAGCGCCTTCGCACGCGGCGAAGGCCGTGATGAGCGAGCCGAGCGTGTCGAGGTTTGCCAGCGTCGTGTTCTGTGTGCTGTTGAGTGGATCGAGGAGCACCTTGCCCCAACCGCCTGTCGCGAGATCGACGAGATTCGGTACGTTCCCGGCGGCGATCTTAAGCCCGAGCGGATTGCCGGAGATCGCCTCGCCTTTGATGAACCGCGCGTTGGTGAACGCTGAGGCGACTGTGGTGAGTTCGTTGACGACAACCTTCGGCGGCGGGTCGTTCCCGAGCACCGCCAGGATGGTGAGTGGCTGAGCGCTACGCCCGCTGAATTTCAGCAGGCCATCCTGTCGCGCGGCTCTTGGAAGAGCCTCGAGGTTGACGCGCCAATCCAGGCCGTCGGCGAAGAGGAGGGCGAACTAATAGGACTGGCGCAGGGAATCGTCGAAACGCGGACGGTGCTGGGACGTGCGGATACGCCGCTCATGCATTTCGCTCATGCCGTCTTCTGGTTCGGCCGCCGATGAAAGTGGCGATCATCGCCCAGGCCGCCAAGACCGCAAGGATCGCCTGGGCGGTTCTTTCCTCCGGAAAGCCTTACACGCCCCGCCTCGAAACTGCGGCTTGAGGCTGGCAGGGCCGACAAAGTTTCGATTTCCTTCGAGCGATCGAAGGGAAGCTGCGCAAGGAGCCGAGAGGCAAGCGACGGCAAAATGGTCAGGACCTGGGTCGGGACAATCCGCTTCGTCATCGCGCCGTCCGAGCGCGTGGCCATGCTTGGGAGCTCAATCCGCGACGCCCATCGTGGCCAGCGGTCATCAACCGCACCCAAAGGCCGAATACATGACCGCTCCCGTCCAGCCGCCAAAGCCCCTCAAAACCTCTTGCGCAACGGGGGCCGTGTCGCAATCGCTATCCGCCCTCGTCGGCCGAAGGGTTCTTCAACACAATTGACGACAAACGATATCGCGGCCGACGTTATTCATTGGCTCCTTCGGTCGATTGAGCAAGTCTTCTCTGTTGTTATCAATTCGTACTTGCATCGAGCCCTCCGAGCACGTAGCACGCGGCATCAGTGGAGATTATGAGATAGTTCTTACATTCATCCCGCCTACTGAACCGTTGGCGATTTCAATACGATCCGGTCGGCGCGCCCGACAAGGTGAAACTGGGCACTCCGATGTGATGATTATTCCAACCGTCTTTTGAGGGCCCATTCGTATGGATACATCCCCGCTATCAGCCGCTCACGACCTTCGCTATCGGCACCCGGACGGAGGGAACACGCAGAGCGGAAGTGTCCGGCCAATGCTCTTGCTTCTCATCGCCGTTAAGCGAAACCTACCGAGACTGTCCGAAGACTGGCGGATTTCGGAAATATCAAGTAGCAAGACGGCAGCCGAGACCGGCCCGCGAAATAGAGTACTAAAGAGTTTCCCAACCCGACTTCCCTGGCCGAATAGGCTTCGCTAAGGTCCATTATCCTTGGGTGCAGGCGCGAAAGGCCGCGAAGGAGCTTCTGTCGATCTCGGTGCTGGGCGAGTGCCGGCCGTATCCCGGGCTGTCGTGCTTCTCGAAGCCGTCGCCGCTTCCGACAATGGACTGACCTTATCCGACATCGCCCGGAGCCTGGGGGCGCCGAAGAGCAGCCTGTTCAACATCTGCGAGGCCCTGGTGGGGGAACGCCTGTTGCGGCGCGACGCGCACGGACGATATCGGATCGGGATCCGCATCGCTGAATTCGCCGCCGCTCAGCTCAATCATCCTCCTCGCCTGAAGGCAGTCGCCCTTGTCGTTCAAAACTTCACCAATCCGTTCTTTCATGCGGAAGCGCACGCGATCAAGGCAGCCGGCGCCGCCGCCAGCGTGGAGGTCACGGTGTTCGATTCGAGCCAGACGCTCGAGCGTCAGCTTGAACAGCTCAGGGCGCTTGCAACCTCGGGAACCGACGCTGTGATCCTCGACCCTGTCGACTCCGAGGAGGTTGCGGCGGGTGTCGCGGCCGTTCGGGCCGCGGGCGTCCCGGTGGTGGCGGTCAACGCCGGCGCGAGTGGCGCGGACGCCGTCGTCGCCACCGACAATGTCCAGGCGGGCGAGCTCATCGGAAGACATCTCGGCGCGACCCTTCGGGCCGGAGACGTCGTAGTGGTAGGGGGCACCAGGATCACTGGCAATTTTGACAGGATCAGCGGCTTTTTGAGCGCCTTACGCGACTTTCCCGGCATTCGGATCATCGATCGCCTGGACGGCGACAATACGCGCCAGACGGGGCGCGAAGTGGCTCGGGTCATTTTGGATCGGCATCCGGACGTCCGCGCCGTTTTCTGCATCAATGACCCTACGGCTCTCGGCGTCCTAGAGACTTTTGAGGAACAAGGCGCTTCAGCGCTCATCCTCAGCGTGGACGGCTCGTCGGAAGCTCTAAGGTTGCTGCACACCGGCAGCGGGATCATCGCCACGGCCGCGCAGAATCCCCATGAGCTTGGCCGCGTTGCATTCAAGGTCGCGGAGCTGCTCCACTCCGGGGCGCGGATGCCGCGCCGCACCTGGCTTCTGCCCACCGAATTGATCGTGCCCGGAAAGGCGGACGCTTACTCTCCCTGGGACGTGACGACGCCTCTGGCCCCGAGCGCCGCGAGCGCGGCAGGCGCAGTATGATACCAACAACTGCTGGACGCGCGATGAAATCCCCCGCCATAGCCAAGGCGGTGGCAATTCTCGACGATCTGGCGCATTCGAACGAACTTGGCGCAATCTCCGCGATCGCGCGGCGCACCGGCATGGCGAAGAGTTCGGTCGCCGACATCTGCTCCACCCTCTCTGCGCTCGGCTTGTTGTCGCGGGGGCGAGACGGGCGCTATCTTCTTGGACGGCACATCGTTGAACTGGCGCGGGGACTGGTTGGAGGCCGCCGCCTGATCGAAGTATTCGCCGAAGCCTGCGACACCGCGCCGGAATGCCGGGACGAAACCGTCACGCTCTCTATTCTGGACGGGTCCGACATCGTCATCATTGCGGTGCGCCACGGCCGGGCCACGCTGCCCGTAAGCGCGCGCATCGGCCTGCGGCTGCCCGCATGGGCGACCGCCTCTGGCCGTTGCTTCCTCAGCGTCCTGGGAGCGGATGATGTCGCGGAAATTCTGAAGGGAGCCTCGACCACTTCGGCGGGTGTCGCGGGGCGCCTTCCCTCGAGCAGCTGCCTCATGGCCGAACTCGCCGCTCAGGAGCGAGAAGGCTATTTTGTCGATGACGAGTCGACCGCTGCCGGAATGACCAGCTTCGGCGCCGGGGTGAAAGAAGGAACGAACGGCGCCGTTGTCGCTGCGGTTGTTGTCGCAACACGGACCGACATGTTGACGCCCGAGCGCTCCATGCGCGTTGGAGCCGCAGCGCGCGCAATCGCTGCCGCCTGCGAGACCCTCGCCTCTTCAGCTGACGACGCCTGATCTCCCTGCCGGTGGAAACCCTTGACAGTCGACGCACGGCTTCGTAGATTTCAGGTGTTCAACAGATCGAACAGATGTCCGACATTTTGAGAGACATCGTTTTTCGGGAGGAAGTGCAATGAAGGCGCTAGGGATCGCGCTCGCAAGTCTGTCTCTGTGCGGCATCGCTTCGTTGTTTGGACCTCCGCCTGCTGAGGCGGCGAACGCCAAGCCGGTGATTGGCGTGATCGACCTCTTCGGCAACCCCTTCTTCGCCGAGGCGCGTAAGGGCATGAAGAGTATGGCCGACAAGGAAGGCGCAGAGCTTCTGATCGAGAACGCGAACTCCGATGTCGGCCGCGAAGCGGAGCTCATGCAGACCTTCATCCGTCGCCAGGTCGACGTTATTCTTATCTCGGCTCAGTCTTCGACAGGCTCGATCGCCGCGATCAAGCTCGCGAAGGACGCCGGAATTCCTGTCATCTGCTGGAACACGTGCATACGCTCGCCGGAAGATAAGCAGCTCGTCAAGGCCTTTGTCACAAGCGACAACAAGAAGATCGGCGCAATCACCGGCGAGCAGGTCACGAATTATGTGAAAACCAAGCTTGGCGGGAAGGCGAAGATGCTGATGCTGACGTGCCAGACGTTTGATACCTGCAAGGACCGCCGCGCCGGCATCAACAAGGCGTTGGCCGGCCTGGATATCAAGATCGCGGACGAACAGGAAGGCTATCAGGTCGACAAGGCCCGGCCGATTGCCGACGCGATGCTGACCGCGCATCCCGACGCCCAGGTCTTCATCGGCGAGAACGATGACGGCACGATCGCTGCAGGCCAAGCGGTCCAGTCCAAGAGCATGTCGGAGAAGACGCCGGTATTCGGCATCGACATCAATCCGCAAGTCGCTCGGATGATCGCGGATCCCAAAGGCGCCGTGGTCTGGACGACAGGCCAGGACCCATACGGCATGGGAGCCGCAGCCGTTGAGCTCGCCATGAAGCAGGTGCGGGGACAGAGCCTCGGTGACTTCTACCAGTTCACAGCGTCGCCGACCTATTCGAAAGCCGATCTGCCCACGGTGGAGAAGTACATCACGACACATTGACAGGTGCGCGCCAGCGAAGCGGGAAACTTAATGCTGAATTTTCCGGCGCACGCGGAGGCCAGTGGCTTCAGCCAAGAAGCCAGCGTGCTTATCGTTCGGGATTGCGCGAAGGCCTATCCTGGGGCGCTCGCCCTCGCGGGGATGGACTTCAGCATCGCAGCCGGGGAAGTGCGCGCGCTCCTCGGCAAGAACGGAGCCGGAAAATCCACCCTGGTCAAGATCCTCGCTGGCGTTGTGAGGCCGGACGCTGGCGAGATCCGGATCCGAGGCGAGGTCGTTCACCTGACCTCGCCGCAAGTCGCACGAGACCTCGGGATCGGGCTTGTGAACCAGGAGCTTGCGATCGTTCCCGAGCTATCCGTCGCGGAGAACATTTATCTCGGACGCTGGAGCCGGGCGTCGGGTCGGAGGGCGTTCGTTACACGCTCGGTCCTCGAGCAGAAAGCCGCGGCCCAGCTCGCGGAGCTACGCGTCGATCTCGATCCTCAGGCAAAAGCAGGGCGCATCTCCATCGCGCATCAACAGATCGTCGAAATCGCGCGAGCACTGTCGTTTGAACCGCGGGTCCTGATCCTCGACGAGCCGACGAGTTCGCTGCCCGCGGCCGAAGTCGACCATCTTCTCGGGACGGTGAAGCGCCTTGCGTCTCGCGGAGTCGCGATCATCTACGTTTCGCACCGCATGGACGAGATCCCGAAGATTGCCGACTCTGTCACCATCCTCCGCGACGGCCGCCATATCTGCACGCGGCCGATCAGCGAGCTCAACACCGGCGAGATCGTCCGCCTGATGACGGGAGGCGAAACGCCCGACTTCGTTCATGGGCGGAGGTCCAGCTCGTCTGCCGTCACGCTGCGGGTCGACAGTGTCTCGGACGAGAAGCTCAGCAAGGTGAGCTTCGAACTTCGAGAGGGTGAGATCGTCGGGCTCGCGGGCCTGCTCGGCTCTGGCCGGACGCGGCTTCTGCGGATGATCTACGGCCTCTCCCGTCCCATGGACGGACAGATCCTGATCACGGGCCATGAAGACGCACCCCGTTCTCCAGCGGAGACCCTCGCCCTCGGCGTCGGCTTTGCCCCGGAGGACCGCAAGCGCGAGGGATTGGCGCTCAACATGTCGGTTTCGAACAATCTCGTCATGTCCTGTCCCGCCAAAATTCGCCGGGCGGGATTTCTGTCTTCGCGGCGTGAAGAGGCCGTCGCGTCGAAGTCGATCGGCAGGCTGTCCATCAAGGTCGCCGATCTCAATCGCCCGGTGCGGACTCTGTCGGGGGGAAACCAGCAAAAGGTCGTATTGGGGAAATGTCTCAACGCGGGCGTGAAGATCCTGTTGCTCGACGAGCCAACTCGCGGCGTCGATATCGAGGCCAAAAATCAGATCTATGACCTCCTTCACGCGCTCGCGGCCGAAGGCGTATCGATTCTGGTCGCTTCCTCCGAAGTGGAGGAGTTGTTCGTGATGTGTCACCGCTTGCTGATCATGGCGCAAGGGCGCATTGTTGCGACAAAACCTGTCAACGACTCGACGCTCGAAGAAGCAATGCAGCTCGCGATGGAGGGAACGAGCCAATGAGCGATGGAAACGCCATCGCATCGACTGGCGGCCTCGCAAAATCCCGGTTTCCTAGGCCGCGCCGCGGACGAGTCGCGACGGATCTGCTCGCGGAGCATGGCGGGCTTCTTGCCGCTCTGGCGGCGCTGGTGGCGGCGTCAGTGATCTTCGCTCCTCATTTCGCCTCCATCGCGAACCTTCTCGATATTCTGCGCCAAATGGCCTTTACCGGGATCATCGGGCTCGGCATGACGCTTGTCATTATCGCGGGCGAAATTGACATCAGCGTCGGCTCCGCGGTCGCTTTCGCCTCGGCGCTGTTCGGCGTCGTCGCGGTCAACCTCGGGTGGCCGCTTCCCGTTGCGGCCGTAGCCGTGCTCGCGGCCGCAACCCTGATCGGCCTCTGCGCCGGCGCGGTGCGCGCCATCTTCGGCGTGCCGTCCTTCATCGTGACGCTGGCGCTGTTTTCGGCTCTCAAGGGCGGCGCGCTCTTGCTCACGGACGCGATTCCGATTCCCATTCTCAACGACAGCTTCAACTGGTGGGGAACAGGCGCCTTCCTGGGCGTGCCGGTGCCAGCGCTGATCCTCTTTATCTTGTTCGTCGTCTTCTCGATCATCGCGAATTGCACGAGCTTTGGGCGTTCGGTCTATACGATCGGCGGCAACGCCGAAGCCGCGTATTTGTCCGGCGTTCCGGTCGCGGCCGTGCGGACGGTTCTCTTCGGACTAACGGGCTTCCTGGCTGGCGTGTCGGGGCTCTTGCAGACGTCGCGGCTCGCAGCCGGCAACGCCGGGATGGGCGTGGGTCTCGAGTTCGCCGTCATCACCGCCGTCATCGTCGGAGGGGCGAGCCTCTTCGGCGGAAAAGGGTCGATGCTCGGCACCATGCTTGGCGGTCTGTTCATCGCGGTGCTCAACAACGCGATGGTTCTCTTCGGCGTGAACTCCTACGCGCAATATGTGGCGAATGGCCTCGTCGTCCTGCTCGCGGTGCTGATCAGCACGCTGCGCTCGCAAGGCGAGTCGGACGCCGGCATCCTGTCGTCGCTCAGGCGACGGCGGTAGCCCGGGCTCCCGCGTAACGTCGCAACGCTTCGGAGAGCCAGGACGCAAAAGACGCACAGCCCTTCACAACCTCGATCCAATCGGAGACGGAAATGCAGCCCAAGTTCAATCTGACCGCCACCCTCCACGCCAAGCCCGAAAGGCGGGCCGAGCTCCTTAAGCTGCTCACGAGCTTCGTCGGCAAATCGCGTTCCGAACAGGGCTGTGTGGACTACCATTTTCATGTCAGCCTCGACGATCCAAACATGTTCTACTTCTATGAGAACTGGGCGGAGCGCGCCGACTTCGATCGCCACATCGCGCTCGACTATCAAAAGGACTGGTTCGCAAAGCAGGGCGAATATCTCGCGAAACCCGTCGAACTCCGCTTCTTCGAGATGGTGAGCGCTTACGACAAGTAGCCTTGCGGCGCGCCGCCTGATCAATCCCCTTGCCCGCCCCCCTTTCTTGCCAAGGACGTCGAGTGATGACCAACGATGAACTGCGCGCGCTCAACAAGACGCGACACATTCAGCAGATCGCGTGGCTTACGCGCGATCTCGAAAAGTCGATGCAGGCCTGGATCGATACGCTTCGGATCGGACCATGGCGTGTCTTCCGATTCACCGACAAGACCGTGAAGAATCTCAAAGTCGACGGCAGAGTTGTCGAGGGTCCTTTCGAGTTCCGGATCGCCATAACCCATGTCGGAGATATGGAGATCGAACTCATTCAGCCCGTTCGCGGCCCGATGATTTACGAGGACTATCTCCAACGGCGTGGCGAAGGATTGCACCACATCAAGGAGAAGATTCCCGACGACTGGGTGGCCGCGGTCGTTGAGGACTACGCGGCCCGCGACGTCAAAGTCACCCAGACGGGCCAGTTCGTCGCGGACTTCCATTTCTATCTCGACACCGAGCCCAAGCTCGACTTTGTCTATGAGCTCGGGAACTGTCCCTATCAGGATCTGCCGCCAGATCTGGTGTCGATCTACCCTCCGGAGGAGGACTCGGGCAAGCGCGCGTGAGCGTTCGAGCCGAACGCCGCGTTCATCGTGACAATCGCGCAGGCTGAGGAAACGCGTTCGAAGCGACAGGGGAACTCATGGGCGAATCAAAGCGGGTCAGTTGGGGCGTTCTGGGCTCGGCCTGGATCAACACCCTCGCGATCCCCGGAATGCTGGGCGCTGGAAACGCTCGTCTTGCGGCCGTCTCGAGCCGTCGCAGCGACACGGCCGAGGCCGATCGCGTCCGATGGGGCGCGGAGCGCGCCTATGGCTCCTACGACGCGCTTCTCGCCGATCGCGACATCGAGGCGGTTTATATCCCGCTGCCGAATCACCTTCACGAAGAATGGACAGTGAAGGCGCTGCGGGCGGACAAGCATGTTCTCTGCGAGAAGCCGCTTGCTTTGTCTCTGCCCGAGATCGACGCGATCGAGCGCGCGTCGAGACAGTCGGGCAAGCTGGTGATGGAAGCCTTCATGTATCGGTTCGCCCCGCGCTGGACGCGCGCCGTCGATCTCATCCGAGACAACACAATTGGCGAGGCCAGGCTCGTCCGCGTGACGCTGGGCTTCAAGCAATTCTACGATTTCTACAATATCCGCTTCGATCCGGAGGCGGGTGGCGGCGCGTTATGGGACATGGGCTGCTATGCGGTGAACATAAGTCGTCTGCTGTTCGGCGCCGAACCCTTGAGCGCTTTCGCGACCAGCTGGACCCGGCCGGCCGAGAAGGTCGACACGACCACATCAGGCATCCTGGACTTCGGGGGCGGGCGAACATCGATCTTCTCGGTATCGTTCGATTTCATCAATCCGCTGGCTCAGGTTGAAATTGTCGGAACGGACGGCTGGATCAGCATGCAGGGCACAGGCATGCGGGGCGAGCCGTTCACGCGCCTGCTCCATCACCGGTTCGGGGAAGAAGTCTTTCTCGGCGGCGTCGAGCCGGTCATCGAGGGCTTCGGCGGGTACGACATGTTCGCGGCTGAATTCCGCGAGATCAGCCGCGCGATCCGCGACGGCGATCAACCGCTCTATGGCCTCGAGGACGCGCGGGCGAACGCGCGGGCGATCCTGGCGCTCGCCAAGGCCGCCGAGACCGGCACTGCAGCCGCTGTAGGGTAGCGAGGAGCGGGCGGTCTGATTTGGCGGCCCGAGCCTTTGGCGTCCCTTCCGCGCCTCTTTTCTGCGTCTCGAATTTGACGTCAGCGCGGTAAGGCGGCGACGTCTCCTTGCTCAAGTTGACGGTCCGCCTGCGCGAATGGTGCAAGCGGACTTTTTTGGGCGCTATTAGACTAGAAATTGAATTTGTCGACATTCTCCTTGGTGAACATCAGAGGCTTGCCGTAGACGATCTCGCCTCCTTCGCCCACGGTATATTCGCCTGCCTTGCCCGCCTTGAAGGTCGTGCCGGGCTTGAGGTCCAATTTGCCGGCGAGCTTTAGATGCGTCGCATAGGTCGCGAGATACCCGAGCTCCTCGGGATTCCAAAGCGCAAAACACTTCTCTGATCCGTCCTTGAGGTAGCTCTTGATCGCGCTTGGCAGCGCGAAGCCCGTCGAGAACACCTTGCCGACATGGCCGCTCGCTGAGATGGCGCGTGCGCCTGCCGGAGCGCTGACGGCCGAAGACGAGATGATGACCTTCAGGTCGGGATGAGCCTGCATGAGATTGATGGCGACGTCATAGCTCTTGGCGTCGTCGTCGTTGGCGTATTGCGTATCCACCACCTTGAAGACCTGATATTTCGGATCGTCCTTGATGTACTCCTTCATGTACTTGATGTGGGCCATGTGGTTCGGCGCCGTCGGGGAGGCCGCGACGAAGGCGATCTCGCCGCCCTTGGGTGAGTTGAGGAGCGCGCAGTCAAGCATGGTCTTTGCGGCCTGCTTGTAGGACAGCTGGTTGACGAACATGTCGCGCGCATCTTGGGCGGCGTCGGCGTCGAAAGTGGTCACCACGATGCCCCGCTTGCGCGCCTGCTTCAGTACGGGAGCGACCGCGTTGAGGTCGATCGCGGCGAGCTCGATCGCATCGGGCTTCTGCGTCAGGAAATTCTGCAAGGTCTCGACCTGAAGACTGACGTCGGCATGATCAGCCCCCGCGTAGACGAACTGGTCGCCCAATTCGGCGGCGGCCTCGCGGCCGCCCTTTGCCGCAGCCTCAAAATAGGGGAAGCCGGTCCACTTCGGCGTCATCATGATTTTGAAGCCGGAGTCCTTGGCCAAAGCGGCGGAACCCCCAAGGCCAAGCGCCAGAGCCATTCCTGCCCCGGCGAGCAGCGTCGCATGCAACTTCATCGTTTCCTCCTTCTCTGCTGTGATCGTCGCACGTCGCCCGTTGCGCGTGCGATGGTATGCGTCCGCTCGATCTCCTTCAGTTCGAGGCAACCGCCTGTCGAGAGAACGCAAGCCTGTAACCGCGGACGACGCCGTGGAAAAGAATTGGACGCAAGACGCCGACGATCAGCAGTCCGCCGAGGACGATCGTCTGGGTCGGGCCGGCGATATTGGCGAGGCCCATGCCATTGCGCATCGTGCCGAGCAGGAACAGCGCGAGGACAACGCCGAGGATCGCGCCGCGACCGCCGTTGATGTCGAGGCCGCCGAGAACGACGGCCGTGACCACGAACAGGATCGCGCCGTCCGCGTTGTCACCGCGCGCGGATCCGTATTGGCCTATCCAGACGAGCGCCGCGACGCCGGCGAGTGCGCCCGCGAGCGCGTAAGCCATGACCTTGATGCGGGCGACGTCGATGCCCGCCGCCCACGACGCCTCCCGGTTGAGGCCGATCGCGTAGCAGCGGCGCCCGAAAACGGTGCGCCGCATGAGCACCCCGACCGCAAGCGCGATGACAAGAAACAGGATGAACGACATGGGGACCAAGCCGAACGCCTGCTCCGATCCGACATAGAGGTAGGAATTGTCGAAGTTCGTGTAACCCGTCTCTGACCCAAGAATGAAGGCGAGGCCGCGAAACGCTCCCATGGTGCCCAGCGTGACGGCGAGGGACGGCAGGCCGAGGCGGGCGACGAGGACACCGTTCAGAGCCCCGAGCGCCGCGCAGGCGGCCATGACCAGCGGGGTCGCGATCCAGATCGGAGCGCCAAGCGCGGAAAACTTGGAAAACAGCACTGCGCCGAACGCCAGCGTCGAGGCGAGCGAGATGTCGATCTCGCCAAGGATGACGACGACCGCAAGCCCAATGGCGAGGATGCCCGGAAACACGAACTGCCGCGTTGAATAAGCAATCTGATCGAGGCTCAGATAGTAGGGCGAGAGATATGCCGACCACGCTCCCGCCGCCAGCGTCAGCACGATGAGCGTCAGCTCCCACTGCGGCCACTTCCGAATCATGGCGATGTCCTCGCGATGCGACGGCGCACGCGAAGGGCGTTCCGGACTTGCCCCGCGATGATCACGTCGGCGGTCGCGGCTAGCACGATCGCCGAGCCCTGAATGAACATGCGCCAGAACTCGGGGATGCCGAGAAGCACGAGACCATTGTCGATCGTCGCAAGCACCACAGCCCCAAGCGCCGCCCCAATGACGTTCCCCGAGCCTCCTGCGACGCTGACGCCTCCGATGACCGCGGCCGCGAGCGACGTCAGCTCCCAGCCGGAGGCGAGCACAACGGTCACCGTGCCCACGCGCGCGGCGTACAGGAAGCCGGCAAGGCCGCACAGGACAGCGCCGAGGATATAGGCGAAAAGGACAAGGCGTTGCGTTCGCAGACCGAAGAAGACGCTCGCTGAGACGTTCGACCCGACGGCGTACATGCGCCTCCCCAAGGGGTAGAAGCGTAAAAACGCCGCCAGGAGACAGACGACGACGACGGCGGTCACGACCATCAAGGGAACGCCGGCGATCCGCGCTTCCGGAAGCGCGTTCATCCACGCAGGAAGGCGGCTCGCGGTGATCTCTTGCCCGCGCGCGTAGACATAGGTCAGGCCGCGATATACGGACATCGTGCCAAGCGTCGCAATTAGCGGAGAGACGCGCCCGTAGGCGACAAGAAGTCCGTTCAGCGCGCCGAGCGCGGCCCCGATTGCGAGCGGCAGGAGAACGAGCACGGGGCCGACATGCGGGTGCCGGGCGGCGAAATCGGCGGTGAGATAGGCCGAGAACCCCATAATGGAGCCTACCGAAACGTCCAGGTTCCGGGTGATGAGCACGACAGCTTGCGCCGCGGCGACAATCGCGAGGATGGCCGCGTTGGAGATGATCGCGCTGAGGTTTCCGGCTGCGATAAACTCCGGCCGAAGCATCGTGAACGCCACGCCTAGCAAGAGGAGAAAGGCCGCGACGCCGCTGACCCGAAACCTCAGCGCGAACTGGCCTAAGCCCTTGCGCGCCTCGCCGTCAGTTGGCGCCTCGCCGCCTTCAGTGAGCATGCGCGCCGTGCCGCGTGTTCCGGGTAGCGGCCATCATCACGGTCTCCTGATCGACCGAGCCCGGATCCATTTCCGCGACAAGCTCGCCTTCGGCGACAACGAGGATGCGGTCAGAGACGCCGAGCACTTCCGGCAGGTCGGACGAGATCACCAGAACAGCCAGTCCCTCGTCAGCGAGCTGAGCGATAATGCCGTGAATCTGCGCCTTCGAGCCAATGTCCACGCCGTGTGTGGGCTCATCGAGGATGAGAACCTTTGGCCTCGTGGAGAGCCAGCGGGCGAAAGCGACCTTTTGCCGGTTGCCGCCGGACAGATCCGAGACCAGTTGGTCGATGCCGGTCGTTCGGACATGATACGTCTCCACCGCCTCGGAGGCGATCGTTCGCCCCGCCGCCTCGTCGATGAAACCCAGCTTCGCGAGCCGCCCCAAGATGGGAAGCGTGACATTGTCGGCGATCGACGCTGATATGATGAGACCCAGTCCGTCGCGATCCTCGGGAAGGTAGGCCAGTCCCAGAGCCAACATCTGCTTCGGGCTGCGTGGTCTTACGGGAACGCCGTCAATGGCGATCCGGCCCGCGGTCGGCTGCGAGAGGCCGAAGCACGCCTGTGCGATCTCGGAGCGGCCGGAGCCGACAAGCCCGGCCATGCCCACGATCTCGCCCGCCCGCAACGCAAACGAGACATTGGAGAAAGCACCGTAGCGCGTTAGTCCTTCGACGCGCAGAACCTCCCGTCCGGGCGTTCGTTTGCCACGCCCGGCGAACATGCCTTCGAGCGGACGGCCCACCATCATGCGAACGATTTCCGTCCGCGACATTTCGGCGGCGGGCCGCGTCGCCACATGGCGCCCATCGCGAAGGACCGTGACAGCGTCGGCGATGAGCGCTAGCTCCTCAAGCCTGTGGGTGATGAAAAGGATCGCGGTTCCGTGGTCGCGCAGGTCGCGCACGATGCGGAAGAGCTTTTCCGCTTCCGCCGGGGTCAGCGAGGAGGTGGGTTCGTCGAGGATCAAGAGTTTGAGGTCGGCGACGAGCGCCCGGGCGATCTCGACAAACTGAAGTTCGGCGACGGAAAGCTCGGCGATAAGCGCATGCGGGTCGATGGCGACGCCGATTCTGGCAAGCGATTCCCGCGCCCGCGCGACGACAGCCTTACGGTCGACGACGCCAAGCGCCGTCACCGGGGTCGCGCCCATGCTAATGTTCTCCGCGACGTCGAGGTGCGGAAACAGCTTCGGGTCCTGGTAGACCGCGGCGACGCCAGCGTGGCGCGCGTCGACCGGCGTTTCGAAGTCCGTCGGCTCGCCGTCCAGTTCGATATGTCCTGAGGTCGGTACGAGGATGCCGGTGACGATCTTGACCAAAGTCGACTTGCCGGCGCCGTTCTCACCGACTAGCGCGTGAACTTCGCCGCGCTCGACGCTGAAGCTAACATCAGACAGCGCGTTCGTGGCGCCAAAGGTTTTGGTGATCCCGACGGCTCGCAACACGGGAACGCGATCCGTCGAGGTCATGTCCCCAAATATCCGCAATGCGCGCGGAGGCCGCCAAGCCTCAAGGACTTGCCCGCCATCGCTTCCTCCCGACCCGATGGACTCTTAGTCTATGACTAGCTAGTCATAACCAGTCGCAGGGGTCAAGGACAAGACGAGCGGGCTTCGTCCGAGCATGCCCAGATACGCCTCTTCAACCGACGTCGCCAGGCTGGCCGGGGTCTCCCAGTCCTCGGTCTCGCGAAGCTACCGGCCGGGCGCCAGCATCTCGCACCGGACTCGCGAGAAGGTGCTCGCCGCCGCGGAGCAACTCGGCTATCGGCCAAGCATCATTCCACGCATCATGATCAGCCATCGGTCTGACCTGATCGCCGTGGTCATCGGCGGAATGTACAACCCTCTGTACGCACGCATGCTCGAGGAGTTCGCCAGCCAGCTTCAGGCGAGCGGGCGTCAGATGCTTCTCGTGCCAGTCGACAGCGGACATTCGCTTGACTTGGTCCTTCCGCGACTTGCCGGCTATCGCGTCGATGCGATCGTCAGCGCTCTCGCGGTGCTTTCGCCAGCGACAGCGGCCGCTCTCGCGAAGCTCAGGATTCCCGTCATCTCGTTCAACACCAAAGTCAGCAACGCCTGGGTGACATCGGTTTCGACTGACAACGCACGCGCCGGCGCAGAGATCGCGGACCACTTTCTTGCACGCGGCGCACGCTCTTTCGGCTTCGTCACAGGTCCGCTCGATAGTCCGGCGAGCGCGGAAAGGCTTAAGGGATTCCGCCGCACGTTGGCGAGGCGGGGCTTCAAGAACTTGCGGATCGCAGGGGGCAACTTCCGTTATGAGGACGGCTTCAGGGCGGCGCTCGCGATATTCGCCCGCGAGGACGCGCCGGAGTCGATCTTTTGCGCCAACGATCTATTAGCGATCGGCGCAATCGACGCAATCCGTACTCGCCTTCGCTTGCGTGTTCCGGAGGATGTGCTCGTCGCGGGCTTCGACGACATTCCGATGGCGGGATGGGCTGGCTATGAGCTGACGACCTTCGTGCAGGATGCGTCGCTGATGGTGAGGGAGACGATCAAGATGTTCCAGCACTCCCCCATCGGGCGACGGGACCTCGCCGAAGGCCGGGTCACCCTGCCAGCGCGTCTGGTCGAACGCGCGTCGACATCGAGGCTTCGTCGCGGGTCTCTGGCTGAGATTGCCGACGTGTCGCGCGCCGAAGGTCCCTGATTGCGTCTTCCGCCGGCTGCTTTTCCTGCCCGGATTTCTGTCTCATCTTCGCTCGTTGCGGCTACGATGACCCAGAAATCCTCCCTACCCGAGAACGTCGCCTTGTCTCAAAGGCGCGGATTACAGACACCTGAAGTGCACCGGCGGAACGCAAACCCGCCGCGGCGTCCACCGCTCGACCGCGGAATTGGAAACCCGCGATCCCAGCCTACCTCGACGCCGTCAGCGCCAACCCAAAGCCCTTCCGCTGGACCAAATCCGCTGACGACATTCTCGCCGCCATAAAACGCTTCTGCCTGAAGACCCTCGAAATCGCATCGTCCCAAGCCGAAATCGCACGAAACTTCGAATCAGGACTGAACTGGACCCCATTCGTAGGACCACGAGGGGTTGAATTTAAGGTGTGATCTCGCCTGCGCTTGTCGTTCAAGAATCAAGCTGCTTCTTGCGGCTTCTGTCTCTGCTGTGGGTATGTGGGCAACGCGTTTGCGTTGTCCAAGCGAAGCGGCATATCCACAGCCCTCGCCGCCGCCTCGATTTTGTCCATGCCGCCGCGCCACACCGCCATCGGCATTTGGTTGTTCATCGCCTGGTGCGGGCGCCGAAAATTGTAAAAGGTCATCCAGGAACTGATGCCGGACCGCGCCTCGCCGCCATCGGCGTAGGCTTTCAGATGCACTTCTTCGTACTTGATCGAGCGCCACAGCCGTTCGATGAAAATGTTGTCCATGAAGCGGCCGCGTCCGTCCATCGAAATCACGACGCCGGCCGCCGCAAGCTTGCTGGTGAAAGCCTCGGCGGTGAAAGTGGAGCCCTGATCGGTATTGAAAATCCGCGGCTTTCCGAACCGAAGCAGCGCCTCCTCCAGCGCCGCCGCGCAGAAGCTCGCATCGTTGGTGTTCGACAGCCGCCATGCCAGAACCGCCCGGCTGGCCCAGTCGATGATCGCCACCAGATAGAGGAAGCCGCACGCCATTGGGATGTAGGTCACGTCGGCCGCCCAGACGTGGTTCGGCTCGATAATCTTCAGGCCGCGCAGCAGGTAGGGGTATATCTTGTGCCCGGGCGCGCCTTTGCTCGCGCCAGGGCGCGGAACCAGCGCCTCGATCCCCATCACCCGCATCAGCCGCCGCACCCGCTTGCGGTTGACCCCAGGGCCTTCCTTGTTGAGTTCGAAGGTCATTCGCCGCGAGCCGTAGAACGGAAGTTCGAGATGCAATTCGTCGATGCGGCGCATGGTTCGCTCGCGCTATCCGGCGCTCACGGTCTGGGACATGAACGTTCGCGAGGGCGCCGCAACTTCGGTCGATATCACGGGCGGCGGCGAAGATGCGCTGATCGTCCGGCCCGGGGCGGAGGTCGAGGCGAGAGGACTGCCCGACGGCGGCTTCGAATTCATCGCGTCGCTCTTGCGCGGGGAAACCGTCCTGGCGGCGGCGCAAGCCGCCATCACGGCATGCGCCGGTTTCGACATCGCGGCCACCTCTCCGGGCTCCTGGAGGCGGGCGCGATCATCGGTTTCTGCGGCGGCGAGACGAAGTCAACCTTCCTGGGGACCCACCAATGACGTCGACGCGCCCCTCTTCGCTGTTCGTCCAGGTCGCGGGTCTGATCAGCACATTGTCGGCCTGGCTCGGCCGGGCGGCCGCCCTGCTCGCGCCGCCGGTCATGAGGATCGCGCTCGCAGTTCCGTTCTTCAAGTCAGGCCTCACGCGCTGGGACGGGTTCCTTTCGTTGTCGCCAACCGCCGAGTATCTCTTCACGGAGGAGTTCAAGCTTCACATTTTCGGCGGAGCTTACGACTTCCCTGCGCCGGTCGTCGTCGCCCATATGGTCGGCATTGCCGAGATCACGCTGGCGATCCTGCTCGTCCTTGGCCTCGGCACGCTCTTCGTGGCGCTCGGCCTCCTCGTCATGACGGGCGTCATTCAGCTCGTCGTCCCGGATGGATGGTCGAATTTCCATCTGCCCTGGGGGGCTGGCGCTCGGCGTCATCGCCCTCGGTCCGGGCGTCCTCTCGCTCGACCATGTCATTGCGGTCGTCGGACTGCATCCCCATCGGGTGCTTCGAGCTGCCCAAGGCCGTCCGCTCTGAAGAGTGAACGAGTATAGTCAACGTTGTAGACGCACCAGCCAATGGAATTGGCTTTGCGCTGGAGTAGAATTGCAGGCCAACGTTGACGTTTAAGTTAATGTAATTTTTTCAAACTAGCGACTTTTATTCGGAGCCTCCTCTTTCTTTAGGTCTTATTCAAAGCACGTTTAATCCAAATGGAGCAGACCCATGAATGACGTCAACCTTGCCAATCTCGCCGGGGGAATCGGAGCTGGCTTCGTCGCAACCATTGTCCTCTCCGCGGCCATGCTGATGAAAGAGGCCACGTATCTCATGCCGCAGGTGAATTCTCCACCGCCTGAAAGGCGGTGGCTTCGAGTTACGGCTCAAAGCCGGATCGGTCCGCCATCCGGCGGACGTGGCCGCAACTCACGTGACATTGAAGTTGTCATCGGGCTCGGGAGGGGTTTGGTTCTTGATATATTCGACCCACATGTCATCCGTGACGTTGCCGCTGCTCACCACCCAATAGCCCCCTCGCCCACAGATGCTGGCCCCAGTAGCGCTTGCGCAACACGCCGAACTCGCTCAGCAGCTTGTGCGAACTGCGGCCCTTCAAGTGCTGCACAGCGCGCCACACCGACAGGCTCGGAGGGATCGACAGCAGCATGGGGACATGGTCGCGATTGATCGACCCCGCGTGCACCGCCATCTCATGCGCCCGCGCCGTCTCGCGCAGCAATTCGCGACAGCGAACCCCAACGTCGCCGCCAAGCACCGGGTAACGATACTTCGTCACCCAGACCAAGTGATACTTGCAGTCCCAGACCGTATGGCCGCCACGCTTGTACGCTTCCATCCAGCCAATCTACACCGGAAGCGCCCCCATCCAGCCGCCTAAAGGCGTGGGGTTTACCGATCCCCTATCGGGGACTCCAAACCCGATAGCGATGATTACCCGTATGATCGGGGCTTCCACTCCGGCTGCGGGTGGCTCGGCCACTTCTTGATCGGCACAATCCTGTGGGGCGCACTCTACGCCTGGCTCGATCCGATTCTCCCCGGCCCGCACTGGTTCCGCCGCGCACTGTTTGCGACGGGCGCGTGGCTCGTCATGATGGTGGTGATCATGCCTATGGCCGGCGCCGGCTTCTTCGGCTCTCAACTCGGCATGATGGCGCCGCTCGCAACGCTGGTGATGCACTGGATCTATGGCGCGGTTCTTGGCGGAGTTCTACGGCGCTTGGACCCGCTCACAAGGCGTTCAGCAGCTCTCCGCCGGCGAAGCCCACCCTCGCTGACATTCGTCGGGGGTGAAGGTTTCGAGTGCGGTTGCGATGGCGTGGATCAGGGCGTCGAAGGTTCGCGCCTCGGCTTTGCGCAGCAGGGCTTTGAGTTTGGCGAACCCCTGCTCGATCGGGTTGAGATCGGGGCTGTAGGAGGGCAAGTAGAGCAGCCGGGCGCCGGCGTTCTCGATCGCCGCTCTGACGCCCTCCACTTTATGGCTCGGCAGATTGTCGAGGATGACGATGTCGCCGGGCTTGAGCTCGGGAACGAGGAACTGCTCGACCCAGGCGCGGAACTTCTCGCCGTTGATCGGCCCGTCGAACGCGCAAGGCGCGACCAGACCGTCTTGCCGCAGCGCGCCGATGAAGGTCGTCGTCTTCCAATGGCCCCACGGAACCGGCGCGACCAGGCGCTCGCCGCGCGGGCATCGGCCGTAGAGCCGGGTCATTTTGGTCGACGCGCCGGTTTCGTCGACAAACACAAGATTGTCCGGCCGCCATTCGCCCTGCTGCGCCCGCCATTGCTCGCGAGCTTCCGCTACGTCGGCACGATCCTGCTCTGCGGCGCGTTGTGACTTTTTTTGAGCGTCAGCCCAAGATGCCGGACCCGCGCCCATTCCGCGACCCCGAGCCCAAAGGCGAGGGCGAAAAGGCGAAGCGGCCCCGGCGACCAAAGGAGCCGCGCCAAGACGAAGCCCGCGGCGGGAAAGACCGCGAGCACGGCTGGCAGCGCCACGACCGCGAGCGGCAGCGCCCAGGCGAATTTGTCCGCCTCGACCAATAAGGCCGAGCCCACCCACCAGAGCCGCGAGAATATAGCCGAAGCCCATCCACCAGCCAGCGCCGAACGCCGCGCCAAGCGAACCGCTCAAGGCTTCTGAGCCGCGGTCCTGGGCCCCGTCGATGAGCCAGACGGCGATGGTCAGCGGAACGGCGATCAGCGGAAACAGCGAAAGGGGAGGCAGCGCGAGCGCGCCGGTCGCGCCAGAGACGACGGCGATGACCCGCCGGCGCCAGCCCCATGAAGAATATACGCCCTCGACGAGCGAGGCGAGGGAATCAGCGCGCGGCAGGATCGCGGAATTGGCAACGCTCAAAGGATTGCCTCTCCTCACTCGTCGAATTGCCATCGCCGACCATAGCCCGATGGCGGCTCATGCCCGACTCGGCCGAATTGGCAAGCGGTCGGGCCGCGATATTCGGGCGCGAGCCTTGAGCGTGGCCGACCGGTGACGGCCTGCCGTAGAACGCCGCGGAGAGGCGCGCTATAAAAAAACCGCCGCTAGGCTCGCTGCGCCGCCGAGCGCCGATGTCGCGGCGCATGAGATATGATCGCCGGCTTCGACAACCAGGGCGCGAGGACTCCCCAAGCTGGCCCAATAACCACCCATAAACGCTGTAAACGCTAGTAATTGACTCCAATTTACTAGCGTTTATTTTTTCGAATCGTGACTTTTCAATGGGTTACGGCCATTGGAGTAAAAAAAGTAACTCCCAAGCCGTCTGTTTTCAGGCTGCGATTGCGAGGAGGAGTTGGGAGGGGTTTGCAGTGAGGGCTTTGAGAATGTTGAGGCCGTGCTTTCGTGCGGTGGAGACGATGGACCTCATGCGGACGAAGACGTGAGCGCCTTCGAAGGTGCGGAAGCCGCCCGAGATTTTCATTTTGACCTTGGCCATGCGCAGGTCCTGTTCGGCCAGGTTATTGGTGAACGGGACGTCGAAGTCGACGAGGAAGCGCAGGGTCTCGTCCTTGAAGGTCTTGAAGCGGATGAGGAGATTATGGCCTGGGCGCTGCTTCTTTCGTTTTTTCGAGCCGGGCGAAGGATCGAAGGCCGGCAGGGCGCGATGGAAGGCGAGCCCTTCCCGAACGGCCTGCCAGTAGCGGTCGACGAAGCCTTGCACGCGTTCGGGTTCGAGCGCCCGGGCGCCGGCCTCTTTGGCTTGGCGCACGGCCTTTGCGGCGTCGAGGAGGACGTCGCGCATGGCTTGCGCCCACGGCTCCTTGTCGATCTCGATGAGCGCCTTGAGTTCGCGCAGGTGATGGGCGTTGCAGAAGGCGTGAGCGACGTCCGCGAGGGCGTTGTAGGGGCGGAAATGGTCATGCACGACGACGCCGCCCTTCAACCCTGCGGGAACATCGCCGCGCGCCGCTCCGACCCGGTAGAAGGTATGGCTCCGGCTCGACGTCGTATGCAGCCATTGCAGGGAGCCTGCGATGCGAAAGCCGGTTTCGTCGAGATGCCTGACCTTGGCCCCGCCGACGCGCGTCCCGATCGCCTGATAGACGCCCTCCAGAGCCTGAGCCTTCTTGCCCATCCACGCGATCACGCTCGCCGGGCAGACGAGCGGCGCGCCGAACAGGTCCTGAAGCGCCTGCGCCGTCCGGTCCTCGGGCACAAGCTGCTGCACGTTGAGATAGACCGCCGCCGCCTTGATGCGCTCGCCATATTGGGTCGGCGAGATCACGCCGTCGGGGAACGCAGCCCGCGTCACGCCGCGGCATCGGGCGCAGGCATAGATGGCGCCCTGGTGCTCCGTGACCTCGATCAGCCGCTCGGGCAGGTCGAACACCTGACGCGTCTCCACCCCGGTCTGCATCGAAGCCGCGAGCGCCGCCCGGCAGCGCCGGCACGCCGCAGCCTCGTGTCGGACGACCCAGTCGGGCGTCGCCGTCCGCCGCAGCGTGTCGCCCTTGTGGCCCCGCTGTCCCCCGCTCGCCTTGCCCGAACGGCCGCGAAGGCTGCCGGGAAGGCGCGACTTCTTCCTCAGCCCGTCGCTCGAAGGCGGCTTGGAGCTCGTCGTGCTGTCCAGATCCAGCCGGCGCCGAAGCTCGGCGTTCTCGGCTCGAAGGCCCTCGTTCTCCCGCCGCAAATCGGCGACCTCCGAGCGAAGCGCGGAAATCTCGCTCCGGAGCGCTTCGATCAGCGCCTGAACTTCGGCAGGGAGAATCATCCCCACCTTGACTCACGGTTCGCCCCCGCCCGTCTCGAAAATCTCGCAAAACCTCAACGATCTCACACACCGTGTGACAATTCGGACTCACCCGGCTTGGGAGTTACTAAAAAAACTCTCCCTCGCTTCCCGCTTCCCGCAGCGGTTGTGATTGAGCCAGGTTTTCAAACAGCAAATGACTCTCCTTGTCCGGCGTGTGGACCGGACGCGGTCGGATTCCGCTAATGAGAAGATATAGCGATAATTTCTGATTTTGTCAATGTCTTGTCATTCCAGTCGGCCGGCAAAGGCGGCCGATCGGAAATCCAGGAGCGCCGTCCACACAACTGCCTGGGACCTTGGCGACTGTATTGCGCGGGTCAAGCGAAGCTTGCTTGATCGAAAGTGATGTCGTCGCGAATGAGGGCGTTTGCGATGCCGACCATTCGGCGGGCGATGGCGACGAGGGCGACCTTTGCGGGTTTTCCTGCTGCGCGCAGGTCGAGATAGATCTGCTTGAACCTGGGATGGCTTCGCACCGCGACGAGGGCGGCCATGTAGAAGGCGGCGCGCAAGCAGGGGCGGCCCCCGGAGATGGCGTTGCGCCCGAGCGAAAGTCCGGATTGCGACGGATGGGGCGCGAGGCCTGCGAGGCTCGCGGCTTCCTTTCGTCCGATTTCGCCCAGCTCCGGCATTTCGATGACGACCAGGGTGGAGATGCGCGCAGCAATGCCGGGCATAGAGGACAGAATGGCGCGCCGGCGCGCCATTCTGTCCTCGGCCTCAATGCGGCGGTCGAGTTCGGCTTCGATCGCCCGGCGTCTGTCTTCGAGCAGCGCGATCATCTCCCGGCAGGAGTCGAGAATCAGCGGATCGAAGGCCTGCTTGAGGCGTGTCTTCTCGATCGCGATGGATTCAGTCAGCTGCCGCCGCCTTGTCGACAGCGCCTTGAGACCCGCCTGTCCGGCGTCCCTGAGAGGTCGCAGCTCATCGGCCATGACGTGAGCAAAGCGCGCAATCAGGCTTGCGTCCAGCTTGTCCGTCTTGGCGATGAGGCCCTCGGCGTCGCGAAACGCCTTGATCCGCCGCGGATTGACCATAAAGACCGTGACGTCCGCTTCGATCAGCGCCGCCGTCAGCCTCCGCGCATAGCCCCCGATCGCCTCCAGCGCCACCCGGCCCACGCCACGCTGGCCCAGGGCGGCGACAATTGTTGCAATACCCGCCTCGTTGTTGCGCACACGGATCGGCTTGCCGAAGGGATGAAACCCGAGGTCAAGCCAAGTCGAGCCGACGTCAACGCCGGCTGAAACGGAACTCTCCAGCATGAGATTGATCCTGTCCTATACGCGGGCGCGCCTTAAGGCGGCCCCTGCGACTGTTCGGAACAAACACCCGCATCCAGGACCCAGCCAGAGTGCGAGCCCCTCGATCCGATAGAGCACGAAACAAGGCCCCGGATTCCCACGATCGCCGGATGCAACGACTCGATCTTATCCAAGCCGCCGCGCAGGTATAGGATTCCCGCTTGCGCGGGAATGACAACATGCGGCAGGGGAGCCGGGAATGACGAAAGAGCCGTGCCCCAACGCGCGCTAGAGCGGAATCCGTTCAGGTTGTGTCGCGGAGGGGGAGTTCAGCGGGCTCATACCCGCAGGTCTCGAAGTAGTTCTCGCATTCGTCCCGCTTGAAGAGGCCGGCGCAGCCCTCCAAGAGGGCGATGAGACCGGCGACAGTGCGCTCGGCCAATTTTCGCAGCGCGGCCTTCAGCTTGGATATCGCCATCTCGATCGGGTTGAAGTCCGGGCTGTAGGGCGGCAGGTATCGCACCGTGCAGTTTTTCCTGGCCAGGATTTCCGCCACTCTCGGGCTCTTGTGAGCCTTGAGATTGTCGAGCACGACGATGTCGCCCTCCTCCAAGGTTGGCAAGAGACAGTGCTCAAGCCAGGCCTCGAACGTCGCGGCGTTCATGGCGTGGTCGTAGGCCTTGCGCGCGACGGCGCCTCTCAGGCGCAGGCCGAAGACGAAGGTGATCGCTTTGTAATGGCCGTGCGGAACGCCGCAGCGCAGACGTCGCCCGCGTCGTCGCCGACCGTAGCGGCGCGCCATGTTGGTCATCGCCGCGGTCTCGTCGACGAACACCAGTTTCAGCGGATCGAGGTCGAGTTGACCATCGAACCACCGCCGCCGCCGTTCAAGGACGTCGGGCCGGTCCTGTTCGCTCGCGTGCGCCGACTTTTTTTGAACGTGATGTGGTGGCGGTCGAAAAACCGCCAGATCATCGACGGCGACACCTTCTCGCCCCGCGTACGCTCCAAACGAGCGCAGATTTCGGCCAGCGTCAGGTCAGGCTCGCGCCGGTGAAGGCGCAAAAGGTAGTCCCCATGCGCCTCCACGCGCTGCGAACGCGTGTCGCCGCCCATCGGCAGCGCTGCATAGCTGCCGCGCTCGCGCAATGCCGCCACCCACCGGATTGCGCTGGCAAAGCTAACCCCGAACCGCCGCGCCGCCGCCCGGCAACTCATGCCTTCCTCCCCAACCGCCGAAACCACCCGCTTGCGCAAATCCACCGACAAAGGCCCCATCTCGCGCCGCCTCCGATCTGGCGCCGCTTAAGAATCAGATTTCCTCCGATTCGGGAATCGCCGAGCGATTCAACCCGCGCGGAAACCGCTCTAGCAGGCTGCTGAAAAAGTGGCGCGGAAGGGCTCTGGTGTTTGCCTTTTGGGGCGTGATTCGCTGGCGTCGGCGAGGCGATTCGCGAGGGGATCGATGCGGGGCGAGGATCGGACGAGCGGGACATTGTTCTCTTACGTCGACGTCGAGGGGCGGATCGCCGCGAACCATCCGCTGCGGGCGATGCGGCGGCTGACCAACGCGGCGCTGGCCCAGCTCGACGCGAGGTTTTCGGCGCTTTATGAGGGAATCGGGCGTCCCTCGATCCCGCCGGAGCGATTGCTGCGGGCCTCGCTTGTGCAGCTTCTCTATTCGATCCGCTCGGAGCGGCAGCTGGTCGAACGGCTGGAGTTCGACATGCTGTTTCGCTGGTTCGTCGGGCTTACGATCGACGAGAGCGTGTTCGACGCCTCGACCTTCTCGAAGAACCGCGACCGCCTGCTCACCCACGAGATCGCGCAAGAGTTTCTGTCTTCGCTTCTCGGCCTGCCGGAGGTGAAGGGGCTTCTGAGCGCCGAGCATTTTTCGGTCGATGGAACGATGTTGAAAGCCTGGGCGTCGATGAAGAGCTTCCGTCCCAAGAGCGCCTCTGGCGAAGGCCGGGGGAACGACCCGGGCGAGCCGCTGCCTCCGGGGCGCAACCGCGAGGCCGACTTCCGCAAGACCAAGCGCTCGAACAAAACCCACGCCTCGACGACCGACAAGGAGGCGCGCCTTTATCGCAAAGGCGCAGGCCAGGAGAGCCGTCTTTGCTATCTCGGCCATGCGCTGATGGAGAACCGCAACGGTCTTGTGGCGGCGCCCGAGGCGACGCTGGCGACCGGAACGGCCGAGCGCGAGGCGGCGGCTGCTTTCAGCCAGCGCTTGCCCTTTGGCGCGACGCTCGGCGCCGACAAGGGCTATGACGCCGAGGCCTTCGTCGAGGGCTTGAAGGCGCGTGGGATTGAGCCGCATGTCGCGATCAACGGGACGGTGAGCAAGCATGGCAAGGCGCGCAAGACCGCCGTCCCGGGCGAGGTCGCCGCGAGTGTGCGCTATGCGATCAGCCAGCGGCTGCGCAAACGCATCGAGGAAGGCTTCGGCTGGACGAAGACGGTCGGCGGCCTCATGCAGGTGAAGGTGCGTGGCCTCGACAAGGTCCGCGCCGCTTTCGTCTTCGCCATGGCCGCCTACAACATCGTCCGCCTGCCCAAGCTTATGGCCGCAACGGGCGAACTGCGTCCAGCGACATGAAAAGCCAGAGAACAATGACCCGACGTCACGCCAAAACCTCGAACGTGAGCCGCGCCCGCCTGCAAAAAATTGCGCTTGCCACCCCTCGTTGCGCAAACGCAGTGACTTTTTCAGCAGCCTGTTAGAGCATGGCGCATTCAGACCGCCGCCGTCATCGCGAGCGGAGCGACGCGATCCAGGGGAACACAGGGCGCCTGGCAACTCCTGGATTGCTTCGCTTCGCTCGCAATTGTGTGGTTCGACCCATTGCCAATTTGCTCTAACAATCCGTGGTTGGACAGAGCCGAAAGCGTCGCCTTTATCGCATGTTTTGTGTGGCCGGCCGCGGCAGCCACGGTAGCGCCGATTCCCTCCAAAAACGGAAGCGCCGGTAAACCGGGTCGTAAGCTACTGAAAACATTAGGCCCCGCCGGTAAAATTGCGGTTAGGCGGGCGCGAGCTCGAGCCCGGGTCTCCGGGGCGGCGCGTGACCAGGGGTTCCAACCGGCGCCCGCGCCAGGTCGCCTCCGCTTTTCTGCGCCTTTCCCCAGGGTCAGGCTGGCGTTAATCTATCCCCGATGGCTGCACCTGCGCGCACTGGCGTCTTGTCCGCGGCGGCCGGCTTCACGCGCGCGGCCGCGTGGGCGCCGGACTGGCGCGGCGCGTTCTCGAAGGCCCTCGCGCGCGAGGTCGAGGAGCGGCGCTTCTTCCTATGGATTCCGGTCGCGGCGATGGGTGGCGTGGCGGCCAATCTGGCGGCCGACCGCGAGCCCGTCCTGTGGCTGCCGGCTTTGATGATCGCCGCTCTTTGGCGCGCTCGCGTGGTTCTGCCGCGCCCGGCCTCTGGCGCTCGGGCTTTCGCTGGCCATCGCGGCGCTGTTCGCCGGTTTCCTGTCGATGTCGCTGCGCACGGCGCGGGTCGCGGCGCCGGTGCTCGACCGCATCCGCATCGTCTCGCTGCAGGGCCTTGTCGAGGAAGTCGACTTGCGGACCGTCGGCGCGCGCATGGTGATCAGCGTCGACGCCGCCGACGGCATGCCGGCAGAGAAGGTTCCGCGCCGGGTTCGGGTGACGACCCGCGCCACGCCCGATGTCGCGGCGGGCGATTTCGTCGAGCTCAAGGCGCGCCTGCTGCCGCCCTCGCGCGCGGCGCTGCCGGGCGGATACGATTTCGCCCGGGACGCGTTTTTCGCCGGCGTCGGCGCGGTCGGCTCGGCGCTCGGGCCGATCCGCCTCATACCTCCCCCGCGCGACGCCAGTTGGCGCCAGCGCTTCAGCGCGGCCATCGATCAGGCGCGCAATCGCCTCGCGCTCAGGGTCAACGCGATCATCGGCGGCGACGAGGGCGCGATCGCGGCGGCGATGGTGACGGGCAAGCGCGACTTCCTCTCCAACGACGCCAGAGACCTGATCCGCGAAGCCGGCATCTTCCACATCATCACGATTTCCGGCGTGCAGATGACGCTGGTGGCGGGCATCTTCTTCGTCGTCACCCGGCGCCTCCTGGCGCTGTCGCCGACGCTGGCGCTTCGCTATCCGATCAAGAAATGGGCGGCTTTGGTCGCCATGGCGGGATCGGTGCTGTACGATATCGCGACCGGCTCGCGCGTCGGCACCGAGCGGGCGCTCTTCATGACCTTGATCGTGCTCAGCGCCGTGATCATGGACCGGCGGGCGCTCACCATGCGCAATCTCGCCTTTGCGGTTCTCGCCGTCGTGGCGATCGAGCCCGAGGCCATTCTCGGCGTCAGCTTCCAGCTGTCGTTCGCCGCCGTCGCCGCGCTGGTCGCGGTGATGGAGTCGCGGATAGCCGCGCTCGACCTCGATCCGGACCCGTTCGTGCCCAAGCGAGGCGCGGCGCGCCAAGCCCGGATTTTTCGGCGCCCATCTCGTCGAGAAACCGCTCGCGCTGCTTGTCGCCACCGCCTTCGCGACCTCGGCCACCGCCTCGTTCATGGCCTATCACTTCCATGATCTGAGCCCCTATGTGCTGATCGGCAATCCGCTGACGCTGACCGTCATCGAGGTCTTCGCGGTGCCGGGCGCGCTGCTCGGCGCCGCGCTCTATCCGCTCGGGCTCGACGGGCCGGTCTGGATCTATGTCGGGGCGGGCATCAAGCTCATCCTCTGGGTGGCGCGGTTCATCGCGCGAGGCGCCGCATTCGACGGTGCATTTGCGGGCGTTCGCGCCCTACGCGCTGCCGTTTCTTGCGCTTGCGGTGATGAGCGCGACCATCTGGCGGACGTGGACGTTCCGGCTCAGCGCCATTCCGCTCGCATTGATCGGGATCGTCGGCGCGACGCAGGGGCCGCGCTACGACGTCATCGTCGCGCCCTCAGGCGATCTCGTGGCGGTGCGCGACGCCGACGGGGCGCTCGAGGTCGTCGGCAAGCGCTTCAACGCCTTCGCCGCCGAGCAATGGCTGACGCGCCGACGGCGACGGGCGCGATCCCGCTGCAGGCGCGCGCGTTCGACGCGCCCTGCGACCGCCTCGGCTGCGTCGCCGCCCTGCCGGAAGGCGAATCGCTTTCGATCGTCATCGATCGCCTCGCGTTCGACGAAGACTGCGCGCGGGCCGAGGTGGTGGTGAGCGCGTTCACGCGCGCCCGCCGACTGCAAGGCGAAGTTCCTGCTCGACGAACAGGCGCTCGCCCGCCTTGGCGCCATCGGCCTGACATGGGGCGAGAACGGCTTCACGCTCGCGAGCGACCGCAGCCCGCTCGAGAACCGCCCGTGGTCGCCGGCGCCCGCGCCCGAGCGCGACGAGCGGATCGTGCGTCCTGGCCATGGCGCTCTCGCATGGCGCCGACCCGGCCGACGCGGCGAGCGAGCCGGGGGAGGGGAGGTAGGAGAATTCCGATTGATCAAGCCGCCCATGGCCCGTGGATCGTCGAGATACATGATTCTCGAACGATGAAAGGGACTCTCGAGATGCGACGCAGAACTCTGATCCTGAGCGCGGCGGCCGTCGGCGCGGCGCCGCTGCTCCGGTCGGGCGACGGCCGGCGAGCGCCACCATCGTCGAGCGCTTCGCCGAGACCCTGACCGCCCATGATCTCGACGCCTTCGCGGCCCTGTTCGCCGACGACTACGTCAATCACCAGCTGAGCGCCGCCGCTCATCCGCCCGCGGGCGTCGCCGGCGAAGACGGCGACGGTCAACTTCTTCGCCGCGCGGCTCAAGGGCCTGCCCGATCTTGAAGGTCTCAATCCAGGCGAGCCTCGCCGAGGCCGACAAGGAAGCGGCGAGCTTTCTCTATGAGGGAACCCAGCAAGGCCCGCTCTACGGCGTCGCGCCGACCGGAAAACATCTCTCCTTCACCTCGTGCGACATCTTTCGCCTCGCCGACGGCAAGATCGCCGAACATTGGGGGATGGGCGACATCGCGGGCGTGCTGGCGCAGCTCAAAGGATAAGCTGGCCTTAAAGGACAGCGCCTTCGCTCACCGCCAGCGCGTCATTGCCGCCGGAGGCCGGCGGCGCTTGCCGGCACGCGGCGAGAAAGAAAGCAACCGCCTGCTTCACATGCGGCCCGATCTCTGCGCGCAGCGAGGTCAGGTCCTCGCCGAACAGCGCCCGCATCGCCATGGGGAAGACGATGACGTCCATGAACCGGCGCGCGGTCTCCGGCAGCCGCTCCGGCGCGAAGGCCGGCGACGCGCCTGATTCGCCGGATATTTCGCCCGATCGCGCGATTTCGCCCAGAAGCCGCGCCACCGGCTCGATCCCGGCGTCGCGCGCCTGCCGCTTCACGCTGATCGCCAGATCCGGGAATCGGCGCGCCTCCGCGACGACGGCCCGCATGAGCCCGATGCTCTCCGGCGACAGAATCCTCGTCGAGGATGACGCAAGCCATGGCCTCCAGGCGCTGCTCGATCGTTGAGCCCATCGCCGCGACGCACTCGACGCTCGTATTGGCTCGCACCTTGCGCGCCACCACCGCGGCGAACAACGCCTCCTTGCTGCCGTAGCGCGCGTAGATCGTCGGCTTTCCGGCGCAGGCGCCACCTCTGCGATTTCCTCGACGCTCGCGCCCTCGAAGCCGCGCTCGAGAAACACCTGCCCGGCCGCGTTGAGGATTCGCTCCTCGACCTCTCCGGCAAGCTCCGCGGCGGGCCGGCCGCACCGGATCGCGCCGCGCACGCGCCCGGTCGGACGCGTCGCCCGCTCCCGGACGCCTTCCCCATCGCCGGCGTCCTTCACGGGAATCGCGATCGTTAAAATCTGTGCTCACGCTCTTGATTTAGGTCGGCGCCCGGCCAAAGTAAAGATGAAACGGAACGGTTTCGTTTCGGAGGGGTTAGGGCGCTCGGGGGGCCAACGTGGTAGAGTTCCGGCCATGGCGCGCAGGAATCAGGACCGAGGCCAGCAAATGTACAAGGACGCGCCCGCGTCCGAAACCGATTGGGACGAGGGACCGGCAGGACGCGCCGGGGGTGTCGTCGGGCCCGAGGCGGGACATCATTTCCCTGCGTTCTGCGCCGCGCCGAGGCGCCGCCAGCGGCGGAGCGTCCGCAGCCGAGCCCCCCGAACCGAGCGCCCGCAGATGAGCCCCTGACCGAGCCCGCCGAGCCCGGCGAGCCCGGCGAGAAGGAGGCTGCGCCGGCCGGCGCAAGGAGGAAAAGCCGAGCCAAAGGCCCGCGCAAGGGGTTCCTCCGCCGACATCCGATCCTGACGCCGCTCGGTCTCGTGGCGCTTCTGTTCGCGGCGGTCGCCGGATACATCTACTGGGATCATACCACGCCATTTCGAGTCGACCGACGACGCCTTCATCGCCGCGCGCCAGTTCGCGATCGCGCCCCAGGTCGCGGGCTACGTCACCGCCGTTCCGGTCACCGACAACCAACATGTCGAGAAGGGCGCCGTGATCGCCCAGATCGACCAGCGGGATTACCGCGCCGCGCTCGAGCAGGCCAACGCCCAGGTGACCGCGGCAAAAGCGGGAATCGCCAACGTCGACGCGCAGATCGCCACGCAGAACGCGCAGATCGCGGCAAGCCAGGCGCAGGTGGCGCAGGCGCAGGCCAATCTCGAGCTCGCCCAGGTCACCTGGGGACGCGACAAACCGCTGGTCAAGCAGGGATGGGCGACGGCTCAGCAGGGCACGACCGACGTTCAGGGTATGAAGGCCCAGCAGGCCGCGGTCGACAGCGCCAAAGCGGCGCTCAAAGTGGCCGAGCGGCAGATCGACACGCTGAAGGCGCAGCGCGCTTCCGCCGAAGCCAAGCTCGCCCAGGCCGACGCGCAGCGCGACCAGGCCCAGCTTAACCTCGGCTATACGACCGTCACCGCCGACCAGCCGGGCCGCGTCGTCAACCTCACCGGCGCGGTCGGGCAATATGCGCAGGCGGGCACGAACCTCTGCGATGTTCGTGCCCGACCAGATCTGGGTCGTCGCCAACTTCAAGGAGACCCAGCTCGACCGCATGCGGCCGGGACAGCCGGTCGACGATGGAGATCGACGCCTATCCGGAGCGCGACTTCCACGGCCATGTCGCCAGCGTCCAGCCCGGCTCCGGCCCGGCCTTCTCGCTGCTGCCGCCCGAAAACGCGACCGGCAACTACGTCAAGATCGTCCAGCGGGTGCCGGTCAAGATCATCCTCGACAATCCGCCGGCCGACGTCGCGCTGGGCCCGGGCATGTCGGTCGTCCCGACCGTGCGCGTCGATCCGTCGCCCTCGCTCTATGAGAGGCTGAGGGCGGCCTCGAGCGATGGTGGAGGCGGGTGTGAGCGACGCGGCCGCTGGGGCCGGCGCTCCGCCGGCCGCGGCGCCGCGCCCGCGACCAACCCCTGGCTGATCGCCGTCCTGGTCGCGCTGGCGACCTTCATGGAGGTCCTCGACACCACGATCGCCAACGTGGTGCTGCCCTATATCGCGGGCGGCATGGGGGTCAGCGACGATGAAGCGTCGTGGGTGGTGACGACCTATCTGGTCGCCAACGCCGTCAGTCTCACGGCAAGTCCGTTCCTCGCCCGCGTGCTCGGCCGCAAAGTCTTCTTCCTGATCTGCCTCGGGCTCTTCAGCGTGAGCTCGATCCTGTGCGCGCAGGCGTGGAATCTCGATTCGCTCCTTCTGTTCCGCATCCTCCAGGGCCTGGCCGGAGGCGGCATGGTGCCGGTCTCGCAGTCCATTCTGGCGGCTTCGTTTCCCCCGGAGAAGCGCGGGCAGGCCTTCGCGCTGTTCGGGGTCGCGGTGGTGGTCGCGCCGGTGGTCGGCCCGACGCTCGGCGGCTGGCTGGCCGACAATCTGGTCCTGGCGCTGGTGCTTCCTCATCAACGGTCCGGTCGGCCTCGCCACGATCGCGCTGATCGCCGTCCTTCTGCCGGCGGACAAGCCTGAAGAGGGTCAGGCCGCGCGGTTCGATGTCATTGGCTTTCTTCTGGTCGCGACGTTTCTCGGCGCGCTCGAGATCGTGCTCGATCGCGGCCTCGAGGATGACTGGTTCGGCTCAAATTTCATCGTCACGTTCACGATGATTTGCGCCATCGCATTCCTGCTGATGATCCCGTGGGAGATGAGCCGCGACGATCCGATGATCGACGTGCGCATGGTGGCGACGCGCCAGTTTGGCGCCTGTTTCCTGGTGATGGGGGCGACCGGCGCGATCCTCTACGCGACCACCCAGTTCCTGCCGCTCATGTTGCAGACTGATTTCGGCTACACCGCAACTTGGGCCGGTCTTGTGCTCTCCCCAGGCGGCCTCGTCACCATGGTGATGATGTTCGTGGTCGGCAATCTATCGAGCCGGATCCAGCCGAAATACCTGATCATGACCGGCGCGATCTTCGCCGCGATCTCGATGTATCAGATGACCAACGTGTATGGCGACCTCGGCTTCTGGTTCTTCGCCCGCACGCGCATGGTCCTGGGCGTCGGACTGCCGCTGATCTTCATACCCATCATCACCGCGTCATACGCAGGGATTCCAGCCAACCGGGTGGACATGGCGTCCGCGCTCATCAACGCGGCGCGCAACACCGGCGGCTCTATCGGCGTCTCGCTCGCCTCCAACGTGCTCAACCACCGCGAGCAGTTCCACCAGAGCCGACTGATCGAGAACGCGATTCCGTCGAGCCAGCAATATCAGGATACGCTCGGCCAGATGACCCACTATTTTCTCGCCCACGGCAGCCTGCTCCCCGAGGCGCAGCAGCAGGCGGTCGGCTGGATCGGCCAGCAGGTGCAGGCGCAGGCGTCCTATCTCGCCTATATGGACGTCTTTTGGGTGCTGACGCTGCTCTCGCTCGCCGCAGTGCCGCTGGCGCTGAGCCTGCGCAACGTGAAGCTCGGAGGCAAGGCGCCCGCGGCGCATTGACGGCGGCAGAAAAAGGGGCAGGCGGCCCCTTTTTGGCGGAGCCGGTTCTTACTTGATCTTCGTTTCCTTGAACTCGACGTGCTTGCGCGCGACCGGATCGTATTTCTTGAACGCAAGTTTCTCGGTCTTGGTGCGGGCGTTCTTCTTGGTCACGTAGAAATAGCCGGTGTCGGCGGTCGAGAGCAGCTTGATCTTGAGCGAGGCGGCCTTGGCCATGGGTAATTGCGTCCTTCACGAGCGCGGCGCGCCGGACGCGCCAAAACAGGCCCGCGAACGCAGGCCCGGATTTGGCGGGGAAAATAGTGAGGCTGGGCGCGAAGTCAAGCCGATGCTGCAGGCTGATGCGCGAGCGCGGCCCTTAGCCGATCCGGCTCCGCGGTAAATTTCGGTTCCCCCGGCTCCCGCGGCGGCTATCATCAGACCCGCCCGCATCTGGAGCGGGCGGGAGGACCGATGTGAACAGCACCCTCTTTACCGGACCGGTGTTCGAAATGGCCCGCGACCAGCTCCGGGTTATTTGCGACCATCTGAGCATCCCCGAGGACGAGCGCGACTGGCTGCTCTATCCGAAGCGCGCGATCGTCGTCACCTGTCCGGTCCGCATGGAGGACCATCGGACGGAGCTCTTCGTCGGCTACCGGGTCCAGCATCATCTGGCGCTCGGTCCAGCCAAGGGCGGCACGCGCTTCGCGCCCAATGTCGACATCAGCGAAATCGCCGCGCTCGCGATCTGGATGAGCTGGAAATGCGCGCTCGCCGATCTGCCCTTCGGCGGCGGCAAGGGCGGCGTCGCGGTCGATCCGCGGGCGCTCAAGCCCAAGGAGCTCGAGAACCTCTCCCGCCGCTACATGCAGGAGATGATTCCCGTTCGTCGGCCCGCGGACCGACGTGATGGCGCCGGACATGGGCACCAACGAGCAGATGATGGCCTGGTTCATGGACACCTATTCCATGTATCAGGGCGTCACCGTGCCGGAGATCGTCACCGGCAAGCCGGTCGGCTCCGGCGGCACGCTCGGCCGGCGCGAGGCGACCGGCCACGGCGTCGCCTTTCTCGCCTTTCGCGCGCTGGACAGCCTCGACATCGCGCCGACCAAAGCGACCGCGATCGTCCAGGGCTTCGGCAACGTCGGCTCGCATGCGGCGATGGGGCTGGCGGCGCGGGGCGTCAAGGTCATCGGCGTCAGCGATCACACCGCCGCCTATTACGACCCAGTCGGTTTCGACGTGAACGGCGCTGGTCGCCCACGCCGCAAAATACGGCGAGCTGGCCGGCTATTCGAGCGAGGCCGACGATCGACCCGCGCGCGCTGCTCGAGCAGCATTGCGACGTGCTCGCGCCATGCGCGGTCGAGCGGGTGATCGACGCCGATCTCGCGCGCCGCCTGCGCTGCCGCATCATCGCCGAAGGCGCAAACGGCCCGACCACGCCCGAGGCCGACCGGGTTCTTGCCGAGCGCAACGACGGAATCTTCGTCATCCCCGACATCCTGTGCAACGCCGGCGGCGTCATCGTCAGCTATTTCGAATGGGTGCAGGATCTGCAGCAATATTTCTGGTCGCGCGACGAGGTGATGGACCGGCTCGAACGGGCGCTCGACCGCTCGTGGGGAATGGTCGTCGCCCGCGCCAAGCGCGACGGCGTCTCCAATCGCACGGCGGCGATGGCGATCGGGGTCGAGCGGGTGGTGAAGACCAAGCAGATGCGCGGCCTGTTCCCGTGAGAGCGAGCGGAAACAGCCGGAGAACGGCCGCGCTTTTTGCTTCCGCGGCGGCGCAGAGACGCCTATTCTATTTGGTATGACGACCTTGCTCGATCGCGCAATGGAGGCCGCGCGCGGCCTTTCGCCGGAGAGGCAGGACGAGATCGCGCGGCTCGTGCTGGAAATCGCTGGCGCCGAAGGGGCGCCGATCGCCTTGACGGCCGAGGAACGCGCCGCGATCGCAGCATCCCAGGCCGCCGCGGCGCGTGGGGAATTCGCGACGGACGATGAAGTGCGGGCCGCCTGGGCGAAGCACAATCTTTGAGGATACGCTACACCAGCCCGGCCCTCGCTGATCTTGAAGCCATCCTCGGCAGCATTTTGTCCCACTCGCCGAAAGGCGCGCAGCGCGTTCAATCGCGCATCCAAGCTTTCATTGAGCTCCTGGCCGACCATCCTTTTATCGGCACGCGCACCGACGACCCCTCGATCCGCCGGGCGCCAATCCCTCCCTATCCCTACCTTATCTTTTACGAGGTTGCCCGGAACGAGGTCATCATTCATGCCGTGCGCCATGGCGCGCGCGATCCATTCTCGACCCCAGGATGAGGCAGATCGCGGCTGGTCAGGCGGATCCTTGCGAGCGGCGAATGTCTGAGCCGCGCCAAGCGCTCACCGTTCGCGCTGCGAGCGAGGCCGACATGCTGGCGGTTCGCGACATCTACGCCCATTACGTCCTGCACTCGCTCGCCACTTTCGAGGAGACGGCTCCGACGCTCGACGAGATGCTCTCGCGCCGTCGCGCGTCGGTCGATCTCGGCCTGCCCTATCTGGTCGCCGAGACGCGAGGGGAAATCCTAGGTTTCGCCTGTGCGGCGCCCTACCGCCCGCGTCCGGCCTATCGCTTCACCATCGAAGATTCGGTCTATGTCTCTGACGGCCTCCGCGGCCGCGGCATAGGCTCGGCGCTGCTCGGCGAACTCATCGCCCGCTGCGATGGCGGACCCTGGCGCCAGATGGTTGCGGTCGTCGGCGACAGCGCCAACTCGGGTTTGATCGCGCTGCACAAGCGTTTCGGTTTCGAACCTATGGGGACATTGCGGTCGGTGGGCTTCAACTTCGGCCGCTCAGTCGATACGCCAATCCTGCAGCGAGCGCTCAGACCGGCCTCTTCCACAGCCTCGCGCTAGAGACCGCAGCACCGAACTTGCGCGAGACGGGCTGCCCATGCGGGATGCCGGCCGTCCGCCGTCGCGCCAACGGGTCGGACCCGTATCGCATCTGGCTTGCGGCGCCCCATGCTCAGGCGGCCTGCCTCTCCGCGGGAGCCACGTCAAAGCCGACCCGCGGGAAGTGCAAGTTCACTTTTCCGACGGAGGGATCTTCGTGCCGGAGAACAACCTCGTCTGGCGTCCACGCAAGGAGGGTTCCGTACACGGGATTGCCGTAATCGTCAGGGGTCACGCTGACCCAGTCGCCGCGCCGGAGTCCGACGCTTCGTGCTTCCGGCAACCATCCGTCAGGCTCATCGGGCTCGCTCTCCTTAGCCGACTTGATTGCCTGATCGGGCGTCATTTCGGAGAATTTGCCGTACCCAATGGCCGCAACTCTCTCATACCAGGGGTCGATAACGGCCGCGAAAGAGATAAGCTCATTAATCTCGCGACCGCCATTCTGCCGCGCGAACCAGATCGGGTGGTATGCTGACAAATCGGCTGCGGAAGGAGCCTTTCCGAGGATGAACTTGCGTCCGTCAGCGAGGATTTCTGCGAGCCGCGCGAGATGCGCGTTCACTCTTTGCAGGTAGAGCGCCCGCTGGGGCTGCAACGCCTGGGGATCGAGATTGACGCGAAAGAGCGGACGTCGTTCGTCGATGAGCTCCTGAGGGAGCCCGGGCATCGCGCCGATCGTAAGGTACACCGCATTGAAGAAGGAACCCTTCTCGACCCACCAGCCAAAGGCCTTTGCCAGACCTTCCTCGCCTTTGGGATAGAGGGCGCCCGAAGGCCCGAGCTGCTCGACGACTTGGAGGATACGAAGGGTGTCGCAGTAGAAGTCCGCCCCGATTTGCAGAATTGGGGTTCGCCGATAGCCTCCGGTCATCGGCGTGAGCTTGGGGCGCGGCGTCCATATCGGAATCTCGACCGAGCTCCAGGTCATGCCCTTGAGGCCCAGGGCGAGGCGGGTTTTTTCCGAGTAAGGTGAGAGCGCGTAGTGATGCAAGATGACCTCTAACACGCTTTCGCTCCTCGATTGCGGAAGACTGCGCTCCGGCGGAGAAACTTGAATCGGGCCTCATAGTCAGGCCGCGGCGATCAATTGCGAGACGAGAAACTCGGAATGATTTCCGAGTCCCCAAGCTGAGACCGATTCTGGTCCTCTGCTGAGGCGCTACTTTTTTTCCTGCATGTCGAAGCCGAGGAATTCGAACGGCTTATCGCTGTTGATCCAGCTGTGCCATGTATGGGGGTGGAACAGAAGAATGTCATCGGGCTTGTAGGTGATTTCGCCGTACTTTTTGCCGTCCTTGTCGTTCAGAGTCATCGTGCCAGTGCCGCTGATGACGTAAAGAACGTATCCCTGTTCGTCGGGCCCCTCGTGAAGCGCGATCGAGCCGTTGGCGTCGACGTGCCCTCGCATCACATTGATGCCCTTGCTGATATCAATGCTGTTCGGCGGCACTTGATAGATTGTCGCATACTCGAAACCCTTGTTCGACCTGCCGGCAATGTCCGGAATAAGAGCGAGCTTTCCAGCCTCCTTCTTGACCGCAATCGCCTTGCCGCTGGGATCCAGTTCAATGCTCGTCAGATGGCCGGCAAACGCCGGAGCAGCAATTGCGAGCGCCACCACGGCGCCAATCAAATAGTTTGGACTGCGCATTTTTCCCTCCTCGTTCGTTCATTTTGATTGGACTTGACTGTCGGTCAGCCGGATCGCCTCGAACGGCGACCTTTAGCTGACTCCGATGGCCGCTGTGCTTAGACGCCGACGCGGCCGTCCAGGAAGATCTGACTGATCGGCTTGGAAAGAATCGGCTGCAGTTTTGGCACGATTTCTTTGATAGCCGGCGTGACCATGTGGGCGTCGAGGCTGGCCTTGTTCACCCACCGTTCAAAAGTCATGAATCGGCCCGGCTCGGCGATGATTTCCATCAGCACGTATTTCAGGCACCCCGGCTCCTTGGCGGACTGTTCCGCGTAGGGCACCAGCAATGCGCGGAGCTCGTCGGCTTTTTCCTTTGTGGTAGCGACTTCCGCGATTACAAAGTAGCCGCTGTTGTCCCCTGCGGCCTCGGCGGATGAACTTGCGAGAACGACGGCCGCGCCACCCAAAGCGGCGGCCCCGACGAATGCACGGCGATCCATGTCCGACATAATGATTTCTCTCCCTTTGGTTTCCTTTTGCAAACCCGGGCCCCAAGCGCGGGCTGGCGAGCGGGTCGTGTCCTCCCGAACGGCGTTGACAGTCATGGAGGACGCAATTAGATTGCACACGATGTAATGAGAGTCAATGATATGCGACGCGATGTAAAAAGAAAAAACCCGAATGCCCAAAGCGCTGTCGCCCCCGTCGAAATGCCGGGGCTCGACAGCCACCTTTGTTTCGCGCTGTACGCCGCGAGCAATCACATGACGCGGCTGTTCGTGCCCTTCCTGCAAAAGCTCGGCGTGACGTATCCGCAATATCTGGTTCTTGTCGTGCTCTGGGAGCGCGGCGCGCAAGGCGTCGGAGACCTTGCCGCGCTGCTGCGCATGGACTTCGGCACCCTTTCGCCGATGCTCAAACGTCTCGAGGGCAAAGGATTGATTACGCGACGGCGGCAAGCCGCCGATGAGCGCCGCGTGCTTGTCGACCTGACGCCCAAGGGCGTTTCGCTTCGGAAGCGGACTGGGCAGATGTTGGGCGAGTTCTACTGCTTTCTGAGCATGCCCTTGGACGAACTCTTCGACCTCAAGGACCGTCTTCGGCATTTTGTGGACTCCGCCGGACCGAAAGAGCTGCGGACGGCTTCCACGAGAGCACTGAAGGTAGTTTCCTGAGCTTTTGCTCCGCGCGTGAGCGGCTTTTAGCCACCCCTGTCGCGCAAGCCGCGCTCGCTCGAGGCGCCGAACGGAAGCGAAGTCTCTATTGCGCGCTGCGCTTTGCGGGCCGCACAACCCCGACAATCGGTCCGATCGGCCCGATTTCGTCATCGCGATTGAGTTCAGGCGCATAAAGCGACGACACCGAGCCGTCGAGGAAGAGCGCGTTCTGGCAGCCAAGCCCGTCGCGGAACAGCCGGGCGAAGACGTCGAACGTGACAGGTTCGTCGGCGATGGCGAAGGCGACCGTGTCCCCCTTGCACGCGCCGACGCCATTGCGGATCTTCTGCGAGGTCCCATCCGGCTTGATTTTCGGATGGATCTTGCCGTCGACGATCAGCATCGGTCCCGATTGGGTCGCAAAGCGTGCGTGCGGGGTGCTGGCGAGATAGCGGCTTGTCTCGGTGACCCCGGCGACGCCGTCGCTGATCCAGAACACGCCGTTCGGTTTCATGTGGAAGTTTGATGCGCCGCCGCGCGTGTCAGCCTCGTGCAGCTTGCGGCTGTCCTCGACGTAAAGGCCGACTGGCGATTGGTCCTCCCTGAACATGCCGGCGTTCATCGCGAACATGAGCCTCTCGCCCTTCGCCTTCAGTCCGGCCGCCAGCGTGGCCAGTGATCCGTAGGGCTTGCCGTCGGTCCCGCTCAAGAACAGGCGAATATTCTCACGGCGCGGATCGAATCTGCAGACGGTGAATTTGGCGCCGTCGAAATCCTTCGGCGCGCACGCGGCGGAAGCCGTCCCGATCGCCGCTGTGAAGGCGAGGGCGAAAAGCGCGCTGAAAGTTGCGGCGCGTGTGGGCGTAGCGCCTCGCCGCGGCTGTCCAAACTCCCCAGCCGTCGCGATTGACGCGCTGCCGCCGCTCGATTGGCGCGCTGAACGATTCATGCACCGCGACCCTACAGCCTCACCATGAGTTCGCGCCATTCCGACCCGGCCCCGCGCGATGCGTCGCGGCAGGGAGGGCCAGACCGCGACGGTTGCGTTTGCGCCGCGGAGAGGCTAACTGCGCGATCTCGCCGGGGGGGCCATGAGTTCGCTCGAGTTCGCACTTGCTGTCGCGGCTATCATGTTCGGTGGCGGGTCGCTTGGCCTCGTGCTGCAGCGCATCCTGCCGGAAGAACATGTCACCGGCGGCTCGCGCGACATGATCGCCGCGGTCGTAGGCCTTCTGACGCTCCTGTGCGCCCTGGTCACCGGGCTTATGATCTGGACGGCCTACGGCGTCTACGCCGGCCAGAACACCCAGATCCAGGCTCTGGCGTCGAAGGTCATGCAGCTCGATCTTGCGCTGTCCGACTATGGGCCGGAGGCCAATCCTGCGCGCGCCCAGCTTCGGGACGCGCTGGGAAAGACTCTCGATCAGGTCTGGGGCGCGGACGAGAGCGACAGCAATTTCGCCGCCAACAGCTTCGCCGCGGCGATTGAGAACATGCACGCGCGGCAAAAGACCCTGGCGAGCCTCCACCCCTCGACCGATGCGCAAAAGCAGGCGCTCGCTGCCGCGACGTCGACGTCCGATGCGCTCACTCAGGCGCGAATGCAGATGGCGTTCGCGCTCACCGCTCCGGTTTCCTATCCGCTTCTGCTGACCGTCGTCGCTTGGGTCGTCTGCCTTTTCTGCGGCTTCGGGCTGATGGCGCGCGGAACCGTCACGTCGGTGATCGCGCTCACGATCGGCTCCGTCGCGGTCGCGAGCGCTGTCCTTTTGATCCTGGAGCTTTCCACTCCCTATTCCGGGGTCTTTCGCGCTTCGCGAGCGCCATTGGAGCAGGCTCTGGCGGTCATGGGCAAGGAGTGACGCGGCCCGACCGGGCGCCGTCACAGCACCTTGCCAGGGTTCATCACCCCGTTCGGATCGAGCGTCGCCTTGATCTGGCGCATCATCGCAAGCGAGGCCGGGTCCTTCCATCGCGCCAGCAGTTCGCGCTTGAGCTGACCAATCCCGTGCTCGGCGGAGTACGAGCCGCCGAGGCGCGCGACGATTTCGTGCACGATCTCGTTCATCCCGTCCCAGCGATCGAGAAAAGCCTGCTTGTCGGCGCCGACCGGCTGCGACACGTTGAAGTGAATGTTGCCGTCGCCGAGGTGGCCGAAGGCGACCACGCGGGCGCCAGGCGCGAACGCTTTGACCGCGGGCGTCGCCTCTCTGATAAAGGCGGGCACCCGGCCGACCTCGACCGAGACGTCGTGCTTGATCGAACCCCCTTCCTTGCCCTGCGCTTCGGACAGGCACTCGCGCAACTGCCAGAAGGCCGCGCGCTGCTCGAGCGAGGAGGCGATTGCGGCATCCTCGATGACGCCCTGCTCCAGCGCCGCCTGGAGCGCTCCGGCGAAGGCTTCGTCGAACCCGCCCGGCGCCTGCGAGGAAGCCTCGATAAGAACGTACCAATCGTGCGCGCCGGAGAGCGGCGCGCGAGCGCCGCCGTGGCGGAGCGCGATATCGTAGGCGCTGCGCCCGATCAGCTCGAAGCTCGTGATCGCGGCCCCGAGGCGCTCGCGGGCCCCTCTCAAAAGCATGAGCGCATCCTCGGGGCTCTTGAGACCGACGAATGCGGTCGCCCGGGCGCGCGGATTTGGAAAGAGGCGGAGCGACGCGGCGGTGACGATGCCGAGCGTTCCTTCGGCGCCGACGAACAGGCTCTTCAGGTCGTAGCCGGTGTTGTCCTTGCGCAGCTTGCTCAAGGCGTTGACGATGCGCCCGTCGGCGAGAACGGCTTCGACGCCGGTGACGAGGTCGCGCGTATTGCCGTAAGCGATGACGGTGACGCCGCCGGCGTTGGTCGAAATGTTGCCGCCGATGGTGCAGGTCCCTTCTGACGCCAGCGACAGGGGAAATAGACGATCGGCAGCGAGCGCCGCGGCCTGCGCCTCGCCGAGCGTGACGCCCGATTCGCAAATCATGACGTTGCTGTCGACGTCGACCTCGCGGATCGCGCGCAGGCGCTGGGTCGAGATGATGATCTCCTCGCCGCTCATGTCCGGAATCTGTCCCCCGACCAGCCCGGTGTCGCCACCCTGCGGAACCATGCCGGCGCGCGCCTCGTTGCACAGGGCCGCGACGGCTGCGACTTCTTTGGTCGCGCCGGGCCGCGCCAGAGCGAGCGCCTTGCCATGATAGAGCCCGCGCGGCTCGACGAGGGCGCCGGCGAACAGCGAGGGGTCGGTCAGCACGTGGGACGCGCCGACGATATTCTGCAGGGCGGCGAGAAAGGATTCTCGTTTCGTCGCGTCCACCTAGAGGAGCCTCCGCTTGCGCGCTTTCGGCCGGCATCGGCGAAAGACGGCCGCGATTTCGACATGGGCGGAAAAGCGGAACTGGTCAAGCGGCGTTACGGACTCGACCTGCAACCCGCCATCAGTGAGAACGCGCGCGCCGCAGGCGAAGGTGCGGCGTTGCATGAGATCGACACGACGAGCGGCAGAAAGGAGGTTATGATCGCGCGCGCCTTAGCCCCGGCGCTGCAGCAACCATCCAAAGGCGCTGCGCACGAATGCCGCTCCGTCCGTTGTGACCGGCTCGCCGTGGGCGATCAGCACGCGCTCGATCGGCCAGGCGAGAATCCGCTCGAGGGAAGCGCGCGCCGCGCGGCGGTTCAGGAAGGTTGCCCTCCATTCGCGAGGCGCGCCGGGATTCGGGGCGCAGACGCCGTCCAGACGGGCCACGACGCCGCGCCACCCAGACAGCCAATCCGGAGGAAGATTTTGCAATAGGTCGGTGAAAATCGCGGTGCGGCTGGCGCGGTGAAAAAACTCGACCTCGGTGAGGAAACTCCCGTGCACTGGGACTTGGTCGACGTCGACTGCCCATCCCGGCTCGGGCCTTTCGCCGAGTTCGCCGTCGAAAGCGAGGTCCTTGCGTTTCTTGCGCAGGCCCGGCGACGCGTAGAGCCTTGCCTGCGGATAGGCTAATTTCCATTCGTGCAGGAACAGGTGATGGAGCCGGTTCGGCGAGACCAGGTAACGCACCGGACCCAGGGCGTCGACATGACCTTTCAGAGCAGCGGAGAGGGCGATCGGCGACCAGGCGAACAGACCGCCATCCGACAGCCGGATCAACGCCATGCGCGTCGGATAGGGGAAAGTGAAGAACGGCACGGATGGGCCGTCTGCGGTCCAGATCCCGGGTCCGAATTCATCCAATGACTGCTCTGTCATGGCCTGCGCCGATCGCCGGTTTTTCCCAGAAAAACGAGAAAAGCTCCCGTTTCGTCGGGTCCACCTAGAGGAGCCTCCGCTTGCGCGCTTTTGGCCGTGATCGGCGAAAGACGGCGGCAATTTCGACATGGGCGGAAAAGCGGAACTGGTCAAGCGGCGTCACGGATTCGACCTGAAATCCACCGTCAATGAGAACGCGCGCGTCGCGTGCGAAGGTCGCCGCATTGCATGAGACCGACACGACGAGCGGCAGAACGGAGGCGGCGAGCGCGCGCGCCTGCTCGAGCGCGCCCGCTCGGGGAGGATCGATCAGCACTGCGTCGAACGCGGCGAGTTCGTCCGATCGCAGCGGACGGCGGAAGAGGTCGCGCGTCTCGGCGCGGACGTTGTGCAAGCCCCAGCTGGTAGCCGCGGCGCGGGCGAGCGCGGCGATGGCGGCGGGGTCGGCGTCGGCGGCGAAAACCTCGCGGGCGCGGACCAGCCTTAGCGTGAACGCGCCCGCGCCGCAGAACAGGTCCGCGACCTTTCTCGTATGTGCAAGCGTCCGCTCGGCAAACTCGGACAGCCATTTTTCTCCCGCCTCGGTCGCCTGCAGGAAGGCGCCAGGCGGCAACCTCGCGAGCGTCCCACCGAAGGCGACGCGAGGCGCGCGACGCTCGATCACGACCTCGCCGTGATTGGAGACGCGCGCGAGATCGAGCGCGTCCGCCGTCCGCATGAGCTTCTGCGTCTCGACGCGCTGAAGCGGTCCCGAGCCGCGCAGGTCGACGTCGAGCCCGTCGAGCGTGGCGGTGATCCAGATGTCGAGCGGCTTCATCAAGTCCGCGCAGATCGCCGCTGAGCGCCCGCGCGGCTTGAATTGCGCCGGCCATTCCAGGACTGAACAGCGGACAATCGTCGATGGCGATAATGTCGTGCGAGCGCGTGCGCATGAAGCCGACCTCGTCGCTCTGGCCGTGCGGAAAGCGGGCGTGAAAGGTCGCGCGGCGCCGGCCCGCGCCATGCGCGTCGACCAGGTCCTCCACCTTGGCGGAAACGCCCTCGCGCTTGAGCGCCTCGATCACCAAGTCGCGCTTCCATTCGCGATACAGCGAAGGGGACATGTGTTGCGCGGCGCAGCCGCCGCATCGGCCGAACCAGCGGCAGAACGGCTCCGCGCGCTCGGGCGAGGCGTTCAGCGTCTCGATCAATTCCGTCCGCTTGCCCTCAAGCCTGACCCGCGCCCGCTCGCCCGGCAGCGCGAAGGGAACGATTGCGCCATTGGGGGTGACGCCGTTCCCGTGCGAATCGAGCGCGACGACCGAAACCTCTTCGAGCGGCTCAGCCATGGCGCGCGGCGATGAGAAATTCCCTCGCGCCCGCGCCGCCTAGGATCGGCGACGGAATGAGCCCAAGCACGGTCCAGCCCAGCGCTTCGATCGCCGCGCGTACGCTGACGCAGGCGCGCTCAAGCGCCGCTTCGGTTTTGACCCGGCCTTTGACGAGATCGCCCCGGCCGCCTTCGAATTGCGGCTTGATCAGGCTCACCAGCCACGCCCGCTCCGAGGCGAATTCAAGCACGTGAGGCAGCACGAGACGCTGCGAAATGAAACTCACGTCGATGACAACCGCGCCCGGCCGCTCGCCGAGCGTCGCCCTTGTGAGCGCGCGCGCGTCGAGGCCTTCGAGCGACCGCACCCGTGGATCTGCTGCGAGGCGCGGATCGAGCTGCCCCCGGCCGACATCGACGGCGATGACCTTGGCCGCGCGGCGCGCGAGCAGCACATCGGTGAAGCCTCCGGTCGAGGCGCCGACATCGACGCAGACGAGGCCCGAAGGATCGAGCGCGAAGGCGTCGAGGGCGGCCGCGAGCTTGACGCCGCCGCGCGACGCCCACGGGTGAGGCGCTTCGGCTTCGATCAGCGCGTCTGTCGCCACCTCCTCGGCGGCCTTCCTGAGCGCTACGCCGCTGACCCTGACCAGCCCGGCCCCAATCGCCGCCTGAGCGCGGGCGCGGCTCGAAAAGTAGCCGCGCTCGACGAGAACGATATCCGCACGCTTGCGCATGGGCGCTGTTAACGAGCCGGGCGAAGCCCATTGTCAAGCGCGGGCCGGAATTGCGGCGTTGCCTTCAGGGAACGAAGATTGGACAAGAGCGTTCGAAAGCGGGGCTCGCGACTGAGCCGTTCCTCCGCTGGTGGCGATGATTCCGATCCCGTATGCGCTCGACGCGGTGAATTTCCTTGCCGCCGACGTTCGCAATCTGTTCGGTCCGTTCGTCAATGTCTTTCTGGTTACCGGCCAGCACTGGACCCAGACCGATGTCGGCTTTTTGACAACCGCCAGCGGATTGCTCGGGATTTCCCTCCAGACCCCGATCGGCGCTGCGATCGACGTGACGCGCGCCAAGCGCGGCGTCACCGTTCTGGCGATGGCCGCGATGACGGTTTCCGCGATCATCATCTTTGTCGCCCCGCGCTTCTGGCCGATGGCGTTCGCCTTGAGCCTGCTGGCGGTGGCGGGGGATGCCTTTGCTCCCGCCGTTTCGGCCCTTACCCTCGGCCTCGTCGCGAGAGACAAGCTGGCGCGGCGGCTCGGCCGCAACTCGGCTTACGATCACGGCGGCAACATCGCCATTGCGCTCCTTGCCGGCGGGGTCGGCTACCTGTTCTCGCAGCGCGCCGTCTTTCTCATGGTTCCTGTCTTCGCCGCTCTGACTGCGGCCGCAGTGCTCGCCATTCCGGCGAAGGCGATCAACCATGATCGGGCGCGAGATCTCACCGTCGATGGCGAGGCGCCGGGCGGGGCGGCGGGGTACCGGGTTCTCTTCGAGACCCGTCCGCTCATGATTTTCGCCCTTTGCGCGTTTCTTTTCCATTTCGCCAACGCGCCGCTCTTGCCTCTGGTCGGGCAAAAACTGGCCCTTCAGTTTCCCCACGAGGCGACCGCGATGATGTCCTTCTGCATGGTCGCCGCGCAGGGGGTCATGCTGCCGATTGCGATTCTCGTTGGGCGCAACGCCGACAATTGGGGACGCCGGCCGATCTTCCTCATCGCCTTCGCGGTCCTGCCGATCCGCGCGGCGCTTTATCCCCTGTCGGATAACGCCTTCTGGCTGATCGGGGTGCAGTTGCTCGACGGCGTGGGCGCCGGTATCTATCAGGCGCTCACCCCCCTGATGATCTCGGACATGATGCGCGGCACCGGCCGTTTCAATCTCGCGCAAGGCGCGGTCGCGACCACGATGGGAATTGGCGCGGCGATAAGCGGCTTGGCGGCCGGCGTCGCTGTCGATCATTTCGGCTATAGCGTCTCGTTTCTCGCCTTCGGCGCTGCGGCGGCCGTCGCCTTTCTCGTCTTCTTCGGCTTCATGCCCGAGACCCGCTACGACCAGAAGGCCGGGCGGGAAGATCAGCCGCTCGCGATCGAGGGAGCGGCGGCCGGACAATGACAGCCGAAAGCTGGACCGCGCTCGCCATCCTGGCGCTCACCTATTTTGGCGTCGCCGTCGGCCGGATTCCCGGCCTGCGTCTCGACCGCGCCGGCATCGCCTTCCTTGGCGGCGCGGCAATGATCGCCGTCGGTCCTTTGAGCCTCGAGGAAGCCTTTCGCGCCATCGACTTCGACACGATCGCGCTCCTTCTCGGCATGATGATCGTGGTCGCGCATCTCAAGGTTTCCGGGGCTTTTCGAGCGCTTGGCGGATTAGCCATAGATCATGCCCGGGCGCCGTTCGTGCTGCTCGTCACCGTAACGCTGATGGCGGGCGTCCTGTCCGCCTTTCTGGTCAATGACGCGATCTGCCTCGTCATGACGCCGATCGTGCTGCAGGTGGTCCGTTCGCTCGGCCGCAATCCGCTGCCATATCTGGTGGCGGTCGCGACGGCCTCGAATTGCGGGAGCGTGGCGACGATCACCGGCAACCCGCAGAACATGGTGATCGGGACGCTCTCCCGAATTCCCTATCCGACGTTCGCCGCCGCGCTTGCGCCAGTCGCCGCCTTCGGCCTCATCGTGGTCATCGTCGTGGTGCGGCTCGTCTACGCGCAGGAATTCAAGTTCAAGGGCGCGCTCGAACCGCATCTTTTTCGCGGACACATGCACAAAGGCCAGGTGCTCAAGGCGAGCGTCACCTGCGTTTCGCTGGCGATCGCCTTTTTCGCCGGCGTCGCGCCGGCGAAGGCCGCCATTCTCGGCGGCGCATTCCTTCTGCTCACCCGCCAGATCAAGCCTCACCGCATCTATCGCGAGCTCGACGGGCCGCTGCTCATCCTCTTCGCCGGCATGTTCGTCGTCGTCGCCGGCGCGGAGAAGGCGTTGCTTACGCCAGATCGCATCGCAATGGCGAAGACGCTCGGCCTCGATATGGTCTGGCGGCTGTCGCTGTTCACCGCGGTGCTGTCCAACATCGTGAGCAACGTACCGGCGGTGTTGGCGCTGAGGCCCTTCATTCCGACTTTCCCGGACCCCGAGCGCGCATGGCTCGTGGTCGCCATGAGCTCGACGCTCGCCGGCAATTTCACCTTGCTTGGCTCGGTCGCCAATCTCATCGTCGCCGAACGCGCCCGCTCGGAGGGCATGCCGATCAGCTTCTGGGCCTATCTCAAGGTCGGCGCGCCGCTGACCGTCATCACGCTCGCGGCGGGAACCTGGTGGCTGATGTGGCGGTAGGCGCGAAGCTCTACTTCATGTTGCCCTGCTGCGAGCGTTATTGACCGTCCAAATACACCGCCCAGTCATGTTCGCGTCATGTGCTTTCGCTACCTCGCCTTTTGTTCATAACTGGAGGAAGCCGAGTCCATGGGCATTTCCAACTCTTGCCGTTGCGTGTTGACCGTAACTTGCAGCGCGCTTGCCCTTGCCGCCGCGGCGAACGCCGCGCAGGCCGGCGACTTGATCAACGGCAACTCGCTGCTCGTAACGACGACCACGTATCAGGACGTTGGCCAGGTCGCGGGACTGGTCGCGGGCACGACCGCGATCCCCGGCGGCATCGCGGTTTCGAACGGCGCCCTCAACACGGTCTGGAACAACTCGAGTGTCGACGGACAGTTCGGCGTGACTTCGCCGCTCACGCTTCAAGACCTCAGCGCGACCAGCGCCAAGCTTCTCGCCAGCGAAACCCTGCCCACGAACCAGATCGTCACCAGCTTCAGCTCGAAGTCGGAGCTCGGGCTCAGCATCGCGCGGACGGCCAGCGGTCCGGTCGCGACCTTCATGGGCTATGCGCCAGGCGGCGCGGGCTATCCGCCGACCGCGGCCGGTATGCTTGACGTGTCGAACGCGGACAGCACCTCGTACGTGGACACAACCAACGTCGCCTCGCAATTCTACAAGTCCACCTACAAAGATTTTGCATTCAACCGGTCGGTCGTCGCGGTCGGCGCGAACGGCAGCTTCTCGATCACACCGACTCTCGCCTACGGCGGCGACAACAGCCGGGCCGCCGTGCTGGCGCCAAACGGCCGTTATTATACGGTGGGCAACTCCAACAGCGGTACGACCACGGCGCCGCAGCTGACGAAGACCACCGGCCTCGAGGTGGTGACGCCGGGCTCGACGCCGAACTCGACGATGATCGATCCGACCTTCAACACATATCCCGGGTACCAGGCCTACTCGAAGGACAAGGCGGGAAAGACCAACAACTACCGCGGGGTGACCTATTACGACGGCAATCTCTACTTCACCAAAGGCAGCGGCGGCAACGGAATCGACACGATCTATACCGTCAGCAATCCAAACGGCAAGCTTCCGACGTCGGCGACCGCGGCGGACGCGACGATCTCTGTCCTGCCCGGCTTTCCGACCGATTCCGCCAAACAGACCGGGGCGAACTTCACTCCGTTCGGCTTGTTCTTCGCCAACCCGACGACGCTCTATGTCGCCGACGAGGGCACCGGGAACGCGACCGACGTCAGCACGAACGCCGGCCTCGAAAAATGGACACTGTCGGCCGGAATGTGGTCGCTCGACTACACCCTGCAGGCGGGTCTCATCGGCGATACCTACAGTGTGCCCGGCTGGGATTTCGGCGAAACCACGATCGGTCTGCGCAATCTGACCGGCACGGTCAATGCAAACGGGACCGTCACGTTATGGGCCACGACCGGGACGACCAGCGGTTCAGGCGACAACGGCGCCGATCCCAATGAGATCGTCAAGATCACCGACGTCCCAGGCGACACGGCGCTGCCAACGAGTGAGGCGTTCTCGGTGTTTGACGGCCCGGTGGCCGGACTTCGTTATGGCGGCGTCGCCTTCGCCACCACGCCTGAGCCCTCGACCTGGGCGATGTTGCTGCTTGGCTTCGCCGGCATTGGCTTTGCAGGCTACCGAAAGCGGTCGGGTCTTTCGGTCGGCTGATCAGCCGACCGTTCATCGCAAGGCAGCGCCTGCCCCTCTCCCATAGCCCGTCGAGAGACGGGCGTTCTTCCGAACGCCCTATCGGGAGAAAGGAATTGGTCACGCCTCCGCATTGTGGGTGAAATAGTCCGGCGGATTCGGCCCCCACACGTAGAACGAATCCTCCGGCGCGTGGTCGCCGCTCTCCCAGTCGCAATCGGCGGGCACGAAGTCGATGCCGGCCGAATATTCGCTGAAGGACCCCCACGGGTCGCCGACATAGTGGAAGAAATTCGAGCCCAAAACGTGCCGCCCGAGGCCCCATCCCTTAGCGAAGCCCTTGTCCAGCATATGCATGGCGCCGCGGCCGATGTCGTCGACGGAGCCCACGTCCCAGCTCAGATGATGCAGGCCCGGCGCGTTCGATTTGACGAAGGCGATCATGTGATGATCGCTGCCGTGGATGCCGTGCAGAAAGGCGATGCCGTCGCCTGACCGGTCGGAAAGCCGCAAGCCGAGCGTGCGGGTATAAAACTGAACCGCTTTCTCCACGTCGCGCGTGAACAGTAGGACATGCGCGAGGCGCCGCGGCGTGACGCGCGCGACGTCGCGACGGAACGGCGCGCCGCGCACGCCGGGGCCGGCGGCAATCTCGGAAAACTCAGACTTCTCGTTGGGCGACGATTTCGCCGCGACCTTGATCTCGACCAGGTTGCCGTCGTGATCGTGAAACCACAGGCCGTTCGTTTCGACGCCTGGCGGCGGATCGAGCCGCTTGACGCCCATCGCCTGCAGGCGCTCGGCGAAGCGGTCGAAATCGTCCTCGAACGCGCCGAACGAGATATGCCCGAGCTTCTTGCGCGGGCCCTCGCCGACGGTGACCCAGACATGCGGATTGCCAGGCGTCTTCATGGCGATGCGATCGCCGTGCTCCTCGAGCTCGAGTCCGAACTCGCCGTAGAAATTCCTGGCGACCGCAAGGTCGGGAACAGCGAAATGAAATCGGTCGACCGAATGAACGCCGAGTTCACCGGGCCGTCGCGTGGTCTTGATGGCGCCGCCAATCGCGGTCATGTCGCCTCCCTCTCGTTCCAGCCTCGGCGCTGCGGCTCGGGAAACCACCGGTCGCGCGACGGACGGAGAGCGAATGCTACCTCAGGACTGGGCTGGCGGCCAAGGTCAGCGCGCGCGCGCGTTGCCGGAAGTCCCCGGCGAAGGCGGCGGGTCGAGCGGCGACGCGGTCACCGGGCGCCGGCGCTGCGACCACGGCCGCCGCAGGCTTTGGCTTTCTTTTCTTCGCCGGTTGCGGCGGCGGCGCCGGCTGCTCCGGGGAGACCGCGTCGGTCCCGGCGTCGGTCGGCGGGCTTTCGTCCGGATTCGCCGAGGCTTCGGCCGCCGGCGCATCGTGAATCACCACCGTGCCGCCTTTGCATGCGGTCAGCCAAATATCGAAAATCGGATGCTCGACGCCGTGCAGGCCGGGCGAGTCGGCGAACATCCAGCCTGAGAAAATGCGCTTGACCTTCTTCTGCTCGTCGATTTCGTCGACCTGGGCGAAGGCGTCGGTCTGCGGCGCATCGGTCGGCGGGCGGGAATAGCAGACGCGCGGGGTGATCTGCAGCGCTCCGAACTGGACCGTCTCGTTGATCGCCACTTCAAACGAAATGATGCGGCCGGTTATCTTGTCGAGGCCGTCGAAAACGGCGATGGGATTGCTGATCTTGTCGGCGAGCGCCGCGTTTGGCGCGGTCAGCGCCGCAACCGCGGCCAGCGCCGCGCCAGCAAGCGGGAGCGCGCGACGAGCGCGCAGTCCGATTGCGTGAGCCAAGTCGAACCGATTCATGGCGGGCGCTTTGCCGATCAACGGCGGCGGAATGAAGGCGACCCCTCAGCCTTCGGGGCTCCAGGCCTCGTAATCGCCCCCGGTGTGCTGGCGCGGACCTGGCCTCAGCGTCGAGCCGTCGGGGCGGATCGCCGCCGGCGTGCCGGTCGGGTTCCCCATATGCGGCATTTCCCAGGGGTGGGGCTTGTAGTCTTCCTCGGTCGGCGCCACGTCGACGGTGTGGTGAAGCCAGCCGTTCCAGCCCGGCGGCGTCATCGAGGCTTCCGACGACGCCATTGTAGATCACCCATCGCCGCTCGAATCCGAGCGCCGGATCGATGCCCGGCCTTCGATAATAGGCGTTGCCGAACTCGTCATGGCCCACCAGCTGGCCAAAGCGGCTGGTATAGAACCGCGTGTTGAAATTCGCGCCGTTCCACCAAGTGAAATAGTGCAGCAGAAATCGCTTGGATCTGTTCCCGCATCCGTGGAGCGCCGTTTCGTCGGGAAATGAGCGCAAGTCTTGCGCGCGGCGGACTATGGCGAGGAGGGCTTTGCGAGGCAAGCTGAACTTTTTCGGCGAGATGCGCCCAAAACGGCCTTGCGGGCGCGCCCCGACTCGGCGGATGCTGACCGTCCGCGCTGATGTTAACCCCGCGTTATCCACGTTATCCACAATATGTTGTGTCCGCGTTGGGCTAGCCATACAAGTTGTTGACGGGCATGTCATAGCATTGTAATGTGCGATCGTTTCCGGATCGCGTGGGGATCAAGCGTCGGGGACAGCGGTTTTAGAGCCTGTCAGGATGCGGAAACGGGCGCAAACCGAGCGTAGGCGTAGTCTGTAAAACTTGAGGCGAGTGGGGCGGGCGGCGTCCGGGCCAGCCGAGGCGGCTCGCGCGCTTCGGCAGGGCAGGCAAGCGCGCCCTCTGTTCGGCAATGCGGGATTAACGCGGCGGGGCGGGCGAAAATGGCCCATGGCCGCAAGGATGGGGTCGAAGGCGATGCGCATCGAACGGCACTACACGCAACCGGGCGTCAGCCCTTACGACCTCGTCGCGTTCACGACCACCAAGAGCGAAATCCGCAATCCCGACGGCTCGGTCGTGTTCTCGCTTGAGGGCGTCGAGGTTCCCGCCGCCTGGAGCCAGGTCGCGGCCGACGTGCTGGCGCAGAAATATTTCCGCAAAGCCGGCATCCCCGCGCGCGTGAAGCGGGTCGAGGAGGAGAGCGTTCCGTCCTTCCTGTGGCGCTCGGTCCCCGACGAGACGGCGATGAGCTCGCATGCCCAAGGAAGAGCGCATGGGCTCCGAGACGTCCGCCAAGCAGGTGTTCGACCGCCTCGCCGGCGCCTGGGCCTATTGGGGCTGGAAGGCCGGCTATTTCGACGGCGAGGACGACGCGCGCGCCTATTACGACGAGATGCGGCTCATGCTGGCGCGCCAGATGGCCGCGCCCAATTCGCCGCAATGGTTCAACACCGGCCTCCATTGGGCCTATGGCGTCGACGGGCCGAGCCAGGGCCATTATTACGTCGACTTCGAGACCGGCAAGATGGTCAAGTCGAAGTCGGCCTACGAGCATCCCCAGCCGCACGCCTGCTTCATCCAGTCGGTCGCCGACGATCTCGTCAACGAGGGCGGGATCATGGACCTCTGGGTGCGCGAGGCGCGCCTGTTCAAATACGGCTCCGGCACCGGCACGAACTTCTCGGCTCTTGCGCGGCGAGAACGAAAAGCTCTCCGGCGGCGGGCGCTCGTCCGGCCTCATGTCGTTCCTGAAGATCGGCGACCGCGCGGCGGGCGCGATCAAGTCGGGCGGCACGACGCGCCGGGCGGCGAAGATGGTGGTCGTCGACGTCGATCACCCCGACATCGAAGCCTTCATCGACTGGAAGGTGAACGAGGAGCAGAAAGTCGCCGCGCTCGCCGCCGGCTCCAAGGTCGTCAAGCGGCATTTGAAGGCGATCTTCCGCGCCTGCGTCAATTGCGAGGGCTCGGGCGACGATTGCTTCAATGTCGACAAGAACCCGGCGCTCAAGCGCGAGGTCAAGGCCGCGCGCAAGAACGATGTTCCGGACGGCATCATCAAGCGCATCATCCAATACGCTCGCCAGGGCTATGCGACGCTCGAATTCGACACTTACGACACCGACTGGGAATCGGAGGCCTATCTCACCGTCTCGGGCCAGAACTCGAACAATTCGGTGCGCCTGACCGACGCCTTCCTGCAGGCGGTCGAGAACGACGGCGAGTGGAATCTCACCCGCCGCCTCGACGGCAAGGTCGCGAAGACCATGAAGGCGCGCGACCTGTGGGAGAAGATCGGCTACGCCGCCTGGGCGTCCGCCGATCCGGGCCTGCAATATCACACCACCATCAACGACTGGCACACGTGCCCTGAGTTCGGGGCCGATCCGCGCGTCGAATCCTTGCTCCGAATACATGTTCCTCGACGACACGGCCTGCAATCTCGCGTCCCTCAACCTGCTTGCAGTTCCGCGATTCCGCGACCAAGGCGTTCGACGTCAAAGGCTACGAGCACGCGATTCGGCTGTGGACGCTGACGCTCGAAATCTCGGTCGCGATGGCGCAATTCCCCTCGAAGGAGATCGCGCGCCTCTCCTATGACTACCGCACGCTTGGCCTCGGCTACGCCAACATCGGCGGCCTCCTCATGTCGTCGGGCATTCCGTATGACAGCGACCACGGCCGGGCGATCTGCGGCGCGCTCTCCTCCATCCTCACCGGCCGCGCCTATGCGACCTCGGCCGAGATCGCCGCCAAGAGCGGCGCCTTCCCTGGCCATAGGGCGAATGCGCAGGCGATGCTGCGCGTGATCCGCAATCACAAGCGCGCCGCCGACGGCGAGGCGGGGGGTTACGAGACGCTCTCCGTCGCCCCGACCCCGCTCGACCATAACGAACTCGCCAACGCGGGCCCGGACTGGGCGGAGCTTGAGCGAAGCCGCGCGCGCCTCCTGGCGCGACGCGCTCGCGCTCGGCGAGGCGCACGGCTATCGCAACGCGCAGGTCTCGGTGATCGCGCCGACCGGCACCATCGGCCTCGTCATGGATTGCGACACGACCGGCATCGAGCCCGACTTCGCGCTGGTCAAGTTCAAGAAGCTCGCTGGCGGCGGCTATTTCAAGATCATCAACCGCGCCGTGCCCGAGGCCCTGCGCGCGCTCGGTTACGACGAGAAGCAGATCGGCGACATCGTCGCCTATGCGGTCGGCCGCGCGACGCTCGCCCATGCGCCCGGGCGTCAACCATGCGGCGCTCAAGGCCAAGGGCCTCACCGACGAAGCGATCGACAAGGTCGAGGCGGCGCTTGGCGCCGCCTTCGACATCCGCTTCGTCTTCAACAAATGGACGCTTGGCGTCGAGACGCTGGAGAAGGCGCTCAAAATCCCGGCCGAGCGCTATGACGCGCCGGGCTTCGATCTTCTGACCGCGCTCGGCTTCACGAAGCCTGAGATCGAGGCCGCCAACAGCTTCGCCTGCGGCGCGATGACGCTCGAAGGCGCGCCCTATCTCAAACACGAGCATCTCTCCGTGTTCGACTGCGCCAACCCCTGCGGGCGCACGGGCAAGCGCTATCTCTCGGTCGAGAGCCACATCCGCATGATGGCGGCGGCGCAGCCGTTCATCACCGGCGCGATCTCGAAGACCATCAACATGCCGAACGACGCGACGGTCGAGGATTGCAAGGACGCCTACATGCTCTCCTGGCGCCTAGGCCTGAAAGCGAACGCGCTCTATCGCGACGGCTCGAAACTGTCGCAGCCCCTGAACTCGCAATTGATCGAGAGCGACGAGGAGGACGACGAGGCGGTCGAGACGCTGGTCGCGATCAACGCGCCGGCAGCGCGCCGCCGCGGTCGCGGAAAAAATCGTCGAGCGCGTGATCGAGCGGGTCGAGCGTGACCGCGAGCGCGAGCGCCTGCCCGACCGCCGCAAGGGCTATACGCAGAAGGCCGTCGTCGGCGGGCACAAGGTCTATTTGCGCACCGGCGAATATCAGGACGGGCGCCTCGGCGAGATCTTCATCGACATGCACAAGGAGGGCGCCGCCTTCCGGAGCCTGATGAACAATTTCGCCATCGCCATCTCGCTTGGCCTGCAATATGGCGTGCCGCTCGAGGAATATGTCGAGGCCTTCACCTTCGTCCGCTTCGAGCCGGCCGGGCTTCGTTCAGGGCAATGACGCGATCAAGAACGCGACCTCGATCCTCGACTATATTTTCCGCGAGCTCGCCATCTCCTATCTCGGCCGCAACGACCTTGCCCATATCGCGCCCGACGAGATCGGCGCGACGGTGCTCGGCGGCGGCGTCGATCAGGATCGGGCGCCGGGCGCGGGCGAAGGCGCGGCGCCGCCGCCGCGCCCCGGTGGCCTCCGTCGTCTCCAAGGGCCTCCTGCGCTCGCGGCCGGGCGACAAGCTGATGCTGGTGAGGAGCGGGGCAGGGGACGCGGCCTCCGTTCAGGTCGCGAGCGGCTCGGGCGCGCATGGCGGCTTCGTGCAGGGCGCGACCGCGCTCAAAGGCGAGTTGGCCGAGCGCGCGGCGCCCGCCATCGGCTCGAGCCTTGCGCCGCAAGCCGAATCGGTCGCCGAGAAGCGCGCCGAAGCGCGGATGAAAGGCTATGTCGGCGAAGCCTGCCCCGAATGCGGCAACTTCACCATGGTGCGCAACGGCACCTGCCTGAAGTGCGACACCTGCGGCGGCACGACGGGGTGCAGCTGAAGTCTGACGCTCCGTGCCGACGGTCTTCCGACGGGAGGGCTATCGCTTCTATTTCTTCTCGAACGAGGGGGACCCGCGAGAGCCTGTTCATGTGCATGTACGTCGGGGCGGTGACGAGGCGAAATTCTGGTTGCAGCCCGAGGTTGCCGTGGCCGATAGCTTTGGGTTTAATGCAGCGGAACTGAACGCCCTCCTCCGAATGGTGACTGATGAGAGGGCGCGGATCAGAGAGCGTGGAATGGACATTTCGGCCACGGCGGTTAGGTTCGATGACAATTCTATGTGGGTGGAACTGTCGGACGGCCGCACGCTCAGCGTTCCCTACGCGTGGTTTCCGCGACTGCTCAACGCTACGTCGAAGCAACGCGAGGCGGTCGAGATCGGTCGTTTTGGGTTGCATTGGGAGGACATCGACGAGGACATTTCGATCGCAGGATTGTTGGCCGGACGACGCGACCAGACGGTGAAACCTCCGCCAGCGGCGCCCCTGAAGGGGCGAAGGCGCGCATGAGAGGCTAAGTGGGCGAATCCTGCCCCGAATGCGGCACTTTCACCATGGTCCGCAACGGCGCCTGCCCGATTGCGACATCTGCGGCAACGCAAGAGTGCAGTTGAGAGCGAGGCGCTGAGAGCATGACAGACATCGACCGCCTTCGAAATCTTCATGATACCAGAGATCGAATCTATCAGAAATCCAATGCTTATTTCACGTCGATTTTGAATCGAAGCAATGCTACTCAAAAGCGTTGGTTTCACGGAGCGATGGACGCCCTCCTTGACGCTTCTGAGGCTGCTGCGAGCTTTCACCTTGCGATCGGAGAGCACCACGGTGCAAACCTGTTAGCGTGCTATGGTTTTTTACAGGCGATGTACGTGCAGCAAGATGCGGTATTAAATCTGTGCAAAGCTCTTCAGCTTAAATGGCATCCGAATGATGAAGAACGCCTGTCGGATATTCGAAATCTAAGAAACAGGCTTTGTGGCCATCCAGCCAGTTCGGAAAAAGAAGCAAGCAGAGCGCGTCCGTCGTCAGCCATAATCCCATCAAGAGACATAACAGATACTAGCTTTAAGGGAGCAACTTACTACGATGACGGCTGCGAAATTGTGCCTGTTTCGCCGAGGGATCTCCGTCAAGAAAATGAGATTTTGCTCGCAAAGCAGCTATTAAAAGTCGAGGAAGAAATGGATAGACTTGAGCGTCTCTTTAGACGAGATCAGGCCGGACGTCTGCTTTCACATCACTTTGGAAACGGCTTCGAATATTTAGTTCAGGCCTTCGCTATAGTGTTAGTGACCCTGCGAGGAAGCCGCAAGCAGAGAAGTCACGCTCAGATGATCAAGGAAATAATGTTAGAATTAAGAAAAGACATTGACAATCGGGGACTTGGTAGGGTATTCAACAATGCTGAGTTTGATCGAGTTCTTGTGGGCTTAGAATTATTGGAGCAAAAATTTTCCTCGTACGATCTCACTGCAACCCAAAAACATGAGTTTGATTTGGTGTATCGTGGCTTGCAGTTTGAGCTGGAAGACATGCAAAAGAGAATCGACGAGTTGGACGAGGAATTCAAGACTGAGGTCTAGTGGGCGAGCGCGCCCAGTCGCTCGTCTGGCCTCCATGGCTAGCATTAGGGATTGCGTGACGAGTTCGACGCAGAGAAGGTGAGATGGCGCTGATCAAGTCTTTTGAAGAAAAGAGGATGGATCGGAACTCCATCCACGATTCCATTGAGGCCACGTACACCAGCTTTGAGAGGGACGGGCGGAGATTTATGCAAATCGACAGTTACGGCCGCTCTGTGCGGGAGATGCCCGGTAAGAAGAGCCAATCCATACAACTGGACGAGAAAGCTGCTCGCGAACTCTTCAGGATCCTCGAGGACGTTTTCCACTTCCGTTGACTATTGAATTCACCGCGTTGCCAAGTCTCGTTTTCCGAGCCGCAAGCGCTGTCCAGGGCTCGGCTCGGCGGCGTCAGCCCGTCTGCGGCGGGCTAAGTCGTCGGTCTTTGTAGCGCTCCCGGCTTTTAGCGGCCGATGCCGACGTTGTTCTGGGCGTAGCTCGAGGGATTGTAGGGATTGCAGCTGGGATCGTTCGCGCAGAGGTTCGTCTGTCCGGAGGGATTGATCGCCTGATTGGCGTTGCAGCCGGCGAGCGCGAGCGCCACAAAGGTGAGAACGATCGGGATCCGCAATTTCGCGCTCTCCAGTTCAATGACAGACCGCGCCCTCTGCCTTCGCGACCGGCTTTTAGCGGCCGCCGCCGCGTCCGGTGTTGTTCTGCGCGTAGCTGACGGGATTGTAAGGGTTGGTGTCCTCGTAGTGGCCGCCGAAGACCTGGGAGGGCGGCTGCGACGAGGGATTGACCGCCTGATTGGCGTTGCAGCCGGCAAGCGCGAACGCCGCGACCGCGAGAATGACGGGGAACCACATGGCCGCTTTCCAACGGTGGGGAGACCGGCCGCCGCACGAGCGCGTGGTCGACGCGGAGGAGAGCTCGGCCATCAGGTTCCCTCAAGGTTGCGCAGGCGCTTGGCCAGCCGATCGGCGATCCCTGCTGGCGCCGTCGCCACTGGCGGCTTTGGCGCCCCGCAAGGGTCCAGGCGTCGCCACGGCGCAAACTGAGCCTCGGTCACGTTTTCTCCATCGCGTTCGCCATGCTGTCGAGACGAGAACACTTCAGAGAAAACTTCCATCCGGCCTGGGCGTCCGATTCGTCGAATTCGCCTGAATCGCTGCGCGAATCCGAAAATAAAAAACAATCTCTTCCATCAAACCGAAATTCGTCCTATACTGCTTCCTGTCGCCGAACCAGAAACGGATCGCGTGCGGATGCTGCGAGAGCAAGGAAGGATAGTTCGCTCTGGCGATGTGAATATCGGGTCTGAGGGTAGGGAAATTTTTTACTCCAGACGGCCGTAACCCATTGATAAGTCTCGATTCCAAAAAATAAACGCTAGTAAACGCTAGCACTTTTACTAGCGTTTATTAGCGCTTACTGGCGTTTATTGACGTTTATTCCGCCGCCTCACCCCGGATACCAAACCTTCCGGGGATCGTCGGGGGCGCGCTTGTAGGTCCAGGCGGCGTCGATGAGCGAGGCCAGATCGGTGCGCGGGCGCCAGTTGAGGTCGAACTTGGCGCGCGTATTGTCGAGCCAATTGGAATGATAGGCGCTGGGGATGTCGATCGACCCCAGGCCCTGGGTCGCCTTGAGATGAGCGGCGACGGCGGCGTAGTCGACGGGCTCGTCCATCGCGATGTTGTAGAGCTTGCCCCGCGTCGCCGGATTGTCGAGCGCGGCGAGGATCGCGTCGACGAGATCGTCGACATGGACGAAGTTGCGCTTGAGCGGGCGCCCGTGCGCGTCGCGCAGGAGGGGAATGGTGCCCTCCTTGCGGCAGCGCTCGGCGACCTCCGGGGCAACGAGCGTCTTCCAGTCCGGGCCGCCGAACACGTCATCGCCGAACGAAAGCGAATAGCGAAAGTCGTCCTTCTCCATGATCCAGGGCGCGCGCAGGCATGAGACATTGAGCCCGTACTGGATATGCGTCTGTTGGAGCAGCGTCTCCTCCAGCACTTTCGACAGCGCATAGCAGCCCGGATAGGCCCTGTGCGGCGTCGCCTCGGTCACCGGGCCCCCATGGTCGTAGAAGAAATGGCCGACGCTGGCGTCGCCGCCGATCAGGATGAACTGCTCAGCCGTCGGGCTTAAGCGGAACGCCTCGGTCAGCCAGAACAGGCCCTTGACCGTCACGTCCATGACGAGATCGGGAATCTCCTTGCAGGTCGCGAGATGCACGACATGGCTCACGCCGTCCATGGCGCGCTCGACGCTCTCGCGGTCGGAAATCGTGCCTTTCACCACCTCGAGCCCCGGCGCCGCCGGTAGCGCGCGATTGTGGCACAGGGCGCGGATGACCAGATCGGGACGAGGCGACAAGCTTAGCCGCCGGATCAGGTTCGATCCCACCTTTCCGGTCGCGCCCGTGATCAGAAGCTTCATCGTATTCTTACCGCCCCGCTGGGTTCGTCGAAGGCGATTGTCAGCGGGCAGGGGACCCGGCGCCAAGGCGACCGGAGCACAATAAACGCTTAGCGGCGCGGCGCCGAGCGTCGGGAGGTTCATCCCTCCTGACCCAAAGGCGGCCTGGCCTGCTCGATGGGCTCTGACGACAATTCATTGCTGACAATCAGAAATCGAGTTAAGCTTGCGCCATGAACAATCCCGCCCTTCCGAATGGCCTCGACCTTAAGCGCCCGATCCGGCTTCTCGGGCGAGCCGGGGGTCACGAAAAATTTTTCGCCGAAAATCCCGCGTAACCGTTGATAAGTCCCGATTCGCACGAAAGAATCCAAGGAAATCCAAGCTTTTCCCAACCCCCAAAAAACTGGGGTTTTCGCAGCCAAATGGGGAGCCCCGAAGGCTGCCCTCGTCGCGCTCCCTTAGCGGCCGCCGCCGCGCCCGGTGTTGTTCTGCGCGTAGCTGATCGGATTGTAAGGGTTGGTCTCGACGTAGTGGCCGGCGAAGACCTGGGAGGCCCCCGGCGACGAGGGACTGACCTGCTCATTGGCGTTGCAGCCGGCGAGCGCGAGCGCCGCGACCGCGACGATGACGGGGATCCGTACGGGCGCCCGGTCGGGCGATCGTTGGGTCGGCACGCAGGAGAAGGAAACCATCGGGTCGTCCTGTTTTGTGGGGCGGTCGGGTCAGCCGGTCGGCGTCTTCCGTCGCACGAGCCCCAATAAGATAGGGTTTCGCCGGCGGATCGGCAGGGGGCGACGGACGGGCGGCGTCGCGGGTCGTCGCGGTCGGCTTTCCGTCCTCATGGCGGATCATGCCGTTCCTGGGAATTGGCCGCATTGGGAACACTTTTGCCGTCGCCGCGTTTAGCCGCGGCTCATTTCAGGAAAGACCACTTCCATGCGGCACGTAAGCGTTTGCTCGGCCTGCGGCAAACCGACAACCGTCGCGAGCGTCAAATGCTTATGGTGCGGTCAACCGAAGAAGCTGTTCTCGGGCCGTCTGGTGGCGACATTGATGGCCGCATGGCTCTTCATGACCGGGTTGCTGTCCAGGCGTAGGCGCGCCCTGCGGCCGTAGCCGCCTCCGGGTCGGCGGCGCGAGCCATCGAATTCGTCGCGCGGGAAGTCCGCGACAAAAAACCCGCGCGCAGCGAACTGCACGCGGGCCCGGAAAGAAAACCCCGCCAGCCTACCCTGTTCAGGGCAAGCTGGCCATGGCGGCGCCGATCAGGCGGCGCGCAGATTGTCCGCCGAAGATTTGCCGGTCCTTCGATCGGCGACAACCTCATAGGAGATCTTCTGTCCCTCGTTGAGGCTGTGCATCCCGGCGCGCTCGACGGCGCTGATGTGGACGAAGACGTCCTTGCTGCCGTCATCCGGCTGAATAAAGCCAAAGCCTTTTTGGCTGTTGAACCACTTCACGGTTCCTTGCGTCATGAGACACTTCTTTCACGTAGGTGTTTAGGTAGGCCGCGCAGGCGCGCAAGCCGGCTCAGAGTGATCGAAGTTTTGGAAGAAGGTCGTCAGTCCGACGCATAGCGCGGCGGGGCCAAGTCGTCCGGCCGAAACTCGATGCAGCGCCTATAGTCCATCTCCGCGATTTTCACAAGCCTTTGGGCGACGGCCTTTGGGCGCAGGGCGCGCGTTACGCGGGAGGCAAAATGCTGGGTTCATTCCGGAGATCGGCGCTGATCCTGGCCGCGTTTGCGCTCGGCGGTGCCGTCTCGTTGCAGGCGATGGCGATGGCCAACGAACCGCCGTTGCCGCCGCCGAGGCCCTCGGAGCCTGTGCCCCCCTTACCCCCAGCGCAGCAGGCGCCGTCTCAAGCGCGGAGCGAAGGCGCCGCCGCCTGCCTTGCGAAACTGACCGCAGCCGGCGCGAGCGCCGAAGCCGCGCCGGCGCCAGCGAGCTCCGTCGAAGGATGTGCGATTGATGCGCCGGTGCGGCTGTCGTCGCTGATGGTGGAGGGCGACGCCGTGAGCCTGCCCGAGCGTCCACTTCTTGCGTGCGAATTCGCCGCCGTGCTCGCCGATTATGTTCGCCTCATCGTCGCGCCGCTCGGGCAGGCGATGCTGCACGCCAAAGTCGCGGCGATTGAAACCGGCCCCGGTTACGAGTGCCGGACCCAGGACCGCATCGCCGGCGCCAAGATCAGCGCTCACGCCAAGGGACTGGCGGTGGATTTCGCTGCGATCGGGATGGCGGATAAGCGACGAGTCCTCGTCGAGCGGCAGACGAGCGCGGAGGAAGCCTCATATCTCCACGCCCTACGGAAGGCCGCGTGCGGTTGGTTCACCACCGTCCTGGGGCCAGGCTCCGACGCGTTCCACGCGAGCAATATGCATCTCGACGTGGCGCAACATGACCCGAGCGGGAGCTATCGCATTTGCGAGTAAATCGTGGCGCGCTCCGCCTGCGCGCTTGTGGAAAATCAGAAATTTGCATATTTGATTGCACAAATCAGAAATATATGTTACGCCTTTTTCAGTTCCAGAATCAGGCAAGCTTACGAGGCGATGCTTGCGCGACGAGACAATGGTTGGGGGAGACGGCGGTTGAGACATTTTGCACACGCTTTGAGATACCCCCGATTTTTCTATCGAGTTGGGCATAACCCCCTTTGAGAAGTCGCGCTTCGGACGAACAAGCCAAGGAAATCCGAGGAATTTGGATTGGATTTTTCTGGTTTTGTTTGGACCGCCTTAGGGAAGGGCCGATATTGCGGTCGTGCGCCCTTCGACCTCAGGTCCGCGCGGCGGGCTCTGGATCGAAGGTCCGCCGGATATAGGCGCATCTTTTGGAGTGGGTCATCTAACGAATTGTGTTGCTCCGCGCCGGAGGAGGTTGCGGAAGATCAGGATGGAGAAACAAATGGCGGTGTCCGATGTCACCCGAGACCAGGAAACGCTGGAGGGCCGCCGCCGTCTACCCGCCTGGCGCTGGACTGGCGCGGCGACGAGCGCCCGCGAACTGTCGGGCGCCTGGACGTCCGCCGCCGGACTCCTTCGCTGCCCGCGCTGCCACGGCGCCCTGCGCCGAACGGAGTTCGGCTTCGACTGCAATGAAGGTTGGTGCGGCGCGAGTTTGCCCATTCGCGATGGCGTGCTCATCGTTGATGATGATCCGATCGATGACAACAAGATCGCAGCCGACTTCTATGACAACGGACAGTGGCAGAAGGTTCGCGTGTGGGAGACCCTATTCTGGCTTCTCAACGGTGGCGAGAAGCGGGCGCGCGACGTTGTCCTGCGGCGCCTGCCGAAGCGCCGCGACGTTCGTCTGCTCGACGTCGCTATAGGCGACGGCGTCTATACGCCATGGCTCCCGAGGGACTGGTCGATCGTCGGCATCGACATATCGGCGGCTCAGCTCGCCGACTGCCAGCGCCGTAATTCCGGCCGCGACCTCCGACTTATCCAGGGTTCGGCGGAGAACTTGCCGTTCCATGATAATTATTTCGACGCCGTGCTGAGCAACGGCGGCTTTAACCACTTCAACGACCCGGAGAAGGCGCTTAGCGAAATGGCCAGGGTTGCGAGGCCCGGCGCCCCCGTGGTTATCGCTGACGAGTTGCCGGACTTCCTCGACATCGGCCACCGGCTGGGCTTCCCCGGGCTTGACCACTGGATCGCGTCGAAGATCATGAGCATGGGCGACGACTTCGCTGGGCTGATCGAACGCCACCGAAACATCGACATCGCCGGAATCGGGCGCCGTTTTCTGAACGACAGTCGTTACGAGGTCATCTGGCGCGGCGGCGGCTACCTGATGTTCGGCGCCGCGCCCTGAAGAGCCGGTCCGGTCGCGTCCTCACGCTATGGTTTGAGCCGATTTTCCTTCCCTGCCGTGAAGGCCGGTGGATGGTGAGCGGTCGCGACCTCTCGGCCTTTGCCGGCGGCCTGGCCTTCGACTAGCCTCTGCGGTCATGACGAGCCCATCAAAGATGCAGCCTCCGTCGGACGCCGCTCAGCGCCGCGCCGCGAAGCCGGTCGTTGTCTACCCGCTCGACCGTTTGCCCGCCTACGACCCGGCGTTCTACGACAATGCGCGTGCGGGCGTGACGAAGATCGGCCAGACAATCGTGCCGCCGCGCGAGGGGCGCGCGTTCGACGTTCCGGCCGGGCATTTCTTCCGCATCGCGAGCATCGAGGGTCCGCAGGTCGGCGACCTCAACTTGTGGAGCGCCACAAACCTCTCTGAGCGCTTCTTCAGCGGCAAGACGCGCGCCCTCAACGCGACGCATGTGACCACCGGCGCGCGGCTTTGGAGCGCGTTGCCCTATTTGCGGCCGATGGCGACGGTGACTTACGACACGCTCGGCTGGTACGGCTTCGACGCTGACGGCGCCGGCGTCCACGACGTGATCGGAACACGCTGCGATCCCTACACCAACCGGCTCTTGACTGGCGGCGACTATCATCATTGTTGCCATTCGAACCTGACGCGGGCGCTGGCGGAGCGGATGAAATTGCCGCCGAGCGAGGCGGAGGCGCATGTCCACGACGTGCTCAACGTCTTCATGTGCACCGGTTTCGAGCGGGACTCCCACCGCTATTTCATGAAGGCGAGCCCGGTGCGTCAGGGAGATTTCATTGAGTTCTTCGCTGAGATCGATCTCGTCGGCGCGCTTTCGGCCTGTCCGGGCGGCGATTGCGGGGCGACCCATTCGAGCGACGTGGCGCGCTGTCATCCGCTCAAGGTCGAGATCTTCCGTCCGCGCGAAGATGCGCTGGAAGGGTGGCGGTCGCCTGGCGTCAGCGCCTATCCCGGCGCGTGAAGCGAAACGCGGCTCTCGGCTATCCGTAGCGCAGCCGCGATCGCTCCCGCGCCTTCAGGGTCTCGGTTGCCCGGTCGCGCGGCGGAGCGGCGCTGTGAAGCGAAAAGATGAGCCTGCGCGCCGTTTCCGTGACTTCGTCAACCGCGCGCTCGAACGCCTCGGCGTTGGCCTGCGAGGGCTTATTGAAGCCGCTCACCTTGCGCACGAATTGAAGCGCGGAGGCGCGGATTTCCTCTTCGGTCGCGGGCGGCTCGAAATTGAACAGCGGGCGGATGTTGCGGCACATGGGGGCCTCCTCGCCCTACTCTAGCGAGCCGGGCGGATTCCCGGAAGCCCGGAATGCGTGGTGAGCGCCGTCCCAATCGTGCTATGGTGAGGCGAAGCACCGGACGAAAACTCATGGAGCCAGTGGATTTATTGGCGGACACGCGGCGATACCTCGCCGAAGCGATCAAACAGCTAGAAGCGATCAATGCCGGAGCTCCGATCGCCAAGCCGGTGACCAGGGAACAGGCGATCAATATAATGACCGAACAGATCGGCCTTTTTGAGAGCGTGTTGCGTCGATATGGACTGAGGGACAACGCCGATCGGAGGTAAAGCCGAAGGCCGCTCGCGGGCGAGAACTTTGTGCTTCCCTTGATCGCCAATATCGATCGGAAAGACCGGCGATCGGCGCCCGATCCCAGCAAAGATCGAGGACAAAGGTCCTCGAGATCAGGGCCGGCGCAGATACGACGGGCGTGCGGGCCTTGTGAAGCGCGCCGACATGCGCTATGTCATTTCAAATCGAGTTTCGGCCGGACGACTTGGCCTCGCCGCGCGCTACGCGTCGGACTGACGACCTTCTTCCAAAATCTCGATCATTATGAGCGAGCTGCGCGATTGCGCCGTTCGTTTAAACACGTACCTGAAAGAAGTGTCTCATGGCGCAAGGAACCGTGAAGTGGTTCAACGACCAAAAAGGTTTTGGCTTCATCCAGCCCGATGACGGCAGCAAGGATGTGTTCGTGCACATCAGCGCCGTCGAGCGGGCTGGGATGCGCAGCCTTGTCGAGGGACAGAAGGTCTCTTACGAAATTGTCGCGGATCGAAGGACCGGCAAGTCTTCCGCGGATAATCTCAAGGCTGCCTGACCGGCGCCTCCAATAGCCATATCGCTCTGACCACGGATGTACTGGTAAGGCTTGTGTGGTTTGGGACCCCGCGTGCGGCTTGCTGCGCGCGGGGTTTTTGCTGATGGATTTCGTTTGGCGGCAAGCGCATAAGCTACGACGAGGTCGGTTCGCGGCCGCCGGTGAGGAGACGCAAGACGCGGAGCCGTTGGCGTCGGTATGGACCCTTTGTCACACGCTCTGACCAGAGGGCGGGAGAGGCCAAATCATGACCCCCTACAAATTCTCGATCGGGCAGGCTGTGGACTTCAACAGCAGGCTGCCATCGACGTCGAGGCCCAGGGGTCCTTTTGAGGTGGTGAGCGTGTTGCCCGTCGACGACGCCAATTCCCCCACCTATCGCGTCAAGAGCAAAGTCGAGCCTTTCGCGCGGGCCGCCAAGGAAACGGACCTCATCGCCATTGGATTTCCGCCGGGCGAACAAGCGGCGGCGGCGCTATGGGCCAATCCCGTGTCTGGACGATGGCTGCCGCTCAGATCGCGGCGTTGAGCGGATTTCTCAGCTGCTTCGGATCGAGGCTACTCGTCGCGAAGCGTCGCCCGGGGGCGTGACGCTCAGCGAGGGCGAAAAGAAGCCCGCCAAAAACTCGATGATCGGCCGCATCCGGGTTTGTCTCGGTCATCGTTTCGCCGGCAGAGCGTGATTGCGCGATCGCAATCTCCGACAAGCCTTCCGCGCCTCGCGGAACGACAGGAGGCGCCGCGTTTCTTCATCCCACAGCGCAAGCCGGACGCAAACAAGACTGCGCCACAGAGTGAGCCGGCCGACCTCGCTAAGCTCCGGATAGGTCCGCAAGACCTCGGGGAGCCGATAAAAGGGAATGCCGCTCGACAGGTGATGGACGTGATGCACGCCAATGTTGGCGCTGAACCAGCGCAGCGGCAGCGGCAAATGGTAGTGCGAGCTGCCGCTCAGCGCCGCTTCGGGCTGGCTCCAATCGGTCGACCCGTCCCAGGTCGTCGCCTCGAATTGATGCTGCACATAGAACACCCACACGCCCATCGTCGCCGCGAGCACGACAATCGGCAGATGGACGATAAGGAACGTCGTCAAGCCTACGTACAGGATCAACGAGCCGGCGGCGAGCAGGAGACCGGCGTTGGTGGTCATCGTACTGAGCCACGGCATCAGGCCCTTGCGCATGAAGCCGATAGGCAGCCGGTTCTCCAATAGAAACACGTAGGTCGGCCCTATCCCGAACATCACCAGCGGATGGCGATAGAGCCAATATTTGAGCCGGCCGCGCCGATCGCGTTCGAGATATTCGCGCACCGTGAGCGTCTTGATGTCGCCGATCCCGCGCCGGTCGAGGTTGCCCGATGTCGCATGATGAATCGCGTGACAGCGCCGCCAATGATCGTAGGGCGTCACCGTCAAGACGCTGATTGCGCGGCCCACCCAGTCGTTCGCAAGCTTGCTTGGAAAGAACGAGCCGTGCCCGCAATCGTGCTGGATGATGAACAGGCGGATGAGCAGCCCGGCGGCGAGCGGCGCCAACGCAAAAGAGAGCCAATATTGGCCATGGCGCGAGGCAAGCAGCATCGCGGTCCAGACCGCGACAAATGGCGGGAATGTGACCGCGAGTTCAAAGACGCCGCGCGCCGCGCTCGCCTGGCGGTAGGGGACAAGCGCTTTAGCCCAATCGCGGGCCGTCAACGCTGCGCTACTCGTTTCCGCTAACGACATTCTGCAACCTCCGCCCAATATCCGCTTTGTAGAAAAGCGTCGTCGAGCGGCGGGTCGACTGCGCCGGGGGAAGGATCAAGCGATCCTCTCGGCGTCACGCCCAAGAGCGCAACGCCGGTCTCGAGTGTTCCGCGCCGAGGCCGTGGAACGAGTGCGAGCGAGCTATTATAGACGCGGGTCTATCAAAAAGCGATGACGATTCGCGCCTTGCGTCGGCGAAATTGACAAGCAGGCGCGGCGTGTGGCGCGTCCTCATGCGGCAAACGTCTCGCCGGAGCCGGCGCTCACTGCATCAGCTCGAACCGCGCCGTGATGGCGACGGTCAGCTTGTCCTCGCCCGCCTCGATCGGTGTCGGGGCGCGGGCGCCGGCGATATAGGCGCGAGAAAAGGCGATGGGCTGTTGGGGGCCGCCTTCCTCTGTGAGCGCCATCAGCCGGCCGATCCTCGCGCCGCCCGCGCTGGCGTAAATCTCGGCTTTCCGTCTGGCGTCGGCGACCGCGAGCGGACGCGCCTTGTCGAGCCAGTGCGCTGGGATCGTTGTGGCCAAAGCCGATGCCATAAACCGAGTTGGCGCCGGCAGTCACCGCTTTGTCGAGGAGGGCGCCAAGGCGCGGAATGTCGCGGACGATCACCGTCACATTGTTGCTCACGCTATAACCGGTGATCGTCGGCGCGGTCTCCTGGCCGTGAACGGGCTGCGAGAACACCGGCGAAATCGACACCTCAGTCGTCTGGATGTCGGCGGGAGCGATCCCCTCCGCCTTGATGAGCGAAACGAGCGTATTGGCCGCTTTGGCGTTGGCCGCCATCGCCTCGCCCGCGGTTTTTCCGGCGCTTGTCACGCCAAGCGTCACCCGGGCGAAATCGGGCGCGGCGCTGACGCTGCCTTGGCCGCTGACCTCGACCCAGCGATCGTTGGTGTTGTCGGTCATGCGGCTCTCCAGCGCCCGCGCGGGAGAAACGGCGGCGAGCGCCGTCAGGCAGGCGATCAAACACAACCCGAAGCGCATCTTTCCCTCCAGGCTCGCTTTGGCGAACGGAGACAGTTCGAGGCGTCTAAGCAGGATTTCGTCGGCGAGCCAACGCAATCCTGCTTGGATATCGTGATTTCGATTGGCGCGGCCGGCTCGGACTTGACAGGCGCCGCGGCACGCGACGAGTCTGACCTTCGCCCGCCGGCGGGAGACGTCTCGCGCCATTGCGCCAAGGGAGGAGAGACCCCCGTGCCGATTGATCGGATGGATCATTTCACCATTCTCACGACCGACGCCGAAAAGACCGTCGCCTTCTATAACGACATTCTCGGGTTCACGCCCGGGCCGCGCCCGGCGTTCTCGTTCCCCGGCGCGTGGCTCTACAATGACGGCAAGGCCGTCCTGCATGTCGTCGAGCGATCGTCCATTCCCGAGGGCGGGGGCGTGCTCGATCATATCGCCTTCTGGGGCAAGGACGCCCCGTCTTACCTCGCCAAGCTGAAGGCGCGGGGGATCAAGCACAATCTGGTCCGTTTGCCTCAGCCCGGCCATGCAGGCGGCGTCTGGCAATTGTTCTTTTTCGATCCGAGCGGCGCGCGGGTCGAGATCGACTTCGCGGCGAGCGAGACGGTGGAAGGGCAGGGACCCGCTTAGTTCCGTTTTACCGGCGCGCTCTCATGTTTTCAGCGTCTTAGGACTCCGTTTAGTTCCGTGCTTTCGCAGAGGCCTGGCGAGCTAAAGAAATACGCCCGCCTCGCCGTCCGCAAGCCGAAACGGATCGCTTTCGCCTCGCGCTTGCCACTGAGCCCCGTCTGCCGCTAAGAGCCGCGGCCGACAGCGGGACGTCCCTTTGCGCAACAATTCCATCGTTCAGATCGGCCAGGGGCCGCATCGCGGCCCGGTTCGGCCCAGCGCTGCCGTTTGCGCTGATCGCGGGGCCTTGCCAGCTCGAGAGCCGGGCCCACGCGCTCGAAATGGCTGAGGCCCTGAAGGAGATCGCGGCGCGGCGCGCCATCGGCCTCGTCTTCAAGTCGTCCTTCGACAAGGCCAATCGGACCTCGGGCTCGGCCGCGCGCGGGGTCGGGCTGAAGGCGGCGCTGCCGATCTTTGCCGAAATCCGCGAGACGCTGGGCCTGCCGGTAATCACCGACGTGCACGAGACGAGCCAGTGCGCGCACGTCGCGGAAGCCGTCGACGCGTTGCAGATTCCGGCGTTCCTGTGCCGCCAGACCGATCTTCTCATCGCCGCGGCCGAGACCGGGAGGCCGGTCAACGTCAAGAAGGGGCAGTTTCTCGCGCCCTGGGACATGAAGAACGTCGTCGCCAAGCTCGACGCGGCGGGCCTCGCCGACATTCTGGTGACGGAAAGGGGCGTAAGCTTCGGCTACAACACGCTTGTCTCCGACATGCGCGCGCTGCCGATCCTCAAGCGGGAGACCGGCGCGCCGGTCATCTTCGACGCCACCCATTCGGTGCAGCAGCCCGGAGGGCAGGGGACCGCCTCGGGCGGCGAGCGCGCGTTCGTGCGCGTGCTGGCGCGCGCGGCGGTCGCGGTCGGCGTGGCGGGGGTGTTCATCGAGACCCACCAGGACCCCGACCGCGCTCCCTCCGACGGCCCCAATATGGTGCCGCTGAAAGATTTCGAGGCGCTCGTCGCCGAATTGCAGGATTTTGACCGGCTCGCCAAGCGCAGCGCCGGTGACGCCTGACAGAAGCTTGTCATACGACGGTCGCGTCGAGCCGGATATGGCGCGAAGTTTGGCCGTGAAGACGGGCCCGATGGACAAATATCTCTTCAGCTACGCGACCGCGAGCGATCCGCCCATCAAGCGCGGGCTCATCCGGCTCATCGAGAAGGCGACCGGCCAGCCGAAGCTCAAGCGGATCTATGTGCAGAACCAGCGCTTTCCGCGCGCGGGGGAGACGTTCTTCGAGGCGGCGGTGCAGATCGCTCGAGCTCGACGTCCGCTACGACGCCGCGTGCGTTGGCCGGCGTGCCCAGGACCGGCCCCGTGGTGTTCGTCGCCAACCACCCCTATGGCGTGCTCGACGGGATCGTGATGGCCTGGCTCGTGAGCAAGGCGAGGCCCGATTTTGTCGTTCTCACCCATATCGTGCTGGGGCGCGCGCCCGAGGCGGCGGGGTTCATCCTGCCGGTCGATTTCTCCGGCACGGCGGAAGCGGAGCGGACCAATCTCGCCTCGCGCGCGGCGGCGCGCGCAAAGCTCGCGAAAGGCGGCGCGGTGGTGGTGTTTCCCGCCGGCGCGATTTCGACCGCGCCCGACGCGCTCGGCCTCAAGCCCGCCGTCGACGGCGCGCTGGCAGCCGTTCGTGTCGCAGCTCATCCAGCGCTCGAAAGCAACCGTGATTCCGATCTGGTTCGGCGGGCAGAACAGCCGCCTCTTCCAGATCGCGAGCCACGTGAGCCAGACGCTCCGGCTTTCGCTTATCTTCCACGAGGTCAAGGCGCGCATCGGCGCGACGCTGCCGGTCGTCATCGGGGCGCCGATCCCCTTCGCCTCGATCGCCGCGATCCGGGACCGGCAAGCGCTGGCGGATGAGTTGCGCGCGCGGGTCTATGCGCTGGCTTCGCTCGCTCCGGCTCTCGGCGAGCCGCGCCATCCGGTTGGAAAAGCGCTGCCCAAGCTTCCGATTCCGCGAAGGGACCGCGCCGCCTGAAAGACCGCCTGGGCTAGGCGGCCTTGTCCGGATCGGCGAGCAGCGTCAGGTGCTCCTTGATCATGCCCCGCGCCAGTTTGGCGATATTGGTCTCGTCGAGATTGCCCGATTCCTGAGATAGACCTCCTGGATGTCGAGGAGTTTCCGGTGGCCCTCGACTTCATAGCGAATGTAGTCCCGATCGAATTCGGACCCGGAATGCGCCGCGCGCAATTTCTCGACTGACGCCTTGCCTGCCGCGTCAAGATTTTCCGTCAGCTGCGCATCGCTCGGGGCCTGGATCACGCCCTTCGGGGCGGCGTAGGTCTCGAACGCCTTCAAGACATCAGCGACGGTTTCCTGCTCGGAAATCGCCTTGTTCCTCGCGAGATCCTCGGTCAGCCGCGGCCGCGATAGGGAGCGACCCCCTGGTCGGGGATCCATACCCCTTCAGGCGGCTTGCCGCTCTGCCAGAAGACGTCGATCGGGATGCCGCCGCGCGGAAACCAGTAGCCGCCGATTCTGAACCAGCGAGGCTTGAGCAGGCCGACGAGGTCCTTGCCGATGCGCACGGTGCAATCCTCGTGGAAAGCGCCATGATTGCGGAAGCTCATGAGGTAAAGCTTCAGCGATTTCGATTCGACGATCCATTTGTCCGGCGCGTAGTCGATGACCAGATGGGCGAAATCGGGCTGTCCGGTCACCGGGCAGATCGAGGTGAACTCGGGCGCGGTGAAGCGGGCGATGTAATCCGTATCGGCCTGCGGATTGGGCACGCGGTCGAGCGTCTTGGCGTCGGGCGCGTCGGGAATGCGCGAGGGCCGCCCGAGATGGACGAGAGGGGCTTGCGGTTTTTTCATGGGCGCCCGTTTAGACCCATAGCCCGCCGCGAAAAAGAGGCGGCCGCTCGTCCGCGAGGCCCGCGCGTCTACCTCAGTTGCCCGTTGATGGATCCGGCGGTGAACTGGGACGAGATATAGCCGCTCAGCCTCACGCAGACGCCGTCCGCCGCAAGCGACGCCGGGATTGCCGGCGATGTTGCACGTCCGGGCCGGCTCGGCCTTTTTCGGCTTGCTGGTCTGCCCGCGTTGCGAGGGCAGTTCCGCCGCGCGCCCGGCGGTCGCGCCGAAAAGAGCCGCCGCAAGGGCGAACGCCACCCATCGTCGAACGATCATGAGCCTCCTTGCGGCCGCCGTAACCACGGGCCGCCATCGCCAAACGTCGCCATGCGAGAGCGCATAGACGCCATATTGGGCCGCTATGCGGCGGCCGGCAAGCGCTGAACGCGAGCTTGCGACTCAGTGAGCAATCCGCAAGGAAGGCCCGTGAGGGCGAATCCGGAAGGGCGAAAGGCATGGAGATGACGTCCCCCCTTGCGCGCCCTTTTGCGCGCCGCTCGGCCGCGCTTCCGTCGCTCGGCGGCGCGGCGCTGCTGGCGCTCGGGCTTTACGCCGCGGTCGCGCTCAAGCAGCCGATCCTCGCCGCGGCCGCTGGCGCCGCGGGCCTGGCGCTCCTGCGCTTGGCATGGGCCGAGCGGCCATATTCCGCGGCGCTGATCGCCTTTGATGCTGCGGCCTTCGCGATCTTCGCCGTTCAGCGCAATGATTCGCTTGGTTTCTGGCAATTGCCCGGCCCCTGGGCGGACGTCTGGCGCTTCGACCCGCCGGGGGCGACGATCGCGCTGATCGTCTACGTCGGCGGTTCGATCATGGCGCTCGTCAGCGCCGCTCGCGGATTGAGGCTCATCGAGGCCGTGAGCCTGATCGCAACTCCCTTTCTGTTCAACCTCTTGGTTACGGTTGGCGCCGACTGGCGCATGGCCGGCTTGGGCGCGGTGGTGACGGGCGGGGCGAAGCTGCCGTTTCCCGTCCAGGTCGCGATCGGACGCGCGCTCATCCTGTGGGGGATTGGCGAAGCGATCCTGACGCTGATCAACCTGGTCAGCGTCAACCGGCTGCCGCGATCGGCGCGCGCCCATGGCCTGTTTGCGCTGAGCGGCGCGGTCGCCGCCTTGAGCCCGCTCGTCGCCAACGCGGCCCAGTGGGTCGTTCAGCCGTTCCTCGCGATTTTTTTCTCCAGCGCCTGCGCCGCCCTCGCGCAAGCGGGCTTATGGGCGATCGTTTATCTCTTCACCGGCGTCATGCTTGATTGGCTTGGCGGGCGCCCGCCGCGTATCGAGACGGTTTGGGAGCATTGGCGGACCGGCTTCGTCAAGGGCGCGATCTATGGCGCGCTGTTCATGGGCTTCGTTCTGATCGCCGCCCTCATCCTGCGCGCGCCGGGCGCGGAGGCGATCCTCCGGGGCGGCGTGCTGATCATCGGCCCGCTCGGCGGCGCGCTCCTCTTTCCCCTGGGCGCGACGATCCTCGGCAGCGCCGACGGCACGGCGCCGTTCTTCGGCCGGCTCACGCGCGCCTATCGCGATCCGCGCGGCTTCGCGCGCGGGGCAGTCGTCGGCCTTGGCCTGGCGCTCGCCTATCTCACCGATCTTTCCGCCGATGACGGAGGAACGCGCTTCCTCGTGATGGCCGCGATCGGCGCGCTCGCTTACGGCGGCGTCGATCTCGCCTTCGACGGCTGGAGCGTTTTGAGCGGCGGGCGGACGAAGCTGCCAAGCTGGCGGCTCTATGCGCTCGGGCTCCTGCTCGGCGGCCTCGTCGCCGGCGCGCTGGGGTGGTATTTCGACGCGCCCCAGCTCAAGGTCGTGGTCGCCAAATTCTGGGCCTACGCCGACGTCAATTACCGCCTCGACGGGCGCCGGCTCGGCGACTTCACCACCTATCCGATCTTCAACAAATACGGATCGATCAATCTCGGCGAGGTCGCGGGCGGGGTGAGGCTGTTCTGGGCGGAATCGGTCGCCGGCGTCATCAACTGGTCGCTCGCGGCGCCCCTCTTCTCCATCAACTACGTGCTGCTCGACGCGGGCCTGCAAAGGAGTCTGAGGCCGATCAAGACCCTCTTCAGTCCGTCCGGGATCGAGGGCCTGGTCGAGCAGGCGGTGCGGGTCCTGCGCTGGGGCCTGTGGATGGCGCCGATCATCAATTCGTTCCTGCGCCAGTCGCCGGATCCGACCTGGTACAACCAGGATGGCGCGATCCGGTCGGCGGTCGTGATCGGCAAGGACATGACGCAGAGTCCGGCCGCCTTCCGCCAGTTCAGCCTGACCCTCTTTCTTGGCCTGCTCGCCTACGACTGGCTGCGCATCCTCATCTGGTTCGACCATATGGGGCTCAGGGTCGCGACCCTGGTCAATCTGTCGTTTCTCGGCGGCGATCGCGCCGACGAGGCGGCGGCCCGGTTCGTCGGCCACCACGGGCGCACGCGCGCCATTCCTGACGGCATTCGCCGCTTTGGCACCTGGGCGCCGCTGCTCATCCCCTTCTACATCCCGCGCGGCGCCGAGTGGGACAAAGCCTGGACCGGGGCGGAGACGCTGGCCCGCGGCGCGGCCCCGATGCCCGAGGCGGTCAAGACGCTCGGCTTCGCCTATGGCGCGGCGATCGCCGCGGCGGCCGCGGCTGGCGTGGCGGCGGTGGTGCGGGAGCGGGCCAAATCCGGACCGCCGGCCCCCTGGCTCGAAGGCGCGCCGCTCGAGCTTGCGCGCCGGCCCGATCGCTTCGTCTTCAACAACGGCGCGGTCGGCGTCGAGATTCAGCGCGACGGCCGCGGCGCGGCTTTCGTCATGGGCGCCGAGCGCGGCGGCGGCCCGATCGATCTCTTTCGCCGCCCGCTCGACCCGCTGCAGGCGCGCGGCCATTTCTTCTACGTGAGCGAGGACGGCGAAGCGCCGTGGTCGATCGGCTTCGAGCCGGCGCGGCGCGCGGGCGACTACCGGATCGAGGAGCCGGGCTTCAATCGCCTCGCGCATCGTCAATGCGCTGAACGGGATCGAGGCGCGGATGGAGATCGCCCCCGACCCCGAGGGCGCGATCCTGAGCTGGCGCATTCGGCTCGAGAACAAGTCGGGCCGGGAGCGGCGGCTGCGCCTCGTGAGCTTCTGCGAGATCGCCGGCCACGAGACTGGCGCTTACGCCAAGGATCTCGATTTCGCCGGCATGCATGTCGAGACCATCTTCGTGCGCACGCTCAACGCCATTCTTGCGCGCAACCGGCTTCTGCGCTCAGGCCGCGCCGGCCGCGGCGAAACGTCGTTCTTCGCGGTCAGACCCGGCTTGAACGCGGAGCTCGTCGGCTATGAAGATTCGCGCATCCGCTTCATCGGCGAAGGCTCGCTCCTAAAGCCGACCGGCTGCGAGCCGTGGCGCTGGCGCAAGCTCGACGACGAAGGCAAGCTCTGGCCGTTCGATCCGGCGGCGAGCTTCACGCTCGAAGCCACGCTTGCCGCAGGCGCCAGGCCGAGGCGGAGTTCATCGTCGGCCGCTCCGACAACGCAGTGTGGGCGAGCGAATTGATCGCGACGCGGCTTCGGCCTTGCGCCGCTCGCCGAGCCGGAGCTGCAGAGGCGGCTCTACGAAACGCGCGCCGTCGAGCCTTCGCCCGCGCTTACCGTCGCGCTGGCCGTTCGGCTTCTCGCGCCGACGGCAAGGCGCTTAGCCTCACCCATCGCACGCCCCGCCCGTGGGCGCATGTGATGGCGAACGAGCTCGGCATGGCGACGATGGTCTCGAACGACGGCGAGATTTTCTCCGCCTTCGGCAACGCCCGCCAGAACGGGCTTTCCGCCTTCCGCATGGACAGCGTGACGGTCGTGCAGCCGGGCCAGATCGTCTATCTGCGCGACCTCGACAAGGGCGAGACCGGCGCGGTCGGCTTCGCGCCGTTCCAGCGCGAGGATGCGACATACGACGCCGTCTACGAGCCGGGCGTCGCGACGTTCACGACGTCACGCGGCGATCTCGAGATCGAATATGTGGTCTTCGTGCCGCCCGACTATCCGGGCGACATGCGCCTTCTGACCCTGCGCAATCGCGGGACGAATCCGAAGCGCCTGCGCGTCGCGCCGTTCTTCGATCTCGCGCTCGAGGACAGCCCCAACGCGAGCGTCGACAAGATTCACGACGAGACGGTCGGCTCGACGCTGCTCTTCCAGAATCCGCGCAACGACTTCGTGCGCGGCTTCGCCTTCGCCGCGACGAGTCTCGAGCGGCCGGCGACCGAGACCATCCGCGCGCGCTTCTTCGGCGGGCCGGGACGCAATATCCTGACTCCCGCGATGGTCGAGGCGGGCTCGAGCGACGGCGCCGCGCGCGATGACGGGCGGCGCGTGGCGGCCTTTTCCAGCGAGATCGTGCTGCCGCCGGGCGGCGAGACAAAGATCGCGATCGCCTTCGGCGAGGCCCCGACCCGCGCCGAGGCGCTTGCCGCCGCGGCGCGCATCGGCGTCGCAAGCGCCGAGGCCGAACTCGCCGCGACGCGCGCCTCCTGGGCCGAGCGGCTCGGCAAGGTCGAGGTCCGCACCAACCGGCCGGACTTCGACCGGCTGGTCAACACCTGGCTGCCCTACCAGCTCTACGCGTCGCGGCTGTTCGGCCGCGTCGGCCCGAACCAGCTTGGCGGCGCGACCGGCTATCGCGACCAGTTGCAGGACGTGCTGCCGCTGACCCTGCTTGAGCCGCGGCTGACCCGGGCGCAGATCGTGTTGCACGCGAGCCAGCAGTTCCGCGAAGGCGACGTGCTCAAGTGGTGGCATCGCGCGCCTGGCGGCGGAACGGGGCTCGGCCAGCGGACCAAGGCGAGCGACCCGCATCTCTGGCTGCCGTATGTTCTCGCCCGCTATGTGCGCGAAAGCGGCGATCGGACTGTGCTCGACGAGGCGACGCCGTTCCTCGAAGCCGAGCCCGTGCCGGCGCACGAGGAGACCTGGATCGTCATTCCGCGCGTCTCGCGCGAGAGCGCGACCGTCTACGAGCATGCGCGCCTCGCCATCGCCTTCACCCTCGAGCATCTGGGCGCGAACGGCCTGCCGCTCCTGCGGGCCGGCGACTGGAACGACGGCATCGACGTGCTCGGCCGGCGCGACATCGGGACCAGCGTCTGGATGGGCTTCTTTCTCGCCAACGTGCTCGACGGCTTCATCCCCCTTGCGCGCACGAAGGGCGACGAGGCTTTCGCCGCCCGATGCGAGTCGGCGCTCGCTCGTCAGCGCAAGGCGCTCGAGGCCGGCTGGCGCGGCGACCATTATCTGCTCGACTTCGCCGACGACGGACGCGAGGTCGACTTGCGCAACGCCATGACCACCGGCTGGGCCGCCTGTTCCGGCGCCTGCGACGACGCGCGCGCTCTTGCGGCGATCGAGGGGGGCTTGAAGGGGATCGAGCGCCCGAACCGGGTGCTGCTGCTCGAGACGCCGTTCTACGAGCATTCGCAGCCCTATCCCGGCCGCATCGCCGATTATCCGCCGGGCGTGCGAGAGAACGGCGGCCAGTACAGCCACGGCGCGACCTGGATCGTCGACGGCTTCATGCGCCTCGCCGCCTCGGCCCGGGCCAGAGGCGACCTCAAGCTGGCCGCTCGCCTTGGCGCGCGCGCCTTTGAGATTTACGAGAAAATCTCGCCGCTCAAGAAGACCGATCCGGAAAGCCTCGCCACTTACGGCCTCATCCCCATCCAGCAGCCGGCCGACATCTACGATGGCTGGGGCCATGGCGGGCGAGGCGGCTGGTCCTGGTACACCGGCTCGGCCGCCCGCATGCTGTCGGCGGCCTATGCGCTCTTGGGGGTGGAGCAGCAGGACGGCCGCGTCGCCGTTCGCGACGACCTGTTCGAGGCCAAGGGGGAACTGAAGGTCCAGTCGCTGCGCATCGGCGAGCGGGTCTGGACGCCGCAGGGGAAGCGCTGAGGCGTGACATTCTGGCGGGAGTTCGCCGCCGGGCCGGTCGCCGCGGTCCGCCGCAGCCCGATTTTTGTCCTAAAACCGGCCGAAAATAGCCGCGCCGTTGCGGCGAAGCGCAGTTTCTGGCAAGAGGCGCCCAGAAACGAGCCGCGGCAGAGCGCCCGCGGCCTTGCAACGGGGCTTTCGCGCATGCTTTTGGGCTTGATTATCGTCTGTGGGCTCCTGTCGATCGTCTACGGCGTCTACACGATCAATAGCCTGATGGCGGCGGACGCCGGCACGCGCGCATGCAGGAGATTTCCGGCGCGGTGGCCGAGGGCGCGCAGGCCTATCTCAAGCGCCAGTATACGACCATCGCCGGCGTCGGCGTCGTCGTGTTCATCGTGCTCGGGCTTCTGCTTTCGTGGACGGTGGCGATCGGCTTCGCCATCGGGGCCATCCTGTCCGGCGCCGCCGGCTTCATCGGCATGAACGTTTCGGTGCGCGCCAACGTGCGCACGGCGCAGGCGGCGACGAAATCGCTCGCCGGCGGTCTCGACATCGCCTTCCGCTCGGGCGCGGTGACCGGCCTGCTCGTGGCCGGCCTCGCGCTTCTCGGCGTCGCCGGGTATTTTGGCGTTCTCACCCGCGTTCTTGGCCATGGACCCGCGGATCGCGTGACTATTGACGCGCTGGTCGCGCTCGGCTTCGGCGCCTCGCTGATCTCGATCTTCGCCCGACTAGGCGGCGGCATCTTCACCAAGGGCGCGGACGTCGGCGCCGACCTCGTCGGCAAGGTCGAGGCCGGCATTCCCGAGGACGACCCGCGCAATCCGGCGACCATCGCCGACAATGTCGGCGACAACGTCGGCGATTGCGCCGGCATGGCCGCCGACCTGTTCGAGACCTACGCGGTGACGGTCGTGGCGACCATGGTGCTCGCCTCGATCTTCTTCGACGGCACGCCGGCGCTCATTCCGGCGATGATGTATCCGCTCGCGATCTGCGCCGCCTGCATCGTGACCTCGATCATCGGGACATTTTTCGTCAAGCTCGGCGCCAACAGTTCGATCATGGGCGCGCTCTACAAGGGCCTTATCGCCACCGGCGTTCTGTCGATCCTCGGCCTCGCCATCGCGACGACCTACGTCATTGGCTGGGGCGAGGTCGGGACAGTCGCGGGCAGGGTGGTGACTGGCTCGAACCTGTTCATCTGCGGCCTCGTCGGCCTCGCGGTCACCGGCCTCATCGTCGTCATCACCGAATATTACACCGGCACCGGCAAGCGCCCGGTGGTGTCGATCGCCCAGGCCTCGGTCACCGGTCATGGCACCAACGTGATCCAGGGCCTCGCGGTGTCGCTCGAATCGACGGCGCTCCCCGCGCTGGTGATCGTCGCCGGCATCATTTCGACCTATCAGCTCGCCGGTCTCTACGGCACGGCGATCGCCGTCACGACCATGCTCGGCCTCGCCGGCATGATCGTCGCGCTCGACGCCTTCGGGCCGGTCACCGACAACGCCGGCGGCATCGCCGAGATGGCGGGCCTGCCCAAGGAAGTGCGCCAGTCGACCGACGCGCTCGATGCGGTCGGCAACACCACCAAGGCGATCACCAAGGGCTACGCGATCGGCTCGGCGGGCTTGGGCGCGCTTGTGCTGTTCGCGGCCTACACCAACGACATCCGGCACTTCAAGGAAACCGGCGCGGCCTATTTCCAGGACGTCGGCGCGCTCGATTTCACTCTCTCCAGCCCCTATGTCGTCGCTGGCCTCATCTTCGGCGGCCTCATCCCCTATCTCTTCGCCGGCATCGCGATGACCGCGGTCGGCCGCGCGGCGGGATCGGTGGTGCTCGAAGTGCGCCGGCAGTTCAAGGAGATGCCGGGCATCATGAACGGCACGCAGCGCCCCGACTACGGACGCGCCGTCGACCTCCTGACCAAGGCCGCGATCCGCGAGATGATCGTCCCCTCGCTGCTGCCGGTGCTGGCGCCGTTCGTCGTCTATTTCGGCGCGCTGTGGATCTCGGGCTCGAAGGCTAACGGCCTTCGCCGCGCTTGGCGCGTCGCTGCTCGGCGTGATCGTCAACGGCCTCTTCGTCGCCATCTCCATGACCTCGGGCGGCGGCGCGTGGGACAACGCCAAGAAGAGCTTCGAGGACGGCTTCGTCGACAAGGACGGGGTGAAGTGGATGAAGGGCTCGGAGGCGCACAAGGCCGCCGTCACCGGCGACACGGTCGGCGACCCGTACAAGGACACCGCGGGCCCGGCGGTCAACCCGGCGATCAAGATCACCAACATCGTGGCGCTTTTGCTGCTGGCGATCCTGGCGAGGTAAGGCCGCGCCGGAGCCCGCCTCAAGGGCGGTCGCGCGCAGGCTCAGGGCTTCGCCGTCGCATGGCCGTCGCTTGGGCGCTGGTTCTCGCGAGCAGCGGTCCGCCCCGCGCCGGTCAGGGCGGCTCGTTTGGATTGTCTTGGCCCGTCGCGTTTGACTGCGAAAACCTCCGATTTGGGCTATTGGATTTGCTTGGATTTCCTTGGATTCTCTCGTCCGAATCGAGACTTATCAATGGGTTACGCGGGAAAATCGAGCAAAAATTTTTCATGCGGCTTTCCGCCCCCTTGGGCGAGGCTGCGGAAAGGAAGGAGGCCCACGAGGCTATGCGGAAGCGCGGAACTGTCCATGGCCCAAGTCTAATCTGAGTTCTGATTTCCTGCAATCATTTGTCGTCCGCGCCGTTTGCTCGCGCTCAAAAAACCAAGAGCGCGCCTTAGCCGGTTCGAATCCGGCGCGGGGCGTCAAATTTCCGCCACTCCAGAACAAAGATGGGCACCAAAGCGCGCGTGTAACAGAGCGGACAGATTGTGACGGCCTTCATGCCCATCGGGCCTGATTTGCTGTCCCGTTCACGAAACAGCCTGAACATCAGCCGGAGGACTTCAGCTTCGACGGGGTCGATCGCAGGGCGTTTTTTGATCTTTGCGCGGCGCTGTTCTGCCGCGACGACACCATACCGCGCTCGGCCTGCGAGTGTTGATCGAGGATTATATCCACCTCGGGCGCCCGATTTGCCGCAGTGATTGCCATTCAGCTTTGCTGCTACGGTCTCGCCGCAGTTGGAGTCATCTCAACCCTACGCATCGCGTTTGGCCGTTAGGTCAAAGCGGCGGTCGTCTCATTATTCCAATTGCGGACTCTCCGCTGGATAGATGATCGTGCCGTCATCGTACACGACAGCACCGGGCGTCAGGCTGGCCTCGTCGATATGCGCCGTCCCAAGGATGTGCATCACGCGCTCTCCTGCGACGAGAAGATAATCTGTGATAATCCTCCGGTGGCAGCGCCACCAGACGGCTTCCGCGCACATGATCGCGCACCGGTGCTGGCCGCCGAGCTCTCGCAGTCGCGCGAGGCCTGCGGAGAAGGAGCTTCGTCAGAGCATAATCGGCATAGTTCCGAAAACCGCGCACCCACCAATAGGGTTCGGGGACGGTTCGCCGCCGCGCGCTTTACCGCGAAGGCCGCCAAGTTCCGCGATATGCTCATAACCGATCTGCCACGGCACCAACGCTTCGGGGAGGCTTTCACCGTTGAATTGCGGATTGGTGCGCGACCGCGGCATCGATCGCACGTCGACGACGAGATCGACGCGGAATTCCTGGAGAAGATCGGCGAATTCGGCGATCGTTCTAGTGGAATGACCGATCGTGAAGAATATGTTCGTGTTGGCTCCGACGTGACAATGGCGCCCAGCCGGCGGGCCGCATGAGCGCAGATTTATGGCTGAAACACGCTGTTTTAATCGGGTTTTTTGGCGCATGGTAGACGCGAGAAGCCTTGGTTTGTGTCGCCCCGAGGATCCGAAGCGCACCATCCTGCGCGGAAGTGCGTCATGAAAAACAAATTCAAGATTGGCGATCATGTGAGTTGGAATTCGGAGGCCGGGCGAGTCAGCGGCATCATCGTTCGCGTGCACACGAGCAATTTCGAGGTCAAAGGCTATACGCATCGTGCGAGCAGCGAAGCGCCGCAATACGAGATCAAGAGCAGCAAGACCGAACATGTTGCCTTCCACAAGGGTTCGGCGCTCACTATCTTTCGCGACTGACGTTCCGCCAGGCGCGATCGATTACAGAAAGCGATCGCCGATGCCCACCAACACAAAGCCTCCATCGCACGAGCCGCTCCGTGCCAAGCTCAACGATGCCGACGATCGCATCCGACTGAATCACTGGATGCCGCCGCAACAGGGAATATTTCCACGCATCCGCATCGGGAGCCGCTGGGTCAATACGCTCTGGGCGCTGCCGATCGGAGCGGCGGCACTGCTTTGCCTGATCGCGCTCGCGCAAAGCTTGCGCGAGCTTCCGAGCGTGTCGGCCTTCATCCAGAGCCATCCTGGCATTGCGCAATCGGCACCGGCGGTCGATTCCGGCTTTCCCTGGTGGCTGCAGCTCCAGCATTTCCTGAATATGTTCTTCATGCTGTTCATCATGCGGGCCGGGCTCCAAATCCTGGCCGATCACCCACGGCTCTATTGGGGACGCGACTGCACGCCGGGAAGCGATTGGTTCCGGTTCCAGGTGCCCGTGCCGAAGGGCCGCATCTGGACCGCGAAAGATGATTCCGTCACGCTGCCGACTTGGCTCGGTATTCCCGGTCTGCGCCATACGCTCGGGCTATCGCGCTGGTGGCATTTCTCGGTCAATCTGTTGTGGCTGATCAACGGCGTCGCGTTTTATGTGCTGCTCTTTTCCACGGACCAGTGGCGCAGGCTCGTTCCGCTGACCTGGGAGGTCTTTCCAGCGGCGCTCTCGACGGCGATCCAATACGCCTCGCTGAACTTTCCGGTCGATGAAGGCTGGACCCGCTACAATGGCCTCCAGCAGCTCAGCTACTTCATCACCGTATTCGTCGCGGCGCCCGTCTCGATCTTCACCGGCCTGATGCAGAGTCCGGCGATCTCCAATGCTCTCGGATGGTTCGGCCGGTTGTTCAACCGGCAAGCGATGCGCTCGGTCCACTTCCTCTCGTTCGCCTGGTTCGTCGGCTTCATCATGGCGCATGGCGCCATGGTGTTCGTCACCGGCATTCGGCAGAACACCAATCACATGTTTGGCGGTGTCAATGATGCCTCCTGGACAGGATTCCCGCTGTTCCTCCTCGCAATGGCCATCATGATTGCGGCCTGGCTCGTTGTCTCCCCTTTCACCATCCGCTACGCGCGTATCGTGCAGCGCACGGGCGCGTTCATGATCGGCTGGCTCATGGGGCTGGCCGAAGGCTGGGACCCGCGCTCGCAGCTAACCAAGAAGGACATCTCGCCTTACTTCTGGCCCAACGGCACGATGCCGAACTCGAGAGAGTTCGATGATCTCGTGGCGGAGTAATTTCGCCAGCTATAGGCTGCGAATCAGCGGGCTGGTGGAGACTACCGCGGGAGTTTTCCCTAGTCGACCTCAAGGCGATGGCGAAGCAGGAGCAGATCACGACGCATTTCTGCATCCAGGGCTGGTCCGGCGTCGCCGAATGGGGCGGTGTTCCCATGCGCGACATTCTCGATCTGGTGAAGCCGATGCCGGCAGCGCGTTACGCGGTGTTCTATTCCCTGGCCGATGGCGCGGACGGCGGACGCTATTACGACGTCCATAAACTCGAGAACATGCGCCATGAACTAACGATTCTCGCCTACGAGATGAACTGGGCGCCTGTCAGCGTCCTGCATGGCGCGCCCCTGCGGCTGCGTTGCGAGAACGAGTTGGGTTTCAAGATGGTCAAGTGGGTCACGGCAATCGAGTTCGTTCATGATTTTTCCGACCTCGGCGCCGGCCAAGGCGGCTACAACGAGGACCACGAGTTCTATGGGTACCGAATGCCGATTTGATCGCCCCTTGCGATCACCATCAGACCGGTTCGACCGGCAGCAAGAGCGAAGCAGGAACTGAAACGATGATCGTCAAGAATATATTGCCTCGCGCGCTCGAACGTCTGTCCGTGATCGAAGCAGGAGCACCAGTCAGGGAGGCGGCCACGCTGATGTCCAAGCCACATACCGACCTCATCGTGGTGTGCGATCATGGCGACATGGTCGGTGTTTTGACAAAGACCGACATCGTCGGTCAGATCGGTCGCTGCATGGGTTCAGGCTGCACGGCAAGGGTGGACAGCATCATGACGCGCGACGTCACCTATTGCCGGACAGACGACGTGCTGCTCGAAGTCTGGTCGGTGATGAGGGAACGCGGTCTGCAACGTGTTCCGATCCTCGACGAAGCACGAAGGCCGCTCGGCATCATTTATGCGCGGGAAGCCTTGCAGGCCCTCCTGTCCGAATCAGAGGACGAGGATGAATTGCTTCGCGATTACATTTCCGGGGTCGGATATCGGTGAGCTGAGCCAAGCGACCGTCGTCAATTCTGACCATCGACCGACGTGTATCTGCGCGGACAACGAATACCTTGAAAGGAGTGGCGATGCCCCGTCAGAATTCAGATGACTCCAGCCAGGTTATCCGGCGTCAACAGGCGTTATCGAGATGGGATAATGAAGGCGGTGCCGCCGATCCCACCGTGACTCCGGTGGCTGACAAAAAACAAATTCCAACCCCGGAAATGAGCAACGCCGATCTTGTCGCGCTACACGTCCGGGTCATCGCGCTAGAGAATTTGCTGATTTCGTTGCTCGCTACGGCATCGGATCAACAACTCGAACTCGCGCGCGAAATGGCCGGTTACATCTCGCCGAGGCCGGGCTTTACCCATCATCCGCTTACCATACATGCCGCAACCCACATGATTGATCTCATCGAGCGGTCGTCCCGCTTCCGATGAAGTGGAAGCCAGTCGATCCGAGCATAAGACGTGGCTGCCGCAAGCTTTCCGTTTAGCACCAGAGTTTTTATATAGCGAAAACAATGACATACGAGCGCCCAGTTTCATCCTGTCGGGCGCGCCACCCTGGGGAGCAAAGTTGGTCAGCCTCTGCAGCGAATGCGCTGATGGGGATCTGCGTATGCGTCACCCTTCAGAGAGTTTCCCTAGATCCGGTCAGATAGTGAAAATCGTTTGAGCGTTACTCTGGCCGAGGGAAGCTTGGAGGGCGCCTTCCGGCAGGTCGCCAAAAGCTAGCGGGTCCATTCGTCGCGCAGTTTGCCAATGGTCCGAGCGCTATTTCCGCCCCAAAGCGCGCGACCGGACCCGGCCATGGGAGTGAGCGGCTCCTGCCGAGCCACTGCGATATAATCCTCGATCGGCACGAGCGCGGCGACGGGACGGCCATGCTTCGTAATGACGGTGGACCGGCCGTCCGCCGCCGCCTCGAGCAGATGTGGAAACTGGTTGCGCGCTTCCTCTGCGCCCTTGTGAACCACTTTGCCGATTTTCCAGTTTTGAGAACCGTACAACGCCGTACGGTTCGGGTCTAGGACAGTTTCCTGCGGTTGTTCAGCCGAAAAAGGTCGAGATCCCGGCCGGGAGCGCGAAGGTCTGCTTATGCGTCTGGGCGACGCGATCGGCCTCTCTCGCTCAGCTGAACTTGAACAGGCCGCCCATGATGTTCTTGAGCATGTCCGGCTCCGTGCCGCCCGTTGGCGTCGTGCGGCTGACGAAGTCGAAAACCTTGCCGTCCTTCATGCCGTAATTGGCGACGCGGTCGACCTTGCCGTTCTTGTCGAAATAGACCGCCAGCACGTGCTGATCGGTCATCTGTTCGGGCATGAACGACAGGGTGTGCTTGTACTTCTGGCCGATATAGTACCAGGCGTCGCCGCCGACCGTCGAGGTGGTCGAAGGGGTGCCGAGCAGCGTCAGCGCTTCCGGCTTGGTCGTCGCGCCCACCTTGACCTGCGACAGCGTGTCCTGATCGACCTGATAGCCGCGGACGAAATCGCCGTCGTATCCAAGGCAGCCGCCAAGTGTGAGCGCCGCGCAGAGGGCCAATGCCAGCATTGCTCGACGATGGACCTCGGGCGCCATTTGCATTGAGTTCTCAGTCTCCCTTTTCGACCGGCCTTTCGCCTTGCCAGACCGGACGCGGATGCCTAACTCATGCCCCCTGACAAGAGCAAGCGCCAACCACGGCGCGCGGGGCATCCGGATGATCTTCGCCCAGTGGCGCGCGCGTCGCGCCAGCAAAGCACTCATCGAGCAGATTCTGGGCGAGATCGTGGCCGCCGCGCGCCGCCCGGCGCTCTACCAGTCGCTCGGCGTTCCCGATCAGATCGACGGCCGGTTCGAGCTTCTGACCCTTCACGCTGGACTGGTGCTGCGCCGGTTATCGGCGCTCGGCGGCCTGGCCGACGCCATCGCCCAGGATCTGGTGAATAGCGTCTTCACCCATTTCGACGACACGCTGCGCGAGATGGGCTTCTCGGATATCGCGGTCGCGAGGCGCCTCAAGGCGATGGGGGGCGCCTTCTATGGCCGCAACGCCGCTTACGCCGCCGCGCTCGACGACGGCTCCGCAGGGAGCCTTGCCGCGGCGCTCGCCCGTAACATTTACGGCAAGGCGCCAGAGGAGAAAGCGCAAGCGGCGGAAGCGCTGTCCCGCCATGTCGTCTTGCTTGACGCGGACCTGGCCACGATCCCAATCGAGACGTTCGCGACCGGCCGCTTTCGTTTCCCCCCTGGCTCGATCCCCGCCGGAGACCCGTAATGACTGAAGGCAGGCCTCTTTCGCGCGTGATGCGGGTCGACGCTCTTCCGCAGGACGGCCAGACGGTGACCATCGAAGCCACGCCCGCCGAGAGGGAGGCGCTCGCGTCGTTCTTCAAGCTCCCCGCCATCGGAGTCCTGACCGCAACGCTGCGCGTCGAGCCCTGGGGCCGCGGGGGCGCGCGAGTCACCGGCGCTGTACGCGGCGAGCTCACCCAGATCTGCGTGGTTTCGCTCGAGCCGTTTCCCGCGACTGTCGACGAGGCCGTCGACGTGCGGTTCGCGCCTGAGGCCGCTGTCGATTCCAAGCCGCCCACAAAAGAGGCAGTTTTGCTCCCCGACGAAGACGAGCCCGATCCCGTCATCGATGGAAAAATCGACCTCGGCGCCCTCGCTCAGGAATTTTTCGCTCTCGGCCTCGACCCTTATCCGCGCAAGCCCGGCGTGGCCTTCGAGCAGGGCGCGGAATCCGCGCCCGCGGATTCGCCGTTTTCGGCGCTGGCAGAACGCACGAAACCCGGGTCCAATTAGGGCAAGAATGTTGCCGGTGGATGGCGGGTTCAAGGCGTTGCATAAATGTTAGCCACAAGTTAACGTCGCATCCTCACCGCGCTAGGCGCTAGCGCCGTGTCAAGCTTTGCGCCATCCGAACATCGGACGAGCGCATGGCGAGGGAGGAAGCCATGGATCTCATCACTGCGTTGGCGGTTAGCATCGGCGTGCTCGGAGGCGTCGCGACGTTTGTCCTCCTGTCGCCTATCGGGATGGGTATGCAAATCTGGGTTGCATTCATCGCCTGGGCGACCTTCTATCATTGTGGCGGCAAGGAGGCCGGTCTCACCAAGGCGCTCACCAACCTCATATTCGGCGCCGTCATGGCCTTGATCGCGCTGCTGCTGGTCACCAAAGTTCCGCTCGGCGCCTCGCTTGGCGTGCCGTTATGGGCGGGGATATGCGTCCTGATCACGGTGTTCATTCTCGTCTACGCCGCCAAGGCGCCGGCGCTGAGCGACATACCGGCAGGCGTGCTCGGCTACGCGGCGGTCGCGGGTCTCGCCTTGAGCGGCAACAAGCTTGGCGAAGTCGGTTCGGCTTCGTTCGAGAATCCCTTCGTTGTCGGCGTGATCTCCCTGATCATCGGCGCGGTGCTCGGATACATTTCCCAGAAGGTCGCCCTCGCGCTGGTCAAGGAATAGCAGCGGCCCGTGAGCTTGGTCGCGCCAGCGCGTCCGGAGAGGCTTTGACGCTCAATCCGCAGCGGTCACAGCCCTTCCTCGTCGCGAATGTCCGGGCGATTCGCGCGAGCGTCCTGCTCCGCCGAATTGGATAAAGGCTCAGGTGCAACCTAGCCGGAGTTTCTTGCGTTGCCTTGCGCGACGGAGCCGCTATTGTCGCGCCGCGCCGCGCCGCCCGGGCAACGCGGCCCGGGCGGTCGGACCAAGGAATGGCGAGCGATATTCGCATAGCGCTGGACGCGATGGGGGGCGATCACGGGCCGACGATCGTGGTGCCTGCGGCCGCCATTGCGCTCGAACGCCGTCCCGACATTGAATTTCTCCTCTACGGCGACGAGCGGACGATCGGACCCCTCCTTGCGCGTCATCCGAGGCTCGCCGCCAAGTCGCGCGTTTTTCATACCGACGTCGCGGTCAAGATGAGCGACAAGCCGAGCCAGGCCCTGCGCACCGGACGGCGCGTCTCCTCGATGTGGCAGGCGATCGAAGCGGTGAAATCGGGCGCCGCCGACTGCGCGGTGTCCGCGGGCAACACCGGCGCCTTGATGGCGATGGCGAAGTTCTGCCTCCACACGATGGCGCCGATCGAGCGGCCGGCGATCGCGGCGATCTGGCCGACGCTGCGCGGCGAATCGATCGTGCTCGACGTCGGCGCGACCATCGGCGCCGATGCGCAGCATCTTGTCGATCTTGCGGTGATGGGCGCGGCGATGGCGCGAATTGTGCTGCACATCGACTCCCCCGCCGTGGGTCTCCTCAATGTCGGAACAGAAGAGATCAAGGGCGTCGAGGAAGTGAAGGCGGCCGGGCGCATCCTGCGCGAGGCCAACCTGCCCAACATGCGCTATCAGGGGTTTGTCGAGGGCGACGATCTCGGCAAGGGCGCCGTCGACGTTTTCGTCACCGAAGGTTTCACCGGCAATATCGCGCTCAAGACCGCCGAGGGCACCGCAAGACAGCTTGGCCAGTATCTACGCGACGCCATGAACGACGGCATCATGTCGCGCATCGGCTTCCTGTTTGCGCGCAAGGCGATCATGGCGCTGCGCGGCCGGCTGGGGCCGCGCGCCAGCGGCGGCGTGTTCTTGGGGCTTGACGGCGTCGTCATCAAGGCTCATGGCGGCGCCGACGCCGAGAGCTACGCCGGCGCCGTGGAATTGGCCGATGATATGGTGCGCCAGGAGCTGCTCGGTAAGATTCGGGAAATGATTGCGCATGCAAACGGTTTCCGCCCCAGCCCCGTGCGTTCACGCGCCGTTCAGTCCTGATTGCGGAAAAACCCACTTTCATGAACCTTGCATCCCCCCCGGCTCCTGTCCGTCGCGCGCGCCGCCCGGAAACGGACACCTCGCAGGGCGGCGCGCCCGCCTCGATTCGCGCCTGCATACGCGGGGTCGGCGCGGCGCTGCCCGCGCGCGCCGTTTCGAACGCCGAGCTCGCGACGAGGGTCGACACCTCGGATGAATGGATCGTGCAGCGCAGCGGGATCCGTCAACGCTATGTGGCGGGCGAGAACGAAACCACGTCGTCGCTCGCGACCAAGGCGGCTGAAGCCGCGCTGCGCAGCGGCGGACTCAAGGCCGCCGACATCGATCTTATCATCGTCGCCACATCGACCCCCGATTATACGTTTCCGGCGGTCGCCACCCAGGTCCAGGCGGATCTTGGCATCGTCGAGGGCGCCGCTTTCGACCTGCAGGCGGTCTGCACCGGCTTCGTCTACGCGGTCGTGACGGCGGAGAAGTTCCTGCGCTCCGGCTCGCACAAGCGCGCTCTGGTGATCGGCGCGGAGACCTTTTCGCGGCTTCTCGATTGGAACGACCGCACGACCTGCGTCCTGTTCGGCGACGGGGCGGGTGCGGTCGTGCTCGAGGCGCGCACGAGCGACGGCCGGCTCGCTTCGCCCGGCGTGATCGCCTCGCGCCTGCGTGCAGACGGCCGGCATCGCGACAAGCTTTATGTCGACGGCGGCCCGTCCACGACCGGGACGGTCGGCCATTTGCGCATGCAGGGCAAGGAAGTGTTCCGCCACGCCGTCGGCATGGTGACCGACGTGATCCAGGGATGCTTCGCCGACGCCGGCGTGACGGCCGACGACATCGACTGGTTCGTGCCCCATCAGGCCAATCGCCGCATCATCGACGCTTCGGCCGACAAGCTCGGCATCGCGCGCGAGAAGGTGATCGTCACCGTCGACCAGCACGGCAACACGTCGGCGGCGTCGATCCCGCTCGCACTCGACGTCGGGGTCAGGGACGGCCGCATCAAGCCGGGCGACCTGGTGATGATCGAGGCGATGGGCGGCGGCTTCACTTGGGGCGCGGCGCTGATCCGCTGGTGAAGCGGGGCGCCTTCGCGGGTCTTCCACCTTGAGGGCGAGATCGGGAGCCAATGACGGACGGCGCCGATCATGACGAGGGAAGTCTGTTGGCGCTCGCGCTGCTCGCGCTCGTCACCGGCGCGGTTGCGGGGCTAGTCGGAGCGATCTTTCGGCTCTCTCTTGAACAGGCGGACCGGCTTCGCAACGACCTGATCGGATGGGCTCATGGCAAGGAGGCCGCGGGCTTCGTTCTCGTTGTCGTCGCTTGTGCGAGCGCGACTGCGATTGCCGGTTGGCTGGTTCGTCGGTACTCGCCTTACGCGGCGGGCAGCGGCATTCCTCACGTCGAAGCGGTCCTGCGTGAGGAACTCCCGCCGCTTCCCTTTCGCCTCATACCAGTCAAGTTTTTCGGCGGCCTGCTTGCGATCGGCGCCGGCCTCGCGCTCGGCCGCGAAGGACCGACCGTCCAGATGGGCGCGAGCCTCGCTCATCTCGTTGGAAAATTATTCGGCCGCACCTGGGCGGACTGCCGAGTGCTGATGGCCGCCGGAGCCGGCGCCGGCCTCGGCACCGCCTTCAACGCTCCGATCGCCGGGGCTGTCTTCGTCCTCGAGGAATTGGTGCAGCGGTTTGAGCGCCGTATCGCCCTCGCCGCCCTCGGCGCATCCGCCACGGCCATCGAGGTCGCGCGCCTCTTGCTCGGCGACATGCCGGACTTCACCGTCAGCGGACTTGGCTACGGCGACGCCGCAACGAGACCGCTCTATTTCGCGTTTGGAGCCTTCGCCGGCCTTTTGGCCGTCGCGTATAACCGGTTGCTGCTCGCAACGCGCGCAACCGCGCGCCGACTGATCTTTGCGCAGGTCGACTTGCGCGGCGCCTTGGTCGGCGCGGCCGTCGGCGTCCTGGGCTGGTTTGCGCGCGACCTGATCGGCGGCGGAGACGCGATCACCCAGAGCGTCCTGACAGGCGGCGCGCCGCTGGCCGCCATTCCGGCCGCCTTCCTGATCCGATTTGCGCTTGGTCCTGTGTCGTACGCTGCTGGAACGCCGGGCGGTCTGTTTGCCCCCATGCTGGTCCTGGGGGCGCAGTTCGGATTCCTGTCCGGAGCGGTCTGCCGAGCGGTCGCGCCTTATCTGAATGTTCAGCCCGAGGCGTTCGCGGTGGTCGGCATAGCCGCCTTCTTCACCGGCGTCGTGCGAGCCCCGATCACCGGCATCGTGCTCGTCACGGAGATGACCGGGAGCGTGACGATGCTGCTGCCGATGTTGTGCGCATGCTCGATGGCCATGCTGGCGGCGGCCATGATGAAGGACCCGCCCATTTACGAGTCGCTTCGGGAGCGCGCGTTGCCGGCCGACAAGTCCAAGAACTCGATGATTGGAACCGATCATCGCCATGCGGCGAAAGCGCGAATGCGCGCCCGCGCCGTTGCGCGGAATCGAGCGCGATGAGTCGCGCTCAAATAGAAGGGGTATAAGTCCATCCCGACGGCTCCAGACGCCGCGGGCGAATAGTCGCGTTCAGGACGCTATTCGAACGCGAAGATCCGCTTCCAGTCGTTCTTCATGCTGACGACGATCCAGCCGTCCTTCATCGCCTGATCGTAGAGCGCCTGCGGGAATGTCCCGATTTTCGTGTCGGGCAGGCCTTGGGCGGGCCCGTAAGCGTATTCGCGCGCGCTGTCGTCGTGCAGGACGATCATGCCCAACCGGGCGCCCGGACCGGCCTTGGTATATTCGAGCATCTCGCGGTCGCCGGCCGAGTTGCCGAAGGCGAATTGGGGCCTCCGCCCGATCACGAGATGGATGCCCTCGGGCTTGCCGGCCTCGTCGTCGGTGAGGAGAAGCTTGGCTTCCCGGACGAGGACGGGCTTGCCGTCCGCTCCCGGTTTGAAGCTGAGGCCGAACATGGTTCCGATCACCTGCTCGGGCGGAACGCCATAGACCCGCTCGGAATAGGCGCGGACGAAATCCTGGCCGCCGCCGGTCACGATGAAGGTCCGGTAGCCGTTGGCGCGCAGATATTCGAGGAGCTCGATCTGCGGCTGATAGACGAGGTCGGTGAAGGGTCGCTTCCAGCGCGGATCGCGGGCCTGGCCGATCCAGGCTTCGACCTCATTGCGGTAGGTCTCCACATCCATGCCGGTCAAGGTCGCGCCAACGACGGAAAGAAGCTGCCCCATCGACAGTTTCTCGATTGCCGCGCGGTCGCCCGAAAGGATGGCCCTGAACGCCTCTTCCTTGGCAAGCTCAGGCCTTTCCTTCACGACTTCCGGCACGCGACTGAAAGCGAATACGATCTGCGTATAGATTGGCTGCTCGACCCAGAGCGTGCCGTCCTGGTCGAAGGTCGCGATGCGTTCCGCGACCGGCACGAAATCAGGGCTCGCGGCGTCGGTCGTCGCACGGACGAATTTGACGATTCCGTCCTTGGCCGGCCCGTCGTTCCACGAGGGCAGCGGATCGCCTTCAGCCTCCGCCCGCCCGGCGAGGCCGAGCGCAGCCGCCCCGCCGAGCAGAAGGGCCGTGAATTCGCGTCGGCGCAACGCCATTGCGAACCGAGTCTCAGCCTTAACCTAGTGAGATGCTCATCCCGCCGAGGTCGATCGAGAAGCTGAAGCCGATCTGGCGCCCGTGAAGGCGCAGCACCACCCCGTTGGCGTTGGAGAGCTGCGCGGAGCTTCTCCCTCCCGCAACCGCCATGCCGGCGCCGATCGCCGAGTAGATGCCCGCGATGTCGCCCGGAGAATGAAGGTGCGACGCGGTGCCGATCAGATCCGTCGCCGAGACGCCAATCAAGGCGCCGGCGCGGATGCCGCCGATCCTGAGCGGATATTGAAGGCCCCTGAAGGTCAAAACGCCGCTGCCCCCGGTCACGCCGAAGATGAAACCGGCGCTGGCGATGTGCATGGAGACCGATCCGGTCGCGGCTTCGGCAGGCGCGATAAATGCCGCGGTCGCCAGGCCGGCGCCAGATAGAATGAGGCCGCGACGCGTAATAGTGCCCATGAGAATTCTCCCCGATTGGCTCAATCGAAAGCCCGCGATTTCAGCATGAGTTGAGCCCCGGCTGCGCGGCGCGCGACGAGTCTACGCGTTTTGCGCCCGATTTGCCAGCCCTCGACGGCTGAGCCGCGGGCGGAGGGGCCAAGCGGGCGCCTTGTCGCAAATGATCCTGTCAGGCCGCCCGGCGCAGCGCCCAACCGCTCTCCCGGCCGGCCTCACGCCTGGCCGGCGTCGGACCCGTGTCGAGCCTGGCGGGCGCGGATAGTCATGATCGCGATCAGCGCCAGCGCGATCACGCCGAAGGATACGCCCGTCGTCGAGGTGCCGAGGGCGTAAATCTCCGGAGTCGTCACGGTCGTGGTCAGGGCCTGCAGCTCCATCGGCAGCGTATTGTGCTCGCCCATGGCCTGGCTCGATCGCGCGATCTCGTCCCACGACAGAGTGAAGCCGAAGAACCCGACGCCGATCACGGAGGGCAGGATGATCGGCAGGATCACATAGCGCAGGGTCTGCGCACGGCGTCGCTCCCTGATCGCGCGCGGCCTCCTCGTAGCGATTGTCGAAGCGGTTGAAGATCGCGAACATCACCAGAAGGCCGAAGGGCAGCGTCCAGGTGAGATGCGCGCCAAGGCCCGAAGTGAACGTGCCCATGCTGGTCTTGAAATCGGTCGCGATCCACGCGGGCGCGTGGTTCTTGAGAAAGTCGTCGAGCAGGCGGAACTCGAGCGCGATGCCGAGCGAGGTGACGATCGAGGGCACGATCAGGCTCGCGACGGCGACGAAGAACAGGAGGTTCGATCCGTGAACCGCTTGCGGAACGCGAGGCCGGCGCTGAGCGAGAGCAGGACGGTGAGGACCATCACCACGAGGCCGAGCTCGAGCGAGCGCAGGAACGCGTCGTGGATGTCGACGATGCCCCCGCCCTGCCAAAGCTGCTCGAACCAGTGGAACGAAAGGCCGTTCAACGGGAAGGTCAGGCCGCCGGTCGGACCCTGGAACGAGAGAATGAAGATGACGATCATCGGGCCGTACAGGAACAGCACGAACAGCGCGAAGAAAGCCGCGAGCCAGTAAAATGCGGCGGAGCGCTCCTCGCCCATCTCTCAGAGTTCTTTCTGCATGTCGACGACGCGGTTGAGCGCGGTGATGATCAGAAGCGTGACCGCAAGCAGGATCACGGCGTTCGCGGCCGCGGGCGGGAACTGAAGCGCGTTGAGGCGCGTCTCCACCACCTTGCCCGCCGAGGCGATCTGCTCGCCGCCCATGACGTCGAAGGTGATGAAGTCGCCCATCACGATCGTCACGACGAAGATCGAGCCGATGACGATGCCCGGCTTCGACAAGGGCACGATGACGCTCCACAGCGTCTGCCAGCCCGACGCGCCCGCGTCATAGGCCGCTTCGATCAAGACGCTTGTCGATGCGCATCATCGAATTGAAGATCGGCACGACCATGAAGAAGGTGAAGAGGTGGGTGAACGCCAGCGACACCGAGAACGGCGAATAGAGCAGCCATTCAACCGGCTTGTCCACGAGATGGGCGCGGATGAGGGCGTCGTTGACGAGCCCGTTGCGCCCGAGCAAGGGAATCCACGAGATCATGCGGATGACGTTCGACGTCCAGAACGGAATGGTGCAGACGAGGAACAGCACCATCTGCGTCGTGGCGGAGCGCACGTGGAAGGCGAGGAAATAGGCGACCGTGAAGCCGATGACGAGCGTCGTGAGCCAGACGATGAAGCAGAATTTCGCCGTCGACAGATAGGTCTTGAGGATCGTGCAGAGATCGGGCAGCTGCGTCCAGGCAGCCCTCGAAGGTCTCGGTGTAGCTGCGCAGCGTGAAGGACGGCAGCATCGCGTAATCGTTGTAGTCCCAGAAGCTGACGATGACGACGAGGATCAGCGGGATGATGAAGAAGACGAGAAAGACGAGCGCGAACGGCGTCGCCTGAAGCCATCCGGGCAGGCCTGCGCGGTCGATGGCGGTGTTGGCCGCCGCCGCCCGCGTAGGCGCGGGATTGGCGACGGTCGTGTCGGCGACTGCTGTCATCGGAAGATCCTGGCTGCTCCGATGTCACGCTCGCAAAAGAAGCGAGCATGCCGAGTTGGGGCGCGCATGAGCCCGGCGCCCCAAGCCCCGCTTTTCGCGGGCGCGCGCGGGGCGTCGGGGCCGACAAAGGCTATCGCCTCAGGAGGCGATGAACTCGTTCCATTTGCGGACCATGTAGTCGTTCTCGTCCATGACCGAGTTCCAGCAGGCGACCGCGCCCATGCGCGTCGTCGTAGGAGCCGCCGTCGCGCACGGCGCCGGCCTTTTCGATCAGCGAGCCGTCGGGGGCGTGGATGTCCTTCTCGGCCGGCTTGCCTTCCATCCAATAGGCCCATTCGTAGGGCTCCATATTGGCCTTGGCGGTGGACAGCACCGCGGAATAATAGCCCTGCCGGTTGAGATAGGCGCCCGCCCATCCCGAAGGTACCAGTTGACGAACTCGTAGATCATGTCCGCCTGCTTCTGGCGTCACGCCCTTCGACATGCAGAAGCCTGACGCCCAGGAGCGATAGCCTTCCTTCAGCGGCTGGAAGACGCAGGGGATGCCCTTGGTGCGACCGCGGTCACCGCCGGCGACCACATCGACTGGATGACCGTCTCGCCCGACGCCATCAGGTTGACGCTCTCGTTGAAGTCCTTCCAGAAGGCGCGGAACTGGCCGGCCTTCTTGGCCTCGGTCAGCACGCCCATCGTCATGTCGATCTCGGGCTTCGTCATGTTGCCCTTGTCGGGATATTTGTACTTGCCGAGCGATTCGACCACCATCGCGGCGTCCATGATGCCGATCGAGGGGATGTTGAGGATCGCGGCCTTGCCCTTGAACTCGGGGTTCAGCAATTCGGACCAGTGCTCGATCGGCCGCTTGATGAGGTCGGGGCGGATGCCGAGCGTGTCGGCGTTGTAGACCGTCGGGATCAGCGTCACCCATTCGGTCGGCGTCTTCGAGAATTTCGTCGAGTGCGGGCCCTCGACGAACATCACCTTCTTGGGCGCGGTGCCCTGGTCGCCGATTACCTTGCCGTTCGGCAACTGCCCCTTGGTGAAGACGGGCGTGATGTTGTCGAACTCCTTGATCTTCTTGGCGTCCATCGGCAGGATGTTGCCCGACGGCACCAGCTTCTTGAGGCTGAAATATTCGGTGTCGAGAATGTCGAACGAGTTCGGCTGCGTGATCACCCGCTTGGTCACGTCGTCGGTGGTGGCGACGATGTTCTGGATCGTGATCCCGGTCTCCTGCTTCACCTTCTTGGTCATTTCGTCCGACTGGTTCACCGCGGTGCCGAGGTAGCGCAGCACCTTGTCCTCCTGCGACCAGACGGCCGGAAAGCCGGTGATCGCGCCTGAACCGGCGGCGGCGCCGGCGAGGCCCGCTGCTCCTTTCAGCATGGCGCGGCGGGATACGCCTTTCGCCGTCTTGACGTGCTTGGACATTGCTCTCTCCTTTTAGCTCTCGTTGTTCCGGGAGGCGTTCACGGCGCCGGGGCAAGCGCGTGAACATCCTTGTCGGCCCAGAGAACCGAGACATTGTCGCCGACGCTCAACGGCTCGCCGGCGAACTGCTCGTCGCTGACCAGCGCCGTGAGTTCGGTGAAGCCCGGATGGTCCAGCGAGACCTGATAATGCGCGCCCTGGTATTCGATGGCGCGGACGATCGCCGCGAGCCGCGCGTCGTTCGCGCCTGCGCCGTTGCGCCGAAGAGCGATCCTGTCGGCGCGCACCGCGACCGGACCGGCGGGCGTGTCGATCACGTTATGGCCGCCAAGGAAGCGGGCGATGAACTCAGTCGCCGGCTTCTCGAACACGTCGCGCGGGTTCGCGGTCTGCTCGATGCGGCCCTTGTTCATCACCACCACGAGGTCGGCGAGCGCGAGCGCCTCGTCCTGGCCGTGGGTGACGTGGATGAAGGGAATGTTGAGCTGCTTCTGGAACCGGCGCAATTCGGCGCGCATGCGCACGCGCAGGAAGGGATCGAGCGCCGAGAGCGGCTCGTCGAGCAGCAGAATCTGCGGATCGGTGACGAGCGCGCGGGCGAGCGCGACGCGCTGCTGCTGGCCGCCCGACAATTGCGCCGGCACCCGCTCGGCGTAGGGCGTCATGGCGACGAGCTCGAGGAACTCCATCGCCTTCTTTCGCCGGGTCGCCTTGTCGACGCCCTTCATCTTGAGCGAGAAGGCGACATTGTCGAGGCAGGAGAGATGGGGAAAGAGCGCGTAGCTCTGGAACATCATCGCCGTGCCGCGCTTGGCCGGCGGCAAGCCGGTGACATTCGCCGGGCCGATCAGGATGTCGCCTTCGGTCGCGCGCTCATGGCCGGCGATCATGCGCAGGGTCGACGTCTTGCCGCAGCCCGACGGACCCAGCAGACAGCAATAGGCGCCGGCGGGAACCTTGAGATCGATCGCGTCGACCGCGGCCGTCGTCGCCGTAGCGCTTGGTCAGGTGAACGAGTTCGAGGTCGGCCGGCTCCAACACCACCTCACGATTGACGGTCGGTCCTTGGCTCGGTTTGCAACGCCCGTGCCAGCTGCGGCGCCCGCCTCAAGGGGCTCAAGCGTTGTCAGAAAGGAGGGTTTCCGGCCGCCATGGCGAGGTTCGATCGAGCCGCCGCCGCAAAATTAGGCGCCGCCGTATAGAATTGCGGCGCCGTTCACGGGGCGCGGCAGCGCCGCCCTCAAAACAAAAAGGGCGGCCCGAAGCCGCCCTTTCCTTATTGATTGCGCCTGGAGGCGTGGACTTAGAAGTCCATGCCGCCCATGCCGCCGCCGCCGCCGCCCATCGGCATCGCGGGGGCTTCCTTCTTCGGCTTGTCGCCGATCATCGCTTCCGTGGTGATGAGGAGGCCGGCCACGGAGGCTGCGTCCTGCAGCGCGGTGCGCACGACCTTGGCCGGATCGACGATGCCGGCCTCGATCATGTCCACATACTCTTCGGTCTGGGCGTTGAAGCCCCAGTTCTGCGACTTGTGCTCGCTCACCTTGCCGACCACGATCGAGCCTTCGCTGCCCGCGTTCTCGGCGATCTGCCGGATCGGGGCTTCGAGCGCCTTGAGCACGATGCTGATGCCGGCCTGCTCATCGGCGTTCTCGCTCTTGAGCTTGGAGACGGCGCCCTTGGCGCGCAGGAGCGCGACGCCGCCGCCCGGAACGATGCCTTCCTCGACCGCCGCGCGGGTGGCGTTGAGGGCGTCGTCGACGCGGTCCTTCTTCTCCTTGACCTCGACCTCGGTCGCGCCGCCGACCCGGATCACCGCGACGCCGCCGGCGAGCTTCGCCAGCCGCTCCTGCAGCTTCTCCTTGTCGTAGTCGGAGGTCGTCTCCTCGATCTGCGCCTTGATCTGGGCGATCCGGCCCTCGATGTCCTTCTTGGCGCCGGCGCCGTTGATGATCGTGGTGTTCTCCTTCTCGATCCGGACGCGCTTCGCCTTGCCGAGCATCTGCACGGTGACGTTCTCGAGCTTGATGCCGAGATCCTCGGCGATCATCGTGCCGCCGGTCAGGATGGCGATATCCTCGAGCATCGCCTTGCGGCGATCGCCGAAGCCGGGCGCCTTGACCGCCGCGACCTTCAGGCCGCCGCGCAGCTTGTTGACCACCAGGGTCGCCAGCGCCTCGCCTTCGATGTCCTCGGCGATGATGACGAGCGGCTTGCCGGTCTGCACCACGGCTTCCAGCACCGGGAGCATCGGCTGCAGCGAGGAGAGCTTCTTCTCGTGGATGAGGATATAGGGATCCTCGAGCTCGGCCAGCATCTTCTCGGCGTTGGTGATGAAATAGGGCGAGAGATAGCCGCGGTCGAACTGCATGCCTTCGACGACATCGAGCTCGGTCTCGAGGCTCTTGGCTTCTTCGACCGTGATCACGCCCTCATTGCCGACCTTCTGCATCGCGTCCGCGATCATCTTGCCGATCGACTTGTCGCCGTTCGAGGCGATCGAGCCGACCTGGGCGACTTCCGAGGATTCCTTGATCTTCTTCGAGCGCTTGGCGATGTCCTTAACCGCCTCGGCGACCGCAAGGTCGACGCCGCGCTTGAGGTCCATCGGGTTCATGCCGGCGGCGACGAGCTTCGCGCCTTCGCGCACGATCGCCTGCGCCAGAACGGTGGCGGTGGTGGTGCCGTCGCCGGCGGTGTCATTGGTCTTCGAGGCGACTTCGCGCACCATCTGCGCGCCCATGTTCTCGAACTTGTCCTCGAGCTCGATCTCCTTGGCGACGGTGACGCCGTCCTTGGTGATGCGCGGGGCGCCGAACGACTTGTCGAGAATGACGTTGCGGCCCTTGGGGCCGAGCGTCACTCGGACAGCGTTGGCGAGAACGTCGACGCCGCGCAGCATTTTGTCGCGCGCGTCGGAGGAAAAACGTACGTCTTTGGCAGCCATTGCTTTTCATTCCTCAGAAATTAGTTGAGATGGTGTTGGGACGATCTTGATTTCAGGCGGCTTTCTTGGACGACGAGGCCGTACCTTCGATCACGCCCATGATGTCGGACTCCTTCATGATCAGGAGCTCCTCGCCGTCGATCTTGACCTCGGTGCCGCTCCACTTGCCGAACAGGATCCGGTCGCCGGCCTTGACGTCGAGGGGGACGAGCTTGCCGCTTTCGTCGCGGGCGCCCGGGCCAACTGCGATGATTTCGCCTTCTTGCGGCTTCTCCTTGGCGGTGTCCGGAATGATGATGCCGCCCTTCGTCTTCTCCTCGCCTTCGATGCGACGGACGACGACGCGGTCATGCAGGGGACGGAATTTCATGAATGTTTCCTCTTTCGAAATCGCCCGATAGGGGCGCGGTTGCTGGCACTCGGCATGGAGGAGTGCTAACCGCGAGCAGATAGGCGCGGCGGCGGCCCGCGTCAAGAGCCGTTAAGCGCTGGTTTTGCGGTCGCTTCGGGGTGGCGCTGGCAAGCGTCTTGGTTAGCTTGCCGCACGAAACGGATACGGCGCGCAGAGGAGCCGCGAGCGTAGTCAGGATCGATTCTTCTACATGAACCAGGTCGGCGGCGCTGATCCGCGAGTATCAAGGCGAAAAGGTCAGCATGTTAAACTTTATTTTAGCCGAGGGTCTTGCGGATTGTCGGATCGATTACTGACTTAAGCACGAAAGTGTGAAGGTCGACACCTTGTCAAGTGGCTGTGCCGGTCTACCTAACATGTCAGGCGCGCGGCGCGCGCAGCTCGAAAGGAGGTCATCATGGCCCCTCGCATTTTTGGTGTTTCGGCCATAGCCCTCGGCGCAGTTGCTTTGGCTTTGTCATCCCCGCTGTCGGCCGCCAGCGCGGCGAGCGTTGTTCATCACCCTTCCCATGGCGTTTATCGGCATGTTGCGCACGCGTACGGGCGCCTCCATGCCAATCATAGTGTCCACCATTACGCCCGCGGCTACACGCATCGTTACGCCTATGGCAATGGCTATGGCTATGGCTACGACCCCGGCGCGGCGGCGGTCGTCGGAGTGATCGGCGGCCTCCTCGGAGCGGGCGTCGCCGGCGCGTATGACTGCGGCGGCTACGGCTATGGCTATGGTTCCTGTGACGACTACGGCTACGGCTACGGGCCGTATGATGGCGGCTACGGCTATGGTTACGGCCCGGGTCTAGGCTTTGGTTACGGCGGCTATGGCGGCTATGGCGGAGGCTACGGCCGCAGCTTTAATGGCAACGGCTTCCACGGTCATTTCGCCGGCGGAAACTTCGGCCATATGGGCGGCTTTGGCGTCGGCCATTTCGGCGGCGGCCACATGGGCGGTTTCGGCGGCGGCCACATGGGCGGTTTCGGCGGCGGCCATATGGGCGGCTTCGGCGGCGGCCACATGGGCAGTTTCGGCGGCGGCCATTTCGGCGGCGCGCCACTTTGGCGGTGGCGGGCGCCGCTAGTGTCCTGACGATTTCACCTTCGGGCGGCCTTTGGGCCGCCCGTTTTTTTGGCCAAACCGCTTCGGGTCGAAATCGCCTTGGCTAAAACGGGACGATTTGCTCGCGTGATTCATGTCCGGACGGAACTGTTTGATTGGGCGCGTGTTTCCTAGAGGAGGAGGGCCACTCGCGGCCCGCACCCGATCAAACAATGGAGGTCATTATGACCTACAGCGTTCCTAGAGCTTCGGCCATCGCGTTTGGCGTGGCCGCTTTTGTCTCGTTATCCGCGCTTTCCGCGGCTCGCGCGGATTCTATCTACGCCAGCGCCTACGCCAAGGGTCCCCGCGACGGCCCAAAGCTCCGCGCCGACAACCGCGTCCGCTCCTTCGCTCAGCGAGCCGGCCACAACGCCAGGCTGGGCGGAAGCCGGGCCTCATGGGCCAAGGGTCGCTCAGCAGAACGGCGCGCGCCGCTATCCCCACCGCTACGCGCGGCACTATGCATGGCGGAACGGGCATCGCTACTATCGCGCGAACCCCGTCGCCACGGCCGCGACGGGAGTGGCTGGCGGGGTCGCCGATCTAGGTTCGATCGCCGCTTATCCGTTCTATTGCTTCCCGAACTACGGCTCCTGCTCCGTCCGCGTGCCGTACCGGTTCTGACGCGCACGGCGTCTGAAGGCGGGTGGCCTCGGCGATTTGGACGAAGCGCGGGGGTTTGCCCGCGCGCGCCATCGGCGGCCGGTTACGACGCCGCGAACCGAATCGGGGGCTACGCCGCCGCGAGCAGCCGCTCGACCTCGTTCACCAGGTCGCGCAGATGAAAGGGCTTGGAGAGGATGCGGGCGTCCTTCGGCGCCGCATTGCCGGGATTGAGCGCCACCGCGGCGAAGCCGGTGATGAACATGACCTTGATTTCCGGGTCGAGCTCGGTCGCCCGGCGCGCAAGCTCGATGCCGTCCATCTCCGGCATGACGATATCGGTCAACAACAGCTCGAACGGCTCCTCGCGCAATCGGTTGTAAGCGGAGAGCCCATTGTCGAACGAGGTGACCGCATAGCCAGCGTTCTGCAGCGCCTTGACGAGGAAGCGGCGCATATCGTTATCGTCCTCCGCAAGCAGGATCTTGGCGGAAATCTCGACCGGCGTCTGCATCACTCTCCCCTGGCCAAGTTTCCGACTTTGCGGCGCCCCAAGTAAAAATTTATTGAACCGGCCCGCAAGGCTCGCGTCGCGCCGGGCTTAGGCGCTATGATAAAGCCGAACGGCGCGCTCGGAGCAAGCGCTTGTCGGAGGGTTGATGGAACAGGTCGAGCGGACGGCGGTCCAGGACTTCGATCGTCCGTTCGAGACGATCGAGCCGACCAAGCTCGCTTCGCCTCTCGTTTTCAGTTCCCCTCATTCCGGCTCGACCTATCCGCCGCGCTTTCTCGCCGCCTCCCGGCTCGATCCGCTGACGTTGCGCCGCTCGGAAGACGCTTTCGTCGACGAGCTGTTTCTGCCCTGCGTCGCGCTCGGCGCGCCCCTGTTGCGCGCGCTCTTTCCGCGCGCTTACCTGGACGTGAACCGGGAGCCCTACGAACTCGACCCACAGATTTTCGACGGGCGCCTGCCCGAATTCGCCAACACCCGCTCGCTAAGGGTCGCGGTTGGACTGGGCACGATTCCCAGAGTGGTTGGCGACGCCCAGCCGATTTACAAAAGGCCGATCCCGGTGGCTGACGGCCTTAACCGGATCGAGCGGCTGTACCGGCCCTATCATGCGCAACTGAAAGCCCTGATCGAGCGCGCCCGCGGATGGTTCGGGGTCGCGGCGCTGCTCGACTGCCACTCCATGCCCTCGAACGCTGCTGACGTCAGCGGCCTCGATATTGTGCTCGGCGACCGTTATGGCGCCAGCGCCGCGCCCGCCGTGGTCGACATTCTCGAATCGAGCCTCAAACGCGCGGGCTATCGGGTCCGTCGCAACAAGCCGTTCGCCGGCGGATTCATCACCGAACACTTCGGCGCGCCCGCCGACGGCGTGCATGCGGTTCAGATCGAGGTCGCGCGGGCGCTCTATCTCGACGAACGCAGGATTGTTCGGACCGAACGATGGCTCTCGCTGCGGGACGATCTGTTCGCGGCGGCGAAGGCGCTGGCGCTCGAGCTCGGCGGCGATCCAGATGCGGGCCGTCTAGCGGCCGAGTGAGGGCGCAAGACGGGGCTTAAAAAGGGGGCCGATCCGCTGTGATGTGGCGCCGCAGCGGGAGCCGAGTGCGCCGCACAAATGGCAAAGCGGGGAACCCGGCAAAAAAGGAGGCCGCCATGTTGCCACGGCGGCCTTGAGTTCTAGGGAGGAAACGCCCAAGGAGGGCATGTGCGGCAGATCATGCCGCACCGCAACAATATCGTCGCTGGCCGCCGCCGTTGCAAGACTTTTCTTCAACCAACGGGCGGTCGCCCACTGAATTCGGGTCACTGTGGCATTTCGGTTCTGACCCGGTCGGGCCGGTTTGGAATCAAATTAATTAAATATGACAAATGCTTAAAACGATATAGCTCAGATCTATGGAACAATAGTCATTAGGAAGAAGGATGGTAGCTATGCGAAAAGAGCATGACTTTTCACGCGTTTGTGAGGGCTTTGAATGACCGCAGTTGACTTTGCGGCCTTCGTTGAGCGGCTCGCGCAGGTTTCGGGCGAGGTGATTCTCCCGTTTTTTCGCAGCGCGATTCGCGCCGAGGACAAGTCGGGCGGGCGGCTCGTTCGACCCGGTGACCGAGGCCGACCGCGGCGCGGAGACGGCCATGAGGCGGTTGATCGCGCAGACTTTTCCCGACCACGGCGTGATCGGAGAGGAATACGGGCGCGACCGTCCCGAGGCCGAATATGTCTGGGTCCTCGATCCGATCGACGGGACCAAGAGCTTCGTTTCCGGCCTGCCGACCTGGGGCACGCTGATCGGCCTCATGCATCACGGCCAGCCGGTCTATGGCATGATGGCGCAGCCGTTCACCCGCGAGCGGTTCTATGGCGACGGCAGGCGCGCCAAGTTGCGCACTTTGGCGCTCTCGCACGGCGATTCGCCGCCGTCCGAATGGATGACGCGGACCCTGCGCACCCGCGCCTGCGCCTCTCTCGCCGAGGCGACGCTCCTCACGACGAGCCCGATGCTGATCCAGGAGCCGAACCGCGCAGCCTACCGCCGCGTCGAAAACGAGGTCCGGCTGACCCGGTACGGCGGCGACTGCTACGCTTATTGCGCGCTCGCGGCGGGCTTCGTCGACCTCGTCGTCGAGACCTCGATCAAGCCGCACGACATCGTCGCCCTTATCCCGATCATCGAGGGGGCGGGCGGCGTGGTGACGACCTGGGACGGCGAAGAGGCGGCCAAGGGCGGCCGAATCATCGCCGCCGGCGACCCGGCGGTCCATGAGCAGGCGCGGCGCATTCTCGTCCAGGGCTAGGGGGTCGCTGAGCGGCGGTTCAACCAGGACGCGAATCCTCCCAAAGCCAATGCAAGCAAACGCAACTAAAAGAAAGCGAAATGGCTTTCTTTTGCTTTCTTTCACTTTTCGAAATCTGAACTTTTCAATGGGTTACGGCCGAAAAAACTAGAAAAAATTTCCTCGGCCCCCACTCGCGCGAGGGTTGTGATCGATCAAGCGTTCAAACAGCTATTGGCGTCTCGTGTCCAGGCCGGGAGGCGCCGGACAGGATTCTGCCAATGGGAATATGTATAGCGTCTATTTCTGATTTAGTCAAGAAATGCCGCTGTCGGGAATAGCGCCTGCGGCAGGCGCCGCACGCGAGCCGCCCAACAGCGGGTGCGGACGCCAAGAGAGCCGGCTCCACATGGACTTGCTCGCGCGCCAGGTCAGGTCCGCAGCAAGGAAAACAAGCAGCCCTCCGACCGGATAGGAGTAGCGAGGAACCGGCTGGCCCAGGACATAGGGCAGCATCAGCAGAAGCAACGGCGCAGCCACATACAGAAAGCGCCAGTTCTTGCGCGCGAGCCCTACGCCCAAACCCATGAAACCGACGAAGGCGATCGCCCAAATCGCGGCCTGCTTCAAACGGACAAGTATCGGACTAACGGCGGGCAACATCCAGCGCGACGGGAAGTAGAACTCCCGGACGTGTCTCGCGGCGATTTTCAGAGCGCCCGCCGGATGCTGGCGTATCCACTCTTCGGTACGTGCGGTTAAAAGACTGTCGTAGGCGACCTCTCCCCCAGCCGCCTTCAGCTTGGCGAGCGCCGCGGGATGAAGAAACGGCGAGATCTCAGCCAGGCGATCGTCAAAGACCTTCTGTCCCTTGGAAAGATTGATCGCCTTGTCGTGGTAACCGGCGGCGAAGTTGATTCCAAAGTTGGTTCGGGTCCATACCATCGCGCCAACCGCAGCTTCGTTGCGGAGCGCCCAGGGGTAGGAAACCGCGACGAACAGCGCCGCCGAAGCCGCCGCCGCGCCCACGAAACCAGTCCAACCGTGCGTTCGCAGGGCGAGTAGACCCAGAATTCCGAAACAGGCCAGTGCGGCCGGGAGACTGAATAGGCTTAACACGGCGCCGCCTGCCGCCAGCACACTCAAATCCGGCCAGCTTGGCCGCCGTTCATCGCCGTCCAGCTCAAGCGCGCGACTCAGACAGAGCGCAATTCCGGCCGCTGCGAGTGCGCCCTCCCAATGCCGAAAGCCGCACATTTCATAAAATAGGTTCAGTGGAAGCAGGGCGAGTGCGGCAAGGGCGCCGATACGCGCGATCGGCGCTATCCCCAGCCTCTTGAACGCAGCGTTTGAGGCCAGAAAGCTCACATAAATGAAGGTCAGCGAAATGCAGGCCAGGACGAATTCCGCCCGCAGCGTGCCCACCCCGAGCCAGTGATAAACAGTCCCGACCATCAATGGCATTCCCGGCGACAGGTGTGCGGTGAGACCAGAGCCAGGACCATAGGCGTCCGCCAGTTCGCCCTTCGTGGCGAAGGCGCGCGCCACAAAGAAGGCTTCGCTATCTACGATGCGAAAGCGATCATGAACCAGCCATGCGAACCTGAGCGCCGCCCCGAGAGTCAGAATGCCGACCGTCCACCGGAGCGCAATTCTGCGATCCCTGAGCTTTTCGTTGGCGGACGCGAGACAGCTTGCCAACCAAGTCGCGTCTATAGGGAGTTTCAATCCCGCCGTGGTCTGCCCTTCGGTCAGTCGGCGGGATGTGAGGGCTGACGCGTCGTGGATGCTGAGATTATGTTGCGGCATCGTCGCCACTCGCGCGCTGTCAGATTAGAAGGCTAGCTTGCCAAGTAGATACAAAGACTAGCTTGCAGAATATAGAAACCTAAGTTTGACTATCTGCTCAATATGTCGCCAAGAGTGGCCGATTTCGGCTTCTTATTACGCAACGCGCTCGTCAGCACCGAGGATAGACCAGTGCGAAACACTGCGTTCTCTCAATTTCAAGACCTCTGCGATGAGCGCCCTGATAGTCCGCGGATCGCACCGGGAGAGGTGCTGAGCATCGGGGAAGGTCCTCGTTGCGGCAATCTCGGTCGTTACGTCTGGATCCTCGTGGGCGACAATCGATCCGCTCGAGCGCCAAGGGCCCGACGACACCCTGCGCAAAAGATCGCCCCACTCCGTCAGAAATTCTGTACTCAGAAAAGCTGCTTCCATGTTCGCGTCTCTGCAAATGGCGCGCTGTCGTCGTACTTAACGTTCGGTCCTGACGCGAACTGACCATTCCGGGCCAAGCGCGCTGTCGTTCCATTGGCGATCCGCGACTACCGCCCTGCGGTGGAACCCGTCGCGGGTTTGACCAGGGCCGCTTATGAGAGGCCCAGTCCTGCCGCGCTTGAATATCAACATTTGCTAGACAGGTGTCAAGCTAAGCTTTTGCGAGGAAAACGCCGCTGCTTTAAAGCTCCTGATGGATGCGCGCTCGGGCGAGATGGAGGAACGAGCCATCGAGAGGCGAGCACGGCAATCTATAGCGATTGCGCGGCCCGCGCGGACTGCCGCCGATCGACAGACGGGGGAGAGGCTGACGCATCGGGGGCGATCAGCTTCGGCTGGCCGTCGACCCTTTCGCCCCGCCAGACAAAGTACGGATGCGAGGAGCAAAGAAGAGGTGGCCAGAGATCGTCAAGCACAGGTAGACCGGCTCGCAAAAATTTGATACCCTCGCCAGCCTCGGCAAAAATCATTACCCCTTCCCGGTTGTAGTCGACCCGTGTTAGTCTTCGACATTGGGGGACGCATGAAGGACAGCACCCGCCAAGAATTGCTTGAAGCCGTTACCGCTTATGCTGACGAAGTAGCGTCCGCACTCGGATCAGGGCCTCGGCGGCCGCGGTCGTGCCTGCGCCGCGATCTGGAGGCGTGTGAGCTTCTGTTACGAGTTCTTGCTGCTAAGTCCCGCGCTTCTTCAGCCGATTGACGCGGAACCCCTTCAAGCAGCAGGGCGGCAAACAGCTCTTGCAGAAAATCTTGGTCCGCCGGGGCGCGAGCGCGTGTCGTCGTAGGGCGCGGCGGAACGGGCTTGAGATAGAGATCCCCGATCTCGCATCCCAGTTCCTGAGCTATGATCGGCAAAAGATCCGCAGACGGATCGTTGATCCCCTTTTCCCAGTTGTGGACCGCCTGGTAGGTCACGCCGAGCCTCTCCGCCAAAGCGCGCAAACTCAGCTTTTTTCCTTGGCGCAAGAATTTGAGCGTCGCCCCCTGAAACACGAGGCGAGCATAGGTCCCCTCTCTTTGAGACATTCTCTGTCCAGACACGATCAACCCCTCATCGACGAGGCGTCAAGCCACGCTTGATTTGCGGGTATTGCAACGCTCGATGTATCGAAGCGGACGATCGAAATCGCCGGCTCCGCCGTCAGCGAGTCGCCCTGATGGGCGTTCGACGGGAGCCCGTAGGAGGGCGACAACAACGGGGGCGCAAAATCCCTTCCGAATTGCGCCATTGATGACCACCACATGACAGACAGTAGGATCAACTTTATCACCAATTTTGACAGGAGCAAGCTGGGTGGACCCTTCGGCGATGATGTCCTGGCCGGGGCTCGACCGGAGCGGCTGTCGCGCTGCGCGTAATGGGCGCTCTCCGTCCGAAGCGGCGTCGTCCTCCTGTCTCATCGCCCTACCGCAGATCGTATCGCGCCCGCAGGTCCTCGACCTGGGCTTGAGTGAGCGGCCTGATCTTTTCGCCGCGCAGCATCAGGAAGAGCTTGGCCGTCTCCTCGAGCTCCTCGGTCGCATATTGCGCGTTCTCGAGCGACGTGCCGGCGACGACCGGCCCGTGATTGGCGAGCAGCACGGCATGATGTTCTCCGGCCAGCGCCTCGACCGCTCTCGCCAGCGTCTCGTCGCCCGGCGGAAAGTAGGGGGCGAGCGGCAGACGCCCGACGCGCATCACGAAATAGGCGGTGAGCGGCGGCAGCGCGTCCTTCGGATCGACGTCGGCGAGCAGGCTGACGGCCACCGAATGGGTCGAATGCAGATGCACGACAGCGCGGGCGTCGGTGCGCTGGCCATACATGCAGAAGTGGAGGAACGCCTCCTTGGTCGGCTTGCCGCCTGAAACGAGCCGGCCCTTGGCGTCGAACTTCGACAAGGCCGCCGGGTCGAGCCTGCCGAGCGAGGCGTTGGTCGGCGTCATCAGCCAGCCGCCGTCGGGGAGCCGGACGCTGATATTGCCGGTCGAGCCGAAGGTGAGCGCGCGCGAGAAGAGCGATAGGCCCGCCTCGCAGATCTCGTCGCGCGCGTGCGTCTCATCGCTCATGGCGGCGTCCTCATCGGGTCATGGCGAGCGCGCGCGCGAAGAAGTCCTCGCCCCCGAAATTGCCGGACTTCAGCGCCATCTGCATCTCCCCGCCGTCGCGCCCGATCGTGCGCATGAGCGGCACGCCGGGGGCGATCTCCGGTCCGAGTCGGAAAGCGTTGACCCCGAGCCGGTCGACCGCCGCCCCGGACGTCTCGCCGCCCGCGACAATGAGGCGCCGCACGCCGATCGCGACGAGGCCGGCGGCGATCTCGGCCAGCGCCGCCTCGATCGCCTGCCCGGAGGCCTCGCGGCCAAATTTCCCCTGCAGCGCGGCGACGTCGTCCGGCTCTGCGCTGGAGGCGATCAGCACGGGCCCCGCGGTCAGGCGCTCCTTAGCCCAGGCGAGCGCCCGCCTGGCCTCGCTTTTGTCTTCGATCAGCCTTTGGGGCGAAAGCTTAAGCGTCGGAACGGCGCCTTCCGCCGCGGCGATCTGATCGAGCGTCGCGCGCGAGCACGAGCCAGCCAGAATGGCGGCGAGCCCGCCGACAGGCTCCAGGGCCGCGCCGCTTCCGGCGCTGCGGACGCGGGCGAAGGCGCGCGCCAGACCCAGGCCGAGACCCGAGGCGCCGACCGAGACCGGGCCTCTCGCCGCCGCCTCGCCGATCGCCTCGAGATCACGCTCGAACACCGCGTCCACGATCGCCGCGCCGCAGCCTTGCCGCTCAAGCTCGGCGAGCCGACGCGCGATCGCCGCGCCGCCCTCCGCGACGGTCGGTAGCGCGACGAGACCGACCGGAGCTTTGGACTGACGCTCGAGCACGCGCACGAGATTGGAATCGCGCATCGGGTTTAAGGGATGGTTCTTGAGCGGGCTCTCGTTCAGCGGAACCAGGCCGACGAACAGATGCCCGAGGTAGACGGTGCGTCCCGTCTCCGGAAAGGCGGGCGTCACGAGAATGCAGCCAGCCTTGGCGCGGGCGCGGAACGCCTCGCCGACCGGCCCGATGTTGCCGGCGTCGGTCGAGTCGAAGGTCGAGCAGATTTTATAGATGACATGGCGCGCGCCGTGGGAGGCGAGCCAGTCATAAGCAGCGGTCGCCGCAGCGACCGCGCGCGCCGCCTCGACCGAGCGGATCTTCAAGGCGACGACGATCGCCTCGACATCGCCGGCGTCGAAGCCGGGGGAGGGGACGCCGATCGTCTGTATGGTCGACAGGCCGTTGCGATGAAGCGTGTTCGCGAGGTCCGACGCGCCGGTATAGTCGTCGGCGACAGCGCCGAGAAGGAGCGGCACGTCACCCCCTCCGATAGGACTGAAACCACTTCAGTCCCTCAACCGTGTCGGCGCGCGGATTATATTCGCAGCCGATATAGCCGTCATAGCCGAGGCGGTCGAACTCGCCGAACAGGAAGGGAAAGTTAAGCTCTTCGCCATCGGGCTCGTGGCGCGAGGGGACAGACGCGACCTGAATGTGGCCGACGATCGGCTGGAGCGCCCGGAACGCCATGGTGACGTCGCCATGCATGATCTGCCGATGGTAGACGTCGAACTGAAGCTTCAGATTGGCAAGCCCGAGGCTCTCGATGAGCGCGCTCGTGTAGGCGAAATCGTTGAGGAAGTAGGTTGGCATGTTGCGCGCATTGATGGGCTCGAGCAGCAGGTCGACGCCGCGCTCGGCGAAGACCGGCGCCGCGTATTCGATGGCGCGGCGAAAGCTCGCTTCGGCTTTCGGATCGCTGCGCGCGGCGTTGCCGGCCATCATGTGGACACGGCTGACGCCGGTCGCCGCGACATAGTCGAGCGCGCGTGTGAGGCCGGACTTGAACTCGTCGAACCGGTCTGGCAGCGCCGCGAGCCCGCGCTCGCCTTCGTCCCAGCGGCCGGGCGGCAGGTTGAACAGGGCCTGGGTCAGCCGGTTGCGCTTGAGCCGTTCGGCGATCGCCTCGGGCGGATGATCGTAAGGGAAAAGGAACTCGACCGCCGCGAAGCCCGCTTCCGCCGCCGCGTCGAAACGGTCGAGAAAGGCGTGCTCGGTGAACATCATCGAGAGGTTGGCGGCGAATTTGGGCACCTGTCTTTGCTCCCGTAAGCCTATCGCCGCGTGCGCGGACTTAAGAGCCGTTCGGCCAGAACCGCGGCGATGATGATGGCGCCGATCGCCGAGCCCTGCCAGAAAGGCGACACGCCGAGCAGGTTGAGGCCGTTGCGGATCATCACCATGATGAACACGCCGATCAGCGTGCCGATGATCGTGCCGCGGCCGCCATAGAGGCTGGCCCCGCCGATCACGACCGCGGCGATCGCGTCCAGTTCGAGCCCGGTGCCGGCGAGCGGGTCGATCGACAGGATCTGTGACGACATCAGCGTCGCGGCGACAGCCGAGAGCGCGCCCGACACCACATAGGGCAGCACGCTGTAGAACAGGACGTCGAGGCCGGCGGTGCGGGCCGCCTCGCGGTTGGAGCCGACCGCATAGATCGTGCGCCCGCCCTTGGTGAAGGTGAGGTAGCCCCAGGCGAGCGCATAGAGCAGGAGCAGCGTCCAGACATTCGTCTGCACGCCGAGAACGGTCGTGTAGACGATGTCGTTGAGCTGCGGAGGGATGTCGCTGATAGAGGTCTGGCCCGAGAAGATGTACGCAAGGCTCCTGCCGATCGCCATGACGCCGAGCGTGATCACGAACGCGGCGAGGTCGAAACAGGCGATCAGCAGCCCCGAAACGAGGCCGATCCCTGCGCCCGACAGCACCGCGAGCGCGATCGCGACCGGAATCGGGAACTGATGCAGCGAAAGGCCAAGAATGACGCCGGTGAGGCCGACCAGCGAGCCGACCGAGAGGTCAATGCCGCCGGTCAGGATGACGAAGGTCATGCCGATCGACACGATGCCGGTCACCACGGATTGGTCGAGCAGGTTCAAAAGATTGTTGGTCTTGAGGAAATGCGGCGAGAGCAGCGAAAGCGCGATCGCAATGACGATCGCCAGCGCCAGCATGCGCAATTCGAGCGGCGCCGATCGGATGCTGAAGCGCCGGGGCGCCGCACGCCCTCCGTCGGAAGCGGTTTTCGGAGCGGTCACGCTCATCGGCGCTTAGCGTTTCTGTTCATAGCGTCGCCCGGAAACGTTCTTCGATCGCCGAGCGCATCGCCCCGGCCGGCGGCGGCGAAGCGTCCGGGGGGAGGACGACGCCGATCGATCCAAGCTCATGCCCGCGATGGCTGTGCACGTCAACGACCAGGCTCTTGAGTCCGCTGCCTGGATCGACCACAAAATCGGGCGCCCGCGCTTTAAGCGCAGCCCCGATCGGGGTTTCGTCGAATCGCGGCGCGGCGCCCGCGCGCAGCGACGGATCGGCGCTCGCATTGGCGGTCGCAGCGTTGAGGCAGAAGACCCGCTCCTCGTCCAGGATCGCCCAGAACGCCGCGCCGTCGCACTGGTCGGCAAGCTCCTGCAAGAGGCGGCGATTGCGCTCCATCGAGGTGCGGGGCGCCGCCATGAGCGTCAGTTTCTCCTCATCGAGATAGGCGCTCGGCATATCGGCGATCGAGGAGCCGTCGCTGATCACGATGACCCGATCAGCGAGCCCCAACAGCTCCTCGAATTCCGACGAAACGATGAGAATCGCCGTGCCTTTCGCGGCGATGTCGCGCAGGATCGCGTAGATCGAAGCGCGCGTGCCGATATCGACGCCCTTGGTCGGCTCATCGAGAATGAGCACCTTCGGCTCGAGCAGGAGCCAGCGCGCGATGATGATCTTCTGCTGCATGCCGCCCGAGAAATTGAGCAGGTTTGGATCGCTGAGCCGCTCGGACGGCAGCTCCAGACGGCGCATGAGCTCTGCAATCCTGCGGTCGAGCCGGCCATAGCCGAGGCCGAAGCCTCGATGGGCGCCGAGGTGTCCGAGCAGGAGGTTCTCGCGCACGGACAAATCCGGCACGATCGACTGGCGCCGGCGATCCTCGGCGACAAATCCAATTCCGGCTCGGATCGCCTGAGCCGGCGCGCGCGGGGCGAACGGCCGCCCTTCCAACTTAACCTCGCCGCCGGCGCGCGGCCTGAGGCCGAACAGCGTCTCCACGGTCTCCGACCGGCCTGCGCCGACAAGGCCGCCGAGCCCCAAGATCTCGCCGCGATGAAGGTCGAACGACACGTCGCGCACCAGCGGCGGCGCGCTGAGTCCGCGGACGGACAGAATGGGCGCCCCGCGCCCTTCCGGCTGCGCAGCGGAAGCTGCGTAGATCGAGCCGATGTCGCGCCCGACCATGAGGCGGATGAGCTCGGTCTGATTGAGGCTCGAGGTCGGCTGGGAGGCTGCGACAGTGCGCCCCTCGCGCATGACCGTGATCTCTTCGGAGATCGCAAACACTTCCTCGAGCCGGTGCGAGACGAAGACGATCGCGCATTGCGCGGCCTCGAGTCTCGCGATCACGTCGAACAGACGCTCGACTTCGCTCGGGCTCAAGGAGGCGGTCGGCTCGTCGAAAATGATGAGATTGGCCTTGAGCGCGAGCGCCTTGGCGATCTCGACGAGCTGGCGCTGGGCCGCGGAGAGATCGCGGGCCTCCGCTTCCAGCGGCAGCGCATGCTCCTGGCCGAGGTCGGCGAGGATCTCGCCGGCGCGCCGCCGCATGGCGGCGCGCGACAGCCGCCCGGGCCTGCCAAGATCGGGAAGGAAAATGTTCTCGAGCACGGAGAGGTCAGGGGCGAGACTCGTCTCCTGCATCACCATGGCGATGCCGGCGTCGAGCGCCTCGCGCGGACTGCGCACGTCGAGCGCCTGGCCGCGATACACGATCTCGCCCGCGTCGCGGCGCACATGGCCCGATATGACGCGCGACAGCGTCGACTTTCCCGCGCCATTCGCGCCGAGCAACGCATGCGTGACGCCCGGACGCAGACTGAGGCGCGCGTCGACGAGCGCGCGCGTCTGCGCGAAGCTCTTCGTAATCGCGCGCGCTTCCAGAAGGATGTTCGCTGGGTCCGTCATCGCTCCGGCTCGGGAGGCGAAGGCCGGCGCTTTAAGGCGCCGGTCCGCAACTTGTCACTGCAGTTCGTTGGCGAATACGGTCTGCTTGATGGTCGGGAGGATCTGTTCAATGTTCTTGCTGGTGGCGACGACGATCGGCACCAGGATCTGCTTCTCCGGCTTGCCGCCCTTGAGCGCAGTCACCAGCGATTCGCCGGATTTCACGCCCATGAGATAGGGCTGTTGCATGCCCGAGGCGACGATCTCGCCCTTCTTGAGCAGATCGACGAATTCCGGGATGCCGTCGAAGGCCGCAACGAGGATTTGTCCGTCGCGATGCGCCGCCTTGATGGCGCGGAGCGCGCCGATGGTCGGCTGGTCCGTCTGGATGAACATGCCGCGCATGTCGGGGTTGGCGGTGAGCATGTCCTGGGTGAACTTGAACGTCTCGTCGGCGGTGTAGGACTGCATCTGCTGCAGGCCGGCTTCCTTGGTGATCCCCGCCTTCTTCATCGCGGCGCGGAAGCCCGCGGTGCGCGCTTGGCCGTTCTTGCGCGCCTGCGAGATGGTGATGAGACCGACCGATCCGTCCTGCCAGCCCTTCTCCTTCATGGCCGCCGCCAGCGCTTCGCCGACGCCGAACGCGCCCTGATAATTGTCAGAGATGATGAAGGAGACATATTCGCCGCTATTGGTGCCGATGTCGGCGACGACGACCGGGATTTTGGCGCGAGCCGCCAGCGCAAGGACGCTCGGCGCCGTCGAGCTGTCTGTCGGCGAGATTGCGATCCCGGCGACGCCGCGCGCGATCGCGTCCTGCGCGTTCTTGAGCTGCGTCTCGGCGCTATTGTGCGAATCAAGCGCCGTATACGAATAGCCCGCCTTCTTGGCTTCCGATTCGATCCCCTTCGACAGGTAGCGCCAGAACGGCAGGTCGAGGCCCGGGGTGAGATAGACGATCTCCTTCGTCTCCGCGGCGCGCGACGGCGCCGCAAAGCCGAGGGTTGCGACGGCCGCGACCGCGGACATCGATGAAATGACGGTTCGGCGATTGATCTTCATGGCTTCCTCCCTGATTGCCGGACCATCCGGCTTTGCTGACCCAAGCTGCTTCGTCGAGCTTATCGTATCGTCTTCACCTTCGGCTTGTCGGCAAGGACGTCGACGGTCGTGGCGTAGATCCGGTCGATATGCCGACCGAACGCCTGAGTCGCAGCCTGAGAATCGTGCGCCTTCAGCGCCTCGTAGATCGCGACATGGTCGAGATAGCTCTTCTCGATGGCGCCGGGCTGCGAGACTGCGACCTTCCTGTGGTCGAGCATGAACGCATAAAGGTCGGTCACGAAGTCGGCGAGCAAAGGGTTGCCCGAGCTGCGGTAGATCGTGATGTGGAACTCCCGGTCGCAGATCAGGAAATGCACCGGATCGCGCGTCGTCTGCTTCTGGATCGCGAGCGACTGTTTGAGACGCGCGAGCGTGTCGTCGTCGATGCGCGCCGCCGCCTCGGCCGCAACGGCCCGCTCGATCAGAAGGCGCGCCTTGTGAACCGATTCGAGATCATATGCGTTGATCGCGCTCGGACTGGTGACGCCGATCTTCAGCGTGTCGATCTTGCGGCTGACGACCCGCGTCCGGGCGCCCTGACTGACGGCGACGACGCCGATCGCGGCCAGCGTCTGGATGGCCCCCCGCACCGTCTCGCGGCTCACGTCAAGCAGCGAGGCGAGCTCCCGCTCGCTCGGAAGCTCGTCGCCAACCTGGAGAATGCCTGACGCGACCAGCGAGGCGAGCTTGTCGCTGATCTGCTCGCGCACGGTCCGGCGGCCGATCTCCGCCTTGAGATTCGGCGCCTGTGCGAAGACCTCCCTCGGCGCTGTGCGCAATCCCATTTTTTTCGACCGTCGGTCCGCAACTGCGCTGCTGGTCCGGCAACCAGACCAGCATCGTAATGGGGGCGGCGAGCTTGTCAAGGCGGCGTCCGGTTCACCGCATGGGACGACCGGGGGATGGAGCCATTGATGGCTTGGCGGAGCGGAACGCGACGGAAATTTCAAGTCAAGGATGCGCGTTTGGCGCGCACCGCCTCCGGCGGCGGCTCTCAGGGGCCGTCCTTGAGTTGAAATTTCCGCCGCGCAAAATCGCCTCCAAGCCATCAATGGCCAGGATTCGCCTGGCGGCGTGCTCCTCATATCCGTCTGAACCCGGACCGGCGGCGAACGACGTGCCGCGCTACTACTGCGCCAGGAAGCCGCCGTCGACCGCGAGCACGTGGCCGGTGATCATCGCCGCGGCCGGGCTTACGAGAAAGACGATCGCAGCCGCGATATCGCGAGGCTCCGCGAGCTTGCGCATCGGCGTCATCGCCTCGATGCGCGCGACCAGCTCCGGGTCCTTCAGGATTCCCGCCGTCAAGTCGGTGCGGACATAGGTCGGCGCGACCGCGTTCACACGAATCCCGTGCGCCGCCCATTCGACCGCGAGCGCCCGGGTCATGTTGACGATCGCGCCCTTGGTCGCTTGATAGGAGATGTTGGGGTAGAGGCCCCCGCCGGACAGGCCAACGATCGAGGCGAGATTGACGATCGCGCCGCCGCCGCCGGCGATCATCGGCCGGGCGGCGGCGCGGGCGCAGAGGAACGCGCCGGTCATATTGACCGCGACCACCTTGTCCCAGTCCGCCAGGGCGAGCTCGACCGCGGGCCGACGGATGGCGATGCCTGCGTTGTTGACGAGAATGTCGACGCGACCCTCGCTTTCGAGGGTCGACCGGACCATCGCTTCCACGCTCGCTTCGTCAGCGACGTCGACCGCGATCGCGAAAGCGCCAAGCCCTGCCGCGCGCATCGCGGCCGCAGCGGCGTCGGCCGCCTCCTTGTCGAGGTCGGCGAGCGCGACGCGCGCTCCGGCGGAAGCGAGCATCTCGGCGGTCTCGCGACCAATCCCGCGCGCAGCCCCAGTGACGATCGCGACGCGGTCCTCAAGCCGCACGAGATCGCGAATATCCGCCATGAATGTCTCCTCCGCCGCCTCGGTTCTCAAGCCCGCGCCCCAGGCGACGGCGGCGCAAAACGGTCTGCGCAGGAACCATCAGGCCGTTTGACCCTCCCGGCAAATCGTGATTTGTGCGCCGCACGCACCATATGTGCGTCACAGGCAACAATCCCGCTTTCTCAGAGTACGCTCCCGCGATGCGGCCCGAACGCTACAACGTGCGCGAATCCGAAGCCAAATGGCGAAAGGCCTGGGCGGACGCGCAAGTCTTCAAGACCTCGAACGACGACCCGCGCCCGAAATATTACGTGCTCGAGATGTTCCCCTATCCGTCCGGGCGCATTCACATGGGTCATGTGCGCAATTACGCCATGGGTGACGTGGTGGCGCGCTACCGGCGCGCGCGGGGGTTCAACGTACTCCACCCGATGGGATGGGACGCGTTCGGGCTGCCGGCCGAGAACGCCGCCATGCAGAACAACACCAGTCCTGCGAAATGGACCTACGCCAATATCGCCGCGATGCGGGCGCAATTGCAGTCGATGGGGCTGTCGCTCGACTGGTCGCGCGAGATCGCCACCTGCGATCCGAGCTATTACAAACACCAGCAGAAGCTGTTTCTCGATTTCCTCGCCGCAGGCCTCGTCGCGCGCAAGAAATCGAAGGTCAACTGGGACCCGGTCGACCAGACAGTGCTCGCCAACGAGCAGGTGATCGACGGGCGCGGCTGGCGCTCGGGCGCGCCGGTCGAGAGCCGCGAGCTCACCCAGTGGTTTCTCAAGATCACCGACTATTCCGACGATCTGCTTGGCGAGCCTCGACCGTCTCGAGCGCTGGCCGGAAAAAGTCCGCCTGATGCAGAAGAACTGGATCGGGCGGTCGGAAGGTCTGATGATCCGCTTCGTCGTCGATCCGGCGACGCTCGGGGCGCTCGAGGGCGACCGGGAAACGAGCCGAACTCGACATCTATACGACGCGGCCGGACACGCTGTTCGGCGCCAAGTTCATGGCCGTCGCGCCCGATCACCCGCTGGCCGCCGCGGCGGCGAAGCACGATCCTGCGCTGGCCGCCTTCATCGAGGAGACCCGCAAGCTGGGCACCTCGGTCGCCGCGATCGAGACCGCGGAGAAGAAGGGCTACGACACCGGCCTCAAAGTCTTGCACCCGTTCGACCCCGAATGGCGCCTGCCGGTCTATGTCGCCAATTTCGTGCTGATGGAATACGGCAGCGGCGCGATTTTCGGCTGCCCCGCGCACGATCAGCGCGACCTCGATTTCGTCCGCGCCTATGGGCTCGGCGTGACCCCCGTCGTGTGCCCGCCCGAACTCGACCCCGCGAGCTTCACCATTGGCGCCGAGGCCTATGACGGCAATGGCGTGATGATCAATTCGCGCTTTCTCGATGGGCTGACCGTCGATCAGGCCAAGGAAGAGGTGGCGCGCCGGCTCGAGCAGATCACGCTTGACGGCAAGCCGCAGGCCAGGCGTCAGGTCAATTACAAGCTCCGGGACTGGGGGATCTCGCGCCAGCGCTACTGGGGCTGCCCGATCCCCGTTATCCATTGCCCGACGGACGGCGTCGTGCCGGTCCCGGCGAGGGACTTGCCCGTGAGGCTGCCCGAGGATGTGAGCTTCGATCAGCCCGGCAATCCGCTTGACCGGCATCCGACATGGAAGCACGTCGCCTGTCCGAAATGCGGTCGCGCGGCGACGCGCGAGACCGACACGATGGACACCTTCGTCGATTCGTCGTGGTATTTCGTACGTTTCACCGATCCGACCAACGAGTCGGCTCCCGACGACCCCAGGATGGCCGATCATTGGCTGGCCGTCGACCAGTACATCGGCGGCATCGAGCACGCGATCCTGCATCTTCTCTATTCGCGCTTCTTCACCCGCGCCATGCGCAAGTGCGGCTATCTCGATCTCGACGAGCCCTTCGCTGGCCTCTTCACCCAGGGCATGGTGGTGCACGAGACCTATCGCGGCGCGGAGGGCCAATGGCTCGCGCCAGCGGAAGTGCGTGTCGAGACGGAAGGCGATGCGCGGCGCGCTTTCGCCTTGGAGGGCGACAAGCCGGTCGAGATCGGCCCGACCGAGAAAATGTCGAAGTCCAAACGCAACACCATCGATCCGGACGAGATCATCTCGACCTACGGCGCGGACACGGCGCGATGGTTCATGCTGTCCAATTCGCCGCCCGAGCGCGACGTCATCTGGACCGAAGCGGGCGTTCAGGGCGCGTTCAAGCAGACCCAGCGCCTATGGCGCCTGATTTGCGAGATTGAGCGGATCGTCGGGCCCGAACGCCCACCCAAGCCCGCGCAATATGGCGCCGAGGCGCAGCGGATCCGCCGGATCGCTCATGCAGCGCTGGCCAAGGTCGAGGACGAGATCGAGCGGCTGCGCTTCAATGTCTGCATCGCTCAGATCTACGAACTCGCCAACGAGCTCGGCGCGGCGGTCGGCGCCATAGACAAGGCGCCGGTCGCAGACGATCTGCGCGCCGCCTTCGCCGAGGCCGGCGACATTCTCGTCCATTGCTTTGCGCCGATGATGCCGCATCTGGCGGAGGAATGCTGGGAGGCGCTCGGCCACAAGACATTCGTCGCTGAGAGCCCATGGCCGGTCGCCGACCGCAGCCTTCATCGTCTCGGCCGACGTCACCTATGTCGTCCAGGTCAACGGCAAGAAGCGGGGTGAGCTCATGATCGAGCGGGAGGCTGACAAGGAGCGGGTCGAGCGCGCCGCGCTCGCCCTCGACGCCGTCGCGCGGGCGATGGATAATAAGCCGGCCCGCAGGGTCATCATCGTGCCGCACAGGATCGTCAATGTCGTGGTCTAAAGGTCTCGTCGTCCTGGCGGCGCTCGCGCTCGCGGGCGGCCTCGCGGGCTGCTTCCAGCCGCTCTACGGCGAGGCCTCGCATCCAGGGCTGGTCGAGGATCTTCGCGCGATCGAGGTCGCGCCGATCAAGGACCGGATCGGCCACTATCTGGGCGACAATCTCACCACCGACCTCAACGGCACGGGGCAGACGTCGACGCCAAAATATCGTTTGACGGTCACAGTCTTGCTCTCCACGACGACGCCGACGGTCAGCGCGCTGACCAACATCGCAACCTCCGCGACCTTGACCGGCGAAGCCAAATATACGCTGAACAAGGTCGACGGCGGCGCGCAGGTTCTGTCCGGCGTCGCCACCGAGGCCGCGGCTTACGACCGCTCCCAGCAGCGCTATAACGACCTGCGGGCCGCGCGCGACGCCGAGATTCGCCTCGCCCGCGCACTGTCGGAGGAGATCTCTTTGCGTCTCGCCTCGGCGCTGGCTGGGAAAACCTCATGAGGTCCTGGTCGCGGCTCGGCGCGCGCCCGCTAGCCTGAACGCGATGCTGCTTTACGCTGGACAACGGATCGTCTTGTTCCTGGCGACGCTGCTCATCGCCTCGCTGGTCGTGTTCGCGGTCATGAGCATTCTGCCGGGCAATGCGGCCGAGACGATCCTGGGGCCGACGGCGACGCCCGAGTCGGTCGCGGCTTTGTCCCACAAGCTCGGCCTCGATCTGCCGGCCTACGTCCGCTATGCGCGCTGGATCGGCGGCGCGATGCATGGCGATCTCGGCGTCTCCTACGCCTATGGCTCGCCGATCGGTCCCCTGATCGCCTCGAGCCTTGCGGTCAGCGCGCCGCTTGCGCTGATGGCGATGACGCTGGCCGCGGCGATCGGCCTCGTTGCGGGCGTTTATGCGGCGGATCGGCGCGGCCGGACGGGCGACGCGATCGTGATGGGCGCAAGCCAGATCGGGATCGCGGTGCCGAACTTCTGGCTCGCGATCCTGCTCGTGCTCGTCTTCGCCGTGACGCTGAGACTCGTTCCGGCCGGTGGATTTCCAGGCTGGCAGAACCCGGCGCGAGCGCTTGGCGCGCTGATCCTTCCGGCGATCGCGCTTGGCGTCGTTCAGGCCGCGATCGTGACCCGCGTCGCCAGGTCGGCGCTGATCGAGGCCCTGAACGAGGACTTCATGCGCACTGCGCGCGCCAAGGGCGTCTCGCGCCGCGCCGCGCTCTGGCGCCATGCGCTGCCAAACGCACTGACGCCGATCCTCACCATCATGGGGCTGCAATTCGCCAACCTGATCGCCGGCGCGATCGTGGTCGAGAACGTGTTCGTGCTGCCGGGACTCGGGCGCCTCATGCTGCAGTCGATCTCCAATCGCGACACGCTCTTGGTCGAGAATGGGGTGATGTTCCTGGCTTTGATCGTGATTGGCCTCAACTTCGTCGTCGATATCGCCTGCGCCGCGATCGATCCGAGGCTCAGGGCCTCAGCCGCGTGACCTTGGCCCCATTCTGGGCCCCATTTCGCCTGCGCGGGGGCTTGAGTCTGTGGCTCGGCGCGGCGCTGGTGGCCCTGCTGATCCTCGCCGCGGCCTTATCGCTCGTCTGGACGCCCTATCCGCCGTCCGCGATCGACATCCCTCACAAGCTTGCGCCGCCTTCGGCCGCTCACTGGTTCGGGACCGACAATCTCGGACGCGACGTCGCTTCGCAAATTCTGGCGGGCTCCCGCATCTCAATTCTGGTCGGCGTGATCGCGGTCGGGATCGGTCTCGCCTTTGGCGTCGTTCTCGGGCTTGTCGCCGCCTTCTCCAAGGGCCTGGTCGAAGACGGAATCATGAAGCTCAGCGACTTCGTCTTTGCGTTTCCGGCGCTGCTCCTCGCGATCATGCTGACCTCGACGTTCGGGCCGGGCGTCGTCAATGCGATCGTCGCCATTGGCGTCTACAACGTGCCGATCATCGCCAAGCTCACCCGGGCGACCGCGAACGGCGTTCTCTCGCGCGAATATGCGCTCGCCGCGCGCGCCGCGGGCCGAGGACCGATCGCCATCGCCGTCGATCACGTGCTGCCCAACATCGCACCTGCGCTGATCGTGCAGGCGACGATTCAATTCGCGATCGCCATTCTTGCCGAGGCGGCGCTTTCCTATCTCGGGCTTGGCGCGCAGCCGCCTCAAGTCTCGTGGGGCAAGATGCTCGCCGACGCGCAGAACGTTCTCTACAACGCGCCGAAGCTCGCGCTCTATCCGGGGATTGCGATCGCGCTCAGCGTGCTCGGCCTCAACCTGCTCGGCGACGGCCTGCGCGACGCGCTCGATCCGAAACTGAAGGCGCGAAGCTGATGCTGCTCGAGGTCGCCGATCTCGCGGTCGACGTGGCGACGCCCCGAGGATTACAGCGCGTCGTCGATGGGACGTCCTTTTCGCTTGGCGAGGGCGAGAGCCTCGGGGTGGTCGGCGAATCCGGCTCCGGCAAGACGATGACCGCGCTTGCGCTGATGGCGCTGACGCCCGCGGGCGCGCGGCTCTCGGGTTCGATCCGCTTCGAGGGGCGCGAACTGGTCGGCGCCCCGGAAGAGGACATGCTGCAATTGCGCGGCGACCGCATCGCCATGATCTTCCAGGAGCCGATGACGGCGCTCAATCCGCTGCACAGCGTGGGCGCGCAGGTCGCCGAACCGCTCATGCTCCATCGCGGTCTTGACAAGCGCGACGCGCGCCGGCGCGCGGTCGATCTGCTCGAGCGCGTGCGATTGGCCGAGCCGGAACGCGCGGCGCGATCCTATCCTTTCGAGCTCTCCGGCGGCGAGCGGCAGCGCGCGATGATCGCCATGGCGATCGGCTGTTCGCCGCGACTGATCATCGCCGATGAGCCGACCACGGCGCTCGACGTCACCGTGCAGGCGGCCATCCTCGCCCTCATCGACGGGCTCAGGTCGGAATCGAAGATGGCCGTCCTGCTCGTCAGCCACGACCTGGCCGTGATCGCCGGGCATTGCGACCGCGTCATCGTCATGTACGCTGGCATGATCATGGAGAGCGGGCCGGTCGAGACGGTGTTGCGTGAGCCCAGGAACCCGTACACGCTGGCGCTGCTCGAAGCCCGGCCGCGACCCGGCGCGCCACGCGGCGCGCGGCTTAAGACCATTCCCGGCGCGCCGCCGGCTCAGCACGAGCATCGCACCGGCTGCCCGTTTGCCGGCCGGTGCGCGCTCACGGTTCCCATCTGCCGTGCGACGCCGCCGCCCGTGGCCCAATTCGGCGCGAACCACGTCTCGCGCTGTCATCGCGCGAGCGAAGTGGGATTCGCGCCATGAGCGAAGCGGGTTTCGTGTCATGAGCGAAGCGCCGCTGCTCGAGGTCTCTTCGCTGGTCAAGACCTATCGCCTTCCGGGGCGCGGCCCGTTCACGCGCAAGGGCGCCCGTCCGGCCTTGGCCGGGGTGAGCTTCTCTATGAGCCAAGGCCGTTCATTCGGAGTTGTCGGCGAATCGGGCTCCGGCAAGTCGACGCTCGCGCGCATCGCGCTTGCGCTCGACCGGCCGGACTCAGGCGTCGTGCGCCTTCAGGGACGCTCGCTGTTCGATATGCCGAGAGGCGAATTGCGCGCAACCCGGGCGCATATGCAAATGGTCTTCCAGGACCCCTATGGCTCGCTCGACCCGCGCCAGCGCGTCGGGACAATTGTCGCCGAGCCGCTGGCGGCGTTGGGCGGAGCGGGCCGGGCCGAACGGCGCGCCCGCGTTGAAGCCTCGCTCGAGGCGGTCGGCCTTAAGGCTTCCGACGCCGGAAAGCACCCGCATGAGTTTTCGGGCGGCCAGCGCCAGCGTATCGCCATCGCGCGGGCGCTCATTACGAGGCCAAGGCTCGTCGTCGCGGATGAGCCGGTGTCGGCGCTCGACGTTTCGGTGCAGGCGCAGGTTTTGAACCTGATGAGCGAGCTCGAGCGCCAGGCGGGCGTGACCTTTCTCCTGATCAGCCACGATCTCGCCGTCGTCGCCCATATCTGCGCGACGACCGCGGTCATGTATCGCGGGCGGATCGTCGAGATCGGCTTGACCGGCGAATTACTCGCCAGGCCGGCGCACCCCTATACGCGCGAACTGGTCGACGCCACCCCGCGCCTCGACCGGCCGACGCGCGTCGAACGGCCGCCCGCTATGCCGGATGCGCCTGGCGATGGCTGCCCCTACGCCCCGCGCTGTCCCTACGCCCGCCCGCGCTGCCTGGAGCGGGTCCCCGCGCTCGCGCCGGCCGGGGAGGGGGGGCGCAGGGCGGCCTGCTTCTTCCCGCTCGCCTGAGCCGGGTTGAAGCGGCGCATCACGCGGTCTTTCGGGCCACATGCGCTCCGGCGGCCGGCGCGAGCTTCAAGCAATCAATGAGCCCGAGGAGGGCGGCGAAGCCAACGATCACGAAGGCGATGCGGAACGGCATGGCCGGCGCCCGGACGGAGAGAGCGCCTGGCCGACGCGCCAGCCGATCGCGCCGAGCGCCACGCCAGGTCCCATCGCGAGTTGGAACATCGTCGAAACGATCGTGTTGGCGTTGGCCATGCCGCGCGTGGGGACGTCGGCGAAGGCGATCGTGTTAAGCGCCGTGAATTGCATCGAACGCGCCATGCCGCCGGCGAACAGAATGAGGCAGGCGAGCCAGAGCGGCGTGGCGGTGGTGAAGGCGCCGCAGGCCGTGATCAGCGCGGCGTTCAAAAGCCCGTTCCAGAGCAGCACCGGCCGGAAGCCGAATTGGCGCAGCACGGGCGTCGTCAGCGGCTTCATCAGGAGGTTTCCGGCGAACACGGCCATCAAGAGGACGCCCGCCTCGAAGGGACTAAAGCCGAACCCGATCTGGAACATGACCGGCAGAAGGAACGGCGCGGCGCTGACCCCCATGCGGAACAGCGAACCGCCCAAGATCGTCACCGCGAAGGTCGGGATTTTTAACGGTGCGATGTCGATCATCGGATGGGGCGTCGTGCGCAGGCGGCGCACGCCTAGTCCCAGGAGGCCGGCCGCGAGCGTTGAAGCGCCCGCCGCGGGTAGCCAGACCGCGCCCGGCTCGGCCAGGATCTCGGCCACCGCCATGAGAAAGAAGAGACCGCTCCCGATCAGGAGGAAGCCCGGCCAGTCGAACGGGACGGCGCGCGCCGGGTTCGACTTCGGCACGATCCGCCAGGCGAGCGCGAGGGCGATCAGTCCGAGCGGCAGATTGAGATAGAAGATCCAGCGCCAGTTCGCGCGGTCGACGATGAGGCCGCCGAGCGGCGGCCCCAGCACCAGCGCCGCGAGCGCCGGCCAGGTGAGGGTTGCGATCGCCCCGATCAGCCGGTCCTTGGGCGTGGCGCGCAGGACGAGAAGGCGCCCGACCGGCACCATGAGGGCGCCGCCAATTCCTTGCAGGATTCGCGTTAAGACGAAGACCGGCAGATTGGGCGCGAGCCCGCACAGGAGGGAGGCGATCGTGAAGACGGCGATCGCCGTGGTGAAGACGCCCCGCGCGCCGAAGCGCCCCGCCACCCAGCCGCTGACCGGGATGAACACGCCCAGCGTCAGCATATAGGCCGATACGCCGATATTGAGGGCGACCGGCGGCGCAGCGAAGCTCACCGCCATCGCCGGCAGCGCCGGCGTGATCACGGTGGAGTCGAGGTTCTCCATGAAGAACGTGCCGGCGACGAGCAGGGCTAAGGCCGTGCTTCCGCCGGCGCGGGGAGCGGGAATGTCCGCCGTCACGGCCGCCGCCTGGTTCATGGAGCGACTGTTTGCCCGCGGGGAGGCCTTTGAGCAACATCACATTTTCTTAGGCCGGGCCGGGGCCGGAGGCCGAGCGTCCGATTTTTCCTGCGATACGTCTTGCGCGCCGCTAACGGGCCTCCAATGTGATAGGCTGCGAGCGACCGCCCTCATACGCGGCGCTCGCGAAGACACGGAGGTCCCTGATGGGCACTGCGGATAATGCGTTTGGCGGCGCCTACGGCGCGCGGGAATTCGGCCCGAGCGAATGGGCGAACGCCCGCTGGCGGCGGGGCGGAGGGCGCTGGACGGCGTTCGAAATCGTCGCCATGGTCCTTGGCTTCATCGTCTTTTGGCCGATCGGCCTCGCCATCCTCGGCTACAAATTCTGGCAGAGCCGCTACGGCGGCCCGGATCTGCAGACCCTGGCGAACAGCAAGTGGCAGGACGCGCGCGCCATGATGGGGTCGAATTCTTCCTGGGGTTGCGGAGCAGCGCGACGCGCCAGCCGATTCTATTCGGCTTCCGGCAACGCCGCTTTCGACGAATGGCGGACGGCGGAATTGGCCCGGCTCGATGAAGAGCGTCGCAAGCTCGACGACGCGCAGCGCGAGTTCTCCGAATATGTCGATGCGATCCGCCGCGCCAAGGACCGCGAAGAGTTCGAACGGTTCATGGCCGAGCGCCGGGCTCGACCGGCCAATGGCGGCGGGCAACCGGCGAGCTGACGGAATCCTATCTTTCGACTGGTTGCTGGAAAGGCCCCTGTCGCGATTGCGCCGGGGGCCTTTTCTTTCTTGACGCTCGCGGCTTGCCGGATGGTATGCTTGGCTGTCCTCTCGCAGCCTGGAGCCTTCATGCGCCGCGCTCATCACCTTTTGTTCACGCTTGGCTTCGCCTTCATGGCGTCGACGGGCCTCGCCCTCGCCAAGGACAGCGTGACGATCGGCATGGTGCTCGAGCCGCCGGGGCTCGATCCGACCAGCGCGCCTGCGGCGGCGATCGGGGAGGTCGTTCACTACAACATCTTCGAGGGCCTGACGAAGATCAACGAGGACTTCTCGGTCACGCCGCTTCTGGCTGAGAAATGGGACTTTTCGCCCGATCTCAAGACGCTCACCTTCACCCTCAAGCCGAACGTCAAGTTTCAGGACGGCGAGCCCTTCTCGTCGAAGGACGTCAAATATTCCTTCGAGCGCTTCGCCGCCAAGGATTCGACCAACAAGGACAAGGGGTTCTTCGCCTCGATCGAACTCGATCGACACGCCCGATCCGATGACGGTGGTGCTCAAGTTCAAGCACCCGAGTTTCGAGGCGCTCTTTCATCTCGGCATGGACACCGCAGTGATCCTGGACGAGAAGAGCGCGACCGCCGAAGCCACCAATCCGGTCGGCACCGGACCCTACAAGCTTTCCTCCTGGACCAAGGGCTCGTCGATCACGCTCGACAAATGGGATGGCTACCGCGACGCGGCGCATATCCCGATCGCGCATGCGACCTTCCGCTTCATCTCCGATCCTTCGGCCGCGGTCGCGGCGATGCTCGCCGGCGACGTCGACGCGTTCCCGCGCTTCGCCAATGTGCAGGCGCTCGGCCAGTTCAAGAGCGATCCGCGCTTCCAGGTCCTGGTCGGCGGCACCGAGGGCAAGACCATCCTCGCCATGAACAACAAGAAGAAGCCGCTCGACGACGTGCAGGTGCGTCAGGCGATCGCTTATGCGATCGACCGCAAGGCGATCATCGATGGCGCGATGGACGGCTTGGGCACGCCGATCGGCAGCCATCTCACGCCCAACGACCCCGGCTACATCGATCTTACCGGCATGTATCCGCATGACCCGGCCAAAGCGAAGGCGCTTTTGAAAGAGGCCGGCGTCACGACGCCGCTCGAGCTCAGCCTCATCCTGCCGCCGCCGCCTTATGCGCGTCAGGGCGGCGAGATCGTCGCGGCCGAGCTCGCCGAGGTGGGGATCAACGCGAAGATCCAGGACGTCGAGTGGGCGCAGTGGCTGAGCGGCGTCTACAAGGACAAGAACTACGATCTGACCATCATCAGCCATGTCGAGCCGCTCGACATCGGCATCTACGCCAATCCGAATTACTACTTCCAGTATGACAGCCCGGCGTTCCAGGCGATCTACGCCAAGGTGACGTCGGCGCCCAATCTCGAGGCCTACAAGGCGGCGCTCGGGCGAAGCGCAGAAGAAGCTCGCCGAGGACAGCGTCAACGCCTTCCTGTTCCAGTTGCCGAACGTGACGGTCGCCGACGCCAAGCTCAAGGGCCTGTGGAAGAACGCGCCGATCTTCGTCAACGACCTCTCGGCCTTGTCGTGGCAATGACCCAGCACGCGAGGGCGGTCAAAGGGCTGAGCACGCAGCCGTTCCGCATGTCGGCGCTCGAGCTGCTCGGCGCCTATCGGACGCGCGAACTGTCGCCGGTCGAGGCGATGGCTTCGGTGATCGAGCGGGTCGAAGCTTTCGAGCCGCATATTCATGCGACCTTTCTCTATGCTCCCGAGCGGGCGCTGAATGAGGCGCGCGCCTCCGAAGCGCGCTGGGCGAAGGGTGAGCCGATCGGTCCGCTCGACGGCGTGCCGGTCACGGTCAAGGACAATATCGCGACGCGCGGCGACCCGAAGCCGGTCGGCACGGCGGCGGAAGACTTGTCGCCGCAGAAAGCGGACGCGCCGCCGGCTCAGCGCTTGCGCGAAGCGGGCGCGATCATCTTCACCAAGACGACGATGCCGGACTACGGCATGCTGTCGTCGGGGCTGTCGAGCTTCCACCCGCTCGCGCGCAATCCATGGAAGCTCGACCGCAATCCGGGCGGCTCGTCGTCGGGCGCGGGCGCGGCGGCGGCGGCGCTCTATGGTCCGCTGCACCTCGGCACCGACATCGGCGGCTCGGTGAGGCTTCCGGCCGGCTGGTGCGGAATTTTCGGCCTCAAGCCGAGCGGCGGACGGATCCCGATCGATCCGCCCTACATCGGCCGGGTCGCAGGCCCGATGACGCGCGATGCGGCGGACGCCGCGCTCATGATGGCGACGCTGTCGCTGCCGGATGTCCGCGACTATGCGAGCCTCAAGTACGAGAAGCTCGACTGGACGATCGAGCCCGCCGCGCTCAAAGGCCTGCGCGTCGGCCTCTTGCTGGAAGCCGGCTGCGGCGTCCCTCCGACGCCCGAAGTCAAGGCCGCGGTTCAGCGCGCAGCGCGGGATTTCGAGGCCGCGGGCGCGCATGTCGAGCCGCTCAAGCCGTTCCTCACCCAGGACATGCTCGACGGCCTCGACAGGTTCTGGCGCGCCCGCGCGCTCAGCGACATTGGCGCGCTGGCGCCTGAGCGGCGCGCGCTGGTGCTGCCGTTTATCCGCGAATGGGCGGAATCGGCGGCGGGGTTTTCTGGCGTCGAGGTGTTCCGCGGCTTCGACCGGATACCGGAGATGCGCAAAGCGACGATCGAGGCGACCGCGCCGTTCGACTATGTGCTGTCGCCGACCGCGCCGATGACCGCCTTTCCGGCGGAATGGGCGTCGCCCAGCCGGGACCCGCTGAAGCCGTTTCCGCAAGTCGGTTTCACCGTCGCCTTCAACATGTCCGAGCAGCCGGCGGCCTCGGTCAATTGCGGCTACGACGGCGAAGGCCTGCCGATCGGGCTGCAGATCATCGGGCGCCGGTTTGACGACCTTGGCGTGCTCAAGATCGCCCGCGCCTTCGAGGCGATGCGGGCTACGAAGCGAGGCCCTGGCCGGAGCCGCCCGCGGCCTGATCGAGCTCGTCCGGCTGAAGGGCGTCGTTGTCGGACGCGGAAAGCGCGTAAGAGCCGTCTTCGTTCGCGTATTCGTTTCAATAGGAGGATTACCGATGAAAAAGTTCATGGTCCTGTACATGGCCAATGCGCCGACTTTGAGAAGATGATGAAGAATCTACGCCCGAGCAGCAGAGAAGGGCATGGAGGCGCGGATGAAATGGATGGGCGACCATAAGGCTCGCTCGTCGATGGCGAGCGCCCTGGGCAAGACTAGCGGTCGACGTCAAGGAGTTTCCGACACCAAGAACGAGATCGGCGGCTATTCGATCGTGCAAGCCGAAAATGCGGAAGCGCGACGAAGCTGTTCGGCAAGGATCATCCGCATCTCCAGATGCCTGGCGCTGGGTCGAAGTCATCGAAATCATGCATATTCCCGGGATGTGAGGGCGCGCTTCGCCGCGCATCTGGCGCGCTGTGTGAGCGTGGGGAGAATTGAGAGCCTTGGTCTTCGCCGCGCGGCGGCCATCTTGAGCGCGCCCGCTCGCGGAGGATTGCGGCAGGACGGCGAGGGCTTCAGCGCTGGCTCGCTCCTTCAAGCAGGTCGCGGTGGAACGGCGTGTCGCCGAGGGCGGTCGACGCAGCGCTCGACGGCGTGGCTTACGACCCCGCGGTCAAGCGGCACGACGGCGGCGTCGCGATGTTCGGGCACAATTTCGCGAGCTTCGCCGCGAGCCACGTCACGCCGGGAATGGTCGCGCGGGGCAGGGCGGAGCTCAAGCGATACGCCGCGCCGCTCGCCACGATCGAGCAGCGCTTTGGCGTGCCTGGACCCGTGCTGGTGGCGATCTGGGGCCAGGAGACGAGTTTCGGCGGCGACATCGGCTCGTTTCCCACCTATAGCGCCCTTGCGACTCTCGCCTGGGACTGCCGCCGCGCGGAGCGGTACCGCGCCGAGCTCATCGACGCGCTCATGCTCGTTGACCGGGGCATCGTGGCGCAGCCGCGCGCGCTGCGGGGCGCCTGGGCGGGCGAGGTTGGCCAGACGCAGCTCATGCCATCCGCCTATCTCATGTACGCCACAACCCCCGACGGCTCGGGCACGCCGGACCTCATCCACAATTCCGCCGACGCGCTCGCCTCGACCGCCGCTTTCCTCAAAGGGCATGGCTGGCAGCCGGGCGCGGGCTGGAACGAAGGCGAGCCCAACTTCGCCGCCATCCTGCAATGGAATTCGGCGGAGATTTACGCAAAGACAGTCGCGCTGTTCGCCGACCGGCTGGCGGGGAGATAAGCCGGGGAACGCTGGCGCGATCGCGCGAGCCGGCTCCGGTTGGCGCGGGGCGTTGGCATATGCTGCTTCATGCGCAAGAGGCCAGAGAATGAGCGCCGAGAGTGATCTTGCCTTGCGGGTGCGGGCCGCTCTTCACGGCGTCGAGGCGGTGCGCGAAGTGAAGATGTTCGGCGGCGTCGGATTCATGGTGAACGGAAATCTCGCCGCCGCGGCCTCCAAGCGCGGCCTTCTTCTGCGGGTCGGCAGGGAGCGTCAGGACGAAGCGCTGGCTCAGCCTGGGATCCGGCCGATGGAGATGCGAGGCCGCCGCATGGAGGGCTATGTCTACGCCGATCCGCCGCCGGACTCGGAGGATGCGATCAAGGCCTGGCTTCGCTCGGCGCTGGATTATGTCCACACCGTTGCCGCCGAAGTCGGACGGCGCGAGACCCAAGCGGACGAAAAGACCAAGGGCATGACCCGCTTGCTTGCTCGGCCTTCCGGCCTCGTCTGGGCCGGCCTTCGCGCTCGGGCTCGTCCGAGCTGTCCGGCTTCGACGCCCTTGCGGCTCCCGGTGACGTCGCCGCCAGCCGCTAAGCCTTAACCATCGTCGCTTATCGTCTCGCGCATGTCCGCGTTTGACGACCGCGCGCTCGCGCCATTGCGACGATTGACGGCCGGGCGCTCGGCTGCGGCGCCGGGTTCGCGCTCGCGGCTGCGGCAGGCTTTCTCACGCACGAAGCCGCGCCCGGCGCGCCGGCGATCGTCCCGGTCGGCCGTCGCGGGTCTCTCCGGCCTTGCCGCGCTTGCGCTGGCTTTCACGCTGGACGATGCGGCGCTGCCCAGGTTCACCAAGGCCGTTACGGCAGGCGTGGCGCTGATTGTTCTCGGCGCGCTCGTCGAGCCGGAGGCGAGGCTGAGGCTCGCGAGTTTCGCTTCCGCTGCGTTCGGCGTTGGGCCTCGCCGTGTGGCTCGCGCGCACGGCGCGGAAGCGGCCCCAGCATTTCATTGGCCTCTGGCGGCGCTGTTCGCCGTCGCGCTCGCGCTTCTTCTCTGCCTACGCGGCCTATCTCGTGCTCGTCTCGCGCGATCTGATGATCGCCGACTTCATGACCTATCGCGGCATTGCGATGATGGTCGCGCGACTGGCCGACGCGGGAAACTGGCCGCTGCTGCTTGGCGCCGCCGTCCAGTCGATCACGCAAGATTATTCCTGGGCGCCGGCTCTTGTTCCGGGCCTCCTCCTGGCGGTGACCGAGCCGACCTCGCGCGCCATCTATACCTTCGCCCTGCTCGCCCTCTATGCCGCGCCGGCCGCGCTCGCGCTTTCGGTCCTGGCGCGCGATTGCGCGCGCAGCGCGGGGTTGGCGCGCGACGCGCAGCCAGCCGTTGTCTTCGGCCTCGGCGTCGCCGCCGTGTTCGTCGCCTTTCCGGCTGCGTTCGCGGTCGCCGCGCGCGGCATGCCCGACGTCGGCGGTCTCGTGCTGGTCGTGTGCGCGCTCAAGCTCGCCGAGCGCCTTGCCCGCCTGCTCGCGTTGCGACAGGGCCACGACGCGCGCGTTAAGCCCGATGACCCGCCGCGTCGCCCTGGCGCTGGCGCTGACCCTCTACGCGATGTTCGCCTTCCGGCGCTGGTATGCGTTCGCCGCGCGCGGGAATCGTCGTCATGCTGGCGCTCGAGGTCGGTTTGCGATCGCGCTGAGGAGAGGCGCGCGCTTTCGCCTGGAGCGACGCCGTTGCGGCGGCGGCGCTCGGCGCCCTCACGCTGCTCGCGCTCTTGAGCCCGGTGCTCGTCGATTGGGCGCCGAACTTGAGCGCGCATGACTACGCCCAGACCTACGCCGGCTATCGCAAGCCCCCGGACGTGTTCCTGCGTGAGCTCGGCGACTGGGTCGGCCTTATCCCCGCGCTCGCCGCGCTGGCCGGCGCGGCGTTCCTTTGGGCCCGCTCGCGCGACAGGCGCCTGCTGCGCCTTATGCTCGGCAGCGCCGCCATCGCCGCCGCGCTGTTCCTGCGCGTCCAGACGCCCTACATCCATCATCTCGATCTGATCGCGCCGGCGATTGTCGTGCCGATCGCGGCTTCGCTGATGCTTCTCTTCGCGCGGGCGCCGCGCCTCGCGCTCCTCGGGCGTCGCCGCGCTTGGCGCGATCACGCTCTCACCGCTGGCGGCGGCGCTCAATCGCTCAGGCCTTGCGCCGATCGCCGGACTGCCGCGCGCGCCGCGCGCCGACCTCGACGAACTTCAGGCGCCTCAAGGATTGGGTCGATGAGCGCGCGCGGCCCGACGCCAAGGTCTGCGGCCTCGGCTCGAGCTACACGTTCAGCGGCCAGCTCGATCGGCGAATTGTGGCAGCTCCGCCCGGAGCGGGGTCCGAGCAAGCTCGGCGTCACGATGCCTGACGTCGATACGGTCGAAGGTCCGCCGACGGCGGAGCTGAAGGATTGCGCCATCATCATCGTCGGCGATCCGGTCCAGACCCACCTCGATCCCGACTATCAGCAGACGGTCATCGTTCCGTCGCGCGAGATGCTGACGGGCCAAGGGATCGGCGCGAAGTTCCGCCGCACCGGCGAAGTCTTCCATCTGGAGAAAGGCGTGAGCGCGGTCGTGTTCGAGCGCGTGGCGCCGCTCGACGATGCCGACATTGCCGCGCTGCAAGCGCGCTGGCGCGCGGCGCGCGCCGCGCTGGGGTTCTAGCGTCAGCCGCTATTTGCCGACTTCGCCGTCGCAACCGTGTGCTCGGCGATCATCAGCTCCTCGTTGGTCGGGATGACAAAGACGATCGTCGGCGAATCCTTGGCGCTGATGATCTGCGCGTTGGCGCGGTTCGCTTCCGCGTCGAGATGGATTCCCATCCATTCCATCTCCGTGAGCGCCGCCTCGCGCACCTTCCACGAATGTTCGCCAATGCCGGCGGTGAACACGACAGCGTCGGCGCCATTGACGGTCGCCGCGAGCGCGCCGAGTTCGCGCCGGATGCGGGAGACGAAATAGGCGATCGCGTCGCGCGCCGCTGGCTTGTCGGACGCCTCGAGCTCGCGCATGTCCTGGGAAATGCCCGACATGCCCTTCAGCCCCGAGTTCTTCCACAAGAGGTCGGAGACCTCGTCCACGCTCATCTTCTTTTCCGCCATGAGATAGAGCGCGACGCCGGGGTCGATCTGCCCGCAGCGGGTGCCCATCGAAAGCCCGTCGAGCGCGGTGAACCCCATGGTCGTGGCGACGGCCCGGCCGTCATGGACCGCGCACATCGAAGCGCCGTTGCCGAGATGGGCGATGATGACGCTCTTGCGCGCGATCTGCGGCGCGATCTTGCGCAGCTTTCGCGTGATGAACTCGTAGGAGAGACCATGAAAGCCATAGCGGCGCACGCCCTCGTCGTAATAGGAGCGGGGCAGGGCGTAGGTGTCGTGGATGAAGGGATGGGCGCGGTGGAAGGCGGTGTCGAAGCAGGCGACCTGAGGCGTCGACGGAAAGGAGCGCATCGCAGCTTCGACGCCGGCGATGTTGTGGGGCTGGTGGAGCGGCGCGAGCGGAATGAGGGCGCGCAGTTTCGCGAGCGTCGCGTCGTCGATCAGAACCGGCTCGAAATAATCCGGTCCGCCGTGGACGATGCGATGGCCGACCGCGGCGACCGAAGAATCGTAGCCTGCCTGCTTGAGCCATTCCAGAATGGCGCCCATCGCCGCCGCATGATCGACGCGGCGAGCCGAGGCGTCGAACCTGAGCGCGCGCTTCTCGCCCGAGGCCGTCGTGACCTCGCCTTTCGGCGTCGCGCCGATCCCCTCGATTTCGCCTGAAGCGAGCGGATTGAGTTCGCCGCCCTCGACCAGGGCGAAGGCGGCGAATTTGAGCGACGACGAGCCCGCGTTCAGGGTCAGGATCACCGAGTCCAAATGCGTTGCTCCGCCGCCTTGGCGACCGCCGGCTCATCGCTGAACGCGCGGGCTTCCCGGCGCGCGTGTGCCGCTCTTGCGCGCACGGACGACAGGAGCCAGCATGTCGCCGGATTCAGGTCGGGAACGATTAGCACGTCGGCGTGGCCGGCGACAGTGAGGCGACGCCCTTTGGTGTGCGCGGTCCACGCGGACGCCCGCTCCTGTGCTTCGCCGACGACAAGCCCGACTTGATTGTGTCGCGGGATGCTGTCTTAAGCAGCCGGCCGGGGCGACCGAACCGCCGGGATCTCTGGGCGGTCAGCAAGGAGGCCGTCTGACGGGCCATGAGGCGATGAACTTTTCCCAACGTCTGACCTTTCTGTTCTCGGCGCCGATGTTCGACGCCGACGATCTCGAGGGCCTCCGGGTCAACCAGATCGTCGCCGCCATCGAGCGGATGGGATTTCAGGTGATCAAGGCGCGCCGTCTCGAGGACGCCGAGATCGCGGTGCAGACCGACGCCGCGATCGGCTGCATGGTCGTCGACTGGGGCAAGAAGGGCATCGAGGGCAAGGCGGCTTCGCTCATCAACCTGATGAGGAAGCGCGGCCTCGACATGCCGATCGTCGTCCTCATCAGGCGCAAGCGCTTCGAGGACATTCCGGTCGAAGTGCTCGACTTCATCGACGGCTATGTGTTCCTGGCCGAGGAGACGCCCGAATTCATCGCCCGCAATCTCGTCTCGCGCCTCAAGCAATATGCCGACACGCTGAAGACCCCGTTCTTCGGCGCGCTCGTCGACTACCAGGAGGAAGGCAACCAGCTGTGGACCTGCCCGGGCCACAACGGCGGCGTCTTCTACAGCCGCAGTCCGATCGGGCGCATCTTCGTCGAGCATCTGGGCGAAGCGGTCTTTCGCGACGACCTCGACAATTCGATCCTCGAACTCGGCGATCTCCTGACCCACGAAGGGCCGGCGCTGCAGGCGCAGAAGGAGGCTGCGGCGATCTTCGGGGCCGAGAAGACCTATTTCGTGCTCAACGGCACTTCGTCCATCGAACAAGATCGTGCTCACCAACCTCATCGCCGAGGGCGACCTCGTGCTGTTCGACCGCAACAACCATAAAGCGGCGCACCAGGGCGCGCTCATGATGGGCGGCGCGATCCCGATTTATCTCTCGACCGACCGCAACGCCTACGGGCTCATCGGCCCCATTCGGCCCGAAGATCTCGACGAGACGAGCATACGCGAGCGCATCAGGGACAATCCGCTGGTGAGCGACAAGGAGGCGTGGAAGCGCGAGCGGCCGTTCCGCGCCGCGGTGATCGAGCAATGCACCTACGACGGCACGATCTACGACGCCGAGCGCATCGTCGAGCGGATCGGACATCTGTGCGATTACATCATGTTCGACGAGGCCTGGGCGGGCTTCATGAAGTTTCATCCGCTTTACGAGCGCCGCTTCGCCATGGGCCTGAGGAACCTGAGCGAAGCCTCGCCCGGCATCGTCGCCACCCAGTCGGCGCACAAGCAGCTCGCCAGCTTCTCGCAGGCGTCGCAGATCCATGTGCGCGACCGCCACATCAAGGGCCAGCGCCGGAGGGTCGAGCATCGCCGCTTCAACGAAGGCTTCATGCAGTTCGCCTCGACCTCGCCGTTCTATCCGCTGTTCGCTTCCCTCGACGTCGGCGCGCAGATGATGAAGGGCCGGTCGGGCGAAGTCCTGTGGGACGACACGATCCGACTCGGCATCGAATTGCGCAAGAAATTGCGCGCGGTCAGGCGCGAGTTCGAGGAGAAGGAGCGCGACCCGGCGCGGCGCTGGTTCTTCGACCCGTTCGTGCCGCAGCGCGTCTCGATCCGGGATGCGGCGCTCGAGGGCGGACCCACGATGTGCCGTGGGAGAACGTGTCGACCGACCTCATCGCCCGCGACCCGCGCTATTGGGCGCTTGCGCCAGGCGAGCCCTGGCACGGATTCCAGGCGCTCGAGCCGGGCTTCGCCATCACCGATCCGGCCAAGCTCACCCTGCTCACGCCCGGCTTCGATCGCGCGACCGGAGCCTATGAGGATCACGGCGTTCCCGCGCCGGTGGTCGCGCAATACTTGCGCGAGAATCGCGTGGTGGCGGAGAAGAACGATCTCAATTCGCTGCTCTTCCTGCTGACGCCCGGCGTCGAGTTCGAGCAAGGCGGGCACGCTCGTCTCGGCCCTCGTCGCCTTCAAGCGGCTGCATGACGAGAACGCGCCGCTCGAGGACGCGATGCCCGAATTCGTCGCCAAGCGTCCGGCCCGCTATCGCGGCAAGCGGCTCAAGGACCTGTGCGGCGAAATGCACGCCTTCTTCCGCGACGCGGGCGTGAGCGAACTGCAGCAGGCGCAATTCGCCGCCAAGCATCTGCCGGAAGCAGCCATGACGCCGCGCGAGGCCTCGCGCCATCTGGTGCGCAACAACGTCGACTATCTGCCGCTCGCCGAGCTCGATGGCCGGATCGCGACGACGCTGTGGGTGGTCTATCCGCCGGGCATCGCGACCATCGTTCCCGGCGAACGGCTGACGGAGCGGGCGCGGCCGATGATCGACTATCTCAAAATGTTCGAGAAGAGCGCCAATGTGTTCCCGGGCTTCGAAGCGGAAGTCCAGGGCCTTTATCGCGAGGTCGACGAAAGCGGGCGCGATCCGGTTCCATACCTATGTGGTGAGGGAGACGCCTGCCTGAAGCCGCCTCCTCGGCTCGGGGAGGGGTGCAAGGATGACCCTGCCGCCTCCATGGCCCCGCCTCGGCCGAGGGCGCCGCGGGGAGTTACTCTCGGATTGGATTTCGCGTAAAAGCCGCCCATGGATCTAACGAACAGCGCCGCCTCCGGCGGAGTGGACGAACAGACCGAGCTTCCGCGGGTTCGCGTGCGCAACTCGCGCGACAGCGACGTGCCGGCGATGCTCGCCATCTACCTGCACCATATCCGGCGCGGCGTGGATCCGGGCGTCGACGGCGATTTCGAAACCCCCGACGCCGATGATCTCAAGCGCCGCCGCCGGTCGATGAACAACCGCAAGATGCCGCATCTGGTGGCGGAGGAGGCGGGAACGGTGGTCGGCTACGCCTATGCCGTGCCGTTCCGCAAGCGGCCCGCCTATCGCTATACGGTCAAGCATTCGATCTACGTGCGCAGCGACCGGCTGCACGCGGGGATCGGGCGCCAGCTGATGAATGCGCTGATCGACGCTTGCGCCGCGGCGGGCTTTCGCCAGATGATCGGCTATATCGACGGCGCCAATGTCGCCTCGATCAAGTTGCATGAAGGGTTCGGCTTCCGCCAGGTCGGCTATCTGCCCGCGGTCGGCTACAAATTCGGCCGCTGGACGGACTCGATCATGATGCAGCGCTCGCTTGGGCCCGGCGCGACCGAACCGCCGACGGCCTGAACGGTTCGGACGTCGAGACCTCGCATTTTGGCGTGCTGGCATGATGCAGACGCATCCGCATGGCGCTTATCGCGCCGGTTCTTTTGCTCCTCCATCCCGCGCTTGCCTTCGAACGGCCGCCTCCGCCGCAGGTTCTGTTCGGCGACCTCTACGCGGACGTCGAGCTTGGCCCGCATCTTTCCCGACAGCAAGGAGTTTGCCGACGCGACGGCGAAATCGCCGCCGCCCGAGATTCTGGCGCTCTACCATGCGAAGAAGCCGAACTCGCTCGAGGGGCTGAAGCGCTTCGTCGCCACGCATTTCGACTTGCCGGCGCAAGCCGCCACGCCGCAGGCGGCGTCTGAACAGGTCCCCATCCGCCGGCACATCGACGCGCTCTGGACGCTGCTCACCCGCGACGAGCCGATCGTCGCGCCCTATTCGTCGCTCTGCCGCTGCCGCGGCCCTATGTCGTGCCGGGCGGCCGATTCCGCGAGCTCTATTACTGGGATTCGTATTTCGTCATGCTTGGCCTTGCCGAAAGCGGCCGGCGCGATCTCGCTCGAGGACATGGCGAAGAACTTCGCCGATCTCATGGACACATACGGCCATGCGCCGAACGGAACCCGCACCTACTACCTCAGCCGTTCGCAGCCGCCGTTCTTTTTCGAAATGGTCGCCCTTCTGTCTCCGTCAGATCCGGCCGCGGCCTTCGCCCGCTATCTGCCGGAGCTCAAGACCGAATACGCCTATTGGATGGATGGCGCGAACGCGCTCAAGCCGGGCCAGGCGCACGCCCATGCGGTCGCGCTCGAAGACGGGTCGATCCTCAATCGCTATTGGGACGACAGCGACGCGCCGCGCGATGAATCCTATCGCGAGGATGTCGTGCTGGCCGCCGCGACGCCGTCGGCCGCCTGACGAGATTTATCGCGACATGCGCGCCGGCGCCGAGAGCGGCTGGGATTTCAGCTCGCGGTGGTTCGCCGATTCGCGACACGCTGGCGTCGATCGACACGACCGAAATCATTCCCGTCGACCTCAACGCTGCTCATGTTCGGGCTGGAGAATGCGATCCAGGCTGGCTGCGAGCGCGCCGGCGATCGCGACTGCGCCGAGGACTTCGCCAAGCGCGCCGCCGCCCGGCGCGCAGCGATCGATCGCTATCTCTGGGATCCGTCCCGCGGCGTCTATCTCGACTATCGCTGGACGCGGAAGGAGCCGATCGACCACATCACCGCAGCAACCCTCTATCCGTTGTTCACGCGCGTCGCGAGCGAGGCGCAGGCGGCGTCGGTGGCGAAAGCCGTCGAGGCTGAACTCGTGAAGCCGGGCGGGATCGTCACGACGACGATCGACACCGGGCAGCAATGGGACTGGCCGAACGGCTGGGCGCCGATGCAGTGGATCGCGGTCGAAGGGCTGACCGTTTACGGGCGAAGCCGCTCGCCGAGACGATCGCGTGCCGGTGGATGGTCAACGTCTCGCGCGTCTATCGCTCGACCGGCAAGCTCGTGGAGAAATACGACGTGATCGCAACCAACCAGGCGGCCGGGGGCGGCGAATATCCGACCCAGGACGGCTTTGGCTGGACCAACGGCGTGATGCTGAAGCTGATGGCGCTCTATCCGGCCGACGCCGAGCTTGAGAACGCCGACCTGTGTCCCGCGGCGGGGGGACGGTGAGGTTCGGCGTGGTCGGCATTATAACATACTATTAATGTATTATGCTGTTCCAGTTCGGCCACGCCCGGTCCGACGCATCCGAATTTTGAGCGCGGAACTAAACGGGGTTCTAACGCACTGAAAACATTAGCGCGCGCCGGTAAAATGGCGGTTAGAGCTTTTTTGCCGTTGAATTGCGCGGGATCGCCGAAGCGTCTGATCGCCCTTGCGGGCCTTGGGGTCCGAGGGACGGCCCGGCGATTCCAGCCGCTCATTCCGCCGTCGCCTGCGCCGCGATCAGGCCAGCCAGATCCGCCGCCCGGACGACGCTGCGGGCTTTCACGCTCGCGTCGCGTCCGCGCGTCTCGACCTCGTGGGCGGGGAGGGCGTCCGGAGCGAAGCCGGCGCGCTCGTAGACCTCTTCCGACATCAACACTTCGCACGCCATGGCCTTGGTCAGGTCCTGGAGACGCGCGGCGACATTGACCGGATCGCCGATCACCGTGAATTGCGCGTGGCGCTCATAACCGATGGCCCCGGCGACGGTCACGCCGGCGTGGATGCCGACGCCGAAGCGGATCGGCTCGACCAGCGCATGAGCCAGCGCGGTGTTCAGCCTCCCGACCCGGTCGGCGATCGCGGCGCTGGCCAAGATCGCCTGCCGGCAGGCGACGCCGGGCGGGTCGCTCATGCCGAACAGCGCCAAAAGCCCGTCGCCGAGCACCTGGTTGGGCTGGCCGCCCGCGTCTAGCACCGCGTGGCTCACGGCGTTGAGAAACTGGTTGATGATGAACACGGTGTCGAACGGCAGGCGCCTCTCGGCCAGCCGGCTCGATCCGCGCATGTCGACGAACATGATGACCAGATAGCGCTCGACGCCCGAATTGGCGGCGCCGGCTTGATAGGCGTCGAGCGTTGTCGCGTAGGGGGAGAGCAGCGGCACGAACGCCAGGTCGCTGGTCGGACGGAGCTGACAGGCAAGCCTGACCTCGGGGCCTGCGTGCACGCGCTCGAGCACCGCCTGCTCCGCGGCGCTCGGGGCCGGGAGCCCGTCGGCGCCGCCAAGGACGCGGATGCGGCAGGTCGAGCAGCGGCCGCGCCCACCGCACACATGCGCGTGCGGGATGTCGTTGATGAGGCTCGCCTCGAGCACGCTGAAGCCGCGGGCGACGCGGATCGTGCGGTCGGGATAGGTCAGCCGGATCGAGCCGACGCGATGCTCCCGCCACTGCCGGAAGACCCTGGCGGCGAGCGTCGGCGGCGAGCGCCGCAGCCAGGAGGACGAGGGTGAGTGTGCGCTCGTCTTCGCAAGCGCCGCGCTTCTGGGCCGGGGTCCCGACGTGTTCGGGCGACAGGTTGCGCGCCCGCCATCCGGGGTCCTGGATCGCGACCAGCGTGCGCTCGCCGCCCTGGTAGTAGCCGAGCAGCGCGAGCGTGGGCAGAAGCACGGCGGCCGCCAGCAGCGTCGCCTTCACCCGCGGGTAGAACGGCTTGAGCCTGAGCCAGAAATGGAAGCCGAGGCAGCCGTGAATCCAGACGATCAGCAATAAAATCGCCTGCAGCGCGCCAAGCAGCGGCGTGGCGACCCACAGGCTCGCCAGTTCCTGCGCATATCCCTTCTCGAGTCCGAATTGGCTCAAGCCCACGCGCGTGCCGATCACGTGATTGGCCAGCAGGAATGGAATGGAGAGGCCAAGCACGAGCTGGGTCGCCTCGAGTCGCGTCCAGCGGAATCGGCGCCGCTCATAGAGCGCCCAGAAGCCGAGGCTCATATGCGTCAGAAGCGAAAGGTAGAGGATCACCGCGCCCGGGAGCGACTGCCAGATCAGCTTCTGGATGACGAGGCCGCTCTCCATCGCGCCGACCGAAATGTTGCCGAGCGCATGATTGGCGAAATGCAGCGTCACATAGAGGAAAAGGACGAGGCCGGTTGACGAGCCTGATCTGGCGAAGGCTGGGCATTGCGGCTTCCTCTGCGCCAACGCGGGCCAGTCATCAAGGCGACCGCGTCCGGCAGAGCAAATCACGAATTAAAACATCGCGGGCTCGAGATGTGAGCTGCGTCACAGCCCGCTTATCGTGTATGGCCTATACAGCGTTAAACTGTACTGAAGGCCAACCTGTACTGAAACATTGGAGCATGCATGACGCCGAAGGTTCAAAAGCGGGCGGCCGCCGTCGTGGTCCACCCTCGCGCCGACGAAACCTCGGTCCCCGGGACGGGAGCGAGCGGAACCGTTGGCGGCGACGTCAAAACCGGCGGCGCGACGCCGCCATCTCCGAATCCCTGGCCGGCGGAATATGGCTGGGATTTCCCGTTTGATTTCCCCAAGCGGGCGCAATGATCGAAGCGAGAAAGGGCGGCTCAAGGCCGCCCTTTCCGTTTATGGTGCGAGCGCCAAGGCCTGTCCCAGAGCCTGAGGTTCATTCCCTGCTCCACCCGCCCGGGGGAGCGGCCCGTCAATTTCCAAAGCTCTCCAGCAATCGCGCCACCTGGGGTCTGAGCGCGCCGCATGTCACCGTGCTGGCGAAGCGCTTGGCGTCGCCAAGGTCGGGCGTGGCCCTGACGCGGTTCAGCTCCGCCGTCTCCCGCCGGCACTCCGCCGGATCCGCCCCGATGGCGGCCGGCGCGTCGGAGGCGGCGTCGCGCGCCTTAGGTTCGCTCCGCGCAACCGTCGACCACCGAGTCCGCCGCGACGTTGAGGCTTTCCAGAAGCAGGCGGATCTGAGGACGCAACCCTTTCGCACTTCATCTCGCGCCAGAAGAGCTCAGCCGCCTCCGCGGAAGGTTTCTCCCGCAGACGGTCCAGCGCGGAGCGCTCGCTTGCGCAGGCTTGAGCGAGCAGCCAGCGTGAGGAGGACCGCCTGGTGCAGCTTCGCCTGAACCTCACCCGCCGCGCGGTGGCGCGCTTTGCGAATGAGCTTGGCTGCGAAAAGCTGCGATCCCAGGTCGAATTCGCCCGATGGCGCGATGACGAGCTCCGGGCATTGAGAGGAATCGCGAAAGAATTCTCCGGGAAGGCGTTGCGCGTCGGACTCCACCGCGCATGACAACCCCGCTGCATGGAAAAACACCAAGGGAGCGGCCACCGCCGCCGCAGCACGCGCCAACCACCCCATGCCCAGCTCCGTGATGGGATCTCCACGACTTGCGTCACGCGATCTCATGGTGTGACAGGAGCCCCACAAGATGGGCGATCGTTGACTGGTCAAGCGCGCCTATCGCCGCGCCGCCGCCGCGCCGAAGAATACCAGGCCCGAGAGCGCGGTGATCCAGAACGAGGTCGGCCAGTTGGTGTAGAAGGCGAGCGTCAGTCCGCCCCAGGCCTCCGCGAGCGCGAGCCCGGCCGAGAGCGCGACGGCGAGCGGCAGGCGGCGGCGTCAGGTTCATGGCCGCCGCGGCCGGGCCGACCATCAGGGTGAACACCAGCAATATGCCGACAATCTGCGCGCATTCGGCGACCGCGACCGCGACGATCGCCAGGAACGCCGCCGAGACGAAGCGCAGCGGCACGCCGCGCGCCTCGGCGAGCTCCGCCTGGAGGGAAGCGAACACGAGCGGGCGCCCGATCAGCGCCAGCGCCGACCAGACTTAAGAGCGCGAGAACGACAAGCGTGAGCAGCGCCGAGGCATCCACCCCGAGCACGTTGCCGAACAGAAGCGCCGTGGCCTGGGTCGCCGCGGCGGTATAGAAATGCAGGAAGAGAAGGCCCAAGCCCAGCGCAAGCGACAGCATCATGCCGATCGCCACGTCGCGCTGCGCCAGCTTTTCGCCGAATAGCCCCATCCCGACGCCGATAAGAAATGTGAAGCCGATCAGGCCGGCGAGCGGCGGTAGGCCGAACAGCACGGCTCCGGTCGCGCCGGTGAAGCCGGCATGCGACAGCGCATGGCCGGCGAAGGTTTGGCCGCGCAGCACCAGAAAGAACCCGACCGTTCCGGCGAGCAGCGCCGCGACGCCCGAGGCGGCGAAGGCGGTGCGCATGAAATCGTATTCAAGCATGTACGGCTTCAGGCATGCGCGTCGTCGGCGTGATGATCGTGGCGATGCGCCTCGCGCTCGACGTCGACGCCATCGTCGGCCGCCATCACGAAATAGCGGTCCCTGGCGCGAATGACCTCGATCCGGGTTCCATAGAGGCGCGAGAGCACAGGCCCGGTGACGACGTCGTCGACAGCGCCGATCACCGCCGCTCCCGACCCCAGATAGAGAACCCGGTCGATGGCGTTGACCAGCGGATTGAGCTCATGCGCGCTGAACACGATTGCGAGCTTGAGATCATCGCAAATGCGCCGCGCGGTCTCAACGATGCTCTTCTGATGCGCGGGATCGAGCGAGATCAGCGGCTCGTCGAGCAGAAGCAGGCGCGGCTTGCCGAGCAGGGCCTGACTCAGGAAGACCCGCTGGCGCTCGCCGCCGGACAATTCGGCGATCGAGCGCTGGGCGAGTTCGCGCGCGCCGACCTCGTCGAGCGCCCAGTCGATCTCGCGACGCGTCTTCTTGTCGAGCGTGACGAATCCGAAGCGGGCGCCGATCGCGGCGGAGGCGACAATGTCCCATCCCGTGAGCCGCAAGCCCGCGATCGCTCCGCGGTTTTGCGGCATGTAGCCGATAAGAGCGTTGCCGCGCGTCGCCGGCCGGCCAAGCACGGCGAGCCTGCCCGAAGCGACGGGAACGAGGCCGAGGGCGGCGCGCATGAGCGTCGTCTTGCCGGCGCCGTTCGCGCCCAGCATGCCGACGAATTCGCCGTCCTCGATCGCGAAGCTCGCGGCTTTCAGGATCTCCCGGCGGCCGAGCCTGATCGTCACATCGTCGAAGCTGAGTGCTCTCAACTACGCCCCGCCGGACAGGGCGTGATCGAGGGCGTTGAGCTGTCCCATCATCCAGTCCTGATAGGTCGAGTTGGGCGGCTCGGTCTCGGAGACCCCGACGACTGGGATCCCATTGTCCTTGGCCAGCTGCACGAGCTTGCCGACCGCGGGCTCGCTCGCCTGCGCGTTGTAGAGCATCGCCTTCACCTTTTTGCCCTTGAGGTCGTTCTCGAACGCCGCCACTTCCGAAGGCGTCGGCTCGGCGTTGTTCATGACGGCGAGCGCGTATTTCTCGTTGCGGACCCTAAGCCCGATGAGCCCGGCCTGATAGCCGAACACCGGCTCCGAAGCGGTGACCGGCTCACCAGCATAGGACTTGCGCATCGTCGCGATCTTGTCGTCGAGCGGTTTCAGCGAATTGAGAAACTTGGCCTCGCCCTGCTCGTAAGCCGCCTTGTGCGCCGGGTCGACAGCGACGAGATCGGCGACCAGCGCCGTCGCTGCGGCTTTCATGTAAGCCGGATCGTACCACAAATGCGGATTGTCGCCGGGCTTCCGCCCGACCAGCGCGCCGACCACGATTTCCTTGCGCCCCGGCGCCTTGTGGGCGCTGACGAGCGTTTCCATCCACGGGTCATAGTCGACGCCATTGGCGATCACGATTTTCGCGTCGCTGAGCGCCCTGGCGGTCGCGGGGCTCACCTCGAACAGATGCGGATCGTCGTCCGGGTTGGACAGAATGCTGGTCACCGCGACATTCGGCCCGCCGATCTGGCTTGCGAGGTCGCCGTAAAAATTTTCCGCCGCGACGACTTTCACCGGATCGGCCAGGGCCGGCGCGCTTAAGCCGCAGATCGCGATCGCCGCGATGAGATGGAGCTTATTGATCACGAGTGCAGCCCTTCGTCGGTTGAAGCGCCTGGTTCAGCGCGACGCGCACTGTTATGTTATACCCTATCTGTAGGCAAGGCCGAAGTACAATCTTATGTCATTTCTCGACTTCGACCGTGATATGAACGAAAGCGCAATGAGCAAAAGGACGGCGCCGGTGAAGACTTCGCGCCTCAAGCCGAACGCGGCTCGATGGCAAGACCAGGTGGATAGCGCCTGCGCACGGCAGGGCCTGCAATTGACGGCGCTCCGCCGTCAGGTTCTGACCATCCTGGGCGAAAGCGCGGGGCCCCTTGGGGCCTATGCGATCATCGACCAACTTTCGCGCCGCGAGGGCAAGCCGGTTGCGCCGCCGACGGTCTACCGGACGCTCGACTTTTTTCTCGAGCATGGATTCGTCTACAAGATCGAGAGCCGCAACGCCTACGCGCCCTGCGAGCACCTCGGCCACGCGCATCACGGCGCGCTGCTCTTGTGCGAGAAGTGCGGCCGGAGCGACGAAATCGAAGATGTCAAGCTGGACCGTCTCTTGCAGGAAGCAGCCGCGCGCGCCGGCTTTGAGCCGCATCGGCAGATGGTCGAACTCGTGGGCCTGTGCCGGGACTGCGCGTAGCGGATCTGGGGCCGCAAGCAAGCCGGGCCGCGCGAGGGCGTCATGTCGGCAGCCTCATTCGGAACCGCCGCCATGAGGGGCGGCGCACCGTTTCCTGTGTTGCGCCTTCGCGCCGCCGCACGCGGCGTCGCGCTTTCGCGCCGTGATCCATGAAGCGGAGGAGGCTTTTCGGATGGCCGGGGTGGGCCCTCGTCCTGGCGGCGCTCGCATTGGCCGCGTTTGCGATCGTCGCTATTCGCCCGCTTCGGGAAACGGCTTTGCGAGCCGCCGGATGGGCCCTCGTGGTCGACCAGCCCATCGGCCCCGCCGACGTGATCGTCCTGTCGATCGATTCTGGCGGCGCTGGAGCGCTCGAAGCAGCGGACCTCGTGCACAGCGGTGTCGCAAAGCGGGTGGCGGTGTTTGCCGACCCGCCGAGCGGGGAGGACGATGAGTTCATCCGTCGGGGGCTCCCCTATGAGGACATGGCGGCGCGGCAGATTCGCCAGCTGAGGGCGCTTGGCGTCACGGATGTCGTCGAGATCTCCAAAGTCTCCGGAACCGAAATGGAAGGTGAGGCGCTTCCTCAATGGTGCGATGAGCATCATTTCCGATCCATTGTGGTGGTGGCCACGAAGGATCACTCGCGACGATTGCGGCGCATGCTCGACCGGGACATGAAAGGCCATCCGACGCAAGTCACGGTGCGAGCCGCGCGCTATTCGAATTTTGACCCCGATAGATGGTGGGAAACGCGGGGCGGGGTCCGGATAGAGATCGTCGAACTCCAGAAGCTCCTGCTCGACTTCGTGATGCATCCGCTGTCGTTTTAGCGTCGAGGGATGCTTGCCGCGCCAGACGCGTCCTGTATTCGAGAGGCCTCACCCCGTCCCGAGCCGCTTGAGCCAAACGCGCGCCTGCCGGCGCACGTTGGCCGGCGCGGTTCCGCCGTAAGAGGTGCGGCTCTTGACCGAGCGCTCGACGCCCAGCACGCCGAACGCGTCCTTGGCGATCCGCGGTTCGACGCTTTGCATCTCCTCGAGCGTAAGCTTCTCGAGCGTGACGCCGCGCCCGGCGGCGAGCGCGACGATGCGCCCGGTGATGTGATGGGCCTCGCGGAACGGCAGGTTGAGCGCCTGCACCAGCCAGTCGGCGAGATCGGTCGCGGTCGCATAAGCCGCGCCCGCCGCCGCCTTCATCCGCTTAGGCTCGGGCGTCATGTCTTCAACCATGCCGGTCATCGCTGCGAGGCAAAGCGCGAGCGTGTGGAACGCGTCGAACACGCCTTCCTTGTCCTCCTGCATGTCCTTCGAATAGGCGAGCGGCAGGCCTTTCATCACCGTGAGCAGGCCGATCAGCGCGCCGACGATGCGGCCGGTCTTGCCACGCACGAGCTCCGCCGCGTCGGGATTGCGCTTCTGCGGCATGATCGACGAGCCGGTCGAGAAGGCGTCGGAAAGGCGCATAAAGCCGAATTGCGGCGTCGTCCACAACACGATCTCCTCGGCGAAGCGGGAGAGGTGGGTCGCCGCGATCGCAATCGCCGCGAGCGCCTCGAGCGCGAAGTCGCGGTCGGCGACGCTGTCGAGCGAATTGGCGGTCGGCCGGTCGAAACCGAGGGCCTTCGCGGTCATGTCGCGGTCGATCGGGAACGACGTGCCGGCAAGCGCGGCGGCGCCCAGCGGACATTCGTTGAGCCGCTTGCGCGCATCCGTGAAGCGCCCCGCGTCGCGCGCCAGCATCTCGACATAGGCCAGGAGATGATGACCGAATGTGACCGGCTGCGCCGATTGCAGATGGGTGAAGCCGGGCATCACCATGGCCGCGCTGTCGAGCGCGCGAGCGGCGAGCGCGCGCTGCAGGCCGGCGATCTGGCCCACGATCGCATCGATCGCGTCGCGCACCCAGAGGCGGAAATCGACCGCGACCTGGTCGTTGCGCGAGCGTGCGGTGTGAAGGCGCCCGGCCGCCGGGCCGACGATCTCGGCGAGCCGGCTTTCGATGTTCATATGAATGTCCTCGAGCGCTCGCGAAAATGAGAACGTTCCCGCCTCGATTTCGCCTTTCACTTGCGCGAGACCCCTCAAAATCGCCTCGGCGTCGGCCGCTTCGACGATTCCTTGGGCGGCTAGCATGGCGATATGGGCCTCAGACGCCATAATGTCCTGGGGGCCAAGCTTGCGGTCGAAGTCGATCGAGGCGTTGATCTCCTCCATCGCCTCGGCCGGGCGCCCAGCGAACCGGCCGCCCCACATCGTGTTGCTCATGGCGTTGTCCCGGATGAAATGGACATGACGAAGATCGATACCCCGCCGCCCCGCCGGCGACGTGTTCTCTGGCCTGTTTTGGGCGCGTTTGCAGCGGTGGTCGCGGGTGGCGCCGTCCTATACGGGACGCTTGCGCCGGCCGGCAAGGCCGCAAGCGATTGTCCCGCGGACTCGGCCAGGCTCGCGGCGACGCTTAAGCCTCTGGCCAAGGGCGAACTCGCGGCGCTGACCGTGGCCGGCGAACCCCGCCGCCCCGAGTCCTTCGCCTTCGAGCGTCCGGATGGCGCCAAGGTCACGCTCGCCGATTTCAAGGGCCGCGCGGTGCTGCTCAACCTGTGGGCGACCTGGTGCGTTCCCTGCCGGCAGGAGATGCCGTCGCTCGATCGCCTTCAGGCCGCCAAGGGGGGCCCGGGGTTTCAGGTGGTGGCGGTCAATGTCGACACCGCGAAGCTCGAACGGCGGGCGGCCTTCCTCGACAGCATCGGCGTCAAGTCCCTGACCCGTTACGCCGATCCAAGCGGCGACGCCTTCGAAACCCTGCGCAGGGACGGCAAGGCGCTTGGGCTGCCGGTGACCCTGGTCATCGACAAGGAGGGGTGCGAACTCGGCGCCGTGGAAGGCGGGGCCAAATGGGATTCGGCCGACGCGCAGGCTTTGGTCGCGGCGCTCAAGGGCGGATAGGGGTGGAGGGGGAGGCGAGCGGCCTCGCGCTGAGTTCGGCCGGAAGACGAGCTTGGCTTTAACGGGGATTGAGTAAAGTGTCACTGTTACCTGAGTAAAGTGTCACCGTTACCCGGTCTTCGTCGGCGTGTGACACTGCGCGGATCGCCGAGGTTCTCAGTTGGCATCTCGATCCGTCCAACGCCATGGCGGTGTGACGCAGATCACAGCGTCAGCCCGCTATCCCTGTTAAATGCCGGAAGCACCCGGCGAGGCTGCAAACGGATCAGGTGAGCAAAGGGGGCGCTGATGGGGTCACAAGGGTTCTCCTTCGGCGCCTCTGTGCGAAAGGCGGCCATCCGAGCCCTCTCCCTTTGGATCGCGCTGCTGTTTGTAACGCGCAGTCTCGCAGGCGTGGGCAACGCTTGCTCGCCTGGTCCGTGCATTCCAGATCATGAGACGATCATCAATCTTTATTGGGATTCGAGCCCCACCCAGTGGGAATCGGATGTCGGCGGTCCCGGAAGCGGCCTCACGGCCTCACAACTCGACAAATTCACCGCGGCGCTTGTGCACAGCTCCTATTTCAGTCAACTGCACCAATATCACGTTGACAAGCTTTACGTCGGCCCGACGCTGAGTGCTGCTGATTGCAAGAGCACTCCCTCCGCTGCGGCGCTGCCCAGTGATGTGGACGCGGCAATCAGTGGTGGAATTGACACGCTTATCGGTTGCATATTGCAGACCAACACGACGCTCATAACCGTTGACGCAGCGATCATCAATGTCTTTCTGCCGCCACAAGTGGTCAACAAAACCAATGGATTTTGCAGTCCTAAGCCGCTTGGTCAAGGGGCTGCGGCCATGCATAACGGCAGCTCCGTCAGCAATCGTCTTTCGTGGACCGTCATTCCGACAACCGCCGCGTGCAACGGGAGCGTAGGCATGGTCACCACGTCGCTGTCGCATGAGATGGCGGAAGCGGCGACTGACCCCACTTACGACGCCATTTCAGGCTGGAAAGTGCCGTTCGACGGAGAGATCGCCGATCTCTGCGAGGATCCAAGCGACCACCCCTTTACACCGTTCCTATTTGGGTTGGCCACGCAGTACTGGTCCAACTCGGCGAATATGTGTGTGACGGGTTTTGCTTCGAGTGCGCCGCCGACAATTTCCAGCGCGATGGTCTGCGGCGCAGGGCGCAACATGCAAATCACGCTGCTGGGAACTTTCGGCGATGCGCCGTGGGATCTGGCTCCGAATAGCGGCAAGACCGCTTACCTGCGGGCTCGGATCAGTGACCCGTCGGGCGATTGGGGAGCTGGTGATTTACTCGGTCCGCCACCGGATCCGGTAGGGTTTGCCAATATCGCCTGGACCAAAGGCGCCGGCCCGAGTGGAGCCGACGTGATCAAGATTAATGGGTTCGACAGTGCGTACGGCACCGGCGGCCGTGTCCTGCGGTCCGGCGATATTATTTCGATTGCGGTGGTGAGCCCCGATACAGGCGCTCTCGCCTCCGCAACCCTTGTTTCCCCCCCGGTGACCGCCGTTCGCTATTTCGGCGCTGCAATGGACCTTAGGGCGGGGGAGACCGGCGGCATTTCCGGTCAAGCTACAGACAGCGCGGGCTGTTCCACCGGAACCTCATTAAAAATTCAAGTAGGCTCCAACCCGCTCATCAATGTCGAAACATTGGATGACGGATGGTTTTCGACGAATTTCACCGCGCCCGATATAGCCGGCAACATCTCAATCAGTGTACAGGGGGTGGCGGGCGCGTCCGCGACGACGCACGTTCATCCGCGTCTTGATTCGCTGATCCAGCCGCGTGGAGATGTTGCAGGCGGGCAGACGACTGTCTTGAACGGGCTGGGTTTTGACGCAATGAACACTCGTGTGGTGTTTGGTGCAAGCTCGGCCTCCATTCAATCGGTGTCGTCGGATCACAAGACTGTGACGCTTGTTACTCCCAGCTCGCCGATCCCGGGTGGAGGAACCGTACCGGTCGAGGCGAGAGTCGAACGGCGTAAATTCGTCCCCGCTTGAATACAATTACATTAACTCCGGTGTGCCGGTCTTCGAATTCGTCGACGCCAACGGAGCAGCGCGTTCGTCGCCTACGTGCAGCGTCGGGGACATCCGCGTGGAGATTTTCGACGCAAACGGAACTCCACGCAATGGGAGTGTTCTCCTGTCAGCGAGCTATCCCGCCCTTTGGTTGCCAACGAGCGCTTTCACCGGTCGGTGGGGATCCTCGACTACGGCTGCGCTCGGATCGATTGTCACAATTTCGGGTGGTGGCCCATTGACGGCGGTAGACACCGCCGACGCTTCGAGCAAAGCAACGGAAAGCTTTCCGGTATGGCCCCGCGAGCTTTGTGAAGGTGTAAAATTTATTAATACGAAGATAAGCCAGATACTCTGGGAAGTCCCAAGACTTTATCAATCTTCGCCCTCTTGCGAGGGCGATTGCGGCACGGGGGGGCCTGCCGTTGTGTTTTGGGCCGATGCTGAAGATCCGACCAAGGCCCGCAATTATGTCTCGATCCGCGGCTATAGCGCCGAGGAAATCCGATCACGTTACAAGGTCAACGCCGTCGCGAGCGAGATACGAAGCAAGCTCATCTTTTCCAATCCGCTCATTGCGAATCGCAAGAGCTTGTCGGGGCAGGCTGCTTTCGTGGGGCCAATGGTCGATATTGAGCCCCAAAAAAGTGGTTCCGGAAAATCGGCGCCGATAAACGGAGGCCTTGTCTCATTCGCGTTGCCGGGCGGCTCTCGTGCTTACGGGATCGTTCATCTTCGCGACGTCGGCGGGCGCCAAGCGTGGGTTGAAGAGTTCGAAAAGCGTCGTCGATGAATATGCAACGCATATTCAGACCAAACCGGAATCTGGCGGGATCTACGCTTTGGTTCAAATTGTGAGCCCTTGAGCGGGTTCCAGGCGGTCCCCGGGCGAGCTCGTTTCACCCACGCCGATGCGTCGCTTCGCCGGGCCTGATGGGCCGCTTCCAAAGCGGCCCGCCGACCGTATGAGGCGATTGGGCTTTGGCTGAACCGTCTCTCGGATTTTTCGACAAATTGTTTCCATATGCCAGAGCATGGGCTATCCTTACCGTTTCACCGAACGGAAGCTCGTGCCACGTCCAGCCGCCAAACCCTTCGATCTTCAACCAAGGAGCATAAACGCGCGGCGCATTTTCTCCCGCCTGATGGGGGGAATTGATCCGCGCCATCGTCATTTGAGGCTTCGCGAGAAAGCAGCGAAACGAAATCGGCCTCAAGGCATTGATATCACACGAAACCGCGAAATGGCTGATTTAGCGCCGCCAATGATTTCATAGCCCTAAGGGGTTGCATGCGAAACGTTTCGATTCGCACAGCGAAATGAGGCTCAGCCGGAAATGGAGCCGAAAAGTTGAGCGAAAGCGCATTTAGGCCGCTGAAATCATTGGGCCGCGTAAAGTTGTGCGGGCCGTCAGGCTTCCCTCACGCCGCCTGAACCCGGAAATCGCGCTGGAGCAGGCCGGCCACGTCCCGTTCCGGCACCGGGCGGCTGAAGAGATAGCCCTGCGCCTCGGTGATCGTGCCAAGTGTCTCGATCATCCTGAGCTGCTTCGTCGTCTAAGGCGGGCGCGACCAAGGGCATGGATTGCTGAAGGCCGAGACCGCGCCACAGAGTCCGTGGCGTCATCCTTCGTGTTGAGGCCGACCGGTCGTCCCCGCGGGAAATCTGGCGGTCCTTGACGATGATCGCCACCAGGCTATGCCTGCGCGCATGAAAAGCGATCTCGCGGATGCTGAGACCTCTTCCATGCCTCCCGGAAGCGCCGCCGGCCTGAGCAGCGGCGAGGCGCGGGAGCGGCTACAGCGCTTCGGCGCCAACGGTATTCCGGACACCACGGAGCATCCGTGGCGGCGCGCGCTGGAAAAGTTCTGGGCGCCCGTACCTTGGATGCTGGAGGCCGCGATCGTACTCGAACTCGGGCTCGGCAAATACGTCGAGGCCGCGGTGATCGCTGGCCTGTTGGCGTTCAACGCCGTCGTCAGCCTGGTTCAGGAGGGACGGGCGCAGCACACTTTGGCAGCCCTGAAGGCGCGTCTCGCGCTGACGGCCTCGGTCCGCCGCGATGGCGTCTGGGTCATTATCCCCGCCGCCGACCTCGTACCCGGCGACATCATCAAATTGTCGCTCGGCGGCGTCGTTCCTGCAGATGCGCGACTGATCGCGGGAAACGTTCTCCTCGACCAGTCCATGCTCACCGGTGAATCCGTGCCGATCGACACCGGGGCCGGGCGGGAGACTTACGCCAGCGCTTTGGTTCGGCGAGGCGAGGCTGTAGCCGAGGTCACTGCGACCGGCGCTCGCACAAAATTCGGTCGCACTGCGGAGTTGGTCAGCACCGCCCATGTCATCAGTTCACAGCAGGTCGCCGTGATGCGCGTTGTGCGCAACCTCGTCGTTTTCGCCGGCTGCGTCATCGTCGTGCTCGCGCTCTACGCGGCGATCCTGCGCCTGCCGCTAGCGGCTATTGTACCGCTGGTGCTGACCGCGGTGCTTGGCTCGATCCCGGTCGCCTTGCCGGCCACGTTCACACTGGCCGGAGCGATCGGCGCGACAGCGCTGGCCAAAGTGGGCGTGCTGCCGACTTCAACTCGCCGCCGTCGATGAGGCCGGTACGATGGATGTGCTTTGCGCTGACAAGACCGGCACATTGACGAAAAATGCACTGACGGTGGCGAGCGTGCGTTCCATGCCGGGGTTCGACAACCAGCGCGTGCTGACCTTGGCAGCCCTCGCCAGTTCGGATGGCGGTCAGGATCCGGTCGACGCCGCGATCCGCGCCGCCGCCGGCACGCCCGCCTCCGACGCGCCGCATCTGGTCAAATTCGTCCCTTTCGATCCCTCGGTGAAAATGTCGGAGGCGACCATAACCGGCCTGGCCAGCGACTCGGACGGCGAAACGCAACGCGTGGTCAAGGGCGCCTATGCCGTGGTCAGCGGCCTCGCCCGGCCGCAACCGGCCGCGTTATCGGCGGCAAGCGGATTGGAGGGGCAGGGATTCCGCGTGCTGGCCGTGGCGGTGGGACCGGCCACAGCGATGGAGCTTGCAGGTCTGATCGCCCTGAGCGACCCTCCCCGCAGCGATTCGGCCGCGCTGGTGAACGAATTGCGGGCGCTCGGCGTGCGCACCGTAATGGTGACCGGGGACGCGCCGCAAACGGCGGCGATTGTCGCTAAAGCCGTCGGCTTAGCGGGTGCCGTGTGTCCGTCCGGGTCGATCCCCAACGACGTGCGTCCGACATCTTTCGCCGTGTTCGCCGGCGTGCTTCCGGAAGAAAAGTATAACCTTGTCAAAGCGTTTCAGGCCAGCGGCTTCACTGTGGGCATGTGCGGCGACGGCGTCAACGATGCTCCGGCATTGCGGCAGGCGCAGATCGGCATCGCGGTTTCGACCGCGACCGACGTCGCCAAATCGGCCGCCGGCATGGTGCTAACCGAGCCAGGGCTCCCGGGCATCGTGGCTGCGGTCAAGGAGGGCCGAACGACATTTCAACGCATCCAGAACTACACGATCAATTCCATCACAAAGAAGATCGTCACAGTGCTGTTCCTGATGGCCGGCCTGATTATGACCGGGCAGGCGATTCTCACGCCTTTGCTGATGGTGATCGTGATGATCGCCGGCGATTTCCTGGCGATGTCGCTCACCACGGATAACGTGCGCACGACGCCCGCGCCGAATGCATGGCGGATCAACGCACTGACGATCGCCGGTGTAATACTCGGAATCAGCCTGGTGGGTTTTTGCTGTGCGGTGCTCGCTCTCGGCACGTTCGCATTGGGTCTCGCGCTGCCGTCGTTGCAAACGCTGACCTTCGTAACATTGGTGTTCGGAAGCCAGGCGATGATTTACGCGATCCGGGGCGCCCGCATTTGTGGAGCGTCCGCCCGAGCCCGTGGCTAGCCGGGTCGTCCCTTCTGGACGTGGCGATCGCCTGCACCGTGGCCATCGCCGGAATCGCCACGGCGCCGCTGTCAGCTGTGCTGGTGGCGGCAACGCTCATCGCCGCCTGCGTGTTTGCGGCAGTGTTGGATCTGGTGAAATGGCTGACATTCGCGCGCCTTGGAATTGTTTGATT
>CAVZWU010000017.1:0-235999 GCA_963779095.1 uncultured Alphaproteobacteria bacterium | reverse complement strand
ATGCCAGGACGGGCAGGACGAAAAACCAGGCGCGATTGTTGATCGGCTTGTCGGTCATGCCGCCGTTCCTGCGACGCGCACGTCGTCGACGTAAACATGAGTATTCCCGGGATCGAACACGACTTTCGCCGATCGCCGATCGAAGACATCTCAGGGGGCACGGTGGCGACGATTTGATGGTCGCCGAGCTAGACATAGGCGAGCCGTTTGCGGCCGAGATCGGCGACCCGGGCGGGCCTGTACGGGCACGCCGGCCGCCCGGCAATTGGGTGAATTCCGGCCGCACGCCCATCTGGACGCGCCCGCCTTTTGGCGGGCGAGGTAAGCGGCGCCCAGCCGAATTTCGCGACTTCGACATAGGCCCGCGAGCCCGCCACGTTCGCCGGAAAGAAATTCATGCCCGGCGAGCCGATGAAATAACCGACAAAAGTGTGTTCCGGCCGGTCGAACAGTTCGGCGGGCGTGCCGATCTGCACCGCTTTGCCGTTATTCATCACGATCACTTTGTCGGCGAAGGTCAGCGCTTCGATCTGGTCGTGGGTCACATAGATCATCAGCAGATCGAGCGCGCGGTGGACGGCCTTCAGCTTGGAGCGCAGCTCCCACTTCAGGGCGGGGTCGATAACCGTCAACGGCTCGTCGAACAGCACCGCCGAGACGTCGGAGCGAACCAGGCCGCGGCCCAGCGATATCTTTTGCTTTGCGTCGGCGGTGAGCCCGCGCGCACGGCGTTGAGGTCGCGGGTCAAATCGAGCATCTCGGCGATTTCGGCGACGCGCCGATCGATCGCCGCCTTGGGAAGCCGCCGGTTCTTCAGCGGAAACGCCAGATTCTCGGCGACCGTCATCGTGTCGTAGATGACCGGAAACTGGAACACCTGCGCGATGTTGCCTTTCGGTCGGCAGACGGGTTACGTCGGTATCGTCAAACAGCAGCCGCCCTTCCGACGGAATGACGAGGCCGGAAATGATGTTCAGCAGCGTCGTCTTGCCGCAGCCCGAGGGGCCGAGCAGCGCGTACGCCGAGCCCTGCTCCCAGACGTGATGCAGCGGCTTGAGCGGATAGTCCTGCTCGGATCGCGGTTTGCCGCCGTAGGCGTGGGCGATGCCGTCGAGCGTGATGCGGGTCATGGGTCCGCCCTCAAGCCGTTTTCGCGATCATCGCCGGCGTCAGCCAGTTTGCCGCCTGCGTCGAACACAAAGGCCCGACTGGCGTCGACGCGGACGTCGACCTTGGCGCCCGGCTGCCACTCGTGCAGCGCCCGCGGCCAGGCACACCCATACGCCGATGCCGACGTCGACATGAACGAAGCTTTCCGACCCGCTGATTTCCGTCACCGCCACCTCGCCCGGGAAAGCCGAGGCCCGACGACTGCCCCTCCCCGATCACCACCGCGTCGACGCGAAAGCCGAGGCGGTAGTCGCCGTCGGGCAAACGCGACAGGACGCCGACGGGAGGCATATTGCGGCCGTTTTCGAGTGACGACAGGGCCGCGCTTCTCGATGACGAGTTCGTTCAGCGGCGGATCGGAAAAGACCCGCGCGGCGTCGATATTGTCGGGCCTGCGATAGACCCGGGCGGTCGGCCCGACTTGCGTGACCCGGCCCTCGTGCAGGGTGATGGTCGTGCCGCCGAGCAGCAGCGCCTCGGTCGGCTCGGTCGTCGCATAGACCAGAATGGCGCCCGTCTGCGCGAAGATGCGGGGCAATTCCTCGCGCAATTCTTCGCGCAGCTTATAGTCGAGATTGGCCAGCGGCTCGTCGAGCAGCACCAGTTCGGCCCGCTTGACCAATGCGCGGGCAATCGCCGTGCGCTGCTGCTGGCCGCCCGACAATTGCGCCGGCATGCGCTGCAACAGACCTTCCAGCCGCAGCAAACGCGCCGCATCCTTCACGCGCGCGTCGATCTCGGCGCGGCCACGCCAGCGACTCGAAGCGGAGAGGCGATGTTTTCGTAAACCGAAAGCGAGGGATAGTTGACGAATTGCTGGTAGACCATCGCAACGGACCGGCGGCGCACGGGAACGTCGGTGACGTCCTCGCCGTCTGCGATAAGTCGGCCGGTCGTCGGCCTGTCCAACCCCGCCATCAGGCGCATCAGGGTGGTCTTGCCCGCAATGTCGGCCCCAGCAGAACGTTCATCGAGCCCTGCTCGAGCGTCAACGAGACGTCGTCGATCACGGCTTCCTCGCCCGACCGAGAGCCAGATATTTTCGAGAACGAACGTCACCCGACGCTTGCCCCCCTTCGATCAGCCGTTTGTGGCCGAGCCTGCAAAGCTCCAAGATAGGCGTCGAGATCCTCGACCTCCGCCTCCGACATCCGCAATCCGAGCTTGGAGCGCCGCCAAACGATGTCGGCGGCGCTCATCGCCCATTCGTTTTTCGCGAGATAGCGCACCTCGGCCTCGGTCAGGTCGGCGCCGAACGTCCGGCCGAGATCCGATTGCGTCTTTGCCCCGCCCAGCAGCTTTTCCGCCCGTGTGCCGTAAGCGCGCACCAGACGGCGCGCCGTTCCCGCGGAGAAAAGGATAGCGCGCACGCCGTCGAGCTCACCAGCGCGTCGAAGCCGTCGGTCGGAAAATCGCCGCCGGGCAGCGGTCCTGACCGGTCCAGCCCGCGGTTCGCGGCGCTGGGGGCAGGCGCCGCGACAGGATCGCCAGCGCCGCCTCGGCCAGCCGGCGATATGTGGTGATCTTGCCGCCGAAAACGCTGAGCAGCGCAGGCGAGTCCTCCGGATGCGTCGAGTTTGAGAACGTAGTCGCGGGTCGCCGCCTGCGCCTCGGAGGCGCCATCGTCATAGAGGGGGCGCACGCCGGAATAGGACCACACCACCTGGTCGCGGTGACCGGCGCCCGGAAGTAGCTGCTCGCCGCGTCGCAGAGATACGCGATTTCCTCCGCCGATGCTCTGCACCGCTCGAGATCGCCGCTGTAATCGAGGTCGGTCGTGCCGATCAGGGTGTAATCCCGTTCGAACGGGATGACGAAGAACACGCGCCGGTCCTTGTTTTGGAGGATGTAGCAGCGATCATGCGAAACAGCCGCCCCACGACGATGTGACTGCCCTTGACGAGGCGCACCGCGGCGGGGCGGGATCTGGAGCGTCGACTGCAAGACTTCGCTGACCCAAGGCCCGGCGGCGTTGACCAAAGCGCGCGCTCGGATCTTGCTCGACTTGCCCGCTGAGTTCATCCCGACGGTCAACATCCAGAGGCCGCCCTCGCGCCTTCCGCTCATGCAGCGCGTGCGGGGCGCGATGACGGCGCCCTTGTCGGCGGCGTCACGAGCGTTCAGGACCACCAGCCGGGCGTCTTCGACCCAGCAATCGGAATATTCGAACCCGAACGTATACTCCGGCTTGAGCGGTTCGCCCGCCGGATCATCGGCCAATCGCAGGGTTCGCGTTGGCGGCAACAGTCGTCGCCCGCCAAGATGGTCGTAGAGAAAAAGGCCGATGCGCAGCAGCCACGCCGGTCGGAGATCCGCATTGTGAGGCAAGACGAAGCGAAGCGGCCAAACGATATGCGGCGCGATTCGCCACAGAACCTCGCGCTCCATCAGCGCTTCGCGGACCAGACGAAACTGAAATACTCTAGATAGCGCAGACCGCCGTGGATGAGCTTGGTGGACGCGCTGGAGGTCGAGGACGCGAGATCGTCCTTTTCGCAAAGATAGACCGACCAGCCGCGTCCGGCGGCGTCCCTGGCGATTCCGCAACCGTTGATGCCGCCGCCGATGATGGCGATGTCGAAGGTCGGCCCAGGCGGCGCCGAGACTCCAGTTCCTCCCCCAAGCCGAAGCGCGCGGTCGCCGTTGGTCGAAACGCGCGCTTTTTCGGTCGGGAGAAGCTATAACGAACGCACGAACAGAGCAAGCGAAAAAACGAACTATCAAACGAATTTCGCGAGCGCCTGCTCTAGGTTCCTCGCCGTCCGGTTCCACCGGGCCGCCGATCTCGATGACCTTCACTTCGCATCGCTGACAAAGCTCGAGCGATCGCCGGGGAAGGCAGGCGGTCGGTGACGAACACGTCGATTTCCGAAAGATGCGCGATGCGCACCGGCGCGGAGCGGGAGAACTTGCTGCTGTCGGACACCAGCACGATCTTGCGCGCATGCTCTACGATGGCGCGCGATATCTCGACTTCGCGAATGTCGAAGTCCAGCAGGGTGCCGGTGGGGTCGATCGCCGAAGTTCCGATCACCGCGAAATCAACACGAAACTGCTCGATCTGCTCGACTGTGACCGCGCCGACGATGCCGCCGTCGCTCTGCCGCACGGTGCCGCCGGTGAGGAAGATTTCGATGGCGCTGCTTCGGTGCAGCTCGCTTGCGACATGCAGATTGTTGGTGATGACCAGAAGGCCGGAATGTCTCGAAAGCGCTTTCGCGACCTCTTCCGTCGTCGTGCCGATGTTGATGAACAGCGATGAATTGTCAGGGATCAGCCGGGCCGCCGCCTCTCCGATCAACCGCTTTTGGTCGTGCGCGACGAGTTGCCGGGCCTCGTAGGCGAGGTTCTCAACGCCCGAAGCGACGATCGCGCCTCCGTGAACGCGAACCACCCGTCCCTCCTCGCTGAGCTCGTTGAGGTCGCGACGGATGGTCTGCAAGGCGACGCCGAAATGAGCGGCAAGATCCTCGACCGCGACCCGCCCCGATTGGCGCAGAAGCGCGATGATCTCAGATTGCCTCTTGGTCGCCCGCGAAGCTGGAGCCGACATGCGACCGACCTCGCCGTCTTCAAACGCTGAGATTGAATGCGATCGAAATGCGCAGACCGTCGCCGCGGTACGGACGGACCTGATGAAAGAGCCAGGAGGGAAACAGAAACAGCAAGCCCGGCCGCGGCCGGATGGTTTCCGCCGCGCCGACCGACTGGCCGTCCTCGCCCATGAATTTCAAAGTGGGCGCGTACATTCCGGGACCGGCCCCGCGTGGATCCAGCATTTCGAACTCGCCGCCGAGACTGGATCCGTGGCGCAGCCGCCGTCAGCGACGTAATAGGTCCCGGACCAGAACGCGCCGGGATGATAGTGGCAGATATTCCCGTCGCCCGGCCCGTTGACGTTCGCCCACGCCATGACGCTCCATTTCGGGTGGACCGCTTTGCCGTCTCGATCCGCAGTCAAGCGGTTGGCCATCTCTTTGGCGAGATCGAGAATGAAGGCGACCTGAGGGCCGCCCCAGGCGGCGATCTCGCGGTCCGAGTGCCAGCCCCCCGCATTGGAAGCCTGAACCGACGGAGTCGTCTCGCGCTTCTTGAGGATGATGGCCCTCAGTTCCGCATTGCGCGCCTCGGCGCCCGGAACCTCCAGCGCCGCGACTGGCGTCGCGAACAATCCTCGGACGGCGATGTTCATCCGGGTGGTCATTGCATGTCCCCGACAGCGATGGTCGCGCCTGCGAGCCGTGATTGGGCGCTACCAACGAACAACAGCATAAGCGCGACCCAATGTATATCGAAGTTGGGACGGTTGCTCAGCGGCTGCACGGATGAGCATAGACGAGCTGGTTGGGCGCTATTTGCCCGCCCGAGCGCTTGCCGTGCTGGCGTTGCCCTGCGCCAACACCTGCCGATGCGATTTCTTCTCGAGGATCGCCGAGCATCGCCGGAATACGATCGCTTACGCGCGGTAGCGAACTCGGCCGGATAGCTGCGCCCGGGGAAATGGCGAAGTGGTCGCTACGTCTGGAACGCTTTGAGACTGGCTGCCCTTCTTGAGTGGGTCTCGAAGTATGTGCATCGCGCCGAGCCCTGATTTCCTGCAGGCTCTCGAGGGAATTTCCGGCCTTCGGCTGGCCGCCCGATTGTTTGGTCACGCGCAGCAGACGGCCGGAGTTCGACGTAAAGCTGCCGTTCGCGATCGCGACGGTGGACGTTGCAATTCGAGGGATAGGCGACATTCGTGCGGGCAAATGCTTCCGCGTGTCGAGTGTTCAATCCTCAGGCATCCCCGCCTTGCGCAGGTCCTCGATTTGCCTGTCCCAAAATTCGAGATAGCGCGGATTGCTGTGCTCGTTGGTTTCCGAGCCTCGAATGCCCCAAGTCGCAATGGTCCCGAGTGAGGTAGTGCGGAACGCGAAATGACCCCGGACCGCGACATGGACCTCCGCCTAAACGGCGCAGGAAAGGCGAGCCAAGGGCGGCAGGGCCGAAACCATCGCGGAGTCTGCTACCCATGCGCCTGATCTCAATGCGCGCCGCGTTGCCGCCCCATGTGGCAAGGTTCGTGCTCACAAGAAAAAGGACCGTCATTTTTCCGGGTCGAGCGACGCGGCGCCATGGCCGCCCCCAGCGGTTCGATTGGATCCCTGGTCTCGGTTGTAACTTAGCGGGACAGAGTGTTACGCTCGAATTCGACAAAAACGGGCGCCCGGCGGGCGGCGCAGTCGCCGCCTCGGTTTGGAACGCGCCCTCGTGAGGGAGGTATCATGATCAGTCCCCTCAGAGGAATCGCGGTCGCTTGGCTACTGGGCCTGGGCGCAACCTCGCTGATGGACGTCGCGGCCCACGCCGACCCGGGGGTGTTCGACGACCGGATCGTGTTCGGACAATCCGCGGCCTTTGGGGGGCCCGCAGCGGCGTTGGGTCTCGGCATGCGCGAGGGGATTCTCGCCGCCTTCAAGGAAGCAAACGCCGTCGGCGGAGTTAACGGCCGCAAGCTCGAGTTGGTGTCCTACGACGATGGTTACGAGCCGGATAGGGCGATTGCCAATACAGAGCACCTGATTGACAATGATGGGGTGTTCGCGCTCGTCGGCGAGGTGGGCACGCCCACTTCCAACGCCGCTCAGCCGATCGCCACGCAAGCGGGAGTGCCGTTTATCGGGCCGCTGACGGGCGCAGCCTTTCTGCGCAACCCGGCGCTCGGCAATGTGATCAACATTCGCGGCTCCTATGACCAGGAGACTGAGACCTGGATCGAGCACCTCACCATTGACCTCGGCATTTCACGGATCGCCATCCTGTACCAGGACGATAGTTTCGGTCGTGCTGGACTCTCAGGGGTCACGAAGGCGATGGAAAAGCGCGGCATGAAACCGGTCGCCGAAGCTACCTACGAGCGCAACACCACCGCGGTGAAGATGGCGCTGCTGACGATCCGCCAGGCGGATCCACAGGCCGTCGTCATGATCGGCGCCTACAAACCCTGCGCGGAGTTCATCAAGCTGGCGCATGTGCTCAAGATCAATCCGGTCTTCGTCAACATTTCGTTTGTCGACGCCAACGCGCTCGCCAAGGAACTGGGTGAGGACGGGAAAGGAGTGGTTGTGACGCAGGTCGTGCCATTCCCCGCTGACACGAGCATCCCGCTCGTGGCCCGATACCAAAAGGCGCTCAAGGCGGCGAATTCAGATGCGAAGATCGGCTTTGTCTCGCTCGAAGGATACATCGTCGGCCGATTAGTCGTCGAAGCCTTGGGGAAGGTGAAAGGTCCTGTTGCGCGAGCGGCGCTGCTTTCGACCATCAAAGAAACAGGCACGTTCGATCTCGGCGGCATCACGCTTACCTACGGGCCGAACGACAACCAGGGCATGCACCAGGTCTTCCTCACTGTGATCCAGGCGGATGGCAGCATCAAGCCGGTTGACCGCCTTGAGCGTTGACGTGGCGAACGGGCGTGTAGCGCGTCGCCTCTTTGCCGAGCAGCGCCGGCCCGCTGCGGTCGATGGCATGCCGTCGCGCATGGGACAGATCAAGAGCCTCTTTCGGAGGTCCATGACGAGGCGCACAGTTTGAGGTTGGCCACCGTGGGTCGCAAGCAGAACGGCAGGAAGGCGACCTTTGGCATCAAGGCCGAATTGTTCCTGGCCTTTGGCGCGATGGCCATGTTGACCGCAGTCGCCAGCGCTGTCGCGTGGTACTCCTTCACCGAGATTGACAGGTCGGAGAGGCGGATCAACGAGGAGGGCATTGTCGGCATGGCGGCGTCGCTCCGCCTCGCCGAAAAGAGCGCCGAGCTCACGGCCATGGCTCCAGCCGTTATCGCGAGCCGCAACGAAGAGGAGCAGATCCAGGAACACGTGAAGCTGGTTCAGAAGCTTAATGAACTTTCCGCCTTGACCGAGGGGTTGAAGGCCACGCCCGTGGCCGAGTTGAGATTCGCCAATCTGATCGAGATCGAAGGCAAGATCGCAACCGAGCTCAATGCGCTGGATGAAGCTGTCGAGCGGCGCCTGCGATTAAGCGCGCAAAAGAAAACCGCGGTCGCCGATCTCGCGGTCTTGCAAGAAAAGCTCCAAAACGTTCTGGACCCTTTGGTGGACGATGCCGGCTTCGATCTCGTGATCACCAGCGAGAAGGTGACGGCCAAGAGCAAGGAAGCGATCAATGGCCTGGTTGAGGGCGGGGTGAATGTTTTGCAGGCGCTGCTGACCCTGCGCGCCGACGGCAACCAGGCGGCGGGCTTGCTGGTGGAGGCGGCGTACATCGACGATCCCGCTTTGATGCCGCCCATCCACGAGCAATTCTCTGCGGCGGCGGCCGCGATCGAGCGGAATCTCAAGGGATTACCCCAGTCGGTTCGGAACGAGCGGCTGAGTTAGGCGAGCGAGGCGCTGATTGCGCTCGGTAGCCGTGCGGATAACCTCTTCGAGACCCGGTTGCGAGAGTTTCGGACCGCCGGCGGTACGCAGGGCGCGCTCCCGGTCAATCGGGATACGATGGCGGCGGCGGTGGAGGTCGCGCATGGCGCCATGCTTGATGCGCTCGCTCCGATGGTGGATGACGTCGGTTTCGACCTCGTGACCACCAGCGAGAAGGTGACGGCAGACAATACGAAGGCGATCAAAGACCTGGTCGAGGGTGGGGTGAATACCCTGCAAGCGCTGCTAACGCTGAGCGCGGAGAGCAACCTCGCGGTGGGTCTGCTGAACGAGGCTGTCAGCATTCCCGACCCGAGTTCGATTAAACCCCTTCAGGAACGCTTCGTCGGGGCCGCGAACCGCATGAGTAAGCTGCTCGCCCAGGTTCCGGGCGCCGTCGATGGCGTTGCGCTCAAGGACCTCGCGAAGAAGCTGATCGCGTCTGGCGCGTCCGAGCAGAACGTCTTCGATCGGCGACGCCGGGAGCTACACGAGGTCGCGCTTGCTCAGGCGTCCTTGGAGGCCAACAATTCGCTCGTCCTGCGTCTCGGCGAGGAGGTGGCGGAACTCGTCAAGACCGCCCGGAACAACAGTGACGCGGCGGCGCAGAGCGCCGCCCAGGCCATCAGCAATGGCCAGATCCTGCTCCTTCTCATCACCGCTCTGAGCGCGCTGGGAGCGGCCCTGATTGCTTTGCGGTACGTGGTGCCCCAGGTGGTGAGACCCATTGAGAATATCACCGCGGCGATGACCGGCCTCGCCGCAGGCGACACTTCGATTGAAGTGCCGGGTCGCGACCGCACCGACGAAATCGGCCGAATGGCAGAGGCGCTCGGCGTCTTTCGGGACACGGCTATCGAGGTGCAGAGGTCGAATGAGACGGAAATTCGCGCGGGTCGCCAGCGATTGGCGGTCGCGATTGAAAGCATCTCCGAGGCCTTTTCCCTCTACGATAGTGAGGATCGCCTGGTCATATGCAACAGCAAGTACAGGACGATCCTCTACCCTGACGGCGGGGCGGAAATCTCGCCAGGCATGACGTTCGAAAGCATCATTCGACAGGCCGCCGAGCACGGGAACATCAAGGACGCCGCGGGCCGGGTTGAGGAGTGGGTCCGAGAACGCCTGGCCCGCCACCATGAACCAGGCGGCCCGCTGGTCCAGCAGCGCAGCGACGGTCGCTGGATCCTGGTCAGCGAGCGCAAGACTGAAGATGGCAGCACGGTCGCGGTCTACTCGGACATTACCGAGTTGAAGCAGCGTGAGAACCTGCTGGCGGACAAGACCAAGGCCTTGGAGCATCTCTCGAGCCAGCTCGCGAAATATCTCTCGCCTCAGGTCTACGATTCGATTTTCGCCGGAAAGCAGGAAGTCAAAATCGCGAGTTGCCGGAAAGAACTGACTGTCTTTTTCTCGGACATCGCGGGTTTCACCGAAACGGCGGATAGGCTGGAATCCGAGGACCTAACACGGTTGTTGAACCACTATCTAACCGAGATGTCGAAGATCGCCCTTTCCTTCGGAGCGACGATCGACAAGTACGTCGGCGACGCCATCGTCATTTTCTTTGGCGATCCGGAGACACGCGGAGTTGGTGAGGACGCCCTCGCCTGCGTCGAAATGGCCATCGCCATGCGGACGAGGATGCGTCAGCTGCAGGACGTTTGGCGGGCGTCGGGCATCGAAAAGCCCCTCCAGTGCCGGATTGGAATCAATACGGGGTACTGCACCGTCGGGAACTTCGGCAGCGAGGAACGGATGGACTACACCATCATCGGAGGCGGCGTGAACCTCGCATCGCGGCTTGAGGCTGCGACGACACCCGGCGAGATACTTATCTCTTACGAGACTTACGCGCACGTTCGCGACCGGATCTATTGCGAGGAGCGTGGGCAGATCTCGGTCAAAGGCATCGCCCATCCCGTCTCTACCTACCAAGTCGTCGACACCTATGCGCATCTCGCCGCGGAGCGCGGATTGAAACGCCCCAGCCTCAGGATCGACCTCGATCTCGACGCCATGTCCGCCGATGATCGGAGTCACGCGGCCGCGGTGTTGCGGGAAGCGCTGGATCGGCTGTCCGCGCTCGACCGAGCTGCCACGCCGGGGCCATAGGCCACAAAAGCGGTCGTTGTTGTGATCGGGCGGTGCAGGATAGCAGAGCTATCGGATCACGGTTCTCCACGCTTCAGCCGGTCCGACTTCTCGTTCGCGCCAATGTCCTCGGCAAGCGCCTTGCAGACAATCCGCGCTCGACGCTCGAAAACATCGCCGCCCATGAAAATATGGGCGAGCCCTACGCCGCTGGCTTGATCCGCCTAAACTTGCTTGCGCCGGACATTGTCGCAGCGATCCGCGACGGCGAATAGCCCGCCGATCTCAGCGCGCACAAACTGGTCGCCGACACGCGCTTGCCGCTGGGCTGGCGCGCTCGGCGCGCAACGCCTGGCCCAACCACCCGGCGTGACACAACGCGAGCACTCGCTTGCCGTCGCGCATCGTGGTTCATAGCGAAGCCGCTCGGTTTGCAGCCTCGATCTCCCCGGTGGCGAATCTCTTTGGCCCAATCGCGAGTGTCCGCAAACGGTCGATTTGACCCGTTCGCCACGCCGTCGGCGAACGTCCGCTATTTGCGCATTCCGGCCGAAGACCAGAATCGACGTAAGGAGCTTGTCGCCGCGCAGTGATAGCGAATTGTCGCATCGCGCAAGCGCGGCCAGAGTGTAGGCAGTCCGTGCTCCCCAGTCGCGACCGACGACTGAGAAGCGTTCGACGCCGAGTTCGTTCATGAGTTCGAGCGCGTTCTGGGCTAGGGCCACGTGGATCGCCTTACCGCGCGTAGCTTCGATTTTCGGATTAGCGAGGTTGACGCTTCTCGCTCTCAGCGCCGTCGCGCTCGGCACTTTCGCCTCCGACGTTGAAAGGGTATTTGGCCTTGCCCGCGGCTCAATGTTGACCGACGGTATGCTGGTAGGCCAATAATGCGCGTCGGCACCACGATCAGCGCTGGAACATTGCTCTTGGGCTTTGGCGGGACGAACTCGTACTATCAACGGGGCTTGGTCCGTCGGACCCTTGCTGGGTTCGCCATTGCAACCATCTGGGCTTCAACCGCGGCGGCAGCACCCGCCCAGGCGGCTCGCGGAGAGAAGTTGGCCCGGCACTGGTGCGCGTCCTGTCATATCGTCGCCAGCGATCAGAAGGCCGGTTCGGACGCCGCTCCGCCCTTCGCGACGATCGCACGGAAGCCGGGATTCGACGGGGGTAAAATCGCCGAGTTCTTGATGGATCCGCATCCCAAGATGCCAGACATGCAGCTATCGCGCGACGACGCCAGGGACCTCGGCGCTTATATCGCAAGCCTAGCGAAATAGCTCTCTCATTACCGGGAGACGCCGCGGGTCCGTCGCGTGATGTCGGGCGAGTCAATACGACGGCGCACCCCAACTGAATTTCACGTTAAGACGTCAATGAACGCGTGACCAGCTTGCCGGTGCTGCAGCTCGAGGGAGCGACTGCCCAGCTTGCACTGAGTTCATAATACGCGGGCAGCGCGTCGATCATCCCGGGGCTAAATTGAAATTGTGGCATCTCCAACGCTTCGTGGCCAACGATGATGCCTTCGGCGAGCGGTTCCTGGAGGTCGGACAGTGGATATCTGCACGGAAGGTAGCGGAAGGGCGGCGATTTAGGATTGATGCCCACTGGAAAGCTCCGCCTTGTCACGGCGCACACTTCAAGCAGTCATTCCGAATTGCGACGGAGCACATCGCGGCCGCTGGCAACCTCGAGGAACTTGCGGAGTCCTTCGATGGATGGGCTCCCCGAGCCCGACGACTGCTCGAAACGGGTGGCGACTTGCTAGCCTAGGCCGACCAGCGGTGCGAGATGGTCCGCCTCATGTCGGCTTACTCGGTAAGGTCACAGGCTCCGCGATCAGCCGCCGCCCGCTCGCCTTAGCGAGGAACAGGCCCGCCAGGGGCATAGCAAGGGCAGTACAGACCAACGCCCTGGCCGCAAAGACCTCGTCTGCAACGCCCAAAGGCTGTTCGCGAAGCAGACGCCGCGCGAAAAACGCCGCCTGCTCAACTTCGTGCTATCGAACTGCACTTGGGAGGATGGGGAAGTGGTCGCGACATTCCGCGAACCCTTTGACATGCTTGCGGAAGCGGTAACCGCTGCCGCTCGTATCGAGGCGGGCGAAAACGCCAAAGCGTCGAAAAGTGAGATTTGGCTGGGGGACCTGGATTCGAACCAAGATTGACGGAGTCAGAGTCCGGATAGTTGGCTTTTCTTGTGTTTCCTGTGAATACATGTGCGTTCTTAACCTATTGATTCCTTGCAGTTAGTTTTCGCTTCGGCTATCCTAGCGTGGCCCGTGATTTCCTACCGCGTGGTAGCCCGGTGGTAGCCAGAAGCTGATAGCCCGATGCCAACTCTGAAACTGACGAAGCGAAACGTCGGCACGCTCAAACCCGCCGCGGAACAATTTACCGCCTGGGACACTGAGCTCAAAGGCTTTGGCCTTCGCGTTACGCCGAGTGGCGAACGTGTCTATGTGCTCAAGTACCGGATCGAAGGCGAGCAGCGATGGTTTACGATCGGCCGTCACGGGTCACCGTGGACGCCAGATGAAGCTCGCGATGAGGCCAAGCGTCTCATCGGTGACGTCGCCAAAAAGATCGACCCGGCAGCTCAGCGTCGCGCCGACCGCGAGGCTCTGACCTTCGGCGCTCTGTGCGATCTTTATCTTGCCGAGGGCGTGGCGCACAAAAAGCCGTTGACCATCGCGGCCGACAAGGGCCGCATTGAGCACCATCTCAAACCACTACTTGGAAGGAAGCGCGTCGTCACAATCGGGCGAGAGGACATCGAGCGCCTCCTAGTCGACGTGAAGGCGGGAAAGACGAAGGCGGCGGCGCCAGAAAAGCGTCGACCGGGAACGTTGGCGCGGGGCGGGGTAGGGGTTGCGGCTCAATGCGTGACCCTGGCGGCGACCATCCTGCAATTCGCAGTCAGGCGAAAGCTGCGTGATGACAACCCGGCAAAAGGGATCAAGAAACCGGCTGTGCGCAAGCTCCAACGCTTTCTCTCCAATACCGAGCTGAGCAAATTAGAGCGGTTTCCGCGCGGGTTGAATCGCTCGGGATTCCCGAATCGGAGGAAATCTGATTCTTGAGCGGCGCCGAATCGGAGGCGGCGCGAGATGGGGCCTTTGTCGGTGGATTTGCGCAAGCGGGTGGTTTCGGCGGTTGGGGAGGAAGGCATGAGTTGCCGGGCGGCGGCGCGGCGGTTCGGGGTTAGCTTTGCCAGCGCAATCCGGTGGGTGGCGGCATTGCGCGAGCGCGGCAGCTATGCAGCGCTGCCGATGGGCGGCGACACGCGTTCGCAGCGCGTGGAGGCGCATGGGGACTACCTTTTGCGCCTTCACCGGCGCGAGCCTGACCTGACGCTGGCCGAAATCTGCGCTCGTTTGGAGCGTACGCGGGGCGAGAAGGTGTCGCCGTCGATGATCTGGCGGTTTTTCGACGCCTGAGAGGCGCCGTCGCGCGCAAGGCCTATGACCACGCCATGAACGCCGCGACGTTCGAGGCCTGGCTTGAGCACTGTCTCTTGCCAACCTTGGAGGAGGGCGACATCGTCGTGCTCGACAATCTCAAGGCTCACAAGAGCCCGAGAGTGGCGGAAATCCTGGCCAGGAAAAACTGCACGGTGCGATACCTGCCGCCCTACAGCCCGGACTTCAACCCGATCGAGATGGCGATATCCAAGCTGAAGGCCGCGCTGCGAAAATTGGCCGAGCGCACTGTCGCCGGTCTCATCGCCCTCTTGGAGGGCTGCGCCGGCCTCTTCAAGCGGGACGAATGCGAGAACTACTTCGAGACCTGCGGGTATGAGCCCGCTGAACTCCCCCTCCGCGACACAACCTGAACGGATTCCGCTCTAGCGGACGCGCTGAAGGCCTACGTCGACAGCGGTGGCAACATCTACCCGGCGGCGGCGATCCGTCTTCTGGCACTCACCGGCGCCCGACGATCGGAGATCCTCAACCTCCGATGGCGCGAGGTCGACCTCGAGCGCGGAATCCTTGTGCTTCCCGACTCAAAGACGGGCGCGAAACTGATTTACTGAAGCCCGCCGGCTGCCGAGATCCTCCACAAGCTGCCACGTCTGGACGCCAACGAGTTCGTCATTGCCGGCGGAAAAGAGGGCGCGTCATACCAGGGGCTCAACGCGATTTGGGAGGACGTGCGGGCCGCTGCGGGCCTTCCAGACGTGCGCCTTCACGATCTGCGGCACACGTACGCCAGCATTGGCGCTGGGGCCTCCTTGGGCCTTCCTATCATTGGCAAGCTGCTAGGCCACAGTCAGGCGCAAACAACGGCCCGTTACGCGCACCTGGCGGACGATCCCTTGCGTAACGCTTCCAATACGATCGGGGGGACAATCGCGGCCGCGATGAAGGAGAAGTCGCGACTAGGCGAGAAGGCCGAGTTGGCCAAGGTTGTCGCTCTGAAGAATGGGCGGGGGCGGTCATGAGCGACGACCTAGATGCTGACATCTACGAAGAGATCGCGAAGTTGCGTGACGATATATGCAGAGCTGTGGGCGTGGTCGGCCTGACGAGAGCTGAATTGAGCGGACCTCTCGATCCCGACACTGTTGATCAGGAAAATGATTGGGAGACTCTCAAAAGAAAATTGGCGGTTTTTAATCAGAGGTGGGCCGCCGGGAGTGCCGACAATCTGATGACTATTCTCGAACAGTCGCTACTCCCTAAAGAAGAATTGCGTGCGTTAAAGCTATTAATGTCACTCATCTACTCCATTCAAAGACTATATGAGTCAACGATGACGCCATTTGCTGATGAAATGGAAGCTGTTGTCGGGAGGCATTTGCGTCAACAACTGCCAGGTGGCGTCATCGGGAAGCGGCGCGAAAAGATGAAGCCATACGTCGATCGGATCGCCAAAACTTTCGTTGACATTCCCCCTGAGAAGCGTGCGGGACGAATCAAGAAGGAGTTGCTGAAAGATCCGGGCCTTCGCAAATGGCTTCCGAAGGATGATCGGACAATCCAGCGGGACATCCGTGCAATCCTCTCGCCGGAATCAATCGATCCGAGAATGGATGATCCGCACATGCAAAGCCTTAAGGAAGTGATGATCCGGCGAGCCGGCAGCCATCGTAGGCGCGGCTAGGGATTTTCGACATTCCCGCGGGAATGTCGATGCGAACTGTTCCATTTATTCGAAATATCAGCAAATATCAATGTCGTTCCCAACGTGATTGGGCATTGGTTTTGAGTGAGCAGCGATGGCTGGAGATTCGGAGTTCCTCGTCAATGAGGTCGCGAAGCGTCTTTGCGTGAGCGCGTCATTTCTTAACAAGGCAAGGCTAACCGGCGGCGGACCCCCCTATGCGAAATTCTCTAGGGTTGTCCGGTACAACTGGCCCGCGGTCAAAGAGTGGCTCGCGACGCGCACGAGGCTCTCGACCAGCGACGACGACAAGCCAGCGTGACCAAATGCGCGGCACATGGTTGCGCCGAGGCTGCTGGCTTTGGCGCCCGCTTGTTTCCGCTGCTGCGGCTGACGGGCGAAAATTCACACACCAGATTGAAGGGCTGACCGGCCGCCATATCGCGGCCCGGTCATGGGCCGCGCATTCCGCTAAGACCGGGAGCGCGCGCTATGTCGACCTTCGCAGATAGGCCGTCGCGCGCACCTTCGCTCCGTCAGGCGGAGGGTGGCCATGGCTAAGATTCGCAAGCGCCCTAAGGCCCACAAACCCGATGAAGCCAATCCTGCTTTCATCATGACCCGTCTCGTCATGCTGGACAGCGTTGCCTATTGGGCTCTCAAGCCGATTGAGCGGACCATCCTCTCGGTCATCGAAATCGAGCACATGCGTCACGGCGGCGTCGAGAACGGCCGACTGATCGTCACGCGGCGCCAGTTCGAGAAACGCGGCATCCCGCTCAAAGCGATTGCGCCGGGCCTCCGGGCGCTCGAGGAGTTGGGCTTTATCGAGATCACGGAGCGCGGCGCGGCTGGCATTGGCGATCACGCGCAGGCGCACCGCTTCCGGCTCACCTACGTCCAACCGAACCCGACCGACGAGTGGCGCAAGCACCACGATCCCAGCAAGTCGCGGGCGGTAGCGGAGACGGCCAGGAAGTCGGCCGACATTCGAGCCCGAAAGCTCGGATTGCGCGGCGCTCAAAAACAGATCGCCGGTTCCAAAACGGACACCGGTAAGGTGTCCAAACGGACACCGGGGCGCTCGTCCGTGGACTCCCAGAAGGCCGCGATAGGTGTCCAAATGGACACCGGCCCCGGTGTCCATTTGGACACCACTATCTATATCTCGGGGGAATTGGGGTAGGCTTCCGATACAGCACATGAGACAAAGGCGTTCACTGACAACGGCGCGTCCACCATGTTGGCTCCGGGTGCGTGACCTCGAATTGTCCGCCCTGAGCCTCATTGAGCCCTGAGCCGACCTCGTAGGCACCAAAAACGGCCCGCCCCAGACATCTTCGAGTGCATGAAATCCGTGCTTCCGCCGCCGATACGTCTTCACATGCAGCGAAAATCGGCGCCTTCCCGCGTGCGGAAGGGTCTCAACAGGACAGCGTTGTCGCTGTGACGCGCCACAGACTCTGTCACAGAGCTGTAACAGAGTGCCGGCATGCGACCGCATCTCGACGGCATTCAAGAGCCAAATCAACAAATCGTCCTAACGCGCGTTGAACGCCCGTTGAACGGAGTTCGAGAAGGATCGGCGAGTTGAAGCTCTGCGCATGCGCTAGGAAGGTCACAGACGGCCGCAAGCGCTCCTACGCGGCGCGCTTGGCAACCTTGGCGATCGTCGCCCGGCTGCAACCCGCGGCGGCCTGGATGGCGGACCAGGACATGCCTGACCGCAACATGCCAGCAATGCCAGCGTTGCGGTCAGTGTCTTCCGGCCGGCCTCGATAGGAGCCGGCGGCCTTCGCCTTAGCGATCCCTTGCGCCTGCCGGCGGCGGCGATCCTCGTAATCTTTTCTCGCGATGGCGGCGAGCATATCGAGCAACATGCAGGACCGCTTCGACAAGCTCGTCCGCCCGAGCGGCCGCGATGCTCTTACCAAATGAAGGAAATCTCGATGAACGCCAGGGCCAAAGTCGTCCAACTCGGGAACGAGAATGAAGATTCCGACGCGGTCGCCGACCTGCTCGCCGAGCGCGCCGCCATCTTGGCCGAGTTGGAGCGTCTTAGCGCCATTGACACGCCGGTCCGCGAGGCGGAAGCGGCGGTCGCCGCCATCGATCGCGCGATCGCGACATTGGATTCCGACGAGCGATGCCGCTTTGAGGAATGGGCGGCGGGCGGTGGCATAGGAGCGCCACCCGCGTCGCGCAATGCCGAGCGAGCCGGCCTCGTGAGGCGTCGCCTGGAGCTCCAGTCCGACGTCGATTCCGCAATCAACAGAGCCGCCGCGGTCGCACCCCGCCGCGTGACGTTGAATGGAGAACTCCGCCGAATTGATCATACGGTTTTCGCCGAAAAACTGCGCGGGGCCATCAAAGAGGCGCGCCGACTCGACGCCGAAGCGCACGAGATGGCCCTCGAGATGCGCGCGCCGATTGGCCGCGTTGCGGCGTTGAAATTCGCCCTGATTCAGCACCAGAGCGAGGTCGGCGGTAACGCCTCGGCTGAGCGTTTGATTGGCGAGGCGATCGATACGTTAGCCACGTTTCGAATGCCGAACTCGGTGGCGATCCATCGGCCATCAATGGCTTTATCGAGCAGTGGAGGGATACGCTCCGATGACTAACTCAACAACGTCTGACACCGATAGAGCGCTCGCGTGGTTGCGCTCGCGACGGCTTGCTAAGGAGGCAGCCGCACGCGAGGAGCAGTTGAATACTCTCGCGAAATATCGCGCTCAAGCGGCAGAAAATCGGCGAGAATTGCTCGCGAAATTCGACCAGTTCGACCGCGCTCTCGCCGAGATACGGCGCCAACTCACGGTGATTGAGAAGTCGCAAAGCGTGCTCGCGCATAAGCTGCCGCAACACGCGTTGACATCGTGGAGCCCCACCGGATTGGCAGCCGCTTTAGCTGACATGAGCCCGGCCGAGCTTGAGAAGCTCCGCCAATAGGGAGAGTCCTATGAAGACCCCGCATAACGTCAATCCAACGCCGAAGAATCCTCCCGTACGGCCCGTGACCGTCCCGCCGCGCGCGACCGTTGCGCCGACGCCTATGACGCCTCTGCCGACGACCCCGACGCCTCCGGGCGCGCGTCAGATCCCGCCAATCCCGCGCGGATCAAGAGATTCGGTGGTTCGGCCGCTAACTTGAGACGATCGCCCCGACCAGGAAATGAGAATCGAAAATCCGAATCAGCGCCCCGGTGAGCTTGTCGTCGGGGCCAAGCGGCGCGAACCCGCAGTCATCGGCGCGTTGAGCGCGGGTGAGCTCGTTGCTAGCGATTGTGAAGGGCCTCAGCCGCGGCGTGAGGGGCGCGGGCGAAGGATGCCGCGCCCGCCCGCAAGGCCGCTATGACACATGAGTTGGGCGCTTTCTGAACGGATTCGCTCAGCGGTGCCGGACGGGTCAAAGTTTTAAGTGAAGTCAAATGAGATCAAACGCCGGTCAAATGGGCTACAGGGGCGGCGACCTGAACTCTACTACGGTGGAGCGCCGCCCCTTCGCTTCCGCTCCAGTCAGAATAAACTGATTTTTATAGTCGGAATAATCCGACCATTACTATTGTTTCAGTTCGGAAAAATCTGATCGTTACTATTACATCTTGACTTATACGTTGCAATGTGCATTTTAAAACGCTGAAGCCCGTTGAACCTTCCACCGGGCGAACGATTTTGGAGGAGAAGCTGTCGATGCCCGATCTAATTTCGCTTGGCGCCGAACTCGCTGAGTGCGACGCGCTCTTCAGCGCTTGCCCCGATGAGGACGGAGATCGCGCGTCCGCTCTTTACGAACACCACTGGTCCTTGCGGAAGAGGATGAATTGAAGCCGCGCCAAGACCGTTGATGATCTCAAGGCGAAAGCGGCCGCCGCCAGTTTCGCGCTGAAATGGGACTCCGGCCTAAGGGATGAGGACAAGGGCTCGTTCGTCGAGTTGTGCAAATCCATCAATCGCGACATCGCCGCGTTTGTCAATCGGCGCGGAAACGGACCCCCGGATCGGCGTGCAAAAGGGACCCCTTGGTTGGTGACGGATCGAGGCGGCAGCGCACGCCCCGGCGTAGCTGGTTGGGGTTGCGCAGCCGGGGCGAGCGCGGATCGGTGAGGGGCTGTTGTTGTGAGGTCAGGCGCGGTTCTTGAAGCGCCAGCTTTCGTTGCCGGTCTCGACGATGTCGCAGTGATGGGTGAGGCGGTCGAGCAGCGCGGTTGTCATTTTTGGATCGCCGAAGACGCTCGGCCATTCGCCGAAGGCGAGGTTGGTGGTGACGATGATCGAGGTGCGCTCGTAAAGCCGGCTGACGAGATGGAACAGCAACTGCCCGCCGGCCTGCGCGAAGGGGAGATAGCCGAGTTCGTCGAGGATCACGAAGTCGAGGCGGGTGAGATAATCGGCGAGCCGTCCTTGGCGACCCGCACGGCCCTCGGCCTCGAGCTGATTGACGAGATCGACGGTGGTGAAGAAGCGACCGCGCGATCCAGCTCGGATGCAGCTTCGCGCGATGGCGATGGCCAGATGCGTCTTGCCGGTGCCGGTTCCGCCGACGAGGACGACGTTGCGCTGCTGGGCGATGAAGCCGCCGGCGGCGAGGTCGCGCACGAGAGCCTCGTTGATCGGCGTGTCCTTGAAGGCGAAGTCTTCGACGTCCTTGGCCAGGGGCAGCTTGGCGACGGTGAGCTGGTATTTGATCGAGCGCGCCTGCTTCTCTGAGATCTCGGCCTTCAGGAGATCGCCGACGAAGCGCTGCGGCTCGTGCTTGCGCTTGATCGCCGTGGCCAGCGTCTCGTCGTAGGCGCTCCTCATCCCGTAGAGCTTGAGGCTGCTCATCATGTCGAGGACTTCGGTTCTTTCCATGGGTTAGGCGCTCCTGAGTTGATCGTAGCGGGCGCAGTCGGCGATTGGCGCGTGGCGGAGCCGCAAAGCGTCGGGCGTCATGATCGTCGCCGCCGGTCCGGGATCGCGCTGGCGCGCAAGGATGTTGATGACGACGTCGGCCGAATGGACGCCTTCGGACAGCGCCTGGAGGCAGGCGGCCTCCACCGCAAGCAATCCGTCGGTCAGCACGGCGGCGAGGATTTTGACCATCTGCCGGTCGCCGTCGTCGGACCCGGCAAGCTTGCGCCGGACCCGGTCTAGCGCTGTCGGCAACACCCAATCCTTGAACGGCGCGCCGTTGCGCAAAGCGCCGGGCTTGCGCGCCAGAACCGGCACGTAATGCCAGGGATCGTAGATCGTCTCGCCGCGCCCGTAACAGCGTGGATGCTCCGCCACAATGCGCCCGTCCTGGCGGATCACGACGCGATCGGCGTAGGCGTGGATGTCGACCGGGCGGCCGACCGCGCCGGCGCTCACCGAGTATTTGTTGTTGTCGAACCGCACCAGGCAGGTCTTCGACACCGAGGCCGGCAAGGCATGGAACCCGTCGAAGCGACCCCGATAGGGAACGAGCTTGGGACGCTCTTCCTCGAACACCTCCCAGATCGTTCGGTCGGGTTGTTCGGGATGGCCGTGCGCCTTGGCCCAGGCGATGCATTTGTCCATGAGCCAGGCGTTCAGCTCGTCATAGCTCTTGACCCGCAAGCGCGGCGTGAAGAAGCGCTCGCGCACCAGGCCGACCTGGTTCTCGACTTGGCCCTTCTCCCAGCCCGACGCCGGCGTGCAGGCGACAGGCTCGACAAGATGGTGCGAGCACATCTGGAGGAAGCGGCGATTGTATTGCCGATCCTTGCCGATGAAGATCGTCTCCACCGCCGTCTTCATGTTGTCGTAGATGCCGCGCGAGCAGGCGCCCCTGAAGAATGCGAACGCCCGCTCATGGGCGTCGAAAACCATCTCCTGCGTTTCGCGCGGATAGGCGCGCACCAGCATCATGCGGCTATGGCAGAGGCGAACGTGCGCGACCTTCACCGTCGTCGTCACCCCGTCCATCACAACAATGTCGTGGCTCCAGTCGAACTGGTAGGCCTCGCCCGGCGCAAACGACAGCGGCACATAGGCGCTCGCCGTCTCGCTCGCGCGCTCCTTGCTCCAGGCCCGGGCGTAGCGGCGAACCGCGTCATAACCGCCCTCATAGCCGAGCCCACGCAGCTCCTCGAAGACCCGAATGAGCGTCAACCGCTCGCGCGCCGGCTTGCCGTCATTCTCCAAAAGCAATGAATCAAGCCGCTCGCGCCAAGGCCCGATTTTCGGCTGGGGTTGGACGTCGCGCTGATAACGGAACTCTGTCGCCTGCGACCGGATGACCCTCCGAACCACTTTGCGCGAAACACGCAAATCGCGGCAGATCGCCTTGATCGTCATCTTTCGCGAAAAATACGCCAGACAAATTTTGGCGGGGTCTGATTCACTCTTGGTGCAAGCTGCCCTCCTGAAACGGCAACATCCGAGCACGGAGCAAGTCGACACCGGCGCGGCCATACATCGCTCGCTTGAGGGTCTTCAATTTGTTGATCTGTCCTTCGGTCTGCCCGTTGCTCCACGGTTCTAAGACAGCGTCCCGAACAGCCTCGAGGTCCTGGTGTATCGTCCTCGCAAAACGCTGCATCGCGTAGATGCCGGACGCGCGTGCGTCGATCAGCCAAGCATCCAGCCCCTCCGGCGTTCCACCGCGAAGCAGACCTCGAAACCGCATCGCCAGATGCCGCATCGCGGTGAACTCCGCCGACGCCGCCTTCAGCGCATCGACGTTGGCGACCTGCCGAACGGTCATCTGGCCACGGGGTTTGACGCAAAGCGCCGCCGCAGTCAGCGACGAGATCGCACGACCGGTCATCGGATCCAGTGTTCGCACGCGGACCGGTGCTGGCTCCTCCTGCGCGGCACGCACCTGCTCGTCGCCATCGAATGAAGGCTCGCAGCTGCGCCAAGGAGCGAGGAAACGTGCCAGATGACTGTAGGACCCGGTATAGCCATGATGGCGTATCTCAGCGAACAGGCGCCGGACCTTGGTAATGCCTTCCGCCCAACGCCGCGCCAGCAAAGCGCCGAAATACGCCGGGGTGGAAGGCTTTGACGCCATTGTGTTGAGGTCCGGCAAATCGATGCGCCGAACCCAACGTTCGACCCGTCGGCGACCGAGACCGAGCTTGCGGGCGATCTCCCTGACGGAACTGCCCCCTTCAAAAAGCGTCCTGATCTCATCGAATAGCTCTTGTCGAACAGCCTGGCGTCCGCGGCACATCAAGCGCTTCTGTGTTACGGCGTCAGAAGCACAATCCGATCGTGCTGGAAGCGGGGGCGTCGCCTGATTATCTCTGGCATCGACCTGAGAATCCGAGATCGGCGCTTCAAAGCGGCCGAGTTGTCGCTCAACGGTCTCGCGGAAGTTCTGCAACAGATGAAAGCGATCGGCGACCTGCCTCGCCTGCGGCGCGCCCTGACGCGCAGCCTCCGCATAAAGGCCAGCGCGGTCGCGACTGACCACCTCCACTTCCGGATGATCCTTGAACCAGTTGGCCGTGGTCGCCGCCGAACGATCCGCCAGCAGGTCCACCACCTGACGACGCTCCAGGTTCACGATGATCGTGCCGTAGTTGGCGCCCTTCCGCCACGCCCAGTCATCAATGCCAGCAACATGGACCGCGCCGTCATCGGACCGAGCCCTGACACGCTCCTTCAGGCTGCGCAGGATCGTTGTGTCGCTAACCGGCATGCCGAGCCGTCTCATCAGCCGCTCCGATGGCCGCCCGCCAGCGCTATGGCCAAGCAACCGAACGATATCCGCCAGGCGGGCGGTCCGGCGCGCGAACGGCGCCGCAAGCCCCGGAAGGCGCTCGGTGAAGATGCGCCGATCACATCGCTGGTTTCGACACCTCCAGCGCGCCAGGCGTGCGGTAACGATGACCGGTGCTCCCTGAGCGGACAGATCCCGAAGCGTTCGCGAGTAAGCGCTGTGACGCGATGTGGACTGCGTACCGCATCCCGGACAGCAGGTCGGTTGCCGGTTGTCCACCGTGACCGTCCAAGCCTGTTCTCCCCGTTGGACGCTCACAACGGTTAGGCTTGGCGTGGGCGACCATGAAGCTGATGTTTTCATCACCCTTACTGCGGCATGCCGGCGCAAGATGCCAGCCCGCCAGGGCGTCATCGGGCGTGCTGCGCCCAGCGCGTGCACCAAGAGTCAATCAGACCCCACCTTTGTTCAACCCGCCGGCTTCGCGAGCACCGGGCTCTGGCTGCTCAAGTCGATAACGGCCGCCGGCGGCAGCAGCGTAGTGCTCACCTATCAACTCACGACCTGGCCGCTCGATGGCGGCACCGGCATCGCGATCGACTTGCTGCGCGTCGCCTACAACCCGCACCCTTCGATGGCTTGCACGAAGAACGAGATCGAGCTCGCATATGGCCACGGCTCGATCACGCCGGTGGCGTTGACGATGCTGGGCAACAAGGTGCTGGTGCGCAAGAACACCTTGACCACCGTCGACGTGAGCAGCCGCGCCGACTGCACGACGCCGCTGCAACGCTTGAGACGCTACGAGCTGCAGTACGCGCCCGATGTCGACACCCAACTGCCGCGCTTGCAGAGCGTTCGCATGTTCGGCCGCCAAGGCATGCCCGAAGAGACGATCGCATTGCCGATCGCGTCGTATCAGTACGGCAGTGCCACGCGCGACGGCACCTTGCGATACGCCGCCTCGCAAACCATCGTGCTGCCGCCCGGTGTGCTCACCAATCAGGTCTCCTCGAGCCAGAACGACTCGTCGGTGAACGCGCCGATCGCCGGTACCAAATACGCGATGTGGCAAAGCCTCACCGATCTGAATGGCGACGGCCGACCCGACATGGTGTTCAAGAAGAACGGCAAGCTCTGGGTAGCGAGCAACCGGCCGGCCGCCGATGGCAAGACGACGATCGGCGTTGGCCTGAATGCCGTGGCCCAGCTCGCCGACCCGACCTTCGCGAACGGCGCATTGGCCACGCACAGCTCGGCGCAAAAGCGCTTCGCTTACGGCCCGGCCAATCGCAACACCACCGATGTGTGGCGGCGCGAGATCGACGTGAACGGTGATGGCCGCATCGACGTCATCGACGCCGCCGAAGAGCCCGACCGTTGGGTCGTCTATCTCAACACGCCGGGGCCTGGACCGTCCGGCATCAAGTGGGTGCGGCGTTCGTTTCTCGTCACTTCCCTGCGGGCCGCGCTGGTCAGCAGCGGCCACGTGATTTAAGGCAACCACGTGCCGCTGTCGCGCCAGGCCACCGGCACCAACCTGAAGATGTGGGAGTGCTGGAAGTGGAGTGGCACCGCGTGGGAGTGGTACGCCCAAGGTTTCGCCAACCACCGCTGCCAAGGCACTGCGCAAGAGGTGCAGGCGCGCGGCGCGGAACGGACCTTCACCGAATGGGACCTGATGGACGTCAACGGCGACGGCTATCCCGACGTGGTGTTCAACTCATCGCCGGTCGACTTCCAGGTGTTGCCGCCCGAACCCCGCACGCCGAAGCCGGTGACCGGCGCCACCTCGGACGGGCAGGCGTGGCAATCGTTCTCGCCGCGCATCACCAACCAGATTCGCGTGGCGCTCAACGTGCGCGGCGTTCGGTTCGACAGCGACCAGGATGCCTTCGCGCGTTCGTACACGATGGCCGCACGGTCGCCTGAACTCGGTGTGGGCGAATGGCGTTGCACCAACTCGACCCCGATCGACGAGACCTGCAACGAGAGCTCGCAAAGCCAGTACGCGGGCTTTGCCGACATCAACGCCGACGGGTTGATGGATCGCGTCGTCGGCAATCACGCCTACCTCGGCGCCGAGACCGGCACCGCACTCACATTCGCGCCGGTGTACATCACGCTGCCCGGCTTCGCGGCAACCCAGGTCAGCACACACAAGGCGCAATGCGTGAGCGGCGGCAACGGCTTCTCGACATCCGACCAGATCCAGGGCCTGCGCGACCTGACCGGCGACGGAATTCCCGACTACTACGACCACGGCCAGGTCTGGATCGGCACCGGCGCGGGCTTCCGGTCGCCGATCGACATCGTCGCGCCGGGCGGGCACTTCCGTTTTTCGCACCAGACCGAATTCGTGCGACGGCAACACGTCGAACACCGACGGCGGCTTGTTCGACATCGATGGCGATGGACGACCCGACGTGATCGGCCTGGTCGGCAGCACGCTCGTCGTGACGAGTCTCGCGACCGACGGCGCGCCCGAGGCCGGCCGCTTGACCGCGCTCGACAGCGGCTATGGCGCGACCACGACCATCGGCTATCTCTCGGCGAAGACGCGCACCGACCACCCGGTGCCGTTTCCGGAGATCGTGGTCGGCGCGGTGGCAACGGCCGATACGCGTCATTTCGGCGGCCATCTGGCCGGCACCCGCTACGCCTATGGCAACGGCGCGCTGGTATTCGACTCGACGCTCGATCGCTTCGCCTTCCCGGGCTATCAACGCCGCGTCGAAGTGGCGCTGTTCGAGAGCCCGAACGACAGCTTGCCGCGAACAGGGCCTGACCGCACCTTGGGGTCGGCCACCATCACCGACGCATGGCCGCGCACGCCGTTCAACCTCGGGCTGACCAAAGCCGAGCGGTGGCTGCGCCTGCAACGCACCGGGCGCCCGCGGGACCTGTTTACCTTGCGCGGCAGCACCGGCCTCGACCCGTGGACGTTGCTCGGCGTCGACGTCAACGACACCCGGGTCGTCGGCGTGCGCCACTTCGAGTGGATGGCGAAGCTCTTCGAGGAGCCGACCAACCCGGCCGAGAACGTGTTCGATTGCGTCGACATGAACCAGCCGCTCGACTTCGCGCAGTCGGTCGCGGGCAACTTCGGCATCAACGGGCTCGACCTCTGTCGTGTGCATGGCTTTGCGTACAAGGCGTCGGCGACCGGCTGGTACGGCGCGAGCGCGCCGCCGTCGTCGAACAACATCCAGACCCAATCGAGCTCGCTCGCGGTCGACGACTTCGGGCGCGTCACGCTCGCCAGCCAGGCCGGCGACGTGTTCCGCAGCGACGACGATTTCTGCGTCGCGAGCGAGTTCGCGCAGCCTGCCGGCCACGGGGCGCGCGTGCTCACCGCGCTCGCGGCGCGACGCATCACCAATTGCGATCGCAAGCGACGGCCGATCACCTTCGCGAGCGAAGCGTGGACCTATGACGGTCTCGCTGCCGGCTCGGTCGGCAGCGGGCGCGTGAGCTCGCACACCGTGGATCGGCGTGCGAGCGACAGCGGCGCGCTGCTGCGCACCTTCGTCGAGTTCGATGCGAGCTACGACGCGCTCGGCAACCCCGCCAGCGTGCGCACGCGGCGCGACGGCGACGCACGCACCGCTTCGTTCGCGTACGACGCCTTCGGCCTCGTGCCGATCAGCGCGAGCCTCGCCGCAACGGGATTGCCATCGACGACCACGCTCTATGACTACGACCCACTGAGCCTCGACGCTGTCGGCTCCACCGACGCCAACCTCGTGGTTCGTAGCGTGAGCTACGACGGCTATGGCCGCGTGAGCCAATCGACTGTTGCGACGCCCGGCGGCACGCCCGGCGTGGTATCGAGCGTCGTCTATCGCGGCTTCGACAATGCGGATCCGAACGGCCGCCAGGTCGTGGTGACCGAGTTCGCCGACCCGGTGCCCCCGGCCGATCTCGTGAGTGCGAACGGCCGCACCGGCACCACCTTCCTTGACGAACTCGGCCGAACGACCCGAAAGGAACTCGCGCTCGGCAGCGACTACGCGAACGAACTTCTCGTCGTCGATGCGACGACTTACGACGGCCTCGGCCGGATCGCGTTCGAAGCCGACCCGTATCCGAAAAGCCAGGCCAGCGCCCCGCCTTATGGCACCACCTATCTCTTCAAGACCACCGGCGATATCAACTGCGTGATCCGCGGGCGCGGCCGCCAAACGCTCAGCGCAACGACCGATGCCGCGACCGAGCGCTTCCCGACCTGCTTCCAGCGTTCCTTCGACGGACACGTCGACACCATCGACATGCAAGACGCCGCTTCGCTCGACGCTGCATCGCCGCAAGCCGGCGTGGTGAAGCGGTTGGTGTCGAGTGCGACCGGGCGCGCGCTCGAAGCATCGACGCTGAAGAACGGCACGCGGCTCGAACACGCCACGTTCGCGCACGACCGGCTCGGCCGCAGGACCGCGATGACGCGCTTTCTCGATCCTGTCGGCGCGACCAACCCGGTGGCGTGGGCGTGGCGACTCGATTCGCTCGGCCAGACCCTGCAGCTCATCGAGCCGCAAAACGCGACCCGCACGACCGCCTATAGCGATTGGGGCGAAGCGGTCGAGACGCAATGGACCGAAGGTGGCAACGACCGCCGCGTGGCGCGCAGCTACGACGCGCTCGGCCGCGTGGCGCGCGTCGACGAACGGGTGAACGGTGTGGTCGATCCGGAGAGCATCAACTCCTACGCGTACGACAACGGCGTGGCGGTGTCGCCTCAAGTGACGCCGACCTTCGTGATCGGCCAATTGGCACGCGCCAGTTCGCCGAGCGGCGATGTGGCCTACAGCTACGACGCGCTCGGCCTCGTCAACGCGCAGACCTTCACCGACGGCCGGGGCGGCGCGCCTTATGTCGAGAAGTTCGAGCACCACGCCGATGGCTCGCTGGCGTCGCTTGAATTCAACCTGCCCGACCAGAACCACGCGCACGAGGTGCTGAAGTACGGCTACGACTTGGCCGGGCGGCTGCGCGCGATTGCGCACAGCGATCCGACCGGCTCGCTCGAGCTCTATCGCGCCGAAGGCATCGATGCGTGGGGCCGCGTGCGCAAGGCGCGCTATGGCGGCAAGTCGGTGTACGTGGCCGACTACGCCGCCGATGGGCAACGGCTCATCAAGGAAGCCGGTGTCGAATTCGACGTTCGGCCGGCGCATGGTGTCGTTTGCGGGTGTCGATGCCGTCGGGCGTGAACGATCGCTTCGCGAGTTCATCGACGGTGCGACCAACGGACCGAAGACAAACGTCAGCTACAACGCGCTCGGGCAACTCTCGAACGCGGTGCAAAGCGAAGGCGCGACCACGCTCTTCAACCGCCACTTCGACTACGACGCGCTCGGCAACGTCACCGGCTTGAATGATCTGCTTGGTTCGGCCGGCGCCGCGGTGAGCTATGGCGCCATCGATCGAGACCGCATGTGTCGCATCGGCTATGGCCCGAACGGACTCGGCGGCACGGCCTGCAACGTGCAGCACGACGCAGTCGGCAACGTCGTCGACTATCCCACCCGAACCGGCGCACGTCAATTGAGTTACTTCGGGTCGGGTCAGGTGCGCACCGTCACCGATGCCGGCGCCCACGCGCGCTTCCGATACGACGCGTTCGGTCAACTGCAGTCGCTCGACGTCGATGGCCCCGGCGCGACCGAACCGCGGCGCGACCGCCATCACGGTCCGTTGCTCGAACAGCAAACGATCGCATCGGGTGCGACGCGCACTTCGCTGCTCACGCGGCACATCCCCGCGGCCGAAGGCGTGGTGATCACGCGGCGCGGTGCCGGCAATCAGTGGGTCTTCGAGTTCGGCGAGCTGCGCGGCAATCGCTTCTTCACCGACCAGGACGGCAAGTTCATTCAGGACCTGGGCTACCAGCCCTACGGCGAAGCCCGGGCCAGCGGCGCTGCTGTAGGGTCGATCGACTACTCCTCTCATCAGTGGAACGGCGGCGATACGCTCGCGACCTTCGGTCTGTCTCAACTCGGCGCGCGGCTCTACGACCCCGTCATCGGCCGCTTCCTCAGCCGAGATCCGCTGCTGATTCCGCGCACCGCGTCGACCACGAACCCGTACGCGTTCGCGATGAACGACCCCATCAACGGCGCCGACCCGAGTGGCCTTGACTGCGATGGCGAGCAGTGCAAGTCGGACACGCCGTTGCTGCCGCTGGCGCCGCTGTTCTGGGTGTTCGACTCGCTGTTCGGCGGTGGCGGCCCGGCCCCGGCGCCAGCACCGGCGGTGTCCAACACTTATCGCGATGCGCAAGCCGCGAAGGCCGCGTACGACGAGTTGCGCTATCAGGCCGAGCAGGCGCGCATCTGCGGCAAGGACCCGAACTCGAACTTCTGCGACGGCAAGCCGCCGGTCGGCAACATTCTCGTGACCTCGTTGCTGAGCCCGTTCTACTCGCTCGCCGGCGTGCCGAGCTATTACGTTCGCACCGAGGTTTCGCGCGCCGGCCTGTTGCGGGCCAAGACCGGCGTGGAGTACTTCGCCGCGCGTGACCAATACAACGCAAAGAAGGCGAACGTTTCGCTGGGTCGCATCAATGAAGAGACCGCACGCTACGCGGGCGTGGCGCTCAGCCCGGTTCGTTGCTGCAGTTGGGTGCAAGCGGCGGTGGCATCGGCGCGCCCGGCGGCGGCTCACGGCTCGCACCGAACAGCCGACCGAACTTCATCGGCGGCTCGGGCGGCTACAACTACCGCTTCGGCTATCTCAAAGGCACCGAAGCGTCGGCGAATGGGCAGGAACTGGTGCTCGGCAAATACCCCGGCAATGTCGACTACGTGGCGCGCACGCCAGGCACCGCGACAATCGACGTGCCCAAGGGCTGGACCCCGACCTACAACGCCGGCTACATCCGTGGCTTCCTCGACGGCGGCGGCCGGATCCGTCTGACGCCGGGCGAGTTGACTGGCACGTTTAAGATCGAAGTCGAACAGGTGCTGACGATTCCCGGAGCGCCGTGAACGCGGTTCGCGATGGCGATGGGCGATGGGCGATGTCATGGTGCCGGCTGTCCGAATCGAACGGACGACCTTCCGCTTACAAGGCGGGTGCTCTACCAACTGAGCTAAGCCGGCGCGGTGCGCAAACGAGGCTGCTCGCGCGGGTTGCGAATAGGTGCCGCGCTCCGCAGCGACCGGGCGTCAACCGGGCTGCCGTGTGACCCATGTCATCGTCACGAGAGAAGCGCAACACGCGCACCGCAGTCGCGAGCAACGAGTGGTGAGCCGTGTGACTTTTTGACCCGCTTCAATGCCGGTCGGCCGCCAGCGGGCGGCTCGGGCGCAGGTGGCGGCTCGTGGCTGTAAATTCGCGTCCAATAGGGGTCTTCCTTCACTTCGTGTGGGTCTGGCTCAAACTGTGTGGTCGCGTCGTGGGTTAGGCGATTTGCGGATCGTCGCGGACGATGCAGTGATATCGGATGAAAACAAGCACAGAATGGGTACCCGCCCCCGGCGTCAGAATATCCCATATCGAGCGGATGGACGGCGGCTGGGCCGTGTCGGCGACCCTCAGGGATGGAGAGCGTTGTTCAGCATGCGACGCCAAGTCGAGCCGACGGCACGGCTCGTATGTCCGCCATCTGCAGGATTTGCCGGGTCAAGGAGCAACAGTGAGGCTTCGGCTAAAGCTGGCGCGATGGCGATGCATGAATCCTGCTTGCGCCCGTCAGACCTTTGGTGATCGGTTGCCGGCGGTCGCTCAGCCATACGCCCGTCGGACAGATCGCGTCGCCGAACTTGCGCGTCTGGTGACCCATATGGCCGGTGGACGTCCAGCTCGGCGACTGATGACGCGGCTTGGCGCGCCCCAGAGCAAGGACACTCTCCTGCGAGAGCTGAAGCGCAGTGTGCGGCATCGGGCTTGCGCAACCCCGGTTCGCGTCCTCGGTATCGATGACTGGAACTGGCGGAAGGGCGCCACCTACGGGACGATCGTTGTCGACTTGGAGCGTCGCGAGGTTCTCGATATCCTGCAGGATCGGTCTGCCGAATTGACCTCCAACTGGCTGAGGAGGCATCCGTCGATTGAAATGGTGAGCCGTGACCGTTGCGGTCTTTACGCGCAGGGCGGCGCGCAGGGGGCGCCGCAGGCGCAGCAGACAGCCGACCGCTTCCACTTGCTGCAGAATTCTGCGGCATGCCATCGAACAGCAGCTTGGCCGGGCCCAGCCTCCGTGCCCTCAGGTTGAGCTTGGCGGGACGGTCGACCTTCCTGAACCGCCCGGTCTCATTCATCGCTATGGACCACCCGAGGTGACGGAGCATCGGCGACTTGTTGAAACAGGACGACGAGCCAGATCGCGAGCCGGCTTCGATCGCGTCAAGAGCCTGCGTGCTGAAGGTAAGAGCTTGGCCGACATCGTTCGCGAAACCGGTTTCCATTGGCGCACGGTGCAGAAATGGACGCGGCAGGAAGCCCCGCGGCCGCGCGCCACGATGGCTCCGAAATCAACTACGCCCAGCGGCTTTAGCCGAACTTCGCCGATTCGACGTCGGTTTTGGCGATTTTCGGGTTTCCTGATCGGGCAAGCGATTGATATTGCTTGTCTGGGATTTGGAGAAGCGGCGGAAAACGGCTGTAGTGCCGACCAAGGCTATTTTCTTGTGGCGCGATCTGTGAACACTGCCGCGCCACCATGTTTTTGCGCCATAAGATTTGCAACAAGGACGGCAAGCGGCATCGCTACTGGAGCGTGGTCGAGAGCAAGCGCGTCGCGGGCGGACGCGTTGTGCAGAAGCATGTGCTGCATCTGGGCGAGATCAACGACTCGCAGGAATTGGCGTGGCGCCGCTCGATCGAGGTGGTTGACGAAGCGGCGGATCGACCCAAGACCCTGTCGCTGTTTCCCGAAGATCGCTGCGAAGGTCTGCTGCCGGACGCCTCGATCGTTCGGTTGCGGCTCTCGCAGCTTCGCCTCTGTCGGCCACGCCAATGGGGCGCGTGCTGGCTGGCGCTGACGTTGTGGGAAGAGTTGCAACTCGATCGGTTCTGGGCCGAGCGTCTGCCGGCGAGCCGCAAGGGGACGCGCTGGGATCGGGAACTGTTCGTGCTGGTCGCCTATCGCCTGCTGACGCCGGGCAGCGAGTGGCGGCTGCATCGGGACTGGTTCGAACGGACGGCGCTGGAGGACCGAGGCCGTGCGGTGCCGGACGCGATCAAGGGCAATGACGACGGGCAGGCATTCTTTGGCATCCTCGAAGGCACGCTCGCAAGGGCTGACGGTGAGCCGATCGGGGGGGATGAGATTGCAGAGATTGCCCTCGCGATCATCGGCATCATAAAGGCCCACCACATCGTTGACGTCTGGGCGAACGACATTGCCCAGAACAAGATGCGCAATGCCATCGACGACTACTTCTTCGACGTACTTCGCGATGAGCGCGGGATCGAATTGCCGGTTGAGGTGATGGACGATGTCGAACTCAAGATCATGGACCTTGCTCGGGCACGGTTTCCAGGATGAAGACGGAGTGTCACAGCATCCAGTATGGTGAAAGCCGCATTGCATTCGCCATCGTGCGCCGCGAGCGAACGACGCTGGAAATCGCTGTCGAGCCCGACGCCTCTGTCGTTGTCGCAGCCCCGCGGAACGCTCCGATCGCGGTGATCGAAGCGAAGGTGCGCAAGCGCGCTGCATGGATCCAGCGTCAGCAGCGATACTTCAATCAATTCCTGCCCCGCACGCCAGATCGCCAATATGTGGCAGGCGAAACTCATCTCTATCTCGGCCGCCAGTATCGGTTGAAGGTGGTGCTACACGTTCAGGCTGCGGTGAAACTCGCGCGTGGGCTTATCGTGGTACATACGCATAGGCCGGATCAGGCCGGGGTCACGCAGGCGCTTGTTGAGGCGTGGTATCGCGAACGCGCACAGGCAAAATTCGCCGAGCGCCTTGAAGTGAATCTTCTCCGCTTCCCTGCGCCGGAAGACTTTCGGCCCAAGGGTTTGATCGTTCGCCACCTACGGCAGCGTTGGGGCTCGATGTCCCCATCATGCCGCCTGTTGTTGAATTGCCGACTGATCGAGGCGCCGATGAATGCGATCGACTATGTCATCACGCACGAGCTTTGCCACATCGCCGTACCTCACCACGGACCAGAATTCTTTGAGATTCTGAATCGCGTTATGCCAGATTGGCGCGAGCGGAAGCAGAAACTCGAGCTGCGCATGGCATGAACATCGCGTCCAAGGAAAGCGATCAAGAGACGTCCTCTATCTATTCCTACGCGAACGCCGCACCCCAATTTCTTCCAAATGCCGCGCGCATGTTCGCCCTCCTCGCCTTGAAGCTTCCCCGGCCATGCAGAGCAACGCGCCGTAGATCAAGGGTAAGCAGCCTTTCGACCGCACCTTCAAAGGTGCTGCCGGATGGGGGATTGTCTGACTTCGCTGAGTTACCCGAGGTTAGACACGTGTCGGATACTGAGCTTTTGCCCAAATCGAAGCCCGAGGCGGTACGCATGCCGGGACGCGCGAAGACGGGTCGCCTGACGGGGAAGCGATGGAGACAAAGGCCGAGCCATGAAGTCCGAATAACTGGCGAAACAGATCGGAGAATTGACAAAGAGCGTTGATTTCGCGATCAAGGCACAGGCGGACCGGCATCGCGCTCGGCCGATGGTGTACATTATGACAAATGTCATATCGCAACCTGGCGCTTGGTTCCTACGCTGAGGGGCCGGACCCGACCGCGCAGCGGATGGGCACCGCGCAGCGGATGGGCAGCAGATGGCGGGAGTCGACGTATTGCGGACGTAACTGACCGCGACCTTGGACGCCTCACTTGAGCGGATAGCGGACCTACCCCGGCGGCGGTTGAAGGACCGGAGTTTGCCCCTAAGCAGACGTTCGCATTCTTGCTGTGACGTCGTGGGCGGTATCTGACGCGTCGCCACAAACGGCGTCGCCCACGTCGCGCCGGAGCCTCGCGCGACACCATCAAGGATCGAGCGTCGATCCATGATCGTCCGAAGACCATTGAAAGCCGCGGCGAGGCCGGCCATTGGGAGGGCGACCTCATCATCTGCAAGCGCACGCGGCCTGTGCTCGTCTTGCATGAGCGTAAGTCACGGGTGACGCTCGCCGCGCGGCTCACAGGGAAAACCGCCGCTGAAACCATCTCCGCAATGCTCGCAGTGTTCGGCCGCATCAATCCTCATCTGCGACGATCAATCACTTTCGACAACGACACCGCCTTCGCCCAGCACAGGCTGCTCAGGACCATGCGCGACATGACGACCTGGTTCTGCGACGCTGATGCTTCATGGCAAAAAGGCGGCGTCGAAAACGCCAACGGACGCTTACGCCGATGGCTGCCGCGCAACCTCGATATCGACCGCACATCCGACCAGGACATCCAGGAGATCGTCCTCACGACCAACCTCACGCCCCGCAAATGCCTCGGCTTCAAGACGCCATTCCAAGCCTTGCTTGCCGAGCTCGGAAAAGACGTTCAAATCTGCTTCTCTTAACCCCGTTGCGCTTCGCTCCAGAATCCGGGGCCTCTCGTTCGAGGATCGCTTCACGCCGCCTGCGCAACTGATAGGCTCCGGCGGCGTGAAGCGGCGAATATCCGCCCGAGGGGAGTACGTTCCGCTGCAGCTCCCTGGAGATAGTGGTTTTCGCCCGACCGAGCTCCCGGGCAATGGCTCCCATCGACCGCCCCGCGGCCCGCAAGACGCCGATCTGGTCTCTTTCGTCGTCCGAGAGATGCACACTCCTTAAGGTCTTGAGCAACCTTGCCGATATCAAATCGCCGGGGGGTGTTGCACTTCGCGTCATAACTCAGGTCCAGCCGATGTTGTAGTATTGTAGGCGAAAGAGAAGTCCTGTGGCGGTGCAGTAACTGAGAGATAGACGAACGGCTCTTTTCCTTTGTTCGCTACCCCGTGAATTTCTCCTGCGGGAGTACGAACAATATCGCCCTTGCAAAGGACTTCAGTTTGTTCGTTTTCCAGTAACAGGATGCCTTCTCCGCGCTCGACAATCCAGATCTGCTCTGAGCCCTTATGAGTATGGCGCTCAGAAACGGAGCCAGGCTCCATAGTCACATGCGTGATTGTCGCCTGGCTTTTAGGTGAATTTTTGGGCCAAACCAACTGTCGGGATTGGATGCCGGGTTTGACCAGAACATCGCACTCCGGGATGCGCCATCTCTGTATGCTCATCGAAAGCCTCCATACGCACTACGGTTCATCGTATCCGCGTATGTGGAGTGGATGGAAGGTCTGAGCGGGCCTTCAGCGTCGCGAGGGAAGGGTGGAAATCCCGTCCGAAGGAATTCCGCGCAGCTCGCTGATCGACACCAGCCACGCGAGGTCGGCGCAACGCTGGCGATACCAATCAATTTGTTTTCTTGTCCACCTCGGGCATGCCTGCCATGCGCATGCCGGCGCACACGCGCTCGCGTTGAGCGAGATAGACGGGATTGTCGCTGAAGGTCAGGGATTGAAACCGCGCGATGGTGAAGCCTGGATTGAGCTCGAGACCGGCGCGCGCAGCGTCGTGCGCTTCGCCCGGTCGGCCGAGGCGCGCCAACGCGGCGGCGAGAAAAAAATAGGGTACGGGATTATTTGGATTGAGTTCGATCGACCGGTTCAGCCAGGCGACCGCTTCTTCGTCGTAGCCCAAGGCGGATTTGGCGATCCCGACGTAAACCATCCAAGCATACGCTCGAGCGTCCCGTGGGCTGACGCGCAACGCATCAAGGATGTGCCCCTCGGTCTCCTCGCAGCGTCCGACAAAATACTTCCCCAGACCAATCCATGCGTGGGCCGCTGCGAAATTGCGGTCATTTTCCAGCGCCCGCTCGCACTCGGCGATGCCTTGGACGGCGCGATTGCTGAACATTCGTACCACCCCCAATAAGGCTTGGGCAATCGCGTCGTCCGGCCTTAGTTTGAGCGCCTGGCCCAGGTCGAGCTCGGCGGAACGTAGTCGTTTGGTGCGCTCTTCGGATAACCAATAAGAGACAAAACCCAAATTGACCCGTGCGCGACCGACCAAGGCGTCGACATTGTCCGGATCGAGCTCAAGAGCGCGGTCTAAGTGAAATCGTGCCTTGTCGAGCAGATCGGTGGTCTGACCTTTGTTCAAATCTGCAAGCCCTAGGAAATAGTGGTCCATCGAATTGGGGGTCGCCGAGCGCCCGGCGCGGTGCGCTTCGGCGCGGGCGAGTTCATGCCCAAGCCGGTTGGCGAGCCGGGAGACGATCTCATCCTGCATGTCGAAAAGATCGGCGATCGGCTTGTCGAAGCGTTCGGCCCAGAGATGGCTCCCGGTTTCGGCGTCGACCAACTGCACATTGACGCGCATGCGGTTCCCTGAGCGCTGCACGCTGCCTTCGAGCACATAGCGAACGTTGAGCTCGCGCCCGATCTGCCTAAGGTCGAGCGATTTGCCCATGTAGGAAAAGGCTGTTGAGCGGCCGATGACGAAGGCACCGGAAATGCGCGAGAGGTCAGTCGTCAGGCTCTCGGTCACGCCGTCGGCGAAATACTCCTGCTCCGGATCGCCGCCTATGTTGGCGAAGGGCAAAACGACGAGAGAGAGATGCGGCGGCTCGCGGCGTGCGGCCGTGGGCGCTTTCGCGGCGGGAGCGGCACCGCTGGGTTCCAACTTGAGCGCATAGGCTCTTAACGGCCGCGCTATGTTCTTGAGTTGCTTCTCGCCGAGATCAATGAAGGTCTCGCCCACCCGATCGCGAACCTGCTCATAAGCCGCGGCGGAGACGCAAACCCCGCCCGGTTCGCAGACGCCTTCGAGCCGCGCGGCGATGTTGACGCCGTCGCCCATCAAGTCGCCGTCGCTCTCCTCGACCACATCGCCAAGGTGAACTCCGACACGGAACTCGATGCGTCGTTCCGGCGGCAGACCGGCGTTGCGCTCGACCATACCAGTTTGCATCTCAATCGCGCAGCGTACCGCGTCCACCACACTTCGGAACTCGACGATCGAGCCGTCGCCTGTCCGCTTGACGACGCGGCCATGATGGGCGGCGACCGCCGGATCTATGAGGTCGCTTCGAAGCCCGCGCAGGCGGGCCAGCGTGCGATCCTCGTCCGCCCCCGCGAGCTGGCTATACCCGACGATATCCGCCACCAGGATCGCCGCAAGCTTTCGGGTCACGCTCATTGGGACAGGTCTCCGAAAGAAGACTAGCACCACGCGACTGTCATTTCTAACGACCGCTTGTCGCGCAACGCTCGCCTTTAGAGGACCGCTTCCTCCGGCTTACCGCCCGTTCATAGGACCGATCTTGAAGGGCAACTCAGGGTCGATATGACCCATTCGCCGTGCTGTTGGCGAATGTCCGCTATTTGCGTGCGCCGTGAGAAGGCGGCGCTTTCCAGTGGGTGCAAGGCCCACCCGGCGACCGCTCCAGCCGGAAGCAACCGGAGCAGTCATGGAGGTGACGAAATGGCTGAAGCCTTCGGTGTAGCTGGTCACATATAGGTGACGGCGCGAGTGTGCGGGCCGCAACGCGAGTGAACGCCGCGCACGCCTCGAAAAGGTCGATGTGCAGGCCGACCCGACGGCAATTTCGGGGAAGGCTGATACGGCTGGGTGAGATGAGCGAAGACGACGCCTAGCCGCTGCACCGGGGTACTGGCGGCAGCACGTACACAAGGAAAGCGTACGCAACACGGGAAGCCCATGGGCGTGGTCAGGGATGATCAACCGGACGCCCGCGAGGGACAGGCCGGGCGCTCATGGGTGGCGGAGAGGTTCGTAGTACCGCTGAAACCGGGTAACGCCGGGGGAGGGAAGGGACCTCAGTTCAAGACAGACGCAAGACGTGGTGAAGGACCTGGAGATTGGGCAACCTATCAACTCCGGACAGCGTTCAGAAACTGCAGACGGCGTTGCACGCGAAAGCGAAGGCAGAACCCGGCTACCGCTTCTACGCCCTCTACGACAAGATCAGCCGCGAGGACATTCTGGCGCATGCCTATGCCCAGTGCCGCTCCAACAAGGGCGCGCCGGGCGTGGACCGTCAGGACTTCGAGGCCGTCGAGGCGTATGGGGTCGAGCGATGGCTGGGCGAACTGGCGCTTGCGCTCAGGCGGGAGACTTACCGACCGGATCCAATCAGACGCGTGTACATTCCGAAGGCCAACGGCAAACTCAGGCCGCTGGGCATCTCGACACGACGGGCATATTGCACCTCAAGCAGTTTGCGTTGGGGATGATAGATGAAGATGGGCTGAGTTGACGGCCCATTCTCGAAGGCGCTGATCCAACTCGGTGTCGATCGTGATGGCATAGGGCGCATTCCGCTTGCGTTGCACCGCCGGAACGATGCCGCGTTCGATCCAGTAATGGACGACCCAAAGGCTGACGCCATATCTCTCTCGAACTTGGCGAACGTTCACCGTCCCTTTGGGAGGCGGCGGAGCTGGAATGCGATATTTGTACCTCAGCCATTTGATCGTACCCAATGTAATTGGCTTACCGGTCGTCGTGCTTTTTTGACCTTCGGCGCGCAGCACGGCGACGATGTCGTCGTCACGATGATCGGCTGCCAACTCTCTGATCCGGGTTACGAATGCCATGGGATAGCGGATCGCCTCCGCCCTGTTCTGCGGGAGTTGGAGCCGCAATGTTTCAGTTTCCCCGCCTTGCCAGCGAATGTGCAATCCGAGGGCCTTCGGCTCCGGTCCCTTCGTCACGGTGATGTCGCGCACCAGTAAGCGCAGAATGCGCTTACGATCTCGAGGGGTCGTGGTGGTCGCGGCCCATAGGCGAGGGAAGTCATTTGCCAGCTGGAGAATCTGCTGCTTCTGCTCGGCGGTGACCGCCCGCATGGTCTTGCGTTCGAAGGCGGCCAATTCAGCTTCGAGATCATGCAGGCGCTGCACGGCGTCGTTCCAGCGCGTTTCGAGCGTCGCTGCGATCAATCGGTTGCCGGGATCGACCGCCTCGTAGCGCCGTTCGGCGAGTTCGGCGTCATAGCGCGCGCGCTCGATCCGCATCCGCCATTGGGCTCCGATGCCGCGATCCCGTTCTTCCAGATTGGCCAGCGCCGCGAGCGCGAGTTCGATCGTCACCGGGGCGATGGCGCTGACCAGCCGCTCGCTGATGGCCTGATCGAGGGATGTCGAAGGCGCCGTCAAACAAGCACGGGACGCCAAGGCCTCCCGATGTTTCCAAACGCATTGATAGAGCGGGTAGATGCCTCCGTTCCCGGTGTAGCGAACCCCGAGACGGCGTCCGCAACCCCCGCAGAGGAGCAAGCCCTGCAAGAGGCAGAGGCCCTCTCGCGCGGGACCGGAAAGCCCTTCGGCGTTCGTCCGATTCGTGCTCAGACGCTGCCGGTTGGCGATGAACTGATCCGCGGAGATATAGGCTTCGTGGTGGTCGGGGATCACAACGCGCCAGGCATCCTGTGGCATCAGGCGCGATCGTGTCCGAACCTCGCCGGACGATCCCACCTCTTTAGACGATTGGTGACGTCCGAACACATAGGCGCCGGCGTAGGACGGATTGGCAAGGATGCCAAGAACCCGCGAATGGGTCAGTCTGCCCCAGAGAAGTTTGCCGTCCCACGCGCCGCCATACGCGCGACGTGGGAAGCGTAGATCGAGTTCATTGTAGCGTTGCACGACGCCGAAGGCTGTGTTCTCTCGCGCGAACAAGTCAAAGACCGTGCGGACTGCGCCTTGGACCTCCTGATCCGGATCGAGCGCGATCTTGTCGCCCTCGAAGACAAATCCGACCGGCAGGGGGAAACGCAATTCGCCCTTGGACGCCTTGTTGAGTTTACCTCCATGGAGGCGGGCGCGGATAATGTGTAATTCCGCTTGGGCGAACGTGCCCTTCATCCCCAATACAAGCCCATCGTTGAACTCGGCCGGATTGTAGCAACCATCCTCGTCGATCACGAGCGTACTGGTGATGGCGCAGAGTTCCAGGAGGCGATGCCAATCCTGGTTCGATCGCGCCAGCCGCGACGCTTCCAAGGAAAAGATCGCTCCAACCCGGCCCATAGCCACTTCGCCGACCAAGGCTTTGAAGTCTTCCCGGTTGGTCGCCGCACTCCCGGATTGGCCGAGATCCCGGTCGAGGATGCGGATCTGGTCGCCTTTCCAGCCGAGCGACTTGGCTTTGCTCTTCAGATTGTATTGGCGTTCCGTGCTCTCCTGGTTGAAGCGGACCTGCCCCATCGTCGACTGGCGGATGTAAATGCAGGCCTGCCGCGCCAGGTGTTGATCGGCAATCTTCGAATTCATCGTCATCGGCCCCCTCCGGATTGAACGGCGGGGCGCCGGCGGCAAGATAGGACGCAACCATGTCGGCGAGGATGGCGCCCGCCTTGGCGAAGTCGAAATCGACGAGCGCCGGGTCCATGACGATTTATCCAAGCTCCTCGCGCCGTCGCAGGAGTTCCGTGTTGATCGCACAAATCTCGTCGAGCGCAGTGCGCAAGGCGCGGAAATTGCCGATCAATTGCGCGACCTGTTCGTGGATGTCGTTTGGCACATAATCTCTGCGCTGCCGGCCGCCCGTTCCAGGCTGGCTGATGGACAGATATCGTTTGGGCCCGTGTCCAGGTCCGTCGACGCAGTGGCAGTTCTGCCGGCCGCAGCGCTTGTATGTTTCGACCAATGTTCCACGCAGAACCTGTTCGATCGGGGGCAAGTCGCGCACGATTCGGCGGCGACGTCTGCGCAGCACGGGGAAGAAAGATTCCGGATGTCCATCGGACCGAATCACATATCGTCGATATCGGAGTCGCTCGGGTGCGGGTTGCCGGCGATGAGGGCGGAAGCGGACATGATCTGGCCCGACTGGCAGTAGCCGCACTGGACGACTTCGAGGTCGAGCCAGGCCTTCTGGATCCTGGCCCCCGCGGGCGTCGCGCCGATCGCCTCGATCGTCGTGATCTCGGACTTGCCGACGCTGTCGACGGGCGTGACGCAGGAGCGGGTCGCCGCGCCGTCGATATGCACCGTGCAAGCGCCGCAGAGCGCCATCCCGCAGCCGAACTTGGTGCCGGTCATGCCGAGCACGTCCCGCAACACCCACAAGAGCGGCGTGTCGCCGTCGACATCGACGCTGTGCGTGGGTTCCGTTGACTTTGATGGCGAAAGCCATGGCTGCTTCTCCTTTTCGACCGGCTGCAATCCTGGCGGCGGCCCGTTCAGGCGCGCTTTTGCGGGTATATACCCATAATAGCGGCGACGGTTTGACCGCCGCGCTTCTAGCGGCAGATTAGGCCTTTTTTTCGCAACTGCGAATAGGCCTCGCGGCGGCTGCGAAGGTTGAGGAGTACGATTATTCCGGGTTTGTTATTGCGAAGAGCTATTTGCGGTGAAAAAGCTCATGTGAAACATGAGGAGCTGAGAGGCCCAGCCGGCGGATCGCCAATGGCCGGGACGGCCGGGAACAGCTTCCACTCGGCTTCGACAAGGACCGATGGAAGCTAATCGATCGCCGACAGCATGTGAATTGCCCGGCTCGCGATCAGATCCTTGGTTCGTTGCCCGTAGGCCTTCATGTGCGGCGTTGCGATGTGAGCCCTCAGCGCCTCCGGGCTCTCCCACGATTCGAGAACGACGAACGTGTCCGGCCCGAACTTCGCCTGAAACGGGCCGATGTCTGCGGCGTCGACATGCGCCGCATATTCGATGCATCCCCTTTCCGCCCGGACGTTGGCGACATTGGCCCGGAAGACCGACAGAATCTCCTCGCGGCGGCCAGGGTTGGCGGTGACGACGGCGACGACGCGGATCATGTGTCATTCTCGCTTGTTAAAGTCCGGCTCCCGACCGGCGGGGCGCAGCTAACCTTACCCGCTTTCCTTTCGCCAGCGAAACGGCGGCGCCCCGCGTCCTTGCGCGGCCCGCGCTGGCGCCTTATCGCAGCGCAGCATTCCCGTTGTCCGCCATGAGGCCGATCCAGTGGACCCGCTGATCGAAGGCTACCGCCGTTTCCGCGCCGATATCTGGCCAGCCGAGCGGGCGCGCTACGAGGCGCTGGCGCACTGGGGGCAGAGCCCGGAGGCGCTGGTCATCGCGTGTTCGGATTCGCGCGTCGATCCGCAGACCATATTCGGCGCCGTGCCGGGCGAATTGTTCGTCGTGCGCAATGTCGCGGCGCTCGTGCCTCGCTATAGCCCCGACCCGGGCCATCATGGAACGAGCGCGGCGCTCGAATTCGGCATAAGGGTGCTGAAGATTCCCCGCCTGGTGGTGCTGGGGCACGGGCAGTGCGGCGGCGTGAAGGCGATGGCCTATGGACCCCCGCCGCAGGCGCGGGACTTCATCGCCTCTTGGGTCGAGATCGGCGCCCCGGCGCTCGACGCCGCGGGGGACAAGCCCGAGGGACGCCTCGAGCGGATCGAGGCGGAAGTGGTGCGCCTCTCGCTCGCCAATCTCATGACCTTCCCCTGGATCGCGGAAGCGGTCGAGGCCGGCCGGCTTACGCTTCAGGGCTACTGGTTCGACGTCCACACCGGCGTCTTGGCGGGCGTGGGCCCAGGCGGGCTCGAGCCGGTGGATTGAGGGGGCGCCGTCGCCACTCCAGCTCCGCGGGCAGATCCTGCAGGACGGCGCGCAGTGGCGGCAAATTGTCTTGCACCGCCCGCCACACGCGAGCGCGATCGATCACCGCGTAGCCGTGGATCAGGATGTTGCGGAAAGCCACCATCTGGCGGAGATCAGGTATTTTGCCGCAAGCGTCGCATCCCGGCGATCGAGTTGATCGAGCGCCTCGCCGCAGATCTCGAATTGGCGCTGCACTGCGGAGCGCAGGACGAGATCGGCATCGAAATCAGAAAGCTCTTGCCTGCGGTCATGTCGGCGATCGCTGTAACCGCTGCGCGCGCGTCCCAGAGAAGGCTTTTTGCGTCACGCCTCAAAGACGGACTCACGTGCCCGCTCGATGCTTTCCTTGAAATAGGGATTGCGAATTGCGCCAGGCTCGACAAGGTCGACATTGCGGCCGAACAGCGCTTCAAGCGCTTGCTTGAGGTCGAAAAAGGTCTTGAACGACAGCGCCTCTGGCGCCGTGGGGTCGAACTCCACCAGGAAGTCGAGATCGCTGCGCGCCGGGTCGAAATCCGTCACTCGCCGCCGAGCCGAACAGGTCAAGACGGCGCACGTGGAACCGGCGGCACAGTTCCTCCAGTTCCTCTCGATGCGATGCAATCTCGGCAATCATCGGACGCTCCCGCTCGGATTACCTATAGCACGGGGCGTAGCAGGTCGGACCGGCGGGGCTCGAGCCGGTGGACTGAGGGGGCGGGCGCGCATCCGAGGCTTGACTGCGACGGATTGTGTCTGGACATTCGCTTTCTGGAGGCCCGTCCGACTCGTCCGATTGTCTGGCCGTTTGTGACGCTCCGCCCTCGCATCTCGCGCAGGCACCTTCGATCGCGGCATTACGTCTGCGTTCCTTTCTTCTCGACGGGTCACCCCAATGGTTAACCTCCCAAAACATCAACAATGGCTCACGGATACGTCTCTCGGAGTGCTGAGGCCGAGAAGCGGGCCATTGAAGGCGGTCGATGACGCGATCCGGGAATACGAAAGAGCGGCGACCCAGCCGAACCTCTTCAAGGTCAAGAACGCGTTCGAGGACTGGAAGCGATCCAAAGGGCCGCACTGGAGGAACAGCGACCGCAACCGCGCCCCCGCTTTCGCGATCACGCGGCTCGAAGACCAGTTGAAACTCGTTGCCGACGCGGGGCTTTACCGGCTGACGCACGGGTGGTTCATCGAGGAGTTGAGGGCGCTGCGCTACATGGGGGAAGAGCGCAAGAAAGTGATAGTCCGGATCTTTGAAGGGAAAGAGGTTGCGTTCCGCAACAGTCCCCAGGGCGTCAAGCAGGCGGCGAAGGAGGCGGGGGAGAAGGTCAGACAGTCGTGCAGTGAGGCGCAGTCATGGCTCCACGGGACCAACAAGAAGGGCGGGCTCTCGACCGAGGAAAAGATCAAGGAAAAACTGGAGGAGATGGTCAAGGAGTTTTTCTCGGTCGACCGCCTTGAGCAAATTGTCGGGCTCTCCGGCTTGATCCTCGACATTCTTGCGAAGTGCAGCGTCAGCGGGGCGCCGGTGGTCGGTCACATCAAGGACGGAGCCGACCTGTTCACCGGGTGGGCGAAGGCGGGCGCGGCGCTGCATAAGCAACATTCCATCTCGGATTGCGCCTATCATATCGATACCGGCGCGCCGACAGCAGCGTTCCAGGGCCTCAAAGAGTGCCTCATCGAGGAGACCAAGAAGGAGACCGCCAGCGCGTCCATTGCGACCACGTCATTTGCTCTCAAGACCGGACTGGCTTTCGCGGATGGCGGGGTTATCAGCGGGCCAGTCGTCGGCGCGGCGAACGCGATGGCCTCGCTCGCCCAGCAGCTCTATTACCTAGCGACGGAGTACAAGGCGACGAAGGCGATCAACGAGGCCTTGTCCAAAGGCCATCTCGACGTCAGGCTGTTCGAAACCTATCCCCTGATGGGCTGTTACATGCTGACCAGCGCGACGTTCAGCGATCTGATCCCCATCGAATGCTTCGGGACGCCGGGTTGGATGGATTACATCGAGACGCTGAAGAAACGGAGCTTCGACGGAATTTACGAGGCGTCAAACAAGCTGATCGACGACTTGCCCTGGGAGATCAAGGGCCTCCCGAAGCGGCCAGTGAAGGGCGGCGGTCTTCAGTTCAGCATGATCTCGCAAGTCAAGGACATCGGCTCCAACATCAAAGATGTCTTCAGCTGATTACGGCCCGCCCGGTTGTTGCGCCGTGCGCGCCTAACGGCGTGAGCGGCCGGCTTCACTCCCCCTTGCTGAACAGGAACGGCGCGACGTCGGAGACGCCGGGCGCCTTGTCGACCGAAAAGGGCATGGGCCGGCAGACGGCGAGCGCGGACAGGCCCACGCGCGCCGTGAGCATGCCGTTGAGCACGCCCTCGCCCGCTCGCGCCGAGATGCGCGAGGCGAGCCCATGGCCGACCAGCTGCTGCAGCACGCTGTCGCCGATCGCCATGCCCCCGGTGATGGCGATATGGGCGCCGATCGAGCGCCCGAGCTTGATGAGGCCCAGAAGGCCCGGCCGGCCGCCATAGATTTCGGCGATGCGCCTGACCAGCCGCACGATCTGGGCGACGACGAACACGACGTCGAGAATTGCGCGCGGACTGATCGCGGTCACCAGCGAAACGCGCTTCGCCGCGGCGGCGATCTCGGCTTCCGCCTTAAGGTCGAGCGGACGCAGCAGCGCGCGCTCGGCGACGTCGATGAGGTCGCGCCCGTCGATGATCGCGCGCGCCGCGTCCTCGACCTCGGCCCGCGCGCGCGCCGTCTCCGGCCGGTTGCGATAGAGCGCGACAAGCTGGCCGACGAGGCGTCGCGCCGCGACGCGGTCGTCGGCCGCGCGCGCCTTCGCCAGATCGACATGGATCTCCGCGATCCGCGTCTGCCGCGCGACCGCGATGATCTCGCGCATCGCGACGCCAATCAGGCCGACCAGGAACACGAGGCCGAACGCGACCGCGATGACCCCCAGCGATTTCGGCCTTGGCGAAGAGCCCTTCGATGAGGTTGGTCGCCCACAGGCCCAGCGCCAGCGAGACGAGGCCGCCGAGACCCGTCCAGACGAGTCCGGCGAGGGTCAGGCGCGAGCGGGCGATGAGGCCCGATTTCTGCGCCGCCTCGACCTTGAGCTCCGCATCGTCGATCGGCGCGGGCTGAACGGCGGGCGGGATCGGCTCGTGCTGGGACTGAATGATCGCTTCCGGCGCGTATGGGGCTGGCCCATCGTCGACCGCGATGCGCCGGTCGTCGAGGCGAAAGGCGCGGGGGCGGGGAGGGCGCGTCACGCCAGTCGATCCCCGATTAGGAATTGCAGCGCGCGGTCGAGCCGGATCTGCGGCGCGGGCTCGCCGCGTTGGGTGAGCGGCGGGCGGAAGCGCACGAACCGCCAGTCGTTGTCGGCTTCGGGCAGCGCGATCGCGTCGCCCTCAAAGATCGCCTCCGGGTCGGCCGGCAATTCCCCAGGAAAGACGGCCGCTTCGGCCACGCCGTCGAATGTCTGCCCGCCGATCGTCTCGCCCTTCTCCGGCGCGCCGATGATGGCGTCGAGGGTCTCGCCGCCGGTCCTGATCTCGGCCTCGCGGGTGGCGCGGATGGCGGCCAGCGCGATCACGTCGATCTCGGCCCCGACCCCTTCCACCCGCGCGATCGCCTTCGCCGTCAGCGCGCGCAGGAGCGCCTCCAGCCGGTCGTGGCTCTTGTGATGCAGATGATCGGCCTTGGTCGCGGCGAACAGGATCCTGTCGATCCGGGGACGGAAGATCGAGGCGAGGTAAGACGAGCGTCCGGCGCGGAAGGCGCGCATGACGTCGGTCAGCGCATTTTCGAGATCCTTGACCGCCGCCGGGCCGGAATTGAGCGCCGAGAGCGCGTCGACCAGTACGATCTGCCGATCGAGCCGCGCGAAATGATCGCGAAAGAAGGGCCTCGCCACATGCGCCTTATAGGCCTCGTAGCGGCGCGCCATCATCGCCGCGAGCGAGCCGGAAGCGATCGCCGCGTCGTCGCCGAGCGGAATCGGCGCGAAGGTGAGCGCCGGCGAGCCGGCGAGATCGCCCGGCATCAGGAACCGGCCGGGCGGCAAGGTCGAGAGCGCATAGACGTCGTCGCGCGCCCGCTTGAGATAGGCGGTGAACAATTCGGCGATGCGCCGCGCCGCGTCCTCGTCGGCGTGCGCCTTCGGGTCGAGGCCGACCAGCGCCGCGCGCCATGGTTCCGAGAGCGGCGCGCGGGCGGGGGTCTCGCTTGCGGCCAGCGTTTCGCGCGCCCATGTCGCGTAGCTCTTGTCGAGGAGCGGCAGGTCGAGCAGCCATTCGCCGGGGTAGTCGACGATATCGACAGTCAGGCTCGAGCGCCGGGCGCCCCAGGCGGAAGCGCTCTCGAACTCGATCGTGAGCCTGAGCTCGGCGATGCGCCGGGTCGACTCGGGCCAACGCCGATCCGGCCCCGAGAGGCTTTTCAGATGCTCCTCGTAGGCGAATTCGGCACCGCGTCGTCCGGTTGCGGCTCGAGGCGCACCCGCATGATCCGCCCTTCCGCGGAGGCGGCGAGCACAGGCAGGCGCGCGCCCGCGATCAGATTGTTGATAAGCGCGGTGAGGAAGACCGTCTTGCCGGCGCGCGAAAGCCCGGTCACGCCGAGGCGGAGCGCGGCGCCGGAAAAATAGTCGCCGATCGATCGGGCGACGAGCTCCGCCTCGAAGACGAAATCGCTGAAACCTGGCAAAGAAGAACCCGCATGCCAACCCGCGACGCGTATTTAGGGGGCGGCCGCCGATTTGGACACCCCGGCGCCGCTCCCGCCCTTGACTTATCCCCGCGCCCTCGCGTACGAATTCAACTGAGCTTTGCCGGAAAAAGACGCCGCTTCGCAAAGACAGGATGCTCCGGGTCCCCCAGCATGGCGGCCTCACCAGAATGGCGGGGAACTCTTTATGGATGACGTGGTACAATCTTGAAGTTGGATAGAATTGACAATCGGACCATGGCGACCGCGGCTCGCCGCAACGTACTCGGCGAAGGACCCGATCCGCGCTCAAGACTGTATTGGCTCGACATTGACGTGAACTTCCACGAGATCGTTCGTCAGAGCCGAATCGCGCCAAGCCACGCGCACGTCCGCCGGCCGCCATCGTCCCTGCAGTATTGCGTTCTGAACGGCGTTGGGACTGTCGCCAACGCGCTCTCTGTCGGCGAGCAGGGAACAACTTTTCAAAGCTTCGAGGTCGACGTCGCAGCGCTCGTCCAGCCTGATGAGGGTTCTGACCTTACGGACCTCAATCGGTTAGCCCGGATGATTTGGAACGAAGCCGATGTTCGTTCACCGCGGCTGGAAATCTACGTTCAGACGAAAATGTTGCGCCACCTCGTGGAATTATTCATCACGAAGCGCATCGATACGGTGATTATGTCGATGAAGATCGCCGTTGTGCTGGAGGCGATTGGCGCTACCAGTTCGGACGCGGAATTATTGCCGATTCTCGACAAGGATGGGCGCCTCTATTTCCGGCGCACGCATTGCGAACTCCTGTCGGTGCATGCTGCGCTGGCAAGCGAGCGCGTCGGGAGACAGCCCAACTAGAGCGCGCTGCGGTCGGATGGAATTGTCATTGCGAGGAGCGCAGCGACGAAGCAATCCAGGATTTGCGGGCGCCTTACGTTCCCCTGGATTGCTTCGCTCCGCTCGCAATGACGGCGGTGGTTCCATCCAATCACAGCCCAACTAGACTAATTCGCGTCCGTCTCGAGTTCCGCAGGCGTCAGGTAAAGCGCCAGCCTCGCCGAATTGCGTTCGACCTCTCCCCATCGCTTGATCGAGAAGTCGAGGACCGCGACCGCGCCGGTCGGATATTTGGCGGCGAGGCGGCGCGCTTCCGGCTCGGCGCCCGAGCCGGCCAACGCCGTCGCCAGTTCGCCAAGGCCGGGATTGTGCCCGACCAGACCCACGGCTTTGTGCTCGTCGCCAAGCGTGCGCGCGTGATCGAACAGCGTGGCGAGGGAGGCGTCGTAAAGCCAGGGCCCTTCCTTGAGCTCGACTTTGCCGCGCCAGGCGGCGGCGAAAATCTCCGCCGTCTGCTTGGCGCGCGCGGCGCCGGAATGGATGAGAAGGTCCGGGAGAATGCGGCGGGCGGCGAGCGCAGCGGCGACCCGCTTCGCGTCGTCACGCCCGCGCCCGGTCAGCCTGCGCTGGTAATCGCCGCGCCCGACGTTCGGCTCAGCCTTGGCATGACGGATAAGAAACAATCGGCGCATCGGGCGAAGATTGCGCGAGCGCTCGAGGATTGGCAAGCTGCGGCCCGCGTGACGGTAGTGTCTCGGTCGTCCTCTTCTACCGCGGGCGGAGACTCCGCGCGGCGCCTTTCCACCGACGCTCATATGACCCGTGACGGCGCTGCCGATGACGTCGACCGCTTCTCGCTCAGGACCGGTGTCGCTCCCTCAAGAGTTCCTGAAACGACGTCTTGGCAGGCGGCGGCACGTTGGCGGCTGTGAACTCCGCGACGGTCCAAGATTGGAGGAGCTTTACATGCGGAGCGCCGGACGAACGCGGATTAGGGGTAATGCGCTCACAAATGACAGACTCGCCGTCCAAACGGTACTGTTCATAAGGCCGTGCGCGAGAACTTCGCGTCTTATAGAAGATGCCCGGGCCAAGCGTCACGGCCGTCCGTTCCTCATGTTTCCGGCTCAAGCATATCACTGGACGGGGCGCTGGGCGAGCGCTGGTCCATCGCCTCAAATCTCAAGTTGAGACACTGCCCGCGCGACAATCTGGGGCCGCATCACGCATGGTGGGCTGCCAAGCATAGTCGGGAAGCGCAAGCGTGTCGACGAGCCCGCGGCCGATGACGAAGCGGGCTATTCCTGGCAAGGCCAGCGCGTTCACGATCACGTTGCGGGCCTTCAGGCCCCACTCGGTGCGCGGCGCGAAGGCGCTCGAAAATCGCTCGGCGCCTCTTTGCTTGACCGCGATATAGGGGCGCAGGAGCGTCTCGTAGGCGCGAAAGGCCTGTTCGTGCTGGCCGGGGGCCTTCTTAAGCTCGCCCGCCAGCGCATAGGCCGCCGTCATCGCCAGCGCCGAACCCTGGCCCGCGGCGAGCGAGACGCAGAACGCGGCGTCGCCGACCAGGGCGACGCGGCCCTTCGACCAGCGCTCCATCCGGATCTGGCTCACGCGATCGAAATAGAGCTCCGACACGGCGTCGAGCCGGTCGAGGATTTGTGGACACTCCCACCCGCCGTCCCGATAAATCTCCCGCAGCACGGCCTTCTGCGCGGCGATGTCCTGCGGCGCCGCTCCGCCTTGGGAAGCGAAGATGAGTAGGAAGAGCGTGCGGTCTCCTCTCAGCGCGACGCGTCCGACCATGGCGCCCGGCAAGTTGTGGACGACGTAGACGTCGTCGTCGCGCGGGCGATAGCCTTCAGCCTCGAAGGCCGCGATCGCATAGCCCAGATCTTTCTCGAAGCGAGTCTCCGGGCCGAAGACGAGGTCACGCACCTTTGAGTGCAGGCCGTCCGCGCCGATGACAAGATCGAACCGTCGCGCGGGCGCGCGCTCGAACTCGACATGCGTTCCGTCTGCTTCCTCATGGATCGCGGCGATCTGATCGCCGAAGATGACCTCGGCGTGCGGCGCCGCCTTATCGAACAGGAGGCGGGAAAGCCCGCTGCGAGGAACGGTGATGAAGCGGCCACCCGCAAGCGAATAAAGACCCGTCACGCCGAACCCCGCGATCCTGTCGCCGCGGTCGCCGACGACGCGAAACTCGCGGATGTGGTAGCCCTTCGCCTCGAGCGCGTCGGCAAGCCCCATCCGCTCGGCGATGTCGTAGCCAAGGCCCCAGAAATCGATCACGTAGCCGCCGCCGCGCAAGCCAGGCGCGCGCTCGACGATCGTGGTTTCAAAACCGGCGGCGTTCAGCCAGAAAGCGAGCGTCGGTCCGGCGACGCCTGCGCCTGAGATGAGAACGGATTGCGCCGCCATCCCCGGATGGTAGTGGACGCGCAAGGCCAAAGTTGGATGGCGAGGGGTCCCGTCGAGGCGCGTGCGGGACGGAATCCCGGCATGCTTTCTCGAAAGAACGAAATTCGATTCACGAAGCCAAAGCGAAGGCTCGCCGCCTCCGGCGGAGGCCAAGAGCCCCAAGGGCCGGCAGACCTGCAATCATGATGACCCAGGTCGCCGGCTGCGGAGCGGCGTCCACGGACCCCGTTTCTAAAGATTATTTTATGACTGAGTCTTCGGCAAAGTTGATAGCGTACGGCATACCCGTCGCCGCGGGCCGAACCGCGGTCTTTTTTGATGAGCGTGCTTTTTTAAATTGAATTGTCCGGCGCTGGGCTCCCCGGCCGGGATTTAATAATGTCGAAAGGATTTGCGCCATGCGTATGCTTAAATTTGGCGACGTCGGCGACGACGTCCGACAAGTGCAGAACGACATCGATCAGTATTACGACGAGCCGGGGTTCAAGAGCGCTTTTCGAGCAGAGCTGATGAAGGCCAATCTCATGCCGGCCGGCATGAAGAAGCTCGACCCCGACGGAAAGTTCGGGGCCCTGACCCAGGCCGCGGTGCGCGCATTCCAGACCTATAAGGGGCTGACGATCGATGGAATCGCCGGCCCGGAGACGTTGAGCGCCCTCTATCCCTATGCGGTTTACCGCATTCAGGCGAACGTCAGCCGGGCGGCGACGCAGGGGGCGGGTTCGCAACAGGTCGGGGACGCGCCGGCCAAGGACTCCGGCCAGACGATCCCCTTGCAGGTCGAGCGGAACAACCAGCTCCAGCTCCAGAAGTTTGTCGATTTCAGCTCCCAGTTGCCGGCGCCGGTTCTTACCCCTTTACCGTCGCCCGCGTCCCCTAACGTCAAAAAACGGTCCGCCGTGTTCCAGCTGAAAGGCGGGTTCACGCACAACGTTCCGCTCCTGGGATCGTCGCCCACGCCTTTCGATACGCTGAACCTCGATATGGTCGGCGTGATCATGACCACGGCGGGAATCGCTCATGGTCTTGATTTCGGTTGGGGGCTTCCTCTCTCCGACGGCGCGAGCGGGTCGGCCAACTTGTCCTGGGCCATGTCCTATTGGCCTCGGCTCTTTCGCTGGAAGCAGTTCGACCTTCTCGGGGTGAGCGCCAAAGCGGGCGTCGGACTGGGAGCAAAGAGCGGCAAACCGGTACAGCCTTCCCTGTCGGAGAGCCTGGGCGTTTCGGCGCGATGGCGGATCATTGAAAACGACACCCGCGAACTCGACCTCGTGCTGACCGGTACGCTCGGCGAGAAGGAGACGCTTTCGATCGGCCCCGACCTCGCTGACGGCCTCGACCACCTTCACCGGCTTTGTCGGCTTTCAGGTGACCGCATTCTGAAGTCCACTGTCCGCGCGCCCCCTCACCGCTCCCTTCGGCTTAGGAAAGCGAGCTTCTCGAACAGGTGCACGTCCTGTTCGTTCTTGAGAAGCGCGCCATGCAGGGGAGGGATCAGTTTCTTGGTATCGCGCTCGCGCAGCGCCTCGGGCGAGATGTCCTCGTTGAGCAGAAGCTTAAGCCAGTCGAGCAACTCCGAAGTGGTCGGCTTCTTTTTCAGCCCTGGCGTCTCGCGCAGCGCGAAGAACGACCGCATCGCCTCCTCGACCAGCCGCGGCTTGATCGAGGGATAGTGCGCTTCGACGATTCTGCGCATCGTCTCGGCGTCGGGAAAGCGGATGTAGTGAAAGAAGCAGCGGCGCAGGAAAGCGTCGGGCAGCTCCTTCTCGTTGTTGGAGGTGATGATGACGATGGGCCGCACGCGCGCCTTGACCGTCTCGCCGGTTTCGTAGACGTGAAACTCCATCTGATCGAGCTCGAGCAGGAGATCGTTGGGGAACTCGATGTCCGCCTTGTCGATCTCGTCGATCAGCAGCACCGGGCGGTCGCGCGAAACGAAGGCCTCCCACAGCTTGCCCTGGCGGATGTAGTTGGCGATCTCGCTGACGCGCGGATCGCCGAGCTGCGAATCGCGCAGGCGCGAGACGGCGTCATATTCATAAAGGCCCTGCTGAGCGCGCGTGGTCGACTTGACGTGCCAGGCGATGAAAGGAGCGCCCAGCGCTTCGGCGATCTCCTGCGCGAGCAGCGTCTTGCCGGTGCCAGGCTCGCCCTTGACCAGGAGCGGACGCTCGAGCGCGATCGCGGCGTTGACGGCGGTCTTCAGTTCATCGCCCGCCACATAGGTCGCGGTGCCTTCAAAACGCATCATGGGTGGGGGCGCCTTCAAAACCCGTCGACTTGCGCCCGGGGCTTAGACTCACGAGACGGGCTCGTCAATTCATCAGGCCCTTGACGGTCTCGATCAGCTGCTTGAGCGAGAAGGGCTTCGGCAGGAAGACGAAGTCCTGGCCCTCCGGCAGATTGCGTGCGAACGCGTCGTCGGCGTAGCCGGAGACGAACACGACCTTGGCCGTCAATCCGCGTTTGCGCAGTTCGGTCAACATGGTCGGCCCGTCCATTTCCGGCATGATGACGTCGGAAACGATGAGGTCGATCGGCTCGCTTGCGGCCTCGACCACGCGCAACGCGTCCAGCCCGGTCTCCGCCTGCAAAACGGTATAGCCGCGAGAGGCGAGCGCGCGCGCGGCGAAAGCGCGCACCGCCTCTTCGTCCTCGACCAGGAGGATTGCGCCCCGGCCGGTCAGATCCGCAGCCGGTCTCGCGGCCTCCGTCTTGACCGGCTCGTCAATCTCATCGCCGACCCGCCGGGGAAGGAATATGCGAAACGTCGCGCCTTTGCCCGGCTCGCTGTCGCAGAAGACGTATCCGCCCGTCTGCTTGATGATGCCGTAGACCATCGAGAGACCGAGCCCGGTGCCTTTGCCGACGTCCTTGGTGGTGAAGAACGGTTCGAAGATCTTGGCCCGGACCTCTGGCGGAATGCCGTGACCCGTGTCCTGGACTTCGACCAGCACGTAATCGGCCGGAACGACCTCCACCTCTTTTAGTTCGCCGCATTCGGCGGCCGCAAAGTTGCGCGTGCGCAGCGTGATTGCGCCCCCGTCCTGGATGGCGTCGCGCGCGTTGACGACGAGATTGACGATCACCTGCTCGAACTGGTTGAGGTCCGCCTTCACCTCCCACAAGTCGCGCCCGTACACGACATCGACCAGAATCGTCTCGCCGACCAGCCGGCGAAGCAGCATCTGCAATTCCGACAGGACGTCGTTGAGCTGCAGCGTCTGGGGACGCAGCGTCTGACGCCGCGAGAAGGCGAGCAATTGCCTGACCAGCCCCGCCGCCCGATTGGCGTTCTGCTTGATCTGCATGATGTCCTGGAAGGACGGATCGGTCGGACGGTGGTTGGCGAGCAGAAGATCGGAATAGCCGATGATCGCGGTCAGGACGTTGTTGAAGTCATGCGCGACGCCGCCGGCGAGCTGGCCGATCGCCTGCATCTTCTGGCTTTGCGCCAGGTTCTCCTGCAATGTGCGCTGTTCGGTGGTGTCGAGCGCGAAGATGGTCGCGCTCGCGCCCTCGTCGGCGCCTGGATCGGCGGCGGAAACGAAGAGCCGCGCTGAACGCGCGGCATCCGCGCCCTCCAGCGACACGTCGAGCGGCGCGATTTCGCCGTTGCCCTGGGCGGCCGCCTCGATCGCTGCGCGCAACGCTGCGCGATCGCGCTCGGCGACAAGGTCGAAAATCGACAGCCGTCCCTTGGCGTCGCTCTTCGGCGCAGCCTGCGCGAGGCGCGCGAAAGCGGCGTTGGGGCGCAGCACCGCGCCTGCGGCGTCCACCGCCGCAATCGCCACCGGGGTCGAATTGAAAATGCGGGCGAAGCGCACCTCGGCCGCGCGCAGGTCTTCGCCCTTGATCTCGCCTGGGGCCCGATTGATCACCACCGAACGCGATGGGCCAGGCGTCCCGTCGCCGGAAAAGGCGACCTTGTGCAGGATGCGCGCCGGGAGCAGCCGACCCTGGCGGGGTTTTAAGTCGACGTCGAACTGCTGGGTCGTCACTTCGCCCGGCGGGCCGGAGATCATGGCGAGCATCGCGCCGCCGTCTCCGGCGACGATGTCGTCAATCTTGAGCCGGCCCGCGCTGAACTGGGCGAGATCATAATGGAGCCAGCCGGCCAAAGTGGCGTTCATATGCGCGATTCCGCCGTCGGGCTCGGCCGAAAAAAAGCCCGCGGGCGCGTGATCGAGATAGTCGATGGCGTGTTGTAGATCCTGGAAGAAGGTTTCATGCCGGGCGTGGTCGCGAGTCTCATCCGAGACCGTCCACACCATGAGCCCGTCCCTGGCGACGCCTTGAAGCGGGCGAACGTGAATGCGGTACCAGGCGACCTCGCCCTGACCGCTGGGCGGGGGCGAGAGACGCAGCTCCTCGCTCGCGCGCGCCGCGGATTTGGCGGCCTGCGACAGGCGATAGACCGATTCCGAGACGTCCGGGGAGCCCGTGAACAGGCGTTCGACCGGCTTGAGGTCGGTCGCGGCGGGCGCGCCCGAAAGCGCCCGGTAGGCGTCATTGGCGTAGATGATTCGCGAATTCGCGGTCGGTGACCAGGATTCCGTCCGAACTCGAGTCGGCGATCGCCCTGGTGGTGTCGAAGCGCGCCGCGCGGGTGGGGAATTGCAGCAACCCGAAGGCGTAGAGCAGCAATCCGAAAGCGCCGCAGACGGCGAGGAAGACGATCATCCACGTCATGAGCGTCGCGCCCATGGCGTTCGGCGCGAGCCACAGGGCGAGAAGGGCGCCAGCGAGACACGCGAGCAAAACCGCGAGCGCGACCGGGTTGACAGTCCGCTCGATCCTGTCCACCGGCGCGGGCGGCGGAGATTTCATTGAGGATCCTTACCCCAAGGACATTGCCGTCGACGTCGGCGCCGTGCGAACGCGCCGATTCGCCGTCAAACGTGTGCTACCATGGGCAACGTGCGATGTCTTGGCGGCGACCCGTCCAACTTGGGCGAAAGCGCTGTGGGGCCGCAGTTTTCAACGGGATCGCGTTTTGTTATGAGTGTGACATGAGCGCGCGCCGATCGGATGCGGGCCAGGCGCGTACCGCGCCCCGGTTTGGCTTGCCGGGGCGAGCGATCTTACCTCACTGGCGCGGGCCAAACCGTCGTTGGCGGGCGAATTTAAAGTGCGCTTCATCGCACTCGGGGGCGGAAATCTTGGATTGGGCATGCAGTGGTTGAGTGACCTTCCGTTCGCGGACAATCGGGTCCTGCAGATCGGCTTCCTTTTGGCCTGCGGGATCGCCGTTCTCATTGTTCTGGCGATTGTGTACCGGCTGACGTTCGCTAATCGTCTGCGCGTTCCTGGGGGTCGAACCCGCCAGCCGAGGCTCGGGCTGGTCGACGCCTTCAGCCTCGATGGGCAGCGTCAACTGGTGCTCGTCCGGCGCGACAACGTCGAACACCTGGTTATGATCGGAGGGCCGAACGACGTCCTGGTCGAGTCGCAGATCAATCGCGCGGCGATCCCGGCGCGCGAGAACAGCCAGACTTCGCCGCTGCTCATGCCGACGACGCCGGCGCGGCGAGCCGAAGTCGTAGCGGCCGGGCCGCCTGCCGCGGCCGAAGCGCCGGCCAAGGCCGCCGCCAAGGCCCCGGTCTCGCCGCCCGCCCAATCGCCGGGGCCCGCCGCCAAGGCCCCGGCTTCGGCGCCACACTCCGCCGCGGCTTCGCCGCCGCCCTCGGCTGCAGCCCCTTCGTCCGCCCCGCCCGCAGCGGCGAAGGCGCCGGCGCCCGTGCAGGCGTCCGCGCCCGCTCCCGTCCAATCGGCGCCCCCGCAGCCCGCGCCCGCCAAACCGATCGCGCCTGATCACCCGCGCCCCGCGTCCGGTCCGCCGCCTGCGGCGCAGGCGGGAGACGCTTCCCGATCGGCGCCCGCGAGTTCGCCGCCGCAGAGCCCGTCGGAGCCGCGTCCGGGAATGCCCCCGCCGATCGTCCCCGCCGCCCCCCCGCCGAACCGGGGGAGCGTCGGTCCCCTGAGCGACAGGGCTTCCCCGAAAGGCCCGGCCAATCCGCCGGTCTCATCTCCCGCAGGGACCTCGCCGACGTTCCGTCCGGAGAAGCAGGAGCCGGCCGTGGCGCCGGCGAAGACCGAGCCGGCCGTCGCGCCGGCCAAAACGGCGCCGCCCGCAGCGCCAACAGTGACGAACGTCCAGCCCGCCGGCGCGACCGCGGCGCGGCCCGCGCCAAAGCCGCTGGCCTCGGCGCCGCCGTCCGACGGGCCCCCAAAATATTCAGCTTCGGGCCCGCCCGCGGACAAGGCGAACGGCGAGCCGAAGGTCAAGCCGGCGCTGAAAGTCGACGATCCTTTCGCCGACATCGATTCGCTCGAAGCGGAAATGGCGCGCCTGCTCGGCCGCGAGAAGCCCATCTGATCCGGGCCGCCCGGGGCGGCGTTCCGGAGATGACGAGGCCCGAAGGGCTCTTGATCGCCTTCCCGCAGCTTGTCAAAAGACCGGTATGCTCGAGGCCCTGCGACTTCCGGCGACGCCGGCTTGTTTCCTACCGCGAGTTGGATCGGCCTTTCGCTATCCCAGAGTAAGCGGCCTTGCGCATCCTGCGCGCCGGCGACTCAAAAAATAGGCCGCGCTTAAGCGAATCGTCACTCGTCCCGATAAATCCGTTCGCGCCGTTCGTGGCGCTCCTGCGCTTCGACGGACAGGGTCGCGATTGGGCGCGCGTCGAGTTGCCGGAGCGAGATGGGATCGCCGGTCTCGACGCAATAACCGTAGGAGCCGTCGTCGATCCGCGACAGCGCCGCCTCGATCTTCGCGATCAATTTGCGCTGACGGTCGCGAGCGCGCAGCTCGATCGCCCGGTCGGTTTCCGAAGACGCGCGGTCGGCGAAGTCGGGGTGGTTCTCGCTCTCCTGCTGGAGCGCGGTCAGCGTGTCGCGGCTCTCCGCCAGAATCAATTCGCGCCAGGCGATCAGCTTGCGGCGAAAATATTCCCGTTGTCGGTCGTTCATGAACGGTTCGTCGTCCGACGGTTTATAACTTTCAACGGAGACGTCGTTCATTGGGATCCCTGTTTCGCACGAAATTTCGCGGCCTTATAGCGACCCATCGGCTAAGGAACAATGACTATCGTCGCCGGTCGCGCCCGCGACTGGCCAGCGGGGGCGCGGGAACTCAAGTCAGGCAAGGCCCCAGGCAGGCTTGCCGGAAGGTAAAGAGCGCCTCACGTTCGAGCGTGAGGGCAGGTGGGAGGCCCCCGTCGCCAAGGAGGGAAGGTCATGTACAAGCGAATTGTTCTCGCGGTCGATCTCGGCGAGCCGAGCCCAAGTCCAAAGGGGCTCGCGCAGGCGATGGAGCTTGCGACGGCGAGCGGCGGCGAACTGAGGCTGGTCAATGTGCAGCCGGTCATGCCGGCCACCTTCATGGAATATGTGCCGGTCGATTTCGACGTCGAGCAGGCGAAGCGGGCGAAAGACGCGCTCGACGCGATTCTCGCCAGCATAAATCTGCCGGCGGAGCGCAAAAGCGCAGCGACCCGCGCGGGCGGAATCTATCACGAACTCCTGCAGGAGGCGTCGGAATGGGACGCCGACCTCATTGTCGTGGGCTCCCATCGTCCCGTCATGTCGCGACTATCTGCTCGGCTCGAACGCCAAGACCATCGTGCGCCACGCGCAATGTTCGGTGCTGGTGGTCAGGGAATGACGCGGCGGCGGGCTCCGAAAGTTCGAGCGTCAGGCGGTCAGCGCCCGCATCGCCGCTTCCACGCCGTCGGGCGTGAGCGCAAACATCCGGTGCTGAAAGATTTGGGCGATCATCGTCGTCGACAGCGAATGGCTCCAGTAGTTCGGCGGCGTCGGATTGATCCACACGACGCGCGGCCAGGCGACGATCGCGCGCTCGAGCCACACCTTTCCCGGCTCCGGATTGAAATGCTCGACCGAGCCGCCGGGGGCCATGATTTCATGCGGGCTCATCGAGGCGTCGCCGACGAAGACGACGCGATAGTCGCGCCGGTAGGAATTGATGAGATCAAGCGTCGGCACGCGCTCGGTGTTGCGGCGGCGGTTGTTCTTCCACACGCTCTCGTAGAGGCAGTTGTGGAAATAGAAATGGTCGAGCCGCTTGAACTGGCTTCTGGCGGCGGAGAACAGCTGCTCGGCGGCTTCGACGTGCCAGTCCATCGACCCGCCGACGTCGAGGAACAGCAGCACCTTGACGGCGTTGCGCCGCTCGGGCCTGAGCAGGACGTCGATATAGCCCTTATCGGCGGTCGAGCGGATCGTGCCGTCGAGATCGAGCTCGTCGGCCGCGCCTTCGCGCGCGAATCGCCTGAGCCTGCGCAGCGCGAGCTTGATGTTGCGCGGGCCGAGCTCCGCCTCGCCGTCGAGGTCCTTGAACTCGCGCTTGTCCCAGATGCTGACGGCGCTGCCCCGGCGGCCTTTCTCCTGGCCGATGCTGACCCCCTCGGGATGGTCGCCATCGCCGCCGAACGGCGACGTTCCCCCGGTGCCGATCCATTTCGAGCCGCCCTGATGGCGCCCCTTCTGCTCGGCGAGGCGCTGGCGCAGCGTCTCCATCAGCTTGTCGAAGCCGAGCTTCTCGATCTGATCCCGCTCCTCGGGACTGAGATAGCGCTCGATCATCCGGCGCAGCCATTCCTCCGGCAAGGTCCGTGGCCTCGACCGCGGCGGCGACGGAGAGAACGCCCTTGAAGGTGGCGGCGAAGACAATGTCGAACTTGTCGAGATTGCGCTCGTCCTTGATGAGGAGCGCGCGGGAGAGGCGATAGAATTCGTCGACCGACGTCCCGGCCAGATCCCCTTCAAGCGCCCGCATGAGGTCGAGATATTCGCGCGGCGTCGCTGGGACATGCGCCTGCCGCAGATTAGCGAAGAACTGAAGAAACATGACCCGATCCTAGCCTCACCGGGCGCGGTCGTGCAAAATACGTCGCCCGCACGCCTGAAGTAAGGTCGGTCAATGCCCGTAGTCGTCGAGCGTCGAGGATTTTCGCTGCCGCTCAGCGTAAGCCCGGAGGCGGAGGTGTTCGCCGTCGGCGACATTCACGGCCGGAGCGATCTTCTCGCCGCGCTCATCGATCAGGCCGCCCGCGAGCCCAAGCTTCGCGACCGGCGGGCGATCGTCTTTCTCGGCGACCTCGTGGATCGCGGGCCCGACAGTCTCGGCGCGATCGATCTTGCGATGGCTGCGAAGGCGCGCGCCGGCGCGGACGAAGCGGTCGCGCTCATGGGCAACCACGAGGCGATGATGCGCCTCGCGCTTGATCCAACGACGCCCCGGGACGATGCGATCGATGCGCTCGACACGTGGATCGCCAACGGCGGCGACCGGACCATGGCGGAGTTTGTCAAGACGGACGAGGCGCCGGAGAATCTCGACGCGCTCCTCAAAATTGCGCGCGGCGCGCTGCCCGCGCGGGTGCGCTCCTGGCTGGAATCCTTGCGGGCGAGCTGGCGCTCGGGCGAGGTTCTGTTCGTTCACGCGGGCGTCAACCCGCAGGTCGAGCTCGAGGCCTTTCTCGCCGTCCCCTGGAACGTTCCGCTGGCCCAGCTCGACGAAGATCGCCACTGGGCGTGGGTGCGCTGGCCCTTTCTCCAGCATCGTCCGCGAAAGGGGTTCGGCGGGTTTTTCGTCATCCACGGACATACGCCCAACGACGCCCGCCGCGATCCCTCGCACGAGGACCAGATCGCCGGATTTAGGCTCAATCTCGACGCCGGCTCCGGGATGACGGGGGCTGCGAAAATGGCGATCATCCGCGGCAGCCAGGTGGAGGTGGTCGCCGCCCGCGGGCCGACCAATCGGGAGCTTGCGGGGGACGAGAATTCGTAGCGTAAGAGCGGATCCAGAATTCGCACGCGGAGGACCGACTTCGATGCGCCGAATACAATGCAGCGGCCACGAAATCGTCGCAGTCCCTGAATAAATTCGCCTCAGCGAGTGTTTCAGCTTACCGCGAAGCATAGGTCCGGTCGGGTCCGTTCGCTTTGGCGGGGAGTTGCAACGAGCGGTTTTGACAACCCGTTCTGGAGAGTTGAAGCGATGCACCAGAAACTAGCCCAAGCTGTGGGCGGCGCGTTCGCCGTCGCAGCGGCCCTCGGAATCGTTGCGCTGTCTCCGGCCCAAGCGGCGGAGATTGTTCATGTGCGCGGCGCGGTTGTCAGCCTGGACGGCTCCACGCTGACGGTGAAGACCCGCGAAGGCCCGAACGCTACGGTGACGCTCAAATCCGGCTGGAAGGTCGCGGGCGTCACCAAGGCGTCGGTAGAGGACATCAAGCCAGGGGATTTCGTCGGCATCGCTTCTCTGCCGACGGCGGCGGGAGGAGCCGGGGCCGTCGAGGTGCTGGTCTTTCCGCCTGCGATGAAAGGGACCGGCGAGGGCAGTTACCCCTGGGACCTGAAGCCCAAAAGCACGATGACCAACGCGACCGTCACCAATGCTGTCAAAGGCGTCGAAGGACGCACCGTCACGCTCTCCTATAAGGGCGGGGAGAAGACAATCTCAATCCCCGACGGCACGCCGATCGTCACATTCGGCCCCGCCACGAAGGCGGACGTCAAGCCGGGCGCCATGGTCTTCGTTCCCGCCCAAAAGGGCGCCGATGGCGCGCTCGCCGCAGGCTTTGTCGCCGTCGGCACGAATGGCGTCGACCCGCCGATGTAGAATGGGTCACTCGCCGCGCCCGCGGTTGACAGGAGCCTCAGGCCGTTTCCAATGGGAGACCGGCTGAGGAGAGGGCAGGGCGGGCGTTGCGCACATGGATCAAGGACCCGCTGGCGATCTTCGCCGAGGGCGCGGAACGCGGCCTCGTCGTCGAGGGCGCGCGCATCGCAGCCTGCGTGGGGCGGGGCGAGACTCCGGAGCGCATTGACGCGACGTTCGACGCCTCCCGCCATGTCGTGCTGCCGGGGCTCGTCAACACCCACCACCATTTCTACCAGACGCTGACCCGCGCCCACCCGTCCGCCATCAACAAGGCGCTCTTTCCTTGGCTCGTCGCGCTCTATCCGATCTGGGCGCGGCTCAAGCCCAACGACCTCAGGCTGGCCGCGCGGCTCGCGCTGACCGAGCTCATGCTGTCCGGCTGCACCACCGCCGCCGATCACCATTATCTCTATCCGCAAGGACTTGAGAACGCGGTCGACATCGAAGTCGAGGAGGCGCGCTCTCTCGGCATGCGCCTGACCGTCTCGCGCGGCTCGATGAACCTCTCCGAGAAGGATGGCGGCCTGCCGCCCGACAGCGTCGTGCAGGACGAAGAGACGATCCTCGCCGACAGCGAGCGGGTGCTGAAGCTGTTTCACGATCCGAATCCGGGCGCGCGCATTCGCGTCGCGCTCGCGCCCTGTTCGCCGTTCACGATCTCGAAGGATCTGATGAGGGAAAGCGCGAAACTGGCGGAGCGCTACGACTGCCAGCTTCACACGCATCTCTGCGAGACCGCGGACGAAGAAGAGTTCTGCCTCAAGATGTATGGCTTGAGGCCGGTCGATCTTCTGGAGGAGACAGGCTGGATGTCGGGCCGCGTCTGGCTCGCGCACGGGATCCATTTCAACGCGGACGAGATCGCGCGGCTTGGCAGGGCGAAGGTCGGGGTCTGCCATTGCGCCGCGTCGAACATGGTGCTCGCCTCCGGCATCTGCCCGACCTGCGAGCTCGAGGCCGCCGGTTCGCCGCTCGGGCTTGGCGTCGACGGTTCGGCCTCCAACGATTCCTCCAACATGATGGAGGCGCTCCGCCATGCGCTGATGATCGGGCGCTTGCGCTATGGCGCCGACAAGGTCACCCATCGCGACGTGCTGCGCTGGGGAACGCAAGGCTCCGCCCGCTGCCTCGGGCGCTCCGACATCGGCGCGGTCGCGCCGGGCATGCAGGCGGATCTCGCGCTGTTCAAGCTTGACGAGCCTCGCTTCTCGGGCGCGCACGATCCGCTCGCGGCGCTCATTCTGTGCGGCGCGCATCGCGCCGACCGGGTGATGATCGCAGGCGAATGGCGCGTCGTCGATGGCGCGCCGGTCGGGCTCGATCTCGCGAGCCTGATCGCCGAGCACCAAAGCGCGGCGAAGGCCTTCGCCTGACCGGCCCCCTGTTCAGGGGCTTATACCAAGTTTCGATGATCGGAACCGATCATCGCCTTGTGGCCGAAGCGCGAATGCGCGCCCGCGCCGTTGCGCGGAATCGCGCGCGATGAGTCGCGCTCAAATAGAATGGGTATTACGCCGCCAGGCGGTCGAGCGATCGCTGCATCGCCGCCACGCCCGCCTCGATCGCCTGCGAAAGATAGTCGCCGATATCGTCGGGCAGGAAATCGGCGGTCCAGACGACCGAGGTCAAGCCATCCGCCAGCTCAGTAACCTGGAGCGCGCCGTTGTAATGTCGGGCGCGGCCGCCCTCGTGAGTCCACACCAGCCGCCGCGCCTCGTCGTCGAGGGTGACGATCGGCTCGCGCAGCACCGCGCCGTTGACGAAGGTCACGATGCGCGCGCCCGGTTCGAGTTTGGTGTCGGTGACGAAGCCGGGGACGAGCCGCGTGTGCAGCGCGCCGATGTCGCGGATCGCCGACCACACGTCACTCGCCGGCGCCCGGGTCTTGAGTTCCGACCGAATGGTCGCCATGACCTATTTCCCCGCGTGGTGGGCTTCGAGGCGATAGCCTTCGGGATCATGGACGAAGGCCGCGTAATAATGCGGCCCATAGTCCTTGCGCAGGCCGGGCTTGCCGTTGTCGCGCCCGCCGTGCTTCGTCGCCGCCGCGTGGAACGCCTTGACGCTCTCCTGGCTCGGCGCGGTGAAGCAGAAATGGAGCCCGGACTTTGGATCGTCGGGGACCGGATGCTCCGCCTTGAGGATCCAGAAAGCGGGAGCCGCCCTGCCGTAGCCGAGCGAGGTCTCGTCGGCGCTCAGGCACGAAAATCCAAGCGGCTTCAGCGCCGCGTCGTAAAAAGTCTTGGCTTTCGCGATGTCGCGAACGCCGATCGACACGTGGTCGAACATGGATACGTTCTCCTCATGCGGCGGGTCGAGCCGGCGGGGCCGGCCGTCCTCCTAAGCCATGAACCTTACACTCGCCGGGCGTTTCACCGCTTGGGGAAAATTGCTAGTTTCGGCCCATGCGAGACGAACGCCAATTCCCGGCCGCGCCCACGGCCGCGCCCCTTGACGGCGCGCCCGCCAAGGGAAGGCTGGCGCACGGCGACGGCTGGAGCGTGCGCGAGGTCGTCTGCCGCGCCGGACCCTCCGATCGGCCGTTTGAAGAACGGCATGACGGGTTCAGCGTGTCGGCGGTGCTGGACGGCAGCTTCACCTATCGCTCGGGCGCCGGCCATGGATTGCTCTATCCGGGCAGCCTGCTGCTCGGAAACCATGGGCAGTGTTTCGAATGCGGTCACGCGCATGGGATTGGCGATCGCTGCGTTTCCCTGAATGTCGGCGAGGACCTGTTCGGCGAGATCGCGGCGGGCGCGGCTTCGACCAGCCGGTTCCGCTTTTCGGCTCCGAGCGTGGCGTCGACCAACGCGCTGCCGGTCGTGGCCTCGCTCGAGGCTTTGTCCGCGCCCGGGTCTTCGTTTGCCCACGAGGAGCTGGCGCTGCGGCTCGTCGAGCGCGTCATTGCTCTCATGGCCGGCGATCAACGCGCTCCTGGGCCCCCGACCGGACGCGAAGCCAAGCGGGTGGTCGAAGCGATCCGGCTCATCGAGTCCGAGGCGGCGCGGCCGCTGGAGCTTAAGGAAATGGCGGCCAGCGCGGGCATGAGCAAATATCACTTTTTGCGCGTCTTCCGCCGCCTGACCGGCGTGACTCCCCATCGCTATCTGATCGGCGCCCGCCTGCGCCGCGCCGCGCTCGCGCTTGGGTCGTCCCGCCGGCCGGTTCTTGAAATTGCGCTTGATAGCGGCTTCGGCGACCTCTCGACCTTCAACAGAACCTTCCGCGCCGCGTTCGGCCTGACGCCGACCCGATATCGCGCCTCGCAGGTCTAGAGCGCGCTGCCTTTGAATGGAATCGTCATCGCGAGGAGCGAAGCGACGCGGCGATCCAGAAGGCCGTAGGGCGCCCAATGACTCCTGGATTGCTTCGTTTCGCTCGCAATTGTGTGTTGGCGATCTGATAGGTTTGGGACGGGCGGGGCCCGATCGCAATGTGGTCTTTGACGACCGTCGTCATCGTGGGTCCCGCCCGCTGTTCCTCACCGCTTGAAGGGTAGGAAGGGTCTAACGCCCGCACACAATCGAAAGCGAGGTCGAACCCATGGGCGCGATACTCTGCATCGGCGTCGACGTCAGCAGCCGCACGTTCGAGACCTCTCTCGGGACGGAGGCGGCGAAGACGGCGCAGTTCCTCAATGACGAAGCGGGCTTCGCCGCCTTTGCCGCATGGTGCGGCGACGCGCTCGCGGACGCTCTCGTCGTCTGCGAGGCGACGGGCGGCTACGAGGCGGCCCTCGTCGGCTTCCTCGTCGCTCGCCGCGTGCGCGTTCATCGCGCCACGCCTTACCTCGTCAAGAGTTACATCCGCTCGCTCGGGCCTCAAGGCCAAGACCGACCGTATCGACGCGCGCGCGCTCGCCCGTTACGGCGCCGAGCGCGGCGCGGACCTAGCCCCCTATCGACCGCCGCCCGAAAGCCAACGTGAGCTCGCCGTGGTGCTGACCCGCCGCGAGGCGCTCATCGCCGCAGCGCGTCCGGAAGGACGGGCGTCTCTCGACGCCCTATGCGCATGGCCGAGACCAATCACTCCCGCCAGCCCCTTTACGCCGCCACGACGCTGGCCCGCTCGCTCGCCGCCGTCCTCGCAACGTTGAACAGCGAAATCGCCGGCCTCGAGGCGCGCGCCGCTGAGATCGTCGCCGCCGATCCGAGCCTCAAGGCCCGCTTCGACGCGCTCACCTCGATCCCCGGCGTTGGACGTCAGACCGCCCTCGTCCTCCAGGCCCGCATGCCCGAACTCGGCCGCATCGATCGGCGCGCGCCGCCGGCCTCGCCGGCTGCGCCCCTCATCCGCGCGACAGCGGGATCACGCGGGGCCGCAGAACCGTCTGGGGCGGACGCACAAGCCTCAAACGCGCCCTCTTCATCGCCGCCATGGCCGCACGAAACCACGACCCCGCCATGCGCGCCTTCTTCGAACGCCTCGTTCACAACGGCAAACCCAAAATGGTCGCCATCGTCGCCCTCATGCGCAAAATCGTCGTTATCAACGCAAAAGTCCGAACCATCAATCGTCACGCAACAGGGTAGATGACGTTCCATCTGAATGCGCCATGGCCTAATGGGGTATGTCCGCGGGCTCGGACTCGGCCGCCTTCCCCGCCTCGACCGAGGCTCTCTCGGCCGCTTCGGCCTTGTCGCGCCAAGAGGCGTTCGACGGGTCCTTGGCCAGGTTCAGAACGGCGATCTTTTGCGCCACCCGGTAGGCGCTCTGCGCGTCGACCCAATCCTTCTTGGCGTTGAAGACACTCGCGAGGCTCTGCATGGAGTTCGAACTGGCCGGCCGCCAGCTCCGCGGCCTTGGGGTCGTCGACGAGCCGGCTCCAGATTTGCACCGCCCCGCGATAAGCGTAGATCTGGGGCAGCCCCTGGGAATGGTCGCCGACCAGTTTCGCGGCCTCGGCGTATTCCTTGCGCGCCTTCGCCGGTCCCGCTCCGCGGAAGGCGAGCGTACGCTTCGCTTCCTGGAACTGCTGGTAGTAGACGAGCGCCTCCTTGGGCCGGTTCAGGTGATCCAGTATCTCAGCGATATTGAGGTAGGCTGGGGCGACAAACCCTTCCCACAGGGGGTTGCCGGGCTCGGCTTTGATCAATTCCTCGTTGAGCGCGGCGCCCTGCTGAAACTTGGTCAAGGCAAGGTCGAGGTTTCCCGCCTTCCTTTCCATCATGCCCCAGTGGGTGTTGGTTCCGGCCAGGTTCGATTCCAGAGTTAGATCGCGGGCTTTGTGCGCGGCGAGCGCCTCTTGCGCGTTGCGCGAAATAAGCGCCGCCTGGAGCTCGGCGGCCTTTTGATAGAAGGCCCTGCCGTCGTCGAACGCGCCTTCCGTCCGGTCGAGCTCGGCGATGCGGAAGAACGCCTTTCCTCTGTTGCGCAGAAGTTCGAAGCTGTCCGGGCGCTTGGCCAGCGCGGCGTCGCAAACAGCCAGACCCGATTGATACTCCGCCAGCGCCTGCGGACGTTGCTTGGCGCCGCTGCTCTTATAGATGTCGCCGATTTTCATGTGCGCGTCGATGACGTCGTCATCGCCTTGGTCGTCACTCGTCGATGCGGCGATTTTCAGCGCGACCGCGACCGCCTCGTCATATTGCTGAAGAGCGTCCTGGTAGTGCGCCTTTCCCATGGCGAAGAGCGCATTGCCGACGCGGATGGACGCGTCGTACAGCACCTGCAGCAGCTCTTTGGCGTCCGGAGCGGTTTGGGTGAGCGCCAGCGCCGCATCTTTCGCCTTGCGCGCCAAGGCCAGCGCCTCGGGCTGCCTGTCCAGGGTGGCCTGAAGGTCGGCCTCGACGTTGAGCGCCTGCCCCCAGAGAAGGTCCGCCGCGGATGTCTTCCTCGCCGCCCGCGCCTGATCGAGGAACTGCCCCGATATGGCCGCTAGGCTTGCGGCTCCGGCAAGATCGAGGCTCTGATCATTATACGCCGTCAGGACATCCTCGAGCAGCGTCTTGGCCGACGTCATTGCGCTGCGGTCCACGTCTTCCAGTCGCCGCTTCTCCTGTTCGATTTGCCGCTGCTGCGCTCTTTCGTGCGCAACCCACATTCCGCCGGCCAGGACGAGGGCGCCGACGACTGAGAGCGCTGCGGTCAGCCGCCGATTGCGCCTCGACCGGAGCTTGGCCTCGATGGTGTCGCCGATGAGCTTCTTGACCTTATCGAATTTGTCGCCATAGCGCTCCGCCCACGCCGCCGTCCGCGGCAGGCGCTCCCACCATTCCTTGGTGCGCTCGGGATCGTCCAGCGTCGCCCGTTCGCCGCCGGCCGCGCCGTCGAGCAGGGACACCAGCGTATGATAGCGCTGGCCGTCGATCTGCTCCTCGGCGAGCCAGCCTGGGGGCGGGCGGCCGGTTTTAGGGTCGACCGGCTCGGTCCTGCCCGCAATCGTCTTCCAGCGGCGAAGCAGGGCCTCGTGTCCGATGTCGATCCGGTCGTCGGCGACGAGCGTCGGCGTGGCCGAGAGCGAGGGCAGCAGGAACGAACAATTCGGGGCGCGGAACGGGTCGAGCACGGCGCGCAAGTCGGATTCGCTCACGCCCGTCTCGGCCAGAAGCCTGTCGAACCGGAGCGCCCGGCGAATGGCTCTGCCTTCCCGGTCCACTTCCGACAGCGCCCGGAACGCCTGCTCGACTGCGAGCGCCTTTTCGGCGCATTCCGCGAGAATCTCGTCGGCGTGGCGCGACAGCGCCTCCCCCATGCGCCCGATGTCGTCGTAGGTTTGCCGCGTAAGGCGCCGCTCGCCGCCGGCGGGGGTCTCGGCGCCGGCCCGGTCCCAGAGCCGCATCAGGCAATGCTGCAGCACCGGAAGCTGATCGAGCTCGTCGCCGCAATCGTTGATGAGCCGTTCGACCAGCTCCGGCTCGATTACGCCTCCCGCCTTTTCGATCGGCTTGCGAATCGCCTCCTCGAGCTGGCCGCGGGTCAGATTCGGCACGAGATATTGGGTCGCGCTCACCGCCTCCGGCAGGCCATGGAAATAGGCGCAGTCGCCGATGAAGTCCGAGCGCATGGTGACGAGGACGCGCACATTCTCGAGGCGGCGGCGGTCGGCGTCGAGCAGGATCTGCACGAACTGGGTTGCTTCATCGCGCTGCCGCGCTTCCTCGACGCCGCCGCGCTGGCGCCCAAGCCCGGCGAGGCCGAAGCGGAACAATTCCTCGAACTGATCGACGACAAGCAGAAGCGACCGCCCGCTCAGGCCCCCTGCTTCTTTCAGCGCGCTCTCGAAGCTGAAGCTCGACTGGCGCAGCGTCCATTCGATGCGATCGCGCCGTCGCGCTGTCTCGTCGGGGCTGTCCGTCGCCGAGAGCCTCGCGAGGGCGCTCGCGAGCCGCCTGATCGGAGAGCCGCCCGGGCGCATGTCGAGAAAGGCCCAGGTCGGCCCGCCCGAGTCGGCGGTCTCGTCGGCGAGCAGGCCCTGAAGTCCCGCAAGCACGAGCGACGACTTGCCGCTGCCCGAGCCGCCGATGACGGCAATGAAGCGGCCGCCTTCCACCAGCCGGTAGAGCGCAAAGGCCTGACGCTCACGGCCGAAGAAGAAGCCGCGGTCGGCGAAGCCGAAGGGACGCAGGCCGGGAAATGGGCGCTCGCTGGAAAGCCTCGTTCCGTCATCCGCCGGCGGCGCTGCGGACGCCGCATCCGTCGCACACGCCGTTTCGCTGGGCGCCTTGTCGCGATCGGGAGCGTCGCTGGCGTCGAGCGCGCTCATGGCTTCAGGCTTGGCGCCGAGGCGAGGTCCGCCAGCAACTGTGGCGTCGGCGCGCCCTGCTCGACGAGGTCGATCATCTTGTCGAATTCGCCGTCCTGGAAGATGACCGAAAGCGTGCTTTTCTTTTTGTGCGAGGCGGGCGGCGGCCCGGCGATCAGGCCTCGAAACGCGAACTGCCCCTTGCGGCCGAGCCCCTGCCAGTCGGATAGCCTATCGGCTTCCGACCGCACCCAAACCTCGGAGGCGTTTCCCCAGCACAGCGTCACCGCGTCGCACTTGGCGAGCAGGTCGCTGTTATAGCGGCGCGACTCGGCGTCGGAATCCGCCACGGGGATGCGCGGCTTGACCGCGCCTTCGCGCAAAGCCTGTGCGATCGCCCCGGCAAAGTCCTCATCGGCCGCATGGTAGGAAAGATAGAGGTCGAGCTTGTCGCCCGGCGCCGCGGTCGCCTGGGGCTTGGGCGCGGTCTCGGTCAGATGCTGGAACAGGAACTCGATGAACTTGCTCAGGATGTCGCCGTCGATCTTGTCGGTCGCGATCTGCTGATCGAAGCGCTCGAGCGCCTTCAAGGGATCGCGCTCGACCGCCGGACCCCCCGGTGCCGCCCCGCCTTCGTCGAGAATTTTCGGCGCCCAGACAATGCGGCGATTGAGCCTCTGCCCCGGCGGGCCTTCCACCGGCGCGGCCTTGGCGCGGGCGAGCCCAAGCTGCAGCTTCACGATGTTGTCGAGCCCCTCGGGGGCAAATCCGCCGCTGTCCCCGACAAGATGAACGAAGACCTCGGCTTTCGTTAGCGCATCAGTTACGAAGGCTTCGGCCCTGTTGTCGCTAGGCATATCCGCCGAGGGATCGGGCGCTACGGTGAAGCCCTTGCCCTGAAGCTCGGTGACGAGGCGGACATAGGCCGCCTTCATGTCGCTTGCGGGCTTAGCGAGAAAAACGGTGCGGCCGTTCGGCGTGACGATCGGCGCGGTCTGCTGCGTCGGCTCAAGCGCCGGCGCGCCGCTCAGGATCTGGGTCACGCGCTGCTGCAATCCGCTCGCGAGATCGTCGAGCTCCGCGTAGAAGCGGTCGTTGCACTTGCCGCGATTGAAGAAGGGCGTGACGGCGCTGACGTCATTCTGATCGTCGCGCGAGTAGAACAGGAACCCTTCCTGCCCCTGCAATTCCGGCGGGCGCGCGCTGCGATCGACATAGCCTTTGCCCACGACAAGCATCCGTGTCACGGGATTCGCAACGCCGGCGGCCCTGCGCAAGCTGAGGAAAGTCTCGAACTCCTTGCGGCAATACGGGCGCTGCATCCAGTTCGGCGACATGACGACGACGAAAAGTTCCGCCCGCCTTGAGTCCGTCGTCGATGATGTCGGCGAACTGATCGCCTTGGCTGATCCGGCGCCGATCGCGCCAGACATTCGCCTGCCGCGCGCCAAGGTCGCGCAGCTTCAGGCGCAGCTGCTGATCGAAGAAGCTGACGAAGCCGAGTTCGTCCTGATCGGCCGACAGGATGAGGTCGTCGTCGTGTGCGTAGGACATGAAGATGACGACGTCATCGCTCATCAAAACTCGCCCCTCCGCCTGAACGGCCGCGCATTCTAACGCGAATTATCCGGCTAGCCCCGTGGTTTTGTTTTGAGATCAAGATCAATGCCCAACCTTAAGCCGGGATAGACAGCCAGGCCAAGACGGAAATTCTACCATCGGGCTAAAGCACGTGTCCGCCGAGCGTGCTGTGATATTGATCACACGCCCTGTTCGGGGAGTATGAAAATTGCGCGGGCGCTGAAAGCTTTCGCCGCGCTAACCCCGCTCGCGCATCAATCTTGACTTGTCGCGGTTCCAGTCGCGCGCCTTCTCGGTCTCGCGCTTGTCGTGCAGCTTCTTGCCGCGTCCGAGTGCAATCGCGATCTTGGCCCGGCCCTTGGCGTTGAAATAGATGCGCAGGGGCACGATGGTCATGCCCTCGCGCTCGACGCCCTTGGCCAGTTTCGCGATCTCCTTGGCGTGCAGGAGCAGTTTGCGCGGGCGCTTGGGCTCGTGGTTGAACCGGTTGGCCTGGAGGTATTCGGGAATATTGGCGTTGTAGAGCATGATTTCGCCGTTGCGGTCGACGGCGGCGTAGCTCTCGGCGACGGTCGCCTTGCCGGTCCTGAGCGACTTGACCTCAGGCCCGGTCAGCATCAGGCCGGCTTCGAACGTCTCGCCGATCTCATAGTCGTAGCGCGCGCGGCGGTTGTCGGCCACGACCTTGAAGTTTGGTTTTTCCTTTTCCGCCGCCACGCTAAAGTCCGATCAAGCGTTGAGCAGGCCCGCGTGCATCATGGCGCGGCGGATAAGCGCTTCAGTCTGGGCGCCGACCGGAACGAGCGGCAACCTCGTGTCGGGCTCAATCCGGCCGAGCACGCTTAGCGCGTATTTGGCGCCGTTGACCCCCGGCTCGGCGAAGATCGCGGCGTGGAGAGGCGTCAGCCGGTCCTGAACTTTCAGCGCCTGGTCCCAATGGCCCTTGAAGACGGCTTCCATCAATTCCGCGCACAGCCCGGGCGCGACATTCGCGCTAACCGAAATGCAGCCGTGGCCGCCGGCGGCCATCGCCGCCAGCGCCGTCATGTCTTCGCCAGAAAGTTGGATAAAGTCCGCCCCCATCGCGTGCCGCTGGCGCGACACGCGGCCGACGTCGCCGGTCGCGTCCTTGACGCCGACGATGTTGGGAAGCTCGGACAGCCGCTTCATCGTGTCGACCGACATGTCGACGACGCTTCGCGGGGGAATGTTGTAGATGATGATCGGAATTCCGATCGCGTCGTTGACGGCCTTGAAGTGCTGGTAGAGCCCTTCCTGGGTCGGCTTGTTGTAATAGGGGGTGACGACCAGAACGGCGTCCGCGCCGCTTTGCTCGGCGTGGCGGGCAAGCTCGATCGCCTCGGCGGTGTTGTTGGAGCCCGCGCCCGCGATCACCGGCACCCGGCCGCGCGCCTCGTCGATGCAGATGTCGACGGCGCGGCGGTGCTCCGCATGGCTGAGCGTCGGGCTCTCTCCGGTCGTTCCGACCGGCACCAGCCCGTGCGAGCCGGACGTGATCTGCCAGTCGATCAGTCCGCGAAAGGCGGGTTCGTCGATCTCGCCGTCCTTGAACGGGGTGACCAGCGCCGCAAGAGATCCGTGAAACTTCGCCCGCTTTTCCATTTTTCGCTCGCGCCAAGTCGTTCAAGGCGGACACATAGACCCGACGGGCCGTGGGCGAAAGGGGGCCGCCGGGCGTCATGGTTTAGATCCTGGTTTACATCTTGGTCACCAAGATCGGTCCATCCTCGCGCAAGAGGACTGGACCCATGACGCTGTTCCGATTCGGGCCGCTTCTGGCCATTGGCGGCGCGGCCTGCCTGATTGCGTGGACGCCGGAAGGGCGAACGCCGCCAAATCCGGAAATCGGCGCGCTGCCTGCTTCCGGCGCGCGCGTCGACGACGCGCCGACCGAAACCGCGAGCATCCCGCGACCGGCGCGCGCCGGTCGACCGAGCCGTGGCGACGATCGGGCGGCGCCCGCGTCGATCCCGGCGCCACCGCCGGAAGCGGCCCTCAGCGACGCGGACATCGTTTCCCAGTTCGCCGGCGCCAGCCTCGAGGGCGCGGCGCCCGCGCCCGGCGCGCCTTCGGCGATCACGCCGCCTGCGGTCATGGCCAGCCGAGAGCCGTTTGCCCCTGCGGAGCCGCCATCGCCCGCCGCGAGCCCGGCCTTGCCGACGTCGGCGCCGCCGATTTCTCAGGCTGCGGTCCTCTATCAGAAGGGCGACGTCGCGGGGCTCGCGGCGCTCGCCGCCTCGGCCACTGACCCGGCGGAGCGAACGGCGCTGGAATGGGCGTCTTTGCGCGCCGACGCGCATCCGTCCTTCGCCTCGCTCGCCGCCTTCCTTGCGGCTCATCCGGGCTGGCCAAGCCGCAACTGGATTCGCGAACGGCAGGAAGCCGAACTGGTCGCGCATCCGCTAGCGCCGGCCGAGGTCGCGGCGTTTTTCGCCGCCGAGCCGCCGCAATCGAGCGCCGGCAAGCTTGCCGCGGCGCGCGCGGACGAGGCGATGGGCCGCGCGGACGAGGCGTCGCAAGTGATCCGCGCTTTGTGGCGCGACGGCAATTTCGACGGGTTCACCGAAAGCGTCATCCTGCGCGATTTCGGCAGGTCGCTCCTCAAGGCCGATCACGCATATCGCGCCGACCGCCTGTTCTACGCCGGCTATTTCGGCGCGAGCGCCCGGGCCGCGGCCCTCGCCGGCCCGGATGTCCTGGCGCTAGCCCAGGCGCGCGTCGCAGCCGCTCGCGCGCCGATGAGCGCGGGGCTGGTGAGAGCGGTTCCGCCGGCTTTGCGCAACGATCCCGGCCTCCTGTTCTCCAGGATCCAGTACGCCCGGCGGGCGGCGCGCATCTATGAGGCCGCGGTCATGCTGAGCCTCGCGCCGCGCGATCGCGACGCGCTTGTCAATCGGGACCGATGGTGGAGCGAGCGGAAAATGGTCGCCCGCGCGCTCCTCGATCTCGACGAGCCGCGGCTTGCGTTTGAAGTCTGCGATGGGACCGTCCGGCCCGATTCGTCCGAGGCTCAGGTGGATGCCGCGTTCCACGCCGGCTGGATCGCCTTGCGCTTTCTTGACGACGCGCCTGCGGCCGCCAAGCGGTTCGCGCTCGCGGCAGAGGCCGCCGAGAATCCCCTTTCTGTCGCCCGCGCCGCCTATTGGCAGGGCCGAGCCGCCGAGGCCATGGGCGATTCCCAGTCGGCGAAGAGCTTCTACGCCCGCGCCGCCAGCGTGCCGATCGCCTATTATGGGCAGCTGGCCGCGCGGCGTCTCGGCGAGACCCATCTCGCCCTGCATGCGCCGCCAGCAGCGGCCGAGGGCGATCGGCGCGACGAGGCGGTGCGCGCAGTCGAGGCGCTCTACGCTGACGGACTTGACGATCTCGTCGCTGGGGTCGTCTTCGACGCTGCGCGGCAATGGCGCGACGAGGCGCAGCTTGCCGCCATGGCGGCGGTGGTGAAGCGACGGGACGACACAGGGACCGAGGTTCAGTTCGCCAAGATCGCGGTCATGCGAGGCGAGCCGCTCGAGGCGATGGCGTTTCCGGCCGTCGGCATGCCGGCCTTTGTGCCGCTCCCCCATTCCGCGGACCTGCCCACTGTCTACGCGGTCGCCCGACAGGAGAGCGAATTCATCTGGCGTTCGGCGTCAGGGGCTGGCGCGAAGGGCCTCATGCAGATGCTGCCGTCGACCGCGGTCCTGGTCGCGCGGCGCGCAGGCGTTGAGTTCGATCCGGCCCGCCTCATCGTCGACCCCGCTTTCAACACTGAGCTTGGCGCGGCGCTGCTCGGTCAATTGATCGAGGACGAAGGCGGGTCGCGCGAACTCGCGTTCGCCGCTTACAACGCAGGCCCCGGGCGGGTCGCTCAGTGGATCGCCGCGCACGGGGACCCGCGCGACGGAAGCGTCGATCCCGTCGACTGGATCGAGCGCATTCCGTTCGACGAGACGCGCGAATACGTCGAAAGGGTCAGCGAGAACCTCGGCGTCTATCGCCAGCGCTTCGCCGAGGAGAAGCCCACGCCGCCGCCGGTGTCGGCGCGGGTGGCGCGCGAGTAGACGCCGGTTTGGCGACTACCCGGGACATTTCGCTTGCGAAAGAAATCGGGCCGGGGCGCCTTGCAGCGGAACTTCTTGCAAGGTTTCTTCGTTGTGTAAGCTACCCAGGCAATCACGGAGGAACAAGCTTGGATAAGACATTAATCGGCCTTTTGACCGGAGCCTCGGCGCTCGCGCTTCTCGGCGGCGCTCAGGCATCCGCCACTCCCTGATCGATGGAGTCAACAGTCTTGGCAACCGGCGCGCTCATTTGCCGAGTTGCTCGAGCCCGATTCCGAATGCTGAGCAAGGTATCTGAGCGCCGAGATACGAGCGGCACGAAGACGAGCGGCGTACGAAGAAAAGCCCATGGATTCTGGCTCAGTACTATCATCACCATCACCACCACTATCACCATCACCATCATCACCATCATCACCATCATTATCACCATCATCACCATTATCATCATCACTATCATCAGCCATCACCACTACTATTACTGAGTTCGTGGTCTCAAAGCGGACTGTCCAGGGCGGCGCGGGCCGCCTTCGGGGATGGTGTGGAGAACCTCGCTGGATCTAGCCGGCGCTGCTTAGCCTTTTCGCTCGCGGCGCCGAGAATATGGCGGTATGTGCCGTCGAAAACCGTATTTGTCGCCGATGTCCATTCCGTCTCGGCGGATAATGTGGAGCGGCTCTGATAGATGCGGCGCGATTGCAACTCGCGCTCGGCCGCCTCTTCCTCGGACATCGGGACGAGGTCGAAGGCTGCTTCCTCGGGCACGACGAGGACTTGCACGAAGGGCTCGCCCGGCCGAAAAATATGGGTCTTGCCCTCGGGCGGCGATTTGAACACCAGGAAAAAGATCATCGGCCACCAACGGCGGATGAGCGCCGGGACGGCGATCGGGGTCGTATCCGTCGGGTCGGTGTAGAAACGCGGGTGCGGCTCCGTCCGAAGCGCCCAGCCTTCCTCGACCTTGAGATCGAGCGAGAGCTGGCAGGTGTAATAGAGATCGCCGAATGTGCGGAATGGTGGCCACTCGCCGCCGTGACCTTCGGGCGGCGGCCCGAAATCGCCGTCAAGCGCCAGCTTTCCCCCGCTCGTGCTCACCCGCAGCTCGTTGCCAAACGGATAGAACAGCTCGATTCCGTAGCGGGCGCCTTCCGAGAACGGGAGGCAATGCCACGCCTGCTCCATCGACCCGTCTTTTCGCGGCTGGCGCTCCCCACCCCAGCCGGGGACTTCGAGCTTCGTGCGCCGCGGATTGAGGCCTGGGGTAAATGACCGATATTTGACTTGCATAGGCGAGCCACCCTGCCGCAATTCCGCATTTCAATGCATGAGACGCGGCCTTCGTTCCAGCGAGTGAGGTTGGCGCACCGGGCTGCCCGCAGCCGCTTTAAAGCAACGCCTTGACCGTCTCGACCAGCTTCGGCACGTCGACCGCGCAGGAAAAGGGCGAATCCTTCATGTGCCGAGGCATGCTCGCGAGCACGTCGTCGGACTGGCGCTGGAAAAGGACGACATGTTCGAGCCCGAGCACGGCGCAGAAATGCGCGGACCAGGGGTCGTGCTGGCCCTCGGCGATGATCTCGACGATCTTCGTTTGCGGCGTACAGAAATATGCGTTCGTAAGCGCGGCGCCGAACTCGCAGACGATGATCTCGGCCTGCGCATAAAGAAGCGCCTGTTCGTCGAACTTGAGCTTGTCGGGCTGGATCGCCACGAAACCGAGCGGCTTCAGCGCCTCGATCATCGCCGCCCGATTAGTGATGTTGCGGCTGTTTGACGGGCTGCGGCAAATGAGGACGCGCGGCGGCGTGCTTATCGCCGGGGCTTGCTTACGCACGTTGGCGAGGATCCTCCGGAACAGTTCGCGGCTCGCGGGATGCGCGTTCTGGCTGCTGAGGCCGGTGAACCTGTTGGACGTGATCGCGTGTTCGAGAAAGACGGGCCTCGGCCTGATCTCGCGGATGAGCCCCTTGGAGACCTCGAGCCGGGCGATCACAGCCCGCTGCCACGGCCTCAAGCTCCAGGTCAGCATGGGCGCGCGCATTTTCGCGCCGAGATCGATCAACGGAACGATGTCGTGCAGGTAATGGCCATAATTGTGCTTGTCCGAGCCGGCGATGAGCAGATGCTCGCCGGCGATACGAGGCGCGCGGTTGAGTCGTTCGAGATGAAGGCGGAGCTCGTCGGCCCCATCCGGCCGTGGGCTGTCGGCGATCGCCTTGATAGACGAGAGGTAGCCTTCGCGAAACGGAACGAGGAACGAGTGGCGCCAGATCCGCCCTTCAGGCGAAATCAGCACGCCGAACGCCGGAAACCAGTATTGATCGGTGAGATGCTCGAGCGTCATCGCCGGCGCGTGGGCCGTGTGCTCGGCATAGTGGAGGCGCTCGGCGTGGTCCCTCGAATTCACGCTGAGCGGATGCGTTCTTGTCCGATATTGAGCGGGCGGGACCACCTCGCATTGCGTGAGCGGGGGCGGCAAGCGTCCCTCGAAGGGAACGGCCGCGAGAGTCGTCGTCTCGTCGAGGGCGACCGGAACGCCCGCGCTGGACATGAGCGCGCCGCGGAGCCGGCGGCGGAAATCGCGCCACGGGGTGCGGACCGCGTTGCGCCAGGCTGAATGCAGCGATCGGCTGATGCGAACGAGTCTTTCGCTTTCGATGAGCTCGCGCGCGGCTTGCGGCCGCTGGGTGTCCAACAAATCCGGATCCTACTTCAAAGGCAGGGCGCCTCGCCCCACCGCTTCGGCCACGGCGTCTATGCCCGAACGCGGCCCCTGCGACAAGGGCTGCGGCTTATCCACCGCCATAAGCTGCGCCCGCGTGACTTTGCCGATTTCGAAGTCTAGCTCCGGTAAGGCGATGGCTTTCCGATTCGTTCACACCGCCGATGTCCACCTCGATTCGCCGCTGGCGACGCTGGCGCTGCGCGATCCGGAGCTCGCCGAGCTGATCGGCGGCGCGACGCGGAAAGCCTTTGTCGCCGTGATCGAGCTCTGCCTTGTCGAACAGGTCGACGCGCTGATGATCGCCGGCGACCTCTACGACGGCGAACAGACGTCGATGAAGACGGCGCGCTTTCTCGCCGACCAGCTGAGAAGGCTCGACGAGGCGGGCGTCGAGACCTTCATCATTCGCGGCAATCACGACGCCGAGTCGCGCATCGCGAGGGAATTGACCTTGCCCGATTCGGTTAAGGTGTTTGCCGGGCGGGCGGAAGCGGTGGCGCTCGCGCGCGGCGGGCTCGAGGTCGCGGTGCACGGCGTGAGCTTCGCGCAAAAGCACGCGCCCGAGAGCCTCGTGCCGAAGTTCCGGCCGCCCGTTCAAGGACACGTCAATATCGGGATCCTGCATACAAGTCTCGGCGGCTCGCCAACCCATGGGCTTTACGCGCCATGCGCGCCCTCCGACCTCCACGGCGCCGCCTTTGATTACTGGGCGCTCGGCCACATTCACCAAAGGTTCGAGGAGCGGGGCAGGGCGGCGATCGTGATGCCGGGCAATCCCCAGGGGCGCGACATCAATGAGGCCGGCGACAAGACTGCGACCTTGGTCACCATCGGCGACGACCGCGAGATCACGATTGAAGAACGGCCGACGAGCGTTGCGCAGTTTGAGCGCGTTCGCGTCGATCTTGCCGGCGTCGATGATTGGCGCGATGCGCTGAAGCGGAGCGAGAAGGCGCTTCTCGCCGCGCGTGCCGCGGCGCCGAGCGAGCATCTGGTGGCGCGGCTCATGTTTGGGGGCGTGACACCGCTCGCCTGGCGGCTGCGCTCGGACGCCGATGTGCTGGCGGAGGAATCCCGGACGCTTGGCGCCGCGATCGGCAAGACCTGGATCGACAAGATCGAACTCGACAGCGTCGCGCCGCCGCGCGCGAACGGGAACGCGCCGGCGAGCGATCCGGTCGCGGAGCTGCGCGCGCTGATGGAGACCGAGGTCGCGCAGTCGAAGGCGTTTCAGGACGCGCTGAACGAAATCGCCGAGGAATTGCGCCGCAACCTCCCGGCCGGCGCCCGCGACGATCTGCTGGGCCAGGACCCGGGGGAACTGGCGAAAATCCTGCGCGCGCTGGCGCGCGAGGGCGCTGAGGACGTGCTCGCCCACCTGCGCGCCACCGATCGGGACGTCGCCGCGTGAGGATCGCGCGCCTCGATCTCACGCGCTATGGCAGGTTCAACGACTATCAGCTCGACTTCGGCGCGGCGCCCTTTAGCGGCTCGGACTTCCACATCGTCTACGGCCTCAACGAGACCGGCAAGTCGACCGCCGCCGCGGGGATCCTCGATCTTTTGTTCGGCATCGAGAAGCAATCTGCCTACGGCGCCGCAAAGGGGCGCGCCAGCGTCCTCAACTGGCACCCCTATAACGCCATGCGGATCGGCGCCCGGCTCGAACTCGGCGAGCGGGCGTATGAAGTCGCTCGCCTCAAACGCGACAAGAACAGTCTTGTCGGCGCCGACGACCGGCCGATCGACGAGAGCCTGTTGACGGCGGAGCTCGCCGGCGTCGATCGCGACGCTTTCCGTATGATGTTCTCGCTCGATGACGAGAGCCTAGAGAAGGGCGGGGAGGCGATCCTCGCGAGCCATGGCGATCTTGGCCAGCTGTTGTTCTCGGCGAGCGCCGGACTGGCCGAAATCAGCGACCGGCTCGACTGGCTGCGCAAGAAGGCGGACGGGTTCTACCGGCCGCGCGCCTCGACCACGGAGCTGGCGGAACTGAAACGCGAGCTCGACGCGCTGAAGCAGGAGCGCGACGCTGCCGACACGCTCGCTCCTGCCTACGCCGAGCTCGTGCGCCAGCGCGACGCGGCCAGGCAAGCCTACGCGGCCGCCGCAAAGAGCTTGAGCGAGCGGCGCGCGCGGGAGGACGAGATCCAGCGTCTGCTCGGCGCCCTGCCTCATCTCGCCGCGCTGCGCGAGGCGGAGAGCCAATGCGCGCCGCTTGAAGCCCTGGCCGTTCCGCAGGACGGCTGGCGCGACGAGGTTCAAGAGCTGCAGGCCGAGGCGATCAGACTGGCGGCGCAGAAGGAGAGCGCCGAACGCGAGATCAGCGCGCTCGAGGATCAGCTCGCGCGCACAGGCGCGGACCTGGCGGCGCTGAAGGTCGTGGATCGGGTTGGCGCGTGGCGCGAGCTCAGCAGCCGCTACGAAAGCGCCGCGGACATCCCCGTGCGGCAGGGCGAACTTGCGGCCAAGCGCGACGCGGTCGCCGACATCCTGCGCCGCCTCGGCCGCGAGGGCGAGGCCGATCCGCGCAAGCTTATGCTTCCGGTTCGCGTCGTGGGCGCGCTCGAGGATCTGATCGGCGCCCGTTCCGGGGTGTTGTCGAAACTCGAGGCGGCGGGCGAAGCGGCCGATGCGGCGCGAAGCGCGCATGACCAGGCCTTGCAGGAGGCGCCGCCGCGCGTCGATGACCAGGCCGCTGCGATGGCGTCGCTGAAGGCGCGCCTTGTGGAGGCGCGGCGCCACAATTCGCCCGCCCAGCTGCTGGCCGCACGCGATGACGTCGACAAAGCGATGCGCAAGCTCAAGCAGGCCTTCGCAGGCCTTGCGCCATGGCGCGGCAATGCGGAGGCGTTGGCGCAGGCCGCCGTTCCGGACGAAGCCGAGACGGCCGAATTGCGCCATCGGGTCGCGCAATCGAAGGCGCTCAGACAGCAGGGCGTCGACCTTCTCGCCGCCAAGACCGGCGAAGCCGATCGCCTCAAGGCCGAGGCGGCGGCCGCGGCGCGCGCGGCCGATCTCTTCACCGACGAGGCAGCGGCCGAGATTCGCGCCGCCCGCGACTCCGCGTGGTCGGGGCATCGCGCGGCGCTCGATCGCGCGAGCGCCGATGTGTTCGAAGCGGCGATGCGGCGCGATGACGCGGCCGGCGCGAAGAGACTGGCTGGCGTGCGGGAACTCGCCGCCTTGCGCGAGCGCGCGATCAAGCTCGCCGGCGTGGAAGCGGAACGGGCGCGCGCCAAAGGCGACCTCGAAGCGGCGGACAAGGCGGTCGCTGCGCTCGATCATGAGATCGCAACGATTGCGCCCGCCGCGCCGCCGCACGGACGGGACCCGCTCGCCTTCATCGACGCCTGGCGGATGAAGCGTAATGAGGCGCTGACGCTTATCGATGCGCTGCGGCACTCGGATGACGCTGCGCGCCGCTCCGAGGAGGAGGGCGAGCGCATGCGCAAGCGACTGACCGCCGCCCTGGGCGTCGCGGGCGTCGCGCACGACGACGGCGGCGGCCTTGAGGCGCTGATCGAAGCGGCGGAAACGGCTCTGGTCGACGGGGTGAAACTTGCGACGCTGCGGCAGAAGGCGGAGGAGCGCCGCGCCGAGGCCGCTCGCGCCGAGGCCAAGCTCAGAAACGCAAAGGAAGCGGACGCGATTTGGCGAGCGGCGTGGCGTGAGGCCTGCGCCGGGACGTGGCTTGGCGAGGGCGAAGAAGAGCCCGCGCTTGCCGCGGTCAAACAGTCGCTGAAGGCGCTCGAGGAATTGCGCGCTGGCCTGAACGCCTGCGCCGAACTCGAAGACCGCATCGCCAAGATGGAGCGCGACAAGGCGCTGTTCGCCGACGAGCTTGACGCCGTCGCCGCCGCGCTCGGTCTCGACGACGCCGGCCGCGATGTCCGTCAGCGCGCCGACGTGATCGAGGAGCGCGTCGCTCGCGCACGCGAGAACGCGCGCCGCCGCGCCGAGAAGTCCGACGCCATCAAGGAGGGGCAGGCGCGGCTCAAGGCGATCGCCGAAGCGCTTGACCTCAACGTGCGGCAGGCTTCCGCCATGACGGCGCTCTTCGGCGTCGCGACGCTCGCCGAGGTCGCCGCCAAGCTCGAAGACTGCCGCCGCCGCGACGCGCTCAAGGCGGAGATCAAGCGCGAGAAGGCTGCGATCATCGCCGCTAATGTCGCGGGCTCGCTTGAGGCCGCGCGCGCAATCCTCGAGCGGGCCGAGGCGGCGGCGCTCACCGCCGAGCTTGCGGAATTGAAAGCGCGCGCGCCCCATGACGACCAGGCGCACGCCGAGGCGCACAGCGCCCATCGCGAGGCGGTCAAGCGCCTCGAGGCGGTTGGCGGCGACGATGCGGTCGCGCGGCTTGAGGAGAAGCGGCGCACCATCCTCGAGGCGATCAACGACGGCGCGCGACGGTACCTGACCTTGCGCGCCGGCATCGCGGCGGCGGAGGAGGCGCTGCGGTTGTTTCGCGACCGGCACCGCGGCGCAATGATGGAGCGGGCGTCGGAGGCGTTCCGCCTGATCAGCCGCGGCGCCTATCGCGCGCTGACGACCGCGCCGAACGGGCAGTCAGAGACGCTGATCGCGCTTGGCGCGGACGGCGGGTCGAAAGAGGCGGCGCAATTGTCGAAGGGCGCGCGCTTCCAGCTTTATCTCGCGCTGCGCGTCGCCGGCTATCACGAGCTCGCCAGGAGCCGCGCCCCAGCGCCCTTCGTCGCCGACGACATCATGGAGACGTTCGATCATTTCCGCGCCGAGGAGGCGCTGCGCCTGTTCGCCGACATGGGCCGCGTCGGCCAGGTCATCTATTTCACCCACCATCAGCATCTGGCCGAGATCGCCAAGGCCGTATGCCCGGAGGCGCGGGTGCATGAACTGGCGGCGTAGGCCCGCATGGCGATCGCCTTGCCCTCATCCGGCGGGCTTCGCCCGCCACCTTGTCCCAGGGGGAGAAGGGGCGCGCCCCCCTCTCCCTCGGGGAGAGGGGTTGGGGGTGATGGCTAGCTCTGCACGCCTTTGACGTACCAGTCGATGACGGCGAGATCCTTGTCCGCCATGCGCTGGCCCTTGGCCAGGCGCTCGTTGCCGGACTGGTCGGTGATCGGGCCGCTGAAGACGTCGTAGGAGCCGTCCTTCCAGCCGGCGATCATCTTCTCGGCGGCGGCCTTCACGTTGTCGGGCATCGTCTTGTTGTAGGGCGCCATGATGAGCGCGCCTTCCTTCATGCCCCACCAGGCGTCGTCGGACTTCCAGGTCCCGTCGAGCACCGCTTTGGCGCGCGACGCGCGAGATGTAGTAGGGCCCCCAGATGTCCTCGATCGCGGTGAGCTGCGTCTTCGGCGCGAAGCGCGACATGTCGGCGGCGTTGCCGAAGCACCAGACTTTGCGCTGCTCGCAGACCTGAAGGCCGGCCGGGCTATCGGTGTGCTGGCAGACCACGTCGCAGCCAAGGTTCGCCAGCGTTTGCACGGCGGCGGCTTCCTTGGCCGGATCGAACCACGAGTCGATCATGATGAGCTTGGTGGTGATCTTCGGATTTTGCGCCTGCGCTGCGAGGGTGAAGGCGTTCACGCCGAGCACCACTTCCGGGACCTTGTAGGAGCCGAGATAGCCGATCGTCCCGGTCTTCGACATGAGCCCGGCGATTAAGCCCTCGACCGCACGGCCCTGGTGGAAGCGCGTATTGTAGGTTCCGAGATTGGGAAGATGCTTGTAGCCGGTGCAGTGCTCGAACTTCACGTCCGGGAACTGCTTGGCGGCTTCGACCGTCTGATCCATGTAGCCGAATGTCGTGGCGAAGATCAGCTTGTGGCCGCTCTGCGCGAGATCCTTCAGGATCGGCGTCGCGCTCGCGTCCTCCTTCACGTTCTCGACATAGTCGGCGACCACCTGCCCTTTGAGCGCCTCGACCATCGCCTTGCGGCCCTTTTCGTGCGCCCAGGTCCAGCCGAAGTCGCCGATCGGCCCGAGATAGATCAAGCCGACCTTCAAGGGCTCGGCCGCGAAGGCGCCGCGGCCCAGCGCCGGGGCCGCCAGACTCGCAGCGGCCGTGGTCTTCAAGAAATCGCGGCGGCTGACAAGTTTCACTTTTCTCTCCATTTGCTTGCCCCTCACCCTCACCCTAACCCTCTCCCCGTCGAGACGGCGAGAGGGAATGACGGCGCCCTGCGGCCTCCCTCTCCCCGCCGGAGCGGGGAGAGGGTTGGGGTGAGGGGCGTAGGCGATTAGCCACAAAGGGCGTCACAACGTCCGCCGCCGCGCCAGCGCCGTCAGGATCGTGTCCAAGACCCCCTCGATGTTGCGGTAGACTTCGTCATTCTGGAAGCGAGTCACGCGGTAGCCTCGATCGCGCAAGTCCTGTTCTCGTTTCTCATCGCGACGGCGCTCGTCGTCGGTCGAATGAGTTCGCGCCGTCGATCTCGATGACAAGTTTTTCCTCGCGGCAAACGAAGTCGGCGAAATAGGGCCCGATCGGCTCTTGCCGAACAAACTTGAACCCGCCAAGAGTGCGGTTTCGAAGTCGCCGCCAAAGCTGACGTTCGGCCTCAGTCTGGCCCTGGCGCAGCCCACGCGCTCGGCGCGCTTCATGCAAGCGTAGTCCGCGCATCGCCTTGCCCCTCACCCTGACCCTCTCCCCGCTCGAGCGGGGAGAGGGAACGGGAACTCAGCTCTGCACGCCTTTGACGTACCAGTCCATCACGAGAAGGTCCTTGTCCGCCATGCGCTGGCCCTTGGGGACCCGCTCCTTGCCGCTCTGATCCGCGATCGGGCCGGTGAAGACCTCATAGGTTCCGGCCTTGGTGCCCGCGATGATCTTGTCGGCGGCGGCGCGCACGTTTTCCGGCACCGCCTTGCTGTAAGGGGCCATGCCCAGCATTCCCTCCTTCATGCCCCACCATGCGTCGTCCGGCTTCCATGTGCCGTCGAGCATCGCCTTGGCGCGGCTGATATAATAGGGGCCCCAGAGGTCGAGACTCGCCGTCAGGTGGGCTTTTGGCGCGAAGCGCGACATGTCGGCCCCGTAGCCGAACCCGTAGATCTTGCGCTTCTCGCACACCTGCAGCACCGCCGGGCTGTCGACGTGCTGGGCGATCACGTCACAGCCGAGATTGGCCAGCGTCTCCGCCGCCGCGGCCTCCTTGGCTGGATCGAACCAGGTGTCGATCATCACGAGCTTGGTGGTGATCTTCGGATTGATGGCCTGCGCCGCAAGGGTGAACGCGTTCACGCCCATGACGACTTCCGGGATCTTGAACGACCCGACAAACCCGATCACGCCCGACTTCGACATCATGCCGGCGATCGTGCCGATGACCGCGCGGCCCTGATAGAAACGCGAATTGTAGGTGCCGACGTTGTCGGCGCGCTTGTAGCCGGTGCAATGCTCCCACTTGACGTCCGGGAATTGCTTGGCGGCCTCGAGCGTCTGGTCCATGTAGCCGTACGAGGTGGTGAAGATGAGCTTGTTGCCCTGCTGGGCGAGGTCTTTCATCACCGGAACGGCGCTCGCGTCTTCCTTGACGTTCTCGACATAGTTGGTGACCACCTTGCCTTTCAGCGCTTGCTCCAGCGCCTTGCGGCCCTGCTCGTGCGACCACGTCCAGCCATAGTCGCCGATCGCGCCGAGATAGACGAAGCCGACCTTGAGCGGCTCGGCGGCGAAACCGCTGCGAGACAAGCCGGGGAGGACGAGGCCGGCGGCCGCGGTCCCGATCAAATTGCGTCGCGTAATTGTTGCCATGTTTCTTCTCCCTGCTTCCTAGTGCTTCGACGCTAGCTCGTTCTCCTGTTCAGTCCGATGCGCTCGCGTCATTGCGAGCGAAGCGAAGCAATCCAGGGATCGTAGGGCGCCCTTCCTTCTTCTGGATTGCTTCGTCGCTTCGCTCCTCGCAATGACGGCTCATGGCGGTCGAATAGTATCTTAGCTGTTCGGCAGGAACGGTCGGCCGAGGCAAGCGGGCGCTTCGGTTCCGGCGATCTCGCGGGCCGATATCACCGCAAGCGCTATGACGGCCGCGATATAGGGCATCGCCGCCCAGAACTGGGACGGCAGGAATGAGAAGCCGGAAGCCTTGGCGTAGAGCTCGAGCGTCATCAGGACGCCGAAAAAGTACGCGCCGCCGAGGAGCCGCCCGGCGCGCCAGCCGGAGAACACCACGAGCGCAAGCGCGATCCAGCCGCGGCCTGCCGTCATTTGCTCGGCCCACATCGGCGTGATCACCATCGAGAAATAGGCGCCCCGATTCCGGCCAGCGCCCCCCCGAATGCGATCGCCCCGTAGCGGATCGCAATCACCGGATAGCCGATCGAATGGGCCGAAAGGTCGTTCTCGCCGACTGCGCGCAAGATGAGCCCGGGGCGGGTGCGGTTCAAGAACCAGCCGACGGCGAATACCATGATCAGTGCGAAATAGACCAGCGGACTATAGCCGAACACCACCCGCCATACCGGATCGCTGGCGAGCCGATCGGGAAAGATGGAATCGAACGACGGCACGATCATGCCGACATAACCCGCGCCGACGAGCGAAGAGAGGCCGATGCCGAAGATCGCGAGCGCAAGGCCCGTGGCCACCTGGTTGGAGCCGAGCGTCAGCACCAGCACCGCGAACAGCATGGAGGAAGCTGCGCTAGCGAGCGCCGCGGCGAGCACGCCGAACCAGGGGGCCCAGTCACCGAGATCGGGGCCGTAGTTGAACGTGACGGCGAAGCCGGTCACGGCGCCGATCAGCATCATGCCCTCGATGCCGAGATTGAGCACGCCGCTCTTTTCAACCACGAGCTCGCCGGTCGCAGCGAGCAGGATTGGCGTCGTCACGCCGACCACCGTGACAATGGCGTCGATGATGAAGGTCAGCATCAGGCGACCGCCTCGGCGGTCGCGGCGCGGGGCGCGTCGCGGATAATCCGCAAGCGGTATCGGACCAGAATGTCGCTTGCGAGAATGAAGAACAGCATCATCGCCTGGAAGATGCCGGCGGTTGCGCTTGGCACGTGCACCACCGTCTGCGCCACCTGGCCGCCGACATAGGTGACGGCGAGAATGAGGGCTGCGAGAAAGACGCCGATTGGATGGAGGCGGCCGAGGAACGAAACGATGATCGCGGTGAAGCCGTAGCCGGAGGGAAAGCCGAGGTTGATCTGCCCAAGCTGGCTCGAGGCCTCGAGAATGCCGGCAAGCCCGGCCATGCCGCCGCTGATCAGGAGCGTCGACCAGACCGTGCGCGAGGCGTCGAAGCCGCCATAGCGGGCGGCGCTGGGCGCAGCGCCGACGGTGCGGATTGAAAAGCCGTAGACCGAGCGCGTCACAAGCAGCCAGAACGCGAGGGTGAGCACAAATGCGACGACGAGGCCCGGCGGAATGTCGGTTCCCGCAATGGCGTGTGGCAGGAGTTGCGCCGGGGTGAACGGCGGCGTCTGCGGGAAATTATGGCCGTTGGGATCCTTCCACGGGCCGCTGACGAGATAGTTGAGAACCTGGAGCGCGACATAGACCAGCATCAGGGTGGACAGCACTTCGGACACCCGATAGCGCGTCTTCAGGAACGCCGGGATCGCCGCCCAGGCCATGCCGCCCGCAACGCCCGCCACGATCATCAGCGGGATCACCCAGAAGCCCTGCGCATTTGGCAAGGCGAAGGCGACGCCCGCGCCCGCGAGCGCGCCGATGACGTACTGGCCCTCGGCGCCGATGTTCCAGATCTTGGCCTGATTGCCGAGCGAAAGGCCGAGCGCGATGATGATGAGCGGCGCCGCCTTGGTCGCCACGTCCTGCCACTTGTAAGAGGCGACGATCGGGGTGATGAAGGTCTCGTAGATCGCGCGCGGCCCGTCGAAGCCGATCAATTGAAAGATGATCGCGCCGAGCGCCATGGTGAGAAGCACGGAGGCGACCGGCGTCGCGACCTGCATGAAACGGCTGGGCGTGAGCCGCTTTTCAAGCCGGATGCGCATGCAGGGCCTCTGTCATTTCGATTGTCGCCGCAGGATCGCCGTGCACGCCGCCCATGAGGAGGCCGATTTCCTCGACCGAAACCTCGCCGACCTTCATCGGCGCCGACAGGCGGCCGAGATTGATGACTGCGATCGTGTCGCAGAGCGTGAGCAGTTCGTCGAGGTCCTGCGAGATGACCATGACCGCTGAGCCGCGCGCGGCCAGATCGACGATCGCCTGGTGAATGGCGGCGGCGGCGCCTGCGTCCACGCCCCAGGTCGGCTGGCAGACGACAAGCGCCTCCGGCCGCTGCAGGATCTCGCGGCCCATGATGAACTTTTGCAGGTTGCCCCCGGAGAGGGAGCCCGCGAGCGCGCCCGGGCCGGTCGCTTTCACGGTGTAGGCGCCGATCACTTCGGCGGCGTAATGGGTCGCCTTGCCCGGATCGATGAGGCCGAAGCGCACCATCTCCATGCGGTCGCGCCCGGTCAGCGCCCCGTTGTCGGTGAGAGAGAACTCGCCGACCGCAGCGTGGCCGTTGCGCTCCTCCGGAACCGCGCATAAGCCCAGGTCGCGTCGCTCGGTGACGCCGAGCCGGCCGACTGGGCGGCCCACGAGCGTGATCGCCTGAGGCGTCAGCGCCAGCGTCTCGCCGCTCATCGCGCTCAGGAGCTCGTTCTGTCCGTTGCCGGCGACGCCGGCGACGCCGAAAATCTCGCCAGCGTTGACGCTGAGCGCCACGTCCTGCAGCGCGACGCCGAATTCGCTCGGCTTCGGCAGGCTCAAGCCAAGCGCTGTGAGCTTGGGCGCCCCGAAGCCGCGGTTGGCGGGCTTGGCGATTTCCTTCAAATTGGCGCCGATCATCATCTCGGCCATCGAGCGCGAGGTCTCGCGCTTCGGGTCGCAATGGGCGACCACCTTGCCGCCGCGCAGGATGGTCGCGGTGTCGCAGAGCGCCACGATCTCGTGCAGCTTGTGGGAGATGTAGAGGATCGAGCAGCCGCTCGCGGCGAGCTTTCTCAGGGTCTCGAACAATTGCTCGACTTCCTGGGGCGTGAGCACCGAAGTCGGCTCGTCCATGATCAGGAGCCGGGGATTGAGCAGAAGCGCGCGCACGATCTCGATGCGCTGGCGCTCGCCGACGCTCAAGGTCGAGACGACGCGGCGCGGATCAAGCTTGAGCCCGTAGGCCTCGAGCACCCGATTGAACTCGGCAAGGAGCTCGCGCGAGGAGAGGCGAGAATCCAGGCCAAGCGCGATATTCTCGAGCACCGTCATCGCCTCGAACAGCGAGAAGTGCTGGAACACCATGCCGATGCCAAGACGGCGAGCCGCCCGCGGATTGGGGATGCGGGCGGGGGAGCCGTCGAACACGATCTCCCCCTCGTCGGGCGCGAGGACGCCGTAGATCATCTTGACCAGCGTCGATTTTCCGGCGCCGTTTTCGCCGAGCAGCGCGTGGACCTCGCCGGGTTTGACGCTCAAGTTCACGTTGTCGTTCGCGCGCACGCCCGGAAACGACTTGCTGACGCCGACAAGCTTGAGCCGCGGGGGAGCCTCGTTCACGTAAACTTCACCTCGATCCCCCGGTCCGTAGGGCCGCACTTCGACTTGTGCGACGCAAAAATCATACCGACGCCGGGCCCTGCGAGGCGGCGGCGCGAGGTGAGCGATTTCCCCAAAAAGCCCCTGATCGCTGGACCCCTCTTTTCTGGCGAGCCTAGCGGCGACCGCCGCTGTGTCAAATGAATTGGCGCTCATGGGAATTCGGGCTGCGCGACGCTTTCATGCTAGGCCTTCGAGGCCGTCCATGGAGCCTTCGTCATGACCGCCGCCTCCGTTCGCCCTTATGACGAGGCGCTCCTGCGCCAGGCCTTCAACGTCGCGCGGCGGTCGCGCGCCGCCGGCGATCATCCGTTTGGATCCGTGCTGGCCGACGGCGAGGGCAGGGCGCTCATGGAGCAGGGCAATGGATATGCGAGCGAAGGCGGCGACCGCACGGCCCACGCCGAGCGCCTGCTCGCCTCGCGCGCGGCGCGCGCTCATGACCTTGCCTTCCTCGTGCGCTGTACCCTGTACACATCCGCCGAGCCCTGCGCGATGTGCGCGGGCGCGATCTATTGGGCGGGGATCGGCCGCGTCGTCTACGGCCAGACGGAGAAGGCGCTGAAGGCGCAAACCGGCGCGCATCAGGAGAATCCGACCCTCGATCTGCCTTGTGCGACCGTGTTCGCCGCCGGCCAGCGGGAGACCGAGGTCGTCGGGCCGCTGCTCGAGGACGAGGCGGCCGAGCTGCAGGCGGATTTCTGGAGCCCCAGAGACCGCCCCGCCTAACCCTCCTCGAGCGCCTCCGCCGCCAGCGCAAGGCGCCGGGCGGCCTCCGGGTCGAGCCGCTTGGCGAGTTCGCCATGCGCTTGGCTCCAGTCGGCGAGCCCCGCCTCGAGGCCACGCGCCCCCTTGTCCGTGAGCCGCACGGTACGGCGACGCGCATCCCTCTCGTCGGCGGCGATCTCGACCAGACCGGCGGCCTCGAGCACTTGCAGATTGCGCGACAGCGTCGACTGGTCGAGGCCGGTGCGCTCTGCGAGTTCGCTTAAAGTATCATCGCTGGCCGCGGCGATCTGCGCCATCAGCCCGAACTGGGCGAGGCTCACGCCCGAGCCCTGCATACGCCGGTTGAGGAAGGCGGTGATGCGCCGGGCGGCGAGCCGGGCGTTCCAGCCGGCGCAGGCGTCGACCGCCGCGCGCGCATCGGCGACGAGGGACTTCCGCAGCGGTTGCTTTGGCCCTGGCATGAATGTATGCAGATACATCATTTGTATCTGCATGCATAGGAGAAAGCCGATGCTGACGACCGTGTCGCGCGCTTACGGGGTCGCCGATTCGGCCGAAGTCCAGCAGATGTCCGGGCGAGAATTCCTGCAGGCGATCCTCGACGGCCGACTGCCCGCGCCCCCTATTGCTGGGACGCTGTCGTTCTGGCTTGTTGAGATCGGCGATGGCGTCGCCGTGTTCGAAGGCGACGCCGGGCCGCATCTCTTGAACCCGCTCGGATTCGTGCACGGCGGCTGGGCGCTGACGCTGATCGACAGCGCGGCCGGCTGCGCCGCCCATACGCTGCTTCCTGCTGGCGTGAGCTATACGACTATCGAAACCAAGGCCAATTTCTCCCGCCCCATCACCCAGAAGATGGGGACCGTCCGCGCCGAAGGGCGCGCGGTCAGCCGCGGGCGGCGCATCATCTCCTGCGAGGCGCGGGTCGTCGACGCGAAGGGCCGCCTTCTGGCTCATGGGACCTCGACGCTCATGGTCCTTGCCGACAAGGCAGACGACAGGCGATCCAGCGAGGCGTAGGCGTTACGCCTTCCAAGTCAGGGGTCATCTCGACTAGAAGAGAGGGCCGCCGCCCTGAACGCGGCGCCCGCCTGAGTGACTAGCGACGCGCGCTTTGCAACCCGGAGGACATGCCAGATGAGGACCTTGACCTGCATCGCCGCGCTCAGTGCGGGCCTGTTGATGACGCATTCCGCCTTCGCCGCCTCGACCGTCGTCAAGGCTTGCCGGACCGACATCAAGGCGCAATGCGGCGACGAGATGAAGACGGGCGGTCGGGCGCTCAAGGATTGCATGAAGACGCATTTCTCCGACCTGTCGGAGGACTGCCAGGTGGCGATCATCCGCGCGGCGGCGGTCGGCAAGGCGTGCAAGGCCGACGCCAGGAAGCTCTGCGCCGACGTCAAGCGGAGCAGGGGCGCGATGGCGGCTTGCATGAGATCGCATGCCGCCGATCTCAGCGACTCCTGCAAGGAGGCGCTGGCGAAGGCGGGAGGCGGCAAGTAGCGCAACTCCGGCTTGGCTAGGCGACCGCGCGCCTGCTTCACTTGACAAGCGGGCGTGGCCCCAGCACGCCAAGGCGTGCGAACTCAATCTTCAGGAGACTATCGATGAAACTGATTGCTTCCGGTCTGCTGGTCCTTGGCCTGCTCGCCGTCCAAATCTCTGAGGCCGACGCGGTCACCTGCGCCCGCGGGGTCTATCGGGCGGGCTGCGTCGGTCCGCACGGAGCGGTCGCCACGCACCGGGGTTACGGGTACCACGGCGCTGCCGTGGTGCGGCCCGCGGCGGTCGTGCGGCCCGCGGCCCACTGTTACTACCGAGCAGGCGTGCGCGTCTGCCGCTAGGCGGCAGTCAAGCCTCGCGCGCCGCGCAGGCTCGGGCGTCGCTCACGGTCGCCGGAGCACGCCGCGCCACGCGCATTGCTGTGGCCGATCGCATCGGGAGGTTCTCGCGGGGGTTGCGCGTTTTGCCGGCCTCGCGGCTTGTGGGATTGGCCAAGACCGGAGTGACGCGCTTTCAGCGGGGAGGGAGCGTCGGAATTGGCCATAGTCACCGATATCGATCATTTGAGCGTGGCCCTTTCGCACGCGACAGCGCCGGCGTTCATGCTCGGCGCGGTGGCCGGATTTCTGTCGATTCTTATCGCGAGACTGGAGCGGGTCGTCGACAAGAGGCGGGCGCTGCGCTCGGCCGACGCCGCTGCGGTCGCTACATGGAGACGATGGATCTCGAATGATCGCGGGAGTTCGCCGAGCCTTATTCTCGCGCTGCGCTGGGAAATTCCGCTTATGCGCCGGATGGGGTAGAAGAGCGCTCGCGGACTCTCTAGGGCGATGGGCGGAAACCGCGGTTTGGACCGGGAAGCGCGATCCGCGCACGGCAGGCGACGCGAAATAGGCGATAAGGAACGCGTCCATGAAGACCAACGCCGTTCGATTTGCCGCCGGGCTCGCGTTGGTCGCTTTTGGCGCGCCGTTTTCGGCCTTCGGCCAATATTTTCCTCCGCCGCTGATCTTCGTGCCGCCTCCGGCGCAGGAGTACGCGACGCCGAGGCCGGCCCCCAGACCACCGCCGCCGCCCAAATCGAGGCCGCCAACCGATGCGGCCCCGCAGGTAAAGCCGACGGGGCACTACGAAGGCCGGACATACGTGCCGGATTAGGCCGGGCCGCGCGACCCGCCCTCTAGCGGATTGGCGGAGCGTATTGAATGCCGCCGTTATTCCAGAGTTCGTTCAGGCCGCGCGGAATTCCGAGCTTCGAATGGGCGCCGACGTCGCGGTCGAACACTTCGCCGTAGTTGCCGACCGTCCGAATGACGCGCGCGGCCCAGTCGCTGGTGAGGCCGAGCGGCTTGCCGAAGTCGCCCTCCGTCCCGACCAGCAGCTTGACGGCTGTCTTCTGCGACTTCAGCGCCTCGTCGACGGTCTTCGAATTGACCCCGAGCTCCTCGGCGTTGATCATGGCGAAGTTGACCCATTTGACGATATTGAACCACTGCATGTCGTCCTGCCTGACGACAGGCCCGAGCGGCTCCTTCGAGATGACATCGGGCAGGATAATGCTGTCGCTCGGTTTCTTGAGCTGCAGACGCATTGCGAACAATCCTGATTCGTCGGTCGTCAGGACGTCGCATTTTCCGGCCTCGTAGGCCTTGATCATATCGTCGGCGCTCGCCGCGTGGACGACCTCGTATTTCATATGGTTGGTTTCAAAGAAGTCGATGAAATTGGGCTCGGTCGTCGTGCCCGGCTGCACGCAGACCTTGCTGCCGTCGAGTTCGAGCGCCGATTGGAGGTTCTTGCTTTTGGGGACGAGGAACGCCTGCCCGTCGTAGTAGGTCACGCCCGGGAAGACGATGCTGTAATCGTTTTCGCGACCCATGGTCCAGGTCGAGTTGCGGGACAGCACGTCAATCTGCTTGTTCTTGAGCGCGTCGAACCGGTCCGAGGCCGACAGCGGCACAAACTGGACCTTTGACGGGTCGTTGAAGATCGCCGCCGCGAGCGCGCGGCAGAAATCGACGTCGAAGCCCGACCACTGGCCATTGGCGTCCTTGCTGGCGAAGCCTTCGAGGTCCGGGTTGACGCCGCAGATGAGCGAGCCCCGATCCTGAACGGTCTTGAGCGTCGTCTGAGCTTGCGCTCCGGCGCTAAACGTCAGCCCCGCCGCGAGGGCGAGTAAAATCGGGATCATCTTGCGCATGACCAGCCTCGTTTCCGTTTCTTGTGGGCCGCTCACGCGGATTTTAAAGAGCGACCGCCTGCCTGATGATCACCTTGGTGCCAACCGGCACGCGGTCGTAGAGGTCGATCACGTCGTCATTGACCAGGCGGAAGCAACCCGACGAGATCGCATGGCCAATCGTCTGCGGCTGGTTGGTGCCGTGGATGCGATAGACGGTCGTGCCCAGATACATCGCCCTCGCGCCCAGCGGATTCCCCGGACCGCCGGCCATGAACCGCGGCAGATAGGGCTGCCGCTCGATCATTTCCGGCGGCGGGCGCCAGTCCGGCCATTCCTGCTTGCGCGTAATCTTCTTCAGGCCGGACCACTGGAAGCCATCGCGGCCCACGCCGATCCCGTAGCGAAGCGCCCGGTTGTTGCCTTGGACCAGGTAAAGGAAGCGGTTCTGGGTGTCGATGATGATGGTGCCAGGCGCCTCGGGGGTGCGGAAGAACACCTCCTGCTTCTCATAGGCGCCGGTAAGCTGTTCTTCTTCCGGCGTCGGCTGGTAGCCGGGCTGGTCGACCACGTTCATCTCGTCCTGGCCCGGGACCGCCGTCGCCGCTTCGGCGAACGCGCCCATCAGGACCGCGAGGGTGGCACCAATCGCCACCCGCACAAACAGCCTCGCTCGAACTCTCATGCGCGCTCCGTTGGTCTCAAGCTAACACGATGCGTCACCGCATCGATGATCAGCGCTTTCCGCACCGCACGTACACCGATGTGCCATAGCGGCTCGCGTTGTCGGGGTCGACCCAAACTGTCGTGAACGAATTGGCGTCGACATTGCTGACGATGCGGTCGTCCGCCGTGCCCGCGTCGCCGGCCGGTCCGAGGTAGGTCTGGCCGTTCGGTCCGGCTTTCAGGACCAATTCCGACAATTCCTTCTGGTCGGCCAGATTCATCATCAGTCCGCCGTTAGGGCCCTTGTTGATGACGTAGGGCCTGTTGCACTGCGCCGCCGCCTCTTTGGTCGTGCGGGCCCGATCCTCGTCCCTGTGGTAGGCGGCGAAGCCCCACTTGCCGACCAGCTGATCGGCGCTGACGGCGGGGGCGACGATCGCAGGGGCAGGGGGCGGATTTTCTGCACAGCCGACGACGAAAGCGGAGATCAGGCAGATGAGCGCCAGCCCGGCGCCGCGACGTGCGATCACTTGAGTCGCCCCCCTCTTCGTTGCGGCAATTCATTCCAGCCAGCCGAGGCTTGCCAAGCCCGTGCGACAATTGATTATCGCGCCCTCGCTACCAAACGGAGCGCGCGGGGTCAATTCTGAGGGCGCCAACGGCTGGGCTGAGCCCATGCAGCGACGCGCGCTCGAGCGTAGCCGCCATTTTACCGGCGCCCCCTCATGATTTCAGCGGGTTACGACCCCGTTTAGTTCCGCGCGTAACTCCCAAGCCGTCTGTTTTCAGGCTGCGATTGCGAGGAGGAGTTGGGAGGGGTTTGCAGTGAGGGCTTTGAGAATGTTGAGGCCGTGCTTTCGTGCGGTGGAGACGATGGACCTCATGCGGACGAAGACGTGAGCGCCTTCGAAGGTGCGGAAGCCGCCCGAGATTTTCATTTTGACCTTGGCCATGCGCAGGTCCTGTTCGGCCAGGTTATTGGTGAACGGGACGTCGAAGTCGACGAGGAAGCGCAGGGTCTCGTCCTTGAAGGTCTTGAAGCGGATGAGGAGATTATGGCCTGGGCGCTGCTTCTTTCGTTTTTTCGAGCCGGGCGAAGGATCGAAGGCCGGCAGGGCGCGATGGAAGGCGAGCCCTTCCCGAACGGCCTGCCAGTAGCGGTCGACGAAGCCTTGCACGCGTTCGGGTTCGAGCGCCCGGGCGCCGGCCTCTTTGGCTTGGCGCACGGCCTTTGCGGCGTCGAGGAGGACGTCGCGCATGGCTTGCGCCCACGGCTCCTTGTCGATCTCGATGAGCGCCTTGAGTTCGCGCAGGTGATGGGCGTTGCAGAAGGCGTGAGCGACGTCCGCGAGGGCGTTGTAGGGGCGGAAATGGTCATGCACGACGACGCCGCCCTTCAACCCTGCGGGAACATCGCCGCGCGCCGCTCCGACCCGGTAGAAGGTATGGCTCCGGCTCGACGTCGTATGCAGCCATTGCAGGGAGCCTGCGATGCGAAAGCCGGTTTCGTCGAGATGCCTGACCTTGGCCCCGCCGACGCGCGTCCCGATCGCCTGATAGACGCCCTCCAGAGCCTGAGCCTTCTTGCCCATCCACGCGATCACGCTCGCCGGGCAGACGAGCGGCGCGCCGAACAGGTCCTGAAGCGCCTGCGCCGTCCGGTCCTCGGGCACAAGCTGCTGCACGTTGAGATAGACCGCCGCCGCCTTGATGCGCTCGCCATATTGGGTCGGCGAGATCACGCCGTCGGGGAACGCAGCCCGCGTCACGCCGCGGCATCGGGCGCAGGCATAGATGGCGCCCTGGTGCTCCGTGACCTCGATCAGCCGCTCGGGCAGGTCGAACACCTGACGCGTCTCCACCCCGGTCTGCATCGAAGCCGCGAGCGCCGCCCGGCAGCGCCGGCACGCCGCAGCCTCGTGTCGGACGACCCAGTCGGGCGTCGCCGTCCGCCGCAGCGTGTCGCCCTTGTGGCCCCGCTGTCCCCCGCTCGCCTTGCCCGAACGGCCGCGAAGGCTGCCGGGAAGGCGCGACTTCTTCCTCAGCCCGTCGCTCGAAGGCGGCTTGGAGCTCGTCGTGCTGTCCAGATCCAGCCGGCGCCGAAGCTCGGCGTTCTCGGCTCGAAGGCCCTCGTTCTCCCGCCGCAAATCGGCGACCTCCGAGCGAAGCGCGGAAATCTCGCTCCGGAGCGCTTCGATCAGCGCCTGAACTTCGGCAGGGAGAATCATCCCCACCTTGACTTACGGTTCGCCCCCGCCCGTCTCGAAAATCTCGCAAAACCTCAACGATCTCACACACCGTGTGACAATTCGGACTCACCCGGCTTGGGAGTTACTTCCGCGCTCAAATCGCTCCTGTTTGAGCCATAACATATATTATATATGTATATATTCGGGCATACGCAGGAGCGGCCCTGTAGCACCCATCAAACGAGGTCGGCGAGCCTGCCGCGAGCCGCCGAGCGCACCAGCCGCTTCTCGGCCTCCCATTGGTCGGCCGTTTCAAGCTCGGTCAGGAACTGAGCCTTGCCGCCGGTCAGCGCCGCGACCGGCAGGCCGTCGCGATAGACGATCCGATTGGCGGTCAGCGCCGAAAGCCTCTGTCCAGGCGTCAGGATGCCGATCAGATTGAGCGGATCGGCGCCGGACAGCGACACCCATTGGCCCGACGCGGGGCGCTTGCGCATCTCGCGCAAAAGTCCCACCGCGTCCGGCAGCGCGAACTGCTCCCCCGAAAAGCCCGCGACGAACCGGCCGCCGCGAATCTCTCCCCGCGCCTCAAGCCTGCGATAGACGCGCAGGAGATCGCGCCACGGCGGCAGCCATCCGGGCTCCTGCATGAGGAGGCGCCAGAAGACGACGCCATAACGATCGAGCAGCGTCCGCGCCGCATGTTCGATCGCCAGGCGCCGGAGCTCTTCGCCTCCCTCTTTCGGCTGAGTGCGATTGATCATCGCCCAGCGTCCGCCGCTCTCGATGTCGAAGCTCACCACCCGCCCGCGTCGCCTCGCGCCAGCGAGGAGGGGCTTGCGCTGGCTCGACGGCGTGATGAGAGCGCGGAGGCCCCCGAAGCTGTCGGAGCCCGCGAGTCCCAGAGCGACAAGTTCGCCAAGCGCTTCCTCGAGCTGATGGCGCAAGAGATGTGCGAGGTCCGTGAGCTCGTCAATGAACAGCGCGCCACGTCCCTTGAAGCAGTCGAGCACGGCTTCCGCGCGCCCGCTCAACCGGGCCGCGCCGCTGAGAGGCGCAAGCGCCATCCACAAAGGCGCCCGGCGGCGCTCGATGAGGGCGATCGGGGTCGCCCCGACCGGTGATGCATGGCGCGTGCGGCCGGCGCCGTTGGCGGCGGCCGGCGGCGTCAGACGGACCCAGGACGTCCGCCCGGCCAGGCATTGGGCGTCGAGCCATGAGGCCTGATAGCCTTTGAGCCGCGCCGGCAGGATCTCGGTCTCCCAAGCTTTCGCTGGCGCCTCGAAGCCTTCGAGCGCATTGAGGACGACGGGGAGCGCTTCGGGCCCCTCGAGGCGCGTGTCCTCCGCGACATGCTGCCATGAGAACAGGAAGCGGAGAAAGTCGCGCGCCGCGACCGGTTCGATCTCGGAGCGCAGCCGCCGAACCGTGTAATGATGGATGCGCGCCAGCAGGCGCCGGTCGCACCATTGCTCGTCGTTGACGCCGGCGAGGAAGCGTCCCTTGAGAATGGCGCCGTCGCGTTCGAGCGCAGCGAGCGCTCCCGCTATCGCGTTCGCCTCAAGCCCGAGCGGCGCGGCAAGCGCGGTCGGCGTGACTGGTCCCAGACCTTCGAGCCGGCCGCGCAGGATCTCGACCAGCGCGTCGTCCTTGGACGGCGCTGCTGCAGCCTGATCGGCGGGCGGCGCGATTCGCGGCTCGAGCCGACCTTCCGGCCAGACTGCCTGGAACTGCGCAAGCCGCTCGGCAGGAATCCATAAATCCGCCTGCGGCCTCCTGAACAGCGTGACGCGCCTGTCGCGCGCCAGCGCCTTAAGCCATTCGCTCCAATTGGGTTGAGCGCCGGCCTCCACCTCGGTCAGGCAGGCGAGCCACAGCAGCGCGTCATGCAGCTCCTCGGCGTTGACCGGATCGGGCCAGGCCTCGACCTTAACCTTGGCGATCGCGTCTGCGTCCAGCCGGCCAAGGTCGGACACGCTCTCAGGGTCGCGCCATCGCCGGCCCATGACGGCCTGCGTGCGGCGCTCCTCGAGCGGCGCGTCGTCGAGAAAGGCGTAGGGTCTGGCCGACAAAGCCTCGAGCGCGAGCGGCGAAGGCTCGGTCAGGTCGCAGCCGACGACCTCGATGTCGCCTGTCTCCAGGCGCTTGAGAAGCCGCTCCAGCCCCTCGATGTCCATCGCCTCATGGAGGCAGTCGGAGATCGCCTGATTGGTCAGCGGATGGTCGGGGACCTCGCGCTCACCCGCCAGATTCTCGGCGCAGGCGATCTGATCGGGGAACACCGCCGCGACCAGATCCTCCGCCTGCATGCGCAGGAGTTGCGGCGGAACCTTCTTGCCGCTGCGAAAGCGGGGAAGGGCGAGCGAAACGCCGGCGACCCAGCGCCAGCGCGTCGTGAACATCGGCGCATCCAGCATCGCCTGGACGAGCACTTGGCGGACGCTGTTGGAATGGAGATAGCGCGCGACATCGCCAAGCTCGAAACTGTGCGCGGTGGTCAGCGACAGCACGATATTGTCCTCGGTCGCCGCCGCCTGCAATTCGAAATTGAATTTGCGGCAGAAGCGCTTGCGCAAAGCCAGGCCCCAGGCGCGATTGAGGCGGCTGCCGAAGGGGCTGTGAATGACGAGCTGCATGCCGCCCGCCTCGTCGAAGAAGCGCTCGAAGACGATCGTGTCCTGCGTCGGCATCGAGCCGAGGGCGGAGAGGCTCGCGGCGAGATAATCGACGAGCTGATCGGCCGCGGGCGCCGCGACGCCGACCTCCTCAACGAGCCAGCGCCTTGCCGACGCGCCTGAACGGTCGTCGGCGAGCCGGCCGGCGATCTCGGAGCGCAGACGCGAGACGGCGGCTGAAAGCTCGTCTGTTCGTCCCGGCGCTTCGCCGAGCCAGAAGGGAATGTTCGGCGGCTGGCCCTTGGCGTCCTCGACCCGGACCGTGCCGCGCTCGACGCGTTGAATGCGATAAGACGCATTGCCGAGCTGAAAGATGTCGCCCGCCATGCTCTCGACGGCGAAATCCTCGTTCACCGTGCCGATGATGTGGTTTTCGGGCTCGAGCAGCACCTGGTAATCGGCAGTGTCGGGAATCGTCCCGCCCGAGGTGAGCGCGGTCGTCCGCGCGCCGCGCCGGCCGCGCAGGATGCGATTGATCGCGTCGCGATGGATGAGGGCGCCGCGTCGGCCGTTGCGGGTGGCGAAGCCCTCGGCCAGCATGCGTGAGGTCGCGTCGAAATCCTCGCGACTTAAGGAACGAAACGGCCAGGCGCGCCTGAGCCGGTCGTATAGCTCGCCTTCCGGCCAGTCCTGGGCGGCTGCTTCCGCGACGATCTGCTGCGCCAGCACGTCGAGCGGGCGCTCGGGGATGACGAGGCGGTCGAGCTCGCCGCGCCGCACGCTGTCGACGAGCGCGGCGCATTCGACGAGATCGTCGCGCGACAGCGGAAACAGGCGCCCCTTGGGCGTGCCGCCGATGGCGTGGCCCGAACGGCCGACGCGCTGCAGGAAGGTCGCAATCGAGCGCGGCGAGCCGATCTGGCAGACGAGGTTGACGCCGCCGATGTCGATGCCGAGTTCGAGCGAGGCGGTCGCCACGAGCGCCTTGAGTTCGCCGCGCTTGAGCCTCTGCTCGGCCGCGAGTCTCAGCTCCTTCGCCATGCTGCCGTGATGGGCGGTGACGGCCGCATCGCCGAGCCGGTCGGTGAGCTCGCGCGCGACGCGCTCGGCCATGCGCCTTGTGTTGACGAACACCAGCGTCGTGCGATGCTCCGAAATGAGTTCGGTGAGGCGCGCGTAAACTTCCGTCCAGGTTTCCTTCGACATCACCGATTCGAGCGGCGAACCCGGAACCTCTAGGCTCAAATCGCGCCGGCGCTGATGCCCCGCGTCGATGATCGCGACTTCTGCGGCGGCCCTGCCGTCCGCAGCCGCGCCGGCGAGGAAATCGGCGATCGAGCGAATCGGATTTTGCGTGGCGGAGAGGCCGATGCGCTGCAGGCGGTCGCCGCACAAAGCCCCGAGCCGCTCGAGCGAGAGCGCGAGATGGGCGCCGCGCTTGTTCGGCGCGACGGCGTGGATCTCGTCGACGATCACCGAGCGGGCGGTCTTGAGCATCGCGCGCCCGGATTGCGAGCCGAGCAGCACGTAGAGCGACTCCGGCGTCGTCACCAGGATGTGGGGCGGACGGCGGCGCATCCGGTCGCGTTCGGCGGCGGGCGTGTCGCCTGTCCTGACCCAGGCGCGGATTTCGACATCGGGGAGCCCGCTCTGTCTGAGCTGCTCCCGCACGCCGGCGAGCGGCGCTTCGAGGTTGCGATGGATGTCGTTCGACAGCGCTTTCAGCGGCGACACGTAGACCACCTGCGTCGCATCGGCGAGCCCGCCCTCAAGACCCTGCCGCACGAGATCGTCGATCGCCGACATGAACGCCGCGAGCGTCTTGCCCGATCCCGTAGGGGCGGCGATGAGCGTGTGGCGGCCGGCCTTGATCGCGGGCCACGCTTCGGCCTGCGCGGGGGTCGGCGCGGCGAAACTCTCGGCGAACCAGTTGGCGACCGCCGGGTGGAACAGCGTTCGGATGGCCGCAGGCAGTCGAGACGCGGCCGGACGCCGCCGCGGGGTCGTTTGCGCGGCTGTGGTCGAAGCGAAATCGGTGTCCAAGCGGCTCGGTTCCCCAAGGGACGCGCAGGAACGGCGCCCGGCCTCCTATATAGGGCGCCGCGTCCAGCTTTGGCGCCCCCGTCGCGCTCCCTTGCCGAACGTGGCGACTTGGGCAAGGCTGGCGCCTCCGAGAAACCTGGGAAAGCAGAAATGACAAGTGAGACCCAGCCGACCGTCGCCCTCAATGACGGCGCTTCGATGCCCCAGTTTGGGCTCGGGGTCTTTCAGACGCCCCCCGATGCGACGGAGGAGGTGGTCAAGCTCGCGGTCGATGAAGGCTATCGCTTGGTCGACACCGCGTCGATGTATCGAAACGAGGACGGCGTCGGCCAGGCCCTGCTCGGTCGGACAGATGTCTTCGTGACCACGAAACTCGGCAATTCGGATCACGGCTACGACGAAACGATGCGCGCGTTCGACGAGAGCGTCAAAAAGCTCCGCCGCGAGACGCTCGATCTCTACCTCATTCATTGGCCGCGCCCGCGCGTCAACCGCTACGTCGAAAGCTGGAAGGCGTTCGTCCGTCTGCAGAAGGACGGGCGCATCCGCTCGATCGGCGTCTCGAACTTCAACCGCGATCACCTCGAACGGGTGATCGGCGAAACCGGCGTGACGCCTTCGGTGAACCAGATCGAGCTTCATCCGCGGTTTCAGCAGCGCGCTTTGCGCGCGTTTCACGGTGAGCGCGGGATCAAGACGGAATCATGGAGCCCGCTGGGGCGGGGCGGTCTTTTGAGCGACCCTCCGATCGTCGAGATCGCCGCCAAGCATCGCAGGACGCCGGCGCAGGTCGTCATTCGCTGGCATCTCGACGGCGGCCTGATCGTCATTCCGAAAACGATTCGGTTGGAGCGGCTGAAGGAGAACATCGGCGCGCTCGGCTTCAAGCTCGATCAAGACGACATGAAGCGGATCGAAGCGCTCGATTCGCCCGGCGGCCGGATCGGACCCGATCCCGCCACGGCGGCTTTCTAACGTCGCGCCGAGAGCATCCGGCCTCGCCGCCCGCTCGACCCGGACCGCGCTTACGCCGAAGGGTCGGAGGCGTTTACGACGCCGTCGAGGCCGGCGGCGTTTACGGCGCTCGCTCCCCACAACAATGAATCGTCGCGGGCGGCGCGGCGCGCGGGCGGCAAGGCCGGCCGCCTGGGTCTTATGACCCAGCCTCGGTGTGCATCTTGACAGCCGCAAAGTTTAGTGGCTTCACTATCTACTAAACAGAATACTAAACTCTCATGGCGTCCCCGAGAGGACGCGAAGAGCGACCGCCGCGGCTCCCTGACGAGCGTCGGCGTTTAGAGGAGGAAACGGCATGGATTGGCACAAGACGTCATTAGCGGCGGCGCTTGCAGTGAGTGTCGCCGGGCTCGCCTGGTCGGGAGCGGCGCAGGCCGAGGAGAAGTCGCTTACGCTCTGTTGGGCGGCCTGGGACCCGGCGAACGCGCTCGTCGAATTGAGCAAGGACTTCACCAAGGAAACCGGCATCGCGATGAAATTCGAGTTCGTCCCCTGGACGAGCTACGCCGATCACTTCATCAATCTGCTCAATTCCCACAGCGCCGAGTGCGACGTGATCGTCGGCGACAGTCAGTGGATCGGCGGCGCGGCCGAGAATCACTGGTATGTCAAGTTGAACGATTTCTTCGACAAGAACCACATCACGATGGACACGTTCGTGCCTGCGACCGTGGTCGGCTATTCGGAATGGCCGAAGAACACGCCCAATTACTGGGCGCTGCCGGCGATGGCGGACGCGGTCGGCTGGACCTATCGAAAGGACTGGTTCGCGCGGCCCGATCTGCGCGCGGAGTTCAAGAAGCAATACAATCGCGATCTCGAGCCCCCGAAGACCTGGGACGCGCTCATCGAGGTCTCCAAGTTCTTCACCGGCAAGGAGATCGACGGCAAGAAGGTCTACGGCTCGTATATCTTCACTGAGCGCGGGTCGGAAGGCATCACGATGGGCGCGACCAACGCGATGTACAATTACGGCTTCCAATATGATGATCCGAAGAAGCCGTATCACATGGAGGGCTTCGTCAACTCGCCCGGCGCGGTCAAGGGGCTCGAGGTCTACAAGGAGCTCTTCAAGTGCTGCCAGCCGCCGGGCCTGACCAACGCCTACATGCAGGAGGGTCTGGACGCGTTCAAATCCGGTCAGGTCGCGATGCAGATGAACTGGTACGCCTTCTTCCCGGGCCTCTACAAGGATCCGAATGTCGGGGGCGACAAGATCGGGTTCTTCGAGAATCCGGCGGGACCGGCCGGCCAGTACAGCCAGCTCGGCGGCCAGGGCCTCTCGGTCGTCGCGTTCTCCCACGACATCCCCGACGCGCTTCAATATGTGAAGTGGTTCGCGCAGCCCGCGGTGCAGCAGAAATGGACCGCGCTCGGGGGCGCTTCGGCCGCCAAGGCTGTGCTCCTGTCGGACGACTTCAAGAAGAGCGCGCCCTACGCCCCGTCCTTCGTGGCGACGATGGGCATCGTGAAGGACTTCTGGGCGGAGCCGCTCTACGTGCCTCTGCTGCTCGACATGCAGAAGCGCCTTCACGACTTCGTGGTCGCCGACAAGGGGACAGCGCGGCAGGCGCTCGACCTTCTGGTCAAGGACTGGATCAAGGTCTTCCAGCAGGAGGGCAAAGACGCGTCGTAATTGCGACCCGACCCGACGAATGAGCGCTCAGGGCGAAGGCCCCCCGGCGGCTGCGGCTGGCGGGGGACCCGCCAAACCCGCGAGAGACGACCATGACAGCAAGCGACGATCCGGGGACGCTGGTCGATCGCATCGCCGTGCGAACCCCGATCGACGTCGCTGTGCGCGTGCGCGGTCTCTCCGACCGGAGCATCGCCTGGCTGTTTATTGCGCCCACCATCGCCCTTCTTTTGGCGGTCAACGTCTTTCCGTTGATCTGGGCGGTCAGCCTCTCCTTCACCAGCTTCATGTCGAACATGCCGTTCCCGATGCGGTTCAACGGCATCGGCAATTATGTCGATATTCTCACCGACGAAGACGTCTGGCAGCATTTCCAGGTGACGGCGCGTTTCGTCGTCTCGACGATCGCCGTTCAGGTCGTCATCGGTCTCGGCCTCGCGCTGCTCATCAACCGGCAATTCCGCGGCCACAGCTTCTGGACCACGATCATCCTGTTGCCGATGATGCTGTCGCCCGCGGTGGTCGGCAATTTCTGGACGCTTTTGTTCCAGCCGCAGATCGGACCGTTTAATTACCTGATCAGCCTGTTCACCGGCGTGCCGCCGAGCTCGTTCTCGATGATCGGCGACATCAACCTCGCGCCCTGGACGATCGTGCTGGTCAACAGCTGGATGTGGACGCCTTACGTCATGCTGATCTGCCTCGCCGGGCTGCGCTCGATTCCCGACTACATCTACGAGGCGGCCGAGATCGACCGCGCGTCGTCGTGGCGCTGCTTCTGGTCGATCACCCTGCCGATGGTCGCGCCGTTCCTGATGCTCGCGGTGCTCTTTCAGGCGATCCAGGCTTTCGAAATGTTCGACATGGTGAACCTCCTGACCTCGGGCGGGCCGGGCTCGGCGACGGAGGTGGTGTCGATCACGCTCAAACGCGCCGCGTTTGAGAAGTGGGAGACCGGCTATTCCTCGGCCCTCGCGGTGATCCTGTTCGTGACCGTGTTCGGCGCGGCGAACATCTACGTGAAGGCCTTGAACAAGGTGAAGCAGTAATGAGCGCCGCCGCCGCGCCCCGTTCGGTCGCCGACGCCTCGCCGCGCGCCAAGGCCGTCGCGGGGGCGATCGTCATCCTCTACGCCGTGATCACGATTCTGCCGCTGCTGTGGATCGGCGCCACCGCCTTCAAGTCCCAGTCCGACGCGATCGCCTATCCGCCGAAGGTTCTGTTCTCCCCGACGCTCGAAGGTTTCGTCGATCTGTTCACCGTGCAGACGCGGCAATCGCCGGAATTCATCGCCAAGCTGCCGCCGCCCAAGACCTGGTACGAAAAGCTGACGCGTAAACGCGGCAGGGTGATCGCCGGGCCTTCGCCGGTCGTCGGGCGCTTCTTCAATTCGCTGATCATCGGCTTCGGCTCGACCGTTCTTGCGACTTTCCTCGGCACGCTCACAGCCTACGGATTTTCGCGCTTCAAGGTGCCGTTCGCCGATGATCTCCTGTTCTTCATCCTGTCGACCCGAATGATGCCGCCGATCGCGGTCGCGGTGCCGATCTATCTCATGTACCGCGCGGTCGGGCTTTACGACACCCGAATCGGGATGATCCTGCTCTATACAGCGGTGAACGTGTCGCTTGCGGTATGGCTGCTCAAGGGCTTCATCGACGAGATCCCGCGCGAATACGAGGAAGCCGCGCTAATCGACGGCTATACGAGACTGCAGGCTTTCCGCAAGGTCGTGCTGCCTCAGGCCGTGACCGGCATCGCCGCCACGGCGATCTTCTGCCTGATCTTTTCCTGGAACGAATACGCGTTCGCGCTGCTCTTGACGAGCTCGGACGCACAGACCATGCCGCCTTTCATCCCCTTCATCATCGGCGAGGGGGGGCAGGACTGGCCTGCGGTCGCCGCGGCGACAACCCTCTTTCTGCTGCCGATCGTGGTCTTCACCGTCCTTCTGCGCAAGCATCTCCTGCGCGGCATCACCTTCGGGGCGGTGCGCAAATGAGCGAGGCCGTTTTGGCGAGGGCCGGGCGGAGGCGCTGGCTTCGCCGCGGGCCGTGGGAGAACGGCGCCGGCGCCGTCATCGGGCTCGGCATCGTCATGCTGACGCAGCCCTTCTCGATCGACCTCTACGGCTATTCGTTCGTGACGATCCTGGCGGGGACGCTTGCCTTCGTCATCGTCAGCCATTTCCCCGAGTGAGGCGCGCTCATGGCTGAGATCCGGGTTGAGCGACTGCGCAAGGCGTTTAGCGATTTCGTCGCTGTCGATCGCTCGACCTTCACCGTCGATCAGGGCGCCTTTTTTGTCATGCTGGGGCCGTCCGGCTGCGGCAAGACGACGACTTTGCGGATGATCGCCGGCCTCGAACTGCCGAGCGAAGGCCGCATTCTGCTGGATGGTGAGGACGTGACCTTCCTTCGCGCCGCAGAGCGGGACATCGCTTTCGTCTTCCAGCTCTTCGCCCTCTATCCGCACATGAACGTGGAGGCGAACATCGGCTTCCCCCTGATCTGCCAGGGCGCCTCGCGCGACGAAGCGCGCAAGCAGGTGCGCGAGGCGGCGAGGCTTCTGCGCATCGAGCACCTGCTTTCGAGCAAGGTGTCCGGTCTCTCCGGCGGCGACCGCCAGCGCGTCGCGCTCGGCCGCGCCATTGTGCGCCGGCCCAAGGCTTTTCTGATGGACGAGCCGCTCGGGGCGCTCGACGCCGAACTCAGGCGGACGATGACCGAGGAGCTGCGCGACCTGCACGACCGGATTGGAGCGACGACCATATACGTCACGCACGATCAGCTTGAGGCCATGTCGATAGCCGATCGGATCGCGGTGATGAACCAGGGCGTGGTGGAGCAGATTGGAGCGCCGCAGGAGATATACGATCTGCCGGCGACCATGTTCGTCGCCGACTTCGTCGGGTCGCCGCCGATGAATTTTATCCGCTTCGAGGGCCGGCTCAAGCCTCACGACCGCTCGGTGAAGCTCGGCGCGGCCAGCGTCGCCATCCCCGAGATCCGCCAGGAGGAGTCTCCGGAATTGCTCGTGCTTGGCGTGCGTCCCGAATATGTCTCCTTTCTCGAACTCGGCGCCGATCCGGGGTCGCGTCTTCGGGACCGAATATCTCGGCACGACCCAGATCGTAACCGTCGATATCGAGCAGGGCCAGATCAAGGCGCGCCTGTCCTCGCTTCTGCCGGTGAGAGCCGGCGAGACGGTGGGCCTTGCGTTCAAGTCTGATTCGCTCATGGTGTTCGATCGCCAGACCGGGCGGGCCATAAGGAGCGCTTTGCATCAGGGCGAGCCGCATGGCTGAGATCGGGCTGAGCCACGTCAGCAAGCAGTTCGGCGCCGTCGAGGCGGTGCGCGATCTCTCGCTTTCCATCGCCAGCGGCGAGTTCGTCGTTCTGCTCGGCCCGACCGGCGCCGGCAAGACCACGACCTTGCGCCTCATCGCGGGCCTTGAGCGGCCGGATCAGGGCGAGATTTCGATTGATGGCCGGGACGTGACCCGCGAGCCTCCGGCGGCGCGCGACGTCGCGTTCGTCTTCCAGCAATATTCGCTCTATCCGCATCTCACGGTGTACGACAATCTGGCCTTCCCGCTCCGCTCGCCGTTGCGCAAGCTGCCCGAGACGGAGATCCGCAAGCAGGTGCAGGAGGTCGCTGATCTCCTCAGGATTTCCGGCAAGCTCGGCAACCGCGCCACTCGGCTCTCAGGCGGCGAGATGCAGCGCGTCGCGATCGGCCGCGCGCTCGTCCGCCGCCCGTCCATCTATCTCATGGACGAACCGCTTTCCTCGCTCGACGCCAAGCTGCGGGCCGAGTTGCGGCTTGAGATCAAGCGCATCCAGCTCGACCTTGGCGCGACCATCCTCTACGTTACCCACGACCAGATCGAAGCCATGACGATGGCGAGCCGCATCGGCGTTATTCGCGAGGGGAGCCTGATCCAGTATGGAACGCCGCGCGAGATCTACGAAAGCCCGAACGATCTCTATGTGGCGGCTCGACTAGGCTCCCCGCGCATCAATCTCATCCCCGCCAATCTCCTGCCCGCCGCTTCGACGCCCAAGAGCGCCGAGACGGTCGGCGTCCGGACGGAGCATCTCGCCATCGGCAAGCCGAACGGCTCGGGCCTCGTCGGGCGGGTGCATCGGGTCGAGCACCTCGGCGACCAGAACCACGTGCATATCGAATATAAGGGACAGGCGCTTGTGACTTTGGCGGACCCGCATCGTCCGGTCCTGGCGGGCGAGGAGGTGGGCCTGTCGCTGATCGACCCGCTCTACTTCGATGCAACCGGGCGGCGCGTCCGCCTTGCGGCTGAGTGAGCGCGCGAGCGATGTCCGAGGACCTGAATCTCCGATCGATGATCGCCGCGGCGGCGCAGCAGGTGATCGATCATGCCGACGAGCTCACCGCCCTCGATCAGGCGATCGGGGACGGCGATCATGGGATCAACATGAAACGCGGCTGCGCCGAAGTCCTGTCCCAGCTCGACGCCATCGCCGCCAGGCCGACCGGAGAAGCCCTGAAGGCTCTCGGAATGGCGCTCGTGATGAAGGTTGGCGGAGCGTCCGGCCCTCTGTACGGCAGCTTGTTCATGGGCATCGGCAAGGCGCTCGGGGACCGCAGCGCGACCGAAGCGCTTCTGCCCGAGATCGTCGCTTCGGGCGTCGATGCGGTCGCGGCCAGAGGCAGGTCGACCGTCGGGGAGAAGACGATGCTCGACGTTCTCGGGCCGGTGCGCGACGCCATTAGCGCCGGCGGCCCAAAGCTCGCCGTTCGCGTGAGAGAGGCCGCCGAACGCGGTGCCGCCGCAACCATTCCGATGCGCGCGACCAAAGGGCGCGCCGCCTTTCTCGGCGAGCGGAGCGTCGGTCACATGGACCCTGGCGCGCGATCGAGCCAGATCATCGTCGAAGCTCTTTCACCCTTTCTGGAACAATGCTCGTGACGGAGAATGTCTCGCTGGTTATCGTTTCGCATTCGCCCGACGTCGCGCGCGGCACGGCGGACATGGTTCGCCAGATGGTCGGCGATGAGGTCAAAGTCGCCCACTGCGGCGGCGACCCGGACGGCGGTCTCGGCACCGACGTGCAGAAGATCCTGCGGGCGATCGACGAGGCGTGGTCGCCTCGCGGCGTCGCCATTCTGGTCGATCTTGGCGGCGCGGAAACCAATAGCGAGATGGCGATTGAAATGCTGCCCGAGGAGCGCCGGGGACACGTCGTGCTGTGCAATTCGCCGCTTGTCGAGGGCGCGATCATGGCGGCGACCGAGGCTTCCGGCGGCGCAAGCCTCGCCGAGGTCCGCGCCACCGCGGAAGAATTGTCGCCGAGGTAAGATGACCGCATTCTCCGATCCAGCTTCGAACCCCTTAACGCGGCAGAGCGTGACCGCCTCGGTGCGTCTGCGACACGAGGCGGGGCTGCACGCGCGGCCTGCGGTCAAGCTGACCAAGCTCGCCAAGAAATTCGCATCGAAGATTTCGCTCGCGATCTCCGTCGAGGGCCCCTGGATCGATGCGAAGAGCATTGTGAAGCTGATGAGCGCCAAAACTCCGCGCGATTCCCTGCTCGTGTTCCGGGCGGAGGGCGCAGACGCACAAGCTGCGGTCGATGCGCTCGTCTCCCTCGTCGAGCGGGACTTTCCCGATGAGCCCTGAGCCGCTTCGGCTGCGCGGTCGCGCGGCCGCGCCAGGCCTTGCGGCGGGGCCGTTGACCCGGGTGGTGGCCGCGAGCGACGAAAGCGCTCGAACTGGGTCGCCGGAAGCCGAGCGCGCCGCATTGAAGCACGCGATCGACACGGCCGGCGCCGAGCTTGGAGCGCTCGCGGCTTCTGAGACCCGCGACGCGGCCGAAATTCTCGAGTTCCAGCGCGAGATGCTCGGCGACGAGGACCTGTCGGCGCCGGCCTTCGTCGAGGTCGAGGCGGGCGAATCGGCGCTGCGCGCCTGGAAGAGCGCGCTCGACGCCCAGATCGCCGATTATTCGGCCGCTGGAGACGAATACTTTCGCGCGCGCTCGGCAGACCTCGTCGATCTGCGAGACCGTGTCCTGCGGCTCATCAGCGGAAACGGTCAAAGAGCCTCAACGCTGCCGGACAAGGCCATTCTGGTCGCCGACGATCTCGCGCCGTCGCGCTTCCTCGAGATCGACTGGAAGCGCTCGTCCGGCATCGCGCTGACGGCGGGGAGCGCCTCGAGCCATGTCGCGATGCTGGCGCGCGCCCGCGGCGTGCCGATGGTCGTCGGTCTGGGGGAGATTCCCGCGAAGGACGGCGCTTTGGTTCTGCTCGACGGAGAGCAGGGCGAGATCGAAATCGCACCCTCAGCGGCGCGCCTGGCCGACTGGCGCCGGGACATCGCTGCGCTCGCCGAGCGGCGCGTTGACGAGGCAGGCCGCGTCGAAGCGCCTGCGGTCACGCGCTCCGGCAAGCGAATTCGCGCGCTCGTGAATATCCAGGGCCTCGGGGATCTGACGCCCGATGCGGCGCATGCGGACGGAATTGGCCTTGTGCGCACCGAGTTCCTGTTTGAGCCGGGGCTCGCCCCGCCGAGCGAGGCGCATCAACTGGACGTCTATCGCCAGATTCTGGAGTGGGCGAGCGGTCGGCAAGTGGCGATCCGGACGCTCGACGCGGGAGGCGACAAGCCGATCCGTGGCGTGACTTTCGAGGGCGAGGCGAATCCATTCCTCGGCGTCCGGGGCTTGCGCCTGTCGTTGCGCCGCCCGGACCTTTTCAAGACCCAATTGCGGGCGCTCGCGCGGGCAGCCGCGAGCGCGGACAATCTGAAGGTGATGCTGCCGATGGTCACCGTGCCTGAGGAACTCGCCGAGGCGCGCAGGCGCCTCGACGCCGCGCTCGCCGAGCTTTCCGCCGAAGGGCTCGAAGCGCGCCGGCCCGCGCTCGGCATCATGGTCGAGGTTCCCGCGGCGGCGCTTGCGATCGATCGCTTTGACGCCGATTTCTACTCGATCGGCAGCAACGACCTCGTGCAATATGTAATGGCCTGCGACCGCGGCGCTGGAGAGCTCGCGGGGCTCGCCGATCCGCTCAATCCGGCGGTGCTGGAGCTCATCAGGCGGACGATCGCGCACGGCAAGGCTCACGGCGTCCCGGTCAGCCTGTGCGGCGACATGGCGGCCGATCCTCGCTACGTGCCGGCGCTGCTCGATCGCGGGCTCGAGGAGTTCTCGGTTCCGACGACTGCGCTCGGGCGGCTCAAGGCGGCGATCGCTGGTCATGGGTGAGGAACGGCCGAGACGCGACGCATCGAGCGCGGTCGCCGAATACAAGGCGATTTTGAAGGTCGTGCTGGAGAGTCGCCCTTCAGGCATGCGTCAACGGCTGGCCGAAGCGATCGGCAAGAACCGAAGCTTCATCTCGCAAATCTCGAATCCGTCCTATCAGGTGCCGATCCCGCCGCGTCATCTCGCGCTCATCTTCGAAATCTGCCACTTCTCCGCCCCTGAACGGGCCGCGTTTCTCAGAGCCTATTCGCGGGCGCACCCGGGCCGCCTCGGCGCCGCGTCAGAGACGCGCCCGGAATGCAAGATCACGCTCGCTCTGCCGGACCTTGGAAACGCCAGCAAGAATCAGCAGCTCGAAACCCTGATCTTTGATTTCGTGCATCGCCTCGTGCTGCTCCTCGGCGAAGGCCGCTGATCGCCTCTTGGGAGGAACGGAGATGAAAAAATTCGTCAACGCAGTCGACACGATTCTTTCGGAGAGCCTCGACGGCTTCGCGGCGGCGCATCCGGGTCTCGTGGTGCTTGGGCCGGAGAGGAAATTCGTCAGACGCGCGCGGCTAACTCCAGGCAAGGTCGCGCTGATCTCGGGCGGCGGCAGCGGCCACGAGCCCCTCCACGCGGGGTTCGTCGGCTATGGAATGCTTGACGCCGCTTGCCCCGGGCAAGTGTTCACCTCTCCCACCCCGGACCAGATGACCGCAGCGGCGGAAGCCGTCGATGGCGGCGCGGGCGTGCTTTTCATCGTCAAGAATTATTCCGGCGACCGCATGAACTTCGAAATGGCGGGCGAGCTGGTCAACGGCCTCATGGACTCGATAGTCACGGATGACGACGTGGCGGTCGAAGCCTCGACCTTCAGCGTGGGGCGCCGCGGCGTCGCCGGCACGCTTGTCGTCGAGAAGATTGTTGGCGCGGCCGCCGAGATGGGTCGCGACCTCGCGTTCCTCAAACGCCTTGGCCAGCGCGTCAACGCGCGCACGCGCTCGATGGGCGTGGCGCTGACCAGTTGCACCGTTCCGGCCGCGGGCAAGCCGACATTCGATCTCGGCGAGAAAGAGATGGAAATGGGAGTTGGAATCCATGGCGAGCCGGGGCGTCGTCGCGTTCCACTCGCCGCCGCGGATTCCATCGCCGAGGAGATGGTCGGCGCGATCGCCAGCGATCTCGGCGACGAGGCTCGCGGCGACGCGCTGCTGCTGGTCAACGGCTTCGGCGCCACGCCGCTGATGGAGCTCTATCTCATGTACAACGCCGCCCGAAGCGCGCTCGAGAAGCGAGGCGCGCGCGTCGTTCGCTCGCTTGTCGGAAACTATGTCACTTCGCTCGACATGGCCGGATGCTCCATCACGGTGTCCATGCTTGACGAGGCGCTTCTCCCGCTATGGGACGCGCCTGTGGAAACGCCGGCCTTGCGGTGGGGGCGCTGAGCAACCGAACCCCGTGAAGGACGCTGGTTATCCGGCCGAAGGCGAACCGAGGCCGGAGGCGCCAATGCGTTGACAACCCCACCTTAAGCCTGACAGTCTTCCGCGACCTCCCGTCCAAAGGCTCGTCACATGAAGACAATGACTGCGCTTGCCTCGCTGCTCGCCTTGGCGATGGCGGCGATCGTTTCGCCGCCTCCCGGCGCTCACGCGGAATCGTCGAACTACCCTGGCGATTTAACCAAGGGCAAGCGCCTCACGATCTATATCGAAGGACTCGCCGATCCGAGTTCCGGGTTTTTTCGCGTGCTGAACAACGGCGCCCAGCAGGCCGGCAAAGATCTCGGGGTCGATGTCAAATATGTCTACCCGGCCAGCGTCGACCTTGCCTCGTACACCGAGAAGATCGAGGAGACCATCGCGGCGAAACCTGACGGCATTCTGATCCTCGGCATCGGCGATCTCGACGCGGTGGCGAAGGAGGCGAAGGACAAGGGGATCGCGCTCGCTTTCAATCCCGCGCCCAGCGTCAAAGACAAGCCGTTGCGCGACCCCAACGACATTTACGTCTCGCGTGTCGGCGCCGACGAGTACGCCGCAGGCCAGATGGCGGCAAGCCGCTTCGTCGACAAGGGCGCGAAATCGATGATCTGCGTCCAAGAGGAGGTTGGCGACGGCACCCAGACCGAACGCTGCGCGGGCATGGAGCAGGTCGCCAAAGCGAAGGGCGTCAAGTACGATCACGTCGCCGGCGACCCCGATCCGGGCAAGACCGCGTCGATCGTCGAGGCGTACCTTCGCGCGCACCCGGATGTGGACGCAGTCGTCGCCACCGGGCAACCCGCAACCGCTGGAATGGTCGCCGCCAAGCAGGCGGTTGGGCGGCCGCTGCAAACCGCCGGCTTCGACGTCAGCCCCGATATCGTGGGCATGATCCAGAAAGGCGATCTGGATTTCACGATGGACCAGCAGGGGTGGTGGCGCGGCTACATCTCGGTGCTCGAGCTTGTGCACTACATCAGGTACGGCCTCATCCAGTCGAACTACTTCCTGACCGGTCCGCAGATTGTCGATAAGACGAACGCGGACGCCGTCGCCGGGCTGGCCGCTGCGGGAGTTCGCTGACGTTGGCGCACGGCATGGGTCGCGTGGCGGGTTGACCGCCGCGCGGGCTCGATGACACTGGCGAATATCGCCGGCCCGCCGGGGTCCGCCAATTCGCGTGGCCCGGCATACGGAACCTTCGACGTGCTTCGTCGCCTCCTGCAACGTCCCGAACTGGCCTCGCTAGGCGGCCTCGTCGCGGCGTTCGTGGTGTTCTCGATCCTGCGTCCGGATTTGTTCCTCTCGCAGTACAACGGCGTCAACGTCGCGAGCCTGGCGGCGCAATACGGAATCGTCGCAGTCGGCGTCACCTTGCTGATGATCGCTGGCCACTTCGACCTCTCAGTTGGCGCAATCGTCGGCCTGACCGGGTGGGCGATGTACTATTTCGGCAACGTCCTGGGTCTGCCGCCCGTCGTGACTCTCCTTGGCACGCTCGGGTTTGGCGCCGCGCTCGGAGCCGTCAACGGCGTCATTCAGGTGCGCACGGGGCTGCCGTCGTTCATCATCACCCTGGCGACGTCGCTGGTCTATCGCGGCGTCCTGACGATGAACACCAGCGGCTTTCCTGTTGTGGTCAAGTTTCCCGCGTCCTACGCGCAGGTGATCGCAGGCAAGCATCTGTTCGGCTATCGAATGTCGCTGCTGTGGTTCCTCGTGGTCGCGACGCTCGCGACGTTGTTCCTATTGCGCACCCGGATGGGGAACTGGACTTTCGCCATCGGGCAGAATCCTACCGCGGCCAGGAATCTCGGCGTGCCGGTCGCTCGCACGACGGTCACGCTATTCGCGCTGTCGGGCTTCACCTCTGGCGTCGCCGGAGTTGTCGTAGCCGTGCAATATTTCTCGATCGACGCGAACCGCGGCGTTGGCTGGGAGCTCATCGCGATCGCGATGACTGTCATCGGCGGCACGTTGCTCACCGGCGGTTACGGCAGCGTTCTGGGCACCGTGCTTGGGGCGTTCATGTACGCCATGGTCAATGCCGGCCTCCTGCTGGTCGGGCTTCAGGGCTATTGGGTCAACATCTTCCTCGGCGTCGTTGTGCTCGTTGCGGTGTTGATCAACCGCATTGTCATTGACCGCTTCGTGATGAGTCCCGACCGTGCCCCGCTCGAGCAACCGATTGTCATGGCCGAGGAGGACCGTTCGCCCGCAGAAGCTGGCCGGCTCGACGCAGCGGTCCCAGTCGACGCTCCGCGGCCAAGCGCGGGCGTGGCCGCGCCCGTTGTTGCGCTCCGCGACGTCACGATGACCTTCCAATCGGTGACCGCGCTGCGCAACATCTCGATCGAGGCCCGCGCCGGCGAGGTGCTGGCGCTGCTCGGCGACAACGGCGCCGGCAAGAGCACGCTGATCAAGGTGCTCTCGGGCGTCTACCAGCCCACCTCCGGTTCGGTGGAGGTCGACGGACGCCGCGTGACGCTGCGCAGCGCGCACGACGCACGCGCAGCCGGGATCTCAACAGTGTTCCAGGACCTGGCGGTCTGCGACCTCATGCCGATCGCCCGCAACATGGTGCTTGGCAATGAGCCGCTTAGACGGTTCGGACCGCTGCGCATCTATGACGCGAAGAAGGCCGATCGCATCGCGGCCGACGCCTTGGCCGGGCTCGGCGTCGATCTGCGCCGCCGCCTGAGCGACCCGGCGGCGACGTTGTCCGGCGGCCAGAAGCAGGCCGTCGCGATCGCGCGAGCGATCGTCTACGGGTCGCGCTGCCTGATTCTCGATGAGCCGACGGCCGCACTCGCCGTCCGCCAGACCCAGCAGGTGCTCGATCAGGTCCGGCGCGCGCGCGACGCCGGACAGGCCGTCATCTTGATTATGCACAATCTGCAGCAGGCGATGTCGGTGGCCGACGAGGTCGTCGTGCTGGCGCGCGGCCGGGTCATGGGGGAGTTCGCGGTTGCTAACGCTGACATCGAGCGGATTACTCAGCTCGTCGCGCAGGGATGATCGTCGCAACGGCCGTCGCATTCTGCGGCGGCTGTGTTCCATTGCGAAAGGGGAGAACTTGGCGTCCGATAGCGAAAATCAGTCCGCGCCGAACGCCGCTGCTGCGCGACGGTTTGATCTCAGCGGCCGTGTCATTGTCGTCACCGGCGCGTCGAGGGGGATCGGCCGCGAACTAACGATCCTGCTCGCTGAGACCGGCGCCGTCGTTGTGCCGACCGTACGCACATACGCTGACGCCGCCGCCGTCGCCTCCGAAGCCGAGGCGCGCGGTCTGGCCGTGCGCCCCCAGCGGCTCGATGTGCGAAGCGTCGCCGCGATCGGCGAAGCCGTTTCGGACATCGTCGGCGCCCACGGCCGCGTCGATGTCCTCGTCAACAACGCAGGCCTCGGCTTCGCCCGCGCCGCCTTCGATGTGACCGAGGCCGACTGGGATGAGATGATGGCGGTGAACCTGCGCGGCGCATTCTTCATGACCCAGGCGGTCGCACGCGCAATGGCGGCGTCGGGGCAGGGCGGCCGCATCGTCAACATCAGCTCGCAAGGGGGACTCGTGGGTCTTCCGGACGCGTCGGTGTATTGCGCCAGCAAGGGCGGCCTGAACATGATGACCAAGGCGCTGGCGCTCGAATGGGCGAAGAATGCGATTACGGTCAACGCCATCGCGCCGACCTTCATTTATACGCCGGGGACGGCGCCGATTCTGGATGAGCCCGAGACGCGGGCCGCCGTACTGAGCAAGATTCCGCTTAGGCAGTTTGCGCTGACCAGCGATGTGGCCGCCGCGGTCATCTATCTCGCCTCGGATGCGGGCCGGATGGTCACGGGCACGGTTCTCGTTGTGGACGGCGGGTGGACTTCGCAATGACGGCGCCATTGCGACTTGCTGCGGAGGGCTGCGCCGCGACCTTCGACCCCGATGACGGCGGCCGGCTCAGCTCGTTCCGGGTCGCCGGTCACGAATTGCTGGTGGCGCAGGGGAAGGACATATTTCACTCCGGCAGCTTCGTGATCGCGCCGTGGGTCGGCCGGCTGCGCGACGCCAGCCTGAATTTTCAGGGCAGGCAGCATCAGTTCGCGGCAACCGGCGGGCCGCATGCCTTGCACGGGCTGGTCACTGATCGGCCATGGCGGGTCACCGGCGACGGTGAACTGAGCATCGAACTTGGCGATCCTTGGCCGTGGCCGTGCCGTGTGGCCCAGCGGGCCGAACTCAGCACGGGGCGGGCGACGTTTCGCATCGAACTGCATGCGCGCGAGGCTATGCCGGCGGCGGTCGGCTGGCATCCGTGGTTCGTCCGCCGCCTCCTCGGAACGCCGGCCTCCGCCGAACTCGAACTCGACGTCGAGCCAGGGCTGATGTGGGCCAATGACCCGACCGGGCTGCCGAGCGGCGCATTGACCGCGCCAGCGCCGAGGCCTTGGGATTACTGCTTTCGCGACCTGCGCGCCGATCCGGTCGTGCGCTGGCCGGGCGAGCTCGAGCTCACCATCGGTTCTGACTGCGAAGACTGGGTCATTTATGACATGGAGGAGGCCGGCGTCTGCGTCGAGCCATGGACGGCGCCGCCAAATTCGTTGAACATGCCGAACCCACGCATCGTCACGCCCGAGTCTCCGCTCGTGGCGTCGATGACCTGGACCTGGCGATAGCCTGCCAAGCCATCGCCGCGCGCTCCGGCGCAGCGCCAGAAGCACAGCGCGTGAGAGGGTTCAGCCAGCGCAAAACAAACAGCGCGCCGAACTTCAGCGATCGACGCCCACCGCCCCGCCGTTCGACTTCGTGGCGGACAACGTGCTCGGCGTCACGCCCGACGCTGAGGAAGCGTCCCGACCCCCACGTCCAAAGCCATGGCAATCCCAGCACGTAGGCGCCCGGGACACTGGTCACCCCGCGCCGGTTAACCGGATAACCCGTCCCGTCGAAGATTGGCAGGCGCGCGTATGACCAGTCGGGGGCGAAGCCGGTCGCCCAGATGACAGCGCTCACCCCGGCCGCGCTGAGGTCGAGCTCGGCGGGCTCCTCAGCCGGCTCCCAGACCGGAACGTAAGGCCCTCCCTCCGGCGCCGCGAGCCCCTTCTCCGCGATGTGCCGGTCGATCAGCGCGTTGATGCCGTTATAGACGCGGTCCGCCTCGTCGAGATTGGACTTGAGGTTCGGCTCGAACAGCATCTTGCTGTCGGCGACCGCATTGAGCCGGCCGTAAAGCGACATGCCCTCTCTCGCGAAGGCGCGCAGGTCGATGTCGCGGCCTCCGTCGCGGCCGGTCAGATAGTGGTTGGTGTCGTGCCGTTTGTGGCCCATGCGGTCGTCCGCCACCGTGATCGCGTATTGGCCGATGTCCCACAGCCAGTCGACCACGTCGCGTCCGCGATAGAAGCGCGCGCAGCGCGGGGCGTTCCCGGTCACGAGATGGACCTTGCGGCCCGCGAGGTGCAGGTCCTCGGCGATCTGCGCGCCCGACTGGCCGGACCCCACCACCACGACCGAGCCGGCGGGCAGGGCCACCGAATTGCGATACTCGGCCGAGTGGATCTGAAGGATCGCTTCGGGAACCCGTTCCGCAGCGCGCGGCCTGCTCGGATGGCCGTAGAGGCTGGTTGCGAGAAAAACAGCGTCGGCGGTGCAGGCGCCATTCGAAGTGAGAACGCGGAAGCGCTCGGCCTGCTTCTCGATGGCCAGCACCGCGACATGCTCTCGCACGTGCGGCTTGCGCTTGCGCGCGAAGCCGTCGAGATAGTCGAGGATCTCGTGTTTCACCATGAAGCCGCGCGGCTCGGGTCCGTCATAGGGGTGTCCCGGCAGCTGGCATTGCCAGTTCGGCGTGACGAGGCAGAAGGCGTCCCACCGCTCCTCGCGCCATTTGTGCATGACCGTCTTCTTCTCGAACACGACATGGTCGATTCCCGCTTCGCTCAGGAAATGGCTGGCGCAGAGACCCGCCTGTCCTCCTCCTGCGACGACGGCGCGATAATGCGGCTCGAAACGCGTGCTGCCGTCCATCGCAAAGGTCCTTGTCGTTAAAAGAGAAAGCGTTCGCACGCCACTTTCGCGCCGGGCTCATCGGCGAAGCGGTGGACGGCGCGCTCGATCTCGGCCAGCTGGCCAAGCGCCCGTGAGCAGGCATAACCGTATTTCGCCTTCACCCGATCGGAGGCGATCATGAGCGCCTCGCGGCTTCGCGCCACGAATTCACCGAGCGCGTAAGTCTCGCCCTCGCGGAAATAGTCCTTGATGACGAGTGAGGGCGAGTAGCATGTCTCCTTCGCGCCGTCGGGCCAGCGCACGATGAATCGCATCTCAGGCATGGGCGAGCTCCGTCATGCGTCGGTAGACTGGCTCATGGGCTCGCGCGACTGCGCGCCACTCAAACCGGGCGGCGAGCGTCCGGCTGCGCCCGCGCAGCGGAGCGGCGAACTTTTCGTCGAGCGCAAGCGCCATGGCTTCGGCAATCGAGGGGACGCTGAACGGATCGCACCAGAGCGCGTCTTCCGCCGAGAGGTAGTTCGTGAACGGCTCGATCGCGCGAAACCACGACAGGAACGTCCGCTCGCCATCGCCTCCAGCACGCAGAGCCCGAATCCTTCCTTGACCGAGGCGAATACGAGCGCGGACGCGAGCCGGTAAAGGCGCGGCATGTCGCTGTCGGCGACGATCCCTAGCAGGCGCACGGAAGCCCCCGCCTCGCCCATCGCGGCGAGGCGCGAACGGAATTTCGCTTGATATGAGCCGTGATCCAGAAGGCTCGCGCCGCCTGCGATGACCAGCTTCGCGTCGGGCCGAATGGCGAGGAGCCGCGCGAACGCATCGAGAAGGTGAGCCGTGTTCTTGCGCTCTTCGACGCCGCCAACGCTGAGAAACACCGGCCCAGGTCCGATTCCGAGAAGGCCGCGCAGGTCATCCTCCAGTCCATCGCACTCGGGGCGGAAGCGACCGATGTCGACGCCATTGCCGCAGACCGGGGCTCCAATTCCGTAGGTTTCCGCCAGGCGATCGCGCCATAGCGCGCTGACGGTGAGCCATGCGTCCGCTTCGCGGATGGCGCGCGAGTCGAGACGCGCGATCCGCTCGTCGGCAAAATCATCGATGTGATGCACGGTGCGCACGAAGCCGGCGATCAGGCCGCGCTGCTTGAGCGTCAGCGAGCGCGTTGTCCGAGATTCCGTCATGCGCGTGATAAATGTCGAAGCCGCGATTCTCGGGCAGACGAGAAATGCGCGACATAGTCCTCGATGCGTTGCTCGACCATGGCGAATGTCTCGGCGGGCGCGGGCCCGACCGGGAACGCCCGCGCCTCGCAGTTGGGCGTGCGGAAGAAGCCTCCGCCTTTTGCGTCCAGCGCATGCAGCACGACCTCGCATCCGAGCTCAGTCAACGCCTCGGCGACATGCATCGCGTGCACGACGCCGCCGCGCGGATTGGTCGAATGGGCGAGCATGGCGATGCGGAGGGGACGTTTCATCCGGCGATCTCTACGACGCGGGAGAGCCCAAGCAGCCGGTCGCGCCGGAAGTCGCGGAGCACCGCGCGCCGCCCGCCCGAGATGAGCGCGACCTCGCTTCCGCTTAGACCTCGCCGATGGCGTCGGCATGCAGGTCGCGGCGCGCGAAACAGCTCGAGCGTCGCGTCGAGCGAGATTTGCGGGACGCGATACGAGAAAGCCGAAACTCGGGAAAGTCTTGAGCCACCGTTCGAGCGCGACGCCGGGCGGCGGCTCGATGGCGTCGAGATCGATGTCGATCGTAACGCCGGAGCTTTCGGCCAGCATCGCCGCTGTGCCGGGAATACCGCCCTGGCTGATGTCCTTGGCGGCGCGCGCGAGGCCGCGCTCGGCGATATCGGGCAGCAGCGCAAGATCGCGCGCGCAGCCGCTCTCGGCGGCGCCTCGAGCGCCGCCTGCAAATTGTCGAACGGCTCGCGATAGGCGCCGCGATGATCGATCGGCGGCGACAAGCGCGTCGCCGGGCCGCGCGTCGAAGCTGGTCAAGAGACGCGATCCCGCGCGGCCGAGCACGGCGACCGCGAGCTGAGCCACGGGCGTTGCTGCAGATTGGTGTGGCCCCCGACGATCGGGACGCCGTATGCGTCGGACGCGGCGCTCATGCCGTCGAGAATCGCGCGTAGCCGCGGCTTCTCCGTCGGCCCAGACGGCGTCGACGACGGCGAGCGGCCGCCCGCCCATCGCGGCGATGTCGCGAGATATTGACCATCACGCCGCACCAGCCGGCGAACCAGGGTCGGCGGCGACGAAGGCGTTGATGAAGCCCTCGATCGGCGAACAGGAGATGCCCGTCGCCATCGGGAATCGCCGCGCAATCGTCGCCGACGGGGATCGCGGCGGCAGGCGAGCCCGAGCCGCTCCGCGACGACGCCGATATCGGCCTTGGCCGCGAGCGCCGGCGCTTTCGCGAAGCGACGCGGCGAGCGCGTCGAATTCGGCGGCGTCCAACTCAGGCCGCCTTCCTCAGCGCGACGTAGCCGAGCTCCGGCGCGTGGCACGGCGGATAGCAGTCGTGAGATCGGCGCGCATCTTGAAATGCGGCCGGCCGTGCAGATCGACCTCGGCGAGCGTCTCCCAATGCATCTGGCGGAAGAGCGGCCCGTTCTGCGCCTGCACATGCGCGAGGAAGGTTCGTCGCTGCCCATGGCGTGGGCGGAAGAGACGGCGAGGCGGATCAAGGTCGCGCCGATCGCGCCGATGCGGCGGTAATCGCGCTCGACCGCGAGCCGCGAGCCCCACCATAAGCCGCGGCTCCTCCTCGTGGATGCGCACCGTGCCGACGACCTTGTCCGCCGCGACGCCCATCATCGAGAGAGCGACGATCGTGATCGCGTAATCGTCGACGCCGTCGCGGTCGTCGTCCGCAAACAATCGCTGCTCGTCGCAGAACACCGCGCGGCGCAGCGCGTACGCGCCCTCGCGCTCCCAGCGCGAAGCGGCGAACTTGACGCGGAACTCGCAGGGACTGAACGGCGCGAACGGCTCGAAGATCATGACGCGAGCCTCCTCTCGTAGGTCGAGAGCGCCGAGCAGGCGCCGCATTTGCCGCAGCCCGCCTTGATGTCCGCTGCGCTCAGGCCGTTGGCCGCCAGCATCCGCGCGAGCGGCCCGAGCACCGCATGCATGAATGCGGCGCGCGGGCGGCGGCTGGCTTTCGAGCGGCGTGCCCGGAGATCGGCACGAACGGCACGACGAACGGATAGACGCCGAGCGCCGACGAGCGTCTCGCAGATCGCGAGGATCGCATCGGCCGTGTCGCCGAGGCCCGCGAGGATATAGGTCGAGACCTGCCCGCGGCCGAAGACGGGGACGGCCGCGGCGAAGGCCTTGAGATACCGCTCGACGGAGATTTCGGCCTTGCCGGGCATGATGCGCTGACGAACCGCGGGCGTCACGGCTTCGAGATGCATGCCGAGGGCTGTCCACGCCGGCCGCCTTGAGACGCTCGAACCAGGCATCGTCGTCCGGCGGCTCGCATTGCGCCTGGATCGGCAGATCGACGGCGGCCTTCACCGCCGCAGCGCTCTCGCAAAGGATCGCGGCGCCGCGATCGCGCGCCGCGCGGGGTGCCGGTCGTCATCACCATGTGCTTGACGCCGTCGAGCTCGACCGCCGCCTTGGCGACCTCGGCGAGCTGAGCTGGGCGTCTTGCGCTCGATCGTGCGTCCGGCCGCGAGCGACTGGCCGATGGCGCAGAACTGGCAGGTCTTGAGTGCGGCTCTGGTAGCGGATGCAACTTTGCAGCACCGTGGTCGCCAGCACGTCGCGGCCGTGCAGCACGGCGATCTTTGAATAGGGGACGCCGTCGGCGGTCGTGAGGTCATAAAAGCGCGGCCGCATAACGAACACCGCCTCGCCGAGCGCCTTGCCGTCGCGCAGCGATGCGGCTCGCTGCCCTGCGCATCGGGCGCGTCGATGACGTAGGGGCTCTCGAACGCGGGAGCGGTGTGGACGGGCGCCATCACCGTCACGCCGTCGATCGTCAGCGCCTTGTGATCGGATGGCCCCGCGCCGCCGCGGCGGCTCTCAACGCCCGGCCTTGGGGTCAGCCAGCCGCACGCCGAAGGTTTGCAGTTCGTTGATCAGGCGTTCGGTCGGCAAGCTCGTGGGACTCTCCATCGCCAGGCCTCCTTGTCTCCATAGGGATCGGCGCGACGGCTCGAAGCTCACCGGCGCTTCGGGCCGCGCATCGAGGGTGACGCTCAAGAGTTCGGGTCGCGCGTAGTGGCCGACCGAATCCATCATGCGCTTGCGCTTGACGATGAGGCTCATGTCGAGGTCGGCGACGAGGATCCCCTCGCCTTCGGTCAGGGGCGGCGCGAGATGGCGCCCCTCCGGCGAAATGATCGCCGTCATGCAGCCGCCGCGCAACGCCTTCTGCAGGCCCTCGTTCGGCGTGATCGAAGCGATCTGCTCCTCGGTCAGCCAACCGGTCGCGTTGACGACGAAGCAACCGCTTTCCAGCGCGTGGTGGCGGATCGTCACCTCGATCTGCTCGGCGAAGATCGGTCCGACCAGCGAGCCGGGAAACTGCGAGACGTGGATTTCCTCGTGCTGCGCCATCAGGGCGTAGCGGGCGAGCGGATTATAGTGTTCCCAGCAGGCGAGGGCGCCGACTCGGCCGACCGCCGTCTCAGCGACCGTCAGGCCCGAGCCGTCGCCTTGCCCCCAGATCATGCGCTCGTGAAAAGTCGGCGTGATCTTGCGCCGCTTGAGCTTGAGCGCCCCGTCCGCGTCGAAGATCAGCTGGGCGTTGTAGAGCGAACCGCGATCGCGCTCAGTGACGCCGAGAATCACCACCATGCCGTGCTTTCGCGCCGCAGCGGCCACGGCGTCCGTCTGCGCGCTCGGCGCCACGACCGCGTGCTCGTAGAGGCGAATGTGCTCTGCTCCGCTCTGCGCCGGCGGCGTGACGAAAGAAAAATAAGGGTACCAGGGGACGAACGTTTCCGGGAACACGACGAGCTCCGCGCCTTTCCCCGCTGCTTCGCCGATGGTTTCGATGACGCGCGCGAGCGTCGCTTCCCCCGAGTTGAGATCGGGGGCGATCTGGGCCGCGGCGGCGCGCACGGTTCGCGACTTCGACATTGGCGGTCTCCTCGGCTCGGCGGGGTTCAGGCCCGCCGATTGTTGAGGCGGTCAAAGCGTCCAGATCACAGCGTCCAAGTGTCGAGGATGAAGGCGTTGTCGCGCCGGTGCAGGAGAACGAGGTCGAGCACGTCGAGCGGGCTGATCGGCCTGATGCCTTCGATCAGCGAAGGCTCGCCGTGGCCGTACAGCGCCTGCAGCGCGAAGCGGCAGGCGTAGACCTTGCCGCCCTCGCCGATGAACTTCGTGATCTGATTGTTGAAGTTCAGGTGGCCGGGAAAGGCCTCGTCGCCGATCTTGGGAAACCCGCGCTGCACGCCAAGGGTGACGCCGGGCCCATAGAGCAGGACCGAGGTCTCGAAGCCCTTGCGCAGGAGGCGGGTCGCCTGCAGCAGGTTGACGAGGCCGATCGAGCCTTCGAAGGCGACGGTGTGGAAGGTGACGAGCGCCTTTTCGCCCGGGTTCGCCTTCACGTCCTCGAACACCTTCTCCTCGTAGTCGACGAAAGCGTCGCCCTTCTTGTGGGCGGGATGGGTGACCGCTGGCATGGCGCTTGTATTCTCCGAGTTCGACCGGCCCTCGCCGGCGCGCCAAACACACAGCAAGCATCATGCCATCTCTGACCCATTCAAATTTGCGATCAAAATGGGTTGACGACGGCAAGATATCCAGTCAATTGACTGGATATGGAGTCACGCTCTCGCAAAGGCGGCTCCTTTTTTGGGCTTGCGGCGCCTAAGGGCAAAGCGAGGAGGGGCGCAACATCGATGCAGTCAATCGGGCGGTGATGAACCCTGGAGCTGCGGCGTCGAAGGCCTGGGCGCCTGCTCTGCAAGGCCGCGAGGGCCCTCGCTACCTTGCCATTGCCGACGCGATCGCTGAGGACGTCGCGAAGGGGCGGCTCGCGCCTGGCGACCGGCTGCTGCCGCAGCGCGAGCTCGCCCGCAAGCTTTCCCTCGACTTCACCACCGTGGCGCGCGGCTATGTCGAGGCTGGCAAGCGAGGCCTGGTCGAATCGATCGTCGGGCGCGGCACGTTCATCCGCCGCAACGCGATCGTGCGCGGCGAGCCCGGCCACCGGCTGTCGCGGGCGGACTTCTCCATGAACCTGCCGCCCGAGCCGGACGATCCCGACGTGATCGCCCGCATGCGCGACGGCGTCGCCGCCGTGAGCGCCGACCTCGGGTCGCTGTTGCGCTACCAAGGCTTCGGCGGGTCGCCCGCGGGATCGCGACGCAGCGTCCGCCTGGCTCGGACGGCGGGCGCTGGTGCCCTCGCAGGAGCGCATCTTCGTCGCCTCTGGCGCGCACGGTGCGATGGTCGGCATTTTCAGCATGCTCGCCAAGGCTGGCGAAGCAATCCTTTGCGAGAACGTGACGTATCCGGGCGTGCGAGCGATCTCCGCCCAGCTCGGGATCAAACTGATCGGCGTCGAAATGGACCGCGACAGCGTGATCCCCGAGGCTTTGGAAGAGAGCGTGCGCGCGCACGCGCCCAAGGCGATTTATCTCAATCCGACATTGCAGAACCCAACGACCATCACCGTTCCCGAGCGGCGGCGCGCCGCCATCTGCGCGATTGCGCGGCGGCACAACGTCCCCATCGTCGAGGACGACGCCTATGGCTTCATCCCGACCCATGGACCGGCGCCGCTCGCTGCGATGGCGCCCGATATCTGCTGGCATATCGCCGGCCTCGCCAAGTGCATCGGCGCGGGGCTGAGACTCGCCTATGTGGTCGCGCCCGACACTCGCTCCGGCTGGTCGTTCAACAGCGCCATGCGCGCGCTGACAGTGATGGCGTCCCCAGTCGCCGCGGCGATTGCGACGCGCTGGATCGAGGACGGAGCCGCCGACACCATCCTGCGCTTCATCCGCGCCGAGACGATGGCGCGCCAGCGCATCGCAGCCACCATCCTCGAGCCGGGCTCCTATCTTTCCGATCCGTTGAGCTTCAACCTGTGGCTGCCGCTGCGCAACGGCTGGACACGGTCGGCTTTCGTGAGCCACGCCCGCTCGACCGGCCTCGGCGTGGTTGCGAGCGACGCCTTCACCGCCGGTGGCGCGCCGCCGGAAGCCGTGCGCGTAGGTCTAGGGGGACCAGTCACCCGCTCCCAAATCGAGCGTGGGCTCGAATTCATGGCGCACGCGCTCGCGCAAGAGCCCGTCGCGATCGCGACGTGACAGTCCTGGAGCTCAACCATGAAAGCTTCGGCCGCATTTTCGCCGGCGCCGCGGGCTGGCTGAGTTTGGGCCTGATTGCGGTTGGATTCGTCGAGCGCGTTGTCATGGCTCTCTAACCGGCTGTGGTTCCGAATCGATGAACGACTGGCTAGAACGGCGGATGCTAACGTAAAACACCGAAATAACTGGCGCGCCGGACAGGATGAAACTGGGCATTCTTATGTCGTTATTATTCCCATAGTTTTGTGAGCACACCCGTCAACGGCGTCTATCCGTAAACGATACCTTCTATGAGGTCGACGCTGTTCGATTGCCGGCGTGTACCTGCGCCAGCGCTGCCGTGGCGGCGCAAATCAGGGAAATGATGTGATTTTGCTCTCGCCGGCTTAGGGCGTTAGCGCCTTAAGCTCCTTCCGAGCCGTGCCAAAGGCGCCGAGCTGATAGACCGAGGCGCCCGCTGGCGAGAACGTGAACGACGGAAAAGGCTCCCCCAGCGTTTCGTTCAAGTATTTTTCCGTTCCGACGCCGATCGTCACATGCGGATTGAATTGCTTGCCCGCCGCGTCTCTCACGAAGTTCTCGACATAGCTTATGAGGGATTGTTGGATGTCGCGCCCGCCGTCATCGCTGAAGAACGCCGCAGGCGTCCCCGTCTTCACGACGTATGGCTCGACGGCTTTGACTAGCGCATCCTGCAGCCGGTGCAGGTCTTCAGTCGGTTCGACGACGATTTCAGCAAGGCCGATAGGGGGAGCCGGGATATAGTAATATTTGAACGCCTTCAGCGTCGACGTCGCCGGCTTCTCTTTGGCTAGGATCGCATTCGCCGCCGCAAACACCTTGTCCAGGTCCTCCGTGCGGACAAACTGCTGCAGCATGGAGACGTGCGGGTGATGCGTTGTATCCAAAGTAAAGCCTTTCGGAAAGGACTTGAGTAGTCGCGCATCGGCCGCCATCGCGTGCTGAACCATCGTAGCGTCGGGTTCGAGCGCGATGTCGATCGCCGTCACGGGGCTTTGTTGGGCGACCGCGCCTTGGGCAAACGCCATCGCCAACCCCAATCCGAGCCCGATGGCGGAGATGACCTCCAGATGTTCACGCATGCGCCCCTCCTGCGCGTTGACCTCGTCGCCGGATATCCGTAGCGCTCCGCGACCCGGTGTCAAATCCCCCGCTCATCCGTCGCCGAGAGCCGCACCTGCCCTTGGAGCCGATCAATGATCGACAGTCCGCCGCTTCCCTCCTGGAACGATAGCGCGGCGAAATCCGCGATCCTCGACTTTGTTGCGCGTGTGACAGATCAAGGGGGTGCTGAATTCGTGCCGCCTGCCGGCCGGATCGCCACATTTGACAACGACGGGACACTCTGGTGCGAGCAGCCGCTTCAGACACAGTTCTTTTTCGCCTTTGACCGCGTGAAGCAGTTGTCGGGCAAGGACGCGACCATGAGCGAGCGTCAACCGTTCAAGGCCGTGCTCGAAAACGATTACAATACGCTTTTTGGACTCGGCAAACAGGCGCTGTTCGAACTGGCTTTCGCGATCCATGCGGGCATGACCGATGAGGACTTTGATCAAGTTGCGAGCCGGTGGTTAGCGACGGCACGGCATCCAAGTTCGGCCGGTTGTTCAAGGAATGCACCTACCGGCCGCAGGTTGAGCTGCTCGCATACTTACGGGAGAACGGCTTCAAGACATATATCGTGTCGGCCGGCGGCGTGGACTTCGGGGGGTGGTTCAATGAACTGGCAGGGCTCGAAAACCCGGTGCGGCGGGAGTTTCATCTTTTTCTGCTGCTCTCGGGTCATCGCCCGGAGGCGATCAAGAAGGCTCGCAGGGAGCGTTTAGATTTGCGTCGGCGTGTCTTGGACATACCCAAGCCTAAGGGTGGAGAGGCAAGAGCATTCGACGTTCCGCTGTCTCGGCCCATGATCCGCTGCCTGATCCGCGTTCTACGTTTAGGGCAATCGCTCTATCCTAACCAAGCAACCGAATGGATATTTCCCGCCGACAGCAAGAGCGGACACTTGGCGGAACACAAGGAAAACCGCGATGAGCTCTCGAAATGGGGCAATGACCTGAGCAGACGTTTCGGACAATTGCACAAACCGCGGGGGTGCCGAACTGGATGTGCACTTGCTAATGAACCACTCAATTCCAGGAGTGAACGCGGGCTACATCACCCGCAACAAGCTGCTACGCGACCATCTTCGAATTCAGCAGGAAGCGATCTCGCGAAAAATGATCGACGCCGTAGGTGGCGCCAAACAGAACGAGGGCCAAGCGACGGCTCTTTGGATCGGCACGCCCAGTCGGAAGGTCGCAGCGAGCATGTAGATGCCGCGAACGCAAAGGTCGTGGCATCAAGAGAGTAGGGGGTGCGGGGGCTTGTAAGGCTTGGTGCCTTGTCTGGAACAGCTATTTCGTGATTGGCTTGGAGAACCAGCGCCTCCGGCGCTATCGTCACCCGCCGCTTCCGCAGTCTGGCAGGATCGGCGTCGATTTCGTCTGGCGTCGCGCCAGCAGCCGCGCGGCCGTCTTATATTAATCTATTAATCGCGGAGACTTGGTCACGCTTTTGAATGGGCGACAAATTCGCCTTATCAGAGCGATAAGCGAGCGTCGCGAAGATGGGTTGGAGAACTCAAATGAAACCCATTCACTGGCTGGCGGTCATTCCGTTCATCGGCATGCTGGCCGGCCCGGCGGTGCATAACGAGGTTGATCCGTTCATCCTCGGGATGCCCTTCCCCCTCTGCTGGATCTCGGTCTGGGTCGTGCTGACAGCGATCATCATGGCCGTCGTTTATCTGATCGATCCGGCAAACGGCGAAGACGCCCCGTGACCGCGGCATTGACCCTGATCGCACTCGCCGCGCTCGCCGCTTTGGTGCTCGGCGTAGCCGCCCGCGCCGGGCGCGACATGGACCTCGAGCAGTGGGCAGTGGGCGGGCGCGGCTTCGGCTGGATCTTCGTCTTCCTGCTACTGGCCGGCGAGATCTACACCACCTTCACCTTTCTCGGCGCTTCCGGCTTCTCCTACGGGCAGGGAGCTCCGGTCTATTACATCCTGGCCTACGGCTCGCTCGCCTACGTGATCGCCTATTTCCTGCTGCCCCTGATCTGGAGCTACGCCAGGCAGAACGGGCTGCACTCGCAGCCGGATTTCTTCGTTCGAAAGTATGCGAGCCCGACGCTGGGTGTGCTGGTCTCGGTCGTCGATCTGGTGGCCCTGATCCCCTATCTGGTGCTGCAGCTCACCGGCCTCGGCATCATCGTCACAGCGGCAGGCTACGGCGCCATCCCCAGGAGCGCGGCGATCTGGATCGGCGCCGCGATCGTCACGGTTTATGTCATGATGTCCGGCATCCGCGGCTCGGCCTATACGGCGGTGGTCAAGGACATCCTAATCCTTTGCGTGGCGCTCTTCCTCGGCATCTATCTGCCGCTGCATCTCTATGGCGGCGTCGGCCCGATGTTCGAAGAGATCGCCGCCGCTAAGCCGGGCTTCCTTGTTTTCCCAGCGAGCGGGCAGAGCGTCGCCTGGTTCATCTCCACCGTGCTGCTTACCGCCATCGGTTTCTTCATGTGGCCGCACTCCTTCGCCGCCTGCTACGCTGCGAAAGACGCGCGTGTGTTCCGGCGCAATGCGATTGTCTTGCCGATTTACCAGCTTATACTGCTGTTCGTGTTCTTCGTCGGCTTCGCCGCGGTGCTGCAAGTGCCGGGACTGAAGGGCGCGGACACCAATCTCGCGCTGTTCAAGCTGGCGGCGCAGCAGTTCCCGCCGGCTGTAGTCGGCCTGATCGGCGCGGCGGGCGTCTTCACGGCGCTCGTCCCCGGCTCGCTCATCGCGATGACCGCGGCGATGCTGCTTGCCAAGAACCTGATTGGCCTCTTGCGTCCGGAGGCCCGCGACGATCAGACCCTGGCCCTCGCCAAGTGGCTCGTGCCCGTCGTGATGCTGGTCGCTGTCTATTTCACCCTGACCGGCAACGCGACAATCGTGACGATGCTTTTGGTGGGCTATAGCTTCGTCACCCAACTCTTTCCTGCCGTCGTCGCGAGCCTGATGCCGCGCAATCTCGCGACCCCTGCCGGCGCCTTCGCCGGCATTCTGGTCGGCGCGGTCGTCGCCGCGGTTCTCAGCTTCACGCACGCAACCATCGGCTCGCTGTTCCCCGAACTGCCGGAAGCGATCAGGGACCTCAACGTCGGCATCATCGCGCTTGCCGCGAATATCGTCGCGTTGGTCGCCGTCAGCGCGGTTAGCAGGCCGCGCGCAGTTTTGGTAAGCGCCACGTGAAGGTGGGACGCAGATCAGCCGCGATCGGAGTCCTGATCCGCGCGACCGTCGCCGATCGCCGAGTGCCCCTCGCCTGCCGCGACGATAGCCCCGCTACCGCCTCGACCTTCAAGGGGCGCCCACGGGGCGGATCGGAGCACTAATGGAAACGTCTGGTCTGGGCGGACCTTTGCGGTTCCCCGTCACGCTGGAGGGCAGGTGCCGCGCGCAATCCCACCGTTCGCACCGTCCCCTGCGATCGCGCGCGGCGAACACCCGCTTGTGAGCCCATACCCGACGTCTCCAGGAAAAGTTCGACGGCAAAGGTCCGCCCTGAGCGGGCGTTGATCGTTGATCGATCCGCCGGCGGAACATCGCCAATGGTGGATTGCGATCATGCGCAGCGGCCACTCCGGAGGCGGGAGTGCGCAAATTGCGACCATTCGCGACACGCGGCCAAATCGATCCTTGGACTTTGAGCGGTGCGACATTGGCCTGTACGCGATTAACCACGCTCAACCTGCTCCTGGGTCACCACCTCAAAGCGCACGAGCTTAGCGACGCCGAAGGCCGTCGACATCGCCACGTCGGCGGCGTCGCGGCCGCGCCCCATAACGAAGCGGCCGATGCGCGGATGATTGTGACGCGCGTCCATCGTGTACCAACGCCCAGCGAGAAAGACCTCGAACCAGGCGCTGAAATCCATTGGATTAACGTCGACTGGAACGCCGATGTCGCCGAGATAGCCGGTGCAGTAGCGGGCAGGGATGTTCATGCAGCGGCAAAGCGCGATGGCGAGATGAGCAAAGTCCCGGCAGACGCCGACGCCTTCGTGCATGGAGTCGCCGGCGCAACGAGTTGGGCTCGCGTCGGGATAACTGAACCGAATCTTCGAGTGAACGAAATCGCAGATCGCCTGCACACACAGGGCGCCGGACAGCTTTCCGAACTGCGACCAGGCGAAATCGGCGAGCTTGTCGCTGTCGCAATAGCGGCTCGGGAGCAGGAACAGCAGCGTTTCGTCGGGAAGGTCGACGATCGGCGCCGTCCGCACGTCGGGTGGTGTTTCGTCCGGCTTGCCCGAGTCCTGAATGACGAAGCGATCGGAGAACGTGACGAGCCCCGCCGGAACTTCGACGCGCGTAACCCGATTGCCGAAAAGATCGAGTTACGAACGCATCAGCAGAGAGGGGTCCGAGACGATCCGGTCCGGGGTCAGCAGGTCGGCGTCCCGGGAAGGGTGGATGCTAAGCTGTAGGATCATCGGCGTCGCCGCCGGACATTCAAACGGTACGTCGAACCCCGCTTCGATTAGAATGGAACCGCTCCCTCGAAGAGCCATGATCCCGACTATGCGCCGCCCTCGGTTTGGGGCAGCGCGGCCGGTGCCGGTTGGGAACGCTTCGCGCTGGTTTCGAGTTCCGGACAGCCGTGGTGACTAATGGGCGGCCGGTGATTTCGGCGCCGCGCGTGCATTGGCCGAATCGTCGAGTTGCCGTCGGTTGCGGAGGGGTCCAGATCACCCTTACGAGAATGCCTGAGGGTTCAAATCGGTCCCGCTGCCAAAGGGCCTTCCGCGTGGATGATGCGGGACCTATTTGAAGCCGGATTGAACGAAGCTGCGGGGTCGTTAGCCCCGACCTATGGGCGTTGGTCGTTCGTGAGGTGCGTTGAGCGCGGCGCTCGCGGCGGGCGGCGCGGGCGTGGGCGACACTCTTGAGAAGGTTCGGAGCGCGAGAGTCGCGAAGCGTGGATACTCGACGACGATCTTTGCTGGGTCTATGGGCCGACATTGTCGTCGGTGGTCAACGATGCGCGAGCTTGCCGACGTGCGACGCTGGATCGCGCGCATGTCAACACTGGTTGGACGCGAAGACACAGTTGGCGAGCTTGGCGTCATGAGCTGTCACATCGTGGCTTGGGCCGTGTGGGCGAACGGGGCGACCGTGAATTGACGTCGACCATGCGACCGCCGCAACATGGGCAGATGTCGAGACGCTTGCCGGTCAGCAGCGCGCAGCGTTCGCGATAGTCTTTGGGTTTGATGCGTGGATCGGGATTGGGAACGTCTAGGGCGACGCGGATGCGAGTGAGCTTTCGTACGCAGCACGAGTTGGCGAGGAAGCCGAAGTGGCGAATGCGCCGAAAGCCCTTGGGCAAGACGTGCATGAGAAAGCGGCGCATGAACTCGTTGGCGTCCAACGTCATCGCCTTGGACTTGTTTTGGGCGCGATAATCCTTCCACCGAAAGCTGACGCGGCCATTCTGGCAATCGAGAAGACGGCCGTTGGCGATGGCGACGCGATGCGTGTAGCGACCGAGATAATCGAGGATCTGGGAGGGGCCGGCGAAAGGACGTTTGGCAAAGACTACCCAGGGGATATTCGTCAGCGGTTTGAGATATTGCGCGAACTCGGCGGGGTCGTGCAGTCGTGCGCGTTCGCCGTGAAACGTCATGCCGCCGGCGGCGAACGCCGTTTGCAGACGTTCGAGAAACAGGCGACGATAGCAGCGCGAGAGAACATGAACGGGGAGAAAGAAGTTCGGCTTGCATGCGACCCAGCGCCCGTCCGGTCCGAGGCCGCCGCCCGGTACGATGCAGTGAACATGGGGATGATGGGTAAGGGTCTGCCCCCATGTGTGCAGGATCGCGATCATGCCGGTCTCGGCGCCGAGATATTTTGGGTCGGCAGCGATGACGCGGATTGTCTCGGCCGCCGCCTTGAACAGGATGTCGTAGACGAGCGCCTTGTTCTGGAGAGCGATCGCGGCGATTGGCGACGGCAAGGTGAAGACGACGTGGAAATAGGCGACGGGTAGCAGCTCCGTTCGACGGTTGGCCAGCCATTGGAGGCGCGCCAGGCCCTGACACTTTGGGCAGTGTCTATCGCGACAGGAATTGTAGGCGACGCGGATCTCGCCGCAATCCTCGCACCGCTCGACATGACCGCCGAGCGCCGACGTTCGGCATGCCTCAATCGCGGCCATGACCTTGCGTTGATCGAGGGAGAGCCGGTTGCCCTGCGCAGCTCGAAACGTGTCGCCGTGGCGGCGGAAAATGTCCGCCACCTCCAGCTTCGAGCGCATGCGCGCCGGCTATTCAGGCGGGATCAACTGGCATGAGAGTCGATCGAAGGGGCACGGCGTACTGGCGATCAGGTTCGTGGCGACATGTGCATAGCGCGTCGTCGAAGACAGGTCGGCATGGCCGAGCAACGCCTGAATGATACGAATGTCGACGCCAGCCTCCAGGAGATGGGTGGCGAAACTGTGCCGCAACGTATGCGCGGTGACGGGCTTGTCGATCCTGGCTTGCTTTCGCGCCCTGCGGCAAGCGTCCTGCAAGGCGCCCGTGCTCACATGATTGCCGGGTTCCTGGCCTTGGAACAGCCAGACACTTGGTCGCGCTCGCCGCCAATAGGTGCGGAGAATGTAGAGAAGGCGCGGCGATAACATGGCGTATCGTTCCTTGCCGCCTTTGCCCATCTCGATGTGGAGCAACATCCGCGTGCTGTCGATAGAGGCGATTTTCAGACGGGTGACTTCCTTGACCCGCAAGCCTGCAGCATAAGCAGTGGTCAGCGCGATACGATTGCGCAATCCCTCAACCGCTTCCAGAAAGCGTACGACTTCCTCGGCATTCAGGACCGCCGGAAGCTTCTCAGGCTCTCTGCCGAAAACGATCCGTTCGAAGGCTTCCTTCTGTCCCAGGGTAACGCCATAGAAGAACCGCAAGGCGCATGCGACTTGGTTGATGTGCGACCACGAATGGTTCTTTGCGACGAGATGCAGTTGGTAGGCGCGGACTTCCTCCATGCCGAGACGATCTGGGGATGAGTCAAAATGGCGGCTGAACCTCGCGACCGCGTAGATGTATGATTGCTGCGTCGCCCGCGAAAGGTTGCGGATCATCATGTCTTCGATCATGCGCTGGCGAAGAGGGCTCGTGGTGGCCATCGGGGGCCTCCTGTCATGAGAGGGGTGGATGTGACGATCACATCCTCTCAGACGGGAGGCTTCACCTCAGCCCCTTTCCTCCTGCGCCGAAGGAGCGGGTTCGTTCAATCGAACGTGACGCTCACTTGCACCTCCATTCCGAGATGGTCCGACGGAAATCCGACATAGGTGCCGTGAAGCGGGATCGCGTGGCGAGGATCGGGGACAACTGCTACGGTGACAAGGTCGACGTTGCCGACGCTGCCGCTTGTAGGATCGAAATCAATCCATCCGGCGTCCGGCAGATAGACTTGCGCCCACGCATGAGTTCGATCCCCGACCTGAGCTGCCCGTAGGCTCCTGCGGATCGTCCAAGGGGATCGCGAGATACCCCGACGCAAAACGCGCGGCGAAACCAATCGAGCGCGTGGCGTCGATCATCAGCATAGCGAAGTCTCGGCAACTTCCATGGCCAAGCCGAAGCGTCTCTACCGGCAGCTGGACGCCCTTCGCTTCCCGCCGCCTGTAAATGAAGCCGTGATGGATGCCTCGTGACAACCGCGTGAGAAGCTCGAAAGCTCCGATCGCCCCGCTTGGGAAGAGCAATTCCCGAGCCCATCGGCCAACCGCGTCGATCGGATCGAGTTGATGGCGTTCGAGAAAGGGGGCGAGGTCCCGCAACTCATCGACGCTGTAGTCGGCGGGGAGGGGCCCTCCGGCGTCTTCGAGAACGAAGCCATCACGGGGCGAATGCTCAACGCATACGACGCTCTTGAAACACAGCTCATTTGACCGACGCGAGAACCGCGCGATCCCAACATGATTGCCGAACGCATCCTGCACGAAGCTCAGGCTCCTCGGCTCCGGGCTAATCTTTAGGTCGGCTTGAATCACTCTTTGATCGCGGGAGTTGCATGGATGGAGCATCATCCGGTGTTCGCCAAAGGCGACCGGTCGCCGGTAGCGGTAGGTCGTAATATGTCGGATGGTGACGAATGGCATGATGGCTCCACGGAGAAGTCATGCATGATTCGGGCCGATTTCGACCCTTGCCGGTGCCCGCTATGGCTCAGTCTTTCCACAAGGCAAGCAGACCGAGAGCCCAGCGAACTGGACGCCCCAGACTCTTCGGGGTGGAGGTCGCAGAGGGAACAGGTGGACGGTTGGGGCGATCGGACCCGAGGACACCCGGCGTTAAATTCGAGCCAGGGTTGACCGGGGACGCCGCACGACGCGGGGAGGACGCGTCTGGGTCCGTCGCGATATATTCGCTCTCAGGAGAGCCGTGATTCGTCAACAACCGTATCGATCAGCTCTCTGCTTTCCCCCAGCATTCTTCGTCGTTCGCGCGAAGGGTGCCATTTCGCGCCGATGCTCGACACATGACAACCCGACCAGGTTTGTAATGTTACGATCTGCAATGTCCGCTTCAGTCATCCGTCGACTCCGCCCGTCCGGAGTGTGCAAATAGCGGGCATTACCTAGAGCATTTTCCACTCAGGTTGCATCGTATCCTGCGGCGGCGAGATAGTTGGCGCATTCTTGTGGGGTGAAGCGACGAAGGGCGTCAGCGATGGCTTGCCAGAGGTCGGGAATGGTTCGCGCGGCGGCGGCGCGCAGCGCGGCCTTGAGCTTTGCGAAGGCCATTTCGATAGGGTTGAAGTCGGGACTGTAGGGGGGGCAGGTAGCGCAGGCTTGCGCCGGCGGCCTCGATCGCCTGTCTGACGCCATTGACCTTATGGGCGGACAGATTGTCCATGATGACGATGTCGCGTGGCCGCAACTCGGGAACGAGCGCCTGTCCGACATAGGCGAAAAAGGCCTCGCCGTTCATGGGGCCGTCGAGGACCATGGGCGCAGCAATGCCGTCGTAACGCAGCGCGGCCGTGAAGGTGGTGGGGCGCTGCCACACCAACTTGGATCGGCGCGACGCGGGGTTTGGAAGGCCCGCTGAACTTCAGGCCGCGGTGGCGGCTCGCCACGTCCGGAACGCTTCGTCTCTTAGGACGCGAAGCGTGCGGCGGGATCTGAGATGACGCTGGACGTTAAACGTGTTGTGAACGGCGGCGTGAACGGACAGGAAGCGCCGGGCTGATCCGGGCGATTTGAAACGCTGCATCTTACGCTCGCGTCGTCGAGTTGGTTGATGCGAATTCTCGGCCCGATTGTTCTTGCGCAACCCCTGCTCATGGCGCGCCGACAACCCGATTTCGGATTTTGCCGCGCCGTAGGAGCGAAGCTTGTCGGTCACCAGCACAGCGGGTGCGAAGCCTTGTTTCTTGAGTAGCTTGCGCATGAGTTTCACCGCTGCGGCTTTGTCGCGCCGTCATCGCACAAGGAGATCGAGAACCTCGCCTTCGTCGTCAACAGCGCGCCAGAGCCAGAACTGCTGGCTCGCAATCGTTACGGCCATCTCATCGAGATGCCAGCGCGAAGTTGGCGGTGGGCGTCGACGCCGAAGTTCTCGGGCGAACAACGGCCCGAACTTCAATACCCATCGTCGCACCGTTTCGTAGGAGATATCCAGACCACGCTCCGCAAGGAGATCTTCGACGTCGCGCCGCGAGCCGAGATTTCGGCGATCGCACGCGTCCATCCGCTCGACTATATCGAAACGATCCACGCGGGGACGCCGACGCAGGGGCGCACGGCCATCGACGACGACACCTCGATGTCGCCCTGCACTTTCGAGGCCGCCCTTCGCTCGGCAGGGGGCGCGATATTCGCAGTCGACGAGGTGATGACCCAAAAGGTCAGAAACGCCTTCGTCGCCACGCGACCGCCCGGCCATCATGCCGAAGTCGCGACGTCGATGGGTTTTTTGCTTCTTCAACAATGCGGCCATCGCCGCACGACATGCCCAGGCGGCCCACGGCGCGGAGCGCGTCGCAATCCTCGATTTCGACGTCCATCACGGAAATGGCACACAAAAGATCTTTTGGGAAGATAAGACCGTCATGTATGCCTCGACGCACGAAATGCCGCAGTATCCCGGCACAGGGTCGATCGGGGAGCGCGGCAAGCACGATCAGATCGTCAACGCTCCCTTGCACGCTGGCGACGGAGGCGAAGCCTTCCGCGAAGCGATGGAAATCGCGATCCTGCCGCGCGTCGAAGCGTTCTCGCCCAATATTCTCATCGTCTCGGCCGGGTTCGACGGCCATCACCGCGATTCGCAAGGCAACCTCAATCTGGTCGAAGCTGACTATGCCTGGGTGACGCGGCGCCTGATGGAAATCGCCAAGAAGCACTGCAGCGGCCGCGTTGTCTCGGTGTTGGAAGGCGGCTTCGAACTCGACAGCTTGGCGCGCTCAGCCGCTGCACATGTGCTCGCGCTGATGGAGGGGTGAGACGCGATTATCGACCACACGATCTTGGCGAGGTTTCGCCATGGGCTAGAATCAACGTCGGCGCCTCACGATCTCGCTCCCGATGGGCGCGAAATCTACCCGAAAATGTCCTTATTCTTGACGAGCGTGACGATGCCTATCGCTAAGCTGTGTGGACGAATTTGATCAAGCAAAGGCCTGCGGCGAAGCTGACGATTGATCTGAAGTTTCGTTCGGTCTTTTCGCATCGGAGCGCGACGCGCCTGAAGCGCTTGAGCCGTCCGATGCCCTGTTCGATGCGCGCGCGGGCTTTGTAGAGGGTGCGGGCGAAGAAGGCTGGCTTGTTCTTTTCGTTGGCCTTGTGGGAGATGACGGGAGCGATGCCGCGCGCTCTTGCGGCGTCCCGATTGGCCTTGCTGGCGTAGCCTTTGTCGCAGATGACGGCGCGCGGCTGAATGTCGGGCCCGATGTCGAGCAGGGTTTCGAAGTGACGCCCGTCGAAGGCTTCGCCGCCGGTCAGATCGAAGGCGATGATGTCGCCGGAGGCGTCCGATTTCGCGTGGATTTTCGTGGTGAAGCCGCCGCGCGAGCGGCCGAGCGCCTGGCCTTCTTGCCCCCCTTTGCTCCGGCCGCCGACACATGCGCGCGCACGACGGTGGAGTCGAACATCTGAATAAGATGCGCCGTCGAGCTCCTCGACGCGAGCGTGTCGAAGAAGGCCTCGAAGACGCCGGCCTTGCTCAAGCGATCGAAGCGCTTCCACACGCTGTTCCAAGGACCGAAGCGCTCCGGCAGCGCGCGCCAGCGAACGTTCTCGACGGTGAAGAAATGAAGCGCTTCGAGGAAGCGGCGATCGTCCTCAGCCTTCCTTCCACGGCGCGGCAGGCAGGCGCGAAACACCGCAAGCGTGTGCGCCCAATCGTCGTCATCCATCTTTGTCGGCATAGGCCCCGGCCCCCTGACTCAGTCGGAGCCTTATGAATCATGCCTTGATTCACCGCGGGAATCCCAAAAACGTCGACTGGCGAAAATTCGTCCACACGGCCTAGCACTACTTTGGCAGATTTATTCGAGGTGTCTTCGGAGGGTTCGCCTGCAATGGGGACATCGATATGGCGGCGCGCGGGCGAGAATGGCGAGCACGGCGCGCCGGATCGCGGGCAGTGTCGGCTTGGGCGGCCCTTGGCGGATTCTTTTTTCCCCCGCTCGCCTCGGCGAGGCGGCGGCTTTGCAGGTAGGCGTAGGCGATCATCGTCATGAGCGCGTGGCGGTGCAGGCCACGCCAGGATCGGCCTTCGAAGTGGTCGAGGCCGAGTTCTTCCTTGAGCTGCTGGTGGGCTTGCTCGCAGACCCATCGCGCCTTGATCGCGCCGGCGAGCGTCTTGAGGCTGGCGTCGGCAGGCAGGTTGGAAAGATAGGATTTGCGCTCGCCCGAGGCGCGACGCTCGCCGACGAGCCAGGCCTCCTCGCCCGGCATGTGCTGCATGCCCTTGTCATGGATGCGTTGTGGCGGACCATCGGCGATCCGCACGCGCACGGCGGCGAAGGAGGCCGCCAAAGGCCCTTTGGTTCCTTTACGCCAGCTGACGCGTCGCCACTTCGCGGCGGCGAGAACGTCTTCAGCCGGCGCGGAGAGCTGATCGGGAATATGGCGCTTGCGCGGCCGCCCGCGTCCGGCGGTCGGAAACACGAGCCTGACATTGCTCGGATAGACTTTCTGCTGCTTGGGGATTCCGACCGCCCACTTCAGGCCGCGCGTGTCGAGCCCTTGGCGGAACGGCGCGGATAGGCCATAGCCTGCATCCGCCAGCACCGTCGCAAACCGAACGCCAGCGGCGCGGATGCGATCGATCTCGGCCAGCGCGATCTCCGGCTTCGTACGCGCCGCCCGCCAGTTCTCGGGCACGCGGGCCTTCGCCATCCGGTCGGGCGCGCCGGTCCAGCTCTCCGGCAGAAACAGGCGCAGGCCGATCATCACCGGAACCTCGTCCCGCGCCAGCGTCAGCGACACAAGCGTCTGGCAATTGGCGGTCTTGCCGAGCGCCGAGGCGTATTGCGGCGCGACGCCGACCGAATGCGACCCCTTCTTCGGCAGCGCCGTGTCGTCGACGACAAGGACTGCATTGGCGCCCCCGATCAGCTTGTCCGCCTGGATCGCGAGTTCCTCTTCCAGCGGCGCTTCACTCCACACGCCGCTCGCAATGAAATGATGCAACTGGTCGTAATCGCCGGGCGCCCATCGCGACGCCATCGGCTCGACGCTCTTGCGCTCGCCCGGCCCAATCAGCCCAGCAACATAGAGCGGACACATCCGCCGGCGCGCCTTGTGTTCGAGCCGCGCCAGGAACGGCGCAAGCCACCGATCAAGATCCCCGCCCCAGTCCGCCACGCCGCCGGCTCCGCAAAATCGCGAAGCCGACGATCGGGCGAAATCCTTTCCGAACTCCTAATCTGCCAAAGTAGTGCTAGCTAGCTGCCGCGGTATCCCTGCAGGATCTTGATATAGTTGGCGCGTTCGAAGGCTTGCGGGTCCTGCACCCGCTGCTGGCTCATGATCCCGCGCATGTGATTGACCGAAGCGAATTCACGCGCCCGCAGCCAGGACGTCAGTCCGTCGAGCAAGACAGCCACATAGTCCACCCCGTGGCGCAGAAGGGCCGAGGTGGTCATCACGACGTCGGCCCCGGCGAGGAGGTATTTCACGACCTCGTCGGCGGAGGTGACTCCCGTTGTGGCGGCGAGGGAGACTTTCACGCGGCCGGAGAGAACCGCGAGCCAGAGCAATGGCAGGCGAATCTCATCCGGCTGGCTGAGCTTGAGGTCGGTCAGCACCTCGAGGCGCGTGATGTCGAGATCAGGCTCGTAGAATTGATTGAACAGCACCAGGGCGTCGGCGCCGGCGCGTTCGAGGGCCAGCGCCATGCTGCCGACCGCGCTGAAATAGGGACTAAGCTTGACCGCGACCGGAATGGAGACCATGGCCCGCACAGATTTCAGAATGTCTATATAGCGTTGCTCGACGTCATTGCCGGTCAGCGAAAGGTCAGCGGGGATGAAGTAGATATTGAGTTCCAGTCCCGCGGCGCCGGCTTCCTCGATCAACTTGGCGTAGGAAATCCAGCCTTGGTCGGTCGTGCCGTTTAGGCTGGCGATGACGGGAATGTCGAGCGACCCGCTCGCGCGGCGAACAAGGTCGAGATATTGCTGCGGCCCGACCTTGTAGTCGGCCGGTGCGGGAAAATAGCTCTGCGCTTCAGGCGAACTTTCGGCGTTCACGCCGGTCAGATGGTCGTAACGTGCAGCCTCGGCCTCGATCTGCTCTTCGAAGAGAGAGGGAAGCACCACGGCCGCGGTCCCGACGTCCTCGAGGCGTTTTAGATTGCCGAGGTCGGCGTTAAGCGGCGAAGCGGACGCGACTAGAGGGTTCTTTAGGTCAAGGCCCATATACCGTGTCGTCAAATCCATGACATCCTCGCGACCAATACGTTCGAGGTTCGCACCCGCGCAGCTACGTTACTGACTTGGCGGTGGCGCCGCCGACCTGAAACCGGCTACCGTCGCGCGTGGCAAGATCCTCGTATTGGCGGTACTTCTCCACGATGGCCGTCTGGGCGGCGGCGAGCAGCGAAGCCGCTTCGTCCGGCCGTGCGTCAGCGAGGGACGAGTAGCGTATCTCGTTGTACGCATAGTCCTTGAACGGGATGGTCGGGCGCGGCGAGTTCGAGCCGGAACGGGTTCTGACCGATCGTGCGCATGGCCGGATTGAACCGAAGCAGGGGCCAATAGCCGCTCGCAACAGCCAGGTCCTGCTGCTTCATTCCGAAGCGCATGTCGATGCCGTGGGCGATGCACTGGCTATAGGCCAGGATCAGGGATGTTCCTTCGTAGGCTTCCGCCTCGCGGAACGCGTCCAGCGTCTGTTGCGGGTTGGCGCCCATGGCGACTTGCGCAACGTAGACATTGCCATAGGCGATCGCCTGGAGGGCGAGGTCCTTGCGCGCAACGCGCTTGCCGGCGGTCGCGAACTTGGCCACCGCTCCGAGGGGCGTCGCCTTCGACGCCTGGCCGCCGGTGTTGGAATAGACTTCGGTATCGAGCACCAGGACGTTGACGTCGCGACCGGTCGACAGCACGTGGTCGAGTCCGCCATAGCCGATGTCATAGGCCCAACCGTCGCCACCGACGATCCAGATGCTCCGCCGCACGAGATGATCGACGACCGAGAGGAGATCATCGAAAGCCTCGCCGGAGAGCTTGAGAAGCCGTGTCTTGAGCTCCGCGACCCGGATCCGCTGGGCCCGTATTTCCGACTCCTGGATCTGCGGGGCCGTGAGAATGCCGTTCGCAAGGTCTTCGCCGACGACCCCGGCAAGCTGGCGGAGCAGCGTCCGGGCTAGTTCGAGATGCTTGTCGGCGGCCAGCCGAAAGCCCAGCCCGAACTCGGCATTGTCCTCGAACAGCGAATTCGACCATGCCGGCCCGCGGCCCTCGCGGTCCTTCGTCCATGGCGTCACCGGCTGGTTGGCGCCGTAGATGGACGAGCAGCCGGTGGCATTGGCGACTTGAGCGCGGTCCCCGAACAATTGCGAGAGGAGCTTGAGATACGGCGTCTCGCCGCATCCGGCGCAGGCGCCAGAGAACTCGAACAAGGGCTCGAGGAACTGCACACCGCGAACGTTGGCGAAATCGACCCGAGCGCGGTCATTGACCGGAAGCTTCTCAAAGAAGGAGATGTTGACGCGTTCGCTCGCGATCAGCGGCTCCTTGTCGGCGAGGTTGATGGCCTTGACCCCCGGCTTGCGCGGGCTGACCGCCGGGCAGGCTTCGATACAGAGACCACAGCCGGTGCAGTCCTCGACATAGAACTGCAAGCTGAAGCGGGCTTCCGGGTAACCACGCGCGTTGACCGGGGCGGACTTGAACGAAGCGGGCGCTGCGGCGAGCGCGTCCTCGTGATAGTAGCGCGCGCGAATGACGCTGTGCGGGCAGACGAAGCTGCATTGCCCGCATTGAATGCAGAGATCCTCTTCCCAGACGGGCACGACGGCAGCGATGTTACGCTTCTCGTAGGCGCTGGTGCCCGATGGAAATGTACCGTCTGGCGGCATCAGACTGACGGGAATGTCGTCGCCGCGCCCGGCCATCATCCGGGCAGTCACGCGTCGCACGAAGTCCGGGGCAGTGTCGGGCACGATCGACGGCAGGTCTCGGTCACTGCTCGCCGCCGCCGGCGCCTCGACCTGATAGAGGCGCGCCAGCGTACCGTCGACCGCAGCAAAGTTCTTGGCGACCACCGTCTCGCCCTTGCGGCCATAAGTCTTGCGGATCGATTCCTTAATGTGCCGGATCGCCGCCTCGCGCGGCAGCACGCCGGAGATGGCGAAGAAGCAGGTCTGGAGGATGGTGTTGGTGCGCCCGGGGAGACCCACCTCACGGGCGACCTTGGAGGCGTCGATGACGAAGAAACGGAGGCGCTTGTCGATGATCTGCCGTTGCACCGGCCGCGGCAGGTCATCGAAGACCTCGTCGGGTCCGTGGGGTGTATTGAGCAGGAAGACGCCGCCCGGCGCCGCCAGCCGTAGGACATCTTGCCGCTCGAGGAATCCTGCCTGGTGGCAAGCGACGAAGCCCGCCTCGGCAATCAGATAGGGCGCCTTGATCGGATCCGGCCCGAAACGGAGGTGCGAAATGGTCTGGGCGCCCGATTTGTGTGAATCGTAAACGAAATAGCCTTGGGCGTAGCGCCCGGCATCCTCGGCGATGATTTTCACGCTGTTCTTGTTGGCCCCGACCGTTCCGTCGGCGCCAAGGCCGTAGAAGACCGCGCGGGTGACGCTGTCGGCTTCGATCGAGAAACTGGGATCCACCTCGAGACTCGTATTAGAAACGTCGTCGTTGATCCCGACGGTGAAGCCGTTCCGTGCCGCAAAACGGTCGTTTGCGTCGCGTTTGAGGAGTTCGTCGAACGCCGCCTTCGCCATCGCGGGAGTGAAATCCTTTGACGAGATCCCGTAGCGGCCGCCGACCACCCGGGGCATCGACCCTCGTTCGCCCCGGCCTACCGCCTCGGCAAGAGTGGCCACCACGTCGAGATAGAGGGGCTCGCCGGTCGAGCCCGGTTCCTTGGTCTGCTCCAGGACGGCGATCGCGGTGACGGACGCAGGCAAGACAGCGAGGAAATCGGCCGCTGAGAATGGCCGATAGAGGCGAACCTGCAGAACGCCGACCTTGGCGCCCTTAGCGACCAGCGCCATGACCGTCTGGCGCGCGGTCTCCGCGCCCGAGCCCATCAGGACGAGAACACGTTCCGCGTCCGCCGTCCCTTCATACTCGAACAGTCCGTAGCGACGCCCGGTGAGAGCGTCGAACTGCGCCATGATCTTCGCCACGACGGCGGGGACCTTGGCGTAGAAGGGGCTTACCGCCTCGCGGGCCTGGAAAAACGTGTCGGGATTGTGCGCGGTGCCGCGAATGAAGGGATGTTCGGGGCTAAGCGCGCGAGAGCGGTGAGCGCGGACCAGTTCGTTCGGGATCAGCGACCGGATGTCATCGTCGCTAAGGAGCGACAAGGTATTGAGTTCGTGCGAGGTCCTGAAGCCGTCGAAGAAATGGAGGAACGGCACGCGCGACTGAAGCGTCGCCGCCTGCGCGATCAGTGCCGCATCATGGGCTTCCTGTACGTTAGCCGAGGAAATGAGCGCGAAGCCGGTGGTGCGGACGGTCATGACGTCGGAATGGTCTCCGAAGATCGACAGCGCCGACGTGGCGAGCGACCGAGCCGCGACATGAAACACCGTTGGGGTCAGCTCCCCGGCTATCTTGAACATGTTGGGCAGCATCAGCATCAGCCCCTGCGAGGCGGTGAAGGTCGTGGTCATCGCTCCGGATTGCAGCGCGCCATGGACGGCGCCGGCGGCCCCTCCCTCGCTCTGCATCTCCTGCACCACGGGGACATTCCCCCAGATGTTCTTGAGACCTTCAGCCGACCACTGGTCGGCCAGTTCAGCCATGGTCGACGACGGAGTGATCGGGAAGATCGCGCACACCTCATTGACGCGATAGGCGACATGCGCGACGGCGGTGTTGCCGTCCATCGTCGTCCGCGTGCCCATCACTTGGCCTCCTTGCGAATTTCCGACCGGCAAGCCGGCGCGGACTACCTCACGCCGGCTCGGGGATCATTTCCATGGCGTGGCAGGGACATTGCTCGACGCACACCGCGCAGCCCGTGCAGAGCGCGTATTTGATCTCGTAGCGGCGGCCGGGGCCGAGCTTGAAGATGGCGTCCTCCGGACAGGCGGCGAAGCAATTGTCGCATTCGAAACAATTGCCGCATGAGAGGCAGCGCCGGGCCTCGTGCAGGGCCTCCACCTCGCTCAGGCCGGCGACCACCTCGTCGAAGCCAGCGCGAGGCGCTCCGACGGGCAGCTCGTGTTCGGTGGAGCGCGCCGCATCCGCATAGATCGGCAGGTTCAATCCGGCGAAGTCGACCGTCGGATGCTTGGCGGGACGGCTGTAGACGCCGCCGCGCAGCCAAGCGTCGATGTGGCGCGCCGCCTTCTTGCCGTGTCCGGTGGCGACCGTGACAGAGCGCTCGGCCGGCACCATGTCGCCGCCGGCGAAGATGCCCCGCCTGGCGGTCATCATGTCCGGCCCGACCACCACCGTGCCGTCGGCCTGGTGAACGATCTCTGGGATCTTGCGCAGGAAGGCGCTGTCCGCCTCCTGGCCGAGGGCGAGCACCACCGCGTCGGCCTTCAGCGTCTCGAGTTGCCCAGTGGGCTGGGCGCGGCCCTTGGCGTCAATCTCCATTACCTCGACGGTGAGATCACCGCCGTCGATCGCCTTGATCGACGTCAGCCACTTGATCTTGATGCCCTCCGCCAGCGCTTCGTCGGCCTCGAACCCATGAGCCGGCATGTGGGCCCGGTCGCGACGGTAGACAATCATCGCTTCCTCGGCGCCAAGGCGACGCGCTGTGCGGGCAGCATCCATGGCAGTGTTGCCGCCGCCATAGATCACCACGCGGCGGCCGAGCGACGGCGCCTCCCGCGTCTCGACATCGCGCAGATACGACACCGCATCGAGCACCTTGACTGCGTCGCGCGCAGGAATGTCTACGTGCTTGGAGAGATGGGCGCCGATTGCGATGAAGACGGCGTCGAACTGACCCGCTTCCTGTTCGGCGAGAACATCGTCGACTTTGTGATTGACGACTATCCCGACGCCCATGCGCTCAATCTGGCGGATCTCCTTCATCAGATCCTCGCGCGGCAGTCGGTAGGCGGGAATGCCGAAATGCAACATGCCGCCGGGCTGCGGCCCTGCCTCGTGGATCTCCACCTCATGGCCAAGCCGCTTCAGATGATAGGCAGCCGAGAGCCCACTCGGACCAGCCCCAACCACCAGCACGCGTTTGCCGAGAGCGGGGCGCATCGACGGGCAGCGGCCATTCGTGTTGCGCCGCGAGATCGCCCAGAAAGCGTTCGACTGCATGAATGCCGACAGAACTGTCGAGGTCTCTGCGGTTGCAGCTCGTTTCGCACGGGTGATAGCAGACCCGGCCATGCACGCCCGGCAGCGGATTGTCCCGGACGAGCGCCTCCCAGGCCTCTCGAAACTTGGCGGCCTGGGCGAACGCCAGCCAAGCTTGGACGTTCTCGCCGGCCGGGCAGGCGATATTGCAGGGCGGCAGGAGATCGACATAGATCGGCTGCTTGGTCCGCACAGGCCCCGTGCTCCTCTGCCGGCTAGGGTCGATGCTCGGGGTCATGTCGTGACCGATCGTCATGACTTGCCTCCAAGATGCTGGCGGATCCGGGCTACGATCCGTATCTTTGCGGTCCCCAAACAGCGCGTCGCCCGTTCACGTGCGTATCGAGGACAGCCCCCGCGGGTTTGCAAATAGCACTGCTCCACGCGGCGATTTGTCTTGGCCGCCGATATTCGAGCTTCATCGCCTCGACGGGTAGGCGTGCGAGCCCGCCGCCCCGGTCCGGACCAGAACCTGATCTCTCGCCGGCCCACAGAATCGGCGCCCCGCCCGTGGCCGTGAAAATAACCAAGTACGATCATTCCCACTGATAGCGCCAGAGTCGCTCCGACGGGAAACCCGATTAATGCTCCAGCAACACCCTCAATGTTCAACGCCACCTCGCATCGGCCCAAACGCACCGAGCACTCCGCGCAGCGTCGATGAACACTTGGCGCGAGGCGCTCCAGCAGCTGGAAGATACACGAAACGCAGCTCCGTCGCGCTTTTCGTTCGCCAACGTGACGCCGCCATGGTGAATTCTGATTGGCGTCGCCCGAAAACCGGCGCGAATATGCGTAGTTGCGCCGAGAATGTTTGGCCCAAGATTTCGATGGTTGTAGCCGCGGCGCCATACCGTTTGCCGCCGTCCCCAGAACGCGGATCATTCCAACGAGACCAACCCCCGCAAAGGAAGGATGTTTAAGATGCGATCTCGCACAAGCAGGCTCCTTACCATAAGCGCCCTGACGCTGGCGGCTGCAATTACGCGAGCAGCTGAAACACGCCCAGATCCCACGCGCGGTGGGTGCAGCGGGTGAACCCAACACGAAGATCTTTCCCCTCGAGGTTCTTGACGCCCCGGTTCCCTAGACCGGTTGAAAGCGTACACTGCCGGACGGCACAGTCGATTCGGAGGGCAGCAATGACCCAAAATGTTCTCGGGGCGTTGTGGTTCCTCACGTTGCTCATCAGCATTCACGGAATGACCACCGGCGACCTCTGTTTGCGGCGACGCGATGACTGACTGATCGTCGCCCGGAGCCTCTGTGCGGAGAGGCCGGCTAGGCCGTGCCGACAATCGATCTTACCAATGAGGAACACGCCGCAGTAACCGCCGCCATCCGAGAGACGCGCCTGAGGGGCGTTGTCGCAGCTTCCGCGGATCGGGGGCCGGAAGGTTCAGCGTTTTGGTCGCGAGCGACTTTACCCATTCGTCAGGCGGTCGCGGAATGACTGCCATTTGCGCCAAGCGGAGGATGCAGGGCTTCAAAGCGCTGGACCCAACACAGTGCGCATAAAGTCGTCGCCGGATGAGTGAATGCTCGATTGTCGCCAGCGAACGGGGCGCTCCCCAGTGGACTCCAATTCGCCGAATCCAAGTCCAGCCACGCCCGGCGAAGGAGGAGAACGTGAGTGATCTCGTCTTATGCGAGCTGGATCGACGGCACGCCAGCTGCTTGGTCCGAAATCGATAACGTTGCCGGGTTGCCTGCGCTAATCATCGAACCAGAAACAACACGGGCTCAGAGCCCGGTTTTACTCTTCCTGCATGGTCAAGGCGAAGCCGGTTCGAGCGCCAACGACATACCAAAGGTGTGCATACACCAGACCGCACCCTTTCAGGCTATTCTCGGCCGACTTTCCGGCACCGTGGTCATTGCGCCACAAGCGCCTCCTCTTCCGAATGAAAATGACTGGAACTGGGCCGAGCACGTGATGAGCCTTGCAGGCTTTCTCGGCGAGGACCGATTTGCGGGACGCCGTCTCGTAGCGACCGGCTTCAGCCGAGGCGGACTTGGCGTTTTGCAACTCGTATCAGCTTTCTCAAACCTGGTGTCGGCCTGGGCCGTTGTCGACCCGAACCCGCGCGGAATGACGAGGAGGCGTCCACGATTCTAAACAGCTCGGCCTGTGCGCTAGCTGTGGAGGCTCAAGAGGTTGTCCTTGGTTAGGGCGATTCTGCTGATTGGGGGTTTTGCTCCGAGACTGCCATGTGGGCGATGCCAGTTGTAGCGGTGAAGCCAGACGGGCAGTTCGGCGGCGCGTTGGTCGGACGTGTCGTAGGCTCGCGCATAGGCCCACTCGCGCAAGCTGGTCTGGACGAAGCGCTCGGCCTTTCCGTTGGTCTTGGGCGTGTAGGGCCTGGTCCGCAGATGCTTGATCTTGAGCCGGCGCAGCGCCTTGGCGTAGCGGCGTGATTTGAAGGCCGAGCCGTTGTCGGTCATGACGCGTTCGACCTTGACGCCGAGGCTTCGAAAGTAGCGCAGGGCGTTGAAGAGAAAGCGCAGGCAGGAGGTTCGCTTCTCGTCCGGCAGGATTTCCGAATAAGCGAGCCGCGAATGGTCGTCGATCGCCAGATGCACATATTCCCAGCCGACCCCGCGCGCATTGCTCTGGCCGATCCTGTCGCCGGTGATCCGGTGGCCGATCCGATTGAACTTGCCAAGCTTCTTGATGTCGATGTGGACGATCTCGCCGGGTGCGGCGCGTTCATAGCGGCGGATCGGCTCGGCCGGCTCGAGCGCCGACAGCCGGTTGAGGCCCAGGCGTTTGAGGACGCGACTGACGGTGGCGGCCGAGACGCCGACTTCCGCAGCGATCTCTTTGCCGGTGTGGCGCTGCCGGCGCAAAGCCTCGACCCTCTCGCAGGCGGCCGGACCTGTCTGGCTTGGCGATGAGCGGGGCCGGGAGGAGCGGTCCATCAAACCCGCCGGTCCCTCGGCCTGAAAGCGAGCGACCCATTTGGCGACCGTCTTCGGCGTCGTGTTGAACTGGCGCGCCGCGGCCGCCTTCGACAGACCGCCTTCCACCACGCCGCGCGCCATAGCCTCTCGACCTCTGGGCGTAAGCGAGGCATTCTTGTGCGTGTCCATTCGGTTCTCCGCGAATCATTGACGTTCGGCGACATCAGCGTTCACCGCTCAAACCGAATGGACAACCTCCTGAAAGATCACATCTAGCAGGCTGCTGAAAAAGTCACTGCGTTTGCGCAACGAGGGGTGGCAAGCGCAATTTTTTGCAGGCGGGCGCGGCTCACGTTCGAGGTTTTGGCGTGACGTCGGGTCATTGTTCTCTGGCTTTTCATGTCGCTGGACGCAGTTCGCCCGTTGCGGCCATAAGCCTGGGCAGGCGGACGATGTTGTAGGCGGCCATGGCGAAGACGAAAGCGGCGCGGACCTTGTCGAGGCCACGCACCTTCACCTGCATGAGGCCGCCGACCGTCTTCGTCCAGCCGAAGCCTTCCTCGATGCGTTTGCGCAGCCGCTGGCTGATCGCATAGCGCACACTCGCGGCGACCTCGCCCGGGACGGCGGTCTTGCGCGCCTTGCCATGCTTGCTCACCGTCCCGTTGATCGCGACATGCGGCTCAATCCCACGCGCCTTCAAGCCCTCGACGAAGGCCTCGGCGTCATAGCCCTTGTCGGCGCCGAGCGTCGCGCCAAAGGGCAAGCGCTGGCTGAAAGCAGCCGCCGCCTCGCGCTCGGCCGTTCCGGTCGCCAGCGTCGCCTCGGGCGCCGCCACAAGACCGTTGCGGTTCTCCATCAGCGCATGGCCGAGATAGCAAAGACGGCTCTCCTGGCCTGCGCCTTTGCGATAAAGGCGCGCCTCCTTGTCGGTCGTCGAGGCGTGGGTTTTGTTCGAGCGCTTGGTCTTGCGGAAGTCGGCCTCGCGGTTGCGCCCCGGAGGCAGCGGCTCGCCCGGGTCGTTCCCCCGGCCTTCGCCAGAGGCGCTCTTGGGACGGAAGCTCTTCATCGACGCCCAGGCTTTCAACATCGTTCCATCGACCGAAAAATGCTCGGCGCTCAGAAGCCCCTTCACCTCCGGCAGGCCGAGAAGCGAAGACAGAAACTCTTGCGCGATCTCGTGGGTGAGCAGGCGGTCGCGGTTCTTCGAGAAGGTCGAGGCGTCGAACACGCTCTCGTCGATCGTAAGCCCGACGAACCAGCGAAACAGCATGTCGAACTCCAGCCGTTCGACCAGCTGCCGCTCCGAGCGGATCGAATAGAGAAGCTGCACAAGCGAGGCCCGCAGCAATCGCTCCGGCGGGATCGAGGGACGCCCAATTCCCTCGTAAAGCGCCGAAAACCTCGCGTCGAGCTGGGCCAGCGCCGCGTTGGTCAGCCGCCGCATCGCCCGCAGCGGATGATTCGCGGCGATCCGCCCCTCGACGTCGACGTAAGAGAACAACGTCCCGCTCGTCCGATCCTCGCCCCGCATCGATCCCCTCGCGAATCGCCTCGCCGACGCCAGCGAATCACCCCCCAAAGGCAAACACCAGAGCCCTTCCGCGCCACTTTTTCAGCAACCTGCTAGCCTGGGTCAGATACGGTGCCTACGGAACGCAAAACGAGGCACGGCGAAAATTCAGTTCCGATCTGGCCGCGAAAATCCCACATGAAAACTACGCCGTAACCGAACTCTTGCATCCAGAAATGGCGCTGGCCGCATACGGCGGCTCGGCGTTGTCCGACAGTCGCAACAATCTCTATGAGTTCTTGAACCTGGAGTTCCGGAAGCAGAACGAACTTGCGAGCAGTGAAGGGATGTGAACCGAATGAGAAGAAGTACCACTGAGCAATTGGCGGCAAGAAAGCTTGAGCAAGAGGAGCTGTTCCTAGCAGAGTGTGTGAGGGCTTTGTCAAAGTAACCGCGGTCGTCTGCGTGTGGCGCGAGACGCCCGCCCGCAAACGGCGATCTACGCCACGAGTGCGCGCCAGTCGGCCAACGCGGCCGAGCGTCTCTGCTTGTAGACTTGCCTCGTGACGAGACGGCGTTCCTGATTGAAATAGTTGTGGACCTGGGCGTGAACTGAGCTGAACCTCTGCAGCGTCTTCATGCTTCGAAACCGCTGCGTGGCGCGCTCTCGTTGTCGAAACGGCTGATGTGAATTCTCCGCGCGATTGTTGAGCCGACCGCCGACCTCCTGGCGATCGGCGTTGCCAACCTCTCTCATCGCCGCGGAATATGCACGAAGCCGGTCGGTGACGACGCTGCGAGGAGCCCCGTATTTCTTCATGATCCGCTTGAGAAGCTTCAGCGCCGCAGCCTTGTCCCGCTTTGAGGTGACCACCGCCTCCAACACCTCGCCTTCATGGTCGACCGCCCGCCAGAGATAGCAGAGCTTGCCGTTGACCTTCACGAACGCCTCATCCAAATGCCAACGCCACTGGATGAAGCCGCGCAATGTGCGCGGCGCGTCTCTTGCGGATCTCGGCGGCGAACATTGGGCCAAACCGATTCCGCCAGAACCGAACGCTCTCGTGGCTGATGTCGATCCCGCGCTCGGCCAGGAGATCTTCGACGTTGCGCAGCGACAATGGGTATCTCACGTGCATCATCACGACCAGACGGATGACCTCCGGACAGCTGTTGAAATATCGGAAGGGGTTGCTCATAGCTCTAGCCTATTGGATCGAATCTAACGCTTGGTGCCCGCGTCTGACGGCGGCGATGATTTTGTCGGGATCGGCGGTCCAGGTGAAGGGCTGCGATTGCTGATTGTGCTCTTCGAGGAAGCGGTTGATCGCGGCTTGCAGGTCGGCGACAGACCGAAAGACGCCGCGTTTGAGCCTGCGCTTTGTGAGGGTCGCGAAGAAGCCCTCGACCGCGTTGAGCCAGGAAGCCGATGTCGGGGTGAAATGGAACGTCCATCGCGGATGGCGTTCGAGCCATCCGCGAACATTGGGATGATAAATCGTCTTTCCAACGGGAACCTGCTTCTCGATGACATTGAGGAAGCGAATGAACTCCTGATGGCGATGGCGCTGCATGTTGCGGCCGATGACCGTGCCGTCGAGGACGTTCATCGCGGCGAACAGCGTCGTCGTGCCGTGGCGCTCATAGTCGTGCGTCATGGTTCCGGCGCGACCCTTCTTCAGCGGCAGTCCGGGCTGTGTGCGGTCAAGCGCCTGAATCTGGCTCTTTTCGTCGACCGACAGGACGATGGCGTGTGCGGGCGGATCGACATAGAGCCCGACGACGTCGCGCAATTTGTCGACGAAGCGCGGATCGTTGGACAGCTTGAACTGGCGCATCCGGTGCGGTTGCAGACCATGGGCGCGCCAGATGCGTTGGACCGAACTCACGCTGAGCCCAGTCGCCTTCGCCATCAAGGCTCCGGTCCAGTGGGTCGTCTCACCAGGCGGGTCGCCAAGCGTCAAGGCGACAACGCGCTCCGTCGCCTCGGCGCTGAGGGGCTTGATTCGCGAGGGACGCGTCTTGTCACGAAGCAGGCCGTCGAACCCGTCCTCCAGAAAGCGTTCCTGCCAGCGCCAAACGCAGGTCTTGGACTTGGCCGTTCGCCGCATGATCTCGTTCGTGCCGACGCCATCGGCGGTCAACAGCACGATTTCAGCCCGCCAGACGCGCTTCTGAGGCGCGTTGCGGTCTTGCACCACAGCTTTGAGCCGGCGAATATCGGCGGACGAAACGGAGAGGGATTTTCCTGCGCGCATCGCGCAGACTCGCACGCCGAACTTGCCGCGGGAATCCCATCCGGGACTCAAATGTTAGGCTCGATCCGCTAGCATGGCCAGAGCGACCGCGAGCATTTGGTCTGACATCACTGCGCGCGGGCTTGCGAACGGTCCGTGGTTCGCTCACAGCATGACGAAGACGATGATGAACCAGGAATGGGCGATGGGGCTGGACGAAATGATCGAGTCCGAGGCGCAGGCGCAGGCGATCTGCATGGCGACGAAAGATTTCCGTCGCGCTTTCGAGGCGTTCGCCGCCAAGCGCCAGCCCGTGTTCGAAGGCGACTGAGCAATGCGCGCTCCGGCAAAGCGCATGGCCCGCGACTGGCTCGAATGGCCTTTCTTCGAACACGGCCACCGGGGGCGCTCGCCGAACGGGTCGACATGTTCATAGGCTCGCCGGTCATAGACGCGATCGACCATGACGACGTCGACGCCTCCTGTCGGCGTTTCGTGCGAGAAATGGGCCGGGCGGGCCTGCTGAAGGACGGCGTAGCGCCGCCCGAAGCCGACGCGACGGCCATCGATTCGCGTTCCGCCTGCCTGACGCGCGAGATGCTCGCGTGGCGCGACGGTCTGGCCGACTTCGCCTTCGCGATGCAGGGGTTGGGTCGGGCGCGATCGCGATCGCCGGCTCGCCAGAACTTCGCGCCGCCACCTGCCGAAGACGCGCGCCAGCGAATGGCTGGCGGCGTTCGCGCTGTCGGGAGACGGAGGCCGGCTCCGACGTCGCCGCGATGGTCTGCTTGGCGCGCCTCGACGGCGATTCCTACGTGATCGAAGGCGAAAAGACCTGGATTTCCAATGGGGGCGTCGCCGACGTCTATACGCTGTTCGCGCGCACCGGCGAGGGGCCGGGTGCGCGGGGCGTTTCCGCTTTCGTCGTCTTTCCCGACGATCCCGGTTTCTCCATCGCCGGGCGCATCGAGGTGATCGCGCCGCATCCGCTCGCGACTCTGCGCTTCGAGAATTGCCGCATCCCCTTGGCCCACCGCCTCGGGGCTCCCGGCGGCGGCTTCAAAATCGCGATGCAGACGCTCGACATCGTCCGCGCTTCGGTCGCCGCCGCCGCGCTCGGTCTCGCCCGCCGGGCGCTCGATGAATCGCTTGAGCACGCCGGGGCCCGCCGCATGTTCGGCGGGACGCTCGCGGATCTCCAACTGACGCAGGGCGCGCTCGGCGACATGGCGACCGAGGTCGATGCGGCGGCGCTCTTGACTTACCGGGCGGCCTGGGGACGCGACGTGCAGAAGCTGCCGACGACGCGCGAGGCCGCAATGGCGAAGATGGCGGCGACGGAATCCGCCCAGCGCGTGATCGATCGCGCCGTCCAGATGTTCGGCGGCCGGGGCGTGCAGCGGGGCGAGATTGTGGAGAGCCTCTACCGTGAGATCCGGGCGGTCCGGATCTACGGAGGGCGCAACCGAGGTCCAAAAGCTGATCGTCGCGCGCGAGTTGTTGAGGTCACGCTGAGCTGAGATGAACACGTTCGAGGAGTCGCTCATGCATCGCCCCTTACAGCCGGAAGGCTGGGCCAGGCCTTCAGGCTATTCCAATGGCGTGGTCGCGCGCGGTCGGACGATCTTTGTCGCAGGACAGGTCGGCTGGAACCCGGAATGCCGGTTCGAGAGCGACGATCTCGTGACGCAGATCGCGCAGGCGTTGCGGAACGTCGCCGCGGTCCTTGCATGCGAAGGCGGGGGCCCGGAGCACCTCGTGAGCCTCGTCTGGTACTTCATCGACGAGCGTGAATACATCAACCGTCTGCCGGAGGTCGGAAAGGTCTATCGCGAGATCATGGGAAAGAATTTTCCCGCGATGACGGCCGTGCAGGTCTCCGCCCTCATCGAAGATCGGGCCAAGGTCGAGATCCAGGCGACCGCGGTCGTTCCGGATTAGCCTATCCATGTGGCGGCCGGCCGAACGCATCCGGTACGCCTCGCAAGCCGGGGCAATCCCCACGCGCGAGGAAGCCGGCGCTCGCGCCTGTTCTCGCCGCACGAGCAAGGTCGGCTGAAGCTCGCACAATGCACTTGGGTGCCCGCGATGATGCCTTGGCGCGCTACGGAGGAAGGCTTCGTCTCCGACGCCGTCGTTGCGTGGTACGAGAGGCTGGCGCGCGGTCGGCCGGGCGCGATCGTCGTGGAAGCGACGGGCGTCCGCGACGTGCCCAGCGGTCCGCTGCTGCGCGTTGGCCACGACCGCTATATTGAGGGGCTGCGCCGGCTGGTGAACGCCGTGAGGCAAGCGAGCGGCGGCCGGACGCGGCTCTTCATTCAGATCATCGATTTCCTCGCGATCCGTCGCCGTCCGGAGCCCGCGAAGTTTTTCGAGCGCTTCCTGCAGGTGACCAATGAGCACCGCCGTGCGGTCGGAGGCGAGAGCGCGAGCGAAGCCGAGGTGCGGGCGCGTCTGCTCGCGCTGGGCGAATGCGGTTGGAGAGAGGCGCTGACCGCGCGCGAGTTCGAAGCGCTCATGCAAGGCTATCGCGAGCGCATCATTGACATCGAACTGCCGCATATTCGTGACCTGCCGAAATCGCTGCCGCCGCTGTTCGCCGCCGCCGCCCAGCGCGCTGAGGCCGCCGGCTTCGATGGCGTCGAACTTCACGACGCGCACGCCTATACGATGGCCTCGTTCCTTTCGCGCACGAATACGCGCGCGGACAATTACGGCGGAGCGCTCGAGAACCGCCTGCGTCTGCCTCTCGAAGCGTTTGAGGCCGTGCGCGCCTCGGTCGGGCAAGACTTCGTCGTCGGCTGCCGTTTCCTGGCGGAAGAGTGCATCGAGGGCGGCAACGGGCTCGAGGAAACGTCCGCCATGGGCGTCGCCTTCGCGACCGCAGGGATGGATTTCGTTTCGACTTCGCGCGGCGGAAAATTCGAGGACGCAGCGCGCCCGGCCGTCAACGCGGCCGCCTATCCCTATACCGGGCCGAGCGGCTACGAATGCATGCCCCAGTTCATCTCCGACTCGCGCGGGCCGTTCGGGCGCAATGCCGGCCCGACGCGCGCGATCCGCGACGCCATTCGCGCGGCCGGACTTCAGACGCCAGTCGTCTGCACCGGCGGCGCGCACAATTTCGCAATGGCGGAGCGCTGGCTCGAGGAGGGCGTATGCGACATCGTCGGCGCAGCGCGGCAGTCTCTCGCCGATCCCGACTGGGCACTGAAAATCTTGCTCGGCCGCGGCGCGGAGGTGCGGACCTGCGAGTTCACCAACTATTGCGAGGCGCTCGACCAGAAGCACAAACTGGTCACCTGCCAGCTCTGGGGCAAGCTCGACCTCGACGCCGTCGGGACACTGCATACGACGGACGGAAAGCGGCGGCTCGTCGCTCCCGATTGGACAGTATGGTAATGTGTGATTGACGATTCGTGAGACGCGGCCTAGCCACCATTGAACGCCCGAAGGGCTGCATTGGTGAACGACGAAGGAAACGAAGCGATGCTCGGTCCCACCGCTCATGTCGATACGTTCTCGCGCGACCATCTGCCTCCGCCGGAGCAATGGCCGGACTTTCGGCTCGAAGGGTTCGACTATCCCGAATATCTCAACGCCGCGGTCGAACTGACCGATCGCATGGTCGAGCGCGGCTTCGGCGACCGCACCGCGCTCATCGGCCACGGCCGGCGCCGCACCTACAAGGAGCTTGCCGACTGGAGCAACCGGCTCGCCCGGGCGCTCGTCGAGGATTACGGCGTGAAGCCGGGCAACCGGGTGCTGATCCGCTCGGCGAACAATCCCGCGATGATCGCCTGCTGGCTCGCAGCGACCAAGGCGGGCGCGGTCGTCGTCAACACCATGCCGATGCTGCGGGCGGGAGAACTGACGAAGATCGTCGACAAGGCCGAGATCAAGCTCGCGCTATGCGACACCCGCATCCTCGATGAACTGGTCGCCTGCGCCAAGGAGAGCCGCTTTCTCAAGAGCGTCGTCGGCTTCGACGGCACCGCCAACCACGACGCGGAGCTCGACCGCGTCGCTCTCAACAAGCCGGTGACCTTCGACGCCGTGCGCACGGGGCGGGACGACGTCGCGCTGCTCGGCTTCACCTCCGGCACGACCGGCGCGCCGAAGGCGACGATGCACTTTCATCGCGACATTCTCATCATCGCCGACGGCTATGCCAAGCAGGTGCTCGAGGTTCGGCCGGACGATGTGTTCGTCGGCTCGCCGCCGATCGCCTTCACCTTCGGGCTCGGCGGACTTGCCGTGTTTCCGCTGCGCTTCGGCGCCTCCGCCGCTGCTGATCGAAAGCGCGACCCCGCCGAACCTCGTCAAGATCATCGAAACCTACAAGGCGACCGTCTGCTTCACGGCGCCGACCGCGTATCGCGCGATGCTCGCGGCGCTGGACGAAGGGGCGGATCTTTCCTCGCTTGCGCGTGGCCGTGTCCGCGGGCGAGACGCTTCCGGCTCCGGTCTACGAAGCCTGGACGAAGCGCACCGGCGTGCCGATCCTCGACGGCATTGGCTCGACGGAAATGCTGCATGTGTTCATCGGCAGCTCGTCTCGACGACCGAAAGCCGGGCGTCACCGGGAACGCCCGTGCCTGGCTACGAAGCCAAGATCGTCGACAAGGATTTCAACGAAGTTCCGCGCGGAACGGTCGGGCGCCTCGCGGTGCGCGGGCCCGACCGGTTGCCGCTATCTCGCCGACGCCCGTCAGCGGGAGTACGTGCAGAACGGCTGGAACGTGACTGGCGACGCGTTCAGCCAGGACGAGGACGGGTATTTTCATTTCGCCGCGCGCAACGACGACATGATCATTTCGTCCGGCTACAACATCGCCGGACCCGAGGTGGAGGCGGCGCTGCTGGCGCACGAAGCCGTCGGCGAATGCGCGGTGATCGGGCTTCCCGATGAGGAGCGAGGGCAGATCGTCGCCGCCTTCGTCGTGCTGAAGCCGGGCGTTCTCCCGGACGAGGCGACGGCGCTGCGGCTGCAGAACCACGTCAAGGCGAACATCGCGCCCTACAAATATCCGCGCGCGGTGCGCTTCCTGGAGGCCTTGCCGAAGACGCAGACGGGCAAGATCCAGCGCTTCCAGCTGAGGTCCCTTGCATGATCGACGATCTCTTCCAGCGGACGCGAAACATGTTCGATCTGCCGGAGGGCGTCGTCTATCTCGACGGCAATTCGCTTGGAGCGATGCCCAAATGCGCGCGCGAGACGCGTGCGCCGCGAACTCGACGAGAGCTGGGGACGCGAGCTGATTCGCGCCTGGAACACGGCCGGCTGGATCGACTTGCCGGCCCGCGTCGGCGACCGCATCGGCGCCCTCGTCGGCGCCCCGAAGGGCTCGGTGGTCGCTGGCGATTCGACCTCGATCAACCTCTTCAAGGCGCTCGACCGCCGCTCTCGAACTTGCCGCATCCGCGCAAGGTCATCCTTTCCGACAGCGGCAATTTCCCGACCGATCTCTATGTCGCCGAAGGCGTCTGCCGCCTCTCGGGCGGGGTCATGAATTGAAGATCGTCGACCCTGACGCCGTCGAAGACGCGCTCGACGAGCGCGTCGCGGTCCTGATGCTGACCGAAGTCGACTACCGCACCGGGCGCAGGCACGACATGCGCTCGCTCACCGACAGGGCGAAGGCGTTCGGCGCCGTCACGATCTGGGATCTCGCCCATTCGGCCGGCGCGTTCCCAGTCGATCTCGCCGGTTGCGGCGTCGATTTCGCCGTCGGCTGCGGCTATAAATATTTGAACGGCGGCCCAGGCGCGCCGGCTTTCGTCTATGTCCGGCCGGATCTGCAGGAGCGCGTCGCGCCGGCCCTGTCCGGCTGGATGGGCCATGCGGCGCCCTTCGCCTTTGAACTCGGCTACCGGCCGGCGCCGGGCATCGACCGCCTGCGCGCCGGCACGCCGCCGGTCCTCTCGATGGCCGCGCTCGACGCGGCGCTGGAGGTGTTCGACGGCATGGACATGGTCGCGCTGCGGGAGCGGTCGATCGCGCTCAGCGAGGATTTCATCCGGCGCGTTGAAGCCGACTGCCCCGAACTCGAGCTCGCTTCGCCCGCGCGATCCCGCGCTGACGAGGCTCCCAAGTCTCATTCCGCTTCGCGGAGGGCTATGCGGCGATGCAGGCGCTGATCGCGCAGGGCGTGATCGGCGACTTCCGCGCGCCCGACGTGATGCGCTTCGGCTTTGCGCCGCTCTACATCAGTTTTGCCGATGCCGAAGCGGCCGCGCGGGCGCTCGTCGAGATTGTGCGAACGCGGCTCATGGGATTGTCCCGAATATCATGCCCGGAACAAGGTGACATGAGCGACATCGAGGGCGCCGAGAGCGATTTCCGCTCAAGGATGTCGTATGGCGACTACTTGCGGCTCCCCGAGCTGCTCGCCGCGCAATCGCCGCTGACCGAAGCGCACGACGAACTCCTGTTCATCATCCAGCACCAGACAGCGAATTGTGGATGAAGCTCGCCATCGCGAGATCCGCGCGGCCTGCGCGCTCATCCGCGCCGACAGCGTGCAGCCGGCCTTTAAGCTCCTCGCCCGCGTCGCGCGGATCTTCGAGCAGCTTAACAAGGCGTGGGACGTCCTGCGCACCATGACGCCCAGCGACTATTCCGAGTTCCGCGACCGGCTCGGCGGGTCCTCGGGATTCCAGTCCTGGCAATACCGGGCGATCGAGTTCCTCGCCGGCAACCGCAACCTCGCGATGCTGAGGCCGCACGACCACCGGCCCGAGATCGTCGCGGAGCTCAACGCGATCCTCGCCGAGCCGAGCCTTTATCAGGAGGCGCTCCTGCTGTTGCGCCGGCGGGGCTTCGACGTCGGCCACGCCGGACCGCTGGCCGAGGCGGCCGAGCCGCATGTCGAATGCGAGGCCCTGACAAAGGCCTGGGGAGTCGTCTACCACGACCCCGCCCAACACTGGGACCTCTACGAGCTCGCGGAAAAGTTGATCGACTTCGAGGATTATTTCCGGCGCTGGCGTTTCAATCACGTCACCACGGTCGAGCGCATCATCGGCCTCAAGCGCGGCACGGGCGGCACGTCTGGCGTTGAAGGCGCCTGCAGCGTTTAGCGATTGGCCGCCAGGCCCTGCAACTTTCGACGCGCGGGATCGGGGCAGCGGCCTCGATCGTCTTGCCGTTTCTTCCTTGGCGAGGCCGCCTTTCACTTGTTGACCTGCGCCTGCGTGAAGCCCGCCTTGCCGGCGTACCCTTTGACGATCGCTTCGCGCTCGACATGGCTGAGGACCCGGTCGACGAATTCGAATCCCGCCGGGGCGCGTTTCTCCACTTCGTCGATCACCCGCTCCGGTCCGCCCTTGCGGTTTAGGCGCACGATCTCGGCGGTCTTGGGCAGGCGGTCGAGCTCGTATTCGTGCAGCGCCTGCATCGGGTGGTCGGCCTTTCGGAGCCAGTCGGCGAGACTACGCGCATCGAGGATCGCTTGTGCGGCGCCGTTGGAGCCGACCGGGTACATGGGATGGGCGGCGTCGCCCATGAGGGTCACGCGGCCGAAACTCCAATGGGGCAGGGGGTCGCGGTCGCACATCGGGTATTCCCAGCAGACCGGTGTCGCCCGAACCAGCGCCTCGACGTCGACGCCGGGAACGTTGAAGCGTTTGGCATAGGGGATCACCTCGTCCATGCGCCCGACACGCGACCAGGAATCGACCGGCGGGGGCGTGATCTCGCCGTCGGCGATGCGCGAGACGATCGCCCAGTTGGTGAGCCGCGTGTCCGGCTTCGCGCCGGGCGCGATCGGATAGAGCGCGATCTTGGCGCTCATGCCGCCGGCGATGTACATGGAGCGGCCGGTCAGGAATTTTTGCCATTCCGTCGCCCCGCGCCACAGCATAAGCCCTTGCCAGCGCGGAGCGCCCTGCTTCGGATGGAAATGGCGCCGCACGACGGAATGGATGCCGTCCGCGCCGACCAGCACGTCGCAGCGCACTGTCTCGGTGCTGAGGCCGCACTTCGCGTCGGTGAAATGCGCCACGACGCCGCCCTCGTCCTGGATAAAGCCCTGCAGCTTCAGTCCGGTGCGCACGGCGCCGGGACCGAGCTTTGCGACCACGGCGTCGTGGATCACTTTCTGCAGCCGGCCGCGGTGGATCGAGAATTGCGGGTAGTCGAAGCCGGCGTCCGTGCCGCGCAGTTCGCTCCACACCTTCTGGCCGAGCCGGCTGATGTAGTGCAGCTCTTGGGTGCGGATGCCGACGGCGTCGAGCTTGGGCAGGAGGTCGAGCGCGGCGAGCTCCTTGATTGCGTGGGGCAGGATGTTGATGCCGACTCCGACCTCCCTGATCTCCGAGGCCTGTTCGAAAATGACCGACTCAATTCCGCGCTTATGAAGCATGAGGGCGAGCGTCAGTCCGCCGACCCCCGCGCCCGCGATCAGCACCCTCATGGGTCTTTTCCTCCCTTTACGCGCATGCTCACTTCGCCTCTTCAGGCGGCGGCAGGAAGTCGACTTCGTGCTTGGCGGAGAGGGCGACGACTTCGGCGGGCGTCTGCTCGGGCATGTTGTGGATCGCCCAGAACAGGTCGTAGAGCCGGCGCGTCGGCGTCACCCAGAACATGCATTTCACCGTGCGGCCCGATCTGTTGAAGATCCCATGCGGCAGGCCCATCGGCATACGCACGAGATCGCCGGGGTTGGCGAAGGCGTCGCGGCCGTCGAGCATGAGTTCGAGCTGGCCCTCGAACATGTAGATGAACTCTTCTTGCGTCGGGTGGATATGGGGGGGCACGAAGGTCTCCGCTGGAAAGGTCGCGTGCCAGGCGAACGAGCTCTCGCAGACCGCCTTGGGCACGTAGGTCTGGCCGAGGATGTTCCAGGCGATGTTGTCGAGACCCTCGCCAGCCTTGGTGATTCCGGGCGCCAATGCCATGTCTCTTCTCCCTTTTACCCGCCTTGAGAAACGGCCGGCGCGGGAGCGCCGCCGAGATGAAGAAAGCGTTCGATGATCGACGGCTCCGCACGGAACGCGCCCGCCGAACCCCGCCAGACAATGCGTCCCTTCTCGATCACCGCGATGCGGTCGACGAAGTCGAGCAGCGCCTCGAGATTTTTGTCGATCACCAGGATCGATTGACCCTCGGCCTTAAGGCGCTTCAGGCAGTCCCAGATTTTCGCGCGGACGAGCGGAGCGAGCCCTTCGGTCGCCTCGTCCAGCACAATGAGCTTGGGATTGGTCATCAGCGCGCGCCCAATGGCGAGCATTTGTTGCTCTCCGCCGGATAGCCGGTCGCCGTAGGCGCGGCGGCGTTCGGCGAGGGGCGGGAAGAAGCGGAATACCTCGGCGAGAGTCCAGCGTCCGCGCCCCGGGCGCGCCGTGGCGACGAGGTTCTCTTCGACCGTGAGGCTCGGGAACGCTTGGCGCCCCTCGGGGACCAGCCCGAGACCGACGCGGGCGATGGCGTAGGGTGGCCGGCCGTCGAGGGCGGCGCCTTCGAACACGATGCGCCCCGCTTCGAGCGGTAGCAGGCCGAACAGCGCGCGCACCGTCGTCGTTTTGCCCATGCCGTTTCGCCCGATGAGCGCCAGCGCCTCGCCTTCACCGAGCTCGAAATCGACGCCGTGCAGCACTTTCGCGCCGTCGTAGCCCGCCTCGATCGCCTCGACGCTCAGCATCACCGTCGGCTTCGCTGGGGTGACCCTCTCCGTCATGCCCGCGAACACGGGGGTCCAGAACCGCCGCCGTCCCTTCCGGCGCGCCTCGTGTCGGCGCCCTGGACCCCCGGTTTCGCGCGGGTGACAAGCGCCGTCTGTGCCATGCTCGCGAATGCGGGCACTCAGGACCGCCGCAGTCTCTTCAACGAGCGCGCCTCGTGCGAGCCCCTCCTCGCCCAGATAGGCCGCGCGCACCCTCGCGTCGGCGCGGACGGCCTCGGGCGCTCCCCAGGCGATCAGGCGCCCGCTGACCAGAACCCCGATCTCGTCGGCGAGGGCGAACACGGCGTCCATGTCGTGCTCGACCAGCAGCATCGTCACTTTGCTCTTGAGCGCGCGGATGAGGTCGACGCCGGCGCGAGTTTCTTCGGAGCCGAGACCGGCGAAGGGTTCGTCGAGCAGCACCAAGCGCGGGCGCAACGCGAGCGCGATCGCGATCTCGAGCCCGCGCTTCTCGCCATGCGAGAGTTGGCCGGCCCGGTCGCCGGCGCGAGCCAAAAGTCCGACCCGCTCGAGCGCGGCCCGTGCGGGCGCATTCAAGGCTTCCTCGCACTCCGCTCTGCCGAAGAAGCGGAAGCTCGAACCGGAGCGCGCCTGCACAGCCAGCGCGACATTCTCCAGCGCGGTGTATTCGGGCAGCACGGCGGCGATCTGGAACGATCGCGCCAGTCCGAGGTCGGCGCGCGCGGGCATGTCGAGCGCGGATATGTCGACGCCCCCGAAGCGGATCCGCCCCTCGTCGGATTTCAAGGCGCCGGAGAGCTGATCGATCAGCGTCGTCTTGCCGGCCCCGTTGGGGCCGATCAGCGCGACGAGGCGGCCTTCGTCCACGCTGAAACTGACGTCGTCCGTGACTGCGAGGGCGCCGAAGCGCTTTCCGAGTCCTTCGACGCTGAGCAGAGGCGGTCTCACGCCGCGCTCCCCGAGGCTCTGCCCGTCACCGCCCCCGCGAGCCCACGCCGGCCGAAGATGGCGACGACGACGAGAAGCGGACCGATGAGCACATGTGTCTGGTCGGTCAACAGCGAAAGCGTCTCTTCGAGGGTCAGGTAGACGATCGCGCCGAGTACGGCGCCCCACAGCGAGCCGACGCCGCCAAGAATCGTCATCACCAGGAGCTCCCCCGAGCGCTGCCAGGACATGAATGCCGGCGCAACAAATTCGCTCTGGTTTGCAAGCAGCGTCCCGGCGACCGCTGCAATCGCCGCGGCGATCATGCAGGCCGCGAGCTGAGACGGGAAAGGCCGAAAGCCGAGCGCTCTGGCGCGCAGGGGGTTCTGTCGGATCGCGTTGAGAACGCGGCCGAAGCGCGAGCCGGCGATCCGCGTCAGAAGGAGATAGGCGAAGGCGAGCGCGGCGAGACAAAGGTAATAGAAGGAAAAATCGCTCGTAAGGCGCGGTTCGCCAACGAGGAGGCTGCGGCTGGATAAGGTGTAGCCGTCGTCCCCGCCAAGGGCGGAGAGCGAGACGAACAGGAAATAGAGCATCTGCCCGAAGGCGAGCGTGCTCATGATGTAATAGACCCCGCTCGCTCGCAGCGAGACGGCGCCGGTCAACGCGGCGAACAGTGCGGCGGCCGCGACGGCGATCAGCGCCTGCACCAGGAGATCGTCGATTCCCGCCATCGACGCCAGCACCACCGCATAGGCCCCAATCCCGAGGTAGGCGGCGTGGCCGAAGGAAACGAGAGCGGCTTGGCCGACCAGGAAATCGAGGGACAGCGCCGCCAGCGCAAGTATGAGCATGCGCGCCCCGAGCGTCAGCAGATATGCGTCCGCGCCGAAACGGGCGGCAAAAGGAAACGCCGCCAGCCCGGCGAAGAGGAGGACCGCGGGCGTCCGGCCGCGCGCCGTCATTGCTTCACCGGGAAGAGGCCGGAGGGACGCAAGAAAAGCACCGCCGCCATAAGGATGTAGATTAGCATCGGCGCCAGCGCGCGCCCCGTCTGACTCGCGGCCGCGGGAGCGAGCGCGAGACGCAGCATCTGGGGCCCGAACGCCCGTCCTAACGTGTCGATGAGCCCAACCATCAGGGCGGCTAGGAAGGCGCCGCGGATCGACCCGATGCCGCCGATCACGATGACGACGAAAGCGAGGATCAAGAGATTGTCGCCCATGCCCGGCTCGACCGAGAGAATGGGGGCGACCAATGCCCCCGCGAAGCCCGCGAGCATTGCGCCGAAGCCGAAGACGAGCATGAACAGCCGACGAATGTCGACGCCGAGCGCCGAGACCATTGCCGGGTTGGTTGCGCCGGCGCGGATGAGCATCCCGACCCGCGTACGGTTGATCAGCAAGTAGAGCGCCAGCGCTGTCGCGAGGCCCGCGCCGATCAGCGCGATGCGGTAGACCGGAAAGAGCAGGCCCGGCATGAGCGCGACGCTCCCCGACAGGACCTCTGGCATGGGAACGCTGAGAGGCGCCGCGCCCCAGACCATCTTTACCGCCTGGTTCAAGAACAGAATGATCCCGAAGGTCGCGAGGATCTGGGAAAGGTGGTCACGGTCGTAGAGCCAGCGGAAGACCAGGAATTCGAGCGCAAGCCCGAAGGCGAGCGCGGCGGGCAGAGTCAAGGCGAGGCCGCCCCAGAACCCGCCCGTCAACGACGCGAACATCGCCGCGAGATAAGCGCCGACCATGTATTGGACGCCATGAGCGAGATTGACGAAGTTCATCACGCCGAAGGTCAGCGTCAAACCCGCAGCGATCAGGAAAAGTAGGACGCCGAGCTGCAGGCCGTTCAGGGTCTGGACGGCCAGGAGCGCGAGGGGCATGACGGCTCGGCGCCGCTACTTCATCTTGCATTCCGCCGCGTAGCCATCGACGTCGTCCTCGAACACGCGTTGCACGATCTCGGTCTCGTACTTGCCGTCGGAGCGCTTGGCCGCCTTGACGAGATAGAAATCCTGGATCGGATAGTTGTTGACCCCAAACTTGAACTTGCCGCGCAGCGAAGTGAAGTTCGCCTTCTTCAGCTCGGCGCGCAGCGCGTCCTTGTCGGAAAGCTTCCCGCCGGTTCCCTTGATCGCGCTGTCGATCAGCATCGCCGTGTCGTAACCCTGCATCGCGTAAGTGCCGGGCACGCTGTTGTTGGCGGCCTCATAGGCCTTGACGAAGGCCTTGGACTGCGGGTTGTCCATGTCGGGCGCCCAGTTGGCGCCGCCGAGGAAGCCGAGCGCATCATCCTTCTCGGCCGGCAGCGTCGATTCGTCCGCGGTGAACGCGGACAGGAACGGAATTGAGGCGAGCCCGGCCTGACGGTATTGCTTGACGAGGTTCACTCCCATGCCGCCAGGCATGAAGGTGAAGAACGCGTCCGGTTTGTCGGCGGCGATCTTGGCGAGCTCCGCGGAGAAGTCGAGTTGGCCGAGTGGCGTATAGTCCTCGTCGACGATCTTGCCCTTGAAGTCGTGCTTGAAGCCGGCGATCGCATCCTTGCCGGCCTGATAGTTGGGCGCCAGGAGGAAGGCCGACTTGTAGCCCTTGTCCTGCGCATATTTGCCGAGCACCTCGTGAATCTGGTCGTTCTGATAGGAGGTGACGAAGAAGTTCGGGTTGCACTGATCGCCGGCGAAATTGGAAGTGCCGGCGTTCGGTGAGATGAGGAACGCGCTCGAACTCGGTGACCGGCTTGTGGATCGCCATCAGCACGTTCGAAAAGACTGGGCCGACGACGAAATTGACGTGGTCGCGCTCTAGGAGCCCCTTGACCTTGGTCACCGCGACGTCGGGCTTGAGTTCGTCGTCGACCACGATCACATCCGCGTCGAGGCCGCCTAGCGTGCCGCCGAGGGTCTTGACCGCAAGGTTGAAGCCGTCGCGCACCTGACCCCCGAGCACCGCGGCGGGGCCCGAGAGGGTCACGATGAGCCCGACCTTCACCTTGTCCTCGGCGGCCGCGCTGACGGTAACAGACAACCAGGCGGCCAGCGCCGCGAGAAGGATAGAATTGGGTTTCATCTCTCAACTCCCTTGGCCTGCCCTTGTTTTCCGGTCTTCCGCCGGTTGCCAGCGCGCAATAGTGACGCATAGTATGTGCAAGTCAACCTAATTTGCGGTCCTATCGAGGGCGGCGGAGGACGATTGCTGGAGCGCGCGCGAGAGGCGGGGGAGGGCAGAGCCCGGCCGTTCAGGCTTGAGGACCATCTCTTCTTCCATTTCAGTCAGATCCTGGCGCGGCGCACGCGGGCGCTCAACGAATGTCTGCGCCCCTACGGTCTCGATTACTCCCGCTGGCGCGTGCTCGCCGTGCTGCAGGAGCATTCCGGTGCGACGATGGGGCGGCTTGCCGATCTCACGTCAGTGGACCGCACGACGCTCACGCGCACGCTCGGACTGATGGAAAAGGCGGGGCTAGTGGTCCGGCGGGAACGGGAGAGCGACCGCCGCAGCTTGGCGATCTCAATGACGGCTAAAGGTCGACGGCTGTTCGCACGCATTCTGCCGCTGGCCCTCCTGGAGACCGATCGCGCGCTGGCTGGCTTCTCCGCGGAGGAGATTCGGACTTCTTCGTGACCGACTGAAGCGGATGGCTGAGAATCTCAGATCCTCGTAATCAGCCTCTTTAACCCTGGGACGCCCGAGTGGATTACGACCGCGCCTACGCCAACGGGCCCTTCATCCCCGGCGCCGAGGCCTTTCCGCCGCGCTGGACGCGAGAAGCGGCGCAGTTTCGCGAAGCCTTGGGACAGCGCGCCAGGACCGCCATCCCTTATGGCCCGAAACCGCGCAACCATCTCGACCTCTTTCTGCCGGAAGGCGCACCGCACGGTCTTCTAATGTTTATACATGGCGGCTATTGGCTGAGGTACGATCGCGAAATGTGGTCGCATCTCGCCGCGGGCGCGGTGGCGCGGGGATGGGCCTGCGCCTTGCCCTCCTACACGCTGGCCCCCGAAGCCCGGATCGGGGCGATGACCCAAGAGATCGCTAGCGCGCTCGAAGTTGCTGCGAGTTCTCGTTGCGGGTCCGGTCGTTGTCACTGGCCACTCCGCGGGCGGCCATCTGAGCGCCCGAATGGGCTGCGTTGATGTGACCCTTTCGACCGTAGTGAAGCGCGTCGTTCCGATCTCGCCGCTTGCCGATCTGGAGCCAATCTCTTTTACGGCGATGAACACCGAGCTGCGCCTCGATCCGACTGAAATTGTCGGCGAGAGCCCCGCTCGGCTTTCCCTGCGTCCCCGAGTGGAGGCGCACGTCTGGGTTGGCGCTCAGGAGAGACCGGCCTTTCTCTGGCAAGCTCGACTCTTGTCCGAGGCGTGGTCATGCCCCTGGACGCCGGAAAGCAGCAGGCATCACTTTGACGTCATTGACGGTCTGACCGAGCCGAGTTCGGCAATATTGTCCGCTTGTCTGGATTGAAAAATCTGAAGGAGCAGACAGCGGCGGGATGACGCTGTTGTGATCCTCGGGAGCGAGACGAAATAGCCGTCGTCGGCCGTCTGGTCCCGGCGATCTCTTCCGATCTCACATTGGAAGGGCACGCTGTCCGCTCTGGATCGTGATCCGTTTCAGTTAGGTCATCTCCTCGGTCGAGAATCGTCCCCCTTCGCGGCCAAAGCCGCTATTCTTTACGCCGCCGAACGGTGCCTGGGCCTCATCTGAATCCGTGCAATCGTCCAGATGCGCCATGCCCGAATCGAGGTTCAAGGCGAGTTCCATCGCGTTCTGCATGTCGTTGGTTGATCACACCTTGATCTCGACGAACTCTTTCAGCATCGCGAGATTGCTCCGGGCCCGCTCGTATAGCGGCATAGACGTCCGCCGGAAGGCGAATGTTTAGAACGGTGGCTGGGCAGGGTGGTCGAAGCGAACCGTCGTCAGCGTCGGTAAACAGATCGGCGTCCACTGCTGGGGGCGGGGCGCGGTGGAGAATCCTCGTGCCTGTTATGAGCCGGCTCATGCCGACGCTCGCCTTCTAGACCTTATGTCCGCTGTGTGAAGCACCTGGCGGTCCGTCCCACGGCATGTCCCATTCGAGGATTGCGTCGGATAGGCCGGCGCAGAGCCTCAGACATGGGGGACGGACGTGATGCACGATACCATCTTCGTCGGAATGGATGTCCACAAAGCGACGATTTCAGTCGCGGTTGCTGGTGGGGCACGCGGCGGGGAGGTGCGCCATCTCGGCAATTTTCTGAACCGCGCCGATCATGTCGGCAAGCTTGTAGAGCGCCTCAGCAAGGTTGGCCTTCAGCCACTACGGTTCTGCTACGAAGCCGGCCCGTGCGGTTATGGGTTGCATCGGCAGATCATAGATCTTGGCCATGAATGCGTGGTCGTGGCGCCCTCGCTGATTCCGATGAAAGCCGGCGATCGGATCAAGACGGATCGGCGAGACGCGGTGATGCTGGCGAAGCTGCACCGCGCCGGCGAATTGACCGCCGTTTGGGCTCCTGATGCGGCCCATGAGGCAATGCGGGATCTGGTCCGGGCGCGCGCAACAGCAGTCAGGGTGCTAGGCAAGGCGCGTCAGCACCTGCAGGGATTCCTGTTGAGGCATGGCCGCGTCTATGCCGGAAAGAAGGGCTGGACACTCCCCTATCGCCGCTGGCTGACGACGGTTCGCTTCGACCACCCTGCCCAGCAAGTTGTCCTGCGGACTATATCCACTCCGTGCATGACGCCGAAGAGCGCGATCGCCCGCCTGACGAAGCAGATCGAGGATCTGGTTCCAACTTGGTCCATGGCGCCGATCGTTGAGGCGTTTCAGGCAATGCGTGGCGTGGCCTTCGTGGCGGCTGTCACCGTCGTTGCCGAGGTGGGCGATTTCACGCGCTTCGACAATCCGCGCCAGGTGATGGCCTACCTTGGTCTGACGCCTTCCGAGCATTCGAGCGGGACCGCGATACGCCGCGGCGGCATCACCAAGGCAGGCAACGCGCTTGCACGGCGCGTCTTGATCGAAGGGGCTTGGACTTATCGAATGCAGGCCCGCGTCAGCCGCAAGCTGCACGACCGGCTCGAGGGACTTCCACAGATCGTCCGCGACATTGCCTGGAAAGCGCAAGTCAGGCTCTGCGCCCGCTATCGTCGGCTCGCGGCGACAGGCAAGCCCAAGGTCGTCGTGACGACCGCAATCGCGCGGGAGATGGCGGGATTTCTCTGGGCGATTGCACGCCAAACGCAGATCGGTTTCCCCGCCTGATTTTGCGTCGGTAAACAGATCGGCGTCCACTGCTGGGGGCGGGGCGCGGTGGAGAACCCTCGTGCCTGTTATGAGCCGGCTCATGCCGACGCCCACCGGATCAAGACAGCCAACCAGCGCCTTTGGCGCGCCATTATGGGTGAAAATAGTGGCGGCGCGGGCCGGTTTGTCCGAGTCTCTCCGCGGGCGATCGTGTTGAGGCTGACACCTCTGCGGCGGCTTGCGACCCCGATAGACAGTCCGGCCCGCGCTGCATAGAGGTACCATTTTTTGTCGCCCCCGGAAACGGGGAGCACGCGTGGCAGTGTCTCTACTATACCTGCGGCGTCACGGTCGCCTTCCTTTGAATGGAGGCGAAGATGCAAGTGATCATTGAGCGGTGCGCCGGGTTTGACGTGCACCAGGAGACGGTCGTTGCCTGCGTCTTGATCGGCGCCCCGGGCGAGTGGCCGAGGAAGCAGGTGCGGACCTTTCGGACGATGACGCGCGATCTGGAAGCGTTGCGGGACTGGCTGCAAGAGCTTGGGGTGACGCAGGTTGGGATGGAGAGCACCGGCGTTTACTGGCGCCCGGTCTATGCCGTGTTGGAAGGGCATTTCGACCTCATCGTCGGCAACGCCCAACATATCCGGAACGTGCCGGGTCGCAAGACCGATGTGAAGGATGCCGAGTGGATCGCCGATCTGGTCCGCCATGGACTGATTGCCAAGAGCTTCGTTCCGCCGGCGCCGCAGCGCGAGCTGCGCGAGTGCTGCGCTATCGCCGCAAGCTGGTGGAGAGCCAGGCGGCCGAGCGCAACCGGCTCCTGAAGCTCCTGGAGACGGCCAACATCAAGCTGGCCAGCGTCGCCAGCGACGTCTTCGGAGTTTCCGGGCGCGCCATGTTGAAGGCTCTGATCGAGGGCAGCGCCTCGGCCGAGGCGATGGCGGACCTTGCCAGAGGGCAATTGCGCCGTAAGCGACACGATCTGGTTCTGGCGCTCGAAGGGCGGATGGAGGAGCACCATCGTTTCCTGCTTGCGACACAACTGCGCCGTCTCGAAGCGGCCGAGCAGGATATCGCCACCCTCGACGACCGCATCGAAGCAAAGCTCGAATCTTACCGCGTCCAGCACGGCCGGCTGATGCAGATTCCTGGGGTCGATTGGGTGGTCGCCGCCGTCCTCATCGCCGAGATCGGTGTCGATATGAGCGTCTTCCTCAGCGTCTATCATCTCGCCGCATGGGCCGGCGTGTGTCCCGGCAACCATGAGAGCGCCGGCAAGCAGAAGAGCGGGCGCGCGCGCAAGGGCAATGTCCACCTGCGCACCATGCTCGTCGGCGCCGCCACTTCCGCCGCGCGGTGGGACGGACCGCCAGGTGCTTCACACAGCGGACATAAGGTCTAGTTCTACTGTGTCACGATGATGCCGGATTGGATCGTCGTGATGGCAAAGCTTGGCAACACGGGCAGCGCATGAGGCTGCGGGCGAGCGCGATCGTGAGTTGCCTTCGGATCATCGCGATCGAATTTTCGACATGTCGTTCGGGTCGGATTGGCGGCGCCTCTGGGTTTGGGACGCGAGGATAGGCGAGACATTTGGCGCTGCCGGGGGCCTGAGGGGGGAATCGCCGCTCGTTCGCGGATGAGAAAACCGTAGGCGGCGATGCAGAGGACGGCGTGGTGATGGAATCCGCGCCAGCTTCGCCCTTCGAAATGGGCGAGGCCGAGCTCGCTTTTGAGTTCCTCGTAGTCGCGCTCGATGCGCCAGCGCAATTTGGCCGTGTCGACGAGAACGTCGAAAGGGATGTCTTCGGGCAGGGTCGAAAGCCAGTATTTCGTCGGCTCTTTTTCGCCCTCGGGCCATTCGATGAGAAGCCATTCCAGCGGATGAGGCGTTGAAAACTTCCAGTCCCGCGAAGCCGGCCGGATCCGCACGGCGGCGAAGCGCGAAGACAAGATTTCGTTAGAGCCCTCCCGCCATGGAACGATGCGCCAAGCCTCCTCGGGAAGCCCCCGCGCCAGCGTCTTGGCGGAAACAGGGATACGCCCGCCGTCGCGGCGCATACGCGATGGCGGGCGGCCTCGTCCGCTCCAGGGTTTGGGCGGCAGCGGTTCGACGCCAGGCGGCCAGACGCTGAGCGTCGATTGCACGCCAACCACATAGGTCAAACCGCTGGCTGTTACGGCGGAGCGGAACGCGCCGTCGGCCCCATAACCGGCATCGGTCAGCAGGACGCCCGGAGCGACGCCCGCTGCGAGGGCGGCCCTGATCTGAGCGAGGGCGATCTCTGGTTTGGTCTGGAATGTCACGTCGTCCGGGACACCAGCCTCCTTGCGCCGGGCTTCGTCCACAGCCCAATCTTCCGGCAGATAAAGCCGATAGGCAATCGGCAGGCTCGCCGCATGATTGGCGATCGAAAGCGTCACCGCGATCTGACAATTGTCGGTCTTGCCGAGCCGCCCGCAATATTGCCGGGCGACGCCCACTGAATGAACGCCTTTCTTGGCGAAGCCCGTGTCGTCGACAATCCAGGCCTCGATCTTCCCTTGCGCCTCGATCGCCGGCAGGACCAGTTCGCGCGCCTTGGCCAGAACCGCCTCGTCCGACCAAGCCGCCTGGCCGACCAGATGCAGAAGCGATTGATGCTTGGCCGAAACCCGAGCCGGCGCAATAATCGCCGCCATTGGCTCGACGCTCTTGCGTTCGCCGGGCATCAACAGGCCAGTGCAATAATCTTTGAAAGGCCCCGCACGATCCTTGAACTGGACCCCATTCGTAGGACCACGAGGGGTTGAATTTAAGGTGTGATCTCGCCTGCGCTTGTCGTTCAAGAATCAAGCTGCTTCTTGCGGCTTCTGTCTCTGCTGTGGGTATGTGGGCAACGCGTTTGCGTTGTCCAAGCGAAGCGGCATATCCACAGCCCTCGCCGCCGCCTCGATTTTGTCCATGCCGCCGCGCCACACCGCCATCGGCATTTGGTTGTTCATCGCCTGGTGCGGGCGCCGAAAATTGTAAAAGGTCATCCAGGAACTGATGCCGGACCGCGCCTCGCCGCCATCGGCGTAGGCTTTCAGATGCACTTCTTCGTACTTGATCGAGCGCCACAGCCGTTCGATGAAAATGTTGTCCATGAAGCGGCCGCGTCCGTCCATCGAAATCACGACGCCGGCCGCCGCAAGCTTGCTGGTGAAAGCCTCGGCGGTGAAAGTGGAGCCCTGATCGGTATTGAAAATCCGCGGCTTTCCGAACCGAAGCAGCGCCTCCTCCAGCGCCGCCGCGCAGAAGCTCGCATCGTTGGTGTTCGACAGCCGCCATGCCAGAACCGCCCGGCTGGCCCAGTCGATGATCGCCACCAGATAGAGGAAGCCGCACGCCATTGGGATGTAGGTCACGTCGGCCGCCCAGACGTGGTTCGGCTCGATAATCTTCAGGCCGCGCAGCAGGTAGGGGTATATCTTGTGCCCGGGCGCGCCTTTGCTCGCGCCAGGGCGCGGAACCAGCGCCTCGATCCCCATCACCCGCATCAGCCGCCGCACCCGCTTGCGGTTGACCCCAGGGCCTTCCTTGTTGAGTTCGAAGGTCATTCGCCGCGAGCCGTAGAACGGAAGTTCGAGATGCAATTCGTCGATGCGGCGCATCACCGCCAGATCGTCCGCCTCGGCGACGGGCTTGGGGCGGTAGACCCCCGAGCGCGCCACGCTCAACAGCGCGCATTGGCGGCGCACCGACAGGTCCTTGCCAGGCCGTTCGACCATCGCTCTTCGATCGGGCGCGCTCATCGCCCTGGCCTCCTGGCCAAGAAATCCCGTTCGACCGTCAGTTGGCCGATCTTGGCGTAGAGCTTGGCCGTCTCGCGCTCGCGCTCCTCCTCGCCATCCCCCGAACCGCTCGCCCCTCGGGCGAACAGGCTCGCCGCATTGTCGAGAACTTGCTTCTTCAAGGCATAAATCTGGTTCGGATGCACCCCGTGCCGCTTCGCCAGTTCCGGAACCGTCGCATCCTCGCGCAGCGCCTCAACGGCAATCTTCGCTTTGAACGCCGCATCAAACTTCTTGCGTGACTTCGTCATTCCTCGCTCCATCGGTTGCGACAGAGCAGGACATTTCACACCTTAGCCAATGGTCCTAAATCCGGGGTCCAGCTCAGGCATCCGATGCACGATGCGTCACTTTTCAGCCGTGGAGAAGGAGAAGATCTGCGGTGTCCTTGAAGGACTGCGCGGGGAGGAGAGCATAGCCGAGCTCTGCCGCTGCGAGGGGATCGCCTCGTCGATGTACACGGCGGGTCGAAAGAGTTCCTGGAAGCCAGCGTGAAGAGTGGCTTGCCGGGCTCTGTCAGGGAAAATATCGTCGAGGAAGAAGCGCAACTCGCTAACGGCGCCGATTCCATGGTCGCTAGTGGATAGAATCAAACGCTTCGAACCCCTTGCAAGCCGGAGAACTCCTTGAAATTGCGGAAGGCGCCCCGGACTCTTACGTTTGATTTTGACCACTAGCACCGTTGACCGGGATGATCCTTCGAGGGCTATTTGCCAGGTTTCGCCGAGGAAGATGACGGCTGGCTGGATTCCGGTCGTCGCCCAAGTTCCAGGCGTCGCGTTGGCGATCGGCGTCGAGAAGACAGCCTCGGTGAGCGGGATGAGACGCTTGACGAAGTCGGGGTAGGCTGTACTGGATCGTGAATCCGTAGTTGATCGTCGTTGCGTTGATCGGCGCGCCTGTCTGGCTAACCGCTCTGGTCGCCGGCCTTATTGACGGCGCCCTCCAGCCTTGTCTCTTAAGGACCTACGCTACCGCTGAGGAACTCCCGTGAACGCGATCCACAGATCCTCTCGAAGAACCGATCTCGCGAGCTTCGGTGCTCCTCGGGGAGGCCGCGCAATGACGTTGCCGCAGGACGTCCGGCAAGAAGCGCAATTCGTTTCGATGGAGATCCGCGTGCGCGGCCGGGTGCAGGGCGTTGGTTTTCGCCCGGCGGTCTGGCGCATTGCGCGCAAACTCGACCTCGCAGGCGAGGTTCTCAACGATTGCGAGGGCGTTCTCGTGCGTGTCGGGGGAAGCCCGAGCGCCGTCGAGGATTTCATCGCCCGACTGGAGAGCGAACCGCCGCCGCTGGCGCGGATCGATGAGATCGAGACTCGGGCCTTCGGCGGCGCGCTGCCGTCTGAGTTCCGAGTTGCCGAAAGTCTTGCCGGCGCCGCACATACGCAAGTCGCGCCGGACGCCGCGATCTGCGCGGCTTGCGCCCAGGAAATCGTCGATCCGTTCCAGCGCCGCTTCCGCTATCCGTTCGCCAATTGCACGCATTGCGGGCCGCGCCTCAGCATCGTCAAGGGCATCCCCTACGACCGCGCCAATACGACGATGTCGCCGTTTGCGATGTGCGAGGCGTGCGAGGAGGAATATCGCAGTCCCGCCGACCGCCGTTTCCACGCCGAAGCGATCGCGTGCCATGTCTGCGGTCCCAGGGCGAGGCTGGTTCGTCTCGACGGCCGGACGACGAGTTTCGACCGATATTCGACGCTCGACGGCGTCGATGCCGTCCGCGAACTCATCACGACGGGCGAAATCGTCGCGATCAAGGGTCTCGGCGGCTTTCATCTCGCTTGCGACGCGACCAGCGCCGAAGTCGTCGCGCGCCTGCGTCGGCTGAAGCGCCGCGATGCGAAACCGTTCGCGCTGATGGCGAGGGATCTCGACGTCATCCGGCGCTATTGCACGGTTGGAGCGGACGAGGAGCGGGCGCTGGTCAGCACAGCGGCGCCGATCGTGCTGCTCGCCGCCGATAGGGCAGAGAAGCTGCCGGATGAAGTCGCCCCGGGTCTCGCGACCCTCGGCTTCATGCTGCCGACGACGCCGCTTCATCTCCTGATCTTGGCGCGGATGGAGCGCCCGGTGGTAATGACCAGCGGCAACATCTCCGAAGAGCCGCAAATCATCAACGATGACGCGGTCCGCGCGCGGCTGGGCGGCATCGCGGCTTATGCGCTGATGCATGACCGCGAGATCGCCAACCGCGCCGACAACTCCGTCGCGCGCGTGATCGCCGGCCGAACGCGGATATTGCGCCGCGCGCGGGGCTTCGCGCCAGCGTCCATTGCGCTACCGCCGGGGTTCGAGGCGGCGCCCGAACTTCTCGCAATGGGCGGAGAACTCAAGGCGACTTTCTGTCTCATAAGGGACGGTGAGGCCATCCTTTCGCAGCATCAAGGCGATCTGGAAAACGCCGAAACTTTCGACGACTACCGCAAGAATTTGGCGCTCTACGGCGAGCTTTTTCATCACGCGCCACGGGCTCTCGTCGCTGATCGGCACCCGGAATATCTCTCGGCCAAGCTCGCGCGCGAATGGGCGCAAGCCCAGTCGCTGCCCCTCATCGAGGCGCAGCACCATCACGCCCATGTCGCGGCGTGCCTTACTGAAAATGGCGTTCCACTCGACTCGCCTCCGGTGCTCGGCATCGTCCTCGACGGACTGGGCTGGGGCGACGACGGGACGGTCTGGGGCGGGGAATTCCTGCTTGCGGACTATCGCCGTTTCCAGCGGCTCGGGGCATTCAAGCCGGTGGCGATGCTAGGCGGCGCCCAAGCCGTGCGCGAACCGTGGCGCAATCTCTACGCGCATCTGATGGCCGAGATGGGCTGGGCGGAATTTTCAATGAATTTCGCCGAGCTCGAGCTCCATGCCGACCTTGCTCGCCGGCCGCGCGCGACGCTCGACGCAATGGTCCGCGCCGAGGTCAATTCCCCGAAGGCCTCCTCCTGCGGAAGGCTGTTCGACGCGGTCGCTGCGGCGCTGAACGTCTGCCGCGAGCGGCAGGCCCATGAGGGCGAGGCGGGCGCGCGACTGGAGGCGATCGTAGACCTCGACGCTATTGGGCGCAACGACGAGGACTCCGCCTATCCGTTCGCTATCGCCAATCTGCGCAACGCCGGCCTGCCGTATATCGAGCCGCTGGCGATGTGGCGCGCGCTGCTCAGCGATCTGATCCTGAAGACCCCGGCGCCGCTGATGGCCGCCCGCTTCCATAGAGGTCTCGTCAACACCATCGTTGCAATGACGAGAAAATTGGCGCATCGCGAAGACGAGGGCGGCCCGCGCTTCGATACTGTCGCGCTCTCTGGCGGTTGCTTTCAGAATCGCATTCTGTTCGAGGAGGTCGTTCGCCGTCTCGAGCAGGACAATTTCACCGTGCTCACACATGCTGAAGTTCCCGCCAATGACGGCGGTCTTGCGCTCGGACAGGCGGCGATCGGCGCCGCGCGCCTGATTGACGGCGGAACGAAGACCCGCAACTCAGGTCGAACCAAGGAATAAGCGTCATGTGCCTTGGGATCCCAGGCCGCATCGAGAAAATCGACGACGTCGCCAGGCAGCTGGCGACCGTCAAAGTCGGCGGCGTAAAGCGGCAGGTCAATATCGCCTGCATCGTTAGCGACGAACACCCCGTGTCGGCCTGCGTGGGGGATTGGGTCCTGATCCACGTCGGCTTCGCCATGAGCCGTATCGATGAGGCCGAGGCGGCCGAAACCTTGCGCATTCTAACCGAACTCGGCGAAGCGCAGGCCGAACTCGAGGCGATGCGTCTGTCTGCCACGACGACCTTGGGAGCGGCGGAGTGAAATATCTCGACGAGTTTCGTGACAGCGCCAAGGCGAGCAGTCTCGTGCGAGAAATCGAAGCGCTGGTCGCCTCGATGGATATCCCAGACGAAAAGCCGCTCAACATCATGGAAGTGTGCGGCGGGCATACCCATTCGATCTTTCGTTACGGCGTCGAAGGCATGCTGCCCAAACAGATCGAGCTGGTGCATGGGCCGGGATGCCCCGTCTGCGTCCTGCCGATGGGCCGGGTTGACGATTGCGTCGCCATCGCCGAGCAAAGCCATGTGATCTTCACCACCTTCGGCGACGCCATGCGGGTGCCCGGTTCGAGGAAGAGCCTGATGCAGGCCAGGGCCGACGGCGCCGATGTGCGGATGGTCTATTCCCCCATGGACGCGCTTGCGGTCGCGCGCGCCAACCCGACCCGCGAGGTGGTTTTCTTCGGGCTCGGCTTCGAGACAACGACGCCCTCGACCGCGCTGACGATCCTTCAGGCGGAAAGCGACGGCGTGACGAATTTTTCGGTGTTCTGCAATCACATCACCATCGTCCCCACGATCAAGGCGATTCTTGACAGTCCCGATCTCAGGCTGGACGGTTTTCTTGGGCCGGGCCATGTCTCGATGGTGATCGGCACGGCGCCTTATGAGTTTATCGCCAAACTCTATCGCAAGCCGATGGTCATCGCCGGCTTCGAGCCGCTCGATATCCTGCAATCGATCTGGATGGTCCTGCGGCAGATCAAAGAGGGTCGCGTCGAAATCGAAAATCAATACGCCCGCGTCGTTCCCGAGAGCGGCAATGCGCCGGCGCTGCGCGCCGTCTCGCGCGTCTATGAATTGCGCGAATTCTTCGAATGGCGAGGCCTGGGATCGATCGATCATTCCGGCGTCAGGCTGCGCGACGAATACGCCCGTTTCGACGCCGAACGAAAGTTCGCCATACCCAATCTCCAAATCGCCGATCCAAAATCCTGCCAATGCGGCGAGGTGCTCAAAGGAGCCATCAAGCCTTGGCAGTGCAAAGTCTTCGGGTCGGCATGCACGCCCGAGACGCCGCTCGGCGCCTTGATGGTGTCCTCGGAAGGGGCCTGCGCGGCCTATTACCAATATGGCGGCGTCAAGCATCACGAGGCCGCGGAATGAACGTCGCTCCGCGCATCCGCGCCCGGACCCTAGGCGAGGTCCACGTGCCGACGGTGACGCTCGCCCATGGCGGCGGCGGCAAGGCGATGAAGGATTTGATCGACGACGTATTTGTCAGGGCATTCGACAATTCCGCGCTGGCGCCGCTCGAGGATCAGGCGCGTTTCGATCTCTGCGATCTTGTGCGGCACGGCGATCAGCTCGCCTTCACCACCGATTCCTTCGTTGTCGACCCGCTGGTCTTCCCCGGCGGCGACATCGGCAAGCTTGCGGTCTGCGGCACAGTCAATGATCTGGCGGTCGGCGGGGCGAAGCCGCTCTATCTTTCCTGCGCGGCGATCGTGGAAGAAGGCGTGGCCATCGACCTCTTGCGGCAAATCGCCAGCTCGATGGCGAGAGCGGCGGCCGAGGCGGGCGTCGAGATCGTCACCGGCGACACCAAAGTCGTCCCTAAAGGGGCCTGCGACAAGCTCTTCCTCACGACCACCGGAATCGGCGTCATTCGCGAAGGCGTCAATCTCGGCGCACATCTCGCGCGGGACGGGGACGTCGTCCTGGTCAATGGCCTGCTCGGCGACCACGGGGCCGCGATTTTGTCGGCGCGCGGGGATATGGCGTTGGCGACGCCGATCGAAAGCGATTGCACGCCGCTCAATGGGCTTATCGAGGCGCTGCTCGCGGCGGCGCCGGGCGTGCGCTTCCTGCGCGACGCAACGCGCGGCGGGTTGGCGACGGTGCTCAACGAGGTCGCCGGGGCGTCTCAGGTTGCAATCGAGATTGAAGAGAGGGCGACGCCGATCCGCGAGGAAGTCAAAGCTTTTTGCGAGATCCTTGGGCTTGATCCGCTTTATCTCGCCAACGAAGGCAAGATCGTCGTCGTCGCGCCGTCTGAGGAGGCGGAGGTAGCCCTCGCCTCGATGCGTGCTCATCCGCTCGGGGCGCTCGCCGCGATCGTTGGGGGCGTTCGTCCGGGCGAGCCGGGGCGCGTGACGATGCGCACCGTTTTCGGCGGGCGGCGCATCGTCGACATGCTGGTCGGCGAGCAATTGCCGCGGATATGCTAGGGCAGGCGATGCACGAGCTCAGCATCACCCGTAGCATTGTGGCAATCGTCGAAGAGGCGGCGAAGGGTTGCTGCGTGCGCCGCGTGACGCTGGAGGTCGGCGAGCTGTCCGGCGTGGTAAGCGAGGCCATCGCTTTCTGCTTCGACGTCGTGACCGCGGGGACGACGCTCGAGGGCGCCAGCCTCGAAATTCGCAAGATCGAGGGTCGCGCGCGCTGCGAGTCCTGCGGCGCAGAGTTCACGACCGCGACGCTGTTCGCGACCTGTGCTTGCGGTTCCGGCCGGTTGATGCGCCTGCAGGGCGAAGAGCTGAACGTCAAGTCGATGGAACTGATGGAGGCTGCGTGATGTGCGGACATTGCGGATGCCGCGAGGCCGATGCGACAGTTCTCAATCTGGAGACGGGAAAGGAGACGGTCCTGCGACAGGGCCTTTACGACCACGACCACCTCCATGATGAGGACCATCCGCACGGTAACGACCATCCGCACGATCCTGGGCATCATCGGCATCGCGAGGCTTCGTCGGTGGTCGACCTAGAGGCGCGCATCCTCGCGAAGAACGATGCACTCGCGGAGAGGAACCGCGCCTGGTTCAAGGGCCGCGAGATCCTGGCGCTCAATCTCGTCAGTTCGCCCGGAGCGGGCAAGACGTCCCTGCTCGAGCGAACGATCCGCGACCTCAGCCGCGACCTGCGGCTGTTCGTCATCGAGGGCGACCAGGCCACTGCCAATGACGGCGAGCGCATCCGCGCCGCCGGGGCGCCTGCGGTGCAGGTGAACACCGGCGCCGGGTGTCATCTCGAGGCCGACATGGTCGCGCGCGGACTGCAGGAACTGCGCCCGTCGGCCGGCTCAATCGTAATGATCGAAAACGTTGGCAACCTCGTGTGTCCCGCCCTTTTCGACCTCGGAGAGCGGGCAAAGGTAGTGATTCTTTCAGTGACCGAGGGTGACGACAAGCCGCTCAAATACCCTAACATGTTCCGCGCCGCCGACCTCATGATTCTCAACAAGATCGACCTCTTGCCGCACGTCGATTTCGACCTGTCGCGCGCGATAGCCAACGCCATCCGGATCAATCCGGCAATCGCCACGCTGGCGTTGTCCGCCTGCACCGGCGAGGGGCTCGAGGCCTGGCACGACTGGCTCCGACGAGAGGCGGCGGCTGTGAGCGACGCGGTCTTCAGCTGAATTTACGAGCCGCGATACCGGCCTTCGCCCGCCTGTCCAAGCCGGACGGCGCGGCATCGCCACAATTTCTTTCTCCACCACGCTGAAGCCGCCGCTTCAGGCGCGCTTCCTCGAATGGAATCACGACCCAGCTCATGGCGGCCCAGGCAGGACCACTAGGACCAACGGCCAGGATTTGCCGAGCGCGAGTGCTACACCCGATGATCGTCAGCGACAGACACATCGGATTGCGCGAGCCGGCGTCGTGCGCGCGCCTGATGACAAGGTCCGCCAGCCGGCCGACCGGATTGAGCGTCGTGCACCTATGCGCCCGCGCAAACCTAAGTCGGTCCAATCGCCGCTGTACGGATCCTAGTATGGGAGGGCGGTACGCGAGGCATCCTCCTGTCCCGAAAGCACGAAGCCGAGTCTTATAACCAAGAACTCGATGATCGGAACCGATCATCGCCTTGTGGCCGAAGCGCGAATGCGCGCCCGCGCCGTTGCGCGGAATCGAGCGCGATGAGTTCGCGCTCAAATAGAATGGGTATTAATCTAGACATGCCCAAGCCCGCCAGCCGGAGCCGCCCGCCGCCATACTTCGACCTCCCGTTTCTCCATCAGCCCCTGCAGAAAGACCCAGGCGGCCTCCAGCCGAGCGCTCGCCTCCGCTGATAGTCCCTCGCCCAGTTCGAATCGCTCTCCGCGAATGCAGAGCACGACCGAATACGGAGGCGTCCGGCGAAGCGAATGGGTATAGATGTCGAGGAGGGCCTCAGGGGAAAGCGCATGCGTCGTATGCGCCGCGTCTCGCTTCGGCGCAATCTCGATGAACGTGAAAGGCGCAGGCACGTCTTTGCCGGCGTCGAGGAAGAGTGCGGCATCCGCGCCGTCGAGATCAAGCGCATGCTCGATCTGCAACTGAAAATCCTCGATCGTCGTCACGTCCGGCCAGCCCGCGCTCGCCACACGGCCGAGCAGCAACGGCCCGAGCCCGTCGTCGCCCCGCGCATCATTGCCCCAGCCGAAGACGACGAGCCTCACGGTCCGATCCTCCGCCTAAACGTTTAGTCCTGGCATTTGGGCAAATCTCTCGTGCTCAGCTTTTACGAACGCGCGACACCAGCTCGCCGTCCGCGTCGATGAGATCCACCTCGAGCGGCATCTGTCCAAGCGCATGGGTAGCGCAGGACAGGCACGGATCGTAGGCGCGGATCGCGACCTCGATGTGGTTCAGCAACCCCTCGGTCATCTCGCGGCCCGAAAGATAACGCGAGGCGACTGCCCGGATCGCTTCATTTATCGCCTGATTGTTGTTGGTGGTCGAGACGATGAGGTTGCAATAGGTGATGATGTCGTTCTCGTCGGCCCGGTAGTGATGGAACAGAGTGCCGCGTGGCGCCTCGATAACGCCGACTGCCTCTGCGCGACGCGGCCCCTTGTCAGCCATCAGTTCCCTGCCGACGATGTCGGGATCGTTCAAAAGCTCGCGCACCATTTCGGCGGCGTGCAGCATCTCGATCATGCGCGCCCAATGATACATCAGCGCGCCGTGCAGTGGCTTGCCTCTGCCGACGCTGAGGAACGTGCGGCGCGCGGCTTCGGCGAGTTCCGTCGGCGCCACGTCGCAGATTTGCATCCGCGCCAGCGGCCCGACGCGATACCAGCCCTTGTCGGCGCCCAGTGTCTTGATGTGCGGGAACTTCATGTAGCTCCAGTTCTTCACGTCCTCCTGAAGTACGCTCTTATAGGTCGCGTAATCGACCTGGTCGAAGATCGGACCGCCGTCGGCGTCGCGGGCGCGCAAGCCCCCGTGGTAGAAGTCGAGCGCGCCGCGCTCGTCGACGAGGCCCATCATGTTGGCCCCCGACTCGCCAAAGTTCTTGTAGAACTCAGGATTGGTCTCGTGCAGTTGGATGACGAGCTCGACCGCCGCCTTTGACCAATCGACGATCTGGTCGATCCCGGCGCGCATCGAATCGCGATCGGCGACGCTGAGCGGCTTGTTCATGCCGCCGGGAATGACGCCAGTGCCATGAATACGCTTTCCGGCGATATGGGCGATGACTTCCTGCCCGAACTTGCGGGTCAGAACGCCCTGCTTGGCGAGCTCGGGGAACGCCGCTGCTATCCCGATGATGTTGCGTTTGGCGATCTCGCTCTCGAATCCAAGCAAGAGATCCGGCGAGGAGAGATGGAAGAAATGCAGCGCGTGCGACTGCACGATCTGGCCGTAGTGCAAGAGGCGCCTCAGCTTCTCAGCGGTCGGCGTCAGTGGGCCGAAGCCGGCGATGACGTCCATTGCCTTGGTCGCCGCGAGGAGGTGGCTGACCGGGCAGATACCGCACAGGCGCTGTACGGCGACAGGGACCTCCCAGTAGGGCCGGCCTTGGATGAAGACCTCGAAGCCTCGGAACTCGACGATATGGAGCCGGACCTGATGAATCCGGTTCTCCTCATCGAGGAGAATCGTCACCTTGCCGTGTCCCTCGACCCGCGTGACCGGCTCGATGGCGACACGGCGCAGCTTATGCGGCGATTGGGCGGTTTCCAGATTGAGCATGCTAGAGGCCTTAATCGTAATGCATGAGACTGTGATCGAGACGCGGCATGCGTCCCAGAATCAGATCGTTGAGATATTTCCAGATCGCGTCGGCGGACGGCGGGCAGCCGGGGATGAAATAGTCGACGCGGACAACCTCGTTGACCGGATAGACCTTGTCGAACAGGAGCGGCAGCTCCGGGTCACTCGGAACGTGGGACTGAACGCCGTCCACGTCGCGATAGACCTCAGCCAAAATGTCGCCGACGTCGAGACAGTTGCGCATCGCTGGCAGCCCGCCGTTGATCGCGCAAGCGCCGACGGCGACGAGGATCTTGGCGTTGGCGCGCAGCTCGCGCAGCACATGCACGTTCTCAGCGTTGCACACGCCTCCTTCGATCAGCGCGATGTCGCAAGGGCCGCAATGCTTGATGTCGGTAAATGGCGAACGGTCAAACTCGGCGATCTTCATGAGATCGAGAATACGCTCATCGATGTCGAGAAGGGACATGTGGCAGCCGAAGCACCCTGCGAGCGAGGTCGTCGCGATGCGGACCTTCGGCAGGAAGGCGGCTTCAGCGGATGCGCTCATTTCGCCTCCTCTACCACACAACGCGTCGCCTCGGCGCTGATCGGCTCGAGATCGTAGCGGCGCTCGCCGATCGGCACGGCGTAGCCAACGCGCTTGATCAGGATCGCGCCGACCGGACAGACGTGGGCGGCTTTGTCCACGACCGAAAAGTTCGTATCGCCGAGCCTGCCGCTCGTTGAATTGATGATGATGTGCGAAGCCATGCCGCGTCCAGCGAGCGCGAAAATGAACTTGCCGTCCACATCACGGCTCGCCCGCACGCAGAGTTCACACTGGATGCAGCGATTGAAGTCGATCAGCACATCCGGGTGCGAGGCGTCCACCGGCCGATGGGGGTAGAACTCGACAAAATGCGGCGTCATCATCTCGCTGTCGTAGGCAAGCGCCTGCAATTGACAATTGCCGCTCTTCTCGCAGCCCGGACAGAAGTGGTTGCCCTCGACGAACAGCATTTAAATCAGCGTCCGGCGATACGCGTGCAGTTCGGGCGTGTCGACCTCGACCTCCTGACCCGTCGCGGCTTTCACGGTGCAAGCGGAGGCATTGCGGCCGTTGACGACGACGCTGCACAGTTTACAGCTGCCGTGCGGCGCAAATTCCGGGTGCGCGCAGAGGTGCGGGATATAAACCCCCGCTTCGAGCGCAGCCTGCAGAATGGTCTTCCCCGGCTCGAAGGGAACCGGTATCTCGTCGATGAGGATCGTGCTGTCAGACGCCCTCACGCTTGGGCTCCGATATGCGTGGCCGCGTCGTCACGGCCAGCGATCTCGCGCGCCCTATCGAGCGCAGCGTCGAGATCGACCGCGGGATCGAAATCGCCGCGGATGAGACGCCGCTCGTAGGCCGGGCGGAATTTGAGCCAAGTGTCGCGCACCGGGTTGCCGGCCATCTGGCCGAGGCCGCAATGGCTGGTCCGGCGCAGCAATTCGGTGAGCCGCATCAGCTCGTTGATCTCGTAGCGCGAACCGCGCCCATCGGCGATCTTGTCGAACGTGTCGCGCATCAGCGCCGTGCCGACGCGGCATGGCGTACAGAAGCCGCAGCTTTCGTGGGCGAAGAAATGGGCGAAATTGCGCGCGACTTCGAAGAGGTCCCGCTCCTTGCCGAAAATCGTGAACGCGCCAGCCGTAGGCACGTCCTCGAAGGCGATGTGGCGCCGGAACTCGTCCGGCGTCAGGCAGACACCCGAGGGGCCGCTGACCTGCACGGCCGCGACGTCCGCAGCGCCGCAGTCCCTCAACACCTGCTCCACCCGCACACCGAAAGGATATTCATAAATCCCCGGACGCGCGCAGTCGCCCGACACCGACAAAATCTTGGTGCCTGTTGAGTGGCGCGTGCCATGGCCGGCGAAAGTGCGCCCTCCTTGCAGCGCGACGACGGTCGCCTCTGCGAGCGTCTCCACGTTGTTCACGACCGTCGGCTTGCCGAGATAGCCGACGGTCACCGGGAATGGCGGGCGGATGCGCGGCTTGCCTGGCTTACCCTCGAGCGACTCGATCAGCGCCGATTCTTCGCCGCAGATATAGGCGCCCGCTCCGACATGGATCTCGATGTCGAAGTCAAAGCCCTGCGCCCCGCAGATGCTTACGCCGAGACGCCGATCCCTGCGCATAGATTCGAGCTTGGCTTTTAGTGGTTCGAGCAGGTAGCGATATTCGCCGCGCAGATAGAGGAGACCATGCGCGGCGCCGACGGTGAAGCCAGCAATCGCCATGCCTTCAAAGACGCGCTCCGCAAATGACGCGAGCAGCACGCGATCCTTGAATGTGCCCGGCTCGCCTTCGTCGGCGTTGCAGACGATATAGCGCGCGGCGCCAGGGGCGTTGCGGCAGCTCTCCCATTTGACCGCTGTCGCGAACCCTGCTCCGCCGCGTCCGCGCAGGTTGGATCGCTTCATCTCGTCGAGCATGCCCTGGCGGCCGAGCGCGATCGCCGCCCGCAAACCCGATCCCGGCTCGTGTCGCGAACCGAGCAGGGCGTCGGCGCGGCGGACGTTGTCCTCGACGCGGAAAAAGTCGGCTGGCCACTCGGCAAGTGGAACGTCGCTGCGGACCAGAGCGCAAATCTCGTCGACGCGGCGGACAGTCAGGCGGGTGATGGGCCGGTTGTTGACGAGGAGCGCCGGTCCCTGGTCGCACATCCCCGTGCAGGAGGTCAGGTCGACACTGACCGCGCCGTCGGTCGAAACTTCGCCGCGCTGCAGCCTCAGGCGCTTCAGCATGTGCTCGAACAACGTTAGACTGCCGAGCATGCGGTCCGTGATGTTATCGGAAAACAGGATTCGGTAGCGGCCGCGGGGCTGGTCGTGGAGGAACGCGTAGAATTGGACCACGCTGTCGACCTGGGTCGTCGGGATGCTCAAACACTCTGCGACCGCGTGGGCGGTATCACGCGAAATCCAGTCGAGCTCCTCTTGAATCTCGCGCAGGATTTGCAACAAAAGCGGGGGGTCCCTGCGGCGATGGTCAACAATGCGCGTCACTACGTCGCGATTAGCCGACATGATTGCTCCGTCTTGGGTCCGATATTCTGTCCCATATTGGGGCGCCTTGAAACTCCCTACGCTCAGCGTCAACAGCGGACTGGCTCACCGGGACCGCACCCGACGTCGCGCACCCACACCGCAGGACAAGTTCCCGGAGGCCGGGTTCGCCAGCCGGGGCATGGCGCGATCTGGCCATCCAGGCGCACGAATCCAATCCCGGTGAAAACGTGGCGCTGCGTGCCCCGGGGGATCTTGACGACACCCAGAGCTGTTATAGCTCGCTTGAGGCGATCGGCACAGGCTTTCCGTCGAGATCGAGACGGCAAGCTCGGTCAGCGGGGTATTAATTATTTGCCGGACGATCCAGCCGCGACGCGCCGAAATTATTCTCCTTAGCAACTCGACCTTGCTCACGGACTCCAATCCTGCTCGGCTGAAGCTAGGGGCATGAAACCAAATATCGTCGCATTCTGGCACGTTGCGAAGATTTATTGCGGGAATGCTGACGGGTGAGCAGCTCAATCTAGCGTGCGTCCAATGAGGCGCACATTCCATCCGCATCAAGTGTAACCAGTCCGTGTAGACGAATTTCGGCATGCTCCGACCGAAGCGCAACGCAAGCAGGCGCAGACCCAGACCGATAAGGCTTCAGCGCGATGCGGCTTCCAGCCCTCCGCATTACGGCGTGGTCAAAATCGATAAGTGACCTGCGTCGCGAACAGCCACGGCTGAAAGCTCGTCTTGATGGTCGAGGTCACCGGAATGGTTCCGATCGGCGGGCCGAGATCGGTTCCGTTGGCGGTCCCTGTCGCTTCCGCGAAGGTTTTCTTGACGTCGAAGTTGACGCCCCAATTTCGGGTGAACATGTAGTCGAAGCCGCCTTGCAAGACGAGCGCTCCGACAGGCTTGAACCAGCCTCCCGTACTGAAGCCGTCGCGGCTCGCGAACAGGAAGCTCGGCGAGACGCCCGCCCCCAGATAGGGCTGGAATGGCCCAAACTGCGTGAAGTGATAGACCCCGGTTATCGGTATGCCGCCGGGCAGGATCTTGGCGAGAACGGTTCCCGCAACCGGCGGCTGGGCCGAGAACCCGTTGATCTTGAGCGACACCCAGATCGGAACGCCGCCGGCGATTTCGACCGACCAGTTTGGCGTGAAAAAGTAGCCGGACTGGAAGCTCGCGGTGAGGACGTTCGAATAGGTCGCGCCACGGCCCGCCAGAAAGAGCTGCGGCCCGACCCCGCCGACCGGAATGAATGCGCCCCCGGGCGTGGTGACGCCGCCAACGGCCTGCGAATAGAGGTTCGACGAGCTTTCATTGAGAATGCCCTCGACGCCGAACCGGACGTAGAAGCCATTAAAGGAGAACGGAAACGAAGACTGAGGGGCGGGCGGCGCCGGAGGCGGCAGGTCGGCCCCTCGCACATTGTCTGCGGCAGAAAGCGCGAGCAGGTTCGAGTAAACAAATGCGCCGAGACGCTTCCTCGGTCCCTTGCAGCCTATCATGGCGTGCCTCCCGCCCGGACCAGCGCTGACGCTGCTGTCGACGTCCTAGCCGCGAAAATGAAGCAGATGCGCCTGCGCCAAACTCCAGAAAAAGAATTCCTTGGTCTTGACGATATTACCCGCCCGCCCCAGTCGCACGCAATATCCTGATGTGGCGCGTCCGACTTATTTTAGTGCTGCTATTCTATCGTTTGCCGCCGGTCCTCGGCGGCTCGGCCACGAAAGTGAGCCGCCCTTTCGCCGTGAGCCGGACGAGCGCGCCGCCGACATTGGCGCTGTGCGCCCGCCGCTCCTTGAGGGCGTCGCTGAGGCTTTGCGCCAACGTTTCGATCTTCTCGAGCCCGATGCGGCTTACGTCGCGCCCCCCCGTCTCAGCGATCCGCCGCGCCAGGATCCGGCGCCTGATCGCAATCGGCGCGGCGAACAGCGCGCGCGCCTCGAGTGCGCCTTCCGACCCGAGCCGCGCCTCGACTTCAGCCGTAAGATAGGCCAGCGCCTCCTCAGTCTCGCGCGCTCGGCGCGCCAGCCGATCGAGCGCCTCGGCGTTGAGGCCTTCCTCGCCGAGGCGGGCAAGCAGCGCGCGCAGGCGGGTGCGCGCGAAGCGGGGGTCGACGTTGGACGGATCGTCGATGAACGGCGCGCCGCGCGCATTGGCGAAGGCGATGAGATCGCTCTTCCTCAAGGCGATGAGCGGCCGGGCGATCGTCATGCCGTCGCGCACGGTCATAAGGTCCATGCCGCGCAGTCCCGCAACGCCGGAGCCGCGCAACAGACGGAAAAGGACCGTCTCCGCCTGATCGTCGGCGTGGTGAGCGGTCATCAGCGCGTCGGCGCCGATCGCCTTCGCAAGATCAACGAGCAGGCGATAGCGGGCCTCCCGCGCCCGCTCCTGCAGGCGGGTCGCGGGCTTTGCGCCTTTCCATTGAAGAATGCGATGGGGGACTGCGAGGCGCGCGCAAAGCGCGGCGACGGCCTTCGCCTCGTCGGCGCTTTCGGGTCGAAGCCCGTGATCGACTGTCGCCGCCTCGATCCGCGTCTTGCCGCGCCGCTTCGCCCATTCCGCCGCCATTAGAAGCAGCGCGGTCGAATCAGGGCCGCCGGAGACGGCGATCAGAAGCGCCTTCGCCTGCCCGAACGGGGCGAACAACGCGTCGATGTCGGCCGACGAAAGAGATTGCGAGCGCCGGGCGCTCAACAATGGTCCTTGGCGCTCTCATGCTCGGCGAGCTTCTTCACCGAGGCCGACGCAGACGGGTAGCGCTTGCCGAATTCGGTGAGCGTCGCGCAGGCCTGGTCGGAATTGCCAAGCGCCGCGAGCGTCTGTCCGAGCCGGACCATGCTTTCCGGGGCCCGCGATGACTTGGAATAGTTGGTCGTGACCTTCAGATATTCCTCGGCCGCCTCGCGTGGACGCGAGCGCTGAAGATAGGTCTCGCCGATATAGAAGAGCGCGTCCGGCGTTAAGCGGTGGTCCGGATTGGTAGCGAGGAACGCCTTGAACCCGGCTTCGGCTTCCGGATATTGCCTCGCCTGAAAGGCGGCTAGCGCGGCGTTGAACTGCTCGCGCGGCTGGTCGAGCATCGCCACCCCGGAGCCGACGATCGTCGGTCCGGTCGTGGCCGGGATGGGCGCCGGTCCTCTTTCGAGTTCGAGCGGCGGGCCCGCCGCAGGCGCCTCGCGCACCGAAGGCGCGGGCAATTCGTGCACAAGCGGCGCGCTTGGCGACGTGGTTCCCAGCGGCCGCGGCGCTCCGGGCGCGTTCGGATCGGCGTTGGGATCAAATGCGTCCGACCGCCTCGGCCTTGCAGGGACGCCCGGCTGGCCCGGGGCCAAGGGCGCTTCGGCGACGTCCGGCTCGGGCGGGGCGCCTCCAGACCGATCGCCGAAGCGGAATTCGACGTCCTGGCGGAATTTTTGCAGCTGCTCCTCAAGCCGATGCTGGGCGTTCTCGAGCTCCTCGATCCGGCCATTGGCCTGGCGAAGCGCTTCCTCGAGCTGGTTGACGCGCACCACGAGCTGGGCGGCTTCGTCTGGATTTTCCGCGCCGCCGCCCGGAACGTTGGCCGGCGGAGTGGATTGGTGGTGGAAGAAATCGAACTGCGCGTGGGCCGGCGCCGCCAGCGCGAGGCAGGCGACGAACGCCACGATGAGGCGCGGACGAGACAATGACGTCACTGGCGGGTTCCTGATGGATTCGTTGCGCGCGGCGCATACGCCCCGCGTCTGTCGATTTCAAGTCGTCTCGAGCCCAGCGCTCCGGCTCGTATAGGGTGCTCAACTGGTGGGAGCGCCGTTGAGCACCGTGACGGCGCGTCGGTTCTGCGACCAGCAGGAAATGTCGTCGCAGACCGCGACCGGCCGCTCCTTGCCGTAGCTGATCGTCCTCATGCGCGAAGGCGAGATTCCTTTGGCGGCGAGATAGTCGTGCACCGCCTGGGCGCGGCGCTCGCCAAGCGCGAAATTGTATTCGCGCGTGCCCCGCTCGTCGGCGTGACCTTCGATGGTGAAGCTGTATCTGTTGTAGTGATTGAGCCACGCCGCCTGCTTGTCGAGCGTCGCCTGGGCTCTCGCAGAGAGATCGGTCTGATCAGTGTCGAAGAAAACGCGGTCGCCGACGGTCTGGTTGAATTCCTGCACGCTCCCCGGGCCCGTGGCGGCGCCATAGCCTGAGCCGGCGGCGAGGTTGTCGGGGTTGTTGTGCGCGCAGGCGCCCACGGCCAGGCCAAGGGCGAGCGCGGCAGCCAATGCAATCGAACTCCGGCTCGTGTTAGCGAACATGGCTCACGCTCCTGACGGCCCCCTCGCCCGCCCGCGAGCTAGCCGCCCCAAGAGTTAAGGCAAAGTTCCGATAAGCTTACCGGTTCATTGCCAGCGGATTACGAATGCCGCTCAACCAGGTGGCAGCGTTAACAGCGGATTAATGGCCATATTGCGGCGCAAAACGCCTTGTGCTCGCCGCGTTTGATTGGCATCATCACGGGGTCGTGAAGGGGATTTGTTGCGAGGAATAGCGGGATTCTTGTTGGGATGAAGCGCTTTAGGGTGCGACGGCCGGTTCTGCTCGCGCTGGCCATGGTGTTTTTGGTTGTCGCCTGGGTGTGGGACGCCTTGGTGGCGGTTGGGCGGATGCTCGCCGGATTCATCCCCTGGGCGCGGTTCAAGCAGGCCTTCGCCGCGCTGGTCGACCGGCTGCCGGCGGCGCTTGTGCTCTTGATTTTCCTGGTGCCGTTTCTGATCGTCGAACCGCTTCTGGTGGTGGCCACGGTCGCCATCGCCATGGGCTATGTCGTCAGCGGGGCGATCGCCTGGATTGTGCTCAAGTTTCTAGCGGTCGCGCTCATCCCTGCGATCTTCGACCTGACGAAGCACAGGCTCATGACCATGCCTTGGTTCGTCCGGGCTTATGACAAGGTGATGGCGTTTCATCACTACGCCGATCGGCTTGTCGCGCCTTATAAAGAGGCCGCTGCGGCGCTCGCGCGCCAGTGGCGCAGGCGCGCGGCCGCGACGACAAGACGAGTTCCCGGCGCCGCGCATCTCGCGGCGCGCTTCGCCGCCCGCAAACGGGCGAATGGGCGGCCGGCCGCCAGCGGCTTCGAGGGATAGAGCGACGACCGCCAGCACGTCAACTTGGGCGCGATGTCCGGCGCAAGCGAGACGGTGGTCGCGAGCGAGGAGCGAGCGCCGAGCGCGTCGGCGAGGGCCGGGGCGAGATCTGCGGCAGAACTCTTGCCGCGAGCCGGTTGCGGCAGGATGGTTGACAGCCCGATCCTCCAGGACCACATTGTTCGTGCTCGAGGGGTGTCCCAAACGGGGCTGAGACGGCTTGAGGCCGAACCCTTTGAACCTGATCCGGGTCATGCCGGCGAAGGGACGTAGCGGCCGGCCTTCCAATTTTGGTCCGCTTGTTCCCGCCGTCGGGCTGATGCGCGAGGAGACGGCCATGAACGAGATTCCCAAATTCGCCGCGCCGCGGACCGTCACCACGGGACCGATCGCCGGTTCTCGCAAAGTGTACGCCGCGCCCGGGGCCCGCGCCGACATTCGCGTTCCGTTTCGCGAGATCGAGCTCTCCGACCCGAACGAGGCGCCGGTCCGGGTTTACGATCCGTCCGGGCCTTACACTGAAAGCAACGCAACGATCGACCTCGCCGAAGGTCTGCCATCGGTGCGCGAGGCCTGGATCAAAGCTCGACGCTTCGCCGCGGCTGAGCCGCGCGTTGTCAAGCCGGAGGACAACGGCCACGTGTCAGCCGATCATCTCGCGCCGCTCTGTCCCGCGGAACGAAAGCTGCGGGCAGGCAAGCCGGGCCAGCTGGTCACCCAGTTCGAATTCGCCCGCGCTGGGATCGTCACCGAAGAGATGATCTATGTCGCCCATCGCGAGAATCTGGCGCGCGAGGCGGCGGTCGAGCGGGGAGCCGAGCGCCTCGCCGACGGCGAGAGCTTCGGCGCGGCCATTCCCGAATTCATCACGCCCGAATTCGTGCGCGAGGAAGTTGCGCGCGGGCGGGCGATCATTCCCGCCAACATCAATCACCTCGAGCTCGAGCCGATGGCGATTGGCCGCAATTTTCTGGTCAAGGTCAACGCCAACATCGGCAATTCGGCGGTGAGCTCGGGCGTGGCCGAGGAAGTCGAGAAGATGGTGTGGGCGATCCGCTGGGGCGCGGACACCGTGATGGACCTCTCGACCGGACGCAACATCCACAACATCCGCTCCTGGATTCTTCGCAACGCGCCGGTCCCGATCGGCACGGTGCCGATCTATCAGGCGCTCGAGAAGGTCGGCGGCGATCCGCTGAAGCTCGACTGGGAAGTGTTCAAGGATACGCTGATCGAGCAGGCCGAGCAGGGCGTCGACTATTTCACCATCCATGCCGGCGTGCGGTTAGGGTATGTGCCCCTGACCGCGAAGCGCGTCACCGGCATCGTCTCGCGCGGCGGCTCGATCATGGCGCGCTGGTGCCTCGCGGGCCATCGCGAGAGCTTCCTCTACGAGAAGTTCGATGAGATCTGCGACATCATGCGCAAATATGACGTGTCGTTCTCGCTCGGCGACGGCCTGCGTCCGGGCTCGATCGTCGACGCCAACGACCGCGCGCAATTCGCGGAGCTCGAGACGCTGGGCGAACTGACCAAGGTGGCTTGGGACAAGGGCTGCCAGGTGATGATCGAAGGGCCCGGTCATGTGCCGATGCACAAGATCAAGGTCAATATGGAGAAGCAGCTCAAGGAGTGCGGCGAGGCGCCGTTCTATACGCTTGGGCCGCTGACAACCGACATTGCGCCGGGGTACGACCACATCACGTCGGGGATCGGCGCCGCGATGATCGGCTGGTTCGGCACCGCCATGCTCTGCTACGTGACGCCGAAAGAGCATCTCGGCCTGCCCAACCGCGAGGATGTGAAGACCGGCGTCATCACCTATCGCATCGCCGCCCACGCTGCCGATCTCGCCAAGGGCCATCCCGCCGCGCAGATCCGCGACGACGCGGTTAGCCAGGCGCGCTTTGACTTCCGCTGGGAGGACCAGTTCAACCTGTCGCTCGATCCGGACACGGCGCGTCAATTCCACGACGAGACTCTGCCGAAGGACGGTCACAAGGTCGCGCATTTCTGCTCGATGTGCGGGCCGAAATTCTGCTCGATGCAAATCACCCAGGATCTGCGGAAAGAGGCCGAAGCCATGGCCGGCATGGCGGAGAAGTCGAAGGAGTTCATCGAAAAGGGCGCAGCGCTCTATGTCGATGCGGCGGAGTAGCGGCTCCATGCGCGCGACCGTCGTTGGCGCCGGCGTCGTCGGCCTGACGAGCGCGGTTGCGCTCGCCGAGCGGGGCGCTCAGGTCACGCTCGTCGAGCGCTCGCGCGAGCTCGGCGGCAATGCGTCATGGCTCGCGGGCGGCATGCTGGCGCCGTTCTGCGAGGGCGAAAGCGCGCCTCAGAGCGTCGTCGAGCTTGGCCAGGGCGCGATCGACTGGTGGGTTGCGCGCGTTCCCGGCGTCGTGCGCAAAGGCACGCTTGTCGTCGCCCCGCCGCGCGATTCCGCCGAGATCGACCGGTTTGCGGCGCGCACGAAATCGCATGCGTGTGTGGACGAAGCGTGTATCGCGGCGCTCGAGCCGGATCTGGATGGGCGCTTCCGCAAGGGGCTGTACTTCGCCCGCGAAGGCCACCTTGATCCGCGCGTGGCGTTGTCCGCACTGGCTGAGCGCTTGCGCACAAGAGGCGGCGAGATCCGCTTTGGCGTGGACGGCGAAGCGCTCAGCGACGGGGAAGCCGTCATTGATTGCCGGGGCTGGGCGGCGCGCAAGGCGCTTTCTCAGTTGCGCGGCGTGCGGGGCGAAATGATCCGCATTCGTTCGCGCGAGGTGACGCTCACGCGCGCGGTGCGCTTTCTCCATCCACGCATTCCGCTCTATATTGTGCCGCGCGCGGACAGCGAGTTCATGATCGGCGCGACCATGATCGAAAGCGCCGAGAGAGGCGCGGTGAGCGTGCGCTCGGCGATCGAACTCATGAACGCCGCCTACGCCCTTCATCCTGCGTTCGGAGAAGCCGAGATCCTCGAGATGAGCGCCGATGTGAGGCCCGCTTTTCCCGACAACGAGCCGCGCATCGAGGAGAGCGGCGACCGAATCTTCGTCAACGGCTTTTATCGCCACGGCTTCCTGCTCGCGCCCGCGTTCGCCGAGCGCGCCGCCACGCGGGCGTTCGAACGGTCGGAGGCGCTGGTATGAAGCTCGTCGTCAACGGCGAGGCGCAGGACGTTTCCGCCGTCACGCTCGCGGAAGCTCTGCAATCGCTCGACTTCGGCGCGGCCACGGTCGCGACCGCGCTCAACGGCGAGTTCGTGCCGGCGCGGGCGCGCGAAGCGACACCGCTCAAGGACGGCGACCGGATCGAGATCCTTGCCCCGCGGCAGGGGGGATAGCGCAGGGGAATTGGACTAAGGATATGCCTATCGCCGAGATCAATGATCGAGCGCCCGTCATCAGAGCGATCGAGGAGTGCAAGAGACTGGGGCGCGACCCGTTCCTAAAAAAATACGGCTTTGGTCGGGCTCGATCCTACCGGCTCGTTTTCGAAGGGCATCTCTACGATTCCAAAGCGATCGTTGGAGTAGCGTACGGCTATTTGCAGGGATCTTCCGGGCCGTTGAAGCCTCAAGACTTCTCGGGTGGTGAGAAGACAGTTCGTCGACTTTTGGAAAGGTTGGGATTTGTGGTCGAGGTCGATGACACCATCGATCCACAGCTCTCTCAGTAAACTACGATGACCACGCACACGATCCGGGACTTCACGCTCTACAGCCAGAGCTTCCGCTCGCGGCTCATGCTTGGTACGTCGCAATATCCATCGCCCGCGATCCTGGCCGAGGCCGCGCGCGCCAGTGGAGCCGAGATCCTCACGGTGTCGCTCAGGCGCGAGTCGGCGCGGCTGAAAGAGGGACAGGATTTCTGGCGCCTCATCCGCGACATCGGTGCGCGCGTGCTGCCCAACACCGCCGGTTGCCACAGCGTGAAAGAGGCGGTGACGACGGCTCAGATGGCGCGCGAAGTGTTTGGCGCGCCCTGGGTCAAGCTCGAGGTGATCGGCGAAGCGGACACGCTACAGCCAGACGTGTTCGGCCTCGTCGAGGCGGCCCGCATTCTCACGGCCGACGGCTTCGAGGTCTTCCCGTACACGACCGAGGATCTCGTCGTCGCAGAGCGGCTGATGGAAGCGGGGTGCAAAGTGTTGATGCCCTGGGGCGCGCCGATTGGCTCCGGCAAGGGGCTCAACAATGTCTTTGGCCTGAGGGCGCTGCGCGCGCATTTCCCCGAAATTCCGCTGATCGTCGACGCCGGCGTCGGCCTGCCGTCGCATGCGGCTGCGGCGATGGAGCTCGGCTACGACGGCGTGCTGCTCAACACCGCGGTCGCAAAGGCGGGCGATCCTGTGGCCATGGCGCGGGCTTTCGGGCAAGCGATCGAAGCAGGCCGCGCCGCCTTCCTTGCCGGGCCCATGCAGCCGCGTGACATGGCCGCCCCGTCGACGCCAGTCGTAGGGAGGGCGGTGCTGACGTGAGCGCCCTCGCTGCCCTCATCCCCGACCCCTCTCCCCGAGGGAGAGGGGAGCGGAATCTCGACCCGTTCTACCCGATCGTCGATAATGCGGCCTGGGTTGCGCGGCTCGTCGGGGTTGGCGCCCGCCTCGTTCAATTGCGCGTCAAGGACAAGGACGAGCCCTGGGTGGCGAGCGAAGCGCGTGACGCGCTGGCGATCTGCGCGAAATCGGGCGCAGCGCTGGTTGTCAACGACTATTGGCGCATTGCGATCGACGAAGGCGCGCCCTGGGTCCATCTCGGCCAGGGCGATCTCGATAATGCCGATGTCGGCGCCATCCGCAAAGCCGGGGTGAAGCTTGGCGTCAGCACTCATGACGACGCCGAACTCGCGCGCGCGCTCGAACTTGACCCGGATTATGTGGCGCTCGGGCCGATCTACTTCACACGCCTGAAGGCCATGGCGTTCGCGTCGCAGGGCCTCGAGCGGATTGGCGAATGGAAGCGCCGTATCGGCGCCATCCCGCTGGTCGCGATCGGCGGCCTCACTGTCGCGCGGGCGAAACTGTGCCTCGCCGCGGGCGCCGACATTGTCTCCGTCGTCACTGACATCACGCTTCATCCCGATCCGGAGGCGCGCGCGCGAGAATGGATCGTTGCGACGCGGCCGGCGTGACGCAAAGACTGCCGATTGCGTTGACCGTCGCCGGCTCCGATTCGGGCGGCGGAGCCGGGATTCAAGCCGATCTCAAAACCTTCGCGGCGCTCGGCGTCTATGGCGCAAGCGTGGTGACAGCGCTGACCGCGCAGAACACGCGAGGGGTCCGAGGGATCCACTATCCGCCGCCTGAAATTGTTGGCGCCCAGATCGAGGCGGTGCTTGAGGACTTCGAGGTCGCCGCGATCAAGATCGGCATGCTGGGCGACGCGGAGATTGTCGAGGTGGTGGCGGAGCGACTGGCCTCCCGCTTTCGTCTTCCGGAAGGGGTGGCGGCTCGCTCCCCTGCGACACGCCCCTTTCTCATCTACGACCCCGTCATGATCGCCTCCTCAGGCGTTGCGCTGAGCCGCGCCGGCTTCGCCGAGGCGATCGCTCATAAGCTGCTGCCGCTCGTCGACTGCCTGACGCCAAACCTCGCCGAAGCAGCGGTCTTGCTGGGCGAGCCGCTCGCGGGGAGCGAAGCGGACATGGCGCGGCAGGGCGAGGCGTTGTTGACGCTCGGCCCCTGCGCGGTGCTCATGAAAGGGGGACATTTGGATGGCGGCGATACGATCGATCTTTTGGTGACCAAGGGCGCTGTCAGCCGCTTCTCGGCGCCGCGACTGGCCTCGAAGAACTTACACGGAACCGGCTGCACGCTTTCGAGCGCCATCGCCGCCAACCTCGTTCTTGGGGCTGCGTTGCCGGAGGCTGTGGCGCAGGCCAAGGCCTTTGTGCGCCAAGCGATCGACCAGGGGTGGGGCGTCACGCTGGGCGAGGGAGACGGACCCTTGATCCAGACCGCACTCCGATCGAAACTCTGAGGCGTCCGGTCCGTATTCACGTTAGTCTTTAGCTCTCGCCAGCAGATCGGGCGGATATGTCGGGCGACTTCTACGAGGCCATTCCCGTTCTCGACAATTTCGCTGACGCCGTGCGGGCCGAGAACTATTGGCCGTTGCCTGACGATTGGCTGATTGGTTTTGCGGACGTGGTCGGCTCGACTAAAGCCGTCGCCGATGGCCGCTATAAGGCTGTCAACATGGCCGGCGCCGGCGCGATCGCGGCCGTCGCCAACGCGCTGGAGAGGCGGCCGTTTCCTTTCGTGTTCGGCGGCGACGGCGCGAGCTTCGCCGTGTCGCCCTCCGATTCAAGCGCCGCCGGCAAGGCGCTTCAGGCTATGGCCGCTTTCGCGCGTGAGGAGTTTCATTTCGATTTGCGCGTCGCGATGGCGCCGGTCAGTGAAATCCGGGCAGCGGGATACGACGTCCGGGTCGCGCGCTTCGCAGCGGCGCCGCCTTGCGTCTATGCGATGTTCGCGGGTGGCGGCTTGACCTGGTTCGACGCCGCCGCCAAGCGCGGCGCTTATGCTCTGCCTCCGGCGGAGCCGGGCGCGCATCCCGATCTTTCCGGCCTCTCCTGCCGGTGGGGCGTGGCGCCGGCGAAGCACGGGCTTGTTCTGTCGCTGATCGTTGCGCCTCGCGGAAACGACGCGCGATTTGCGACGCTCGTCAACGAGATCGTCAAATCGTCGCTCGCCGTGGCGTCGAGCGAGCCGCCGGTCACTTTGATGAGCCTGCGGCCGGGGAATCCAGGCAGGGCGATCGCGCTTGAGACACTGGTCAAAAAGGCCTCGGGCCTGTCCATAGCGAAGGCGCGCGTCTCGGCGATTTGCGGCTATTGCATCGCCATCGTCTTCCATATTTTCAAGCTCAAGGTGGGTCGCTTCGACGCGGCGATCTATGCGAGCGAGCTCGTCGCCAACGCCGATTTTCGCAAGTTCGACGACGGGCTGCGGATGACGCTCGATTGCTCTCGTGAGTTCGCCGACGCCCTGGAGGCGCGGCTTGCCGCCGCGGAGGCGTTTGTCGATTGGGGCGTGTTTCGGCAAGGGTCGGCGCAGGTGACATGTTTCGTTCCCTCGGCGACCCAAAGCGGCCATGTCCACTTCGTTGACGGCGCCGGGGGAGGGTATACGATGGCGGCCAAAGCGATGAAGACGCGGCGGGACGCGCTGGCGTCTGCGGCGTGAGACTTGTGGCTTCACGAGCGTCATAAGGAGGAGGCCCGATGCGCAGCGCATTCCGTTCTCTGGCAGCCGTTGCGGCTGTAGGCCTCGCGGCCGCCCTCGCTGGGTCCCGCGCGCAAGCCGATACGGCGCCGACCGAACCCGCCGCGCTCGCAGTCCTCAACCTCGACTATGTCGACACGTCCGGCGAGCCGAGAGACCAAACTGCGGCCCATCAACGTCGCGTCGCCAATTTCGTCAGCGCCTTGCAGCGCGACCTCGCGTCGAATGGCCAGTACCGCATCGTTCCCATGTCTTGCGGCGCCGCGCCGTGCGAATCGGAGATGAGCCCCTCTGAGATTCAGAAGGCGGCGCGGGCGGCCGGCGCGAAGCTCGTCCTCATCGGCGGCGTGCACAAAATGAGCTCCCTCGTTCAATGGGCGAAGATCCAGATCGCAGATGAGGAGCAGGGCCAGATCGTTTTTGACCGGTTGCTGACTTTTCGTGGCGACACGGACGAGGCGTGGCAAAAGGCGGAATCGTTTCTCGCGCGCGATATTGTTCAGTCGAAGCCGAGGTTCGGCATCCAGGCCGGAGCTGCCGCGCCGGTCAAAGTCGCCGTCTTCGACTTCGAACTGGAGGATTTCAGCGGCGGCGCTGGCATCATTCCCGAAAGCGACCAGGACCGGGAGCAGCTGAGACTGGCGACAGAAACAGTGCGCAGGCTGCTCTCTGAGTCCGGCCGGTACAGCCTGGTTGACGTCAGCCACGTCGATGCGCCCGACGCGACGGCGCACAGCCTCCACAAATGCGACGGTTGCGACGCCGCGATCGCCCGCAAGCTCGGCGCGGACCAATCCCTTGTCGGCGTCGTGACCAGGATCACCCGCACCGATTATGCGGTCACCTTCAAGCTTCGCGACGCGCGGACCGGCGCTCCGATCGACGTCGAGCAGACCGATCTTCGCATCGGCGCGAATTATTCCTGGGACCGCGGCGCGGCCTGGCTCATCAAGAACAGGTTGCTGGAGAAACAGGCCCGGCAATAGGGCTTCCGCCAAGCGGGCTTTAGCGATCCGTGGATAGCGAAGGCGCCGGCGCTGCGCCGCGCCGGCCGATTTGCTAGGCTTGAGGCGATGGACGCCTCCAGCGACACCCCCAATCCTGACGCCGCCACGGCGCGCCTCACGCCGATGATGGCGCAGTATTTCGAGATCAAGGCGGCCAATCCTGGCTGCCTGTTGTTCTACCGGATGGGCGATTTCTACGAACTCTTCTTCGAAGACGCGGAGATCGCCAGCCGGGCGCTCGGCATCGTCCTCACGAAGCGCGGCAAGCACGAAGGCGAGGACATCCGCATGTGCGGCGTGCCTGTCGAGCGCGCCGACGATTACCTCAACCGGCTCATTGCGCTCGGCCATCGGGTCGCCGTTTGCGAGCAGATGGAAGACCCCGCGGCGGCGAAAAAGCGGGGACCGAAGTCGGTCGTCAAGCGCGACGTCGTGCGGCTGGTCACGCCGGGCACGATCACCGAAGAGCGGTTGCTCGAGCCCGGCCGGGCGCGTCTTCTGGTCGCCGTCCAGAAGCTGCGTACGAGCGAGGGGCGGCACGTTTACGGGCTCGCCGCGCTCGACCTGTCGACCGGCCCGTTCACCCTCTGGAGGCTGACGAAGCGGGCCTCGCTGCGGAGATCGCGCGGCTTGAACCGAGCGAGGTCGTCGCTTCGCAGGCCGTGTACGAAGAACCGGCCTTTTCCCTGATTGTCCGTGAGATGCGTGTTCCCGCGACGCCGCTTGCGCGTGACGGCGGCGACGCAGCGGCGGCCGAACGGCAGGTCTGCGAGTTCTACGGCGTCGAAACGCTCGACGGTTTCGGCGCGTTCACCCGCGCCGAGATCGCCGCCGCAGCCCTCGCGCTCGCCTATGTCAAGCGCACCCAGTTGGAGGCGCGGCCTGCGCTCTCTGCTCCGACGCGGCGCGCGCGCGGGACGAGCCTCGAAATCGATCCCGCGACCCGCGCCAACCTCGAGCTCACGCGGACCTTGAGCGGGGCGCGCGATGGTTCGCTCCTGGCGACAATCGACCTGACCGTGACCCCCGCGGGCGCTCGCCTGCTCGCCGAGCGGCTCGCCAATCCGCTGACTGAGCCGGAGGCTATCAATCGGAGGCTCGACTCGCTTGAGTTCCTGGCCGAGGCCGCGCCGATGCGCGACGCGTTGCGCCGGGCGCTCATGCATGCGCCCGACTTTCTGCGGGCTTTCTCCCGCTTGAGCCTCGACCGCGGCGGCCCGCGCGACCTCGCCGCCATTCGTGACGGCCTCGCCGCCGCGGCGACGCTGGCGATCATTCTCGAGGCGGCGCAGGAGCTTCCGCCCGAGCTGCTCAGCGCCTATGCGCGGCTGCAGCGCCGATTGCGCTGAGATCCAGCGCGATCTCGACGCCACGCTTGCCGACGATTTGCCGCTGGTCAAGCGCGACGGCGGATTTGTCCGCGCGGGCGCGCTGCCCGGCGCTCGACGAGGCGCGGAGGCTGCGCGACGAAAGCCGCCGCGTGATCGTGGACTTGCAGGCGTCCTACGCCAATGAGGCGGGCGTCCGGCAGCTCAAGATCAAGCACAACAATTTTCTCGGCTACTTCATCGAGACGCCGCAGGCGGCGGGCGAAACGCTGCTCAAGGCGCCCCATAGCGCGACCTTCATCCATCGCCAGACGATGGCCGGCGCGATGCGCTTCACCACCAACGCGCTCGCCGATCTCGAGCAGCGGATCGCCTCCGCGGCGGACCGGGCCCTCGCGCTCGAACTCGAGGCGTTCGAGCGGCTGCGGCAGGCCTGCCTAGCCGAGGGCGAGAACCTGCGCGGCTTCGGCGCGGCGCTGGCCGAGATCGACATCGCGGCGGCGCTCGCCGAACTTGCGGTCAAGCGCGGCTGGACGCGCCCGCTCGTCGACGCTTCGCTCAGCTTCGCAATAGAGGGCGGGCGCCATCCGGTGGTCGAGGCGGCGCTGAAGCAAGCGGGCGAGCCCTTCGTCGCCAACGAGTGCGATCTTTCGGGAGAAGCAGGGGAGGGCGGCCGCATCGCCATCGTCACCGGCCCCAATATGGCGGGCAAATCGACCTATCTCAGACAAAACGCGCTGATCGCGCTGATCGCGCAGATGGGCGCCTATGTGCCAGCCGTTCGCGCCCATATCGGCGTCGTCGACCGGCTGTTCTCGCGCGTCGGCGCGGCTGACGATCTGGCGCGCGGACGCTCGACCTTCATGGTCGAGATGGTCGAGACGGCGGCCATTCTCAACCAGGCGACCGCCCGTTCGCTCGTGATCCTGGACGAGATCGGTCGCGGCACGGCGACCTTCGACGGCCTCTCGATCGCCTACGCCTGCGTCGAGCATTTGAGCGCCGTCAACCGGTCGCGGGCCTTGTTCGCCACCCATTTCCACGAACTGACCGCGCTTGCCGAGACGCTGCCGCGGCTCGTCAATCTCACCATGCGGGTCACCGAGTTCAAGGGAACGCTCGCGTTCCTGCATGAGGTGGCTCCACGGCGCGGCCGACCGCTCCTACGGCATCCAGGTGGCCAAGCTCGCGGGGTTGCCGCGGTCCGTCGTCAAGCGCGCGCGCCAGGTGCTCGCCAGCCTCGAGGCGTCGCGCTCGAGCAGCTCGCTCGACGCGCTGCCGCTTTTCTCCTATGAGCCGCGCGAGCCCTCGCCCCCGCCGCCTGCGCCAGATGCCCTGCGCGTCGCGCTCGCCGCGCTCGATCCGGACGCGCTCTCGCCCCGCGAGGCGCTCGAGGCCCTATATAAGCTGAAGCGCCTCGGCGGAGACAAGGAGTGACAACTTCAGTTTGCCGCCCAGTCTTCGACGCGGAGCCCAGGAACGGCGCCGAACGCGCCATCATGGGTTACCAACGTCATGTCATGCTCCGCCGCGTGAGCGGCGATCATCAGGTCGAGCGCGCCAAGCGGCCGTCCATGGCGTTCGAGGCCGGCCCGAAGGGTCGCGTAGCGGCGCGCCGTTGCGCTCGTCCAGGGCAGGACATCGATCGCCGCCAGAAACTCGTTTACTGCGGCGCGCAGCCTTCGCGCTGCAGGTCGCCTGGCGACGCCGAACAGCATCTCACCTTCCGTCACCGCCGAAAGGCAAAGGCGATCCGGCGCCTCGGCTTTAAATCGCGCGGTGAGTTTCGGCTGACCCTTCACCAATCCGCTCGCCGCGTTGGTGTCGAGCATGAAGCGTGTCATTCCTCCCAGCCTTCGAAAGGATCGCTCTCCGCGCCCTCCTGCCGACGCTCGCCGGGCGAAAGGAAATCATCCGGAATTTCGGCTTTTGCCAGCGCGGCGAAGAAGCGGTCGAAGGAACGGGGCTTGGTGGAAAGAATCACGTCGCCGGTCGCAGGATCGCGGCGGATGTAGACTTCCTCGCCATCGAAGCGATAGGCCGCAGGCAGACGCACCGCCTGGCTCCGCCCGTTCTTGAATAATCTTGCTGTCTGAACTCATTCCGCTCAGCCTTTGACAAAGGATATATACCGTGGTCTATGCCAGAGCAAGATGACCGACCCGAAAATCCTCCTCGCTTCGCTCGCCGCGGCCTATCTTTATGTGGTCACCCCGGGGCCGGCGTTCCTCGCCCTGTTCACGCTTTCCGCCTCGCGCGGGCGCGCCTCTGGCGCCTGGTTCATCTGCGGCCATCTGGTCGGCGACGTGACCTGGGGCGCGCTCGCGGTCGCCGCGATCGTCGGCGCGAACCGCATCGGCCCGACCCTTTTCGAACTGCTCGGCTTCATCTGCGGGCTCTACCTCGTCTATCTTGGCGCGCGGGCGGTTATGACCAGAAAGGACGCGCCGCCGCGCGCCATCGGCGCCAAGCGCCCGCTCGCGACCGGCATGGCTTTCGGCCTCACCAACCCCAAGTCGTACCCGGTGGCGCTGGCGATGTTCGCAGCCATTGTCGCGCCCTATATCGGGGCCTTGAAACTGGCCGACGCGCCCCAGATGTTCGCCGCGTTCGCGGGCTTGCTGCTCGCCGACCTCACCCTGATCTTCGCCGCGGGCCTGCCGGCGGTCAGGCGGTTCTTCCTCACCCACGGCGTCGCGGTGACGCGGCTCGTCGGCGTGATCTTCATCCTCTTCGGCGCGAAGTCGATCGCCGACGCCGCGGGGGGCGCGATGCGTCGCACGGCGTGACGGGGCCCCCCGCGGCGTTAAGGTCGCCGCGACAGAAATATTGCCATATGCCTAGGCCTATGCTAGAACTTCGCGATGGCTTTCGAACGACAGGTGAAGCTTTTCAGGAATGGCCGGAATCAGGCGGTGCGGATTCCGCGCGAGTTCGAGCTTCCCGGCCAGGACGCGATCATGCGCAAAGAAAATGACCGACTCGTCATCGAGCCGTGTCCGCCGAAATCCTTGCTCGCTCTGCTCGCGACCCTTTTGCCGCTCGACGAGGACTTTCCGCCAATGGATGACGCGCCCCCTGAACCCGTACGGTTCTAGTGCGCTATCTGCTCGACACGAACATCGTCTCCGATCTCGTTCGGCGACCCCAGGGCCGCGTGGCGGAGCGCATTCGCGAGGTCGGTGAGGCGCAAATCTGTACGAGCGTTATTGTCGCGGCGGAACTCAGGTATGGCGCGGCAAAGAAGGGATCGCCCCGGCTGACCGCACAGCTTGAGGCTGTGCTGGGCGCTCTTGACGTCATTCCTTTCGAGACGCCTGCCGATGAAGCTTATGGCCTGATCCGCGCCCGGCTCGAGCGGGCCGGGCAAACGATCGGCGGCAACGATCTGCTGATCGCTGCTCACGCCGTCGCGGTTGGCTGTGCCCTGGTCACGGATAATGAAGCTGAGTTTGGCCGCGTCGACGGGCTTCGTCGCGAGAACTGGCTGCGCGAGAGATAACGACAAGCAAGCGCCCGCTTTCAGATGAAGAAGGCGGTAGTGTTGTCATTCCCGCGCAAGCAGGAATCCATAGTTCGGCGAAGGCCTTGGTGGAAGGCCCGCGTTCGCGGGCATATTTCGCAAATAAAGTTTCGTTGGAGGATTTACAGAAATCAAAACCCTGGCAAACCAGAAGGCGCGCCACGTCGTATAATGGGTTGTCCGCCCACGCGTGTGTTTGGAGGTTGCGACATGACCGTTTCCCGCATTCCTGATCGCGCCGTGCTTGTGGCCCTATCGGCCCTCGCTCTTTGCATCACGCCCTTGAGTCAAGGCGCGCTCGCCGGCTCGGCGCCGACGTTCCGCAACATTCGCGTCGACGTTCAGCCGCTGCGCGCCAACGCCGGCGATCCGACCGCGACATGGGTTCAGCAGGACCTCCAAGGCCAACTGGCGCAGGCCCTGTCCGGACGCATGGCGCGCGACGGCGCGCCACTCGTCGTCAGGATCGACTATCTCACTCTGGGGCCGAGCACCGGCGAAATGCTGCACGCCGCCGCGTCCGTGGACAACATCGAAGGCGTTGCAGTGGTCAATGGGCAAGAAACGCCCATTCGCGCTACGAGCAGCTACTACACCAATCCGGTCGACCAGACGATGATCGAGCGCTCAAATCGCGACCGTGTGGCGCAATTGACCGAGGCTCTGGCGTACTGGATTGGTCACGGCGCGTTTTTTTGAGAACGAGCATCCGCTCTTTTGGGGGATGGCTTTCAGTCGCGCGCGCCCCGCGCCTGAAGCGGACAGCACGCAGCGAGAGGCAATCAGATCGCCTACGATCGGCAGACGGATTCGCTCAGCGTCGCCCTGAAAGAGGACGGCGTGGTGGCGGAGAGCGACGAGGATAAGCCCGGCGTCATTCTCGACTACGACGAGCAGGGCGACCTTGTTGCGTTCGAGATTCTTGACGCGTCGCGCCGCGTCACCGATGCGCGCAAGATCGAGTACGAGACGACCTGAATCAAGCTCATATCGGTTCGCGCTCGCCACCCTCACTCCGCGGGCTGCACCGCTCCAAGCGGCGGCGCGACTGAGCGAGCCGGCGTTGCCTTCGCCGCCTTCTGACTGGCCCAGCGCCGCGCAAGCACGGCGCAGACCATGAGCTGCATCTGGTGAAAGAGCATGGTCGGCAGGAGGATCATGCCGAGGTCCGGGCCGGCGAACAGCACGCCCGCCATCGGCACGCCGGCCGCCAGGCTCTTCTTCGAGCCGCAGAAGACGATGGCGATCGTATCCTCGCGGTTGAAGCCCAGGGTCTTCGCGGCGAAGCGGGTGGCGAACAGCATGAAGGCCAGAACCAGAGCCTCGATGACGATCATGACCGCAAAGCCGCTGATCGGCAGCGCGCGCCAGAGCCCGGCGCTGACCGCGTGGCCGAAGGCGCCATAGACCACGAGCAGGATCGAGCCCCGGTCGGTCGCGGACAGGATCGCCCTCTGGCGCAGGACGAAGCCGCCGATCCACGGGCGCAACAACTGCCCCGCGATCAGGGGCGCAATCAGCAGGAGGCCGATCTCGCGGATCGCGTCGCCGGTCGGCGCGCCGCCGCGCGCCGAGGCGAACACGGCGACGAGCAGCGGCGTCGCCAATGCGCCGACCAGACTCGACAGCGTCGCCGAGCACATCGCCGCCGGAACATTGCCGCCGGCGATCGAGGTGAAGGCGAGCGAGGACTGGATCGTCGAGGGCAGGAGGCAGAGATAGAGCATGCCCAAAGCCAGCGGGCCGGGCACGAGCCATTGCGGCAGACCATGAAAGAGGGCGAGGCCGACCAGCGGAAACATCACGAAAGTCGACGCGAGCACCAGCGCGTGGAGGCGCCAATGCGCGACGCCCGCGATCACATTCGCCGTCGCCAGCCGCGCGCCATAGAGGAAGAACATGAAGGCGATCGCGACGTCGGTCGCGATCTTGACCGGCGTCTCGAACGCCGCCGACGGCGGCGCGAAGGCTCGCCAGCGCGACGGTTGCGACGAGAAGCAGGGTGAAGCGTGTCGGGGGCGAAGCGAAGCAGGTTCTGGCGCATGATGGGCGGCGAATATGCCGCGCATGCGCGCTCATTCGGAATGACGTTCTCCATGGTTTCAGTTATCATGAAGCGTGATGACCGAGACCTACGATCCCGATCTGCTCGTGACCTTTCTCGCCGTCGCCGAGACCGGCTCCTTCTCGGAGGCCGCGCGGCGGCGGGGCCTGCGCCAGTCGACGGTGAGCCAGCAGGTGCGCCGGCTCGAAGCGGAGACGCGCCGGCGTCTGTTCGATCGCGACACGCACAATGTCGCGCTGACCGTCGACGGGCAGGCCTTGACCGTGCTCGCGGGCGAGATTCTCGCCGCCTATTCGCGGGCCGAGCGCTATTTCTCCAACGCCGAGCTGCAGGGGCCGGGTCCGCTTCGGCGCCTCGGAGGATTTCGCGCTCTCGAGCCTCCTGCCGCAGGTCCTGCGCGCCTTTGCGTCGAGACACCCTCAGGTCGACATCGAGATGACGGTCGGGCTCGCCGCCGATCTCTACGCAGGGCATGGATGAGGGCGCGCTCGACCTCATTTTCGCCAAGCGCCGGGCGGGCGACGGGCGCGGCCGCATGGTGTGGCGCGAAGAGATGGTCTGGATCGCCGCGCCGGACTGGCGGCGCGATCCGGAGCGCCCGCTGCCGCTCGTCCTCTATCCGCCGCGCAGCATCACCCGCGAGGCGGTTCTCGCGGCGCTCGAGAACGCCGACATTCCCTGGCGCATCGCCTGCACCTGCGGCTCGCTTTCGGGCCTGGTCGGCGCCGTGCTCGGCGGCCTTGGCGTCGGCGCGCAATCGGCGCGTCTCAAGGCGGAAGGCACGGTCGCCGTCGGGCCCGAGGCCGGGCTGCCGCCGCTCGGCGAGACGGAATTCGTCGTCGTCCCCGCGCTCGGCCGGCCGAGCGCCCCGGTCCAGGCGATGGCCGACACGATCCTCGAGTTCGGCCGCGCTTTCCAGGCCGAGGCGACGTAGGGCCGGTTTCAGAATTGCACCGCAAGGAGCGGAGTTCGGGCGCGCTAGCGGATCGGCGTAGACGGGGAAGCAAGACAAACCCCGGAGCCCTGCTTATGTCTATGCCCATGACCGAAACGCGCGAGGCCGACACGTCACGGGCGCCGGCTCGCGACGAAGAGCGCTGGCAGGCGGTCAAGCGCCGCGATCCGGCTTTCGACGGCAAGTTCCTGTTCGCCGTACGCACCACCGGAATTTATCTGCCGCCCGAGCTGCGCCTCGCGGCCGGCGAAGCGCGAGAACGTCGCCTTCTTCCAGACCGTCGCAGAGGCCGAGAAGGCGGGCTATCGCGCCTGCAAGCGCTGCCGTCCCGACAAGCTCGGCGCGCCCGATCCGCAAGTCGAGGCGGTCAGGCGGGCGTGCGAACGGATCGAGCAGGCCGAGGAGGCGCCCAAGCTCGCCGAGCTCGCGGCGAGCGCGGGCTTGAGCCCCTATCATTTCCATCGCGTCTTCAAGACGATCACCGGCGTGACGCCGAAAGCCTATGCGGCCGAGACGCGGGCGCGCCGCGCGGCCGACAAGCTGCGCACGGCGGAGACGGTCACCGAAGCGATCTACGACGCCGGGCTTCAACTCTTCGAGCCGCTTCTACGAGAACACGGCCGCGCGGCTCGGCATGACGCCGGGCGCGGTCCGGCGCGGCGGGGCGGGGGTCGCATATCCGCTTCGCGGTCGGCGAGGCCTCGCTCGGCGCGGTGCTGGTCGCGGCGACGAGCAAGGGCGTGTGCGCGATTCTGCTCGGCGACGATCCCGACGCGCTGGTGCGCGAGTTGCAGGACCGCTTTCCGCATGCGGAGTTTCGAAGGCGGCGACGCCGAATTCGAGCGCATGGTCGCGCAGGTCGTCGGCCTCGTCGAGGCGCCTGGCCAGCGCCTGGATCTTCCGCTCGACATCCGCGGCACCGCGTTCCAGCAGCGGGTGTGGGCGGCGCTCAGCGCCATCCCTCCCGGCAAGACGGCGACCTACAAGGAGATCGCGCGCGCGATCGGCCAGCCGAAAGCGGTGCGCGCGGTCGCGCAGGCCTGCGCGCGAATCCGCTCGCGGTCGCGATCCCCTGCCATCGGGTGGTGCGCACGGACGGCGACCTCTCCGGCTATCGCTGGGGGGTCGAGCGCAAGCGCGAGCTGATCGCGCGGGAGGCGGCGTGATGAAGGCGCGCAGCCCCGCGCCTCTTTTCGAGCAGGCCCTCACCCCAACCCCTCTCCAAAGCCCGACGAGAGACGGGCGTCTTTCGACGCCCTATGAGTGAGAGGGGCGAACCGGCAGCGCCGCGCAGTCCTTCTCCCCCGGGAGAAGGTGGCCCGCGACAGCGGGCCGGATGAGGGCATCAGACGCGCTCGACTGGCCGGCGATCGAGCGCGAGCTCGACGCCTATGGCTGCGCGGTCGCGCCGAAGCTGATCTCGCCCGAGACCTGCCGCGAGCTTGCAGGCGCTCTATCCCGACGACGCGCGCTTCCGCTCGCGCATCGTGATGGGCGACCCATGGCTTCGGCCGGGGCGAGTACAAATATTTCGCCTATCCGCTGCCTGAGCCGATCGTCGCGCTTCGCCGCGGCTTCTATTCGAGGCTCGCGCCGCTCGCGGATCGGTGGAACGAGGCGATGGGCGTTTCCGTCCGCTATCCCGCCGAGCACGAAGCGTTCCTCGCGCGCTGCCATGAGGCGGGGCAGACGCGGCCGACGCCGCTCCTGCTGCGCTATGGCCCCGGCGACTACAATTGCCTGCATCAGGACGTGTACGGCGAGCATCTCTTTCCGCTGCAGGTCGCGATCCTGCTCTCCGAGCCTGGGACGCGACTTCACCGGCGGCGAATTCGTGCTGACCGAGCAGCGGCCGCGCATGCAGTCGCGCGCCGAGGTCGTGAGCCTTAAGCCAAGGCGACGGCGTGATCTTCGCCGTGCGCGAGCGGCCGGTGCAGGGGACGCGCGGAACCTATCGCGTCAATCTGCGCCATGGGGTCAGCCGCATCAGAAGCGGCGAACGCTTCACGCTCGGAATCATCTTTCACGACGCGGCGTGACGCGATGGGTCCTCACGCGGCGCGAATGTCGGTCAGGGCGAAATCGTCTCCTTTGAAGAGGAGCGCCTCGCCCGTCGCCCTGGCGAAACAGTCGCCGAAATTCAGGCCCGCCTTGTGCCGGCCTTTGCCGAAATCGAAAAAAGCCCGCGCAGGAAATCGACCAAGGGCGCGTTCCGATTGCTGAGCAAGGAACGGGCAGACGGATTGACGCGCGGCGAGCAAACTTGCAGCCGCAAAACCGTTCAAGAGGACTCGCCATGTCCTTCCAGATCACCGGTCTCGACGCCGCGCCCTTCCGCCGCTTCTACGGGCTCTCCGATGAGGAGCTGCAAAGCTTCGGGCGTGAAGCGCCTGATCGCCGACAAGAACCCCGGCTTTCCCGATCGCGTCGAGCTGAGAGACGTCGAGGAGGGCGAGGCTTGTTGCTTCTCAACTACCTTCACCAGCCGGCCGACACGCCCTACAAGGCGAGCCACGCCATTTTCGTCCGCGAATGGGCCGAGACGCCGTATCGAGGCCGATGGACGAGATTCCGGACGTGCTTCGAATCCGGCCGATTTCGCTTCGCGCCTTCGACGCTTCGGGCGACATGGTCGACGCCGATCTGGTCAGCGGAGGATGAACTCAAGCCAACGATCGAGCGCCTGTTCGCCAATCCAGAGGCCGCCTACATCCATGCGCATTACGCCAAGCGCGGCTGCTACGCGGCGCGGATCGATCGGGCGTGAGGCGGGGGCGCGGCGTTGCGCCTGTCGCGTCTCGTGACTTAAGTCCATGGGACCGAACGACGAGGTTCCCATGGCCAGCTGTCCGCCAACCCGCGATCTTCGTGCCGCATGGCGGCGGGCCGTGCTTCTGGATGGACTGGCCTCCGCCCTTCGGCCCGCATGCCTGGGACGGCCTCAAGGACTATCTGGCCGGCGTTCTCAAGTCGCTGCCCGAGCGGCCGAAGGCGTTCCTGGTCGTCACCGCGCATTGGGAGACGGATCAAGCCGACCGTCAGCGTCAACCCGAAGCCGGGCATGCTCTACGACTATTACGGCTTTCCCGAGCACACCTATAAGCTCTCCTATCCCGCGCCGGGCGATCCGGAGCTGGCGGACGCAAGTCAAGCGGCTCATCGAGGCGGCGGGCCTGCCGGTCGCGACCGACAGCGAGCGCGGCTTCGACCACGGCGTGTTCGTGCCGTTCCTCATCGTCGATCCGAAGGCCGAGATCCCGGTCGTCATGCTGTCCTTGCGCAAGGACCTCGATCCCGCCTTCCACATCAAGCTCGGCAAGGCGCTCGAGCCCTTGCGCGATCAGGGGGTCGCGATCGTCGGCAGCGGCATGAGCTTCCACGACCTGCGCCATTTCCGCGACGGCGACACGTCGGCCTCGGCCGCCTTCGACGCCTGGCTCGACGAGACGGCGAAGGCGCCGCAAGCGGAGCGCGAGGCGCGGCTTGACGCATTGGGACAAGGCGCCGTCGGCGCGCGAATGCCATCCGCGCGAGGAGCACCTTATGCCGCTGATGGTCGTCGCCGGCGCTGCCGGCGACAGCAAGGGTAGCCCGCGACTTCAACGCACAAGATCGGCGGCAAGATGATCTCGGGCTTCCGGTTCGGGTAGAGGCGTTCCCTGCTGCCCAATTGTGCCTTCCGGTCCAAGGCGCGCCGAATTTCTTCGGCCTGACGATCGCGGAGCCTCGACGGGCTAGATCAATCTGGTCCAGAGAGCCTATTAACAGAGAGTATATGTTAATAGGCTCTCGCCTTGCAGGGCCGGCGCCAAACGCGCCGATTTTGAGCGCGGAACTAAACGGAGTCGTAACCGACTGAAAAGATTAGACCGCGCCGGTAAAATTGCGGCTACGCCAAGCCCAATCCTTCGCCGCTGCCGAGCGGGCGCTCACTCCGGCGGCCAGACCGGCGCCGATCGCGGCATGAGGTGCAGGTCGTTCCCCGTCCAAGGATGGGCGAGGGCGACCTCCTCGTTGAGCTCGACGCCGAGGCCCGGCTCCTCCGGCGGGATGACGAAGCCGTCCTCCCAGCGGATCGGCTTTTTGAGGATCTCACCATGGAAGCCGTCCCAGCGCTCGATGCTCTCGAGAATGAGGAAATTCGGGCTGCACGCCGCAAGCTGAATGTTGGCCGCGCCGACGACCGGCCCGCAATAGAGATGGGGCGCGATCTGCGCGTAATGCGCTTCGGCCATGCCGGCGATCTTCTTTGCTTCCAGAATGCCGCCGACCCGGCCCAGATTCATCTGCAGGATCGAGGCGGCGCCGGTTTCGAGCACGCGGGCGAATTCATACTTGGTCGTGAGCCGCTCGCCGGTCGCGATCGGCACGCGGCACTGGGCTGCGACCCTGGCCATTTCCTCCGGCGCCTCGGGCGGGGTCGGCTCCTCGAACCATAAAGGCTCGTAAGGCTCGATCCGCCGCGCCAGGCGCAGCGCGCCTGAGACGGTGAACTGGCCGTGCGTGCCGAACAGAAGATCGCATTTGGTCCCGACCGCCTCGCGCAAGGTCCGGCAGAACGCTTCGCAAAGCTCGAGCCGCTCGAGGCTCGGCTGGCGCGGATCGAAGGTCGAGTAGGGGCCCGCGGGATCGAACTTCACCGCGGTGAAGCCTTGGCGCATATATTTGAGCGCGCGCTTCGCCGCGGCGTCAGGATTGGAATAAACCGGACTGTCGGAATAGGCGTGCGAGCCGGGCTCGTCGGGATAGAGATAGGTGTAGCTGCGCAGCCGCTCGTGCACCTTGCCGCCGAGCAAGGCGTAAACCGGCTTCATCACCGCCTTGCCGACGATGTCCCACAGCGCCATCTCGACGCCGGACAGCACGCCCATCAGCGAAATGTCGGGCCGGCCCGAATAGCCGCGGCCATAGACGTTGCGCCACAAGGCCTCGATGCGGAACGGATCGGCGCCCTCGACGTGGCGCGTAAACACGTCCTCGATCATCTTGACGATCGCGCTCGGCGCGAAGCTCGCGGCGTAGACCTCGCCGACGCCCTCGATCCCGCAGGCGGTCTTGAGCTTGAGGAAGAGAAAATAGCGGCCGCCGAACGCGGGCGGCGGATTGCCGACGACGAAGGTTTTGAGTTCGGCGATTTTCATCGGCGCCCGCCAAGGTTGAGTTGAAGGACTTGACTATGCCCCGATTCTCGCCGCTTGGGAGACGGATTCCTCGGGTCGCCGGCGGAGCGACGGCATGATCGGCCAGACCATCGCATTTGTGCTCGGCAACCTGCCGGCGTTTCTTCTCGTTGCGGCGCTTGTCGTAGCCGCGTCCACGAGAACGCCGTCACCGGCCCCGGAACGCTATCTCGCCTGGCTGCTTTTGCTGCCGGTCGGCGGGTCGGGCCTGTGGGCGGCGCTCTTTCATCTTGCGTTCCCTGCTCTGGCCGCCGCCCAGATCGGCTGGGCGCCGAGCCCCTTCCAGTTCGAGGTCGGGATGGCCGACCTCGCCATCGGCGCGGCGGCCTGTCTCAGCTTCTGGCGAGACCTCAGCTTCAAGGCGGCGGTGGTGATGGTCAACGCGATCTTCTTGGCCGGCGACGCGGTCGGTCACGTGCGGCAGATGATCGCCGCCGGCAATTTCGCCCCGGGCAATGCGGGGACGCCGTTCTTCACCGACATTATCCTCCCCGTTCTGACGATCGCGCTCCTGCTCGCGGCCCATCGGTCGCAACGCGCGGAGGCGTTCAGAACATGATGAAGTCCGGCAGAGCCGCATTGGAGCTGACGGAGCCAGAACCGATCGAAAAGCCCGATCACAATCATCGCAAACCAAAGTTGGAAACCTTCACCGTCACCTTCTAACTCCATGCGTGCAAGACGTCGTTCGGCAAGATCCATCGCCGGCGGCGTCGGAATCGAGGATGAAATGAGACTTTTAAGAAGTAGGCATTTCGAGCTCGCATTGGCTTGCGGGTTTGTGCTGACGGCTCTGGTTTTCGCCGCGCCCTATTCGGTTGCGGAGGCCAGCGGCACGACGGTCAGTCGTGATCTGGCCTTGCATGAGAGGTCCGTTGATCCGCGCGCCACCGCGCAGGTCCCGGCAACGCCAACGCTTTTCTGGCTGCCCTCTTTCGGATCCTACGTCTCCGCTCCGAGGCGGCCGGAGACGGATGGGTTGAGCCGGAACCCCAACGATTGCGTGAAGTACGGCTGCATCGACAATGGCGGCTGAGGCGCAGCCGCTCGCCGGCGAGCGGAGCGAAGCAATCCAGGCAGAAGGCTTAGAGGATTGCTACGCTGCGTTCAGCCGATTCCGGTCGATCGGACCCTGTTCGAGGAGGAAAGCCACATCATGACCTCTTATGCCCCGGTCGGCCTGAGCCGCCGCCGTTTCCTTCAGGCCGCAGGCGCAGTCGCGGCTTTCGGTCCGGCCAACCCCGTTTGGGCTGACGCCTTCGTGGAGCTGGCCCTGCCGGGCGGCCCGGACCAGCGCAGCATAACCACCGCCTTTCCGCAAAAGGGGGCCATGGTTCTGCAGCGCACCCGCCCACCCTTGCTCGAGACCCCGTTCGAGGTGTTCGACCGCGGCGTCTTTACGTCCAACGACCAGTTCTTCGTGCGCTGGCACTGGGCGCTCATCCCAACGGAGGTGGATGTCGTCGCTTTCAAACTCACCGTTCGCGGTCAGGTCAACCAGCCGCTGTCCTTGTCGATGGCGGACTTGCTCGCGATGCCGCGGGTGGAGATCGCGGCCGTCAATCAGTGCTCCGGCAATTCCCGAGGCCTGTTTCAACCGCGCGTTCCCGGCGGTCAGTGGGGGAACGGCGCCATGGGCAATGCGCGCTGGACCGGCCTTCGTCTGCGTGACGTGCTCGATCGCGCGGGGGTGAAGCCTGGCGCCGTCGCTGTGCGCTTCAAGGGATTGGACGAGCCGCCCATCGAAGGCGCGCCGACATTCCTGAAATCACTCGGCATCGACCACGCCCGCGACGGCGAGGTCATGCTGGCCTACCAGATGAACGGGAAGCAATTGCCGTTGCTGAACGGCTTTCCGCTGCGCGTGATCGTCCCCGGCTGGTACTCGACCTACTGGGTCAAGATGCTGAGCGACATCGAGGTCCTGGACGCGCCTGACGACAATTATTGGATGAAGACGGCCTACCGCATCCCCGACACGCCGCATGCAAGCGTAACGCCCGGCGAAAAGGGGTTTAAGACCGTGCCGATCAACCGGATGGTCCCGCGCTCCTTCTTCACCAATCTGACCGATGGCGCGACCGTCAAGCCGGGCGCGCCGCTCTCGGTGAGAGGGATCGCGTTCGGCGGCGATTGCGGCGTCGCCAAAGTCGAATTGTCCGACGACGGGGGAGGGACGTGGCGCGCGGCCGCGCTCGGCCCTGACGAAGGCCGCTATGGCTTTCGCAGCTGGAGCACGGAGGTCGCCGCGCCGCCGTCGGGGACGCTGACGCTTCACGCGCGCTGCGCCAACGTCAATGGCGAAGCGCAGCCGGCCGAGCCGAACTGGAATGGCGGCGGCTTCATGCGCAACGTGATCGAAAGCGTGCGGCTCGTTGTCGCCTGACACGGAAAGAGGAGCGCGCCGTCATGGAGCGACCATTGAACAGATTGGCGTATGACGCCGCGATTGGGACCGGCATGATTGTGTTGGCCCTTGGCTTCCTCGGGCAGGAGCGCGTGGCCTTATCGGCTGCGGCTGCGGCGCCATCGAAGCCGGCGTCGTCTGTGGTGAGCGTCAGCGGCGCCACGCTGCGGTCGGTCAACCTGGACTTTCCAGACAGCGACCGCATGTTTGAAGGACCGGGGGCCGACGTCGTCAACAATAACTGTCTTTCGTGTCACTCCGCCGGCATGGTCCTGACGCAGCCTCGCCTGCCGCGGGCGGTCTGGCAGGCCGAGGTCGAAAAGATGCGGAACACGTACAAGGCGCCGGTCGACGAGAAGGACGTCCCGGCGATCGCCGACTATCTGGCGACCCTGCCGCGCTAGGCGAGGCGCTCCCGGGCGGTCGCCCCGTGCAGTAGCCGACGGCGGTCATAGCCTGATAACCTCGGGCTATGACGCTCGAACAGCTCCGTGTCTTCGTCGCCGTGGCGGAGCGCCAGCATGTCACGCGCGCCGCCGAGGCGCTCAACATTGCGCAGTCGGCGGTCAGCGCCTCGATCGCGGCGCTGGAAGGACGGCATGGCGCGAAACTCTTCCACCGGGTCGGGCGCCGCATCGAACTCACCGAAGCGGGCGCGCTGTTCCTTACCGAGGCGCGGGCGGTGCTTGCCCGGGCCGAATTGGCCGAGCTTGTCCTCTCCGAACTGGGCGATTTGAAGCGCGGCGTCCTCTCTGTTTACGCCAGTCAAACCATCGCCGGCTATTGGCTGCCGCGCTATCTCGTCGCGTTCCGGCGCTCTCATCCTGGAGTCGCGATCCGGCTCTCGATCGGCAATACGAGCCAGGCTGCGGCGGCGGTGCGCGGCGGCGAAGCGGATCTCGGCCTTGTCGAAGGCGAGGTCGACGATCCGGTTCTCATTAGCGAGCCCGTCGCGCGCGATCAATTGGTGATCGTCATCGGCGCCGACCATCAATGGAGCGAGGCCAAGGGCTTGGGCAAGGAGGATCTGCTGAGCGTCGAATGGGTGTTGCGCGAACCTGGCTCGGGCACGCGATCCGGGTTCGAACATGCGCTCGAGGCGCTCGGCCTCTCGCCCCGCGATCTCCGTGTCGCGCTCGAGTTGCCGTCGAATGAGGCGGTGCGCGCGGCCGTGGAGGCCGGGATGGGCGCGGCGGCCATGTCCGCCTCAGTCGCCGCGCCGAGCCTCGAAGCCGGGCTCCTTCGCCAAGCCCCCTTCGCGCTGCCGGAGCGCTGCTACTCCGCGCTGCGCCATTCCGAGCGCTATCGAAGCCGCGCCGCCGAGGCGCTCATGGACATCATCCGGGGCCGCGATCCGCGGCCGGAAGGAAATCGCGCTACAGCCGCTAGAACACGATGACGTTCCTCACCGCCGCGCCTGAGCGCGAGGAGGCGAGAGCCTCGTTGATCGAACTCGAGCCGGTAGCGGCCGCTGATCAATTGGTCGAGCTTGAGGCGCCCCTCGCGGTAGAGCTTGACGATCATCGGCACGTCGATCTGAGGCCGCGCCGAGCCCATCTTCGAGCCCAGAATCCGCTGCCCGTCCGCGGCGAGCCAGCCGGGATCGATCGTCGCAGTGACCCCCGACGGGGGCATGCCGACGAGCACGGTCGCGCCATTGCGCTTCATCAGCGAAACGCCCTGTTCCGCCGCCCCCTTGACGCCGACGGTGACGAACACCCAGTCCGCCTTGCGTCCGCCGTTCAGCGCCGCCGCCCGCTCCTGGACATCCTCGCTTTTGGCGTTGATCGTCCCGGTCGCGCCGAATTCACGCGCCGCCGCGAGCTTCGTGGGCTCGACGTCGACGGCGATAATCGGCGAGCAGCCGGCGAGGCGCGCGCCCTGGATGGAATTCAGGCCGACGCCGCCGCAGCCAATGACCACCACGCTCGAGCCGGCTTTCACGCCGGCCGTGTTGACGACCGCGCCCATTCCCGTCAGCACGCCGCAGGCGATGAGCGCGGCGCTGTCGAGCGCGATGTCGTCGGGGATCGCGACCGCCTGCGACTGGTCGACCACCATGTGCTCGGCGAAGGCGCCGGTGCGCAGCCCATGGACGATCGGCTTGCTGGCGCTGTCGTTGAGCGGCGTCTTGCGGTCGAGCGGAAACACTTCCTCGCAGAAGACGGGCGCGCCCTCAGTGCAGGCGGGGCAGAAGCCGCAGTTGCGGATGAGCGTCGCCACCACATGGTCGCCGGCTTTCAGACGGGTGACGCCCGCGCCAACGGCTTCGACCACGCCCGCCGCCTCGTGACCGTAGACCGCAGGCAGTTCCCCGCCCCAGGCGCCGTCGACGCAAAAAATGTCGCTGTGGCAGATTGCGCAGGCCGCGGTGCGGATCAGAACCTCGCCCGGCCCCGGCTCGGCGAGTTCGACCGTCTCGATGGTCAAGGGCGCGCCGAAGGCGCGGCAGACGGCGGCTTTCGTTTTAATGGGGGCAAATCCTGACGGAGCTGGCGCGACTTAGGAGGATGCGGCTCAATCCCGCGCCTGCGATGCGGGTTCAAGCGCTCTCTTGTGGCGCGGGGCAATAATTTTTGTGGGATTGCCGAGGCGGCTGTGTTCCATGGCCTGCCGCGCGCGCCTTTGGACGCGGCCAAATCCTTTCAACGGGCTAGAGTCGCCCCGAACAGAATTTTGCGCGTCAAGGCGCGGCGCTCGATCGTCTTCATCGAACATTCCTCCCCGGACGCCGCCGGGCGCTTCACCCCGGCCCGGCGTCCTTTTTAGACCGCGCTCGACGGGCTCGCGATCACTGTTTCGTGAGGACAGGGTGTTCTCAGCCTCACGGATGTCGATAGCGAGTTATCGGATTAACTCGATTGTCCATACATAAGATGATGATCGCCGCGGCCGCGCTGTTACGGTAATTGTGGGCCCGTAAGGCGGCGAAGAGGTTGGCCCGCATTTGGGGGGACACCATGCAGAGGAATCGCGGACTTATTCATGCAATTGGGTTGGCCGGTCTTGTTGCGGCCGGCGGCGTAGCGCACGCGGCGGTAGTGAGCGCGGACGTTGGGCTCAACCCGACCTTCGAGCAGACTGGCCCGACGACACTCATGGCTACAGGGGGCTTTTTCTCCGGGCGAGCGTTCGTCAGTAGTTCCAGCGACTATACCGGGGGCACGCTTAGCTACGGAGGTCCTGGATCGCCCCAGACACTGGGTTTTTCGCCGACGGACGTCGGGTGGGAGTACGGGTCGCCTCAAAATTCTTCCTTCTCGGACCTGCAAGCCCTCTATCCAACCGGCCCTTATACGTTCAATTTGTCTGGCGGGACGGACGGGCCGACTTCGGTCAGCATTACCTATGATGGAGACGCATACTCCAACACGCCGGAGCTTACCGCTGCATCTTTCGATGCTCTCCAAAGCCTGAACGCCGCCGATTCTATTGCCGTGGACTTCAACGCCATGGACCCCAGTCCGAACGCCACCGATACTTTCGTCTTTTTCTCAGTCTTCGACTCGTCAGGGACAACTGTAACGAGTGGTTCGTTCCTGCCTTCGGACACGACGAGCGCATTCATTGGCGCCAATACGTTGATGCCAGGGCAAACTTATACCTTCGAGGTCCTTTTTTCTGACCGGATCTCGGGCTTTGACGATGTCGCGGGGGTTCCCACTACGCAATTCTACGACACCCGTACGGACGCTTCGTTCACGACCGCCGGCGCCGTTCCTGAAGCTTCGACCTGGGCGATGCTGCTGATGGGCTTCCTTGGGCTTGGCGTCATGGTTCGTGGCCGCCCGGCCGCCGTCGCGAGGCGGGCGGCGTAAAGGCGCCTCTCTCATCGGCGGTCACGTCAAAGTGAACCGGAGGCGTCCTCGCCGGGGCGCGCCGGACGCGAGACTTTTCGACACCCCTCTTGCTTCCGCTCCGCGAACCCGCTATGGGACTAGTTTGGGGTAGATGGCGCTACGACCCCAATGATCAAACATGGCTACCGCCCTGCGAAGATGAAACCGGTGACGGCTGATCGGAGCGGGAGCGGCGGAAAGGCCGGAGGACGGAGAGGGTATCCTTTTTCGTCTGTTCCGGCCATGTCCTGTCCTAGACTGCCGGCGCGTAACCCCTTTGGGGGGCACGCTTAATTCCGGATGCCCTATCTGGGGCGAGGAGCCAGCATAGACGGGGAAGACCGAGTTTCACCATCCGCCCCGGCGCTCCCCGGGCGGATTGGAAGCGGTTCGAACCTTCTGTCCGGCGCCGGGCGTTTCGCCCGCCTCCGGGGACAGGCGCAAGTGGCCGCGGCGTTCGATTCGGATCGAATTCGTGCGCGGCGTGTGCAACAGGCGGGTTTTAAGGAATTGAACCCCGCCGACCGGAGATGAGCACCTTGGACAGAACGGAAAAGAAGGAAGCCGTTGCGGCCTTGCACGACGTTTTTTCGAAAACGTCGGTCGTGGTCGTGGCGCATTATTCCGGCCTGACGGTCGCCCAGATGCAGCGGCTGCGCAGGCAGATGCGGCAGGCGGGCGCGCAGGTGCAGGTCGCCAAGAACCGCCTCGCCCAGATTGCTCTTCAAGGCACGGACGTCGCCTCGATCGGTCCCTTGCTCAAGGGGCCGACCCTGATCGCCCATTCGAGCGATCCGGTGGCGGCAGCCAAGGCAGCCGTGGCTTTCGCCAAGGATCACGAGAAATTCGTGCTCCTAGGCGGCGCCATGGGCAAGACGGCCCTCGACGTCGATGGGGTCAAGGCGCTCGCGACCTTGCCGTCCCTCGACGAGCTGCGGGCGAAACTGCTGGGGCTTCTGACGGCCCCCGCGACCAAGCTCGCTCAGCTCGCTACCGCGCCGGCCTCTAAGCTCGCGCGTGTGGTCGGGGCCTACGCCGCCAAAGACGCAGCCTGACGCAGGCTCTTCACAAACATTCGAACCGCACTACATACAGGAAGTCCATCAATGGCCAATCTCGAAAAAATCGTCGACGAACTCTCGAGCCTCACGGTCCTGGAGGCTGCGGAGCTCGCCAAATTGCTTGAAAGCAAATGGGGCGTCTCGGCCGCCGCCGCCGTGGCGGTCGCCGCTGCTCCGGCCGGTGCCGCAGCCGCCGCTCCAGTCGAGGAGCAGACCGAATTCACCGTGGTCCTCTCCGCCATCGGCGACAAGAAGATCGAAGTGATCAAGGAAGTGCGCGCCATCACCGCGCTCGGCCTCAAGGAGGCGAAGGACCTGGTCGAGGCCGCGCCGAAGCCGGTCAAGGAAGGGGTGTCCAAGGAAGAGGCCGAGAAAATCAAGGCCGCTCTGGAAAAGGTGGGAGCGAAGGTCGAGCTCAAATAGTTGGGCGACCCGCTGCCGCGGGGCTCGGTCAATATAAAAATGGACGGTCCCCGGCTATCCGCCTGGGGCCGTCCGGCGTTTGCAAAACGTTCGGGGAGTGGGCGTCGTGATCAGGCGGCCGAAAGCTTTTGAGGCCGCCCGGATGAGTGTTTGAGTGAGACGGGGGGCGCCCGCGAGCGTCCCAAGAAGACCAGCCTTAAGATCCGTCGCGCGCTTGAGCGCGACGGCCGACAAAGGCGGCAAGCGAGAGCTTTAGAGGAGCGACATGGCGCAGACATTCACTGGCCGCAAGCGCGTTCGCAAGGTGTTCGGGCACGTTAAGGAAGTCGGCGAGATGCCGAACCTGATCGAGGTCCAGAAGGCCTCGTATGATCAGTTCCTGCTTATGGATGCGCCGAAGGGCGGACGCCCAAACGAGGGACTGCAGGCGGTGTTCAAGTCGGTATTCCCGATCAAGGACTTCGCCGACACCGCGCATCTCGAATTCGTCAAGTACGAATACGAGGCGCCGAAATACGACGTCGACGAGTGCCGCCAGCGGGGCATGACCTACTCCGCGCCGCTCAAGGTGACGCTACGCCTCATCGTGTTCGACGTCGATCCGGAGACCCAGGCCAAATCGGTCAAGGACATCAAGGAGCAGGACGTGTACATGGGCGACATGCCGCTCATGACCACGAACGGCACCTTCATCGTCAACGGCACCGAGCGCGTCATCGTTTCGCAGATGCATCGCAGTCCGGGCGTGTTCTTCGATCACGACAAGGGCAAGAGCCATTCCTCGGGCAAGCTTCTGTTCGCCGCCCGCATCATTCCCTATCGTGGCTCCTGGCTCGATATCGAGTTCGACGCCAAGGACATCGTCTATGCCCGCATCGACCGTCGCCGCAAGATCCCGGTGACGTCGCTGCTCTACGCGCTGGGCCTCGACGGCGAAGCGATCCTCTCGACCTTCTATCGTAAAATCGTCTACAGCCGTCTGAAGGACGGCTGGCGTGTGCCTTACGAAGCCGAGCGCATGAAGGGCGTCAAGGCTTCCGTCGATCTCATCGACGCCGACACCGGCGAGGTGGCGATCGAGTCCGGCAGGAAGTTGACTGTGCGCGCCGCCCGGCAATTGGCCGAGAAGGGCCTGAGGGCGCTGCGCGCCAGCGACGCCGACCTCTATGGCCAGTATATCGCCGAGGACCTCTACAATCCCGGAACCGGCGAAATCTACGCCGAGGCGGGCGACGAGATCAGTGAGAAATCGCTCGCCGGCCTGCTCGAAGCGGGCTTTACCGAGCTGCCGGTGCTCGACATCGACCACGTCAATATCGGCGCCTATATCCGCAACACGCTCAAGGTCGACAAGAATTCCTCACGGGAGGACGCCCTGTTCGACATCTATCGCGTCATGCGTCCGGGCGAGCCGCCGACAATCGAAAGCGCGGAGGCGATGTTCCAGTCACTGTTCTTCGACTCCGAGCGCTACGACCTCTCGGCGGTCGGCCGGGTGAAGATGAACATGCGCCTCGATCTCGATGCGCCCGACACCCAGCGCACGCTACGCAAGGACGACATCCTCGCGGTAGTCAAGGCGCTGGTGAACCTGCGCGACGGGCGCGGCGAGATCGACGACATCGACCATCTGGGCAACCGGCGCGTGCGTTCGGTCGGTGAACTGATGGAGAATCAGTATCGCATCGGCTTGCTGCGCATGGAGCGGGCGATCAAGGAGCGCATGTCGTCGGTCGAGATCGACACCATCATGCCGCAGGATCTGATCAACGCGAAACCCGCGGCCGCGGCGGTGCGCGAGTTCTTTGGCTCGTCGCAATTGTCGCAGTTCATGGATCAGACGAACCCGCTCTCCGAGATCACCCACAAGCGGCGCTTGTCCGCGCTGGGGCCGGGAGGCCTCACGCGCGAGCGGGCGGGCTTCGAAGTGCGCGACGTGCATCCGACGCATTATGGCCGCATCTGCCCGATCGAGACGCCGGAAGGGCCGAACATCGGGCTCATCAATTCGCTCGCGACCTTCGCGCGCGTCAACAAATACGGGTTCATCGAGTTGCCCTATCGCAAGGTGCGCGACGGCAAGGTGACCGAGGAAGTCGCCTATCTGTCGGCCATGGAGGAGCAGAAATATTCGGTCGCCCAGGCCGATACGCCGATCGACGCGGCCGGCAAGCTTGTGGGCGACCTTATTGTCTGCCGCCACGCCGGCGACGTCGTGTTCTTGCCCGGCGACCGCGTCGACTACATGGACGTGTCGCCGAAGCAGCTCGTCTCCGTGGCGGCGGCGCTCATTCCGTTCCTCGAGAATGACGACGCCAACCGTGCGCTCATGGGCTCGAACATGCAGCGTCAGGCGGTGCCGCTGGTGCGTTCGGACGCGCCCCTGGTCGGCACGGGCATGGAGGCGATCGTGGCGCGCGACTCCGGCGCGGCGATCGCGGCGCGGCGCGGTGGAATCATCGACCAGATCGACGCCACCCGTATCGTCGTGCGCGCGACCGACGAGGCCGACGCCGCCAAGCCCGGCGTCGACATCTATCGCCTGATGAAGTTCCAGCGCTCGAACCAGTCGACCTGCATCAACCAGAAGCCGCTGGTGAAGGTGGGAGACCGGGTCGAGAAGGGCGACATCATCGCCGATGGGCCGTCGACCGACCTCGGCGATCTGGCGCTCGGCCGCAATGTCCTCGTCGCCTTCATGCCATGGAACGGCTACAACTTCGAGGATTCGATCCTGCTCTCCGAGCGCATCGTCAAGGACGACGTCTTCACCTCGATCCATATCGAGGAATTCGAGGCGATGGCCCGCGACACCAAGCTCGGGCCCGAGGAGATCACCCGCGACATCCCGAACGTGTCGGAAGAGGCGCTGAAGAACCTCGACGAAGCGGGCATCGTCTATATCGGCGCCGAGGTCGTGGCCGGCGACATCCTGGTCGGCAAGATCACGCCCAAGGGCGAAAGCCCGATGACCCCGGAAGAGAAGTTGCTCCGCGCCATCTTCGGCGAGAAGGCCTCCGACGTGCGCGACACGTCGCTGCGCGTTCCTCCGGGCGTCCAGGGGACGGTCGTCGAAGTGCGCGTCTTCAACCGCCACGGCGTCGACAAGGACGAGCGCGCGCAGGCGATCGAGCGCGAGGAGATCGAGCGCCTGGCCAAGGACCGCGACGACGAGCAGGCGATCCTCGATCGCAACGTCTACGCGCGTCTGGCTGAAACGCTCGAAGGCAAGCGGGCGCTGTCGGGGCCCAAGGGCTTCAAGAAGGATCAGGTGCTGACGAAGGCGCTACTCGAGGAGCAGCCGCGCTCGCAATGGTGGAGCTTTGCGCTCGAATCCGATCAGGCGATGTCGGAGATCGAGGCGATGCGCAAGCAGTACGATGAATCGAAGAAGTCGCTCGAGAGCCGCTTCCTCGACAAGGTCGAAAAGCTGCAGCGTGGCGACGAGCTGCCGCCAGGCGTGATGAAGATGGCCAAGGTGTTTATCGCGGTGAAGCGCAAGATCCAGCCCGGCGACAAGATGGCGGGGCGCCATGGCAACAAGGGCGTCGTCTCGCGCATCGTGCCGCAGGAGGACATACCGTTCCTCGAGGACGGCACTCCGGTCGACATCGTGCTCAATCCGCTCGGCGTGCCGAGCCGGATGAACGTGGGGCAGATCCTTGAGACGCATCTCGGCTGGGCCTGCGCCGGTCTTGGCAAGCAGGTCGGCGAGGCGGTCGACGCTTATCTGCGCTCGAACGACGCAAAGCCGCTTCGCGGCAAGCTCAAGCAGGTCTATGGCGAGGACGAGACGATCAAGGCGCTCGACGACAAGAGCCTCGCTGAACTGGGCGAGAATCTGCGCCGCGGCGTGCCGATCGCGACGCCAGTGTTCGATGGCGCGCGCGAGAAGGACATCGTCGAGATGCTCAAACTCGCCAACTACGACCCGTCGGGACAGGTGACTCTCTATGACGGGCGGACCGGCGACGCCTTCGATCGCAAGGTCACCGTGGGCTACATCTACATGCTGAAGCTTCACCACCTGGTCGACGACAAGATCCACGCCCGTTCGATCGGACCCTACAGCCTGGTCACCCAGCAGCCGCTGGGCGGCAAGGCGCAGTTCGGCGGGCAGCGATTCGGCGAAATGGAGGTGTGGGCGCTCGAAGCTTACGGCGCGGCCTACACGCTGCAAGAGATGCTGACCGTCAAGTCGGACGATGTCGCCGGCCGCACCAAGGTCTACGAGGCGATCGTGCGCGGCGACGACACGTTCGAATCGGGCATCCCGGAGAGCTTCAACGTGCTGGTCAAGGAAATGCGCTCGCTTGGCCTCAATGTCGAGCTGGCGACGCTCAAGCGCCAGCTGGACGAGGCGCCGCCGGCGGCGCCCGCCGAGTGACCGTTAAGGCCGCGCCCGGCCGCGCTTGACCCGGGGCGACGATGTTTCTGGCGTTGGCGCCGCGGCTCATTCGCCGCAGCGCCGTTCCACCAAGGCGAGTTCGGACGCAGTTTCTGTCCGGACTTCGCGGGAGACCTCAATGAATCAGGAAATCACCAATCCGTTCGCGCCGGTCGCTCCGCCGCAGGCGTTCGATCAGATCCAGATCGCCATCGCGAGCCCGGAAAAGATTCTGTCGTGGTCGTTCGGCGAGATCAAGAAGCCCGAGACGATCAACTACCGCACCTTCAAACCCGAGCGCGACGGCCTGTTCTGCGCGCGCATCTTCGGGCCGATCAAGGACTACGAGTGTCTGTGCGGCAAATATAAGCGCATGAAGTACAAGGGCGTCATCTGCGAGAAGTGCGGCGTCGAGGTGACGCTGTCGCGCGTGCGGCGTGAGCGGATGGGCCACATCTCGCTCGCGGCGCCAGTCGCGCACATCTGGTTCTTGAAGTCTCTGCCCTCGCGCATCGGGCTTCTGCTCGACATGACGCTCAAGGATCTCGAGCGCGTCCTCTATTTCGAGTCGTACATCGTGCTCGACCCGGGCCTCACGCCGCTGAAGGACCGCCAGCTTCTGGGCGAGGATGATTATCTCCGCGCGGTCGACGAATATGGGCAGGACAGCTTCACGGCGATGATCGGCGCCGAGGCCATTCGCGAGATGCTGAAGGGCATGAACCTGCAGAAGATCGCCGAGGACCTCAAGGTCGAGATCGCCGAATCGAAGAGCGAGCTCAAGCCCAAGCGCCTCGCCAAGCGGCTCAAGATCATCGAGGCGTTCATTCACTCGGGCAACAAGCCGGAGTGGATGATCCTGACCGAAGTGCCGGTCATTCCGCCAGACTTGCGGCCGCTCGTGCCGCTCGACGGCGGGCGCTTCGCCACCTCCGATCTCAATGACCTCTACCGCCGTGTCATCAACCGCAACAACCGCTTGAAGCGGCTGATGGAGCTGCGCGCCCCCGACATCATCATCCGCAATGAAAAGCGCATGTTGCAGGAGTCGGTTGACGCGCTGTTCGACAACGGCCGACGCGGGCGCGTCATCACCGGCGCCAACAAGCGGCCGCTGAAGTCGCTCGCCGACATGCTCAAGGGCAAGCAGGGGCGGTTCCGCCAGAACTTGCTCGGCAAGCGCGTCGACTATTCCGGCCGTTCGGTGATCGTGGTCGGCCCCGAGCTCAAGCTGCATCAGTGCGGGCTGCCGAAGAAGATGGCGCTCGAGCTGTTCAAGCCGTTCATCTATTCGCGGCTCGACGCCAAGGGGCTGTCGGCGACCGTCAAGCAGGCCAAGAAGCTGGTCGAGAAGGAGAAGCCCGAAGTCTGGGACATCCTCGACGAGGTGATCCGCGAGCACCCCGTCATGCTCAACCGCGCCCCGACCCTGCATCGCCTGGGAATCCAGGCGTTCGAGCCGGTGCTGATCGAGGGCAAGGCGATCCAGCTTCATCCGCTCGTCTGCGCCGCGTTCAACGCCGACTTCGACGGCGACCAGATGGCCGTGCATGTGCCGCTGTCGCTCGAAGCGCAGCTCGAGGCGCGGGTGTTGATGATGTCGACCAATAACATCCTGCATCCAGCCAACGGCCAGCCGATCATCGTGCCGAGCCAGGACATCGTGCTTGGCCTCTACTACGTCTCGCTCATGCGCGATGGGGAGCCGGGTCAATACGAGGAGGATCCGAAGACCAAGCGCCCGATGCGTGGCGTCTTTAGCGACATCGGCGAAATCGAGCACGCGCTCGCGGCTGGGACGATCACCCTGCACACGAGGATCAAGGGTCGCGCCTGGACCTATAACGACAACGGCGAGCGGGTGGCGAAGATCTTCGACACGACGCCAGGTCGCATGTTCCTCGGCCAGCTTCTGCCCGAGAATGTCAAGATTCCCTTCGACGTCGTCAACAAGCTGATGACGAAGAAGGAAATCTCCAACATGATCGACATCGTCTACCGCAACTGCGGTCAGAAGGAGACGGTCATTTTCTGCGACCGCATCATGTCGCTTGGCTTCCGCGAGGCGTTCAAGGCGGGCATCTCGTTCGGCAAGGACGACATGGTGGTGCCGGAGGCCAAGGCGAAGTTCATCGCGGAGACCTCGGCGCTGGCGAAGGAGTACGAGCAGCAGTACAACGACGGCCTCATCACCCAGGGCGAGAAGTACAACAAGGTCGTCGACGCCTGGGCGAAGTGCTCGGACAGGCTCGCTGAGGAGATGATGGCGGGCATCTCGGCGGTGCGAAAAGATGAGCACGGCCGCGACAGGCCGATCAACTCGATCTATATGATGTCGCATTCCGGCGCGCGCGGTTCGCCGACGCAAATGCGCCAGCTCGCCGCCATGCGCGGCCTGATGGCGAAGCCCTCGGGCGAAATCATCGAGAGCCCGATCATCTCCAATTTCAAGGAAGGCCTGTCGGTTCTCGAGTACTTCAATTCGACCCACGGCGCCCGCAAGGGCCTCGCTGACACCGCGCTCAAGACCGCGAACTCGGGCTACCTGACGCGGCGCCTTGTCGACGTCGCGCAGGATTCGATCATCACCACGACCGACTGCGGGTCGCAGCGCGGCATCAGCATGCGCGCGATCGTCGACGCGGGCACGGTGGTGGCGTCGCTCGCTTCGCGCATTCTTGGCCGCACCTCGGCCGAGACCCTGCGCGACGCCGACGGCAATGTGATCGTCGAAGCGGGCGAGATGATCGTCGAGGAACATATGCCGGCGATCAACGCCGCCGGCATTCAGGAGGTCAAAATCCGCTCCGTCCTCACCTGCGAGGCGAAGAACGGCGTCTGCGCGTCCTGTTACGGGCGCGACCTGGCGCGCGGCACGCCGGTCAACATGGGCGAGGCGGTCGGCGTCATCGCCGCCCAGTCGATCGGCGAGCCCGGCACGCAGCTGACGATGCGCACCTTCCACATCGGCGGGGCGGCTCAGCTGGCGGACCAGTCGTTCATCGAGTCGAACTTCGACGGCGAGGTGAAGATCCGCAACCGCAACCTCGCGCGCAACTCGAACGGCGATCTCATGGCGATGGCGCGCAACGTCGCCGTCGTCATCAGCGATCGCAATGGGGTCGAGCGCGCGGTGCATCGCGTCCAATACGGCGCGCGGCTCAAGGTCGACGAGGGCGACAAGATCAAGCGCGGCCAGCGAATCGCCGAGTGGGATCCGTTCACCCGGCCGATTCTGACCGAGATCGACGGCGAGATCGGGTTCGAGGACCTGGTCGAGGGCGTGTCGATGTCCGAGCAGGTCGACGAGGCGACCGGCATCGCCAAGCGCATCGTCATCGATTGGCGTTCGACGCCGCGCACGGCGGGGCTCAAGCCGGCGCTGGTGATCAAGGGCAAGGACGGCAAGATCGCCAAGCTGGCGCGCGGCGGCGACGCGCGCTATGCTCTCTCGGTCGAATCGATCATTTCGTTCGAGCCGGGCGCGAGCGTGCGCGCGGGCGACGTCATTGCGCGGATCTCGATCAATAGCGCCAAGACCCGCGACATCACGGGCGGCTTGCCGCGCGTGGCGGAGCTGTTCGAGGCGCGTCGGCCGAAGGATCACGCGATCATCGCCGAAATCTCTGGCACGATACGGTTCGGGAAAGACTTTAAAAACAAGCAGCGCCTGACCATCGAGCCGAGCGAGGATGGCGTCGAGGCGGTCGAATACCTGATCCCGAAGTCGAAGCACATCCATCTTCAGGACGGCGACGTGATCGAGAAGGGCGAGTATATCGTCGACGGCAATCCCGCCCCGCACGACATTCTTGCCATCAAGGGAGTCGAGGAGCTGGCCGCCTATCTCGTCAATGAGATCCAGGAGGTCTATCGCCTGCAGGGCGTGCTTATCAACGACAAGCACATCGAAGTGATCGTGCGCCAGATGCTGCAGAAGGTTGATATCGTCGACGCCGGCGAGACCGACTTCCTGGTCGGCGAGCAGGTCGACGCCATCGACCTCGAGGCGGCCAACGAAGCGGTGAGCGCCGAAGGCAAGAAGCCTGCGGTCGGAACCCCAGTGCTGCTCGGCATCACCAAGGCGAGCCTGCAGACGCGTTCGTTCATCTCGGCGGCGTCGTTCCAGGAGACGACGCGCGTTTTGACCGAGGCGGCGGTCAACGGCAAGGTCGACACGCTCGAGGGCCTCAAGGAGAACGTCATCGTCGGCCGGCTGATCCCGGCCGGAACGGGCGCAGCGGTCGCCAAGCTGCGCCAGATCGCGGCGATGCGCGACACCCTGATCCTGGCGCAGAGGGCCGAGACGGCCGCGCAGGCTCCCGCCCTGCCGCTCGCGGCGCCTCAGCCGGAGCCGGCAGCGCCGACTCAGCGCAGCAAGGCGCGCGCCCCGGCCGAGTGAAGCACAAAGCTTTCTATCGAAATTTGAGCGGCCCTCGGGCCGCTCTCTTTTTTGCGTGCCGGCGCTCATTGCTGCTGCAGCCTTGTCGCAAGCTGGGACTGGGCCCTATTCTTCGAATTGAAGCGAGCGATGAGACGGGGCTCCATCGCCCGGGGAGGAGATCGCGTGCCATCGCTGCTCACGGAATGGGAGGCGCTTGGCTCGCGATCCCCGGCCTTGCGTTTTGTCGACATCGGCCTGCGCGGTTTCGGGCAAGTCATGTTTCAGGACAATCCCCTGACCGGCGTCCTCTTTCTGGCGGCGATCGGATGGGGCTCGATCACGGCTGGCGTTCCGCATGTGCTGCCGGCTGGCGTTCTTGGCGTCGTTGCGTCAACTCTCACGGCAATCTGGCTCGAGGCGGACAAGCCGGCGTTAAGAGCAGGTCTTTACGGGTATAACGGCGTGCTCGTCGGGCTAGCGCTCGCGACCTTCCTCGCACAAGGCGCCGCGCTCTGGATCTATGTCGCGCTGGGCTCGGCGGTCTCGACCGTGGCGATGCTGGGCGCGGCGAGCGCGCTCAAGCCGTTCGGGACCCCTGCGCTCACAGCCCCGTTTGTGGGGGTGACGTGGATCATGCTGCTCGCGACTTACGGCTTCGCCGGCCTCTCGGGCGCCGCGCTGCCGGTGGCGGGGATCGTGGCGCCCTTTGAGCCGGCCGCGTCGGTTTCGGTTGGGATTGGAGCCTATCTCGCCGGGACGTTCTTATCGATCTCCCAGGTGTTTCTTAAGGCGAGCGTCGTCTCTGCGCTGCTTTTTCTGGCCGGTCTTGCCGTCAGCGCGGTCCCCGCCGCGGTGTTTGCGCTCGGCGGCGCGATCCTCGCCGTCGCGGTCGCGCACGCCTTCGGCGCGGAAAGCGATCTTGTAACCCAGGGCCTTCTCGGTTTCAGCCCGGTTCTGACGGCGATCGCGCTTGGCGCGACTTTCCGCCGACCAAGTCTGAAGACCGCCCTCTACGCCGCGCTCGGCGTCGTCTTCGCGGTCGTCGCGCAGGCGGCGCTCAACATCGCCCTGCGCCCCTTTGCGCTGCCGGCGCTGACAGCGCCATTCGTTCTCGTATCCTGGATGTTCTTGCTGCCCGGTGACCGGGCGGCAAGCCTTTCGAAGTCAGAGTAGAGGCCGACCGTCACGCCTTCCTGGCAGCCTCGGCGTCGAGATCCTCGCGGTAGCCGAAGCCGGCCCTGAACGCCACGATCACAGGCACGAGCAGCGAAGCGACGATGCCAGCGGCGAACCCGTTGTTGTAGAGATTGAGGCCGGCATGCAGCGGCCCGACCGTCAGCGCCGCGGCCGAGTGGACGACGCCTGCGACGATTCCCCACCCGAAGCCGAAGCGTCCAGCGATCGGCGCAAGCGTCGTTCCGAACAGGGCGGCAAGCGTCAGCGAGGGATCAGCAGGGCTGGCTGAGCGCGCCAAAGCGCCCTATGAAAACTCCGATCATGATGGGCGCGATGTTGCGCGGATGCTTACCAAACGCCGCGAACCCGACGATGGTCAGGATCGCGCCGATCGACGGACCGTTAAGATCGCCGCCCGTCGCCAACACATAGGCGACGCCGATGGCTCCTGTGAGCCCCATATTGGCGAGCGTCGCGCCGAAGCCGGCGAGCGCAATGAAATCCGTCGGAGAACGGCCCGAGGTCCTCAGAATGATCAGCAGACGTTCGAGCGCCCCTCTGTCGAAAGCCCAGCCGACGGCGACCATCGAAGCGAAGACGACGCCGAGGAACGCGCCGAGGAGACCGTTCGCGTCCTTTGTCCAGATGAAAACGGGGTCGGGCACGTAGCCGAACGCCTTATACATCGCGACGACGATCGTGCCGACAATGCCCGCCGCGAACCCCATATTGTAGAGGCTGAAGCCCATATGGGCCCGGGACAGGTGCGCTGCGGCGGGCGGAAGAATGAAACCGACCGCAAGCCCGGTCACAAGCGCAAGCGGAACGCTCGCCATCGGCGTGAGGTCGGTGGAGAACAGGATCTCGGAAAAAATCGGCGCGAGCGCGCCGCCGAAGAAGGCCGTATTGAGATGCGCGCGAAAGGCCTCGCCGCGGAACCGCGCGTAGAGCGCAACGCCCGCCACGATCGGCCAAGCATTGAGAAGGTTCTTGCCGAACAGGCCGAAGCCGAGCACGAGAAAGAGAGCCGCGACGGCCGCGCCCGTCATCTTCGCGCCAGCGCGCCAATAGACGAACGCGGCTGTAAGCGTAAGCAGCCCTGCGCTCACGCAACCCGCGCCGATCCCGCCCACTCCGAAATAGTCGGTGAGCAGCGCGTCGCGGGTGGTCAGGATCGCGCTTAGGCCGCGCAGAATGCTAGGCCGCGGGCTGAACGAGGAAGCCGAAAACAACGAACATGGCGGCGTAGGCTGCGACGACTCCCAGGATGAGATTGTCGGACGCCAGGCGAGGTGGCTGATGCTCGCTAGTCCCCGTCATGCTTCCCCCGCGGCGATCCGATCTCCGCCGCTGCCCTATCCGATTTTTCGGGCGCTTGGCCAGGGAGCGCTTACGACGGTTGCGCTTTTCTCCTGGACTCTCAACGGCGCGAACGCCGCCGAGAGCGAGATCTCAAGCGCCCGCGAGCACTTGCACCGCGCGGTCGAGCTGCGGGTCGCCGCCCGCCGCATAGCGCCAGTCGAACGGGACTTCGATCGTCGGCGTCGACGCCGACGCCCTCGAGGCGCTGGCCGTCCACCAGCACGTCCTCGACCGCGAGCAGAAGCAGGCCGTCGTCGCCGATCAGGAACGCGGTCGCCGCCAGCACCGCGCCTTCGGTGCGGTGGCCGATGAGCTCGCCGAGCCGGTATTCCTTGAACCCGTAGGCGAGCACTTCCTTGCCGCTGCGCGTGCCCTCGTTGATCAGCATGGCGACGGGCTTGCGCCATTTGACGTCGACGAAGCCGGTCTCGCCGTTGCGGTCCTTGACCTGCATCGTGGGCGCGCGCGGGTTGAACAGGTCGAGATATTGCGGCTGCGCGCCGCCCCATCCGCCGCGCAGATCGAAGACCAGCGCGTCGGCGTCCTTGAGCGGACCCTCGGCCATCAGGTCCTCGAGCGCGGACTGCATCCTGCGGCTCGCGTAGGACCAGACATGCACATAGCCGATTTTGGCCTTGTCCGAAACGATGACGCGCGCGCTGTCCTTTAGGCCGCGCAGGAACATCTCGTCTGGATGAAGATCGGACGGCGACACGTTGATCGCGATCGGCGCCGCGCCGGACGCGCGGCGGATTTGGAGCGAAACGGGCGCCGCCGACCTTGCCGCGGAACGAGGCGACCGGCCGGAATGGCCGGTCGTCCGCCGACAGGATTTCGTCGCCGACCAGAATCGCCGGCCCCATGCGCCGGCGCGCCCTCGATCACCCCGGTTACGAACATGCGGCCCTGGCCGTCGGCCTCGGTGAACACGCCAATTCCCGGATAGGATACGTCGTCCGCTCGGGAAGATCCGATCGAGGCCGCGATGCTCGAGCGCAGCCCGCGAAAATATCGGCGAGCTGGTAATAGGCCGGATCGTCCGGCGTGTAGTAATGCGTGTGCGAGGCGCCGAGCTTGCGCCAGCATCGCATTGATCGCCGCCGCCGCGTCTTCACGGGAGCGCGCGGATGCGGCTTGCGGGCGGAAGCGGGCGCGCTCGTCCTGCCAGTCGAGACCATTGAGGCGGGGATCGTAGAAGCGGTCGCGCACGAGCTCCCAGACCTGGTCGAAGTCCGCCTGATTTGAACCGGCCGGCGCCTCGCTCGGGCTGGCTTGCAGTCTCGGCGTCTCGCCGGCCACGCGCTCGAGCGCGCCCATCGCGGCCAGAGCCAGGATCTCCCTGCGTGTCGCTTTCATTGGTTTTGACAAGCTCCGGATTGTTGCAAGCAGGGAGAAGGCGCCGCGGCGCGATTGCCTTAACGGCTCGGCTAGCGGGCAATCCCGGCCCATCTATGATCGTCTGCGGCGATTTCGCGGCCCGTTGGAGATCGAGACAGGCCCGGCTTGCCGACGCCGCGAGCGGCGGATTTTTCTCGCCGCCGCCGATTATGACAGCAAAAAGGGTTGACGCAGGTGGACGGCTTGAATATGTTTCGCGCGCTTTCGGCAGGCCGTAGAGCTTCGCTGTATCGGACGACGCGTCGGATACCCAACGGCTCTAAACGCTGACGATCCTACCGACGACGAGCCATGCCGGCCCTAAGGGGCCGGTTCTGTTTCGCACGATCGCGGGCCGTTGCGCCGTGATCCTCTGCTTTCGGCGGCGCCCAAACCCAAGCGGGTTTTAAGGGCGCTGTTGGTTTCGCGCGTTGCCTCTCAAGGCTTCGCGCGAAGGTCGAGCGGATGGAATTCGATTTTCTGTTCGGTCTTCTGGACCGGACGCCACAGGGAACTGAAGTTTAGGGCCGACATGCCGACGATTAGCCAGTTGATCCGCAAGCCGCGGCAGCCGAAAACCTACCGCGAGAAGGCCCGCCATCTGCAGGCGAGCCCGCAGAAGCGCGGCGTGTGCACGCGCGTCTATACGACGACGCCGAAGAAGCCGAATTCGGCTTTGCGCAAGGTCGCCAAGGTGCGGCTGACCAACGGCTTCGAGGTCATCGGCTATATCCCCGGCGAAGGCCACAATCTGCAGGAGCATTCGGTGGTCATGATCCGCGGCGGCCGCGTCAAGGATCTGCCCGGCGTGCGCTACCACATCCTGCGCGGCGTGCTGGACACCCAGGGGGTCAAGGACCGCAAGCAGCGCCGCTCGAAATACGGCGCCAAGCGGCCCAAGTGACCTGAGCGAAGCGAAGGTCATCCCCGGCGAGCGAGAGCGAGATCCGGGGATCGAGAGGAAGAATTTCATGGGCCGGCCCGCCGGTCCTGACGAAGAGAGAGAGTTAGGCGATGTCACGCCGACACAGCGCTGAGAAACGCGACATCATCCCGGACGCCAAATACGGCGACATGGTGGTGGCGAAGTTCATGAACACGATCATGTACGAGGGCAAGAAGTCCGTCGCCGAGTCGATCGTCTATGGCGCGCTGGACAGTGTCGAGGCCAAGGCCAAGACCGACCCGCTCGCCGTCTTCAAGCAGGCGCTCGAGAACGTCGCGCCGTCCGTCGAGGTCCGTTCGCGCCGGGTCGGCGGCGCGACCTATCAGGTGCCGGTCGAAGTGCGCACCGATCGCCGGCAGGCGCTGGCGATCCGCTGGATCATCTCCGCGGCGCGCGACCGCAACGACAAGACCATGGTCGACCGGCTGTCGGCCGAACTGCTCGACGCCTCGAACAATCGCGGCGCGGCGGTCAAGAAGCGCGAGGACACGCACCGGATGGCGGAAGCCAACCGCGCCTTCGCCCACTACCGCTGGTAAGCGGCGGTCTGGCCAAGGCAATCGGGATCAAGGATCATGGCGCGCAGCCACGCTATCGAGGACTATCGGAATTTCGGCATCATGGCCCACATCGATGCCGGGAAGACGACGACCACTGAGCGCATCCTCTACTATTCCGGCAAGTCGCATAAGATCGGCGAAGTGCACGACGGCGCCGCGACCATGGACTGGATGGAGCAGGAGCAGGAGCGCGGCATCACCATCACCTCGGCCGCGACCACCACCTTCTGGCACGACAAGCGCCTCAACATCATCGACACGCCCGGCCACGTCGACTTCACCATCGAAGTCGAGCGCAGCTTGCGCGTGCTCGACGGCGCGGTATGCGTGCTCGACGGCAACCAGGGCGTCGAGCCGCAGACCGAGACCGTCTGGCGTCAGGCCGACAAATACGGCGTTCCGCGCATCGTGTTCGTCAACAAGATGGACAAGATCGGGGCCGATTTCTTTCGCTGCGTCGAGGAGATCAAGACCAAGGTCGGCGGCCGTCCGGTTTGTCTTCAGCTGCCGATCGGCTCGGAATCGAGCTTCAAGGGCGTCATCGATCTCCTGCGCATGAAGGCGGTCGTCTGGGAGGACGAAGGTCTCGGCGCGAAATACCACGACGAGGAGGTTCCCGCCGATCTCAAGGCGAAGGCGGAGGAGTTCCGCCATACCCTGATCGAGGCGGCGGTCGAGCTCGACGACGATGTGATGACCGCCTATCTCGATGGGCAGGAGCCGGACGTCGACACGCTGAAGCGCCTCATTCGCAAGGCGGTGAAGCAGATTTCGTTCGTTCCGGTGCTGTGCGGCTCGGCGTTCAAGAACAAGGGCGTGCAGCCGCTGCTCGACGCGGTCGTCGACTATCTGCCTTCGCCGGTCGATCGCGGCGGCATCAAGGGCCACGACATCGAACAGCGGCAAGGAAATCGTTCGCATGCCGAGCGACTCCGAGCCGTTCTCGATGCTCGGCTTCAAGATCATGGACGACCCGTTCGTCGGCACCATCACCTTCTGCCGCGTCTATTCGGGCAAGGTCGAATCGGGCTCGACGGTGCTCAACTCGACCAAGGACAAGCGCGAGCGCGTCGGCCGCATGCTGCTCATGCACGCCAACAATCGCGAGGACATCAAGGAGGCTTTCGCCGGCGACATCGTCGCGCTCGCGGGCCTCAAGGACACTCGCACCGGCGACACGCTCTGCGACACTGCAGAAGCCGGTGATCCTGGAGAAGATGGAGTTCCCGGACCCGGTGATCGAGATCGCGATCGAGCCGAAATCGAAGGCCGACCAGGAGAAGCTTGGCGTCGCGCTGTCGAAGCTCGCCGCCGAGGACCCGTCGTTCCGGGTGTCGACCGACCCGAAGTCCGGCCAGACCATTCTCAAGGGAATGGGCGAGCTCCACCTCGACATCAAGGTCGACATCCTGAAGCGCACCTACAAGGTCGACGCCAACATCGGCGCGCCGCAGGTCGCCTATCGCGAGACGCTGAGCAAGAAGACCGAGATCAACTACACCCACAAGAAACAGTCCGGCGGCTCGGGCCAGTTCGCGCGCGTGATGATGACTTTCGAGCCGGCAGGCGCCGGGCGCGGGCTCGTCGTTCGAATCGAAGATCGTCGGCGGCGCGGTGCCGAAGGAATATATTCCCGGCGTCGAGAAGGGCGTCAACAGCGTGCTGAC
>CAVZWU010000016.1:0-443903 GCA_963779095.1 uncultured Alphaproteobacteria bacterium | reverse complement strand
CCAGAGTTCCAAAGCGCGATAAAGCGGATTTGCGCGCGTCCACGTCAAGATCGTCAAGCGCTCGGGTCAAGCCACAGGCTTCATCGCCCTGCCCAAACGCTGGATCGTCGAACGCACATTCGCCTGGCTCGGCCGCTGTCGACGACTGGCCAAGGACTGGGAATGCCTCAACCACAAGGCGCTCGCCTTCCTGCGCCTCGCCTCGATCCGCCTCATGCTGCGAAAGCTATGCAACCCCGCATGATGTTCTCGGACAGACTCTGAGGGCTTTGCATACGAAGGCGCCACGCCAATCAACCTCAGTGCAATATAGCACTCCGCATAAATCGCTATGTTTCTCCTCCGTCAACTGAATTTGCGGCGCTCACCGTCAATATTGATGACCGCCGAGGAGGAGTACGATGAAGACTTTAATCCTGGCGCTTGCCATCGGCGTTGTGCTGGCATACCCGGCAGCGGCCTACGCGGACGGGATCCCCAACCTATTCGAGGCCCTATTCCAAGGATCGGACTACAGCCATCGAGCCCGCGATGCGAGAGTTGACTCCGCATGGACCGACCCGTTCAAACCCCGCACAACCGACGGGCTGAGCTCCAACCGAAATGCTTGCGCCAGCTACGGCTGCGTTGGCGCCGGCGGAGACTAGTGGCTCACGTCATTGAGTTTGACGGGATCGTCTGAATCAATGGCTTGGCGATTGCGCGATGGAGATGATTCGTGGCCAAGCAAGAGGTTGCCGTCAAGAAGTACGTAGTCAAGCTGAGCGAAGAGGAGCGCGCCCGGCTCGACGACTTTGTCCGCAGGGGCAAGCGCGCCGCGCATTTGCTGACGAAAGCTCGCATCCTTCTGAAAGCGGACGTGTCGGAGGCGGGCGAGGGATGGAGCGACAGCCGGATCGCCGAGGCGCTGGACACCAGCATCCCGACGATCGAGCGAACGCGACGGCAACTTGTCGTGGAAGGCTTCGAAGCCGTCCTGATGCGCAAGTACAATCCCAAATCGGCCCCTCGCCGGATTTTCGACGGCGCCGCGGAAGCCAAGCTGATCGCTCTGGCTTGCGGATCGGCCCCGGCTGGCCACGCCAGATGGACGCTGCGTCTTTTGGAGGAGAAAGTCGTCGAGTTGCAGATCGTCGGGAGCGCCAGTGACAACACGATCGGGCGGACGCTCAAAAAAACATTCTCCAGCCCCATCGCAAGCAGCAATGGGTGATCGCGCCCGAGGCCAGCGCCGCCTTCGTCGCCAACATGGAAGACGTGCTGGAAGTTTACCAGAGGCCGCACGATCCCAAGCGCCCCCTCGTATGCCTCGATGAAACGTCGAAGCAACTCATCGCCGAGACGCGCGCGCCGATCGCGGCCACGCCGGGACAAGCGGAGCGTTACGACTACGAATACGAGCGCAATGGCGTGGCCAATCTGTTCATGATGTTCGCGCCGCTCGAAGGCTGGCGGCGCGTGAAGGTCACGGACCGGCGCGCGGCCGTCGATTACGCCCACGCGCTCAAGGATTTGTCCGACATGCATTTTCCCGGCGCGGACAAGATCGTTCTGGTGCAGGACAATCTCAGCACGCATACGGCTGCGTCGCTCTACGAAGCCTTTCCCGCCGCCGAAGCGCGCCGCCTCGTCAAACGATTCGAATGGCATTACACGCCCAAGCACGGAAGCTGGCTCGACATGGCCGAATCCGAGCTCGCCGTCCTCTCGACCCAATGCCTCGATCGCCGCATCTGCGACAAGGCCGATCTGGTCGCCGAAGTCGCCGCCTGGCAAAAGCGCCGCAACACCCTGCACGCCAAAGCGGATTGGCAATTCACAACCGCCGACGCCCGCGTCAAGCTCGCAAGGCTATACCCTCAGTTCGTCTGACTCAGGCTACTAGAGGGTGCCCGCCGACGACTGCGCCGTGGCAGGCGCAACCGTTGGGGTCTCCCACCCGAACCAGTCTGGGAATTCCAAGTTTCGCCGGCGCCGCCGGTGTCCGAGGCCCTTCGGGGCAGCCCTCGTTGGGCGTTTCCTCCCCAGACTCAAGGCCCTGGCTTCATCGTGGCCGGGGCCTCCTTTTCCGAATATAGCGCGGAGTACTGGCTTCGCCATTTTGTCGCCTTTTTAGAGCCGATTGTGAGGCGCATCACAGCGCGTCGCCCGAAAGACTGGACAAGTTTTCGCGCGAGGGTTAGCGAAGGGGAAAGCGGCGCCGGGTTAAAGGGCGCTGGGCCGAGAAGGACAGGCGATGGACTATCAGCGGAGCTTCGAGGACGCGATTGCGCGTCTGAAGGCGGAAGGGCGCTATCGCACTTTCGCCAATCTCGAGCGCGACGCCTGCCGGTTCCCGATGGCCCAGTGGCGTCCTGCGGGCGAAGAAGACCGCCCGCGCGAAGTGACGGTCTGGTGCTCGAACGACTATCTCAGCATGGGCGGCCACCCCGACGTCATCGAAGCCTCGGTCAAGGCGGTGCGCGCCCATGGGGCTGGCGCGGGTGGAACCCGCAACATTTCCGGCACCCACAATCCGATCGTCGAACTCGAGGCCGAACTCGCCGACCTGCACGGCAAGCCGTCGGCGCTCGCCTTCACCTCCGGCTGGGTGTCCAATCTGGCGGCGATTTCGACCATCGCCGGCCTCTTGCCCGATTGCCTCGTCCTGTCCGACGCGCTCAATCACAATTCGATGATCGAGGGCGTCAAGCGCTCAGGCTGTGAGAAGCGCGTATGGCGGCACAACGATGTCGCCCATCTCGAAGAGCTGCTCGCCGCGGAGCCTCGCGACCGCGCCAAGCTCATCGTGTTCGAGAGCCTCTATTCGATGGACGGCGACATCGCGCCGATCGCCGAGATCGTGGCGCTGGCGGAGAAATATAACGCGCTCACCTATCTCGACGAGGTCCACGCGGTCGGCCTTTATGGCCCCCGCGGCGGGGGCTTGAGCGAGCGCGAAGGGCTTGCGGCGCGGATCGACATCATCGAGGGCACGCTCGCCAAGGGCTTCGGCTCGCTCGGCGGCTATATCGCGGCGAGCGAGGCGATCGTCGACGCGGTCAGAAGCTTCGCGCCTCAGTTCATCTTCACCTCGACCCTGCCGCCGAGCGTCGCGGCGAGCGCCGCCGCCGCCGTCAAGCATTTGAAGCGCTCGACCGCCGAGCGCGACCGCCACCAGCACATGGCGAAGCTCGTCAAGCATGCGTTGCGCGCCGCCGGCCTGCCGGTGATGGACAATCCCTCGCACATCGTGCCGGTGTTCGTCGGCGACGCCAGACAATGCCGCGCGGCGAGCGAACTCCTGCTCGAGCGGCATGCGATCTACATTCAGCCGATCAACTATCCGACCGTCGCGCGGGGAACCGAGCGGTTGCGCGTGACCCCGACCCCGGCCCATAGCGAAGCCCAAGTCGCGGATCTGGTCGAGGCCCTGGTCGACGTGTGGAAGACGCTTGGCCTCAAGTTCGAGGAGGCGCGCGTCATCCCGCTGTTCCGCGCCAATGCGAGCGAGGACGCCCATTGCGTCTACCCGGAGATGAAGCGCGCGGCGGAATAGCGCGTCGCCCGGCGCCGAAAGCGAGCTTGGCCAAGCCCTTCCTCGCCGCGCTTGCGGGCGAGCGGCAGAAAACGCCGCCGATCTGGCTCATGCGCCAGGCCGGGCGCTACCTGCCGGAATATCGCGAGCTTCGGGCCAAGGCCCCGACGTTTCTCGATTTTTGCTATGACCCCGCGCTCGCGGTCGAGGCGACGTTGCAGCCGATCCGCCGCTTCGGCTTCGACGCGGCGATCCTGTTCTCCGACATTCTCGTCCTCCCCGACGCGCTCGGCCAGAGCGTCGCCTTCGAAACCGGCGACGGCCCGCGCCTCGACCCGATTGGCGACGCCGAGGGCCTGGCGAAGCTTCGCCATGAGCCCGACTGGACGCCGGCTCGCGCCGGTGTTCGAGGCCCTCGACCGCCTCAAGGCGGCGCTGCCGAAGGAGACGGCGCTGATCGGCTTCTGCGGCGCGCCATGGACGGTGGCGAGCTATATGATCGCCGGCCGCGGCACGCCGGACCAGGCGCCGGCGCGACTGTTCGCCTATCGCCATCCGGACTTGTTCGCGCGCCTGATCGACCGGCTGGTCGACGCTTCGGCCGAATATCTCCGCCGTCAGTTCGCGGCCGGCGCCGATGCGGCGCAGATCTTCGATTCCTGGGCGGGCGTGCTGCCGCCGGCCGAATTCGACCGCTGGTGCGTCGCGCCGATCGCGGCGATCGCGGCCAAGGTTCGCGCCGAGGCGCCCGACGCGCGGCTGATCGCCTTTCCGCGCGGCGCGGGAACACAACTCGCCAAGTTCGGCGCCCTGGCCGACATCGACGCGATTGGCCTCGACACCGCCGCCGACCCCGGAGCCGCGATCGCCGCTCTGCCCGAGCGGCTGGCGCTCCAGGGCAATCTCGATCCGCTGGCGCTGGTCGCCGGCGGACGGCGCCTCGACGAGGAAATCGAGCGCGTCCTGAGCGGCTTCGAAGCGCCGCGCCCATATCTTCAATCTCGGCCATGGCGTCCTGCCCGAAACGCCGGTCGAGCATGTCGAGCGCCTGGTCGCCCGGGTGCGCGGCGAACAAGCAGCATGAACGACTTATCGCATTCAGACCGATAGACCCGCGCTTCGCCCGGCGCGCGACTGGTTCGAGACCCTCCAGGAGCGGATCATCGCGGCGATGGAGGCGCTCGAGCGCGAGTTCGCCGGCGTTGGCGCGGATCGTCCGCCGGGCCGGTTCGCGATCGAGCCCTGGGAGCGCACCGACGCCAGCGGCGCGCCCGGCGGCGGCGGGCGCATGGCGATGCTGCGCGGGCGCCTGTTCGAGAAGATGGGCGCGCATTTTTCCGTCGTCCACGGCGCCTTTCCGGCGGAATTCGCGTCGCAAATTCCCGGCGCGGACCACGACCCCCGCTTCTGGGCTGCCGGCGTCTCGGTGATCGCCCATCCGTGGAGCCCGCATGTGCCGACCGTGCATATGAACACCCGGCTCGTGCGCACGACCAAAACCTGGTTCGGCGGCGGCGCGGATCTGACGCCGATGCTGGATGAGCGCCGCAAGCCGGACGATCCGGACGCGATCGCCTTTCACGCCGCGATGCGCGCGGCTTGCGAGCGCCATCCGGGCGTCGCCGACGCCGAGCGATTCAAGAAATGGTGCGACGAATATTTCTATCTCAAGCACCGCAACGAGCCGCGCGGCATCGGCGGCATCTTCTTCGACTATCTCAACAGCGCCGGCGACGCCGGCAATTCCGCTTTCGACGCCGATTTCGCCTTCGTGCGCGACGTCGGCGAGAGCTTCCTCGCGGTCTATCGCGACATTGTCCGGCGCAACGCCGGGAAGCCGTGGAGCGAAGCCGAGCGCGAGGAACAATTGGCGCGGCGCGGGCGTTATGTCGAGTTCAACCTGCTCTATGATCGCGGCACGATCTTCGGCTTGAAGACCGGCGGCAACATCGCTTCGATACTGTCCTCGATGCCGCCGCTGGCCAGCTGGCCCTGAGCGCGCTTACCGAAAACCTTCGGAGAGAACCATGATCAACGCCGCTGAATCCGGCCGCTTTCGCATTGGCGGCGCCTTTGACGTCAATCGCCTCGGCTTCGGCGCGATGCGCATCGTGGGCAAGGGGATCTGGGGGCCTTCCGCCGATCGCGCCGAGGCTCTGAAGACGTTGCGCCGGCTGCCTGATCTTGGCGTCGACTTCATCGACACCGCCGATTCCTACGGCCCCAATTTTTCCGAAGAGCTGATTCGCGAAGCGCTCGCGCCTTATGGCAAGATCCATGTCGCGACCAAGGGCGGGCTCGCGCGCACCGGGCCGAACATCTGGATTCCGCTCGGCCGGCCGGAATATCTGATCCAGCAGGCGCATACGAGCCGCTGGCGGCTCGGCGTCGAGATCATCGATCTCTGGCAATTGCATCGCATCGATTCGAAAGTGCCGGCCAAGGAGCAGTTCGACGCCATCGCCACGCTGATCAAGGACAAGGTCATCCGCTGCGCGGGCCTGTCGGAAGTGAGCGTCGCCGAGATCGAGGCGGCCTCGAAGGTCTTCCCGGTCGCCACCGTGCAGAACCGCTATAATTTCATCGACCGGGCGAGCGAGGCCGCGCTCGACCATTGCGAGAAGAACGGCATCGGCTTCATCCCCTGGGCGCCGCTCGACGCCGGCGCCTCGGCGAGGCCGGGCTCGGCGCTTGGACGCGATCGCCCACAAGCACAAGGCGAGCCCCGGCCAGATCGCGCTCGCCTGGCTCTTGAAACGCAGCCCGGTCATGCTGCCGATCCCCGGCACCGGCAAGGTCGCGCATCTCGAGGAGAACGTCGGCGCGGCGGCGATCAAGCTCACGGACGAGGAGTTCGCAGCGCTCGACCGCGCTGGGACGCGCGAAGGCGTAACCTTGGCTAGGCTTGCGCTTTCGCGTTCTCGACGAGGTGGTCCTGGTAGCGCGCGCGCAGAGCGAGCTTGTTGAGCTTGCCGGTCGCCGTATGCGGCAGCTCGTCGAGCATCAACACGTCGTCGGGCAGCCACCACTTCGCGACCTTGCCGGCGAACATGGCGAGAAGCTCGTCTTTGTCGATTCGCATTCCGGCGCGCGGCACGACCAGCAGCAACGGCCGCTCCTGCCATTTTGGATGGCGGGCGGCGATGATCGCCGCCTCGGCGACGGCGGGGTGCGAGACGGCGATGTTTTCGAGCGCGATCGAGCTGATCCACTCGCCCCCCGATTTGATGACGTCCTTGGAGCGATCGACGATCTCGGCGCAGCCGTCAGGATCGATGGTGCAAACATCGCCGGTCCGTAGCCAGCCCTCAGAATCGGCCGCGCCCTCCGCGCCGCGGTTGAGATACTCGCGGCACACCCAATGGCCGCGCACGAGAAAGTCGCCGAACGCCTTGCCGTCCCATGGCAATTCACCGCCCTCGGCGTCGACGATCTTCATGTCCGTGCCGCAGGCAGCGCGGCCCTGCTTCAGCCGCTGGCGGATTGATTCCTCCCCGGTCGAGGATGGCGCTCGCCGGCGTCGGCGAGTTGTAGGTGACGATCGGGCTGGTTTCGGTCATGCCCCAACCTTGTTCGACATTGACGCCCATCGGACGTAAATTCTTCGACAAGCAGTCGAGGCAGAGCCGAACCCGCGACCAGCATACGCTTCAAGTGCGTGAACCGATCGTTCGAGCCGCGCAGATGCGCGAGCAGTCCGAGCCAGATGGTCGGCACGCCCGCGGTCATCGTCACCCGCTCGCTCTCGAGCACCCGGTAGAGAGACGCGCCGTCCAGATGCCGGCCCGGCAGAATGAGCGGTCGCGCCCACCATGGTCGCGCAATAGGGCAAGCCCCATGCGCAGGCGTGATACATCGACGCGGCGGGCAAGTATGCGATCGACCGCGCGAATGCCGAACGTCTCGGCGGAATTGCCGGCGTAGGTGTGCAGCATCGTCGCGCGGTGGCTGTAGAGCACGCCCTTCGGCCGCCCGGTGGTGCCCGAGGTGTAGCAGAGCGCGCTCGCCGTGTTTTCGTCGAACTCCGGCCAGGCATAATCCTCGTCCGCCTCGGCCAGCAGCGTCTCATAGCAATAGAGACGCATGCCGGGGCGAGCGCGACATCCTTCATGCCGGCCTCGTCGGTCAGCAGCACGACGGCGCGGACGCAGGCGCTCACCGCGGGCGCGATCTCGGCGAGAAGCGGCGGCGAAGGACGGATCGGCGAACAGAATGCAGTCCTTCAGCGTCGGTCATGATGAAGGCGATGTCCTCCGCCGAGAGGCGTGGATTGACCGTGTGGCAGACCGCGCCCATGCCGGAGACGCCATAGTAGAGTTCGAGGTGACGGAAATCGTTCCAGGCGAGTGTCGCCACGCGATCGCCGAAGCCGACGCCGAGCTTGCCCAGCGCGCGCGCCAGCCGCCGGCTGCGCCGCTCGACCTCGGCGTAGGTGGTTCGATGGAGCGTCGGGCCGCCGAGGTTCGAGACCACTTCCGCTCCGCCGCGATGACGCGCGGCGTGGGTGATGAGCGAGGAAATCAACAACGGATAGCGCTGCATCAGTCCGAGCATCGAGTCCCCTCCCTGCGGCGCCCGCGAATTAAGAAGGCCCGGGTCGCCGCGGCTGCACACTGCACCATTTCACTTTGTTGAACAACGCGCCCGCCGCCACCGCAGCTCAGCTCCTCAGCACGGCGCAGGCGCCGCCGACGGCCTGGATCCGCGCGCAAAGCCTCCGCGCTTCGCCGCCGGTCTGAGCCGGCAGGCGGACGCGGTAGAACGGCCGCCAGCCGCGGCTGCGCAGGACGGAGCCGAGCACGAACGGATTCATGTCCCCGATCACGCTTGCGTAGTCATGCCGGGCGCGGGCGAAGGCGCGCAGCGCCGAGCCTTTCGAGAAGCTGGCGGCGATCTGCACGCCCCAGGGCGCAAACCAGCCCGAGACGACGGAGGAGGCGGCGCCGTTGCACACGCGGAGACGGTCGGCGACGAAGGCTCGAGGCAGGAGCGGACTTTGTGTGCTCGGGCGCCAGGCGTCGGCCGGGCGGCTTGTCGCTCCGCCACTCCTCGGCGTCGTGGCCGGTGATCGCGAGCACATAATCCTGCGTCTCGAACGGAAGCGAGCCCTTGCCGGCGAGCCAGCGGGCGACGCGCCGTCGGGCCTGCGTTATAGGCGGCCGCGGCCAGGCCCAGATTGCCGAAGCGGAGCTTGAGTTCGTTCAGGAACCTCGCCGACGCCGGGATCGCCGAAGCGGGATCGAACGGATCGATGAGCCCGCGCTCGCTCGCCGTCCCCGGCATGAACTGGGCCACGCCTTGCGCGCCGGCGGGGCTGACCGCGGTCGGCCGGAACGAGCTTTCCCGCCAGATGAGCTTGGTGAAGAAGTCGACCGGCAGCCCTTCGGCCTTGGCCGAGGCTTCGACGATCCCGCACAAGGTCGCGAGCGCGTTGTCGGTTTCGGGACCGGCGTCGGCGTAGGCCCGCGCCGCTCAGGCAAAAGACCGAGCGCGAGCGCGATCGCGTTCCCCGGGCGCAGGTCAAACCCCGCATGCGGCACGCGTCGTGCATGCCTTTGCCCGCCAAGGCGCCGATGCTATAGGGGCCCGTCGCCCGCACGTCGCGCGTCTCCCGCCAAAGAAAGTCTCTCGCAGATGGCTAAGATCAAGGTCACGAATCCGGTTGTCGAACTCGACGGCGACGAGATGACGCGCATCATCTGGCAGTCTGATTCGCGACAAGCTCATCCATCCCTATCTGGACGTCGACCTCAAGTATTTCGACCTCTCGGTCGAGAACCGCGACGCAACCAACGACCAGGTCACGATCGACGCCGCCGAGGCGATCAAGGCCGCGGGCGTCGGCGTCAAATGCGCCACCATCACCCCGGACGAGGCGCGGGTCAAAGAATTCCATCTGAAGGAAATGTGGAGAAGCCCGAACGGCACCATCCGCAACATCCTGGGCGGCGTCATCTTCCGCGAGCCGATCATCTGCAAGAACGTGCCGCGTCTCGTCCCGAGCTGGACCCAGCCGATCGTCATCGGCCGTCACGCCTATGGCGACCAGTATCGCGCGACCGACTTCAAGGTCCCCGGCAAGGGCCGCCTCACCATCCGGTTCGAAGGCGACGACGGCAAGGTGATCGAGAAGGAAGTGTTCAAGTTCCCGGGCGCCGGCGTCGCGATGTCGATGTACAATCTCGACGATTCGATCCGCGACTTCGCCCGCGCGTCGCTGAACTTCGGGCTGATGCGCAAGTACCCGGTCTATCTCTCGACCAAGAACACGATTCTGAAGGTCTATGACGGCCGCTTCAAGGACATCTTCCAGGAGGTGTACGAGAGCGAGTTCAAGAGCCGGTTCCAGGCGCTCGGCATCACTTATGAGCATCGCCTGATCGACGACATGGTCGCCGCGGCGCTCAAGTGGTCGGGCGGCTACGTCTGGGCGTGCAAGAACTACGACGGCGACGTGCAGTCGGACACGGTCGCGCAGGGGTTCGGTTCGCTCGGCCTCATGACCAGCGTGCTGATGACGCCCGACGGGCGGACGGTCGAAGCCGAGGCGGCGCATGGCACCGTCACCCGCCACTACCGCGAACATCAGAAGGGCAATGCGACCTCGACCAACTCGATCGCCTCGATCTTCGCCTGGACCCGCGGTCTCGCGCATCGGGCCAAGCTCGACGACAACGAGGCGCTGGCCAAATTCGCCTCGACCCTCGAGAAGGTCTGCGTCGACACGGTCGAGGCCGGCTTCATGACCAAGGATCTCGCGCTTCTCGTCGGCCCCGAGCAGAAGTGGCTCTCGACCGAGGGCTTCCTCGACAAGGTCGACGAGAACCTGCAAGAAGGCGATGGCGTAGGACATCTCTCGATCTAGGCCGCGGGGCCCAAGCGAGTCTCACGACGGCGCGCGTCTTCCGCATCGTCCCAGCGACATGCTTGGCGCATCGCCAGCATCGGCGAAGCGAGAGGGCCGATTCTTGCCGGCGTCCCAATAAATCATGAACTGCGGCCGCTTGCGCGGGAAAGGGCTGACAGCTATCTTGGCTTGAGGAGTGCGGTCGCCGGAGGCGTCGCAAAGGCCCGATGGGAGGACCGCCTTGTCATGACCGCCATCGCTCTTTCACCCGGACGGGCCGCCGCCTTCTGCGCGCGCCGAGCGGGCCCCGCTGCTCTACTGGCTCATCTTCACCGGCGTCACGATATTCGCCGCCACGCTGCTTTGGCGCTATGGGCTTTTTCAGCTCATGTTCGAGTCCGATCGCACGCACATCAGTGCGGCGATCATGCGTTCTTTATGTTTGCGCTTCGCTGCACTGTCTGTGGCGCACCGTCGTCATCTCGCGCGAGGCGGACGCGGGCCGACGCGCCGCCTCGCAGATCGTCGGCAGGCCCTAATTTGGCGAACGAACGTCTCGAGGATCTGCCGCCGGGCCTCGTGTGCGACCATATTCGCGATCTTGCGCTGAAGGCGCGGACGCAAGGGGGAGGAAAGCTCGACCAGACTCTGTTGCTGCGTTCGCTCGCCGACAAGCTGCGCGGTTCGAACGGTTTCGGCGCCTTCGCCAGCGACACGCTGATGAAGCTCGGCCTGCTCGGCACGATCATCGGCTTCATCATCATGCTGGCGCCCATCGCCGGGCTCGACGCGAGCGATCGCGCGTTGATGAAATCCTCGATGGGGCTGATGAGCGGCGGCATGGCTGTCGCGATGTACACGACGCTGGCCGGTCTCGTCGGTTCGATCCTGCTCAAGTTTCAGTACTACATGCTCGACGCGGCGACGGCGAAAGTATTTTCCGGGGCCGTCGCGCTGACGGAGACGCGGGTGGTGCCGGAACTGGAGCGCGCAGGTGTGGGATGATTTCGGCCTTTACCCGCGCGAGGAGCCCTTCGACCCGTTCAGCGTGATGCTGTTCAAGGCGCTGCAGGTCGTCGCCTTCCTGTTCTTCATCGCACTGCTCGCGATCTCGCCGGAAGAGAAGGCCGGCAAGGTGAACTCGAAGGCCGAGTTCCTCATCACCATGGACTGGCCGGACAACCATCCGGACGACCTCGACCTCTTCGTGCAGGATCCCGCCGGCAACATAGCCTGGTATCGGCATCGCGAAGCGGGATTCCTGGTGCTCGACCGAGACGATCGCGGCGGCGCCAATGATTTCATCGTCGTGAACGGCAAGAAGATTTCCTCGCCGATCCGCGAGGAGATCGTCACCATCCGCGGCATCGTTCCCGGCGAATATACAGTCAACGTCAGCCACTTCCTGGCGACGACGCGTCGAGCCCGTGCCGGCCAGCGTGAAAGTGCAAAAGCTCAATCCGACGGCGCAGGTCGTCTTCGACGACCAGGTATTTGTCGACCACACCGGAGACGAGAAGACCGCTGTCCGGTTCACGATCGACGCCGAGGGCAAGGTGACCGACGTCAATCGCCGGCAAAAGTCGCTGATGGAGACGTTCCGCGCCGTCGCCAGGAACGGCTCGGATCTCGATCCCAAAACCCGGACCAGAACGCGATGACGGACTATAACGACGTCATCCTCTGGCTTGCGGTCAGCTATGCGCTGCTCGGCGCGCTTCTGCTCGCGATCCTGACCTTCGCCAGGCTCAGCTGGCCGATCAAGGCGAGCCTGATTGCGGCTGACGAGCGCATTCTACGTCGTGAACTTCTTCGCTTCGCGGGCCTTGCTCGGCTGGTCGTCGATCGATCCGCTGCCGCCGCGGTTCAAACTGCTGCAGGCGCGGATCGTCGAGCCCCACTCGCTCGCGGGCGACGCGGGGGCGATCCACCTCTGGGTGGAGGAACTGGACAAGGACAACTTTCCAAGCGGCGAGCCGCGCGCCTACCGTCTTCCCTACGACGCCAAGCTTGCGGAAAGGACCGAGGCGGCGATCAAGGCGAGCGCCGAGGGAAAGCCTCAGGGCGGCCGGACCGCGGATTTCGGGACGGGAGGCGGCGGCGAGGCCGAGGCGACCGCGCGCGAGGTCACGCCCACGTCGATCACCACGACCGCCGGCGGCGATCCCTCCACCGGCGGCCCGCTCGATCCGACCGCCGGCCAGGGCGACCGCGCGAGCGTCGTCTTCACGCCGCTTGCGCCTCCGCGCATGCCGCCCAAAGAGCCGCAGTAAGCTGCCCAAAGAGCCACCGTAAAAAGAGCCGGCTCAGGGCTCGCGGGCTCGGGGGCTCGCCGCCGCACGCAGGGATTGGTTAAAGAATCCTTATCCTGATTGGACCGGATCGGGGGCCAGCGTGTTATAAGGGGTCGTTCGCCAGCGTTGAGTAGGAGTATCCATGGCCCCCCCGCGTCCCTACTGGAAAGGCTATCTCAAGCTTTCCCTCGTCTCGTGTCCGATCGCGCTCTACACGGCGACGTCGCCTGGCGAGCGCGTCGCCTTTCGGCAAATCAACAAGAAGACGGGCAATCGCCTTCGCCAGCAGCTCATCGACGAAGAGACGGGCGAGCCGATCGACCCCGACGACAAGGGGCGGGGCTACGAAGTCGACAAGGGCGTCTACCTGCGCGTCGAGGACGAGGAGCTCGACTCAATCGCGATCGAGAGCAGCCACACGATCGACATCGACAGCTTTGTGCCGAAATCGGAAATCGACGAGCGCTACATCGACAGCCCGTATTACCTGATTCCGGAAAACAAGGTCGCCCTCGAGGCGTTCGCGGTCATCCGCGACGCGATGCGGGACAAGAACATGGTCGCGCTGGGCCGGGTCGTCCTCTCCAAGCGCGAGCGCGTGATCATGCTCCAGCCGCGGGGGAAGGGTCTGCTCGGCGCGACGCTCCGGTACCCTTATGAGATTCGGGACGAGGGGCTCTATTTCGGCGACATCGGCGAGATTCAGATCCCGAAGGACATGCTCGCTCTCGCCGAGCACATACTCGACAGCAAGACAGCGACGTTCGATCCCACGAAATTCCACGATCGCTACGAGGAGGCGATCGTCACAATGCTGAACGAGAAGAAGGCGGGGATGCCAATCGCCAAGCAGCGCCCGATGCCGAGGATCGTCGCCGGCACGGACTTGATGGCTGCGCTGAAGCAGAGCATCGACGAGGCGAAAGAGGAAGCGCCGAAGACGGCCGCCAGGCAAGCCGCCCCGGCTCCGACTGCGGCGGCGAAGCCTGCTCCGGCGCCGAAAGGCAAGCGGGCGGCGAAGGGCAGTCCTGACCAGCGCGAGATGCTGTTGCCGATCGCGGGCGGGGGCCGCGCAAAGGAGGCGGCCGCGCCCGCGAAGGAAACGCCCACGGAAGTGCCGGAGAAACAGACGGCGCAAAAATCCGGAGCCAGGAAGAAGGCGGGATAACCGCGCCCTTCAGCGGGCCATGAATCCGATCGCCGCAGCGTTGGCGATGTCGATGAAGAAGGCCGAGACCAGCGGCAGGATGATGAAGGCCCGCGCGCAGGCGCCGTGCAGCTTGGTGACCGCCGTCATATTGGCGATCGCGGTCGGCGTCGCGCCGAGGCTGACGCCGGTGAAGCCGGCCGAGATCACGGCGGCCTGATAGTCTCGCCCCATCGCGGGGAAGACGACAAAGACGATATAGGCGACCGCCGCGATCGTCTGGACCGCCAGCACGACGACCAGCGCGAGCCCGAGGCCGCCGAGCGTCCAGAGCTGCATGCTCATCAGCGACATCGCCAGAAAGACATTGAGCGACAGGTCGGAGATGAGCGCGAGCGCGCGAGTTCGCGTCGGCCATTCGAGGCCGGGAAGGAGGCGCGGGACCGTGTTGGTGGCGACGATGCCGACGAGGAGGCAAATGACAAACAACGGCAGCTTGACGCCTGTCGCCGCCACCAATTCGTCCAGCGCATAGCCGATCAAAATCACCGCGTTGAGGACGAGCAGCGTGCGCAGAAGGGTGACATGGCTCAGATCGTCGGCGGCCTTGCCGCCCGGCTCGTCGGGCAAGCCCACGACGGGATCGGGCGCTGACGGTCCGCTCAGACGATGCCGCGCAATGAGAAAGCCGGCGATCGGACCGCCGACCAGGCTCGCGACGACCAGCCCGAGCGTCCGTCGCGGTCGCGATGCCGACTTCAAGCGCATTGGCGATTCCAAACCGCTCGGCAATGATCGGCGCCCAAGCGATCGTGGTGCCATGGCCGCCGATGAGCGAGGCGGAGGCGACGAAGGGGGTGATCCCATGGGGCAGACCGAGCGCGGCGACGCTGCCCGCCGCGATCACGTTCTGGATCACGAGATAGACCAGCGTCAGGGCGAGCAGGACAAGGTGCGGACGGCCGCCCGAAATGAGGTCGCCGAGCCGGGCGTTGAGGCCGATGCCGGTGAAGAAATAAAGCAGCAGCATGTCGCGCGCGTCGAGCGTGAAGCTGATCTCGACGCCGAACGCGACATAGGCGATCAGCGTCGCCGCGGCTGCCAGGAGACCGCCCGTCACCGGCTCGGGAATGTTCCAGCGCCTGAGCGGCTCGATCAGGCGATTGAGCCCGGCGCCGGCGAAGAACACCAGAATGGCTATCGTGAACGTGAGCAGCCCGGGAACGTGAATCGCCCTCATCGTGCGTGAGCCCGCGCGCGGCTCGGAGCAAACACGCCGACGGATTTCATGGCTCCGCCTGCGAGGCGAACAGGCTCAAGCCCAGGCGCTCCGAAAGAAAGCGCGCAGCCAGTTGCCCCTTGACGCTGTTGCCCGCTTCGTCGAGCCCCGGCGCGAAGGCGCCGAATCCGCCCTTGCCCGGCGAGACGGTCACGATCCCGCCGCCAATCCGGCTCTTGCCCGGCAGGCCGACGTCGTAGAGCCAGTCCCCAGATGTTTCATAGAGGCCAGCCGTCGCCATGACCGCGAGCGTGAACTTGCAGCTCTCGGCGTCGACCACGCGCTTTTTGGTCAGCGGATTGACGCCGCCGTCAGCGAGGGTTGCGCCCATGACAGCGAGATCCTTCGCTGTCACATCAAGCGAACATTGCCTCGTATAGAGCGCGACCGCGTCGGCCGGATCGATGGCGATCCGCCCATAATTCAGAAGCAATTGGCCGATCGCCTGATTGCGGGAATTGCTTTCGCTCGCCGAGGCGAGGATCGCCTCGTTCATGGCGAGCGCGCGGCGGCGAATCGGGACAGGCCATCGAGAATGAACCGCCATTTTTCCTCGAGCGTGGAGCCGGGCGCGAGGCTGGTTGTCGCGATCGCGCCGGAATTGACCATTGGGTTCGTTTTTCCATTCTCGCCGCGTTCGACGGCCGTGAGGGAGTTGAACGGCAGGCCGGTCGCATTGACGCCCAGGCGCCGGCGCGCGGCGTCCGCGCCCAGAACCTGTAAGATAAGCGCGAACGCGAACGGCTTCGACACGCTCATGATCGCGAACGGAGCGTCCCGGTCGCCGCTCGCGTAAGAAGCGCCGTTGACGCCGACCACGCAGAGACCGAACTGATCCTGCGGAACGTTTGCGAGCGCCGGGTAGATATCGGAGACCCGGCCGTCCCTGTTCTCCTTGAAGCGCTCATGCGCCTCGGACACCAAAGCCTTGACGACGTCCGGAGACGGGAGACGCCCGGTCGAGACAAAGCGCGGTTCGACAGAGGCGTCAGTGGACTCGTCGGAACTCACCGCTTGCTCCCCGTGCCGCGCCAAATCAGACCGGCGAGCCGCGGACCGAAACGTCCACATTGAGCCCGATCGAATCGCCAGCGGCGCCGACATAGCCTCCTGAGACGGGCAGCGCTTGCGCCGCGGACCGCGCGACGCCGACACGAACAAGGTTGGCGCCGGCGACCAAGCCATTGGTCGGATCGTATTCCGTCCATCCCGCCCCCGGCAAATAGACGTTGCACCACGCATGCGTGCCGCCGCCGCCGCGTGTCGTTCCCGACGTATCGTCGTAGAGGTATCCGGTGACGAAGCGCGTCGCGACGCCAAAAGACCGCAGGGCCTCCATCATCAAGACGGCGAAATCGCGACACGTGCCCGATCCAAGCGCGAGCGTTTCGGCAGCCTTCTGCGTGCCCTCTTCGCGCCGCGCGCCATAGCGGAAGTCGGCTTTGATCGCGTGCGTCATCGTCTCGAGGACGGCGAGCGTGCGGTTCTCGCTCCTGGTCCCGACGAAGCGCCGCGCCCATGCGGCGACCGTTCCGTCCGGATCCGGCTCCTGCCGCTCGATCAGGCTCACGAGGTCGGGAAGCTCGTCGCGCGCGTAGGCGAACGGGAAGGCTTCGGCGCCGGAATCGAGGCTGTAAACGGGCAAAGGAGGTCCGTCCGGATGGTGGGTCAAATCGAGGGTGGAAACGATGCTGAGGCGCTTCGTTCTGAGCTGCTCCGGCCATTCGACAAAGCAGATCGAATTGTCGAAGGCGTCATGGGTCCAATGAACGAGGGAAGGCTTCGGGTCGACATCGAGCGCGGCATGGTTGAGCCGCAAATCATGGCTGTCGTCAGGCCGCAGCATCAGGCGGTGACGCATGAGGCCAACCGGATTGCGGTAGACGTATTCGGTCGAATGAACGATGCTGATCCTCGCCACGGCGCCCCTTAGATGTTTGGTCCGTCGGCGGAACAACGACGCAGCGCATTCACTCCGGCGGCACGACGCCCTTCTTGAAGACGAAGCAGCCGTAAAAGCGCCGTTCGCCCGTCGGCACGATGGCGAAAGCGCCTTTCGCGCGCTCGTAGAAAGCGAAACGTTCGACGCCTAGCAGCGGCACGTGCTTGCTCGCCGCCTTGTCGACCGCCTGCTGCACCTCGCGCTGCACCGGCGGCACGGCGTCCGGATCGCCGACGATTTCCATGCGGCACGCAGGATCAGGCACGAATGTGTCGAGCGGCATCACCGACAAGATCGCCTCGACCGCGCGCGCCGCATTGACGCCAGCCAACGGGATCGGCTCGCCAATGACGGTGGATATTGCGACCGAGGCGGCGGGGAAGTTGGTGTCGACGACGACGATCTCGTCGCCGTGTCCCATCCGCCGCAAGGCGTAGAGCAAATCCGCGGTGAGCAGCGGATCGATCCCCCAGAGCATGTCTTCCCTCCCGTCGGCTTTCTTGCCTTCGAGGCTGACGATAGCGGGATTTTTCAAACTTGGCGAATGATGAGCGTCGCGTTTTAGCGCGGGAGTCGGGCCGATGCTTGACAACGCGATTGATCCATCAATAGCCTTGGCTTAACGCCGATCGTCGAGCGCGTCGGCCGGCCACGACCGCAAAATACGCGGGCGACCAGGGGGAACGCTCATGTTCACGTTTCGCCGCCGAAGCGGCGGATCTCTCGGCTTTCGTGGGCTCTCCACGAGTCGACGCTCTCTTGCTGATCGTCGCGACCGCGCTCCCCGAAAAGAGCCGGACCGTGTCCGCGCAGGCTGAAATCGCCGCGGCGCCTGCGCGCCGCTTCGGAATTGTGAGGCTTGGCCAACCCGCGGCGATTACGCTTGCGGTTCTTATCATTTGCGTCGTGATGGCTCTGATCTCGGAGCCGTTCCGCAGCTACGACAATCTCTACAACGACAGCCGCAACTTCGCCTTCGTCGCCATCATGGGCATGGGGCAGATGCTGGTGATCATCACCGGCGGCATCGATCTGTCGGTGGGCTCTGTGATGGGACTTGTCGGCATCGTGACCGGCCTCACCCTCCAGGCCGGCTATCCGCTGTGGATCGGAGCCGGCGCCGGGATGGGGGTCGCGCTCATCTGCGGCCTCATCAACGGCTATGCCATCGCAAGGTTCAAGCTGTCGCCTTTCGTCGTCACGCTGATCATGCTGTCGGTGGCGCGCAGCCAGGCGCTGGTGGTGTCCAACAACAAGATGATCTACCAGTTCGGCCCGGACGAGAAGCTGTTCGGCGCGCTCGGCGGCGGCAGCCTGTTGGGCGTCCCCTCCGTCGTGATCGTTATGGGGGTGATCGCCATCATCCTGACGCTCGTCATGGCGAACACAAGCTGGGGCCGATACATCTACGCGATCGGCGGCAACGAGCAGGCGGCGCTCTTGACCGGCATTCCGGTCGTGCCGGTCAAGGTCTCCGTTTACATCATCAGCAGCCTCTCGGCGGGAGTCGCCGCCATTCTGATGGTTGGATGGCTCGGATCCGTCACCAATGGGCTCGGCGTCGGCTATGAGCTGCAAGTCATCGCCGCAACGGTCATCGGCGGCACCGACCTCATGGGCGGCTACGGCATTCCTTACGCGGCGGTGATCGGCGCCGCGCTCATCGAAATCGTGCGCAACGCGTTGTTGCTTGCCGGCGTCGACCCCTATTGGCAGGGCACGTTTGTCGGTCTCATCATCGCGGGGGCGCTGCTTCTCGAGCGGGCGCGTCGAACGCCCGCGGAATAATCTCCGTCTGCAACAATGCAGGCGGCGCAAAAGGAGGAAAGTCCATGAGGATAACGAGTTCGTCGCTCTCGCCGCCCTGATCGGGGTCGTCCAACCCATGACGGCCGAAGCCAAGGACAAGGTCTTCGCTCTCGTTCCGAAGGCGATGAACAATCCATTCTTCGACCAGGCGCGCGACGGATGCATGAAGGCGGCGAAGGAGATCGGCGGCGTCCAGTGCCTGTTCATCGGCCCGGCCGACGCCACCGAGCAGGAACAGGTGCAGGTCGTCCAGGACCTCATCACCAAGCATGTCGACGGCATCGGCGTTTCGGCCGCCAACGCTCCCGCGATCGCCAAGGTGCTCGCCCGCGCGAAGGAAGCCAAGATCCCGGTGGTGACCTGGGACAGCGACCTGCTGCCGGCCGACAAGGGGTTGCGCGCGAGCTATATCGGCACGGTCAACGAGCAAGTCGGCATCGCGGTCGCCAAGCAGGCGATGGCGCTCAAGCCCAACGGAGGCACATATTGCATCCAGACCGGCGGCCCGGCCGCGGCCAACATGAACGACCGCATCAAGGGCATGACGGAGACCCTGCCGGCCGACAAGTGGAAGCAGGTCGCGGGTTGCCCGCTCTACAACAATGACGATTTCCCGCTGTCGATCACCCAGCTCACCGACCTCTTGGCCAAATATCCGAAAATCGACGCCGTTCTCGACGCGGGCGGCGCGCCCGAGATGGAAGTGAAGGCCTACCGGGAACTCATGGATAAGTACAAGGATCGGCTCGACAAGAAGGATCTCATCATGCTGTTCGTCGAGACCCTGCCGATGCAGATGGACGATCTGAAGGCGGGCTTGAGCCACGGTCAAGTTGGGCAGCGCCCGTTCGAGATGGGCTATAAGGCGATCTATCTCCTCAACGATCTGACGCAGGGCAAATCGGTTCCCGATCCGGTGACGATCGGCCTCGACGTCTGCACGCCGGAGACCATCGCCACCTGCAAGAAGCAATAGCGGCGCAGGGGCGCAGGCGTCGGCCTGCGCCCGCCTCAATAGCCGCGCCGGCGATTGACCGCATGGGCAAGCGGCTCGCCACGTTCGTAGGCCTCGATCTGCCGGGCGACGAACGCGGCGATCGCTTGCGGCGAGGACACCGCCGCGTTGTGCGGACTCACATAGACGTCCGGGCGCGCCCAGAGGGCCGAATCCTTCGGCAGCGGCTCGTGTTCGAACACGTCGAGCGAAGCTCCGTGAAGCGCGCCGGAATCGAGCGCGGCGAGAATGTCGGCTTCGACCTGGAGGCCGCCACGTCCGGCGTTGATGAGGATCGGGCCGCCGAGCGGGCCGCCCTGTCTGAGCTGGGCCAGAAGGGACGCGTCGACGATCCCGTGCGTGGCTTCGGTGAGCGGCAGGAGCACGACCAGCATGTCGGTTTGCTTAAGCAGGCGCTTAAGGCCATCCGGCCCCGAAAAGCACACGATTCCGGGCAGCGACTTCGGGGTTGAGCTCCAGCCAGCGACCCTGAAGCCTAGCGTCTTCAGCTTGGCGGCGGCGTCCTGGCCCAGTACGCCGAGCCCCAGCACGCCGACCTGAACGTCGCCGGCCTTGGGCTGATCTTCATCGTCCGTCCACACATGCTCGCGCTGCTGGCGTTCATAGCGGCGCAATTGCCTCAAGTGAACGAGCGCATGCATGACCACCCACTCGCTCATGCGCTCGGTCAAATCGGGATCGACGATCCGCACGATCGGCTTGTCGGGCAGCGCGGGATCGGCGAAGACATGATCAACGCCAGCGCCGAGCGAGAAAATCGCCTGAAGGTTGGGAAGCTCTTTAAGCGCGCCCGGCGGATGGCGCCAGCTCACCGCATAGCGGACGGAGGCGCGGTCGAACGGCTCGTCGAGCGTCGAAATCGAATGCGATGGCAAAAGCGTTTCCAGCGCCCGGCGCCAAGGCGCCGGGTCCCAGCCGGAAACGGCGACGAGCAGGCTCATTGCGTCCCGCCAATGCGTTCGATCACCGGGTCGGCCGGCGAAAGCGGCGCTTCGTCAAGGCGATAGGCGGCGCGAAGGCGGCGGATCGCCGCCTCGGCCTCATCGGGGTTACGCGCATGCACGCGGGCGAGCGGCGCGTCAGGACCGACCTCGGCGCCGATGGCTGCGAGCTCAGTCAGGCCGACCGCGGGGTCGATCGAGTCGGCGGCGCGCGCCCGGCCGCCGCCGAGCTCGACCACCGCGAGCCCAATCGCGCGCACGTCGATCTCGACCACGAAGCCGGGCCTCTCGGGCCTCGCTTCCATGACCGTTGGCGCGCGGGGCAGAAGCTCATGGGCGCGCGAAACGAAATCCGTCGGCCCGCCGAGCGCGGCGACCATACGCGCGAACCTTTCCGCCGCCGCGCCGCTCTCAAGCGCGCGTTTCAATGCGGCGGCGCCCGCGTCGGCGTCGTGTGCGAGGCCCGAGAGCGCAAGCAATTCGGCGCCGAGCGCCATCGTCACGCGATCGAGGCGCGCGTCGCGCCGTGCGCCGGTCAGATAGTCGACGGCGTTCAGCACTTCGACCGCGTTGCCCGCGGCGCTGGCGAGCGGCTCGTTCATGTCGGTGATGAGCGAGACCGTGGGCAGGCCGGCGTCGTTGGCGACCGCCGCGATGCTCGCCGCAAGCTCGCGCGCTCCCTCGAGCGTAGCCATGAAGGCGCCGGAGCCGCTCTTGACGTCCATGACCAGGCCTTGCACCCCTGCGGCGAGCTTCTTCGACAGGATCGACGCGGTGATGAGCGCGACGAACTCGACCGTCGCCGTGACGTCGCGGATGGCGTAGAGGCGCCGGTCGGCGGGCGCGAGATCGGCGGTCTGGCCGATGATCGCGCAGCCTGCCTCCTTCACCACGCGCTTGAACAGATCGAGGTCCGGCTGCGACGCGTAGCCGGGGATCGAATCGAGCTTGTCGAGCGTGCCGCCGGTGTGGCCGAGGCCGCGGCCCGAGATCATCGGCACATAAGCGCCGCAGGCCGCGAGCATCGGCGCCAGCATCAGCGAGACATTGTCGCCGACGCCGCCGGTCGAGTGCTTGTCGAGGATCGGGCCGGCCAGGTTCGCGTCGCGCCAGTCGAGGCTTGAGCCGGAGCGGGTCATCGCCTGGGTCAGCGCCACGCGCTCGTCGAGCGACATGCCGCGAAAGCAGATCGCCATGGCGAAAGCGGCGGCCTGCCCCTCGGTGACCGCGCCGCTTGTGAGACCAGCGATGAAGTCGCCGATCTCGCCCGCGCTCAAGGCGCCGCCGTCGCGCTTGGCGCGAATGATCTCCTGCGGAAGAATCATGCCGCTTGCGGCCGATAAGCTCGGATGAAGCCGCGCAACAGGCGCTTGAAGCGGTCGGCGGCCTCATGCGCGACGGCTTGCGTCTCTTCATGGCTTGGATCGCCGCCCGCGAGACCGGCGGCATAATTGGTGACGACCGAGACCGCGGCGCAGCGCAGGCCGGCGCGGCGGCCCAAGATCACCTCGGGCACGGTCGACATGCCGACGAGATCGGCGCCCAGGATGCGGGCCGCGCGAATCTCGGCCGGCGTCTCGAAGCTCGGCCCGGAAAACCACATATAGACGCCCTCGTTGAGCTCGACGCCGGCGCCTCTCGCCGCGGCGTGCAGCTGAGCCAGCAGCGCCTCGTCGTAGGCTTTGGTCAGCGGCACGAAACGGTCCGAACCCAGCATGGCCGATCAGCGGGTTCGACCCGGAAAAGTTGATGTGGTCGGTGATCGCGACCAGCGCGGGCGGGCGCCATTCCTCGTTGAGGCCGCCAGCCGCGTTGGTCAAGAGCAGCGTCTCGCCGCCGAGCGCGCGGAACGCGTCGATCGCAATCCGCATCGCACCCGCGTCGCCGCGCTCGTAATAATGGCCGCGGCCCTGAAACAGCGCCACCCTCTGATTCTCCACCGTCCCGACCACCAGCCGTCCGGCATGGCCTTCGACGCTAGGAACCGGAAAGCCTGGAATGTCGAGATAGGAGATTGCGACCGCGTTGCGCGCTTCATCGGCGAACGCGCCAAGGCCCGAGCCGAGCACGATCGCGAGCGGCGGCAGGGAATTGAGGCCGTGGGCCTTCAGCGCCGCAATCGCCGCGTCCGCGTTTGTCTTCATCACTGCTGCTTAGCCCGCTTATCGGGGTCGAAATGAAGCATTCTGCGCGACGAGATGCGTTTGTCCAGGTCGACGCCCGGCGACCCGCGCTTTACGGGCCAAGCGCGCGTCGTCTAGTCTCTGCTCCGCGCCCGCGTCCGTGGGCCGCCCTCGCCCTGCAAATAAGGACTGCGCCCCATGACCATCAAAGTCGGCGATCGCCTGCCCAACGTCACCGTCCGTCTGGTCACCCCTGACGGGCCGAAGCCAGTGGAGACGAAGGATTACTTCGCCGGCAAAAAGATCGTGCTGTTCGGCCTGCCGGGCGCCTTCACCCCGACGTGTCATAAGAATCACCTGCCGGGCTTCATCGTCAGCGAGGCCGCGTTCAAGGCCAAGGGGGTCGACGCGATCGCCATGACCTCGGTCAACGACCATTTCGTGCTGTCGGCCTGGTCGGACGCGACCGGCTCCAAGGGCCATATCGATTTTCTGGCCGACGGCGCCGGCGACTTCGCCAAAGCGCTCGGCCTCGAGTTTGACGCGTCCGCCGGAGGCCTCGGCGTCCGCTCCAAGCGCTATGCGATGCTGGTCGAGGACGGTGTGGTCAAAGAGCTCAACATCGAGCCCAAGCCCGGCGAAGCCGACATTTCCAGCGCGACGCATCTTCTGGAGCAGATGAAGTAGCCGAGCCTCGGCGAATTCAACGCAAAATCTCGACCATCAGCACCCAGGCGCTGAGCACGATCGCGATAATGGAGAGGATGTCGCCCCCAGCGATCCAAAAAAAGCCGGCCCGCGCTCCAGCAAACAGGAGCGCGCCCCCGATAACGAACGCCAACCCGAAGCCCACGCTCATAGCGGCCCGCATGGCGCGTTCGACTGCCGTTGCGTCTTTCCGCGCGCGCCACGAGCGCGCCTGAACCACGATCGGCGTCACGACCATCACAAGCCCCGCCAAGACGATTTCGGAACCCAGAAGCGGCGCCGGCTGCTCGGGAATGAGGACGAGGCTGGTCGCGGTGATGGCGCCAACGGGCCCGACCAAGGCCTCGCCCGCCCGGGCCGGAAGCCACGAATAGGACAGAATGCGCGAAAGGTTGATCGAGATGGCGACCACGACGAAGCCGGTGAGCGCCGCCAGCGCGGCGAGCTCGGCCGAAAAGAAAGTGGCCCAGTCGGGCGTGAGCGGCATCGGCTTGGCTCGCAGGCGCCGGGGAAAGCGGGCGCTCTTACCGCATGTTCCCCGTGTGGCCGAGAGAATAGCGCCCGGGCTGCGGCCAGACGGTGAGCCCGTGCGGCATGCCGCCCACGGGAATCGTCTTCACCGAGCCGTCGTCGGTGTTGAAGGCGTAGATGGCGCCGTCATAGCGGCCCGACAGCCACAGCCATTTGCCGTCGGCGCTCACGTTGCCCATGTCCGGGCTGCCGCCGCCGGGAACCGGCCAGTTGGCCACGACTTTGCGGGTCGCTAAAGTCGATCACCGAGACGCTGCCCGGGCCGTGCCTTCGGCCGGCGAGGCTGTGGGTTCCGCGATTGGTGACGTAGAGCTTTGTCCCGTCACGGCTGGGGTAGAGCCCATGCGCGCCGATCCCGGTCTTGATGAAATCGACCTGGCCGAACGAATCGCCGTCGATCACCATGACGCCGTCGCCGATAAGATCGGCGATGAAGAAGAACTTGCCGTCCGGAGCGACCCTGATGTCCTGTGGCATGTGGCCCGCGGTCAGCAGCAGCGTCTCGACGAGCGTGTGATGGACGAGGTCGATCTTGGCCAGCGAATCGTTGAATTCGCAGGTGAAGATCGCGTAACTGCCGTCCGGGGCGAAGTCGGCGTGATTGATCCCGGCGCAATTCGGCGTCGCGATATAGCCCTGCAGCGCCATCGTGTGGGGGTCGCGGAACTCGAGGCGCCGCATCGCCTCGGCGACGATGATCGCGGAGGCGCCGTCGGGGGTGAAATAGATGTTGTAGGAATCAGGAACGTCGATGGCCTTGCCGATCTTGCCCGTCCTCGGGTCGATCGGCGCGACGCCGCCGTGCCCGCCGCGCGCGCTCACGTCCGCCGAAACCCAAAGGGTCTGAAGATCCCACGACGGAACGATATGCTCCGGGCTCGGCATCACGGCCAGGCTGTCGATGACCTTGAACGTCTGAGGATCGATGACGTCGACCTTGCCGGTCACGACGTTCGGCGAATAGACGCGCGATGGCTCGCCTGCGACAGCGGGACTGAACATGCCCGCCCCCGCGCCAGCGTAGACGTTATGGGGATCGACGGGCGCCGGCATCGACAGATTTGCGGGCGGCAGAAGGATCGGCCGCTGGGGACCGAGCTGATAGGCTGCGAGCGCGATGAAGTCGGCGGGCGCACGGTTCCGATCGTCGAGGCTGCGGCAAATATGGGCGCAATCCGCTGCGCCGAGCGCGCAAGCGTCCGGAATGGTCAGCGACTGCGCGCTGCGTAACTCAAAGCCCGCGCCCACGGCGATCGCCGCTGCGGCCGCCGCGGCCAGGCCCTTGCGAAAAGCCATCTCGCCTTTTCCCAGTCGAACTCGTCCGCCCGAACTCCGATTCGGCGCAACTCGGAAAGCGAAAACTGCAACCACGACAATGACTGTTCGATGAACGCCCGGCCTGCCGCACTTTGGACCATCGTGGAAGGATAAAGAACAATGATCACGTGTGGATAATCCTTGCTCCGCGTTATGAACGATTTGCGGAGGCTCGAGCTCAAGGATGTTCCCTGCGGGGCCGCGCGACGAAGGCGGCCAGAAGGTCAATCGTCAGCGCGAGCATCATGGCGGCGGAGCCGATCCCGAACAGAAGACGATAGTTTCCGTCGCTCTCGGCGAAGACGAAGGAAAGGCCATAGGCCGCGACGGCCTGGCACAGCGCGAAACCGACGGTGGCGTGGCTCCACGCCGCCTTCTGCTGCGCGGGATGGTGCGGAAGTAGTTCGTGGAGCCGTCCGAGCACCAGCGGGACCGTCGCCGTTAAGAAGGACCCAACGACGAAGCTCGAGCCGATGAGCCAGACCCGGCCCAATCCGAGAGCGGGGATCGCAATGGCGGCGATCTGAACCAGGAACGCTGTGCGAAGCGCCGCTTTAAAGCCCGCGCGATCGGCGAGATGCCCAATCAGCAAAGGCCCGACCGTCGCGCCCAGGCCGAAGATCACCCAATATTCCGACCCAGTCTTTATCCCTTCGCCCCGTCCGCGGGCGATGAAATCTACGAGGAACACCATGTGCGGAAGCCACCCCGCGGCGTTGAGCCCGTACTCGGCGTAAAGCGCGCGCAAGGCCCAGAGCTTCGGCGCGTGAGACTGGAGGGACGCGGAAGCCGCGGGCGCCGAGGCGCGCGGCCACCCGCTCCATCCGACGAGCGTCAGAAGCAGCGACACCGCTCCGAGTCCGAACCACGTCTCCCGAAGCCCCTGCGCAAGCAGGAGCGGCACGAGCGTGCCGGAGATCGCGATCCCGACGCCGACGCCCATGAAGATCGCGCCGCCGGCAAGCCCGCGTCGGGACGCGGGAACATGGGGGAGAACGTTCGGCGCCGCGAGCACCATCAGCGCGCCCCCCGCCGCGCCCGCGACGAAACGCCAGACGAAAAACCAGGCGAAGCCGGCCGGATAGGCGCAGGCGAAGAATGTCGCCGTCGCGAGCAACATCATTGTCCGCAGCACGATGACGAGGGGCATGCGCGCTGAAAGCGGGCGTCCCGACAGTGCGCCAAGAAGATATCCTGCCAGATTCGCAGCGCCGAGATAGGCGGCTGCCGCCGGCTCGAACCAATGGGCGCCGATAATGGCCGGCAGAAGCGGCGTATAGGCGAACCGCGCGAGACCGATGCCGATGAGGCTCGTGCAAAAGGCTGAAAGAACCGCCCGCCATACGAGAGCGGACGGCTCGGCATGTTTGCTCTTCGCCACTGGAACGCTGACCATCCTCATAGGTCTCACTCGAGACGCCGGCTGAGAAAGTCGAGCGTCAACGCGGCGATCTCGTCGACCTTCTCGTCGAGAGCGAAATGGCCGGCTTTAAGGATGTGAACCTCCGCGTCGGGCAGGTCGCGCTTATAGGCTTCGCCTCCCGCGGCGATGAAGGAAGCGTCATAGCCTCCCCATACCACCAGCGTCGGAGGCTTGTGTTCGCGAAGCCACTGCTGCCAGGCCGGATAGGCTGCGACATTGGTGCGGTAGTCGTAGAGCAGCGCCTCCTGGATCGCCGCCTGCCCTGGCCGGGAGAGGAAGGAATATTCGTCCTCCCAGAGGGCGGGATTGTAACGCTCGGGATGAGGGCTGCCGCCCTCGTGGCGTATTCTCGCGGCCTCAAGCGAGGTGAAGGTCTTTGGGATCTCGGGATGCGCCTTCGGGTCGGCCCAGTATTCGGCGATCGCTTTCCACTTTGCCCCGAGGCCTTCGCGATAGGCGTTGGCGTTCTGGATGACGAGGGCCTGCACGCGCTCCGGATGAGCGAGCGCGATGCGAAAGCCGACCGGACCGCCATAATCCTGCAGATAGAGGCTGTAGCGGTCGGCGCCCAGTTCGCCGAGCAAGGCGCTGGTCGTTTCGGCTAGATGGTCGAACGTGTAGGAATATTGCGCGGGCGCAGGCGCGTCGCTCTGGCCAAAGCCGGGATAGTCGGGCGCAATCACATGATAGCGCGTCGCCAGAAGCGGGATCAAGCTTTCGAACATGCGCGACGACGAAGGGAAGCCGTGCAGGAGCACGATGATCGGCGCGTCTTTGGGCCCGGCCTCGCGGTAAAAAACGCCGACCCCGTCCACCATGGCGCGGTGGTAGGTGATCGTCGCCGAGGTCGAGGGAAGCGCCGGCGGCTCCGCGGCGCCCGTGGCGGCGGCCGAGAGCGCGATTGCGGCGGCAATATGGGTCTTCATGGAAACGAGACTCCTCGGTGGCGTTCAACGGCCGCAGCGCCGCGCGTTTCACCGTGACGACGGCGAAGCGCGAGAGAGCGGCCGCGGCCGATGGTCTGCCTCTTCTTGCCGGACTGGTAAATCCGCCAAGACCGAGAGGGAGCTTATCGAAATTCGAGAAGGCGCCGAGCGCAGACGATCCGCGAGGCGGCGCGCTCGCGCGGCCGCAAGAAGGCTGGCCAGAATCTCCATCCACGCGGGTCGGACCTCGCCAGGATGGCGCTCCGAACCCGCATCGCTTATGTGATGGCCATGACCCAGCCCCACCGTCCGGTCGGCCCCGGCGACCATGTTTTTCTCATCGACGGCTCGTCGTTTGTCTTCCGCGCCTATTATCAGTCGATCCGCCAGGACCAGAAGTACAACTACCGGACCGATCGCCTCCCGACCGGCGCGGTGCGCCTGTTCGCCACCAAGGTGCTGCAGTTCATCCGCGACGGAGCGGCGGGCCACAAGCCGACCCATCTCGCGATGATCTTCGACAAGACGGAGAACTCGTTCCGGCGCGACATCTACCCTGCCTACAAGGCGCACCGGAAGGATCCGCCCGACGAGCTCGTGCCGCAGTTCCCCCTGATGCGCGCCACCGTCTCGGCGTTCGGCATGGTCCCGATCGAGCAGGGCCGCTACGAGGCCGACGACATCATCGCCACTTACGCCCGTCAGGCGCGCGAGGCCGGCGCCGATGTCCTCATCGTCTCGGCCGACAAGGACCTTATGCAGCTCGTCGATCCCGTGCGTCTCGATGTACGACCCGGCTTCGGGCCAGGCCGGGGTCGCAGGCTCTCGCGAGGAGCGGCGCTTCGGCCCGGCCGAGGTGGTCGAATATTTCGGCGTCGGGCCTGACAGGGTGATCGACGTCCAGGCGCTTGCCGGCGATTCGACCGACAACGTGCCGGGCGCGCCCGGCATCGGGCTCAAGACCGCAGCGCAGCTCATCACCGAATATGGCGACCTCGAGACGCTGCTCGCGCGCGCAAGCGAGATCAAGCAGCCGAAGCGGCGCGAAGCGCTGACCGACCCCGAGAGCGTCAAGCGCATCAGAATCTCGAAAGAGCTCGTCACTCTGGATCGCAACGTGCCGGTCGAGACGCCGCTCGAGGCGCTGGCGACGCCTCAGCTCGACGGCAAGCGGCTCGTCGCGTTCTGCAAGGCGATGGAGCTCACGACCCTCACCCGCCGCGTCGCCGAGATCTGCGGCGTCGACGCGGGCTCGATCGACCCCGACCCGCGCTTCGTCGGCCCCGCGGCCTGGCCAGGCGGCCAGGGCGTGGCGCTTTTGGAGCGAGAAGGCGAGGCGCCTGCCGGAGCGCGCGCCCGCAGCCCCGGGAGTTCCTGCTCCTGCGCCTCCGCGAGCCAAGACCACGCTGCCAGGGCGCAGCGCCCGCGGACCTCGCCGCCGCGCGCGCAATGCAAGCGCGCGCTCCGATCGACCGCGCCGCCTACAAGATCGTGCGGACCGCGGCCGAGCTTGAGCCATGGATCGCGCGCGGCGCGGACGAAGGCCATCAGTCGCCATCGACGTGGAGACGTCGTCGCCCGACCCGCTGCAGGGCGAGCTCATCGGCGTCTCGCTGGCGCTCAAGCCGGGAGAAGCCTGCTACGTCCCAATCGGCCATCGGACAGGCGAAGACGATCTTTTCGACGGCGCGGGCCTTGCCCCCGACCAGCTCACGGAAGCGGAAGCGATCGCGCTGTTGAAGCCGCTGCTGGAATCGCCGGGCGTCCTCAAGATCGGCCACGACCTCAAGTTCGACATGCACGTGTTCGCCCTGCGCGGCGTCAGCGTCGCGCCGATCGACGACGCGATGCTGCTTTCCTACACGCTGGACGCGGGCGCGACCGGCGACGATCATAGCCTCGATACGCTCTCCGAGCGCTTTCTCGGCCATAAACCCATTCCCCTCAGCGAGATCGCCGGCTCGGGCCGCAACTTTCATGGGCTTCGCGCGCGCGACCGATCGAAAAGGCGTGCGAGTATGGAGCGGAGAAGGCGGATATCGCGCTGCGTCTCACGCGCGTCTTGAAGCCGCGCCTCGTCGCCGAGAAGATGACGACAGTCTACGAGCGGCTCGAGCGTCCGCTCGTCGAGGTGCTGGCGCGCATGGAGCGGCGCGGGATCGCGATCGACCGCAACATCCTCTCCCGCATGACGGGCGAGTTCTCTCAGCGCATGGGCGTCGCTCGAGGACGAGATCAACGAAATCGTCGGCGCGCCCTTCAACCCCGGATCGCCGAAGCAGCTTGGCGACATCCTGTTCGGGCAGATGGGCTTGCCGGGCGGCAAGAAGACCGCGACCGGCGCCTGGTCGACGACGGCGAGCGTGCTCGAGGACCTCGCCGCCGAAGGCCATCAACTGCCCGCGCGCGTGCTCGAATGGCGGCAGATCGCCAAGCTCAAGTCGACCTATACCGACGCTCTGCCGGGCTTCGTCAATCCGCGAACCGGCCGCGTCCACACGGCCTACGCGCTCGCCTCGACCACGACCGGGCGCCTGTCGTCGTCTGAGCCCAACCTGCAGAACATTCCGATCCGCACCGAGGAAGGACGAAAGATCCGCCGCGCCTTCGTCGCGCCGCAGGGACGCAAGCTCATCTCCGCCGACTACAGCCAGATCGAGCTCAGGCTCCTCGCCCATCTCGCCGACATCCCGGCGCTCAAGCAGGCCTTCGCCGACGAACTCGACATTCACGCCATGACCGCTTCGGAAATGTTCGGCGTCCCGATCGCGGGGCATGCCGAGCGAGGTCCGGCGGCGCGCGAAAGCGATCAATTTCGGCATCATCTATGGCATCTCGGCCTTCGGCCTCGCCAATCAGCTCGGCATCGCGCGCAACGAGGCCGGCGACTACATCAGGAAATATTTCGAGCGCTTCCCCGGCATTCGCGACTACATGGAAGCGACGAAGAAGATTGCGCGCGCCAACGGCTATGTGACCACTTTGTTCGGCCGCAAGTGCCACTATCCGCGCATCAACGCGTCGAACCCTTCGGAGCGCGCGTTCAACGAGCGCGCCGCGATCAACGCGCCCCTCCAGGGCTCGGCGGCCGACATCATCCGCCGCGCGATGGTGCGCATGGACGACGCTCTCGCCAAGGCGGGCCTGAGCGCGCAGATGCTGCTCACTGTCCACGACGAATTGGTGTTCGAGGCGCCGGACGAGCGAAGTCGAGGCGACGCTGCCGGTCGTGGCCAAAGTGATGGTCGATGCGCCGGAGCCCGCGGTGAAGCTGCACGCGCCGCTGAAAGTCGACGCGCACGCGGCGCAGAACTGGGAAGAGGCGCATTAGCGCCCGCTGCGTTCAGCATCGAAATGCGTCATTGCGAGCCACAGGCGTCGAAGCGCCCGTCCTTCCGGACGGGCTTTGGCGAAGCAATCAAGGGACCGCGCCCGTACGTCCCTTGGATTGCTTCGTCGCTGCGCCTCCTCGCAATGACGCGCGCGCATGACCGCCATCGCCGAGCGCTACCGCGCGCTCGTTTCCAACCGCAGTTTCGAATTCGACCCGGCGCAGGCGAGGCTTGCGCAGAAGCTCGACGCGCTCGCGGCGAAACTGAACGGCTATAGGGCCGAGGGCAAGCCGAGCGGCTTCTCGCGCCTGTTCGGCATGAAGCCGCCCGAGCCGCCGCGCGGCCTCTACATCCATGGGCCCGTCGGCCGCGGCAAGACGATGCTGATGGACATGTTCTTCGACGCCGCCCCGGCGCCGCTCAAGCGCCGGGCGCATTTTCACGCCTTCATGGCCGACGTCCACGCCCGCCTGCATCAATGGCGACAGGCGCTGAAGCGCGGCGAGGTCGACGGGCGAAGACCCGATCGCGCCGGTCGCGGCGGAGCTCGCGCGCGAGGCTTCGCTGCTTTGCTTCGACGAATTTTCGGTGCGCGACATCGCCGACGCGATGATCTTGGGGCGGCTGTTCACGGCTCTGTTCGCGGCCGGGCGTGGTGGTGGTTGCGACCTCGAACGTCGCGCCCTGCGACCTCTACAAGGACGGGCTCAACCGGGCGCTGTTCCTGCCGTTCATCGCGCTTCTGAAAGAGCGGCTCGAGGTGATCGAACTCGACGCGCGCACGGACTACCGGCTGCGAGAAACTCAGGCGCGCGCCGGTCTATTATACGCCGCTCGGCCCGAAGGCGGACGCCGCGCTCGACGCGGCGTTTCTGGCGCTGACCGGCCACGAGCGCGGCGAGCCGATGACGATCGAGCTGCTCGGGCGCCGTCTCGACGCGCCGCAGGCGATCGACGGCGTCGCGCGTTTCGATTTCGATTCGCTGTGCCGCCGCCCGCTCGGGGCGGCCGATTATCTCAAGCTCGCCCAGCGCTTCCACACCCTCATCCTCGACCGCATCCCCGTCATGGGCGCGAGCGAGCGCAACGAGGCCAGGCGATTCATCATCCTCGATCGACGCCCTCTACGACATGCGGATCAAGCTGATCGCCTCGGCGGCAGGCGAACCGGAGAAGCTGTACTCGGGCGCGGACGGCGCCGAGGCGTTCGAATTCAAGCGCACCGCCTCGCGTCTCTACGAAATGCGCTCGGCCGACTATCTCGCGCTGCCGCACGGGCGCGAGAGCGGCGCGCAGGCGGGCGATCTTGGCGGCATCGTGGAGACGTGACCGCGGTCAGCGCCTGCGAACGGCCTTCCCTGTCGCAAAAGCGGGCATCCGGACCGCCGCAAAGCTTCTGGCCTTGGGAGGCATCGCAAGAAAGGCTCGCCTTGGGGAGCGGCGCGCAGAGCGTTTCCCTTGGCTGCATTTCAGGCCCTCGTGCTCTCGGGTCGGGCCGAGCGCGCGCGTGGGCGGGCTCGTCGGCGGACCCTCGGTCAGGGAAGGTGACTTTCCCTTGACAAGGGCAGCGATGTTCTTTATATGTTCTTATTCGGAATTGTGTCTCGCGCCTGGATCAGCAGCCCGGCGGCGAGGAGAGGCCGCGGCTGTTTGAAAAGGGAAAAGGCTGGGTCGACCACAACCGGCGCGCGAGGGAGGAAGCAAAGAGGGAATATTTTTAGTAACTCCCAAGCCGTCTGTTTTCAGGCTGCGATTGCGAGGAGGAGTTGGGAGGGGTTTGCAGTGAGGGCTTTGAGAATGTTGAGGCCGTGCTTTCGTGCGGTGGAGACGATGGACCTCATGCGGACGAAGACGTGAGCGCCTTCGAAGGTGCGGAAGCCGCCCGAGATTTTCATTTTGACCTTGGCCATGCGCAGGTCCTGTTCGGCCAGGTTATTGGTGAACGGGACGTCGAAGTCGACGAGGAAGCGCAGGGTCTCGTCCTTGAAGGTCTTGAAGCGGATGAGGAGATTATGGCCTGGGCGCTGCTTCTTTCGTTTTTTCGAGCCGGGCGAAGGATCGAAGGCCGGCAGGGCGCGATGGAAGGCGAGCCCTTCCCGAACGGCCTGCCAGTAGCGGTCGACGAAGCCTTGCACGCGTTCGGGTTCGAGCGCCCGGGCGCCGGCCTCTTTGGCTTGGCGCACGGCCTTTGCGGCGTCGAGGAGGACGTCGCGCATGGCTTGCGCCCACGGCTCCTTGTCGATCTCGATGAGCGCCTTGAGTTCGCGCAGGTGATGGGCGTTGCAGAAGGCGTGAGCGACGTCCGCGAAGTCACTGAGCGTCTCCACCCCGGTCTGCATCGAAGCCGCGAGCGCCGCCCGGCAGCGCCGGCACGCCGCAGCCTCGTGTCGGACGACCCAGTCGGGCGTCGCCGTCCGCCGCAGCGTGTCGCCCTTGTGGCCCCGCTGTCCCCCGCTCGCCTTGCCCGAACGGCCGCGAAGGCTGCCGGGAAGGCGCGACTTCTTCCTCAGCCCGTCGCTCGAAGGCGGCTTGGAGCTCGTCGTGCTGTCCAGATCCAGCCGGCGCCGAAGCTCGGCGTTCTCGGCTCGAAGGCCCTCGTTCTCCCGCCGCAAATCGGCGACCTCCGAGCGAAGCGCGGAAATCTCGCTCCGGAGCGCTTCGATCAGCGCCTGAACTTCGGCAGGGAGAATCATCCCCACCTTAACTCACGGTTCGCCCCCGCCCGTCTCGAAAATCTCGCAAAACCTCAACGATCTCACACACCGTGTGACAATTCGGACTCACCCGGCTTGGGAGTTACTATTTTTACTCCAATCGCCCGCAACCCATTGAAAAGGCTCAATTCGGAAAAATAAACGCTAGTAAACGACAGCTATTTTGCTAGCGCTTATTAGCATTTACTAGCGCTTATTGGCGTTTATGAGCGTTTATTCCCGTCGGCTGTCGCGGGGGTTCGAGCACAGGTTGTCGAGGCCCGGATCTTGGCGCTAGGCGAGCCGCGCATAGCCCGCAGATCCTGCGTCGCGCTCGATCTCGATGACGCGATCGTAGTCGGCGGCCGTCGCGACGCGCGCGCCCTTGAGGCCGAGCGCTGCTCGCGCTTCGGCGAGGTCCGGGTCCTTGAGCGCCGCGAACAGCGCCTCGCGCACCGCGGCGATTGTCGTCTGCGGAAGGCCAGCGGCGGCGATGAACGGCAGGCCCGGCGAAAGCCTGGCTCTCCGCGACGATGGCGACGCGCTCGATGAGCGCGGGGCGGCCGCGCTCAAGGAGCGCGAAGCTGACGCAATCGATCGAGGCGAGATCCGCGACGACCGTCCGCGACCGCGGCCAGGCTCGCCTCGTGCGAGCCGGTGACGATCGACTGCGCCGAAGAAGGGCGCGCCGCCCGCGACGGGCGATCGCGGCGCGGAACAAATTCATGCCGGTGTTGCTGTCATGGGCGTTGAGCGCGGCGGTCGCGCCCCTGAATTCGCTAAAAGAACGGCGCGGGTCGCGGGCGGCGCGGATGATGAAGCTTCGATGCGAAGCGCCTTCGCAGCCGGGAAACCCGTATTCCGGCGCCGCGATCAAAGTCACCGCGTCCTTGAGGCCGCTCACATAGGGGTAGCCGCAGGTCTGGCCGAAAACGAGGCCGGGATCTCGCCAGAGCGCGGCCAAGTCGCCGCCGCGAGCAAGCCGTCGCCGGCGATCGAACGCCGGCCTCGCAGGCGGGCGGAAATCGACGCCCAGAGCGCGTCGTTGGCCGCGGCGGTCCACGGAAAATCGTACATCGGCAGGAACGCGATCGGGCCTTCGCCGCTCACGCCGCCCGTTGGTCCCAGCCCGGATGAATCGGCTTGTCGTGCGGCCTCAAGAGATAGCGCCGCGCGACATCGAAATAGCCGTGATAGACGAGGCCGCCGTTGCGCTTGATCAGCGCGGCCCGATTGAGGCGATAGAATTTCGGAAGTTGATACCACGGCAGCCGGTGGCGCAGGTGATGCGCCGCATGGAGGTTGTTGAACAGGAACAGCGGCCCCAGAATCCATGCGTTCTCGACGATCGCCGTGCGCCGCTCAGCCTCGGGCAGGGCGCGATGTTCGGCGAACGAGCGCACCATCGCAAGGCTCGCGCCGGGATAGACGAAGCAGGCGACGTAAATCCAAAGCGGCATCCGGCAGATGGCGATCAGCCAGATCAGCACCGGCGCGCACAGAATGAGATGGCGCGCCAGAGCCCGGCGCGCGCCCCGCTTGCCGCGCCAGGCGTCGCGCAATCGATCGAGAATGAAACCCCCGATCAGAAAGGCAGGCCCGATGGCCATCCGCCCGAGGAGCGTCGTCCGGGCAACAGCAAGCGTACGCCATACCGGACCGAGGCCGCCCCATCCGGACGACGTCCAATAGTAGCTTTCCGGGCCCTCGAGGGGATCGGTCAGATTCTCGTCGCGATGGTGGGCAAGGTGGGTGGAGCGATAGATCGAATAGGGAAGCCACAGCGACAGGGGCCAGGAGCCGATCGCCTGATTGAGGCGGCGGTTGCGGGTCGGATGGCCGTGCATGGTCTCGTGCTGCAGGTTCAGTTGCCACGCGATGATCCAGGCGCCGAGCGCGGCCAGGGTCCACCACGGAAGGTCCCGATAGAAATACGTCCCCAAGAACCACGGCCCGCAAATGGCGAAAGCCAGCCCGGCCGTGGGCCATTCGATGCCGCGCTTAAGCGGCGGAAGTTCGACAATCTCCACGACCTTGCGCCCCGCCTGACGCCGCCACAATCACCAGACCCGAATCGGATGATAGCGCCAAACCCTGCGCCCGCAAACATTATTTTGCTATAAAGTCCTAAATCCACAGAAATTGTCTAGTTTTTGCGCTCTCGCCCAACCCCCGTTCGCGGCGCGCTGTTGAAGCCGCGACATCGGCGGGTTTGGTGGCCGGGTAAATAAAACACGCATCGTGACGCGGCCGAGTTGCTCGCGGTCATTAAAGCGGCTGGACCTGCCGGCGACTCACCTGCGGCGCAACGCTCTCACCTACCGTCAACCGGAGTCGAGACCCCGGTCTTCTTGCCGACCACGACAATTTGGCTAATGAACAGATGTTCGAGACGGCCGCCGCTCAATTTGGCGATGAGCCTCGCCGCCTGGCCCGGCGCTCTCAGCGGCTCCGTGGAGACGACCTCAAAGCCGCAGGTTCGGAACATATCGGCGTAGGACCTGGGGGTGAACCACCGGAGATGGGTCCGATCCATCCGGCCGCTGTCCGCCAGCTTCCAATCTCCTTTCAGAAGCATGCCGATGACCGAATAGTGCGAAACGTTCGGCGAACTCGCCATGATGAGCCCGCCGGGGCGCAGATAGGTCCTGAGCCGCCGCAAAACCGCCCACGGATCGACCATATGCTCCAGGACTTCGCCGGCGATCAGAACGTCGAAGGTTTCGCGTGGCTCCGGCGGATCGAAGCTTTCGATGTTCGCCGTGTAAACCCGATCGATGCGCGACGCCGCGACGCTTGCAGCGGCGGGGAACAGTTCCACTCCCACATAGAGTCCGCACTTGCCCTCATGCTTCGCATAGGCGCCGGTCGATCCCTCGGCGCAACCGATCTCGAGGATCGCGCGGTTGCGGTCGACGGCGAGCCGATCGATGAGATCGCTCCGCTGACCGGCGAAGTAGGTTTGCTCCTTGTGATCGTAGGACGGCGCTAGGGAATCCATCTTTGCTCCTGATCGCTGCCGCGGCGCCCGGCGCCTCGTCGTTCACTGGCGCTTGAGGCCCAGCATCTTCGGCAAGCGGCCAAGGCGCTTGGGGATGCCCGTCGCGAGGACGGCGTTGAGGACCGGAGACACCGCCGCTGATCCGCCAAGATAGACTGCAGTCGTCGTCGTTGTGGCGGTGCGCGGGCGCATCACCCGACGATATTTGGCGATCAGCGCCGCACGAAGCTCCGCGAAGCCCGGCGACTTATACTTGCTCGCTCCGCTGCTCAGATGGCGGAGGTGGAAATCGACGACATAGGCGGTATAGCCGAGCACCCGCGCCATTATGCAAATATCTGTGCCGTAAAGATGAAATCCCTTCAGATCCGCCGAGACGGCGAGGTTGGCGTCGCGCCTAACGACGAGGAAGTTCTCGTCGAGGCCGCTTACCTTCTGCGGCAGCGGCTCGGTGAATTGATTGTCGCCATGCGGGTCCGTGAGGCGAAGCGCGAGGCGCCCCGGATACATGCCCCCGCCATTTCCACAAACGCCCCATGACGGATCGATGCGATCGAGTTCTCCCAGAACGGCGTCGAGCTTCTCACGATCGTCGTCGACCAGAAGCACGTCCTGGTGGCATATGATAATATATTTCCCATTTGCCGTCGTCAGAAATTTGTTTATCCCTCGATAGGCGTCATATTGGTTTTTATCGGAATTGTCGATATAGATATACTCGCAGTCATGGTAAAAGAATCCATGATCTACAAATGATTTAACTGCCGCTTTATACTGATCAAATCGAGTGACAAATGTGCAAATTGAGTAGACGATTCCCTTATCATTTATGTCAGCAATATTTACCGGCTCATTCATCCAATACCTCCGGCTCGTCCTACCTTCTATCGGAGAACCCGCACGAAGCGTAGGTAGAGATTTTTACCGGGCGGCTCGTGGCGACGCGTCGCCCTTTGAAACACTTTGCATCGAAGCGTCGGATAATCGAGCTCAACCTTTCTTTAACCAAGACTTCTGACCGCCCGATCTTTCTAGTGGATAGAATCAAACGCTTCGAACCCCTTGCAAGCCGGAGAACTCCTTGAAATTGCGGAAGGCGCCCCGGACTTTTACGTTTGATTTTGACCACTAGGGGGAGCCCGGATTATGTCTATGCGACCTACGAAAGGCAAGCGATGGGAGGCGCCTTCCAGGCGCCTTCCGGTTCACCCTGAATTTTCGCGCCTCGCCTGGCCGCGAGGCCAAGTTAGCTGCGGCGGGGCACCTTGCAGACGGGCGGCGGCAGGGATGGTTCATGCGCCGGTGCGCCCAGGCGCCGTTTGATCGGGCCAGTTTCCCTGTCAGCCGCCAGATCGGAACGCCTTTGTGGTCAAACTGGCGGCGAAAAGGCGCGCTCGGTTCACCAGCGACCGCATGAACGCACGCCAATCCTCCGAGAAGACGAGGCTCAGCGCGATCGCCGCTGAAGCCGCGAAGCCTGCGCCGAGCAAGTCCACGAGAATGTTGGAGCCAAGGAAAAACCGGGCAACAACCAGGGTGGCGACCAAGAGCGCGGCCGGGGGCAGCAGCGGAAGAAGGTCCTTCCTTCTCATTCCAGAGGCCCAGAAAATCGCCAAGGCGTCCGCCGTGCAGCGTAAGCTCCAGGCGCCAGCCGCCCCGACGATCCCGAAGGTCACGGTCAAAGCCCAGAGAAGGCCCATAAACGGCAGAAATTCGATCATACTCAGTTTCCCTGTCAGGTCCGCCCTACCCTGGCTTTGCAGGAGCGTGAAACCGACGAGGGACAGCCCGGCCATCCACATGCCCGGAAAAAGGATTTGCGCCACGGGCGCCGAGACCCTCGCGAAATCGGGGCTGATCCAATACCGAAAGAAGATCGGCGAGAGGACGATCGCGGGAGCGCAAACGGCGGCAAAGCCGTACGCCATTGAGGAAAGCGCGCGCGCGCCGAGCGCGAAAGCGGCGCCGCCGGAGAGGCTCGACATGCGCGGAAAGAACGTGCGCCCGACCGCTGCCGGGATTGCTCCGCTCCTTAAGACAAGGTTCATCGGCACGGCATAATGCGCGACCGAGGCCACGCCCATCACTGATCCGATAATGAATTGATCAGCCGAGGCCAGCGCGGGATTGATCACATTTGTGGCGAACATCCACCCGCCATAGCCAAGCAATTTGCGCGCCTCGCCCCAATCCATGCCGCGAAGCGAGAACGGCCCCTCCAGACGGATGACGAAAACCAGCACGGTGATCGCGCCAAACGCCTGCGCCGCGACGGCGGTGGGAATAACGACCCTGAGCGAGGGACTGACGAACACAGCCACAAGCATCGGCGCGACTTGAGCCAGCGTCATCGCGACAATCTGGATCAAATTCACGAGCAGGAAGAGTTCGCGGCTTTCCAGCGCGCCCGCGCCGGCGGTCGAAACAAGCGTGAGTGGCAGAAGACAGGCGATCCAGGGCAGCGACCCGGAGACCTCGGCGCTCAGGGCAGTCGGCACTGAAATGAAATGCCGGAGCAACAATCCCCCGGATATGTACAGGACCACGCCGCCGATGAGGCCAATGCCCAGGTTGAGACCGAGCGTTGTCAAAAGCACGCGCGCGCGCTGCTTCTGAGGGGCGTTGCGTAGCTTCGCCAATGCGTTGGTGACCGCGCGCGAGAGCCCAAGATCAAGAAAGCCGAATAATCCGAGGAGGACCCATACGATCGATATGATCCCATAGCGCGCCTCGCCCACATGGCGCAGATAGATCGGGATCGTCACGAACGCGACGGCGATCCGCACCGTGGGATACAAAAGATTAACGACGAAATTTCTTTTGAGGGGCCTGGTGGGCATATGTATCCTTTGAGACGCCATATCAGGTCAAAAGTACAAGTTCAAATGATGACAAGCTAGTGGATAGAATCAAACGCTTCGAACCCCTTGCAAGCCGGAGAACTCCTTGAAATTGCGGAAGGCGCCCCGGACTTTTACGTTTGATTTTGACCACTAGGTCGATCTAGCTTCATGGCAACGAGTTTAGGTTAACGAGGTGGGTTTAGGATGGCTTTGAGGGCGTCTGTGCTCCATGCTGCGGTTTTTCGGGCGGTTTGATGGCGTGTCGTCGCTTCGGCTCGGACCACCTCAAAGGCAAGTCGGTGGACCAGGGCCAAGCGCCATGGCCTCTCCGCAGGCGGAGCGATCTTCCTTGAAGATGACATCAAGGACCCGGTGCAGGCTCTCGACGCTCCAATGGCGCGCGCGGGGGTGACGCGGGCGGAGGCGCCCGGGCCGGCGCGGGCGATTTGCCCAAGTAAGCGCCACGTGCTAGCGGTGGTGGATTCTTTTGGGGGGCAATCAATAAATGAGGGCGTGGTCGAGATCCATCGGCGCCAATCCGGATTTGCGCGCGGCGGATTTGTTATTCACCTTTGTCCTCATCAAGCCGACCCATTACGACGACGACGGTTATCCGATCCAATGGTTTCGCTCCGCGCTGCCGTCCAATACGCTCGCCTGCATGAATAGCCTGGCCGATGACGCCAGCCGACGCGAGGTTCTGGGACCGGGCGTGGCGATCGAACTTGACACCTATGACGAAACCAACCGCCGCGTTGTGCCCGGCCGCATTATTCGCACGCTGCGGCGCAAGGGCGGCCGGGCGCTGGTTGGCCTCGTCGGCGTACAATCGAATCAGTTTCCGCGCGCCGTCGACATCGCACGCGAGTTCCGCGCCGCGGGCTTTCCCGTCTGCCTCGGCGGCTTCCACGTCTCGGGCTGCATCGCCATGCTCCCCGAGCTTCCTAGTGAGATCCGCGACGCGCAGGCGCTCGGGATTTCTTTATTCGCCGGCGAGGCGGAGGAGCATCGGCTGGATGAGGTGCTTGTCGACGCCTGGCGGGGGGAGTTGAAGCCGCTTTACAATTTCATGGACAAATTGCCTTCGCTCGAAGGCGAGCCCGCGCCGATTCTGCCGCGCAAGCATGTCGAGCGCACCTCCGGCACCTATACGAGCATCGATCTTGGCCGCGGCTGTCCGTATCAATGTTCGTTCTGCACCATCATCAACGTCCAGGGACGCAAGAGCCGCTTTCGCTCCCCGGACGACCTCGAACAGATCATCCGCGCCAACTATGCCCAGGGCGTCGATCGGTTCTTTATCACCGATGATAATTTCGCCCGCAACACCGACTGGGAAATCTTGCTCGACCGGGTGATCGAGCTCAAGAAGGACAATATCCACGTCGGGTTCACCATTCAGGTCGACACGCTCTGCCACAAGATCCCCAATTTCATCGAGAAGGCGACGCGGGCCGGCGTCAAGCGTGTGTTTATCGGGCTTGAAAACATCAATCCGGACAATCTGATCGCCGCCAAGAAGCGCCAGAACAAGATCACCGAATATCGCGTGATGCTGCAGAAGTGGCGCGCGCATGGCGCGTTGACCTTCGCCGGCTACATCCTCGGCTTTCCCGCTGACACGAAGGAATTGATCTTGCGCGACGTCGAGATCATCAAGCGCGAATTGCCGCTCGACGTCCTCGAGTTCTTCTTCCTCACGCCGCTGCCGGGCTCAGAGGATCATAAGAGGTCGCTTGCCAAGGGGGTCTGGATGGACCCCGACATCAACAAGTACGACCTCGATCATCGCGTTTCCCATCACGCGAAAATGTCGGACGCCGAATGGGAAGACGCATATCGGGCGGCGTGGAACGCTTACTATACGCCCGAGCACATCCGCACGATCTTGCGGCGGGCGGCGCAGATCCCGAATGGGCGGCCGAAGCAGATCGCGAGCACCATCATGTGGTTCAAGCTCATGATCGAGCACGAGGGCGTCCATCCGCTGGAAGGCGGCGCGTTTCGGCTCAAGTCGCGGCGCGACCGCCGGCGCGGCCTGCCATTGGAATCGCCCTTCGTCTTCTATCCGCGCTACGGCTACGAAGTCGTGAGCAAGGCCTGGAAGTACTGGCGATTCTTCGTCAACACACGGCGGATTCTGAACGAAGTTCTGGCCGCGCCCGATCGGACGACTTACACCGACCTCGCGATCGAGCCGCCGCGCGATGACGAATTCGAGCAGCTGTCGCTCTATCACGCCACGAGCGGCGGCGAAGCGGCGCTCGTGCGCAAGGCGCTCGGGGACAGCATTCGCGACTCGGCGCGCGCCGCAGCCGTCGCCATGTCCGCGACGCCGGCGCAATAATCCTGGGCGATGATAGAAGCCGCCCAGGTCAGAGCCGCGCGCGCCCTCATTGGCTGGCCGCCGGCCAAGCTCGCCGAGGCCGCTGGCGTGCCGCTGTCGATCGTCGAGCGGTTCGAGACCGGGCGCCCGACCACATTCCGGACGAAGTGGTCAACAGGATGCGGACGGCGCTCGAGGCCGCCGGCGTCGCGTTCCTCCCCGAGAATGGTGGCGGCGTGGGGGTCCGGCTGCGCAAGGGCCTGGAGTTGGAGTACATCGACTGGGAAGACCTAAACGCGTCGAACGACGAGTGAGGGCGTTGGGCTAGAGCTAACAGCCGTGGCGAAGTAAAAAGGCGAATCAATGAGATCTCGTAGCCACAGACACGCTCAACGGTAGTGTGTACGTGGCTAAAACTGTCTCAAAATGAACTCATAACCTGAGGGCCGCAGGTTCAAATCTTGCCTCCGCAATCGGCGTTACCTGTCGAGCCGCCGGCCCAAAAGGCCGGAGGCTTTTTTTTTGTCGCCCGGCCCCCCGCGCCGCGACTTGCCGAAGGTCGCCGCGGCGAGAGCCCGGGCGCGGCCCGAAGATTACTTCGTTCCTCTGGCGCGCCACCATCATCTTCTGGTAAAATTGAAATGGTCTGCCGCAGAGATAGTTTCTGAGCGGGGGCGATGAAGAGCGCGGCTGGTTTCGCGGAACACTCCATGTTGACGGTGCTCGCCGTCGACACGGTTGATTCCACCGGCCACATCGCGCATGTCGACCCGGATCAGGCGCACGAGCTTCTCGATCGTATCTTCGACCATCTTGAGCGCGCGGTCGAAAAATCCGGCGGCCTGCTGGTCAGCTATGCGGGCGACGGCGGCCTCGCGGTGTTTGGCTGGCCGAACGCGGTTGAAGACCATGCCGACAGGGCCTGCGAGGCGGCATGGCGCATTCAGGAGCCCGCAGCCCGAGAAAAACCGCTGCGCGGCGCCGACGGCCGGTCTATCCAGTTTCGCGTGGGCGTTCACAGCGGACTTGTCAGCCTGCGCTCGATTAAGCGCGACGCGCGGGCGGGGATCAACACGGTCGGCGGCGCCGTGCATCTCGCGGCGGCGCTGCAAAAAAGCGCCCGTCCCGATCGGATCCTGTTGAGCTCACGAACCGTGAAACTCTGCGGGTCTCCGCTGCAATTGACGCCGCACGACAGCGTCCCCGCGCTGCAAAAAGTCCGGCTAAAGGCCTATGAACTCGCTGCGCCTCCGGCGCCGGAGATCCCGGACAGCGCTTTCCGCGATGGTCGGTTTCCGGCCGTCGACTGCGGACGGGAACGGCGCGACGCCAAGGACCCGCGGATTGAAGGGCGCGGAGCGGTCGCGTCAATTCGCGAGCCTGGCGTCGGCAGGACCCGGTTCGCCTCCAGGAAACCAAGCCGTTTTCGCGGAACGTTGCATGTTGACGGTGCTCGCCGTCGACACGGTCGATCCGACCGGCGTTATCGCCGATATCGATCCGGATCAGGCACACGAGCTTGTCGATCGCATCTTCGACCATGTCAGACGCGCGGTCGAAAAGTCCGGCGGGATCCTGGTAAGCTATGCGGGCGATGGGGGCCTTGCAGTGTTTGGCTGGCCGAACTCGCTTGAAGATCACGCCGACAAGGCTTGCGAGGCGGCGTGGCGAATTCAGGACCCCGCGACACGCGCAAGCCAGCTATGCAACATCGAAGGCCGGTGCGTGCAATTTCGGGTGGGTGTGCACACCGGGCTTGTGAGCTTGCGCTCGACCAAGCGCGACGTGCGGGCCGGGATCAACACGGTCGGCGGCGCCGTGCATCTCGCGGCGGCGCTGCAAAAAAGCGCCCGTCCCGATCGGATCCTGCTAAGCTCGAGAACTGTCAATCTTTGCCGGTCTTCCCTGCAATTGTCGCCGTGCGACAACGTCGCCGCCCTGCAAGGCGTCCGGCTGAAGGCCTATGAACTTGCCGCGCCCCCGGCGACCGAAACCTGGGAAAGCGTTTTTCGCGACTATCGGTTTCCGTTCGTTGGGCGGGAGCTGGAAAGGCGCATCCTTAAGGAGACGCTGATCGAACGGCGCGGCGCGGTCGCGCTGATCGGCGAGCCAGGCATCGGCAAGACCCGGCTCGCCTCGACCGCCATTGACGATGCGCGTCTGAAGGGGATGGGCGTCCTCACCTTCAGCGGCGACAACCAGAGACGCACGACGCCGTTTTCGGCGATCAGAGCGCTTATCCTGCAAACCCTGTCGCTCAAGCCCGCGTCGTCTGACGACGAGATCCTTCGGGCCTTCTCGGAGACCGGGGCGGGCGAAATGAAGCCGTTCGCCGCGACCGTCATGCTCGAAGGGCGCGGCGACGCGCATTCGGACGGCGCGTCCTCCACGCGCACGGTTGCGCGGGACCTCATCGAGACATTGGATGCGTCGAAAAAAGACGCGCCCGCGCTCGTCGTCATCGACGATCTGCAGCTGCTCGATCCCGAGAGCGTCCTTTGTCTTCGCCTGATCGCAAAGACCAGGGCGGGTCCGCGCCGGTCGCTGCTGATCACCGGCCGGCCGGAAGCTGCTGCGTCGGCCTGGACGCTTGCGGACACCGTGCTCAATCTCGGGCCGTTGCCGCGCCAAGCCATGGTCGAGCTCGCCCACAAGCTATGGGCTGGCGCCATGCCGAGACCAAGCATGGTCGAGAAAGTGCTGGACCGTGCTGACGGCGTGCCGTTTGTCCTCGAGCAGATCGCGCTTTCCGAAGCGATTGGAGACACAGACAAAAAGAACGCCCTGCCGGACTCTGTCCAGTCGGTGATTTACGCCCGGCTGAATCATTTGTCGGGCAAAGCCAAGACGTTTGCCCAGGCGCTCAGCATCCTGGGGGAGGAGGTGGATGTCGACCTGGCGTCCCGGACCCTCGGAATCGAGAAAGCGACGCTGCTGCGCCGGCGCTCGGAGCTCGAGCGTCTGAGCATCGTTCATCCGCTGGTCGCCAATTCGATTCGGTTCCGTCACGCCATCGTCGCCGAGGCCTGCGCCGAGACGGTGCCTGGCCCTCGACGCCAGCAGATTCATCGCGCGGCGATGGAGGCGATCCTCTCGACCGCCGATGTCGGCAGGCATTACGAACGCCTTGCTTATCATGCTGAAGGCGCGCACGACGACGAAAGGGCGCTGGAATATTTGTGGCTCGCGGCGTTGAATGCTCGCCGTACATCGGCAAGCGGCTCGCTTTACCTGACGTTCAAACGGGCCATGACCTGCATCGAGCGGGTCGGAGAGCCGGCCGAAGCGAAGTTCGTCGACTTCGTTCTGATGGCCTTCGGCTCGCTGGCCCAGATCGGCGAGTTCAGGAGTCTCGCAATCTATCTTCCTCGGGCGCTGGAGTTTGCCCGAAAGCAGGACAGAAAAGGCAAAGTCTGCGCAGCCCTCTGCCACATGGGTTTGGTCGGCTGGTTCGAGGCGCGCTACGCGGAGGAGAGGGAGCAGGCGCAGCAAGCGCTCGCGATCGCGACCGAACTCAACAGTTTGCCGCTCACCTTCGCCGCCAAGTTCAATCTTGCGGGCTCGCTGTACGGCCTTGGCGCGCTCCACTCCGCGATCGCCCTGCTACGCGAGCTTTGCGCCTTGCTGAGCGGCGAGCTGGCGACGGCAAGGCTCGGCGCCGCCGGCATCCCGGGCTCGATGGTTCGAAGCTATCTGTGTTTCTTTCTGACTGAGGCGGGCGGCTATGACGAGGGCCTGATGCTGGCCGAACAGGCCCTCGATGTCGCGAAGTCGCAGGGAGAGCCTTATTCGGAGATCCTCGCGCTGCTCGCGAAGAGCCGAAACATCATCAGGCTCGGACGTCATTCCGAGGTAATCGCATGTCTCGAATACGCCGTCGGACTGATCGAGCGGAACGGCTACGACGTGATCCTGCCCCATATCCTCGGGACGCTGGCGAGCGCGCGCGCCAGGGCTGGCGAAGGCGCCCGAGCCGTGCGGGACGTGGAGGCTTGGCTGAACGGCGAACGGGAGGGCCGGGTGGGTCCTTTGGAGCTTTTTTATCTCAACGCGGGCTACGCCGAAGCTTTGTCCGCGGCTGGTGACGTCCGGCGGGGGCTAGCCGCCGTCGACCGCGCCGTCGAAATCAGCCGCAGCATCTCAAACCCCTGCCTTATCGCGCATGGCCTCGGCCTCCCGCTCGCCTGCGCGATCTGGCTTGCGACACGTCCGGCTCGCAGGACGATCGAGCCGAGCAACGGGACTTGTGCGCGCGCTACGGAATCGTCGCGGAGAGCTGAGCCGGCCAAAGATAAAGCTTAGCGTCTCGGCCATTATATCGTTCCTGAAACCGATCCGCGCGCGCCCAGGCGGGCGCGACGCCTCGTTACAAAACTGTCATCGCTCTGTCGTAACAGCCTAAGCGGGCGCCCTTAGAAGCCACGGCTGTGGCGCGCCTCGCGCTCGAGAGGCATCAATGCGAATTATATTCGTCGATTCATCCGCGTCGCGGCGGTCGCCGTTTGCGGAGCGATAGCCACCGTCCCGCATGCTGCGGAGATTTCCGGCGCGGGCGCCACCTTTGCGTCCCATCTACGTCAAATGGGCTGACGCCTACAAAAAAGAGACTGGCGACGGATTGACCTATCAGTCGATCGGCTAGGGGGCCGGGATCAAGCAGATCCGGGCTCAGACGGTGACTTTCGGCGCGACGGACGCTCCGCTCGACGACGAATATCAGACCTCGATCACGCCGCCAGCCGGTCATCCCAGCCCCCGTGTTTCCGGCAAATCGGCGCCTTGACCGTTCCGTCGCCTTGTCGCGCCTTTAGTTTTGAGTGAGCGGACGATGTCCTGACGGTCGCCGATTGAGCGCGCCAGCCGATCAATGCACGTAACGACAAACTCATCGCCGACGGTAGAAGGTACGTAAACTATTGATTATCCAAATCTTTTGGACTAACCTGGACGTTCGAAGACACAAAAGTGGTGCTAGGAAAGGCATCGCATTCTTAATTTATGTCATTGTTCTATATACGATAAAAATAGCCAGGAATTATTTATACCAACAAATGTACCAACATTCGCAGACGCTAGCCTTGATACAGGTAGCGCTGGAAGCCGACGAACGCGCTCCGGATCGTCGCCGCGCCGCCTAGCGCTTTCGCGCCCTCGTTCGCCGAGCCAAACTTGAGCTTGATCAATCCGTTCAGCTTATTCAGAGCCAGCTCGTCGTCGCCTTGCCGGACGTACTCGCCCAAGACGAATTCTAGGAAGGCTTGAAGTTTATTCTCGTAGACATTCTTGATCCGGTTCTTGCCGGCCTCCGCCCGTTCCTGCCGGCTCTTCGGCGGAAGCGCGAAGCCGATGTAGGCCAGCACGTCGAAAACATCGCTGTCCTTGGCGTCAATGACCGCCTTCATCTCGGCGAGTTGGGAGAGGCCGAAGCCCTTCGTCTCCAGCCCGTCGAGCAGCGCCCTGCGGGTCTCCGGATTGCCCCAGAGGCGGCGCAGCTCGTCCTCGTCTTTGAAGAAGTCGGGAAGCTGACCGAACAGCGCCTCGATGAATTGCGCTGCCGACATCGGCTTGCCGTCCGGACTCCAAAAGCTTGTCGCGGCCATGAACTGAATCGTGCGCTCCTTGCCGTCGGCGAGCCTGATCTTGATCTTCTTCGGCCGCTTCGGTTCGTCCTCTTCGCCGCCGTCGCCCGTCGGCGTCGGCTCGCCCGGCCCGGACACGACAGGGCGCGGCTTCGGCTCGCCCGGCTCAGGAGGCTCGCCGTCCCATTCGGGGTCCTTGAATAACTCGTAGGCCTTCACGAAGTCATAGATCGTGAAATAGTCCTTGCCATCATAGAGCCGCGTTCCGCGCCCGATGATCTGCTTGAACTCGATCATCGACTTGATTGGTCGCATCAGCACGATGTTGCGCACGTTGCGCGCGTCGACTCCTGTCGTCAGCTTCTGCGAGGTCGTCAGGACCGTCGGGATGGTCTTTTCGTTATCACGGAACTCCTTCAGAAACTGGTCGCCGATAGCGCCGTCGTTCGCCGTCACGCGAACGCAGTAGTTAGGGTCCTTGCTGATCTTAATTTGATTGACGAGATCACGCACGGCGGCGGCGTGCGCTTGGCTTGCGCAGAAAACGAGGGTCTTCTGGCGTTGGTCGATCTCCAACATGAAGATTTCCACGCGCTTGCGCTCACGCGCTTCGATTTCGATGATGCGGTTGAAGTCTTCTTCGCGGTAACGCCGGCCGTCATCGATCTCGCCCTCGACCACGTCATCATCGGGCGTATAGACATATTCATCGACCGTCGTCGCAATCTGACGAACGCGGAACGGCGTTAGGAAGCCGTCGTTGATGCCGTCCTTCAGCGAATAGACGTAAACCGGCTCGCCAAAATAGGCGTAGGTGTCGGCGTTGATCTTGCGCTTCGGCGTCGCGGTGAGGCCAAGCTGCAGCGCGGGCGAGAAATATTCCAGAATTTTGCGCCACTCTCCGTCGTTGGCCCCGCCGCGATGGCACTCGTCGATGACGACGCAATCGAAGAAGTCGGCTGGGTAGTCTCCGAAATAGGGCGCAGGCTGGCCGCTGGCGTCGCGGCCGGACATGAAGGTTTGGAAGATCGTGAAGAAGACCGCGCCGTTCTTTGGCGTCTGTTTGGTCTTGGCTATGGCATCGGGGGTGACGCGAACGAGCGCCTTCTCCTCGAACTTGCCGAAGGCGTTGAAGTCGTTGAAGGCCTGATCGGCGAGGTTGTTGCGGTCGGCGAGGAACAGCACGCGCGGGCGGCGGGTCGGCTCGCCCGACAGGCTCCATTTCGCCTCGAACAGTCGCCAGACGAATTGAAACGCGATGGAGGTCTTGCCGGTGCCGGTCGCGAGCGTCAGCAAGATGCGTTTGCCACCGTCGGCGACGCGCTCCAACGCCCGCTCGACCGCGTTGGCCTGATAAAAACGCAGCGTCCAGTCGCCGCGCTCGGCATAGGGCGCGGCGGCGAAGCGGTCGCGCCACAGGTTTACCCCGGGAAAAGTCAGCGCCCACAGGTCTTGCGGCGTCGGCCAATCGGCAAGCGGACACTCGTCGCCGGTCTGCGTGTCGGCGCGATAAAGGCCGTCGCCGTTGGTGGCGAGGGCGAAGCGGATTTGCAGCTTCTGCGAATAGGCCTTGGCCTGACCGAGGCCTTCGGTCACGGGCAGGTCGCGGCGCTTGGCTTCCACCACGGCGAGGCGCGTGTTGCGGTAGACAAGCACATAATCGGCGATATCCGCCGAGCCTTTCTTGCCGCCGCCGAGCAACCGACCGCCGGTGATTGCATATTCGCGCCGGATACGGCTGCCGTCGACCTCGCCCCAACCTGCGGCCTTCAGCTTGGGGTCGATGAGTTCGGCGCGGGTCTCGGCTTCGTTCATGGGCTAGAGATTTCCGGAAAAGGCCTGGTGCAGAAGGGATTTGCGGAGTTCGTCGATGACTGCGACCTTGTTTGCAATAACGTCTTTGAGATTATTTATTTCCTCCGCCAAGGCCATCAAACGGGCTGCGATTTGCCTTTGACGCTGCACGTTTGGAAGGGGAAATCGTTCTTCCTGAAACGTCGCCATATTTATGTTGTCGCGCGCGGTTCCCTTGCCCTTCTCCTTCAGCATGTCCTTATGCGCGGTCAGTAAGAATTGAATAAAATCGCCGTCTGCCCTCAAGGGGTCCGGGACCAAGCCGATTACGCTATCCGGAAAGCAAGCGTCGAAACCCAAAATGGCGGTTTCGGCGACGTTGGCGCCGACGATTGCAATGCAGACCGTGCCCTTCGGCCAGAGTTTGCTCTGCGCCAATCCAAGTTCATTGTACGTCTGCGAAAACGTCTCAATCTCATGTGTGGCGTTAGCTACGTCTCCTGTCTGAATAAACGCATATTTCCCGCCCAGTAGCTTCGGGTCGCCTCGTGGCCGATGTCTGGATTTACCCCGTCCAAATTCCTTGGCCACGTCAGCCAGCGTTTTTTTCTCGCAGTTTGCAAGCTCAACTGTGAAACTGTCGCGCAAGCTGTTTTTCAGCAAAGCCTCACAGTTCGCTATATTCCTTTCGCCGTTTGCACGCATCGCGTCCAACCCGGCAAACACCTCGTCCAAAATGGCAACTATACGACGCTGGTACTTAAGCGGCGGCACAGGAATATTGATTTCTCTGAATTTGTTAAGAGAGACGCCCCCAATTATGCCAGTGATCGAACGTCTGAACTGCTTCGTGAATTCTTCGCTTAAGCAATAATAGTATACATACTTGTTTTCAAAGCCACTATCCATTTCGATTGCATGTTGATTTCCACTGAGAGCTGACCCGGGCGCCACGGGTTTTTCCACCGAGAACTGACCCATGTTCGAACCCTTCCCCCTTGGCCTAGGCGGGGGACGATGGAGTGATCGACATGGAGTTACTGAGCGTCATCCGACGCTGGCACTACCGGGACCATTTCTCGATCCGAGAGATATCGCGGCGCACGGGGCTGTCGAGGAACACAGTCCGCAAATATCTGCGCTCGGACACCGTTGAACCGAGGTTCAACATCCCTGACCGCCCGAGCAAGCTGGACCCTTACGCCGACAAGCTGTCGCATATGCTGCGGCAGGAGGCGGGGAAGTCCCGCAAGCAGAAGCGGACGACCAAGCAATTGCACGCCGATCTGGCCGCCCTCGGTTACGACGGCTCCTACAATCGCGTGGCGGCCTTCGCTCGCGACTGGAAGGCCGCTCGGCAACAGGAACAGAAGACGTGCGGCCGCGGCGTGTTCGTGCCGCTGGCGTTTTTGCCGGGCGAGGCGTTCCAGTTCGACTGGTCGGAAGATTGGGCGATCATTGCCGGCGAGCGAACCAAGCTGCAGGTCGCTCACTTCAAACTGTCCTGCAGCCGCGCCTTCTTCCTCCGGGCCTACCCGCAGCAGACCCACGAGATGCTGTTCGACGCCCATAACCACGCCTTCCGCGTGCTGGGCGGCGTTCCCCGGCGAGGCATCTACGACAACATGCGCACTGCGGTCGACAAAGTCGGGCGCGGCAAGAACCGCCAGGTCAACGCACGGTTCGCAGCCATGGTCAGCCACTTCCTGTTCGAGGCGGAGTTCTGCAATCCGGCGTCCGGTTGGGAGAAGGGGCAGATCGAGAAGAACGTCCAGGACGCCCGCCATCGGCTCTGGCAGCCCATGCCCAGCTTCCCCTCCCTGGCGGCGCTGAACGACTGGCTGGAGATGCGATGCAGGGAGCTGTGGGAGCAGACGCCGCACGCCTCGCATCCTGGCGCGATTGCCGACGCCTGGGCCGAAGAGGTCCAGCATCTGATGCAGCCTTCGCGCCCGTTCGACGGCTTCGTCGAATACGCCAAGCGCGTGTCGCCGACGTGCCTGGTCCATCTGGACCGCAATCGCTATAGCGTGCCGGCCTCCTTCGCCAATCGTCCAGTCAGCGTACGAGTTTATCCCGAACGCATCGTTGTCGCCGCCGAGGGACAAGTCGTCTGCGAACATCGCCGCGTTTTTGCCCGCTCCCACCAACGCAAGAGCACGACCACCGTTTTCGATTGGCGGCACTATCTGGCGGTCATTCAGCGCAAACCGGGCGCACTCCGCAACGGCGCGCCGTTCGCCGAACTCCCGCCTGCCTTCCGTGCCTTGCAACAGCGCATGCTCAAGACGCCGGGCGGCGACCGCGAGATGGTCGAGATTCTGGCTCTCGTCCTCCAGCATGACGAGCAGGCCGTGCTCACTGCCGTCGAACTGGCTCTGGAGGCCGGCGTGCCGACCAAGACGCACATTCTGAACCTGCTGCACCGGTTGATTGACGGCAAGCCAATCGACCCACCCGTCGTGAAGCCGCCCAATGCTTTGACGCTCACCTCCGAGCCGCAGGCCAACGTCGAACGCTACGATGCGCTGCGCCAAGCCCGGGAGGCGCGCCATGCGTCATAATCCCGCCGCTGGCGCCGTCGTCATCATGCTGCGCACCCTCAAAATGCACGGCATGGCTCAGGCGGTCGGCGAGCTGACCGAGCAAGGCTCTCCGGCCTTTGAGGCGGCGCTGCCCATCCTATCGCAGCTCTTGAAGGCGGAAACAGCCGACAGGGAGGTAAGGTCGACGGCCTACCAGCTCAAAGCGGCCCGCTTTCCGAACTATCGCGACCTTGCCGGCTTCGACTTCGCCAGCAGCGAGGTCAACGAGGCGCTCACACGTCAACTCCATCGTTGCGAGTTCCTGGAAGACGCCCACAATGTCGTCCTGGTCGGCGGCCCCGGCACGGGCAAGACGCATCTCGCCACCGCGATCGGCGTCCAGGCGATCGAGCATCATCGCAAGCGCGTCCGCAACCGTGTTCGGCGACCCGAAGATGACGACCGCTCTACTCGATCGTCTCACCCACCGCTGCCACATTCTCGAAACCGGAAACGACAGCTTCCGCTTCAAGAACAGCTCGGCGAAAGCCGCCAAACCCGCAAAGGAGAAACCTCGAAACTTGACGAACGCCTGATCCCAAAACCATCATCAAGCCGGGTCAGTTCTCAATGGAAATCCCGGGTCAGTTCTCGACGGAAATCGACAACCATGCCTTGATCTGCTCGGTGTTGAGTTTCAACTCGTAGGCGAGATGGACAAGCGTTTGGCGGAAACTATGGGGATTGAAGTAGGGCAGCCCGGCTCGCCCGAACGCCTGCTTGAATAGCGTGCGGACCGGGTTGGCGTTCGCCCACGGCGCGCGGTCGAGGCTGACGGCGGCGAATTCCAAGTCCGGCCCCTGCCTGACGCGGGTTTTTGGAAAGATGGGGTCGTCCGGGCCGAACTGCTTTACGCTGCGCAGGAACTCGACCCAGTCGACGACGATCTTCTCGATATCAGCGTCGACGGGGAAGAACCATGTCGTGAAGGTCTTCGCGCGCTTGGTGTCCATCTCCCGCGCGTCCTGCTCCAGGAGCTTAGCCTTGATGTCGATGTGCTTGAGGCGCGACGAGACGATGGCGCTGTCGCGCGCGCCGGTCAGGATCGTGAAGGCGACGAGCGCGCGGTCGCGCAGGTCGATTTCCGTCTCCGTCGGCATGGCGGCGAGTGCAGCCCGGATTTGCGCGAGCGTCGGCCACGGACGGCGGCGATGCGCCCCTGCGACGCGGGCGAGGTTGTCGAGCGGGTTGAAATATTCAGCGTCGGACCGCCGCAGCTTCGCCCTGTAGCTCGGTTCGCCCGCCAGCCAGATGAAGAACGCCTTCAGCGCCGCGAGGGTCGATTTGATGGTGGAGGCCGACAATGGCGCTCCCGTTCGGGCGTTGTGCTGTTCGCCAAGCCGAACCTTAAAGCCGAGCGCTTGCTCGAAGTGGAACCTGGCGAAGTCGTGCCGCTTATTGTATTCGTCGAAGCGCTCCAGCGCCTTTGCGACGGCGTCGAGCGAGGCCTCGTGCCGGCCCTGCGACCCGCCCAGCCAACTGAGGTAGGCACGTTTGGCCCGCTCATTGGAGGGGTTTCTTTTCGGGTTCATTCTGAAGGTCCTTCGAACTGAACATTTGAGGAGGGAGAGAGGTTATCGCTTATGCGTTGCCGCGCCGGGTGCTGCGTTACATTGAGGTCGCCGACGGCAGTGGCGAGCGAGGCGGTTCTGGCGACGCGGTAGATCATAGAGCCACAGTCCGGACATAGGCCCTCAAGCATCCCGGTCTTCGCTGTCGTTGGCCGGAAATCCGCCTCGCCGAAGGCGGGGCGCTTTGGAACGCGGCAGGGTAGGCAGTAGAACTGTCCAGGCCGGCAGGGCTGCTTGAGAGGTTGGCGCGCCTGGAGGAAGGCGCGCAGGTCGGAGCCGTGAACGAGCAGCGGGCGTTTGCGTTCGATCACGGGGAGGCCGTCGTGAATCCATCGGCTGACGGTATGTTTCACCACCCCCAGAAGCTTGGCTGCTTCCGAGGTGGTGTAACTGCGATGGATTTTGACGCGGCGGCCGTTAAGCCGCTTCGCCATGCGTCAGGACGCCTTGTCGATGAGGTTGCGGATATCCGCGACGCGCCAAACGGTGGTACCGGGACCAAGCTTCACAGGGGCCGGGAAGCGTCCGGTTTTAACGCCCGCCCACCACGTGGATTTCGAAACAGGAATGGGGCCCCCAGGGCTTAGGATCGCCGATATCCGCACGAAACCCTCTTCCGGCAGGAACCGACCCGCTAGCGACATCGCGAGAGGCGGACGATGGGACTTAGTAGGAATCATTTGGCTTCCAAAGGCTCCAATTGGATTTGACTGCCTGGAAGCTAGAATTTTGAGTCCGGAATATCCGAGAGGATTTTCCGAGGTTCGGAGCAATGTATCAATTTTCCGGACGCTTCGCCGTTCGCCGAGCATCGCGCAAATGACGCGTGATCGCGTCCAAGCCAACTTGTTGATTGTTGCCTTTTTGGAGTCCGGGGAGGTGCAATCGGATGATCCGCCGCGCGGTCTCCGAATCATTCCGCAATAGCTCAGGGTGGTCCTGGTAGAGTTGACTTGCAGCTTTCAAGATCGCCGATCGCGTTTTTGCTCCTTGGCGAATCCGCTCCTGTCGCGCCTTCGGCAGCCCAGCGTTTCGCCATTCCGACATCGCCACGCCGTCGTGAAGATAGTCTTCCCAACTGACCATAAGGCGATGCTCAGCGGCGGCAGAGCCGAGTTCAAATGCTGCTCTCAAGGCAATCGATGAGGCGTCTTTCGGTTCTTCGACAGATTCAATGGCCTCCAGCACGCCTAATTTGTCCAGCGTGGCAAGTCGTCGCCTAGCATATTCTAGTAATCGGAAGGAAAAACTGAAATCGGCCTCAACCCCTGTTGAGGAATTGACTTCATATAATTTCTCACAAAACCCTTCAAGAATGTCGGGAGCGGTTTCCAGCAGTTGTTCATCTAGCGGTTCAACAAACTGCAGAAAAGCATCAACGGTAAAATCGGGGGGCATTTTATAACGGGCGAACGAAGCCCCGCTCCAACGCCAAATTTCAAAATGCTCAGTTCCGCAGCTTGAGCATGCGCGGCTCATTAAGTCGTATTGCCGATCTTCGATTTTAAGTTCCTGAATTGGTTCATATGACCCCGTGTGACCGTCGGACACGTCGAGCCTCCGAATCAGCGGCACACTGCCGGTTGCTGATTCTTGCATCTCGTATCGGCACCGTTCAACAAGAACGTGGCGTTTTGTCCTTTCGATTCCTTCGATCCCTTGAACCGACTCGGACAAGCGGTATTATTTGCCCGCCTCGCTTCAATTCCTCGCATCGATCTGCCCACCAAGACATCATGCGAACGCGCTCGTCCCAAAATTCGGCGCGCGCATACGCTCGACGGACGCTATCGCCGTCGACATGCGCTAGTTGCCGCTCGATGGCGTCGGCGTTCCAAAGGCCGCATTCATTCAACATCGACGAGGCCGACGCGCGGAAGCCGTGGCTCGTCATGTCCTCATTCGTGAAGCCCATCCGGCGCAGGGCGGCGTTCAAGGTATTCTCCGACATGCAGCGCGCGATCGTCCGCACAGACGGGAAAAGGAACTGGCCTCGTCCGGTCAGTTTCCGAAGCCCTCTGAGGATTGCCACCACGCGCGGTGCCAGCGGAACGCGGTGCGGCTTGCGCATTTTCATGCGAGTGGCGGGGATTTCCCAGACTGCGGCGTCGAGGTCGAATTCGGCCCACTTGGCCGCGCGCAATTCGCCGGGGCGCACAAAGGTGAGCGCGAGAACTTCCAGGGCGGCGCGTGTTTCGAGAGTGCCTTCGTAGTCTTCAATCGCGCGCAGCAGCCCACCGAACGCTTTCGGTGCGACGATGGCGGCGCGCGGCGTGACCGTCGGCATCACCAACGCACCGCGTAACGCTATGGTCGGGTCATTATCGGCGCGCGCAGTGGCGATCGCGAATCGGAATACGTCGCCAATCGCGGTTCGCAGCTTGCGGGCGGTTTCGTGCGTGCCGCGCGCCTCGACGTCTTTGAGAACCGCGAGGACGTCGCGCGCTGAAATCCCGCCGATCGGTCGCGACCCCAACGCCGGAAAGGCGAAGGTCATGAACCAGTCAAATTTGCGAAGTGTGGACGCCGCTTTACCGTCGCGGCGCTTCTTTTCCGCCAACTCACCCGCGACGGCGGCGAAGCTGTTCGCGCCGGCCTCTGCTTTCGCGGCCTTGGTCGCCCTCTTGACCTGCAAGGGGTCTTGTCCTTGCGCCAATATCTTGCGAGCGGCTTCGCGCGCGTTACGGGCGTCTTTCAAACCAATATCGGGATAGACGCCCACCGCGAGGGTCTTTTGCGACCCGCAAAAGCGATAGGCGATGCGCCAACGTTTTGCGCCATCGGGAGTGATCCACAATTGCAGCCCGCCGCCGTCCGAAAGCTTCACAATTTTCGCGCCGGGGAGAGCGCGCTTTATGGCGAGATCGGTAAGGGCCATGTTGGTATCACCGCGCGGCGTGGATGCCGCATACCAACGAATCTACCAACAAATTTGCTGGACGCAAACGGACGCCGCCAGACCGACTTCGACGCTTTCCAGACCATAAGTTGTTGATTGTGGGAGGTTTTTGGACAAACTTGAACGTCTTGAAACGCCAAGATGGTGCCCAGGAAAGGACTCGAACCTTCACGGCTTGCACCGCTGGTACCTGAAACCAGTGCGTCTACCAATTCCGCCACCTGGGCACGGGCCCGCTTCTTAAGAGCGCGGGCGGGCCGCTGTCAACGGCGCCGCCGCGCCGGCCTGCCCTTCTCCCCGCCCGCATGACAATGGCGCCCGCCCGGCGCTAAAATCATTCGCAATCAGCATCGGGCGCCGCCGAAACGCGCCGCCGGAGAACCGTCAATGACCAGCGCCGCCCGCCTTTCGCTGCACGTGCCCGAGCCGACCGTGCGCCCGGGCGCTCGGCCCGATTTCAGCCATGTCGGCGTCGCCAAGGCGGGCGAGGTTTCCCGTCCGCCAATCGACGTCAGCCCGTCCGACATCCGCGATTTCGCCTATACGATGATCCGCGCGCTCGACGACAACGGCGAAGCGGTCGGCGAGTGGGCGGGGTCGCTCAACGCCGAAGAAAAGCGCGAGGGTCTGCGCCACATGATGCTGACCCGCGCCTTCGACGCGCGCATGCTGCTCTCGCAGCGCCAGGGCAAGACGTCGTTCTACATCACCTGCCTCGGCGAGGAGGCGATCGCGACCGCCCATCGCAAGGCGCTTGCCGAGGGCGACATGTGCTTTCCGACTTACCGCCAGCAAGGCCTGCTCATCGCGCTCGGCTGGCCGATCGTCGAAATGATGTGCGAGATCTTCTCCAACGAGAAGGATCATCTGAACGGCCGCCAGCTTCCCGGGCTCTATTCGTTCAAAAAGGCCGGGTTCTTCACCGTCTCGGGCAATCTCGGCACACAATATCCCCACGCGGTCGGCTGGGCGATGGCCTCGGCGATTTCCGGCGACACCCGCATCGCCTCGGGCTGGATCGGCGAAGGCGCGACGGCGGAGAGCGATTTCCACTCGGCGCTGGTGTTCGCCTCCGTCTACCGCCCCCCGGTCATTCTCAACGTGGTCAACAACCAGTGGGCGATCTCCTCCTATCAGGGCATCGCGGGCGGCGAGAGCGCCAAATTCGCGGCGCGCGCCCATGGCTTCGGCATTCCCTCGCTGCGCGTCGACGGCAACGACTATCTTGCGGTCCATGCCGCGTCTCTATGGGCGGTCGAGCGCGCGCGCGCCAATCTGGGCCCGACGCTGATCGAATGGGTGACCTACCGCGCCGGCGCACACTCGACCTCGGACGATCCGTCGAAATATCGCCCCAAGGACGAATGGTCCGCGTGGCCATTGGGCGATCCAGTCGAGCGGCTCAAAACCCACCTCATCCGCATCGGGGCGTGGAGCGAGGAGCGTCATAAGCAGATGCAGGCCGAGGTCGACGCCGAGATTCTCGACGCCGCCAAGGAAGCGGAGAGCCACGGCACGCTGCATGACGGGCCGAAGCCGAGCGCGGCGACGATGTTCGAGCAGGTCTACAAGGAGATGCCGCGCCATCTGCGCGAGCAGCGCCAGCAACTCGGAGTCTAGCGCCATGCCGCGCATGTCGATGGTCGAGGCGATCCGCGACGCCATGGATTGCAAGATGGCCGAGGACGAGCGCGTGGTCGTGTTCGGCGAGGACGTCGGCTATTTCGGCGGCGTGTTCCGCTGCACCGATGGGCTCCAGCGCAAATATGGCAAGTCGCGTTGCTTCGACGCGCCGATCAACGAATCGGGAATCGTCGGCGTCGCGATCGGCATGGGCGCCTATGGGCTTCGGGCGGTCGCCGAGATCCAGTTCGCCGACTATGTCTATCCCGGCTACGATCAGATCGTGTCCGAGGCCGCCCGCTTACGCTATCGCTCGGGCGGCGAGTTTTTCGCTCCGATCGTGCTCCGCATGCCGGTCGGCGGCGGCATCTATGGCGGGCAGACGCACAGCCAGAGTCCCGAGGCTTTGTTCACCCACGTCTCCGGCCTCAAGACCGTGATTCCGTCCAACCCTTATGACGCCAAGGGGCTTCTGATCGCCTCCATCGAGGACGACGATCCGGTCATCTTTCTCGAGCCCAAGCGCCTCTACAATGGTCCGTTCGCAGGCCATCCCGACCAGCCCGTCGTTCCTTGGGCGAAGCACCCCTTAAGCGAGGCGCCGGCGGGGCGTTACATCGTGCCGCTCGGCAAGGCTGCGGTCCGGCGCGAGGGCAAGGGCGTAACCGTCCTCTGCTATGGCACGATGGTTCATGTTTCGGAGGCGGCGGCCGAGGAGACCGGGATCGACGCGGAGATCATCGATCTGCGCACGCTGCTGCCGCTCGACATCGACGCCATCGAGGCGTCGGTGAACAAGACCGGCCGCTGCGTCATCGTGCACGAGGCGACGCTGACCTCGGGCTTCGGCGCCGAACTCGCCGCACAGGTGGCGGAGCGCTGCTTCTATGCGCTCGAGGCGCCGGTCCTGCGTGTCGCCGGCTGGGACACGCCCTATCCGCATGCGGAGGAATGGGACTATTTCCCCGGGCCAGCGCGCGTCGGGCGCGCGCTCTTGAAGGCCATGGAGGCTTCGTGATGGGCGTGCGCTCGATCAAGATGCCCGACGTTGGCGAAGGGGTGGCGGAAGCCGAGATCGTCGAATGGCATGTGAAGATCGGCGATCTCGTCAAGGAGGATCAGGTCGTCGCTGCGGTGATGACCGACAAGGCGACGGTCGACATTGCGACTCCCGTGGCGGGTAGCGTGCTTGCGCTCGGCGGCGCGGTCGGCGACGTGCTGGCGGTCGGCGCCGAGCTGATCCGCATCGACGCGCCGGGCCTTCCCGATTCGCTTCTCCCCGCGGCGCCAAAATCGCGCTCGCAGCAGGTCGAGCCGACGCCGGCGCGCCTCAAACCTGAGCCCGTCGAGCCCAAGCCGGCAGAGTCTCGCCCTGAGGAGCGTGCGCAGCAGGCGTCTCGAAGGGCGCCGCCCCCGCCCGCCCTGCACACGGGCGCGCCGCGTCCTCCCGGTGAAAAGCCCCTCGCCTCGCCCTCCGTGCGCCTGAAAGCACGCGAGGCCGGTGTCGATCTGAGATTCGTGCGTGGCTCCGGCCCCGCGGGGCGCATCACGCACCAGGATCTCGACGCCACTATCGCCCGTCCGCCCGAGGCCGCGCCGCAACAGGGAGGCCGTGCGCCCAACCAGGCGGTCGAGACGATCAAGGTTGTCGGCATGCGCCGCCGCATCGCCGAGAACATGGCCGAGTCCGCGCGCCGGGTCGCGCATTTCTCCTATGTCGAGGAAGTCGACGTCACCGCGCTCGAGGAATTGCGCGCTTCGCTCAACGCCCGCTCCACTGAAGAACGGCCCAAGCTCACCCTTCTGCCCTTCCTCATGCTGACCATCGTGAAAGCGGTCGCCGAGTTTCCGCAGGTGAACGCCCACTACGACGACGACAACGATGTCATCACCCGCTTCGGCGCCGTGCACCTTGGCGTGGCGACGCAGACGCCGAACGGCCTCATGGTTCCGGTGGTGCGCCACGCCGAGACGCTGGGCCTCTATCCGTGCGCGCGCGAAATGCGGCGGGTGAGCGAGGCGGCGCGCGTTGGCGTCGCGGCGCGCGAGGAGCTGTCGGGCTCGACGATCACGCTCACCTCGCTTGGGCCGCTCGGCGGGATCGCCTCGACGCCGATCGTCAACCGGCCGGAAGTGGCGATCGTCGGCGTCAACAAGATCGTCGTGAAGCCCGTGTGGCGCGACGGCGCCTTCGCTCCACGCAAAGTGATGAACCTGTCGTCGTCATTCGATCATCGCGTCGTCGACGGCTATGACGCCGCGACCTTCATCCAGCGGGCGCGGGCGCTGATCGAGACCCCGGCGGCGCTGTTCATCGAGGATTGATATGAACGAGCTTCGCTGCAAGGTTCTCGTCATCGGCGGCGGGCCGGGCGGCTATGTCGCGGCGATCCGCGCCGGCCAGCTCGGCCTCGACACGATTCTGGTCGAAGCCGACCGGCTCGGCGGGACCTGCCTCAATGTCGGCTGCATTCCCTCGAAGGCGCTGATCCACGCGGCCGGCGCAGCGCACGGCCTCATTGATCCGCGGGCGCTGAACGCGATCGGGCTCTCAGTCGCGACGCCGAAGCTCGATTTCGCGCGCACCATCGCCTGGAAGGATGGAATCGTCACAAGGCTCACGGGCGGCGTCGGCGCGCTTCTGAAGAAGGCCAAGGTGCGCACGCTCCTCGGCACGGCGACCATCGTCGACGGCAAGGCCGCTACTGTGCGCGCAGACACCGGCGAGAGCCGAATCGCAGCCGAACATCTCGTCCTTGCGACGGGGTCGGAGCCGGTGGAATTGCCTGCGCTCCCGTTCGGCGGCGACATTCTCTCATCGACCGATGCGCTCGCGCTGACCGAGGTTCCCAAATCGCTCGCCGTGGTCGGCGCCGGCTATATCGGCATGGAGCTTGGCATGGCTTTCGCCAAGTTCGGCGCCAGGGTGACGATCGTCGAGGCGCTCCCCAAGATTCTGCCGGTTTACGATGCGGAACTGACGCAGCCGGTCGTGCGGCGCCTCGCCGATCTTGGCGTCGAAACGCTGGTCGGCGCGGGGGCGATTGCTTACGCTGACGGCGTCCTCAACGTCATGGGCGCGGACGGCAAGGAACGCGCGGTTCCCGCTGACAAGGCGCTGGTCGCGGTCGGCCGGCGCGCGCGCACGAGCGGCTTCGGCCTCGAGACGCTTGATCTGACGATGAGGGGGCCGTTCGTGCGCGTCGACGCGACCTGCGCGACCTCGATGCGCGACGTCTGGGCGATTGGCGACTTGACCGGCGAGCCGATGCTCGCCCATCGCGCCATGGCGCAAGGCGAGATGGTCGCCGAGATCATCGCCGGCCAGAAGCGCGCCTTCGACCGCGTCGCTATCCCAGCGATCTGCTTCACCGACCCGGAGATCGTCGCCGTGGGGCTCTCGCCCGAGGCCGCCAAGGCCGCTCATGGCGAAATCCGCGTCGGCCATTTTCCGTTCCGCGCCAACGGCCGCGCCATGACGCTGCAGGACGACGAGGGCTTCGTGCGGATCGTTGCGCGCGCCGACAATCATGTCGTGCTCGGAATCCACGCTGTCGGCACCGGTGTCTCGGAACTCTCGGCCGCCTTTTCGCTCGCGCTGGAAATGGGCGCGCGCCTCGAAGACATTGCACTCACCATCCACGCGCATCCGACGCTGAGCGAAGCCTTCCACGAGTCGGCGCTCGCAGCGCTCGGCCACCCCCTGCATATTTGACAGGCTGCGCCTGGTTGACACTCGCCCGCCTGGTGCTAAACAGCGCGCTCCCAACTCCGAGGAAAGCCACCCGATGGCGTCGCAACCGATCCTCTGCAAGGGCTGCTGGCAAAATCTGAAGCTTCCAGTCCCCCTGCGCGGCGTCGCCTCGATGCCATTCCGCGCTGTTGGCATTCGCCCGAGCCGCATGAACCCCAACACCTGCACGATCTGCGAGACGATGTTCGAGCGGGTCATGAAGGCGCGACAAATCGAGATCGACGCGACCATCCTGTTTGCCGATCTGAGAGGCTACACCAGCCTTTCGCAGTCGCAGTCGAGCGGCGCGATCACGACCCTGCTCGACGCCTTCTACGACGTCTGCGGGGAGGCGATCTGGGAGCACGACGGCATCATCAACAAGACGATGGGCGACGCGGTCCTGGCCATTTTCAATTTTCCCATGCGGCGCGAAGACCACGCCGCTCAGGCGGTTGCGGCCGCGCGTGAGATCCAGGACCTTTGGCGCGCACGGCGGGAGGCGCTTTCGCAGGCGTTCGGGCCTGACGCCGCCACAATCGGGGTCGGCATCGGCCTCGACACCGGCCGCGTCAATTTTGGCGAGTTTGGCCGCACGCACCACGATCTGACCGCGATCGGCACGGTGGTGAACGTCGCCGCCCGCGCGCAGAGCGCCGCGGCGGCCGATCAAATTCTCCTGACCGCCGCGGTGCGCGAAAAGGCGGCTGCCGCCCTGCCGGAGAGCGCTGGGCAGGACTATCAGCTCAAGGGAATCGAGGCGCCCGCGAGGCTGTGGGCAGCGTAAAGGGCCTTGCCGGCGCGCGTTCGAGAGCGCCGAGCATAGCCTTTCACGAAAAGGCGCTGGCGGCGTCGGGTCATTCGCCGCCGCGGGGCGCCATGAATCCTGCAAAAAAACTTTCGAGCTCGGAATATCCGTCGAGCGGCAGGACATGGGCGACATACTGGTCCGGCCGCACGACCACGACGCAGCCATCTCTCCGATTAACGCCCCGCAGATCGAAGATGTCGCCGCCGCTCTTCGGGTCCGGGCAGAATATTTTCTCATAGTCCACGAGCCCGTAGCGACCCTTCCTCGGCATGAGGAAGGCGGGCATGGAATCGAGCTTGAGATCGCGGTGAGCCTGCTGAAAGATCGCCCGGACGTCGATGACGGAGTCGATGTCGGCGCCGGCCGGCGTGTGTTTTCGCACCGGGGAATGCGGGGAACGGGCGAGAAAATCGCACAGGGCTCCGAGCCGCGAGGACGGGCTTGCGGGGTCCTCCGGGTCGGCGAAAGCGAAGAGCCGGAAGCGACCGTCCGCCTTGACGACATGCCCGAGTTGAACCGGCTTGGCGTCAGCGAGGCGAATGACCGGCGCGGAATGAAAGCGCATGCCGATCGTGAACCCTTCGGCAAGGCGCCGCCAGGTCGGCTTCCCGGTCAGCATCGACGGGCGATAGCAGGTGGCCGTTCCGGCTGTGAAGCGCGCCTGCTGCATGAAATAAGTCTGGAACTCCGCCGGATCGACCCCTTCGCTGTCAGACCTGGAGGCGTCTTTCGGCGGAGCGCTGAACATTCTCGACCACTTGCGGTCGAAGTCGATCAGCTCCTGGGCGACGGCCTGGCGCTCGCTCGAGTAGGTGCGCAGAATTTGCGGCCGAGCGCGCCCCAGGAGGACGGCCGCAAGTTTCCATCCCAGATTGAACGCGTCCTGCATCGAGACGTTCATGCCCTGCCCGGCCTTCGGGCTGTGGGTATGGCAGGCGTCGCCGGCGATGAACACCCGCGGGAGGCGTTCTTGCGGCGTGTCCTCCGCCAGGTCGTCGAACTTGTCGCAGAGCCGCTGGCCGATCTCATAGACCGACCACCACGCGATCTCCTTCACGTCCAGCGTATAGGGACGGAGAATGCGTTGCGCCGCCGCGACCAGATGATCGCTCGTGATCTTGAGGCGCGAGACCCTCTCGTCGGCGCTGAGCTTGTCCAGCTCGATATAGATGCGGAAGAGATATCCGCCTTCGCGCGGAATGATGAGAGCGTTGCCTTCGCTGGCCGACTGGATCGCCGACTTGAAGCGGACGTCGGGGAAGTCGGTGATCGCCAGCACGTCCATGACGCCCCAGGCCTGATTGGCCGAATCCCCCTGCAGCGCGCGCCCAAGCGACGTTCGCACCGCGCTGCGCGCGCCGTCGCAGCCGACCACGTACCGGGCCCTGACGGTCTCCGTCCTCCCTTCGCGGCCCGCCTCGAGCCGCTCGAGCCGCGCGATCACTGGATAGTCCGAAACGCTGTCGGCGGACGGAACTGAGACTTTGAGATCGACCAGCCGCCGCGAATAGTGCGGCGAAAGCCGCGTCGGGGCGTTGCGCATGACGTCGAGATAGAAGTCATGCACCCGGGCCTGGTTCAGGATCACATGCGGGAACTCTGACAGGCCGTCCTCGGTGTCCTGAATCCGGCTGCTGCGTACGATCTTGCCGCGATCCTTGTCGTCCGGCTTCCAGAACGTCGTCTCGTTGACCCAATAGGCTTCTCTGCGAACGCGATCGGCGAAGCCGAACGCCTCGAACATCTCCATCGTGCGGCAGGCGACGCCGTCCGCCTGGCCGAGCAGGAGCGGCCCCGGTTTCTGCTCGACGATTCGGGGTGTGATTTCGGGGAACGCCGCGAGCTGCGCCGCGAGCGTCAGACCCGCTGGCCCGCAGCCGACGATCAGGACGTCGAGCGACTTCAGGCAGCGCATCGGAGACGTCATCGCCCGACGCCGCCTCATGGATCTCGGGATCGCCGGGCTTGAAGCCGTTGAGATGAAATTGCATGGCGTGCCCCCTTCATCTCCTGGGTCGACGTCGGGCGGGGCCGTCAGCCTCGCCGGCGCGCGCTACGCGGCCCGTCGACCTATGGTCCGCCCGCTCAATGAAGCGGGGGACCCACGAATTCGACGCCATGCTTTCGGGCGATGCGCGCCAAGGCCTCCTGCTCCTCGTGTGAAGGAGGGCCCAAGAGCTCGGGCAGGCCATCGGTCTTTGGCGCTCGGCCAACTTCGCGCACGAGGCCGATGAAACCGTCGCCGCGCCTGATCGTGAGGAACCGCACGCCTTCAGCGGAAGTCGCCAGATAAGAATGCGGCTCGCCCTTCGGAACGAGGAGGCAGTCCCCGGTCCGCGCCTCAATATCACGCCCGCTCAGATGAAAGCGCGCATCGCCAGCGAGCAGAGCGAAAACCTCGTCCTGATCGCGGTGCACATGAAGGGGCGGCGAGTCGCCTTTAGGCGCCTGGTGCTCCAACACGCATAGGCCGTCCGCGCCACGCTCCGGCGGAACCCGTATGACGACGAGGGTGTTGAGAAACCACACCCGCTCCGGACCGTCCACGCTCATGCATCCGCCTCGATTGCAGTCATCTCTACGGAGGCTTACGGGCCTGCTGCGGGTGGCGCAAGCTCGCAACGCGCCTCTTCCCACCTCGCCGCGGATTGGCTAGTCGTTTGCAACGCCACCTCAAGGAACCCGCATCGATGACCTACGCCAACATCCTGGTCGAAACGCATGGCGCGGTTGGTCTCATCAGGCTCAACCGGCCGCAGGTCCTGAACGCGCTGTCGGCGGCGTTGATGGAGGACCTCAACGCGGCGCTCGAGGCGTTCGAGGCCGACCCTGCGATCGGCGCGATCGTGCTGACCGGCTCGGAGAAGGCGTTCGCCGCCGGCGCCGACATCAAAGAGATGCAGGACAAGACATTCGCCGAGGCGTTCATCGGCGACTTCATCTCGCGCTGGGAGAATCTGGCGAAGGCGCGGAAGCCCATCGTCGCCGCCGTCGCCGGCTTCGCGCTCGGCGGGGGCTGCGAGGTCGCGATGATGTGCGATTTCATTCTCGCCGCCGACACCGCAAAATTCGGCCAGCCGGAGATCAAGCTTGGCGTCATCCCGGGCGCAGGCGGCACCCAGCGCCTGACCCGCGCCGTCGGCAAATCGAAGGCGATGGAGATGATCCTGACGGGGCGGATGATGGACGCGGCCGAAGCGGAGCGCTCGGGGCTCGTCTCGCGCATCGTGCCCGCAGCCTCGCTGATCGAGGAGGCGCTCAAGGTCGCAGCGGCCATCGCCGCGCTGTCGAGGCCCGCGGTCTTCGCCGCCAAGGAGGCCGTCAATCGCGCCTACGAGACGACGCTCGCCGAAGGGATCCGGTTCGAGCGGCGCATCTTCCATTCGCTGTTCGCCACCGAAGACCAGAAGGAGGGCATGCGCGCCTTCGCCGAGAAGCGGCCGGCGAAGTTCGCGAACCGGTAGATCAATAATTCATGCCGCGCGCCCCGTTTCCGTTCGCGCGGACCGCCGCCACTGACAGAAAAAGGCGCCTAAGCGCCTGAATAGCACTGTGTCACGACCAGATGGGCGCGCTTACGCCGAGCGTGCCAGGACAGGACGCCTCATGGGGCCCGTGACCCAGCAAGCCGCGCTGAAGCCCCGAGCTCTACCGCGTCGCCGCCGCGCCCTTCGTCGGCGGCTTCACGGGCTCGCGCTGCAGGGCCTTGTTGATGTCGAGCGTGCTTTCGGCGCCGATCGAATCGAAATGCTCCTCAAGCCACGCCTTGGTGTCGGCGCGGCCGAGGTCGCGCAATTGCTTGAGGAACGGCCACGAGACGTCCTGCTTGCTCGCCGCGTCGAAGGATTTGAGCTTGCCGGCGCCGCCGATGCGATGCAGCCGCTCCTCGCGGTATTCATCGCTGTTGAGCAGGCCCCTAGCGGATCAGGCGGCGCAACGAAGTCGGTGGCCCTCAGCTCCGCCAGCAGGCTCGCGTTGAAGGTGATCTCGTCGACCCGGTCGGCGATCTCCGCCGGGAGGCGAGGCGTCGCCTCGCGTTCGATCGGATTGATTTGCACAATGATCGCGTCGCGGCACTGCGTCTCGTAGAACAGCGGCCACAACGGCGGGTTGCCGGCGAATCCGCCGTCCCAATAAGGCTGCCCGTCGATGACCACGGCCTGGAACAGTTGCGGCAGACAGGCCGACGCCATGACGTGATCGACGGTGAGAATGTCGCGGCGGAAGATCTCGCCGCGCCCGGTCCTCACATTGGTCGCGGCGACGAAGAGCTTGGTCTCGGCGCCGGCGCGCAGGCGTTCGAAATCAACCACAGCCTCGAGATGAGCGCGCAGCGGATTGATGTTGAATGGATTGAACTCATACGGGCTGAGGAGCCCAATCGCCGTCTCGGTCCAGGCGTCGATCCAGCGCGACGCTGGCCAAAGGCCGCCCCAGGCGTTGAGCGCCTTGTCGACCCATCGGCGCTGAAAAGTCGTGAGCGAGCCTTCCGACGACACCGAGAGCCAGAAGTCCTCCAGTTTCGCGCGGGCGCGCTCTCGCCCGCCTTCGCTCATCCCCGAGGCGAACACGACGGCGTTCATCGCGCCGGCGCTCGCGCCGCTGATCGCCGAAATCTCGATCCGCTCGTCTTCGGCGAACGCGTCGAGCGCGCCCCAGGTGTAGGCGCCGTGCGAGCCGCCCCCTTGGAGGGCGAGATTGACGGTCTTGGGGCTCATCCCGCGGTCCATCCGCCGTCGATCGAGAGATTGGCGCCGGTGATCTGCGCGGCAGCGTCCGAGCAGAGATAGACGGCGAGGGCTGCGACCTGATCGACGGTGACGAATTGCTTGGTCGGTTGCGCCGCGAGGATCACGTCGTTGATCACCTGCTCGCGCGTCATGTCGCGCGCCTTCATCGTGTCGGGGATCTGGCGCTCGACCAGCGGCGTCCAGACATAGCCGGGCGAAATGCAATTCGCCGTGACGCCGAAGGTCGCAAGCTCGAGCGCCACAGTCTTGGTGAGGCCGGCAAGGCCGTGCTTGGCCGACACATAGGCTGATTTGTACGGCGAGGCGACGAGCGAATGGGCGGAGGCGGTGTTGATGATGCGGCCCCATTTTTGCGCCTTCATGCCCGGAACCGCGGCGCGGATCGCGTGAAACGCCGCGGTGAGGTTGATGGCGATGATCGCGTCCCACTTTTCGGGGGGAAAGTCCTCGATTGGCGAGACATGCTGGATGCCGGCGTTGTTGACCAGGATGTCGAGCGACCCCATCTTGCTCTGGGCCTCGGCGATCATCGCCTCGATTTCCGGCCCATTGGCCATGTCCGCGCCGTTGTAGAAGGCTTTGACGCCGAACTCCTTCTCGATTCCGGCGCGCTCGGCCTCGATCGCCTCCTTGTCGCCGAACCCGTTGATGGCGACATCGGCGCCTTCCTTGGCGAGGGCGCGGGCGATCGCTAAGCCAATGCCGCTCGTCGAACCGGTGACGAGGGCGTGGCGTTTGGCGAGCTGCATCGCATTTCTCCAGGTTTGGCTTGCGCGCGAAACGGGCTCGCGCAAAACGGTCATATTGCATTGCGATAAGGCTCTCGAGGGCCTATTGCGCCGCAATAGCGCCGGGATGACAAATTTCCCCCGAGCGCTTAGAACGCGGCGGGGTCAATTCGGCCGCCGTGCGGCCGGAAAAGGATGGCGGCGATGAGCCTTGCGATGTCGGACACGCCCTCGGGACCGCTCCCGCGCCATGATACCGTCGGGGTCCGGGTCGGCGAGGGCGAGGCGGCGGTCACGGTCGGCGGCGGCGCGCCGATCGTGGTCCAGTCGATGACCAACACCGACACCGCCGACATCGAGGCGACGGCCCGCCAGGTCGCCGCGCTTTGGCGGGCCGGCTCCGAGATGGTGCGGATCACTGTCGACCGCGACGAGGCCGCCGCGGCCGTGCCACACATCCGCGATGCGCTGTTGAAGCGCGGCGTGCGCGTGCCGCTGATCGGCGACTTCCATTATATCGGCCACAAGCTGCTCGCCGATCATCCGGCCTGCGCCGAGGCGCTGGACAAATATCGCATCAATCCCGGCAATGTCGGCTTCAAGAACAAGCGCGACCTGCAATTCGGCAAGATGGTCGAGATCGCGATCCGGAACGGCAAGCCGGTGCGCATCGGCGCCAACTGGGGCTCGCTGGACCAGGAGCTCCTGACCTCGCTCATGGACGAGAACGCGGCGAGCGCCAAGCCGCTCGAGGCCAGCGCGGTCACGCGCGAGGCCATGGTCCGGTCAGCGCTTTTGTCCGCGGCGCGGGCGGAGGAGATCGGCCTCAAGCGCGAGCGGATCATCCTCTCCGCCAAGGTCTCGTCGGTGCAGGACCTGATCACGGTGTACCGCATGCTGGGCAAGCGTTCCGATTACGCGCTCCATCTCGGCCTCACCGAAGCCGGCATGGGCTCGAAGGGAATTGTGGCCTCGTCCGCCGCGCTCGGAGTTCTGCTGCAGGAAGGTCTTGGCGACACGATCCGCATCTCGCTTACCCCTGAGCCTGGCGGCGACCGGACGCAGGAAGTCAAGGTGGCGCAGGAACTCTTGCAGACCATGGGGTTCCGCAGTTTCGCGCCGCAAGTCGCCGCCTGTCCCGGCTGCGGGCGCACCACCTCGACCGTGTTCCAGGAGCTCGCGCGCGACATCGAGACCTATCTCGCCCAGTCCATGCCGGAGTGGCGCAAGGTCTATCCGGGCGTGGAGCGGCTGAACGTCGCGGTGATGGGCTGCATCGTCAATGGCCCCGGCGAGAGCAAGCACGCCAATATCGGCATCTCGCTGCCGGGAACCGGCGAAGCGCCCGCCGCGCCTGTGTTCGTCGACGGCGTCAAGACCGTAACCCTTCGCGGGCCCCGCATCGCGGAGGAGTTCAAGGCTTTGGTCAACGACTATATCGCCAAGCGGTACGGGTCGAACCGGCAGGCGGCGGAGTAGAGCGCGTGGCCCGCCCGCCCCTGCCCCCCTTTACCCAGGAGACCGCGGCGCAGAAGGCGCGCATGGCCGAGGACGCGTGGAACACCCGCGACCCGGCGCGCGTCGCGCTCGCCTATTCCGAGAACAGCCGGTGGCGGAACCGGGCTGAGTTCTTCTCTGGACGCCGGGCCATCGAAGCCTTCCTGACCCGTAAGTGGAGCCGCGAGCTCGACTATCGGCTGATCAAGGAACTCTGGGCCTTTCACGAGAACCGCATCGCGGTTCGCTTCGCCTATGAATGGCGTGACGATTCGGGAAGCTGGTTCCGCTCGTACGGCAATGAGAACTGGGAGTTCGACGAGGACGGGCTGATGCGCGTCCGCCTGGCGAGCATCAACGATCTGCCGATCCGCGAGCAGGACCGTCTCTATCACTGGCCGCTGGGGCGCCGTCCCGACGACCATCCCGGCTTGAGCGACCTCGGCCTCTGAGGCGCTCTTCACATTCCACCGGATATGGCCCAGATAAGCGGGCGTCGAGGCCGCCTTGTACGAACCCCCGCTCCATCGAAACGAGAATCTGCCGGAGCTGCACGCCCTGATCAGGGAGCGCGTGTTCGGCCTCCTCATCAGCAACGGCGCCGAAGGGCTCGTCGCCAATTCGGTTCCGTTCGTCCTGGATGCGGCCGCCTCCAGGCTCGGCGTGTTGAAGGTCCACCTCGCCCGTGCCAACCCGCAATGGCGCGACCTCGAACAGCACCCCGAGGCACTAGTCGTGTTCCAGGGCCATGACCATTACATCACCCCCTCTTGGTACGCGACCAAGCGGGAGACCGGCAAAGTCGTGCCGACCTGGAACTACACCATGGTCCAGGCGAAGGGCCGGGCGAAGGTGATGGACGAGGCCTGGCTCGGCCAGCAGGTCGAGGAGCTGACGCAGACGCTCGAGCAGCGCCGCAAACAGCCGTGGGCGGTCGGCGACGCGCCGGCGGACTTCATCGCCATGCAGCGCCGGGCGATCGTCGGTGTCGAAATCGAGATCCTCGACATAAGGGGTAAGTGGAAGACGAGCCAGAACCGCAACGCCGCCGACCGCGGCGGGGTCATCGCTGGCCTCGACGCGATGGGCGACGAGGAGGCGCGCGCCATGGCGGGAATCGTGCGCCAGACGAGCCGCGACTGATCCGCGGGAGGTTGCCCCGCGCATGAAGGCGTGATCCTATCCGCCCCGAAACCGTCATCAGGAGGAATGCACATGGTCGACGCGATCAAGCCCCTTTACACCGCCCACGGAACCGCAACGGGCGGCCGCGACGGCCATACGCAATCCGACGACAAGATGGTCAGCGTCGATCTCTCGGTGCCGAAGGAGATGGGCGGACCGGGCAAGCGGAACACCGCGACGCCGGAGCACCTGTTCGCCGCGGGCTACGCCGCCTGCTTCGGCGGCGCGCTCGACTTCATCGCCAAGCAGCACAAGAAGGACGCTTCGAAAGCGACGGTCAAATGCGCCGTCACCATCGGCCCGCGCGAGAAGGGCGGCTTCGGTCTTGCGGTCGTGCTCGACGTGACCGACACGAGTTTGCCGCAAGCCGAGCTTCAGTCGCTGGCGGAAGAGGCGCACGAGAAGATCTGCCCCTATAGCCATGCGACGCGCGGCAATGTCGACGTCAAGGTCGTCACCCACGGGGCGTGAGCCGCCCGGGCGCGCCGGGTAGAACCCGTTCATTTCCGCCCCGGGCTTTCGCCCCAGGGGTCGGGGGAGGCGCGCCCGAACCGCACGGGCTCTGGAGCTTTGGCAACCAGGGCGCGAGTTCGGCGAAAATAAAGGAAAGAAAAAGAAAGCGACAAGGCTTTCTTTTGCTTTTTTTTAGTTTTTGGAATTGAGCCTTTTCAACTGGTTACGGCCGAAAAAAAGTAGAAAAAGTTTCCCGGCCTCCAACTTGCGCGATGGGTTGTGGGTAAGCAAGCTTTCAAAACAGCCACGACCTCTCGTCTCCGGGCCGAGGAGGCACCGGACATGACTCCGCCGATGGGAATATGCATAGCGTCTATTTCTGATTTTGTCAAGCCGATGCGCACCGCTCCGCCCGTCGCCGGCTTAAATAACCGTATATATTCAATTGCTTAGGTGGAGGTGACACTTTCCGTACGCCCGAAACCCTGCGTTCTGAGAGCGCCGAAGGCGCGTCTCGAAGAACGTTCCAGAGCGCACTCACGGCCGGCGCCGCCATCTGGACCATCCCCTCGACCGGCTCGGGACAGGCTCTTCGACACGCTCGCTTCGCGAGCGGCTTGAGGCATGAGGCCGGTGGATAAGCCCGGCGTCCCGAAGGCGATTCGACCGAACAGGCGAGCGCCCTCACGCCACAACGCGCGCCGGCCGCGACGATGACGGCGGTCATATCGGTCATTTCGCTCATCGGCCCCGACTTCGTCCTCCCGCGCCATCCCACAAGAACCAGCGCTCAAGCATTTACTAAGTTTGTTATGGAGTTTGGCTTGCCGCTTCCCGTTGGTCATTCGCTAGGCTGGCGTTTCGCGGCCTCCATGCCGCGGACATCCGCGCGACGACGCGCGAGCGGGAAAGGCCTGGCCGTCGATGATGGAGATGACGCCGCCCCGGAGCGAGACGCCGCCGCTCGACCCGGGCTTGCGGGCTCTCTGCGGGATCGCGGCCTATTACCGCATCGCCGCCGACCCGGTTCAGCTCGCGCGCGCCCTGGCGCTCGGCGAGCGCGCGGCCGATGAGACGGATCTCATTCGCGCCGCGAAGCTCGTCGGACTCAAGGCCCGCCTCGCCGTCAAGGTTGACGCCGAGCGGCTCACAACCCTGCCCACGCCGGCGATCGTCCGCATGGCCGGCGGCGCGGTCATGGTGCTGGCCGGGCGCAGTCCGCTGGGGCTTCTCCGGATCGTCGATCCGATCAGCCACGCCGCCCAGGAGGCGCCGCTCGAGGACGTCGCGCGCGACATCGGCGGGCGGGCGCTCCTCATCGCCCGCCAGATCGGCGGCGCCGGCGCCGATCCGCAGCCGTTCGGCATAAGCTGGTTTCTGCCGACCCTCTGGCGCTATCGCCGTCCCCTCGGCCATGTGCTGGCGGCGTCTCTGTTCGTGCCGATCTTCGCCCTTACGACGCCGCTGTTCTTCCAGGTCGTGGTCGACAAGGTTCTGGCCCATCGCGGCTACGAGACCCTGTTCGTGCTTGTGGGCGGCCTCGTCATCATCGGGCTGTTCGACGTCGCGCTGCAATATTTGCGCACCTATGCGCTCTCCCACACGACCAACCGGATCGATGTCGAGCTTGGCCAGCGGCTGTTCGCCCATCTTCTCAGCCTGCCGATCTCCTATTTCGAGACCCGGTCGACCGGACAGACGGTTGCGCGGGTGATGGAGCTCGAGACGATCCGCAGCTTCCTTACGGGGCAAGCCCTGTTCTCGGCCATCGACCTCATATTCGCCTTCGTGTTCCTTGGCGTGCTCTTCGCCTATTCGTGGTCGCTGACCCTGATCGTGCTCGCCGCGGTCCCGTTCTACGCGCTGATCGGCTTTTGCGTCAGGCCGCCGCTGCGCGACCTGGTCAAGGAGAAGTTCAATCGCGGCGCGGCGAGCCAGCAGTTCCTGGTCGAAACGATTGCGGGCATGAACACGGTGAAGAGCGCCGCGGTCGAGCCGATCATGCGCGCGCAGTGGGAGGAGAAGCTCGCAGCCTATGTCAAGACGAGCTTCGCCGCCTCGATGCTCGGCTCCGGCGGGCAGCTCGGGATCCAGTATCTCAGCAAGCTGACGACCGCGGCGCTTCTGCTGTTCGGCGCCAAGGCGGTGATCGACGGCAACCTCACCGTCGGCGCCCTGGTCGCCTTCAACATGATCGCCGCGCAGGCGGTGGCGCCGATTCTGCGGCTGTCGCAGATCTGGCAGGATTTCCAGCAGGTGCATATTTCGATCGACCGCCTCGGCGACATCCTCAACGCGCCGCCCGAATTCTCGCCGGCGACGCGCTTGGCTCCGCCGACCCCGCGCGGCGCGATCGAATTTCGCCACGTCAGCTTCCGTTACCGCCCGGACGCGCCCGAGGCGCTGAAGGACGTTTCGCTCGCCATCCGGGCGGGCGAGACGATCGGAATTGTCGGCCCGTCGGGGTCAGGCAAATCGACCCTGACCAAGCTCGTTCAGCGCCTCTATCTCCCGACCGGAGGGCAGGTGCTCCTGGACGGCGCGGACCTCGCCCATGTCGATCCGGCGTGGCTGAGGAGCCACATCGGCGTCGTTTTGCAGGAGAACCTCCTCTTCAACCGCACCGTTCACGAGAACATCGCCTTCACCAATCCGGCGATGACACGCGCGCACGTGATCGAGATCGCCCGGCTCGCCGGCGCCGACGAGTTTATCGACAGGCTTGCGCATGGCTACGACACGCCGATCGAGGAGCGCGGCGCGAATCTTTCCGGCGGGCAGAGGCAGCGCATCGCCATCGCCCGCGCGCTCGCCACCAATCCGCGCATTCTCATTTTCGACGAGGCGACCTCGTCGCTCGATTACGAGAGCGAGCGGATCATCCAGCGCAACATGCGCCGCATCGCCAAGGATCGCACGGTCATCATCATCGCCCATCGCCTGGCCGCGGTGCGCGGCTGCGACCGGATCGTCGGAATCAGCGACGGCCACATTGTCGAGGTCGGCACGCATGCCGAACTCGTGCGCCGGCCAGGCGGGCTCTACGCCTATCTGCTCAGCCTTCAAAGCCAGCCGACGGAGGTCGCCGCGTGACCGCTGTCCCTGCCGTGCCCCCCGCCGAGCCGGCGCCGGGCGCCAGGCTGTTCGCCCCGCGCGCGCTGACGCGGCTTAAGACCCCGGGCAAGACTTGGGGCAAGACTTGGGGCAAGACTTGGGCAAGACTTGGGCAATGAATCTCAGCGATCGCGAGTTTCTCGCCCCGGCGCTCGAGATCCTGGAGACGCCGCCCTCTCCTGTTCGTCTCGCTTTCCTGTGGATCATCTGCGCGCTGGTCGTGGCCGCGCTCACCTGGGCCTATTTCGGCCGGATCGACATTGTCGCCGCCGCGCAGGGCAAGTTTCAGCCGAGGGGCCAGGTCAAGGTCGTCGAGCCGCTCGAGACCGGCAGGGTCGAGGCCATTCGCGTCAGCGACGGGTCCTTCGTGCGGGCGGGCGACGTGCTGGTCGAGCTCGACCGGTCGGCGGCGCTGGCCGACAGAGACGGCGCCCGGGCGGAGCTCGCCTCGGCGCGAGCGGAAATCCTGCGCCGCAACGCCGCTCTCTCCGCGGCGCGCTCGCGCCGCTTCGATGAGCCGCCCGCGATGGCATGGCCGGACGACGTGGCCACGGCCTTGCGCGAGCGCGAAACCCGCGTGCTCGCGGCCGATCTCGGACAATTGGGCGCCAACGTCGCCGCGTTCGACGCCGAGCGGGCGCAGAAAAGCGCCGAACGCGACAAGCTGAGGGAGACCATCGCGACGCAGAAGAACCTCGTCGCGACCCTGCAGGAGCGCGTCGACATGCGCACGAGGCTCCTCGAAGAGAAGGCGGGCGCCAAAGCCGCGGTGATCGACGCCACCGAAACCCTGCAATATCAGATCATGCAGGAGGCGAAGCAGGAGCAGGACCTGGCCTCGCTCACCGCCGGGTTTGCGGTCATCGCGCGCAATTCGGACAAGGCGGTCGAGGATTTCATCTCCGACAACGCCCAGAAACTGGAGGAGGCGGAGCGGCGCGCGGAGGACGTGCGCGAGCGCCTCGCCAAGGCCGAGGCGGCGCTCGACCGCCTGACGCTCAGAGCCCCGATCGCGGGCCATGTGCAATCCTCGATCATCACCAATGTCGGCCAGGTGGTGACGAGCGGCCAGGAGATCATGCGCATCGTTCCGCAGGATTCGGGGCTCGAGATCCAGGCCTATGTGCGCAATCGCGACATCGGGTTTGTCAGCGTCGGCGAGGAGGCGGTCATCAAGATCGAATCCTTCCCCTTCACCCGCTACGGCGTGATCCATGCGCGCGTGATCCGCGTCGCGACGGACGCGATTCCCGAGCCCGACGCCAGCGCGATCGAGGGCGATCCGACCCGCGTCTCCAGGACCGCCGGCTTCGCGGACGGCGAGCGCACGCAGAATCTGGTGTTTCCGGTGGTGCTGAAGCCCGAGGCCGACACGATCACGGTTGACGGCGTGCCTGAGCCGCTGACATCCGGCATGGCGGTGACCGTCGAGCTCAAGACCGGCGCGCGGCGCATGCTCGAATATCTGTTCTCGCCGCTGGTCGAGGTCGCCTCGAAGGCGATGCGGGAGCGGTGAACGCCGCTTCCCGATCGTTCACGTCGCGAGGCGGCGGTCGAAGAAGTCCGCAATCTCGCCGAACGCTTCCCGCGTTTCAGGCGCTCTCTCGTCGAACAGATATTGCGCGTGCGACTGGCCCTCATACACATGCAGCGCCGCGTCGACGCCCGCCTGGCGGAGTTTGCGGTGGACGCGAACCGTGTTGCTGAGCAAAAGGTCGCGGGTCCCGCTTGTCAGGATCGTTGGCGGAAAGCCAGTCATGTCGCCATAGACGGGCGACAAAAGCGGGTCCGCGAGGTCATGACCATTGGCGTAAAATCGCGTCGCCGCATCGCAAAACCCGTCGCGTGACACCAGCACGTTGTCGAGCAATTCGTTTGTATAAAACGTGTCGCCGGTTTTTGTGACGTCCGACATCGGCGTCCCGGGCGCGATCGCGGCCGGCAGCGGCAGGCCTTCCTGTTTCGCCCGCAGGATGAGCGCCAGCGTCAGCGCGCCTCCGGCCGAGGTTCCGAACACGGCCGTTTTGGCCGGATCGCTGGTCCCGGCGGTCGCCTTCCAGACCGCCACGCAATCGTCGAGGGCAGCCGGAAAGAACGCCTCGGGCGGCATTCGATAGTCGACGGAGAGCACGCGAAAGCCGCCGAAGCCGGCCATCAGAATGGCCTCCGGCAGACCCGCCTCGCCGGGCGACAGAACGTAGCAGCCTCCGTGAATATGGATCAGGAGCCGGGCGCGGTTCCGGGGCGCGAGCGCCTCGGGCGTGACGGCGAAGGCTCGCGCGCCGCCGACCGTCGTCTTCTCGAACCGGACGCGCAGGCGCGCGCACAAGGCAGGAAGGCGCGCGATCGCCGGCGACGCCAGCGAGTTGACCAGGGACTTCCAGGCTTCTTTGGTCGCGGGGCGCATGTTCCAGGAGGGCCTGAAGGGCGCCCCGATCAGCGCCTGCATTTCGGGACTGACCGTCGTCGGAACAGGCGCGGATGGGCGTTCGGCCACAGTGACTTCTCTCGCCCGGACCTGTCTTGCCCGGCGCAGCCGGGCGGCCCGAGCAACGTCGAACTTGCTTGCGCCCAGGTTGCGCCCATATCTATGTGGGCACGCTGACGGACGCAAACGCCATGAAACTCGCCGATCCTTCACTCCTCAAAAGCCAGTGCCTGGTCGACGGCAAATGGGTTGGAGAGGGGACCCGTCCGATCGCCAACCCGGCGACCGGCGCCGTTCTCGCAAAAACGCCGCGTTTTGGCGAAGCGGAGACGACCCACGCGATCGAAGCCGCGCAGCGCGCCTTCGGCCCCTGGGCGAAGACGCTGCCCAAGGAGCGCGCCCGGATCCTGCGGCGCTGGTTCGATCTCATCATCGCCAATCGCGACGACATCGCCCTCATCATGACCAGCGAACAGGGCAAGCCCCTTGCGGAGGCGCTGGGCGAGGTCGACTACGCCGCGGGCTTCATCGAATTCTTCGCCGAGGAGGCCAAGCGCATCTATGGCGAGGTCAATCCGACCTTCCGCGCCGATTCGCGCATTGTCGTGGTCAAGCAGCCGGTCGGCGTGGTGGCGGCGATCACGCCATGGAATTTCCCCGCGGCGATGATCACCCGCAAGGTCGCGCCTGCGCTCGCCGTCGGCTGCACCGTGGTGGCGAAGCCCGCGGGCGAGACGCCGCTGACCGCGCTTGCGCTTGGCGAACTCGGCATACGCGCCGGCCTGCCGCCCGGCGTCCTCAATTTTGTGACCGGCGACGCGCGTGCGATCGGCAAGGCGATGACCGACCATCCGGCCGTGCGCGCGATCGGCTTCACCGGCTCGACCGAGGTCGGCAAGGTCCTGATGGCGCAGGCGGCGGGCACGGTGAAGAAGGTCGGGCTCGAACTCGGCGGCAATGCGCCGTTCATCGTGTTCGACGACGCCCATCTGGATGCCGCGGTCGAGGGCGCGATCATCTCGAAATTCCGCAACATGGGCCAGACCTGCGTCTGCGCAAACCGGATCTATGCGCAGGAAGGCATCTATGACGCCTTCGTCGCCAAGCTCACGATCCGCTGTTTCGAAGCTCAAGGTCGGCGACGGGACGGAGGCCGGCGTGATGCAGGGCCCGCTCATCAATGAGGCGGCGGTCAAGAAGGTCGAGGAGCATGTCGCGGACGCCCAGAAGAAGGGCGCGAAGGTGGTGACCGGCGGCAAGCGGCACAAGCTCGGGCGCACCTTCTACGAGCCGACGGTGCTGTCGGGGGTCGATTCCTCGATGCTGGTCGCGCGCGAGGAGACCTTCGGTCCGATCGCGCCGGTGTTCCGCTTCAAGGACGAGGCCGACGTCATCGCCCAGGCCAACGACACCCAGTTCGGGCTCGCGTCCTACTTTTACGCCCGCGACCTCGGCCGGGTGTGGCGGGTGGCCGAAGCGCTCGAATACGGCATGGTCGGCATCAACACCGGCGCGATTTCGAGCGAGCTTGCGCCGTTCGGGGGCGTGAAGGAATTGGGCATCGGCCGCGAGGGCTCGCGCCACGGGGTCGAGGAATTCGTCGAGATCAAGTACATGCTGATGGGCGGCCTCGACCGGTAAGAACGGGGCCAGCCGCCGCGCGACCGGACGCGACCCGTCATCGCGAGCCCCGCAGGGGCGTGGCGATCCAGTGCCCGTAGGGCGCCCAGTGAGCGGCTTGCGGCCGCTCTCACCCCTTGGCCCGCGCCGCCGCCGGCGCCTCGGCCTCGCGCACGATGTCGCGCAGCGCGATCAGGCGCGTCTCCAGCGCTTCGAGGTCCGATTCCGCCATCCGGCCGAGGGTCGAGGCGATCCAGCGGCGCTGGACGGCGATCGCCTTCTCCGCCATCGCCCGTCCGGCCCCGGTGAGGTGGATCGCGTGCTGGCGCCGGTCACTCGCCGTCGTGCGGCGCTCGACTAGGCCAGCTTCCGTCAGCCGGTCGATCAGGCCGGAAATGTTGCCCTTGGTGACGTAGAGCCTTTTGGCCAGTTCCTGCTGGCTCACGCCTTCCGTTTCGGTCAGCGTGGTCAAGACGTCGCATTGGGGGATCGAAACGCCGATTTCGCGAAGCCGCTCGCCGACGGCCGCCTGCATGCGCGCCTCGAGGCGGATCAGGCGGAACCAGACCCTTGACGAGCGGTCGGCGTTCGGCCGGTCGGGCATCGCTCTCTTCCTCACGAATTGCGGACATGCGGCGGCCTGAACGCCTCGGCTGCGTGGGAAAGCCGCTTTCGCCGCGTTGCAAAGAGCCGCACAGGGCGCCAATGTGACTCCCATGGACAATTCGCGCGCCGCAATCAAGCGTCGATAAAAGCATCGGGAGGAATGGATGCATGGACGGATGCAGGAATGGCCCCTGCTCATGCACAAGATCATCGACTTCGCCGGCACGCAGTTTCCCGAGCAGGAAGTCGTGTCCCGGACGGTCGAAGGACCGATGCATTACACGAACTATCGCGACATCCGCCACCGGGCGCTCAAAGTCGCCAAGCGGCTGCATCGCGAGGGAATGAAGCACGGCGACCGGATCGCGACCCTCGCCTGGAACGGCTATCGGCATCTCGAAAGCTGGTACGGCATCACCGGCATGGGCGGGGTCTATCACACCGTCAATCCTCGCCTGTTTCCCGAACAGATCGCCTGGATCATCAACCACGCCGAAGACCGGATGGTGATGACCGATCTCACCTTCGTTCCCCTCCTCGAAGCGATGGCCGATCGATTGCCGACGGTCGAGCGGTTCGTCGTCTTCACCGACCACGCCCATATGCCGGCGACCAAGCTTAAGAACGCGGTCGCCTATGAGGACTGGATCGCCGAGGTCGACAGCGACTTCGCATGGGCCGAGTTCGACGAGCGCACGGCGGCGGGCCTCTGCTACACCTCGGGCACGACCGGCAATCCGAAGGGCGTGCTTTATTCGCATCGCTCGAATGTCTTGCACTCGATGCTGGCGAGCTCGGCTGACACCTTGATGGTGACCGCCTACGACAGCGTTCTCCCGGTCGTGCCAATGTTTCACGCCAATTCGTGGGGTCTCGCGCTCTCCTGCCCGATGCGCGGCTCGCGCATGGTGATGCCGGGCCCGCGGCTCGACGGCGCCTCGGTCTATGACCTGCTGGAGAGCGAGAAGGTCACGATGACCGCCGCCGTGCCGACCGTCTGGCTCGGCCTCCTGCATTACCTGCGCAAGGAGAACAAGCGGCTCACGACCCTCAAGTTCGTCGGCATCGGCGGCTCGGCGTGCCCGCCCGACATGATCCGCGCTTTCGAGGACGATTACGGCGTCACCGTGCGCCACGCCTGGGGGATGACGGAAATGAGCCCGGTCGGCTCGGCCGGCTCGATCAAGCCAGGCATGGTGGGCCTTCCGCATGAGCAGCAGCTCGCCATTCAGGCCAAGCAAGGCTGGGCGCCGTTCGGTGTCGAAATGAAGATCGTCGATGACGAGAACAAGGAGCTGCCGTGGGACGGCAAACGTTTCGGCAGCCTCAAGGTGAAGGGTTTCGCGGTCGTCGAAAGCTATTTCAAGGACGAGGGCGGGAAGATTGTCGATGACGATGGCTTCTTCGACACCGGCGACGTCGCGACCATCGACCCGGACGGCTTCATGCAGATCACCGATCGCGCCAAGGACGTGATCAAATCGGGCGGCGAATGGATCTCGACCATCGACATCGAGAACCTGGCCGTCGGCCATCCGGATGTCGCGGAGGCCGCCGTGATCGGCGTCGCCCATCCCAAATGGGACGAACGGCCGCTGCTGGTCGTGGTGGCGAAGGAAGGCTGTTCGCCCAAGACCGGCGAGGTGCTCGATTTTCTCAAGCCCCGCATCGCCAAATGGTGGATGCCCGACGACGTGCAGGTGGTGAAGGAGATTCCCCACACCGCGACCGGCAAGATCAACAAGCTGAAATTGCGCGAGACGTTCAAGGACTACAAGCTGCCGACCGCGTGAGGGGTGATCTGGGCCTTCACCGTCGCGCCGATCCTCGCCGGCGGGCCGGGCGGCTGTTTTGAACTCCAGACGCGCGTGAACCGCGTACGGCCGCCTCAAACACCGATGCGAGCCCGTCCGCGAGCTCTTCGTCGGCGTACGCGAGCGGATCGTTCATGCTCTCCACCATGCCCTTCATGGTGAGAACGCCGAGCGCGGACACGAAGGCGAGGAAGGCCATCAGGCGCGGTTCGACCGGCAGCGCGTGAACCTTCTTAAGCTTTTGCGCGGCGCCCTTAAGAAGAAGGTCGTTCAGCGGCCGCACCCGCGCGAACTGCTCGGCGCTGAGCTTGACCGCGCCCGATCCCGCCACCTGACCGAACAGGAAGGCGAGGCGGAAATCGTCGAGACTGCCGGCGAAGGTCTTGATGGTTTCACGGACGATCGCCCGCAGCGCTTCGCCCCCGTCGGCCGCCTTCTCGACCGCCGCCTGGACCGCCTTCGCCTGCGCCTCGTGGGAGGCGAAGGTCAACTCGAACAGCAGCGCGTCCTTGGAGTTCGAAATAATAGTAGAGCCCGGCCTTCGATAGCCCGGCCTCCGCCGCGACGAGATCGAGCGTCGTCGCCGCGACCCCCTCGCGCAAGAGCACACGCCGCGCCGCCTCGAGGATTTCGTCGCGCGACCGCTCGCGGCGCCGCTGTCGGCGGGCGAGGCGAGAGGCGGAGGTTTGCGCCGCCGGCGCGTCGGCAAACTCTTTGGTCATCGGCTCAGGTTGTCATGAGTTGGTTATTCACACAAATATTGACTTTTTCGACTGATGGTCGAAAATAGGTCTGACGGTCGTCAATACGCGACCAAGAGGGCCAAACGCAATGGACGCGCTGAGCTTCGCTAATCCGGTCTTTGCGGCCTATGCGGTCACCGCCACCGTGATGATCCTTATGGCGTCGGCCACATCGTGGCTGACGGTCGCGCGGATGATTCAGGTCAACGGGGGGTTCCGGTCGCCCGAGGATCTGCGCAAGACGCCGCTCAATCCCAATCCCGATCCGAGCCAGCTGGCCCCGAACGACAGGGTCGAACGCATTCGACGCATTCAGGGCAACAATGTCGAGAACATACCCTTCTTTCTCGCAGCCGGACTGCTCTACGTTCTGACTGCGCCGTCGCTGCTCGCCGCCCGGCTCGCCTTCTACGGCTACGCCGCCTCGCGCCTGCTGCATTTTACCGCGTATCTCACCGCGCAGACCCATGATGTCCGCTCGATTTTCTGGACCATCGGGTCGCTGATCCTGATCTTCATGACGGTCAGGGCGCTCATGGCGGCCCTCGGCGTTTAAGCCTCGCCAAGGGCCTTGCGCTGGCGGCCCGGTTCCCCTATATCGACGTCAACGACATCTCATAGCTCTCCGAAAGGAGAGGCAAGTTGAGAGTGGGCCCCGGCCGGGACCCGCTCTTTTTTATTGGCGCCAGGTCTTCTTTGCCCGCAAGCCGCATGGTCGAAGCCTCGTCCCAAACTGCCGCCGGGCTCCCGGACGGGCTTAACGAAGCGCGCCTGATCGAGGATTCGGGCGCGGCCGAGCGTATCGCGCGCATCGCCGCGCCGGTGCTGCTGGACCTCGGCTACCGGCTTGTGCGCATCAAGATTTCGGCGGCCGCGGGCGCGACGGTTCAGGTCATGGCCGAGCGCCCCGACGGGACGATGTCGATCGAGGATTGCGAACGCGTCAGCGTCGCGCTCTCGCCGGTATTCGACGTCGAGGAGCCGATGGCGCAAGCCTACCGGCTCGAGATTTCCTCTCCCGGCATCGATCGGCCGCTCGTGCGCGAATCGGATTTCGCCCGCGCGTCCGGCCACGAGACGCGGGTCGAGATGGCGGTTGCGGTCAACGGGCGCAAGCGCTTTCGCGGACGGCTCACGAGCGTCGCGGCAGGACCCGACGGGCCGGCGGCGCGGATGGCGCTGGTCGCCGACGACGGAAGCGAGAACGAGGTCGAGCTGCCGATCCGCGGCATGGCCGAGGCGAGGCTCGTCCTGACCGACGACCTCATCCGCGCCGCGCTCAGGCGCGAGAAGGCGGCGCTCAAGGATGCGAAGCGAGCCTCCGGTCGCAAGGCCGGTCCAGGCGCCAAGCGCAAGACGATTGAACCCAACGCCGCGGCCCGCGGCGCGGCCTCTAAGCCCCTCGGGCCTGATCAAGGAGAATAACCCATGGCCGTTAGCGCCAACCGACTTGAACTCCTGCAGATCGTCGACGCGGTCGCGCGCGAGAAATCGATCGACCGAACCATCGTGCTCGCCTCGATGGAGGACGCAATGCAGAAGGCCGCACGCTCGCGCTACGGCCAGGAGACCGAAGTGCGCGCGGAAATCAACCCGAAAACCGGCGAGATCCGGTTCTCGCGGCTCCTGCTCGTCGTCGACGAGGTCGAGAACGAGGCGACCCAGATGACGCTCACCGAAGCGCAGAAGAAGAACCCATCGGCTCAGATCGGCGACTGGATCGCCGAATCCCTGCCGCCGTTCGACTACGGGCGCATCCCCGCCCAGGCGTCGAAGCAGGTGCTGGTGCAAAAGATCCGCGAGGCGGAGCGCGACAAGCAATATGACGTCTACAAGGATCGCATCGGCGACATCATCAATGGCGCCGTCAAGCGGGTCGAATACGGCAATGTCGTGGTCGATCTCGGCGGCGCCGGCGCGGGCGAGGCGGTCGTGCGGCGCGACGAATTGATCCCGCGCGAGATGTTCCGCCCGGGCGATCGCGTCCGCGCTTATGTCTATGATGTCCGCCGCGAGGCCCGCGGCCCGCAGATCTTCCTTTCGCGCACCCATCCGCAATTCACCGCGAGGCTGTTTGCCCAGGAGGTGCCGGAAATCTACGACGGCATCGTCGAGGTGAAGTCGGTCGCGCGTGATCCCGGCTCGCGCGCCAAGATCGCCGTGGTGTCGAACGATTCCTCGATCGATCCGGTCGGCGCGTGCGTCGGCATGCGCGGCTCGCGCGTGCAGGCGGTGGTCAACGAATTGCAGGGCGAGAAGATCGACATCATTCCATGGTCTCCGGATCCCGCGACCTTCATCGTCAACGCGTTGCAGCCGGCGGAGGTGATGAAGGTGGTACTCGACGAAGATACGACCCGCATCGAGGTTGTCGTTCCGGACGATCAGCTGTCGTTGGCCATCGGCCGGCGCGGGCAGAACGTGCGGCTCGCCTCGCAGCTCACCGGCTGGGACATCGACATCCTGACGGAAGCCGAGGAGTCCGAGCGGCGGCAGAAGGAGTTCGCCGAGCGGACGCAGACCTTCATGGAGGCGCTCGACGTCGACGAGACGGTGGCGCAATTGCTCGCTTCGGAAGGGTTTCGCACGGTCGAGGAAATCGCCTATGTCGAGCCCCAGGAGCTCGCCTCGATCGAAGGCTTCGACGCCGACACGGCGGCCGAGATCCAGGCGCGCGCGCAAGGGCATCTCGCCCGGATCGAGGCCGAATTCGACGACCAGCGCAAGGCGCTCGGCGTGTCCGACGATCTCAAGGAGATCGGCCGCCTGAGCACGCCTATGCTGGTCAAGCTCGGCGAGAATGGCGTCAAGACGCTCGAGGATCTCGCCGATTGCGCCAGCGACGACCTCGTCGGCTGGACCGACGGCGACGTGGCGAAGCCCGGCTTTCTGAGCGGCTTCGACATCTCGCGGGCGGAGGCTGACGCCATGATCCTGGACGCGCGCGTGCGCGCCGGCTGGATCGAGGCGCCCGCGCCTGAGGAAGAGCAGCAGGCGCAAGACGGCGAAGGCGTGGAAGGCGCGTAAGCGGCGACGGGGTCGATCGATTGCAGACTTTGAGCGAAGCGCCCGGGTCGGAGCGGACCTGCATCGTGACGGGGACCAAGGACGTTCCCGAGGCGATGCTGCGCTTCGCGCTCGGCCCTGACGGATCGGTCGTGCCTGACGTTCGCCGCAAGCTGCCCGGACGCGGCGTGTGGACGACGCTGAGCTTTGAGGCGGTGAGCCGGGCCGCCGCCAAACAGGCTTTTTCACGCGCGTTCCGCGTCAAAGCCCCGGCGCCCGCGTCGCTGGCGGAGACGGTCGACGCGCTGCTCGAGCGCGACGCGCTTCAGTCGCTGTCGATCGCCAACAAGGCGGGCCTCGTCGTCGCCGGCGCGTTCAAGGTCGACTCGGCGATCGAGGCTGGCGGCGTCGCGGCGCTCATTCAGGCGAGCGACGGGGCGCCCGACGGAGCGGCCAAGCGGGTCCACGCGCTGCGGGCAAAGCTCGGCTCGGAAGCGGACGATGTTGCGCGCGTCGATCTCTTTGCGTCAGGTCAATTGGATTTGGCGTTGGGACGGGCAAATGTGATACATGCTGCCCTTAAACATGGGGCGGCGAGTTCGGCCTTTCTCGCAAGGGCGGATCGTTTGCGCCGTTATCGCGAAAGCAAAGTGGACGCGGCGGCCGGAACAGAGCCCGGGCGCAACGCGGCCGACAAGGCTGGAACGATGGCTGGCCCCGCTAAGTTGGCTGAAAAGCCAAGTGGTTAGGAATTGGCATGAGTGAGACGGGTAATAGCGATAAGACTGTGACGGCGCCGCCCAAGGTGACTTTGCACCTTAAGCGCCCTGTTGAGCAGGGCACGGTGAGGCAGAGCTTCTCGCACGGGCGCAGCAAGGCGGTCGTCGTCGAGAAAGTGAAGCGGCGGATTTTGACCCCCGGAGAGGCGGCGGCGCAAGCACGTCCGGCGACGGCTGCGCCCGCCGCCGCGCCGGCCCAGGCCGCTCCAGGCCCCGCCAAGCCCATACTGACCGCGGGCGCGCGGCCCGCACCCGTCGCGCCTGGGAAGCCTGCCCCTCCGCCGCCGCCCAAGACCGGCGTCGTGCTGCCCACCTTGACGGCCGAGCAGCGCGAGGCGCGCGCCCGGGCGCTGAATGACGCGCGGGCCCACGAGGTGGAGGATCGCCGCCGCCAGGAGGCGGAGGCCGAGGCCCGGCGTGACCGCGAGGCGCGCGACCGCCACGAGCGCGAGGCCGCGGAAGCGCGCAAGCGCGAGGAAGAGCTTCGCCGCGCGCAGGAAGCCACTTTCAGGCGGCAGTCGGAGGACGAAGCGCGACGGCGCTTCTCCGGTGGCGAACCCATGCCATCTCCGTCGCTCCCGCGCACTCCCCAGACCGCGGCGCCCGGCCCCGTCGCGTCAGCGACGCCTCGCCCTGCCGAAGAGGAAGAAGCGCGGCGCGTCGTCGTCAAGCGTCCGGCGCTGAGCCTGCCGGTACAAAAAGTGCTGGTTCCAACGCCGCGTCCGGCGCGCACCGGCGAGCAGCGCAACCGCGGCCGGCTGACCGTCACCAGCGCGACTTCGGGCGAAGAGGAGCGCACCCGTTCGGTTGCGGCGTTCCGCCGACGCACCCAGCGGCTGAAAGGCCACGGCGCGCAGGACCAGAAAGAGAAGATCGCCCGCGAGATTGTCCTGCCGGAAGCCATCACCATCCAGGAGCTGGCGAGCCGCATGTCCGAGCGGGCGGTCGACGTGATCAAGCTTTTGATGCGCCAGGGCCGCATGGTGACCCTGACCGACGTGCTCGATGCCGACGACGCCCAGCTCATCGCCGAGGAAATGGGCCATTCAGTCAAGCGGGTCGCCGAATCCGACGTGGAGGAAGGCCTGTTCGATCGGCCCGACGAAGACGGCGCGCTTGTCCCTCGCCCCCCGATCGTCACCATCATGGGTCACGTCGATCACGGCAAGACGTCGCTGCTCGACGCGATCCGGCACGCCAATGTGGTGGCCGGCGAAGCGGGCGGCATCACCCAGCACATCGGCGCCTATCAGGTCGTCGCGCCGGGCGGCCAGACCATCACCTTCATCGACACCCCCGGTCACGCCGCCTTCACCGCGATGCGCGCGCGCGGCGCCAAGGTCACCGACATTGTCGTTCTGGTCGTGGCGGCCGATGACGGCGTCATGCCGCAAACGATCGAGGCCATTCGCCACGCCAAGGCGGCCAGAGCGCCGATCATCGTCGCCGTCAACAAGATCGACAAACCCGAGGCCGACCCGCAGCGGGTGATGCAGGAATTGCTACAGCACGACGTGCAGGTCGAGGCGTTCGGCGGCGATACGCTCGCGGTCGAAGTCTCGGCGACCAAGGGGACCAATCTCGACAAGCTGCTCGAGGCGATCGCGCTGCAGGCCGAGCTGCTCGATCTTGTCGCCGACCCTGACCGCAGCGCCGAGGGCACGGTCATCGAGGCGAGGCTCGACCGTGGCCGCGGCCCCGTCGCGACCGTACTTGTGCAGCGCGGAAACCTTCATGTCGGCCAGCTGGTCGTCGCTGGGTCGCATTGGGGCCGCGTCCGCGCGCTGATCAACGACAAGGGCGAGACGGTGAACGCGGCAGGCCCGTCGACGCCGGTCGAAGTGCTCGGGTTCGACGGCGCGCCGGAGGCCGGCGACCGCGTCGCCGTCGTCGAGACGGAGGCCCGCGCCAGGGAGATCACTGAATATCGCGAACGCCAGAGGCGGGAGAAGCTCGCCGCCCGCGGACCTGCCGTCAGAACCTCGCTCTCCGACATGATGAGCAACCTCAAGGCGGCCGGGCACAAGGAGCTGCCGCTCGTCCTCAAGGGCGACGTCCAGGGGTCGGTCGAGGCGATCACCGCTGCGGTCGAAAAGCTCGGCAACGACGAGGTCATGGCCCGCGTCATCCACGGCGGGGTCGGCGGCATAACCGAATCGGATGTGACGCTGGCCACGGCCTCGAAGGCGGTCATCTTCGGCTTCAATGTGCGCGCGCATAAGGAGGCGCGAGACCTTGCTGAGCATGATGGCGTCGAAATCCGCTACTACAACATCATCTACAATCTGGTGGATGATGTGAAGGCGGCGCTTTCGGGCATGCTCGCGCCGACGCTGCGCGAGACGCTGCTCGGCAACGCACAGATCCTGGAGCTGTTCAACATCTCCAAGGTCGGCCTGGTCGCCGGCTGCCGCGTGACCGACGGCGTCGTGCAGCGCGGTGCGCATGTGCGCCTCATCCGCGACAATGTCGTCGTGCATGAGGGCAAGTTGTCGACGCTCAAGCGCTTCAAGGACGAAGTCGCCCAGGTGCAGGCCGGGCAGGAATGCGGCATGGCCTTCGAGACCTACCAGGACATGCGCGTCGGCGACGTCATCGAGTGCTATAACGTCGAGGAGATCCGTCGCACGCTCTAGCTGGCGCGACGGAACGAAAAGACATGCGAGCCAACGTCACCCGGGCCGCAGAGGGTTTCGACCGCCGGTCGTTCACGGTGGCCGAAATCCTGCGCATGCAGGACGCCGGCATCATCGCGGAGGACGAGAACTTCGAGCTGATCGAAGGCGAGATTGTGCCGATGCAGGCGAAGACGCATGTCCATGAACTGCTGAAGTCGGCGCTCAATATCGCGATTGCGCGCGCCCTGCCTGAGAACCTGTGGATGGGCGTGGAGACCACGATCTATCTCAGCCCCAACACCTTCGTCGAGCCGGACCTGGTGGTCTATCCCAAAGGGATCAAGCTCGAACAGGTCAAGGGCTCGGACATTCTGCTGGCGATCGAGGTGGCGCTGACGAGCCTTCCCTATGACCGGGGTCTCAAGGCGCAGCTCTATGCGCGCCATCGCTTTCGCGAGCTCTGGGTCGTCGACGCCGCGCGCCGCGTGACCTTTGTCCATCGCGAGCCAGAAGGCGAGGGGTGGCGATCGATCACCGAGCGCGGTCCGGACGAGGCGCTGACCCTGGCCGCGCTGCCAGGGTTCTCGGCTCGGCTCGGATCGATTTGAATCGGCGTTCGCGCTTAGCTCGATGTCCATTCACGCAGCGCCTCAAGGGAGAGCGCAATGTCCCGTTCCTTATTGAAGCCTAACGCCGGAAGCCACAGGGCCGAGCGGGTCGGCGAGCTCATCCGTCACGCGGTCGCCGACATTCTCGCCCGCGGTGAGGTTCGCGACGACGCTTTCGATCGCCATCCGCTGACCATTCCCGAGGTGCGCATGTCGCCGGATCTCAAGCTCGCGACGATTTTGGTGATGCCGCTCGGCGGCAAGGGCGCCGGAGCGGCGGTCGAGGCGCTCGAACGCCACAAGAAGGAACTGCGCGCGCTCGTCGCGCGCCGCGTCAATCTCAAGTTCGCTCCCGATCTGCGCTTCGTTCTGGATACGAGCTTCGACGCCCAGGCGCGCATGGACGAGCTCTTGAGATCGCCGGCGGTGGCGCGCGATCTGAAGGCTTCCGGGGACGAGGACAAGGCATGACCGGCGAGGCTGGCGAAGGCAGACTGTCCGGTCCGAGGGAGCGCGAGAAGCGGCGCCGCGGCGAGCCGCAGCAGAAGCGTCCGCCCCGCCTCGAGATCGACGGCTGGATCAATCTCGACAAGCCGACTGGCGTCTCCTCGACCCAGGCGGTTGGCCGGCTGAAATTCCTGTTCAACGCCAAGAAGGCGGGCCACGCCGGCACGCTCGATCCGCTCGCCTCCGGCGTGCTGCCGGTCGCCTTGGGCGAAGCGACCAAGACCGTGCCCGTCGTTCAGGACGGGGCCAAATCCTACCGCTTCCGCGTGCGCTGGGGCGAGGAAAGCGCGACCGATGACGCCGAAGGGGAAATTGTCGCGCGCTCGGACAAGCGCCCGTCCCCAGCCGAAATCGAAAATCTCCTGCCGCGTTTCGTCGGCGCCATCCTGCAGACGCCGCCGACCTTTTCCGCCATCCGCATCGCAGGCGCTCGCGCTTACGACCTCGCCCGCGAAGGCGAAACCTTCGAGATCGAGCCGCGCCCGATCAATGTCTATCGGCTCGAGCTCAAATCGGCCGAGCCGAATACGGCGGTGCTCGAGGCCGAATGCGGCAAGGGCGCCTACGTGCGCGCGATCGCGCGCGATCTTGGCCGCGCGCTCGGCTGCTATGGACATGTGATCGAATTGCGCCGCACCCGCGTCGGCCCGTTCGCCGCCGAGTTGGCGATCCCGCTCAATTCCCTGCCGGACGACGCGGAGCTGATGGCGCGCGCGATTTTGCCCTTGCAGGCGGGCCTGGCAGAAATCCCGATCGTGCGGATTGATCGTTCGGGCGCGGCGATTCTGCGGCGGGGCCAGAAACTGCTGCTTCGCGGCGCGGCCCCAACCGAAGGGCGGGTTTACGTCGAGTGTTTCGGAACGCCGATCGCCTTCGGCGTCGTCGAGGACGGCTATTTTGTCTCGACCCGGGTGTTCAACCTGAAAGGATAGACGGTCACTTCCACGCCTCGAACGCTTTATCCAGCATCGCCTGGCCCTCGGGCGATTTTTGGAACACAATCTTCGCGATGCGATCGTCGTTGAGCAACAGCGGGAAGTCGAACCAGGAGCGCGTCTTCATCAGGTCGAGGTTGCGGGCGGTGTCGGCTTCGCCCTTGGCGAGCGCGATAAGGAAATAGGTGTCGCTGATCTTGACCTTCACGCTGGTCAAGGCTTCCGCCGCCGTCGAATTCCTCCTTGCGCATCTGCGGCAGGCCGACGTCCTTGAAGCCGGTGATCGGCGCGCCATCGGCGAAGGAGAATTTGAGGTCGATCGTGTGCGTCGCCTGCAGCGTCGGATCGGTGTTTTTTCTCAAAGTCATCGTGGCGTGCATCTTGAGGTCGGGGATATCGGCTTCCGCCTTCACCGCGACCGTAGCCGGTTGGTTTGGAACCGGCGGAATCAGGGACCAGGTCGTCGAGCCCAGGCTCACGACCGGCTTCTGCGGATTGTCGGCTGCGGCGACCAGCATCGCCGCCCGCCCCGCCGACGGCGACGGCGCGGCGGCCGGGTTCGCCGCTTCGGGAGCAGGAGTGGCTGGCGCCGCTGCGCCTTGAGCGCCCGACTGGGTCGCTTGCGCTCCGCTCGCCGGCGTTGTTGGCTGAGGTGAGGCGGGCGGGGGCGGCTCCACGCGTTCGGCGCTCTTCGCCGCGGGCTGCGGCGCGGCGAGCTGCTGCGCTTCGACAGCGGGCTTGATGGCGAGATCCTGCGGCTTCTGGCGCATCAGGATCGCGGCTGCCGCCACCGCAAGAACAACGCCAAGCAGGACCGCCGCTGCGATCCATAGCCACGGTTTCGGCTTGGCGACGTCGAGGCTCGGCGCGACCGGGCGCTGGATCTCCGCGTCCGGCCGGAAAGCCAGGCCGGGGCGGTCAAGCTCGGCCGCCACTTGCGGCGCCTCGGCGGATTGCACCGGCTCGTCGCGACGGGTCGCCAGGACAGGCGGCGCGCCGAAGTCGTGACCGTTATCGGCCCTGGTCGGCCGGACCGCCCGGGCTGCATCAAGCGCCGCCACCCCCGGCACGCCCTCATCCTTGCCGCCTCTCGCTCCGACCGAAGGAGCGGCCCGGCCCAAAGACGAATTGCCCATCGCGGCAGTCAGCTGCGATCGAGCCGGCGAAGCGGCGGCCGCCGACGCGACTGCGGCTGGCTTGCCCGCAGGCGCGGTCGGCGCCTGCGGCGACGGGCGCGGCGGCGGCACGGCCATCATCTGGCTGCGCCCCTGGGCCGTCACCTGAGGCCGCTGGGCGGCCCCGGGTGGTATCGGCGCGCTCGGCGTGGATTTGGGTTGACCTGGCTTCGCCTGGGCGGGGGGTCGCGCTGGGGGGGCGGACGGCCCGGACGCCGCGGGCGCGGCCGGGCGCTGGATGGGGGCAGGTTGAGGCGGCGTGGGAGCGGGCTTTGCCGCAGCCGGCGAGGCCGGCGCCGCCGCTACGGCCGGCGGAGCGGGAGGCCCGGCTGCGCCTTCCGACCCGTACTTCCCCTCGATCTCGGCGATCGCTTTATCGAGCGCCTTCTCCTCGCGCTCGATGTCGCTTTCCGGCAGCGGCGGACGCAGGCTCCTCAGCTGTTCGAGCAAAGCCTTTTTTGCGCGCCCGTAGATTGCTCCGCGCGTCGCCGGCGTGCCCGCGTTGGGCAAATTGGCGACGGCTCGCATGAGCAGCGAGTGATAATCAGCCATGAAGCGTCCGCTCAACCCTTCCGCGCGATGACGCGGAAGATCCCTTAGTCCTGAAATGGATCATGCACAAGAATCGTATCGTCGCGCTCAGGACTCGTCGATAATAAGGCGACCGGCGCGCCGACCAGTTCCTCGATTCGGCGCACATATTTTATCGCCTGCGCCGGCAGGTCGGCCCACGACCGCGCCTTGCTCGTCGCTCCCTTCCAGCCTTCGATCGTTTCATACAGCGGCTCGATGCGCGCCTGCGCGGATTGCGACGCGGGAAGATAATCGATCTCCTCGCCGTCCAGGCGGTAACGCGTCGCGACCTTGATCGTCTCGAAGCCGTCGAGAATGTCAAGCTTGGTCAGCGCGAGGCCGTCGATGCCGGAAGTGCGGACCGCCTGGCGCACGAGCACCGCGTCGAACCATCCGCACCGTCGCGGGCGCCCCGTGTTGGTGCCGAATTCACGGCCGCGCTCACCGATCCGCCTGCCGACTTCGTCGTCGAGTTCGGTCGGAAACGGGCCCCCGCCAACCCGTGTCGTGTAGGCTTTGGCGATGCCAAGCACATAGCCGATCGCCCTCGGCCCGAGGCCGGATCCGGTCGCCGCATTGGCCGCGACCGTGTTCGAGGACGTCACATATGGATAGGTGCCGTGGTCGACGTCCAGCATGGCGCCTTGCGCGCCTTCGAACAGAATGCGCTTGCCCGCTCGCCGCTCGCTGTCGAGAATCTCGAATGTCGGCGCCATGAACGGCAGAACCTTCGGCGCGACGGCTGACAATTCGTCACGAATCGCTGCCGCGCTGGGCGGCGGCAGTCCAAGCCCGCGGCAGAGCGGACCGTGATGGGCGAGCAGGCGGTCGATCTTGCCGCCGAGCGCATCCGGGTCGGCGAGGTCCATGAGCCGGATCGCGCGCCTGGCGACCTTGTCCTCGTAAGCGGGACCGATGCCGCGCTTGGTGGTGCCGATCTTGGCTGCGCCGCCGGACTCGCGATGGGCGTCGAGATCGCGGTGCAGCGACAGGATCAGCGGGACATTCTCGGCGATCTTGAGGTTCGCCGGCGTCACCTCGATCCCCTGCCCGCTCAGCGCCTCGATTTCCCCAATGAGATGATAGGGATCGAGGACGACGCCATTGCCGATGATCGACAGTTTCCCGGGCCGGACGATGCCGGATGGAAGCAGCGCGAGTTTGTAGATCTTGCCGTCGATCACCAGCGTGTGGCCGGCGTTGTGGCCGCCCTGGAACCGCACGACGACGTCGGCGCCGACCGACAACCAATCGACGATCTTGCCCTTTCCTTCGTCGCCCCATTGGGCGCCGACAACGACAACATTGGCCAAGATCGATTGCTCTTTCGGTGGTTTAAACGAGCGAAACCCCGGCATGGGCGGCAAAAAGCCGAGCCGGGGCTGTCTGCGGCCATCGCCTAGACGATCGGCAAGCCTGAGTAAAGGCGCGCCGCCGCGGGGCTTGACGCGAAAAGCGCGCTCGCCGAGGGAAAAACGCCGGCCCCAGACTTGGATTGGCCGCATGCGTCGCTACATTCTGGGCGCGGCCGATCCGGCCGCAGGGAGAGCGTCATGACCCCCGACGAACGTCAAATGCTTGGTGGCCTGTTCCAGCGCGTCAACTCCGCCGCCGCGACGCAGCGTGACCCCGAAGCCGAATCCTTCATCAATGACGCGGTTCGCGTCGCGCCCCACGCGCCCTATGTCCTGGCGCAGACCGTGCTTGTCCAGCAGCAGGCCCTCGAGGCCGCAGCGAACCATATTTCCCAGCTCGAAGCGGCGGCGCGGGACGCTGACCAGAACCAGGAACACGGCAGTTTCCTCGGCAATCTCGGCAAGTCCATTTTCGGCGGCGGCGCCCCCGCCGCCCCGCCCCGGCAGGAGCCTGACCCGCAGGCCTATCAGCGCGCGGCGCCCCCGCCGCCCCCGCGCGGCTACGCGCCGCCCCCGCCCCAGGGCGGCTATCCTCCCCCGCCTCCGCAGGGCTATCCGCAGCAGCCCGGCCCGTGGGGCCAGCCCCAAGCCTCGGGCGGCGGCGGCTTCCTCCAAAACGCGGCCTCGACTGCGACGGGCGTGGCCGGCGGCGTCGTCCTTGGCAATCTCCTCGGCGGCCTGTTCGGCGGCCATGGCGGCGGCGGCGGCCTCTTTGGAGGCGGGGCAAGCGCCACGGGGTTCGGCGGCTCGGGCCTCGCCGGCGACAGGCCGGAAATGACGGAGATCAACAACTATTACGGCGATCGGCCTGACGCCGGCAGCGACGCCAATTTCCAAGAGTTCGATCCCGGCGCGCCGGGCGTCCAGGACGCCAACTTCGACAATCTTGACGATTCGACCTTCGACGGCTCCGACGGCTCGTCTGACGACGGCGGCGGCTACGACGACGTGTAACGGTACGCTTCTTCCCATGGGCGGCGAGGCGTGCGCGCGCCTCGCCGCTTTCGTTTGAGAGGAGGGGAGGGAGGTTGTGGCTTCAGAGCACGATCACTTTCGCGCCGACCGGCACGCGATTGTAAAGGTCGATCACGTCCTTGTTCATCATCCGGATGCAGCCTGACGAGACGTTGTGACCGATGGTCGAAGGCTCATTGGTGCCGTGAATGCGGTAGAGCGAGGAGCCGAGATAGAGGGCTCTGGCGCCGAGCGGATTGCCCGGTCCGCCGGCCATATAGCGGGGTAAATCGGGTCGGCGCAGCAGCATTTCCGGCGGCGGCGTCCAATCCGGCCATTCCGACTTGCGGCTGATCCGCTTGATTCCGGCCCATTCGAGGCCGGGACGGCCCACGCCGATGCCATAGCGCAGCGCCTTCCCGTGCGGCTCGATCAGAAACAGGAGCTTCTCGGGCGTGTCGACGACAATCGTTCCCGGCGCCTCGGGTCCCGTATAGTCGACTTCCCGGCGCTGGAATTGCGGCGCGGGTCCGGCCTCCACGTCCGGCGCCGGTTCGCCAGCAGTCGGGGCGGTCCTCTGCGGCTCTTGCGCAAGGCCGCCGGTCAGCAGCGCTTCGATAAAGCCGCCGCCATATCGCCCGCGCATGGGCGATACGGCTGGGACGGAGGGGGCGCCCCGCCAGAGCCGCTTTCGGCCGCTTGAGGCTGCGGGGGCGTGAAGACGATGATGCCGTCATTGGAGGCGCGGGAAGGCGTGGGGAGGGCGAGAAAAAGAAGCGCGGGAACGCAATAGGCAACGAGGCGGCGCATGGCCTGTCTCCGGGTCGAGTGGTGGGGAAGCCCGCGCGCACTATGCCCGGAGAGAATTATGTCCAACTGATCAAATATGTTAAAATGCTGGCGGCCATTGAGCAAAGCTCGCTCGCGGCTTATAAAGGCGCCAATGGGCGAGTGATTTAGAGCGGGCCCAATACGATTGAGCGCGAAACAATGGCGCAAGCTCGACCGGAGGAATTCAAACTCTATCGCCTGAACCTGCCGAGGCGCGGGGAGGCGGACGAGAGTGATTTCGAGCGCCGGACATTCGCCAATGTCATCGCGCTTCTCGCGATCGCGGCGCTCGTCCTGCTCGGCTACTGGGTCTTCCACGCGCTCGACCACAGCCGCAGAGCTCAGCGATGCCTCGATTCGGGCCGCAACAATTGCGTGGGCTTCGTCAATCCCACGAAGTGAGTCGCGGGCGGGCGGATGAAATCAGGCTTCGCCCTCGAGCAGCGCCTCGCGCCGAGAGCTTTTTCCGCTGAGCGGATTGTCGGGATCCCAAGTATAGCGCAGGGTCTCGAACCGCATCGCGCGCGCGTCGATCATGAGGAGCCGCCCGACCAGCCCCTCGTCGCCGTCGCCAAAGCCGCCCACGATTTCGCGAATCGCTTCCAGCGCCATCAGCGAGCCGAGCACGCCGCCGAGCGCCCCAAGCACGCCGGCCTCGGCGCAGGTCGGGATGGTTCCCGGCGGAGGCGCCTCGGGGAACAGGCAGCGATAGGTCGGGTTGGGCTTGCCGTCCGGTCCATTCTCGTAAGGCTTGAGCGTCGTCAACGTGCCGTCGAACTCGCCAAGCGCTCCGGAGACGAGCGGCCGCCGCTCATAAAAGCACGTGTCCGAGAGCTCATAGCGGGTCACGAAATTGTCCGAGCCGTCGAGCACGACATCGAAGCGCCTGACGATTGCGCCCGCGTTCTTCTCGTCGAGGCGAACAGCGATCGGTTCGACCGCGACAAAAGGATTGATGCGGGCGATCGCCGCTTGAGCGCTTTCCGTCTTTGGACGCCCGACGTCTCCGGTCGCGTGAATGACCTGCCGGTGGAGGTTCGACAGCGCGACGACATCGTCGTCGACAATCCCGAGCGTGCCAACTCCAGCTCCAGCCAGATATTGCAACGCCGGCGAGCCTAAGCCCCCCGCGCCGACAACGAGCGCACGCGCGGCCTTGAGCTTGTTCTGGCCCGGGCCGCCGACGCCGCGCAGCACGATCTGGCGCGCGTAGCGCTCAATCTCTTCGCTTGAGAGTGTCATGCGCATACAGCTAACACGCCCGCGCCGAACGCGCGAGCAAGATGCGCCGCCTCCGCGAGCGGCGAAAGACGAATCTGGAACAATGACGCACGCTCCAGAGTTCGGCTGAAGAACCGTCCGTGGAGGGAAACGATGGCGCGGCATGGATTTGCACTGACGTTGCTCGCTTCGCTGATCGCCAGCGCGGCTTGTGCGGAAACCGTCTCCCCGGAAGCGGACGCCTGCAAGGCTAGAGCGGGCCTGCTTGCGCTTCAGCAAAAGTATCCGAAGGTCAAGGATGTGCTGATCGATCTCGACAGCGCCAGGATCATCAAGGCCGACACGACCATCGAAAACGTCCCGATCAGAACCGTCGTCATCGGAGACGCCTATGTGGAGCGGAAAAAGACCACCAAGCCGCAGACGCTGGTGTGCATCATTGGTGACAAGGGGAAAGTCCTCTTGACGCTGTTCTCCGAGAAGTGATCCCTACGCCTCCATGCGATAGCGCTCGCCTTTCTGCAGCAGGACTCCATTCGCGCCCGCAACGCCAAGCTCGAGGCTCTCGGCTACGCGACGCGCCCGTTCGATGAACCGCTCGGCGGCCGCTGGCGGACAAAGCTCGCGCGCCGTCTCATCGAACAGAGCGAGCCAGCGGTCGAAATGGATTGCGTCCACAGGCAGCGGCAGGTGCTTCGCCATCGGCTGGCCGTGGTAACGCCCTGTCATTAGCGTCAGCGACGACCAGAACGCGAACATGTTTTCGAGATGTGGCTCCCAGTCGGAGATGCGCGATTCGAAGATCGGCGCAAGCAGTGGGTCCTTGCGCACGCGCGCGTAGAAGCCGCGAATGAGCGACTCGATCATCCCCTCATCAATGCCAGTCTCCTTTTGCGTGAGGGCGACGATTGCGGCGCGCCGTTCCTCGGCGCTGCGAAATTCCTGATCCATTCCAGCCTCCATCATGGCCGTTCTTGTCCGCCCAGCGCCCGAGCCTTGAGGTGGTCCGCAAGGACCCGCGCGTTATTGTGCTCCTCGTCGTGCGCAGCATAGAGCAAGGTCACCCGGCCGGCCTTCACCAAGTCTTCGATCCGGCTAACCGCGTCTTTGTTGGCGGCAAGCTCCGCCCGGTAGCGTCGCGAGAATTCGTTAAAACGGGCCGGGTCATGGCCGAACCAACGCCTGAGTTCATCGCTTGGCGCAATATCCTTCAGCCACAGCGTCAGCTTCGCTTCGTCCTTGCGCGCGCCGCGCGGCCACAAGCGGTCCACCAGAACCCGCGCTCCATCCTGGGCGTCGGGAGGATCGTATACCCGCTTCACGCGAATGTCCGGCTCTGCTTCAGGCATGCTCGCTCCTCGACTCGCCGGTGTTCCTAATCGGTCGCTCGCTCCCCTATATGAGGAGGTTGAGGCGTTGCGCGCCAGTTCGCTTGCGATGAGGTAGCGCGGACCGCCTTGAAGCGACCGGAGAGCCGATCCCCATGAGCGCCTCAGACCCTATCGTCATCGTCGGCGCGGCCCGTACGCCCATGGGCGGCTTTCTCGGCGATCTCAAGGACGCGCCAGCCCATGCGCTCGGCGCGCGCGCCATTTCGGCCGCGGTCGAACGGGCCGGAGTACCAGCCGACAGCGTTGACGAGATCCTGATGGGCTGCGTGCTGCCGGCGGGCCAGGGCCAGGCGCCGGCGCGCCAGGCGGCGATCGGCGCCGGATTGCCGCTTGCCGCGGGCGCGACCACGATCAACAAGATGTGCGGCTCAGGCATGAAGGCGGCCATGCTGGCCCACGATCTTTTGCGCGCAGGCTCGGCCGACGTCGTCGTCGCCGGCGGCATGGAGAGCATGAGCAACGCGCCCTACCTGCTCGACCGCGCGCGCTCCGGCTACCGCATGGGCCACGGCCGCGCTCTCAACTCGATGTTTCTCGATGGCCTTGAGGACGCCTACGACAAAGGGCGGCTCATGGGGACGTTCGCCGAGGATTGCGCCGAAGCCTATCAGTTCACTCGGAAGGAACAGGACGCCTACGCGCTGGGCTCGCTCGAGCGCGCCAACCGCGCGATCAAGAATGGCGATTTCGCCTGGGAGATCGCGCCGGTCAGCGTGAAGGCCGGCAAGGCCGAGACGCTCGTCGCGACCGACGAGCAACCGCCCAAAGCGAAGCCCGACAAGATCCCGACGCTCAAGCCCGCCTTCCGCGACGGCGGCACGGTGACGGCGGCCAATTCAAGCTCGATCTCCGACGGCGCCGCCGCGCTCGCCATGATGCGCGAAAGCGAGGCCGAGAAGCGCGGCGTGGCGCCTCTGGCTCGGGTCTTGGCGCATGCGACGCACGCAGCCGCGCCAAAAGATTTTCCGACCGCGCCGATCGGCGCCCTGCGCAAACTTCTGGACAAGACCGGATGGAGCGCGGAGTCCGTCGACCTTTTCGAGATCAACGAGGCTTTCGCCGTCGTCGCCATGGCGGCGATGCGCGACCTCAGGCTTCCGCACGAGAAGGTCAACGTCAACGGCGGGGCCTGCGCGCTCGGCCATCCGATCGGCGCGTCGGGCGCCCGCATTCTGGTGACCCTCATCGCCGCCCTTCGGGCGCATGGGCTCAAACGCGGCGTGGCGTCGCTCTGCATCGGCGGGGGCGAAGCGACGGCGATGGCTATCGAGGTGGCGTGAAACTCCGCTCTCCCGCTGGGAAAGGGGGTGGGCGTGAGGGTCGCAGTCGCTTCGCCGGCTTCGAAAAACAGACTGATCCTCCCTTGTCGCCGCGGCCGATTTCCGACATGGTCGCCCGCCGCCGGCTGACATGCCAGTCCGGCGCAAGGGAGGACAATCCATGCGCTTAACCCGCCGAGTTGTAACCGCGAGCCTGCTCGCTATCGCGCTCGCCGCGCCCGCCTTCGCGGCCGACAAGCCGCTCATTCTCATTTCCGTTCCGGGCATGAACTTTCCGTTCTTCGTCCATATGATGAAGGCCTTCAAGGCCGCCGCGGACCAGCAGGGCCTCGATACGATCGAGGGCGACGGCCAGATGTCCTCGCCCAAGCAGACCGCTGACATCGAGGCTGCGCTCGCCAAGGGCGTCAAAGGCATCGTGCTTTCGCCCAACGAGGTCGACGCGATGGCGCCGGCGCTGCAGGAGGCGATCGACGCCCACGTACCGGTCGTCACCGTCGACCGGCGGGTACCGTCGGTGACGGGGATCATCGGCCATGTCGGGGCTGACAACGTCAAGGGCGGCGAGGCTCAGGGCGACCTGATCGAGAAAATGTTCCCCAACGGCGCGACCATCATAAACCTCCAGGGCACGCCTGGCGCGAGCCCTGCGATCGACCGCAACAAGGGCCTACACGACGTGCTCGACAAGGCCAAGGACAAGTACAAGATCGTGTTCGAGCAGACCGCCAATTTCGAGCGCGACAAGGGCCTTTCGGTCACCGAGGGCGCGCTCGCAAGCATGGCGACCCCGCCGCAGGTCATCGTCGCCGGCAACGACGACATGGCGCTCGGGGCGCTCGAAGCCGTCAAGGCGCGCAATCTCAAGGGCATCGCCATCATCGGCTTCGACGCGCTGCCGGAAACGCTGGGCAAGATCCGCGACGGCGAGATCACCGCGACGGTTGAACAGTTCCCTGGCAAGCAAAGCGCGACCGCGGTGGCGATCATGGCCAATTACCTCAAGACTGGCGCGAAACCGGCGCAGCAGATCAAGTTGCTCACGCCGGTGGCGATCACCAAGGACAACCTCAAGGAAGCCGAGCGCCTCGACGAGGTGAAGTAAATCGCCGAAGCACGGAGGGGCGCGCCATTCTCGGCGCGCCATCTCCCCCGCTCGCACGAATGAGTTAGGGCCCCTGAATGGCTGACGCGCCTGCGGCGCTTTCATCCGCTCCGGCAAAGCCCGAGAGCCCCATCCTCAAGATGACCGGCGTCAGCAAGCGCTTCCCCGGCGTGCGCGCGCTCGAGGACGTCCATCTCGAAGTGGGGCCCTCCGAGATCCACGCGCTCCTCGGCGAGAACGGGGCCGGCAAGTCGACCCTGCTCAAGATCCTGTCCGGCGCGCACAGCGCCGATACAGGCGAGATCGAGCTGTTCGGCAAGCCGGTCGCCTTTGCGACGCCCCATGACGCCCAGCGCGCCGGCATCGTTACGATCTATCAGGAGTTCACGCTCGCCCCGGACATGACGATCGCCGAGAACGTCTTCATCGGACGCGAACCAGGATCGAAGCTGTTCGTGAGCTGGCGGCGCCTGGCCCAAGAGACGAAAGCTATCGCGGAGCGCATCGGGCTTAAGCGCAGCCCAATGACTCAGGTGCGCAACCTTTCGGTCGCCGAGCAGCAGCTGGTTGAGATCGCCCGCGCCCTCTCGATGCGCTCGCGCCTCATCATCATGGATGAACCGACTGCGGCGCTGAGCGAAGTCGAAGTCGCAAACCTGGCGCGTATCGTGCGGGCGCTAAAGGCCGAGGGCCTGTCGATCATTTTCGTGACTCACAGACTCGAGGAAGTCTTCCGCCTCTGCGATCGCTACACGGTCTTGCGCGACGGCCGCTACGTCGCTACCGGCCGCGTCGCCGACACCAGTGTGGACGCGATCATCCGCATGATGGTTGGGCGCGACGTCGGCGCGCTCTACGGCGAGCGGCCGATTCCCGAGCACGGGAAGGTCGCGCTCGAGGTCGAGGGTCTGACCCGCCGCCGCAACGCGCGCGATCCGAACGCCATTGAGTTGATCGATGTTTCGCTCAAAGCGCACCGCGGCGAGATCCTCGGCCTCGCGGGCCTCGTCGGCGCCGGCCGCACCGAAACGGCGCGCGCGATCTTCGGCGCCGATCCATTCGACCATGGGACGATCCGCATCGCCGGCCAGGAAGTTAAGTTCGCAAGTCCGCGCGACGCGATGTCTCACGGTATCGGCCTCGTGCCGGAAGACCGCAAGAAACAGGCCCTGTTTCTAAGCCTTGCGATCCGCACAAATATCACCATCGCCGCGCAGGATGAGGTCAGCCGAGGCTGGTTCATCGATGAGAAGCGGGAGGACGCGCTGATCGGCGAGTTCCGCAAGCTGCTCTCGATCCGCATGGCGAGCCCGGACCAGGCGGCGGGCCAGCTTTCGGGCGGCAACCAGCAGAAGGTCGTGCTCGCGCGCTGGCTCGCGCTCAGGCCAAAAATTCTCATCGTCGACGAGCCCACGCGCGGCATCGACATCGGCTCCAAGGTCGAGGTCCACAACCTACTCATCGACATGGCCAAGCAGGGCATCGCGGTCATCGTCATCTCGTCCGAGCTGCCGGAGATCCTGGCGGTCTCGGACCGCATCGTGACAATGCGAGAGGGCCGGGTAACCGGCGAGATCGCGCGCACCGACGCGACGCAGGAAATCCTGATGGCGATGATGACGGCGCATGAGGGCGGCGGCGCCGTCGCTTCGGGGGCTTGAAAGGAATTCTCATGAGCGAAGCGAGGCTGGAAGCGGCCGAGGACACGGGCGTCGATGTCTTCGGCTTCGTCGCGCGCTTCGCGCCGACGCTGTTCCTCATCGTCCTGATGCTGCTGTTTGCGATCATGCAGCCGCGCTTTCTCTCCGAGATCAATCTCTTCAACGTGATGCGGCAGGTTTCGATCACCGGCCTCCTCGCAGTCGGCATGACCTTCGTCATTCTTACCGCCGGCATTGACCTTTCGGTCGGCTCGCTGCTCGCCTTCGCCGGACTGGTGGGCGCCGCGGTCGCCAAGGGCGGCCTCGATAACCGCTTCACTGTCGGCCAAGGCGGCGTCGGTTACGGCTGGGGCCTGGCCGCGCTGGCGGCGATCGCCGTCGGTCTCGCTGGCGGCTGGCTCCAGGGCCTCGCGATCACCCGGCTCAAGGTGCCCCCCTTCGTTGTGACGCTGGGCGGGATGTCGGCCTTCCGCGGCGCCGCGCTCCTGTTCGCCGCCGGCGGCCCGATCTCGGGCTTCCAGCCTTCGTTCACCTGGTGGGGACAGGGGAAGGTCGGGCCGGTCCCGGTCCCCGTCATCATCTTCCTGCTTGCTGCGCTCATCGCCCACATCGTCCTGCGCTACACGCGCTATGGGCGGCAGGTCTACGCGGTCGGAGGCAATCCGGAGGCGGCGCGCCTTTCCGGGCTCAATGTCAATCGCGTCATTATGAGCGTTTACGTGATCATGGGTTTCTTCGCGGGGCTCGGCGCGTTCGTGCTGGCGGCGCGGCTCAATTCCGCGGAGGCGGTCGCCGGTACGGGTTACGAACTGACGGTCATCGCTTCGGTGGTGATCGGCGGCACGAGTCTGTTCGGCGGCGCCGGCACGATCTTCGGCACCGTCATTGGCTCGCTGCTGATCGGCGTGCTCCTGAACGGCCTCGTCTTGATGGACGTGTCCTCCTACATTCAGCAGATCGTCATCGGCGTGATCATCGTGCTCGCGGTCGCCTTCGACACGTTCGCAAAGTCAAGGCGACGGAAGGCGTGAGCTCCTCGACGAGACAAAACCCGTCCGGGCAAAACCCATGCGGGCTCGCGCCGCCGCGGCCCAAGCTCGGCGCGCCAGATTAAGTGACCGGCGCGACCGCCTGGCGCTGGACGCACGCTCGATGCGCGTTGACGCGCCGAGCGAGCCGCCAGTATAGTTTTTTGTCGGTCGCCCAATCGATTGACCAAGAGCGTCGCGTGCGCGCCGGCGCAGGCGCTCGAGACGCATCGCACAGAGACGCCTAAGGGCGCGGCGCCGACCGGACCGGGAGGAAACTGATCATGGTGAAGATTTCGAGCATTACGACGGCTGTCGCAGGAGCGATGTTCGCGCTCGCTGCGTCGATGAGCGCACAAGCAGGAGAGTTCGACGGCGTCACCGTAAACATCATGACTCAGACCGGCGCGATCCAGGAGCCGCTGCAACGGCGCGCGCCCGAATTCGAGAAGCTGACCGGCGCGAAGATCAACATCATCGCGGTTCCGTTCTCTGACCTCTACCAGAAAGTGCTGACCGACTGGGCGAGCGGCACCAACTCCGTCGACGCTGCGGTGTTCGCCCCGCAGTGGATGGTCGACTATGTCTCCGGCGGCTATCTCGAGGAGCTGGGGCCGCGCATCGCCAAGGATAAGGCGATTGATTGGGACCAGATCGGTCCGTTCTTCCGCAATTTCTCGGCGACCTACAACGGCAAGATCTACCTCGTCCCGCTCGATGGCGACTTCCACATGCTGTACTATCGCACGGATATTCTCGACAAGGCGGGCCTGAAGCCCCCGAAGACCTGGGATGAGTACCTAGAGGTCGCCAAGGCGGTCAATGGCAAGGAGTTCGACGGAACCAAGGTCTACGGCTCCTGCATCGCCAAGAAGCGCAACGCCCAGAGCTACTGGTTCATTACCGACATCACCAGTTCGATGGTTCAGTCGAAGGGAACGAGCCAGGGCACGTTCTTCGACACCAAGGACATGAAGCCGCTCATCGACAACGAGGCGTTCCGCAAGGCGCTCAGGTTCCTCAAGGAGTCCGGCAAGTACGGCCCGCCGGACGAGCTCAATCTCGACGTCAGCGACACCCGTCCGCTGTTCGTCTCCGGCAAGTGCGCGCTGAACCTCGACTGGGGCGACGTCGGCGTCATGGCGATTGACCCGAAGATCTCGAAGGTCATTGACAAGACCGGCTCCGTCATCACGCCCGGCTCGAAGGAGGTATTGAACTGGTCGACCGGCAAGCTCCAGGCCTGCACGAAGGACACGTGCCCCTACGCCATCGACGGCGTCAATCATTCGCCCTACGCGGCGTTCGGCGGCTGGAGCGGCGGCATCAACGCCAAGGCGAAGCCGAGAGTCAAGGACGCGGCTTATGCGTTCCTGTCCTATATGTCGCAGCCGAAGCAGTCGGATGTGGACGTGACGATCGGCAAGAGCGGGTTCAATCCCTATCGATCCACCCAGTTCACCTACAACGACACCTGGAAGGACGCTGGCATGAGCAAGGTTGCCGGCGACAGCTATCTCGGCGCGATCAAGGACAGCCTGGACAGCCCCAACATGGTCCTCGATCTGCGCATCCCGCAGAACCAGAAATACCAGCAGGTGGTGCTTGACGAAGCGATCGCCCGCTATCTCGCCGGCGAACTCGACGAGGACGGAACGGTCAAGGCAGTGCGCGACGGCTGGAACGACCTCAACGAGCAGATCGGCGTCGAGAGCCAGCTCAAGTTCTACAAGGGCTCGCTCGGCATCAAGCGCTGAGGGGCTCGCCCGCTTCCCGGCGCGTCGCGGCGCGCCGGGAAGCCGCCACCCATCCCCCAAACCGCATCCGTCAGTGAGCTCCGCGCGCCGAGAGCCGGAACCGTCTAAGGACAAATGACCCTAACTCAGGCAGCGCATAGCCAAACGAGCGCGCGCGAGACCCGCGACGAATGGATCGACCGCCACTCCGGCCGCATCATGGTGCTGCCGGCGGTGATCATTCTCCTCTGCTTTGCGATCTTCCCGCTGATCGTTTCGATCTACCTGTCGCTGTGCCGCTTCGCGCTGGCGGGCGGCAGTTTCACGCTGACCTTCATCGGCCTCTACAACTACAAGCGCTTGCTGGTCGGGACGCAGCAATATCATCTCATCGGCACGATGAAGCCGATCGAGACGTCCGGGTGGATCGCCTTCGCCGTCTACGCCGCGGCCGTCCTTTATTGGCTCATCCGCTATGTCAGGAGGGAGTTCTCCGTGCTTGGCTTCGTCGGGCGGCTCATTTCCGTCGCGCTCCTGACCGGCCTTGTGCTAGCGCTGCTCGCGACGCTGCCGCCGCACGCCTATCAGGGCACGCTGCTCACGACGTGTCTCTACGTCCTGTTCGGCGTCACCGCGCAATTCATGATCGGCCTTGGCCTTGCCCTTCTCTGCGCGCAGCCGATCCGCGCGCGCGGCTTCTTTCGGGTCGTCTTCTTCATCCCGCTGATGGTGACGCCCGTCGGTGTCGCCTACATGTTCCGCATGTTCGCCGACATGCAGAAAGGGCCGTTTGCCCCGGTCAGCGCGGCGCTCGGCCTCGGGGCCTGGTCCTGGGCGGACCAGGCCTGGTCGGCGCGGCTCATGGTGCTGGTCGGCGACACCTGGCAGTGGACGCCATTCATGTTCATCGTGCTGCTCGCCGCAATCGAGAACCAGCCGCGCGATCAGCTCGAGGCCGCCAGGCTCGACGGGGCGAGCGGCGCCCAGATCTTCCGCGACATCACCTGGCCCGCGATCGCCCCGATTGCGGCGACGGTTGTCCTCATTCGCCTGATCGAGGCGTTCAAGATCATCGACATTCCAAATGTTCTGACCGCAGGCGGCCCGGGCCTTGCGACCGAATCGATGACGCTGCATTCCTTCATCGCCTGGCGGACCCAGGACCTCGGCGGCTCCGCGGCGATCGGCTATCTCCTGCTGTTCGTCTCCACGATCACCTGCGTGTCGTTCTTCAACTACGTGGTCCGCTGGACGCGGAGACACCAGTGAGCGGCGCGCTCGAATCGCCCGGCCTGATGCGCCGCCTGTTCGAGGCGAAGAGTCTCGAGGAGATGTCGGCGCCGACGAAGATCATCGTCTACACCGTGCTCGCCTTATGGACGATCGTCGTCCTCTTTCCCCTCTATTGGGTGCTGGTGACCTCGTTCAAGGTCGAGGTCGAGGTCGACAGCGGCCCCTTCTACATTCCGTTCGTCGATTTCAAGCCGACGCTTGATGCGTGGAACTTCATGCTTCTGCAGAACAACACGCTCGGCCCCTATATCAATTCCATCGTGGTGACGCTCTTGAGCACGGTGCTGGCGCTCATCATCGGCGCGCTCGCGGCCTATGCGCTGGTGCGCATCCGTTTCGAGGTCAAGCTCGCAGCGATCGTGACCTTTCTTGTGCTTCTGGTCGCGGTCATTGTCGCGGTCGCGGCGGTGCATGTGGCCTGGCAGGTCGCGGGCGCGGTCGCGGTCGCGCTTTTCCTGCTGGCGCTTGGCACATTCGTTCGGCGCTTCAAGGCCGCGGTCAGCAACAACGACATCGAGTTCTGGATGATCTCGAACCGGATCATGCCGCCGATCGTCGCCGTGCTGCCGATCTATGTGATGTTTCAGCATCTCCAGTTGCTGGACACGCAATTCGCGCTGATTGCGACCTATACCGGCGTGAACCTGCCAATCGTGGTCTGGCTGACGCGCGACTTCTTCGCCGGCGTGCCCCTCGACCTCGAGGAGAGCGCGGAGATCGACGGCGCCTCGAAGTTCCGGGTGTTCTTCACCATCGCGCTGCCGCTGGTGCGCTCGGGGCTCGCGGCGACCTTCATGCTCGTGTTCATCCTGGCCTGGAACGAGTTCCTGCTCGCGCTCTTCCTCACGAACGCGAGAGCCCAGACCATGCCGGTGCTGGTCGCGGCGCAGAACACCACTCGAGGCCCGCAATGGTGGTACATGTCGGTCTTGATCGTCATTATGATCGCGCCGGTCATCGTCATCGCGGCCTTCCTGCAGAAGCATATTGCGCGCGGTCTCCTGGTCGGCGCCGTCAAGGGATAGCGTCCATGCGTGTGCGGCTAGAGAACATCTACAAGTCCTTCGGGTCGGTGGAGGTGGTCAAAGGCCTCAATCTTGAAGTCGAGGACGGCGAGTTCCTCGTCCTCCTCGGGGCCTCAGGTTCGGGCAAGACCACCGCCCTGCGCATGATCGCCGGCCTTGAAAAGGTCTCCTCCGGCTCGATCCGCATCGGCGATCGCGAGGTCACCAATGTGCTGCCGAAGTATCGCGACATCGCGATGGTCTTCCAGTCCTACGCGCTCTACCCGCACATGACGGTGTTCGCCAACATCGCCTATCCGCTGACGGTGCGCGGCCAGCCGAAAGCCGATGTCGAACCGGCGGTCAAGGACGTCGCGCGCCAGGTGCAGCTCGATATGCTGCTTGATCGCTACCCCCGGCAGCTGTCGGGCGGCCAGCGCCAGCGCGTGGCGCTGGCCCGCGCAATGATCCGCCGCCCCGCGGCCTTCCTGATGGACGAGCCGCTGTCCAATCTCGACGCCAAGCTGCGCGGCTACATGCGCGCTGAGCTCAAGCACATGCAGCATCAGCTCGGCATCACGACCCTCTATGTGACGCACGATCAGATCGAGGCGATGACCCTCGCCCATCGCGTGGCGCTGCTCGAGAAGGGCGTGCTGCAGCAGCTGGACACGCCGGCAACCATGTACAATGCGCCGGCCAATCTCTTTGTCGCCGGCTTCATCGGATCGCCGCCGATGAACTTCTTCGACGGCGAGCTTGCCGAGGGCCGTTTCTCAGGTCCAGCCGGGACCTTTGGGACAAAGATGCGCGGTTCAAAACCTCGGGCGGTCGCCGGCGTCCGACCCGAGGATTGCAAGGTCACGGAACCCGGTTCGGGCAAGATCGTCGGCGAGGTCTACGCGACTGAGCTCATGGGCGATCACGTTCTGGTCACCTGCCGGGTCGACGGCGGCGCGATCACGGTGAAGGCCGACAAATCCTTCGACCGTCGGGACGGCGCGCCGATCGGCGTCGATTTCGCTGATGCGAGCGTCCATCTGTTCGACAAGGACTCGGGGGATCGCCTCCGGTGACGTCTTTCGAACCGCGATCGCGCTGGTTGTCGCCGGCCCACTCGGAGCTAGCGGATCGGCCCTCATCAAGACCCTCGACCCGCGTCCGAATAGACTTTGGAATCAATTGGTGGGCCGGGCAGGACTCGAACCTGCAACCAGACCGTTATGAGCGGCCGGCTCTAACCATTGAGCTACCGGCCCAACGGGGCGCTCGATGGGGATAAAGCGCAAAAACGGCCGCGACGCAATGCGAACCGGGCGCCTCATTCACGCTCCATCCCGTGAGCCCCGGCCGGCGGATTAAACGGTTATATTTGGGTTATTATGAGACAACAATACTGCTCGACATTTGTGTTTTCTTGATTTGGCGAAACGAACCCGATTTACCAGCCCTAACTTCGCCATGGAATTTGGGTTGTAGCTGCGGTCCGCGGCCAAAATAGAGAACCGATGCCAGCGTTTCACAATGACGCAATTCATGCGGACGTCTCTGAAGGGAAGCCTTTAGCTTCTCCCTTCGGCGGGTGCCGCATCGGTGTTGCGCCGCCTCCCGACCGCAAACAAGCCTTCGCCAAAGCCAAGCGGCATTCGGCGCGCGTGAGGCTGTTGCGCCTTGTGATTCTGATCGGCGGCCTGGGCGCCGTCGCCGCGATCTTCGTGGTCGGCTTTTTCAACCCTTTTGCAACTAAACTGGGCTCATTGGGTTTCGCCAATCTTTCGGCGGACGGAACCAAGATCGTCATGGATCGACCGAAGCTTGCTGGATTCCGCAGCGACAAGCAGCCCTACCTGTTAACGGCGGAGCGGGCCCTGCAGGACATCAAACATCCGACCGTCGTGGAGCTGCAGAAAGTCGACGGTGAGATCGGCATGGCCGGCGGGGAGCCGACCCACTTGAGCGCGGATGCTGGTGTTTACGACAGCGTGAGCGAGCGCATGGAGCTGTCGAAGAATGTACGGATCAAGAACGGTCGCTTCACCGTGCTATTGCATAGCGCCAAGTTCGATTTTAAGTCCGGAGTTTATGGAAGCGACGACCTTGTCGAAGTCCAAGCCGGCGACGGCACAACCGTCTTTGCCGATCGGGCTGCGGCGGTCAACCACGGTCAGGAACTGACTTTCGAAGGTCACGTCAGGACAAACATCGTTCCCCAGGCCAACCAACAGCCGGCGGTTGACGTGAAAAGGACCAATCCATGACGTTGCCGTCTCGGCTTCCTCGGTGGCTCGCCGCCCTGGCAGCGGCGCTGCTTTGTTCGAGCGGCGCGGACGCTGCAGCAGCGGAAAAGCCATCCAGCTCCAGGGACTCGGCCGCAATCTTCCCTGGGACAAATTCAAAGGAGCCGATCTCGATCGACGCCGACAAGCTCGTTTACTATGACAAGGAGCGCAAGGCAGTCTATTCCGGGAATGTCGTCGTCGTTCAGGGGGACACCAAAATGACCTGCTCGGTCATGACCGTCCTTCTGGATCGCGCCCCGACGCAAGGAGCGTCCCAACCGACAAATGGCCAGCCCGGCCCCGCCACCGACTCGGGCGTCAAGCACCTCGACGCGACGGGACCCGTGACCGTCGTTTCCAAGACCCAAGTCGCCACCGGCGACCGCGGCAGCTATGACAAGGCCGAGGACAAAGTGTGGCTGATAGGTCACGTCACACTCAGCGACGGGCAGAACGTCACCAAGGGCGACAAGCTCACCTATGACCTGAAGAACGGCTTGGCCATCGTCGACACCAGCGCCAAGTCAGGGCGAGTGCATGGGCAATTCGTACCGAAATCGAACGGCGACGCCAAATCAGGCGCCGAGGCCACGAAGGCGGACGCGGCGAAGCCGAAATAGGAGCCGGTGGTTGCTGACTTTTCGCGTGCCGCCTAAGCCCATCGAAACGAGCGGCGGTCAGTGAGCGGCGGCGTTGTGCGCGAGCGCATCATCGCGCCTCCTCGCTGGCGCAAATGGCTGCGCGGCGAGGAGAGCGGCGCGGCTCTTAAATCAGCGGCCACGCCGGCCGGACAGGGCGTTCTCGCCGTCCATCACCTCGGCAAGGGCTATCGCGGCCGGATGGTGGTGCAGGACGTGAGCCTTTCGGTGCGGCGGGGCGAGGCAGTGGGGTTGTTGGGGCCAAATGGGGCCGGCAAGACTACCGTCTTCTACATGATCACCGGCCTCGTCAAACCCGACAAGGGCGAAATCGAACTGGACGGCTATGACGTCACCGGGCTGCCGATGTTTCAAAGGGCGCGGCTCGGAGTCGGCTATCTGCCGCAGGAAGCCTCGATCTTCCGCGGACTCAACGTTGAGAATAACATCCGCGCGGTGCTTGAGGTCAACGAACCCAATCGTCGGGCGAGAGAGGCGATGCTCGAATCGCTGCTCGAGGAATTCGATATCGCCCGCGTGCGCAGCGCGCCTTCGATTTCGTTGTCGGGCGGGGAACGGCGCCGGTGCGAAATCGCCCGCGCCCTCGCTGGCAAGCCGTCTTTCATGCTGCTCGACGAGCCTTTCGCCGGCATTGATCCAATTGCGGTCGGCGACATTCAGGATCTCGTGCGCCACCTCAAAGGGCGCGGCATCGGCGTCCTGATCACCGATCATAACGTGCGAGAGACCCTCGGGCTGATTGATCGGGCCTACATCATTCACAGCGGCCAGGTTCTGACCGAGGGTCCGCCAGATGACATCATCGCGCATCCGGACGTGCGGCGGCTCTATTTGGGCGAGGACTTCCGGATGTAGTCCTTACTCGTCTTCGCCGAACCGGCCCGAGACGAGGGCCGCAAGCGCGTCCAGCGCCTCACGAGCCTCGGCGCCAGAGGCCGACACAGTGATCGTTGATCCCGGGCCTGCGCCGAGCGTCAGGATGCCCATAATCGAGTCGCCCCCGACAGTTTCTCCGCAGCGCGTGACCTTGACTTCCGCGTCAAAGCGATCGACGCACTGCACAAATTTGGCTGTGGCGCGCGCGTGCAAACCCTTTCGGTTGACAATGTGCAATTCGCGCGACAACGCCCCGGTGAACGAAGGAGGCGGCGGGCATTCTTCTTCCGAGCCCACCTACGTCATTTCCCTTCCAGCACCTTGCTCGCGATCGTGATGTATTTGCGGCCAGCATCGCGCGCCTCCACCACGGCATGGTCGAGATCGGCGCTCTCGCGCATCGTCGCAAGCTTGATCAACATCGGGAGATTGACGCCGCAGATCACTTCGACGCGTCCTCCGTCCATCACCGAAATCGCCAGATTGGATGGAGTGCCACCGAACATGTCGGTGAGGATGACGACACCGCCCCCATCCTGAACGCGCGTGGCGGCGGTGAGAATATCCGACCGCCGCTGCTCCATGTCGTCTTCAGGACCGATCGTGATCGTCTCAAGCTGGGATTGGGGCCCGACGACATGCTCTAACGCTGCCCGAAAACCAGTGGCGAGCTGGCCGTGGGTCACAAGGACCATTCCGATCATCAATTATCCACCAGTCGATCGGCTCAGTTCCCCGGCGACGGTCAGGCCGGCGGGGAAATCTCAGGGCGCCCATTTTTGTGCACTGCGGCGCAATGTTCAAGCGAAATTCCTGATCGCGCCGGGCTCTCCGCCGTCAAGACAGCCAATCGCTCTTCGACTGCGAGCGCCTGATCGCAAACGCTCAGGCTCGAATCAAGCGCCAGACGCGGCAGCCGGACGCCGCCGATGATCAAGCCGTCGTCATGGTCTGGCATTCTCGGCCATCGACGTCCACGATCACAGAGTTCTACGGCGAGCCGCACGATCGCCGCCGGCTCGTGTCGGACCACCATCAGACCCGCCATCCGGCGCTCGATCACCCCAGCCATATTGGCGGCCCCCCAAGCGATCAGGCGGCCGTCGGACTTGCGGACAAAAATGCGGTCGTCCCCAATCAGAGCGCCAAATGCGCCCGCCGCGCTCGCGCGGGCCATGAGCGCCAGCGCAAGGGCGCTTTTGCCTGAGCCCGATGGTCCAAGGATCAAAACGCCGGTTTCGCCATGAATCACCGCCGTAGCGTGGAGGCTCGTGTCCCCCGCCAAGGCGCCGGCAATCATGCCGCGAACGCTGGCAGTTCGACGACAAAGCGCGCGCCCGCGCCGTGCCGAATCCCCTCGTCGAGGTTGTCGCGGTCGGCGATCGCGACAGGGACGCCGGACAGTTCGGCCGGCCGATTACACGCCCAAATACGGCCCCCGTGAGCCTCGACAATCTGGCGCGAAATCGACAGTCCCAAGCCCGAATTCTGACCGAACCCCTGGCTCGGACGGTCCGTATAAAATCGCTCGAAAATGCGCTCAAGCGCATGGGGCGGGATTCCGGGTCCCTCATCGTCGACGGTAATGACAACGCGATCGAATGGCTGGTCTCGTTCCGGCTCGCTCCGGGCGGAAGTTCGCTCGAGCGCGACACAAACGAGGCCGCCGGGGTCGGAGAAGGAGCAAGCGTTGTCAATCAGGTTGGTGACGACCTGTGCGAGACGCGAATCGTGCCCGAGGACAAAATAGTCCGCGCTCGCGTTCCTGCCGCGCCTGGTCGGGATGGACAATTGGACCCGCGCGCCGTTACGGCGCGGAGAATCCTGCGCCATCGATACGACAGCATGCAGGAGGGCCGCTACGTCGACAGGGCCCGCCTCGCCTCGCGCCAGCTCCGCATCAAGGCGGGACGCATCGGAGATGTCGCTGATCAACCGGTCCAGCCGCCGCACGTCGTGCTGCATGACAGCGATAAGGCGATCGCGCGAGTGATCGGCGTTCACTCGTGGCAACGTTTCGAGCGCGCTGCGCAGCGACGTCAGCGGATTCTTGAGTTCGTGAGCGACATCGGCCGCGAAACTCTCGATCGCGTCAAGACGATTATAGAGCGCCTGCGTCATATCGCGCAGCGCGCGGGACAAGTGGCCAATCTCGTCGGATCGCGCAGTGAAATCGGGAATTTGTTGGCGCGCCCGGATACCGCGCCGCACGCGTTCCGCCGCGTCGGCGAGCCGCCGGACAGGCTCGGCGATTGTATTGGCGAGCGAAAGCGACAACACAAGCATCACAATGGCGAGCACCAGAAAGAAACGCAGTTGCGCCAGGCGCGCGGAGGTTATCACACGGTCAATGTCGCCTCCTTGTGTGGACAGGAGCAGCGCGCCGCGGGTCGCCATCATATGCTGAATCGGCACACCGACGGAGACGACTGTTTCGCCCTCGCGGTTAACGCGCACCAGAGATTGCGTCTTGCCCTGCAGCGCGCCGGCGACCTCCGGCATGGTCCGGCCATTGGTCGCCCAGGGATCGTCGGCCCGCGGCGCAGTCGAGGTCACGAAGAAACTTCGCACATAGGCAACGATTCGATCCGCAAATCCGCGCCTCTCCGACGCATCTGGCAAGTCCGACCGGGTGACTGCGCCGCGGGCCGAATATGATCGCGAGTTGAGCAAAAGCCGGCCGTCGCTGTCATAAACACGCGCGCGCGTACGCGTCGGAGTCACCAGCCGATGCAGGAAAGGCCCGACAAGCGCGGGATTGATGGAGAACTGCGTCGCGTCCTCATCGCTTGGCGTCGGCCCCACGCTTTCACCCGGCGCCAGTTGCAAGAGCTTGTCCGGATCGATGGTGATCGAATTGGTGTCCCCAGTCGCCGAAGCCGAAATCGCGGCGGCGATGATGTCGGCCTGGATGGTGAGACTCTGCACGCGCGCCTGGATCAGGTCGGCGCGAAACTGATCGAGGAGCAGGAAGCCGACCACGAGCACCACGAGGCCGCCGAGATTGAGGACGACGATGCGGCGGGTGAGTGACGAGGAGAACCGCGCGGTAAGAAATCGCCAGCCTACACGGGCGCGCAAGCGCAGCCAACGAAGTTTCCAACGCGCTGGCTGAGCGGCAAGACGGTGAAGCTGCGTTTCGGCGCTCATGTCTCCGACCGAGCCGCCTACCCTTCCTTGAATCGATAGCCGACCCCGTAGAGGGTCTCGATCATCTCGAAATCGGGCTCGACCACCTTGAACTTCTTGCGCAACCGCTTGATGTGGCTGTCTATGGTGCGGTCGTCTACATAGACCTGATCGTCATAAGCCGCATCCATCAGTGCGTTGCGGCTCTTGACTACACCCGGCCGCGTGGCCAGCGCCTGGAGAATGAGAAACTCCGTGACCGTCAGCGTCACCGCGGTATTGTCCCAAGTGCAAGTATGACGCTCGGGATCCATCTTCAACCGGCCGCGCTCTAGAATCTTCGCTTCGGTCTCCTTCTGCGTCGCCGCGTCCTTGGGGTTCGAGCGACGAAGAATTGCCTTCACCCGCTCGACCAAAAGGCGCTGAGAGAAAGGCTTGCGGATGAAATCGTCGGCGCCCATCTTGAGGCCGAACAATTCGTCGATCTCCTCGTCCTTGGACGTCAGGAAGATCACCGGCAGATCCGATTTCTGCCGCAGGCGCCGCAAGAGCTCCATTCCGTCCATGCGCGGCATTTTGATGTCGAAAATAGCGAGATCGGGCGGATTTCCCTTTAACCCCTCGAGCGCGCTCGCGCCATCGGTGTAGGTCTGCACCCGATACCCTTCCGCCTCGAGCGATAAAGATACGGATGTCAGTATGTTACGGTCGTCGTCGACCAGCGCGATTGTGGGCATGAAGCTCCCGTTTTGACTTGCTGTCGCCTCTTGGGCTGGGTGGCTTAAAGCTGAAACCATTGATCGACTGAATGTGTTCCGAGGAGGGCGATCCTCCTCTTCCGGCCGATAAGACATGGGACCGGCTCGCGAATTGTGCAAGCTTACCATGACCTTGCAGGCTAAGACCAGCAATCGGCAATCGGAGCTGTGGCGGCTGGGCGCCCTCTTGACCGGTCGAACCCGCCGGGATTGTGTCACTCCAATCCGCCCGAAGCGTCAAGGCCGTCATGGCGAACGCCCCCGTCGACCCGAACAAGGCCCAGGCCGAGGCGATCGCCGACGCCAAGCGGCTGATGCGACTCGCCCGCACCGGCGCACTGGCGACCCTCGACGCGACCGGAGGCGCGCCGCTCGCCACGCTCGTCGGCGTAGCCAGCGATTTCACAGGCGCGCCCCTCTTCCTCATGTCGACGCTCTCGCGTCACATGAGGAACCTTGCCCACGACCCGCGCGCCTCCCTGCTCTTGACCGTGCGCCACGACCGCGGCGACCCGCTCAACCATCCGCGCGTCACGCTTGGAGGAGTGATCGAACGATGCCCGGCGCCATACGCCAAGACCCGGTATCTAAAGCGAAACCCCAAGGCCGGCCTTTATGCCGGCTTCGCCGATTTCGCCCTCTTCACGCTCCGGATCGAGGACGTGCATTTCAACGGCGGGTTTGGCCGCGCGGCCCCGCTCACGGCGGCCGAGGTGCTCATCTCGCGGGAGGGCGAAGCGGCGCTGACCGAGGCCGAGGAGCGGCTCGTCGCGGAAGCAAACGCGCTAGGGCCAGCCGCGCTGGCGCGGCTCGCTAGCCACAAGACGGCGCGTCCGCTCTGGCGGGCGATCGGGCTCGACGCCGAGGGCCTCGATCTCGCCGCCGGCGGCCGACCCGCCCGCGCCCAGTTCGCCGCGCCAGGCCACGACCCGGGGGCCTGGCGCGCGCGTCTCGAGGCGCTGCTCGGCCGGACCAAGCTCTGAACACGTCGATCCGCTGCGGCCAAACGCGCGAATAAGCGCGAGCAAACGCCAGTAAACGCACCTAAACGCTAGTAAATTGACTCCAATTTACTAGCGTTTATTTTTTAGAATTGAGACTTTTCAATGAGTTGCGAGCGATTGGAATAAAAAAAGTAACTCCCAAGCCGTCTGTTTTCAGGCTGCGATTGCGAGGAGGAGTTGGGAGGGGTTTGCAGTGAGGGCTTTGAGAATGTTGAGGCCGTGCTTTCGTGCGGTGGAGACGATGGACCTCATGCGGACGAAGACGTGAGCGCCTTCGAAGGTGCGGAAGCCGCCCGAGATTTTCATTTTGACCTTGGCCATGCGCAGGTCCTGTTCGGCCAGGTTATTGGTGAACGGGACGTCGAAGTCGACGAGGAAGCGCAGGGTCTCGTCCTTGAAGGTCTTGAAGCGGATGAGGAGATTATGGCCTGGGCGCTGCTTCTTTCGTTTTTTCGAGCCGGGCGAAGGATCGAAGGCCGGCAGGGCGCGATGGAAGGCGAGCCCTTCCCGAACGGCCTGCCAGTAGCGGTCGACGAAGCCTTGCACGCGTTCGGGTTCGAGCGCCCGGGCGCCGGCCTCTTTGGCTTGGCGCACGGCCTTTGCGGCGTCGAGGAGGACGTCGCGCATGGCTTGCGCCCACGGCTCCTTGTCGATCTCGATGAGCGCCTTGAGTTCGCGCAGGTGATGGGCGTTGCAGAAGGCGTGAGCGACGTCCGCGAGGGCGTTGTAGGGGCGGAAATGGTCATGCACGACGACGCCGCCCTTCAACCCTGCGGGAACATCGCCGCGCGCCGCTCCGACCCGGTAGAAGGTATGGCTCCGGCTCGACGTCGTATGCAGCCATTGCAGGGAGCCTGCGATGCGAAAGCCGGTTTCGTCGAGATGCCTGACCTTGGCCCCGCCGACGCGCGTCCCGATCGCCTGATAGACGCCCTCCAGAGCCTGAGCCTTCTTGCCCATCCACGCGATCACGCTCGCCGGGCAGACGAGCGGCGCGCCGAACAGGTCCTGAAGCGCCTGCGCCGTCCGGTCCTCGGGCACAAGCTGCTGCACGTTGAGATAGACCGCCGCCGCCTTGATGCGCTCGCCATATTGGGTCGGCGAGATCACGCCGTCGGGGAACGCAGCCCGCGTCACGCCGCGGCATCGGGCGCAGGCATAGATGGCGCCCTGGTGCTCCGTGACCTCGATCAGCCGCTCGGGCAGGTCGAACACCTGACGCGTCTCCACCCCGGTCTGCATCGAAGCCGCGAGCGCCGCCCGGCAGCGCCGGCACGCCGCAGCCTCGTGTCGGACGACCCAGTCGGGCGTCGCCGTCCGCCGCAGCGTGTCGCCCTTGTGGCCCCGCTGTCCCCCGCTCGCCTTGCCCGAACGGCCGCGAAGGCTGCCGGGAAGGCGCGACTTCTTCCTCAGCCCGTCGCTCGAAGGCGGCTTGGAGCTCGTCGTGCTGTCCAGATCCAGCCGGCGCCGAAGCTCGGCGTTCTCGGCTCGAAGGCCCTCGTTCTCCCGCCGCAAATCGGCGACCTCCGAGCGAAGCGCGGAAATCTCGCTCCGGAGCGCTTCGATCAGCGCCTGAACTTCGGCAGGGAGAATCATCCCCACCTTGACTTACGGTTCGCCCCCGCCCGTCTCGAAAATCTCGCAAAACCTCAACGATCTCACACACCGTGTGACAATTCGGACTCACCCGGCTTGGGAGTTCCGCGCGGAACTAAACTGCCCCTCAAGCCTTTGAAACACTTGAACCGCGCCGCTAAAACGCCGCCAGACGGCCGTCGGCGGGAATTTCAGGGCCGCAGCTGCCCTTCGCCCCGCACCCGGTATTTGAAGGTGCAGAGCTGCTCGACCCCGACCGGCCCGCGCGCGTGCATCCGCCCGGTGGCGATGCCGATCTCGGCCCCGAAGCCGAACTCGCCCCCGTCGGCGAACTGGGTCGAGGCGTTGTGCATGACGATCGCCGAATTGACTTCCTTGAGGAAGCGCTCCGCCGCCGCCTTGTCCTCGGTCACGATGCAGTCGGTGTGATGCGAGCCGTAGGTCTCGATATGGTCGATCGCCGCGTCCAGACTGTCGACGACGCCAACCGTGATGATCGCGTCGAGATATTCCGTGCTCCAGTCCTCTTCGCTCGCCGCCGTCACCCTGGAATCGGCCTCCCGCGCCGCCGCATCGCCGCGCACGGCGCAGCCAGCCTTGATCAGGGCGTCGATCAGCGGAGAGAGCAGGAACGGGGCGACAGCCCGATGCACCAGCAGCGTCTCGGCCGCGCCGCAGACGCCGGTGCGCCGCATCTTGGCGTTGACGAGGATCTTCAGCGCCTTGTCGAAATCCGCCGCCCGGTCGACGTAGACATGCACGACGCCCTTCGAGATGGGCGAACACCGGCACGCGCGCCTCGCGCTGAACCCGCTCGACCAGGCTCTTTCCGCCGCGCGGCACGATCACGTCGAGCGCGCCGCCAAGGCCCTTCAGCATCTCGCCGACGGCCTCGCGCGCGGCGAAGGGGGCGCGCGAAATCGCCGCCTCCGGCAGTCCGGCCTCCCTTAAGCCCAGGACCAGGCAGCCGTGGATGGCGGCCGACGAGCGAAAACTGTCCGAGCCGCCGCGCAGCACCACCGCATTGCCGCTCTTGAGGCAGAGCGCGCCGGCGTCCGCGGTCACATTAGGCCGGCTCTCGTAGATGACGCCGACGACTCCGAGCGGCGTCGCCACGCGCTCGATGATGAGGCCATTGGGACGGGTGTACCGCGCCAGCACCCGCCCGACCGGGTCGGGCAAGGCGGCGACCTCCTCGAGCCCGCGCGCGATCGCCTCGATCCGCGCCGGATTGAGCGTCAGCCGGTCGATCAGGGCCGCGCTCAAGCCCTTGGCTCGCGCGTCCGCGCAATCGAGCTCATTAGCGGCCAGAATTTCGCTCGCGCTCTCGCGCAGGATTCGCGCGGCGACGGTAAGCGCGCGGTTCTTCCTCTCCGCCGGCGCGTTGGCGAGCTCACGCGCAGCGGCGCGCGCCTTCACCCCGATTTCGCGCATCGCGGCGCGAATATCGGCTTCCGGCTCGAACATCTTGACGACTGACATAGGCCCCAACGCTCCACCACTTCCTTGATTTAAGGGGCGGTTGGGGAAAAAACTATTCCCCCAATTTGACATTCCGGCGCTGGAGGCGCGCGAGACACGGAGGCGTTTGCTCCCGCCGCTCGGGTCGAGTTCAACCGTAAGAGGCGAAGTACGACCCGCTGCGTCCGCTTCACGCCCTGGGCCGGAAGGCCGTGCAGAACTGGGGGTTCGTATCCAGCCGGGCGCCGCCGATGAGATCGATGCAATAGGGCACGGCGGCGAACACGGCGTCGAGGCAGGTGCGGATCGCCGCCGGCTTGCCCGGCAGATTGATGATAAGGCTCGAGCCGCGCGTCCCGGCGACCTGGCGCGACAGAATGGCGGTTGGAACCTCGGCCAGGCTTTTGAGGCGCATGAGTTCCCCGAAGCCGGGCAGCATGCGGTCGCAGACCGCCTCCGTCGCTTCCGGCGTCACGTCGCGCGGCGCGGGTCCCGTGCCGCCGGTCGTGAGGATGAGCGGGCAGCGCGCGCTCGTCGGCAAGCGCGATCAGCGCCGCTTCGATCGCCGGCCGCTCGTCGGGGACGAGGCGCCGTTCCGGCCGCCAAGGCGTGGCCAGAAGCTCCTTCAGCGCCGCCTCGATGCCCGGGCCGCCCTTGTCCTCATAGACGCCTCGCGAGGCGCGATCGGATATGGTGAGGACGCCGATGGGAATGTCCGCCATGGAAAGCGCGCTCGCGGCGTCAGGATCCTTAAAGCCGCGCTGGACCCCCGCGCCCAAGGCGCGCGGCGCCGCGACGGCTTCGCCGCACCATAGCGCGATTTGACGCGGCGAAAAAAATCAAGCGCGCGAATTCCCATGACGCAGGCGCCGACCCGGCCAGCGCGTCGATCGCCTCCTGCACGCTGCGGAAAACATGGTCGCGGCCGATCAGCGCGAACAATCCGAGCCGCGCGAAGCTCTGCCTGCGCGCGCACGGATTCGAGCCGCGCGACGCCGACGTCGACGCCCCGCGCACGCAGCCGGCGAATGAGATCGGCGAGCACCGTCGCGCCGGTGTAGTCGATCTCGACCAGCGCGTTCGCCTCGATCACGATCAGCCTGCGGCGGAATTTCGTCGTCGACGAAGCGCTCGATGGCGCGGCGAAAATTATAGGCGTTGAGAAACGACAGCGGCGCCTGCAGCGCGATCACCCGCACGCCGGGCACGAATTCGCCTTTCGCGATTCGTGTCGCGCGGCCACCAGACCGACGTGCCGGGTATGCGCTCGAATTCGACGGCCTGCGCGCGGGTCGTCGTCCACACGCCGTGCAGCACCGACAATAGAACGCCGACCCCGACGCCCTGCTCGATCGGGAGCGCCACGATCGCAAGCACAGTCGACCAGGATCAGCAGAAACTCCGCCCGGCTTCGCCGCCACAGGTCGGCGATCACGCCACCCGCACGAGACGCATCGCGACGAAGAGCAGGACGCCCGCAAGCGCGGCGGACGGCACATGGGCGAGCGCGCGGCCGCCGACGAAAAGAATGGCAAGCGCGAGCGCCGCCGCGATGAGCCCGCCGAGCTGCGACCGGCCCCCCGTCTCAGCGACGATCGCGGTGTTTGGCGGGCTCGCGTCGACCGGGAAACGCGCCGATGAAACCAGCGAACGCATTGGCCGCTCCAACGCCGATGAAGTCCCGATTGATGTCGGGTCCGTCCGGCGCTGTCCGGGAACGAACGCGTCGTCGCGGCTGTCTGCACCATCACCACCAGCGCGATGAGCACGGCGAGCGGCGCGACGATGCGAAACTCTTCCCAGGAGATCATCGGCAGCGAAAGACGGGGCGGAGCGCCGGAAAGCGATCCGAGCGTCGCCACCCCTCGCGCCTCGAGACGAGCGCCGCCGTCATGAGGCCGGCGAGACAGAGGGCGATCAGCGCCGCGGGAAACCGGGGACTGAAGCGTTCGCCCACAAGCATGATCGCGAGCACGCCGAGGCCGATGGCCAAGGTCCAGGGATTGGCGGACTGAACGCGCTCGACCAGGGACAGGGCCTGTTGCACGAGCGGCCCCTGACCCGGCTCAAGGCCGAGCACCGGCGGCGCCTGCAGAGACCAGAATATGGCCGGCGATGCCAATGAAAAAGCCGGTCGTAACCGGAATGGACAAGAGGTCCGCGATGAAGCCGAGCCTGAGCGCGCCGCCGCAGATGAGAATGACCCCGACCATGAGCGCTAGCGCCGCGGCTGCCGTGGCGTAATGGTCGGGCCCCGTCCCGGCGAGCGCCGCCAGCGCGCCAGCGAAAATGGGCGCAATGGTCGAATCCGCGCCGACCGAAAGGCGCCGGCTCGCGCCGAACAGCGCAAACCCGACCGCGCCCCCGGCAAGCGCGAAGAAGCCGATCCGCGGCGGCAGCCCGGCGAGGCGGGCGGTCGCCATTTGCGAAGGGATGGCGACTGCGGCCAGCGTCAGGCCGGCGAGGGTGTCCGCCTTCAGATCGCGGAAGCGCAAGCCGGCAAACGACCGCAAGACAAACCAGGGCGAGCGAGCGTCAGCGGGGGCGGCGGGAATGTCTTGGCGCGGCTGTGTCACTCTATCGCGGCCCTAAAACAAACAAACGGGGCGGCGGGATTTGACGCCGTTGACCCACGACACTAGGGTTCGCGGTGACCGACGGAAAGCCGGCGCCGCTCTGCGACTATGCCGGATTTGCGCCGTTCGGCTTCGGCTATCGGCGCTGCCCCGGCGAGCAATTGACGATCGACGTGTTCGCCGATTTCCTGCGCAAGGTGCACCGCGACAATATCACCTTCCACAATCTCCATCAGCCGAATCCGCGACCGGTTCCGGTCGGGCCGGGCACGGTGATCGACGATGACATCGCCTTCTCGAGGTCGGCGTAAGCGTCACTCGACCGGCGCGCGCTTGCCGACTGGGCGCGCGCGCTTGCGGGAGACTTGATTGCGCGCGCGAAGCACATTTCCGGCGAAGCGATTGAGGATGCTCGCGAGCGCGAGCGTCGCGGCGGCGCTGTGGCCCGGCGCGGCCGCCTACGCCGGCTCGGCGCGCGACTATCTCAATGCGCCGGTCGACAGCTGGCTTCTCAACTATAACGCCGGCTACACGACCTCGCTCACGCCCGAGGACGGCGCCGACCTCGTTCCCGGCGTTCGCGCCAATGTGTTCGCCCAGTCGGTCGTCATCACCCGCATCATGGACTACTGGGGCCGCACCGGAGGCTTCTCGCTGGTTCTGCCTTATGCGCTCATCGACACCAGCGCCGGCCCGTTCCGCGCCAGCACGAACGGCGTCTCCGACGTCGGCTTCCTCTGGCAGATGAACATTTTCGGCGGACCGGCGCTGACCCGCGAGCAGTTCCAATCCTTCGTTCCCCAGACCTTTTCGAGCTTCCATCTGCTGGTCACGACGCCGCTTGGAACCTATCAGCCGGCGTCGCCGGTCAACCCGAGCGCCAACCGCTGGATGATCTCGCCGACGGTCAATTTCAGCTATACGCCCGATCGAGGGCTCAACCTGGATCGAGACCTATGTCTCCGGGCGCTTCTTCACCGACAACGGGAACTATCTCGTGAACGGGGCGCAGACGCTGTCGCAAAAGCCGCTGCTGCGGCTCGAGGAGCACCTGAGCCGGAACGTCACCGACGCGCTGTGGCTCTCGGCCGACGCCTATTACAATCTTGGCGGCGAGACGAGCGTGGACGGGATCGACCAGGACAATATGGCGAACACGCTGCGGATCGGCGCCGGCATGGGGCTGCGCCTGTGGCGCGGCGCCGATATGGGGCTCAACTACGAGCGCGTCGTCGAGAAGCCCGCGAGCGAGCCCTATTCGCAGACCGTGCGGCAGCTCTGGTAGAGGCGCGCGCCCCGCGCGCCCTCAACCGCCGAAGCGCTGTCGATAGTCCTGCGGGCTCACGCCCTGGAGCCGCACGAAACTTCGCCGCATCGTCTCTTCCGAGCCGAACCCGCAGCGCGCCGCAATGCGCTTGGCGGGCAGGCGAGTGTCGGCGAGCATCTGGCGGGCGGCCTCGACCCTAAGCCGCTCGATGGCGCGCGCGGGCGTAAGCCCCGTCGCCTCGCGATAGCGGCGCAGGAATGTCCGCTCGCTCATCCCCGCCTGCGCCGCGAGGCGCGAGAGCGACAAAGTCTCGGCCAGGTGTTCGGCGAGCCAGCCGTGCAGGCCGGCGAAATGGTCGTCCGCCGTTTGCAGCGAGAGCGCCGCGCTGAATTGCGCCTGTCCGCCCGGCCGCTTGAGGAACACCACCAGCTGTAGCGCGCGACGCCAAGCGCGACCGCGCGCCCGAGGTCCTCCTCCACCAGCGCCAGCGACAGGTCGATGCCGGACGTCACCCCGGCCGAACTCCACACCGGGCCGTCGTGGACGAAGATCGGATCGGGCTCCACCGTGACCGCGGGGTGGCGGCGGCTGAGCACATCGCAATATTCCCAGTGCGTGACGGCGCGGCGACGATCGAGCAGGCCGGCCGCGGCAAGCAAGAAAGCGCCGGTGCACACCGAGGCCGTCCGCCGCGCCGCGCCGGCGCGGAGCTTGAGCCATTCGACCAGGCTTGCGTCCTCGGCGGCGCGCATGACCCCCTGCCCGCCGGCCACGATCAGCGTGTCGAGCGGCTCGGCCGGGTCCGGCAGCGGCTCGGTCACGAACGCCAGTCCGGACGTTGCGCGTATCTGCGCGCCTTCCGGAGCGATCACCCGGATCTCGTAGGGCAAGCACGCGCGGGCCCGTCAGCCCGCTCGTTGGCGGCGGCGAACACCTGGACCGGCCCAGCCACGTCCAGGAGCTGAACGTCCGGGAAGGCCAGCACTTCGATCTGCCGCGGCGCGTTTTCACCCTGTCGCGGCGCTTGTGGCGGGATTTGAGGGGTGTTTGGCGACATCGCCAAACCCTGCCCGCCTAAATTGGCGATGTCGAGTTCAATTCATGAAGCCAAGGAGCGGACAGATGTCCATCTTTGAAGTCCAGACGATCGATTCTGCGCCCGAAGGGTCGAGGGCGGCGCTCGGGAAACTTGCAGCAGGCCTTCGGCATGGTCCCGAATGTCGCCGGAGTCATCGCCAATTCGCCGGTCCTGGCCAACATCTTCGTGCCGCTGTTCGCGGGCGTGCACAGCGGAACCTTCACTGAAGCCGAGATCCAGACGCTGCTTCTGACCAATGCGGTCACCAACGCCTGCGCCTGGGCTGTGGCCTTCCACAGCTATCTTGCGCTTAAGGCAGGGCTTGATCCCGCCGACGTGCAGGCGATCCGCGAACGCCGCGCGCCGCAAGAGCCGCGCATCGCCGCTCTCTCGGCTTACGCCCGCGCGCTCATCGAAAAGCGGGGCCACGTGGGCGACGCGGCGGTCGAGGCGTTCCTCTCCGCCGGCTTCAAACCGACCAGGCGCTGGAGACGCTGGCGGTCAGCGCCCCCTCCACAATCACCAACTATGCGCTCGCCATCGCCGAGCCGCCGCTCGAGCCGCTGTTCCAAAAGCACGCGTGGCGCGCCCTGACAGCCGCCACAGCGGCTCACTCTCCGACAAGAGGTGGATCGCATGTTTCCTGAAACCGTCACCTGAATATCGGGTCGCTGCTGTTCGATGACCTTGATCAGATCGACCTGACCGGCCCGTTCGAGGTGCTCTCGCGCATGCCCAACGCGACGCACCGGATTTACGCGAAGTCGCTCGCGCCCGTGCGCGACGTGATGGGGCTGCGCATCATGCCGGACGCGACGCTTGCGAGAGCGCCGCAACTCGACATCCTCCACGTTCCCGGCGGACGCGGCCAGGAAGCTCTCATGGATGACGAGGAGGTCCTCGGCTGGCTGAGGGGCCAGGCGGCAGGCGCGAAGAAAGTCCTTTCCGTCTGCACCGGCGCGCTTCTTTGCGGCGCGGCGGGGCTCCTGCGGGGCAAAAGGGCGACCACGCATTGGGCGTCGTTCCACCTCCTGCCCTTCTTCGGCGCCGTCCCAGTGGACGAGCGGGTCGTCGTCGACGGAGACTTCATCTTCGCCGCGGGGGTCACGGCCGGAATTGACGGCGCGCTTCGGCTCGCCGCGGACGCGCGCGGCGTCGCCGCCGCCGAGCGCATCCAGCTCGACATCGCCTATGCGCCGGAACCGCCCTTTCAAAGCGGGACGCCGCAGACCGCGCCTCCCGAGATCCTGGAGGCGGCGCGTCGAGACGTGGCCGAACTGATTGCTCGGCGCGAAGCGACCGCGCGCCGGGTCGCCGCCAGGCTCGGCGTCGCCGAGGTTCGTTAAACCTCTTACCTCTGCGACTGAGCTCGCAATTCGGCTCGACCTAGCCATGCTCATGGCGATGATGGAGGTCCGGATAGTGCGGATGCTGGTGCCGAAGCGGCTCATGCCGATGCCAATGCGTATGCGGCTCCGTCACCGCCCCGTCGTGCGAATGTCGATGGTGCTCGTCATGGACGTGCCTGTGTTCGTGCTCGATCGCATCGTGCGTATGCTCATGATTGTGGCGTTCGGTCAGATGTAGCCACAGGCCGAACGTCATAAGGAACTCCGGCGATGATCAGTTGCGTCGTTATCGGATCGCCGAGCAGAACGATCGCGATAATCGCGCCGAGGAAGGGAGCGAGCGAGAAATAGGCTCCCGTTCGAGCGCTGCCGAGATAACGAAGCGCCAAGACAAACAGCACGAGACTTACCCCGACGCTAAAAAATCCGAGGAGCAGCGCCGCGCCCGTCGCGCCGATCGACGGCAAGCGCGCGCCAAGAAACAGCGCCAGGGTCAGGTTCGCGCTTCCCGCCACAAGGCCCTTGATCAGCGCGATGACGATCGGGTCGGCCGACGACAATTTACGCGTCAGGTTGTTGTCGAGACCCCAAGCGAGACACGCCGCGGCGATCAGCAAGCCGCCTTCGTCAAGGCGTATCCCGTGCCCCCGCCAGGACAGGACGACCGCGCCTGCAAGGATGGAAGCCGCGCCGAGCAGGAGTCGCCGATCAACATTCTCCCGGAACGCGACCCATGCAATGACCATGGTCGCCAATCCTTCGAGATTGAGCATGAGCGAACCGGACGCGGCTGAAGTCCGAGCGAGCCCTAGCATCAGGAACAGCGGTCCTATGACGCCGCCGGACAGAACGATCACAATCAGCCAAGGCATATCAGCCCGCCGCAGCGGCGCTTCCGACGTCCTGATCCCCAGTACGGACCGAGCCGATTGGCCAATCGCAAGCCCGACACCTGCCCCCAAATAAAGGAGCCCAGCCAGGAGTTGCGGATCGGCCGATTCCAAAAGCAGCTTCGCAAACGGGGTAGACGCGCCGAACAGGGCGGCCGACGCCAAAGCGAGGGGGACGCCAGGCCAAAGTAGATTACGCGACGGGCCGCTGTCGGACATGGTTCAACTCTAGCACGCCGCGCCGAGGGCGAACGCGTACGGCCTAGCTCCTGCATCTTGCGATGCGAGAAGCGGGCCAGCGTTGACGCAATCCCGGTGTCAAGCGGCGCAGCCGGCTGGCGCACCAGCGAATTCACGAATTTGTCGACATCTTCTTGCGTAAAACAGAAACCAGCTTTATGATCCTCGCAATGGCAAACTCGACCGGAGCGTTCCGGCCGGGCGGCCATTGCGACGGGGCGGGAGAGAGAGGATGGCGCTTCGGCTTGAGACATTCTGCACGTCGCCTGAGACACAACTTCAGTTTTTTATTTGAATTGCCCGTAACCCATTGAAAAGTCTCAATTCGGAAAAATAAACGCTAGTAAATGATGCGAGCTATTTTACTAACGTTTACTAGCATTCGCTCGCGTTTATTGGCGTTTATCTCGCTGGCTTAGCGGAATGCGCGGCCTTGCGCCGTTCGCCTGGGCTGCCGCTGGGACGGAGACCCGAGTTCCGTCTCCGGCGCCAGGCGCTATGATCCGCCGTTCCTCCGCAGGCGGACCCGTCGATGTTTGCGCGCAGACTTGCCTTGGCGATCGCCGTGCTGGCCGGACTCATCGGCTCGCAAGGGCCGGAATTCGCCCAACAATACCGCCAGCGTCTGGGCGGGGCGCTCGAAGAGCTCAACCGGATCGTGGCCGAGTTCGACGCCGAGGCGCGGGGCGAGAACCTGACGCGCGCCGAGGCTTTGGGCCGGCTCGAGCGCAACGACGACCCTTTGGCCCGCGAGCGCGGCGAAGACATGCGCAAGGCGATCGATCGCGACCGGCGTCTCAGCGAGCAGATCGAGGCGATGAACTCGGCCGGTCCGCTCATGCGCCTCTACCTCGTCGCGACGAATTTCGATCCTCGGATCGCGCGCAGCACGCTCGACAATTACGAACCCGCCGAGCCTCTGTCGTTCGGCGCGCTTGCGGCGGGCGGGCTCGCCGCCCTTTGGGGATGGGCGGCCACGCTCCTCATCGCCTGGCCGTTCCGCCGCCGCTCCCGTCTCCTGCGCCGTGCGCGCGCGCAATCGCAGGGCGCCGAACCTCTGATCGGCGGCCGCTCAGGTGAAATCGAAGGTGGAGGGGTTGGCGGCGATCATCGCGGCGGTCACTCCAGTGAGGGTGAGGCTGTCGCCATCCGAGTCGGAGATCGTCAGGCCGGACGGGCCACTTATGGCGTGGGCCAGCACGGCCGCGAGGTCCTGAGCCTCCGACATGCCCGCAGTCAGATAGGAGAACGACGACGCCGCCAGATCAATGGTGTCCGGACTTGCGCCCGAAACCGCGAAGCCGTTGATCGTTTCGGCGCCGAAGCCGGCGCTGAAGATGAATTGCTCGCAGCCGCTGGTGGTCGCGTCGATGGTCTCCGATGGGATGATAGCTGAGCGCATCCGCCGCCGCCGACCCGATCTGCAGGGATTCGCTGCCGCCGCCCCGCGTGACGGTCAGACCGGCGGCGTAGAGGACAAGTTTGTTCGCAGTTCGTGCTGAGGTTCAGATCATCGGCCGCAATGGTCGTGCCGTAGAACGATTCGTAAGACGCATAGGATCTGCCCTGAACGTTCGAATATGCGTATTCGGTCGGCGCGCCGGCGGGCGTTTGAACCTTGGTGTAGGTCATGGCCGCGCCGGCCGCCAAATCGGCCGAGGACTGAGCCGCGGTGAGCGCGAAATTGGCGGCGGTCAGCGGAATCAGTCCCTGAAGGGTGATGCTGAAATCGGCCGACGTGTCGCCCGCGAGCGCCGCCTGGACGGTGGTGACGTTACTCGTCGGGTTCAGTTGATAGCGCACTTCGGCGGCGCCGTCGAACGCGGCGGAGCCGATGAAAGTGAAGTTCTGGAGGCCGGCCGCGGTGAGGTCGGCGTCCATGCGGCTGAGATCGATCACGTCCTTGGCCGGATCGAAACCGGTGACAATATCGCCGCCGTCGCTCACGGCGAGATAGGTGAGAATGTTGGCGCCCTTGCCGGTAGACAGGCTTTGCTCGCCGGCGCCGCCGACGAAGTTCGTTTCGCCCGTCCCACCCTGCAGATGCTCGCCGACAATGCTGTTCCCGAGGACGGTCGTCGGCGCGGCCCCGCTGGCGATCGTCCAAACGTTACCGGTTGTCGCAGAGACTACGTTCGTCGTTGGAAGGCCGGCGGCCTGATAGGCCGCCTGGGCCTGGATCGACGGGGTGGGGTTGGTGAAGTCGATGGCCGTGTTCGCGGTCTCGGTGACCCCGGCCGTGGGGGGGTAATAGGCGCCAAACACACTGTATCCGATGTAATTGTTGGCGACCGAAACATTGCTCATTGTATAGGTCGTGTTCGTGGTTCCGGCTTCGACCGTGTAGGCGCCGCCGAGCAGATAGTTGCCGGAGACCGTCACGTTGCTCGTATTGCCCGCTTCATTGGTGATCCTGAGATCGCTGTTCACATTGGCGGGAGAGTCCGCGTTCGTCGTGCCATCGATCAAATTGTTGGTGATGGTGGTTCCGGTCGAGCTCGGCACCCAGATCGCGTCGGCGTGCGCGCCCGGCAGATACCCGGCGCCGGAGAAATAATTGCCGGTGACGACGCCCGCGTGCATATCGATCGCGTCGGCTGGCGAATTCAAAAAGCTGTTGTCCTCGATCGTCATGGAGCCCAGAGTAGAGCCGATCCAGACATTGGACTCAGTCGGCGATTTGGCTGCCGGTGAAGGTGCTGTTTTCCACCGTAAGCCCGCTAGCGGCGCCAGTCTGCTCAACAGCGTAAAAGCCGCTCGTCCCGGTGAACGTGCAGTCCTTGATCGTCACATTGTTCGCGCCGATCAGCACCGTCGCGGATGCCGAAATTGATGCCGCTGAGCACCGCGCCGGCCTGCGTGACGGTTACCGTGTTTCTGGAAGGCGTGTAAAAGTAAGGCGCGCTCGAGTTCTGGGTGATCTTGGTGAAGTCGAGCAGCGTGGAGGTGGCGTAGGGATTGCCGGTCGTTGTGTCTATGCCCGGCAAAACAACGCCGGGATCGACGTTGCGGATCATTTGAATTTCTGCGGCGGTGATCATGCCGGCGCCTCGGTCGCAAGCGGCGGGAGATCCGCTGGGCCCGAGCAATAGCGGCCGGCTATTGTGAGCGGCTAAACTCGACTGTTAAATTGCAAACCTGCGGCCGCCTTTGCCGTCGGATAAGCCTCGTCGGCGCAAGCGCGCTTCAAAGAACGGCTCTTTTCTTGAACTTTTTTCAGTCGAATCCGATTGTCCGCGTCAAGACGAGCGTAAGGCTGGCTCTCCCTTCCTCCCGCGGCCCGCTTCGCTTCGGTCAAGAGGGACTGTGTCTGACGATAATGAAGGTGTAGCCGATTCCGGCGACGATCAGGATAACCGCCAAGGCGTTCATTGGCACGTTGTTTCCGGCATGGTTGCCGAGCTGATTGGCGATCGCGAAAGCCGACAGCCGGCAGCATGAAATGCGCCAGGACTTTCATGCCCCCTTCGGTGAACATGAAATAGGTCAGGACCATGCATATGAAGCATATCACCGTGACAAAATCGTAGACCGTCTGCATGCGTGTCGGTCCAACCGTTTCGGCTAAGCGCGATTGCCGGTCCAGCCGTTCCCCAATACGCCATGGACCGAAAACCCTAAAGGAAGGCGCCAAACTGACGATTTAAATGTGAAAAAGCCTCTCGGGTCGGATCGAGCGTCCTTAGACCTGCTGCTCCAGCCTCCAATCCTAACTGCCTGGGCCACAAGCCCGGCGGTCCACTGTCTACGAAACTCTCTCCAAGGCGCGCGCCCCGCCAGCGCCGATTTCGGGCCGCCGGATTTCAGACCGCTGTTCTAGCGCCGCTCCAGGTCCGACGCGCTTTTCCGATCACGTATTCGAGAGCGATGAGGACGCGGTCGAGGAAGAAGAACAGGATCAGCGCGAAGATGAACAACGCAATGCCGGTAAGGTCGTGGAACAAGCCCTCGATCGTGTCGACGCCGATGTAATAGGCGCCCAGAACCAGCGTCACGACCCGGAAGATATTGGCCCCAACGGTTATTGGAACGATTGACAGGATCAAGATGAGCTTGCGAATCGGGTTGTCGCCCACAAACTCATGAATGTAGAAGACGCCGATCGCCGACAGGGCGAAGATCGAATTGATGCCCGAACAAGCGTCTTTGACCATGAGTTCGTAGGAGCCGATCATGATCATCGCGCCGTTCTGGGCGACCGGATAGCCGAGATCGTACAGGACGTTCGAGACAACATCGGAAATCCAAACTTTCAGCGGCACGGTGAACGCGTCGAGCAGCCAGGTCGGCGGGGGTATGGAAAAGACAAGAAAGGCGAGAGGAAAGGCGAAAACGCGCGCCAGCGGCCAACCGCCGATGAGCAACAGGCATCCCAAGATGACCGGGATTTGCGTCGCCACTTCGATCATCGGGATGTCCTGTGACCGCGTGACCGCCATCACCAGCGAGGACAGGAGCAAAATGATCCAGCCGGCGACGAGCGCCGGCTTGAATTCAATGGCGCGGAGCCGGTCGCGCTGCTGCCAGGCCAGCCAGGCCGCGGCCAGCATGATGAGGGGACCGTGCCCCTCCTGCTCGGTGCGCCACGCGCCGTTTGCGAGCCTAAGGTAGGTCGGCAGATAGGCGACGAAGAACGACGCCGCGAGCGCGCCGACAAAGACCATGTTGGCGCCGCGACCTTCGGCGCGGGCCGCAAGCGAGGCTGGCCGAACGGGCTCAGTTTTTACCGAACTCGATCGACATGCCCGCTTTCTCTTGCGTCCTCTTGGGTCCCCCAGCATCCCGGAGCCGCGCGCTTCGCCAGCCGGGATCCCTCTGCGCCTTCAATGTGCATTATCGCCGATGAAGACAACCAATGCGGTCCTTATCATGACCGCGAAATCGAGCCAAATGCTCCAATTGTTGATATACCAAATGTCGAGTTCGACCCGTCGCTGCATCTTGTCGAGCGTATCGGTCTCGCCGCGCGCGCCGTGAACCTGCGCCCAGCCCGTTATCCCGGACTTAACGTGGTGACGGAACGCGTATTTCTCGATCACGGAAGTGAAGTGGCGTTCATGCGCCGAGGCGTGCGGCCGCGGTCCCACCAGCGACATGTCGCCAAGGAACACATTGAGCAATTGGGGCAGTTCGTCAATGCTGTAGCGGCGCAGCCAACGGCCGACCCTCGTCACCCGTTTGTCGCTCTTCTTCGCCTGCTGAACCACATCGCCGTTTTCCATGACGGTCATGGTGCGGAACTTGAAAATCCGGAACGGCCGCCCGTTGAAGCCATGCCGCGTCTGCCGGAACAGCGCCGGACCGGGTGAGTCCAGCCGCACGGCGATCGCGGCGGCGATGAGGATCGGCGACAGGATAATCAGGCCGATTCCCGAGAGAACGATGTCGATCCCGCGCTTGATCACCTGCTCCCCCGGCGACAGCGCGGCGCGTTGAAGCTCGATTGCGACCGTGTCGCCGATGTCGTAGCGGGCCCGCTGGAACAATTGCGCGAGCGTTCCGAACGGAACCAGCGTGACTGGCAAAGGCAGCACTCTCAGCCCTCGCGCCACCGAGCGGACGTTCGACAGGCGCTCGGGATCGACGAACAGCATGATCTCTTGAATGTCGGACGTGCGGCACAGCGAGATGACGCTCTCGATGACCCCTTCCGCCTCCGGTCCGCTGTCAGGCACATGGAAATGCGCCACCGCGTGATAGCCGTGGCGGGTCAAATTGTCGGTGAATTCGGGAGGAACGTTCTCCTCGCACGACAGGCTGACGATCGTGCGGCCTTTGAGCGCGCCGCTTTCCAGGGCGCTCGGCAGAACGAACCTCCACACCGCCCTGTGCCCGAGAAGCGCCACGACGCCGACCGCCCAGAACAAAAGAACGTCGCCACGCGACAGATCGTGGCTCACTCCCCAGCTGAACACGCCCGACGCCAGGATCAGGAAGGCCCCGCACCAAGCGGCGAGCACGCTGCGAGCCTGGTCTTCCCACACCATCAGCCGGGTTGGGCTGTAAAGCTTTTGCACCCGCATGACGGCTACGAACAGAATGGCGACGAAGATGGCGGCCGCGATTGTGTGCGAAAATTCGCCCTCGAACGTGTCTGGGACTTTGTGATAGATCGCCTCGGCGACCGCAGCGCTCCCCAGGATCAGCGCCAGGTCGACGCAAAGCGCGAACGAAGCGATCGACCCATAGGCGATCGGCAGACGCCAGCGAGTCGGGCGCGCGATGAACGCCCCGCTGCTCGTCCCGCCAAGCCCGGCCGCCAATTCAGGCGCGATTTGACTCTCAGTCGTCATCTGCGGCTCACACTTGGTTGAGGAACGCGTCTCCGCTCACTTTTCGCACGTTCCAGGTCCTCGGTTGTTAAAATCAGCGACAACGGTAAATTCCATTACTCCGTTGTAGTCAAGGCTTTCCGTGACACTGGCCCGCACGCCGCGCCTCGCCCTCGACCGCCGCGATTGACGCAGTGCAGTGTAAGCCAAACTCGGTCCAAAACAAGACGCGCCGGCCTTGTGAGGGTGCCGCGGCGACACGTCGCGCCGGATTCCTGCGCCGCCAGAAGCGCTTGGATGCGGCAATGTGATTTCTCCCCCACGCTGTTGGCTGGACAAGCAAAGTTCGCCGGGCTATGGGATTGTCCTGTCGCAACCGGCGGTTTGATCAAGAAACAATATCAACACAGACTGGGATTCCCATGTTTAGGGCGCTGGTGGTCCTGTTTCGAATCGTCGCCGGACTGGTTATACTGGCGGCAGCGTGGTTTGTTTTCGACAATATTCACGATCGAAACACGGAAATTATAATGGCGACGATTGGACTGTTGTATTCGTTCATATTCATTATCTCGGGTAGACTGCAGTATTTTGGCCTCACCGTGTTCTCATTCTTCGGACGAACGTCGTCCTATGTACAAAAGATCCCTTACGACCATGTGATGCGTGAGGAGGTCGGCCTAGGCGCTCCCCAAGGATTTACATTCCTCAACGTCCTTTTTGCCGCGCTGATCGAGATTCTTTGCCTGTTTCGCCTCTTTTCCTCTCTCATGGGCCACGCCTCGCTTGTGGGCCGCGGCTGGGAGATGCTGTCCGAACCGATCCGCTCGCTGCTCCACTCCGTTAGTTTCTAGAGATTTGCTTGACAGTCGCCTTGCGGGATTAGTTTTGCTTTCTTTCGTCGCGCGCCCCCTGCGATCGCTCGGGACGTGCGACAAGGGAGAACCATGACGGTTCCAGCGAGACTCGTGATCCTTGGTTGCGCTGCCCTCTCGGTGGCGCTGACGCCGACCCAGGGGCGGGCGCAATTGGATCCAGCGGACCTCAGGGCGTTCGCCGTGCACGTCAACCGCACGCCGCGCCAGCCATGGCCCGGCTATGGCGTCTATCTCGGCAATGGCCTCATCCTGACGGCCGCGCACGTGGCCGGAGACGTGGCGCAAACCAAGCCCCATGTCCTGATCGCGGGCCGAGACCTGCCGGCCACACTCGTCAAGCAAGGCAGCCTGGAGAGCGTGGACCTGACGCTGTTGTCGATCGACGGGACGAAGCTGCCGGTCGGTCTGCAGATGCGGCGCACGCCCCTATGCAAGCGTCCGCCATACGCCGGCGAAAAGGTCGTTGTCGCCATCCCCGAAGGAACGGCCCCCTCCAGGATCTTGCCTCGGCAGGCGATTCCGGCCGAGTTGCGCGGTCGGTTCGACACCGCGATCGCCGATGTCGCCACCACCGGCAATTCCGGCTCGGGGGTGTTCGACGCCGCCGATCTATGCCTGTTGGGGATCATGAGCCGCAAGATTTCGATCACTCGGCGGCCACTGAAAATCGGCGGGCAGGCCCACACGACCGACATCGCCAAGTATTTCGTTCCGGCGGCGGCGATTAAGGCTTTCATCCCGCCGAGCGTCTCGTTTTAGCTCGCGTCATGCGCCGAGCGCGGCCGGTCAAATTTGGTTGATGATGCTCCGCGCGCCGAAAAAAATGTTATGGGCGCATAATCCCGCGAGAACTGGCGCCTCCAAAGCGTCTGCGCGCCGGGAGTCCGGCGCAGCGCGCCGCACGCGCGCCCCGCGCCGATACGGGCGTGAAAGCGGTTCGTCTGCGCGCTTCATTGAGTTGCAGAGAGGCGTTCGTTTATGAGGCTCGCCGGGTTCGCCTGGATTGTCGTAGCGGCGTGCGGCGCGGCCGCCGCTTACGGCGTTTACGCGCCGGCGGCGACGGACCGCTGGCTCCCGGCCGCCGGCCGAGTCGCCCATGAGCTGCACGACCGGATTTGGGCCCCGTCCGCTCAGACTGCGTCAGCGCCTTCGAAGGGTCAACCCGCCCAAACAACCGGCCCAGCGCCGATCGTCGTCACCGTGACGCCGGTCAAACGCGCGGACTTTCCCGTCGTCCTTGAGAGCATCGGACAGGTGCAGGCCTACAACACCGTCCTCGTCCGGGCGCGCGTCGACGGCCAGATCATGAAGATCGCGTTTAATGAAGGGCAAACGGTCAAGAAGGGCGACCTTCTGGCCCAGATCGACGCCAGACCGTTCCAGGCCGCGCTCGACCAGGCCGTGGCCAAGAGAGCGCAGGACGACGCCACCCTCGCCAACGCGAAGCTCGATCTTACGCGCTACTCCACGCTCGCCAAACAGGACTTCGCCACCAAGCAGCAGCTCGACACGCAGAACGCGCTGGTGTTGCAGCTCACCGCCACCATCGCCGCGGACGCCGCGGCGATCGAAGCCGCGAAGACGCAGCTCGATTATACGACCATCCGCGCGCCGATTTCGGGCCGCGCCGGGTTCCGCCTCATCGACGAGGGCAACCTCGTCAACGCGGGGCAGCAGACCGGCATCGTCTCGATCGCCCAGTTGCGGCCGATTTCGGTCATCTTCGCCGAGCCACAGGAATATGTGACACGGATCAACGAGGAGCTGGCCTCCGGCTCCCCCCAAGTCACGGTGACGGACGCGGAGGGCCGGAAGCTCGCGACCGGCCGCTTGTCGATCAGCGACAACCAGGTTGATCTCGCCACCGGCACGATCCGGCTCAAGGCCGAGTTCGACAACACGGATAACGCGCTCTGGCCGGGGCTGGCGGTCACAACCGGGCTACAGCTCGGCGTAGACAAGGGCGTCTTGATTGTCCCGAGCGAAGTGGTGCAACATGGCGCAAAGGGACTTTACGTCTTCATTATCGACGATCAGAACCGCGCCCAGGTGCGCCAGGTCAAGATCGCGCATCAGGACACGGTCACGTCGGTCATCTCAGACGGCCTTAAGGAGGGTGACCGCGTGGTGACGTCGGGTCAGTTCCTGCTCCAACCCGGGTCGATTGTCTCAATCGACACGGGAAGCGGAACTTAAGCCTATGTACAAAAGCCTTTCCGCGCCTTTCATTCATCGCCCGATCGCAACCACGCTCATCATGGTTGCGGTGTTCCTGGTCGGTCTGGTCGCCTTCCCGTCGCTGCCGGTCGCGCCCCTGCCCCAGGTCGACTTTCCAACCATCACCGTCTCGGCGTCGCTCCCTGGCGCGTCCCCTGACACGATGGCGACTTCGGTCGCCCAGCCCCTCGAGCGCCAGATCGCGCAAATCCCCGGCGTGTCCCAGATGACGTCGACGAGCTCGCTCGGCGCGACCGCGATCACCGTCCAGTTCGATCTCAACCGCAACATCGACGCCGCCGCCAACGACATCCAGGCCGCGATCAACGCCGCCGCGGGACAACTGCCGAAAGATCTGCCGAGTCCGCCGACCTATCGCAAGGTAAACCCGTCGGACACGCCCATCCTCATCCTGTCGGTTCAGTCAGACGTCGCCCCGGTTATCGACGTCGACGACGCCGCCGAAAACATCCTCGCCCAGCACTTGAGCCAGATCTCCGGCGTGTCCCTCGTGCGCGTGGGGGGCCAGCAGACGCCCGCCATACGCATTCAGGTCGATCCGGCGAAGCTTGTCGAGAAGGGGATGCAGCTCGAGGACGTGCGGGCGCAGATCGGCGTCGCGACTGTAGACACGCCCAAGGGCGCGCTGATCGGTCCGAAGCAGACCTTCACCATCCAGGACAACGACCAGCTGACCAAGGCCAAGGACTGGAACGACGTAATCGTCGCCTATCGCAACGGGGCGCCGGTGCGCGTGCGCGACATCGGCCGGGCGGTGGCGGGACCGCAGGACTCGACGCAGGCCGCCTGGAGCAACGGCAAGCCGAGCGTCTTTCTCGTCGTGTACAAGATTCCGGGCGCGAATGTCATCACCACGGTCGAGGCGATCAAGGGCACGCTGGCGACCCTGCAGGCTTCGATCCCGCCGACCATCAAGGTCAGAATTCTTTCAGACCGCACCACCACCATCCGCGCCTCCGTGCACGACGTCGAGTTCACCCTCGCGCTCACCATTGCGCTCGTGGTGATGGTGATCTTCGTCTTTCTGCGCAATGTCTGGGCCACGATCATCCCGAGCGTCACTGTCCCGCTGGCGCTGCTCGGCGCCTGTGCGCTGATGTGGGTAGCCGGCTACAGCCTCGACAATCTCTCGCTCATGGCCTTCACCATCTCCGTCGGCTTCGTCGTCGACGACGCGATCGTGATGCTCGAGAACATCACCCGCCACATCGAGGAAGGGGAACAGCCGTTTCAGGCGGCGCTCAAAGGCTCCGCGGAGATCGGCTTTACCATCATCTCGATCTCCGTCTCGCTGGTCGCGGTGCTGATACCGCTCCTGATGATGAGCGGCATCATCGGGCGCCTGTTCCGCGAATTCTCGGTCACCATCGCGATGACGATCTTCGTCTCGGCGTGTGTCTCGCTGACGCTCACGCCGATGATGGCGTCGCGTTTTCTCAAGAGCCACGATCAGGAACGGCACGGGCGGCTCTATAACCTAAGCGAGAGGGGCTTCGTGGCGCTCGCTAACGGCTACGAGCGGGGCGTCGATTTTGTCCTGCGCCACCGCTTCCCCACGCTTCTCACCTTCATCGGCACGGTGATCGCTACCGGCTATCTGTTCGTCGTCATACCCAAAGGCTTCTTTCCTCAGCAGGACACCGGCATTCTGTTCGGCACGACCGAGGCGGGTCAGGACGTTTCGTTTCACGACATGTATCGCCTGCAGCAGGAAGTCGGGCGGATCGTGCTGGCCGATCCGGCCGTCGACACGATGGCGATGGGGCTTGGGTCGGGCGTCGGCAATTCGGCGCAGAACAACGGCCGCATGTTCATTACGCTCAGGCCGCGGGAGGATCGCGACGTCGACGCGTTCCAGGTGATCGCCCGGTTGCGTCCGAAGCTCGCCAAGGTGCCGGGCATGCGCGTCTACCTGCAGGCGGCCCAGGACGTGACGGTCGGCGCGCATTTCACCAAAACGCAGTTCCAATACACCCTGCAGGACGCCAATTTCGAGGAGCTCAGCGCGTGGGCGGCCAAGATCCTCGAGAAAATGCAATCGCTGCCGGAATTGCGCGACGTCGCGACGGATCAGCAGAGCTCCGGCACGACGCTCACCCTCAAGATCGACCGTGACATGGCCTCGCGCTACGGCATCCAGCCGCAGGTCATTGACGATACGCTCTACGACGCTTTCGGCCAGCGGCAGGTGACGCAATATTTCACCCAGGTGAACACTTACTATGTGATCCTCGAGGTCCTGCCGCAGCTCCTGGGCGATCCGGCGACGCTCGACAAGATCTACATCCGCTCGCCAACCACCAATCAGATGGTGCCGATGAGCGCGTTCGCCAAATGGACGACGGCTCCGGTCGCGCCGCTGTCGATCAGCCACCAGGGACAATTCCCCGCGATCACCATCAGCTTCAACCTCGCGCAAGGGGTGGCGCTCGGCCCGGCGACCGAGGCGGTCCAGCGCGCGATGCGGGCGCTGCAACTGCCCCAGGGTCTGACCACGACGTTCCAGGGCAACGCGCAGGCGTTCCAGGATTCGCTGACCAGCGTGCCACTGCTCATCCTCGCTGCGCTCATCTGCGTCTACCTGATCCTCGGCGTGCTTTATGAGAGCTTCATTCACCCGCTGACCATCCTCTCGACGCTGCCCTCGGCGGGGCTCGGCGCGCTCGCTACGCTCATGATATTCGGCTACGAATTCAGCCTCGTCGCCCTCATCGGCACGATCCTGCTCATCGGCATCGTGAAGAAGAACGGCATCATGATGGTCGATTTCGCCATCTCCGCCGAGCGTGAGGAAGGCCTCACGCCGACCGAGGCGATCCGCAAGGCGGCGCTGTTGCGCTTTCGTCCGATCATGATGACGACCATGGCCGCTTTGCTTGGCGGCGTGCCCTTGATGCTCAGTCACGGCACCGGCTCCGAGATGCGCCAGCCGCTCGGCTTTACGATGGTCGGCGGGCTCATCGTCAGCCAGGCGCTGACCCTGTTCACGACGCCGGTCATCTATCTCTATCTCGGGCAGGTGTCGCAATGGGTCACCGAAACCCGAAAGGTCAAGGCGACGGCAGCGGCGCCCGCGTCGAAGATCCCCGGGCCGGCCTGGGTCCCGGAGAAGGCGGCGGAGTAAGCCGGCGACGACTCGGTTCGGACACGACGGCGATTTGGCTTTCCGGCGCCGGGCGTTAACGAATGGGGCCTTCGCGGCCCCGCTTGTCTTGGAAGCTGGCGATCGGCTCGGTTCAGCTTCCAAGATCGCGGGCGATCCAGAACGCCGGCGCCTCGCAGACCTGCGCGACGCTATTTCGGGCGGTTCTCTCCCGGACTTTCCGCTCAGGCGACGGCCACGGCCGGGCGGCGGCGCCGCGCGGCGAAGAGCGCCAGTCCGCCAAACCCGACCAGCATCATCGCCCAGGTCGACGGCTCGGGGACGGTGGTGATCGACGCCAGGAGGCCATCCGTTTCGCCGTTGAGACCGTCAGTGATGAACAACCTCTCCGGGTTTCCGTCATTGCCCCCGCCGCCGAAAGCCAGCGACCAGAGGCCGCCTGCGGACTGGCCGCCGTCGTCGATCGCGATCGTGCCCTCGAGCGCCCATGTCGTGGGGTTGAGGGCGTCGATGACGCTGTCGCCGAAAGCGAAATTGCCGACCAGCAGGTCGCCGCCGAACTGACCCCAATTGCTGGGAGCAAGCGCCAGGCCCCAGGGCGAAGCGAGCTCATCGGCGATAAACGAACTGCTCTCGAGCGTCCCGTCCTCGCTGAAAACCGCCAACGCCCCCATTCCCTTGGTTGCGCCTGTCTGCGCCGCGTGGCCGACCGGCGCATAGGTGACATAGACGGCGCCGTTGATGTCCTTGACGTCGAACGGCACGAGCCCTGCGGTCTTGATCGCCGCGGGAGTCGCAAACGCTCCGGCAGGGAGGGCCGCCGGCGCGAAGGCGCTGTTGAACACATCGACGCCGCCGCTTCCCCCGCCGTTGGCGGCGTAGAGGAGCGTGTTCGCCTGGTTGATGGCGAGCCCGGTGTAGGTAGCTCCCGGGGTCGTCCGTTCGGTGACCGTCGTCGTCCCCGCGGAGCCGTTCCAGGCGGAGATCGATCCGTTCAGGTTGGCGAAGATGAAGAGAGCGTGACTGCCGGTTCCGGCGACGTCGAACGCCGAAGCGTTGGTGTTGGCGACCTGGCCGGTCGGGCCGGCTGCGCCGGACGGGGGGATGGCGACGGCGAGGGCCTCCTTGGTCACGCTCGCGCCGGTCACCCCATAGAGAGTTGCGTTCTGGGTTCCCTGGTCAGAAACCCAAATCGGGCTGCCGGGAAGGAAAGACAGGCCCCACGGGTTCTTCAGGCTGGGATCGGTGATTTTGGCGCCGAGTGCGGAGAGATCCGAAACCAGATCCGTCTGCAAATAGGTGGCCGCTCGGGCCGTTCCAGCGCCTGCGCTGAGCGCGCCGGAGGCGACCGCGGTCAATAGGACAGCTTGAAATGATCTCGACATTGCGAGCACTCCTCTGCGATTTTGGCGCGAGAGCGAACCCCGCGGCCCGGTCCCGTCCGGACCGTCCACGGCGCCTCGGCGAGTGAGCCGCCGCCCTCATTCGTCCGGCCGGTGAACACAGAGGGCGCGGATTTATTCGAAGCCGAAGCCGAAGGACGGGTAACGATCGCGTGACCGTCTTTCTGTCGGTGCAGCGCCGTACTTCTACGGCGACGGCCTCGGCGCTCGAGACTGATCGCGTGTGCGGCGCAATAAGAGCCCGGAAAAAAGTTGTTGAGTGACGTAACTCCCAAGGTGCCGGCCCTCGGAAGGTCGTCGAACTCCGGGGACCTCAAGCCTCAAGGGCCGCGCAAAGCGCGGCGTCTCGAAGGATGATCCGAATTGGCGCCTCCTGGAGCGTCCTTCGAGGCCGCTTCGCGGCGCCTCAGGACGAGGCCCCGGATCCAGCTAGGCAGTTACTGAATGACAGAAAATGGCGCCTGATACCAAGCCTCGCTGATTAGAACTGGCAGGCCCAATTGCGAAGGCCGATGGACATGATCCGCCAGGGTTGATCGACGAGTTTGTTCCAAGCCTCGCAGCAATGGTCGACGACGGCGTCGTAGGATTTGAAGATTCGGTTTGAGAGCCAGTTGTCGCGCAGGAACTGCCAGACGTTTTCCTGCGGATTGAGCTGCGGACATTTCGCCGGCAACGGGATCAAGGTGATGTTGGGCGGCATGACGAGCCGGCCCGACAGATGCCAGCCGGCCTGATCGACGAGAAGCGCCGCGTGTGCGCCCGGCGCGATCTGAGCGGCGATTTCGGCCAGGTGCAGGTTCATGGCTTCGGTGTTGCATCTGGGCATAATGAGGGCTGCACCCTTTCCGCGCTTGGGGCAGATCGCGCCGAAGATATAAGCCGAGGCGGTTCGTTGGTCGCTCGGGGCGCTGGGGCGCGAGCCCCGCCTGGCCCAACGGCGGGTGATCTTGTTCTTTTGGCCGATGCGGGCCTCGTCGGCGAACCAGACCTCTATGGCGGCGGGCTCGACGCCCTTCTCGCGCCCGATCTCCTCCAGGCGCGCGGGAAAGCTTTTTTAAAATCCTCGATCGCGCCCTCAGCCTGCTCGTGATGGCGGGGACGAGCCGAGAGCTTACGATATCCCATGGCGCGCAATTCCCGGCTCAATGTCTGCTTGGCGACGACGACGCGGAATTCCTCGAAGATCCATTGACAGAGGTCGACAATCCGCCAGCGCACGACGCCATGCACGGCCGGGATCGGGCCGCTCGCGATCATCGCGGCGAGCGCGGCGCGGTGCGCGCCGTTCAGACGCGACGGCTGTCCGGGCGGCTTGCGATCAATCAGCCCTTCCGGCCCATCGGCGTTGAACTTCATCACCCAATCGCGAACGATCTGGAGCGTCACCCCGCCGATCTTCGCCGCCTCGGTCCGGCTCGCGCCTTCGTAAATCGCCGCCAGCGCCAAAAGCCGCCTGGCCTGTGGCCCATCCTTCGACCGCCTCGCGGCCGCCCTCGCCATCCGCGCATCAAAATCAGTTCGAAGTGGAATGGGCATGGCGAACCTCCCGTGCTCGCCACCTTGAATCAGACACGCGCCAATTCGGGAATCCCCCCATCCGAGTCACACTTACTGAGCTTCGGGATAAGCCAGGGGGCTCTTATAGCGTTATCTATTGTTTTGGTTAGAATCGCGTCGGGTCGAGGGAGTGATTCGATGCGGGCTCAGGACTTTTCGGCTTGGCTGTCGTCGATTGCGGGGATGAGCGTGGAGCAGCGGCGCCAGGCCCTGCAGGCGCTGACGAAGGTGGGAAAGGGCGCCGCCGCGCCGGAAGATTTGGCCGCGCCTTCACCGGGAAAGCGACGCGCCAAGCGGACGGAGGATGCGCTTGGAACGACGGGCGTTGAGCGGGTGGAAAGCCGGGGCTGCCCGCATTGCGCCAGCCGCGAGATCGTCGGCTGGGGCCGCTCGGACGGGCTGTTGCGATTCCGCTGCAAGAGTTGCGGACGCACGTTCAACGCCTTGACCAGAACGCCCATGGCGCATCTGCGCAAGAAGGAGAAGTGGCTCGCTCACGCCCAGGCGATGATCGAGGGCAAGAGCCTGGCGAAGACCGCGGCGCTCTGCGGCGTCCATCCGACCACCGCCTTCCGCTGGCGGCATCGGTTTCTGCGCGCGCCTGGCCCGACGACAAGCCTCGCAGTTTGAGCGGAATCGTCGAGGCGGATGAGACCTTCATTCTCGAATCCTTCAAGGGCCGCTAGTCCGACCTGCCGCGCAAGGCGCGCAAGCGAGGCGGAACGGCCCGGCATCCGGGCCCCTATCAGGACAACATTCCCGTCCTCGTCGCCCGCGACCGGAAAGGCGCGACCTTCGACGCCGTTCTGCCGCAGGACGACAACGCCTCGATCGCTGCGGCGCTGACGGGCGTCGTTACGCCCGCAAATCATCTCGTCGGCGATGGCGGCAAGCCGTTGGCCGCCTTCGCCCGCCGAGCCGGCGTTCCTTTCCACGCTGTGCCCTCGCCGGGAAAGCCGGCCCCCGAGGCGCCGCATCTGCATATCAACAACGTCAACGCCTACCACAGCCGCCTCAAGCAATGGCTCAACCGCTTCAACGGCGTCGCCACCAACAGCCTGCCAAGCTACCTCGGCTGGCGCCGCGCCCTCGAAGGCTGGGGCCAACGCCTTGACCCGCCAAACTGTATCGCCGGCGCAATCGGAAACGGACCATACCAACAGATAACGCTATAAGAGCCAGAATCCCGAACCGGTCTCTGCCGAAGTCCAGAAAACCGCTCGGGAAGCTCACGCTATGCCTCGGCAGTCGTTTTGCATTGTTCGGATGGGCTCAGGAGGCAAACGTAGTGTCAGGCGCTCTCGCGCTCGACCACCCGGAACGAGGTCAAAATGATTTCATCGTGCCGATTCCTGCCGCCTGCCTGCAGCAGCTCTATGAGCCGTCGCGCCGCAAGTCTGCCAATGCCGTAACAGTCGACGTTTACGGTTGTTATTCGGGGATGGGAGAACGCGCCCACCTCATAATCGCCGAACCCGGCGATCGCGACCTGTTCAGGCACCTGAATGTTACGCCGCTTGCATTCCATGAGGGCGCCAAACGCCGGCAAATCGGACACGAAAGCGACGACTTCCGTATCGGGCCACCGCTCGAGGAGGGTCAGGATAGCCGGGCCTCCATGCTCTATCGAGATTGGGGGCACGCCCCAGGAAACAATGCGCCCAGGAGCCAAGCCAAGTTCGTCGAGCGCGCGCATAAAGCCTTTGCGACGTTGTTCGCCACGAGAGTCTCGTGTCGTCGTCCCGCCGACATAACCGAACTTGCGGTAGCCCTTCGCGGCAAGCCTCGCAATAAGCAGGCGCATCGCCTCCTCGTTCGAGAATCCGACGACCTGATCGATCGGTTCGGGCGGAACGTCCCAAGTCTCGATAACCGGAATGCCCGCCGAACTCAGCATACGCCGTGTATGCGGCGTGTGGACGCCCCCTGTAAGGATGACTCCTTCGGGCCTGCGTCGCAGCATCGCCTCGATAAGCTTCTCTTCGTCGTCCTCTGAGTAGTCGGTGTAGCCGAGCAGCAACTGCAAACCTGTCCGCCCGAGCTCGTCAGTGATTCCACGCGCAGTATCGGAAAAGTTCGAGTTGTTGATCGACGGAATGAGCGTCACTATGAAGCCGGTCTTGCGGGATGACAGGCTGCCCGCAGCCTGATCGAGGACATATCCGAGCTCGCTCACCGCGCGAAGAATTTTTTGTCGCGTCGGCGACGAGACCTGCACCTTGTTTTTGAGCGCTCGTGAGACCGTCATAGCCGACACGCCGGCCTGACGGGCCACGTCGGCCATCGTCGGCGCCGGTTGCTCCGGATGACGTCTCGAACCGAAATGAGGCGGGACGTCCTGAGGAACGGCTCGCTCGTCACTCCGCCGCGTGCGTTCTGTCTTCACTCTCCTCACACGAGCCTCACGACGTCAACCCGCCTCCCGCCCGGCGAAAGTTTCGAACGGAGAGCTAGCCGCGAGCAGCCGCGCCGCCATAGCCTTACCAACGCTGATGAACGTAGGGTTTGACGTCCGTCTCGTAGATGGCGCGAAGCATCGCCATCGTCTCAGGCGATAGAGGCGGCAGATCGGATGCGCTTGCGTTGGCTCTTGACTGCGCCGCGGTTCGGGCGCCCGGAATGACGACACTGACGGCGTCAAACATTAGAACCCACCGCAGCGCAAATTGCGCCATGTCTCCGTTGGTGACTAACGGTCGAATCTTTTCGACCACTTCCAGGCCCTTGTCGTAGGGCATTCCCGAGAAGGTCTCGCCAACATCGAAGAATTCGCCGCTGCGGTTGAAGTTGCGATGGTCGGCCTTGTCGAAGGTGGAGGCGCGCGTGAACTTGCCCGAGAGCATACCGCTCGCTAACGGGACGCGCGCGAGGATCGCGACATTTTTCTTCTGCGCCAGCTCGAAGAAGAGATCTATCGGCCGCTGTCGCAGGATGTTGAAAATGATCTGCACGCTGACGACGTTTGGATATTCGATCGCCTTTATCGCCTCCTCGATCTTCTCGACGCTTACGCCATAGTTCCGGATAAGCTTTTCGTCCTGTAGCCGGTCAAGCGCGTCAAAAACGGACGGCTGATAGTAAAGATCGGTCGGCGGGCAGTGCAGCTGAACGAGGTCCAGGATATCGACCTCAAGGTAATCCCGGCTTCGCTTCACCCATTCCCGGAGGTTTTCGAGGGTATAGCCCGACGTCACCTGAGCCGGCAGACGTTTTCCGGCCTTGGTCGCAATGTACGGACGCGGGCCGCTGCGGCCTCGAAGGGCTTGGGCGATCAGTTTCTCCGAGCGCCCATCGCCATAGACGTCGGCGGTGTCAATGAATGTAACACCGAGATCGAGCGCGGTCGTTAGCGCGTCCAGAGCTTCCCAGTCTGGAATCTCCTTCCACTGGCCTCCCCCGATGCCCCATGAGCCGAAACCAACTTCGCTCACCATGCGGCTTGTGCGGCCAAACATCCGCTGCTTCATCTGGCGTTCCTCCAGGCCCCCATATCCCTGGTTGATATCGATAACATAGGTTCCTTTGGTCGCAAACCTGCGCGTTTGCGCGCAGCAGACTAGGAGACGGCGTCCACGGCGACGTTGACTTGATATCGCTAACATGTAACCTGAAGGGACGCGGAAAGGAGGCGGAGACGCTTCCTATCCAGCGCAATGAATCAACGGCGGGGAAACCAACGGCCGGGCGTCAGCTGGCCAAACCAAGCAGGGAATAAAGACCCATGTCGAAAAAGTTCACCCGACTTCTCACGGCGAGCGCGCTTTTCTGCGCAGTCGGCGTCTCCGGCGCCCTGGCCGCTAGCCCCTTCGAGCTGGGAATGGTGATCAAGTCAACCACCAATCCCTACTACAACGCGACGCTTGCTGGAGCCAAAATCGCAGCGGAAGAGACCGGGGGCAAAGTCGCCAACTACGGCCCCACCGAGTTCGAGCGCAAGAGCGCAGGTCGACATCATCAACAGCCTCGCCGAACGCCATGTGTCCGCCATTGCTGTCGCGCCAAGCGATCCGGACGCTGTCGTTCCGGCAATGGAACGTGCGCAGAAGCTTGGCGTCAAGGTCGTGACCTTCGACGCTGATGCGTCCGGCGGCAGGCCATTCTTTGTCAATCAGGCGACGAGCAATTCGATCGGCCGGTTCGGCGCGCAACTGCTGATCCGAGAAATGGGACCGGACCCCAAGGGCGAGGTTGCGGTTGTTTCCGCCCAGCCGACGGCCGCGAATCAGAATTTGTGGATCGAAGCGTTCAAGGACGAGATCAAGAAATATCCGGGGGTTAAGCTCGTCGACACCGTTTACGGTTACGACAACGAGCAGAAAGCCTTTGACGCCACGGTGGCGCTCACGACCAAGTATCCCGATCTCGTGGGGATCTTCGCTCCGACGTGCCCGGGCCTTCCAGCTGTGGCGCGAGCGCTCGAGTCGGTGGGCAAAGGCCACGGCAAAATAAAACTTTCCGGCAATTGCGTGCCGAGCATTACCGCCAAATACATGCTCGACGGCACGATCGGAGGGTTCTATCTCTGGGATCCGAGCAAGCTTGGCTACGTGACCTATTATGCGGCAAAGGCGTTGGTGGACGGCAAGATCACAGGAAAGCCGGGCGATTCGTTCACCATCGAGAAAGGCAAGTGGCCCGGCACGTACACCATTGGCCAAAACGGGCAAATCATCACAGGTAAGCCGGTGGAGTTCACAAAGGACAATTATAAGGACTTCAACTTCTGAGAGAGATCTCAGCGCCGGCAGCCGGCGCTGAGCCTTCGGGACCGAAAGCCGCTTCGCCGCGCAAAGACGAGATCATGCGTCCGGTCCTCGAACTGCGAAAGATCAGCAAGCGCTTCGGAGCCGTCGAGGTTCTGTCCGAGGTCAGCTTGCAACTTGTTCCTGGTCGCGTTCATGCGCTGGCCGGGGAGAACGGCGCTGGCAAGAGCACTCTCGTCAAGATCATAGGGGGCGTGCATCAGCCGAGCTCTGGTTGGATGCTGAAGGACGGTGAGCCGATCGCGCTCAGTTCGCCGCTTGAAAGTCGCCGCAATGGCATTGCCGTTGTGCACCAGCACCCGGCGCTCTTCCCCGACTTGACGGTGGCCGAGAATGTCTTCATCGGCCAGCAACCGCGAAGGGGCGGCCGGATCGACTGGCCGTTCATGCTTCAGAGAGCCGCCGATCTTCTCGCGCGGCTCGACGTCGACTTTCCGGTTAGGGCGGAGGTGAAGTCCCTTGGCGTCTCGGAGCGGCAGGCCATCGAGGTCGCCCGCGCTCTTGCAATCGATGCTCGCGTGCTCGTGCTGGACGAGCCCACATCGGCTCTTTCGGGCAACGAAGTGGTTCGAGTGTTCAATCTCGTCGAGCGATTGAAGGCGGAAGGCGTTGCTATCCTGTTCATCACTCATTTTATCGATGAGATCATGAAACTCAGCGACGATGTGACCGTTCTTCGTTCCGGCAAGCACATCGCGACGGATGCAATTTCCGCCTTCACGCCGGAGAGGATCGTCCGGGCGATGATCGGGACAAAACTGGAATCGTTCTTTCCCAAGGAGGCGGTCGCAATCGGCGATGTCATGCTTCGCGTCCAAGGCCTTACCGGCGCTGGCTTTGTAAGCGACATCGATTTCGATGTGCGGGCTGGCGAAATTCTGGGGTTCTTCGGTTTGGTGGGCGCCGGGCGGTCTGAGATCGCCAGTATGCTGTTCGGCATTACACTGCCGGAGCGCGGCCGGGTCGTCCTGGAAGGCGAAGAGCTCAAAACACAATCGCCGGCTGAAGCCATCAGACGGGGAATTTGCCTTGTTCCCGAGGACCGTCACCGCCAGGGCCTTGTGTTGCCCTTTTCGATCCGCGCCAACGAGTCGCTTCCGGTGTTGCGGGCTCTTTCCGGTCTGCTGGGCAGGGTTCGGCGTTCGCGCGAAGAGGCGATTGCGCGCGAATACGCCAAAAAGATGCGTGTCGTCTCGTCGGGAATCGAACAGACTGCTGCGACGCTTTCGGGCGGAAACCAGCAGAAGGTCCTTCTGGCGAAATGGCTGATCCCGAACCCCAAGCTGCTCATTCTGGATCAGCCCACGCGCGGAATTGATGTTGGCGCGAAGGCGGAAATATACCGTTCGATTTCCCAGTTGGCGGCGACCGGCGTGTCGATCATCCTAATCAGCGACGACGCGGAAGAACTGATTGGAATGGCGGATCGAATCGTCGTGTTTCGCAGCGGAAAAGTCGCCGCCCGCGCGACGCGGGGCGGGTTCGACCGCGCTCAGCTGCTGCTCGCCGCCGCCCACGTCCCAGGATAGCATGGCCGACGTCGTGATGCGCAAGGAATGAAATTCTCGCGCGCGCTCGCTGTTCTCTGGCGACGCTTGCAGGCGGCGGCTGCGCTGGCCTGGGCCTCGCGCGAAGCCAAATTGCTGGCGGCGCTGCTGGCGATCTGCCTTGCGATCACATTGCGCGAGCCACGATTCCTGCAGGCCTCGAATCTCGAACAGGTCGCGCTGTCCGGCACGCTCGTCTGCGTTGTGGCCCTGGGGCAGGCGCTTCTCATCGTAGGGCGACAGATCGACCTCTCCGTCGGCGCGATTGTAGCGTGGAGCGCCTTCGTTTCGGCGCTTTGGCTCTCGGAGCACCCGGACTCCTCGTTAGCGCTAGTGTTTGTCATCGGAATTGCGGTTGGAACAGCGCTGGGCGCAGGCAACGCGCTACTGGCTGCGGGCCTGCGCATTCCGGCGATCGTCGCAACGCTCGGAACGCTTGCCATCTATCGGGGCGGCATTATCGTTTACGCTGGCGGCCGCCAGATCTCCGCGACCGTTCTCCCCGACAAGTACGGCGCCGTGGCGCAGACACATATTCTCGGCCAATCTCCTCTCGTATGGATCGCGCTCGCACTGACTGTGGTTCTTGGCTGGCTCGCCCGCAACACGCGCACGGGTCGCAACGTCTACGCCATTGGCAGCAATCCTGAAGGAGCTGAATTCGCGGGGATCGGAGTCCGTCGGCATGTGGCCCTCCTCTTCATTCTGTCCGGGATGCTGTGCGGTCTCACCGGTGTGTTGTGGGGCGCGAGGTTTGGCACTGTGGACGCGGTGATTGGCCCCGATCTACAGCTTCAGAGCATCTCCGCTGCGGTCGTTGGCGGAGTGAGCATTTTCGGCGGCAGCGGTTCGGTCTATGGCGCGGCGATCGGGGCGGCGATTTTCGTCGTGCTGCAGAATGGGGTTCAACTGCTTGGATTCGATCAGTTCTGGATTCCCGCCCTTCTGGGCGTGGCCATTCTCGGAACCGTTCTTTTTTACAGCCGTCTGGCAAATCGCGCGGATGCATTGGCCGGCTCGAATCGATCGCGTCGAGGAAAGGTCGCGCCGTGACGATTTGGAATCTGGCGGTACGCTGGGAAACGTTTCTTCTGCTCGTGCTGGCTGTCGTCCTGGTCCTTGCCGCCCAAGCTTCGGATCATTTTCTGACGGCGTCCAATATTTCCATTGCGCTTGCCGGGATGATGCCGGTTGCGATCGTCGCGCTGCCGATGACGCTGGTCATCGTGACGGGCGAGATCGATATTTCCGTCGGCTCGATTATCGGGCTTTGCGCCTCCGTCATGGGCGTGTGCCTGGAACACCATCTGCCGGTCGGGCTCGCGATGGCCGGCGGGTTAGCGATCGGTACGCTCGCCGGGCTGTTCAACGGAGTGATGGTCGTCGTCTTTGGACTGCCGTCGTTGGTCGTCACGATTGGCACACTGGCGCTTTATCGCGGGCTCGCACAGATCATCCTCAAGGAGAGGGGCGTCAATAGCTTTCCCGACTGGTACCAGCAGATCGGTTTCGGCACGATCGGCGATACGCCAATCCCCTGGAGCGTTATCCTTTTCGCCGCGCTTTTCCTCGGATTTGCATTCTTCCTCCATCTGACCCACGGTGGCCGAGCGATCTACGCCATTGGCAACAATCGGGAAGCCGCGCGATACTCGGGCGTATCCGTCAGGCGCACTATCCTTGGGGTCTTCGTCGCGTCCGGAATGGTGTGCGCTGTCGCAGCGATCGTGCTTACCGCCTATCTCGCCAGCGCGCGCTCCGACACGGCCATCGGGCTGGAGCTCCAGGTGATCACGGCAGTCGTTTTAGGCGGCGTCAATATCTTTGGCGGCTCAGGCACGCTCGTTGGCGTCCTCATCGCCTTGTTCGTGCTCGCCTTTGTAAAGAACGCGTTGGGATTGGTCGGGATGACGCCTGAACAGCAAGACATCGTGACAGGCGCAGTGCTTGTCGGAACGCTGATCATCTTCGGCGCGTCGCGCAACGTAGGCGAAGCGCGCAGCTGGTTTGCGCGGCTCCGCCTCAATCGGCCGTAGGGTGGAGGCGGACGATTTCGATGACCGCATCCTTGCATGCGCCGAGACACAGATCCCTCAACGCCGCGAATTCGTCATCGGCGAATGTCGGACCCGTCAGTGGGAATTCCGCCGCCCTGGTCAGAGGCACGCCGTCACGCCTCCGTCTACGTAGAGCACATGCCCGTTGACGAAGCTCGACGCATCGGAAGCAAGAAAGATCGCCGCGCCGACCAGCTCCTGCACGTCACCCCAGCGCCCGAGCGGCGTCCGCGCGGCGAGCCACGCGGAGAATTTCTCGTCCTCGACCAGCGCCTTGTTCAGTTCAGTGCGAAAATAACCCGGCGCCAACGCGTTGGCGCGCAGGCCATGCTTGCCCCAATCCGTCGCCATGCCCTTGGTCAGCATTTTCACTGCACCTTTTGAGGCCGTGTAAGGCGCGATATTGGTCCGCGCGAGTTCGCTCTGAACGGAGGCGATGTTGATGATCCGTCCCTTTCCGCGGGGAATCATGCGCTTGGCGACAGCCTGGCCGACATAGAAAACAGCGTCGAGATTGGTCCCCATGAGCTCGCGCCACGTCTCGGGCGGAAAATCCTCGAGCGGCGCGCGCCGCTGAATGCCGGCGTTGTTGACGAGCACGTCAATCGGCCCGATCTCCTGTTCGATCCGGGCGACGCCGCGCTCGACGCCTTGAGGATCTGTCACGTCGAAAACGGCCGCGTCGGCCGGGAGCCCCTCGTTCTTGAGAGCCGCCACCGCGGCCGCGACCTTGCCCGGGTCGCGGCCGTTGACCGCCACCCGCGCGCCCGCTTCCGCCAAGCCACGCGCCAGCGCAAGCCCGATCCCACCGGAAGAGCCGGTCACCAGCGCAACGACGTCGTGAAGCGAGAACAGCTTCCGAATACTATCCCTCACCCCGAATTCCTTTCTGAGCTAGCGGTCTCCGACCTCGACAACGTTCACCTGCAGTCCTATCACGACGCTGACCAGCTTGCGGCCAACTTCACTGGTCGAGAACCGGAAGGATCTGATCCATGCGCGCCGTCGTCGCCCATGCCGCGAAGGACCTGAGGATCGAAGAGGTCCCCTCGCCCGATGTCGGCCCCCACGAGGTTCGGGTCCGGGTTGGCTTCGGGGGCATCTGCGGCTCGGACCTTCATTATTTCAACCATGGCGGTTTCGGCGCCGTTCGCCTGCGCGAACCGATGATCCTTGGCCATGAGGTGGCCGCAACCGTCGAGGAAGTCGGCGCAGCGGTGACGAGGGCGAAGCCCGGCGACCGGGTCGCGGTCAATCCGAGCCTGCCCTGCAACGCCTGCAAATACTGCCTTATGGGTCGCCAGAACCAGTGCGTCGACATGCGCTTCTATGGGAGCGCCATGCGTATGCCGCACGTTCATGGCGCTTTCCGGGAGTCGCTGGTCTGCGCGGAAGAACAAGTCTACCCGATCAGCGATCGAACCTCGCTCGAAATGGCCGCGCTCGCGGAGCCGCTCGCCGTCTGCGTCCACGCGGTGCGACAGGCAGGCGATCTCGTCGGGCGGCGCGTGCTGGTGACCGGCTGCGGCCCGATCGGCGCGCTCGTCATGCTCGCGGCGAGGCGCGGCGGAGCGCTCGAGATTGTCGCCACCGACCTTACGGACGCGACCCTGCAATTTGCGCGAAAGATCGGAGCCGACCGCACCGTCAACACGTCTTCCAATCCGAACGCGCTGGCCTCCTACACGGAAGGCAAGGGCTATTTCGACGCCGCTTTCGAGGCGTCAGGCGCCATGTCCGCGCTGCGGAACTGCATCGAAACGGTGCGACCCGGAGGGGTCATCGTGCAGCTGGGCCTCGGCGGCGGCGACATGTCCGTTCCAATGCAGATGGTGACCGCGAAGGAGCTTGAGCTGCGCGGATCGTTCCGATTTCATGAGGAATTCGGGATCGCGGTCGAGTATATCGACAAGGGTATGATCGATGTGAAGCCGCTGATCTCGGCGACGTTGCCCTTCACCCGAGCCCACGAGGCGTTCGAGCTCGCGAATGATCGGTCCAAGTCGATGAAGGTGCAACTCGCGTTCTAGTCGTCCGTGAAGAACGCGCTTCCAGGTTTTGATTGGGACCGGGGATCAGAGGATCCGGAATTGAGCTTGGTGAACGTCGCCAAACGTGTGCGCTCCGTGTGCACTGAGCCGTCGAACTGCCGCGTAAAGGGTCGCGCAATGGCGTAGAAAAGAGTACACACGACCCGACCTAGCGAATTGACAGCACACGAAAAATGCTTCCAAATCAATGGTTTAGATTTAGCGTGGCGCCGATGATGGACTGGACCGACCGGCGCTGCCGGGCGTTCCATCGCGTCCTCACACGCCGCGCCCGGCTCTATACCGAGATGGTGACGGCGGATGCGGTCGTATTCGGCCCGCGCGAGCGGCTGATCGGCTTCGACCCGAGCGAGCATGCGGTGGCGCTACAGCTCGGCGGAGCGGAGCCGGGGCGGCTCGGGGAAGCCGCCCGCATTGGCGCCGCGTTCGGCTATGACGAGATCAATCTCAATTGCGGCTGTCCGTCCGACCGGGTCCAGAGCGGCCGATTTGGCGCGTGCCTCATGCGCGAGCCTGAGGTGGTCGCCGAATGCGTGGCGGCGATGGCCGCGGCGGTTGAGGTCCCGGTCACGGTCAAGTGCCGCATCGGCGTCGACGAGCAGGAGCCGCGCGCCGCTCTCTTCGCCTTCGCCAACAGGGTGAAGGCTGCCGGCGCGGCGGCGCTGATCGTGCACGCGCGCAAAGCCTGGCTCGAGGGCTTGAGTCCGAAGGACAACCGGTCGATCCCGCCGCTCGACTATGAACTCGTCCACGAACTCAAGCGCGCCCATGCCCACTGGCCGATCATTCTCAACGGCGGCCTCGCCGATCTCGATGGCGCCCGCGCGCATCTCGCCCATGTCGACGGGATCATGCTCGGGCGCGCCGCCTATCAGAACCCGGAGCTTCTGATAGGCGTCGACCCTCTTCTGTTCGGTGAGCCGGCGCCGGTCGCCGATGGGTTCGAAGCGATCGAGGTTTTCATGCCCGTGATCGCGGGCGGGCTCGAGCGCGGCGAGCGCCTGCACGATTACACTCGCCATCTCCACGGCCTGTTCGCCGGCCGGCCTAGCGCCCGCGCCTATCGGCAGGTTCTCGCGACCGAGGCGGTCAAGCGCGGCGCGGGGCTTGCGGTCTTGCGCGACGCCGTCGCCCGCGTGGAGCGACGCTGGGAGCTGGCGGCCGCCGAATAGGGCGGGGGTCGCCGCGCTTATCCCCGGCCCTCTCCGTCCCTGCCCTTCTTTCGACAACCAGGGCGCGAGTCCAGCGACAAGCCGATGCGAATAAACGCCCATATACGCCAATAAACGCCAATAAACGCGCCTAAACGCTAGTAAAATGACTCCAATTTACTAGCGTTTATTTTTCCGAAATCGTGACTTTTCAACGGGTTGCGAGCGATTGGAATAAAAAAATTTCCCCCTTCGTCCCGGCTCGCGCGCCGGTTGTGGTTGAGCCAGTTTTTCAAACAGCCACGTCCCGCCCGGCTGCCGGCCAGGCGCGAGACGGATTCCGGCAATGGGAATATCTATAGACCTGATTTCTGTTTCTGTCAAAGAAAAGCCGGCCGCGACACGGGCGCCCTCCTGATTCGACCCAGAAAGCGGGACGACTAGCGCGCTTCCTTCGCGACCAGAACGAGCCGGTCGCGTTCGACGGCGTAGCTCTTGAGCCGCTCGAGAAAGCTCATGCCGAGCAAACTCTCGTCCAGCGCGCCGGGGCGCGCGATGAGCGCAGGCACATTGCGCATGACGATCGGCCCGATCGCGATCTGGTCGAGCATAACCTCCGCCGCCCGCGCCGCGCCATTGGCGGTGCTTACGGGAGCGTCGAAATCGAGCCTGCTGGCGTCCACGCCCGCACGCCGCGCATCGGCGGCGGTCAGCACCACGGCGGAGGCGCCGGTGTCGAACAGGAAGGACGCGCGGGCGCCGTTGACGCGCGCAGCGATCACGAATTCGCCGCTGAGACGCCGGTTGACGACGACTTCCCCGCCTCGCTCGACCTGCGGTTCCGACGGAAGGAGCTCGCCCGCGATGCGTCCGGCGATGCCGGAGGCCTCGAACCGATAGGCGTAGACGCCAGTCAGCGCGATCAAGAGCGCCGCCCAGACCGCGGCCGCCGTGGCCATGCGCGCGATGTCGCTCGGCCGCGCCGAGCGCAAGCCGGAGAGCACGAGCCAGATGAGAAGCGAGACGCCGATCGCGGCGCTGGCGAACTGCTGGTGGTTCAGCCCAAACAGGATGGTCTTGTGCGGCGTCACGAGCAGCGCGGCCCCTGCGACCGCCAGAACCCCGATAGGGAGAATGAAGCGCATCAGCGCCGCCGAGCGCCGGACGTGATCCGCCCGCCGCGGGCGCTGCGCGATCGGGCCGCGGTCTGGCGCTCGGCAAGCCCGGCCATGATTGCGAGACGATCGGCCTCGCTCATCGTCATCCAGGCGCCGATCTCGGCCGCCGTCCGGCCGCAGCCGATGCACAGGGCCGACAGCGGGTCGATGACGCAGACGTTGATGCAGGGGGTTGAAATCGGCGCGGACACGGGGCGTTACTTAGGGGGTCGCCTGCCCAATGAGAAGGCCACACCAGGCGGCGATCTCGCCGCATTGCTGCGCGGCGCCGGCGACGTCGCCGGTCTGTCCGCCGATCGCGCGGCGAGCCAGCGCGACCACGCCCAAGGCCCCGGCGCCGCTCATCAGCGCCGCAAGAAGCGCGTGAATGAGGCCGAGCGCGGCGAGGCCGAGCACAAGCGCAATGACGAGGGCGGAGCCCCATGCGGCGGCGAGCGCGCTCGAGTCGAGCAGCCCCGCGGCGGCGCCTGCGCCGTCGGCGCGTGCCGGCGCCAGAAGCGCGAGCGGCGTCAGCGCCGCCGCGCGGGAGAGCGCGGCGACCAGGATCAGGCTTAAGCTCCCGCGCCAGAACCCGCCGTCCAGCGCCGCGGCCAGCGCGCCGACGCGCAGGATGAGCGAAAGCGCGAGCGCGATCGCGCCATAGGCGCCGATGCGGCTGTCGCGCATGATCTCGAGCTTCCTCGCCCGCGTCGTCCCACCACCGAATCCGTCGGCGACGTCGGCGAGCCCGTCTTCATGCAGCGCGCCGGTTACGGCGACCAGCGCCGCCGTCGCGAGCCCGGCCCGAAGGAGCAGGGGCAGCCCGAGCAGCGTCGTCAGCGCGAGGATGAGCGCGCCAATAAGGCCGACCACGGCGCCGGCGACGGGCGCCGCCCAGGCGATGCGGGGAATGTCGAGCGGAGCGGCGAGCGCCGGCGCGCCGACGTTGAGCCGGGTGAAAAAACGAAGGGCGTCGGCGATGTCGCACGCGGCGGGGGCGAAGCGGCCGGCCGAGCCGGACGCCATGAGGCGCGCCCCTCAGTGATGCGCCCAAAGGAATGTGAGGACCGCCACCGTTCCGATCGCCGTCAATCCCGATTCGACGATGCCCCACTGGCGAACGAGGGCGCGGGCCGCCCCCACGTCGCCGCCGCGCAGCGAGCGGACCTGGTTGTCGAGCGGCGACATGACGAAGAAGGCGTAAAGCCAGCTTGCGATGATGATCACCGCGCCGAAGGCCCAGCGGACATCCTGCGTCTGGAAATAGGCGATGAAGCCGGCGATCGCCGACGCGAGCGCCAGGACGGCGAGAAGCGAGACGCCCCGGCTGTCGCTCGGCCCCCATTCGCTGAGCAGGGCCGCATCGTCGAGCTTGAGGCGAGCCGGCTGCTCGACCCAGTTGACATAGAACGAGGCGCCGGTGAAAGCGGCCGCGAAGGCCAGCGCAAGCGTTCCCCAGATCATGACGGCTCCCTGTTGCTCGGCGCCCGTCTAGCATGAAGCGGGGAGGAAAGCGCGAGGCCCAGCTTGACAAGACGCGAGGGCGAAGCCACGTTCGCGATCAGGCGATGCGGTTCGCCTTTAACCGCCCTCGGGGCTGATGACTCCTGTCCAGCCATTTCGGCCGACGGAGAGTCATGCGTGATCACGCCCAGCGCCAGAAAGCCCACGAGCCCGGTCCTCCCGCTCCTGCTGTCGGCGGGAGCCTTCATGATCGCGTTTGAGGCGCCGATTCGCTTGCAGCGGCCCCTTGGCCCGACCCTGACGCAATAGCAGAGCCGTACGATGTGGACCTATGTCGCGATCGCGATCGGCGGCGCGCTTGGATGCTGGGCGCGTTACACGCAGACCCGCATCGTGCAGGCGGTGTTCGGCGGTGATTTTCCGCTCGCCACGTTGAGCATCAACGTGATCGGAAGCTTCCTCATGGGCTTCGTCTTCATCCTGACTCTGGAACGCCTGAGCGTGCCGCCGACTGTCCGGGTCGGCGTGCTGACCGGCGTCCTCGGCGGATACACGACCTTTTCGACCTTCGAGATGGAGGCGCTCCTGCTTGCCGAAAGCGGAGAGTTCCTCAAGGCCTCGCTTTATGTGATCCTTTCCGTGATGATCGGATTCGCGGCTGCGTTCGGCGGCGCCTATCTCGCGCGAAACCTTTGAACTCGGAGGAACGCATGACGACCGACGTTCTGATGGTTCGGATCTATCTCAGCGAAGGGGATCACGGACGGCGTAAAACCCTTATGAATGAGATCCTTTCGGTTTTGCACGACCGGCACGCCGTGCGGGGGGTCACGGTCTTCAGAGGGATCGCCGGCTTTGGCGCCGACGGCGAGATTCACGCGGACGACCTGCTGCGGCTCAATCTCGCTCTGCCCCTGGTGATCGAGTTCTTCGATGAGCCGGCGGCCGCCGAGGCGGCCATCCAGCTCATTGACGGCCTCGTCCCCGGCGGCCACATCGTCTCCTGGCCGGCCAAGGGTTATGGCGCCGTGGCGGCGCCTCCGAGCTAAGCAGATTCCGTTTGGCTAACCAACGGATAGGTTTTTTGCGGTTTGCTGCCTGGGCCGATTCGCAAGGTGTATGGCATGGCGGGAAAGTCTCCGGTTATGGCGAGCGATGAACAACGCGCCGGCCTCTTGGCTCTTGCCGATTCACGTGATCGCGGCGAGGCGGACCGGGCGCGCGCCGTGCTTTTGACGCTGGCTGGTTGGACCAGCTCCAAGATCGCGGAGGCGTTTGGCGTGCGCGAAGATACGGTTCGCCTGTGGCGCAGCGACTTCACCGCTGGCGGTGTCGCAGCGCTGAAGACCAGCATCGCGCCAGGCCCGCCTCCGGTGAAGAGTGAAGCCGCCTTGCGCGTCGTCACCCCCTTGCTGGAAGAACCTGTGGCCGACCGGCGCAACTGGACGATCCCCCGCCTCCGCGCCGAGATCGAAGCGCGCGAGGGCGTGCGCATCAGCCGTTCGCAACTGTCCAAGGCCTTGCGAAAAAAAAGTTCCGTTGGCGGCGGCCCCGGCACACGCTGAAGGGACGTCAGACGGAAAGCGAGGTGGAACGGGTGGGCCTGCGCCTGCAACTGCGCAAACAGCAGGCCGAAGCGGGCGACATTGTTCTTCTCTACGGCGATGAGAGCGAGGCGCTGACGCATCCCTATCTCGCCCGCGCCTGGGCGAAGTCGGGGGCGGACTTGCGTGTGCCGGCGCCTGGGCAGGCCAAGAAGGTCGCGATGCTGGGGTCGCTTGATCACGTCACGCGCCAACTCATCGTCCTGACCTGCCCGACCAAGCGCAGCAGCGATTTCATCGCCCATCTGGAGCAACTCGACCGTCTCTTCGGACCGCAGCCCGGGCGACAGGCCAAGCCGGTCGTGCTGGTCGAGGACAATGGTCCGATCCACACCAGCAAACGCTCGCTTGCCGCCCTGGCCGCCCGCGCACACTGGCTCACCGTCGAGTGGCTGCCGAAATACGCCCCCGAACTCAATGAAATCGAGCCGGTCTGGCGCGATCTTAAGGCCCATCACCTCGCCCACCAGACCTTCACAGACGTCGCCGCCCTCGACCAAGCCATCCATGACGCCGTCATCGATCTCAACCGCGAGCGCACCCCCGATCCGTTGGCCATGCCAAGAATCTCTGCTTAGGCGAAGCTCCGCGCATGGGGCGCCGCCAGATCAGTGGCGCGTGGTCTCGCGCGCATGACGCGCATGTTCCGAGGTCGCTCGCGCCCTTTGTCGGTTGAGCGTGTTTCGATGCCGCGCCCGAGCGGTGTTCGAGCCGGCGCCCGCCCCGGTCCTTGGGATGGAGGCGGCCGACGCTGCGCCCGGCGGCGGATTGCTCTGCGCGGAGGCTAACGGCGGCGCAAGCGCCAGCATGAGGGCGGCCCCGATCGAGGCCAAAGTTGCGTTGCGCATTGTCGTTCCCCGCGCTGTTTGCCTGGCCTGCGACACCGGCGGCGCCATCCTCCTTATCATGATCGCCGTCCCGCCTGGCGCGCTCACTCCTCGAGCTCCGCAACCCACACCTGCATCGAGCCAGGCGCGCGATTGGCCCAGAGATAATAGGGAAGAGCGACCAGTTGCGCGTCGCGGGCCGCAGGCGGCTCGGTCGAATAGAGCGCGCCGGGTTTCTCGCCAGGAACAAGCCGCTTGGCGCTCGCCTCCAGGGTCACGGCGCCGCCGAAGAGATCCGTCCGCCATCCGGCGTCGATCGGCGCTGATCGCGGCAGCGCCAGAGTCTGGACGGGCCCGCCGGGATTGTCGGCCTCCTCCACGCAATAGATCAGCGGACCACGCCTCAGCGCCGCGCGCCCGACATCCATGCGCACGTTCGGATGGGCGTAGAGCCGCTCGGCCGGCATCTTGAGATCGAGCGTGACCGCGTCGCCCTTACGCCAGAGCCGGCGAATGGTCGCGTAGCCGTTGACCGGCTTCAGCGCGACCGGCTCGCCGTTGACGGCCGCGGTCGCGCCTTTCGCCCAGCCCGGAATGCGCAGCTTGAGGTCGAAAGCCGCGGGCGCCTCGGGGGCGATGTCGATGCGGACCTCTCCGGACCAGGGATAGGCGCTGCCCTCGCTGAGCGCGACCTTCACGCCGGAGATCACCGCCGTCGTTTCAAATCCGCCATAGAGGTGGAAGGCGACGCCATCCTCGCGCGCCGAGATCGCATAGCCGGCGATGGACGCCGCCAGGCGCGACACATTCATCGTGCAGCAGGGGCAGACGTGCCAGGCCCATCGCCGGTGCTGGCCGCGGCTTTCGAGCGGATTGGAATAGAAGTAGTGCTCCCCATCGCGCGCGAGGCCGCTCAGCGCGCCATTGTAAAGGGCAAGCTCCATCACATCGGCGTAGCGGCCGTCGAGATCGAGATGCAGCATGCGGTGGGCCCAGAAAATGAGCGCGACCGACGCGCAGGTCTCCGCATAGGCCGTCTCGTTGGGCAGATCGTAAGGCTCGGTGAAACCCTCGTTGGTCTCTTTCGGCCCGAGACCGCCGGTCACATACATCTGCGCGGTCGTCACATCGCGCCATAGCGCCTCGCAGGCGCGTTTGAGCCCCTCGTCGCCGAGCTCGAGCGCGAGGTCGGCCATTGCGCAAGCCATGTACATGGCGCGCACCGCATGCCCGACCACGCGGGTCTGCTCGCGCACGGGAATGTGCGACTGGTTGTATTCATAGGTTCGGGCCCAGTAGCTGGCCGGGTCGTCGCCGCGCGCCAGCGCCTCCTCAGTAAAGTAATGGGGCTGACGGCCCCGCTCGTCGATGAAATAGGCGGCGAGATCGAGGCGGCGTCGATCGCCGGTCAGGCGATACAGTTTGACCAGCGCAAGCTCGATCTCCTGGTGGCCTGGATAGCCGCACTTCTGCGCTGGACCTCGGCCAAACGTCGCAGCGATGTGATCGACGTAGCGCTCCATGACGTCCAGCATTTTGCGTCGCCCGGTGGCGCGGAAGTAGGCGATGGCGCCTTCGAGCAGGTGTCCGGCGTTGTAGAGTTCGTGGTTGTCACGCAGGTTCGTCCAGCGCTTCCCGGGCTCACGCCCGAGATACCAGCAGTTGAGATAGCCGTCGGGCGATTGCGCGCGCGCGAGATCGTCGACGATGGCGTCGATCTTCGCCTCGATGTCCCCATCGCGCCGATGGGCGAGCGCGTAAGCAGCCGCCTCGATCCACTTGCCGACGTCCGAGTCCCAGAAGATCTGCGTGCTGAGGCCGTGGCTGTTGCGCGGGATCCTGAGCGGGGGCGGCGGCTGCGGCAGTTTGAGCGAGTCAAGCATGCCGAATTCTTCAAGCTTGGCGTGCTGGCTCGGGATCGTGCGGTCGAGCACGGTTTCGAGCCGCTCGCGCCAGAACGGGCTGGTGATGCGGACGTCGGCAAAGGGAACCGCGGAATAGCCGCCCTCGCTCATCACCATCCCCCTCTGTCGCCGCGCCGCCGGCCCCCGCATGAGTCGCGAATGACGAGCGAGCACGGCAATCGGCGCACGCCCGCAAGCCTGCGGCCCGCCATCATTTCCAAAAGCGACCCGCCCGCCTCGCGACCGAGCGCATCGAGATTCATGTCGACGCTGGTGAGCGGCGGCCGCGTCGCCTCGGCCATCACGTCCCAATTGTCGAAGCCGACCACGGCGACGTCCGCCGGGACGGCGAGCCCCATCTCGCGCAGGGCGTCAACCGCGCCCCGCGCGATCTGATCATTGCCGCAAAAGAGCGCGTCCGGCGCGCTCCGGCGGCGGGAGAAGAGAGCCTGCGTCGCTTCGCGTCCCCAGGCTTCGGACCAGCGGCCGGGCCGGCAATCGCCCGAAGCCGCTTTCAGCCCCGCCTCGGCCAGCGCCTTGCGCCAGCCCATTTCGCGCAGGCGAACCGCCTCGAACCGTTCCGGGCCGGTGATGTGGGCGATCTTCCTTCGGCCCAGAGCGGCGAGATGGCTGACCGCGAGCCTCGCGCCGCCCTCATCATCCGGCAGCAGGCAAAGCGCGTCCGGATTCTCGACCTGTGAGTAGACATAGACGACCGGAAGGTCGCGCGCGACAGGCTCAACAGGCTCGCGCCTGTCCGCCCGGCGCGCGGTGACGACGAGGCCATCGACGCGCTTGTTGAGCAATTGCTCGATGTGCCGGCGCTCGCGCAGCGGGTCGTCCGTGGCGTTGCACATGAAGACCGCGATCCCGTGCTCGAACAGCCGGTGCTCCAACGCCTCGACGATCGGGAACGCGAATCTTCCGAAACTGTCGTTGGACAGAATGCCGACCGTCATCGAGCGCGCCCGATGCAGGCTTTGCGCCAGATCATTCGGCCGATAGTCGATCGCCTTGGCGATCCGGAAGACCCTGGCGCGCGTTTCCGCGCTAAGGCGTCCGTTGGCGTTGAGCGCCTTCGAGACCGTTCCTATCGAGACGCCGGCGAGCCGCGCGACGTCGCGGATGGTCCGGGTCGCCGGCGCGGGGTCGACATCGCCGGACTGGGCCTCGTCGGACGGACGGTCGTTCATTTGACGGCGCCCGAAAGCAGGCCGGAAATATAATAGCGCTGCAAGGCGAGGTAGACGGCGAGACAGGGGATGATCGAGATGATGACGCTCGCCTGCAGCGCTCCCCAATCGACAGCGCCGTGATTGCCGATGCGCACGCTGACCAGAAGGATCGGCACCGTGAACGAGGTCTCCCGGTTCATGAAAATGAGCGCCGCGAGGAACTCGTTCCACGAATTGATGAACGCAAACAGAGCCACCGTCACGATCGCCGGCACGGCGAGCGGCAGAAAGATGCGGGTAAAGCGCTTCCAGGCCGAGCAGCCGTCGACCATCGCGGCCTCCTCGATCTCGCGCGGGATCGCCTCGAAGCTGTTGCGCATCAGGAAGATCGAGAAAGGAAGCTGCAGGATCGTGTGCACGATCGCGAGTCCAAGATGCGTATTGACGAGGCCGACCTTGGCGAAATCGAGATAGAGGGGCGTGAGCAGCGCCTGATAGGGGATCATGATCGGCGCGAGGAGCGCGATAAACGCCACCTCCTTGCCGCGCATGGCGAAGCGCGCGAGGCCATAGCCCGCCGGCGCGGCAAGCGCGATGCAGGCCGCGATCGTCATCAGCGCGACGAGGCCGGAGTTGCTGACGTATGTGGCAAGCCCCGCCTGAAAATTGGGTCAGCGCGATCGAAAGCGCCGCGCGTAGCCGAGTTTGAACGAGACGAACGAGTTCTGCTAGATCCAATAGACGGCGGTGAACGTCTGCCCTCGCGGCCCGCCGAACGTCATGATGTAGAACTGATCGAAAGCCAGCATCGAGCCGATCGACGCCGGCGCCTTTGTCGATTTCCGGCCGCCTCAGGATCTTGGGGCTGCTCCGCTCTCCGCCAGCGCCTTCAGAACATGCGGCGCGAGCGGATTTGCGTGCGCTCGCGGGGAGGTGAGGTCGAAGGTCGATACGGTGAGCCAGGCCTTGCCGAGGAAACTGCGCTTCACGAAGGCGGCGGCGAGATGCAGCCATCCGACCGCGACGCCGGAATCGACCAATCCTCCGAAAGCGGTGGAGGGAAAACCGGTCAGCACATGACCCGGCAGAAGCCCGCTCCAATGTTCGTCGAGCACTGGGCCGCCCGGCAGGCCCGCCCACGGGCCGTCCATGCGTCGCCAGGAGAACGCGCCCATCCACTGACCGTCCCACGGAGTCCCGGCGCGCTCGCGCAACAGCATCGAGGGAAAATTGTGCCGGTCGTTGAGCGGCAGGCTCCGTTCCGGATCGATGAGCGCATCGGCGGAATTAGCGATGAGCAGAACCTTGCGGCCGGCGAGAAGCGCCTCGCGGACCGGGGTCGTCAGCCGCGTCGCAAGGAGAACCTCGGCTTGCTCCGCGCTCGCGACGCGGTTCGGCCAGCCGATCGCCGCGAGCAGGCTTGAGGCCGCCTCATCGATAGGGAGCAGCGACGGCGCAGCGACGGCCAGCGGCGGGACGACGCAGAATTCGAACGTGTTGCGCGACAGGACGCGCCCCTTGGGCGCACGCGCCTCGAGCTCGAGCGGAACGATGGCGATCGTTTCGGCCGCGCCGGCTGTCAGCGCTATCGTCGTCGGCTCGGCGCCGAGCGAGGCCTCGCCCCCCTCGTCGCCGAAACGCCACCCAAGTCGCGCGCCCTCAGGCGGCGCGGCGGCGCCGGCGAGTCGCACGGAAACCTCGAAGCGCTCGCCGGCGCGAACAGCGGTGCGCGCCGTCCGCGCGATGACGAGCCAAGGCCGCTGCAGTTCGGCCAACCTCCCGGCGAAAGCGCGCGGGTGGTTCAGAACGTCCATCAGGCCGTTCAATTCCCACTGCACGTCGTTAAGCTCGGTGATGACATAGCCGGATATCGCCGGCTCCCAGCGCAGCGTCTCGATCTGCTCCTTGAGCGCGCGATACTGAAGCCCGTGCGCCGCGCTGACAAAGCCGTCGAGGTCGCCGAAGATCGCCGCGAGCTCCGCGTCGCGAAAGCGCGTTTCGATCCCATGCGGATAAGCGGCGCCGAGGTTCCAGTCGTGCCCGCTCTCAAACCACCACGGCTCGCTTCCGTCCGCCTCCAGGATCTCGCGCGGATGCGGCAGCCCCCATACGCCGAACTCCGAGCAGATGAGCGGCTCGTCGCCGCGCCGCTCCGCGTCGCCATGCGGCGAGAAGGTCCAGCGCGCGCGACCGGCGAAGGCGCGCGTCGTCGCGGCGAAGGCGTCGTTCTGATGGGGAAAGCCGTTATACCAATGGAAGTCCTCGATCTCGGTCTTGAGGTGATAGTTGCGCGGAAAGCACGGCGAATTGTCGATAAGCAGGCTGTCGGGGACAAGCGGCTTCGCCCAGTCGAAGGTCTCGATCAGCCAGCGCCGGTCGTCCGGATTGTCGTCGAGATCGATACCCCATCCCTCGTTGAACAGCGTCCAGATACAGATCGACGCGTGATGCCCGTGCGTTGAGACCGACGTCCGGAATACCCGGCGCAACGCCTCGCGCGTCGCCGGCGCCAGGAACTGCATGTAGGGCATGTCGAGCCAGACGATGAGCCCGAGCCGGTCGGCGAGATCGAAATAGAGCGGATCGGGGATCTTGACGTGGCAGCGCAGCGTGTTGAGGCCCATCGCCTTGGCGTTGGCGAAGCGCTCTTCGAGAAATTCGGCGCTCGGCGGCGGCATTCTTCCTCGGGATGCCAGTCCTGATCCAGGCGCCGAACATGGTGAACGGCTGGCCGTTGAGCACGAGGCGCCCACCCTTCGCCTCCAAGTCGCCGGAACCCGACGACCCTCTCGATCGCATCGACAATCTTGTCGCCGACGATGAGCTCGACGACGAGATCGTAGAGATTGGGCGCGTCCGGCGACCATGGCTCAGCGTCGGGAAGGGCGAACGCCGCATCGAATCGCTCCGATCGGAAATGATAGATCAGGCGCGCGACCTGTTCGCCAGCGCGCGACAGCGTCGCCTGGAGAGTCGTCGCAGCGGCGGCGCGCGATAGTTCGCCGCTGACCGACACGTCGCCCGTTTTGAGGTCGAACGACGTCTGGATGACGACCTTGGCGAAGTGAACCGGGTCCCTCGCCTCGAGGCGCGCCGGCTTCCAGATTCCGCCTTGAACCCCGTACCAGTCCTGCTTGCCGACCAGCGACTGGCTGAAGCGTCCGCCATTGCGATCGTCAGGGACCCGCGCGTCGACGCCGAGCACGAACGAGGTTTTGCCGTCGAGCGCTGGGTGAGGTCGACCTCGATCGGGGTCCAGCCGTCGCCATGAACGGCGACCGCCGCCTCATCGACCAGGATCACCGATTCGTGGAAAACGCCTTCCAGAATGAGAACAATGCTCTTGCCCGCCCACTCCGCCCGGGATCTGGACGCCGCGCCGATAGCGTCCGGTCCCCTGCGCGTTGCGCAACGCCGGAAATTGGGCCTGCCAGATCCCGGGCGTGCGGATCGTATGACCCTCGCCGTCGAGCCGCGCCGTTGGACCCTCGAATTCGAAGTCCCAGAGGCCGTCGAGCGACAGCGTTGGGCGGCGGCCGGGGGCGTCAACGTCCATTTCAGGCTCCGAACAGTGTCGGATCGAACCCGACGCCGGCCGGATTACGAAACTATCCGAAAAGCTGATACAAAAACGGCAAGCGCAAGCGGGGCCGGAGAATGTCGCGCAATTTCCTGGTGATCGATCCCGCGGAGCGGCCCGACGTATTGCGCGGGCTGGCCTCGCCGGCGCGGGCGCGAATTTTGCGCCTGCTGCTTCGTCGCCCGGGCGTCAATGTCAACGACATCGCCGAGGCGCTGTGTCTTCCTCAATCGACCGTCTCGTCCAATCTGCAAATCCTCGAGCGCGCCGGACTCATCCGGACGGAAACCCAGAAGGGCCGGAAGGGCATCAGAAGCTCTGCTTCTCGGCGTTCGACGAGGTTCTCGTGATGCTCCGCGACGATGTCAGCGGCGTCGACGCCAACGCCATCGAGGTCGCGATGCCGATCGGGCTCTACACCAGCTGCGAAGTGAGCGCCCCCTGCGGCCTCTGCTCGCCGAAGGGGATCATTGGCCTCCTCGACGTGCCGGGGACCTTCCTCGATCCCGACCGAATGAATGCGGGCCTCATATGGTTCACGCGCGGCTTTGTCGAATATCAGTTTCCCAATAACGCCCGGCATGTCGGCAAGGCCGTCACGGCGCTCGAATGCTCGCTCGAACTCTCCTCCGAGGCGCCCGGGCCCCGCCCAACTGGCCCTCCGACATCACGGTCGCGGTCAACGGCCGGGAGCTTGGCGGCTGGACCAGCCCCGGCGATTTCGGCGATCGCCGCGGGCCTTTACACGCCCGACTGGTGGAAGCTGAAGGGCAGCCAATACGGCATGCTGAAGAGCTTCAGAGTGACGCCCGAAGGCGCGTTCGTCGACGGCGTGAGGATCTCGTCGCTGACGCCGAAAGATCTCGACCTCTCGGCCCACCATTCGATTCGACTTCAGATCGAGGTCAAACCGGACGCGCGCCATCCCGGCGGCGTCAACATCTTCGGCCGCGGGTTCGGCAACTACGATCAGGACATCGTGCTGAGGCTCACGACCGAGTCGTAAGCGCCGGAAGGCGCCGCCGCTCCCCGCGCGGATCAGAGCGCCGCCCCTGTCTCGCCGAACAGGCGCGCATGGCTTTCGTTGAGCCTGAGGCCGACGGCCTGACCCGACTTCGCGTCGAGATCGCCCTCGCCCTCGACGATCAGCTGCCCGGCCGGCGTGTCGACATAGACGATCGTCGAATTGCCGAGATGTTCGATGATCGCGACGACGCCGGCGAAGGCGGCTTGCGGATCGTTCGGATCGACGATAGTCAGGTGCTCCGGCCGCACGCCGAGTTCGGCTGAGCGAGCGCCGGCTGGCGTCCTTACCCCGATCTCAGCCTGTCGGCCGCCCGGCAGGACCACGCTCGCCTTGGGCCATTCATGGCGACGATGTCGACGCCGAAAAAATTCATGCCCGGCGAACCGATGAAGGCGGCGACAAACTTGTTCGCGGGCGCGTTGTAGAGCTCGAGCGGCGACCCGACCTGCGAGATGACGCCCTTGTCGAGCACGACGATCTTGTCGGCGAGCGTCATCGCCTCCGTCTGGTCATGCGTCACATAAATCATCGTCGTGCCGAGATCGGCGTGGAGCTTCGCCAGCTCAAGGCGCATCTGCACGCGCAATTTCGCGTCGAGGTTGGACAAGGGCTCGTCGAACAGGAAAACCTCGGGCTTGCGCACAAGAGCCCGGCCGATCGCGACCCGCTGACGCTGGCCGCCCGAAAGCTCGGCGGGACGGCGATCGAGATAAGGCTCGAGCTGCAGGATGCGGGCGACCTCGAGCGCGCGCTCGTCTTGCACCTTTCTCGGCTGGCCGGCGACGGAGAGCGAGAAGGCGATGTTCTGCCTCACCGTCATATGCGGATAGAGCGCATAGGACTGGAACACCATGGCGATGCGCCGCTGCGCCGGCGGCGTGTCGGTTATGTCGGTGTTGTCGATGAAGCACTGGCCGGCGGTGATCTCCTCCAGTCCGGCGATCATCCTGAGCAGCGTCGACTTGCCGCAGCCGGACGGGCCGAGCAGCGCGGTGAACGAACCTTTGTCGACCTTGAGGCTGAGATCGGAGATGGCGGTCACCGCGCCATAGCGCTTCGTCACCCGGCGCAATTCGACATGGGCCGCCGCGGCGGCCTCGCTCCCGCTCGTTGCGCCGGCGGCGCTCATCCCTTGATTCCAGCCGACAGCATGATCGCCTGCGTCACCCGGCGCTGAAAGATGAGATAGACAAGCGCGACCGGCAGCGCCGCGAGCATGGCGACGGCGAGGTCGCGCCCGTAGGACACGCCGAAATTGTCGTGGACCTGGGTGATCCCGACGGTGATGTTCATCTTGTCTTCCGAGCTCACGGCCAGGAACGGCCACAGAAAGAGGTTCCAGGCGCCGATGAAGGTGATGATCGCGAGCGCGGTGGTGACGCCCCAGTTCATTGGCAGATAGATGCGGAACAGGAGCTGAAAGTCGTTCGCGCCGTCGATGACGGCCGCCTCGCGGAAATCCTTCGGCACCGAGTCGAAGAACTGCTTGTAGATGATGACGGTCACCGGCGCGATGAGCTGCGGGCCGACCACGCCGGCCAGGGTGTTGATGAGGCCAAGCTGGCTGATGACGATGAAGTGGGTGACGATCAGCGCCGGGATCGGCACCATGAAACTTGCGAGGATCATCCACCAGAAGAAACGCCGGCCCGGGAAGTTGAGCTGCGAGATCGCGTAGCCCGCGCCCGCCGCCATCATCACGACGATGATCGTGACCGCCGCCGAGGTGATAAGGGAGTTGATGTACCAGTAGCCGATCTTCGTCTGCAGCAGCACGTGAACGTAGTTCTCGAACGTGAAATGCTCCGGCCAGAGCTGCACGCCGGGCCGCACGATCTCGTACTCATGCTTGAAGGTCGTGATGAGGCCCCAATAGAGCGGGAACGCCCAGATGATCGCGCCGATCAAGGTGCCGATGGTGATGAAAAGCCCGGCGAGGTCGAGGCGGTTGAGCCTCGCGAGCCGCCGGCGGCCCGGCGCGCGACCATCTCGACGCTCTGAACGGACGCGCTCATCGCTGTTCTCGCGCGCGCAGGAGCTGGAACTGCAGCACCGACAGGACCACGATCACCACGAACAGAACGACCGCCGAAGCGGCGCCAAGACCGCCCTTGTTGAGCTGGAAGGCTTCCCTGAGAATGTAGAAGACCATCACCATGTTGGCGTCGATGCGGCCGCCCTGGGTGAACAGATAGACCTGGTCGAAGATCTTGAGCTGCAGGATGAGCTGGATGGTGAATACGAGCACCGTCACCGGCCAGATCAGCGGCCAGGTGATGCGCCGGAACTGGAGCCAGCGGCCCGCGCCGTCAAGCTTCGGCGGCTTCATAGATTTCGCGCGAAATGTTCCTCAAGCCGGCGATGAACAGGAGCAGGCTGAAGCCGAGGCACCACCAGACCGTGATGAAAGCGACCGCCGGCATGAACAGCGGAACCGTTCGGAACACCGAGAGATGCTGGCCGCCGTTCAAGGGCGCGAGACGTATTGCGCCACCCCGAAGTCCTTGTCGAACATCCAGCCCCAGATCCGGTAGACGACCGACACCGGCAGGATGTAGGGCAGAAAGAAGGCCGCGAGCACGATGCTCTGCATCCAGCCCTTGAGGCGGTTGACGCCGAGCGCGATGACGAGCGCCAGAAAGGTGCCGGGAGGACCGACAGGACGACGAAATAGATCGTGTTCCAGACGGCGGTCGAAAACAGATGGTCCGAGGCGAGCCTGAAATAATTGTCGAGCCCGACCCATTTGCCCGGACCGATCAGGGGCGCGTTGGTGAAGCTGAGCTCCACCATCTTGATCGTCGGATAGACGAAAAATATGGCGTAGATGACGACGAACGGCGCCATCAGAACGGCGGCGGTCAGACTTTCGCTGCGCGAGCTTCTGATCATCGCGACGGGATCTCGCAATCCGCGACCCGCTCCGGCGAGCTTGAAAATCGCGGCCGGAGCGAGGCGCGAAATGGGTCATTCGATCATTTCGTCAGGCCCTGCAGGTCGTCGCGAATCTTCTTCGCGGCGTCGGCCGGCGCGATCTCGCCGTTCAGGGCGGGAATCATGTAGTTGCCCGACGCGTCGTAGACGGGCGAAGCGACGCCCGCGTAGATCGAAACCGGGTCGAAGACCGCGGTCTTGGCGAGCGAGACATAATCGGAGTTCGGCTTCAGCGCCTTGAACTCCTCGCTCTCCTGCACGGGCAGATAGGCGGGGATATGGCCGCCGCCCGCCCATTCGATCGAATGCGAGTTGAACCAGTGGATGGTGTCGAGCACGAGCTTGCGCTTTCGGGGATCACCGGATTGCCCTTGCGGTCGGGAATGGCGAAGGAGTGCGAATCCGCCCATGTCGCGGGCTGGGAGTAGAGGACCGGGATCTGGATCGCGCCCCAGTCGAACAGCTGCCCCTTCTTGGCGAGATCGACCATGGTCGGCACTTCCCAGACGCCGTTGATATGCATCGCCGCCTTGCCTGAGGTGAAGAGAGCGATCGAGGCCGGATACTCGGTATTCGTCGGCGCCCATTTGTTCTTGGTCCACTTCTGCATCTCGGCGAGCGCGGTGGTCGCCTTGTCGAGATTGTCCCCGTCGAGGAACTTTCCGTCCTTGAGGAACTGGCCGCCCTGCTGATTGAGCAGAGTGTAGAAGATCCGCCAACCGGAGCCGCCGTCGTTCGGCACCGAAAGGCCGTAGACGCCGTTGGAGGTCAGCTTGGCGAGGGCGGCGTCGAAGTTCGCCGCGCCGTCGAGGCCCTTCGGCTTCCCGTCGTCGCCGAGCAGGCCCGCCTTCTTGAGCATGTCCTTGTTGTAATAGAGAATGATCGAGTGGATATCGAGCGGCACGGCGTATTGCTTGCCGTCCGGGCCCTGCGCCGCCTTCCAGTTGGCGGGGCTGAAGTCGCTCGCCTTGATGCCGGCGGCGGCCAGTTCCTCAGGCTTGAGCGGGCTCAGCACGCCCTCCGACACGCCGAGCGGCATGCGCAATTCATGGTAGGTCATGACGTCGGGGCCCTGGCCCGTCGCGGCCGAGGTCTGCACCTTGGTGTAGAACGGCATGCCCCATTCGAGGTGGTCGCGTCGATCTTGACCTTGCCCTCGTGCTCCTTGTTGAACTCGTCGAGCATCGCCTTCATGCGGACGCCGTCGCCGCCGCTGAGGAAATCCCACCATACGATGGTCTCCGTTGCGTGCGCCGCCCCGACCGTCAGCGCCAGCGCTCGCCAGGGTCGCGTAAAGGACCTTGCGGATCATCTCGACTTCCTCCCAAAAATGGCCCGGCGGCTTCCCGCGTTGCGGCGCTCGGCTCCGGACGTGCGCCTCGGGAAGCCTTGCGAGGAATGGTAGCGAGGAAAGCGCGAGGCGCCAAGGACTTTCAATCAGCAAATTTGATACAGACGCGCCTGGAACAATCGGCGAGCTGGCCTAAAGGCGTCGGCTCGGCTGACGTTTCTTCCAGGTTTCGCTGGCAAAACGCCTCAGCCCGCATCGCCGCGCAGCTTGACGCGGCGGGCGGAAGCAGGCTCCAATATATCGAATTTCTTGATATTGATGGGAGGAACGATGCGCGCCTCGGTCATCGCCAATCGGGACTACCGGATCGCGACAATCGACGACCGGCTGTACGGCGCCTTTCTCGAGCATCTGGGGCGGGCGATCTACACCGGCATCTACGAGCCCGGACATAAGAGCGCCGACGCCAACGGGATGCGCAAGGACGTCATCGACCTCGTTCGCGAACTCAAGGTTCCGATCGTGCGCTATCCCGGCGGGAATTTCGTCTCGGCCTACAATTGGGAAGACGGGGTTGGCCCGCGCGAGAAGCGGCCGACCCGTCTCGATCTCGCATGGCACACGTCCGAAGTCCAACGCCGTCGGCGTGCACGAGTTCGCCCAATGGTGCGAATCCGTCGGACACGGAGATGATGCTGGCCATCAATCTTGGTTCGCGCGGACTCGATCACGCGCGCAATTTCGTCGAATACGTCAACGGCCCGACCGGCAGCGCGTGGGGCGACCTGCGCAAGTCGCACGGCCGCGCCGAGCCGTTCGGGGTCAGGCACTGGTGCCTTGGCAACGAGATGGATGGGCCGTGGCAGGTCGGGCACAAGACCGCCGATGAATATGGCCGCCTCGCCAACGAGGTGGCGAAAACGCTGCGCGCCTTCGACAAGTCGCTCGAGCTGATCGTCTGCGGCTCGTCGAATTCCGACATGAAGACCTATCCCGAATGGGAGCGCATCGTCCTCGAGCACACCTACGACGCGGTCGACCACATCTCGCTGCACATGTATTTCGCCAATCGCGCAAGAACGCCGCCGAATATCTCGCGCTCAACGCCAAGCTCGACGCCTATATCAACACCATCGCCTCGACGATCGAATTCGTCCGCGCCAACAAGCGCAGCCGGAAGCGGGTGACGATCTCTTTCGACGAATGGAACGTCTGGTATCATTCCAATGTGCAGGATCGCGAGATCCTCGGCGGCGCCAAGGGCTGGCCGCATGCGCCGCGGCTGCTCGAGGACATCTACAATTTCGAGGACGCGCTCCAGGTCGGCTGCATCCTCAACACCTTCATCCGCCGCTCCGACGTGGTGAAGATCGCCTGCATCGCGCAACTGGTGAACGTCATCGCGCCGATCATGACCGAGCCCGGCGGCGCGGCATGGCGGCAGACGATTTTCTATCCCTATTTCTTCGCCTCGGTTTACGGGCGCGGAGAGGCCCTTCAGCTCACCGTCAACTCTCCCGGCTATGATTTTGAGGTCGCCGACAACGTTCCCTATCTCGACATCGCCGGCGTTCACGACGAAGCGGGGCGGACGCTGACCTTTTTCGCCGTCAACCGGCACGCCAGCGAACCGCTCGACCTCGAGCTCGACCTGCAGGGGTTCGGCAACGCGAGGCTCATCGATCACCAGGTGATGACCAACGCCGACCTCGAAGCCGTGAACACGCTGGGCGCGCCGCTCGCGGTCGCGCCGAAGAAGGGATCAGGCGCGGACGGTCAAGGACGGGCGGCTGACCGCGAGGCTGCCGCCCTATTCCTACCAGATGCTGCGCCTCGCGCTCGTTTAGAATCCGAACACGGTTGCGTTGATCGAGGCTTCGAGGCCGCCATCAACTGGCAGATTGGCGCCGTTGATCCAGCGCGCGCCGTCCGAACACAGGAAGAGCGCAGGCGCAGCGATGTCAGGCGCCGAGCCGGCGCGGCCAACACGCGCGATGTCGTCGTCGACCCTGGGATCGCCGAAGATTGAACGAAATTCCTTGAGGATAGGCGTCGTAACCGGACCTGGGCTCACGGCGTTGACCCGCAAACCGCGGTCCTTGAACAACGGCTGATGCGCCGCCCGCATCGTCCACAGAAGCAGAAGCTCCTTCGACAGCGGATAGGCCTCGGCGTCCGGAAGCTTGTGCGCGGCGAGGAGCGGGCCGAGATCGGGAAAGCCGGGCGCGACGACGAACGCCTTGGCGCGCTCGAGGTTGGCGCGCCAGCCGTAGCCGGCGATCGAGGCGACATTGACGACGGCGCCGCCCTCGCGCAACCGTGGCGCGACGGCTTCGCTCAATTCCCGCAGCCCGTAGAAGTTGATCGCGAGCGTCCTCGCCGCGCCGATCATGCCGGAGACGCCGGCGACATTGCACAAGGCGTCGAATCGCCTGGGCAGCGTCTCGACAATCTCGGCCACCCCCTGGGCCGAGCCGATATCCGCCCTGATGAATGCGTCGAGCGGCCGCTTGGGCTCGTTGATGTCGACGCCGATGATGTCGGCGCCGAGCGCCTGAGCCAGTTCGCCGATGCGCGCGCCGATGCCGGACGAAATTCCGGTGATAACGATCGTCTTGCCAAGGAGCATTTTCAGCCTCCCGCCTCGTTCTTGTTCGCGCCGACGTCCTCGCCCCGCACCCCGCGCGCGCTCGCGAAGCGGAGGCGGTAGCCGATCGGCAGCAGCCTCACCGAGGTGCGGTCCTCGACCCAGCCCCAGATGCCGCGCGGGAACAGCAGCGCGAAAATGAGCGCGGTCGCGCCAAGCCCGACCAGATACCAGACGCCCATGGCGCCGAACCAGGCCTCGATGGCGAAGAAGATGACGGCCCCGAGAATCGACCCCTCGAAGGTCCCCAACCCTCCGACCAGCGCCATGAAGATCATGTAGGCCGTCCATAGGGGACTGAAATAGGCCTGCGGCTGGAAGGTGAGCGCCGTCGCCACCCAGAGCGCTCCCGCCATCGCGGCGCCGAAGGCCGCGAGGGTGAACACGAGCCGCTTGGCGCTCATGACGCGCACGCCGACCGATTCCGCCGCCTCCTCGTTGTCGCGGATCGCCTGGATCGCCGCGCCGAGCGGAGAGCGCAGCAGGCCGAACACGATCGCCAGAAGGCCGGTCATCGCGACGAGCGCGCACCAATAGGTGAACGCCCGGCGGCTTCCGATCGAATAGGCGTTGAGCTCGATCAGCGACGTGCCGGTCTCGCCGCGCACCAGTGTGTCGAGATTAACGAGCAGGTGCGCGAGTTCGGCCACCACCCACATGCCGATGGCGAATTCGCCACCCTTCAGCCTTAGCATGAGAATCGACAGCGGCCAGGCGAGCGCGCCGACAATGAGCGCGCCCAGGAACAGCGACGGATAGACGCCGACCCCCCAATTGGCGAGGCGGATCGCGGCATAGGCGCCGAGGCCGAAAAACGCCTGCTGGCCGATCGACACCAGGCCGCAGAACCCGACCAGCGCGTTCCACATCAAGGCGAGGATCACGTAAATGAACAGCGTCGTGAGCTTGTCGACGGCGTTGGCGCTGAACAGGGCGGGCCCGGCCGCCAACACGGCGACGATCACGGCAGCGCCGACGATCGCGATGCGCGACTCGGGCGTCCAGCGTTCGACCGAGGCGGGGGCGCTTGCGCTCACGATCTGCGTCTCCCGATGAGCGCTGTCCGGACGCGCTGCCCGAGGTCGCCGAAGAACAAGCGCGCGAACAGGACGGCGAGAAAGGTGAAGTGGCCGGCGATGAAGAAGCCTTGCGGATTGACGAGCGCGCCCAGACTCTGCGCAACGCCGAGCACGATCCCGCCGGCGAGCGTCCCCCATAGCGATCCCGCTCCGCCGATCACCGAGGCTTCGAAGGCGAAGATGAGCTGCGCCGCGCCGGCGTATGGATCGAAGGTCGCGCGCATGCCGAGAAAGGCGCCGGCGACCGCGACCGTCGCGAGCGCGATTGCGGCGGCGATCGCATTGACGCGCCGCGCGTTAACGCCGACGAGGCCGACCGTGTCGGGATCCTCCGCGGTCGCGCGGATCGCGCGCCCGATCTGGGTGCGATTGAGAAAGGTCTGGATGCCGCCGAGCAGAACGACCGCGACCGCCATGGTCAGCGCCGCGAGCTTGCCGATCGCGATCGTGTCGCTGAGCGACCAGCTGTCATAGGAGAGATCGCCGATATAGGGGGCGAGCGAACGGGTGTCGGCGCCGAAGCCCTCGAACAGGAGATTGTCGATGATGATCGAGAGCCCGAAGGTCGAGAGGACAGGCACCAGCAGCCCGCCGCGCGCGCTGCGCTCGAGCACCAGGCGCTGGAGCGCCCACCCGACCAGCGCCATCGCCGGCGCGACCAGGCAGAGGCCCAGAAATGGCTCGATTCCGAAGCGGTCGGCCAGAACGAAGAGGGCGTAGCCCGCCAGCACCGCGAGGCTGCCATGCGCGAGATTGATGACGCCCATGACCCCGAACATGAACGAGAGTCCGCAGGCGATCAGCGCGTAATAGCCGCCGAGCAGCACGCCCTGAATGATCTGGTTGAGGAAGATCAATGCGGCGGCGCCTTGCTGGGCGATGATCGTTTGAGGCCGAAATAGGCCTCCGTAACCTGTTCGCGGGTGAGCGCGCTCGTCGGTCCCTCGATCGCGATTGCGCCTTCCAGCATGCAGATGGTGCGGCTCGCGGTCGCCATGGCGCGCCTCAGGTCCTGCTCGACGAGCAGCATCGCGACGCCGGAGGTTTTCAGGGCCTCGAGGCGGACATAAAGGCGGTCGACGATCAGCGGCGACAAGCCCAGCGACACCTCGTCCAGAAGCAGGAGGTCCGGGTTCATCATCAAGGCGCGCCCGATCGCCGTCGCCTGCTGCTCGCCGCCCGACAACGTGCCGGCGAGCGAGCGGCGGCGATCCTTGAGATTGGGAAAAGCCTCCATGACCGCGTCGAGCGTCCAGGCCCCCGTCCGCCCGGCATAGCGCGCGAGCTGGAGGTTTTCCTCGACCGTCAGGCGGGCGAACAGGCGCCGGCCTTCGGGAACGAGGGCCAAGCCCAGCGCGGCGCGCGCGTGGGCGCTTTTTGCGCTGATGTCCTCGCCCTTGAAGGCGACGGCGCCGGCCGCGATCCGGTGCGCGCCGGCGATGGCGCGCAGCAGCGTGGTCTTGCCGGCTCCGTTCGCGCCCACGAGCGCAACCGTCTCCCCCTTGTCGATGGAAAGGCTCAAACCCCGCACGGCCTGGAGCTGGCCATAGCGCGCTTCGAGCCGTTCGACCGCAAGCAGCGTCACACCACGCCTCCGCCGAGATAAGCCTCGATCACGCGCGGATCGGCCATGACGCTCTCAGGGAGCCCGTCGGCAATGATGCGCCCGGCGTCCATGCATACGAGACGCTCGGCCACCTTGAGCAGGATATGCACGATGTGCTCGATCCAGACGATCGCGATCCCGCGCGCTTTCAGTTCCAGAATGATGTCGACGAGCTCGTTCGCCTCGGCGTCGGTGAGGCCGCCGCCGATCTCGTCGAGCAGCAGCACGGCGGGGCCGGTCGCGAGCGCGCGGGCGAGTTCGAGCCGCTTGCGGTCGATGAGGCCGAGCGTCTCCGCGCGCCGGTTGGCGACCCCCGTCATGGCGGTGAGCGCAAGCGAGTCGATCGTCTGCTCATAGGCGCGCTCGCGTTCGAGCCCGCCGCCATGGGAGGCCGCGGTGAACACATTCTCGAACACCGTCATGCCGCTGAAGGGCCTCGGAATCTGGTGCGTGCGCGCAAGCCCCCGCCGGCAGCGCTCGGCCGTCGGCGCGAAGGTGACGTCCTCGCCGAGAAAGCGCACCCGTCCGCTGGTCGGCGCATGCGCGCCGACAAGCAGGCTGAGGAGCGTCGTCTTACCGGCGCCGTTCGGACCGACCACGCCGACCGCCTCGCCGGCGCGGACCGAAAAGTCGACGCGATCGAGCACAAGAAGGGCGCCGAAGCTCTTGGTCAGGCCTTCCGCCTGAAGCAGAAGGCCATCGGCCGGCGCGCTCGCCATCACCGCCCCCGTGCGCCGCCGTCAGCTGTTGAACGGCCGGAGCTTCGCTTCGATCGGAACTTTCGGGTCGGTTGCGTTCTCGGTCACCGGATAGTCGAGCGGGAACCTCGAGCCTGCCTTCGCCTTCACCCATTGCGTGCCGATGATCGGCCCAGGCGAGACATTGGGGACTGGGCCCGAGGTGAAGTCGATCGGGCCGTCGATGGTGACCGTCTTCAAGGTCGACATCGCCTTGGCGACGGAGGCCTTGGTCTTCGGATCGCCGCTCGCCGAGAGCGTGGCGGCGCCCGCGTCGAACAGCGCCAGCGTCGCGCCGAGCTGCTGGGTCCACATCTTGCCCGACGCCTTCTCGTAGCCGTCCGCAAGCGCCTCGCTGCTGACGCCCGTGAGCGACGACTTATAGGGGAAGGCCTTGTGCCAATACGCGGCGCTCGCAAGGTTGTAGCCAAGATTGCCGAGCGACGTCACTTGGGAGGGGAAAAGGCCGGTCTTGGCGATCTGGGCGATCTTGACCATTTTCGTGTAGCCCTGCTGGGCGGCCTGGCGCCAGAAGGCGGCGAAGTCGGGCGGGATCGGGAAGGTGTTGAAGATCTCGCATTTCTCGGCCTTGAACTTGGCGATCTGGGCCGAAAAGTCGGTGGTGCCGTCCTCGTAGGCGCCGGGATCGATGATTGTGAAGCCGTGCTTGGCCAGCGCGGGCGCCAGATTTTCGCGGATCGCGTTGCCGTCGGCATCGTTGGGGTAGAGCACGCCGACCTTCTTGTTGGTCGGGATCAGGTTCCATTGCGAGACATAGCTCTTCAGGAACTCCCCGCCGCCGAAGCCGAAATGATAGGTCCACTTGAACGGCGAGGGCTGCCCCGGCTTGGCGCCGCGCCCGAAATACCACGCCTCCCACGGCATGACCGTCGACATGCATGGCATGCCCGCCGCCTCGCAGGCGTCGGCGACCGGATTGATCACCTCGGGAGTCGAGATGACCAGCATCATGTCGATCTTGTCGGAATTGATCAGCGTCTTGGCGAGCTGGCCGGCGCGCGACGGATCGGACTGGCTGTCGCGATCGAGGATCTCCACCCCATAGGTCTTGCCGCCAACCTTGAGTCCCGGGGCCAGCGCCTTGCGGGCGAGTTCGAGAATATAGCCGTCGGTCTCGCCGAACCCGGCGAGCTTGCCGGTGCGCGGGCTGACGAACCCGACCTTGAGCGTCGCCTCAGGGCCGGCGGCGAAAGCGCCATAGGGGCGTGCGGCGGCCGCGAGGCCGGCGGCGCCGGCGGACACAATCAGGCCGCGGCGCGAGATCGGCGCGCGAAAGCGGGCGATGTCGGATCGAATTGTCATGGGTCTCCTCCCGGCGCGGCCCACCTTTGGAGCCGGCTCTTCTCCACGTCTTACACGTTCCCCCCGCTGATCGAAAAGCCTCTCGACCCCCCGACGTTTGACGGAGGAGCCTCATTGAGGCCAATTTTCGCGCATGTCGATAGAGAGACCGTTATGTCCGAGCTTCGCGGGACCGGGGAGATGGGCGTTTCGCCTCGCGCTCGCCTTCGGCGCGCTGCAATTGGCCTTTCCCGCCTCGGCCGCGAGCCCCGCCTATTGCGCCTCGAACGCGGCGATGCGCGCCCCGGCGCCCGTTCCCGAGGCGCTCGAGGGCAAGGTCGCGCGAACTTTCGGCGTCTCCGTCGACGTCGTGCGGAACGGCGGGTTCGTGCGCTGCGCCAATGGCAAGCTGCTGGCCTGCCTGATCGGCGCGAACCTCAATTGCGGCAAGGCGGACACGCGCCGCTCGCTGCCTGGGGCAAGCGAATATTGTCGCGCCAATCGGGGCGCGGACAATATCCCGATGTTCGCGACCGGCCATGACACGATCTACGCCTGGCGCTGCGTGGGCAAGCGCGCGGTCGCCGGCAAGGCGCTGGTCGCCGTCGACCCGCATGGCTATGACGCCGGCAACTGGAAAGAGGTCGATCGATAGGCTCGTGGTCGCGGCGCTTGAGACCCTCGATCGAAACGGAAAAGGGCGGCCTCAGCCGCCCTTTGAACAAGGGCTGGCTGACTTTGTCCTCAAGTCTTCCTTCGCCCAGGCTTTATACAGACTCAGAACGCCTCCCAGTCGTCGCCGCGCCAGTATCCGCGGCCTTTGTGCTCTCTCCATGCGTAGCGATCGCCTTCGTTCCAGCGCCAGTCATATGGATGGACGATGATGTTCGCGGTCGGCGGATAGTCATACCGCTCCAACGAATGCCAGCAGTAGCCACCCTCGTTGCAGACGATCACCGAGGAAGGGCCATACCCCTCCGTCTGTCACGGGCGCCGTGCCCTTCGGCGCGCCCGTGACCGTGGCCTGGGCGAGGGCAGGCGTCGCCGCCGCGAATCCGCAAATCGCCGTCGCTGACAGCGCGGCCATCAAAAGGCTTTTCATCGATAACTCCCTGGGTTGGATCCCGCCGCACGTCGGAACGTGCCGCGCCAACGCGACGTTTCTCGTCTTTGTTCCCGGCGCGGGGTTGATTTCGAGTGTTTGCGCCCCGCCCAACAGGCTTCCGGCCAGATCGGCGGCCAGACCGATGGCCCTAGGGTTGTGACCGCGATTGGCGACCTCGTCGCCGGATAGCGCGTGACTTGAGATCGCCCTCCTGTTGCCTATCCCGAGCGGTCGACGGGCGGTGACTTCCGCGAATTGTCTGACGACAATTGATTGCAGAAAAACAGAAATCTGATTAAGCTCGCCTCGTGAGCAACCCCTGCCCTTCCGCAATCGCCTCGACCGCAGGCTTCCGTCCTTGGGCCTCAACGCCCGGAGAGGCGCCGCGAAAAATTTTTCAACGAAAACCTCCCGTAACCCATTGATAAGTCTCGATTCGGACGAGAGAATCCAAGGAAATCCAAGCTTTTCCAACCCCTAAAAGTGGGGTGTTTTAAGCCGAAACGGCAAGGAGCCAAGAAAATCCAAGCGGGGCGCCCGCGCCGCGCTGATCCGGCCGTCTGCTAGTGAAGCTTGACCTTGGGTTCGGCGCGGCGGGAGAGGCCACGTGCGAGGGAGTCAAGCGCGGTCTTCGACGCGCCGTGCAACGCCCGTTCGTGCATCTTGTAGAGGGAACGGTAAGCCCACCGGGCGAGGATCCCTTCGATGAACAGATTGCCCCCGAGGGTGAGGTTCATGAGGTTGCCGACCGCGCCCATGCGTCCGAACGACACCAGCGAGCCGAAGTCGCGGTAGACGAAGGGCTCGAGCGGCAGCCCCCGCAAGCGCCGCCTCAACTGCCGGACGAGGTGCGACGCCTCCTGATGGGCGGCCTGGGCGCGGGGCGGCACCGGGAAGTCGGAACCTGGACGGGGGACCGCGGCGCAATCGCCAATGGCGAAGATATCCGGATCGCGAGTGGTCCTCAGCGTCGCGTCGGTCACGAGCTGATTGGCCCGATTGACTTCGAGCCCGTCGAGATGGGCGAGCACGTCCGGCCCTTTCACTCCGGCCGCCCAGACGGTGAGTTCGGCGCGGATGAAATCGCCGCTGGCCAGCTCGATCCCCTCGGCGCTCACCGCGGACACGCGCGCATCCGTGCGCACCTCGACGCCCATCTCGGTCAGGATCTTGAGCGTGGCGATCGAGATCCGCTCGGGCAATGCCGGCAGAATTCGGCTCGCCCCCTCGATCAGAATGATGCGGATGTCCCGGTCGGGGTCGACCTGATCGAGGCCGTAGGCCACCATCTCGCGCGCGCTCTGGTAGAGCTCGGCGGCGAGCTCGGTGCCGGTCGCCCCCGCGCCGATGATGGCGACGTGCAATTGGCCCGCCTGGATCGGTTCCCTCTGGGCCTGGGCGCGCAAGCCGGCGTTGACCAGGCGATGGTGAAACCGCACCGCCTGTTCCGCGGTCTCCAGCGGAACAGCGAATTCGGCCGCGCCACGCGTCCCGAAATCATTGGTCACACTGCCGATGGCGATGACCAGAGTATCGTAGGGGATGCTGCGCGGGGCTGCGATCTCGCGGCCTTCCTCGTCATGGGTCGCGCCGAGCTGCACGGACTTCGCCGCGCGGTCGAGGCCGATCATCTCGCCGAAATGGTAGCGGAAGTGATGCCAATGCCCCTGAGCGAGATAGTTGAGCTGGTGCTCGGAAGGATCCATGCTGCCCGCCGCCACCGAGTGCAGCAGGGGCTTCCATAAATGCGTGCGGCTGCGCTCGATCAGGGCGATATCGGCAAGTCGGCGCTTGCCAAGCCGGTCGCCGAGACGGGTAACGAGCTCGAGACCCGCCGCGCCGCCGCCGATGACGACGATTCGATGCCGATGCTGGTCGCTGGGCGGCGGCATGAAATCCAAGCCCTCCTGGCGCACACGGCGCGGGAGGACAAACCGCCCTCCAAGCTCGCCGGCTCTCTTAGAGGCGCATTGGGTAGCACGGTGCGGCGAAGAGCCCAATCGGCGGAAACGGCGGACCGGTCTATACTCGAATTGGGGTCAGTCGGGCGCGGGTCGAGAGGAGTTCGATCATGAGCAGCATCGAAGAGGCCGTCCGTAGACGCGCCTATGAGCTCTGGGAGCAGGCAGGCGAGCCGGAAGGGCGAAGCGAAGAATTCTGGTTCGCGGCGATCGCCGAATTGGAGGGCAAACCTCCAACCCTCGGGGAGAGGGTCGAGGCTCTTGGTCCGCCGATCGCCGAGCCGCCCACGTTCGCCGTCCGCCATGGCATTCCGGCAGGCATGCCGGGGGAGCGCATCGTCGAGCAAGGCGTCGACGACGAAGGGCTCGAGAACCTGCTTATGCCGCGTCGGTCGCGCGACGTGGGCGACTGAAGCAGTAGCGGGTCGAGGTCGCGGCGCTCGAACCGAGCACGGGTTCGCGCGCCGCAATCCACAGTCGCTCTCTAACTCGACCGGCTTTGCGACTCGCTGCGGTAAGGATGGGCGGGGTACACGCCGAGAATGCGTGTTTCTCGAGAGAAGAACTTGAGCTCTTCAAGGGCTCGCGCCAGCGGCGGATCCTTGGGGTGCCCGTCGACGTCGGCGAGGAACTGCGTTGCAGTGAACTCGCCGCCCTCCATATAGCTCTCGAGCTTGGTCATGTTGACGCCATTAGTGGCGAAGCCGCCGAGCGCTTTGTAGAGCGCGGCGGGGACGTTGCGCACACGAAAGACGAAGGTCGTCACCACCGGCTTTTCCCCCGCCGCCGTCCAGCGTTCATCCCTCGACAGCACCACGAAGCGAGTTGTGTTGTGACTTCTCATCCTCGACGTCCGACGCCAGCGTCTCGAGACCGTAGATCTCGGCCTGCCAGCCGCGTCGCCAGCGCGGCGCGGCTCTTGTCGGCCCATTCCGCGATTTCGCGCGCCGCGCCGGCGGTGTCCGAGGCGACGACCGGCTGAAGCTTGTGGCGGCGGATGATGTTGCGGCACTGGCCGAGCGCATGAATGTGGCTGTAGACCGCCCGCAGATCCTCGATGCGGGCGCCCGGGACCGCCAACAATTGAAAGTGGATCGGCAGGAAAGTCTCGCCCACGATATGGAGGCCGGACGCCGGCAAGAGCGAATGGATGTCGGCGACTCGCCCGGCGATCGAGTTCTCGATCGGAATCATGGCCAATTCGGCCGAGCCGTCTTGCACGGCCGCGAAGGCATCCTCAAAAGTCGCGCGGGGCAGCGGGGTCAAGTCCGGAAAGTTCTCCGCGCAGGCGATGTGCGAGTTGGCGCCAGGCTCGCCTTGATAGGCGATCGAATGCGTTGTCTTCATTGTTGTTTCCCAGGCGTGAGCATGACGCGCGCGCGTTCGAGATCGTCGGGCGCGTCAACGCCGAGCGGCGCAGTGTCGACGAGCGCCACGTCGATCCGCATGCCGACCTCCAGCGCCCGCAACTGTTCGAGTTTCTCGCGCCGCTCGAGAGGCGAAGGCGGCAAACCGACAAATCGGCGCAGCGCTTCGCGGCGATAGGCGTAGAGACCGATGTGATGCAACAGGCGCCCCTCGCCCCAAGGGGCGCGGGCACGGGTGAAATAGAGAGCCCTCAGCCGGCTCCCATCGAGTTCGGTCGCGATCACCTTGACGACGTTGGGATCGTCCTTCTCCTGCTCGCGGGTGATTGGCGTCGCCAGCGTCGAGATGTCGACTGCGCGCTCAGCAAGGGGCGCGAGGCAGGCGCGCACGACGGAAGGTTCGATTGTCGGCAGATCGCCCTGAATGTTGATCACGACGTCATGCACGCCTGCGGCGTCGACGCCGCCCAGCGCCTCGAAAATGCGGTCGGACCCGGAGGCGTGATCGGTCCGGGTCATGATGGCCTTGCCGCCGGCCGCGGCGACCGCCTCCATGACGCGCGGATCGTCCGCCGCCACCCAGACCGGTCCGACGTCCGCCTCCATCGCCCGGCGCCACACATGGACGATCATCGGCGCGCCGTGGATATCGGCGAGGGGCTTTCCGGGAAGGCGGGACGCGTTCATGCGCGCGGGGATGAGGACGATGGGACGGACCATCAGTTTCGACTAAGCCAAATTCGGAGCGCGAGGCTTATACGTGTTGCCAAGGCGAGCGCAAAGCGGCTAATCAAACCTTGCAAACGAACGTTCACGCCTCCCAATCTCCAGCCGACGAAAGTTCCTCTGCCTATGGAAAGCGCCAATGTGAACCGAACCTCGCTTGCGGCGTTAGGGTCGGTATTGTTCGTGATGCTGCTGGTGGCGTTCAGCAATCTCGTCATTTCGCCGCGGACGCCCAAGGTTCCGGGTTTCGCGCTGCCGTCGGGCGAAGCTGCGGCGCCCGCCGCGGCGCCCGCCGCGCAGCCTGAGACGCCGCTGCCGGTCTTGCTCGCCAAAGCCGACCCCAAAAAAGGCGAACAGGACGCCAAGGTCTGCGAGACCTGCCACAATTTCCAGGAGGGCAAGGGCGCGAAAATCGGTCCGGACCTGTGGGGGGTGGTCGGGCGCAAGATCGCTTCGGTCCCCGGCTTCGCTTATTCCGACGCGCTCAAGGGCATGAGCGGCGACTGGACGTATGAAATCCTGAACAAATGGATCGCCGATCCGAAAGCGATGGCAGCCGGGACGAAGATGACCTTCCCGGGCGAAAAGAATCCAGAGAGACGCGCTGACATTTTGGCCTATCTCCGGACCCTGTCGGATTCGCCGGTCCCGTTCCCGAAGTAACGACGCGGTCGGCGATTCGTCCGAGGAGAGGCTGGAACCTTCCCCTTTTTGCGCGCCGCCTTCGGGGAGCCCGTCGCCCGCGGGCTGCATGAAACTCATAGGGTCTCGGTGACCTTCTTAAGGTGCGGCGGCTGGTCGGGGTCACGGCCGCGCCGGCGCGCAACCGCCTCAGCGACGCGGTAGAAGGCGTGAAGCGCCACGATCGGGGTTAGCAGGGGATGACCGCCGTCTAGCGCGATCAGGGTCTGCCAGCGTTCGTGCGGCTTAAGGTCGACGACGAGCGGCGTTGCGCCAAACGCAGCGAGGCGGTCGAGCGTTTCGAAGAAACCGGAACGGGCGGCATCCGCGGGCGCGAAGGCGAGGACCGGAAACCCTGGCCCGATGACGCCCGCCGGTCCGTGCAGCACTTCGGCAGACGAAAATGCTTCCGCATGAATCGCCGAAGTTTCCTTGAGCTTGAGCGCAGCCTCGGCAGCGACGGCGTGCGTGGCGCCGCGCCCGACAACGAACAGGGAGGACGCTTGGGCCAGCGCCTCGACCGCCGCCGCTGCAGGCGGCGCAGCGGACGATAAGTCAAGAACCGAAGGCAGCTTGGCGAGCGCCGCCACGAGCGCGTTGTCGTCGCTCCAGTGGGCGACAAGGGAGGCGCTGGCGACTAGTGAGGCGATCATCGACTTGGTCGCCGCAACCGAGCGCTCAGGCCCCGCATGCAGGCACAACAGCGCGTCTGCGCCGCGCGCGAGCGGAGACGTCTCGTCGTTGACGAAGGCGATCGTCGCCGCGCCCTGATTCTTCGCCGCGCATTGCATGGCGACGATGTCCGGGCTTCGGCCCGACTGCGAGATGGCGATCGCGACCGCGCCCGAAAGCCTGAGCGGCGCGTGATAGAGCGAGGCGATCGAGGGCCCGAGCGAAGCGCAAGCTAGCGCGACGTTGAGTTCGACGAGATGCTTCAAGTAGAGCGCCGCATGATCGGAACTGCCGCGCGCGATCGTCGCGACGAACGACGGTCCGCGCGCCCGCAAATCCTTCGCAACTTCCAGGGTCGCCGTCGCGTTGGCCGCCAATTGGCGGCGCACCACCGCGCCCGCTTCCAGGATCTCCGCACCCATGAACGTATGGCTCACCGCGCCACTCCCTCAGTTCGCCGCCTCGAGCCCCAAACAGCGTCAATTCGGCGACGAAATCAACGTGCCGGAATGACGGACGGAGCGAGCGAATTCGATCCCGCCCTATGCCTTCCGGCAAGCTCGTACGCCCGTGATAGGCGCGCGACGACGGAGTGGTCGTCGGGTGAAACTCCGCAGCCAGTGGAACCGGTCACTCGGCAAGCCAGTCGCTATCATCCGCGCCGGCCGTGGATGGTGGAGGTGTCTTCGGCACGGAGTATCGCCAGATCGCGCAGGCGGTTGAGCACACGGGGCAGCGCTTGGCGGCAAGCGCTGACCGAATCAGGGATTTGCGCATGGGGTCGCCAAGGCCAGGCGGGCGAAATGTATCCCTCCGGCGAGGGCCTGCTAGCGAAAGCGGGCGAGCGGCGATAGTGCGATGATGTGGCGCGGCGATCATGTCCATTAATCGATAATGGACACTATCGCAGATGTCGGACGCCGGGATGGAAGGCGCGGATGGCGGCGAGCGGCGGCGACGGACGTGGTCGGCTGATCAGAAGCAACGGATCATCGCGGAGAGCTTTGCGCCCGGCGCATCCGTTGCGGAGGTGGCGCGCCGTTATGGTCTGAACGCCAATATGCTGTTCACCTGGCGAGGGCGGGAACGGGCCGTCAATGGCGTCGGCAAGACAGTGAACATTGTGCCGGTGAGGGTCGTCGTGGAGGCTACGCCGACTGCGACCGCCACAGCTCCGGCCTCGGTGGGTCGGATGGAGATCGTGCTTGTCGGGGGCGAGCGGATCCTTGTCGGGGCGGACGTCGACGCGACGGCGCTGGCCCGGATCGTCAAGGCGTTCGGGCGGCGATGATTCCGATCCCGAGTGGGGCGCGCGTGTGGCTGGAGCATTTTCAGGACTGACGGAATCGAGGGGGATTCCTTTTGGGTTGTGGTGATGATTCTCTGTGGCGATCGAATCGGCGCTGGGGAGACTCATGGGTGTTTCTTATTCGCAGGACCTTCGGGATCGGGTGCTGGCGGCGGTGGACGGCGGGTTGAGGGTCTATTCGGCCGCGCGGCTGTTTCGGGTCAGCGTGTCGTACATTTACAAGGCGCTCGGCCGGCGGCGTGCGACCGGCGATGTGACGGCCCACAAGTCGGGCGGCGGCCCAAAGCCGAAGCTTGCGGCCTATGACGAGGCGTTGCGCGCTCAGGTGGCGCAGAAAGGCGATATCACGCTGGTCGAACTGCAAGCGTGGCTTGCCGGCGATCATGCGGTGAGAGTCAGCGTCGGTTGTCTTTGGGCGCGGGTCCGGCATCTTGGGCTGACGCTCAAAAAAAGTCACAACGCGCCGCAGAGCAGGATCGTGCCGACGTAGCGGAAGCTCGCGAGCAATGGCGGGCGCAGCAGGGCGAATGGCGGCCGGACAATCTTGTGTTTGTCGACGAAACCGGCGCGTCGACCAAAATGACCCGGCTCTACGGCCGATGCCCGCGCGGCGAGCGCCTGGTCGCGCCGGTTCCGTGGGGCCATTGGAAGACGACGACCTTCATCGGCGGCGCTGCGGCAAGACGGTCTGGTCGCGCCTTGCGCGTTCGACGGGCCGATCAACGGCGAGAAGTTCCGCGCCTGGGTCGAGCAGTTCCTCGTTCCCGAGCTCAAGCCCGGCGACATCGTCATCCTCGACAATCTGCCGAGCCATAAAGTGGAGGGCGTCAGAGCGGCGATCGAGAACGCCGGCGCCCGGCTGCTCTACTTGCCCTCCTACAGCCCCGATCTCAACCCGATCGAGCAGGGGTTCGCCAAACTCAAAGCCCTGCTGCGCAAAGCCGAGGCGTGAAGTGGCCCCGGAAATTAGGACCAGTGGCTTGGTTGGAGGAAGTCTGCTCCGAAAGGCGTTGAACGGAGCGGAGCATGACGAAGACAAGACGGAAGATTGACGCGGGGCTGAAGGCGAAGATTGCACTTGAGGCATTGCGCGAACAAGCGACAGTGAACGATCTGGCGCAACGTCACCAGGTTCATCCGAACCAGATTTACGCCTGGAAGAAGCAGCTGCTGGACCATGCGGCGCGGGCGTTTGATCCGAAGGTCGGGCTGGACGCCGAGGCGGCGTCGGCGCGCGAGATCGAGAAGCTTCACGCCAAGATCGGCCAGCTAACGATCGAGAATGATTTTTTCGGCAAGAGGTTCGGCAAATGAGCGCGCCGGACCGCCGAGCCAAGCTCGACCGCGACCATGCCGAGCTGTCGATCCGCCGGCAATGCGAGATGCTGGGCCTGGCGCGCTCGGGCGTTTACCGCAAGCCGCGACCAGCCAATGACAATGATCTGGAGGCGATGCGTCGCATCGATGCGCTGTTCACCGCGCGGCCGTTTTTCGGCGCGCGGCGGATCGCGCGGACGCTGAGCGAAGAGGGCTTTCCGATCGACCGCAAGCGCGTGCGGCGGCTGATGCGGCGGATGGGCATCGAGGCGCTGGGACCGAAACCCAGAACAACCAAGCCCGCGCCGGGCCACAAGATCTATCCCTACCTCTTGCGCGATCGGATGATCGACCGGCCGAACCAGGTTTGGGCGGCCGATCTCACCTACATCCCGATCGGCCGCGGCTTTCTCTATCTGGTCGCCGTCATCGACTGGGCGAGCCGGGCGGTTCTTTCCTGGCGGCTGTCGAACACGATGGACGCGTCTTTCTGCGTGGCGGCGCTGGAGGAGGCGCTGGCCCGATACGGCAAACCGGAGATTTTCAACACCGACCAGGGCAGCCAATTCACCAGTTCGGCCTTCACCGGCGTGCTGATCGAGGCCGGCGTGCGCGTCTCAATGGACGGGCGCGGACGCTGGATGGACAATGTGTTCATCGAACGCCTCTGGCGCTCACTCAAGTACGAGGACGTCTATCTGAGGGGCTACGCCGACGGCCGGGAGGCGAAAGCTGGCATCGGCGAATACTTCGCCTTCTACAACGAGCGCCGCCTTCACCAGGCGCTCGGCTATCGCGCGCCGATGGCCGTCTGGCGGGAAAGCGCAGCGCCGAGAGCCTATGGACATGTGGACAACGCTCATGCGTTGACCACATGCCCACAGGCGGATCAGAATCAGCAGCAGACAAAACCCTTGGCGGCTTGATAAAGGACAACCAGCAGACGGCCTTCCAACTTAAACGCCGCCAAAAACGGTCCCGCTGCGCGGGGCCACTTCAGCGCGAACCTTCGACGCCCTGATCCACGCCATCGCAACCGCACTCGAAACCTTCACCCCCGACGAATGCGCAAATTATCTCCCAAACTCAGGATATCGACGCCAATAATGAAAATGCTCTAAGATCCACGCCTTCTCGGGCGTAGCGCTCGCTCTGGCGATGAGCGGCTGATGTTGACCAAACTTCTCGAACAGGATCATCGCCAGCAGATTGGGGCCAGCGAAGCCGCGCGGCGTCACATGGAAGGGCGCCGGCGGCTGGGTGATCGTCTCGCATTCGCGGCATGAGAAGCGCTCGCGCACGGTCTGGATCACCTTCCACTGACGCGGGACAACCTCGAGCGTCTCCGTGAGGTCCTCGCCGAGCTTCGACAGCTTGGCCGAGCCGCAGCAAGGGCAGCTCTGCGGCGCTGGGATCACGACGCGCTCACGCGGCAGATGATCCGGGAACGGTTTTCGCGCCGGCCGCTTGCGCGCGAAGAATTGGTCGAGCAGCCGCGCCGTGCGCTCGGAGCGAGGTCCGTAAATCGCGCGCCGCAACTTTTCGATCTCAAGATTGAGATGCGCGATCAGCGCGCGACCCTGCGCCAGTTCCGCGACGGCCGCGACGGCGCACGCCTTCTCCGCCGCAGTTTCGGTCCGCGCCGCAATCAGCGCCGCTTTCAGCGCATCGAGGTCGTCCGGAAGAGAGGAAAGATCGGCGTCCACAAATCACATGGAATCACAAAATCGGCCGTTTGAGGCGCCCTTTTTGCGTTTCTTCAGCCGATTTTTCTCCTATCCGACCGCCGTCGGACGCCATGTCTCTTGCGGCATGCGCCAATCGATGCCCGACAACAGATAGGAAAGCTGGGCCGTCGAGATCGTCACCGTTCCGTCAGCCAACGATGGCCACAGGTATCGCCCGCGCTCCAATCGCTTTGAGAACAGGCATAAGCCCTGGCCGTCGCTCCAAAGACACTTGATCAGAGACCCGCGGCGGCCGCGAAAAACGAACAGATGGCCGGAATGCGGGTCGCGCCTCAGCGTCTCTTGGACGATCAGCGCCAGACCGTCGAATCCTTTGCGCATATCGGTGTGGCCGGTCACTAGACTAGGCCGCATCCCGCGCGTGGATGAGCGCCATGATGCCCTCGCCCATGCGCGTGTAGTGCCGCGAGTTCGCGAGTTCGCCCTTGATGCGGTAGTCGTCCATCACGACGATGCGGTCGGCGACGGTAATCATCTCCGGCATGTCGCTCGTGATCAAAAGGATTGCGGTTCCCTCGTCTGCGAGACGGCGCAAGCAGCTCATGAATGTAGGCCTTGGTCTTGATGTCGATGCCGACGGAGGGCTCGTCGACGATGAGGATCTTGACGCCCGCGGCGAGCCATTTGGCGACGCTGATCTTTTGCTGGTTGCCGCCGGAGAGATTGCCGACCATCTGCGCGAGCGAAGGCGTGCGCACTTCCAACTGGGCGATGACCGGCGAGACATGCGCGCGCACCGTTTCGTCGCGCAGCAGGCCGAACCGCCCGGCAAGCTTGCGCCAGACCGTAATCCCGGCGTTCTCGAGCACGGTATGGGCGAGGATCAGCCCCTCCTGCTTGCGATCCTCGCTGATGTAGCCGATGCCGCAGCGATGGATCGCGTCGGCGACGCCGGCGATACGCTCGGGCCGGCCCGCGATCTCGATCTCGCCAGCGGTCAGCGGATAAAGGCCCAGAATGCATTTGGCGAGCTCCGTCCGGCCCGCGCCGACGAGGCCGTAGAGGCCGACAATCTCGCCCTGGCGCACGGTGAGATCGATTTTTGCATGGCCGAGCGCGGTGGAGACGTTTTTCAGGGCCAGCATCGTCTGCGCGTGGCTCTGATCGCTCGGCGCCCAATCCGGTATCTGCTCGTTTCGGCCGATCATCAGGCGCACAAGATCCTGGCGCCCGAGACCCGCCATCGGCCGGCTCGGACAGGCATTGCGGCCGTCGCGCAATACCGTCACTTCGTCGCAGATTTCCTGCACTTCCTCGAGCTTGTGGCTGACGAACAAGATGCTCGCGCCCTCGTCTCGGAGCTTACGGAGCAGGCGAAACAAAACCTCGGCCTCTTGCGGCGTCAGCGAGGCCGTGGGCTCGTCAAGAAGCAATACGCGCGAGCGCAGCGAAAGCGCCTTGGCGATCTCGACGAGCTGCACCTTCGCGACGTTGAGCTGTGAGACCGGCGTGCGCGGGTCGAGATCGAGCTCGAGAACTTCCAGCCAGCGGCGCGCCTCGGCATGGACGGCGTCGTAATCGATCGGGCGCAGGAGTCCGCCGCCGAGGCGTTCGAGCAATATGTTTTCGCCCACGGAGAAGCGCGGAATGAGATTGCGCTCCTGATGGACGACGCCGACGCCGGCGGCGATCGCGTCACGCGGACCCTCGAAGCGGACAGGCGCGCCGTTGAGCCGCAACTCGCCCTCGTCAGGACGATAGACGCCAGTAATAATCTTGATCAGCGTCGATTTGCCGGCGCCGTTTTCGCCGAGCAGCGCGTGGATTGAGCCGCCGCGCATCGTCAACGTTACGTCCTGTAGCGCCAGCACGCCGGGGAAGGCTTTTTGGATCCCGCGAGCCTCCAGGCTGAACGTCGAACTCACGCCGTCCTCGCCACGCTCTGAAACCTAACTTCGCGCAACCGATTGACGCCGACCGCCCAGAGGATCAGCAGACCGAGCACGACCTCGACGAAGTAGGGATCAATGTGAAAGATCACGAGCGCCTGCGTTATGATCGCGACGATCACGACGCCGAACAATGTGCCGAAGACGCTGACATGTCCGCCGCTGAGCGCGGCGCCGCCGATGACGGGAGCGGCGAACGAAAGGATCAACCAATCGTCGCCAATCGAGGGCTGACCGATTTGCAGGCGCGCGACCAGCATGATCCCGGCGAGCGCAGCGAGAAAGCCGGAAATCGCGTGGGCTGAAATGACCGTACGCGCAATCGAAACGCCGGAAAGCTCCGCCGCGTTCGCATTGCCGCCAACGGCGAGGATGTATCGCCCGATCCGCTGGCGATAGAGCAAATACCACATGCCGGCGACGATGAGCGCGGCCGGCAGGGCGAGCCAGGGAACGGGACCGATGATCGTGGTGTTGCCGAACGCTTTCACGCTCGCGGGAATGCCGTAGAACGGTTGCGCGCGCGTTATGCCAAGATCCGCCCCCTTGAAGATCGAGAGGCTGGCGAGCGTGATGATGAACGCCGAAATGCCGGTGCGCGCGATCAGATAGCCGTTGATGAGGCCCGCGGCGACGCCGATCGCGAGACCCGCCGCGGCCGCGAGAATCGGCGGAAAACCCCACACCTGCATCAGGCCGGCGAAACAGATCGCGGCAAGGCCGCCGATTGCGCCGATCGCCAGATTCATCTGGCCGATGGCGATGATGACCATTTGCGACATTGCGATCACGCAGTTCACCGACGCCGCGAGCAGCAGGATCTGGATGTTGAACGGCGAAAGGAACGACGGGTCGAAGATGCTGATGCCGATCGAGGCCGCCACGATGATGGCGAGCGGCCCGAACCAGTCAGTGCGCAGAAAACGTGAAAAGGCGGCGGTCATCGCGCCAGGCTCCCCATTCGCGCCAGGAGCGACCGTCGTGCGAGATCCATCAGCACCGCGAGCAGCAGCAAGAGCCCGAGCCAGGTCTGCACCCAGAATTCGCCAATGCGATATTGCAGCAATCCGTTCGTCAACTCGCTGACAAGCACGGAACCGAGGAACGCGCCGAGCACCGAGACCCGACCGCCCGCGAGCGCCGTGCCGCCCAAAACAGGCCCGAGGAACGCCGGCAACAGCCAGTCCTGTCCGAGATCGCCGGCCATCGAGGGAATGGCCGCGCCCGTGCGCGCGACGACCATGATCGCGGCGATCCCAGCCAGAACGCCCGAGAGAATGTGGCAGATGACGAAGATGCGCCCAACCCTTACGCCCGAGAGCTCCGCCGCAGCCGCCTTTGCGCCGGCCGCGAGCATATCCCTTCCCAGCGGCGTCAGGCGATAGAGCGCCGTGAGGCCCAGACCGACGACAATGCTGACGATCAGCAGCGCCGAGACGTAGCCTTCGATCCGCATCTTCCCGAATGCGGCAATCTCGGGCGGCAGGTTACGAAACGCCTGTGCGCGACTGATGAAGACCATCACGCCGAAAAATACGCTCATCGTCGCGAGCGTGATGATGAAGCTGTGCAACCCGGAGCGGACGATCAGCACGCCGTTGACCGCGCCGAGCGCGCCGCCGAGCGCGAGCGCCCCGACAATCGAAAGCGGGACCGGCAGGCCGAGGCGCTCGAGCAGCCAACCCATCGCCATCGCCGCGCAGACGCCGATGGCGCCGACGGAGAGATTGAGGCCCCCGGTCACAATCACGACCATCATCGAGAAGCCGATCATGATGTCGATCGCCATCGTCCGGCCGAGCGTGTAGAGATTGAATTGCGAGCTGAAGCCCGGCGTTCCCAGCGCGAAGATCGCGCCGAAGATCGCGATCAGCGCGATGAGCCCGAATTCGTTGGTGAGCAGCACGCGCCCCGGAGCGGGGATTTCGGTCCAGGCGATAGCCCCCCGCGCGCGCTTGGCGCCCGAGGCCGATTGGGAGCTTTCGATCGGGGCCGGCGCGTCCATCTTAAGGCCTGTCGCCAATCAATTTGCAGGTTTCATCCGCTTCTCCGCGCGCGGGAGAAAGGCCGCCCGAAGGACCGGATGAGGAATTCGACGATCCTCAGCCCGGCCCTCCTGGCGGCAGAGGGGGCCGCGCCGTTTCGAGCCTGCTCGAACTCACGGGCAGGTGAGATAAGTCTTCTCGAAATTGGCAAAGATCTTCTTGGTGATCGACTGCATCGAGGCGACATAATTGTCGACGGCGTCCTTGTCGGCGTAGACGGTGCCGGAGTCGATAAAGCGGTTGGTCAGCGCGATCGTCTTGAACGGCGCGTCGGCCTTCACCTTGCAGCCGTGGCGCAGCCTGTCGAGGGCGTAGGAGCCGATGTAGCCTTGACCATAGGGATTTTGCAGCATCGTGCCGTTGACATAACCGTCCTTGATCGCCTTCAGCACGACTTCGTCATGGTCGATGCCGACCATCTTGATGCGCTTGTCGCCGATTTTGCGCAGCGCGTTGGAGGCGACGACAGCGGGGACCCAGGCGGTGGTGATGATGCCGTCGATGTCGCCGGCGTGAGCGGCGAGATAGGCGTTGATCTTCTCTTCGGCGGGCTCGGGCGCGTCGATGTCGGCGATCACCTGAACGACGCTGACGGCGCCGTTCGTTTGCTTGGCAGCCTTCTCCACCGCGTCAATGCGCAACTGCGTGTTCGGATCGACGAGGAAGCCGGTGAAATGCGCGATGCGGCCCTTGCCGCCCATTGCCTTGATCAGCTCTTTGGTGCCGAGATACGCCGAATTGCCGGTGTCGGTGCCAAAGCAGAACGACGCCGTCGTCGGCTCCTTGAGGCAGCCGGCGGTCGCAATGACCGGCGCGCCGTTTTCCGTCAGTTCCTGAACCGTACTGTTCGAGCCGACGGGATCGCCCGGGAACACCAGGAACGCGTTATAGCCCTGGCTGAGCAGGCTCTCGAGCAGCGAATTCTGCACGCTGAGCTCCCATTTTTGCGGAACCCGATAGTCGGCCGCGCCGAGGTGGAAATCCTTCATCGCGTCCTGCCCGGCCTTCTCCCAAGCGGCGAAATAGGGATGCGGGCCTCCGGGCACGAGCGCGACCCTGGTCGCGTCCGCGGCCTGAGCAGTCGTCGCCCACGCCGAAAGGGCCATCGCGGCGGCGGCAATCGTATTCAACGCGGAAATTGAGCGCAGCATCTATTCCTCCTGAAGGTTTCCTGGCGCGTGTTCGTTGACAGGTCGGCGCCCTGCGGATCGGGCGAAACGACTCTTGTGGACTATAGGTACACTAGTATACAAGTTGGCCCCCGGCAACGGCTTTTGTCGGGTTATCGCCAGTTTTGGGAACGAGGCCGATGACGGCGGCTTTGGCGGTCGAAATCGAAGACAAAGACGACGCTCTCCTGCGGCTGACTATCCATTTCGATCGGCGCCGCCAGGTGAGCGACCAGGTCTACGAGGCGCTGAAGAAGGCGATCATCTCCCTGCGGTTGCCGCCGGGAACGTTGATCAGCGAGAACCGCATCTGCCGCCAGATCGGCGTTTCGCGCACTCCGGTGCGCAGCGCGATCACCAGGCTCGTCGAGGACGAGCTGATCGAAGTCTTTCCGCAAAAAGGCAGCCTCGTCGCGCCGATCAAGCTCAGCGCGGTGCGCAACAACCATTTCATCCGCAAGGCCCTCGAAATCGCCGTGCTGCGCCGCGCTTCGGAAGCATGGACGCCCGAACTCTCGGCGCGATCGCGGCAGATCCTGACGAGCCAGGCCGCGGCCCTGGCCGACGGGGACCTCGAGCGCTTCCATGAACTCGACCAGGAGTTTCATCGCTCCTTCTGCTCAGCCGCCGACCTCGGAGGCGTCTGGAGCACGATCCAGATCGCGAAGGCGCGGGTCGACCGGGTCCACCGGCTCGCGTCGGGGGTAGGCCGCTTGCCCCTCGTCGTCGCCGAACACGGCGCCATCCTGGACGCGCTCGACCGCGGCGACCCGGAGCGGGCGGCGGAGCGACTCGACTATCATCTCGAGCGCGCGCCCGCGATCATGGAAACGCTGATCGGGTCGCACGAGAAATACTTCGTCGAATAGAACGACGCAGACCAAACGGGGAGGAACAGGATGGCGACCATCGCGCGAGTCGAAATCCGCGTAAGGAGACAGACATGAAGCGAATGGGGCTGTGCAATCGGCTGAGGTCGGAGAAGGCCGAGGAATATAAGCGCCTGCACGCAGCGGCTTGGCCCGGCGTGCTTGCGACGATCTCCGCCTGCAACATCCGAAACTTCAGCATTTTTCTTCGCGAGCCGGAAATGCTGCTGTTCGCCTATTGGGAATATCACGGTGTGGATTTCGCTGCCGACGCCGCCAAAATGGCCGCGGATCCCGTTACGCGCGACTGGTGGAATTTAACGGACCCTTGCCAGGCGCCTTATGAGACGCGCGCGGACGGAACGTGGTGGGCCGATATGACGGAGCTTTTCCACCATCCTTGAGCTTCGCCATAGGCGCGGGAGCCATTCGCGGGAGCCGCCTTCAACACGCAGTGAGACCCCGCGCGCTGGGCGCGACAGGCGAGCGCTGCTCTTCGGTGTGCGAAGGGACACCAAGCCTTTCCTGGGGACCCCTTGTACGCGCGCTATTCCACTCGTTCCTGCAGTTCGGCGGGCGGCACTATCCGCCAATTGGAACGTATCTAGCACAGTCTCCAATCGGCCTGATGCCGGTCCCATGGACGGGCAGTTAAGTTAATCCAACCTTCCTTTCAAGCTGAACCGGGCTGAGGTGGCCGATGGTCGAGTGCCTGCGGATCGTATTGTAGAATCTTTCGACGTAGTCGAACACGTCGGCCCTGACGGCGTCCCGCGTACGGTAGACCTGTCGACCGATCCGTTCGGTTTTTAGCGATGAAAAGAAGCGTGCCTATCCGGTTAAGGCAGACACCCACCATATGTAGGGTGGACCCATTCTCCCGAATTAAAGCTGGGCATAGGTTGGCGCCTCGACGTCGCCCGCGATGCCGAGCAGCGAGCGGAAGGCGTTGAACGGGTAGAAGCGCCGGTTGAAGCGGAACGTGAATTCGTTGAGGTAAGCTTGTAGATGCTTGGCGCTCACGCCGTGGTGGATGCCGTTGAGCCAGGTCTTCAAATTGGAGAAGACGAGATGAATCATCGGCATGAACTGTTCGGCAATTTCGGGATCGCCGCTTTCGGCAATCGGATGATGGTCGTAGCCCCGCTTACGCAAGCTGACGTAGCCGCTCCAATCGTCGGTGACGATCAGCGAGGCTGGCATGACGGCGTTCTCGACAAAGCCGCACAAGGAATTGGCGCTGCGGTCGGCGACGATGGCCAATCGCACACGACCGGCATAGCGACCGTCCCTGCGCTTGTCTTGCGCCGTCCCCGGCTTGCGATGGCGAACCTCGACAGCGGCGGACACCAATGTTTTGTGGTGGATGCCTCGGCCATCGCCGCGCGTCCTTCCACCGACCCAGGTCTCATCGACCTCGACATGCTCTTTCGCCCGACCACCGATACGATCCTGGTCCGGCCGCACCATGCCGGCGCGCAGTTTGTGAAGGATGCCAAACGCAGTTTCGTATCGTGTCAGCCCAAGTTGCCGCTGAAACTGAACCGCCGACATGCCCGGCGTCTGGCTGGCGACGAGATACGCGGCCCAGAACCAGACGCTAAGCGGCGTATGACTGCGCTCCATGACCGTGCCGGCCAAGAGGCCGGTTTGGCGTCGACACGCGCGGCATTCCAGAACACCGGGTCGGGTTGCAATGCGGAAGGGTTCACCAATCACGCCGCAATGCGAGCAGACAAAACCGTCAGGCCAACGCGCGCGCCCAAGATAGACAGCACACGCCGCGTCATTAGGAAACAGCTTCTGAAATTCGGGGAGCGATTGGGGAAAAGCCAGATCGTCCCGCTGGTGAATGTCCAAAGCCGCCATAACTGCGGCTACTAGCCCTAGTGGGTGTCTGAGTCAACCGGATAGGCACGAAAAGAAGCTTTCCATGGCGGCGTTGTCCATACGCTTCCGGGACCGGCTCATCCAACAGTCGACGCCATTGGCCGCCATGAGCCGCTGGAGCTGCTCGCGTGGGTATTGGCTGCCGCGGTCGGAGTGATGCAACAGGGCGCCAGGGCACCGGCGCCGCCAGATCGCCATCAGCAACGCGTCGGGATGAGCTGCGCGCTCATCTCGGCTTTCATCGACCAGCCGACAACGCGGCGCGAAAACAGATCGATCACCGCCGCTAGGGGCCAGCCCTCGGCTGTCCAGACATAAGTGAAGTCGGCGATCCATTTGCGGTTGGGCCGGTCCGCCGTGAACTGGCGATTGAGCACATTCGGCGCGATCGCCGAAGCCGAACGTTCGTATCCCTCCGGCGAGGGCCTGCTAGCGAAAGCGGGCGAGCGGCGATAGTGCGATGATGTGGCGCGGCGATCGTGTCCATTAATCGATAATGGACACTATCGCAGATGTCGGACGCCGGGATGCAAGGCGCGGATGGCGGCGAGCGGCGGCGACGGACGTGGTCGGCTGATCAGAAGCAACGGATCATCGCGGAGAGCTTTGCGCCCGGCGCATCCGTTGCGGAGGTGGCGCGCCGTTATGGTCTGAACGCCAATATGCTGTTCACCTGGCGACGGCGAGAACGGGCCGTCAATGGCGTCGGCAAGACAGTGACCATTGTGCCGGTGAGGGTCGTGGAGGTTACGCCGACTGCGACCGCCACAGCTTCGGCCTCGATGGGTCGGATGGAGATCGTGCTTGTCGGGGGCGAGCGGATCCTTGTCGGGGCGGACGTCGACGCGACGGCGCTGGCCCGGATCATCAAGGCGCTCGGGCGGCGATGATTCCGATCCCGAGTGGGGCGCGCGTGTGGCTAGTGACCGGCCACACCGATATGCGCAAAGGATTTGACGGTCTGGCGCTGATCGTCCAAGAGACGCTGAGGCGCGACCCGCATTCCGGCCATCTGTTCGTTTTTCGCGGCCGCCGCGGGTCTCTGATCAAGTGTCTTTGGAGCGACGGCCAGGGCTTATGCCTGTTCTCAAAGCGATTGGAGCGCGGGCGATACCTGTGGCCATCGTTGGCTGACGGAACGGTGACGATCTCGACGGCCCAGCTTTCCTATCTGTTGTCGGGCATCGATTGGCGCATGCCGCAAGAGACATGGCGTCCGACGGCGGTCGGATAGGAGAAAAATCGGCTGAAGAAACGCAAAAAGGGGCGCCTCAAACGGCCGATTTTGTGATTCCATGTGATTTGTGGACGCCGATCTTTCCTCTCTTCCGGACGACCTCGATGCGCTGAAAGCGGCGCTGATTGCGGCGCGGACCGAAACTGCGGCGGAGAAGGCGTGCGCCGTCGCGGCCGTCGCGGAACTGGCGCAGGGTCGCGCGCTGATCGCGCATCTCAATCTTGAGATCGAAAAGTTGCGGCGCGCGATTTACGGACCTCGCTCCGAGCGCACGGCGCGGCGGCTCGACCAATTCTTCGCGCGCAAGCGGCCGGCGCGAAAACCGTTCCCGGATCATCTGCCGCGTGAGCGCGTCGTGATCCCAGCGCCGCAGAGCTGTCCTTGCTGCGGCTCGGCCAAGCTGTCGAAGCTCGGCGAGGACATCACGGAGACGCTCGAGGTTGTCCCCGCGTCAGTGGAAGGTGATCCAGACCGTGCGCGAGCGCTTCTCATGCCGCGAATGCGAGACGATCACCCAGCCGCCGGCGCCCTTCCATGTGATGCCGCGCGGCTTCGCTGGCCCCAATCTGCTGGCGATGATCCTGTTCGAGAAGTTTGGTCAACATCAGCCGCTCATCGCCAGAGCGAGCGCTACGCCCGAGAAGGCGTGGATCTTAGAGCATTTTCATTATTGGCGTCGATATCCTGAGTTTGGGAGATAATTTGCGCATTCGTCGGGGGTGAAGGTTTCGAGTGCGGTTGCGATGGCGTGGATCAGGGCGTCGAAGGTTCGCGCCTCGGCTTTGCGCAGCAGGGCTTTGAGTTTGGCGAACCCCTGCTCGATCGGGTTGAGATCGGGGCTGTAGGAGGGCAAGTAGAGCAGCCGGGCGCCGGCGTTCTCGATCGCCGCTCTGACGCCCTCCACTTTATGGCTCGGCAGATTGTCGAGGATGACGATGTCGCCGGGCTTGAGCTCGGGAACGAGGAACTGCTCGACCCAGGCGCGGAACTTCTCGCCGTTGATCGGCCCGTCGAACGCGCAAGGCGCGACCAGACCGTCTTGCCGCAGCGCGCCGATGAAGGTCGTCGTCTTCCAATGGCCCCACGGAACCGGCGCGACCAGGCGCTCGCCGCGCGGGCATCGGCCGTAGAGCCGGGTCATTTTGGTCGACGCGCCGGTTTCGTCGACAAACACAAGATTGTCCGGCCGCCATTCGCCCTGCTGCGCCCGCCATTGCTCGCGAGCTTCCGCTACGTCGGCACGATCCTGCTCTGCGGCGCGTTGTGACTTTTTTTGAGCGTCAGCCCAAGATGCCGGACCCGCGCCCAAAGACAACCGACGCTGACTCTTCACCGCATGATCGCCGGCAAGCCACGCTTGCAGTTCGACCAGCGTGATATCGCCTTTCTGCGCCACCTGAGCGCGCAACGCCTCGTCATAGGCCGCAAGCTTCGGCTTTGGGCCGCCGCCCGACTTGTGGGCCGTCACATCGCCGGTCGCACGCCGCCGGCCGAGCGCCTTGTAAATGTACGACACGCTGACCCGAAACAGCCGCGCGGCCGAATAGACGCTGAGCCCCCCGTCCACCGCAGCCATCACCCGATCCCGAAGGTCCTGCGAATAAGCCACGCCCATGATACTCCCCAGCGCCGATTCGATCCGCGCAGAGAATCATCACCGCAACCCAGACGGAATCCCCTCGATTCCGTCAGTCCTGAAAATGCTCTAGCAGGCTGCTGAAAAAGTCACTGCGTTTGCGCAACGAGGGGTGGCAAGCGCAATTTTTTGCAGGCGGGCGCGGCTCACGTTCGAGGTTTTGGCGTGACGTCGGGTCATTGTTCTCTGGCTTTTCATGTCGCTGGACGCAGTTCGCCCGTTGCGGCCATAAGCTTGGGCAGGCGGACGATGTTGTAGGCGGCCATGGCGAAGACGAAAGCGGCGCGGACCTTGTCGAGGCCACGCACCTTCACCTGCATGAGGCCGCCGACCGTCTTCGTCCAGCCGAAGCCTTCCTCGATGCGTTTGCGCAGCCGCTGGCTGATCGCATAGCGCACACTCGCGGCGACCTCGCCCGGGACGGCGGTCTTGCGCGCCTTGCCATGCTTGCTCACCGTCCCGTTGATCGCGACATGCGGCTCAATCCCACGCGTCTTCAAGCCCTCGACGAAGGCCTCGGCGTCATAGCCCTTGTCGGCGCCGAGCGTCGCGCCAAAGGGCAAGCGCTGGCTGAAAGCAGCCGCCGCCTCGCGCTCGGCCGTTCCGGTCGCCAGCGTCGCCTCGGGCGCCGCCACAAGACCGTTGCGGTTCTCCATCAGCGCATGGCCGAGATAGCAAAGACGGCTCTCCTGGCCTGCGCCTTTGCGATAAAGGCGCGCCTCCTTGTCGGTCGTCGAGGCGTGGGTTTTGTTCGAGCGCTTGGTCTTGCGGAAGTCGGCCTCGCGGTTGCGCCCCGGAGGCAGCGGCTCGCCCGGGTCGTTCCCCCGGCCTTCGCCAGAGGCGCTCTTGGGACGGAAGCTCTTCATCGACGCCCAGGCTTTCAACATCGTTCCATCGACCGAAAAATGCTCGGCGCTCAGAAGCCCCTTCACCTCCGGCAGGCCGAGAAGCGAAGACAGAAACTCTTGCGCGATCTCGTGGGTGAGCAGGCGGTCGCGGTTCTTCGAGAAGGTCGAGGCGTCGAACACGCTCTCGTCGATCGTAAGCCCGACGAACCAGCGAAACAGCATGTCGAACTCCAGCCGTTCGACCAGCTGCCGCTCCGAGCGGATCGAATAGAGAAGCTGCACAAGCGAGGCCCGCAGCAATCGCTCCGGCGGGATCGAGGGACGCCCGATTCCCTCGTAAAGCGCCGAAAACCTCGCGTCGAGCTGGGCCAGCGCGCCGCGTTGGTCAGCCGCCGCATCGCCCGCACCGGATGGTTCGCGGCGATCCGCCCCTCGACGTCGACGTAAGAGAACAACGCCCCGCTCGTCCGATCCTCGCCCCGCATCGATCCCCTCGCGAATCGCCTCGCCGACGCCAGCGAATCACCCCCCAAAGGCAAACACCAGAGCCCTTCCGCGCCACTTTTTCAGCAGCCTGCTAGATGTCATGTTCGGGGGCTGAGCCGGTGACCCGAGCCGAGCCTCATGCACAGGCGGACCATGGGAAGGTATAGCGAAGCTTTTGTGGCTTTCGATGTCGCCAAGTAGAAGCACGCCATTGCGATCGCGGAAGGGGGCCGGACGGGAGAAGTCCGGTTTCTCGGGGAGGTTGAGAACAGCCCGTCCCCGATCGAGCGGACGATCAAGAGACTGGCGGAGCGATACAGCCGGCTGCATGTCTGTTTTGAAGCCGGCCCGACGGGATACGGGCTTTATCGGCAGATCCAGGCTCTCGGCCACGATTGCATGGTGGCCGCTCCGGCTCTGACCCCGAAACGGAAAGAAGTATAAAGGTTCGCGATTTCGACCGAATCGCCAAGCGCGCTAGGCGAGACCGACTCCCGTCTCATCCGCGCGATTCATCGACGAGCGCGACGCGGCGATCTTGTGGATGACCTGGCGGATGTCGCCATTGTCTTGCATGAAGCGGTCGAAATCGACCTTCCGCAGCACCAGCAGCCGGCAATAGGTCATGGCGACGACGTCGGCCTGCCGCGTCATGCCGGTGAGCAGCGCCATCTCGCCGAACAGGTCGCCGCTGCCAAGCGGGATGCGGCGACCGGGAAAGACTACCTCGGCCGCGCCGGAGGCGATGAAATAGCAGGTGTCGCCCTGATCGCCCTCGCGCACGATCAGCTCGCGCGGCGCCACGAACAGGGGCCTCAGCAGCTTCTGCACCCGCTCGAGCTGTTGCTCGTTGAGATCGGCGAACAGGTCGAGGCGTCCGATCAATTCGCGCGTATCGAGGCCGAGATCGAAGCGGGGCCGCGTCTCTCTCTCTTTATCCTCAACGCTGCCCTTGAGGTCTTCGTAAACTTCCGCCGCGATGAGGCCTTCCTGGAACAGGGCGTCATACCGTCCCATCTCGCGCCGCATCGCCGACTGACGCAGGAACCTGGTCTCGAGAGCCGCCGCGTATTGAGGATATTGGCGGCGGAGCGCGTCCAGAGCGGCGGTCGTGCGCCTGAGGCGAACCTTGAGGATGGCGTCGATGAGCTCGACCACCCGCTCGCCGAAGATCGAGCGGGATCGCACCGCGTGGCCGCCCATGAGCTCCTGGATCAGGAGGCGCGTGACGAGCAGCATCTCGAACCGGTCGCCGAGCCGATCGGCGAGAAAGCGGACAATCCTGAAGCGGCGATAGAAGAAATAGGCGACGGCGAAGGAGAACGGAAAGGCGAGCGCCGCCTCGGCGCTGCGCTGGTAGCCGACCCGTCCGCCGCTTCTCGCGGCTTCGCCGAGAGCCTCGGCGTTTCGCAAGAGCGCCTGCACGGTCACCGGCGAGGCGGCGCGCTCGGCCATGATTTCGAGCGCCAGCATCCGTTCCTGGTTTCCCAGCGCCACCAGACCGATCGCCAGGCGCTGATGATCGGTGAGGCCGGCCTCGGCGACGCTGGGCGATTTCGCCGCCGCCATTCCCGCCTCGTAAGGCGCAAGCGCGCTGGCGACGGCCGAAGGAGAGATCTCATGCTCGTTCGCCATCGTACGAATGGTCTCGCTGATCTCCGCATAGGAGAGCGCCAGCACCCGGTCGCGCAACGCCTGATCGACTGGCGACAGCCGATCAAGACGCAGGAGGCGGATGACGAAGCGCAATGTCGTCCCGTTGACGAGCAGGGTGAACAGCACCAGGCCGTCGCCAGCACCGCGACGAATCTGTGCACCTCGGGCTTCAGCGCCGGGTTCTCGGTGACGGCCAGCGCCAGCACCAAAGTGAGGGCGCCGCGCAGACCGCCCCAGGTGATGGCCAGCTTATAAGCGGTGCTGATCGGCTGGGTGAGCTTGGCGAGGCTCAGCAGCGGCAGGAGCAGGAACAGCACCAGGAGGCGCGCGGCGAAAACAGCCACGATCAGCGCCGCGATCAGCACGACGTCGTGGAACCGCATGTCGAGCAGCAGCTTCGGCACCAGAATCGAAGCCAGCACGAACACCAGCGAATGCGCCCAGAAGGCGATCTGAGCCCAGAGATCGACGATGAACGACCAATTGTAGGGCGTGATCCGCGATCGCCCAAAGGCGCTGACGGTCAGTCCCGCACAGAGCACCGCGACCACGCCAGAGACATGCACGACGTGCTCGGCGACGATGAAAACGAGATAGGGGAGCGCGACGGTCAGCGTCGCTTCGGCCAACCGATCGTCGCGGGTCCAGGGGATGAGCTGCAGCAACGCTCGCCCCGCCAATAGCCCAAGGGCCGCGCCGCCGAAGAAGGAGACCAGGAACTGCTCCTCGCCAACGAGGAGGTTCGGCTGGCGTCCGGAGACGATCACGCCGAGCAGCACCGTGAACATAACGATCGCCGCCGCGTCATTGAGGAGGGCCTCGCCCTCGACGAGACGGGTTAGCCGCGCCGCAGCGCCCACATCGCGGAACACCGCGATGACGGCCGCCGGGTCGGTGGTCGCGACGACCGAGCCCAGCAGCAGGCACACCACGAGCGGCAGCTCGGCGATCGGCCAGAGCGCGAAGCCGACCACGGCGGTGCAGACGACGGTAGCGACAACCGCCAGCATCAGAATCGGGGCGGCGTCCTCAAGCATCCGCCGCACATCGGCGGTGATCGCGCCCTCGAAGACCAGCAGCGGCAGAAAGACGTAAATGAAGGTTTCGGCGCCGACCGGCAGGTCGGCGAACAGCGCTGCGACGTTGTCGAAGCGGTTGGTGACCGTCGTGTGGAGCAGGACGCCGGACACCGTCCCAATCGCCACCCCGATGACGGCGAGGAGCACCACCGGCGCGAGCTTCAGGCGCACCGCCACCGGCTGGGAGACGGCGACGACCACGAGCAAGGTCGCGAGTACGGCCAGAAGCAGGACGATATCGATCATCGAGGGCTATGTCCTATCCGGTCGCCGCCCAGAGGGGCAACCGGGATTCGCGCAGCGATCGGCACTGCCGAAAGTCAGCCGGACGCCAGAACTCAGTCGCTCGATCCTTCGGAAAGCCATCAAATCATGGCCCAACGCGGGGAGGCAAGGCCAATAGGGCCGTCAATTTGGTTCGCTAAGGCAGGTTTTTCGGCTCGTAGGGGCAGAGATCGACGACCACGCAACCGCCGCACAAAGGTTTGCGCGCCATGCAGACGTAGCGCCCGTGCAGGATCAGCCAGTGATGGGCGTGGAGCAGAAATCGGTCCGGGACGACGCGCATAAGCCCGTCCTCGACCTCGCGCGGCGTTTTGCCGGGCGCGATGGCGAGGCGGTTGGCGACGCGGAAGACGTGGGTGTCCACGGCCAGCGTCGGCTCGCCGAAGACAGTGTTGAGCACCACATTCGCGGTCTTGCGGCCAACCCCGGGCAGCGCCTCCAGCTCCTCGCGGTTGCGGGGCGTCTCGCCGCCGTGCCGTTCGACGATCGCGCGCGAGAGCGCGATGACGTTCTTGGCCTTGGTCCGATAGAGCCCGATCGTCTTGATCAGTTCGGCGAGCCGCTCCTCGCCAAGCGCCGCCATTTTTTCAGGCGTGTCGGCGATGGCGAACAGCGCCGGCGTCGCCCTGTTCACCCCCGCGTCGGTCGCTTGCGCCGACAGCACCACCGCCACCAGCAGAGTGAAGGGGTTGATGTATTTGAGCTCGCCCTTCGGGGTGGGATTGGCGGCCGCCAGGCGCTCGAAGATCGCCTCGGTCCTCGCCGCCCGAGCCTGCCGGGACTCTTTTCGCGCCATCGACGAGTTATAGGCGCGCGCGCCGGGCGCCGCCAAGCGCGCTTTCGACTAAAGCGCAAGTTGCCATGCGCCGCAGCGCCAAGCATTATGCCCGCATGGAGCTGGGGCATTGGCGGAGCGCCGCCGGACGGACCATGGATTTGGGAGGAATGGAATGAAATCGCTCAGACGAATGTTGATGCTTGCGGGCGCGCTTTCTGCGTCGCTGGCCGCCTCGGCGGCCTGCGCCGCCGACAACAAGGTCGTCATCGGCGACATCGACGACATGTCGGGGCCCTACGCCGACGTAATCGGCGCCGGCGGGATCGAGTCGATCAAGATGGCGATCGCCGATTTTGGCGGCTCGGCGCTCGGACAGCCGATTCAAGTTCTGACCTTCGACCATCAAAACAAGCCTGCTCTCGGAGAGCAGAAACTCCGCGAATGGGCCGACACCGACGGACTGACGATGGAGCTCGGCGGCTCGAACACCGGGGTCAGCCTAGCCATGTCCGCCGCGGCCAAGGAGAAGAAGATCCCCTTTTTCGCGATTGGCGCGGCCGGCGCCTCGCTGACCGGCAAGGACTGCACGCCTTATACGATCCACTACGGCTACGACACGACCGCGCTCGCCAACGGCACGGCCAAGACCATCGTTGAACAGGGCGGCAAGAGCTGGTTCTTCCTCACCGCCGACTACGCCTTCGGGAAGCAACTGGAGGCAGGAGCCAGCGAGGTCGTTAAGGCGGGCGGAGGAACCGTGCTCGGCGACGTGCGCGTGCCGCTCGGCACATCGGACTTCTCCTCCTATCTCCTCCAGGCGCAAGGCTCGGGCGCGCAGGTGCTCGCCCTCGCCAACGCCGGCGCGGATACGTCAAAACTCGCTCAAGGCGGCGGCCGAGTTCGGCCTCACCAAAACGATGCGGCCCGCCGCGCTTTTGGTGTTCCTCACCGACGTTCATGCGGTCGGGCTCGAAACCGCGCAGGGCCTCGTGCTGACGACCTCGTGGTACTGGAACATGAACGACACGACGCGGAAGTTCGCCAACCGGTTCTTCGAGAAGACGAAGAAGATGCCGACCTTCCCGCAGGCGGCCTACTATTCGGCGACGCTCGCCTATCTGAACGCAGTCAAGGCGGTCGGGTCGACCGACCCTGACAAGATCATGGAGCAATTGAAGAAGACGAAGATCAACGACATGTTCGTCACTGACGGCGTGATCCGCCCCGATGGTCTTCTGGAGAAGGAGATGTATATCGTTCAGGTGAAGACGCCGCCCGAATCGAAGGGCGACTGGGACTTCTACAAGATCCTCAAGACGATGAAAGGCGATGAGGCGTACGGAAAGCTCGCCGATTCTGCCTGCCCTCTGGTCAAGAAATAGCTCGAGCGGGAAGCGCTAACGCGCCTCCATGTGAGGCGCGTCAGGCGCGAAGGATCGCGACGGCGGGATCAGGCCGAGGCACGCATCAGGGCCAGCGTTCTAACCCGCGACCGCCGCCTCGGCCGGCTGGTTCAGCGCCACCCGGTAGGTCGCCTCGGTCTTGGCGGCGATCTCGTCTAACGTCGCGCCGGGCGCGAGTTCGATCAGCGCCATGCCGCGAAATCCATGCTTGTCGATCGTGAACACGCCGAGATCGGTGATGACGAGATCGACGACCCTCGCGCCGGTCAGCGGCAGGGTGCAATGATGCAGGAGCTTCGGCCCGTCCTTGGCCGCGTGCTCCATCACCACGACGATGCGCTTCACGCCGGCGACCAGGTCCATCGCGCCGCCCATGCCCTTGACCATCTTGCCGGGGATCATCCAGTTGGCGAGATCGCCGTTCTCGGCGACCTGCATCGCGCCGAGGATCGCGAGGTCGATGTGCCCGCCGCGGATCATGGCGAACGAATCGGCGCTGGAGAAGAAGCTCGTCGTCGGCAATTGGGTGACGGTCTGTTTTCCCGCGTTGATGAGGTCCGGGTCCTCCTCGCCCTCGAACGGGAACGGCCCCATCCCCAGCATGCCGTTCTCGCTCTGCAGCTGCACGCTCATTCCCTTGGGGATGTAGTTCGACACCAGCGTCGGAATGCCGATGCCGAGATTGACGTAGAAGCCGTCCTTGAGCTCCTTGGCGGCGCGCGCCGCCATCTGGTCGCGGGTCCAAGCCATGTTCGCCTCCGAGATATTCAGGCCGCGTCGCGCTTGCGGATCGTGCGCTGCTCGATGCGCTTGAGTGCGCTTGGCACGTGAACGATGCGCTGAACGTAGACGCCGGGGGTGACGATATGGTCGCCGTCGATCTCGCCCGGCTCGACCAGATGCTCGACTTCGGCGATAGTCAAACGGCCCGCCGTCGCCATCATCGGATTGAAATTGCGCGCTGTCTTCCGATAGACGAGGTTGCCTTCGGTGTCGCCCTTCCAGGCGTGAACCAGAGAGATGTCGGCGATGAGACCAGTCTCCATCACATAGGCCTCGTTGTTGAAGTCGCGGATTTCCTTGCCCTCGGCGACCATCGTGCCCACGCCCGTGCGGGTGAAGAAGGCGGGGATCCCTGCGCCCCCGGCGCGGATGCGCTCGGCCAGGGTGCCCTGCGGATTGAATTCGAGCTCGAGCTTGCCCGAAAGATAGAGATTGGCGAAGATCTTGTTCTCGCCGACGTAGCTCGAGATCATCTTCTTGATCTGGCCGGTCTCGAGCAGGATTCCAAGGCCCGCCCCGTCGACGCCGGCGTTGTTGGAGACGAAGGTCAGATCCTTCGCGACCGATTTGCGCACCGCCTCGATCAGCGTCTCGGGGACGCCGCAAAGGCCGAATCCGCCCGCCATCAAGATCATGCCGTCCTTGATCTGGCCGGCGAGCGCCTCCTCGGCGTTGGCGTAGACTTTTCTCATGGGACGAAGAGTTCCTCTCGAAAGGGGCTAGAGCGTCCCTAGCCGTCTCAGGCGCGCGCCGCAAGACGACTCTGCACGAGCCAAACGCCTATGCCCCGCGCAGGCCGAGCGCGATTGCGATCCAGGCCAGCCCGTAGAAAATGAGGTCGATGCCGAGAAAGAGCCCGATCCCCCACAATCCGGAGGCCGGCCACTGCGCCAGGACAAGCAAACCGAGCACGAATGTGATGACGCCGTCGACAGCGCTCCAGGCCCAGCCGGGCAGCCCGATCCAGAGCGAGCCGACAAGCTGGAACAGGCCGCCGATCAGGAAGAACAACGCCATGAACAGAGTGAGCACTTCGGCGCTGATCACTGGCCTGAACACCAGGATGAATCCGGCTACCAGGAACAGGATCGCGGCGAACAAATGCTGAAAGAAGCCGGCCCAGTGACCGACCGCGACCGCTTGAACGACTTCGATCGCGCCTGCGAACACCAGAAGCCAACCGAAGAACAGCATCGAGGCGACGGTCGCCGTAACCGCTCGCGCCACGGCGGCGACCCCGAGCGCCAACAGGGCGATTCCGAAGGCGAGGAACCATCCGCAATATTGGACGAGCTCGTGGGAGAATTGAACCTCGAGATTCTGAATTTCGGCTCCCCGGCATATTCCTCTCCTTAGCGTCGCCCGCGCCAGACGAGCCCGTCGTCCTCAGGCGCGATCACGCCGGCCGGCGGAGCCTCCGCCGGATCGCCCGGCTCACTGGATTTTTTCGTTGGGATACACGCCCCAGAATTTATCCTGCTCGATATAGCCTTTAAAGCCGTCTCCGTAGACGAGACACCAGGCGCCGTCGCAGGACCGGACATTGACGATCACTCCCGACTGAAGCGTCGCTGCCAGGTCCGCCGATGCGGACGCACGCGCATAGAGCTTCGCGCTGTCGCCCGTTTTGGGCATAACCAGCCCCGTCCGCCGTCCGGAGAGCAGCGAATGAAGCACCCAGCCCTCGATCCCTTGCGAATCGCGGACCTTGCGCCAGATTTCGAACTCGGCGGTGATTTCGACTGGAAGCCCGGCCCGCTCGTAGACCCATTTGGTCGCGTGGTCCTTCGACGGGCCCTCGCGCAGGTTGACCCGGTCGGTTTTCAAACTGGCGAAGCGCGGAAGCGGCAGTTTGGTGACCGGCCCGACGGGATCGGCGACCGCCGCGTAAGGCGCTAGCGACCAACGCGGAGAGCAGCGCGAGCACGCCGCGGCGGTCGATCGCGAGCGCAGGAAATGGAAGCCCGTCTCGTTTCATACCGCCTTCCTCGACCGACACCCGGCCATCCTTGTCTTTGCCCGCTCTTCTGCTAAGGAGGCCAACTCGGCGGGTCGGGATTCGTCGCCGCGCCGGCCTATCCATTTGCGTCGTCTGCCGTTAACGCGGCGTGAACTCTTGTGAAGGCGCGGAACAGATGATTGCACCAGCAGGGACGGCGGCGACGGCGCCGCGCGGGCGATAAGAGCGGCGCTGATGACCAAGAAAAAACCCCTTGTGATGGTCACGCGGCGGCTGCCGGAGCTCGTCGAGACCCGCATGCGGGAATTGTTCGACGCTCGCCTCAACGTCGAAGACAAGCCGATGTCCCAGGCCGACATCGTCGAGGCGATGCGCGAGGCCGACGTTCTCGTGCCGACGATCACCGACCAGATCAACGCCGCCATGATCGCTCAGGCCGGCGAACAGATGAGGCTGATCGCCAATTTCGGCAACGGGGTCGATCATATCGACGTGACCAGCGCGCTCCGCCGCGGCATCACGGTCACCAACACGCCGGGCGTGCTCACCGAGGACACCGCCGACATGACGATGGCGCTGATCCTGTCCACGGCGCGCCGCCTGGTCGAGGGCTCGCGCGTCATTCCGGAAGGGCGATGGAGCGGCGGCTGGTCGCCGACCTGGATGCTGGGGCGCCGCATTACCGGCAAGCGTCTCGGCATCGTGGGCATGGGACGGATCGGCCAGGCGCTGGCCCGGCGGGCGCGCGCCTTCGGCATGTCGATCCACTATCACAATCGCCGTCGCGTGGCGCCGCAAATCGAGGAAGCGCTCGAGGCGACCTATTGGGATTCGCTCGACCAGATGCTGGCGCGCATGGATTTCGTCTCGATCAACTGCCCGCATACGCCTGGCACTTTCCACCTTCTGTCGGCGCGCCGGCTGAAGCATCTGCGTCCTGACGCCATTCTCATCAATACGGCGCGCGGCGAGATCGTTGACGAGAATGCGCTCGTCCGGATGCTCGAAGCGGGCGAACTCGCCAACGCCGGCCTCGATGTGTTCGAGCACGCCCCCGCCGTCAACGAGAAGCTGATTGCGCTGGCGAAAATGGGCAAGGTGACGCTGCTGCCGCACATGGGCTCGGCGACGCACGAGGGCCGGGCCGACATGGGCGAGAAGGTCATCATCAACATCCGGACCTTCGTCGACGGCCATCGGCCGCCCGACCGGGTGCTGCCGAGCATGCTTTAGGCTGCGCGTAGTGCCTGTCACCGTAATCCCGCAGGGTCGCGATCCACGATTGGAGTTGATATTACTAACATATAATTTATGTATAATAATATGGGTTTGGCGAAACGAACCCAAATGCCCCGCCGCCCCACAGTTTTGCGGTCAAAGACCGGCCGCTATCCACCCCGATGGAATCTTCGTCGCCCAAAGCCCGTCCGGGAGGACGGGCCGCGTCCAGGCTTTGCGCCGGCGCCGACCATGCCATAGCCTCTGATCCGGAGGGGCAAGGCAGTCCCGCCTGATGTTCCGAGGAGCGCGCCATGGCTACGTTTACAGAGGAGGCGGAGCAGGCCTTCACCGAAGGCCTCACCGCTTGCGACAGGGCTCTCGCGAGCAATAACGAACTGCGCAAACTGGATGATATGGCGGCTGCGCTTCAGGACCTCTGCTCGGGGTTTGTCAGCCTGAGCCGGGGCTTGCGGGCGACCTACATCAAAATCGAGCAGGTGGAATCGATGCTCAGACAGTCCGAACATCGCGGAGGCGGCCTCTTGGGTCGGTGAGGCGGCGTCTCGCCATCAGGAGAACGCCCTTCACCCCGCGGCAAAACTTCGCGGCGCCGGGCTGATCACCTTGGCGGCGTCATCGTCGATCTCCATCACCGCCAGGCCCCGCTCGTTGGTTCCGTCGGCGCGGAAGCGGAATACGCCGTCGGCGCCGTTGAAGCCGGAAATATTGGTCAGCGCCGCCTGATTGAAGGGTCCGTCCCCATTGCGGGCGAGCGCGGCGGCCAGCGTCACCGCGTCATAGGCGAGCGTCGCCAGGCGCGCCGGGTCGCTGTTGAACTTGGCCTTGTAGCGCTGCGCGAACGCGTCGAAACCGGAATTGTCGGGCGCGGAGAACCAGGCGCCCTGCATCTGCGGCAATTTGAGCACCCGCGGATCGTTCCAGACTCCGGTGCCCAGGAACTTGGTCTTGACGTTGGCTGACGCGAGCGCGCTCGCGACCGCGGGCATGGCGTCGGCCTGCTCGGGAATGAAGAGCGCGTCGATCTGGCCCTGAACCGCCGCCACCTGCTGCGCCGCGCCTCGCCATCTGTCCCGCTGAGTAGCGGGCGGTCACGACCATCTGCACGTTGAGGTTCCGCGCCCTGTCCTGGAACCGCTCGGCGGCGACGTTGCCGTAGTCGTTCTGCGGGCGCCATGATCGCAAACGACTTCTTGCCGCTCGAGACGGCGTATTGAATGATCCGGTCGACATAGCCCTGGATCAGGAAGGACAGGAGGTAAACGCCCGGAGCCGCGACGGTGACGTCGGTCGAGAAGGCGATCATCGGCCTCCCCGCCGACTTGGCCGCCGCCGACGCCGACCGCACGTCGTTGGCGAACACCGGGCCCAAAATGAGTTGCGCGCCAGCGCCGAGTTCCGCCTGGGCCGCCTGCGCCGCGGCGTCGGCGCTCGAATGGTCGTCCTCGATCATCAGCGTGATGTAAGGAGCGCCAAAACCGTCGATCGCCAGTTGCGCCGCGTTGCGCATCGAGACGCCGATCGGGTTCGCGCCGCCGCCGTTTTGCGTCAGCGGCAGGATCATGCCGACCCGAACCGGCCCGGTGCCGAGCGCCTCGCCGACCGGCGGCCCGTTTGCGGGCGGGACCGACGGGCCCGGCTTCCCGGAATCGCTCGGCATATCGACGCCGACCGAGTTGCAGCCGGCGAGCGTCAGGCTGAGCCCGCCGCCAAGCGCGGCTCGCCTCGTTAAGCCGCGTCCTGCTTTCCGCTGCTCAGCGGCCATCGTCATACCCGTCTTTTGCCCCAGTCGCGCCGGCGCCGGCAAGCGGCGTTGCGCCGCGACCGGTTCGCATCTCGGGCCGCGACAGAGGCGATCCGCCGGCTGTCAACGGAAATTGTGGCATTTTGACCTTCGCTTGGCTATGTCGTTGATCATTCGGCCAGCCAGGCGATCGGCGGATTAAAAGCGCAATGACTGCGGCGAAAGCTCCCCGCTCGGACGGCGTCAAGAGCGCCCGGTCGACCCGAGGCTTTGTGATCGGCGACGCCACCCTGCCGGCGGCGGCGCTAAACCCGGGGCTTTATGTCGTCGCGACGCCGATCGGCAACCTCGCCGACGTCACGCTTCGGGCGCTGGCGATCCTGGCCGGCGCCGACGCGATCCTGGCCGAGGACACCCGCGTTTCGCGCGCGCTGCTGGCGCGCTACGGCATCGAGCGGCCACTCTCGCCTTACCATGAGCATAACGCCGCCGAGGCGCGCCCGCGCGCGCTGAAACGCATCGCCGAAGGGCAGTCGCTGGCCCTTATCTCCGACGCAGGGACGCCGCTCATTTCCGATCCCGGCTATAAACTCGTGTCGGAAGCGATCGCCCAGGGCTTAGCCGTCGCCGCCGCCCCGGGCCCTTCCGCGGCGCTCGCAGCCCTTTGCGTCGCCGGCCTGCCGACCGACCGCTTCTATTTCGAGGGATTCCTGCCGGCCCGGCAGGCGGCGCGCCGCGAGCGCATCAACGCTCTGGCGGCCGTTCCCGGCACGCTCGTTTTTTATGAAGCCGCGGGGCGGCTCGCCGAGACGCTCGCCGACCTTGCGCTTGAGCTTGGGAACCGGCCCGCGGCGGTCGCCCGCGAACTGACCAAGCTACATGAGGAGGTGAGGCGAGGCTCGCTCGAGGCGCTCGCCGCCGAATACGCGGCGGATGGACCGCCAAGGGGCGAGATCGTCATCCTCATTGGCGCAACCGAAGCGCGCCCGGCGGTTTCGGAGGCCGCGCTCGACCGTGAAATCGCCGAGTTGCTTGAAAAACTGTCGGTGAGGGACGCCGCGGCGGCGGTGGCGGCGAAGCATGGGCTGCCGAGACGGCAGGTTTACGCGCGGGCGCTGGCGCTGGCGGGCGCCCAGCGGTGAGGGGCGGCGCCGAGGAGCGGACCGAGCGACGGCGGGGCGCCCATCTTTACGGCCTCAAGGCCGAATCGATCGCTGCGCTGCTTCTGCGCCTGAAAGGCTATTCGATCCTCGCCCGGCGGTTCGTCGTCTCGGGCGGCGAGATCGACCTGATCGCGCGACGCGGCGGCACAGTCGCCTTCGTCGAGGTCAAGGCGCGCGCCGATCTCGAGGTCGCGGCGATTGCCATCAGCGCGACCAAGCGACGGCGAATTGCGCGCGCGGCCCGTGTTTGGTTATCGCGGAACCAATGGGCGGCGGGTCTCTCTCTGCGAGGCGACGCCATATTCGTCGCGCCGCGGCGCCTTCCACGCCATGCGCCGGACGCGTACAGGCTGGAGATCGACTGATTCCTCGATGCGCCGCGGTGACCCTCGACCGGAGGTCTAACCCCCACCGCCGAGAGCCACACAGAACTTGCGCGATGGTTGTATTCGTGGCGAAAGGGCGCCTTCCCCGTTGTGCGCCGGACGCGTATAGGCTCGAGATCGCCTGATTCCTGACGCCTCTCCGCTTTCGACCGGACGCCCATGCCCCTGACCGTCGCCGTGCAGATGGATCCGATCGAGCGCATCCGCATCGCGGGCGATTCGACCTTCGCGCTGCTCATCGAAGCGCAGGCCCGCGACTGCCGCCTGCTGCACTACACGCCCGACCGGCTGAGGTTGAACGGCGCGCGCGTCGAGGCGATGGCCGAGCCGCTGACGGTGAAGGACGTTCAGGGCGATCATGCCCGCCTCGGCGAGGCGAAGCTCGTCGATCTTTCGACCGTCGACGTCGTGCTCTTGCGGCAGGACCCGCCGTTCGATCTCGCCTATATCGCCACGACCCACCTGCTCGAGCGCGTCCAGCCCGGGACGCTGGTCGTCAACGATCCGCGCGGCGTGCGCAATTCGCCCGAGAAGCTGTTCGTGATGGATTTTCCCGAACTCATGCCTCCGACCCTGATCGCGCGCGACAAGAAGGCGATCGAGGCGTTCCGCGCCGAACACGGCGAAGTGGTGATGAAGCCGCTCTACGGCTTCGGCGGCGCGTCGGTGTTCAAGGTCGCCGTCCAGGATCCGAATTTCGGCTCGCTGTTCGACCTCTTCGCCACGACCTTCCGCGAGCCCTGGGTGATCCAGAAGTTCCTGCCCGCGGTGGCGCTTGGCGACAAACGGATCATTCTCGTCGACGGCGAGGCCAGGGGCCTGGTCAATCGGGTGCCCTCGGGCGACGACATCCGTTCGAACATGGTGCGCGGCGGGGCGGCGAAGGAAACCGAGCTGACCGCGCGCGAGCGGGAGATATGCTCGACAATTGGGCCCGAGCTCAGGCGCAGGGGCCTTCTGTTCGTCGGCATCGACGTCATCGACGGCTATTTGACGGAGATCAACGTCACCTCGCCGACCGGAATCCGCGCAGTCAAGAAACTCGGCGGCCCTGACCTCGCCGTGGCGATCTGGGACGCAATCGAGGCCAAGATAACGAAGAAATAACGGCTTACGGGCTTCATCTGGCCTTGCGGTCGCCGGACCGAGGGGGAATATACCGCCGATGTCAGACGCCCCTGCTTCCGCGGTGGAACGCCCGCTCCGCGTCCCGCGCGCCGCATCGTCCTCGTCCAGGGGCGTCGAGCAAGCCAAGCTGTTCGAGGAGATCGCGGCGCTCCATGAGCGGCATTCGGGCGACGCGGCGGCGTTCCGCCGCGCCGCAGTCGAGACTTTGCAAACAGCCTTGAGCTCCGGACGGGAGAGGGCGCGCCAGGCTCTGGAGGACGGAGGAAACGGCCGCGCATGCGCCGAGACGCTGAGCGGCGACATCGACGAATTCTTGCGCGTCGGGCTCGAAATGTCCGCGCGCTGGCTGAGCCCCGCGCAGTCAGGTCAGCCGTCGCCAACGATTGTCGCGGTTGGCGGCTATGGCCGCGGCATGCTCGCGCCCTTTTCGGACGTCGATCTCCTGTTCCTGCTCCCCGACAAGGCGCCGCCCGGCGTGGAGAAGGTGGTCGAGGCGCTGCTCTATGTGCTGTGGGATCTCAAGCTCAAGGTCGGACACGCGACCCGGACGATCGACGAATGCCTGAAACAGGCGCGCGCCGACATGACCATCCGCACCACGCTCCTCGAAGCTCGGTTCATCACCGGCGACAAGGCGCTGTTCGAGACGCTCAGGTCCCGTTTCGACAAGGAGATCGTCGCCAAGACGGCGGCTGCATTCGTCGCCGCCAAACTCGCGGAGCGTGAAGCCAGGGTAAGGAAGGCGGGGGCGTCGCGCTATCTCGTCGAGCCCAACATCAAGGAGGGCAAAGGAGGACTGCGCGACCTCAATACCCTCTTCTGGATCTCCAAATACGTCTACCGCGTAGGCAACGCCCACGAGCTGGTCGCCGCTGGGCTTTTCTCGCCCCGCGAATTCGCGCTGTTTCGCCGCTGCGAAGAATTTCTCTGGAACGTGCGCTGCCGGCTTCACTTTCTCGCCGGCCGGGCGGAGGAGCGCCTGAGCTTCGACGTTCAGCGGCCGATCGCCCGCCAGCTCGGCTATTCGACCCATGCCGGGTTGATCGACGTCGAGCGGTTCATGAAGCATTACTTCCTAATCGCCAAGGACGTCGGCGATCTGACCGCGATCGTATGCGCAGCGCTCGAGGAGCGGCACGCCAAGGCGACGCCGGCGTTTGGGCGCCTTGTCGGGCGATTCCGCCGGCGGGCTCGGGCGATCGCCGACGCTGAGGATTTCAAGGTCGACAACGGTCGCGTCAACGTCATCCGCGACGACGCCTTCGAGCGCGATCCGGTGAACCTGATCCGCCTCTACTGGATCGCCGACCGATCGAATTTGCCGATCCACCCGGACGCGACACGGCTGGTGACGCAGTCGCTCAAGCGCATCGACGGTCGGCTCCGTGATGACAAGGAGGCAAACCGGCTATTTCTGGAGACCCTTACATCGCACAACGCGCCAGAAATTGCGCTCAGGCGCATGAACGAGGCCGGCGTGCTCGGCCGGTTCATCCCCGATTTCGGCCGCGTCGTCGGGATGATGCAATTCTCGATGTACCATCACTACACGGTCGATGAACATCTCATCCGCGCCGTCGGCGAACTGAGCGCGATCGAGGCGGGACGGCTTGCGCAGGAGCTGCCGCTCGCCACCAAGATCATGCCCCAGATCGCCCATCGCACCGAGCTTTATCTTGCGGCGTTCCTGCACGACATCGCCAAAGGGCGCGGACTCGATCACTCCCACGCCGGCGGCGACGTGGCGCGCAAGCTTGCGCGACGCCTTGGGCTCACCGCCGCCAATGCGGAGCGCGTGGGCTGGCTCGTCGAGCAGCATCTTGTCATGTCCAACATGGCCCAGGGCCGCGACCTGTTCGATCCGAAAACGACCGAGGCGCTGTCAGCGCTCGTGCAGACGCAAGAGCGTCTCAAGATGCTGCTCACGATCACCGTCGCCGACATTCGCGCGGTCGGTCCTGGCGTCTGGAACGGCTGGAAGGGCCAGCTCCTGCGCACGCTCTACTGGGAGACCGAGGTCGTGCTCGGCGGCGGCCATTCGGCGATCGACCGCAAGGCTCGCGTCGAAGGGGCGCAGGCGACATTGCGCCGCCTGCTCCCGGGCTGGTCCGATCCCGAGTTCGACGCCTACGCCCAGCGTCATTACCCGGCCTACTGGCTGAAGGTGGAGCCTCCCCGGCAGGTCGCCCACGCGAAATTGCTCCATTCGATGGCCGCCGAAACCCGTTCTCTCGCCACGGAGGTCTCGACCGATGTCTTTCATGGGGTGACGGCAGTGACCGTGGTCGCGCCGGACCACCCGCGCCTTCTGACCGGCATCGCCGGCGCCTGCGCCGCGGCCGGGGGCAACATCGTCGACGCGCAGATTTTCACCACCACCGACGGCCTCGCGCTCGACACTATTTTCGTTTCGCGCGCTTTCGAGCGCGACGAGGATGAGCTGCGGCGCGGCCGGCGCATCGCCTCTAACATCGAGAAGACCCTGCGCGGCGAGGTCCGTCTGGCCGAAATCGCGCCCCCCAAGCAGCCCCGGGACAGTCGCCAGCGCGCGTTTGCGATCGAGCCGGAAGTGACGGTCGACAACAATCTCTCCCGTCGGTATACGGTGGTCGAGGTCGCCGGTCTCGACCGGCCCGGGCTGCTCCGGGATCTGACCGCCTCGTTGTCGAGCCTCAACCTCAACATCGGCTCGGCCCATATTGTCACCTTTGGAGAGAAGGCGGTCGACTTGTTTTACGTCACCGACCTGACCGGGCAGAAGATCAACACGCCGGCGCGGCAAGCGGCGATAAAACGCCGGTTGCTGGCGGATTTCGCCTGACCGTTGACGGACGTCCGACGGGGGGCTTTCAAGTTCCCGCGCGCTTGATTTTTGGCCCGCCAACCCTGATATGCGTCGCAAAATCCATGGGGCTCATGAAATGGCGAATAATTCCAACCCCGAACGGGGCGCCGGAACGTCCGCGCAGCAAGCCGGGACCGAGGGCGCTCGGCCCGGGACCGGCGAGCCGGACGCCGGCGCGGTGATCGAGGCGCTGAACGCGGAAAACAGCCAATTGAAGGATCGCGTGCTGCGCACGCTGGCCGAAATGGAGAATCTGCGCCGGCGCACCGAGCGCGAGGTCAGCGACGCCAAGACCTACGGGGTGACAAGCTTCGCCCGCGACATGTTGACCGTGGTCGACAATCTGGCCCGCGCGCTCGAGCATTTTCCCGCCGAGGCGCTGGCGAGCGCCGCCCCCGCGGTCCGCTCGATGGTGGAGGGCGTCGAATTGACCGCCCGCGACCTGGAGGCGGCGCTCGGCCGCCACGGGGTCACGAAGCTCGATCCCAAGGGCCAGAAGTTCGATCCCAATTTTCACCAGGCGATTTTCGAGGCGCCCGACGAGACGGTTCCCGCCGGCACGGTCTCCCAGGTGGTGCAGAGCGGCTGGACGATCGGCGATCGGGTCTTGAGGCCGGCGATGGTCGGCGTCTCCAAAGGCGGGCCGAAGGCCGCGCCAAGGCAGGAGCCGGCTTCCAGCGGCGAATAGCCGCCGCTTACGCGCTCGCCTTGGTCACCCGCCGCAGCGTCAGATTGATCCTGCCGCCTTGCGGGAGAAGGGTCGAGGATCCGGCGATGATGCGGTCGACGCCGTGGAAGGCGAGGCGGCCCGCGTCCCGAAGCGACATCGCGTCGCCAGAGGCCAGGCGGAAGGAGCGGGTCGGCGCGTTGCGCTGAAGCCCGCCCGCGCGGAACAGCGCTGTGTCCCCGAGCGATAACGACACAACGGGGGCTGAAAGCTCATCCTCGTCGCGGTCCTGGTGCAGGCCCATCCGGGCGCGGGAATCATAGAGGTTGATGAGGCAGGCTTCCGGCGGCGGCGCGCCCGGCGCGATTCTCCCCCAGGCCGCGAGGAGGCTCTGCGGCGTCGCCGGCCAGGGCCGCCCGGTTTCGGGATGCGTGGCCTGATAGCGATAGCCGGCTTCGTCAGAGACCCAGCCGAGCGCGCCGCAATTGCTCATCAAAACCGAAAACGGCTTGCCTGTACGGGGCATGCGCGGGCAAAAGGGGGCGCCTCGTCGAGAATTGCCAAGACCTCGTCGCGGAGCGCTGCTTGAGCGGCGCGGTCGAGAAAGCCGGGGAAATGATCGACCCCCAGAGCCACGGCGACCGCGGCCGGAGGCGCCGTTCCAGACCCTTCCTGATCGCCTTCCCTTGGCGCTGGACGCGGCGTATAGGAGGCCGAATTCATCCCAAAGCATCCCGCGCAATTGAAGGATCAACCGAGGCAATCTATGGCCGGCCATAGTCAGTTCAAGAACATCATGCACAAGAAGGGCAAGCAGGACGCGATCCGCTCCAAGCTCTTCTCCAAGCTCGCGCGCGAAATCACCGTCGCCGCCAAGCTCGGCCTGCCCGATCCGGGGATGAATGCGCGGCTGCGCGCCGCAGTCATCGCGGCGAGAGCCGAGAACATGCCCAAGGACAATATCGACCGGGCGATCAAGAAAGCCTCGGGCGCGGACGGCGAGAATTACGACGAGGTGCGCTATGAGGGTTACGGGCCAGGCGGCGTGGCGGTGATCGTCGAAGCGCTGACCGACAACCGCAACCGAACCGCAGGCGAGGTGCGCTCCTATTTCACCAAGGCCGGCGGTTCCCTGGCCGAGACCGGCGCCGTGTCATTCATGTTCGATCGCGTTGGCCTCATCGTCTTCGCCCGGAAGGTCGCCGACGAGGACGCGATGCTCGAGGCGGCGATTGAGGCGGGCGCCGACGACGTCGCCTCGGGACCGGAGGAGCATGAGGTGATCACTTCGGTTGCGGCGCTGACCGAAGCGCAAAGGGCGCTGGAGGCGAAGTTCGGCGAGCCGCTCAAGGCTTCGATCGTCTGGCGGCCCCAGAATACGATCGCCGTCGACGACGAGGCGGGTGAAAAGATCCTGCGGCTCATCGGCGCCCTCGAGGACAACGACGACGTCCAGACCGTCACCGCGAACTTCGAGGTTTCCGAGGCGCTATTGGAGAAGATGGAGGGCTAGCGGCGCCGAGGGCGGCGCTTAACCCCGATCGCGCCTCAGACCCATCCGCAGCGGCGGACGCCCCACGGGGTCCACCAGCAATGCCAGCCCGGCCCGAAGCCGTAGCGGGGTCCCCATCCGCCACGCCAGCCGCCATGCCATCCCCATCCCCGGCGCCAGCCCCATCCATGATGCCAACCGCCGTGCCATCCTCGATGCCAGCCGCCATGCCACCAGACGGACTGGACGTCTGCGCCGACGACAGGCTGCTCGAGCGAGGGCGAGGGGAGGGTGAAGGCGGGCGAGGGGGCGCTGGAGGCTGCGAGCATCGCCGCGCCAGCGATAGCGGCGACCGCGCCGCCGGACAGAATGCGTAAGACCATGGGTAACCTCCAGGCTTTTGAGCATTTCCGGCATTATGTTCATAGGCTCTGAATTGCGGGTGAATGCATTGTGGGCGAATTGGGACGCCGCTCCTCCGTCTCGCGCTTGACGCCCCTTTATTCCCGTTGGCCCAGGGCCCTTCGCGCTCCCTGGCGGACCGCCCGATTTCACATCAGAGGCGAGTGTTCAGTTTTGCGCGCGAGCCAATGATTTCAGCCGCTTAACCTCATTTTTCTGCAACTGGCAAAAAGACAGGCCGCTTTGCGGCCTCGCCTCGACCGAGTCCGTCATGCCGAAGGCGTCAGTGATTACAAGCAGTATCCCTAGCGGATTGATCGACAGTCTAAAAGCTTAAACCTAGAAAGCTAAAAATAAACACGCAGACGCGTCAAGTTCAGTCGATCGTGTCTTACCTACCAGCGCGGCAATCATTCCCTCCGAGGACCAGCCGCCATGACCATGTGATGGATATTCTTCAAAAGCAGGCGCATATCGGTGTCGAAGTCGGCGTGATCGTGATACGCCTGCACTTGGCGCATCTGGCTATAGCGGTCCATATAGAATGACAACTGGGATACGCGCGCCTGGTCTTTGCCGCCGAAGGCGAAGACCGCGAAAGATGGCGCCTCTGTCGCCTTGTTGCTTGGCTTGATCGCGGAAAGGGGCAGGGAATACCGGGTATCCTGGAACCACGGACTCTTGTGCGTGCCAAACAGGGTCGTCTGGACCCCGACGGTGGCGGGTTTGGAGGCGTCATTCGAATAGAGCCGCGGGACGGGCGTAACTTTTGGATGCGTCGTCGATTCCTGCCACCAGATGTCCGGAAACGTGGTGATGAGCTGCTCGAAGAGGGCTTTGACCTGCTTGGCGCCGCGGAACTGGGGCCCATGCTGCGTGACGCCCACCCACGGGAGGCCAGCCGCCGGATCGTCGGCGCAGAAAACGTCGTTGATCAACATGTCGATATTCTTGTACGCGCCGCCGCCGGAGTTGGGATTGAACACGCTGAAAAACTTGTCGAGCGCGCCATTGGCCCCGCTGTTGTCGCTGTTGGCTTGACCCATTGTCCCCTCCTCCGTGTTGGCGCGCGAGTTGTCCCACACTAGTGGTCAAAATCAAACGTAAGAGTCCGGGGCGCCTTCCGCAATTTCAAGGAGTTCTCCGGCTTGCAAGGGGTTCGAAGCGTTTGATTCTATCCACTAGCCTTGCGACCGCAACTTGCGCGGCATTCGTCGCTTCACATGGGATAGGCTGGAAGTCGTTGCGATTCCTCTGGAATGTCCGGCGGGCGCCTAGTTCTTGGGCGCTTTCTTATCTTTCTTCTCGGGGACCTTTCTCACTGAGAATTTTCTCGAATCGCTCGAGCGATTCTCCGGTCGCCCTGCCGAGCGCTGCCAGCAAAGCATGCCCGCCTGGCTGCAGGCTCACGAATTGATAGCGGTCCATATAGATCGCGAGCTGCATGATCTTCGCGCTATTGTTGAAGGTAAAAATGCAGCAGGCGGGGATCGTCACGCCGGGCACGCCTGGATTGGGCGTAATGGGAGACAGCGGAGGCGAGTGATGCGGGTCACCTGAGTGGTGGAACCAGGGAGCGACGAAGGGACCGGTCGTCAAAGTCGTCTGCAAACCGATCGTGGGAGGCGCATAGGCGTAGGGTGGTGCCGCCGCAGGAGAGAAAAGGAAGGGAGGATAATGCGGCGGGGCATTTGCACTAACAGCCGGTTGTAACGCGATATTCGGGAAAGAATGGAAAAGATTCGTAAATAGGTGAGTGATTCCTGCTACCTTTAGAAATTGGGGTCCATGATCGGTTATGCCGACAGCGGGAATTGTATTGCCCCAGCTATCCTGGCCATCGCCGCAAAACAGATTCACCAGGTCCTGAACTTTGCGGGCGCTGGCGTTTCCGCTTGTAAAAACGTTCAAAAACGCAGTAATTGTATCAGTGTTCGCCATAATAGCCTCCAATCTATCATGTAACACAAGTAAAAAATACAACGACTGGCTTAGCGCCGCAACTTGCCTGTCTCGCCTCGGTCGATATCAAATCACCCAAGGCTTGGTCTCGGCGCCACAGAACCGGTCACCCGAGCCCATGAGACCTGTGGGCGCACAGCTTCGTCGACCGCGAGCGGAGGGTTGCGCCATACGCGCCAGGCTCCTCAGATAGAAACAGGAGATCGCGAGGAGTTGCTCGGCGCATCGAAGGCTTGACCCGGTCCTGCCGTCTCGCAGGCAATTTGGCGTCCCACTCGGTTTTTTAAAAAGCCGCTGAAACAGGGTTTCCCGAGGTAAAGGCTAGCATCGCCCGTTAAAATTTGTCAACATGACGGACAGCCGGCGGGGTTGATTGCGCATGCGCGAACAAGGGCCCAATCGCTATCGGGAAGCCTTCGTCGACCGCGTGCATGAGCTTGCCGAGCTCACTGCGGGCATCGACGGCGCGCTGGCGTCCGAAGGGCGCCTGTTGACGGTTTCGGGCGAGCCGGGCGTGGGCAAGAGCCGGCTCGCGCGACAGGCGGCCGCTTACGCCGACAAGCGGGGCGTGCGGGCGCTGTGGGGCCGCTGCTGGGAGCATGGGGGCGCGCCGCCGTACTGGCCCTGGGTGCAGGCCTTGCGGCGTTTGATCGCGGACGCCGATCCCGCGACCCTCGCGGGCTGGCTCGCGAACGACGCAGCCGAGATCGCGCAGATCGCGCCGGAACTTCGCGAGCGGCTGGGCGGCCTGCCTGAGCCGCCGAGCGCCGCGCTGGCGCAGCCCGAAAAGGCCAGGTTTCGTCTGTTCGATTCGGTCGCCTCGTTCATACGGCGGGCGGCCGAGACGGAGCCTCTCTTGATCATCCTCGACGATCTGCACGCCGCCGATCCGACCTCGATCATGATGCTCGTCGCCGTGGCGCGGCAGATCCGCACCATGCGGGCGACGATCATCGGCACCTACCGCGAGATCGAGGTCAAGCACCTGCCGGAGCTCGCCGCGCTGATCACCGAGGCCGAGCGCGAGGGTCTGGTGCTTCCCCTGCGCGGGCTTGGCGAAGCCGACATCGGCGAGTTCGTCGAGCGCACCTGGGGGGTGCGGGCGGCGAGCTCGCTCGTCGACCTCCTGCGCGACACGACGGAAGGCAATCCGTTCTTCCTGCACGAGGTGCTTCGCCAGATGGCGGCGGACGGGCAGCTCGCCGGCGGCGCGTCGACAGGGTCCGTCCGGCTCAACATTCCTCGCGGCGTGCGTGAATTCATCAAGCGGCTGACGCAGCCGTTGCCGGGAGATGCGCGCGAGATGCTTGACGTCGGCTCCGTGCTGGGGCGCGATTTCTCCCTCAACGCGCTCGCCTCGGTGATGGGAAAGCCGCCTGAAGCCCTGATCGACGGCCTCGATCGCGCTGTCGCGCTCGAACTCATCACCGAGACGCAGGGCGCCGGCCGCTACAGTTTCCGCCACGCGCTGATCCGCGAAGCGCTTTATGACGCCCTGCCGGCGGCGCGCCGTCGCGCGCTTCATCGCGCAGTCGCCAAGGCGATCCGCGCGCTCAACGCCGATGCGCCCCCGTTCGCCGAGATCGCCTACCATTATTGCCAGAGCGCCTCGCCCGCCGACGCCGAGATCGCGGCGGACTATTCGCGCCAGGCCGCGCGGGCGGCGGAACGGCAGCTCGCCTATGAGGAGGCGGCGCAGCATCTGCGCAACGCGCTCGACGCGCTGGCGCTGAAGCCCGGCGGCCACGAGGCGCTGGAGGCCGAGATCATGTGCGAACTCGGCGAAGCGCAGGCCAGGACCGGCGATCTCGCGGAGGCGCGCAAGACCTGCCTGAAGGCGGTCGAACTGGCGCGGCGCCTCAATCCGCCCGAGCCGTTCGCTCGCGCCGCGGTGACAGCGGGGCGCGGGGTCAGCAATTCCGGCGAGACCGATCACGAGCTGGTCCGCCTGCTCAACGAGGCGCTGGACAGGCTTGGCGACAGGGACAGTCCTCTGCGCGGGCAGGCGCTCGCGCGGCTCGGCATCGAGCTATACTGGGCCGACCGGGAGCGGTCCGTCGCGCTATGCCAGGAGGCGGTCGAAATGGCGCGGCGGATCGACGACGCGCGCACACTCATCGTCGCGCTCTGGGGCCGCCACCTTTCGCTTCGAAATCCAGACAGCCTCGAACAGCGGCTCGCCGACGGACGCGAGGCGATCGCGGTCGCCGAGCGGGCGGGCGAACGCGACTTCGCGCTCGAAGCGCGCTTCTATCGGGTGACCGATCTTGTCGAAGCGGGCGACATAACCGGCGCGGACCTGGGACTGCGCGACTATCTGGTCGCCGAGGCGGAGCTCAAGGACCGCTTCAAGCGCGGGTTGCTGCTCCAGGGGATGCGCGCGCTCATGGAAGGACAGCTCGCGGAGGCGGCGTCGCTGGCGCAGCAGGCCTTCATCGCCGGCCAGCAGAGCGGGCGGCCCCTCACCCTCAACGCGTTTCTGGTCCAGCACGGGATGGCGATGTGGGAGCTTGGCCGGCTTGGCGAGCTCGAGCCGCAGCTGCGCGCTTACGTGACGCAAAATCCGCTGATCGTTTTCGCGCGCTGCGGGCTGCAGTTGACCCTGGTCCAGCTCGGACGTCTCGACGAGGCGCGAACGGAGTTCGAAAGCCTGGCCGAGAATGCGTTCGCCCGCGTGCCGCGCGACTGGAACTGGCTCGCATCCATGTTCGTGCTGGCCGAGATCTGCGTCGATCTCGGCGACGCCAGGCACGCGGAAATCCTCTATCGGCTGCTTCAGCCCTATTCGGCGCGCAACGCGGTGATCGGCTGGTATCACACCTATGGGTCGGTCGCCTGCGCGCTCGGCAGGCTCGCGGGGCTCCTCGGGCGCTTCGACGACGCCGAGGCCCATTTCGAGACGGCGCTCGCCGCCAATGCGCGAATGCGCGCCGTGGCGGCGCTGGCGCATACCCAGTGCGAGCTCGCAAAGCTGCTTCTCGCCCGGGGCGAGGGCGACGACGTCGAGCGGGCTCATGCGCTCCTGGGCTCGGCGCGCCGCGCGGCGGAGGCGCTGAACCTCGTTCGCGTCAGGCAGAAACTCGAGCGCGTTGGCGCCGATCGCCCGGCGCCCGCCGAGCGCCAGCCGGTTGCGGCGATCGCGGGGGGCCTGGCCGAGAGCGGAGCGTCGGTCGAAGCTCCCTCGCTTGGCGGGGCGCCGATCGAGCCGGAAGGCGCCGCCCTCGATACGGTCGCAGCGTCAGCGCTGTCGCAGGCCCGCGAAGTGGGCGCCCTCGCCTCGCTCGACGGCACGGTGACCATCATGTTCTCCGACATCGTCGAATCGACCACCCTCTACGAGACGCTCGGGGACTTGCGCGGCAGCGAGCTCATTCGAACCCACAATGAGATCTTCCGCCGCGAGGTCGCCGCGCACCGGGGTCACGAGGTCCAGACCTTCGGCGACAGTTTCATGATCGCTTTCTCCAGCGTCCGGCGCGCGGTCTTGTGCGCGATTGCGCTGCAACGGGCGTTCGCCGCCTATTCCGACAGCCATCCCGACCTGCCGATACGGATCAGGATCGGCCTCCATGTCGGCGAGGCGGTACGGGAATCGACGGATTTCTTCGGCCGGGCGGTGATTCTCGCCGCGCGCATCTCCGCGCTCGCCCAGGGCGGGCAGATCCTGGTGTCCTCCACGCTGCATGACGTCGCGGCGAGCGCGGGCGATCTGCGCTTCTCGCCGGCCGGCGAGCGGCCCCTCAAGGGCCTGGCCGGGACCCACCGGATCTATGAGCTCATCTGGTAGGGGCCGCGGGCGGCGTGAAACCATGGACGGGGCGCGGGCGGCCGAGGCCCGCTGGATTTCACACATGGCGCGCCGGTGTTAAGTTTTGCGCGCGACTCAGAGTCTGTCCGAGAACATCATGCGGGATTGCATAGTTTTCGCAGCATGAGGCGGATGGAGGCGAGGCGCAGGAAGGCGAGGGCCTTGTGGTTGAGACATTCCCAGTCCTTGGCCAGTCGTCGGCAGCGGCCGAGCCAAGCGAAGGTGCGTTCGACGATCCAGCGCTTGGGCAGTGCGACGAAGCCTGTGGCTTGATCCGATCGCTTGACGATCTCGACGTTGACGCGCGCCAGAATCCGTTTCATCGCGCTCTGGAACTCCGGTCCCTGGTAGCCGCCGTCGGCATAGAGCTTGATCAGGAACGGAAAGGCGCCGAACAAGCTCGCCATCAGCAGCGCGCCGCCGTCGCGGTCCTGGACGTCGGCGGCGTGGACGATCGCGTGCATCAGCAAGCCCTGCGTATCGACGAGGATGTGCCGCTTCTTGCCCTTGATCTTCTTGCCTGCATCGTAGCCCGTCGGATCAATCGCAGGCCCCCTTTTTCCGCGCTCTTGACGCTCTGGCTGTCGATGATCGCGGCGGTCGGGCTCGCCTCGCGCGAGGCGGCTTGGCGGCACTGCGCATAAAGCGCGTCGTGGATGCGATCGAGCGTGCCGTCCCAGCCCCACAGGTCGAAATAATCGTAAAGCGTCGAGCGCGGCGGCAGGTCCTTGGCGATCGCCCGCCACTGACAGCCGGTGCTCAGGATATACATCAGGCCGTTGACGACCTCGCGCACGACGACATGACGCCGATTGCCGCCGCGCTTGGCCGGCGCAATGAGCGGCTCCACAAGCGCCCATTCCTCGTCCGTCAGATCGCTCGGATAGCGCAACCGGCTTCGGTCATAGCGTCCGCGATTCTTGCTCGTCCACATCGGCGACCCCCCAACAAATCAGGCCGCCTCCCTTGAAATCACAAATGATTCCGACAATTCAATATGTTCCCGGACGGGCTCTCAACGATTCCAGCCGGTTAACCTCCTCTTTCTGCAACTCGAGCCACCACGCGCCTTGAGAGGAGCGATCTTAGCCAGCGGACCAATTTAGGGCGCACCTCGGCTTGGTGGAAAGATCCATTGTTACGGTTTTATTGAATTGCAATACGGGTGAACCATCTGGACATTATTGTGATCACCACTCCCACCATCTCGGCGTGCGACTATATGGTCGTACGATACAGACTTCTTGGGATCCAAGAGACCATTGCAAAGCGGGCATTTTAGCGCTTGCCTAATCGCCTCACGCACAAAAATCATCGATTTTGTATCGTCTGAAATTTGGGGGGTCGTTTGAGCCACATTGACATCAAATATTCGCCCCCGCAAGCCAAGATGAGTTATAGCTTGTTCCGGCGTTGCATCATTGTTTTCGCTAAATTCGTGGATTATATATTCAAATAGAGACTTTATCCTCACTACTCTCAAATTTTTGCTCAAATTTTGCAATATCTTTGTAATAAGCGATTTATTATCGATAAGAACCCCTCAACTCGACCTCGAACGGCTATGAATCTCTTGAAAAAAGCCAAATCATTGTTTCTGATCTTTTCGACTATAAGTGAAGTTAAACCCAAAAACAAAAATCTGCTATATTTTCCTCTTTCATTATAAAAATAGACAGCTGGATGTAATCCGAGACTGCCCGGCGAGTTGCCGGTCATCCTTTCGACGATATCCAGCGAATTCTGGAGGATCTTGATTGTCTCTTCTCCGTTATCGTCTGGCGGATACGCCGAAATTTGTTTCCGATCGGGATTTCTAGTGGCTCACGTCATTGAGTTTGACGGGATTGTCTGAATCAATGGCTTGGCGATTGCGCGATGGAGATGATTCGTGGCCAGGCAAGAGGTTGCCGTCAAGAAGTACGTAGTCAAGCTGAGCGAAGAGGAGCGCGCCCGGCTCGACGACTTTGTCCGCAGGGGCAAGCGCGCCGCGCATTTGCTGACGAAAGCTCGCATCCTTCTGAAAGCGGACGTGTCGGAGGCGGGCGAGGGATGGAGCGACAGCCGGATCGCCGAGGCGCTGGACACCAGCATCCCGACGATCGAGTGAACGCGACGGCAACTTGTCGTGGAAGGCTTCGAAGCCGTCCTGATGCGCAAGTACAATCCCAAATCGGCCCCTCGCCGGATTTTCGACGGCGCCGCGGAAGCCAAGCTGATCGCTCTGGCTTGCGGATCGGCCCCGGCTGGCCACGCCAGATGGACGCTGCGTCTTTTGGAGGAGAAAGTCGTCGAGTTGCAGATCGTCGGGAGCGCCAGTGACAACACGATCGGGCGGACGCTCAAAAAAACATTCTCCAGCCCCATCGCAAGCAGCAATGGGTGATCGCGCCCGAGGCCAGCGCCGCCTTCGTCGCCAACATGGAAGACGTGCTGGAAGTTTACCAGAGGCCGCACGATCCCAAGCGCCCCCTCGTATGCCTCGATGAAACGTCGAAGCAACTCATCGCCGAGACGCGCGCGCCGATCGCGGCCACGCCGGGACAAGCGGAGCGTTACGACTACGAATACGAGCGCAATGGCGTGGCCAATCTGTTCATGATGTTCGCGCCGCTCGAAGGCTGGCGGCGCGTGAAGGTCACGGACCGGCGCGCGGCCGTCGATTACGCCCACGCGCTCAAGGATTTGTCCGACATGCATTTTCCCGGCGCGGACAAGATCGTTCTGGTGCAGGACAATCTCAGCACGCATACGGCTGCGTCGCTCTACGAAGCCTTTCCCGCCGCCGAAGCGCGCCGCCTCGTCAAACGATTCGAATGGCATTACACGCCCAAGCACGGAAGCTGGCTCGACATGGCCGAATCCGAGCTCGCCGTCCTCTCGACCCAATGCCTCGATCGCCGCATCTGCGACAAGGCCGATCTGGTCGCCGAAGTCGCCGCCTGGCAAAAGCGCCGCAACACCCTGCACGCCAAAGCGGATTGGCAATTCACAACCGCCGACGCCCGCGTCAAGCTCGCAAGGCTATACCCTCAGTTCGTCTGACTCAGGCTACTAGTGGATCAAATCAATCCGATAAGTCCGGCCCAATCCGAGTGATTTCAACGGTATGGCGGCACCGGCTCGGGGTGAAGGCCTAGGATTGCTGGAAAAGGGGTTGGGATGCACCCTGGCTGAATCGCCACAGGAAGGCGGGCTTTCGGTTGGCGCCGGCGGCCCGCAGGGAGCATCCCGATGGAGAGATTATCCGCGCCGGAGCGCACGCGCGAGGAGCTTCGCGCCTTGATGAATGGAGAGCTGGGGACGGCGGCCGGGCGAGGCGACCTTGTGCGTCTGGCGCTTCGCCTGATCGTCGAGGAGGCGCTTGAGGGCGAAGTGGCCGACGTGCTTGGCCGCGAGCGTTATGAGCGCGGCGATGGGGAGAAGGCGGGCTACCGGAGATACCATGATGTCCCTGGCGGCGGAGAGGCCGCGCTTATGGGATAAAGCAAATAAATCAAGTTCAATCGACGAACGTAGCCGAGCCGATCGCTGTGCTGGCAGCGATCGAGTTGAGCAAGACCACTTGGCTTCTCGCGATCCTTGACGCGATCTCGAACAAAGTGTCGCGTCGCCGGGCTGACGGAGGAGATGTTGATGCGCTGATTGGCATCCTCCAGCGTTATCGGCGCGAAGTGCAGACTCACACCGGTGTGGAGGTCGCGATCGAGTGCGTGTTCGAGGCCGGCTATGATGGATTTTGGCTATACCGCCGCTTGACCCAGGCCGGAATTACGTGTCGCGTTATGGATCCGGCGAGCCTGAAGGTGGACCGGAGAGCCCGTCGCGTCAAAACGGACCGGGTCGACGCCGATAGCCTCTTGCGAGCTCTCCAGTCTTGGAGGCGAGGCGATCGCCAGGCGTGCGCGTTCGTCCGCGTGCCAAGCGTTGAGGACGAAGACGCACGACGGCCACATCGCGAACTCGCACGGCTGCGTAAGGAGCGAGTGAGTCACGTGAATCGAATCAAGGCGCTGCTCGCCTTGCATGGCGTCCGCGACTATCGACCACTACGTGCCGACCGCCGCGCGGTCCTGGCCGAGCTAAGAACTGGTTATGGAAACGGTCTTCCCATCAATTGCCGTCGGGAGGTGGAGCGGGAGCTCTCGCGTCTCGAATTGGTGCTGCAGCACATCGCTGAGGTGGAGACCGTTATGGCCGCGACTGCGACCCCATCCGAGGAGGTGACCAAGCAACCGGCGGCCGATGAGGCGGTAAGAACTCTGGAGGGACTAACCTGCGTCGGACGCGAGACGGCCGCCGTTCTGGCGCGCGAGGTGCTCTGCCGCGACTTTCGCGATCGCCGCAGCGTTGCGGCTTTTGCCGGTCTGACGCCGAGCCCCTACAGCAGCGGCCGACTGCAGCATGAACAGGGCATAAGCAAAGCTGGGAATGCGATTGTCAGAGCGCGCCTGGTGCAGTTGGCATGGCGATGGGTCCGCTTTCAGAATGGAAGCGTCATCACCCAATGGTTCGTGGCTCGTACGAACGGCAACGCTAAGCGCAGCCGACGAGTCGCAATCGTGGCCGTCGCCCGAAAGCTTCTGATAGCCTTGTGGCGGTACGCAACCCTGGGCCTCGTGCCAACCGGCGCCAAATTGCGGGCGATGTCAGCCTGACGCGAAATTGAAGAGGTCGTCTCGGGGCGACGGTCCCGTGACGTCTGGGGTGGATGTGTGATCGTGTAGCCGTTGGGGCGAAAGCCCGAACCACGGAGTTGGATCCCATCCCCCGCTGCTTGCACGCCGCGCATGAGGCACCTGGGTCGGTTCCACCGACCGGATACGAGTTGAAGGGCGCCAAGCGCCCGACCCAAAGCAAGCACACCCCAGACATTGAGCAAGGGAGTCGAACGCATGGCTTGACGAAAGACATCATACGAATGGCTATCGGCCAGGAAAAGTGAAGACGGCGGAAGGCGCGGTCGACTATTCAGCGCCGCAAGTTCGCGATACGCCCGAGCCCTTCATCTCGAACGTGCGGGCCGCGCTTTCGGGACGCACGCGGGAACTCGAACGGCTGGCGGTCGAGCTTTACGCGCGAGGCCTGTCGACGCGCGACATCGAGGACACGTTCACCGACGAGACGGGCAGACGGCTTCTGTCGCGGGCGGCGGTGAGCGAGATCACCGAGAAGCTGTGGGCCGAGTACGAAGACTTCTGCAAGCGTGACCTGTCCGAGCACACGATCGTCTATCTGTTCGTCGACGGCATCGCCGAGCGGCTGCGTCCGGGCCAGCGGCGAGAAGCGGTTCTGGCCGCCTGGGGGATCGGCGAGGACGGGCGCAAATCGCTGCTGGGGCTGATGGCGGGCTCGAAGGAGGACGTCGAGACCGTGCGGGCGTTCTTTCAGGACCTGCGCGCCAGAGGGCTTGGCGACCCGCTGCTCGTGGTCTCCGACGGGGCGCCCGGCATCATCCGAGCGATCGAGGAATGCTTTCCGCGATCGGCGCGTCAGCGCTGTCTGGCGCACCGGATGCGCAATCTCGCGGCCAAGGTCCCGGCGGATCCATGGCCGGAATTCAAGGCGCGGGCCGCCGCATGCTATCAGGCGCCATCGAGGACGATCGCGCGCCAACTGGCGGCCGGCATCCGCGCTGACTACGGCGACGTCCTGCCGAGCGCGCTCGCCTGTTTCGAGGACGATTTCGAGGCGTGCATCGCGCACCTGAGGCTGCCGGTCACGCACCGCCGTTTCGTTCGGACCACAAACCTCCTCGAACGGTTGTTCGTCGAGGAGCGTCGAAGGCTGAAGATCATTCCCAATGGCTTCGGCAAGAAGCCGGTGCTCAAGCTCATGTTCGGCGCGCTCATCCGCGCCGCTGAGCGCTGGCGTGGTCTGCGTTTCACCGAGTTCGAACTACGCCAGATCGCCGCCGTCAGAAAGGACCTCGACCAGAATATCAGATTTCAACCACGCCGCTGGCACGGTCAGCCCAGCCCCGCGTTTCCAGCAAATCCAAGCCTTGACCTCGGCGGCGGCGAGGGCTGTGGATATGCCGCTTCGCTTGGACAACGCAAACGCGTTGCCCACATACCCACAGCAGAGACAGAAGCCGCAAGAAGCAGCTTGATTCTTGAACGACAAGCGCAGGCGAGATCACACCTTAAATTCAACCCCTCGTGGTCCTACGAATGGGGTCCAGTTCAAACATACGAAGCCCTCCACCACGGTCAGATTCTTCGCGCGCAAGCGGCCGGCGCGAAAACCGTTCCCGGATCATCTGCCGCGTGAGCGCGTGGTGATCCCAGCGCCGCAGAGCTGCCCTTGCTGCGGCTCGGCCAAGCTGTCGAAGCTCGGCGAGGACATCACGGAGACGCTCGAGGTTGTTCCGCGTCAATGGAAGGTGATCCAGACCGTGCGCGAGCGCTTCTCATGCCGCGAATGCGAGACGATCACCCAGCCGCCGGCGCCCTTCCATGTGACGCCGCGCGGCTTCGCTGGCCCCAATCTGCTGGCGATGATCCTGTTCGAGAAGTTTGGTCAACATCAGCCGCTCAATCGCCAGAGCGAGCGCTACGCCCGAGAAGGCGTGGATCTTAGCCTATCGACGCTCGCTGACCTGGTCGGCGCCTGCGCCGCCGCCTTGCGGCCCCTGCACAGGTTGATCGAACGCCACGTTCTGTCGGCTGAGCGCTTGCACGGCGATGACACCACGGTTCCGATCCTGGCGAAAGGCAAGACCGAAACTGGCCGCGTCTGGACTTACGTCCGCGACGACAGGCCGTTCGGCGGCAAGGACCCGCCGGCCGCGTTGTTCTACGCCTCGCGCGATCGCCGCGGCGAGCATCCTGAGCGTCATCTGACGAACTGGAGCGGCATCCTCCAGGCCGACGCGTTCAGCGGCTACGCCAGACTTTATCCGCCCAATCGGAAACCGGGCCCGATCGTCGAAGCGCTATGTTGGAGCCACGCCAGACGCAAGTTCTTCGAACTCGCCGACATCGCCAACGCGAGGCGCGGTAAGAACGCCGCGCCGATCTCGCCGATCGCGCTGGAGGCGGTCAAACGCATCGACGCCATCTTCGAGATCGAGCGCGAGATCAACGGCGTCAGGGCCGAGGAGCGGCTCGCTGCGCGCCGCTCAAGGTGCGCGCCGCTCGTCGCCGCGCTCGAAGAGTGGACGCGCTCTGAACGCGCCAAGCTCTCCCGGCACAATGCCGTCGCCAAGGCCATCGATTACATGCTCACGTGCTCGCCGGCCTTCGTGCGGTTCCTCGAAGACGGACGCATCTGCTTGACGAACAATGCGGCGGAACGAGCGCTGCGCGGCCTGGCCTTGGGCCGAAAATCATGGCTCTTCGCCGGCTCAGAGCGCGGGGCTGAGCGCGCCGCGATCATGTACACGCTGATTCAGACCGCAAAGCTCAACGACATCGATCCGCAGGCTTGGCTCGCCGACACCCTTTCCAAGATCGCCGAGACGCCGCAGACCCGGCTCGGCAAACTCCTACCTTAGAACTGGATGTCCGACCGCCGCTCGCGCGCCGCCGCTTAACCGCGGCCCTCCCCGGAGGGTTACGATGCGGTCGCCGTCGTCTTTCGGCAGTGTGTGCCTGCGCGGCCTCGCCCGCAGCGCCTGAGCGCGCATCAGACGTTCGATCTTGTGCAAGCCGCAGGAAAAGCCAGCTTCCAGCACGTCGCGCCAGATCCGACGGGCGCCATAGCTCGCCCTGACCGCTGGCTTGATCGCGTCATCCTCCAGGGAGCGCACGCCGGGGCCGCGTTTCAGCCAGGTATGGAAGCCAGACCTCGATCGCCGAGTGCTTCGCAAAGCCATGTCACCGGCCAGACGGAACGCTGCTTCGCAATGAAGCCGAACTTCATGTCGACTCCCTCGCAAAGTAGGCTGCGGCCTATTTTTGGATGTCGCGCTCCGCCTTGATCTTTACGACCTCACGCCGGAGCCGGTCGATCTCCAGCTGCTCGGGCTTCATTTGACCCGTGTCCGGGAAACGCCTGCTTCGGATCCGCGCCAAATTCCTTCACCCATTTGCGAACAACGTCCTCGTGGACGTCGATGTCCCGAGACGCCACCCACGCTCACGCACCAAGCGGGCCGCCTCGATCTTGAACTCTCGACTGAACTTCCGCCTCTGCATCGCTCCCTCCGGCTCCCCGAAACACCCTATCTCGGCTCTACGCAACCGGCAGCAGGCTAAGGTGGGCCGTCCCTTCAACTGAACTGGACCCCATTCGTAGGACCACGAGGGGTTGAATTTAAGGTGTGATCTCGCCTGCGCTTGTCGTTCAAGAATCAAGCTGCTTCTTGCGGCTTCTGTCTCTGCTGTGGGTATGTGGGCAACGCGTTTGCGTTGTCCAAGCGAAGCGGCATATCCACAGCCCTCGCCGCCGCCTCGATTTTGTCCATGCCGCCGCGCCACACCGCCATCGGCATTTGGTTGTTCATCGCCTGGTGCGGGCGCCGAAAATTGTAAAAGGTCATCCAGGAACTGATGCCGGACCGCGCCTCGCCGCCATCGGCGTAGGCTTTCAGATGCACTTCTTCGTACTTGATCGAGCGCCACAGCCGTTCGATGAAAATGTTGTCCATGAAGCGGCCGCGTCCGTCCATCGAAATCACGACGCCGGCCGCCGCAAGCTTGCTGGTGAAAGCCTCGGCGGTGAAAGTGGAGCCCTGATCGGTATTGAAAATCCGCGGCTTTCCGAACCGAAGCAGCGCCTCCTCCAGCGCCGCCGCGCAGAAGCTCGCATCGTTGGTGTTCGACAGCCGCCATGCCAGAACCGCCCGGCTGGCCCAGTCGATGATCGCCACTAGATAGAGGAAGCCGCACGCCATTGGGATGTAGGTCACGTCGGCCGCCCAGACGTGGTTCGGCTCGATAATCTTCAGGCCGCGCAGCAGGTAGGGGTATATCTTGTGCCCGGGCGCGCCTTTGCTCGCGCCAGGGCGCGGAACCAGCGCCTCGATCCCCATCACCCGCATCAGCCGCCGCACCCGCTTGCGGTTGACCCCAGGGCCTTCCTTGTTGAGTTCGAAGGTCATTCGCCGCGAGCCGTAGAACGGAAGTTCGAGATGCAATTCGTCGATGCGGCGCATCACCGCCAGATCGTCCGCCTCGGCGACGGGCTTGGGGCGGTAGACCCCCGAGCGCGCCACGCTCAACAGCGCGCATTGGCGGCGCACCGACAGGTCCTTGCCAGGCCGTTCGACCATCGCTCTTCGATCGGGCGCGCTCATCGCCCTGGCCTCCTGGCCAAGAAATCCCGTTCGACCGTCAGTTGGCCGATCTTGGCGTAGAGCTTGGCCGTCTCGCGCTCGCGCTCCTTCTCGCCATCCCCCGAACCGCTCGCCCCACGGGCGAACAGGCTCGCCGCATTGTCGAGAACTTGCTTCTTCAAGGCATAAATCTGGTTCGGATGCACCCCGCGCCGCTTCGCCAGTTCCGAACAGGGGTGACGCAGTCAGAGCGGCAGGCTCATAGCCGTACATGGTCACGTTGCGCGAGATGTAGATCAGTTGCAGGGAGGGATCGCCGCGCAACCGGAAGAGAACGGTCGGACTCAACTCGACGACTGTGTTCGCGTTCCTCAGTTCCCCGACATAGCGCTCACGGGTGATCGCGCCGCCGATCATGTCGGCGACAATCTTCAGGATATCGATTTCGCCTGAGCTCCATGCTCGTTCCGTCGTGCAGTCATCAAAGCCAAGGTGGCCCCAAAGCGAGCCCTCTACGGTTATAGGAACCAGAATAATCGATTGGATCCCCAAGCTGAGGAAGATGGACTTAGCTGCGCCGTCCGGCATCTCCTTCGGAATCGCGTGAACGGTTTTCCCTTCGCTGAGAGGCGCGAGCCAAGGGTCTGCTGGAATGTCGGGCGCATTTGCAACTGCGGCGGCATCCAGGATCACGGGCGCCTGCGGCGACTGCCAAGCGTATCGCAACCTGAGAGCGGGGGCTCCCGCCGGAGGCGTCTGTTTCTCAAACACAAGCATGCTGTCCGCCCGTGCCGCTTTCCCTATGGTCTCAAGCACGGTCGCCATCGTGATTTCAATTGTTGGCGCGGTCAGCAATTCCTTGGCGGCGACTGAGACCGCGTGAAGCAGCGCGCCCGATATTCGGTGGCGGCTTCTGCCTCCTTGCGTGCTGAGATATCGCGGTCGATCCCGCGATAGCCAATGAAGACACCGTTCTGATCAAAGATCGGCACGCCACTGGTTTCGATCACCATTTGGGCGCCGTCTTTGCGCAACAGGGTGTTCTCAAGCTGCGAAAACATCTGCCTGGCTGCAACGATTGGACCGAGCTTGCGTCTAACGCGCGCCGCCGCCGCGACCGACATGAAATCGAAGAGGGTCTTGCCGACTATCTCCTCGGGCCCATACCCGAGCATGACGCGCGCCGCCGGGCTCACATAGGTGTAGTGGCCGTTCTTGTCCGACTCCCAGATATAGTCGGTCGTCGCTTCGACGAGGTTACGGTACTTTTCCTCGCTGCGCCGCACTGCCAACTCGATCGCCTCCTGCTCAGTCACGTCGCGGAAGAACCAGATGCGTCCGAGATAGCCCTGCTCGCCGCGGGACAACGGAGTCGTATAACGATTGATGATCCGACCATTCGCCAATTCGAGACGGTCGGCGCCCGATTCTTCCCGGTGCTTGTACAGATCGGCAACTCGAGCCAGGAAACCTCGAGCCATGGCGAGATCGTCAGCGCCTCATAGCCGCTAGTGCCGAACTTCTTATCCGATTGTATTAAATTGTAATACCACTCTACAGCGACGTTGGGCGAGGCGACGCCCCAGCCGCTGCTTCCTGGCGCGCCCTCCGGGCTCTCGTAACCAAACGACCCACTCGTCCAAAACTCGAAGCTGTCTTTCGTCGTGCCGGTGACCCCAGTTTTCGTGTAGTAGGCCAGAAGCGGTGTCTCAGAGAAGGAATTGATGCTCCTCTGATTGGCGAAGTCGAGATAGTTCTGATACTGCCAGCCAGGCGGACTAGCGAAAGCGAAGTCGGGGTAGATGTCGGTGCTCGCCCCGAGAGCGGGTGGTGCGCCTAGCAGGATGAGAGTGCCCGCGAAAGGCGCTACCCAAAACCGCAGTTTGCGGCGCGTTCTTTGCCCAGTTTTGGCTATTCGGGACCGCGGAAGACCAGTAGCGCTGTTGCGCGCAGAAGCTGTCGCAGCCAAAGCCGAATTCCGAGCCAGCACCGCGGCGGCGGCAGCGCCGAGAATCACCACGTTACGGCTGCGAGCGATACTTTCGCGAACTTGGATCATCACAAAAGCCTCGGGACCCGGGTTGGCGCTTTTGGCCGGCCCCCCCGTATGGCGGTTGGGACGGCAAGTCACGCTGTTGTTCTCTCTGATTTGGCAATCGCCGGCTGTCGCGCCGCCAATTGGCGCTGGGCTGCGGGCGGGACCACACTTTGGCGCAAGAGCTGCGTAGCCTGAGCTGCCGGCACAGGACGGCTGAAGTAGAAGCCTTGGATGCAAGAGCACCCGGCATGCATGAGAAATTCCAGCTGGGCTTGGGTCTCGACGCCTTCTGCAATGACCTGGATGTCAAATTCTCGCGCGAGGCCGATCGTCGCTCGGACGATCGCAGCGCTACTATGATCGTCGGGCAGACCGATCACAAACTGCTGCGCGATCTTGATTCGATTGACACGATAGGTGAGCAAATATTCAAGGGAGGAATAGCCGGTACCAAAGTCGTCGATCGCAATTCGCACCCCGAGCTCTCGGAGCCGGTTGACGACGCCGCCATCGCCGTGTCTCGTTTCCATCAGCAGCGATTCGGTCAGTTCGAGTTCAAGCTTTCCAGGATCCAGGTGATCGGCGCTTAGTCCCCGCATGAGTTCGGGCAAAAAGTCAGATGGCGAGATCAGCTGGGCCGCCGACAGGTTGACGGCAGTGACTCGGGGAGAGATCCCCTCGATGTCCCAGGCGTGCAACTGCCTCAGGACCTTTGCGAGCACCCATTGTCCAACTGCGCCGATCATCCACGTCTTCTCGGCAATTGGGATGAAGTCTCCCCCGGTGAGTAGGCCGCGACTGGGTGGTTCCATCGGAGCAGGGCTTCGAAGCCGATGATTTGTCCTGACGGAACCTCGACCTGCGGCTGGTAGTAGACTTCGAACTCGCCGTGATCGAGCGCGGCCCGCAGGTCGTCCACCATCGTCACACGCTGGAGCATTGCGATTTCAAGCGCCTCGGAGTGGAAGCAATACCTGTTGCGCCCGCTTGCCTTGGCCTCAAAAAGAGCAAGATCCGCCTCGCCCAATATATCTTCAGGCTTCGTCAATTTGTCCCGATAGATTGAAACACCGATGCTCGCCGTCACATGCAATTGGCTGCTCCCGATGGAATACGGCGCCGTAATCGAGCTGATGATTCTGCCCGCGAGCGCGGCGATGGCGACGCGATCAGCGAGGCCGCTCAGGATTACAGCGAACTCGTCTCCTCCGACGCGCGCAATCTGATCGCCCTGACGCATGTCGTCGGCAAGTCGTCGCGCCACTGCCTTGAGCAGGGAGTCGCCAAACGAATGCCCAAGCGCTTCATTGACGTCTTTGAAATTGTCGAGATCGACGTAGAGGACGGCGAACGGTTTTCCCTCCGCTTTCGCCGCGTCGAAAGCCTTCTGTAGCCATTCCATAAAGGCCACGCGGTTGGGCAGAGCGGTGAGCAAGTCCGAGAAGGTCAGGCGCGCCAGTTCCGTTTGCGCAAGCTTCCGGTCGTTGATGTCGAGAAGGATCCCCTCCACCGCCGTCAGTTTGCGACCGGTGTCGAACACCGGATGCATCCGGTTTTCAAACCAGGTGTAAGAGCCATCGGGCATGCGCAGCCGGAAATCGCAGCCGGCATCCATCGCCTTCTCGCTAACGATCTTGGCGATATTGGCGAGAATGGCTGAACGGCTGTCCGGATGCACAAGCTCCATAAAGGATTCGGGTCCAGACAGGAATTGGCTTTGAGTGTACCCATACCGTTCGATGTTTCGGGACACATATTCGACCGGGTAAGGGGCCTTCGAACCAAGCCGATACAGCATCGTCGAACCGCTCTCGACGATGCGGCCAGCATCCGCGATTTCCGTGAGGTCTCTGGTGTGGGCGATTGCAGAGCCCACGATGCCCGCTAGAGTGCGAAGCGCATCGATTTCGACCCTCGACCATGCGCGATTAGCTTCGGCATCGCCGACACCGAGGGCTCCCCACCAATTCCCGCCAGTGAAGACCGGAACCAGAAGAAACGACTGGACGCCGCAAGTTTCGAGGAAGCCCCGATCAGCGTCGTCCATATCGTTTATTCTGATGAACTGAGCCTTTCCCTGTGCGAGAAAATCCAACACCGAGCCTTCAGGTCTGGCAGACTGCCAAAGCCCTCTCGTCTCAGCGGTAGGGGCGCCGCCTGCAACATTCCACATATGGCGAATGAAAAGGCCGTTCGCAGCGCCATTGTTCGCGTACAAGTGTGCGCAGTTCACGCCCAGCGAACGGCCGATCAGTTCTAGCACCTTTGGAACTGATTGGTCGAAATCGAGAGAGCGCAGAACCGCGGTCGCGCTTTCTGCAACTGCCTGTAGAATTTTATTGCTTCGCTGCAAGTCACGCTCAGCGGCCTGCTGTTCGGTGATTCGGCGGACGAGATCAGCGGCCAAGCCCGTCTGTATGATCTCGCGGCGAGCGAGGGAAGCGATCCAACGATTGGAACGAAAGCCGACTAATCCGAGCACGACGGTGAATGCCGCAACCAACAATCCCATGATGGTCGATGTCGGATCGCCCCGGGCAAAAAATGCGAAAGTTAGTGGAAGGGCGGCGGGAAGAGCAAAGCCTATCAACGCCGGCAAAAAAGCAGAATCGCCTGCGACGGCGCCGGCCATCATGCCGCTAACAACAAAGGCAATAAATGCGTGATCGGCTGGATTCGGCGTAATCAGGATGCCCGCTGCGGTTAGTCCCCAAAGGCAACCCGTGGCAGTCGTGCCGGCGGCATAGCGCCAACCCCAGATGGCGGCCATTTCCATTTGCGGCGGCCTACGAAGATAGCGCTTGTGGTTGAGTGACCGCGCCAGAATAACGACGCAAAACAGCCCGACCCACCCGATGAACATTCGGACTGGCAAAAGATCGCGCAGCACAAACGCCGTTAGAGCGGCGTTAGCGACATTGAAGAACGAGATCCAGTGCGACTCGTAAAGCACGAGGATCTGTTGCGACAGGACCGCGCCTTCCAACTCGGCTCGCCCGAGACCGAGCGACTCCTCCGGCGAAGATGTCCGGCTTTCTGCGGCGTCGCCGCTTTTATCCATGCGGACATCTCCGGTTTGCGATGAAAACTAGCAATCGGAACATTGGATAGGTGGGGATGCTTTTGGCCGCGCAACATCGAACGCGGTGTCAAGACTGGGGTGTGACTTCGCCGACCCTGGCCTCACAATTTGTTCGGATTTCCTGGGATAAGTTGAGCCTTGTAGCGTTCGCTATCCTTGATCCATGCAAAAAGAGATCCCTGGATATCGACGCCCATGCATTCCCACGCGCCTATAGAGCCAGAACCGTTCTCGTCTCTGTCAGGGCCCTCCCCCCTATCGAAGTATCGCACGCAGAAGTTCCGACCGGCTATGCGCCACTCACCCACATACGACCCTTCCGGCTCTTGGCCGTGGATGTAGCCATCGGGTTGGTAATATTCGGCGTAAGGTTTCCCGTCCTCCGTCCCGGAGATCGTGTTTCCGATGATTGCGTGTCGAATCTCGGCTTCGGTCGTCAGGACAGCGCCGAAGCTTGCGCCTCGTCAGCGACAGCAAGCCCGCCAAACCCAACATTGCCGCGCGCATCGGCGTAGCTCCAGGTTGTCCAGATGACATTTCGCCACACTTTCCAACCCCTTCGGGGCGTGTTCGAGCTGTCGCCTTCCTGGCGCGAGCCGGGTCCAGCGGCAACCGCTCTACTTCCATGAGGCGGGCCAATGTAAGAGATTGCCCTCCAGCCCCATCATCAGCAGAAGTTGGGCGATGAGCAGGACGATAATCACCACATATCCAATGATGGAGTGTACGAGCTCCTTGCGGGCGTGGCTCGCCTCGGTCAGACGCGCGTTGGCGAGTTCGTATTGGTCCAGCGCGAACTGGATCGGATCGTCCAACATTTCCATCCGATCGTATAGGGACGCGCCGGAGACGAGCTCGGCGAAAAGCCGTTTCGAAGGTTCGGCGAGGGTGGGATCCAATTGCTCGATGCTTCTGCTGACGCGCAGCCAAGCTATCTTCCTGCGCGCCGCGATCTCCGTGATCTCATTGAGGTGCCGTTGCCTTTTCTGATCTCGCCGCGTCACCGCATGAGTCAGATCAACGTTCGCCTCGATCGAAGCCCACTCCGACCTCACAGCCGCTTCCAACGCGAGCGCCTCTTGTTGCACGAGGCTGAACCGGACGATCGCGTCGAGCGCTAAGCGGATGTCGCTCTGGCTTGCGTAGATCACAGCACGGCTTTCGTCCCATACCACCCGCATTGTGCGAACGTCCGCCCGCACGATCGCCTCTTTTCTCTTTTCGTCCGGCGCCGCGCATCCATTCGTCAGCGTCGCGTTCGACTGTCGAAGCCCTGTCGACGCTGGGCGGCATCCAAACCACGTCACGGCGCCGTCGGTCGGTGGGTGCGGTCTGTCTGAGCGCAACCGACAGCGCCAGCGGGGTCAAAAGGGCCGTGACGTTCCGAGGCTCGGCGATCTCGATCGCCTCAACTCCATCCGGGAGGGCGTTTGAGCCTTCTGCGAACTCGATCCGCCACGCCTGCGGCTGAATCGTCGGTCTCGACGCCTGCTGCTACGAAGTCCAACATGATGACTGCCCTGTTCTGCGCTCTCGCTCTACGGGATATTCCGCTCGGACATCTTCGATCAGTTGAGGAGCGAGCGAGCTCCTGATCATGATTCTTCTCGTCTGCTGCGGGCGCTTGTCTCGAGCCTCGCGCGAGTCTTGGCTCTCGACGCCCGTTCGTAGACGCAATAAAGGAGGCTTTCCGAGTCCTCGTACCACTGGCTGAGTGCCTCCGCCTGACGCTTGCGCCTTCTCCCACGCTTCACCAAGACGCGAGGATCCTCGTCCGCGCCGCTCGGACGGCTAGCCGGCGATCGTATAGCGCGTGCACGAATCCTGCCGCATAGAACTTTTCGGACCAGTCCCAGCGCGAGCAAAGGACCCGCACATCCTCGAGCAAGTTGAAGCGTTCGATCACCTCGATCGTGAGGTCGGTCGTCACAGATCCGAGAAGCACGCCATGCTTCGTCACGCGGCGAAGTTCCGCGATCACGGCCTGCGCCTTGTCCGGCGCCGATCGGTAAAGTCCCGTCTCGATCACGGCGTCGAACTCTTCGTCCCCGAACGGCAAGTGCTCGAAATCGCAATGGAAGTTGTGCTTCGCCAACTCGGCCGGAGTCGCGAGGCTCGCCTCGCGACTGCACTCCACTCCTGTGGCGTCAAAGCCGAGCGCCCTCAGCGCGGCAACCATATGTCCGGCGCCGGAGCCGACATGAAGAAGCTTGGCGCCTGGTTCCAAATCCCAAGCGATCTTCACGATGTCCCCGGTAGCTTGCACGGACATCAATTCTGCAACGTGCTCCAGCGCTTCATTGAGGGCCGCGGCGTGCAACTCCGCTATGCTCGCCTCTCTCGGCGAGTGCGGGTGACGGCGTTTGAGAACGTCAGTGAGAATGATGTCGCTAGCCACCTCGGAGGAGTCCATCACGCCGTTGATCGTCGAGTCGAACAAGTAGTCGCCGACCATCACAAGGCCTGGCGTATGAACGGGATCCGGGCGATGGTTTATCCCGCGCGGACGCACAGGCACGCCGCCAGGAATTGCACTGACCGACGCCACCCACCGATGGATCCGGCGGTCCAACAGGAGCTCCTTGCCGCACGCGAGTTCCCTGGGCAACGCGTCCAGGCACATCCGCTCGATCTGTTCGTCGGAGTCGTTCACCAGCGCCAGAGCGGCGTTACCGGCAATCAGGAAGGCCAAGAGCCCGTAACCGCCGTAGTCGTAACGCGCGCTTTCGTCATAGATGCAGCACCCGTCGAACGCGTCGAGCATCCACCAGTCCGCCGAGATCGTTTCGCGCCAGAACGGACGTTGGAACAAGAAGGTCGCGCGGAGGTAGTGCCCGGGGCGATCGAAGTAGGCGACGTGCTTGTCCATCGCGAGCGCAAGAGCTTCCGACCGCCAATGGATGGTCGAAAGCGCGCTCAGCGGCAGCGCGACTACGACGTAGTCCGCAATCACCTTCTCCTCGAAGCCGTTGACCAGCATTTCGAGTTGGTACGCAGCCGTCCGCAAGCGGTTCGACCGCAGTCACATCCGAATTTAAGCGGATCTCGGCGTCGAGCTCCTCGGCCAGGCCGGTGAGGATCTGTTCGTTGCCGCCCACCACCGACACGATGTCCATGTAGCCGTCGACGTCCATCAGGACGTTTTTGAGGAAGGTGAGCCCGTTCGTCTGGTGCGGGGCCGCGGCGACGTCGCTGTGCGCCATGGCTCGGATGTAGCGACGCGCGGCGTCGTCTGTGAATTCTCTCTCAAGCAGGGCCGCGCCCGAAATTTTGGCCCACGGATGAGCATTGTCCTTTTCCGCGACCGAGAAATAGTAGGCTTCGGGACTGAGCAGATCCGCGCAACGCTTGCGAAACGACAACGCTTCATCGCGGGTCCGCTCTCCATAGGACTTCGCGAGATCGTCTGTCTCAATAAAGATCTTGCCGTCGAGTACACAGGGACGGCCACGAATATGTTTGATCTCCAGACCCAGCTCCTTGACGATGAGATCATGCAGCGGATCTGGGCCGAGAGCTGAATAGTCGTAAATTTCCGCGACTCCCGCCTCATACGGCCCCACGCCCGGAAACTGGCCCGTCTTGAGCTTCCCCCCGAGGCGGTCCGCCGCCTCGAACACCGTGATTTGGCAGCTCGGCCCTGCTTTGGCGGCCAGTTGCCATGCCGTGAACAATCCTCCCGGTCCGCCCCCGATGATCGCGACCCTGAACGGTTTCGCATCGGCGCCGTTCATTGCGCTGGCTGGCTCAAGGATCACATTGTCCATGCTCGCCTTCGACTTCCGGAACACGGCGCTCCGCCCGCCATGATTGCGCTTTAGGGCTTACGACCTTGCGCGGGCGCGACAGTCCACTCCAGGAACTGAACCGTCTGATCGCTGTCATTTGACAGGACAAGTTGCTTGTCGGCGTTTGCTGGAACCCATTCCGTCATATCGAACGCCTTCCGCACTTCTTTGGGCGCGCTGACTGGGTCAGAGGTTTGCGGGGTTAAAACCCACGTCAGTTCGCCATTTTCGACCATACGCACAGTGGGGAAGCGATCGGTCGTCACAATCCGAGCGCCTGGCGGCATCGTGACATTCCGGATTATGACCGTCATGGCCCCCGCCTTGAGGATTTCTTTCTCTACCTCGCCAAACTGTGATGAAGAGATTTGCGCCGATTGGGCGAGCCCGTTCACCTTGAGGTACAGTTCACCCGAGTCCTCCATCCCCTCTTTCCAAGGACCACCGATAGCCAATCCAGCGAAAACATACGGCTCGGATCCGCTGTTCTCCGTCCGTGACCCGGGTAAGACAGCGTAATTGCAAACTTCAACATCGCCGGGGTCGGTGACACGTTCTGAGCCCTTGGCTTGGCCTCCTCCTGGACTTCGGAATTGGCACATGGGCGTAGGGTCCCCGCTCACGACGGCCGACCCACCGAGGGTTGTTTCCACATACGCCCACTTCACCGCCGTCGCCGACTCCTCCACGGCCTTCCCTGGCGGCAAGGAATACCACCCCGCCCAAATTTCCCCGCCGGGCGACATCCCCGCGGTCGAGATCGTGGCTGAGCCGCTAACCGAAATGATGATTCCGGGCCCTCCCGAGGGGGTCTGAGCCAGCGACACTGACGCGAAGGCGGTCATCGCTCCGGCGGTAACTACAACCGCCGAGAGCGTTAACAGGAGATAAGCCTTCAACGAAGCCTCCGCTCAGCCACTACAGGCGACCTTAACCTGTCGGAACTGAGTACCATGAGCCTCGTCCTCTTAAGTTGATCAACGTCAAACCGAATATAGTTCTATTTCTGACCAAGGCCGAACCAGCGGTTCTCGCCTCCTCCGCAACGCCAATCTGGCAGGTTCTCGCCCATGGCCACCTCATTTAAATTAGTCTTGCGGCGCTAGTCGGGATCGGGCCTCCGGGGGGAACTCGGAAGCCGTAAAGCAGAAGTTGCAGATACTGTCACAATGTTGAGTTTAATGAAAGTGGCAGCTACCTCCACTAATAGGTGGTGAGACCTTGCTTCGTTTTTACGTAACGGCGAAGCTCGGTAGCGGTCGGGGCTTTCAGCCTGTTCCCGCTTGACTGGCGCGCGCACTTATTCGCTGGTTTGCTTGAAATCAGGGGCGCAATGACGAGTTACGACTGGCGTCCGGGCGACACGAATATCGACGGAAATGCAAGCGAGTTACTTGTGGCCATCAGCTCAGTCTTCGATACGATTTTCGATAGTGCCCGCTTGATCGTCGGTCACAATCTGCCCTTCGCTCCTGGCGACGCCAAACAGCGCGGATCTGGTCGGCGCAGTCGCTCTGTCGCTAACCAACCACGACACGGTTGCGTCCCGACCCCTTGGCCGCGTAAAGCGCCTGATCGATTCGGCGCAGGAGATCGTCGCCCTGCTCGCCGGCGGCAAACCCGGTGACGCCGAAGCTCGCCGTGACCGGGTCGGGGAGCGGCTTGACGCGAAGAGCGGCAAACGCCATCCTGACCCGCTCGGCGGCGGCGACGGCATTTTCAAGGTCTGTATCCGGCATCAATACGACGAACTCTTCGCCTCCAAACCGGGTCACGATATCAGTTGGCCGCATTTGCTCGCGGAGCAAGCCGCCGAATGCCGCAAGCACGCTGTCCCCGGCCTCGTGTCCATAGATGTCGTTGACACGCTTGAAGTGATCCAGGTCCGCCATGAAAGCGCACAACCTGCCGACCGTTCTGTTGGCGCGGGCGATCTCGATGCCTAGGGCCTGGTCCAGTCGACGTCGATTGCCAACGCCCGTCAGCGGATCGATGAGGGACATCTCGACGATCTGCGCCTCGCGCTGCTGTAACTTGAGGTTGGTCTGCGCAAGCAGATGCTGCGCGGTGGCGTAATCGCGGTTGAGTTCGAGCACCTTGTCATAGAGTTCCTCCAACTCTTCAATCTCATATTCCGCCAGCAGGTGAATCCGCTCGCTCACGCGCCAGACACGGGTGCGCAGGGATCGCGCCCGTCCTACGTGTTCACCCATTGTCAGCAGCCCACGGTAAATCTCCCCGTCGGGGGCAGGCGCCCTGCGGATTAGGGTCGCAAAATCGGGCTGGGCAAAAAAACGATTCACGCGGGCGCCGATTGACTCTTGCCCCTCCACTTTTACGAGCCGCAAGAAACCGAGGTTCGCCTCGACCAATGTGCCGTCTTCATTCAGCGTTGCTACCGCCACCGCGAGCAGAGGCTCGAAATAGGGTCCAAACCACGGCACAGGAGGTACTAGACGCCGACAAGCTGCTTGGCGCGGATAACTGCAGCTTCGGCGTCGGCGCCGTACGCATCAGCGCCCACCAGATTCGCTAGCCGCTCGAAGCGATTGATTGCGAGACCTCCGATAATCACCGCCGGTCCTGCGCCGCCCATCCGCTCCTTCAACTTTTCAAAGATGTTCCTGACGACCCGCAACTGCTGCGCGAAGGATACTGAGAGACCCACGAGATCGGGTTTCCATTCCGCCGTCTGCAGCACTAGTGCCGAGGTCGGCACATTTGAGCCGAGATACTGCACATCCCAGCCAGCGAGTTGAAACGCGTCAGCCACCATCCTCAACCCGACCGCGTGGTTGTTACCCTCGACGCAGGCCAACAGGACTTGTTTGCCGTTGGGCGCGGGCAGAGGTGACTGCAACAGACCCATGGTCATCACCGACTGAGCGATCGCTGTGGCCATATGCTCGCGAGCGACGGTTACTTGGTTTGCCTCCCATTTTCCTCCAATCCAGTAGAGCGCAGGCTGGATGACGTGCAATTCGACATCTACGAGACCTTGCCCGTTATCCTTACAGCGATCCATGATTGCCAGTGCCTCGATCTGGTTGCCTGCAAGCAGTGACGCTTCGAATGCAGTCGCCTCCGGCCACGGGACGGGCGCCTTGAGCGGCGCCAGCGGTGCGTCGGCCGAATTCAGGAATCCGGCCCGCGCAGCCCGCAGTGCGGAGGTCACGACCGCGGCTTCCTGCGCATCCATATGCTCGTCAAAGAACGCGGCAAGCCACTCGAGCGACAGCGCCACATGCCCTACGGGAACCGCCCGTGCTTCGAGCACGCGGCCCAGCCAGCACAGATAATCCAGCATAGGCGACAGCATCCCGAACTCTAGGACCGGCCGCAAAAATTCCAGATGAAACGCGAGGTCCTCTCGACAGGCTGCTCGTCCGCGCGGCCCATATTGCTCGTAGGCTGACTCATATGTGGAATAGAAACGGGCGGTAACCGTGTCCACTGCGTCGGCCTGCAGCGCCTGAAACGACTGCAACCCCTTCACCCCCAGGGTCTTCATTTCTGCGTCCATGTCCAACCCCAAACTTGCCAGCCTACTGCGCAAACACTTCAAAGACCCGAATTTCAGTGCTTCCCTGCACCAACTTGAGGCCTTTAGGGATCTCCTTGTGCGACGCGCTATATTCGTGCCCGCGGTGCCAACTGCGATAGCTCTCTTCGTCGTGCCAGCGCGTCAGCAGCCAGATCTCGTTGGGATTGCCGACAGGGCTCATCACCTCCATGTTCAGAAACCCTGATGCGCGGTCAACCAGATGCGGACGTTGGCGGAAGGCGCCTCGCACCGCATCCGCCATGCCATTGGCGATTGTGAAACGGCTCAACGCGACGAACATCTCGAGCGTCTCCTCGCCAATCTCATCCGGGCCGTACTCGCGAAGACGGCCCGATTCCAAAGCAGCCGCAATACTTTCAAACCAAGTCCAACCTGCTCTCAGAAGTTGATATCGAATTGATGGCATTGGCAAGATTAGCTTTCGCCAGAATCAGCTACATGCTCCAACGAAGGGCAAATTGGACACACGCGCGTGGAAAGCGACGAAATCGCCTTCATAAAGACCGCACCTCCCATGGGTCCCGCTGGAACTGAAACCTCTCGCGCTTCGTCACGGCGCCCGCAAGCGCGGTACGCTGGTCGGCGCAACCATTATCGCCGGCGCGGTGAGGCGTCCCTACGAGGCCGGCGGCTCGGACGCGTCTCTCCTGCGAACGGGGTCAAGCAGCGCGCCTAATCACGAGCGCTCGCTTCATGTTCATCGCCATGGCGATGAACTGCAGAAGGCAGGCGTTGCGGGCGAGCCCAGATAGCGGACGCGGCCCATCCCCGTACAAGCGCTTCATCGCGGCGACGGCGCGCTCCACGGCCGAGCGCGCCCCCGTCCAGGAGTTGTGGAATGTCTGCCAGGTCTCGAGCGGATAGCGGGGGTGTTTGACTTTCCAAGTGATCCGTCGCCCTGGATCAGCGCTTCGCCTAAACGACTGTCTTGGACAACATTGGCTGAGATCATCTCGACCTGGCGCACAAGCCCGCTTTCCTCGTCCACCGCCAGATGCGCCTTGTCGCGCTTGTGCGTGAACCGAGCGTCGGGTCGCGCGGATTGAGCTGTCGACCTGACAATAGTTGAATGAACATCATCTCCAACACCGAACGGATAGCACCCAGTGTGGTGTCATATCGCTCCGAAGAGAACCGGCTGTGGCGATTTCGGTCGCTCGGAAACAGCGGCCTGTTCGACCAGCGCATCGTCGAAATCGCGCTGTTCGATGCGCAGTGCGGTGCCATCGACCTTGTTGTCGGTCAATGTTGGAAAGACCCTGCGAATAGCGTTCATTGCGGCACGATCGCAAACGAAGCGGACTTCGGCAGCAGACATCCCTTCCGTCAGATCCGCTAGGGCAGCGCGATCGATCTGCTGATCAATTGGCTTCTTGCGCAGATGTACCTCCAGGATCGCAGCGCGCGCGTCGCGATCAGGCGGCGCGACCTCAAGACGGAAGTCGAGGCGTCCCGGACGCAGGAGCGCTTCATCGACCATGTCGAGCCTATTGGTCGCGGCGATCACCCAAACGTCTCTGAGAGCCTCGACGCCATCGAGTTCAGTGAGCAATTGACTGACGACCCGGTCGGTCACCGGCGAACGGCCGTCGAAGCCACGCTTTGGCGCCAGGGAATCCACCTCGTCGAGAAAGATGATGCATGGCGCCGCGTGCCGGGCTCTCGCAAACAGATCGCGAACGCCTTGTTCTGACTCGCCGACATATTTCGAAAGGAGCTCAGGACCTTTGATTGAAATAAAGTTGAGATTGCTCTGCGACGCGAGCGCCTTAACCAGTAGCGTTTTGCCATTCCCCGGAGGACCATAGAGGAGAATGCCTCGTGGCGGTTGCAGCCCGATCTGCTCGAACAGATGCGGCTGACTCAACGGCCATGCGATCGTTTCCTTGAGAGCAGCCTTGATCGGCTCAAGTCCACCAACCTCGTCCCACCGAACATTCGGCACTTCCACGGACACTTCGCGCAACCCCGATGGCGCGACTTCGCTTAACGCCTCCCTGAAATCAGCCATGCTTACGTCCAGCGCGCCAAGCGCCTCATAGGGTATCGGTCCGGAATCGAGGCTCATTGCCGGAAGCTGACGACGCAGAGCCGCCATGGCGGCCTCTCGGCAAAGGGCGTTCAGATCCGCGCCCGTAAATCCATGCGTCACACTTGACAAGTGCGAAACGTCAATATCCTCGGCGAGCGGCATGCCGCGAGCGTAGATCTCCAGGATCTCGTGACGTGCAGCTTCGTTGGGAATGCCGATGGCGATTTCGCGGTCGAACCGGCCTGGCCTGCGCAAAGCCGGATCAATGCTGTTGGGGCGGTTGGTAGCCGCCATGACGATGACGTCGCCACGGCTTTTCAGGCCGTCCATGAGGGCGAGGAGTTGCGCGACGACCCGCTTTTCGACTTCGCCTTCAACCCGCTCACGCTTCGGGGCAATCGCGTCAATCTCGTCGAAGAAAATGATGCAGGGCGCGCGCCTTTCCGCATCTTCGAAGATTTTGCGGAGCTTGGCTTCGCTCTCGCCGTAAAACTTCTGGATAATCTCCGGGCCACTGACGTAAATGAATGCCGCAGCGGATTCGTGGGCAACGGCGCGCGCGAGCAATGTCTTTCCGCAGCCGGGCAGACCATGCATCAGGACGCCTTTCGGCGGCGACATGCCGAGACGCTTGAAAATTTCGGGATGGGTGAGCGGCAGCTCGATCATCTCCCGTATCTTCGCGATTTCGCGGTCCATGCCGCCAAGTTCGTCGTAGGTGACAATGTCTTCTACCGCAGCTTCGGTCTTGCCTGGTGAGGTCCCACGGACGGAATCCACAGAGAGCAGCGTATCCGGATGAATAATCACCGGACCGTCAGGTTCAGTGCGAACCACGCTGAAATCGCGATGGCTCCCGCCGAACAAGGCGATCCTGACCCGATCGCCAGTTTTCACGGCCAGTCCGTCCAGGCGGCGAGCGGTATATTCGATCTCGTCATCATGCAAGGCGCCGCCGCCCAATGGCGTAAGCGCCAAACGACGGGCGACCGCATGGACGACCTTGTTGACTGCAACCTTCTGGCCGAGCGCCACGCCGGCATTGGTGCGGCCGACGCCATCGAGCTGGATGACCTGCTGGCCCCTCAGCTCTTTGAATGTGGGCATCGCTTTGGCGACGGTTGTCGCGCGGCCTTCGATCTCCAAGACGTCGCCAGGTGAACCGCCGATCTCCTTCAGCGTTTCCGGGTCCAACCGAACGATGCCCCGCCCAATGTCCTCCCGACGCGCTTCGACGACGATCAGGCGGAGCTTTTCGCGGTTGTCTGTGCCTTCTTTGGCTTCCTTCACCTCTTTGGACATGGAGCTCTCCACTCGCTTTCGTTCTTGTCAGGACTTGCGAACCGCTAGGTATTCGACCGAGATTCGCTTGGGCAGGAATTTTGCAACGTGGTGCAGCGCGCCGATGAACAAGATGCCGGTCCTGCCTTCGCTGAGCGTCTCGTCAACGCGACCTGCGATAAAATGGTCGCGGGCGTCGAGAAGAGCAGCGCCCTGCGCCTCGGTGCGTTCAGGTGACTGAATGAGCCTGTATTCATCGAGCAGGAGCGAGGGAGATTCCGTTCCGACAAGCGAGCCGCCACTGTCTGCAAGGGCCTCGAGCAGCTGATGGTTTCGACTACCCTGGGAGGCAATCTCGTGAACCAACGCCCGCTCGTGACCACAGATAGGCAAGCTGTCCTGATAGAGATTGACGCGCTTCAGATCGAGCCGAAGCGATCTGATTCCCTCGCCGATGGCGCGCCAGATAGCATCAAATTCGGTCGACCGTTCCGCCAGTTTGCGTTCGCCATAGCGGGCGGCGAAAGCAGCCTGATAGGCGGCCGCCGCGGACCCCATCTCCGCGATGCTGTGGACCACCGGAACGTAGACCAATCGCGCCATCCTCATCGTCCGCTCGCTTGTCGATGGCACGCCAGCGCATTCCACATCGACCTTTGCTTTCACGCATGCTTGGTCAACCGCACCTCGAGCACGCCGTTGTGCAGATTCAAGTGCGGGCCGCCTGCGAGTTTGCCTTCGATGAGCGTTTCCTTGCGATAGAGGTGTTCGCCCTTCTTCGCCTCGAGCAGAAGGATGTCGCCATCCAAGATGCAGCGAATGTTTTTTCGCTCGACGCCAGGCAGCTCGAAGAGAAACACGATTTCGTTGGGCTCGTCGAACATGTCCGTGACAGGTTCGAGAATTTCAACCGAAGTTCTCTTTGGTTCACGTCTCGCCGGTTGGCTGCGCCGGGTCGGCTCGTCTTCTGGCGGATCCCGTTCGGCCGCAGCTTCGTGCAGGGTGCGCGTGCCGAACGAGTACTCAAACACCTTGCCGTCCTTCTCGTGACGGCCTCGCCGGGGAAGCTGCTCGAAATCGGAAAGAACCGTAAAGAGGTCAGAAAGGCCACGCGCGATCTTTGTGAACGCAGCAGCACCGGTCACGCTTTCCTTGCCTTCGCGATCGTCCTTGGTCATGACGCGTACTCCTTGCTTTCAACGGGCGCCTTGACGATCCCGCCGAGCGCCTGCTCGATCCGACCCAGCCGCTCATCCATCGCGAGCAGCGAGGCACTTTGCGCCTGCGCCAACCGATCCTGGCGACCGCCGTGGTTCCACCAATCGAGCCCGAGTTCACGCGCCTTGTCGACCGAGCAGATCACAAGACGCAGCTGGATCGTCAAAAGCTCAACTTCGACGAGCTTGATTGAAATGTCGCCGGCGATCACCACGCCTTTGTCAAGGATCCGTTCCAGGAGATCGGCGAGATTCGTGCTATCGACCGAGTGGGTCATGGATTGGTCGGAGGACATAGATTTGCCTTTCAGTACGCCCCGTCAGGGACGTCGAGTGCGAGCGAGAGATCCTTCTCGGCGAATCCGAACTGCCGTTGCAGCTTCATAATTTCGTTCGCTTGCGCGGAAAGCGCGGCCCCAAGACTATCGATTTGCTGCTCGGTCAGGCGACCCGCCTCCATACGGCGAACGGCCTGCCGTTCCAGGACGTCGTGAAGCAATTTCACCAACGTCAGGACAAGCCGGATCAGCCCTTGCGCTGTAGATGACCCGCTTTCCGAGGGACCGGCGCCTGAATCAACCGGTCGACCGCCAGCGACTGGCTGGGTTGTTACGGCAGGATTCGCAGTTTCGAGCGGCGCTGCGCTTCCGGCTGCGACAATGGGCTCAGGATCGAATGGCGCGAGCGGCGGAGGCTTGGGTGCCCGGGACGGAGGCGGCGGTAAAGAAATCGCGCGTGGTCGAACAGGCAAGACCGACGGAGCACCATCCGGCCAGATCGCATCGACCGAGCCGAGAAGCAATCGAAGATCGAGGAATAGCAAATCGACGTCGGCTAGCCCGATGGTCAGATTTCCCTGGAGGGAGACGCCGCGGTGCAAAATCCGGTCGAGCGCATCCGCCAGAGAGAGCTGGTCCGTGCGCGGCCGAGCTGTATTGGCGGAGGCGGGCTCAGGAGCGCTCATTGTGCGTGTCACCTCCATCGTCCCTTTGCACCTCGTCCAGCCGGCCCAGCAGCACACCTTCGCGCGCCTCGAATTCCTCTTCCGAGATCCTCCCCTCGTCGAGTTCGCGATGCAGCGCCGTCAGTTCCGCCACCGTCGCTCTCTTCTGCGCCTCGCGCTCCTGCTGGACGGCGTCATTGATCTTCCGGAGGACAAACATCAGCCCGCGAGCCGGAGACGCCAGCAGATCGTCGATGATGAACATTGCGGTCTCCTTTGATAGCGATGGACGCCCGACAACGGGAGCTAGGCCGCCTCCATATTGAACTGCACAAAATTGTGAGGCGGCCACGGGCCGCTGAGATTAAAGACGACATCGTCCTCGATTTGTGCCGCGGCGACGTTGATTGCCGCTTCGAAGGCTTCGAGTCTTGCGCGTCGCACCAGGATCGCGAGATTGGCGATCTGCCTCTCGTCTTTCACCGGCAGCTTGATGGTTCCCGAACATGCGCTCTCTATCGTCGCCAGCACCTGGCCAGTGAGCGCCTCGCGATATCGGGTGACCGCCTGGTCACAGAGCTGCCCGAGCCGGATCCTATCGTCGTGAGAAGGTTTGTGGCGGGCGCGAAACGTTCGATCGCGCGCCGCCTTCAGCGCCGGAGTCCTTTCGACCAGAAAAGCAATCGGATCCGGAACATTGAGACTCAGCCGAAGCCCCATCTCAACCGAACCCGACACGCGCTGTAGCTGCGACGAGAGCGCCTCATGATGGTCATCGAGAAAGCGCCGCAGCTCGTCTTCACACTTCGTCACGGTGCCGAACGTCATCGGCAGCAGATCGAACTTAGTGTTGAGCGCGCCAAGCACCCGTTGCGCCGCCGCAAGGTGTTTGCGCTCGGCGCGTATTATACTCAGCGGGCAGTGGCTCACAATCGCGCAAAGCGAGTTGCTCTCCAGCTGATATATTGGATGGTCTAAAATGCCTTGCAACAAGGGTATTTCTGCGTCGCGTGCTTTGGCAACAGCGTAGACATAGAGACCCATCGAGATTACTCCAGAAGCCCAGGCATGTAGCCTGCGCTCAACGGACACAGGGCTTGCGCGTTTCGATGACTTTGTTCGAGTCAGTCGACGAGGCGGTTCAAAGCAGGCGCTAATGCCCTAATCTTCGCTTGCGCTGAGAGGCCCGTAAGATCTGATCGAAAAGTCGGCCGCGAGTTCGACGGCGTAGTGCTCAATTTCGAAGACTTCCTGCGTCAATGGCAGGTTGAGCATCTTAACCTCGAGATTGGGAACCAAAATCTCCGCTTCTGCCTCCCACCCCTCAAGTGCGTGGTTGGACGGGGCCATCTTTGTGATCCGGACTTCTCGCGCTCCCAGCTCCGTCGAAAGGAACTCCCGCACAGCGCTGCGCGCTGTGGAGATCCTGCCGGCGGGACGCGTTGCGGGTTCGAGAGGGGTGCTGAGGATTATAGCGGGCGCTTCCGCCATTATTGTCGCCTGGTGAGGTTCGGAGTGTTGGCCCTTCGGTACCATTTGGAACTCTCCTTTGATCGCGCTCTCTACTCCGGAGCATGGTTAGCTTTCGCCAGCGCGTCAGTATGAAAATCGAAAACTCCGCTTCGCAGGATGCAGCCCGGTCGGGGATTTGCGTGGTCTTTCGACCGGCCGCGCTTGAGGCGCGCTGCCATTCAGCCTTCCGAGAATATCGGCGATTTCGGTATCGATCTCGCGAAACCGCCCTTCAATGATGGCGAAACGGGTACGCGCCGCGCGGATTTCCTGCATGCGCCTGGCTCGTTCCAGCTCAAGAAAGCTGATCCGAAGATAAGCCTTATGAGCAGGGATCTGCGTGTCTGACCGGCCGGTCAGCGTCCGCAGCTCATTGAGCCCTCTCGATGGTCGTCGTTGCGCCAACATCGTTATGTTTCTCCCCTTGACAGAGAGGACGCATGACGACTCGCTCGCCCATTAGGTCGCGCAAGGTCGTCTTCTTCGTCGTTTTCTTCGTCGTTCGATTCAACCCGACGCATAAGGAGATCAATGAACGCAGGCGAGACGGCGCCGTCGTTGTTCGCGCGAGCCGATGTCTGGCTCAGGATGTCGCGGCACGCCCAAACAAACACGCGGTTGTGGATGCTCGCGTCGCCGCCGCGTGATGACAGGACCCGCGCAATCGCGATCGAAGCGCGCAGTGTGGGATAGTGAGGATCCTGGCCCTCGCAACGACACAATCTTACCAGGTCAACAACTCGCGCGGCGCGGTCCAAATCAAGCCCGGACTTGCTGGCCGCGATAGCAATTTCGGTGTCACGGTCATAGTGACTGAGGTGCAGGGTCACCATACGATCCAGAAGTGTGTCCTGAGTTTGGTAAACGCCCGCATATTCGGTCGGATTCGATGTGAAGATCGCACGAAAATTCGGATGCACGTTCACGTAGCCTTCCCCGCGGCCGTGCAACCCGGGTACGTTCAAGACGCCTTCCGACAAGATGCTCAGAAATGGATTGTTCGCTTCCGGCTTGCTGCGATTGAACTCATCGTAAATGATCGTGTGTCCAAGCCGACACGCTGTCGTGATGCGATTGTCAATCCAGAGCGCGCGCCCCTCTTCCTGAAACTTGAGCACTGATCCGATATAGTTGTCGACGACGCGTGACTTGCTGTACCCGCTTTCGCGGCCGATGAGATCGGAACTTCCGAATTCGTGATCGCCATGGAGCAGGATCGTGGCTCGGCCGAGCTGCGCGGCCACATGAAAGGCGAGGGTCGTCTTCCCGGTTCCCGGCGGACCGGAAAAATGGACCGGGTATCCCGCTTCAAGATAGGCCATCGCTCGATCTGTGATGTCCTGGACCTCGAGCGAACTTACGAACGCGTTGCTCGGGTCTAAAGCGATGGAACCGTCCTCGCCGCCGACGTAGTCGTCGGCGACGGGATGGAGGTTTGTCTCCGAAGCGGTGCTCATTTTGTGCGCCCTCTGTGGCGTCCCTGCGGCTGGCGGGAGGGCTGTTTGGCTGACCCAGACTGCGGCGATTTGGTCTTATCCGCATGGACTTCTGGGTTGACCGAAGGGGCCGTTGCCCCGTGGGTCGGTGCCGCGACGGGTTCGTGTGGCGGGGCGGAGGCTGCAGCAGACCGAACAATTACGCTGTGCAGGGCTTCACCTGGTTGCTCCTTTACGGGGCGGCTTTTTTGAAGGTTTCCTCCCCAAATCGCCGTCCCCTCGCGACGATCACGCGCGTAGGCCGAGAGGTGGTCTCGGATTTCGACAGCGCGATCGCGACCGTCACTGGCGATCTGGTCTCTAAATGCAGCAACGCCATCGGTCAGGTCGGTCATAAAGGCCGCCGCCTTCTGGTGGAGCTCCTGCCGGCGAGCGACCCCTTCGCGCGCGAACTGACGCAGCATTGTCTTGACCTCGCCTCGGCGACGGCTGTTCGCATCGACCGCTTCGTTATGATTTTTACGGGCCGCGCGTAGTCGCGACGCCTTTTGACCCCTGAGCATCGAACGCACTTCGTCGTGAAGCTCTTGGCTCATCTTCTTGGCTTCCGCCGCCTGAAGGCCGCCGGCGCGGCGGCGGGAGTTCTGCACGCCGAGCAGCATCGAGAACACGTCCGTATGCCGCGTCTTCGCACCCTCTTGGAGGTGTTCGGCCTGCTCGCGCGTCGCCTTGCCGCGCACTGACTTCGCATTTTGCAGGAAGGACTTGACGTCGCTGCGGCGACGACTTGTCGAGACCTTGATATCTGCTGCGAGTTTAGTCCGTTCCCGACGGTTGGCAGCGATTTCGTTTGCCACCCGCCCCATACCTTCCGCCACTCTTGCCATCTCTCGACCTCCATTAGTTGTTTGTCCCCTCCGAAGGCGCGAGCGAAATCGGCCCGCGCCCCCGAAGGAGCGAGGCGCCGCGTGTCTTTACGCGGGAGCTGCCGCGGATGCCGTCAGGCCGACCGCTTCGGCGTACTTGAGGTAAGTCTCGACCGACGCCACGACGACACGGGCTTCAATCGTGATCAATTCGATACCAACAAGCGAAACCTTGACCCAAGCGTCAATGACGATGCCCTTGTCGAGAATCCGGTCGACAACCTCAGCGAGGCTCGACGAGTTCGTTGCTTTCTGTAGGCGAGCCATGAGTTTCTCCTTCTGCAGGCACTCTACCTTTGTTGCATTCACCAGATCAGGCGCGAACCCTCCGGCGCCTCCTATGTCGCAAGAGCGGGGCCAAGCGCGGCCCTCCTCGAAAGAAATAAAATGGTCAATCATTTCGTCTACTTAGCGCAGCGCGGCGGAGCCAAGCCCGTCGGGAGGTCGGATAAACACGGGCGGCACGCCCTAGGTCAGGGGCCGATGCCCCGTTCGCCCTTCGCCAACGCGGCCGTTACAATGGCTTCGATCTGAAATGGTTTCGCCAGAAATCCGTCAATTTCGGCCGTCCTGACCGCTTCCAATATGCGAACATCGTCCTCGAGGAAGTAACCAGAAATCATGATGATCCGCATCGAGGGCCGCAGCACTCGCAGCTCTATTATGAGCCGCAAGCCGTCCATGTCGGGAAGGCGAGCATCGACAAATGCGATTGGAAAGTCTCTCTCTGTGACAATCGAAATTGCGCTTGCTCCCAGACCAACGGACGTCACGCCGCAGCCGAGAGTGCCAAGCGCTCGCTCCAAGACCCAGCACATGTCATGATCGTCATCGACGACAAGAACCGTTTCGGACGCCAACGGATTCAATTTCGACGGCAACTTAGGAGGCCTCCTCAGGCTGGTACAGCCGTGCTCAGATCTCGAGCGACAGGAATTCGCACGACGAAAGTCGTGCCGTTGGGCGTCGCGCGAACATCTACTAGTCCGCCGTGCTGGCGCACGATGGAATGAGAGACAGACAGACCCAGCCCCGAGCGCCGGCTATCTAACCGCGTTGTAAAGAAGGGATCGAATATCTTGGAGACGTGAGCCTCTGGTATTCCCGGACCTGTGTCCCCGACTTCGATGACGACCTCCGCACCGTCTCGTCGAAGGCCGATGGCCAAAAGGCCTCCACCGGGCATCGCCTGAAACGCGTTCAGCATAAGATTGATGACAACAAGTTCGAGCAGGTTTTGCACACCTGCGGCGTGGAGGTCGTCCGCTCCGCGTTCGAGCCTCCATTCGACCGAAGTTCCCACAGCGGCCTCCCCGGAGGCAAACATCAACGCGTTCTTCAGGACGCCGACCATGTTCACTCGGGTGGTTTCCGTAATCGTTCCTGGTCGCGCAAAGCGAAGCAGGCTTTCGACGACGAGGGAGGCTCGGTCGATTCCACCGATCACCTTCCCGATACATTCCTCAAGCAGGTCAGGTGTCCCTATCCTCTGCTTCATCAGCTGCGCCGCTGCCGAGCTCACGCCGAGGGGATTGCGGATTTCATGTGCGATGCCGCCAATGACCAGGCCAAGCGCTGCGAGCTTTTCGCCCTGGCGCATCTGCGCCTCCATTGCCCGCTGCTCGACGAGATTGCGGCCGACGACCACCACCCCGGTTGCTTCGCCTCTCTGACCTGTCATTCGTGACAGGCGCCAAGACACCGGAATGCTTGCCCCCCCGCTACATTTCATCAACCACTCAACGGAACGGCGATCGTCAATCTCTTCAATCTCGCGAAAGCAGGCTTCAACCTCCTGGCTTTGCGGCTCATCAATATGCTCTGCGAATTTACCGCCTCGCACCTCGGGTTCGGCAAGGCCGGTCGCCTTCTCGGCCGCGGAATTCCACGTCATGATCGCACCCGCGCGATCGGTCGAGATGATCAGGTCGCCCGCGCTCTCGACAATGCTTGCAAGGTGGAGCTGCATTCTGCGAACTTCCTCGCCAAGCTGAAGCAGGTCCGTCACGTCGTCCATGACAAGGATGGCGCCTCGCGACGCCCCGTGCAGTTGGAGCGGGCAGATGCTGTACGAATAGGTTCGAAGCGAAACGCCGGGCGCGCGGTAGGTCATCCGCTGCCGATGAATTTTTCGGCCGGTGGCTACGACGTCCCGGATTTGCTGATCGAGAGCTGTGTCCCGGAAAGCGGGCGGAAAGATTTCGTGGAGCTTTCGTCCCACGATCGAATTCAAGTTGCCGTGCGATTTCTCAAGAAAATTGTGATTGACGGTCAGCACGGCCAGCCTCTCGTCGAGAATCAAAATGGACGAAGGAATAGTCGCCATCACGGCATGAAAAAAACTCTCGTGGTCTAACGCGGCGACAGGCATTCCGTCAGCCTAATCCCTCGGACCGAGCGCCGGTCGGAAACTGTACGGAGGCCAAGGCCCCGACAAAACAATCGCGACGTGCTCGACCGAGGCGCCTGTCGTGTGAACGTGCTCGCGCAATTGGGTAACGTTCGCCTTGTCGACAAGAAGAGCATAACGCGCGATCTCCTCGCCTGCTTTCGAGTCCGCCTGCCGTCGGGGTGCAAGTTCGCAAACCGAGGCTGTCAGGGGCTGAATCGTTGCAAGATAGTCGCGAACCACCGCGGCGGCGTTCGCGCGAGCGAACTCCCGTAGCGCCTCGCGATCTCGGCAAACGCGCATGTATCGCGCGCCCTTTGACAACGCCTGCCAGTCAGGCCAAGCGTTGCAAGCGAGTCTATCCAGAAGTTCCTGATCGTCGAACTTGGCTCCCGCGCGTAATTCCCATTCCTCCTTATTTGCGACCCGATTGAGGAAGGCGGCAATCGTTTCCTCGTGCGATTTCATGAAAGCAGTCAGATTATCGATGGTCTTGTAAAAAGTACCGAAGGGGACCGGAAACACAGGTGACCATTGCATTGTCCGGTCGACGAGTTCGGCATGTCTGCGGACCTGCGGAGCAAGCCAGGTGGCATCGGCAAGATTGCGCTCACCATTGACGCCGCAATATTCAGCAATCGGGACATACGAGATCAGTGCGGCGACCGATCCCACACTATGGAGCTGAAACCGCTCCTCGATTTCCGCGGCTGAAGATTTTGGCGCATGCCGGCTTTCCGCGAAAGCGTACAGACAAATTGCCTCATCATTCTCCAAATCCCGTGAATGTTCGATTGGGCCGGGCCGCAAGGGCGATCGAGTCTCAGTCATCAGTTCTCTGTGTGCGCTGCTAACGCACGCTGGTGACGAGGAACCGCCGCGCTGGCGACGGATGCAGGATCCGAGGGATTGGCGACTGTCCCACCCACGGCTTCCAGCGTCTTCAGCTTGGTGCGAAAGGTCTTGTAATCCATTCCCAGGTCGCGAGCCGCTTTCGCCTTGTTGCCCATTGCGTCTTTTAGCGCAGTCGCTATGGCGTCATCTTCGATGGCGTGAACCTGATCTCTGACGCGCTGATGCCACGGCAGGGGGGGCCCGGAAGCCGGAACAGGCGCCGCAGCCTCGCGGCGCAGACTGCCGGCCAAGTCCCAAGCAGTAATTCGATCTGATTTACTTAGCGCGGCGCGCCGTATCACCGTGCGCAACTCTCGTACGTTGCCGGGCCACCCATAAGCACAAAGCCAATCAATCGCCGCGGGATCGATTTCAGCGGCAGGTCGGTTCAGAACCTCGCGTGCTTGTTTGAGGAAGCGTTGCGCGAGGTACGGCACGTCCTCGGATCTCGCCCGCAAAGGCGGGACCATGATGACATATTCCGCCACTCGGAAGAAAAGATCCTCACGAAAGCAACCGATCTTCACCTGCGCCCGTAGATCTTCATTAGTGGCTGCGATAACACGCATGTCGAGGTTGATTACCTCCTTGCCGCCCACTCTGCGGAGGGTTCGATTGTCAAGTGTTCGCAGCAGCGCCTTCTGCCCGGTTGGAGAGAGATTGCCGACCTCATCGAGAAAGATCGTCCCGCCGCTCGCCGCTTCCTCGATATAGCCGCGGTGTCGCTCGTTCGCGCCCGTGAACGCCCCCTTTTCGTGACCGAAGAATTCGCTACCGGTCAGGAGTTCGGAGATTGCGCCGCAATCGACAACGACAAGCGGCTGTTTTGCGCGCGGGCCATACTCATGCAGGCTGCGGGCGACGACCTCCTTGCCAGAGCCGGTCTCCCCGCCAATCAGGACAGAATAATCCGTTGAGATGATGGCTTTGACGTCCGCAATCAGGGCTTGGATTGCTGGACCTTCGCCCATCGCTGCGGCTAAAGCGGAGCCGACGCCCTCCCCAAGCGCCGGTTGTGCAACAGCTGCACGTGCGACTGCTCGGCGCACGGTCTCGACGAGAAATTTATTCCTGAACGGTTTTGTCACATATTCGAAAGCCCCCTCACGGATCGCGCTAATTGCAGCTGGAATCGTGCCGTGAGCGGTGACAACGATTATCGGCAGACGAGGGTCAAGGCGTTTCAAACTCCGCAGTACGACATCGCCGCTGAGGCCTGGCATGTGCATATCCAGCAGCACAACCGCGGGGGGATCGTTGGCCGCTTTTATGAGAGCCGTTCCTCCGCCGTCGCTTTCCTCGACATCAAAGCCTGCGTCCGCGAGAACATTTCTGATAGCCCACCGCACATCGCAGTCATCGTCCACAATTAGAATTTTTGATTTTTTCATCGAATGACCTATTTCAGGCCCGCAACCAATCGGATTGCAAACCAAAGAGAACTGACCGGCGCTCAAATTATTACGCAGCTAGTCTCGTTGGCGACAAAGCCAGCATAACTTGCGAAAAATGACAGAGCAGAGAGCGTTAGTCCATGATCGCTTGCCGCTCACAAACGTGCGCTGACAATTTGGCATTCCTTGCGCATAGCGCCATAAACGCCTAGCGCTTTGATCTTAGACACAATTCAGCTTTGACATATCAGTAAAGCGCTCAGCCCAGTTCGGAAGTTGCGCCGTTTCGGCAATTCTACCTCGACATATTTGGCGCGGTGCTCCCGAGGAGAGTCTGGTGCCGACCGAGGAAGACTTGGACCGTTTGGATTCCGTTCTAGTGGTCAAAATCAAACGTAAGAGTCCGGGGCGCCTTCCGCAATTTCAAGGAGTTCTCCGGCTTGCAAGGGGTTCGAAGCGTTTGATTCTATCCACTAGACGCCTTGCATGGCGCCGGACACGCCTCGGCGAGCGGAACTCGTCCCCAATGATTTCGTCCTTCCGCGCGCCTCGTGCGGCTTCCTTTTTGGTGAAGGCCTGGGATTGCTGGAAAAGGGGTTGGGATGCACCCTGGCTGAATCGCCACAGGAAGGCGGGCTTTCGGTTGGCGCCGGCGGCCCGCAGGGAGCATCCCGATGGAGAGATTATCCGCGCCGGAGCGCACGCGCGAGGAGCTTCGCGCCTTGATGAATGGAGAGCTGGGGACGGCGGCCGGGCGAGGCGACCTTGTGCGTCTGGCGCTTCGCCTGATCGTCGAGGAGGCGCTTGAGGGCGAAGTGGCCGACGTGCTTGGCCGCGAGCGTTATGAGCGCGGCGATGGGGAGAAGGCGGGCTACCGGAGATACCATGATGTCCCTGGCGGCGGAGAGGCCGCGCTTATGGGATAAAGCAAATGAATCAAGTTCAATCGACGAACGTAGCCGAGCCGATCGCTGTGCTGGCAGCGATCGAGTTGAGCAAGACCACTTGGCTTCTCGCGATCCTTGACGCGATCTCGAACAAAGTGTCGCGTCGCCGGGCTGACGGAGGAGATGTTGATGCGCTGATTGGCATCCTCCAGCGTTATCGGCGCGAAGTGCAGACTCACACCGGTGTGGAGGTCGCGATCGAGTGCGTGTTCGAGGCCGGCTATGATGGATTTTGGCTATACCGCCGCTTGACCCAGGCCGGAATTACGTGTCGCGTTATGGATCCGGCGAGCCTGAAGGTGGACCGGAGAGCCCGTCGCGTCAAAACGGACCGGGTCGACGCCGATAGCCTCTTGCGAGCTCTCCAGTCTTGGAGGCGAGGCGATCGCCAGGCGTGCGCGTTCGTCCGCGTGCCAAGCGTTGAGGACGAAGACGCACGACGGCCACATCGCGAACTCGCACGGCTGCGTAAGGAGCGAGTGAGTCACGTGAATCGAATCAAGGCGCTGCTCGCCTTGCATGGCGTCCGCGACTATCGACCACTACGTGCCGACCGCCGCGCGGTCCTGGCCGAGCTAAGAACTGGTTATGGAAACGGTCTTCCCATCAATTGCCGTCGGGAGGTGGAGCGGGAGCTCTCGCGTCTCGAATTGGTGCTGCAGCACATCGCTGAGGTGGAGACCGTTATGGCCGCCACTGCGACCCCATCCGAGGAGGTGACCAAGCAACCGGCGGCCGATGAGGCGGTAAGAACTCTGGAGGGACTAACCTGCGTCGGACGCGAGACGGCCGCCGTTCTGGCGCGCGAGGTGCTCTGCCGCGACTTTCGCGATCGCCGCAGCGTTGCGGCTTTTGCCGGTCTGACGCCGAGCCCCTACAGCAGCGGCCGACTGCAGCATGAACAGGGCATAAGCAAAGCTGGGAATGCGATTGTCAGAGCGCGCCTGGTGCAGTTGGCATGGCGATGGGTCCGCTTTCAGAATGGAAGCGTCATCACCCAATGGTTCGTGGCTCGTACGAACGGCAACGCTAAGCGCAGCCGACGAGTCGCAATCGTGGCCGTCGCCCGAAAGCTTCTGATAGCCTTGTGGCGGTACGCAACCCTGGGCCTCGTGCCAACCGGCGCCAAATTGCGGGCGATGTCAGCCTGACGCGAAATTGAAGAGGTCGTCTCGGGGCGACGGTCCCGTGACGTCTGGGGTGGATGTGTGATCGTGTAGCCGTTGGGGCGAAAGCCCGAACCACGGAGTTGGATCCCATCCCCCGCTGCTTGCACGCCGCGCATGAGGCACCTGGGTCGGTTCCACCGACCGGATACGAGTTGAAGGGCGCCAAGCGCCCGACCCAAAGCAAGCACACCCCAGACATTGAGCAAGGGAGTCGAACGCATGGCTTGACGAAAGACATCATACGAATGGCTATCGGCCAGGAAAAGTGAAGACGGCGGAAGGCGCGGTCGACTATTCAGCGCCGCAAGTTCGCGATACGCCCGAGCCCTTCATCTCGAACGTGCGGGCCGCGCTTTCGGGACGCACGCGGGAACTCGAACGGCTGGCGGTCGAGCTTTACGCGCGAGGCCTGTCGACGCGCGACATCGAGGACACGTTCACCGACGAGACGGGCAGACGGCTTCTGTCGCGGGCGGCGGTGAGCGAGATCACCGAGAAGCTGTGGGCCGAGTACGAAGACTTCTGCAAGCGTGACCTGTCCGAGCACACGATCGTCTATCTGTTCGTCGACGGCATCGCCGAGCGGCTGCGTCCGGGCCAGCGGCGAGAAGCGGTTCTGGCCGCCTGGGGGATCGGCGAGGACGGGCGCAAATCGCTGCTGGGGCTGATGGCGGGCTCGAAGGAGGACGTCGAGACCGTGCGGGCGTTCTTTCAGGACCTGCGCGCCAGAGGGCTTGGCGACCCGCTGCTCGTGGTCTCCGACGGGGCGCCCGGCATCATCCGAGCGATCGAGGAATGCTTTCCGCGATCGGCGCGTCAGCGCTGTCTGGCGCACCGGATGCGCAATCTCGCGGCCAAGGTCCCGGCGGATCCATGGCCGGAATTCAAGGCGCGGGCCGCCGCATGCTATCAGGCGCCATCGAGGCCACCCTTGCGCAGGATCGCCGCGGCTTCGTCAAGTTCCGCCGGGAACGGCCGGGCGTCGGTCCGGTAATCGCGACGGCGCTCGTCGCCGCGGTCGCCGACGGACGTCATTTCCGCTCAGGGCGGGAACTTGCGGCGTGGATAGGCCTTGTGCCGCGCCAGTATACGACTGGAGGCAAACCTCGGCTCGGCGGAATAGGCCGGCGCGCCAATCACTATCTCCGACGTCAGATGATTCATGGCGCCCGCGCTGTCATGTTTCGACTGACGAAGCACGAGGATCGTCGTTCCCAGTGGCTGAAGGAGCTCGCGGCGAGGCGCGGCTGTCAATCGGCGCGGAAACGGACCCCCGGATTGGTGTGGGCCCCTTGGGGCGGACAAGAATCAGGCGGCTGTTTTGACCGTCGGCCGGGGATTGCGATCCTCGAACTGTTGCGGGCTGAGATAGCCCAGCGCTGAGTGGAGACGACGAGCGTTGTAAACCTCGTCGATGAATCTCGGAAGATCGTCGGCGACGTCAGCGAAGGTTTGGTAGGCCATCGGATAGGCGGCTTCGACCTTCAGCGTTTTCATGAAGCTCTCTGCCTTCGGATTGATGCTCCTATGTCGGTCAAGAGCTGGTTGCAGCCGCATCAGCTAGGGCTGGCTTGGTGCAGAGATACCCAAAGATCTCACGAGCGACGTAGCGTTTGAGGCAGCGTATGATTTCGGATTTGGACTTGCCCTCCGCAGTGCGTCGGCGGACGTAGTCGAGTGTCGGCTGGTGGCCGCGCATACGGATGATGACTACCCGATAGAGGGCGGCATTGGCCTGCCGGTTGCCTCCACGGTTGAGGCGATGCCGGATGGTCTTGCCGCTTGATGCCGGGATTGGGCAGGCGCCGCACAGCTTGGCGAATGCTGCCTCCGAGTGGATGCGCTCAGGGTTATCGCCGACAAGCAGCAGCATCTCGGCCGCAGTGCCCGAGGCGATTCCGTGCGCCTCCATCAGTTCGGGCGCGCGGGCGGCCGTCAGCGTTTCCAGGTGAGCGTCGTGCTGCTTGATCTCAGCATCCAGCACCAGCCAGCGCCGGGCGATTGCGCGCAGGCTCGCCTTGGCCGATGCCAGCGTCGAAGTCAGCGGGCCCGGTCGCAAGGCTACCAGCCGTCGCAGGAGCGTCATCTTGCCGCTAACTTGGGCGAGTTGCTCGCGCAGGGCATCCGGAGAGCAGATGATGATTGCCTTGAGCGTCTGCATGGCCTGTGTCCTGGCCTTGACCGCGGTGTCGCGAGCGATCTTGAGATGACGGATCATCTCGACCGCGCCCGTGCCGGACTTCGGCTGTCCAACAGCCTGGCCAGCAAGTACGGCGCGCGCGGCGCTTTCGGCATCTACGGCGTCGCTTTTGCCCTGCTGATACCTCAACTGTCGATTGGGCCGGTTGACCTCGACGACGGTATGTCCTCGCTCGCGCAAGAAGCGGGACAGGCCGGCGCCATAGCACCCGGTGCCCTCGATGCCGAATGCCTGGATGGCGCCCATTGATTTGGCCCAGGCTTCGAGCTCTCCGTAACCTTTGCTACTAACTGGTACAGTGATGGTGGCGAGATGGACACCGGCCCCGCTGATCGCGGCGGCGGCGTGGACGTCCTTGTGGGTGTCTACGCCAATGATGACGTCCATGGGTATAGCATTGGTCACTGCGAACATCTCCAGGCCGGTTGCACGGACCTGACGATCGGCGGGCGGACAGGACTGTGACGGGATGGTTGCCCTCAAGCTCCTATAAAGCCACGTTCCACAGACCGGCAGGTGCTGCCCGAAGAACCGACAAGTCAACGCGATGACATGGGGTCAATCGTAAGGTGGGTCAGGCTCTCCAGGCAGCACCGACACTCTCACAGTCGTAAGGGTTGCCTCTGCGCCCCATCGAACCGACGAGGCCGTGCCGAAGCAACGCCTCCCGATAGCCCTGAGCGGCATATTGCGACCCTCTGTCCGTGTGATGAACGCAGCCTGGCGGCGGGTTTCGCCACTCGAGTGCGGCGTTCAGGGCGGCCAGCGTCAGGCGGACGTCGATCGAGCGGCTGATGGCATATCCGACCGCTCGGCGCGACCAAGCGTCGAGGATCACTGCGACGTAGGCGAAGCCTTCAAGGATGGCGACATACGTGATGTCCGCGACCCAGAGCTGGTCAGGCCCGTCAATCGTCAGGTCCTTAGCGCGATTGGGGTAGATCGGCTGATCGTGATCGCTGTCGGTTGTCGCCACATAGCGGCGGCGTCGGCGCGGCTGGAGATCGTGCTCGCGCATCAGTCTCCGGACCTTCTTGTGATTGACGGTCAGGCCTCGATGCCGAAGCTCGGCGCGAACGCGCCGCCAACCATAGAATTCGAATTCCTCGCAGATCGTGGAAATCGCCGCGACGATCGCGGTGTCGTCCTGCGTGGCGGGTTTGTCGTAGAAGGTCGAGCGGGCGATTCCCATCAGCCGGCATCCTTTTGCGATGCTGAAGCCCGGGGGCCGACAACGACGGACGTAGTCGCGCCTTTCAGCCGCGGTGCGCTTTTCAGAGCCCCCTTTAGAAACTCGAGTTCCAGCGCCTGCTTGCCGACAAGCCGCTCGAGCGATGCGATCCGGGCTTCATAATGCTGGAGAAGATCTGCGGCTGCGGCGTCCTCATCAAAGGCGCCGACCTCATACTTCTGGACCCAGACCCGGATCAGGTTTCGACAGATGTCATGTCGTTTGGCGAGCCCATGAAGGGTATCGCCAGCCAGAAACTCCTGAGCGACTTGACGCTTGAACTCGATGCTATGCGTGCGGTGCCTGGCCATAAGCTTCCATCCTTCGAAAGCCCGGTCCAAGGGTCAATTCTGCTCGCCCAACTGTCCGCCCCAAGGGGCCCACTCCAGATCGGCGTGCAAAAGGGACCCCTTGGTTGGTGACGGATCGAGGCGGCAGCGCACGCCCCGGCGTAGCTGGTTGGGGTTGCGCAGCCGGGGCGAGCGCGGATCGGTGAGGGGCTGTTGTTGTGAGGTCAGGCGCGGTTCTTGAAGCGCCAGCTTTCGTTGCCGGTCTCGACGATGTCGCAGTGATGGGTGAGGCGGTCGAGCAGCGCGGTTGTCATTTTTGGATCGCCGAAGACGCTCGGCCATTCGCCGAAGGCGAGGTTGGTGGTGACGATGATCGAGGTGCGCTCGTAAAGCCGGCTGACGAGATGGAACAGCAACTGCCCGCCGGCCTGCGCGAAGGGGAGATAGCCGAGTTCGTCGAGGATCACGAAGTCGAGGCGGGTGAGATAATCGGCGAGCCGTCCTTGGCGACCCGCACGGCCCTCGGCCTCGAGCTGATTGACGAGATCGACGGTGGTGAAGAAGCGACCGCGCGATCCAGCTCGGATGCAGCTTCGCGCGATGGCGATGGCCAGATGCGTCTTGCCGGTGCCGGTTCCGCCGACGAGGACGACGTTGCGCTGCTGGGCGATGAAGCCGCCGGCGGCGAGGTCGCGCACGAGAGCCTCGTTGATCGGCGTGTCCTTGAAGGCGAAGTCTTCGACGTCCTTGGCCAGGGGCAGCTTGGCGACGGTGAGCTGGTATTTGATCGAGCGCGCCTGCTTCTCTGAGATCTCGGCCTTCAGGAGATCGCCGACGAAGCGCTGCGGCTCGTGCTTGCGCTTGATCGCCGTGGCCAGCGTCTCGTCGTAGGCGCTCCTCATCCCGTAGAGCTTGAGGCTGCTCATCATGTCGAGGACTTCGGTTCTTTCCATGGGTTAGGCGCTCCTGAGTTGATCGTAGCGGGCGCAGTCGGCGATTGGCGCGTGGCGGAGCCGCAAAGCGTCGGGCGTCATGATCGTCGCCGCCGGTCCGGGATCGCGCTGGCGCGCAAGGATGTTGATGACGACGTCGGCCGAATGGACGCCTTCGGACAGCGCCTGGAGGCAGGCGGCCTCCACCGCAAGCAATCCGTCGGTCAGCACGGCGGCGAGGATTTTGACCATCTGCCGGTCGCCGTCGTCGGACCCGGCAAGCTTGCGCCGGACCCGGTCTAGCGCTGTCGGCAACACCCAATCCTTGAACGGCGCGCCGTTGCGCAAAGCGCCGGGCTTGCGCGCCAGAACCGGCACGTAATGCCAGGGATCGTAGATCGTCTCGCCGCGCCCGTAACAGCGTGGATGCTCCGCCACAATGCGCCCGTCCTGGCGGATCACGACGCGATCGGCGTAGGCGTGGATGTCGACCGGGCGGCCGACCGCGCCGGCGCTCACCGAGTATTTGTTGTTGTCGAACCGCACCAGGCAGGTCTTCGACACCGAGGCCGGCAAGGCATGGAACCCGTCGAAGCGACCCCGATAGGGAACGAGCTTGGGACGCTCTTCCTCGAACACCTCCCAGATCGTTCGGTCGGGTTGTTCGGGATGGCCGTGCGCCTTGGCCCAGGCGATGCATTTGTCCATGAGCCAGGCGTTCAGCTCGTCATAGCTCTTGACCCGCAAGCGCGGCGTGAAGAAGCGCTCGCGCACCAGGCCGACCTGGTTCTCGACTTGGCCCTTCTCCCAGCCCGACGCCGGCGTGCAGGCGACAGGCTCGACAAGATGGTGCGAGCACATCTGGAGGAAGCGGCGATTGTATTGCCGATCCTTGCCGATGAAGATCGTCTCCACCGCCGTCTTCATGTTGTCGTAGATGCCGCGCGAGCAGGCGCCCCTGAAGAATGCGAACGCCCGCTCATGGGCGTCGAAAACCATCTCCTGCGTTTCGCGCGGATAGGCGCGCACCAGCATCATGCGGCTATGGCAGAGGCGAACGTGCGCGACCTTCACCGTCGTCGTCACCCCGTCCATCACAACAATGTCGTGGCTCCAGTCGAACTGGTAGGCCTCGCCCGGCGCAAACGACAGCGGCACATAGGCGCTCGCCGTCTCGCTCGCGCGCTCCTTGCTCCAGGCCCGGGCGTAGCGGCGAACCGCGTCATAACCGCCCTCATAGCCGAGCCCACGCAGCTCCTCGAAGACCCGAATGAGCGTCAACCGCTCGCGCGCCGGCTTGCCGTCATTCTCCAAAAGCAATGAATCAAGCCGCTCGCGCCAAGGCCCGATTTTCGGCTGGGGTTGGACGTCGCGCTGATAACGGAACTCTGTCGCCTGCGACCGGATGACCCTCCGAACCACTTTGCGCGAAACACGCAAATCGCGGCAGATCGCCTTGATCGTCATCTTTCGCGAAAAATACGCCAGACAAATTTTGGCGATCGTCTCCACAATCAGCATCTCGAACTCGGCCCCCTAAGAGATCAGGAGGCCTGTGTGGACCCTTATCCCCGGGGTTCCGATTGGATGCCGATCACCCCGAAAACGGGGTCCTTATTCCATGCCGAATTCACAAACAGCGTCGTCGTGCCGTGGCGCTCATAGTCGTGCGTCATGGTTCCGGCGCGACCCTTCTTCAGCGGCAGTCCGGGCTGTGTGCGGTCAAGCGCCTGAATCTGGCTCTTTTCGTCGACCGACAGGACGATGGCGTGTGCGGGCGGATCGACATAGAGCCCGACGACGTCGCGCAATTTGTCGACGAAGCGCGGATCGTTGGACAGCTTGAACTGGCGCATCCGGTGCGGTTGCAGACCATGGGCGCGCCAGATGCGTTGGACCGAACTCACGCTGAGCCCAGTCGCCTTCGCCATCAAGGCTCCGGTCCAGTGGGTCGTCTCACCAGGCGGGTCGCCAAGCGTCAAGGCGACAACGCGCTCCGTCGCCTCGGCGCTGAGGGGCTTGATTCGCGAGGGACGCGTCTTGTCACGAAGCAGGCCGTCGAACCCGTCCTCCAGAAAGCGTTCCTGCCAGCGCCAAACGCAGGTCTTGGACTTGGCCGTTCGCCGCATGATCTCGTTCGTGCCGACGCCATCGGCGGTCAACAGCACGATTTCAGCCCGCCAGACGCGCTTCTGAGGCGCGTTGCGGTCTTGCACCACAGCTTTGAGCCGGCGAATATCGGACGAAACGGAGAGGGATTTTCCTGCGCGCATCGCGCAAACTCGCACGCCGAACTTGCCGCGGGAATCCCATCCGGGACTGTTAGGCTCGATCCACTAGCTTGCCCTCGAAAGCGGCGATCAGACTGCGCTGCACATTGCCCGGTCCACGGCTCATGAGAAATCTTAAGTTGATTGTTTGCTGAGACGCGCCTCGACAATCGCCATCCTGTTCGACAGCGCACCCTCTTCTGTCATTATGTGGTCCACAATCTCCTCAAGCGTGCGAAGCCGGTCCTCGTGATCCGATTGGGGCGGCGTGCTTGCTGCGCCTGCTTGCTGATCTTGCTGACGAAACGATAGCTCTAAGCGCGCGACGATTTCGGCATTCATCGCCCGTTTGTTGTTCCGCGCGGCAATACCAATCTTGTCGCGCATCCCGTCTGGGAGCCGAAGAACGAACTTATCAAGGCGACGGCTGGGAAACTCGGAAGACATCGCACCCTCTAGATGGCCAGTGGCCAGAATTTTGTTGACATGTTAATGGCTAGTGGCCATATGGTGTGCGAGATCGTTCGGGGTGTCAATATGAGTAGCCGCGATTTGCCCAAGATTGTCGTCCGTCTTCCCCGCGACGTGAAGGATTGGCTCGTTGAGCAGGCAGCGGATAACGCCAGCTCCCAAACGAGCGAAATCGTCCGGGCCGTGCGCGAGCGCATGCAGCGCGTGCAGACTAAGTCGCGGCCGCTCTCAGAGGTCGTCCGTCAAACTCTGAAGCCCAAAGGCTAAGTCATGTCGGTCAACGTGTCCGATAGAGGCCCGCGATTTCGAACAGCTGACCAGCTTGTTCTCGATGGAACGTTCCCTATTTCTGCAGAAAAACTCCGTCAAATTGCTAGGCAATTCAGCGTCGGAAGGAAGCTCGGACGCGCTTATCTTTTCTCCGACGCGGACGTCAACAGACTTTATGAGGTAATGCCGTGCCCCTCAAACTCGTCAAACGCCCAAAATCACCCTACTGGATCATGCGCGGCACCGTCAGGGGAGTTCGCGTTGAGGAAAGCACGGGAACTCCTGATAAGCGCGCGGCCGAGGAGATCAAGACGAAGCGTGCAGCGGAGATACTGAACGAGAGCATCTACGGCAGAACCGCAACGATGACTGTTGATTTCCACTGAGAGCTGACCCGGGCGCCACGGGTTTTTCCACCGAGAACTGACCCATGTTCGAACCCTTCCCCCTTGGCCTAGGCGGGGGACGATGGAGTGATCGACATGGAGTTACTGAGCGTCATCCGACGCTGGCACTACCGGGACCATTTCTCGATCCGAGAGATATCGCGGCGCACGGGGCTGTCGAGGAACACAGTCCGCAAATATCTGCGCTCGGACACCGTTGAACCGAGGTTCAACATCCCTGACCGCCCGAGCAAGCTGGACCCTTACGCCGACAAGCTGTCGCATATGCTGCGGCAGGAGGCGGGGAAGTCCCGCAAGCAGAAGCGGACGACCAAGCAATTGCACGCCGATCTGGCCGCCCTCGGTTACGACGGCTCCTACAATCGCGTGGCGGCCTTCGCTCGCGACTGGAAGGCCGCTCGGCAACAGGAACAGAAGACGTGCGGCCGCGGCGTGTTCGTGCCGCTGGCGTTTTTGCCGGGCGAGGCGTTCCAGTTCGACTGGTCGGAAGATTGGGCGATCATTGCCGGCGAGCGAACCAAGCTGCAGGTCGCTCACTTCAAACTGTCCTGCAGCCGCGCCTTCTTCCTCCGGGCCTACCCGCAGCAGACCCACGAGATGCTGTTCGACGCCCATAACCACGCCTTCCGCGTGCTGGGCGGCGTTCCCCGGCGAGGCATCTACGACAACATGCGCACTGCGGTCGACAAAGTCGGGCGCGGCAAGAACCGCCAGGTCAACGCACGGTTCGCAGCCATGGTCAGCCACTTCCTGTTCGAGGCGGAGTTCTGCAATCCGGCGTCCGGTTGGGAGAAGGGGCAGATCGAGAAGAACGTCCAGGACGCCCGCCATCGGCTCTGGCAGCCCATGCCCAGCTTCCCCTCCCTGGCGGCGCTGAACGACTGGCTGGAGATGCGATGCAGGGAGCTGTGGGAGCAGACGCCGCACGCCTCGCATCCTGGCGCGATTGCCGACGCCTGGGCCGAAGAGGTCCAGCATCTGATGCAGCCTTCGCGCCCGTTCGACGGCTTCGTCGAATACGCCAAGCGCGTGTCGCCGACGTGCCTGGTCCATCTGGACCGCAATCGCTATAGCGTGCCGGCCTCCTTCGCCAATCGTCCAGTCAGCGTACGAGTCTATCCCGAACGCATCGTTGTCGCCGCCGAGGGACAAGTCGTCTGCGAACATCGCCGCGTTTTTGCCCGCTCCCACCAACGCAAGAGCACGACCACCGTTTTCGATTGGCGGCACTATCTGGCGGTCATTCAGCGCAAACCGGGCGCACTCCGCAACGGCGCGCCGTTCGCCGAACTCCCGCCTGCCTTCCGTGCCTTGCAACAGCGCATGCTCAAGACGCCGGGCGGCGACCGCGAGATGGTCGAGATTCTGGCTCTCGTCCTCCAGCATGACGAGCAGGCCGTGCTCACTGCCGTCGAACTGGCTCTGGAGGCCGGCGTGCCGACCAAGACGCACATTCTGAACCTGCTGCACCGGTTGATTGACGGCAAGCCAATCGACCCACCCGTCGTGAAGCCGCCTAATGCTTTGACGCTCACCTCCGAGCCGCAGGCCAACGTCGAACGCTACGATGCGCTGCGCCAAGCCCGGGAGGCGCGCCATGCGTCATAATCCCGCCGCTGGCGCCGTCGTCATCATGCTGCGCACCCTCAAAATGCACGGCATGGCTCAGGCGGTCGGCGAGCTGACCGAGCAAGGCTCTCCGGCCTTTGAGGCGGCGCTGCCCATCCTATCGCAGCTCTTGAAGGCGGAAACAGCCGACAGGGAGGTAAGGTCGACGGCCTACCAGCTCAAAGCGGCCCGCTTTCCGAACTATCGCGACCTTGCCGGCTTCGACTTCGCCAGCAGCGAGGTCAACGAGGCGCTCACACGTCAACTCCATCGTTGCGAGTTCCTGGAAGACGCCCACAATGTCGTCCTGGTCGGCGGCCCCGGCACGGGCAAGACGCATCTCGCCACCGCGATCGGCGTCCAGGCGATCGAGCATCATCGCAAGCGCGTCCGCTTCTTCTCCACCGTCGAACTCGTCAACGCTCTCGAACAAGAGAAGCTTCAGGGCAAGCCAGGACAGATCGCCGCCCGGCTCACTCACTCCGATCTCGTCATCCTCGACGAGCTTGGCTACCTGCCGTTCAGCGCCTCCGGCGGGGCGTTGCTCTTCCATCTGCTGAGCAAGCTCTACGAGCGTGCCAGCGTCATCATCACAACCAATCTCAGCTTCGGCGAGTGGGCAACCGTGTTCGGCAACTCGACGCTTTCATGATGCCTCTCTCTTGGACCGGTTGGTGCGTCGGACTCTGGCACTGAGCGTGGCGGCTTGGTCTGGGGATAGTGAGATCTGCCAAGGCATGCCCTTGGCGAGTTGCGTGCCTGTCAGCCACCCTTTTCGGAGCCAATCGAATATGACTTGAGGTGTGATGCCGATAGCCGCAGCGGCGCCCTGGACCGAATAGCTTCCGTCGGGCCACTGCGGCGGGTTCGCGGCTGTGCCGTTGATCTTGACGCTTTGGATCCGCCACCTCTTCCGCAAAACGTGAACCATGCCGCCGGAGAACGGCGCTCCATGCGCCGTGCGGAGCGCCTCCTTGTTGAGAATCGCGGCGATTTCGCCATCCATCTTCTGCTGCCTGTTAAGCTCGGCAATGCATTGCCGGAGACGGTCCTGATCGGCGTGTTGCTCGTAGCCTTGCACGCACCGTTGCAGCCAATGTTCGCTTGCGGCGCCAGTTTGCCAATTGACCTTGATCCAGACGTAACCACGTCGCCGCTTCTGATCCAGCGCAACGTCCTTGATCACCAGCCGCACGATCTGCTTGCGGTCCGCCGATCTGGTGGTCGCCGCGCGCCAAAGGCGCGGCAGCTCCTCGCCGAGCGCCAATATCTCCGCTCGATCGTTGTCGGAGATCGAGACCGATTGCTCGCGACGCCATGCGTCGTATTCCTGCTCGATCCGGTCCGCGCGCCGCAGTCGCTCCTCCCAGACCCGCTCCAGCGAGCGAGCCACCAGGCGGTTCTCGGGCTCGACGGCGTCATATTGGCGACGCGCGCGTTCGGCATCGTAGCGAGCTCGCTCGCGTTTGAGCGACCACTGCCGTTCCATCGCCCGCGTCTCCTCTTCGATCTCGCCCAACGCGGCAATCGCCAGCACGATCCGGTCTGGCGTCAACGCCGTGAGGATCAACCGCTCGACTTCGGCGTCAACCGCGAGAGCTCGTACTTCCTGGCATCGCGGCCGACCCTCCGCGCTGCTATCGGCGACGCAGACATAGACCGGATAGTCCCCGTGCGGTCCCGAGTATCGCAGGCCCATCCGACGGGCGCACCGACCACAGCTGACAATCCCCTGCAGCAATGCGTTGCCTTTACGCGGAGCGCCGGGCCGGCCCGCATCGTAGCGACCGACGTTGTCCGCAAGCTGCCTTCGGTTCGCCATGAACTCGTCCCAGTCGAGATATGCCGGGTGGGCGTCCTTGAGACAGATCGACCAATCCTCCGGCGCGACGGCCGTCGTCCCGATCCGGTCGCTGCCGGGTTGCCGCCGCAGCGGGTCCGCGCGTCGCCGGCCATAGACGTAGGCGCCAGCATAGGCCGGGTTCTTCAGGATGTTGATAACGCGGGCGCTGTCCGCCGGCCGCCAGACAACATCATGGGGCGCCGGACCGTGAAGGGGTCGCACCGGAAGCAGCAGGTTTCCCCGGCGCAGATATCGCATGACGGCCTTGGCGCTACGCAGCTCCCGGAATTTTGCGAAGACCAAGCGCAACCGCTCCTGCACTTCCTCGTCCGGATTGAAGGTAACGCCGCCATCGCGGGTGTGGATCAGCCCGGCGGGAAGCGGCAGCCGCAACTCACCCCGCGCCGCCTTCTGGCGTTCCCCTTGATGGAGTCGGATCTTGATCTGATGCAATTCCGCTTCGCTCATGATCCCCGACAGGCCCAGGAGCAGCCGGTCATGGTACGCCGCCGGATCGTATAGCCGTTCGCCATCGGCAATCAGAACGCCGAACAGCGAGCACAGCTCGAGGAGCTGATGCCAATCCCGGTTGTTGCGGGCGAGCCGCGACGCGTCCAGGCTCATCACAAGGCCGGCCTTACCAAGGCCGACCTCAGCGATCAGCGTCTGAAAGCCGTACCGGTCTTTGCTGGACGTCCCGGACTTGCCAAGATCGTCATCGATGACGTGAACGCGCTCGCGCGGCCAGCCGAACATGGCGGCTCGCTCGACCAGCCGATACTGCAGCTCCGTGCTTTCCTGATGATGACGGACCTGCCCGGGCGATGACTGCCGGACATACACATACGCCAGCTTGGCGCGATGAGCGGTCGTGATGCGTTCATCGGTCGACAATGTCGTGCTCAGCAAGATGGCTCTCCTCTGGCCGGACGGACCGCCGCCGCAGACGTTGCACGAGCTGTCCCACGTGCTGCGCCAGCTGACGTCGGGTCTCGAGTGGAAGCTGCGGCCACAGGCGTGGCGGCCGTCCGGGCGAAGCCGTCCTGCTCGATAGGCATCCGATCGAGGTTGAGTCCGCCGCTGCCTTCGAGATCCGCATTTCTGGAGGCGAGCACGGCGCGGACGTGATTCGCCAAGGGCAAAAGCGTGCGCACTGAAATGCGTCCCAGACAACTCGCAGCCGCCGTCAGATTTTCGGACGCTGGAGAAACGGCGATGGCGGCACGGGAGATCGCTCGCTCCCGCCCGTCCGGCAGCCGGATGACGATCAGCGCCAGCCCTCGTCCAGAGCGTCGTTCGCTGACCGGAAAGCAGCCGCCGTACAGCGGATGATGCGGGTCAACGACCCTGACCTCAGCAACTCGCCGGTCAAGCGTTGTGGCATCTACAAATGTCCGGCGACCCGAAGATGACGACCGCTCTACTCGATCGTCTCACCCACCGCTGCCACATTCTCGAAACCGGAAACGACAGCTTCCGCTTCAAGAACAGCTCGGCGAAAGCCGCCAAACCCGCAAAGGAGAAACCTCGAAACTTGACGAACGCCTGATCCCAAAACCATCATCAAGCCGGGTCAGTTCTCAATGGAAATCCCGGGTCAGTTCTCGACGGAAATCGACACGATGACCTTCGCCAACGCCGCGCTAACTTTCTTAGAGGAAGGCGGCAGCCGTCGCTTCGTCGAGCCGGTCCTCGATCATTTCGGGACCACACCTCTCCGGCTGATCGGTCAGGAGGCAATCGACAACGCCGCATCGAAGCTCTATCCGAAGGCGTCGAACGCGACGAGAAACCGGCAGGTCTACACCCCAGTCTCCGCGATATTGCAGCATGCGTCTCGGAAGGGTTGGTGCGCGCGACCGGTCATCAGTAGACCGAAGATGTCCAAGGTCGCGATCAGATGGTTGAAGCATGCCTATCCGGTTGACTCAGACACCCACTAGGGCTAGTAGCCGCAGTTATGGCGGCTTTGGACATTCACCAGCGGGACGATCTGGCTTTTCCCCAATCGCTCCCCGAATTTCAGAAGCTGTTTCCTAATGACGCGGCGTGTGCTGTCTATCTTGGGCGCGCGCGTTGGCCTGACGGTTTTGTCTGCTCGCATTGCGGCGTGATTGGTGAACCCTTCCGCATTGCAACCCGACCCGGTGTTCTGGAATGCCGCGCGTGTCGACGCCAAACCGGCCTCTTGGCCGGCACGGTCATGGAGCGCAGTCATACGCCGCTTAGCGTCTGGTTCTGGGCCGCGTATCTCGTCGCCAGCCAGACGCCGGGCATGTCGGCGGTTCAGTTTCAGCGGCAACTTGGGCTGACACGATACGAAACTGCGTTTGGCATCCTTCACAAACTGCGCGCCGGCATGGTGCGGCCGGACCAGGATCGTATCGGTGGTCGGGCGAAAGAGCATGTCGAGGTCGATGAGACCTGGGTCGGTGGAAGGACGCGCGGCGATGGCCGAGGCATCCACCACAAAACATTGGTGTCCGCCGCTGTCGAGGTTCGCCATCGCAAGCCGGGGACGGCGCAAGACAAGCGCAGGGACGGTCGCTATGCCGGTCGTGTGCGATTGGCCATCGTCGCCGACCGCAGCGCCAATTCCTTGTGCGGCTTTGTCGAGAACGCCGTCATGCCAGCCTCGCTGATCGTCACCGACGATTGGAGCGGCTACGTCAGCTTGCGTAAGCGGGGCTACGACCATCATCCGATTGCCGAAAGCGGCGATCCCGAAATTGCCGAACAGTTCATGCCGATGATTCATCTCGTCTTCTCCAATTTGAAGACCTGGCTCAACGGCATCCACCACGGCGTGAGCGCCAAGCATCTACAAGCTTACCTCAACGAATTCACGTTCCGCTTCAACCGGCGCTTCTACCCGTTCAACGCCTTCCGCTCGCTGCTCGGCATCGCGGGCGACGTCGAGGCGCCAACCTATGCCCAGCTTTAATTCGGGAGAATGGGTCCACCCTACATATGGTGGGTGTCTGCCTTAACCGGATAGGCGCGGGTTGAAGCACGATGAGGCCGAACGACTTATTGCTGCGTGCAGTCCTCACTTGCAGCCGCTGGTAATTACACTGCTCTATACAGGCGCACGCGTTGGAAAGGTCCTCTGGCTCGACTGGTCCAATGTTGACCTTGAGCGGAGACACGTCACGTTCCCGAAGACAAAGAATGGCGAGGCCCGAGGCGTTACCTTGCACACCCGCGTTGTCGCCATATTGGCGGCCCTAGTGGATAGAATCAAACGCTTCGAACCCCTTGCAAGCCGGAGAACTCCTTGAAATTGCGGAAGGCGCCCCGGACTCTTACGTTTGATTTTGACCACGTCATTGGCGATGATCTCCTGTCGCGGCTTACCGTCCAACTCACTCAAAGCACGGCATATTTGGGCGCAGACCCCTGCCGCCCGGAGACGCTCGTGGCGGCCGGCCTCACGCCCATCGCCCAAAGCGGCTTCTTCTCGTCCGACCCCAAAAAGATCAACGCAGGCCTGCCCAACGTTCCGGTCGTCTTTTTGCGCCTGGGCGAGGTTAAGGTGTGGGCGCAGATCGACACCGGGTACGAGGATTTCTTGCGCGGGCATTCGATCGATATCAACCAGGCCTTGTTTGACAGTCTGCTCAAAAGCCGCGTCAAGCTCGACAGGCTTCACGACGTCGACGTGTGGACCTGCGACGGGCGCGAGCGGCGGGCCGTCTATCGGGTCGAGAACGCGCCGCTCGTGATTGAGGACGGGCAAGCGAAACCGATCGTCACGACCCAGGATTTTCATTTGATCGTCAAGCCCGCCGACGCCTGCGGCGGAATCGCTGACTTTTCCGAGCCCGCGGCCCAGCTCGGCGCGTCGTTCCTGCGCCTGTTCAGCGCCGTCATCTTCGATCCGAAGGCCGAGACCGTCTGGCTCGGCCGCTCCGGCAACCCGTAAAGCCGTCGTGCCCGGGCGGCAAACCTCAGGCGGTGGACTGCGCGGCGAGGGTTGCGAGCCGCGCGCCGATCGCCTCGAGAAGCAGCTCGTGCGCCTTCGCGGCGATGTCCTCCACCGAGGGCGAGTTCGCCAACAGCAAACGGGCGCGGCCCACGATCTCGGCCTTGCTCGGGATGTGAGGCAAATTCAATTCTCCGAAGACTTCCATGGCGGCGAACGGGTGCGCGTGCGACAGGCGTGCGCGAAGATCCGCCAAGCCGCTCTTTCCCAACGCAGCTGCAATCGCCGCGGCGATCCGCTCGGCATTGAAGCTTTCGGCCACCTGCGAGGCTGCACGACGAACGACCCGGGCCCCAAGCCGATGTTGATTCCGCAATACCTCAACGGTCGGTCGCTTCAAACTCCACACAAGCCCAAGGCGCTCGAGCAGCTTCAGGACATAGAAGGTCGGATCATATTCCCACCAGTAAAACCCCTGACGAGCGCTGCTCTGGTACGCATGGTGATTGTTGTGCCAGCCTTCTCCCATGGTGATGATGGCAAGAAGCCAGTTGTTGCGCGAATCGTCGCCGGTAACGTAGCGGCGGCGTCCCACAAGATGAGCGATCGAGTTGATGCAAAAGGTGGCGTGATAGACCGCAACCGTGCTCCAGAAGAAGCCGACGATGAGCCCCGGCCAGCCGGCCGCGCCGAAACAGACCAACGCGAGCGCGAGAGGAGGGGCCAATTCATAGCGATGCAGCCACATCAGCTCCGGATATTGGGCGAAATCAGCCACGCGGGTGAAGTTTGTCTCATTCTGGCGGCGGGAGAAGATCCAGCCGACGTGACTATAAATAAAGCCGAAGTGGCGCGGCGAATGAACGTCGAGCTCCGTGTCGGAATGGAGATGGTGGTCGCGATGGTTCGCCGCCCACCACAACACGCTCTTTTGCGCCGTCGTCTGCGCAATGAATGCGAGAACGAATTGAAAGATCCGGGTGGTCTCATAGGCGCGGTGGGAAAAGTAGCGATGGTAGCCGGCGCCGATGGCGAAAATTCTGAGCCAGTAAAGACCAACGCCGATCGCCGCCGCCTCCACGGTCACGCCGGTCCAGATCGCCGCGAAGCAAGCCAAATGCACGACCAGGAAGGGTATGGTCGAGGGATAGACGATATCAGACTGGCTGTCCGTGAGCTCTTCCGAGCTGGAACCGGGATCATGCGTCATGGGAGCAAACTATCCGATGATTCTGCGAACGACGATATCCAACTATACATTGGACGGTAACACACCCGCGACGAACGCACCGAACAAAATATGCGGCAAATGGCGACAGACAGACCGATCGAGCTTTTCGCAGCCCGAGCAGGGCGGACAATAGGGCGCGCCTCGGGACGGGCTAATTGAAGACCCGCAAGACACGATTGGAACTTGGGTCAACGAGGACTCGGTGACCATCTATGTAGGCGGAGCCCATTCCGCCGGGTCGCGGCGTGATGGGCACATCTTGCGGCACGACCTGGCCAGGGGTGATCGAGCCCGCGTAACCGGCGCGCGGGCCTGATGGAGGGGGAGCCCCATATGGCCGTGACCCAGTGGAAGGGCCAGATTGCGTGGGCCCCGTACTGAGATCTGATCCCACTCTGCCCCCGACCGGCCCGCTATCCTGCGCATAGACGACGGTCGGGATCGCAAGCGCAGCCGCAATGACGGCGATGTATGAAGCGCGCATCGAAAGAACTCCTTATCGAAATCCAGAAGCGAGAGACAACGTGAGCGTCCTCCAATCGTTCCGATCGTTCGGTCGCGATATAAGCCCACCTTACCGAAAGCGAAACACGCCTGTCCGCTTTATCTCCGAATCTTCAAGCTCGCGCGTCACCGGCACGGAATATTCAGTCACGCAATCCAGCCGCTCGGGCGGAAGATAGGATCGGCGCGGATCACCGACAAGCACCGTCGTCGCGCGGCGCGCGAGCGATGCGAGCCAGTCCATCGCGGCATCGGCGAGGTCCTTCTCATAAGCGATGTCGCCGGCCAACACGACGTCCCACCCTTCATCGCCGCCGATGAGGTTTTCGAGGCGCGGCGCAATGGAGACCCCGTTCTCGACGGCGTTGGCCTCGATCGCGGCGATGGCGAAGGCGTCGATGTCGGAGGCTTCGACCGCGACCGCCCCGGCTTTCGCCGCCGCGATCGCAACCAGCCCGGACCCGGAAGCGAAATCGAGCGTCCGCTTGCCCCTAACCAGCCACGGATGGTCGAGCGCGTAGCGCGCGAGCGCCTGCCCGCCCGCCCAGGCGAACGCCCAGAACGGCGGCGGCAAGCCCAGCGCGCCGAGTTCGTCTTCAGTCTTCTTCCACAGCGGCACTGCTTCGTCGGCGAGTTGCAGCCTGATCTCGGGCGTCAGCGGCGGCGCGATGAGGCGGGTGTTCAAGAGGACGAAGTCGCGCTTTTCGTTCGAAGAGGCTTCAATCGGCATCGCCTTGTCGCCCGAGAGACATAACATACAATCACGAGGCGGACTATCCGCCGCCGCCGAACCCGCCAAAGCACAACCTGACGGCGAATTCGGGGCGAATAAACGCCAATAAACGCGCGTAAACGCCAGTAAACGTTAGTAAATCGACTCCAATTTACTAGCGTTTATTTTTTCGAATTCGAGACTTTTCAATGGGTTGCGGGCAATTGAATAAAAAAATCGGGGCGTCGTCTCAGGTTGTGCGCAAAACGTCTCAAAGCTCCGTCCCCGGTCCCGAGGGGCGGGCGGCCCAGCAGGCGCGTGGGTTCGATTGCAAGCGAGTTCGCCATTGCTGAAGATCGTATCTCATGGTTCTGTTTCACGCAAGAAAATGTCGGTCCATTTGCGAATCGCTCGCCGCGCCCGCCGCCACAGGCTGGCGAATGACCCCATTGGTCGGGCGTCGGGCTCGCGAAGACGCCCGCTTTCAAGCCGGCTCACACCCGCCAGCGCAAAGCCGAAACCAGCGCGAACAGGCGCCGGGCCGTCGCCTGGTCGATGTCGGCCGTCCCGGCAAGTCGCTGGGCCATCAGCTCAGCGCCTTCGTTGTGCAGAGTCGTGCGCTCGCGGTCGATCGCCTCGATCTGGCGCGGGCTCGCGGTGCGGATGGCCGAATAATAGGTCTCGCAGACGAGGAAATAGTCCTTGAGCAGCGGCCGGAACGGCGTCATCGACACCACGATCGAGGCCGCGGCCTCGCCATTCGCCGCCTTGACCTCGAAAGTCAGCTTCGACTCCTCCTGCGAGATCTTCAGGGTGTAGGGGCCATCGTCGCGGCCTGGAATTCCGAAGGAATTCTCCTCGATCAGGTCGAAAATCGCAACCGCACGCTCATGGTCGACATCGGCGAGCCCGCGCGGGATCGTCGCTTCGTCCAGGATCACCTCGGCGAGGCGATTGCGGCTCTTGGCCGGGTTCCGGCTCATGGGCTGTTCGCGTGAAGCCTGAGCGCGACCGAGCGCGCGTGCGCCTCGAGCCCCTCGGCCTTGCCCAGCGTGACGGCGGCGGGCCCGAGAGCCTCGAGCGAGCGGGCGTCGCATTTGAGCAGCGAAGTGCGCTTCATGAAGTCGAGGACGCCAAGCCCCGACGAGAAGCGGGCCGAGCGGGCGGTCGGCAGGACGTGGTTCGAGCCGCCGACATAGTCGCCGATCGCTTCGGGCGTATGGGCCCCGATGAAGATCGCGCCGGCGTTGGCGATCTTGTCGCCAAGCGCCTCGGCGTCGCGCGTCATGATCTCGAGATGCTCCGGCGCCAGCCTGTCAACGAGGGGAATGGCGGCCTCGAGCGACGGGCAGAGGATGATGGCGCCGTTGTCGCGCCAGCTCGCCCCGGCGATCTTGGCCCGTGGCAGGCTCTCTAGCTGGCGCTCCACCTCCGCTTCCACCGCACGCGCGAGGCGCGCGTCGTCGGTGATCAGGATCGATTGCGCCGCCTCGTCGTGCTCGGCCTGCGCCAGAAGATCGGCGGCGATGAAGCGCGGATCGGCGTTTGCGTCGGCGAGGACCACCACTTCGCTCGGCCCCGCGATCATGTCGATGCCGACGACGCCGAACACCCGGCGCTTGGCCGCCGCGACATAGGCGTTGCCGGGACCGACGATCTTGTCGACCGGCGCGATTGTGGCCGTGCCGTAGGCGAGCGCGGCGATCGCCTGGGCGCCGCCGACCCGGTAGATCTCGTCGACCCCGGCGATGCGCGCCGCGGCGAGCGCCAGAGGATTGGTTTGCCCATCCGGCGCCGGCATGACCATCGCGAGGCGCCGTGAGCCTGCGACCTTGGCCGGCACGGCGTTCATCAGCACGGAGGATGGATAGCTGGCCGCCCCGCCGGGAACATAGAGCCCGACGGAATCGATGGGGCGCCAGCGCCAGCCAAGCTCGACGCCAAGCGCGTCGGTGAAGCGGACGTCGGCGGGTTTCTGGCGCAGGTGAAAATCCATCACCCGGGTGTGTGCGAGCTTGAGCGCCTCGAGCGCGGGTCTGTCGCATGCGCTGATCGCCGCTTCGATCTCGGCTGCGCTGACCTTCAGTCCAACCCTGCCGATTTCGATGCGGTCGAAGCGCAGCGACAATTCGGCCAGCGCCGTGTCGCCGCGCTGGCGAACGTCTTCGATGATGTCGGCGACCGCGAGATCGACGTCAGCCGACGACTCGCGCTTGGCGGCCAGCAGCGCCTGAAAGCGCTGGTCGAAATCCGCCGACTGCATATCGAGCGCGATGGCCATGGCTTAGGTCAAAGTCTCCAACGTGGTCATGGCGCTCGCCCTGATCCGGCCCTCTTCCCATAGGGCGTTCCGAAGAACGCCCGTCTCTCGACGGGTTATCGGAAGAGGGGGGCGAGGGGCTCCTCATACGCGAACTCGCCGCGGGGCGCCATGCGCTAGACGGTTGGCGTATCGGTGAGCGCGTGGCCGGGGCAGGCCTCGGCGGGGACGCGATGCCCCATGTCACGGAGCTCGACCTCGACGCACTCGACCTCGAGGCGCACCAGCGCGCCGTGGGCGAAGGCGAGGATGATGATGCCGGCTGGGGGATCAGTCTTCTCGAACGTCACCGCCAGCAGATTGAGGGTGGCGTCCGCGTCCGCGTCCTTGAGGCCGAGATGCGAAACCTTCGAGACGCGGTCGAACCTGAGCACGCTCGCGACCCGCTCGGCCGGGCCGGTTTTCGCGCCGACCCAGTCATAGCGCATGCCCACGACGACGAAGCGGCCCTGCCGCGGCAGCCAGGCCATGTCGGCGCGCTTGACGCAGGTGTCCTGGACGTGAGCCGAAATAACCCCGAGGCCCTCCCGGTCGAGCGCAACCAGTTTCAGCGCCTGCGCGACAGCCATCGCCTAGCTCGCGAGGCGCGTGATGTCGGCGCCGCACGCGCCAAGCTTCTCTTCCAGCCGCTCAAAGCCGCGGTCGAGGTGGTAGACGCGATTGACGATCGTCTCCCCCTCCGCGACAAGGCCGGCGATCACTAGCGAAACCGAGGCGCGGAGATCGGTAGCCATCACCGGCGCGCCACGCAGGCGCTTCACCCCGCTGACGATCGCCGTGTCGCCTTCAAGCTTGATATGCGCGCCGAGGCGCGCCAGCTCCTGCACATGCATGAAGCGGTTCTCGAAGATCGTCTCCTTGATGCGCGAGACGCCCTTCGCTCGCGTCATCAGCGCCATGAACTGCGCTTGCAGATCGGTCGGGAATCCGGGAAACGGCGCGGTTGAAATGTCGACCGCGCTGACGCCGGCGCCGTTGCGTCTCACCCGCACGCCCCGATTGTCGCTGCTTACCGTCGCGCCGGCTTGCGTCAGCGCATCCAGCGCCTCCTCCAGCAAGTCCTCGCTCACGCCCTCGAGCACAAGGTCGCCGCCGGTCATCGCGACCGCCGTCGCGTAGGTTCCCGCTTCGATGCGGTCGGGCAGCACCCGATGATGCGCGCCGTTCAGACGGGCGACGCCCTCGATCTCGATGGTCGGCGTGCCAGCGCCGCGGATGCGCGCGCCCATCTTGTTGAGGCATTGGGCGAGATCGGCGACCTCCGGTTCGCAGGCCGCGTTGCGGATCAGCGTGCCCCCATGCGCGGTCGACGCCGCCATGATCGCCACATGCGTTCCCCCGACGGTCACCTTGGGAAATTCGATCTCCGCTCCCGTGAGGCCATTCGGGGCCTTGGCGACCGCGTAGCCGGCGTCGATCTCGATTTGCGCCCCGAGCTTCTCCAGCGCCATCAACAGGAGGTCGACCGGACGGGTGCCGATCGCGCAGCCGCCGGGCAGGGAGACGCGCGCCGCGCCCATGCGCGCGATCAGCGGCGCGATCACCCAGAAGCTGGCGCGCATCTTCGCCACCATCTCGTATGGGGCGGTCGTGTCGACGATGGTGCGGGCGCGCAAATGCCCGGTCTGCCCGGCGCCCGTCTCCTCGCCGACGCGCTTGCCGTCGACCGAATAGTCGACGCCGTGATTGCCGAGGATGTAGGCGAGCTGAGCGACATCGGCGAGACGCGGCAGGTTTTCCAAAGTCAGCGTCTGATCGGTCAGCAGCGAGGCGATCATCAGCGGCAGCGCCGCATTTTTGGCCCCCGAGATCGGAATGACGCCATTCAAGGCGGCCCCGCCGCGAATTTGTATCCGATCCATCCCCTGTCCCTCTGCCGCAAACACACGCGATTGGGAGGCGCGCCGCCCAGCGGCCCCGCTGTCAGCCTTTCCGCTCGCCAGACGCCGGCCCGGCCGGGCTGTCCGCCGGCTGAACCTCCGTCTGTCGCGCCCGGCTCTGCGCCTTGCGCCGCTTCAGATTCTCCCTGAGCGACGCTGCGAGGCGGACCCGCCTCAGATCCTCGCTTTTTGCTTCGCGCTTATCCGGACTCATCCCGGATTTCCTTGGTCAAATCGATAGATCGGACCGCACGCGCGGCCTCTCGCTTGATAGGGCCGCAGGCGCAGCGGAGCAAGCCCGGCGCCGATGTCCGGTTCCGCCGTCATTCGGCCTTCTCGATCAGGCTCACGGCGGCGGCGCGCGCCTCGCGCGTGATTTCGGCGCCGGCGAGCATGCGCGCGATCTCCTCCTGCCGCTCGGCCGGGTCGAGACGCGAAACGCGGGTGGCGACCCGCTCGCCAGCGCCAACGTCGCTTTTGACGATGCGGTAGTGGTTCCGCGCCCGCGCCGCCACTTGCGGCGCGTGCGTGACCGCGAGCACCTGAGCCCGCGCCGAGAGCCGCGCCAGACGCTGACCCATCGCGTCGGCGACGGCGCCGCCGACGCCGGTGTCGATTTCGTCGAAAACCAAGGTCGGCGCAGTGCCGCGCTCGGCGAGCCGGACTTTGATCGCCAGCAGGAACCTCGCCAGTTCGCCTCCGGACGCCACTTTCATCAACGGGCCCGGCCGCGACCCGGGATTGGTGCGGACGAAGAATTCCGCCCGGTCGTAGCCGCTCGGCGAGACGAGGGCGTCGTCGCGCCTCAAGTCGACGCTAAACTCGGCGCGCTCGAGCTTGAGCGGAGCCAGCTCCGCGCTCACCGCTTTCTCCAGCTTGCGCGCGCTCTGCTCGCGCGCGGCGCTGAGCGCGCCCGCGGCGGCGCGATAGGCCTCGGCGGCGCTTTTGGCGCTGGCTTCGAGGCGGCCGACCTCGCTGCGCCCGGCGGCTAAAGCCGCAAGGTCGTCGGCGAATTTCTGCGCCAGCGCCGGCAGGCTTTCGATCGGAACGTTGTGCTTGCGGCTCATCGCCCTGAGCGCAAACAGGCGCTCCTCGCAACGCTCGAGCTCGTAGGGATCGAAAGCGCTCGCCTCTAGCGCGTCCTCGACCTCGCGGGTCGCGCGCTCGACGGCGTCGATCGCTTCGTCGAGCGCCTTCACGCTGGGTTCAAGCAGCGCCGGCGCCTGGGCCATGCGGCGCTGCAGCCGGCGTGAGAGGGAGAGCAGGAGCGGCAGGATGGCGGCTTCGCCGGTCAGGTGATCGCGCGCGTCGCGGATGTCGGCGGCGACCTTCTCGCCCTGCATCATCGCCTGCCGGCGCGCCGCAAGCGTCTCCTCTTCGTTCGGCTGGACGTCCAGCTTGGTCAGCTCCTCATACGCATGGGCGGCGAACTCCGCTTCGACCTCCGCGGCCTTGACCCTGGCGCGTTCCGCGTCGAGCGCGCGTTCGGCCTCGCGCAAGGCGGCGTGAGCCTGCTCGGTCGCGGCCGCGAGCGGCTCGTGCCCCCCATAAGCGTCGACCAGCGCCCGATGGGTCGATGGATCGGTCAGCGCGCGTTCGTCGTGCTGGCCGTGGATCTCGACCAGCGCCGAAGAGAGCGCGCGCAGCGCCTGGGCGCTGACGCTGCGGTCATTGACGTAGGCGCGCGTGCGTCCGTCCGCGAGCTGGACCCGCCTCAGGATGAGTTCGTCGCCGATTTCGATGTCCTGCCCTTCGAGCAGCGCGTGGGCGGCGTGGCCCTTCGGCAATTCGAAGGTCGCCGTCACCTGGCCTTGCGCCTGGCCGTGGCGCACCAGACCACCGGCGCCGCGCGCGCCGAGCGCCAGCGCCAGCGCGTCCAGAAGAATCGATTTCCCCGCGCCGGTCTCGCCGGTGAGGATCGTCAGCCCGGGCGAGAACTCAAGATCCAGCTGATCGATCAGCACCACGTCGCGAATGGAGAGGCGCGAAAGCATCAAGGCGTCAGGATTAGGACGGGACGACCGTATGCCAGATCTTCGAAATCCACGAGCCACCGTATTCCTGCGGCGGCAGCCCCTTGCCCTTCAGCAGATCGTAGGCGTCATGGTACCACTGGCTGTCGGGAAAATTGTGCCCGAGCACCGCGGCTGCGGTTTGCGCTTCAGCCGCGATTCCCAAACCAAGGTATGCCTCGACCAGGCGGTAGAGCGCTTCAGGCGCATGCCGAGTTGTTTGGTAATACTGAAGCACGTTGCGAAAGCGATTGATGGCTGCCGTGTAATTACGGCGGTTGAGATAGAACCGCCCGATCGACATTTCCTTGCCTGCTAGCTGATCTTCGGTGACCGTGATCTTGTATTTCGCGTCTTCGGCATATTCGGACTTCGGATATTTCTGCACCACGGACTGGAACGTCTCGAGCGCCTTCGACGTCTTTTCTTGGTCGCGCGAAATATCTGGTATTTGCATGTAATATGCGTTCGCCTGCAAGTAGAGAACGTAGTCCGCCTCAGGCGAGTTCGGATAGTCCTTGAGGTAACGCTCGGCGGAGGTTTCGGCGCTGGTGTAGTCGCCAGCCTGATAGTCCGCGTAAGTCGTCATCAACAGGCCTTTGCGCGCCCAATCCGAGGTTGGGTACTCCTTGCCGAGATCGGTGAATTTCTTCGCAGCCTCGGAGGGCGAGCCGTTGGCCAGTTTCGCCAGACCCTGATCGTATGTCTTGCTCGCCGGCACGTCCGGCGTGACCTCCATCTTGTATTTCTCAGTTCCGAATGGATTGAACTGGTCGATCATCGAACAGGAAGAACTCGCGAGCGCGATGGCGACGAGCGCCGCGACAGCGGCCAAGCAGCGCGCCATACGCTTCCGGCCGTGAGACGGGATGGAGCCAATTTCGACGTCGGCCATGGTTCACAAACTCGGGTCAGTTGCGGCCGATGGACCGCCGTTGCGCCGTTCTACGGCGCGGCCGCTCATTTAGCGCACTCGTGACGCGCGCGCCACCTGTTCGGCCCGCGCATAACGGCCGTCAGCGACGCCATTGGGCTCTCAGAGCAAGGGAAGTCGGGCCGGCCGGCGGCGACCCTCCGGAAGCGGTCAATCGGCGGCGGCGAACGCCGCGGCCCCGGCGGGCGCATACGCGCCACCGAACCGGGCTCTGATCGCGACTGGCGCTGCGGGCGCTTCAAGAATCTCATAAGCCGAACGATGCTCGAACAGCGCCTCGAGCGCCAGCGCGTTGAGCTTGTGTCCCGGGCGATAGGTTCGGTAAAGACCGATGATCGGCGCGCCCGCCAGCGACAGATCTCCGACCGCGTCGAGCGCCTTATGGCGCACGAACTCGTCTGCGTAGCGCAAACCTTCCGGATTGAGGATGGCGTCGCCATCGATGGCCACCGAATTCTCGAGCGAAGAGCCCAACGCGTAGCCCGCCTGCCACAAAGCCTGGACGTCGCTGAGGAAACCGAAAGTGCGCGCGCGGGCGATCTCGCGCCGGAATGTGGTTGGATCGAGGTCGAACACGCGGCGCTGGCGCCCGATCGCCGGAGATTTGAAGTCGATCTCGACATCGAGACGGAATCCGTTTTCAGCCGGCAGGAACTCGGCGAAGCCGCCATCTCGATCGACGCGAACCGGTTTGACGATCTTGAGATAGCGGCGCAGACGGGCTTGCTGGGCGACGCCGACCGAATTGATCGCTCTGACAAAATCCGCGGCGGAGCCATCCATGATCGGCGTTTCCGGCCCGTCGATCTCGATCACGACATTGTCGATCCGAAGACCCGAGAGCGCGGCCAGAAGGTGCTCGACGGTGCAGACGCTGGCGCCCGAGGCGTCGCCAAGCGTGGTGCTGAGCGAGGTCTGCGTCACATTGCCGCGTTTGGCCTCGAGCAGACGCTCGCGTCCGCCCGGCAATGCGGTGCGCAGAAACGTCACGCCGGTGTCGGCGTGGGCGGGGTGAAGGATGACTTGAGCAGGCGCCCCAGAGTGTACGCCGACGCCGTGGATTGCCGCACGGTCGCGCAGCGTTGTCTGAAACCCAAACCGCATCGTCAACGACACCCGGACTTGCGCCCGGCCCTAGTTTGCGCCGTCGGCCGCGGTGCGAAGCACTCAAGCTCCGCGCCACCTCGCTATACAAAGCTGCCGATCGTCGTCCGCCGCCCGCCGCCACCAAAAAGTCTGGAGACGGCTCCTGAAAAGCCAGACTAGGGGCGGGGCCCCCGTCGGGACAAATCACCTTTGGTGAACAAAAGTTACAATGGGTCCATGACAGTTCTCTCATATTTTTCAATGTTTTATAAATTTTATCAGCCCTGAGCCATGTGAATAATGACGCTTTCGAGGCGGCCCCAGCCGCGAAGCTGAGGCTTCGCAGCCGGCCGAATCAGTTCTGCTGCCGCCGTAAAAACGCCGGGATGTCGAGGTGGTCGTCCTCCGAGACCGGAGGGCGATGGAGGGAGCGACCGTTGGGATCGAGCGCGCCGAGCGGGCGCGCAGCCTGGGTTCGCTGCTGGGGACGGCCGGGATCAACCGGAGCGACAGCATGGGGCCGCTGAAGCGGCGTGACGGGCGCCGGGGGCGGCGCGGCGACCGGCGCGGCGGCGGGCTCCTCCTCGTGGCGCGTAATGCCGAATGCGGCCAGCTTCTCCAACAGCGACCGGCGGCGCGTCTCCGGGGCCGGGACGCCGTTTTGCCCCTCGCGCATGGCGCGCAACTGGTTCTGCGCGACCTGCGGCAGGTCCTCGATCTGCGGCATGCGGGGCGTCCGAGCCATCGGCTGCTCCGGCGCGGGCGGAATGAATTCGAGCGTCGCGGATTCGTCCGTTTCGCGGCTGGGCTCGATCGGTTCGGGGAAAGCAGGGGCAGAATCGAGGGCGGTCCCCGGAATGGCGAGCGTCGCGGCCGCGGGCAGGTCAGCCTGGACTGGCGCCGGACGGGCCGAACGGATCGGCGAGAAAGGGCGCGGGCGCGCGAAGGCTTCGGCCCTCGGCTGGACGTTGGCCGGCTCGATCTGTCCGATCGCTTCCTGATCGATGCCGGTCGCGACGACCGAGACGCGGACGACCCCGTCGAGCGCCGAGTCGAATGTCGCGCCCAGAATGATGTTGGCCTCCTCGTCGACCTCCTGGCGAATGCGGCTCGCCGCCTCGTCGACTTCATAGAGCGTGAGGTCGTTGCCGCCGGTGATCGAGATGAGCAGGCCGCGCGCCCCCCGCATCGAGGTCTCGTCGAGCAGCGGATTGGCGATCGCCGCTTCGGCGGCCTGCACCGCGCGCTTGTCGCCCGCCGCTTCGCCGGTGCCCATCATCGCCTTGCCCATCTCGCTCATGATCGAGCGCACGTCAGCGAAATCAAGGTTAATAAGTCCTTCCTTCACCATCAGGTCCGTGATGCAGGCGACGCCGGAGTAGAGAACCTGGTCGGCCATGGCGAAGGCGTCGGCGAAAGTCGTCTTCTCGTTGGCGACCCGGAACAGGTTCTGGTTCGGAATGATGATCAGCGTGTCGACCGCCTTCTGCAGGTCGGAGATGCCGGCCTCGGCGATCTTCATCCGCCGGCCGCCCTCGAAATGGAACGGCTTGGTGACCACGCCGACGGTGAGGATGCCCATCTCGCGCGCCGCCCTCGCGATGACCGGCGCGGCGCCGGTGCCGGTGCCTCCGCCCATGCCGGCGGTGACGAACACCATGTGGGCGCCGGCGAGGTGATCGCGGAGCTCCTCGAGCGCCTCCTCCGCAGCCGCCTTGCCGACTTCAGGCTTGGATCCGGCGCCGAGGCCCTCCGTCACCTGAAGGCCCATCTGGATGATGCGCTCGGCGCGCGAGGAGGTCAGCGCCTGCGCGTCGGTGTTGCAGACGATGAAATCGACGCCCGACAGGCCGGACACGATCATGTTGTTGACCGCGTTGCCGCCGGCGCCGCCGATGCCGGCCACCATGATGCGGGGCTTCAATTCCCTGAGTTCGGGCGCCTTCAGATTGATCGACATGCTTGCCTCATTGGTTGGACGCCCGCCGGCGCCGATTGGAATGCGTGTTTCGCTCTCACCCACGCGCTTGCCTCCGGCGAGCGCCTCTTTACGCGCCTTAGAAACTGTCCTTGAGCCACCGTCCGACCCGCGCCGCATAGCCGACTTGGCCTTGATGGGGCCGCGCGAGCGAGCGGGTGATCTCGAAATATTCGAGGCCGGCCATCTGCGGATAAACCATGAGGCCGACCGCCGCGGCGAAGGACGGGCTCTTGCCGGATTCCGGCAGCCCCTCGATCCCGAGCGGGCGCCCGATGCGGGCCTGGTTGGAAAGGATCGAGCGCGCCAGCTCCGGCAGCCCGGTCAACTGGCAGGCGCCCCCGGTCATCACCAGCCTGCGGCCCGCCTGAGCCGCGTACCCCGACGCCTTGAGCCGGTCGCGCACGAGTTCGAGAATCTCCTCCACCCGCGGGCGGATGATTTGCACGAGCTCCGACTTCGGCAGATGGCTCGGATGATCCGGGTCGTCGCCGAGCCGGTGGACGGTGATGGTTTCGCGGTCGTCGGAGGGCGAAGCGATGCAGGCGCCGTACAGGGTCTTCAGGCGTTCGGCGTCGCTGACCGAAACGTTGAGCCCGCGCGCGACGTCCCTTGTCACGTGGACGCCGCCGAGGGCGACGGCGTCGACATGGATCAGCCGGCCGCCGGAGAACACCCCGACCGTCGTCGAGCCGCCGCCGAAATCGACCACTGCGGCGCCAAGCTCCGCCTCGTCGTCGACCAGCGTCGAGAGGCCCGCGGCGTAAGGCGTCGCCACCATCGCCTCGACCCGCAAATGGCAGCGTTCGATGACCAGCATCAAGTTGCGCGCGGCCGCCGAATTGCAGGTGGCGAGATGAAGATCGACGCCGAGTTCATGGCCGACCATGCCCTTGGGATCGCGCACATCCCTGATCGAGTCGAGCCGGAAGGCGGTCGGAAGCGCGTGCAGGATCGTCCGCCCGGGCTCGGCCTTCGCCGCCGCCGCGGCCGCCAGCACGTGGTGGAGGTCGTGCTCGGCGACGGTCTTGCCGCGCGAGCTGCAATGTCCGCGCCCTGGCGACGCGAGCCGAGCCGCCCGCCGGACATGTTGATGATGACGCCGCCGACCTCGACGCCAGCCATGCGCTCGGCCGCGTCGATCGCCAGCCGCGCGGCGTGCTCCGCCGCCTGAAGATCGACCACCGCGCCGCCCTTGACGCCGCTCGAGCGCTGATGGCCGATGCCGAGCACCTTGCATCGGTGGGTGCGCCCGCGCAGCGCCTCGGACGGCTCCATCGGAGTCAACCGGGCGATCAGGCACACGATCTTGGAGGCGCCGACGTCGAGCACCGAGAGAATGGCGCTTTTGCGAGGCGGGATCTGGCGCATGCGCGGAGCGAGCGATTTCAGGCTCATGGCTGTGCGCCCTTCTTGCCCGAGTGGCCTTCCGCCCAGGCGGTGGCCGCATCCTCGGTCAAGCGCACGAACACCCGGCCCGGAACCCGGAAATCGAGCGCCAGCATGTCCTTGTCCAGGATCCGGGACTGGCGCTGAAGCCTGAGAAGCTCGGTGACCGCGGCCAGGGGATTATCTTCCGGCAGCTTGATGTCGACGCCGGACTTCAGCCGCAGATTCCACCGCCGCTGACCAACCAGGACGCCCGCCTCGACGCGCGGCTTCAGTTCCTCCATCGCATCGAGCAGCTGGACATATTCGCGCACCCGCGCATTCGCGCCTTCGCCCACGACGAAGGGCAGATCGGCGTAACGGCCGTCGACGACCTCGTCGATCGGCGCCCCGTCGGCCGCGATCGCGCTGACGTCTCCGTCCTTCTGCCAGACGGCGTAGGGCGTGCGCTCGACGATGTCGATGACGACCTGGTTGGGGTAAAGCTTGCGGACGCTCGCCTGTTTGATCAGCGGGTTGGCCTCGAGCCGCGCCTTCGCCTCGGCCACGTCGAAAAACGGCAGCGACCGGCTGGCGTCGATGCCTGCGATCGCGAGGATCCTGGGCTCGCTCATATGCGTCGTCCCGGAGACCGTGACGACAGCGACGCCAAGGCCGACCGACCGGGCGACCCAATCGCCGGCGCGGCTCGCCTCCGTCATAACCCCATCGAGCTGGCCGCCCCGCTCGGCCCCGAGAAGCGCCGCGCCGAGGAGGACGAAAAGCGTCAGCGCGATATCGAATTTGTGGGGAGCGGGGCGGTCCAGGCGAAGGCGCCAATTGAGCGGGGCCCGCTGAGCCCGCTCGGCTCGCAGCAGCACCTTGGGCGGGGGCGCGTCAGCCGCGATCTGGCCCAGCGGCCGCCGCGCCGTCCGTCCCCATCCGAGCATTTCGCTCAACCTTCGCACGACCCGCCCTCCACCATCCCGGCGCCCGGGTTACTCAACGAAAAGCCGGCGTGGCCGGCCCGTTCCGGCAAGGGCGACGTCGCCGTCGGGACCCGGCCGGGCGTGGACTCCGAGACTGACGCGTTCGACTTCGCCCGCCGTCCCGCGGAAGTGAAAGTCGGCGCGGCTTATGCCGCGACAACTCGAAGCCAATAGGCTCTGGGCCGAAGTTGTGGGCCTTATAGTAAATATTCGGTTTAAGAATCCTCGACGGGATGGCGTACGAGTTGCGCATTCGAGTCTTTTGCGTCATTTTCCGCCAACGCTTCGGAAGCGGGAGGGCGTTCATTGCCAGCGAACAGCCGGCCGCGAGGCCGCGACGGCGGTGATTCGGAGCGAAGCGGAGCGCGCCCTCGGTCCGCCGGTCAGTCATTGCGACCGCGAGTGGCGCCATCGCCCGCCGATTCCCTGACTTCGCGCAAAGACGCGAAGTTAAGGCACGATTAAGTCCAAGGGCTTAACGATGCGTTAACCTCAGCGAATTGGCAGGCGGAAAAGCTCCGGGCGCCGGGCCGGATTGTCCCTAAGACTTAAGGCTTTCCCGCTAGCGTCCGCCTGCGTCGGCTCGGGGCGAGCCGACGGCGCGCTGACGGGAACAGCCATGTCCGAATCGCTCGACTTCGCGCTCAAACCCGGCGTCCAGCGGGGCGACAGCGCTTTCCTCCTCAATCAGGGGCGCCATCGTCTGGCTTTCGACCCCTTTCCCGGCCGCATGATCGCGCTCGCCTTCCTCGGCTCGACCGCCGACCCTGCGGCGCAGTCCGCGCTGACGGCGCTCTCGGCCAAACGGCGCCTGGTCGACGAAGGCAAGGCCGCCTTCTTCGCGGTCGTACCCGAATCAGAGTCAGAGGCGGAGAGCGGGCTCAAGCTCCGGTTTCCGTCGATCCTATTCTTGTCGGATGGCGATGAGACGGCGCGCGGCTTCGGCGCGGACCGGTGTCTGGTCATCCTCGACCCGATGCTGCGGGTCGTCGACGTCGCGCCCCTGAACGAGACCGATCGAGCGCTCGCGCATCTGAGCGATCCGCCGCCGCCAGGCGAAGCCCCCGAGCCGTCCCCGCCGGCCCCGATCCTCGTCCTGCCGCATGTTTTCGAGCCTGAGCTCTGCGCCCATCTCATCGCCTGTTTCGAGCGGGGCGGCGGGCAAGGAGAGCGGCTTCATGCAGGACCAGGGCGGACGGGGAATCGAGAATTTCGACGGGACCTGGAAGCGCCGGCGCGATTTCCATCTGACCGACCAGCGCCTCATCGCCAACTTGAGAGCGCGCGTCGGGCGAAGGATCTGTCCGGAGATCAAGAAGGCGTTTCAGATGCGCTTGACCCGGATCGAGCGCGACCTCGTTGCGCGCTACGATTCCGAGACGGGCGGGCATTTCGGTCCCCATCGCGACGACACGGGGATATCGGTGGCGCATCGCCGGTTCGCCGTCTCCGTCAACCTCAACGCGGATTTCGACGGCGGCGAGATCTCGTTTCCTGAATACGCCCCGCGAAGCTTCAAGGCCGCCCCCGGAGCGGCCGTCGTGTTCTCAGCCTCGATCCTGCACCAGGTGTCGCGGGTGACCCGCGGGCGGCGCTACGTGTTCCTCACCTTCCTGTTCGACGAGGAGGCCGAGCGGGTGCGACAGGCGAATTTGCGCGCCATGCAGGAAGCGCAGCGCCAGCTTCAGCTTGCGGCCAGCGCATAGGCTGGAACGCTTTCGCCCCACTGGAAGGGCGCGGATGGCGCGGCCCGACCGCATCTTTCGGCGGCTCAAGCTTTCCGTCCCGTCGCGCGCGGTGTTAGGGTCCCCCGGCATGAAATCGAACAAGATCGCCGTGATCGGACTTGGCGCCATGGGCTATGGGATCGCCGCCAGCCTGGCGCGGAAGGGCTGGCCCGTGGTCGGCGCGGACACGAGTCCCTCAGCCGCGGCTCGCTTCGCCGACGCGTTCGGCGCCGCGACCGGCTCCGCGCGCGAGGCGGCCTCGGGCGCGGATGTCGTTATCCTCGTTCTGGTCAACGCCGCGCAATGTGAGGCGGTTCTGTTCGGCGAGGCCGGCGCGCTGGCCTCGACCGGCCCGGACGCGCTCATCATCTCCTGCGTGACGATGGATCCGGCCCAGGCGCGAAGCCTGGGCGCGAGAATCGAGGCGGAAGGCCGCGCCTTTGTCGATGCGCCGACCAGCGGCGGGCCGGCTCGGGCCGCCGACGGCGCCTTGACCCTGCTGACCTCCGGGCGAGAGGCCGCGATGAAACGGGCCGAGCCCATCTTCGAAGCGATCGCGGCCAAGGTTTATCGCCTGGGCGACGAAGCTGGCGCAGGCTCCGCCTTCAAGATGATCAACCAGCATCTCGCCGGAATCCATATCGCGGCCGCCTGCGAAGCGATCGCCTTCGCCAAGAAGCTCGGGCTCGACCTCGCGAAGGTCTACGAGGTGATCACGGCTTCGGCCGGAAATTCCTGGATGTTCGAGAACCGCGTGCCGCACATCCTCGACGACGACTATACGCCCAAGAGCGCCGTCAATATCTTCACCAAGGATCTCGGCATCCTGTCGGACATGGCTCGCGCGGAATCCTTTCCGACGCCGCTTGCGGCTTCGGCGCTGCAGATGTTTCTGATGACGGCCGCCTCAGGCATGGGACGCGACGACGATGCGTCGGTCGCCCGCCTCTATGCGAAGATCGCCGGCGTTGACCTCGGCGGCGCCAAGGCCAGCGCGAACGTCGACAATTCCGCGCCGCACGAAGCCGCCCCGCGCTGACGGGAATAGCGGCGCCGGCCACAGGAGGGGGTTCATAGATGCAGCGGCTCAAGGGCAAGGTCGCGTGGGTCACGGGAGCGGGAAGCGGAATTGGCGAGGCCGGGGCGCTTGCGCTTGCGCGTGAGGGGGCGAGTGTGATGTTGACCGGGCGGCGGAAGGAGCCGCTCGAGGCGGTCGCGGCCAAGATCGCGAAAGACGGCGGCACAGCGCGCGTTCATCCTGGCGACATGTCTCGCCCGGAAGACCCATTTGCCATCACGGAGGCGATCGAGAAGGAATTCGGCCGCCTCGACATCATGGTCAACAATGCAGGCTCCAACATTCCCGACCGGAGCTGGAAGCGGCTCTCGCCGGCCGGCGTCGAGGAACTGATCCGCGCCAACCTGTCGAGCGCTTTCCATGGCTCGCTCGCGGCGCTGCCGATCATGCGCAAGCAGAAGGACGGCGTGATCATCAACATCGCCTCGATCGCCGGGCGCTTCGTCAGCACCCAGCCGGGCGTCGGCTATATCGCGGCGAAGCACGGCGTCGTCGCGCTGAGCCAGAGCATCAACATGGAGGAGTGCCGGAACGGCATCCGGGCGACGGCGCTCTCGCCGGGCGAGGTGGCGACGCCGATCATCGCCAAGCGGCCCGTTCCCGTGAGCGACGAGGACAAGGCGCGGATGCTGCAATCGGAGGACATCGGCGACCTCATTCTCTACATCGCCTGCCTGCCGCCGCGCGTGTGCCTCAACGACGTCCTGATCACGCCGACCTGGAACCGGGCCTATATCTCGGCCCAGGACCAGGGCTTCTGACCCCCTGCCCGGCTGAAGCCTGCCGTCTCGTCTCGACCGGCGGCGGGGCGGCCACTCGACCGTTCCGATTGCAACCCCTGCGCGAATTCGGTGGAAAGCGAACGAAAGCAAAATCGCTTTCTTTTGCTTTTCTTCGCTTTCTTTTACTTTTCTGAATCCGGACTTTTCAAAGGGTTATGAGCGAAAAAAGTAGAAAAAATTTCTTCCCTCTTCGACTCGCGTGTTAGGTTGTGGTTGAGCAGCGTTTCAAACAGCCACGTCTCTCGCTCCTGGGCTTGGAGGCGCCGGAGTAGATTCCGTCAATGGGAATATATGTAGCGTCTATTTCTGATTTTGTCAAGAAAAGGTCGTTGCTCGTTGCGCGAGAACGCACCGAAGTTGAATGGAAACCTCATGGCGAGGATCCGCGGGCTCGATCCTTGGGACGCGATGATCCAAAAGCAATCTGCTCTAATGTCCTGATTCTGAAGTCTGCGTATTTCATCCCAACCCCTCGTCCTGAGGCGCCGCGAAGCGGCCTCGAAGGACGCATCCAGTACGCTGCTTCCCGGCGCCGACCCCCTGGAGCATCCTTCGAGACGCGAGGCTTTGCCTCGCTCCTCAGGATGAGGCGGTTGGGGGTCTCGTCCTTGGCGCTCACCCATAATCGAACGAATTTCGAATCCGTGACACTAATCTCCCCGCGCCTCCCCGACGCGCCTGATCTCCCAATCGAGCGCAACGCCGCTCGTCTCAAGAACCCGGCGCCTAACCTCCTCGCCGAGCGCCTCGAGATCGGCGGCGGTCGCGGACCCGAGATTGATGAGAAAGTTGCAGTGCATGGGCGACACCTGAGCGCCGCCATGTCTTAAGCCCCGGCATCCGGCCCGATCGATCAGTTCCCACGCCTTGAGGCCCGGCGGATTCTTGAAGGTCGAGCCGCCGGTCTTCTCGCGGATCGGCTGCGACGCCTCTCTTGCGCGCGTGATTCGCTCCATCTCGGCTTCGATCGCCCCAAGCTCGCCTGGGCGGCCCTGAAACGTCGCGGCGGTGAAAATGACATCGTCCGGGGCCGCGCTATGGCGATAGGAAAAACCCATCGCCGCATTCGAGAACGCGCGCCTCGCGCCCGTCCGATCGATCCCGCGCGCCTCGATCAGCGCATCCTTCACTTCCCCGCCATGCGCGCCCGCGTTCATGACCAAGGCCCCGCCGATCGCGCCCGGAACGCCGCGCAGGAACGCCAGCCCATCGACGCTCGCCGTCGCGGCGGCCTTGGCGACGTATTGGTCCGGCGTTGCCGCCCCAGCGACGATGCGAAAGCCCTCCATGATCTCGACCGCGCCGAACGCCCGGCCGCCGAGCCTTATGACGAGGCCCTTTATCCCGCCATCGCGCACGATGAGGTTCGAGCCGAGGCCGACTATCGTGACCGGGATCTCGCGCGGCAGGACGGAAAGGAGAGAGGCGAGATCGTCCTCGTCGGCCGGCGAGAACAGGGCCTCGGCCGGACCGCCGACCCGAAACCAGGTCGCTTCCGCGATCGGCGCGTCAAAGGCGATGCGCCCGCGAACGCGCTGCGCGGCCGCGCGGATCACCTCTGAGACGCTCATCGAGGCAGGGCCGCGAGCCAGTCGGAGAGAAGCGCCCGCCCGGCCTCGGCTGTCGCCGCGCCGCGCCGCCCCGCGTCGGCGCGGATCGTTTGCGGATCGACGCCCGCTTTGGCGAGTTCGAACGCATGTCCGATGAGCCAGGTTTCGATCCGGTCGGGATCGGCCTCGACGTGAAACTGAAGCGCGAGCGCCTCCGCGCCGAGGCGAAAAGCCTGCACGGGGCAAAGGGCAGTCGAAGCCAGAAATCTCGGCCCCCCAGGGCGAGGCGCAGGCGTCGCCGTGCCAGTGGAGGACCGGTAGGCCCTCGAGACGGGCCAGCGGCGAGCCGCGGCCGGCGGCGGTGAGATCGACCGGCGCATAGCCGATCTCCTTTCCGGGTCCCGGCGCGACCTTCGCGCGGAGCGCGGCGGCCATGAGCTGCGCGCCGAGGCATACGCCGAGGACAGGCCTCTTTGAACTCGAGGCGGCGCCGGATCGCCTCGATCTCCTCGACGAGAAACGGATAGGCGTCGGTCTCGTAGACCCCGATCGGGCCGCCGAGGACGATCAGGAGATCGGCTCCGAGCGCATCGTCGTTAAGCGGATCGAGGCCGGCCTGGCGATAGGCGAGTTCATAGCCATGCGCGCCGAGCGTGTCGCGCCAGACGCCGACGTCCTCGAAAGCGACGTGGCGAAGAGCAAGCGCGGTCTTCACCTCAGCCCTTCGCGTCGAGGGCGGCGAGTTCAGTGGGCAGCGCATAGGCCCATTGCGTGATCGACCCGGCGCCGAGGCAAATGACATAATCGCCCGGCTTGGCAAGCGAATGCACCAAGCCCGCCAATTTCTCGGGCGAGGGCAGCATCAGCGCGTGGCGATGACCGTGAGCTGCGATCGCAGTCGCCAGCGCCGCCTTGTCGACCCCTTCGATCGGCGCTTCGCCTGCGGGATAGACGTCGGCGACGATGACCGTGTCGGCGTCATTGAAGCAGGTGGCGAAGGCGTCGAACAGCGACGCCAGCCGGGTGAAGCGATGCGGCTGCACGATCGCGATCACCTTGCCCTCTGTCGCCGCCCGCGCGGCTTTGAGGACCGCGGCGATCTCGACCGGATGATGGCCATAGTCGTCGTAGATCGCGACGCCATTCCATGTCCCCGTGCGGGTGAAGCGCCGCCTCACGCCGCCGAAGGTGGCGATCGCCTTGCGGATCACGTCGACCGGCGCGCCCAGTTCGTGCACGACGGCGATCGCGGCGGTGGCGTTCAGCGCATTGTGGCGTCCGGGCATCGGCAGCGCCAGGTCGTCGATGAAGGTCGCGCGGCCTGTCGCCCGCTCGCGGATCAGCACCGAAAACCGCGTGACGCCGCCGGCGAGGTTGACGTCGAGAAGGCGCACGTCGGCCTGCGGGTTTTCGCCATAGGTCAGAATCCGGCGGTCCTCGATCCGCCCGACCAGCTCCTGCACGGTCGGATGATCGATGCACATGACGGCGAAGCCGTAGAACGGCAGATTGCCGACCAGCGCGAGAAAGGCGTCCTTGATCGCGTCGAAGGTCCCGAAATGGTCGAGGTGCTCGGGATCGATGTTGGTGACGACGGCGATGTCGACCGGGAGCCTCAGGAACGTGCCGTCGCTTTCGTCCGCCTCGACCACCATCCATTCGCCGGCCCCAAGCCGCGCGTTGGTCCCGTAGGCGTTGATGATGCCGCCGTTGATCACCGTCGGATCAAGCCCGGCGGCGTCGAGCAGCGTCGCCACGAGCGAGGTGGTGGTGGTCTTGCCATGCGTGCCGGCGACGGCCACGCATTGCTTGAGCCGCATCAGTTCAGCGAGCATTTCGGCGCGGCGAACGACCGGAATGCGCCGCGCCCGCGCGGCCGCGACCTCGGGATTGTCGCGCTTCACCGCCGACGAGACGACGACCACGGCCGCGGCGCCGAGATTGGCCTTGTCGTGGCCGACGAAGACCGTCGCGCCCTGCTCGCGCAGGCGCTTGACGTTGGCGTTGTCGCTCAGGTCCGAGCCCTGAACCTGATGGCCGAGGTTGAGGAGTACTTCGGCGATGCCCGACATGCCGATGCCACCGATCCCGACGAAATGGATGGGGCCGATCTGGCTCGGCAGTTTCATGGGGGCTCTCCCGCGTGGGCCCGCGGGCGGCCCAACTCATGAGCGGGAGGAAATAGGCCAGTTCGGCCGATTTGGGAAATCGGGGTGACGAGCGCGCGCTTCCCCCTTCCCCTCGTCCACAGGGAGAGGGGTCAATCGCCGCGATCGCGAAACTCGGCCATGAAATCATCGATGCTGGCGAGCGCCTTGGCCCGGCGGCCATCGCGCTCGGCGACGGCGCTGCTCGTGATCACGCTCGGCGCGTTCATCTCGAGCGGGAACCAGCGCTCGCCCGCGCCCACCATCAAGAGACGGATGGCGTCGGATATCGACAAGCCCATATCGGCCAGGGCGGCGGCGGCGCGCTCCTTGACGTCAAGGCCGCTCCTGGCGCGAACGTCATCCGTTATGGGCATTGCGGGTCCCCCTTGTGTGAATTTCTCCGCCGAGCTACAAAGATTCCACAGGCTCGGCAAGGGGCCCGCTTACAAATCGAGCGGTCGATGGCGAGTTCCGCCTCCGCGATGCTTTCCGGGCGCCCGACATGCACCCAGAGGCCATCGAGGCGAACGCCGTAAAGGCGGCCCTGCGCGGCCGCTGCGTGAAAGAACGGCGCGAGGCGGAACGCCTCCGCCTTTTCCCTCTCGAACAGCTGCGGCTTGACGATGCCGACGCCGGTATAGACGAAGGGCGCGACGTGACGCGGCTCGCGCGGCTCGAGCCGTCCGTCATGGCCCATGCCGAAATCACCCGGCCAGTCGACGCCGACCGCGCCGGCGCTCGCCGCGACCAGGAGCAGAATGTCCATCGCGTCCGGATCGAAAGTCCCGGCGAGGCGGGCGAGATTCGAACGCGGTCCCTCGATCCAGAACGCGTCGGTGTTGCAGATGAGGAACGGATCCTCGCCGATCATCGGCAGCGCGCGCCTGATTCCGCCGCCCTGGTCGAGCAGGTTCGACCGTTCGTCCGAGATGATGATCTTCGGCGCCCGCCGCCCGGCGAGATGCGTCTCGACCTGGTCGGCAAGCCAATGCACGTTGACGATCGCCCGCTCGACGCCGTTTTCCGCCAGGCGATCGAGACAATAATCCAGAAGGGCCCTGCCGCGAACCTTGACCAGCGGCTTCGGCAGCGTGTCGGTGACCGGCCGCATCCGCGTCCCGAGGCCAGCGGCGAACACCATGGCCGTCTTGGGTACACGGGGGCTCATCGGGATCTCAGCGCTCGGTCTTCGGGCGGCGGGCCGAGCGCCCGCGGCAAGTGGTTCTGATACCAGAGCGCGAGCGGGCGAAGCAACGGATGGGCGAGGTTGCGGGCGAGATAGCGCTCGATCCGCGGAAGGTGGCGCAGGTAGTCCGGCTTGCGGTCGCGCTTGTCGAGCCGAGCGAAGAGGCCGAGGATCTTGGTCGCGCGCTGGGCGCCCGTGGCCGCATAGGCGGCGGCGAACTTCTGGGTGTCAAAGGCCGGGTCGGCGGCCGTTCTGCGCCGCATGTAGAGGGCAGCCAGACGCATCTCCAGATCCTCCGGCACATCGACGCGCGCGTCCTGCAGCAGCGAAACGACATCGTATGCGGGCGGGCCGATCACCGCGTCCTGAAAATCGATGAGGCCGACGCGCCTGAGCCCCAGCCTGTCCGGCAGCCAATGCAGATTGGGCGAATGATAGTCGCGCAGCGTCCAGGTCGTGGGCTCGGCCAGGATCGGCTGCAAGAGCTCGCGCCAGATGGCGAGGAACTGCATGCGCGCGCCCGACGGCGGAGTCACCCGCGCGATCCCCGGCGCATACCAGTCAAGCGCGAGCTCGACCTCGACCAGCATCGCTTCGATGTCGTAGACTGGCGGCTCATAGGCTTCGTCGCCGGCCGTGAGGATTGGCGGCAGGTCCCGTCCGTGCAGATCGGCCAGGAGCGCGATCGCCGGCGCATAGCGCGCGCCGTCCGGAACGCCGTTCTGGGCGATGGTGATTGAGCCGAAGTCCTCGATCAGCGCCAGGCCTTCCTCGATGCTGACGGCGATGAGGGCCGGCGCCGAGTAGCCGAGGCTGCGCAACCCCTCGTCCATGGCGATGAAAGCGGTGATATCGGGCGAGAGCTTGGCGATCGCGGCGTAAGGCTTGCCAAAGCGGATGATGGGCCCATCCGGCCGGGGCGGAGAGATCATCAGGATCGCCGTCTCGCCGGTCGGCTTGGTCAGCCGCTCATAGGCGCGAATGGACGCGTCGCCCTGCAGGAATTCGCGCTTCGCGTCGCTCCAGCCGGCGCGCTCCAGCAGCCTCGCGACGCCGAGCGCCAGCCCCAGGCGCGGGGCGACCGCGCCGAATCCGCGTAATCTGAGCAGGCGAAATTCGGGACCGCGGCTCGAATCGAACCGGATCTCGACCTCGAGCCGGTCGGGGGGCAGCGCCTCAGCCACCTTCTCCGGCCACTCGACGATGGCGATCGCGCCCTCGATCGCCTCATCCCAGCCGAGATTGGCGAGTTCCACAGGGCCACGCAGCCGGTAGAAATCGGCATGGACCACCGGCCCGCGCGGAGTGTCATAGGCCTGCATCAAGGTGAAGGTCGGGCTCGGCGCCTCGAGCTCGGGCGTACGGCTAAGCGCGCGGATGAGGCCGCGGGCGAAAGCCGTCTTGCCGGCCCCGAGATCGCCGGTGAGGCCAACGAAATCGCCCGGCTCGAGCCAGGCGGCCTGGGCCGCGGCGAGGGCGAGCGTCGTCGCCTCGTCCGGCGCCTCGAAGGTCCAAACGCCCGCCTCCTCCCTTACGCCAGCGAGACCGGTCATGCCCTTCTACTGCGCCGCTCGCTGGGCGGGGGACGCCAGCTGCGGGGGAGCCGCCGACTCGCTTGGGTCTAATGGAAAAATGCAGGTGACCGTGGTGCCCTCCCGTGGGGCGGTGTCGATCAGGACCCGGCCCCCATGCAATTCGACCATGGCTCGCACGATCGACAGGCCAAGGCCAGGGCCGCGGTGGCGCGAGCCGTTCGGGAAAGTCTCGAACCGCTCGAAGACGCGGTCGATCATCTCGGGCGGAATACCGCGCCCGCGGTCGCTGACCTTGAAAACGATCTCCGCGCCACGCCGCATCGCCGCCAGCGTGACCGTCTGGCCGGCCTCCGAATAGTTGATCGCGTTCGAGAGAAGATTGAACAGGATCTGGCGCACCCGCCGGCCGTCGGCGCGCAGCGAGCCTACGCCATCGGTCATGACGATGCGCAATTCGATCGCCGCCTCGCTCAGGCGATCCTGCACGCCAGAAGCCGCCGCCTTCATCGCCTCGGCGACGTCGACGTCCTCGAGCCTCAGCTCCATCGCTCCGGCGTCGATGGACGCCAGATCGAGAATGTCGTCGATGATGGCGAGCAGCGCGTGCGACGAATCGGTGATGAAGCCGGCATATTCGATCTGCTTCGGATTGAGCGCGCCCACCCCTCCTCCGGCCAGAAGCTGGGTGAAGCCAATGATGTTGGTGAGCGGCGTCCGCAGTTCGTAGGAGACATGATTGACGAAGTCGTTGCGCAGCTTCTCGGCGTCCACGAGCGCCTGGTTGCGCTCGGTCAGCGCACGCTCGAAGTTGACGCCCGCGGTCACGTCGAGCGAGGTCAGGAGCGTGGCTCCGTCCGGCAAAGGCAGCGCGGCGCAATCGAGGATGAGCCCGTCGGTGCGCTCGATCCGCGCCGCCCGGTTCTGGCGATGCTCGGGAAGATCGACGATCGCCGTTCTGATCTCGTCAAACGCCTGCGGGTCGCGGCAGAGGGGCGTGCAGGCGCGCGCAATCTCGTCGATATGCGGCCGGTCGCGCAACACGGCCGGCTCGATCTCCCAAAGTTCGGCGAAGGCCGGGTTGAACAGCTTCACGCGTCCGTCCGCCCCGAACGCCGCCACTCCTTCCTTGAGCGCGTCGAGGGTTTCGCCCTGCACATGGGTGAGCGCGGTGACCTGAGAAGCAAGCGCGTAGCTCTGGGTCGCGTCGTCATAGAGATAGGTGACGCCGCCTTTCGGGTTGGGGCTCATGACCACGCGCAACGCGCGCCCGTCCGGCAGATGCCACACAGTCTCGCTCGGCTCGATCGCCTGATAGGCGCTCAATTGCTGCGCCTTCCAGGCGCGGAAGTCCACCTGCTCGGGCAATTGGCGCTTGGCGCGCAGCCGGTCGAGGATTTCGCCGTCGGTCGGCCCCTGATCGAGGTAGGCCGGATCGAGCGACCAGATCTGGAGGTAGGCCGCGTTGTAGAGCGTGAGCCGCTTGGCCTTGTCGAAGATCGCAACCGCCGTCGAAAGGCGATCGATCATCCGCGAATAATCGTCCTCGTTGCGCTCCATATCCGTTTTCAGCGCCATGATCTCGGAAGCATCGCGAGCGAGGCCCGCCGAGCCGACCGGAGTGCGCGCCTCGACAGCGTCGTAAGTTCGACGCCCGCCGCCGACCACCGCCGAGGCGCGGCGCATCCAGGCGCCGGTTTCCTTGACCGCCGTCGTGATTTCCCGGCGCACCGCCGGATCGAACATTTCGCCGCCTCGCTCGATCGCGGCCTCGACGTCGGGCGCGTCGACCGCGAGGGCGTAAGGAATGTTGCACCAGACGATCCTGCCCACGGAGTCGCGCGTCCATGCGGGCATGTCGGCGGCTTCGAGCGCCCGGCGCAAGCCCTCGAGAGCGCCCTCGGCGTGAGCGAATTCGTCGCGCAATTGCGCCAGTTGAAGGCGCTCGCCCGAAACGTCGCGGATGCGCATCATGGCGGCGCCGGACACTGGCCGGCCGTCGATCTCCAGATGGCGGCCGCGCAAGCTGATTACCGCGGCGGCGAACGCTTCGCCACGGCCGAGGAGCCGCTCCGTCGCCTCCTTGATCTTCGCCGCCTGCGGCGCACTGAGCCATGAGGCGAAGGCGAGCACGCGCGACGACAGGGGCGAATCGGCGACGAGGGCGAAATCGCCCTCGATCGTCGGCTCCGCGTCCGGGCTCTCCCATGAGACGAGGATCTGCGACTCGCCGCGCAGCATCAGCGCGGCGCGGTCGAGTTTGGCGTTGGTTCGCGCAAGCTCCGTCTCGAGCTCATGAACCCGGCGCGTCCAGATCCGCCGGCCGATGAGATGAAGGACGGCGGTGATCGTCGCCAGCAGCATCAGCGACAGGATGACGAGACCCGCGACATTGGCCTCGACCGAAGCCGTGTCGAACGCCATCCGGGCCGGCGCCTCTAAAGATTGCGTGAGATCCTGCGCGCAGGCCAGCGCGCCCGCGAGCAGGTAAAGCGCCAGGCCCGCGGCGGCCCGGACGGCGCCCGCAGGAGCGAGCCTTCGCGTTCGCCCGCCGCTCCCGGCGCGCTCGGCCCCGCTGAACCCCAGCAACGAATCGCCTCCTCGAGAGCCCGACGCCGGCGTCGCGCGCCCGCCGGGTCGCCAGCCGACTCTTTCCTTCCGGTGAGGAAGGTCCGAATCAGGCCTCCAACAGGATTACGAAAAGTTTGCCGCAAAGTCGTTAACCATAGAGGCGGGGTCGCGAGGCGCATGTCGCCTCTGAGGCACTACTCCTCGCGGCTCTAAGATGCGTGAGCCACAAGATGTTGAGATTTGCCGCCGTTCCCTGCTGTCGCGGCGGGTGCAAATTTGTTTAAAATTGTGTTTAAATATGTATTTAAATTTGTCTGTGCGCCCGGCGCTTCGAGCGCCTTGCCGACCCGGATCGAATCGCGAGGCGCTCGACGCTTTTTTGATTTGGCGCGGCTTTCGCAAGCGCGCGCCTAACGCAGGAGACCGAGGATGTCCTTGACGGCGTCCATGTTCGGCCGGGCGATGGCCCGCGCCCTCTCCGCCCCCTCCGCCAGGACCTTGTCGGTGAAGGCCGGGTCAGCCGCGAGCCGCAGCATCTCCGAGCGAATCGGGGCGAGCTTGTCGATGGCGAGCTCGGCGAGCGCCGTCTTGAACGCCGAGAACTGGGCCCCGCCGAAACGCTTGAGCACGTCGGCCCTCGTCTCGTCGTTCAGGGCGGCGAAGATGCCGATGAGATTATCGGCCTCCGGGCGCGCCTTGAGGCCCTCGACCTCGCTCGGCAGCGGCTCGGGGTCGGTCTTGGCGCGGCGAATCTTCTGCGCGATCGTGTCCGGATCGTCGGTGAGCGCGATATAGGCGTTCTCAGAGGTGTCGGATTTCGACATTTTCTTCGCCCCGTCACGCAGACTCATGACGCGCGTCGCCGGCCCCTGGATCAGGGGTTCGGGCAGCGGAAAGAAGGCGTCGCCGTGGCCGTGCGCGGCGATCGAGGCGGCGAAATCATTGTTGAACTTCTGGGCGATGTCGCGTGAGAGTTCGAGGTGCTGCTTCTGGTCGTCGCCGACCGGAACATGGGTCGCGCGGTAGACGAGAATGTCGGCGGCCATCAGCACCGGATAATTGTAAAGCCCGATCGAGGCGTTCTCGCGGTCCTTGCCAGCCTTCTCCTTGAACTGGGTCATGCGGTTCAGCCATCCGAGCCGGGCGACGCAGTCGAAGACCCACGTGAGTTCGGCGTGCTCGGCGACCCGGCTCTGGTTGAAGACGATATTGGCTTTCGGATCGATGCCGCAGGCGAGGAAGGCCGCGGTCACTTCGCGCGTGGTGCGCGCCAGCTGCTCGGGCTCGTGCGGCAGGGTCATCGCATGCAGGTCGACGACGCAATAGATGCACGGATGTGTCTTCTGCATCTCGACGAAGCGCTTGATCGCGCCAAGATAATTGCCGAGGTGCAGATTGCCCGTCGGCTGAACGCCGGAAAACACGCGTTCGGGAAACTTCGCCATTGTGTTCGCTTGGGTTCAAAGGGGCCGGGGGGCGGCCCTTATGGCAATGCGGGCGGAGGGGCGCAAGAGGCGGGAGATGAGACCGCCGGTCAGGCGCCCGGCTCGCTGTCGCCCACGCTGAGATCGACCATGATCTCGGCCGCCAGCCTTTCCAGCGCCTTGCGCAGGTGTTCGAGCTTGAGCCCTTCGGGGACGCTGAGGCGAGCGGTCGCGTGAAACATCTGCACGCCGGTGAACGGCTCGCCCTCAAGACCGCTTGCGAATTCCTCGATATTGACGCCAAGCCCAGTGAGCGCCTGCGTCACGTCGCGCACGATGCCTGGCCGCTCGGCGCCGACCAGGTCGAGCTTGACCGTCCGCTGAGGCCTCTGAGCCTCGGCCGCTGCGCCGCGGTCGATCGAGACGCGGAGGCCCGAAGGCGCGAGCTTCGCCAGCGCCGATTCAAGCGGGATGAGGTTTTCGTCCGGAACCCGGACCAGCACCACGCCGGCGAATTTGCCGGCAAGACGCACGGAGCGGCTCTCGAGCCAGGTCCCGCCATGGGCGGCGACCGCCTGCGAGATTGCGTTGACGAGCCCAGGCCTGTCGTCACCGACGAAGGTCAGAACGAGCGCAACCATGAAAGCCTCCCTATTAGCGAGCGACCTTTTCGACTTCCATAAAACTAGCAAACTTCGGGTCGATGGCATGGAAGATCGCGCAAAAATCCGGTAAGAAACTTCCGCGCCGCGTGAGATTGTGCCGCGCCTGCCGCCCTATCGCGTGCATTACAAAATCGGCGACTTCTAGTGCTGGTTCGCCTGCGAATTTTGGCATAAAGCCGCATTCCGTTGGAATGCGCTTTTCGCCTCTAAAAAACTCGAAAGCCTGAAATGCTCCCTCAATGCGAGCGTCCATCCTTTCAGATGATTCAAAAACAATTTTGACTTCGTTGCACAACGTCATTTGCACGATGTGATCTATGCGCTTTTCAAGAACACCTCTCATCGTCTGCAGTCGAGTTATATCTGGCAACAATTTCGTCTCCGCTGTGAAAACGGCACCAAAACGCCAAAATGTATGAGCGCGGAAAAATTGCGCCACAGCTTCAAAATCCTTCGGCTTCGCGATGGTGGGAAACTTGTGGGCGTGAAGGGGCGCGTCGGCTGACCCTGTTCTGCGTTGCCGCAACTCCTTCCACGTTTGATGAATAAGGCGCTCAATATCGCGCCCTAGCGCGGCACAACCGCCAAGGCCATAAACCTGATGGGTCTTCGCCAGTTCCTCGTGTCCTGTATCATCTACAAATACTGCTAAGGAACGAGGCGCCAATGTCAGTTGATTGATCGCGTGGGTTAGTCAAGGTCTTGCTGCTCTGACAAGGCGAATCTCCGAGTCGCGAAGGCACGCCGTGGTTGTCCACGACGTGAACTGTCGTGGAGGTCGCGTTAGCGCGCGCCCTACAAAATGAAGCGGCTGAGATCCGCGTTGGCCGCAAGGTCGCCGATATGGCGCTCGACGAAGTCGGCGTCGATGCGGACGTTCTCGCCGGTCCGGTCGGCGGCGCTGAAACTCACATCGTCGAGCACCCGCTCCATCACCGTCTGCAGGCGCCGCGCGCCGATATTCTCGACCGATCCGTTGACCTTGGCGGCGAGGCGGGCGATCGCCGCCACCGCATCGTCGCTGAACTCGAGCTCGACGCCTTCGGTGAGCATCAGCGCCACATATTGCTTGATCAGGCTCGCCTCGGTGTCGGTGAGGATGCGCTTGAAATCGTCCTCGGTCAGCGAACTGAGCTCGACCCGGATCGGCAGGCGGCCCTGCAGCTCGGGCAAAAGGTCCGAGGGCTTCGCGGTGTGGAAGGCGCCGGAGGCGACGAAGAGAATGTGGTCGGTCTTGACCGCTCCGTGCTTGGTGGCCACTGTCGTGCCCTCGATCAGCGGCAGAAGATCGCGCTGGACGCCCTCGCGCGAGACGTCCGCGCCGCCGCGCCCCTCGCGGGCGCAGATCTTGTCGATCTCGTCGAGGAAGACGATGCCGTTGCTCTCGACCTCGGCCACCGCGTCGCGCACGATCGCGTCCTGATCGAGCAGCTTGTCGGCCTCCGCGGCGACCAGCGGCTCGTGCGCCTCCGAGACGGTCATCCGCTTGGCCCTGGTGCGCTGACTCTTGCCGAAAATATCGGCGATGTTGATCGCGCCGATCGAAGCGCCGGGCATGTTCGGCAGTTCGAACATCGGCAGGCCGGCGCCGCTCTGCGGCAATTCGACCTCGATTTCCTTCTCGTTGAGTTCGCCCGCGCGCAGCTTGCGGCGAAACGCGTCGCGGGTCGCGGCGGAAGATGTCGAGCCGACAAGGGCGTCAAGCACCCGCTCTTCCGCCTCCAGCTCCGCCTTGGCCTCGATGTCCTTGCGCTTGCGGCTCTTGACCAGCCCGATCGCGACCTCGACCAGATCGCGGACGATCTGCTCGACGTCGCGCCCGACATAGCCGACCTCGGTGAATTTCGTCGCTTCCACCTTGAGGAACGGCGCGCCCGCAAGCTTGGCGAGCCGGCGCGCGATCTCGGTCTTGCCGCAGCCGGTCGGGCCGATCATCAGGATGTTCTTCGGCATCACCTCCTCGCGCATCGGCGACTTGAGGCGCAGGCGGCGCCACCGGTTGCGCAGCGCGATGGCGACGGCGCGCTTGGCGTCCGCCTGACCGACAATGTAGCGATCGAGTTCGGAGACGATTTCGCGGGGCGACAGATCCGTCATCAGAGGCTTTCGACAATCAGATTGACATTGGTGTAGACGCAGATTTCGGCGGCGATGCGCATCGAACGGCGAACGATCTCGTCCGCCTCGAGCCCCATCGGCATGAGCGCGCGGGCGGCGGCGAGCGCGTAATTTCCCCCCGAGCCGATCGCCATCGCCGAGCCGGATTCGTCCCCCTCCGGCTCGAGCACGTCGCCCGAGCCCGAGAGCGTGAAGGCCGTGCTCTTGTCGGCGACGATCAGCATCGCCTCGAGGCGCCGGAGATAGCGGTCGGTGCGCCAGTCCTTGGCCAGCTCGACGCAAGCCCGCGCAAGCTGGCCGGGATATTGCTCGAGCTTGGCCTCGAGCCGCTCGAACAGGGTGAACGCGTCGGCGGTCGCGCCGGCGAAGCCGGCGATGACGTCGCCCTTGGCGAGACGGCGAACCTTGCGGGCGTTGGACTTGACGACCGTCTGGCCCATGCTGACCTGGCCGTCGCCGCCGATGACGACGCGCCCGTTTTTCCGCACCATCAGGATGGTGGTCGCGTGCCATCCCGGCGCACGGGGCGAGAAATCGTCAGCCATGGGTGAAAGGTCCTGAGAGGGCGGCAAGCGCCGCATTTATGGGCCCTGGCTCTGCTGCGCAAGGGAGAACGGCCTGGTCGGGGCGGCGGAGCCTTCCGTCGCCTCGCGTCGATTCAAGGCGTCAATCCAGCGCGTCGACCCAGATCGGATTGGTCCAGGCTCGCCGCGAGCCGTCAATGGCGACGATGCGGAACCATTTGCACGGCGGCAGGTCGCGCCAGGCCCATTTCGCCACTTCGGCGAATTCGATCGTCGCCTCGGTGAGCCCGCGTCCGACGCGGCTCACCGCGGGCGATGCGCCGGTGACGAGCGCGAGCGTGTTGACCGGAGAGCACTCGACTCGGACGTCGTTGCGCGTCAGCTCGATGTTATAAAGGCGCGGACCCTGGGTGGAATAAAACTCGCCGGCTTTGAGCGCGCGAAGCAGCGACTCAGGCTCGAGCGATTCGGATTTGACCATGACATAGCCGCCGAACGCGTCGAGGTCGCCATTGTGGAAATGCGCGTCATCGGCCGCCACGGCGGTCAGCCGCCGGTCCTCATTGCACAGCTGGTCGAGGAGATAGAAGCCGTCGCCCCGATCGGTCATGACGGCGCAGGTGTGATTGTAGACCTCGACCGCATGGGCGGCGCTGAGCGAACGCCCGTCCTCGATCGTCAGTTGCGACCAGGACGGATGGGCGATGGCGACAAAAGCCCCCGCCTCCCGGGCCCGCTCCGCCAGCCTCGGCCCGCTCTCCTCCGGCGCGGCATGGGGAAAATCGAACGGCAGCCCGGTGGCGACGATATGCCAATATTCCCCGACGCTCGTTCCCATGGCATGCACTTCAGCGCCGATCAGGGTGGTGAAATTGTTGCAACGCAGCTTGCGCGTGTCGGCGATCGGCAATCGAACCGGCCGAGGAAATGGTCGGACACTTGGAGGAAATCATAGCCAGCGCGCTTATACGCCTCGACGACCTCCTCGGGGTTCAAGGCTCCGTCGGAGAGATTCGAATGGGCGTGAAGATTCCCGCGCCAGAAACGGCCCGGCGTCGAGAAGGGACGGATCCGCATGGGGTCTCAGGTTGTCGGCTCCGGCCCGAACGGTCAACTAAATTTGACTTAAATCCATTGGCCTTTTGCTCTTTTCAGCTTCAAAATATGTCTAATCAAATTTGCGGTGGATCAACGCTTTTCGAGTCGAGGCGGCTGATAAAGAACCCCGCAGATTTCCGCTCCCGGCCAAAGAAGTTTTTCGTAACTTAACTTGACGCTCGTCAACTTCCTAGCTTCGAGTGTTCATATGTTACGCAGGCCAAAGGGCGCGCGGCTGTGGCCGATCCCGTCGCTTATCCGCGTGGATCGTGAACGCCCAGGAATTCGAACAAGCGAAAGGAGACCCGAGATGGAAACCAAGGACTGGCCGGACTTCACCCGCGGCCTCAGCACGGAGCTCAGGAACTTGCGCGGCGGCGCTCCGGAGGTGATGAAGGCGTTTTCGACGCTGGCTCAAAGCGCGCTCGCTCAAGGGGCGCTCGACGCCAAGACGAAGGAACTGATCGCGATCGCGGTTTCGGTCGCGGTGCGCTGCGACGATTGCATCGGTTTCCACGTCAAGGCGGCGGTTGATCGCGGCGCGACGCGCGAGGAAATCCTCGAAACGCTCGGCATGGCGATCTATATGGGTGCAGGGCCTGCGGCGATGTATGCAAGCCACGCGCTCGGCGCGTACACGCAGTTCGCGGCGCCGAAGGCGGACGCCGCATGACCGTTAGGGAGAAATGATGTCCTGGAATATGTTTTCGCGCTTCGGCGCCGGCTCTGACCCGGACGTCGTCGCTTTTGGCGACCTGGAAGAGGCGGTTGGGACCAACGCCTGGACGGTGGTCGATGTTCGCGAGCCGCACGAATTCGCCACTGGGCACATTCCGAACGCGCTTAACATGCCGACGTCTTCTTTCGACCCCAAGGATTTGCCAACTGGAAAGCCGGTCGTCCTCGTCTGTCAGGCCGGCGGGCGGTCGCGCAATGCGCTGAGCAAGGCGCGGGGGATCGGCCGCGACGATGTGCGGCACTTCGCCGGGGGCATGAACGGCTGGCGCTCGCACAATGGCCCGGTCACACTCTGAAACGAGCAAAAAGCTATGAGCTACGCCATAACCCGCAAGACAAGCGGAGACTTCGACGCCATCATCGGCCGCGTCAAGGACGCCCTCAAGAGCGAGGGATTTGGCGTCCTGACCGAGATTGACGTCGCCGGGACGCTGAAAACGAAGATCGGCAAGGATTTCCGACCCTACCGCATCCTCGGCGCCTGCAATCCGAACCTCGCCTTTGAGGCTCTGACAGAGGAGGCGAATATCGGCGTGATGCTGCCGTGCAACGTCATCGTCCAACGTTATGACAACGGCGAGGTCGAAGTCTCCTCGATCGACCCGGCGACCGCGATGCAGGCGGTCGGCAATCCCAAGCTCTCCGCCGTTGCGGACAAGGTGCGCGCGGCGCTCAATCGCGTGATCGAGGCGCTCTGACGCTTCAGGCGCCGCCTCCCCTTTCCGCGGCTTGCCCGCGACATAGGTCTCGCGCACCGCGCGATCGTCGCCGAGCGTGAGGAGCGCGAAGAGCTCGACCTTAAGATCGCCGCCGGCCGTCTCGAGCCGGTGGGCGAGCGCAGGCGTCGCGCGCGGATCGAGCGCGACGAGATCGGCCTCCTTGCCCGCTTCGATCGAGCCGATGCGGTCGTCGAGGCTGAGCGCCCGGGCGTTGCCCAAGGTCATTTGATAGAAGGCCTCGAGCGGCGGCCATGACTGGCCGTTGAGCTGCAGCACTTTGTAGCCTTCGGCGGCGGTGCGCAGCATCGAATAGCTGGTGCCCCCGCCGACGTCGGTCGCGAGCGCAATCCGCACGCCTGCCTGGCTGAGGCGCGCCTGATCGAATAGGCCGGAGCCGAGGAACAGATTCGACGTCGGGCAGAAAGCGGCGACGGAGCGGCTTTCGGCGAGCGCGGCGACCTCGCTCTCCTGCAAATGAATGCAATGGCCGATGACCGAGCGGGGCCCAAGAAGCCCAGCCCGCGCGTAGACGTCGATATAGCTCCGCGCTTGAGGAAAGAGCGCCGCGACCCGCGCGATCTCCGCCTTGTTCTCGTCGGCGTGCGTCTGGACGTAAGCATCCGGAAATTCGCGTTTCAAGGCTCCCGCGGCGTCGAGTTGCGCCTCAGTCGAAGTCACCGCGAAGCGCGGCGTGATCGCGTAGTCGAGCCGGCCGCGGCCTCGCCAGCGCTCGATCAGCGCCTTGCTCTCGTCGTAGCCGCGCTGAGCGGTGTCCATGAGCGCTTCCGGCGCGTCGCGATCCATCATCACCTTGCCGGCGATCATGCGCATGGACCGCGCTTGCGCCTCGGCGAAGAACGCGTCGACGGAGGCAGGATGCACGGTGCAATAGACCATCGCGGTCGTGGTGCCCGAGCGGATGAGCTCGTCGAGAAAGAACGCGGCGATCCGCGCGCAATGCTCGGGATCGGCGAATTTCTGCTCTTCGACGAAAGTGTAATTGTAGAGCCAGTCGAGCAGTTGCGCGCCGTAGGAGCCGGTCACCTGGGTCTGCGAATAATGGATGTGCGCGTCGATGAACCCCGGCTGATCAGGCAGCCCGAATGATCGTCGACGAGCGCGCCGGGCGGCGCGCGCTGAAGGATGTCGCGCGCTTCGCCGACCGCCTCGATGAGGCCGCCGGCGACCAGGACTGCTCCGTCCTCGATAAGCGAATAAGCGCGCGAGCCGCTCTCGGCCGGATCGCCGGTGAACGAGAAGATGCGGCCGCGAATGACGCGGGCGGCGCGTCAAGGCAGGATGTCCTTGAGCCGGAGCGCGGCGATCCGGTCGATCTCGGCCAGCGCGGTCTTCGTCTCCGCGCCGGCGTCATTGGCAAGACGGGTGCGGAAGGCGGCGAGAATGTCGGCCTTGCTCTTAGCCCTTGACCGCCATGATGAAGGGAAAGCCGAACTTCGCGCGATAGGCGTCGTTGAGCTCGGCGAACTGGCGCATTTCCTCGGGCGTGAGCCGGTCGAGCCCGGCGCTCGCCTGTTCGTTCGTCGAGTCCGCCGTCAGCGTCTTGGCGAGCGCGAGCTTGCCCGCCAGATCCGGGTGGGCGTCGATCAGCGCGCGCTTCTGCTCCGGTTGCGCCCTTCGCCGCTGCGGCGGCGAGCGCCTTCGCGAGCCCCTCCGCGGAATCCGCTTCGCCCGTCAGACCCGCGTCATGAGCGGCGGCCGCGACCCATGGCGAATGCTCGTAGACGCCGCCGAAGCGCTCGATGAACAGCGTCCGGGTGAGCCGAGAGGGCTTCCAGCCGCCCGGCGGCGGATGCTTCGCGATCCAGTGGCGGGCGATGTCGAGCCGGGTCGGAATCCAGACTCGGTCATGGCCAAGGGCGTAGTCGACGAATCGCGCGAGCGCGAGCGCGCGTCCGGGCCGCCCGACGAGCCGGCAGTGCAGGCCGACGCTCAGCATCTTCGGCGCGACGTCGCCTTCGGCGTAGAGCGTGTCGAACGAATCCTTGAGATAGGCGTAGAACTGATCGCCCGAGTTGAAGCCCTGGGGCGTGGCGAAGCGCATGTCGTTGGCGTCGAGCGTGTAGGGCGTCATGAGCTGCGGCCCGCGCGGCCCCTCGAGCCAGTAAGGCAGGTCGTCGGCGTAGGTGTCGGCGCAATAGACGAACCCGCCCTCCTCCATGCCGAGCCGGATGGTGTTGATCGAGGAGCGGCCCTGATAGAAGCCGAGCGGGCGGGCGCCGGCGATCTCGGTGTGAATGCGCACCGCCTCGGCGATATGGAGCGCTTCGATTTCGGGCGGCGTGTCGCGATAGTCGATCCACTTGAGCCCATGGGTGGCGATCTCCCACCCAGCCTCGTTCATCGCCGCAACCGCCTCGCGATTGCGCGCCATCGCCGTCGCCACGGCATAGACAGTGACCGGAACCGAGCGCTCGGTGAACAGGCGATGCAGGCGCCAGAAGCCGGCCCGGGAGCCGTATTCGTAGATCGACTCCATGTTCATGTGCCGCATGGCCTGGCCAGGGCGCGGCGCCGACGATCTCCGACAGGAAGGCCTCGGAGGCGGCGTCGCCGTGCAGGATGTTGTTCTCGCCGCCCTCCTCGTAATTGATGACGAACTGCACGGCGATCCGCGCGCGCTTCGGCCAGTCGGCGAACGGGGGCGTGCGCCCGTAGCCGATCATGTCGCGCGGATAGATTTCGCCGTCCGTCATCCTGTCTTTCCCCCGCGCGGGCCTTGAGCCGGCGCCCGGCTCGACGCTACGACAGGCGAGGCCGCCGCTCCAGCCCGCCGAGAGTCGACGCCGGCTGCTCATCGACGCCCGCCCCCGCTGGCAAAAATGCTAGAGAAGGCCAACCGCATTCCATCGCGCGCGCCTCGAGGGCCCCATGACCGAAATATCCCTGCGCTTTGAGCCGCCGTTCGCCCGCATCATCCTCAACCGGCCGGAACGCCGCAACGCCATTTCGCGGGCGATGTGGCGGGCGCTGCCGGCGATCCGCGCTTCGATCGAGGCGCGAGAGGACCTTTTGGTGGCGCTCGTCGAAGGCGAGGGCGCGCATTTTACCGCCGGCGCCGACATTGCCGAACTCGGCGAGGTCTACCGCGACGCCGCGGCGACGCGAGACTTCGGCGACGCGATGCAGGACGGCCTCAAGGCGCTGATGGGCCTCGACCGCCCGACCATCGCTGTCATTCGCGGCGTCGCGATCGGCGCCGGGCTTGGGCTGGCCCTCGCCTGCGATCTGAGGTTCTGCGCCGCCGACGCGCATCTTGCGATCACGCCCGCCCGGCTCGGCCTCATCTATGGCCATGCCGAGACGCGCCGGCTGATCGAGCTTGTCGGACCCTCCCGGGCCAAGGATCTTCTGTTCACCGCGCGCAGGATCGAGACCGACGAAGCGCTGATGATCGGACTCATCGACCGGCGGATCGAGACCGCATTGGAGGAGACGGTGCTCGGCTACGCCCGGGGCCTGGCCGACCTTAGCCAAGCCTCGGTCAGAGGCTGCAAGCGCGCGGTCGACGCCGTCGCCGCCGGCCTCGCGCATGAGACGCCGGCCTATCGCGCGCTGACCGAAGCTGCGGCCTTCGGCCCCGATTTCGCAGAAGGGAGGGCGGCGTTCGCCGAAAAGCGGGCGCCGAAATTCCGCTTCCGCGGCGCGACTGCGCCGCTCAAACTCGCGTGAGGCGAGGGAGCGGGGCCGATTCGGATTGAGGCGATCGGGTTGGATGGCGTAACGTGTCATCCGCTCACGAGGAACATCGATGCCAATCCGAAATGTCGCGCTGACCGAGCGCCAGGAAGAGTTGATCGAGAGCCTTGTCAGGTCGGGCCGCTACCAGAACGCCGGCGAAGTGTTGGATGACGGCTTGCGGCTGGTCGAGCAGCGCGAGGCGGAGGCAGCGGCCAAGCTCTACGCTTTGCGCACGGCGGCTGGCGTAGGCGTCGCCGCGCTCGATCGAGGTGAATTCAAAGAATTCAGGGATATCGAAGACCTGCAAGCCTATTTGAATAACCTTTCGGACAAGATCATTTCCAGAACCGCCGAAGAAAGGCCGCGTGGCCAAGCAACGATGGCGCGTCCGTCTCGGCGCCGCCGCTGAGCTCGACTTCGCGAACATCGTCAAATGGACCGCTGAGAAATTCGGCGCGCGGCAATCGCGCATCTACCGCGACACGCTCGTCCGGGCCATTCGCGAGCTTGCCGATGGTCCGGAAATTACGGGCTCGAAGGCCCGAGACGAGATTCTGCTCGGTCTCCGTACGCTGCACGTCGCGCGTCGCGGTCGCCGCGGAAGTCACATTCTGATGTACCGCGCGGCGGCGCAGAGCACGATCGAAATCGTGCGCATCCTGCACGACAGGATGGACCTTCAGCGCCAGGCTCAGTTTCCCTTGGACAAGGGCGAAGGCTAACAGGGCCCGCGCCGATCCGTTTGCGAGGCCCGCCTCCGAGGCGCCATGATCGGAAGCCATGCCGAATGACCTGAAGCCGCGTAAGGACCCGCCGGCCTATTTCGATCCCCTCAGCGGCGAGACCTACCCGATCTCTGCGCCGCGGTGGCGCTCCAACACGGGCGCGCCGCTGATGATCACCGCCCTGCCGGGAATTGCGCGCGACATGATCGACAGGGGCGTGCGATCGCTCTGGCGCTACGCAGCCGCCCTTCCGGTGGAGGTTCCCGATCCGATCACGATGGGAGAGGGCCTGACGCCGCTCGTCTCACGCGACTGGCACGGCGCGCCTGCCCTCTTCAAGCTCGAATGGTTTTCGCCGACCGGCAGCTTCAAGGACCGGGGCGCTTCGGTGATGGTGTCGGTCCTGCGCGCTCAGGCCGTGACCCGGGTTCTGGAGGATAGCTCGGGAAACGGCGGAGCGGCGATTGCGGCTTATGCGGCGGCCGGCGGGCTTAAGGCGAAGATCCTTGTCCCTGCCTCCACGTCGCCGGACAAGATCGTGCAGACGCGCGCCTATGGCGCCGAGATCGAGCGCATTCCCGGAACGCGTCAGGACACCAGCGACGCCGCGGAGCGCGAGGCCGCCCGGATCTTCTACGCCGGCCACAACTGGCAGCCGTTCTTCCTGCAGGGAACGAAGACGCTGGCCTATGAGCTTTGGGAGGACCTCGACTTCAATGCCCCCGACAATGTCATCATCCCGACCGGCGCGGGCAGCAACGTCCTCGGCTGCGACATCGGCTTCAGCGAGCTTCTCAGCCGCGGCGAGATCGCAAGGCTGCCCCGGCTGTTCGCGGCGCAGCCGGAAAATTGCGCGCCGCTCGACGCAAGCTTCATGGCCGGATCCGACGATCTTGTTCCAGTCGAGGTCCGTCGAACGATCGCGGAAGGCGCTTCGATCGCCAAGCCAGTGCGGGCCCGCGAAGTCCTGGCCGCGCTGCGGCGCTGCGGCGGCGCAACCGTCGCCGTTGCCGAGGCCGAGATCGAAAAGGCGCTGTTCGACCTCAGCCGGATCGGCCTCTATGCGGAGCCGACCTCGGCGCTCGCCGCCGCCGGGCTCACCAAGCTGATCGAGCGCGGCGTCGTTCAGCCCGGCGAGACGACCGTGGTTGTGCTGACCGGGTCCGGCCTGAAGACGACACGGCGAGTGGGCGAGCTCATGGGCGGTGCGCCAACACGATAAAGGCGGCGGCATCGCGTTTGGCCGCCCCGAAGAGTCCGTTGTCTTTTAAATCAGGCTCTCAGTCGACCTTTTCGGCCAAGAGGTCGCGAATGCAGGCGTCAATCTGTTCACGATCGGACTTAGTCAGGCAGAACATCGCGAAATGCGCCTGCAGGCTGTCTATGACCCGAAACTTGCTATTCGGGATGAGCTTCTGCTCGGCCTCGCAATCGGCGGGCGGGAAGAACATGTCGCGCGAGAACGGCACGACGTAGGTCTTCGCCTTGATCCTGCCGAGCGCCGCTTTGAGGTCTCCACCAGTGTGAAGGCTCACGTCGCCATGGCGCCACTTCCACCCCATCCAGATCAAATTGTTGGGGTCCATCGGCGCGAAATAGGCTTCCCAGAACCGATGCAGGAAATCCTCGAGCGAGGTGAAGCCGAGCTCGCGCCAAGCTTCCTTGTTGTAGAAATCCGGGCAGAGTCCCATAACCGACCAGATCTGCGCATGACGGCGCAACCCGACGTGAACGTCGCTCTGGTGTTTGTAGAAGCCGCCGTTCCAGGCCGGGTCGGACTTGAGCGCATCTTCGTGCGAACGCACGAAGATGTAGTCATGCGGCGTCGTCTTGGCGGTGCCGGCGAATGGCAGCGCGCGCTTGACCGCATCGGGGAATCGGACCGCCCATTCATAGGTCTGCTCGGCGCCCATCGACCACCCGAGGACGAGCTCCAGGCGCTTGATGCCGAAGCGCTCCTCGAGCAGGCGGTGCTGGGCGCGCACGTCGTCTCCGATGGTGACATTGGGGAATGCTCCGCCGTTAAACGGCGCGGGCGTATTGCTGGGCGAGGACGAGAAGCCGTTGGCGAACTGACCCGGCAATATCACGAAATATTTTTTGGGATTGATGGGCCTGTCATCGCCAATGAACATCTCCATCGACTTCGACGTTCCCGACCACATGTGCGGGAACAAAATCACGTTGTCCTTCGCCGCATTCAACGTGCCGTGCGTCTTGAAGGCCAGCTTTGCCTTAGGCAGCGTGATGCCGCTCTCGAGTTCGAAATCTCCGAGTTCAAAATATTCGTGCGGGCCGTGATTTTCCTCGGAGTAATAGTTACTTGTGGACATCGGCTCCTCCTCCCAATCGTTTTGTTCATTTCTGTCTTCGTGAGTAGGTTTGTCAAGACCGGAGTTCACGTATACTCACGCGCTAGTAATGTTATTTGCGAGCAGGACCGCGATCTTTTGACCGAGCGTATTGTCCTCAGTCGGTCCGACCAGAAACATTGATGGCTCAGGTGGTTGGACCTATCGCCATGGCGGGAGATCTCTTTCCACTATCCCCTTGCGGAGATCCGATGTGGAAATTCAACCGGAGACCCGACCCGGCGGTTGACGCCTTGCGCGCGACCGTCCTATAAGCCCGCCAAGCAAGGCTGGGCCTTAAAACCCGGCCCGTTATTTTTTGACCGGCGCCGGGCGCGCCGCAAGGAACGAAAGTCGATGGCCAATACGAAATCGGCCCAGAAGGCGGCGCGCCAGACCATCCGCCGCACCGAGGTCAACAAGTCCCGCCGCAGCGAGATGCGCACCTATGTGCGCAAGGTGGAGGAGGCGCTGGCCGCCAAGGACCCGAAGGCCGCGACCGAGGCGCTGAGCGCGGCGGAGCCCAGGCTCGCCCGGGCGGCGCAAAAGGGCATTGTGCATCAGAACGCCGCCTCGCGTAAAATCTCGCGCCTGACCAAGCGGGTGAAGGCGCTCGCCGGCTGAGAGCCGGGCGGCGCATCTCGCTGAGGCGCTCGTTTCGCCATGACTCGACGTTCCGCCTGACCGGCTCAGCGTCGACCCTTCAAGTCCGTTCTATGACGAGGCGACGCTCGCGCGCGGCATCGGCGTGCGCTTTCGCGGCGTCGAGCGGCGGGACGTCGAGGAATATTGCGCCAGCGAAGGCTGGATCCGCGCGGCGGCCGGCAAGGCGCTCGACCGGCGGGGCCAGCCGCTGGTGATCAAGATGACCGGCGCGGTCGAGCCCTATTTTCTTACCCCCGCCAGCGAGACCGCTGGACAGAAGTCTGAATAGCGCCGGCGCGTGTGACGCAATCCGCCGATCGGGCCGGTTGCGTCCATGGAATTCATGAAAGGCTACGTTACGGAGCCCGCCGCAGGTCGGCGCGTTCGCTCCCGCGGAAGTCCCGCCATTCCGGGTTTGGACCGCGCCGGCCGCGCTGAACTTGGATCGTGATCCCGGTCACAGTCGCGGGCGCACCACTTGGCATAAGAGCAAAGTTCCAGATGAGCCTGTCAGGGCGCGCCTCAAGGCGCCGCCGCTCCTCGTGAAGGCCAGGAAGGTCAGACATGCCCAGGTTGGTGTTCAAGAACGTCTCGGGTCCCTGGCACACCAATGACTTCAAAAGCGTGTCGCTGACGAGCGTGAGCTGGGAAGGCTCCTCCCACCCCAGGGCGTTCGTGTTCTTCGGCCACGTGAATATCGACTTCGACGGCTCCCCGACGGCTTATGGCCCCGAAGCCCCGAGGCCCGCGTCGGCCCCGATAGCGCCCATCAGTCCGCCGCCCGATGATTGCCTGAGCAACGGCGGCAATGCGGCGGACGGTTACTTTGGCGTGGCGGCGATGGCCCCGAACGATCCGCTGGTCGTCAAGGGCACGGTTCTCCTCGACATCAACGCGCCGAAATTCCACGGCAAATTTCCGATCGTGCAGCAGCAGCGGAACGGAGATCCGAAGCCTGGCTATTACGTCTCCAAGTCCTCCCACAGACACGGGCCCTTTCATCTGCAGAACAGCTACATAAGCTCGGCCAATATCGCCTATGGCGCGCTGGACGCGAAGCTTCTGCATCTCGGGGTCGGATTCGGCGATTACGGACTGGCTCTGAGGCACGACCAGAGCCTGCGGAGCGGATTCTATTACGTCGACGGCGGAGGCTCGAAATTCGCGCTCGGCGAATGTTCTCACAAAGTGGCGAAAAACCTCGGCGTCACACGGGTCGCCGGGCGCCCGTGCAGCTGGGACAACAATTTCCCGGTGAGCTTCATGGTCTTCCCGGGATCGGGCGACATGCATTACGACGCGGCAGCGGGTCAGGAGATCGGTTTCGGCATCATGGCGCTCGAGGAGGATGCGATCATGAATGCTTTGAAACCCCGGCTCGTCGAACTCGCCCGCGCCGAAAACGCGCTGGATCTCGCCCGGCTGATGGCGTTCAATGAGGGCCTGCCTTCTGTCGCTCCGAACGGCAAGGCCAGGCTCGACGCCTATCACACGAGAAAGGGTGCGCCTCCGGCGGCCTTCACCCAAATCCTCACCCAGCTTTCCCAATTTGGGTTTTGGCCGTTCAAAGACAGGCCGAAGGAGGAGCGGGATCCGTTCAACCCGTTCGACAACCCCCGGTCGCCGCGGTCTCCGCAAGTGTTTTGAGGCCGCGTCAGGCGCTCGCCTCACACGGGCCCCAGTTCGACAGCGCGGTCGACAATCGCCCTGAAGGCCTCCGACTGCGCCATTTCGAGCTGGCTCACCTGCACCTCGGACAAATAGGCGTAGAGCGCGTCCTTGTTCTCGCCGGCTGCGATCCGGTCGTAGAGCGCCTCGGCGTAGGTGTAGAGCTCGCCCTCGTTGCAGTCCGCGGGCAAATCCCACGTGTTCTGCATGACCTCGACGATCTCGCCGATCCGGGTCGTTTTCTCGGCCATCGTCCGAACACCTTTCTATTAAACATGTATGTATTGTGTTACAGTCGATTCGCGTTGCAGAAAAAGAAGACTAAGCCCTTGAAAACGCTTTCTCGCGCGCAAAATCGAACACTCGCGGCAAACGTAAATTGCGGACCCCCGCTCGCCCCCGCGCCTCAGAACGCGCCTACCCGCATGAGGTCGTGAAAGTTCACGATGCCGACCACCTGGTCGTGGTCGACGACGAGAAGGGCCTGAATCTTGTGACTTATCTGCTCGAGCGCTTCGGCGACCAGCGCATCCGGCGCGATGGTGCGGGGGCGCGGAGTCATGACGGCGACGACGGGTGTGTCGAGGGAGAAATCGGGCTTGAGGTGACGGCGCAGGTCGCCGTCGGTGACGATGCCGGCGAGGCGCCCCCCGTCCTCGAACACCGCGACGCAGCCGAAGCCCTTCGAGGTCATCTCGACGATCGCCTCCGCCATCCGGGCGTTCGCCGCTATGCGCGGAACCCGGTCGCCGGTGTGCATGACCTCCCGCACATGGGCGAGCTTCGCCCCGAGCTTGCCGCCCGGATGAAGGGCGCGGAAGTCGAGCGCGGTGAAGCCGCGTCCCTCGAGCAGCGCGATCGCCAGCGCATCGCCCAGCACGAGCTGCATCGTCGTCGAGGTCGTCGGGGCGAGCCCGTTGGGGCAGGCCTCCGGCGCGTCAGGCAAGGTCAGACAGACGTCGGCCTGGCGGCCAAGCGCGCTCTCGGGATGCGCAGTCATTGCGATCAGCGGGATGGCGTAGCGTTTGGCGAAAGTGATGATCGCCGCCAGCTCCGTCGACTCGCCCGACCAGGAGATGGCGAGCACCACATCGCCGTTCTGCACCATGCCGAGGTCGCCGTGGCTGGCCTCGGCCGGGTGGACGAAGAAGGCGGGCGCGCCGGTCGAGGCGAGGGTCGCCGCGATCTTGCGCGCGATATGCCCCGGCTTGCCGATGCCGGTCACGATGACGCGGCCGGGCGCGGCCGAGATGATCTTGACCGCCTCGGAGAATGCGGCGCCGAGGCCGCCTTCGCCAGCTTTCCGGAGCGCCGCCTCGAGCGCGTCGAGACCCTTGCGCTCGGTGCCGATGGTGCGGAGCGCCGAAAGGACGGCGCCGGTCTGCTCCAAAATCATGGGGCCGCTGTCTATCATTGGCCGGCGGAATTGGAAAACCGGGCCGGCTTTCCCCTGAGAGCGACGAGGCCGCTCTCACGCCTGCGACAGGCGCCGCCTGTGCTGTTTGACCGGAATCATGGCGCGCACTTTCTTGACTTTGGCGGGGTCGATCCTCGCTGAGACGATTCCGACCCCGTCCGAGGCCTTGGCGATCACATGACCCCAGGGGTCGGCGACGAGCGAATGGCCGTAAGTCTGCCGCTGCTCGTTGCCGACCGTGAACGAGCCGGTCTGGGCGCTGGCGCAGACATAAGCTTCCGTTTCGATCGCGCGGGCGCGCAAGAGCACTTCCCAGTGGTCCTTGCCGGTCTGCATGGTGAAGGCGGCCGGCATCGCGATCATCTCGGCGCCCTTTTCCGCCAGCGCCTGAAAAAGATCGGGAAAACGCAGGTCATAGCAGATCGAGCAGCCGACGGTGACCCCTTCGCAATCGTAGGTGACGACCTGGTCGCCCGCCTTCACCGTCGCGCTCTCCTTGTAGGCGGAGCCATCGGGCGTCACGACGTCGAATAAATGGATCTTGCGGTAGCGGGCGATCTCCTCGCCCTCGCGATTAAAGACGACCGTCGTGTTGTGATAGCGCTCCTCGCCGTCGATCGCCTCCATGATCGAGCCGGCGTGGACGAAGATTCGGTGCTTGATCGCCTGGGCGCGCGCCATTTCATAGGCCGGGCCGCCGGGCAGGCGTTCGGCGGCGGCGAGCTTCTCGGCGCGTGAACCGCCCGCCCAGTCGAATTGTTCGGGCAGGAGCACCCAGTCCGGGCTCTCGTCCGCGACGGCCTGCTCGATCAAAGCCTCAGCCGCGTGAATGTTGGCGGCCTTGTCGTTGATCGAATTCATCTGGATGAGCGAGACTTTCATGGGCGGCGCTCCGAGGCTTTTGGCAAATGTGGTCGGGGCGCTTTTCCCCGTCAACCGCGCGCGAAGGCGGCGAAAGCCGTGAGCTGGTCGGCGATGAAGCCGCGCGTCGCCGGATCGGTCAGTTCTCCCGTCGCGGCGTCGATTTTCGTGTTCACCTGGGGGATGATGACCTCCGGTTTGTTGAGGACGCGCCCGTCGAGGTAGACGAACATATGGCGCAGATGCAGTTGCGCTCTCAAGCCCCCGAACAGGCTCGGCGAACTGGTCTCCAGCACGATTGGTTTTCCGGCGAAGGGCTGATTGGGCAAGCGTGAGATCCAGTCGATGGCGTTTTTCAGCACGCCGGGAATCGAATGATTGTATTCAGGCGTGACGACGATGACCCCGTCCGCCTTGCGGATCATATCCGCCGCTTGCGTCACGACCGGCGGGAAGCCTTGGAGCTGCAGGTCGTGATCGTAGAGCGGAAACTCAGCGACCGAGGGCAGAGGCTCGATCGTCACGCCTTCGGGCGCGAGCGCGGGCAGCGCGCGGGCGATCGCCGCGTTGAAGGAGCCCTTGCGCAGGCTGCCCACCATGACGACGAAATGAAGCGGCTTTGCTTGAGCCATCGATAGTCCCCCTTGGGCCAGAAAGGCAGAGGTTTGGCGTTTGTCGCGGAATTGCTATGGTCCTTAGCAAATCGTGATCGGCGCAGGGAGCCATGATCGCCGCAAACGAGCTTTTTTCCGTCCGGGGCCGCACCGCGCTGGTGACCGGCGGGGCGACCGGACTCGGCCGGATCTGCGCCGAGGCGCTGCTTCAAGCCGGCGCGCGCGTGCTGATCGCCTCGCGCAAGGCCGAGGCCTGCGAGGCCGCGGCGCGGGAGCTTTCCGCGCTTGGGCCTTGCGAGGGTTTTGGCGGCACGGTCGGTAACGAAGCCGGCGTCGCCGCGCTCGCCGCCGAGACGCGTAAGCGCACCGACGCGCTGCATATTTTGGTCAACAACGCCGGGGCGAACTGGGGCGAGCGGTTCGAAACCTTCCCCTGGAAGGCGTGGGACCGCATCCTCAGCGTCAACGTAACCGGGCTTTTCACCCTGACGCGCGATCTCGCTCCGATGCTGATCGCCTCGGCGACGCGCGACTGGCCTTCGACCGTGGTCAACATGGGCTCCGTCATGGGCTATGTCACGCAGTCGGAAACCGCATGGGCCTATTCCGCCTCGAAGGCCGCCGTGCATCACCTGACCCGCATCCTCGCCGCCGAGCTAGCCGAGAAGCAGGTGACGGTAAACGCGCTCGCGCCCGGGCCGTTTCCAACCAACATGACGAAGTTCGCTCTTCGAGACGAGGCGGGGCGGGCGCGCAGCGCCAAATCCGTGCCGATGGGCCGCGTCGGACGGCCAGAGGACATCGCCGGGCCGCTCCTGTTTCTGACCGGGCGCGGCGGCGCCTACACCACGGGGGCGATTCTGCCGGTGGACGGCGGGGTCGGCGTCACGGCGCCGCCAGCGATGTTCGGAGGCGAGACATGAACGACTGGGCGGACGTCAAGCGGGTTCCCGCAGCCGAACTCGCCGCCATGGTCGGCCACGATTTTCGTCTCCCGCTGGCTCGTTGTCGACCAGCCGCGGATCGACGCCTTCGCCAAGGTCACCGAGGACGAGCAGTTCATCCACGTCGATCCCGGGCGGGCGGCCGAGACCGCATTCGGCGGCACGGTCGCCCACGGCTTCCTCACCCTCTCGCTGCTCTCCGCCATGGCCTATAGCGCGCTGCCCAGAATCGAGGGCGCCGCCCACGGCGTGAACTACGGCTTCGACCGCGTGCGTTTTGTCCGGCCTGTCCCTTCGGGAAGCCGGGTGCGCGGGCATTTTACCCTGAAGGCGGTCACGCCGCGCTCGGCGCGCGAATGGCAATTGAGCTACGAGGTCAGCGTCGAGATCGAAGGGGCCCAAAAGCCCGCGCTGGCGGCGACCTGGCTCACGATGCAGGTGATGGGGTAGCGTCGCCACAAAAAGTCGCCCTGTAGCCCTACCAAAACCGCCCCGCCTCGCCTCCGGACGGGCCCACGAGCTCGCCCTCCCACATCACCCGGCGGCCGCGCACGCGCGCGGCGGCGAGAGTCTTGCCCGAACATATCTGCCGTGTGTACAATACACACAATGCGAAGCGCTGACCTTATCCGCGAGTTGGAAAAGGCCGGCTGGGTCTTGAAACGGGTCCGGGGTTCGCACCACGTGTTCGTTCATCCTCGGCGACGCGGCATCGTGGTCGTACCTCATCCCAAGCGGGAACTGGGTGTCGGCCTTGTCGCTGCGATCCGCAAACAGGCTGGCCTTTGATCATGCGCTATCCGATCGCGATTGAGCCCCGAACCGAACGGTCCGACTACGGTGTGGTCATTCCTGACCTGCCGGGGGCCTTCTCGGCGGGAGACACGCTTGACGAAGCAATCGCGGGCGCGGAGGAGGCCGGGCTTGCGTGGATCGACACAGCTCTCGATGCTGGGGAAGCCATTCCTGAGCCGTCGCCGCTCGAAGCAATCCGCGCGAGACCAGAGTTTGCCGGCTGGATTCTCTCGCTCGTGACGATCGACCCGGCCGCGCTGGACGACACGGTCGAACGCGTCAATATCACTCTGCCGCGCCGCGTCCTGCGACGGCTCGACGAAGAGGCGCGCGCCGCCGGGCGAGACGCGTTCGGGTTATATCGCCAAGCTCGCCATGGGCCGCTGAGCTCTCACCAAAACCGCACCGCCTCGCCTCCGGACGGGCCGACGAGTTCGCCCTCCCACATCACCCGGCGGCCGCGCACGAAGGTCCCGACCGGCCAGCCGGTCACCGTCTTTCCGTCGTAAGGCGTCCAGCGCGAGCGCGAGGCGATCCACGAATCGCGGATCGTCTCGCGGCGCTTCATGTCGACGATGGTGAAGTCGGCGTCGTAGCCGACCGCGATGCGGCCCTTGCCGACGATCCCGAACAGGCGCTGCGGCCCGGCGCTGGTGAGATCGACGAAGCGCTGAAGGCTGAGCCGCCCGGCGTTCACATGGTCGAGCATGATCGGAACGAGCGTCTGCACGCCGGTCATGCCCGACGGGCTCTCGGGATAGGGCTTGGCCTTCTCTTCCAGCGTATGGGGCGCGTGGTCGGAGCCGAGCACGTCGACCACGCCCTGCTCGAGACCGCGCCAGATCGCGTCGCGATGGGCGGGGCCGCGGACCGGCGGGTTCATCTGCATTTTCGTCTTAAGCCGCGGATAGTCCTCGGCGCTGAGCGTCAGATGATGCGGCGTCGCCTCGCAGCTCGCGACATCCTTGGCGCTCGCCAGAAACTCCATTTCTTCGCGCGTCGAGATATGCAGCACATGCACTTGCGCGCGCGCCTCGCGAGCGAGGCGAACGAGCCGCTCGGTCGAGCGCAGAGCCGCGATCTCGTCGCGCCAGACGGGATGCGAGGAAGGATCGCCGGCGACGCGCAAGGGTTTGCGCTCGTTCAGGCGCGCCTCGTCCTCGCTGTGGAAAGCGGCGCGGCGGCGGGTCTGTCTTCAGGATCGCCAGCACCCCCTCGTCGTCGGCGACCAGCAGGCGCCCGGTCGAGGAGCCCATGAACACCTTGATCCCCGCCGCGCCCGGCAGCCGTTCGAGTTCGGGGATGTCGGCGACATTGTCGTGCGTGCCGCCGACCCAGAAGGCGAAGTCGCAATGCATGCGGCCCTTCGCCCGCGCGAGCTTGTCGGCGAGCGCGTCCGCGCTCGTCGTCAGCGGGTCGGTGTTGGGCATTTCGAACACCGCGGTCACGCCGCCGAGAACGGCCGCGCGCGAGCCGGTCTCCAGGTCCTCTTTATGAACGAGCCCCGGCTCGCGAAAATGCACCTGGGAGTCGATGACGCCGGGAAGAATATGCAGGCCGCGGCAATCGATGCGCTCGCCCGCCGCCGCGCCGGCTGAGAGCGCCGATCTCGGCGATCCGCCCGTTGCGCACGCCAATGTCGCGCTGACCGATCCCGTCCTGGTTGACCACGGTCCCGTTGATCAGGACGCAATCGAAACTCGGCGGCATGGCTGTTCTTTCTTGCAGGGACGCGAAAGCGGCCTATTTGACAGTCTCCGCCCTTGCAAGCGCAACCGGAGGCGTCCCATGCACAAGAAAGCCGCCATGCTCGAGGATCGCGGCGTTATTCGCGTGAGCGGCGCGGATGCGGCGGTCTTTCTGCAGGGCTGTTGACCAACGACGTCGAACGGCTTGACCCGGGCGAAGCGCGCTACGCGGCGCTGCTCACGCCGCAAGGCAAGATCCTGTTCGACATGATCGTGATTGCGCGCGCCTGGCGACGAGCGGTCCTATCTCATCGACTGCGCGGCGGCGCAGGCGGCCGATCTTGCCAAGCGGCTCGGCTTCTACAAGCTGCGCGCCAAGGTCGCGATCGCCGACGAGAGCGCCGGTCGCGCCGTCGCCGCCTTCTGGGGCGACGAGCCCCCCAGCGTCGCCGAGGGCCTTCTCTACGCCGACCCGCGCGATCCGCGCTTGGGCTGGCGCGCGATCCTGCCGCGCCCGGCCGCGGCCGCGGTTGGGACGGAGCACGCGGGCGAATACGAGGGGCTGCGCATCGCCGTCGGCGCGCCCAAGGGCGGCCTCGATTTCGCCTATGGCGACGCCTTCCCGCACGACGCCAATTTCGATCTCCTCAATGGCGTCGATTTCGACAAGGGCTGCTATGTCGGCCAGGAGGTCGTCTCGCGCATGAAGCACCGCGGAACGGCGCGCAAGCGCGTGGCGCGGGTCAAGCTCGCCGGCCCCGCGCCGGCGCCAGGCACGCCGGTCCTCGACCGCGAGCTTAGCGTTGGCGCGCTCGGCTCGTCCTCGGGACGCGAGGCGCTGGCCTTGCTCAGGCTCGACCGCGCCGAAGAGGCGCGGGCGGCGGGCCGGACATTGAGCGCGGGCGGCGTCGACCTGGCGCTCGCTGAGTAGGGCGTCGACGCGGGACCGCAGAGCGATATCGATCGCGCTCACCTGGGTTTTCGCACGCCCTCCGCGCGAAAGCGCCATTAGTATGAAGAATAGTCTTGACCTGGTTCCGAGCCGTCAGGTACGGGATCGACACCGGACGCGGGGGGTTAAGCGCATAGCCAGACCGACGGACGGCCGCATTGGAGGAAACGTAATGAAGAGGCTTATTCTCGCGGGCGTCGCTGTGAGCGCCCTGTTTGCTTTCGCGACCGGCGCTCAAGCCGCCGACAAGAAGACACTCGTGTTCGTCGTGAACGGCGCGTCGGACTTCTGGAAGGCCGCCGAGGCCGGCGTCAAGAAGGCGCAGAGCGAACTGCCGAACTACACCCTCGACTTCAAATATCCCGAGCAGTCGTCCGCGGCGATTCAGACGCGGCTGATGGACGACCTCGTCGCGGCCGGCGTTTCCGGCATCATGGTGAGCGCGGTTGATCCGAAGACCATGACCGACGCGCTCGACCGGATCGGCAAGCAGGTGGCGCTGTTCACCACCGACAGCGACGCGCCGAAGAGCAACCGCGTCGCCTATATCGGCTCGAGCAACGTCGACGCCGGCAAGCAGGCGGGCGAGATCGCCCTGAAAGCCATGCCGAATGGCGGCAAATGCATGGGCTTCGTCGGCCTCCCCGGCGCGGACAACGCGCGCGAGCGCATCGAGGGCTTCAAGGACACGATCAAGGGCTCGAAGATCGAGCTCGTCGACGTTCGCGCCGACGACATCGACCAGACCCGCGCCAAGCGCAATGTCGAAGACACGCTGACCGCGCACCCCGAGATCGACTGCATGGTCGGCTATTATTCCTACAACACGCCGCGCATCTACGAGGCGCTGAAGGAAGCCGGCAAGCTCGGCAAGATCACGGTCATCGGCTTTGACGAGGATCCGATCACGCTCGGCGGCGTCAAGGAAGGCACGATCGCCTCCACCGTCGTCCAGCAGCCCTACGAATGGGGCTATCAGGGCATGAAGGACATGGCGAAGTATCTCGAAGGAGACAAATCGTTCGTTCCGTCGAACGGCCTCATCATCATCCCGACCAAGATTATCAGCAAGGACAACGTCGACGCCTTCTGGGCGGAGCTGAAGGAGCGGCAGGGCAAGAAGTAGGCCTTGCGCGGCGCGCCAACCCCCGTTGGCGCTGCTCCGGATCCATGGGCGTCGCGCTTAAATGCGCGGCGCCGTCTTTCGCTCTAGGATCGACTTTTTCCCTTTAGGACCGACTGTGGCCGACTCTCTTCTGCGGCTCATCGACATCACCAAAAGCTATCCGGGCGTCCGCGCCCTTTCGCACGTCAGCCTGACCGTGAACCGCGGCGAGGTTCTCGCGCTGATCGGCGAGAATGGCGCAGGCAAATCGACGCTGATGAAGATTCTTGGCGGCGTGGTGAAGCCCGACCAGGGAACGATCGAGATCGACGGCGCCGCCCACCCGTCGCTCACCGTCTCCGAATCGCTGAGTTCTGGAATCGCATTTGTTCATCAGGAACTGAACCTTTTCGACAATCTCGACGTCGGCGCGAATGTGCTGATTGGGCGCGAGCCACTGTCGGCCGGTCCGCTTAAGCTCGTCGACCGCAAGACAACGCGGCGCGTCGTCGCGCCGTTGCTGAAGCGACTGAACGTCGACTTCGAGGTCGATGATCTCGTTTCCGATCTCTCCCTTGCGCAGCGTCAGCTTTTGGAGATCGCCAAGGCTCTTTCGCTCAACGCCCGTGTCGTCATCATGGATGAGCCGACTTCCAGCCTGACGTCCGCCGAGACCGATCGGCTGATGCGGGTCATCGGCGAGCTTAAGGCCGACGGCGTGTCGATCATCTTCATCACCCACCGGCTGAACGAGGTCGAAACCTGCGCCGACCGTGTGGTCGTTCTCCGTGACGGCTCGGTCGTCGGCGAGCTTGCTCGCGACCAGATCCATCGCGACGCCATGATCCGTCTCATGATCGGGCGAGACCTCAAGTCGCTCTATATTCCGCCGAAGACCTCGCCCGGCGCCAACGTTCTTGAAGTCGCGAGCTTACGAACCCTTGCTCATCCCGCCCACGCCGTGAGCCTCTCGTTGAGAGCGAGCGAGATCCTGGGGATGGCCGGATTGATCGGAGCGGGGCGAACGGAGCTCGCGCGCGCTGTGTTCGGCGTTGATCCCATGCTGGGAGGCGAGATTCGGCTGAATGGCGCGCCGGTCGCCATTCGTTCAGCCAAAGACGCGATCGCGCACGGAATTTATCTGGCGCCCGAGGATCGCAAGCGCAGCGGTCTCGTGCTCGAGGATTCGGTGACCGAGAACATCTCCTTGCCGGATATCCTCGCCTTCGCCCGATATTTCCTCATCGACTCGGCCGGCGAGCGCAAGAACGCCGAGCGGCAGCGCCAGTCCCTCAACATCAAGACGGCCGATGTCGAGACGGTGGTCGGCACGCTGTCGGGCGGCAACCAGCAGAAGGTCGTCCTCGCCAAATGGCTGTCGATGAAGCCCAAGGTGATGATCTTCGACGAACCGACACGTGGCATTGACGTCGGGTCAAAGTCGGAAATCTATTCGCTGATGCGGGGGCTAGCCGACACCGGCGTGGCGATCCTGATGATTTCTTCCGACATGGAGGAGGTGATCGGGGTCAGCGACCGGATCGTGGTGATGCAGGAAGGCGCGATCAGCGGAATGCTGAACCGCGACCAGTTCAGCGAGGAGAACGTGATGCGGCTCGCCGTCGCCCGCGGACCGGAACAGAGTGCGGCGTGATGCTGAAGAAGGATCTCGGGCTTTTCCTCCTGATCGTCGTCGTTGGCGCGGTGGTGGCGTTCCTCAACCCCCGCTTCATTTCGCCGGTCAATCTGGCGAATACGGCCAATCTCGTCGGGCTGTTTGGTCTGTTCTCGATCGGCGAAGGCTTCGTCATCATCACCGGCGGCATCGACCTGTCGATCGGATCGGAATTCGCCTTGTTCGGCGTCGTTTTCGTCGATCTGCTCGTGAACTATCACGTGCCGTGGGTGCTCGCGGTCCTCATCATCATCGGTTTCGGCGTGATCCTTGGCTGGGTGCATGGGTTTCTCGTTACGCGAATGAACCTGCAGCCCTTTGTCGTCACCCTCTGCGGCCTCCTGATCTATCGCGGGGTCGCGCGCTGGTACACTAACGACGGGACCGCGGGATTCGAGTTCGGCCAGAGCTTTCCGGCGCTCGAATGGATCACCACGGGACGCACCTTCGGCGTGCCGCACACTTTCGTCATCTTCCTTCTCGTCGCGGCGATCATGGGGGTGCTGCTGCATCGCTCGGTCTTTGGGCGCTACCTGTTCGCCATAGGCAAGAACGAGGAGGCGGCGCGTTTCTCCGGCATCGCGACCAAGAAGATCATCGTGGCCGCCTACATCATCTGCGGCGCGCTCGCCGGCGTTTCATCAATTTTCCTCACCATGTACACCCGCTCGATCTCGCCGGCCTCGCACGGCAATTTCTATGAGCTCTACGGGATCGCAGCTGCGGTTCTCGGCGGCTGTTCGCTGCGCGGCGGAGAGGGCTCGGTCCTGGGCATCGTGCTCGGCGCGGTCCTGCTTCAGGTCCTGCAAAACCTGGTCAATCTGCTTGGCATCCCCAGTTCTCTCAATTTCGCCGTCATGGGGACCGTCATCCTGATCGGCGTGCTTGCCGACCAGCAACTGGTGCGCGTGAGGCAGGGTCGCGCCGACCGGGCGAAGGAAAGTCTGCGCGCGGCGGCGCCGCTCGCGAGGTCGTAGGAGCCGGAACGCCCGGGCGTCGGAACGCGCCGCGGCGGGTCAGCGGTAGACCAGCACCGGGATGGTCGAGTGTGTCAGCACCTTGGCCGTTTCGCTGCCGAGCAACAGCGCCGAGATCCCGCGCCGCCCGTGCGAGGCCATGACGATCAGGTCGCAGCCGAGCGCATGCGCGGCGTCGATGATGGCGCGAAACGGCTGATCGTGAATCTCGCTTACCGTCTCGACCGGCACGCCCGCCGCCTCGCCCGCCATCTTCACCTGTTCCATCGCCCTCTCGGACAGGCCGCGCGCAGCCTCTTCGTATTCCCCCTGGTCGACCGGGATCATGACCGCGTCCATGGCCGGAGCGCGGTAGGGGTCGGTCACCGTGATCGACGTCACTTTCGCTCCAGTCTCTTTGGCGAGCTGCACGCCATAAAGGACCGCCTTGCGCGACAGGTCCGACCCATCCGTTGGAATGAGAATATGCTTGAACATGAAATCTCCCCGCTATCGGGCGCCGCCCCATCCGCTCGCCCCGACCGAGCGCAGAACAATCAGAAGGATGACGGCCCCGATCGCCGCGTCGACAATCATGCCCGTGAGGCCGCTCCAAAAATGGAGATTGAGGCGCGGCACCAGCCAGTCGCCGATCAGCGCCCCGACCACGCCCACCGCCGCATCGCCGACAAGTCCAAGACCATTGCCGCGCAGGACCTTGCCGATCAGCCATCCGGCGACGACGCCGACAACCAGAATGATGATGATCCGCTCGTCCGAAAAACGCACTGTGATTCCCTCCGCGGAACCTAACTCATTATACGGCGGTTAACGGAAGCTGAAGCCGCGAGGCCGGCGGGTCGCCGTCACAGTTGCGGCGCCTGCGGCGGGCGGCTAAATTTGGCCCCACGGGGCCGTCACAATGCGGATTTCCGCCTCTCGCCCCTAACCTCCCAAGGAGCCGTCTCATGGCCTTCACCCTGCCCGATCTGCCCTATCCGCACGACGCGCTGAAACCCTACATGTCGGCGGAGACCCTCGAATTTCACCACGACAAGCATCATCTGGCCTATGTCAACAACGGCAACAACGCGCTGAAAGGAACCGAGTGGGAGGGCAAGCCGCTCGAGGAGATCGTCAAGGGTTCGTTCGGCAAGAACCCGGCGGTGTTCAACAACGCCGGCCAGCATTATAACCACATCCATTTCTGGAAATGGATGAAGCCGAACGCCAGCAACAAGATCCCGGGCGAACTCGAGAAGGCCTTGAAGGATTCGTTCGGCTCGATCGAAAAGGCGAAAGAAGACCTCATAGCGGCCGGCACGACCCAGTTCGGCTCGGGCTGGGCGTGGCTGACGCTGAAGGACGGCAAGATCACGGCGATAAGACCCAGAACGGCGAAAATCCGCTCGTGCATGGCGGCAAGCCGATCCTCGGCGTCGATGTGTGGGAGCACTCCTACTACATCGACTATCGCAACCGCCGGCCCGATTATCTCAAGGCGTGGGTCGATCACCTCATCAACTGGGAATATGTCGCCGAGCTGTTCGGCCAGAAATAAGCTTGCGCGCGGGCGCCCTTCGGTCCGGACCGGAGGGCGCTTCAATCAGTCAGGTTCAGCTTCCCAAGGGGCCGATTCGACCATTCCTGGTCACCGCCAAGTCTGTTTTGGACTTTCACCCCTCCGCATGCTCAGAAGCGAAGGAGAGCAACTTAGTGGCTGTGCTTAAGCGGGAAGAGATGCTATCCCGCACGGCTCTTATTGGATCGTGCGCCGTTTGGGCGATCCCAATGAACTGGATCGCGCAAGTTATCGTCATTGTGATCGCGAGCGGAGCAGCCATTGACATTATTTGGCGATCAGAATTTTCCAGTAAATATCCTTGGATGTTGCGTTTTGCAGCCATCGGAACCTTATTAGTTCTCATAGGATTTATTGGAGGCAGAGCCGTTGTAGAACAATATAAAAGGGAAAATATACAACCAGAAGACTTGATTGCGTCATTCATGCTGAACAATTCTTCAAATATGAGCGGAGAGATGAATGAAACGTGCCTATCCGGTTGACTCAGACACCCACTAGGGCTAGTAGCCGCAGTTATGGCGGCTTTGGACATTCACCAGCGGGACGATCTGGCTTTTCCCCAATCGCTCCCCGAATTTCAGAAGCTGTTTCCTAATGACGCGGCGTGTGCTGTCTATCTTGGGCGCGCGCGTTGGCCTGACGGTTTTGTCTGCTCGCATTGCGGCGTGATTGGTGAACCCTTCCGCATTGCAACCCGACCCGGTGTTCTGGAATGCCGCGCGTGTCGACGCCAAACCGGCCTCTTGGCCGGCACGGTCATGGAGCGCAGTCATACGCCGCTTAGCGTCTGGTTCTGGGCCGCGTATCTCGTCGCCAGCCAGACGCCGGGCATGTCGGCGGTTCAGTTTCAGCGGCAACTTGGGCTGACACGATACGAAACTGCGTTTGGCATCCTTCACAAACTGCGCGCCGGCATGGTGCGGCCGGACCAGGATCGTATCGGTGGTCGGGCGAAAGAGCATGTCGAGGTCGATGAGACCTGGGTCGGTGGAAGGACGCGCGGCGATGGCCGAGGCATCCACCACAAAACATTGGTGTCCGCCGCTGTCGAGGTTCGCCATCGCAAGCCGGGGACGGCGCAAGACAAGCGCAGGGACGGTCGCTATGCCGGTCGTGTGCGATTGGCCATCGTCGCCGACCGCAGCGCCGATTCCTTGTGCGGCTTTGTCGAGAACGCCGTCATGCCAGCCTCGCTGATCGTCACCGACGATTGGAGCGGCTACGTCAGCTTGCGTAAGCGGGGCTACGACCATCATCCGATTGCCGAAAGCGGCGATCCCGAAATTGCCGAACAGTTCATGCCGATGATTCATCTCGTCTTCTCCAATTTGAAGACCTGGCTCAACGGCATCCACCACGGCGTGAGCGCCAAGCATCTACAAGCTTACCTCAACGAATTCACGTTCCGCTTCAACCGGCGCTTCTACCCGTTCAACGCCTTCCGCTCGCTGCTCGGCATCGCGGGCGACGTCGAGGCGCCAACCTATGCCCAGCTTTAATTCGGGAGAATGGGTCCACCCTACATATGGTGGGTGTCTGCCTTAACCGGATAGGCACGGAATGAAACTAGAATTTTCTTTAATAACAGAGGAAATGTTGGAGCGGTTATTGATAACATCTCTTTAATAATTCTTCAGTTTGATGACATCGCTAAAAAATTAGAAGCAAGTGATGCAATTTGTGACGATCCAGATATTTCGGCGACGGCTGGTCTGTATCAAACTGGATTAAATATAAATCCACACTTTATCAGCAGTATGGCTAAAGAAAAGGATATTGATTTTTCTTACTACAATCCGTGCCTATCCGGTTAAGGCAGACACCCACCATATGTAGGGTGGACCCATTCTCCCGAATTAAAGCTGGGCATAGGTTGGCGCCTCGACGTCGCCCGCGATGCCGAGCAGCGAGCGGAAGGCGTTGAACGGGTAGAAGCGCCGGTTGAAGCGGAACGTGAATTCGTTGAGGTAAGCTTGTAGATGCTTGGCGCTCACGCCGTGGTGGATGCCGTTGAGCCAGGTCTTCAAATTGGAGAAGACGAGATGAATCATCGGCATGAACTGTTCGGCAATTTCGGGATCGCCGCTTTCGGCAATCGGATGATGGTCGTAGCCCCGCTTACGCAAGCTGACGTAGCCGCTCCAATCGTCGGTGACGATCAGCGAGGCTGGCATGACGGCGTTCTCGACAAAGCCGCACAAGGAATCGGCGCTGCGGTCGGCGACGATGGCCAATCGCACACGACCGGCATAGCGACCGTCCCTGCGCTTGTCTTGCGCCGTCCCCGGCTTGCGATGGCGAACCTCGACAGCGGCGGACACCAATGTTTTGTGGTGGATGCCTCGGCCATCGCCGCGCGTCCTTCCACCGACCCAGGTCTCATCGACCTCGACATGCTCTTTCGCCCGACCACCGATACGATCCTGGTCCGGCCGCACCATGCCGGCGCGCAGTTTGTGAAGGATGCCAAACGCAGTTTCGTATCGTGTCAGCCCAAGTTGCCGCTGAAACTGAACCGCCGACATGCCCGGCGTCTGGCTGGCGACGAGATACGCGGCCCAGAACCAGACGCTAAGCGGCGTATGACTGCGCTCCATGACCGTGCCGGCCAAGAGGCCGGTTTGGCGTCGACACGCGCGGCATTCCAGAACACCGGGTCGGGTTGCAATGCGGAAGGGTTCACCAATCACGCCGCAATGCGAGCAGACAAAACCGTCAGGCCAACGCGCGCGCCCAAGATAGACAGCACACGCCGCGTCATTAGGAAACAGCTTCTGAAATTCGGGGAGCGATTGGGGAAAAGCCAGATCGTCCCGCTGGTGAATGTCCAAAGCCGCCATAACTGCGGCTACTAGCCCTAGTGGGTGTCTGAGTCAACCGGATAGGCACGCTACAATCCTTATCATTATATGATCGATGGAGTTGTCGCACCATCGCATCCAATAGTGATCGAGGCGGGGAAATCGGTCGGAGTAGTTGTGTATATTAACACGGGACGGCTGAATATAAGTAAACATAACGTAATAGTGTGGTGTCCCGTAATTAAATTTTTTGATAGAGACGAACACTCCCGCTTTATGGTGTGCAGAGGGTCATGGATTGAGAGGTCGGCTTCTGGTATAGGTAGCGGACCGGCTTCTTCTTTTCCGATACGAGTTCTTCCGCTTCCGCCAAATATTTCAACTATGTACTATTCTTGTAGACCCGCAATATGAAACACCTTTTTGCACGCCGAGGGGCGTTCTTCAATCGGTCAGGTTCAGCGTCTTCTGCGTGCAGACATCGACGTCGGAAGCGTCCATCGCCTGACCGTCGGCGAAGGTTCCGTGCAAGTCGATGCGGCAGTTGAAAGGCCGCGGCACTTGAGCCGGGGCTTGTTTGCCAGCTTTCAGCGGGCCCAGCACCTTCTTCCAGTTCGGTGAGCCGCTCTCGGCCGCCTGCAGCTGAACGAGATCGGTCTTGCGCGCGTTTGTCACCATGACCGTGGCCGTGGGCGCGGTGTCCGGCGTCTTCGCCCTAAGCTTGGTAGGCGCCGCATTCTGGGCAAGCGCCGGCGTCGTGATAAGGCCGCAGAGCGCCGCGGCCAGCGCCAGGAAAAATGTCGATCTCGTCATCAATCGCCTCCCGCGCTTGCGCTCCGCCGCTCTCAACGCATCGCCATTACATGTCGCGAGGGGATACGGCGTCCTGAGGCTCGCGCTCGGCTGAGCGGCGCTCCGCCGCGGCGCGCAGCATCGGCAGCACGTCCTCAATTCGCTCCGCCACCAGGTAGCGCAGGTCGAAGCCTTCGCGGATGAAGCCTTTGATGCGCATATGGGCGAACAGGGCCAGCAGCGGGCGCCAGAAGCCGCCGATATCGGCAAGAAGGATCGGCTTCACGTGGCGATTGAGCTGCGCCCAGGTCAATTGCTCGACCAGTTCTTCCAGCGTGCCGGCCCCGCCCGGCAAGGCGACAAACGCGTCGACGCGGTCGAACATCGCCTGCTTGCGCTCATGCATGGTCTCGACCACGACCATCTCCTGCGCCGCGGTCAGCGCGTGCTCTTTGCGCACGAGGAAATTCGGGATGATCCCGGTTACATAGCCGCCAGCCGCCAGCGTGGAACGGGCGAGACGGCCCATCAGCCCCTCGCCGCCGCCGCCGTAGACGAGGCCGACGTCCGCGGCCGCCAGCGCGCGCCCAAGCTCTTCGGCCGCGTCGCCAAATTGCGCGTCGTGGCCGTTACCCGACCCGCAATAGACGCAGACGTTTCGAATCGCGCTCATCTCTGACTTGCTCATGGCCGATTTGCCGCCCGCAGCCGGGCGCCGTCAAGCGGCGCTCGCGCCACCGCTGCGCCAGTGCGTCTTCGGCCGGGTCCTTGCCGATCGAAGTCAAGGCTCATCGCTTGCAGCCGACACGCCAATAACTATTATGAAGTTTCAAACTCTGGAGCAGACATGATCAGCGCTGATCTCGGCGCCCAGCTTGAAAGTTTCGTCGCGAAGCTTGTGGAATCCGGCCGCTACGGCTCGAAAAGCGAGGTCCTTCGAGAGGGCGTCCGTCTTGTCGAGGAGCGCGAGAAGCGTTTGGCTTTGCTTGACGCAGCGCTCGAGCGCGGCCTCGCCGACATCGACGCCGGACGCACGTATGAGCTTGAGGACGTGCTTGACGAGCTCATGCGCCGTTACCCGGGCGACGGCCCGACGACATGAGGGTTCGCCTTTCCTCGGAGGCGAGGAAAGACCTGAGCGCGATCGGCGACTATATCGCGCGGGATAATCCGCTTCGCGCCGCCACCTTTGTGAGGGAGCTCGCGAAAGCGTGCGCGGAACTCTCCTCGACGCCGCTTGGCTATTCGATTGTGCGACGCTACGAGGCAAAGGGCGTACGACGTCGGGTCTATGGCGCCTATCAGATCTTCTACCGGGTGACCGGGGAACAGGTGTTCGTGATTCGCGTGTTGCATGGCGCGCGCGACTACGATGCTCTTCTATGACCCCGCCGCCGGGGACAGTCAGCCCTCCTCCAGTCCGATCTCGCGCAGAATCTCGTTCGTGTGCTCGCCGAGCCTCGGCGAACGACGCTCAAGCGCCAGCGGATTGTCGCTCATCAGGATCGGACTGCGAAGGCCAGGCGTTCCCTCAGGCTCGATCCGCATGCCCCGCGCCTTGAACTGCGGATCGGCGAACAGATCCGCGATCGTGTTGATCGGGCCGGCCGGCACGACGGCCTTCTCGAGCGCCGCAAGCAGGTCGTCGCGCTTCCACAGACGCGTTTTCTCGACCAGCGCGCGCTCCATCTCGACCCGGTTCGTCACCCGCGCGGGGTTGGTCGCGAAAAGCGGGTCAAGCGCCATTCCCTCGAGCCCCAGCACTTCGCAGAGCCGCGCGAACTGGCCGTCATTGCCGACCGCGATGATCAGCCATCCGTCGGCGACCGGCAGCGTCTGATAGGGCGCGAGATTGACATGGGCGTTGCCCATCCGCCTCGGCGACTTCCCAGACGCGAGATAGTTCATCGCCTGGTTGGCGAGCATCGCGCTCATCGAGTCGAACAAGGCAAGGTCGACATATTGTCCGCGTCCTGTCTGCTCCCGCGCGATCAAAGCCGCCTCGATGGCGATCACGCCATAAAGTCCGGTGAACAGATCGCTGATCGCCACGCCCGCCTTCTGCGGCGATCCTTCCGGCTCGCCGGTAATGCTCATCATTCCCGACATGCCCTGGACGAGGAAGTCGTAGCCGGCGCGCTTCGCGTAAGGGCCCGTCTGTCCGAAGCCGGTCACCGAGCAATAGATCAGCCGCGGATTGAGCGCTTTCAGGCTCTCGTAATCGAGGCCGAACTTCCTCAAGCCCCCGACCTTGAAATTCTCGATCAATACGTCGGAGCGCGCCGCGAGGCGGCGCACGACCTCGCGCCCGCGCTCGGTGGTGAAATCGGCGACGATCGAGCGTTTTCCCCGATTGCAGGAATGGAAATAGGCGGCCGCACGCTCGCCTTCCGTCTCGATGAACGGCGGTCCCCAGGCGCGCGTCTCGTCGCCCTCCGGGCTCTCGACCTTGATGACGTCGGCGCCGAGATCGGCGAGCGTCTGCCCGGCGGTCGGGCCTGCGAGCACGCGCGCGAGTTCGAGAACGCGCAGGCCGGCGAGCGCCGCGGTCAAAAGAACGCCTGCAGGCCGGTTTGGGCGCGCCCGAGGATCAGCGCGTGAACGTCGTGCGTGCCTTCGTAGGTGTTGACCGTCTCGAGATTCGAGAGGTGGCGCATCACCTTGTACTCGATCTGGATGCCGTTGCCCCCGTGCATGTCGCGCGCGGCCCTTGCGATGTCGAGCGCGTCGCCGCAGTTCGAGCGTTTGACGAGCGAGATCATCTCGGGCGCCGCGCCGCCCTCGTCCATGAGCCGCCCCACGCGCAACGACGCCTGGAGGCCGAGCGCGATCCTGGTCTGCATGTCGGCGAGCTTCTTCTGGAAGAGCTGGGTCTGGGCGAGCGGCCGGCCGAACTGCTTGCGGTCGAGGCCGTACTGGCGGGCGGCGTGCCAGCAATCCTCGGCCGCGCCCATCGCGCCCCAGGAAATGCCGTAGCGCGCGCGGTTGAGGCAGCCGAACGGACCTTTGAGGCCCGCGACATTCGGCAGGAGCGCGCTCTCGGGCGCTTCGACATTGTCGAGCACGATCTCGCCGGTGACGGAAGCACGCAAGCTGAGCTTGCCCTCGATCTTCGGGGCGGAGAGCCCTTTCATGTCCTTTTCGAGGATGAAGCCACGAATCTGGTCGTTATGCGCGCGCGACCTCGCCCAGACCACGAACACGTCGGCGATCGGCGCGTTGCTGATCCACATTTTCGAGCCGATCAGCCGATAGCCGCCGTCGATCTTTTCCGCCCGTGTCGTCATGCCGCCGGGATCGGAGCCGGCGTTCGGCTCGGTGAGCCCAAAACAGCCGATGAGCTCGCCGCGCGCAAGTCCGGGCAGGTATTTGCGGTGCTGGTCGGCGTCGCCATAGGCGTGGATCGGATACATGACCAGCGAAGACTGCACGCTCATCATCGAGCGGAAGCCCGAGTCGACCCGCTCGACCTCGCGCGCAACGAGACCATAAGCGACATAGCCCGCGCCGGCGCAGCCGAACTCCTCCGGCAGCGTCACCCCGAGCAGGCCCTTTTCGCCCATCAGCCGGAACAGTTTCGGGTCCGTCTTCTCCTCGAGATAGGCCTTCTGGATTCGGGGCGCGAGCTCGCTCGCGGCGAAGTCGCGCGCGGTGTCGCGGATCATCCGCTCGTCTTCGGTGAGCTGGCCCTCGATGAGCAGCGGATCGTCCCATTGAAAGGGCCCGAGATCAGGTCCGTGAAAACCGCTCATTGAAATATCCGCGATCGTTTTTGCCGCCCTGGCCGATCTATATTGGCCGGCGAACGAGACGTCGAGGGCTGCGCCTCGCGGCCAAATTGGAATCCGGTCCGGGCTGCGCCTATCATTGGCGACGCAGGCCGTTAGGCCGAGGACCTCATAAACGCCCATGCAAAACGATCCGCTCTCGCACGGCCTCTGGGAAATGACGGCGCCACCCGCGCCGCCGACCCCGCCGCTGAAAGGCGAAGTGCGGGCGGACGTCGCGATTGTCGGCTGCGGCTATACCGGGCTCTCGACTGCGCTCCACCTCGCCGAGGCTGGCGTGAAGGTCGTTGCGCTCGAGGCGGTCGAGATCGGCTTCGGCGGCGCGGGCCGCAACGTCGGCCTGGTCAACGCCGGCCTGTGGCTCGCGCCCGACGAGATCGTGAAAAGGATCGGCTCGGACTATGGCGAGCGGCTGCTGAGCCTGCTCGGCGGCGGCCCGGCCGCGGTCTACGCCCTGGTCGACAAGCATGGGATGGACTGCGAACTGGTGAGGAATGGCACGCTGCACTGCGCCGTCGGCAGCTCGGGCCTGGCCAAGATCGAGGAGCGCGCCCGGCAATGGAGCGTGCGCGGGGCTCCAGTGAAGGTTCTCAGTCGCGAGGAGACGGCGCGGCGCATCGGCGTCGACATCTACGCCGGCTCGCTGCTCGATTCGCGCGCGGGCACCATCCAGCCGCTCGCTTACGCGCGCGGACTGGCCCGCGCAGCAATCGCCGCCGGCGCCACAATCCACACCTTGACCGCGGTGCGCTCGGCCGAGCGGGCGGGCAAGCTCTGGCGGCTCACGGCGGGCGAAGGGACGGTCGCCGCTGACTGGGTGGTTGTCGCGACCGACGCCTACGCCGAGGGCTCGCCCTGGCCGCAGGGCAAGCGGGAGCAGGTCCGCGTGCCCTATTTCAACTTCGCGACGCGTCCGCTCGCGCCTGAACTGGCCGCCTCCATCCTCCCCGGCCGCGAGGGCTGCTGGGACACGCGCCTCATCATGAACTCGTTCCGCTTCGACCGAGCGGGGCGGCTTTTGTTCGGTAGCATCGGCGCCTTGCGCCTCGCGGGCCTCGAGGTCCACCGCGCCTGGGCCGCGCGCGCGGTCAGGAAGACATTTTCACAGATTGATAAGGTTGAATTCGAGGCGCAATGGTACGGCATGATGGGCATGACGGCGAACGCGCTGCCGCGCTTCCACCGCCTCGCGCCCAATGTTGTGACCTTCTGCGGCTATAACGGACGGGGCATCGGCACCGGCACCGTGTTCGGGCGCATCCTCGCCGATCATGTTCTGGGAACTTTGAGCGAAAAAGATCTGCCGCTGCCGGTCACCGAGCCGGACGCGCCCGCGCTGCCGGCGGCGAAGGAGGGGTATTACGAGGCCGGCGCCCAGATCGCCCACGCCGTCGGCGCATGGCTTTAAAGTCGCCGGAGGACCGACGGGAAACGTCTTGATTTAAACACCTTGTCTGGCTATTTCGGCCGCTATCGATGTCCGAGTGACGACTCGACTCCCGCGTCTTGCGGCGCGCGACGAGGAAGCCTTCCGCATTGATAGCGGACCGGCGAGACCTGGCCGCTCCTCCTCAACTTGTTCTACAGGACTGCATCTTATGGCTACGGGAACCGTCAAATGGTTCAACGCAACGAAGGGCTTTGGATTCATCCAGCCCGATGATGGCGGCAAGGACGTGTTTGTCCACATCAGCGCCGTTGAGCGCGCGGGGCTCCGCGACCTCAACGAGGGGCAGAAGGTCGCCTATGAGATTGTCGCCGACAAGCGCACCGGACGCTCTTCGGCGGGCAACCTCAAGGTCGCCTGACCAATTCCGCGAACGTGACGATCATCAGCCCCGGCCGAAACGCTGGGGCTTTTTTGTGACTGCCCCCCGTCAAGCCGGGACCTTCCGCTTCGTAAGTTCCGCTCGTACTCTCGGCGCAACCACAGTTCCCAGAAGCTCGATCGAGCGCAAGATGGCGTCCTGCGGCTGATGGCCGACCTGCATCTGCATGAGATAGCGGTCGTGCCGAAAAACCTCATGCTGGGCGAGGATTTCGGCGACCGCCTCTTCCGGTGTTCCAACGATCAGATGTCCGCGCGGGCCCCGGTCCTGATCGAATTGCGCACGCGACAGGGGCGGCCAGCCGCGCTCGCCTCCGATTCGGCTCATCACCTCGGCATAGGGCGCGAAGAACGCATCGACCGCGGCTTTGGTCGTGTCGGCGAGGAAGCCATGGCCGTTGATTCCGACCTTGAGCGTGTCGGGCGCCACGCCGGCGCGGCGCCCCGCCTCGCGATAGAGTTCCGCGAGCGGGCCAAACCGCACGGGCGACCCGCCGATAATCGCAATCGCCAAAGGCAGGCCAAGCGCGCCAGCGCGCGCGACCGATTGCGGCGTGCCGCCCGAGGCGATCCAGACCGGCAGCGGCTGTTGCAGCGCCCGCGGATAGACGCCCAGGCGATCGAGCGGCGGACGATGCCGGCCTTGCCACGCGACCTGAGGCTCGGCCCGGATCGCGAGCAGGAGATCGAGCTTCTCGGCGAACAACTCGTCGTAGTCGTCGAGGTCGTAGCCGAACAGCGGAAAGGATTCGATGAACGAGCCGCGTCCGGCCATGATTTCGGCGCGGCCTTTCGAGATGAGATCGAGGGTCGCGAATTGCTGATAGACGCGCACCGGATCGTCCGACGACAGCACGGTGACCGCGCTGGTCAGCCGAATGCGCTTGGTGCGCGCCGCCGCCGCGGCGAGCGCCACCGCCGGCGCCGACACCGCATAGTCCGGCCGATGGTGCTCGCCGAGCCCGAACACATCGAGACCGACGCGGTCGGCCAGCTCGATCTGCTCGATGACGTCGGCGAAAGCTTTGTCGACATCGACGGGCTCCCCGGTTTTCGGATCGCGCCGGGTCTCGACGAATGTGTAGGCGCCGAACTGCATGAGGGGCCTCGACAGTGCGCGCTTCGCATGGCGCAAGGCGTGATGTTAGCATGAGCAAACAGTGAGAGTGGCCCCATGACCAAACCGCCGATCAGCCGATTTCCCGTCCCCGAGCTCGCCGAGCTGCCGCAAGACATCCGCGAGCGGATCGAAACGGTGCAGGAAAAGTCGGGCTTCGTGCCCAACGTCTTTCTGGCGCTCGCCCGCCGGCCGGACGAGTTTCGCGCATTCTTCGCCTATCATGACGCGCTGATGGAGAAGCCCGGGGGCTTGACCAAGGCCGAGCGCGAGATGATCGTGGTCGCGACGTCAGGCGTCAATCAATGCCAATATTGCGTCGTCGCCCACGGCGCGATCCTGCGCATCCGCGCGAAGAACCCGCTGATCGCCGATCAGATCGCCGTCAACTATCGCAAGGCCGACCTTGCGCCGAGACACAAAGCGATGCTCGATTTCGCCGTCAAAGTCGCCGAGCGCTCGCAGGCGATCGAGGACAAGGACTACGATGAGCTCAAGAGCCACGGCTTTTCCGACGATGACGCCTGGGATATCGCCGCGATCGCCGCCATGTTCGCGATGTCCAACCGGCTCGCCAACGCGTTCTCGATCCGGCCCAACGATGAATTTTATGCGATGGGCCGGGAGAACCGGTGACGAACAAGGCGACCGCGCCCGCGTCGGCGCGACCGCCGCGATCCTCATATCGCCTTGTAAACCTCGGTCTCGAACGCCTGGAACGTCGGAACGGACTTCACGTCGAAGAACGGCAGGATTTGCGTTGCATAGACGCCCGCCACGCCTTTCGCCGGGTCGATCCAATAATAGGAATTGGCGAGGCCGGCCCAGGCCAGCGAGCCGGCCGAGCGGCCGGTCGGCAAAGGCTCCGGGTTGATGAGGAACGAAAGCCCCCATTGCATGCCCTCGATGAAGTCGACGTCGTTCGAGATCGGCGGCTGCGCAGTCTTCAGCGGGCGAACGCGCACGTCGCCTGCGGCGTTCTGGCTCATGAGCCTCACGGTTTCGGGCTTGAGAATCTGCGCGCCGTTGAACGTTCCGTCATGCAGGAAAACCTGCGCGAACTTGAGATAGTCGCCGACCGTGCCGTAGAGCCCGCCGCCGCCCATCTCGAACTCCGGTTCTTGCGGGATCTCGGTGTCGGTGGCGACGAATCCCTCCGGCGTGCGCGCATGGATCTTCGCGAGCCGCTTGCGCTGCTCGTCGCCGATTTTGAACGCGGTGTCCTTCATGCCGAGCGGATCGAAGATATTCTCCTTCATGTAGCGGCCCAGCTTCTGGCCCGTCACTTTCTCCACCGCCTTGCCGGCGAAGTCGATGCCGACGCCATATTCCCATTTCTCGCCGGGATCGAAGAGCAACGGAACGGTCAGCGCCGCGTTGGCGCAGGAAATGATCGCAGGCGTTCCCGTTTTCTCCAGATAGCGTGTGATGTCTCCGCTCCAGAAGTCATAAGCGCAGCCGGAGGTATGGGTAAGGAGATGGCGCAGCGTGATGTCGCCGCGCGCCGGGCGTGTCTTCGGATTGCCGTCGGCGTCGAAGCCTTCGAGCACCATCGGATTTGCGAGTTCGGGCAGCACCGTCTTGATCGGCGCATCAAGCGAGAGCTTGCCGCGCTCGACTTGCTGCATCGCGCAGGCGCCGGTGATCGCTTTGGTCATGGAGGCGATCCAGACCACCGTGTCCGCCGTCATCGGCTCTCCCGAAGGGAGCGCCCGCTTGCCGTAGCCGCCTTCAAAAATCGGGCCGTCTCTCGTCGCTGCCGCGGCGGCGACGCCGGGCACGTCGCCCAAATCCGCGGCCTCTTTCAGCACAGCCGCAATCCTGCTCGTGTTCGGCCATTTGCGTTCCTCCCATTCTGCCTGGCCGGCTTTGGGGCCAGCTTCGGGGAGCGACCCTGCCGGCTTTCGTCGTTCGGCGCAACCGCGTGGCGGCGCGCGCGATGAAATTGATGTGATTGGACGCGAAAGTCGGAGCTGAGGCAGTAACGAGAAGGACACCGGCGGCTCTATCGTCGCTCAGGGTGAGACAAATGCGACTTGGGCTTCTCCTTCTCGTCGGACTTGCCGGCGCCGGAACCGCATTTGCCGGGGAGGCGGTGCGCACCGGCGCAGCGGCTTTCGGCGACTGGCGTTCGGACGCGCCGGGCGTACGCCGGCTGATCACGCTTGCCGATTTGCCGGCGCCTTTTGCGACGCGCTCGACAGCGAACATGTCGCAGCGCGTAGCGCGGACCGGCGCCGACATTCCAAAGGCGCCGCCAGGGTTCGCGGTCGATCTGTTCGCGAGTGGCCTCGACACGCCGCGCGTCATTCGCGTCGCCCCGAACGGCGACATCTTCGTGGCGGAAACCGGAGCGGGCCGGGTGCGCGTCTTTCGTCCCGCGGCGGACGGCGCCGAACCGGCCCAAGGCGAGATCTTCGCCGAGGGCCTGCAGCGACCTTACGGGATTGCTTTCTACCCTTCAGAGCAGGATCCGCGCTTCGTCTATGTCGCGACGCCGGACTCCGTCGTGCGATATCCCTATCGCAGCGGAGAGATGAAAGCCTCCGGCGCCGCCGAGAAAATCGCAAGCCTGCCGAGCGGTGGGGGACACTGGACGCGCGACCTCGCTTTCTCGGCCGACGACAAGACGCTGTTCGTTTCGGTGGGCTCCGGCAGCAATGTCGACGAAGGCGCGACGCCTCCGGAGAAAAGCGCGATCGCCGGGGCGCCGCTCGGCGCCTCGTTCGGCGACGAGCGCCGCCGCGCCGACGTGCTCGCGTTCGATCCGGATGGCAAGGACGAGCGCGTCTACGCGACGGGCATTCGCAATTGCTCGGGCCTCACAATTGAGCCGGGATCGGACGCGCTCTGGTGCGCCGTCAACGAGCGCGACGGGCTCGGCGACAACCTGCCGCCCGACTATGCGACCCATGTCGCCAAGGGCGCCTTCTATGGCTGGCCCTGGTATTATCTCGGCGACCACCAGGATCCGCGCCACAAAGGCGAGCGGCCCGATCTCGCGAACCGCGTGACGACGCCTGACGTTCTCATTCAGGCGCATTCGGCGCCGCTCGGCATCGCCTTCTATGCGGCCGATCAGTTTCCCGCGAACTACAAAGGCGACGCCTTCGTTACGTTGCACGGCTCGTGGAATCGATCAAAGCTTACGGGCTACAAAGTCGTGCGGCTTCTCATGAAGGACGGCAAGCCGACAGGCGTATACGAAGACTTTCTCGTGGGCTTCGTTGGCGGCGACGGACATGTCTGGGGGCGCCCGGTCGGGGTCGCAGTGACGCACGACGGCTCGCTTCTGGTCAGCGACGACGGTAGCGGATCGATCTGGCGGGTGTCGTACAAAGGGAAGTGACGCTTCCCCTCAACGCGAAAGCGCGGTCTCCATACTGAGTCCGATCGACAGAAGGCGTTCGTCGTCTCCGCCCGGCGCGAGGAACTGCACGCCGGTCGGCAGGCGGGCGGAATCCGTTCCCGAAGGGAGCGCAAGTCCGCACATCCGAAACAGATTGCCGAGAAAAGTATAATGGATGGCGCGCAAATTGGTGACGCGGAAGAGCTCGTCATCGCGTTCGAGCGGATCGATCGCCGGAGCGGTCATGGGCGTGGCGGGCAGCACGAGCAGCGCTCCCTTCAGCTCATCGGCCAAGGCGGCGATGAGCTTCTCGCGGCCGCGCTGCAGATCGACCGCATCCTGCTCGCCGAGCCGGCCGCCCAGGGCGCGCTTCACCACGCGGCGATCCATGCGCTGGGCGTCCGCCAATTCGAGCACCGCGCGATGCTCGGCATAGGCCTCGATGGCGACCAAAGAGCCGAATTGCGCGGAGAGCGCGCGCATCGCGCCGATCTGCGGGATTGGCCGCGAGGTGATCTTGGCGCCGGCGGCGGCAAGCTTTTTCACGGTCATCTCGAGATTCGCTGCGACCGCGGATTCGGCGTCGTCGATTCCCGTCTTGTCCGGCACGACGAACTCGACCCCATTGAGATCGAGGGCGCGCACGGACGTGGCCTTCTGCCCGCGCAGCGCCATGTCGATCAGCACGCAATCCTCAACCGTATGCGCCAGCGGTCCGATCGTGTCGAGCGTGCGGGAGAGCGGGAAGACGCCGCTTTTGTCGATCCGCCCCTCGCTCGTCTTGAACCCGACAATGCCGCAGAAACTGGCCGGCGCCCGGATCGAGCCGCCGGTGTCGCTGCCGATCGCGCAAGGCGCAAGGCCGCCGGCGACCGCGACGGCGGCGCCCGACGAGGAGCCGCCCGCGACGCGCGGCGTCGCAGGGTCGCGCGGGTTTCTCGGCGTGCCGAAATGCGGATTGAGGCCGAGCGCCGAGAAAGCGAATTCCGAGAGATTGGTCTTGCCCAGAGCCACCATGCCGGCCGCCGCCAGATTCGCGACGATCGGCGCGTCCTTTTCCTTCGGCGGCGCGGCGGCCAAGAGCGCCGACCCAGCTGTGGTGCGCTCGCCCGCCATGTCGACCAGATCTTTCCAGGCGATGGGCACGCCATCGAGCGGGCCGGCCGCGCGCCCCTCGCGGTGACGCTCGCGGCTCGCCGCCGCTTCTTCAAGCGCCCGATTGCGCGTGACGACAATGAACGATGGATTGTCGCGGTCGCGCTCGATGCGATCGAGGAAGAATTCCGCTGCCTCGACCGGGTCGAGGCCGCCTTTCGCGATGAGCCGCCCAATTTCAGCAGCGGAACGCTTTTCCAGGTTGTCGATCATGTGGCGCCGAGTCTCCCTCGCCCATAATGGTATCGCGATTGTTCGTTCCGGCAAACGCCGGGGCGCATGATGGAGAGAGGCGGGCAGCCGGCGCCTTCCCCTTGTCACGTTGTCAAACCGAAAACCAGCGGGCCGCACCCAAGTGATCCGTTGTGATATGCTGGTCTCGACCCGCTGGGGTCGGAGGCGATCGTGCGAAGATTGGGCGCGCTCGTGATACTTACGGGCGCTGTCGCGCTGCTCGCGCCGTGCTGCGCAGCGGCAGCGCCGGCGCTTTCGCCGCTGCGAGAAAGCCGGTCGGGGCCGAGCCGCTACTCGCCGCAGCGGTCGCGGCGGCATTCGGCAAGGCGACGTTCGACGCGACGGGCGAAGACTGCGTTTACCCGCTCAAGGTTCTGCATTACGCGACCGCGGACGTCCTTATCGTCCAGGCCGGCGAGCCCGGCCAAGCGTGCCATGGCTGCGGAGCGCCGCTGACGGCCATTGTGCTCCGGCGGGTCGATGACGGCCTCAAGCCTGCCCGCTTCTTTCGCAAATTCGCTGCGCCTGGGACTTCTGGCGCGGTCGGAGACATTTCGCCAGTCGAGATCGGCGGCGATGACGGCGTGGCGATAGAGAGCGGAGGGATGTTCCAGGGCTACAGCTTCACAGCCATCGACTTCTTCGCCTTTCATTCAGGCAAGCTCGTCAGCCTCAATCAGGCGCCAATCATCATCGACGCCGACAATGGCGGCGCTGTCGTCGATCCGGACAAGACGATCGAGGTGACCGGGAAGTGGTCCTTCGATCCCGCGGACAAAAACGCGCTCGCCGTCGACTACGAGATTAAGGCGCACGGCGCGACGCGGGTCGAACGTGTCATATGGCGCCTGCAGGGAACGTCGCTCGTCCTTTCCCACGGCCACGTTCCGCCCGAAGTTTCGGAAGCCTCAGGCGGCGGCTGATGCGTGGCCCGCGCCGGCTTGCTGCGGCTACGCCTTCCCCCACCCGCCCCCGGTCGGCGTGATGATTTCGATCGCTTCACCCGCCTCGACCTTCGTCTCGGCGCAGCCGGGCAGGATCTCGACGCGTCCGTCATTACGGCGGACCGAGTTACGACCGAGTTCGCCATCGCTCCCGCCCAACATGCCGCGATTGGGGACGGCGCGATGGCCGGAAAAAATCGCCGCGCTCATCGGCTTCAAAAAGCGGATGCGCCTCAGCGTGCCGTCGCCCGCGCGCCAGTGGCCTTTTCCCCCGGAGCCGCGGCGAATGTGGAAATCCTCGAGCGCGACCGGAAAGCGGCTCTCCAGCACTTCCGGGTCGGTGAGCCGTGAATTGGTCATATGCGTATGCACCGCGCTCGCGCCGTTGAAGCCGGGGCCGGCGGGCGCGCCGGAGCAGATCGTCTCGTAATACTGATAGGTGTCATCGCCGAAGGTGAAATTGTTCATCGTCGCCTGCGCCGAGCCCAGCGCGCCGAGCGCGGCGAACAGCGTATCCGTCACCGCCTGCGACACCTCGACATTGCCCGCCACCACCGCAGCCGGATAACGGGGCGACAGCATCGAGCCTTCCGGCACGATGATGCGGATCGGCCTCAGGCAGCCGGCGTTCATCGGGATGTCGTCGTCGACCATCACCCGGAACACATAGATCACGGCGGCGCGCGTCACCGGCTCCGGCGCGTTGAAGTTCGTCGCCTGCTGCGCCGACGTGCCGGTGAAATCGACCGTCGCCTCGCGTCTGGCCTTGTCGACGCTGATCCTGACCTTGATCACCGCGCCCTGATCGGAAACGCTCTCCGCTTCGCCGTCGGCTAGCCTGTCGAGCACGCGGCGCACGCTTTCGTCGGCGTTGTCCTGAACGTGGCCCATATAGGCCTCAACGGTGTCAAGCGAGAACGCCTCCACCATCCGCCTGAGCTCCCGCACGCCCTTTTCGTTAGCGGCGATCTGGGCCTTGAGGTCGTTGACGTTCTGCAGCGGATTGCGCGCGGGATAGGCGCCGCTTCTCAGCAGGTCATAGAGTTCGCGCTCGCGGAAGCGCCCGCGCTCGACCAAGAGAAAATTGTCGATATAGACGCCCTCTTCAAGGATCGACGTGGCGAGCGGCGACATCGACCCCGGCGCCGTTCCACCGATGTCGGCGTGATGGCCCCGCGAGGCCGTCCAGAACAGGATCGTTCGCCCATGCTCGTCGAACACCGGCGTGCAGACCGTGATGTCGGGCAGATGGGTGCCGCCGTTATAGGGCGCGTTGAGTGCGAACACATCGCCCGGGCGAATGCGCCCCTGATTGTCGCGGATGATCGTCTCGACCGAACGGTCCATCGAACCGAGATGCACCGGCATGTGCGGAGCGTTGGCGACAAGGCGCCCCTCGCGGTCGAACAATGCGCAGGAAAAGTCGAGGCGCTCCTTGATGTTGACCGAATAGGCGGTGTTCTGCAGCGTGACCCCCATCTGCTCGGCGATCGACATGAAGAGATGATTGAAGATCTCGAGCATGACCGGATCGGCTTTGGCGCCGATCGCCTCGCGCCGCGCCATCGGCTCGACGCGGGTCATCAGCACATGGTTTTTCGGCGTGACCGCGGCGCGCCAGCCCTGTTCCACGACGATCGTCTGGTGCGGCTCGATGATCAGCGCCGGCCCATCGACCTTTGCGCCGGCGCCAAGCCCTTCACGCAAAAAGACATTCGCGTTTCGCCAGCGACCATGCGAAAAGAAGCGCGTCGCGCGGGCGGGAACAGGCGGCGCGGACGATGAGGCGGAGGGCGTCGAGAGACGCCCGTCTTTCGGCGGGCTTTGTCGGGTCCGCTCCGCGAGCCGCGCCGCGCCGCCGGTCGCCTCGGCCGACAGCGCTTCGATGGCGATGGCCTTCGCGCGATCGACGAAGCCGAAACGGCTTTTGTGGGCGCCCTCAAACGCCCGCCGCATCGCTGCGGGCGTCGAGAGCGGAACCTCGATGGTGGTGTCAGAGCCCGCATAGCGCAATTGCGCCCGGCGATGGACCTTGATCCTCTCTCGTGCGACCCCCTGTCCTTCCACCTCCGCGATAGCCGCATCGGCAAGCTCTTCCGCGACGGCGTTCACGCGCAGAAGCGCGTCGATGCGAAGCGGCTCATCGACCCCTTGCGCGCGCTGGGCGGCGATATCGGCGAGCCCCATGCCATAGGCCGAAAGCAGCGACGACAACGGATGGATGAGCACGGTCGTGATCGCCAGCGCGTCGGCGACGTCGCACGCGTGCTGCCCGCCCGCGCCGCCGAAGCAGTTGAGCGCATAGCGCGTCACGTCATAGCCGCGCGCGACCGAAATTGTCTTGATCGCCTCGGCCATCTTCGCAACGGCAATGGCGAGAAACCCGTCGGCGACCGCCTCCGGCTCACGCCCATCGCCGATGTCGCGCGCCAACGCGGCGAAGCGTTCGCGCACGATTGCCTCGTCGAGCGGCTCGTCGCCGCGCGGGCCGAACACTTTCGGGAAAAGGTCGGGGATGAGCTTGCCGGCCATCAGGTTGGCGTCGGTGACGGTGAGCGGGCCGCCGCGGCGATAGGCCGCAGGCCCGGGGTCAGCGCCGGCGGATTCCGGTCCGACGCGAAAGCGCGCGCCGTCGAATGAGAGGATCGAGCCGCCCCCGGCCGCGACGGTATGGATCTTCATCATCGGCGCGCGCATCCGCACGCCCGCGACCTCGGTCTCGAACGCGCGCTCGAACTGGCCGTCGAAATGAGCGACGTCGGTCGAGGTGCCGCCCATGTCGAAGCCGATGACGCGCTTGAACCCGGCGCTCGCGCCCGTGCGCGCCATCGCCACCACGCCGCCGGCGGGGCCCGACAGGATCGCGTCCTTGCCGGCGAACAGAGCGGCCGAAGTGAGGCCGCCCGACGACATCATGAACATGACGCGGGCTCCGGTGCGCTCGACGTCGAGATCGCGCGACACCTGGTTCGACATAGCGCGCCAGAATCGGCGAAAGGTAAGCGTCGACCACCGTGGTGTCGCCGCGCGACACGAGCTTGATCAGCGCGGAGGCGACATGGCTTTCCGACACTTGCTTGAAGCCGAGCGCACGCGCGATCGCGCCGACCGCGCGCTCGTGCGCCGGATAGCGGTAGGCGTGCATGAACACGATCGCGACGGAATCGTAGCCTTGCGCTCGCGCCTCGGCGAGCGCGGCGCGCACGCGCTCAATGTCCGGCGCCGCCTCGATCGTTCCGTCGGCGAGCACGCGCTCGTCGACCTCGATCACGCCGGAATAGAGCTGCTCTGGCTTTACGATGTTGCGCGCGAATATGCGTGGGCGCGCCTGATAGCCGATCTCGAGCGCATCGCGAAAGCCGCGCGTGGTCACGAGCAGCGTGCGCTCGCCGCGCCGCTCGAGCAGCGCGTTGGTGGCGACCGTCGTTCCCATCTTGACGGCGCCGATTGCGCCGGCCGGGATCGGCTCGTCCGAGGCGAGAACCAGGAGGCGGCGGATCGCCTCGACCGCGGCGTCCGTATAAGCCGGGCTCTCCGAGAGAAGCTTCGATCGGATGCAGCCGCCCGCGCGGGTCGCGGCCGATGACGTCGGTGAACGTGCCGCCGCGATCGATCCAGAAGTCCCAGGCCGCCCGGCTTGTCCATCGAAGAGCCGCGCTTTGCGTTCACGTTTGATTGATCTCCCGCGTTGCGCCGCGGCTTTGCCGCAGCCCCGCGAATGGTCCTATCATCGAGGCAATCCAAACGGAAAACGAGAGGACCCTCGGCAAATGGAAACCGTGAAATTTGGCAAAACCGGCATGCAGGTGTCGAAGCTCTGCCTCGGCTGCATGACATACGGCTCGACCAAATGGCGCGACTGGGTGCTGGAGGAAGAGGCCTCGCGCCCGTTCATCCGCGAGGCGCTGGAGAAGGGAATCAATTTTTTCGACACGGCGGATGTCTATTCGCAAGGGCGCAAGCGAGGAAATCGTCGGCCGCGCGCTGAAAGAATACGCCAAGCGGCCGGAGGTGGTGATCGCGACCAAGGTGCATGGAGCGATGGGGCCGGGCGCCAACGCCAAGGGCCTGTCGCGCAAGCATATCATGGAGGCGATCGACGCTTCGCTCAGGCGCCTCGGCACCGACTACGTCGATCTCTACCAGATCCACCGCTTCGATCCCCTGACCCCGATGGAGGAGACGCTGGAAGCGCTGAACGACGTCGTGCGCGCCGGCAAGGCGCTCTATATCGGCGCTTCGTCGATGTACGCATGGCAGTTCGCGCGCATGCTCGACATCGCCCGCGCCAAGGGGCACGCCGAATTCGTTTCGATGCAGAATTACTACAACCTCGTCTATCGCGAGGAGGAGCGCGAGATGATGCCGCTCTGCGCCCATGACGGCATTGCGGTCATTCCCTGGTCGCCGATGGCGCGCGGCTATCTCGCGGGCTCGGGCGTCGGCGCCGAGGCTTCGACGGTGCGGGGCCGCACCGATCCGTTCAGCGTGACCCTGGGGCTGGGGTCGCGGCAGGACGAGGCGATCCGCAAGCGCGTGATCGAGACGGCGGAAAAGCTCAGCACGAAGCCGGCGGTCGTCGCGCTCGCCTGGGTGCTGTCGAAGCCGTTCGTCACCGCGCCGATCATCGGCGCCTCGAAGCCCCATCACCTCGCCGACGCGGTCGCGGCGACCGAGCTCAAGCTCGACGCCCGCACCATCGCCAAGCTCGAGGAGCCCTATCACTGCAAGCCGGTGGCGGGCCACGCGTATGTGAAAATCAGCGTCGCAACGGGGCATCGACATTCAAGCCAGCAGACAATGCGCGCTGACGGGTTGCGGCATGAAGGAACCGCCAGCCACGATCACGATTTATGGCTGGTAATATTTGACCGAGGAAGCGATTGAAGATGTCAGAGGGCGCGAGGTCCTCGACTGCATACAGGCCAAACTTTTTCACATCGACATGAAGCGCTTCAGTATCCAGGCGGGTTCGGATCGGCTCTCCGAGATCCACAATCCTACGAACTCATCGATTCTGTAATCGCCTTCGCCTCGGGCGACACGGTCTTCGGGAAGAGGATTGATAAAATCGAACACAATCTCAGCCGCCGGCAACGACCCGATGTAGCGTAGCGTTGCGGCGACGCATTCCTCGTTGAGATAATAGGTAACGCCAAGCCAGACGAAAAGGCTTGGCAGCGCCGGATCGAAGCCAGCCTCGATCAGCTGATCCGCCAGCGCCTCATGTTCGAAATCGACGGAAACAAACGTGAGAGTTTGAGGAATGGGTATGCTAGCCAACCGTTCGACCTTGCGTAGCTGAGTCGCTGTCTGGCTCGACCTCGAAGATGCGCGTGTTAGGCTTGGCCTTGCAACGGTAGGCGTAGGTATCATAGCCCGCACCAAGTATGACGATCTGCTTGACGCCTTTGCCCAATGCCGCTTCCGCGGCGTCTTCGGCGAAGCGGCTGCGCCCCGCGAAGTGAAGGACCCAATACGGTCGAAATGGATCGTGCCGCGCCTGTTCGAGGAATGCCTCGGCGTCCCGCCCGAGGATGGGAACGGCAAAAGGGTCCTGAAAAATCGCCCCCCCCGTCCAGCGATTGGTGGAGGGCCCGGTGAGAGGCCGAAATGAGAGCAGTCTTGCTAGGTCCCCGCATTGTTGCCCTATATTCGCAAGCGATGAGAACCAGGAGGCGATCATGACACAAGCCGGAACCAAGGACCACCCGATCACGATCGAGCCGATCCATGAGCGAGTGCGGGTGATCTGGCATGGGCGCGCGATCGGCGACAGCAGTCACGCGCTCGAGCTCAGGGAAGCGAACTATCCGCCGGTCGTCTACGTGCCCCGCGCCGACATGGACATGAGCGCGCTCGAGCGCACGACTCGCGTCACGACCTGCCCCTATAAGGGCGAGGCGAATTACTATTCGATCGCCGACGGCAAGGCGCGCGACGACAACGCGGTGTGGACCTACGAGCACCCGAAAGCGGGGGTGGGCGAGATCGCGTCCCATCTCGCGTTTTATCCCGACAAGGTTGAAATCACGCGCGGCGAATAGGCTTCCGCGCGCGGCTGAAGTTCATCTCAGCCGGCGCGATTGATATGGGTCACCTACCGGTCGTCGCGGAAAGCGACGAACCGCCGCTGTGCATTGCGCCCGCCTTGATCTACAAGGGCCTCGACTCGGTTGGGAGAGGGAATAACAACAATGCTGTTTGACGGCGGGTTCACATTCGGCAATTTCGTCGCCGACGCGTTCACAATATTCATGTTCATATTGTGGTTCTGGTTGCTGATCGTCGCGGCGGGCGATCTGTTCCGCCGGCATGACGTGTCCGGCTTCGCCAAGGTGCTCTGGGTGATCGCGTTCATCCTGTTCTCCTACCTCGGCGTCTTCGCCTATCTGCTCACGCAGGGGCGGGGCATGGCGGAGCGCAACAAGGCGCAAGCCAACGAGGCGAGGGAGGAGTTGCGCCACATCGTCGGCTTCAGCGCCGCCGACGAGATCGTGAAGCTCGACAAGCTGAAGGCGGCGGGTCGATCACCGAGCAGGAATACGGCCGCCTGAGAGCCAAGCTGGTCCAATAGCGGCGCTGTCGATCCGGGGCGCGCAACGAGGACTGCGCCAGATTACCAACTCGCTCAAGGGCGACTTGGCGTTCAGCTAGCTCGCAGCGGAGCCGGCTTCAGGGAGGCGCACGATGTGCATCAATTGCGGAAACGCACGGAATCGGCCGGCGGGATTTGATGAAGTTCGGCGCAGCGGGCGCGATCGCGCTTGGCATGGGAGGCGCGTCGCCTGCGGCGCGGGCGGCGGAAGGCGCGCCGACCGCGCTTTCCCCCCAGGAAGCGCTCGCTGCAGCTCAAATCGGGCAATGAACGCTTCGTCAGCCATCCCGAGCTCTGCTCGGTCGATCTTGCGGCAGAGCCGCAGCGCCGTCGCCGCGCATCAGGCGCCCTGGGCGACGATCATCTCCTGCGCCGACAGCCGCGTGCCGCCGGAGCTCATTTTCGGCGGACACGGCGTCGGCGAACTGTTCGTCGCCCGCGACGCCGGCAATCTCGTCGACGTCGACACCCTCGGCACGATCGAATATGGCGCCGCCGTGCTCGGCTCTCCGCTCATCGTCATCCTCGCCCACACCGCCTGCGGCGCGGTGAAAGCCGCCTGCGACGTCGTGACCAAGAACGCCACCTATCCCGGCGTGATCGGCCGGATGATCGAGCCGATCGTGCCGGCGGCGCTCGCGGTGCGCAACGATCCCGGCGACTTCGCAGACAACGCCGCCAAGGAGAGCGCGAAGCGGACCGCGGCGAAACTGCCCGACCTGAGCGCGATTGTCGGCGATCTGGTCGGCGCGGGCAAAGTGAAGATCGTGGCGGCGATCTACGACCTTGAAACCGGCGTCGTCACCTATCTCGGCTGACCGAGCCGGCCTCTCGGCGCGTTTCGTCGAACTGAGGGGCCCGCGCCGGCCGCCCATCGGCGCGGGAAGCAGAGGGACCATGACCATGAAACGTAAGACCGTGCTCATCACCGGCTCGACCGACGGCGTCGGGCGCTACGTCGCTGAGCGCCTGGCCGCGCAGGGCTGGCGCGTCATCGTTCACGGCCGCGATCGGACCCGCGGCGAGGCCGTGGTTCGAGCGAATCGCGAGCAGGGAGGCGAGGCGCGCTTCCTCGCCGCCGACCTCTCCTCGCTCGCCGAGGTTCGTTCTCTCGCCGAGGCGGTGCGGCGCGATGGCGCGGTCTCGACGCGCTCGTCAACAACGCCGGGATCGGCACGAGCGGCGCGCGGCGCGAACTCAGCGTCGATGGCTTCGAATTGCGCTTCGCGGTCAATTATCTTGCGGGCTTCCTGCTGACGCGTCTGCTGCTGCCCGTGCTCGAGAGCGCGCAAATCGGCCCGCATCGTCAACGTCGCCTCGGCGGGACAACAGGCGATCGACTTTTCCGACGTGATGCTGACTCGCGGCTATAGCGGCGTGCGCGCCTATCGCCAGAGCAAGCTGGCGCAAATCCTGTTCACCTTCGATCTCGCCAAGGAGCTCGCGGGAAGCGACATCGCGGTCAATTGCCTGCATCCCGCAACCTACATGGATACGACGATGGTTCGCTTGAGCGGCGTCCAGCCGATCAGCACGGTGGAGCAAGGCGGCGCGGCCATTCTGCAGCTCGTCGAGTCGCCGGCGCTTGCGGGCAGAAGCGGGCTCTATTTCAGCGGCATGCAGGAATCGCGCGCCGATCCGCAAGCCTATGACGAGAGCGCGCGCAAACGTCTGCGCGCGCTGAGCTTCGATCTTGTCGGCCTCGCCGATCCGCTGGCGGCCCCTGGCCCATCGGGACAAGGCGACCTTCGCTGACGATGGTCGCAAAGGCGTTGGTCAACGAGCGATGCGATCCCGGGAACAGGCGCGCGCCCCGAGCCGCCTGGCGGCGCCGCGGCATTCATCGAGTGTTAATCGCTCCCCATATCTGTTGGCGCGTTGACGCCATGGGCCATACTAGCGCAGTCGCTGACCCTGCACTAATCTACCGATTGGCCACGAACGTCAGGACGATGCCCATGGCTGGCCGCCTCTTTGGGAGCCGACGAGATGGATATGATTGCGGCGGTGGCCGCCAAGAAGCTTGGCAAGTTTCTGGCGAAAGACTTCCGCGAGATTTTTGGCTCGGCGCAAAACGACGAAGCCGAGCGGCTGGGCGCGCTGGCCCGAACGACGATCGAATGCATCGCCAGGAGCGACGCGCTCTACCACACCTTCGAACACACCATGCTCGTGATCCATGGTCGGCCGCGACATTCTTGCGCGGACGGACACTTGCGCACACGGTCCAGCCCGAGGATTACGTCCACCTCATCGTCGCCTGCCTTCTGCACGACATCGGCTTCGTGCGCGGCGTCCTGAGCGGCGACACCAAGACTGAATTCGTCATCGACAAGAACGGCGAGACGGTTACGCTGCCGCGCGGCGCGTCGGACGCGTCGCTTGCCGCCCTATCATGTCGATCGATCCAAGTTGTTCGTCTACGAACGGCTGGGAAATCGACGACGATCGATCCGGCCCGCGTCGCGGCGGCGATCGAACTCACGCGCTTTCCGCCGAGCCCGAATTCGGACTCGGACAACCGGGCTCGAGCCGAGGCTGGTTCAAGCCGCCGATCTGATCGGGCAGCTTGGCGATCCCCTCTATCCGAGAAAGGCGAATGCGCTGTTCTACGAGTTCGAGGAACTCGGCAGCAACCGGCAGTTTGGCTACGCGTCTCCTGCCGACCTCGTCGAGAAGTTTCCGGGATTTTATTGGAACACCGTCTCGGCGCATCTCGAGGAGGGGATGAAATATCTGAGCCTGACGGCCTCTGGCCGCCAGTGGATCGCCAACCTGCACAATCATATTTTCAACGCCGAGCATTTCAATTGGCAGATGGGCCCGCAGATCTGACCGTTCGTTCCGCGTAATCAGAGCGCATCATCCCTGCCCCCGTGAGCCGCAGGATCGCCGCGACGATTTCGTTCGTCAGCGTCGCGACGAACCGCCACAGGAAATTGAGGTCGAGCCCGGTCTGCGCCCCAAGGATCGGCAGGATCAGGAGCGCCGCGATGAGGATGAGCATGCCGTAAGGCTCAAGCGCGGCTAGAGAGCGCGAGGGCCCGTCCGGCAGAAGCCCGACAAATCCGCCCGCCGTCAAGCGGGCGGAATGGGTAGGAGATTGAACACCGCGAGTGCTGCCCGAGCCCGAGACTCGTCTATCGCTCCGATGAAGACCCTCGATCATGCGCGGCTTCGAGCGCCGCCGCGAGCGCGCGCCGGAGCGCATGCATCTGATCCAGGAGATGCAGGACCACCCCGAGCCCCTCGTCGTTCACGCCCATCTTGTCCTTGAGGTCGCGGATCAGGTTGGCGCGCGCCAGATCCATGTCGGTGAAGGCGAGCTCGTCGGCGGCGCGAGCGGGGATCAGCCATTCCTCTTCGATCCAGACCGTGAGCGTTCGCCGGTCGAGCCGGGCGCGCTCCAGAAATTCCCGCTCGGTGATCATCGCTCACATCTCCTTGCGCGGATCATAAGTCGCCGCCGGCTTCCAGTCGGCGAGGAAGGCGTCGAGTTCGGGCTCGGCCTCGGTCGGCATCATCACCTTGAGCTTGACCAGTTCGTCGCCCGCGCCGCCGCGCGTCTTCACGCCCTTGCCCCGAAGGCGCAGCACGTCGCCGGTGTTCGACCGCTTCGGGATCTTGAGCATGACGCTTCCCGTCGTCGTCGGCGTTCTCACTTCCGCCCCCAGCGCCGCCTCCTTCACGGTGACCGGCAGATCGAGCAGGATGTCGTGCGCCTTCGCGGGTGAAATAGCGGTGCGGCCTGACCACGATCTGCACCAGCGCGTCGCCCGGCGGACCCTCGCCCGGGCTCGGCGCGCCCTTGCCGCGCAGCCTCAGGGTCTGCCCGTCCTCGACGCCCGCGGGAATGGTCACGTTCAATGTCCCGCCCTGCGGCAAGGTGATGGTCTTGTCGCGCCGTTCACCGCGTCGAGGAAATCGATCGGGAAGTTCGTAATGCAGGTCCGCGCCCGGCCGGCGCCGCGCCTGCTCGGCGCTGCGGCGCAGCAGTTCCGCGAACAGGTCGTCGCCCTGCGCGAAGTCCCCGTAAGCGCCACTGGCCCCCGTAAGGATGGCCGCCCTCGGCGGCGTAGTCGCGGTAATAGCGCGCATTCGGCGGCGCCTTCTCCGCTCCCGAGGCGTCGATCTCGCCGGCGTCGAAGCGCCGCCGCTTCTCCGGATCGGAAAGCAGATCGTTGGCGGCGGCGACCTCCTTGAACCGCTCCTCGGCCTGCTTGTCGCCCGGATTGAGATCCGGGTGCAGCTTCTTGGCCAGCTTTCGGTAGGCCTTGCGGATCTCGTCGGCCGAAGCGGTCTTGGCGACGCCGAGGGTTTCGTAAGGGTCTTTCATGCGCGGGATCCGTCGCGGGCGAGGCCGATCAGCCTTAGCAGAGCGCGGCGATAGTCTCCAGGAGGCCGGCGTCCGAGCGCGACAGCCGGCCCGTCTGCAGCCGCTCGTCCGGGCGCGGCAAACTGGTCGCGACGGATCGCGGCGATCGCTCGATTGCGAAATCGCGCAATTGTGTCCAGCGGCGCGGCGATTGACTTGTGACCGAACGGAGCAAAAACGAGGCGAAAACGATTCGATCCAGGGCAATTATCGCCGCAGCGCTGCCGATGACGTTCGCGGCGACAGCGGAGGAAAGCCTATGTCGGGCACGATCATCAACCTCATCATCCAGCTGATTGCTGGCGCGATCGGCGGCAACGCGGTCGGCGCGGCGGCGAAGAACGTGAACCTGGGAACGGCCGGCAACACGGTCGCCGGAGCGGTCGGCGGCGTCGCTGGCGGATCGCTCCTGACCTCGCTCATCCCGATGCTGCAGGGCGCGACAGGCGGCATGGATATCGGCGCGCTTGTCGGCCAGCTGGTCGGCGGCGGCGTGTCCGGCGCGATCGTCTCGGCGATCGTCGGCATGGTCATGAACAACATGAAGAGCGCCTGAGCGCTTCTTCGCCGCCAGCGAAACATTGCTGTCCAGCCTGGTGCTTTAACGGCTAGGATCAGCCGCGGTTCCGAAAGGGCGCCCTTTTTCAACCGAAGCCAGCAGGCGCCGGCCGGCGTCAGGAGCATGAGTCATGGGACTGATCAGTTTCGTCAAAAGCGCCGGCGCGAAGCTGTTCGGCGCCAGCGAAGCGAAGGCGGCGACGGCCGACGCGCTGCACAAGGAGCTCGAGAAGCATGGCCTCGACACGTCCGAGCGTGAAGATCACGGTCGACGGGGACAAGGTGAACGTGACGGGCAGCGGCCCCGACCACGGAGCAAGCGGAAAAGATCGCCGTCGCGCTCGGCAACACGGTCGGCGTGCAGACGGTGCAGAACGACATCAAGCCGGCGACGCCTGCGCCGGAATCGAAGTTCTATACGGTCAAGAGCGGCGACACGCTGTGGGCGATTTCCGAGCGAGAGTACGGCAAGGGCAAGGGCGACAAGTACGACGCCATCTTCCAGGCCAACCGGCCGATGCTGACCCACCCCGACAAGATCTATCCCGGCCAGGTCCTGCGCATCCCGCCGCTGAGCTGACGCTCAGCCTAGGCTGGCGAAGCGCGACTACCCGGACGCTGACCGTTTTACGCTCGATGGAGCGACCTCTCGCTTCGCTGCTTCGCGGCAGACTTGATCGGCGTAAATTCACGAATATGTCGAGCGAGCGAGTTCGTTCTGCGGTCCTGGTGCCGCAAGCCGTGGTTCGCCACCCCTTGCGGCCTACGTCTGCGCCGCCGTTACGCCGCCCGCGTCCAGATAGCCGCGCTGATGGCCTCTCTTACGCCGTGAATTCGGCCGCCGTTAATGATCCCGCGCTGAGTCTCCTGGATTGCGGCCGCGATCCGTTCAGCCGAACTCGAACGTCGAGCCATAGCGATCGGCGTGATCGACCAATACGAGAACGCCTGCCACCCGCATTACCGCGATGGAATTGCGGCTCGTGGGAATCTGAGCCTCGCCTGCGGACGTTGGCGGCGGCGCAGCCGCGCCTCCCGGCCGGGCGGCGGAGCTCGGATGAGTGCCCCGTAACGCGGCGAAGAGCGCTCAGACATCGAGACTCGCTATGCGCTGGAGCGCGGGCCGGCCGCGGCGGATCTGGCGGGCAAGGCCGCGGCGATCGCCTTCACGCCTTCGCGTCCAGCCCGTAGAGCGTGTGCAGCGTGCGCACCGCGAGCTCGGTATAGGCCTCGTCGATCAGCATCGAGAACTTGATCTCCGAGGTTGTGATGGCGCGGATGTTGATGCCCTTCTCGGCCAGCGCCCTGAAGGCGCGCGCGGCGACGCCGGAATGCGAGCGCATGCCGACGCCGATCGCCGAGATCTTCACCACGTCCTGCGCCCCGTGCAGCTTGGCGTAGCCGATCTTCGCCCGCCGCTCCTTGAGGATGCCCATGGCGCGCTCGATACTCGGCCGCGGGCACGGTGAAGGTGATGTCGGTCGTCGTCGTGTCGTCGGAGACGACCTGGATGATCATGTCGACATTGATGTTGGCTTCCGCCAGCGGCATGAAGATCGCGGCCGCGACTCCCGGCTTGTCGGCGACCTCGCGCAAGGTGATCTGCGCCTCGTCGCGCGAGAAGGCGATGCCGGTGACGACCTCCTGCTCCATGATCTCCTCCTCGTCGCAGATGAGCGTGCCAAGCCTCGGATGCGCCGGATCGTCGAACGACGAGCGCACATAGAGCCTGACCTTGTTCACCATCGCCACTTCGACCGAGCGCACCTGCAGGACCTTGGCGCCGAGCGAGGCCATTTCCAGCATTTCCTCGAACGACACCTTGTCGAGCCGGCGCGCCTTCGGCACGATGCGCGGGTCGGACGTATAGACGCCGTCGACGTCGGTGTAGATGTCGCAGCGGTCGGCCGAAATCGCCGCGGCGAGCGCGACGGCCGACGTGTCCGAGCCGCCGCGCCCGAGCGTCGTCACCCGGCCGGTGGCCTTGTGCAGGCCCTGAAAGCCCGCGACGACCGCGATCTCGCCCGCCTTGAAGCCCTCGATGAGCCGCGCGCCGTCGATCGCGGCGATGCGGGCCGAGCCATGCGCGTCGTCGGTGATGAGCGGAATCTGCCAGCCGGCCCACGAGCGCGCCTTGAGCCCCATGTCCTTGAGCACCAGCGCCAGCAGGCCCGCCGTCACCAGTTCGCCCGAGGCGACGACGGCGTCGTATTCGGCGTTGTCGAAATGCGAGCCTGCTTCCTTGCACCAGGCGACGAGCTCGTTGGTCTTGCCGGCCATCGCGGAGACGACGACCGCGACCTCGAGCGCCGGCGTCGATCTCCCGTTTCACGTGCGCGGCGACGTTGCGGATGCGTTGCACGTCGGCGACCGACGTGCCGCCGAATTTCATCACCAGACGCGGCATGGATCCTTGAAGCCTTGGGAGGAACGCGCAGGCTCGCGCAATGCGTGGGGGCGGCCTATAAAGGCGCGCGCCGGACGGGTCAACGCGCGGTCCGCCCGGCGAAGGCAAGCGAAAGGGTCGCGATGTCCGCCGGGCCGTCGCCGAGCGTCATGTCCGAGGAGGTCGCGCGTTTCGACGCGCTGGGCGACGCCTGGTGGGACGAGGACGGCCCGATGGCGCCGCTGCATCGCGTGAACCCGGTCCGGATCGCCTGGGCGCGCGACCTGATCGCGCGGCATTTCAGGCTCGAGGCGCCGGTCGGCCCGCCGCTCGCAGGCATCGAGCCTTCTCGATGTCGGCTGCGGGGCCGGGCTGTTCGCCGAGCCCTTGGCGCGGCTCGGCGCGGATGTCGTCGGCGTCGATCCGGCGCAGGCCGCGATCGAGGCCGCGCGCCGCCATGCCGAGGAGACCGGCGCGAGCCTCGCCTATCGCGCCGCGACGGTCGAGGAGCTGGCCGCGGAGGCCGTCGACGCTTCGACGTCGTGAGCGCGATGGAGGTGATCGAGCATGCCGCCGATCCGAAGGCTTTCGTCGCCGCCGCCGCCTCGCTCGTCAAGCCGGGCGGCCTTTTTCTCGCTTCGACCCTCAACCGCACGCTCGAGAGCTTCGCGCTCGCCATCGTCGGGGCCGAATATGTGCTGCGCTGGCTCGAGCCGGGAACGCACCGCTGGGAGCAGTTCGTGACCCCGGTCGAGCTCACCGGCCTTCGCGCGCGCCGCGGGCTTGAGGCGGGTGAGCCTGCGCGGCATGGTCTACGATCCGCTCAGGCGCGACTGGCGCCTGTCGTCCGATACGGGCGTGAACTACCTGTTCGCGGCGCGACAGCCGGACGGCTGACCCAGCGCCACATAAATCGGAGCTTCGTGGTGCGCCTCGTCAGGGCGGAAAGAAAAAGCTCAGTTGACGGCTCCGCAAAAGATCATGCTTTGAAGCGCGTTCCGCGGGAGTTCGCTGCATCAAGGGAACCAGTTAAGGTTTCACTCTGCGCAATTGTTGGCGGATTCTTAAATCATGGTGTCAGTGAAATAGCTATTCCACTTTATACTTGAGGGAGGCGGCAATGCGAAGTTGGACGCTCGTCGTCGTCGCGGCGGTGGCCGGACTGGCTTCTGTGGTGAGCGCGCCAGCTCGGGCGGGCCTTGTCGGTTCTACAGTGGAAGTCGTCGGTTACTTTACGACCAGCACCGGCCCGACCAGCGCTTTGCCTGACCCGGCGAGCTGCAATCCGCAGACCGACAGTTATTGCACCATCGCGAGCACGATGCCGCCGAATGGCCCCACGAGCGAGGTCGTCCCGACCACAACTCCGCTTTGGGACGCTTATTCCACCCTGACCAAGTCATCGATTTCGGATACTCAGATCACCGTTACGAGCACCCTTACGACGGGCAGTGCGCTTTTTTGCTCGACGACGAGCGTGCCGTGCCCGGACCTTTTCGATGGCCTGGTCTACGTCTTCTCGGACAACAGGCCCATTACTGACGTAACCGTCAACTCGAGCACCTCCACCGATTTCCAGCCATATTCCATCACTTGGAACGCAAACACGATCTGGGTGAATCTGATCGGCGCGTCGCCTGCGTCTCCGCCGCTCGAGGGCGACGAGCTGGTGCTCGACGTGCTGGCCCCCGCACCAGGACCAGTTCCCGAGCCTTCGACCTGGGCTCTCATGATGGTCGCGTTTTGGGGGGCTCGGCTGGATGGAAATGCGCCGGAGAGGCAGAGCCCGCGGGAAGATGAGTTCGGTTTGAACGCGTTAGCCAAGAGTCCGGCTTCTCGGCTTCCCAGCTCGTTCCAACAAAGATCTTCAAGGGCAGCGAGGGGCCGCGCGGTCCGGTTGATTGGGGGTCTTGGTACTGGGGCGCGGACAATACACTCTTATGGCGTTAGCCTTTTGGTTTTGAGGAATTCAGTAACTGGGGCGCGACCCGCGAAACGATTCCCTACGACTTCCCTGGGCATTCCTTCTGCAGCCGGTCCATCGCCTGGGCGAAGCCGGTCAGCGAATAGGTGTCGATCGATTGGTGGCCCTCTGAGCGAAGCGGCCTTGATCACGAGCTTCGCGCCCTTGCGCATCTCCGCGATCAGCGCGCTCTCCTTCGCCGCGTTCTTGACCCAGAGGTCTCCGCCCTTCGGGAGCATCTCGAACGATGCCTCGTCGACCAGGGCGACCGGACCCGGCGCGGAGGACGATCTTCGATCTCGTCGTCGGATTTCGTCGGCTTCTCGCCCGGTTTGGCGTCGGCCTTCGAATCGGCGGTGTCTCCCGACGCGATGTCGAAGCCCATGATGAACGACACTTCGTTGCGCACCCCTTCCGCCGGACGGTCGGAGATGAACGCGTAGCCGGGATCGCGCTTGAGGCTCGCCGGTTGGCGCGATTTCGGCTGCGCGAGGGTGTAGCAGATGCGTCCCTTGCCGACTTGGCCGACAAACACATTCCAGTCGCCGAAGGTCGCGACCAGGGACGGCTTGGCCGCCGTCGGTCGTCTTTCCCGCTTTGGCCGCGGGCGTGGCCGGCGTGGCCTTGGCGGGTTTGGCGTGCTTGCTCGCCGCGGCGGCAGGCAGAGCGAGGGCGCAGGCGGCCACAACCGCGAACCCGATCGTGCGAAGGGATGAAAGGACGAGACTCGTCATCACGAACAATCCTTTGAGCCGGGCATGGGCCTCATGGCCCGCCCGGGCGGCGGGTTTCCCTGCCGTCCGATCCGGGCAAAATTCCGGCCTTTCGCCTTGCCGGCTTACGCTGGGGCTGCAATCCTGCATTTGGTTACTGAATAATGAGTAAAATTGGGAGCGATCGCATGAAAGCCCTGGTCTGTCCGTCGCTTGGGCCGGCTGAAAATCTGCGGGTCATGGAAGTCGAGGCGCCTGCGGCCAAGGCGGGCGAAGCTGTGGTCGAGGTCGCCTATGCCGGACTCAACTTCTTCGACACGCTGATCATCGAGGGCAAGTACCAGGTGAAGGCCAAGCCGCCGTTTTCCCCCGGCGGCGAGTTCTCGGGCCGGGTGGTCGCGCTCGGGCCGGGAGTGAAGGGGTTTCAGGTCGGCGACCGGGTCATGGGCTTCTGCGCTTATGGAGCGGCGGCGGAGCGGATCGCGATCCCGACCAGCCGCCTGGCGAAGATCCCCGATGGTCTTGCGCTCGACAAGGCGGCGGGCCTTTCGGTCGCCTACGGCACCTCGCTGCATGCGCTGAAGCAGCGCGCCGAGATGAAACCCGGCGAGACGCTCCTCGTGCTCGGCGCCTCAGGCGGGGTCGGCCTTGCGGCGGTGGAGATCGGCAAGGCGATGGGCGCGCGGGTGATCGCCGGCGCGTCCTCGGAGGAAAAGCTCGCCTTCGCGCAGGCCCATGGCGCGGCCGAGACGGTCAACACCGCGGGCGAGGATATGCGCGCGCGCCTCAAGGAGATTGCGCCCACGGGCGTCGACGTCGTTTACGATCCGGTCGGCGGCGCGCTCACCGAACTGGCGCTGCGTTCGCTCGCCTGGAAGGGGCGGCTTCTGGTGATCGGCTTCGCGTCGGGCGAGATTCCGAGGCCCCCGCTAAACATCCCCCTGCTCAAGGGCTGCGATATCCGCGGCGTCTACTGGGGCGAATTCACCGCCCGCGAACCCGAAGCGCATCGGGAGAACCTGACCCAGTTGATGGACTGGGCCAAATCGGGCGCCCTGAGCGTCCATGTTTACGCGAAATACCCGCTGGCCGACTATCGGCAAGCCTTCGAGGCGATCGCGAAACGCCAGACGCTCGGCAAGACGCTGCTCAGTATCGGCGCGGCCGCGGATTAGAGCGCGCTGCGAAAAAGTGGCTGTCGGTTTTCGCGAAAAAGCGCGCGAACTCAAAAGAATCGAGAGCCTGCTGCGATTCCATGGAAACGCAGCAGGCCCTACGGCGCGCGCCGCGCGAGAAAGCGAGATTAGAACAACCTCTGGCCGACAAACTCGCCCTCGACCACGCCGCCCGGGCAGGCGAACACGCCGCCCCCGGTGTGAGTCGTAAACTGGTTGAGGGCGTCGAGCTTGGCCATGTTCTGGTAGATCTTGATGAACCCCTGCCTCGGGTCGCGCTGATAGCAGATGAAGAATAGCCCGGCGTCGTACATCATGCCCTGGCGCCACGGTGGCCAGCGCTCCGCGGTGAACCGAACACCGTCATTGTAGGAATAGGGCCGGCGAAAAACCTGCGCCCCGTCATTGGTCGCCGCCGCTCCGAGCCGCACATGGGAATTGTCGGCGATGAGGGAATTGCCGTCCGCGTCGACGCGGTCCAGGTCGAGAGCGTCGCGTTCGTTGGCCTTGCCGATCGGGGCGCCGGAATATTTGCGCCGCCCGATCACCTGCTCCTGAAAGTCGATCTCCGAGCGGTCCCAATGCTCGAGCGAAATCCGGATGCGCCGCGCGACGACGTAACTGCCGCCGCGCATCCAGTCCGGCCCTTCGTCGCCGACCCAGACGACGTCGTCGAAGCTCCTTGGACTGTCGGGCGTGACGTCGCTTCGGGCGCGGGCAGGATTGCTGGTTCCGTCCTTGAAGCCCATCAAGTTGCGCGGCGTTTCGCCTGCCGGGGCCTGCGGGAGAAAGCCGGCCTGGCCCCAACGGAGCTGCGCGGCGCCGTAAGACAGGCGGGCCAGCTCCCGGACGGCGTGGAAGGCGACCATCGGATCGTCGGCGCACGCCTGGACCGAAATGTCCCCGCCCGTTTGCGCGGGGTCGAGTTGATCGCCGTTGAATTTCGGCAGGTCGACGAGCGCCGCCGGCCGCCGGGCCGCGAGGCCGTAACGGTCGGCTCCGCCCTTGACGAACAACCCGGGGCCGAAGCCGAACGTGATGGCGAGCCGCCCTGGCGCGAGGCCCAGCGCGGAACCCCCGTCCGGCCCTTCGACCGAAAGATCCTCTCCCAACTCGCGCGCCGTCTCGCCGGCCGACATGCGCGCCGCGGCGCCGCTCCAGCCTCGCAGCATCGTCTTGAGCTCGTCGCGGCTTTTCGCGAGGCAATCAAACGCCGCGAAGTAGCTGTGCGTCTGCTGGGGCGTGGCGATCCCGCCCTGATGCGGGCCAAAGAACGGCTCGCGGAGTGCGGCTTCGCCTGGCGAGACTGGCGTCGCGGCGCGCGCAAGGGTCGCCGCGCCGGCGCCCGCCAGGGCGCCGCCCGCCCCGACCAAGAGGCCGCGCCGGGTTGGCCCCGCCCCCTTCCCGAGAACGGGCAGCTCACTTGGCCAAGACGAGCGTGTTATTCTCGTCCTCGACAAAGTAAAACCCGTCGCCGGCCGGCGTCAGGGCGATGCCGAACAGGTCGCCGCTGCCCGGCGGCTTCTGCGCCTTGTCGGGGTCGATCCACCGCGCCTTGATCTGCTCGCCGCTGACCGGATCGACCTCGACCACCTGGCCGTTTTGCGCGTTGATCACCAGGAGATGCCCGTTGGGCGCCCAAGCCATGGCGAGCGGACGCTGCAGCAGGCCGTCCTTGGTGACGGTTCGGCCGAGCCCCGCGCTATGATCGCGAGTCGTCGCATCCCAGATTGCGGTGATGCGGTTGCCGGTCGCGTCCGAGACATAGAGCGTGCCGTCGGCGCCAAGGGCGAGCCCCGTCGGCCCGATCACAAACACGTCTTTGCTCGGCTGCGCGCCGAAGCCGCTGCCGACCACGGTCTGCCGCACCACCGAAGGCGGCCCGCCGTTCTTGATCGCAAGGTCGATGCGCAGGACCGTCTCCTCGTTCACCACCCGCGGATCGCCGTCGGGAGAGCCGACGCCGAAACCGGAGTTGCTGACGAAGATCGAGGCGGTGTCGCCGTTGTCGACCGTCGCCATGTTGCCCCAGGGCATGTCGATGTCCTTGTTGGCGATTATGCTCGCCACCTTGCCGTTGGCGTCGAGCACGATCAGACAGCCGGGCCCCTTGGTGCGGGTTGTGCCGTCGGCGCTGGGCGCGCTACCGACGATCACCCAGCCCGACTTGAGCATGGTCATCGCCGTCGTCAGACCAATTCCGCCCGGACAGCCGGCGAGGTTGCGCGGCAGCGCGGCGAAGGTCGTGAGCTTCTTGGTCGTCGGATTGAAGGCGACGATGGTTGTCCCGAGCCCTTGCAGGTTGCCGTCGTTGTTGAAGTTGGTGATGAGGACGTCGCCTTTCGCGATGGCGCCCGCGGAAACCGGGGCGACAACGATTGCGTAAGGATTCTGGTCGCCGTTCTCCGGCACCGTGCTGGTCAGCGTCGTCTGGCGATGGATGCTGTCGAGAAAGGCGCCCGGTTGCGCGGCGACGGCGTGAGTGCAGGGCGAAAGCGCCGCGGCGAGCGCGCCCGCGCACACGGCGCGCCGCCACCGCGCCCTCATCTCGGACGTCAGGTTGGTCATGGCAGGCGCTCCTTTATTTCGAGCGCCGCAGCGCTCAATGATGCGATTGGGTATTGCGCGCGCATCGAGTGGGAAGGCTCGCCCGCTGCGTCCTGGTCGGCGCGCGGATAGGCCATGACGGCGCCCTCGACGCTGAGCCAGACGTCATCGCCGCTCCTTGGCGCGCGATAGCCCGGGACGAGGCTCATGACCTTCGTCGCCCCCGCTTCCAGTTCGAGAAGCACGCTGGCGTCGTGGCCGTAAAATGTGACCATGAGAACCCTGGCCCGCGGCGCATTCGCGTCGGGTTTTGAGAGGAAGCGGATCTGCTCCGGCCGGACCATCACGCTCGCAGACCCGTCCGGCGCCGGACGCGCGACCGGGAGGCGGCCAAGCGCGCAGATCGCCACGCCTCCCTTGACCGTCCCCGGCAGGATCACCGCCTCGCCCACGAAGCGCGCCATGGCGATGTCGACCGGCTGGCGATAGAGAATTTCCGGCGCCGCAATCTGCCCGAGCACGCCGCGGCGCAGAACGGCGACCTCAAGTCCCATCGCAAGCGCCTCCGCCTGATCGTGCGTGACGAGCAGGGCCGTCGCCCCCGAAGCGGCAAGGGCGGCCGAGACCGCCTGGCGGGTCTCAACCCTGAGGGCGGCGTCGAGCGCGGAGAAGGGCTCGTCGAGCAGCACCAGCTTCGGAGCCGGCGCCAGCGCGCGGGCCAGCGCGACACGCTGCTGCTCGCCTCCGGAAAGCTGATGGGGGGCGCGGCTCGCGTAAGAGGCGGGCAGATCGACGCTGGCCAGGAGCGCTTCCACCCTCGGCCGGCTGCGGCGCTCGGCCCGGGGCAGTCCAAAGGCGACATTGTCGCCGACCGAAAGATGGGGAAAGAGCGAGCCTTCCTGCGCCACATAGCCGATGCGGCGTTTTTCCGGGGCCACGTGGACGCCGGGGCCGGACACCATTTGCCCGTCGATTTCGATCGAGCCGGAATCCGCGCGCTCGAAGCCCGACAGGAGTCTCAGCAGCGTCGTCTTGCCGCTTCCCGACGCGCCGAGGACCGCAACCAGCGAACCGGGCGCGACCTCGAGATCGACGCCGCGCAGAACCGGCGTCGCCGCGAAGGCCTTGGTCAGCTGCTTGACGGAAAGGCGAGCCATCGTCAGCCCCAGCCGGCGAACGCCGCGCGGCTCAGCCGGTTGGCGAAGAGCCACGTGACGGCGAGCGACAGGCAGAGCATCAGCGCGGCAAACGGCGCCGCCGCCGCAAAGGCCACCGACGACGTGTTGGCCCAGACTTCCGTTGCGAGCGTCCGTGTCCCGATCGGGGAGAGGAGCAGGGTCGCCGTCAATTCGGTCGAGACGAAGATGAACACCAGCGCCGCGCCGGCGCCGAGGCCGTGGGCGGCCAGAGGGGCGACGACGCGCCAGGCGACCGACGCGCCGTTCTGGCCAAGCGAACGCCCCACTTCCTCGAGCCCCGGCGGAATTTGCATGAGCGTCGCCCGGACGCTGACAAGAGCCAGCGGCAGGAAAAGGATCGCATAGGCGACGACCAGCAGCGCCGGGCTCTGATAAAGGGGCCCGACCCACTGCACGGTAAGCGAAATGAGCGCCAGCGCGACGACGATCCCCGGCACGCCCTGCGCCAGATAGGCGGCGCGCTCCATGAGCGCGGTCCACCGGCTCGGGAAGCGGACCGCGAGATAGCCGATCGGCGCCGCCAGCACGAGCGCCGCCGCGGCGCCGAACAGCCCGTAGCCGACAGAATTCAGCGCCGCGCGGATAAGCTCGGGCGCGGTCGGCGCGACGGGCGAAGTCGCCGCCTGCGCATGCTGAAAGAGCCAGAAGCCGATCATCCCGATCGGGACGCCGACCGTTGCGGCCACAAGCGCGCCGAGCGCGCCAAGGACCGGCAAGCGCGACCAGCCAAGGGCGGCCGGCGCGCTCGTGCGTCTCGCCCCCGCCCCGACGCGCGCGTAGCGCGCTTCGCCCCGAACCCGGAATTCCGCAAACACCAGCGCAAGGCAGAGCGCGACGAGAACGAGCGCGATGAGCGAGCTCTCGGGGCCGGCAAGTCCGGTGCGGTATTGCGCATAGAGTTCGGTGGTGAAGGTGCGGAAGCGCAAGAGCGCGAAAGCGCCAAACTCGGTCAGCGTATTGAGCGCGACAAGAAGCACGCCGCCGAGCAGTGCGGGTCGAAGCTGCGGAAGGACGACCCGCAGGAAGCATCCGCTGGCGCTCTCGCCCAGCGAGCGCGCGGTCTCCTCGAGCGCGGGATCGAGTCCGCGCAACGCCGCGGCGACGGGCAGATAGACCAGGGGAAAATAGGCGCAGGTCACCACGAGCAGCGCGCCGGCGAAATCCTGGAGCGCATTGCTCATCGAAACCCAGGCGAAGCTGGTGACGAAAGGCGGGATGGCGAGGGGCGCCGCAATGAGCGCTGACCATACGTTTCGTCCGGGAACATCCGTGCGTTCGACCACCCACGCCGCCGCGGTTCCGATAATCGCGCTGGCCAGCGACGCTGCGATGACGAGCGAGACCGTATTGAAAAGGAGCGTTGCGACCAGCGGACGGATCAAGAGATCGACGGCGTCGCGGAAATCGACGCTGGCGGCTTCAATGACGGTGTAGAAGATCGGCAGAAGGATGAGCGTCACGCCAACGAGCGCAGCGGCGATGAGCGCCGCTGGCGGGCGCGCAAGAGCGGCGCGAGCGCTGACCGCCTCCACGCCCGCCGTGCTTGCGCCCGCAGCCGCCGCCATCAAATGAGCCCCGCCTCGCGAAGTAGTTTCGCGGCGTCGCGATCGTCCCCGATCTGCTTGAGAGTCAAGTGCGGCGGCGACAATTCGCTCATCGGCTTCAGCACCGGGTTGGCGGCGACCCCGGCCGCCAGCGGGTACTCGAAGGTGATGTCGAGCTTGGCCAGCATCTCCTGCGCCGGCTTGCTCACCAGGAAGGCGAGGAACTTCTGCGCCGCGGCCGGATTGCGTGAAGTCTTCAGCACCGCTGCGCCGCAGACATTCATCAGGCCGCCGACGTCCCCGCCGGCGAAGTGATGGATGGCGCTCTTCATCTGGTTTGCGCCCTTTTCGGCGCTGAGCCGCGCCCAGTAGTAATTGTTGATGATTCCGACCGCTGCGGCGCCGCGGTCGACCGCCGCGGCCACGCCCTCGTCGTCGTCGAAAATGGCCGCGTTCTCCCGCAGGCCCTTCAGCCAATCCAATGCGGCCTGCCGCCCTTTCAGCGCCTCGACGGCGCCGACCAGCGGCAGGAAATCGGCGTCGGTCGGCGCGATCGCGAGCTTGCCCTTCCACTCGGGCTTGGCAAGATCGAGCAGCGAAGCGGGCAATTCCGCCTCCTTGATCATGCCCGTGTTGAAGACGAGGACGTTCTCCCGCGCGAGCACCCCGACCCAATCGCCGTTCGATCCGCTGTCGGCCGCTGGAACGCTGGCCAAAGTCGCGGGCGCCACTTTCGCCAAGAGCCCCTTTTCCGACAGGAGCTCGAGTTCAGGCGAATTCTCGGTGAAGAACACGTCGGCGTGGGACGATGCGCCTTCCTTCACGAGCTCGCTTGCAAGCTCCGGGGCTTCGCCGGAATGAACCTTGACCTCGATGCCGGTTTCCTTCGTGAACGCCTTGGTCAGCATGTCGACCGTCTGTTCGTGCTGGGCCGAATAGAGGTTCAGCGTGACCGCGGCCGCGGCAGGGGTCACGAGCCCGCCGAACAGCCCCAAAGCGGCGAACGCGGCGGCGCCAAAGCTCTCGGCGCCATGGCGGCGAGATCGAGCACCAATTCGACCAAATGGCATTCAGTTCACTCCTTCGAACTGGTTGAGCGTCTCGAAACTGTTAGAAGTTTTTGTATCCGCAGAGGCCGGTTTCGTGTTGTTCCTCCGCCCGGCGCGCGCCAAACGAGGTCCTCGCGATCGCCTTGACCTGCCAGGAACAGACGCCGCAGCCCCGAGATCGAATAAGCCAACGCGTGATGGGGCGGCAAAAGCTCGCAGTCTGGATCGACTAAATCCTCCCGCCTGAGGGTCTTGAGGATAGCCCCGCACCTTTACCGACGCCTTAGAATACCGACAAGGCTGGCCCGTGTATTTTAAAACCCTTTCAATTTGAAATGGTTCTAAATCGCCTAGTCCTTGCCCCCGCCGGCATGGCTCCGACGGTTACTGCCGTCGATGCGTCATTGGAGCTGACGATCCCTCTCGGCCGCCATTTGGGCGCGCCGATAAAATGGCAGTAAGAGCGCCGCTCACAGGCGAGCCTTCGACCTCACTGCAAGCGCGGGCGCTTCATGAAGGACGAGCGGTCGGCCGAACGCACGCGCAAGCCCATCGCCCGTCCGTCGCGGACGATCTCGATCGGAATCTCGACCCCGGCCGGCCCCCGGCTCCAGACCTTTCGATAAAAATCGCCGAGGCTTTCGATCTCCGACCCGCCGACGCCGGCGAGAACATCGCCGCGGCGGAGCCCTGCTTCGGCGGCCGGCCCGTTTTCGGCGACGCTTGCGACGATGATCTCATCGCCATTCTCAGCTGAAAAAACGCCAAGCCACGGGCGCGCCGGCTTGTTGACCCGGCCGTATGTCAGGAGATCGTCCAGGATCGGCGCCAGAAGATCGATCGGCACGATCATGTTGATGTCGCGGGGGCCCGCGCCGGTGCTGAGCTGCTCGACATGCAGCGAGCCGATGCCGATCAGCCTGCCGTCACGGTCGATCGCGCCGGCGCCGCCCCAGAACGGATGGGCAGGCGAGGTGAAGATCGCCTCGTCGAGAAAATATTCCCAATAGCCAGCGAATTCCTGTTTTCCCACGATCATCGCCCGCACGGGCTTCGTCCCGGCGCCGGCCGCAACCGTCACCGCGTCGCCGAGCTTGGCCTCGCTCGAGCGGCCAAGCTCGAGCGCCGGACAATTGAGATCGCCCAAAGCCTGAACGAGGCCGAAGCCGGTTTCCGCGTCGATCGCGAGCGCGTGAGCCGGAGTCACGCGGCCCTCGGAATCGGCGAGCCAGACGTGCTCAGCCTCCATGATCAGATAGCCGATCGTCAGCACGAGACCGTCGTCGCGAATGACGACCCCGCTGCCCGAGCGCTGCTCCCCCAGCGCCTGGGCGGTGAAAGCGTCCTCCGGAATCGTTGACTGAACGGTGACGATGGACTTCAGCGCGCGCTCCAGAGTGGAGCTGCGGCCGCCGTTCAGCGGGCCGGATTGCGGTTGGTCAGGTCGCCGCTTCTCGATCATCGGCGCTATCCTTTCGGCTTTAGGGAGCGGTTCAAAAGGTGACTGCAGTCGGCGCGCGGCAAATCGCCGGCGATCGCCAACAAGATGGGATATGGCGCAGAATTGTGGCGCTTTCGTTCCCTTTGCGCGGGCGCTGGTCAACAACGGCCGAGAGAGCGGGCCGCGAAGACGATCGGGTGGGGAGCCCGAATCAGCCCCGCTCCGCGGACTGGCCGCGCTCGATAAGCACGGACTGGAGATATTGCCCATACGCGCTTTTGCCGAAGCGCGCGATCAGGCGCTTGAACTGGGCGACGTCGATGAGGCCGAGATCGAAGGCGATTTCCTCCGGGCAGCTGATCTTGGTCCCCTGCCGCTGCTCGAGCGTTCGAACGAAGCTCGCCGCATCGATCAGCGAATCCGGCGTTCCGGTGTCGAGCCAGGCGAAGCCGCGTCCCATCCGCTCGACCCCCAACGCCCCCGCTTCGAGATAGACGCGATTGACGTCAGTGATCTCGTACTCGCCGCGCGCCGAGGGTTTCAGCGCCTTGGCGATCTCGACGACACGGGAATCGTAGAAATAGAGGCCGGTCACCGCCCAGTGCGACCTGGGGATGGCGGGCTTCTCCTCGATCGAGACCGCGCGGCCGCTTGAATCGAATTCGACCACGCCGTAGCGCTCGGGATCGGGCACGTGATAGGCGAACACGGTCGCGCCGCGCTCACGGCCCGCCGCGCGCCGAAGTTGCTCGCCCAAGCCCGCGCCGTAAAAAATGTTGTCGCCGAGCACCAGCATCGCCGGGCCCCCGGCGACGAATTCCTCGCCGATGACGAAAGCCTGCGCCAGCCCGTTGGGCTCCGGCTGCTCCGCATATTCGATTCGGATGCCCCATTCCGAGCCGTCGCCGAGCAGGCGGCGGAACATCGGCAGGTCATGCGGCGTCGAGATGATGAGCGTCTCGCGGACCCCGGCCAGCATGACGACCGAGAGCGGATAATAGATCATCGGCTTGTCGTAGACCGGGACCAGCTGCTTCGAGACCGCGAGCGTGATCGGATGCAGCCTTGTGCCGGCGCCGCCGGCCAGAATGATGGCTTTCATCGCTCCGCCTTACGCCACAGTCCCGGCCTCGGCGATCACGCCGAGCCGCTCGCCGGAATAGACCTTCTCCCTCAGCGGGCGCCACCACCATTCGTTGTCGAGATACCAGCGCACCGTCTTCTCGATCCCGCTCTCGAATGTTTCCAGCGCCCGCCAGCCAAGCTCGCGCTCGAGCTTGGTCGCGTCGATGGCGTAACGCTGATCGTGTCCCGGCCGGTCGGTGACGAATGCGATGAGGGCTTCGTGCGGGCTTGGCCCCGGGCGAAGCTCATCGAGGATGGCGCAGATGCGTTTGACGACATCGATGTTGCGGCGTTCGTTGCGGCCCCCGACATTGTACTTCTCGCCGATTTTGCCGCGCGCCACGATCAGATCGAGCGCACGGGCGTGGTCATCGACATAGAGCCAGTCGCGTATGTTCGAGCCTGCGCCATAGACCGGCAGCGGCTTGCCATGGAGGGCGTTGAGAATGATGAGCGGAATGAGCTTCTCGGGGAAATGATAGGGGCCGTAATTGTTCGAGCAGTTCGAAATCAGGGCCGGGAAGCCGTAGGTTCTGGCCCAGGCCGAGACGAGGTGATCCGCCGCCGCCTTCGAGGCGGAATAGGGCGAGCTTGGATCGTATCGCGTCTCTTCCACAAACGCGCCATCGGGGCCGAGCGAGCCGTAAACCTCGTCGGTCGAGACATGCAGGAAGCGGAACGCGTCGCGCCGCGACGCGGGCAGCGCCTGCCAATAGGCTCGCGCCGCCTCGAGCATGGAGAACGCGCCCACCACGTTGGTCTGGATGAACGCGTCGCTTCCCGTGATCGAGCGATCGACGTGGCTCTCGGCGGCCAGATGGATCACATGGTCGGGAGCGAATGTCTCGAACGCCTCCGTCACCGCGCGCCGGTCGCAAATGTCGAGCTTGGCGAAGCGATAGTTCGGCGCATTGTCGATCGCGGCCAGCGACTGCAGATTGCCGGCGTAGGTGAGCGCGTCGAGATTGAGCACGGAGGCGCCCTCCCCGACCAGGCGCCGGCACACCGCCGAGCCAATGAATCCCGCGCCGCCGGTCACAAGCACTTTGCGCTGCATGAAGACCCCCGGTGAGTTTTGAGTTGCGATTCGCCAGGCGCGCGGCCCGCGCCGACGATCATGGCAGAAGGCGGGCGCAGCAAACGGCCGCCGACTGGCGCCATTCCGGCAGCCGCAAGCCGTATACGCGACTGAGCTTTTCGTTGTCGAGGCGGGAGTTGGCGGGCCTTCGGGCGGGGGTCGGGTAGTCGGCGGTCGTAATGCGCTTGACGCGGGTCAGGCGCCGGCCCCGCGCCGCCGCCTCGTGGAACACCGCTTCGGCGAAATCCGCCCAGGTCGCCTCGCCCGAGCCGGTCATGTGAAAGACGCCCCGCAACGCCGGCGATGAATCCTCCTTCACCCGTGCGGCGATCGCGATGAGGGCGTCGGCGATGTCGAGCGCCGATGTCGGATTGCCGCGCTGATCGGCGACCACGCCGACCTCGTCGCGGGTCTCGTTGAGTTTGAGCATGGTGCGGACAAAATTGGCTCCGAACGGGCTATAGACCCAGGCGGTGCGCAGGATGACGCTATTCTCGCAGCGCTCGGCGACGCGCTTCTCGCCGGCGAGCTTGGAGCGCCCATAGGCCCCGGTCGGCCCGGTCGGATCGTCCTCCCGATAAGCGCGGCCGAGCGCGCCGTCGAAGACGTAGTCGGTCGAAAGGTGCAGGAGGGGTACGCCGAGCCGCGCCGCAGCCTCGGCCACATGCCCGGCGCCTTCGCCGTTCACCTTGAGCGCCAGCGCCTCCTCGGTCTCGGCCTTGTCGACCGCGGTATAGGCGGCGGCGTTTACGATCACGTCCGGGCGCGCCGCCTCAAGGCCAGCAAGAACCGCGGCGCGGTCGGTCAGATCGAACGCCGGCCGACCGAGCGCGACGATTTCAGCCTTGTCGCCAGCGCGCTTGATGAGCGAGGTCGCGACCTGGCCCTTCGATCCGGTGACCGCGATACGCATTATGGGAACAGGTCCGGCGCGTCCTTGAGCCTGGGCCAGCGGCGGTCCTTGTCCGAGAGAACCGGGCCTCCGGCCAGCGGCGGCCACGCAACGCCAATCGCCGGGTCGTCCCAGGCGATTCCGCGATCGCTGGCGGCGGAATAGGGCGCGGTCGTCTTGTAGAGAACCTCGCAGTCGGGCTCCAAGGTGATGAAGGCGTGGGCGAATCCGATTGGGACCAGGAGCTGGCGCCAGTTTTCGGCCGAGAGTTCGACCGCGACATGGCCGCCGAAGGTCGGTGACGAGCGGCGGATATCGACCGCGACGTCGAGAATGCGGCCGCGCGCGCAGCGCACGAGCTTAGCTTGAGCGAACGGCGGCGTCTGGAAGTGCAATCCGCGCAGGGTGCCGGCCGCAGCCGAAAAGGAATGGTTGTCCTGGACGAAAGTGAAATCAAGGCCCGCCTTGTCCCAGTCGGAGCGGTTGTAAACCTCGGAGAAGAACCCTCGGGCGTCGCCGTGCTTCTTCGGCGTCACGATCTTGACCGCCGGAATTGCGGTCTCTTCCACCTGCATCACGGACCCCGTCCTTCGCCCGGCCGCTCCGGGCGCGGCCCTTCTGCCAGAACCCGCCGCGCGCGGCCACCCTCAAATCGTCGCCGGGCTCGGAACCATCTGCAGCGAGAAGCGCCCCAGCGTCGATGCTCCTATGTCGGTCAAGAGCTGGTTGCAGCCGCATCAGCTAGGGCTGGCTTGGTGCAGAGATACCCAAAGATCTCACGAGCGACGTAGCGTTTGAGGCAGCGTATGATTTCGGATTTGGACTTGCCCTCCGCAGTGCGTCGGCGGACGTAGTCGAGTGTCGGCTGGTGGCCGCGCATACGGATGATGACTACCCGATAGAGGGCGGCATTGGCCTGCCGGTTGCCTCCACGGTTGAGGCGATGCCGGATGGTCTTGCCGCTTGATGCCGGGATTGGGCAGGCGCCGCACAGCTTGGCGAATGCTGCCTCCGAGTGGATGCGCTCAGGGTTATCGCCGACAAGCAGCAGCATCTCGGCCGCAGTGCCCGAGGCGATTCCGTGCGCCTCCATCAGTTCGGGCGCGCGGGCGGCCGTCAGCGTTTCCAGGTGAGCGTCGTGCTGCTTGATCTCAGCATCCAGCACCAGCCAGCGCCGGGCGATTGCGCGCAGGCTCGCCTTGGCCGATGCCAGCGTCGAAGTCAGCGGGCCCGGTCGCAAGGCTACCAGCCGTCGCAGGAGCGTCATCTTGCCGCTAACTTGGGCGAGTTGCTCGCGCAGGGCATCCGGAGAGCAGATGATGATTGCCTTGAGCGTCTGCATGGCCTGTGTCCTGGCCTTGACCGCGGTGTCGCGAGCGATCTTGAGATGACGGATCATCTCGACCGCGCCCGTGCCGGACTTCGGCTGTCCAACAGCCTGGCCAGCAAGTACGGCGCGCGCGGCGCTTTCGGCATCTACGGCGTCGCTTTTGCCCTGCTGATACCTCAACTGTCGATTGGGCCGGTTGACCTCGACGACGGTATGTCCTCGCTCGCGCAAGAAGCGGGACAGGCCGGCGCCATAGCACCCGGTGCCCTCGATGCCGAATGCCTGGATGGCGCCCATTGATTTGGCCCAGGCTTCGAGCTCTCCGTAACCTTTGCTACTAACTGGTACAGTGATGGTGGCGAGATGGACACCGGCCCCGCTGATCGCGGCGGCGGCGTGGACGTCCTTGTGGGTGTCTACGCCAATGATGACGTCCATGGGTATAGCATTGGTCACTGCGAACATCTCCAGGCCGGTTGCACGGACCTGACGATCGGCGGGCGGACAGGACTGTGACGGGATGGTTGCCCTCAAGCTCCTATAAAGCCACGTTCCACAGACCGGCAGGTGCTGCCCGAAGAACCGACAAGTCAACGCGATGACATGGGGTCAATCGTAAGGTGGGTCAGGCTCTCCAGGCAGCACCGACACTCTCACAGTCGTAAGGGTTGCCCGGCGGCTCATGAAACGGCGGATGCGCCGAGTTGAGAACCCGGCATTAGGTAGCAAACTCACCCGATAAAACCAGTGGACTTATGGGCAATACGCCGATTGGTACGCCAGGTGGCCAGGGCGCGTTAAGTACGGCCCTCGGTTCACATTACGAGAATTTAATCTCACCCGGATCATAACGGCAATAATCACGCTTGACCGAATCTTCCAGCGTAATTACAACGTACCGAACGTTCATGATCCGGACTTCGTGGAATGGCCGATTATCCCAAAGAGATTGTTCCTCTCATCGCGGAACTCGAATTATTTATTCTGCGCGCCTTTGAGACAGGTCGCGCCGTCGGCCGTTCAGAGGGCGAGGAGGCATTACGATCAGAACTCGCAGGAGTTTTGAACCGAAAGCCTCAAACTCCTATCAATCAATCTACAGAACCAGAACCCACGCATTCACCGGCTGGCGTGAGAGCCCCGAAAGGAAGCGTGCGTCCTGCTATAATCGAAGTTCTAAAGCGCGTTGGACCGCTCAATGGATTGACGCCAAACGAAATTCTAATGGCTGTCCACTCGCTCGGCCACGGGTTGATTAAGGCCGAAACAATCAGAACGACACTTCACAAAATGTCAACGGAGAACATGGTGCAGCGATCCGGAGATCGTTGGAACCTAGCTAACCTCGAAGGCCCCAATGTAGAACGCTTGGGGCCTTCGAGTTAGTTATGGGGGTAGCAGGTTTGCCGGAGGGGACCCTCATCAAGTTCCGCCGACGGGTTTAAGTCCCGTTACCTCCACCCTATCCCGTGTCGGGGCCAGTCTTGGCAGATAACCCCCGCCACTTACACCCCCGGCCCACCGTCCAGGGCCTATCGGTTGGACGGAGAACAAGGAGTATCCCATGTGGCAAGCCCAGATAATAGAGAACTAAGGGCTTAAAGTTCTCGCAATGACGATCTTTGGCTCGGCCGTCCGCGTTGATGCTACCAGCGCGGCGGCTTTCCTTTTATCTGAATCCACCCGGTAAGTCTAGCGACTCCGCGCCTTTTGATGGCTCAGAGTAGGTAATTCCGCATGCCTTTTTTCACGCCGCCACCATCGAGCGCGAACGAAAATCCGATCCCTGCCCGCTCCAGAACAGCTTGCATTGCCGTTTGAGTGGATGGAATTGGCGTCCGCTTACCAGGTAGAGTAGGAGTGTGGCGCGATGGCGTTAGGTTGAGCATGTCTGTTACCGCCCCTTTCGTCTGGCGGTGCCTTAGTGGCTCAGCCGTAGCTCCGTTTCCACACCCCCCTCATCGGTAGGGTCGGGGACTGGCGCGCCGGTTTAGGTCGAAGTTCGTGTTCCCTGTTGGCTCGCTCTTTCGTCTGCGAGTGTCACACCATCTCGACCATGCCACGTTTCCAGCCCCCGCCGCGTCGAACGCAGCATGCGGATTTCCTCGCACTGCGCTCACCTGTTTGCTTCGCTCAAGGCATATGGGACCTATCCTGCCGGGACGGCTTTCAGCGCTGGTCGTACAACCCGATAGCCCTTGAATAGGCCCAGTGTGTTGTACGTCCATTCCCTACTCCACCGCGTCCAGCCGAAGCCCTGACGGTTCCGAGCGCGCTGCATATGGCGCTTGATCTTCTTTTCCACCCAGTGTCGATTTCCGTCGAGAACTGACCCGGGATTTCCATTGAGAACTGACCCGGCTTGATGATGGTTTTGGGATCAGGCGTTCGTCAAGTTTCGAGGTTTCTCCTTTGCGGGTTTGGCGGCTTTCGCCGAGCTGTTCTTGAAGCGGAAGCTGTCGTTTCCGGTTTCGAGAATGTGGCAGCGGTGGGTGAGACGATCGAGTAGAGCGGTCGTCATCTTCGGGTCGCCGGACATTTGTAGATGCCACAACGCTTGACCGGCGAGTCGCTGAGGTCAGGGTCGTTGACCCGCATCATCCGCTGTACGGCGGCTGCTTTCCGGTCAGCGAACGACGCTCTGGACGAGGGCTGGCGCTGATCGTCATCCGGCTGCCGGACGGGCGGGAGCGAGCGATCTCCCGTGCCGCCATCGCCGTTTCTCCAGCGTCCGAAAATCTGACGGCGGCTGCGAGTCGTCTGGGACGCATTTCAGTGCGCACGCTTTTGCCCTTGGCGAATCACGTCCGCGCCGTGCTCGCCTCCAGAAATGCGGATCTCGAAGGCAGCGGCGGACTCAACCTCGATCGGATGCCTATCGAGCAGGACGGCTTCGCCCGGACGGCCGCCACGCCTGTGGCCGCAGCTTCCACTCGAGACCCGACGTCAGCTGGCGCAGCACGTGGGACAGCTCGTGCAACGTCTGCGGCGGCGGTCCGTCCGGCCAGAGGAGAGCCATCTTGCTGAGCACGACATTGTCGACCGATGAACGCATCACGACCGCTCATCGCGCCAAGCTGGCGTATGTGTATGTCCGGCAGTCATCGCCCGGGCAGGTCCGTCATCATCAGGAAAGCACGGAGCTGCAGTATCGGCTGGTCGAGCGAGCCGCCATGTTCGGCTGGCCGCGCGAGCGCGTTCACGTCATCGATGACGATCTTGGCAAGTCCGGGACGTCCAGCAAAGACCGGTACGGCTTTCAGACGCTGATCGCTGAGGTCGGCCTTGGTAAGGCCGGCCTTGTGATGAGCCTGGACGCGTCGCGGCTCGCCCGCAACAACCGGGATTGGCATCAGCTCCTCGAGCTGTGCTCGCTGTTCGGCGTTCTGATTGCCGATGGCGAACGGCTATACGATCCGGCGGCGTACCATGACCGGCTGCTCCTGGGCCTGTCGGGGATCATGAGCGAAGCGGAATTGCATCAGATCAAGATCCGACTCCATCAAGGGGAACGCCAGAAGGCGGCGCGGGGTGAGTTGCGGCTGCCGCTTCCCGCCGGGCTGATCCACACCCGCGATGGCGGCGTTACCTTCAATCCGGACGAGGAAGTGCAGGAGCGGTTGCGCTTGGTCTTCGCAAAATTCCGGGAGCTGCGTAGCGCCAAGGCCGTCATGCGATATCTGCGCCGGGGAAACCTGCTGCTTCCGGTGCGACCCCTTCACGGTCCGGCGCCCCATGATGTTGTCTGGCGGCCGGCGGACAGCGCCCGCGTTATCAACATCCTGAAGAACCCGGCCTATGCTGGCGCCTACGTCTATGGCCGGCGACGCGCGGACCCGCTGCGGCGGCAACCCGGCAGCGACCGGATCGGGACGACGGCCGTCGCGCCGGAGGATTGGTCGATCTGTCTCAAGGACGCCCACCCGGCATATCTCGACTGGGACGAGTTCATGGCGAACCGAAGGCAGCTTGCGGACAACGTCGGTCGCTACGATGCGGGCCGGCCCGGCGCTCCGCGTAAAGGCAACGCATTGCTGCAGGGGATTGTCAGCTGTGGTCGGTGCGCCCGTCGGATGGGCCTGCGATACTCGGGACCGCACGGGGACTATCCGGTCTATGTCTGCGTCGCCGATAGCAGCGCGGAGGGTCGGCCGCGATGCCAGGAAGTACGAGCTCTCGCGGTTGACGCCGAAGTCGAGCGGTTGATCCTCACGGCGTTGACGCCAGACCGGATCGTGCTGGCGATTGCCGCGTTGGGCGAGATCGAAGAGGAGACGCGGGCGATGGAACGGCAGTGGTCGCTCAAACGCGAGCGAGCTCGCTACGATGCCGAACGCGCGCGTCGCCAATATGACGCCGTCGAGCCCGAGAACCGCCTGGTGGCTCGCTCGCTGGAGCGGGTCTGGGAGGAGCGACTGCGGCGCGCGGACCGGATCGAGCAGGAATACGACGCATGGCGTCGCGAGCAATCGGTCTCGATCTCCGACAACGATCGAGCGGAGATATTGGCGCTCGGCGAGGAGCTGCCGCGCCTTTGGCGCGCGGCGACCACCAGATCGGCGGACCGCAAGCAGATCGTGCGGCTGGTGATCAAGGACGTTGCGCTGGATCAGAAGCGGCGACGTGGTTACGTCTGGATCAAGGTCAATTGGCAAACTGGCGCCGCAAGCGAACATTGGCTGCAACGGTGCGTGCAAGGCTACGAGCAACACGCCGATCAGGACCGTCTCCGGCAATGCATTGCCGAGCTTAACAGGCAGCAGAAGATGGATGGCGAAATCGCCGCGATTCTCAACAAGGAGGCGCTCCGCACGGCGCATGGAGCGCCGTTCTCCGGCGGCATGGTTCACGTTTTGCGGAAGAGGTGGCGGATCCAAAGCGTCAAGATCAACGGCACAGCCGCGAACCCGCCGCAGTGGCCCGACGGAAGCTATTCGGTCCAGGGCGCCGCTGCGGCTATCGGCATCACACCTCAAGTCATATTCGATTGGCTCCGAAAAGGGTGGCTGACAGGCACGCAACTCGCCAAGGGCATGCCTTGGCAGATCTCACTATCCCCAGACCAAGCCGCCACGCTCAGTGCCAGAGTCCGACGCACCAACCGGTCCAAGAGAGAGGCATCATGAAAGCGTCGAGTCGCCGAACACGGTTGCCCACTCGCCGAAGCTGAGATTGGTTGTGATGATGACGCTGGCACGCTCGTAGAGCTTGCTCAGCAGATGGAAGAGCAACGCCCCGCCGGAGGCGCTGAACGGCAGGTAGCCAAGCTCGTCGAGGATGACGAGATCGGAGTGAGTGAGCCGGGCGGCGATCTGTCCTGGCTTGCCCTGAAGCTTCTCTTGTTCGAGAGCGTTGACGAGTTCGACGGTGGAGAAGAAGCGGACGCGCTTGCGATGATGCTCGATCGCCTGGACGCCGATCGCGGTGGCGAGATGCGTCTTGCCCGTGCCGGGGCCGCCGACCAGGACGACATTGTGGGCGTCTTCCAGGAACTCGCAACGATGGAGTTGACGTGTGAGCGCCTCGTTGACCTCGCTGCTGGCGAAGTCGAAGCCGGCAAGGTCGCGATAGTTCGGAAAGCGGGCCGCTTTGAGCTGGTAGGCCGTCGACCTTACCTCCCTGTCGGCTGTTTCCGCCTTCAAGAGCTGCGATAGGATGGGCAGCGCCGCCTCAAAGGCCGGAGAGCCTTGCTCGGTCAGCTCGCCGACCGCCTGAGCCATGCCGTGCATTTTGAGGGTGCGCAGCATGATGACGACGGCGCCAGCGGCGGGATTATGACGCATGGCGCGCCTCCCGGGCTTGGCGCAGCGCATCGTAGCGTTCGACGTTGGCCTGCGGCTCGGAGGTGAGCGTCAAAGCATTAGGCGGCTTCACGACGGGTGGGTCGATTGGCTTGCCGTCAATCAACCGGTGCAGCAGGTTCAGAATGTGCGTCTTGGTCGGCACGCCGGCCTCCAGAGCCAGTTCGACGGCAGTGAGCACGGCCTGCTCGTCATGCTGGAGGACGAGAGCCAGAATCTCGACCATCTCGCGGTCGCCGCCCGGCGTCTTGAGCATGCGCTGTTGCAAGGCACGGAAGGCAGGCGGGAGTTCGGCGAACGGCGCGCCGTTGCGGAGTGCGCCCGGTTTGCGCTGAATGACCGCCAGATAGTGCCGCCAATCGAAAACGGTGGTCGTGCTCTTGCGTTGGTGGGAGCGGGCAAAAACGCGGCGATGTTCGCAGACGACTTGTCCCTCGGCGGCGACAACGATGCGTTCGGGATAGACTCGTACGCTGACTGGACGATTGGCGAAGGAGGCCGGCACGCTATAGCGATTGCGGTCCAGATGGACCAGGCACGTCGGCGACACGCGCTTGGCGTATTCGACGAAGCCGTCGAACGGGCGCGAAGGCTGCATCAGATGCTGGACCTCTTCGGCCCAGGCGTCGGCAATCGCGCCAGGATGCGAGGCGTGCGGCGTCTGCTCCCACAGCTCCCTGCATCGCATCTCCAGCCAGTCGTTCAGCGCCGCCAGGGAGGGGAAGCTGGGCATGGGCTGCCAGAGCCGATGGCGGGCGTCCTGGACGTTCTTCTCGATCTGCCCCTTCTCCCAACCGGACGCCGGATTGCAGAACTCCGCCTCGAACAGGAAGTGGCTGACCATGGCTGCGAACCGTGCGTTGACCTGGCGGTTCTTGCCGCGCCCGACTTTGTCGACCGCAGTGCGCATGTTGTCGTAGATGCCTCGCCGGGGAACGCCGCCCAGCACGCGGAAGGCGTGGTTATGGGCGTCGAACAGCATCTCGTGGGTCTGCTGCGGGTAGGCCCGGAGGAAGAAGGCGCGGCTGCAGGACAGTTTGAAGTGAGCGACCTGCAGCTTGGTTCGCTCGCCGGCAATGATCGCCCAATCTTCCGACCAGTCGAACTGGAACGCCTCGCCCGGCAAAAACGCCAGCGGCACGAACACGCCGCGGCCGCACGTCTTCTGTTCCTGTTGCCGAGCGGCCTTCCAGTCGCGAGCGAAGGCCGCCACGCGATTGTAGGAGCCGTCGTAACCGAGGGCGGCCAGATCGGCGTGCAATTGCTTGGTCGTCCGCTTCTGCTTGCGGGACTTCCCCGCCTCCTGCCGCAGCATATGCGACAGCTTGTCGGCGTAAGGGTCCAGCTTGCTCGGGCGGTCAGGGATGTTGAACCTCGGTTCAACGGTGTCCGAGCGCAGATATTTGCGGACTGTGTTCCTCGACAGCCCCGTGCGCCGCGATATCTCTCGGATCGAGAAATGGTCCCGGTAGTGCCAGCGTCGGATGACGCTCAGTAACTCCATGTCGATCACTCCATCGTCCCCCGCCTAGGCCAAGGGGGAAGGGTTCGAACATGGGTCAGTTCTCGGTGGAAAAACCCGTGGCGCCCGGGTCAGCTCTCAGTGGAAATCAACAGAGATGGGTTTTTCCCGTGCCGGGCGGGCCGATCAGGTGAACTGACTCGGCGCGGTCGATGAACTGCAATTGCGCGAGCGCCATGACGCGGTTCTTGTCGAGCGACGGCTGGAAGAGGAAGTCGAAGCCTGCCAGCGTCTTGATGGCCGACAGCCTCGCCATCTGCACGGCGATCTTGACGCGGCGGTTCTCCGGCATTGTCATGTCTGGATGGCGCCCGCTGATCAAGGGCTATTTCGGCGTTGCGCTGGTCGTGGGTGCGGTCATGTCTTCGGCCTTCTTGCGCGGAGAATTTGAGTCCGCCGGCCCTGATGTTGTCCGCTGATCCGTTGCCCCGATCACGGCAGCGCGCTTGACTGCGCAGACAATGCCACGGGCTTCAGGATCAATCCGCTTTCCTGCGCATCACCTCTCAGTCACCCTCGATTCCTCTGCAGCGGTGCTCTTGGTGAGCCTCGGCTGCGAACCCTAGCGACGCTCCTTACGCCGGAATTTCCCGATAGACCGTCTTGCCCCGCAGGATCGCGAAGGCGATGCGCGCCATCTTGTTGGCAAGGGCCACAGCGACAAGCTTGAAGGGCTTCTTCTCGATCAGCTTCTTCGCCCACATCCGCAACGGATCGGTGTGTGGCTTGCGGTGAAACAACACCGCATGCGCCCCGACGACGAGCAGTTTGCGTAAGTTCCGATTGCCCATCTTCGAAATGCGCCCGAGCTTCTGCTTGCCGCCGGAAGAGTTCTGCTTGGGCGTCAGGCCGAGAAAGGCGGCGAACTCGCGCGGGCCGGCGAAACTGGACGTATCTTGAAAGGTCGCCGCCATCGCCGAGGCGGTGATGGGTCCGAAGCCGGGAATGCTCATCAGCCGGCGCGCCGCTTCATCCTGCTGCGCCAATTTTGCGATGATGCGGTCGAGCCGGGCAATCGCTTCGTCGAGGTTGCGCAATTGCACCACAAGCGGCGCCAGCGCCTCGCACACTTCAAACGGGACTGTCTCGTCGCAGGCCTCGATCATCTCGGCCAGTTCGCGGGCGTGTCTGGGCCCTTGCGCCGCGATCACGCCGACCTCGGTCAAGTGGCCGCGCAAGCCGTTCAGCAATTGCGTTCGCTGAGAAACCAACATCTCCCGCGTCTTGTGGCGCATCAACGCCGCCTGGTTCTCCAGCGAACGCACGCCGACAAATCGCATCGAAGGCCGCATAACCGCCTCGCAAATCGCCGCCGCGTCCGACGCGTCGTTTTTCTGCCGGCGAATATAGGGCTTCACATAAGCCGGAGGCATCATCCGCGCCTCATGGCCGAGCGCGATCAGCTCGCGCGCCCAATGATGCGCCGACCCGCAGGCCTCGAGGCCCACCAGGCAAGGCGGCAGCGAAGCGAAGAACTCCAGCAGCTTGTTGCGCCTGATCGCCTTGGCGACCACAACGCGCCCTGAAGCGTCAACCCCGTGCACTTGAAAGACGTGCTTGGCAAGATCGAGCCCAACAGTCGTGACAGAGGACAAATCGGTGATAGACTTTCCCATGGACGGCGCTCCTTGAAACGGTTGCCCTAACGACAACCATTTAGGCACGGCCCTTCATTGAGCCAGATGCCGCGCGGGCGCCGTCCACACCATCACATCAACCGTTTTTACTGCTCACTACTTGGCTGCCCATTGGACTCGGATTTAATAAATTCAATGCTTTAGCGCCTCGGCAACAAGCGGCGCGAGAGCCTTTTCTTGCTAGATGTGACAATGCCCTAACGCGCCATGCCGCCTATTACGGCGTTACGCGCCGAAGGTTGCTCGACCACATAGGAATTTTGTCGCCCTCGGTCGAAGCGCTCGATCGTGAAATTACCCTTGGGCAGCAAATCATGCTGGCCGGCTACTTTCGTCGCCAGCCCTTCGAGATTGCGGCGATGTCCTATGAGACGGTCCGCTCCAACATGCGCGCTTTGACACGACCCTCGGCGCCTCAACAGAGCTGTCAGGCCTGCGCCGAGAAGGCCGAGCGCGCTGACGCGAAGGGCGCCATCGGCAAGAGCTGGATGCAGGGCTGGCGGATTACGTGCAGAGTTTGCGGCGCCAGACTTACGAACGAAGATGACCCGCAAATGGCTGAAGTCAGCGCTGAGCGATTTTCGGACTATTGGGATTCGGCTCTTGACGGCGAAAGCCTGTTCGAAATCTATGCGTCGGCGGCCACTGAGACCGGGACGTCGCCGCTTTCAATCGCAACTCTTCTATGTCTGCCACGCTGGCCGGCTCCAGGGGAATTATCCGACGGCTATCGAATTTCCAGGGTGCTGAATATCGTCGTTTCCGGCTTCGACGACTTTGCCCATCGAATGGGCCTGAGCAGGGCAATGTCCAGAGGTTTGTTCCTGCCTGTCTCGCTCCGGATTCCCCTGCTTGCAGGCGTCGCTATCAGCATGCGCGATCCGAAAGCAATCCTTTCCAGCTTATACGCTCACGCGCTGCCGCGCGCGCGCCAGCGTTTCGCAAAAGTCGATGACGCGTTCACATCATCATGGTCGGCCAGTCTCAAATTGACAGCTAACTTGAGATTTCAGCGGGCTACGATCTCAAGCCAAAATGCTCGCGTCCGGCAAAATTCCACCAATCTCACGCCAAGGCGCCCAGTGACAGAGATGTTGATGATGCTGCCGCCGCCGTGGAGGCGCGCACGCTCTCGCGTCTTCTGTCCCTCGAACTCGGTAAAATCCTACTTCCGCAGTTTTGGCGCTCCGGGACGGCTCTCGCGGCACCGTTCTGCGACATAACACCCGACCGGTCGTGGCAGATGACTTCAAGCTCTTGCCGAGGCCGCATCGAGGATGACCGCGGCGGCCTTTTCCGCGACCATGTAAATCGCACAAACGATGAAAAAGCCGGGAATGCTGGGGAAGATGCTCGCGTCGACGACCCGCAGGCCTTTAGTTCCACGGACGCGGAAGTCACCCGTGAGAACGGAGTTGGGGCCGGTACCGATCTTGCAAGTACAAGAGGCGTGATGGCCCCAGGCGTAGTCGCGGATGAACTGCGCGACGGAGACGTCTCCGGTGACGGCCGGGCCCGGTGTGTCCTCAGATTCAAGCTCGCCGCCGATGCCCGCTTTCATCATATTGCGTAAGTGCGCGACGCCCTCAATGACAGCGGCAAGGTCCTTGCCGTCGGTGTCCGTTCCCTCCTCGAAGCCGCGAAAGTCGATCAAAGGCGGGTCGCGCGGATCTGGCGAGCGCAGGGTGACAAGCCCACCGTGATTGAGCGTGTGCGCCTTAAGCAGCGCGAAGCTGAGGTCGCTGCGGCTCGCGCGGATGTCTTTCGAATAACCGGAGAAGTAGCCCCTGAAGCGCGTCAGCAACGCCATCCCGAAAAGGTCGGGCGCCTCGCGTGCCGACGAGGAGCGTGCGATGAACGCGACCGCTGCGCCATTCGAGCAATACATGCCTCGCCCGCGTCGCCATTCGGCGAACATCTGGTCGTCGGTCGAGAACTCGACGCCTGCAAGGCACGACCACGGCTTCGTCGTCCGGTGGATTGCGCTAATCTCGTAGCGATCCTGCAGGTTCTGGCCGACGCCTTCGAGGACCGAAACCGGTTCGATGCCGTTGGCGCGCAAGACCTCGGCTGGGCCCACGCCGGACAGCATAAGCAACTGAGGCGTGTTGAAGGCGCCTGCGCACAGGATTATCTCGCGGCGCGCCTTGGCCTCGCGGCGCTCTCCTGACGCCGACGATGGTTCGGGGCACGCGCGATAGAGGTTGCGGCCCTTGAGGTATTCGACGCCAGTCGCGCGCTTGTCCTCGAATATGACGCGCGCGGCGAGCGCGTCATATTCGACCTTTAGCGCATAGTTTCCGGAGGCGATCACGCGCTGAACCCGCTCGCGCGCGCCGCGCCGGCGGCCATTCTCCGTTGACACCGGCGTCTTCGTGAGGCCTATCCCTTTGTCGCCGTCGAGGCGGATGTCGTTGGGGTCGCCTTCGCCGAGGACAGTTCCGATCCAGCCGTCGATCAGCCGTGCGGCGCCATGAATGAGCCGTCCGACAACCGACCGGGAATCGCCAAAAAGGTCGCCAAGGACCGCGTTGCGGATGATCTTGATGAGCAGGTGATCGCGGATCGCCCCGATCGGCATCGGCCATTCTACGCTGAGCCATCCGCCGAAGCCGTGGCCGGTCGGATTGATCCGCCCGGCCGAGAGCTTGTTGATGAAGCGCCAAAAGCAGCGGTACCGGCAATTGTCGATCTTCTGGAAATAGGCCTGCATCGCGACGGCGCGCCACGACGGGTCGCCGGTCTGGTCCGCGATAGCGTTCCAGTCTGAATCGGGCGGCCGCATGAAGATCATCGCATGATGTGCGGTGCAACCGCCCAGGGTTGAGGCGCGCGGATATAGCACGCCTTCCTGCATCGACCCGGGCGGCCTCGTGCGGCGCTTCGCGTCGTCGCCGAAGTCGTGGACCCAGTAATTCCACGCTATCGCCTGGTTTTCGGAGGCGAAGGGATGGAATGCCGGGACGTCGTAGTCCTCTGGCAGGCCCTTGGAAGTCAGCGCCGCGGGATCCGCCCCGGCTTCGAGGATGAGGACGCTCATGCCGCCTTCCGCGAGCCTGGCCGCGACCGTTCCTCCGCCGGCGCCGGAGCCGACGACGATATAGTCGAAGGTCTCAACGCTGGTCTCCGGCATCGATTTCAGAACGTCTTGATAAATTCGATCAGCGCGCGCTTGTCGTCTTCGCTCAGCGCCGGCTCGGGTCCGAAACCCTGCTCGTCGCTGCTGAGACTGGCCGTCTCGTTGAACTCCGCCGTTCCAAAATAATGGCCCCGGTTGACCACGAAATCCGGGCATTTGAGGAGCTTGAGCAGCGGACCGCGGAACTGCTTGCCCCATTCGAGCAGCGCCGTGTCGTCAGCCTTCGGGTCCAGCGAGGGTACAGCGGCTGTGACCTGTTTGACCAACTCCACGACAGCGGCGTCGTGCGACACGCGCCGCGCGCTGAAAAGCGGCAGATCCGCCGCCGGCTGCACATTGGAAGCGAGGTTGATCGGGAAGCCTTTCGGGATTGGCCCGATCGTCAGGCCGCCATCCTTGTCGAAGAGCTTGTTCAGAAACGGCAGGTGGAAGCCGTGGATGAGGTTCGAGAGCTCGACAGGGATGTTGCGATAGGGGACATAGACCGCGCTGCGCTCGGTAGTGCGCGCGATATAGCCGTCGAAGCCAGGCTCCTTCTGGCGCTTCTCTGGCCACAGCAATTGCTCGATCGACGCGTTGAATAGGCTCATCCGCGAGTTGACAGACGGGTCGGTTGAGAACGGCCCGAGCCGATTGTTGAGCAGGAACGGCGCGGTTGACCAAACGCTGATTAGCGAGGGCACGCGGGTGAATCCGAGACCGCCATCTGGCATCTGGAACTGCCAGCGCTGGGCGGTGAACGGATCCTGCACTGTGATCTTTCCGACCGAAGGCAGGGTCTTGTAGGTGTCGGACGAGAAATTGTCCCAGATGTTGCCGCGGATCGCGTTGGTGCCGAGCGGGCTGCAGGCATTGGTGCGGAGCAGCGTCACTGGGATGCGCGCGTCGGTCGAGAGGTAATTGTCCTTGAGGAAGTCCGGCGCGGCGACGACGTCGCGCATCTTGGCCTTGTAGTCGTCGCTCTTCGTGTATGCCCAGTAGCGCATGAAGCACTGCAGATAGTTCGCGCCGGAGCAGCCGTCCGGCATCATCTTAAGCGCTTCGAGCGGCTGCTTGCTTGAATGGCAGCGCGCGCAGGTTTCGGCGAAGACGCGCTTGCCCCGCATCAGCGTGTCTGCGTCTGCGTTGAGATATTTGCCGCCCCCGGGCGCGTCGGCGAGCTTGTCCGGCTGGCCCGCGGCGACCAGAAAGGCGGCCATCGATGGCGTGCCCGCCTCGGTCGCGCGCCAGTAGGAAGAATATTTCTCGGCGGTAGGAATGAGGATCGGGGTGATCGGTTTGAACCCGAAGAACGGATTGAAATGAGTTGTCCAGTCTTCGCTGTCGAGCCCAATATTGATGTAGACGCGGTTCAGTGCGCCGAGCACGCCGACCGAATCCGCGCCGTCCTTGAGCACGCGCGGCGACCACGAAGTCTCGGGCGGATCGAACGTGCCAGGGAGCTGCTTGTTCTGGCGTTCATTGCCTTCTAGCCGCTCCTTGCCCCAGATATGAGCCTGTCTTAGTCGCTCGCCGAGAAGGTACACCGCATTCATGGTGCGGGGGTTGTTGATGTAGTCCGTCGAGACGAGCGAGGTGTCCATCGTCCCTGGTAGGTAGGAATGGACGAGCTGGTAGACGAAATTCTTCTCGTCCGCCGACCACACGAAGACGCGATCCATCCAGAGATATTGCGCACCTACTGTCGAATTCAGGTTGGAATATTCGGGATGCGACGTGTCGGCCGGCGGATGAATCGGGCTCAGACCGACATGGCAGAAGCCGCAAGACATACCGACCCGATACGGCCGTACGAGCTTCGGATCCGTGTAATATTTGTAATCGCTGTAATAGCGCTCCGGATCCCAGCGCGCCTTGGCGGACTCGTCAAATTCCGGGTTAGGAAAGAGCCGCAGACCAAGGATGCCGGTCGCCTCGCCGAAATAGGAGCCGACGGGCAGCGTGGCCCCGTCCTTGAAGGCCCGGCCGCGTTGGCCGATCTTCACCCCCGGATAGTTCGTTGCGTTCTCGAACGGGTCGGGCGCGCAGCCGGCACTCCGATGGTCGAGCCAGAGGCCGAAATGCGCGGGGTCCGGCGCGGTTGGCTTCTCGAAGCACGGCTCGTTGATCGCGCCGAGCCACTTCCAGCGGGAGTCACGGTCACAACGCTGGCCGTCGCAATAAGTTTGGCTCGGGTGCGAGGTGATGATCTTGAGAAGGTCGAAGGTGGCGAGGCTATTCTGAGTGACCTTGTCCCAGAAGCGGTCATTGCCTCCGGTCCACACGATCCACATGTTGCGCCCCTTGACCTGCTCGGCGTTCAGGGGGGCACCGTTGTCCATGTCGTGGAAATAGTCTTCCGAAGCCTGAGGGAAGCTCGCCGCCGGGCGGCCGGCGAGCTGCGCCTCGTCTGGCTGGGGGGTCGACGCCGCCGATGCAGCTGACGCGATCGCGACGCCGAACGCGCAACGCAGAAGGCTCGAAAGCAAAAGCCGCATGACCGTCTCCCCACCGACTCCGCCCGGAGACTCGCTCGCCGCCAAGCGCGCGCGCTTCCAAAGAATCTTTTCGATCATTCTTCGCGCCTTTCCGGATGGGGCGCAATAGTTCGGCGAGGCCGCTTACTGCGGCGCTTTTCATTTCGCTGTGCGCTGTGTCACATTGCGCCGCAGCCAGGGGCCGCCGGCGACCAGAGGGGGAGCGGGCTTTCCGATGTTCCTCAGATTCCTGCACCGCCTGCTCGAGATCTTCCTTCACGTCGAGCGACGCTTCGAGCAACCGTTCCTGCGCCCCGCGCTCGACGCGGCGCTCCGCATGCCGATCGCCCTGTTCGTAACAAAGATTCAGAATTCGTTGCGCAGCCGTGAGGATATTGGCCTCGCCGAGGAGACGCCCCTGCCCGGCGAAGACGAGGCGGTGCAGAAGATGATCAACGAGATGCGCCGCCATCTCGTGCGCGACTTTCCGCGCGGCGGATTCGAGCGGGCTGGCAATACGAAGACCCACGGCCTTGTGCGTGGCGAGCTCGTCGTTCATGACGGCCTGCCGGACAGGCTGCGCAAGGGGCTGTTCGCGACGTCCGCGACCTACCGCTGCTGGGTGCGCTTTTCGGGTCCCGGACCGCATATCGAGCCGGATATCAACGATGTCGGATTCGGCAGCATCTCCTTGAAGGTCATGGGCGTTCCGGGCGAGAAGCTGTGGGACGATGAGAAGAACACGCAAGACTTCACCTCGGTGTGCACGCCGGCCTTCGTCACTCCCGACGTCAAGGCGAACGCCCGGCTGCAATATTGGAGCCGCCGGCATCTGCCGGTATTCTATTTCTTCGATCCGCGGGGGCCGCACCTGCTCGATTTCATCATGCAGGGCCTCTGGAACGAAACCCAGACCAACCCACTCGGTCAGACCTACTATTCCTGTGTGCCCTATCTGATGGGGCCGGGACAGGCGATGCAGTACAGCTTCTGGCCGATGACAAAGGTCTCGAAAAGGATCGAGGGGCTGCCGTTCTGGGTCGCGGACAATTATCTGCGCGACAACATGGTGAGGACACTGGACGCAATGGATGTCGAGTTCGAATTACGCGTCCAGTTGCAGACGGACCCGTTCCTCATGCCCATCGAGAACAACGCGGTCATGTGGCCGACTAGGCTATCGCCGCGCGTCCCCGTCGCGACGCTGCGCATCCCGAGGCAGACGTTCGACTACCCGGATCAGTTCGCGTTTGCGCGTTACCTGCGCTTTAATCCCTGGCATTGCCTGCCGGACCACCGTCCGCTCGGCAACCAGAGCCGGGCGCGCAGGCGTATGTACGATGAGATGGCGGCCTTCAGGCAGAAGATGAACGCCGTGCCGCATATCGAGCCGACCGGCGATGAGATTTTCGGGGTGGCGTGGGAGGCGGCCAAGGCCTTCGAGCCCGCGGAATAGTCAGCTCTACAGGCTCGCGACCCACCTCAGCGCCGCGAGCCCGGGCATGAAGAAATAGGCACCCCCCTTCACCGTGACGAACTGCGGCAGGCCTGCCGCACGACGGCAGGCTGGCTCGGCGCGCGGGGCGCGTAAAGCTGTCCGTACGCTCAGGCGTCTTGCTGATTGGGGGCACGGGAAACGACTCCCGGTTGCCGAGCAGCGGATCCTGTTCGCTGGTCAGGCCAGCGAACTTGGCGCTCGCGAGCCACGCGCCCTGCACAAACTCGAACTGGCGGGCAATGTTGGCGTTGAGGCAAATGAACTGGAGGCCGGCGTTGGGGTCGGGCGTCGCGAGATCGAGCGCCGCCCGGCGGTCGATCTTTGTCCCATATTCCCGGCCGCGTCGCAGAATGCGGTGGAAGCGGGCCGAGGCGATCGCGTCGTCCTCGCGGCGTAGGTAGGGCCAAACCGTGTTGTTCTCCTCCCACGGCAGGGTCGAGGAGGTCGGCGTCCGCTGCCAGGGGGCCGTGAGCCCGAGCGTCGCGAGGATATTGTCGATAGCGCCCTCAGCGCCCGGAGGGGCGTCGCCGGTGCGGGGATTGGCGCGCCGGATATGAGCGCCGATCGGGCAGGAAAGGCCGTCTGGGTCCGCGTCGAACACGAAGCCATTGACGCCCCGGTCGTCAGGATCGACGCCGGGCAGGTCGAGCCCGGTCTCGATGTCCGGCAAGGCCGCGCCGCTCATGCGGCGTCCGACCATAGCCTCGGCGAGCGTTGTCGGGTTCACGCCGACGCGCTCGGCCTCCGCGCCGACCCAACGCCAGAAGCCGCGCACGTCCTGGGCGAGCTGGCGAAAGACGAGATACGAGCCATTGCGCCCGAGGTCTTGTACCGCCCCGGCCTCGGAGGACGGGTTCAGTAGAGCAGCGTTCGGATCGCCCGGCGCGAGCTTCGGCGAGTCCGCTAGGAAGCCATATTCGTTATAATAGCCCAGCAGGATCTCGCCGAGGGCAATTCGATTGGTGAACGCACGATCGGCCTTCGTCCCGGGCGTGCGCGCTACGTCCCAATCGAATACCGGCTGCGAAATCCCGTCGGCGAAGCCGAACGGCTCGACATCGCCCATGTCCGTCGTCGGGAGAGCCTCGATGGCAACGAATCCGCTCCGTTCGGCCGCCTCGCGCGTCTCGCGCACGAGCTCGCCTATGCGTTCCGGACGGGCGAACAGCATGAGGAGCGCGTGCGGCTCGCGATCGCCGACGCCCCATGTCCACCTATCGGGCGCATTGGCGCCGATGTCGCCGAGCCGCCGCGAGCGGTTCGGGTTGGCGGCAATGCCTTCGACGAACTCTGGATTGAATTGCCCGATAACGGACTCGTCGACGCCGAGCGCCCGCAGGCCGGCGGCGGTCATCGCGCATTGCATCGCCTCGTCGAGCTTCGCCTGCTCGAGGTCCTCGATCGAGATGATCCTTAGTCCGCCTATAAAGCCCCGCGCGGAGGGCGCATCCACAACCCGCAGAAGGAGATAGGCCGCTCCCGACAACGAACCGAAGCCGGTGTAGGCGAAGGCCTGGATATCGGGGCGTTCGACGTCGCGGCGGAACATGGGCGGCCCTCAGATTTCCGCGAGCCAGCGGCGGATCTCGTCGTCGCTCATCTCGGGCTTCTCGAATCCGTTGCGGATGCGAGCGTTGCGCGCGAGATCACGCGTCGTGAGACCCGGGTAGGCCTTGTACCAGACGTCGGTCGGGATCTGGTGGCGGCGCTGAAAGTGCTTGAAGTCCGTCTCGCGCCACGCGCCCTTCTTGATGAGCCAATCAGTCTGCGGATAGGCGATCGCGCTCGAGAACGACAGGTTGAGTTCGAAGCCGGCCTTATTGATGAAGTCATCCATATAGGCCTCATGGCCGCCGTCGTAATTGCTGCAGAAGAACGCGCGGCGACGGTCGTCGATGAGAACCCAGTGGGCGAAATGGATTGTGCCGATGCGGCCGAGACCGCCGCGGGTGAAGATGTGCCGCGCGGCCCAATTGATCACATGGAGGATCACGAGCTCTAGGCAGAGCCGGAAACGGCCGGGCTTGATCGATCCCATAGCGGTGTACTGGTTGGTGACGTCGTGATCCTCGAAAAGGCGCAGCTTTGCGACCCAGGCGGGATCATACGGGTTCTCGACGATCGGATCCGTCAGCTCCCGTCGCCTCAGCGCCGCGAGGGCGAGAATCAGGCCGATGACCACGACGGGGATCGTCACCCACGGGATGAACACAACGAGAGCAGCCGCGACGACAATCGGTGCAAACAGGTGAAAAAGGTTGGCGTTACGCCAGGCGACCGGCGTCGGTGGGATCGGCGTCAGCGAGACCTGCGGGCCGAAGGTGGCGCGCAGCGCCTGGAGCATCACCTGGGGTTCCCGCGCCGTGACCTGGGGCAGGGCGTCACGCAAGAGCTCCCTCAGGCACGCCTCTTCCCGGACCTGCACGGCAGAGCGCCCGACCCAGTTGACGTAGGAAGCGGCCGTCGTGACCCGATGCGCCGCCATCCAACGCTCGAGGTCAGCGCCGGCTTGGAAATCGGCGCAGAACGCGAACGCCTGACCCAGTGCCGGACATTCCCGCGCGATTCTCACCATCAGCTCGGTCGCTTCGCCGTCACAATCGATCATGAGGCAGAGGTAGACCGGGTCGGTTTTGGGTAAGTCGGGATAGACCGCGCGGTCGGCGAGTGTGTTGTCTTCAAGCACGAGGAGCCGGGCGAAATGGATCGTCTCGAACCGACTGAAGGGGAGGATCACATTGGCGGGGTCGGCGGCGCCTGGGAGCCCCGTCAAAGTCATCGTCGCGAGAAACGCGCGCAGATCCGCGACCCGATCATCCGGCACCGCTGCGATAACGATGAGATGGTCCTGCGGCGTCATACCGCCTCGCGAAAACCCATGACTCCCCTCCCTTGAACCTGCTCGGCCTTGAGCCGCGGACCTTGCCTTCACGCCTTCGCGCCGGTATTCCGGAAGTCGAGCGAGAAATCGATCAGCCGTTTCGAGTCCCAATAGACCTTGCCAAGATAAAAGCCGTCATCGACAAGCCGGATCTCATCCCGAACGTGCGAGGCAACGAGGGAGGTCTCGGAATAGTCGAGGACGATGCATTCCTTGCCATCCAGCCAGCTCGGTGCCTTGTAGACCCGAGCGACGATAGCTTTGAGGCCGAAGGGGAGGATCTCGTTGCGGAGAAAACCAGCCTTGGCGTCGAAGACCTTACCCTTCCAAACGAAGATATTGATGGCCGCCGCGATATCGCGGCTGAACGTGGTTCCCGGCGCGATGATGGCCGTGCCTGCGGCTTCGCCGTCAGGAACGGGGCCGGCCTCATGGGCACTGAAAACCGCATCAAGCTCTCCCTGAGAGATGCCGAGCAACTGGTTCGCATCAAGAGCCATCGTTTTCCTCCGCCGTCGTACGGGAACGATTACGCTTTGTTCTCCGGAGGGTCCACAGCGTTCGCGCTCCCCAACTTTGCCGCGCGCGAGCGGGACCCTCGGGAGGGCCTCCGCGAGGGTAGCCTCGATCAGGCTCGCATTGCCTTCGCTCGGCCCTCCGCCTGCCGCTTTCGACCGTCTTCTGCCTGATCCTGAGACGCCTCGCGCCGGCGCCTGACCGAGGAGACGCAAAGCGTGCTATTGCCCGCCGCAACCTAGCTCCGCGTTGGCGGAGCACGAGCTGAGAGGGAAGTTTGGCTGACCTCGAAGGACGAGGCGAAATATCCGGCGCCGGTGCGCGCGACCGGCTCCAACCATTCGACTGCGCCCTGCGCATCCGCCGAGGGCGGCACCCTTCTACGAATGAAAATGAACCGTATTCTCAGATCGACGCTGACACCATCACCGTCGACGCGGGCGCCCGCCAGGGGTCAAGCTGGTGCTGCCAAACGGCGACCTGCTTGAAGTGACGGATGCCCAGCCCGATCTGATGCGGCTGATGCGATCGAGCTGCTGCACGTTCGGCGTCGCTTACGAGGTGACCTATCGCATCCGTCCGTTACTTCCCATGGCCGTCTATCACGAGACCTTCACGCTCGACGAGTTCGTCGCGAAACTGGAAGAGTTTCCACTACGCGTAGGAACCGTCAACAAGGCCCTATCGGGCGGCCGACGCTTACACAGCGGTGCGGCTACGCCGGTAGTAGCGCTCCAAGCACAAAGTCAGGCGACGAAGGGGCGGGGACTGCTCGCTCTCGCACCTCTACGGATACCTTGGCTCGTGCGCCTGAGCCGGCTTGGGCACGCCGTGTCCTGGACCAAGGCGTGAGGTCATATCGGAGAGCCGGGGCAAGCCATCAGAAGTGTGATGGGCGTCACAGCTGAAGCGTCCGAATTGCGCGAAGCGAAATCTGAGGAAGTGAAAGGCCGTGTGTCGGCAGGCGATTTGCAAACAAGGGAGGCAGCGGCGATGGGCCCACTCGCGATGGAGCAGGCGCTGGCCGAAGAGGCAGTCGCGATTGGCGGTCTGATGCCGGAACTCGGCGACCGATTGAAGCGACAAGCCGGCGGGCAGGAGGAGGGACAGAAATCGGAGCGTGACCGAACCGACAAGAACGCAGACGTGCGCGATGGGGACCACGATAGCGCTACGCAGGCAGACAGCCGCCGTCGCATGAAGTTTTATCGCTCGCTCAATGAGACGAACCGATCGGCCCTCTGCCTTTCGGGCGGTGGCATTCGAAGCGCTACGTTCTGTCTCGGCGTTATCCAGGCATTGGCGGCTTTCGACGTGAAGAGCGGGACCGTTCGCGCTGACCAGGGACATTCGGGCGCACCAGAAGACGCTCTCCTCGGCAGATTTCACTATCTATCAACCGTTTCAGGGGGCGGATACATCGGCTCCTGGCTCTCGGCGTGGCGGTCCTACGACGATTTCCGAAAGGTTCGAAACGAACTGATCGGTCGCCCCGATGGCCCAGACGTCGAGCCGCCTGAAGTGTCCTGGCTGCGCGCCTACAGCAACTATCTCACCCCGCGCGTCGGGATTGGTTCGGCGGACGCGTGGACCGCGGTCGCGCTCTACGCCCGCAATCTCCTCCTGAACTGGCTCGTGATCCTGCCGGTCCTCTGCCTGGCGCTTTTCGGCCTCAAATTCATCGCGACGGCATCCGTGGCTGTCGCGCGAGAGCAGAATGCCTGGTGGCCGGTCGGGGTGAGCGGTCTCATCGGCGCGGCCGCGCTAGTTGTCGCGCAAGCCTTCACAACGTCACATCGCCCGGTGCGCCGTGAGCCGCAACCGGAAACCTTGCAGGGCGATGGACCTAAGGCGTCTCCGCGCAACATCCGTCAACGCACCTTCATCACCCACGATCTATCGTGGAGCGTTCTTTCCGCTATCGCCTTCACGCTCTCACTGTGCTCGTGGTTCGGGACAACCTTGATCGACAACAGTGACCGCAACGTCGTGCTGGTCACCCTCGCAATCGTCGGCGCATTCCTTTTCGCCATAGGATGGATCGCGGGATGGCCCGCCCGCCCCTCCCTCAAGGACTTCACCCTGTGGGTCGCCTCCGGCCTGATCTACGGCGCCCTCATCGGGCTTGGCGCATATTTGTTCGCTCTCCTGCAGCCATATGCGGAACGGACTGATTTCAAACTTTCTCTGCCGATCATATTCGGCATTCCCTGGGTGCTGATGTCGCAGCTCGTCGCCGAGATGATTTTCGTCGGGCTGGTCAGCTACGAACTTGACTCTGGACAGCGACCGGGAATGGCTTGGGCGCGCCGCTGGCTGGACAAGCGCAATTGCGATCGGCTGGGCGGCCACCGCGTTTCTATCCGTCGGCATCGGCAATCTCGCTTATCAGAATTCCTTTCATTATGATCTCGGCCGTTACATCACCGCGCTCGGAGGCGTCTCCGGTATCGCCACCGCGCTTCTTGGTGTGAGCGGCAAGACATCGGCGACCACCGACGACAACCATCAGAGCTGGACCACTTTCGTATTCAATCTCCTGCTGTCGATCGCTGGCCCCGTCTTTGTGGCGGCGCTGATCGTCGGCGTATCAATCGCGCTCGACGTTCTTATGTTCGGCGACACCCTGCTGCACGCGCTTCACGCACCCTCACCAACCCCTCCAACCATTATCCTCTACCTCGTGGTGGGTGTAGCTGTCGCGTTGGTCGTCGAAGTCATCGCGTCGAAGAACGTGAACATAAACCGCTTCTCGTTGCACGCGGTCTACCGAAACCGACTTGCCCGGGGCTACCTCGGTGCGGCGCGTCAGGCGCGAAACCCTGATCGCTTCACCGGCTTCGACGCCAGCGACAATATTCGCGCCCATAAACTGTGGCCGCCACAAGCCACGAGCGACGGGCAGAACACGTTCGGCCTCTTCCATGTGCTCAACATCGCGCTCAATGTTGTGGAGGCCAAACGACTTGCCTGGCAGGAACGCAAGGCGGAGCCATTCACCGTCAGCCCCCGGCACTGCGGTAGCGCGCTCAAAGGCTTTCGCCCCAGCTGTGAATATGCGGGGAAAAAGGCCGGTGGTATAACGCTCGGAACCGCGATGGCGATTTCCGGCGCGGCCGTCAGTCCAAACATGGGCTACTATTCTTCGCCTTCGATCTCGCTCCTGCTAGCATTCTTCAATGTCAGGCTTGGCTGGTGGCTTGGGAACCCTGGGTGGCAAGGGAACGATTCGTACGCGACCGAGGGACCCGATTTCGCGATTAAGCCCTTGCTCCAGGAAGCCTTCGGCCTGACGACCGACGACAAACGGTACGTCTATCTGTCTGACGGCGGGCATTTCGAGGATCTTGGGCTCTACGAGATGGTACGGCGGAGATGTCGGTTCATTGTGGTCGTCGACGCCGGCGAGGACACCCACCTCGCGTTCAATGATCTCGGCAACGCTATTCGCAAGATTTACATCGACCTCGGGATTCGCATCGATTTCACAGGGCTGCAAGACTTGAGGAACCGTCCCACGCGCGCCGGCATCGATGAGCCGCAATACATCCCGTACCACGCCATGGGCTTCATCGACTACAAGGCGGCCGACGGCGACGGCAGCAGCAATGGAACGATCCTCTACATCAAACCGGCCCTTCATTGGACCGAGCCCGCGGGGATCGCGAGCTATGCGGCCGCTCACTCGGCTTTTCCCCACGAGACAACGACTGATCAGTGGTTCACCGAATTGCAGTTCGAAAGCTACCGCTCGCTCGGATTTGAGATCACGAAGGATATTTTAAGCAGACTTGCTCCGGACGGGGAGGATATCCCGCTATCCGGTACGACTGAGATGACGTTGCGACAGCTCCTCGCGGCACTGCCCGAGACAACTCGGGCCGACCAGACAGTTCCAGCTCCGATGCGGGATTGCCAACCGGCGGGTGCGGCGTCCTCAACGCAGGTCGATCATTCTACTCAAAATGCAGTAGGCTGTGTGGACGAAGTTTCGACCGATGACGTTTTTGCGATTCCCCTGCGGAATTGGCCATGATTCATAGGACTCCGACCGAATCACGGGGCCGGGGCCAATGTCGACAAAGATGGACGAGAACGATTGGGCGCACACGCTTGCGGTGTTCGCGCCTGCCTGCCGCGTCGTGGGAGGAAAGCTGAGGACGATCGCCGCTTCCTCGAGGCACTGCATTTCTTCACTGTCGAGAACGTTCGCTGGCGCGCTCTGCCGGAGCGCTTCGGTCATTGGAACAGCGTGTGGAAGCGCTTCGATCGCTTGAGCAAGGCTGGCGTCTTCGAGGCGTTCTTCGACACTCTGGCATCCATGAGTTCGACAGCGCATCTCATTCAGATGTTCGACTTAACATCGCGAACTGGCCGTTTGGTTTGCGGTAGTCCGATGCGATTTTGGCGAGGAACCTGTTGCAGGAAATTCCGGCTGAGGCTGTGAGCTTGGTCTCTTCGTGGATGCGCGCCCTGATTTCCTTGGCGGTCTCCCACGCGGTCGAAAGGCCTCTCAGATTGTCGGTTACGTCGAGATAGGCCTCATCAGAGAGAGAGAGAGAGAGCGGCTCGACCAACGGGGTGTAGTCCTTGAAGATCGCTCGAACCTGTTTGGACACTTCGCGATAAACATCGAACCTTGGCGGGACGAACACGAGCTCGGCGCACTTCCGAGCGGCGACCGTTGAGGGCATCGCCGAGCGAACTCCAAAGCCTCTTGCATCGTAGCTCGCCGCAGCAACGACGCCGCGCTTCGCCGGATAGCCGACCGCCACCGACTTGCCCTTAGGGCGCGGGGGGGGGAGTTGCGCTCATTAGAATGGGTATTAAGGGTCGGATCGTCGCGTTGCTCTACCGACGCATAAAACGCGTCCATGTCGATGTGGATGGTCTTGCGAATTCCGCCCTTCGTCCATCTGAGGTGTGGTACCTGACTACATAAGTCGACGACCTCTGCCGACCTCAATCGAATTGCTTAGCACGAGCTACGATGATAGCGACATCGATCCCTTCAAGGGAGGAGCAAAAGACATGCCGAAAAAGAAGAGTTCCGCTCGCAATCCGTGGACTAAAGACGACATACGGCAACTCAAAGCCCATTCGAAAGCGAGCACACCTGTGGTGGAGGTTGCGAAGGCGATGAAGCGAACCGAAGCAGCGGTCCGGCAAAAGGCGAAGACAATCGCCATCGGTCTTGGTCATCGTCGTTGAGGACACTCACTTTGATCGGCTCTCCCGAGGGCAGCCTAACGCGAAGTTGGATCGCCACCTGCGCTCCGCAATTCAAGGAACGCGACTCAGAGCATGTCGGCCGCGGCTGGAGAACCGACGATCGACGTCACATCTTCCTGTGAACCGCCGCGGTCCTCTGCGGTGCTCACGCGCGATCGTCGATTAAGCATCCGACGCGCCTAAGCGAAGCGCAGGAGGAAGCGCCACACCCCGGTCTAGAAATTAACGCAAAATCGGAGATGACTTCTGGGTCAGCAGTTGCCGCCCGGGAAATGACGCCGCCTCTCACTCGCCGAGCGAATTGGTATCGACCTCGCCAAACTGCGCCAGGATCACCGCGTCCTGAAACTCGCCCGTGGTCGGATCCCCGGTGCGAGAAAACGCCAACGCGCCCGCGTGTTCGACCGCGAGCGCGCGAGCCCGGCGTTCGGCCACGATTGGACTTAGGACCTCACGAGCTTCACCCGGCTTCAGGTCGCCTTCCGCGTCCCGATCGAATGCGATGACAACATGATAGGTCACTGGCAATTTCAGGCCGGCTCCAAATTTTCCGCTGAGGACTTGCCGGGGTACCGTCAAGTTAGGTGGCGCTGGGCTGCGGAAAGGCGATTTTTCTGAGAGGTGAGGTTAGGCCGTTGCGCACATCTTGGAAATCTCGCGCCAAGCGGCAAAGGCTCGCCCGCGTGAAGCGCGGCGGTAATCAGCAGTGGCGGATTCGGGATAAGGGATGTGGAAGAGGTTCGCGACCTGATCGTAAACCGATAAGAACCGTTGCGCCTGTCGGGCTGACTTGAACCGCTTCATGATCCGCTCGCGCCGCCGGGTTGGCTGATGAGAGTTCTCCGCTCGATTGTTCAAGCCCTTGTGCTGGCGATGTTCGACGCGAAGGCCCATCTTCGCTCTCGCGGCCCCATAGGATCGGAGCTTGTCCGTGATCATCACACGCGGAGGCGTCGTAGCGGATTTCAGGAGCCTCTTCACGAGCTGCTGTGCCGCCTTGGCGTCCCTTCGGCGCTGCACCAGGACGTCAAGAACGAAGCCATTCTGATCGACGGCGCGCCACAGCCAGTATGTCTCGCCGGCGATCGAGACGACGACTTCGTCCATATGCCATTTGTCGCCACGAGCAGGCGCGCGCCGGCGGATCCGGTCGGAGAACGCCTTGCCGAACTTCTTTCCCCATTGGCGGACCGTCTCGTAGGTCACGCAAATTCCGCGCGCCGCCAGCATCTCCTCGACCATGCGAAGGCTCAGAGGAAACCGAAAATAGAGCCAAACCGCATAGCTGATCACCTCTGGAGGAAAGCGATGACGGCGATAGAGAGGATCACGGGCTGTCGACATGCCTACCGCTTACCCCGTCGACCATTCCCGACTCGTTAAGCTGACGGTACCCCTCAAACTCTTCAACCGCGGCGTGCGGTCGATCGCCCTGACGGCGGCAGGCAAGGCGCTCTACCCCGGCTTGCAGGCGGGCTTCCTTCATATCCGGGACGCGCTGGCGAGCCTGAATGCGTTGGGCGCCACGCGCGTGCTCGTGATCAGCACCCCGCCCGGCTTCACCTCGAAATGGCTGGCGCCGCGGCTCTACCGCTTTTCCATCGCCTATCCCGAAATCGACGTGCGCGTTTCCTCGTCGATCAACAACGCCAATTTCACAACCGACGGCGTCGACGTTTCGATCCGCAACCTTCCGGTCGATGGGGCGCACGATGAAGCCCTCGAGGTCGAACAGCTGCTCAATCAATCCTTGGTGCCGGTCTGCAGCCCGGCCTTCGTCGAAAGACATGGGCCCTTCAGGTCGCCGGATATGCTGAAGGGCGTGCCGCTGATCCATGACGACAGTCTGTCCCCTCGCGCCGTCATGCCGACCTGGGCCGACTGGTTCGCGGCGGCCGGCGTGAGGGACGCCGACGTCAGTCGGGGCCTTCGATTTCAGCAGCGCCGATCACGCGCTCGACGCGACGGTCGAGGGCGCCGGCGTGCTCCTTGCTCTCGATGCGCTCGCCTACGACGATCTGCGCACCGGGCGTCTGATCATGCCCTTCGACCTGATCCTGCCTTCGGGCCGCTGCTATTCATTCGTTTGCCCGAAGAAACGGCGAGAGTTTGCGAATGTGCAAGTCTTCCGCGCGTGGCTCAAGGAAGAGGCGGCCGCCCTCGACTGGACCAAGTGCGCGACGCACGCAGCCAGAACACGGCCCGCGGCGGGATCGCCCGCGGCGCGCTAAATTGTGAGAACGCAAAGTCGCTCAGGAGTTTGTTGCCGGCGAGACCCTGCATGGCTTGCCAACCGCCACGACATCTGCCGCAACGCCGGCGCCGCTACGTCGCGACGACCGACAGCGGTTATGATCAGCCGATCGATTCCAATCGAACCAGAGGGCTCTGTCACGAGAACGGTGGCGCGGTTTAATTCGGCGGGTAGGATGGCGCATGTCCATCTCGTTTGCGCGCCACCAATTTCCCCCTGAGATCATCCGGCACGCGGTTTGGCTGTATGTCCGCTTCACGCTCAGCTATCGCGACGTCGAAGATCTGCTTGCGGAGCGCGGTCTGGACGTCTCATACGAAACGGTGCGGCGATGGGTCCTGAAGTTCGGGCCGTTGTTCGCCCGAGAACTTCGCCGCCGACGTCGGCGGCCAACGGCGCGATGGCACCTCGATGAGATGGCCGTGATGATCGCGGGTCGGCGATTTCTGGCTCTGGCGTGCGGTCGACGACGAAGGCGAGGTTCTCGACCTGCTCGTGCAACGATGACGCGACAAGGCTGCCGCCGTGAAACTGATGCGCAAGCTGCTCAAGAAACGAGGCTTCGCGCCTGACGTGCTGGTTACCGACAGGGTGCGCTCTTACGGCGCGGCAAAGGCCGAAATCGGCTTGTCAGCTCGCCACGAGCCGGGGCTTGCGCAAGAACAATCGGGCCGAGAATTCGCCTCGACCGACTCGACGCCGCGAGCGGAAGATGCAGCGTTTCAAATCGCCCGGATCAGCCCAACGATTCCTGTCTGTTCACGCCGCCATCCAAAACACGTTCAACGTCCAACGCCATCTCACATCCCGCGACACGCTCCGCGTTCTCAGAGACGAAGCATTGCGGGCATGGGAAGCGGCTACCGCTGCCTAATTATCAGTCGTTCGACCTGGTTGATTACGTCGCTCTCGCCGGGCGGCGGCGAGAAAAGTCGAAGCACGGCTTATCCGCCGGGAACATCGCTGCGCTACTGGCGCGTCTTTCTGAGCTTAAGCAGAAAGCGTTTGCGGGGACCGGACAATCCTTCCAAGTCATCGTCATTCAGGAGGCGGGACTGGATGGGTTTTGGATTCATCGCGTGCTGCAGAGCGAGGGGATTGAGAGCCATGTCGTCGATGCGGCCACAATTGCGACCTCGCGGCGCCGGCGGCGGGCCAAGACCGACAGGATCGACGGCGAAGCCCTGGTGCGCGCTCTGCTGGCGTACAAACGCGGCGAACCGCGGGTCTGCGCCATGGTCAGGACGCCGACGCCAGAGGAAGAAGACCGCCGCCGACTTTGCCATGAGCGCAAGACGCTGACCAACAAGCGGGTCCAGCACGTCAATCGGATCAAGGGACTGATGTTCTGCCAAGGAATATCCGATTACGAGCCGCTGCGGCGGAATCGGCGCCAACGGCTCGACGAGTTGAAGACGGGCGGCGGACGTCCGTTGCCGCCGCATCTCAAGGACACCTACCCGGTCGTCTTTGAAGAGCACGAACATGTGCAAGGACCGACCGCGCGACAACAACATGCGCGCAGCCGAGATTCACGTCATTGCCGACGCTGCAGTGTCGGTGCTAGGCTGTGTGGACGAAATTTCGACCGATGACGTTTTTGCGATTCCCCTGCGGAATCGGGCATGATTCATAGGACTCCGACCGAATCACAGGGCCGGAGCCAATGTCGACAAAGATGGACGAGGACGATTGGGCGCACACGCTTGCGGTGTTTCGCGCCTGCCTGCCGCGTCGTGGGAGGAAAGCTGAGGACGATCGCCGCTTCCTCGAGGCGCTGCATTTCTTCACTGTCGAGAACGTTCGCTGGCGCGCGCTGCCGGAGCGCTTCGGTCATTGGAACAGCGTGTGGAAGCGCTTCGATCGCTTGAGCAAGGCTGGCGTCTTCGAGGCGTTCTTCGACACTCTGGCATCCATGAGTTCGACGGCGCATCTCATTCAGATGTTCGACTCAACCATCGTGCGCGCGCATGTGTCGGCGGCCGGAGCAAAAGGGGGCAAGAAGGCCAGGCGCTCGGCCGCTCGCGCGGCGGCTTCACCACGAAAATCCACGCAAAATCGGACGCCTCCGGCGACATCATCGCCTTCGATCTGACCGGCGGAGAAGCTTCCGACGGGCGTCACTTCGAAACCCTGCTCGACATCGGGCCCGACATCCAGCCTCGCGCCGCCATCTGCGACAAAGGCTACGCCAGCAAGGCCAACCGCGAGGCGGCAAGGGCGCGCGGCATCGCGCCGGTCATCCCGCACAAGGCCAACGAAAAAGACAAGCCAGCCTTCTTCGCGCGAACCCTCTACAAGGCAAGGGCTCGCATCGAGCAGGGCGTCGGACGCCTCAAGCGGTTCAAGCGCGTCGCGCTCCGATGCGAAAAGACAGCCAGGAACTTCCGATCAATCGTCAGCTTCGCCGCAGGCCTCTGCTTGATCAAATTCGTCCACACCGCCTAGTCATCCTCGGCCTGCTGCTCGCGCGCGCATTTGGCTGGCTCTGGATGGACCCGCTCGCCGGCATCATCGGGGCTTGCGTCATCGCCAGTTGGCCCTATGGCCTGATCCGGGACACCGGAGCCATCTTGCTCGACATGAACCCCGACCGGAGCATGGCGAGCAAACTGAGACAAGCCGTTTAGGGTGATCGCGACCAGCTCGCCGATCTCCACCTCTGGCGCTTGGGGCCGGGCCACCTCGGGGCGATTGTTTCAGTCGCCACGGCGAAACCGCGGGAGGCCGACTATTATCGGAGCCGTCTCGCCCGCTTCACGTCGCTGTCGCATCTGACCGTCGAGGTAACGCATCAATCTTGACGGAGCGGAGCGGCGGAACGAAAGCCGCCTAGAGGTAACAATCTGTTGGACCGGTTTCGACCCTAGGAGACCTTCGTCGCTAACAATCGAACGTCCCGAATTGACGTTAAGCGCCCATTGCGGACCGCATGGGCGGTGGTCGCAATCGACGAAAGCGGTCACCATGCTTCAGTTCGGCGCAGCCCATTAAGCGCAAATGCGTCCGTTCAGCTGGACCCGATCAGGATGCCGGCCCCCAACACCAGCGCGCCTCCGATCATCACCTTCGCCGCCGCCGAGAGCGGAGGCACGTCCATGTAGCGCCACTGGATCCACGAGATCGTCAAGAGCTCGATGACGACCACGACCATGGCGACTGCGGTTGCGGCGTAGAAGTTCGGAATGAGATACGGCAGGGTGTGGCCAATGCCGCCGCCGAACGTCATGAGGCCGCAGACGACGCCGCGCAGCAGCGGGGCGCCGCGGCCGGAGAGCTTGCCGTCGTCCGACAGTGCCTCGGCAAAGCCCATCGAAATGCCGGCCCCGACTGACGCGGCAAGACCGACCAGAAAGGCGTTCCATGAATTGTGGGTCGCGAACGCCGCCGCGAACACCGGCGCAAGCGTCGACACGGAGCCGTCCATCAGGCCGACAAGGCCGGGCTGAATGATCTGCAGGACGAAGCGCCGGCGCTCGTCCTCCTCTTCACTGTGGCGCGCGCTGTCTGTCAAAAGCTTCTTTTCAAGGTTGAGCGCTTTTCGATCATGCGCGTCCTCTACCTCCGCAAGGTCGCCGAGCAGCTTGCGGATCGAGGCGTCGGACGTGCGCGCCGTCGCCTGGCGGTAGAACCGCACGGCGGCGAGCTCCATTTCGTGCGCGTGCGCGCGGACCGTCTCGATACCAAGGGGGCGGGCCTGCCAGACCGGCTTCTGCGGGATATAGCCGCGGACGTCCTGGCGGCGAATGAGGGGGATATGCTCGCCGAACTTGGAGGCGAAGAGGTCGATCAGCCGGCGTCGGTGCTCGTTCTCCTCGGCCGCCATTTTGGTGAACACCTGCGCGCTGGCCGGGTAGTTCTCGGAGAGGCCTTCGGCGAAATCCGCATAGATGCGACTGTCCTCTTCCTCGTTGCTGATGGCGAGGGCCAGCATTTCGCGCTCGGAAAGTTCATCAAAATTACGCATCGCGACGTCCTTCGAAGGTCTGCGATTATGTTTCCAGGTCTGACGGCTCAGCCGCACGGTTTGAAGCGCCAGGTCACTGGCTCGGCGTTTCGATGCTTGAGGCGCTTTTCCCTCCAGAGCCGGAGCGCCGCCTCGTCGCGGCTCATCATGATCCGTGTGTCCAGCATGCCCTGCTGCAGGGCAACATACCCTCGGCCAACAGGCAGCGGCAGCCTACGGAAGTTGATTTCGAATTTTGTCTTGGTTTAGGCGCCCGCATACTTTGGTTTGGCAGCGGGAGAACTCCAAACAGCTGGCCGTGCTCTTTGGGACAGGGCGAAGCAAGCTCCGACGACAGCCAGCGTCAGCGCTAGAGTTGAGTTGCGAAATCGCTATTCTACATTTTCATCTCGTTGCCTAAGGTAAGATCGGAATTCGGGACGAAACTCACCGCGGAAAGTGCAAAATGCTGTGTCCGGAGAGCGTTCCAGCGACTGGGCCCGGGCCATCAGACGCAGGCGTGAGCAAGAGCGTGATCGCGACAACGGCGGCCGCGGCAAAAACAATCAAAGAACCCACGGCGGAGCGCGGGAACGGATTTGTTCTCTTAGCCGTCTGCGCGGGCGCCTTGATCTCTGCGTAGTCGGTCACGTCGATCGTCATGGGCGGCGCGTTATAGGCGCCGACCCGGCGATCTCGGCTAACCGCGGGCTGCGCCCGCCGCGGGCTGGCCTCTCCAGAGGCTCAAAAGCGTCGATCAGAATGGGCGCGCGGCCCAATGACGAAGCTGTCCGCTGAGGGCGCGCCTTTCCGGATGCCTTGGGCATAGAGCCCAGAGCGATCGCGGCTCACGAATTCGATCCCCGGATGCTGCTTCAACCAGCCCGCGGTCCCATGCGCGGAGCGGGTCTTCAGAACGTCCGCTACCGTGCGCCGCTCGAGATCGACGACAATGGTTCCGTATCCGAAGCCTTTGCGGCAGCTCCAGTCGTCGATCGCAACGGCGCGCAACGGTTCGATTTTACGACGTTTCCTGACATGGCTCTTCAATTGCCGCAAGATGGCGTTGTCGCTGACAGGCATTCCCAGGCGCGTCAGCAACCGTTCGCTGACCCGGCCGCCGGCGGCATGGGCGAACAGTCGAACGAGTTCGCGAACTCGCTGTGTTTTCCGCGCGGACGGCAGCGCGATCGCCAACGCGAATGTCTTTCGAGCATACTGCTCGTTGCGACATCTCCAGCGGCCTGAACGAATCTCCAGCGTCGCAGGAACCCCCTGAATTGGAAGCTCCTGCAGCCGTCGGATCTGCCGACGATGCCGCGATCCGGAAGCCTCTCGGCAGCCCGGACACGACCGGCTTCCCTTACCCTCCGCCGATACGACCCAGCGGTTCCCACGGAACGCCACGCCTTGCACGATAATCCCGGGCCCGAAGGCCAATTTCGTTGTCTTCGTCATCCTCCAGATAATGCTGAAGCAGCCGACCAACGAAAATCAAGCACGAAAAATGACGCAGACCCCCTTAAGATGGCCGCCGACAGCCTCCCAAACCGTTTCTCGATTCGCGCCTCTCAAGAGGTCGAGGACTTGCGAGTTTCGAGTTATCCAGAAGTCAAGGCTTATGCAACGCTGTCACGGTTGTTTCTAAGATGTCGAGAGCGTCTCGAGTGCCATCCGCTTCGCTTTTTTCAAAATCATCGCTTGTCGTTCCCATTGTATTTGTGACGTGTGCCAAGCAAAGCACCCGCGCGTTTGCAACGCGCGCGAAAGCGTAGAGCGCAGCAGCTTCCATTTCGACGGCAAGAATGCCCTTAGCGCGCGCCTTTTCGATGGCTTCAGCCGTTTCGCGAAAAGGGGCGTCTGTGGTCCAGCTCGGACCCACCACGCTGCGCACACTTAGCCCGGTCAGAGCTTCCGCAGCGGCCGTCACGAGTTCCGGATCCGCATCTGCAAACTCGGAAGGAGGCGTGTAATGATAGCTTGTGCCCTCATCGCGGAGGGCGCGGTCGATGACGACGAAGTAGGGCGGCGGCCCAGCAGGCAGGACCTGACCGGCCGAGGTCAGGCTCACCAGCAAGCGGCAGCCGCTGGCGAACAACTCTTCCGCCACAAGGACCGCGAACGAGGCGCCGACCGCCCGACCCACAATTCCGACCTCATGTTTGACCGAGCAAAAACGTGTCGAGTTCGGTGTGGTAGCAGGGCCAGTGCTCAAAGGGTTGCGATTGGCCCGTTTGCCTCAATCGCCGAACGATATCGCCGTCCGGGTCCAAGATGCAGACGGGCGGGACATCGACTGTCGCAAGCCCCTTTTGTCGACGCGCCTCGCGCAATAGGGCCGCAGGCAGGAAGACCGATGGCGCCGATGTATTCTTGTTGTCGAGAATGGAAGGCATCATTGCTCTCGGGCTGACGGTCGCTCAAAGACAGCGCCGTAGTGATAGGGCGGCACTTCAACCAGATGAGCCAGTTTCAGGTCCGCTCGATTCGACGGCCTCGATGGTCTGTTCCGGCGACAATCTCAATTCCGTTTTTGGTCCGCGCGGTTCGCCCAAGACCACCGTTTCCTCGCGCGGGCGCCGATGCCAGTTGATGATCGCGAAGAGACCGCCCGGCTTAAGGGCTGCGCGCACCGCAAGGACCAATCGCGGTCGATCTGGAACGCCGTGAAAAGCATTCGCCATGAATACGAAGTCAATCTTTCCCGGAACCAACTTGGCAAGGTCGTAAGCATCGCCGGCCACATAGTCGCAATTCGTCACGCCGCTTTCGGACAGACGGTGACGCGACACGTCCAGAAGATTGGGGTCGATGTCGATTGCAACGACGTGACGTGCGATCTTGGCGATGTGCAGCGTGAACCACCCGTCGCCGGAGCATAGGTCAACGACCTCCATACCCGGTCTGACTCCCACGGCGGCAAGTACACCGGCAGGGTCGGGCCACAGCGCTTCCCACCACCCGGCAGTTGGCATGTCCGTGCCCTGGAAGAAGCCCGGAAGATTGCTGCTCATGTTTGCTCTTCCCGAGTTGCGGGTATTAGATGTGGCTCGATATCCTCCCTTAGCGCATCCAACGTGAGTCGCGCGCTGAACGAGAGCGGCGCTCGCTTCGAGGCGAGATAGAATGGCTGAGACGGTCGACAGGCCTAATGTCGTAATTCCTCCGCCGATCGCATTGGACGCTGGCTATCCTTGCGGGTCTCGGGCGGGTTGGCTTTATCCGTTGCAGTTTGTCCCGATATCGATTCCGCGGGCTTGGGTGGCTGGGGGCCTTTTCGCGCTGGGTGTTGCGCTCGCGGTCTGGGCGATCGTGAATATCCGCAAGGCGGGCACTCAGTTCGATGTTCATAAGCCGACGACCGCCATCGTCGAAAATGGACCCTACCGATTCACCCGCAACCCGATCTACCTCGGCATGTTCCTGGGCCAGACCGGCATAGCAATCGGCTTTGACAATCTCTGGGTCCTGGCGATGCTCGTGCCCTTCTATTTCGTCGTTCGCCACGGCGTAGTCGCCCGCGAAGAAGCCTATCTTGAGCGCAAATTCGGCGCTGTCTATCGCGGCTACAAATCGCGCGTTCGCCGCTGGCTATAAGCGCGGTGCAGAAGCCCCGTTTCCCTGCCAAACGAGCGGGAAGCGCGAGAAAGCGGACTTTGGCTGAAGGCGCGGGTTGCGCCCAGGAGCGACGGTTCTCAAAAAAGCGCTGCGAGTGCGTTGGTGTGACCCCGGCCTAAATTCGCCAATTCGGCCGCAGCTTTCTTTGCAAGACACGGCTTGCCTGGACAGCGTCGCTGGGCTTTATCGCCCAAAACGTCGTGACCGCTGCTGAAACGATCGCACGGCGCGAAGAAAGTCGACTCTGCGGAACTCCGGCCAGTCCACATCGGAGAAATAGAACTCACTGTGAACGCTCTGCCACAGCAGGAACCCGGACAAACGGATCTCGCCGCTCGTGCGGATGATGAGGTCGAGATTCGGGAGCCCCACTGTGTAGAGGTGTTCAGCAATCGCCAAAGGCGTGATCTCATCGAGGATCGCGTCCAAATCCACGCCGCACTGCACCTTCTGGCGCACCAGGTCGCGAACCGCGTCAGCGATTTCCTCTTGACCGCCGTAGGCGATCGCGATCGTGAGCTTTAGAGCATCATAGTCAGCTGTGGCCTGTTCAGCTTCTCGAAGCACGGTTACGAGTGTCGACGGCAGGAGATCGAGGCGACCCACCGCCTTGATTCGAACGCGCCGACGGTGAATTGCTGGGTCCTTGGCCAGGGCTGCAATCTTGGACTTGACCGCCGCGAGGATTGCGGAAACCTCGGTCTCCTGCCTTTTCAAATTGTCGATTGAACACACCCACAACGTGACGGCTGGTATTCCGAGATCGGAGCACCAGGCGAGCACGTCGTCGAGCTTCTCGGCACCCAGATCATAGGCCACGCCCGGATCGGCGAGGCCATGTTTGCGGGCGTAGCGTCGATTGCCATCAAGAATGATGCCGACATGGCGCGGTGGTTGACGCCCGCCGATTTGACGACGCAATCGGGATTCATAGAGCCAGTAAAGGAGCCGCAACATGCCAGAATTGGCCTATCTCCCGCCATGAAGCCTCATTCAAGGGGGCGCCGTTCCGTCGCTCTGTGACGGGAAAGGAGCTAGAGCAGAATTGGTCTTCGAGCCGCTCGGGTCGATCGACAACACCGCCCATCTCAATGTCGCCCATCCGATACGTCGGCGCGCGCCGCACCGCAGTCGACCCTCAGCGGCGCGGGAACGCCCCTTTGCACCAAGAGAGGCCTCTCTGGTCATCCCGCCGGCGACTCGGCAGGCGCGCCCGGGTGGACCCCAGGACGTTGCGGGATGGCAACGATCAGCAAGACCATCACTGCGATGAGAATCGCGGTCGCGGTCGTGCGGCTGAAAGCGAATCCTCCGTGGTCGATCGGCTTGTCGAACAGATCGCCCAGCGTCGCGCCGAGCGGGCGCGTCAGGATGAAGGCGGCCCAGAACAGGAACACCCGGGACACGCTGGTGAAGTAATACGCCGCCGCAAGGACCAGCAGACCGGCCCCGAACACGAGGGCTGCGTTCTCGTAGCCGAGATCGTTCGTATCGGCCATCCAGTCCCCGAGCGCGGTGCCGAGCGTCTGGGAAAAGAGGATGGTGGTCCAGTAGAAGGCCTCGACCCTGGGCGTCGTGACCGTATTCACCGAGACCGTCCCTTCCCGCCAGCGCCAGACGAGCAGCGACGTCAGAAGCAGAGCAAGCAGGAGCGATGATCCGCCCAGGTAACCGATTCCGAGCGAGCGATCGGCGAAATCGGCCATTGTCGTTCCGACCGTCGTTGTCGCCACGATCGTCACCCAGTAAATCACGGGATGAAACTTTTTCATTACGATTTGGGCGATCACGGCCGCAACGAACACGCCCATGAATATGCCCGTCCCGATCAGATATCCGCCGTTGTGTGCATCTTTGTCCGCGTGCAGCATCGACATCGTCACGGCGTCGCCGCCGGTTTCGCCGATCGTCGTCGCGATGATCTTGATGATCCAGAAGCCAAGCGTAACTTCCGGAACCTTGCTTAACGTAGCTTTCGTCGCTTCGCTCATGATCGCTCCGTCTTCGTCGAGGGCGGCCGCCCGCGCCGGAAGCGCGAGCGGCCCGTCGAATGCAATCAATCGGGGTGGGGGCCTTCGGTTTTGTTCTCGAGCACCCGCCCGGTTCTTGCATCGACGCCGACCTCGTGCGTGACCGCTCCGTTCCTGATGTCGAAGGAATAGCGCAGCCCGCTGCCGCCGCCCTCTCGTTCGAGCTCTTCGTCGGTGATTTGACCGGGATGGGCCTTCAGTGCGATTGCGCGCGCCTGTTCGATGGTGATCTTCGCCTGGCTGGCGAGCTTTTGTCCGGTGTAAGCCGCAGCCGGACCCGCAACCGCCAGGACGATGACCGTCAAGCCGAGCAGGCCGACGCCGCGGGATGTCGTCACTTTCAATGTTTCTCTCCGATGTCTGGTGATCCGCGACTCGCCAGCCGCGGAAGTGTTTGTCCCCTGCCGGAACTTATGCGACGTCAGAATTAGCTGAGAATTAGCGCCGCCCGCCCGCGCCGCGGCCAGCCTCGCCTGCGGCCGGGATGGATAGGCGGGCGACGACGCCTGTTATGCCATCCGCGCGATTTTCTACCGTGAGGCCGAAACCATGCCGTTCGGCGACCCGGCGGGCGATCGACAGTCCCAGACCCGTCCCTTCCGTCTCCTGCGGAGCGGCGCGAAAGAAGCGATCGAAGAGTCGCGCCTCGGCGCCCCTCGGAAGGAGCGCTCCGATGTTCAAGACTTCGACGACGAAGCGACCGTCGCCTTGCCCGATCGAGACATCGATTCGCCCGCAGGACGGTGTGTATCGCACCGCATTGTCGATGAGGCTCGAAAGCAGGGCGCGCACTTCGTCCGGGGCGCCCCGGCAAACGGCCTGACAGGCGAAATTCACTTCGAGATCAATCTGCTTGTGGTCGGCGACCGCCGCGTGATCCGCGACGGCCTCGAGGACGAGCGCATTGACGTCGACGGTCTCGTCCTGAACGGCGCCGCTCTCTTCGAGCCTCGCCAGATGGAGCAGCTGATTGACGAGCGCGCTCGCGCGCCGAACGCCGCGCGCAAGAGCCGCGGTCGCTCCTTCATGGGCGCCTCGCGCCTCCCGCGAAAGGTTTTCGACCTGGATCTGCATCCCGGCGAGCGGCGTCCTGAGTTCGTGAGCGGCGTCGGAAACGAATCGTCTCTGCGCCTCGACGGCGTCATGCAGCCGGACGATGAGGCTGTTCATGCTGCGCGCCAGCGGGGCGACTTCTGCGGGAATCCCGTCGAGCGCGATCGGCGCCGTCGCGCCGACGCTGCGCTCGGCAAGCTCGATGGACAGCGTATTCAGTCGCGCCAGCACCCGGTTCATCGCCCATCCGACCACGAGCCATGCCAGGGGAATAGCGATCAGGACCGGCGCCGCCGCCCCGAGCGCCGCGGTCTGCGCAATTTCCTGGCGCACCACTTCTTGCTGCGCGACCTGAATCATGCGCCGCGAGTCGCCCGCCGTGTAGACGCGCCAGTCCTCGCCCGCGGCTTTAGCGTTTGCATAGCCCGGCCGGATCTCAAGGGGGATGTGGACGGATGGGAGTGACGCGTGGACGAGCCTCCCCTGCGCATCCCAGATGGTGACCGCGAATTGATCTTCGGGATCCTGATCCGCCTGCGCGGGCGCATCCGCAGGGGAAACGCCTGCGCCGGCGTTGAGCGCGATCTGACGCAGCTGACCGTCGAGAAACTCCGTCGCCGCGTCATACGCATAAAGGTACGCTAACGCGCTCGCCGCCAGGCCGATGACGGAAAGGAGGACGGTTACGTAGATAAGCGCTGTTCGTCGAAGCGATCCGGTCGTCAGGATTTCGGGAGCATCCATCCTGCGCCCCGGACGTTGAGGATGACCGTCTTGCCGAACTTCCGCCGGGCGGAATGGATCAGGACGTCGACGGCGTTGCTCTCCACCTCCTCGCCCCAACCGTAAATGCGCTCCTCAAGTTGAGCGCGGGAGAGAATCCGACCCGGCCGCTCCATCAGCGCGTGCATGAGGGCGTATTCGCGCGCCGACAGGATGCCCTTGGCGTCGCCGTGGCGCAACTCGTGAGTCTCTGTGTCGAGCTCAACGGCGCCGGTGGAAAGGGTAGAGGTTGAACGGCCCGCGCGGCGGCGGATGAGAGCCCTCATGCGGGCCGTGAGCTCGCGCAACTCGAAAGGCTTGAGCAGGTAATCATCGGCGCCGAGGTCGAGGCCCGACACACGGTCATCGACCGCTCCGCGAGCGGTGATGATGAGAATTGGGGTGTCGACGCCCTGCTTTCGGGCCGACTTCAGAAGATTTGTCCCATCGGCGTCAGGTAGTCCGAGATCGAGAAGAACAATTGCAAATCCTTCGTCGCATAAAGCCGCTTCAGCCGCCGCGCCGTCGCGAACCCAATCGACCGACATTCCTTCCGCGCTTAGCGCCACGGTCAAGCCTTCGCCGATCATGACGTCGTCTTCCACAAGCAAGACGCGCATTCCAGCCGCGCTCCGACAACAGGAATGATCGATAGGAAAAGTGGCTTTCCGAAGATACTCCTTCGTGGAGAATCGGGCGACTCTCATAAGGAACGGCGTCAGCCCTAAGCAGGTAATCGCTTTTGCCTTGAGGGTTGCTCCGATGCAGGCAGACTTACTTTCACGTCGGCGGCCCTGTCGCGTCAGTCGAACGACGACGTGGCACGGAACGTTGCTCTGAGCCACTTTGGGGCAATAGATCGATAGAGCTGCCGACGTAAAGAAGTCGATGGAATCTGACACTTGATACTTGGCCGGGTCCAGCCACCGCGCCATCGCCACTAAGGCATCAACCTTTGACGGCGGATTACGACGCCGTTTGGGAAGGCGGGAGTTGACCCATTTGCGTCGCACCCGCTTCGGGCGCACGCAGCTTGCGCCTGAAGCGGTGCTTACCCCGACCACGTCGTGGGCGTATCAGCCGCCTTTCTTCAGAGACAATAATGACGTTTGGACCGCGTTGGAACTCTGTGCTGACGCGGAGTTGGCGGCTAAAGGCTTATAGTCGCCGTCGCTGTCCTTAGTCTTTGAAGTCATGGCGCTGCGGACCTTGTAGTCTCCGTCTATCGCTCTGGCGGAGGCTGCCGGCGCCGCCGCGGGCGATGAAGTGGCCGCGGAAGCGGCGGGGGCTGCCGTGGTGGTCGCAGTCGCGGACGCGGCGCCTGGCGCCGAGGCAGCCGTTGACGCGGTGCTGCGGGCAACAGCCTGGAGCGCGGGAGCGGACGCGGCGCTCGGCGCCGACGAGACTGCAGACATTGGCATTGCTACTCCAAGATTTGGCGGACGCGCACTAAGCGCGAGTGAACGGATCGCGAGGCGCTACGCGGCGTTATTGCGGCGGGTGGACACATGTCGGTCGCTGGCCGACGGGATGGAGCGGTTTCATACCGCCAACGTCGGAAAGCGAACCCGACAGCCGATCCCTTTTCTATTGAAGACGATATCTGTTAAAGTAGCCTTACAGGTGTGCGTTTTTGCCGCGCGACGAGGCGCGCCTCACCACAATCCCGCCCGAGCAGGCGCCCGACCTCGCCGCACTGTAGCCGAGTGCAGCGAAGTTCTGGGAGAAGCGGGTGAGCGCCACCGAGATCCAAGGCGCTGTTCAGGGGGGCGCCAGGCTCCGCATCAGGCCTTGACTGCCGCCGGGCGGAAGAGCCTCGTTCCGCGATGTCCGGCGAAGCCGAGCGCGGTGAATCCGAGCATCATCATGCCCCAGGTCGAAAACTCGGGAACGCCGGCGATGAAGGCTTCGCCGCCTGGATTGCCGAGGCCCGTGACGACCGGAGTCAAAGCGCCGTCGAAGCCGGGCAGGGCCGCGCTCGACGCGTCGAACGCCCCAATGAAGCCGGTGGCGCCCGCCGAATTCTGCGCCGCCGAATAGCCGAAGTCCGGATTGAACGATCCCGTGACGCGATAGATGTCGTTCGTCGTCTTGTCGGCGACGAGCAGGGTCATGCCCGGCGTCCCGCCGAACGCGGTGTCGTCGACCATGGCGTTCTGGAGCGCCAACGCACCGACCGACTGGTTGCTCGCGCCAAGATTGCTCACGAACACCAGTTCCCCGTCGCCCTGGCTCGTCAGCACCGCCCGTCCATCGATTGTCTGCGACAGGCTGTCGGGATCCTGGAGGTTCAGCGTCACCGAAGAGTTCGTATTGTACAGCGTGGCGGTAGCGTCAGCGAGAAGCGCGGGCGAGGTCGTGACCGTGCTGCCGCTCAGCGTCGCTTGGACAATCGCTGGGTCCAGGTTTGGATTGTTGGCCGGGTTTGATGCGCTGATAAAAGTCTTGCCCCCCTGGAACAGGATGTCGTCATATCCGCCGCCGTTTACCGAAGCGATCGGGATCGCCGCCGACTTCGCAAGCGTGCCCGGCGTGACCAGGACGAGGTTGGAATTCGCGTCCTCGTTCTGAAGCGCCCAGATCTGCTTAGTCGCCGCATCATAGCGCAAGCCGTCATTGTGTCCGGTTACCGTTGTGGATGCGAGGACTTGGCCGCTCCGGCTGAATTCCACGATGGTGCTGACCGCGCCGCCGCTTCCGTCCGGATTGCCGCCGTTTCCGTAGCCGACATAAACATCGTTGCCGACCACGAGCACTGAGTCGGCGGCGCTGGTCCCCGCGGGCCCGCCTGCGAACAGGCTGATGCTGTACCCGGACGCCGCAACCGGATCGGCGTGGGCCGCGGCCACGGCCGTCGCCGTTGCGGCGGCGATCGCCAGCAGCGAGGCTGTTTGCCTGATCATCGTGCGTGTGTTCCGTTCCATGAGTTTTCCTCTGCGCGGCAAGAATCTCGCCGGCGCGGCTAAGGCTACTTCGGCTCTGTCTCAGGCGGGCGAACAAAACATGGCAAGAATGCGGCCATGGTGCCCAGATGTGCGGCGAAACGGCTTCGGCAAGCGAGTTTTTCATACCGACCCGCTTCCGCCGCTAAGCAGTGTCGATTAAGGCGGGATTTTGGATGACCTCGGAGCCGACAGGCGCTGTAGTTCGCGCAGGATCTTTGGATGGACGTCTTCGGCCCTTCGCGGTGGTCGTCAGTGCCCGGATAGACGCCTGCTTCCGGGCGGTGAAGCGTATATCGCGCTCGCATGGAACGGCGGCTTCGGCGCGCACATCGGTCTTTCCCGAGACGACCTTTATAGGCGCGCGTCCCGCCCTTCTGAGCTGTTCGCCGTTCGCAAGCACGTATCCATCGGCGTTGCGAATGCGACGCGGTCAACTGCGTTCCGTAAGAACCGTCGACGGCACTTCAAAGAGCCGATCGTCGGCGATCAGGAGCGGAGTCGGTAACCGCGGCGCCGTTTGTGTTCGAGCCATGTGTTGAGCGCTATCTGCGGACCGGCGGAGAAGCATGAAGGTCGATTCGTGTTCGCCCGGCGCCGCCGATCCGGCCCCAGCGGCGCACCAGTGACGATTTGGCAAACAGCGTCGGCTCGATCGACAGAACATAGTAGCGCGCCATGTTCTTCGTGCGGTCGACGCGCTCCAGCACGAGCACGTTCAGGACATCCGGATCCTTGGTTTGCTGGTCCATAGTTCGAAGCTAAGGCGCGAGACCGCGCGCGCCTCCAACGCATATTTCGAATCAATCGCCCTGAAAACGAGCGTCCTCGCGTCGTCGCGCTTTCGCGTCGAGAGAGGAGTGATCCTTCGCTCGCTCATGACCGGGAGACGCGAGTGGCGCCAATCACCCTCAACACCGATTTGCAGACGTCGAGGCCAAAGCATGAAATCTGGACTGGGCCCGGATCAACCACCGGCACCCTTGCGGGCCACAATTTCTGACGCTATATTGCGTCATAATGTATGTGCCTGCCGAGGAAAGACCCATGGCCCTCTCCCGTTACGCCGAGAATGGGGTGTTCGCTCCCGCCAAGATCGCGGGCGTTCTCCGCACGACCCGCGATGAAATCGCCCAAACCGCCGGGCTAGGGCGCGACGCAATGCTGCGCAAGGACCGTATCGCCTCCCAGAAGACGCAAAAGCGCCTGCGCGAGATGGTCGAGATCCTCAACAAGATCGAGTCCGCGGTTCGGATCTGAGCTGATCGCCTACGCTTGGTATCGTTCCGAGCCCTTGTCCGGCTTTTCGGGACAGACCGCAATGCAACTCGTCCGCGCCGGCCGCGCCGCAGACGTCCTCGAATACATCGACGCGGTGGACGCCGGGGTCTTTGCTTGATCCCAATCGACCGTTTCACCGGCTTCCTCTATCGCGCCCTCAACCCCGTCTATGCCCGCCACCCACTATCCGGCCGCGGCGCCCAGTTGTACGGGGGCCGTTTCAATCCAAAGGGAACGCCCGCGCTCTACGCGTCTCTATCGCCAATGACCGCCCTGCGTGAAGCTAACCAGGTCGGCACGCTTCAGCCGACTACGCTCGTCGCCTACGACGCCGACATTCGCCCCGTCTTCGACACCCGCGACACAGGGTCTCTCGCCGGGTTTGACATGAAGTCCGAGAGATCTCGCCTCCGTCGCCTGGCGCGACGAAATGATGACCAACGGCGAATCCGAGACGCAGAAGTTTGCGCGACGCCTCATCGCCACAGGCTACGCCGCACTCCTCGTCCCGTCCTTCGCCCGGGGAGCCTCGTCCACCGACCTCAATCTCGTGCTCTGGCGCTGGGGCGACGCCTCGCCGACCAGCCTCGTTCTTATAGACGACGAGAAACGTCTCTCTTGAACCTCCCGGCATCCCCCGCACGTCTCGGGCAAATCATAATCTTCCGCCGGTCCGGGGGCGCCTTGAGGGCTTTGTCAGAGTAACGGCAGGTCGTCAGCGCGTGGCGCAACACGCCCACCCTCAAGCAACATTCAAGCCGCGAGGGCGCGCCACTCGGCCAATGTGGCAGAGCGTCTCTGCTTGTAGACTAGGCGGGTGATCAGATGACGCTCGTGATTGAAATGGTTGTGGACCTGGGCGTGAACTGAGCTGAATTTCTGCAACGTCTTCATACTTCGAAAGCGCTGCATAGCCCGCTCTCGTCGTCGAAACGGTTGATGCGAATTCTCGGCGCGATTGTTGAGCCCGCGGCCGACCTCGTGGCGATCGGCGTTGCCGCCCTCCTTCATCGCCGCGGAGTAAGAGCGAAGCCCGTCGGTCACCATCCTCCGCGGTCGGCCGTACTTCTTCATGATGCGCTTGAGAAACTTCACCGTCGCGGCCTTGTCTCGCTTCGCAGTGACGACCAATTCCAAGACCTCGCTTTCATGGTCGACAGCGCGCCAGAGATAGCAGAGCTTTCCGTTGACCTTCACAAACACCTCGTCCAAATGCCACCGCCACTGAGGATAGCCGTGCATGTGCGCGACCCGCTTCTTGCGGATCTCGGCGGCGGACATCGGGCCAAACCGGTTCCATCAAAACCGGACCGTCTCATGGCTGATGTCGATCCCGCGCGGGCCCGCAACATCGCGGCGGCAAATGTTGACAGCAATCGCCAGTCGTGCAGTGCTGGACGCGGCCAACGCGCTTCGTCGACATGCCGGTCAGCACTGCTGTTTCGAGCTTAGACTGGAGAAGACGGGTCGCGCGCCATCGAATTTTGTCGTCGCCGCACGAGAACGACAATTTTGATAAGGTGTACCCGAACCGCAAAACAAAAGATCGAACGTCAGCAACGCGGGCCGCGTTGTTGCACCTTGGGAGGAACGTAAGATGGTCGATACAAACTTGTCCCGTGGTGTGGGCCTCACATTGCCTCGCCGTCGCTTTCTCAAAAGCGCCGCGGCTGTCGGCGCCGTCGTTGCGCTTCCGGCGATCATCACGCGCTCTTCGTTCGCCGCGGGAAATCCGACCGTCGTTAATTCCATTCGCTCGCTTTCCAACCCCTACCATGCGACCTGGAATAAGGGGGGTGCGGCTTTCGCCAAGTCGGTCGGCGCCAACTATGTGACCCTCGTCACCGAAGGCAATAGCGAGAAGGGGATCGCCGACATCAAGGCGATTCTCGCCAAGACCGGCGGCAATTGCGTCCTCAATGTCGATCCCAACGACAGCCCGGACGCCCGTCCTATCGTCCAGGCGGTCAAGGACGCCGGCGCATATGTCGTCACCCAATGGAACAAACCCAACGACCTGCATCCCTGGGATTTCAACCCCAACTACGTCGCCCATATTTCGTTCAATGGCGTTCCCTACGGCAAGGCGATGGCGGAAACGCTGATCAAGGCGATGGGCGGCAAGGGCGGCATTGTCGCGCTGGGTGGGATCGAATCCAACATACCGGCGATCCAACGAAAGGCGGGGCTGCAGGAAGCACTGAAGGCCAATCCCAGCGTTCAACTGCTCGACATGCAGGTCGCCAACTGGTCAGCTACCGAGGCGCTGCAGAAGACCAATGCCTGGCTCACTCAGTTCGGCGACAAGATCGGCGGCATCTGGGCGGCCAATGACGACATGGCGCTGGCCGCGGTTGAAGCGCTGCGGAGCGACGGCAAGGCCGGCAAGGTTCCGGTCACTGGAATTGATGGCATTCAGCTCGCAGTCGAAGCAATCCTCAAGGGCGAGATGGCGGGGACGGTCGCCTGGGATCCGTTCTGGCAGGGCGGCATGGGCCTTTCTATCGCCTATCATGCCAAGATTGGCGCGTTCGATCCGGCGAAGGAGCCCAAGGAGCATAGGGAATTCTACGGCAAGGGAGTTATCATTACGTCCGAAAACGCCAAGTCGTATTACGACAACAACATCAAGGCGGAACCCAAGGTTGACTGGAACGACATCTGGGGCCGCGTGACCGGACAGATTCAGTACAACTAGCTGGCCGTCCCGACGCGCGGGCGCGCCCTTAGCCAAGAGGCTGAAGGCGCGCCGCCCCAAGTGATTTGCCGAAAGGTCATGCCCCCTGAGCGCATCTCTTAATCTTGCGCCACCGGCAAGCGCGCCGGCCCGGGCAAAGCGGCGCTGGCGGGCGGCGGCCTGGGCGCCGGCGATGGTTCTCGTTCTCCTGTGCGCGATCATCGCCGCCATCAACCATAATTTCCTCAGCCTTGGAAATTTCGTGCGGATGAGCCAGGACGCGGCGATACCCCTCGTCCTCGGCCTTGGCGAGACCTTCATCATACTTATGGGATCGATAGATCTCTCCGTCGAGGGTGTGCTCACGCTTGCCGCCGTGATCCTGTCGATGACCGTGCTCAATGGGATGAACGACAATAATCTGGGCGTCGCCGCGGTGCTCTTGGTCCTCGTAGTCGGCGCTGTCGTCGGGTTTGCAAACGGAGTCATTCATGTCGCCCTCAAGGTACCTTCGTTCATGACGACGCTCGGCACTTGGTTTATTGGGGTCGGCGTCGCCAATGCGCTGCTGGGCGGCATGGCGACGAGGATCAACGACCCATGGATACGGGGCCTGGCGATCCAGCGCTTGATCGGCTTTCCCTGGGGCGTTTGGCTGGCACTCGCGTGCCTTGCGATCGCTTTCGTCATTCAGAACTACACCCGTTTTGGACGTTATGTTTACGCCCTCGGCGGCGGCGAGGAGCTCGCGGCCCTGTCCGGAATTCCGGTGGCGCGGGTTCGCGTCGTCACGTTCACCCTCGCCGGAGTCTTCTACGCGGTCGGCGGCATCCTCGCGGCCGCGCAGCTCGGCCTCGGCAATGCTGAGATCGGCAACGGACGCTTGTTCATCACGGTTACCGCGGTCGTCGTCGGGGGAACGTCGCTTTCGGGCGGGCAGGGCGGCGTATTGCAGACGTTCGTCGGCGTGCTGATCGTCTCGGTATTGTCGAACGGCATGGTGCTGATGGGCGTGCCGCCGAGCGTGCAGATTGGTTTTCAGGGCCTCATGATCATCGGGGCGGTCGCGCTGTCGATTGATCGCAAGCTGATGCGGATCGTCAAATGAGCGCGAGCGCGGCCGACGCGGCCGTTTCGATGGCGCGGATCGAAAAACGCTTCACCGGCGTTCACGCGCTCAAGGACGTTTCGATCGAGATCAGGCCCGAAGAGGTTGTCGGATTGATCGGCGAGAACGGCGCCGGCAAATCCACGCTGATGAAGATTTTAGTGGCGTCTATCCGCCCGACGCCGGTGAGATTGTCATCGCGGGCAAGCCGGCCCATCTCGAAAACGCCGCTGACGCCAACCGAAAAGGCATCGGCATGGTGTTCCAGGAGCAATCCCTGCTGACCAACCTGACAGTCGGCGAAAATATCTATCTGGGAAACGAGGCACAATTCACGCGGTTCGGCCTCGTCGATTGGCGAGCGCTCTACGCCGCCGCCGCGCGTCAGCTTGAAAAAGTCAAGGTCAACGTCGATCCGCGCACGCGCGCGGACAATCTCAGCTTCGCCGCCCGGCAGATGGTGGAGCTCGCCAAGGCGCTGACGCTCGAGGAACACGCCGCCGGCCATCTCGTGATCCTGCTCGACGAACCGACGTCGGTGCTCGAACGCGCGGAAATCGACATTCTATTCGCCCGGGTGCGAGCGCTGAAATCGCGCGCATCCTTTGTCTTCGTCTCCCATCGGCTCGACGAGGTGCTGGAACTCGCCGACCGCGTCTACGTCATGAAAGATGGCGCGGTCGTCGCCGATCTCATGACGGCCGACGCCGATGTCGCGATGCTGCATCGGCTCATGGTCGGTCGCAGCTTGCAGTCGGACTATTATCGCGAGCCCTTGCAGAAGCCATTCCAGGCGCGGGTGTTGGCCGAGGTCGAAGGGCTCTCGCTGGGCAAGGCTTACAGGGATGTCGGTTTCAAGCTCCGTGCCGGGGAAATATTGGGAATCGCGGGCGTCATCGGGTCGGGCCGCGAGGAGCTGACGCGCACGCTCGCGGGGTTTGCTCCGCATGACGGCGGCAGGTTCAAGATCGGCGATCGCGAGGTGACGCTGACGACGCCCGCCGAAGCCGCCGATCTCGGCATCGGCTATGTCCCGCGCGAGCGGCGCGTCGAAGGCCTTGTGCTCTTCCTGCCCGTTTCGGCCAATATCACTTTGGCGGATCTCGCCAGTCTGACGCGCTACGGCCTGATCGATGCGCGCGAAGAGCGGCGGCGAGCGAAAACTTGGATCGATCGGTTGAAGATTTGCACGCCTAATATCCATACGCTCTGCCTCAACCTCTCGGGGGGCAATCAACAGAAGGTCGTGTTGGCGAAATGGCTGAACGCTAAAGTGAAGATTTCTCATTCTCGATCACCCGACCCGCGGGTTGGATGTCGGCGCCAAGGAGGAAGTCTATGAGCTGATTCGCGCCATTACCGCCGAAGGCTTGGCGATCGTGCTGACCTCGGACACTCTGGAAGAAACAATCGGTTTGAGCCACAGCGTCTTGGTCATGCGGGACGGCGCAATCACGCATCGCGCCGACGCAAACCCAGGAGGCAAGCCGCAGCAGATCGATCTCATTGGACATATGGTTTAGGGCCGGCAATGAAACGGGCTGCGTTGAGGGTTGTGTCCGATGACCTGCGCAAGTGGCTGCCGCTGGCGACGCTCGCCGTTCTGGTGATCCTGGTCGGCGTCGCGCAGCCGACCTTTCTGCAACCGAGCGCGCTCCTCGATCTGGCCAGCGATACCGCGGTGCTGTTCATTCTTGCGACCGGCGTCACCTTCGTCATCATGCTCGGCGGCATCGATCTTTCCATTCAATCAATGGCCTCTCTGGCGAGCGTCGTCGTCGCGCTGACCGTGACCCGTCTCGGTTACGGCTCGTTCTTGCTCGCCATCGCCATCGGCGCGCTCGTCGGTTTCTTATCCGGGATCGTCCACGTTCGGCTGAAGATCCCGTCTTTCATCGCCACGCTCGCGATGGGTGGCGTCCTCTTCAGCGCCGCCTTGGTGATTTCCAAGGAGCGCTCGATCACGCTCGACGATTCCGGGCGCGCCTATCAGAATTGGATTACCGGCAATGCGCTTGGCGTGCCGAATGTCGTTGACGTTGGCCTCATCGTGCTGGTTGTCGCCCATGTATTGCAAGCCCATACACGGTTCGGCCGCTACAGCGCTGCGATTGGGGCCGGCGAGCCTGCGGCCTACGCCTCTGGCGTGAAGGTAAGTCGCCAGAAGATCCTTGCTTTTGCTCTTTCAGCGGGTTTTGCTGCGCTGGCCGGGATCATACTCGCCGGCCGCTTGGCCAGCGGATCGCCGACGCTCGCCTCCGAGCTCCTGCTGCCTTCGATTGCCGCCGTCGTCGTCGGGGGAACCGCGATCACCGGAGGTGTCGGCAGCATCTGGCGCACGCTCGTCGGCGCGTTGATCATTTCTGTCGTGCGAATTGGCATGACGTTTCTCGGCGTGGACATTTTTGCGCAAAATATTGTTTTCGGCGCGGTGCTGATCGGTGCCGTCGCGATCACCATCGATCGCTCGAAGATACCGATCGTGAAATGAGCCGAGAGCGGCGAAGGCGAATGTTAGCTTCGGTCATCAAACTGCTGTGAGAGGTCACATTGTATGAGGCAGGAGGGCACCGTTAAGTTAAGGAAAAGCCGTGGCGAAGAAGCGCGTTTTTCCGAGAGGCGGGGTCAGGCGATGGCTCCTGTAATGGAGATCTCGGTCCAGACCGCAAAGGACGGACCAAGGATTATGGCAGGCGCAAGTGAAGCCCTATATTCGCCGACAGAAGAACGACGCGGTGGATGCGGAGGCGATCGGCGAGGCTGTGACTCGGCCTTCGATGCGATGTGTCGCCGTGCGCTCGCTCATGGAACCAGGCGGCGCTAATGCGTCACAAGACGCGCGAGATGCTGGTCACGCAACCCACGCAGCTTCTCAATGGGCTGCGCGGCCACTTGACCGAGATCGGGGTGATCGCGGCGCAGGGGCCCAGACACGCATGCGAACTGGCTGAGCTGTTTGAGGCCTATGACGAAACAATTCCGTTTGAAGTGTGCGAGGCGCTGGCGCCGCTGGTGGTGCAATTGCGCACCCTAGACGAAGCGATAGCGCGGCTCGACCGAACGATCGCAAAGCTGGCGCAGAAGGACGAAACGGCCCGCCGGCTGATGGGGCGGCTGGACGCTTGCGACGATGCGGCTGCTTGTCCTCAAGGTTGTCGAAAACTTTGGCGTCAACCGCTGCATGTTCGCCAGCAACTTTCCGGTCGACCGGCTCTACTCGACCTATCGAGCGCTCGTGGGAGCTTTTGAGTTGATTATAGCCGACTTCTCTCCGGACGAGGCCGCGCGGCTCCTCAGCGTCAACGCCGAGCGCCTCTACCGCATCTAGCAGTATTGCGAATTAAGCGAAGGGCGACGCCGTGGACTCCTTTCCAAGACGACGACTCGGAGTGCTGATTGAACGAACCCGCTCCTTCGGCGCAGGAGGAAAGGGGCTGAGGTGAAGCCTCCCGTCTGAGAGGATGTGATCGTCACATCCACCCCTCTCATGACAGGAGGCCCCCGATGGCCACCACGAGCCCTCTTCGCCAGCGCATGATCGAAGACATGATGATCCGCAACCTTTCGCGGGCGACGCAGCAATCATACATCTACGCGGTCGCGAGGTTCAGCCGCCATTTTGACTCATCCCCAGATCGTCTCGGCATGGAGGAAGTCCGCGCCTACCAACTGCATCTCGTCGCAAAGAACCATTCGTGGTCGCACATCAACCAAGTCGCATGCGCCTTGCGGTTCTTCTATGGCGTTACCCTGGGACAGAAGGAAGCCTTCGAACGGATCGTTTTCGGCAGAGAGCCTGAGAAGCTTCCGGCGGTCCTGAATGCCGAGGAAGTCGTACGCTTTCTGGAAGCGGTTGAGGGATTGCGCAATCGTATCGCGCTGACCACTGCTTATGCTGCAGGCTTGCGGGTCAAGGAAGTCACCCGTCTGAGAATCGCCTCTATCGACAGCACGCGGATGTTGCTCCACATCGAGATGGGCAAAGGCGGCAAGGAACGATACGCCATGTTATCGCCGCGCCTTCTCTACATTCTCCGCACCTATTGGCGGCGAGCGCGACCAAGTGTCTGGCTGTTCCAAGGCCAGGAACCCGGCAATCATGTGAGCACGGGCGCCTTGCAGGACGCTTGCCGCAGGGCGCGAAAGCAAGCCAGGATCGACAAGCCCGTCACCGCGCATACGTTGCGGCACAGTTTCGCCACCCATCTCCTGGAGGCTGGCGTCGACATTCGTATCATTCAGGCGTTGCTCGGCCATGCCGACCTGTCTTCGACGACGCGCTATGCACATGTCGCCACGAACCTGATCGCCAGTACGCCGTGCCCCTTCGATCGACTCTCATGCCAGTTGATCCCGCCTGAATAGCCGGCGCGCATGCGCTCGAAGCTGGAGGTGGCGGACATTTTCCGCCGCCACGGCGACACGTTTCGAGCTGCGCAGGGCAACCGGCTCTCCCTCGATCAACGCAAGGTCATGGCCGCGATTGAGGCATGCCGAACGTCGGCGCTCGGCGGTCATGTCGAGCGGTGCGAGGATTGCGGCGAGATCCGCGTCGCCTACAATTCCTGTCGCGATAGACACTGCCCAAAGTGTCAGGGCCTGGCGCGCCTCCAATGGCTGGCCAACCGTCGAACGGAGCTGCTACCCGTCGCCTATTTCCACGTCGTCTTCACCTTGCCGTCGCCAATCGCCGCGATCGCTCTCCAGAACAAGGCGCTCGTCTACGACATCCTGTTCAAGGCGGCGGCCGAGACAATCCGCGTCATCGCTGCCGACCCAAAATATCTCGGCGCCGAGACCGGCATGATCGCGATCCTGCACACATGGGGGCAGACCCTTACCCATCATCCCCATGTTCACTGCATCGTACCGGGCGGCGGCCTCGGACCGGACGGGCGCTGGGTCGCATGCAAGCCGAACTTCTTTCTCCCCGTTCATGTTCTCTCGCGCTGCTATCGTCGCCTGTTTCTCGAACGTCTGCAAACGGCGTTCGCCGCCGGCGGCATGACGTTTCACGGCGAACGCGCACGACTGCACGACCCCGCCGAGTTCGCGCAATATCTCAAACCGCTGACGAATATCCCCTGGGTAGTCTTTGCCAAACGTCCTTTCGCCGGCCCCTCCCAGATCCTCGATTATCTCGGTCGCTACACGCATCGCGTCGCCATCGCCAACGGCCGTCTTCTCGATTGCCAGAATGGCCGCGTCAGCTTTCGGTGGAAGGATTATCGCGCCCAAAACAAGTCCAAGGCGATGACGTTGGACGCCAACGAGTTCATGCGCCGCTTTCTCATGCACGTCTTGCCCAAGGGCTTTCGGCGCATTCGCCACTTCGGCTTCCTCGCCAACTCGTGCTGCGTACGAAAGCTCACTCGCATCCGCGTCGCCCTAGACGTTCCCAATCCCGATCCACGCATCAAACCCAAAGACTATCGCGAACGCTGCGCGCTGCTGACCGGCAAGCGTCTCGACATCTGCCCATGTTGCGGCGGTCGCATGGTCGACGTCGATTCACGGTCGCCCCGTTCGCCCACACGGCCCAAGCCACGATGTGACAGCTCATGACGCCAAGCTCGCCAACTGTGTCTTCGCGTCCAACCAGTGTTGACATGCGCGCGATCCAGCGTCGCACGTCGGCAAGCTCGCGCATCGTTGACCACCGACGACAATGTCGGCCCATAGACCCAGCAAAGATCGTCGTCGAGTATCCACGCTTCGCGACTCTCGCGCTCCGAACCTTCTCAAGAGTGTCGCCCACGCCCGCGCCGCCCGCCGCGAGCGCCGCGCTCAACGCACCTCACGAACGACCAACGCCCATAGGTCGGGGCTAACGACCCCGCAGCTTCGTTCAATCCGGCTTCAAATAGGTCCCGCATCATCCACGCGGAAGGCCCTTTGGCAGCGGGACCGATTTGAACCCTCAGGCATTCCGGAGGAAGCCGCCCCCCAATTCCTGGATGATGCCGCCCCTCGTAACGGAATGATGCCGGCCCCCAATTCCGAGATGATCTCGCCCCCCATAACGGAATGATCCCGCCCGGGGTCATCCGTGGATTGGCGGGCGCCGCCGTTGGCCTGATCAGGTCGCCCCTTTGGCAACCCCAAAGGAGGATCGATGCCAGCGGAGCGGATTGGAATGCGCGATGCGCGCGAGATTATTCGGCTGAAGGTTTCCGGCGTATCGACGCACGAGATCGCGCGGCGGCTTAACATGGCCCGCTCGACGGTGCGGGAGACGTTGAGGCGGGCGGACGGCGCAGGGCTGTCCTGGCCCTTGCCGGAGAGCATGAACGACGAGGCGCTGGAGGCGGCGCTCTACGCCAGCCGGCGCAGCAAGCGCGGCCATCGGCGGATCGCGGAGCCAGACTGGGCCGGCGTGCATCGCGAACTGAAGCGCGAGCACGTCACCCTGTTGATCCTGTGGGACGAATACATCGCAGCGAACCCGGGCGGCTACAGCTACTCGCGGTTCTGCGAGCTTTATCGATCCTTCGAGAAGACGCTGTCGGTGACGATGCGCCAGACGCACGCCGCCGGCGAGCGGCTGTTTGTCGATTACGCCGGCGACGGCGTTCCCGGTCGTCATCGATCGGCTCACCGGCGAAATCCGCATGGCGCAGATCTTCGTCGCCGTGCTGGGGGCATCGAGCTTCACCTTCGCCAAGGCGACCTGGACGCAGGCGCTGCCCGACTGGATCGACGCCCATGTGCGCGCCTTCGAGGCGATCGGCGGCGTTCCCGAACTCGTCGTGCCGGACAACGCCAGGACCGCCATCGTCAAGGCCAGCTTCTACGATCCTGAGGTCAACCGGACCTACGCCGAGATGGCGGCCCATTACCGAACCGCCATCCTGCCGGCGAGGCGGAGGAAGCCGCGCGACAAGGCGAAAGTCGAACAGGCCATCCTGATCGTCGAGCGGTGGCTGCTCGGCAGGCTCAGGCGCCGGATGTTCACCAGTCTCGCTGACGTCGACGCCGCGCTCGGCGAGCTTATGACCCAGCTCAACGAAAAACAGACCCTCCGGAGGCTCGGCGTCACCCGCCGCCAATTGCTCGAGGAGATCGATCGCCCGGCGCTCAAGGCGCTGCCGGACGAGCCTTACGAATACAGCGAGTGGCGCGTGCGCCGGGTCGGCGTCGACTATCACGTCGACATCGACGCCCACTATTATTCTGTCCCTACCGCTTCGCCCGCGCCAAGGTCGAGGCGCGGCTGACCGCCCGCGGCGTCGAGATTTTCCATAAGGGCGAGCACATCGCCGTTCATCTGCGCGGGAGCGGGAACCGAAAGCACACGACCGTTCCCGAGCACATGCCCTCCAGCCATCGGCGCTACGCCGGCTGGACGATCGAGCGCATCCGGGACGACGCCCGCAAGATCGGCCCAGCGACCGCGGCGCTCTGCGAGTAGATCCTCGAGGCCCGGCCCCATCCCGAGCAGGGCTACCGCGCCTGTCTCGGCATCGTGCGTCTCGCCGGCTCTTTCGGCGCTGCGCGCGTCGAGGCCGCTGCCGAGCGCGCTATCGAGATCGGCGCCAGGACCTATGGCTCCGTCAAATCCATCCTCGACGCCAGGCTCGATCGGAGGCCCGCGCCAAAGCGCCCCGCGCTGTTCGCCATCAGCGTCTTTGAGACGGCGCGGGGTTTTCACCTAGGGAGGATTTCTGGATCATCTTAGCCGCAAGGAGCGAAGATGCGACAGAAATCCGGGCCGGAAAGGCAGCCGGCGGAAGACGCGATCAGGGACATTCGGCGCGCGACGCGTCGACACTTTTCAGCTGAAGAGAAGATCCGCATCGTACTGGAAGGGCTGCGCGGGGAGGAGAGCATAGCCGAGCTCTGCCGCCGCGAGGGCATCGCCTCGTCGATGTACTATGGGTGGTCGAAGGAGTTCCTGGAGGCCGGTAAAAGGCGGCTTGCCGGCGACACGGCGCGCGCCGCGACCTCCGACGAGGTGAACGATCTCCGCCGCGAGGCGCAAGCGTTGAAGGAGGTCGTCGCCGATCTCACCCTCGAAAACCGACTGCTCAAAAAACGTATGGCCCGCCCCGTTTGCAAGGGGTTTGATCGAGAGCGCCGAATGATCAGTCTGCTTCAACGTATCCGGCCTCGAAGGTTCCCTCCCGGCCAAGATGGAGATACGCTCGCTCCGGTCCTCATAAAGCATTCGGCGTCTAGCGCCGCTTTTTTGACCAGGCTTCCGAAACGTCGTTCGACTGTTAGGCCATCTCGATATCGCCACTCGCAAACATCATCGATCGAACAGCGCCTTCAGGCTCTGATCGACCAACCGCTACGCCGCCAACGGCGTGCCCTTGGCGGCGTAGCTTTCCCCGCGCCGCAGCACCGCCCAGGCGATCCTCGCCAGCTTGTTGGCGAACGCCACGACGACGACATTGGGGTGGGCGCGGCTCAGCAGTGATTTGGCCCACCGGCCGAGCGGCACGTCTCGCTCGGCGACATAGGGCAACGCCGCTCGCGCGCCGTGGATCAGCAACTTGCGAAGATAACTTGTTGCCGCGCTTGCTGATGCCCAGCAGCTTCGTCTTTCCTCCGGTCGTGAACTGGCGTGGAACCAGCCCAAGCCACGCCGCCAGATCGCGGCCGCGCTCGAAGGTCTCGGCCTTTCCCACCGCCGCGATCAAAGCTGAGGCGATTGTCGCGCCGACCCCTGGGATCGTCGCCAGGCGACGGGCGTCCTCATTCTCTTTCGTCCAGCGAACGAACTCCGCATCAAAGGCGGCGATCCTTCGATCGAGCTCGGACCATTGGATGCGCGCGTCGGTGACCAACATGATCATCCGTGGGCTCAATCCCACTCCGCCTTGCTCGTCCATCAGATCGACAAGGAATTGCTCCAGCTTCCGCTTGCCCTGAGGGGCGACGATTCCGCGCTCCAGGAGAATGGCGCGCAACTGGTTGATCAGAGCGGTCCGTTCACCGACCAATCGGTCTCTTGATCTGTGGAGCGTCTGCATGTCGAGCTGCTCCTGGCTCTTCAGCTCGACAAACCGCATCGTCGGACGCGTCGCCGCTTCGGCGATCCCTTCGGCGTCACGATCGTCGTTCTTCTGCGCCTTGACGTATGGCCGGACATACTCGGGCGACATCAACCGCACGTCGTGACCGTGAGCGGCGAACACGCGGCCGAGATGATGGGCGCCGCAGCAGGCCTCCATCGCCACCACGCAAGGCGGAAGCTTCGCCGCCAGCGCGATCACCGTCTCGCGCTTCGCGCGCCGGCGCAAAACGACCGCGCCTGACGCATCGAAACCGACGAGGCTGCAAACATTCTTGCCAAGATCGACGCCAAGGACAGAGATTCTCATTCCCATTCCCATTCCTCCTCCTGAAAATGCCGGCGAGCGTACATCGCCGGAAGGAGGGGCGGGCCATTCCATAAAGCATGATCGGGGATGGGGGAGACGAGGCATGAGATATTCCGCATCCGACAAGATCGAGATCATCCGGCTGGTCGAGCAATCGCACTTGCCGGCTCGGCGGACATTGGAAAAGCTCGGCATTCCCAGATCGTCTTTCTACCGCTGGTATGATCGCCATCAGCGCGGCGGACCGGAGGCCCTCGCGGATCGCCCCTCACGGCCGGATCGGGTCTGGAACCGCATCCCAGAGGCTATCCGCAGCCAGATTGTCGACCTGGCGCTGGATCAACCCGAGCTCAGCCCGCGGGAACTGGCGGTGCGCTTCACGGACGAGGCAGAATATTTTGTCTCAGAGGCGTCGGTCTATCGGCTGCTGAAAGCGCACGATCTTATCACCAGCCCGGCCTACATCGTCATCAAAGCGGCCGAGGAATTCAAGGACAAGACCACGGCGCCCAACCAGTTCTGGCAAACCGACTTCACCTATCTCAAGATCACGGGCTGGGGCTGGTACTATCTCTCCACCGTGCTGGACGACTTCTCGCGCTTCATTGTCGCCTGGAAGCTCTGTGCGACCATGAAGGCGAAGGACGTCACCGCCACGCCCGATCTGGCGTTGGCGACCTCCGGTCTCGATCAAATGACCGTTGTTCACCGACCGCGCCTGCTGTCGGATAACGGAGCGTCATACGTCGCGGAGGATCTCGCGCAATGGCTGGATCAGCAGAAAATGGAGCACGTCCGCAGCGCCCCTTATCACCCACAGACCCAGGGCAAGATCGAGCGCTGGCATCAGACGCTCAAGAATCGCATCCTGCTTGAGCACTACTACCTGCCCGGCGACCTCGAACGCCAGGTCGCCGCCTTCGTCGGGCACTACAACCATGACCGCTATCACGAGAGCCTCGACAATCTCACTCCGGCTGACGTCTACTTCGGACGCGCTGAGGCCGTCCTCCTCGAACGCGAAAGGATCAAGCGCCAGACAATCGCAAACCGTCGCTTGCAGCATCAACTGCATGCCGCATAATCTCAATCACAGATGATCCAGAGCCTCCCTCCCGGAAGCCAACAAAATGTCTCAAATCATCTGACGACGGACAATTGGCACACCCGTTGCTAACCTATGTCCGTTCAAACAAGAGCGCGATTATCAACTACGGCGCCCGCTATCGATCAGGCCGGCGCATCGCGACCGCGCTGGCTGAGTCCGCCGTGAATTCGCTGGTCGCACGGCGGATGGTCAAAAAGCAGCAGATGCAATGGTCAAAACGAGGCGCGCCTCTTCTGGTTCAGGTTCGGGCCGCCGTTTTCAACGGCGATCTTCGGGAGCGCCTCGCGTACAAGCCGCCGAACCCATCGATCGAGGATCGCGTGGATGTTCGAACCGACCCCGCCGCTGCTCAAGACCGCATGACACCCCGGCTAATTTAACGGTCTCTTCCAATGTGGTCACAACGTCGGCGCCTCGGCAGCTCTGGCGCAGGTCGATCGCCGGCGACAGGCCTGTGAACCAAGCGGCCTATCGGTTCGCCGCGTCTCGTTCGGCGGCGCTCAGCAGAGACTTCAGCTCCGCGCCGCCGGCCATCAGTTCGATTACCTCGCCAATTGTTCGCTCATCCCTGTTGAACTCTGCAAGCGCCTCGCCGCGGCGCAAAATCATGAAACGATCTCCGGCCGCATAGGCGTGATAGGCGTTGTGGGTGATGAAGAGGACGGCGACGCCGCGCGCACGCACCTTGTCGATCAGCTTCAAGACCGTCGCAAATTCTCGAACGCCGAGTGCGGCCGTCGGCTCGTCAAGCACGAGGACGCGAGCTCCAAAATAGATGGCCCGCCCAATCGCGAGCGCCTGCCTTTCGCCTCCTGATAATGTGCCAACAAGCTGATTCCCATCGGAGACGCGATCAATGCCAAGATCGCGCAGGCTTTGTAGGGCAGTGCGCGACGCTTCTTCGAGATCCAGCCTGGCGAAGAGCCCGCGCCCCTTTCGCGGTTCGGCGGCGAGCACGAAATTGCGCGCGACGCTCATCATGGGGAGCGTGCCGACTTCCTGATAGACGGTCGCGATGCCTTTTTCGCGCGCGTCACGCGGGCTGGAGAAGTGGACCGGTTCGCCATCGACCAGCACTTCGCCCGCGGTGGGCGTCTCGACGCCGGTCAGGATCTTGATGACGGTCGATTTGCCCGCGCCATTCTCGCCGAGCAGGCAGAGGACTTCGCCCGCATGAAGCCGAAGCGAGAGCCCCGCGACCGCGGTCACGCCGACATATTGCTTGGAGATATCGCGAAGCTCGACGATCGGCGCGGCCATTTCAGCCTCTTCCCATCGCGAGCTCGCGCAGGCGATGGTTCGCCAGCACCGCGAGAAGGAGCAGAAGCCCGATGAAGAAGTTCGCCAGTTCGGAGTTCCAGCCGAGATAGAAGACGCCGAGCGACACGATGCCATAGGTCACGGCGCCGAACATGGTGCCGACCGGCGAACCGTAACCTCCAGTCAGGAGGACGCCGCCGATCACTGCGGCGGCGATACCGGTGAAGACGTATTGGGCGCCGAGCGTGATGTTGCCGTTCTGAAAGCTCAGCGTCCGGGCGCGTGTTGATAACTGGCGAGGCGGCACACATCCCCGATGTGCTCGCAGACCCCGACTACGAATACGGCATCGGGCCTCAGGTCGGTAGCTATCGCGCGACCTTCGGCACCCCCTTAATTCGCAACGGCATAGTGGACGGCGTCTTCACGCTGTTGCGCCCCGAGCCAGGCGCGTTCACGCCGCGCCAGATCGAACTGGTGCGAACCTTCGCTGACCAGGCGGTGATCGCAATCGAGAACACACGGCTGTTCGACGAGGTGCAGGCGAAGACGCGCGATCTGCAGGAGTCTCTGGAGCAGCAGACGGCGACGGCGGATGTGCTCAAGGTCATTTCCCGCTCGGCGTTCGACCTGCAGGCGGTGTTCGACACGCTCATTTCCTCCGCGATCGCGCTGATTGGCGCGGATCAGGGGTCTCTCTGGATGCGGGATGGCGACCTGTTCCGGTTTCGCGCCTATCATGGTCATTCGCCGGATTATGTGGCGTGGGTCGACGACCACCCTTTGCGAGCGGGACGATCCTCTTCGGTCGGGCGGGTCGCCATGACCAAACAGGTCGCTTCGATCCCGGATGTGCGCGAAGACCTCGAGTACACGCTGCCAGCCAACGCCATGATGGGCGTCCGGTCGGTGCTCGCCGCTCCCCTGTTGCGCCACGCCGAGGTTGAGGGGGTTTTCGTCATCTTCCGCAAGGTCCCTGGCGACTTCTCGCAGCGCCAGATCGAGCTCGTCCAGACATTTGCCGACCAGGCGATGATCGCGATCGAGAATTCGCGCCTGTTCGACGAGGTACAAGCGAAGACGCGCGACCTCGAGGAATCGCTCGCGCAGCAGACCGCGACCGCGGATGTGCTGAAGGTAATCAGCCGCTCGGCGTTCGATCTGCAAACAGTGCTCCGCACTTCCTTCGCAGTATCCGCTCGATTTAAATTGTCGGCCTTCTCGGAGCCAGTTACGCATTACTCCTGATCGACATACGACTCGCAATCCGCAACGACCCGGGCATAGCTCGGTTGGCGCGCGGGTTTTTCTCTTTGGGACAGTTCAAAATATAGCCGATGTCCAGGCGGACGCGGAATACGATCCGTCCATAGCATCGCGGATGGGCGTGTGCGCCGCCGTTGGCGTGCCTTTGTTGCGCGATCACGAGGTTGTCGGCGCGCTCGCGCTGGGGCGTCCGCGGCCCGGTCTGTACAGCGACCGAGAGATCGAACTGGTCCAGACCTTCGCCGACCAGGCGGCGATCGCGATCGAGAACGTGCGCCTGTCCGACGAGGTGGAGGCGCGCACGCGCGACCTCACCGAGGCGCTGCAGCAGCAGACCGCCACCGCCAACGTGCTCAAGGTCATTAGCCGTTCAGCCTTCGATCTGCAGGCGGTGCTAACAACGCTTGCGGAGTCGGCGCGAGACCTGTGCGGCGCGTCCTTTGTGACGTTGTCCCTGCGCGAGGGCGACGCGATGCGTCTCATGGCGGAATCGGGCTGCACCCCGGAGATCGTTCAATTCATGGGCGCGCACCCGATCCGGGCCGGACGCGAGACCTTCACTGGGCGAGTCATGTTGAGCGGCGAGGCCGTGCATCTTCCAGATGTGCTCGCCGATTCCGAATACGATTTCGGCGAGGGGCCGCGGATCGGCAACTACCGCGCCTTGCTGGCTGCGCCGCTGCTGCGCGAAGGGCGGGTCGAGGGCGTCTTCGCGTTGGCCCGGCCCGACCCGGTCCCGTTCACGGAGCGCCAGATCGAAATGGTGCGCGCTTTCGCCGACCAAGCTGTGATCGCAATCGAGAACGCGCGCCTGTTCGACGAGGTGCAGGCGCGAACGCGAGAGCTCGCCACGTCGCTCGACGATCTGCGCAAGGCGCAGGACCGCCTCATCCAGTCGGAGAAGCTTGCCTCCCTCGGACAGCTCACGGCGGGCATCGCGCACGAGATCAAGAACCCGCTCAATTTCATCAACAATTACTCGGCGCTGTCGCGCGAGCTGGTCGACGAGCTCGCCGAGGCGATTAAGGGCGCCGTGGGCGACGAGGCCGCCCACGGCGAGGTGGACGAATTGATCGGCGCCATCGGCGGCAACCTCGACAAGATTGTACAACACGGCAGGCGCGCCGATTCGATCGTCAAGAACATGCTGCTGCATTCGCGCGAGGGCTCAGGCGAGCGATCGGCGACCAACGTCAATGCGATGGTCGAGGAGGCGCTCAATCTGGCCTATCACGGCGCGCGGGCGGAGAAGCCTGGCTTCAACGTGACGATCATCAAGTCGCTCGACCCGAACGCCGGCGCCGCCGAGGTCTACGCCCAAGAGATGACCCGGGTGCTTCTGAACTTGATTTCGAACGGATTCTACGCGACGAGCAAGCGCAAGCAGAGCGCGGGAGACCGCGCCTACGAACCGACGATCGCCGCCTCGACGCGCGATCTTGGGCCAAAGGTTGAGATCGCGATCCGCGATAACGGCGCCGGCATTTCCGACGAGGTGAAGGCGAAAATGTTCAATCCGTTCTTCACCACAAAGCCTGCCGGCGAAGGGACCGGCCTCGGCCTTTCGCTGAGCCATGACATCGTGGTCAAGCAGCATAGCGGCACGATCGAGGTCTTGACGGAGCTGGACGCGTTCACCCAGTTCACGATCGTGTTGCCACGGGGCGCGACTGGGGCATGAGCGGGCTTATCCTGGTTGTCGACGACGAGCCCGATGTCGCGGATTTGTTCCGTCAACAATTCCGTAAGGAGTTGCGCGACTCGCGCTTTGTCATGGAATTCGCCCTGAGCGCAGCGGATGCATTGGAGCGCGTCCGCGCCGCCGAGGCCGCCAAGCTTATTCTCATCCTTTCGGGGTCTGATTGACTCTTGGTGCAAATCGCTTTCTTACAACGGCATCATCCGAGCGCGGAGCAACTCAACACCGGCGCGGCCATACATGGCTCGCTTGAGGGTCTTCAGTCTGTTGATCTGTCCTTCGGTCTGCCCGTTGCTCCAAGGCTCCGACATAGCGTTCCGCACCGCCTCCAGGTCTTGGCGTATCGTCTTCGCAAAACGCTGCATCGCGTAGATCCCAGACGCGCGCGCATCGATCAGCCAAGCGTCCAACCCCTCCGCCGTTCCCCCGCGAAGCAGGCCTCGAAACCGCATCGCCAGGCGCCGCATCGCTGTGAACTCGGCGGACGCCGCTTTCAGCGCATCGACGTTGGCGACCTGCCGGGCGGTCATCTGGCCGCGGGGTTTGACGCAAAGCGCCGCAGCGGTGAGCGGCGAGATCACCCGACCGGTCATTGGATCCAGCGTTCGCACATGGACCGGGGCTGGCTCCTCCTGCTCGTCACCCTCGAGAGAAGGCTCGCCGCTGCGCCAGGGTGCAAGGAAACGCGCCAGATGACTGAAGGACCCGGTATAGCCGCGATGGCGTATCTCGGCGAACAAGTGCCGGACTTTGGTAATGCCTTCGGCCCACCGCCGTTCCAGCAGAACGCCGAAATACGCCGGGGTGGAAGGGGTTGACGTCATTGTGTTGCGGTCCGGCAAATCGATGCGACGGACCCACCTTTCGACCCGTCGGCGACCAAGACCGAGCTTGTGGGCGATCTCCCCGACGGAACTGCCCCCTTCAAAAAGAGCCCTGATCTCGTCGAATAGCTGTTGCCGGACAGCTCGGCGCCCACGGCGCATCAAGCGCGTCTGCGTGACAGCGTCAGAGGCACAATCCGACTGCGCCAGAAGCGGCAACGTAGCCTGACTATCGTCAGGATTGACGTGAGACTCCGGAATCGGCGCCTCATAGCCGCCAAGCTGTCGCTCAATGGTCTCGCGGAAGTTCTGCAGCAGATGAAAACGATCAGCGACCTGCCTCGCCTGCGGCGCGCCCTCACGCGCGGCCTCCGCATAGAGGCCAGCACGATCGCGGCTGACCACCTCCACGTCCGGGTGATCCTTGAACCAACTGGCCGTGGTCGCCGCCGAACGATCCACCAGCACGTCCACCACCTCACGACGCTCCAGGTCAACGATGATCGTCCCGTAGTTGGAGCCCTTCCGCCACGCCCAGTCATCGACGCCAGCCACATGGACGGCGGCCACGGCGCTGCTTTCGGACCGAGCCCTGGCGTGCTTCCTCAGGCCGGCCAGGATCGTCGTGTCGCTGACCGGCATCCCGAGCCGTCTCATCAGCCGCTCCGAGGGCCGTCCGCCAGCGCTATGGCCAAGCAGCCGGACGATTCCCGCCAGGCGGGCGGTCCGGCGCGCGAACGGCGCCGCAAGACTCGGCACGCGCTCGGTGAAGATGCGCCGATCACACAGCTGGTTTCGACACCTCCAGCGCCCGAGGCGGGCATTAACAATGACCGGCGCTCCTTGAGCGGATAGATCCCAGAGCGTTCGCCAGTAAGTGCTGTGGCGCGATTTGGACTGTGCGCCGCATCCCGGGCAGAAGGTCGGCTGCCGGCTGTCCACCGTGACCGTCCACGCCCGCTCGCGCCGTTCGACGCCTACGACGTTCAAGCCTGCCCCGGGTGACCATGTAATCGATGTTTTCATCGCCCCTTGCTGCCGCATACCGTCGCAAGGCGCCAGCCGGCCAGCATCATCGGGAGCGTCGCACCCGGCGTCGCTTGCACCAAGAGTCAATCAGACCCCTTTCCAACTCGCGCGACGGGTTGTGGTCAACACCTTTCCAACACCTGCAAGCTCTCCCATTTCCCGGCCCGTCAGGGCCCCCGGATTTATTTCCGATAATGCCAATACGTATAGCTGCAATTTCTGATTTTTTCAAGTCCTCTCTGCGACCGCTGTCCGGCCGCAACGCGAATACGCAATTGGGCGCCCGCGCGCGGCCT
>CAVZWU010000015.1:0-387405 GCA_963779095.1 uncultured Alphaproteobacteria bacterium | reverse complement strand
GGATCGATGCCACCAAGGATTCCTTCCTGGTGGTGACATTCCCACCCCAGACCGTTGCAGAGACCGCCTACTTCGAGACGACCGGCACGAAAGAACCGCCGTTGCCCCCCGGCATTCCGGCGCCGCCCGCGGGCTTCCCGCCCGCCGGATCGCCGCCGCTGCCGGGGCAGACGGGCGCGCGCCTCGCGCGCTTCACGCGGCTCGTTTTTCGCGTAGCCGCGAACGCCGCCATGCCGCCCATCGCCTACAGCATCGAAGGCCTGCTCGTCTGGACCGGCCTCGAGCTCGAGGTTACGCCGCTTGCCGATCTGCCGCGGACGCCGAGCGCGGCGCAGATTGCCGGCGCGCCTCGCATCGCGCCGCCGGGCTCACGGGAGACCGCGATCGAATTGCCCTACCGGCTGGTGTTGTCGCCGAATCATGCCGTTGCATGGCAGCACGCGACGGCGCCGGTCACATATGCGAGCCGCACCGAGCTCTGGCACACACGCCTTGCCCTAAAGGCCGCCGACGGCACGGTCAGCGATCTGTCGGCTGATCTCACCGCACCGTTGCGGGCGATCTGGTCACCCGACTTCAACCCTGCGCGAACGCTCGACCCCAACCAGCAGCCGGTCAAGACGACGCTCGATCCCGACCTCGAAGTCACCGACATCTCGCCCAACGACCGCCATCAGCTCGTCGTCCTGACATCCGCCTTCCACGGTTATGCCGACGCCAACGACGCGCCGTTCGTCCCCACGCCGGTCGAGGCGCAGATGCTGATGCTCTCGTCGCTCGGCGGCTGGCTGCGCTCGCGTGGCCATTGGGATCCGCCGCATGGACGGCTCTTCATTCCGTGGCCGCCGCGCCTGTTCGGCGAGATGCTGGCGGTCGGTGCTATCCAGACGGCGGCTGCACCGTCCCAAGTGGCAAAGACCGAAATCGTCGGCCGGGCTGCCGTGGGCGGGGCGATCTCGCTCAAGATCCCGCCTGGCGCCAGGCCGTCAATCCCGGTGCTACGGCCCGGCATCGAGATCGTCGGTGAGCGGCTCGATCTTTCCGAGTGGGTGCACGTCGCTGCCCAGGGGCGCGACCATTACGTGAAGATCGTCTACGAGGGCCATCTCTACCCGTTCGGCCACCGCGCGGCGCTGATCAAGATTACCGAGCGCAAGTTCACGGACACAGCGCTGCCGGGCGGCGGTTCGACGCCGGTCGCACCGTTGATTCAGCGCGAATATATTGTCGTGCGCGAGCCCGAAAACCAGTACCGAGGAAACCTGTCCGGACCTGCCGAGCTCATTGCGGGTCGCAAGATGCCGCTGACCAGTGTCCGTCTGACCACGCTGGTGACCCCCGATCTGACCCAGCCGCTGGTTCCCTTGCCAGGCACGCAATTCTCGTTCTGGGTTCAGGTCGGCACAGCGGCGGAGGATTTCCGCTTTCACGCCGTCGGTACCGACGTCGGCGGCAACCAGGTGGATTTCACCTGCGCGCTTATCTTCGCCTCGCTGGTCGATACACCCGACAATCTGGCGTTCATCCAGAGCGCCTACAGGACAAGCGGTAAGCGGCGGGCGGCCGCGCTCGCGCAGCAGAAGCTGACGTTTGCAGCGCGCGATCCTGCCGCCGCCACCGACAACACGACGCTGGTTACCAGCGCGCTCTATTTCGACACCGATGCCTATCCCCAGCTGCTGACGACCTTCGGCGGCTATCTGCCCACGCTCTACAAATCCTCGGTCCACATCCCGGCGATCGAGCAGTTGCTGGGCGCGCCAACCGCGACCACGATCCGCCTGTACAAGCCCTATATCGACGGCGATTTCGACGCGCATGCCGGCGTGTTCGCGGAGATCGTGAAGGATACGGGCACAAACCTCATCGCCGATCAGCTTCCGGTCACCTTCTCCGCCGACAAGGCCGGCGGCGTCGCGACGCCGAACCTTTCCTTGTCCAACCTCACCCGCGCGCACGGCCCGTTGGCGGGCGATCCGGCGAAGGCGGCACTCGATCAGTTCGACGCCAACGATTTCTTCGGCGGCTTCAGCGGCGATCTCGTGCCCAAGCTGTTCGGAGCGATCAAGCTCACTGACCTGCTGCCCGCGCTCGCCGACAACGCCTCGGCCGCCAAGAACGCGCCCAAGACCCAGTTCAGCACCGTCAACAACCCGGATGGCAGCAAGACGCTCGTGGTCACGTTCGACTGGGCGCCCGACGTCAAGCCGGTCGACGTGGAACTCGCTTCGTTTACGCCCAACGACAATGGCACAACCGCGCTCACCATTCACGGCGAGGTGCGCAAGCCGATCGCCCTGCCGCCCAATCCGGCGGGCCCCGGCAGCTTCGCTTTCGACGGCAAACTCACGAACTTCCGGCTCGACATCCTGCACGCCATCGCGGTGCACTTCGCCACCTTCGCCTTCAGCGCCGGCAGCAACAAGAAGCTCGACGTCTCGGTCACGCTCGATCCGACAACGCCCTTCGCGTTCGAGGGCGATCTCGCCTTCGTCCAGGATCTCAGCAACATCATCCCGCCCGGCGCTTTCGGTGACGGCCCGAGTATCGATCTGACGCCGGCACCCGGCGTGCATATCGGTTACGGCATCACGTTGCCGCCGGCCGGCGTGGGCGTGTTTTCACTCGAGAACATCGCGCTGTCGGCCGGTCTCGACCTGCCCCTGCTGTCCGGCAAGCCGGTCATCGATATCGCCTTCGCCGCGCGGCACAGTCCCTTCCTGCTGACCGTGTCGCTGCTGGGCGGCGGCGGCTTCGTGCATGTGCAACTCGACACCGAGGGCATGAAGCTGCTTGAGGCGGCGTTCGAGTTCGGCGCGAATGCGAGCATCAATCTCGGCGTCGCGAGCGGCGGCGTGCACATCATGGCCGGCATCTACTTCGCCATGCAGACCGACGCCGGTATCACCAAGGCGACGTTGTCCGGCTACCTGCGCATGGGCGGCGAGTTGTCGGTGCTCGGGCTGATCTCGGTCTCGCTCGAATTCAACCTGAGCTTCACCTACGACGGCAAGGCCGCGACCGGAGAGGCAACGCTGACCGTCGAGATCAAGGTGCTGTTCTTCTGCAAGTCGGTCTCGATCTCGGTCCAAAAGCGGTTCGGCGGCAGTGCCGGCGATCCGACCTTCGCCCAGATCATCACGACACCACAGGTGTGGGCCCACTACGTCGACGCGTTCGCCTGAGCGGGGAGAAACATCATGGCAAGCCCGACGCAAACCATCCTGTTCACCGTGATGCCGCGCGGAGTCAACATCGATCCGGCCCGGCTCCCCGTCTCGGTTCTCGTGTCGCCGCGACTGACCGGCGCCGCCAAGCTGGGCGCCTTCCCGGACTGGCTCGACTGGACCGGCCGTCTCAAGATGAACGGGATGAAGATCACCTTCGCCTCGGGAGCAAATACAGTCACCGCCGACATCAACACCGCTGTGTTGCAGCCGGCGCTGTGGCGGGAAATATTCGACGAGTCGACGCTTGTCGACGAATACACATTCGACGACTTCAGCGGGCGGCTGATCCTGTCCTATCCCAATCGCGCGACGCTCACTCTGCTGAAATCGATCTTCCAGATCGGCGGACTTCAGCTCGCCTTGCCCGGCGAGGGCGGCGACGACCGACAGGGCAATCGGCGCATCTTATTGACGCTACTCGAGGGGATGGCGATAAATTGGAACAGCGATCAGGGGCGCGGTTGGCGCACTCGGCTGCGGGACAGACAACGCGGGCAAGCCCATTTTCTCGCCGGTGGTATCGCGCCGGCGACACTCAATCCGTTCCGGATCGCGTCTGGCCCGCCGGCGCCGTTCGCGGCGGGTGATCCCGGCGGTGACGGATTGCCGAATGCGACGCAACTCCCGCCGCCGGGCGGCAGCGAGGCGATTGCGCTCCGCAGCAACCTGTCCCAGCAATTCGCTCTTTACCACCATATGCCGCCGGCGCCGACTTTCGTGCCGCCCGACATGGCGTCGGTGATCGATTTCCACAAGGCGATCACCGGGCTGCAGGCCTATCCGGTGCTACTGCGCGCTCTAGGCCTGGTGTTTGACCTAGACCTGCCGCCCGATTTCCTGCCGCTGACGGCACTCACATCCTTCGGTACGTTCGGCGTCGTCGAGGCCGTGCCGGGCAGCGGCTGGGCGATCCCGCCGACCAAGGTCCCGCCGGCCCAGACCGCCTACGACTATGTGGCGCTGGGCGCTGATCGCAAGCTGTTTCTGCCCGCGCCGCGCCACGGCCTGAACGCGCCCGATCCGAGCGGACAGATCATCGGCCTCCTCAATCTCGATCCGCGCGATTTCGGCTTGGCCCAGGTCGATATCGACGGCGCGATGCACAAGGCGGTCATCGTCGCTGAAAGTGCCGCTAACGCCCAGCCGCCGCTTCACCCCGAAGTGTTCGATCCGACGGCGACCATGCCGTCGCTGCGCTCGGCCGGCCTCGCCCTGGTGAGCGACGCGAGGGAGCTCGCCCTACTGCAGGATTTCCAGCTGGCGACGGCGTTCAACAATGCGCTGAGCGCCGACAAGCCCCAGCCCAATCCGTATTTTGCCGAGGATCTGGTGCGCGGCTTCCGGCTCGACGTCTGGGATTCGTACAGCAAGACCTGGCATTCGCTGCATCGGCGCAATGCCGTCTACACGATCGGCAAGCAGAGCTTCACGAGCAAGGACGAGGAGGGCTACGTCCATCTCGCCGTCAGCGGACCGGCTCTCGGCGCCGACCCGACGCAGATCAGCGACGTCTACCTACAGGAAGCGATCGCGCGCTGGGACGGCTGGAGTCTCAGCGTCCCGTCAGTCGGCAAGCATCTGACGCGCAACTCCGATCCCGCCAAGGCGGTCCCGCCCGACGATCCGAACGATCCGGATTTCGATCCGGAGAACCCCCCCTCGACACCATTCAAAATGACGCCTGCCTTCACCGTCGTCAGCGGTAGCCTGCCCTCGCTTCGGTTCGGGCGCACCTACCGGATGCGGGCGCGGGCAGTCGATCTCGCGGGCGACAGCCTGGCGATTGCTGATCCGGTGACGGACGCGCTCGCCGCCCTTTTCGGCACGCCGCGCGACGCCGACGGCTTCGCCTACCTCCGTTATGAGCCCGTGGCGGCGCCGGTGATCGTGCTCCGCCATCCGGCGGGCGTGTCGAGTCCCGGATCGGCGATCGACCGTTTGGTCATCAGGACCTTCAACGATGCCCCGGCGAAGGATCTCGATCCGGCGGATCTCACGGGAAGCGAGCGCCATGTCGTGCCGCCGCGCATCTCGATCGAACTCGCCGAGCGGCTCGGCATGTTCGATGATTCGACAGGCAAGCTGAAGGGCGATGCCGCGACCTATGACCTGATCAAGACGCGCGACGAAGGCCAGTTCGCGCAACAGGCCGTGCCGGGCCAGACGCAGCCGCTGCCGATCGAACCCGCCGCGCAGGCGCCGGTGCCCTACTTGCCCGATGTGCTGGCGCGTGGAGCGGCGTTGCGCGACCTGCCGGGAACCGCCGACGGGGTGTCCGGCGTGGCGGATCCGGCCACGAGCGCCATGCCGGTCGTCTACACGTCCGTCGCCGACCCCAATCCCCGACCCGGCTCGGTGACGCTGGTCGATTTCGCCGGGGCCGCCGACTGGACCGCGGCCCGGCCCTTCAGGCTGGTTTGCGTGGACGGAACGGGCGGACCGGCCTGGGATGCCGCGGCGCGTGCCTTGACCGTATCGCTGCCGAAGGCGCGGACGAGCGTCGTGCCGTTGAGTTGCTACGTGGCGCCGGACGATCTGCGACTGATGGGCGTCTGGCAGTGGATCCGCGAATATTTCGACGCGCTCACCCGCACCACGCCGATCTCGGAAGACTTGTGGCCGGGCAGCGAGGCCGATGCGCTGGCGCATATCATCCAGCGCGTCACCGAAGGCGGTCATTGGATGCTGACGCCGCCGCACCTGGTCACGCTGGTGCACGCCGTGGAGCAGCCGATCGGACTGCCTTTCTTCACCCAACTCGACGTCCAACATCCTGCGGGCCAGGCGGCGTCGAGCGCGTTGCAGTCCGAGGACATGACCGGCCCGACCGGTGAGGTCGCCCTGGCGACGCTAAGCGGCTGGCGGACGCTGAACGCGCCCGATGCCTATCTGATCGGCGGCCTGCACGTCCACGGCGCCAGCACCGTCAAGATCGACATCGTCGCCGAATGGGACGACCCGGTGGACGACGGCGTGACCGCGCCCGGGCGCATCGCCCAGAAGACGCACGCCGACGAGATTCCCCTGCCGTATCTTAGCGAGGGCTACCTGACCGTCGCCACGGGGGCGCACACGTCTCGCGCCGTCGGCTACTACAATCCCGTCCACGACCTGATCTGCTTCGTCCGTCAGGGCGACGTGCTCAGCGCCACCCTGAACGGCGTCTCGATCTTCCGGGACGCCGCGCCGCGCCATCATTTCAACGATACAAGGCACCACCGCGTGACCTATACGGCGATCGCAACCTCGCGCTTCCGTGACTATTTCACGCCCACGCGCGACCCGGCCGATCCCGCGAGCCCGGCGCGCGACTTCACGCGGACGACTGCGCCGGTGCAGGTCGACATCCCAGCCTCTGCGCGACCAGCCGCCCCCAAGGTGCTCTACGTCGTGCCGACGTTCGGCTGGGAACGGCAGACCGGCACCAACCTCAAGCGCAGCATCCGTTTCGGCGGCGGTCTGCGCGTCTATCTCGATCGTCCGTGGTACTCGTCGGGCGATGGCGAACTGCTCGGCGTCGTGCTCTACGACGAAGGCTTTCCCGTTGCCCGGGAGGCGTGGAAGGCGCTCGTCACGCAATGGGGGCTGGATCCGATCTGGGATGCCGCCGGCATCGGAACGATACCGGCCTCCGGGAACTTCGCGCTCAATGTCGCGGCGGAAAGCGGACTGAGCCTCGACGAACCGACGCCGACCGGCTTCAAGGGGGAGGGACGGGTGAGCGTCGCCGGCCATGAGGTCGGCTTCGACGGCGCGCATTGGTATTGCGACCTGATGGTCGAAACCTACGAGGATTCCTACAGCCCGTTCATCCGCCTCGCTCTGGCTCGCTATCAGCCGCATGCGCTCGACGATGCGAAGCTCTCGCGGGTCGTCCTGGCCGATTTCGCGCAGTTCCTGCCCGACCGGTCGCTGCTCGTGACGGTCGATCCGTACCATCCCCGCCAACTCAGGGTGACCGTCTCGGGGCCGGTCCCGCTAGGGCCGCGGCCGAGCTATCCGGACGTGCCGCCACTGCGGCCGGCGCCACCCAGCAAACCGACGCAGATCGCGGTCACAGTGCAGGAGCGCGCACCGGCGATCTCGGGCGATCTCGGCTGGCACGATGTACCGGCCGGGACGGCGACGATCACGGTCGACACCGACGGCCAGTTCGCCTCGGAAAATTATCTCGCGCTTTGGTCGGGCAGCGTGCAGTTCGCGGCAGCGCCGGCGCAGGGCCAGTTCCGGCTGTTGATCCGGGAATTCGAGTACATCTCGGCCGATTGGGCGATCGTGCATCCGGGCGGCGAGGCCTTGCCGCCCTGGGCGGAGGCGCCTGGCCGCCTAGTCTACGCTGAGACCGTCGAACTGGATGCGACGTTGATCGGCTGAAGTGCGGTGCAAAAAGCGAGGACGCGAGGGAATGTGTCAGAGATGCCCCTCCGCTTCACCCGTCGCCTCTCCTTCGTCCCGCCTTAAGTGCGACGCGAGCCGTCCATCGGCCATCCCGGGCACGCGGAGGGCGTTTCAGGCGAACAATGGAAGGCGGCGGGCCGCTTGGTGACCGGAACAGCGCAAGGGGAAGGCGACCGACCCAACGAGCCCTCCGCGCCGCGGCGATGAGCATATGGCGAGACGCCGGAAGTCAAGAGTTTTACGATCAAGACGCGCTCCACCTCGAAAGAAGCGCATGTAGTGCTGAGGGCGCTGTCAAAGTAACGAGGCTCGTCGATATGCAGCGCGACCGCCATCTCGCGAGCCGCAATCTACGCCGCGAGAGCGCGCCACTCAGCCAAGGCAGCAGAGCGTCTCTGCTTGTAGACTTGCCTCGTGACGAGATGGCGGCGTCGGTCAGGCGCACCCCTCTTGATCGCTCGTTGCATTGCCACCAACCTCCCCTCCTTGTGATCGTGCCTAATCAAGTCGATCCCTCGTACATCCCGTTTCACCCCTTCACGACGTTTTTGAGCAAGCCAGAAATGTGTACCCTACGCAGCTGTCGCGCCTGTCTCACGAAGGTCCGCTCAAGGCGCATTCCTTCCGTATCGCGGCTAATCGGGAAGGTCGCCTTCGGCTTGAACTGACGCGTTCGCAATCTGGTTCACGAACGGTCGCTCCCGGCACGAGCCTTACCGTAACGCTTACGTCGGCTGCTGACTGACAGCCGCTGACCGCCCCGCCCCAACCAATCCTCATGACATCAGCTGAGTTCGCTAACCCTAGGGCGAGAACGCGCAGAAAAGACTGGCATTCTCTTCGGAAGTGAGCGTGAGTGTGGACGTCGGTGGTCGGCGAGACCGCCGCGTGAAACCCTCCGCCCCTGCGGCTCTGGCCGATCCGGGGCTCGCGTCAGTGAGGGGCCTGGATTGGCCAGGCCCACAACGACGGGAAGGGTTCACCTATGTCGATCAAACGTATCCCTCCGGCGAGGGCCGCCTAGCGAAAGCGGGGCGAGCGGCGATAATGCGGTGATGTGGACGCGGCGATCGTGTCCACTAATCGATGATGGACACTATCGCAGATGTCGGACGCCGGGATGCAAGGCGCGGATGGCGGCGAGCGCCGGCGACGGAGTTGGTCGGCCGATCAGAAGCAACGGATCATCGCGGAGAGCTTTGCGCCCGGCGCATCCGTGGCCGAGGTGGCGCGCCGTTATGGCCTGAACGCCAATATGCTGTTCACCTGGCGACGGCGAGAACGGGCGGACGTCAATGACGTCGGCAAGACAGTGAGCATTGTGCCGGTGAGGGTCGTGGAGGCTACGCCGACTGCGACCGCCACAGCTCCGGCCTGGGTGGGTCGGATGGAGATCGTGCTTGTCGGGGGCGAGCGGATCCTTGTCGGGGCGGACGTCGACGCGACGGCGCTGGCCCGGATCGTCAAGGCGCTCGGGCGGCGATGATTTCGATCCCGAGTGGGGCGCGCGTGTGGCTAGTGACCGGCCACACCGATATGCGCAAAGGATTCGACGGTCTGGCGCTGATCGTCCAAGAAACGTTGAGGCGCGACCCGCATTCCGGCCATCTGTTCGTTTTTCGCGGCCGCCGCGGGTCGCTGATCAAGTGTCTTTGGAGCGACGGCCAGGGCTTATGCCTGTTCTCAAAGCGATTGGAGCGCGGGCGATACCTGTGGCCATCGTTGGCAGACGGAACGGTGACGATCTCGACGGCCCAGCTTTCCTATCTGCTGTCGGGCATCGATTGGCGCATGCCGCAAGAGACATGGCGTCCGACGGCGGTCGGATAGGAGAAAAATCGGCTGAATAAACGCAAAAAGGGGCGCCTCAAACGGCCGATTTTGTGATTCCATGTGATTTGTGGACGCCGATCTTTCCTCTCTTCCGGACGACCTCGATGCGCTGAAAGCGGCGCTGATTGCGGCGCGGACCGAAACTGCGGCGGAGAAGGCGTGCGCCGTCGCGGCCGTCGCGGAACTGGCGCAGGGTCGCGCGCTGATCGCGCATCTCAATCTTGAGATCGAAAAGTTGCAGCGCGCGATTTACGGACCTCGCTCCGAGCGCACGGCGCGGCGGCTCGACCAATTGGAGCTTCAGCTCGAGGAGGCGGAGGCCAACGCGGCGGAAGATGAGCTCGCCGCCGAACATACGAAGCCCTCCACCACGGTCAGATCCTTCGCGCGCAAGCGGCCGGCGCGAAAACCGTTCCCGGATCATCTGCCGCGTGAGCGCGTGGTGATCCCAGCGCCGCAGAGCTGCCCTTGCTGCGGCTCGGCCAAGCTGTCGAAGCTCGGCGAGGACATCACGGAGACGCTCGAGGTTATTCCGCGTCAATGGAAGGTGATCCAGACCGTGCGCGAGCGCTTCTCATGCCGCGAATGCGAGACGATCACCCAGCCGCCGGCGCCCTTCCATGTGACGCCGCGCGGCTTCGCTGGCCCCAATCTGCTGGCGATGATCCTGTTCGAGAAGTTTGGTCAACATCAGCCGCTCAATCGCCAGAGCGAGCGCTACGCCCGAGAAGGCGTGGATCTTAGCCTATCGACGCTCGCTGACCTGGTCGGCGCCTGCGCCGCCGCCTTGCGGCCCCTGCACAGGTTGATCGAACGCCACGTTCTGTCGGCTGAGCGCCTGCACGGCGATGACACCACGGTTCCGATCCTGGCGAAAGGCAAGACCGAAACTGGCCGCGTCTGGACTTACGTCCGCGACGACAGGCCGTTCGGCGGCAAGGACCCGCCGGCCGCGTTGTTCTACGCCTCGCGCGATCGCCGCGGCGAGCATCCTGAGCGTCATCTGACGAACTGGAGCGGCATCCTCCAGGCCGACGCGTTCAGCGGCTACGCCAGACTTTATCCGCCCAATCGGAAACCGGGCCCGATCGTCGAAGCGCTATGTTGGAGCCACGCCAGACGCAAGTTCTTCGAACTCGCCGACATCGCCAACGCGAGGCGCGGTAAGAACGCCGCGCCGATCTCGCCGATCGCGCTGGAGGCGGTCAAACGCATCGACGCCATCTTCGAGATCGAGCGCGAGATCAACGGCGTCAGGGCCGAGGAGCGGCTCGCTGCGCGCCGCTCAAGGTGCGCGCCGCTCGTCGCCGCGCTCGAAGAGTGGACGCGCTCTGAACGCGCCAAGCTCTCCCGGCACAATGCCGTCGCCAAGGCCATCGATTACATGCTCACGTGCTCGCCGGCCTTCGTGCGGTTCCTCGAAGACGGACGCATCTGCTTGACGAACAATGCGGCGGAACGAGCGCTGCGCGGCCTGGCCTTGGGCCGAAAATCATGGCTCTTCGCCGGCTCAGAGCGCGGGGCTGAGCGCGCCGCGATCATGTACACGCTGATTCAGACCGCAAAGCTCAACGACATCGATCCGCAGGCTTGGCTCGCCGACACCCTTTCCAAGATCGCCGAGACGCCGCAGACCCGGCTCGGCAAACTCCTACCTTAGAACTGGATGTCCGACCGCCGCTCGCGCGCCGCCGCTTAACCGCGGCCCTCCCCGGAGGGTTACGATGCGGTCGCCGTCGTCTTTCGGCAGTGTGTGCCTGCGCGGCCTCGCCCGCAGCGCCTGAGCGCGCATCAGACGTTCGATCTTGTGCAAGCCGCAGGAAAAGCCAGCTTCCAGCACGTCGCGCCAGATCCGACGGGCGCCATAGCTCGCCCTGACCGCTGGCTTGATCGCGTCATCCTCCAGGGAGCGCACGCCGGGGCCGCGTTTCAGCCAGGTATGGAAGCCAGACCTCGATCGCCGAGTGCTTCGCAAAGCCATGTCACCGGCCAGACGGAACGCTGCTTCGCAATGAAGCCGAACTTCATGTCGAACTCCCTCGCAAAGTAGGCTGCGGCCTATTTTTGGATGTCGCGCTCCGCCTTGATCTTTACGACCTCACGCCGGAGCCGGTCGATCTCCAGCTGCTCGGGCTTCATTTGACCCGTGTCCGGGAAACGCCTGCTTCGGATCCGCGCCAAATTCCTTCACCCATTTGCGAACAACGTCCTCGTGGACGTCGATGTCCCGAGACGCCACCCACGCTCACGCACCAAGCGGGCCGCCTCGATCTTGAACTCTCGACTGAACTTCCGCCTCTGCATCGCTCCCTCCGGCTCCCCGAAACACCCTATCTCGGCTCTACGCAACCGGCAGCAGGCTAAGGTGGGCCGTCCCTTCAACTGAACTGGACCCCATTCGTAGGACCACGAGGGGTTGAATTTAAGGTGTGATCTCGCCTGCGCTTGTCGTTCAAGAATCAAGCTGCTTCTTGCGGCTTCTGTCTCTGCTGTGGGTATGTGGGCAACGCGTTTGCGTTGTCCAAGCGAAGCGGCATATCCACAGCCCTCGCCGCCGCCTCGATTTTGTCCATGCCGCCGCGCCACACCGCCATCGGCATTTGGTTGTTCATCGCCTGGTGCGGGCGCCGAAAATTGTAAAAGGTCATCCAGGAACTGATGCCGGACCGCGCCTCGCCGCCATCGGCGTAGGCTTTCAGATGCACTTCTTCGTACTTGATCGAGCGCCACAGCCGTTCGATGAAAATGTTGTCCATGAAGCGGCCGCGTCCGTCCATCGAAATCACGACGCCGGCCGCCGCAAGCTTGCTGGTGAAAGCCTCGGCGGTGAAAGTGGAGCCCTGATCGGTATTGAAAATCCGCGGCTTTCCGAACCGAAGCAGCGCCTCCTCCAGCGCCGCCGCGCAGAAGCTCGCATCGTTGGTGTTCGACAGCCGCCATGCCAGAACCGCCCGGCTGGCCCAGTCGATGATCGCCACCAGATAGAGGAAGCCGCACGCCATTGGGATGTAGGTCACGTCGGCCGCCCAGACGTGGTTCGGCTCGATAATCTTCAGGCCGCGCAGCAGGTAGGGGTATATCTTGTGCCCGGGCGCGCCTTTGCTCGCGCCAGGGCGCGGAACCAGCGCCTCGATCCCCATCACCCGCATCAGCCGCCGCACCCGCTTGCGGTTGACCCCAGGGCCTTCCTTGTTGAGTTCGAAGGTCATTCGCCGCGAGCCGTAGAACGGAAGTTCGAGATGCAATTCGTCGATGCGGCGCATCACCGCCAGATCGTCCGCCTCGGCGACGGGCTTGGGGCGGTAGACCCCCGAGCGCGCCACGCTCAACAGCGCGCATTGGCGGCGCACCGACAGGTCCTTGCCAGGCCGTTCGACCATCGCTCTTCGATCGGGCGCGCTCATCGCCCTGGCCTCCTGGCCAAGAAATCCCGTTCGACCGTCAGTTGGCCGATCTTGGCGTAGAGCTTGGCCGTCTCGCGCTCGCGCTCCTCCTCGCCATCCCCCGAACCGCTCGCCCCTCGGGCGAACAGGCTCGCCGCATTGTCGAGAACTTGCTTCTTCAAGGCATAAATCTGGTTCGGATGCACCCCGTGCCGCTTCGCCAGTTCCGGAACCGTCGCATCCTCGCGCAGCGCCTCAACGGCAATCTTCGCTTTGAACGCCGCATCAAACTTCTTGCGTGACTTCGTCATTCCTCGCTCCATCGGTTGCGACAGAGCAGGACATTTCACACCTTAGCCAATGGTCCTAAATCCGGGGTCCAGCTCAGACAATCGCACGCCAAGGACGCGGGACGGGGTTGGCCTCAATCCGGTCGCACTGCTCGTCCGCCGAAAGACAAGCTGGAAAGGCTCATGGTGCTGGACAAGGGCTTCGCCTGGGGACGGCCGAACCTTGGCAGTCTTTCCCAGGTCGCCAGGGCCGTAACGGGCACAAGTTGGAACGAGTACCGCTTTTTTGGCTTGCAGGCAGTGGGCCAAGGTCAGATCCTTGACTTGGCTCTCGCGCGGGCCGTAAAGCATGCTGGCGCTTTAGCCAGGGCGATTAGCTCAGCGGTAGAGCACTCCCTTCACACGGGAGGGGTCGCAGGTTCGATCCCTGCATCGCCCACCACCCAGTCCCGGCAAACCGACCCGGTTTTCCGGGCAAAAAAACTATCGCAATTCCGGTAGGTTAGCGGGCCGCGGCCGGCCTGCGAACCGAATTCCGGCCGCTCTCCCGCGCGCGGCGCCTGAATTCCCCCGCCAGTCTCTGCCAGCAAAATTCCGTTTCCCGGGCTGCACGATAGAAGCGTTGGATCGAAACAGCGGGCGCCCCAACATAGCGTCAGCAAGCTATCGAAGACAGCGTGGATCAGCCGAGTTCGGCTCGAACCTGAACCGGCTCTCGCAGTCCCACTGCGCGCCATTGCTCGGACCAGAGAACTGGCAGGTCGGTCAGGCGCTTGGACGCTGAACCCGCGTGGAATGCGACCCTCCAGTGCGGCTTCCGCCAGGACGGGGGAGACGAACGCGAGCGACACCGTCATCCGAATCGAGCGCTCGCTCTTGTCTTCGCGTATGGCGAGCGAGTCGATGGTCTGGGCAGGGTCGATGAGAAGTTCGTCCAGCCAGCGGCGAGCGTCGCCCAACGCCCTGATGAAACCGTCTCGCCCTTTCGTTCGCATGGCTCGTAGGGGTCGCTGCGCTTCGCCAACGCCCTGGATGATCTCGCGGCGACGGCGCGAAGACGCTCGGGTCCAGGGCAGCGTCAAGACCCGATCCTGCCCTTCGCTGACGATGGATTCGTTCAAAACAATCTCGATCCGCGTGGCGCTGACGGTGACGCAGTCGATCGCGTTTCGCACATCGTTCTCGCCCGGTAGGTCCCTTCGCATGCGGCCAAATTCATGCTGCGTGACGGTGTAGTCGCCACGTCCGCCGCCGCGGTCGATGTGACAGCCGTCGATCGCGTTGGCCCGCGTTGCGAGATGAGCCCCGACTGCGTTGGCAATCGGGTTCTCGATCTCTGGCGCCGGAATGCGGACGACCGATCCGGCCTCCTGTTTGCGTCCCGACAACGCCGCGCGCGATACATAATAGCGCCAGCGGCCGTCCACCCTTAGACGCATGGCTGGCGCCCATCCTGTTTCCGCGGTCGTCATAGAGCTTACCCACAAGAAAGGCATAATCGTCGGGCTGGGGTGGCCGCCGCGTCTGCGTTTGGCTGGCGAGCCTTTGCTGGACCCGCTCCCAGATCTCAACGTCGACGATCGCCGGATGAAGGCCATCGTGGATCTGCCCTTTGTGGCGCAGCCGTCCCACATAGATCGGGTTCGACAGGATCCAATACAGATGGCCACGCGAGATCGGAGCGCCGCCGGTCTTTCTGCCGGTTCTGTTCGTCCGAACGGGCGAGCGAACATTCTCGGCGTCAAGAGCGGTCTTGAGGCGCGCCACCCCGCCTGCTTCGAGGTAGCGGCGAAAAAGATTGCGAACGAACTCGGCTTCGTCTTCGACAACGTGGAAAGCGCGGTCCTCGACCCGGTAGCCGAGTGGAACCGCTCCGCCCATCCAGATGCCCTTCCGCTTCGAGGCGGCGACCTTGTCGCGGATTCGCTCGCCCGTGATCTCCCGCTCGAACTGGGCGAAAGACAAGAGCATGTTAGAGTCCCCGATAGGGGATCGGTAAACCCCACGCCTTTAGGCGGCTGGATGGGGGCGCTTCCGGTGTAGATTGGCTGGATGGAAGCGTACAAGCGTGGCGGCCATACGGTCTGGGACTGCAAGTATCACTTGGTCTGGGTGACGAAGTATCGTTACCCGGTGCTTGGCGGCGGCGTTGGGGTTCGCTGTCGCGAATTGCTGCGCGAGACGGCGCGGGCGCATGAGATGGCGGTGCACGCGGGGTCGATCAATCGCGACCATGTCCCCATGCTGCTGTCGATCCCTCCGAGCCTGTCGGTGTGGCGCGCTGTGCAGCACTTGAAGGGCCGCAGTTCGCACAAGCTGCTGAGCGAGTTCGGCGTGTTGCGCAAGCGCTACTGGGGCCAGCATCTGTGGGCGAGGGGGCTATTGGGTGGTGAGCAGCGGCAACGTCACGGATGACATGTGGGTCGAATATATCAAGAACCAAACCCCTCCCGAGCCCGATGACAACTTCAATGTCACGTGAGTTGCGGCCACGTCCGCCGGATGGCGGACCGATCCGGCTTTGAGCCGTAACTCGAAGCCACCGCCTTCCAGGCGGTGGAGAATTCACGGTGAGCCGCCCCATGCTGGTCGTGGTGTTGAAGGCTTGGGTCACAGAGATGAACGAGACCCCATTGGCGTCGAACAATTCGACCAGTTTGGTGAAGTCGGCAAGCGATCGCGTCAGCCGGTCGACCTTATAGACGACGATAATGTCGATCTTGCGAGCCCGAACATCGTCCAACAGCTTCTGGAGCGCTGGCCGTTCCATCGAACCGCCCGAGAAGCCGCCGTCGTCATAGCGTTCTCGGACGAGCTTCCACCCCTCATGCGCCTGGCTCTTGATATAAGCCTCGGAAGCCTCGCGCTGGTTGTCGAGCGAGTTGAAGTCCTGCTCAAGACCGGATTCGGTGGAGACGCGCGTGTAGACGGCGCAGCGAAGGTCGATCTTGCGCTCGCCCTGCTTCATCGTCGGACCTCCTGCACGATTTGAGCCTGGCTCGGGTGCGATACGCCAGTACCGAACGCTGCGTTTGATGTTGGCGCGGCGATTCCTTTTCTCCTGGAGATGCCGTTCCTGACGCCGTTCAGGCCGAAGAAGCGGTGTCCGTTCCAATTCGTGCCGGTGATTGCCTTGGCTGCCTGCGAAAGGCTGCTGTAGACGCCGCCATTCCAAGCGTACCCCTCGTCGAGGACCATGACGCGCTCGATACGGCCGTTCCATTCGCGGACGAGGAGAGCTCCGGATCTGAGCCCGACGCCCTCGCGCGTTGTCGGTCCGCGGGTCGCAAAGGGACGAGCTTGTCCGATAGGACTTCGCCCTTCATCTCGGGGAGACGCCGCAAGATCGCCCGATCGAGATCCCCGAATGCCGCGGCCTGGATGCGATAGCCGAGCACGCGCGCGAGGAGCCATCCCGGAAGATGGGCGGGAGCGAGCCCGCCCAAATGGTTTCGCCACTGCAAACGAAGCTGGTCGACGTTGAGGCCGGAAAAACTCGCGACCGCGGCCTCGAGCCTCTCGCGTTCAGACGACGCTAGTGGCTCACGTCATTGAGTTTGACGGGATTGTCTGAATCAATGGCTTGGCGATTGCGCGATGGAGATAATTCGTGGCCAGGCAAGAGGTTGCCGTCAAGAAGTACGTAGTCAAGCTGAGCGAAGAGGAGCGCGCCCGGCTCGACGACTTTGTCCGCAGGGGCAAGCGCGCCGCGCATTTGCTGACGAAAGCTCGCATCCTTCTGAAAGCGGACGTGTCGGAGGCGGGCGAGGGATGGAGCGACAGCCGGATCGCCGAGGCGCTGGACACCAGCATCCCGACGATCGAGCGAACGCGACGGCAACTTGTCGTGGAAGGCTTCGAAGCCGTCCTGATGCGCAAGTACAATCCCAAATCGGCCCCTCGCCGGATTTTCGACGGCGCCGCGGAAGCCAAGCTGATCGCTCTGGCTTGCGGATCGGCCCCGGCTGGCCACGCCAGATGGACGCTGCGTCTTTTGGAGGAGAAAGTCGTCGAGTTGCAGATCGTCGGGAGCGCCAGTGACAACACGATCGGGCGGACGCTCAAAAAAACATTCTCCAGCCCCATCGCAAGCAGCAATGGGTGATCGCGCCCGAGGCCAGCGCCGCCTTCGTCGCCAACATGGAAGACGTGCTGGAAGTTTACCAGAGGCCGCACGATCCCAAGCGCCCCCTCGTATGCCTCGATGAAACGTCGAAGCAACTCATCGCCGAGACGCGCGCGCCGATCGCGGCCACGCCGGGACAAGCGGAGCGTTACGACTACGAATACGAGCGCAATGGCGTGGCCAATCTGTTCATGATGTTCGCGCCGCTCGAAGGCTGGCGGCGCGTGAAGGTCACGGACCGGCGCGCGGCCGTCGATTACGCCCACGCGCTCAAGGATTTGTCCGACATGCATTTTCCCGGCGCGGACAAGATCGTTCTGGTGCAGGACAATCTCAGCACGCATACGGCTGCGTCGCTCTACGAAGCCTTTCCCGCCGCCGAAGCGCGCCGCCTCGTCAAACGATTCGAATGGCATTACACGCCCAAGCACGGAAGCTGGCTCGACATGGCCGAATCCGAGCTCGCCGTCCTCTCGACCCAATGCCTCGATCGCCGCATCTGCGACAAGGCCGATCTGGTCGCCGAAGTCGCCGCCTGGCAAAAGCGCCGCAACACCCTGCACGCCAAAGCGGATTGGCAATTCACAACCGCCGACGCCCGCGTCAAGCTCGCAAGGCTATACCCTCAGTTCGTCTGACTCAGGCTACTAGGGCTGAGGAACTGGAAGCATCCCCGGCGCGCCTCGCTCTTTGGCGCTTCGCCATCTCACGCCGCCTGACGGGACCGTGGGCTTGCGCTCCGCTCAGGCCGATCCGGCCTCGCTTTGCCGGTCGCCTCCGCCGCGGTGTGCAGCGGGGCGCTATCGCCGCCCATCTCAGACGGTTCGATCCGATAGACCGATCCTCGCGCCTTGTCGGTCCGATTGGAGGCTCCCGACCACAATGACCGCCGGGGGCGAGGCGTGCGTCTTTAGGGGGGCGCCGCTCGGGTCCTACTCTCACGAGCGTCTCCCGAAATCCCGATCGCGCGGCGACGTGGCGTCCGCCCTTCCGGCTGTGCCCGCAAACAGGGAGGACATCTCACCAGTCAAGACCATCGATATCTCAGCTTCCGAACATCGCCTTGCGGACAATCGCTTGTGTGGCGACCGCCTCCTGAAGCGCGATTGCGCCCTGCAACTCGTTCTCGGCGTCGAGTGTGTCGATTACGCGAAGCATCGACTTGACGGTGGCGATGTTGGCTTCACATTCCTTAATGGGATCTAGGCCTGTCAGATCCGGAAAGGTGTCGAAGTAGATCAGACCAGCGAACCCGTCGACCTTGACCTGCCGAAGCAGCTCGATCGTCTGGAGGGAATGCACGGCTCCAACCATGAGGCCGTCGTCTCGCTTTGAATATCCATCGTTGAGATGCATGCCCAGAAGGCGACTGTGTCGCTTGATCAGCGCTGCTGCGAAGGCGGGCGGCTCGTCCGCATAGAGCACATGGGCGAAATCGAGCGTCACGCCGACATTCGGAAGATCCACTCCTTAAGGGCAAGAAGAGTCGTCGCGCAGTCCGGCATTAGGCTATAGGAACGCGGCTCGTTCGGTTTGTATTCGATGCTAACGAGGCAGTCTGGATCGTGCAGGGCGACCTCGCGGATGCCCTGGATCTCATCCGCCCACAGCTGCGCATAGTCGGCCTGAAAGGCGTAGTCGAAGCCATCCTGGCCAAGCCACAGCGTCATCAGATTGCAGCCAGCTTGCCGAGCGGCGTCTATGCCTCGTTTGGTGAGTTCAATCGCCTCGCGCCGACTGCCAGGTCTGGATTGGTGAAAGCTCCGATCTTAAAGGCTGGATTCGAATAGTACCGCATTGCGAGGCCGTTCACGGCGAGCCCAAGGTCGCGTATCTCTTGGCCGGTCACGCGAGGATCGGACCCCACATGGTCCGGATAGTTAAGGTCCACGTCCGTAAGACCCTCGGCCTTGGAGGCACGCTCGGCGAGGTCGAGAGGGCTCGGCTTGCCGTGACCTTTCGGCCAATAGGCGTCTGGTCTCGATCCGAACGAGTTCAGGCGGGTCGCAAAGCGCAGCTTGGTCTCATGCACGAGATTTTGCCTCATAATGATTTCGAAGATACGCGAGCTGACCGGTTCGAGCCTACCAACCGGGGCCGCGGCCCTGGTCGCGTCGCACATGGTAAAGCGGGTTCAGATATGCCGAAGTCGATCCTGAAGGCCACCGAGCTCCATCAGGCGGCGCGTGATAGTCGGACCCACTCCCTCATCGACGCGGACGGGCGAGTCGATCCGCATAGACCGCGAGGATGACGACCACGCCCGAGGCCACATATTGCCAAAACGACGGGACGTTCATAAGCGTCAGTCCGTTCTGTAAACCGCCCAACGTCAGCGCGCCGATAAGCGAGCCAAGCGGATTTCCAACGCCACCGAACAGGCTTGCGCCGCCGATAACCGCGGCGCCGATCGCCTGGAGCTCGAAGCCGTTTCCTCCGATCGGCTCGGCAGCGCCGATCCGCGCGATGAGCACAAACCCCGCGAGGCTGGAAAGCAGGCCCGATAACGTATAGACGACAATTTTGACGCGATCGATGTTGATGCCAGAGAGCCGCGCTGCCTCTTCGTTGCCACCGACGGCGACGATCTGCTCGCCTAGCGCCGTGAAGCGGACCAAAAAAAATGCGAGCCCCGCAACAATAAAGGCCATGATGACAGGCGTGGGGACGCCGAGCAGTTGGCCGCCGAACGCCGCGCGGAATCCTTCCGGCAAGCCGTAGATGGGCTGCCCATTGGTATAGATAAGCGCCGCGCCGCGATAGACGCTCAGTGTGCCGAGCGTCACGATGAAATCGGGCAGCTTCAGCTTGGCGATCAGTACTCCGTTGATGAGACCGCAGATCATCCCCACCGCGAGGCCGCCGAAGATGCCGAGCGCCATGTTGTGGCTCATGAGGTCGGAGGCCACCATACTTGACAGGCCAACCATCGAGCCGACCGAGAGGTCGATGCCTCGTGTGATGATCACCAGCGTCATGCCTACCGCGATGACGGCGTTGATCGACGATTGCAGCATGATGTCGATAAGATTGGACGGCTGGTAGAAGCTGCTGGTGAGAAGCGAGAAGATCGCAAAAAGGACGACGCAGCCAATCAGCACGCTCGCTTGTCGGAAGAGATCCCGATTGAGCGACGGGGCCTTTGAGGTGGGAGCCGTAAGGCTCGGGGTCTTGGCGGCGCTTTGGATCATGACAGGCCGCCTGCGGTTGCGTGACGCATCAGTACGTCCTCGTTAAGATGGCCGCCGTTTTCCAGGATTTGAGTTAGGCGGCCTCGATTGACGATGCCTATTCGGTGAGAAAGAAGCAGGAGTTCGGGCAGTTCGGACGAGATGACCAGGTCGGCTGCGCCCGCGGCGGCGAGCTGACGGAGCAAGGCATAGATCTCGGCCTTTGCGCCAACGTCGACGCCGCGAGTGGGTTCATCAAACATGAGTACGCGGGCACCCGTGGCCAGCCAGCGCGCGATGACGACCTTCTGCTGGTTGCCCCCCGACAGATTGGCCATGGGGGTCAGGATGTTGGGCGGTCGAAATCTGAAGATCCGAAGCATATTTTCGAGCCTCCGCGCGACGGGCGGCTCCGCGCAATACACCAAACCGCGCGAAACGCTTCTGGTTGGCGAGCCCAAAATTCTGTTCGACCGACATCATCGGAACGATCGCATGTCCACGGCGATCCTCCGGGATCAAGGCGATACCGGCTCGCATCGCATCCTTGGGCTCCTTGATGTTTACCACGGACCCGGCCACCCAGATCTCGCCGCCCGTCCGCTCATCAATTCCGAACACAGCGCGCATGATCGCTGACCTGCCGGAGCCGACGAGGCCCGCAAGGCCCACGACCTCGCCCGGACGAACGGACAGATCAATATTGTGAACACGGATCGTTGAGAGGTCTCGCAGCTCAATCAGCGGAGTCCCATCGATCCCGAGATGGGCGGGCGCCCTTCCATGGCCAGAGATAACTCGCGTCCGGCAATCAGTTCGTTGAGCTGTGCGTCGGTGTATCTCTCTATGGCGTCGGTCGCGACGACCTTGCCGTCTCGCATGACCGTGAAACGATCAGCGATGGCGCGGATCTCTTCCATGCGATGCGAGATGTAAATGATCGCCTTGCCCGCATCTCGAAGCCCGCGGATCACTTGGAACAGGCCGTCGCGCTCCTGAGGCGTTAGGCTAGAGGTAGGCTCGTCGAACGCGATAATCCGACCCCCTCGCGCCAGCGTGCGGCTGATCTCGACGAGTTGACGATCAGCCATGCCGAGCTTGGAGACAGGTGTATCGAACTCGGAGATGGGGCGACCAGGGTCCGAAAATCTCGACCGCGGCTTCGCGGTGCCGTCCGCGCGGCACAATGTCCAGAGCGGCTGTCTGGCCGAGGAAGATATTCTGCGCCACGTCGAGTTGCGGAACGAGGCTCAGTTCCTGGCTGACAAGTCCGATGCCGAGCGAAAGCGCGTGGCGAGGGCTCTCGATCTGAACGGTGCCGAGCGTGTCGATCTCGATCTCTCCCGCGTCCGGCGGGACGATGCCGAACAGAACCTTCATCAAGGTCGACTTGCCGGCGCCGTTCTCACCGAGCAGTGCGTGGACCTCTCCACTCTTGAGGGTAAGATCCACGCTGTTCAGCACGCGAGCACGGCCGAATGTCTTGGAGACGCCGCGCATCGCCAGCATCGGCGCGCGCAACGCGCCCGTCCCACCGGACAATGCGACAGTGCTCATAGAGATGGCCCTCAATTCGCCTGCGGACTGGGGAATTTCGCGACGTTGTCCTTCGTTATGACCGCGTTCGGCGAAACCACCCACGGCGGGATGGGCTGACAACCGAGGAGCCGCAAAGCCACCTCGACCCCGAGTTGGCCCTCTTCGAAGGGGAATTCCGCCACCGTAGCGCTCATCTCGCCCGCTTGGATGGATTTCTTGGCCTCACGAATGCCGTCGGTGCCGACGACCAAGGTCTTGCCGGCGGCGTTCGCGTTTTTCACTGCCTCGAAAACGCCGAGCGCCATTCCGTCGTTATTGGCGTAAATTCCAACCAGATCGGGATGTTGGCGGAGGATATTGCTGGTGGCATTGAGCGCCGTTAGGCGGTCCCAGTTGCCTGGCTGACTCGCGACGAGCTGCAAATTCGGATAAGTGGCGAGCTGCTCTTTGAACCCCTTGATACGAGCCCGCGCGTTAGGAGAGCCCGCGGCGCCTTCGATCTGCGCTACCTTTCCGCCGTCGGGATGAGTATCATGCAGAAAAGTCGCCGCCTCGGCGCCGATTTTGATCTGATCCGTCCCGATATACGTGCTAGCGCCCGGCGTGCGCGCGTCGTCAATAATCACTGTCGGGATGTTTGCCGCAGCCGCGGCCTTGATCATGGGCGCGAGGTTCAAGTCCGACTGCGGCGACAAGAGCAGTGCGTCCGGCTTCTGTGAGGCCACTGTCTGGGCGAGGTTGAGCTGCTCGACCATCGACGATTCGTCCTTGGCTGCCTGCACGTCGACCTTAATCCCATATTTGGCCGCCTCGCTCTTCACGCCTGCCGCAACATCCTGCCAGAATTCGTTGATGAGCGTTTTGGTCACGTACGCGAAGTGCAACTCCTTGCCTGGTTTCGGAACGGCGCCGAACTTCGATGCCAAATCAGAACTCTCGATCTTTTCGGCCGTTCCGGTCGGATAGGCGGAGCAACTCTCCGCAGCCCGTGAGGCGCCAGCGCCTATTACGAGGACGAGTAGGCTGGCGGTTGTCAATATCGGTCGAACTAAAGTCATCATAAGCTTCCTCCCGTTCTACTCACCAATAATCGACCGCGCTGGCTCGCGCGTGTCGTCGTCATACATTGAAGGAACGAACTGTTCGGTCGTCGAAACAGTAAACAGTTTCGATGTTCCTCGCAGCGTTCCTCCAGGCTATCGGGCGTTACTTCCCGGCATCTTCTCAGCGTCGGTTTTAGCGTGGCTGCAATCCGACGTTCACGAGCTTAAGCGTCCGCTTTGTTAAGAGCAATTTAGATGCTTTGCACAAAAGCTTAGAATTGCTAACGATATGCTGGGTTTCCGAGGTCGCCCCGATGCAGGTTCCCATGCGCGCGATATGCGTCTTTCATGCCGCCGCCAAAGCAGGCAGCGTCTCGAAGGCGGCGGCCGAGCTCAACGTGACGCCTTCTGCGGTCACGCAGCAAATCCAGCTCCTGGAGGTGCAACTCGGCACCTCTTTGATGGTCAAGGTCGGACGCCGTGTCGCCCTTACGGAAGCCGGAGAGCGGTACTTCGCTTCGATCCGCGATCAGATCGAGCGGATCACCGAGGCGACAGACCAGATTCGGGGCTTCCGATCGCTGATGGCGCTTAACGTGCGCGCAACGCCGACACTTTCGCACAAGTGGCTGCTGCCGCGTCTCGGCTCCCTGATTGATCTCGATTCTGACCTGGAGGTGCGTCTTGATGGCACGAACGAGCCGACGGACTTCGATCGGGAGTTGGTGGACGTCGAGATACGGCACGGCGACGGAAGATGGCCCGGGCTGTTTGTGGAGGGGTTGGCGGAGGAAGAATTCTGGCCCGTCTGCGCCCCGAACTATGCCAGCGCGGAAAGTCTCGCTCCGTCGGATCTTCCTACTCGTAGCTTAATCCACTCGGTCAAATCACAAGCGCAGTGGCCGCGCTGGTTCGCTCTAGCCGGCGTCCAACCGACTACACGATGGCGCAAGGTGCTCTTCGATCGCAGTCATATGGCGATCGACGCCGCCGCTGGGGGCCTTGGGATCGCGCTTGAAAGCACGCTGATGACGGAGCGTGAGCTTGCGGAGGGAGTGCTGGTCCGACCTGTTCGCGATGCGCCGGAAATTCGTCTCATCACGCAATGGATTGTCTGCCCTCGGGATCACCTTCGAAGGCGAAAGGTGCAATTGTTTCTCGACTGGTTGCGCCAGCAACGTGACATGTGGCAGGCTCGAAGGCCGCGGAAATGACAACCACCTCCCGACCCAGCGCCTCATGCAGGTCTTCGGCGTCTCCTGGGGTCTATTATAATTGCGCAATGATCGAGCCGCGCTCCATCGTGAACAAACGAACGGGAGCAGCTGGTATGCTCACTGGTGTGGGGGCGGCCCGGCGCCGTGCGCGCAGAAGGCGAGCCCTCCTGCCATAGACTTATATTACTGCGCGGCGACACTCTTGAGAGGTTTGAAGCGATCCTCCATTTCGCGGCGAATAGCGGCGACATCGCGATCGTTCACCAGATCGACGTCGGCGTAGCTCACGACCTGGTCCTTTGTGACCGGCCGCTTGAGGCGGACATTGTGCGCAAGCCCCATCGGCAGCGCGCCCAACTCTAGACTGCGTGCGGCGGGGATCGCTTTTGCCCAAACCGCGAACCCGCCTTCGCCATCAAGCATTTCGCCAGGCTGCATGTCTTTTTTGGCGGTGGCGACAGCGTCCCCCCTAAACTCCCTCGAGGAACCGGTCGCCTCGTTTCGCAGGACCGCCGACAGGACGCTGACGGACGCTTCAAGGCCGATGAGGTGGAAAGGGCGCCAGAGTGATGCGTACCAACCCGACGGATCGGTCAGCAGGCCATATTGCTTGAAGCACGCTCGCGCGTATTCGCTGTGCGCTTTGAAGGTGACGAACACTCCGTACCTAACGTTGTTAAGGACTTCGCGGCCGTCAGGTTCCTGGCTCGCGGCAATGTCGACAAGGCCAGAACGGGCCATCCGGCCGCCGTCGGCTACCGGGCGGAACACTCGGGCGAGGTCTTGCACCCCCGCCGGAGGGAACGCGAGTCCGTCATCGGGACAATCGAGGCCCGTTCCATTCGCAACAGCGGCCATTTCGATGGCGGCCTTCGTGCCGTCCGTGAAGGAATTGTAGAGCTTCGGATTGAGTCTGTCTTTCTTGACGATCTCCTCGCTCCAACCGAAGAGGCCCCACACGGTGTCTGGAGTTGAGTAGCGATAACGCGGCTCGAAATTCATGCCCTTGCCGGCGGCCGTAATCTCGAAGCCGCAGGCGCGCGCCCAGTCAACGAGCTCACAGATCAAGGCGGGCTGGTCCCCGTAGGCCATCGAATAGATGAGGCCCTTTGCCCGGGCCTTTTCGGCGAGGATGGGCCCGACCATCACGTCGGCCTCGACATTCACCATGACAAGGTGTTTGCCGTGCTCGATACAAGCGAGCGCGTGCCGGGTCCCCGCGAGGGGATGGCCAGTGGCCTCAATGACACATTCGATCTCTTGGCACGCCAGCATCGCCTCGATGTCATCAGTGATGAAGGTCGTGCCGTTTTTAATCGCTTCGCCCGCGCTGCGGGCATCGTATCGACCGTCAGCCCAGCCGACTCGCTCGAAGGATTGACGCGCCAGACCGACGTCGAGATCGACAACCACGGCCATATGCAGCCCCTCGATCCTCGGGATTTGGGAAAGGATCATGGACCCGAACTTGCCCGCTCCGATGAGTGCGGCGCGCACGGGTCGCCCCTTGGAGGCGCGGCTCGAAAGCAAAGTCGAAAGATTCATGATTGTCGCGTTCCTTGCGCCGCGGTTTTGCCGTCAGGAAATAAAACTTGCTCGTCGATCAGAAGGCGCTGCCGGGTCGACCATGACGCCTGCCGAGCTTCATCCCGTGCGCTTGGCGGAGCGCAACCGTGACCGTCTGCTGATCTGAAAAATACGACGGGGATCAATTAGAGCAAGTTAGAATTTTGGGTCGGATTGTTAGAGCAACTAAACCACCGGGATTTCTCGGTGCAAAGAGGCTCCGTCGGCTTCTATGCGCCTTCAGAGGCCCTCACCTGAGGAGGAAGCACACGGGTTGCGGACCGTCGCATTTAGCCGAGGGCCCCGTCCAAAGGTGCGTTTGACGTTTGTGATGAGCGCGCCCATCGCTGCAAGGTCTGATATCCGTCCCGCCATGTCCGGGTGACGTAAGAGATTCTGTGTCAGGCGGGTGAAGGGGTACTCCCTGCGGTCGACCAAGACCCAGCTAAGGAGCACCCCATGCCACAGTGCGCTGCGACGATTGAGAGTTTACCGGCTGCTTTCGCGATGGTGAAGGCCATGCAGGCGCAGGGTCTAGATTGGGGCGAGGGCTATCGTCCGCTCGGCCGGCAGGCTCTGGCCGAGATCATCGAGACCGAGATGTCGGCGGCGGTCGATCGCTGGCTTGAGAGCCTCGAGGCGGAGGACGATGCCGATCGCCGCAACGGCTATTACCGGCGCTCGCTTCTGACCGAACTCGGCGACATCGAGCTTCTCGTTCCGCGCACCCGCCGCTACTGCCCGACCGAAGTGGTGCGCCTACGCCCGGCGCTCGCCCGAGATCGACCGGACGATCCTGGCCGGTTTCGTGCTTGGGCTTTCGACCCGCAAGCTTGGCGAGGTCCTGCTGTCTCTGCTTGGCCGTCCGGTCAGTCCGAGCGCGGTGAGCCGGGTGGCGCAGTCCCTGGACGCGGCTATGGCGGCTTTCCACCGCCGCCCTCTTTCTGGGCGCTACAAGGCGCTGATGCTCGACGGGGTCATGCTCGCCCGCAAGACCGGGGCCGGGGCGCTGCGCCGCCCGGTTCTGGTGGCTCTGGGCCTCAGGCAGGACGGCAAGAAGGAAGTGATCGACTTTCGCCTGGCGCGCGGCGAGCGCCCCGCCGAATGGGAGCGCTTCCTCGACGACCTCTATAAGCGCGGCCTCGCCGGCGAGGGCCTCGACATGATCTGCGTCGACGGCGGCTCAGGGCTCTTGGCCGCCCTGCCCAGGGTCTACGACAAGATCCCCGTCCAGCGCTGCTGGACCCACAAGATCCGCAACATTCTCAACAAGGTCCGCAAGGCCGACCAGACCGCCGTCAAGGCCGACCTGCATGCGGTGATGAACGCCGAGGACGCACGCAAGGCGCGCTCGGCCGCCCGCCGCTTCGCCGAGCGCTGGGGCCAAGCCTACCCCGCCGCAGTCACTTGCCTGCGCGACGATCTCGACGAGCTTCTCACCTGCTTCCGCTACAAGACGCTCGCCCAGCGAAGGGCGGTGCGGACAACCAACGCCATCGAACGCCGGTTCCGAGAGGTCCGCCGCAGAACCCGGCCCATGGGCGTGTTTCAGGACACAACCTCAATGGACCGTATTCTCTTCGCTGTCTTCACCCATGAAAACAAAATGCAGGGAATCCCAACCCGGCCGGCCGCTGTGCGCAAATTGCGGTCATTGGGCGACGGTCTACCGAGCGCATCGCACCGATCCCAAGCCTGCCCTTCGAGTATTGGCTCGGGGGCCGGAATTGTTTGGCTCGCTCAACATATAACCAGCTCATCAACGGTTTTTGTGCTATGCCAGATGGTGCCCGGAGGGTGCGCCATGAGCGAAACCCGGAAGATTGCGGCGATCCTGGTTGCCGATATGGTCGGGTACAGCCGGCTCGCGGGAGCGGACGAGGATCGGATCCTGGCGCGACTCAGGGCGCTCCGCAGCAATCTGATTGACCCCACAATCTCTGTGCACCATGGCCGCATCGTCAAGCGCACCGGCGATGGCAGCGTCATCGAGTTCCGCAGCGTCGTCGACGCGGTGCGCTGCACTCGAAGTGCAGCACGCCATGGTCGAACGCAACGCGGGCGTCGCGCTCGACAAACGTATCGAATTTCGCATCGGCATTCATTTGGGCGATGTCGTCGAGGAGAACGACGGCGACCTGATGGGCGACGGCGTCAATATCGCCGCGCGACTGGAAGGGATCGCCGGGCCGGGCGCAATCTGTCTGTCGGAGGACGGCTACCGTCAAGTGAGCGGAAGGCTGGATATGGCGGTCACTGATCTCGGCCCGACGCAACTCAAGAACATCGAAAGGTCGATCCGGGTCTATTCCTTGCAAGTGGGCGCCCCGCCCAAGCGAAGCCTGCAACCAAGGCCACGCTCGCCGAGCCAAAAAACCGTTCGTCGCTTGCGCCACACGTGCTTTGGTTCGCGGCATTGCTCATATTGATCGCGGCCGGCGCCTGGTATTTCGTTGGCGCGAACCGGAATGCAATCACCGCCTTGAACGCGCCAGCGCCGCCAGCGCATCTGTCCATCGTCGTGTTGCCCTTCGCCAATCTCTCCGGCGATCCGGCTCAAGACTATTTCGCCGACGGGATCACCGAAAATCTGACAACCGATCTTCACCGCTTCGACGAGTGTGTCGATCGAGACAGCTCTCTCCCCTGTCACCTTACGTCCGCAGTGACAATGCATTTGAGGACTCCTGTGATGGCGTCCCCATTGGAGGGATAAGAGGACTGCCATCAAAAATCCCTGCGGCGCGGCGCTGGAGCCTGTGTTTCAGCACCCAAATGCGACCCGCGGTTCGAATCCCCTCAGCTCCACCAGGTAGTCTGCACGTCCCAGCATGATTTCCTCCCCCACAGAATAGCACGACATTCCCGCGGTTTGCGGCGGACTATGGCCAGGCGGCGGGCATGCTCGCCACCAGCCAAATGTTCTGCGCCCATATGGGTTGGGCGGACATGGCGAGTGTGGCGCCGATCGCCGAGAACGCGGCGCTTGCGGCGATCCGCGCCGACGGCGACGATCCGTGGGCGCATCTCGCGATGGGATGGGTCCATTGTTTGCGCGCCGCTTCGACGATTCCCTGGCCAAGCTTGAGTTGGCGCTGCGCCTCGATCCGAATTTCTCACTCGCGCAAGGCTATTACGGTCTCACTCTGTCCTACTGTGGGCGCTGGCAGGAAGCCGCTCAGGCGGCGAGCCGCGCCCTGCGCCCAAGCCCGCGCGATCCGCTTTTGGCGATCTATAATGGCATCGCCGCTTAGGCGCAGTTCGTCGGACGCAACTACGACGAGGCGATGCGGCTTGCGCGCCAGGCCGTGCCCGAGCGCGCGGATTTTGTCGGCGCGCATCGGATGCTGGCCTCTGCCGCTGCCATGGCTGGCCAAACCGAGGTTGCCGCTGCCTCGCTCCGGGAGCTTCGCCGCGCCCAGCCCAACATCTCCTTGGGCTGGATCGCGAAGGAAATGCCGATCAAACTGGAAGCCGAGCGTGAGCACTACCTCGAAGGCTTCCGTCGAGCAGGGTGGACTAGCTTCGGCCTCCGACGATGTGGACAACGCGATGACGATTGATCCGCGCAATGGCGGAGGTCTGCATATCCGTGATGAACTACATGACGTTCTACGGCGCGATCGGCATGTCCGCTTTACGTGTGCGCCGTGAGAAGGCGGCGCGTTCCAGTGGGTGCGAGCCGCACCCGGCAATCGCTCCAGCGGGAAGCAATCGGAGCAGTCAAGGAGGTAACAAAATGGCTGAAGCCTGGCGATGGCGTCGCACGAAATAGGGCGTGAGGTCTTGTCCGAGAGCCGGATGCGGGAAATCTGCACGTCCGGTTGTGTGTCCAGCGAAGGCTGGCATGTTCAGCAGGAGAAAGGCCTGCCGGGGCAAAAATCAGAACCCCGTAGTTTGGATAGCAGGGTGGCGGGAAACCAAGACTCTGAAGCCTATCGACAACGTCTCCCGTGGGGAGGCGACGAGTCACCGGGCCGTAACAACAGTGAACGCAAAAGTGGCCTCGAAAATGAGTAGCCCCGAAGGCCGAGCCCCCAACCGGAGGGCGAAGGCAGCATGGGGAGCCGAAATCTGATCGATGCGGCTCCAACACTTCGGCGGGGTGGAAGCGACAGCACGGTGACAAGGACATGCCGAGCAACTGGAGAAGCCCTCCTCGTCCCGAGGAGAAATCATCGGAGCAGGGTAGATCGTATAACCGGCTCAACCGGGAAGTCGATCGAAGGCGAGAGGGTGACGGATGGGTTCGAAGTAGCGTCGAAGCGGGGTAACGCCCGTGGAGCGAAGGAGCCCTGCTGTTTGGAACGTCTCCGACCACAAGGAAGGCAAGGACGAGATGACAAAGGCGTCCATCGATTTGCAGGACCTGAGGCGGAGAATATACGTCAAGGCGAAGGCTGAGACGTCTTGGAAGTTCTGGGGATTGTACGTCCATGTCTGCAAGCTGGAAACGCTACGCGAGGCGTATGCGCTGGCCAAAAAGAACGACGGGGCTTCGGGAAGTGACGGGGTGACCTTCGAGGCCATCGAAGCGCAAGGCGTAGAGGATTTCCTCGGGCAGATAGCGGACGAACTGGTCCGGCGTAGCTATGTGCCACTGCGGGCTCGGAGGCAGGAGATTCCGAAGGATGGGGGCAAGGTCCGCGTTCTTTCGATTCCAGCTATCCGCGACAGGGTGGTGCAAGGCGCGCTCAAGCTGATATTGGAACCGATCTTTGAGGCGGACTTCCAACCGGGGTCGTTTGGATACCGTCCCAAGAGGACAGCTCATGAAGCGGTAGACCGTGTGGCGCGAGCGATCGTTCAGCGCAAGACACGCGTCATAGACATCGACCTGCGCAGCTATTTCGACAATGTCCGGCACGATCGGCTGTTGGCGAAAGTCGCTCAACGCGTGGACGATGCGGACGTGATGCACCTGCTGAAGATCATGCTCAAAGCCGGCGGGAAGCAAGGCGTTCCGCAAGGCGGGGTGATCTCGCCGCTGCTCAGCAACATCTACCTCACCGAGGTGGACAGGATGCTGGAACGGGCGAAGGAGGCTTCGCGTGACGGCAAGCACACCTACGTCGAATATGCGAGATTCGCGGACGACCTGGTGATCTTGATCGACGCCTACAAGCGACATGACTGGCTAATGGCGGCGGTGGAAAAACGACTGCGCGAGGAACTCGCCGAGCTGCAAGTCGAAATCAACGAGGAGAAGAGTCGGATCGTGGACCTCGGCCGCGGCGAAAGCTTCGGCTTTCTGGGGTTCGACTTCCGTCAGGTGCGCAGTTTAAGGGGCGCGTGGCGTGCTCACTACACGCCCAAGCTCAAGAAGCGGACGGCGCTGTTGCGGAAGCTCAAGGATATGTTCGGTCGCAACCAATCGCAACCGGTTGGCCGGGTCGTGAAGTTGATCAACCCGGTGCTCCGCGGTTGGGTAAATTACTTTGCGGTCGGACATTCCAGCGAGTGCTTTAGCTTCGTGAAAGACTGGGTGGAAAAGAAGATCAAGCGCCATATGCAGCGCGCTCGGAACCGTCAGGGCTTCGGCTGGACGCGGTGGAGTAGGGAATGGACGTACAACACACTGGGCCTATTCAAGGGCTATCGGGTTGTACGACCAGCGCTGAAAGCCGTCCCGGCAGGATAGGTCCCATATGCCTTGAGGCGAAGCAAACAGGTGAGCGCAGTGCGAGGAAATCCGCATGCTGCGTTCGACGCGGCGGGGGCTGGAAACGTGGCATGGTCGAGATGGTGTGACACTCGCAGACGAAAGAGCGAGCCAACAGGGAACACGAACTTCGACCTAAACCGGCGCGCCAGTCCCCGACCCTACCGATGAGCGGGGTGTGGAAACCGAGCTATGGTTGAACCACTAAGGCACCGCCAGACGAAAGGGGCGGGAACGGGCATGCTCAGCCTAATGTCACCGCGCCACACCTCGACTTTACCGACTCCAGCCTTCGGCTGGAATGCCAAATGGCGGTCGGTTTCGCGAGGGCTCAATCAGCGGTAAAGCGTCAGCGTCCAAAGATTCATGCGCAGGAGCCTGCGCGCGCCAGCTGGTGGACTTGTCAGGGGTCCCGGTCATGAAGCACGTGCTTGACCTCGGTCAAACGCTAACGGCGCACGCGCGTCTGTCTCCGCAACGCATCGGCGCGCGCGATCTCGAACGCAGCATGACATTCCACCAGTGGAACTCGCGCGCCTGCCGACTCGGCAACGCTCTTCTCGGGCTGGGGCTGTCCAAAGGCGATCGCGTGGCGATCTTGGCTTACAACACGGTGGAATGGGTTGAGATTTACGCCGCCGCAGCCAAGGCCGGCATAGTCGCCGTCCCGCTCAACTTCCGCCTGGTCGGCAAGGAGATCCGCTACATCCTGGATGACGCCGAGGCAGCGGCTATCATCGTGCAGGACCAGCTTGTGGGAGCCTTGGAGGAGGTTGGACCAGACCTTTCGGTGCAGCCCTCGCGCCGAATTTGGTTTGGAAAAGGTCAATGCCCGGCCGGGTTTGTCGCCTACGAGGCAGTGATGAGCGTCGCGCGCGACACTGAGCCAGACGGTGCGGTGGCGCCGGAAGACCCATGGACGCTGATGTACACGTCGGGAACGACTGGCGCCCCGAAGGGCGCAATACGAAATCATCGAGGCGGCGCCATGCTGTCTCTCATCACCGAGATCGAACTCGGCCTGCATCGCAACGACGGCTCGTTGCTCGTCATGCCGATGTGCCACGCAAACTCGCTCTACTTCTTCGGCGCCTTCGCCTATTGCGGAGCGATCACCACCGTTTATAGCCGCAAGAGCTTCGATCCGGAGCACTGCGTGCGTGTTCTTGGCGAGGGCGCCGCCACGTTCACTTCGTTGGTGCCCACACACTATGCGATGATGTTGGCGCTCCCCCACGCGACGCGCGCGCACCTCAACCTCGACAGGGTCGCCAAGCTCATGATCTCTTCAGCGCCTGCGCGACCGGATGCCAAGCGCGCCATCATGGAGATGTTCCCGAACGCAGGCCTCTTTGAACTCTATGGCTCGACCGAGACCGGCTGGGCGACCATGCTCCATCCGCACGAGCAGTTCGACAAGCTTGGTTCCGTCGGTCGCGAGTGCGTAGGTTCGGCTCCGATCAAGCTTCTCGATCCGGATGGCGAGGAAGTGCCGGATGGCGAAATCGGCGAACTTTACGCCAGTAATCCTTACATTTTTGACGGCTATTGGAAGCTGCCGGAAAAAACGCGCGAGGCGTTCCGCGGCGACTATTGTACGGTCGGCGACATGGCGCGCCGGGACGCCGACGGCTTCATCCATCTCGTCGATCGCAAGAGCAACATGATCATCACTGGGGGCGAGAACGTCTACCCGTCCGACGTCGAGTTGGTCATCAGCAGCCACCCGTCGGTTCATGACGTAGTGGTAATCGGTCTGCCTGACGACAAATGGGGCGAACGGGTTCACGCGGTGATTGTCTTGCGTGAAGGCGCTTCGCAGGATGAAGCCAACCTGCACCAATGGTGCAGGACACGCATCGCCGGCTACAAGCGTCCGCGCTCCTTCTCGTTCATGCGCGATGAGGAGATGCCCCGCACCGCGACGGGAAAGAACCTGCATCGCAAGCTGAAGGCTATGATCTTAGGCTGAAAGCCGCCTGTCGTCATGAGAACCAACGTTGGAGGCCGAGATGGCGACAAGCGCCGAAGATCTCAATGCCGATCATAGTTCCTGCGCGGCGTGGATCGCGCGTTTTCTGGAGGCGCGAGGCGTCGATCGCATTTTCGGCCTGCAGGGCGGGCACATCCAGCCGATCTGGGACCATGCCGCGCAGCTTGGCGTACGCATCATTGATGTTCGCCACGAGGCCGCGGCGGTTCATATGGCGCACGCTCACGCCGAGCTTACGGGCGAGCTCGGCGTCGCCATGGTGACGGCCGGCCCGGGCGTCACCAACACTGTCACGGCGGTCGCCAACGCCTCACTCGCCCGGGCGCCGGTTCTGGTGATCGGCGGCTGCACCTCGCGCGCGCAGGCCAATATGGGTCCGCTGCAGGACATTCCCCACGTCGACATCCTGCGGCCTGTGACGCGTCAGTCGCGCACGCTTCGGGTCCCCGATCAGGTCATCCGCGAGTTCGACGAGGGCGTGGCCCGCGCCTTTGGCGATCTTGGCGAACCAGGTCCCGTCTACCTCGAGATCCCGACCGACGTCTTGCGCACGCATGTCCCAGCGAACCTCGTCCTCGAGGAGTGGATCGCGCCGAAGAATTCGCGCACGATCCCACCCGACGCCGCAATCATTGCGCAGGCGGTGGAAGCGCTTTGGTCGGCGAAGCGGCCGCTCGTTGTGACCGGCCGCGGCGCTCGCGACGCAGGACCCGAGATCGTCCGGCTCCTCGACGCGCTCGGCGCCGCTTATCTCGATACGCAGGAGTGCCGCGGCCTCGTGCCGGCCGATCATCCAGCGGTCGTCGGCGCCATGCGGGCCGCGGCGATGACCGAAGCTGATACGGTGTTCGTGATCGGACGCAAGCTTGACTATCAGCTCGGCTACGGCTCGCCTGCGGTATTCCCAAACGCCAAGTTCATCCGTCTCGCCGACACGCCCGGGGAACTCATCGACAATCGCCGTGGCGAACCGGAAATCTTCGCGACCCCGGCCCTTGCGCTCGACGCTATCGTCGCCGCGGCTGGCAACCGCAGGTCGGCCGTCGACAGGGCCTGGACGCAAGGGCTGCAGAAACGCCACCGCGACCGCAGCGCCAAGGCTGGGCCGCGTTACACGACAGGATCGGATGGCGGGGTCGATCCGCGCGCCATCTTTCAAGCCCTGCGTGAGAAGACCAAGACTGACTACATCGCAATCGCCGACGGCGGCGACCTCCTCAGCTTCGCTCGCGTCGGTCTCGACGCCCGCACCTATATGGACGCTGGCGCCTTCGGCTGCCTTGGCGTTGGAACGCCTTACGCCGTCGCGGCGTCGCTCGCCTATCCCGGCCGACAGGTGGTGTGCGTCACGGGCGACGGCGCCTTTGGGATCAACGCCATGGAAATCGATACGGCGGTTCGCCACGGCGCAAAGATCGTCGTCATCGTGTCCAACAATGCGGCGTGGAACATCGAGCGCCTCGATCAGGAGACAAACTATGGCGGCCGGGTAGTGGGCACGCTGCTTGCTCATTCCGATTATGCGGCGATGGCCCGGGCTTTCGGCGCTTATGGCGAGCGCGTGCACAAGCCGGAGGACCTTCCCGGCGCAATCGAGCGTTCGCTCGCCAACGCCCCGGCTCTGATCGATGTGGTGACGTCGCGGACGGTCGTTTCCTCGGACGCGACGAAGGGGCTTGGCTTCGTCCCGGAGTTCCAACCGCTGACCGTCTGGGACGATCTTGAGCGCAAGCGCCGAGGTCTGGCGTAAGGTTTGGTTCCGGTCGCGGCGAGCACTCTTCGCCCCGTTGCGCCGACAAAGTGGTCGCAGATCATTTCCCGAGTCGCCGGGGTCCCGACTTGGACGTCCGCCGTCCCAACCGGCAAATCGTGGCTTCACGTCGATTCCAGCCGGTCGCAATGCGCAAATAGTAGTTGTTGTCGACGGCTTGATGAGCGGCGATCGCTGCTTTGAGGAGGCGGCGGTTCTCGCGCGGGCTCTGTGAAGCCTGGTCTGCCTACGAAAAGGCTGTGAGGCGCGTCACAGCCCGTCGTCGCGTGTCGGGGTATGCGTCAACAAGGGCGGGTCGTCGATAATCGAGCAACGTCACGCCAGGAGGTTTAGACATGCGCACCATAGAAACATTTTCGCGCACGCACGGGGCTCAAATTTCTGGCAGGAAAGAGCTTTCGTCGTGGGCGTTTTTCATCGCCGCCGCGCTGGCGATCGTGCTGATTGCATGCGCGCTGGGGCGCGTGACCTTCCAGTCCGGCTCGGACGCGTGGAAGCCCCTAGGGGCGACCGAGGATTCCTTCGTCGGTCAGTGAGCGCACGACCGAAGGCGCGCGATGACTAGCAGGCTGCTGAAAAAGTCACTGCGTTTGCGCAACGAGGGGTGGCAAGCGCAATTTTTTGCAGGCGGGCGCGGCTCACGTTCGAGGTTTTGGCGTGACGTCGGGTCATTGTTCTCTGGCTTTTCATGTCGCTGGACGCAGTTCGCCCGTTGCGGCCATAAGCCTGGGCAGGCGGACGATGTTGTAGGCGGCCATGGCGAAGACGAAAGCGGCGCGGACCTTGTCGAGGCCACGCACCTTCACCTGCATGAGGCCGCCGACCGTCTTCGTCCAGCCGAAGCCTTCCTCGATGCGTTTGCGCAGCCGCTGCCCCCGGGTCTAAAGCCCGGGGGGCACACTCGCGGCGACCTCGCCCGGGACGGCGGTCTTGCGCGCCTTGCCATGCTTGCTCACCGTCCCGTTGATCGCGACATGCGGCTCAATCCCACGCGCCTTCAAGCCCTCGACGAAGGCCTCGGCGTCATAGCCCTTGTCGGCGCCGAGCGTCGCGCCAAAGGGCAAGCGCTGGCTGAAAGCAGCCGCCGCCTCGCGCTCGGCCGTTCCGGTCGCCAGCGTCGCCTCGGGCGCCGCCACAAGACCGTTGCGGTTCTCCATCAGCGCATGGCCGAGATAGCAAAGACGGCTCTCCTGGCCTGCGCCTTTGCGATAAAGGCGCGCCTCCTTGTCGGTCGTCGAGGCGTGGGTTTTGTTCGAGCGCTTGGTCTTGCGGAAGTCGGCCTCGCGGTTGCGCCCCGGAGGCAGCGGCTCGCCCGGGTCGTTCCCCCGGCCTTCGCCAGAGGCGCTCTTGGGACGGAAGCTCTTCATCGACGCCCAGGCTTTCAACATCGTTCCATCGACCGAAAAATGCTCGGCGCTCAGAAGCCCCTTCACCTCCGGCAGGCCGAGAAGCGAAGACAGAAACTCTTGCGCGATCTCGTGGGTGAGCAGGCGGTCGCGGTTCTTCGAGAAGGTCGAGGCGTCGAACACGCTCTCGTCGATCGTAAGCCCGACGAACCAGCGAAACAGCATGTCGAACTCCAGCCGTTCGACCAGCTGCCGCTCCGAGCGGATCGAATAGAGAAGCTGCACAAGCGAGGCCCGCAGCAATCGCTCCGGCGGGATCGAGGGACGCCCGATTCCCTCGTAAAGCGCCGAAAACCTCGCGTCGAGCTGGGCCAGCGCCGCGTTGGTCAGCCGCCGCATCGCCCGCACCGGATGGTTCGCGGCGATCCGCCCCTCGACGTCGACGTAAGAGAACAACGCCCCGCTCGTCCGATCCTCGCCCCGCATCGATCCCCTCGCGAATCGCCTCGCCGACGCCAGCGAATCACCCCCCAAAGGCAAACACCAGAGCCCTTCCGCGCCACTTTTTCAGCAGCCTGCTAGTGTACTGACTGAGACGGATGGTTCAGCGTGAGCTTGGCCTGGATCGTTTTTGCGGTCGCGGTCCAGACGAAGGGCTTGGGGTTCCTGTTGGTGGCGGCGACTTACTTAGCGGGTAATCGCGCTCTCGAGGTCATCGACCGATCGAAAGACGCCCGTTTGAGGCTCTCCCGAGTGAGCTTGGAGAAGAAGCTTTCCACGGCATTGAGCCAGGGTATCCCTCCGGCGAGGGCCTGCTAGCGAAAGCGGGCGAGCGGCGATAGTGCGATGATGTGGCGCGGCGATCGTGTCCATTAATCGATAATGGACACTATCGCAGATGTCGGACGCCGGGATGGAAGGCGCGGATGGCGGCGAGCGGCGGCGACGGACGTGGTCGGCTGATCAGAAGCAACGGATCATCGCGGAGAGCTTTGCGCCCGGCGCATCCGTTGCGGAGGTGGCGCGCCGTTATGGTCTGAACGCCAATATGCTGTTCACCTGGCGAGGGCGGGAACGGGCCGTCAATGGCGTCGGCAAGACAGTGAACATTGTGCCGGTGAGGGTCGTCGTGGAGGCTACGCCGACTGCGACCGCCACAGCTCCGGCCTCGGTGGGTCGGATGGAGATCGTGCTTGTCGGGGGCGAGCGGATCCTTGTCGGGGCGGACGTCGACGCGACGGCGCTGGCCCGGATCGTCAAGGCGCTCGGGCGGCGATGATTCCGATCCCGAGTGGGGCGCGCGCGTGGCTGGAGCATTTTCAGGACTGACGGAATCGAGGGGGATTCCTTTTGGGTTGTGGTGATGATTCTCTGTGGCGATCGAATCGGCGCTGGGGAGACTCATGGGTGTTTCTTATTCGCAGGACCTTCGGGATCGGGTGCTGGCGGCGGTGGACGGCGGGTTGAGGGTCTATTCGGCCGCGCGGCTGTTTCGGGTCAGCGTGTCGTACATTTACAAGGCGCTCGGCCGGCGGCGTGCGACCGGCGATGTGACGGCCCACAAGTCGGGCGGCGGCCCAAAGCCGAAGCTTGCGGCCTATGACGAGGCGTTGCGCGCTCAGGTGGCGCAGAAAGGCGATTATCACGCTGGTCGAACTGCAAGCGTGGCTTGCCGGCGATCATGCGGTGAGAGTCAGCGTCGGTTGTCTTTGGGCGCGGGTCCGGCATCTTGGGCTGACGCTCAAAAAAAGTCACAACGCGCCGCAGAGCAGGATCGTGCCGACGTAGCGGAAGCTCGCGAGCAATGGCGGGCGCAGCAGGGCGAATGGCGGCCGGACAATCTTGTGTTTGTCGACGAAACCGGCGCGTCGACCAAAATGACCCGGCTCTACGGCCGATGCCCGCGCGGCGAGCGCCTGGTCGCGCCGGTTCCGTGGGGCCATTGGAAGACGACGACCTTCATCGGCGCGCTGCGGCAAGACGGTCTGGTCGCGCCTTGCGCGTTCGACGGGCCGATCAACGGCGAGAAGTTCCGCGCCTGGGTCGAGCAGTTCCTCGTTCCCGAGCTCAAGCCCGGCGACATCGTCATCCTCGACAATCTGCCGAGCCATAAAGTGGAGGGCGTCAGAGCGGCGATCGAGAACGCCGGCGCCCGGCTGCTCTACTTGCCCTCCTACAGCCCCGATCTCAACCCGATCGAGCAGGGGTTCGCCAAACTCAAAGCCCTGCTGCGCAAAGCCGAGGCGCGAACCTTCGACGCCCTGATCCACGCCATCGCAACCGCACTCGAAACCTTCACCCCCGACGAATGCGCAAATTATCTCGCAAACTCAGGATATCGACGCCAATAATGAAAATGCTCTAGTGACGGGCCACACCGATATGCGCAAAGGATTCGACGGTCTGGCGCTGATCGTCCAAGAGACGTTGAGGCGCGACCCGCATTCCGGCCATCTGTTCGTTTTTCGCGGCCGCCGCGGGTCTCTGATCAAGTGTCTTTGGAGCGACGGCCAGGGCTTATGCCTGTTCTCAAAGCGATTGGAGCGCGGGCGATACCTGTGGCCATCGTTGGCTGACGGAACGGTGACGATCTCGACGGCCCAGCTTTCCTATCTGTTGTCGGGCATCGATTGGCGCATGCCGCAAGAGACATGGCGTCCGACGGCGGTCGGATAGGAGAAAAATCGGCTGAAGAAACGCAAAAAGGGGCGCCTCAAACGGCCGATTTTGTGATTCCATGTGATTTGTGGACGCCGATCTTTCCTCTCTTCCGGACGACCTCGATGCGCTGAAAGCGGCGCTGATTGCGGCGCGGACCGAAACTGCGGCGGAGAAGGCGTGCGCCGTCGCGGCCGTCGCGGAACTGGCGCAGGGTCGCGCGCTGATCGCGCATCTCAATCTTGAGATCGAAAAGTTGCAGCGCGCGATTTACGGACCTCGCTCCGAGCGCACGGCGCGGCGGCTCGACCAATTGGAGCTTCAGCTCGAGGAGGCGGAGGCCAACGCGGCGGAAGATGAGCTCGCCGCCGAACATACGAAGCCCTCCACCACGGTCAGATTCTTCGCGCGCAAGCGGCCGGCGCGAAAACCGTTCCCGGATCATCTGCCGCGTGAGCGCGTGGTGATCCCAGCGCCGCAGAGCTGCCCTTGCTGCGGCTCGGCCAAGCTGTCGAAGCTCGGCGAGGACATCACGGAGACGCTCGAGGTTGTTCCGCGTCAATGGAAGGTGATCCAGACCGTGCGCGAGCGCTTCTCATGCCGCGAATGCGAGACGATCACCCAGCCGCCGGCGCCCTTCCATGTGACGCCGCGCGGCTTCGCTGGCCCCAATCTGCTGGCGATGATCCTGTTCGAGAAGTTTGGTCAACATCAGCCGCTCAATCGCCAGAGCGAGCGCTACGCCCGAGAAGGCGTGGATCTTAGCCTATCGACGCTCGCTGACCTGGTCGGCGCCTGCGCCGCCGCCTTGCGGCCCCTGCACAGGTTGATCGAACGCCACGTTCTGTCGGCTGAGCGCTTGCACGGCGATGACACCACGGTTCCGATCCTGGCGAAAGGCAAGACCGAAACTGGCCGCGTCTGGACTTACGTCCGCGACGACAGGCCGTTCGGCGGCAAGGACCCGCCGGCCGCGTTGTTCTACGCCTCGCGCGATCGCCGCGGCGAGCATCCTGAGCGTCATCTGACGAACTGGAGCGGCATCCTCCAGGCCGACGCGTTCAGCGGCTACGCCAGACTTTATCCGCCCAATCGGAAACCGGGCCCGATCGTCGAAGCGCTATGTTGGAGCCACGCCAGACGCAAGTTCTTCGAACTCGCCGACATCGCCAACGCGAGGCGCGGTAAGAACGCCGCGCCGATCTCGCCGATCGCGCTGGAGGCGGTCAAACGCATCGACGCCATCTTCGAGATCGAGCGCGAGATCAACGGCGTCAGGGCCGAGGAGCGGCTCGCTGCGCGCCGCTCAAGGTGCGCGCCGCTCGTCGCCGCGCTCGAAGAGTGGACGCGCTCTGAACGCGCCAAGCTCTCCCGGCACAATGCCGTCGCCAAGGCCATCGATTACATGCTCACGTGCTCGCCGGCCTTCGTGCGGTTCCTCGAAGACGGACGCATCTGCTTGACGAACAATGCGGCGGAACGAGCGCTGCGCGGCCTGGCCTTGGGCCGAAAATCATGGCTCTTCGCCGGCTCAGAGCGCGGGGCTGAGCGCGCCGCGATCATGTACACGCTGATTCAGACCGCAAAGCTCAACGACATCGATCCGCAGGCTTGGCTCGCCGACACCCTTTCCAAGATCGCCGAGACGCCGCAGACCCGGCTCGGCAAACTCCTACCTTAGAACTGGATGTCCGACCGCCGCTCGCGCGCCGCCGCTTAACCGCGGCCCTCCCCGGAGGGTTACGGCGAAATGGGCGATTTAAACCGAACGACTGTGGGTCTTGACAAGAGTGGCCGTTGCGTTATTGAACTCGGACCGCAACCAGTAATCATCTGTTAAATTAGCCGGTAAACCTCAAGGCTCGACGCAGAATCGAACCGCTTCGCAGGCGACACGCGAACAGGGGCGAGATACGTCGATAGATCGCCAGGCCAGACGCGCGGGCGCCTGGGGTTAGCCTTCATTTGTCGATGTCGGCCGCGTTTGTGAATTGCGCCGGAAATGGGATCGTGGCCAAAAGCTCCAACCAAATCGACAAATCGCTCGGCGGCCGTTTACGTGACAAGCGGATGTCGACCGGCTGGTCCCCGGAGCAACTCGCCGAGAAACTGCAGATAGATTCCAAGGATATCTACGAATACGAGAAAGGCGCAAAAAGAATTACCGCCGACCGCTTGCTTCGTCTTTCCAAGATTTTGGGCGTGAGACCGGTCTATTTTTTTGGTTTTGAAGACAATGAGCGGCCAGCAAATCAAGAGGTAGCCCGTCTGACCCTGCCCGATCAGGGGCTGCGTCTGCATCGTGCGTTCATCGGCGTCAAGAGTCCTGCGCTCCGCGAGGCGATCGTATCGCTGGTGACCGAACTGGCAAGGACCGAGACGCATGTGTAGCGCAGTCGTGCGTCGACTGCGCTACTTACTTTTGCAAAAAGGGGACCGCTCGCGTTGTGAGAGACGCGGTAGGGTCTCTGTCAGGCAGCGAAAGCGAGTTCCTTCGATTCTGGCGTCTCGATTCCGAGTTCCTCACGGAACGCTTTCAGAGCCTGGAGGAGACCTTCGCCCGTATCGAAGAGCCCTGCGTAGCTCATGGTGCCGCCAATCCGGCGCGGTTTGCCGATGAGTTGCGGATTGCAGCCGACAGCCTTCAGCACTCGATAGATCCGCGCGTCGAATACAGAGACGATCTGGGTCAGGCCAGCGAGGATCGCGACTTCTCCAATCCCAGCGATCAATTCGCTGAGCACGAAGTTTACGCCATTGCGGCTCCGCCGAGGCTGACCTTCTGCGGAGACCGCGCAAATCCGAGAGCTCTCCCAGATCGTCGCGCTTTCGACGCTTTCGCCCTCCTCGAGAAGGTAGGGAAAAACATCACGCAACATGTTCGGCCCGGTCGTCGGCAACAATCGTAATGACCCCCAATATTCGTTCGAGTTTGGGTCTACCGATATGAGATACAGCGGATTGGCGTCATCGAATTCTATCTCGCTCAAGCCCATCTCTCACAGTAACGTCCCAACCGAGCCGTTCTGAGAAAGTGAGCGCCCTGTTACGAAACATGGCGTCCATTTCCATTGGAAACAACGACGCACGCGAACCTTCAATAAACTTCAACATCGTGGCATCTCCCTTGCTACGAGACCACGAATGTTAACCATAAATTTTAATGCTTGCAATTCCACATAAAGATTGAGTTGACATTCCGAGAATCACTTAAACGAAGAACCCTGCAGCGCCTTCGCAGGGATCACGCCAGTAGCAATGGCGACGCCGACTGCGTGGGTCAAATTCGCGCAATTCAACTTATGCCGAGCGGTATCCAAATAACTCTTCACACTGCCAAATGATATATTTAATATGTCAGATATATCCTGATACGTCTTGCCTCTCGCCGCCCAGATGAGGCACTGTTCCTCTCTCTTCGATAATTTTACCGGAGGACTACTTAGTTTTATATTGACGCTGGCGGCAGAATCGATGAGAACGGAGATCAATTGCAATTTTACCATATTGCTCTTTTTGAATTCTTGCCATTCTTGTTTCGGATGATTGCTGGTAAAAGACACCAATGAGTAGACCCCCCTCCGATTGCGAACGGGGATCGATAAGCCATTAACGCCAACATCGTGGTTTAAGGCATCGGAAAAAAACGCCTGGACAGCAGGATCGTCGCGCGGCAAGTCATCCCAGTCGAAGGGAAGAACCGCCTTGCTTCCATAGGAAATCGTGGGATCAATTAAGACATATTGCTTGAGAAAATAGCGCGTTTGCCACTGAAAAGAATACGTGACAGTTCCGGTAAGCAAACTGGCGTCAGAACTTTTGTCGGGAGCAAAACGCACATACGCGATGTGGCCAACGCCTACATCGGCCGCGATTGCTTTGAGCGTTTCCTCCAGATCCTGTTCATTGTACCCAAGTATCGTATCCGTGAGTCTAATCGCGGCCGACTCAATTGTAATGGTACCCATAGGCGTTGGCCATCGACGTCATGAACCAATTTCAAGAGCCTCTGACAGGGCTTCATCGCGCGCGTAGCTGACGATCGACGCCAGCGCCGGGTCGATTTTCCCGGTCACTTTGGCGCAAAGATCTATAAGGTCGATGCAGATCGCCATTAGCCGGCAGGCTTCCGAAGCTGTCAATCCGACCTCTTCACGGTTTGCGATTGATGGTCTTGACCGTTCGTATAGCATCGCCGACTCTGTGGACATTCACGCCTCCCGCCCAAAATGCAGCTTCGCCCCGTCACTAATCTACCATAACAATGCCATGACAATCAACAAATATGTGGAGGCGGAACAAAGAACAACCCTCAGCTTGGCGCATGACCTCGCGAATGCGCCTGTGAGCGAGCGGTCTTACAGCCGAAAATTGTCAGACGAAGAGGCGCCGCACCCGCGCCAAGGCGCTAATTGGTTAGCGAGGCCGGTGGAGAGAGGGATCTGAGGTCAGCGGAGAGAACGCAATGAACATAAACAACCTCGTCGCGATCGATGTGCATACGCACGCCGAGGTTTCGTGCCGACAGCCAGCAGACGCCTTCTGGCAGCCGTACGAAGCCGCCGCGAACAAATACTTCAAGGCGGGCAAGCGCCCGACCATCGCCGAGACCATCGCCTATTATCGCGAGCGCAGAATCGGCCTTGTCATGTTCACTGTCGACAGCGAGTTCGAAATCGGCGCGAAACGCATCTCGAACGACGAGGTCGCCGAGGCTGCCGCCGCCAACGCGGATATCATGATGGCCTTCGCCTCCATCGATCCGCACAAAGGCAAAATGGGCGTGCGTGAAGCACGCGCCCTCATTCAGGCGGGGGTGATCAAGGGGTTCAAGTTTCACCCGACCCTGCAGGGATTCTTCCCCAACGATCGCATGGCGTATGGCCTCTATGAGGTCATCGCCGAGCACAAGCTCCCAGCCATTTTTCACAGCGGGCACTCCGGCATTGGAACGGGCATGCCGGGCGGGGGCGGCCTGCGCCTCAAATATTCGAATCCGATTCACATCGACGACGTCGCCGTCGATTTCCCCGACATGACGATCATCATCGCCCATCCGTCATGGCCTTGGCAGGACGAAGCGCTCTCGGTCTGCCTGCATAAGCCCAATGTCTATATCGACCTCTCCGGCTGGAGCCCGAAATATTTTCCCCCCCAGCTCGTCAGTTACGCCAACAGCCAGCTCAAGACCAAAATGCTGTTCGGTTCCGACTTCCCGCTCATTCAGCCCGATCGATGGATCAAGGACTTTCGCGAGGCCGGCTTCAAGCAGGAGGTTCACGACCTCATCCTCAAAGAGAACGCCGTCAAGGCGCTGAAGCTCGACGCGGCGTAGCCCCGGGTGACGCCTGCCTTTCCGTGGATACCGGGCGTTCGCGGCGAAATCGTCGCCGACGGCAAGCGCCTGGAGGCGGCGTCTTACGGCCCTCCGCCCGATCAGGCGCCGACCATCGTGATGCTGCACGAGGGGCTCGGCTGCGTCGCGCTCTGGCGGGACTTTCCGCAAAAACTCGCGGCCGCGACGGGTCACGGCGTCTTCGCGTATTCCCGCGCTGGCTATGGCGGCTCCGAGCGCATCCCCCTGCCCCGCCCGCTCGACTACATGAGCCGCGAGGCGCGCGACAGCCTGCCCGCCGTGCTCGACGCGATCGGGCTCAAGCGCGGAATCCTGCTCGGCCACAGCGACGGCGCCTCGATCGCGGCGATCTACGCCGGCGAGAACGCGGACAAGCGGATCAAGGGCCTCGTCCTGATGGCGCCCCACGTGTTCACCGAGGCGCCGGGCCTCGCCTCGATCGCCGAGGCGCGCCGCGCCTATGAGACGGGCGACCTACGATCCAAACTCGCCAAATATCACGCCGACGTCGACATCGCCTTCCGCGGCTGGAACGGCGCCTGGCTCGATCCCGGCTTCAAGGCCTGGAACATCGAGGATGCGGTCGGCCGCTGGCGGGTTCCCGCGCTCGTCATCCAGGGCGCCGACGATCAATACGGGACGCTCGAGCAGGTCCGGGCGATCGAGCGCAGCTCGCCTGCTCCCGTAACGAGCCTCGTTCTCGAAGCCTGCCGGCATTCGCCGCAGATCGACCAGCCGCAGGCGACGCTCGAGGCGATCGTCTGTTTCTGCGGCCCGCGTCCGCCAGCGCGGACGTCAATAAACGCGCGTAAACGCCACTAAACGCGCTTAAACGCTAGTAAAATGACTCCAATTTACTAGCGTTTATTTTTCCGAATCGGGCCTTTTCAACGGGTTATGTCCGATTGGAATAAAAAAATTCTTCTTTCTCGTTTTCCGTATTGTCCATGGGATTCGGCAAGGGCGAACTCGATCCGCCTTCATTCTGAATAACACAAATCATGGGTTGACGCAAGACAATGTCGGCCGAAAAAATTGCCGGCCGCTCGCGCCTCGGAGCCCTCATCCGGCCCTCCGGACCATCCGGCAAAAGGCGAGCGGCTTCGTCCTTTGCCGCCTCGCCTCCGCCATGCCACACTCGCGTCACGGCCATGGGCGGCGGCGAATGGCGGACGTCAAGCTCTTTCTCTCCTGCGTCTCCGACGAGTTCGGCGACTATCGGGAGAGCCTGCGCCATGCGCTGACGCGGCCGAATGTCGAGGTCAAGATCCAGGAGGATTTTCAGGCGCTCGGCGGCGACACGCTCGCCATGCTCGAAGCCTATATCCAGCGCTGCGACGTCCTGGTCCATTTCATCGGCGACATGGCCGGTTCGGCTCCAAAGCCAAACAGCGTCGATGATCTTCTGAAGCGCCGCCCCGAGCTTGCAGCGCGCCTCGCTGACAAGGGCATGACGCGCGAGGCGCTCGGCGCGTTGACCTATACCCAATGGGAGGCATGGCTCGCGGTCGGCTTCAATCAGAACGGCGCCAAGAAGAACCTCGTCATCGTCGCGCCGGCCGAGGGCGTGCGGGGCGGCGAGCGCTTCAAGCCGACCGAAGGGTCGCGCGCGTCGCAGGCCGAGCACCAGCGTCGGCTCAGGGCGGCCAACCTCTATCCCGGCCCGCCCTTCGCCAGCGCCGACGATCTCGCGAAGCAGGTCCTCGCTTCGGCGGTCCTCGACGCGCTGATCGCGGCCGGCACGCCGCCGAGGACAAAACCCCGCAACCTTCCGCTGCTTTCGCTTGGGCCCCTGTTCGCCGGGCGCGGCCGGACGCTTGAAGACCTCCGCACCGCTCTTGTCGCCGCCAAGGGCCGCGCAGTTGCGCTGCATGGGCTTGGCGGAATCGGCAAGACGCGGCTTGCGATCGAATATGGCTGGACGCGCGAGGCCGATTATTCGGCGCTTCTGTTCGTGAGCGCCAGCGATGGGCCAAGCCTCAACGCGGGCCTCGGCGCCCTCGCCGGTCCGGATATTCTCGATCTGCCGGAGAAGGAGGCCCGCGACGACGCGACCAGGATCGCGGCCGCCTTGCGCTGGCTCGCGGCCAATCCGACCTGGCTCATGATCCTCGACAATGTCGACGACGGCACGGCGGTCGCCGCCGTGAGCCAACTCCTGCCGCGGCTGACGGGGGGACATGTGATCGTCACCGCCCGGGCGGCGAATTTTCCTGCCTCGATCCGCAAGCTCGAACTGCCGGCGCTCAGCGAAGACGCCGCGACGCAGTTCCTGCTCGAGCGGACGGAGAACGATCGCAGCAAGGCTACCGACGACGCCGCTTTGGCGAGGCGGCTAGCGCGCGACCTCGGCGGTCTCGCGCTCGGGCTGGAGCAGGGCGGGCGCCCATATCGCGACCGAGCGGATCGGGTTCGCCCGCTATCTCGCTTTATGGAACGAAGCGCGCGACGCCGCGCTCGCCTGGTCCGATTCCGTCGTGACTGGCTCGGAAAAGACGCTGGCGACGGTCTGGACGACATCGGTCGCGCGGCTTTCGCCGGAAAGCCGCCGATTGCTCGATCGGCTCGCCTTTCTGGCGGTGGATCCGATCCCCGATTCGCTCTTTGACCTTGCGTCCCCGGCGAAACCGCACGCGCTGGCGCGACCTCCGCCCGCGCCGGCCTCCACGCCTATTCGCTGATCGCACGCGCAACTCAGGAGAGCGGAGCGCCAGCTTTTGTCATCCATCGCCTCGTGCAGGATTTCGCCCGCCGTGCGATGAGCGAAGAGCGCCGCACGCTGGCGTTGCGGGAGGCGCTGGAATAGGTCAACGCGGCTTTCGTCGGCAAGCCGAGCGACGTACGGAGCTGGCCGAATCTCGATCCGCTGCCGCCGCACGCGCTCGCGGTCGCGCGCCATGCGGACGCTGCGGGAATTGCGGAGCCGACAGCACGGCTGTTCAACCAGCTTGGAATTCTGTTCAAGGTGAAGGCGGACTACCCCGAGGCCGAACCGCTGATTCGCCGCGCGCTCGCGATCCTTGAGGAGGAACTCGGGCCGGACCATCCCAGTGTGGGGAGCGCCCTCGGCAATCTCGCAGAGCTGCTTCGGGACACGAACCGCCTCGTCGAGGCCGAGCCCATGATGTACCGCGCGCTTGGGATCGACGAAAAGAGCTACGGCCCCGATCATCCCAATGTGGCGATCCGCCTAAACAATCTTGCGGCCCTTCTTCGGGCCACGAACCGCCTCGGCGAGGCCGAGCCACCGGTGCGCCGCGCGCTGGCGATCTGGGAGAAAAGCTTCGGACCGGATCATCCTCAGGTGGCGGTCGGCCTCAACAATCTCGCGAGCCTGCTTCAGGCCACGAACCGCCTGTCTGAGGCCGAGCCGCTCTTTCGGCGCGCACTTGCGATCGACGAGACAAGCTACGGTCCTGATCATCCCAATGTGGCGATCCGCCTCAACAATCTCGCGGAATTGCTCCGCACCACGAACCGCCTCGCCGAGGCCGAGCCACTGACGCGCCGCGCGCTGGCGATTGTCGAATCGAGCCTCGGGCCGGACCATCCGAACACAGTCATGGTGCGCGCAACAACCTCGCCGCGCTGGAGGCTGCACTTGCCAAAGGCAGTGGATGAGCGCGGACGGGCTCGGTGCGTCTATCACCTGTCATGCCCGCGAAAGCGGGCATCCAGCAAGACATTGATCGAACTATAGGATTGCCGCTTGCGCGGGAATGACAAGGGAGCCCCGTCCGGCGCTTCGCGCCACGCCGGGTCTTCGCCGGGACGGCTCTTCTCCTGGCGGGAGAAAGGCGAGCCTTAAGAGCGGGCGGCGCTGACCAGCACCGGGTCGGGCCGGTAAAGCGCGGGAAAGAGCCGCTTCAAATTCGAGACCTTCGGCAGGTCGTTATAGACGATGTACGGGTAGGTCGGATTCTTCGCCAGAAAATCCTGGTGATAGTCCTCGGCGCGATAGAAGGTCTTGCCCGGCTCGATTGTGGTGACGATCGGCGAGGGGAACACATGCGCCGCATCGAGCTGCGCGATATAGGCCTTCGCCACCTTCGCCTGCTCGTCGCTCGTCGGGAAGATCGCCGAGCGGTATTGCGTGCCTTCATCCGGGCCCTGGCGATTGAGCTCGGTCGGATCATGCGCGACCGAGAAATAGATCTGCAGGATGCGCCCATAAGTGATCTTGCGCGGATCGTAGGTGATCTGCACCGATTCCGCATGCCCCGTATTGCCTTCCGAGGTCATCTCGTAATGCGCGGTCGCCTTGGCCCCGCCGGCATAGCCGGAAACGGCGTTGGTCACGCCGGCCACATGCTGAAAGACGCCCTGCACGCCCCAGAAGCATCCCCCCGCGATCACCGCGACTTCGGACGTCCTGGCCGCCCGCCTGCTCGTCGACGGCGGGCGGCGGCGCGACATGCGCGCCTCTTCGGCCGTCGACCGGGTGGCGACGAAGCCGGCCGCGGCGAGAAGCCCAACCAGCATCAGCGCCGGGAAAGCAGCGCCTCTTGTGAAGGACGAAATCATTGGCCCAAACTCCAGTGTGGGGAATTGCGAATCATGACAGCGGGCCTCCAATAAACGGTCAGTATGGCGTTGACGCGACAGTTGATCTTACTCACGCAGTCGTGTCATCACACTTGCGAGAGCTTCGTCCCGCACCGCTCAACTTCGTTCGCGCGGGCGTTGTGTTACAGAGCGAGGTTCTTAACCAAAGGTAAACGCGACGCCGCCTCAGGCGGTCGCCGGCTTGAAGGTCAGCGCGACGCCGTTCATGCAATAGCGCAGACCGGTCGGCTTTGGCCCGTCGTCGAACACGTGGCCGAGATGGCCGTCGCATCGATGGCAGGTCACCGCCGAGCGGATCATGCCGAAGGTCCGGTCCACGTGGGTGTCAACCGCCTTCTCGAGCGGGGCCCAGAAGCTCGGCCAGCCGGTGCCGCTGTCGAACTTGGTCGAGGATGAAAACAGGTCCAGGCCGCAGCCGGCGCAGGCGAACACCCCCTTCCGCTCCTCATGCAGAAGCGGGCTGGCGAAAGGCCGCTCGGTGCCTTCCTTGCGCAGGATCTCGTATTGCTCGGGGGTCAGCCTGGCGCGCCACTCGGCGTCGCTATAGGCGACATGGTCGTCCCCGCCGGCCCGCGCGGCCCTCGCCTGCAGGAGACTTGCGCTCGCAATCGCGGCAAGGCCGCCGAGAGCCGTTCGACGTGTCAACATTCTCGACCTCCCTAGTACGGCGGATCTACAGATCGATCCCGGTCCGTGAACCCTATACGCTCGAAACGGGTGCCGGTTACAGAGAGCGACGAGATTCTTCGGCCTCGCGCCGGACGGCTCCCGGCGGCGCCGGGAGTTGACCGGAGGGGCTGGCTGCTGAAACATATCGCGAGCGTCGCAGAACAACAAAGCCTCACGCCACCGATCGTCATCGGCGTCCGTTTCGCCGGCTCCAGAGGAAACACCCATGGCCGCCATCAATTCGGTCGCCGACCTTGCGATTGAGGGCGAGGTCGCGCTGGTCACGATCAACTCGCCGCCGGTGAACGCCTTATCGCAGGCCGTCCGCGACGGCCTCAATCGGGGCGTCGATGAGGCGGAGGCGAATAGCGCAGTCAAGGCGATCATCATCATCTGCGACGGGCGGACCTTCATCGCCGGCGCCGACATCGCCGAATTCGGCAAGCCCCCCGCTCCGCCCTATCTTCCCGAGGTCCTGAATCGAATCGAGAACGCCTCGAAGCCGGTCATCGCCGCGCTGCACGGAACGGCGCTCGGTGGGGGGTTCGAGGTCGCGCTGACGGCGCACTACCGGATCGCCGTTCCGTCGGCCAAATGCGGCCTTCCCGAGATCAAGCTCGGCCTTATCCCCGGCGCCGGGGGCACGCAACGCCTGCCCAGGCTCATCGGGGTCGAGAAGGCGCTCGAAATCATTCTGTCCGGCGCGCCATTCGGCGCGCGCGAGGCCAGGGAATTGGGCGTGGTGGACGAGCTCGCCGAGGAGGGCAAGCTGCGCCAGTCCGCGATCGCCTACGCGCGGCGCCTGATCGCCGAGAAGGCGCCCTTGAAGAAGGCGCGCGACAGGACCGACAAGCTCGAGCCGGCGCGCGGCCATCCGGAAATCTTCGAGGCCGTCCGCAAGGCCAATGCGCGAAAGTTCCGCGGCTTCGAAGCCTGGGAAAAGGCGATCGAATTGGTCAGGAACGCGGTCGACCTACCCTTCGACGAGGGCATGGCAAAGGAGCGCGCCATGTTCATGGCGCTGCTTCAGACGACGCAATCCAAGGCCCAGCGCTACGTCTTTTTCGCCGAGCGGCAGGCGGCGAAGGTCGCCGACATAGAGGCTGACACGCCGGCCCGGAAGATCGCCAAGGTCGGCGTGATCGGCGCCGGGACCATGGGCGGCGGCATCGCCATGAATTTCCTCTCCGGGGGCATCCCGGTCACTATCGTCGAGACTTCGAAAGAGGCGCTCGACCGCGGCGTCTCGATCATGCGGCGGAATTACGAGAACACCGCCAGGAAAGGGCGCCTGACGATGACGCAAGTCGAGGAGCGGATGGCCAGGCTTTCGCCGACGCCTCGACTTCAATGCGCTGGCCGATGCGGACCTGGTGATCGAAGCGGTGTTCGAGGACATGGATCTGAAAAAGAGCGTGTTCGAGCGGCTCGACGCGATCGCCAAGCCCGGCGCGATCCTCGCCTCCAACACCTCCTATCTCGATATTGACGCGATCGCCTCGATGACCAAACGGCCCGAGGACGTGCTCGGCATGCATTTCTTCTCGCCCGCCAATGTGATGCGCCTGCTCGAGATCGTGCGTGGAGCGAAGACCTCGAAATCCGTGCTCGCGACCATCGTCCAGCTTGCGCCGAAGATCGGCAAGGTCGGCGTCGTCGTCGGCGTCTGCCATGGCTTCGTCGGCAACCGTATGCTGGCCCAGCGCCAGCGCGAGGCGATGAAGCTCATTTTAGAAGGCGCGACGCCCTCGGACGTCGACCGCGTGCTGGTCGACTTCGGCCTGCCGATGGGGCCGTTCGCGATGAGCGATCTCGCCGGCCTCGACATCGGCTGGTCGGCCGCTACGTCGAAGCGCGCGACGATCCGCGAAATCCTGTGCGAGGAGGGCCGGCGCGGGCAGAAGACCGGCGCGGGCTTCTACGATTACGACGAAGCGCGCAACGCGAAGCCCTCGGCAAAGGTTGAGGGGATCATCCGCGACTTCGCCAAGTCTAAGGGAATCGAGCAGCGCAAGGTGAGCGACGCCGAGATCCTCGAGCGGCTCATCTATCCGATGATCAACGAGGGCGCGAAAATCCTCGAAGAGGGCAAGGCGCAGCGCGCTTCCGACATCGACATCGTCTGGATCAACGGCTACGGCTGGCCGGTCTATCGCGGCGGCCCGATGTTCTACGCGGATAACGTCGGGTTGAAGACGGTGCTCGCCAAGCTCAAGGAATTTCAGGCCAGGTTCGGCGACGACTTCAAACCTGCAGCGCTGTTGGAGAAACTGGCGGCGGAGGGCGGAACGTTTACGAAGTCATGACGCAACTGGAGACCCATCATGCGTGAAGCCGTCATCGTCTCAACCGCGCGGACGCCGATCGGCAAGGCCTATCGCGGCGCGTTCAACGACACCCAGGCCCAGACCCTCGGCGGGCACGCGATCGAGAGCGCGCTCGAGCGCGCCTCGGTCGAGCCCGGCGAGGTCGACGACGTGGTGATGGGCGCGGCGCTCCAGCAGGGGTCGCAGGGCGGCAATGTCGCCCGCCAGTCGCGCCTTGCGCGCCGGGCTTCCGACCAGCGTCGCCGGCATGTCGGTCGACCGGCAATGCGCTTCGGGACTCATGGCGATCGCCACCGCCGCGAAGGAAATCATCGACGACGGCATGAGCGTCGCGATCGGCGGGGGGCTCGAATCTATTTCGCTGGTCCAGAACGACAAGATGAACCGCTACCGCGGCCAAGACCCGTGGCTCGTCGAGCATCGCGACGACCTCTACATGACCATGCTCGAGACGGCGGAGATCGTCGCCGAGCGCTACCAGGTGACCCGCCAGCGCCAGGACGAATATGCGCTCCAGTCGCAGCAAAGGACCGCCGCCGCCCAGGCCGCCGGCCGCTTCGACGCCGAGATCGCGCCCTTGCCCAGCGTGATGAAAGTCGTCGACAAGGCGACCGGCGCCGTATCCGACAAGCCCGTCACCCTGAAGCAGGACGAGGGTCCGCGCGCCGACACGACCCTGGCTGGCCTCGCGGCGCTGAAGCCGGTGTTCGCCGACGGGCAGCAGGTCAAGGCGGGGTCGTTCATCACCGCAGGCAACGCCTCGCAATTGTCCGACGGCGCCAGCGCCTGCGTATTGATGGAGGCCAAGCTCGCGAGCCAGCGCAATCTCGAGCCGCTCGGGATCTATCGCGGCATCGCGGTCGCCGGCTGCGATCCGGACGAGATGGGCATTGGCCCCGTCTTCGCCGTGCCGAAGCTGCTCAAGGCGCATGGCCTCAAGGTCGACGACATCGGCCTTTGGGAGCTGAACGAAGCGTTCGCGGTCCAGGTCATCTACTGCCGCGACCGGCTCGGCATCGACAATGACAAGCTCAACGTCGACGGCGGCGCGATCGCGGTCGGCCACCCTTACGGCATGAGCGGCGCGCGGATGACCGGCCACGCGCTGATCGAGGGCAAGAGGCGCGGCGCGCGCTATGTCGTGGTGACGATGTGCGTCGGCGGCGGCATGGGCGCGGCCGGCCTGTTCGAAGTCGCCTGAATCTTCAAAAGCGTTCGCTCGTGGCCGACTCGAACCCCATGGCGCCGCTCGCGGCCTTTCGCGGGCAAAAGCCCCCGGCGCCGGCTGGTTCGAGCGCGTGATTGCGATCGAGCCCGAGCGGTCGTTCGTCGCCGTCGAGGGCGCCGAGGTCGAGACGCTCGCCTGGGGCGAGCGCGGCAAGCCGGGCCTCATTTTCCTGCACGGCGGGGCCGCGCACGCCGACTGGTGGAGCTTCATCGCCCCGTTCTTCGCCCGCGAGCGGCGCGTCGTCGCGCCGTCGTTCACCGGCATGGGGCGTTCGGACTGGCGGTCCTCGTATGATTTCCGCCAGTTCGTCCGCGAGGCGCGGGAAGTCAGCGCGCGAGGCGGGCGCATACGAGGCGGGGCCGCCCGTTGTCGTCGGCCACTCTTTCGGCGGGCGCATCGCGGTCGGGCTCGCCCATGATTTCGGCGACGAGCTCGCCGCGGCGGTGATGGTCGATCCGCCCTTCTTCGCGCCGCAGAACCAGCGCAACCCCGCTCCGCCCCGCGCGACGTCGCGGGAGCATAGCGTGCAGGCCCTCGCTCGAGGCGATCATCGCCCGGTTCCGCCTCGCCCCGCCGCAGGCCTGCGACAATCTGTTCATTCTCGACTTCATCGCCCGCCGCTCGGCGAAGAAGGCCGTCGACGCCGAAGGCAAGCCCGGCTGGTCGCTGAGCTTCGACCCGCACTTCTGGGAGAAGTTCGGGCGGCTCGATCCGGTCGCGCTGGTCAAGGCCGCGCGCGTCGCCGCTCGCGCTCATCCGCGGCGGCGAAGTCGCAGCTCTTCCAGCCCGAGGACGCCGCCTATCTCCTGAGCCTCATTGCGCCCGGCTCGCCTTATGTCGAGATCCCCGAAGCCGAGCATCACGTGATGATCGACCAGCCGCTGGCGTTCGTGGCGGCGCTTGCGCGCGCTGCTCGCGGCGCTGGCCGGCGGCGAAGGCGGCGGTAGCCGGCGCAGCTCGCCGCGGCTCGGAGCGCTTCCTCATTGTGACGACCTGTCACTTCGCGCATCGCCGTCGGCGCGATAAGATTGAGCGATCTTTCCTGCATTTCGATGCAGGCCATCTTGATCGCGACATGAGGGGGAATGCAATGAGCGCGCAGCAGTCGAACGACGGTCTGCAGGGTCTCGCGCCGGTCGAGCCCATGGAAGCCGGCCGGGATCATGCCGAACGCGCAGCATCAGACATTTCACGGCTTCATGAACGGCGCTCCTTACGAACTCGCCATCGTCGAGTTTGACGATCAGGGGCGTGCTACGACCGCGGGCAGATGGACGCGCGTCGCCGAAAGGCTCGAAGCGCTGGCGCCGGAGGATGCGCGGCACGGGGAGGACGTGATCCTGGTCGCCTTTGTGCACGGATGGAAGCACGACGCCCGCTCGGACGACGACAATCTGTCGCCTTCCGCGTGCTTCTGAACAAGACTGTCGATTACGAGAAGTCAGCCGCGCGTCCGCCGGCGTCGAGCCGCGTCCGGTGCTCGGCGTCTTTCGTCGGCTGGCGCGGCCTGTCGGATTTCGGCCTGGGCGACGTTGTCGCGGATGCGACCTTCTGGGGCCGGCAGGCGGCGGGACAGCGGGTGGCGGTCGGATCGGTGCGGGAATTGTTCGGGACGGACTGCGCCATTATCGCAACCGCCGCAGAAGCGACGGCGGAAACCCGCTTCTGGTGATCGTCGGCCACAGCTTCGGCGGCATGATCGTCTTTTCCGCTCTCGCGCAATCGCTGATTCAGGCGGCGTCCGCGCCGGTCGGCAGGATGACGCCAGAATTCGCCGACCTCGTGCTGCTGGTGAACCCGGCGATCGAAGGCGCGCGCTACATCCCGATTTATGACCTGGTGACCAGCGCCGCCTTTCAAGGCGCGCACGACGAAGCAGCTTCCGGTCTTCATCTGCGCGCAGGCCGAGAACGATCAGCCGGTCGGCCTGGTGTTTCCGCTCGGCAATGCCGGGCACGCGATCGACGAAGCGACGATCGGGGAGCTTGGAGAAGTGGTGCGTCACTCACGCGCTTCGGCTTCGTGCCGAGTTTCCGCACCCACGCCTTGGCCGGCCCGGCCGCCGACAAGCCCTTCGCGCTCGACCCGCCCGGAAGCGCTCAAGCCAATCCGTTCTGGGTGGTCGGAGCGGCGAAGGAAGTGATCGACGGACACGGGGGCATCTGGCAGACGCCGTTCCTGCTCTTCATTGCGAGCCTCGTCTTCCAGCATGTGCAGGCCTCGAAGCAGGGAGCCGAGCGGCGCCGTGGCCGAGGCGCGAAGCGCGGAAGGCGCGCCGGCGGGCGATCTCGCGGCATTCGCGAAATCCATCGGCCCGATCGAGCTTCCCAAGCGCTTAAGCGGCGAGACGCGCAGCTTCACTCCAGCCTGACCGTCACCGCGTCCGACGCGCCCTTGGCGTCGGTCACCGACACGCGGGCGAAGCCGGCGCCGTCCGGCTTCCAGGCCGACTGGCGCCTGATCTCGGCTTCGCCGACCGGCGCGCCATTGACGAACCAGGTGAACGGCGGCGCGCCGCCCAGCGCCTTCAACGCCAGCGGATGATCGCGCGCGCCTTCTTTGAGGCCGAGGTCGATGCGGGCGCCGTCGGGCGGGAACGCGATCTTGAGCGACGCCGCCTCCGGCGCGGCGAATGCTCCTGGGCGCGTCCTGGCGCAACCGGCGCAACGGCGGCGGCAGATCGGCGGTGATGGTCGCTCTCAAGACGCCCTTCGGCGCCGGGATCGGCTCGATGCTCCGGCCCAGCCGCTCGAAAGCGTCGAACAGGATCGGCGCCGCCGCCTCGCGGCCGATCAGGCCGGCCGTTGGGCCATTGTCGGGCCGCCCGACCCAGACCGCGATCGTCGTCCGCCGGTCGAAGCCGATCGCCAGCGCATCGCGAAAGCCGTAGGACGTGCCGGTCTTGAAGGCGATCCGGCCTTTCAGCGCATTGGCGGGCGGCGGCGCGCCGCGCAGGATGTCCGCGACATAATAGGCCGCGACCGGATCGGTCACCCGGCGTTCGCCGATGACCGGCGGCTGGCCGTCGAGCCGCTCGATCAGCGGCGGCGCCTCGCCGCCGCGCGCGAAGCCGGCGTAGAGCCGCGCGATATCGGTGAGCGTGATCCCGAGCCCGCCAAGGCCGATGGCGAGGCCGATCGGCGTATCCTTCGGCAGCGCGATCTCGGCGCCCGCGCTGTGCAGCCGGGCGAGGAAAGTCGCCGGGCCGACGTCGGCCAAAAGCTCGACCGCCGGGAGATTGAGCGACATCTGCAGCGCCTTGCGCGCCGTCACCGCGCCCTCGTAGCCGAGATTGAAATTCTCCGGCGCGTAGGCGCCGTAGCGCATCGGCCGGTCGAACAGCCGCGTCTCCGGATGGGCGAGGCCCTGCTCGAAGGCCAGCGCATAGATGAAGGGCTTCAGCGCCGAGCCTGGCGAGCGGGGCGAGCGCGACATGTCGATCGCGCCGTCGCGCGAGGCATCGTCATAGTCCGCCGAGCCCGACGCGGGCGCGAATCTCGCCGGTCGCATTGTCGATGACGACGATCGCCGCCGACAGTTTCGGCCCGAGCCGCGCGACGCTCTCTTTCGCCAGAGTCTCGAGCTTCGCCTGCAGCCGCGCGTCGATCGAGAGCTTGATGACTTTGGCTTGGCTGTCGGCGGCGACCGCCTCCTCGGCGGCGTGCGCGGCGAGCGCCGGAAAGGCCAGGCGCGCCTGCGGAACCGGCTCGCGCTTCGCCGCTGCGGCGTCGGCGGCGCTGATGAGGCCGCGCGCGGCGACGCGGTCGAGCACGCGGTCGCGCGCCGCGCGCGCCGCGGTCGGGCGAACGATCGGGCCTGCGCGCTTCGGGCGATTGCGGCAGCGCGACCAGGAGCGCCGCCTCGGCGACGGTGAGCCTCAGCGGCTCCTTGCCGAAATAGGCGAGCGAGGCCGCTCGCACGCCCTCGAGATTGCCGCCGAACGGCGCGAGCGTGAGATAGCGGTCGAGCGTCCCCTGCCTTGCCGACCTCGCGCTCGATCTCGAGCGCGCGGGCGATCTGGCGCAGCTTGGCGGCGATCGTGCGCTCGGGCCGGGCTCGATCAGCCGCGCGACCTGCATCGGCAAGGTCGAGCCGCCCGACACCACATGGCCGCGCATCAGCCATTGCGCGCCGGCGCGAACGAGCGCGCGAAAGTCGACGCCGTCGTGCTGATAAAACCGCCCGTCCTCGTAGGCCACGAGCATCGCGAGATAGCGCGGATCGACGTCATGCGTGGTCGCCGGCAGGCGCCAGCGCCCATCGGGCAAGGTGAAGGGCCGGAGCAGCCGGCCGTCGCGATCGACGACGATCGTCGAGCCCTCGCGCGAGGCGGCAAGATCGAGCGGGCCGAGGCTCGCGGCATAGCGCGTCCAGGCGACGGACGCGCCAAAGCCCGCCGCCGCGATGAGCGCGAGCGCGGCGGCAAGGGCGAAGGCGAGGAGGCGAAGGCGCGTCACGCCGCACCCTCATCCGGTCGGCTACGCCGACCACCTTCTCCCCGAGGGAGAAGGGATTCCCCCTCTCCCTCGGGGAGAAGGGGTCGAAGGGCCGGATGAGGGTCCGGATGAGGGTCTTGCCGCCTCACTTCGCCCTCACCTCCAGTTCGCCAAAGGCGGTGCGGCCGTAGCGTTCGGGGTCGTACATGTCTTCGGCCGTCGCCGGCGGATAGATGTAGCGGCCGGGCGCGACGGCGCGCACGACATAGGCCATGGTGATGAACGCCGACTGGCCCTCGGCGCGATCGAACGCCGCCACGAAGCGGTCGTCGCGATATTCGGTATGCGCAGGCTCGACGTCCTTGCTCAGCCAACGAGAAGGCCTCGACCGAGCCGCCGTCCACCAGCGCCGGATTGTCGATCTCGAGACCGGCGGGCAGCCGGTCGACGACCAGCAGGCGGGCGGGGCGCGCCTGCGCCTCGGTCACCTTGAGCGCCACCACGACGCGCTCGTTCTGCGCCATGCTTTGCAGCGCGTCGATCCTGGTTCCGTCGAGCTTGTAGAACGACCGCTCGATCGCATAGCCGTTGGCGGCGGCCGGATCCGGCTCGATCGGCGCGCCGGAAACCGAGACAACGAGTTGCGCCGGAGTTCTGTCCCGCATTGGCGATGACGATCGACTGCCCGGAAAGCGTCGGCCCGCTCCAGCGGCGGTAGAGCGCGCCCTTGACCGGCTCGCCGTCGACGCGGAATTGGGCGAGGCTCGCATGCTCGGCGAGCCCCTCGGCGGCGAGCGTCATCCAGTTCATTTCCTGCGTGCTGAGAAACGAGCGCTGCGCCCTCGCCTGCTCAAGAACGGCGCCGGCGCGCGCGATCGCGTCGCCCTGAATTGCGCCGCCGAGATTGGCCTCGGCGACGAGCGCAAGCACGGCCGCGGCGTCGCGCAGCCGCGAGCCATAGTCGGGCCGCGAGACGCCCTCGTCGCGCTCGGCGTCGAGAGCCTTGAGCGCCGCGCCGAAAGCGCTGGCGGCGCGCGCCTGGTCCCCGAGCATCGCCAGCGCAGCCGCAAGCTGGGCCTTGCCGAGCGGGGTCGTGAAGGCGTCGAGCTTGGCGTCGGTGAGATAGCGCAGATCGCCGATTACGGGGCGCCCGTTGCGCGCGAGAACATAGAGCGCATAGGCGAGCGCCGCGGAATTGTCCTTGTTCGGCTCCGGCGCGTTGACGACCTCGTTGCGCAGCCGGTCGAGCGCCTGATCGAAGGCTTGGCTGCGGCACGGCGAAATTGCGCTCCCGCGCGCGGGTCAGGAAGTCGGTGACGAACGCGTCGAGCCAGAGGTCGTCATCGTTGCTGTCGGCGCTCCACATGCCGAACGCGCCGCTCGCGCTCTGGCGGCTGAGCTCGCGCTCGATCGCCTGGCTGATCCGTCCGTCGAGATCGGGATCGACGCCGAGATGCTCGATCGAGGCGAGGCGATTGACGTAGAGCAGCGGCATGGCGATCGCTGACCGTCTGCTCCGAACAGCCGTAAGGATAGCGCTGCAGCGCCGCCAGCAGCGCCGGCGCGTCGAGCGCGCCGAAGGGCGAAGCGGAGATCGCGATCGAGCCCGTGCCGGGAATGAAGTCGGCGAGGAGATCGCCGGAGATGGTCTGGCTTCCTCCGCGCGGCAGAGGCGTCACCGTGCGCCGGTAGGATTCAGGCGCGCCGGAGGCGACGCCGAGCCGGAAATGCTGCGTCAGATCCGTCTTCGGCCCCGTCAGTCTGAGGTCAAGCTCGGCCACGCCGACGCCGGCGGCCGCGATCGGCATCGCGACCGATTGGCGCTGATGCAGGTCGAGGCGCACCGTCTTCGTCATCGCGTCCGCATCGGCGGTGAGCGGCCCATGGATGTCGAGGTCGAGCTTGTAGTCGCCAGCTTCGCCTTCGACATTGTCGAGATCGACATGCATTTCGGAGCGGTCGCCGACATTGAGGAAGCGCGGCAGGGTCGCCGCGACGACGACCGAATCGCGCACCGTCACGTCGGCCTGAGCGGACCCGACCTTGTCCTTCGACCAGGCGACGGCGGTCAGCCGCACCGAGCCGTTGAACGCCGGCAGATCGAACGAGACGGTCGCGTTCCCCTGATCGTCCACCCTGACGACGCCCGAGAACAGCGCCAGCGGCTCCTGCGTCGGCAGATTGCCTTCGAGCGCGCCGCCCGCGTCGCCGCCGGTATGAATGGCGCCGGCCGCGCCCTGCATGCCGTCGATCAGCATGCCCCAGAGATCGCGAATCTCGACCGGCAGCTTGCGCTGCCCGAAGAAATAGGCGGCCGGGTCGGGCGTCTTGAATCCGGTCAGATTGAGGATGCCGACATCGACCGCCGAGACGGTCACCCGCGCCTCCTCGCCCGGCGCAAGGCCGGCGAGATGAATGGGGAGCGTCATCGATTGGCGCGGCCGCGCGAGCGGCGGCGCGTCGAGCTTGACGTCGAGCGTATGCGAGCCGCGATCGATGGCGAACCAGGCGACGCCGATGCGCGCGGCCGGGCATGCGCTTGGCGCCAACGTCGAGCGGACGATGGGTCAGCGCGACGGCATAGGCGCCAGGGCCCCAGTCGCCGCCGATGGAGAACGGAACGACATTGTCGCCGGCGACAAGATCGACGTCGATGAAGCGCTCGATCTTGTCGCCGACGAGCGCGATGGTCGCCTTGCCGGCGAAGGCGGAGGCGATGCGCAATTTGGCCTCTTCGCCAGCCGCGTAGTTCGTCTTGTCGAGGGTCACGACCACGTTGTCGGGCGTGTCGGCGCTCGGCCGTTCCCGACCAGCCGACGTCGAAGGTGACGCTCGTCTCCTCGCCGTCGAGCGTCTTGATGTCGAGCCGATGCGCGCCCCAGCCGACGCGGCCGGAAAACTTGGCGGGCACGTCGGCGCCGATGTCGATCGTCCCGCTCGCGACGCGCTTCGACGACTTGACCGGCTCGTAGCTCCAGCGGCCGTCGGCGTTGAACCACTGATAGTCGTTGGTGACCTGATAGAGCGACCAGGCCGCGCCTTTGCGCGCGATGCGCGCGCCGTCCGGCGGAACCGCGATCGCCTCGAAGGTCGCGACGTCGCCCGCGCTCAACGAAGCGTCGAAGTCCTTTTTGACTCCGACCATCACGCCCTTCGCCCGCACAGGCAGCGTGAGCGTGCGCTCGACCGTGCGCCCGCCCGGCTCGCCGACGTCGACGATCAGTTTCGCTTCAAGCGGGCGCGTGCTCGCGCCTTCCGGCAATTCGACCGAAAGGTCGGCGTGGCCTTTGTCGTCGGTCTGAACCTTGTCGGAGAACTGGTTCTCGACGGTGGTGAAATCATCGTCGGCGAGGCCGGCGACATAGCCAGGAAAACCGGCGAGCGCCCCGCCTTCGACCGCCTGCAGCCGAATCGCGCCGGTGACGTCGAGCCCGCTCGCCGGCGCGCCGTAGAGAAAGCGCGCGTCGAGCGAGAAGTCGACCGGTTCGCCCGGATCGATGACCGGCTTCGCCGGATGCAGGGTGAAATCGAGCCGCTCGGGAATGTAATCCTCGAGCAGGAACTCGACCCGGCCGATGCTCTCGCCCTTCGGATCGGCGTAAGCCTCGATCGACCATTTTCCCGCCGCCGAGCCTGGCAGCAGCGGTATGGCGTAGGCGCGGCCGCCGAGACCCTGGTCGGGCAGCGTCGCGCGCCGATATTCGACGCCGTCCGGCCGCTTGACGACGAGCGTCAGCGGCAAGCCGGATTTCGCCACGCCCTTCGAGTCGCGCAGAAGAGCCGTGGCGAACACGGTCTCGCCGGAGCGGTAGACGCCGCGCTCGGTGTAGAGGAACGCGTCGAGCCCGCTCGGCGGATCGCGGCCGGCGACGCCGCGGTCGGTGAGGTCGAAGGCGTTCTGAGCGAGGCTGAGAAATCCGTAGTCGCCGGCGAGCGTCGCGACCAGAAGGCCGGGCGCCGAACCGCCCTTGCCGCGCGAGAGCCCGGGATCGAAATCGACCCGCCCGTCGGCGCCGGTCGTCTTCGTCGCCAGCACTTCGTTGTTGCGCGCAATGAGCCTGAGCTCGACGCCGGCGAGCGGCCCGGCGGACCCCAGCGACTGGACGAGCGCATGCACGCCGTCGTCGCCGGAGATCGCGGTCAGCCCCAGATCGGAGACCACCATCCATTGCGCCGCGAGCTGCACGCTCTCGTCGGCGCTGGCGTCGGCGGGATTCGCCGCGCCCTTCCACGGCCGCGCGGTGATCACATAGACGCCGGGCTCGAGCTTGCCGACCGCGTCGAGCACCGGAAAGTCGGTCACGACGTCCTGGTTGAGCGCGGAGGCGACGTCCATCGTCCCGCTCCAGACTTTCGCTCCGTCCTGCGAGGCGATCTCCTCGCGCGCGCGACGAGTTCGATGGGTTTAAGAAAATCGTCGCGATTGACGGTCGCCAGCAGATTGCGGTCGCCGACGCGATAGACGTCGATCGAGACCTTGGCCGTGTTGACGGTGACGAGCGGCGCGCCCTTCTGGCCCTGGCGCGGCAGCACGTAGGCCCGGCCAGCGAAATGCGCCTGCGGCGAGCGGTCGCGCACGTAGATCTCGTAGTCGGCCGATTTGAGCAGCGATTCGCCGACCGCCGAGGGCAGGCCCTGCCGCAGCACGATCGCGTAGCGCTCGCCATGCTTGAGGCCCTCGACGCAGATCTGCTGGTCCTCGTTCGAGATCGCGGTGTCGGACGACCCCGACACCGCGACATAGGGCGAAAAATCGGTCCGGCGCGCGAGCGGCTTCGGAGAAATTGAAGCAGACGCGCGGCAAAGCGGATTCGTTGTCGACCTTGTAGTCGAGAATGCGGAAGCCGTGCTCGGCGCGCATCGCCTCGTAGGTCTTGCGCACGTCGACCGAGTCGCGGCGGTCGAGCGAGGCTTTCAGGGCGTCGAGCGCGGGGCGCCATTGCTCGTGGCGCGCGAGCAGATCGGCGAGCTCAGCAAGCGCCGCGGCCTGGGCGTCCGGCGTCGTCGAATGCTGATAGGCGGCATAAGCCGCGGTCGCGCCCTCGCGTGACCATTTCGTAGCGGTCGTTCGCCTTGGCGTCGTCGGCCGCGGCGGCGATCCCGGCGTAAGCAAGCCAGTTGGCCGGGTCCTTGGGCGCGGCGGTGATCGCCGCGCCGGCGAGCTTCTCGGCGGTCGCGAAATCGCCGCCGACGACAGCCCTGGCGGCTTCGGTCAAGCAATTGCTGCGGCGTCTTGCCCTTGACCTGAGCGCCAATCGCCGCCGTCGCGATGCGCAGCGTCTCGGTCGAGCCGCACGGCGTCGCTCGCCATGTCCTCGCGCGCGAAGGGCTTGGTCTCCGCCGCGCCGGCGGCGCCCGGCAAGCAGGATCAGAAGGACGGCGAGCGAGCGCAGAGCGTGAAGCATGGGCGACCCTATCAATTTTTCAGCGCGTCCTTGCGCTGTGAATTTAGCACGCGGCTTAAGCGTCTTCGATGAAAAACAACCGCGGGTACTTTCGACAAATATGGCGCAACCATCGGGCGCGGAGGCGAGGCGGCAAGCCCATGACGAAAGCCGCTCGTTTGGCCGTCGGGCGGTAGAATTCCGAGACAGCCTCGATCCAGCCGAGAGCCTCATCATCGACGCCCGCAACGAGATCGCGCTTTGTCCTTCCCGCAGACCATTGTCCTTGACACCAACGCGCGAGCTCGAAACCTTGCGCTCGGTGGCTGACACGCTAAATATGGTGAAAACCCGGCCACGGCGTCCTAGTGGTCAAAATCAAACGTAAGAGTCCGGGGCGCCTTCCGCAATTTCAAGGAGTTCTCCGGCTTGCAAGGGGTTCGAAGCGTTTGATTCTATCCACTAGAGAACCCGACATGTTGCAATCCCTTCTGGCCGAGGGCCGGCCGCTGCTGGCGGACGGCGCGACCGGCACCAACCTCTTCGCCATGGGCCTGACTTCCGGCGATTCGCCCGAACTCTGGAACGCCGAGCATCCCGATCGGATCGAGAGCCTGCATCGGGCTTTCGTCGACGCGGGCTCCGACATCATTCTGACCAACAGTTTCGGGGCCAACCGCCGCCGCCTGATGCTGCACAAGCTCGAGGGGCGGACGCGCGAGCTCAATCGTCTCGCCGCCCGAGAACGCGCGCAAAGTCGCCGACAGCGCGCGGGCGGCCGGTCGTTGTCGCCGGATCGGTCGGACCGACGGGCGACCTCCTGGCTCCGCTCGGACCGTTGAGCGAAGACGAGGCGGTCGACGTCTTCATCGAGCAGATCGAGGGCCTGCGCGAAGGCGGCGCGGACGTCGCCTGGATCGAGACCATGTCGGCGCCGGAGGAAATGCGGGCGGCGGCGCTGGCCGCGGCCAAGTGCGGCATGCCATACACGGTCACCGCCAGCTTCGACACCGCCGGACGCACGATGATGGGCGTGGCGCCCGCCGCGTTCAGCGATCTTGTCGCAGGCTTTCGAGCCGGCGCCTGTCGCCTATGGCGCGAATTGCGGCGTCGGCGCCTCCGATCTCCTGGCGGCGATCCTTGGGATGAGGCCGGGCGCGATCGCTGATCGCCAAGGCCAACGCCGGCGTGCCGCAATGGCACGGTGCGGAAATCCACTATTCCGGCACGCCCGAACTGATGGAGAGATACGCTGGACTGGCCGCGGATTGCGGCGCGCGCATCGTCGGCGGCTGTTGCGGCAACACGCCCGGCCCATGTCGCGGCGATGCGGCGCGGGCTCGACGCCCACAAACCCGGCGCGCGTCCGGACGTGGAGGCGATCGTCGCGGCGCTCGGCCCCCTTGTCGCGCCGCCCGCGGCGGAGACCGGCGCCGGTCGGCCGCGCCGGCGGGAGCGTACGTGAACTCAAAGGCGAAGCAGCGCGCCTGGAGTCGTCCGGCCGAGGCCGATGACGGTCGAGCTGGAAGACGTGCCCGGTCGAGGCGGCGCGCATCGCTCCGCTTGTCGCGCCCGAAGGGCCGCAGGTTTTCGACGTCGGCGAGGAGAACGCGGGCGAGCGGCTCGACCGTTTCCTCGGCCAGGCTGCGGCCGCAAGGCGCATCGCGCTGTCGCGCACCCGGCTCAAAGCGCTGATCGAGGCGGGCGAAGTGAGCGATCGACGGACAGCGTCGCGCGCGATCCCTCGACACGGCTCGCCGCGGGGGCGCGCATCGCCTTCGAGGCGCCGGCGCCGGAGGACTCGACCCTCGCGGGCGAGGACATGCCGCTTGCCGTCGTTTACGAGGACGAGCACCTGATCGTGATCGACAAGCCGGCCGGGCTCGTCGTCCATCCGGCGCCGGGCCATGCCGCCGGCACGCTGGTCAACGCGCTGATCCGGCATTGCGGGGCGAGCCTGTCGGGCGTCGGCGGGGTCAAGCGGCCCGGAATCGTGCACCGGCTCGACAAGGACACGTCCGGGCTTCTGGTCGTCGCCAAGACCGACGCGGCGCATCGGGGCCTGGCCGACCTCTTCGCCGATCATGGCCGCACCGGCTCCCTCAAGCGCGAATATCTCGCGCTGGTTTGGGGCGCCTTCGATGCGACCGCCGGCAAGGTGGACGCGTCGATCGGCCGCGATCCGCGCCATCGGGAGAAAATGGCGGTCATGAGCGAGGAGCGCGGGCGGCACGCCACGACCCACTGGCGGCTCGAGGAAAACCTCGGGCCGGCAAGCCTCGTCGCGTGCCAGCTCGAGACCGGGCGGACCCACCAGATCCGGGTCCACATGGCCTCGATCGGTCATCCGCTGCTGGGTGATTCGGTCTATGGATCAGGGTTCAAGACCAAGGCCGCGCTGCTCGGCGACCGCGCCCGGTCGGCGCTCGCCGCTCTCGGACGGCAGGCTTTGCACGCCTCGGTGCTCGGTTTCGAGCATCCCATCACCGGCGGAATCGCTTCGGTTCGAAGCCTCCCCGCCCAAAGATTTTTCGAGGTTCCTCAAAGCATTAGAGTATGCGGGCGGTGTAACAAAGGCCAAATTGAGCCGAAGAGCCGCTGAAATCAAATTTCACAATTGCTTCGAATCAGCTTTGCCAGCGTGCGGCCCTTTTTCGGCCACGCTTGCTCGACCACAATAGTCCACAACCGGCCTTAGCGCCGACGGAGACGGGCTTTACGACCCGGGCTCCGACTCGGAGGAAAACATGGCTGCGTCGCTTCCCATCATTGCGGGCGAATCTGGGCTTGCCCGCTACCTGCAGGAGATCAAGCGGTTTCCCGATGCTGGAGCCGCAAGAGGAATACATGCTCGCCAAGCGCTGGCGCGAGCATGGGGACCGCGAGGCGGCGCACAAGCTCGTCACCTCGCATTTGCGCCTGGTGGCCAAGATCGCCATGGGCTATCGCGGCTACGGCCTGCCGATCGGGGAAGTGATTTCCGAGGGCAACGTCGGCCTCATGCAGGCGGTCAAGCGCTTCGAGCCGGACAAGGGCTTCAAGCTCGCGACTTACGCCATGTGGTGGATTCGCGCCTCGATCCAGGAATACATCCTGCGCTCCTGGTCGCTGGTGAAGATGGGCACGACGGCGAGCCAGAAGAAGCTGTTCTTCAATCTGCGCAAGGCCAAGAGCCGGATTTCGGCGCTCGACGAGGGCGATCTGCGCGACGATCAGGTCGAATCGATCTCGAAGCGGCTCGGCGTCGGCAAGCAGGACGTCATCGACATGAACCGCCGTCTCGGCGGCGACGCCTCCCTCAACGCGCCGCTGCGCGAGGGCGGCGAGGGCGAGTGGCAGGACTGGCTCGTCGACGACAGCGCCGATCAGGAAACGCTGCTCGCCGACCGCGAGGAATTGGACGCCCGCATGGGCGCCCTGCGCAGCGCGCTTAGCGTGCTCAATCCGCGCGAGCGGCGCATATTCGAGGCCCGCCGGCTGGCCGACGACCCGATCACGCTCGAGGAGCTCTCGGCCGAATTCGGCGTGTCGCGCGAGCGGGTGCGGCAGATCGAGGTGCGCGCCTTCGAGAAGGTGCAGCAGGCGGTCAAGGCCGGCGTCGCCAAGGCGCAAGCGCCGAAAAGCTCGTCGCCGGCGGCGTTGCCGGCGCGGTGAGGCGGGGCTGGCGAGCTGTCGCCCGGCCCGCGTCACGCAGAATTTGTCGCGCGGCGGCGAAGAATCTGAAATAGGCTGGGCGCAAACTCGGATTGTCCTCGCTGAACCGAACAGGCCGCCCAATGCATCTCCGTCCGCTCCCGATCGCGCCGTCGCCTTGCGCCCGTGTCGCTGGCCGCGCGGCGCTTTGGGCGTTTCCCGCCCTCGCCGGCGACAAGCCGGCCACGCCCGAGGGCGCGGAGGCGCTGAAAGCCCTGATCGCGAAGTTTCTGCCTGCCGCGCAGGCCGGCGCCTCTCCGGTCGTGACGGTGACCCCGGAGGGCTCCCACTATCTCGTCTCCGCCGACCTCAGCGCGCTGAACGCGCTCCTCAAGGAAACCGGCGTTTCCTACGATCCCGCCGTCATCGCCTACAAGGCGGTCGAGCAGGATGACGGCAATTGGCGGGTCGCCATGGATTCGCTTCCCAAAATCGCCTTCCGCTCCAAGGACGCGAGCGGCAGCGTCGAACTCACGAATTTCCGCTCGACGGCGCTGATCAGCCCCGCCATCGCCTGGATTCTCTCCGGCTCGGCGAACCTGGACAAGGGAACCTTCCAGCTCCAGACCCCGAAGCTCGCCGAGTCGATCGATTTCGGCCCCGTTCAGGAGACCATCACGACCACCACGGGCGCCGACAATTCGGTGTCGACGGAGGCGAAGGAGGACATTGCCGACATCGGCCTCAAGGCGACGGGGACCGGCGACAGACGACGCTGCGGTCAATTTCAGCGCGAGGGTGGAAAAGGCGCTGATCAATCTTGGCGTCGACGGCTTCAAGAGCCGCAAGGCCTTCGACCTTTGGGGCCTGCTTGCGGCGCACCCGGCGCGCGCCGACCTCGCCGGCCACGAAGCGGAGCTCAAAGGCCTGCTCAAGGAACTGGCGGCCCCCGGCCTCAAATTCAACGAGGGGATCGAGGCGCAGAAGACCGTCGTCACCGCGTCCTTGGGCGCAATCGCGCTGGCGAACGTCAAGTATCAGCTCGGCGCGGCCAATGCGGGGCCGCAGAGTTCGATCAGCTTCAGCGTCTCGGCCGAAGGCTTGAGCCTGCCCGTCGGGCTCATCCCGCCCAACGCCGGCGCCCTGACGCCGTCCAAGATCGATGTCGCCGCGACCTTGAAGGGCATCGACATCGCAGCGGCCGCCAACGAATGGATCTCCGACCTCACCCTTCAGGGCGACGGACCCGTGCTCAGCGACGACAATGCGGACAAGGTCGAGGCGGCTCTGCTCAGCGCCGGTCCGGTGCGGATCGAGTTCGCCCCCTCGCATGTCGTCGCGCCCGCGGTCGACGCGGACTTCACCGGCGCCATCCGCCTTGACCACAACAAGCCGACCGGCGCGATCACGGTCCACATGCGCGGTTTCGACAAGACGATGGCGGCGGTCCAGGCGCTCGGCCCCGACGTCGCCGGCAAGGCGATGCCCGCTCTGGCGCTGGCCAAGGGCCTCGGAAAAAGCGAGAGCGACGGCAGCTTGAGCTGGCTGGTCGAACTGGACGCCGAGCGATCGATCAAGGTCAACGGGATCCCGTTCGGCAAGGCGCCCGACTGAGCGGCGCGCGCTTCCGGCCGGAGTCCGGAGCACGCGGCCCTGACGGATCGTGATCGCGATGATCGCCCGGTTCGACAACCAGAACGCGAGTTTGACGTTTGCACGGTGCCCGCGCCGCCGGGTTGTATTCGCGGTCGCCTCGGGGATAGAGATCAGTCGCTAAGCACGGTCTCCGCCGGCGTGTAGGGGAGGCCATGGGCCGCCGCGACCGGCTCGCAGGTGAGCTTGCCGCCGTGCACGTTGAGGCCCGCGCGCAGGTGCGGATCCTCGATCAGCGCCTTGCGCCAGCCCTTGTCGGCGAGCGCGAGCGCGAACGGCAAGGTCGCGTGGTTCAAGGCGAAGGTCGAGGTGCGGGCGACCGCGCCCGGCATGTTGGCGACGCAATAATGGACGATCCCGTCCACGACATAGGTCGGATGCGAATGGGTCGTTGGCTTCGACGTCTCGCAGCAGCCGCCCTGGTCGATGGCGATGTCGACGATGACCGCGCCCGGGCGCATCGTCTTCAGCATCGCCCGGGTGATGAGCTTGGGGGCCGCCGCGCCCGGCAAAAGCACGGCGCCAATGACGAGGTCGGCATGCCTGACGAGATCGGCGATCGAGGCGCGGGTCGAATAGACCGTCCGCAGCGCCGAGCCGAACTGGGTCGAGAGCCGCTTCAGGGCCTCGTGCGAGCGGTCGACGACGGTGACGGAAGCGCCCATGCCGACCGCGATCGTCGCCGCGTGGCCGCCCGACACCCCGCCGCCGAGGACGAGCACATCGGCAGCCGCGACGCCCGGCACGCCGCCGAGCAGGACGCCGCGCCCGCCTTGCGCCTTCTCGAGCGCATGGGCGCCCGACCTGCGGCGCGAGACGGCCGGCGACCTCGGACATCGGCGTCAGCAGCGGCAGACCGCCGTAGGGGCTCGTCACCGTCTCATAGGCGATGCAGGTCGCACCGGAGGCCATGAGGTCGCGCGTCTGCTCGAGATCGGGCGCGAGATGCAGGTAGGTGAACAGGATCTGCCCCTTGCGGAGCCGCTTGCGTTCCTCCTTGAGCGGCTCCTTGACCTTCACGATCATCTCCGCTTCCGCGAAGACCTCGGCCCCGGTCGGGACGATCCTGCCCCCGGCCTGGACATATTCCTCGTCCGGCGAGCCCGAGCCGAGGCCCGCGGAGGTCTCGACGATGACCTGATGGCCGTGATGGACGAGTTCGGCGACCGCGGCCGGCGTCATGCCGACCCGGAACTCGTTGTCTTTGATCTCCCTGGGAACGCCGACGAGCATGGGGCAGCCTCCGAAATCGCGCTTAATAACCAGACCACATGAGGTTATCGCAGGAAATTCGCCGTCGGGACACTGATTCGGCTCTGTGCGTTTCTCTCTGGTATAAGCGCCCTGCGACTCGTAGCGGCGGTTCAGACCCGCGGCGATCCGGAAGGGAAGGGGCATGAGTTTGACCGCACAGCTCAAAGCTTTGTCCTTCGCTGTGGGGGCGGCGCTGGCGTTCGCGACGGCTCAGGCCGCAACGCTCGATCACGTGAAGCAGGACAAGACGCTGCGCATCGCCTTCCGCGCCGACGCGCCGCCTTTCTCGTTCACCGACGAGACCGGCCTGCCCGCGGGGTTCATGGTCGACCTCTGCCGCTCGGTCGCCAAGCATATCGGCGAGCAGCTCAACATCAGCGACCTCAAGGTCAGCTATGTGCTGGTGACCGCCGCGAACCGCTTCGATGCGATCGAAAACGGCAAGGCTGATCTTCTCTGCGAGCCGACTTCGGAAACCCTCTCCCGCCGCGCGCAGGTCGACTTCTCGATTCCGACCTTCGTCGATGGGGCGAGCCTGCTGGTCGGCGCCGACGCGCCCGCCGACTTCGCTGCGCTCTCCGGCAAGAAGATTGGGGTTCTGGCCGGCACGACCACCGAGCAGAGCCTGCGCGACACTCTGGCGAGGGCCGGTCTCGTGGCGGACATCACGCCGGCGAAGACCCACCAGGAGGGCCTAGCCATGCTGGACAAGGGGGAGATCGTCGCCTATTTCGCCGACAGGGCGATCCTCGCCTATCTCGCATCGAAAAGCAGCGATCCAAGCAAGCTGCGCCTCGCCAATAACTACTTCTCCATCGAACCCTACGCCCTGGCGCTGCCGCACGGCGACGAAGATTTCCGCCTCGCGGTCGATCGGGCGCTGAGCCACATCTATCGCTCGGGCGAGATCGCGATCGTTTTCGCGCACACATTCGGCGACCAGATGCAGCCAAGCGAGATATTGAAGACCCTCTATTCCGTTTCGGCCTTGCCCGATTGATGCGGCGTCCCATGAATTAAAAGGAGCCGTCGTGACCGAGGCAGGGCCCGATATCGGGACAATGCCGTTCGAGGCGGCGCTCTCCGAGCTCGAGCAGATCGTCGATCAGCTCGAAAAGGGCGCCGTCGCGCTGGATGAGTCGATCCGCCTTTACGAACGCGGCGAAGCCCTGAAGAAACGCTGCGACGAATTGCTAAAGAACGCCGAAATGCGGATCGAAAAGATCACGCTGGCGGCGGATGGCGGGCTCAAGGGGGTTGTTCCGCTCGACGACGACTAGCGCCGCCGCTTCAAGGCGCGCAGCGGCGAAATGATCCGCGCCTGAATGGCGCGAACGGCGCGGGTCTAAGAAACCGCCTGTTAACTCCTTTTCGCTCAACTTATTGAACATTCATTAATTCCTGCCCCTGATGGCTGCCCGGGCGGGGCCACAATCAGTGCGGAACGTGATGCGGACCATAGCGTTTGTCGGTCAAAAAGGCGGCTCGGGGAAGAGCACGATCGCCTCGTCGCTGGCCGTGGCTGCGCAGGCGATGGGCGAGAAAGTCTGCCTCGTCGACATGGATCCGCAGGGCGCGCTCGCGAATTGGGGCAGGACCCGCGCCGCCCGCGATGTCGCGGTCGTCGCCTCCGGCGCGGCGCGCCTGCCGGCCTGGCTCGCCTTCCTTGAGCGCAAAGGCGTCACGCTCGCGATCCTCGACACCCCGGGCGCGGAGGGCGCAGCGTCTTCGGGGGCGATGCAGGTCGCGGATCTCAACATCATCCCTTCCCGTCCAAGCCTGTTCGACTTGCGGGCGAGCGCCCGAACATGCGCGGCGCTCGAGGCGATCGAGGCGGAGTTTGTGTTCCTGCTCAATCAGCGCCCGTCCGGCCAAACCGCCCAGGTCCAGGACTGCGTCGAGACGCTTGAAGAGATGGGCGAACTGATCTCTCCCGCCATCCTCATGCGAGCCGACTACCAGGAAGCGGCGCGTCACGGCTCGGGTGTGACCGAACTCAAGCCTGACGGCGCGGCCGCCGGGGAAATGCGCGGCCTTTGGGAGTCGATCAGGGGCCGTCTGGCGCGGGCCAAGGCCGGACGGCCGGTGCGCGCGGCGGCGTAAGGTCGGGGCGAGCCGCGTTCGGCTTGCCGTGGCGCAGACGCGCGAGCGGCGATCCTATCTGCCTCACGTAAGATCGACCGCGCCGCCAACTCGGACAGGTCGGGGCGCGTTCGACGCCTCGATCGTCGAAACCGTCCCGCTCAAGGTTGCGAAGGACCCAGGGACACGATAGGAAACGAGTTCGTGGGGCCGGACTCGCCGTCCTTTCGAGGTCAGCGGCCGTCTCATGAAGTTCCCAAAAGGGTTGCGTCTTCGCTTGGAGTTCGCGGCGCTTTGGCTCGGGGCCGCCATCGCACGCGCCACGCCCGTGCAAGCGGCCTCATGGATTTCCGGAAAGCTCTGGCGCTTTATTGCTCCTCACCTCGCCCGGCAAAAGCGCGCGCTCGCGAATCTCGAACTCGCTTACCCTGAAAAGTCGGCTCGCGAGCGTAAGGCGATCGCAGCGGCGATGTGGGAAAACCTCGGGCGAACCTTCGCCGAGAGCTTTTATATCAAGACGCTGACGGAAGGCGACCGCATCGTGTTCGAGCCGGCGGAGGGTTTCGACGAAGCGGCGCGTGGCGCGAAGCCCTTCATCGTCTGCGGACTTCATCTGGGAAACTGGGAGATCCTGGCGCATGGCGGCCAGCGGCTCGGCGTTTCCCTGATCGGCGTTTATCAGCGCATGTCCAACCCTCACGTCGAAGCCTTGATGCGCAGCATTCGCGAGCCCCTCTACAAGGCGGGTCTTACGCCCAAGACTCCCATGGCCGCGCGCGCCCTCCTGCGCGCCATCAAGCAAGGCGCCTGCCCGTGCTTTCTCGCCGACCTCAGAGACGACAACGGACCCTTTGTGCCCTTCTTCGGACAGCCCGCGCGGTCAACAGTCTTTCCTGCGCTCCTCGCCCGTACGACCGGCGTGCCGCTTTACGCCGGCGCCGCCTTTCGCCGTCCGGGCGCGCGTTTCAGCGTTCGCATCGCGCCTATTTCAGTGCCGCGGACGGCCGACAGCGCGGCCGACGCCCTCTCGGCGACGCAAGCGCTCCAGCGCCAGTACGAGGCTTTCATCCGCGAGGCGCCCGAGCAATGGATGTGGGCCCACCGGAAGTGGGGCTGAACGCCTATCCGCCAAGTTGGCTGCGGATTGTCTCTCCGCCGCGCTGAATGGTGAGATCCCAAAACGGCGACCGTTCCCTGCACGCCTTCTCCAGATCGCGCGTCGTTGCAATCTTGCGGCCGTTTACCGCGACGACGATGTCCCCCTTCTGCACGCCAACCTGGGCTGCGGTCGAACCGTCCTTGACCGCGGCGACGACGACCCCCTCGCCTGCGCCCTGCAGCGACAATTCCTCCTTCACGGCGGGCGACAGGTTCATGACCTCGGCGCCCTCGAATGGCGAGCGGCCGCCAATGGTCAGCGTGTCGCGCGGCGGGATTTCCGGCGCCGACTCAAGCTTCAGGGCCAGATCCAGCGTCCGCCCGTCCCGCAGGACCTTGAGACTGGCCGAACCGCCAAGCGGTTTGACCCCGAGCCGGAAACCGACGCTCTCGGGGTCGTCAACGGACTGTCCGTCGATTGCGGCGATCACGTCGCCGCGCTTCAGGCCTGCAGCCGCCGCCGGCCCTTGCGCGACGACGTCGACCACGAGCGCGCCGGTTGGACGTTCGAGTCCGAGATTGTCGGCGATGTCCTTCGAGACATTCTGCAGCGTGGCGCCGAGCCACGCCCGTTTGACGGTCGCGCCGCCATGGAGCGCTGCGGAGACGACGCCCTTGACCATGTTGACGGGAATCGCGAACCCAATCCCCATGCTGCCGCCCGACCGGGAATAGATCATCGAATTGATGCCGACCAGCTTGCCGTCGAGGTCGGCCAGCGCGCCGCCCGAATTGCCGGGATTGATGGCCGCGTCCGTCTGGATGAAGAACCCGTAGTCGTTCGCCCCGATCTGGGTGCGGGCGAGCGCAGACACAATGCCTTGCGTCACCGTCTGGCCGACGCCGAACGGATCGCCGACCGCAATCACGAAATCGCCGACCTCGAGCGCGTCGGAATCGCCCATCTCCATGAACGGGAAATGATCGCCTCCCTTGATGCGCAGAACGGCGAGGTCGGTGCGCGGGTCTCGCAGCACGATTTGCGCCTCGAATTCCCGCCGGTCGGAAAGCGCGACCTTCACCTCCGTCATCCCGTTGATCACATGGTAGTTGGTGACGACAAGACCCGACGGATCGACGATAACTCCCGACCCGAGCGATTTCGACACTCTGGAATCGTCGCCCCCGCCGCCGAAGAACTGGCGGAAGATCGGATCGTCGAACAGCGGATTGCGCGGCGCCGTCTCGACCCGGGAGGCGTAGACGTTGACGACCGCGGGTGTGACCTTCTTGACCACCGGCGCGAAGGAAAGCCGCACTTGGGCCGCATTCTGGGGCACGACTTTCGGCGCCGTCTCGGCGGACGCGGCGCCCCAAATAAGGGCGAGGGCGAAAACCAGGCCTAAGCGAACCAAACCGAGCCTCCGTTCTTTGCTCAAGCCCGCTCATATAGGCGGCCCGCAAGCGCGCTGCAAAGCCGGCGACGCGCGCCCGCCTGACCATCTGGCGAGGTGGGCGGCGGCCTCGCCGAGGCGCATCTTTGAGCGGAAAGGAGCCTCCCATGTCAGACCAATCCGCCTCTTCCCTTCTGCCTGGCTTGTCGGCCGCGCTTGCCGCTATCGTCCGCGACATCGCGCCAAGCCTCGTCTCGATCCGTTCCGCACGCGCGCGCTCGACCGGCTTTTCCTGGCGCCCGGGCCTCATCGTCGCAGCCGAGGACGCGATCCCCGACGATGGCGACCTTTCGGTCATCGCCCATGACGGCGCCTCAGGCTCGGCCCATGTCGTCGGACGCGATCCGTCGACGGATGTCGCCCTGTTGCGAGTCGAGCGGACCGATCTGCCGAAAGCCCCGCCCACGGCCGCAGCGCCGATGACCGGCGCGCTTGCCCTCGTCGCCGGCGCGCGCGAGGGCGCGGCCAGCGCGGGCCTGGGCGTCGTATCGTTTGTTGGTCCGCAGTGGCGCAGCTTGCGCGGCGGCGTCATCGATGCGCGCATCGAGCTCGATGCGGCGCTTGCCCGCGCGAGCGAAGGCGCCCTTGCTCTCGACGCCGCGGGCCAGGCGTTCGGCATGGCGGTATTCGGCCCCCGCCGGCGCACGCTGGTCATTCCAATGACGACAATCGACCGCGTCGCTGACATTCTGGCCACGAAGGGCAGAATCGCGCGCGGCTATCTCGGCCTTGGCCTGCAGCCGGTCAAGCTGGACGACGGGGGAACCGGGGCGATGGCGATCAGCGTGGACGCCAAGGGGCCAGCCGCCGCCGCGGGCGTCCGGCAGGGCGACATCATCGTCGCCTGGAACGGCGAGCCGATCCGCGGCGTCCATCAGCTTGCGCGCGCGCTCGGACCCGACAGCGTCGGCGAGAGCGTCAGGCTCACGTCGCGGCGGGGGGGCGAAGCGAGCGAGGCCACGCTGACAATCGGCGAGCGGCCGGAGGGCCAATGACCAATGAGCGGCCCGTCGTGGTTGTGGCGATCGAGATCGGCGAGCCGGAGCTTGCCGATCGGCTGACGGCGCTTCTGGCCGACGTTCCGGGTTTGAGGCTCGCGGCGCCCGGCGAGGTCGCGGACGCGGCGCTCGTCGTTCCCGGCGAGCAGGAGCCGGGGCCCGACATCCCTTTGACGCCGCGCGAACTCGACGTGCTGGCGCTCATCGCGGAAGGGGCGTCCAACAAGGCGATCGCGCGGCGCCTCGGGATTTCGGTCCACACGGTCAAATTTCACATCGCCTCGCTGCTCGACAAGCTCGACGCGCAGGGACGGGCCGAGGCGGTGGCGCAGGGCGCGCGGCTCGGAGCGATCCGGCTTTAGACCGGGCTCAGGTCCGCCCGGCCGGGGGCGGCCGCCTTTGCCTGAGGCGGCCGGGAGGACGCCGAAGGCCCAGAGAGAGCCCTGGGTACAACCAAAGCGCGAGTTGGACGAAAATAAAAGAAAGAAAAAGAAACGAAAAGAAAGCAAAAAGGCTTTCTTTTGCTTTCTTTTACTTTTCGGAATCCGGACTTTTCAAAGGGTTATGAGCGAAAAAAGGTAAAAAAATTTCCGACGCCTCGACTCGCGTCCCGGGTTGTGGGCGAAGCGCCTCGAACCCATGGATTCATCCGGTCTCCTGTCCGTTCGCGCCGGGCCCCTGTCTCGGCGAGGCGTGCGCCGCTCTGCTTATCAGAATATGATTAGCAGACCTTCCCAGATTTTGGAAAGGAAATGTTGCCGCGGCCAATCGCCGCAGGCTGCCGTCGCCGTTACGAATTGGGCGCGCCGGCTTTCGACCTCTTCACGACGATCCGGCCCATCTCGTCGCGGACGCGACAAGGCGCGCGCGCACGCGCCGCCCGCGTGAAACGCCCGAACCGGGCGGTCAGCCGTCAGCCCTCGTTGGCCGCCTGGACCGGACCGGAATCCTTGCCCTTGGCCTCGACGTCGCGGTCGACGAATTCGATCACCGCCATCGCGGCGTTGTCGCCGGGGCGAAATCCCGCCTTCATGATCCGCGTGTAGCCGCCGTTGCGGTCCTTGTAGCGGGGACCCAGCACGTCGATCAGCTTCTTGACCAGGTCCGCGTCGCGAAGGCGCGAGATCGCCATGCCGGCGCGCGTGCAGGTCACCGCGCTTGCCAAGCGTCACCAGCTTCTCGACCACCGGACGCAAGTCCTTGGCCTTCGGCAGGGTGGTCGTGATCTGCTCGTGCTTGATTAGCGCCTGCGCCATGTTGGCGAACATCGCCTGGCGATGCTCGGCGGTGCGGTTGAAGCGCCGCTTGGCGTGTCCGTGATACATTTGGCCTGTCTCCTTTTCGGGTCTACGGCCGCCGCGCCACGGAACGGCCGCTCTTTATCTTCCCTCTCCGCCCCGGCCTGACCCGGGGATCGCGGGAATGGATTCGGATGAGGGGGCGCCTGTATTGTCCCCTCATCCGGCGGGCTTGAGCCGTCCGGAAGGACGAGCGTCCTCCCGGGCGCCCTTTCGCCCGCGGCCTTCTCCGTTTTACCGGAGAAGGTTTCTCAGTAGTGCTCCTCGAACCGCTTGGCGAGGTCCTCGATATTCTCCGGCGGCCAGCCCGTGACCTCCATGCCGAGATGGAGGCCCATCTGCGCCAGCACTTCCTTGATCTCGTTGAGCGACTTGCGGCCGAAGTTCGGCGTCCGCAGCATCTCGCCCTCGGTCTTCTGGATGAGGTCGCCGATATAGGTGATGTTGTCGTTCTTGAGGCAGTTGGCGGAGCGCACCGAAAGCTCGAGCTCGTCGACCTTCTTGAGCAGCGCCGGGTTGAACGCGAGTTCGGGGATCGCGTGCGCGGCTTCCTCGCGGCGCGGCTCCTCGAAATTGACGAACACGGCGAGCTGGTCCTGCAGAATGCGGGCGGCGTAGGCGAGCGCGTCCTCGGGCGACATTGCGCCGTTGGTCTCGATCGTCATCGTCAGCTTGTCCTTGTCGAGGTCCTGGCCCTCGCGCGTGGCCTCGACGCGGTAGGAGACCTTCTTCACCGGCGAGAACATGCTGTCGATCGGCAGAAGGCCGATCGGCGAATCTTCCGCCCGGTTGCGGTCGGCCGGCACATATCCCTTGCCGGTCATGACCGTGAATTCGATGCGCAGGTCCGCGCCCTCGTCGAGGGTGCAGATGACGAGATTGGGGTTCAGGATCTGGATGTCGCCGGTCGTCTGGATGTCGCCGGCGGTCACAGCGCCGGGGCCGCGTTTCTTGAGCACGAGGCGCTTGACGCCATCGCCCTGCATCTTGACCGCGATGTCCTTGACGTTGAGCACGATGTCGACGACGTCCTCGCGCACGCCCGGTATCGACGAGAATTCGTGCAGGACGCCGTCGATATGAATCGAGGTGATCGCCGCGCCCTGGAGCGACGACAGCAGCACCCGGCGCAGCGAGTTGCCGAGCGTCTGCCCGAAACCGCGCTCGAGCGGCTCGGCGACGACCGTCGCCACTTTGCGGGTCGGCTCGCTCAGAACGATATCGAGCTTCTTCGGCTTGATGAGTTCTTGCCAGTTCTTCTGAATCACGGCGCTAGCCTTCTCTCTCGACCATAGACGGACTAAGCTGAGCGCTGGCCGAAGACGCTCCCGTCCGCAATGCGCGCGCCTTCAAACCGACCGGCGCGCCAGAAACTCGCGTCACACGCGCCGGCGCTTGCGCGGACGGCAGCCGTTGTGCGGGATCGGCGTCACGTCGCGGATCGAGGTGACGTTGAAGCCGGCCGCCTGAATTGCGCGCAGCGCCGATTCGCGCCCCGAGCCCGGGCCCGAAACCTCGACCTCGAGCGTCCGCATGCCATGCTCGGAGGCTTTTCGCACCGCATCCTCGGCCGCGATCTGAGCGGCGAACGGCGTCGACTTGCGCGAGCCCTTGAACCCCATGGTTCCGGCGGAGGACCACGAGATCGTGTTGCCCTGCGCGTCGGTGATGGTGATCATCGTGTTGTTGAACGACGAGTTCACATGCGCGACGCCCGACACGATGTTCTTTCGTTCGCGGCGGCGGACGCGGGTCGCTTCTTTTGCCATTGAGACTGTCCTTCAATCGCGCTTCAAGAGGAGCGCGCCCTGATCCGAAATGCGTTCAAACGGTCCGGCGATCACTTCTTCTTGCCGGCGATCGGCTTCGCCTTGCCCTTGCGGGTGCGGGCGTTGGTGTGGGTGCGCTGGCCGCGCACCGGCAATTGCTTGCGGTGGCGCAGGCCCCGATAGGTCCCCAGATCCATCAGCCGCTTGATGTTGATCGCGACGTCGCGGCGAAGGTCGCCTTCGACCATGTAGTCGCGGTCGATCGTCTCGCGGATCTGCATCACTTCCGCGTCGGTCAATTGCGCGACCCGGCGCTCGGAAGGAATATGCACCTTCTCGACGATCTCTTGGGCCTTCCTCGGCCCGATGCCGTGGATATACTGAAGCGCGATGATCACGCGCTTGTTGGTTGGAATGTTGACGCCTGCAATACGAGCCATTCACCCGATCTCCATTTCGGCGACGCTTCGACGGAGCCGGGCGTCGCGGGCGAGTTCGTCTCGGCGTCCGGTGGAGGCCGGCCCTTGCCAAGAATCCGAAAGAACGCAAAAAAGCCCATGCGCTGAAAACCGGCGCAGGGACCCCAGAACGACTTCAGGATGGGCGGGATGTAGAGCGTTATTGGCGCTTGTCAAGGGAAAAGTGACGCTGGGTCCGTTTCGGCGCGGATAAGGCGGCGCGCGTCCTCATGCGCCTTCGGTTCGACCACCACGATCACCCCTGCCCGTCCAGCCGGTTCTAACAAGGCCACCACAAGGGCGCGCCGGGCTTTGATCGCGCGGCTCGATTTTTCTGGACAAAGCCGCGCTTTCGGGCCTCGCAATATTGCCCAATTCCCTCTATAGCCGCGCCCCAAGTAGACAGAAATCACCGGCGACCGGCGTTCCGCTCGCCTCAGAGGAGCTCCCATGACAACCATCTTTTCCGCGCGCGCGCCGCCGCCGCCGCGTTCGCGCTCAGCTTCGCCGCGGCTTTGAGTTTCGCCGGCCCTTCCCTGGCCGATCCGAAGGTGCTGGCCAAGGTCGACGGCCAGCCGATCACCGACGCGGATGTCGCCGACGCTATGACCGACATCGGCCCTGGCCTGCCCCAGAAGCTCGAAGGAGCGGCGCGGCAAAAGTACGTGCTCGACTATCTCATCGATCTCAAGCTCGCGGCGAAGAAGGCCGAGGCCGACAAACTGACCTCGAGCCCGGAATTCGAGCGCAAGCTGGGCTATTATCGCGAGAAGCTGGCGATGGAGGAATTGCTCAACTCCGTCGGCAAGGCCGCGGCGACCGAGGAGGCGGAGCGGAAGGCCTATGACGAGGCGGCCAAGGCCGAGCCGCCGCAAGAGGAGATCCACGCCCGCCACATCCTGCTGCCGACCGAGGAGGAGGCCAAAAAGGCGCTCGCGCGAGTCAAGGCCGGCGAGGACTTCGCCAAGGTCGCAACCGAACTCTCCAAGGACCCGTCGGGCAACGGCGGCGATCTCGGCTGGTTCACCAAGGACCGCATGGTGCCGGAGTTCTCGGACGCCGCCTTCAAGCTGAAGAAGGGCGAAATCTCCGAACCGGTGAAGACCCAGTTCGGCTGGCACATCATCCAGGTCGAAGACACGCGCATGAAGACCTTCCCGCCCTTCGAGCAGGTCAAGGACCAGGCCGCCCGATATGTCACGCAAAAGGCGGAGAGCGAGGCCGTCGCCCAGCTCCACAACGCCGCCAAGATCGAGCTGTTCGACGCCGACGGCAAGCCGCTGCCTGCGGCGGCGGACGTCGCCCCGGCCGATCCAGGCAAGGCGGCGCCGGCCAACTCGACCCCGGCGGCCCCCGCCGACAAGCCGAAGACGCCCTGAAAGCCAGGTCCTGACGAGAGCGGGCTTGGTCGCTCTCTTCTTCCTGCTCCGGAAATCCTGATGGCCGCTCCCGCGCCCCTTTCGCCGCTGGCGCCGAAGACCTATCCGGCCCTGCCGCCGGTCGCCGGCGTCCGCTTTGCGACGATCGCGGCCGGGGTGCGCTATGAAGGGCGGACCGACGTCATGATGGCGCTGTTCGACCGGCCGGCGGCGGTCGCGGGCGTGTTCACCCGCTCCAAATGCCCCTCGGCGCCGGTCGACTGGTGCCGGGAGCATCTGAAGGGCGGGCGGGCGCGCGCGCTGATCGTCAATTCCGGCAACGCCAACGCCTTCACCGGCGGCGTCGGCGCCTCCGCCGTCGCCCATGTCGCGGAGGCCGCCGCCAAGGCGATCGGCGCGCGTTTGAGCGAAATCTTCATGGCTTCGACCGGCGTGATCGGCGAGCCGCTCGACGCTCAGCGCATCACGCGGGTGATCGACTCGCTCGTCGCCGAAGCGCGCGCGGACGCGCTTCCCGCCGCCGCCAAGGCGATCATGACCACCGACACCTATCCGAAGATCGCGACGGCGCGCGTGAAGCTCGGCGAGGGCGACGTCGTCATCAACGGCATCGCCAAGGGGGCGGGCATGATCGCGCCCGACATGGCGACGATGCTGGCCTATGTGTTCACCGACGCGGACGTCGCGCCCGGGCGCGCTGCAGGCGATGCTGTCGAAATCGGTCGAGCGCTCGTTCAACTCGATCACCGTCGACAGCGACACTTCGACCTCCGACACGCTGATGGCTTTCGCGACCGGCGCGGCTCAAGCGGCGGTTCGAATCGAGGACGCGGCCGACCCGCGCGCCGCCGCGTTCAGGCGCGCGCTCGACAAGCTTTTGCGCAATCTCGCCCATCAGGTGGTGCGCGACGGCGAAGGCGCGCGCAAATTCATCACGGTCAATGTGGAGGGCGCAGCGACCCGCAAGGCCGCCAAGCGCATCGCGCTCTCGATCGCCAACTCGCCGCTGGTCAAAACGGCATGCGGGGGCGAGGACGCCAATTGGGGCCGGGTGGTCATGGCGGTCGGCAAGGCGGGCGAGAAGGCCGAGCGCGACAAGCTCGACATCTCCTTCGGCAAGATCCGCGTCGCCCACGCGGGCCAGCGGGACGGGTCCTACGACGAGGCGGCGGCGTCGGCCTATATGAAGCGCGACGCGATCGAGATCACCGCCAACCTCAACCTGGGGCGCGGACGCGCAACCGTGTGGACCTGCGACCTGACCAAGGAATATGTCGCGATCAACGGCGACTATCGTTCGTGAGGCTCGTGCTCGTCGTCGCGGCGGCGCTGATCGACGCCGACGGACGCGTGCTGCTGGCGCAAAGGCCCAAGGGCAAGGCGCTCGAGGGCCTGTGGGAGTTCCCGGGCGGGAAGGTGGACGCCGGCGAAGGGCCGGAAGACGCGCTGATCCGGGAGCTTAAGGAGGAACTGGGCATTGCGGTCAAAGCGGACTGCCTCGCGCCGCTGACCTTCGCCAGCCATTCTTACGACGACTTCCATCTCCTGATGCCGCTTTACGTCTGCCGCCGCTGGCAGGGCTTCGTCCAGCCGCTCGACGGGCAGGCGCTAAAATGGGTGCGGCCGAAGGACCTCAGGGCCTATCCAATGCCGCCGGCGGACGCGCCCCTCATCCCGCATCTCGAGGAGTTGCTCGGATAAGGGCGGGCCGGTCAAGGGGACGCGGTCCAGGCCTTGTAATCGTCGTCCGTCATGGTCGGCAGCTTCTTGATGAAGGCGACCATCCGCCAGATCTGCTCATCCGTCGCGCCGGCCATGCCGAAGCCTGGCATGGCGGTGAACTTGATGCCGTTCTTGATCACCCAGAACAATTGCCCGGCGGTGCGCTCTTTCGCCATCACCTTGAGATCGGCGGGCACCGGCTTCAGCCCCTCGGACCACTTGGCCCAGTTCGAGTCCGGCGGCCCGCCGTGGCAATTGACGCAGCCGATCGTCGCATAGTCGCGCGCGCCCGCCTTGATCGTCCGGTCGTCCGCGAGGTTGGCCGGCGCGGGCTCCGTGCCGTGCGCGACCACCGAGGCGCCCCTTACGCTCGCCAGCGCCCAGTCGACGATCGCCGGATTGCTGGCGGTCTGCCCGACATTGAAGAAGCCGCCAAAGAAATAGATCGCCGCGCCGATAGCCGCGATGATCGCAAGCGCGCCAATCAACGCCAGGAACCGCATCAGATCGCCTCCAGGCTTGACGCCCACGGACGCAATTCGCGGCCGTCGGCTGCTCAAGGCAACCGAAACCTCAACATCGGCCCGTCCACGGCTTAGGGTCAAGCCCCGAACAGAGCGACGCCTTCGGCGATCGCTGCTTTTTCGAGCGCCCGGTCGAGCGTCGCGAGCGGCAGGCGCTCGCGCTTCGCGAGCTCCAGATAGGCGGCGTCATAAACGGTGAGGTTGTGCGCGCGGGCGAGCTCCATCAAGACATCTCCCTCGGGCAACGGGGCGATGCGAATGGGCAATCTCGTTAAGCGGCGCAGAAAATTGGTCGATCCATCCCGAGTGATCCGACCCCGCTTCTCATTGATCACCAGCGCATTGCGCACTTCAAAAAAGAACAGGCTCGGCGTGAGAGCCTCGCTGGCCTCAAGCTCATCGATCACCGAACCGATCTTCGCATTGGGCGCCTCGTCGAATGCGAGACCGACGATAACCGAAGCGTCGATAGCAAACCTCAATATTTATGCCCTTCGTGACGAGTTGCCAGCACCTCGCTGAGCGGCGCCTTGCCGAAGGTCCGGCTCAGCGCCTTCAGTTCCTTGATCGCCTCGGCGACCTCGACCGAGCGGCCTTCCGCCTCGGGAACCACGCGGGCGATTGTCTTGCCGTGGCGGGTGATGCGGACGGTGCGGCCGCGCTCGACTTCGTCCAGAAGCTCGGCCCATTTGGCCTTGGCCTCGGAAGCTTGATATTCGAGAATGTCTGTCATGAGTTGGACCAGTCAATTTGACCGGTCAGTATCTACCCTTTTGCACGACCTCAGGCAAGGCCCGCGCCGCCATGTCGAAGGCGGCTTCGACACGTGGATCGCGCTTTTCGTCCAGGAACCACGCGGCGAGAACCGACGCGTCGATCACGACACTCAATATTTGTGACCCTCGTGGCGGCTCGCCAGGATTTCGGCGAGCGGCGCCTTGCCGGTTTTCTCCCGCAAGGCCTTCAGGCGCTCGACCGCCTCAGCAATCTCGGCGGCTCGCCCGTCCGCCTCTGGAACCACGCGAGCGATCGTCTTGCCGTGGCGGGTGATGCGGACGGTGCGGCCGCGCTCGACTTCGTCCAGAAGCTCGGCCCATTTGGCCTTGGCTTCGGAAGCCTGATATTCGAGAATGTCTGCCATGATTTTGACCAGTCCATTTGACCGGTCAATATTAGCGCCTTCCCTGCCGCCCTGCAACGTCCGCTTAACCCTTCGCGCGCCATCGTCCCCTCATGCCCAAGCCCGACGACCTAGCCGAACTGGCCGCATTCCCCGCCGCGCCCGACCTCGCCGCCGCGGCGGTCGCCTGGCTCGCCCATCTCGCGGGCGAGCGGCGCCTGTCGGCGCGCACGATCGAGGCTTACGGCCGCGACGCCCGGCAATTTCTCGCCTTTCTCAAGGAACGCTTCGGCGCGCCGCCGGCCATCGCCGAATTCACCGACTGCGCGCCCGGCGACCTGCGCGCCTTTCTCGCCCGCAGGCGGAGCGAGGGCGTCGAGGGCCGCTCGCTGCAACGCGCCCTCTCGGCCTCAAATCGCTGGCCCGCCATATCGCGCGCGAAAGCGGGCAAACGGCCGCGGCGCTCGGCGCCGTCCGTGCGCCCAAGGCGCCGCGCCGCCTGCCCAGGCCCTTGAGCGCGCCGGACGCCAGGGCCGTGACCACGACCGCGCTCCGCGAAGGCGAAGCGCGCGAGCCCTGGGTGCTGGCGCGCGACGCCGCGGTGCTGGCGCTCTGCTATGGCGCGGGCCTGCGCATCTCCGAGGCCTTGTCGATTCGAGCTGCGGACGCGCCGGTCGGCGAAACGGAAGCCATCACGATCGTCGGCAAGGGCCAGAAGTCGCGTTCCGCCCCGATCATCGCGCCGGTGCGCAGGGCGGTCGAGGATTACCTCAAGCTTTGCCCCTATGCGCTCAAGCCCGCCGGCCCCCTGTTCGTCGGCGCGAAAGGCGGCCCCTTGTCGCCGCGCATCGTGCAATTGGCGATGGCGCGGATGCGCGGCGCGCTCGGCCTGCCCGAGACCGCGACGCCGCATGCGCTGCGCCATTCCTTCGCCACGCACCTTCTGGCGCGCGGCGGCGACTTGCGCACCATCCAGGACCTGCTCGGCCACGCTTCGCTCTCGACCACGCAAGTCTATACCGGCGTCGACAGCGCGCGCCTGCTCGCCGCCTATCGCTCGGCTCATCCGCGGGCGTGAAGGCTCCTATCGACGGCCTCCGCCGCGCGCTCCATTGGGTCGCGCGCTCTTTCGCGAAAAACCGGTTTCCACTTTTTCGCCGCGCGCTCTAAGAAGGCGCCGCAACAACTCGGAGGATGAGAGCCCATGTCCGGCAAGCGCATCGTGTTCACCGGCGGGACCGGCAAGGCCGGACGCCACGCCGTTCCCCATCTGGTCGCTCATGGCTATTCCGTCCTCAATGTCGACCTGAAGCCGCTCGATCTGCCAGGCGTACCAACGCTGATCGCGGATCTCACCGACAACGGCCAGGCGTTCAACGCGCTCACCACCCATGCCGATTTCGCCGGCTTCAACCATGGCCGCCCGCCGAGCCCACCCGACGCGGTCGTGCATTTCGCCGCCATCCCGCGCGTCCTGATCGAGCCCGACAACGTCACCTTCACCACCAACGTGACGAGCACCTACAACGTCATCGAGGCGGCGATGAAGCTTGGCGTGCGCAAGGTCGTGATCGCCTCGAGCGAGACCACCTACGGCGTCTGCTTCGCCGAGGGCGACAAGGACTTCCATGCCTTCCCGCTCGAAGAGGACTACGACGTCGATCCGATGGATTCCTACGGCCTCTCCAAGGTCTGCAACGAGAAGACCGCGCGCGCCTTCGCCATGCGTTACAAAGCCGACATTTACGCCCTGCGGATCGGCAATGTGATCGAGCCGCATGAATACGGGCCGTTCAAGGGCTATGCCGCCAACCCGCCGATGCGCAAGCGCAACGCCTGGAGCTATATCGACGCGCGCGATCTCGGCGAGATCGTCCGCCTGTGCCTCGAGAAGGACGGGCTCGGCTTCCAGGTGTTCAATGCGACCAACGACACGATCACTCTCAACGAGCCGACCGCGAAGGCCCTGGCACGGCTTTGTCCCAATACGCCGGTCACCCGGCCGATGGCTGAGTTCGAGGCGCCGCTGTCGAACCGCAAGATCCGCGAAGTCCTGGGCTTCAAGGAGGCTCACAACTGGCGAAAACACGCAGGCGGTTGAATCCGGCGCCTCGGGCAGGCGGCCGGATTCGCCGGCGTCTTGTCCGTCAGCGTTAAGCTGCTCCATCAGCAAAACCGGCGTTTTCCGCGGCCTCGGACCCCTGCTGACCGAAAGGAATATTCCGGACCCCTGGTTTGACCTTCCTGTCATGACGGCGATATATTCGCGTGATCGGTTGTATTCACGTGTGACATTTCCGAAGTCACTTTGGGTAGATCAGGGGGACGCCGCCATGGGTCTTGGTTGGGAAAAGCTGTTCAAGAACAGCCCGGCGCCCGCAAACAACTCGCGACCCTTCGTCACTAACGATGAGCCGGCGGAAGAAGCCGCGCCGGCCAATCCCGGCTCGGTCATCAAGAGCCTGGGCGCGCTCGCGTCCGGCGAACCGGGCCGAAACGGGGAAGCGAACTCGCTCAAGGTGGCGCGCACGTTCGATTCGATCGGCCGGCGCAACGAAGGTCTGCGCACGCACCTCGACGCCATCGAGTTTTCGTTCCGCAACATCGAGGCCATCCGCTCCCAGTTCTATGAGGCGCTGGCCCCGATCGATCAGACCCTGGTCGATATCGAGCGCACCAAAGTCGCCCATCTCGAGGCGGAGCGGAAGTTCGAGGCCCTGCACGCGGCGCACGAGCGCCTGCGCGGCGAGCACGCCGCGCTCGACGCTCGAACGCAACGGGCTCGCCGTCGGGCAGGAGGACCTGTCGGGGCGGGTCAAGGATCTCGAGCAGGCGCTCGGCGCCGCCGAGGCGGCGGCTTCGGAAGCCCGCGCGGCGCTCGCGGATCGAAGGGAGAAGCTCGAGCGCACCGAGCGGGAATTGGAGGACAACAAGCGGCGCCTGAACACGGTGAGCGAGCAATTGCCCTCTCTGAGGGCTGAATTCGCCGCCAAGGAGAAGCGGCTGCAAGAGGTCGAACAGCAGCGGGCCGGGCTGCAGGACCAGAATGCTCTCATGATCCAGGAAAGCCGTTCGCTGCGGTCGAGGATCGAGGAATTCGTGGCCAGCGCCTCGAAACTCAACCGGCAATTGAGCGATCTGCAGAGCCGGCGCGACGACCTCGCCCGGCGCGTTGAGGAGCTTGAGGCGACGCTGGCGCAGGAGACGGCGGCTCACTCGAAGCTCAAGGCCGCCCATCTCGACGCCGCCGAAGCTGCACCGGCTGACCGCCGCGAACTTGCGAGAAGAGCTGAGCGCGATGAGTTCGCGTTCAGAAGCCGCCGAGCGGCTCTTGACCGAAGCGCGCGAGACGTTGCGCGAACGCGACGCCGAGATTTGCGGTTTCGAGCAGCGGGCGCTCGAAACCTCGCTTGCGTTGAAGTCCAAAGACGTGGCGCTCGCCGACCTTGAGAAGGACGTGACCGCGGCGCGCGCGCTGCATGCGGAAGTCGATTCTGTCCGCGCCGCGCTCGATCAGCGCTCGGTCGAGCTCGCCAAGGCGTTGGAGGCGAAGGACGCCGCGCTGCAGCGCGCCGAACGGAAGATCGCGATGATCGAAGGGCGGATCGCCGAGCAGGACAAGGCGATCGGCGCCGAGCGCGAGGCGTTCGAGGAAAGGCTCGCCACGCTCAAGGAGCAGCTCGATGCCGAGCAGGCCGCGCGCGCCTTCGCCGAAGGGGCGTTGCAAGCCGCGCGGCAGGAGCGCGGTTCCCGCCGCCACGACGGAGGCCGCGGCGCGGCGAAAGACCCGCAAGCCCCGGCCATCGAAACGGCGCGGGACAAGATCGCGCGCCTGCGCAAATAGGCACAGCGTCGGTCCGCGCCCTGCCGCGGCCCGAACTGGTCGGCAAACTAGCAGCTAAGCCATTATAATTGGCGCGCGTAGCTTTATGCGCGGCTCCCGGGGACGCCCCCCAAAACAGCGTGGGCCCCGGCGCGCTTCGGCGGAACGGGGCCCTGTTTCGCTGCTCGCGAAACTTCTGGGATGTTGCAGATGATATTTCGGCGGAGAGGCCGCTTGGCCTTCGCGGTTCGCCGCCGCGGATGTTGGTCAACGATGTCCTTGAGCGCCCTTCCGCTCTGGCATGTGGAGCGGCGTCGGCGCTTTGACCCTGGTCGCGCCAGGGTCATCCTTCCTGGTCCGGCGGAGTCATGGCTACCCCGTCTTTCTGCCGCGCCTTGATGATAGGGCGGCCGTTTGCGTCGCCTTCACGTTTGCCTGTTCATGACGACGCAGGGACATTGTCCCCCGCAGGCGGCGGCTGTCAAATCACAAATCGCGCTCCGCCCGATCCGGATGCGGCGAAACATCGCCTATTCGCTGGCGGCTTCGACCGCCGCGATCGCCGTCATGTTGACGATCCCGCGCGCCGTGACCGTGGGCGTGAGCACATGCGCCGGCTTGGCGGGACCAATGAGAATTGGCCCGACCGGCAACGCGTCGGCGATGACGCGGGTCAGCTGCAACGCCGTGCTGCCCGCGTCGAGGTTGGGAAAGATCAGCACGTTCGCCTCGCCTTGAAGGCGCGAGTTCGTGATCACGCGCTGGCGGGCGACCAGGGATAGCGCTGTGTCGGCCTGCATTTCGCCGTCGACCTCGAGGTCGGGCGCGCGCTCGCGCAACAGGCGCAGGGCGTGGCGCATCTTCAGCGCCGACGGCGTGTCGGCGGAGCCGAAGTCGGAATGGGAGATGAGCGCGATCTTCGGCTCGAGGCCGAAGCGGCGCACATGGTGGGCGCAGGCGACCGCCGTCTCGGCGATCTCTTCCGCGCTCGGGTCGTAACGCACATGCGTGTCGGCGAGGAAATAGACGCCCGCCTGCGCGATGACGAGCGAAAGCGCCGACAGGTCCCTGACGCCGGGCGCAAGGCCGATGATGTCGCGGATGTGGTCGAGGCGCGAGCGGAAGCGGCCTTCGAGGCCGCAGATCAGCGCATCGGCTTCGCCGCGATGCACGGCGAGCGCCGCGATCACGCTCGGCGACGAGCGGACCACGATCCGCGCCACGTCGGGCGTCACGCCCTTTCGCTCCGCCACTTTAAGATAGGTCGCGACATAGTCGCGATAGCGCGGATCGTCGCTCGGGTCGATGATTTCGAAATCGGCGCCCGGACGAATTGTCAGTCCGAAGCGGTTGATGCGGTCTTTGATCACATCCGGCCGGCCGATCAGGATGGGCTTGGCGAGCCGCTCCTCGAGCACCACCTGCGTCGCCCGCAGCACGCGCTCGTCCTCGCCTTCGGCATAGATGACCGTCTTCATCGCCGCCCGCGCCTTGGCGAACATCGGCTTCATGATGAAGCCGGAACGGAAGACGAAGCGGTTGAGCTGATCGGCGTAGGCGTCGAAATCGGCGATCGGCCGGCGCGCGACGCCGCTCTCCATTGCGGCGCGCGCGACCGCCGGCGCGATACGCAGCATCAGCCTCGGGTCGAACGGGCTTGGGATCAGCGAGGTTTTGCCGAACAGCGCGGACTCGCCGCCATACGCTTGGGCGGCGACTTCGGAGGGCGTCTCGCGCGCCAGCGCCGCGATCGCCGCGACCGCGGCTTTCTTCATCGCTTCGTTGATCTCGCTCGCGCCGACGTCGAGGGCGCCGCGGAACATGTACGGGAAGCAGAGGACGTTGTTGACCTGGTTGGGATAGTCGGAGCGGCCGGTGCAGATCATCGCGTCGGGCCGCGCCTCGAGCGCCAGTTCCGGCATGATCTCGGGCGTCGGATTGGCGAGCGCCATCACCAGCGGGTCCTTCGCCATCTGCTTGAGCATCTCGGGCTTCAGCACCCCGCCCGCGGACAGGCCGAGGAAGATGTCGGCGCCGGGGATCGCGTCGGCGAGCGTGCGCGCGGTCGTCTCGCGCGCGTAGAGCCCCCTTCCAGCGGTCCATCAGTTTCTCGCGGCCTTTGTAGACGACCCCCTCGATGTCGCAGACGATGATGTTGTCTCGGCTCGCGCCGAGCGAGACGAGAAGATTGAGCGAAGCGATCGCCGCCGCGCCTGCGCCGGAGCAGACGATCCTGACCTCGCCGATCTTTTTGCCGGCAAGCTCGAGCGCGTTGACGACCGCCGCGGAAACGATGATCGCCGTCCCGTGCTGGTCGTCATGGAACACGGGAATGCCCATGCGGGCTTTCGCCTTCTCCTCGACCTCGAAACACTCCGGACCCTTGATGTCCTCGAGATTGATCCCGCCGAACGTCGGCTCGAGCGAAACGATGACGTCGACCAGCTTGTCGACATTCGTTTCCGCGACTTCGATATCGAAGACGTCGATGCCGGCGAATTTCTTGAACAGGACCGCCTTGCCCTCCATCACCGGCTTGGCGGCCAAGGGACCGATCGCGCCGAGACCCAGAACCGCTGTGCCGTTGGTGAGCACGGCGACCAGGTTCTGGCGCGCGGTGTAGATCGCCGCGCAATCAGGATCGGCCGCGATCGCCTCGCAGGGAAAGGCGACGCCGGGCGAATAGGCGAGGGCGAGATCGCGCTGATTGGCGAGCGGCTTGGTGGCGACGACCTCGAGCTTTCCGGGGCGAGGCGTGCTGTGAAATTGCAGGGCGTCCGCCCTGAGTTCGGCTGCGCCTTCCAGGGCCATCACGCCTCCGCTCGATTCTAAGGTCGGGACTGTCGTCGCATCGCGATGATCGGAGCAGGCGCTCGCGATCGCAACACTTCAGCCGAGTCCGTCGTCGCCTCTACTGTTCCTGGTTTGACGCCTGAGACGCCACCGGCTGCTGATCGTCCGCTTGTTGGGCGGCGGTTTGCTGCGCTGCGGCCTGCGTCGCGGGCGCAGCTTTTGGATCAGCCAATTGCTGAGTGAGAGCCTCCTGAACTGTCGGCGCGCGCGGGCCGGAGAGCGGCTCGCGCAAGAAGGCGTCCCATTGCTCCTTCGTGCCATAAAAGACGTCCCGATCGACGTCGCCGTTGATGCCTCGCGTCTGCCCGTCGGACTGATATTGCCAGAACGCCCAGGCCCGCGATCCGTACTTGACCGCAGGATGGTGCTTGGTCGACCGGACCCAGATCGGATAGTCCATGAGGGCGCCGCCGGACAGGATCGCCTCATAAAAATCGACGGTCGTGTATATGATCGGCCGCTTGCCGTAGTGACGCTCCATCTCATCGAGCATCACTTTCATGTCGGCGACAGCGCTCTCTTCGGTAAGATGTTTATGGCAGGTCTTGGAGGTCGGGGTCGCCTCGACGTCGAGCACCGGCGGCAGGGCGTCCTGCTCGACCGGCGCGATCTGCTCGAAGTTGGCCATCTCCTCCAGCGGGGGCCTGCACCAGTAGACGAAATGATAAGCGCCATGAGCCACGCCCGCCGCCTTCGCGCCAGCCCAATTGGCCTGGAAGCGGTTGTCGAGGCGGTCGCCGCCCTCGGTCGCCTTGATCCAGGCGAACTTTACGCCGCTGCTGGCGACCGCGTTCCAGTCGATGTCGCCCTGGAACTTGGAGACGTCGATCCCGTGGACAGGGTAGTCCCGCGGCTTGGGATAATTGGAGTTGAGCATCGCCGCGGGAAGCCTGGAGGCGTCGTCCAGGAGGGGACCGGTCCCCCCGCCGCCGCAACCCGACACGGTCGCCGCGAGCGCCAGCGCGACGCCCGCCAGCCCATGGGAAACCAAAGTCCTGCTGTCCGGCATCGTCGCCTTTGCCCCTATCGGTCCACAAACTGTCACACCGGACGACCGAGTTAAAGCAATCCTCGTAACGCTTCGTTAAATGTCCGCCAGGCTCGCCCCGAGACCAGGCGGACGTGCAAATCGCAGGGAACCCTCTATGTCTTGCCGGCTGAACCTGTCAATGCGGATAGCCGCGGCGCTGGCGGCGCTCTTCGCCGGCGCGAGCGCCGCGCAGGCGGCGAATTGTGGACCCGACAAGCTCGGAACGTCACGCGTCATCGAAGTCGGCGTCCAAGGCGGCCTCGAGGTCGGCCTCAAGACCTATCCGCAGACGATCCCGCTCGCCGACCACGAGGTGATCTTGACCTTCGACGACGGCCCGGCCGCCAAGACGACCCCGCAAATCCTGAGCGCCCTCGCCAAGGAGTGCGTCCGCGCGACCTTCTTCGAAATCGGCCGCAACGCCGAGGGCCTGCCGGCGATCGCCCGGCGCGAAGCGCTGGATGGCGACACGGTCGCCTATCACACCTATTCCCATCCTCAGCAGACATTGCGCTTCATGCCCGACGCCGACGCGCGCGCGGACATTCTCAAGGGCATGATCGCGGTCGAGAAGGCGGCCTACGGACAGGACTTCAGCGGCGGCGCGCCGAAAGACCTCAAGGACCTCAAGCTGCACACGCCCTTCTTCCGTTTTCCCGGCTTCGCCGACACCGAAGCGCTGCGCCGGTGGCTCGCCGCCAACAACGTCGGCGTGTTCAGCGTCGACCTCTGGGCCGGCGACTGGATCAAGACGACGCCGCAGGAGGAGCTGAAAGCGGTGATGACCCGGCTGAACCGCCTCGGCAAGGGCGTGCTGCTCCTGCACGACACCCACCAATGGACCGCCGATATGGTGCCGATGCTGCTGCGCGAGCTCAAGGCCAAGGGCTATCGGGTCGTGCACATGGTTCCAGGCCCTGGCCATATGGCGACCGCGCCGGCCCCCAAGGGCTGGTTCTCGGAGACCGAGAGGACGATCGACGTCCTGAAGCCGTGGCTCGAAAGGGCCGCCGCCCGGAAGAGCAGGGCGCAGGTTCTGGCAGGGCGCGCCCGGCCCGAATAGGAGAGCCCGCCGCTTTCCTGTCAGGCGTCGAGCGTCCGCAGTTCGCGCCGCAAGCGCGTCGCCTTGGGCCTCGAGCTTTATGGGTTTTTTATATTTGAGAGCCTCTTTCCGTCTCGAATGCTTACGCTTCCGCGCTCATGTTTCGGCCAGTGTAAGCCAATGTGGAGGCGCGCATATGCGTCATCTCTTATGGGACCGGGCGACTGCGGCGCACGAAGATCCGCAAGCAGGTGGTTTCGACCGAAGCGATCCCTCCGAAATCAATCCGCCAGAGCCGCTGCTGATCTTCACCCGTCTCGGCCTGCTGCTGGTGGTTGCGCTCGCATTCGGGCTAGCGGCCGAGCTTCTGGCCCGAGCGCCGCTCAATTGATCGGCGCCCTCCCGCCGAGCCGCCATAGCAACTTGTGAAACGGCCCGGTTTGTCAATCGGCGCGCCCCGGCGGCCTAGCCAAACGGCCGCTGTGCGCGGCAAATCCGACGATAGCGAACCCGATGAACGCCATTGCCCGGGTTGACGGCTCGGGGACGGCAGTACGCCGAACTCGAGAAGGCGCCTCAACTGGCCGGGCAGCGAGGGCCGCCGATCGCCTTGACTTAGGCGCGCCAGGAATTTCTCGAGGACCTCCGCTGTCCCGGCGGGGTTCTCCTCGGGAAAGAAATTGCCGCCCTTCATGGCCTGCCCCTGCACGTCAACAGCCCATTGGCGCCAGATTCCCAACGGGCCGCCGTCCCGCTCATAAAAGGTGTCGAGCGGGCCGCCTTGAGCCCACAAATGCAGCGTCGGGCAGGCGATACGGCGTGATCGCTCTTTATCCGCCCGGTCATGCTCGACGTCGAGCCCCGCCGCGGCGCGATATTCCTCGCAGATCGCGTGGACCCGGGCCGGATCGCGATAGGTTTCTGTATATTCCGCCCTCACCTCAGGGCCGAAGGAGCCCTGTCCAAACGGGTTGTCCAGGACCGCGTCAGGCGCGCCCAGGAGGTATCTTTCCGGCAGCGGCGCTTTTTGCGAGAGCAGCGCCCAGGGCCAGTAAGTCATGGTGAACTTCGCATCGGCGCGGCCCCAAGCTTCCGAGATCGGGATGACGTCGAAGACCGCGAGCCGCTGGACGCTGTCTGGATGATCGAGCGCAAGCCGATACGACACGCGGCCGCCCCGGTCGTGCCCGACGAGATCGAATCTTGAGTACCCAAGTTTTTCCATCACCGTGACGAGTTCGTTCGCCATGGCGCGCTTCGTATAAGGGTAATGATCCTCGGTGGAGGCCGGCGCGCCGCTGCGGCCATAGCCGCGGAGATCGACACAGATCACCGCATGGTCGCTTGCGAGTTGTGGCGCCAGATGGCGCCACATCAGGCTGGTCCGGGGAAACCCATGCACCATGAGGAGCGGAGATCCTTTTCCGTATCGCCGGATGAAAATAGTGTTGTCGCCGGTGTCGATCTCGGCTGTCTCAAAGTCATCAGCGCCGGCGGCGCCTGGGCTGGACGCTCTTGCGGATGACGGGGAGGCGGCGCCAGGCGCGCCTCGGACAGTGCAACGTTCAACTTGTGACGTGGCTGTCATCTCGCTGTCCTCCTTTGAGGGATGTGGATCAATACAGGCCTTCTCCGGGTCAACCTTTCGCAGGCCGGGCTGGTTTGGTTACAGAAGGCGCGGGGCGCGCGCGCCAAAGACATGTTTCGCGCGGATGAACGGATCGAGGACGTCCCGTCCCGCAGATCGCCATGTTGAGCGGTATCGCCGCGCCGAAACCATCCATCGTCGCCAAAAATTGCGACGATCGCGGTAACAAAACTTGTATGGTGACCGTATCTCCCGCATGGTTGGTCTTCTTACTCACCGGAACTGCATAACAGTCACCGTAACTTTGCCTGTTTGTGGCGGCATGAGTTTGACTGCGTCGCCCGATCGACGCCGCTTTCGGTTCCGAATGGGGCCGCATCCGACGCCCGGAATTAGCGGCGCGTTCTAGCGATTTTCGTCGGTTAATCGCGGAGGATGCTCGTGTCTCAACCCGAACAATACGACGTTCTTATCCTCGGCAGCGGCGGCGGGGGCAAGCTCACGGCCTGGCACAACGGGCCGCTCGGGCCGCCGGGTCGCGGTCGTCGAGCGCAAATGGATCGGCGGCTCCTGTCCCAATGTCGCGTGCCTGCCGAGCAAGAATGAAATTCGCAGCGCCGAAGTCGCGCATCACGCGCGCGACGGCGCCGAGTTCGGCGTGATGACCGGCCCGGTCAAAGTCGACATGGCGAAGGTTCGCCAGCGCAAGCGCGACATGGTCGACGGGCTGATCGCGGCGCATTTGAAGAACTACAAGGAAAGCGGCGCCGAACTGATCATGGGGACGGGGCGCTTCGTCGCGCCAAAAACCCTCGAGGTGAGCCTGAATGACGGCGGGACGCGCACGCTGACCGGGACCCAGGTTTTCATCAATGTGGGAACGCACGCCGCCATCCCCAACATTCCGGGCCTCGAGGCCGTCCAACCCGATGACCCATATCGAAGCGCTCGATCTCGACGTCTTGCCCGCGCATCTGATCGTGATCGGCGGCGGATATGCCGGCCTCGAATTGGCGCAAGCCTATCGTCGCTTCGGCGCCGAAGTGACTGTCGTCGAGGCCTCGCCTCAGCTGATGGCGAGGGAGGACGCCGACGCCTCGCATGAGATCCGGCGGATCCTCACCAACGAAGGCGTCCAGATCCACGTTCCGGCCGAACTCCTCAAGGTGAGCGGCCAATCCGGAAACGCAGTCAGCGTTGGTCTGCGCACCAGCGCCGGCGAACGGACGATCGAGGGCAGCCACATTCTCGTCGCGGCCGGGCGCGTTCCGAACACCGCCGGGATCGGGCTCGACAAGGCCGGCGTCGAGTTGACGGACCGCGGCTATGTCAAGGTCAATGAGCGGCTGGAGACGAGCGCGCCGGACGTCTGGGCGCTCGGCGATTGCGCTGGCAGTCCGCTGTTCACCCACATATCCGAGGACGACTTCCGCATCGTTCGCGACAATCTGGCGGGCGGGCGGCGAAGCACGCGCGACAGGTTCGTTCCCTATTGCATGTTCACCGATCCGCCGCTGGCGCATGTCGGATTGAGCGAGCGCGAAGCCGAGCGTCATGGGCGTCAAGACGCGCGTCGCGAGGCTGCCGATGAAGGCCGTGCTGCGGGCGCAGGCGACCGGCGAAACCGAAGGCTTCATGAAGGCTCTCGTCGGAGAGAGCGACGACCGCATTCTCGGCTTCACCATGATCGGCGCGCAGGCCGGCGAAGTGATGGCGGTTGTGCACACGGCGATGATGGCGGACTTGCCATACACGAAACTTCGAGAGGCCGATTTCACGCATCCGACCTTCGCCGAGGGACTGGGCTTCCTGTTCGCGAACACACCGGCGCAAACTCCATGAGCGCGGAGATCGAGCATCTGGCGTGGGTCGCGGGAAAGGCCGGTTTGCTGTACGCGACGGCGATCATCGGGCTGCGGCTCGGCAAACGACGAATTCTAACGGAACTGTCTCCGTTTGACTTCGTCGCGGCCGTGGCGGTCGGGGCGATAGTCGGCAGAATTCCAAGCGCTTCAGACGCCGACTATCTGGCCGGCGCCGTCACCTTGATCGCGGTGCTGTTTGCGCACGCCGTGGTTTCCCATTTGCGTCAGTATTCGAGTGTGGCGCGTCTCGTCGACCAAAGCCCGAGAATACTCGTCGCCAATGGCGAAATATTGGAGGATGGCCTTCGCCGGTCCGGGCTATGCCGAGCGGATGTAGAGAGCTTACTGCGCCAACGTGGAGTTCATAACGTTGGCGAAGTCGAATATCTGATCCTCGAGGAGGGAGGAAAAGTCTCGATTGTCGCTGATGGCGCGAGAGCGCCGCCCTCCGAGCCTGATTTGTTTTCGGATGTGACCCGTAGCCAGACCCGTGGACCGGCCAGCACCATCACGGCGCTGACTTGAGCTGATTGAATGCTCAGCCCGCCGACGTGGACCGCCAAATTCACAGCACCAAAAAAGAAGGAGAAGGCAACATGGTCTCCGCGGCGTTTCCCTATCGAAAGCAGCGGCGGGCGGCCGCCGACTGGATGAGGACGCGGGCTGACAGAGGCCATGCAGCCGCGATTTCAGGAGCAACAGGATGGCGATGAACAATGCGAGCGTGGCGCTGGTCCATGGCGCATGGGCCGATGGGTCGAGCTGGGCGAAAGTGATCACGGCCCTCGCGGCGAGCGGGGTCAAAGCGGTCGCCGCGCCCTTGCCGCTGACATCGTTCAGCGACGACGTCGCGGCGCTCGACCGAACGCTCGAGCGCCTCGAGGGGCCGGTCGTGCTCGCCGGCCACGCCTATGCCGGCGCCGTCATCGGGGCGACCCGCAGCGAGAAAGTGAAGGCGCTTGTCTATGTGGCCGCGCTCGCCCCCGACGAAGGCGAGACGGTCGCGGATGTGTTCTACCGCGGCGCGCCTCATCCGCAGGCGCCCAAGCTCGCGCCGGACGCGCATGGGTGGATTTATCTGCCCGAATCGGCCTTCCCCGCCGCCTTCGCGCAGAATGCTTCCAAGGAAGAGCTGGCGGTGCTGGCGGCCGTCCAGCGGCCGATCTCGCCCGCCTGCATCAGTGTCAAGATGGAGCGGCCGTTGTGGAAGGACCGGCCGGCCTGGTTCCTGGTCGCCGAGCAGGACCGCATGATCGTGGGTGACAATCACCGGTTCATGGCCGAGCGGATGAAGGCGCGGATCCGGTCGCATCCCGTCGATCACACGCCGCTCATCACCGCGCCGTCCACCGTCCTCGACATCATCCGCGAGGCGCTGGCCGAGGTCGCCAAGGGTTGACGGGCTGGCAACCGAGGCGACCGCGTCGCCCTCAGATCATCGCTGCGGACCTGGCTGGCATTTCTGCCGCGGCCTGTTCAGCGGTGGCGCAGATGAGAAAGAGAAGGATCGATAGATGAACTCGCTTATCCTTTATCTCTCGAAGTCTGCTCCGTTCCGGGGCGACCTTGACTATCACTTGATTTGTGCAGTGATGGTTTTCACTTTCTACATATTCAGCTACCAGAAGTGGTTTAGTTTCGAAGCCCATCAGATTGCGCCGTTTATCAGCCACAGCCCACTGGTTTTCTGGCTGATTCCAGCCTTTGGGATTCGCGGCGCCGCTTTCTTCCTCGGCACGACGGAAGCGCTGTTCGGCACGCTGATTTTGCTCGGCTTCTGGTTCCGAAGGCTGGGCATCCTTGGGGCGCTTGGCTCGATCGTCACTTTTCTTGGCACCGTCACCATCATCCCATTTTTCCCCAACGCATGGGCGCCGGAGGCAGGCGGATTTCCGGCCATGTATTTGCCGGTCGCCTTCCTCATCAAGGACTTCCTCTTCCTGGCGGCCTCGTTCTACCTCCTCAAGCAGGATCTGACGCGTGAGGCGCGGGACATAGCACGGCATTGAGCTTCGTGGCCTGGAGGAGAAGCAAGACAGAATCCGCGTAACCACGCCGGCCGTCCTGGCCGGCCACGCCTAAAGTGAAAGGACAAGCCTCATGACCGCCATCCACTATCGGACCGCCAAGGCCGACGGCAGCAACGTCTTCTACCGTGAGGCCGGCCCGGAGGGCGCGCCGAAGCTGCTCCTGCTGCACGGCTTCCCGACCGCCGGCCACATGTTCAGAGATCTCATCCCGCGGCTCGACGACCGCTTCCATATCGTGGCGCCCGATCTGCCGGGATTCGGCAACTCCGATATGCCGGACAAGGCGAACACGTTCGCCCGGATTGCGGAGACGATCGACCGCTTCACCGAGACCATCGGTTTCGACCGCTATGCGGTTTACGTGTTCGACTATGGCGCGCCGACCGGGTTCCGGCTCGCGGTCAAGCATCCGGATCGGATCACCGCCATTATCTCGCAGAACGGCAACGCCTACGAGGAGGGTTTGAGCGACGGCTGGAATCCGATCCGGGCCTACTGGCAGGACGCGTCACCGGCAAACCGGGAGGCGTTGCGCGCCTTTCTCAAGCCGGAGACGACGGTGTGGCAATATGCGCATGGCGTGTCCGATCCGACGCGCGTGTCGCCGGACGGCTATACGCTCGACAATTTTTATATGTCTCGGCCCGGCGTCGCCGACGTGCAGCTCGATCTGTTCGGCGACTACAAGAGCAACGTCGCGCTTTATCCGACCTTCCAGAACTATTTCCGCACCCACAAGCCTCCATTGCTGGCGGTGTGGGGCAAGAACGATCCGTTCTTCCTGCCGCCGGGCGCCGAGGCGTTCAAGCGGGACGTCCCGAACGCGACGGTGCGCTTCCTGGACACCGGACATTTCGCGCTGGAGACGCACGCCGCGGAGATCGCAGCCGCCATTCGCGACTTCCTTCCCGGGTAAGGCTAGAGATCGAGGGGGCAATGGAGGAGCGCACGGCGGAGACGGCGAACAAATTATTGACAAATCAGAAATATGACGTATATATTCTCCTTGTCGGAATCCGGCACGCTTGGGCCGTGCGGCCTGGCGAAGGGAAGCCGCGGCTGTTTGATAAGCTCGCGCAATCACAACCGCCGCGCGAGTTGGGACGAGGGGGAAATTATTTTATTCCAATCGGCCCGTAACCCATTGAAAAGTCCAGATTGGAAAAAATAAAACGCTAGTAAATTGGAGTCAATTTACTAACGTTTACTAGCGTTTACTAGCGTTTGCTGGCGTTTATGGGCGTTTGTTTTTGGGCGAGTTCACGCACCGGTTGTATCGGGTTTGCCATCGCCCGCTCCGATCCGGCCGGGCGCCGGTGAAGGCGTGTGGCGATCCCTCAGAAGGCGACCCGGTCGCCGCCCTTGAGCTCGAGGATTTCGCGCGCCTCGTCGGGGCTCGCGACCGAGAGCCCAAGCCCCTCTATAATCTGGCGGGCGGCGCGCACCTGCTCGGCGTTGCTGGTCGCGAGTTTGCCGGGACCCGACCAGAGCGAGTCCTCGAGCCCGACGCGGACATTGCCGCCCATCGCGGCGGCCTGCGCGGCGATGGCGAGCTGATTGCGGCCGGCCCCGAGCACCGACCATCGGTATTGCTTGCCGAACAGACGGTCGGCGGTGCGCTTCATGTGCATGACGTCCTCGGGGTGCGGGCCGATCCCGCCCAGGATGCCGAATACGGTCTGAACGAACAGCGGCGGCTTGACGAGGCCACGCTCGAGGAAGTGACCGAGGTTGTAGAGATGGGCGGTGTCGTAGCACTCGAACTCGAAGCGCGTGCCGGAATCGCCTAGCGTGCTCAGCACGAATTCGATGTCTTTGGAGGTGTTGCGGAACACGAGATCGCGGGAGTTCTCGAGCGCCTGCGGCTCCCAGTCGTGTTTGAAGGTCTTGAAGCGGTTGAGCATCGGGAAGAGCCCGAAATTCATCGAGCCCATGTTGAGCGACGCGACCTCCGGCTTGAACGTCGCCGCCGGCTTGACGCGCTCCTCGACCGTCATGAAGGGCGCGCCGCCGGTGGTCAGATTCACCACCGCCTTGGTCGACTGCTTGATGCGCGGCAAAAAGCGGGCGAAGGCCTCAGGCGACTGATCGGGCCGGCCGGTCTTTTCGTCGCGCGCGTGCAAGTGCACGATCGCGGCGCCGGCCTCGGCCGCGCCGATCGCCGCCTCGGCGATCTGGTCGGCGGTGACGGGAAGATAGGGCGACATCGACGGCGTGTGGATCGCCCCCGTCACGGCGCAGGTGATGATGACCTTGTTCGATTGAGCCATGCGACCGATCTTCCTTTGCTATAAAGCCGATCCTTCAGCGGCCAATGTTACCGTCCGCCCAGCGCTTGTGTGCGGCGAGCGCAATCAGGCGGCGGTCCCGCCACGCCTGGCGCTCTTCGAGCTTGTCTGCGGCCAAGCGTTCTCGCCGCTCCGACTCGATTGTGTCCATGACGGGGCCGCTCCAGTCGGCGCGCCACTGGGACGATCCGAAAATGCCGGAATAGATGCCCTGGTAGCGCTCGGCGTAGTCGCGCACGCCCGCAGGCGCATTGAGGTCGATCGTCTCGAACGGCCCCATGAAGGACCAGCGCAGCGCGAGCCCATCGCGAATGCCGACGTCAATGTCCTCGACCCCCGCATAGCCCTGCTCGACGAGCCGGAACGCCTCTTCCAGCAGCGCGCCCTGCAGCCGGTTCATGACGAAGTCGTCGATCTCGCGCTTCATGACGATCGGGGCGTGACCGGCCGCGCGCAGGAAGCTCGCCGTGCGCTCGAGCGCCTCAGGCGCCGTCCAGAGCGCAGGCACGACCTCGGCGGCCGGAATGAGGTAAGGCGGATTGATCGGGTGGACGACGAGACAGCGCGCGCGGCCCTTGAGGGTCTCGGTGAAGGCCGAAGGCAGGATCGCCGACGTCGAGCTTGCGAGAACCGCGTCAGGCGGAGCGGCGGCGTCGAGTTGCGCGAACACGGCGCGCTTCACGTCGACGTCCTCGGGGGTGTTCTCCTGGACGTGGACGACGCCCTCGAGCGCCGATTTAAGGGTGGGCGCGACGTGGATTTGCGCGGCGACTTTGCCTGCGGCGGAGCCATTCAGAAGATCGTTCGCCTCGAGGTCCGGAAGCAGCCGCTCGACATAGGCAAGAGCCTTGCCTGGCGCGTCCTTGTCCTGATCCCAAAGCGCGACCTCGCATCCGGCGCGGGCGAAACTGATCGCCCAGGCGCGCCCGACGAACCCTGAACCGATGACCGCTGCTTTTGTCACATCGTGCTCCGTCACAATGTTTCGACGTTGGCGTCCACGCCGATCGATTGGCCGGATATGTTCCGGCCCGCGGCCGATAGCAGGTAGGCGATTGTCGCGGCGACGTCGCCCGCGGTCACCATCCGGCGCATCGAAACGCGCTCAAGATAGGTCTTTTCCATGGTCTCGTAACTGACGCCCGTCTGCCTGGCGCGCGCGGCGATCACGCCCGTCATGCGCGCGCCCTCGACGATGCCCGGCAGGATGGCGTTCACTCGGATGTTGGCGGGTCCGAGCTCCTTGGCGAGGCTCTGGGTCAGTCCGATTACGCCAAATTTAGCGGCCGAGTAAGGCGTGCGAAACGCGTAACCGAAACGGCCTGCGGACGAGGACAGGTTGATGATCGCGCCCCCGCCGGCCGCCTTGAGCAACGGCACGGCGAAGTGCGCGCACAGGAACTGCCCGGTCAGGCAGACGTCGATGGTGCGCCGCCAATCCTCCGGTTTGATATCCTCGACGCCGCCGGTCGGCCCCGCGATCCCGGCATTGTTGATCAGCGCGTCAAGTCCGCCAAGGGAGGCTTTGGCGTCGTCGAACAGGCGCGCCACGTCCGCTTCGGAGGATACGTCCGCCCTGGTGGCGCCGCCGTCAGGATGCGCGGCGCGGTAGTCGGCGAGGAACTCGTCCGAGACGTCGCAGATATGGACCCGCGCGCCGCGAGCCAGGAGCAGGTCTGAGGTCGCGCGCCCAATGCCCGACGCGCCCGCCGTGACCAGAACGCGCAATGGCTCGGGAAGTGCAAAGACGTCAGTGGGATCGCTCATCAAGCCGCTCCGACGATCATGTCCGCCTGTCGCGTAGCGCCATAATCGCGACGAGCCGCGGGCGCAATGGCGGGCCGGACGGCCGGCGTTGGACAACCCTGCGGCGCGGGGAAAGCTTCCGCGCCCAGCCGCCGTTCCTCTGCGACAATTAACTGTTTGGGAATACGGGTTATTAACCGTTCGTAAACCATTCCGACGCAAACGTGGTTAACGAAACGCCAACGGGATCGGTGATGAACGCGCACGCGGAAATAGGGCCCGCTCAAACGCTGAAGTTTAGAGCTCAATCCCTCCTCGCCTACGTCCTCGAGCCCGCCCAACCGCTGACCGACTGGTTCTCCGCGCTGGACGCCTGGCTCGCGCGCTCTCCAACTTTCTTTATCGCCCGCCCCGTCATTCTCGACATGGGGGCGCTCGCCATCAGCCTCAAGGAGTACCGCGAACTCCTCAGTGACCTCGCACGACGTCACATCCGGGTCATGGCGGCGGAGAACGTCGGCCGGGGATTGGTCGGACCGCATTTGCCTCCCGCTCTAACCGGGGGACGGACGATCGACGCGCCGGATCCACAAGAGGATGCCCCGACGGTGCGCGAGGACACGCTGGCGCTACGAGCAGAGGATTCGGCGCGGGCGAGCGATCAACCGCCGTCCGAGAGGGCCGAGTCGCTGATCGTGGATGGCAACGTGCGTTCAGGCCAGGCGATCGTTCATCCTCAGGGAGACGTAACAATCATCGGCCGCGTCGCCTCTGGCGCGGAGATCGTCGCTGGCGGGTCCGTTCACGTCTATGGAGCGCTGCAGGGCCGCGTGATCGCCGGCATCTCGGGCTCACGCTCCGCGCGCATATTCTGCTCCGAGGCAAGGGCCGAACTGCTTTGTATCGGCGGCGCCTATGTCACGGCGGAAAACACGAACTCCGAGATGGAGGGCCGTAGCGTTGAGGCCCGGCTTGAGGGCGACGAACTCAAGCTCCGAATCCTGAGCTGAGGCTTTTTAAGGGGACAATGCGCATGAGCAAGGTGATCGTCGTTACATCAGGAAAGGGCGGGGTGGGCAAAACCACCTCGACGGCGTCTCTGGGCGCTGCGCTCGCACAGGGAGGCCGGCGCGTCTGCGTGGTCGACTTCGATGTCGGACTGCGGAATCTTGATCTGGTGATGGGCGCGGAACGGCGGGTCGTCTTCGACTTCATCAATGTGGCGCAGGGCGACGCCAAGCTCGCACAGGCTTTGATCCGCGATAAGCGCATCGACACGCTCCACCTGCTCGCGGCTTCGCAAACACGCGACAAAGACGCGCTGACCACCGAAGGCGTCGAGCGGGTCATCGGCGAATTGCGCGAGACATTCGACTATGTGCTTTGCGACAGCCCGGCAGGCATCGAGCGAGGCGCGCTCCTCGCGATGCGGCACGCCGACCAGGCGATCGTGGTCGCGAACCCGGAAGTCTCCTCAGTGCGCGACTCCGACCGGATCATCGGCCTCCTCGATTCTAAGACATTGCGGGCCGAACGCGGCGAGCAGATGGAGAAGCACCTGCTCCTCACTCGATTCGATCCGGCGCGTTCGAACTCGGGCGAGATGCTGAGTATCGAGGACGTGCTCGAGATTCTGTCCATCCCGCTCCTGGGCGTGATCCCGGAAAGCCGAGAGATCCTGCGGGCCTCGAACATCGGCGCTCCCGTGACGACCAACGCCGCCGGGGGCCAGGCTAGACTCGCGTATCTCGAAGCGGCCCGACGTCTCGGTGGCGAAACGGTCCCCGTCGCGGTCCCGGACGAAAAGAAAACCTTCTTCACGCGCCTGTTCGGCCGGAGGGCGGCATGAGCTTATTCGGATTTCTCAAGTCTCGCAGCAGCGCCCCAGTCGCACGCGAGCGCCTTCAGATCCTGCTCGCGCACGAGCGCGTCGCGCTCGGGCCGCGCGATCTCGTGACGATCCTGCGCGACGAATTGCTCGCCACGATCGCCCGTCACATCGAATTCGATCCCGAAAAGCTTTCTGTGAAGATGGATCGGGCGGACGCCATGTCGACGCTGGAGATCGAGGTCGAGATTCCGTCCGACAAGATCGGGACGGGGGCGTCGCGCATCGGGCCCGCGCCGCGCGCGTCGGCGGCCTGAGCGTCATTCTCGCTTCCCTGCCCGATCCGGCCCGATAAATTCATTGGCCTAGCGGGTACGCAGGCCGCTGCGCAGGTCTTTTTCCGGTCGGATTACAAAACCGCTCCCGCGGGCGCGACCGTGTGGCGGGCATTCTCGCTGTTGCAGCTGCGAGATTGGCGCCGTACTGCGGCGCCAAAAAACTGACCGCTTGTAAAGTTCTGCGTATTCCGCTTCATTGCTGCGCGCATTCCTTGCCGCTGGCGCTCATTCGGCTTGGCCGCGAGGCTTGGTCGCGAGCGTCGAAGTCGTCCACCAGCCGGTCGGCGCGCGCCAAGGACGCTAAAGAGACGGAACTGGGAGGATAGTCATGTTGAAAGGTGGAGTCGCCGCTGCGGCGCTCGCCAGCCTTTTGCTGTCGAGCGCGGCGTGGGCGCAGGACAAGATCAAGGTCGGCGTCACGGCGACGCTCGAGGGCACTTACACCATATTGGGCATCGACGGGATCGCCGGATTGAATGCGGCGGTGAAAAAATACAATAGCAAGGCGGGCGGCAAGGAGCTCGAATTCGTCATCGCCTCGACCGACGCGACGCCCGATTCCGCCGTGCGCGCGGTGAAGAAGCTGATCGAGCAGGACCACGTCCAAATCCTCCTCTCGCCGCTCTCGGGAGATGAGGGCATCGCAGTCAAGAATTTCTCCAGGACCCATCCGGAGCTCACGTTCATCAACGCCGCATCCGGCGCGCAGGAGACGACCTTCCCCGATCCGTCGCCCAATTTCTTCCGCTGGAACATGGACGGCGCGCAATGGTCGGCGGGCCTTGGCGACTACGCCTACAACGTCAAACACTACAAGAAGATCGCAACCGTCGGCGAAGACTATTCCTTCGTCTATACGCAGGTCTTCGGCCTCGTGCTGGAATACTGCGCGCTTGGCGGCGAGGTGACGAGCCGTCAGTGGGTGCCGCTCGGAACGAAGGACTTCGCTTCGACGATCGCGGCGCTGCCCGATGACGTGGACGCGATCTACCTCGGCCTCGGCGGCGCCGACGCGGTCAACTTCCTCAACCAGTATCAGCAGGCGGGCGGCAAGGCGCACCTTCTCGGCGGTTCGATCATGGTCGATCAGACCGTGCTCTCGGCCAAGGGCGACGCGAAGAAGGCCATGATCGGCACGATCGCGTCGAGCGGCATGGCCGACACCTGGGACGATCCGGGCTGGAAAGCGTTCGTGAAGCTCTATCAGGAATCAACTCCGGCGGATAAGCGCCTGCCGAGCCCTGGATTGCTGGCCGACCAACTATTATGACGCGAGCGATGGCGCTGTTCGAGTCGCTCAACAAGGTCAATGGCGACCTCAGCGACAACCAGTCGAAACTCAAGGCTGCGATTGCCGGACTGACGATCGACGCGCCGAACGGCAAGATCAGCCTCGATGAGGACCGCCAGGCGATCGGGACGAATTTCGTCACCGAGGTTGTCGAGGACGGAAAAGGCGGCCTCGTCAGCAAGGTCGTCAAGGTCATTCCCAACGTGCACCAGACGCTAGGCTATCCAAGAGACGTGTTCGCCAAGATCGGGCCTCCGAGCCGGACCAATCCAGAATGCAAGAAGTACTGATCGACCTGCGACCTGGGCGCGCGGCGCGCCAGCGCCTGCCCTTGCAAACCCCTCCGTGTTAACCTGTGCGAAGATGCCCCGCTGCTTAAAGCGAAAGATTGAACGGACGGCGCGAATGCGCGTCGTTTCCGTTTCAATGGTGGCGTTCGTTACCGCCGGCCGTCGGGCCGAGCGGCCGAGCTTAACCGAGGCGGCCTCATGAGTGATGAGCGTTATGAACAGCTTCATCGCGCGCCGTCCGATCTGGTCCCTGATCATCGCGGTTGTCGTCGATCGCGGTGATCTGGCTCGTGTTCGCGCCCTGGTCGCCGGGCTTCGAGGCGGTGTTCGGGAGGAAGAAGCTTTTTCTCAACGCCACCCTCAACGGGATCACGCTAGGGCGGCCTTTATTTCCTCGTCGCGAGCGGCTTCACGCTGATCTTCGGCCTCATGCGCAACGTCAATCTCGCGCATGGCTCGATCTACCTTCTCGGCGGCTATTTCGGTTACTTGGCCGTCGACGCCACGGGCTCATGGCTCTTCAGCTTCGTCGTCGCCTTCGTCGTCGCGGCCCTCCTTGGCGTCATCCTTCAAGTCGCCGTATTCCGCCGCATGGAGGGGCAGGAGCTTCGGCAGACTCTGGTGACGATCGGGATTTCGATCGTGCTCGCCGATCTCATGTTGTGGGCGTTTGGCGGAAATTCGTGGCAGATTCAGACGCCGACATGGCTTCGCGGACCGGTTGAGCTTCCGCTCGTCACCGCGGTCAAGTCGTCGGGCGAGGCGGTCTATCTGTCCTATCCGATCGTTCGCCTGGTCATCTTCGCGGCCTCGGTCGTGATTGGCGTTGCGATGTGGCTGGCTTTGAACCGCACCCGGATAGGCATGATCGTGCGCGCCGGCGTCGACGACCGCGAAATGCTGTCGGCGATGGGCGTGCCGATTCAGCTCGTGTTCGTCATCGTCTTCGCCTTCGGCGCGGGGCTTGCCGGAATGGCCGGCGTGGTCGGCGGAACATTTCAGTCGCTGTCGCCGGGCGAAGATACGCGCTTCCTGCTCGCCTCCCTGATCGTGGTCATCGTCGGCGGCGTGGGTTCGATTCCGGGCGCGGCGCTTGGCGCGGTCATCATCGGTCTCGCCGAGCAGATCGGACTTGCCTATTTCCCGACCTATGCGATCGTGCTCACCTTTCTGATCATGGTGCTCGTGCTGGCCGTGCGGCCGCAGGGCCTGTTGGCGGGAAGCTGAGCCATGGCGCTCGCCGAGAGCCGCACGAGAGGCGCGTCGGGCGCCGCGCTCGCAGCCTACATGGCTGCAGAACGTCAATCCGGCAGCGGCTCTCGTCGCCGTCATCGTCGTCATCATGCCGGCGATCGCCTCGAGCTTCGTGCTGACGCAGATCTTCGGCTGGGCGTACATGCTCGGCACGATCGCGCTGAGCCTGATGTTCCTCGCCGGCTATGGCGGCATGGTCAGCCTCGCGCAGATGACGATCGGCGGTTTCGCCGGCTATGTCGTCGCGATGCTCGGGGTCAACGGCATGCCTGGCGGATTGGGCTGGCCCTGGTGGCTCGCGAGTTCCGGCGGCTTTGATCCTCTCGATGATCGTCGGCGCCATCATCGGCGCGCTCGCGGTGCGCACCGAGGGAATCTACACGATCATGATCACGCTCGCGATCGCCGCGGCGTTCTTCTATTTCACCAACGAGAATTATGCGATCTTCAACGGCCATACCGGCATCGACGGCGTTCCGACGCCGGTCTTTCTGGGCGTCGACTGGCATCGCCCCATTCCCTTCTACTATCTGACGCTCGCCGTCGCGGCCCTGTGCTGGCTCGCGGTCTCCTATGTCGCCCGGGCGCCGTTCGGGCTCGCTCTGCAAGGGCATACGCGACAACCCCCGGCGGATGGCGGCGCTCGGATTCAACGTCAATGCGCATCGCATCGCGGCTTATGTGTTCGCGGCGGTCATCGCCGCATTGGGCGGCATTCTCCTGGTCTGGAGCTATGGCGAGATCGCGCCCGGCACCGTCAGCGTGTCGGCGGCGATCGACATCCTCGTCATCGCGGTCGTCGGCGGCATCGGCAATCCGATTGGCCCGTTCATCGGCGCCCTGATCTACGCGGTCTTGAAGACCTTCGCCCTTGACGTCCTGGTCGCGTTCGGCCTTGACGGCAACCGGTTTCGCCTGCTGATCGGTCTTGGCTTCCTGGCGATCGTCTTTTTCTCGCCCGACGGCGTCATCGGCCTCTGGGCGCGATGGCGCAATCGATCGCGAGCCGGCTCGGCGCGCTCGCAACCATCGGGCGGCGGCCATGGATAGCGTCGCTCAGCGCCTCTCCGCGGTCGGCTCGGCCAACGCGCTCGAGCTGCGTGGCGTGACGCGCCTGTTCGGCGCTCTCGCCGCCCTGACAGACGTCTCGCTTGACGGTCCGCCCCGGCGAGCGGCGCGCCGTTCTCGGGTCGAACGGCGCCGGCAAGACGACGCTTTTCAACTGCATCACGGGCGACTTCCCGCCGTCTTCGGGAACGATCCGCTTCTTCGGCGAGGACGTGACCGACTTTCCGCCGCAGGAACGAATCCGCCGCGGATTGCGCCGGACCTATCAGATCTCGGCCCTTTTTCCCGGCCTGTCGGTGCTCGACAATGTTTACCTCGCCTGCCGCGGCGTCTCGCGCGGCCGATTACTCGTTCATTCGGCCGGGCCGCAACGACGCGCTCGTCCACGCGGCCGAGAACCTCATTCAGGCGGTCCATCTGACGCCGATCAAGGACCGGCTGGTGGCGGAACTGGCCTACGGCCAGCAGCGCCAGCTCGAGATCGCGCTGGCGCTTTCGGGCGCGCCGCGGTTCATCCTTTTCGACGAGCCGGCGGCGGGTCTTTCGCCGACGGAACGGGCGGAGCTCATCGACATCCTCTCCTCGCTGCCAGCCCATATCGGCTACATCATCATCGAGCACGACATGGACGTGGCGCTGCGCGTGGTCGAGCGCGTGACGATGATGCACAACGGGCGGATCTTCAAGGAAGGCTCGCCGCAGGAGATCGAGGCGGATCCCGAGGTGCAGGAACTCTACCTTGGAGGCGGCCATGCCTGAGCCGCGCCGCGCCGACGCCGACGATCATGCTTCGGGTCACGGGGCCTTAACGTCTATTATGGCCGCTCGCATGCGCTGCAGGGCGTCGATCTGACGCTGGCTCACGGCGTGCTGTCGGTCGTCGGGCGCAACGGCATGGGCAAGACGACCCTCTGCAAGGCGATCATGGGGCTCGCGCGCGCGTCGAGCGGCTCGATCCGCGTGCGCGGCGAAGAGATGTTGGGCCTTCCCCCGGCGCGAGTCGCGCGGCACGGCGTCGGCTACGTCCCGCAAGGTCGCAGGCTCTGGCGCTCGCTCACCGTCGACGAACACTTGCGAATGACCACGGCGCGCCAGTCCGGCGCGTGGACGGTCGAGCGCGTCTATGACGCGTTCCCGCGCCTCGCCGAACGGAAAAACAACAGCGGCGCTCAGCTCTCCGGCGGCGAGCAGCAGATGCTGGCCATCTCGCGCGCGCTGATGACCAACCCGCGCCTCCTGATCATGGACGAGCCGACCGAGGGCCTGGCGCCGGTGATCGTGTCGCAGGTCGAGGAAATGCTCGTTCGTCTTGGCGAGGAAAGCGACATGGCGATCCTCGTCATCGAGCAGAATATCGGAGTTGCGACGACCGTCTCCGAAAACGTCGCCATCATGGTCAACGGGCAGGATCAATCGCATCATCGAGTCGCGAAGGCTCGCGGCCGACCGCGAGCTGCAGCAGCGGCTCTTGGGCGTTGGTCGCCACTCCGACGCCGATCCGGACCCCGACGACGAAACCGCGCGCGAAGCGGCGGCTCCTTCACCGAGCGCCGCAAGGCCGGCAGCGGCGCCGATCAGGCTCTATGTCTCCAACCCGACGCCGCCAACGCGGTGGTCGCAACCGGTCCCCAATGCGCGAATCGAGGCGAACGCCCGCATCGCTTCGGCCGGCCCCGCGAGGGTCGAGGCGATCGCCGAGCCGCGTCCGGCGCGGGCCGCCGGTTCACCGGTCGTGCTCGTGGTCGGGACGCTCGACACCAAGGGAACCGAACTGCGCTTCATCCGCGACCTCATCGTCGCGAGCGGCCTGCGCGCGCGCCTGGTCGACGTCTCGACCAGCGGCAAGCTCGCGACCTGCGACGTGACGGCGCAGGAGATCGCGCTCAACCATGGCCGCGGCGGCGCGGCCGTGTTCGGCCGCGAACGCGGCGCTTCGGTCGTCCGCCATGGCCGAAGCCTTCGAAGCCTGGATCAAGCGCCAGAACGACATCGCCGGAATCATCAGTGCGGGCGGCTCGGGCGGCGCCTCGATCGTCGCGCCGGGCGATGCGCGCTCTCCCGATCGGCGCGCCGAAGGTGCTGGTGTCCTCGATCGCCTCCGGCGACGTCGGCCCTTATGTCGGCCCGACGGACATCACGATGATGTATTCGGTCACCGACGTCCAAGGCCTGAACGCCATCTCGCGGCAGGTGCTGGCGAACGGCGCGCAGGCGCTTATCGGGATGGTGAAGGCGCGCCTCAGCGCGCGCGAAGAACCCGGAGCGGGGAGAGTGCGCCGGACCGCCCTTCCCTCGGTGGGGCTCACCATGTTCGGCGTCACCACGCCCTGCGTGCAGCAGATCACAGCCGCGCTGGCTGCGGACTGGGAGTGCCTCGTCTTTCACGCCACCGGCGTCGGCGGCCGCTCCATGGAGAAGCTGGTCGACTCCGGGGCTCATCTCGGCGGTCATCGACGTCACCACCACCGAAGTCGCCGACATGCTGATGGGCGGCGTCCTGGCGGCCGACGAGGACCGGTTCGGCGCGATCATCCGCACGCAGAGCGCCTTATGTCGGCTCGGTCGGCGCGCTGGACATGGTCAATTTCGGTCCCATGGACACTGTGCCGGCCGCGTATAAGGGGCGGCTTTTGCACGCGCACAACCCGCAGGTCACGCTCATGCGAACGACCGCGGCCGAGAACGATCGGATCGGGAGCTGGATCGGCGAGCGGTTGAACCGCATGGACGGTCCGGTCCGCTTCCTGCTGCCCGAGCTCGGCGTCTCCGCGCTCGATGCGCCGGGCCAGGCGTTCCACGATCCGCAGGCGGACGCCGCCCTGTTCGCCGCGCTCGAACGGACGGTGCGTCAGACCGCGAGCCGGCGATTGATCCGGGTCAGGCGCCACATCAACGATCCCGAATTCTCCGCCGCCGTCGTCGCGGAGTTCCGGGCGCTGCACGGGCAATCGGCCGCGCGCCGGCGCGCGGCGAGATGACGATGGGCGCGTTCGACCGATCGACGTTGATGGATAAGTTCCGGGCTATGGCGGCGCGCGGCGAGCCGATCGTCGGCGGCGGCGCAGGCGTCGGCCTCTCGGCCAAATGCGAGGAGGCGGGCGGCGTCGGACCTGATCGTCATCTATAATTCCGGCCGCTATCGCATGGCCGGCCGCGGCTCGCTCGCCGGCCTCCTTGCGTATGGCGACGCCAACGCGATCGTCGTCGATATGGCGCGCGAGGTGCTGCCGGTCGTCAAGCGCACGCCGGTGCTGGCTGGCGTCAATGGCACCGACCCGTTCCGCCGGATGGACGTCTTCCTCGACGAGATCAAGGCGCTTGGCTTCGCTGGCGTGCAGAACTTCCCGACCGTCGGCCTCATCGACGGGATTTTTCGCGTCAACCTCGAGGAGACTGGAATGTCCTACGGCCTCGAAGTCGATATGATCGCGAAGGCGCGCGAGAAGGACCTGTTGACCACCCCTTACGTCTTCAATGGCGGGCGAAGCGGAGGCGATGGCCAAGGCCGGCGCCGACATCATCGTCTGCCACCTCGGACTGACCACTGGCGGCGCCATCGGCGCCCAGACTGCGCCGAAGCTTACGGATTGTCCCGCCTTGATCGACGCCTGGGCGAGCGCGGCGCTGAAGGTTCGGTCTGACATTCTGGTGCTGGCGCATGGTGGCCCGATCGCCGAGCCCGCCGACGCCGACTTCATCATGAAGTCCACCAAGACTTGCCACGGATTCTACGGCGCTTCATCAATGGAGCGCCTGCCGGTCGAAACCGCGCTGACCGAACAGGTCCGGCGATTCAAGACGATCGGTCGGAAGTGAGATGACGCAACGGCTAGCGGTCGGACGCGGCCGGCAAATCGGGAGTGGGAAATGTCGGGGCTCTTGATCGGGACTTTGATCCTCTGGCTCATCATCGCGATCATTGTCGTGGTCGTCGCCGTTTATGTCGTCAACTGGCTCTACCATCGCTCGTCGAAAGAGGTGTCGTTCGTCCGCACCGGATTTCTCGGCGAACGCGTGGTGATCAACGGCGGCGCCTTCGTCCTGCCGTTCATCCACGACTTCACGCCCGTGAATATGAACGTGCTGCCGATGCAGATCGTGCGCCAGAAGGGCGACGCAGTCATCACCCGCGACCGCATGCGCATCGACATCGAGGCCGACTTCTATGTCCGCGTCGAGGCCACGCGCGAGGCGGTGTCGATCGCCGCCGCGACGCTCGGCCGGCGCACGCTGGAGCCCGAGCGGCTTCACGCTCTGTTGTCCGGCAAATTCGTCTCCGCTCTCCGCTCAGTCGCGTCCGAGATGACGATGGAGCAGATGCACGAGCAGCGCGGCGAATATGTCGCCCGGGTGAAAGCCGCGGCTCAGGAGGCGCTGGCCCAGAACGGCCTTGAGCTCGAGTCGGTCGCGATCACCGACCTCGACCAGACCGACCTCGAATTCTTCAACCCCTCGAACCGTTTCGACGCCGAGGGTCTCACCCGCCTGATGGAGGACATCGAGGACCGCCGCAAATTGCGCAACGACATCGAACAGGATTCGATGATCAAGATCCGCACCCGCAATCTCGAGGCCGAGCGGCAGGCGCTGGATATCGAGCGCGACAGCGAGGCGGCGCGCCTCGCGCAACAGCGCGACATCGAGGTGAGGCGCGCGGTGCAGCGGGCGGAGGTGGCGCGCGAGCGCGCGCTGCGCGAGACCGAAGCCGAGCAGGCGCAGATTTCCGCTCGCGAGGCGATCGAAAAGTCGCGCATCGCCAACGAGCAGGCGATCAGCGAAGCGCGCATCGCCTCTGAACGCGAGGTGCGGCAGAAGGAGATCGAACGCACGCGCGCGGTCGAGGAAATCGAGATCGCCGCTCGTGAGGGCATCGAAAGGGCGCGCATCGTCAACCAGCGCTCGGTCGACACCGCGCGCATCGCCTCTGATCGTGAGGTGCGGCAGACCGAGATCGAGCGGGCCCGCGCGGTCGAGGAGGCGGAGATCGAGGCGCGCGAAGTGGTCGAAAAGGCGCGCATCCTGCAAGAGCGAGCGGTGACCGAGTCGCGCATCGTCAACGAGGAGGAGACCCGCCGGCGTGAGATCGAGCGCACGCGCGCGGTCGAGGAAGCCGAAATCGCCGCGCGGGAAACGACCGAAAAGCTGCGCATCGCCCAGATGACGACGATCAACGCCGAGCGCATCGCCTCCGACGAACGCGTGCGCGCGCTTGAGATCGCGCGCACGCGAAGCATCGAGGAAGCGGAGATCGCCGCCAACCAGGCGATCGAAGCGGCGAAGATCGCGCGCGAGCAGACGCTCGCCGCCGATCGCATCGCCGCCGACCAGACAACACGGTCGCTCGAAATCACTCGCAACCAGGCGATCGAGGAGGCGGGCATCGCCGCGCGCCAGTCGACCGAAGCGACGCGGATCGCCCAGGAGGAACGCATTCGGTCGCTCGAAATCGCGCGCAACCGCGCCCTCGAGGAGGCCGATATCGCCGCTCGAGAGGCGATCGAAGCAGCCCGCATCGCCCAGGAGAAGAACATCTCGCTCACGCGCATCGGCAGCCAGCAGGAAACGCAAAATCAGGAGATCGAGCGCCGCCGCGCCATCGAGGAGGCGGAGATCGCGGCGCTGCAGGCGACGCGCGCGGCCCGCATCGCCCAGGAAAAGGCGACTTCGGCAGAGACGATCACCGCTGAGCGGGACACGCGCAGACTTGAAATCGCGCGCAACGAAGCGCTCGAGCGGGCGGAGATCGCGGCGCGCGAGGTCGTCGAGACGGCGCGCATCGATCAGGACCGGAAGATCCAGGCCGAGCGCATCGCCAAGGACGAGGAGCTCCGGGCGCGCGAAATCGCCCGCACCCAGGCGATCGAAGAGGCGGAGATCAAGGCGCGCGAAGCCGTCGAGGCGGCGCGCATCGCGCAGGAGAAGATGGTTGCGGCCGAGCGTATCCAGGCCGAACAGGAGACGCGAGGCCTCGAGATCGCCCAGACCGCGGCGATCGAAGCTGCGGAGCTCAGGCGCCGCGACGCGGTCGAGCGCCAGCGCATCGGGGTCGAGCTTGCGCTCGAAACCGACCGTATCGCCTCCCAGAGAACGCGCGAAGTGCTCAACATCGAGCAGAGGAAGGCGGTCGAGATCGCAGACGAGGACCGCACGATCGCGCTTTCGTCCAAGAAGACCGAGCGCATCGGCGCCGATCGCCAGGTGCGCCAAGCCGAAATCGCCGCCTCGCAGCAGGTCGAGAGGAGCGACGTCGAGCGCGAGCAGGCGCTGGACGCGGCCCGCCTCGAGCGACGACGCTCGATCGAGCAACTGGAGATCGCGCGCATGCAGGCGTTGCAGGAGGCCGAGATCGCCTCCCGCGAGGAGGTCGAGCGCGCTCGCATCGCCTCCGATCGCGGCATCGACGAGGCTCGCGTTAACCGTGAGCGCGACTTGCGCAGGCTTGAGGTCGAGCGCGAGCGGGTCGTCGAGACGGCGCTGATGGAGAAAGCAATCGCGCTCTATCAGAAGTCGCTTGAACACTCGGCCGCGCAAGCGGAAGCGGAGAACGCAAAAGCTCGCGCGACGGAGGCGCAGGAGCGGGTCGTTACCGTGCGCGACACCGAGGTCGCCCGCCGGCGCCGCTCGGTCGAGGTGCTGCTGGCCGAGAAGGCGGCCGAAGAGACGCGCATCGCCGCGGAAGCCGAGCGAGTCCGCGCCGCGGTCGAGGCCGAGGCGCAGAGGCTGCTCAACGAAGCGGAGAACGTGCTGACCGAGCCCGCGCGCTATTCGCTTTTCCGGCGGAAGCTGCTCGACCGTATCGAGGGTATCGTGCGCGAGAGCGTGAAGCCCATGGAGAAGATCGAGGGCATCCGCATTCTCCAGGTCGACGGCCTCAACGGCGGCCACTCGAATGGCAATGGCGGGCGCAGCGCGACCGACGAAGTGATCGATTCGGCGCTTCGCTACCGCGTCCAGGCCCCGCTTATCGATTCGATCCTGTCCGATATCGGCGTGGAGGGCGGCAGCCTTGCGAAGATGCCAGGCCTCATTCGCGAAGCGCGCGACATGCAGGGTATCCGCAAAGACACCGCTCCAAAAAAGGAGGGTGAGGGCGCGCCTCCGCCGAGCGGCGGCTCATCGCCGCGCAAGAAGGGCTAAGGGCGGCCTATGGCGCGCGTTTTCGTCTCCAGCGTAATCAACGGCCGCAGCGACCGGGTGTGGGCGCGCGTGCGCGACTTCAACGGCCTGCCGAACTGGCATCCGGCGATCGCCGAGAGCCGCATCGAGGGCGGCGAACCCGCCGACAAGATCGGCTGCGTGCGCGATTTCCGCCTGCGCAACGGCGACCGCATCCGCGAGAAGCTCCTCGGCCTGTCCGACTACGACATGTTCTGCACCTATTCGATTCTGGAATTGCCGATGGGCGTGGAGAACTATGTGGCGACGCTCAGGCTCACCCCGGTCACCGACGGCGAGCGGACCTTCGTCGAGTGGACGGCGGAATTCGACTGCGCGCCCGACCGCGAGGCCGAGCTCATTGCAAGCATCGGCGGAGGCGTGTTCCAGGGCGGGTTCGACGCGCTTAAGCGGGCGTTCGGCGGCTAGACATGCCCCATGTCGTGAAAAGCACGATCGTCGACGCGCCGACCGACCGGGTGTGGGCGGTCTTACGCGATTTCAACGGCCATGACCGCTGGCATCCCGCGGTCGCGACCAGCGCGATCGAGCGCAGTCAGAGCGCCGATCGTATCGGCTGCGTGCGCCGGTTCAGGCTCGCCGACGGCTCGGAATTGCGCGAGCAGCTGCTGGCGCTGTCGGATCTCGAGCAGAGCTTCAGCTATTGCCTGCTCGACACTCCGATCCCCATGTTCAACTATGTCGCCCATGTGCGGCTCCTGCCGGTGACGGACGGCGACCGCACATTCTGGCATTGGGAATCGCGCTTCACCACCCGGCCGGGAGACGAGAAGCGCCTGGCCGAAATGGTCGGCGAGGAGATTTATCAGGCCGGGTTCGAGGCCATTCGCAAGCATTTGCGCGAGGCTGCATGATGAGGGACGGTCGTCCATGCCGGTAGTGGTGAAGACCTTCGCGACGCCCGCCGAAGCTTCTTCGGCGCTCGCGTCCGACCGTTCCGCGCGGTTCATCGGCGGCGGCACGCTCGTCATGCGCGCCCTCAACGAGGGCGATGTCGGGATCTCCACGATCGTGCGCCTCGAAGAGCGCGCGCTGAGCCAGATCCGGACCATGGGCGCGCGCGTCACGATCGGCGCAGGCGTGACGCTGAACCAGATCCTGCGCGAGCGGGACTTGGCCTTCCTTCACGCGCCGGCGCGATCGATCGGCGGCCCGGCTGTGCGGACGATGGCTACGGTCGGCGGCAATCTGTTCGCCCCATCGCCATACGGAGATCTGACCGTCGCGCTGCTCGCGCTCGACGCAACGGTGTCGGTGATGAGCGGCTATGGCGCGCGCGACATGGCGCTCGAGGAATTTCTGGCCGGGCGCGACCGCGCAGCCGGCGCGATCGTTCTCGGCGTCTCCTGCGACCGCCCGTCCAATCCGGAGGCGTTTCGGTATCGCAAGGTCGCGCGGGTCAAGCCGAAGGGCGTCTCCGTCCTCTCGATCGCCGCCGTTGTTTCGGCGGTCGGCGGACGCGTGTCCGCGGCCCGCATCGCCTATGGCGCGATGGCGCCGACCGCGATCCGCGCCAAGGCCGCCGAGCGCGCGCTCGAAGGCCGGACGCTGGACGAATCGGGCGTCGCCGCCGCGGTCGCGGCCGCCGCCGAGGGAACCTCCCCGGCCACGGACGCGATCGCCAGCGCCTGGTATCGGCGCGAAGTGGTCGGCGTGCATCTGCGCCGCCTGCTCCTTGGGCGTGACGGCTGAAGAAAGACCCCCATGCCCAAGACCCCCGCTGCAATTCAGACACAACGGCCGCGAAGTGGCGGTTTTCGTCGACGGCGGCGCCAACCTACTGACCGCGCTGCGCGAGGAGCTTGGCGACTTTTCCCCGAAATTCGGTTGCGGCCAGGGCGGCTGCGGCGCCTGCACCGTGCTCATCGACGGCGAGCCTGCCCTCTCCTGCCTCATGCTCGCCGAGAGCGTCGCCGGAAAATCGATCGAGACCGCAGACGGCCTCAAGAATGGCCCCGAGCTTCATCCGCTGCAGACGGAGTTCATGGACAATTTCGCCGCCCAGTGCGGCTATTGCACGCCCGGCATGCTGATGGCCGCCAAGGCGCTGCTCGATCGCAATCCGACGCCGAGCCGCGTTGAAGTGATCGAAGCGATTTCCGGCAACATCTGCCGCTGCACTGGCTATGAGCCGATCATCAACGCGATTCTTGCCGCCGCGGCGCGCGGCGCCCAACGCCGCGCCTGAAGGGTGAACCCATGCTTGAACTTCGCAAAGACCTGTTTGCCGACGAGCGTGACGACAATCTCAAGGAGATCGGCAAGCCGACGCAGCGCCAGGACATGCTGGGCCACGTCACCGCGACCTCGACCTATTTCAACGACCACAAGCTGCAGGGCATGCTGCACCTCAAGGTGCTGCGCAGTCCGCATTCCCACGCGCGCATCCGCCGCATCGACCTCGCCGAAGCCGAGCGTCATCCAGGCGTGCGGCGGATCATCCGCGGCGCGGACGTGCCTCGCAATCTCAACACGCTTTTAAGCCTCATCAATTTCGGCAAGGACGACGAGCCGACGCTCGCGGTCGACAAGGTGCGCTACAAGGGCGAGCCGATCGTCGCCGTTGTCGCCGACAGCCAGCGCGAGGCGTTCGAGGCTTTGGCCAAGATCCACATCGATTACGAGCCGCTGCCGACGGTGTTCGATGTCGAGGAGGCGATGAAGCCCGGCGCGCCGGTCATCAACGAGACCTATCCGAAGAACACCTTCACCTATCACGACATCTACGACCATCAGAAGCTCCGCTTCGGCGATGTCGAGCGCGGCTTCGCCGCCGCCGACCACATCCTCGAGCAGCGTTATCAGATGTCGCCGATCGAGCACGCGTCGACCGAAACCAACGGCTCGATCGCGGCCCCCGACACCAACGGGCGCTATGTCGTCTACACTTCGACCCAGGCGCTTTTCTTCTCGCTCGACACCTGCGCGAAGATTCTCGATGTGCCGTCGAACAGGCTGCATTTCATCGGCGGCACGGTCGGCGGCGGGTTCGGCGGCAAGGTCGACACCGTCACCGAACCGCTCGCCATCCTTGGCGCGATGCTGACCGGGCGGCCGGTGCGCTATATGATCGGACGCGAGGAGGAGATGATCTATTGCGCGCCGCGCGGCGCCGAACGGATCTTCATCAAGGACGGGTTGTCGCGCGACGGACGCATTCTCGCTCGTCAGTTCCGCTGTCTGTTCGACAGCGGGGCGTATACGCGGCTTTCAAGCTACGCCGCAGTCAAGTGCGCCGCGCATCTGCCGGGGCCGTACACGATCCCCAATGTTTCCGCCGACGTCTATTGCGTCTTCACCAATCGCGTCCCCGCCACCGCCATGCGCGGCTTCGGCGTTACGGCGGTCGATTTCGCGATCGAATGCCAGATGGACAAGCTCGCGCATCTCGTCGGCATGGATCCGATGGAGTTCCGCCTTCTCAACGCCTATCGCGACGGCGATATGAAGGCCCACCGCCGCGAAGCGAAGAACACCGCGCTCATCGAATGCGTGCAGGTCGCGGCGGAAAAGGCCAAATGGCGCATCCGCGACGATTTCAAGCGTATGTCCTCACGCAAGGACGGCGGCGGTCCGCGCGCGGCCGTGCCGGCCACCCCGCGCGACCCGATCCTGGTCAGCCGTCCCGCCGGCCAGCAGCGCACGGCCTACGACCGACCCACGGCGCCTCCGCCTGCGGAGCCGATGCGGCCTACGCCGCCGCCCTCGTCGCCGCCGGCGGCCGCGCCATCCCATGGCGCGATCCGGTTCTCGTCAGTATTCGGCGCCAGGAGACGATAAGATGGCCAAGCTTCGCGGACGCGGCATGGCGTCGATGAATTATCCAATCGGCATGAATCTGGGCGGCGATCCGAGCCAGGCGCTGGTTCATTCCAATCCGAGCGGCAAGTTCACGGTGTCGCTGTCCTCGATCGATCTCGGGCAGGGCATGAAATCGGTGACGCGACAGATCTGCGCCGAAACGCTTGGCGTGCCGGTCGAGGACGTCTATGTCGACACCGCCGATTCCGACACCGGCCCCCATTGCATGGGGAGCTTCGCCTCGCGCGGCACGCACCGCGTCGGGAACGCCGTGATGGCGGCGGCGCGCGAAGCGCGGGGCGTGATGATGGAGGCGGCGGCCGAGGAGCTTGAAGTCAACGTCGCGGACCTTGAAACCGACGGGCGCGGCAATATCCATGTCAAGGGCGCGCCGCACCGGTCGATTTCCACCAGGGATGTCGCCATCGCCGCGCAATTCCGGCAGGGCAAGACGATCTCGGGCCGCGGCATCTTTCTCGTTCCCCTCTCGGATGTCGACCCCGAGACCGGCGAGATGTCGCCTGCGACCTGCTACGCCCATGCCTGCCTCGTCGCCGAAGTCGAGGTCGACGACGAGACCGGCGAAGTCGCGATGGTGAGGATGGACAGCGCCTACGAGCTCGGCCGGGCGCTCAATCCGCGTCTCGTCGAACAGCAGCTCGTCGGCGGCGCCTGGATGGGCGTGAGCCACGCCCTCTACGAGACGCCGGAGCCTTACTATCCCGATCCTAGCCATGGCCCTCGCGATTTCGTCGAGTACCTGATGCCGGGTCCGGGCGACATCTGCCCCCACGACATCGCTGTCCTCGAGCGTCCCGCGGCGGATGGGCCGTTCGGCGCCAAAGGGCCGGGCGAGATGTGCGCCAATCCGGTCTTGCCCGCAGTCGCCAACGCGATCTTCAACGCCGTCGGGGTCAGGATTGACGAATTGCCGATCACGCCGGAAAAGGTGCTCCGCGCGATCAAGGCGCAAGGCGGCGCGCGGCCGCAGGCGCGGCGCTAGGCGCGGACCATGGCGGTCAGGGGCGACATCGTCGGCATCGACAGCCCGGAGGCGCTCGAACGCGCGCTGCGCTCGGCCTATTATCTCGCCGACGAGGGCCTGGCGACGGCGGCTTATCTCGCGCTGGCCCTCGGCAAGCCGCTCCTGCTCGAAGGCTCGCCCGGCGTCGGCAAGACGGAGGCGGCGAAAGCGGTCGCCGCAGTGCTTGCGCGGCGTCTCATCCGGCTTCAGTGTTACGAAGGCGTCGACGCCTCCTCGGCGCTCTATGAGTGGAACTATCCCCGCCAGATGCTGGCGATCCGGCAAGCCGGCGAGCAGAGCATCGACATCTACGGCGACCCATTCCTCATCGAGCGACCGATGCTCGCCGCGCTGCGCTCGCCCGATTCGACGGTGCTGCTCATCGACGAGATCGACCGCTCCGATCAGGAATTCGAGGCGTTTCTGCTCGAGTTCCTGTCCGATTTCCAGATTTCCATTCCCGAGCGCGGGACAGTGCGCGCGGCGGAGCGTCCGGTCGTCATTCTCACCTCCAACCGCACGCGCGATCTGCACGAGGCGCTGAGGCGCCGCTGCGTCTATCACTGGATCGACTACCCAAGCGCGGAGCGCGAAGCTCGCATCGTCATGCTGCGCGCTTCCAGCGTCGCCGAAGCGACGGCGCGCGCCGTCGTCGCCGCGGTCGGCAAGCTCAGGCGCGAGCCGTTGAGCAAGACCCCTGGCATCTCGGAGGCGGTCGACTGGGCCGAAGCAGCGACGCTCCTCAACCGCGGCGGCGCTCGCTGGCCCGAGGCGTTCAAGCGCTCGATCGGCGTCGCGCTGAAGGACGAGGAGGATCTCGCCTACGTTTCCGGCCGTCTCGACGCGATGATCGCCGAGTCAGTCGCATGAGCGAGTTCGATCCGCCGCCTCGAATTGTCCGGCCGTTCATCGACTTCGTCGCCGCTCCTGCGCGCCAACGGTTTTGCGGTCGCTCCGGAGCAGACGATATCGTTCCTCTCGGCGATCGCCCTTTTGGGGCCGCGCGACCTCGAGGACGTGCGCCGCGCTGGGCTCGCGACGCTGGCCCCGCCGCCGGAGCGCTTCGCCGCGTATCACGCGCTGTTCGACATGCATTTCCTCGGCGCTCAAGGCGACGACCTGGCTGAAGGCGAAGAGGAGGACGTGGTCCGTGTCCAGGAGGACCGGCGCGGCATGGACGAATCGATCGGCGCAGAAGAGTTCGAACGAATCGGGCGAGACGGCCACGCGCGCCGAGGCGCTGGTCGAACGCCGCTTCGGGCCGGCTGGCGCGGACGAAGCGCTGCGGCGCCTCAGCCGCGAGGCCGGCCGGCGCCTGCCGAAGCGACTGAGCTACCGTCGCTTGCGCGCCCGGCGCGGCGCCGCGGTCGACCTGCGCCGCACGCTGCGCGACGCCGCGCGCAACGACGGCGAAGTCATTAAGCTCTCGCATCTGAAGCGGCGCATGCGGCCGCGAAGACTGCTTGTGCTCATCGACGTCTCCGGGTCGATGAAGGCCCGCACCGAGGACAACCTGCGTCTCGCTCACGCGCTGAGCCAGGCGATCGCGCGGGTCGAGACGTTCACCTTCGGCACCCGGCTCACCCGCGTCACGCGTCCGATGCGGCTCAAGCGCCGCGAGCAGGCGCTCGCGAGCGCGGCTCAGATCGTCAGCGACTGGGACGGGGGCACGCGCATCGGCGACGCGCTCAAGGCGTTCCTCGCCGTGCCGCGCTTCGCGTCTTACGCGCGCGGCGCTGTTGTGCTCATCATCTCGGACGGCCTTGAACGCGGCGATCCGGCAGCGCTCGCCGATGCGGTCGCGAGGTTGTCGCGCAGCGCCTGGCGACTGAGCTGGCTCACGCCTCTCGCGGTCGGCCGCGACTTCCGTCCGCGCACCGAGGCGCTGATTGCGGTCTCCCGCTTTGTCGATGATATGGTCGATGGCGGCTCCACGGCGGCGATCGTCGATCATATCCTGGCGCTTGGGCGCCGGAGGGCGGCGTGACTCCTGTCGTCGACGGCCATCACCACATCTGGCGGCAGGCCGACCTGCCGTGGCTCGCGGGGCCGATGCAGCCGCGCATTTTCGGTCCCTACGAACCCATCCGGCGCGACTATCCGATCGAGGAATTCCTCGCCGACATCGCCGGCTTCGACGTCGCCAAGTCGGTCTATGTGCAAACCAACTGGGCCCCGGAGGCCTATGAGGACGAGGCCGCCTGGGTTCAGCGGACGGCGGACAGGACGGGATGGCCACATGCGATCGTCGCCTACGCGGACTTCGGCGCCGATGACGTGCGTCCCCAGCTCGACCGGCTTTCGTGTTACCCGCTCGTTCGCGGCGCGCGCATGCAATTGCACTGGCATGAGAACCCGCAATACCGCTTCGCCACGCGGCGGGATCTCGTCGCCGACGCCAGGATCCGGCGCAACATCGGTTATCTTGCCGACTACGGCTTAGAGCTTCGACCTCCAGGTGTTCGCCCCGCAAATGGCGGACGCAGCCGACCTGGCGGAGGCTTGTCCGAAGGTCGCCTTCGTGCTGCAGCACGCCGGCATGCTTGAGGACCTGTTCGCCCGCCGGACGGGCGGAATGGCGCGCGGGAATGGTGCGCCTGGCCGCTTGCCCGAACGTGGTCGCCAAGCTCTCCGGGCTCGGCACCTTCCTGCATCGCAATGACCCTGAGCATGTCGCCGACGTGGTCCGCGAGACGGTCGGGATCTTCGGCGCCGGCCGGTGCCTGTTCGGATCGAACTTTCCGATCGAGAAGCTGTGGACCTCCTATGGCGCGCTTATCGAGGCCTACCGCGACGCCGTGGGTCGCTTCACGCCCGAGGAACAGCAGGCGATCCTGCACGACACCGCGATGAGGGTCTATCGGATCGCGCCTTAGGGCGCACAACCGAACACAGAAACTTGGGAGGGAATCATGCCGCTGGAAATCAAGATCCTGGACTATGGCGACATCGAGCTCGAATTGAGCTTCCTCGTCCTCGGCCGCGATTGCGGCCGCACGCGCCGTGTGCCGACGCTTGGTTTTCTCATTCTCGGCGGCGCCTATCCCATTGTCGTCGACACCGGCTACCGCTCGAACCAGATCATGGAGACGCTGGGCATGCGCGGGTCTCCAGTTCCACGAGAACATGATCGAGAACCAGCTCTCGAAGCATGGCGTGCGCATGGGCGATGTCCGCTTCGTCTTGCACACCCACCTGCACATCGACCACGCCGGCAAGGACGATCTCTTTCCGATGAATTCGACCGTGGTCGTCAATCGCCGGGAGCTCGAATATTCCGTCTCCGGCCTCCATGCATCCGCAATATCCGGCGCCCGACATCAAGCACCTCGTCGACCGCCTGCACGCCAAGAATGCGCTGCGCTTCCTCGACCTCGAAATCAGCGGCCCGATTGAACTCATGCCCGGCGTCTTCTGCGAGGCCGCGAACGCACATACCGAAGGATCGATGAACGTGCACGTTCACACCGCCGAAGGCGTCGCGACGATTTGCGGCGACGTCATCTACGACATCAACGACCAGATCGTGGAGCCCTTCCGGCAGAACAACGACGGCGAGCCGCAGACGACCGGCAACCACGGCATGACCAAGCGCGCCGAGAAGGGCGCGATCAAGAAAGTGCTCGCCAACGCCCGCTTCATTTTGCCGGTGCACGATCGTCCGGCCAGGGTCGAAAGCGGGGTCGTCGTGGCGCGGATGCAGGATTCCGTTCCCGGCCCGATCGCTCCAGACGCTGCCGAAGCGCAACTGGTTCCCGGCCTGAGCGACGACGGAAGGGAGCACGAAGCGATGACGCATGCGACGCTGCGGCCGGAATTCGAGGATCTGATCGACCCCTATGCGCCGGTCGGTCAGGTCGGCACCGGGTTCACCTTCACCGAGGGGCCGATCTGGCACCCGGTCGACCAGTATCTTCTGTTCTCGGACATGCCGGCCGACGTACGCCGCCGCTGGGACGCCGCGCGCGGCGTCGTCGAAGTGCAGGCGCCCGTCCAACAAATGCAACGGCATGACCTACGACGCCGACCTCAACCTGATCGTGTGCGAGCACGCGACGTCCTCGCTCGTGCGCGAGCGGCCGGACGGGCGGCGCGAGGTTCTCGCGACGCATTTCGAGGGGCAGGAGCTCAACAGCCCGAACGACGTCTGCGTCCGCTCCGACGGTTCGATCTATTTCTCCGATCCCTATTATGGGCGCATGCCCGGCTTCGGCGTCGAGCGGCCGCGCGCAGCTCGGCTTCCAGGGCGTCTACCGCATCCCGCCGGGCGGCGGCGCCCCGCAATTGCTCGTCGACCGGCTCCTGTTCGACCAGCCGAACGGCCTCTGCTTCTCTCCGGACGAGAAGCTCCTCTACGTCAACGATACGGTGCAGACGCTGATCCGCGTCTTCGACGTCGCCGCCGACGGCTCGCTGGTCGAACGGGCGCATCTTCGCTTCCGGCATTCGTTCGTCGCTCGAAGCAGGGCGTGCCCGACGGGATGAAGTGCGACCAGCGCGGCAACGTCTGGGTGACGGCGCCGGGCGGCGTGTGGGTCTATGCGCCTTCGGGCGACCTCCTCGGCAAGGTGCGCGCGCCCGAACTGGTCGCCAATCTCGCCTGGGGCGGACCGGATTTCCGCACTGCTGTTCCTGACCGCGACCCACTCGGTCTATCGAATTGAGACCAAGGTCGGGCCGCGGCGCGAGCCCTATATGAGCGCGAGACAGCGCCCGCCGTCGCGCGCTTCGCCCGGCGCGCCGCAAAGCGCCGAAAGCCGCGCCGTCCTCCTCGGCGCCCTCGCTCGCCAAAGATCTGACGCTCGACCCGCGCCGCTGCGCGCTCATCATTCAGGACATGCAGAACGACGTGATCAGCGAAGGCGGCGCCTTCGCCGCGTCCGGGCGCGCCGGCGCATGCGCGCGCAGCAGAACGTGGTCGAGAACGCGCGCCGCCTCGCCGCCGCGGCGCGCGCCCGCGGCGTCGCCGTGATCCATGTCTGGTTCATCGTCGAGGCGGGCGCGCCGGGACTGACGCTCAACGCGCCGCTGTTCGAGGGCATCGTCGACAACAAGGCGATGGTGCGCGGCGGCTGGGGCGCGGCGCCGGTCAGCGGGCTCGAGCCCCAGCCCGGCGACTTCGTGGTCGAGAAGATGCGCATGAGCGCCTGGGAGGGCTCGCGCCTCGAGACCGATCCTCGAGGCCCAGGGCCGCGACATGATCATCAACACCGGCGCCTGGACGAACATGTCGGTCGAGCATACCGCCCGCACCGGCGCCGACAAGGGCTATTTCATGGTCGTGCCGGAGGATTGCTGCTCGACGATGAACGCCGAGTGGCACAACGCCTCGATCAACTTCGCACTGCAGAATGTCGCCGTCGTCACCAACGCCGACGCCGTCATCAAGGCGCTCGGATGAGCCGGCGCGAGCGCCTCGGCGATGGGCGAGACCCTAAGTGCCGAAGCTCCTCCATTTGCGCTGTTCGCCTCGTGCGGGCTCGGCGTCCTCCGCCGCGGCCGAGGCGTTCCTGGCGAAATTCAGGGAGACGCGGCCTTCGTGGGACATCGATCTTCAAGACCTGTGGCGCGAGACCTTGCCGGAATTCGACGGCGCGGCGCTCGAGGCGAAATACGCGCGCCTCGGCGGCCGGGCGTTCAACGACAGGGAACGCGACGCTTTCGCCGTCATCGAGCGCATGGCGCTGCGCTTTTCGCTCGCGGAGCGGGTGCTCATTTCCTCGCCGATGTGGAACTTCGGCGTCCCCTACAAGCTCAAGCAATGGTTTGATCTTATCGTGCAGCCGGGGCTGACCTTCGCCTTCAGTCCGGCCGAGGGCTATCGCGGTCTCATCAAGGACCGCCCGACGATCGTCATCCTCGCCAGCGGCTCCGACTTCGTCACCGGAATGAACCGGGGCCGGGTCGACATGGCGACGCCCTATCTGCGCGACATCCTGCGCTTCATCGGCGTCCACAGCGTGCGTTTCGTCGCCATCGGGCCAACCGCCGGCTCGGGCGATCAAGTGAACGGCGCCCGCGAAGCGGCCGAGCGGCGGCTCATCGACCTTGCCGCGATATTTTGACGGCTGAACGAGGGACCCTGTCGGCGGTCGCCGAACTCCAAAGGGCGCGGGCGGAGATGGCTCTCCAGCGCTTATCAGTTGACGAACTTGAAATAGTCCGCCGCGACGGAGGCGGACGCGCCCCGCGCGTCGTCAACCAGCCGCGACGCGATCGATTTCAGGTTCGCTGAATGGAGCGTGTCCAACGCCGGAATGGGTTTGTCGGAGACGATGGCGAGCAGCATCTGCATCGGTCCCACCGAGCTCGCGTCGGGCGTCAGCGGCACGCTGAAGGTCGCGGAATCGCCGCTTGCGTCGACCTTCGCCTCCAGCCTGTGCGCGAGGCCGTCGTTGTCGACGAGGACCAGATAAGGACGACGCCCTTCGCAGATTGGAAATCGTCCCTAGCAACGGCTTGTCCCGGTCCGACCTCGTAGTTCTTCAACGTCAGCCGGGGCGGCTGTCGCCCGACCGGCGCGGCGAGGCGGACGAGATCGAGGGCGGGACACTGCGCGGCGCTGATCGGCGCGACCGTCAGGTCGGCCTCGACGCCGACCTCGCGCTTATAAGCTGAATCGAAGCGGCGGAACGGCTCGATCTCCCGCCCGACCGCCTGGTACTCATGCGGTTTGGTTGCTCCAGGGAGCGGCTCGATGAGGAAGCACTCGCCCCCGTCAAAGCTGGCGATGAACGCCTTGGCCTTTTCCTCCGGCGACGCCGGCGCGATGGGCAGAGGGATGGGGGGCGCGAGATTTGCAGTCGCGTTGGCGCGGTCGCCGGGGGCGCGGCGGTCCCGGCGGCTGGCGCTTCCGGCCGGGGCGGTTCGACGGGCGCCGCCGTCTGCTGCGTCGGAACGGAAGGCGGAGCAGCCGGCGGCGCCGCTTGATCGGCCGCGGCCGGCGCTGAGGACTGAATTGTCGGCCTGAGGCCCGGGCGCTGGGACTTGCGGAGCCGCCGGCTGCTGTTGGGACGCGAGCAGGTTGGGCGGGAGCCGGCGCCGGAACGGCGCGCAGGGCGCAGAGAGGCGTGGCGTTCGAGCTTTGCGACCGGCGCCTGGCGACGGGGCGGGCTTGTCGGCGACGACAAGCGTCGCTGACATCTGCGCCCTCCGATCATTGTGGTTGGTCGGCCACGATGCGGATCGAGGCGCTGGCCGGTCTCGTGCGGGACGCCTTCGATTGCTCCCTTGCCGCCGCCGAGATCGCTGAAGCTCAGGCCTCCCGGCAATCCGCTCGGCGCTCAGCCGCAGCCCCTTGCCGCCGGGATCGGCGAAGGCCGGCAACTCCGCCCGGTAAGGCGACCCCACGGTCGCGGTCGGCAGGTCGACGCTCGCCTGTGTGACCCTCGGCGGCAACGCGTCAGCCAGCGTTTCGGCCGTCACCGGGCGTGGGGCCGGGCCCGGAGGTCGCCGACGATGGAGGCTCGATCCTGCGCGGTCTCGGTTTGGCCGCTGGAATTCGTTCCGGGCGCCGGCGGCGATGGCGGGTTCGCCTCCTGCGGCGCCGAGGAAGGAGCGAGCGGGGGCGGTTGTTGCGGGGCCAGAGGCGGTAATTTCGCCGCCGCGCGGCTTCATCGCCTCCTCAGCGGGACCTGCCGACGGCGCTTTGGCCGGGAATGTTCCTGCCCATCGGGCGAGGTCGTCGCGGAAGACGTAAGCGACCCCGCCGAGGCTCAGGACCGCGATCAACGCTCCGACCAAAGCCGAAATCCTGCCGCTGCGCTCGCTTGCGACAGGAGGCGCCCTGAGAGCCCGCGGCCGCCTTCGGCGTCGCCGGCTCCCAGGCCGCGACCTCGGCCATGCTCGCCGGACGGCTCTCCGGCAGGGGCTGCAGCATCGCCTGAATGAGCGGCCGAATGGTCGGCTCGATCCCGGAAAGATCGGGAACGACGCGCCGCTTGTCGATCATCTCCGCCTGCGACCCCGCCATGTCGATCGGCCGGCCGAGCAGCGCCTCCGCCAGAACGAGACCAAAGCCGTAGATATCCGACTTGGGGGTGACATCCCCGCCCGCGAGCCCCAGTTGCTCAGGGGAGGCGTAATTCAACTTGCCGGCGAACCCGCCGCCGAGGATTGTCTGTTCTCCGGCGCGCCGGGCGCGGGCGATGCCGAAATCGATGACCTTGGCGCTTCGAACGTCGCCGTCCGGCATGATGACATTGTCGGGGGAGATGTCGCGATGCACGACGCCGTGCTGGTGCGCGACTTCGAGCGCGGAAGCTATGCGCTTCTGCAGGATTTTTACGTCCGCGAGAGGAAGCGGCCCTGAATCCCAGCCGTTTCTTGAGCGATGGTCCTTCGACGAATTCCATCGCAAGATAGGCGCGCTGAAGCTGCGGATCGACCGAGAACACGAAATACCGCACGATCGCATCGTGCGTGAAGCTGTGAAGAATCGAGGCCTCGCGACGGAAAAGCTCGAAGATCTCGGGGTCGTTCGAAAATTCCGGGCGAATCATCTTGATCGCGACCGGGTCTCCCGTCTGGATGTTGAACCCGCGATAGACCTCGCCCATGCCCCCTTGCGCGACCAATCTTTCAATTTCATAGACATTGTTGAGGCGCGCCCCGGGCCTGATGCTCCTCGCGGCGGAGCGCTGAAAGACGGTCCGGTCCTCCTCCACGGGCTTCCGCTCCAAATCAAATCCGAGGATCGAGTCGCCTCGCCGGCAGGAGCCGCCGGGCCTACTTCCTCTCGCCGCGTCCCCGGCCTCGGCCCGATCGATCCGATCGCCAATTCAACATTTGACGCACGCTAGGCGCTTGGATGATAATTTCTCAAGGTTCGCATTTGCAGACCTCTACTTTAAGGAAACGTCTCATGCGCGCATCATCGACATTCGCGTTCGGCGCGGCGGCGGTTGTCGCCGTTTGCGTTTCGGCCAGTCTTGCTCCCGCTCGCGCCGATCCCGCTTATTCCGCCGAAAATGTGGTCAAGATCTTCCTCAAGCAGAAAGACGCGCTGAAGGGCGGCAAAACTCGCGCCCTCTGCGTCGGAACCGCCGCCGACTGCAAGAAGCAGGAGGCGGCCGAGGCGCCGCCGCCGGTTCAGTTCGACCTTTTGGCGAATTTCGAGTTCAACTCCGACAAGCTGACGCAGGCGGCGAGGGAAAATCTCGACCAGTTCGCCAAGGCGTTCAAAGATCCGCGGCTCGCCGGGTCGAAATTCGAAATCGACGGCCACACGGATGCTACCGGCCCGGAAGAATATAACCTGGGCCTGTCCGAACGCCGCGCCGACGCTGTGGTTTCCTACCTGACGTCGGAAGGAATCGATCAGTCGCTGCTGGTGGCGAAAGGCTTCGGCAAGACGAAGCCGCGTGTCGCCAATCCTTACAGCCCGCAGAATCGGCGCGTCGAAACGCACCTCAGCGAATGATCGGGCCGCGCTCCCAGCGACCAGCCAAATTTGAACGGCGTCGGCACGTCGGCGGCGCTCGGCAAGGGCCTGAGCTTCACATGAGCCGTCGTGGCGGCGCCGCCGGACTGGCCGCCTCGATCGTGATCGCGTGCGTCTGCGCGGGCCTCATCGCATGGCGATTGATGGCGACGCGGCCCCACCCTCCCGCGCTTAATCCCCCCGCACCAATCCCGGTGGTCGAAGGTCCGGAACCGGGAATAAGGCTTTCGACGATTATCGACCTGCCGGGTGATCCGGTGCTTGTGCGAAGGGGCGCGGTTCAGGCACCGAAGGACGCTCTCATCTCCGTCCCGGCGAAGCTCGGGCAGGAGGCGCCGAAGACCCCGGGCAAGGCCTTTTTCGTCAATTCGACCCTGCTCCCGACCACTGGCGGCTATATGGGGAAATTCCAGGAAGCCGGCCAGGAAGCCGAGGCGCTCGCAGTCCAATTGGCGATGAACTCGGCGCAAATGGCGGCCGCTCAAAACGAGCCGGATTACGGCTCGGACGATGACGGCGGCGCCGACACGCCGGCGAACGCCGAGAGCCAGTTTTTGACGAGCGCGAATAGCAACGAGCTTGAGATCAACCAGGGCGGATCGCGCGGGCAGCCGCAGCTGAAGGAAACGATCCTCAAGCCTCTGGTGGCGGACACCATCAGCAATCTCCTGATCGCCAACGGCTACAGCGCCGACAGCGCGCGCATGATCGAAAGCGCCGCGAAGGACTCGCCCGCCCATATCCAGACGCTGCCGCCGCAATCCACGGCCTTGGCCGTGGGCGCATTGGACCTCGCGGGCGAGTACCGGATCAAGCAGATCGCGATCTTCGAGAACGGCGAATATGTCATCACCATCGCCGCCAAGGACGACGGCGGGCTACGAGCAGGCCGCCGAGCCGATCATACCCGCGGACTTGCTCGACGATTCCCTCAGGAACCAACCGCCGGCGACGCATTTCACGATCGCGGACGGAGTCTATAGCGCCGGCATCCGTAGCGGAATGCCGGATCCCGTCATCCGCGAAACCATCCAGCTCATCAGCCGCCTCGCCGACCTGCGCTCGCCGCTGCAGGCCGACCAGACCTTGCGCGTTCTGTTCGAGCCCGAGTTCCGGGACAAGGGCAAAGCGAGCGGCAAGGTCGTCTACGTCAGCCTGCATGGAAACTCGATCGCCGTCGATTGCTATTCGTTCGAGGGGAGCGACGGCGCCTTTCGCTGCTTCGATCCGAAGGCGGGCAGCGAGTTGGGCGGCGGAGAATCGAGCCCAACGCCGCCGTTTTTGGGCAACAGCGGCGCCACAAGCGTCGGAGGAATCCTGACCCCGATCAAGGGCGCTCCGATCACGTCGCTGTTCGGGCTCCGCTTTCACCCCATCCTGCACATCCTTCGATTGCACGCCGGCATCGACTTCGGGGCGCCGGTCGGCTCGCTCGTTCGCGCCGCCGCGGACGGGAAGGTCGAGATCGCGGGGCCCGTCTCCGGATTCGGCAATCACGTCCGCATCCAGCACGCCGGGTTCGAGACCTCCTATTCGCACCTCTCCGAAATCCCCGAGGCGATCCATCCCGGCGTCGAGGTCAAGCAGGGCGACATCATCGCGCTCTCCGGCAATACCGGCCTTTCGACCGGCCCGCACTTGCACTTCGAGTTCTACCTGAACCGGCGAAGCCGTCGATCCTCTGCCCCATCTCGGCTCGGAGATTCAGACGGCGGCGGCGGCGCTGAAAGGCCCGATCATCGCGACCGCAGCGGCGGCCGCAGCGCCGGCGCCCGGCGTCACCGCGGGCGAAATCGCCGCCTTTCCGGCGATCAAGGCTTATCTCGACCAGGAGATCACGAGCCTGATGAATTAGCGCGCCAGCCCGCCTCAGACCGTCTGAAGCTCATGCGAATTTTCGCTCGCGGCGGTCGAGCGGTGTGACGCGCGTCACAGCGCCGCCATATTGCGTTCCCTCATAATTTCAGTACTGTGTGTGGCTTATATTGAGCGCTAGGGGAAACGTCGTGGCGTCAAACAGCAATTCCGGACAAAAGTTCATTTCGCGCAACCGCAAACCGCGCGTCCATATCACTTACGAGGATCCTTACGACGCGGAGAAGCTGGTCGAGCTTCCCTTTGTCATGGGTGTTCTCGCGGACCTCTCCGGCAACGCTTCCCCTGTCGCCAAACCGGACATGGCCGAGCGGAAGTTCCTGGACATCGACATGGACAATTTCGACAAGCGCTTGGCCGCGATCGAGCCGACGGTGTCGATGCGAGTGCCAAACAAGCTGGGCGCCGAGGAAGGCTCGGAGAAGCTCGGGGTCACTCTGAAATTCGCCAAGATGGATGATTTTTCCCCAGCCGCAATCGCGCGCCAGGTTCCGGCGATGGCCAAGCTTCTCGCGGCGCGCGAGCAGCTGGCGAACCTGTTGAAGTACATGGACGGCAAGGCGGCGGCTGAGGAGACGCTCAAGAAGCTGCTCGCCGATCCTCAACTGATGGCGGCGATGAAGACCAAGCTTGATCAGAGACCGTCGGATGAGGGCGCGACTCAATAAGGAGTTTGGACATGGCCACGGCACAGGAAGAGCAGAAGGCTCGGGGCGGCGAGACGGCGCTCGCCGAAGCGGACGAGTTCTCGAGCCTGCTCAAGCAGAATTTCAAGCCGCGAACGGAGCGTGCCGCAAGCGAGGTCGAGAGCGCGGTGCAAACGCTCGTCACCCAGGCGCTCGCGGACTCGACCGTCGTCAAGGACCAGGTGCTCGATACGATCGAGGAGATGATCGCCCGCCTCGACGAGAAGCTGACGGCGCAGATGAACGAAGTGCTGCATGCGCCCGAATTCCAGCAATTGGAGAGCGCCTGGCGCGGGCTCTCCTATCTCGTTTTCAACTCCGAGACCGACGCGACGCTCAAAATCCGCGTCCTGAACGTCGGCAAGGCGGAGCTTTATCGCCACCTCAAGAACTATCCCGGAGCGCGCTGGGACCAGAGCCCCCTGTTCAAGGCGGTCTACGAGAGCGAGTTCGGCACGCTGGGCGGTGAGCCCTATGGCGCGCTTGTCGCCGACTTCGCGTTCAGCCACGCGCCGACGGACGTGCAGCTCCTCCGTGACCTGTCGAAGATCGCGTCCGCTTCGCTCGCGCCGCTCATCACCAACGCCGACCCCAATCTGATGGGCATGGATTCGTGGCGCGAGCTGATGAATCCGCGCGACATCGGAAAGCTGATGGACACGCCGGATTACGCCGCCTGGAAAGGGCTGCGCGATTCCGTCGACAGTCGCTACGTCGCCTTGTGCATGCCGCGCGTTCTCGCGCGCCTGCCCTATGGCGCCAAGTCCGAACCGGTGGAGGAATTCGCCCTCGAGGAAGAGACGGACGGCCATCGAGGCGAGAAGTACGCCTGGATGAACGCAGGCTATGTGATGGCCGCCAACATCAATCGCGCCTTTAAGGAATACGGATGGACGGTGCAGAATCCGCGGCGTCGAATCCGGCGGCGAGGTGCTCAATCTGCCGACCCACACCTTCCCGACTGACGACGGCGGCGTGGACCTGAAATGCCCGACCGAGATCGCCATCACCGACCGGCGCGAGAGCGAATTGTCGAAGGCAGGGCTCATCTCGATCATTCACCGCAAGAACACCGACAAGGCGGCGTTCATCGGCGCGCAATCGGCCTATAAGCCCAAGCTGATGGACAAGCCCCGAAGCGACGGCGTCGGAGAATTTGTCGGCCCGCATTCCCTACATGTTCGCGGTGTCGCGCTTTGCGCACTACCTGAAATGCATGGTGCGCGACAAGATCGGCTCAACCAAGGAGAAGGATCAGCTCGAGCGCTGGCTCAACAATTGGATCGTCCGCTACGTGGACGCCGACCCGAAGAACTTCGAGCGAGGAAACCAAAGCGCGCAAGCCGCTCGCCGGAGCGAAAGTGACCGTGGTCCCGAATGAAGAGAACCCCGGCTATTACTCGGCGAACGTCTGGCTGCGGCCGCATTTCCAGCTCGAAGGCATGGACATCGGAATGAGTCTTGTCGCCTCGCTCGAGGAGCGCAAGAGCTGATGGAAGGTTTTGGCTGGGCTCGAGCAAAGGGGCAACGCCGAGGCGGTAATCGTACGTATTGATAAAATCGGTTTTCTTTAAAGCGAGGAGGGATTGTTATGCCGGACGACATGTTTCTTGAGCTCGAAAACGTGGCGGGCGAGTCGAAGGACCAGAAGTTCAGTGGCAAGATCGACATCTATGGGTTCAGTTGGGGAGTGTCGAACATGGGCTCCGGCGGGTACGGCGGCGGTTCGGGCGTGGGCAAGGTGAATGTCAACGATGTCTCGATCATGAAGAAGGTCGATAAGGCCTCAGCCGACCTCATCCGCTTCTGCGCCCAGGGAAAACATATCGACAGCGGGAAGATCCACGTCCGCAAGGCCGGAGGCGACAGTCCGCTCGAATATTTGACCTATGAGATGAACGAAGTTTTTGTCACATCCGTGCAGCAAAGCGACTCCGCGGGAGCCGACGTCGCCCAGGAATTGATAAGTCTGAATTTCTCCAAGATCAAGGTGACCTATAATCTGCAGAGCGCGGAGGGCGCGAACGAAGCGGCGCCGGACGTCACCCTCGACGTCAAGAAGAACTCTTTCACGTAGCGCGTCGCGAGCATCGCCGGGTCCGGAGCCACCGCGAAAGGCGCAAGCGTAAGAAGACGAAGGTTGTCGGCGGCGAGGCGAGACTTGGCGACTTCGGGAAAACGATCGTCTGGCGCCGCCGCTCATGCAAGCGTTTCGAGCGGCGCATCATTCGCGTGACGCCAGGACCCGGGCGGACGTTCGCGAGGGCGGGGAGCGCGTCCTCTCCTCGCGGCGGATGTCCAGCCGGACGCCCATTTCCGAGAGCGAACTCAGGAAGATCGTCATTTCGGACCTGGGCGCTCTTCTCAACACGGTGAATCTCAATTCTGCTCAGGACCTGTCGGAGGCGCCGGAGGTCGGGAAGTCGATTCTCAACTTCGGCTTTCCTGATATCGCGCGTCTTTCGATCGACGAGAACGCCGTTTTTCAGATTGCCCAGGAGCTCGAGGCGGCGCTGAGGGACTTTGAGCCGAGGCTTGTGCGCGGTTCGATCAAGGCCCGCCGGGACGACACGGTCTCGCCGGACGAGCTCAGGGTCAGGTTTCTCGTCAGCGCCGCGCTCAAGATGCAGCCGGTCGACGTTCCGGTGCAATTCGTCGCTGAGGTGGAGCTCGACTCCGGCAAGATCAAGATCGACCGGCTCTGAGCGATGGACCGGGAATTCCTGAGGTTCTACAATCAAGAGCTCGCAATCCTGCGCGAGCAGGCGGCCGAATTCGCTGACGACTATCCGGGCATCGCGGAGCGGCTCGGAGGGCTCGTTGGCGACGCCGCCGATCCGATGATCTCCGGGCCTTCTCGAGGGCGCCGCGTTCCTGGCAGCCCGCGTCCAGCTCAAGCTCAAGCACGAGTTCGCCGATTTCACCACGAACCTCATCGACCAGCTCGCGCCGCACTATCTCGCGCCGACCCCTTCCTTCGTTCTCGTCCAGGCGCGAAGCCCAAATTCGGCGACCCCGCGCTCCGCGACGGGAGGACCATCGAGCAAGGCGCCGTGTTCGAGGCCACCTATCGCGAGGCGCAACGCAACGTCGCCTGCCGGTTCACGCTTGCCGAGCCGATCACGCTCTGGCCGTTCGATATCGTCAAGGCGGAATATCTGACGAGTTCCGGAGCGTTCCAGGCGCTCGTCCCAAACGCCGGCGTCGGCTGCGCCGCGAGCCTTCAGGCTTCAGCTCACCGTGCGAAGCGCCATGGCGGCGGAAGACGAGCCCGCGGACAAGGAAGCGCAGACCCGCCCGGAGCTGCGATTCTCGTCCTACCGGGTGAAGTCGCTGCGCTTCCATCTGCTCGGCCAGGAAACCGATGCGGTCGCGATGTACGAGCAGCTGTTCGCGCATTGCACAGGCGTCTATTTTCGTATGCTCGACGCTTTCGGCGATCCGGTCATCTTGCCCGGCGCGCGCCGACATGATCCGCCAGATCGGCTTTGGCGAGGGCGAGGCCCTCATCCCGAACGACAACCAGCTGTTTCGCGGGTTCGACTTCCTGCGCGACTATTTCGCGTTTCCGCGCCGCTTCCTCGGCTTTGACCTCGTCGATCTCGACGCCGTCGCCTCGCGCCTCGACGCGAAGTCGATCGACATCGTTTTCGCCTTCGACGACGTGAACCCGCAATTGGCTGCGGCGGTGCGCAAGGAGATGTTCGCGCTCTACACGGCGCCGGGCGCCAACCTCTTCGAGAAGCGGCTGGACCGGATCCCCGTCAAGTCCAACCAGTATCGAATTTCCGGTCATCCCCGACCGGAGCCGCCCGCTCGATTTCGAGACCAATCGTATCCTTCGGGTGTTCGCCCACGTGCCGGGAGCGCCGCAGAAGCTTGCCGTCGAGCCGCTCTATTCCGCGAGGGCGGCGCGCAGCCCGACCGGCCTCACCTACACAGTTCGCCGCCTGCCCCGGCGGCGCACCGCCGACGAAAGGAAATACGGGCTCGTTTCCGATTACGCCGGCACCGACGTCTTTCTGTCGCTGGGCGAACGAGCGGACCCGGACGAAACTCTGCGCGTCGCCGAGCTCAGCGTCGACGCGCTCTGCACCAACCGCCATCTCGCCGCGCACCTTCCGGTGGGCGAGAGCGGCGCCGACTTCCGCTTCCTCGACGACGCGGAGCTCGAGCTCAGCTGCGTCGGCGGTCCGACCAAAGCGCTCGAGCCAGCGCTCACCTCAATCGAGGGAAGAGGACTGGACGCCTCGACGGGTGAGGTCGCCTGGCGCCTCATCAGCATGCTGAGCCTCAATCACCTGGGGCTCGTCGACCGGGCCGATGACGGCGCCAAGGCGCTTCGCGAGACGCTTGTTCTGTTCGCCGATCTTTCCGACGCCGCGGCCGACGCCAAGATTCGCGGGGTGCGCAGCCTCAAGGCGCGTCCGGTCGTGCGCCGATTGCGTCAGGCGTCGGGCGCAGCCGCGGCCCGCGGGCTTGAGATGACGGTCGTCCTGGAGGGCAAGGCGTTCGAAGGCTCGGGCGCCTTTCTGCTCGGCGCGGTCCTCGACCGCTTCTTCGCCGAATATGTCGCGATCAACCACTTCACCCAGACGATCGTCCGCACCGTCGAGCGCGGAGAGATGATGCGCTGGCCGCCGCGCATCGGCTTGAGAGGCGTCCTGTGAGCTTCCGCTCCGAACTCGAGGCCGAGCCGTGGCGCTTCGATCTGCTCAGCGTCCTGCGGCGCCTCGAGCGGGAGAACCCGGGCAAGCCGCGCATTGGCGAGGCGCGCCGGCTCGAGGACGAATTCGTCGAAATCGCGCAGGACCCCTATCTCGAATTCCCCGACTCGAATCTCGAAGCCGCGACGGTTGAACCGAGCGGGCGCATGCGTCTCAAGGCGCGCTTCTTGGGCATGTTCGGTCCTCAGGGCGCCCTGCCGCTGACCACGACCGAAGAGGCGTATAGCTGGCTTCTCGAACGCGACGATGCGTTTCCTCGTTTCGTCGACATCTTCCAGCGCCGCTTTCTCGCGCTGTTCTTTCGCGCCTGGGCGGACGCGCGTCCGATCACCCAGCACGACCGGCCCGACGAGGACCGGTTTCGCGCCTATATCGGCGCGATGATCGGCATCGGAACGCCAGCTTTTCGCGACGCCGACTCGATCTCCGATTTCGCCAAGCTGCCATATGCGGGGTTGCTCGCCGCGCGGGTCAAGAGCGCATCGCGGCTGCGCGCCTTTCTCACGAGCTTTCTCGAGACGCGCGTCGAGATCGAGGAATTCGTTGGCGGCTGGCTCGAACTCGATCCGGCCGAACGTACGCGCGTCGGCCAGGCCAATAGCCGCCTCGGCCAGGATTGCGTCGCGGGCGCGAGCATGTACACCGTCAGCGACAAGTTCCGCATCCGCGTCTTCGTGCGCGACATCAAGCATTTCCGGGAGTTTCTGCCCGGCTCGCCGCTGGCGCGGCAAATCGCCGACGCGGTCTATCTGTACCTCGGCCTCGAATACGACTGGGACATGGAGCTCGCGATTCCCGCCGGCGAGATCACGCCCGTGAGACTCGGCCGCGACGCCGAGATCGGATGGACGAGCTGGATGTCGCCGAACTGGGCGAAGACCGACGAGACGTTCCGCCGGGACGCGCGGTTCCACGTGGTCAGCCGCCTCGAGAGCGCGAAATAGGGAGATTTGCCCATGGGCGCGGACATCAGCGTCGAAGCGGTCGCCGGCAAGCTGAATCGTATCGGCTACGAGTTGTTCATCCAGGGCTTGCGGCAAGCCAAGAGCGCCGGAAACCGGAACCTCGAGCTCGCCCACTGGATGCTCCACATCCTGCAGAAGGACCGGACGGATCTCGCGCTCACCGCCGATCATTTCAAGCTGAGCCGCGCCAAGCTCCTGGCCGACGCGACCGCCGTGGTCAACGGATTCCGCAAGAACGAGACCGAGATGCCGGGCATCTCGAACCAGGTCGCGGACGCCCTCGATCGCGGCTGGCATTATGCGACCCTCCTGTTCGGCGAGACGCAGATTCGCACCGGGCATCTCCTGGTCGCGATGCTGAAGTCTTTCGAATTGAGGCGCGCGCTGATCGGCGTCTCGCAGGAATTCGCCAAGCTGCCGGTCGATGAGGTCGCCGCTGGCCACGGCGCGAATCTGGGCCGAATCCGATGAAGGCAACCTGCGCCCGATGGACGGCTCCGGCGTCGCGGCGGCGGGCGCGGAAGGCTCGGCCGCCGCGCTTGGGCCTAAGGGCACGACTGCGCTCGATCGCTTCAGCCAGGATCTAACCGCCAAGGCGAAGTCCGGCGAGATGGACCCCGTCCTTGGCCGGGACGACGAGGTCCGCCAGATCATCGACGTTCTGATGCGCCGGCGGCAGAACAATCCGATCCTGACCGGCGAAGCGGGCGTAGGCAAAACCGCGGTCGTCGAAGGCTTCGCCCAGCGCATTGCGTCGGGCGACGTTCCCCCGCCGCTCAAGGGCGTCAAGCTTTGCGTTCTCGACGTCGGCCTCATGCAGGCGGGCGCGTCGATGAAGGGCGAGTTCGAGCAGCGCTTGCGCTCGGTGATCGACGAGGTGCAGTCGTCGCCGACGCCGATCATTCTTTTCATCGACGAAGCGCATACGCTGATCGGCGCCGGGGGGCAGGCGGGCACGGGCGACGCCGCGAACCTCTTGAAGCCGGCGCTGGCGCGCGGAACGTTGCGCACCATCGCCGCCACCACCTGGTCCGAGTACCGGCAATATATCGAGAAGGACCCGGCGCTGACCCGGCGCTTCCAGCCGATCATGGTCAATGAACCGGACGTCGCAGACCGCGGCCATCATGCTGCGCGGGCTCGTCGCGCCGATGGAGAAGCACCATAAGGTGCGGGTGACCGACGAGGCGATCGTCGCCGCGGTCAACCTGTCCAACCGCTACATCCCGGCGCGGCAATTGCCCGACAAGGCGGTGAGCCTGCTTGACACGGCCTGCGCGCGCGTCGCCATCAGCCAGAACGCCAAGCCCGCGGCGGTTGAGGACGCGGAGGTGGAGATCGCCGCGCTCGAGGCTGAGAAAGAGTCGCTCTCACGCCAGCGTGACCTCGGCGAGGCCAGAGAGGAGCGCATCGCCGAAATCGACGCGAAGCTCGCGAGCACTCATGAGAAACTGGCCGCGCTGAAGGCGGACTGGGGACGCGAGCGCGCGCTGGTCGAGGAAGTGCTCGCCTTGCGGGAGACAATCGCGAAGGCGCCTGCGTCCGCGCAGGCGCCGCCGGCCGCCGCGCCCGCCCCGGCCGAGAAGGAGCCCGCGCCGGCCCCGGACGCACACCCGGAGGTCAAGCCGCCCCCGGACAGCGAGACCCTGCGCGCCAAGGTGGGCGAACTCGGCGGGATCGACCCGGAAAAGCGGATGATCTACGCGCATGTCGACGAGCAGGCGGTCGCCGCGGTCGTGTCCGACTGGACAGGAATACCGGTCGGCAAGATGGTCGCCGACGAGGTCGAGACCGTGCTCAACCTCGCCGACATTCTGAACCGGCGCATCGTCGGGCAGAGCCACGGCCTTCAGATGATCGCCAAGCGCATCGAGACCAACCGCGCCGGACTCGACAATCCTATGAAGCCGATCGGGGTCTTTATGCTGTGCGGTCCCTCGGGCGTCGGCAAGACGGAGACGGCGCTCGCGCTTGCGGAAACGCTTTACGGCGGCGAGCAGAACATCATCACCATCAACATGTCCGAGTTCCAGGAGGCGCACACTGTCTCGACGCTCAAGGGCGCGCCGCCAGGCTATGTCGGCTACGGCGAAGGCGGTCGCCTGACCGAAGCGGTGCGGCGGCGCCCCTACAGCGTCGTCCTGCTCGACGAGATCGAGAAGGCCCATCCCGACGTGCACGAAGTCTTCTTCCAGGTGTTCGACAAGGGGGTGATGGAGGACGGCACCGGCCGCCGCATCGACTTCAAGAACACGCTGATCCTTCTAACCACGAATGTAGGGACTGACATCATCATGCGCGCGGCGAGCGGCGCGACGCCGCCCGATCCCGAAGCGCTCGCCGCTGCGCTGCGCCCGGCGCTTCTCGACGTGTTCCCGCCCGCTCTCCTCGGGCGCATCGTCACGATCCCCTATTACCCGCTGTCGGGGGAGATGCTGGCCGGCATCGTGCGCCTGCAGCTCGACCGCATCGGCAGGCGGATCGAAGAGAACCATCGGGCGAAATTCGTCGCCGATCCGAGCGCCATCGACCACATCGTGTCGCTTTGCCACGATCCGGATTCCGGCGGACGCGTGATCGACAACATCATCACCAACACGATCCTGCCGGCGCTGTCGCGCGAGATCCTCAAGCGCTCGCTCGCGCGTGAGGAGATATACGAAGCCAAGGTCTCGGCCGCGGACGGCGTGTTCGTATACGAGGTGAACTGAACGGAGCTGGCGCATGGCCAATCGATTCGAGCAGGTGGACGAGGTCGTCGGCGACGCGGTGACCATCGTTCTTTCTCAAGGCGCCGACGGACAGTGGGCGACGGTCGTCTGTCCCAAAAGCGCGCATGAATCTCTGGTCGCGGATCGGTTTACCGAGCGGATGGCGCCCAAGGACGCCCTTTCCGGCGCCGTCAAGCTTGCGAATCAGCTCAAGATCGCGATCGTGGTCCAGGATCCGGACGGCGTCTGGAAAAAGGAATGGGGCGAACTCTACCGAGATGAAGGCGAGTGATGGCCGCAAGGATCGCCGCGCCGCGCGCCTGGAGCGCGCGGCCGCCGGACGGAATCGTCATCGCGAGGAGGCCAATAGAGCGTCGGAAGCGACGCCCGTCTCTCGACACGCTATGGGCCGACGCGGCGATCCAGGAATCCTAGAACGCCCTGCGTCCTCCTGGATTGCTTCGGCTCACGCCTCGCAATGACGCCGGCGGGGCGAAAAATGCAGTTTCTCCTGGCTTTCGCCCTGCTCGCGATCTTCACCATCCCCGCCCGTGCGGACTTCCGCGTCTGCAACAAGACGCATGCGCTCATCAATATCGCGGTCGGGACGGACGCCGGCGAGGTCTTCAAGACGGAGGGCTGGTGGGTCGCGACGCCCGGCTCCTGCGCCACGCCCATTCGCGGCCCCTTGAAGAGCCGCTTCGTCTATCTCTACGCGACGGACATCGATGGCGTCGACCTCCTGACCGGCACGGCGACCATGTGCATCGACCGCGGCAAGTTCACAGCCTTCGGCGCGGACAATTGCTGGCGGCGCGGCCTGCAGGCGGTCACTTTCGCCGAGATCGACACGCTCGATTCGTCCGACTGGACGACGTTCCTCACCGACCCCCGGAAGTGAGCATCACTTGCCCTTCTTCAACGACGCGATCGCCTCCTCCGACAGGACGTCCTGCAGCAGGCTCAGGAAGTCGCGCGTCGCCAGATTTCGCGCGCGATCGAGCAGATAGGGCACGGGGCTCGACGGCTCCGCCCTTTGCATGTGGGCCGAGACCGCGTCGATGAGGGCGAGCGCTGCGGCGCGGGACGCCGCCGGCTCCGCTGGCGAGCCTTCGATGGGCGCGGTCGGCGTGGTCGACAGACTCTTCACCGGCACCGTGAAGGCGCCGTCCGGGCCGACGAAGACCCGCGCGGCGTCCGCGTGCGGCGGCGCCAGCAGTTTCATCACCTCGTACAGGTTCTTGCCCAGCGTTTCGCGCGCCTGCCGGATCAGGAGCAGCGCCGGGCTGGTCGGCTCGGAGGCGGCGAAATAACCGAACGCGGCGGCAAGCGCCGCATCGACCTCGGCGCGCGAAGCGAAAGCAGCCGGCGCCGCGGCCGCCGCGTCCGGAGCGGCGGCGTCCTCAGCCCCCCGAGGCGCCTCGGGGGGCGGCGCAAGCGACGGGTCGCGCCTGACAAGCGGCGCGCGCAGGAATTCCGCCATCTCGGCCACAAGCTTGGCGAGCTTCGGCAGTTCGACGCTGTTCTCGAAGCCGACATGTTTGGTGGTGGCCGTCCTGATCGACTGGATCGAAGCGCCGAGGTTCTTGAACGTCTCGGCGACGCTGGCGAGCTTTCCGATTTCGACGTCGCTGAGCACCCGCGCGATCGCGTTCGGGGCCATGAACTGTTCCGGCTCCGTCGTCTGCTTCTCGCCTTTCAGGTTATAGAGAGTGACCGAGCGCGGCTGGACCGCGCCCGTCGCTAGGAGCTGGTCGCGATAGGAAAGCACGCCCTCGCGGTTGGTGTCGAGCAGCGGCGCGTATTGCAGCGGCAGCAGGACGACGGCGTTGTCCTCGAGCGTCATCAGCTGCGCGATGCGCCCCGAAGCGTCGTCGCCCTCGGGCCTCGGATTGACGGCCTCCCAATGTTCGCTGACGAGCCAGGCGATATTTCCGAGCCGCCGCGCGAAGCTGGCGATATCGCGATTGAGGATCGAGAGCTTGGCCATGAGCGCGAGCAGGCGGATGTCGAGCGTGCGCTTGAGCAGCGCCTCCGCCGTCTGCAACGCCGCCGGAAAATCGATCGAGGCGCGATTGAACGCGTAATAGCTGGCGGGAAGCAGCCCCTCCGTGGCCGCGATGAAATTCATGAACTCCGCGTCGCCCTCAAGATCGAGGTCAGGCCCGCATGGATGGGTCTCCGAGACAATCGGCAGGGCGAAGGGATTCGGCGCTGGCGGGGATGCGGGCGCAGCCTCGGGCGCCGCTTCCGCCGGCGCGGCGGACGCGGGCTCGAGCGAAGGTTCCGGGGCCAGGGGCTCGACCGGCGCGGCGGCTTCGCCAGCGGGCGAGAAACCGGCCGGCGTCTCAGGCTCCGCCGGATTGACGGCTTCAGCTAGCGGGGGCGGGGCGTTGGCCAAGGAGGCGGCCGGGGCGTCGGGAGGAGAAAGGTCATTCATCGCCGCTTGTCCTGCGAGGGGAGAGGCTTTCGCTCAAAATGATACGCGATCCTTGGATTGCGACAACAAGCAGGGCGTCGGGCTAGCGCGGTCATTCAGGTCGCGTCGCCCAGGGCGACGGCATCCCGGTCCGAGAACGCCCCGGTCAGCATGTCGGCGAAGCGGGTCGGGGGCGGAAGGCCGACCTCGGACAAGGCGAGCGAAGGAAAACCTTCGCCGCCGATCGTCCACCAGAAGGTCTGGGACGCAAAGGCCCGCCTTCGCCCGAAGCAGCGGGCGGCGAGAAAGGCCGCGGAAACCTCACCGCCGACGTCGCGGGCGAGGACGGCGCCGTCGGCCAGTTCTTCCAGACCCTTGTCCCTGGTCATCAGAGGCTGAAGCGCCGGCGAGGGCAGCGCCAAGACTTGCTCGGCGATTCCGCTCCAAGGTCGCTTCCGGCTCGAGCGCCTCGAGAAGCACGGCCTCGGCCGCCTCGAACCAGGCGTCGTTCTGCTCGAGTTCCGGCGGCGGAAGCGTGGCGTCGCCCTCGCCCACGAAAATGGCGAGGGGAAATGATCGGCCGACGCCATCGACCGAGGGCATGAACGCGCCGATCATCGCCTCGCCGCAAAAGTCCGCTCCGAGCCAGTAGCGCCAGATCGGAGCGCGGTTGTAGGTTTCAATCCACCCGGCGTTCAGCATCTGCTTCGACGTCGCGACGCTCGCCTGAAGCCACGGCTCCCAGACCTCAAGGAACCGCCGCGACGCGTTGGCGCCGATGAAATCGCGCTTGGCGGGCAACTTTCCGAAAAGTCCTGCGGCCATGACGATCAGAGACCGTTCGGGCACTTGAACTGCCTGAGCGCCGGCATGCTCAAGGGGTTGATCAGCGAAGATGAGGTGAACTGATAGGAGACCTCGCGCCCGAACACGACGAAGCTGACCTTGAGCGCGTTGCCGCTCTGAATGGACGAGCCGGCGTCGATGAGCCGGAACAACGCCCATGCTCCGGTGCGCTCGAGCTTGGACTGGCGGTCGGGCATGTCGGGCGCCATCACGATCGAGGCCGCGCCCGCCCCGGCGCCCGGCCATTGCAGCGTTGCGGGCGGATTCTCGGCCCCCTGCTGCGCGACGACATTGGCGCCGTTGATCGTGAGCGTCGCGGTCTGGGCGTCGCTGCTCAGCGTCAGCGGCTTCACTTCGAAGCCGAGATTGGGCGTTGTTCCGCCGGTCGGGAAGAACGCGTCCCGAATCTCGGCCGCCTGCTGGAACTGCCGCAACGTCGTGTCAGAGAGCTTGCGTCCGAGATTCGCGCTGGGCTGCCAGACCCATTTCTTTCCCCGTCTGTTGACGAGCGGGTCGAGGTTGGCGGCGTAGAACTTGTCGATGACGCCATTGGGGGCGAACAGCTTGGCGAAATCCGCCATTGGCGTGTCCCGATCGCTCCTTGCGAACGGATAGCGGTTGGCGATGATCTGCTGGCACACGCCCGTCACGTCCTGAGCCATCGCGTCGGCGATCTGGGCGATGGAGCTCGCGTTCGCGTCGCCGGCGGCGTCCTTAGCGACTTTGTCGATCATGCCGGCGAGCGGCTGGGGCAGACGCGTGGCGTTGGCTCTGAGGCTCGCCACCTGCACCTGCGCCTGATCCAGCGCCTGCTTGGCCTCAACCGGGTTTTGCGCCGCCAGCACGAGCTGACGATAGAGTTCGTTCAGGTTGGCGAGTAATTGATCGATCGGCCGGGATCCGGGCGGCCCGTCGACCAGGATCTGGATCGGTTTGAAATAAGCCTCGATCGAAGCGCCGGGCGTCTCGGGCGGCGGATCGCCCGCCCTGCGCTGCGACTTCATCGCAAGGTCGAGGGCCTCCTTGCCGACCGAGCCCAGCCGGGCTGCCCGCGGCGGCCATAGCCGCCTGTTTCGCCTGATCCGTCGCCTGGCCGCTTTGCGCCGGCGGGCTTGGCCGCTCGCGGGTCAACGCGGTCTCGTCGCGAATGGATTCGAAGATCAGCCGAATGGGCGAGGTCGGCGCCGAGGCGGCGCTCAGCTTGAGATATTTCGGCTTGTCGTTCAGCAGGGGTTTCAGTTGAAGGTTGTTGATCGCCGACGGTCCAGGCAGCGATGAAATCCCGGCTGTAAAGCTCGAGGATGCCGGGGAAGAGACTGGCGTATTGCTGCTGCACGGCGTTCTGGTCGCCGGACGCGCCGAGCACCCAGTTGTCCTTCTCGAGCTTGTCGCGGATCGTCTGCAAATGCGCGAGCAGCCCGGCGTAGAAGCCTTCGTAGGTGAAGAAGCCGGGGACCCTCACAGTGTCGAGGCTCGCGCCGTTGGCCGCCTCGAACACCAGCGCCATGTCCGGTCCGCCGCGCTGCGAGGCGATCCAGTCCTCGACCGCCGCGTTATGCGCCTCCGACTTCAGAAGCGCGTAGGCGCGCTCGGCCACGCGCATGCGCGCAAGCGTCGCCTGCGCCTGCTCGACCAGCGGGCCGTTGAGCGACACCTTCCTCGCTTGCGCCCGTCATCCATGTCGAGCATGGCCTCGAGATGCTTGCGAAGCAGCGCCCGTCCCTCCGCGTTCGGCGCGCCCGGGAACTCGCGCTCCTCCCAGTCCCGCGTAAACCAGGCCAGGATCAGATCATTGTCCACCTGCGGCGCCTTGCCTCCGAGCATGAGGTAGACCTTGAGCGCCTCATAGACGAAGGCTCGGATCGTCGATATTCTTCTGGATCTGCTGCTCAAGGGACAGGATGAGCCGCGGCCGCATGAGCCGTTCGAGGGCCTGCCGGTACAGATCGTTGGACGCGTCCTGAAGACGCGGGCGCTGGCTCAGCCCGAAGGTCTGTTCGACGGGCGTTGAGTTGTTACGCTTGGCGTAGCCGGCCGGCAGGTTCGGCAGAGAGCCGATCAGCTCATAAATGGGCAAAAGATTCGGATCGGTGACCGAATTCTGCTTGATGAAGGGTCCGGCGATCGATGCGTAGTCGTTGACGCCCTGCTCGGTCGCGGCGATGAGCGCGGCGTTGCGCGTGTAGCTCATCCACCACAAGCCCAGGACGCCCGCGGTCGCGAGGCCGATCAAGGCGAACGCCGCGGCTCTCAGCGCGAGCGACCTGCGCACGGCGGCGATGTTGGTCGAAACCCATCCGGCCTCGGCGAAGATCACCTTCGTCATGAGGTCGTGCAGGAAGAAGCTTTTGCCGGCTCCCGAAAATCCGACGGCTGCCGAGGCTCTGGACGCCGTAGCTCTTCTGCAGGGCGCCGATGACGGCGTCGAAGGGCGTCCCCTCCTGCGTGCCCGAGGTGAAATAGAAGCCGCGCAGGATGGCGGTCGTCTGGTAGCGCGTGGGCTCGAAGATGCGATTGAGGAAGTCGGCGATCGGCTTTCGGATGGCGCCGAGCTGCGCCGGAAAGCCGAACAGGATCGCCCGCGATCTGAGGTCGGGCTCCTCCTGCAGCCGTTCGGGCATCCTCTCCGAGATGCGCTGAATGAGGAGGTCGATCTCCTCGGAGACCTTGCCGACGTTGTTGGCCTTCTTGTCGGAGGTCTGGAACGTGGCGCCCCAGACAGCCTGCCGCTTCGCCTCGTCGAGATCGGCGAAATACTGGGTGAAGCCCTCCACGAGATCCATTTTGGTGAAGACCGCGTAGACCGGGAAGTCGACCTTCAGCTCCTCGTGCAATTCGTCGAGGCGCCTGCGGATCGCGTCGGCGTGCGCCGCCACCTCCTTCGGCGGCAGGTTGAGAACGTCGGCGATGCTGATCGCGACGATGACGCCGTTGATCGGCTGCCGGGGACGGTTGCGGCCCAGCATGTCGAGAAAGGCGAGCCAGCTGCGGCGATCGGCCTTGGCGTCCGAATCCTGCGTCGTGTAGCGGCCCGCGGTGTCGATGAGCACCGCTTCGTCGGTGAACCACCAGTCGCAATATCGCGTGCCCCCGACGCCCTGCACCGCCATCGCGGCGTTGTCCCCGGCGAGCGGAAACTTGAGGCCTGAATTCACCAGCGCCGTTGTCTTGCCGGCGCCGGGCGGGCCGATGATGAGGTACCAGGGAAGGTCGTAAAGGGCGCGCGCGTTCGACTTGCCCGTCCGTTTGAGGACCGCAAGAGCGTCCTCCATCTTCTGCTTCAGGACCGGCGCGTCGCTGTCTTCGGCGGCCGTCTCGGTCATCGCCTCAGCGATCTTGGCGGCGGCCCGGCGTCGCGAAACGATGCGCCAGGCGATGGCGCCGGCGACCGCGAGGAGGATCACGGCGATGATGATGAGCCGGACGAGCGCGCTCTCGAACGGCTGCGCGTCGCCGATCGAGACGAGCGGCCCCGCAAGCCACACGACGGCTGCGAGGATGATCGCCCCGAGAATGCTGAGCCCGATCCAGAGCCAGGCCATCACGGTCATTGAGAGCGCTCTCCTCCCCGCAACGAACCTCTCCCTAGTCGGCTCTCGGGATCGACACTTCGACGCGCCGGTTTTTCGACTTGTTGGACTCCGTGTCGTTCGGCGCGACGGGATTGCTCGGGCCCCTTCCCCGTCACCACGAGCCGCTCCGGATGCGAGAGGCCGGGCTTCAGCATGGCCGCGACCGATTTGGCGCGCGCCTCGGAGAGCTCGAAGTTCGACGGGAAGGCGACGGTGTGAATCGGATCGGTGTCCGTGTAGCCATCGACATGAATGGCGCCCGGCTCGCGGTCGAGCGCGGCGGCGATCTTGGCCGCGATCGGCGCGAAGGCATCGCTGACCTTTGCGCCGCCGGAAGGAAACAGCACCACATTGCCGATGCGAATGAAGATCGTCGTCGCGGATTGGTCGGCGCCGACCTTGCCCGCCATGATTTCCTTGGCGAGCGCCGCGCGGATGCGCTCGAGTTGCGTGGACGTCCTCGGCTTGGGATCCGGCGGCGGCTTGACGATGGTTTCGCGCGCGATCGTCAATTCCGTCGCCGGATGGATGTCCGCCATCCTCAGCGCGAGCGCCTCCGCTCGCGCTCGTGAGGGCGTTGCGCAGATAGAGGTAGGAGCCGAGCAGGACGACCGCGGCAAGCGCGGCGACAGCCCAGACGGGAACCTGAAGACGGCTGCTCGCGAGCGGCACGTCCTGGCCGCGCCAGTGCGGCGACAGGTCCTCGATCGTCTTCGGCTGCGCGCGGCGAATGGTTTCGTAAAGATCGCGCCGGATGCCCTGCGCCGCGCCGGGGCCGCCTGAGGCGCGGTAGACGCCCTTCGAAGCCGAGGCTGAGGCAAGCGTGCATGACCTCGAGCACGCCCAGGTTCACGGCCGGGTTCTGTTTCGCGCGCTCAAGCTCCTTGAAGAAACGGACGCCGCCCATCCGTTCGTTGAAGAAGCGAACCAGCATGCTGTACTGCGTCCAGACCCGGCTGTCCGCGGTCGGCAAATTCTGCACGATGTCGTCGGCGGTGGCGGCGAGCGCGTATTTCGCCGTCTCGATCTGATCGTTCGGAGCGCCGGCCGCGCGCGCGTCGATCTCGAATTGCTCGATCGCCTGCGCGACCTGATCCATGAGCTGGTTCGGCCCGGCGCGCACGAGCGAAGCGCGCAAGCGCCCCAGCATGACGAGAAGCGAGGCGGCCGCGCGCATGAGCGGGCTCGCGGCCACCGTGACCAGATCGACCGACACATGCGGCGATATCGGCGCCGGCGTCATCGGCGCGGACGCCTCGGGCGCGACGTAGAGGTTGTTCGGCGTCGGCGGCGCTCATCCAGTCGTCCCAGCCGCGCTTGCCCCGGCCTGGGTGGCGGCGCGCTCGGCGGGGCGCCTGGCGGCGGCCGGGTACGCGACAGGCGGCCTTGGGCTTGAGGCCGGCGGGGCGCCGCCCGGAGGCGGGCCGGCGGCGGGATCGCCGGAAGGCGAAGGCGGCGTGCGACGTCCAGCGGGATTGGGACGGATGATCGTCCTGTCGCTACGCCCGAAGGGATCGTCTTCGGTGGTCATCGCCGGTCTTCCCTCACGGCCCAAAGCTCCATCTGGAGCTCTGGCCAGTCGCCTGCGAAGTGCATTCCGATAGCTGTGGCCTGGCTGAACTCAGACCACAAAGGCGATGTGCGGTCCAGGTAGAAGTAGACGTGGTCGGTGATGGCGCGGATCTGGGGCGGAGGCGTCGGCAGATGCACGACCGCGACCCCGGGAAGATGGGCGTGCACGATTTCGTTCATCTTGGTGTTCGGCCCAACCTTGAGGAAGGCGGGCAGATTGCGCTGGATTTCGGTCAAAGGCCGGCGCGCCGAGACTTCGAGCACGAAGGTCGCGTTGGCGAACAGCGTGCGGTCCCGGATCGTCGAGACGAACGCATTCGGCGCGCGCTCGATCAATTCCAGCCGGATGGCGCGGCGGTCGAGACGGGCGCTGAGGAAATCCTGGATGTCGCGCAGCAATGGCGTGAACACGCTTTCCAGATCGTCGTGATTGTAGACGCCATATTCGCGCGCTCGCCGCTCATGCGTGGTGAAGGTCGCCAGTTCGCCGGCGATCCGCAGCAGCGTTTCATAAAGGCGCTCGGGGTGGACGTATTTCGACAGGCGAAAGTGCTTGAGCGCCGGGATTTCGCGATTGAGGCATTGGAGGATCAGATAGTCCGCGCTCTGCAGGCCGCCGCCTGCGGTCGGGTCGCTCGCGTATCGCGACAGCTCATCGAGCTTGTTGCCGATCCAGCCGATGACGCGGTCGAGCCACCCTTCGACGGTTGGATGGGCGGCGCAGACGAGCACGGGCGGAGCGAACTTCTCGTCGAACACCAGAGTGCGGTCATGCACCTCGACGACGCGCGCGATCGGGAGGGCGACATAGCCTGGCTTCGAAGTCTTGCGGATCTCGTAGGCGAGGCGCGGATAGGCGACCTCGATTTCCTCCTCGATGCGGAGGTTCGCGGTGGAATCGATCACCGTCTCGGCGCCCACCACGTAGCGGGCGGCGTTTTCCGTCTGCTCGGAGCTCACCTCGCGAAAGTTGTCCGCGCGCGCCGGCATGGTGAGCCAGATCAGCTGACCGGCGGCCGTTTCAGGCGTGGTGATCGGCGCGGGAGGCGGACACTCGGCGGGAAAGTCGAACAGCCCTCCGTCCGGCATGATTCCTGACGCGCGGCGCAGCGCGAACTTGCTCTGCTGAGCAAGATCCCGGTCGATTTCGAGCGACGCGAATCCCCAAGGATATGGGGTTACGTGGCGCGTCCGGCTTTCGAGCGCGTTTTCGAGATAGCGATCGCTTTGCTGAAGATGGTGCGGCCGAAGAAAGAGGCCCTCCGTCCAATGAACTTTCGCGTTCCACGACATCGGCGCCGCTTCCCCATCTCGATCCCGTCACATCGCTCCTTCAAAGCCAGCGCGATTGCTGGAGCCCCGACAGCGATGATCGCCTCAGCCGTCCTTGTCCCGCAACCTGTCGTACGCCTGGGCGAACAAAGCGGTGAACGCCTCAAGGAGACGTCCGTCGGCCCGTTTCGTCTTGGCCCGCCATCGCTCGACGTAGATATCCCACAGCTTCGCCTTCCGCGATGAGATGAGCGCGCCAAGGCCGCGCTCAGGCTCGATCGGAGCGGTCGATCCGATCGGGCGCCAGATCCTCGAACAAAGCGTCGAGCGCCCCCTGCATCGCGCCGAACGTGAGGATTTGGTGGGTCTTGAGATCGGCGAAGCTGCGCTCGATCGTCGTCCTGCGCGTCGAGATAATTTCGCGTGCGCGGCCCGAACATGATGGCGAGCGCCTCCGCCGGCGAACTCGCGAACTTGAGGGGGTTGTTCTCGACGGCTCGGATCATCGTGCGGTTCGAGGAGCGTATCAGCGCATATCGACTCCGCGCGCGACGCCAGCATCTGCGCCAGATGTTCCGTCGTCATCCGAAGAAGCGGCGCCGATTTCGTCGGCGAGTTCGTCCGGATTGCGGGAAGAGAAAACGCGCTGGCAGGAACGCCAGCCGCCCGAGCGATGCGATCGAGGACTTCGCGCGCCTGGACGCCGTCGGCCTGCGGCGCCCTCCCTGGGCGACTGGCCGGCGCCGGGCGGCGGGTCGACGACCGCCGGCCGCGCCGGCGTCGGTATGCGGGGCTCCGGAACGTTCTGCTCCAGCGGAGGCGACGGAGCGGAGCTGATCGCAGTCAGCCAATCGTCCTCGGATCGCGGCCGGGTCCGCCAGGCGCGCCGGGGCAGGTTTCGGCGCCTCGAGGAACGAAGCAAAATCGAGAAAATCCGGCGGAGCGTCGCGCGTCTGCGCCGCCTGGCGTTGGGCGGCGATTTCCGGCGCTGCGGCCTCCCCGACCGGACCCCAGACGTCGGCGAGACCAGCGTCGAACGAGGCCCCGCCGCCGAGGCCGGACCCTGCGCCTTTCGTCCTTCTTCGACCGAAACGGCGATGATGTAGGGCCCGATGCCCAGGCGATCCCCGTCCCGCAAGAGGTGCGGCGCGTCGAGCCGGTACTCGGCGCCGTTGACGAAGGTCCCGTTTGTCGAGACGTCGTGAAGCCAGTATCCGCCGTCGCGATAGCGAATCTCGCAGTGCTTGCCCGAGATGCTTCGGCTTGGGTCAGGCAAGGTCCAATCGAGGTGCGAATCGCGGCCGAGATCGAGCCCTCGTCGCCTTGACCTCGATCCGTATCAGGGCCGCCGTCCGGGAGCCGATCCACGTTTTCGATCGATAGTCGAAGGGTCATCTCTGCCGAACGCGCATGATGAGCGACATTATTTCGTCATTTGCGTGCAGCCGCAAGGGTTTATGCGCTCCTTTCGCCGATGGGGACGGGCCTATTTTTTACCGGCCGGCCGCGTCGGCGTTCCATGGCTGGTCAACCGGCCTCTCGCGTTGTACCGCGCGAACCCGGCTCAGGATGTGACTTCCATCACAGCAAAAGCCCAAGGCGTTGAGATAGGAATCCCGTGTAAACCTGAAATGTGATAGGAAGCTTGGCGCGATGAGTTCGACCCGCCGCCGCGGCGGAAGCGCAAGCAGCGCGTTCATCCAGGCGATGGGTGATAAAGGCGGAAGGTGAGGCGAGAGGCGAGGGAGGATGGCTAAATTCTTCTGCGTCCTGGCGCGGTTTTCGATTTCGGCGCGCATGGTGGTTCTGGCGGCGATCGCCTTCGGCTTCGCGGCCTCGGCTGCGGTGGCGGGCGTATCGGTCGATCAAAAGCGCGTCGCGCTGGTGATCGGGAACGGGGCCTATCGGAACGCCATTCGTCTCGATAACGCCGTCTTCGACGCAAGAGCGGTCGCCGACGGTTTCCGCAAGCTCGGCTTTCAGGTGGTCGACGGCTACGATCTCGACATCGATGAGATGCGCGAGAAAGTCTCCGAGTTCTCCGCCGCGCTCGCCGGCGCCCAATCCGCGGTCATTTACTATGCGGGCCACGGCGTCTCGGTCGATGAGGAGAACTACCTCATCCCGACCGACATTGTCCTGAAAAGTCCGACCGACCTTGATCTGAACGCGATCAGCGTTTCGCTTCTGCTCAAGGAAATGAAGCGCGAGGATCGCGTCAACATCGTCATCCTCGACGCCTGCCGCGACAATCCGTTCGCGGCGGCGCTGGCGAGGCAAAAGACCCGATCGCTGGTGGTCGAGCGCGGCTTGAGCCCAATCGACGGCGATCTGGCGCGGGGAACGCTGATCGCTTTCGCCAGCGATCCGAAGAGCACGGCCCTCGACGGGTCGGCTGGCCATCACAGCCCGTTCACAGCGGCGTTCCTCGATCATCTGTTCGATCCCGGAGTCACCATCGACACGGTCATGAGCCGGGTTCGAAACGAGGTCTGGGAGAAGACCGGGCACCATCAATTGCCATGGGTCAACACCTCGCTCATCGGCGAGTACGAGCTCAACCCGCACTCTCCGCAGGCGTCGACCGTGGCGGCGGCGGGTCCGGCCGTGACGGCCGTGGACGCGAGGCAGTCGGAGGAAAACCTTCTGTGGGAATCCGCCGAGCATTCGGACCTGCCGGCCGACTACAAGGCCTACCTCAGCGCCTTTCCCAACGGCGTGTTCGCGCAGATGGCGAAGAACAGGATCGCGAGCATGGAGAGCGCGAGACCCGCCACCCCGGCCGCGGCGCCGCAAGCCCTCGCCATGACGGAGCCCGACCGCCCCTTCGGGCGAACGAGCTCAAAGACAATGTCGGGACGGTCGATACCGAAAGGGCGTTGAACCTGAGCCCCGCGGGCGAGAAGGAGGTTCAAGAGCGCCTAACGGTCATCGACCTCTACAAGGGGCCGGCGACTGGCGTCCTCGATGACGCGACCCGGTCCGCGCTCGCGGAATGGCAGAAGAAGCAAGGCTACGCGCCCACTTCCTTCCTTAATTCCATTGAGCTTGCGGCGCTGAGAGCGGACAGCGAGACCGAATATCGGAAATTCCTCACCGCCGAGCCCGCCGTTCCGGAGAAGCCGCGCCGCGCGCAAGTCGAAACTTCGCCCAGGCCTTTGGCGAGGCGGGCGGCGAAACCGTCAGAGCGAGAGGCGCCCGCTCGGCGCACTGTCAGGCGGACGAAGCCGAATCGGGCCGAGACCGCCCGGCAGGCTGCGCCTCCTCCCCCGCCTGTATTCGTTGGCGGGAGCCCCGCATGGAGGCGCAGGGCCGGATTGCCGGAGCTGCCGACCGCTCCTGGTATGGGCGGGCGCCCGCCAGGGTTCTGGCTCGGATCCAGCGGCAGCCTCTTCCGGCCCAATTAGCCTTGATCGAGAGGGGACCTCTGCAGTTGCAAACCTGATCTCATTTTATACATGGTGTTAGTGTTATAATGTCACGCGGGAAACCGGATTTGAAAAGGACGAAACGAACCAATTCGGCTAGCTGGCCGCCCCTCGCGAAGCCGCGGAACTAAACCGGGTCGGAAGTCCCTGAAATCATTAGCCCGCGCCGGTAAAAATGCCGGTAGAGCCCGCATCCTACTCCGCGGCGTGCCGGCGCGGCGCCGACGCCTTGTCGAGCGCCTGGCCCAGATCCTCGATCAGATCGTCGACGTCCTCGAGGCCGACCGACAGTCGTAGCAGGCCGGGCGCGATGCCGAGCGCCGCCCGCTGCTCGGGCTTGAGCCGCTGGTGGGTCGTCGTCTCCGGATGGGTGACAAGGCTTTTCGCGTCGCCGAGATTGTTGGAAATGCCGATGATGGTGAAAGCGTTGGCGACCTTGAACGCCGCCGCCTTGCCGCCGGCGACCTCGAACGCCACGATCGTGCCGCCGCCTTCCATCTGGCGCTTGGCCAGCGCCGCCTGCGGATGATCGGCGCGGCCCGGATAGAGCGTGCGCTTGACCGCCGGATGCTGGCTGAGGAAATCCGCGATTTTGCCTGCGCTTCGCATCTGGGCGGCGACGCGAACGGGCAGGGTCTCCAGCGACTTGAGCAGCGTCCAGGCGTTGAACGGCGATAAGCACGGGCCGGTCTGGCGCAGGAAATTGTGGATGTGGTCGGCGATGAATTTCTCGCTTCCCAGGATGACACCGCCCAACACGCGGCCCTGGCCGTCGATGTGCTTGGTCGCCGAGTAGACGACGCAATCGGCGCCGAGCTTCAACGGATGCTGAAGCAGGGGCGTGGCGAACACGTTGTCGACCACGAGCGTCGCGCCGGCGCCATGCATGATCTCGGCGACGCCTGCGATGTCGACGAGTTCGAGCGTCGGATTGGTCGGCGACTCGAGGAACGCAGTCTTGGTGTTCGGGCGCAGAGCCGCCCGCCATTCATCGAGATTGGCGCCGTCGACCAGGGTCGAGGCGACGCCGAAGCGGGGCAGCAGATCCTCGACCACATATAGACACGAGCCGAACAAAGCCCGCGCGGCGACGATATGGTCGCCGGCCTTGAGCTGACCCATCATGGCCGCGGTGACGGCGGCCATCCCGCTTGCGGTCGCGCGCGCAGCCTCCGCGCCCTCGATGAGCGCCATCCGCTTCTCGAACATCGAGACCGTCGGATTGGCGAAGCGCGAATAGATGAAGCCCGGATCGTCGCCCTTGAAGCGCGCCTCCGCGAGCTCCATCGTGTCGTAGAGATAGCCCTGCGTGAGAAACAGGGCCTCCGATGTTTCCTCGAAGGAGGAGCGCAACGATCCGCCATGGATCAATTGCGTCGCGGGCCTGAGCGTCTTCGGATCGCGGGATTTTCGTGGGCTCGTCATCTTCAAGTCCTCTGCGCCGACGGCGCCTGATGGGCTTTGAGACGAGGCGACGGTTTGAATGCGCCCCGATCTTTTAGCCCGGTGTTTAACGTGGCGGCAAGCCGATCGGCTCAAATGACCACGGGAGAAGCTTCGCATTAGCGCGCGCGAAGCCTTGGCGTCAAGCCAAAGTCTTGGCTTAAAGGCTCGGGGGCGCTAACAACGCCGGACCGCCCTTTGAGGCCAAAGCTTGACGCCGCCCCGAACGCCGCTCCCCGTGATCCTCGATGCTCATGAACCGGGCGTGGCGGACGCTCTGTTCTCCGCTCCGTTCGGCCTGTTCGGCCGGCAGAAGATCAAGGCCATGATCGGCCGGAAGCTGATCCAGGCCGAGATCCCAGTGGAGCCGTCCCAGCTTCAGCCTGCGAGCCTCGACTTGAGGCTCAGCAAGGAAGCCTATCGCGTTCGCTCGAGCTTCCTGCCGGGACGCGAGCGCTCCGTCCGCGAGCGGCTCGAGAGCCTGAACGCGGAGCCCGTCTCGCTGGCCGGCAAGGGCGCCGTCCTGGAGAAGGGGATCGTCTATGTCGCGCGGCTGATGGAGCGGCTGGAGCTCAGGCCCAACCTTTCGGGCGCGGCGAATCCGAAGAGCTCGACCGGGCGCATCGACATTTTCACCCGCCTCATCGTCGATCGCGGAGAGGCGTTCGACGAGGTGCCGCTCGACTACAAGGGCGAGCTTTGGCTGGAAATTTCGCCGCGCAGCTTCAGCGTTCGCGTCAAGGCGGGAACGAAGCTGAACCAGGTCCGGTTCCGCAGCCGGAATTCCCAGCAACGGGACAAGCACACCTTCACGCTCGATGACGCGGAGATCCGCAAGCGCCATCTGGCCTCGCCGCTGGTCGACGGCCCCCTCGACCTGCGCGAAGGCGTGGTGCTCAGGGTCGATCTTGGGGGCTTAGGCGAGCCTGTCGTCGGCTACCGGGCGATCAGGAACAGCGACGTCATCGACGTCAACCGCCTGCGCGGCTATGCGATGGAGGACTTCTGGGAGCCGATTCGCGCCCGCGAGGATCGGCGGCTGATCCTTGATCCCGACCAGTTCTACATTCTCGCTTCCCGGGAGAGCGTGCAGATCCCCTCCGATCTTGCGGCGGAAATGGCGCCGATCGATCCGGCGATCGGGGAGTTTCGCGTCCACTACGCCGGCTTCTTCGATCCGGGGTTCGGGCAGGGCAAGGACGGGCGCCCGTCCGCCCGGGCGGTGCTGGAAGTGCGCAGCCGCGACGTGCCGTTCCTGCTCGAAGACGGCCAGCCGGTCGGCAGGCTGGTGTACGAGAAACTCGCCGGCCTGCCGGATGCGCTCTATGGCGCGGACGCGACCTCAAACTACCAGCACCAGGGGCTGAAACTTTCGAAGCATTTCCGCGCTTAAGCAGGCCGGCAGGCGCCGCGCCGCGCCGCTATTGTGACAGTTTTACCCCGGAACGTCACATTTCGCTTGGCGAGCGGCGATCTTTTCCTATATGAGGTCGGGGTGGCGCGGCGCCGAGAGGCCCCGCGCCGCGAGTTTTTCTGGCCGAAGGTCGGCGCCCGCCGCGCCGAAAGCCTCAAACCCACATTGAAACAATGGCCAATCCGTTCGAGTTCATTCAGCAGGTGCGCGCCGAGGCCGCCAAGGTCGTCTGGCCGACGCGGCGCGAGACCCTTGTCACCACCGGGCTCGTGCTCATGCTGGTCGTGTTCACGAGCCTGTTCTTCCTCGTGGTCGATCAGGTGCTGCGCGAAGTCGTTTCTCTCGTCCTCGGCTTCGGGCGCGGCGGCTAGCGTTGGTCATGATCCGGAACGCCCAACACATGAACATGCGCTGGTATATCGTTCACGCCTATTCCAACTTCGAGAAGAAGGTGGCCGAATCCATTCGCGAGCAGGCGAGCCAGCGCGGCCTCTCCGACAAGTTCGAGGAGATCCTCGTGCCGACCGAGCAGGTGGTCGAGATGCGCCGCGGGCGCAAGATCAACTCGGAGCGGAAGTTCTTCCCGGGCTACGTCCTGGTCAAATGCGACCTCACCGACGAGGTCTACCACCTGATCAAGAACACGCCCGAAGGTGACGGGTTTCCTCGGCGCGGACAAAAAGCCGATGCCGATCCCCGACATCGAGGCCGATCGGATCAAGGGGCAGGTGGCCGACGGCGTCGAGCGGCCGAAAGCGGCGATCCGGTTCGAGATCGGCGAAAACGTGCGGGTGGCGGACGGGCCGTTCGCCTCCTTCAACGGAGTGGTCGAGGAAGTCGACGAATCCCGCTCGCGGGTCAAGGTCGCCGTGTCCATCTTCGGCCGCGCAACGCCGGTCGATCTGGAATTCGGTCAGGTCGAGAAGGTGTGACCCTCACCTCCGACCCGCTCTCCTAGCGAGTGGGAAGCTAAGGCGGGGACCGGCTTTCGCCCATTTGAACCCAAGATGCAAGCGCGAGCTCGGCCGCGAGCTCGGCCCACAGAACACCCACATATCCGCTCGACGCCAGCGGCGGCGAGCCGGCAAGCTGCGTCATGTTGCGCAAGCCGTCGCCATCCAATGCGGTAAAGCGCATACCCTACTGCTCGGTCCGCATGGTCCCTCGGCCTTGCGCCAATCGGCTGTCGGGTGCATATTCCGCGCCGCTCGCGGAAGCTTCAGGCGCGGCGGCACTGGCGGAAAGGAGCGAATAAGTCTAGTTCCGAGCCGCCTTCTCCCCTGGTTTCGCCGCGGAAGAAAAGCAGAGCGTTGGGATTCGGCCTTTCGCTTGTGGACCCGCGCGCGTGGCTCCAACTGTTCCGTCTGGTCCACTATTACAACTATAACCACGTCCGTCCTCGACGGGTGGCGGACATCGGACCCGGCGTGCGCATGGCGCCCAATGTTTCGCTGCGCAACGGCGAGCGGATCAAGATCGGCGCCTATTCGCATATCGGGGGCCCACTGCTCGATCTGGGCCGGAGATTCGGTCGGGCGGATCACGCTCGGGCGCCACGCTTTGCTGGGGCCCGAAGTCTTCATCACCGCGTCGAACTATCAGACCGAGCCGGGCACGCCGGTCATGGATCAGCCCAAGCTCGAGCGCGACGTGGTCATCGGCGACGACGTCTGGCTTGGCGCGCGGGTTGTGGTGGTCCCGGGCGTCGAGATCGGGGACGGCTGCATCGTCGGCGCAAGCTTGGTGGTCACGCGGTCGATTCCGGCCGGTTCGATCGCGGTCGGAAACCCGGCCCGAATTGTCGGCCGGAGGGGCGACCAGAAAGCCGAGTTCGGCAGTTCGGGAAGCGGATCTCCTCTTGGGCGCTTCCGCACGCCAGGTGACATTTGGCTCGCGCGGCTGGCGCTCTCGGTCAAAAATCCTATAATCGCGGAGGCGGCATCAATGACGGTAAGGGACCGTGTATTTAGCGCGTTCAAAGAGAGCTTCGACCTTGATGATGAGGCCAATACGTCAAAGCTGGTCTATCAAGAGTTCCCAGCTTGGACGTCGGTCGGTCACATGATCTTGGTCGCCGCGCTTGAATCGGAATTTGATACGATGCTCGAGACCGACGACATTCTCGAAATGAGCAATTTCGAAAAAACCGTATCGATCATGAGCAAATACGCCAATGAGGCCTGAAGCCAAGCCATGATGGTCGATGAGACCGAACGAGCCGCGCCGCTCGCCGCAGACCGCGGGCCGCCCGGCGTCGGCCTCGTGTCGGTGATCGTGCCGCACCTCAACGACTACGATAATCTGGACGCGTGTTTGACGCTGCTCGGCGCGCAGAGTTTTCCCAGCGACCGCACCGAAGTCATCGTCGCCGACAATGGCAGTTCGCGCGGGCTCGACGCCGTGCGTCAGATCGTTGGAAGCCGGGGCCGGGTGATCGAGGTCGCCGAGCGCGGCGCAGGACCTGCCCGCAACGCGGGCGTGCGGGCCTCGAGCGGCGAGGCGATCGCCTTCATCGACAGCGATTGCCGGCCGGACGCGCGCTGGCTCGAGGAAGGCCTCGCCGAACTCGCAATGGCGGATTTCGCTGGCGGGCGAGTCGACGTGCTGGTTGAGGATCCGCGGCGGATGACGCCGGCCGAAGCGTTCGAGAGCGTGTTCGCCTTTCGGAACGAGCGCTACGTCAACGACCTCGGCTTCACCGTCACGGCGTCGATGTTCGTCTGGCGCTCGGTGTTCGACGCGGTCGGCGGCTTTAAGAACGGAGTCCCGGAGGACAAGGATTGGGGCGAAAGGGCGCAGCGGCTGGGCTTTCGCGTTCGGTTCGCGGCGAAGTCGATCGTCGGTCACCCCGCCCGGCGAACGATGCCGGAACTGAAGCGCAAATGGCGGCGGCTGACCCTCGAATCGTGTGAAGGCGCCCGCCGGACGGCAAGGGACGCCGCCCGCATCCTGTTGCGCCAATGGGCGGCCCTGTTCGCGGTTGCGCCACACGCGTTCGTGGCGCTCGGCTCGCGACGCGTAAGCGGAATTCGCAACCGCTTCGTGGCGGTCGGCGCGCTGGCGCGGATCCGAGCCTATCGGCTCATGATCGCGCACAAGGCCGTCCTGGGCTCGTTTGAGGAGTAGTCCCGGCATGCCGGCCGACTTCGAGGTCCCGATCGTCATCGTGGGATTCGGACATTCGGAGGATATCGTCAAATGCCTGACCGCGGTCGGCGCCCAGCGCAATTGCCCGAAATTCGAAGTCTTCATTTGCGAGAATGGCGGCGCCGCCGCGTTCGACGCGCTTGAGAAGGCGCTGTCGGAAAAAGGGGCCCCTTGCGAGGGCGGCGTCGAATCCATCGAGCCGGCGCCAGGCGACTTCGTCCGGGCGCGCCGGCTTCGCCTCGCTGCGGGAGGGGTCCCGGTCACCATCGGTCAGGCCCGCGAAAATCTCGGTTTCGCCGGCGGAACCAATGCGTGGATGCGGCCCTTGCTTGCCGAACCGGGCTGGACCGCGGCCTGGATTCTCAACCCCGACACCTACCCCGAACCGGACGCCCTGGCGGAGCTCGCCGCCTACGCCAGCAAGCGCGGCAAGGGCATGGTCGGAAGCCGATTGATGATCCCTGGCCGGTCCGACGTCGCTTCGTCCCGTGGCCTCCAATGGAACAAGCTCACGACGAGGCTGATTGGCCTCGACATGTACGCTCCCGTGTCGCCTGCTCCCGACCCCGAAGACATCGAGCGGCGAATGGACTCGCCGACCGGACCCTCGATGTATGTCACGAGGGAATGCATCAAGCGGATCGGGCTGATGGACGATTCCTATTTCCTCTATTGGGAGGAAGTCGATTGGGGCGTTCGCGCCAAGGCAGCATGCGGGATCGGCTACGCCCATGGCTCCGTCGTGCCGCATATCAGCGGCAGCGCTTCGGGCACCTCGAACAAGCGGGCGGAGCGTTCGGCCTTCACCGTCTATCTTGGCAATCGCAACAAGCTCCACTTCGTGCGCCAGCATTACCCCGGCTGGTTCGCGTGGACGGTGTTCGTGTCCTTCCTCAGAACCGGCGAATACCTGGCAGCCGGATCGACGCGCAATTTCGCCGCTGCGAACAAGGGTATCCTCGCCGGCTTGCGGGGCGAGAGGGGTCGCCCCGGGGGGCCCCGACGCAGGCGTCGGGCTGAGTTCGGACGGCGCTCCGTCAGGGCGCCGTCGCAGTCACAACCACGGCGGCGCGATGTCGCCGGGAGGATATTCCGGGCGCTGCGCGAGGCGTTCCACGTGCGGCAGCTCTTGCGGCGTGATCCTGCGGGGACCGGACGGGGCTTCTCGCCAACCGTCCCACGCCGGGGTTTCGCGGCCATTCACCGCGTAGGCGTCACGAACGACGTTCACCCCGATGAACCAGAGCCCCTTCACATCGCCGTGTCCGAAACGATCCGGGTCCTCTTCCCCGGCTCGACACCGCAGCCACGCTTCTCCTGCGGTCAGGAAGACGTCTCGCGGCATGTCGGAGGGATCGAAATTGACGGCGCACCGGGCGCAGGTGATTTCGTCAAGTTGGGGACGCTAAGCCGCCACGCTTCTTTTTCTTCGTCCCAATATTCGCAAACCCAGTGGTCTTCCCATCCATCAGTCAAATAGGCCGCGAAACCACAGCGCAGACGGGCTGGCGCGCCTTTGGCGCGAAGAAACGAGCAGAGCGTCAGAGCAAAGTCGCGACAGGTGCCGGCCGATCTGTTCGCTGGCGCGCGCGCCGCGCGCAGGCTCAGCCTGTCCAGCTTCAACAGCCCGCCGAGGCGCGCGCTGACCCGCAGCGTCGCGCGGCTGACCGGCCGGACTGTATCCGCATCGAGCCCATAGGCCGGCAGCCATTCGGAATGCACAAGCAGCCCCTGAGCGACCCGGTTGAGAGACCCGACGTCGGACGGAAGCTTCTCGAACGCCGAGGCGAGCGGGCCAGGCCCGGTCATCGGCGTGTGGCGAAGCCATTGGGCGACGTGTTGCGCCGGCCGGCTATCCGGGAAGCGCATCAGTACCGCCAGCGCTGCGCGGAACTGACGAGAAAATCGCGAAAGGCATGAACGCGCGCGACGTTCTTGAGTTCCTCGGTATAGACGAGAAAACAGTCCATCTCCGGCATGTCCGCCTGCGGCAGAAGGCGCACGAGTCCCGAGTTCCGGCTGCACGCAATAATCGGGCAAGACGGCGATGCCGACGCCATGCTCGACCGCATGCGTCATCGCCGCCAGATTGTTGACAGTGATCTGCGGCATGCGCGGATTCTTTGGGTCGCGGCCCAGGCTCAGAAGCGAATTGAGATCATAAAGGAGATGGGTCGCCGTGGGTGCGCCGAAGGCGACTAGGCTGTGTTGGTCGAGATCTTCGGGGCTTCTGGGTTGCGGATGCTTTCTCAGATAGTCGGCGGAAGCGTAGGCGTGAAAGTGCACGGTGAACAGCCGGCGCCTGATCAAGTCCGGCTGGCTCGGTTCGCGCAATCTCAGCGCGACATCCGCTTCGCGCATCGCGAGGTCGAGGTCGTCGTCCGACAACAGGAGTTGCAGCTTGATCTCGGGGTAGAGGTCGACGAACTCGCCAAGCCGCGGCGCGAGCCAATTGGCGCCGAGGCCAAGCGTCGTCGTGACCCTGAGTTCGCCGTGCGGCTTCTCGCGGCTGTCGATGAGGCGCGAGCGCACGGCGTCGAGCTTGAGGACCACGTCGCGCACGGCGCCGAGCAGCATTTCTCCCTGCTCGGTGAGAATGAGTTCGCGGGCGTGGCGATGAAACAGCGGCGCGCCGAGGTCGGCCTCGAGCGCTCCGACCTGCCGGCTTACGGCCGACTGGCTGAGGCCCAGCGTCTCGCCGGCATGGGTGAACGACCCAGCGTCGGCGGCCGCCTGAAAGACGCGCAGCTTATCCCAATCCATGAACGTTTCCCCGGCCCCCGCGGGGCCTTCCCGATCGTGCTCTTCTGTCCGGCTGGCGCCTGGCGCCGGCGTCCCCTATTCGGCCGCCGCCCGTCTCGGCTCCTCTGCGGCGAGCCAGCGCTCGGCCTCGAGCGCGGCCATGCAGCCGAGACCGGCCGCCGTGACCGCCTGGCGGAAGATGTCGTCCGCGACGTCGCCGGCGGCGAACACGCCCTCGACGCTGGTCGCCGTCGAGCCGGGCGCCGTCTGGACATAGCCGTTGGCCTTGAGCTCCACCTGGCCGCGCACCAGCTCGGTCGCCGGCTCGTGCCCGATGGCGACGAACACGCCGTCGAGAGCAAGATCGTCGAGCGCGCCTGTCACGACATTGCGCAGCCTGATCCCCGTGACGCCGCGCGGCGGCGCTTCGCCGAGCACCGCCTCGACGGCGCTGTTCCAGCGGATCGAAACGTTGTGGCGCGCTGCCAGGCGCTCGCTAAGGATCTTTTCCGCCCTGAACGAGTTGCGGCGATGGACCACGGTGACGTGAGCCGCGATGTTGGAGAGATGCAGCGCCTCCTCGACCGCGGTGTTGCCGCCGCCGATCACGGCGACCTTCTTGCCGCGGAAGAAGAACCCGTCGCAGGTCGCGCAGGCCGAGACGCCGAAGCCCTTGAACGCCTCCTCGCTCGGAAGACCGAGGTATTTGGCCTTGGCCCCCGTCGCCAGAATGATCGCCTCCGCCGCGAGCGTGCGTCCGCTGTCGCAGCGAATGATGAACGGCCGCTGTCCAAGCTCGAGCCCCACCACGTGCTCGCCCTCGATGCGCGCGCCGACGTTTTCGGCCTGGGCCCGCATCTGCTCCATGAGCCACGGCCCCTGGATCGGCTCGGCGAACCCGGGATAATTCTCCACGTCGATCGTGGTCATCAGTTGGCCGCCCTGCTCGAAGCCGGCCAGCACCAGCGGTTTTAAGAGCGCGCGCGCGGAATAGATCGCCGCCGTGTAGGCGGCCGGCCCTGCGCCGATGATGACAAGGCGCTCGTGCTCACGTCTGGACGGAGACAATTCGACCCCCGAATTTTGGGCGCCGCCGCCCCGGACCCCATGGGCCCCGGCGCCGCAGCTTCGCCCTTATATGGGGACGAAAGTCCAGCGACAACGGCGCCTGCTGCGTGAAGGACCAACCCCGCTCAATCGGCGGACGGCAACCGGCGCATGACGAACTCGATCCTGTCATCCGCGAGCTCGCGCCAGGATTCGATCTCGGTCATGTAGGCCGCCTTGGGGAAAAGCTCGAACCACTCCCGCGCCTTGGCGCGGGCCTCATCACGCGGCAGGCAGAAGGTCTCCCGCCGCCACGCGCCCTCGGCGGCCGCTGCGGTTAAGCGCCGGCCGCGGCGGGTCGCGACGCGCTCGGCGAGGTCGATCGGCTTCCTGGTTCCCGTCGCCATCAAAGGCCCTCTCCGGGGAGAGGTTAGCGCGCTTTCACCCCGGCGGGAAACCGGGAATTGTGTGGAGTGAGATTAGCGTTACCGCTGCGCGACCGGCGGAAATCGCGCGTTTCGCTCGAGGTCGTCGAGATCCATCGAATTGCGCACATATTGCTTCGCGGCGTTGCGGAACGGCTGGAAGTCCCAGGGCCGGATCTTGCCCTTGCTGAGCGCGGCGTCGACGAGGCGGCGCCGGCGCTGGCTCAAGCGCACGCGCGCGTCCAGTTCGGCGAGGTTCCAGCGCTTGGCGATCTCGGCGCGAAACTCGGCGACCAGCTCCGCCCGCGCGGAATCGTTCGCGAGATTCAAGCGCTCGCCCGGATCCTGGCCGAGGTCGTAGAGCTGGTCCGGGTCGGCTGGCGAGTGAATGAACTTGAAGGCGCCGCGGCGGATCATCACGATCGGCGCGATCGCCCCTTCGGCCAGATATTCGCCGATCGCCTCGTCGTGGCCCGCCGCGCCGCGCAGATGGGGCGCGAGGCTGCGTCCGTCCGCAGGGATCCCGAGCGATTGCATGTTTGCGCCCGAAAGCTCGATGAGCGTCGGCATGAGATCGACAAGCGAGACGCTCGCCTTGACGCGGCGCGGCTCGAAGCGGCCGGAGCTCGCGATGACGAGGGGCACGCGGCATGAGCCCTCGAGGAAGCTCATCTTGTACCAGAGGCCGTGTTCGCCGAGCATCTCGCCGTGATCGCTGGTGAGGACGACGATCGTGTCCTCCGCCAGCGCCGCCGCGCGCAGCGCGCCCATGAGCCGGCCGATGAGGTCGTCGACATAGGCGATCGCGCCGTAATAGGCGTGACGCGCCGCGCGAACCTGCGCTTCCGTCACCGGCTCCACGTCCATCGCGCAAACGTGGCGCAGGCGCAGCGAATGGGGATCGAGCGCGGCGCCGGGCGCCGGCATGTCGATGTCCTCCTCGCGGTAGAGGTCCCAGTAATGCTGAGGCACGGCGAACGGGTCGTGCGGATGGGAGAACGAGGCGACCATGAGGAAAGGCCGCGGATCGCGCGACCGCGCGATGTCGAAGATGGCGCGCTCCGCCATGAAGGCGGCTTCGTCGTCGAAGTCGAGCTGGTTCGAGCGCACGCATAAGCCCGCGTCCCGCACCGAGCACATGTTGTGATACCAGCTCGGCCGATGCTCCGGGCGGTCCCAGTCCGGCGTCCAGTTGAAATCGGCGGGATAGATGTCGGTCGTCAGCCGCTGCTCGAAGCCATGCAGCTGATCGGGACCGCAGAAGTGCATCTTGCCGGAGAGAATGGTGCGATAGCCGCGCGCGCGCAGGCCATGCGCGAAGGTCGGGATGTCGGCGCCGAACTCGGCCGCGTTGTCGTAAACGCGGGTGTGCGACGGCAGCAGGCCCGCCATGAACGAGGCGCGCGAGGGCGCGCATAAAGGACTCGCGCAATAGGCGCTGTCGAACACGATTCCGTCGCGCGCGAGTGCTTCCATGTTCGGCGCGCGGACGAGCGGGTGGCCATAGACGGGGAGGAACGCCGGCGCCATCTGGTCGGCCATGACGATGAGAATGTTGGGCGCCTTGGCGGTCATTGAGTCCCCCTTTTCCGCCCTCTCTACAGCAACTCGCTTTCAGATTGAATCGCAGCCGGCCCTTTTGTCATTCCCGCGCAAGCGGGAATCTAGAGGCTAGTCAAAGCCTGGATGCCCGCTTTCGCGGGCATGACATCGGCGGCGTCAGCGTCTCGCCCACCGCCTTGACGGACAGGGCGCGCCGGGCAAATTTCGCGGGCCAAGCGGGAGCGCCCCAAAAACATGCCTTCCGATTCGACCAAGCCGCTCGTCTTCATCAGCTACGCCCACCTCGATGAGCCGGAGAATCCCGCGCCGGGCGAGGTCCGCTGGCTGACCTTCGTCATGGACTTCCTGCGGCCGGGCGAGAAGGGGCGCAGATACAGAGTGTGGATCGACCGGCTCATGCCGGGAGGCGCGAAATGGCGGCCCGAGATCGAGGCGCAGATTCGCGCCTGCGACATCTTCGTCCTTCTCGTCTCCACCCACTCGACCGGCTCCGACTACATTCTCGACAATGAGGTCCCCATCGTCCGCGAGCGTCAGCGCAAGGGCGAGGCGGTCCATTTTTATCCGCTGCTGGACGCCCAAGGCCGGGCTCGAGCAGGTCGACGACGAAAACCTTCGTCCGCGCGACCGCAAGCCATTTTCGAGCCTGTCTGCGAGCGAGCGCAGCCGGGCGATGTCGGAGGCCGCTGACGAGATCGCCGGCTTCGCCAAGGCGATTGAGGAGAGCAAGCCGACGGCGCCCGCCATGAGTGAGCTTCTCACTCTGCCATTCGGGGCGGCGATATCCGAGCCCAAGAACCTGACCGTGTCCGGCGTGAAGATCGAGCGGATCGCGCCCGCAGCGGAGGCCCCGCAAGCGGCGCCCGTGCTCGCCATCGCCGGCCTGCCCGAAACCGGCTACGAGCGGCTGGTCGGGCGCGACACGGAGCTGAAGCGCCTCGACGAAGCCTGGAGCGACGGCCAGACCGCCATTCTTTCGCTGATCGCCGAGGGCGGGGCAGGCAAGTCCGCCCTGGTCAACGAATGGCTGAAGCGCCTGCGCGCCGACGCCTATCGCGGCGCGGATTGCGTGCTCGGCTGGTCGTTCTACAGCCAGGGATCGAAGGAGCGCGCGACCGCGGCCGACGAATTTCTCAATTGGGCGCTGGCTCAGCTTGGCGTCAAACTCCAGACGACGAGCGCCTCCGCCAAGGGCGAGGCGATCGCCGAAGCGCTGGCGTCGCGCCGCGTGCTGCTCGTGCTCGACGGCGTCGAGCCCCTGCAGCATGGGCCGGGTCCGCAAGCCGGCCAGCTCAAGGACCAGGGCCTGCGCGCGCTGCTGCGCCGGTTCGCCGCCGCGCCGCCGAAAGCCGATCACAGCCTGATCGTGCTGACCAGCCGGATCGCCGTCGCCGACATCAGGCGTTTCAAGGACGATGCGGCGCCGGTCATCGACGTCGAGCGGCTCTCCGACGAAGCGGGAGCCGAGCTTCTGCGCGACAATTATGTCTGGGGGATCGACAAGGAACTGCGTGCGGCGTCACGCGAATTCGGCGGCCATCCGCTGGCGCTGACGCTGCTCGCGAGCCTCATCAAGGAAACACAGACGGGCGATGTGCGCCGGCGCGATCATATTCGCCTGCTTGGCGACGACGACGATCCGCTGCACGGTCACGCGCGCCGGGTGATGGATTCTTATGAGAAGGAATGGCTGGCCGGTCAGCCGGTCCTGCTCGCCATCCTCCATTGCGTCGGCCTGTTCGATCGCCCCGCGAGCGGCGATTGTTTGAAGGCGCTGCGCGCCAAGCCTGCGGTTGCGGGCCTGACCGATGCGCTGGTCGATCTCGGCGACGAGCCATGGCTGCGCCATGTCGAACGCCTGCGCGACGTGCGGCTGCTCGCGCCGCGCGACCCTTCCGACCCCGAGGCCATCGACGCCCATCCGCTGGTGCGCGAATGGTTCGGCGAGCGGCTCAAGGCGACGAACGAAGCGGCGTGGAAGGCGGGGCACAGCCGCCTCTATGACCACCTGCGCGACACGACAAAGGAAGGCAAAACGCCGACCCTAGCCGATCTCGCGCCGCTCTATCACGCCCTTCGGCACGGCTGCCGCGCCGGGCGACAGCAGGAGGCGCTTGTCGAAGTCTACATCGGTCGCCTTTGCCGCCAGAGGCCGGATGGTCAACTTGAGTTCTATTCGAACAAGACACTGGGCGCGGTCGCGAGCAATCTCGCGGCGATCGCCGGGTTTTTCGAGCGGCCGTATGAAGCGCCGTCCGCGGCGCTGGTCGGACCCGCTTGTTCCTTTGTCCTCAGCCAGGCCAGCGTTGGATTGCGCGCGCAAGGGCGACTCCGCGAGGCGCTGCAAGCCATGCATGTGAGCGCGCGAATGTCGGAAGAGGCTCAGGCTTGGCGGGACGCAGCGGCCGACGCGTCCAGTCTGATCCAGACCGAACAGCTTGCCGGCGACGTCAAGGCGGCTCTCGCGGCGGCGAGCATAGGCACAGCCCATGCTGACCGGAGCGGTGCTCCAGGCCTCATGCTGTTTTTGCGCGCAGACAACGCCGATGCGCTTCACGCCGCCGGCGAGCTGGAGAAGGCGGCGAAGCTGTTTTCGGACGCCGAGCGGCGCCAACAGCAATTGCAGCCCAAATATCCGTTGCTGTACGCGCTGGCCGGGTTTCAGTACTGCGACCTGCTGCAATCGCAGCGGTCTGTCCTGGCTGTGCTCCGCCGGGCGCGCCAAACCCTGGAGTGGGCGCGGCCAGAGAAAAAGCTCCTTCCCATCGCGCGCGACACTCTGACCCTCGGCCGGGCCAATCTTGCCGTCGCATTGCAAAGTCTGGCTGGCGGAGCTTCGGCCGCCTCGGCGCGGGCCGGCGCCCACGCCTCCGCCGAGAGCCTCGACACCGCCGTCGAAGGGCTGCGCGCTTCAGGACACAACGATGAGCTTCCTCGCGGCCTTATCGCTCGCGCCGCCTTCCGCCGCGCCGTGGGGAATTGGGACGGCGCGGCGCGCGACCTCGACGAAGCCCATGAGTTTGCCGAGCCGGGGCCGATGAGGCTCTTTCTCTGCGACGTTGCGCTTGAGCGGGCGCGGCTCGCTTTGGCGCGAAACGAAGCCTTCGCGCCGCTCAGCGGCCTCGTCGGGGCCCACCCGCCCCCCGTTTTCCCCGACGCCGCGGTGGCGGCGGCACTCAGGGAGGTGGCGCGGAAGCAGCTCGACGTTGCGCGCGAGCTCATCGCCGACTGCGGCTACCACCGCCGCGACGAGGAGCTGGCCGAACTCGACACCATCGCTGCCGGCGCCCGCCGCTTCGCCAGCTTGCCGCCGCGCGTCTGAGGGGATCGGCTTCGAGGGAGCTCTGGATGCTCGAATCTCGGTTGAGCCCCCCCTTGTTGACAAAGGGGGGTCGGCGGCGCGCGGCAAAGCCACCCTGTATAACATATTAGATGAGTTAAATAAGCTGTCGGTCGGCGGCGCAGGGCGTCAAATCCGCGCCATTTCGAAACGCGCCGGTAAACGGGGTCGTAACCCACTGAAATCATGAGAGCCCGCCGGTAAAACTGCGGCTAGGCTTGCGCGCCCTGAAGCCAGCCTCTCGCCGGCCCTCTGCGCCGCCCGGCTCCCATGGCGTCCTACGGAGCTCGCGATTGCCCAGCGCCCGCCCGCTCGCTAGAGGATGCGCCGATGCGCCAGTCTCCTTTCAGGCTCCCGCGCGCCTATCGGCTGAAGCCGGTCGGCGAGAGGGAGGAAGACGCCCTCTCCCAGCTCAGGATCGGCGCGAGCTGCCAGAGCGTTCTCGTGCCCTTCTCGCCGGGTCTCGACTACGTTGTCGCCTCGCGCGCCGGGCAGGCGCTGCCGATCGAAAGCCGCGACTTTCACGTCGAAACGCTGGGCCCCCTCGCCTCCTTGTGGGCGCGGCTGCGCCCCATGGCCCTCTTCAAGAAGAAGAAATATCTGAGATACCAGGAGTTCTCCCTTTTTTCCGTCGGCCCGAAAGCCGAACGCAAGCGCTTCACGGGATTTAACCAGGATACGAGGAATATTGGCGTCGTGATCGACGGCGATCTTGTCGCCAACCACCCGGAGCTTCTCTACGGGTGGCCGGCGCAGACGAGCGCGTCGCCCGAGGCGGCCGATCGTTCCGGGCGCATCGAGACGGCGGTCGTCGTCCATATCTACTATGAGGACACCTGGCCAGATATCGCCGGCGCGCTCAGGGGCCTGACGGCTCCCTTCGATCTGATCGTGACGACCGTCGCCGGTCGCGAGCGGCTGATCGAGACGATCAAGCAGGCCTATCCTCACGCCGACATCGAAGTCGTGGAAAACCGCGGCCGGGACGTTGGCCCGTTCCTCGCCCTGCTCGAACGGGGCCGACTTGATCGCTACAAGTACATTTGCAAGATTTACGGCAAGAAGTCGATCGACGGGCGCCGCAAGACTTACATGGGAGCGATGTGGCGGCGGCGGCTATTGTTCGATCTCCTGGGCGGACCGGGAGCGGCGAGCGCCGCAGTCGGCATGTTCGAGCGCGACCCATCGATCGGGATGATCGGTCCCAGCGCGTTTCGGTTGCCAAAAGAGGGGTATTCCGCGGATCTCTCCTGGTCGGCCAATCGCCCCATGACGTTGAAGATCGCCGAACGGATGGGGGTGCCGGCCGACGCGTTCCGACTCGATTTTTTCGGCGGAACGATGTTCTGGGTTCGGCCGGAGGCGTTGAAACCGCTGGCGGATCTGCATCTTGCCGCCGACATGCCTTATGAAAGCGGCCGGATCGACGGGGACCTTCCTCACGCCATCGAGCGCCTGCTGCCGACCTCGGTTTTGGTGGCGGGATACAAGCTCGCCAACAGCGACGGGTCTGGGTGACGCAGGACGACTTGGCTCGATTCCTTGCAAATTGATCGGGCCGTTTGGCCGTGATTTTGTCGCTCCGTCGGGATGGCGGAGGATGATTTGATGCGGCCCAAGGAGCGGCGGGACAGCGGGCAGAATGATTGCTTCAAGGCGCGGCTCGACCAAATCATCGACGTGGACCACGCGCTGGCGAAGCGCGGTCGGGCGATCGACTGGGCGCTTCCTCGAGGAGCGGTTCGGCGCGGTCTATCCCGCCAAGGCCGGAGATCCGCCGCCAACGCTGCTGATGGCGGGGCTCTCGTTCCTCAAGCACATGCACGATCTCGCCAACGAGGATCTGTGCGCGCCCTGGGTCGAGAATCCCTATCACCAGCTGTTCTGGCTTGGGCCGATCTGACTTGGGCCGACGGCCATGCCGAGCAGGGATTGCGGGCGCCGCCCATGATCGAGGCGCGCGCCGATCGGCCGCGCACGATCACAGCGCGGACAAAGCGTACGACGCCGAGGATATCGTCAACCAACTGCGCTCGATGAACCCAACGCCGCACGTGGGGCAGAATACAAACGGCCGCTCATCGGCAATCGACGGCCACACATCGCGACACGCCGTGAGCCAACGCATCCGCGAAGCGGATCAAACAAGCCTTCGGCTGGATGAAGTCGATCGGCGGGCAGGAGAAGACCAAGTTCCGGCGACGCGATCGCGTCGATTGGGCCTTCACCTTCGCGGCTGCTGCCTACAACCTGGCGCGGCTACCCAAACTGCTGGCGACACCGGCATGAGCGCGCCCTCGAATTGCAAACTCGGCGGCCGCTGGCGAATTGTCAAGGCCGACATCCGGGATCGCGATCATCTCGACCTCTTTTGGACCAGCGACGATCACGATCAACAACCATGGTCGCGGCGAAATCGCCTTCGGCGTTCAAGCCTTCGCCGCCCTGCCCTCCGTCATCGCAATCGCGCGAAAACAACGCAAAAGCGTCCTCCAGATCCCCGCTCAAGACCCCAAAGTCCTCGCTGACGCCCCCGCGCCATGAACGCCCCGGCTGGCTTCCCCGTTTGTCTCTGGCCGATTAGCGCCCGGCGGCGATTCAGGCCGCCTCGGCGAACCGGACCGCAAGCCCCGTCGCCGCCACCCGCTCGAGCCGGACCCCGCCGATGTCGCCGCCCTTGCAGCCCTCGACCTCGAACCGCACGTCGACGATTCCGTCAGCTCCATAGTCTTCGGCTTCGCGCCGCAAGGCCTCGATCGCCGTCTGACGGTCGGCTTCGGCGCTGGGATCGCCGGCGGCCCGCCAGGGCCCTTTCGCCCGGATTCGCCCAATCGCAATTGTACGCCGGCCGTCGTCGAGCGCGGCCGCAAAACTCACTCGCATGAGGTTCAGTCCATAAGCTGAAGCGCAGACTCCATAGCGCACTCGGCCTTTCCGAGCCGTTAACAAGCCGTTACGGCTCGGAAATCAACCAGCCTCAGCTTCGCTGGAGAAGCGCTGCGGCGCTGTGATGCGCCGCACAATATGTAGGGTTAAAACCGGGTTTCGCTACTCGGCCGTCGGCGCCGGCTCCGGCGCGGGCGTCTTTTCGAGATCGGCGCCCGTCTGCTGGTCGACGACCCGCATCGACAGCTTGACCTTGCCGCGGTCGTCGTGGCCCATGACCTTGACCTTGACCCGGTCGCCTTCCTTGACGACGTCGGTCGTCTTGTTGACCCGGGCCTTGGCGAGCTGCGAAATATGGACGAGGCCGTCCTTCGACCCGAAGAAATTGACGAAGGCGCCGAATTCGACGGTCTTGACCACTGTGCCGTCGTAGATCTGGCCGACTTCCGGCTCCGAGGCGATCGACTTGATCCAGTTGACCGCCGCCTTGATCTTGGCGCCGTCGCTCGAGGCGATCTTCACCGTGCCGTCGTCCTCGATGTTGATCTTGGCGCCGGTCTTTTCGACGATCTCGCGGATCACCTTGCCGCCCGTGCCGATCACTTCGCGGATCTTGTCGGTCGGGATCTTCATCGTCTCGATGCGCGGGGCGAACTCCCCGAGCTCCGCCCGCGCTCCGGTGATCGCCTTGCTCATTTCGCCTAGGATATGCATGCGGCCGTCGCGCGCCTGCGCCAGCGCCTGGGCCATGATCTCCTCGGTGATGCCGGCGATCTTGATGTCCATCTGCAGCGAAGTCACCCCTTCGCTCGTGCCCGCGACCTTGAAGTCCATGTCGCCGAGATGATCCTCGTCGCCGAGGATGTCGCTGAGCACCGCGAAGCGCTCGCCCTCGAGGATGAGGCCCATCGCGATGCCGGCGGTCGGACGCTTGAGCGGCACGCCGGCGTCCATCAGCGCCAGCGACGATCCGCACACTGTCGCCATCGACGATGAGCCGTTCAATTCGGTGATCTCCGAGACGACGCGAATGGTGTAGGGAAATTCGGCCGCGGTCGGCAGCATCGGGCGAATGGCGCGCCAGGCGAGCTTGCCGTGGCCGATCTCGCGCCGGCCGGGCGAGCCCATGCGGCCGGTCTCGCCGACCGAATAGGGCGGGAAATTATAGTGGAGCAGGAACCGCTCCTTGTAGGTCCCGTCGAGCGAATCGACATATTGCTCGTCTTCGCCGGTGCCCAGCGTCGCGACCACCATCGCCTGGGTTTCGCCCCGGGTGAACAAGGCCGAGCCGTGGGTGCGCGGCAGCACCCCGACTTGCGCCAAGATCGGGCGCACGGTGGTCAGATCGCGCCCGTCGATGCGCCGCTTGTGGTCGAGAATGTTCCAGCGAACGACCTTGGCCTGGGCGTTGTGGAGCGCCTCCTTGATCTCGTCTGGGGGAAACTTCGGCTCGGCCCCCTCGGGCGCGAGCGCGGCGAACACCTTTGCCTTGACCGCGTCGACGGCGGCGTAGCGCTCCTGCTTCTGGGTGAGCGAATAGGCGGCGCGGAGATCCGCCTCGCTTACCTCCAGGACCGCCTTTTCGACCGCCGCCTGATCGTGAGCGGGGAGATCGCGCGGCTCCTTGGCGGCCTTTTCGGCCAGGCGGATGATCGCCTGAATGACCGGCTGGAAGCCGGCATGGCCGGCCATCACCGCCTTCAGCATGGTCTCCTCGGAAAGCTCCTGGGCCTCCGACTCGACCATGAGAACGGCGTCCGCCGTTCCCGCGACCACCAGATCGAGCGTCGAGTCCTTCATCTCCTCGACTGTCGGATTGACCCGGATCTCGCCCTTGATGAATCCGACGCGGGCCGCCCCGATCGGCCCCATGAACGGCACGCCAGAGAGGGTGAGCGCGGCCGAGGAGGCGACCATTGCGAGAATGTCGGAATCGGTCTCGAGGTCGTAGGAGAAGACCGTGGCGATGACCTGCGTGTCGCAGCGGAAATCATCCGGGAACAGCGGGCGGATCGGCCGGTCGATCAGGCGGGAGGTGAGGGTTTCGCGGTCGGACGGGCGCCCTTCGCGCTTGAGATAGCCGCCCGGAATCCGTCCGGCGGCGAAGGCCTTCTCCTGGTAGTGGACGGTCAAGGGAAAGAAATCCTGGCCGGGCTTCGGCTCCTTGGCGGCGACCACCGTGGCCAGCACCGTGGTCTCGCCCCAGGTGGCGAGCACCGCTCCGTCAGCCTGACGGGCCATGCGTCCGGTCTCGAGGGTCAGCTTGCGGCCGCACCAGTCGAGTTCTTCACGTTGTATGTCAAACATCTTTCTTCATCCTGCATGAGTTGAGGATGCGAAAGCCTGCGGCCCATGCCGCCCGTCGATCGGGCTCGTCATCGGCAAGACGGCGAGCGGCTGGGCGTGCGCCAGCCGCTTGCGATCCTGCCATGACGCCAGGCTCTCGCATTGGAGGGCGCCGGCCGCGCCGCCGCCCGGTTTCAAGATCGAGGCGCACCGAATTCGGCGCCCCGCTCCCGTGGGGCTCGCTGTCAGCGGCGGATGCCCAGACGCTCGATAAGGGTCTTGTAGCGCCCCTCATCCTGCTTCTTGACATAGTCGAGAAGCGTTCGCCGCTGCGACACCATCTTGAGCAGGCCGCGGCGGGAATGGTTATCCTTGACGTGGGTCTTGAAGTGATTGGTCAGGTTGGAGATGCGCTCGGTGAGAATCGCAACCTGAACCTCGGGCGATCCCGTATCGCCGACTTTCAAACCATATTGATTGATGAGCGCGCTCTTGCGCTCTGTGGTGATCGACATCAGGATGTTCCTTAAAGAGTGGAGCGCAAAACTGCGCATTCAATGAGCGGCCGAGCCGGGATGTCGTCCAGGTCGGTCGCGGCTGCTCCCCGGGCGCAAGGGGCCGCGAGGATCGCGCGCTTATACAGGTTTCGGGCGGCGGCGCCAGCGTTTTCTCCGATTCCGTTCGGACCGTCGCGCTGAACGACCTTTGATGACGTTCGCCGCCCGCCGATCCATGGCTCGCTTCGGACGCCCAAATCACCCGCATCGGCTGGTGATCTTAGTCACTGAACGGCGCCGGAAATTGTCGTTTCCTCGCGGCGACCCCCGGATAGAGGGTCTTTCTTGAGGTAAAACGGCGAGTTTTTTGCCGGCCGGATGGTGCGCGCAGCGCGTGTTTTTTCCTTGCTTAGAGCCCGAGTGAGTTCTGGTTCAGATCCCCTATTTGAAAGGAATATTCTCATGGCAGACCGCGATCATCTCGAAAACGCCTTTTCCATGCCGAAAGGCTTCAAGAATTCACGAGGTTCATCCAAGGGCGCATGTGGTCCTCGAGGGCGTGCCCAGCGCCGCGCCACTCGCGGCGCCGGCGGCTCCCCCTCCGCTGGGGGCCCTCGCCGCCTTCGTCGGCGCTTGGAACGGCCTGGGCTTCAACACGATTTTCCGCCCGCAGCACCAGACGTTCCCGCTGCCGACCCCCGCGCCGGGCGATAACCTGCTGGAGCTCAACCTCACTTCCGAGACGCTGTCATTTAACGCCAGCCTCGGCTCCATCCCTAACCGCGGGATGCTCCAGGGCGACCTCTTCATGAACGGCGTTCCTTATGTTCAGTCGATCAATGACGTGACCAATCCTGCCCCGCCCACCGGCATCCATTTCGAGCCGGGCATCTGGCTCAGCGTGCCGGCGACCAGCGATCCGCAGGAGCCGGTCTCGGTCGCGCGCATGGCGTCCATTCCCCACGGGACGACGATCATCGCGCAGGGCGTGGCCCTTCCTGCGACCAACGGGCCGCCGACCATCCAGCCGGTCGACATTACCCCCTTTCCCATCGGCGGCGGCGCGCCGATCCGCTTCCCGAGCCAGACTGCGCTGACGCAGGGAACGGCGCGCATCCCGCAGGACCTGACCCCGTGGCTCAACGCCGGCACGATCACCCAGGGACTGCTGGACGACCCGAACCAGATGCTGAGAAAGGCCATTTCGGTTCAGAACATCCTGTCGACGACGACGATGGTTGTGAGCACGAATCCGAAATCGCCGCTGTTCGGCGGTGGAACCAGCAACATCGCCTTTCTGCTCGGCAACGCCGCGGGCGCCCCTGCAAACGCCAACGCCATCCAGATGGACGCGATCTTCTGGATCGAGACCGTCGAGCACCAGCTTCACATCGACTTTCCGGACGGGAGCGCGCCGACGACCGTCCAGCCGCGCGGCGCGCCGTTCGGACTTCCGGTTCCCACGTTCCTGCTCGACCCGCCCGTTCAGCTGACCGGCCCGAAGATCATCAAGGTGACGTCGACGCAGATCCAGTACAGCCAGAAGGTCATTCTCAACTTCAACGGCCTGTCGTGGCCGCATGTGTCGGTCGCGACGCTGGTTCCTGCCGACCCGCTTCCGATCCCGGACTCGGCCTGGCAATGACGGGGGCGAACGGGCCGGGCGCAGCGGCTAGCTCGCTCGTCTGACCTCCCCGAGGCCGCCGAAGCGCCGTCCTGAGATCCAGGGTGGCGCTTTCGCACGGGGAGCGGCTCGCGAGGGAAGGCGCGGAACGATGTTGCCGCGGGGGCCGGAAGCGGCTACCACCCGCGATCCCTTTCCTTCCCCATTCCCCATTCCCCATGCCCGCCTCCCCGGACGACCTTCTTTCCTATCTGACCGCGCTCGGCGTCGAGACCCAGACCGTCGAGCATCCGCCGCTGTTCACGGTCGAGGATTCGCAGGCTCTGCGCGGCGACATCCCCGGCGGCCACACCAGGAATCTGTTCGTCAAGGACAAGAAGGGCCGGCTGTTCCTTCTCGTCCTCGGCGAGGAGACGGCGGTCGACCTCAAGCGGGTGCACGAGACGATCGGCGCGCAGGGGCGCGTTTCCTTCGGCTCGGCTGAGCTTCTGGAAGAGGTCTGGGGCGTCAAGCCCGGGGCCGTCACGCCGTTCGGCGCGATCAACGACAAAACGGCCAGGGTTTCCGTCGTGCTGGATGAAGCGATGATGCGCTGCGAACGGCTCAACTTCCATCCTCTGGTCAATACCCGCACCACCGGGCTCAGGAGCGCGGACCTGGTCAAATTCCTGCGCGCGACCGGTCATGAGCCGCTGCTGGCGGCGCTCGGGCGGGATCAAGCCCCAGGTTGAATAAAAAGTCCGGCGGCTCCATCTAGGACGACAAAACTGGGACGTGGCGCGCGGCGTCGCCGCCGCCGGGCTGGAGATGAGGGACTATGGCGAATGTGAGCGGCGCGTTCGCGCCTCAAGCCAAAGCGGGTTCGGTCAAGGAAGTCACGACGGCTTCGTTCCGCGCCGACGTGCTGACCGCGTCGATGCGCCAGCCGGTGCTGGTCGATTTCTGGGCGCCGTGGTGCGGCCCGTGCAAGCAGCTCGCGCCGGCGCTGGAGAAGGCGGTCGCCGACGCGGGCGGCAAGGTCGCGCTGGTCAAGATGAACATCGACGACCATCCCCAGATCGCGGGCCAGCTCGGCATTCAGTCGATTCCCGCCGTCATCGCCTTCGACAAGGGCCAGCCGGTGGACGGATTTGTCGGCGCGCTGCCGGAAAGCCAGATCCGCGGCTTCATCGAGCGGCTGGCTGGCCCTCTGCAGAACGAATTGGCGGCGCTTCTGGCGGAGGCGGAAGAAGCGGCCGCCAAAGGCGACACGGCCGGGGCGGCTGCGATCTACACCGAGATTCTGGCCGAGGATCCGGGCGAGGCCAAGGCGATCGGCGGCCTCGCCAGGCTCCATGTCGCCGCCGGACGGCTCGAGGAGGCGAAAGCCTTGCTGGAGACGGCGCCCGCTGCGGCGCCGGGCAAGGAGCAGGACCCGGCGGTCGTCGCGGCGCATGCGGCGCTGCGCCTCGCCGAGCAGGCCTCGACCGTCGGCGAGCTCGCGCCCCTCGAGCAGGCCATCGCGGCCAATCCGAACGATCACAAGGCGCGCTTCGATCTCGCCGTCGCCCTCTCGGCGAAGGGCGATCGGGCGGGCGCGGCCGACCAACTGCTTGAAATCATTCAGCGCGACCGCAAATGGAACGACGAGGCGGCGCGCAAGCAATTGTTGCAGTTCTTCGAGGCCTGGGGTCTGATGGATCCCGAATCGGTCGCGGCGCGGCGCAAGCTGTCGGCGATCTGGTTTTGATAGCGATCCGCCGCGAAAAGCGTCCAAAGAATGAGAAGGGCGCCATGAAGCTCAATCGCACCTTCGCCGGGCCGGCCGAGATGCCGGAAACCATCCCGCTCTTTCCGCTTGCCGGGGCGCTTCTGCTGCCGCGCCGGCCGATCCAGCTCACCGTGTTCGAGCCGCGCTATCTCGAGATGCTCGACAATGCGCTCGCCGGCGAGCGGCTTATCGGGATCATCCAGCCGACCGAGCCGGAGGAGACGGAAGACCCGAGCCCCGAGCTTTATCCGCTCGGGTGCGCCGGCCGCATCGTCCAATACGCCGAGATCGGCGACGGGCGCTGCTTTCTCACCCTGATGGGGGTGGCGCGGTTCCATCTCAGGGCGGAGGCGCCGACCGGGCAGCCTTACCGCGTCGCGGTCGCCGACTATGCCCCCTTCGCCGAGGACTTCCTCGAAGGCGCGGGCGAGGCTGCGGTCGATCGCGAGGATCTGATCGCGGCGCTCAAGCGCTTCGCCGAGGTCAACGAGATCAAGGTGGTGTGGAGCGACATCAAGAAGGCGTCGAACGAGGCTCTGGTCAACGGCTTGTCGATGATGAGCCCCTGCGGCCCGAAGGAAAAACAGGCGCTGCTCGAGGCCAAGGACCTCAAGTCGCGGGCGGAAATGCTGGTGGCGATCACGACCATCGAGCTCGCGCGCGGGCAGGACGCCGCGACGCAGATTCACTGAGCCGCGCCGGGCGCCGACCGGCCGCTTCCCCAAAGCCGATCGCGCGCTCGATGACGTAGAGCGGCCGGCCTTTCGCCTCGGCGTAAATGCGCCCGACATAGAGCCCGACGACGCCGGTCATCAGCATGTTCGCGCCCCCGAGCGCGGCGACGACCACGATCGTCGAGCTCCAGCCTCTCTCGAGGCTCGGATCCCCGAACGCCCACCGGCCGATCACGCTCAATCCATAGACGAAGGCCAGCGCCGACACCGCGCCGCCTGCCCAGAGCGCCAGACGAAGCGGGGCGTCGGAGAACGAGATGAGCCCGTTCGCCGCCAGCGCAATCATCTTGCGCAGCGAATATTTGCTCGTTCCCGCGGCGCGCGGCGGGCGGTCGAAGGTCACCGTTCCGTGGCGAAACCCAATCCAGGCGAACATGCCGCGCACAAACCGGTCGCGCTCGGGCATGGCGAGGAAGCAGTCCAGCGCCCGGCGATCGACCAGCCGGAAGTCGCCGGCGTCGCGCGGCGGCGGAACGTCGCCGAGCCGGGCGATAAGACGGTAGAACAGGTGCGCCGTCGCCCGCTTGAACCGGCTTTCGCCTTGACGCGAGGCGCGCTCGGCCGAGACGACGTCGTAGCCCTCCTTCCATCTGGCGATCATTTCAAGCACGACCTCGGGCGGGTCCTGCAGGTCCGCGTCCATCACGATCACCGCCTGCCCGGCGGCGTGATCGAGCCCGACCGTGATTGCGATCTGGTGGCCGAAATTGCGCGACAGCTTGATCAGCCGGTAGCGTTTGTCCGCCCGGGCCTTGGCCTCGATCACGATCGCGCTCGTATCGTCCGATCCGTCGTCGACCACGATCACTTCGGCGAGCGCGTCGAGGCTTTCAAGCAAGGCGTCGAGGCGCCGCAGCAGGATCGGGATTACCGCCTCTTCGTTGAAGATCGGCACGACGAGGGAGTAGGTCGGCGGCATGGGCGCGCAGCCTTGTTTGCAAGCAAAGTCCAGACACTGTCTGGCAAAGGCCTAAACAAAGGCTTTGCGACGCGCGGGAGCGCCGAGGCGCTACTCCGGCAAAGCTTTGTCTGATAGGGTGGTTAAAACGCGTTAACCGGCTTCGGCCGATCGGAGTTCGCCGATGGAATACGAAAACATGCCGTCCTCCGAGAATATCGAGGATCGCCGCGGGCAGCGCGGGGGCGCGGTTGGCGCAGGCGGGCTCGGCCTCGGCGCGATCGTCATCATTTTCGCCATCAGCTATTTCACCGGCATTTCGCCCCAGGTTCTCATCAGCGGGGCGGAGATGGTGGGCGTCGGGCAGCAGCAGAGCGCGCCGCCGCAGACGGCCCCCGTCGATCCGAACGATCCGGCGCGCAAGTTTCTCGCCAAGGTTGTCGGCGGCACGGAGGCGGTATGGTCGGAAGTGCTTCCGGCTCAGACGGGCGTCAAGTATCAGCCCGCGACGCTGGTCATCTATGACGGCGCGACGCGCTCGGGCTGCGGGGGCGCGCAGGCCGCGATGGGGCCGTTCTACTGCCCGATCGACAAGAAGGTCTATCTCGACACGTCATTCTTCCGCGACATGAAAACCAAGTTCGGCGGCGGCGGCGATTTCGCCTATTCCTATGTGGTGGCCCATGAGATCGGCCATCACGTCCAGGACCTGCTCGGCATTCTCGACAAGGTCGACAACTTGAAGCAGCGGGTGAGCCAGACCCAGGCCAACGCGTTGTCCGTCAGGGTCGAATTGCAGGCCGACTGCCTGGCCGGCGTCTGGGCGAACCACGCCAACGAGAAATGGAAGATCCTCCAGCCCGGCGACATCGAGAAGGCGCTGGCGACGGCGCAGGCGATCGGCGACGACCGGCTGCAGACCGCGGCGCGCGGCTACGCGGTGCCCGACAGCTTCACCCACGGCTCCTCGGCGCAGCGGCAGAAATGGCTGACGGCGGGCCTGAAGAGCGGCGACATCAATTCCTGCGACACGTTCTCGAATTGAACGCTCACGAACCGGCCAGCAGCGCGATCTGGCGTTCCCACCAAAGCATTCCGCGAGGAATGGTCGGCCCTGCCGCGTTCGAGACGCGGACGGGGCGACCCCGACGTCTTGACGTGACGCCTGGGCGGGACTATCTCTTGTTCATGATTTGTTCCAAACCTACCGTTACGGAACACGACCATGAACCCGACCCAGATCCGCGCCGCGGCCCCTGACCCGCGCCACCGTCCCGAGGCGATCGCCGAGCGCATCCTGCCCGCCGAATTTCAGGCGCGGGCGCGGCGCCGCGACCAACGCGTCCGGCCGTTTCGAGCTTCAGAAGCGCGAGGAGTTCGATGACGGCTGGACGCGCGAGGAGGCGCCCGAGCCGCTCGCGACCGAGGTCACATGGGAAAAGCCCAAGGCCATCATCACCCGCAACGAATCGCCGGACATCGGATTCGACCGCTCGATCAACCCCTATCGCGGCTGCGAGCACGGCTGCTTCTATTGCTACGCGCGGCCGACCCACGCCTATATGGGGCTCTCCGCCGGGCTCGATTTCGAAACCAGCTGTTCGCCAAGGAAGCGCGCCGCGGAGCTGCTCGAGCGCGAGCTGGCCTCGCCCAAATATCGGCCGGCGCCGATCGCCTTCGGCGCCAACACCGACCCCTATCAGCCGATCGAGCGGGAATATCGCATCACCCGGTCGCTGATCGAGACGCTGGCCGAAGCCCGCCACCCGCTCACCATCGTCACCAAATCGAACCTCATTCTGCGCGACCTCGACCTTCTGGCGCCGATGGCGCGCGACAACCTGGTCAAGGTCTTCGTCTCGGTGACCACGCTCGATCGCGCGCTCGCGCGCCAGATGGAGCCGCGCGCGCCGACGCCCGCAGAAGCGGCTCGAGGCGATCGAGGCGCTCAACGACGCCGGCGTGCCGGCGGGCGTGATGGCCGCGCCGATCATTCCGGCGATCAACGACGAGGAACTGGAGACGATCCTGACCCGCGCCTATTCCGCCGGAGCGCGCGAGGGGAGCTATGTCGTGCTGAGGCTGCCCGGCGAATTGCGCGACATGTTCCGCGAATGGCTGCAGGTCCACTATCCCGACCGGCTCAAGCGCGCCGTGTCGCTCATGCAGTCGATGCGCGAGGGCAAGGACTATGAAGCCCAGTGGGGCCGGCGCATGGCGGGCTCGGGCCCCTACGCCTGGATGATCGGGCGCCGGTTCGAGATGGCCGCGCGCCGGCTCGGCTTCGCGAGACGCTCGCGGGCGCTGCGCACCGACCTCTTCCGCAAGCCGACGCCTCGCGGCGAGCGACGCCGGCGCGCAGCTCAGCCTGTTCTGACGAGGCCGGCAGGGCCTGCCCGGCCGGTTCGGTCCCTGGCCGCGGTGGCGGCGGGTTTCGCCCAGGGCGGCCATCCGGATCGTCGAGCTGCGAGCGCCCAGCCCGAGAAGGCGGAGGCCCGAAGGCGTCTCCGCGGCGCTCGCGCGCCCGTCGCGCGAGCAGCTCGGCCGGATCGCGGTCGAGCGGCAGCGCCGAGGCGTCGCGCACGTCGCTTGGGTTGAGGCCGATGTCGGCCAGCTCGCGGCGATCCATATTGGCCAGCGCCCGCAGCGTCGCTCGCGCGGCGGCGACGCGGAACGGCCAGGCCGCCGCTCGTCTCGCTCCAACGCCGATGTTCGCCACATACGGCTCTCGGGAATCATGGGCTTCATCGTCCTTTCGATGGCCAAGATCGGACGCGAGGGCTTGCGGCGCCAGAGACAGTTCAGTACAGCTAGCCCCAAACTGTACCAATCCACTGGCTGTACAGTTCGGAGCGGACTCATGGACGATCGGCCCGCCTCTCGCGTCGAGACGACTGCGGCGTTCATTCGCGGCCGCATAGCGAACCGCGCGCTCGCGCGCGGCGCCCGGCTGCCCTCGGTGCGTGAGCTTGCGGTCAAGCTCGAAGTCTCGAAATCGACCGTCGTCGAGGCTTACGACCGGCTCGCGGCCGAGGGCGCGGTCGTCGCCCGACGCGGCTCGGGATTCTTCGTCGCGGGCGCCGCCCGCCCGCTCACGCTCTCAACCGCCGACCCGCCGCCCGAGCCCGCGATCGACCCGTCGTGGATCAATCGGCACGCGATGATGGGCTCGCCCGACTTCCTTTGCCCGGGCGCGGGCTGGCTGCCCAATTCCTGGGTGCTCGATCTCGGCGTGCAGCGGGCGTTGCGCCTCGCCGCGCGCGAGGATCCTGAGCGCCGGCGCCAATATGACGAGCCGCTCGGCTATGCGCCGTTGCGCCGGCTCTTCTCGGTGCGCCTCGCCGAGCGCGCCGTCATGGCCGATCCCGACCAGATCGTCGTGACCGATTCCTGCTCGCAGGCGCTCGATCTCGCCTGCCGCTTTCTCCTCAGCCCGAACGACACGGTGGTCGTCGACGATCCCTGCTACTTCAATTTCCATTCGCTCCTGCGCGCCAATCGCGCCCGGAGCCGTCACCGTCCCGATGACCCCCGACGGCCCCGACGTCGCGGAACTCGAACGCCTGTTCGCCGAGCATCGCCCGCGCCTCTATCTGACCACCGGCGGCCTGCATAACCCGACGGGGGCGACGCCCTCGGCGGCGACCGTCCATCGCGTGCTGCGCCTCGCCGAGGAGCACGACGTTCTCATTCTCGAGGACGACACGTTCGCAGATTTCGAGGCCGAGCCTTCGACGCGGCTCGCCGCGCTCGACGGCTTGCGCCGGGTCGTGCAGGTCGGCAGCGCCACCAAGGCCGTCGGCGCCGCGATGCGCTGCGGCTATATCGCCGCGCGGGAGGACTGGATCGCGCAGCTTGTCGATCTGAAGCTCGCGACGACCATGGGCAACAGCGCGACCGGGGCCCACATCCTGCATCGCGTTCTGACGGAAAGCGGATACCGGCGCCATCTCGACGGGCTGCGGCGGAAGCTCGCCGACGCCATGGGGCGGACGCTGCAGAATCTCCGCCGCCATGGCCTCACGCCCTGGATCGAGCCGCGCGCCGGCATTTATCTGTGGGCTCGCCTGCCCGAGGGCGTCGCCGCCGCGGATGTCGCCCGCCACGCGCTTGCGAGGAAGGTGATGTTCGCGCCGGGGCCGGCGTTCAGCGCCTCCGACGAGGCGCGCGGCTGCCTGCGCTTCAATGTCTCCCGCTGCGGCGATCCGCGCATCTACGAGGTTCTCGACGAAGCCATCGCCGCCGCTCCCCGCCGCGACGCCGCCAGGCTCCGAATGCCGCGCTTTAAGCTCACCCTCGAATATGACGGCGCGCCGTTCGTCGGCTGGCAGCGGCAGGAGAACGGCCTTTCGGTCCAGGAGGTTCTCGAGGGCGCGATCTTCGCCATGACCGGCGCGCGCGCGACCGCGCATGGCGCGGGGCGCACGGACGCCGGCGTGCATGCGTCTGGGCCAGGTCGCGCATGTCGACCTCGAGCGCGACTGGGCGCCGTTCCGGCTCGGCGAGGGGCTCAATGCGCTGCTTCATCCCCATCCCGTGGCGGTTCTCGGCGCCGAGCGCGTGAGCGACGATTTCGACGCGCGCCACAGCGCGAGCGCCCGCCATTATCTCTATCGCATCGTCAATCGCCGCGCGCCGCTCACGTTCGAGCGCGGCCGCGCCTGGCGGGTGAAGCCGCGCCTCGACGCGGCGGCCATGCACGCGGCGGCGCGCGTGCTCATCGGCCGGCACGATTTCTCCACCTTCCGCGATTCGCAATGCCAGGCGAAATCGCCGATCCGCACGCTCGACCGGCTCGACGTCAGGCGCGACGGCGACGAGATTCTGTTCGAGGCGAGCGCGCGCTCGTTCCTGCATCGCCAGGTGCGCTCGATGGTGGGCTCGCTGGTCGAGGTCGGGACCGGGCGCTGGAGCGCGAGGCGATTTCAAGGCGGCGTTCAAGGCCGCCGACCGCAGCCGCTGCGGTCCGGTGGCGCCCGCGCACGGCCTCTATCTCGTCCGGGTGGACTATTCCGAAGCGGCCGCGCGGAATATCCTCGCCCGCGAATGCGGGGGAGGATTAGGAGCCCCCCGCCGACTGCGCGGAGAACCCAGAGAAATAAAGCTCCAGCGCGCGCTCATAGATGCGCGACAGCGCCTCGAGATCGTCGAGCGCGACCCGCTCGTCGACGGCGTGGATGGTCGCGTTGACGAGGCCAAGCTCGACCACCGGACAGGCGTTCTTGATGAAGCGCGCGTCGGAAGTTCCCCCGCCGGTCGAAAGCGAGGGCGTCCGCCCGGTCACGTCCTTGACCGCAGCGGCGACGAGATCGGTGAACGGCCCGGGCTTGGTCAGAAAGGCGACCGCGTTGGTCGGCTCGAAGGCGAGGCGTCGCGCGCCCGCCGACATCCGCCGCCGCGACCCGCCGCTCGATCTCGGCGCGAAGCGATTCGGGCGTCCAGAGATCGTTGAAGCGGATGTTGAACGCTGAGCCGCACTTCGCCTGGAATGACGTTGAAGGCCGGATTGCCGACATCGACCGAGACCACTTCGAGGTTCGGTCGGCTCGAAGTCGGCGTTCCCTTGATCGAGCGGCGGCGAGAGCAGCGCCGTCAGCACCGGCGCCAGCGCCCGGATCGGATTGTCGGCGATATGCGGATAGGCGGCGTGGCCCTGGCGGCCGCGGATCGTGAGCCGTCCGTTGAGCGAGCCGCGCCGCCCGTGCTTGATCGTGTCGCCGACCGCCTCGACCGAGGTCGATTCGCCGAGGATGCAATGGTCGAAGCGTTCGCCCTTGGCGAGCGCCCAGTCGACGAGCTTGACCGTGCCGTTGACCGCAGGGCCTTCCTCGTCGCCGGTCAGGAGGAAGCTGATCGAGCCTGCGAACGCGCCCCTTGCGATGAAGCGCAAGGCGGCGGCGACGGAGGCGGCGACGCCGCCCTTCATGTCGCAGGCGCCGCGGCCCCAGAGCTCGCCGTCGGCGATTTCGGCCGAGAACGGGTCGAACCGCCAGCGCGCCTTGTCGCCCGGCGGCACGACGTCGGTGTGGCCGGCGAAGGCGAGATTGGGCCGCGCGTCGCCGAACCGCGCATAGAGGTTGAGGACCGCGGGCGTTCCCGGCGCCTCGAAGGTGACGAGCTCGGCGGCGAAACCGGCCTGGGCCAGAAGATCGCGCAAATAGGGCAGCGCGCCGCAGTCGGCCGGCGTCACCGAGGGAAAGCGGATGAAGCGCGCGCGCGATCTCGAGCGCGGAAGGCGGAGCCGGCATGCCGACGCTCTCGCGCGGCCGCTACCTCGGCCGCATTTCGCGCACCGGCGCCGCCCAGTCGAGGCCGACGTCGTAGATCGGCGGCTCGGTGTTGGACAGAAGATTCCATAAGCCCGTGTGGGGGCTGCGCTTCAAGGACTTGATCAGGACCCGCCCGTCGCTGAGCCCGCAGACGCACATGCGCCCGACGAGGCTGTCGTCCGGCGGATTGTGGATGTCGTCGTAGAAGACGAGCCAGTTGTCGAACAGCACGCCCGAGGAATGGCCGCGGATCTGCACCGCGACCGTCGTCGGCTTCGAGTTCGAGCGGCGCGTCGACATCGTCGAACGGCCCCTGGCCGTCGGCGTAGAAATGCGCGACCGCGCCCGCGCCGACATAGCCGATCAGCGGGGCGCTGGGCGGCCGCGGCGGTCCCCCGCCGATCAGGCGCGGCGGCTCGATGCCGAGATATTCCGACACGGTCGCGATCTCGTCGGCGCGCAGGCGGCGGTGGCCGTTGAGAAGGTCGGTGACGGCGGAGGGCGAGCGGCCAAGCGCCTTGGCGAGGCCGCTGCGGGTTTTGCCGGTCCTTTTGAGGCCGATGCGGATCCAGTCGACGGTCAAAGCTGAAACTCCTCCAATTTCTCATCCCCAAGTGAACGGCGAGCGGCGCGACTGGCGCGTCCGGCCTGGAAGGGCCCGACTCACACTATTTCGAAATTAACCTAATTTCCGAAAAACCGCAATTCAAAAAAACAGAATGTTGACACTTGCTTCTGTTTTACCCAATATTGAACAAAACGGGAACATAACAGATCAAAAGAGGAAGGGCAAGCTCGTGACCACATCCCCACCCCGCCGCCGGCCGCCAAAGTCGACACCGAGCGCGCGTTGGCCATCCGCGCCTGCGCCCGCCATCTCAAGGATTTGCGGCGCGCCCAGCGCCAGCCGCCCGGAGAACGTCGCGGTCAGCGACCGGGGGGTTCCGAAGTTCGTCCCCCGATCATCGAGCAGTCCTATTGCACGTCGCCCGCCGCCTTGTGCGCCGAATTGGGCGAGGTCAGGAACCGGCCGCGGCCGGTGGACGCCGAGGAGCTGGCCGAGCTCACGGAACTCGCAGAACTCACGGAACTCGCGGAGCTTGGCGCGGAACTGAGCGAGCTGGAAGCGGAACTGGCGGAGTCGCTCGAATGAGCGGCCCCCGCAAGACGACCAAGCGCACCCACAGATCGCCGCAGGAATTGCTCGACGCGGTTCAGGAGCGGCTCGACGCGACACCCGAGCGCCTCGCTCGCGCCAGGGCCGCAGGGCAGACGCCGACCCTCGACGCCGACCGGACCCGACGCATGCTCGATCCGTTCGACACCATGCGCGCCAACCGGCTGCTCGCGCCGCACGATCCGAAGCTCAACGACATCCGCTGGCTGGTCGGCGAATCGCTGCGCCGGACCCATCAGCGGGCGAGGCTCGATCAATTGCGCGCGGTCGCGCCCGACCGGCTCGGCTCGACCGGCTTCGGGCCCCGCCCCGGCCTGCCGCAGTCCGAAGCCGCCCTGCACGCCCGGGACAAATTGCGGGACGCGGAAGAGCGGGTCGGCCCGCACGCCTGGCCGATCGTGACCCGCATCGTCATCGAAGGCGCGGGCGTGCGCGACTGCCGCGGCTTCATCCCCGAACTCGCCACTCCGTGGCGCGCCGACGCGGTGGTCTCCGACCGCCTGCGGGTCGCGCTCGACATGATCGGCGGGCTCATGGGGGTCACGGCCTCGCGCGAGAAGCGAAGGGACTGACGGCGCCTCGCCGGACGTTGAGCCCTCGAAACGACACACGCTCGACAGGAACAAAAGCCCATGACCTTCAACATCGTCGCCATGATCTGCATAGCGGGCATGAGCCCCACGGACTGCTCGCCGCTGCCCGGCTTCTCGCGCGACGTCGCGATTATCGGCCAGGTCTCGAATGAGCTTTGGTGCCTTGGCGAGGCGCAGATGGACGCCGCCAAGAGCGCGCCGTTCCGCAACCTCGGGACAGGCGAGTTCATCAAGATCATGTGTGTCCGGAACGGCTGATCGCTGTTCGTGGACTTTAGCCGCAATCGCCGCTCCGGCCCCCTGGCCAGAGCGCCCCTGTTCGCCAAGGACGTCGCGCTCGATCAGGTCGGGCAGACGATCAATGTCGCGAGCTTCGATATCGGCTTCGACGGCAGGATCACCGTTGTCGAGCCGCCGCTTACGCCGATCACCGACGCCTACAGGCGGGAGAAGCGGTGAGGGCGCGGCTGCCTCAGCTCGTTCGATGCCATGCAAGCCAACGGCTCGCCTATTGGATCGAATTTAACGCTTGGTGCCCGCGTCTGACGGCGGCGATGATTTTGTCGGGATCGGCGGTCCAGGTGAAGGGCTGCGATTGCTGATTGTGCTCTTCGAGGAAGCGGTTGATCGCGGCTTGCAGGTCGGCGACAGACCGAAAGACGCCGCGTTTGAGCCTGCGCTTTGTGAGGGTCGCGAAGAAGCCCTCGACCGCGTTGAGCCAGGAAGCCGATGTCGGGGTGAAATGGAACGTCCATCGCGGATGGCGTTCGAGCCATCCGCGAACATTGGGATGCTTATGGGCGGCGTAGTTGTCGACGATGGCGTGAATTGTCTTTCCAACGGGAACCTGCTTCTCGATGACATTGAGGAAGCGAATGAACTCCTGATGGCGATGGCGCTGCATGTTGCGGCCGATGACCGTGCCGTCGAGGACGTTCATCGCGGCGAACAGCGTCGTCGTGCCGTGGCGCTCATAGTCGTGCGTCATGGTTCCGGCGCGACCCTTCTTCAGCGGCAGTCCGGGCTGTGTGCGGTCAAGCGCCTGAATTTGGCTCTTTTCGTCGACCGACAGGACGATGGCGTGTGCGGGCGGATCGACATAGAGCCCGACGACGTCGCGCAATTTGTCGACGAAGCGCGGATCGTTGGACAGCTTGAACTGGCGCATCCGGTGCGGTTGCAGACCATGGGCGCGCCAGATGCGTTGGACCGAACTCACGCTGAGCCCAGTCGCCTTCGCCATCAAGGCTCCGGTCCAGTGGGTCGTCTCACCAGGCGGGTCGCCAAGCGTCAAGGCGACAACGCGCTCCGTCGCCTCGGCGCTGAGGGGCTTGATTTGCGAGGGACGCGTCTTGTCACGAAGCAGGCCGTCGAACCCGTCCTCCAGAAAGCGTTCCTGCCAGCGCCAAACGCAGGTCTTGGACTTGGCCGTTCGCCGCATGATCTCGTTCGTGCCGACGCCATCGGCGGTCAACAGCACGATTTCAGCCCGCCAGACGTGCTTCTGCGGCGCGTTGCTGTCTTGCACCACAGCTTTGAGCCGGCGAATATCGGCGGACGAAACGGAGAGGGATTTTCCTGCGCGCATCGCGCAGACTCGCACGCCGAACTTGCCGCGGGAATCCCATCCGGGACTTAAATGTTAGGCTCGATCCACTAGTGGTCAAAATCAAACGTAAGAGTTCGGGGCGCCTTCCGCAATTTCAAGGAGTTCTCCGGCTTGCAAGGGGTTCGAAGCGTTTGATTCTATCCACTAGTGGTCAAAATCAAACGTAAGAGTCCGGGGCGCCTTCCGCAATTTCAAGGAGTTCTCCGGCTTGCAAGGGGTTCGAAGCGTTTGATTCTATCCACTAGGTCGTAACGCTGACGTCGTGATCATTGACCCGAGCGTTCACGGCTGCCCCGTCTCCGAACGGCGAGGCCTGATTGGTGGGAACAAGTCGCAATTTGACTTGTGAGAATCGATGGCATCAAGGTATTTCTTTGGTGAAAAGAGTTGGACGTTCACTCCCATTCGCTGTCGCACACGTCGGACGGTATCCCGACGAGCGGCAGAGGAACTGGTGCCAATGGTAAAGAGAGTCACTTTAGATGCCATGATCCCTCGGGAAGATTTTTCGAGGCAGGAAGACGAAACGGTAGTTAACCTTTTTGGTGATTTTCCTATATCCCATCTGGATTTTGTCTCTCCGTACTTAAAATTACTTAGAAAGGCTGACTTTCAAAGAGAAACGAATCACTGGAGTCCGGAGCAAATCGCGACGTTTATTGCAAGCTTCGTTGACGGGGAGGTAATACCTTCATTAATACTTTGGAGATCATCAACTTATATTTTTATAATAGATGGCGGACATCGGATTAGCGCTCTACGTGCCTGGATGAATGACGATTACGGTGACGGGCCAATATCGCTTGCCTTTTACAAAGGAGATATTCCAGAAGAACAAAAGAAAATTGCGAAACGCGCGCGTCAGTTAGTCGAAATGGCCGTGGCGAGGTTTTCAGGGCTGCAGTCGATGGCCGCAAACCCAGGGGCCCCCGACGCACTAAAACGCCGCGCGAATGTCTTACTGACTCGGGCTCTGACTTTTCAATGGATACAAGGCAATGCGGCGGCAGCGGAAACGTCGTTCTTTAAAATAAATTCTCAAGGCACTCCTCTAGATGAAACTGAGGAGATGTTGATTCGTAATAGAAAACGGCCGATCGCAATCGCCGCGCGGGCGATCTTGCGCGCTGGATCAGGACACAAATACTGGTCTGCGTTTCCTGAACTGGCTAGGTCGACAATAGAAACCCTTGCTACAAATTTCTACAAATACGTATTCCAACCAGAGTCAGAGAGCCCGCTAAAGACACTGGATGTTTCACTTGGAGGTTCAGTCTCCCCAGTTGATGCTCTTGCGCTCTTAATCGAGTTCTTAACTATATCTGGAACTAGTGGATAGAATCAAACGCTTCGAACCCCTTGCAAGCCGGAGAACTCCTTGAAATTGCGGAAGGCGCCCCGGACTCTTACGTTTGATTTTGACCACTAGTGGATAGAATCCGACGTTTGGAACCCGAGCCGAGGTCAAGGCTTGGATTTGCTGGAAACGCGGGGCTGGGCTGACCGTGCCAGCGGCGTGGTTGAAATCTGATATTCTGGTCGAGGTCCTTTCTGACGGCGGCGATCTGGCGTAGTTCGAACTCGGTGAAACGCAGACCACGCCAGCGCTCAGCGGCGCGGATGAGCGCGCCGAACATGAGCTTGAGCACCGGCTTCTCGCCGAAGCCATTGGGAATGATCTTCAGCCTTCGACGCTCCTCGACGAACAACCGTTCGAGGAGGTTTGTGGTCCGAACGAAACGGCGGTGCGTGACCGGCAGCCTCAGGTGCGCGATGCACGCCTCGAAATCGTCCTCGAAACAGGCGAGCGCGCTCGGCAGGACGTCGCCGTAGTCAGCGCGGATGCCGGCCGCCAGTTGGCGCGCGATCGTCCTCGATGGCGCCTGATAGCATGCGGCGGCCCGCGCCTTGAATTCCGGCCATGGATCCGCCGGGACCTTGGCCGCGAGATTGCGCATCCGGTGCGCCAGACAGCGCTGACGCGCCGATCGCGGAAAGCATTCCTCGATCGCTCGGATGATGCCGGGCGCCCGTCGGAGACCACGAGCAGCGGGTCGCCAAGCCCTCTGGCGCGCAGGTCCTGAAAGAACGCCCGCACGGTCTCGACGTCCTCCTTCGAGCCCGCCATCAGCCCCAGCAGCGATTTGCGCCCGTCCTCGCCGATCCCCCAGGCGGCCAGAACCGCTTCTCGCCGCTGGCCCGGACGCAGCCGCTCGGCGATGCCGTCGACGAACAGATAGACGATCGTGTGCTCGGACAGGTCACGCTTGCAGAAGTCTTCGTACTCGGCCCACAGCTTCTCGGTGATCTCGCTCACCGCCGCCCGCGACAGAAGCCGTCTGCCCGTCTCGTCGGTGAACGTGTCCTCGATGTCGCGCGTCGACAGGCCTCGCGCGTAAAGCTCGACCGCCAGCCGTTCGAGTTCCCGCGTGCGTCCCGAAAGCGCGGCCCGCACGTTCGAGATGAAGGGCTCGGGCGTATCGCGAACTTGCGGCGCTGAATAGTCGACCGCGCCTTCCGCCGTCTTCACTTTTCCTGGCCGATAGCCATTCGTATGATGTCTTTCGTCAAGCCATGCGTTCGACTCCCTTGCTCAATGTCTGGGGTGTGCTTGCTTTGGGTCGGGCGCTTGGCGCCCTTCAACTCGTATCCGGTCGGTGGAACCGACCCAGGTGCCTCATGCGCGGCGTGCAAGCAGCGGGGGATGGGATCCAACTCCGTGGTTCGGGCTTTCGCCCCAACGGCTACACGATCACACATCCACCCCAGACGTCACGGGACCGTCGCCCCGAGACGACCTCTTCAATTTCGCGTCAGGCTGACATCGCCCGCAATTTGGCGCCGGTTGGCACGAGGCCCAGGGTTGCGTACCGCCACAAGGCTATCAGAAGCTTTCGGGCGACGGCCACGATTGCGACTTGTCGGCTGCGCTTAGCGTTGCCGTTCGTACGAGCCACGAACCATTGGGTGATGACGCTTCCATTCTGAAAGCGGACCCATCGCCATGCCAACTGCACCAGGCGCGCTCTGACAATCGCATTCCCAGCTTTGCTTATGCCCTGTTCATGCTGCAGTCGGCCGCTGCTGTAGGGGCTCGGCGTCAGACCGGCAAAAGCCGCAACGCTGCGGCGATCGCGAAAGTCGCGGCAGAGCACCTCGCGCGCCAGAACGGCGGCCGTCTCGCGTCCGACGCAGGTTAGTCCCTCCAGAGTTCTTACCGCCTCATCGGCCGCCGGTTGCTTGGTCACCTCCTCGGATGGGGTCGCAGTGGCGGCCATAACGGTCTCCACCTCAGCGATGTGCTGCAGCACCAATTCGAGACGCGAGAGCTCCCGCTCCACCTCCCGACGGCAATTGATGGGAAGACCGTTTCCATAACCAGTTCTTAGCTCGGCCAGGACCGCGCGGCGGTCGGCACGTAGTGGTCGATAGTCGCGGACGCCATGCAAGGCGAGCAGCGCCTTGATTTGATTCACGTGACTCACTCGCTCCTTACGCAGCCGTGCGAGTTCGCGATGTGGCCGTCGTGCGTCTTCGTCCTCAACGCTTGGCACGCGGACGAACGCGCACGCCTGGCGATCGCCTCGCCTCCAAGACTGGAGAGCTCGCAAGAGGCTATCGGCGTCGACCCGGTCCGTTTTGACGCGACGGGCTCTCCGGTCCACCTTCAGGCTCGCCGGATCCATAACGCGACACGTAATTCCGGCCTGGGTCAAGCGGCGGTATAGCCAAAATCCATCATAGCCGGCCTCGAACACGCACTCGATCGCGACCTCCACACCGGTGTGAGTTTGCACTTCGCGCCGATAACGCTGGAGGATGCCAATCAGCGCATCAACATCTCCTCCGTCAGCCCGGCGACGCGACACTTTGTTCGAGATCGCGTCAAGGATCGCGAGAAGCCAAGTGGTCTTGCTCAACTCGATCGCTGCCAGCACAGCGATCGGCTCGGCTACGTTCGTCGATTGAACTTGATTTATTTGCTTTATCCCATAAGCGCGGCCTCTCCGCCGCCAGGGACATCATGGTATCTCCGGTAGCCCGCCTTCTCCCCATCGCCGCGCTCATAACGCTCGCGGCCAAGCACGTCGGCCACTTCGCCCTCAAGCGCCTCCTCGACGATCAGGCGAAGCGCCAGACGCACAAGGTCGCCTCGCCCGGCCGCCGTCCCCAGCTCTCCATTCATCAAGGCGCGAAGCTCCTCGCGCGGCGCTCCGGCGCGGATAATCTCTCCATCGGGATGCTCCCTGCGGGCCGCCGGCGCCAACCGAAAGCCCGCCTTCCTGTGGCGATTTAGCCAGGGTGCATCCCAACCCCTTTTCCAGCAATCCTAGGCCTTCACCCGGTGGACACGGAAGTTGACCAGAGGAGTGAGCACTTCGGCGGAGTGGTGCGCCCTGTGCAGCTGCCATAGCGCCGGAATGCGGTGCTTGAGCGTGTGGTCGAAGAAGAAGCCGAGCTCGTAGCCAAGAAAGAGCAGAATTGTGCGCGCGCGCCGTTGAGCGCGAAATCGGGCGCATGGGGTTGCGGCGGGGGGGCCGAGGAGCCTTGTGAGAAGGGCGGCGACGCCGTGGCTGATCCGTGACGTCGAGACGACGGCCCAGCCGATGATCCCGCCCAGGGTTGCAAGCCCGATGACGCAATAGGCGAGGTCGGCGAAAGTTGAGCGATGCGTGAGCACGCGGCGTGAGAGAACCCCGCGCGCCAAGGTCCTGAGGACAATGGGGCGGTGGCGCCTCCGCCGCCGCCAGGCAAGCCAGGCGAAGGCGATGAGAACAGCGAACCCAAGTGAGTAAACCGAGCAGATCGAGGACGGCGCAAGCAAGGTCGCGACGGCGGGCTCAATCGGGGAGAGGAGCGTCTGGACGAATGTCATCGGAGCGATATCGGCCCGCCGGCGCTTCGTCGAGCCGCTTTGCGCGAACCTTAGGCTCCAAGGCTTAAAGAATTCATAGTCGTGATCTGTGCACGTGGCCATGCGGGCCGGCGGCCGCATTCGCCTTGCTGCTCGCAGCGTGACCCCGGTCACGGCATGGAATTTGCGACACTCTATGTTGCAACTTGTCACAATTCGGTCGTTGCAAATATCAGCGGCCGCACAAGTAATGTTAATCGAAAAAAACAGGGGCGCGAAATGTACTCGATCCTTGTTCTTATCTGTTCAACTGCGTTGTCACACGCAGATTGTCAGGCGAAGACCGCCATGGACGTTGTGCGTGGCCCGACGGTCGACAATCTCATGATGTGCGCATTGAACGCGCAGACCATGATTGCCCGCACAGATCTTGTGCAACCGGATGGGACCCAGTACATGAAAGTGGTCTGCACCCCCCGGAAGAACGCCGAGGAATGGGTGGCGGAGATCGAGGCGCGCAAGGCAAGGGTCCGAACGGGAGGTTAAGCCCGTCGCTTCCCTCGCCTACGGCTTTTCAGGCTAGGGATTTCGCGCGGCGAGCGGCGTTGGACGCAAAGGAAAGACGCCATTGATGACGGCCGCCTGAGGCGGGTCGATGGCGATCTTGCCGGCGAAGCCGTCGCGCCGGGCGGCGAGCGCTTCGGCGCGCAGGCCCTCCTCATCATCGAGGTCGGCGAACGCCCGCGTCGATCGCCGCGACGCCTGCGGAGGCCGCGGCGATGAGCGTCAGGTCGCGTGCCAGGCGATAGGGGCCGGCGTAAGCGCCGGATGGGTTGCGGTCCGTTTCGGCGCCGATATCGTCGCGCAGCTCTTCGGCGCTCCAGGCGACGCCGATGAGCCGCGCGCTCGAGCCGCGATAGCTTCCCATGCCGAAAAGGGACCGGGCCGCGTCGGCGAGCGCGATGATCCGGGTCGAGCCGTCGTCGAGCGCGAATTCGGCCTCGCGCACCGCAAGCTTGGCGGAAAGCTGCTGGACGCTCGCCGCTCCAAGGCTCCCGGGCAATAGAATCGCGTCGGGCGCATGAGCCATTACCGCGTCGAGATCGGCATCCGTCTCGCCCGAATCGAGCGGGTTCACCCTGACGATGAGCGTCGGCCCGCCGGCGCGGCCCCGCGTCTCCTTGAGAAACCGCGCCGCCGGGCCCGCGCCGCCGTCCTCTCGGCCGGCCCGGCCTGAGCGAGATCGACGATGAGCGCATCCGCGCCGCTCAAGAGCGCCTCGGCGAGCCGTTCCTCGTCCGCCGGCGCGATGAGCAGCGAGCGCATGGCGCACGCCTAGGCGGTCAGCATCTCCGGTTCGCGCCGGCGCATGAACGCTGTGCGGCGGCACTCGGCGACCAGCACGCCGTCCTGCTTGAACGCGCGGTGCCGGAACTCGACCAGTCCGGCGTCGGCGCGCGACTTCGAGGCGCGCGTGGCGATCACTTCGGTCTCGGCCCGAACCGTGTCGCCTTCGAACAGCGGCGCCGGAAAGACGACGTCCGTCATGCCGAGATTGGCGATGGTCGTGCCGACCGTGGTGTCATTGACGGAAATGCCGATCATGAGGCCGAGCGTGAACAGCGAATTCATCAGCGGCCGGCCCCATTCGGTTTCGGTCGCGCAAAAATGCGCGTCGATATGCAGCGGCTGCGGGTTCAGCGTCATGTTGGAGAACAGCATGTTGTCCATCTGCGTGACGGTGCGGGTCAGCCGGTGGCGAAACACCTGGCCGACCGAGAAGGCCTCGAAATAGAGGCCGCCGCGCGGATGGCGAAGAGTTCCGGTCTCCATCGAGTGCTCCGCCTCACAACTTTAAGTTGATCGTTAACCACGCTGATGCAATCTGCAGCGATCGACATCCACCGCCATGACCGGCGAGGGAGGGCGATCATGAACGCCAACCGACCGATGACCGAACTCTTCCCGCCGCCCTCTTTCGCCAAGCCAGACATTGTGCGCCGATTTCTCGCCTGGGCGCAATCCGCCGACGCGGAAGCGCGCGCGGAAGCGACGAGCGCGCTCGCGCGCGCCTATCTCTATTCCGATCTGCGCCGCGCCCGTGCGCGCCGAGGCGATGCTCGCGATGACGGCGCTGCTCGACGATCCTTCGGTCCTCGTTCGCCGGGCGCTGGCGGAAGCCCTGTGCACGCCAGCGACGCGCCGCGCGCTGTGATCCTCGCGCTGGCGGGGGACGAGCCAGATGTGGCCGCCGCGGTGCTTCAGCGCTCGCCCGTGCTGACCGACGCCGACCTCGTCGATTGCGCTGCGAACGGAGACGTCGTCGCCCAGACGGCGCTCGCGCGCAGGCCCGACCTGCCGCCCGGGCGCGGTCGCCGCGCTGGCCGAGAGCGGGCGAGCTGCGATGCGGTCCTGGCGCTGATCGCCAATCCCGAGATCGATCTTCCGGCCGAATTGCTTGCACCGCATTTTCACCCGCTTCAGCGACGACGCGAGCGTGCGCGAGGCGCTGCTCGAGCGCGCCTGCCTGCCGGCGAGCTTGAGGGCGCGCATCGTGGTGGCGGCGGCGAAGGACTTGAGCGTCGAGGCGTCGCGGTGGATGCCGCGCGAGCGAGCCGAGCGCATCGCCCGCGAGGCGCGCGATCAAGCCGTCTGTTCGATCGCCTCCTCATGCCGCGGCGACGAGCGAGGGAGCTCACGCGTGCGCTTGCGCACCGCCGGCGCGCTTACGCCGGCCTTGCTGTTGCGTTCGCTGCTTGGCGGAGAACGGATTCTGTTCGCACGAGGCTCTGGCGGAATTGTCCGGCCTGCCGCTGACGCGCGTCGCGGCCTTCATGCGTCGAGCCGCACGGGGAAGGCTTCGCCGCGCTCGCCCGCAAGGCTGGCCTGAAGAGCGGCGATCTTGCCCGCCTTCCGCGCCGCGCTCGCCGCCATCAACAGCTCACGGCGGCCGAGGCGGGCGACGGCCTGAAACTGCCGCTCGTGCAAAAGGTCATCGACGAATGCGAGGGCCGCGACGATCCGGCGCTCGAGCAAGGTTCTGGCGCTGCTGTGGCGCTTCGCCGCCGAGGCGGCGAGGGCGGAAGCCGCAGGCTTCGCGCGCGAGGCGGCTCGCTCCGCCTCCGCCCGGCCGCGCTGCCGCAGATTCTGGACTTTTCGCCCGTTAACGACGACCTCCGGGCGAAGCGCCGAAGTTGATCGACTTCGGCTGGCGCTCGGAAGGCTCTGCGCCGCTGCTCGAGCTCAGCGCCGCCGCCCGGTGAACCCAGCGAGGATCTTGCCCCGCGCGTCGAATTGCCGCCGGAGCTTGTCGCCCCGCTCGACGACGCGGCTTGAGGGGAAGCCGCTCGCGAGGCCGCGCTACGGCGCCTGCGCTTCGCTGGCGGATTCCGCCATCGCCTGCCGCGCCTGCGCGATCGCCTGCCGCAGCACTGAAGGCTCCTGCGCGCCCGGCACGCCGAGGCGGCCGGCGAAAATGAAGAACGGCACGCCGCTCACCCCCATCGCCTGCGCCTGCTCGATCTCCTGCGCGCACCAGGTCGGCGTCCGCGCCATCGGCGAGCAGCTCCTCGACGAGCTTGGCGTCGAGGCCGCATTCGCCGGCGATTTCGATCAGCACGGCGCGGTCGCCAATGTCGCGTCCTTCGACGAAATACGCCTTGAACAGTCGGTCGACGACCTTTGCCTGTACGCCGGCCGACGCGGCCCAGCGGATGAGACGATGGGCGTCGAGCGTGTTGGGCGAGCGCTTGATCCTGATCGAAAGCGAAGGGAACGCCGACCTCCGCGCCGAGGCGCGTGAGGTTGTCATGGGCAGATTGCAGCCTGCCGCTCTTGCCGAATTTCTTCTCCATATATTCCCCACGGTCGAGCCCGCCGGCCGGGAATCGTCGGGTCGAGCTGATAGGGCCGCCAGCGCACGACGACCGGCCCGACTTCTTCCGCCAGCGCTTCCTCCGAGGCGCTTCTCGCCGAGATAGCACCAGGGGCATACGACGTCGCTCACGATGTCGATGGTCAGAACTTCCTTCGCTTCGCTCATGGGCAACGCGCTCCGGTTTGCATGAGTTTATCTGGGCCTGCCGAAGCGCGAGCGCAAGCGACGCCTGAACGATGTCTCGCGCGTCGTTGCTTGTCAGCCCGCGCCAGGTTCGCCTTCGCCGATCCAGCCTCGTCGATCGCCTCTTTCGCGGCAGGATATGGCTTCCCTTCTGGGCGACCTTTTCCCATCCGTCGCCGGCAGAGCCGTAAGACCGTCCCGACTGTGCACGTCCGTCACGCCGTCGGCGATGCTCATCAGTAGCTTCGTCGAGGACTTCCGAGGCGAACGCGATCCGCCGCAATCTCCCTTCCCCGCTGGGCGCAACCGATTTAAGTATCACCACAACTTTTAATTGCATTTCTCCGTATCCGTGGTACCTTTCCATCAAGTGAGCCACAACTTTGACAATCTCGGCGGCTTCATTAGCCGCGCCGCGCGAGGCCGTGTCAAACGACGACAGCCGTCGCCCTGGCGGCCGCAGCAGCCTCCAGCGGTTCGAGGGTTGTTCGTTGGCGGCTGACCTCGCGGCGAAAGGATTTGGTGCGTCCGAAGCTTCCACGGGGGGATGCTCGTCGGCTTTGCTCGCCTAACTTTCGCAGGCGATCGGAACGCGAGGAGCGGACAGTTTTCAACCCAGACGTGCAAAGGAGCGCATGTCTAATGCAAGCTCGAGCAGTCCGAAGATCGGAGCCTCCCGAGTTGGCGCCAGCGTCCGTCCAAAGGCGCTGGACCGACGTCTCCGGGAACGGCGGCGCAACCATGAGCACGGCGCGTGACGCCTCCGACCAATCGGCGCAAGTCCCGATCCTGGAGGCGGAGATCAAGGGCCTGCGCCAGCTCCTCGCCGAGGTTGAGGCGAACCGGGACAGTCTGCGGCGGCAAATTGACGATTTGCGCCGCGACCGCGATCATTGGCAGGCTCTGGCAAAGTCGGCCGAACGGGAGAAAGCAGCGCCTCGGACTTGGTTTTGCGGTCGCGTCTCGTCAGGCGCTTCGCGCTTATCCAATCCGGGGACATCGATTGGCGTGGGCTCCGTTTGGGCGCATGGCTTCGGGCGGCCGCTCAGTCGCAGCGGATTTTTTTCTTGAATTGCATTGCAAAAATCAGAAAACGATGTTACATTGTTTCTTATGCCAGAATTGGCCTTGGGGCACGCCAGGCCGGTGAGCGAGACACCGAGTATGCGAGCATGCTTTCGAGACGCGGGTCTACAACCCAAAGGCGCAAAGGCAGACGGTTGGGATTTTTTTAGTAACTCCCAAGCCGTCTGTTTTCAGGCTGCGATTGCGAGGAGGAGTTGGGAGGGGTTTGCAGTGAGGGCTTTGAGAATGTTGAGGCCGTGCTTTCGTGCGGTGGAGACGATGGACCTCATGCGGACGAAGACGTGAGCGCCTTCGAAGGTGCGGAAGCCGCCCGAGATTTTCATTTTGACCTTGGCCATGCGCAGGTCCTGTTCGGCCAGGTTATTGGTGAACGGGACGTCGAAGTCGACGAGGAAGCGCAGGGTCTCGTCCTTGAAGGTCTTGAAGCGGATGAGGAGATTATGGCCTGGGCGCTGCTTCTTTCGTTTTTTCGAGCCGGGCGAAGGATCGAAGGCCGGCAGGGCGCGATGGAAGGCGAGCCCTTCCCGAACGGCCTGCCAGTAGCGGTCGACGAAGCCTTGCACGCGTTCGGGTTCGAGCGCCCGGGCGCCGGCCTCTTTGGCTTGGCGCACGGCCTTTGCGGCGTCGAGGAGGACGTCGCGCATGGCTTGCGCCCACGGCTCCTTGTCGATCTCGATGAGCGCCTTGAGTTCGCGCAGGTGATGGGCGTTGCAGAAGGCGTGAGCGACGTTCGCGAGGGCGTTGTAGGGGCGGAAATGGTCATGCACGACGACGCCGCCCTTCAACCCTGCGGGAACATCGCCGCGCGCCGCTCCGACCCGGTAGAAGGTATGGCTCCGGCTCGACGTCGTATGCAGCCATTGCAGGGAGCCTGCGATGCGAAAGCCGGTTTCGTCGAGATGCCTGACCTTGGCCCCGCCGACGCGCGTCCCGATCGCCTGATAGACGCCCTCCAGAGCCTGAGCCTTCTTGCCCATCCACGCGATCACGCTCGCCGGGCAGACGAGCGGCGCGCCGAACAGGTCCTGAAGCGCCTGCGCCGTCCGGTCCTCGGGCACAAGCTGCTGCACGTTGAGATAGACCGCCGCCGCCTTGATGCGCTCGCCACTGGGTCGGCGAGATCACGCCGTCGGGGAACGCAGCCTGCGTCACGCCGCGGCATCGGGCGCAGGCATAGATGGCGCCCTGGTGCTCCGTGACCTCGATCAGCCGCTCGGGCAGGTCGAACACCTGACGCGTCTCCACCCCGGTCTGCATCGAAGCCGCGAGCGCCGCCCGGCAGCGCCGGCACGCCGCAGCCTCGTGTCGGACGACCCAGTCGGGCGTCGCCGTCCGCCGCAGCGTGTCGCCCTTGTGGCCCCGCTGTCCCCCGCTCGCCTTGCCCGAACGGCCGCGAAGGCTGCCGGGAAGGCGCGACTTCTTCCTCAGCCCGTCGCTCGAAGGCGGCTTGGAGCTCGTCGTGCTGTCCAGATCCAGCCGGCGCCGAAGCTCGGCGTTCTCGGCTCGAAGGCCCTCGTTCTCCCGCCGCAAATCGGCGACCTCCGAGCGAAGCGCGGAAATCTCGCTCCGGAGCGCTTCGATCAGCGCCTGAACTTCGGCAGGGAGAATCATCCCCACCTTGACTTACGGTTCGCCCCCGCCCGTCTCGAAAATCTCGCAAAACCTCAACGATCTCACACACCGTGTGACAATTCGGACTCACCCGGCTTGGGAGTTACTTTTTTTATTAGAATTGCTTGCAACCCATTGAGAAGTCTCGTTTCGGAAAAATAAACGCTAGTAAATTGGAGTCAATTTACTAGCGTTTAGGCGCTTTTATTGGCGTTTATCCGCTTGGCGGGGGCAGACCGTTCGCGTCAGGGTTGCGTCGGGCCAGCGCCGCTCCTTGGTCCCGCCTCAAGGTTCTCGCCTCCACCAGGTGGAAAGCTCAACCCCGAACAGGGGCGTCTTGTCCGGCCGGCCGAGCTTGGCCCAGTATGTGATCCACTGCTCCGGCGAGTAATATAGAGGCACGATGTAGAACCCGGAGATCAACAGCCGGTCGAGCGCCCGGACCGCGGCGACGAAGTCCTCGTTGCTCTTGGCCGCCAGGATCGCCGCGATCATCGCGTCGACCGCGGGCGAGCGGACGCCGACGATGTTATAGGCGCCCTCGGCGCCTGCCGCGACCGAACTCCAGCGTCCGCGCTGCTCGTTGCCGGGCGAGGGCGAGGCGACCCACGATCCGATCATCATGTCGAAGTCGAAGCGAGTGCGCCGCCGTTGGAACTGCACCTCATCCACCAGCCGGACATTCGCCGCGACCCCGATGCGGGCGAGGTTGCGCGCATAAGCGAGCGCGAGGCGCTCTTCCTCGCGGTTCTTGACCAGGATCTCGAAGGCGAGCGGGACGCCACGGGCGTCGACCAGAGGGCCGTCGCGCAGGACGTAGCCGGCCGCGGCGAACTCATCGAGGGCGCGCTTGGCGATCGTGCGGTCGCGACCCGTGCCGTCGGAGACCGGCGCGCGCCATTTTCCCTCCATCACGTCGTCGCGCACCGCGCCGGGGTAGGGGGCGAGCAGCGCCCGCTCGCGCGCCGAGGCGGGGCGGCCGATCGACGACAACTCGCTATCGTCGAAGAACCCCTCCGACCGTTTGTAGGCGCCGCCGAAAAGATTGGCGTTGATCCACTCGAAGTCGAACATCGAGGCCAGCGCCTCGCGCACCCTGGGGTCGGCGAACTGAGGGCGGCGGGTGTTGAAGGCGAAGCCTGAGACCCCCTTCGGCAGTCGGCTCTCGATCGCGGCTTTAATGACGCGCCCGTCCTTGGCTGCGGGGAAGTCATATTCGTTGCGCCACCGGGTCGTGTCGTCCTCGACCCGGTAGTCGATCAGCCCCGCCTTGAAGGCTTCGAACATTGCCGTCGCGTCGCGATAATAGTCGATGCGAATCTCGTCGAAATTGTACAAGCCGCGGGAGATCGGCAGATCTTTCGCCCAATAGTTGGGGTCGCGCTCGAGCACCAACCGCTCGCCCGGCTTGACCTCCGCGACCTTGTAAGGGCCCGAGCCGACCGGAATCTGCAGCGTCTGGTCCTCGAAATCGCCGGCGTCGGTGTGGGCGCGCGACAGCACCGGCATGATCGCAAGCGTCAATGGCAACTCGCGGTCATTGGCGCCCGAAAGGTCATAGCGGACGGTGTGCGCGTCGGGGGCGTCGATGCTTTTCACCAGCGAAAAGGCGGCGCGCTGCTGCGGGCGTCCCTTGGCCTTGAGCAGATTGAAGGTGAAGACGACGTCGGCGGAGGTGATCGGCGTTCCATCCGAGAACCGGGCGGCGGGGTTTAGGTGGAAGACGACCTCGTCGCGCGCCGGATTGGTTTCGATGCTCTCGGCGATGAGGCCATAGAGGGTGAACGGCTCGTCGGCGGAACGCGCCATCAGCGACTGGTAGACGTTGCCGATGAGCCCCTGCGCGGTCGACAAGGCCTTGACGTTATAGGGGTTCAGGCTGTCGAAAGCCCCGAGATAGCCGAGATCGAGCCTGCCGCCCTTGGGCGCTTGCGGATTGACGTACGGCAGGTGGTCGAAGCCTGGAGGCAGGGCCGGCTCGCCATGCATCGCAATCGCGCCCGCAGGCGGCCCGACGGCGCCTGCATGCGCCGAAACCGCCGCCAGCGCGATCGCGAGCGCGGCCATGAGGACGAAGCGAATTGACGAGCCGATCATCGCCGCCCTTCTATCATCGGCCTGCGGCGGATTCCCACACCAGGGCGAATCCCTGGGCCCCCTGCCGCTTGCCTTGATCTCGCGGTAGCCGAGGCTCGAAGCGACGGCGCCATGGCTTTCCGAAGCGAGGTTCGCCCATGGACGGTTGAAAGGGCAGAAATTGTTATTGGAATGTCGCGTCGAATATGGAAAGAGGGCGCGCCGACACCCGCAGCGCGTCCGCCACGCTCGTGTCACGAGGCCGCCGAGGCTTGCCGATCCCTGGCGCCGATTGGCCTGGTGCGGGCGCAGGGCGGAGCGCAACACGATCCCGCTTACGGTTCGAAAGGACGATTGATGAGATTTCCAGTCATGCGCTTGAGCGCCGCGGCGCTCGCAATGAGCGTCGCGCTCGCCGGCGCAGCGTTCGCGCAGACGAAGCCGGAAAAGCCCGCCGCCCCTGCCGCTCCCGCAGTTCCGGGCGCGCCCGCTCAACAGGCGCCGCCTCCGCCATCGAAGATCGATCTCGTATCGCCGGAGCCGCAATGGGCCAAATTCTGCGCCAAAGAGCCCGCAAACGGCCGGGACGCCTGCGCCACGATGCGCGACTTCTCGACCTCGGCCGACCAGCCGCCAATGGTCAGCATCAACGTCTTCGAAGTGGCAGGCGAGGAGAAACGCAAGTTGCGCTTTCTGATCCTGCCGATCGGCATGCTGCTGAGGCCCGGCTTCCGCGTCATCATCGACAAAGGCGAGCCGCTCGACGGCAAGTACGACATGTGCTTCCAGAACGCCTGCTCGGCGGAAATCGAGATCGGCCCGAAGACTTTGGCCGAGCTGAAAAAGGGGCAGAACATGGCCGTGGTCATGCGCGTGCCCGGCGGCGACGTTTCGGGGCGCGAGATCACATTCAACGTTCCGCTGAAGGATTTCGGCTCGGCGTATGACGGCAAGCCGACCGACCCAAAGGTTCTGGAACAGCAGCGCCAGGCATTGCAGCAGCAACTGCAGAAGAAGGCGGAGGAACAGCGCAAAAAGCTTGAGCAGCAGCAGAGCGGCGTCGGCGCGCCCGGAGCGCCAGCCCCTGCCGCCCCGGCTCCCGCCGCGCCAGCGAAGTAGATCGGGTGGGCGCCACGGCTGAATTGCGCCGGGGCGCCTCCCATCGAGGTTGTCAGCTCAGGCGCAGGCGGCCGCGGGCGCAATATTTGCCGTCCTCCGTCCGCTCGAAGGCCTCGCTCACTTGCGGGTGCTGGACCGGCTCGCCGGACTTGTCGGACATCAGGTTCTGCTCGGAGACATAGGCGACGTACTGGCTATCCTCGTTCTCGGCGTAGAGATGATAGAACGGCTGTTCCTTCGCCGGACGCACCTCGGCGGGAATTGAACGCCACCATTCCTCGGTATTGGCGAACACCGGGTCGACGTCGAAGATCACGCCGCGGAAGGGGTAGAACCGGTGTTTGACGACCTGTCCAATCCCGAATTTCGCGTTGCAGCTCCGCATAGTCTGGAAACTCCTTTGCCCATGCCCGGACAGTTATAGCGCATTGCGCCCAAACAGGAACCGCCTTCCGATCCGGTTCGCGAGCTTTCCACCGTCGGTTTGCTGCGGCGGTTCGTCTAAAAGCAAGAATTGAGCCGCCCGCGCTTCGGGAGCGGCTGGAGGGCGGTCAAAACTGGTAGAGCGCGGCATAATCGGGGTCCTTCGCCGCGACTTCCCGAGCCAGATCGACAACGACGCGCGCCTGTTTCCAGGTCGCGTCGTCTTGCATCTTGCCGTCGATCATGACCGCGCCCGATCCGTCCGGCATGGCCGCCAGGATCTTGCGCGCGAAGGCGACCTCGGCCGGATCCGGCGAGAACACCCTTTTCGCGATCGCGATCTGGCTCGGATGAAGCGTCCAGGCGCCTGCGCAGCCGAGCAGGAAGGCGTTGCGGAACTGCGCTTCGCAGGCGATTGGGTCGGAGAAATCGCCAAACGGTCCGTAGAACGGCTTGATCCCGTTCGCGGCGCAGGCGTCGACCATGCGCGCGATCGTGTAATGCCATGGGTCCTGCTGGGCCGAGGCGCGCTCCGCCTGGGCCCCGGTGGGGTCGCCAAGCACCCGATAGTCGGGGTGGCCGCCCCCCACCCGGGTGGTCTTCATCGCCCGCGATGCGGCGAGGTCGGCCGGGCCGAGGCTCATGCCCTGCATGCGGGGCGAAGCGGCGGCGACGTCGGCGACATTGTTGACGCCCTCCGCGGTCTCCAGGATCGCGTGCACGAGAATGGGCCGCTTGAGGCCGTAGCGGGCCTCGAGCAGGGCCAGATACTGGTCGACGAAATGAATGTCCCAGTCGCCCTCGATCTTGGGGACCATCACCACATCGAGCTTGTCGCCGATCTCGCCGATAAGCCGGGTCATGTCGTCGATGAACCAGGGCGAATTCAGCGCATTGACGCGCGCCCATAAGCCCGTCGAGCCGAAGTCGGTCGCCTTCCCCATGGCGATCAGGCCTTCCCGGGCCGCCTCTTTGGCGTCGGTCGGAACCGCGTCCTCGAGATTGCCGAGCACGACGTCGACCTGGCCGACAAGCTCGCCCACTTTCGCGCGCACCTTTTCGTTGTGCGGCGGGACGAAGTGGATCATCCGCTCGAGCCGGGACGGAAGCTCGAGCAGCGGGCGGGGCGCCCCGATCGCCAGCGGATTGAAGTACCGACGCGGCGCCTTCACGGGCGGGGACCTTGTCGCAGCATGCTTCAGGGCATAGGGCGATTTTCCGCCCGCCGCAATTCGCCTGACGGACAGGGCCCGGGCCCACATCGCCCCCCGCGCGGCGCCGGATTTAACTTAAGCGCGAGTTCGACGAAAGAAAAAGAAAGCGAACGAAAGTAAAACAGGTGGAAAGCGCTTTCTTTTGCTTTCTTTTAGTTTTCGGAATTGGGACTTTTCAAAGGGTTACGGGCGAAAAAAGTGAAAAAAATTTCCGCCTCCCTCAACTCGCCTCCGAGGTTGCGCGAAAAAAGCGCTTACGCGCCCGGCTCCGCGTGCTGGGCGGCCTCCGCCGCCGGCCCCTCGCCCCTCTTGTCCTTGATCTCGCCGATCTTCCTCAGGTGTTCGCGCCCCGCCGCGTACATGACCTCATCGATGCCGAGATTGGCGGCGACGCGGTTGATCTTGGCGAGCAGCTTGGCGCGCGCCTCCTCGTCGTAGACCTGGTTGGCGGCGGCGACCGTCTGGTAGCGGTCGAGCCGGTCGAGCACCTTCAAATAGGACGGGATGGCGGAGACGTCGCCGGCGGAGATGGCGTCCGCCGCGAGCTGCATCGCCGGAGCGAGGCGCTCCAGTTGCAGCTTCGCATGCTCGGCGCCGCTGTCGACCGACCTTTTCTCCAGCACGTCGGCGACGATCTGGCGGACCCAGGTGATGGTGACGCCCTCCTCAGCCGCGATTTCCCCGTAACTCCAGCCCTCGCGCAGGCGGGCGAAGATGCGCCGGCGCCGCAGAAGCATGCGCTCCGTTTTCAAACGCCCGCGTGGGGCCGACGCCGCCTTCTGAACCATCTTGAACTCTCCTTCCGCGGCCCGCGCCACGGTTTTATGGGAAAACGAGACAGAATAGCATTGCTTCTGAAATACGCAAAGCAAATTTTGACGCTTACCACACTTTCTTGTGGTTCAGAGAAATTACGTCCTCCGACCGTCATGGCCGGCCTTGTGCCGGCCATCCACGCCGCCCGGTCGCGATGATCTCCGTCCCCAACGGATAGTGTTGTCTTATCAGACCTTATCCTGACTGGACCCATGTTCTCGTGGATGGCCGGGCCAAGCCCGGCCATGACGCGACTTGGAGACGCGACTTGGATCGGTTTCTGAATTAGGTAAATTCTATAACGATCAACAGGCATCGCGCGCTATAAGCGCCAAATTTTCGCCGCCCTTGATTTTATGCGTATTCGTGCGCATCATTCATGGCGGTCATGCACAGTCGGGACATTTTTGCGGCTCTGCGGGCCGAAGCCACTGCTTGTCATGCTCGCGAACGCGGGCGTCCAGGCGAGCTTTTGACCATAGCCTGGCGACTGTATTGCGCGGGTCAAGCGAAGCTTGCTTGATCGAAAGTGATGTCGTCGCGAATGAGGGCGTTTGCGATGCCGACCATTCGGCGGGCGACGGCGACGAGGGCGACCTTTGCGGGTTTTCCTGCTGCGCGCAGGTCGAGATAGATCTGCTTGAACCTGGGATGGCTTCGCACCGCGACGAGGGCGGCCATGTAGAAGGCGGCGCGCAAGCAGGGCGACCCCCGGAGATGGCGTTGCGCCCGAGCGAAAGTCCGGATTGCGACGGATGGGGCGCGAGGCCTGCGAGGCTCGCGGCTTCCTTTCGTCCGATTTCGCCCAGCTCCGGCATTTCGATGACGACCAGGGTGGAGATGCGCGCAGCAATGCCGGGCATAGAGGACAGAATGGCGCGCCGGCGCGCCATTCTGTCCTCGGCCTCAATGCGGCAGTCGAGTTCGGCTTCGATCGCCCGGCGTCTGTCTTCGAGCAGCGCGATCATCTCCCGGCAGGAGTTGAGAATCAGCGGATCGAAGGCCTGCTTGAGGCGTGTCTTCTCGATCGCGATGGATTCAGTCAGCTGCCGCCGCCTTGTCGACAGCGCCTTGAGACCCGCCTGTCCGGCGTCCCTGAGAGGTCGCAGCTCATCGGCCATGACGTGAGCAAAGCGCGCAATCAGGCTTGCGTCCAGCTTGTCCGTCTTGGCGATGAGGCCCTCGGCGTCGCGAAACGCCTTGATCCGCCGCGGATTGACCATAAAGACCGTGACGTCCGCTTCGATCAGCGCCGCCGTCAGCCTCCGCGCATAGCCCCCGATCGCCTCCAGCGCCACCCGGCCCACGCCACGCTGGCCCAGGGCGGCGACAATTGTTGCAATACCCGCCTCGTTGTTGCGCACACGGATCGGCTTGCCGAAGGGATGAAACCCGAGGTCAAGCCAAGTCGAGCCGACGTCAACGCCGGCTGAAACGGAACTCTCCAGCATGAGATTGATCCTGTCCTATACGCGGGCGCGCCTTAAGGCGGCCCCTGCGACTGTTCGGAACAAACACCCGCATCCAGGACCCAGCCAGAGTCCGAGCCCCTCGATCCGATAGAGCACGAAACAAGGCCCCGGATTCCCACGATCGCCGGATGCAACGACTCGATCTTATCCAAGCCGCCGCGCAGGTATAGGATTCCCGATTGCGCGGGAATGACAATACGGCCGACCGCGAATTCGATCTGAAAGCGCCGCGCCAGGGAACGCTCAGCCTTGCGCGGATCGCGTCAGGAGCCGATCGACGAGGCGCGCAAGATCGGCCCCGTCGGAGAGATGGGCCGCGAGGCCTGCGGCGCGGGCCGCTTCGACATCGCCGTCGGCGACGCCAATGAAGAAGGATTTCTCGCGCGCGATCGGCCATTCGACCATGGCTTTGGCGAACGGGTCGGGCGTCCCGGCTGAGCCCCTCGCCGAGCCCGAGAGGGCGCCTGAGGCAAAGCCGGCCTCGCCATGGAACCGGTCGACATGCGCCCCTTCGCGCGCGAGCGACGCCTGCATCGCCGCGTTCAGCCGCGACCCGTCGCTCGCCCCGCTCATGACGAAAACATAATAGCCGCGGTCGTTCAGGGCGCGGATGGCCTCGACCGCTCCCGCTGTCCATTGAATTGCGCCGGAATCGCCCTCGCCGCCGCCAACCAGCGCGTCGTGGTCGAAGAAGGCTGCGGGACGCACGCGCACTTCTGGAAGCTCGCGATGTCCCTGTTCGAGCGTTTCGGGCAGGCCGATATCGAGGAAATAGCCGTCGAACGCCTTGCCCCGAATCTCGCCGCGCTCGACCAAAGTCGGAAACACGTCCTGTTCGAGCGAGCAAGGCAGGGCGGAAACGAAGTCGACGATCTCGCGCTTCAGCACATAGATCCCGCCATTGATGATTCCCGGGCCCGGCCGGTTCGGGTCCTTTTCCAGAAACGCGACGACTTTGCCTTGCTCCTCGATCACCCGTCCGTAGCGGGCGGCGTCTCCGACCGAGCGTAGCGCCAGAGTCGCCATCGCTCCGCTCTCAAGCGAGGCCTGCTCCAGCGCGCGCAGATTGATGTCGAAAAACGCGTCCCCATTCATCATCAGGAACCGGGGATCGAGCGTTTCGCGCGCGACCGTCAGCGCGCCCGCGGTGCCGAGCGGCGCCTTTTCGCGCATGACCCGGATCGTCGCGCGGCCGATCCGGCGCCCGTCATAGGCCGCCTCGAGAACCTCGCCGAGATAGCCGCCGAGCAGCAGGATGTCCTCATAGCCGTGGCGTTCGATCATCTCGATGAGATAGTCGAGGAACGGCCGGTCGCCGGCGATTTTCAGCATCGGCTTCGGGATGGCTTCGGTGATCGCGCCAAGCCGCGTGCCCCTGCCGCCCGCCAGGATCAAAGCCTGCCGGATCGGGTCGCTCATGGCTTGTCGGCCGGCCGATTTTCCTGCTCGCCCCAGACCCGGTCGGCTTCGGCGGCTGCGAGAAAGACATGATAGAGCGTGCTCGCCGGCATGCCGTCAACGAGTTGGGCGCCGTTCGCATCGACATGGTCGATCCAGCCGCCCGCGACCGGGCGGCCGAGGAAAGCCGCAAACAGCCGGTCGATCGTCCGCGCCGCGCGCGCCCCCGCTTGTCTGTCTCCGGTTTCCGCCGCCGCGGCCTCGGCCTTGATCGCCTCGGTGTGTGGCCATGAGCGGCGGGAGGGTTTGTGCACCCGGCCGTCGTCGAGCAATTCGTCGACGACGAATCCTTCGGCATCGAAGCCGTGCCGGTCGCCGAACGCCTTCAGCTTCTCAGCGATCGGCGAATCGCGGCGGCCCGAGAGCTTCGCGTAGCGGCGAAGCAGCCACGACCATTCGAAATGATGGCCGGGCTCGCAGACGCGCCCGTGGAGGCCCTCGCGCGGGTTCCAGCCGCCGTCGAAATATTCGGCGAGGATTCCGGTCTCATGCTGGAAGAAGCGCGCCGCCATCATGCCGTAGAGCTCGGCGGCGCGGGCGAGGAACATTTCGCGCCCCGTCGCCTCGAACCACGCCAGCATGGCCTCGAAGAGATGCATGTGCGGGTTCTGCTCGCGTTTCGCCGGGTCGGCCGGCAGCGCGCTGTGATAGCCGCCGGTCGGCGACTTGAAGTGCTGATCGAGAACGCTGATCGTCGCGAGCGCTGTGGAAAGAAATCGCGGGTCGGGCGCGAGCTTGTAGGCCCAGGCGAGTCCGAAGAGCGCAAACGAGTGCGCGTAGAAATCGCGCCTGGCGTCATGGACGGCGCCGTCGGGATGAACTGAGAAGACCCAGCCGTGGCCGCCATCGCTCCCATGATAGCGGTCGATCAGTCTATGCGCGGCCTTGAGCGCGATCGCCTCGCCCTCGGGGCGCCAGCCGAGCAAGGCCGCGTGCGAGAAGACATAGATCTGGCGCGCCTGCACCATGGCGCGCCGCGGCGCGGCGTGGAGCGGCGCGCCCTCGAAAGTCATGCGCTCGACGAAGCTTCCGCGCGCCGTATCGAATCCCGCTTCGCCCCAGAGCGGCAGCGCATCCTTGATGACCCAGCTTTTGAGGCGCGCGACCGAGTTCTTAACGTCAAGATCAGCGGCCGGGACAGGCGCCGCCGATGCGGCCCGCTCTCGCCGTCCAGGCTTCGACGCTGGGCTAATCATGGCGCCCACAATACCAGTCCCACGTCTCCTTGAGGCCCTCGCGAAGCGAGTAGGCCGGCTTGAGACCGAGGCTCACGGTCTTCGAGAGGTCGTAGCCTCGATAGGCCTGCCCGTTCGGCTTCGAAGCGTCCCATTCGATTCGGCCGCCCATGCCGGCCACATCGGCCAGCGCGTCGACCACATCGCGGATGCGGTAGACTTGGCCGCTGCCCATGTTGACCGGGCCGTCGATCGCGTCCATCACGCCGAGCGCGATCCGCGCCGCATCCTTGATATAGACGAAGTCGCGCTGGGCCGAGCCGTCGCCCCAGACGGTGACGACTCCGCCGCTCGTCTTGGCGTCGTAAAATTTCTTGATCAGCGACGGAACGACATTCCCCGTCTCGGTGTCGAACCTGTCGCGCGGGCCGAACAGATTGGCCGACACGATATACGCCCATTTGAGGCCGTAGCTCTCCTGATAGGCTTGCAGCATGGTGAGCATGGCAAGCTTAGCGTTGGCGTAGCCGGCCTGGGCGGGGTGGGGGGGCCCAATGAAGATCATGTCCTCTTTCAAGGGCAGGCCGGGGGAAGGAAACGGATAGACGGCGCCTGTGCCCATCGCCGTGATCTTGCGCGCGCCGGCGCGGCGCGAGGCCTCGACGACATTGGTGTTCATCATGACGTTGTCATAGAAGAGCGGGCCCTGGTTCTTGAGGCTTCCCAGGATTCCGTAGACGCGCGCGGCGGAGTGGAAGACGTGATCGGGCCTCAGCCGTTCGAACGCTGCGAAGGTCGCGGGCGTATCGATGAGATCGCAGTCGGCCCGCGTCAGCGCGATGACGTTCGCATAACCCTGGCCATGCAGATGCTCGACGAGCGCCGAGCCCATGAGGCCCGCGGCGCCGGTCACCAGAATTCTGTCGGACTTGTTCAAAGTCATCGGGCGAGGAAGTTCTCGTTGCGCCGCACGCGCTCGCGCCAATATTCGAGCAGGTCGCGCATGGTGGTCTCGAACGGAATCTCGGGCGCCCAGCCGGTGTGGGTGCGAAACTTCGTCGTGTCCGGCACCTGCAGATCAGCGTCGATCGGGCGCAGGCGCTCGGGATCAAGTTCGACCTTGATGTCGCGCGAGGTCGATTGCCCGATCAAAGTGTCCAGCATGTCGCGAACCGAGCAGGTGTACTGTCCGCCGATGTTGTAGTACGCGCCAGGCGTCGGCTTGACGGTGACCAGCATGTAGTAGGCGCGCACGGCGTCACGGACGTCCGCCCAGGTGCGCAGCGAATTGAGGTTGCCGACCTTGACCACCGGCGGCAGTTTGTTGCCCTCGATCATGGCGATCTGCTTGGCGAAGGTCGACTCGGCGAAAACGTCGCCCCGGCGCGGGCCCGTATGGGTGAACATGCGCGTCGTCATGACGCACATCTTGTAGGCCTCGGCGTAATAGCGGCCGACCAGATCGGTGCCGACTTTCGAGATCGCATAGGGCGACGCGGGGTGGAAGGTGCACTCTTCGTCGATCGGCAATTTCTCGCGCGGAACGCGGCCAAAAACCTCCGAGGAGGCGCAGACGTGGATGATCGCCTCCGGCGAGAAACGCCTGAGCGCGCCAAGCAGCCGCTCCGTGCCCTGGATGTTGGTGTCCATCGTGTCGAGCGGCGCGGTGAAGGATGTCTTCGGGTAGCTTTGCGCGGCAAGATGAAACACGTAGTCCGGCCGGGCCGCCTCAACACAATTTTCGATCGACATCGTGTCGCGCAAGTCCGCGTAGTGGAGCTTGATCCGGTTGCCGGTGTTGATGTCGTCCAGATGGCCCGAAATATTGTCGAGCGGGCTGCGCCAGCGCAGCATGCCGTGAATTTCCCAGTCCGTCTTCTCGAGAAGATAGTCCAGTAGATGCGAGCCGACCATTCCCGTTATGCCTGTGATCAAGGCGCGCTTAAGCATTTTCCCTCTCGTTTCGATGACAGGCGTCAGGTTGGGTGAGTTCGAGAACGGTTTCAAAATTATCGGCTGATAATCCCCGCCCCCTGATCCTCGAGGCAGATCTTGACGAAGCTTTTTTGCCCGAAGGTCTCGATCATCTTCGCCTGAACGTGCTCGGGCGCCATGAACAACAGAAAACCGCCGCCTCCGGCGCCGCACAATTTGCCGCCGTAGGCCCCGAGACGCATGGCTTCGTCATAGGTTGCGTCGATCTTCGGCAAGGAGACGGAGGTCGAGAACCTGCGCTTCGCCTCCCATCCTTCGCTCACCAGCTTGCCCAGGTCGCGAAGCATGCTATCCGGGTTCCGGCTTTCCAGCACCGCGATCCCTTCGTGACAGAGCTCAACCAGCCGCGAAAGATCCTTGTTGATCTTCTTCTCTTCGGTATTCTTCAGCTGCTCCCGCACCATGGTCGAGGCGTGGCGCTGAATGCCCGTGTAGACGAGGCAAAGCGAGCGATCCAACGCCTCGCGACATTCGGTCGCCATCTGGGCGGGGCGAATCGTAAAGTCGTCCCTATGGAAGTAATAAAGATTGAGACCGCCAAACGCCGCATGGATCTGGTCCTGTATGCCGACGTTTTCTTTCAGCAGATCTCTTTCTGTGTGGACCGCGCGTTTGAAGAGATCGAACTTTGTGATTGAGCGGCCGCTCAGGTGCTCCATCAGGGCGATGAACCCGACAGTGAAGGACGACGAACTTCCCAATCCCGAATTGCCTGGCAAGTCGGAAATAATCGCGACGTTCAGCGGCTTGTCATAACGCATGTCAAGCAGCGTGGCGCGGATCACATTGTGCTTGATGTCTTCGACCCGATCGACGCCTTCGACGATGCGGTAAGTTATGCGATATCGATGTTCCGCAAAGTCCGCCATCGGCAGCGCGATCGTATAGATGTACTTGTCGATCGAGGCTCCCAGCACCGCGCCGGGATGATCATGAAAATACATCGGGTAGTCGGTGCCCCCGCCAAAAAAACTGATCCGAAGCGGGGATCTCGAGATGTTGATCACTGAAACGGTCCCCAACCGAGGGCAAGATTAGAATCCGGAACGCTTTGTGGAATACCCTCCCAGAATCTCAGCATATCGACTGATGCGCGTTCGTGCGCAACTGCACGGATTTGATCTCGAACGCAGGGGACAAGTCGAAATCACGCTTGTCTAAGCATGACCTTGATTAGCGCCAACGCACATATCACAGCGATGCCCTTGGGTCCAACTTGAATGGAATGGGGGGAGCGGCGCCGCCGGCCGCAAGGCTGAATACAAACCGAGTTCAGCGCAATCGGCGACGACTGAACCGATCAGCCAAAGCGCTCATTCGTCTTCAAATCGTGCGGGAAGTCTTGCAGCGAACCGGCGCGGCTGACCACGCGACTGACCTGGCGGTCCTTTTGCATCATGGGAAATTCAATTGCGGCGCCATTGGCGAGATGGTTGAAAACCTGCTCGGCGCGGCGCCGCCAGGAATGATGCTGGCGCACGAATGCCCCTGCGTCGTCCACGATGTGCTGGTGGCTCCGGCTGCTTCGATCCTCATCGAGGCGTGCGGCCAGGTCTGAACCGTCTGGCGCCACCTGACAGAACGCTTCCGTAGGCAGGATCGACTCGTATTCGCCGCTTCGAGGCAGGACGCCGAGCAGCCGCGTCCCTGCCGCCAACCCTTCAAAATAGCGCATCACCAGCGGACTGAATCCCCCTGTGCGCTTCGGGTCGTCCAAATCAGGCGGCGTGGCCACATAGTATTGCGCGCTCGAGGTCAATCTTCCGACTTCGTCGGTCGTCAATCCTCCGCCCTGGGAATAGACGTAACGAAGACCTCGCGCTTCGCAATAGGCAAGCAAAGCCTGGTGCAGCGGCTCATAGCGGCGGCCCAGCCAAAAAGCGAAAACCGACTTTTCCTCCTTCCGTGGGTAGAAAACGTCGGTATAGGCGCCAAATGGCAGCCAGACAAATTTCGCCAGCGGAAATCTGCGGGTCAGCTCGTCCATGGCTTCGCGGTAAGCGACGAAACACGGATCAAGGCGTTCGAGCGTCGCTACAAGGCCAATCTTGGTCAGCGAAGGCTTCCATGCGTCGAGGATGAAATTGGACCGGCGCGCGCGCAGGTTCAAATACGAGGCCAGGTGAATTGAACCGATAGGACGGGCCGCGAGCTGAATCCAGAACAGCGCATCGCAGTCCTTCACCTGGGAGCGAACCTCGCGCCATTCGCGGCGCCGCTCCCACGCGAGCGGCGGCGGCGCGATCGTCCGAACGCCCGGCTGATCCGCCAGTCCCGAGAACAGTGGCGGCAACAACGTCGTCCAATAGACGCTCGGATTGAGCGCCGAGTTGGAAAGCAGTCCGAGTTCCATAGCACCCCCGGAGCCACTACTCGTAAACGTTACTCCCCGAATAGCAAAGGCCGGAACGTCGCGCAGCGTCTCGCAGCGCAACATTGCACGAGTTCGGCGGCTTTGGCAAACCCCCAGAGAGTTCGCCCGTCGGCGCTGCGCGTTCTTCGACCCCCGGAAATCCTTGGAATCGTTGACTTTTGCGCGAGCAAGGGGGGAGGGCGCGACCGTAAGCGCGGGCGCCGGCGCGCCAGCGCTCCGATGGTTCGCGGGCACCCTTCCGCCAGGAACGAACGGCTTAAACCCTTGAGAAGGACGAAAAAAGCGGGTCCTTTGTAGGCGAAAACTTTAGCATTCGGGCAAATCGTTCGGGACCCGTTAGAAATACATAAACCCGCCCGTTGTTTGATGGCCCCAGTTATCACCCGAGACGCGCGGTCAACAGAACTCGCGAACCTCGACAGCTGTGGGTTTTCCCCGTGCAGACACTCAGTCCCGCTCGCTTGCTTCGCAACCGCCGCGGCAATGTCTCCATGATGTACGCGCTGGTCGCGCCTGTGCTGGTGTTCGGCGGCGGGGCGGCGATCGATTATGGCCGGGCGGCGCAGATTCACACCAAATTGAACGCCGCGGCCGACGCCGCCGCGCTCGCCGCGCTGACGCCAGCGATGTTGCAGCAAAGCACCACCGCCGCCCATGACGCCGCCGTCAACATGTTCAACGGCCTGACCGAAAACCTCCCAGGCCTGACCGCCAACGCGACCCAGGTGACGGTCTCCGTCACGGTCGGCGCCACTGCGCTCACACGCAATGTCGAAGTCAGCTACTCTTCGTCGGTCAACACCATCTTCGCCCAGGTGCTGCACGTCAACGCGCTGCAGGTCTCGGGCGTTTCGGAGGCGAGCGCCCAGGCGCCGCCCAATATCGACTTCTATGTCCTGCTCGACAATTCGCCCTCGATGGCGCTGCCGGCGACCGCGGCCGGGATCACGCAGATGGAGGGCCTCACGACAAACGAAACCAAGGCTCAAGGGGCAGGCACCGGAGGTTGCGCCTTCGCCTGCCACCAGGCCAGCACCAACAACACCGACAGCGCCGGAAACCCTTGCACCGATGGAACTGCGCCGACATTGTCCTCCGCCCCGCCGTCGACAACGACGGGCACTTACTACTGTGCAACGAAGCACGGCGCGCAGATCGACAATTACGCGCTGGCCCGCAAGAACAACATCACGCTCCGTCTGGACGAGCTGAACAGCGGCGTTTCGACCCTGCTTCAGACGGCGTCCACGACCTCGCAGTCGAACCTGTTCGCCACGCCGCCGAAATATCGGTTTTCGATCTATTCGATGGATAGCCTGTGGCAGATCGGTCTCAACGAGCTCATGGCCTTGACGTCCAGTTATACATCGGGCTGGACGAGCGCCTCGGCCAATTTCGGCGTGATGGAGATGTATTCGAACAACAACGATTGCGCCAACGCGGCATGCTCTTCGAGCACGACCACGCCGGGCGGCGACGTCGCCACCAACTACGACGATTCGCTCGGCAAGCTCAGCCAGACGGGCTACATCCCGAACCCGGGCAACGGCACCAATCAGCCCGGCGATACGCCGCAGGAAGTGCTGTTCATCGTCACCGACGGCGTCGAGGACGAGAAGAGCGGCTCACGGCGCCTCGAACAGACGATCAACGATCTCGCCGGCGACCCCAACGGCTCCCCTTATGGCAACGCGTCGGGAACCAATTGGTGCACGACGATCAAGAATCGCGGCATCAAGATCGCGATCCTCTACACCGACTATCTGCAGGTGACCGCCAATAGCTGGTACGTCAGTCACATCGCAACCGTTCCAGCCCGACATCGCGACCGCCCTGCAGACCTGCGCCACGCCTGGCTTGTTCATCGACGAGGCGACCGACACAAACATCGGAACGGATCTCGCCAACCTGTTCAACGCTGCGACGCAATCGGGCCATCTGACCCAGTAGGGTCGAAGGGCCGAAACCCTCCAAGCCTGCCCAAGCCGGTCCAAGCCAATCCGCTTGGATCGGCTTGGCTTTGTTCGTCACAATCGAGACGATTATTCCCGAGGGCCCAGGCGGTCATTGCTCGAGGCGGCCCGCGATCGGCGTTGACGTTCCGGATGCGCAGGCAGGCGGTTTGCCGGCGGCGGGGCGGCGTGTGAGAAGATCGCGGCCTTGCGCGCGACCGCCTGACAGCTTCGCAGATCGGACGGCTGCTCGCGGGCGAGCGTGGCGAGCGGGACCGCCCGGGCCTATTTCTGGGGATAGCCGATGCCGGCTTTGCGAGTGAAGGGCCATGACATGACGTTCGTCGAACGCGGGGCTGGCGCGCCCTTGCTTCTCGTGCACGGAACGCTCTGCGACTACCGCCACTGGGCGGAGCAGATGGCGCCGTTCGGCGCGCATTACCGCACGATCGCGGTCAGCCTCAGACATTGCTGGCCGGAAAAATGGAACGGCGAAGGCGACGATTTCACCGTGCAGCAGCACACCGCCGACGTTGCCGGCTTCATCTGCGCCCTCAAAGCGGGGCCGGTCCATCTGCTCGGCCATTCCCGGGGAGGGCATATCGCTTTTCGCGTGGCGCAGAATTTTCCCGACCTCATTCGCACGCTCATCCTCGTTGAACCCGGCGGCGTGCTGGCGCCCGATCTCGAGGCGGGGCTTGCCGGGGCTCAGCCCACGATCGCGCTGGGCCCGCTCTACGCGAGAGCGGCCGAGCAGATTGCGCGGGGCGAGATCGACGAGGGCCTCAGGCCCACGATCGACGCGATCGTCGGGCCGGGCGGCTGGGAGCGCACGCCGGAAGCGCAAAAGCAGATGTTGCGCGACAACGCCGCGACGCTCATCGGGCAGATGAAAGAGCAGCGCGCGCCGTACACGCGCGCCGACTGCGAGGCGATCGGCGCGCCGACGCTGCTGATGGCCGGCGAACGGTCGCCGGGATCTTTCCACCACATCCTCGACGGACTCGAGAGCGCGTTGAGGGACGTGCGGCGGGTCGTCATCCCCAACGCGTCGCACTCCGCCAATGTCGACAACCCGCAGGCGTTCGAACGCGCGGCGCTGGCCTTTCTGGCCGGGCGGTGAGAATGGAGGGCGCCGCCGTCCGGCGCGGCCGATCGACCCTCTATCATTGCGCTTGCACGGTGATCGGGCTCGCGACCCGCGGGATCATGATGATCGAGTTGTGCAGGTTCATCGAGCTCACCGGGAAATAGATGCCGGTCGGCTCGAACGGATACTGCACTTCGCCCAGGACCACATAATTGGTGGGGACGGTATTGGCGGCGACGCCGCCGCAAAGAGGATTGTCTTTACTGGTCGAACTGGAAAAGGCGGAAGCGATCGACGGGTCGATCGACAATTGCTGGCCCGTCGGGCGGGCCGTTCCGTTGGCGTTGGCCCAGCTGCCGCAGACCGTGCCGGTCGCGGTCCCGTTCCCATTAACGGTGACCAGCAGTTGCGACACTTCGACCGCGGCGGTGGCGCCGTTGTAAGGGTAGAGGATCAGGTTCGGATATTCGAGGATCTGGTTGAGCTCTGCGGCAGTGATGGTGGATTGGTTGTTATTGTTCGCCTGGGCGAAAATATTGGCGACCGTGGTCGCGGCCAGCGTCACTTTGCGCTGCACCCAATAGGCCTGGCCGCCATAGACGACCAGGCTCAACATCATGAGGGCCAGCGGCAGGATCATCGCCAGCTCGGCCGCCGCCATGCCTCGGGCGTCGGCGAGGAATGTGCGCGCTCTGCGGCGCAGCGCATGCGGACTACGGGTTTTATTGCACATAACGGGGCTCGATGCGGAACACCTGGGTCGAGGTCATCAGCATTTTGCCGCTGCCCATGTTCGCGAAATTGAGGCCGAGGGGGCCGCCATAGACCGGCCACGGATACATCACGACCAGCAGCATGTCGGTGCCCGAGACGGCGGAATTGGAGCCCACATCGACCGTCGGCGTGCCGACGACGTTTCCATGGGCGTCGAATGTCGGCAGCAGAGCGCTCAGATTTGTCGTGCCCGCAGGCACCGGCTCGAGTTCGAGGGTCACCTGCGAGCAGTCAAAAAGCGCGGTCAGCTGACCGCAGACTGCGGTCTTGAAGTCCGCCGCCGTGAAGGTCGAGGCGTCGGTCTGATTGGTGAGAACAATCCTCGCCGCCTCCTCAGCCGCCGATTCGAAGAACGCCTTGACCAGGAAGATGGACCCCGCCTGCAAAGTGGCGAGCACGACGCCGATGAAGATCGGAAACACCAACGCGAATTCGACTGCGGGCGAGCCGGTCTCGTCGCCCACAAGCTTTCGCCCCAGTCGGCTCACGCCAGTGAGGAATTCGCGCACCGACCTCATCGTTGCAGAACCACAACCTCGTTTTGATTGTGAATCCTGCGCGCGAAGGCCTTACTCCGGTCTTATCCTCGATGTGTAATTTTGCTGAAGATGCGAGCTAATCGGCGCGCGGATCGGACAGAATCCGGTCTTCCGTCATTAACGCTGTCCGATCGTTAAAGTGATGCGGCGCAATAAAGCGCTTCGGCCGCGTTCAGCGAGAGGTCGGCGGATCGGCGACAGGCCGCGTTGCGCCGCTCCCGCCAATCGCGCGGATCGTCGGCGCGGACCACGGGCCCCCAATGTCGAGCGTGAGGCGCCCGGCGTCTTGCGACTCCTCGCCCGCCGCATCGGTCTGCACCGCGTTGAGGGTGAGAGCCCAACTCCGGGCGACAAGATCGATGAGACCGTCCATTTCGGCGGTCACGCCGTGGCTCGTCATCGCGGCGCGTTCGACCCGCGCGCGGCCATCAGCGAGCGATAAAGAAACGTCGAACTTGTCGAACGCCGTTGCGCCGAGCCGCATGTCGCGCCCGACATCGATCGGACGGCGCCGGCTGCGTCGCAGCGCCTCCTCGAGGTTGACGCCGAGGATGGCGCCGTCCGCCGCTTCGAGCGACGCCGTTCCGGTCAGGCTGGCGATCGCGGCGGCGGGCGAAGCGCCGGAGGCCTCAACAGCGAATTGCGCCCGGCCGATCCCCGTCATCAGAGGCTGGCTGAAGTCGGCGATTGCCGCGCCGAGGTCGGCGCCGACGAGTTCGCCGCGCGCGCTCATCTCAACCTCCCGCCCGACGCTGGCGACGGCCGCCTTGCCTTGCAGGCGACCGCCATACGCCGCAGAGTTGATCAGAGTGATGTTAAGCCCGCCGTCATTGACGATTACCGATGCGGCGGCGTCAGCGAGCGTGAGGCCGTAGACATCGAGATGGGCCGCGGACAGACGCAGGTCGAGATCGAAGGTCTGCAGCGCCGCGACCGCGAAGGGCTTGGCGCTCCATCCGCCCGATGGGTCGAACAAGCTCCGCGGCGGTTCGAGGAGCGGGCCCATTTCCAGCGTCTCGGCGGCGAGCGTGCCGGAGACGGTCGGATGTCCGCCGGCTTCGTCGATCGCGAGCGCGCCTTGAACCTTCTGCCCGGCGCTGGTCAGGGTCGCGTCGTCCAGCGTCCACCCATGCGCGCCGGCCTTGACTTTCGCTGTGATCGCAATGTCGTCGGCGGCGAGGACCGGCGGGCGCCCGATATTGAGGAAAGCCGTCAGGGCGGCGATCGAAGGAACGGACGCGGTCAGATCGCCCTCGGCGCTGCGCGTGTTCCCGAGCGCGAGCGCGCCGCTGAACCCAAGCTTGGCCAAGGGCGAATCGAGCGCGAACAGGATCGAGGTTGGCGCGCCCTTTGCTGCGCTCTCCGGGTCGGTAAGCGCGCCGGCGATCCTGACAGGGCGTATTCCGCCACATCGCCGAGAGGCTGAAGCGCAGTTGATCGCCGATTTTCAGTCCGTCGAACCGCCCCTGAACATTGTCGATGAGCGTGTCGACGCCGCGCTTGGCGCTGACGAGGCGCAGGACGCCGTTCGACAGGCTCAGGCTGGTCAAGGGCGCGAGAGCCCTGGCGACGGTCGCCGGCCCCGCCGATCCTCCCGCGGCTCCGGCAAAGGGAGGACGGTCGATATCGACCCTGACCGTGGGGCTGACCAGGTTAGCGCCTGTGGGAATGAGACGGCCGCGCAGAAGGTCGATCAGCGACAGGTTCAGGCGGGCTGCGGGCGCCGAGAGAAGGTCGACGCCATACGCGTCGTCGAGGCGCGCATCGGTAATGCGAACGCTCGGCCACGGCAAGGCCGAAAAGGTCGCCGCCTGGGGAGCGGTCCAATGGAGGCGCGGGGAAGCGCCGAACGCCGCGTTGAGACTGTCGCCGACCTTCACCGCCGACAACGGCCAGCGCATGAAACCGCACGCCGCCAGCGCAACGATCAACGCCAGGACTGAGCCCCACGCCAAGGGGCGGCGCATGCTCTCGAGGTCTCCTTTCGCGGCCCGGCGTTGCAACCGGGCGCGCCGACTCATACCGCGTACCGGCGAGCGAGGCGACAATGCGTTGAAACATCAATAAGGACAGAGGTCGCATGGGGAGCATGGGAACCGGGCGCTTGGCGGGAACGCGCGATCCCTTGACCTGGTTCCGGCCGAGCGGGAATCACTGGACGCACTCTGGTCCATGTCCGCGCTTTACGGCCGAAACACGGCGGAGAGCAGGCGCGCACGGATGTAAAATCGCGGTCGCGCCATTAATTCGCTGTTAAAGCCTTTCACTCAGCTTCATCGGACGGGAGCGGCGGCGCGGCCGCGGCTTACGAGTCAAACCGGAGTTGAAGCAGCCCTCATGCGCGACAATTATTTCGAGGTTATCCCTGATGCGGGCGACCAGCGCAGCGCCGGCAGCGTGCTCACCCGCATCTATCGCGACATCGGCCTCGCCGCGGTCGCCGAGGCGTTGAGACTGCCGGCGGACGGATTTGAGCCGGAGATGATCGAGTCGCTCGAACGGGGCGAACTCTATCTGCTTCCGCCAGCCGACGCGCTTGTGCAAGCCGAGGCGGACGCGTAGGAAACGGGCCCGGGCGAACGAGCGCCAGCGCGAGCGCAACCGATGGTTCACTTGACGAGGCGCCGGTTGCTTGTTGGCGGCGGCGCGGCGGCCGCCACGCTTTCTTTATCGGGTTATGCGACGGCCTACGAGACCGGATCGGCGCTGACCCTTGCCGAATACGCGCCCAAGCTCCCCAACTGGCCTGACGATCTCGAACTCAAGATCGCGGTCATCGCCGATATTCACGCCTGCTATCCCTGGATGTCGGAAGAGCGCGTGGGCGATATCGTCGACCTCGCCAACGCCCAGAAGCCGGATCTCACGGTGCTGCTTGGGCGACTATGTGTGCACGCACCGGTTCGTGTCGGGATATGTGCCGCCCGGCGCCTGGGCCGAGCAGCTCGCCCGTCTCGAGGCGCCGCTCGGCGTCTATTCGATCCTTGGCAATCACGACTGGTGGTCGGCGGCCATTCCGACCGACCCGCCGGACAATTCCCTGAGCGTCCGCCGCGCGCTGGCGAGCGCCGGCGTTCCGCCGCTCGAAAATCAATCGGTGCGATTGTCTCAAGCGCGGGCGGCCGTTCTGGCTGATCGGTCTTGGCGACCTGCTGGCGCGTGTGCCTAACCCACGCCGCGGGCACGGCGCCGATGATCTCTGGACGGCGATGCGCGCAATCGACGACGACGCGCCGGCGATCCTTCTCGTCCATGAGCCTTATTTCTTTCCGTGGGTTCCCGATCGGATCGCCCTCACCCTCGCCGGCCACATGCATGGCGGGCAGGTCAATCTTCCGATTCTGGGGCCGCCGGTGTCGCTTCTCAAACGGCGCTCCGGAAGGTTCATCTATGGCGAATACGCGCTGAGCGAACGGCGGATGATTGTTTCGGGCGGCCTCGGCACGTCGTTCGCGCCGGTGCGCATCCTCCGTCCGCCGGAAGTGGTGATGGTGAAGCTCGGCGGCGAGAGCTTGCGCGCCTGAACCCTATTCGAACAGGACCGGCGCGATCGAGGCGACCAGCAGGGCCGCCATCGTCCAATTGAACGGCCGGATCACGCGGGGATCCTTAAGCAGGCGGCGGAGCGAAGCGCCGAACACCATCCAGACGCCGCTGCACGGGATCGCCATCAGGGCGCATAGCGCGGCGATGAAAAGGACGCTCTTCGTATAGCCGTCGACGACGCCGGCATAAGCCGCGAGCGCGCTCAACGCCATCACCCAGGCCTTCGGGTTGACCCACTGAAAGGCGGCGGCGGCGAGAAAGCCGATCGGGCGCCCGCCAGTCTCGACCTCGCCCATTGGCTTCGCCAGCGCGATCTTGAGCGCAAGCCAGATCATATAGATCGAGCCGGCGATTCGCATGACCGGCAGGATTTGCGGAAAGCGCTCGAACAGGATGTCGAGCCCAAGCCCGACGACGGCGATCATCAGCCCAAAGCCAAGGATAACGCCGGCCCAATGGGGCAGGGTGCGCCCCACCCCATATTTCACGCCCGACGTCATCAGCATCAGGTTGTTCGGCCCGGGCGTGATTCCGGCGACGAGGGCGAACGCAGAGAGCGCCCAAAAGATTTCAGGATGAACGGTCAGGTCAGATGCTCCGCCGGATGGGCCGCTCTAAAGCGTGGTCACGTCCTCGTCGCCGCGGTCATCCTTGCGCGCCTCCCGGCTCCCGCCGCGCCGCGCCCTGCGGCCAACCGCCTCAGCAAACGCAGTCAAGGGGCTCGCCAGCGCGCTCAGCCGGTCGACGCCTCCGGCCGCCCGCTCGCCGCGCGTGAGCACGCGATCCAGTTCCGCCATGGTCTTGGACAAAGCCGGGTCTTCGTCGTCGAGCCAGACGTGAAGCACCCGTCCCCAGGCGAGCGCCAGGCCCTGGAGCTTGACGGCGCCGCCCGCGCCCTGCGCTTCGACGCCGGCCGCCTCGAGCATGAAGCGCATGGAGTTCATCGCCGCCTGGTTCATCGCCAGCGCCGCGGCCGGCGTGCGCCGCAGCCATGCGATCGCCTCCCGAAGGCCCTCGCGATAGGGCGCCATCGCCTCGAGCCTGCGCATCAGGACGTCGAACAGGCGCTCGCGCGGGCTCTCATCCGCAAGCTCCCCGGTGTCCTGCTCCAGGACGGCGCGGTCGATGCGGCGCGAGAAGCCGGCGAGCACCGCGCCCTTGGAAGGGAAGGCGTCGCGGAAATCCGCGAGCGAGACGTCGGCGGCCTTGCAGATGTCGCGGATCGAGATGTCCTCGAAACGGGTTTCCGCCGCGAGCTCCATCAGGGCGTCGATGATCTTGCCGCGCGTGTCGGTCGGCTTGGATTTGGCCTCGCTTTTCGGTCTCGTCGCCATGGCGCGCTCCTCTTTGCGATCTTCTGTGGTTGCTGGTCCCCAGCCAATGTATGCGCTCAGCCGCCCGCCGCCAAGGAACCTCCTCTAGCCCGCCATCTCGGCGGCGCGGGCGCGGGCCGCGGCCGTCGCCCTCGCCATGAGATCGTCGAGCCCTCGAGCGTCCTTGAGCACGGCGAGCGCGGCGGCGGTGGTGCCGCCCGGCGAAGTGACGTTCTGGCGCAGTGTTGCGGGCGCGGTCGCGCTCTCGCGGCGCATCAGTTCGGCCGCGCCCTCGACGGTGCCCCGTGCGAGGCCCATAGAGAGCTCAGCCGGCAGGCCCAGTTTCTCCGCTGCGGCGGCGAGCGCCTCGGTCAGGGCGAACACGTAGGCCGGGCCGGAGCCGGAGATCGCGGTCACGGCGTCGATCGCGCCCTCGTCCTCGAGCCAGAAGAACGCGCCGACTGCGCCGAGCAGGCGCTCGCACCAGCGCCGTTGCTCCGGATTGACGTCCGCATTGGCGAAAGCCGCCGTGACCCCGCGGCCGATTGCGGCCGGCGTATTAGGCATCGCCCGCACGACGGCGCGCGCCTGAGGGAGCCGCGCCGTCAGATTGGCGATGGTCTTGCCCGCGATGATCGACAACAGGAGCGTCCGTTCCGCCGCGAGCGCGGCGATCTGCGGGGCGACCTGATCGAGGCTCTGCGGCTTGATCGCGAGCACGAGCACGTCGGGCGGGGCCTCGATGCGGGGGTTGAGCGCAACGCCGCGGCTCGCCGCGAGCGAAGCGATCTCGGCCGACGGATTGGGTTCGACAATGCGTCAGCGAGGATGCGGGGAGGCCGGCGTCGAGCCAGCCCTGCGCCATCGCTCCGCCCATTTTTCCCGCCCCGACGAGAACGAGGCGCGCCGGCCATTGGGTCAATTTCCACTCCCGTCAGGGTTAGCCGAGTGTCTGGAACATTTGTCAGACTGTGGCATTTTTGCCTCGATCGGTAAGTTTCGGCAAACGACTTCGCAACAAGTCGATTGGACTTAACCGAGCGGTTTCGCTAAAAGCTTTGTGGCGAAACCTTGGATAGGGACATCCAGGCGGCGCTCGCGGTTTTGTGAACTGGCGTTTGGGCTTACGCTCGGTAACTTTGGCGAAACCGTTAAGTTTTATGGTAACAAAATCGTTAGCGGTGCGATCGACGGGGCGGCTATGAAGACGAATGTGTTGGTTGTAGGGCTTGTGCTGGCGTTGGCGGCCCTGGTGAGCGGCTGCACGCCGGTGATCCAGTCCGGGCTTCCCGATCCGCAGCTCACGGCGCGCGACAAGCAGATGATGGCGCTCGCCGAGCCGGACGAGTGGAAGATCCCCACCCGCCGCAGCATCGTCCAGTATTCGACCCAGGAGAAGCCGGGCACCATCATCGTCAACACGACCACGAATTATCTCTATCTACGTCCTGCCCCACGGCCAGGCGATCCAATACCGGATCGCCAGCGGCGCCGAATATATGGGGTGGACCGGCCGCGCCGAGGTCGGAGCGATGAAGGAATGGCCGACCTGGATGCCGACCGCCTCGATCATGGAGCGCTGGCCGCAGTTCCAGGTCTATAAGCAGCACGGACCGCTCGCAGGGCCGATGGGACAATCCGCTCGGCGCGCGCGCCCTCTATCTCTTCCAGAACAACAAGGACACGCTCATCCGCATCCACGGCACCAACGAGCCGTCGGAAATCGGCGGGCACGTGTCCTCGGGCTGCATCCGCATGCGCGACATGGACGCGATCGACCTCTATAACCGGGTGCACGTCGGCACGCCGGTGAGTGGTGATCAGCTAGCGCATTCACCTGAACGGCGGCTCGTCGAAGCTCCTCAGCTTGCGCGAGTGCAGCGAGGCGTCGTTGCTCTGCAGATGCCCGATCGCGGCGATGCCGATCTGCAGATGCTCGGCGATCGCCCGCTCGTAAAAGGCGTTGGCCGCGCCGGGCAGCTTGATCTCGCCATGCAGCGGCTTGTCGGAGACGCAGAGCAGCGTGCCGTAAGGCACGCGCATGCGGAAGCCCTGGGTGGCGACGGTCGCCGATTCCATGTCGACGGCGATGGCGCGCGAAACGTTGATGAGCCGCCGCTCCTGCGACCAGCGCAATTCCCAATTGCGGTCGTCGTTGGTGACGACGGTGCCGGTGCGCAGGCGCCGCTTCAAGCGCCTCGCCCCGGTCGCCGGTGACCTTGGCCACCGCCTCCTGCAGCGCGACCTGCACTTCCGCCAGCGCCGGGATCGGCGACCATCGAGCGGCACCGCCTCGTCGAGGATGTTGTCGCGCCTCAGATAGGCGTGCGCCAGCACATAGTCGCCGATCACCTGCGACTGCCTCAATCCCGCGCAATGGCCGATCATCAGCCAGCAATGGGGCCTGAAGACCGCGATATGGTCGGTGATGGTCTTGGCGTTCGAGGGCCCGACGCCGATGTTGACGAGACTGATCCCCCGCCCGTCGGCGCGCACGCAATGATAGGCGGGCATCTGGAAGCGATGCCAGGCGACCGCGCCGGCCCGCGCTTCGGCCTCGGCCGGCGAGATCGACGAATCGATGACGACGTTGCCCGGCAGGATCACCTTCTCGACGCCCGCTCCGGCGTGCAGCTGCTTCAGGCCCCATTGGACGAACTGGTCGACATAGCGGTGGTAGTTGGTGAGCAGCACCCACGGCTGCATCGCCCGCCAGTCGGAGCCGGTATAGTGAACGAGGCGCCGCAGCGAATAATCGACGCGCGGCGCGTCGAACAGGGCGAGCGGCCGCTCGGGGCCGAAGTCGAACTCGCCGTCCGCGGTTTCGTCGCCGATCGTGGCGAGCGAAGGCACGGGAAAGAAACGCGCGAGCTCCGCGGGGTCGGCGCCGCCGCCGCTGGTCAGCTCGTCGCCGCTCTCGATCACATAAGGGTAGGGAATTTCCTGGGCGCCGACGCCGACCTCGATCGCGGCGCCGTATTCCGTGACCAGCGGTTCGAGCTGCTCGAGCAGATAGGCGCGAAACTCGGCCGGCTGCGTCACCGTCGTCGCGTAGACGCCGGGTTCGCTGAATTTGGCGAAGGCGCGCGGGCTCGAGAGGGCCGGGCCGTTCGGCGCATAAATCAGGCGCAGTTCGGGATAGCGGAACAAGGCGCGGGTCGCGCTCGAGGGCGGCTCGCCTTCCTTGAGAAAGCGCTCGACCGCCCCGCGCAGGGCCTCAGTCGCCTCGTCGTAGAGGCGAACGAGCCGGTCGACCGCCTCCTCGGGCGTCGCCACCCGCTCGAACGGCCCCCTGGCGTTGTCGATCGAGGGGACAAGCACCGAAATGGTCTCCTCCACGATGTAATCGGAGCGGCGACCCAGACTCGGGCCGCCGCGCCGCGCGGCTCAGTCTGTCGCCGCGATGCAGGCGATCTCGACCGTATAGGCCGGCGCGGCGAGCTTGGCCTCGACGGTCGCGCGCGCCGGCGCATGGCCTGCTGGGACCCACGCGTCCCACACCGCGTTCATTTCGGCGAATGTGGCGATGTCGGCGAGATATATGGTGGCCGAGAGAATCTTCGTCTTGTCCGATCCCGCTTCGGCGAGCAGACGCTCGATCGCAGCGAGGATCTCCCTGGTCTGGTCGCCGACGCTCTTGCCTTTCGCCTGATCGGCGACCTGGCCGGCGAGATAGATCGTCGAGCCGTGAACGACGGCCTGCGACATGCGCGGACCGGCGTGCAGTCTGGTGATGGTCATGGGCGATGCTCCGACGCTCAAACCCGAACGAGGTTCGGGACGGCGCCCATGAAGTTGCGCTTGCCGATCTCGACGCCGCTTGCGCGCAGGATGTCGTAAGCCGTGGTCAGATGAAAATAGAAGTTCGGCATGGCGAAATGCAGGAGATAGTCGGCGCCGGGCATCTTCAGCTTGTTCGCCCCGGCGGGGATGACGATCTCGCGGGTCTCGCCGCCCTCCATCGCCTTGGCGTCGATCGATTTCAGCATGTCGAGCGTCGCCTGGATGCGCTCGCGCAATTCGGCGAGTGTCGTCTCCTTGTCCTCCTTGACCGGCGGGTCCTTGGCCGCCAGCCGGAACGACGAGTTCTTGGCGTGATCGCAGAAGCTCTGGACCTGGCGGACGAAGCGGAAACATGTCCGGGCTTAGCCGCATGGCGAGATAGGCGTTCGGATCGAACTTGCGCGCCGTCGCATGCTCCTCCGCCTTGTCGAGAATGGCGAGGAACGCGTTGAGCGCCGCGCTCGTAGACCGGCACGCTGCTCTGATAGAGCGAAAGAGACATCGGCTTCGATTTCCTCCCGAAAATCGGCCGGCGCGTCGCCGCGGAGGGGCCATGGATGCACGCAAAATGTGACGTTATCAACTTGCTGCGCGCCAGTCCTCAGCCGGGCGGCCCCGGAGGTTTGAGATAGGGCTCGACCAATGCCCGCGCCTCCTCGCTTGTGACGACGGGGACGATTTCGAACGTCACGCCTGAGCCGCGCCATTCGAGAATCCACGCCTGGATGAGCCTCAGATCGTCGCAACGCATCAATTGGAAGCAGCGGGAAAAGTTGGCCTCGACCCAGCTCTCGACATATTCGAGCCCCTCCGGCAGGGACCGGCCGCTTTCGCGCAGGCGCTGGTAGACCGGAACCATGTCGTTGTCGCGGAAATGCTCGATCACCATGAACAGCATCGTCGCCCTGTCGCCCCTCCAGCCGCGTGCAGCCGCCGCCTGGCTCAGACTTTCAGCGGGGGCGGATGTCCTTCAACCTCAGGCAGACTGGGGTCGAAGCACGCCCAGTTCGGCGCGGATTTCGTCCAGATGGTCGCCGTAGGCGCCGCCAGATCGGGATCGTCGAGCGTGCCTGCGCGAATGAAGATGAGCAGTCGGCCGCTCTTCCGCCTCGCTGAAGACCTGCGTCCCGCATCGGGCGCAGAAACGCCGGTGCATGGTCGCGCCGCTGTCGGCCTTGCAGACGTAATCGGTCAGCGGACCGGAAACGGCGACGTCCTCCTTGCGGAAAAGGGCGCTGACCGCCCCGGTTCCCGCAGCCGAGATATTGGCAGACGCGGCACCAGCAATAGCGCGCGCCGAGCGGCGCGTCGGCCTTGATCTCGTACCGCACCGCCCCGCACAGACATCCGCCCGCAATCGCCAAGGCCAACCTCCCATGAACCGGCTCGACCTGAACCATATGAGAAATCGGACGCGCGCCGCCAGCGAGGCGGCGGCGACCGCGCCCCGCCGGCCAAGGTTGAGGTTGCGGATGCGGCCGAGGCGGATTACAAAGTCTGTTCAATCAAGTTCAGGAATTCGCGGGCGAGGATGGTTCCGGCCGTCCGCCAGCGACATGCGATGTCCATGGAAACGAAGAGCGCTCCGCATCCTGATGTCTGCTACGGCGTGCTGGTCCGGAAGCTCGCCTCCGCGGGCGTGCGTCCGACCCGCCAGAGGCTCGATCTCGCGCGCGCGATCTTCGGCGCGGGAAACCGGCACTTCACCGCCGAAATGATCTATCACGAGACGCGGTCGATCCAGTTCGCGCCGACGCTCGGCACGATCTACAATACGCTCAACGAATTTTCGCGCTGCGGCCTCCTGCGGGAGATCGCGATCTACGACGCCAAGCTCTGGTACGACACCAAGACCGGGCCGCACTACCACTTCTATCGCGAGGATACGGAAGAACTGTCCGACATCCCCGAGGACCTGCTGCCGGAGTTCGAGATCCCGCCTCCCGACGGCATGAGCGTCGCGGCCATCGACGTGATCGTGAGGCTGAAGAAGCTCTGACAAGCGGGCGTCCGGCCGCAGGCGCCTCATGACGCCCCTCTCCATTCTCGAGCTTGTTCGCGTCACGCAGGAGACCGACGCGCGCGGCGCGCTCGACAATGCTCGCGACCTCGCCGCCCACGCCGAGAAATGGGGCTATCCGGCGCATCTGGGTGGCGGAGCATCACAACATGGCGGGCATCGCCAGCGCCGCGACATCGGTCGTGCTCGCTCATCTCGCCGAGGGGACGAAGACCATTCGGGTCGGGGCGGGGGGCATCATGCTGCCGAACCACGCGCCCTACGTCATCGCCGAGCAGTTCGGAACGCTGGCGCGGCTCTTTCCCGGCCGCATCGATCTCGGGCTCGGCCGCGCGCCAGGCACGGACCAGCTCACGCTGCGCGCCTTGCGCCGTCCGCCGGAGGCCGCCGAGACCTTCCCGCAGGACGTTCTGGAGCTGCAGGCGTTCCTGGCGCCGGCGGGCCCCGGCCAGCGCATCCAGGCCGTGCCGGCGGCGGGAACGGAAGTGCCGCTCTGGATTCTCGGATCGAGCCATTTCGGCGCGATGCTGGCCGCCGAACTGGGGCTGCCTTATGCTTTCGCGTCGCATTTCGCGCCCGATCATCTGATCGCGGCGCTCGAGATTTATCGCGAGCCGCTTCAAGCCGTCCGAGCAGCTCGACCGGCCGTATGCGATGGTCGGCGTCAACATCATCGCCGCCGAAAGCGACGATGAAGCGCGCCGGCTCGCCACGACCCAGCAGATGTCGTTCACCAACATCTTCCGCGGCGCGCGGGGCTTGAGCCAGCCGCCGATCGACGACATCGAAAGCTATTGGACGCCGATGGAGAAGGCGCAGGCGATGCGGATGCTGGCGCGCTCCATTGTCGGCTCGCGCGATACGGTCCGCAAAGGCATGGCCGCGCTGGTCGAGGAAACCCGGGCCGACGAACTCATCGTCGTCTCCGACGTCTACGAGCATGCCCGCGGCTGCGCTCCTTCGAGCTGATCGCCGAGGCGGCAGGGCTTCCCCGAGGGGGCTAAGCCGCCGCCATGCTTCGCGCCGCGATCGCGTCGGCGATTGCGAGCGTTTTGCGCGCCATGTCGGCGTGCAAAAGCTCCACCATGCGGCCGTCGAGCTGGATCACGCCCTTGCCGGCGTTTTCCGGCAGCGCGAACGCCTCGACGATCGCGGCTGCGTGCTCCACCTCCGCCGAGGTTGGCGCGAACGTTTCGTTGCAGATGTCGATCTGGGTCGGATGAATGAGCGTCTTGCCGTCGAGGCCCATGTCGCGGCCCTGCAGACATTCGAGGCGGAAGCCGTCGAGATCCCTGATGTCGTTGAACACGCCGTCGATGATGTCGACGCCGTGGGCGCGCGCGGCGACCACGCAGCTCGCAAGCCACGCGGTCATGGTCGGGCGGCCGGGGGTGAGCCTCGCCCGCGTCTCCTTGGCGAGATCGTTGAGGCCCATGACCATGACGGCGAATCGCGACGTCGGGTCGGCGGCGACGGCGGCGATCGAGCCGGCGTTCAAAACGGCGTTCGGCGTCTCCATCATCGCCCATAGCCTTGTCCGGTCGGGCGCGCCCGATTCGCGGAGCGTCCGGGCGGCGGCCATGATCGCGCCTGGCCCGTCGACCTTGGGCAGGAGAATGGCGTCCGGGCCGGCGGCGGAGGCGGCGACGAGATCGGCTTCTCCCCACGTCGTGTGCGGTCCGTTGACGCGGATGACGACCTCGCGCCCGCCGAACGCGCCCACGCGTACGGCCTCCGCGACCTGTTCGCGCGCCATGATTTTCTGGTCCGGGGCGACCGAATCCTCGAGATCAAGGATCAGCGCGTCGGCAGACAACGTTTTCGCCTTCGCCAACGCCTTGGCGTTGGAGCCGGGCATATAGAGGACGCTTCGACGCGGGCGAGCAAGCATGAACATCTCCGGACCGTAACCTCTAGTATTTAACCACAAGTTTGCTGCAGCGCCAGAGGACCGTTCGCCACGGCAGCATTGTATTTTGTGCCCTCGCCCCGCAGGCGTCGACCCAACGAAAATGTGAAGGCGCCATGTGGGTGAAAATGAAATGAACATGGCGAGGGCATCGACCGCGCTGGCGCTTTTATGCTCTTAAGTCGAGCGGGTGAGCAAAAGGTGAGCTAAAGGCGAGGAAATGCGATGTTGGAAGCGTTGAAGGCGACGCCGCGGCTGAAATCGATCCAGCGGGCGGCGCTGGCCATGCTGGTCGTGGCCGGCGTGATCAACTATATCGACCGCGCGACGCTCGCGGTGGCCAATCTCCTGATCCGCCACGATCTCGGCCTGTCGATCGCGGACATGGGCTACCTTTTGTCCGCCTTCCTGTGGGCCTATGCGTTTTCGCAATTGCCGACCGGCGCGATGGTCGACAAGTTCGGGCCGCGCTTTCTCTTGACCTGCGGACTGAGCCTTTGGTCGCTCGCCCAGCTGATCGCCGGATTCGTGCAGAGCTTCGGCCAGTTCTTCGGCGCCCGGCTGCTGCTCGGCGTGGGGGAAGCGCCGCAGTTCCCGACCGGCGCTCGCGTGGTCCGCGACTGGTTCCATCCGCGCGACCGGGGTCTCGCGACCGGAATCTTCAACTGCGCCTCGTCGCTCGGCACCGCCATCGCCGTGCCGCTCCTCACCTTTCCTGATGCTGAGCTACGGCTGGCGGGTCATGTTCATGATCATGGGCGTGGCCGGTCTCGCCATGGCGGCGGTCTGGTTTGTCGTCTATCGCAACCCCAACGAAGTCGAGCTGACGGCCGACGAGATCGCCTATCGCACCCACGGCGATCCGCCTGGGGATCGGACCGTCGTGACGCTCAGGGAGTGGAAGCAGTTGTTCCGCTTCCGCACCACCTGGGGCATGATCCTCGGCTATTTCGGCTGCATTTATCTCACCTGGATCTATACCGCCTGGCTGCCCGGCTATCTCGAGCTCGAGCGCCACATGAGCGTCAAGTTCACCGGGTTCGCCGCCGCCATCCCCTTCGTCTTTGGGGTCGTAGGCGGAATCCTCGGCGGCTATATCACGGACATTCTGGTGCGCCGCGGCATGTCGCCGGTGAAGAGCCGGCAATATCCGGCGACCATCGCCTTATGCGCGACAGCGGCCTGCACCGTCGCCGCGGCCTTCGTCACTAGCAACGCGCTCGCAGTCGCCTTCATTTCGGCTTCGCTCTTTTTCCTCTACGTCACCAGCACCTGCGCCTGGGCGCTGAGTTCGGTGGCCGCGCCGACGAACTGCACCGCCTCGATCGGCGCCATGCAGAATTTCGGCGGCTATCTCGGCGGAGCGCTCGCGCCGACAGTCACGGGGTGTGATCGTGCAGCACACCGGCTCCTTCATTCCGGCGCTGGTCGTGGGTGCGGCGATCGGCGTCGCTTCGGCCGCGTCGTACCTCTTCATCGTCGATCAGCCGATCACCGCCGCCGATCTTGACGCCGTGGAGCCGCACGGGGCCGCTCCGGCGCCGACATGACGGCGGACCCGCCAAGCCCTTGAGATAGCGCAGCGCTCAACGCTGCTGCTGGGCCTTGCGCCAGGCCTTGTATTCCGCCTCGCCCTCGGCGCTCAGCGGATAATACTTGCGCAGGTCGCCGCCTTGAGCGAGCCGCATGCGGGAGAATTCCTCCCACTCGACATGCTCGCCGGCCATCTCGAGCAGCTTGGACGCAAGGCCAATCGGCACGACAACCACGCCATCGTCGTCCGCCACGATAATATCGCCCGGAATAACGAGCACGTTGGCGCAGGCGATGGGCACGTTGACGGCGAACGGAACGATGTTCGTCTGCGCATGATAGTTCGGCGTCACGCCGCTCACCCAGATGCCGATATCGAGCTTCGCCGCTTCCGCCGAATCCCGGATGCAGCCGTCGATCACCACGCCGGCCCCGCCGCGCCCGGCAAAGAAGGTGAGCATCATCTCGCCGAATATGCCGCTCGCAAGATCGCCGCGCGCATCGACCACGACGACGTCGCCCGGCTGCGTCGGATAGAGCACGTGCCTGTGCAGCTGCGTCTCGGGATCCTCGTATTCGGATTCGTTATAGAGGTCTTCGCGCTTGGGCATGCATTGCAGGGTCAGCGCAGGACCGGCGATCGTGCGGCCCTTCACCAGCGGCCGGGGCCCTCGGATCTGCGGGTCGCGTATGCCGAGCTGCCGCGAGAGCTCGCTGCTGAGCGTCGCCGCGCCGATCTTTGCAAGACCGTCGGCAAGCGCGCGGGGCGGCCGCGAAATGTCCTTGATCTCCGGAAGGGCGTTCAACGGGGTCTCCTTGTTTCAAAACGGAATCACGCGCGCACATTCCGGTCGTCGAATCCGTCGAGCGCGTTGCGCCTGAGATAGTCGAGGTTCATGGCGACGCCGAGCCCGGGCTTGCCATTGAGCCGGATGCGGCCGCCGCGGTTGTCGAGCGGCTCTTCGATCAGTTTGTTGTAGTGGCTGAGGTCGTAGCTGCTGGTTTCGATGCGATAGAAGTTCGGAACGGTCATCATCACATGCGCGCCAGCGACGACATTGATCGGGCCGCTCGCGTCATGCGGCGTGATCGGCACGTAATAGGCCTCGGCCAGGATCGCGATCTTCTTGAGTTCGGTGATCCCGCCGGCCCAGGTGACGTCGGGCATCACATAATCCGCGAGACGGTTCTCGAAGATCGGCACGAACTCCCACCGCGTATGCAGCCGCTCGCCGACCGATATCGCGGCGCTCACGCGCTCGCGCACCTGTCTGAGAGCGTTGTAGCTTTCGACTGGCACCGGCTCTTCGAACCAGTCGATCTGGCCTGCGTCTTCGAGCGCGCGGCAGAGCCGAATTGCGGTTGGGACGTCGAAGCGTCCATGCGCGTCGATGAGAATTTCGACATCGGGGCCCGCAGTCTCGCGGATGAGCGCGGTGAGCTCGGCCGCTTCGCGCTCGCCCTTCTTCGACAGCTCGCCATCGAGATAGCCATGCATATGCCCGGCGTGGCCCTCATAGTGCGGAAAGGGGTCAAATTTGATCGCGTCATGGCCGGAACTCGATGATCGCGCGGATTTCCTCGACGACGCCTTCGCGGCTTGTGAACTTGCTCTGATCCGGATGGGTATAGATGAGAATGTCGTCGCGCACCGGGCCGCCCAGCATCTCGTAAATCGGCAGGCCGCGGCTCTTGCCGAGAATGTCCCATAGTGCGATGTCGACGCCGCTCACCACATGGGAGGCCGCGCCGCGCGAGCCCATATAGGTGAAGGCGCGGAAGGTCTTGTGCCACAGGCTTTCGATCTTGGTCGGATCGTCGCCGACGAGAAGATCGTTGAGCTGACGCAGCATTCCGGCGACGGCGCGATTGGCGATCTTCGTGGTCGTCGTGATCTCGCCCCAGCCGGAGAGGCCCTCGTCGGTCCTCACCTCGACGAACAGATATTCGCCCCAGTAGGAAGCGCTCGACCTTCACCAGCCACGGCACGATCGCGGTGATCTTCATGGCGTCCCTAGCCTCGCACGGCGCCAGTCACCAGCCCCTTCACCAGGAGGCCCTGCGCGAACCAGACGAAAATCAGAGTCGGGATCACCATCAGGACCCCGGCCGCCGACATCGCGCCCCAGTCGACGCCGTATTGGGAGACGAAATTGGTGAGACCGACCGGCAGGGTCTGCGCGTTCTCGCTCGAGGCGAGCGTCAGGGCGATCAGAAGATCGTTCCAGGTGAACAGAAACGTGATGACGGCGCTCGCGCCAAGGCCCGGCGCAATCAGCGGCGTGACGATCTGGACGAGCGTCCTCAGCGTCCCGGCGCCGTCCATCGCCGCGGATTCCTCGATCTCCTTCGGCACGTCCTGGACGAAGCCGATGAGGAGCCAGATGGCGACGGGCAGCTTCGCCGCCGTATGGGCGAGGATCAGCGACGTCAGAGTGTCCAGGAGCCCGAGACTCGCGAAGACGGCGAAGAGCGGAATCGCGAGCGCGACGACCGGGATCATGCGCATGATGAGCAACAGCGTGACGATGACCCGGTGGCCGGGCAGGCGGAACCGGGCCATCGCATAGGCGCAAGGGACGGCGAGCACCGTCACGCAGACGACCGTCGCCAGCGAGACGATGATCGTGTTCCAGAGATAGCCGGCAAGATTGTACTGGGTGAAGACATTGACGTACTGGCGCCAGGTCACCGAGGCCGGGATGATGTGCACCGGGACCGCGAAGATGTCGGCCGGAACGCGCAGCGACGTAATGACGAGCCATACGAGCGGAAAGAGCGTCAGGACGATCGTTCCGATCAGCACCGCGTAGCGCGCGGCAAGCCCGACCTGAAAGGGCCGCCTCGGAGGCTGCAGGACTTCGACGGACCCTGCGGCCATCCTCTCTTCGCTCGTCACCGCCATCACGTTTCCCTGAGCCACGGGAAGCCGTAGAGCACGCCCAAGAGAACGAGCGAGATAGCCAGCGCGATATACGAGACGGCCGCCGCATGACCGAAATCGACGCCCTGGAACGCCAGGAGGTAGGCGTAGACGGTGACGAGGCTGGAGGCGCCTCCGGGGCCGCCCTGCGTCATCAGCCAGACGACGTCGAAGGTGCGGAACGTGTCGATGATCCGCAGCATGAGCGCGATCACGATGACCGGCCGCATCAACGGCAGCGTGATATACCAGAAGATCTGCCAGGGCGAGGCGCCGTCGACAGCCGCGGCCTCCAGCGGCTCTTGCGGCAGCGATTGCAGGCCCGCCAGGAAGAGCAGCACCATGAGCGGCGTATTCTGCCAGACGTCGGCGATGATGATCGAGGCGAGCGCCCAGTTTGGATCCGAGAGCCACGGGATCGCGGGCAGATGGAGATCGGCGAGCAGCGCGTCGATGAAGCCGTATTGGGAATTGAAGAGCCAGCGGAAGTTCAGGCCCACCACGGCTGGCGCGATCATCGGCGGAATAAGCAGCAGGGTTCGCGCGGCCCGAAGGCCGCGCATCTTGCCGTTGATCAGGACCGCGACGCCCATGCCCGCCGAAACCTCGATCGTGATGGTCGCGGCGGTGAAGATGAGCTGATTGCGCAGCGACTGCTGGAAGAGCGGGCTTGCGAACGTCTCCTTGTAGTTGTTGAGGCCAATGAAAGGCGCCGACGGCGCGCTCAGGTCCCACCGGAAGAAGCTCATCACGAACGAATAGCCGAGCGGGTAAAGAAAGATCGCGATCATGACGAGGAGCGCGGGCCCCGCCAGGGCATAACCCGTCCAGGCGGAGGTCAGCGGTCCACGCGCGACGCCGGCCGCCCGGTTGGTTGAGCGCGACGGCGGCGTCCGCCATTCTATTGATAGGCCCCCGCCTGGGTCATCGCGTCGAGGGCTTCCTTGGCCGCCTGGTTCAAAGAGTCTGTGGGCGTCGCCTGGTTGCTGAGCGACTTCTCGATTGCCGAGAACATGATCGTGCAGACCTTCGAGAAACCCGGCAGCTTCGGCCATTCTTTGCCGGTGGCGATGGTCTGCTCGAGTTGCCCCAGCCACGCCGCCTTTTCGCCCTCCGCCGCGGCGACGACCTGCTTGGCGACCGACTGGCGGCTCGGAAAGTTGGTGAACTCCTGGAAGTTCAGCGTCTGCGCGTCGGGGCCGACGGAGAACTTGATGAACTCGACCGCCGCGTCCTTCTTCTTGGACAGGCTGTTCAGCGCCATCGCATGCGAAATCGCGCAGGAGATCGCCTGCTTGTTGCGGATATAGGGCGCGGTCGACCATTTGCCGACAACCTTCGACGTCGCGGGATTGGAGAGCGTTGCGTAGGCGCCCGGCCAGTCGAACGTGTCGTACACGGCGCCCGATGAGAATTCCGATGAGTTCTCATCCCACTGGTAGCTCACCGCGTCGGGCGGCGTGACTTTGTATTTCTGGATGAGGTCGCGATAGAAAGTGAGCGCCTCGATGCCGGGCGCCGCGTTGAACGAAGGCTTGTTGTTCTCGTCCACCCACTCGCCGCCGGCCTGCCACAGGAGGTCGCTGAAGGTGCGCTGCGCGGGATCCCCCTGGCCGGGCACGACGAGGCCGTAGTGGCCGCCGCCCGTGAGGGTCTGGCTGACATGGATGAGATCGTCCCAGGTCACGGCCGGCTTGAGGCTGTGCGCGTCGTAGACGTCCTTGCGGTAATACTGGACGCGGGCGTCCATGTTGCGCGGGATCGCGGCGAGCTTGTCCGTCTTGGGATTGCGCAGATATTTGAGCGCGACGGGGTAGAAATCCTCGAGCTCGGAAGGCTTGAAGTACGCGTCGAGCGGCGCAAAATGGTTGAAGAAGGAACCGATCTGGGCCGTGTGCGTGCTGTAGACGTCATAGAGGCTGCTGCGCGCAGCCCCGAGCGTGACGGTCTTCGAGGTGAGGGGGGTGAATTCGAGCAGGTCGTAATTCACCGTGATGCCGGTCTTCTTCTTGAAGTCCTGTGCAATCTGCTCCCAGTATTTCGGATAGAGGGGACCGCCGGTGATGAGCAGCGCCTTGATCTCGGTCGCTTCCGCGCGGGCGATCCCGGGCGCCGCGACGCCGGCGCCTGTCGCGATCACGGCCGAGCTTTGCAGGAACTGGCGTCTCGACAAATTCTTAAACATGGCTGCTACCTCCCAGAAGCGCTCAGGCGAACGTGGCCCGCGCCTTGTTATGAAATCTCAGGAAATCTCTCTCGCCGGATCGAGGCGGTGGCCGATCGCCCGCCGCGCGGCGCCCGGAGCGGGTGAGGCTCATCGAGCCCCCGGCGCCTGCCTTGCACGGCGGAAAAAGCGCGTTCGCCGCGAGAAGCCGCTGAGCCTGACCACAGTGTCTCTGCACACATCGTTTCCTCCTCACCGCCCGGACGGGTCAGCGAGCGTCGGACACGCTTGCTCTCGCCAGTCTTATATGCTTATCAACTTGTCCGATAAGATCAGGTTACAGAGATCAATGATGCAGGTCAAGCTCCGTCCTCTTCCCCAGCAGGTCGCGAGCGTGCTGGTCCGCCGGATCGCCGGCGGCGAACTGCCGGATGGGCTCGCGCCTTCGGAAGTGCAGATCTGCATCGAATTCGGCGTATCGCGGGCGGTCGCACGGGAGGCTCTGAAGATCCTGAGCGCGCTCGATATCGTCGACATCGCCCAGGGGCGGCGCATCATCGTGCGGCCTCCTGACGAGTGGGACTATATGAGCCCTTTGCTCGTCGAATGGCTGCCCTCGCCGCAGGTCCACGAACTGCTCAAGGAGCTGCACGAGGCCCGCCTCGTGTTTGAACCCGCCATCGCGGCCAAGGCTGCGCAGACCCTGACCGACGCGGGCCTTGCCCATCTCGCTGACCTTCTCGACGCCATGGCGGCGCATGTCGACGCGCCGGACCGCTATCTCGAGCTCGATCTTGAGTTCCACATGGAGATCTGCCGCGCCACCCGCAACCGTATCCTTGACCGGTTCATGTATTCTTCTCGTTGGTGGCAGTCGGCGAGCCGCCGGCTCAGCAATCGCGCCCCCCGCGCGCTGCCGGAGGCGACCAAGCACCATCGCAAGATCTACGAGGCTTTGGCGGCCCGCGACCCGAAGCGCGCCGCAGCCGCAATGCGCGAGCATTTGATGCTGAACACGCTTCTGCTCATGACCGACGAGGAGGAGGTGGGGTAGCGCCCGGGATCGCCGTCCCGCGTCCTCACGCTTTAGCCTTCGCCGCGCGCTGCTTCACCCAGTAGCCGAACATGTCGCCCTTGTCGGCGATTTCCTTCCACACGGGGAGGGTCAGCCGGTCGATCTCGGCGACGTCGGCCGCAGCGATCGTCCAGCCGACGCTGCCAGCGTTTTCCTCGATCTCAGGCGCTGTTCTTGCGCCGAGCAGCGGAGAGGTGACGCCGGGCCGGCTGGTCAGCCACTGGATCGCAAGTTGGGCGACGGACTTGCCATATTTCGCGGCGATCGGGCGCAAGCCCTCGACCGCATCGAGGGCGCGCTCGAAGGTCCCTGGCTGGAAAAGGACCGTGGTGCGGCGCTCATCCCCCTCGGCGAAAGTCGTGTTGCGCGACAGTGCGCCGGTGAGCAGCCCCTGCGCAAGGCCGCTATAGGGCATCACGCCGATATTGTGCTCACGGCAATAGGGAAGCGTCGCCGCCTCCACCTCGCGCCACAGCATGTTGTAGGGCGGCTGCAGCACGTCGATGACGCCATGCTGTCGCGCGGCGTCCATCTCCTTCGGGCCGAAATTAGAGACGCCGAGCGCGCGGATGCGTCCCTCCGCGCGCAACCGCTCGAACGCCTCCATCGTTGCGCCAAGCGGCACGTCCGGGTTCGGCCAGTGGATGAAATAGACGTCGACATAATCCGTCTGCAGGCGCTTCAGCGACCCTTCCAGCGCCTTCACGGCTTCCGCCGCCTCGAGGTGGTTCGGGGCCGCTTTGGTCGCGATCACAGCCTGCCGGCGCCGGCCGGTGAGCGCCTTGCCGACCACCTCCTCGGCGTGCCCTCCGCCGTAGGCCTCGGCGGTGTCGATGAGGGTCACGCCGAGATCGAGCGCCCGGTGGATGACGCGGATCGATTCGGCGTCGTCGGCCGCGCCCCAGAACGCGCCGGACATGCCCCACGTCCCAAGCCCAATTTCGGAAACGGATACCGGAGACGATCCCAATCGCCGCTCATGCATGGCCGCGTCTTCTCCCAATGATGCGCTTGCCTGACTTCTTACACGCTTATATACTCATCTGACAAGTCCGCAGCGGGCAGATTGCGACCGAACTCGGCTTCCGGAGGACATCCCGTTCGATCCGGGAGGCTGCAAGAATGTGGCGTGCGGCGCAATCAAATCGCGGGACTGGGAGGAACGTGTATGAAGATCGTGGACGTCAAGACCGCCGTCGTCGCCTACCACGGCAACGCGACGCTGGTCAGGGTCGACACCGACGAGGGATTATCGGGCTATGGCGAGGCCAACCCCGACGCCGGCGCGGGCGCGATCGTTGGCCTGATCGCGGAGCTCAAAGCCGAACTGATCGGCGAGGATCCGCGCAATGTCGAATATTGCTGGGAGAAGCTCCGCCGCAATCATGTCTTCTCGGGTCCGCAAGGCGGAATCTTCCTGATCGCGCTCAGCGGCATCGAGATTGCGCTGTGGGACCTTGCGGCGAAGGCCGCCGGCCAGCCCCTCTATCGGTTGCTGGGCGGGAAGTTCCGCGATCGCATCCGCCTCTATGCCGATTGCGGCGATGGCGATGATTCTTCGGGCTCGCCGGAGGGCTGCGCGGCGCGCGCGCGGCGTATGGTGAAGGAGGGCTTCACAGCGCTCAAATTCGACATCGACAACCTTCGCCATCCGGCGAAGTTCGACGCGGTCAATCACACGGTCAACAATGCGGAGGTGCGATCGATGGTCGAGCGGGTCGCCGCGGTGCGGAAGGCCGTCGGGCCCGATGTCGACCTCTGCATCGATCTTCACGCGCGCTATGACGTGCCGAGCGCCAGCCGCATCGCCTGGGAAATGGAGCCGTTCAATCTGATGTGGCTCGAGGAGCCGCTCCCGGCCGAGAATGTCGACGCCCTGCGTCAGGTGCGGGCGCGAAGCCGCACGCCGATCTGCGTCGGGGAGAATCTCTACCTGCGCTGGGGCTTCCGCGAGTTGCTGCAGCAGCAGGCGGCGGACGTCGTCATGCCGGACGTGCCCAAATGCGGCGGCCTCGCGGAAAGCAAGAAGATCGCCAATCTCGCCGAAGTCTACTATCTGCCGTTCGCCCCTCATCTCGTCTCGACGCCGCTTGGAACGATGGCGACGGCCCATGTCTGCGCCGCCGTCCCGAACTTTCTCGTGCTCGAATGGCATGCCTTGGAGGAGCGCGAGATCTGGGACAGCTACGTGTTCGCTCCCGACGGCTCCAGCTCGATCGTCAAGGATGGGCACATCGCGCTCACCGACAAACCCGGAATCGGGCTCGAGCTCAATATGGAGAATGTCCGCAAGCACGCCGCGCCCGGCTTCGGCCTCTTCGAATAGCGCCGACTCGGAGCGCCCGATCGAGGCGAAGGTTGAAGGGAGGCTGAAAGCGTTCATGGGCAAGCGCATCGCGTTCACAGGCGGCAGCGGAAAGGTCGGCCGGACGGTCGTTCCGTATCTCATCGAACGCGGCCACAAGGTGTTGAACCTTGACCTGAAGCCGCTCGATGCGCCAGGAGTCAACACGGTTATCGTCGATCTCGCCGATAGCGGCGAAACGTTCGACGCGCTCTCGATGCACTTCGGCTTTGACGACCTGAGAAGAGGCGGAGGCCCGGCGCCCCTGGACGCGGTCGTTCATTTCGCGGCTATTCCGCGTATCCTGATGCGGCCGGACAACGCCATGTTCGCCGCGAATGTGCTGTCGACCTACAACGTGATTGAAGCGGCGATAAAGCTTGGCGTTCGCAAGGTCGTCATCGCCTCGAGCATCACCGCCTATGGCGTCTGCTTCGCGGAGGGCGACCGGGATTACACCAGTTTTCCCGTCGACGAGGACTACGACGCCGATCCGACCGACAGCTACGGCCTCTCGAAGCTGGTGGGGGAAAAGATCGCTCGATCATTCGTTTCTCGCACCGGCGCCGACATCTATGCGCTTCGGATCGGCGTGGTGATCGAACCCGCCGACTATGAGCGATTTCCGGCGGCCCTCGCCGAACCGCTTGCCCGCAAGCGCGACGCGTGGAGCTATATCGACGTCCGCGACCTCGCTCAGATTGTCGATCTTTGCCTTGAGAAGGATGGTCTCGGTTTTCAGGTTTTCAACGCCGCAAACGACGAGATCATCGCAAACGAGCCCACGATGTCGTTCCTGGCGAAGCACGCGCCGCACACGCCGCGAAGGCGCGAATTGGGAAGTTTCGAAGCGCCGATGTCCAACCGAAAGGCCCGGGAGCTGTTGGGCTTCCGCGAGGAGCACAACTGGCGAAAATACGCTCCCGGCGCCGAGCGACTGTCAGCCGAGACCCGCTGACCATCGCCGCGCGACGCGTGTGAACCCTCCGTGGTCGAGATCGGGGCAGCCTCGCCAGAGGCCTTACAGCCTCCGCGGCTGGATAGCGCGATTCGCCATTGAGCACGACGAGGGGCGCCAAATCGCCGCTCCTTCGCCGCCCCGGAGACCAGGGTCCGCACTTCTCAATGTGTTGATTCGCTTCGCGACCTTGCCTAGTCCAAGAAAGTGCAACAGGCTTGCGCCGATATGCCGCGGCAGGCGCCAATGCGGCGGCTCGGCCAGCAGGAACACGCCCGAAGCGCGGATCGGAGGCTATTGCCCGCTTCGGGCCGCTGACTGGATCGCGGGACCGCCCGGATCCGGGTTCTAACCGCTAGGAAATTGGCCACGTATGTGGATCGTCCGAATTGCACTCGATCGACCCTACACCTTCGTGGTGTTGGCGCTGCTGATCCTGATTGTCAGCCCGCTGGTGATCCTGCGCACGCCGACGGACATCTTTCCGAACATCAACATTCCTGTGGTCGCGGTGGTTTGGACCTATACCGGTCTCAATGCCGAAGAGATGGAGGGGCGGCTGACCTCCGCCTACGAACGGTCGCTGACGACGCTGGTCGACAACATCCAGCACATCGAGTTCGACCACCTATAACGGCATCGCCCTGGTCAAGATCTTTCTGCAGCCCGGCGCCAGCCTCGATACTGCGAACGCGCAGGTGACGGCCGCCTCGCAATTGCTGCTGCGGCAGACGCCGCCGGGGACCGAGCCCCCGGAAATCCTTAACTACAGCGCCTCCAACGTGCCAATCCTCCAACTCGGGCTATCTGGCGACAACCTCTCCGAGCAGCAACTCAACGACCTTGGCCTCAACTTCTTGCGCACGCAACTGGTCACCGTGCCGGGAGCCACGGTCCCCTATCCATATGGCGGCAAACAGCGGCAGGTCACGATCGCCTTCGATCCGGCGCGGCTGCAGGCGAAGGGGTTGTCGCCGACCGACGTCCTGAACGCGGTGAACGCACAGGACCTGGTGCTGCCGTCCGGCACGGCGAAGATCTCGGAGTTCGAATACGACGTGCGCACCAACGCGGCCCCGCGCACGATCGAACAGCTCAACGACCTGCCCATCCGCACGGTCGGCAACGCGACGATCTATCTGCGTGACGTCGCCACGGTCAACGACGGATTTGCGCCGCAGACCAACATCGTGCGGATGGACGGCAAGCGCGGTGTGCTGGTGACGATATTGAAGGCCGGCGCCGCCTCGACGATCGACGTGGTCGACGACATCCGCGCGCTGTTGCCGAGGGTGGAGCAGACGATGCCGCCGCAACTCCACGTCAGGCCGCTCGCCGACCAGTCGATCTTCGTCAAGGCGGCGATCGCCGACGTGGTGCGCGAGGCGGTGATCGCGGCGTGCCTGACCGCGTTGATGATCCTCTTGTTCCTCGGCAGCTGGCGCAGCACCTTGATCATTGCGGTGTCGATACCGCTGTCGATCCTGACCTCAGTGATGGCGCTTAGCGCGCTGGGCGAGACGATTAACCTCATGACGCTCGGCGGCCTCGCGCTCGCCGTCGGCATCCTGGTCGACGATGCGACGGTGACGATCGAGAACATGGAGCGCTACCTCGAGGACGGGCAGCCGCTGCGCGAGGCGATCGTCAACGGCGCCTCCCAGATCGCGGTGCCGGCGCTCGTATCGACGCTCTGCATCTGCATCGTGTTCGTGCCGATGTTCCTGCTGCAGGGCGTGGCGCGCTATCTCTTCATGCCGCTTGCGGAAGCGGTGGTGTTCGCGATGCTCGCGTCCTACTTCCTGTCGCGCACGCTGGTCCCGACGATGGCGATGTATCTGCTGCGCCACAAGGGGCACGCCCCGGCGCCCACGCGCAATCCGCTGGCGATGTTCCAGCGCCGCTTCGAGCGCGGCTTCGAGCGGACGCGATACGCCTATCGCGATCTGCTCGCGCTGCTCGTGCGCCGTCGACTCCTCTTCATTCCGGCGTTTCTCGTCTTCTGTCTGGCGCTCTTCGCGCTCGGGCCATGGCTCGGGCAGGACTTCTTCCCCAACACCGACAGCGGTCAGTTCATCCTTCACATGCGCGCCAAGACCGGCACGCGCATAGAGGAGACCGCCCGCCTCGCCGACCAGGTCGAGACCGCCATGCGGCGGGTCATACCTGCGCGCGAACTGGACACAATCGTCGACAATATAGGCTTGCCGTATAGCGGCATGAACCTCACTCACACCGCGACCGGCGTGATTGGCGCGGCGGACGCGGACATCATGGTGTCGCTCAAGCCCGATCACCACCCGACCGCCAGATACCTCGCGGCGATCCGCCGCCTGGTCGCGCAGGAATTCCCCGGGGTGACGTTCTATTCGCTGCCCGCCGACATGATCACCCAGATCCTGAATTTTGGCATGCCCTCGCCGATCGACATCCAGATTGACGGCGCCGACGTGCGCGACAACCGCGTCGTCGCCGACCAGATTCTCGATGATGTGCGTCAAGTGCCGGGCGTGGTGGATGCGCGCATCCAGCAGCGCTTCGACTACCCGGACCTCGACATCGACGTAGACCGCACCAAGGCGGAGCAAAACGGGCTGACCGAGCGCGACGTGGCGGGCAGCCTGCTGGAAACGCTGAGCGGAAGCTTCCAGACCACACCCATGTTCTTCCTCAACTGGAAGAACGGGGTGAACTACCAGGTCGCCGCGCAGGCGCCTCAATACGATATCCAGTCTCTGCACGACATCCGGAACATCCCGATCACCGGCTCGTCAGGCAGCCGGGCGATTCTCGCCGATGTCGCCACGATCTCCCGCTCGCAGGAGATGGCGGCGGTGGACCACTACAACATCCGCCGCGTCGTCGATGTCTACGCCAACGTGCAGGGGCGCGACCTTGGCGCGGTGGGACGGGACATCACGCGCATCGTCGGCGCCAACCGGGGCGCCTGCCGCGCGGCAGTTTCGTGACCATCCGCGGTCAGCTCGAGACCATGCGCGGGGCCTATATCAGCCTGGCCGCGGGACTGGGCTTCTCGATCCTGCTCGTCTATCTGCTGATCGTTGTGAACTTCCAGTCCTGGCTCGACCCGTTCATCATCATCACGGCCTTGTTCGGGGCGTTAGGGGGAATCGTCTTGTTTCTGTTCCTGACTGGGACGACGCTCAGCGTGCCTGCGCTCATGGGCGCCATCATGTGCATGGGCGTCGCGACCGCAAACAGCATCCTTTTGGTGTCATTCGCCCGCGAGCGGCTGGCCGAGCACGGCGACGCGGCCCGCGCCGCGCTTGAGGCCGGCTTCACCCGGTTCCGGCCAGTGCTGATGACGGCGCTGGCGATGATCATCGGCATGGCGCCGATGTCGCTCGGTCTCGGCGCGGGCGGCGAGCAGAACGCCCCGCTGGGGCGGGCAGTGATCGGCGGCCTTGCGCTTGCAACAGTCGCGACGCTGGTGTTCGTTCCGGCCGTCTTCGCCCTGCTGCATGCGAGGCGCGCGCCTCGGCCAGCAGGGGATCGCGGCGTCGCAGCCGGCGCCGCGTGAGGAGCCTAGCCATACCATGCTGAAGGACCCGAGCGCGGGCGATCTCGCCCGGCCGGCGCCCGACAGGCCGAGGCCGCGGCCCGCACGGCCCGGCGGGATGTGGCTGGCCGGGCTGGCGATTGCGGCCGCGCTGCTTGGCGGCCTGATTTACAACGGGATGCGCGAGCGCGGGGTGGCCGAGGCGGCGTTGGACGCCGAGACTGCGGAGACGGCGGCGCCGTTCGTCGAGGTCGTGCATCCGGTCGGCGGCGCGCCCGACCAGACGCTGGTGCTGCCGGGCCAGACGATGGCGTTCATCGACACGCCGATCTATGCGCGCGCCAGCGGCTACCTGAAAAGCTGGAATTACGACATCGGCGCCCATGTGAAACGCGGGGACGTGCTGGCTGAGATCGAGACGCCCGAACTCGACCAGCAGTTGCGCGAGGCGCAGGCGCAACTGGCGCAGAATCAGGCGGCCGTGACGCAGGCGGAGGCGAATATGGACCTCGCCAAAGTGACAAGCGGCCGCACCTCGGAACTGGTGCGGCGAGGCTGGACGAGCCGACAGCAGGGCGACCAGGACCGCCTCACTTATGCGGGGAGCACGGCCGCGGTCGACGTCGCGCGCGCCAACGTGCGCGTGGCGCAGGCACAGGTGGATCGCCTGGAGAAGCTGACCGCGTTCGAGCGCGTGACCGCGCCGTTCGATGGTGTGATCACCGCACGCAACACCGACGTCGGCGCGCTGATCAACGCTGGGGCGGGCAGCCCGGCCACGGAGCTCTTCCACATGGCCTCGACCCGGACGCTGCGCATCTTTGTCGCGGCGCCGGAGACCGACGCACCGGATCTCCACTCGGGCGACACCGCGACGGTTACGTTCGACGAGTACCCGGGACAGGAGTTCCACGGCGCGCTGGCGCGCACCGATGGCGCAATCAACCCCGCCTCCCGCACATTGCTGGTCGAGGTGGACGTGGACAATTCGGACGGCAAGCTGCTGCCCGGCGCCTACGCCTTCGTGCATTTCACGCTCCAGAAGCGAACGCATTCGGTGGTGATTCCGGCCAATACGCTGCTGTTTCGAAGCGAGGGACTGCGGGTCGCCGCGGTGCGCAACGGCGTCGCGGAGCTCACGCCGATCACCATCGGGCGCGATTATGGCGACCGCGTCGAGGTGCTGACCGGTCTCGACACAGCGGACGAGGTGATCGTCAACCCGTCGGATTCGCTGGTGAGCGGCGCGGCGGTGCGCCTGGCCAACCACAAGGCAGGAGGGGCGGCCTCCCGCGCCAGCCTCTCACGACGCTGAGGCATGCTGCGATTAGGTTGACTCGCAGCATGCTTAAATTCCTCAATTTCGCGCGCTTTGATCCGCGAAAAACCGGCATCCACTTTTTCGCCGCGCGCTCTGGCCATCGGAATCGGGCGCCGTGGTTCCGATGGGGAGCTTCCAACTTAGCGAAAGCGCCTACAGTCATCGAAAGCCGAGGCTGTTGCTCTTCAATTATCAAACCGAACAGATTTTAAGCGAACACTGTCTAGAAACTGGGCAAGATTGATCTGAGCCCGAAGACCCGCGCGTCAAATTACAACAATCAGTGCGGTCGAGGACAACGGGGCTGCGCCAGGCCCACTCTATGCTTGGGAGCTGAACTCAATGTTCCGCATCCGAAGCCATGGAGTTGTACATGAGGATCGTTCAGTTTCGCCGTCGCGATGCTGGTCCAGCATCGCTGAGCATGGTCGCAGGGACGCTGACCGCGATGATCGCAGGATCCATACTGGCGATCCTCGCGCCTCATCCGGCAATCGCCAAGACGCCGGAGGCCTGCACCGCGCTTCAGGCGAAGTATCCCTCTCTCAAGGGCAAGACTCTCGTCAACGGCGTCAATCCTCATACGCCTGGCTATGAAGCGCTCGATCCCAACGATCCGAACAAATATGTCGGGTTCGACATCGATCTTGGCGAAGCGATCGGCGATTGCCTCGGATTCAAGCTCACCTACAAGCCTGTGACGTTCGCGGCGCTTCTCACCACGCTCGAGGCGGGCCAGGCCGATATCGTCATCTCCGATATCTACGCCACCAAGCAGCGCGCCAAGGCGGCTGACTTCATCACCTATCTCAAGGTCTATGACGGCGTCCTGGTAGCCAAGGGCAATCCGAAGAAGATCGACGGCATCAACCTCTCGATGTGCGGCGCGACCGCGGCCGAGAACACGGGCTTCGTCGAAGTGCCCCTCGTTCAGGCGCTCGAGGAAAAATGCAAGGCGGCCGGCAAGCCGGCGCCGGGCATTCAGCTTTACGACAACAACGCCAATTGCATTCAGGCGATTCTGTCAGGACGCGCCGACACTTATGTCAATGACGTGAATACGGTCGACGGCGCGGTCAAGGCCTATCCCGACAAGCTCGAGAAGGCGACGGCGGTCACGCTTCCCTATTCGGTCGGCATCGCGGTTCCGCGCAACAAGACCGAATTCCGCGATGCGGTCTTCGCCGCGCTCACCGAGATCCAGAAATCAGGGGGGCAGGCCGAGCTCATGAAGAAGTGGAATTTGCCCGTGGATCAGATGGAGGCGCCGAAGCTGGTCCTGGCGGACTAAGACTCTCGGGGACGGGCGGGTTCGCCTGAGCGCCGCCCGTCCCAGGCGTGATGGCAGCTGAAAGCGTCAATGGAACTTTTCTTCCATTATCTCAGCCAGCCCTATCTGCTGACCGGCATCCTCTACACGCTTCTTATCACCGCTCTTGGCCTCGGCGGCGGCCTGGTGATGGGGATCGTGCTCGCTGGAATGCAGCTCAGCCGGTTTCCCATCCTGGCCGTCATCACGCGCGCCTACGCCATCATCTTTCGTGGAACCCCGCTCATCTTGCAGATGATCTTCTGCTACAACGCGCTGCCGATGATCGGCATAAAGCTGACCGCGGTCGAGGCGGCGGGCCTTGCGCTGGCGCTCAACGAAGCGCCCTTCATCGCCGAGATCATTCGCGGCAACATCATCGCGGTCGATCGGGGCCAGATCATCGCCGGCCAGGCCCTTGGCATGACGCCGGCCGTGGTGATGCTGCGCATCGTGGCGCCGCAGGCGGTCCGCTCGATGGTTCCCGCGCTCGGCAACGAGGCAGTCAGCGCGCTCAAGAATTCGTCGCTCGCCTCCGTCGTCTCGGTGCAGGAACTCACGCTGCGGAGCACGCAGCTCGCTTCCGCCAATTTCGATTTCTTCTCGATCTTCTTCGCCTCGGGCCTCATGTATCTCGTGCTGACCGGCGCGGTCGCCGTGATCCAGGTGATCGTCGAAGTCCTGCTCGATCTCGACCTGCCGACACCCGAGGCGCGGCTCGCGCGTCTTCTGCCCTGGCGCCGCCAGCCGGTCGAGGCTGTGCGGGTGAGCGCGGTGACGGCGCCGCTCGAATCGCCGGCCGCCGTCTCGCCTGCGGCGGCCCCGCTTGCGCCCTTGAAGCCCAGCCTCTCCATCGATCGCGAGAAGCGCATGGCCGCGCTCACAGGCAGCCGGCCCGCGCTCGAAATCGAGGCGCTGCACAAGTCCTACGACGGTAAAACCGTGCTCGAGTTCGATCGATCTCGTTGTCCGCATCGGCGAAGTCGTCGCGCTTTTGGGGCCGAGCGGCTCAGGCAAGAGCACCCTTCTGCGCTGCATAAATCATCTCGAAATCCTGGGACAGCGGCGCGATCAAGGTGACGGGCCGGGAGATCGGCTTCGACGCCCACAACCGGCCGCTGTCGGCGCGCGCGATCGCCAACGAGCGCGCGACGGTCGGGGTCGGCATGGTGTTTCAGAATTTCAACCTGTTCGGTCATCTGACCGCCAAGCAGAACATCGCCGGACCGCTGCGCTGGGTGCATGGGCTTTCGCACACGGACGCCGACCGCCGGGCGCAGGAGCTGCTCGATCGCGTGGGGCTCTCGGATCGGGCCGACGCGCTGCCTCGCCATATGTCGGGCGGCCAGCAACAGCGTGTGGCGATCGCGCGCGCGCTCGCCCCCAATCCGACGATTCTCCTGCTCGACGAGCCGACCTCGGCGCTCGACCCCGAACTCGTGAGCGAAGTGCTGGATGTCATTCGCCGGCTGGCGGTGGAGGACGGCCTCACCATGATGATTTCCACCCACCAGATCAGTTTTGCCAAGGAGGTCGCTGACCGCGCGGTGTTTCTGGCCGACGGGTCGATCGTCGAGGAGGGGCGCGCGGACGTCGTGCTGTCGCGGCCGAAAAACCCGCGCACCGCGCAATTCCTTCAGATCATGACCGAGGAAAGCGTCGCGCACGGCTAATGCGCAGGACCCAGGAGAAGGCGCCGGCGGCGCGCCGCCCGCAAGCCCCATGAAGGGCGCGCGGGATAATCGGAGACCGACATGAATCACCATAAGCTCCCGGTTTCGCCCGCGACCGTGCACTGGGGCTATTTCAGCAAGGTCGTCAAACCGGCTCTGACCCTGAAGCCAGGCGACTGCGCGACGATCGAGACGCTGACCCACCACGCCAACGACGATTATGAGCGCATGATCAAGGATGATCCTGCGGCCGAGGCGATCTTCCACTGGACCAAGGACGAGAAGACGATCCGGCGCCGCGGCGCCGGGCCGACCGAGGGCAAGCTCAAATTCGGGCCGGGCGAAGGGCTCGGCGTGCATCTCCTCACCGGCCCCGTCGCAATCGAAGGGGCCGAGCCCGGCGACATCCTCGAAGTTCGCGTCCTCGACGTGCGGCCGAGACCGAGCTGCAGCGCCTGCTACGCTGGCCGATGCTTCGGCTCGAACGCTGCAGCGTCATGGGGCTTCCACTATCACGACCTGATCGAGGAGCCGCGCCCGCGCGAAGTCGTGACCATCTTCGAGCTCGACACGTCGGGCGAGCCTTACGCCAAAGCCGTCTATAATTACGTCTGGCGCCCGCAGACCGACCCTGACGGCCTTGTCCATCCCACGATCGACTATCCCGGTGTCCGGGTCGACCATAGCCTCGTCACGCGGCGCGAGAACGTGCTCGCCAATGTGCGCGTGCCCGCGCGCCTCCATTTCGGCACGATGGGGCTTGCGCCCTCGGAAGCCGATTTCGTCAGTTCGGTCCCGCCGTCCTACACCGGCGGCAACATCGACGACTGGCGCATCGGCAGGGGCGCGACGATGTATTACCCGGTCGCAGTCGCCGGCGCCTTCTTTTCGGTCGGCGATCCCCATGCTGCTCAGGGCGACAGCGAACTCGGCGGCACGGCGATCGAGACGTCGCTGACCGGCGACTTCGAATTTCATCTGCACAAGAAGAACGCGCTCGCCGGGACGGCCCTCGAAGGGCTCGACCACCCGATGCTGGAGACGGACCAGCAATGGTCCGTCTACGGCTTCACCTATCCGAACTACCTCGCCAGCCTCGGCGCGGACGCCCAGACAGCGATCGCGCGGCATTCGAGCGTCGATCGGGCGATGCGCGACGCCTTCCGCAAGCTCCGCCGCTTCCTCATGACGGCCCACAAGCTCAGCGAGGACGAGGCGATCGCGCTCATGTCGGTCGCCGCCGATTTTGGCGTGACCCAGGTCGTCGACGCCAATTGGGGCGTGCATGGCTCGATCCGCAAGAGCGTGTTCCAATGCTCGTGAATCCAGGGCTGGCGCGGCTCGCTTCGCAGGTGCAATATGAACGCTGCGCCGCACAGATCGGCCTCGCCGGCGCCGCGAGCGAAAGGATGTTTATCAGGCAGTTCGAGAGCGAAGCCTATCCCCGGATCGCCCGCGGCGACGCCTGGCGGGACCTTCTCGCCCAGCTTCGACTGCGCTCGGCGCCGTTCAAAGGGGGGCCTGAGGTCTTCGCCGCGGCTTCGGTGCGCGGGGATCCGCATGGGCTGGCGCTTGGCCGCCTGAGAGCAGGTTTGCAGACGCTCTCGCCGCTGACGCGACGGTCCCGCCTTCCGATCTGTCTCCTGCCTCTCGAAGACGACATCGAGGTCGAGGGGGTGAGCGGTCCCGTGTGGGTCCCGCCCGGCACGCTTGTCTTGCTGCCGGCCGATCAGGAATGGCGCATTGCGCTCGACCGCATCGTTCCTATCGTCGTTGTGTCGCTGTCGGACGGCGTCCTCGACGGACGCAGCCCGGGATGGCGGCCACTCGCCGCGCCGCGCCGGCTTCAGCCCGAGGGGTTTTCGGGCGTGTTCATCAAGCTCATCGAGACTGCGGCCGCCGAGATGGACTCGCTGTCGGCGGCCGAATGGCGGGCGCTCGAGCAGGGCGTCGCGGATCTCTTCCTGACAATCGTCGGCGGGCAGGACGGCGCAAGCGCCGCGGCGACGCCAAGCCTCGTGGCGCTGTTCAACCGCGTGACGGCTGCGATCGAACGGCGCCTGCATGACCCGGACCTGACGGCTCCCCGCATCGCCCGGGGCGAGGGAATTTCGGAGCGCTATCTGCAGAAATTGTTCGAGCAGACCGGCGTCAGCTTCGGCCACTATCTGCGCGAGCGGCGCCTGCAGCGCGCCCGCGCCGCCCTTATCGCGCCCGGCGACATTCACCCTTCCGTCGCCGACGTCGGCTACCGCTGCGGCTTCGGCGACGCCGCCAATTTCAACCGGCTGTTCAAGGAGCGGTTCGGGATCCCTCCCGGCGCCTTTCGCAGCCAGCAGGCCGACAGGCTGTCCGAAAGCGGGGGCGCGGCGCAGCGCGGCTGGCCTCTCAGCGCGCTCGCGAACCGGAAGCTCAAGCAGCGCAGCGCGATTGGCGAGACTGCCAGCCGCTTGCCTGCTCCGGGGAGCGGGCGGGACGAAAGCGCCCGCCATCGCCTCGCGGTCCGTTCGGCGAATGTGCATTGGGGCTATTTCAGCCGTTCGCTAAGGCCCGTCCTCGAGATTCGCTCCGGCGACAGCGTCGAGATTGAAACGCTGACCCAGCACGCCTCCGACGATCCCGACCTGATGATCCGGGGCGACGCGGCGGCGGAAGAGGTCTTTTTCTGGACCAAAGACAGAAAGGCCGTTGACCGTCGCGGCGCCGGCCCGATCGACGCCTCCATCTTCGGCCGCGGCGCTGGCGAAGGGTTCGGCGTGCACATCTGCACCGGCCCGATCCATGTCAAGGACGCGGAGCCGGGCGACGTGATCGAGGTCAGGATCGACGACATGGCGCCGCGGCCGAGCCGCAGCCCCGGATATGAAGGGCGCTCTTTCGGCAGCAATGTCGCGGCCTGGTGGGGCTATCATTATGGCGAATTCATTCAGGAGCCGAAGCCGCGGGAGAACGTCACCATCTACGAAATCTTCGCCGACGGCGACGAACCTTACGCAAAGGCCCTTTACGCCTATCGTTGGTCTCCGCAGGTCGATCCGTTCGGCGTCGTTCACCGGACTTACGACTATCCGGGTGTCCCGGTCGACAAGGCCAAAATCGAGATTGCGGCCGCGCCGCAAAGCCGGATCCGCATCCCGCTGCGTCCGCACTTCGGCGTGATCGCCCTTGCGCCGCGGGAAGCCGATCCCGTCGAATTCGGTTCCGCCGGCCTATTTCGGCGGCAATCTCGACAATTGGCGCCTAGGCAAAGGCGCGGCCGTCTACCTGCCGGTCTCGGTCCCCGGCGGCCTCCTGTCGATCGGCGATCCGCATGCGGCCCAGGGCGACGGCGAGATCGCGGGGACCGCGATCGAATGCTCGATGACCGGGCGCGTGACCGTCGTCCTGCACAAGAAGGACAGCCGCTTCGCCGACCTCACCTACCCGCTGATCGAGACGCCGACCGAATGGGTTCTCACCGGCTTCAGCCATCCGAACTACCTCGCCGAATTCGGCTCCCGGGGACAGGGAGAAGTCTACGCCACCTCGTCCCTCGATCTTGCGATGAAGGACGCCTTCCGCAAGGCGCGCCGATTTCTCATGGAGATGCGGAGCTTGAGCGAGGACGAGGCGATCGCGGTGATTTCCGCAGGCGTCGATTTCGGCGTGACGCAGGTCGTGGACGGCAACTGGGGCGTCCACGCCATCGTGCGAAAATCGCTGCTCGGAGCGTAGAGCGGGGGGCGTCGATGCAGTTTCATATGATCACGGGCGGCCCGAGGCCGGTCGCGCCGTTCAGCCACGCCGTCGAAACGGACGGCTTCGTCTTCGTCACCGGGCAGATGCCCGATACGCCCGAGGCGCCGGGCGTGCTGCCGGAAGGGGTCGAGGCGCAGACGCGCAACGTCTTCTCAAATCTGGCGACCGTCCTCGCGGGTCTCGGCCTTACGCTCGAACATGTCGTCATGGCGCGCGTCTACCTGACGGCGTTCAAGAGAGATTACGAGGCCATGAACCGAGTCTATCGCAGCTTCTTCGCCGAAGGGCGTCTCCCTGCGCGCACCTGCGTGGGCGTGACAGGCCTCGCCTATGACGCGCTGATCGAGATCGACCTCGTCGCCAGGCGGCCGGATAGCCGCTCCTGAGCGGATCTCCGCGTGCACGTAAGAATGACGGTGCCGACCGCAGCGGCGCCAAGGATTGGCGCTTGGGTCAAACTCCAGTCGGCGCCTCGCCGAGAAGCGCCGCGACTTGACCGGCGGTCGGCAAGGCCGACTGAGCGCCGAGCCCCGTCGTTGAGATGGCCGCGGCGCAATTGGCGAAGCGAAGGGCGGCCCGCCAGTTCAGTTTTGCCGCGAGGCGCGCGTGAAGACAGGCGGCGGCGAAACAGTCCCCCGCGCCCGTAGTGTCGACAATCTTTGGCGCAAAGCCCGGCGAGGCGATGCACCCCTCCGCGGTCTCGACCTGGGCGCCATCGGCGCCGAGCGTGGTGACGACCGTGGCGGCGACGCCCGCGAGCGGCCGCTTAAGCACCCCATCCACGAACGCGCGCAACTCCGCATTGCAGAAGATGAGATCGAAACCCTGGACCGCATCGAGCAGAACGGCCGCATCCTGCGGACAGTCGGCGCGCTCGATGTCGAGCGAGGCGGCGGCCCCTGAAGCCCGTGCAGCCTCCACCACGCGCCGGCAGAGTGCGGGGTCGCCGACAGAGGTCAGATGCAGGTGGCGGACACCTTCGAGCGCCGCCTGGGTTACATCGCTTGCGTCCGGCCGATAGGCCGATGTCATCAGCTTGACGAGCGACTTTTCCCCGTCGGGCGTGAGCAGGCTGATGCAGCTGAATGTCGCCACGCCGTCGAGGCGGGAAACGAAGCGCGTGTCGACGCCCGCCTGCTCGAGGCTCGTTACGGCGAAGGCTCCGTCCGCGTCATCGCCGACGCGGCCGAGAACGCGCACCCGCGAGCCCAGCCGCGCAAGCCCGGCGGCGACGTTTCCAGCCATGCCGCCCGGCGCTCTCTGCTTCACGACGCCGTTCACCTTCCCGTCCCGGGTCGGCAGCCGATCGACCTCGATCATGACGTCGACGTCGAGGTCTCCGATACAGAGGAGGAGCGGGAACTCTTCGCGGGATTGCGGGGCGGCGCTCAAGTCTCGCCCTTCTCGGCGCCGGTGATATAGCCGACGACAATCGACCCGGTCAGGCCCTCGACGGGCCGGTCCGCGACCTTTCGACCGAGGCGCAGCACGACGATCCGGTCGCAGACCTCCAGCACCTGCTCCATGTTATGGCTGATGACCACGACCGCGATGCCCTGAGAGCGAAGACGGCCGATGAGATCGAGCACGTGCCGCGTCTGCCGCACGCCGAGCGCAGCCGTCGGCTCGTCTAGGAACACCATCCTCCGGCTCCAGCCGACGGCGCGCCCGATCGCGATACACTGGCGCTGCCCGCCGGAGAGATCCTGAACGCGTTGTCGAACGGAAATCGTTCCCCCGATCCCCACCTGATCGAGAATCGCGCGGGCCCCCGCGCGCATCGCCTTCTTGTCGAGCCACCCAACACGATCGAGGAGGGGCAACGACGAGCGGATCTCACGGTTGAGGTAGAGGTTCTGCACCACATCGCCATGCATCACCAGCGAAAGGTCCTGGTGCACGATCTCGATGCCGAGTTCGGCGGCGCGCTTGGGGCCGCCGGAGCCGAAAGATTCGCCGCCGACCGTAATCTCTCCCGCATCGGGGGCGTAATAACCCGCAATGCAGCGGACGAGCGTCGATTTTCCGGCGCCGTTGTCGCCGACCAGCCCGACCACCTCGCCGGGCCAGACCTCGAGATTGATGTCCTCGAGCGCATGCAGGCCGCCAAAGGTCTTGCGCAGCGAGGTGATGCGGAGGAGCGGGTCGGTTGCGCTGGCCACGCGATTCACTCCGCGGGCTGGCGCTGGCTGACCGCCACCGCGACGACGATGATGATCCCCTGCACCACGATCTGCTGCTGCACCGTCGCGCCCATGAGCACGAGGCCATTGACGATCATCGTCATGAGAAGCGAGCCCATGAGCGCGCCCAACATGCTGCCGGACCCGCCGAACAGGCTCGTGCCGCCGATCACTACGCCCGCGAGAACCGTGAGGAGATCGTTCGACCCCAGCGTATAGACCGCGCCATGCACCTCGCCGGCGTAGATCATTCCGGCGAGCGCCGCCGTGCAGGACGAGATGACCATAACGCCGACCCGGACGCGATTGGTGTTGACGCCGAGCGCCCGGGCGCTGGCGCGGTTGCTTCCCGTCGCCATCACCCGCCAGCCGAAGGCGAGATTCTTGAATGCGATCTGGGCCACCAGAAAGCCGAGCAGGAGCCAGACCACCGCGTTGGACAGCGGTCCGATCGTGCCTGAGCCGAACAGGTTTGTGTAGGCGTCGTTGACGATCGGAACGTCCTGAAGCTGGGTCGAGATCTGCGCGACGCCGGTGAAAAGCTGCATCGTGCCGAGCGTCACGAGGAACGATGGCACCCGAAGTCCGACGATGAGGAGGCCATTGAGAAGACCGGCGCCGATTCCCGTCAGAATTCCGAAGGCGATTCCCGGAACGAGCCCATAGTGACGCAGCCCAAGCGCCGTGAAGAGCGCCGCCATGGCGACCACGGAGCCGATCGAAAGATCGATTTCGCCGGCGGTGAGGACAAAGACCGCGCCGAACGCCATAAGGGCGATCGGCGTGACCTGCGAGATGATCGAAGTCGCGTTCTGGGCGCTGAGGAAGCCCTGGCCGCCGATCGTGACGGCGAAGAAGGCGAAGACCAGGACGAAGCCGAGATAGACCGTGAGGTCCTTCCAGCGAAAGCGTGGTCCGTCAGAAACGCCCTCCTGCCGGGGCGGAGGTTCGCCCGCCGCCGGGTCCGACTTCGCAGTGACGGGCGCTTCGGTGTCCGTCATCGGCGCCGGCGTGGCGTTCTAATCCTCTCCATGCTTCGCCAGACTTATTTGCCCAGGGCTTTGGTGACCTCGGGCGGTGGAGACGCATGATAGCTGTCCGCATACGCCTGGAGGATGTTGTCCTTCGTGATCGCGATCGCCGGCACCTCGACATAAGCCGGCGCCTGCTTGTCAAGAAGCCCGTAGCCGATCACCGCGGCGAGCGACTTGCCGATGGAGTAAGGATCATCGACCGTCAACGCTTTCACCGGGCCGCCAGTGACGAGCGAGACGGCGACGGTGTTCGATAGGTCCATGGTGCCGACTGCGATGTCGTCGCGATGCGCGGCGCGGATCGCTTGAAGGACGCCGGACGCGGGATCCGCCCACGGCGCGTAGATCGCCTTGATCTTGGGATGCTGCAGGATCATCGCGCTCGCGACCTGGAACACGCGGCCGGGGTCGGAGAAGCCCGCGGGGATGATCTTGATGTTGGGATAGTTCTTCTCGATCGTCGTGCGGAACGCCGCGTCCCTCTGATTGACGACGTAAGCGTTGGCGTCGAAGTAGAGGAGGCCGAGCTCACCCTCGCCGCCCATGGCCTTGGCGAGATTGTCCGCCGTTTTCTGGCCCATGGCATAGAGATCGTCGCCGACGAGACCGGTGTAATCCTTCCCCTGCTGGAAACCGGAAGGCATGTTGCTGATGAGCGCGATCTTGACGCCGGCTTCCGCCGCCTTCTTGAGCGCGGGGCTCAATTCCTCCGGGTTGATGGGCCAGGTGACGATCCCAGACGGCTTCTTCGCCATGATCGTCTGAACCGCATGAGCCTGGTCCGACGCACTGAAGTTCGAATTGCTCAGGCCCGCGATCTCGACGCCCAGCGCCTTGAATTCATCTTCCGCGCCTCGTGTGACGGCGTCCGCCCATTCCGAGCTGGTCTGGAAAAGCAAGGCCGCCGAATAGTGTCCGTCGCGCAGCTTCTTGATCTCATCGTCGGTGAAGGCGAGGACGCTTGCCGGCTGACCCGTTGCGCCGTTTGGGCCGACCGTCGAGGTTACGATTCCCTTGGTGGCGAACTCCCCGCCGACCATCTTGTCCGCGGCGCGAACGCCACCCGCGTTCAGGGCTAGGATCACGGCCGAAACGAGGAGCGGAAATGCGGCCCGTGGGTGGACCGAAGCGCATTTGAGGAGATTCATGTCTAGACTCCGCCTTTGAGAAATTTTCGCCCCGTCGCCCCGAAGGCCGGGCCGCGTCTGATCGTCCGTCAACGTTGGTGCTTCTCTCCGAGCCAGCCAACCAGATTCGTCCAGAGCGCGCCGTAGCCCTTCCAGGCCAGGAAGGGCGGGGGACCCCAGTGAGGTCCGCAATCGGAAGCGAAGATCGCGCTGCGCCCTCGTCCAACGTTGCGCACAGCGATGAAGGGATCGTCGCCGACGCGCGCCAGCACATCCGCGTCCGGTCGAGCCATGGAGCGGTTGTAGCCCAGGAATTGCGGCCAGTCGGCAAGGCCCTTGAGAACGGGATGGTCGGGCTTGACGAGCGTCGGCGTGACCCCCTGGGGGCATTCAAGCCGGTCGTCATAAGGAAGCAATTCGACCGGCAGCACGTCCTCGACGGGGCTGCCTTTGTAATTGCCCTTGGCCTGGATCCCCTGAAACGTGAGATAGCCGCCGACCATCAGGAGGCCGCCGCCGTCGTTCACGAAGTCCCGAATGAGCTCAAGCCGGTTCGGCCAGCTTTCGGAGCGGATCGCCACCCGGTCAGGAAGCAGAAGCGAGTTCACGCCAATGTCGCTCAGGATCACGACGTCGAAAGCGTCGATCTCTTTCCGCGTGAATGGAAACGAATCCATCGCAATGTGGCTCGGCTGATAGGTCAGTTCGGCGCCGCCGGCGCGAAGCGCGGCGATCATTTCCGTCCCACCCTCATGGTAGGAGGACATGTCGAAGGAATCGAACCCTTTGGTGTGGACGCTGTGCGTCATCCAGGATTTGCCGGCAAAAAGAACCCGTACTGAATTTGGCATCAACTGCGATCCCTGGGAGCGGGTCTACGATTGCTTATTCAACGGCGCCGGCGACGCCATCGTTCTGACGCCTGCTATCTAAACGTTTAACTCGCGCAGTTTCCGGCTTCAAGGCCGCGGGCTCCTTCTCGCCTTCGGGAGGAGCGCAGGAATCGCGAACAATCAATCGCGCCTCGAGAATGACGCGCTCCGGCGGGGCGCCTTCGCCCCGAATCCGCGCATGGAGAATGCGCACGCCGTGTTCAGCCAACGCCTCGATCGGCTGTCGAGCCGTGGTCAGCCGTGGCGCAAACGCGCTTGCCCAGGGAAAGTCGTCGATGCCGGCCAAGGAGATGTCAGACGGACATGCGAGGCCAAGCTCCGCTATGGCCTGCATCACGCCGATCACCATCTCGTTGTTTGAAACAAAGAGGGCGGTCGGACGTCTAGACGCGACCAAGAGATCGCGAGAGAGCTCTCGCGCCCGATCCTGCCGGAAGTCCGCATAGATCACCGGCGCTTTGGCCGGGTCGAGCCCGAACTCCGCCAATGCGGCGCGGAAGCCATCAAGGCGTTCCGTTGTGTTGGAGAGGTGGCGCCAGCCGGCGACCGCAGCGACATGGAGGTGACCGAGCGACAAAATATGGCGTGTCACGTCCAAAGCCGCCTGACGGTTGTCGATGGACACCCCGTCGAATCGCGACTCGGAGATGACGCGGTCGACCATGACGATCGGACGGGGAAAGTTTGAAATAGGGGGTTCGAAATACATCGGCGGCGGACCGGTCGGCGCCAAGATGACGCCTTCCACTCGGTGCGACGCCAGGAGGCGAAGCGCCGACAGCTCCTTTGCAGGGTCGTGATCGGCTTCGCAAAGGAGAACGTTGTAGCCGAGCGAATCGGCGATCGAGCCAATGCGTCGCACCAGTTCCGAGAAAAAGGGGTTGGTGATGTCGGCGACGACGACGCCTATCAATCGTGTCGATTGCATGCGCAACCCTTGCGCGAACTCTGGACGGCGCGAAGCCCAGCTGCGCCACGGCTTCCTGGACCCGCGCCCTGAGCGGGGCGCTGACGAAACTCGTCCCATTGATGACGTTCGAGACCGTCGCTGTCGACACCCGGGCGAGACGGGCGACGTCCTTGATCGTCGGGTTCGGCACAATGCGCCTCGTCGTTCGAAACGGGGAGAGAGCCCTGGACAATTACAGACAAAAAGACTCTCTCGCCGCCTTTTCAGCGAAGATCAAGCTCGCAGCTTCGCCGCCGCAAGGCGGCTTGCGCGGCCCGCGCCTAGTCGCAATCGCCCTTGTATTCGTATTTGTCGGCGGTCGCATTGTCACCGGCCTTGATCGTGACGATCTCGGTCAGAGTCGTCTTGTCCAACTTGTCGCCCTTGAGAAGCTTTGCCGCGGATTCCATGGCGACCTCGCCCTCCTGCTTCGGATCCTGCGCGATCAGGGCCTGGATGGCGCCGTTCTTGAGCGCGCTGACCTCAGCGCTCGCCGCGTCATAAGCGACGACCTTCACCTTTCCCAGAGCGCCGGCCTGGCGGAGGCCCGTCAACGCTCCGATTGCGCCCTGATCGTTCGTGGCGAAGATGCCCGCGAGCTTCGGATGGGCGGAGAGAGTCGAGGTGACAATCTCGGCCGCCTTCTGGGGATCGTCGCTTTGATATTGCGCGCCGAGATAGACGATGCCGGGATATTTCTTCAGTTCCTCCTCAAAACCCGTCGTTCGCGCGTCCTGCGCCGCGGAGCCCGGCGGCTGGGTGATGACAAGCACCTCTCCCTTGCCGTCGAGCAGGGCGTTGATCGCATCGGCGGCGAGCCGTCCTCCCTGCGCGTTGTCCGTCAGGATCTGGGTCTGGACGAAGGAATTGTCCTCGATGGTCTGGTCGACCGTCACGATCTTGGTTCCGCGGTCGGCGAGCTGTTTCATCGGCGCAATCAGCGCCTTCGCGTCGGTCGGCACGATAACCGCGACGGCAGGCGTCGTCGCCGCCACCGCGTTGACAACCGGGATCTGGCTGTCGGCGGCAAACTGGTCCGGAGCCGATATCGTGAGAGCGAGGTGGAGCGCCTTTGCTTTCGCCTTCGCCCCACAGGCGAGCGCCTGGTAGAAAGGACTTCCCTTCACGCCGAGCACCAGCGCGACGGCTGGCTCAGCCGCCTCAGCAGCCGATGAGGCTGCGAGGAGCGTGAAAACAGCAGCGGCGCCAACTGTCATTTTCATAAAGCTTTCTCCTTCTATTGCAGCTTCAGCTGCGTTCTCGAGCCCGTCGCTTGAGCTGATCGATCCATACGGCGAGGATAAGGACGGCGCCGGTCGCCACGGTTTGCCAGAACGGCGGAATGCCGAGGATGACAAAGCCGTTCAGAAGCACGATCGGAATGAACACGCCGACGACGGTTCCGGCGATGCTGCCGATTCCGCCAAACAGGCTCGTGCCGCCGAGCACGACGGCCGAGATGGTCGACAGGTTGTCCATGGCGTGGCCGCCGATCGTCGTCGTCGCGAAGCGCGCGGTCGACATCATGGCGGCGAGGCCTGCGAGCGCGCCCGACAGCACGTAGATCGCCACGAGCTTCCGGCCGACGTTGATTCCGGCCCGGCGGGCGGCCTCCTTGTCGGAGCCAATGGCGAACACGTGCACGCCGAAGCGCGTGAGATGAAGGACGACCGCACCGGCAAGGGCGACGGCGGCGGCGATCACGACCAGGACCGGAACGCCGGCGATTGTCCCCGATCCGATCCCATCGACGAGAGTCTGCCGGGACGGCCCGGATGTCGGTGCCGTTGGTGAGGATCTGCGCGAAGCCGAGCGCCATGCCGAACGTGCCGAGCGTGACAATGAGCGGCGGGATGCGCGCGGCCGCGACAAGGGCGCCGTTGACGGCGCCCCAGAAGGCGCCGCTCACGAGCGCAACAATGAGCCCGACGAAAACGACGCCCCACCCGCCCTGGGTCGTGCCATAAGTTCCACCGCCCGCGCCAGACATGCGCAGCATGACCTCAGCGGACGCGATCGAAGCGAAGACGAGAACCGTGCCGACAGAGAGGTCGATCCCCCCGGCGATGATCACAAATGTCTGCCCGACGGACAAAACGAGGAGAATCGCCGCATTGATGGCGAGCATCGACAGATTGAAGCTTGATCCGAATTGCTCGGGACGCAAGGCCGTGAAGATCGCAATGAGCGCGATCAGCAGGACAAAAATCCAACCTCCGCCAAGGAGCCCGGCCCAACGCTCGAGCGGGGAAAGCCGCTCGTCCTCTTGTTCGCCCAAGGAAGCCGCGCTCATGTCACGCGCTCCTCGATGGGTCCGCTGGTCATCGCCGCCACCAGACGGTCCACATTGGCGTCCTGCGCCGCGAACTCAGCGACGCGTCGCCCAAGACGTAGAACCTCGATGCGGTCCGCGACGGCGAGCACTTGGGGCATGTTGTGGCTGATGAGAACGACGGCGATGCCCTGGTCGCGAACATGCTTGATCAGGTCGAGCACGCGTCCAGTCTGCACGACGCCCAAGGCTGCGGTGGGCTCGTCCATGAAGATGACGCGGTCCGCCCACATCGCGGCGCGCGCGATCGCGACAGACTGACGCTGCCCGCCGGACAGGGAAGATACCGAAGCGCGAGCCGAGCGAAGCCGGACGCCCAGGCGCTCAAATTGTTCGCCCGCCTGCCGGCGCATCGCCGCGCGGTTGACGAATCCGAGTTGGCCGAGCAGGCCCGGCAGGACGATCTCGCGGCCGAGAAACAGATTCTCGAACGGGGACAGATCGGCGGCAAGCGCGAGATCCTGGTAGACCGTCGCAATGCCGTGAGCCTGCGCGTCATTGGGGGAATTGAACGCGACCGGCTTGCCGGACAAAAGGATCTGCCCCTCGTCCGGTCGGTCCGCGCCGGACAGGATCTTTACCAGCGTCGATTTGCCAGCGCCGTTGTCGCCGATAAGCGCGCAGATTTCTCCCGCCTCGACGGCGAAGTCGGCGCGGTCGAGAGCGCGCACATGCCCGAAGCGGCGAGAGATCGCACGAGCTTCGAGCAGCGGCGCCATCTAAGGCGAACCTTCGGCCGCAAGACCGATATTGTTGGCGAACGCGTTCAATTCCCCGTAAGCCGCGGCGGTCAGAGCGGACCAGTGCTCGAATGCAGCCTCGGCGCTGGGAAATTTCCAAATCTCGACAGTCTCGAAATCCTGTTGGCCGCGGATGTGATAGCGCCCGAGACGCGAGCCGCCCGCGGCCAGCGAAGCGTCCGCCGCCGTCGCCCACGCCTTTTCGTGGGCAGCTTGGGTCGCGGCGTCGAGCCCGTACCAATGGGGTCTCGGCCTCGCATAATGGATCCAGACGCACGCGCTCATCATCGGTCCGCGCTCGGTTCTATGAAGTCAGCAAGCGGGCGAAGCCGGCCGACATAATGTCGTGAGGTCGTGAACTTGAAATCCGCCGCCGCCTCGTGGCCTTGCATGGCGAGATCGACGGAGCCGAGCGAAGGCGCCTCCCACAGGCCAGCGTGATGCCAGCGGCTCGCCCAATCGAGTCGATGTCGTCCAGCAATGTTGATGCCAAGCGCGACATCGCCCTTGAACGCGACGTCGCATTCCTCGTCATAGGCGCGGCGCTCCGCCTTGGTCGCGGCGGACCAGGCGTCATTCCACTCCCAAAGCGCGAGAAAGCCCCAGGAATGATCGGTCCGGCGCGCCGACGCCCTTGCACAGTGGAGAATTCCCTAGGGCCAAGCAGCCATTGCGTGGCGAATCGGGGGGCCCAGCCTGCCTGCTCGAGACGGATTGTGCCGGCGAGCGCCGCCGATAAGGAAGGCGCTTCGAAAGCCCCCACCATATCCGCGTCATGCGCGAAGCCTGTGTCGAAGACATGGGGCTCGTTCGTTGCATCTAATTCGAACATGGCGCGCACCGACATGAGCCATCCCTCGGCCTGCAGCGTCAGCAGAAGGCTGTTCAGCCGCCGCGCCTGGTCGGCGCCGAAGACGCCGCTCGCGAGCGGCTGGCGCTTGGCGGCGAAGGCGACAAGACAACGGCCGCTTCTTTCCGCGGCTGCGAAAACGTCCGTGGCTTCCGTGAGAAGCGTCATGGCCCCTCCCGGAATTTCGCGACGGCTTTCATCAATTGCTCCACGCGTCGCGGATCGACCGGGTTCCACCAGCGGCCATCGCGCTTGAGCCACTGGCCGACGATCGCGCCATCGGCGGTCGGAAAGAGGGAGGGAACAAGGTCCGCCGTAAGCCCGGATCCGACGATGACAGGCAGGTTCGTGCCGGCTCGCACTTCGGCGACTTCGCGCGGTTCGGTCGGAGAGCCGGTGCGTGTTCCGCTGGCGATCAATACGTCGGCGTCAAACCATTCCGCGTCGGTCGCCTGCTCGGCGATGCTGCGGTCCGCCGTAATGGCGTGCGCGCCGAACTTCACATGAACGTCAGCGAAAATCGCGACCTCAGGCGGCCCGGATGTTCGATCGGTAGCGCATGGCTTCGGGCGCGGGGCCATTGAGGAAGCCTTCGTTCGCCACATAGGCGTTGACCCACTGATTGGCCCGCACCCATCCCGCTCCGACCGCCTTGGCGATTCCAAGCGCCGGGATCACCCCGTTTGCGACGCAGGTGATGCCGATCGGATTGGGAACGATCGCCCGCACGGCGAGACACGCGGCGGTCAGCGCCGCGACCGTCGACGGCCCGATATGCTCGGGCCGGGCGAAAGGCATGTCGCTCGCGTTTTCAAGGATGATTCCATCGACCCCGCCTTGCGAAAGCGTCTTCGCGTCCGCTTCGGCGGCCGCATAGATTTCGCTCATCTTTTGCCCGTCGTAGCGCGGGGCGCCGGGAAGGGCGGCCAGGTGAATGACGCCGATAATCGGCTTGCGCACGCCAAAGAGCCGCTCGAGCGCATTGGCTTTGGGCGGCAGCACCTGAGGCTTGGCGTCTGGCGCGCCATCGGCTTTCGAAAGAGCGGTCATTGCGTCCGTTGGGGAGCGCTGTTTCCAGCGAGTTCGATGATGAACCGATACCGGTCGGCCCGATAATGCATGATCGCGTATTCGATGGGACGCCGGTCCTGCGCATGCGAGCGGCGGCGCGCGACGAGGAGAGCCGATCCCGCCGCAACCTCCAGCCGGCGCGCCATCGCCGCGTCGGCAGGAGCGGCCTCGATGCACTCCCTCGCGCCGGCGATTTTCTGCCCGCAGAATCTTAGCGAGCCAGGCATACAAGGACCCTGCGTCGAGCTCGTCCGGCGTGGGCTCGCGGCCTGCCGCGAAGATCCACGGAGCAAGCCACGACTCGGACATGCCGATCGGCTCGTCGTCAGCAAGCAGAAGTCTGCGGATGTGAAAAGCGAGGCGCGCCGTCGCCGATCTCGAGCGCCTCGGCGGCGTCTCGCTCTCGCTGGCGCGCTTTCGGCGCTGAATGTGGAGTAGGAGGGGCGCAGGCCGCGCCTGCGCATATCCTCCGAGAAGCTTGCGAGTTCGTTGACCGGCTGCTCGACCTTCGGGGCGAGCACAATCGAGCCGCGACCGGACTGCCGCTTGATCAGTCCCTCATGCCGAAGCCTCTCGAGAGAGGCGCGGGCCGTCGCGCGGCTGACCTGGAAGGTCGCGTTGATCTCCGTCTCGGAAGGCAACACGTCGCCGGGCCCAAACTCGCCTGCGGCGATAGAACGGCGCAGCCGGTCGGCGATCTGACGCCAGAGCGGCGACGCGTCAGGAGAAAGTTCCCTTCATTCCACGACATGACACGATTGTACGAACGTTATGCCGTTTCGTCCAGTAGCGGCGCGATCCGAGAGATGCCCAAATTTGGGGCTCATGCAAAAAATATCGTCATAAACGATTAATTGAGGCGCCGTTCACGCTTGCCAGTCCGCCAATCTTATGAAACGATTAACTCAGGCCGCCTAGGACGTTCCGATATTCAGACAGGAGCAACTCATGGACGGTGTCCTTACGAGAACGAACGCCTGCGTTTTGACGGCGGCCTTGCCCTCGCAGCCGTGCTTTCCTCCCAAACGGCTCAAGCCGCCGCCCCTTCGATAGCCCTGATCCTTGGCGTCAAAGGCAGTCCCTTCGATGACGCGCTCGCTTGCGGCGCGCTCGACGCCGCGAAGAAGCTTGGGCTGCATGTCGATCTTTTTGCGCCGGACCATTTCACCGGCGAATTGCAGGCGCCCGTCGTGGACGCGGTGACCGCCCGCAATCCAACAATCACCATCATTTCGCCGGCGGACGCCAATGGCGTGACGCGACCGCTGAAACAGATGGCCAAGCGTGGGACGAAGATTATAACGGTGGATACGGTTGTGGCCGATCCGTCCTTCGTTGCGAGCCAGGTCATCACCTCGAATGTCGAAGGAGGAAAGGCTGCGGCCGCGGCAATGATCAAGGCGATCGGCGGGAAGGGTCCGGTCCTGGTCATCACCAATCCGCCGGGCTCCGTGGCGCAAGACGAGCGCACCAAGGGGTTCGAGCAAGGCCTGAAGGCGGCTCCCGGCGTGACCTATCTCGGCGCGCAATACCAGAACGACGATCCCCAGAAGGCGGCCGAGATCGTGACCTCGACGCTCGCCGCGCATCCGGATCTGGCCGGCATCTTCTCGACCAACGATCAGGGGGCGATAGGGGCGATCACAGGGCTCAGGCAGGCCGGAGCGATCGGTCGGGTCAAGCTTGTCGCCTACGATTTGGCCGCGGCCGAAGTCAACGCCTTCAAGAACAACCAGATCTCCGTCCTCATCGCGCAAGACCCAAAACGGGAGGGCGAGATTTCTGTCGAAATCGCCAAGAAGATTCTCGACGGCCAGCCCGTCGAAAAGCAGGTGCTTGCGGACACGGTCCCGATCATGAGCGGCGACACCGCCAAAGCGGACCGCTATGAATACAAGAGCGATTGTTCCCTGAGCTACTGACGCCGCATCAGGATCGCATTCCGCCATGCCGACCGCCACAGCCGACCTTGTCAGCCTGTTTGCCGAGAGCGATGCGCTTCGTCTGGCGGAGCTCGTCCGGCAAAAGGAGGTGACGCCGGCGGAATTGACGGAAACCGCGATCCACCTCATCGAGACTCTGGACCCGAAGCTGAACGCTGTCGTCATCCGCGATTTCGAGCGCGCGAGGGCGCGCGCGAAGGAGAGCGCCCCGAAAGGTCCATTCGGCGGCGTTCCTTATCTTCTGAAAAATATCGGGTCCGGTTGCGAAGGGCTCCCGCTCACCAACAGTCTGCCCTTCCGGAAAGACTACGTCTGCCCGTCCGATTCCGAGATGGTGCGGCGGATCAAGGCGTCCGGTCTCAACATCCTCGGGCGCACCAATGTGCCTGAGCAGGGATGGTGCATCGCGACCGAGCCTCGCATGTATGGCCCGACATTGAACCCGTGGAACACGCGCGGTCACCGCCGGCGGCTCGAGCGGCGGGGCGGCCTCGGCGGTCGCGTCGCGCATGCTCCCGATGGCCGAAGCCAGCGACGGGGCCGGATCGATACGCGCGCCCGCCTCATGCTGCGGAGTGGTGGGGCTCAAGCCGTCGCGCGGACGGATTTCTTACGGACCGGACGACGTCGATGTCTGGTTCGGCAGCGTGTCGACATTCGCGGTCACCCGCTCGGTGAGGGATACGGCGGCGTTGCTGGACGCGACGGCTGTCGTCATGCCGGGCGACCCCTATACGCCTCCGACGCCCGCGCAAAGCTGGCTCGACTGTCTTCGCGAGCCAGTGAAGCCGCTCAAGATCGGATACGCATTGACGCCGCCATGGGGCGCGCCGTTCGCCCCTGAAGTCACCGATGCGATGAAAGAGACCCTGTCCCTTCTTGAGGACCTCGGCCATGTCCTCGAAGAGCATACGATGGTCACCGATCTCGAGACGGCGTGGCGTGACTATAACCAGATGACCTCCGTCCAGATTGTGCTAGAATTCGACGAGATGGCGAAGGTTCTCGGCCGGCCTGTCCCGGAGTTGGAACTGATTGCGTTCAACCGCGCATGGCTTGGACGCGGGCGCGCGCTCTCCGGCCGCGACTATGCGGCGAGCGTTGCGGCGGTTCGAAAGGCCAATCAGCGCGTGCAGGCGGAACTCGCGCCGTTCGACGTGTTCCTCACGCCGACCCTGACGCAACTGCCTCGGCCGGTCGGCTACTGGAACCTGAACGAACCCGATTTCGACAAATATATCGCGACATGGACAGATGCCGCGTTCCTGTTCCCGTTCAATCTTTCCGGCTTGCCGGCGATGTCCGTGCCGACGGTCTGGACGAAGGGCGACATTCCGATCGGCGTGCAACTCGTGGGGCGCTACGGAGACGAAGCGACGATCCTTCGTCTCTCCGCTGAAATCGAGCAGGCGCGGCCGTGGATCCAGCGCCGCCCATCGATCTGCGCGGGAGCGTAGTCGCAATCGGCGGCGCATTGCGTGACGACTGAGAACTTGGGAGAGCTGGCATGTTGAAGCGCTTGATACTGACCGCCGCGTTGTCTTTGGGCGCGCTGTCCTCGGCCTGGGCCGAGGACAAGCTTCCGGTGACGCAGAAGACGTGTTCGGAGCTCCTCGCCTTCTATAAGAAGCTGCCTTTCACATCGGTCCTGCCGCTGCCCGATGGGCCGGTCTCCATCCCCGGCAAAACCGGCGACATCACGATCGGGTTTTCGCAGACGGGCTTCAATCATCCCTGGCGCGTGGCGATGCTGGCCGCCCTGCAGGCCGAGGCGTGCCGGCACCCCAACGTCAAAATCGTCGTGGTCGACGGCAATGTCGACGTCGCCAAGCAGAACAACGACGTGCGCGATCTTCTCGCGCGCGGCGTCGACGCGGTTCTCATGAGCCCGGTTGAATCGGCGGCGCTCGCCCCCGCCGCCCGCGCGGTCATGTCGGCCGGTCTCCCGCTGATCGTCATGGATCGCGACGTCCCGACGGACAAGACTTTGTTCATCGGGCAGAGCAACGTGACGATGGCGGAAGGCGTCGCCGAGAAAATGGCGAAGGACCTGGGAGGCAAGGGCAATATTGTCGTGATCACCGGCCTCAAGGGCTCCTCCCCGGCGGTCGATCGCGACAAGGGCATGAAGAACGTGCTCGCCAAATATCCCGACATCAAGGTGCTCGCGACTGGCGACGGACAGTGGATTCGCGACCCGTCGGTGCCAATCATGGAAGACTTTCTGACGGCTTACCCGAAGATCGACGCGGTGTTCTCGCACGCGGAGGAATCGGCCTGGGGCGCCCAGCTCGCCATTGCCCGCGCCAATCGCTGCAAGGACGGCATCAAGCACTATACTTTCGACGGCTCGAACGCCGGGTTCAAAGCCGTCAAGGCCGGGACTTTCCAGGCTGATGGGAACTACACGCCCTACATTGCCGATATCGGTCTCAGAGCCGCGATCTACAAGCTCATGGGCAAGGCGATTCCGGGCGAGCAGGCTTATCAGTTCCCGGGCAAGGAGCTCGTCCTGCCTGACAGCCCGACCGTGGTTCAGGCGAACGCCGACGAGTGGATCGGGCGCGGCTGGGGCGACTTCGAGCCGACTCCTGACCCTTGCACGAAATAGCGCGCGTGACTCCGGGTCGTGCCTAAAGATACGGGAGGCGCCGGCGAACGCTTCCGGCCGCTGCTCCGCGCGGTGGGAATCGGCAAAGCGTTCGTCGGCAACCGCGTTCTCGATGGCGTCGACCTCGATGTGATGCCCGGCGAAGTGCACGCCATCGTTGGAGAGAACGGCGCGGGCAAGTCGACGCTCATAAAGATCCTGGGCGGGGTCTATCAGCCGGACGACGGTGAGCTCATGGTCGATGGCGAAACGCGCCGGTTCCGTTCGCCGCGTGAAGCGCTCGCGGCGGGCGTCGTCGTCATCCACCAGGAATTGTCGCTCGCTCCGAGTCTTTCGGCGGAAGAGAATCTTTTCCTTGGCCGGTTTCCCCGCAACGCCTTCGGCGTCGTCGACCGGCGCCTGATGCGGGCCCGCACGCGAGGCGTGTTCGAGCAGCTCGGCGTCACGGTTGCGCCGCAGGACATCGTCGCGACCCTCAGCATCGCTCAGCAGCAGATGGTGGAGATCGCCAAGGCGATCCTGGCTGATGCGCGCGTTCTCATTCTCGACGAACCGACAGCTGTTCTCGACGAGAACCGGCTCAGCGTGTTGTTCGCAACGATTGAACGGCTGCGCGCGAAAGGGCTCGGAATCCTCTTCATTTCGCACCACCTCGAGGAAATCTTCCGCATCGCGGACAAGGTGACGGTCCTCAGGGACGGCCGGGTGACCGGGTTCGCAAAGGTTGCGGAAGTCGATCAGGATTGGCTCGTCGCGAGAATGATCGGGCGCAGTTTCGCGGCCCATGAAGCGCACGCGAGGAAAATCCGGCAGCCGGCCCTTTGCATCAAGAACCTGTCGGTTCCGGGAGAGGTAACGGATATCACTCTGACGGTGAGCGAGGGTGAGATCGTCGGCCTCGCCGGTCTTGTCGGCGCGGGACGCACGGAGCTGGCGCGCGCGGTCATTGGGCTCAGCCGTCCCGTGTCTGGAGCGATCGAGGTGTTTGGCCGGCCGGTGCGAATAGGCAACCCGAACGCGGCGGCCCGGCTCGGCATCGCCTATGTGACGGAGGACCGGAAGGCGCAGGGCCTGCTCCCCAATCGCTCTGTCCGGGAGAACGCCACGATTGCGAATTTGCGTCGGTTCGCCCGTTGGGGAATTCTCCGTTTGCGCGCGGAGGCCCGTTACGCGCGAGACATGGTGAGGCGATTGGACGTAAGGCTCGCGAGCCCGAGCGCTGAGATCCGCACGCTGAGCGGCGGCAACCAGCAGAAGGTTCTGATCGGTCGGGCGCTCGCCATCGAGCCTCGGATCCTCCTTCTGGATGAGCCGACGCGCGGCGTCGACATCGGCGCAAAGCAGGAGATTTACGCGGCGATCGAACGCCTTGTCGCGGAGGGCATGGCGGTCATGCTGATTTCCTCGGACCTCGAGGAAATTCTGCGCCTTTCCGATCGGGTCGTGGTGCTTCGCCGTGGGCGGACCGCCGCCACGCTTTCGCGCGCGGAAGCTTCGGAGACCGCGATCATGCGGGCCGCGGCGCTTGCAGCCTAAGTCCGGCATGGCGCTCGGCGCGGCGGCGATCGCGCGGACATGGCAGCGGCTGGGCGTGCTCGCCGCGCTGGTGCTGCTGGTCATCGCCGCGTCGTTCCTGTCGCATCGCTTCCTCACCGTTCCCAATCTCATGAATGTGCTGCGGCAGGTGTCGATCGTGGGCATTCTCGCGATCGGAATGACATTCGTCATACTTGCGCGCGGCATCGATCTCTCCGTGGGATCGATCCTCGGGATAGCAGTTGTCCTGTTTGCGGGTTCGATGGACAGCCGCGGGATGATCGTGGCCATTCCGCTCGGCATGGGCGCGGCGGCGCTGGCGGGTCTCGTCAACGGCGTCGGCGTCGCCTATGGCGGCCTGCCGCCCTTCATCATGACGCTCGGCATGCTGTCCTTCGCGCGCGGGCTCGCCTTCATCTATACCGGCGGCACGCCGGTCCCGATCAACAATGAAAGCTTCTACGCCTTCGGCAACGGCTATTTCGCCGGCGTTCCGATCCCGTCCCTCATTCTCATCGCGGCTCTCATCGTGAGCGGCTTCGTTCTTCAGCTGACGCCGTTCGGGCGGTCGGTCTACGCCATCGGCTCCAACGAGGAAGCAGCCCGCCTTTCTGGCGTTCCGGTCAAAGTCTATACGACGGCCGTTTATGTCATCTCGGGCTTTCTGTCGGGACTTGCGGGTCTCGTCTATGCCTCGCAGCTCAGCATTGGCACGCCTATCGCAGGCCAGGGCTACGAACTGGACGCCATCGCGGCGGTTGTCGTCGGCGGCACGTCGCTGTTCGGCGGCAAGGGGTCGGTGGCTGGCACGTTTCTTGGCACGCTGATCATTGGCGTGCTCGCCAACATCCTCAATCTAACCGGCGTCGATCCTTTCGTTCAGCAGCTTTTCAAGGGCGCGCTGATCGTAGTGGCGGTCTTCATCATGAGCCGAAGACGAACATGAGCGACGCCATCAGCCTCGAGGCGGCGCTCGGCGCTCTGCGTCCCCGGGTGGACCGGCACGTCACTTCGGAGCGCGTGCTGAGATACCTCTCGGCGCTCGTGGACACGCCCGCGCCGTCGACCGCCGCAGGCGCCATGCGCGTTCCCGTCCTGAACCGGCTGCTGGCGGCGGACGGCGCCTTCGACTCCGGGCGCCTTCGGCTCGATCCGGATTTTGGCGGCGTCGGAAGTCCGGTCATTTTCACCGGCGGCGGGGGAAGCGAGAAGCCGTTCTGGGCCTTCGCGCATCTCGACACGATCAGCTACCTTGTGCAGCCGGATCAGGGCGGGCGCGTTCCGCTTGTTCCCTATTGCGTGCATCTCATGCATGACGGCGAGTGCCCCGCGAACGCCTACCGCTATGATTATGAATTGAACCGCTATCGCGTGGTCGCCGAGGGCAGGATCGAATTGTCCGCCGGATCGCCCTTCTTTCGATCGGCGAGGCGCGACCTCCAGCTTATGCCCGGAGATCGGGTCGCGCCTTTCTCGTCCTTCGGCGACCTCGGGCAGGGCGGCCTTTTTACCGGCCTCATGGACAATGCGGGGGGCGTTGCGGCGCTCGCGGTCGCGGCGCCGGTTCTCGCGGAAGCGGGCGTCGAAGCCATGCTCGCCTTTCCCGACGAGGAGGAGGGGCCTGTCGGGGCGGGCAACCAGACCATGTGCCGCGGCAGCGCCCGCATCGCGGGCCTTCTCCCGCCGCCGAAGCTCGCGATTGTCGCCGATGTCCAGCAAGGGCGGAGGCGATCCGGACGCTGACACGAGGGGAGGCGTCGAGAACGCCACGCGGCTCGGCATGGGGGCCGTGCTCTCGGAGTTTTCGAGCCTCGCGCGCGGCGCCGTCACGCCTTTCGGCCTTTATGGATTGGCTCGCCGCATGGCCGATGTGATCGCCGGATTTGGCGTACGGGTGCAGGAATTGAACAACGCCTATTCCTCGCGCAGCGACGACGTGAGCGTGATGTTGAAGACGCCGAACCTGCTGCTTCTCGGCTATCCGGGGTTCAATCGGCATTTCGATCGGGGCCTGCCGCGCGCGCATCTCGACGACGTGACGAATCTCGCGAAAGCCGTGGTCTACGCCTCGGTGCTGGGCGAGATATTCGAGCAGCGGCGCGCCGCCATGCTTCGGCCCGGGCCATGATCGATATCGTGACCGTCGGCTGGCTTACGATGGACGACATCGTGCTCACCGATCATTCCTGCCGGCCTGGCGTGATTGGCGGGGGCGCGCTCTATTCCGCCATCGGCGCGCAGATCTGGTCCGATGGCGTAGGGGTTCATTCCGTGACGGGTCGCGCGATCCGTGACGACACGCGGGCTCGCCTCGCCGCGCGGGGGCTCGACGCGGAGGGTGTCGGCGTGATCGATGGCGCGGGATTGCAGCTCTGGCTCCTGCACGAGACCGAGACGTTCAAGCAACAAGTGCCCAAGCTCAATTCGTCGACAGCCGAAGAGATGGATCGCGGCCGAGGTCCGCTCCCTCGATCCTACGGGCAGGCGCGCGGCTTTCACGTTGCGCCGCAGACGCCGTCAGGCACGGCCGCAAACGTGCGCGCGCTGTCCAGGCTTTCCCAGCGTCCCGTCGTGACCGTGGATATTCTTTCGGATGAATTGATCGACCGACGCCTCTACGCCGATCTTGGCTTCCTCGCGGGCGCGTCGGCCTTCCTTCCGAGCGAAGCGGAGATTGCGCGGATCTGGGCGCCGCCGGACATTGGCGTATGGGTGCGCGAGACCGCGTCGCGGCTCAAATGCCATATGGCTGCGAAGCTTGGCGAGCGTGGATCCCTCGTCTGCGACGCTAAGAGCGGCGTCCTGATTCATACGCCGGCGCATCCGGTCAAGCTTGTCGATACGACAGGCGCCGGCGACGGCTACTGCGGAGGGTTCGTCGCCGGCCTCGCGGCGGGGCGGCCGCTCGGGGAATGCGCTGCGATGGGGGCTGTGTCAGCTTCGTATGTTGTCGAAGCCTGCGGCGCGCTCGAAACGGAGCGACCGACCGCCGCCGCCCGTCAGGCGCGGCTAGAGTGCGTGCTTGCGGGGACCCGATATGAGAAGCCGTAGAGTTTTCCGGTCGCGCGTGGAGAGTGCTGCGATGGGACCAGCGTCGTCATTGCGACCCCCGGGTCCAGCCCGGGGGGAAGCAATCCAGGGATCGTGGGGCGCCCTTCGTTCCCTGGATTGCTTCGTCGCTGCGCTCCTCGCAATGACGGTTCTGTGTGAACACAGCAGGCTCTAGCATTACGGGCGCGATCTCCTCCGGGCCAGGACCATGTCCCAATCATCGGCGACCACCATCTCGAGGATCAGGGAAGCCTTCGACGCTGGCCACGCTCTCGGCCTGCTTCAGAAAGCCATTTCGATCCCAAGCGTGACAGGGGATGAGGCGAGCTTCGCCTATTGGCTCAAGGGAGAGCTTGCCGCTCTCGGGGTCGAGGCCTCATCCGCCGACTTTGCGTTAGGGCGCCCCAACGTGTGGGGCGTTCGCCAGGGCAGGATCGGCGCTGATACGCTCTTGTTGATCGGTCACACCGACACCGTGCACACAAGCGGCTGGAAGGAGCGCTGGGCGGGAACGGAGCGGGAGAGCCCGCTCTCGGGCGCCGTCGCGGACGGCGCCGTCTGGGGCAGGGGGGCGAGTGATCTGAAGGCTGGAATATGCATGACGCTCGAAGCGGTCCGCACCCTCGAGCGCGCGGGAATCGCAGTCGATCCCACGCTCGTCTTCGCCTTTGTCGGCGATGAGGAAAGCGGCGAGCCGGGCAGCGGCGTCAGCGCGGGCGCCCGCGCCTTCAGCGCGCTCGTTGCGAGCGGGGCGGCGCCGCGACCGGACATGGCGATCTATGTCGAGCCGACGATGCTCGACGTCTATGTCGCCCATATGGGCTTCTTCATTTGCGACATCCGGGTCACAGGCAAGTCCGCCTATTTTGGCGTCCCCGAACTTGGCGTCGATGCGCTCAAGGGCGCGCATGCCGTCCTCGATGCGCTTTGGCGATATTCGGCGGAGCTTGGCGCTGGCGAGAGCCATGCGCTGGTCGGGTCCGGATTCGTGCTGCCGACCGGCGTTCAGGGCGGGGGCTATATCGCGGTTCCCGGCGAATGCACGATCAGCCTGATCGCGAAGATTCCGCCGGGCGTTCGGCTCGATGATGTGCGCGCCGGTCTCGAGACGGCGGCGAGGGCAGCTCCCATGGACAGCCGCATCGGATTGCAGTTCCGCTATCCGGCGTCTCGCGACCATCCGATCGGCGGCCAGCCTTTCGAGAGCCGTCTTGACGAGGCTCGCCTGGGCCGGCTCGTTTCGGCTGTTCGCGCTATTCGGCCCGAGCGGGGGAATATTGAAGCGGCCCCCTATTGGTCGGAGGCGCCGATCCTCGCCGCGATCGGCGTTCCCGGCGTCTATTTTGCGCCCGGCGACATCCGGATCTGCCACACCTCGGAAGAGAACGTCAGCCTTGAGGATTATTACGACGCCATCCTCGCCCTCGCTGCGTTCCTGTCGGGCGCCGATTGTCGCGAGCAGGTTCGCGCAGTCCAGGAAGAGCGGCGCTAAAGGGAGATCGCAATGTTTCTCGACTTGATCCGGCGGCGCAATCCGCGACTGATCGAGGCCGCGATTTCGCTGCATCAAAGCGGCCGGCTGCCGGCGAACACTTATGTCATCGACCTCGACGCCGTCGAGGAAAATGCTCGCGCGATCACGGCCAGGGCGGGTTCGCTCGCCCTGACCGTGATGGCGATGACCAAACAGATGGGGCGCAACGAATCCTTCTGCCGTGCGGTCATGCGGGGAGGAATCGCGCGCAGCGTCGCGGTCGATCTGGAATGCGCCTTGGCCACGAAGCGCGCCGGCATGGAGGTTGGGCATATCGGCCACCTTGTCCAGATTCCGAAATGGGAGGCCGACAGCGCGGCCAGGCTGTCGCCGGCCTGGTGGACGGTCTTCAACGCCGAAAAGGCGGCCGAAGCCGCGGCGGCTTCGGAGAGACTTGGACGAGAGCAGCCGCTCCTCGCCCGCATCCGCGGCGAGAACGATCAATTCTACCGCGGGCACGAGGGCGGGTTTCCCGCGTCCGAAATCGTTGCGACGGCGGCGGCTCTGGACAAGATCCCGGGCGCCCGCTTCGCCGGGATAACGACCTTTCCGGCACTGCTGTTCGACGCCGCGAGCCGCACGGTCAGACCGACGCCAAATCTCGCGACGCTGCGACAGGCGTCCGAGACGCTGGCGCGCGCCGGATACAGGGGGATCGAGATCAACGCTCCGGGCACGACCTCGAGCGTGACCCTGAACGCGCTGGCGGAAGCAGGCGCGACCCAGGTCGAACCCGGACACGGACTGACAGGAACGACGCCGTTGCATGTGAGCGACGATCTGCCCGAGGCGCCAGCCGTTGTCTATCTGACCGAGGTTTCGCACCTCTCTGGCGGCGAGGCCTTCTGCTTTGGCGGCGGTCTTTACATCGACCCGGTCTTTCCTGCCTATCAGGTGAAAGCGATTGTCGCCCGGGAGCCAGGAACGGACGAGGGGGCGCTGCGCGACGTCGAGATTCCCGCGCCCGACGTCATCGACTACTACGGCATGATCGACGCTTCCGGTCCAACGAAGCCCGCGCCCGGAGACAGCGTTGTCTTTGGCTTCCGACCCCAGGCCTTCGTCACCCGGGCGTTCGTCGCCGGCGTCTCCGGACTTTCGACGAACACGCCTGTCGTCGAGTTGATCTCTCACAGTTCGGGCGCGAACGCGCAGTGGCCGAGGTGAGCAAGGCCGGCGGGGCCGTCGCGATTGCGCCGCCGACGTGGCCCCTGCGGCGGAAGTCATGGGGGGCCCTCGAACGGGAGCCGGGGAGCCCACCGGGAAGAACGAGCGGCGGCGCGATTGCCTGAGCGGCTTCGCCTTTTGCGGCGCTCATCCCGGTCGCCCGCGCGGTCAGCAGCGCGCCGCCGAGCGCCGCGAACAGTCCGGCGACTGTGAACGAGATGAACTTGGGCCGGTCGACCTGCACGCCTGAGAGGAGCGCCGCCTCTTCGTTCTCGCCGATCGCAAATGTGCCAGCCGAACTTCGAGCGCGCCATGACAATGGTCATGATGCGGCTGTGATGGCACCGCGCGCCCCGAGACCGTCCTTTTTGCTTGAGCGCGAGGGAACAACGCGCCGCCGGCCGTGTTTGGGCATCAAGCGCGCTTAACTCTGCCCCCAGCCCTAGCGCGCTCCAGTCTGCCCCGCGGTCGAGCCTCCGCTCGCGCGGGGCTTTTTCCTTCCGCATCATCGCGTGAGTAGATTCCGAAGGTTGCTAGGCGACCGCCACTGCTCCTAGCAGGAGTGCCTAGACTTCGGCTGGCGAGGGCCACCCGTCACCGCAGGTTCGGACCGGCCGAAGTCTAGGCGCGCCGCGCTGAGGTGTCCAAATGGAAGCCATGAACCAACTGCAAGCTACGCTCCATCGTGCGCTATTCCGCCCCCCGCACCCGGTTATCGTGACCGAGCAGCACGCAGACCCTGTCGAACTCGTTTTCCAAGCCTTTCTTCGGCTCGATCCTGAACAGCGCGGACGCCTAGCACTACTTTGGCAGATTTATTCGAGGGTCTTCGGAGGGTTCGCCTGCAATGGGGACATCGATATGGCGGCGCGCGGGCGAGAATGGCGAGCACGGCGCGCCGGATCGCGGGCAATGTCGGCTTCGGCGGCCCTTGGCGGATTTTTTTTCCCCCGCTCGCCTCGGCGAGGCGGCGGCTTTGCAGGTAGGCGTAGGCGATCATCGTCATGAGCGCGTGGCGATGCAGGCCACGCCATGATCGGCCTTCGAAGTGGTCGAGGCCGAGTTCTTCCTTGAGTTGCTGGTGGGCTTGCTCGCAGACCCATCGCGCCTTGATCGCGCCGGCGAGCGTCTTCAGGCTGGCGTCGGCAGGCAGGTTGGAAAGATAGGATTTGCGCTCGCCCGAGGCGCGACGCTCGCCGACGAGCCAGGCCTCCTCGCCCGGCATGTGCTGCATGCCCTTGTCATGGATGCGTTGTGGCGGACCATCGGCGATCCGCACGCGTACGGCGGCGAAGGAGGCCGCCAAAGGCCCCTTGGTTCCTTTACGCCAACTGACGCTTCGCCACTTCGCCTTGGCGAGCACGGCTTCCGCGGGCGCGGAAAGCTGATCGGGAATATGAGCGCTTGCGGGGCCGCCCGCGTCCCGCAATCGGAAACACGAGCCTGACATTGCTCGGATAGACTTTCTGCTGCTTGGGGATTCCGACCGCCCACTTCAGGCCGCGCGTGTCGAGCCCCTGGCGGAACGGCGCGGATAGGCCATAGCCTGCATCCGCCAGCACCGTTGCAAAACGGACGCCAGCGGCGCGAATGCGATCGATCTCGGCCAGAGCGATCTCCGGCTTCGTACGCGCCGCGCGACAGTTCTCGGGCACGCGGGCCTTTGTCATCCGCTCGGGCAGCGCCGGTCCAGCTCTCGGGCAGAAACAGGCGCAGGCCGATCATCACCGGAACCTCGTCCCGCGCCAGCGTCAGCGACACCAGCGTCTGGCAATTGGCGGTCTTGCCGAGCGCTGAAGCGTATTGTGGCGCGACGCCAACCGAATGCGACCCCTTCTTCGGCAGCGCGGTGTCGTCGACGACGAGGACCGCGCCGGCTCCCCCGATCAGCTTGTCCGCCTGGATCGCGAGTTCTTCTGTCAGTGGCGCTTCATCCCACACGCCACTCGCAATGAAATGATGCAACTGGTCGTAATCGCCAGGCGCCCATCGCGACGCCATGGGCTCGACGCTCTTGCGATCGCCCGGCCCAATCAGCCCGGCAACGTAAAGCGGGCACATCCGCCGGCGCGCCTTATGCCCCAGCCGCGCCAGGAACGGCGCAAGCCACCGCTCAAGATCCCCATCCCAGTCCGCCATGCCGCCGGCTCCGCAATATCACGAGCCAACGGTCCAGCGAAAATCCTTGCCGATCTCCTAATCTGCCAAAGTAGTGCTAGTGGATAGAATTAAACGCTTCGAACCCCTTGCAAGCCGGAGAACTCCTTGAAATTGCGGAAGGCGCCCGGACTCTTACGTTTGATTTTGACCACTAGTTCAGCGACTCAAATGGCGCTGGGGCGGCCCGCCCAAGCCGCCCAACCTCAAAGGCCGCGAACGGCCGAGGGAAGCGGCAATGACGGACGATGAGTTGCGAAGCAAGAACGCTGACCTAGGGAACAAAATCAATGAGGTTTTGCGCAATCATCCGGAGCTTCGGGGCGTTGCGGACGAGATTGCCCTGAAACAGGGCTTATGGGTGCAGGTCGGAACCCCTTTCCTCGTTCGCATGCACGCCAACCTGCAAGAGCGAGCGCGAGCCATAATCGAACGTCGGCCTGATCTTGAGCGTCTTTTCGACGCTTTGACCGCCGACATAGAGATTCGAACACGCGCCACGCGCCGCATCGACGAGGCTCCGCCGATCCGTCGGACTTAATGATGGGTCGAGGCCACCGGAACGCGGGTTTGCTCGATAACCCGCGTTAGGACTAACGGTGCGTAGTTTCCGATCCTGTGAGGCTGAAGCGCAACAGGCTAGTCACGGACGATGGACCTTCAACAGTGTTACTGATAGGCGAAATCGTCCTCGGCCTGTCCCTTCTCGTGTTCGTTGGAGCCGCGTTCGTGGCCTGTGGCGAGAAGTTCAGGTCGGGTAGACGATAGGCCGTCCTCTCGCGTCGCTGCGCGCCCCCGGCGCGAGCTACAGCGACGTGATTATCGCGCGTCGCGAGGGGGTGAGGGGTCACACAGCGTTTTCGTCGGCGACCGGAGAGGCCTCGAATGAAGAAGCGCGTGGCTGTCTGGGGTCATCAGGTCGAGGTCGATGTCTCATCATCGTTCCAAGACGGTTTGGATCGCAAGCGGGGAATACAAAGGCAAATACTACGAGGGCAAGGCGCGCACTCCAGGCCCTGCCGCGAAGGCATGGACCGAAGCAGCGCGCTATCACAACAACTGAAGGGGTGAGGCCGCTCGCCGCCCCGACGGCAAGGGCGGCTTTTTCATCACGCTACCGTGCGGCGTCGTAGACCGGCTCAAAGCCTAAGTGCCCCCCGGAGAGAGTTACATGTCCGAAAAAGTCCGATCGGAGCCGCCCTTTGTATGTGCGTAGACGTGGACATGGAAGTTAGTTACGAAGAATAAATTCAACTAGATCAACTGCTTAGAGATGGTTATGGCGGAGGGGGCGTCCGCCACAGATCATTACATATCAATCGCTTATAAATTGGTTCTGATCGTATCCCCTATCTTTTCCCCTCCCGATCCGCCGGCATGACCAACAGAAGGGCGGCGATCTGCTCGGCAGGCCCCGGCGCCCAGAGTAGCCCGCGTGCTTCTACTCCTGGCGAATGTCGTCCCGCGCGAGCGCCTGCTCGCCAAGGGCGGCGGTGGCCAGGGGGAAATTCGCCGCCCGCTCCGCCAAAGACCCCTAGGGGGATCTTTACGGCGTTTGTCATTGGCCGTAAGCCCGGGGGAAAATATGCGTTATCTTCCGCGGGGAAGCATTTACACACGTTCACACCGTCCAATGGCTTGGCTCTCTTGGAGGTCCCGCGGCGAGCCGCACCTCAAGCGCTTGCTCGTCCCCGCGGTCTGACTTTTCGATGAAATCGAGGCACCTACCTGAGTTCTGCGCGCTGTGCGGAACGGCAAATCGCGCTAGGCCGCTTCCAGTCGCCTGATCTCCGTCTCGAACTCAAAGCGCAGTTGCGCCCCCTCCTCGTCGGGCAGCCAGTTCGTCATCTGGGGGAAGACGGTGCGCCAATAGAGCGCGCGGCGCGCGTCCCACGGAAGGCTCTGCGCCGCGCGGACCTGAGCGAGCACGCGCAACAGTTCGGCGCGCACCTCGTCGGGATCGGCGCGATAGACAGCTGCCGTTCCCTCGATGCCAAGCTCCGGATGGCTTTCACCGAACAGTTCCAGTTGACCTTGGTGCGTCATCGCGGTCGGCTTGTCCTCGTTTCGGTCGGCCGAGTGTGCCAGAGCGCGCGGCTCAAGGCGACGGCTCGTCGTCCGTTGTCCCCGACTTCTGCGCGACACCGGTGACGGCGACGAGCGGCCCCGCGACGATCCGGTCCAGCATATCGGCTTGGCGCGGCTCGTGCGCGACGAGCCGCCCAAGCACGTTGAGGAGGTTCAATAGGTCCTCGGTGTATTCGGCGAGCCAGCCGTCAGGCTGGATCTTTTCGAGCGGCGAGGGCGGCCGCTTGTCGCCGATCAGCGGCTTGGTCCGGTCGCGGCGGCGGTAGCTGAACCATTGGTCGAGCACGTTCTTGCCGGAAACCTCGTAATTCCGCATGGCCGGCGTGACATTGTCGACGAAACCCTTGCCGATGACGAGACGCCGCTTGGCCGCGTCGTAACTCATGGCCTCCGGCAGCGGCTCGGGCTCGCTGGGAATGGCGCCGTCAGCGGGAATGGACGGCCTTTGGTTCTCCGGCAGGCGCGGCGGCCCTTTTGGCCGGCCGGCGGCCGCATCGACGAAGCGCTCGCCGTAGCAATGCAGCCAGACCACCTCGCGACCAACCGCGACGGCTTCGTCGAACAGCGTCTTGTCCGCCGTTAGCGGCAAGCGGAGGCCCGGCCGGACGAGATCGGCTTTGAACCGCGCAGTGAAGGCGGGATGTGCCATGACGGCCGCGATATAGGCCATCACATGTTCGGGTGTGACGGGAGCGCCAAGCGCTGTGGCCAGCGTCTGCAAAATGTCGGCGCGCACGTTCGATTGCGTCGCCTGTGCATCGGTCCAGAGCGGATAGACGCGGCCGCCGCGACCATTGTAGTGATGCAGATCCGGTACGAGGGAACTGAAGCTAATCGCGGGACCAGGAGGCCTGACGGGTTGATCTTCTGGTGCGGTCAAGAAGACTTGTCGCGCAGACCAGCCTTCCCAAAGCCTCGGTCTTGTATCGTTTAGCAAGCGGGCGTCACCAATCAACCATTGGCGATCGAGCGTTCGGAAGGGATACCGGATTGGCCCCGGACACGACCCAGTGTCATTTTTGATCGACACGTCCCGAGTACGCGCCCACCCTAAATGTTGTTCGACCGTCTTGTTGATATGTCTGCTCGCAACCTTTCCCTTGCGAAGTTGCGGATGGAACAACTCCTCCTTTCGCTTTGGGTCTTTCTCGGCGATCAAAGCATCCCAACGCCGTCCCAGCGTTTCGCGATCTGGCGCAATGACCCAAGTCCGACCGGACATAACGCCGGAGCCGTTGTAAGCGAACAAATCGCGCAACGGCGCGAAATCCGACCACGTCCCGCCGACCTGCGGCAGAAAAGGCGCGCGCCACTCAGCAGGACAGTCTATCCAATCCTTCGCGTCGAGGGATAGCGCCGCGAGCGCCTTGAACTTTTCCTCGCGCTTGCCCTTCGGCAGCGCACGAAACCGTACGTGCGCGGGCGTCTTCTCATTCTTGCCGAGCTTTCGCGCGGCGAGCGCAATGCAGACCGGCTGCTGCACGCCCTGAAAGATGCGGGTCGGCACGTCCGGCTGATGGCCTTCCGGCGAACAGTCGATCACCCAAATGTCCGAACACGTCCGGCGCAGGTCGTCGCGCATTTTCTCGAAGCCCGGTCCATTGAGGAAGCCGGCGACCGTGATGAAGCAGACGATGCCTTCCTCGTCCGTGTCGGCAAAGCCGGTCGCAGCGAAGCGGCCGGCGCCAAAGACTTTCAGCGTCGCCCAGCGCCAGAAGTAGACGTAGAGATTTTTTAGGTGCTTGCCGTGCGCGCCGATGCCCCAATCCGCCGGCGGCTTCCAGCGGTCGAGCGGCGCGTGGAGCCTTCCGCCTGCTCCCCTTTCGATCCAACCGCCGCGCCCTTCCGCCTTTTCCTTGTAAGGCGGATTGCCGATGACGACGGTGATCGGCTGATCGCGCTTGACCTTGTTTGCCTCGCGGCGCGATTTCGCGATGGCCTCGACGATCTGCGGCAGTTGCTCCTCCTCGACGAAGGGATTGCCGAGCGTGTCGGTGATGAAGAGATTGAGTTCGGGCGGCGCCAGTTTCGCGGCCGTCTTCGTCAAGGATCGCATTTCGGCCAGCAATCGCAATTGGGCGACCGCAAACGGACCGAACTGGAGTTCGAAGCCAAACAGCCGTTTCGCGGCCGCAGCGATCGCCGGACCGATGGCACCTGCACCCTGATCCGCCTCGACATTTGCGGCGATGCGCCTGAGCGCTCCCAGCAGAAAAGTGCCCGTACCGACGGCGGGATCGGCGAGGGTCACGTCCGACGATGCAAGTCCGGCCGCTCGCTGGAATAGAGGCCCGCGCAATGCCTGATCGACAAGGTTAGTCATTGCCTCGACGACTTCCGGTGGCGTGTAATAGGAGCCGGTGAGCTTGCGGAGGTGGCTGTCGTAGACCTCCAGAAAATGCTCATAGAAATAGAGCCAGGCTTCCGGCTTGTCCTTGCTGAGCGCCGGCCAGTTCACTTCATTTAGCACGCGCGTAAGCGTGCCGAGCGACGTTTTCAGCGATTGCTGATTGTCCTCGTCCTCAGTCAAAACGTTGAGCGCCGTGCCGATCAGAGTGTTCGTTTTCTTGAGCCGGATCGCAGCCAGTTCGACGCCGTCCTTCAACGATATGTCGAAGGCGCGCGCCGTCAACAGGCCGAAGGTGACGGCCTGCGCGTAGCCGTCGGCGAATTGCGCGTCGCTGGCGTCCGGGAACAGGAGTTTGCGCCAGTCTTCCTTCAAATGCTGGAGGCTGCCATGGCCCGCCGCCATCTCCTCCAAAACTTCGTCCCGCAACAGGCGACAGAGACGGGCACTGGTCTGCGCCAGCGCCTTAGCACTGGTCGGCGGTTGTGGCGCCCAGCTTAAGAAATCCGCCACGAGTGCGCTTAATGTCTCCGGCGACTTCAGCTTCGCGCCGGAGGTCTCGATGTCACCTTCGAGCAGAACGATTTTTGCGGCGGGTTCGCCATCGCGCCAAAGACTGAACCCGTTACCGTCGGTGTAGATGAGGTTGGGCAAGGACTTGAGCTTGATCCATTGCGCCTTGTCGTGCGGGTCAGAGAATTTGCGAGGGTCGCAGCCCTTGCCCGGCGCCTTGACCTCGATGAAGCCAATAAGCGCATTGTTGACGCTGACCGCATAATCGGGGCGCGTCTGCAAATGCGAGAGCGTTGTTTCGCCGACGAGTGACAGGCCGCCCGGCGCTAGACCCCCGAGCGCCGCCAGTTCGCTGAACAGCCCTTCCAGCGGCGCCCGCAGCTGATCTTCGGGAGCCCCGGAAATCGCGGGATTGTCCAGCTTGGCCCTGGCTGCAGCGCCGAAGGCCGAGACGACGCCCGCAAATGTCGGTGTTGGCAAGGAGGCTCCGAATTGATCGACGAATGATTGTCCGACGGGCGCGGCTGCAACGAACGAGCAACGGGCTCCCCTTGAGCGAGGCGAGTTCGTCAGTTACGGGGATAGTGCCGGTCCTTGAAACAGGCAAGCTAACAGACAAGCTGAGGCAATGCCGCGCGGCGGAAGACGATCGACGAGCTTCCAGCCCGGCGTTTCGGGCAACCCCGGCGGCCGGCCCAGGAGGCCCTCGTCGATCGAGGCGAAACTGATCGAGGCCGATGTGAAGGCGTTGGCTCGGGAATGCGCGCCGGATGCCATTTCGACCCTGAAGACGATTATGCTGAACGAGAAGGCGCCAGCGGCGGCGAGGATTAGCGCCGCTAGTGTGATCCTTGATCGCGGCCACGGGAAACCCAAGCAGGAAATGGAGATCCGGAAGCCGGATCTCGGTCGTCTGACAGACGAACAGTTGGATGAGCTTGAGAGGCTGACGTCACTAATGCTCGACGATGACGAGGTGGAGACGACCGCGCACTGAGGGCTTGCCGCGGGCTTAAGGTCATCGGCGTCCATGATTGAGGGAGCTTCGAAGAGCCGACAGGCGGCTAATATAAGGCTTTTATCTCTCCGCCGGCCATCGGAGAAAGCGTGGGCGCCCATAGAGCGCGCCCGCTAAAATCAAAACCCAGTCAACCCGTCTAGTTTCGACCTGAAGCGGGCCGCCCGACTACGCCGCGGTCGGTGGTGGCAAGGGGGCCGGTTCTTCCTCCACGCAGAGGAACCGCGACCGGCGGGGCTTGGTGTGCAGGCCCGCCGGGTGGCAGATAGCGAACACCAGATCGGCGGTTCATGATGTAAAAGTGCAGTTCCTCGACGCTATGATCGATGAGGTCGATCACTCTCTCGGCGCAAACGGCGGCCGCAACGGGGTGCCGCGTCGCTGGATCGTCCTTTGAGGCCCTCGAACCGGTCGGCAGGTCGCCCCGCACCCCTACGACGCGCGGTCACCGGCCCGCTGCGATACGTCGCTTAAGCAAGGTATACACGTAAGTCGGAAGTTTGACCTCCGGTTCCATCGCTACCAATCGACGCATCACGGCCTCGCCGTCGTAGGCATCGCCGTAGAGGTCCGCTCGGATCATCTCCAATGTGGACTTGCTGGCGATAGTTCGCCCTTTCGTGTCGCTGTAAGTGTGCGATACCTTCGCCGTTCGGGCAAAGGACCGCAGCCACGCAACCACGTTCCACGCCAGCGAGAGCGCCAGCCCGGCCAACATTATGCCGTTCCAGCGGTAGGCTAGCCCAAGAAGTAGCGCGCCAGTCAGAATGACCGTATCGATGGACAAGAGGCCATACGACCAGCCCAGCTGTGTCGCGAGCTTCTTTGGCGCGGCCTTGAGGAAGCTATCCGTTTGCTTCAACACCAAAGTCAAAGTGAAGCGCAGAAAGAAAGTGTCCACCTTGGGGTTCTGATACTCCGCCGAGCGGCGCAGATAGTTGTCGACGGCACCACGCACATCATCGAGGGTCAGGTTCTCCCACTTCGCCTTCGCATTCGGATCAGCATATGCGGCCATGATGTTTTGCGCGTAGGCTTCAAAAGCGCTCCCCCGCATCAGGTACATGCAATTGCCATCGTCGTCGACGGACATGTCGTCCGCAATGATGTACTCAAGCAGCCGGTCCCGCACGGTTCCCGGCGTATAGTGCTCCAAAATCCACTTACGCTCAGCGATGTATTGGTCCCACGCTTCATTAGTAAGGACGAAATCAGGGTTGTTCTGGCGAAGCATGGCTTGGTAGTCAGCCCGGTTGGGAGCGAGCTTTTTTGACTTGCCCGCCCTGCTGGGCTGCCAACTCGGCGTTGAGCCGCCGCCGTCTGACATTGGGTCGCCGGAGCCGTCAGGGACACTGGCCCATGGATATTTGAAGTCGTCGATTGTCGCGGTCCTCTCTCTTGCAGGCCAGTCGGTTGATCAGGAATACCAATCTTTTCACTTTATGCAACAGTTCAAAGAAGCAGTCGCTTACCTCGGTTGCTCGCGCCCGCCCTCGCGCGGTCATTGCGCCGTGAGGGAAAGCGCTACGGCGCGCGTTTGCGCCGTGAGCTTTTCCCTTTAGGGCAATGACATGATGACGGCGCACTCGTCTGCGCCGTGACTGCGCCGTCAGAGATAGGCTCATAGCGCGCTCGTTTTCAGCATTCCCCGATCCTCTTCGCGCCGGTGATGCCTTCGAAATCCTTTCTCTCTTCTCGTCGTGGTATGTGCCGATGGTGAACATGCCGTTTTTCACCCACGTCGCGATGATTTTGCGGGCGCGTTCCTCGGTTTGGGTGGGGCATATGTCGCTGCAGGACGCGCCAGGCGGCGCGGTCTTTGGCGGATGGCGCGACCGAATAGAGCCTGCCGTCATCCATTCCGGCGCGCAGCTGGTCGAGAGCTTTGTTGAGGTGGCGGTCGGAAGCCCTCGAACAGTCTGGGCGGCTTCCAGGGCTCGACGGTCTGGACTTCATCGCCGTTTGGATAGTCATCGTCGCCGTTGTCGAGATTGACGCCGATGAGCTGAACCATTGGGCCGTCGCGGCGGGCGGGGCGAGGTTGACCTTGGCGGTATCGACCCTGAACAAAGAGCCGGCGCTCTTGCTCCGTGAGAGTTGAACGTCTTCGCTCGATCCTCGGTCATCCATGTGTTCGTGTACATGAGCCGGCCGGCGTCCTTCATTGAGCCTGCGCCGCGGGCTCGGTTGACGTCGCCGGCCGCCGGCGAGCCGGCTTTTCGTTCGTGCGAGGCAGATGTCGACGGCTATGTTCTTCTCGATGGCGAGCATCGCGAGGATGGTGGCGACGGCGTCCATTTCGGTATTGTCGTTTTCGTCGCACGCCGTGGGCTTTTTTGATCGGGTCGAGGATCACGAGGTCGATTTTTTCTCGTCGACGAAAGCGCGGATTGCCGCGTCGAGTTCGCCGGGAACGACGGCGCCCTTGGATCCATACTGCGCGACCTTCATGCGGGTTGGCGTCGACAGGAAGAGGAAGCCTTTAACGTCCTCGCGCTTGACGGCGTGGTGGAGCATCGCGGCTCTTACGCGCCGGCGCAGTTCGGTCATTCCGTCCTCGAGGCAGAGGATGAGCACCTTGCAGCGCACAAAGACGTTCTCGCCGGTGAGGGCGCGCTTTGACGCGAGCGCGAGCGCCTGCAGGATGCGCAGCGCTGTTTTTCCGCCCGCGCCGGGAGCGATCAGACCGGACAGGAACTCGCGGCAGAAGGTATTGCCGAGCAGCCACTGACGGGGCGGAATGGGCTTGTCGTCATCGCCGACGTCGAGCGCCTCGAGCACCGGCGGCGACGCTTGCTCGTTGTCGTGAAACCACGGGATCTCGTCATCGATGTCGCCGGGCTCGAGTTTCTTGAAGCCGCCCCTATTGAGAGTGTCTTCGGGGCTTTCGTTCATTGGACGTTCGCTCGCAGAACATCGTTGAAGTCGCCGATTTGATCGGGTCGAAAAATGCGGACTTCGCGGCCAGAGCGCCGATACGGACGCTCAAGGTTCCGCGCCGCTTGTTCGCCGGCGCCGTTGACGTCGTGATCAGCGATGATCGAAAGGGCCTCGATCCCGTAGAGAAGCGGGAACGCCTTTAAGACAGAGGTCGATCCGGTGGCCCATAGAGGCCGCAAGCCAATCGACATCGCGCTCAAGGCAGTTTCCAGCCCTTCGGCGAGATGCAGGCCACCGATCACATCCTCGTCAAGCGAGAGGCGAACGACGCCCGAGCCCGAGCCGAGCGTTCTCGCCTTGCCGATTTTCTTCAGATCAGCGTCGACGTAGGTCCTCGAGATCGCGCCGGTCGGTTCGGCGGTTATCGGGTGGGTCATGACGCCGACGATGCAGCCCAGAGATCGGCCGCTAAGGGGGTGGCCTTCTTCGCGGAAAAAAACAGCGGGATGCCAGCCGATGGCGTCGGTTCCCTCGAGGACGTCGGCGATCAAATCGCAGTCGATGCAGCGGACTGCGCGGAGGTACTGCTCCCCCGGCGTTCCGCGAACGGGCACGAGTTCGCGGACGATGGTTGCGATTTGCTCGCGGACGAAAGCCGTGCGCCTTGCCTCGACAGCATTGCTCTCCGGTGGTCGGATGGGGCGGCTCGCGTTCGCCAGTCTTGGCCTACGCGGACAGCGCTCTAGCCCGACGCGCTCGCGAACGTGATCTCTGCAAGCGGCGACGTCGTCGCCCGCGAAGGAATGGATGACGAACCCGTCCGGCGCGGTCGCAGAGGGCCTCACTGACAGGCTTTGATCACGCGGGTTATGTCCGGGCCCCGGACACACGACTTGGCCGCCCACGGCCTTACCGCCCAGCGCGCGAGCCAGTTCCGAGAGCGTGATCATCGCGCGGCAGCCCGTGGCCGAGTGACGAGATAACCACCTAAGAGGATACCAATCCCAATTGGCCCAAGCCTCTTATCGGCGATCTTGAGTGAGCCTAGTCGACGGTCCGCTCCGCGCGGGTCGAGGGTGATGTATTCCACATCTACACGCTTGCGGGCTGGAAGAAGACCCGCCGCCAACGTCCCAAAGACCAGGCTCACCTCCCGGTCGATCGCGGTTAAGTCGATTGCGTTCTTTCGGAACGTGGACAATCGTCGCCTCCTACGGGGGAGGCCGCCGATTGCGAGAAACGCCAAGAGCTGCTAAAGAAATGGGCCTCACACCACAGCAAAAGCAGAACGGGCCGTCCTTCGCTGGGCGGCCCTTTATTTTGTGGACGAGCTTTCGAAATGGTCGGCGTTGAGGTCGGGTTCAGCGTTCACGAGACGGGGAGCATCCGGCAATCCAGATCGAAAGCGCGGCAGCCGCGCCTGTAAACGCTGCACTTCCGTTCTCGGTATGAGTGTTCGGTTCCCTAACTTTATGGCTTCGACTTCACCGGTGCCGAGCAGTTCATAGGCCTTCGTGCGTCCGCACGGGAGGGCAGCGCAGAACTGGTTGACGGTAAGGTTGATTGGATCGGACACGATTGGCTCCGTAGCTCGGACATGCGCGAGCAATGGAGATCAGGTGCAGACGCTCCAATCAACGGCTACAAATGGGGCTTGTATGATACCCCGACCGTTTAAGATGGTCGCGAAGGTTCTTGAGTGTTCTCGCCGACACGGGCTTGCCTCTGCGCATCTCGCCCGCCTTCTGGAGTTTCGCCGCCAGCAAACTCTCTGCCGCCGATTTGGTCGGCAACCCATGACGTCGCTTGATGATTTCAACGGACGTGAGCCAAATGCGGTCTCGCTCCCGCTGCTTCGCAGTTAGCGCGGCGGTGGCCCCGCGCGGCGCCGACTTGAAGATCGCATGCGTCTTTCCGATGTCGAGGTCACCGACAGCATCGATTGCCTCTTCTAGCAGAGCGATGGCAGGATGATCGGTGAGAAGCGGTTCGCCGGTCTTGAGCGTACAGAGGAGCACGTCGGTGGAAGGCCGCAGACCGTCTCGGAGGCATTTGAACAGCGAAAGGATGTTCTGGCGTGTCAACGTCCCAGCCTCGGGACGTTTCATTAGCTCGTCGAGGCGCGTCCGAAGCACTCGCATCGCACGTGCGTCATCTGCATCTCGCGCGGCCTTGCAAGTCATCTTGGCGATCGCTGCGCCGAGGCCCGCTTGAGCCCCAACGTCCGAGCCCTCCAACGTCGATTGTAACCCGGCTCTGTCTAGCTTCTTCTTCCGATGCCGCGGGCCAACCGCGCTGCTCTTTAGTATCCGTGGGGATCTGGGCGCGAATTTTGGCTTGATGGGGTTGGTCACCGCGTCTTCTCCCGCAGCGCAACCACGTTCGAGGCTGCTTTGGCGCTGGGCGTCGAGCAAAATGCCGCCCAGTCGTCCATCAGTCGTCGCCGCTTCTCGAATAGGTCGCCGCGACGATATGCGGCCTCGACCTTGTTCCCGATCGCGTGGGACAGCGCCATCTCAGCGAGTTCTGCTGGATATGATGTCGCTTCCGCCACCCAATCGCGGAAGGTCGATCTAAAGCCGTGCGCGGTCAGATCGCCACGCTTCATCCGCCGCAGGACAGCGGTCAAAGTCATGTCGCTCAAGGGCCGGTTAGGGTCGCGTCCGGAAAGACGAGGGCATCTGGATCGTCTGTCAACCGCGCCGCCGCCATCTCCCGCAGGATTTTTAACGTAGGTTCCGAAAGAGGGACCCGATGCTCCCGGTCCCCCTTCATTCGCCGCGCCGGGATCACCCATGTCGCTGTCGACAGGTCTATCTCGCGCCAACAGGTGCCGCGAACCTCACCGCTGCGCGCAGCGGTCAGGATGGCAAAGCGCAGCGCGTGAGCGCCAATTCCCGCTTGGCTCCGAAGGGTGATCATGAAGTCGCCCATCCCGCGCCAAGGAAGAGCCGCGTGATGCTCGACCTTCCTGACCTTCGATCGAGCCGGGAGCGTTAGCGCGAGATTGCCTTTCCACGACGCTGGGTTCTCGCCTGAGCGCCACATTCGGGTCTTTGCGAAGTCCAGTATCTTCTTGATGCGCCCTCTGAGCCTGCTCGCCGTTTCGGGCTTGGTCAGCCAAATCGCTTCAAGCGCCGCTAGGACGTGAGCGACCCCGACATTCGCAACTGGGACATCGCCGAATACCGGATTTGCGTAGACGTCGATTGTCGAGCCCCACTGGGCTGCGTGTTTGGGACTGCGCCATGTTGCCGAATGTCCATCGATAAAGCGCCGCGCGGCCTCCCGGAAGGTCACACCTTTGACCGTCGCATCTTGAGCCGCAGCTTTTGCCTCCGCAATTGCGGCGTCCCTCGCCGCCAGAGGATCAATGCCGTTCTTGATCTGCCGGAACAGGATCGAGGCTTTGTCGCGAGCTTCAGACAGACGAACGCAATTGCGCTCCTCGCCCGCTCGGCCGAGCCCGGCCTCGCGGAGCTTGCCGCCATTGACCTTGTATCGGAACACCCAGAACTCGCGCCCGATTTCTTTTTCAGCAGGTACAGCCCATCCCCATCGCAATAGCGCCCGGGCTTCGCCGTTCGAATAAATGCCGCCGATAGTTTGCTATTTGCCATGGGTAAAACTCCCTTAACTCGTCCCCTACCTTATCGCGCGAACGAAGGCGAATGCAAGCGGCTGGGGACGGATACGACCGGAAATGTCTTTACCGTAAATCGCTGAAAATAGACGATGTTTTTCGAGCGGATCGGTCAGATGCGAGCGGTAGCGGACTTCATGTTGGCGGAGGGGGCGGGATTCGAACCCGCGATACGGTTTCCCGCATACACACTTTCCAGGCGTGCGCCTTCAGCCGCTCGGCCACCCCTCCAACGCGCTGCACGAAAGCAGCGAAGGCGAGGCGATAGCACCGGCCAAGGCGCGGGCGCAAGCAGCGGTTGCTCGTGCGGATAGTGCGAAGCCCGCCGCAAATACGGCGCCGAGGCTGGCGTTCGAAGGCGCCGCAGACGAACACACTGAACGGCGCAGACTTCGGGTTTTTCCCCCACGGCCCATTGAGCCCGTCGCTGCTCCCCGTTTCGGACCGTCTTGAGCGTCCTTCGAGACGCGCCTTCGGCCCTCCTCAGGACGAGGGGTCGACTTGGACTTGGACTTGCAGCAAACACGCCATAAGACAAGCGACGTTAGAGCGCGATCGGCGGCGCCGACCGAGAGCATCCACAAGCCGTCGCGCCTCACGCCCGCCCCGCGCCGAACAGGCCGACGCGGATCGCCTTCTCCAGTTCCAGCACCACGATCAGGCCGATCGCGGCGAGCGCCGCCACGCCCATGTCGGGCCAGTCGATCGGCCTCGTGTCGTAGAGGGTTTCGAGCGGCGGCAGATAGGTGAACAGGATCTGCAGCACGACGACGGCGGCGATGCCGATCAGGAGCGCGCGCGTCAAGCGGATGGCGCGAAAGTCGAACGGCGCGCTGTGCCGGAGCCGGACGCTGAACAGATAGGCGATTTCGAGCCCGACCATCGCGTTGACGGCGAAAGTCTGCGCGTGCTCGAGCTCCTCGCCGCGCCTGAGCGCCCAGAAGAAGACGGCGAACACCACCACGCAGAACAAGGCCGACACCAGCGCCGTCCGCCAGACCAGAAGGCCCGAGAGAAGCGGCGCGCGCGGATCGCGCGGCGGCCGCTGCATCACGCCGGGCTCGGCCGGATCGAAGGCGAACACAAGCCCGAGCGTCACGCCGGTGACCATGTTGACCCAGAGGATCTGCGCCGGCGTCATCGGCATGGTGACGCCGAGGAGGACGGCGGCGACGATCGCCATCGCCTGGCCGCCATTGGTCGGCAGCGCCCAGCCGACCACCTTGACCAGATTGTCGTAGACGATGCGGCCCTCGCGCACGGCGGCGGCGATGGTGGCGAAATTGTCGTCGGCCAGCACCATTTCCGCCGCTTCCTTGGCGGCCTCCGTGCCCTTGCGGCCCATGGCGACGCCGACATTGGCGCGCTTGAGCGCCGGCGCGTCATTGACGCCGTCGCCGGTCATCGACACGACGGCGCCGTCCGCCTGCAGCGCCTCGACCAGTCGCAGCTTGTGCTCGGGGCTGGTGCGGGCGAACACCGACGTCGTCGGCAGCGCGCGGCGAAGCGCGGCATCGTCCATCGCATCGATGGCGTGGCCGGTCAGCGCGTCGACCGAGCCCGTGCCCAGGCCGAGCTCGCGCGCGATCGCGGCGCCGGTCGAGGCGTGATCGCCGGTGATCATCTTGACGTCGATCCCCGCCGCCTTGCATTCGGCGATCGCCTGAACCGCTTCCGGCCGCGGCGGATCGATGAGGCCGACGAGGCCGAGCAGCGTGAGGCCGCCCTCTTCGACATCGGCGAGTTCGAGGCTGTCCGGCGCCGCGCGCGGGCTTCGAGGCGAAGGCGATGACGCGCTGGCCGCGAGCCGCGAGCCTGTCGATTGCCGCGCGCCACGCGCGGCGCGTCGATCTTTTCGTCGCCCGTCGCCGAGCGCTTGCGTCGCGCAGAGCTCGAGCACCCGCTCGGGCGCGCCCTTGACGGTGATGAGATCCTCCGCGCCGACGGGGTTGAGCGTCGCCATGAACCGATAGCGGGAGTCGAAGGGAATCTCCTTGAGCCGCGGCGACTTCGCGCCTCACAGCCTCGGGGTCCACGCCGGCCTTCATCGCGAAGGCGATCAGCGCGCCCTCCATCGGATCGCCGTCGACGATCCACTCGGCTCCCGCCTGCCTCAGCGAGGCGTCGTTGCAAAGAAGAGCCGCGCGGGCGATCGCGCCAAGATCGGGATGAGCGGCGGGGTCGATCGCAGCGCCGCCGCGATAGCGAATTCGCCGCGCGGCTCGTAGCCGGTCCCGGTCGTCTCGAACTCGGCCGATGCGGTCAGAACAGCGCCGACCGTCATCTGGTTCAAGGTGAGCGTGCCGGTCTTGTCCGAGCAGATCGTCGACACCGCGCCCAGGGTCTCGACCGCGGGCAGGCTGCGAATGATGGCGTTGCGCTCCGCCATCCGCTTGACGCCGATGGCGAGCGTGATCGTCATCACCGCGGGCAGGCCTTCGGGAATCGCCGAGACCGCCACGCCGACCGCGGCCATGAACGCGTGCTCGATTTCGTAGCCGCGCGCCATGAAGGCGAAGACGCAGACGCAGGCGGCGAGCGCCAGAATGACGATCGTCAGGCGCTGGCGAAGACGTTCATCTGGCGCAGGAGCGGCGTGGTCAGTGTTTCGACGCCGCCCGACCATGGCGCTGATGCGCCCAAGCTCGGTCGAGGCGCCGGTCGCGACCACGAGCCCCGCGCCCTTGCCCGCTCGCGACCATCGTGCCGGAATAGGCCATCGAGGCGCGGTCGCCGAGCGCCGCTTCGGGCGCGACGGGATCGGTCGACTTGTCGGATGCGGCCGCTTCGCCGGTCAGCACGGCCTCCTCGATCCTGAGGCTCGTGGCGCGCAGGAGCCTGAGGTCGGCGGGAATGCGGTCGCCGGCTTCGTCAGCACGACGTCGCCGACGACGAGGCTTTCGGCGGGAACGGTCAGCCGCCGCCCGTCGCGCAGGACCGAGGACTCGCGCGTCAGCATGGCGCGGATGGCCTCGAGCGACTTTTCCGCCCGGCCTTCCTGGATGAAGCCGATCGTCGCGTTGATGAGGACGACAGCGAGGATCACGACGGCGTCGAGAGCGTGACGCAGCAGGACGGTGACGAGCGCCGAAGCCAGGAGGACATAGATGAGGAGGTTGTTGAACTGAGCGAACACGCGCGCGAACAAGGAGCGCGGCTTGCCCGCCGGCAGGCGGTTCGGCCCGTCCGCCTCGAGCCGCCTTCGCGGCTTCGGTCGGCGCTCAGTCCCTGTGGCGAGGACTTGAGCCGCTCGAGCGCGGCCTCGGCCGGTTCCGAATGCCAGGGGCGTTCAGCATCGTCACGCTAGATCCTGCATCGCTCGATGGAGCCCCGTTGGCGTGCTATCGGCGCCTGGTCGCGCAGTCGATCGGCGAAAGCGGCTCGTCGTCAACCTCGCCGCGCCTTCAGGCGGACGAGCTTGCCTCGATCGACCGTCCAGGTCTCGCTGAACACGCGCGTTCCCCGCACGTCGACATAGTCCAACGTCAGCTGGTCGTCGCGCAAGTCATCTTCGCGAAGCCGTTGTAGCCGACGGTCAAGATTCTCATCGTTCGGATAGAGGCGCTCGTCGACGAATTCGACCGCAAAGTCATGCACCGGCGCTCTTTGGCGGCAGGTCGACCGGCATGCCGCCGTGGCCGATGCAGCGTCCGTATGCGGCGACGCCGCCCGCCATCGCCGCTTCCTCGTAGATCGCCAGGCGGTGCTCGTGCCCCCACAGCCAAAGGACCGGACGGGAGAAAAATTCCGCCAGCTGTTGCGCGGCCTTCGGATAGCAATGATCGAAGCGCGAGACATATTGGTGATGGCTCAGGATCACGATGCCGCGCGGATCGTCGGCGCGCGGCTTAACGACCGTGCGCAGCCATTCGATGAGTTCGGCCGGCAGCGCGCAGTCGGGCTCAAGGAAATGTTCGAGGAGCGGCGCGCCGACGGAATTATAGCTGGTGTCGAGCGCGATGATCCGCCAATGGTCGTTCTCGAGGCAGAAATAGCTCGCCCTTTGGCCGCGCGGACTGCCGCGCACGCCGAGCTTCGGCAGGATGTGGTCGAAATAGCCATAGCCGAGCGCATACATTTCATGGTTGCCGTTGAGCGCGAACGCGCCCTCCGACCCCAACGGCCATTTGCATGGCGCGAACTGATAGCGGGGGTTGGGGATGCCGAGGAAATTCGCGCCGACCTCCGCCGGGTCTCCGACGTAATAGACGTCGCCGAGATGGATCGAATAGTGAGGCCGCCAGGCTTCGATCAGCGCCGCGACCTCGAGCCGCTTCGTCGGTGCCGGTTCCCCAGTCGCCGGCGAGCGCGATGCGGATCTCGCGGGCGTCGCCGCAGCAGCCGGTAAACGCCGTTGTCTCCGTCCTCGCCGTCATAGGTCTGGAACGGATGGCGCCGGCCGATTCGAAATCGCCAATATTCGGTCAGCCACTGCCAAAATCGGTGAGGCGCGAAGGCGGCGAGGGCTGGATAAGCCAGGCGCTGAGCGGCTTGCGCCCGCGCCCGCGGCCGATGCGGCTGAGCGTGCTTCTTCTGATAGGAGATGAGCGCCGAGCGCGGCAGCTTGCGAAGATCCTGGAGGTCTCTGCGCATGCCGTGCGCGCGGTCGCTCGCCATCCGGGCGCGGCGGCTCGTTTCCGCCCGCGCGCATCGATGCAATCCTGCGCTCAGCCGACCACCGCGGCGATGTCCTTGGCGCCCAGCCCCTTGGCGTCGGCGCGCGCGAACGCCTTCGCCGCGCCCGCGATCATGTCGGCGGGCGCGCCCAGAGATTGAGCGAGCGCGGTCGCATAGCGAGCGTCCTTCAGCATGAGATTGAACCGCGAAATCCGCCGGCTCGAAATCCCGCGCGAGCATGCGCGGCAGCTTGAGCTTGACGATCGGGCTCGCCGGCGCGCCGCCCAGGATGAGCTCGGAGATCTGCTCATCTCTGAAGCCAGCCTTTCTGGCGACCGCGAGCGCTTCCGCGAGCGCGGCGATCTGACCTGCGGCGAGCTGGTTGTTGATGAGCTTCCAGGTCGCGCCCGCGCCGACAGGCCCGAGCAGATCCATCTTGTTCGCCGACCGCTGCAAGCGCGGGACGCGCCGCCTCGTAGGTTTGAGGCGTCGCCGCCGACAAAGAACCTCAGTTCGCCGCCCTCCGCCGCCGGGCGGCTGCCGCCGACCGGCGCATCGAGAAAGCCGACGCCCTTGGCTTGAGCCTGACGGCCAAGCTCGCGAATCCAGTCGGGGGTCAGCGTGCTGGATTCAACCCCGATCGCGCCGCTCTTCGCTCCGGCGAGCGCGCCGTCGTCCCCGAGCCAGACGCGGCGCGAGGCGTCGTCGTCCGCCACCATGGCGAAGATGAAGTCGGCGCCCTGTCGCGGCTTCGCGAGGGGTCGCCGCGACCTTGGCGCCCTTGCCAGCCAGCGGCTGCGGCTTTGGCGGCCGTGCGGTTCCAGACCGAGACCTCAAAACCCTTGGCCAGCCAATTGGCGGCCATGCCGCCTCCCATGATGCCAAGACCGAGAATCGCGACGCGTTGCATGAGCATGCTCCTTAAGAACTGAACCTATCCCAGCCGCGCTGGACGCGGCCTATTCAAAAGCCCGCGAATGCGGGCTCACAGCACATGCGAACCGTCGCCGGCGCGCTTGGCGGCTTTCTGGAATTTCTTGATCACCCGGTCGCGCTTGAGCTTGGAGATGTGGTCGATGAAGAGAACGCCATTGAGATGGTCGATCTCGTGCTGCAGGACGGTGGCGAGCAGGCCCTCGGCCAGCGATCTTCGCGCACCTTCCCCTCGCGGTCGAGCGCGCGGGCGCGCACCGACGCCGGCCGCTCGACCTCGGCGTAATATTCCGGAATGGAAAGGCAGCCCTCCTCGTAGGTCGAGCGCTCCTCCGACGACCACACGATCTCGGGATTGATGAACACCTGCGGGTCGGGCGTTTCTTCCTTTTTCGCGGTGTCGACCACCAGAAGCCGGATGGGCTCGGCGACCTGGATGGCGGCCAGTCCCACGCCCGGCGCGTCGTGCATGGTCTCGATCATGTCGTCGATCAGGCGGCGCAGATCATCGTCCACGCGCTCGATCGTCTTGCTGACGAGACGCAGCTTTGGGTCGGGCAAAATGATGATCGGTTTGAGGGCCATGCGGGACTTTTCGCGGGAGAAGCGGGGGACTGATAATCGGCTGGACAAGCGCGGTCAAACGTGTTCTTACTTTGTTCCCTGCCGATTCGCGATAGCAGCCGTCATGGCCGCGCTTGACGCCGGCCATCCACGCGGTTCGGCGCGATGCGATTGTGCTGAAGGGTGGCGGATTGGGTCGCGTCTCGTATTGCACGAAGCCTGTTGATCCTCGAGTCCGGCTGCGACGTGGATGGCCGGGTCACCCCCGGATCACAGTCCGGGGGCGGCCATGACGCGAGAGGGCGTCGGCGACGCACAATGACCTCCGCCCCGCATCGCCGTCATCGACGGCGTCCCGATCTCGCTCACCGAGGCGCTTGGCGCGGCTTTGTCGCTCCTGGCTGCGCTTGCGGCGCTGAGCCTGATCGCCCTTTGGCGCGCCGGCGCCGCGCGAGCGGCGCGAGCGGGAGATCGCCGACGAGCGGCAGGAGGCGATCGAGGCGCGCTTCGCCGCGCTTGCGCAATCGAGCGCGGAGCTTTCCGGGCGCATCGGCGGCATGTCGGAATGGCTCGGGTCGCGGCAGACGGACCTCGCTCGCGTCGTCGCCGACCGGCTCGATTCGGTCGGGGCGCGGCTCGGCGCCGGGCTCGACGCCCAAGCGCAGACGACCGGCGAAAGTCTTGGCAAGCTCAACGAGCGTCTCGCCGTGATCGACGCGGCGCAGTCGCGCATGAGCGAAATGACCCGCGAAGTGGTGTCGCTCAAGGACATTCTCTCCAACAAGCAGTCCCGCGGCGCCTTCGGTCAGGGGCGGATGGAGGCGATCGTGCGCGACGGCCTGCCCGTCGGCGCCTACGAGTTCCAGTTCACGCTCTCCAACCGAGCCCGCCCCGATTGCGTCATCCGCCTGCCCGGCGACACGCGGCTGCTCGCCGTCGACGCCAAATTCCCGCTCGAAGGCTTCACCGCGTTGCGCGCCGCGCGCGACGACGAGGCGCGCAAGACGGCGCAGGCGCGGGTGCGCACGGACGTCGGCAAGCACGTCAAGGACATTGCCGAGCGCTACCTTCTGCCCGGCGAGACGCAGGACGTGGCGCTGATGTTCGTGCCCTCGGAGGCGATCTATTCCGATCTCGTCGACCATTTCGACGAACTGGTCGCAGAAGGCCCATCGCGTCGCGCGTCGTCATCGTCTCGCCGACGCTCATGATGATGGCGATCAGCGTCGCGCAGGCGATCCTGCGCGACGCGCGCATGCGCGACGAAGCGCATGAAATCCAGGCCGAGGTCGGCAAGCTCATGAACGACGTTCGCCTGCTCGTCGAACGCGCGGGCAAGCTCGAGACGCATTTCCGCCAGGCGCAGGAGGACCTCTGCACGGCGCTCGGCGCGGCGAGCGCGCGGGTTGCGCGGCGCAGCGAGCGGATCGAATCCATGGACTTTTCGCGCGAAGCGGAGGCGCCGGCGCCGGACATTTTGCGGTTCGCGCGCGGCGCGGAGTAGCTATATTACAGTGTAATACTGGTATTAAGGTCGCGGCGAGCCAAAGCGAGGCGCGCAAGGGCGCCGGTAAACGGGGTCATAAGGCGCTGAAAACATTGGCGCGCGCCGGTAAAACGCCGGTAGGGGCGGGACTCAGGAAAAAGCGGACCCCGGTTCTCGCTGAAAAGCGCACGAAGCAAACTGGCGCGTCGCCGGCCTCGCCCGCACCGTCGCCGAGTTTACCCCTTCATCGGCAAGGCCGGATGCGTCTCGCGCGCGTGGGCGGCTTTCAGCGCCTCGGCTTGCGCGCGCCATTTGTCCGCCTCCATCCGGCTTTGGCGCGAGGCTCTGCCGATGGCGCCCTTGCGACAGCCAGGTCGCGGACGCGCCCGCGACGACGCCGAGCATGGCCGCGACGGTCACGACGGCGAACAGCGGCGCCATGATCGATAGCGCGGCGTTTTCGCTCGACGCGAACGGATCGAACGAAACGATCACGTCGTGACGGTTGGCGAAGGCGAAACCCAGAAGGATGATTGCGACGAGGGCGAGGACGGCGACTTTGAGGAAGCGAATCATGCAAGCCTCATCCGCTCGACCGGCCGAACGCGCCAGTTCAAGCCAAAGCGGTTGTTTCAATGATCCTAGACCGGCTCGGCGCGAGCGATTGAGGCGCTCGCGCATTTCCTTGCCGGTCTTGAAGAACGGCGCCAGCTTCTCGGTGACCGGAACCTTGTCGCCGGTGCGCGGATTGCGGCCGGTGCGGGCCTGGCGCTGCTTGGTCGAGAAGGCGCCGAAGCCGCGCAGCTCCACCCGCTCGCCACGGGCGAGCGCGTCGGCGATCTCGCCGAGAATGGCGTCGATGATGGTCTCGATGTCGCGCTGATAGAGATGCGGATTGCGGGCGGCCATGCGCTGCACGAGTTCAGACTTGATCACCGAACATCCCCAACTCGAAACGATCCCGACGTTTCGCCGCGCCTTCATGCCCTGAAATCGCGGCCTACATCAATAGCAAACCGTCAACGCTTCGCTCCGATGCGACGCGTTCGCCTCACGCCGCGCGCCACGAGGCGGAGCGCCGAAGACGTTCAGTCCGAACGCGAGAACCTCGTATTGGCCGGTCCGGCGAAACCGCGTCGAGATAGGACGGGATGATCGCCTCGGCGGCCTGCGGCTGGACGCCGAGCGCGCTCAGCACGCGCCCCTCGGCTTCCGCCTCCGCGGACACGACGTTGTCCGACGCCAGCAGATCGACTTGATCGCGGGTCGTCGTCAACAATTTCGGGAAAAGCCCGAATGTCGCCTTCGACGCGAACTCGGTCGAGGCCGCGATCCAACGCGATGGCCCGAGCGGCAGGCCGATGAGCAGACGGCGGCGATCAATCGCGCGCAGCGTCAGCTCCGCCGCTTCGCGCAGGGTCATCGTCCTCGGACCGCCGAGCTCGTACACCACGCCGGGCTTCGCCACGCCGGAGAGCGCCGCCGCGACCGCCTGGCCGATGTCGCCGACATAGACCGGCTGCAAGCGAGTCCTGCCGCCGCCGAGCAGGGGCAAAGCCGGGAAATGGCAGGCGAGGGCGCCGAAGCGGTTGAAGAAATCATCCTCGGGGCCAAACACGACCGAGGGGCGCATGACGACCGCGTCGGGGAATGTCTCGCGCGTCGCCTTCTCGCCGAGCCCCTTGCTCGCGATATAGGGCGAGGCGGAGTTCGGGTCCGCGCCGATCCCCGAAATATGCACATAGGTCGACACGCGCGCGGCCGACGCGGCTCGCGCCAGCGCAAGCGCGCCCTCGACATGCACGGCCGTTATAGGTCTGCGCCCCGCTCTCCGCCTTCACCCCCGTGGCGTTGACGACCGCGGTCGCGCCTTCGATCGCAGCGGCGATCGAATCCGGGAAGCGAAGATTGGCCTGCACCGGCTGGATCTGCCCCACGCCCCCGATCGGCTGCAGGAACGCGGCAAGATCGGGTCGCCGCACGGCCACCCGGATGCGCCATCCCTGGCGGACCAGCGCCCGCACGATATAGCGTCCGAGGAATCCCGACCCGCCGAACACCGTCGCCAAACGGTTGGCTTCCCTGGCGGCTTCGGTCATCGAGGTCCTCTCTATAGGCGCGCCGCCCGTTTAGGCGAAGGCCGCGCCTCTGTACAGCGGGAAACGCGCCCGCCGCTCGACGAAACTTCAGGCGTTCGCCTTCTGACGCGCGGCGACCACCAGATCGGCCGCGCGCCCGGAAAGCTCGGCCAGATGATCGAATTTGGTTTCGAACGCGCCGACGCCCGCGGTCGCCGAGCGCAATTCGACGATGAGATCGCCGATTTCGGCCTCCGGGATCAGCGCCCGCAGCGCCTCCCAGCCCGCCCAGCCCTCCCGGGCTTCGAAGCCAAGGATCTGACCGCGCCGCGCGCTGACCAGCGCGCTCGCGCGCGCCAGCGCGTCGGTCGGCACGTAGACGGTCACCGAGAGGATCGGTTCGAGCAGCATCGGGCGCGCTTTGACCAGGGCCTCGTCGAGGGCGAGCTTGGCCGCCGCGCGGAACGCCATGTCGGACGAATCGACGGTATGATAGGAGCCGTCGATCAGGGTCACCGAGACGTCGACCACGGGAAATCCGAGCGGCCCGCGCGCCATCGCGTCGCGAGCGCCGGCTTCGACGGAAGAAAAATACTGCCTCGGCACCGATCCGCCATGCACGCGCTCGGCGAAGGCGAAGCCCTCGCCGCGGCCGCGCGGGCTGACCTCGACCACGACGTCGCCAAACTGGCCATGCCCGCCCGACTGTTTCTTGTGCCGTCCGCGCACCGTGACGGCGTCGCGAATCGATTCCCGATAGGCGACGGACGGCTTCGCCGCCTGGATGGTCACGCCGAAGCGGTCGGCGAGGCGCTCGGCGGTCACGCGCAAGTGCATCTCGCCCTGCCCGAACAGCTTCAGTTCAGACATCTCGGCGTCCTGGACATAGGAGAGCGCGCGATCCTCTTCGCAAAGCTTGGCGAGCGCGCTCGCGAGCCTGACCTCGTCCTTTCGGTCCTTGACGCGAATGGCGATCCCCTGAGTTGCGGGCGGAGCGGCGGGCGTGGCCGCAGGCTCCGGCGCGGTTCGCCCGTCGGCGATGCGGTCGCCGGTGGCGAGGTCTTCGAGCCGCGCGAAAGCGACGGTGTCGCCCTCCTCGGCGCGCGTCAGTTTCGATGACATGGCGCCCATGAGCCGCGCCAATCCGCCGATGCGCTCCTCGACGCCGCGCGAGTTGATGACGGTCGCCCCGTCGGCGAAGGCGCCGCGCAGCACGCGCGCGAGCGACAGCTTGCCCCCGTGCGCGGTGTGGATGGTGCGCATCACCTGCGCCAGAGCCGGACCCTTGTCCTCGATGCCGAGCCGCTTGCGCGTATGAGCGATGCCCGGCGACTCGTGCCTCAGCGCCTTGAGCAGCCTGGTGACGCCATGGCCGCCGGTCGCCGAACCCAGGAGCACCGGCACGACCCGCCCGTCGCGCAATTCGCGCGCCAGATCGTCGAAGACGAGGTCCTTCGGCGGGTCGATGTCGCTGATCAGCTGCTCCATCAGCGCGTCGTCATAATCGGCGAGCTTCTCGAGCATGAGATAGCGCGCCTGCTTTTCCTCGGGCAGCACGCCCGCCGGCATCTCGATGACGCTGGACGGCGCGGCCTCGCGATAGACGAAGGCGCGCTCGAGCGCGAGATCGACAAATCCGGTGGCGACGCCATTCTCCCACACCGGAATCTGGCGCAGCAGCAGCGGCGTGCGCGAGGCCGGCTGGAGCATCTCAAGCGTCTCGCGCAAGCTCCCGTTCGCCTGATCGATCTTGTTGAGGAACAGGATGCGCGGCAACCCGAGATCCTCCAGCTCGCGAAGAATGACCTGAAGCGCCGGGATCTTGCGCGGATCGGCCTCGCATACGACGACTGCGGCGTCGCAGACGGGCAAGGCGTAGCGCATGTCATGGATGAATTCGATCGAGCCGGGGAAATCGAAGAAGGTGAGCCGGTCGCCGAGATAGTCGATGCTGGCGACATTGGGCTCGACGCTCATCGCGTGGCTGCGCGCCTCCGAACTCGAATCGCCGACGGTCGTGCCTTCGCGCACCGACCCTTGCCGCGCGACGCCGCCGCCGCGCGCCAGGATCCCCTCGAGAAGGCTGGTCTTGCCGCTCTGAAACGGCCCGACGATCGCGACAAGACGGGGACCGGCGACGCGGTTTTCGTGATTGGTTGCGTTCAATGTCGGCCTCCCTCAAGCGTTACGCCGCAGCGCCGCGCCGCGGGCGCTCCATTCGCCGGGCGATCGACTCCCTAGACCCGAGCGCGCCTCTGCGGACGCGTTCTCCCGGTTATTCCCGCGCCTTTCGTCTCGGCGCCGGCGTCGTCGACCGCTACCGACCTGCTGTCGTGCAACTGACATGGTCGCAAGAACAGGCCCGGCGCGCAAGCGGGTTGGCGACGGTGTCGCGGACCGCGGCGGCGGGCTCGCATTCGCCGCCCGCCTCCTGTATGGGACCGGCGCGAACACGCTTCCGGGCGAGGTTAGAGGTTCATGGGTCAGGGCCAATCGATCGACGCCGGGCGGGTGGCGGCCGCGCTCGGCGGGCGCTCGGTCATTCTCGTCGGCATGATGGGGGCGGGAAAAACCTCGGTCGGCAAGCGGCTGGCGGCGAGGCTCGGATTGCCGTTCGTCGACGCCGACGCGGAGATCGAAGCGGGCGCGCAACTGACCATTTCCGAGATCTTCGAGCGGTTCGGCGAGGTTTTCTTCCGCGACGGCGAGCGCAAGGTGATCGCGCGCCTGCTCAGCGGCGGCCCGCTGGTGCTGGCGACCGGCGGCGGCGCGTTCATGAATGCCGTCACGCGCGACAATATCGCAAGACATGGCGTCTCGATTTGGCTGAAGCCGAGTTTCGACGTTCTGCTGGCCCGGGTGCGCAAGAAGTCCAATCGGCCGCTGTTGAAGACGCCCGATCCGGAACAGACGCTGCGCCGGCTGCTCGAAGAGCGGTCGCCGACCTATGCGCTTGCCGATTTCACCATCGAATTGCTGGACGGCTCCCACGATTCGGTGGTCGACGCCATCCTCCGGCGCCTCGATGCGACGCTGGGCAAGGATTCTGAAGCCTCGCCGCCGCCGGCGAGGCGCCGGGTGGAAGTTCCGCTCGGCGCGCGCGCCTATTCGATCCTGATCGGGCCGGGCGTCCTCGACGAGGCGGGCGCCGAAATCGCCAGGATCGCGCCGCGCGTCAATTGCGCCGTGGTGACTGACGCCAACGTCGCGCCGCTCTATCTCGATCGGCTGGCCGCAAGCCTCGATCGAGCCGGTTTGCGCTCCACGTCGATCGTCTGCCCGCCCGGCGAAGGCGCCAAGTCCTATGCCGAGTTCGCCCGCGTCGCCGATGCGCTGATCGAGGCGCGCGTCGAACGGCGCGACGTCGTCGTTGCGCTCGGCGGGGGCGTGATCGGCGATCTTGCCGGATTTTGCGCCGCGACGTTGCGCCGGGGCGTGCGTCTCGTGCAGATCCCGACGACGCTGCTCGCCCAGGTCGATTCCAGCGTCGGCGGCAAGACGGGAATCAATTCGCGGCACGGAAAGAACCTCGTCGGCGCTTTTCATCAGCCCTCGCTGGTTCTGGCCGACACCATCTGTCTCAATTCCCTCAGCGAGCGCGATTTTCGCGCCGGATTCGCCGAAGTCGTCAAGTATGGGCTCATTGGCGACCACCGGTTTTTCGAGTTTCTGGAATCGAATTGGCGAGACGTGTTCGCCGGCGGACCGGCACGACGCCGAAGCGATCGCGATCAGCTGCGCGGCCAAGGCGCGCGTTGTCGTCGCCGACGAGACGGAGCAAGGGGAGCGCGCGCTGCTCAACCTCGGACACACCTTTGGCCATGCCCTGGAGAATCTGACCCGCTATGACCCGGCGCGCCTCGTCCATGGCGAGGGCGTCGCGATCGGCATGGCCTCGGCGTTCCGTTTCTCGCGCGACCTTGGCTTGTGCTCAGGGCAGGACGCCGGCCGGGTCGAGGCGCATTTGAAGGCGGTTGGCCTTCCGACCCGGATGAGCGACATTCCCGGCTTTGACGCGAACCCCGGACAGATCCTGGCCGCGATGCGCCAGGACAAGAAGGTCGAGCGCGGCAAGCTGACCTTCATCCTCGCCAGGGGCATCGGCGAGAGCTTCGTCGCCCGTGACGTGGACGAAGCGAGCGTCTCGGCTTTCTTGACGCGCGAAATGGCCGTTTGCGCGTGAAAGCCGGGCGTATTCCGCGCCGATGCGCGCGTGCTAAAATCGCTTCATGGCGTACACCCTCGACATCGTCGTCATCGTCCTGAGCGTCGCCGCCGCGGCTTTCTTCGCCGGCGCCGAGACCGCCCTGACCGCGGCCTCGCGAGCGCGCATGCATGCGTTGGAGACGAGCGGCGACAAGAGGGCGAAACTCGTCACCCGCCTGATCGGCATGCGCGGCCGTCTCATCAGCGCGATGCTGCTCGGGGGACAACTGGTCACCATCGGCTCGTCGGCGATCGCCACGAGCGTGCTGCTCGCGGTCTTCGGCGAGCGCGGCGTGTGGGCCGCGACGGCGATCATGACCGCGCTGATTGTCGTTTTCGGCGAGGTGATGCCCAAGACGATCGCCATCGCCTATCCCGATCGCGTGTCGCTCCTGATCGCGCCGCTGGTGCTGTTCTTCGTGCGGATCTTCGGCCCGATCGTGAGCGCGGTCGAGATGTTGGTGCGCGGCGTGCTGCGATTGTGCGGCGTCTCGCTCGTCGATCACGATCCCGGCGTTTCCGGCCATGAGGAGCTCATGGGCGCGGTCGACATCCTGCATCGGGAAGGCGAAGTCGAGCGCGACGAGCGCGACATGTTTGGCGGTCTCTTGGAGCTGTCGGAGATCCCGGTGTCGGACGTGATGGTTCATCGCACCAAGATGCGGCTGATCGACGCCGACCTGCCGCCTGAGGAGCTGGTGCGCGAAGTGATCGCTTCGCCCTACACCCGGATGCCGCTTTGGCGCGGCGAGCCGGACAACATCATCGGCGTCCTGCACGCCAAGGACCTGCTGAGGGCCTATGTCGCGGCCGGCGGAGACGCCAGCAAGCTGAACATCGCCGATCTCACCCTCGAGCCCTGGTTCATCCCTGAATTCGACGACGCTGCGCGACCAGCTCCAGGCGTTCTTGCGCCGAAAGACCCATTCCGCGCTCGTTGTCGACGAATATGGCGTCGTGCAGGGGCTGATTACGCTCGAAGACATCATCGAGGAGATCGTCGGCGACATTCGCGATGAGCACGACGTCGCCGTGCAGGGCGTGCGCAAGCTGCGCGACGGGTCGGTCGTGGTTGACGGCTCCTCGACCATCCGGGAGCTCAATCGCGCGATGGGCTGGAATCTGCCCGACGACGAAGCCGCGACCGTGGCCGGCCTTGTGATTCACGAGGCGCGCTCGATTCCGGAGCCGCGCCAGACCTTCAGCTTTCACGGCTTCCGCTTCGAAGTGCTGCGCAAGCAGCGCAATCGGATCGCCGCGCTCCGCATCACCCCGCTCGACCGCGCGCGCGGCGGAGTCTCCGGCGGTCGACCAGGACGGGCAAGCGGCGACCCATTGACCGGGACAACATCCGGTCGCTCCTCCGGCGGAACCCCACGCGTCCGTTGCCGGTTGGCCACACTTACCTATATAAGCGCCCAACGCATCGGCCAGCGGCCGATAAGAGGTTTGGATGTCCTGGAACAATCAAGGCGGCGGACCGTGGCGCTCGCAGGGGCGTGGGCCATGGGGTCAGGGGCCGATCGGGCCAGCCGCCGACGGGCGACCTCGAGGAGATCATCCGCCGCGTCCAGGACGCCCTTGGCAAGCTGACGCCCGGCGGATCGGGCCCCGGCGGCAAGCGGCTGGGCGGCCGGGGAGCGCTGTTCGTCGTGCTCGCCGCGCTGCTGCTCTGGTTCGCCTGGGGGACCTTCTATACCGTCCAGCCGAGCGAAGTCGGCATCAATCTTGTGTTTGGCCGCTACACCGGCAAGACGGCCGCCGGCCTGAACACCAATTGGCCCTGGCCAATCGGATCGGTGATCAAGGTTCCGGTCTGGGATCAGCAGATCACCGAGGTCGGCTATCGCAGTCTCGGCGGCAGTGCGGACATTCCCGAAGAGAGCCAGATGCTGACCGGGGACAAGAATATCGTCGACGTTCACTTCAGGGTGAACTGGCAGATCGACCCGGCGAAGCCCGAGGACTATGTGTTCACCATCCTCAACCCGCGCGAGACGGTCAAGGCGGTGGCCGAGAGCATCATGCGCGAGGTCGTCGGCCTGAAGACGATCGACGGGATCCTGACGACCGACCGCAAGTCTGTCGAGACCGACGTGCAAAAACGGATGCAGAGCGTGCTCGACGGCTATCACGCCGGGGTTCTCGTCAAGCAGGTCCAGCTGCAGTCGGTCGATGCGCCGAGCGAGGTCATCTCCGCCTATCGGGACGTGACCGCGGCGCAACAAGACCAGCAGCGCGCCGTCAACGAGGCGGAAACCTACGCCAACAAGGTCGTGCCGGAAGCCGAGGGCGGCGCGTCGCGGATCGTCGCCGAGGCCAAGGCGTATCGCGAGCAGACGATCCTCGAAGCGAAGGGCCAGACCGCCCGCTACAACCAGATTCTACGACCAGTACAAGAAGGCGCCGGGCGTGACCCGCGAGCGCATGTACCTTGAGACGATGGAGCGCGTGCTTGGTCCCATGGACAAGACGATCGTCGACTCGAACTCCGCCAGCCCGCCTGTGCCCTATATCGCGCTCGAACCGTTGCAGTCCAAGACGGGAGCAAGCGGCAAATGACGCGGTCCCTCAACGGCTTCGTCGTCATCGCGCTCGCGGTCGTCGCGATCATTCTTGCGTCGATGGCGACATTCATCGTCAACCCGACCGAACAGGCGCTCGTCCTGCGGTTCGGCCAGCCGGTGCGCGACCTCATCGACGCGCCCGGCCTCTACTTCAAGTGGCCGTTCATCGATACGGTCGTCTATATCGACAAGCGCATTCTCGCGCTCGACAGCGAGCCGCAGGAGGTGCTGGTGTCCGACAACCAGCGGCTGGATGTCGACGCCTACGTGCGCTACCGCATCGCCGATCCGCTGCTGTTCTATCAGTCGGTCTTCGACATCCGCGGCGCCGACGCGCAACTCGGCGGCATGCTGAATTCCGCGCTTCGCCGCACCCTGTCGGAGGCCTCGATCACCGACATCGTGCGCGACAAGCGCGATGCCCTGATGGCCGACATCCGCGACCAGATGATCGCCGGCGCCAAGCGCTTCGGCCTCGAAGTCGTCGACGTGCGCATCAAGCGCGCCAATCTGCCGGCCGAAAACGCCGAGGCCGTGTTCCGGCGCATGCAGACCGAGCGGCAGCAGCGCGCCGCCTCCTACCGCGCGCAAGGGTCGCAGGAGAGCCAGCAGATCAAGGCCGAAGCCGACCGCAAGGTCACCGTCATCCTCGCGCAGGCTCAGCAGCAGGCCGAGCAGATCCGGGGCGAGGGCGACGGCGAGCGCAACCGCATTTTCGCCGACGCCTATGGCGCGGACCCTGAGTTTTTTCGCCTTCTACCGCTCGATGCAGGCCTATGAGAACAGCTTCGCCAACGGGCGGACGCGGGCGCTTATCAGTCCGAAGTCGGACTTCTTCCGGTACTTCTCGACGCCGAACCCGGCTCCCGAGACTGCGCCAGCGCCAGCGCCGTCGGCAAACGCCTCGCCTTCAGCGAAGGCGGACTGACATGGGTGATTTCGGCGTGGCGAACAGGCCGGCCTCGGGGCGCTCCCAGGGCGATCATCGCCGGCGAAGCTGCGCCTTGCCAGCCGATCGACGAATGTGAGGAGAAACCCCATGCTGTACGACGGGTTGCGAATTTCGACGACGCCTCGCCGCGTGGCAAGATCGGCGTGCGCGCTCACGGTCGCTTTCAGTTCTCCTTGGCGCTCCGCTCGCCGTGGCGCCGGCCAGTCCCGCGGCCGCCCAGGCGCGGCCGACCAATCTCGCCGATCTCGTCGACCAGGTCGCCGACGCGGTCGTCAACATCTCGGCCACTCAGACCGTCGAGGACAAGGACGCCGCGCCCGATCTGCCGAAGGGCACGCCTTTCGACGAGATGTTCGAGGAGTTCTTCAAGAATCACGGGATCAATCCGCAGCCCCGCGCGCGCCGGGCGCAATCCCTGGGTTCCGGCTTCGTCATCGACCCGAGCGGCATCGTCATCACCAACAATCACGTGGTCGGCGACGCCAACGACATCCTCGTCATCTTCACCGACGGCCGCAAACTCAAGGCCACGGTCGTCGGCAAGGACCCCAAGGTGGACGTGGCCGTATTGAAGGTGAAGAGCGACAAGCCGCTCAAGACCGTCAAGTTCGGCGACAGCGACAAGATGCGCGTCGGCGACGGCGTGATGGCGGTCGGCAATCCGTTCGGCCTCGGCGAAACCGTGACCGCCGGCATTATTTCCGCCCGCAACCGCAATATCGACAGCGGCCCGTATGACGACTTTCTCCAGACCGACGCCTCGATCAACAAGGGCAATTCGGGAGGCCCGCTGTTCAATCTGCAGGGCGAGGTGATCGGCATCAACACCGCGATCCTCTCCCCTTCGGGGGGCTCGATCGGCATCGGCTTCGCCACCCCGTCTGCGACCGTCGAGCCGGTGATCGCGCAGCTCGAGGAGTTCCATGAGACCCGGCGCGGCTGGCTCGGCGTCAGGATCCAGCCGGTCGACGACACCATCGCCGACAGCCTGAATCTGGGAACGGCGCGCGGCGCTCTGATCGCGGGCGTGGACGAGAAGGGTCCGGCGAAGCCAGCCGGCCTGATGGCGGGCGACGTGATCGTCAAGTTCGACGGCAAGGAGGTCAAGGAATCGCGTGATCTTCCGCGGCTCGTGGCTTCGATGCCGGTCGGCAGGCAAGTCGACGTCGTGGTCATCCGCAATGGCAAGGAAGTGACCAAGACGGTGACGCTGGGGCGGCTTGAAGACGGAGAAAAGAAGACCGCGCTCGCGAATGAAAACGATGACGCGCTGAAGATGGACGCCGTCACCAAGGCGCTCGGGCATGGAATTTTCCGCCCTCAGCCAGGACGCGCGCAAGACGTTCAAGATCAAGGACAGCGTCAAGGGCGTGATCGTGACCTCCGTCGACCCGGGCTCCGCCGCCGCCGAAAGGGGCTTGCGGCCGGGCGATGTGATCGAGGAGGTCAATCATCAGGCGGTCGAGCATCCGGGCGACATCGCCAAGGCGATCGATGGCGCGAAGACGGACGCCAAAAAGCCGGCGTTGTTGCTCGTCTCCAATGGCGAGGGCGAGGTGCGCTTCGTCGCCGTGCCGGTGGACTGAGGGCTGAGGAGAGCGCAGTGACCGACCAACCGGCGGCGGCCGACAATGCGCTCGCGGTGGCGCAAGAGGTTTTGCGGCGCGCCCCGCTGATCGACGGGCACAACGATCTTCCCTGGGTCATCCGGGTCGACAGCGCGGCGCGAGGCGACGTCATCGCCTATGATCTGACCCGGGTTCACGAGCGCGCCGACACGGACATTCCGCGGCTGCGCGAAGGCATGGTTGGGGCCCAGTTCTGGGCCGCGTTCCAGCCGACCAATGCGCCCCATCCCGCGCGCACGGCGCTTGAGCAGATCGACCTCATCCGGCGCATCGAGGAGGCTCATCCCGACGTGTTCTTCCCGGCGCGGACGGCCGCGGACTACGCCAGGGCGAAGTCCCTGGGCAAGATCGCCTCCTTCATCGCGGTCGAGGGCGGCGTGGGGCTGGAGAATTCGCTGAGCCCGCTCAGGATCTGGCGCGCCGCCGGCGTGCGGCTGATGACGCTTTGCCACAACGAGAGCCTGGACTGGGTCGATTCCGCCACCGACACGCCGCGCAATGGCGGCCTCAATGCCTTTGGACGCGCGGTCGTCGGCGAACTCAACCGGCTCGGCATCGTGATCGATCTCGCCCACACGTCCCATGACGCGATGCGCCGGGTGCTCGACGTGACCGAAGCGCCGGTGGCGCTGTCGCATTCGAACGCCTATTCGCTGTGCGATCATCCGCGCAATACGCCCGACGATGTTCTCAAGCGGCTCAAGGCCAATGGCGGCCTGGTCATGGCGACCTTCGTGCCGGGCTTCGTGTCGCAGCCCTTACGCGACTGGCTGCGCCGTTCGCGCGACTCGCATGGCAAGGCGCCGCTCGCGGCCGATCCCAAGGCGCAATTGGCCGGACTCGAGGCCCAGCACGGCTCGGCGCCGAAGGCGAGCCTCGAGCAGGTCGCCGACCACATCGTGCGCCTGGTCGAGACCGCTGGCCTCGATCACGTTGGCGTGGGCTCCGACTATTTCGGCGGCGCTTCGCCGGTCGGGCTCGAGGACGTGAGCCGCTTTCCACACCTGTTCGCCGAGCTGGTGCGCCGGGGCTTTTCCGAGCGCGACCTCGAGAAGATGTCGTCGAAGAACATGCTGCGCGTGCTGCGGCGCGTGGAGGCGGTCGGGACGTCGCTGCGCAAGACCCGGCCGCCGGCGATCGGCAGGCTCGAAGACTATCGCGACGCGTAAGCGGCCGATCGCGCTCGTGGACGCAACGGTGTCGCAGCAGTTGCCAGACCGCCCGTAGCGCGGCCGGTCAGCGCCGCGACAGGACGATGGCGTCAGGCCTCGGGCTCCCGCATTCGTGAAGGGATGTCGCGTCGGCCGTGCAGCACGCGCCAGACGTCGATGTGGTCATCGCGTTCGATGTAGAACATGAGATAAGGAAAGCCCTTCAGCGCCAAGTTGCGCAGCCCGGGAAGGGCAAGGTCCGACGCATAGCGGCGCGATCCGAAGGCGGGATGCTCGGCGATCGTCCGATAGGCCGACCGAAGCGCCTCGATGAATCGGAACGCGATGTCGGGATCCGCTTCGCGGGCGTACCCGCTCAGCTCGCTCGCGCAGGAGGACGGCTTCCGGCTCACCTCTTTTTGGCTTGGCGCACCCGGTCCCTGAGACCATCGAAAAAGGCGTCGTCGGCAGCCGCCGTCGCAGGCGACTCGGCGCCCTCGAGCAACAGATCACGCAAGCGCTGTCGGTCCTGGTCCACGAGGATCAGCTCCCGAACGTATTCGCTGCTGGTCGCGTATCCCCATCTGGCGACTTGGTCGTCGACGAATGACTTCAGCGAATCCGGAAGCGAGATATTCATCGCGCTCATGATCGAAGAATTATGCCGGATGGCAAAATTTGGCAACGGCGGGGGCGAGACCGAATTCCGCTGGCGTCCGCTCCCGCGGAAACCGCTATCGCCTCAGCCCGCCTCGCGTAGGCCGCTGGCGATCGCGCCGGCTAGAGTCAGCGCCGCCGCGCCCCAGAGCGCGATCTCGGTTGCGTGCGCCGGCGCGCGTCCGAACGCGACCGCGACCAGCGCCGTGCCGAGCGACTGGCCGATCAGGCGCCCCGAGGATTGCAGGCCCGCCGCCCCGCCGCTCCGCTCGCGTGGCGCGCTGCCGATGATCACCCGGTTGTTGGGCGACTGGAAGAACCCGAAGCCGAGGCCGCAGATCGCCAGCCTCCAGACGAGCGAGACCGGATGCGAATCGGCGATCCCGAGCGCAACGAGAGCGAGCCCGCTTCCCATCACCAGAAGGCCAATGCTGCCGAGGAGGCCCGGGATGAAACGGTCCGCCAGGCGCCCGGCGATCGGCGCGATCAGCGCGGTCGCGACCGGCCACGGGGTGAGCAGCAGCCCGGTGGTCGTCGCCGAATGGCCGAGCCGGTCCTCGAAGTAAAACGGCAGCGACACGATCGCGAGCGCCTGCGCCCCGAACGAGGAGATCGACGTCATGAGCGACAGCGCGAACACGCGCCGGCGCAGCAGATCGACCGGGAGCAGCGGCGCGGGAAGCTTGAGTTGCCGGCGCACCAGAACCACGCCGATCGCCGCCCCGGCGGCGATTTCGATCAGCGCCGGCAAGGGGCTCCCGCCCTGGCCGATTCCGTTGACGCCGGCGATGACGAGACCGAACGTGAGCGCGTTGAGAATGACGCTCCAGAGATCGAGGCGGGCGCCCGTGCGCGGGGTCGCCGGCAGCGTCCGCGCCGCCATGATGAGAGCTAGCGCGCCGATCGGAACGTTGATCAGAAACAGCCAATGCCATGAGGCGACCGAAAGGATCGCCGCCGCGACGCTCGGACTTCCGGCCGAAGCCGACGCGACCACCACCGCCATGTTGCCGACGCCCTGGCCAAGCCGCGCGCGCGGATAGATGAAGCGGATGAGCGCGATGTTGACGCTCATGATTCCGGCCGCGCCGAGGCCCTGAACGAGGCGCGCGAACGCGAGCGCGGCGAAGGTCGGCGCGAGCGCGCAGCCGAGCGAAGAGAGGGTGAACAGCGCGAGCCCCCACCAATAGACCCGCCGGTAGCCCAGGATGTCGCCAAGCGCGGCGAGGGGCAGCAGCGACACGGTGACCGCAAGCTGGAAGGCGTTGACGATCCAGATCGCGCTCTCCGGCGGGACGCCGAAGCCGCGCGCCATCGCCGGCAGCGCCACGGTGACGATGCTGCCGTCGAGCACCGCCATGCTGATCGCCATGGCGAGCGTCGCGAATGCGAGCAGCCGTTGCGGATTGGCGAGGCCGTCAGGGGGTTCGGCGGCGTGCGGCGCTGCTATCGTTTCGGGGCGGTTCAAAGCGATCCGCGGTCCCCGCATATGCGGCCTGCGTTGGTCACGCCGCCGTCCCCCAAAGATCATAGGGGTCGGCGCGATCGATCCTGACCGTCACGATGTCGCCGGCGCGCAAGGGCCGCCGCGTCGCGACATGCACCGCGCCGTCGATCCCAGGCGCGTCGCCCTTGGTGCGGCCCTTCGCCTCGCGCGCGCCGCCCTCGTCGACGATGACCTCGAGCCGCTTGCCGACCTTGGCCGCGAGTTTCTTGGCGCTGATCGCCTGCGCCTCCTGCATGAAGCGCTTCTGGCGGCTGGCTTTGATCTCGTCCGGAACGGGCGCAAGGCCGAGATCGTTGGCCCTCGCGCCCTTGACCGGCTCGTACTGGAAGGCGCCGACGCGGTCGAGCTTCGCCTCGTCGAGCCAGTCGAGGAGGAAGCGAAAATCGTCCTCGGTCTCGCCGGGAAAGCCGACGATGAAAGTCGAGCGGATGGTGAGCTCCGGGCAAATGGCGCGCCAGGCGCGGAGGCGCTCCAGCGTCTTTTCCTGGGCGGCCGGGCGCCGCATCGCCTTCAGGACGGCGGGCGAAGCATGCTGGAACGGCACGTCGATATAGGGCAGCACATTGCCGCCGTTCATCAGCGCGATCGCCTCGTCGACATGCGGGTAGGGGTAGACATATTGCAATCTCACCCACGCGCCGAGCGAGCCCAGTTCGCGCGTGATGTCGAGGAAGCGCGCCGCGACCTCGCGGCCGCGCCACGAGCTCGCGGCATATTTGAGGTCGAGGCCGTAGGCGCTCGTATCCTGGGCGATGACGATCAGCTCCTTGACGCCCGCTTTGACCAGCCGCTCTGCCTCGCGCAAAACGTCGCCCGCCGAGCGCGACGCGAGAGTCCCGCGCAGGCTCGGAATGATGCAGAACGTGCAGCGGTTGTCGCACCCTTCGGCGATCTTGAGATAGGCGTAATGGCGCGGCGTGAGCCGCACGCCTTCGCCCGGAATGAGATCGACGAACGGATCGCGCGGAGCGGGCGCGGCGGCGCGCACCGCCTCCATGACGCTCTCGAACGCCTGTGGGCCGGTGATGGCCGAGACGTTCGGAAAAGCGTTGCGGATCGCGTCGGGCTCGGCGCCCATGCAGCCGGTCACGATCACGTGACCGTTCTCGTTCATCGCCTCGCCGATGGCGGCGAGGGATTCCTTTTTCGCGCTGTCGAGAAAGCCGCAGGTGTTGACGATCACCGCATCCGCGCCGGCATGATTGCGCGCAAGCTCGTAGCCTTCGGCGCGCAGGCGCGTCAGGATCCGCTCGCTGTCGACCAGCGCCTTCGGGCAGCCAAGCGAAACGAAGGAAATGCGCGGCGCGGGGCGCGGCTCAGTCTGGGGGATGTCGGTCATCAGGCTCCCCTTGGCACGGGCTGGCAGACGCGGCAAGGGAGCGCCGGCCACGTTTCGCGCCTACGCCCGATAGGGCCGCGTCAATCCGGCGAACATGGGAAAGTGTTTGAGATTGAGGGTCGCCAAGGCCAGCCCATGCGTTTTGGCGGTCGCCGCGATCAGCGCGTCGATCGGGTCCGTTCTGTGGCTTGGGCCATGCTGCTTACTGGCGCTCCGCCCAATCCTCGACGCGCAGCCCGGCGACCCGCGAGAACTCGTGTGTGTTGTTTGTGACCAACACGCAATCGGCTGCGAGGGCGTGCCCAGCAATCATGACGTCATTGCCGCCGATCGGCGTCCCTTTGGCGCTCAAATCCCTTCTGACGCGCATGGCCTGCTCCGCCGCGGCTCGGTCCCAGGGCAGAATAGTGGAGAGGCGTGCGATGAAGGCCTCGACGAGTTCGAGCGTGACGCGGCGACGCATTCTTGCCGAATGCGCCCAGCAGCATCTCATAGTAGGTGATGACGGAAATCGCGATGCTGTTCTGGTACGCGACAGCTTGTTGCAGACGATCCAGCACGGCAGGCGGCCGCTCGCGCATGATGAAAGAGCAGATATTGGTGTCGAGCATGTAAATCATGCTTTTCGATTCAAGGCGCCATCTTCGAACGAGAATCGCCCTTCCTCGATCAGATCGGGGCGCTCGCCTAAGAAAGCCCCGTCAGCGCGGGGTTCGCCCACGAAAGAGCTCCAGCTCGGCCGGACGGGTCGCAGCAGAATGGTGTCGCCTTGTTTTTCTATGGTGAGCTCGGTCACCCCTTGGAACTCGAATTCCTTGGGCAGACGGATCGCCTGGTTCCGATTGTTCCGAAAGACCGATACGGTGCGCATGAGCATCTCCGGGGTCTGGTAGCATATGCCAGGCATATGTTCAAGCATTTTCGGTCGCGCGGGACAAGACTTCCCCCACAGGACGGGTGGGACGCGCGAGCGCCTCACAGGATAATCTCCGGCCCGAGCGGCACGATCCCGGTCGGGTTGATGCGCAAATGGCTCGCGTAATAGTGATGCTTGATGTGAAAGAAGTCGACCGTCTCGGCGATGCCCGGCAGGTGGTAAAGCTCGCTTAAGTAGCGGCTGAGCGCCGGGTACTCCCGGATCTCCCTCAAGTTGCACTTGAAGTGGCCGAAATAGACCGGGTCGAAGCGGATGAGCGTGGTGAACAGGCGCCAGTCCGCTTCCGTCAAGCGCTGGCCGATCAGGAAGCGCTGGCCGGCAAGCCGCGCCTCGAGCCAGTCGAGCGTCTCGAACAGCGCCCGGAACGCCTCTTCGTAGGCTTCCTGGGTCGTGGCGAAACCGGCGCGATAGACGCCGTTGTTGACCGTTCGATAGATGCGATCGTTGACCTCGTCGATCTCCGGCCTGAGGCCGCTCGGATAATAGTCGCCCTCGGCCGCGCCGATTCCATCGAAGGCGCTATTGAACATGCGGATGATTTCCGACGATTCGTTGTTGACGATCGTGTTCGTGGCCTTGTCCCAGAGCACCGGCACCGTGACGCGTCCGGAATAGTCGGGCCGCGCCTTGACATAGAATTCGCGCAGCTCCTTCGCGCCGAAGATCTGGGTCGGGAATGACGCCGGGGCCCGGATCGAAGGTCCAGCCGCGCTCGGCGAGCAGCCAGTGGACGACCGAGAGCGAGATCATGCTCTCGAGCCCTTTGAGCCGGCGGAAGATGAGGGTGCGGTGCGCCCATGGGCAGGCGAGCGAGATGATGAGGTGATAGCGGCCCGCCTCCGCCTTGAAGCCGCCGGCGCCGCTCGGCCCGGCTTCTCCGCTCGCGGTCACCCAGTTGCGGAACGGCGCGTCGGGCCGCACGAAACGGCCGGTCGTGTCGTGGGGGAAGTCCCCCTCGCGCCATGTGCCGTTGACGAATTCGCCCATGCTGATCCTCCGGAAGCTTAGTTGGCGCGCGCGACCTGGAAGCCGGCGAAGGACTGGCTGACCGGCATCAGCTCGAGCCGGTTGATGTTGAGATGCGGCGGCAGTTCGGCCACCCACAACATGGCCGCCGCGATGTCGTCGCCGGTCATCGGCTTCACGCCGCGATAGAGCGCATCCGACGCCGCCTGGTCGCCGCCCGTGCGCACGAGCGTGAACTCGGTCTCGACCATGCCGGGCTCGATCGAGGTGACGCGCACGCCGGTCCCGTGCAGATCGCTGCGCAGCCCGAGCGAGAACTGCTTCACGAACGCCTTGGTCCCGCCATAGACGTTGCCGCCGGCATAGGGATAATTCGCGGCGACCGATGAGACATTGATGATCGCGCCGCGCCGGGCGATCAGCCCCGGCAGCAATTTGTGGGTCAGCGAAGCGAGCGCGGTCACATTCGTGTCGATCATCGTCTTCCACTGGGCGAGATCGGCGGTTTGGGCGGGATTTGTGCCGAGCGCGAGACCCGGCATTGTTGATGAGAAGGTCGATGCCGCGAAATCCGCTGGGAAGCTGAGCCAGCGCGGCGTCGCGCGCGGCTTCGTCGCAGACATCGAACAGCGCCGGATGCACCTTGTCGGCGCCAAGGGCCGCGACCAGCGCCTCAAGCCGTTTCGCCCGCCGGCCGGTCGCGATGACCCGCCAACCGGCGGCCGCGAACGCACGGGCGGCGGCTTCGCCAATGCCCGACGTTGCTCCAGTGATGAGAGCCGTCCTGCTCATGCCGTCCTCTTTGAATAGCCGATCCCGGGCGTCGCGCCGCGCCCGGCCCATACCACGTCGGATGCGCATGGCCGAGAGGCTCGATCGCTATATAACTTCTACGTATGTTATTATGATCCTGCGCCTTCATGGGTCGGGGCCAAAGCCTCCAAATTTGAGGGGCGGAACTAAACGGGTTCGTAACGGGTTGAAAACATTAAGGCGCGCCGGTAAAACGACCGCTAGGCCCCGCGGCGCCCGCGCCCTCCCGCCCGAAACGGCCGTCCGGACACGGCGCGCCCGCCGCCATCCAGCGGCAAGTCTTTAGACCTGTCCTGAGACGGGAATGAGCGCCCCGGTCACCGCCTTCGCTTCGTCCGAGGCCAGGAACAGAATGACCGCGGCGAGGTCGGCGGGCGCGACCCAGCGGGTGAAGTCTGCGTTCGGCATGTCGCGCCTGTTCAAGGGCGTATCGATGATCGACGGCAGCACGGCGTTGACCGTCACGCCCTTGAGCTTCAGTTCGTCGGCCAGGCTTTCGGTCAGCCGATGCACCGCGGATTTGCTCGCCGCATAGGCGCCGAACCCGGAGGCGGCGTGCAGCGCGGACCCAGCGCCGACATTGACGATGTGGCCTGCGCCATTCTCCATGAGATAGGGAAGCGCGGCCTTGCTGGCGTTGAGCGCGGTCTTGAGGTTCAGCGCGATACATGCGATCCCAGCCGTCGACCTTGCCGTCCTCGACCATTTCCCATTGAAAGCCGCCGGCGATATTGAGGAGCGCGTCGACCCGGCCGAACTTCGTCCTTGACCGAGGCCATCGCCTGCTCCGCCGCCGGCAGCGACGTCAGGTCGACGCCCCCGACGATGAGCGCATTCGCGCTGAGCCGCTCAGTGAAGCCCGCGGGAGCATCCTTCGCGTGATCGATCAGCGCGACCGATGCGCCGCGCTTCGCCGCCGTCTCGGCGACGACGCTCCCCAGCGCGCCCAGGCCGCCGGTGACGACGATCGTCTTGCCCTGCATTGCGGTCTCCTCTCGCTGACCGCCGACAGCGACGGCCTCGGATTCGTTGGCAGCAAATGGATGAACGGCAAACACTAACGACCGCGACGGAAATCCTCAATCGGCGATACCAACGACGAGGGTGAGCATATGGTTAAGCGCGATCCGTTCGCTTTCATGGAGGTGGCCGATCACCCTGCCGCACTTTTCACGCGGGATAGCGACGATTTTGTCGATCATGATTTGCGATGGCGCCTTGAGACCATTGGCATCGTTCGGCTCGATCGTGAGCCGGTACAGCGGCGCTTCGACGAGTTCGCTCGTGAGGAGCGCGACGAGCACACTGTCGGTGGCTGACAGCCAGTCCGATTGGACCACCACCGCGGGGCGCGGCTTGCCATAATCCCTCGGCGCAGAGACGGTGACGAGATCGCCTCGCCTCACCTATCACGCCACGGAAAGACGGCTTCGATGAAAGTCAAAGCTTCCGCTTCCTCGGGACGGCCGCGCAGCAGCCGAGCCTGACGCGCGGCCTCCTTGGCAAATTCCGGCCGCGTTGGGTCGGGCACCCACACGCGTACAAGCTTCATGCCCCTGTCGGCTCGGCTGCGGCGGTAACGCTGGAACTTGGTAAGGCCGTCCTTCGCCTCGATTTTTGCGCGCGGCATAAACGCCTTCCGTTGGTTGCGCGCTACCTTAGCATGAACGAATGAATGCGACCATGGCTTTGAAAAAAAAGCGTCTCGCCTATGATTGCGCGCGCAACCCCCGCCTCTAAGCCGCCTTCTCCACCGGCGCCTTGCCGGCCTTGAGCTCATTGAGCGCGGCGGCGCGCGTTTTCGCGGCCTCCGCGGCGCTTGCTTCTTTCACGTGCCCGTATCCACGGATCGCCTCATAGGACTCAATCACGCGAACGGCGATCGGATGAGTCGCCGGGGTCAGACGCTGCGTGAGGTCCGCAACGTCGGCTTCGAACTCGGCGATCAGGCGGCGCTCGAGCTTGCGCTCATCGCTATTGCGGAACGGATCGAGCCATGTGCCGCGCAGGAACTTGAGCCGCGCCATGGCGCGGAACGCTTTCATCGCCCAGGGCCCGGCCTCGCCCTTTTTCATTTTGCCGCTTGACGGATCGAGGCGCGCGAACGGCCAGGCGCCGATATGAAAATGGAGCTTGTAGTCGCCTTCGAACTCGCGCGCGAGAGCTTGCTGGAACTCGGGCGCAGCGAACAGGCGCGCCACTTCCCACTCGTCCTTGGCGGCGAGCAGCTTGTGATAGGCGCGCGCGACGGCTGTGGTCAGCGCTTCGCCGAGGCCAGCGTTCCTCTCCGCCGCGCGCACGCGCTCGACGAGCTCGCGATAGCGCGCGGCGTAGGCCGCGTCGCGATAGTCCGTAAGATGCGCGACGCGACGATTGATGAGCGCGTCGAGCGACGGCGGCTCGTCGGACGGGTTCGTCATAGCCGACCAGCGTCTCGACGCTCATCGGATCATGCCCCGCGCGCCGGCCCCATTCGAACGCCTGTTTGTTGGCGTCGACGGCGACGCCGTTGAGCTCAATTGCGCGATCGATCGCCTCGCGGCGGATCGGAACCAGGCCCCTTTGCCAGGCGGCGCCGAGCATGAACATGTTGGAGGCGATCGGGTCGCCCAGGAGCGCGCTGGCTAGGCGTTGCGCGTCGAGAATGAGCGCCTTGTCCCCGAGCGCATTTTTCAGGCGTTCGATGAGTAAGTCAGCGTCCACGCTCCAGTTGGGATTGCGGGCGAAATCGGCGGTCGGCGTGAGGTCGGCGGAAATCACCGCGCTCGTCTTGCCGCGCTTGAGCTTGGAAAGCGATTCGTCGCCCGCGGCGACGATGAGGTCGCAGCCGATCAGCGCGTCGGCTTCGCCGGCGGCGATGCGGGTCGCATGCAGCGCGTCGAGGCTCCCGCGCGATGCGGACATGCGCGGTCACCGCGCCATATTTTTGGCTCAGCCCGTCAGGTCGAGATTGGAGCTGAACAGTCCGTCGAGATAAGCCGCGACAGCGACCGTCTGGCTGATGGTGACGACGCCGGAGCCGCCAATGCCGGCCACCAGCAGACTGAAGCGCTCGTCGATTTCGGGCAGAGCCGGCTCAGGGACCGGCGGCAGATACTGGTTCAAGGGCGCTGTCGCCTCGGGCTTGCGCAGGCGTCCGCCATGAACGGTAACGAAGCTCGGACAGAAGCCCTCGATGCAGGAGTAATCCTTGTTGCAGCTCGACTGGTTGATGCGCCGCTTGCGCCCGAACTCCGTTTCCAAGGGCTCGATCGCCATGCAATTGGAGACGCGCCCGCAATCGCCGCAGCCTTCGCAGACGGCGGGATTGATGAAGGTGCGGATGGCCGGGTCGGCCCATTTGCCTCGCTTGCGCAGGCGCCGCCGCTCGGTCGCGCAGGGCTGGTCGTAGAGGATGACCGAGACGCCCTTGAATTCGCGGAATTCGCGCTGCGTCGCGTCCATCGCGTCGCGGTGGCGAAGCGTGACATTGGGGGGCAGTTGCACGCCGGCATAGCGATCGAGATCGTCGACCACCAGCGCCATTTTCTTCACGCCTTCCGCCACCAGTTCCGCGAGGATCTGCGTCGGCGTCATGCCGCCCTCGATCGGCTGTCCGCCGGTCATCGAGACGAAGCCGTTGAACAGGATCTTGTAGGTGATCGGCACGTCGGCGGCGATCGCCTGACGGATCGCGAGCGAACCGGAATGGGCGTAGGTGCCGTCGCCGATGTTGGCGAATACGTGTTCCTCGTTGGTGAACGGCTCTTGTCCGAGCCACATCGCGCCTTCGCCGCCCATATGCGAAGCGGTCGCGGTCTGTTGCGGGTTGACCAGCGTCGCCATCCAATGGCAGCCGATGCCGGCCAGCGCTCGGCTGCCCTCGGGCACGGGGGTCGAGCGGTTGTGCGGACATCCGGCGCAGAAGCCCGGACTGCGCATCGGCGCCGGGCGATTGCTGAGCGCCGCGCCTGGCGCCTCCGGCGCGCTCAAGCCGCAATTCGGATCGTGTTCCGAGACCGCCTTGACCAGAACGCCGGCGACGAGTTCGGGCGTGATCTCGCCGAAATTGGGAATGGCCGCGGCGCCAGGCGAAGCGTCGAACGCGAGCCCGTCGAAATATTTGCCGACGATCCGCGGCGCCCTCGGATCGCCATAGAGTATGGAGCGAATCTGATCTTCGAGCAGCGGGCGCTTCTCCTCGATCACGACTATGAGATCGAGGCCGCGGGCGAAGTCGCGCACGATGACTGGATCGAGCGGCCACACCATGCCGACTTTGAGCAGACGCAGGCCGAGCGCGGCGCCGTCGTCGGCCGGCCGAGATTGCCGAGCGCCTGCAACAGATCCTGCCACGCCTTGCCGGCCGCGACCACGCCGATCCTCGCCGCCTCGCCGTCGCCGATGATGCGGTTGAGGCTGTTGGCGCGCGCATAGGCGAGCGCAGCGGGAAGCTTGTGCTGGTAGAGCCGCTCCTCCTGCGCGACCGGCGCGTCGATGTGCGCGCGCCCAGAGGCCGCCGGGCGGAACGGCTAGGCCGCTGCGGGAGATACGATCTCAGGCAGGTCGGGCCCGACATAGACCGTGCCGCCGCCTTCGGCCACGTCGGTGACCACCTTCATGCCGACCCAACAGCCGGAAAATCGCGACATGGCGATCCCGTGCAGGCCGAAGTCGAGCAGCTCCTGCGTGTTGGAGGGATAGAGGACGGGCATGCCGACGGCGATGAACAATGTGTCGGAGAAATTGACCGCGGTCGAGGATTTCGCGCCGTGGTCGTCGCCGGCGAGCGCGACCACGCCGCCCTTGGGCGAGGCGCCGGTGAAATTGGCGTGGCGCAGCGCATCGGCCGATCGGTCGACGCCCGGCCCCTTGCCGTACCAGATGCCGAACACGCCATCGACGGTCGCGCCGGGAAAGTTGTTCAGTTGCTGGGCGCCCCAGATCGCCGTCGCGGCGAGGTCCTCGTTGAGACCTGGGCGGAAGACGATGTTGTGCTGCTTGAGCTGCGCCGCCGCGCGCCAGAGCTCGATGTCGTAGCGCCCGAGCGGCGAGCCGCGATAACCGGAAATATACCCGCCGGTGTTGAGGCCCGCCGCTGCATCGCGCAGGCGCTGCTGAATGGGCAGGCGCACCAGCGCCTGTGTCCCGGTCATGTAGACCCAGCCCTCGGACGCGGTGTAGCGGGAGTCGAGAGTCGCCTCCGGCCGGGCGAGGGCGACGGTCATGAAAAGAACCCTCCGTGCTTTGCGCGACGGCTATGCGCCGCGTCCCGGTTCGCCGCCGGACCGGGCGAGGTAGCCTGGGAGCGCATCGTCGAACTCGGGAAAGTAGCGCCGAATGACCCCCATGTCGAACGCGCCGAGAATCGAACTCCTTCGGTTCGCGGTCGAGAAGAAACCGCATCGCCGCCTCGACGCAATGGAGAGGTTTGGCGCCGAGCTTCGCCCAGCGCTCGGCTTCGTCGGCCTCGATCGTCACTCGATGCCGGCTTTCGCCGCGCGCGTCGCGCGCCGACGACGTCGAACGTCAGCCTATGGACCGGCGCGGGAGTGACGGATATGGTGATGGCGCTCATCGATTGGTTCGAGACAAAGCTCTTCCTCATGGAGGCGATATTTATCGCCGAAATTCCGCGTTCTCAAAGCCATTCGCATTGGCCCCGTCGCCATTCGTTTTGGAACAAGATCACGGTTCGCAGGTTTATAGCCCGCGTCCGGGAAGCGCTATCAAAACAAGGAAAATGCATGAAAATCCGGCCACATGGCGAACACGCTGTCGCCCAGAATCTTTCTTACGTGCGGCGAGAAGCGTGAGGAGATTTGATGGATGGATTGACCTCGCCGCCCTCTATGGACGCGACCGTAGATAATTTGGAGGCTCTCACCGAGCGGCCGTCCGCTCTCTTTCTGGACGTCGACGGCACCATCCTGGATTTGGCTGAGCGTCCGGGCGACGTCGTGACGCCGCCGGGCCTCGTGGCGACGCTGCAGAGGACCGAAAGCAAGCTTGCGGGGGCGCTGGCGCTGATCAGCGGCCGGCCCATCGCCGAGCTCGATCGTCTGTTCGAACCGTTGCGCTTTCGCGCGAGCGGAGTGCACGGCGCCGAAATGCGGTTCGATCCCGGCGGCCCTTCGATATCGGCGCGCGGGGCGAGGGAATTGCCGCAGTCGCTGTGGACGGATCTGACGCGGGTGGTCGCGACGTTTCCGGGCGCGCTCGTCGAAAACAAGCGCTTCAGTTTCGCCGTTCATTATCGCCTCGCGCCCGAATCGGAGCGGCCGTTGCGTGAGGCTGTCATGCGGCTCGCCGATTCCTCGCACGTCGGCCTCGAAGTCATGAACGCGCATCAGGCGATTGAACTGAAAGCCCCCGGTTCCGACAAGGGCGGCGCAATCGCTTCGTTTCTGTCCACGCCCGCATTTCGTGGCCGGACGCCGATCTTTGTCGGCGACGATACGACTGACGAAAGTGGCTTCGCGGTCGTCGCGGCGCGCGGAGGCTACGCCTTTTCCGTAGGCGCCTGGCGGCCAGGCGCGAGCGCGACGTTCCCGCGACCGAGCGCGGTTCGGGGCTGGCTCGCGGAATACGCCAACCGAGAGGACGGCGCATGACGGGGCGTGGTCAAACGAAGAGCCAGAACCTCGATCTGGCGGTGATCGGCAACTCGTGCTCCGCCGCCCTCATCGATCGCAACGCACGCATCGTGTGGTGGTGTTTTCCCTACTTCGATTCCGATCCGATATTTTCGCGGCTGCTCGCCGACGACGAAGACAAGGGGTTCTGCGAAGTTACGCTCGCGGATATGGTCGAGACCGATTCCCACTATCAACGCAACACAGCCATCGTCGAGACAGTCTTGACCGACTCCCATGGCGCCAAAGTGCGCGTTTCCGATTTTGCGCCGTGGTTCCAGCGATTTGAGCGTGAATATCGGCCGCCGCAGATCATTCGCCGCATCGAACCGATCGCCGGCCTGCCGCGCGTCACCATCCGCGTCAGGCCGACTGACAATTACGGTCGCCCGACGACCAACATCGTCGTTGGCTCAAATCATATTCGCTATATTGGCGGCGCTGAGGTTCTACGGCTGAACACGGACGCGCCCCTTTCCTACATCGTCAACGAGATCACCTTCCCGCTTACGCGTCCCGTGAACTTGATCTTCGGCCAGGACGACCCGTTCCTGAGCGCTATCGATACGACGAGCCGGGAATTTCTCGACCGGACGCGCGATCACTGGCTGACCTGGACGCGCAATCTCGCGGTGCCATTCGAATGGCAGTCGGCGGTCGTTCGCGCCGCGATCACCCTCAGATTGTGCTGCTTCGTCGAGACGGGCGCGATCGTCGCCGCGCACACCACTTCGATTCCGGAGGCGCCGTCGTCGACGCGAACCTGGGACTACCGGTACTGCTGGCTACGCGACGCCTATTTCGTCGTTCAGGCGCTGAACCGGCTCGGCGCCACCCAGACGATGGAAGCCTACATCAATTACATCACCACAATTGCGACCGCGGGCGAGAACATGCGGCCGGTGCATGGCATCGTGCCGTTTTCCTCGCTGGAGGAGACAATTGCGCCCGACCTCAAAGGGTTTCTCGGCTACGGGCCCGTCCGAGTCGGCAATCAGGCGGAGAAGCAGACGCAAAACGACGCCTACGGCAGCATTGTGCTCGCCGCGGGTCAGATGTTCGTCGACGAGCGCCTGCCGAAGATGGGCGACGGGTCGCTCTTTCACATGCTCGAGATATCAGCGGAAAGCGCGCTCGCCCACGCGTTCGAGCCCGATGCTGGACTTTGGGAGTATCGGGCCCGCATGCTTCCACACACCTATTCCGCTACGCTCTGCTGGGCCGCTTGCGATCGCGTCGCGAGCATAGCGCGGCGGCTCAACATCGCCGATCGCGCCAAGTACTGGACCTCTCACGCTCGCGTCCTGCGCGAGAAGATTCTGAGCCAGGCCTGGGACGAAAAGCGTGGCGCTCTGACCGGGGCGTTCGGCGAGCCCAACCTGGACGCCAGCGTCTTGCTGGTCGCCGAGCTAGGCCTTTTGCCTGCGAGCGACCCACGCTATGTCAAGACCTGCGAAACGATCGGCCGCGAGCTCGCCCGCAACGGGTGGATCATGCGCTATACTGCGCCGGACGACTTCGGCCTGCCGGAAACCGCGTTCCTGGCCTGCAACTTCTGGTATGTTGACGCGTTAAGTCAGATTGGGCGCGCCGATGAAGCGCGCGAGCGGTTCGAGTCGATTCTGGCGAGCCGCAACAGTTTCGGGTTGCTGTCGGAGGACATCCACCCCGAAACGGGTGAACTGTGGGGCAATCTGCCGCAGACCTACTCCATGGCTGGCATCATCAACACGGCGACGCGGCTGTCGTCGAGCTGGGAGGAGGCATGGGCCCGCGACTTATCATAGTTTCCAACCGCGTCGCCGTACCGGAGACCCCACGCGCGCCGTTGGCCGGCGGCATGGCGGTCGCGGTGAAGGCCGCGCTGAAAAATCGCAATGGAATGTGGTTCGGCTGGAGCGGCAAGGTCGCGGAGGAGGGGAATGGCGAGCCGCACGCGGTCGACGTCAACAAGATCGCTTACGTCCTCATCGACCTGTCGCAGAACGATATCCAGGAATATTACAACGGCCTCGCCAACAGTGTGCTGTGGCCGATCCTCCACTACCGGGTCGATCTGCAGGAGTACTCGCGCGCCGACGCCAGCGGCTACATGCGGGTCAATCGTCTGTTCGCCGATCGCCTGAGCAAGCTGCTCAGGGAGGACGACGTCATCTGGGTGCACGACTATCACCTGATGCTGCTCGGACGGGAGCTCAGATCGCGCGGTCATCGAAATACGATTGGATTTTTCCTTCATACCCCTTGTGCGCCACCGGACATCCTGCAGACACTGCCGCACCATAGGGAGATTCTCGGCGGACTGTCGCACTACAACCTCGTCGGCTTCCAGACCGAGAACGACCGCGACAATTTCGCTCGCTACCTGGCGACGATCGGCGCAATTCAAGTTCGCAGCGGCGCGTTCGAGATCGATGGCCGGCAAGTGCGTCTCGGCGCCTTTCCCGTCAGTATCGAAACGAAAGCCTACATGCGTCTCGCGCGCAATGCGGGCCGCACGGCGATGATCGCGCTGGTGCGAGAGAGCCTCGGCGACAACAAGCTCGTCCTTGGCGTCGATCGCCTCGACTATTCGAAAGGCATCCCAAATCGGGTGAAGGCGTTCGAGCGGCTGCTTGAGAACAATCCTGAGTGGCGCGGCAATGTGACGCTGTTGCAGATCACCCCTAAGAGCCGTTCCGACGTCAAGCAATATGGTGAGATCGAAAGCGAAGTGACCGGCCTGATCGGCATGATCAACGGCCGTTTTGGCGATGCGACCTGGACGCCGATCCGCTATGTCAACCGTTCCTATTCGCGCACGGTCCTGGCTGGCCTCTATCGCGCGGCCCACGTCGCCATGGTCACCCCGCTGCGTGACGGCATGAACCTGGTCGCTAAAGAGTATTTGGCGGCTCAGGATCCGGACGACCCAGGCGTGCTTGTGCTGTCGCAATTCGCCGGCGCGGCGAAGGAGCTGGACCGCGCGCTGATCGTCAATCCCCACGAGACCGACGCCATGGCGGCTGCGCTGAAGCGGGCGTTGGAAATGCCGTTGAGCGAACGGCTCGAGCGTCACGCGCCTATGCTTGAGCATCTGATGGAATACGACGTCCGGAAGTGGGCGGAGGACTATCTCGCCACGCTTGTCGAGGGGACGCCGACGCGCCGTCTGCTGGAGGGCATACGCGCGCTGTTCGGCGTCTCATCGGAGAACGGGCCGTTGGCGTTCCGCTGAGCGGCAAGCGGCAAGTTGGTTTGGAAGCGGCCGGAGGACAATTTCTTGCGGAATATCCGAACTAACGATAAGCTTGCCCAATGGACAATCCATCGGTCCCGCATGGCCCTCGACCGCCCGCTCGCGTCCCGCCGCCTCTCGACGCCGGGAAAGGCCCATGAAAAATTTTTTCGGCGAAAAATCCACATAACCCATTGAAAAGTCTCGATTCGGACGAGAGAATCCAAGGAAATCCAAGCGAGTCCAATAGCTCAGAGCGGGGTGCTTCGCAGCGAAACGGCGAAGGGCCAAGACAATCCAAACGAGTGATTTTTCTAAATTAGATTGTGGTTACGTCGGGCCGGGCGCTGTGGGGCGGGTTGCTGACCCCGCCTGGCGCGCCAAAGGGTGTATGGAAGGATGCCCGTCTCTCGACGGGGCTATGACCGCGCCCTGGAGGCGCCTCCGTCCGGGTTCAATACTTCTCGATTCCGACCCACTGCTGCTCGGAATAGCGCTCGCCGGCGGCGAAGCCAATTGGCAGCGCTCGCTCGATCTCGGCGAACTGGGACTCGGTCAGATCGATCGCCGCCGCGGCGGCGCATTCCTCGAGATGAGAGGCGGCGCGCGTGCCCGGAATCGGAACGATGTGCGGCGCCCTGGCGAGCGTCCAGGCGATGGCGAGGGTCGCGGGCTTGAGCCCCCATGACTTGGCGAGAGCGAGAAAGGCGTCCAGCCGGTCGCGATTGCGTCGCCAGTTGAGCCCCTGGAAGCGGGGATTCGCGTGGCGAAAATCCTTTTCTGCAAAGGTCTCCGTGTTCTGTAGCAGGCCGCTCAAATAGCCTCGTCCGAGTGGCGAGAAGGCGACCAGAATCGCGCCGGCTTCCGCGCAGGCCTGGATCAGGCCCAGTTCGGCGTTGCGCGTCCACAGGGAATATTCCGACTGGACGGCGGCGATCGCATGGACTTTGTGAGCGCGTCTCAGAGTGTCGGGTGCGACCTCGGAGAGGCCGATCGCGGCAATAGCGCCTGCTTTGACGAGGCGCGCCAATTCACCAACTGTGTCTTCGATCGGAACCGATTTTTCAACGCGATGCACATAATAGAGGTCGATGTGGTCGACGCCGAGCCGCTTGCGAGAGGCGTCGAGCGCCTCACGCATATGGACCGCGCTGTTGTCGAAAAAGCGCGCGCCGTCATCACGCCGACGGATTGCGAACTTGGTCGCCAGCGTCACTTTGCTACGACGGGTTTTGTCCTCGGCCAGGAACTTGCCGATCACCTGCTCGCAAAGTCCGTCGCCATAGACATTGGCGACGTCCCAGAAATCGACGCCGAGTTCGAGCGCCCGCGCCAGCGTCCGCATTGAATCGGCTTCGTTTGTCGGGGCGTAGAAGCCGCCGAAGCTCATGGCGCCGAAGCCGACGGCCGAAACCGTCCCGTGCCGCCAAACGCGTCGCTGCATTGCTGAAATCCCCGCGAGGCCCTGAAAAGCCGATGCTGCTTGCCCCGGCGAGCGGCGCGCTAAAGCTTCGCTTCGGCCGCGCCCTCGATCGCCGTAGCGAGCGCGTGCGCGAGGCACCGGTAGCCGAGGTCGCTCATGTGCAGGCCGTCACGGGATAGCAGCGAGCCGAGCGTCTTGGCGCCCCTGGCGCCCCAGCTTTTCATCATGGCGTAGCGGCTCAGCACCGGGACCCGGTCCTTGGCGCCGACCTCGTCCACGATCTCGACGAAACGCTCGTAGCGTGCAGGGTCGGGACTCTTGAGGGTGAACTGCGGGTCGACGAGCACCAGGGGGACGCCGGCGGCGCGCGCGGCCGCGACGCCGCTCTCCACGGTGGCACGGAACAGCGACTCGTCGATTCCGACAAGCGCGTCGTTGGTGCCGACCTGCCAGATCACGAGGCGCGCCCAACCCGTCTTCAGGGCGCTTTTGAGCCGAACCAGGGTTTTGGCGGCCAGTTCGCCGCCGATCCCCGCGTTCTTCACGTCGAAGTCGGCGCCCGTCCGCTTCTCGAGTTCCTGCTCGAGCCTGGCCGGATAGGCGTTCGCAGGCGAAGTCGCGCCTATGCCCTCGGTCGATGAGGAGCCGATCGCCAGAATGTCGAGCGGGCCCTTCCGGAACGCAAGTGCGGACCCATTGGCGTCGAAGGCGACGGGTTCGCCGGGACAGCTTGTGTCATCGGCGAGGGCGGCGTTCGGGCCAAACGCCAACGTCAACACGATCAGGAAGAAACAAAAGCCCGCTAAGCGCGCGCGAGCGGCGGGATGGCTGAACCGGCGCGGGCGGGTACGTTTCTGCACTCGATCCAGTAGGCTAGAACGAACAGGAGGCCGATGGAGACTAACGTGTACGCGAGTCCGACGAAGCGTTCAACCCCGTCGGAGGCATGGACCGAAGTCGCCGCGAGCGCGGCCTGGCCGCCGGCGCTCAAGACCGAGCCGGCCGCGAAGACCGCCAAACTGTTGCGGCCCAGGCTCTGAACCGCGTTGCCGAAGGCGCCTCGGACTACGGGCGCGACAAATCGACCGAACGCTGTCGCCATCGCGATCAGGTATGCCAACGCCACGAAATGGACGAGGCGCGCCAGCCCGAGGTCCTGCTTGGCGACGTCCAGATGGGCGGTGGCCGAGTCTCGGAGCCCCGGCGCGAAGCCGCCCCAGTCGGTCACGATCAGCGCCGCGCCGACGACCGCCGCAGCGCTCAGCGCGACCAGCCACGGCGCGGGCCGCGGCAGGCCATCACGCCAGAGCACAGCTGACACGAGTCCGAGTGTGAAAATGAGCTGCCAGGCGATCGGATTGAAAAACCAGCCGCCGGCCTGCGGCCAGTTCGGCAGATTGAGGCCAAAGGCGCGCGCGGCTGCGTAAAGACCGACCGATACCGCCAAAGCCAGCCAAGGACCGCGCAAAGCGAGCGCAAGCACGACCGGGGCCCACAGCATCAGCACGATATACAGCGGCAGGATATTGAAATAGCCCAACTGGTGACTGAGGAGAGCGAGGCCCATCAGGCCGTTGGTCGGTGAGCCGAAGATGAAAGAGCGTCCGTGGGCCTGGATGAGGTCCGGGACGCCGCTCAGCCAATAGGTCGCCCCAAACACCACGAGCGCGGCGAGGGTCAGCGCAATATGCACGCCATAAAGCTTGAGCGCGCGCCTGAAGCAGCCGCCGGCGACGGGCTCGATGCCATACCTACGCGCTCTCGGAAGATAGATCAGACCGACCGACAAACCGGACAGAAAGACGAAGGCCTCGGCGCTGTCGGAGAGGCCGAAGTTCCTCGGAGTCCAATTCTCGAGCGGATTGCCGGGAATGTGGTCGATCAGAATCGCGATGAGCACGGCGCCGCGCCAGAAGTCGATGTCGCGGATGCGGTTTGCCTTCATTTCATGCATCTCTCGGCAAAAACGGCGCCATGCCTTGATTGGTTCCGACAAACAAGCGAAGAGGACGGCGGCGATTGCCCGCAAAACGCGGTCGCTCTGCTCACTCCGGCATATAGAGGGCGCCAATCTGAACCGCCACTGAATATCGAGACATTCAAGCGCGCTTCACCTTGATGTGATGGCAAGCCTGGCCTTTCCTGAATGGTTGTTCATCCCGCTTTGATCAGCGGGCGCATTTCTTAACAGCTGTTCATCCCGCCTCGATCAGCCGCGCAGCTTCGTCGCGTTCGAACAGGTAAAGCAGCAGCCTTAATCCCCTATGCGGTTCGCTCGCGAGGCGCTCGTCGCGCCTGAGCGCAGCCTCGGCTTCCGCGCGCGCCCGGGCCAGCAGGCCGCCATGGACATCGAGCCGCGCGAAGCGAAATCCGGGCGCGCCGGCCTGGCGAGCGCCGAGCACGTCGCCTTCGCCTCTGAGCTTCAGGTCTTCCTCGGCGATGCGGAACCCATCCTCGGTTTCGCGCAGGGTCTCGAGCCGCGCCCGCGCGGCTTCACCGAGCGGGCCTTTATACAAGAGGAGGCAAGCCGAGCGGCCGGCGCCGCGACCGACCCTCCCACGCAGCTGATGCAGTTGCGCAAGCCCAAACCGCTCGGCGTGCTCGATGATCATGATCGTCGCCTCCGGCACGTCGACGCCGACCTCGACCACCGTGGTCGCGACCAGGATGGTGATTGTCCCACGTTGGAAGCGCTCCATCGCCGCGTCGCGCTCGGCGCCTGGCATCTTGCCATGAGCGAGTCCGACGGCGTCGCCGAAGATGGCGCGCAGCGCTTCGGCGCGGTCTTCGGCCGCGGCGACATCAAGCGTCTCGCTCTCCTCGACCAAAGGACAGATCCAGTAGGCGCGCGCGCCCGAGGCGATCGCCTGGGAAAGGCGGGCCACCACCTCGTCGAGCCGATCGATCGGCAGGACGCGGGTGTCGATCGGCTTGCGACCCGGCGGCTTTTCGCGCAGCGCGGACACGTCCATGTCGCCGAAATAGGCGAGCACCAGCGAGCGCGGAATCGGCGTCGCGGTCATCACGAGGAGATCGACAGCGGCGCCTTTGGAAGCAAGCGCCAGCCGTTGGCGGACACCGAACCGATGCTGTTCGTCGACGACCGCGAGCCCGAGATCGGCGAATGCGACGCTCTCCTGAAAAAGCGCATGCGTTCCGACCGCGATGTCGATCGTCCCTTCCGCCAACGCCGCGAGCGAGGCGCGGCGCGCCGACGCCTTGTCGCGGCCGGTCAGAAGTGCGATGCGCAAGCCGACGCTTGCAGCCAGCGGCGCCATCCGATCATAGTGCTGGCGGGCGAGGATCTCGGTCGGGGCCATCATCGCCGCCTGCCTGCCCGCTTCGACCACTTCCGCCATCGCCAAGAGCGCGACGGCGGTCTTGCCGGATCCGACGTCGCCCTGCAGCAGCCTCAGCATGCGCTTCTCGGCTCTCAGATCAGCGCGGATGTCGTCGACCGCCTGGCGTTGCGCGCGCGTGAGCGAAAAGGGCAGGGCGGCCTCGAGCCGCCGCGCCAGAGCGCCTTCAGCGATATGCGCGCGGCCGGGAATGACGCGCATGCGCGCCCGCACGAGCAGGAGCGCGAGCTGGTTGGCCAGAAGCTCGTCATAGGCGAGCCTCGTCGCTGCGGGACCGGCAGGGTCGATATCCGCCGGAGTTTCGGGACGGTGCATCGCACCGAGCGCATGTGTGAAGCTCGGCAATTTCAGATCGCTCAGGGTCTCATCGCCAATCCATTCTGGCAGCTGAGGCAGGCGCTTGAGAGCGCCCTCCGCGGCGCGGGCGACGGCGCGCTGATAGAGGCCATCGGTCAGCCCGTAGACCGGCTCGACTGACGGCAGCCGATCCAGTTCCTCGGCGGTCATCACCCGATCGGGATGAACCATCTGGCGCCGGCCGTCCCAGAGCTCCATCTTGCCGGAAATCCAGCGGGTCGCGCCAACCGGAAGCCGTGAGCGCACCCAGTCATGGTTGGCGAGGAAAAACACCAGTTCGACATCGCCGGTGTTGTCCTCGACCAGCACCCTGAACGGCGCCCGCGAACGAACGTGGCGGCCCACGATGCTCGGTCACACGCGCCTCGATGGTGACGACCGTGCCGGGAACCGCGTCGCGGATCTTGGGGCGCGCGCGCCGGTCGATCGTCCCCTGGGGCAAATGGAACAGGACGTCGATCACGCGCGCGCCCTCACGCCGGTCGAGCAGGCGGTCGAACAGTTTCGCGTTCTTCGGCCCAATTCCGGCCAAGGCGCTCGCGGGTGCGAACAAGGGATCGAGAGCGGAGGGGCGCATCACGCGCCCTTAGCCACGCCTGATGGCGGCGGCAAGCGCGGCAGGCGTCGATCGGTCGACGATTTGGCGGCTCAATCGGGAAGGACGAGAAAGCCCGCACGCGGGAAATGGACCACGATTTCGCCGACCCGCTCGTCGACGCGGCGGATCGCGATGTGCTGCGCCGAGAGGGATGCGATCTCTCCGCCAACTTCCACCTTCCCGTAGTCGTCGGGCACGACGCGCACCTTGTCGCCGACCTTTCGCCCGTTAGGATCGTCCGGGTCGTTCTCGCCAGAAGTTTCGGGGCTGGCTTTGGCCGCGACGGCGAGGGCTTCGTCGGCGCACATCTCTTCACGGCGCCCATGTCCGACCGCTCGCATGCGGTTCTCCCATGCCGCGACCAGCTTGAGGCCGGCAAAGATCTTGTCCACTCCGGCGATCGCCTGATCCTCCTTCGCCGAGAGGTTTGACTGCGCGTACCAGACATTCATGTAGGCGCTGACGTCGGCAAGACTGAAATCCCCCAGCAGCCACTTCCGTCCGTCGCCGAGTTGCGCCTCGATCCAGCCGAGGTGGGCGCGGATCTGATCGCGCATCTGCGGGACCGCCGCCCGCATCTTGTCGAGGTCGAACTTGCCGCCGCGCAGCTGACTGCGGTCTTCGATAAATTCCTGCGGCACTTTCGGACCGAGCGTCCCAAACACGAGATTGACCGTGTTCTGAAAGAATGCGCGGTCCGTCCACGAGCCGAGCGCCCATGCGACGCCGGCCGCGCCGGGCGGAAACAGGGTCGGCGATGGAAATCGGCGTTCGATCTCGCGGATGATGATCTGCGTATCGCAGAAAACATCCGCCCCGATCTGCATCACCGGCGTCCGACGGTAGCCGCCAGTCAGCGGCATCAGATCGGGCTTCGGCATGATCTGCGGGATGCGCACGCTTTGCCACGAAAGCTGCTTGAAGCCGAAAATCACCCGGATCTTCTCCGAGAACGGGGACCGGTCGAAATGATGGAGAATGATTGGATGGGGCATGGACCGCTCGATCTGCAGGGGAGCCTATCCTACGCGCTTGTCGGGACGGCGCGAAAAATGACCTGGTGATCAGCAGGACCATTTAGAGCCTCGAACCGCGCACCGATCTGAACGTCGATTTTCATATAGCGCTTGGCGATATTGATGGCCTTCGACACGCGCGCCGAAGCCTTTCAGCACAGCAGCTCCTGGGCGCATGTCAGGGGCGGGCAGGCTCGGTCGCAGCGCCCCCGCCGCGCCGGAACGCCGCGACGAATTCGCCGAGCGCCGTCTCGTCCATGTCGGACACGGCGATGAAGGCGAGATCGGCGTCCCTCCAGCGCGCGACGTGGTAGCCGTCGATCGTTTCAACGCCCCCCGCGCCGCCTCGCGCGCCCCTGGCGTCGAGCGGCAGTTCGGTCACCGCGACGAGGTGCTCGTTGTGGCGGTAGACGAGGGTCGGCGCGGGAATCCGGTCGACGACGGCGACCCGGCCGCCCACTAGCGGGAATCCCTGGGCGGCGAGATCGACGATGCTGGCGCTGACCGTCGTGTGGTCGGCGAGCCAGGGTTTGACCGTGTGCCGATCGGAGGAGGCGACATCGAACGGCTGGCCGGCGATCGCCGCGCGGGCGAAATCCGACACGAGATATTGCGCAACTTCGCCCGAACGCGAAGGCGCGCGCAGCGACATGAGCCCCGCGCCGACCGCGAAGCCGAGGACGGCGAACGAGGCGGCCGCCGCGAGCGCGCGGCTGTCGAACCACGCGCGGCGCCTGAGCGGAACGACCGTCGCGGTCGGGGCCGCTGCGGACCGAGGCGGGGGCGCCGGCGCGCGTCAGCGCCGCGATGCGCTCGGCAAGCGCCTGCGGCGCGGCTTCCCGCGGCGCATGACGGCGGATTGCCTCACCCAGCGCAGCGAGGCGCTGATATTCCGCCGCAAGCGCCGGATCATTTCGCATCTCGCGCTCGAAGGCGAGCGAGGCCATCGGGTCGAGTTCGCCGTCGAGCGCAGCGTTGAGCCTCAGGAGCCGCTCGTTCGTGTCCCGGTCGGTCATGGCTCTGCCCTCAGGGTCTTGGCGAGCATGGCCCGGGCGCGCGCGATCCGCGACATCACCGTTCCAATCGGCGTCTCGGTCGCTTCTGCGATTTCGCGATATGAGAGGCCGTTGACGTCGCGCATCACCAACGTTTCCAGAAAGGGCGACGGGAGGCCGGCGATTGCCTGCCTGAGGCGCTCGCCGTCCTCGATCGCGATCAACGTCCTGCTCCGGATCGGGGGCGACGTCGTCGCCCGTACGCGAATCGAGCGTGTCAAGATCCGAATATCCCCGGCGTAAGCCAAGATCCTGCGCCGATTGCGTGCGAGGAAGGTCATCGCCGCGTTGCGCACGATGGCCAGAAACCAGGGCTTCGGCCGGTCGACCGAGACGCTCGCAAGGGCAGAAAGCGCGCGCAGCGCAGCGTCCTGCACGATGTCCTCGGCGTCGGTCGGGCTTTGCGACAGCCATTTGGCGAGCGTGTAGGCGTCATCGAGCAGCGGGCGGCACGATCTCGCGAAAGCGCCGCTCCGCAATCGGGTTGCTCAAGCAGCGCGCCCGGCGGGAGCGTCGCCTATTTGGCGCGCTCCTTGAGGTAAGCGATCACGTCGGCGCGGTCCTGGGGATTGTCCAGATGAAAGAACATCTTGGCGCCGGGCGCGACGGCCTGAGGGTCGGTGAGCCACTTGTCGAGCGTCTCCTCGTTCCAGACGATATTGGCCGATTTGAGCGCCTCGGAATAGTCGTAGTCGGGCAGGGAGCCGGCCTTGCGCCCGAATACGCCGCGATGGCGGGGTCCGACGTCGTTCTTGTCGAGCGAGTGGCAATCTTGGCACGCCTCATAGAGGGTCTCGCCGCGCGCCGGGTCGCCGGCTAGCCCGCCCGCCCAGGCGGTCTCGGCAAGGATCGCCGAGATTGCGGCCGCGAGCGTCACGGCGGCCGGGTACATCTCCATCCGGCGCAGAGCCGCATGGTCTTGCGCTTCGCCGGCAGGCGCGCGCGGACGGGAGAGAGATGCCAGGCGCAACAGGCTCATGAGTGGCGACCTCACGACAGATCTGTGTCGGTGACCGCGAGCTGGCTGGCCAAGGGCGCATAGACGACCTCCCGGACGCCGAGCCATTTGCGCAATTCTCCCGCGGGCACGAGCTTGGGTCCGGGCGCGGGCGCCGTTCCGGGCGCGGGTTGCGGAAAGGCAGTCGAGCGGGCGGTGTGGAAAGTGACATTGCCTTCGACCTTCTGCATCAATTGATGAATGTGGCCGTTGAGCACTGTGACCGAGCCGAAGCGCTTGAGAAGCCCAAGCGCTTGCGCCGAATCCTCGGTCCCCCAGCCCCATTCGGGCGCGATCATCCAGAGGGGGATGTGGGAGAAGATGACGATGGGCGTCGAGGCCGATTTGCCCTTGAGATCGTCCTCCAGCCACCGGAACTGCTCAGGCCCAAGCGAGCCGAGGCCGTTCTTCTTGAGGTCCACGACATTGTTGAGCGACACGAAATGCACGCCGCCCTGATCGAACGCATACCAGCCCCCGCCGGTCTCGCCCTTGCCGAAGCGCCCGAGGTAGGCGTCGCGCGTTTTTGAGTCGAGGATGTCGTGCTCGCCCGGCGCATAGTGGACATCGAGCCTGGCGCGGCCGATCATCTGCTGCGCGTCGTCGAATTGGTCGGCCTTGGCCGCGTGGCTGATGTCGCCGGTGTGGATCATGAACGCCGGCTTGCCGGGCATCGCGATGATCTTGTCGATCGCCGCGCTGAGCGTTGCACGGGCGTCCGGATTGGCGGGCTTGGCGAAGCCGATGTGGCTGTCGGAAATCTGGACGAACGAGAAGCCGCTTGTCCCCGCTTTTGCCGAGCCGATGAGCCGCGACGCAGGCACGCCGCCCGCGACCGTCCAGACCACGCCCGTTCCAGCCCACAACATACATTTCAAGGGTCTGGCGGCGGTCAATCCTGCCTTCGTGATCGTGCGCCATTCAAGTCTCTCCTTATCCGGCGAAATTCGCCGTTCGAAGGAGGAGACTCAGGGGAGGGGTGGTTTATTCCCGGCGGCGCGAAAAAATGCGGCCGCCCTTTCAGGGCGCGTCGATTCGGCTCAAAGTTGCGCGCAGGGAGTTGCTTGGCGCGCGCAAAAGCCCATCGAGGGGGGAATCGAAATCGTCGATGAGGAAGATTGCGGAGGCGACGCAGATCGCGCAGGTCACAATCGACAGATAGACCACTGCGTTGCGCGGCGAGAGCAGGCCGAAAACGCCGAACACGACCGCGAGCCATGCGCACATCGCCAGCATCAGCGGCCACGAAATCGTGTCTTGCGACGTCTCGATCAGCTGGCGGCGCGCGTGCAACACTTCGTCGATCTGATTGGAGAGCGAGTCCGCGAGCCGCTGTCGGAAATGGTCGGGCGGGTCGAGCTTGTGAATTGCGGCGTCGACCTGAATGAGAAGGGCGCCGAGTTGTTGGCGCTCGACGCCCGCCTCCGCCTTGAATCGCGGATAATCGCCTGACGGGGCGGCCTCATCCCGCCAGCTGTCGGCGATCGCCGCCGCCACGTATTTCCTTAGCGTGGCCCGGATCGGCTCGGCGTCCGGCCCATATTCCCGCAGATGGATGTCGAGATTGGTGATGTCGCCTGCAAAGGACCGCAGGCGCGCTTCGAAGGTGTCGAACGTGCCCTTCACCTCGGAGAGTAGAAGGCTCAGCACCAAAGCGGTGAAGGTGACGAGAATCGAAACGACCAGGCGCACATGATCGACCGTCTCGCTTGTTCGATGCCGCTCTCCCAGCCGGCCGTGCAGATACATGCCCGCGGCCGCGGCGCAGAGCAAAAGCACGAATATAATCAGGACGAGCGGACCGCCGTGCGCCATTCGCGAAGGTTTCGAGTTTGCGGGCGCCGAGCAGAGCGCGGGTTCGAAGAGTTGCGGTCCGAGTTCTTAACGTTGCGTTAGGAAGCTCGGGCCGCCGATCCGCGAGGCTTTGACGTCAACCCGGAGTCGCGGCGCTCGGCGGCGCCGACGATCAGCGCCTGTGGCCGCCGCCGTGCCAATGGCGCCGCCGCCGTGGTACGCCGCCGCCGTGCCAGCCGCCGCCATGCCAGCCGCCCCCGTGCCAGCCGCCGCCATGGTAATAGCCGCCGCCATGGTAATAGCCGCCGCCATGGTAATAGCCGCCGCCATGGTAATAGCCGCCATGCCAACCGCCGCCGCCATAATAGCCGCCGCCGTAAAATCCTGGCGCGACGACAACCCCGCCCCAACCCGGGCCGTTCACCACGCAATTGCCGTAGATGTTGCGATGCCAACCGTATCCGCATCCGCCTGCGACCAGAATTATGCCTGGATCTGCGCGGTACGGCGCGGGAATCGGCATCGCCTCAGCGGATCCAGTAAGCAGCCCCGCCACGGCGGCCATCGAAGTCCAAGAAGCCAATCGCATCAAAGTCCTCCGTTCGAAGTCCTTGTCTTCATTTCGAAAACGCCAGCTTCTTCCGCATTGTTCCCGTGATCAGCCGGCCGTGGAAGTCTAGTGCAAATTTGCGGGCGTTCAGGTTTACAAAGCGTCTAACGCGACGGGGGAGATGACTTGCGCAGCCGCGCCGCCCTAGTCTGCGAGTGCGCGCCGCGACGCAATCGTTCCCTGCCTCAGGCCGCCCTCCGTCTCTGGCCGTAGGCGCCATAGAAGGTCTCGCCGCGCTCAGCCATCTGGACAAGCTTCTCGCCGGGTTCAAATTGCGGCCCGTATTTCGCCGCGAGCTCATGAGCGCGGGCGACGAAAGCCTTGAGCCCCATCCCGTCGATAAACGACAGCGCGCCGCCTGAATAGGGCGCATAGCCGAAGCCGAGGATCGAGCCGACGTCCGCCTCGCGCGGATCGGTAACGATCCCCTCGTCCATGCAGCGGGCGGCCTCAAGCGCCACAGTGAAGAGGAAGCGATCCTTGAGGTCCTTGACGCTGATGCTATCGGGATCGAGCCGCTTGCCGACGATTTTGGCAAGCCCCGGCCACAGGCTCTTCGGCCCATGCGCCGGGTAATCATAGAACCCTTTGCCGTTCTTCCGGCCGAAGCGGCCTTCCTTGCCCGCCATCGCCTCGATGAGCTTCTCCTGGGCGGGATTGACGGCGTTCGCGCCCAGATCCGTTTTCGCCGCCTTGAGGATTCTCAAGCTCAGATCGATGCCGACTTCATCGTTGAGCGCGAGCGGCCCGACTGGCATTCCGGCCATTTTCGCCGCGTTCTCGATCATCGCCGGCGGCACGCCCTCCATCACCATCGCGTGCGCTTCGATCATGTAGTTGCCGACGCAGCGGTTGACGTAGAAACCGCGGCAGTCATTGACCACGATCGGCGTCTTCTTGATCGCGCGGACGAAATCCATCGCGACGCTGAGCGCCTTCACGCCGGTCTTCTCGCCCATGATGATCTCGGTCAGCATCATCTTCTCCACCGGCGAGAAGAAATGCACGCCAATGAAATTTTCCGGCCTGAGCGACGTCTCGGCGAGCGAGCTGATCGGCAGGGTCGAGGTGTTGCTGGCGAACACGACGTCTGGGCCGACCACGGCCTGCGCCTGTCTCGTCCCCTCCGCCTTGGCGGCGCGATCCTCAAACACGGCCTCGATGATGAGATCGCAGCCCTTGAGCTCGGCATAGTCCGCGGTCGGCTTGATGCGCTGAAGCAGCGCCTCCTTGTCGGCGGTCTTGGCGCGCCCTTTGGCGATCTGGGAGCTGATGAGCTTGTCCGAATAGGCCTTGCCCTTATCAGCCGATTCCTGATCGCGGTCGATCAGCACGACATCGAGCCCGGCCGACGCCGAGACATAGGCGATGCCGCCGCCCATGAGGCCAGCCCCGAGCACGCCGATCTTCTTCAGGATTGTCGGCGGAACATTTGCTGGGCGGCGCGCGCCCTTGTTGAGTTCGCCCATCGACAGGAATAGCGAGCGGATCATCGCCGCCGCTTCCTTCGACAACAGGATGTTGGCGAAATATTTGCTCTCGACTGCGAGCCCGAGGTCGATCGGCAGTTGCAGGCCCTCGAACACGCTGTTCAGAACCGCCTTGGCGGCGGGATAATTGTCGTAAGTTTCGCGGCGATAGATGGCGTTGGCCGGCGGCCAGATCATCATGCCCTGCGCCGAATAAACCTTGCCGGAAGGATGTTTGAACTTCGGATCGTCCCACGGCGCTTTCGCGTTCGGATTGGCCTTCACCCAGGCCTTGGCGAGCGCAACGATCCCGCTCGAAGGCGCGACCTCGTGCACGAGGCCCATTTTCTTGGCCGCGGCCGGACGGATCTGATCGCCCTTGAGCAGCATCTGCAGCGCCTCGGGCGTCGGCATCAGGCGCGCCACGCGCTGCGTCCCGCCGCCGCCGGGGAAGAGCCCGACCTTGATCTCCGGCAGTCCGACGCGCGCCTTGTCGCTGTCGGCGACGAGGCGATAATGGCAGGCGAGCGCGAGCTCAAAGCCGCCGCCCATGCACACCCCGTTGATCGCGGCGGCGACCGGCTTGCCGCAGGTTTCGAGTCGCCGGAGGATCAGCGGATACTGCCGGATGCCGTCGACGAAGCCGCGCATCGCGGCTTCCTTGCCTTCCGCCTTGGCGCGGCGGGCGAATTCGGCGCCCGCGGTCTCGAGCATCGTGAGGTCCGCGCCCGCCGCGAAGCCGTCCTTGCCGGATGTGAAGACCGCGCCCTTGATCCCGGGGTCGCTCGCAATTCTGTCGGCGATCTGGCCGAGCTCGCCGACGACATCGGCGTTGATCACGTTCATCGAACGGCCCGGCATGTCCCAGGTCACGAGCGCGACGCCGTCCGCGTCGGTCTCGAAGCGAAAGTTGGTGAGGTTCATCTTGAAAAACTCCGTCTCGCGGTCAGACGCGCTCGATGATGGTGGCGGTGCCCATGCCGCCGCCGATGCAGAGCGTGACGAGCGCCGTGCTCTTGCCGGTGCGCTCGAGCTCGTCGAGCACGGTGCCGAGAATCATGGCGCCCGTCGCGCCAAGCGGATGACCCATGGCGATCGCGCCGCCGTTGACGTTCACCTTGTCGGCGTCCAGATCGAACGCCTGGCGAAAGCGCAGCACCACGGAAGCGAAAGCCTCGTTGATCTCGAAGAGATCGATGTCGTTCAGAGTCATGCCGGAGCGCTTGAGCACCTTTTTCGTGACATCGACCGGGCCGGTCAGCATGATCGCCGGCTCCGAACCGATATTGGCGAAGGCGCGCACGCGCGCGCGGGGCTTGAGGCCCGCCTTTTCGCCCGCCTCGCGCGAACCAATCAGCACGGCTGCGGCGCCGTCGACAATGCCCGACGAATTGCCGGCATGATGGACATGGATGATGCGCTCGACGTCCGGATGCGCCTGAATGGCGACCGCGTCGAAGCCGCCCTGCTCGCCGGGAATGACGAACGAAGGCTTAAGCGAAGCTAGCGACTGCATGTCCGTGCTCGGCCGCATGTGCTCATCATGGGTAAGCATCGGGAGGCCGTTGACGTCGCGGACCGGCTCGATCGAATTCTTGAACCGGCCCTCCTTCCAGGCCGCGGCGGCGCGCTTCTGCGACTCCACCGCGTAAGCATCGACGTCGTCGCGCGAGAAGCCGTACTTGGTCGCGATCAGATCGGCCGACACGCCCTGCGGCATGAAATAAGTCGGAATCGCCAGCGAAGGATCAGCCGGCCATGCGCCTCCCGAGGCGCCGATGCCGACGCGGCTCATCGATTCGACGCCGCCGCCGATCGTGAGCTCGTGCTGTCCGCTCATCACCTGGGCGGATGCGAAATTGACCGAATCGAGACCCGACGCGCAGAAGCGGTTGATCTGCACGCCCGCGACCGTGTCGCCAAAGCCCGCGGCGAGCGCCCCCATGCGCGCAATGTCGCCGCCCGCTTCGCCGACCGGGTCGACGCAACCCATCACCACGTCGTCGACTTGGGCTGGATCGAGATGGTTGCGATCCTTGATCGCTTTCAAAGCCGTCGCCGCCAGATGGAGCGTCGAGGCGGTATGCAGCGAGCCGTCCGGTTTGCCGCGCCCGCGCGGCGTTCGCACGTGATCATAAATGAAGGCGTCGGTCATTCTGGTTCTCCCTGCCGCGCGAGCCACGCGGCGTTCAGGTTTCGTGATCCGGGTGCTGGTGGTTGTGGATGGCCGCGATCTTTTTCTTCGCCAGCCATTGGTCCGTGCGAATCTCGGGGAGGCTCAATGAGGGAACAAGCCAGCTGACCTTCGATTCGACGCCGAGTTGCGTGACCGGCGCGACCGCGCCCGGTTCATCAAGGCTGCCGAGCGTGACGCTGACGCGATCGCTTCCCAACTCCCGGTACGTCAATGGCGTGCCGCATCGGGCGCAGAAGCCGCGTTCGGCGATGTCGGAACTCGAGAAGGTCGCGATTGCGCCGCTGCTGAGGAAGAATTCCGAAAGCCGCACGCCGCCGAAGGCCATCATCGGGCCGCCGCTCGCCTTCTGGCACATCCGGCAGTGACAGATGTTGGCGCCGGTCGGCTCGGCGCTGAGGCGATAGCGCACCGCGCCGCACTGGCAGCCTCCGGTGAGGCCAGCCGCCGCTTCGATCGCCATCGCCCTCAACCTCCCTCAAACGCGGTTTCAGAACGCCTCCGCCGGAAGGGCCATCAGCGTCTTGGCGCCGGCGCTGAGCCGCGCCAGATGCGCCGCGGTTTCCGGCAGCATACGCTCGTTGAAGAACTTGGCGACGATCAATTTCGCGTCAAGGTCGGGCGTGCTCTCAGCCCTCGCCTGTCGGGCCATAACCGCCTTGACGATCCGCGCCCACATGAACCCAAGCGCGGTCAGGCCCATGAGGTGCATATAGTCGTAAGAGGCAGCTCCCGCATTATCCGGATCCTTGAGACCGTTCGCCTGGAGCCACATCGTCGCCTGTTGCAGATGGCCGAGCGAGGACTTGAGGGCGCCAAGATAAGGCGCGAGCGCCGCGTCATCCTTGTTGGCGGCGACGAAGCCGCTGATTTCGCCGAAGAAGGCCATTATCGCCCGGCCACCGTCCTTCGGCAGCTTGCGGCCGACGAGGTCGAGCGCCTGCACGCCGTTCGCCCCTTCGTAGATCATGGCGATGCGCGCGTCGCGGACGAACTGCTCCATGCCCCATTCGGCGATATAACCGTGGCCGCCCAGCACCTGCTGCGCCTTGACGGCGTTGGCGAAGCCGTAATCGGTGAACACGCCTTTGAGCACCGGGGTGATCAGGCCGAGCCGGTCCTCGGCTGCAGCGCGCATCTTCGGATCGGGCAGGAGCTGTGCTTCGTCCTGGGTCATCGCAATCCAGACGAGGAGGGCTCGCGCCGCCTCGTTGAAGGCGCGGATTTCGAGCAGCATGCGCCGCACGTCGGGATGGACGAGGAGCAGGTCCGCGGGCTTGTCCGGCTCGACCGCGCCTTTCAGCGAACGGCCTTGCCGGCGCTCTTTCGCGTAGGCCGACGCGTTCTGGTAGGCGACCTCGGAGATCCCGAGGCCCTGAACCGCAACGCCGAGCCGCGCGCCGTTCATCATCACGAACATCGCGGGCAAGCCGCGGTGCTCCTCCCCCACCAGCCAGCCCTTGGCGCCGTCATAATTGAGGACGGCAGTCGAATTGCCGTGAATCCCCATCTTGTGCTCGATCGAGCCGCAGACGACGCCGTTGCGTTCGCCGACGCCGCCATCGGCGTTCGGCAGGAATTTCGGCACGAGGAAGAGCGAGATGCCTTTCGTGCCCGCGGGCGCCCCCTCGATGCGCGCGAGCACGAGATGAATGATGTTGTCCGTCAGATCGTGCTCGCCGGCCGAGATGAAGATCTTCTGTCCCGTGATGGCGTAGGAGCCGTCGGCTTGCGGAACGGCCTTCGTTTTGATGAGCCCGAGATCGGTGCCGCACTGCGGTTCGGTCAGGTTCATCGTGCCGCTCCATTCGCCGACCGTAAGCTTGAGGAGATAGCGCGCCTTCAAGTCATCGTCGCCGTGCGCCGCCAGCGCCGCGACCGCGCCCCGGGTGAGGCCCGGATACATCGAGAAGGCGATATTCGCTGAGCATTCATATTCGCCGAACAGCGCGCCCATGAACGACGGCAGGCCCTGGCCGCCATAAGCCGGATCGCCGGAGAGGCCAACCCAGCCGCCTTCGACCAGCCCTTTGTAGGCCTGCTTGAAGCCCTTTGGCGTCGTGACGCTGCCGTCGTCGTTGCGTTTGCAGCCCTCGATGTCCCCAACGCGATTGAGCGGCTGGATCACCTCCTCGACGAATTTCGCCCCTTCGCTGAGCACCGCCTCGACCACATCGAGCGGCGCTTCCGAGAAGCCGGGAGCGTTGGCCAATTTGCCATAGCCGAACACGTCTCTGAGCAGAAAGAGCGTGTCGCTGACGGGCGCCTTGTATGTCGGCATTTCGTCCCTACCGGAAAAGCCAAAATCCGCCTCGTGGTGGCGGCTGCGGCGCGTGTGGTCGCAATAAAGTTCACATATGAACTATCCTGCGGCGATTGCAAGGGGGTCCTGTTGGGGCTCCTTCCTCGGCGATTATAGGGCAGAATAGATATGTATCTTTGCGGTTTCGAGTTGCAGAAAAATGAGGTCAAGCGACTGAAAAGATTGAGCCGCGCGCAAAATCGTACACAGCGCGTCGGCGTACAATGTCCAGCCCTGATTGAGCGCGAAGCCTTTGCAAGGCCGCGAGCGGCGACTTGCGCAGTCGGCCGAACAGGCTCGGTCGGCTGGCGCTAGCGCCCCATTCTCGATGGTCGAGGCGGGCGGCGGGTCGCTCAATCAGCTATGTTTGAAGATCTGCCAACTCGTGCTGACGGCGCCCAGGTTGTCGTAGGTGAAGCCGCCCGAGCCATTCGGATTCCAGAGCTCGGCAGCCCCGCTTGACGCGTTGCGCCACAGGATGCTGTCCGCGCCGCTGCCCGTGAAATCGCCGGCGTCTGCGATCTGCCAACTGGTGCTGACAGCGCCGAGGTCCTGGTAGGTGAAGCCCCCCGAGCCGTTCGAGTTCCACAGCTCGACATCGCCGTTCGTCGAGTTGCGCCACAGGATGTCGTCTGAGCCGTCGCCGGCGAAATCCCCGGTCTCCTGGATCTGCCAATTGGAGTTGACAGCGCCCAAATTATCGTAGGTGAAGCCCCCCGAGCCATTCGGGTTCCAGAGCTCGACAGCCCCGGTCGAGGCGTTGCGCCACACGATACCGTCTTCGCCCCGCCGGTGAAGTCTGCGGTTCCCTGGATCTGCCAGGCCGAGTTGACGACGCCCAAATTGTCGTAAGCGAAGTCCCCCGAGCCATTCGAGTTCCAGAGCTCGACACCCCCAGTCGACGAGTTGCGCCACAGGACGCCGTCCGCGCCAGTCCCAGTGAAATCTCCAGTTCCCTGGACCTGCCAACTGGGGTTGACAGCGCCCAAATTATCATAGGTGAAGCCCCCCGAGCCATTCGGGTTCCAGAGCTCGACAGCCCCGGTCGAGGCGTTGCGCCACACGATACCGTCTTCGCCGCCGCCGGTGAAATCCCCGGTTCCCTGGATCTGCCAGCTCGTGCTGACAGCGCCCAAATTATCGTAAGCGAAGCCACCTGAGCCGTTGGGGCTCCAGAGTTCGACGCCCCCGGTCGAGACGTTCCGCCAAAGGATGCCAGCAGGACTTGAAGTCGGATCTGTAGTGGTTCCGATCGCCGTCAGATCGACCGGATCAAAACTATACGAATACGTGTTGGCGCTGCCGGGAGCCAAGATCTCGTGTGTCCCCGCGGCCGTGCCGTTCGTCGTCCACAAGGTTCGGAAAAACCCATCCGAGTTTAAGCCAGAGAACAACACTTGGCCGTGATAGACCTCGAGATTGCTTGGGCGGAGGCCTCGAAATCCGTTCGCCGCCGTCGTCAGCTCCTGGGTGCCCGCTACGGTGCCGTTCGTCTCCCACAATTGAAACTGACCCGTCGTGTCACGGCCGCTGAAAAAGACCTCGCCGTTGAAAACTGTGAGGTCGCTCGGACCGATACCCGAAGCACTCGCAGAGGCATTCGCACCGCAAGACACCGTCTCTGCCGCCGCCGCGTGGCGGCCGGCGAAAAAAATTCCTCGGGCGCCGATGAGTTCGAGCCGCCGCGCGGGTCTTACACGTCAGCGCATCAGGCGCGGCGAACGAAGCGAGGAGGGCGACATGTCCGCGCTCACCGGAAAGTCCATGGTCGTGATCGGCGGCAGCCGAGGGGTAGGGCGGCGAATCGTCGAAGCAGGCGTCCGGAATGACGCGCGTGTGCTTGCCGTGGCGAGACAGGAGGCCTATCTCCGGCAATTGGCCGAGGAGGTCTCCGGCGCTAAGGTTCTGGCGCTCGACGCCACGGACGAAGCCGCCCCCATGAAGGTTTTTGACGCGCTGGCGCCGGACATCGTGGCGGTGAGCGCTGGCACATTCCCTCCGGCCGCGCCGCTCCACGAGCAGAGCTGGCCGGAATTCGCCGTCAACTGGGAGACCGACGTCAAAATCGCCTTTCATTTCTGCAAGGCTGCGCTCACGCGGCCGTTGCCCGCAGGCGCCTCGGTCATTCTCGTCTCCAGTGGGGCCGCGCTCGTGGGCTCGCCGATCTCGGGAGGATACGCCGGCGCCAAACGCACTCAGCTGTTCATCGCGAACTGCGCCCAGAAGGAATCGGATCGGTTCGGGCTCGGCCTGCGCTTCATGGCGCTCGCGCCCCGGATCATGCCCGACACCGAGCTCGGAAGGCATGCCGTCGATGGCTATTCGCGGTATCTTGGCGTATCCCCAGCCGACTTCATTCAGGGCATGGCTTCGCCTCCGAGTGCGTTCGACGCCGCGGACGCAGTCATCGAGCTTGCTGCCAACCCGGATCAATTCAAGGGTAAGGCCTTGTCGTCTCAGGGACCGGCCTCGAAGCCGCGCTCGCATGACAAAGCCATTGAAGACGATCGCCGGAGGTCCAACGTCGGTCCCGATGACAGCGGCGAAGACATTCCGCCATCAGCGCGGGGCGCCGAACGCGGCGCAGGCTTTTGAACGGCTCGCCGAACCGTTCCGGCGCGAACTCAAGTTGCATTGCTACCGTATGCTCGGCTCTGTGCACGAAGCCGAGGATCCGGCGCAGGAGACCTATCTGCGTGCCTGGCGCAGCTTCGGCAGCTTCGATGCGCGCGGATCGTTCCGCGCCTGGCTCTACCGGATCGCCACCAACGCCTGCCTCGATGCGCTCGCCAGCCGCCGGGGCATGCGTCGCGTGCTCCCTGACCAGCAGGCGCCTGCCGCCGTCGTCGCACGGATGCCCGCCGGCGCTCCGCCAACCCAGGTCGCGTGGCTCGAGCCTTATCCGGATTCGAACCTGGAAGGGATCGCCGATGAAGCCCCGAATCCGGAGGCGCGCTTTGCGTCGCGCGAGGCCGTGCGGCTTGCTTTTGTCGCCGCCATTCAGCAATTGCCGACACGCCAGCGCGCCGCGCTCTTGCTGCGCGACGTTCTGGGCTAGTCGGCCGGCGAAGCATCCCAACTGTTGGGCGGATCGATCGCCTCGCTCAACAGCGCGCTGCAGCGGGCGCGCGAGACGCTCGCCAGACGCTATCCGGATGGCCGGCCGCAGGCGCCGTCGCAGCCAAATTCCGCGCAGCAGGAGCTGCTCAGCCGCCACGCACCGGCTTGGGAAGAGCACGATCTCGCCGGCTTTGTCGCTCTCCTCAAACAAGAGGCGACCTTCACCATGCCGCCGTGGCGGCAATGGTACGCAGGGCGGGGCGCGATCGGCGCGTTCGTAGCGTTGGCCTGGAGCTCCGTGGGCGAGCTTCGCTTGGCGCCGATGGCGGCCAACGGGCAACCCGCACTCGCCGTCTATGCTCGCACGGGAGTTGAACCAGGGTGGGCCGCCCACGCCCTTCAGGTCCTGGACCTCGACAATGAGGCCGTGTCCACATTGACAGTCTTTGTGCGCCCCTCGGCCCACGCCTGTTTCCCGCTTTCGGACTTCCGCTCACGCTTCCGGACGCCGCGAGGGCCGGATAGCCTCCTTCGCGTTTGCGCGGGACGCGCGCGCCGGTTTTCTCAGGCCTGCTCCTCAGCTAATGTCATCGAAGCTTCAACGGCGAGCTTCCGCATGGGTCGACGGCGCCAATTTGAGCGGCTGGGACGGGTGGCTCTTCGGTGGGCCGCGGTGATGTCTCTGTTAGCGATGACTGGCTTCGCCTGTTCCGCGGGATCCTCGCCGACCTTGAGCGCAATCAAGGCGCGCGGGCAGCTAGCCTGCGGGGGTCAACGAAGGGCTGCCCGGTTTCGCCTATCTCGACGAACGCGGGATCTGGTCCGGATTTGACGTCGATTTCTGCCATGCGATCGCCGCGGCGATTTTCGGCGATCCGAAGAAGGTCAAGCTAGTGCCGCTGACGGCGGACGCCCGGTTTCAGGCGCTCCGGGACGGCAAGATCGAGGTTCTCTCTCGCAACTCGACTTGGACGATGGGGCGCGAAACCGAGTACGGGCTGACCTTCGTCGGCGTGACCTATTACGACGGGCAGGGATTCATGGTCCCGCGGGCGTTGCGCGTGAATTCGGCCCTCGAACTCGACGGCGCGAAAGTCTGCGTGCAAAGCGGCACCACGACGATCGACAATCTCGCCGATTTCTTCACCAGCAACGGCATGACGCTCCAGGAGGTGATTTCCTTGTCGGCCGACGAGGCGATCAAGAATTACGACGCCGGTCTCTGCTCGGTCCTGACCAGCGATCTATCCCAACTCTACGCGTTGCGTCTCCGGCTCGCCAAGCCAAAGGACCAGGTGATTCTGCCCGACATAATCTCCAAGGAGCCCCCGTGACCGGTGGTGTGCGCCAACGACCTCCAGTGGATTAGCATCGTCAAGTGGGTCTATTTCGCCATGATTAACGCCGAAGAGCTCGGAATCAGTTCACGGAACATCGATCAAGCCCTCAGGTCGCAGAAGCCCGAGGTCAAGCGCCTGGTCGGGACAAGTGGAGATTTCGGGGAACAGATCGGGCTGACAAACGGCTGGGCGGCCAACGTCGTCCGGTACGTCGGCAATTACGGCGAAGTCTTCGAACGCAACCTCGGCGCGAAAACGCCGCTCGCCATCCCGCGCGGACTCAATCAATTGTGGAACGACGGCGGCATTCAATATGCCCCGCCTATCCGATAACGGAGGTCAGGAGCCAAGGCCGCCGGGCGAGGAGCGCGCAGCGCTCAAAAGCGGTCGCTGGCGGAGCGGCTAGCGACGCTCGGATTCCCGCTTCATCGATGCGGCTGGTGTGGCGTAAGCCTCCTGACGATCGACGCTCCAATAGCGTAATTCGTCGAGAGGGATCGGCTCGCCGGTTACCGCGCAGCGCACGAAGGCGCCCGGACGCAGGATACGGAAATCGCCGTTGAGGTATTCAATCTTCGCTTCGCCCGCATCGACCGGACGCCGCTCGAATCTGTTCATCGCCAGGGTTCCAATTTGAAATGTTCTACGCCGCGGGCGGATGGGCCGGAGGAACTGCGTCATCCGCCCGCGCGCCCGCGAGCGCTCTGGACAAGGAATAGCCTCTCTGCTAAAGGCCGCGCAACTTGCGTGCAGCGGCCGCGGCGAATTTGGGCGGCAATTCTCAGATCTTTCGAGGCCCGGCCTCAAAACACAGGATACTCCGTGCAGGTACTGGTTCGCGACAACAATGTCGATCAAGCCCTGAAGGCGCTCAAGAAGAAGATGCAGCGCGAGGGGATATTCCGCGAAATGAAACTTCGCGGGCATTACGAGAAGCCCTCGGAAAAGAGGGCGCGCGAGAAAGCCGAGGCGGTTCGGCGCGCGCGCAAGCTCGCCCGCAAGAAATTGCAGCGCGAGGGCCTCCTTCCGATGAAGCCGAAGCCCGTCCCTGGGGCGCCGCGGGCGGCCGGCTGATCTGCGCCGGGTCGATGGGCGGCGCAAGGGTCCCCGCGCAGGATATCGGCGTTTAGCGCCAGCGGCCCGCGAGGCGGTTGAGCGGCAGGGTTTGTGGATTTGGCTTCGCATATCAGTGGTCAAGCCGCTCATTCCGCGCTGGCCCTTGGGCCCGGTCCGGACCAGAGCGCGCGATGATGGGACAATTAACCTCTAGAGCCATTTGGGCGCGGGCTGGACTGGCGGCGATCGCGCTGACGCTTGCGGCATGCAGCGAGACGCTCGGCGGATTTAATACGCACGTGGCGGAGGTCGACGCCGAACCTGGGGCCCAGGCTTCGAACGCCGGCAATATCGCTTCCCTGAGCGACGTCATCCAGCGCCATCCAAACGACGCGGCCGCTTACAACACGCGCGGCGTCGTCTACGCCAAGCTCGGCAAGTATTCGAATGCGATCGAGGATTTCAGCCATACGATTGAACTCGATCCGCATTTCTCCGGCGCCTACACCAATCGGGCGCTCGCCTACCGCCAGACCAAAAAGGACGATCTGGCGATGCAGGACTTCAATCAGGCGATCACCGTCAATCCGAACGACGCGGCCGCCTATCTCGGCCGCGGCAATCTCGAGCGGGCGCACGGCGACTACGCCAGCGCGATGAACGACCTCAACCAGGCGATCCGGCTGAACCCGGAGGGCGCGCAGGCCTATCATGCGCGTGGCCTCATCTATCAGCGCCAGGGCGACAACGTTCAGGCGATCACCGACTTCAACAATGCGATCGATCGCGACCCGTTCGCGGGAGAACCCTACCAGGCCAGGGGTCAGAGCTTGATGGCCACCGGCAAATACGAGGCGGCGATCGAGGACTTCAACGCTGCGCTCAACGTCAACGCCAACAATTCGGAAGCCTGGGCAGGCCTCGGCTTCTGCTACGAAAAATTGAACAACCACGCGAAGGCGGTCGAATCCTACCAGCGCGCCGTGTCCGTCAATCCCAACAACAGCCAGGCGCGCGCGGGCCTGCAGCGCTTGAGCTGAGCGAAGGGCTGCCGCCCGAGGGGAGCTCATCGAGCGGTTGGCGATTGCAACAGACGGCGCCTTTGCCTAACGGCATTTTACCGGCGCGCCCTAATGGAATCAGAAGCTTAGGACCCAGTTTAGTTCCGGCCTTCGGGCTGAGCGCATCGGAGCGTCCTGGCGGCATTGCACGCCACGACGCGGTGTAAGATTCTGCGCGCGGTGAAGCGATTTCAACGGCTTAACCTTATTTTTCTGCAACTCGCGACGATTGAAGGCGTTTGCGGGCCAATATAATACATGTGATATGTGTTTGATATGGTTGGGCAAATTCAGCCGCTGGTTGGCCTAAAGAATTATGCGCTTTGATGGAATCGGCGCGCCCTCGCTGACTTCATTCAGTTCTCTCGGGATCAAGAGCCGCACGCGTCTGGATGTCGCCAGATGGTTTGTCCACGTCGCGGGAAAGGCCCCGCGGCTCCTGTTGTTGCGGTAATCCTTGTTCCTTGTTCCCGCGTCTGCCCTAAGTCTTTGATACCCAAAGCGACTTCATAATTCTTCTCGACTATCTTCCTAAAAAAAGTGGTGGTGGTTCCGAGTTTTGGAATTGCCAGAGGCGCATTCATGCTCCATCTGTTCGGGACAGGAGGACCCGAGAGATGGACCACTTCGATCCACGGGACCAGTTCGGACACATGTCCAAACACGCCGTAACGCGTTGCAACCAGCGGGGCGTCAGAGATCAGGTCGTTAAGCTGGTGCTGACGCATTTTGATCGCGACTGCCACGCCGGCGCCGGCGCCGCCGCAGTTTCGATTTCGAGAGCGCGTCTCGCGGAGTTACGGACGGTCGGCGTTCCTTCGGCGGTGATCGATCAGGCAGGTCACACGATCCTGATCATCGGCAATGACGGGACAATCATTACGGCAATCAACCGTCCGACCTGGTTCGCCCGGTTTCACTATGGCGCCGAGCGGTTGGGCCATCGCCGCCGGTTGGGACGCCGCAATCGACATTCAAGGAGCGCCCGATGAAAGACAAGCCTATGGATCAAAACGTAGTCCCATTACGGAGACGCTCGCGGGGCCCAGAGGAACAAGCTGCCTTGTCGAAGAGGCAGTACGAGGAGTCTAATAGAAATCTTTGGATGGCTCTCAAAGCGAAATTTAATAAAAGAAAGATGGCACAATCAAAACAGGAAAGACTCCGTCTGGCCAATAACCTTTGGCAAGTATTAGTGGATGTTCGAGAACTGGTTTTGACGAAGGCAATCTTGTACGAATCACGTCAAGGCCGTGGAGCTGACTCGACGAAACGCCTCGCCTATTTCGCCATTGACCCAGATCTACCTGAGCCGATACAGGATAAGCGGGCGGAAAAACTAGCAAAGAAGATTGGAACGTATGTGAATATTGTATCTAAAGTAGCGCAGTTGAGTGGCAAAGACGAATTAATCTTAATTCGAAAATTGGTCGCGTGCCTATCCGGTTAAGGCAGACACCCACCATATGTAGGGTGGACCCATTCTCCCGAATTAAAGCTGGGCATAGGTTGGCGCCTCGACGTCGCCCGCGATGCCGAGCAGCGAGCGGAAGGCGTTGAACGGGTAGAAGCGGCGGTTGAAGCGGAACGTGAATTCGTTGAGGTAAGCTTGTAGATGCTTGGCGCTCACGCCGTGGTGGATGCCGTTGAGCCAGGTCTTCAAATTGGAGAAGACGAGATGAAATCATCGGCATGAACTGTTCGGCAATTTCGGGATCGCCGCTTTCGGCAATCGGATGATGGTCGTAGCCCCGCTTACGCAAGCTGACGTAGCCGCTCCAATCGTCGGTGACGATCAGCGAGGCTGGCATGACGGCGTTCTCGACAAAGCCGCACAAGGAATCGGCGCTGCGGTCGGCGACGATGGCCAATCGCACACGACCGGCATAGCGACCGTCCCTGCGCTTGTCTTGCGCCGTCCCCGGCTTGCGATGGCGAACCTCGACAGCGGCGGACACCAATGTTTTGTGGTGGATGCCTCGGCCATCGCCGCGCGTCCTTCCACCGACCCAGGTCTCATCGACCTCGACATGCTCTTTCGCCCGACCACCGATACGATCCTGGTCCGGCCGCACCATGCCGGCGCGCAGTTTGTGAAGGATGCCAAACGCAGTTTCGTATCGTGTCAGCCCAAGTTGCCGCTGAAACTGAACCGCCGACATGCCCGGCGTCTGGCTGGCGACGAGATACGCGGCCCAGAACCAGACGCTAAGCGGCGTATGACTGCGCTCCATGACCGTGCCGGCCAAGAGGCCGGTTTGGCGTCGACACGCGCGGCATTCCAGAACACCGGGTCGGGTTGCAATGCGGAAGGGTTCACCAATCACGCCGCAATGCGAGCAGACAAAACCGTCAGGCCAACGCGCGCGCCCAAGATAGACAGCACACGCCGCGTCATTAGGAAACAGCTTCTGAAATTCGGGGAGCGATTGGGGAAAAGCCAGATCGTCCCGCTGGTGAATGTCCAAAGCCGCCATAACTGCGGCTACTAGCCCTAGTGGGTGTCTGAGTCAACCGGATAGGCACGATTGGTCGATGGTACTTACTATTCGCCGCTACAGGAAGACATTGACGCTCTTGATATCGATTTAAACATCGAGGGCTGGTTCGATGTCCAGACGGCGATCCAAGAAGCTGCTACCAGAATTTCGAGCAAATACGATTTGCCGCGCTTCTTCAAACGGGTTCGCGAAGTGGGGATTATCGCCCCCCAAGCCGAACGCAAAACTCGGTATGACACACTCAACCAGCGCACCGATCGCTGGCCAAAACAATGGGATCTGCAGGAAACACCCCTGCCCGCGCTGGTTCCCACTGACGAACTCCTGCCGTGTCCAAGCGTGAGATTGGGCGAAATACGGGTATGCGACGATATTCCCTGCGTGATCCATCTCGATTTCGCGACCGAAGAAGAACAAGAAATGGAGCCTCCCGAGGAGCTGCGGGAGCGTAAGAAGATGCTGAAGCTTAAGGATCGCCTGCTCGAAGCGGGCTTGGAGAGCGTGTCTGTGAAAGGGGTAGCCACCTCCGTCCTGATCGCAAGTCTGGAATTACTTCCGGTGGGCAGACAGAATATCGTTACGCCTATCCTGAGCCTCACTTCGAGGACATATATTGCTTCGGACGAAGAATTCACGCAACTCGCGCGGTTTGACGTCCAATGGGGTGTAGAAACTGATTTCGGCATGTTCGATGGGCCAATCGAGCGTGGCAACAATCACTTCGAGAGCTACGATTTTGCGGCGTCAGACCGTAAGTCACATTCTCTGGTAGAGCTTTCGCTTAAAGCAGAATTTGAGGCCGATCTTGGAGCCGCATATCACGATTCACTGCACGCTCGATCCGCGCTCGATCGTTCGTGGGTCGGCCGCTTCGATGATTGGGCGAGACGGTGCTTGAGCACGCCAGCGTTCACAAACATGAATATCCCGCTGTTTCAAAGCTATTGTTGGGATACTGCGTCGGCGATGAACCGCAAGATCCGCCGCAAGGACCGTTATAAGGATCTTGATCCCGACGCCTTGGCGTTTTTTCCCGGCCACACAATGGCGGCCTTGCTTGATCGTTCGCTCTTTCACGCGCCGGAGGCCGCCAGTCTCGACTATCTGCTGGAGGAGAAGACCCGCCTCCTCACACGAAACCTTGAAGCCCGCATCGAGAAAGCCCGCACCCGCCGCCGCGAACGGCTTGATGAACTTCGTCGGGAATAGCAAGACCGAAGTCAAAAAGGTCTACCAAGGACGAAGATAGGCAGCTCAACGCAATTGGAGCGCGTTCTAAAATGTACGAGACGCCCAACGAACGTTGGGCTGCTGCGGGCATCAAACTTATTAGCCGGCTTGGTTCACTCCAGCCGGTCACGGCCGAACAATGCGCTCTAACGCAAATTGCAGGTCCTCGAATCGCACTTTGTAAACGCGCGCTCCAAAGGGCGTTCGGAAGAACGCCCGTCTGACGACGGGCTATGGTATGGAGCGCGGCTACAATTGACCCCGTTGGGCCCACCGTAATCTGCTTTAGCTCCCCCTTCCTCACCCTTCCGCCTTGGCCTCGTCCTTGAGGAAAGCCTCGAGCCAGTGGATGTCGTACTGGCCATTCTGCACGTCGGCGTTGCGAACGAGCTCGCGAAACAGCGGCAGCGTCGTCTCGACGCCCGTCGACGACGAATTCATCGAGCGCCCTTCTCAGCCGCATCAGGGCCTCGGTTCGCGTCCGGCCGTGGACGATCAGCTTGCCAACCAGGAAATCGTAATAGGGCGGGATCACGTAACCCTGATAGGCGGCTGAATCGACGCGGATGCCAAGGCCGCCGGGGGGATGAAAATAGGCGATTCGGCCGGGGGAAGGCTGAAAAGTGCGCGGGTGCTCCGCGTTGATTCGGCATTCGATGGCGGCGCCAAGAAATCGAACGTCGTCCTGGGCGACGGAGAGCGGCGAGCCGGCCGCAATCTTGATCTGCTCGTTGATAATGTCGATGCCGGTGATCATCTCCGTGACCGGATGCTCGACCTGCACCCGCGTGTTCATCTCGATGAAGAAGAACTTCCCGTCCTCATAGAGGAACTCGACCGTGCCAGCCCCGACATAGCCCAGTTCAGCCATCGCCTTGGCGACAATCCCGCCGATGCTCTCGCGTTGCTCGGGGTTGAGGGCAGGGGAGGGGCCCTCCTCCCAGACTTTCTGGTGGCGGCGCTGAAGCGAGCAGTCGCGCTCGCCAAGATGAATGGCGTGGCCCTGCGTGTCGCCGAGCACCTGAACCTCGATGTGGCGCGGCTTGGCGAGATATTTCTCGAGATAGACGGAATCGCTGCCGAACGCGGTCCGCGCTTCGATCCTGGCGGCGCCGATCGCCTCGGCAATGTCGTCGGGCCCCCGGGCGATCTTCATGCCGCGGCCCCCTCCGCCCGCCGCAGCCTTGACGATCACCGGATAGCCGATCGCGGCTGCGATCTTGCGCGCTTCGGCTTCGTCCCGGACGCCGCCCTCGGAGCCCGGGACGCAGGGGATCCCGAGACTCTGAGCGGTGCGCTTGGCTTCGATCTTGTCGCCCATCATGCGGATGTGCTCGGCCTTCGGGCCGATGAACACGATGTCGTGCTCCTCCAGGATTTCCGCGAAACGCGCGTTCTCGGCCAGAAAGCCGTAGCCTGGATGAACGGCGTCGGCGCCGGTGATCTCGCACGCCGCGACAATGCGCGGGAATGTTGAGATAACTGTCGCGCGCCGGCGGCGGGCCGATGCACACGCTCTCATCGGCGAGCTTGACGTGCATCGCGTCCCGGTCGGCGGTCGAATAGACCGCGACGGTCGCGATGCCGAGCTCCTTGGCCGCACGCATGACTCTGAGCGCGATTTCGCCCCGGTTGGCGATCAGGATCTTATCGAACATCGGGGCGGGCTCCCCGATTGTTCGCAAACCCCGCGGCGCGATTCCCAATCGCGGTCATTCAATGATCATCAACGGCTGGTCGTATTCGACCGGCGAGCCGTCGGCGACCAGGATGCTCACGACTTTGCCGCCGTGCGGCGCGACAATGTCGTTGAAGGTTTTCATCGCTTCGACCAGCAGCAACTTGTCTCCGGCCTTGACCGCCGATCCGATCTCGACGAACGGCTTGGCCTCGGGACTGGCCCGCAGATAGGCGGTGCCGACCATCGGCGATTTCACCGCGCCCGCGAGATTGGCTGGCGCCGGCTCCGTCGCGGGCGGGGCGATTGCGGCGCCCGGCGCGGGACTGGCCGCGATGGGCGCCGGTTGGGGAATTGCGGCTGCGTTCGCATGAGCCGACGGCGCTCGCTCGCGCGCCAGACGCACCTGCAGCTCTCCAAGGCTGATCTCGATCTCGCTCAGATCGTATTTCGACACGATCTTTGCGAGCTGATCGATTGCAGCGACATCGACGAGACTTTGCTCAGACTCGCCGGTTTGCGCGCCGGACGGTTTCTTCATCTTCTTTCGCTCGCGCGGGGGACTGACACTCAACAAGCGGGCTTTCGCATATCGCGCCGACCAAGGCAAAGAAAGCGCGAAGAGGCGCCGCCCTTCATGCCCGACGCGCCCATACGCTCACGTCATGAAACGCCACGCCGCCGTGCGGAGCCACGCTGTCGTCGCCGACCAGCACGTTGATCCCCCAGCCGTCCAGAAACGCGGAAGGCGGCCAGACGCCCTCGCTGATCAGGACGCCGGGCTGCACGCCCCCGAAGATGCGCGCGTGCAGGCGCGTCCGGCCCCGCTCGTTGCCCAGTTGCACGACATCGCCCTGCGCGAGCCCGAGCCTCGCGGCGTCGGACGGATTGACGAGCACTTCGGGCCGCTGCTCCCGCGCTAGCGAAGTCGCGCGTCTCGGTAAAGCTCGAATTGAGGAAGTTTCGGGCCGGCGAGGTCGCAAGCTTGAACGGGTGATCTTCGTCGGCGCCCTCGTTGACCGGCCAGTGGTCAGGCAGGCTCGGCATCGCGCGCCAGGGGCCGCGCATTCCGTCATTGGCGGCGGGCGTGTCCGCCCAATCCGCCTTGAAGCGAAACTTTCCGTCCGCAAAGCCGAAGCCGTCGAGGAAGTGCGACTCCTCGAAAGGCGGTTGCAAGTCGAGCCAGCGCTCGCTCTCAAGCCGCGCAAGGTCGCCGTAGCCCGATTGCCGCAGCGTCCAGTCGATGATCTCGCGCGGCGACATCGAGAAGGCGGGATGCTCGGCGCCGACTCTTCGGGCGAGTTCGGCGATCACCTGGTGATTGGAGCGGCAGCCTTCGGGCGGGTCGATCGACCTTGGGGGCGAATTGCAGGTGCTGATGGCCTCCGGCGGTGTAAAGGTCGTCGTGCTCCAGAAACATGGTGGCGGGCAAGACGATGTCGGCGTAGCGCGCCGTGTCGGTCATGAACTGTTCGTGGACGCAGGTGAACAGATCTTCGCGCGAAAAGCCGCGGCGCACCTTCTCCTGATGCGGAGCGACGGCGAGCGGGTTGGTGTTCTGAATGAGCATCGCCCGGACGGGCGGCCCGCCTTTCAGCGCCTCGGCCTCGCCAGTCAGAATTGCGCCAACCCGCGACTGGTCGAGACGGCGCACGCTCAGATCGCGGACGTCGAGCCCCTCGATCATCGTCTTTTGCAGCTTGTAGACGCCGCTATTGCTGTGGAAGGCGCCGCCTCCCTCGTGCGCCCAGGCGCCGGTGACGGCTGGAATGCAGAGGGCCGCGTGCATGTTGACCGCGCCGTTGCGCTGACGCGAGAAGCCGTAACCGAGCCGGAAGAAGCTTCGCTTCGTCCACCCGATGAGCGCGGCGAATTCTTCGATTTCAGCGACGCTGAGGCCGGTGATCGCGCTCGCCCACGCAGGATCGCGGGCCTTGACATGCGCCTCGAGTTCGCGCGGCGCGTCGGTGTATCGCTCAAGATAATCCCAGTCGGCCAAGCGATCGCGGAACAGGATGTGCATCACCGCGCAGGCGAGCGCTCCATCCGTGCCCGGCCGCACGCACAAGGCGAGATCGGCCTGCCGCATCGTTTCGGTTTCGTAGATGTCGATGGCGACGATCTTCGCGCCGCGTTCCTTGCGCGCGCGAATCGCGTGGGTCATGACATTGACTTGGGTGGCGACCGCGTTCGTGCCCCAAATGACGACGCAATCCGATTTCGCCATTTCGCGCGGATCAGCGCCCATCAGCGCACCGGCTCCAGCGACATATCCGGGCCAGGCGACGCCGACGCAGATCGTGCCGTGGAAGCGCGAATAGCGCTTGGCGTGCGTGAGGCGCTCGATTCCGTCGCGCATCACGAGACCCATCGTGCCGGCGTAGAAGTATGGCCACACGCCTTCGGGTCCGAGCTCGCGCTCGACCGAAAGGAAATTGTCGGCGACGCGATCGAGCGCCTCGTCCCATCCGATCGGCTTGAATTGCCCGCTTCCCTTGGGGCCGACCCGGCGCAACGGCTGGGTGAGCCGGTCCGGATGATGGATCCGCTCCCAATAGCGGGCGACCTTGGCGCATACGACGCCCGAGGTGTAGCTATGGTCTCGCGCCCCATGGATACGGCCGATGCGCTTTCCGCCGATCACCTCGACGTCGAGAGCGCAAACCGAGGGGCAGTCGTGCGGACAGACTGAAGGACGCCGCGTAACCTCGGTGACCGCGTTCATGAGCCTCTCAATATAGCGCCTCAAGCCGCTTGGCGGCTTTTCGATACTAGCGCGGCAACGCCTCTTTATTGAAGCTCGGCCTTGGCCAAAGCCGGCGATGGCGGCATCCCGCCTCTTGCCTTCGCAACCGAATACAACTATAAGGTTGTGCTCGGTTCAAACACCTTCTGAGTTGGGCACTTGGCGATTCGCTTATTTCTGAGCGCCTGCGTGGGAATGATCGCACTCGGCGTGGCTTGGGCCGAGAAAGGGACCCGGGCGGAGGGCCCCAGCCGGAGGGGCCCCAGCCGGAGATCCATTACGCGCCGCGCGAAAACCTTGAAAGCGTCGATGTCCGGGAGATCGGGCGGGCCCAATTGTCCATCGACATGGCGGCTTATGTTCTGTCCGACCCGCGCATCATCATGGCGCTGACGGATGCCGCGGAGCGCGGCGTCGTCATCCGTCTCTATTTCGACAAATCACAATTCGCCGAGCACGGACCTGCGCAAAGTGAGCTTATGGAGACCCTGCTCGTCCATCGCAATGTCGCCGCGCGAGTCAAGGGCGAGGGCGTCTTGATGCATCTGAAAGCCTACGCCGTCGATGGGGAAGTACTGCGAACCGGTTCGGGCAACTTCTCCCGCTCCGGGCTTGCCGCTCAGGACAACGACGCGATCTTCATTACCGATCCGGCGACGGTCGACTCGTTTGAGGGGAATTTCGAACGCATATGGGCGCGCGCGCAAAACATCGGCGCCCTGGATGCGACTCGCTAAACCGAACCCTTTTAAGGGGATCCGTCTCGCGCTTGCGGCAGCCCTAATGGCGTGTAGCGCTCGTAACGCTGGTTGAACACGCCGGCGACGGTTTCCGTCCGTCGAATCGCCGCATCGTTCTGCGCGGTCAGAATCGAGGATACCTGCCAGCGCCATGTGGATGGGTCGTCTGTGCCGGGGCCGGTGGCGACCTCGGTCACGCCCGCGGCATAGCCCACGCCGCCGCCGATTGCGGTTGCAACAAGAATGAGGGACTTCCGCATCGTCTCCTCCGTGATCTTGGGGTTTATTGTCCGCGTCGCGCTTCCTACCAACTCCCATGCAGGCGACGCTAATTAATAAAGTCTAAACATAGATTTGTGGCTTGGCTAGGGCGATTCGCTCTTTGATTCCATTTCGCGCAGCAAGTTGTTCGCCATGGTGCGGGTTATACGTCGGCTTTGCGTCAAAGCTTCATTGTCGAGCGCATCGACAAGCGCTCGCGCGGCGCCGAGCGACCGCTCGATTCTCAGCGCGATATAACTGACGATGTGGGGCTCCACCTCAAGCTGGCGGTCGCTGAACAGCTTGAAGAGAACCGCCTCCGTCAACTCTATATCCGGCGCGGCGAGGCGCGCGACCGGGGCCAATCGAAGGCGCGACAGAAGGTCGGGAGTGTCGAGGCCCCATGAATCGGGAGCGGCGCGGCTGGTCAAGAGCAGCCATGCGTTGTTCTGCAGGGCGGTGTTGATCAGGTGAAAGAAGAGCGCTTCCGCCCGCTTTGCACCGTCGGCGTCCTCGATCAGCACCGCGTGCGCCCGAGCGCACGCCTGAACGCTTTGTTCGTCCAGCTCCTGTCCGGAGAGGGCGATCGCGTTGGCGGCGCGGGCCCAGATCGCTCCGAGGTGGCTCTTTCCCGCCCCCTCCGGCCCGACGAGCATCAACATGCGCCCGGCGCAGTTCGGCCAGCGTTCAATCGCCGTCAATGCCTCATGGTTCGACGGCGCCGAGAGAAAATCCTCGCGCGCGAAACTTGGCGAATGCGGCCAGCGAAATGTGAGCTGGCGAGGCGGAGCCATTAGGGGTTCTCCGGCTCCGAGCCGCCTCGGTAGAGCGGACTCGTCAAGTAGACGGCAATCAGGTGACGAGCCAAGACGCCAATCGCCGCTGCGGTCGGAACGGCGATGAGCAGGCCAAGGAAGCCGAACAACTGGCTGAAAGCCAAGAGCGCAAACATCAGCCAGACTGGGTGGACCCCGATCGATTCGCCGACGAGCTGCGGCGAGAGCACGTAGCCCTCCAGAAATTGACCCGCTCCCACAACGGCGAGAGCCAGCAGGAACAGCTTAAGACTTGGCCATCCCTCGAACAGGGCGACGCTGAGCGACAGCACGAGCGCAGTCAGCGACCCGACATAAGGCACGAAGCTCAGGACGCCGCCGACAACGCCGATCAGAAAGCCATAGTCGAGTCCAATCAGCGTCAAGCCGACGCTGTACCAGAGCGCCAGGAAGAGGCAGACGAGCGACTGGCCGCGGATGAAGCCCGCCAGCGCGTGATTTATCTCCCGGGCGATCTTTCTCAGCGTTTCGCGATGGTCGAGCGGGAGCCAGGAGTCGAGCTTCAAGATCATCCGGTCCCAGTCGACGAGAATATAGAAGGCGACGACGGGCGTTATGATGAGGAGGGAGAGGAAGTTGAACAACGCGCCGCCGCCCGACACGAGCTTCGTTAACGTATCGAGAAGCCATTGCGCGCTCTGTGTGACAAAGTCGCCGACTGACTTCTGAATTTGCGCGCTCGACGATTGTTGATTGAGCCCTAGGGCCTCGAGCCACGGGCCCCCATATTTCGCCATGAACGCGTTGCCTTCCGCCACGGCGAACGCTTGAAGCCGCACCGCATAGCCAGGCAGGTGCCGAGCGAAGGCGATGAACTGGCCTCCCAACACCGGGAAGACGAGAATGAAAAAAAGAACGACGGTCACGACAAAAACAGTAAGAATGAGCAGCGACGCGCCGAGCCGATTGAACCCGAACCTCTGAAGTTTGAGAACGATGGGGTCGAGAAGATAGCCGAGAACGATGCCGGCGGCGAACGGGGTTATGGTTGAGCCGAGCAAATAGATAATCAGCAGCAGGGCCGCCACTCCAAGGCCCCAGAAGAGGACTTGGCGCTCCAGGTTCACCGGCAAACCCTCATGGCGTTTCAAGAGCCCGGCTGGCCGGCTGCAGCAAGTCCCATTTGCCGCCCCAGGGATCGACGAAGACCGCAACGAGCCCGTAAGGTTCGCGGCGCGGCGTTTCCAGAAATTTGAGGCCGCGTCGAAGCAGATTGTCGTAGTCCGTCCAGAAGTCGCCGGAGTGAAGAAAAAAGCCGACGCGCCCTCCGGTCTGATCGCCAATGCGGATCCTCTGACGCTCCTCGCTTGGAACCGCGAGCACGAGCGCGGCGCCTGAACTCAGCGACGGGGCGACGACGACCCAGCGCTTCTCGGGAGAGAGGGGCGTGTCTTCGAGCACCGCGAAGCCGAGGGTGTCGCGGAAGAACGCGAGCCCTTCATCGTAACTGGGGACGAGAACCGTGACGGCCGCGGGACTTTGGAGCATGGCTCGGCGCTCTATCGGCTCATATGGTCCAGCCATTGGGCGATATAGACGCCGCCCGAGGCCAGGGTTGTCGCCGCGACCGTCCATTGAAGCACGGTCTGCAGAAGCGGCACTTCGAGACCGTAGGCGCGGACCCCGAGCGCGACGCCGGCAAGGGTGATCTGAGCGACCGTATTCAGCTTCGACACCCAGACGGGGCGAATTTCAACCGGCTTGTCGAGCAGCCACGAGACCAGCACCGCCACGAGAATCATCACGTCTCTTGATACGACGGTGATCGCGATCCAGGCCGCCAGGCCGGCATAGATCGCCAGCGAGACATAGATCGAAATCAGAAGAGCCTTGTCGGCGAGAGGATCGAGATAGGCTCCGAGCTCGCTGCGGAGGTCGAATTGTTTGGCGATAAAGCCGTCGACGGCGTCCGACACGCCAGCCAGAATAAAAATCAGGAACGCGGGAAGGAATCGCTGCGAGATGATCATCATGACCGCCAGAGGCGTCATTAGCATTCGCGCCAACGTGATGAAATTGGGTAAATTGTGGAGGATGTTGCCAATATTCATCAAGTATTGACGCCCTGGCGTCACCGCCCAGCCATGCCCTTCCCTGGACTTCGCCACGCGCCTGGGATGACCGCGAGCACGGATAGCACGAAGTCAACGAGGTTGGGAAACCGGGCCTGAACGACCGCCCTTGCGCGTTGCCCGGCGGCCAATTACCCCGGTCGTCGCCAAAGCCCAGCGAGCCCGGATGCCCGAAAGCCGAAAACGTCTCACCTACGCCGAATTGGGGGTCGACATCGATGTCGGCAACCGGATCGTGGATCGGATCCGTCCGTTCGCTCGCGCCACGCGCCGTTCGGGAGCGGGCGCGGAGCTTGGCGGATTCGGCGGCCTGTTCGATCTCAAGGCCGCCGGCTTTGTCGACCCGATCCTGGTCGCCGCCAACGACGGCGTCGGCACCAAGGTGAAGATCGCCATCGAGAGCGGGATCTACGATACGATCGGAATCGACCTCGTGGCCATGTGCGTCAACGACATTGTCGTCCAGGGCGCTGAGCCGCTGTTTTTCCTGGATTATTTCGCCTCCGGCAAGCTCGATGAGAATGTGGCCTCCGCCGTCGTTCGGAGCATCGCCGAGGGCTGCGCGCAATCGGGGTGCGCATTGATCGGCGGAGAGACGGCGGAGATGCCGGGCCTTTACGCCCCGGGCGATTTCGACATTGCCGGCTTCGCCGTGGGCGCCGCGGAACGCGGGACGCTCATGCCGCTGCCAGGATTGAAGCCAGGAGACCTTGTCTTCGGCCTGCCGTCGTCCGGCGTTCATTCCAATGGATTTTCGCTCGTGCGGTGCATTGTCGGCCGGTCCGGCCTCGGATGGGACGCTCCCGCCCCGTTCGATTCCTCGCGGTCGCTCGCCGCGGCGCTGCTGACGCCGACCCGCCTTTACGTGCGGCCGCTGCTTGAGGCGCTCAAGCGCACGCGAGGCATACACGCGCTCGCCCATATCACCGGCGGCGGCTACCCGGACAATCTGCCCCGCGCGCTTGATAACGGTCTCGCAATCACTCTCGATCTCGACGCCTTCGGGCCGCAGCCGGTCTTTTCCTGGCTCGCCTCGGCCGGCGGCCTCGACGAAGCGGAGATGCTGCGCACCTTCAATTGCGGGTTCGGGATGGCGGCGTTCGTTTCCGCCGACAGCGAGGGAGAAGCGCGTGAGGCGCTTGCGGGCGCGGGCCTGGCGCCGGTCCTGATCGGGGAACTTGTTCCCTTCGAAGGCCGGCGCCTTGTCACCCGCGGGAGGCTTAGGCTGTGACTCCCCGCGTGCGAACCGCGGTTCTCATCTCGGGCCGCGGCTCGAATATGGTGGCCTTGATCGAAGCCGCGCGCTCGCTGGACTTTTCGGCTGAGATCGTGCTCGTTCTGTCGGACGACTCGGCCGCGGCCGGCCTTTCCCGGGCGAGGGAGCTCGGCGTCGCCGCCGAGGCGATCGACTTTCGAGCCTACCGGGCCAAGCCCGCGTTCGAAGCCGCACTCGAGGCGCGGCTTGCCGCGGCCTCGGTCGAGATTGTCTGCCTCGCCGGGTTCATGCGGCTTTTGAGCCCGACTTTCGTCGAGCGGCGGTGGGGACGGATCCTTAATATTCATCCTTCGCTGCTGCCCGACCTGCGTGGTCTCAACACCCACGAGCGCGCGCTCGCGCAAGGCCTTGCCGAACACGGCTGCACGGTCCACCTGGTGACCGCAGAGCTCGACGCCGGCCCCATCCTCGTCCAGGCGCGCGTCCCCGTTCTTTCAGGCGACGACGCCCCCGCCCTCGCGGCGCGCGTACTCAAGGAGGAGCACCGGATCTATCCGCAAGCGCTTGACAAACTCGCCCGTTCGCTGCGCGCCGCGCCCTGAGCGCGCGTGATTGCATCGGGAACGGTGGCCTCACTTGACAGCGAGCATTGGGTTCGTTTCGCCAAAACGCCCATATAACATGATCTATATGGTATACTATATATTGAGGCCGGAACTGTGAATCGCCGCCGGATTTGCTTTCCGCCGGCGGCCCACGCCCGTTAAGCAAAGCGCCTTAACCACGCTTGCGGCGGGGCGCGATTGGATCAATATTTCGCGAAGGAAAAAGGAGATTTGTTTGGCCCCCGCGCTGGCGACGAAAGAGGAGCCCATTCCATCGACCGCGATGATCGCGGCGAATGACGAGCAGCCGCCGTTGTTATCATCGCCCGAGCGCTTCATAAATCGTGAACTGTCGTGGCTCGAGTTCAATCGAAGGGTGCTCGAGGAGGCGGCCAACCCAAGCCATCCGCTGCTCGAGCGTCTGCGGTTCCTTTCCATCTCGGCCGCCAATCTCGACGAGTTTTTCATGGTCCGCGTCGCGGGCCTGGTTGGCCAGGTGCTCACCGGGGTCGCCGAAATTTCCGACGACGGGCGCACGCCCGCCGAGCAGCTTGAACGCATCAGCGAGCGCGTCGCCTCGCTGGTCGCTTCGCAACAGTCGCGTTGGAGAGCGCTACAATCCGAACTTGCCGCCAATGGCGTCGTGATTCTCGAGGTCGACGATCTGACCCGTCGCGAACGGGAATGGCTGCAGGACTATTTCCTCTCGCAGGTGTTCCCGATTCTGACGCCGCTTGCGGTCGATCCGGCGCATCCCTTTCCGTTCATTCCTAATCTCGGATTCACGCTGGCGCTCGAACTCCTCAATCCGCGCAAGGGGGAGACAATGAGCGCGCTGGTGCGCATTCCCGGAAGCGTCGACCGCTTCGTGCGATTGCCTGACGGTCCCCTGGGGGGCGCCGCGCGCTTCGTTATGCTGGATCGGTTGATTGTCGCGTTCATCGGGCTTCTGTTTCCTGGCCACGAAGTCCTGGGCGAGGGGGCGTTTCGCGTCATTCGCGACAGCGACATTGAAGTCGAGGAGGAGGCGGAAGACCTCGTTCGCCTGTACGAGAGCGCGCTCAAGCGGCGCCGGCGCGGGAGCGTCATCCGTCTCGAGATCGAAGCGCGCATGCCGGAGTCGCTGCGCGCGTTCGTCGCCGGCGACGTCGACGTGGTTCCGTCCGGGATCGTGCCCATCGAGGGAATGCTGGCGCTCAACGACTTGTCGCAACTGGTGGCGATCGATCGCCCCGAGCTTAAGTTTCCCCCTTACAACCCCCGCTTTCCCGAACGCGTCAAGGAACTCGGCGGCGACATTTTCGCCGCGATCCGGCAGAAGGATCTCGTCGTCCATCATCCTTACGAATCGTTCGACGTCGTCGTCCGGTTCCTCAATCAGGCGGCGCACGATCCCAACGTGGTCGCGATCAAGCAGACGCTCTACCGCACGTCGGCCGATAGCCCGATCGTGCGCGCGCTCATCGAGGCCGCAGAGGCGGGAAAATCGGTCACGGCGCTGGTGGAACTGAAGGCGCGCTTCGACGAAGAGGCCAATATCCGCTGGGCGCGGGACCTCGAGCGCGCGGGCGCGCAAGTCGTCTACGGGTTCATCGAGCTCAAGACCCACGCCAAGCTGTCGATGGTGGTGAGACGCGAAAGCGGATCGCTGGTCAACTACTGTCACCTTGGCACCGGGAATTATCATCCGGTGACCGCCAGGATTTACGCCGATATTTCCCTCTTCACCGCCGATGCGGCGATTGGGAGGGATGTCGCGCGAATTTTTAATTTCATCACCGGCTACGCCGAGCCGGATGGCCTCGAGCAGATGTCGATTTCGCCGATCACGCTCAAGAAGACGCTTCTGCGCAATATCGCCGATGAGATCGACTACGCGCGGCTCGGGCGCCCCGCCCAGATCTGGATCAAATGCAACGCGCTCGTCGATCCGCAGATCATCGATGCGCTCTACGCCGCCAGCCGCGAAGGCGTGCAGATCGACATCGTGATACGCGGAATTTGCTGTCTGCGGCCAAGCGTCCCCGGACTTTCCGACAACATTCGGGTCAAGTCGCTCGTCGGCCAATTCCTGGAGCACGCGCGCATTTACGCGTTCGGCGCCGGTCATGGGCTGCCGAGCCCCAGAGCCCGGGTGTTCATTTCATCCGCCGATCTCATGCCGCGCAATCTCGATCGGCGCGTCGAGGCTCTGGTTCCGCTGCTCAATCCGACGGTTCATCAACATGTCCTCGACCAGATCATGGAGGCCAATCTGATGGACAACCAGCAGAGCTTTCGGATCCTGCCGGACGGTTCGAGCGAGAGAATCGTTCCTGCGGAGGGGGAGGAGCCGTTTAACGCCCATAATTATTTCATGACCAATCCGAGCCTTTCGGGTCGCGGCAAGGCGCTGGTGGAATCCTTTCCGATGGCGCTGCGCCGGCGCCTCTGATAGACGCCCGGGCCGGGGCGCGACGTCCCCGACGGACCAGGCATGCTCGATACGTCCCCGACACGATCCGCCCCGCCCGACGCCCCGCGGGGACGATTGCCGGGCGAGCCGGTGGCGATTGTTGACATCGGCTCGAACTCGGTGCGGCTGGTGTCGTACGAGTCGCTGTCGCGGGCGCCGACGCCGACCTTCAATGAAAAGGCGTTATGCGGTCTCGGCAAAGGCGTCGCGATGACTGGGCTTTTGCCAGAGGAGGGCATCGTCAAGGCGATGGCCGCGCTTCAGCGCTTCCGCGTTCTCTGCGACACGATGGGGATTAAGGACGTGCGCGGCATCGCGACGGCCGCTGTGCGCGACGCGGCGAACGGAGCGGAATTCCTCGATCGCGCGGAACGCGGGCTTGGGCGCAAAATCGAGCTCCTGAGCGGCCAGCGGGAAGCAAAATTGTCGGCGCTTGGCGTCATAAGCTCGATTTACAAGGCGGACGGCGTCGTCGGCGACTTGGGCGGCGGCTCGCTCGAACTCACCGACATTTGGGACGGGGATTGCGGGCCGGGGGTGACCCTCCCGTTGGGCGGCTTGTCGCTGATGGACCTCTCCGAGCGTTCGCCGAAGAAGGCCGCCAAGATCGTCCGTGAGAAGCTCGCGACGGTGAAGGCGCTAAAGGGGCTGCCCGGTCGCACGTTCTACGCCGTCGGCGGCACATGGCGCGCTCTGGCGCGCCTGCATATGCGGCAGCGGCAGTATCCGATGAACGTGATGCACAATTACATCATCCCTTCGCGCGACGCGCTCGAATTCGCCGCGCTGGTGGAACGGATCGAGGCGGACGCGCTGCTGTCGATCGAGTCGGTCCCGTCGGCGCGCCGGCCGCTCCTGGCTTACGGCGCCGCCGTGCTGGAAGAGATCATCCGCCGGTTTAATCCGAAAGAGATCGTCGTTTCCGCCCTCGGCGTTCGCGAGGGGCTCATCTACTCGCGGCTCACTCCCGAGGAGCAGGTGGAGGATCCACTCATCGTGTCCGCGCGCGAGTTCAACTCGTTGCGCTCGCGGGCGCCGGAGCATGGCGAAGAGCTCTACGCGTGGACAAGCCGTCTGATCGAATCGACCCATCTCGAGGAGGACGATCAGGACCGGCGCCTGCGCCACGCCGCATGTCTGTTGTCGGACATTTCCTGGCGCGCCCACCCCGACTATCGTGGGGTCCAGGCCTATGATCTGGTGGCCAACGCGGCCTTCATAGGCGTCGATCATCCCTCGCGCGCGTTTCTCGCGCTGGCCGCTTCCTACCGGCATATGTCCAACGAAGATCTGGTTTCGCCGCAGTCACGCGCGCTCGTGACGGCGCGGCAACTTGATCGGGCGCGAATTCTCGGCGCCGCGATGCGGGTCGCCTATAACATTTCGGCCGCGATGCCTGGCGTCCTGCCGCGCGCCCCCATGGCGTGCGCAAAGGGCCGAGTGATCCTGAATTTGCCGGCCGCCCTCGTTCCACTCAACGGCGAGCGGCTTTTGTCGCGCATGCGGCTGTTTGCCCGACTGATCGGCGGCGAACCGGAGATCCGCGCGTCTGCTTGAGCTGCGCCAGGCTGCACCCGCGCCGAGAATGACCGCCAAGCTTCGCCCGACGACGACATACACTTCAAAACACACTGAAGCGCCGAACGGATTCTTTACGGGCCGCCTGCAAGCTTTCGCTTTACACGCCTTGCCCCTTTGCGCCAGCCGATCGGTCAGACATGCATTCGCTTCGCACCGACAGCCAATTTTTTCGCGATGCTCTCGAACGGGTCGGCAAGCCGGATGAGGGGCGAGCTTCGCGTGCGCCAGCCCCGGTCGGGGCGGGACGCGAGGCCGAACCGAATGGCGTCGGGAAGGCGCTCCTGTTCGACCGGCGGGACCTCGAGCCAGCGCGCGTGATCGGGCGCCTGGTTGCCCTGAACGGAACGCAGGGCCTGATCAGCTGTCCGCTCAGGACGGACGAGGACGAGTGGTCGATCGGCCATCTCATCACCATCGTCCACCGGAACGCGCGTCTGGTGGGCACCGTCTGCGAAGTTTCGACCGATGACGGCCGGTGGTCCGAACATGAGGCCAATACCGCTCGCGTCACGGTCGAACTCAATGGTGAAATTATCGATGACTCCGACGGCGCGCCTTTTTTCCATCGCGGCGTGCGTTCATTTCCTTCGCTGGGCGCGCCCGCCCATCGCATACGCGCCGACGATCTCCGGGCCATCTATACGTTTCGCGGCTGGCAAGGCGTCGAGATCGGCCGGTTGAGCCAAAACCAGGATATTCCCGCCGAGATCGACGTGAGCGAATTGATCCGGCGTCACTTCGCCCTCTTAGGGTCGACAGGTGTCGGCAAGACGACTTCGGTCAGTCTGCTCTTGAAGAAGTCGCTGGCCGTGAGGCCGAAGCTCCGCATCATCATCTTTGATCCGCACAACGAATACGCAGCTCATTTTCCTGGACTGGCGCAGATTGTTGATTCGGAAAGCCTGGAGCTGCCATTCTGGATGTTCAAATTCGACGAGTTGGCCGATGTCGTGTTTAGTGGCCGCCAACCGCACCCGGACGAGCGGGATGCGCTCTACGAGGTCATCCGCATCGCAAGGGCGAAATATCAGGCGGACCTGGGTTCGGCCGCCGGGACCAGCGCGGTGCGCCGGCTGCCAGCCGCCGAGGGGAATTCCGTATCGGCTGACACGCCGTCGCCGTATCGCATCATCGATGTCATAGCAGTGATCGAGGAATGGCTCGGTATGCTCGACCAGCGGTTCCCCCGTTCCGATTTGCGGGCTTTGCGCTATCGACTCGAGGGGCTTAATCGCGATCCGCGCTATCGATTCATGTTCGGCAGGCTAGTTGTCGAGGACGATATCGCCAAAGTGATATCCAAACTGTTTCGCATCCCCGCCCGAGGGCTGCCGGTCACCATCGTCCGGCTTGCTGGTCTGCCGAATGAAGTCACCAACTCAGTTGTGTCCGTGCTGGCTCGGCTCGCATTCGAGATCGCATTCTGGTGTTCAGGGGCATATGAAATCAACGTGTTGTGCGAAGAAGCCCATCGCTATATTTCCTCCGAAAACAAGCAAACCTTTGGCCCGGCTCGGTTGGCGATCGGCCGGATTGCAAAGGAAGGGCGCAAGTATGGCGCCTCGCTCGGCGTCGTCACGCAACGGCCTTCGGAACTCGACCCGACCGTGCTGTCGCAATGTTCGACCTTGTTCGCCATGCGGCTCGCCAACGAGCTGGACAAGGGGATCATTCGCGCCGCGGCGGGCGTTTCGGCCGCCAGCACGATCGCCTTCCTGTCCTCGATCGCCGACCGCGAGGCGATCGCGTTTGGCGAGGCCATCGCCACGCCGATGCGTATGAAGTTCGCCGATATTTCGGCGCGCGCCGACGATCGTCGCGCCTATGTCTCCGGGGAGCGCGACGCGGAGCCGATCGATTTGAGGAAGCTCTCAGCTCAATTGCGTGGCGAGGCCTCGGCGTAGGCTGGACGCTCCTACGCGCCCAAATCGCGCGGCTGGCGCCGGCACGGTCTCGATAACATAATAAATATGTATAATATCAGCGCAAGCAGCGGCTTGTCCCGGCCGAATGGATATTTGCAATCGGCGCGCATGAACGCCATATAGGGGAGGCCAGCCCCCGGTCGGAATAATCATCCTTAAGCCGGGGCTATCACGACCCCCACCGGCGGTCCTTGAAACCGTCAAGGCGAGGAGAAGTCACTTATGGCGGCCGATCAGGAGACCGTCGATCGCGTGCGCTCGATTGACGTCGACGCGTACAAATATGGTTTCGTCAGTGCGATCGAGTTCGGATCTTGCCCCGAAGGGCCTGAACGAAGACACCGTCCGGTTTATTTCGCTGAAGAAGGGCGAGCCGGAATGGCTGTTGGAATGGCGGCTTGAGGCGTTCCGTCGCTGGCGGACGATGGAAGAGCCCAAATGGGCGCGCGTCAGCCATCCGCCGATCGACTACCAGGACATCTACTATTTCGCGGCGCCGAAATCGTCGCCCGCGCCGAAGTCGCTCGACGACGTCGACCCGGAGCTGTTGCGGACCTACGCCAAGCTCGGCATTCCGCTGGTCGAGCAGGAGGTTCTGGCTGGTGTCGAGAGGCCAAGGGTGGCGGTCGACGCCGTCTTCGATTCTGTTTCGATCGCGACGACCTTCAAGGCCGAGCTCGCCAAGGCCGGGGTCATCTTCTGCTCCTTCTCCGAGGCGGTGCACAATCATCCCGACCTTGTGCGCCGATACCTGGGCACGGTCGTGCCGAGCACGGACAACTTCTACGCGACTCTCAATTCGGCCGTCTTCTCAGACGGTTCGTTCGTATATGTGCCGCCGGGCGTGCGCTGCCCGATGGAGCTCTCGACCTATTTCCGCATCAACGAGCGCAATACTGGGCAGTTTGAGCGCACGCTGATCATCGCCGATCGGGGAGCCTACGTCAGCTACCTCGAAGGCTGCACCGCGCCGAAGCGGGACGAGAACCAGCTGCACGCGGCCGTTGTCGAACTCATCACGCTGGATGACGCGGAGATCAAATACTCGACGGTGCAGAACTGGTATCCCGGCGATTCCGAGGGTCGCGGCGGCATCTACAATTTCGTGACCAAGCGCGGCGACTGCCGCGGCGCCCGGTCGAAGATCTCATGGACTCAGGTCGAGACCGGCTCGGCGATCACCTGGAAATATCCGTCCTGCATTTTGCGCGGCGAGGCCTCGCGCGGCGAATTCTACTCGATCGCGATTTCGAACGGGCGCCAGCAGGTCGACAGCGGAACGAAGATGATTTATCTCGGCCGCAACACGACGAGCCGCATCATCTCCAAGGGCGTCGCTGCGGGCAAATCGCAGAATACTTATCGAGGGCAGGTGTCAGCGCATCGCCTGGCGACGGGAGCGCGCAATTTCACCAATTGCGATTTGCTTTTGATCGGACACGAATGCGGCGCGCACACGGTGCCCTATATCGAGGCGAAGAACGCCTCGGCGGTGATCGAGCACGAGGCGACCACGTCGAAAGTGTCGGAAGAGCAGCTGTTCTATTGTCTCCAGCGCGGGCTGTCGGCGGAGGAGGCGACGGCGCTGATCGTCAACGGTTTTGTGCGGGACGTGCTGCAGCAATTGCCGATGGAGTTCGCTGTCGAAGCGCAGAAGCTCATTTCAATCAGCCTCGAAGGAAGCGTGGGATGACGGCCAGCTCGGGCCGCGCGAACCGAGGAAATGTGGATGCTTGAAATCAAGAACCTCAAGGTTTCCATCGAGGGTAAGCTGATCCTCGACAACCTCAATCTGACTGTCAGAGCGGGCGAGGTTGCGGCGATCATGGGTCCGAACGGCTCCGGCAAGTCGACGCTCGCCTATGTCCTCGCGGGCAAGCCGGCGTACCAAGTCCAGTCCGGCGAGATTTTGCTGGACGGAGAGAATCTCCTCGAGCTTGAGCCAACCGAGCGCGCGCTCAAAGGCGTGTTTCTGGCGTTCCAGTACCCGACCGAGATTCCGGGCGTGACCGCAATGACATTTCTGAAGGCGGCGTTGAACGCGAAGCGGCGGGCCCACGGAGAGGGCGATCTCACTACGCCGGATTTCATGCGCCGTGTGCGCGAGTCCGCGAGCGCGCTCAAGATTGATCAGGAGATGCTGCGGCGGCCGCTCAACGTCGGCTTTTCCGGGGGTGAAAAAAAGAGGTTCGAGGTCCTGCAGATGGCTCTGCTGGCGCCGCGGGTCGGCGTCCTCGACGAGACCGATTCGGGCCTCGACATTGACGCGCTCAGAGTTGTCGCAGAGGGCGTCAACAGCCTTCGCGATCCGAAGCGCGCTTTTGTCGTGATCACGCACTATCAGCGGCTTTTGGATTACATCAAGCCGGATGTTGTGCACGTGATGGCCAAGGGCCGGATCGTCGCTGCCGGCGGCCCCGAACTTGCGCTTGAGCTCGAGCGCACGGGATATCGCGGTTACGCGGAGGAGGCTGCGTGATTCTCCGATGACCGCGCATGTCGTCAATCGATCGGCCGCCGAAAGGACGCTCGCGCGGCAATTCGCGGAGCAGGAGCGCAGTGACCCGTCGCCTGCGCGCGCCGCCGCCTTCGCTCGGTTCGCCGCGGCTGGATTGCCGACGCGGCGTGTCGAGGCTTGGCACTACACGGACTTGCGCGCCTCGATGGCCGATGCGGCGCCGATCCTGCCCGCGCCCGCCCGGGCCGGCGTCGAAGCGGCGCGCGCTCGCCTCGCCGGCCATGAGCGGTTTGCGGCAGGCGCGCGAGTTGTCCTGCTCGGCGGACGCTTCATCGCGGAGCTTTCCGATCCGCTCCCTGACGGAGTCTCCATCGCGCAAGGGCCGGTCGCCGCCACGGCGGTCGACGATCCATTGGCTGCGCTCAACGAGGCGCTGAGCCCGTCCGGTCTTACAATCGCGGTCTTCCCCGAGGCGAAGCTCGCCGAGCCGATTACGCTCCTGCATCTCGCCGAAGAGGGCTCAACCTATTCGGTTTACTCGCGCACGGCTTTTGCGATCGGCGCAGGGGCGCAGGCCTCATTCATTGAGATATTCGACGGCGCTCACCAGGGTGTGCAGCGACATGCGGCGACGATCATGATGCTGGCCGAGGGCGCCAAGGCGAGGCACGTCGCGGTCGTCGGGGACGAGCCCGGGCTGCATGTCGAAACGCAGATTTGCGAACTGGCGAAGGGCGCGGAGCTCGGCGCCTTCGGACTCGTTTCAGGCGGCGAGCTTACGCGCCGGCAGATTTTTGTCAGGATGGCCGGCGCTCAAGCCAAGGCGTCGCTTGGCGGACTGGCGCTTATCGACGGCTCCCGGCGCGCCGATACGACGCTGCAAGTCGTTCACGCGGCACCCGGCGGAACGAGCCGCGAGTTTTATCGCGCTATCGTCGATGACGATGCAATCGGTGTGTTTCAGGGTAAAATCATCGTTGAACAGGCGGCGCAAAAAACCGACGGGGCGATGAAGTCGCAAGCGATTCTCTTGTCTCCGCGAGCGCAGATGAATGAAAAGCCGGAGCTTGAGATCTTCGCCGACGACGTCGTGTGCGGGCATGGGGCGACGGTCGCATCGCTCGATCCCGAGCAGGTGTTCTATTTGGAGTTGCGCGGCATTTCGACCAGCGACGCGAAGGGAATGTTGCTCGAGGCTTTCGGAGGGGAGTCCATCGACCGAATTGAAGAAAAGCCGTTGGTCGGCCCATTGCGCGCCCTGCTCGCTGCGTGGCTAGGGGCGGGGAAGGCGAAGACGTGAACAAGTTCGTACAGCGCGCCCTCGACGCCTACGACGTTGAGGCCATACGCGCGGATTTCCCGATCCTCGCAGAGCGCCCCTATGGAAAACCGCTTGTCTACCTGGATAATGCCGCTTCGGCTCAAAAGCCGAAGGCGGTGCTCGATCGCCTGACCTATGCTTACGAGCACGAATACGCCAACGTGCACCGCGGTCTGCACTATCTCGCCAACGCGGCGACCGAGGCCTATGAGGCGGCCCGGGAGACAGTGCGGCGGTTCCTCAACGCGGCCTCGGCCGAGGAGATCGTTTTCACCCGGTCGGCGACGGAGGCGATCAATCTCGTCGCCGCGAGCTTTGGAGTTAAAAACATCGGCACGGGTGACGAGGTCGTGCTGTCCGTCATGGAGCATCACTCGAACATCGTGCCCTGGCATTTCCACCGGGAGCGCAAGGGCGCGATTTTGCGCTGGGTCGATGTGGGAGACGACGGTTCTTTCTCGCTCGAGGCGTTCGAAGCCGCGCTAAGCGATCGAACGAAAATCGTCGCGATAACGCAGATGTCCAACGTCCTCGGGACCGCGCCCCCGATCAAGGAGATCGTCCGAATCGCGCACGCGCGCGGGATCCCCGTGCTCGTCGATGGTTCGCAGGGCGCGGTTCATCTCGAGATCGACGTGCGCGACCTCGACGCGGACTTCTATGTTTTCACCGGCCACAAGGTTTATGGCCCCACCGGAATCGGCGTGCTCTATGGCAAGCGTGAACGTCTCGAGGGCCTGCCGCCATACCAGGGCGGCGGCGAGATGATCGAGGAAGTCACCCGGGAGACGGTCTCCTACAACCATCCGCCGCATCGATTCGAGGCTGGCACCCCGCCCATCGTGCAGGCGATCGGGCTTGGAGCCGCGATCGACTATACGGAGGCGATCGGACGAGCGCGTATTCGCGCCCATGAGGAAGCGTTGCGTGCTTATGCGCATGAACGTCTGTCGTCGATCAATTCGCTGCGCATTATCGGGGTCGCGGAGGGCAAAGGTCCGATCGTCTCGTTCACGATGGAGGGCGCGCATGCGCATGACATCGCGACCTTGATCGATCGATCGGGCGTCGCTGTCAGGGCAGGCACGCATTGCGCGATGCCTTTGTTGCAAAGATTCGGCGTGACCTCCACCTGCCGGGCTTCGTTTGCGCTCTATAACACCTTCGACGAAGTTGAGGCGCTGGCGGAATCGCTGGTGCGCGCGCGAAAACTGTTTCAGTAGGGAGAGGGGCATGGACGAGGCGCAGAGCCATGCGAATGACGTCGAAACCCCCGTTGGTCCAGTCGATCGCAACGCGATTTTCAGGCCGCCTTCGAAGATAGCGCCGGAAGAACTGAGCCAATTGACGGATTCCATCGTTGCGGCGTTGAAAACCGTTTACGACCCGGAAATTCCCGCAGATATCTATGAACTCGGGCTTATCTACAACGTTGATATAGACGATAATCGATTTGTGAGCGTCGAGATGACCCTGACGGCGCCGGCTTGCCCGGTCGCCGGCGAAATGCCGACATGGGTTGAAAACGCGGTCAGCGCCGTCCCCGGCGTCGCCGGCGCGAAGGTCAACATGGTCTTCGATCCGCCTTGGGATCAAAGCCGCATGTCCGACGAGGCGCGCGTCGCCCTCGACATGTGGTGAGCCAGGCAGACTTGCGCCGACGCACTGCGCGATCCCAGTTGATCGTCTTCGGTTCGCCAGCGACGAGGACCTGAGGAATGGACCCGTCGAGCGCTAAGCCCTCGTCTTGGCTCAGCGACGAGCGAAAGCGCGGGTTCATCCACCAAACATTGCTGCTTGGATGCATCGCGGCGCTGGCGTGCGGCGCGATCTACAACGCCGTGGTCAATATGCGCGCCCGCGGCATTCCGATGGGCTTCGGCTTCTGGAACGATGTCGCCGGCTTCGACATCAACCTCCACCTGATCACCTACTCCAACCTGTCCACTTATGGACGGGCCTTTTGGGTCGGGCTGCTCAACACCCTTCTCATCGCCGTGATCTGCATTCCGCTGGCGACGCTGTTGGGTTTCGTAATTGGCGTGGCGCGCCTTTCGCCTAACTGGCTGCTTTCGCAATTTGCGCTCGTTTACACTAGTCTCATGCGCAATATACCGCTGCTACTGCTGTTGCTGTTCTGGTACAATGCGGTTCTCAAGTCTTTGCCAGGGCCCCGACAGTCGATCAGCATCGGCGATGTCGTCTTTCTCAACAATCGTGGCCTCTATTTGCCGATGCCCGTCGCGCGAGACCCGGCCGCGTGGTTTTTGGGCGCTGTGTTGATGGGCATCGCCCTTGCGATCGGATTTCGCATGTGGGCGAAACGGCGACAGGACAGGACTGGCGCGCGATCGCCGACCGCGCTCGTCGCTGCTGCGCTCATCCTTGGGCTTCCTACGGTCGTGACAGCCATTGCCGGGGCACCGTTCTCGTTTGATGTAGCGCGGCTGTCCGGCTTCAATCTTAAAGGCGGGCTCCAGATCATCCCGGAAATGGCCGCGCTTGTGGTCGGGCTTGTCACCTTCACTGCCGCGTTCATCGCGGAGATCGTTCGCGCCGGCGTCACGGCGGTGCCGGCTGGCCAGATCGAGGCGGCCGGCGCGCTCGGCTTGCATCGCGGCTTGTCGATGAGGCTGGTGGTCATTCCGCAGGCGATGCGACTCATCACGCCGCCGCTCACGTCGCAATACCTCAACGTCGTCAAGAATTCCTCGCTCGCCGTGTTCATCGGCTATCCGGATCTTGTGCAGATCTTCGCCGGCACCGTCCTCAACCAGACGCAGGCGGCGGTGCAGGTGATGGCGATCACAATGGCGGTCTACCTGACCATTTCGCTCGACCGTCGCTCTGGCGCTTAATCTCTTCAATGCTCGTTATGCGCTGAAGGGGCGGTGAGCGTGGACTCGCTGGCTTACGTTCGGGAGGCCCCGGAGCCTGAGGAAGCGCCGCCGATGCTGTCGAGCGGCGCGCTCGCTTGGGCCAAAGCCAATCTCTTCTCGTCGATCGGATCTAGTTTCGTCACCATTGGCTGCATTGCGTTCCTTGCGTATTTTTTGCCGCAATTGGTCGCCTGGGCGACGACGCACGCGGTTTGGAGCGCGAGCGATGGCGCCGCTCTGCCGCCAGCATCAGGATGGCGCTTGCTGGGCGTTCGTCATCGCCAAGTGGGATTATCTTCGCTTCGGATCTTATCCTGTCGCAGAGCGCTGGCGGGTCGACGTGGGGGAGGCGGTCGGCGCCGTTTTGATCGTCTGGCTGCTGTGGACCGGCGCGCCCCGGCGGGCATGGGCGGCGCTTCTGTTCTTTGTCGTCTACCCGATCCTGGCGCTCATTCTCCTGCGCGGCTCATCCCTGCTTGGTCTGCCGATCGTCGATACGGGGCTGTGGGGAGGCATTTTCGTTTCGCTGTTGACCGCCGTTGTCGGGATCGCCTTCTCCTTGCCGCTCGGCGTGCTCTTGCGCTTGGACGCCGTTCGCCGCTGCCGGTCGTGAGAACGGCGAGCGTCGTCTTCATCGAATTCGTGCGCGGCGTGCCGTTCATTACGGTCTTGTTCATGGCCAACAATCTGCTGCCATTGTTCCTGCCCGAAGCATGGACGCCGGATCGTCTGCTGCGCCCATTGGCCGGCATCGTCATATTCTCCGCCGCCTATATGGCGGAAGAAGTGCGTGGCGGTCTTCAGTCGTTGGGCAGGGGACAATACGAAGCCGCAATGGCGCTCGGACTGAACTATCCGCGCATGATGGCGCTTGTCATACTGCCCCAGGCGCTGACTTTGGTGATACCAGGCATCGTCAACAATTTCATTGGCCTGTTCATGGACACGACGCTCGTTTCGGTTGTTGGCGTGACCGACTTCCTCGAAGCAATGAACAACGCGATGAAAGATCCGGTCTGGGCGGGTCCGACGATCATGGTGACGGGTTACGTCTTCGCCGGGATCTTCTATTTCTGTTTCTGCTATCGGGATGGCGCGCTACTCGGCTCACGTCGAGCGAATTCGTCGCCAAAGGGCGAAAGTGATGTCGAGACTCGTTGGCCGCAGCGCCGATGACGGCGACGCCGCGATCCGATTTGCCGGCGTCCACAAATGGTATGGCAGCTTTCACGTGTTGCGGAACATCAACCTGACGGTTGGCCGCGGGGAGCGCATCGTGGTCTGCGGTCCATCCGGCTCCGGCAAATCGACGCTGATCCGATGCGTCAATCGGCTCGAGAAACATCAGCGCGGATCGATTGTGGTCGACGGAGTGGAGCTGACCGACGACATCAAACGCATCGATGAAGTGCGACGGGAAGTCGGAATGGTGTTCCAGAGTTTCAACCTGTTTCCGCATCTGACCATTCTTGAGAATTGCGCGCTGGCGCCGATCTGGGTGCGCAAAATGCGCCAAACGCGAGGCGGAGGAGCTAGCGACGAAGTTGCTCGCGCGCGTGAAGATCCTGGACCAGGCGCACAAATATCCTGGCCAGCTATCGGGCGGTCAGCAGCAGCGGGCGGCGATTGCGCGCGCCTTGTGCATGACCCCGAAGATCATGCTGTTCGATGAGCCGACGTCGTCGCTCGATCCCGAGATGGTGAAGGAAGTGCTGGAGACGATGACCGAGCTGGCGCAAGAGGGCATGACGATGATCGTCGTGACGCATGAGATGGGTTTCGCGCGCCAGGTCGCCGATCGCGTCGTATTCATGGACATGGGCGAGATCGTCGAGGTGAATGCGCCTCTAGCCTTCTTCGACCATCCGCAGCATGAACGCACGAAGCTGTTCCTGAGCCAGATTTTACACTGAGGTTGTACGTCGCGCCAGATGAGCCTCGACGCTTGCAGGAAAGCGCGCGACGCGCTTTGCGAGCGGGCGTCAGGCGCCGTAAAGCCAGTCGTAACGCTCGGCTAGGCGACGCGACCCAAGCGAGCGCATCGTCATATCCCGAGCGAACGCCAATGGGCCGCTCAGATGATAGATGCGGCCCTGTTTGAGCGCTTCGCGTTGAACTCGAGCCGCCCTCGCCACGCGATCGCGCGAGTACATCGAGAGGGCCGCCGGGATGTCGTGCGACTTGAGCGAGGGCGCGGGCGAGCGCGCCCGCATCCTCGATTGCCTGGGCCGCGCCCTGCGCAAGGAACGGGACCATCGGGTGAGCCGCGTCGCCCACGAGCGCGACGCGGCCGAGCGAAAACGACGAAATTGGCGGACGGCAATAGAGCGGCCAGGCCCGCCATTCGACCGGCGCGCTTCGATCAGCGAGCGCGCTTCCTTCGACCACCCCGTGAACGCGCATTCAAGAATTGACCGCGTGGCCGCTCCGTCCCATTGATGATCGGCGCCGCCTGTCGGCGCTGTCGACCTGATAGTCGCCACCAGGTTGATGATCGATCCGCGCCGCAAGGGATATTGGACGAGATGCGCCTCTCTTCCCAGACGCAGAATGATCTCGTTCCGTCGTCCAGCTGAGGATCGGCGTCATCGGCGTTGACGATTGCGCGATAGGCGACGCGTCCGGTAAATTCGGCCTGATCTTGAGCTCCGAAGCCCAATCGGTCGCGAACATGAGAGCGTAAGCCGTCGGCGCCGATCAGGAGATCGGCCTTGTCGCGGGCTTGGTCGAGGCCACGTGTCAGTTCGACTGAAAGACGGCCCCTTCGGTCTGCAAAGTCAAGGACGGTCGTGCCAAGCGACAATTCGACCCCCGGCTGGCCACGTACGGCTTCGACCAGCGCGCGCTGCAGATCGGCGCGATGAATTACCAAATATGCGGCGCCCCAGCGGCGTTCGGCGTCGTCAAGCGGCATTCGCGTAAGTTCGATATTATCCGAACCCCGCAACACCAGAACGGCGCGGGGCCTCGAGGCGAATTCGCAGCACCCGCTCGAGCACGCCAAGTCTGCGATAAGATGCGTGTCGCGTTCGGGGTGAGTTGCAGTCCCGCTCCGAACTCCTCGAGCGTGCTCGCTTTTTCGTAAATCGCGATCCTGAAGCCTGCCTGCAACAGCGCTATCGCTGCAGCAAGTCCGCCGATTCCCGCGCCGGCGATGATCGCGCGCGGCGACAAGCGTCAGGCGACGTCGCGCAATTCGCACTCGGCGGGCGAGCAGGGCCTTTCAGCCCGCCGTCGTAGACGAACCGAGTTGAACAATAGGAGCAGATCGCCTCGCCGTCCGAACCCATGTCAATGAAAATGTGAGGATGATCGAACGGTGGTTTCGCGCCCGTGCACATGAACTCCTTCACGCTAACCTTGATCGAAGAGACCCCGAGATCATTGTGAAAATGCGGGATTGAGCGGTCCGCCATCGAGAGGGTGCTCCTTAGAGGCGCTCGCCTTAAAGCATGTTCGAAGCAGCGGCGCCAGCGCGAGCGTCCAAACTGGTTCCCAGGCAGCAATCTGCCGGGCGCCCGTTTTCGGTTCGTTGCAGCGGGTTGGAAATGAGTCGAATGATATAAAAACATGATAATATTTGAATATCATGGTCAAAAAATTGCCAGAAGCGACGGAGTTTTGCGGAGATCGGCGCTCACATGTCGGCTAAACAGGAATGACATCAACTTCGACTTCGAGCCGGTGACGCCCGGAGGACAACATCATGCTTTCGATCGGGGAGACGTCTGTGTAGTCGCGGCCCCTCGCGACAACGATGTGGTCATTTTGGATCGATCCTCGCGTTCGTGGGGTCGAAGTCTCTCCAACCGAGGGTCGCGCCGCACCAAACGGACACCCACGCGTGAGTTGCGTCTGCTCCCGCGAGCCGCTCTTTGCCTGGCGGGGGAATGGTGCGAATATATCCGCTTACGTAAAGCGCCGGCAGGGCGATGCCACGCACTGCGGCGATCATGATATGAGCAAAATCCTGGCAAACGCCCCGTCGACGATCAAAGGCTTCGGCCGCCGGCGTAGTGACCTCTGTCGCCTCTGGATCATAGACGAAGTCGGAACGAATGCGTTGCGCCAACTCGAGCGCCGCGTCAAAGATCGGACGATCCGGAGTGAAGCTCTCTTTGGCGTACGCTGTCGCCTCGTCAAAGAGCGCGACGCTACGGGATGGGTAAAGCGCGATTGCGGGGCAGTCCGCATCGAGCGACTTGATCGCGATCGCCTCGGCGGCGACGCTCTCCCAATCTGGGCTTCGCGTGGGCGCAGGCGCTCGATTGACTTGGACGCGTGACGACGCAACGATGGAGAGCTGCCGGTGGGGTTTTTCGATCCGCAAACTGACGACGCGGTTGCCGAACGGGTCGAGCCGCTCGGTCAGAGGCTGTGAAACGGGATCGGTCGCGATGCTAAAGCGTTCGACTTCCTGTCCGTCGCCGGAACGAGGGGCAAGTCGCAACACTCCTGTTGTGAGCTCGACGATCGCGCCATAGGTGTAGCGCGTGAGATGCGTGATCTCGTAGATCACTCGAGTCCCGTGACTTTCTCCGCCCGGCCTTCGCCCGCTCCTTGCAGGAAGTAACGGGCGGCGATCGCGTTCGCCAATGCAAGCAGCTTTTGCTCGAACGCCAAAATGCGCGCATCGTCGAGCAATTCGGCGCGTTCGGTGGTCAGTTCCGCTTGCAGAAGGGTCGTCAGCCGCCGTGGCTCTTCGAGCATCCCGTCTCGGCGCAACACCGGAAGCGTGCCTAGCCCTTCGTCGATTCGATTAACTTGAAACGCGACGGATCGTGGATTAAACGGATCCAGCAAGGCCATGTCGCGGACAGGCGCCAGCGCCATCCCAACGAGGTACCTTGAGCGGTAAGTAATCTGTGAGTCGATAAGATCGAGCATCACCCCGAGCGAGTGCTCGGTTGCATCATGTCCGGCAAATTGCCTCAACAGGCGGCAGGTGTTCGCTCCTCGTTCGACGCAACGTCCCATTACATAGAAGACCCAGCCTGCGCCGCGATTGAAGTTTTCGTCGAACAATCCGGAAAGCGCTGCAATGGTCGTCAGCGCATCGTCGGCAAGATCGACAATTTCGCCGGCGATGGACGCCGATCCCTCGTAGGCTTGAGCGCAATTTCCAGACGGTCAATCAAGGCCCAGGTCTGATATGTAAGTCTCTCTCGGATAACCGAGGCTGCGTTGCGGGCTGAACGGGCGAGCGACAGCACGGAGCCATAATTGGCCGCGTTGCGCAGGCCCTGTTCGCTGGCTGGGATCGCGCCCTTTGCCCGGAGTCGTCGGATCGACCGCGCCCCAACCGACGAGGACGCCGATCAGACGATCGAGTGACTGGCGGCCGAGCTGCGGCGGGGTATCCGGATCAACCGACCGCGCGCTCAGGCAACGCACGACCCGCAACGTCGCCTCAGCCCGTTCGAGGTAGCGGCCGAACCAGAAAAGGTTATCCGCGGCGCGACTGGGAAGGTTTCCCAAGAGACGCGTAATTCGCGCGCTTTCCGGAGATGGAAGCAGGCTTGAGATCTCGACCGGATTTTCGGCAAGCACCCAGACATCAGCGGATTCGACGCCCTCGCCCATCGCGACAGCGCGCGCGTCGGGGCGATCGGAAATTCGGCAAAAACCGCCTGGCATGACCCGCCAGCCGTCCATCGTCGCGGCGCAGTAGACGCGCAAAACGAACGGCCGCGGCTCGAGTTTTCCTTGCATCCAGCGCGGCGTCGTGGACAACCGAACAATATCTTGTCCAACAAAGTCGATCCCGCGCAAGGCGATCGCATCACGCATGCGCTCGCGCTCTTTTGGCGACAATTCGGTCACCGACGATGCTCGATTGACCGCTTACCCCGAGCAGCTCGTCGCCGAACGCCCCGGCAATCGAGATTTCGTTGAACTCATCCAGGACTTTCTCGCGTTCATGGGACTGTCCGCACCACCACGTTGCGATGTTGGGAATCAGCAAATCCTCGTCGAGCAAACGGCGGGCAAGCATAGGCAAGAACGCTAGAAGCGCGCGCGATTCAACGAGCCCTGCGCCTGGCATGTTTTCAACTGCGACACCGCCGTTCCGTATCGCCTCGAGGAGACCCGGGACACCGATTCGCGAGGACGCGTTCAGCTCAAGAGGATCGCACCAATCTGCGTCAATATGACGCCAGATCACATCGCACTGCTTGAGGCCGGCGATCGTGCGGACGAAGACGCGCCCGTCGCGCACAACGAGATCCTCGCCTTCGACCAGCAGAAAGCCGAGGTAGCGCGCCAGATAAGCTTGTTCGAAGTAGGTTAGACTGAGAGGACCAGGGGTCAAGATCCCGATGCGAGGCTCGGCTCGCCGACCCGACGACTTCAAGCCCGCGCTCAACGATCGAAAAAAGGGCGCCAGCCTTACCACGTTGAGCTGAGCATAAAGATCCGGGAAAGCCTGAGAAACGACGAGCCTGTTTTCCAACGCATATCCGCATCCTGACGGCGCTTGCGCTCGATCACTGAGTGCCCACCAACGGCCGTCTGGTCCGCGGCCGATATCTACTGCATAAAGCCGAAGCCACCGCCCTCCCGGGGGCCTCACGCCACGTATCGCTGCGATATAGTCCTTCGAACCGGTGAGTGCGGCGGGGGGGAGCGCGCCTTCGGCGATCAAACGACCTTCGCCATAAACATCGGCGAGCACTCGCTCCAGCAACTCGGCGCGCTGCGCAACGCCCGGCTGCAATTCCGCGCCACTCCTCCTCGGTGAGGAGCAGCGGCATTCGACTGATTGGCCAGACGCGCTCATCCTTTTCACCTGCGACGCGATAGGACAGCCCTCGATTTCGGATACGTCGATCGGCTGTCGCGAAGCTCTGTTGTATTTCGTTCGGCTCATACTCCGCGAGAGCGGATAGCATGCGTCGCCAATGCGGACGGCTCAGGCCATTAGCGTCGATAAACTCGTCTGGAATGCCTGGAAGCGGCTTATAATGGCGAGTCCAAGCTTCGAACCGCTTCAAACCGGGGGTTTTGTCGCTGATTGTCGATGAATTTCCCGCTGGCAAGCAAGCCCCGTTGCTCTGTAGCCCACGGCTTTAATTATCGCCGTCGCCTAGAAACGGCGAAGCTTAATTTTGCCTTCAGTGGGGGCGCGAAGCTAGTACGATCGAAAGTGGCTTATTTCTTGGTTCCCGGACTGGAGACATTCCGGAGTGCGCTTAGTCCGGCGCGGTCAAGTGAAGCGGACCCGGTTTTTGGGGCCGGAGGTTAAGTTGGAGAACGGCCGCACCGTTTGATAGACGGAGCGAACGATGACAAATAAGACGAGGCGGGGGATTGACGCTGGACTGAAGGCGAAGATCGCGCTGGAGGCGCTGGGGGGCGACGGTCACGGACCTTGCGTAGCGCTACGAGGTCCATCCCAACCAGATTTACGCCTGGAAGAAGCAGCTTCAGGATCAAGTTGCGCGGGCGTTCGATCCTGGCGTGGGGCGGGCGCGGAAACGACGCATGAGCGGGAGATCGAGCGGCTGCACGCCAAGATCGGCCAGCTCACGGTCGAGCGGGATTTTTTAGCGCGAGGTCCGGAAGATGAGCGCGCCGGACCGCAGAGCGATGCTCGACCGGGCTGACAAGGCGTTGTCGGTTCGGCGGCTGAACTGGACCCCATTCGTAGGACCACGAGGGGTTGAATTTAAGGTGTGATCTCGCCTGCGCTTGTCGTTCAAGAATCAAGCTGCTTCTTGCGGCTTCTGTCTCTGCTGTGGGTATGTGGGCAACGCGTTTGCGTTGTCCAAGCGAAGCGGCATATCCACAGCCCTCGCCGCCGCCTCGATTTTGTCCATGCCGCCGCGCCACACCGCCATCGGCATTTGGTTGTTCATCGCCTGGTGCGGGCGCCGAAAATTGTAAAAGGTCATCCAGGAACTGATGCCGGACCGCGCCTCGCCGCCATCGGCGTAGGCTTTCAGATGCACTTCTTCGTACTTGATCGAGCGCCACAGCCGTTCGATGAAAATGTTGTCCATGAAGCGGCCGCGTCCGTCCATCGAAATCACGACGCCGGCCGTCGCAAGCTTGCTGGTGAAAGCCTCGGCGGTGAAAGTGGAGCCCTGATCGGTATTGAAAATCCGCGGCTTTCCGAACCGAAGCAGCGCCTCCTCCAGCGCCGCCGCGCAGAAGCTCGCATCGTTGGTGTTCGACAGCCGCCATGCCAGAACCGCCCGGCTGGCCCAGTCGATGATCGCCACCAGATAGAGGAAGCCGCACGCCATCGGGATGTAGGTCACGTCGGCCGCCCAGACGTGGTTCGGCTCGACAATCTTCAGGCCGCGCAGCAGGTAGGGGTATATCTTGTGCCCGGGCGCGGCTTTGCTCGTGCCAGGGCGCGGAACCAGCGCCTCGATCCCCATCACCCGCATCAGCCGCCGCACCCGCTTGCGGTTGACCCCACGGCCTTCCTTGTTGAGTTCGAAGGTCATTCGCCGCGAGCCGTAGAACGGAAGTTCGAGATGCAATTCGTCGATGCGGCGCATCACCGCCAGATCGTCCGCCTCGGCGACGGGCTTGGGGCGGTAGACCCCCGAGCGCGCCACGCTCAACAGCGCGCATTGGCGGCGCACCGACAGGTCCTTGCCAGGCCGTTCGACCATCGCTCTTCGATCGGGCGCGCTCATCGCCCTGGCCTCCTGGCCAAGAAATCCCGTTCGACCGTCAGTTGGCCGATCTTGGCGTAGAGCTTGGCCGTCTCGCGCTCGCGCTCCTCCTCGCCATCCCCCGAACCGCTCGCCCCTCGGGCGAACAGGCTCGCCGCATTGTCGAGAACTTGCTTCTTCCAGGCATAAATCTGGTTCGGATGCACCCCGTGCCGCTTCGCCAGTTCCGGAACCGTCGCATCCTCGCGCAGCGCCTCAACGGCAATCTTCGCTTTGAACGCCGCATCAAACTTCTTGCGTGACTTCGTCATTCCTCGCTCCATCGGTTGCGACAGAGCAGGACATTTCACACCTTAGCCAATGGTCCTAAATCCGGGGTCCAGCTCACCTCGCGGCGCAAAACTGTCGCCAAGGCTTCAACATATTCAGAAAAACGCGATTTACTCGATTGCGTCCAAAGCTCCATCTTCCCCGCCATTCGCCGACCAGCCGAATCGGCAGGTTACCAAATCCAAAGGCGCAGCGAATCTGCGCAA
>CAVZWU010000014.1:0-118585 GCA_963779095.1 uncultured Alphaproteobacteria bacterium | reverse complement strand
GTTGATTTCCACTGAGAGCTGACCCGGGCGCCACGGGTTTTTCCACCGAGAACTGACCCATGTTCGAACCCTTCCCCCTTGGCCTAGGCGGGGGACGATGGAGTGATCGACATGGAGTTACTGAGCGTCATCCGACGCTGGCACTACCGGGACCATTTCTCGATCCGAGAGATATCGCGGCGCACGGGGCTGTCGAGGAACACAGTCCGCAAATATCTGCGCTCGGACACCGTTGAACCGAGGTTCAACATCCCTGACCGCCCGAGCAAGCTGGACCCTTACGCCGACAAGCTGTCGCATATGCTGCGGCAGGAGGCGGGGAAGTCCCGCAAGCAGAAGCGGACGACCAAGCAATTGCACGCCGATCTGGCCGCCCTCGGTTACGACGGCTCCTACAATCGCGTGGCGGCCTTCGCTCGCGACTGGAAGGCCGCTCGGCAACAGGAACAGAAGACGTGCGGCCGCGGCGTGTTCGTGCCGCTGGCGTTTTTGCCGGGCGAGGCGTTCCAGTTCGACTGGTCGGAAGATTGGGCGATCATTGCCGGCGAGCGAACCAAGCTGCAGGTCGCTCACTTCAAACTGTCCTGCAGCCGCGCCTTCTTCCTCCGGGCCTACCCGCAGCAGACCCACGAGATGCTGTTCGACGCCCATAACCACGCCTTCCGCGTGCTGGGCGGCGTTCCCCGGCGAGGCATCTACGACAACATGCGCACTGCGGTCGACAAAGTCGGGCGCGGCAAGAACCGCCAGGTCAACGCACGGTTCGCAGCCATGGTCAGCCACTTCCTGTTCGAGGCGGAGTTCTGCAATCCGGCGTCCGGTTGGGAGAAGGGGCAGATCGAGAAGAACGTCCAGGACGCCCGCCATCGGCTCTGGCAGCCCATGCCCAGCTTCCCCTCCCTGGCGGCGCTGAACGACTGGCTGGAGATGCGATGCAGGGAGCTGTGGGAGCAGACGCCGCACGCCTCGCATCCTGGCGCGATTGCCGACGCCTGGGCCGAAGAGGTCCAGCATCTGATGCAGCCTTCGCGCCCGTTCGACGGCTTCGTCGAATACGCCAAGCGCGTGTCGCCGACGTGCCTGGTCCATCTGGACCGCAATCGCTATAGCGTGCCGGCCTCCTTCGCCAATCGTCCAGTCAGCGTACGAGTCTATCCCGAACGCATCGTTGTCGCCGCCGAGGGACAAGTCGTCTGCGAACATCGCCGCGTTTTTGCCCGCTCCCACCAACGCAAGAGCACGACCACCGTTTTCGATTGGCGGCACTATCTGGCGGTCATTCAGCGCAAACCGGGCGCACTCCGCAACGGCGCGCCGTTCGCCGAACTCCCGCCTGCCTTCCGTGCCTTGCAACAGCGCATGCTCAAGACGCCGGGCGGCGACCGCGAGATGGTCGAGATTCTGGCTCTCGTCCTCCAGCATGACGAGCAGGCCGTGCTCACTGCCGTCGAACTGGCTCTGGAGGCCGGCGTGCCGACCAAGACGCACATTCTGAACCTGCTGCACCGGTTGATTGACGGCAAGCCAATCGACCCACCCGTCGTGAAGCCGCCTAATGCTTTGACGCTCACCTCCGAGCCGCAGGCCAACGTCGAACGCTACGATGCGCTGCGCCAAGCCCGGGAGGCGCGCCATGCGTCATAATCCCGCCGCTGGCGCCGTCGTCATCATGCTGCGCACCCTCAAAATGCACGGCATGGCTCAGGCGGTCGGCGAGCTGACCGAGCAAGGCTCTCCGGCCTTTGAGGCGGCGCTGCCCATCCTATCGCAGCTCTTGAAGGCGGAAACAGCCGACAGGGAGGTAAGGTCGACGGCCTACCAGCTCAAAGCGGCCCGCTTTCCGAACTATCGCGACCTTGCCGGCTTCGACTTCGCCAGCAGCGAGGTCAACGAGGCGCTCACACGTCAACTCCATCGTTGCGAGTTCCTGGAAGACGCCCACAATGTCGTCCTGGTCGGCGGCCCCGGCACGGGCAAGACGCATCTCGCCACCGCGATCGGCGTCCAGGCGATCGAGCATCATCGCAAGCGCGTCCGCTTCTTCTCCACCGTCGAACTCGTCAACGCTCTCGAACAAGAGAAGCTTCAGGGCAAGCCAGGACAGATCGCCGCCCGGCTCACTCACTCCGATCTCGTCATCCTCGACGAGCTTGGCTACCTGCCGTTCAGCGCCTCCGGCGGGGCGTTGCTCTTCCATCTGCTGAGCAAGCTCTACGAGCGTGCCAGCGTCATCATCACAACCAATCTCAGCTTCGGCGAGTGGGCAACCGTGTTCGGCGACCCGAAGATGACGACCGCTCTACTCGATCGTCTCACCCACCGCTGCCACATTCTCGAAACCGGAAACGACAGCTTCCGCTTCAAGAACAGCTCGGCGAAAGCCGCCAAACCCGCAAAGGAGAAACCTCGAAACTTGACGAACGCCTGATCCCAAAACCATCATCAAGCCGGGTCAGTTCTCAATGGAAATCCCGGGTCAGTTCTCGACGGAAATCGACAGTTAGGCGCAGAGCGTTCCCGCTCGCGCCTTTGTCTCTGCCCTCTGCCTTTTGGCGTATCAACTCTGGGGGTCGATTTGTGCTGCTCTGGCCGCATCCTCAGGAGCGCGGTCATTGTGGTTCGCTCCCGCTCAGATAGGCCGTTTAGCGCGTCTTTTCGTTCGTCCATGATCCATCATACCACAGCGCGACCTAACCAGGGGAGGCTTCAATGCAGCATGGACAGGGCGGCCTGGTGCCAATCCCAACGAAGGCGGAAATCGAGGAAGCGCATCGCCTAGATCGCGAAATCGTTGCTGTTTCAGTGAAACAGATCGGACTAATGACCTATATGAAATTCGCGTTCCACAATGGAGACACCTCCACGGTCTCTCTTGGGATTGGCAATCTCGGTGGCTTTCGCGTTCTAGAGGCTCTAAAGATAGTCTTTCCAGAACACTTATCCACTCCCGCATCTGCCGTGATAGCACATAAAAGCGAGACTGGCCTTGAGATCCAATCTGGCCATATGTCCGGATAGTTTTACACATGACATTCTCTGAGGACAAATGGATTATAGAGCATTCGATAATTGATCCTCAACGGCTTCACGCCCTGTAAGGCGAGTTGCAGAAGAGATATTAGCGCTCACTACTTTTTCTTGGAGGCTTTACAAAGCTCTCGACGAACGGATGCAGGGGCGACATTCAGAATTGCCTCCATTAGTAGCTCCACCAGAGTTACTTGCGACACCTCGCCCTGATGCTCATTCAGAATCCAAAGAGCCGCCTCCACCATCGAAGAAGGAACCGTGCCTATCCGGTTAAGGCAGACACCCACCATATGTAGGGTGGACCCATTCTCCCGAATTAAAGCTGGGCATAGGTTGGCGCCTCGACGTCGCCCGCGATGCCGAGCAGCGAGCGGAAGGCGTTGAACGGGTAGAAGCGCCGGTTGAAGCGGAACGTGAATTCGTTGAGGTAAGCTTGTAGATGCTTGGCGCTCACGCCGTGGTGGATGCCGTTGAGCCAGGTCTTCAAATTGGAGAAGACGAGATGAATCATCGGCATGAACTGTTCGGCAATTTCGGGATCGCCGCTTTCGGCAATCGGATGATGGTCGTAGCCCCGCTTACGCAAGCTGACGTAGCCGCTCCAATCGTCGGTGACGATCAGCGAGGCTGGCATGACGGCGTTCTCGACAAAGCCGCACAAGGAATTGGCGCTGCGGTCGGCGACGATGGCCAATCGCACACGACCGGCATAGCGACCGTCCCTGCGCTTGTCTTGCGCCGTCCCCGGCTTGCGATGGCGAACCTCGACAGCGGCGGACACCAATGTTTTGTGGTGGATGCCTCGGCCATCGCCGCGCGTCCTTCCACCGACCCAGGTCTCATCGACCTCGACATGCTCTTTCGCCCGACCACCGATACGATCCTGGTCCGGCCGCACCATGCCGGCGCGCAGTTTGTGAAGGATGCCAAACGCAGTTTCGTATCGTGTCAGCCCAAGTTGCCGCTGAAACTGAACCGCCGACATGCCCGGCGTCTGGCTGGCGACGAGATACGCGGCCCAGAACCAGACGCTAAGCGGCGTATGACTGCGCTCCATGACCGTGCCGGCCAAGAGGCCGGTTTGGCGTCGACACGCGCGGCATTCCAGAACACCGGGTCGGGTTGCAATGCGGAAGGGTTCACCAATCACGCCGCAATGCGAGCAGACAAAACCGTCAGGCCAACGCGCGCGCCCAAGATAGACAGCACACGCCGCGTCATTAGGAAACAGCTTCTGAAATTCGGGGAGCGATTGGGGAAAAGCCAGATCGTCCCGCTGGTGAATGTCCAAAGCCGCCATAACTGCGGCTACTAGCCCTAGTGGGTGTCTGAGTCAACCGGATAGGCACGGAAGGAACGTCGGACAAAGAGAAAGGAACGTCGAGATAAGCACCGCGAGGGCGGTGCTTAACACTACGCTCGTCCGGCCTGTCACGCCCGGCGGCCCTAACATCTTGTGCCGCGTTTGTCATCTAGATAATCGCCTTTTAGTTTTCGGAATCGGGCCTTTTCAAAGGGTTACGGCCGAAAAAAGTAGAAAAAATTTTCCCGGCTTTCCGATTCGCGCGCCGGTTGTGTCGAGCAGGTTTTCAAACAGCCACAGCCTCTCGTCTCCGGGCCGCGAGGCGCCGGAATGATTCCGACAATATGAATACGTATAGCTCATATTTCTGATTTTGTCAAGAAGAAACGGGGCCGCGTGTCGGTAGCACACGATATGTCCGGCTTAGGTAGCACACGATCTGTCCGGTAGCGTCGGAGCCTTTACGAGGGTTTTGATGCGCCGGTCGGAAGCCCTTCAGGGTGTGCATGTGATGAGGTTTCTGGACATTTTGGGCCGCTGCGAGGCGGCGGAGTTCAATCAAGTGGAGGCGGCGGAACTGCTCGGGATCGACGAGCGGACATTTCGACGCTGGCGCCAGCGGTTCGAGGACGACGGCGAGGCTGGGCTTCTGGATCGCCGGCTTGGCAAGGCGTCGGGCAAGCGGGTTCCGGTCGATCGCGCCGACGAGGTCGAGGCGTTGTATCGCGAGCGCTATCGAGGCTTCACCACCAGGCATTTTCACGAACATCTGGTGGCGGAGCACAAGTTTTCGTGGAGCTACACCTGGACGAAGACGTTCCTTCAGTCGAAGGGGCTTCTGGAGAAGGCGAAGCGGCGCGGCGCGCATCGGCGCAAACGGCCGCGTCGGCCGATGCCGGGGATGATGCTGCATCAGGACGGGTCGCGTCACGCGTGGCTTCAGGGCCAGCCGGCGCTCGATCTCATTGTGACCCTGGACGACGCGACAGGAGCGATCTATTCGGCGTTTCTGGTCGAGGAGGAAGGGACGGCCTCGACCTTCCGGGCGCTGAAGGAGACGTTCGGCGCGCACGGCCTGCCGATGAGCCTCTATACGGATCGCGGCGCCCACTACTTCCATACCCCCGAGGCGGGCGGCAAGATCGACCGCAAGCGGCCGACGCAGGTCGGGCGGGCGCTCGAGCAACTCGGCGTCGAGCATATCGGGGCCTATTCGCCCCAGGCGCGCGGGCGGTCGGAACGGGCGTTTCAGACCTTGCAGGACCGGCTGGTGAAGGAGCTCGCGCTCGCCGGGATCGATACGATCGAGGCGGCCGACGCCTTCCTCCGCGACGTCTATCTGCCCGCTTACAATGCGCGCTTCGCCGCGCCGCCGGCCGAGCCGGGCTCGGCCTTCGTTGCGATCCCGGGCGTCGACCTCGACGAGATCTTGTGCGTCCAGGAGGAGCGCCAGGTCGGCAACGACAATTGCGTTTCCTTCAATAGGCTCAAGCTGCAAATCCCGGAAAGTCCCCTGCGCCCACACTTCGTCAAGGCGAGGGTCAAAGTCCACCTCTACCCGGACGGCTCCCACGCCCTCTTCCTCGGGCCACGGTGCATCGGCCGGTACGACACACAAGGAGCGATCAGGCACGTGAAAAGCGCCGCTTAAATCCGCTCGGCGGCGCGGCCTGTGGACATGTGGACGACGCTTCGCCTCGCCCACATGCCCACAGGAGAACAGAACCAGAAGAAGCGGACATTTGATGTGCTACCAAAACCGGACAAGTTAATTCGCTATCGACAGAAGAAACGGGGCCGCGCCGGGCGCGACTGGGCCGGTTCAGCCCGCGCTTCTTCACCGCCGATCAGGAAGATGGCGAGGCCGGTCGGGCAAAGCGGCTGCCCTAGTGGATAGAATCAAACGCTTCGAACCCCTTGCAAGCCGGAGAACTCCTTGAAATTGCGGAAGGCGCCCCGGACTCTTACGTTTGATTTTGACCACTAGGCGCCGCCCGGCAAACGCCGCGCGGCCGCCAGATCGTCGGGCGTGTCGATATCGTGGGTCACGCTGATGTCGGAAGCCTCGACTTCGACAAGTTCGCCCGGGCTCAGCGCGCCGATCAGCCGCCGCGCCCCCTCGTCGCCTTCAAGGCGCATGGCCGCCTCGAACAGGCCCCGGCCCAGAAGAACCGGATTGCCGCGCTCGCCTTCGCGCAACGGGACGGCGGCGAGCGCGGCCTCGCGCGCCAGGAAGGCGCCGATCAGGGCGTCGATGAGCTGAGGCTCGATCCACGGCATGTCGCCGAGGAGCACGAGCGCTCCCGCGACATCCGGCGGCGTCGCGGTGAGACCGGCCTTGAGCGAGGAGGCGAGGCCGCTGGCAAATCTCGAATTGAAGGTGATCGCAATATCGAGGTCTTCAAGCGCCGCCTCGACGGCGCTCCGCGCATAGCCGGTGACGACGACGACCGGACGCGCCCCGGACGCGAGCGCCGCTTCCGCGACGCGCCGCACGATCGGCTTGCCGTCGAGTTTCGCCGCGAGCTTCGTCACGTCCAGGCCGCCGCCGGCGCGAAAGCGCGACGACTGGCCTGCGGCGAGCACGATGGCGCCGACCTCAGTCATCGGGCGCGCGCGGCTGCGGACGCGACGCGATCTCCATCAAAAGCCCTCCGACGCCCATCGCGCGGATGTCCGCGTCATGGATCGGCACGCCCGCCAGCACGCGCTGCAGAACCCAGTCGAAGCCGTTCTCCTTGGGCGACCGCGCACAGCCGGGAGCGCCGATGATCGGCGTCCCGTGGCGTTCGGCGAGGAGCAGGAGATTGCCGGGATCGACCGGCATGCCAAACCGTTCGATGCGTCCTCCAATCGCCTCGATGGCGGCCGGAATCACATCGCGGCGATCGGTGATGGCGGAGGCCCCGAAAGCGATCAGCGCATCGCTGTCGTCGATCAATCTTGCGAGCCCTTTGGCGAGCGGCCCGATCTCGTGCGGCACGATCTCCTGCCCGACGATCCGGGATCCCGTCGGCTTCAAGCGCGCCTCGAGCACGCGCAGGGTCTTCGCCACGGTCGAGGGCTTGAGGCCGGGGAGCGTCGTTGAGACCACCCCGATCCGCATCGGCTTGAAGGGCTGAACGGCGATTGCGCCCGTCGGAGCCGCAGCCAGCGCAGCCTCGAGCGTCCCGCCTCGAGTCGCAAACGGGATGATCTTGACCGTCGCCACCATGTCGCCGGCGGCGACGGCGCGATAGCGAGGCAGCGTCGCGACGGTGATCGCTTCATCGATCGCATTGACCCGATCGATAGTCTCGGCCTCGATGACCGCGAGCCCGGCGCTCTCAGCGAACAGATTAACCCGCCCGGTAAACGGCGGCGAGCAGCGCAGATTCGCGCCCGCAAGGCGCCTGGCGAGCTTGAGCGCCGCCTCATTTTCGTCGACGTCGCCGGGCTCGAGGCGCGCGGCCACGACGCACTCCACCCCCGCCGCCGCCAGCGCCAGCTTACGCTCGTGGGTGAGGATATCGCCCTTCTTATACGCGACGCCGTCAATCCTGACCCCGTGCGCGAGGACCGCGCCCTCAGCCTCCTCGATCGGGGTTGAGCCGAATTTCATGCTGCCGCGCTCTCCGTGCGCAACGGCTTCTTGCGCAGCGAAGCGACGATCTCTCCGATGATCGAAACCGCGATTTCAGCCGGGCTCACCGCTCCGATGTCGAGACCGATCGGCGCATGAATGCGGGCGAGCGACGTTTCATCGAAGCCCTGGGCGCGCATGCGCTCGATCCGTCGGCCATGCGTCTTCCTCGATCCGAGCGCGCCGATATAGAAACAATCGGCGCGAAGCGCGACCATGAGCGCCGGGTCGTCGATCTTGGGATCATGGGTCAAGAGGCAGATCGCGGTAAAACGGTCGAGCGGCGCCTCGGCCAGCGCTTCGTCGGGCCACTTGGCGATGACCGGAACATCGGGAAAGCGATCCGGCGTCGCGAACGCGGTGCGCGGATCGATGATCGTGACGTCGAGGCCGGCGATCCGCGCGATCGGCGCCAAAGCCTGCGAGATATGCACCGCCCCGATGAGGGTTAGGCGCGGCGCCGGCGCCTGGACGGTCAGAAAATAGTCCTCGCCCTGATGCGCGACGGTTGCGCTTTTGCCCATGCGCAGCGCCGCCTCCAATTCCGGCGCCAAGCGGATCGGCGTCGATGCCTTCGGCGCCGACGAATCGCTGCTCGCCGTCGGAAAGGCGGGTGACGATGGCGCCGGCGCGCCGCTCGGCGCGAGCCAGGTTCATCGCTTTGAGGACATCGAGGCGCATCAGGCGAGCTTCTCGACATAGACCTTGATGCGGCCGCCGCAGGAGAGGCCGACGCGCCAGGCGGTCTCGTCCGCGACGCCGAACTCGAGCATGCGCGGCTCGCCTTTGGCGATCACCTCCGCCGCCTCCTCCACAACCGCGCCCTCGACGCAGCCGCCGGATACGGAGCCGAGAAAATTCCCCTCGCCGTCGATGACGAGATGCGAGCCGATCGGGCGGGGCGCCGAGCCCCAGGTCTCGACCACCGTCGCAATCGCAACGTCTTTTCCGGCCTCCCGCCACGATTCCGCGGCGGCGAGAACGTCTTCGTCTCGAGTGAGCATTGAAGGATCTCCTTTGGCGCTCAGGGCGCGACGAAGCCGATTTTTGAGTGCGTCCCGTCGCAATAGGGCTTGTTGCTCGAATGGCCGCAGCGGCAGAGCGCCGTCCGCTCGACGCGATTCACAGTGCGTCCCGTTCCGGAAATGATCTCGACCGGACCCGCGACGCCAAGCGGTCCGTTCGGATAGGGCGTGATGGTCAACGCGCCGTCGCGCCTGGCGAGTTGCGCGCTCTCCTTTGGCGACGGCTCGCCCGTGGCGGTAAAGGACGCGGCGACGTGGGAGCCGTCGCAATAGGGCTTGTTCTTCGACTCGCCGCAGCGGCAGAGCGTCGCCCGGGTTCCGATCGGCGCGTCCGCCAGCATGATCTCTGCGTTGATCGCCAGCGGTCCGTTTTCGCGCACCGAGATGGTGTTGACCTTCGGGTTGGTTTCATTGGCGCCGCCGTCGCGCCGGGTGACGTGGATCGCACCGGACGGACAACTCAGCGCGACATAGAGCAGATCCTCTGGGCTGGCCGCGTCCGGATCGATCCAGGGTCCTTCGACATTCGCCTTGAACACGCCCGGCTGCGAGAGCACGCAGCGGCGCGCATGGATGCAGAGCTGGCCGTTGAATTCGATCGTCGCCGACTTGCCGGTCGCAGTTTCAACGCTCATTTTCGCCGCCTCTTCGCTCGCGCCCCTCGCGCATTTCGCCACAAAATCGCACTCAGCCGTCCGCTCCGCAAGGCTATAACGCGAAGTCAATCGGCCGCGAGGAGCCGAGCCTTCGGATCGTCATGCAAATCCCTGCCGCCGGACAGCGCCCGGCAGAGGTCGGCCATGCTCGCCAGATTGTGGATCGGCCGGAACGCGTCGACATGCGGCAGCATGGCGCGAATCCCGCCAGCCTTGGCGGCGAAGTCGCCATAGCGCAGGAGCGGGTTGACCCAGATGATGCGCCGGCTCGATTTGGCGAGCCGCTCCATCTCGGCCTCGAGCTTGTCGAGATTGTCCCGCTCGAGCCCGTCGGTGAAGAGGAGCGTGATCGCGCCCTGGCCGAGCACGCGCCGCGACCAGTCCCGGTTGAAACGGTGCAGCGCCTCGCCGATGCGGGTGCCGCCGGACCAGTCGACCGCGAGCGCCGAGCAGCGCGCCAGCGCATCGTCGGGATCGCGGGCGCGCATGGCGCGGGTCACGTTGGTCAGACGGGTGCCGAACAGGAAGGTCGAGACGCGCCGCGTTTCGCTCAAGGCGTGCAGGAAATGCAGGAAGAGACGGGTATATTCGTTCATCGAGCCGGAAATGTCGCAGAGAGCGACAACCGGGGGCGCGCGATCGATGTTCGAGCGAAACTCGAGGTCGATCGCGCCTCCGGGCTGCAACGAACGGCGGAAGCTGCGGCGCGCGTCGATTCGCGCCGGCCGGCCGCCCGGGGCGAAGCGACGCGTCCGGCGCTTGTCTTCGGGCATAGCGAGGCGCTTGATCGCCTTGCGGGCCTCCTCAATCTCCGCCGCGGTCATTTGGGCGAAATCCTTTGACCGCAAGATCTCGGCCGCTGACATGGTCAGACGGGCGTCGAATTCGATCGCGGGGACCGGCTTCGCCCGATCCTGGGCCGACTTGAAAAGGGCGTCGGCGACGCGGCTCGCCCCGGCTTCCGGAGGCTTCAGGTCAGGCTGGCTCGGCGCCTGCGGGGAGAGCATGGCGATCAGCTTCTCGATGAAGCCCTTTCGCCTCCAGAAGATGCGGAACGCCTGGTCGAACAGCAGGCTGTGCTCATGCTTCTTGACGAAGACCGCATGCAGCGTCGTGTAGAAGTCTTCCCGGTCGCCGAAACCCGCGGCCTCGACCGCGGCCAGCGCGTCCATGACCGCGCCCGGTCCGAGCGGCACGCCCGCGTCGCGCAAGGCGCGGGCGAAGTGGACGATGTTCTGCGCGAGGGCGCCGCCGCTCACGGGTTCGGCTTCCAGAATCGCGCTCATTTCGCTCGGCTCGATCTCACTCCGGACGGCGAAGCGCCTGCGTCGATCGCGCGCGCCGCTTGAAGAGAGATAATGTCGGGCGCCGGGTTTGTCATCGCGCCGCAAGCAAGCGCGAAAGCTCGCCGCTTCACCCGATCTCGAGCCGGCGAAGCTCGGCGCGCGTCTCCTCGATCAGCGCCTGCGCCTTCGCGCCCTCGATCTTGGCGATGTCGTCCTGATATTTGAGCAGGACGCCAAGCGTGTCGGAGACCTGGGCGGGATCGAGCGCCACCGCGTCGAGTTCGGCCAGCGCCGCCGCCCAGTCGAGGGTCTCGGCGACGCCCGGCGACTTGAACAGGTCCTGTTTGCGCAGGCGCTGGACGAAGGCGACGAGTTCGGCGGTGAGCCGCTCCGGCGCGCGCGGCGCCTTGGCCCGCACGATCGCCATCTCGCGGGCGAGGTCAGGGTAGCCGAGCCAGTGATAGAGACAGCGCCGCTTGAGCGCGTCGTGAATTTCGCGCGTGCGGTTGGAGGTGATGACGACGATCGGAGGAGAGGGCGCCGTCATGACGCCGATTTCCGGAATCGTCACCTGGAAGTCGGACAGGATCTCGAGCAGATAGGCTTCGAAGGCCTCGTCGGCCCGGTCGATCTCATCGATCAGCAGCACCGGCGCGCCGCCCGCGCTCGGCTCCAGCGCCTGCAGCAGCGGGCGCTTGATGAGATAGCGCTCTGAGAAAATGTCGTGCTCGATCCGATCCTTGTCATGCTCGCCGGCGGCCTCGGCCAGCCTGATCGCCATCATCTGGGCGGGATAGTTCCATTCGTAGACCGCGTTCGCGACATCGAGGCCCTCGTAGCACTGCAGGCGGATGAGCTTCCGGTCGAGCGAAGCGGCGAGAACCTTGGCCACCTCCGTCTTGCCGACTCCGGCCTCGCCTTCGAGAAACAAAGGCCTTCCCAGTCGCAGACTGAGGAAGATGACCGTCGCCAGCGGCCGATCGCCGACATAGGCAGCCTTGCCGAGCAGGGCCAATGTTTCGTCGATCGAGGCCGGAAGGGCCGGCGTTTGTGGAATCATGGAAAGTCTGCCCGAGGAGGAGAGGCCGATTGCGCGGCGCGGTAGGGAAAGTTCAGGACCTCAATGACCCAGGCTCGACCTTAACGCCACCCCCGGCCGAGATGAGTTGGTCAGGGCCAGAAATCGTCTCGTAAAACGTCCTCGACCGTCCATGGGCAGGACTGAGGCAAATGCAACAGTTCGAGCCGCCGGATCGCCTTATCGAGTATCGCGAGGCGATAGGCGCTGGCGAGAGCCTCGGCTGGAAACGAGCGGAGGGACGGATTGTCGCTGAGCACATCTTCGATTCGCTGCCGGGCTTCGGAGACAGAGGCGCGCCAGCTGTCGCTCTGTTTCTCGGGCTGATAGCGCCATTTGAGGAGGTGGATAAGCAGGATTCCCAGCCGGGACCGGATTTCCCGCCGCTCGCTTCTGCCCACGCTTTCGATTTCCTCGGCGAGGTTGTCGTAGTCGAGCTCGTTGACGGCCCGGCGGCGCAAGGCGTCGGCCTGCTCGATCGTCCATTGATAGAGGTCAGTGTCGTATTTCATCACCCGGAATATAGGCCTTGAGACAGGCTAAAGAAATCTTTTCCGCGGGCGAGCGACCCCGCCCCTCCGGCCGAGCGCCCTCGTCTTGATTGAGAAACGCTCACTCATTCGGGTTTGAGCGAAAGGGCCGTTTTCAGCGGGCCGCCGACACCGCGCGTTTCGCCATCACGCCGATGAGATGCGCGCGATAGTCGGCGTCGGCGTGAATGTCCGAATTCAGCCCGTCCGCCGGCGCCGAGACGCCGTCGAGGGCGGAGGGAGAGAAATTCGCATTCAGCGCCGTTTCAAACGCGCTCAGGCGAAAAACGCCGTTCTGGCCAGCGCCCGTCACCGCGACCCGAACGCCGCCGGCGGTTTTGGCGACGAAGACGCCAACCAGCGCGTAGCGCGAGGCCGGGTTCGGGAATTTCATATACGCGGCTTTCTGCGGGATCGGGAAGCTGACTTGAGTGATGAGTTCGCCTGTCTCGAGCGCCGTCTCGAACAGGCCCTTGAAAAAATCCTGCGCTCCGATGCGGCGCTTGTTGGTGACGATTGTGGCGCCGAGCGCCAGAGCGGCCGCCGGATAGTCGGCCGAGGGATCGTTGTTGGCGATCGAGCCGCCGATCGTCCCCATGTTGCGAACATGCGGATCGCCGATGCCGCCGGCGAGCTTGGCGAGCGCCGGGATCGCCGCCTCCACGACGCTGTTGCGGGCGACGTCGGCGTGCCGGGCCATGGCCCCGATCACGAGATTGTCCCCTTCCCGGGCGATGCCGGCAAGCTCGGGAACGCTCTTGAGATCGATGAGAACGGCCGGGCGACGCGAGGCGCTGCTTCATGGTCGGCAGCAGGGTCATGCCGCCGGCCAGCGCTTTGGCGTCGGGGTTGGCGAGGTCGGCGACGGCGCCGGAAAGCGATTGCGGGCGATGATATTCAAAGGCGTACATGGTCCAATTCTCCCAAACGAGGCGCGAGACAGGGCGGCGAAGCGCCGCCCGCTCCATTCATTCCGCCGCGCGCTTCACCGCTTTTTGCGCGGCGCGCCAGACGACTTGCGGGGTTGCGGGCATGGCGACGTCCTCGTGGCCGAGCGCGTCGGTGAGGGCGTTGATGACCGCGGGCGGCGAGGCGATTGCGCCCGCTTCCCCGCAGCCTTTGATGCCGAGCGGATTGGAAGGGCACGGCGTCTCGATCGTGTCGACCTTGAATGAAGGCAGGTCGTCGGCGCGCGGCATGCAATAGTCCATGTAGCTCGCAGTCAAAAGCTGTCCGTCGCTGTTGTAATGCGCGCTCTCGAACAGCGCCTGGCCGACGCCCTGCGCGATGCCGCCGTGAACCTGGCCCTCGACGACCATCGGATTGATGAGCTTGCCGAAATCGTCGACCGCGGTCCATCGGTCGATCGTCACGACGCCGGTCTCCGGATCGATTTCGAGTTCGCAGATGTGGACGCCGGCCGGGAAGGTGAAATTGGTCGGGTCCCAGAAGGCGGTCTCCTTGAGGCCAGGCTCGAGTTCCTGCCCGTCGAATTTGTGGGCGGTGTAGGCGTTCAGCGCCACCGACCCGAAATCGATCGACTTGTCGGTGCCTTTGACGGTGAACTTTCCGTCCTTGAACTCGATGTCCCCTTCGGAAGCCTCGAGCACGTGGCCTGCGACCTTCTTGGCTTTGGCCTCGATCTTGTCGAGCGCCTTGGAAATGGCCGCCATGCCGACCGCGCCGGAGCGCGAGCCATAGGTCCCCATGCCGAACTGCACCTTGTCGGTGTCGCCGTGGACGATCGACACGTTCTCCATCGGAATGCCGAGACGGTCGGAGACCAGCTGGGCGAAGGTGGTCTCGTGGCTTTGTCCATGGCTGTGCGAGCCTGTCAGGACTTCGACCGTGCCGACGGGGTTTACCCGCACTTCCGCCGATTCCCACAGGCCCACGCCCGCCCCGAGCGAGCCGACGGCCTTGGACGGAGCGAGGCCGCAAGCCTCGATATAGGCGGAAATGCCGACGCCGCGCAGCTTGCCCTTGGCGGCGGAGGCCGCCTTGCGCTGAGCGACGCCCTTGTAGTCGGCGAGCGCGAGCGCCTTGTCGAGCGCCTTCGCATAGTCGCCGACGTCATAGTTGAGCAGAACCGGCGTCTGGTGCGGGAACGACTTGACGAAGTTCTGGCGGCGGAATTCCGCCGAGTCCTTCCCCGTCTCGCGGGCTGCGAGCTCGACGATTCGCTCGACCAGGAACGTCGCTTCCGGCCGGCCCGCGCCGCGGTAGGCGTCGACCGGCGCGGTGTTGGTGTAGACCGCATCCACTTCGCAATAGATATTGGGAATGTCGTACTGGCCCGACAGCAGGAGGCCATAGAGATATGTCGGCACGGACGACGAGAACGTCGACATATAGGCGCCGAGATTGGCGATCGTGTGGACGCGCAGGCCGGTGATCTTGCCCGCGGCGTCGAGCGCGAGCTCCGCGTGGCGTCACATGATCGCGGCCATGCGCGTCGGAGACGAACGATTCGGTGCGCTCAGCCGTCCATTTGACCGGCCGGTCGATCTTCTTCGCCGCCCAGGCGCAGACGGTCTCCTCGGGATAAATGAAGATCTTGGAGCCGAAGCCGCCGCCGACGTCGGGCGCGATGACCCTCAGCTTGTGTTCGGGCGCGAGCCCGATGAAAGCCGAGAGGACGAGCCGCGCCACATGCGGATTTTGGCTGGTCGTGAAGAGCGTCATGGCGTCGGTCCCCGAATCGTACTCGGCCACGGCGGCGCGCGGCTCCATGGCGTTCGGGATCAGTCGGTTGTTCACGAGATCGAGCTTCGTCACATGCGCGGCCGACGCGAAGGCCGCGTCCGTCGCCGCCTTGTCGCCGATGTGCCAGTTGAAGATCGTATTGTTGGGCGCGACGTCGTGCAGCTGCGGCTGGCCGGGGCTCGCCGCCTTCGCCGTATCGACCACGGCCGGCAACTCCGTGTAGTTGACCTCGATCTTCTCCGCCGCGTCGCGCGCCTGAGCGAGCGTGTCGGCGATGACGACGGCGACGTGATCGCCGACATAGCGCACCTTCCCTTGCGCCAGCGCCGGATGGGCGCCCGCTTTCATCGGCGAGCCGTCCTTCGAATGGATCATCCAGCCGCAAATGAGGCCGCCAACCTTGTCGGCCGCGATGTCGTCGCCGGTGAAAATCGCAACCACGCCCGGCGACTTCAGCGCGGCTGACGTATCGATCTTGTCGATCGTCGCGTGGGCGTGCGGCGAGCGCAGGAAATAGGCGTAGGCCTGGCCGGGGCGATTGACGTCGTCGACATAGTGGCCCTTGCCGGTGATGAAGCGGATGTCTTCTGTGCGTTTGACCGAGGCGCCGATGGCTGTCACGCCCATGATGTTTCTCTCCCTGGAACGGCTCGAAGCGTCCTTGTTATTCGGCGGCCTGAGGAGTTGCGGCGGCGCCCATCTCGCGCGCGCCCTGAGCGACCGCTTTCACGATATTGTGGTAGCCGGTGCAGCGGCAGATGTTGCCTTCGAGGCCGTGGCGGATCGTGATTTCGTCGAGGTTCGGCCCTTCGCGATTGGCGAGGTCGACCGCGGCCATGATCATGCCCGGCGTGCAGAAGCCGCATTGCAGGCCATGATTGTCCTGGAAGGCCTGCTGCATCGGATGCAGCTTGCCGTTCGCGGCGAGGCCCTCGATCGTCGTCACCTGCGCGCCCTCGCAGCTCGCCGCCAGCACCGTGCAGGACTTGATCGCGCGGCCGTCGACGTGGACGACGCAGGCCCCGCACTGCGACGTGTCGCATCCGACATGGGTGCCGGTGAGGCGCAGATTCTCGCGCAGGAACTGCACGAGCAGCGTCCGCGGATCGACGTCGGCCGACGCGGGGCGGCCGTTCACCGCCATAGAGACATGAACCATTCCCATATCCTCCTGAACCAAGATGTCTTTGTTGCGGGCGCCTGCGGCGCCGGAGCGGCGCAGGCGCGCGACGGCCGGCGGCTCGGCCGCGGGCTGGGCGGCCGGCTCGGCCGCGCCAGCTGGCGCCGCGCGCGCTCGCGGCGAGCGCAGCGAAACTGGCGAAAAATTTGTCGGCCATGTTCTTGGCGACGCCGTCGATCAGGCGCGAGCCGAGCTGGGCCATCTTGCCGCCGACATGTCGCCTCGACGTCGTAGTTGAGCAACGTGCCGCCCGGCGCGTCGGCGAGCGACACCTTCGCGCCGCCCTTGGCGAAGCCGGCGACGCCGCCCTCGCCCTCGCCCTTGATGGTGTAGCCCACGAGCGGGACGATGTCGGAGAGTTCGACTTTGCCTTTGAAGGTGGCGGAGACCGGTCCGATCTTCGTCTTGACGACCGCGGCGAAGCCGTTGTCGCCGGTCTTCTCCAGCGATTCGCACCCGGGAATTGCGGACTTGAGCACCTCGGGGTCGTTCAGCAGCTCCCAAACCTTCGGCCGGTCGGCGGGCAAAGTCATTTCGCCCGTCATCGTCATCGCCATGAACGCTTCCTTCCTCCCGGGAATTGTCCGATCCGCAGCGACGCTTGCGGTCGCAGCTCGAGATCAGCGATCGGCGCCCCAACAGCATTTCGCAACGCGCGAGAAATATCAAGCCGCCGCCGATGTTCTCGCTTCAGGCGAGAATGGCGAAGCTGTGCTTCCGACGGGATTGTCATTCCAAGCAACGACCTGCGCGGCAATCGATATATTCTTGTGAATATTACGCTAAGCGCCCCAGCATTTCGAAGCTCGTTCGGCGCTCCACCCGCGCCAAAGGATCGCCGCCGCCCTCGGGTTGCCGCAGGCGACCGCGCCAGCTAGGCTGTGGAATGCGGGGCGATGGCGTCGGCGCGCAGCCTCGGCGGATCGAGCACGCAAAAGGACAGGGCGGCCGCACGTCGATGGCACGTTTCCTGCGAAGCGGAGAGAAACAGGAGGGCGGGTTGGCGCATGGATAATTTCCTGCAGCAGCTGATCAACGGGCTCACGCTGGGGTCGATCTACGGACTGATCGCCATCGGCTACACGATGGTTTACGGCATCATCGGCATGGTCAATTTCGCGCATGGCGACCTGTTCATGCTGTCGGCCTTCATCGCTTTGATCGTATTCATGATCCTGACCCAGATTCTGCATGTGGGGTCGCTGCCGCTGGTGTTTGTCGTGGTGCTGGTCGCCGGCATGGCGCTGACCGGCTTATGGAACTGGGCGATCGAACGGCTGGCGTACCGGCCGCTGCGCGGATCGTTTCGCCTGGCTCCGCTCATTTCGGCGATCGGAATGTCGATTTTCCTGTCAAATTTTGTCCAGGTTGTTCAGGGGCCGCGCAACAAGCCCGCGCCGCAACTGCCCAATCATGTCTTCAACCTGACCGGCGGCGCATACGACGTCACCCTTTCGGTGCGCCAGATTCTGATTGTGGCGGTCACGGCGATCCTGCTCGCGGCCTTCTGGTATATCGTCCAATACACCTCGCTCGGGCGGGCGCAGCGCGCCTGCGAGCAGGACAGCAAGATGGCGGCGCTGCTCGGGATCGACGTCGACGCGACGATTTCGATCACCTTCATCATCGGCGCGGCCCTGGCGGCGGTCGCCGGCGTCATGTTCGTCATCTACTACGGCGTGGTCAATTTCGCCGACGGTTTCGTGCCCGGCGTCAAAGCCTTCACCGCCGCGGTGCTGGGCGGCATCGGCTCGTTGCCGGGCGCCGTGCTGGGCGGCCTCCTGATCGGCCTCATCGAGGTGTTCTGGTCGTCCTATTTCACCACCGACTACAAGGACGTCGCCGCGTTCATGATCCTGGCGATCACCCTGATCTTCCTGCCTTCGGGCATTCTCGGCAGGCCGGAAGTCGAGAAGGTTTAAGCCATGAGCGCGCCTTCGCAAGCCTCCGAGATCGCGGCTCCCGTCGAAACCGCGACCCAGCTCGTCCCCGCCCTCCGCAACGCCGCGGCCGCGGCGCTCGTCGCCTTCGGCCTTTGCTTCCCGATCATCAGCTACCGCGCCGAAGCGAACATCAACAACGAACTCGTGCTGGGCGGCCGATGGCCGCTTTCGTTCGCCATCGCGGCGATCGTTTTCGTGTTCGTTTTCTTGCGCCAGATGGCGCGCGCGGACTGGCGGATCTGGTTCGACCGCGTGGGCTCGGTCGTCGCCGGGGGCATGGGCGGCGCGCTGGCGCAGGCGGCGCGGGAGGGCGAGGGCACGGCCCCGCCGTCGGCGCGCCTGGGCTGCGTTCGGTCGCTATTTCGGTCCGTTCGCGCTCGGGCTCGTCATCCTGTTCCCGCTCATCTCGCTTGGCCTCCTCGGGCCTCAGCGGCTCGCTCAAGTGGATCAACAATTACGGCGTCCAGATTCTGATCTACGTGATGCTGGGCTGGGGATTGAACATCGTGGTCGGCCTCGCCGGCCTGCTCGATCTCGGCTACGTCGCCTTCTACGCGGTCGGCGCCTATTCCTATGCGCTGCTGTCGACCACGTTCGGCCTTTCGTTCTGGATCTGCCTGCCGCTCGCCGGGATCCTTGCGGCGATGTGGGGCGTCATTCTCGGCTTTCCGGTTCTCAGGCTCAGAGGCGACTATCTGGCGATCGTGACCCTCGCGTTCGGCGAGATCATCCGCATGGTGCTGATCAACTGGGTCGATCTGACCAACGGCTATGCCGGCATCAGCGAAATTCCGCATGTGTCGTTCTTCGGCATTCCTTTCACTGACGACGACGACGGGTTCGCGGCGATCTTTCATCTGCCCTACACGCCGATCTACCGCACGATCTTTCTCTTCTATCTGATCCTTGCGCTCGCCCTCCTCACCAATTTCGTCACCATTCGCCTGCGCCGCCTGCCGATCGGACGGGCCTGGGAAGCGCTTGCGCGAGGACGAAATCGCCTGCCGGTCGCTCGGCATCAACACCACCAACACCAAGCTCACCGCCTTTGCGCTCGGCGCGATGTTCGGCGGCTTCGCCGGTTCATTCTTCGCCGTCCGGCAAGGGTTCGTCAGCCCCGAAAGTTTCACCTTCATCGAGTCGGCGACCATCCTCGCCATCGTCGTGCTCGGCGGCATGGGCTCACAGCTTGGCGTCGCGATCGCCGCCGCGGTGATGATCGGCGTTCCCGAGCTCATGCGCGAACTGGAATGGATGAAGGCGATATTCGGCCAGGATTTCGATCCGACGCAATATCGCATGCTGCTGTTCGGCGCGGCGATGGTCGTCATGATGATCTGGAAGCCGCGCGGCCTCGTTTCGACGCGCCTGCCGTCGATCTTCCTCAAGGAGCGAAAGGCCGTGTCCGGCGATCTGGTCAAAGAGGGACACGGCTAAATGAACTGGCTGACCGGCCCGCTGCTCGCCGTCGAAAACCTCACAATGCGGTTCGGCGGCCTCGTCGCGGTGAACGCCTTCAGCTTTTCGGTCGGACGGGGAGACATCACCGCGCTCATCGGGCCGAACGGCGCGGGCAAGACGACCGTCTTCAATTGCGTCACCGGCTTCTACAAGCCGACCGAGGGGCGCCTCGCCCTTGCCCGCGATGGCGTCGCGACGCCGGACGACATCGCCGCCGCCACCCGATCGAGCGGCCGCCATGCGACGACCGCGAATGGCGAGCTCTTCCTGCTCGAGCGCATGCCCGACCACGAAATCGCCCGCAAGGCGCGAGTCGCGCGCACCTTCCAGAACATCCGCCTCTTCCAGGGCATGACGGTGCTGGAGAACCTGCTGGTCGCCCACCACAATCCGCTCATGCTGGCGAGCGGCCTCACCGTGCTCGGGCTGATCGGCGCGCCGAGCTATCGCCGCAAGGAGGCGGATTGCATCGAGCGGGCGAAATACTGGCTGGAGAAGATCGATCTGACCGACCGCGCCGACGATCCCGCGGGCGAACTGCCCTACGGCGCCCAGCGCCGGCTCGAAATCGCCCGCGCGATGTGCACCGATCCGGTGCTTCTTTGCCTGGATGAACCGGCCGCCGGACTCAATCCGCGCGAATCGGCCGATCTCAACGCGCTCCTGCGGTCGATCCGCGCCGACCACAACACTTCGGTGCTCCTGATCGAGCATGACATGTCGGTCGTCATGCAGATCTCCGATCATGTGGTGGTGCTCGACTACGGCGTCAAGATCGCCGACGGCACGCCGGAGGAAGTGCGCGCCGATCCGAAAGTGATCGCGGCCTATCTCGGCGTCGAGGACGAGGAGGAGGTCGAACAGATCGAAAAGGAGCTGGAGCAGTGAGCGTCGCGGGCGCGGCCGCGCTGACGCCGCTTCTGCAACTGCGCGGGATCGAGACTTTCTACGGCAAGATCCAGGCGCTCAAGGGCGTCGACATCGACGTCAACAAGGGCGAAATCGTCACCCTGATCGGAGCCAACGGCGCCGGCAAGTCGACGACTATGATGACCATTTTCGGCGCGCCCCGCGCGCGGCGCGGCCGGATCACCTTCGACGGCCGGGACATCACCAACCTGCCGACGCACATGATCTCGCGGCTGTCGATCGCCCAGTCGCCGGAGGGACGTCGCATCTTTCCGCGCATGACCGTGTTCGAGAATTTGCAGATGGGCGCCTCGATCAACAATTTCGCCTATTTCGACGAGGATCTGCAGCGCGTGTTCACGCTCTTTCCGCGCCTCAAGGAGCGCGCGCCGCAGCGCGGGGGCACCTTGTCGGGCGGCGAACAGCAGATGCTGGCGATCGGGCGGGCGCTCATGAGCCGGCCCCGCTTGCTGCTTCTGGACGAGCCGTCGCTCGGTCTTGCTCCGCTCGTGGTCAAGCAGATCTTCGAAGTGATCGGCGAACTGAACGCGCGCGAAGGCCTCACCGTTTTCCTGGTCGAGCAGAACGCCTTTCATGCGCTGAAACTCGCCCATCGCGGCTATGTGATGGTCAATGGCGCGATCACCATGCAAGGCGCCGGCGCCGAACTGCTGGCGCGCCCGGAAGTGCGGGCCGCCTATCTCGAGGGGGGGCATTGATGGACGGCTTCCTGTGGGCGAATTCACCTTACGGTCCCTTCACCTTCGTCCTCATCACCCTGGTGCTGGGCGGGGCGGGCGCCTGGGCGACCGGACGGGCGATCGCCAAGACCTGGCGGCCGCTGGCGATGGTTGCGCTCTATATGATCTTTCTCACCGCAGCCGTGCGCTTCCTTCATTACGCGCTCTATGGCGAGCCGCTGCTGTCGCCGAGGCTCTTCATCGTCGCCTACATCTGGACGATGGCGATCGGCGCGCTCGGCTATCGGTCCATGCGGGCGACGCAGATGGCGACCCAATATCTCCTGGGTTTACGAGCGTTCGGGGCTGAACTGGCGCGCGAAAGGGAATGGCTGAACGTCGCCTAAAAGCTGATCAAACCTTTGTGTTTTTTAAGGTGACTCTTGATCAAAAAAGGGAAAGTATCCGCGTTCAAGGTGGAATTGTCTTCTGCCGACGGGCGTCAGGGAGGACCGGGCGCCCGCAACTCATGGGAGTAGCTGAATGACCAAACATTGGTTGTCTGGGGTGGCGCTCGTCGCGGCCCTGGCGTTCTCTGGCGCGGCCAGCGCACAGATCAAGATGGGCGTCGCTGGCCCGATCACTGGACCCAACGCCGCCTTCGGGGCGCAGCTCGTGCAGGGCACGACGCAGGCGGTCGAGGACATCAACAAGGCCGGCGGCATTCTCGGACAAAAGATCACGCTCGAACAGGGCGATGACGTCTCCGATCCCAAGCAGGGCGTATCGGTCGCCAACAAGTTCGTCGGCGACGGCGTCAAGTTCGTGGTCGGCCATTTCAATTCCGGCGTGACGATCCCCGCCTCCGACGTCTACGCGGAAAACGGCATCCTGTTCATCACCCCCTCGGCCACCAATCCGAAGATCACCGACCGCAAGCTCTGGGACGCGTTCCGCACCTGCGGCCGCGACGACCAGCAGGGCATGCTGTGGGCCGAACTCGCGCGCGACAAGCTCAAGGGCAAGAAGATCGCGGTCGTGCACGACAAGACGACCTACGGCAAGGGCCTCGCCGACGCCGCGCTCGACAACATGCACAAGTTCGGCATCAAGGAAGTGCTGTACGAAGGCGTCAACACCGGCGAGAAGGATTATTCGGCCATTGTCTCCAAGATCAAGGAATCGGGCGCCGACTATCTGATGTGGGGCGGCCTGCACACCGAAGGCGGCCTCATCATTCGCCAGATGCGCGACCAGGGCATGAAGACCGTCATGATCTCCGGCGACGGCATCACCGACAACGAGTTCTCGCAGATCGGCGGACCGGGCGTCGAAGGCACCTTGATGTCATTCGGTCCCGACCCGCGTCAGAACCCCGCCGCCAAGGACGTGGTCGCCGAGTTCAAGGCGAAGAACTTCGATCCGGAAGCCTATACGCTCTACTCCTACGCTGCCGTCCAGATCATGAAGCAGGCGGCGGAGAAGGCCAAGTCGCTCGATCCGAAGAAGGTCGCCGAAGCCATGCATTCGGGCATGACCTTCAACACGGTGATCGGCCCGATCGCCTTCGACAAGAAGGGCGACCGCACCAGCGTCGACTACGTCTGGTACACTTGGGAGAAGGGGCCCGACGGCAAGATCACCTACGTGCAGAACAAGTCTTAAGCCCGCGTGGCTGCCGGCGGGCGACGTCCCGCGCGCCGGCTTTCGCAATCCGAGGGACCGCCGGGAACGGCGGTCCCTTTTTGCCGTCTCACCCGATCCGACTGAACTGCGGGAAGGTTTCGATCAGCCACAGCGAAGCGCTCTGGAAACCGCCGGTCAGGAACAAGACGCCGGTCACGACGAGGAGGACGCCGACGGTCTTCTCGATGCGGCCGAACTGTTTGCGCAGATGGAGCGAGGCGCGCATGAACGGGCCGATCGCGGCGGCGGCGAGGATAAACGGCAGACCCAGCCCCAGGCTGTAGACGGCAAGCAGAGCCGCGCCGCTGGCGGCGGTGTCCCTGCTGCCGGCGACGGCGAGAATGGTGGCCAGGATCGGGCCGATGCAGGGGGTCCAGCCGATCGCGAAGGCGAAGCCCATCGGATAGGCGCTCCATAGGCCCGCGGGTTTCTCGAGCTCCAGGCGCTTCTCGCGCAGCATCGCGCTGATCCGGAATACGCCAAGAAAGTGCAGGCCCATCAGGATCACGCCGATCCCAGCCGCGATCGACAGCGCATGGCTCCATTGCCTGAGCAACTCCCCCAACACCGACGCCGTCGCGCCCAAGGCGACGAACACGGTCGAAAAACCGGCCACGAACAGCAATGCGGTGAGGAGAATATCGCGCCTCGCCTTCGCCTCGCTCTCGTCGACCAGCGCTTCGACGCTGGCGCCCGCGAGATAGCAGAGATACGGCGCCGCGAGCGGCAGCACGCACGGCGAAACAAATGAGATCAGACCCGCGCCGAACGCGGCGGGAAAGGAGACATCGGCCATGGGCTAACAAATGGTCCATCGACGACAGCGCGTCAAATCAAGCAGAGAGGCCCGCCTTTGCGCTCGTGGAAAGGGCGGCCTGAAGGCGGCCGACCATCCAATATTAAAAAGCGCTGCGTCCGGCGGAGACCGAATCCCGGCGTCTTAGCGCTGGGTGGCGGCGGGCCGCGAAGCCAAGCCCTAAGAAACCGGCAAGGATCAGGACCCACGTCGACGGCTCAGGAACGGAACTGACCAAATCGGCATGGCCGGAGATGGTGAACATCACGCTCCGGCTCTGGATCGCGTCGTTAATGTCCTTGATCGCCAATTCGTTGAGCGTAAGCACAAGCGGCTTAAACGGATCGGTTGTGTTCGGGGCGAGAATGGGATCGTCATAGACCAGACCGCCCGCCAGCTTATCGTAGAGATTCGTGTTCGGACCGAAGTTGGCCTCGAGCTGAGAGGTCAAATCCGTGACCCCGAACAGAGTGTAATTCATTGTCGCGTTAATCAAACCGGAATTAACGGTCAAACTCGCCGACGTAACACTCCCGGTCGAGCCCAAGCGGGACAGATTAAATCCGAAATAATTGTTCTAAGACGCGTCGTTATAAACGCCGACCACATAGTTTGAGTTAACACCGAAGGGGCCGCCGATATTGAATGAAGCGTTGCTGACCCATCCCTGGAAGCCATTAGTGCTTAAGCTGACGGTCTTTCCGCCCACTTGAAGAGTGAGGGTCGCGTAATAAGCCGAAGAGCCCGTGCAAGCGAAGGCGAAGGCCCCTGGCGCAGTCACGCAAGCCGGCGCAGCGCCCGCTTGCGCCGGTCCACACACGAGCGCCGAGCATAGACCGACGGCCGCAACAACGCCCGCGAGCGCCACCTGTCGCGCCATGACCAAATTCATCGTATCCAGCCGGAAAACGAGTTCAACCTCGCCACAACTTCGACGTTGCGTAACCCCTAATCTCCCAGACCCGTGTGGTCAAGGGATTCCGCGCCGCTCGAGGGATGGTCGTGAAAATCGCCGCCGTCCATGATACTACGCTTCCGCTCCTGTGGACGGAGCGCCAATAGCCTCAAGGTTCAAAGGCCGGGCGCAATAAGCGGGGCGCGATGAGCATGGATCCCGTTGTTCTATCCCGTGTCCAGTTCGCCTGGGTCATCGCCTGGCATTTCCTCCTGCCCGCCTTCACCATCGGTCTCGCCGCCTTCATTGCGGTGCTGGAGGGTCTCAGTCTCTTCACCGCGCGAGAAATCTACCTTCGCATTTCGAGCTTCTGGATCAAGATTTTTGCGGTGTCATTCGGCATGGGGGTCGTTTCGGGGATCGTCATGCCGTTCCAGATCGGCACCAACTGGAGCCGTTACTCCGACGCCGCCGCCAACGTCGTCGGGCCGCTGCTGGCCTACGAGGGGCTGACCGCTTTCTTCCTGGAGGCGGCATTCCTCGGCGTGCTGTTGTTCGGACGCAAGCTGGTGCCGCGCTGGGCCCATTTCGTCGCGGCGTTGATGGTCGCCCTCGGGACGCTCTTTTCGACTTTCTGGATCATCGCCACCAACAGCTGGATGCAAACGCCCGCCGGTTATCGAAATCGTCGACGGCCGTTTCCTGCCGAAGGACTGGCTTCAGATCATCTTCAGCCCGTCTTTTCCTTATCGGCTCGCTCACGTCGTCGACGCGGTCTACATCACCACCGGCTTTGTCGTCGTTGGCGTCGCGGCGTCGTATCTGCGGCAAGGACGCTTCGTCGAAGAAGCGCGCACCATGCTGTCGATGACCTTGTGGCTCCTCACCGTGCTCGTCCCGCTCCAGTTCTTCCTCGGCGACGCGCATGGCCTGAACACGCTCGAATATCAGCCGGCGAAGCTGGCGGCGATCGAGGCCATCTGGGACACCCATGGCCGCGTTCGCGCTCAATCTGTTCGCTATCCCCGATGAGAAGGCCGAGACGGACCGCTACGAGCATGGCGATCCCGGACCTGGGCAGCCTCATTCTGACCCATGACCCTAACGGAACCGTGCACGGCCTCAAGGACTGGCCGCGCCGACCAGCGGCCGTCGCCGATCATCGTCCCCTTCTTCGGCTTCCGGATCATGGTGGGAATTGCAGTCATCATGCTGGCGATGGTCATGGCGAGCCTTTGGCTGCGCTGGCGGGGCGAACTCTTCGACGCCCCTGGTTCCTTTGGTGTGCACGCTCGCCTCGCCCCTCGGCTTCATCGCGGTGACGGCCGGCTGGGCGACGACCGAAGTCGGCCGCCAGCCATGGACGGTCTATGGGCTCCTGCGCACGGCCAATTCCGTGTCCCCCTCGCTCACGGGATTCGACGTCGCGCTTTCGCTTCATCGGCTATTGTCTTGTGTACCTCGTCATGTTCTCAGCCGGCTTCGCGATGATGGTGAGACTGGTGCGGCTTGGTCCCGCCGACGCTGCGGTCGAGCCTGAGACAATCGAAAGCGGACGGCCGGCGCGGCCGGTCCAGGCGCTCCCGTCGACAGAAGCGGGGCGGCGACTATGACCAGTCCCGTTCTTGATTTCGTGCCCGCTCTGGACGCTCGTGCTCGGCGTCGGCGTCTTTCTCTACGTGCTTTTGGACGGCTTCGATCTGGGCGTGGGCATACTCTATGGGTTCGCGCCCGACCGGGATTCGCGCAATCTGGTCATGAACTCGATCGCGCCGATCTGGGACGGCAACGAGACCTGGCTCGTGCTCGGCGGGCTTGCGCTTATGGCGCGCTTTCCCGCTCGCCTTTGCGATCATCCTGCCCGCGGTCTATTTCCCGATCGCCGTCATGCTGCTGGCGCTCATTTTCCGCGGCGTCGCCTTCGAGTTCCGCTACCGCGACGCCGAGCATCGGACCTTCTGGGATCACGCCTTCAACTATGGCTCCGTCATCGGCGCCTTCGCGCAAGGCGTCGTGCTCGGCGCGTTCATTCAGGGCTTTCAGACGGAAGGCCGCCACTTCGCCGGCGGCTCGTTCGACTGCTTCACGCCGTTCTCGCTGCTGACCGGCCTCGCCCTGGTCTTCGGCTACGGCCTGCTTGGCGCGGGCTGGCTCATTCTGAAGACCGAAGGCGCGCTTCAGGATTGGGCGCGGGCGCTGGGGCGCTGGTCGCTGATCGGCGTTCTGATCGGAATCGCCGCGGTGAGCCTATGGACGCCATGGGCGAAGCCCGAGATCGCCGAGCGGTGGTTCTCCTGGCCCGATATCGTGATTTCTGGCGCCGGTGCCGATCGTCACCGCGCTCATCGCCTACTGGGAATGGCGGTCGCTCAACAACCGCTCCGAGGCGGCGCCGTTCATCGGCGCGATCCTATTGTTCGTGATGTCCTATCTCGGCCTCGCGATCAGCCTCTTTCCGCTGATCGTGCCGTACAAATTCACCCTCTGGGACGCAGCCTCCTCGCCGTCGACGCAGGCCTTCCTGCTCGTGGGCACGGTGTTCCTGCTGCCGGTCATCCTCATGTACACCGGCTGGTCCTATTGGGTGTTTCGCGGCAAGGTCCGCGGCGACCTGGGGTATCACTGAGGGCACGGCTTCGAGCCAGGCGCGCCGACAGCGGGTCGGGCCCAATGTGAGCGATGAGCCGCGATCGTTGTCAGCGCATTGAGGCGACGAGTTCGTCGAGCTGATCGAGCGTCACCCGCATGCCGCGCTCCATGCCCGACGCCAGCGCGCCTTCCAACGCTTCCTTGCTTGGGAAGACCTGGCGCAGAGTAAGACGAGTCCTGCCTTCGCTCTCCTCGAAGTCAGCTGTCACCACGGCCTCGCCGACATCGGCCATCCGCTCATAGAGCTGGGTGAGGACCAGCCGCGAGGGCGGATCCACCTCGAGGTACCGGCCCGTAAACACCTCTGGATCCTTTGGGTCGCGCCCGAACGCGAAGCGATAGGCTCCTCCCACGCGCAAGTCCTGCTCGCACTCGAAGAGCGACACGCCGAAGGACTTGGGCGCCCACCATCGCTTCAGGAGCTCCGGCTTCGTCCATGCGTCAAAGACGATATGCGCCGGCGCATTGAACGTGCGGGTGACGGTGAGCTCACGGTCGCTCGTCCGCTCCACGATCGTTTCGTTCTTCATGGCGCTCTTATCTGTCGTTGCCTGCCGCATCCGATTGTTCCTTCCGCTTGAGTTCCTCGACGATCGCGTCCAGCGCCTCGAAACGCTCTTCCCAGATGTGCCGATAACGATCGAGCCACTCGTGAAGCTGCTTCAGGGGCTCAGCGCGCAATCTGTAGAACCGCTGCTGCGCGCGCGGCTCCATCTCCACCAGGCCCACATCCTTGAGGACCTTGAGGTGCTGCGAAGCCTGGGATTGTCTGAGCTTGAGCCGGACATGGATGTCGTTCACCGGCCGGGGGCCCGCGCGAAGCAACTCAATGATCCGAAGCCGATTGGGTTCGCCGAGCGCGGCAAGGGTTTCAGGGTTCATGCCCTCATATCATCACACACGAATATTCGTGTCAACGAATATTCGTGAGCGAAACCATTCGCCGCCGCGTAGGCGTTTGGCGCAACGCGCCATCGACGCCCGTCCTGAACGGCGCGCCGGACAGCGACTCGCAAATGGCGCCGCAACGCCTTGAAAAGATGGAAATCCGGACTCGCAAATGGCGCGGCGGCCCAAGAGCCGGTATGGATTTGTCGTCCCGTCCGACAATGGGCCGGAAGGAGGCGTCCGCATTGGCCGAACCCGCTCCCATCTTCGACGTCGTCATCGCCGGCGGAGGCGCGTCCGGACTGGCGCTCGCCGCCGCGATCAAGCAGGCGATGGGGGAAGGCGCCTCCGTCGCCGTCGTCGATCCGGCGGCGCCGGCCGCGGCGAGCGCAAGCCCTTTGCGCACGGTCGCGATCGCCGAAGGGCCGCGGCGCCTGCTCGACCATATCGGCGCCTGGGAGGCGATCGAGCCGAATGCGCAACCGATCCTGTCGATGGCGATCATGGATGGGGACGTGCGCGACGCCGTGCGCCTGCCCCATCTCAATTTCGCCGCGAAAGACCGTGCGCCGCTCGCCCATATGGCGTTCAACGACGATGTCGTCGGCGCGCTCTCCGCGCTCTGCGATCGGCTCGGGGTTCAGCGCATCACGGGCGTCCGTTGCGCATTGGGCCTCGGGCAAGCGCATCGCGGAGGTCGGGCTATCCGACGGCCGCGCGTTGCGCGCGCGCCTCGCGGTCGCCGCCGACGGCGCGCGCTCGAAACTCAGCTCGCCTCGCCGATATTCATGACCATCGGCTGGGACTACGACCAGGCCGGCATGGTCGCGACGGTCGCGCACGAGCGCGATCACGAAGGCCGCGCGGAGCAGCATTTCCTGCCTGCCGGTCCATTCGCGATCCTGCCGCTTCCCGGCCGCCAGTCGAGCATCGTCTGGAACGAGCGTCGCGCCGACGCCAGCGCGCTGCTTGCGCTCGACCCCGAGGAGCTGACGCGCCAGCTTGAATACCGCTTCACGCCGAAACTGGGCGAAATCCGCCTCGCCTCGCGGGTCGAGGCTTTTCCGTTCCGCTTCCAGATCGCCCGGCGCTTCGTCGCCGAGCGGCTTGCGCTCGTTGGCGACGCGGCCCATGTCGTGCATCCCGTCGCCGGGCAGGGCCTGAACCTCGGCTTGCGCGACGTCGCGGCGCTCGCCGAGACGATCGTCGGCGAGATGCGGCTCGGCCTTGATCCCGGCGCGCCCGCGCCGCTCGCGGCCTATCAGCGTCAGCGCCGCTTCGACGTCGCGGCCAGCGGCCTCGGCCTCGACGCGCTCAATCGCCTCTTCTCCAACGATCTTGCGCCTCTGCGCTTCGCGCGCGATCTCGGGCTTCGCATCGTTGATCGGGCGCCGGCGCTCAAGGACATGCTGATCGCGGAGGCGGGCGGCGCGGGCGGCGGCGCGCCGAAGCTGCTTAGGGGTCTTGCGCTATGAGCGAGTCCGCCGCCTTTAAGTCCGCGCACCCTCGCCGCTCAGGCGTTGGGGACGATCGACGAGCGCACGCGCGCCATCGTGCCGCCGATCCATCTCGCCACGACCTTCGAGCGCGACCCCGACAATCTCTATCGCAGCGGCAATTCCTATGGCCGCCCTGACAACGACACCGTGCGCGAGGCGGAGGCCTTGATCGGAGCGCTCGAAGGCGCCGCCGACCACGCTCGTCTTCGGCTCGGGCATGTCGGCGGCGATCGCGCTTTTCCTGAGCCTTGGACCGGACGCGCACGTGATTGCGCCCAAGGGCATGTATTGGGCGCTCCGCGCGTGGCTCGCCAACGAAGCGCCCGCCTTCGGGATTAGCGTCGATTTCGTCGACGCCGAGGATTTGCGGGCGCTTGCCGCGGCGCTGAAGCCGGGGACGACAAAGCTCGTATGGCTCGAGACGCCGAGCAATCCGTTATGGGGCGTGAGCGACATCGAAGGCGCGGCCACGCCGCTCATGCGGCGGGCGCGATCCTTGCCGTCGACTTCGACTTGCGCGACGCCCGTTTTCACCCGGCCGATCGCTCTCGGCGCCGACGTGGTGATGCACTCGGCGACCAAATATCTCAACGGGCATTCCGACGTCGTCGCGGGAGCGCTCTGCTTCGCGCGGGACGACGCGCTTAGCGCGCGGGCGCGAACGATCCGCCAGTCGCACGGCATGATCCTGCATCCGTTCGAGGCGTTCCTCCTGATCCGGGGCTTGCGAACCCTCGACTTGCGCGTGCGGGCGGCGGCGGCGAACGCGATGGAGCTCGCGAACCGCCTCTCCAACCACGCGGCGGTCTCCGCCGTGCTCTATCCGGGACTTCCGCATCACCCCGGCCATGAGGTTGCGCGCCGCCAGATGAAGGGCGGGTTCGGGGGCATGCTGTCGGTCCGCGTCCGCGGCGGCGCGGAGGCTGCGATCGCGGCCGCGGCCCGCGTGCGCCTGTGGAAGCGGGCGACTTCGCTCGGCGGGGTCGAATTGCTCATCGAACATCGCGCTTCGATCGAGGGGCCAAACTCGCCATGTCCGCCAGACCTCCTGCGGCTATCGGCCGGAATTGAGGAGGTCGAGGACCTCTGGCGCGATATCGACCAGGCGCTGAGCGGATCGCCCTGAGGGACCGATTTCTGCCGCGGAGCGAATCCGGCTAAACGGGCGCAATGTACCGTAATATTTTCCTGGTCGGCGGCTGGACGATCGCCTCCCGGCTGACTGGTTTCCTGCGCGACATGGCGCTCGCCGCGCTCCTCGGCGGCGGGGCGCTCAACGACGCCTATGTCGCGGCGATCAAATTGCCCAACCAGTTCCGCCAGATCTTTGGCGAGGGGTCGTTCAACGCCGCCTATCTGCCGACCTACACCCGGGTGCTCGAGGCGGCAGGCCCGGAGGACGCGGCCCGGTTCGCGAGCCAGGTGTTCACGCTGCTCATCCTGTCGCAGATCGCCCTGCTCGGCCTCGTCTATCTCGACATGCCGCTCTTGGTGCGGCTGACTTCACCCGGCTTCGTCAGCCAGCCCGACAAGTTCGCCCACGCCGTCGCGATGTCGCGCATCATGTTCCCCTATATCGCCTTCATCGCCGTGTTCGCGCTGCATCAGGGGACGCTCAACGCCAATAACGTCTGGGGCGCCCCTGCTTCCGCGCCGGCCGCGGCCAACGTGTGCATGATCGCGTTTCTCGCCTTCGCCGCCTTCTTTCCCAGGCTCTCGCCGGGCGTGGCCAGCATGGCGAGCTGGGGATTTCTCGCCTCCGGCTTCACGCAGCTCGCCATCGCCGTCGCCGCCGCGCGCCGGCGCGGGCTTCTCGAGCGGCTGACCTGGCCGCGCTGGACGCCCGACATCCGCAAATTCCTCTGGATGCTCGGCCCGGCGATCGGCATTTCAGCGAGCTACCAGATCGGCGCGCTCGCCGACCAGATTGTCGGCTCGCTGTTGCCGACCGGGGGCTTGTCGGCCATCAGCTACGCCGACCGGCTTTATCAGTTGCCGGGCGGCGTCATCGTGATCGCCACTGGCTCCGTGCTGCTGAGGGAAATGTCCGCCCGCGTCGCGCTCGGCGACGATAAGGGCGCGCTCGCGGCTCAGAACCGCGCCGCTTCGCTCACGCTCGCGCTCGGCGCGCCCTTCGTGGTCGCCTTTCTGCTCATTCCCGACCTCATTGTCGCGGTCGCCTTCGAGCACGGCGCGTTCAAGGCCAACGCGACCCATGAGGCCGCGGGCGTGCTCGCCGCCTACGCCGTTGGCATGCCGGCTTTGTTCGTCGACCGGATCGTGGCGGCGAGCTTTCTGTCGCGCGGCGACACGGCGACGCCGCTCAAGGTCACGCTCGTCGGCGTTGCGGTCAACGTGGCGCTCAAGATCGCGCTGTTCCGGCCGCTTGGCGCGCCGGGCCTGGCGCTGGCGACCGCGGCCGGCCTGTGGATCAAGGTCGCTGGCGTGTTCGCGCTCGCCCACCGCCGCGGCTGGACCGCGCCGGACGCGCGTTTGGTGGCGACCGTCGCGGCGACGCTCTTTGCCGCCGGCGCGCTTGCCCTTGCGTTGACGCTGGCCGACGGACCGCTGATCGCGCTCATGTCGCATCTGCCGCGCTTCGCTCGCGAAGCGAGATTTGCGGCGCTCGCCGTGATCGGGGCTGCGGTTTATTTCGCCGCGCTGGGCGTCGGGCTTCGGCTGACCCAGGCCATGCCGGCGGCTCTTCTCAAGCGTGCGCTTGGCGCGCTTCGGCTCGCCCGATGAGCCTTGCGATCTTGCTTGACGCGCGGGGCGGCAGGCGTTTCCACTTCGGCCCATGGGAGGAATTCTGATGAGCGTTGAGGCGCGCGACCTCGCGGTCGAGTTCGCCTACCGATTCGGCCGCGCGCCGACGGTCAGCCGTGCGCCGGGCCGCGTCAATCTGATCGGCGAGCATACGGACTATAACGACGGCTTCGTCATGCCGGCGGCGCTCGAATTCGCGACCTTGACCGCAGCCTCGCAACGCCCCGACCGGCGCCTGAGGGTTTATTCCATGATCATGGACGAGACGCGCGAGTTCGATCTCGATGCGCCCGGCGCCGCGAGCGGCGACTGGTCCGACTACGTCGTTGGCGTGGCGATCATGCTGGAGATGAGCGGATGGCCCCTTTCCGGCGCCGATCTCATCGTCTGGAGCGACGTCCCGATCGGCGCGGGCCTGAGCTCCTCAGCCGCGCTCGAAGTCTCGGTCGCCCACGCGCTCCTGACCCAAAGCGACCAGCCGTTCGATCCGGTCGCGATCGCCAAGATTTGCCAGCGGGCCGAAAATGACTTCGTCAGCATGCGCTGCGGGGTGATGGATCAATATATCGCCTGCTGCGGCGTCGCCGGCCATGCGCTCCTGATCGACTGTCGAAACCTCGCCTCGCGCAATGTCGCGATCGCGCCAAACCTGAGGCTTCTCATCGCCAACAGCGGGGTGCGCCATCAGCATGCAGGCGGCGAATACAATTTGCGCCGCGAGGCTTGCGAGGAGGGCGTGCGGCTGCTCAGCAGCATGCTCGGGCCGATCAAGGCGCTGCGCGACGTCACGGCCGAGCAGCTCGAAGCCAAACGCCGCAAGCTGCCCGATCTCATCTACCGCCGCTGCCGCCACATCGTCACCGAAAACGCCCGCGTGCTCGAGGCGGAGCGAGCGCTCGAGGCCGGCGATTTCGCCGCCTGCGGGCGCGCCATGAACGCTTCCCACGTGTCGATGCGCAACGACTTCGAGATCACCTGTCCCGAGGTCGACATGCTGGTCGGCCTCGCTCAGACGGTCGAGGGCGTCTACGGTTCGCGCATGACTGGGGGCGGTTTTGGCGGGTGCACGGTCAGTCTGGTCGAAGCGTCAGCGGTCGACAAGGCCTCGCAGATTCTGACCGACGGATATCGCATCGCAACGGGCCTCGATACGGAAATCTTTGTCTGCGCCCCGTCCGACGGCGCGGGCCTGATCGCGGTTTGAGGGGGCAAGCGTGGCGAGCCCGAAGCTCCACGGCGTCTCGCACCGCCGCTTCAATCCGCTGACCGGCGAATGGATTCTGGTGTCCCCGCACCGCATGCAGCGTCCCTGGCAGGGCCAGCGCGAGCGGAAAGCCGCGCCCGCCGCGCTGGCCCATGACCCGAACTGCTATCTTTGCCCGGGCGCGCTGCGCGCGGGCGGCGCCCGCAATCCCGATTACCGACATACGTTCGTGTTCGACAACGATTTTCCGGCCCTGCAGGTGGACGCGCCGGCGAACCGGGAAAGCGACGGGCTGCTCATCGCCGAAGGCGAACCCGGAACGTGCCGCGTGCTCTGCTTTTCCCCGCGCCACGACCTCACGCTCTCCGGCATGGAGGTCGCCGACATCGAGCGCGTCGTCGACGCCTGGATCGAGGAGACGAAGGTCCTCGGCAGTCTGCCCGATATCGTCTCGGTGCAGATCTTCGAGAATCGGGGCGAGATGATGGGCGCGTCGAATCCCCATCCGCATGGCCAAATCTGGGCTACCCGCCATTTGCCGAACGAACTGGAGAAAGAGAGCCGCCGCCAGGGCGATTATCTCCTGCAGCATGGCCGGCCGCTGCTTCTCGACTATCTCGAACAGGAGCTCCAGCGCGGCGAACGCATTGTCCTCGTCAACGATGATTTTTGCGTTCTCGCGCCGTTCTGGGCGATCTGGCCGTTCGAGACGATGATCCTGCCGCGCCGCCGCATCGGCGGATTTGACGAGATGAGCGCAAGCGAGAAGACATCGCTGGCGCACGCGCTGTCGCAACTGACGAAGCGCTACGACAGGCTGTTCGATACGCCGTTCCCCTATTCGATGGGCTTTCATCAGAAGCCGACTGACGGCGCGCTGCACGCCGAATGGCAGATGCACGCGCATTTCTATCCGCCGCTCCTGCGCTCGGCGACGATCCGGAAGTTCATGGTCGGTTTCGAAATGCTGGGCTCTCCCCAGCGGGACCTCACCCCTGAAGCCGCGGCGGCGAGGCTGAGGGAGGCGGCCGGATAAGCAGAAGGCGAGAGCGCTAGCTCCGCATCGCGGGTCACACCGGACGAACCGGTCCTGGATATTGCAGAATTGCGGGATCGGCGCTGACCAGTACGAGCCCTTCGACAATGGCCTGGGCGATCAGCATGCGGTCGAACGGGTTGCGGTGAATGGCGGGCAGGGCGCACAGCGCCGCGGCGTGAGCGCCGGTCATTGGAAGCTCGGCATAGTTGTTATCAAACAGCGCTCGACGAAGCGACCTGACGTCGATGCGAAAATCATCCCGCCCCAGCCCAGCCTTGATCGCAACCTCCCACAGGCTCACCGAACTGAACGTCAGCTCGTTGTCCGGCTCCTCGATCAGCGTGCGGGCGGCGGCGGATAGCCTCCGGCTCTCAGCGACCGTCCAAAGCAGGACATGGGTGTCGAGCAGGAGCCTCACTTGTCGCCGTAGAAAAACGTCTCGATTTCCTCCTGACCCATCGTGTCAAAGTCCTCCGGCACGGTGAACTGGCCTTTCATGAAATCGAACCGCTTCGGCGCCGCTGGCGCTTCGACAGCGATGACCTTGACCAGCGGCTTGCCCGCCTTCGCGATGATGAACGGCTCACCTTTGGCGGCGGCCTCCACCAGCCGGGAAAGGTGAGTCTTGGCCTCGTGGATGTTCACAGTCTTCATAGTGGCCTCATAAACTAAGTTCTATTAGTTTAGTCTGACCTATCCGTCAAGCCAACGCCGCTGCGGAAGGGCACGCAGCGGGACAATCACTCCCGCCGCTCGTATTCCACGAATGCGAAGTCAGCCTCGTCGCGCGGTCCGCGATCGCCCCTCTCGCGCTTGACCTCCCGCCATTGTTCGGGGTCGATCGGCGGGAAACGCACGTCGCCCTCGGCGTCGAGCGCGACCTCGGTAATGAAGAGCCGGCTCGCGCGCTTGATCGTCTGCGCATAAATCTCGCCGCCGCCCGCGACGACGATCTGATCCGCGCCCATGAATCTGGGCGCGCTCAGCGGCGAGATCGAGTCCGGCTTCGAGGCTATGGGCGACGAACACGCCAGGAGCGGCGAATGCGGGATCGCGGGTCACCACGATCGTCTCGCGCCCGGGCAGTGAGCGGCCGATCGACTGAAAGTTCTTCCGCCCCATGAGGAGCGGCTTGCCCCAGGTCAGCGCCTTGAAGCGCTTGAGGTCGCTCGAGAGCCGCCAGGGGAGCCGATTGTTCGCGCCGATCACGCCGTTGCGCGCAACCGCCGCAACGAGGACGAGCGGGAAGGCCTTCACACCGCGACCGGCGCCTTGATCGCCGGCCACGGGTCGTAGCCCTCGAACGCGACCGCGTCGGCGTTGAGGTCGAAGATCGAGCCGACGTCACCAAGCATGAGTTTAGGCAAGGGGCGCGGCGCGCGGGCGAGCTGCGCGCGGGCCTGCTCCTCGTGATTGCGGTAGAGATGCGCGTCGCCGAACGTATGCACGAACTCGCCCGCCTCAAGCCCGCATTCGCGGGCGATGAGATGGGTCAAGAGCGCGTAGCTCGCGATGTTGAACGGCACGCCGAGAAAGATATCGGCCGAGCGCTGGTAGAGCTGGCACGAGAGCTTGCCGGCGTTCACATAGAACTGGAACAGGCAATGGCAGGGCGCAAGCTTCATGCGCTCGATCTCGGCCACGTTCCAGGCTGAGACCACGAGCCGGCGCGAATCGGGATTGCGGCGGATCTCGTCGACCACCCAGGCGATCTGATCGTATGTCCGCCCATCCGGTCCCTCCCAGGCGCGCCATTGCTTGCCATAGACCGGACCCAGATCTCCATGCTCGTCGGCCCACTCGTCCCAGATCGAGACTCCATGGGCCTTGAGGTAGGCGATGTTGGTGTCGCCGTGCAAAAACCAGACGAGCTCGCGTACGATCGACTTGAGATGAAGCCGCTTGGTTGTGACGAGCGGAAAGCCCTTGGCGAGATCGAAGCGAAGCTGGCGGCCGAAGAGCGAGCGCACGCCGGTCCCGGTGCGATCCATTTTAACGGCGCCGCTGTCGAGCGCCTCGCGCATGAGATTGAGATAGGCTTGCATGGCGGCGGGTCCTTTTCGCCTCACCGGCCGCCACGTCTATACCGATTTGGGTTTCAGCGCGCGGCGGCTGAAGGAGCGCCGCGGCTAGCTTGGCGTCAGTGCAGGCTCACGGTCTCCAGCTCATGCTCCCAGGCGTTGGCGATCGCCGCATCCTTGGAATCCGTCAGCATGATCGGGGATCCGTCAGCGCCTAGCAGCGCAAACAACTTCAATCCGGCACGCATCGGCGGGGCCTGAGGAAAGAGCCGTGCGACGTCCTCGGAATTGATCGTCTTCACATAGGCGAGAGATCCGTCGCCAAGATGGGCGAATTCCTGTGGCGTCAGGTCTGGCGTGCTGGCCGTCACCTTGTTGCTTTCCGATCTCATCGCTGTACTCCACTCCATTTTCGGCGGTCGATTCGACCCGCCCGGCGCGCATTCCTTTAGTCGCGCGCCACTATTTTTATCTTCCGCACCAGGCGCTCGGGCTGCGGCCGAACCAGATCCACCGACAAGAGCCCTTGCGCGAGCTCGGCGCTCTTGACCTCAATCCCCTCGGCCAGGAGGAAAGCGCGCTGGAACTGCCGGGCGGCGATGCCGCGATGCAGATATTCCCGCGTCTTGTCCTCCCGCTGCCGGCCGCGGATCATAAGTTGGCTCTCCTCGATCGTGACCTCGATCTCGTCCTCGGAGAAGCCAGCCACGGCGACCGTGATGCGCAATCTTTCCGGCTTACCGCCGTCGGCGGCGATTCGCTCGATATTGTAGGGCGGATAGCCGTCCGTCCCGGTCTTCACGACCTTATCCAGGGCCCGCTCAAGCTCGTCGAAGCCAAGCAGCAACGGAGAGCTCAGCGCCGTCACACGCACCATGTTCGAAGCCCCCGTTCAGGCGCTTCCCGGAATTTTCAGGCCTTTTAGGATAAGCGCCCGGTCCGGTTCTTGCCATCAAACCATCCGGACCCATGCAAAGTTCCGGACCAGGTGGATATAAGGCCGACGATCCGACGTTCAAGACTGGCCGCAGCAGCGGAAGAGATCGCGCCTCGGCGAGATTTCCGACAATTCTGTTAAAATGCTGCGCTCTAAATCTGAACTAATCGTTTATGTCTGGGCTGGAGGACGAGAGTTATTGGCCAGAAGGACGCTGGCGTCAGGCAGGCTCGGAACCAAGCGTCAGTGCTTGGCCTGCGGCGCGAAATATTACGACCTCGGCCGCAAGCCGCCGGTTTGCTCGCGCTGCGGCGCCAGCGGCGAGCCGAAGCGCGCGAGCGAACAGGCGATTTCCGGGGATGCCGAACCGCCGCCGCCCGTCGCCCGAGCCAGCGCGCCGCCTCCACGGCCGATCGGCCGCGAATGGTCGCGCGAGCAGGCGGCGGCGATCGACCAGGTCGGCCGGTGGCTCAAGCAGGGCGAGCCGCAGGTGTTTCGCCTGTTCGGCTATGCGGGCGTCGGCAAGACGACGCTTGCCCGCCACATCGCCGAGGGGGCGCGCGGCGAGACGGCCTTCGCCGCCTTCACCGGCAAGGCCGCGCTGGTCATGCGATCGAAGGGCTGCGCGGCCGCGACGACCATCCATGCCCTCATCTATCGGGCGAGCGAGGGCGCGGAAGGCGCCCCCACCTTCACCCTCAACGCCGACGGGCCTGCCTCGAAGGCGGGGCTCATCGTGATCGACGAATGCTCGATGGTCGACCCGGAGCTCGGGCGCGACCTCCTCTCGTTCGGCAAGCCAATTCTGGTGTTGGGCGACCCCTTCCAGCTGCCGCCCGTCAAGGGCGGAGGCTATTTCACCGACGGCGAGCCGGACGTGATGCTGACCCACATCCATCGCCAGGCGCAGGACAATCCGATCGTCCGCCTGTCCGAGGTCGTCCGCTCGGGCGGCGAGCTTGCTCTCGGCGAATACGGCGAGACGCGCGTCATCCCGCGAGCCGCCCTCGATTCGGCTCAGGTGCTCAGCGCCGATCAGGTGCTAGTCGGCGTGAATCGCACCCGGCGCGCCTATAACCAGCGCATGCGGGATCTCAAGGGCTTCCGCGAGCCCTTGCCCGTCGCTGGCGACCGGCTGGTCTGCCTGCGCAACGACCGCACGAAGGGCCTCATCAACGGGGGCTTATGGCGGGTCGAGAGCTTGGACGGGGTGAAAAAGGACTTCGTCAGGATGACCTTGCGCTCGGAGGACGAGGGGGCGCGCGCGACCGTCAAGGTCTCCGTTCTGAAGGCCTTCTTCAGGGGACGGAAGGGGAGCTCGCCTATGCGCTGAGGCGGGAATCGGACGAGTTCGACTACGGCTACGCGCTCACCGTCCACAAGGCCCAAGGGTCGCAATGGGACGATGTCATGCTGTTCGATGAAAGCTTCGCCTTCCGCGAGCATCGGGCGCGCTGGCTCTATACGGGCCTGACCAGGGCGGCCCGGCGGCTGACAGTGGTCAGGTGACGGCTCCGGCGCCGATCGCCGCCGAATGCCCCATCGACAATCGCCTCGCCGTGCTGGTAGAATTGACGTTGCGGCGCCGGAGACACTTCCCAGGAGACGCTCCCATGCGTATTTCTCTTGCGACAAGGGCGACGCGCGTCTGCGCCGCGGCGACGCTCGTCACCTCCCTCAGCCTTGCGCCTTCGTTCGCCCGGATGGGCGGCGGCCCTGTCGGGGCGCACTTTGCCGGGCCGGCCTTCGGCATGGGCCATCTCGCAGCGCTTTGCGCCGCGCGGGTTCAACCCGCGCTTCGACCTTGGCCGTTCCGGCTTCAATCGCTTCGCCGCCAAGCGGTTTGATCACTTCGGATTCAACCGCTTTGGCGCCAACCGGTTTGGCCGCTTCGGCTTCAACCGGTTCAATCGCTTCGGTCCCTTCGGCCGGAATCAGCTTCTCATCGGCGGTTGGGGTTGGGATGGTTGGGGTTGGGGCGGCGTCCCCGCTTCGGCTGGGGCCTCCGAGCCAATCATCGTCGGGGACGGCGCGCCGGTCATCATCAACGTGGGGGCCGATCCCGCTCCAGGCGGCGCCGCCGCGGGATACGCAGGGGCTTGCGTCATCCACAAGCTTATTTACGACAGCAGCGGCAAATATGCCGGTGAGCGACAAAGCCCGCAGTGCTGACTGAAGCCGCGCGCCATCGCGCGTCGCCGTTAGGCAGCGCATGGCTCGCCTTTGCGCTGAACCGTGAGGAGCGCTAGGTCCTCGAGCCGCGCCCCTTGTCGGCGGCGCGGCGGCTTGCAGCAGGGAGAGCGGCATGGATGTCGGTTTTATCGGTCTTGGCCAAATGGGGAGCGCGATCGCGCTGAGCCTCGTCAAGGCGGGACATCGCGTCACTGTCTACAACCGCACGCGCGCCAAGGCGGAGGCGCTGGCGTCGCAGGGCGCTGAGGTCGCCGAAAGCGTTGAGGACGCGTGCCGCCGCCCCGTGGTGATCACCATGCTTGCCAACGGCGCCGCCCTCGAAGCGGCCTTTTTTGGCGAAGGAGGCGGGCTCTCGGCGCTTGGTCAAGGCGTCGTCCACATCTCGATGAGCACGATCAGCGTGGCGCTCTCCGACCGCCTCACGGAAGCACACCGGAACGCAGGCCAGTCTTATGTCGCCGCTCCCGTCTTCGGCAGGCCCGAGGCGGCGGCGGCGGCCAAGCTTTTCGTTGTAGCGGCAGGCCCCGAAGCAGAACTCGCGCGCTGCCAGCCCCTGTTCGATGCGATCGGTCAACGGACTTTCGTCATCGGCGACAAGCCGTCTTCGGCTAATCTCGTCAAGCTGAGCGGCAACTTCCTGCTCGCGGCGATGATCGAGTGCTTGGGCGAAGCCTTCGCGCTCACACGCAAAGGAGGGATCGACCCGCATCGCTATCTTGAAATTCTCACCGGCACCCTTTTCTCAGCGCCCGCCTACAAGACCTACGGGACGATCATCGCCAACCAGCAATACGAACCGGCCGGCTTCACAATGTCGCTGGGCTTGAAGGACGTTCGCCTCGCGCTCGCGGCGGCCGACGCGCTGGGGGCGCCGATGCCGGTCGCGAGTCTGGTTCACGATCATTTTCTGGGCGGCGTCGCTCAGGGCGCAGGCGATTCCGACTGGTCCGCGTTGGCTCGTCTCGCCGCGACGAACGCCGGACTCTGAGGGAATCGCGGGCAAGGTCGAGCCGCGCGCCGGACTTGTCTGAGACCCAAAGTTGGGGCAGGCTTTCCCTGGGGCTCGCGGTTATCGAGCGGATGCAGGTCAAGCGCCAGCCTGGCGCTTTCGATCTGGCGGCAATCTCGGGGAGAACACGATGGTCACGCTCAGGCATGTTGCAATCGCCGTGGCCGCGTGCGCCGCGGCTTCGCTCGCGGCTCTGGCCGACGAGCAAAAACCGGCGCCGGCGCAGCAAGCCTATACGCCGCGGCTGAACTCGCTCATGATCTTGACGCAACTCGGACATTTCAAATTGTGGTACGCGGGCGCGGTGCAGAACTGGCCTCTCGCCAATTACGAATTGACCCAGATCCGAGCCAACGTCGTCGATGCGAAGCGACTTTACCCAAACAATTCCAAGTCCGACATGAGCATGATGAACCCGGAGGCCGAGGAACTCGGCAAGGCCATCGAGGCGAAGGACACAGCGAAATTCGCCCGGTCCTTCGGCAAGCTGACAAACGCATGCAACGGTTGTCACCAGGCGAGCGGGGTCGGTTTCATCAAGATCCGGGTTCCCAGACTGTCGCCGATCGAGACTTCGCCATTCAGCGACGAGTTGTTCTCGGGCCAGTGACGGGACGGCGTTCGCGCCGGCCCCGGCTCGGGACCTCGTCGCCCTGAAGCCTTCGGCCATTCGATTGAATTGCCGGAAGCTCCCTTGGATCTCGCGCTTTCTTGCGAAAACCCTGCTTCCGCTCTTTCGCCAGCCGCGCGCTAACCATGCGGCTCGCCGCATTGCGGCGCGTGCGCTCATGGACCGTTCAGGAACCGCAAGTAGAACGCCGCGAACACCAGGACGATCCCGACGTTCACCATCAGCCGCTCCCAGAACCGGTTCTTGAAGAGCAGGACGTCCACGCTGACGACGACGGCTACCAGCGCGAGCACATAAAGCGCGATGACCGTTTGTCTTCCCATTATTCCTCTCTGCTGCGTGCGACCCACCGCTGTTTCGCACCGCGCCCTAAGCGCCGACGGTCGCGATGCGCAAATTGTTGGTGGCGCCCGGGGTGCCGAACGGCACCCCGGCGACCACGATGATGCGCTCGCCCTCGCCGGCGAAGCCCTCGATATAGGCATGGCGGCAGGCGCGGTCGGCCATGTCGCGCTCGTCGCGCGCATCGTCGGTGATGACCGGATGCACGCCCCAGACCACCGCGAGACGGCGCGCCACGCTTTCGATCGGAGTCAGCGCCAGAATGGAGGAGCGCGGCCGCTGACGGGCGATGCGAAGGCCGGTCGAGCCCGAACTGGTCCAGGCGCAGATCACTTTGAGATCGAGGGTTTCCGCGACGTCTCGCGTCGCTTCGGCGATCGCGTCCGCGCCCGTAGCCTCAGGCGCTGCGCGCTGCGCCTCGATGATCGAGGGATAGATCCCCTCCGATTCCACCGCTTCCGCGATGCTGTTCATGGTCGCGACCGCCTCGCGCGGATATCGGCCCGAGGCGCTTTCCGCCGACAGCATGATGGCGTCCGCCCCCTCGAACACCGCAGTCGCGACGTCCGACACTTCCGCGCGCGTCGGCACCGGCGCGGAGATCATCGACTCGAGCATCTGTGTCGCCACGACGACCGGCTTGCCGAGCCGACGCGCGAGTCTGGTCAGGGTCTTCTGGATGCCGGGCACGCGCTCGAGCGGCATTTCCACGCCAAGATCGCCGCGCGCAACCATCAATGCGTCGGCGACGGCCATGATCTCGTCGATGCGCTCGACCGCCTGCGGTTTCTCGATCTTGGCCATCACCAGGGCGCGGCCCTTGGCGATCGTCTTGACCTCGACGACGTCTTCGGGACGCTGCACGAACGAGAGCGCGATCCAGTCGATATTTTCCTCGAGCGCCGCGGCGAGGTCGGCGCGGTCCTTGTCGGTCATGGCGGAGGTTGGAATGGTCGTGTCGGGCAGGCTCACCCCCTTCTTGTCCGACAGCCGTCCCGCCACTTCCGACGACGGTCGAAGCCCGTCCCGGCGCAGCATCGAGGACGCGCAGCAGCACCTTGCCGTCGTCGATCAGAATCCGATGGCCCGGCGCAAGCGAACTCAGGATTTCCGGATGCGGCAGATAGACGCGCGTGGGTCCGCCGAGCGTCGGGTCGCCATCGAGAACGAAGATGTCCCCCTTGCGAAGGTCCACGGCGCCGCCAGCGAAGGCGCCGAGCCTCAGTTTAGGTCCCTGCAGATCGACGAGGACGCCGATCGGGCGGCCGGTTTCTTCCTCAAGCGATCGAATCATCGCCACCCGCTCGCGCATGACGTCATGCGAGGCGTGGCTCATGTTGATGCGGAAGACGTCGGCGCCGGCGGCGAACAAGTCCGCGATGGTCTTGCGGTCGCTCGAGGCGGGGCCGAGGGTGGCGATGATCTTGACGCGGCGGCGACGGGCCTGCACTTCATGTTCCTCCCACGATCGGCGATTGCCGCCGTGCTCGTTTTTGCCTGGCGAGGCCGCGAACCGGCCTCCGCAGATCAGGGGTTCGCCTGGTCGGTCAGTTGCACCGTCCAGCTTTTGGCGTCCTTGCCGGTGTCGACTTCGAAGAAGCCGGTGCGGTTGTAGCCGCGGACAAAGCAATCCTGCCGGCCTACGATCTTGAACTCGCGATCCGACGTGCACATGAAGATCTTGCCCTTCCACTCGCCGCCGCGCTCGTCCATTGCATAGAGATAATAATATTGAGCGGCCAGGGCGCCGCGCAAAAGCGTCACGCAATCGAGCGATTTGAGGTTCCACCAGCCTTCGCTGACCCAGCCCTGGCCGTCGGTATAACCGATCGCGACGCTGACCCGGTTGTTGGTGTTATTGCACATGCGCAAGTCCGCAAGCGCGGGAGCGGCGGCGCAAAGCGCCACGCCCAGCGCGGAGAGCGCCAGCAGCCGTGCTGCAATTCTGTCCATGTTCATGCGGTGGAAGGGTGTTGCCGCCCGTCATATTCGACGCGAAAGCGGCGCTGTCAACAGGCGCTTCTCCGCAGGGCGCGCGCGCCGACCGGGCGTCCGCGCGTTCACCTGGCTGTCATCTGAGTGTCAACGTCTCGTCATCGCGCTGGCGACAGAGCGTCATCCTGGCTCGCTAAGTAGCGCCGTCTACCTCTCTAGCGGGGGCGTGCGGCCCGGGACGCCGCACGCCAAGGAGCAACTGATGTCACGAACAATCGGCGTTTCCCTATTCGCTCTCCTCGTCGCCAGCTCGGCGCAAGCTCAGCAAATCGGCGACGTGTTCTATATCGACCTTGAAAACCACAATTTCACGCAGCCGTCAGGCGCGAATAGCCCTGAACAACTCCTCGGCAACTCCGCCGCGCCGTTCCTCAACAGCCTGATTACGCCGGGCAATCCCAACGCAGCGATGACGTCGTACGCGAGCAACTATCAGAACGTGCCTGGCGTTCATCCTTCCGAGCCGAATTACGTTTGGCAGGAGTCAGGGATTCACGGACCGCTCAACGACAGCGATCCCTATCCGAAGAACATCGTCAACGCGCCGAATTTAAGCGCCCTTCTCCAGACCAAATACGGCGCCTCGGGTTGGAAGTCGTACCAGGAGGACATCGACCTTGTCCCCAACAGCGGGTCGGTCAATCAGCCCGGCAAAAACACGCTGACCAGCGCGGTCGCGCCGCAGAATCAGTCGACCGTGCCGACAAGCTCGTTCTCAGGCACGTCCGCCGACTACACCAACCCCTACAATGGCTCACATCAGTATAACTTTGCCGCCAAGCACGACGGGCAACTCTTCTTCACCGCCACGAACGGCGGAACGGCCACAGCCCCGGACACCTCGCCGAGCAACCCCGAGGCGCAGTACTACGCCCCATTGCAGCAGCTTCAAACCGACCTCAACAGCAATACGGTTGCGCGCTACAATCTGATCACGCCGGATCAGTACAATGACATGCATACCGCGCTGAACACCGACTTCATCTATGACGGCGTCACCTACAAGGCCGGAACGGATTCCGAGCAGATCGCGCAAGGCGACAATTTCCTGTCGATGATCGTTCCGGAAATCGAGGCCTCTCAGGCGTTCAAGGATAACGGCATGATCGTGATCTGGAACGACGAGACTGAGGGCGAGGGCGCGGTCGACACCGCCGGCTACACGAGCACCGAGATTGTCATCTCGCCGCTCGCCAAGGGCAACGCTTACACTAATGACATCTACTACACCCACTCCTCCGATGTGGTCACCCTGCAGAACATATTCCGAGTCGAAGCCGACGGGCCCTATCTCGGCGGCGCCGGGGGCGCGACCGACTTGAGCGACCTGTTCAAGCCCGGCGCGATCCCCTCCACCGTTCCCGAGCCGTCGACCTGGGCGATGTTGCTGCTCGGTTTTGCGGGACTGGCCGGCGCCAGCGCCTATCGCCGGAAGCTCGGCGGCGTGGTCAAGTCTGCGGTTGCATGCTGACGCGGCCTCGGGCGTAGCATCGCAACAGGGGTCGGTCGCCAGCCGGCCCCTGTTTTCGGCTGGCGTCAGACCTTGCGGTCGAACCGCCAGTCGGGGCGCGCGGCGCGGATAATCATCACCTCGCCCAGCGCCTGGCGCGTCAAAAGCCCAATGATCTTACCCGCCGCGTCGGTGACGTAGAGCGCCGCGCCTTTCGGATCCTGAAGGCGCTCGATGAGGCCCTCGACCGGCGCCGCGGCGCGAACGCTCTCCACGCCCGAGCGCATGAACCTCGCCGCCGGCTCCTCGCGCCCATGCTCGCGCACGGCCTTCAGGATGTCGTCGCGCGTCAGCAATCCGGCCGGCTTCATGAACGCGTCGACGACCGGGAATTCCTGCTGCGCCGTCGCGAGGAGCGCGTCGACCGCCTGGCCGAGATTGGCGTCGATCGAGAGAGGCGTGAAGCGGGTCTCCATCGCGTCGCCGACGCTCACCCCCTTGAGAGCCTCGTGCGCGGCGCTCATCTGCGCTTCGGCCGCTGCGGCGATATAGACGAAGATGGCGATGAACAGGAGCAGCGGATTGCCGAACAGGCCGAGGAAGCCCAGGCCGAAGGCCAAAGCCTGGCCGATCCTGGCCGCGATCTCGGTCGCCCGCGGGCCGCCGACCCGCATCGCCACCAGCGCATGTAAGACGCGCCCGCCATCCATAGGGAAGGCGGGGATGAGGTTGAAGACGGCAAGAAAGATGTTGGCGATCGCGAGGCGCCCGACGAGCGAGAGATTGGGATTGTCGATCTGCGTCAGCTCGTCGGGATGGATCGATCCGACGAGTGCGATCAGCACGAGGCCGATCACCAGATTGACCGCGGGCCCGGCGAGCGCGACCACCAGCTCCTGCGCGGGGTCGCTTGGTAGGCGTTGCAGGCTGGCCACGCCGCCGATCGGCAACAACGTCACCTCCGGCGTCGCGATCCCATAACGCCGGGCGGCCGTGATATGGCCGAATTCATGCAGCACCACGCAGGCGAACAGGAGCACGATGAACAGCGTGCTGTCGAGCGCTGCCGCGGGGCCTCCCCTGCTCCAGGCGCTGAAAGCGATCCAGGCGAGGAACAGGATGAAGGTGATGTGAATCTTGACCGCTGTTCCCGCGAAACTGCCGATGGTGATCGACCAGCGCATCATACCGTCTCCTGCCGCGGCGCTTCATTCTAACGCCGATCGCGCCGTCTCGACGACAATTCACGAATCGCGGATGATCGGGCCATGAAACGCTTCGTCCTCGGTTGCCTCGCCGCCTCAGCCGCCACGTTCATCGCGTCCTCGGCGCGCGCCGACTTCGCCTCCTGCGTCGGCTCGCTCAAAGCCGAGGCCGCGCGCGCCGGGATTTCCGCTCACACGCTCAGCGTCGCCTTCAACGGACTCGAGCCGGACATGAAAGTGCTCGATTTCCAGGGGCAACAGCCGGAGTTCAAGACGCCGGTGTGGGACTATGTCGACACCCTCACCGGCGACGACCGGGTCGCCGACGGCAAAGCGGCGATGGCGTCGCAGACGCGCGCGCTTCTCCGCGCGGAGGAGCAATTCGGAGTCAGCCGGTACATATTGGCGGCGATCTGGGGGGTGGAGTCGAATTTCGGCCAGAAGATGGGCGCCCGTCCGCTCGTGCAGTCGCTGACCACGCTTGCCTGCTTCGGCGGGCGCGCCAGTTATTTCCGCTCCGAACTGATGGCGACACTCAAGATCATCGACCGCGGCGACGTGCCGGCCGACAAGCTCAACGGATCCTGGGCGGGCGCGTTCGGGCAGACGCAGTTCATGCCCTCGACCTTCCTCAAGCTTGCGGTCGACTTCGAGGGCGACGGGCGGCGCGACATCGTCGATTCGGCCCCGGACGCGCTGGCGTCGACCGCCAATTATCTGCGCAAGTCGGGCTGGCGCCCGGGGCTCGCATGGGGCTTCGAGGTCAAATTGCCGGACGGCTATTCGGGGCCGTCGGGACGAAGGGCGAAGCAATCCATGTCCTTCTGGGCCGCGCGCGGCGTGACCCGCATCGACGGGCGCCCGCTCGGGGGCGGCGACGCCGCTCTCCTCCTGCCCGCCGGACACGACGGGCCGGCCTTTCTCGTGACGCGCAATTTCGACGTCGTCTATTCCTATAACGCCGCCGAATCCTACACGCTCGCCGCCTGCGTGCTCGCCGACCGCCTCGCTGGCGGGCGGGGCATCGTCACCCCCTGGCCGACCGACGATCCGCTCCTGCCGCTCGATGGGCGAAAGCAAGTGCAGGCGCTCTTGGCGAGGCGCGGCTATGACGTCGGCGGCGCCCCGGACGGCGACATCGGGACCAAGAGCAAGGCGGCGATCGCCGATTTCGAGAGCCGCGCCGGCATGCCGGTCAACGGCCGCGCCTCGGTCAAGGTGCTCGAGGCGCTGAAGAGGTAGGGTGTATCGAAAGTTAGAGTTCGTCTGCGAGATACTGAATGGTTCTTTCCCCCCATATATTCTCGACGAAAGCGTCAAGCAGAAGCTTCTACGCGTGACGTATATACTTATGACTTGATCCCGGGTCCCGTGCGCGTTCAAGTTGTGCAGATGCTTAAATCAGGATTAGGTGCAACGAAATCAAGATTTTACGGCGTCGACGAATTTAATCCCTGCTATGGGTATATCGTGAAAGCAATGCGTCGTGAAATAGGCGTCCACCGCTTAGTTGATGAGTGGGTAAACGGTTTGAGGGATGAACTATTCAATTGGCTTCAGAAAGAAATAAATATAGATCGTTGGCTCGATGGAGTGGAAACCAGCTTGCGGCTCATCGACACGTATGTGAGAGGCCGAGCGGATAGCTTTCCTTATGACACCAGCGCTAGCCCCGATGAGGTCATCGATGAGTTCAATGCCAGGATTCAGGAGGCAGCAATTGGTTACCAATACATTTCTAGTGAGATTATACGCATAAATTCACAGTTCGTACATAGCGAAGTGGTCCTACCCGCTCTGCAATTGCTCCGTGATGAGAAATTCAGCTCCGCAAACAAGGAGTACCGTAGTGCTCACGAGGCGTATAGACACGGGCAGCTAGAAGATTGCGTGCCTATCCGGTTAAGGCAGACACCCACCATATGTAGGGTGGACCCATTCTCCCGAATTAAAGCTGGGCATAGGTTGGCGCCTCGACGTCGCCCGCGATGCCGAGCAGCGAGCGGAAGGCGTTGAACGGGTAGAAGCGCCGGTTGAAGCGGAACGTGAATTCGTTGAGGTAAGCTTGTAGATGCTTGGCGCTCACGCCGTGGTGGATGCCGTTGAGCCAGGTCTTCAAATTGGAGAAGACGAGATGAATCATCGGCATGAACTGTTCGGCAATTTCGGGATCGCCGCTTTCGGCAATCGGATGATGGTCGTAGCCCCGCTTACGCAAGCTGACGTAGCCGCTCCAATCGTCGGTGACGATCAGCGAGGCTGGCATGACGGCGTTCTCGACAAAGCCGCACAAGGAATCGGCGCTGCGGTCGGCGACGATGGCCAATCGCACACGACCGGCATAGCGACCGTCCCTGCGCTTGTCTTGCGCCGTCCCCGGCTTGCGATGGCGAACCTCGACAGCGGCGGACACCAATGTTTTGTGGTGGATGCCTCGGCCATCGCCGCGCGTCCTTCCACCGACCCAGGTCTCATCGACCTCGACATGCTCTTTCGCCCGACCACCGATACGATCCTGGTCCGGCCGCACCATGCCGGCGCGCAGTTTGTGAAGGATGCCAAACGCAGTTTCGTATCGTGTCAGCCCAAGTTGCCGCTGAAACTGAACCGCCGACATGCCCGGCGTCTGGCTGGCGACGAGATACGCGGCCCAGAACCAGACGCTAAGCGGCGTATGACTGCGCTCCATGACCGTGCCGGCCAAGAGGCCGGTTTGGCGTCGACACGCGCGGCATTCCAGAACACCGGGTCGGGTTGCAATGCGGAAGGGTTCACCAATCACGCCGCAATGCGAGCAGACAAAACCGTCAGGCCAACGCGCGCGCCCAAGATAGACAGCACACGCCGCGTCATTAGGAAACAGCTTCTGAAATTCGGGGAGCGATTGGGGAAAAGCCAGATTGTCCCGCTGGTGAATGTCCAAAGCCGCCATAACTGCGGCTACTAGCCCTAGTGGGTGTCTGAGTCAACCGGATAGGCACGGAAGATTGTTTGGTAGATTGCGGAAAAGCGCTTGAAAGCGTCCTCAAGGTGATCGGCCGAAAACGTGGGTGGAAATTCAACGATACAGATACTGCGAGCAGACTTATTCAAGCGGCCGTCGATGCCCGGTTCCTCGCTGCGTATTCACAAACATCCCTAAATCATCTTAAAGGGCTGATTGAGACTTCGACGCCCACGATCCGCAACAAGACGGCCGCACACGGAGCTGGCGTGAATCCGCGTGTCGTCCCACGGCATCTTGCAGCGTTTCAACTACACCAGACTGCGGCGGTGATTCTTTACCTCGTGGAGCAAGAACTCCTTCCTCGCTTGAGATCGACAACGCCTGGAGAAACCGGGCCCCCTGTGCGCGACCCCGCATGCGGCCACAGCCTCAGCCAGACTTCGCCAAAAAATCGTCCTTCTGCGGCACCATGTTTCGCGTGGGGAGCGCGTTTCCGCTTCCCAAACGATGAACCAAGGCTTGGAGACCGTTTGTGCAGAAGTTTCGTACCGCTGCTCTCATCGGCGCCGTTGTTCTCGCAGCGGCCGGACTTGCCGGCGCAAGCGCAGGCGAGATTGCGAGGACCCACATCCTCACCGTTCGGCTGCCCGACGGCTCGATCGAGCAGATCCGCTACCTCGGCGATCGGCCCCCGCAGATCCACTGGACCCAGGACCCAGCGCCGCTGTTCTCGCCCGGCTTCGAACCGGCCGGCATGAATTCTCCCTTCGCGGCTCTCGACCGCATGTCGGCCGAAATGGACCGCGAAGCGCAGGCGCTCCTCAATGAGACGGCCGACTTGCAGGCTTCCGCCTTTGGCTTCCCCGATGCCTTCGCCGCGGCCGATTCCGGCCGCCTCGCGCCGGGCGAGCGCAGTTTCTCCGCCGCCTCGACACTGTCCGGCGCCCACATGTGCACCCGCAGCGTCGAGGTTTTCCCCTCGCCCGACGGGGGCCGGCCAAGGATCGTCACGCGGACCTCGGGCGATTGCGGTCCGGGCCATCGCGGCTCGCCGTCCTCGGGCGCCCGGCGACCCGCCGAGCCCACCCGGACGAGGCCCGGCCTGATCGAGGTCAACGCCAGGCCGGGCGAAATCCTCGCGCCCGAGGCCGCGAGCGAGCGTATCGCGGTCAGGTGAGAGCCTGAGAAGCGCGTCAAGCCGTCGCAAGGCGCGCCATCAGCCCGCCTGCGAAGGCTTGCGCGACGCTCGCGCGGGTCCAGGGTTCGATTGGACGTGTCCCGAACGGGGCGATTTCGCGTCCCCCGCTTGACACGATTGTGGCCCGGCGTCAGTTTCGCCTCGGGCGAAATCGACCAATTTCGCGCTGGGGAAAAAACAATGAGATTCCACGCTTTTGTCGCCGGCGTTGCGTTTGCCGGGTTGACTTCGTTCGCCCACGCCGCGGTCATCGAGCGCACTTTCGATGTCACCGCTTCGGGCTTCGACACCCTGATCACCGGGCCCTCCACGCCGGCGCCCGTCGATCCGGTCGACCTCAGTTTCACGCTCCTCTTCGATCCCACGGTGTCGGTGACGTCGGCGTCCACGGCCGGCCTTACGATCAATTCATTTAATCTTCCCAATCCTCCCTATTCGCTGGCGTACACTTACGACAGCGTGGCGGGGTATCTCGTCGTCGCGACTTATCCGGGCGTCGACAGCTGCTTGAATGGGACCGCTTCGTATTGCGTCACCCTCTATGATCCCGCAGGCGCCGTTCCGGGCGCGTATGGGGCCCAGCAGACGACCCCCTCGGACGGCCTTTGGGTGACCGGGAACGTTACAGTGACGGCAAGCTCGCTGGCGGCGCCCGAGCCTTCGACCTGGGCGCTGATGCTGATCGGCTTTGGCGGCGTAGGCTGGCTCGCGTCCCAGCGCCGGCGGGCCCACGAAATAGTACGCCAAATATAACGCGAGCGCGCCGCCCGAGCGAGGGCGTCGCTTTCAGGTGATCACGGTCGGCGCCTTGCGTCCGGTGCGCTTCTCGATTTCCGCCAGACTGCGCGAGAGCGCGATGAGGTCCGCAAGCGCCGCCTGCGTCTCCTGATCGAGTTTGCCGGACGCCGGCTCGTAATGCTCGATATAGACGCGCAGCGTCGCGCCGACCGTCCCCGTCCCGGAGAGCCGATAGACGATGCGCGCGCCGCCCTCGAACATCACCCGGATGCCCTGATCGGTCGCGTCCGAGCCGTCGACCGGATCGTGATAGGCGAAATCGTCCGCCGCCTCGACCTTGTGTGCGCCGAAGCTTTTGCCTGGAAGCGTCGCCGTCGCCTCGCGCAACGCCGCCATGAGCCCTTTCGCGGCGGTCAGATCGATCTCCTCGTAGTCGTGGCGGGTGTAATAGTTGCGCCCATAAGTCCGCCAATGTTCGCGCACGAGGTCGAGCACGGCTATGCGGCGTTTGGCGAGGATGTTGAGCCAGAACAGGACCGCCCACACCCCGTCCTTCTCGCGGATGTGGTTCGAGCCGGTGCCGAAGCTTTCCTCGCCGCATAGCGTCGCGAGATTGGCGTCGAGCAGGTTGCCGAAGAACTTCCACCCCGTCGGGGTCTCGTAGGCCTTGATCCCGAGCTTGGCGGCGACGCGGTCGGCGGCGGCGCTGGTCGGCATCGAGCGCGCGACCCCGGCAAGCCCCTTCGCATAGCCCGGCGCGTCAAGCGCGTTGGCGGTGAGGATCGCGAGCGAATCGGACGGCGTCACATAGGCTCCGCGCCCGAGGATCATGTTGCGGTCGCCGTCGCCGTCCGAGGCTGCGCCGAAGTCGGGCGCGCACCGGCGACATCATGAAGTCGTAAAGGTCCTTGGCGTAGGTCGGATTGGGGTCGGGGTGATGGCCGCCGAAATCAGGCAAGGGCGTCCCATTCACCACCGTCCCCGCGCCGGCTTTGAGCTCGTCCTCGAAGATGGCGTGGGCGTAAGGCCCGGTGACGGCGTGCAGCGCGTCGTACCGCATGCGGAAGCCCGAGGCGAACAGGGCGCGGATCGCGTCGAAGTCGAACAGCGTCTTCATGAGCGCGAGATATTGCGTGACCGGGTCGATGATTTCGATCTCGGTTCCCTCGACCTTGACCGTCCCCAGGCGATCGATGTCGACGTCGGCGGCGTCCGAAATCTTGTAGGCGGCGATCGTCTTGGTATGGGCGAAGATCGCCTCGGTGACGCCCTCCGGGGCGGGTCCCCCGGCGCCGATATTGTATTTGACGCCGAAATCGCCATGCGGCCCGCCGGGATTGTGGCTCGCCGACAGGATTATGCCGCCGAAGGCGTGGAGCGCGCGGATCAGGGCGGAGACGGCGGGCGTCGAGAGAATGCCGCCCTTGCCCACGACGACGCGGCCGAAGCCGTTCGCCGCGGCGATCTTGATCACGACCTGGATCGCCTCGCGGTTGAAGAAGCGGCCGTCGCCGCCGAGAATGAGCGTCTTGCCCTGAAAACCCTCGAGAGAATCGAAAGTCGACTGGATGAAGTTTTCGAGATAATTGGGCCCTTGGAAGACCGGGACCTGCTTGCGCAGACCAGAGGTGCCTGGCCTTTGGTCGGCGAACGGCTTGGTGGCGACGGTCCGGATCATCGGCGTTCTCCCATCGAGTGCGGGAATTTTCGAGGCGCAGGCACTCTAGGCGCCAAGCGCGGAGTGGGCAACGCCGCGTCGCGGCGTTAACGTCTAGCAACGAATTGTGAAACTTTTACCCGCACAGATGAGGTAAGAGGGCGCAGCGTTCGCATAAAGCAGCGACAATTCGCCCGGGGAGCTTTCGCAAGATGGCGCGCAGGCATTTTGGCACCGACGGCATTCGGGGACGGGCCAACAGCGAGATCACCGCGGACGTGGCGCTGAAGGTGGGCCAGGCGGCCGGGCTCGCCTTTCGCCGCGGCGACCACCGCCATCGGGTGGTGATCGGCAAGGACACCCGGCTCTCGAGCTACATGATCGAATATGCGCTGGTGGCGGGCTTCGCCTCGGTCGGCGTCGACGTTCTGCTGCTCGGCCCCGTTCCGACGCCGGCGGTGGCGATGCTGACGCGCTCGATGCGCTGCGATCTCGGCGTGATGATCTCGGCCTCGCACAATCCTTACGAGGACAACGGCATCAAGCTGTTCGGGCCGGACGGCTTTAAGCTCTCCGACGCGGTCGAGGCGCGCATCGAGGCGCTGATGGACGGCGACGTCGCGCCGATGCTCGCCCGCTCCGCCGATCTCGGCCGCGCCAGGCGCATCGACGACGTCCAGGCGCGCTACATCGAATACGCCAAGCGGACGCTGTCGCGCGACGTGTCGCTCGATGGCTTGCGGGTGGTCGTCGACTGCGCCAACGGCGCGGCCTACAAGGTGGCGCCCGAGGCTTTGTGGGAGCTCGGGGCCGAGGTGATCCAGATCGGGGTCGAGCCGAACGGGCTCAACATCAATTTCGAGGTCGGCTCGACCGCGCCCGAGGCGCTGAGCCGCAAGGTTCGCGAGATGCGGGCCGATATTGGCATCGCGCTCGACGGCGACGCCGACCGGATGATCCTCATCGACGAGAAGGGCCATCTGATCGACGGCGACCAGGTGATGGCGGTGATCGCCGAGCTGTGGCGCGACGAGGGGCGGTTGGCGAAGCCTGGCGTGGTCGCGACGGTGATGTCGAACCTCGGGCTCGAGCGGCATCTTATGAGCCTGGGCTTGACGCTCGAGCGCACCGCGGTCGGCGACCGCTATGTGATCGAGCGCATGCGCGAGAAGGGCTTCAATGTCGGGGGCGAGCAGTCGGGCCACATCATTCTGTCCGACTATTCGACCACCGGCGACGGCCTGGTGGCGGCGATGCAGGTGCTGGCGGCGGTGCGCAAGTCCGGCAAGCCGGCGAGCGAGGTGTGCCGGCGGTTCGAGCCCGCGCCGCAGGTTCTGCGCAACGTGCGCTTCAAGGGCGGCAGGCCGCTCGACAACCCGGCGGTGGCCAAGGCGATCGCGGCGGCGCGGGAGCGGCTCGGCGATCGCGGCCGGCTCCTGGTGCGCCCGTCCGGCACCGAGCCGGTGATCCGGGTGATGGGGGAGGCGGACGATCAGGCGCTGGTCGACGCGCTGGTCGGCGAGGTCTGCCAGGCGATCGCCAGCGCGGCCTGAGCGCCCCGGGGGGCGGCCGCGCCCTTAGCGGACTGCGTCCTGGGCGATCCAGTACGCAAGCGCTTGGGTGAGCAGCCGCACCCGTTCGCGGTTCGATTGTTCGATCATCGTCTGGTCGCTCGTCATGGGATAGTAGGACGACGTCGCCCGCACCGGCATTTCCACGCCGTTGATGGTCGCGACGCCTTGGATGTTGTCATATGACGAACCGGCCGGCCCGTTCGCCCCGACGTTCGACCCGAGGGTCAGGTAGTCGATTTGAACGGACACGTTGGCGCTCACGCCCCGCGCCGCGAGATTTCGAGCGATCTGACCGGGCAGGGCCTCCGCGACCCACTCGGCGGTCGGTTCGCCAGCGTTTGCCGCGAGCGGCGCTACGTCCACGCGAACCCCGTCAGGCGAAGGAATACGGCGTGCGAGCGCGCCGGGAGACGGAGCAATGGCGGTAAAGGCCATCGCGCCGAGCGCTGCAATCGCAATCCGGCGCACAAGTTTGAACTTGGACATGATCACACCCGAACGCTCCGGCCTTAACCTCACATGGGCGGGTCTGGGTCGAGCCACAAGAGGCGCGCTCGCGACGAAAGTCTAAAGAATTCTTAACTCCACGAAAAAAATCCTGCTTTTAAATTTTTCGAATCACCGTAACATGTCACCGTCGTCAACCAGCCGAAAGGAGGTGATCCAGTGTCTCATTGTCTTCCGCCCCGCGTGATCGACGAGGCCTGGGTTATTGTCCGTGCGAAGGAATTTCGCGCATAGCACTCGCTAGGCAAGAACTCTAGGGCGCCAGCGAGCTAGCGTGGGCGCGACAATGGAAGGGCCGTTCCCCCAAGGAGCGGCCCTTCTCATTTTTGCGAGGGCACGGGATCCAGTGACCATTGTGGATAAAAACAGAAATGCAGGCAAGGTTTTCTGATTTACTCGGTCGCGGCGGCGGCCTATACTGCCCGAATCTGGCCGTTGTTTTCCTTCGATTCCGGGGCCGCGTCCCCCCTCCGACCCTGCAACCTGCGTTTAGCGACCGCCCGCGGTTGGAAAGTTTGTGCCAGCGCCGGCAATCAGGTAGATTGCGGAATGGGGGCAGGCCCCGGTCCGGACGAGTCCGATGCTTGGGTTTCGCGGTCCGAATCCCCATATCCCGTGCCTGCCATCGCGGCTTTGCCGGGATAGCCGCCAGAAAAGGCCAGCAGAATGGATTTCCTCAAGCCACGGTCGCACCGCATGAACCGCCGCCGACGCATCTACGAAGGCAAAGCCAAGGTCCTCTACGAGGGCCCGGAGCCCGGCACCCTCATCCAGTATTTCAAGGATGACGCGACTGCGTTCAACGCCAAGAAGCATGAGGTCATCGAAGGCAAGGGCGTTCTCAACAATCGAATCTCGGAATACGTCTTCCAGCGGCTCAACGACATTGGCGTGCCCACCCATTTCATCCGCCGAATCAATATGCGCGAGCAATTGATCCGGGAGGTCGAGATCATTCCGCTCGAGGTCGTGGTGCGCAATGTCGCGGCCGGATCGCTGTCCACCCGCCTCGGCCTCGAGGAAGGCACGCAGCTGCCGCGGTCGATCATCGAATTTTACTACAAGAACGACCAGCTGAACGACCCAATGGTCTCCGAAGAGCACATCACCGCCTTCGGCTGGGCCGCGCCGCAGGAAATCGACGACATCATGGCGCTGGCGATTCGGGTCAACGATTTTCTGTCGGGGCTGTTCCTGGGCGTCGGCATCCGGCTGGTCGATTTCAAGATCGAAACCGGGCGCTTGTGGGAGGGGGAGACGATGCGGATCGTGCTCGCCGACGAGATCAGCCCCGATTCCTGCCGGCTATGGGACGTCAAGACCAACGACAAGATGGACAAGGACCGCTTCCGCAAGGACCTCGGCGGCATGATCGAGGCCTATACCGAGGTCGCCCGGCGGCTCGGCGTCGTGCAGGAGAACGAATATTCGCGCGCCGCCGGCCCCCGGCTGGTGAAATAGCGCGGCGACGGTCGAGGTCTATCTGTGCACGGGTTTGCTCCCTCCGGGGCAAACCACCCGGGGGCGAATCTCCGTGATCGGCACGGGCGCCCGGGCGATCCGTAGAGAGGCCGCCATGCCGGATAGCGTGACCACCGAACGCCCCGTCACCTGCGTTCTGCTGCGCGCGGGCGAACCGTTCGTCGGCAAGCAGGGCTTCACCTACGCGGCTGCGGTTTCCGCCGAGACCGCAGGCGCGTCGGCCATCCACATGCAGCTTCTCACTGTCCCGCCCGGCGCTCGCGCCAAGGCGCACAAGCACGAAGCGCATGAGACGGCGCTCTACGTGCTGAGCGGCGAGGTGGGCATGTATTACGGCGAGAAGCTCGAGAACCATATGGCCACGCGCGCCGGGGATTTTGTCTACATTCCCGCCAACACGCCGCACCTGCCCTACAACCTGAGCCAGACCGAGCCGGCGACAGCCGTGATCTCGCGCACCGACCCCAACGAGCAGGAAAGCGTCGTTATGCTGCCCGAGCTGGACACGATCCGCTTTTAAGCCGACGCCTCGCGATATCCCGTTGGACTTGACGGCGATTAGAGCGTTTGGATTTTGGCTTGAATCGTGATGGGGATTCCCGAATCGCCGAAGTTCTGATTCAACCTGCGGGCTGGGCGGAGGCCAGCAGGGATGCCGAAGCCATATTCGCAGGACTTGCGCGATCGGGTCATCGACGCGGTGCTGAAAGGGGAGATGAGCCGTCGCGCGGCTGCGCGGCGGTACGAGGTCAGCGAATCGATTGCCGTCAAGTGGCTCGAACGCTTTGAGCGGAGTGGCTCGCGCGAACTGGTCGGGCATGGCGGCCATCGGCCATCCGCGCTCATGCCACATCGGGATTTTCTGGAGGCGGCGCGAGCTGGGAAGCCGGATATTACGCTTCAGGGTCTTTGCGATCGGTTGTTGTTCGAGCGCGGGATCAAAGCCGACGCCTCGATGATGAGCCGCTTCTTTCGCCGGATTGGCGTCACGTTTAAAAAAAGACCCTCGTGGCGAGCGAGCAGGACCGTCCGGACGTAAAACGCCATCGCCTACGCTGGCGGCACTATCAGGGCCTGATCGATCCCAGGCGTCTGGTCTTTATCGACGAGACCTGGACGAAAACCAACATGACCCGTCTGCGCGGCTGGGCGCCAAAAGGGCAGCGGCTGGTCGACAAGGTCCCTCACGGGCACTGGAAGACCGCGACTTTCCTCGCCGCCCTGCGCAACGATCGCATCGAGGCGCCCTGCCTGTTCAACGGACCCATCAACGGCGAGCGCTTTCTCGCCTACGTCCAGCAGTTCCTGGTTTCGACCCTCAAACCAGGCGACGTCGTCATCCTCGACAATCTCGGCTCTCACAAAGGAAAGGCCATCCGGCAGGCGATCCGGGCCGTCGGCGCCCGCCTGGTGTTCCTGCCGAAGTACTCACCCGACCTCAATCCGATCGAGCAGGTCTTCGCCAAGTTCAAAACCCTGCTTCGGAAAGCCGGCGCCCGAACATACGACGCTGTCGCCGACGCCACCGCCGCCATCCTCTCTCAGTACGCACCGCAAGAATGCGCCGCATACGTCAGGAACGCAGGATATGCGTAAATCCAATGGCAAGCCGCTCTAGGAGCCATTTCGGCCTGACGCGGCGGCGCACGTGGATGCCCCAGTGTGCTCCCTCAGGTGTGTAGGTGCGGTCGAAGGTGCCGGCATAGGCCCGTGCGAAGGGTGGGCTCAGTCCATCGGCAGGTGACGGGTCCACTGGCGACGGGGACGCAGCGGGGTTCGCAGGGCTCTCGGGGATTGGCGTGAGGCTGGCGACCAATTCAGGACGTTCCTCAAGCCACTGCGACAGTGCTGCCCTACCTCTTGGTGGATGGAAGCCGGTCTTAACGGCGATGGCCGCCCGGAGGTCTTTGTAGCTAAGCGGGAGCAACTTCGTATTCCTCTGTGATGTCCCGAATGGGTAGGGTGAATTGAACGAGACACGCCGGGCCATAACCAAGGATGGCCAGAGCGCGGCGCGCGGCTTGGACGGGGAACTTGGCAGCGTCAGCTAGGACGGCCTCGCCGGCTGTCACACGCCAACGTCCTCCCTCGGTCGGGTCGATCCTGATGGGGATAAGGGGGTGAGGATCACCCATCGGCTTCAACCCCCATATCTAAGCAGATTCCGTTTGGCTAACCAACGGATAGGTTTTTTGCGGTTTGCTGCCTGCGCCGATTTGCAAGGTGTATGGCATGGCGGGAAAGTCTCCGGTTATGGCGAGCGATGAACAACGCGCCGGCCTCTTGGCTCTTGCCGATTTACGTGATCGCGGCGAGGCGGACCGGGCGCGCGCCGTGCTTTTGACGCTGGCTGGTTGGACCAGCTCCAAGATCGCGGAGGCGTTTGGCGTGCGCGAAGATACGGTTCGCCTGTGGCGCAGCGACTTCACCGCTGGCGGTGTCGCAGCGCTGAAGACCAGCATCGCGCCAGGCCCGCCTCCGGTGAAGAGTGAAGCCGCCTTGCGCGTCGTCACCCCCTTGCTGGAAGAACCTGTGGCCGACCGGCGCAACTGGACGATCCCCCGCCTCCGCGCCGAGATCGAAGCGCGCGAGGGCGTGCGCATCAGCCGTTCGCAACTGTCCAAGGCCTTGCGAAAAAAAAGTTCCGTTGGCGGCGGCCCCGGCACACGCTGAAGGGACGTCAGACGGAAAGCGAGGTGGAACGGGTGGGCCTGCGCCTGCAACTGCGCAAACAGCAGGCCGAAGCGGGCGACATTGTTCTTCTCTACGGCGATGAGAGCGAGGCGCTGACGCATCCCTATCTCGCCCGCGCCTGGGCGAAGTCGGGGGCGGACTTGCGTGTGCCGGCGCCTGGGCAGGCCAAGAAGGTCGCGATGCTGGGGTCGCTTGATCACGTCACGCGCCAACTCATCGTCCTGACCTGCCCGACCAAGCGCAGCAGCGATTTCATCGCCCATCTGGAGCAACTCGACCGTCTCTTCGGACCGCAGCCCGGGCGACAGGCCAAGCCGGTCGTGCTGGTCGAGGACAATGGTCCGATCCACACCAGCAAACGCTCGCTTGCCGCCCTGGCCGCCCGCGCACACTGGCTCACCGTCGAGTGGCTGCCGAACTACGCCCCCGAACTCAATGAAATCGAGCCGGTCTGGCGCGATCTTAAGGTCCATCACCTCGCCCACCAGACCTTCACAGACGTCGCCGCCCTCGACCAAGCCATCCATGACGCCGTCATCGATCTCAACCGCGAGCGCACCCCCGATCCGTTGGCCATGCCAAGAATCTCTGCTTAGGGCGAGCCCGTCTTGGCCGTCCTTCTCTAACCCCCGGACCGTAGCGGGGCCTTCAAACGGGTGATAGGTGGCGAACCTCGGGGACACCTTCTCATTCTCTTGAACGGTCATTGCGGCGAACCATCCGATTGACCCGCGCATGCAGGGCGCGCCATTGCGGGTGGAGCCGTCCTCGGCGGGCCTGTGGGTGATGAGGGTGTCAGTGTCGGCTGCCCCTGCGTTGTCGCGAAGCCAGCGCGCGGCGTCGCACTCGGGGACACGCCAGCGCCCAATCTCGACGCCTTCGTAAGTGGTGACGTAGTGGTTGTGGCCGGTCCATTCGCCGTTGGGCTTACGGCGTCGGGCCCATTGAATTTCGATGTGGTGCTCCATGAAGGGAGCGTCCTTCTGTTGGCCCTTTCCCGGTGATCTGGTAACCCTCCGGCGAGGGTCGCGGATTTCAGAGCGGGTTTAGCGGACCGTCAGCGATGATTGTATTCAGTGCTTCGGTCAGGGACAGGCCGCGATGGAGGCAGAACCATTCGCCGGTATGCCGATGCCATTGAAGGTCGAAGCGCCCGGGGCTGATCCAGTCCAGACGCGTGAATGGCGCATCAAACTCCTGGCCGAGGTTCTCGGGAAAGCCGGACCGATAGCGCTGAATGAAGCGATAGCGTGTTCCGTGCCATTTGCCGCAGATGTCAACCGGGTAGTTGAACTCGGTCGGCCGGATGACAGGCAGGAATCGCGGTTTCAATACCTCGTCGATCAGTTGCTGACAGGCGGCGGTGATGGCGGCCTTCTCAGTCTGGGATAAGCCGCCCCGGCTCCTCACCGGGGTCCGTTGCCGTTGCCGCATGATCGCTCCTTCACGCCGGCGACAGCGTCGAGTTTCGGATTGTCCCAGTTCCACGGCAAGAGTTCATCGAGTTTGCTCATCGCCTGATCAGCAATGCGGGCGAGAACGTCGGCAAGCCAAGCCTGCGGATCGACGTGGTTGAGCTTGGCGGTCTGGATCAGCGTGTACATGAGCGCGGCGCGCTCAGCGCCGCGCTCCGAGCCGGCGAAGAGCCATGACTTTCTTCCCAAGGCCAGACCGCGCAGCGCTCTTTCCGCCGCGTTGTTCGTAAGACAGATACGCCCGTCTTCGAGGAAGCGGGAGAAGGCCGGCCAACGGGTGAGCATGTAATCGATGGCTTTGGCGACGCCATTGTGCCGGGAGAGCTTGGCGCGTTCGGCGCGCAGCCACTCCTCCAGCGTCGCGACGAGAGGCGCGCTCCTTAAGCGGCGCGTAGCGAGCCGCTCCTCGGCCCAGAGGCCACTGATCTCGCGCTCGATGTCGAAGATGGCGTCGATTCTCCTTATCGCCTCCAAGGCGATCGGCGAGATCGGCGCAGCGTCCCTGCCGCGCCGCGCGTTCGAGGCGATATCAGCGAGCTCGAAAAATCTGCGCCGGCTATGGCTCCAGCACAGCGCCTCAACGATCGGGCGTGGCCGGCGATCAGCGAGATAAAGCCGACCATAGCCGCTATAGGCGTCGGCCTGCAGGATGCCGACAAAGGACTTGAGATGTCGCTGGGGATTTCGCCCGATCGATCGCGCGAGGCGTAATAGAGCGCCGCGGGCGGATCCTTGCCGCCGAATGGCCGATCGTCGCGAACGTAAGTCCAGATGCGGCCGGTTTCGGTCTTGCCTTTCGCCAGAATCGGAACCGTGGTGTCGTCCCCGTGCAACCGCTCGGCGGAAAGAACATGCGCCTCGATCAGCGAATAGAGCGGCCACAGCGCCAAAGCGCAGACGCCAACCTGGTCGGCCAGCGTCGACAAGCTTAAGTCCACGCCCTCTCTGGCGTAGCGCTCGCTCTGGCGATTGAGCGGCTGATGCTGACCGAACTTCTCGAACAGGATCATCGCCAGAAGATTAGGGCCAGCGAAGCCGCGCGGCGTCACATGGAATGGCGCCGGCGGCTGCGTGATCGTCTCGCATTCTCGGCATGAGAAGCGCTCGCGGACGGTTTGGATCACCTTCCATTGACGCGGGACGACCTCCAGCGTCTCGGTGATGTCCTCGCCAAGCTTCGACAGCCTGGCCGAGCCGCAGCACGGGCAAGTCTCCGGGGCGGGAATGACGACCCGCTCACGCGGCAGATGCTCGGGAAACGGCTTTCGGCTCGGCCACTTGCGCTCAAAGGATCTGACTAAGGTGGACCGGCGTTGCGCTTGTTCGGCGGCGAGCTCGTCTTCCGTCGCCTCCGCCTCCGCCTCCTCGAGCTGAAGCTCCAATTGGTCAAGAAGCCGCGCCGTGCGCTCGGCGCGAGGTCCATGAATCACGCGGCGCAGCTTCTCGATCTCGAGCTTAAGATACGCAATCAGCGAACGGTCGTTAGCCGTCGCGGCTTGAGCGCTGGCCAGTTCGGCGCCTACCGCCGCAGTCTCAGCTCGCGCCGCGATCAGCGCGGCTTTCAGCGCTTCGATGTCGTCGGGAACGAAGGAAGGATCGGCGTCCACGAATCAGATGGAATCACAAAATCGGACGTTTGAGGCGCCCCTTTTTGCGTTCTCAAGCAATTTTTTCTTCTATCCAACCGCCGTCGGACGCCATGTCCCTTGCGGCATGCGCCAATCGATGCCGGACAGAAGATAGGAGAGTTGCGCCGTCGAGATCGTCACTGTTCCGTCAGCCATCGACGGCCACAGGAACCGCCCCCGCTCCAATCGCTTCGAGAACAGGCACAGACCCTGGCCGTCGCTCCAAAGGCATTTGATCAGAGACCCGCGGCGGCCGCGAAAGACGAAAAGATGGCCGGAATGCGGATCACGCTTCAACGTCTCTTGGACGATCAGAGCCAGACCATCGAACCCCTTGCGCATATCGGTGTGGCCCGTCACCAGCCATACTCGCACGCCGGTCGGAATCGGGATCATCGCCGCGATAATGCCTTGGCGATGCGAGCGAGCGCGCCGGCGTCAACATCCGCCCCGACAAGGATCCGCTCGCCGCCAACAAGCACGATCTCCATCCGGCCCATCGACCCGGGAGCTATGGCGGTCGCAGTCGGCTGCGCCCCCACAACCCTCACCGGCACGATGTTCACTGGCTCGCCGACAGCGCTCGCGCCGCTCGCCTGCTGTTCTCGCCTGCGCTAGTGGATCGAGCCTAACATTTGAGTCCCGGATGGGATTCCCGCGGCAAGTTCGGCGTGCGAGTCTGCGCGATGCGCGCAGGAAAATCCCTCTCCGTTTCGTCCGCCGATATTCGCCGGCTCAAAGCTGTGGTGCAGGACCGCAACGCGCCTCAGAAGCGCGTCTGGCGGGCTGAAATCGTGCTGTTGACCGCCGATGGCGTCGGCACGAACGAGATCATGCGGCGAACGGCCAAGTCCAAGACCTGCGTTTGGCGCTGGCAGGAATGCTTTCTGGAGGACGGGTTCGACGGCCTGCTTCGTGACAAGACGCGTCCCTCGCGAATCAAGCCCCTCAGCGCCGAGGCGACGGAGCGCGTTGTCGCCTTGACGCTTGGCGACCCGCCTGGTGAGACGACCCACTGGACCGGAGCCTTGATGGCGAAGGCGACTGGGCTCAGCGTGAGTTCGGTCCAACGCATCTGGCGCGCCCATGGTCTGCAACCGCACCGGATGCGCCAGTTCAAGCTGTCCAACGATCCGCGCTTCGTCGACAAATTGCGCGACGTCGTCGGGCTCTATGTCGATCCGCCCGCACACGCCATCGTCCTGTCGGTCGACGAAAAGAGCCAGATTCAGGCGCTTGACCGCACACAGCCCGGACTGCCGCTGAAGAAGGGTCGCGCCGGAACCATGACGCACGACTATGAGCGCCACGGCACGACGACGCTGTTCGCCGCGATGAACGTCCTCGACGGCACGGTCATCGGCCGCAACATGCAGCGCCATCGCCATCAGGAGTTCATTCGCTTCCTCAATGTCATCGAGAAGCAGGTTCCCGTTGGAAAGACGATTCACGCCATCGTCGACAACTACGCCGCCCATAAGCATCCCAATGTTCGCGGATGGCTCGAACGCCATCCGCGATGGACGTTCCATTTCACCCCGACATCGGCTTCCTGGCTCAACGCGGTCGAGGGCTTCTTCGCGACCCTCACAAAGCGCAGGCTCAAACGCGGCGTCTTTCGGTCTGTCGCCGACCTGCAAGCCGCGATCAACCGCTTCCTCGAAGAGCACAATCAGCAATCGCAGCCCTTCACCTGGACCGCCGATCCCGACAAAATCATCGCCGCCGTCAGACGCGGGCACCAAGCGTTAAATTCGATCCAATAGTATGATCCAAACTCGCGCCGGTCCGTTCGCGCATAAAAAATGCGGGCGCGCCGACGGACCGAACACGCTCGTCGATAGGTTCGCTCTTGTCGATAGCGAATTAACTTGTCCGGTTTTGGTAGCACATCAAATGTCCGCTTCTTCTGGTTCTGTTCTCCTGTGGGCATGTGGGCGAGGCGAAGCGTCGTCCACATGTCCACAGGCCGCGCCGCCGAGCGGATTTAAGCGGCGCTTTTCACGTGCCTGATCGCTCCTTGTGTGTCGTACCGGCCGATGCACCGTGGCCCGAGGAAGAGGGCGTGGGAGCCGTCCGGGTAGAGGTGGACTTTGACCCTCGCCTTGACGAAGTGTGGGCGCAGGGGACTTTCCGGGATTTGCAGCTTGAGCCTATTGAAGGAAACGCAATTGTCGTTGCCGACCTGGCGCTCCTCCTGGACGCACAAGATCTCGTCGAGGTCGACGCCCGGGATCGCAACGAAGGCCGAGCCCGGCTCGGCCGGCGGCGCGGCGAAGCGCGCATTGTAAGCGGGCAGATAGACGTCGCGGAGGAAGGCGTCGGCCGCCTCGATCGTATCGATCCCGGCGAGCGCGAGCTCCTTCACCAGCCGGTCCTGCAAGGTCTGAAACGCCCGTTCCGACCGCCCGCGCGCCTGGGGCGAATAGGCCCCGATATGCTCGACGCCGAGTTGCTCGAGCGCCCGCCCGACCTGCGTCGGCCGCTTGCGGTCGATCTTGCCGCCCGCCTCGGGGGTATGGAAGTAGTGGGCGCCGCGATCCGTATAGAGGCTCATCGGCAGGCCGTGCGCGCCGAACGTCTCCTTCAGCGCCCGGAAGGTCGAGGCCGTCCCTTCCTCCTCGACCAGAAACGCCGAATAGATCGCTCCTGTCGCGTCGTCCAGGGTCACAATGAGATCGAGCGCCGGCTGGCCCTGAAGCCACGCGTGACGCGACCCGTCCTGATGCAGCATCATCCCCGGCATCGGCCGACGCGGCCGTTTGCGCCGATGCGCGCCGCGCCGCTTCGCCTTCTCCAGAAGCCCCTTCGACTGAAGGAACGTCTTCGTCCAGGTGTAGCTCCACGAAAACTTGTGCTCCGCCACCAGATGTTCGTGAAAATGCCTGGTGGTGAAGCCTCGATAGCGCTCGCGATACAACGCCTCGACCTCGTCGGCGCGATCGACCGGAACCCGCTTGCCCGACGCCTTGCCAAGCCGGCGATCCAGAAGCCCAGCCTCGCCGTCGTCCTCGAACCGCTGGCGCCAGCGTCGAAATGTCCGCTCGTCGATCCCGAGCAGTTCCGCCGCCTCCACTTGATTGAACTCCGCCGCCTCGCAGCGGCCCAAAATGTCCAGAAACCTCATCACATGCACACCCTGAAGGGCTTCCGACCGGCGCATCAAAACCCTCGTAAAGGCTCCGACGCTACCGGACAGATCGTGTGCTACCTAAGCCGGACATATCGTGTGCTACCGACAGTCGATAGGTTCGCTCTTATGCGTCCCACGTCGAATGCGATATACTTTGAGATCGGGCTTATTTGCCTGATCTTCATCGCGGCGCTGCTTGCGATCGCTGTTGGACTGTACGTCTCCGTCTGGGGCGGCCTGCTGCTGTTTGTCGTGCTCGTCCTCGGACTGATCTCGCTAGCCTGCAACTACGACGCCTGGGTGGCCCGAAGGCTGTCGACGGAAGAAAGCCCGTTGTTGTTGTCACTGTGCAAGACTGGTTTCATTGGCAGGTTGCGGCGCGTGTTGAGGATTATTCCGTGCCTATCCGGTTGACTCAGACACCCACTAGGGCTAGTAGCCGCAGTTATGGCGGCTTTGGACATTCACCAGCGGGACGATCTGGCTTTTCCCCAATCGCTCCCCGAATTTCAGAAGCTGTTTCCTAATGACGCGGCGTGTGCTGTCTATCTTGGGCGCGCGCGTTGGCCTGACGGTTTTGTCTGCTCGCATTGCGGCGTGATTGGTGAACCCTTCCGCATTGCAACCCGACCCGGTGTTCTGGAATGCCGCGCGTGTCGACGCCAAACCGGCCTCTTGGCCGGCACGGTCATGGAGCGCAGTCATACGCCGCTTAGCGTCTGGTTCTGGGCCGCGTATCTCGTCGCCAGCCAGACGCCGGGCATGTCGGCGGTTCAGTTTCAGCGGCAACTTGGGCTGACACGATACGAAACTGCGTTTGGCATCCTTCACAAACTGCGCGCCGGCATGGTGCGGCCGGACCAGGATCGTATCGGTGGTCGGGCGAAAGAGCATGTCGAGGTCGATGAGACCTGGGTCGGTGGAAGGACGCGCGGCGATGGCCGAGGCATCCACCACAAAACATTGGTGTCCGCCGCTGTCGAGGTTCGCCATCGCAAGCCGGGGACGGCGCAAGACAAGCGCAGGGACGGTCGCTATGCCGGTCGTGTGCGATTGGCCATCGTCGCCGACCGCAGCGCCGATTCCTTGTGCGGCTTTGTCGAGAACGCCGTCATGCCAGCCTCGCTGATCGTCACCGACGATTGGAGCGGCTACGTCAGCTTGCGTAAGCGGGGCTACGACCATCATCCGATTGCCGAAAGCGGCGATCCCGAAATTGCCGAACAGTTCATGCCGATGATTCATCTCGTCTTCTCCAATTTGAAGACCTGGCTCAACGGCATCCACCACGGCGTGAGCGCCAAGCATCTACAAGCTTACCTCAACGAATTCACGTTCCGCTTCAACCGGCGCTTCTACCCGTTCAACGCCTTCCGCTCGCTGCTCGGCATCGCGGGCGACGTCGAGGCGCCAACCTATGCCCAGCTTTAATTCGGGAGAATGGGTCCACCCTACATATGGTGGGTGTCTGCCTTAACCGGATAGGCACGGATTATTCCTTCTGAGCCGCGGTGCAGGTTTTGCCAGGCCCGTTTGGCGGCGTTGGAAAGGCAATAGGCATACGGGCGTCGTCGGCAAACCCAAACTACTGCCGCAGTTGCTTCGATGCGCTGCCGACGACGACTTACGAAGTGGACGTGGGAATGCTTTTCGCGGATCTGCGAGGTTTCACCGCGTGGTCCGAGAGCCGCGACTCACGCGATGCGACCGATCTGGTGACTCGCTTTTACGCGACCTCCAATCGAGTGCTGACCGTTGATGATGCGTTCATCGACTTCATTGGCGACCAGGTGATGGCAATCTACATTGTGGACATGCCGTCGCTCGGGTCGAGCACGGCGGACGTGATGCTTGCCGCATCGAGGCGGCTGGTCGATGCGGTGCGGAAAGATGCGGGGTTGCTTCCCGTTGGCGTCGGGATGCACATGGGCGCCGCGCAAGTGGGCTCGTTGGCGACTGGCGCATCAAAGACTTTTACGGCTATCGGGGACGTGGTGAACACCGCCGCACGCCTGCAGAGCGCAGCCGGCGCCTATGAGGTCCTGGTTTCGGAAAAGGTCTATCGGGCGCTATCCGGGAAGAAGCCGCCGGCGGAGCGCGCCATGCTGGAGTTCAAGGGAAAAGCCGAGCCGCTGACGGCCTTCATCTTGCGCTGACACCATCAATTGACGTGACACGCTACAGGCGCGTCGCATTCGATAAAGGCCTGCCTTGTCATTCCCGACGGCCGCGAAGCGGACGATCGGGAATCCAGGGCCGGCGACTGCCGCCGCGTGGATTCCCGGTCAGACCTCTGGTCTGCCGGGAATGACAAGGTACAAAGCGCTACCCCGCGTTCTCCAGAATGAGATGACCGACCGCGGTGTTGGAAGCCGGCACATGGTAGAACCGGTGCGCGACTTTCGGCTTCGCGCCGTGGGCGACGACATCCGCCATGGCGCCGCGCGCAACCAGCCACATCACGAGCTCGATGCCTTCCGATCCCGCCTCGCGGACATATTCGATGTTGGGCATCTTCGACAGGCCAACGGGATCATCGATCAGCCGGTCGAGGAAAGCGTTGTCCCATGCCTTGTTGATGAGCCCGGCGCGCGGCCCCTGCAATTGATGGCTCATGCCGCCGGTGCCCCAGATCTGGACGTTGATGTCCTCGGGATAGCTCAAGATCGCCTTGCCGATCGCGCGGCCGAGCGCGAGGCAGCGCGCGCCCGATGGCACGGGGTGCTGCACGACATTGACCGCAAAAGGGATGATCCTGCACGGCCATTCCTCGACCTCGCCGAACACGCAGGAGAGTGGCACCGTGAGACCGTGATCGACGTCGATCTCGTTGACCATGGTAAGGTCGAAATCCTGCTGGATCACTTCCGAGGCGATATGCGAGGCGAGCTCCGGGTCGCCGATCACCTTCGGCACCGGGCGCGCGCCATAGCCCTCGTCCGCCGGATTGAATTCCGGCCCGGTCATGATCGCGAAGGTCGGGATCATGGCGAGGCTGAAGGCGGTCGCGTGATCGTTGTAGACGGCGACGATCACGTCGGGCTTGTGCGTCTTCATCCATTGCTTGTCGAAATCGTATCCGGCGAAGACGGGCTTCCAGTAATCCTCCTTCGTCTTGCCGAGGTCGAAGGCGGCGCCGACGGCTGGGATGTGCGAAGTGTAGAGGGAGGCGGTGATGCGGGCCATGCTGAAACGTCCTTTGTCCGGGGAGCCGTAAGGACTGTCATTCCTTGCGCGGGCGCTGGGCGTCGCCGTGCTCGCCGATCCTGCGATTTCCCTCGATCTTGCGGCCGCCCTTGATCATCATGTCGCGATATTCCTGCTCGGTCATGGCGGTCATGGAGCCGGCCATCTGCTGGAAGCTCTTGCCGTCGGTCGCGCCGATCTTGGCCAGGAAATAGATGTTGCCGCCGAGCTCGATGCAGCGGTTGAGGTCGCGCGCCAGCACGGCTTGCTTCTGGTCCTCGCTCATCTTCCACTGGTCGAGATAGGCGCGTTCGTCGGCCTTGAAGCGCGCGCGGTTCTCGGCCTTCATCAACGACATGCAGAACTGGTTCAGCCAATAGCCCTTGCGCGACTGCTCGGCGTCGAAGACCGTCGTTCCGGGAATGTCCGCGAACTCCTTGTCGAGCGCCATCGGTCTACCCTCTCTTTTCGTCAGGCCAGTAGAGCCGCATCGGATTGTCAACCAGGAGCAGATCCTGCAAGTCGGCTGCGGGAGCGATATGGGGAATGATGTCGACCATGAGCCCGTCGTCGGGCATGTGGTCCTTGAGGTTGGGATGGGGCCAGTCGGTGCCCCACAGCACCCGGTCCGGAAACTCCTCGACCACCTTGCGCGCGAACGGCACCACGTCGCGATAGGGATTGTGTTCGCCGTTCAGCGCCGGCGGGCCGGAAACCGACAGGCGCTCGGCGCCCGTCACCTTGCACCAGACGTTCTCGTAACTATCCATGAACTTGAGGAAGCGGGCGAATTCCGGGCCGTCGGCCGGCTTCGTCACGTCCGGCCGGCCCATATGGTCGACGACGATGGTGGTCGGCAGGCCCGAGAAGAAATCGGAGAGCTCGGGCAAGTCCGCCGCCTCGAAATAGACGACGATGTGCCAGCCATGCTCGACGATCCGCTCGGCGATCTCTTTCAGTTCGTCCTGCGGCGTGAAGTCGACCAGCCTTTTGACGAAATTGAACCTGACGCCGCGCACGCCCGCCTCGTGCAAGCGCTTCAGTTCCGTGTCGCTCACGTCCCGCCTGACGGTTGCGATTCCGCGCGCCCTGCCTTCGCTCGAGATGAGCGCGTCGACCATGGCGCTATTGTCGGCGCCGTGGCAGGTCGCCTGCACGACGACGTTGCGGGCGAAGCCGAGACGGTCGCGAAGCGCGAACAATTGCGCCTTGCTGGCGTCGCAGGGGGTGTATTTGCGCTCGGGCGCGTAAGGAAACTCGGCCCCCGGCCCGAACACATGGCAATGCGCGTCGACGGCGCCGGGAGGAAGCGCAAAGCTGGGCTTGCTGGGCTTGTCGAACCAGTCGAGCCAGCCCTTGGTCTTCTCGAACGGCCCCGAGACGGGCTTGCCCGCGTCGTTCACAGCGCCTTCAGTCGACATATTTGAGGCCCGCCTTTTCGAGCGGCTCGCGCATCTTGTACATGTCGAGGCCCAGTACGCCCGCCGCGAGCTTGGCGCGCTTGTCACCCTCATTGGCCTCGCGCGCTTTCGCCGCTTCCGCCGTCCTGGCCGCCCATTCGGCCGGCACGACGACCACCCCGTCATCGTCGGCGACGATGGCGTCGCCCGGATTGACCGCAGCGCCGGCGCAGACCACCGGAATATTGACCGAGCCCAGCGTCGCCTTGACCGTGCCCTTGGCGCTGACGCACTTGCTCCACACCGGAAAGCCCATCTCGGTCAGCGTTTTCACGTCGCGCACGCCCGCGTCGATAATAAGCGCCTTGGCGCCGCGAGCCATGAAGCTCGTTCCCAGAAGATCGCCGAAATAGCCGTCGGTGCAGTCCGAGGTCAGCGCCGCGACGACGATGTCGCCCGGCTCGATCTCAGCGGCCGCGACATGCATCATCCAGTTGTCGCCCGGGTGCAGGAGAACCGTGACCGCCGTGCCGGAGACGAGCGCGCCCGGATAGATCGGCCGCATATAGGGCTTCATCAGGCCGACGCGTCCCATCGCCTCATGCACGGTCGCTACGCCATAGCGCCCGAGCGCCTCGACGGCGGCGCGTTCCGCTCGCTTGATCTTGCGCCTGACGACGCCGAGTTCGGTCATCATCTCTCCTCCCGCGCCTCCGGGCGCTGCGCCTCGTTGAAGGCGCGGATCAACCCGTCGACTTCATAGTCCCTATGCCGCCGCCGGCGCAACGCTAGCGGTCAGGGGACACGAAAATCGCGTGACTGGAGCACCGTTGGCATCTTGCCGTTGTGTTTGGCCGCTTGCGGGCGCGATCCGGGGCGCCAGCCGAATCAAGAATGAGTTTGAGGGACAAAATCGGCGCCTTTCGGTTATTCTCGTATCCGGCGGCTCTCTCTCAGGAACGCGTCAACCTCGACGGCGACCCTCTCACGGGGGCTCGTGCGCAACAGCCCCTCTTCCGACATGCGAAAGTAAGGAAATTCCGCGGCCGCGAAAGCAAACTCAAGCTTGAGCAGCGGATCGTTGATATTACAGCCGATGGCGCGCGCCGCCTCGGCGATTTCCTTGCGTTTGGCGAGAACCTCCGAGAAGGGACGGTCCGAGAACAGGCCCAGGACCGGCATCGGGAAGGCGGCGATCACCTCGCCGTCGCGCACGATGACTTGTCCGCCGCCCATCTCGCGGAGCTTTTCCGCCGCGAAGGCCATGTCGGCGCCGTTCATGCCCACAATCGCCAGATTCTCGCAGACCGCGTTGTGCGTCGACGCCATCGCGCCGTCCTTCAGGCCGAAGCCGTGCACGAAAGCCGTCGCCATCCCAGATTTCTTGTCGAGGCGGTCGACCATCGCGATCATGGCGACGTTCTGCGCGGGGTCAGGCTTGATGACGCCGTCCTTGGCCTGAAGAACGATCTGGCGCTCATCGGTCGCAAGCAGCGTGTCCGACACGCCGACGCAGCGCACCTTGACTGGGCCGTTTGGACGGGCGGTCCTGACACTGAAATCCGCCGCGCGCGGCATGATAGGCGGGCGGACAGTCTTGATCATGAAATCCGGATAGGTTGGACGGGGAAAGTCGATCCGCATTTCGCCGTCTTCCGCGACAAGCTTTCCGCCAAAGATGACCTTGCGGATCGACAGAGCGGCCAGATCGTCGATCAGGATCATGTCGGCGAAGCGGCCGGGGCTGATCGAGCCCATGTCGAAATCGGCCCTGAAGGCCTCGGCGACGTTGACGGTCGCCATGGCGATCGCCTCCAGCGGGCGAACGCCGGCCGCGATGATCCGGCGCACGGCGACGTCGAGACCGCCTTCCGCCAACGTCTCGGGCAGCAGGACATCCGTGCAGACCGCGAGCTGCCGAGCCGAAATGCCGGCCTCGGTATAGGCGCCGATCAGGTTCGGCAGGTCAGGGACGCCGGAGCCGAAGCGCATGAGCACCTTCATGCCCGCGCGGGCGCGGTCGATCGAACTCGGTGACGTTGACCGCTTCGTGATCGACCATGCCGCCCATGGCGACGAACGCCTGCACCTCATTCTCGCTCGCGCCCGAAACGTGGCCGGTCGGGACCTTGCCCGCCGCGAGCGCGGCCTCGAAAAGCTCAAGCATGCCCTCGTCCTCGTCGAGGACGACGCTCGAGAAGGGCGTTTCATCGAGGCCGTAGCAACCCTGCCAGCCCAGCATCTCCTTGAGGTCGTCGACGCTCACTCCCGCCGCCGGCTTCAACCCGAACATGCGGTTCTGAAGGTAAGCTTGGCTCGGCGCGAGGAAGATGAGCCGGATTGGAACGCGTGCGAGGCCATCCTTGATGGCGCGCACCGCCTCGATGCCGCCGACAATCGCCTCGCCGTAGAAACCGTCAGCGGTGCCGGTGACGCCGCGGCGCAGCAGCAGCTTCGCCGCTTCCGCCGGATCGAGATAGGTGTGGTGATAATGGAGATGGCTGTCGATGAGTCCCGGCGCGACGAAATATCCCGAGGCGTCGATCACCTCGGTGCGCGGGCCTTCGGCCGCGGCGGGGATGGCGCCGACATAGGCGATGCGCCCCGCCGCCACCGCGATGTCAGCGGGCCGAATCTCTCCCGTGTGGACATCGACAATCCGTCCGCCGCGAACAATGCAATCCGCGGGCGCGCGCCCCAATGCGACCTTGATGAGCCTTCGCCGATCCATCTCCATAAATCCTCCCTTGGCTGGAAACGGCGCCCTCGCGATCTCTTCGGCGGGAGCGCATGGGCGCCGGCTCGCGCGACGACGCCAGAGTCAGGACCCGCTACGGACGGCGGAGCGGCGACTCCGGAGACGTTTCGGCTAGCTCGTCTTGTAGCGATCCATCACCACCGCGAACATGAGTACGACGCCGAGGATGACCATTTGGATGCTGGAGCCGAGGCGAAGCATGTCCATGCCGTTTGCGAGGATGGTCACGAAGATCACCCCGAGGACAACGCCGCCGACCGTGCCCTGTCCGCCGCGCAGAGAGCAACCTCCTATGACTGCCGCGGTAATCGAGCGCAACGGAAACTCGCCGCCGAGCAGCGGTTCGCCTGACGAAACCCGCGCGGTCAGGAGATAGCCCGCGATCGCCGCGAGAATTGCGCAGAGGGTGTAGGTGACGGCCAGCGTCAGGCTCACAGAAACGCCGGCGATCAGCGCGGCGCGCGGATTGGAGCCGGTCGCATAGAGATTGCGGCCGAACCGCGTCCAGCTGACTAAGAGGTAGATCAGGAGCACGATCGGGAATGTGATCAGGAGCACGATTGGGACATTGCCGACAAAGCCGGAGCCCAAGGTGTAGATGAAAGGCTCGGGGAGGCCATCCACTTGCGTGCCCTCGCTCGCAATCAGGGTCGCGCCCTGAAAGATGGATGTCGTCGCCAAGGTGACGATGAACGGGTTTATGCGGAGCACACCGACGCCGAAAGCGTTCAGGGCGCCGGTCGCTATGCCGATGCCGAGCGTCGCGACGAAGCCGGCCGCGACGGCGAGCCAGGGAGTGTCGGGGAAGGCGGCGAGCACCGCGACCATCGCTTTGGCGCTGATGATGCTCGTCAGCGCCATATTCGCTCCGACGGAGAGATCGAATCCGCCCGCGATCAGGACCAGCATCTGCGCGAGCGCGACGATCAGCAGATAGACGCCCTGCTGCGAGACATTGATGATATTGTCCTCGCTCAGGAACCGCGCGTTGCCCCAGGCAAAGACGATAATCGCGAGCGCCACCAGGATCGGGAGAGAACCGATGCGAGCGAGCCGCGCGCTTACGCCCGAGATATTCCTCGGCAGACCTTTTGGACGCGCCGCCTCGCTGCGTGAGTTCGAGCTGGTCACGGCGGCGCTTCTCTCACCTGTTCCGGAGCAGAGGACAGTCCAAACGATAGCCGCGTGACTTCTTCTTCCGTGCGGGCCTCGCCGCAAAGCTCACCGACCGTGCGCCCCTCGCGCATAACGTAGATTCGGTGCGACAAATGGACAAGCTCCTGCAGGTCTGAAGTGATGAGCAGGACGGCCGCGCCCTCGCGGCAGAGCGTTACGAGCTGTCGGTAGAGCTCGAGACGGGACCCGACGTCGATGCCGGCGGTCGGCTCGCAGAAAATGTAAATGTGACGCGGCCGGCTGAGCGCCCTCGCGACGACGAGTTTCTGCTGGTTTCCGCCCGAGAACCGCTGCGCCTCTGTGGCGCTGGACTTCGGCCGGACGTCCAGAATCTGCATCAGCCGCTCGACCTCGCTCCGCAGCCAGCGCTTGCGAAGGAACCCGTGGGTTGCACCCGCTGGCGCCCGGATCATTTCGAGCGAAATGTTTTCATGCGCGGGGCGGTTTAGGGCAAGCGCTTCGCCGCGCCGGTCCTGCGGCAGGTAGACGATTCCACATGTCAGCGCTTCGCGCGGCCCCGAGATCTCCCGCCGCTCTCCAAAGACTTCGACGTGACCCGCGTCGAGCGACAAAAGTCCAAACGCCGCTTGTCCGACATGCCCTTTGCCGCTTCCGATCAGGCCGCCAAGGCCAACGATCTCGCCCGTGCGCACATGGAGCGAGGCCTCCCGCAGACCGCCTTCGCGACTGGCGATCCCAACGAGCGAAAGCGCAGTCTCGCCAGGTTCCGCGGTGATGTCAGGATAGAAGCTCTCGAGGGGACGCCCCACCATGTCGCGGATAAGGCGCTCGTCGGAGAGTCCCTCGACGAGATAGTGGGCGACGCGCTGCCCGTCGCGCAGCACCGTTATGCAATCGCCAAGCGCGCGGACCTCTTCGAACCGGTGCGTGATATAGAGAATGGCCCAGCCTTCGCGGCGAAGTCTGCGGACAATGGTGAAAAGGAGCTCGGTTTCCTCGTGCGTGAGCGTCGCCGTCGGCTCATCGAGGATTATCGCGCCGGGTTTGCCGCCGAGCGCCCGCAGGATCTCCAGCAATTGCTGCTCGGGGCGAGAAAGCGTCTCAACCCGGGCGTCGACGTCCAACCGGACGTTGAGATCGGCGAAGACGCTCGCGACGTGCGAACGCATCTCCCGCTTGCGCAAAAGGACGCCCCGGGTCTCCTCGCGGCCGAGAAAATAGTTCTCGGCGACCGTCATCGACGGCGCCAGGCTGAAATCCTGCATCACGGCGTTTATGCCAGCGCGACGGGCCTCCGCGGGCCTGAGACCGGCGATCTTTTTGCCCCGCAGATAAAGCGAGCCCGCATCGGGCGCGTAGGCTCCGACCATCAGGCCGACCAGCGTCGACTTGCCCGCGCCGTTTTCGCCCAGAAGCATGTGGACTTGCCCCTGGCGCAGATCAATGCTGACGTCCCTGAGGACGGACAGGGAGCCGTAACTCTTCCACACGCCGGCGAGCGCGATCACGCTATCCGGCGCGGGAAGTTCGCCTGGATTCATTTCTTAGCGTCTACGGAGAAAGTCGCCTCGAAGTCCTTCGGCGCGAACATCGTCGTCCACTCGAAGTCCTTCATGTTTTCCTTGGTCAGAAAGACGGGCGCAGGCCCGGCAGCCTTGGCCGGCATATCCTGCTTCTCCAAGAGGCGAACGGCCATGTCGACCGCGAGCTTCGCCTGGATGACGGTGAAGTCGACGCCCGACCCTTCCGTCACACCCTCCGCGATATTCTGATAGACGGGAGGAATGATGTTGATCGACGCGACTTTGATCTTGTCGAGCTTGCGGCTATTGCGCAGAACGGTGACCGCGCCTTGCGCGCCCGGGTCGATGGCGACGATGTAGTTGATCTCGGGATATGCCTGCAGGGCGTTCTGCACGAGATCGAGCTGCACGTCGAGGCTCGAACTACCCCTTCGATTGACGGCGATCTTGAAGCCGGCCGGCTTGACCACCTCCTCGAAGCCTTTGACCGCGTCGTCGGAGAAGTTGGCGCCTTGCGGACCGGGAAAGAAGCCGATCACCGTCTTGGCGGGATCAGCGGTCTTCTTCAGAAATTCGCCGACGAGATGTCCTAGATCGATGAAGCTGACATTGGCGTGCGCCGAGGTCGACGGCTCGTTGATGCCATTGGCGTAGTCGATGACCGGGATGCCGGCGGCGACCGCCTTCTTGACCAGGGGTCCGACGCCGTCCGCGCTGATCGCTGCGATGATGATCGCGTCGTATTTGTTGGCGATGCAATTGTCGAACTGGTTGAGTTGGGTCGAAAGGTTCTGGTACCCGCCCGCCTCAAAGAGCTGCATGCTGACTCCGTCGCGCTTCGTTTCCTGGACCATTCCGTAGTTGCCGGCGACCCAGTAGGAGTTCTTCATCAGCGGAAACAGGACGCAAATCTTCCAGTGTTTTGTAATCTTGCTCGTGGGTATGTTGCTCCACTTTATACTTTTATTGGCGCCAGAATCGCGCGCAAGAACGTTAAAGGTCCAGTCGCCATCCGCCTTTGCCGGCACCGTGGACAGCATGACGGTCCCCGCGCAACACAGCATAAATCTTGAGAACGTTAACATGATTGCCTTCCTCCCTTGCTTTATATCTTACCGGCCGGAAGCTTAGTTCCGCCATCTTCAGCTAGATATTTTTGTTTTGATTAAAGTCTCGGCCGGCAGTATTCAGAAAAGCAATCCGACAGACGCGGCAATATTTCATGAACGCCCGTCCAGCCGCCTCACCGCGATATCGGTTCCCTTTGACCGCGACTGTCGCCTTGGAATCCTTACCTCGAAGCGGCGCCCCGGAACTGGAACGGCCCCTCGCATCTCGCGCTCCGCGCCCATATACCGGCTTCCCCGGGAACTCCGGCTGACAGTAGGGTAGGCGGGTCCGGCCATTTGGTGAAATAATTATTTATGATGTAAACCATCACGATTTCTAATCTGCTCAATGGTTGCAATCCTTACTAAGTATACCTGCCTAATTGACTGAAATAGAGATTGTAATATCTGTCTATTATCACGCTCGCGCAGCTTTTATTGCCTTCGCAGGTGAGCTTACCAGCCGGCAAATTATGCTGGCAACTTCAGGAAGCTCGCGATATTTATCGTCCATTGGCGATTGCGTGATAAATGCGGCTCGCGCCGCATCACAGTCCGAGGCGGCTCGCGAGATCGTCCATGTCATCCGCAACCGCGTCCCAATCCTCTTCAGGCTCAAGGTCGGTGGTCTGATGCGGCCCATGCTCCGTCGGGCGCGGGATGAATGCAGTGCGAAATCCACAACGTCGCGCGGCCGCCAGGTCATTATTATGCGCGGCGACGAGGCAAACGTTTTCAGGGTCAAGCATCAGCGCTTCGGCGTTGCGCAGATACGCTTTTGGGCTCGGCTTGTAAGCTTGAGCAATCTCGGCCCCGAGGATGGCGTCCCAGGGCAGGGCGGCCCGCTTCGCCAAGTCCAGCATCAGTCGGATGTTGCCGTTTGAGAGGGGCGCGATGATGAAGCGGCGCTTCAATCGCATGAGGCCGGAAACCGAGTTCGGCCATGGGTCCAGCTTGCGCCAGGCCAAGTTCAGGGCTTCCAGCTCGGAAGGGGGAATTGCGGCAGGGTCAATGCCGAATTCGGGCAGCGTCGCGACGAGGTTCTCGAGATGCAAAACGTCCAGACGCGTGAAGGGGCGACGCCCCGAGCGCACCTCCTCCATCGCCGGCGCGTAGCGGCGCCGCCAAGCGTCTGCGAAAGCGGCGGGATCGGCGCCCGGCGCATAGCGCGCGAGGAAAGGCGCCGCCTCCCGGGCCACGCCGCCGCGCCAGTCGACGACAGTGCCGAAAACATCGAAAACGAGAGCCTGAACGTCGATGAAAGACCCCATGTTCTCCCTTTCGGCAAATTAGCTTGGCGCTACCCGTGATGTTGGCCACATGATCCAGCCGGCTGCGGCTTGGTCGTTCGCCGGGGTTGAGGGCGTCGCCTCGGCGGCCCATTTGGACCGCGGACAACGTCATGGGCGGAATTGTCCACGCTGCGCCATAACAGCAATGCAAAAGCTGCATATTGAATTGTCGATTTGGTCACGATTCAGCATGTTCGTACCCGTCGTGAGCGTGCGAATCCGCCCGTAATGATGCAGCCGTAGATTCTGGCCATGCGAATCACGCATTTGTTACTGCAATGCATCATTGATTTGTGCGGCGCACAAGCCCACCTTCGACGCCGTGCCAAAAGAGCGTCCTGAAGCTCCCGGGCGACCAAGGGCGCGGGGCCGTTCCCGCAGGGTGCCCCTGATCTTTGCTGCGCCCGGAGCATGCGTCCCGGGGTCGAAGCCAGAGATCACGGGGGTGGTCAGTCGGATCGAAGGTTACCTTTGCAGTTCCAGGGAGCGACCTCAAGCTGAGTTCAAACATCGGAATTCGTAGCGCTCGACGAAGGCGCGGCTCGCAAGTGAACGGCCATTTCGCAACCGGGACGAGGACACTGAAATGGGCATCGCTCGCTTCGCCCTGAGATTTCCGTACACCTTCTACGTCCTCGCGGCCCTCATTGTGTTTCTGGGCGTCACGGCCATCACGGTCATGCCGGAGGACATCTTCCCGGAGATCAACATTCCGGTGGTGTCGGTGATCTGGCAGTACACCGGCCTTAGCACGCCGGAGATGGAGCAGCGCGTTACGACCTATAGTCAATATTCGATCAGCTCGAATGTGACGGGCATCAAAAACATGGAGGCGCAGACCCTCAACGGCATTTCGGTGCAAAAGATTTATTTTCAGCCCAACGTCAACCTCGACCTCGCCATCTCGCAGATCGTCTCGGCGACCAATTCGATCCGCGCGCTGATGCCTGCCGGCATCCAGCCGCCGACCGTCGTGGCGTATAACGCCTCGAGCGTCCCGGTGCTGCAGCTCGTCCTAAGCTCCGATCGACTCAGCGAGCAGCAGCTCTACGACTACGGGATCTACAACCTGCGCCAGCAGCTCGCGCCGGTGCCGGGCGTGACCTTCCCAACTCCGGACGGGGGCAAGTACCGGCAGATCATGGTCGACATCGACCCGGTCAAGCTGCAGTCCACGGGCCTCACGCCAGCCGACGTGGTGAATGCGATCAATGCTCAGAATCTGACCTTGGCGTCGGGGCTCGCCAAGATCGGCGACACCCAATACACCGTGCGCACCAATGCGATGCCCAGAACCATCGCCGACCTCAATGACATTCCGATCAAATATGTCAATGGGCAGACGGTCTACATAAGAGACGTCGGCCAGGTGCACGACGGCTGGGCCGTACAGCAGAACATTGTCCGCAAGGACGGCCGGCGGTCCGTGTTGCTGAGCGTTATCAAGAACGGCAACGCCTCGACAGTCGCGGTCGTCAAGGGAGTGCGCAAAGCCCTTGAGATCGCGCGCGCGTCGGCGCCTCCGGGCCTCAGCATCAACGAACTGTTCGATCAATCGAAGCTCGTCACCGCCTCGATCGCCGGCGTGATCCGTGAAGGGGCGATCGCGGCCGGGCTGACCGGTCTCATGATCCTGCTGTTCCTTGGCTCGTGGCGGTCCACGCTGATCGTCCTGATCTCGATTCCCCTCTCGATCCTGACGTCGATCGTCGTCCTCTACTTCTTGGGCGAGACGCTGAACACCATGACGCTGGGCGGATTGGCGCTTGCGGTCGGCATCCTGGTCGACGATTCGACCGTGACGATTGAGAACACTCACCGGCTGCGCGGCGAAGGGATGAGCCTCGCCGCGGCGACCCTGCACGGCTCCGCCGGCATTGCGGTCCCGACCATGGTGTCGACGCTCGCGATCTGCTGCGTGTTCGTTTCGGTCGTGTTCCTCGAGGGTCCGGCGAAATTCCTCTTCACCCCGCTCGGGCTCGCGGTCGTCTTCGCGATGCTGGCCTCCTATACGCTCTCGCGGACGCTGACGCCGATCGTCATCGGCCTCTTGCTCAAGGGCGAGCATCACAGCGCCGGATCTGACGGCATTTTCGCGCGGTTTCACGCCGGCTTCGAGCGCGGCTTCGAGCGCTTTCGGCAGGGGTACGTCCGCGTGCTCGCAATGCTGCTCGAGCGGCGCTTTATCGTCCCGGCGGCCGCCGTGCTGATGCTTGCGCTCGGAGGCGCGATGCTGACCGTGGTCGGCCGCGACTTCTTCCCCGCGATCGACGGCGGACAGATCAAGCTCCACGTCAGGGTCCCGGCGGCGACCCGCATCGAAGCCACCGAGCTCATCTTCCAGCAGGTCGAAGACAAGATCCGCGCAATGATTCCGGCGCGTGATCGCGACCTCATCGTCGACGACATCGGCCTGCCGCAGCGCACCTACAATCTCGCCTTCACCGACGGCTCCACCATCGGGGTCAACGACGGCGTGATTCTCATCTCGCTTAAAGACGGGCACGCGCCAACGGCCGATTATGTGCGCCGACTTCGACAAGCGCTGCCGGTCGCTTTTCCGTCGGTGACCTTCTATTTCCAGGCCGCCGACATGACGACCCAAATTCTCAATTTCGGATTGCCGGCGCAGATCGACGTTCGCGTTGTCGGTCGGGATCGCGCCGCCAATCTGCGTGTCGCGCGGGAGGCGCAGCGCCGCATCGCGGGGATTCCTGGCATCGCCGACGCCCATCTACAGCAGGAGCTCGACGCGCCCGCCTTCATGGTGAACATCGATCGCTCGCGAGCGCTTCAGCTCGGCCTCAACGCCCAGGCAGTCGCCAATGATCTTAACATCAGTCTTAGAGCGGAATCCGTTCAGGTTGTGTCGCGGAGGGGGAGTTCAGCGGGCTCATACCCGCAGGTCTCGAAGTAGTTCTCGCATTCGTCCCGCTTGAAGAGGCCGGCGCAGCCCTCCAAGAGGGCGATGAGACCGGCGACAGTGCGCTCGGCCAATTTTCGCAGCGCGGCCTTCAGCTTGGATATCGCCATCTCGATCGGGTTGAAGTCCGGGCTGTAGGGCGGCAGGTATCGCACCGTGCAGTTTTTCCTGGCCAGGATTTCCGCCACTCTCGGGCTCTTGTGAGCCTTGAGATTGTCGAGCACGACGATGTCGCCCTCCTCCAAGGTTGGCAAGAGACAGTGCTCAAGCCAGGCCTCGAACGTCGGCGTTCATGGCGTGGTCATAGGCCTTGCGCGCGACGGCGCCTCTCAGGCGCAGGCCGAAGACGAAGGTGATCGCTTTGTAATGGCCGTGCGGAACGCCGCAGCGCAGACGTCGCCCGCGTCGTCGCCGACCGTTGCGGCGCGCCATGTTGGTCATCGCCGCGGTCTCGTCGACGAACACCAGTTTCAGCGGATCGAGGTCGAGTTGACCATCGAACCACCGCCGCCGCCGTTCAAGGACGTCGGGCCGGTCCTGTTCGCTCGCGTGCGCCGACTTTTATGGAATGGCCCGCCCCTCCTTCCGGCGTCGTAGGCTCGCCGGCGAATTAGGAGGAGGAAGGGATGGATATCTCTGTGCTTGGCGTCGACCTCGGCAAGAACGTCTGCAGCGTGGTTGGGCTGGATACGGTCCGGCGCGGTTGTGATGCGTCGCAAGGTAAGGCGGGAGACGCTGATTGCTCTGGCGGATAAGCTTCCTCGGTGCGTTGTCGGGATGGAGGCCTGTTGCGGGGCTCATCATCTCGGCCGCGTGTTCGCCGCCCGCGGCCACGATGTCCGGCTGATGTCGCCCGAATATGTCCGACCCTACATCAAGGCGCAGAAGAACGACGATCGCGCCGCCGAGGGAATTGCGGAGGCGGTGACCCGGCCGACGATGCGCTTTGTCGAACTGAAGAGCCAGGACCAACTCGACATGCAGGCGCTGCATCGATCGCGAGACCGGTTGGTCGGGGAGCGGACAGCTCTGATCAATCAGCTGCGCGCCATCCTGCTTGAGCGCGGAATGGTCGCGCCGCAGGGTAAGCGGAAGCTCGAGCAGTTTCTGAGCGTCCTGATGGATGAACAGGACGGAGCAGGCTTGAGCCCACGGATGATCGTGCTCGTCGCCGACGCTCGGAAGCAATGGGCCGAGCTTGATCGACGGATCTCTGCTTTCAACTCCGAGTTCGTCCGCTGGGTGAAGGAGAACGAAGAGGCTCGTCGGCTGATGACAATCCCAGGCGTTGGCGCGATCGTCGCATCAGCCCTTGTCGCCGCCGTCGGCCAGGCTGAGAGCTTCGAGCGCGGCCGCGATCTCGCCGCGTGGCTCGGCCTGGTTCCCCGTCAGTTCACAACCGGAGGCAAGCCGAAGCTGCTCGGGATCAGCAAGCGCGGCAACAAATACCTGCGCAAGCAGATGATCCATGGAGCGCGCGCCGCGTTGCCCTACGTGGCCGAGCGCGACACCCCGCTCGGCCGTTGGGCAAAAGAGCTGATGAGCAGGGCCCATCGCAATGTCGCGGTCGTCGCCTTCGCCAACAAGCTGGCGAGGATTGCCTGGGCGGTGCTGCGGCGCGGAGAACTCTCAGTTCGTCGGAGCAGGTGGGCCCAATTTCTGGACCGATCCATCGAACGGAATTCCCTATTACATCGCCGTCCAGACGCCTGAGCGCTTGATGAGTTCGCTCGATGAACTCCGCGCCACCCCGGTGTCCACACAAATCGCCGCCAACGGCCCGCCAATCCCAGGGCTCCTCGGCAATGTGGCGACGATTCAGCGCGACAGCGTTCCAACGAATTTGAACCAGACAAACATCCAGCCGGTCTACGACATCTACGCCAGCGCGCAAGGTCGCGACCTCGGCGGCATCTCGGGAGACATCGGCAAGATAGCCGCCGAGCTGCAGAAGCAGCTCAAACCCGGCAACACGATAAAGGTGCTGGGTCAAATCCAGAGCATGCAGGATTCGTTCCAAGATCTGGGCGTCGGCCTCCTGTTTGCGTCCGTGTTCGTCTATCTGCTGATGGTCGTCAACTACCAGAATTTCGGCGATCCTTTCGTCGTCATTCTGGCGCTGCCGGCGACGTTGGTCGGCATACTCACGATGCTGTTCATCACCGGCACCAGCCTCAACGTGCCCTCGCTCATGGGGGCGATCATGGCGGTCGGCGTCGCCTCGGCGAACTCCATCCTCCTGGTCACATTCGCGCGCGAGCAACAGCTCAAGGGGAGGAGCGCGTTTCGGGCCGCCCTTGACGCGGGCCGCACCCGAATCCGCCCGGTATTGATGACGGCGGCGGCCATGGTCGTCGGCATGATTCCGATGGCGATCGGCGGCGCCGGCGAGGAGCAGAACGCAGCGCTGGCTCGCGCGGTGATCGGCGGGCTCCTGTTCGCCACCCCGACCACTTTGCTCATCGTCCCTTATCTCTTCGCCATGCTGCGCAAGCGCAACGACGGCGTCCCGGCCTATGGCGTGTTCGAGGACCTCCCCAATGAATGATCTCGGCGGCTCCAATTGGAATAACGTGATCGAGCTCGATCGGCGGGAACGCCCTCCAGTCGAACGCGAGACCCGGGACTTGCCGAAGCAGCGGGGACGGCGCCGGTGGGGCGGGCGACTGGTCGCGCTTGGGGGGGTCTTCGCGCTGGCGGCCGGCCTGGTGATGGGGACGTTGGGGTATCTGTCGCGACACCAACAGGTCATGGCCGCCGCCGAGCAGGCGCGCGATTTCGTTCCGGATGTGCGCGTGGCGGCGGTCGAGCCGAGCCCGGCCACAACATCGGTGACCTTGCCGGGGACGACCGCCGCTTTCGCGGACGCGAATGTCTTTGCCCGCGCGACTGGCTACATCGCCAAGCGCAACGTCGACATCGGCGATCGGGTCAAGGCGGGCGAAGTGCTGGCGGAGCTGGCGGTGCCGGAGCTCGATGACCAGATCTCACAGAACGAGTCGACCCTCACTCAGCTCAAAGCGTCGCTGCAGCAGGCGCAGGCCAACGTCAAGCTGGCGCAGGTGACCTGGGACCGCGACCGACCCCTGGTCAATCAGGGCTGGGCGACCCAGCAGCAGGGCACGGTCGACGTCCAGACGGTGAAAGCGGACGAGGCCGCGGTCGCCGCCGCGCAACAGAACGTCGCGGCGCAGGAGAACCTCATCAAGCAGCTGCGTCAGAACCGCAGCTACGCGCTGGTCGTCGCTCCGTTCGACGGCGTCATCACCCAGCGCAATGTCGACGTGGGCAGCCTTGTGCAGGGCAACGCCACGAGCGGCACCTTCATGTTCGAGATCATGCAGATGGATGTGGTGCGCGTCTTCGTCTACGTGCCGCAGGACGCAGCCTTCGGCGTGGCCCCTGGCGTTGACGCCGTCGTGCGCGTCCCCGAGCTGCCCGATCGCGACTTCAAGGGCAAGGTGACGCGGACTGCCGATGCACAGCAAAGCGGCACGCGCACGCTTCTGACCGAGATTGATATTCCCAATCCGGACGGCGTGCTGCGCTCGGGGGTCTATTGCTTTGTCGAACTGAAGATTCCGCGCAAGACGCCGTCCTTCATCGTGCCCGCCGAGGCGATCATCTTCAGCCGCGACGGCCTACAGGTCGCGGTCGTCAAAGACGGCAAGGCGGAGATCCGCAAGGTGAAAGAGACCCGCGACCTCGGCGCGAAAGTGGAAGTGGACGCGGGGGTCAAAGCGGGCGATCAGGTCATCCTTAATCCGCCGGTCAACCTTGGCGAGGGGAGCAACGTACGTCTGGCCGCGCAATCAACCGGCCAGACCGGCGGTTGATTGCACGGCTGGCGTTGGTCTAACCGGCGCGTTTGAGTCCTGTTAACGCCACTTGACCGCGGTCGGGACGCCTCGCCGCGTCCGGCCTCGACTTTTGCCGCACAACATAGTTCCATCCCAGACGATCGGCTGCGCAGATATGCCCATGTTCCAATTGGGAGAAAGGCGTAGGAGTGGATCGTCGGATGTTGCCGTTCGATCGCGTGAGTGTGCGTTTCGTCGTTGCGTTGACCGCGGCCCTTGTCGCGTGCTGCCCCGAGGATAGCGCCCAGGCTTTCGACTTCTTCGGGCTGTGGAGCTGGGGCGAGAACCCGCCGCCCGTTTCGCGGACGGCGATCTCATACGCCGTCACGATCAACGTCGAAGGTGGGAATGGGTCGCTGAAGAACGCCGTCCAGGACGCTTCGTCGCTGTACAAACTGCGGAAGGACCCGCCCCCCGACGGCGATGCGCTGGCGCGGCGCGCGCAAAGCGATTTCGGTCCGATCATCGACGCCATGTGGGGCGCTGGCTACTACGACGCCACCGTCACGATCTCGATCGACGGCGCCAGTCTGAGCATCCTCTCCAACGATATCGGGCCCCTTTCGCATGCTGCGGAGAGCTACCGCAACCGCACCGTTGCGCCCGTGTCCATCAACGTCAATCCCGGACCGATGTTTCGTCTCCGCTCGCTGCGCGTGCTGGGGCCCGGCGGCGCGGAGCTTTCGGAAGCCGAACTTCCGGCGCGGATCGTCCGGCTCAAGCCGGGCGACCCCGCGGCGGCCGCGGATTTGCGCGCCGCGCAGGCCCGGATCGTCGATTATTTCCGAAAAGAAGGGCGGCCGTTCGCCAAGGTGGGGTCGATCGTCCCCGTGGTCGATCACGCATCCCATCTGATGGACCTGACGTTGACGGTCGCTCCGGGGCCGATCGCCCCGTTCGGCGAAGCGACGATGAACGGGCCGCATGACTTCAATCCTGCCATCGCGCGCTCCTTCCTCTATATTCAGCCCGGCGACCCTTATTCGCCGCAGGCGCTCGAAGACGCTCGGAACACGATTCGCCAGATCCCGGCCGTTGGCGGCGTGCGGATTACCGAGGGAACCACGCTCGACGCCTATGGCCTCCTGCCGTACACCGTCGATGTCGAGGATCGGCTGCCTTACGCCATCGGCGCCTCGGCGAAATATTCGACCACCAATGGCCCCGCCGGCCAGGTCTATTGGGAGGACCGCAACGTCTTCGGCGGCGCGGAGCGCCTGCGCCTTCAGGCCGACATCTTCTATGCGCCGCCCTGGTACGTGTTTTCCCAACCCATAAACAGCTTTTCGATCCACGATCTTGGATGGCGATTCTCCGCGAGCTTCCTCAAGCCTGCTTTGTGGGGGACGCCGAACGACCTCGTGGTCGACGCGCTCGGCGAGCGCGTGAGCACGAGCGGCGATAACTTTTTCGGCTATGAGGCGGAGGACGGCGACGTGACTGCCGCCTTGCGGCATCGATACGGCCAGAATTTCTGGATGCAGGCGGGGATCGAGGCGCAGACCGGCGTCGCGACGGATTTCCTCGGGCGTGTCAATTACACCCTGGTCGGCGTCCCCGTTTCCATGAACTACGACACGACCGACAGCAAGCTCGACCCGACGCGCGGCGTTCGAATCAACGCCTCGGCGACCGGATTTCCGACCGCTCTCGGCTCGACCGTCGATATCGTGCAGGCGAAAACGCGCGCCTCCGCCTATTACTCGCTCGATGCGGACTCGCGCTTCGTGCTTGCAGGGCTGGTCGGGCTTGGGGCGATGGGCGGCGCGAGCCTCGCCGACATCCCCGCGAACTGGCGCTTCTACGCCGGCGGCGCGGGCTCTGTGCGCGGCTACGGCTGGAACAGCCTCGCGCCGACGGGGCCGTTTGGCCTCGCCGTGATCGGCGGGCGCAGCCTGTTCAATGCGTCGGCGGAACTGCGGGTCAGAGTGACCGACACGATCGGGATCGTGCCGTTCTTCGACGCGGGCAACGCCTTCGCGACCAGCTTCCCGAATTTCAGCGAGCCGCTGGCGACGGCCGTCGGCGTCGGCTTACGCTACTATACCGCGATCGGGCCGATCCGCCTCGATGTCGCCTTTCCGCTCGATCGGCGCGTCAACAATGGGCCGGTGGCGGTCTATGTCAGCATCGGGCAGGCTTTTTAATGATGCGCCGTCTCCTCCCTCAATTCAGGCTGATAGCGCTGCTCGTCGCGCTTACCGCGCTTGGCGCGCAGGCGCGCGCGACCGAAGCGGACAAGGGGGTGCTCGCCAATCTGCTTTCGCGGGCGCTGTCCTCGGAAACGACCAGCGTCTCGATCGGCGCCGTGGACGGCGTGCTGTCCTCCGACGCCTCGATCAGCGACATCGTCCTTTCTGACCGCGATGGCCCCTGGCTCAAAATCGACAAGGCCCGGCTCATCTGGAACCGGCTGGCGCTGTTCAGCCGCCGGCTCGAGGTCGATCAGCTCACCATCGGACATATCCAGTTCCTGCGCCGTCCGCTTCGCCCGGAAACGCCGCCGTCGAACGGCGGTCCCGGGTCGATCCTGCCGGAGCTTCCGCTCAAGGTTATCGTCAAGCAATTCAGCTTGCAGGAACTGTCCCTCGGCGAGCCGGTCGTCGGCGTGGCGGCGCGCCTTGAGATCGACGGCAAAGCCACCCTGGGCCCCCCCTCCGAGGGCCTCGACCTTAGCCTTGCCTCGAAGCGCCTCGACGCGCCGGGCGAGTTCAAGGCCGTCATGACCTATGTGCCCGCCACCGATAAGCTCACGCTCGCCGTCAATTCCGACGAGCCCGCGGGCGGAATCTTCGCTCATCTCATGAACCTTCCCGGCCTGCCGCCGGTGAAGCTCGCCTTCAACGGCGCGGGCGGGCTCGACAATTTCGACGCCAAGCTGGACTTCGCGGCTGGGCCGGACGTCTGGGCGCGCGGCGACGTCGTTGTCGCGCGGCAAGGCGCGGGACGGAAACTCACGCTCGACCTCAATTCACGGCTCGAGGGCATGGCGCCGCCGATCGCCCGCCCGGTCTTCGCGGGCGAGACGACACTCAAAGGGGATGTCTTCTTCGGCGATGATACGACGATCGCAACGCCGGGACTGCACCTTCTCTCGGCCAACGCCCGGCTCGATATCGTAGGCGGCCGGTCGGCGGACAACACCGTAGGCGTCAAGATCCACGCCGGCGCGATTCCCGGCGCAACCGAGATCGGCAAGCTCGACCTCAACGCCTCGATCGCTGGGCCTGCGTTGAGCCCGACGATCGACGGCTCATTCGACGCGGGCGACATTCACGTCGAGCAAGGCTCGCTGGACCGTGTCTCGGCGACGTTTCGCGCCGCTCCGAACGGGTCGCTAGCCGAGGCCGCGACGCGCATCGCCTTCGAGGGCCAAGGCGCGATGAGCGGCCTTCGCCTCGATGACCCAACGCTGGCCAGCGCCGTCGGCAGCGAGGCAAAGGTGGCGCTGCGCGGGTCGGCTTCGATCGGAGGCGATATCGCCTTCGACGCTTTCGACCTTTCATCGCACGACCTCGATGCGCACTATTCGGGCCTACTATCGCCGACGAAGGTGCATGGGCGCCTCGAGGTCACGGCGCGGAGCCTCAGCCGCTTCGCGGCTCTCGTGGGCGGCGCGCTTAACGGCGAAGCGCGCCTGACGGCCGACCTCGACGGCGCGCCACGCTACGGAGCGCTCACCGCGACAGTCGACGCGCAAGCGACGAATCTGAAAACCGCCTTTCCGATGCTCGACCGCATGACCGGCGGAGATCTTCGCTTGACCGGCGCCGCGCGCACGGCGCCCGGCGGCGGCTTCGGCTTCACTGACCTCATGGCGAGCGGAGCGCATGGCTCGGCCCGGCTCAACGGCGACTTCGGGCGCGACAAGGTGGACCTGAACGCCGCCATTGACGTGCCGCAGGCCAGCGTTCTCGATCCCCGCGTCTCGGGCAAGGCTCAGATCGCCGCCACGCTCACGGGCCTCCCCGATGATCTCGACGCCGTGCTGAAAGCGACCCTCGGCGAGGGCCGTCTGCTCGACCGCAAGACGTCCGGCGTCACCCTCGAGGCGCAGGCGGCCCACATCACCGGGCAGATCGAGGCGAACGCCTCGGCCTCGGGCGACATCGACGGCCACCAACTGCAAGGCTCGGCCCATGTCTTGAAGACCGCCGACGGCGGCTGGCGCGTCGATAATCTCGCGATCAGCCTCGCTTCGGCGAAGCTCGCGGGCAATGTCGCAATCGGCTCCGATCAGCTGGCGAATGGCGAGCTCAGCTTCAGCGCGGCGAACCTGGACGACCTCTCGCCGCTCGTCCTCACCAGTATGAGCGGCGCGCTGCAGGCGAAGGTGAGCGCTTCGGCTGCTGGCGGCCGGCAAGCGGTCGCGATCGTCGCGAGCAGCGACCGGATGACCTTCGGCGCGAACAGAACTCGAAGGCCTCAAGGTCGACCTGAACATCGGCGATCTCTGGGGCGCCCGGAGCGTCTCCGGCGTCGCCCGGCTCGGTCGAGCCGTAGTCGCCGGGCAAACGATCTCAAACGCCAAGCTGACCGCGACCGGCCAAGGCGATTTGAGCGATCTCGATTTCACCGGCTCGTTGTTCGGCTTTGCGCTGACGGCGCACGGCCAGCTGACGGGCGGGCCGCCGATCCGGCTCGACCTTGACACCTTCACCGCGCAACGCGGCGGTCGAAAGATCGCTCTCGCCGGGCCGGCTGCGATCACTTACGGCGGCAGCGGACTCGACATCGCAAAGCTCGACCTCCGCGTCGATTCCGGCCGCCTCTCGCTCTCCGGCCACGCTGGATCGACACTTAACCTCCGCGCGACGACGACCGCGTTGCCGCTCGCGGCGCTCGATCTCGTTTCGCCCGGCCTCGGCGCTTCGGGAACCGCCGACGGCGAGGCGACGATCCGCGGAACACCGGCCGATCTGTCCGGCGACTGGCGCATTCGCCTCAGGCAGGTCACCTTGCCGCAGACCCGCGCCAACGCCCTGCCGCCGCTCGACATGAGCGCTTCGGGACGGCTCGCCGGAGGACGGACCTCAGTTGAGGCCACGGCCAATTCGGGGGCGCCAATTCCCTTCGCGTGACCGGATCGGCGCCGCTCGCGAGCGATGGCGCGCTCGATCTCAAGATCGACGGCCGTCTCGACGCCGGGCTCGCCAATAACGCTTTGTCTCTTTCCGGCCGCCGGATGACAGGCGCGCTTGCGCTCGCGCTTCAGTTGCGCGGGACCATCGCCAGGCCCCAGGCGCTAGGGTCGGTCCGTCTGGCGAATGGCGAGTTCCGTGACGACCAGACGGGCCTCAGGCTCACTGGAATCACCGGAACTCTTGTCGCGAACGGCGATACGATCCGCATCGACCGGCTGAGCGGCGCGACGCCCAACAGCGGGACGATCGCCGCGACCGGCGAGCTGCGGCTCGACCCGGCCGCGGGCTTCCCCGGCTCGATTCGCGTGACCGGCAGGCACGCGCAGGTGGTGGCCAACGCGGTCGTGGCGGCGAGTGCAGAACTGGCGCTAACCCTCAGCGGCCCGCTGGCTCAGGAGCCCAGTGTCGACGGCCGCATCACGATCGTCTCGATGGACATCACCGTGCCGGAGCGCTTCAGCAGCGTCTCCGCTCCCATTCCTGGCACCAAGCATGTCAACCCCACGCCGACCGCGCACGCGCGCCTCGCCGAGATCGCCAAGTCCAAGGCGGCGCGGGGTCGAACGCCCCTGTTCAATGCGACGCTCAACATAACGATTTCGGCGGCCAACCGCATTTTCGTCCGCGGCCGCGGCATCTATGCGGAAGTGAGGGGAAATCTGCATGTGGCCGGTTCGGCGCGCGATCCCCAGGTCAAAGGCGGCTTCGACCTCTTGCGGGGCTCGCTCACGCTTATCGGCCAGCGGCTCGTCTTCACCCGGGGGCAAGTCCGGTTTCACGGCGACGTGATCCCCGACCTCGATCTTGTCGCCGAGACGAACGCAGCGGACATCACCGCGCGCATCGCAGTGACTGGCCCCGCGACCCAACCAACCTTTGCGATCACTTCGCAGCCAAGCCTGCCGCAGGACGAAATCCTGTCGCGCATTCTCTTCCAGCGGCCGTCAGGCAGTCTGTCCGGCTTCCAGGCGCTGGAGCTGGCCAACGCCGTCGCCACTCTTTCCGGGAGCTTTGACGCTTTCGAGGGGCTGCGCAAGACGCTCGGCGTCGACAGCCTGGACATTTCCACGAGCGCAACCGGAGGGGCCATGGTGGGCGTTACCCGCGCGATCAATGACAGGATCAGCGTCGGCGTGACGACCGGAGCGCGTCCGTGGGACAACGGCGTCAACGTCAATCTCGACGTCACCCGCCATCTGCGGCTCCAGGCCGGCGTGGACGCCAGCGGCGGATCGAGCGTGGGCGTCGGCGCGGAATGGGAATACAAATAGCGGCGCGCCACCCAGCCAAGCGGCTTTGCGACGGGGCGCCCAGCTTGGGCACAAGGAGCGCTCGCGAGACGCGAGCTCTCGGCTCACCGGCTCCGGCCCGCGACCTTGCGCCGCCGCCGCCGTTCCCCTAACGGACCCCAATGAAACAAGCAGCGCAGCGCTGTGAAAGCACCGCCCTCGCATCTCCCTCATTGCAGGCTGAATGACCTCAGGATGCCGACCCCGCCGCCTGACGACTCCCGAAGCTCTCGTGGAGGCGGGGCTCGCCGCGCCCGAGCGGCTTCAGGAGCTCGAAGCCGTCGCCCGACGCTACGCGATCGGCCTCACGCCGGCGCTGGCCGAGCTCGTCGAGCCAGGAGACCCCGCCGATCCGATCGCACGTCAGTTCGTGCCCGATCCGCGTGAGCTCATCCGCGATCCCGCCGAGCGGGACGACCCTATCGGCGACGACGCCAGGAGCCCCGTCAACGGGCTGGTGCATCGCTATCCCGACCGGGTGCTGATCAAGCTCGTCGCCGTTTGCGCGGTCTATTGCCGCTTCTGCTTTCGCCGCGAGCGTGTGGGCCCCGGCTCGGGGTCGCTCAGCGAGGCCGACTTCGCCGCGGCGCTCGAATATGTGCGCGCGCGTCCCGCGATCTGGGAGGTCATACTGACCGGCGGCGATCCGCTGACGCTGTCGCCCCGTCGCATCGCCGAGGCGACCCGCGCGCTCGCGGCGGTCCCCCACGTCAAGGCGCTGCGCTGGCATACGCGCCTGCCTGTCGCCGCGCCGGAGCAAGTGACAAGAGCGATGGCGCGCGCTTTGATCGCCGAAGGCAAGACGACGGTGGTCGCCGTGCACGCCAACCATCCGCGCGAGCTTACTGAAGCCGCGCGCCAGGCCTGCCGGCGCCTCGCGGCCGAAGGCGCGATGCTGGTCAGCCAGAGCGTGCTGTTGAAGGACGTCAACGACGACGCGGAGACGCTCATCGACCTGATGCGAGCCTTCGTCGAGGCGCGGGTGAAGCCTTATTACCTGCATCATGGCGACCTTGCGCCCGGCACCGCGCATTGGCGCGTGCCGATCGCCAAAGGCCAGGAATTGATGCGGGTCTTGCGCGCCCGTCTCTCCGGATTGGCGACGCCGACCTACATGCTCGACATTCCAGGCGGCCATGGCAAGGCGCCGATCGGGCCGCAATGGATCCGTTGCGGCGAAGACGGAGCACACATCGTCACGGACCCTCATGGCGCCGAATACGTCTATGCCGATCGGCTGGGCGGATAGCTTTGGCCGCAATCTTCGGGTTAGCGCTCAAGCGCGGCGTTCAGAGCCTCGCGCGCGGAGCTCAGGGCATTTGTCCAAACGTGAAAGAAATGCTCCAGGGATTTGCAGGCCGGTCCGGTAACGCCGCCTTTCGCAAAATCGAGGCCCATATCTGGTCGGCGGCGCCATCCGCGCCGCCGGGGAAGTTTATCTGTCGGCGACTTTGGTCTTGACAAAATCAGAAGTATGCCGCATTGTGTTCGTTTATTACGGAATTGGTTCTCACGCTCAGGCTCAGCCAGGCGAGGAGCGGCCCGTGGCTGTTTGAAAAGCGAGCTCAAGCACAACCAACGCGCGAATTGGGAGGCCGAGGAGAATTTTTTATTCCAATCGCGCATAACTCATTGAAAAGTCCCGATTTCGGAAAAATAAACGCTAGTAAATTGGAGTCAATTTACTAGCGCTTATGCGCGTTTAGTGGCGTTTACGCGCGTTTATTGGCGTTTGCCTGTCGGGTAACTCGCGCCCTGGTTGTCGAAGCTGGCGATCATGAGGTCATGCGCCGCGCGTGGGGTCTGCTCTTGAGCATCTCCTCTGAAGCGCGAGGCCCCAATAGGCCGGAGCCTTCAAGCAATGCCGGCAGCCGGGCGTCCTCAGGGACCGACAAATGATGTTTCGGCCGGAACCTTGTCCTGCGGAACTGTCGCGTCAGGGTCTCGGAACAGAATCGCCGAGCCAAGAACATAGATGGCCAGCGCCAGGACGAGCCCGACGCCGATGCTGGTCACCGGAGACATTTCCCAGTCCCCGGCAAGATCATCGACGTCGTGCGCGGCGAACGGCTTTTCGACAATGCTCATCACCAACCCCATCGCCTTTCCAACGGGAACCTGCTTCTCGATGACATTGAGGAAGCGAATGAACTCCTGATGGCGATGGCGCTGCATGTTGCGGCCGATGACCGTGCCGTCGAGGACGTTCATCGCGGCGAACAGCGTCGTCGTGCCGTGGCGCTCATAGTCGTGCGTCATGGTTCCGGCGCGACCCTTCTTCAGCGGCAGTCCGGGCTGTGTGCGGTCAAGCGCCTGAATCTGGCTCTTTTCGTCGACCGACAGGACGATGGCGTGTGCGGGCGGATCGACATAGAGCCCGACGACGTCGCGCAATTTGTCGACGAAGCGCGGATCGTTGGACAGCTTGAACTGGCGCATCCGGTGCGGTTGCAGACCATGGGCGCGCCAGATGCGTTGGACCGAACTCACGCTGAGCCCAGTCGCCTTCGCCATCAAGGCTCCGGTCCAGTGGGTCGTCTCACCAGGCGGGTCGCCAAGCGTCAAGGCGACAACGCGCTCCGTCGCCTCGGCGCTGAGGGGCTTGATTCGCGAGGGACGCGTCTTGTCACGAAGCAGGCCGTCGAACCCGTCCTCCAGAAAGCATTCCTGCCAGCGCCAAACGCAGGTCTTGGACTTGGCCGTTCGCCGCATGATCTCGTTCGTGCCGACGCCATCGGCGGTCAACAGCACGATTTCAGCCCGCCAGACGCGCTTCTGAGGCGCGTTGCGGTCTTGCACCACAGCTTTGAGCCGGCGAATATCGGCGGACGAAACGGAGAGGGATTTTCCTGCGCGCATCGCGCAGACTCGCACGCCGAACTTGCCGCGGGAATCCCATCCGGGACTTAAATGTTAGGCTCGATCCAATAGGGTCCGGACTTATAACCAATAGCTGATGGCTGGGGCCATGCAGACGGCGGCAAGGAAATGGCGCCGCGCATGAAGAACCCGCCCTATCCAGGCGGTTTGAAAAAGACAAAATATCGAGGAATATGGTATTTCCGGCGCCGAAGCCGCCGAGAGGCTTGGCGTGACAAGGCAACAGCTTTATCGCGTTCTCCGGGGGGAGAACGGCATCTCTCCGGAAATGGCCGTGCGCCTTGAGAAGGCGTTCGGAGGGGCGGCCGACTTCTGGCTTAAAATGCAGATGAGTTTCGACCTGGCGCAGGTTCGGTCGCGCGCTGAAAAGATTAAAGTGAAGCCGCTAGAGCCGAAGGTCGCTTAACGGGGCGTCTACGAGGAACAGGGAGCGCTCATGCCCAACACACTCAAAGTCGCGCTTGCCGGCGCCGGCGCCTTCGGCCTCAAGCACCTCGACGCGATCGAGGCGATCGCCGGGGTCGAGGCGGTCTCGCTGGTCGGGCGCGAACTCGACAAGACCAAAGAGGCGGCGGCAAAATATGGAATCGGCCACGTCACGACCGATCTCGCCGAGACCCTGAAGGTTCCAGGGCTCGAAGCGGTGATTCTCGCGACGCCGACGCAGATGCATGCCGAGCAGGCGCTTCAGTGCCTCAAAGCCGGGAAGCATGTGCAGGTCGAGATTCCGCTCGCCGACAGTCTCAAGGACGCCGAGGCGGTGGTCGCGGAGCAGAAGAAAAGCGGGCTCGTCGCCATGGTCGGCCACACGCGCCGCTTCAACCCGAGCCATCAGTTCGTGCACAAGCGCATTCTCGAAGGACGAGTTCCATGTCCAGCAGATGGACGTGCAGACCTTCTTCTTCCGCCGCACCAACATGAACGCGCTCGGGCAACCGCGCTCGTGGACCGATCATCTGCTCTGGCATCACGCCGCGCATACGGTCGATCTCTTCGCCTATCAGTGCCGCTCGCCGATCGTGAAGGCGAATGCGCTGCAGGGACCGATCGATCCGACGCTCGGCATCGCCATGGACATGAGCATCCAATTGAAGGCCGAGAACGGCGCGATCTGCACGCTTGCGCTGTCGTTCAACAACGAGGGGCCGCTCGGCACGTTCTTCCGCTACATCGGCGACACGGCGACTTACATCGCCCGCTACGACGATCTCTATAACGGCAAGGACGAAAAGATCGACGTCAGCAATGTCGACGTCAGCATGAACGGGATCGAATTGCAGGACCGCGAGTTCTTCGCCGCGATCCGCGAGGGCCGCGAGCCGAACGCCAGCGTCGCGCAGGTGCTGCCGTGCTACCAGGTGCTCGACGACCTCGAGCGGCGGATGGGGTGATTGTCGCGCGCGCCGGGACCACGCGACGGGGCGGGAATCGAAAAAGCGACGGCCAAGCTTCGGCCGCCGGACGGCGGGCGAAGCGGTCGCTTGCTCCCGCATCACTCCTTGTTGTGCGTCTTCTTCTCGGATGGCGCGGGCTTCTCGGCCTGCGCGGGCGGGGCAGGCGCGGCGGGGGCGGTCTGACCGAGCCCCACCGTGATGGCGAAGAGCCGCCACTGCCCGTTGACCGGCGCGTAGACGAGATCGAAATTGATCTGCGCCGGCGCCGACGGGAAGAAACCCGTCATTCGCATCATGCCCTCGGCGTCGATCTGCGGCAAAAGCGTCAGTTCCGGATCGAGCACCGCGACGCCCGAGAGATCGAGAGACTCGTGACGGAGGCCGGCGAAGATTTCGCCGAGCCGCGCCGCGCTGTTCGCCTGGAAGGCCGGCGAGCCGAGATCGCGCAGCACGGTGTAATTCCCGGTCTTGTTCGCCTGATCGAGCGCGATCAGCGTCGAGCGCACCAGGATCAGGACGCCGTTCCGGTCGATGCGGGCAGGCTTCGGCTGCGGCTCCGCGGCGCCGGCCGGCGCCGCCGCGCCCGCCAGGATGGCGGCGAGGATGAGGAGCTTGAGACCCGGCTTCGATTTCACCATGCCCAGGTCGCGCCCACGCGCGCGCCGACCCCTCCCTCGCGGAAGCCTGCGCCGATTCCGGCGTTGAGGACGAGATTGTCGCTGACGCGGAATTGCGCCGATCCGCCGAATGCGGACTCGCCGCGGAATGTGCCCACGTTGGCGGTGATGGCGTATCTCTTGTTGTCCGGCAGGGCGGCCGCGCCAAGCGCGATCGCGATCGCCGTGCCTTCATAGGCGCGCGGGATCGATTGCTGCACGGCGTTCACGCTCTGCTGGAGCCCGGCGACGCTCTGCTGCATTCCGCCCGACGCTGGCGCTGAGCGCGGCGATGTCCTGCGGGCCGTAAGCCGACGCCGCGGCGTGACCTTCCGCGTCGGCGCTTATGAATTTGGTGACGCCGCTCTGGGCGGCGGCGCTCGCCGCCGACGCCACGCCCGGCACCATGAGCGTCGTCGCGGACGTGCCCAGCGTCACCTGATTTGGCGCGGTGCTCACCGCGCCTGCGCCGATCGCCGTCGAGCCGGCGAAGCCGTTGGTCGAGGCGCCGCGGCCAAGCGCGGTCGAATTGGCGCCGGTCGCGAGGGCGCCCTCGCCGATCGCCGTCGCGTTGTCGCCGACGCCCGGAGCGAGGCCCGCGATCGCGCCTGCGCCGAAGGCGGAGGCGTTGTTGGACAAGGCCTGAGCGCCCGCGCCGACAGCGGTGGTCGGGTCCGCGGAGGCGACGGCGCCCTGCGCCGATCGCGGTCGCCCCGATTTGGCTCGCGCTCGCTCCTTGGCCGATCGCGGTCGCCCGGTCGGCGCTCGCGGCGGCGCCTTGGCCATAAGCCGTGGCGGTCGCGCCATAGGCGAGGCTCTGCGCCCCCGTCGCGGTCGCATTCGCGCCGTTGGCGGACGCCCCGTAGCCCGTCGCCGTAGCCTCGAGGCCTATGGCGTTGCTCAAGGACCCGCTCGCCGTCGCAGCCGCGCCGTTCGCGCTGGCGCCTGGCCGAAAGCGCTGGCGCTCGCCCCAGTCGCGGCGCTCGCCACGCCGATTGCGGTCGCGTTCGTTCCCGCAGCATTTGCCGCCTGGCCGAAGGCGCTGGCGCTCGTCCCGGTCGCGGCGCTCGCCACGCCGATCGCGGTGGCGTTCGTTCCGGCGGCGTTTGCCGCCTGGCCGAAGGCGCTGGCGCTCGTCGCCGGTCGCGGCGCTCGCCACGCCGACCGCAGTCGCGTTGGTTCCGGCTGCATTCGCCCCCTGGCCGAAGGCGCTGGCGCTCGCCCCGGTCGCGGCGCTCGCCACGCCGACCGCAGTCGCGTTGGTTCCGGCTGCATTCGCCGCCTGGCCGAAGGCGCTGGCGCTCGCCCCGGTCGCGGCGCTCGCCACGCCGACCGCGGTCGCGTTGGTTCCGGCTGCATTCGCCGCCTGGCCGAAGGCGCTGGCGCTCGCCCCGGTCGCGGCGCTCGCCACGCCGACCGCCGTCGCGTTGGTTCCGGCTGCGTTTGCGGCATAACCGAATGCGCTGGCGTTCGTTCCGGTCGCCGCGCTGCCGGCGCCGATCGCCGTGGCGTTGTCGCCAGCGGCGTTGGCCAATTCGCCCAGGGCGCTAGCGCTCGCGCCGGTCGCCTGGCTGGTCGCTCCAATGGCGGTCGCCGCGGCGCCGGCCGCGGTCGCCCCTTCGCCGAAGGCGCTGGCGCTCGCCCCGGTTGCGCTGCTGGCCGCGCCTGCGGCGGTCGCCTCGTTGCCCGCGGCGTTGGAGAACGCGCCTAACGCGCCGGCGAAATCGCCTGTGGCGACGCTGCCGGCGCCGGCCGCGGTGGCCTCGAGGCCGGAGGCGGTGGAGAACGCGCCGAACGCGCCGGCGAAATCGCCGGAGGCGATGCTGGCGTCGCCGGTCGCGGTCGCCTGCGCGCCGCTGGCGGAGGCGTTGAAGCCGCTCGTGGTGGCGTAGGTGCCCGTGGCCGTGGCGTTCGCGCCCGTCGCGGTCGCGCCGGCTCCATTGGCGCTTGGCGTCCTGGCCACAGGCGGTCGCCGTCGGGAAGCCATTGTCGGAGGCGCCGTCCGCGCCGGTGAGGATAGTCCCGGCCCCGGTCAACGAATTCCCGCAGGTGAAGGCTTCGGCGGGAAGGGAGAAGGCCAGTGCGCCGGCAGCCGCGGCGACGGCGGCCAGCGAAGCCGCGCGGGGGCCTCGAAGGGACAGCAGGCTCAGTTGCCAGAGGTTAATGCGCATGGATCCGCCTGATTTTTGCCACGCATTGAGCCAGAGAATGTCGTTCCACCGCCACACCTAAGCGGCGCTTAGCTCTTGGGCGCAAGCGGCAAATGTGTCAGATTCGCCGTGGTCCCGCGCGGATTTGTGCGAACTGTTGCGCGCCGGGCGCATTCTGAACGCTGTTGTCCAGTTTTCTGCAGCATTTTGAGGCTTCCGGCCTGATTCGCCGAGCGAATCTGGCTGGACGCACAGCGCGTTTTCTCGACGCCTGCAGCTTAGGTCCGGATGAGGCGCATATGGAGCGCGCCTCTTTTGGCGTCGCCTACCTCAGTTCGGCGGTGAACTTCTGGATCTTCTTGCAGGCGGTCTCGAGATTCGTCGAGCGAGGTCGCATAGGAGACGCGGAAGTTCGGCCCCTGGCCGAAGGCGCTGCCCTGAACCGCCGCGACCCCTTCCTCTTCCAGAAGCTCGGTGACGAAGTCGACATCGGTCTCGATCACCTTGCCCGACGGCGCCTTTTTGCCGATCGCGCCCGCGCAGGACGGATAGACATAGAACGCGCCCTCCGGCTTCGGGCATTGCAAGTGCTTCGCCTGGCCGAGCATCGAGACGACGAGGTCGCGCCGCTCCTCGAACGCCTTGCGGCGGACCGGGATGAAGTCCTGCGGCCCGTTCAAGGCCTCGACGGAGGCCCATTGCGCGACCGTGCAGGCGCCCGAGGTCTGCTGGCCCTGCACCATGTCCATCGCCTTGATGAGCTCGGACGGGCCCGCGGCGTAGCCGATCCGCCAGCCGGTCATCGCATAGGCCTTGGAGACGCCGTTCATGGTCAGCGTGCGCGGCTTCAAGGCCGGCTCGATCTGCACCGGCGTCGTGAACTCGAAGTCGCCGTAGACGAGATGCTCATACATGTCGTCGGTCAGCACCCACACATGCGGGTGGCGCATGAGGACGTCGGTCAGAGCTTTCAGTTCGTCGCGCGTATAGGCCGCGCCGGTCGGGTTCGACGGCGAGTTGAGCACCACCCATTTGGTGCGCGGCGTGATCGCCTTTTCGAGGTCCTCGGGCTTGAGCTTGAAGCCACTCTCGAGCGTGGTCGGCACGATGACCGGCTCGCCCCAGTTGATCGCCACCATCTCGGGATAGCTCACCCAGAAGGGCGCCGGGATGATGACCTCGTCGCCCTTGTTCATCGTGACCAGGAAAGCGTTGTAGAGGATCTGCTTGCCTCCGGTCGCGACGATCGTGTCCGTGGCCTTGTAGTCGAGCCCGTTCTCGCGCTTGAACTTGGCCGCGATCGCCTCGCGCAAGGGGGGAATGCCGAGCACCGGCGGGTACTTGGTCTCGCCGCGCTTGATCGCCTCGATCGCCGCCTGCTTGATGTTGTCGGGCGTGTCGAAATCCGGCTCGCCGACCGAAAGCGAGATCACCTCGCGCCCCTTGGCTTTGAGATCGCGCGCCTTCTGCGTCATCACCATGGTCGCGGAGGGCTTCACGCGAGAGAGGACGTCGGCGAGGAAGGCCATGGGAGGACTGGCGCCTTTCGGTGAGAAGGATTTGAGCGACGGTATAGTGAGGGCGACGTCCAGGGACAACCCCGGCCGTTGAGCGGCCGGCGGCCTCGCGCGATGCCGGCCGGACACGATCCGCCGGGCAACCAGCCGACTTTGGTCTTGACAAAATCAGAAATGTACTCTATGTGTTCTTTTGAGCGGAACCCGTCTCGCCTTTGAGATCCGCGAGAGCCGGGCGAGCAGGAGACCTCCTGGCTGTTTGAAAGCTTGCACAACACAACCCGGCGAGGGCGCTTACGGCTTCTCCCACAAGCCCGTCTTGGCCGAGCGGAACAGGGCGTCGATGACGCGCATGTTGGCGATCGCGTCCTCGATTGGGAACTCGAGCGGCGCGCCGTCGACGATCGCCCGGGAGAACGCGTCGCCCTGCAGCGTATACTGGTCGCAGGCGGGGAATTGCTCGACCTGCCGCCCGCCGCCGATAAGATCGGCGCCGCTGTCGATGGCGATTTCGGTCGACCGGTCGGGCGACGGGTTGAACGGGACCATGACCTCGATCCGCCCCGCGTCGCCGACGATCGTCACCCGCTGATGCGCCGACGTTTGGGTGCCGACGGTGAAGGTGAGCTGGCGCCCGCCGGGGAACTCGAGAAGCGCGCTGGCCAGCCGGTCGGTCTTGAACTTCGGGTCCCAGTCGATCGTCGCAATGACCCGGGTCGGCTCGGCGGCGAAAATGTATCGGGCGGTGAGAATGGCGTAGCAGCCGATGTCGTAAAGGCCGCCGCCGCCCGGCGGGCGGTTGCGAACATTGTCGGGGTCCATGAGCCGGTAGGAGAAGAAGGTCTGGATCGCCTGCGTTTCCCCGATCTTCCCGTCTTGCGCAAGCTCGCGGGCGCGGCGCCACTGGGGGTGGAAACGCACCATGAAGGCCTCGGCGACCAGCCTGCCGGAGCGGTTGCGCGCCTCGATCAGCGGACGCGCCTCCCCCGCGTCAAGCCCGATCGGCTTCTCGCACAGCACATGTTTGCCCGCTTCGAGCGCGCGAAGCGTCCAAGGGACATGCAGTTCGTTGGGCAGCGGATTGTAGATCGCTTCGATCTCGGAATCGGCGAGCAGGTCCTCGTAGGACCCGTAAGCGCGCGCAATCCTGAGCTTGTCCGCGGCCGCTTTCGCTTTGCCGAGATCGCGCGAGGCGATCGCGGTGATTTCCGAGACCTCGCCCAGCTGCATCGCCGGGATGACCTTTTCGACGCCGATCTTGGCGACCCCCAGCACCCCCCATTTGACCTTGCGCAAAAGCTTCCCCTCCAGGTCGAAATCGCCGCCCGTCCGTGGGCGGCGGAAGTCCTCACGCCTTCGCCGCGGGCACGCGGCCCTCGGCCTGTCGCGCCAGCATCCAGCCCGGATATTCAGGCTTGAGCGCGCTCGCCTCGTCGAGTTTCGCGACCTGTTCGGACGTCAGCTTGAGCCCGGCGGCGGCGAGATTGTCCTCGAGCTGTTCAATGCTCTTGGCGCCGATGATGACGCTCATCACCCCCTTGCGCTGCAGGAGCCAGGCGAGCGCCACGCGCGCCACCGAGGAGCCATGCGCCTTGGCGATCGGCGCCATGGCGTCGATGATGTCGTAGGCGCGCTCCTTGTCGACCGGCGGGAAATCGAAGGTGGTGCGTCGCGAATCATTGTCGCCGCGCTTGTCGCGGGTGAATTTGCCCGAAAGAAAACCGCCGGCGAGCGGGCTCCACACCATCACGCCGAGGCCCTGATCCTCCACGAGCGGCACGATCTCGCGCTCAAGCTCACGCCCCGCGATCGAGTAATAGGCCTGCACCGTCTCGAACCGCGCGTAGCCGCGCTTATCCGAAAGCCCAAGCGCCTTCATGATCTGCCAGGCGGCGAGGTTCGAGCAGCCGATCGTGTTGACGAGGCCGCGGCTCACGCAATCGTCGAGCGCGCGCAGGGTCTCCTCAAGCGGCGTGACAGGGTCGAAACCATGGATCTGATAAAGATCCACATGCTCGAGCCCGAGCCGTTTCAAGCTGCCGGCGATCTGGTCCATGATGTGGCCGCGCGAGAGGCCGACAGCATTCGGCCCCTGACCCATGCGGCCTCGCACCTTGGTGGCGATGATGACGTCTTCGCGCTCGACGCCGAGATCGCGCAGCGCCTGGCCGACCTGAACCTCGGACTGCCCCTCGGAATAGACGTTGGCCGTATCGATGAAGTTCACTCCGGCTTCAAGAGCGCGGCCGACGAGCCGGGTGGAGGCGGCCTGATCGAGCGTGCCGATATTGCGCCACATTCCGCCGCCGCCGTGGAAGGTCATTGCGCCAAGGCAGATTTCGGAAACGAACTGGCCGGTGCGGCCAAGCGGTCGATAACGCATGAAAGGTCAGTCCCTTGTGGAGAGCGCGCGTCGTGCGGCGCGGCCTTGCGAAGGCGCTCATTCAACCGCGCGCGTGCGATGCGTGCAAATCGCTGTTTCGTGAACGCCGGCGCGCGAAGAGGGCGATCAGCGCTCACGCCAGAGAGCTGGCGTCAGGCCGCCTCTGCTTCAATCGGCGGGGCCATGGCCCCGGTCATCATAGCAACCGCGTCCGACATCGTCACCTGCTTCGGATCCACGACCGTCAAGCGGCGGCCCAGGCGGTGAATGTGAATACGGTCGGCGACTTCGAACACGTGCGGCATATTGTGGGAAATGAGGATGATCGGCAACCCGCGCTTCTTCACATCGAGAATGAGCTCGAGCACGCGGCGCGACTCCTTGACGCCAAGCGCCGCCGTCGGCTCGTCCATGATGATGAGCCGCTTGGCGAACGCGGCGGCGCGGGCCACCGCGACGCCCTGGCGCTGGCCGCCGGACAGCGTCTCGACCGGCTGGTGGATGTTCTGGATCGTCATCAGCCCGAGCTCGTTGAGCTTCTCGCGGGCGAACTTCGCCATCTTCGCGCGGTCTGTCGCCCGGAACCACGTTCCGAGGGGACCGGTCGCCCGAATCTCGCGGCCAAGGAACATATTGTCGGCGATCGACAGCGCCGGCGACAGCGCCAGGGTCTGGTACACCGTTTCGATACCCGCCTCGCGCGCGGCGATCGGCGAAGTGAAATGCACCACCTCGCCGCCGAGGCGGATCTCGCCGGAGTTCGGGATCACGGCGCCGCAGATCGCCTTGATCAGGGTCGACTTGCCCGCGCCGTTGTCGCCGATGACCGCCAGGATCTCGCCGGGGTAGAGATCGAAGTCGGCATGGTCGAGCGCGGTGACGCGGCCGTAGCGCTTGACCAGCTGGCGGCCGGTGAGGATGGGTTCGACGCTCACTTGGATACCCTCCGGATCCATTGGTCGAGGGCGACCGCGACGATGATAAGGATGCCTATGGCGAATTCCTGCCACAGCACGTCGAGACCGGCGAGGGACACTGCTGAGCGAAACACGCCGACGATCAGCGCCCCGATCAGGGTTCCGATGATCGAGCCGCGCCCGCCAAAAAGGCTCGTGCCGCCGATCACCACCGCGGTGATGCTGTCGAGGTTGGCGTTTTCGCCGGCGGTCGGGCTGATCGCGCCGACCCGGCCGATCAGCGCCCAACCGGCGATCGCCGCGATGAGGCCCGCCAGCACATACACGCTGAGCAGGATGCTGTCCGTATTGATGCCGGCGAGACGCGCCGCCTCGGGATCGTCGCCGGTGGCGTAGACATGGCGTCCATAGGCCGTGCGGACCAGAACGTACCAGACCACGGCGGCGACAATCAGCAACAGGAACGTGCCCCACATGATGCGGGCCGAACCGATCTCGACCTGGTTGCCCATGATCTGCAGAAACCAGGCCTTGTCCTGGATATCCTGCATGCCGATCGTTTCGCTCTGCGAATAGAAGGTGTTGAGCGCGCCGATAATGCTGAGCGTGCCGAGCGTCACGATGAACGGCGGCATCTTGAGCCGCGTGACCAGGATTCCGTTGAGATAGCCGAAGGCTGAGCCGACAAGAAGCCCGAGCGGGAAAGCGAGGATGGTCGGCACGCCGTCGTAGACGGCGAGGCGCCCCATGACCACCGAGGAGATCACCATGATCACGCCGACCGAAAGATCGATGCCGGCGGTAAGGATGACCAGGGTCTGTCCGACACCCAGGATGCCGGTCACCATCACTTGTGTGAGCACCGTCGAGAGATTGCTCGCGGCGGTGAACCGCGCCGGATTTACGGCGACGCCGAGCAGCAGCCCGAGCAGGAGCACGACAAAGGGCACTGTTGTCGGGTAGGCGTGCAGGAAGCGTTGAAGGCGCTGAAGAAAGGTCAGCTTCTGTTCGTCGAAAGAGGCAACTGTCGCTGTGGCGCCGCTGAGGACTTTTTCGAATTCCTGCTGCGTGGCGCGGCCCGTGTCGGACGCTTGGCTCATCGCTTCCTCGCTCGTTTCCCGACGCGCATCCTGGCGCTTTTTCTTTTAGAGACGGCGCCGCGGGCAAAAGCCGCGACGCCGATCGCTATTTGGCTTTGGGGGAAATTAAGCGCTCAGAACGAAGCAAAATCAACCCCAGCAGAGCTTCATGCCCTGTTCGACGTTGATCGAAGGGACGCCCGGAACCGGATGATCGGTCACGAGCTGCTCGCCCGTGTCTTTGCTCTCTGGCTTTTTGCCGGTCTTGATGTACTCGGCGATCGCCTCGACGCCGTCGGAGGCCATAAGCAGCGGATATTGCTGGGAGGTCGCGCCGATAATGCCCTCCTTGACCCATTTGACGCCCTGGCAGCCGCCGTCGACCGCGACGATCGTCACGCCCTTATCCTTACCTGCGGCCTTGAGCGCCGCGTAGCCGCCATACGCCGCCGGCTCGTTGATTGCGTAGACGAGATCGATGTGGTCGGCTTTCTGGAGGATGTTCTCCATCGCCTTGCGGCCACCTTCGGTGGCGCCCTTGGTAACGTCGGAGCCTACGATCTGCGGGCTGTCGCTCGTCGAATAATGCTTCGGATCCTTGACCTTGATGCCGAAGCCGTCGAGGAATCCGTTGTGACGCAGATAGTCGACGGTCGGCTCGTTGGACGCGAGATCGAGCGTGGCGATCTTCGCGCTCGAGGCCTTGTCGCCAAGGGTTTCCTTGGCCCATTTCCCGATCAGCTGGCCAGCCTTGTAATTGTCGGTGGCGAAGTTGGCGTCGGCAGCGGTGACCGGGTCCAGCGGGGTGTCGAGCGTAATGACGAGCACGCCGGCCTTACGGGCCTTCTCGACCGTCGGCACGATCGCAGTCGAATCGCTTGGCACCAGCAGGATGCCCTTGGCGCCGGCGGCGATGAGCTGCTCGATGGCCCTGACCTCTCCGTCATTGTCGCCGTCGAACTTACCTGCATAGGCTTGCGGGGTGAGGCCCAGCTCCTTAGCCTTGGCCTCAAAACCCTCCTTCATTTTGACGAAGAAGGGATTGGTGTTGGTTTTCGTGATGAGCCCGACGATATCGCCGGCGTGGGCTGGCGCGCCTGCAAGCGCAAAAGACAACGTCGCGGCCGCGACAGATACGAACAATCCAGAAATCTTGGACACGAGGTTTCCTCCCGGTGAGTTCGACACGGCGACGTCGATCGTAGTCGCTTGCGGCTGGACGTTCTTGTCCTTGCCTGGCTGCGACTGTTTTCGCGCCGTCGTATTTTTTGTTAGGGCAAACTTTTGGCCCCGAGTTCAAGGATAATTATACGCGGTTGAATAATCATTGACAGACGCTGTGTTCGGCACAATGATATGCGCAAGCCGTACACACAAAAGCAGAGGCGGGGATGAAGGAGGCGCATGGCGACTCGAGGGCGTATGCGGCGTCCGAGGTCGAGGGCGGCGATGTGGCGCTCGCTTTCCCGCTCGCCGCGACGAAGACCGGGGGGGCGAATCAGGCGGGCGTCCGGCTGTACAACGAGCGGCTATTGCTGTCGCTCGTGCGCCGCTTCGGTGCGTTATCCAAGATCGAAGTCGCGCGACTGACGGGACTTTCGGTGCAGTCGACCTCCGCAACGATGAACCGGCTGCAATCAGACGGGCTTTTGAAGCGCGAGGCCCCGCTTCGCGGCAGAGTTGGACAGCCAACGATCCCCATGTCGATCGATCCGGAAGGCGCTTATTCGTTCGGGCTCAAAATCGGGCGGCGGGGATGCGATTTGGTTCTGATCGATTTTCGTGGCGCCATTCGCCAGCGCGCCCACCGCGCCTACGCGTTTCCAACGCCGGCCATGATCGTTGATTTTGTTCGAGAATCGCTGCCGTTGCTGGCGAATTCTCTCCCCGCCTTTCAGAAACGGAGAATTGTCGGCCTTGGCGTCGCCACGCCGTTCCAGTTGTGGAACTGGGAATCCGAGATCGCCGCGCCGCCTGGCGCGATGAACGCGTGGCGCAATTTCGACGTCGAAGGCGAAATCGGCGCCGCCAGCCCCTATCCGACGACGCTATGCAACGATGCGACGGCCGCTTGCGCGGCCGAGTTCTTCTTCGGCCATTGCTGGCGCTATCGCGACTTCCTTTATTTTTTCATCGGTGAGTTTCTCGGCGGCGGGCTGGTGCTCGACGGGGCTCTGCGTCCCGGACGCACGGGCAACGCAGCCGCGCTCGGATCGATGCCGATCATGGTGAAGAGCGATGGCGGCGTCACGCCCCAGCTGATCGCGTGCGCGTCGCTTTATCAACTTGCGCGCCGACTGGAGGCGGCGGGAATCGACGCCTCGTCGATTTGGGCGACGCCGGAATCATGGGGCGAATTCGGGTCGCACCTCGACAGTTGGATTGAAAATGCGGCGTCTGCGCTAGCCTACGCAACGGTATCGGCGATCTCCGTCATCGACTTCGAGGCGATGGTGATCGACGGCGCAATGCCTGCTACGGTGCGCGACCGTCTGACCGCTCGCACGGCGCAAGTCTTCGCCGGCCTTGATCGGCGTGGTCTGAGCGATGTCGACATTGTTTCGGGGTCGATTGGGGCCGACGCAGGTTCGATCGGCGGCGCGGCGTTGCCGCTCATCAAGCTGTTCGCTCGCGATCGAGAAGTTCTGTTCAAGGATGCAATGAGCCAGGCGAGCTGAGACGCGAAAGGTTCGCGCATCGCGGGAGCTTGGCTCGAAGCGCGTTGACCGCTAAGGACCCGGCGGAAGCGCGTCCCGAGCGATGCCTTTTTAACGACCGAGCAGAGGCGTTATGGCCGTACGCATTGTCAAGGTTGAGCCATTCGATCTCGTCGTCTTTGGCGGTACGGGCGATCTGGCTTACCGCAAGCTCTACCCGGCGCTCTTTCACCGCGAGCGCCGTAATCAGTTCTCCGAGCCAACGCGGATCATTGGAGCGTCGCGCCGTCACCTTGATCGCGATGCATTCCGCGCTTCGGTCAAGGACGCGCTCACGAAATTTCACGTCCTCGACGAGGAAGCTGGCGCGGCCGCCGAACGATTTCTGTCCCGGCTCGAGTTTGTCGCGGTCGACGCAAAGAGCGACGGCGGATGGGCGGATCTGAGCGCGCTGCTTGGCGCCGGCGACCGGATCCGCGCCTATTATCTCGCGACGGGTCCCGACCTGTTCGGTCCACTGGCGAAGCGCCTTGGCGCTGAAGGGCTCGTGACCTCCCGCTCGCGCATCATTGTCGAGAAGCCGATCGGGCGAGACGGCGCGAGCGCCGCGGCGATCAACGACGTGATCGGCTCCGTCTTCCTCGAACGCAACATTTTCCGAATTGACCATTACCTCGGCAAGGAATTGGTGCAGAACCTCATGGCGTTGCGCTTCGCCAACATCCTGCTCGAGCCGCTGTGGAACAGCGCTCACATCGATCATGTGCAGTTCACCGTCGCGGAGACGCTCGGTGTCGAGGGACGAGGCGATTACTACGAAGAAGCCGGCGCCATGCGCGACATGGTCCAGAACCATATGATGCAGCTCGTTTGCCTGGTTGCGATGGAGCCGCCGAACTCGCTCGACGCGGACTCCTTGCGGGATGAAAAGCTCAAGGTGCTGAAGGCGCTGCAGCCGATCGACGAAACCAACGCCTCAACTCTCACCGTTCGCGGCCAGTATCGCGCCGGCTTCGCCGACGGGGGCCCGGTTCCCGGCTATCTGCAGGACATCGGCGCGGCGCAAAGCGACACGGAGACGTTCGTCGCTCTCAAGCTTGGCATCGCCAATTGGCGCTGGGCAGGCGTTCCCTTCTATCTTCGCACGGGCAAACGGCTGCCTCAGCGCTTTTCGGAGATCGTCGTTGGGTTCCGTCGGGTGCCCCATGTCATCTTCCCGATGCTGCCTGAGGGCATACCGCCAAATCGCCTGGTGGTGCGGGTGCAGCCGGATGAAGGCATCAAGCTGTGGATGATGGTGAAGGAGCCCGGTCCGGGCGACATGCGGCTGCAGCATGTGCCGCTCGACATGAGCTTCGCCAAGGCTTTCGGCGTCGCTCCCGCTGATGCCTACGAGCGGCTGCTGATGGACGCGCTCCGCGGCAACGCCGCGCTGTTCATGCGCCGCGACGAAGTCGAGGCCGCCTGGAAATTTGTCGATCCCATTCGCGACGCCTGGGCGCAATCGGGCGAGCCGCCGCGCCCATACGCCGCCGGCACGTGGGGACCCAACGCGTCCGTCGCTTTGATCGAACGCGACGGACGAACCTGGAACGAGGAATACGAATGATTGAGACCGATTTTCATCGCAGCGAATTCGCCAACGGCGAAGCGCTGGCTCATGGGCTGGCGGACTGGACGGCGGACCATCTGCGCAAGGCGATTGCAGCGCGAGGAGCCGCGCTGCTCATAGTCTCCGGGGGCAAGTCCCCGGCTCGATTCTTCCAGCTCCTCTCGAACCTGGACCTCGATTGGCCAAGAGTTTCGATCACGCTTGCCGACGAACGTCGGGTGGCCGACGACAGTCCGCGGTCCAACGCTCGACTGGTGCGCGAAAAATTGCTCCAGAATCGGGCGCAAGCGGCGAGCTTTACCCCGCTTGCAGACGTTCGCCTGCCCGCAGACCGGGAGCTGGCCGCCGCCAGCGCGCGCATCGCCAATTTGCCGTCGCCGGCCGATGTCGTGGTGCTGGGCATGGGCGACGATGGGCACACCGCTTCGTGGTTTCCCGGCGCCGAAGGGCTCGCCGAAGCGATCGATCCGGGAGCCCGGCAGCTCGTCGCTCCGATCGTCGCGGCGGATGCGCCCGAACCGCGCCTCACCCTCACCGGGCGAGTGCTTTTGCGCGCAAGGGCGATCGCACTCGAGATCGAGGGCGAGAAAAAGCTCGCCACTTTCGCGACGGCGCTCGAGCCCGGCCCGGAGGAGGCGATGCCCATTCGCGCCGTGCTGCGCCGCGCAGCCGATCGCCTCACTGTGTTCAGCGCCAAGCAGGCCTGAGCCGGACGGATCGCGAGCCGTCCGACATGCTGACAGGATGAGACGCGGGTCGACGCTTTCAAGTCTTCACGAACGGGCACTCGCCCTTATCCAGCGGACGAAAAGCGTCCTCCGGCTTGATGGTCGAGACGAGCTGAAAATAGTCCCAATCGTACTTCGACTTGGCGGGAGTCTTCGCCTTGTAGAGGTACATTGGATGAAGCTTGCGCCCGTCGATGCGGATGATTCCCTTGCCGAACAGCGGATCGTCGGTCGGGATCGCCTTCATTGTATCGACCAGCTTGACGCCGTCGTCGGCGCTCTTGACCTGCGCCATCGCCTTCATGAGATGCTCGGTTCCCGCGTACATGCCCGCGTGCATGTCGTTCGGCATCATTTTCTTGGGATGAACGGCCTGGAAGCGCTTGGCGAAGGCGCGCGTTCCCTCGTTCGCGTCCCAATAGAAGCCGGTGCAGATCGTCGCGCCGTCGACGATATCGAGGCCGAGTGAGGGGATGTTGGTGACATTGAGGATGAGGCCGGCGAGGCGCTGCTTCGCGCCAAGGCCGAATTCATGCGCCTGCTTGATGCAATTGTTGAGGTCTCCGCCCGCATTGGCGAGGCCGACGGTGTCGGCGCCGGAATTCTGCGCCTGCAGAACGAAGGACGAGAAGTCGGCGGTGTTGAGCGGGTGGCGCACCGAGCCCAGCACCTTGCCGCCCGCCGCCTTGACCGCCGCGGCGCAATTGGCTTCGAGATCCTTGCCGAAGGCGTAGTCGGCGGTGATGAAGAACCAGCTTTTTCCTCCGGCCTCGGTCAGCGCCTTGCCGAGGCCTGTCCCCAGGGCATAAGTGTCGTAGGTCCAGTGAACAAAATTGCGCGAGCATTTCGGACCGGTCATCACCGAGGAGCCGGCGCCCGAGCCGATCGCCGCCTTGTTTTTCTCCTGCGCGACCGCGATCACGGCCAGCGCGACTGCCGAATTCGGCAGGTCCATGATGACGTCGACGTGGTCGGAATCGAACCACTGGCGCGCGATTGCCGAGCCGACGTCGGGCTTGTTCTGATGGTCGGCTGAAATGATCTCGACCGGCACGCCGAGCCGCTTCGAGAAGTCGTCCACCGCAAGCTGAGCGGCGATAACCGAGCCCACGCCCTGGTAGTCGGCGTAAACGCTCGACATGTCATTGAGAACGCCGATCTTGAGCGGCCGGGCGATTTGCGCATGGAGCGCGCTCGGGGCCAGCGCCAGGGCGGCCGCGCCTCCGATCAGGACATGCCGCCGATCCGGCCTTTGCGACGTGATCATTCCGTTCTCCATGGGTGGCGCTCCCGCGTGGGCTTTTTTGGCGGCCCGATTCGATCGACTGTGGCGCGTTGGGCCGACCGAGGCAATAGAAACGCTACGGAACCTCCCTTCAGACTGACCGGCGCGCGAACTTCCTCCAAGAAAAGAACGAAGCAGAAACCCCTCAGAAATCCTGGCCTATCATGCCGCGCCGCGCAGCCAGAAATCATCGGACGGTGGGGGCCGGCCCCAGCCGCAATCGACGGCATTGCGCTTGAAAGGACCAGAGAACCTGATAGGGAGGTCGGTCAACGAAGCGGGGCCAGTCTGGCCGTCGCGCTCTTTGACAGAGAGCGACGACTCCAGTCCTTCCGGAACAGCGCGACGGGAAGGGCCGCCGGTGGTCGCATTGCTGGCGCTCCCCTCCTGGTGCGTCGTTTCCTAAATCGGGCGCGCAGTGGTATGGAAGGCGCCGGAAAAAAGGCGGGGTCGCCTCAATTGAGCTTGGAAAGTCAACGGACCGGCGCGGAAGGGACGGGTTCTTTGTCATTTTGGCGGGCGGCCCGCGACCGTGTCCAACCTTTTCTGACCGCTCTCGTGAGTCCAAGCCTGCGCCGGCTGATCCTTGAGCAGGGGCCCAAGCATTGGAAGGGCTATGTATTCGCCTTCGCGATGATGGGCCTCATCGCGCTGACGACGTCGCTCTCGGCCTGGATCATCGGCAAGATCGTCGACAGGATCTTCGTCGCCCATAAGATGGAGGCGGTGTGGGAAATCACCGCCGCCATTGTCGCCATCTACACGGTCAAGGGGCTCGCGACCTACGGACAGCAGGTGGTGCTGTCGCGGATCGCCAACGCCATCGTGGCCGAGATCCAGCGGCGCATCTTTGACCAGATGCTCAGGTTGAAGGTCTCCTACTACAGCAAGTCGCATTCCTCGGAATTCATCGCGACCCAGTCCTTCATCGCCCAGTCCGCAAGCAACGTTCTCAACCTGCTCATCACCACGCTTTCGCGCGACGCCCTCACGATTGTCGGGCTCGTTATCGTGATGGTGTCGCAAGATCCCCTGCTCTCGTTCTTCGCGCTCATGTTCGTGCCGCTCGCGGCAATTGGGGTGCGCAAGATCAGCACTCGGGTGCGCGGTATCATGGCGAACGAGTTTCAGGGCGCCATGCAGATGATGGAATCGCTGCAGGAGACAGCGCAGGGGATCAGAATCGTCAAGGCGTTTACGCTCGAGGACTTCATGCGGCAGCGCCAAGCGGCGGCGATCTCGGGATTCCAGAAAGCGGCGAACAAGCTCGTGCGGGTGAGCTCACGCACGAGCCCGATCATGGAAAGCCTCGGCGGTTTCGCCATCGCGGCGGTTGTTCTCTACAGCGGCTACACTGTGATCATTCGCGGCAATCCGCCGGGAAGCATGTTTTCCTTCATCACCTCCGTCATCATGCTCTACGAGCCGCTGAAACGTGTCGCCCGTCTGCACGTCGACGTCTCGTCCTCGCTGTTTGGGGTGAACATGCTTTATAAGTTCCTCGACCTGCGCGAGTTCGAAGTGGATCCTCGGCATGCGTCAATCTTGAGGGTCGCGCGGGGGGAAATCGAGATTTCGCGATGTCGTGTTCGGCTACCGGCCGGAAGAGCGGGTGCTTCATTCGGTCAGCTTCACCGCGCAGGCAGGCAAGACGACCGCGCTCGTCGGCCGCTCCGGCGGCGGCAAGTCGACCATCATGAGCCTCATCCTGCGCCTCTATGAGATCGAATCGGGCTCTATCTTGATAGACGACGTCGACATCGCGTCTGTGACGCGCGCATCTTTGCGCCAGCAGATCGCCTATGTCGCGCAGGAGAACTTTCTGTTCAAAGGTTCCGTCCGCGACAATATCGCCATGGGCCGGCCCGGCGCGAGCGAAGCGGAGATCGTGGCGGCGGCGAAGGCCGCGTACGCACATGATTTCATCATGGGTTTCGAGCGCGGATACGACACCCCCGGCGGCGAGCACGGTATGCAGCTCTCTGGAGGACAACGCCAACGCATCGCGATTGCGCGCGCCTTTCTCAAAGACGCGCCGATCATCCTGCTCGACGAGGCGACCTCCGCGCTCGACTCCGAATCGGAACAGGCGATCCAGAAGGCGCTCAATACGCTGTGCGAGGGCCGCACCACCCTCGTGATCGCCCACCGTCTGTCGACGGTGGCGAAGGCGGACGAGATCTGTGTTCTCGATCGGGGCCGGATCGTCGAGCGCGGCCGGCATGGCGTGCTTCTGGCCCAGGGCCGCACTTATACCCACATCGCCCAGACGCAATTCCCGCAGGACGCGGGTTGAGCGACGCGGCGCGGCGGCGGGCGCCCGCGTAGCTAGACAAACCAGACCAAAATCGGCGCCCGGGTGGCGTTGCGTCAGCGCGCTGCGGCCGGAATCCGTGGCGCCTTCGCGCCTATCGGGGCGCTGTGCTCGCCCGCCCCGCCGCCTCGATCGAGGTGAGATGGCGGCCCGGCGCGCAAGGTGGAGCTTCATCGGAATGGATCGGACCGAAGGCGGAGGAGCGCTGCGAGGCGTTCCTCGCGGAGATCAGCGCGTCAACGCTTAATAGACGGAGACGCACGAAAATCCGGCGAAAGTATTGACTTTGATCTGCCCAACTCCCCCATACGTCTGCTATCAAAAAACAGAATGCGCCTGGACGAGGCTGGGAATTTGCTCCGCGCTCGCGGCGGATAATTCTATAAAGAATCTCCTTTGGTGCGGTATATTGCAGCGCAAGACTGCGCAACCCGACGCAAGTAGTTGGTCCGCCATGCTGAGAGTGAGGGGTATCGATGCTGCCGAATATCGTTCTTTTTGCGGGCATAGACTCCGCGAATAGTGCATTTGGTCTTTGGGAGACGGACGGCACGGCGACCGGAACATTTGAATTGACAAGCACGGGGCAAGCCACGGTTCCCGGGACGCCTGCGATCAATGGCGAAGCGCTCTACGGATTCCTGCCCGACCCTCCGTGGTCTTTGGACCTGACGGTTTTCAATGATCAGGTGCTTTTCGTCGGCCGATATACGAATTTCCAATATAACTTGTGGGTGACCGACGGCACGGGCGCCGGCACGCACGAACTCACCGGCATCGCCGGGGCGAACGCCTCCGGGGTCTTGGCCGCCGCCGCGACCAAGACGAACTCGCCCGACTTCACTCTCTACAATGGGGAAGTCCTGTTTAATGGGAGGGATAACGCGGCAACTCCCCTCCAAAGCCTGTGGACGACAAACGGAACGGCGCCCGGCACCCACGAGGTGACCGGCATCAACGGGGCGGCGTCGACCGGAGTCAACCCGATCGACATGACGGTCTTCAATGGCAGTGTTCTGTTCAACGGCGTCGACACAGCGGGCCATCAGGGGCTGTGGATCACCAACGGCATGGGCTCGGGAACCCAAGAGCTGGCGGTCGGCCCGACGGCTTCGGCGACCGGCATCGATCCGACCGACATGACCGTTCTCAACGGCATGGTGCTGTTCAACGGCGTCGACGCCAGTGGCCTTTCCGGGCTTTGGGCATGGAACGGAACCGGCGCAACGGAGCTCGTCGCGGGAGGAGGCACTTCGAACACGCACGGATTGGACCCGACCGACATGACGGTCTTCGGCAACGAGGCGCTGTTCAACGGCCTCGATCAGAACGGCGACCCGCAGTTGTGGATCACGGACGGGACCGCCAGCGGCACGCACCAACTTACCGGCGCCGGGGTAACGGGCGCGAATCCTATCGCGAACGCTTCGGGTATCGCTCCGAGCGACCTCACGGTTTTCAACGGCGAGGTCCTTTTCAGCGGCCGTGACACGACCGGTCAGTTTCAGTTGTGGGAGACGAACGGCACCGTAGCAGGCACGCAAGAGGTGACGACGGCGGCGTCGGGGTTTCGACAAGGTCTCGCACCGTCCAATATGGAGGTCTACAACGGCCAAGTCTTGTTCTCAGGCTTGGACGGGAATGGCGTGGTCACGAGTTTGTGGACGACGGACGGCACGGCCGCGGGAACACATGAGGTAACCCCGATTGCCCATACCTGGTCGACTGGGCTTCATCCGACTGATCTGACCGCGCTTCGAAGCAACACACCGCCGAATTTTTTCAATAGCGACAACAAGGCGGACATCCTTTGGCAGAACGCCAATGGCGACACTGCGCTGTGGAACTCCAGCGCCTCTGGAGGCTTCACCCCTGAGGATCTGGGCGTCGTCGGCACGAGCTGGCAGGTCGCCGGAACTGGCGACTTCAAGGGGGCCGGTGAAGCGGGTCTGTTATGGCGCAACAGCAACGGCGATACGGCCCTGTGGAACTCTAACGGCTCGGGCGGCTTCACCTCTCAGGATCTGGGCGTCGTCGGCACGAGCTGGCAGGTCGCCGGAACCGGCGACTTCACCGGCACCGGTGAAAGCAGTATTCTGTGGCGCAACAGCAATGGCGACGCGGCATTGTGGAATGCCAACGGCTCTGGCGGCTTCACCCCTGCAGGATCTGGGCGTCGTTCGGCACGAGCTGGCAGGTCGCCGGAACCGGCGACTTCACCGGCACCGGTGAAAGCAGTATTCTGTGGCAGCAATGCCAATGGCGACACGGAGTTGTGGAATCCCAACGCCCAGGCGGCTTCACCCCCGAGGATCTGGGCGTCGTCGGCGACGAGCTGGCAGATCGCCGGAACCGGCGACTTCACCGGCACCGGTGAAAGCAGTATTCTGTGGCGCAACAGCAATGGCGACGCGGCATTGTGGAATCCCAACGGCTCTGGCGGCTTCACCCCTGAGGATCTGGGCGTCGTCAGCACGAGCTGGCAGATCGCTGGAACCGGCGATTTCAGCGGAAACGGCCAATCCGGGATTTTTTGGCGCAACAGCAATGGCGATGCCGCCTTGTGGAATCCCAACGGCTCTGGCGGCTTCACCCCTGAGGATCTGGGCGTCGTTCCAACGAGCTGGTCTGTGCACAAAATTTTCAGTTGAGGGGGCAACCAGGCCCGTCCGCACACCCTCACCGGCGATTTCAACGGCGACGGCAAGGACATCGTTCTGCAGAACAACACTGGCGCGGCGGCGGTCTGGGACAAGGACGGCGCCGCTATCAGCCATTCCGGCATTCTCGCCAACTCCGGTCCGACATGGAGCGTCCGCTCCTGATCGCTTCGTATCACGCAGCCAAAAGATTTCGTCCGCTACTGGCTCTCTGTAGTCGTCTGGTTAACGCGTGGTGTCTTCGTCATCATGGCCACAGCCCTTGCGGCCCGACCAGCACAACCAACGGCCGCACAGATCGCCTACTGCGCGACCGCGAACGAGCCAATCTGCATGAGGGGCAGTTCGATCATGTCCTGCACCGGGTTGAACCCGGTGATCGTATGCGCTCCGGCCGCATGGTAAGTGAACATGAGCCCTTCCGGCGTGGTCGGCGTCGCCGCCAGTGGGCCGGGGTCAGCGACCCCGCCGGATTTGCCGATTGTGGCGCCGTTCAACTCGCGGATGGCGAGCTCTCATTCTGCAACAGAACGTCGGTCTTGCCGTCACCGCGGAAGCCGCCAGTGCCTCCGATGTGCCACGAGGGGCCAGGGTTTACCGTGGTGCCCCGAGAACAGCACTTGGCCGTTGTAGACCCCTAAGTCTGGCTCGGCCCGATGGCCATCAGCATCCGTGCGGGCCGCGGTTCCGTTCGAAACCCACAACTGGTGGCGACCATGTGGTCAAGGCCAGCGAACAGGGAGCGCGGAGATCAACTACTCTAACTAATCTAAGAGCCTGAACTCGAAAGCCCACGTCCTTGCGAGGCGCCTGATCCCCAGTTGGATTGCGGCGAGGGTTACGAAGGTAACGAGAGTGTCGGCGAGGTTCTCGTCGTCCTTTGCAATGCGGCGATTTCGGCCGAACCAAGAGAAGGTGCGCTCGACCACCCAGCGGCGGCGGCAATACGATGAAGCCTTTCATGTCGTCGGATCGTTTGACGATTTCGATGCGCAGCGCCGGAACCCTGGCGACGACGTCTTTGACCTAGTGAGCGTTGTAGCCGGAATTGGCCCACACGAGTTCGAGCCAGGGAAAGCGTTGGCGGATCGTGTCGTGCACGACGCCCGCCCCATTGCGGTCTTGCATGCCGGCGGAATGGACGACGACCCGCAACGGTAGGCCTTCAACGTCGACCAAGGCGTGGAGCTTGCGACCCTTCACCGTAGAGTTGAGGAAGGGCGCGGTGGCGCGAGCCATTGGCCGTAGCTCCGTTTCCACACCCCCCTCATCGGTAGGGTCGGGGACTGGCGCGCCGGTTTAGGTCGAAGTTCGTGTTCCCTGTTGGCTCGCTCTTTCGTCTGCGAGTGTCACACCATCTCGACCATGCCACGTTTCCAGCCCCCGCCGCGTCGAACGCAGCATGCGGATTTCCTCGCACTGCGCTCACCTGTTTGCTTCGCCTCAAGGCATATGGGACCTATCCTGCCGGGACGGCTTTCAGCGCTGGTCGTACAACCCGATAGCCCTTGAATAGGCCCAGTGTGTTGTACGTCCATTCCCTACTCCACCGCGTCCAGCCGAAGCCCTGACGGTTCCGAGCGCGCTGCATATGGCGCTTGATCTTCTTTTCCACCCAGTCTTTCACGAAGCTAAAGCACTCGCTGGAATGTCCGACCGCAAAGTAATTTACCCAACCGCGGAGCACCGGGTTGATCAACTTCACGACCCGGCCAACCGGTTGCGATTGGTTGCGACCGAACATATCCTTGAGCTTCCGCAACAGCGCCGTCCGCTTCTTGAGCTTGGGCGTGTAGTGAGCACGCCACGCGCCCCTTAAACTGCGCACCTGACGGAAGTCGAACCCCAGAAAGCCGAAGCTTTCGCCGCGGCCGAGGTCCACGATCCGACTCTTCTCCTCGTTGATTTCGACTTGCAGCTCGGCGAGTTCCTCGCGCAGTCGTTTTTCCACCGCCGCCATTAGCCAGTCATGTCGCTTGTAGGCGTCGATCAAGATCACCAGGTCGTCCGCGAATTTCTCGCATATTCGACGTAGGTGTACTTGCCGTCACGCGAAGCCTCCTTCGCCCGTTCCAGCATCCTGTCCACCTCGGTGAGGTAGATGTTGCTGAGCAGCGGCGAGATCACCCCGCCTTGCGGAACGCCTTGCTTCCCGCCGGCTTTGAGCATGATCTTCAGCAGGTGCATCACGTCCGCATCGTCCACGCGTTGAGCGACTTTCGCCAACGCCGATCGTGCCGGACATTGTCGAAATAGCTGCGCAGGTCGATGTCTATGACGCGTGTCTTGCGCTGAACGATCGCTCGCGCCACACGGTCTACCGCTTCATGAGCTGTCCTCTTGGGACGGTATCCAAACGACCCCGGTTGGAAGTCCGCCTCAAAGATCGGTTCCAATATCAGCTTGAGCGCGCCTTGCACCACCCTGTCGCGGATAGCTGGAATTGAAAGAACGCGGACCTTGCCCCCATCCTTCGGAATCTCCTGCCTCCGAGCCCGCAGTGGCACATAGCTACGCCGGACCAGTTCGTCCGCTATCTGCCCGAGGAAATCCTCTACGCCTTGCGCTTCGATGGCCTCGAAGGTCACCCCGTCACTTCCCGAAGCCCCGTCGTTCTTTTTGGCCAGCGCATACGCCTCGCGTAGCGTTTCCAGCTTGCAGACATGGACGTACAATCCCCAGAACTTCCAAGACGTCTCAGCCTTCGCCTTGACGTATATTCTCCGCCTCAGGTCCTGCAAATCGATGGACGCCTTTGTCATCTCGTCCTTGCCTTCCTTGTGGTCGGAGACGTTCCAAACAGCAGGGCTCCTTCGCCCCACGGGCGTTACCCCGCTTCGACGCTACTTCGAACCCATCCGTCACCCTCTCGCCTTCGATCGACTTCCCGGTTGAGCCGGTTATACGATCTACCCTGCTCCGATGATTTCTCCTCGGGACGAGGAGGGCTTCTCCAGTTGCTCGGCATGTCCTTGTCACCGTGCTGTCGCTTCCACCCCGCCGAAGTGTTGGAGCCGCATCGATCAGATTTCGGCTCCCCATGCTGCCTTCGCCCTCCGGTTGGGGGCTCGGCCTTCGGGGCTAT
>CAVZWU010000013.1:0-199101 GCA_963779095.1 uncultured Alphaproteobacteria bacterium | reverse complement strand
CCCGCGCGCATTACGCCGAGATGTTCGGCCCCACCACGGGCGACCGGATGCGCCTCGCCGACACCGAACTCGTCATCGCGGTCGAGAAGGATTTCACCACCTATGGCGAGGAGGTGAAGTTCGGCGGCGGCAAGGTGATCCGCGACGGCATGGGGCAGGCGCAGACCACCAACGCGCGCGGCGCCGTCGACACCGTCATCACCAACGCCGTCATCCTCGACCATTGGGGGATCGTCAAAGCCGACGTCGGCCTGAAGGACGGGCTCATCCCCGCGATCGGCAAGGCGGGCAATCCCGACATCCAGCCCGGCGTCACCATCATCGTCGGGCCCGGCACCGAAGTGATCGCGGGCGAAGGCAAGATCCTGGCCGCCGGCGGCTTCAACACCCACATCCACTTCATCTGCCCGCAGCAGATCGACGAGGCCCTGATGTCCGGCGTCACCTCGATGCTGGGGGGCGGCACCGGCCCCGCGACCGGCACTTTCGCCACCACTGCACGCCCGGCCCCTGGCACATCCAGCGCATGATCGAGGCCGCCGACGCCTATCCGATGAACCTCGGCTTCACCGGCAAGGGCAACGCCTCCAAGCCCGCCGCGCTGGTCGAGCAGGTGAAGGCCGGCGCCTGCGCGCTCAAACTGCATGAGGACTGGGGCACGACGCCGGCCGCCATCGACTGCTGCCTCTCGTCGCCGACGATCACGACATCCAGGTGATGATCCACACCGATGCGCCCGACAAATCGGGTTTCGTTGAGGACACGATCAAGGCATTCAAGGGCCGCACCATCCACGCCTTCCACACCGAGGGCGCGGGCGGCGGCCACACCCGACATCATGAAGGCCGCGGGCCTCCCAACGTGCTGCCTCGTCCACCAACCCGACGCGGCCCTATACGAAGAACACGCTCGACGAGCATCTCGACATGCTGATGGTCTGCCATCACCTGGACCCGACCATCCCGAGGACCTCGCCTTCGCCGAAAGCCGCATCCGGAAGGAGACGATCGCCGCCGAGGATATTCTCCACGATCTCGGGGCGCTCTCGATGATGTCGAGCAACTGGCAGGCGATGGGCCGGGTCGGCGAGGTCATCATCCGCACCTGGCAGACGGCCGACAAGATGAAGCGCCAGCGCGGCGCCGCTCGCCGGCGACGGCCCCCGCAACGACAATGCGCGCGCCAAGCGCTATGTCACCAAATACACCATCAACCCCGCGATCGCCCATCGCGTCTCGAAGCACATCGGCTCGGTCGAGAAGGGCAAGCTCGCCGACCTCGTCCTCTGGACGCCCGCCTTCTTCGGCGTGAAGCCCGACTCATCATCAAGGGCGGCGCTATCGCCGCGGCGCTGATGGGCGATCCCGACGCCTCGATCCCGACGCCCCAGCCGGTCCACTACCGGCCGATGTTCCGTTCGCACGGCCGGCGCTGCACGGCTCCTCCTCACCTTCGTCTCTGAGGCGGCGCTGGCTGGCGGGTTGCGCGCAAGCTGAAAGTGGAGCGGCGCCTGATCGCGGTCGAGAACACGCGCGGCAAAATCGGCAAGAAGAGCATGATTCACAACGGCGCGACCCCGAAGATCGAGATCGACCCCGAGACCTACGACGTGCGCGCGGACGGCGAGCTTTTCGTTCTGCGAGCCGGCGGACAAGCTGCCGATGGCGCAGGCACGCCGCCAAGGTGTCTTTTGTCATCTACTCGCAAGCGCGGAATCCAATTGACTCTGTTTTCACGCGCTCAAGCGTCCAACAGATCGTGCCCAGGTCCACGCCCTATAAAGGCTCGCTCACCAGTAAATATATACGGAACAGCATCGGAAGGCGTTCGCCATCCAGGATACGGATTGCACCTTTGCGAGGCTGCGATATGAGTCGTGCCTCTGTCCCTTCCAGGGCTCTTTAGCAGGAATTCGAGCACATAGTGCTCCGGGCCATGTAGATCGCGCAGCCCGCGACGCGGTCGAAATCCAGCTCCATGACAAGCAAGCGGTCCGCCTGGGCCTCCAATAGCTGAATGCGATTCGGTTGGTGGCAGGACCTTTAGCTTTGACTTGAATGGTCGTTTTGCTATTCGGCGCGTAACCGTCAAAACCTGCATTCGAGCGGACATCTACAAGCTTCATACCGTATTCTTCAACCGCCCATCCTCGCCAAAGTCGCCTACAAGGTTGACATCGAAGGAGAATTCGTGAGGCGGACCTTTGGTCCGATAGTCATCACGCACGGCTATTCTAGCCTCCGACAGGCGGCGCTCCTCGGGAGGTAGCCGAAATTCATGATCTTCCGCCAAGTTCACCCGCGCCATGCGTAACACCTCGCCTCCTCCAAGCGACACTAAGACTTCGAGCCATGACTAGCGTCTCGACTTCTGTGAGCACAATTGAACATCTCGACTGACCGGTCAAAGCCGGATGAGGGCCACCATGAACCGCACCTAACTCGGGTATGACAAATCAGTGAAGAGTCCGTCTCCGCAGATTTATCGGTCATATATTCCATGCTGTCAAATTTTTATAATTTTATCTCCGCTGTCCTCAGCAGTTGGTTCACATATGTCGGCGCTGTTGTAATCGTCGCCGGTATTATTCAATATTGGACAAATAAGCGCTTCTTACCTAAGGCTTGGATAGCCGTTGGAGTAATTTGTCTCTTTTTAGCTTCCTATCAGACGTGGTCCGACCTGCGCGCGTCGTATCTCGCCGAGAGATGCAAAATTGAGAAGTTTGAGAACCGCTCCGCCGCAAAAAACCAGCTTGCCGCATTCAGGAAGCAAGCGGATGATCTTATGACAGCTTTGACGAAAGATAGCTCTCCCGAGGAAGTGAAAACTTGGTTTTCTAGCGAGAATGATTGGGAATGGAAAGTATATACTTGGACAAGAGATAATATCGGCGAAGCAGCAGCCACCAAGATATTGGACAATAACGGTATATATGTAGCGGCTTGGAGCAACAATATCTCTCCTGAACACAATCAAAAGCTTGGTGTCATTAACAGGATCAAGAATAATATTGATGATCTAATCAGAATCATCTGCTTAGGGATGACTTTGACGTCAGAGTCGCAAAGTCCATTGACGCTTGCAATCCCCAATAATTGACCGTGCCCTCTCGCAAGGGCCGGTCGGGGGCTCGCCCCGGCGACAGCGCCTCCGCGCCAGCGCGGCGCCTTTAGGTCACTGCATCTCAGCGAACAGGACCACCAGCGACGTGCAGTCAAGCGGCATCACCGGGTTGGTGTAGATCATGCGCGTGTGGCGGCCCTTCTCCGCGAAGGCGGAATTGATGAGGTCGGAGGCGCCGTCGAGGCATTTGGGATGCGCCTTGTAGGCCTCGTCCACGCCCAAGACCCCTTCCAGCCGCACGATGCGCTTCACTTTTGAGAGTTCGCCGGCCGCCTGCTTGATCTGGGCGATCGCGTTCAGGCAGGAGAGCTGACAGGACTTGTAGCCGTCCTCCCCCGAAATCTCGCGGCCGATCTTGCCGACATAGGCGAGCTTGCCGTCTGCCCATGGCAGATTGCCTGACGTCATCACCAGATTTCCGGTGATTACCCAGGGCACATAGTTCGCGACCGCGCGGGCGGGAGGAGGAAGCGCGAGGCCAAGTTCCGCGATGCGTTCCTCGGGGGTCTTTGCGGTCATCGGCGCTTCCTTCGAAATTCACGGGCGATGGCGCGGGATGTTCCCGGCGCCGCCTTACCAGCAGCCGCCCCAGCCGCCCCGCCGACCCCAGCCTCACCAGCCCCAGCCATAACCATAAGGCGATAGCCCCAGCCCGGTCCATAACCGCCGTAATAATAGCCGTTCGAATTTGCGATCGCCGCGCCCGCCAGCGCCCCGCCCGCGACGCCCAAGGGCCGCGCCGGCGACGGCGGCGTTCTCTCGCCTGTTGCGAATTGGCGCGCAGGTTCACATAGTTCGCCGCATAGCAGCGCTGGTAGGCTTTCGTTCCGGGGTGAAGCCCGGAAGCCATGCAGACATTCGAAGCCTGCATGCTCAATTATTCGGGGTCTGACACCCGGACGCCGACCCGGCGATGAGCCCCAGAACCGCGATGGCGAAAAGTTTTTTCATGAGTGCGCTCCCCGAGTCCCCGTTAAGACCGGGGGCACTCTGGCAATTTCTTGCGATCCCCGCAATCGGCCCGTTGCTCACCGGGCGCCGATTTCTCGCCGGGCGCATGCGCCTCGAAGGGGCGCGAGGGCGAGGAGCCGGGATCTTGCCCATTCTCGGGCCCAGTGCTCCTATCGAGCCGGCCCGCATGGCGACCGGCGCGCACGGGGCTTGGCTGGGGGTTATAGGAACGGTGACCCATTGGCTGTCCGCGATCAGAGGCGCCCAGCGATGAGCGTAGCTAAGGAAGCGCTGCATCCGCTGGTCGAGGCTCTGCGCGCGTTGCTCGAGACGGCGGGTCCGCAGGCTGACGCGTTCCTGCGCGACTGGCCGTCGAAGCTCCTCGCGCGGCCTTTTGTCGCGCGCTCGCTTCCGGTCGTCGCCGCTCTTGCCGGGCCTCGCGCGATCGAGCGGCGCCGGGCACCCCAGGGAATTGGTCGAGGCGATCGAGACGCTGGCCGGCGAATTCGAGTGGCGGCAGACCTATGGCGAAAAGCCGATTTCCGGCGAGCGCTTTCTCGAAACTTATGGCTATAGCGAATGGCTCGGCCAGCGCGGCGCCTTTATGAGCGACAAGGTCGCCTGCGGCGTTCTCCTCCTCGGTCCCGAGACCGAATATCCCGACCATGCGCACGAGGCGGAGGAACTCTATCTCCCGCTCGCCGGGCGCGCCTTGTGGCGTTCGGATGTCGCACGACTGGCGGCTTCGTCCCGCCGGGGTTGGATCCACCATCCCTCATGGACCGGCCCACGCCTGCGCACGTTGCCAGAGAGCCTCTGCTTGCGGCCTATGTCTGGCGCGCCGGCGTCTTCAGGCGAAGTCGCGCATCGGGCGGTGAACCGCGCCGCCCGGCGGAACCACCCTGCCGCTTGCCGCGGCCAGTCGAGCCCGCGAACGGAGCCCCCATGTCTTCACGACCGAAAGCCGTGCCCCATGTCCACATCTCCGAGCCGCATGTGCGGGTCACCGAATGGCGGTTTGCGCCTGGCGCCGAGACGGGGTGGCATCGGCATGAGGCCGATTATGTCGTCGTGCCGATGCCGACGGCGACCTCCTGCTCGAGGAGCCGGGCGGCGGCTCGCGCACGGCGACGCTCAAGAGGCATGTTCCCTATGCGCGGCGCGAGGGCGTCGAGCACAATGTGGTCAACGCCAACCCGTTCGATTTCGCCTTCATGGAGATCGAGCACCTGAAGCCGTAAGGCCCGCGCTCGCCGCTCTACTCGGCCGCCGCGCCTTGCTCCTCGAGCGCAGGATAATCGGTGTAGCCGTCGGGGCCTCGCTATAGAAGGTCTCGGCGTTCCAGGCGTTGAGCGGCGCGCCGAGCGCAAAGCGGCGCGGCAGGTCGGGGTTGGCGATGAAGAGCTTGCCGAAGGCGACCGCGTCGGCTTCGCCGGCGGCGAGCGCCGCCTCCGCCTCTTCGCGGGTGAAGCCCTCGTTGGCGACATAGACGCCGCCGAACGCCGTCTTGAGCTGCCGGTCCGAGCCGCGGCGCCTTGGTCAATTCGCGGGCGCAGATGAAGGCGATTTTCGCGCTTGCCCAGTTCGCGCGCCACGTAGCCGAAGGTCGCGGGCAGATCGCTGTCGCCCATGTCGTGCGCGTCGCCGCGCGGCGCGAGATGCACGCCGACGCGTCCCGGACCCCAGACGGAGACGACGGCGTCCGTCACTTCGAGCATGAGCCGGGCGCGGTTCTCGATCGCGCCGCCATAGGCGTCGGTGCGCTTGTTCGCGCCGTCCTGGAGGAACTGGTCGAGCAGATAGCCGTTCGCGCCATGGATCTCGACGCCGTCGAAGCCGGCCGCCTGGGCGTTCTCGGCGCCCCGGCGGAAGGCCTCGACAACGCCAGGAATTTCCTCGGTTTCGAGCGCGCGCGGCGCGACATAGGGGCGCTGCGGCCGCAGGAGGCTGACATTGCCCTTCGGGCGCGATCGCGCTCGGCGCGACCGGAAGCGCCCCGTCATGATAGACGGGATCGGAGATGCGCCCGACATGCCAGAGCTGGAGGAAGATGCGCCCGCCGGCGCCATGCACGCCCTCGACGATCTTGCGCCAGCCCTCGACCTGCTCGTCGGACCATACGCCGGGCGTATGCGGATAGCCGACGCCCGCCGGCGCGACCGAAGTCGCCTCGGAAATGATGAGGCCGGCGGAAGCGCGCTGCACGTAATAGTCGCGCATCAGCGCGTTCGGAACCCGCCCCGGGCCGGTCGATCGGTTGCGCGTCAGGGGCGCAAGGAAGATGCGGTTGGGAACCTCGAGATCGCCAATCTTCAAGGGGTCGAACAGGGTGGGCATTGCGTTCAGTCTCCAACTTGAAAGCGGGCGCGAGAGCGCCGCCCGCGCCTCGGCCGCTTCAGCGGCGCCCGAGGCTTGTCACGCCATTTGTTTGTAGCTGGGGTTATGTTTGAGAGAAGACCAAGAGCCGGATCGGGTCAATGCCGGACCTTTTCGTCTTCCCCGAAAATGACGAACGCGCGCAACTCGATGCTCTCGCGCGGCGGCGCGTCTTGAGGCGCGGTCGGATCGATGAAGGCCGTATGCGGCGCGAAACGCGCGACCGCGCCGTCGTCGCGCGAGTCGTAGCACTTGAGCAGCAGAACCTCGTCCGCGTGCATTTCCGGCGCATAGAACCAGCGCTGGCCCGGATTGTAGACGAGGTTGTAAGTCTCGCCGCGCCGGTCGCGAAACACGAGATCGGAGGCGACGAGATCCTGCGGCGCGACGCTGCGCGCGTCGCAGACGGCGAGCGGGGCGTCGAGCACCGGCGATTTGATCGGCCGCCACAGATTAACGATGGCGACGCGGCGGCGCAGCAGGGCGTCAGCTTCATCAGGATATTCGATCCGAAGGCGCGACTCGCCGGACGCCGCCGTCTGATCGACATGAACGCGATTGGCGGGCTGGCGGGGAACGCCTGGCGTCGTCGAGCGGTCGTTCTCGCCGGGCACGCGGCGCCGGAGCGTGTGGTCGAAGACGCGCACTTCGGCAGCCCCCGTGACCCGCTTCAAGAGCGCGACGGACTCGGGGTAATAGACGCGCCTGATCTCGTCCTCGTTCCAGAAATCCTTGACCGTACTGGCGTGGGTCAGGAACTGGAATCCGACGTCGTCCAGCATCAATTCCGAGGCCGCGGGACGAAGATTGTAAATGATCGTCGCGCGCTCATCAGGCTCGGCGGTCGACCACGGAACGCCAGGCGGAGGCTGGTAGGCGTAGGTGACCGGCTTCTCGCCCGCGGCGGCCAAATAGTTCAAGGCGGCCTGAATTGTGGGCAGCGACGCCGTTGTGATCTGAACCATGTCGAACGTCCGACCTAGGAGTCTATCCATTTCATCTGGTACTGATTTTGCGGTTGTCAACTTTTGCGGTTGTCAACGCCCTCGTTGTCGCCGGCCTGAGGCTGCGGCTTCAGGCCAGAAGCGGGCGTCACGAGAGCCAGATCCGTCGGGCTCGCGGAATCCGCGACCCCTTGCGCCTGACCGGTGGCGGCTGGGTGTTGTTTTCGGTCGGGATGATTATCTAAAGCAGCGGCGGGATGTCCGCCTCAGCCCGGGCGACAGAAAGCCCATGTCAGCAGGAGGCGCAGCCATGGCAGGTTCAACGGAGCGGGCGGTTCTCGCCGGCGGATGCTTCTGGGGCATGCAGGATCTGATCCGCCGCTATCCCGGGGTCATTTCGACCCGGGTCGGCTATACCGGCGGCGAGGTCCCGAATGCGACCTACCGCAACCACGGCAATCACGCCGAGGCGATCGAAATCATCTTCGACCCGGCGAAAATCAGCTACCGCACGCTGCTCGAGCTCTTCTTTCAGATCCACGATCCGACGACCCGCAACCGTCAGGGCAACGATGTCGGCGCGAGCTATCGGTCGGCGATCTTCACACCAATGACGAACAGAAGCGCGTGGCGCTCGACACGATCGCCGATGTGAACGCGTCGGGCTTATGGCCCGGCAAAGTGGTCACGGAGATCGCAGCCGGCCGGTCCGTTCTGGGAGGCCGAGCCTGAGCATCAGGACTATCTCGAGCGCTACCCGAACGGCTACACCTGCCACTTTCCCCGCCCGAACTGGGTGCTTCCGAAGCGGGCCGCGGCAGCCGCGGAGTAATCCCGAGCGGGCATGGCGGTCGTTGCGGATTGTGGCGTCGTCTCCGCGCGCTCAATCCGCCGCGCCGAGCAGCGTCCGCCACGCCAGGAAGCAGAACAGCGCCGCGCCAATCAGGAGACCGAATGATCCGATGATGGTCGGCAGCGCCGGACCGCCGGTCAGGGTGAAGGCCAGGCCGATCAGCGTGATCGGGGTGGCGATCACGAAGATCCAGAACTGATAGAGGGCGAGACCCGAGGCCTTCATCGTCGGCCATTGCCGATAGGCCATGCCGAAGATCGAATGACACGCGAAGCCGATGAGGTTGATATGCGCGTGGACGGGCATGAACAGGAAGTTCTCGCTCGCCCCCATCGCGATGCCGAGCACCATTCCGAGCACCAGCCATAGCGCGCCAATGGCGAGGTAGGTCGTATCGATCGATTTCACTTGCGCCCCCGAATCAGCCCTGCCCATCTCCAGAGGAAGATAGCACAAAGTTCTCTTCGTCGAGCGGATTGGCGCGGTTCGTTCCTGGCCGGCGTCGCCCGTCCTTGCGGGGACCGGTCGCGTGCGGAGCGAGACGCGAATGCCGTTTGAAGTCGAGGATGCGCGAATCCTATTGCTTTGCGCCCGGAAACGCCTGCATTTTCCAGCCATTTTCTTCACGGCTCCGAAACCTGGCCGCGTTAGAACAAGCGCAGGCTGGACTTCAGACGAGGGCCATTCGATGCGCAAAATCGTGACTTCGGTTGTTTTCGGGCTGGCCGCCTTGGGCGGGGCGAGCGCTCACGCGGCCGACCGGGTCGCCGTGCCGGTCTCAGGGCTCAAAAACGACGAGGGCGTCGTGCGCTGCGGGCTTTACGACGGGGCGCAAGCCTTCCCCAAAGCCGGACAGGAAAGCCGGGGGGTCATCGCCAGGATCAAAGGGGGAGAGGCGACCTGCGTCTTCACCGGCCTCAAGCCCGGAACCTATGCGGTCGCGGCGTTCCATGCCGAGAACAACGAGACGCAAATGCAGTACGGCATGTTCGGCAAGCCGAAGGAAGGCTATGGATTCTCCCGCAATCCGCCCTCGCATATGGGCGCGCCGGCCTTCGCCTCGGCCGCCTTCGACTATGCAGGCGGCGCCCAGACGGTCCCGATCAGGCTGACCTACTGAGCCGCGCCCGCTCCGATCCTCGCGGCGCCTCCGCCCGGCGCCATGGGCTCAGCCGTCCCCTTCGCAATTCGTTAGCCATATTCGCAAATTTTTAAGCCTCCGCGCCCTACCCTCACGCGCGAGAGGGAATTCCGATGCGCCGCATATTGATCGACCACGCTGTCGCTGCTTGCGCTCGGGAGCGCCGCGCGCGCAGCCGACCTGCCGCCGGCGCCGGACCTGCCGCCCCTTGAGGCCGAGCCGGGCTGGACCGGGTTTTACGCCGGGCTCAATGTCGGCGGCGCCCTCGGCTCGAGCCGCAACGCCTTCACCATCGGCGGATTTGGGCTTCCGACCTTCAACACGTCGCCTGACGGAGTCGTCGGGGGCGGGCAGGCCGGTTACGACTGGCAGACGGGCCCCTGGGTGCTCGGGCTCGAAGCGAGCTTCGACGGGAGCGGGCTCAGCGGCGGCCGCACGGCGCCTTGCCCGCCGCCTCTCTGCGGCGCGTTTGCGGCGCGCTATACGCAGAGGCTCTCCTGGTTCGGGACGCTGCGGCCACGGATCGGCTACGCGCTCGGCAACTGGCTCTTTTACGCCACCGGCGGCGGCGCCCTCGGCCAGGCAGGCACGACTGCGACCGCCACCTACGGGGGCTTCACCGCCACCGACAATCGCAGCCAGACGCGAGACGGCTGGACGCTGGGCGGAGGCGTCGAAGTCGCGATCGCCGGGGGCTGGAGCGCCAAGATCGAATATCTTTATCTCGATCTGGGCAGCCGCACGACGACCTATCTCCTGATCCCGCCGATCTTGAACACGTCGCGCCTCAGCGCCAATGTGATCACCGCCGGCGTCAACTATCACTTCTGAGAGTAGGCCGGCCGGATCGAGACCCTGCAGATCATGGGACGACATTTGGCGGGCATGGGTCGACCGCGCCGTTGCTCGCGCCGCAGAGCAGCAAATTCATCACGGTCGGATTGTCGAAGTATCCCGTGTGCGCAATCCGTGGGTCGGAAAACAAGCAGCGGCACGCTGAACTCGCCGTTCGACAGGTAGACGTTGGTCAGTTTGACCGAGCGCCGCTCGGGGCGTGGAACTTTGAGATCCCGCGGCCTCAGCCGCCAGCTCAGGATGTCGTTCGGATCGCTGAAGGCGACGATCTGTTTCTCTGTCGGGGACTGCTCAACGCCGTTCGCCTGGAGAAGCGCCGGCGACTTGGGCTTGACCGCTGTCCAGCACTTGGCGAACCGCTGCGCGACAGGGTCCGGAGGCGCGGCGCCTCCAAGCCGGCGTGGATAGAAGCGCAGCCGCGAGAGGTCGAGCAAAGCGATCTGGTTCGCCATCATGTAGATGTAGTCGGTGTTCGCCAGAAGCTTGCCCGCTGCGGTATTTCTGAGAGTGTTGTCGCAATTCTCATTGCGGAGCTCGTCATCGATCGCGTCCATCAGCATGTAGCCGCCGAGGCTGTGGGTGATGATGACGGTCGGGTCGTTATAAAGGCCGGGTTGGCAGGTCTTGCCGTTCTTGCTTGGCGTTCCGCCGGTCACAAGGCAAAGCGCGGCCTCAACGGAGGGACGCATCACATTGTCGCGGAAAGTTCCGCCATAGAGCACGACATCGCCGAGCCTGCTGTCGATGAAGTCCCTGGCGAAGCTCGCCAACGCCTGCTTTTGCGGCGCCTTCCCATCGTCCTCGGCCAGACCGCATTTGATCTGTTCGGTCAGCGGCGCCCAAAGAAGGTAGTTCACGTTGAGCGTGACCGGCCCGTCGGAGCTCGGCCCAAAAGAATAGGTATAGAGCTGCGCCTGGGCGTAGTCGGGAACTCCGGCAATGGTGATTGGGGTTGGGGCCGGGTGAATGAGGGCGGGAGACACCGGGTCTGTGTGAGAGCACCCGGAAGTTTGCGGTTCCGAAGGTCCGCGGGGGACCTGAACGAGCCTGAAACGCTGCGCGAGCGACTGAATGAACCCTTCGAACTGGTACGGGGCAGGCGTTCCTATGCCATGGATGATAAGCACCTGCAGCGGCCGCTCAGGCGTGGCGGCGAGCGCGCTCATTCCCTTGAAGGATTCCTGGCCCTTAACGGATTCCTGTTCGAGGACCGGCGTTGGCAGCGCGCTGCAGGCAGCCAGCAGGAAGAGTGAGAAGGCGGCCAGCATCGGCCGCAGTGTCCAAGACAAATGAAAACGGTAGCCGCGCCGCGCGCGATGCTCGCGTCCATGAAATGAGGCGATCGACATGGCCCACCCCCGCCGACGCGTCAGCCGCTCGTCTTGGCCGCAATTGCGGGATTCGATCCGGCGCACGAGAAGTGAGAGGCGGACTTTTCCGGTTCACGAGTTCAGTAAAGAAATAAGTTTTTATCGCGAAGACTTACGCAAAATCAGACGAAGGTTGCCGCTCGACCGGAATTATCGCTGCCCCACACAGCCCGACTTGGTCTCGCCAAAAATACGAATCAACTGACGACGCCATCTGTCGCCAGATTTTCACATGTCCTTACGTCAGACAATAGCCCCGGCTCAAAGCCGCAAGGAATTTTCTCTTTCCCGAGCCCGCCAGCCGCGCCGCCGGCATCGCACGCGCTTCAGGCGCACCGCGTCGGCGACCCAATCGCGGTCGAGCGCAGAAGCTACGGCGTCGCTGGTTTCAGCTGCCGGCGGGGCGGCGCGAGGCGTCAAACCATGATCTCCGAAGCGAGGGCCCGGTCGTTCAATAGCGCCGAGGCGCGCCGCGCCTGGCGAGGCCAGCTTCAACGGCTCCGGGGAATAAAGCCGGGAACGCCCGTCTCCACCACAGGATTGCGCCGGACGTTCGTCGTTATGCCTTGGCTAATCTCCCGCATGGCGTCTTCAGGCAGGGTCGAAATGTCAAAGTTCTCCTGGATACGGGAAGCCGTGCGAGAGGTAACGAGAAACGCAGTGCCGCGCTGCACCGCCCAGGCAAGCGCAACTTGAGCAGGCGTCTTGTGGACGCGCTGCGCGATGGCTGCGATCACGGGGTCGTCCAGAACTTTCGGATCCAAGCCATGTCCCAATGGCGCGCCCGCTTGCACGACAATCCCATTTTCCCGACAAAATTCGACCAGGTCCCATTGAGGGAAATACGGATGGCACTCGACCTGCGCCACTGCAGGCTTGATCCGCGCGGCCGCGACGATCCCGCGCAGCTGATCCAAAGTAACATCCGACAGGCCGATCGACTTGCATTTGCCCTCGTCCACAAGGCGCTCGAGCGCTCCCCATGTCTCGACCAGCGTCACTCCGGAATCGTAGATGACCTGATCGCGCTCGTCCCTGGGTCCTGCTCGTCGCCAGGCCGAAAGGCGAAGGGGGTGTGGATAAGATAGCAATCGACGGTGTCGATTTGCAGCCGCCGGCGGCTGGCGTCAAAGGCGGGCTTGACCCGCTCGGGGCGATGATTGGTGTTCCATAGCTTGGTGGTGACGAAGATGTCTTCTCGCCGAGCTATCCCAGCCCTGAACGCCGCCTGCATGGCGTCACCAACCTCTTCTTCATTGCGGTAGCGCTCCGCACAATCGAAGTGCCGAAAACCCACCTCGAGCGCGGTCCGAGTCGCTTCCTTGGTCGCGATGGGGTCGGCGATCAGCGTGCCAAAGCCGACCGCGGGGATCGCGCCAGATCCATTGTTGAGAGGGATTTTCGCATAGCGAAGCATATCGGGGGGCGCCATGCTGATGCTCCTCGCCTGTCGAGCGCCTGCGGACCGCTCATGAACCGATTGCGTCGGACGTCTCGCTTTAGCCATTCGGCATTGACGAGACGCGAGCGGCGAAGCGAGCATAAGCCATGCGCGAGCGCGAGGGAAAGCGGGCGATTGCGCCAGGTCAGGCCGCGATTGGCGCCCGCCGGGCCTTCATCGGTCCCGACCTCGAGACGTGGCTGCCTGGATGGAACGGAGCGGTTAGAGCGCCAATGTTGGGGCAGGCGCCCTTTCGGTTGCAGCGCCGCCAGTATCAATTGGCGAGCGGCGGCCGATCGCCCCGCCCGTTGAGCGCCCCCGGCGCCCAGTTCACGCCATCGCGCATGGCGTAGAAGATATGAGCGCCGATGCGGTCGACCCGTTTCAGGTAGCCGACCCAGAACGGCGACACGTAATTGGCGTGATAGTTGACCGCCACGCCGACCTTGGGATTGTAGTTCGCGCCGCTCACCACCGCCTCCGCGATGCGGGTCGCGACCGCCCACGGGCCGGGCTCTTCGATGCGCAGCGACTTGCCTTCGCAGGCGAAAGTGAACTGGCAGGCGAACGGGCGATTGCGGTCCTGATAGACGACGCCGCAGACGGTGGTCGGATAGATGCCGCTGCGCACCCGGTTGAGCACGACCTGCGCCACGGCGGCCTGGCCCTCTTCGGGTTCGCTGCGGGACTTCGAAATAGATCGCCTCCGCAAGGCAGCGCATCTGGCGCGCCCTGTCCTTCGGATCGATGAGGGCGGCGTAGTTCGGCTTGCCGTCCGCGTCGGAGAGTTGCGGGACCGTCGTCAGCCCCGATTCATCGCTCTCGACGGCGACCACGACCCCGTCGCTTGAGGTCGGCGTCGAGGAATTGAGCGCGAATTCGAGCGGCAGGGCAGGCGTCGCGCCGTCCTCGAAGGTGATCGGCGCGGGCTTCGCCTCCTGCTCGCCGCTGTCGGCCGGCCGGGGAGGGCTCATCGTATGGCGGGGATCGAATTCGTCGTCGCGGGGATCCTCGAGTTCGCGCGGCCAGGAATTGAGCGCGTAGGGCTCGGCCTGGGCTCGCCTCTCGTTGAAGCGTTTGGCGTTCAAGCTCGGAGGGCCGATGAGCGGATCGCCCTTGGCGCCGCGATCGACGGCGGGGAACTTCAGTCCCGGCCGCTTTAGCGTCCCGTCCGGCTCGATCTCGTCGGGATCGGCTGCAGGCGCGTTCGGATCGCCCGTGACATAGCGGGCCTGGACGATCGGCAGCGGCTCGCCGTCTTCGTCGACCGCGCGGAGCGGGCGACCGGCGATCGCCTCGTCGAGTCCGCCCGCGGCGCCGATCATGCGGCTGCGATCGAAGGCGCTCATGAACTCGGGCGGCTCCTGCTCCGCTTCGGCGGTGATCGAGACAAGCACCGCGAGGGCCACGCACCATGGCGCGGCGACCGAAAGAGCCCATCCGAACCGCGAACGACCCATACCCGAAGCGAGCGCCCGTGCGTTGGTTTCACGTCCCCGCGCTGCGGCCTTAACGAAAAAGCGCGCAATGCGAACCAATTCCTTTATTGGCGCTTAACGTTGCTGGGGCGTTACCAAGGGTGAGGGCGTCGCGTCCCGGTTTGGGGCAGACGCCTTCCGAGCGATCAGGTTCCGGATTTCGGCCGAAGACCGGGCGTGGTCGGCGGAGCCGGTGAACCGGTTCGGACCTCGGCTCAAAGCTGGGAGCTGTCGAGACGCTGCGCGACGCGCTGCGAGTAGAGGGAAAGCGGACGGCGTCCGAGGCCGATCGCCTTGCCGGAACAATCCTTGACGTCGGGCGTTGATCGCACGATGGCCCCGACAGTCGCCGGAACGTCGCGCGTCGAACCCGACCTTGCCGCTAAGCCCTTCGCCGAAGGTCGACCGAGTGTGGATGCGCGGCTTGCGCTGCGGGCGGACTGGAGCGCGACGGTCACGATGCGCTTCAGACCAAGAGATGAAATCATGTTTCCAGGTTGGCGATTAACAATTGTAGCAGCTACACGAGGGGATTAGGGTGGAAAGCCTGTGGTCGAGCCTCAAAATCGAGCGGCGATCCGTCCTCCAGCGCCCCGAAGCGACGACAGGTCAACGATCCGGGTCGGCCGGCCTGAGCAACCGGGATGTCAGATGAACGAGGTCGGCGATGGAGCGGCCGGCGCCGAGACCGCCAAACGATTTCCAACGGTGGGCATAGGAACGTCCGCCGGAGGCGTCCATGCCCTGCAGATGTTTTTCGAAAGTCTTCCAGACGATGTCGACGCCGCTTTCGTCGTTGTCGTGCATCTCGATCCTGGACACCAAAGCGAACTTCCGAGCATTCTCGCTGCGCGGACCCGGATGCCAGTCGCCCAAGTTTCCGGCCGCCGTGCCGCTTGAATCGCGCCATGTCTACGTCATTCCTCCCAACCGCCAGCTTCTGGTGACCGATCAGCATTTGGCGATCGCCGAGTTCGACGAGCCGCGCTGGCAGCGAGCCCCGATCGATCTCTTCTTCCGCTCGCTTGCCGCGCAACATGGCGACGACTTCGCCATCGTTCTTTCCGGCGCGGGTTCGGATGGGTCGGTGGGCATCAAGGCGGTTAAGGAGGCGGGCGGCATTATTCTCGTCCAGGATCCGGACGAGGCTGAATATGGCTCGATGCCGCGTAGCGCCGTGGCGACAGGCGCCGCGGACTTCGTTCTGCCGGTTCGCGAGATCGCGGCCCGGCTTCCGGAGCTGATCCGCAACCATCGAATTCCGCCGTTCGAGCCTTTGACCGAGACTGATGGGGACGCCCTGCAGCGGATTCTTTCCTATTTGCGCGTTCGCTCCGGTCACGACTTTTCAAGCTATAAGAAATCCACGATTCAGCGGCGTGTCGCCCGCAGGATGCAGGTGCAACGGGCTACGACGACCGCTGACTACCTGGCGATCCTGCGGGAAGATCCGCGCGAGGCGCAGGCCCTGTTCGCCGACCTCCTGATCTCGGTGACGATGTTCTTTCGCGATACGAAGCCGTTCGAGAGGCTAGGCGCGTTGGTCATTCCGCTGCTGTTCGAGGGCAAGGGCGTCGCGGATGCAATTCGGGTCTGGGTTCCTGGTTGCGCGACCGGCGAGGAGGCGTATTCGATCGCGATCCTGCTGCTTGAAGAAGCGAGCCGGCATGAGATCCGCTGCGAGTTCCACGTCTTCGCTTCCGATCTCGATGACAGCGCTTTGGCCGTTGCAAGGGAGGGCCGTTATCCTGTCGCTATAGAAGCCGACATGACGGAAGAACGGCTGCGCCGTTTCTTCACTCTTGAGGGCGACCATTATCGTGTGACGCGCGAACTGCGCGACATCGTGCTGTTCGCCAAGCACAGCCTGCTCAAGGATCCGCCTTTTTCACGCGTCGATTTCGTCTCGTGCCGGAACGTGCTGATCTATCTGGACCGCGAGCTGCAACAGCACATTTGCGCGACCTTTCACTTCGCCTTGAAGTCGTCCGGCTATCTGTTTCTCGGCTCCTCCGAGAGCGCCGACAGTCCGATCGGAATGTTTCGCATCATCGACCGCGAGGCGCGAATTTATCAACGGTCGCCAACCCCGGCCGAGGCGCGGGTCCTCCCGCGGACCGGTTCGGAGACGTTTGGTCTTGAGCCGTTCCCGATTCGGACGCCGGCCCGATTTCGCGCGCCGATCGAGGCGGGAGTTCATCGCGAGGCGCTCGAGCGGCTCGCGCCGCCGAGCTTGATCGTCGATGAGTTCCTACCGCGTGATTCATCTGTCCGAGCAGGCCGGGCGCTATCTGCAACCTTCCGCAGGCACGCTGGCGAACGATGTCACGGAACTGGCGCGCGAGGAATTGCGGTTTGATATCCGCGCTGCGCTGCATCGGGTTTTCACGCGCCATGAAGCCAGCCTCAGCGGACCGATCGCCGTGCGCTTCAATGGCTCGGCGCGCCGGGTTTATCTGCAGGCGAGGCCCCTCAACCCCGATCCCAACGCCAATCACTCCGCCATTGTCTTCTTCTTCGAAGGCGACGCGCTCGGCGAGGCGTCGCTGGCTTCCGCGAGAATCGAGGAACAGGCGACCGACGCGCAACTTCAGCAGCTTCTGCAGGAATTGCAGTTCAGCCAATCGCAGCTCAGAGCCTCGCGAGAGGAATATGAAGGCGCGAACGAAGAGTTGCGGGCGGCGAATGAAGAACTGCAATCCGTCAACGAGGAATACAGATCGACGGCCGAAGAGCTGGAAACCAGCAAGGAGGAGCTGCAATCCATCAATGAGGAGCTGCAGACCGTCAACAGCGAGCTTAAAACCAAGCTGGAAAACGTCTCGCGCGCCCACAGCGATGTTCAGAATCTGATGGCGGCGACGGACGTTGGAATCCTGTTCCTCGACCCGCAGTTGCGGATCAAACGGTTCACCCCCAGCATTTCGGAACTCTTCAATATCGTAACGGGAGACGAAGGGCGGTCGATCACCGACTTCACCCATCGCCTCGACTACGACGACCTCTCCGGGGACGCGGGCAAGGTTCTGCGCGACCTGACTTCAACCGAGCGCGAAGTGCATGGGAAGGATGGGGGCTGGTGGCTCACCCGGCTGAAGCCCTATCGCACCGTCGAGGACAAGATCGACGGCGTCGTTGTCACCTTCGTCGACATCGGCGAGCGGCGTCGCGCGGAGGACGCGCTGAGAGAAAGCGAATCCCAGATGCGGGTGCTGGTTGACGAATTGCAGCACCGAACGCGCAATCTCATGAGCGTCGTGATGGCCATGCTGGAAAGGACCGGGGTCGCGGGCCAAACGCTCGATGGGTTCAAGGCGAGCCTAAGGGATCGCCTCATGGCGCTTGCCCGCGTGCAAGGATTGTTGTCGCGCGCGCCGCCGGGCGAAGGGGTCGCATTCGACAGTCTTCTCCAATCTGAACTCTCCGCCCAATCCGAAGACGGCGGAAGCGTGACGCTGGACGGGCCCAAGGGCGTCGTGGTTCGATACAATACGGTCCAGGCGTTGGCGATGGCCTTGCACGAGCTCACCACTAACGCGGTAAAATATGGAGCGATAGGTCAAAAGGACGGACGGCTGCACATTCGCTGGCGGGTGGAGCCGGCAGACGGAGATGGCGCGCCCTGGATCACGATCAGCTGGACGGAAAGCGGCGTTGACACAAGTCGAGCCGCGAATGGGCGAGCAGGCGCCGGCAACGGCCGGCGTCTCATCGAGGAGGCTTTGCCCTATCAGTTTGGAGCCCGGACAACTTTCGCCATCGAGCCGGACGGCGTCCACTGCACGATCGCGCTTCCGCTCTCCGGACCTCAGACGGAGGAGACCCAGGATGGCCAGCTCGGCGCTTCGTGATCGCCGCATTCTTGTCGTCGAAGACGAGTACCTGATCGCCACGACGCTCAGCGACCAGCTTGAGGGCGTCGGCTCAATTGTCCTGGGGCCGGTCCCTTCCGTCGAAAGGGCGATAAACGCGATCGAGTTCGAATCCGGAGATCGATGCGGTGGTTTTGGACCTTAACCTCGGCGGCGCAATGGCCTATCCTGTCGCCGACGCGCTTGTCGCCCGCAACATCCCGTTTGTCTTTACTTCCGGCTACGAGGACGGCGCTCTGATTAAGCGATATCCGCAGATCAGGCATTGCCCCAAGCCCTATCTTTTTTCTGAGCTGGAGCGAGCGATCGCGAGCGCTGGCAGTGGGCTAGTTTGAAATTTCAACGAGGTTGACAGCGGCCACCCGCGTAGCGAGCTTAGGCGCATGGAAAAAATCTATGCCGCCGTTGTCACGAATAGTCTCGGGTCGCGGTACTTTTACATAGGTGCCGCAACCGAGGCGCAAGCGGTGTCCCTTCTCCGCAAAGAGAAACCAAACCTTGACGGAGAAGTGCGTTTCGCTCAACAGCCAGGGAATATCGCTGAACCGCTTGGGGTGACCCTCGGCAGCATTATCGAGTGGGATGTTGGGGCACCCGTTCGTTTGTCCGCCCTGACAGGATCGATAGAGTGACCAAGACGCCCAAGCGCCCCCGCGATCCGAACCAACTCGCCAAGTTCGTTATCGACGCGGCGACAGGCAACGTAAGCGAGCCTGCCGAGACAGCGAAGATCGTTCGAGCAAGGAAGGCGGGCTCCAAGGGTGGTCCAGCGAGGGCTCGCCTGCTAACCCCAGAGAAGCGCTCCGAGATTGCGCACCTTGCTGCGGAGGCTCGCTGGAAGAAATCCAACTAGGGTTCTTCGTACTCTTCTTCCGGAGCTTCGGCCGCTTTCCGCCATTCTACGTCCGGGCCAAAGTCGAGCGGGATTTGGATCGGCTCCAGATTGGGATGCTGCGAGTTCCAGCGGTCGGCATCGTCAATGATGCGCACAGCATCGCCGATCATGTTCTCCCTGCGCTTGGTAAGCGATCGGTGCATCTGAGGCCGGGTAGCATCTTCGATATCAACGAAAACGAAAGATACCTGCCCGTCCGGATGGTTAATGGGCAGCGAGTGATAGGAGCGGTATGTCCGGTTAGTCTTTTCATCTCGACGTAAATCTTCACGAGCCGCAACGCTGATCTCGTGCGCCAAAATTTCGAAAGGGTCTTTTGGCCGCGGCAGTTCAACACCGTGTTTCACCGCAAAATCGGCCATCTTCTTTGGGTCGAGTTCGGTTTCGCCCGTTTTTATCCTGTACAGGGCGATGATCTTTTGAAGTTGCTTTTTACTGGCCACAGCTTGGCTCCTTAAGCCTCGATTGGATGAACGTTGCCCCATCCATCAACCTCGGCGGCCGGGAGCACGAAGTTGCGAATGCTAACAAGGTGGTTACGAAACAAAGTGAATTTCTGAATTCGAAATTGTAGTTGCCCTGCCACGATGCCGGGGTGAACTCTCAAAGCCCTCGCAAAACCGATCAGGTCATTCTCTAGAAAATAAGGCGCTTTTCGCGCAATGAAAGCGTCCATATCCTTTTTGGGAACGCAAAATTCGCGGGCCGCTACATTCGCAATGCGCTCCTGCTCTTCCAGTTCATTATCTGGGTCCCGGCCCACATCGACATCGATAACAGGTTTTTTGAGACCATCACGTCTCCGGACGTGTTCAAGTTCGTGCCGCAAAACAAAAAGGAAATTGTCGATGCGATCAAAGCGCAGAGACATGCCGATAACAGGCGTCTCGTCGTTCAACCAAAAACAAACGCCATCGATCTTGCCGCCTGGAAGCCCTTCAACAACGACGTAACGGATTCCTGCCTCCGCAAGAATTCTTGGGACACGCTCCATATGCTCAGGATAGCCCCGAAGCGCGGCGATCTTTGAAATGGCTAATTCAAGGTTCCGTGGAGAATACGAGCCGATTAGCATCTCACTCGCTATCGTTTTCACCCGATGCAGCCAAGCTAATTGCGCGGGCGTTGCGCCGGTGCCCACATCGGTTTTTTTCGCGGCAAACGAGAAGACCGAGGTGTCTTCAATGCGATTAACTTTGAAAAATCGGCAAAGCGCTGATTCGACAGCGTTATGATCGCGCGTGTCTTCAACCTGAATCCAACCGCGTTTGATCATCTCGGCAACGGGCAAATTGCCGTAAATCGCCGCGCGCGTTGAACGTTTAGGGTCCGGGCGAGCCTCCAACCTCGCTTTAGCCAAGTCATACTGACTTTGCAGGGCAACAAACCGCTCTGCCGGAACGCCGAACACCTCTTCCAAAAAAAGAGCCATCGCTGCATCAACCGGTCGCTTGTCGCCGACCATCTTGCTGACAATCGGCTCACTCACGCCGAGCACCATCGACAAGACGCGGTTTGACCAGCCGCGCTCAGAGAGCAGTTCAGCAATAAGTTGCCCTGGCGTGCGTGCGTTCGTCATCTGTCTCACATTTATGCGAGTTTGCGCAAAAAAGCAAACTATCCTTTTTGCTTGACTTAAGTGCCGAAAAGGTTAGTTTGAATGTATGAACAAGCTAGACGCCGCCGCCCGCGCTCGTATCCTCCATCTTCTCTGCGAAGGGACCAGCATTCGGGCTGTCACGCGCCTGACCGGCGCGAGCAAAGTCACGGTGACGAAGCTCCTGATCGATGCGGGCAAAGCCTGCATGGCATACCACGACGCCAAGGTTCTTGGTGTGAAGGCGAAGCGCGTTCAGGTCGATGAGATTTGGTCGTTCACCTATGCCAAACAAAAGAACGTCGCGACCGCGAAGGCTGCCCCGGCCGATGCTGGCGACACTTGGACGTGGACCGCGATTGACGCCGACACGAAGCTGATCGCTTCCTACTTCGTGGGAGGCCGTGACGGCGAATGCGCTATGTGGTTCATGGACGATCTGGCCAAGCGACTTGCGAACCGCGTCCAGCTTACCAGCGATGGACATAAGGCATACTTGGAAGCCGTCGAGGGCGCTTTCGGCTGCGATATCGACTACGCCATCATCAACAAGATTTACGGAACTGCACCAGAGGCCGCCAAGGGCCGCTATAGCCCCGCCGAGTGCATCGGCGTGAAGAAGGAGAGGATTGAGGGCAAGCCCGACCTCGGTCACGTCAGCACGTCGTACGTCGAGCGGAACAACCTCACCATGCGGATGCATATGCGCCGCTTCACGCGCCTGACCAATGCGTTCTCAAAGAAGGTTGAGAACCACGCCTACGCTGTGGCCCTGCACATGATGTACTACAATTTCGTGCGGCTGCACTCCAAGCTCCGCGTCACCCCCGCGATGGCGGCTGACGTTTCGGATCGTCTTTGGGATGTTTCCGACATTGTCGCGCTTATCGAGGCCGAAGAAGCCAAGTTGGACCGAACGCGCGGTTCATACAGTCCCCGCGCGGCGCAAATTTCAAACTAGCCCACTACCCGAGCGCTCTCTTGGGTTGAACACGTTCCGGATCTTGACTCGCTGCGCGTGATTTGGGGGCTTCTGCTTGATCATTCTGCCGCCGTCGGCGATCCGCGGGAAGGCTGCCGCGGGAGGGCAAAGTCCGGTTCGCGTCCCGCGCGGCGCGCTTCAGAACGCGCTTTCAGTCGTGTCAATCGACGTTTACATGGAGCTATAACGTGGACGAAGCGACGGGAATTGAGAAGCGCCTCAAAGGCCTCGGCCCATTTTCCAGCAGCGCTTCTGCGGTGAGCAATTCAGCGCTCGGAGTTTTTGGCGAAATCTTCATTCCCCTGAGCGAACCTGGTCTTGCGCCGTTCGCCCGGCCTCAGCCATGCACCCGCTGGTGGAGTAGGCGCGGCCAGGGAACTCTGTCAGAGGAGACCGCGATTGAGATCCGAGGGTCAAGGGGGTTTGACGTCATAGGGATATCCGCGATGCGGATTGCCGCCTCGCCGCGGATCTTTGATGGCGCTGCACAAAAAGGCGCCGTATTTTAGCCTCGGATGAGGGCGACTAGCGCAACCTCGAAACCGGAACGGAGTTCGACAGGAATGGCAGTTTGGACCGGCAATCGTTTCCGGCTGTCTCACGCCGCTCTCGTAGCGGTCGCGGAGGCGAAACTTGCCGCGCGCGTAGCGCCCAGGGTCATTCGCTATCTTGCGCCTATTGTCGCATGGGCGATCGCCTCGATCTTTTTGGGCCTCATTGTCGGCCTGGCGGCGGTTTTTCTGCCTCCGCTCGGCGCCTTCGGGATCGTTGCGATCGCCGCCGTGGTGCTGCTCTGGGTCATGCCGGATCTGCCCCTCGTATGGCCAGGCCTCATTCGCAAGACGTTCTTCGTCATGCTGATCGCCGATCTTTGCGTTCCGACTTATTATGCGGTTCAGTTCGGCGGCCTGCCCTGGATCTCCGCCCGCCGCCTCGCCACATTCGCCCTAATCGCGCCATTCCTTATCGCGATCGCAGCTTCGTCTGACGCCCGGCGCAGAATTATCGAACGCGTGGGCGCCTCGTCGCTGATTGTCATTTGTGTCGTCGGTTATCTTTTTATGGCGGTGCTATCGCTTTTCACGTCACCCACGCTATCGGAGTCCATGACAGCCCTGGTCGAGGCGCTCTTGTCTTGGTATGCGCCGTTCTTTGCGATAATTTATATCGTCAGAGATCAAGATGACGCTGTATTCATATTAAAAATTATATGCTGTTGTGCCCTATTTATTACCACGATGGGCGTCTTGGAGTTTTTCGAGCATCGTAACATCTTCGTTGATATTTTTCCTCATAGCATGCTTATGCAGCTGATCGACAACAATCCGAACCTCTCAGCGCTTCTGCCCGGCGACATCAAGCACTTCAGAAATGGCCTATATCGCGCAGAGTTGGCTTTCGTCACTCCGCTCTCTTTCGGAGAGTTTGAAATCATCGTCATCCCGATTGGCCTTTTCTTCGCCTTGTATCGGCGGAGCTCGTTTGAGAAGAGCCTTGGTTGGGCAACCGTATTTGGCGGAATCATAGGGATTTTTAGCTCGGGCTCGCGAGGCGGCTACATCGGAGTTCTCTTCTCTGTGGCTGTGTTCGTGGCCGTCTGGTCGATTCGGAAAGCCGTGGATAACAAGGCCAGTCTGGCCCCGGCAATCGTCGGTTTGACGGGTGTTGTCTCATTCACGTTCTTGATTGGATTGATTCTGTTCTGGAAGAGAGCGCATAATATTGTTCTTGGGGGCGGCGATGCTGCTGCCAGCAACCAGGGCCGCTATGCGCAGTGGGTTGCGGGGATTCCACTCATTCGGTCGAACCCGATCACCGGGCACGGTTTCGCGGCCGGGGGTTACGTTATCAACAGTTCGATCGACAGCTACGTCCTCTCGGTTCTGTTAGAGACCGGAATCCCTGGACTTGTATTTTTCGTCGGGCTGGCGGTGCTTCCGATCTGGTATGGCCTGCGAAATTTTGTCTCCGACATGTCGGAATCCGGCGCGGTCGCCGGGGCGCTGGCCTGCAGTTTCATCGCCTTCTCCATGAACAGACTCGTTCTGTCGCAGCGAGAAAATCATATGTTGATCTTTTCTCTGCTGGCGATCGTCGTTGTCATGAATTACGAATACGCTCGGAAGCAAGCTCCGGCGCGAGTGATCGATAAGCCGCCGCGGAAAACCTATCTTCACCCAGCCGAAGGCCATCGGGCTCATCGCGTGTGACCTTGGCGCTCGCTCGGCCGCGGCGCGGCGGCGAGAACACCGCCTTTCAACGGTTGAGTGAGGATCATGCGGTGGCCGGCCTCATTCTCCGTCGATGTCCAATGCTAGGCTACGCGAAAACGCCGGACACGAGATGGCCTTCAAGATTGAGATAACGCCGCGAAACGATACGATGGGGGAGACAGTTTACGCGGTTGTCGTGACCATCGATGACCACGAGACCGTCGTGAGCTTTCAATCCAAGGAGGCCGCGGAAAGCTTTGCCGAGACCGAGGGCGCCCGGCTTGTGGATGACGCTCAACGGCGAGCCGCGCCCTAAAGAAAGCTCTGCGGGTCGACGTCGATCGCAACCTTGACCCCGCCGCGCGGCTCGGGCGCGGCGGCCAGCATGGTGCGTAGGAACCCCTGCAGGTCGGCAGACCGCGGCGCCTTGGCGGCGAGGCGGAAACGATGGCGCTTGCGCAGGACCGCGATCGGCGCTTCGGCCGGGCCGAGCAGAACGATCTCGTTCTCGCCCGGCTCGCCGCCTAGTGGCGCGACCCGCCAGTTTTTATCCCCCGGCAGGCGATGGGCGGCGCGCGCCAGAGCGCGCGCGTGCGCTTCCGCAGCGCCCCGGTCCTCGGCCGAAACGATAATCGCCGCGAGGCGCCCGAACGGCGGCAGGCCACCGCGCCGCCGCTCTTCGGTCTCTTCACGATAGAACCGCTCGGCGTCGCCGGACAGGAGCGCCGCGATGACCGGATGCTGAGGCTGCCAGGTCTGCAACAAGGCGCGACCCGGCTTGTCTGCACGCCCGGCGCGCCCGGTCGCCTGGCGCAGAAGCTGGAACGTGCGCTCGGCCGCGCGCGGATCGGCGTTGGCGAGTCCGACGTCGGCGTCGACCACGCAGACGAAGGTGAGCAGCGGGAAATTGTGCCCCTTGGCGACCAGTTGGGTGCCGATGATCAGGTCGTAAGCGCCTTTCGCCGCCGCGTCGAGCTGTCCGCGCAGGGTCTCGATCCCGCCCGGCGTGTCGGATGACAAAACGAGGGTGCGTATGTCGGGAAAGAGGACTTCCGCCTCCTCCGCCAGACGCTCGACCCCCGGGCCGCAGGCGGTGAGCGTGTCGGCCTCGTGGCACTTGGGGCAAAGCTCAGGCCGGCGCTCGGCATGGCCGCAATGATGGCAGACGAGGACGCTACGGAAGCGGTGCTCGACCAGCCAGGCCGAGCAATTGGGGCACTCGAAGCGATGTCCGCAGGCCCGGCAGAGGGTCAGCGGCGCATAGCCGCGCCGGTTCAAAAACAGCATCGCCTGCTCGCCCTTAGCGCGCGCCTCCTCGACCGCGGCGATGGCGCGCGGCGCGAGCCACCGGCCGCGCGGGGGACCTTCGCGCTTGAGATCGATCGCCTCGATGTCGGGCAGCCGCGCCGCGCCGAAGCGGGAGGGTAGCCTGAGCCAGCGGTAGCGCCCGCTTGTCGCGTTGAAGCGGGTCTCGATCGCCGGCGTCGCGGACGAGAGCACGATCGGCGCCGTCTCGAACCGCGCGCGTACGACCGCCATATCGCGCGCATTGTAGATGACGCCCTCCTCCTGCTTGTAGGCGCCTTCGTGCTCCTCGTCGACGACGATGAGGCCGAGATCGGCGAACGGCAGAAAGAGGGCCGAGCGCGCGCCGACAATCGCGCGCGCTTCCCCGCTCGCCGCAGCGGTCCAGACGCGCTCGCGCTGGCGCTCGGTTAAGCCCGAATGCCATTCGGCCGGCCGCGCGCCGAAACGGGCGGCGAAGCGGTCGAGAAACTGGCCGGTCAGCGCGATCTCCGGCAGGAGCACGAGCGCTTGGCGCTTTTGCCGCAAAGCTTCGGCGATCGCCTCGAAATAGACCTCGGTCTTGCCCGATCCGGTCACGCCCTCGAGCAGGGTCGCCGAGAACGCGCGCTCGGCGACGCGAGCGATGAGATCGTCGGCTGCGTCGCGCTGGTCAGGGTTGAGGCGCGATGGCCGGAAATCCGGGTCGAGCGGCGCGACGCTCCGCTCCGGCGCGAGCGCGACCGCCTCGAGCGCGCCGTCCGCGACGAGGCCGTCGATGACGCCAGTCGAGCACTGGGCGCGCGCCGCGAGCGCCGTCTTCGGCGCCGGCCCGCCGCCCTCGGCCAGCGCCGCGAGCACGCGCGCCCGCGCTTCGGTCATGCGCGCAGGCGCGTTGCCGGTCGCGATCAGGCCGAATTTCGGGGCAGGCGGAGCGGCGATTTCGCTGGCGCGGATCGCCATGCGCAACAGCATGCCGCGCGGCGCCAGCGTCCAGCGCGCCGCCCAATCGATGAAATCGCGCAACGGCGCCTGGAGCGGGCGCCAGTCGAGGACCTCGGCGATGGATTTCAGATTGTCGCCGCCGGCTGGACGCATGGACCACACGACGCCGGTCGCGAGCCGCGCGCCGAGCGGCATCCGGACGAAGGCGCCGGGTTCGAGCTTAAGCCCTGGGGGCGCGCGATAGCTGTAGGCCGTATCGACGGCGACGGGCGCCAGCACGTCGACCACGCTCAGCGGCATTGTGTCATCGGCGGCGTCGGCAGGCGGCGGAGGCATGCCTCGGGTTTAGCACGCGCGCTTGGCCGTGGCGGCAGGCGAGGTCGCCAATTGTCGCGCCGAGCCGATTGACGACCTGGTTGCGATCAACCGTCAAACGTGATCCCGTAAAACATCAGGCGGACGCCAGGCCGTGGCGTCCTTGACTGGAACGGGGCGAAACGATGAGGCAGAGCGCGCCGGCGGCCGACTCCCAATCGGAGACGTCTCAGCATTTCGATGTGGCGATTGTCGGGGCCGGAATCTCGGGCATCGGCGCTGCCTACCATCTCAATACCCAATGCCTCGGGATGAGCTACGTGATCCTCGAGGCCAAGGACAGCTTCGGCGGAACCTGGATCACCCATCGCTATCCCGGCATCCGGTCGGACAGCGACCTCTACACCTTCGGCTATCGCTTCAAGCCATGGGTCGGCAAACCGATTGCGACCGCGGACGAGATTCTCGCCTATCTCGGCGAAGTCATCGACGAAAACGGCCTCGCCGCCCACATTCGCTACGGGCGCCGGATTGAGCGCGCGCGCTGGTCGAGCGCCGACAATCTCTGGACGTTGGAGGGAAGCGAGAGCGACGGCGCGGCCGTTCGCTTCACCGCGAATTTTCTCTGGATGTGCCAGGGATATTACCGGCATGAGAAAGGCTATACGCCCGAGTGGAAAGGCATGGAGACTTTCGCAGGGCGGATCGTCCACCCGCAGTCATGGCCAGACGATTTCGACTGCGCCGGTAAGAAGGTCGTGGTCATCGGCTCCGGCGCGACCGCGGCGACGCTCATTCCAGCGATCGCCGGGCGCTGCAGCCACGTCACCATGCTACAGCGCTCACCGACCTATTACATCACCGGGCGCAACGCCAATGCGCTGGCTGACACGCTGCGGGAGCTCGAGGTCGACGAGACATGGATCCACGAAATCATCCGCAGGAAGGTCCTGTTCGATCAGGCCGCCTTCACCCGCCGCTGTTTTAGCGAACCGGAAGCGGTCAAGAAGGAGCTGCTTTCAGCGGTCCGCGCCTATCTCGGCGAGGACTACGACGTGGAGACCCATTTCTCGCCGAACTACCGGCCCTGGAGGCAGCGCGTCGCCTTCATTCCTGACGGCGATCTCTTCCAGGCGATCCGCGCGCAAAGAGCCTCGGTGGTCACCGATGAGATCGAACAGATTCACGCCCTCCGGCATCCTCACCAAGTCCGGCAAGCTCATCGAAGCCGACATCGTCATCACCGCGACGGGCTTCAATCTGAATGTGCTGGGCGACATCGACTTCGCCATCGACGGCGAGCCGCTCAGGTTTTCAGACACGGTCACCTACCGCGGGATGTTGTTCGTTGGCGTCCCCAACATGGCGTGGGTATTCGGCTATTTTCGCTCGAGCTGGACGCTGCGGGTCGATCTCGTCGGCGATTTCGTCTGCCGGATTCTCAATCACATGAAAGCCAAAGGGCTAAGCAAGGTGGTCCCGGCTCTACGCCCCGAAGACAGGGACATGCCGTTGACCCCATGGGTGGACCCCGAGGACTTCAATCCCGGCTACGTGATGCGCGGCGGCCATCTGCTGCCGAAACGAGGAAACAACCCGGAATGGCGGCACTCGCATGACTACGAGGCCGACAAGAGCGCGCTCATTCAGGCTGATCTCGAGGACGCGGCGCTCGTTTACGGCTGAGCCGTCATCGAAAGGCCGCGCGGCCCAACGAGGCCTTTACCCCTTGGTCGCTTCCTTGGCGGCTTCCTTGGCCGCCGCCCTGGCGCCGGGCGTTTCCGTCCGTTCGGCGATGCGGGCCGACTTGCCGCGGCGATCGCGCAGATAATAGAGCTTCGCGCGCCGAACCTTGCCGCGCCGCACCACTTTGACCGAGTCGATCATCGGCGAATAGACCGGAAAGACGCGCTCCACGCCCTCGCCATAGGAGATCTTGCGCACGGTGAAGCTTTCGTTCAAGCCGTGGCCGCTGCGCGCGATGCAGACGCCCTCGTAAGCCTGGACGCGGGTCCGCTCGCCCTCCGCCACCTTGACGTTGACGACGACCGTGTCGCCGGGCTGGAACGCCGGCATCTTGGCGCCGGGCAATTGGGCCGCGTGCTCGGCCTCGATCGTCTGGATAACGTTCATAGACTAAACTCCTGCCGTGTCGCCGGGGCGGAGCCCCGGGCGAAGCGCTTCGGCGCGCTGTTTTCAGTTGAGGCGCGGCTCATATCGCAAAGGGCGCGGAAAGTCGAGCGCCTGCAGCGTGGCCCGTCCGCCGGGCGCGGCGTGGCCGCGGGTCAATCGCCTTTCGCGCTTCCAGCTTTAAGGGATCTCGCGGTTTCGCACAGCTTTTTCGTAGGCCCCGGTTGATTGCGCGACTCTCCTATGGCCGCTAAACCGTGGCGGCGCCTCGCGAAAAATAATTCGCGGGCGAGGCAAACGTGACGAACCCGCAGGCCCCAAGCCTGCGCCGAAGCCCCGACGAGGTCGCGACGATGAAATTCGAGCGCTTGCGCCTGACCGGCTTCAAGAGCTTCTGCGACAACGCCGAATTCCGGATCGAGCCGGGCCTGACCGGCGTCGTCGGCCCGAACGGCTGCGGCAAGTCGAACCTCGTAGAAGCCTTGCGCTGGGTGATGGGCGAGAGTTCGTTCAAGAACATGCGCGGCTCCGGCATGGAGGACGTCATCTTCGCTGGGTCCGGCCGGCGTCCCTCGCGCAACAACGCCGAGGTCGGGCTCGTGCTCGACAATTCCGACCGCCGCGCGCCCGCCGCCTTCAACGATTCCGAGCGCATCGAGGTCACGCGGCGCATCGAGCGCGACCAGGGCTCGACCTATCGCGTCAACGGCAAGGAGGTGCGCGCGCGCGATGTGCAGCTCCTGTTCGCCGACGCTTCGACCGGCGCGCGCTCGCCCTCGCTCGTGCGCCAGGGCCAGATCGGCGAGATCATCTCCGCCAAGCCCCAGGCGCGCCGGCTGATCCTGGAGGAGGCCGCGGGCGTCTCGGGCCTCCACTCGCGCCGGCACGAAGCCGAACTCAGGCTCAAGGGGGCCGAGGACAATCTCACCCGGCTCGAGGACGTCCTGCAGCAGATCGACGCCCAGGTCGACAGCCTCAAGCGCCAGGCGCGCCAGTCGAACCGCTACCGCGAACTGGCCGGCGCGATCCGCCGCCACGAGGCGCTGGCGAAGCTCATCGCCTGGCGCGAACACGAAGCGGCGTTTGCGGAAGCGCGCCGGCGCCTCGACGCCGGCCTCATCGAGGTGGCGGAGCGCACCCGCGCCCAAGGCGAGGCCGCGCGGGCGCAGGCGATCGCCGCCGCCGCCCTGCCGGCGCTCCGCGAGGAGGAGGCGCGACGCGGCGCAGCCTTGCATCGCATCGCGCTCGCCCGCGAGGCGCTCGACGCGGAAGAGAAGCGCGCCAAAGAGCGCGAGGCCGAGCTTGACCGCCGGATCGCGCAATTCGCCGGCGACCTTCAGCGCGAGGAAGCGCTGATCGCGGATGCGGCGGGGGTCATGGACAGGTTCGCCGCCGAGGACGCCGCGCTCGCCGAGCAGGAGGCGCGAGCGGACGACGCGGCGCAGGCGCGCGAAGCGGAGGAAAGCGCCTCGCGCCGCCTCGCGAGCGCCGAGACCGCGCTTGCCGAAGCTCAGGCCGCGGCTTCCGATCGCGCCGCGCGCCATCGCGCGCTCACGACGGCGGTCGAGGACGAAGGGCGGCGCCTCACGCGGCTCGAGGCGGAATATGCGGGAATTGAGCGCGAACGGGGCGCGCTCAGCGCCGCGGGCTTCGAGGACGAGGAGCGCGAAAGGCGGGCGCGCGCAATCGCCGAACTGGGCGAGGCGCTGGCCAGCGCCGAGCGCGAGGCGCTTGCGGCGGAGCAGCGTCACGCCGAGGCGCGGGAGGCCGAGGCGCGCCATCGCGGCCCTCTGGCCGAGGCCGAACGTGCGGCGCAGAGGCTGGAGACGGAGGCGCGCACGGTCGCCGGCCTTCTGGGCTCGGATGCGAACGGCCCCTGGCCGCGCGCGGTCGACGCGGTCAGCGTCGCGCGCGGCTATGAGGCGGCGCTCGGCGCGGCGCTGGGCGACGATCTCGACGCCGCGATCGACGAGGCGGCGCCGGCGCACTGGTCGCTGATCGCGGCCTTAAGCGACGATCCTGCGCTGCCGGAAGGCGCCGAGCCGCTGGCCATGCGGGTCTCCGCGCCGCCTGCGCTGGCGCGTCGCCTCGCCCAGGTTGGCGTGGTCGCGCGGGCGGACGGAAAGCGTCTTGCGCGCGCGCTCAAACCCGGCCAGCGGCTGGTCTCGCTCGAAGGGGATCTCTGGCGCTGGGACGGCTTCGTCTCCGCTGCTGAGGCGCCGACCGCGGCCGCGCGGCGCCTCAAGGAAAAGAACAGGCTCGGCGACCTCGAGCGCGAAGCGGAGGCGGCGCGCCAGATCGTCGCGGGCTTGAGCGCCGAAGCGGCCAATGCAGCGAGCGCCGTCGCCGAAGCCGCCACCCTGGAGACGCAGTGGCGCGGCCGGGCGCGCGCCGCGCGCTCAGCCTCCGACGCGGCTCGCGACGCTTTCGCTCAGTTCGAGCGCGAGCGGGCGCAGACGCTGTCGCGCCTGTCTGCGGTCGAGGAGGCCTTCTCCCGCGCCGGCGCGGCGCGCAACGAAGCCGCCGAGCGCAGGACAAACGCTAAGGCCGCGCTCGATGAGCTTGGGCCGGGCGAGCCCGTCGGGCAGGCTCTCGACGAGGCGCGGGAGGCTGCGGCGCGCGAGCGCGCCGCTTTCGCCGAAGCGCGCGCCGCGGCGCAATCGATCGCGCGCGAAACGCAGGCGCGCGCCGCTCGGCGCGCCGCGATCGCCGCCGAGCGCTCGTCCTGGAGCGAGCGGCTTGCCCATGCGCAAAGCCGCATCGCCGAACTCGCCGAGCGCAAGGCGCAAGCGGAGCAGGAACGGGCGACGCTCGACGACGCGCCGACCGATTTCGCCCGCGCCCGGCGCGCGCTCGCCGACGAGCATGGCGAGGCGGAAGCCGCGCGCAAGGAGGCCGCCGACGCGCTCGCGCTTGGTGAAACGGCGCTGGCCGAAGCCGACCGCGCCGCCCGCCAGGCGCTCGAGGCGATGAGCGCCGCCCGCGAGCAGCGCGCGGCTTCCGAAGAGCGCCTCGAAGGCGCGCGCGTGCGGGGCGAGGAGCTTCGCCATGCGATCGCTACCGAGCTCGACTGTGAGCCGTCCGGCCTCGCCGCCCTCGCCAATCACAAGACCGATGCGGCGCTGCCCGGCGGGGTCGAGGTCGAGCGCAAGCTCGAGAACCTGCGCCAGGAGCGCGAGCGGCTCGGCGCGGTCAACTTGCGCGCCGACGACGAACTGGTCGAGGTGCTGGCGAGCCGCGACAAGCTCATCTCCGAGCGCGACGACCTGACCGAAGCGATCAAGCGCCTGCGCGGCGCGATCGGCACGCTCAATCAGGAAGGGCGGGAGCGTCTGGTCGCCGCCTTCGATGTCGTCAACGGCCATTTCAGGGACCTGTTCTCGACCCTGTTCGAGGGCGGAAACGCCGAATTGCAGCTGATCGAATCCGACGATCCGCTGGAAGCGGGGCTCGAGCTTCTCGCCCAGCCGCCGGGCAAGAAGCCGCAGACGCTGACCTTGCTTTCCGGCGGCGAACAGGCGCTGACGGCGCTTGCCCTTATCTTCGCGGTGTTCCTCACCAATCCGGCGCCGATCTGCGTGCTCGACGAGGTCGACGCGCCGCTCGACGACTATAATGTCGAGCGCTTCTGCGACCTGCTCGACGCCATGCGCAAGCGCGCCGACACCCGCTTCGTCGCCATCACCCACAATCCGGTCACCATGGCGCGGATGGACCGGCTGTTCGGCGTCACGATGGCGGAGAAGGGGGTGAGCCAGCTCGTGTCGGTGGAGCTGGCTCAGGCGCAGGAATTCGCCGAGGCGGGGTAGGGAGCTGCGGCGGTCGATTGACCTAGTGGATAGAATCAAACGCTTCGAACCCCTTGCAAGCCGGAGAACTCCTTGAAATTGCGGAAGGCGCCCCGGACTCTTACGTTTGATTTTGACCACTAGACTGTCCACATATTTAGTTTGACCCATAGCGATAACTTGGCAGGCTGCCCTAACGTGCCGTCGGAATTCGGTGGCCTTGGGACTCTGCTATGCGGAAGAGCCACCGCTCCCGGCATTGCCAGCACAGCGCTTACCCAGCTTTCCGCTTCAATATCAAACTTCTCGCGCAGAGCCATTACGTTTTTAGGCTCCGATTTCAGTGAGGAGACACGGAGCTTCGGACCTTTTTGCGCCAGGGTTCTACTAGAAAACTCCTGTGCGGCGCTTATGGGACGGCTAGACACTTTTCGAATACTATATCTGAGCGAATTCCAAAGCCAACGTGAGTACGAGTGGGGAAAGCGGATAAAATCTTCGTTCTCCTGGTCAGGCGACGTCATGCCCGACGTCAATCCATCGTTGCCCCTGTGGAACGTCGACTATGAAACCTCGAAGATAAGTCGTGCTCTATTCTCGAAGCACTCAGATTACGTTTACTGGAAACCCGGTGTCAACAACTTGCTCGATTTTATAGCGCAAAGGTCTTCAGAATCGGACTTTTCTGAGATAGTGGTTCTAGATGCTGACAATTTTGTTGATGAGATTCTGGGTCGAAGCTCTCAATTATATGCAACCTTATCAAATGGAGTGCATTGGGAGTTCTTTACGACTGCGCTAATACTAGATGAGGCAACTGTAAAGAATACGATCAGGGACACCCTTGTTATGATAGGTAAATTAGGAATTGTATCTCATTTTGTGCCAACTGCCTATGCTTCTCTGAGTTATTCCGAGGCTATTGACTCGTATGTGGCTTTTAGAAGGGCGTTACCGTGACCAATCGTCGAGATGAGGAGGCGGAATCGGGATTAATACTTGCCGCCGAAGAATGTCCCCCCAAGTCCTTCGAGCGATTCCATAGGTTTTCAATTTATGACGAGCCTATAATCCGTAAGCTCATGGCACATGGGCCCGTGCTTATACGAGGAGGAAGGGGAAGTGGGAAAAGCGCGTTGCTGATTGAGGCTTATCGCCGCATGATCAACGAGCAGAATGTTTTTCCGATTTATCTAAGCTTGCGCTATTTGCCTCTGCTACATTCTGACGGGGACGAATATATCAAACATTTCTGTGAGATACTTTGCAAATCTATCGCAAAGGAAATAGAAAGTAGGCAATTCGCCTATCAATTCGAAATTGTCAGCGAACAGTCTGCTTTGAGATTTCAGTTGAACGACTTATCGAGATTTATTGATAGGAGAATAGTATTGCTCTTTGACGATGCAGCGCACATAGGCCGCGAGAAGTCTTTGGAAGTTTTTTTCGATTTATTTCGTACTATCGCAAGTAATCTTATATCATGTAAAGCGACAATATATCCGGGAGTAACAAAATTTGGTATTAGATTCGATGTATTTAACGACTCAACTGTAATTGATATAAGTCGATCAGATATAAGTATTATCCCAACTTTCTTTCCCGATGTGGTGAAGGCACGCTATCCCAAGCTTGGCGAGAGGGCGACGTTTTCAGATCGATTAACACCAAATCAATTTGCAAACTTGCTTGGGCGCGTCGTCGTTGGAAATCTGCGAGGCCTGATACTTGCTTGCAATCGGTTTGAAGGCCAGGAGAAGATCGGTATTCCAGAAGTTACAAAATGCTTTTTGGAGATGGCGACAGACTATTACTGGCCGCTAATGGATGAAGTAGCACCAAAGCTCGGCATTTATGAACCATTAGTTGATCCTGCGCGAGAGGTTATGGAAGCGATACTTCGGCATGTGGCACGCCAAGTCAAGATTGGAAGCCGCAGAATTGCACCTGATCGTGTATTGGTGCACCGGCAGCTCGTCTCAAGATTTGCTAAAATATTTGAGATTTTGGAGTATTTGGGCTTCTTAGCACGAAAAGAAGCTTCTAGAGCATTGAAGTCTGGCGGCCGGGGCCCCGTCTTTTCTCTAAACATGTGCAACGTCTTGGACAGTATCCCATCAAAGAGGTTGACAATCGAGATGATCGAGAGTTGGCTTGAGAGTTCGCAAGAGCCCGCTGAAATACATATTTCTGGTCAGAATTTTGGTAAGATAAACTTACCGGAACTTCCGGAGGAGCATGGGCTTGCGATTCTTGATAAATCAATAGAGGTATTGGCAAAGTCATTTGCCTACCCGTACGGACTCACACAAAATTTGATCCCCCGATTAACGTCATCCCAAATAAAAACCGTCGGCCAGCTCGCGAATACGTCTGACAGGAAACTCGATGCTATTGATTATGTGGGAGCTGCTACGATAAAGCGGATCCATGATGTGATCTATCAGGCAATCTGGATGTAGTGGCTAGTGGATAGAATCAAACGCTTCGAACCCCTTGCAAGCCGGAGAACTCCTTGAAATTGCGGAAGGCGCCCCGGACTCTTACGTTTGATTTTGACCACTAGGCTACGACGAAAGACCGCCGGCAAGCTATGATCGAGGCACTTCGACGGCGAGTTTCCAATGAAATACTGGCTCGACACCGAGTTCATCGCGCATCCCTTCACGATCGATCTCATCAGCATCGGCCTCGTCGCCGAGGACGGGCGGGAGTTTTACGCCGAGAGCAGCGAGGTCGACTGGTCGAAGGCGAACCCGTGGACGCTGGAAAACGTGCGCCCGCAGCTTAACCGCAAGGGGACGCAGCCTCACGACTTCGTGAACCGCCGCGAGCCAAGAGCCCCTCACTGCCCCCGGCAGATCGGCGGGGGCTCGGGCGGCGGAGCGGGATGCTCGGCCCGCCAGCGCGCAATGAGCGGCTCGAGCGTTTCCCTGCGCCAGAATCGCGGGGCGCCGATGTCTCTGAGGCACGCGGCGTTCCAGTAGAGGCCCGCGCGCGACGGCGCCTCGCCCGCCTGAACCGCCCGCGCGACCGCCTCGATATCGCGCGATTCCGGATAGATGTAGAGCGTGGTCGGATCGTTCCTCACCATCGCCATGATGGCGGCCGCGTCGGAGGCCGACCAGCTGGTGCAGCCGTCACTGCGCCCGGCCTCGTAACTCACCAGCTTGCCGAGCGGCACGTAGCCCTCCGGATCGGCGTGCGGGCTCGCCGGATTTTTCAGGCGGCAGATCCCCCTCAGCAGGACGGCGGGATGGCCGCCGATGGCGCGCGCCCTCGCGTTCGCCGTGTCGCCCTCGCCGTCGAACTTGAGGAAGGCGCGCTCGAAAAGCGCGTCGCCTCCGGCCGCCCGATAATAGCCCTTGAACGAGGCGACGGTTTCGCCGGTCACATAATCCCCGCCGGTGGTGAGATTGGAATCCATCGCGTTGCCGAAATTCTTCACGCAGCGGCGCCCGTTGGCGAAGTCCGCGGCCCCCAGGTCCCGCCCGCCGCCGTGGCCGGCGGAGATGGCGCGAAACGACTGCTCCGCCTCGCAGATGATGTAGAAACGCCGCCCCAGGCCGCCCCCGCCGAGGTCATGGGGACGGGTCGCGTCAAACGCGAAATAGCAGGGGTTGCGGACCCCCTTGCGCTGATAGAGCGCGCGGGCCCGCTCGAGCACGACGGGCGCGATCTGGCCGTCGCCCTCGCCCACATGGGCCTCGAGCCAGGCCGGAACCCCCTGCCCTGCCGCCGCCGCAGGCGAGGCGCTCGCGCAGCCGAGCGCGATCAGGACGCCAAGTGCGATTGCGATGGGAAATCTGAGCGGCAATGATCCGTCTCCTCAATTCCTGCGGCCGGGCCAAGGCGCCGCGCCGGTATGCTTGGCTTCCTTTGCGGCAGAGAGACGTCCTTTAGATCGGGACCCGTAAGTTTGACTTTAACAGCCCGCGCGCCGGCGCCGCCGCCTCATGGCCCTCTTACGCTTTGCCTCTCACGCGGCCCATAAGGTTCAAGGATCGGCCCTTGAGCCCGAATGTAGTGCTTATAGCGATACTGTTGATCTCCGTGCGGTGCCTTTATTTCTGTTTTTCGTCATGGCCGGGCTTGACCCGGCCATCCACGTGAACACTGACTGGCCAAACTAAGATTTTGACAATATGAACAATTATCGAGCATACCGGCGAATAGCGCTCGCGCCTGCGTGGATGGCCGGGTCAAGCCCGGCCATGACGGGCCCTGGATCGATTTCTGATCAACTGAATTCCACAACGATCAACAGCGATCGCAATAAGGGCAATGCTATTGACAAAAGCAGAAGCTGAGTCTATAGATTTCTTATTGACGGAATATACGGAGCTCCGCGTGTCCCTCGCCCGGCAGCTTGTTCGGGCGGAAGGCGGCCATCCGTCCGGCGACCCATTTGCAACCGGAAGGCGAACTGAGGAGGGAGGGAAATTTTTTCTACTTTTTTCGCCCGTAACCCATTGAAAAGTCCTGATTCCGAAAAGTAAAAGAAAGGGAAAAAAAGCAAAAGAAAGCGATTTCGCTTTCTTTTTCTTTCTTTTTCTTTCCTCGATTGCATGAGGCCAGGTTGCATCGCCCGGATCAGCCGGGATCCCCTTTGAGCAGCGCCGGCAGCTCGGCCAGCGTCCTGATCTCGAAGTCCGGGCTGCCCGGAAGCCGCTCGCGGCGCTGGCCATAGCGGTTGCACCAGACGACGCGCATGCCGAAGTCCGAGGCGCCATGCGCGTCCCAGGCGTTGGAGGACTGGAACGAGATCGTGCTCGCCTCGAGGCCAAGCGAGTCGAGGGCGTATTGATAGCCCTTGGGGTGGGTCTTGAACACGCCGACCGCGTCGACCGAGAGGACGGCGTCGAACATCGCTTCGAGGTTCGAGCGCTTGACGAGCGCTTCGAGCATCCGGGGCGAGCCGTTGGAGAGGATGGCGGTTCTGAACCCGGCCTCGCGCAAGCTCGCAAGGACTGCGGGAACCTCGGGAAACGGCTCGAGGCCGAGATAGAGCTCCATCAGGCGCTCACGCAGCGCGGGGGATGCGAGATCGAGGCTCTCGAGGGCGAAATCGAGCGCGTCGCCAGTGACTTGCCAGAAGTCGGCGTAGCGGTTCTCGAGCGTGCGCAGCCAGGTGTACTGGAGCTGCTTGTCGCGCCAGAGCGCGGTTAAGGGAGCGCGCTTCGCCTCGGGAACGTCGGGGCAGCGCGCCGCGGCGGAGGCGAAGTCGAACAGCGTGCCATAGGCGTCGAACACGCAGGCGCGGACGCCCTGGAGAGATCGGTTGCCTGGCATGGGGGACCTCCCTATTTGGTGACGGCGTCAGCGGGGCTCCAGCGCCTGCGCGAGCTCGGTCTCCAGCATGGCGACGCGCCGATGCAGCGTCTCGCTTTCGACCTGCGCGTAGGCGATCTCGGCGTCATGGGCAAGGCTGCCGAGGAGATGGCGCTCGCTGATGTCGAGATCGGTTCCGGCCTCGTGGCCGCTGTAGAGGAGAACCGCATAGCAGCGGCGCGCGTTGCCGATCGGCACGGCGAGAACGGGGCGCGCGAGGTCGTGGGGAAGCCGGGCGTGGGGCGCTTCGGCCACGGCGTAGGGCTTTCGCTTGAACCTTGCGGAAAGCAGTGGATCGTCGCTTGCGAAGCGTATCGGCGTCGTCAGGGCCCCATCCGGCGCTGACCCGGCGGCGAAAGACCCCGTCCTGCTCGCGAAACAAAGCCGCCGACGCCAGGCCCAGCGAGCGCATCGGCTCGTTCACCAGCAGGCGCTCGATCTCGACCGTGCTGTCGGCTTGCAGGATGGCCTCGCCCACCTCCGCGAGATGGCGCTCGGCGCGGATGAATTCGCGGTCGAACAGCCGGTCCATGAGTTCGGTCGCAAACTCGTGGCCGCGCGCGATCAGGTAGACCAGACCGGAAGCGACCACGACCCAGGCCCAGTCGGGCATGTGGATATACTCGTCGATCGTCTCGATCTGCTTGTGGAGGAAGAGGACCGGCACGCTGAGCAAAAGCCCGAACGCGGTCGCCCGGCGGAGCGGTATCCAGACGTTGACCACGGTCGGCCGCCGGACCGCCTCGACGACGAACAGGCACAGGATCCCGTTGACGAGGAAGAGGACGCCCGCGACTTCCTCCGAGGTCAGACCCGGGCCGAACAATTCGTCAAACGCCGAGGTTTGCTGGGAAAGCTGGGCGAGCAAATAGGCCGGCAGGCCGATCAGGCAGCCCCAGATCACCCAGCGGATGCGCTGATAGTCGCGGGGCGACAGATCCCTCCGGCGGCCGATAAGGATCGCGAGCGCGGCGGCGCTGACCGCAAAGCCGACGAACAGCAAGCTTCGCGCCCAGATTTCGGCGGGATAGCCGAAGACGGTTCCCATGCTGGCGAGCGCGACCAGCCAGGAACACGATCGTCAGAACGGGCAGCGCGCGCTCGATTCAGCCGCCATCGGCCTTCGGTCCGGTCGACCGGGGCCCTCAGCGCAAACAGCAAGAAGCCCGGCATAGGCGGCGGCCTGCATCACCAGAAAGATCACGTCTTGCGCCAGAAGCGCCCACGGCCAAAGCTGAAGCCAGGCCCAGAACTGGAACGCCTCGCCGGGATTGAACTGGATCACATAGACGAAGAAGCCCCAGGTCATCGCTCCGGGACGCGTCCACACCAGCCACGCAGCGCCGAGGACGACAAGGATCCCCGCAATCGTGCCGAGCCCGACCATGAGGTCGAGCAGGCGATTGGCGGGGCGCGGCTCCGCGGCGAGCCTCACTTCGCGCGCCGGGCGATCCGCGGCTGCGGCGAGGAAAAGCGTCGCCTCGCGTCCGGGCATGACGTAATTGACGCCGCCCCATTGCGCCAGCATGCTCGCGCAGACATTGGTGTCGACGGGCGCGCAGCGCATCGCGGCAAGATCAAGCCGATCCCCGACGCGCAGGCCCGCCCGCCATGCCGGGGAATCCTGCTCGCTCGCGAACGGACCCTCAACGTCGTAAATCAGCCCGTCGCCGTTGGTCGCCAGACCAAAAGAGCCCAGCGGACGAACGACCCGAAGCAAGTCGGGCGCGATCATCGCCAGCGCGTAGATCGTCAGAAGCAAGAGGGCGACGCGGCCGAAGAGGCTCGCGCCGTTTCGGTCAGCCATCGGCCGATCCTCCGCGAGCAAGACGAGAGGTCTCCTTCAGCCGGGTTTAGACGACGGAAGCTAACCGCAGCGCAAGTCTTTGTACATAATCCGCGTCGCCTCGTAGCGTTCTTCGAAAGCGTCGCGCGCGTAATGCGGGAATGGCGCCCGCAAGACGTATAGCCGAGCGAGCGGTAGAGGGCCTCAGCCGCGTCGCCTGCGGTGTCGAGCGTGAGGAGCCAGCGGCCCTTCTCCGCCGCTCGCCGTTCGATCTCCCGCATCAGCGCTCGCCCGACCCCGGCGCGGCGAAAGCCCGGATCGACCAGGACTTTGGAAACTTCGGCGTGATGGCGCTTGCTCGGCATCGAATCGAGATCGAGCTGCGCCGTTCCGGCGAGGTCGCCGGCCAGGGTCGCGACGAGGACGAGCCTGGCGCCCGCAGCATGCGGCGGAGCGACCTTGTCTCAGCCAGTAGGCGCGCGCGTCGTTTCGATCGAACGGCATGACGAAGCCGACGCTCGCGCCCTCATGCACGCAGGCGTGCAGGATTTGGGCGAGCCGGTCGACGGCCTTCGGGAAAGCGGCGGGATCGAGCGCGGCGACGGTGATGGCCTGGGCGTCCACGGCGCTTCACCGCAGAACGAGAATATAGCGCGCCGGCTCCCCGCCCGGTCGCAACGAAGCGACTCGCCCCCATCAGCTTGTAGCGAAGGCAGTCGCCAGCTCGAAGACGATGGACGGTCCCCTCGATCGTGAGCTCGAGGGCGCCGTCCATGAGATAAAGATGATGCTCGAGACCGAGCCGTGGCGGAAGCGGATAGTCGATGGCCGCGCCGGCCGGCAATTCGCAGCACAGCAGTTCGCAGTCGAAGTCGAGCGACGGCGGCGAGATCGAGCGCCGACGGAAGCCCGTCGCGGGATCGATCCACTCCGGCTGCTCGGCCCGCCGGACGAGCGCCGGCGCATCGCCTTCAATGTCGGCGAGCAGGCGCGAGACCGTTGTGCCATGCGCTCCGGCGAGCCGCCCGAGCACGGAAGCGGTCGGGCTGACTTCGCCGTTTTCGATCCGCGAAAGGGAAGCGCGGCTGACCCCGCTCAGCGCGGAAAGCTCGTCGAGCGACCAGCGCCGCGCGCGCCGCAGCTCGCGCAGACGCTCGGCGAGGCGCATGTCGGCGGCGTCGAGCAATGGGGCGCTTGTTTCCATATCAGGGAAAATACTCTCAAATATGAGAGCGTCAAGCATGAACGGGGGACGGGCGTCGCGGATTTGCGCACACCCGCGCTCTCCTGCACATTCAGGCGTCCTCGCCACGGGAATCGATCGCTTTTGCCCCCACCCTATCGGGGGATGGCCAGCGTCCCTGGCGTGGCCAGGCGTGCCGCTCGACGAGCATGGCGGATCGCCTTCTGCGATGGAGGATCGGACAAAATGAGAATTCTTGTTGTCGGCGCGGGCGCGGTCGGGGGCTATTTCGGCGGACGTCTGCTGCAGGCTGGCCGCGACGTGACGTTCCTCGTTCGCCCGCGCCGGGCCGCGGAGCTCGCGAAGCACGGGCTGACCATTCGCAGCCGCCTCGGCGACTTCCACCGCCCGTCGCCGCCGATCGTGTCGCAGGAAGGCCTCGCGGAGCCGTTCGACCTCGTGCTGCTGAGCTGCAAAGCCTACGACCTCGACGGCGCGATGGCGTCATTCGCCAAAGCGGTCGGTCCGCAGACGGCGATTCTGCCGCTGCTTGAACGGCATGCGGCACCTCGACCGGCTCGCCGAGCGCTTCGGGGCCTGAGCGCGTGCTCGGCGGGCAGTGCGTCATCTCGGCGACCCTCGACCCCGACGGCGCCATCCTCCACCTCAACGATTTGCATGCGCTGAGCTTCGGAGAACTGGACGGCTCCCGCTCGCGGCGGATCGAGACGATCGCCTCGGCGCTGCTCAACGCCGGCTTCGACGCGCGGCTCAGCGACGAGATCCGGCAGGAAATGTGGGAGAAGTGGGTGTTCATCGCCACCGCGGCGGGCATAACCTGCCTGATGCGGGCGGCGGTTGGCGACTACGTCGCCGCCGGCGCCGCGGACCTTGCGACCGGGCTGCTGACCGAATGCGCGTCGATCGCGGCCGAGCAGGGCTTTCCTCCTCGCGAGCCGGCGCTGGAGCGGGCGCGGGCGGCGATGACCGCCGCGGGTTCGCCGCTGAAGGCCTCGATGCTGCGCGATATCGAAGGCGGCAAGCCGGTCGAAGGCGACCAGATTCTCGGCGATCTCCTGCGCCGCGCTGGGAAGCCGGACGATCGTTCGCTGCTGCGCGTCGCCACGCTTCACGTGAAAGCCTACGAGGCGGCGCTAAGGCGCGCCGCGACCGCCGCCAAGGCGTGAAGCTTGCGCCGCCGGGCGCCTTGGTATATCCGCCAGCGCTTCGCGAGCATTTGAAGGAGAAAGCGCTTTGGCGGAGGTCGCGCCGATCAACTGGACCAATGCGATGACGCTGATCAGCGTCGCCATTCTGGTAGGCACGGAGCTGGTGGGCGCCGGCGCCGCCGCAGGCTGGGCGATCGGCGGCCTGTTCCAGCTTGGCGAGCCCATCACCCGCCTGCTGGAAGGCGTGCTCATTCTCACCGCGCTGACCGGGCTCTTCTATTTCCTGCGTGCGGCGCTCGCGCACGAGCCGATCCGCGGCTAGCCGGTCGCCCGCGGCAGGCCGCTGGATCGCGTCCGCAGTGCCGATCGCGCGACCGAACGCCGGAGCATCGCGCAATGCCGGAACGCCAATGACCAAGCCCGACCGGCGAAGCGCGCTCCTCGTCGATTTGGACGGAACGCTGACCGATCCGGCCGAGGGCATCGTCGGCTGCTTCCGTCTGGCGCTCGAAGCGTTGGGACGCAGCGCGCCGCCCGCCGCCGAACTGACCTGGATCATCGGCCCGCCGCTGCGCGGATGTTTCGCCGAGGCGCTGGGCGGCGAAGGCGACCCCGAGGAGGCGCTTAAGATCTATCGTGGCCGATATTCGACCGAGGGTCTTTTCGAAGCCGTCGTCTATGACGGGGTGAAGGAGACGCTTGCCGACTTGCGCGCGGCGGGAACGCGCCTCTTCCTTTGCACGGCCAAGCCCCTCGTCTACGCGGAGCGAATCCTCAGCCACTTCGATCTTGAGCGTCACTTCGAGGCGGCTTATGGCGACGAGCTCAGCGGCCGCTTTCAGGACAAGGCCGACCTGGTCGCCCACATTCTCGAGCGTGAGGGGCTCGAGGCCGACGATTGCTGCATGTGGGGCGACCGCAAAGCATGACGTTCTGGCCGCGAGCCGGCACGGAATCCCCACCATCGGCGCGCTATGGGGCTACGGCGGCGCCGAGGAGCTTCGCGCGGCGGGCGCGGCGGCCTTCTGCGATGCGCCGTCCGAGGTTCCTGCCGCCTTCCGGGCGCTTTCGCGCGGCGCGCGAGCGCCATGACCAGCCCGCGATCCGAGCCGTCCGTCCGAGCTCGCAAGCCTCGGCGCCCACGCCGCCGCGCGCCGAAATCCGGCCGGCTTCGCTCTCCGCGCACGGTCTTTCCTGGGCCGACGATTACGCCTGGATGCGGGCCGACAACTGGCGCGAGGTGCTGCGCGATCCGAGCCGGCTGCCTTCCGACATCCGCGCGCTGCTCAAGGCCGAGAACGCCTATGCAGACGCCGTTTTGGCGCCGACGCTCGGCTTGCAGAAAGAGCTCAAGCGCGAAATGCGCGCGCGCCTCAAGGAGGACGACAGCGAGCCGCCGCAGGTCGACGGGCCATGGGCCTATTATTCGCGCTTTCGTCGCGGCGGCCAGCGCCGCATCTATTGCCGCAAGCCCCGCGGGGGCGGCCCGGAGACGGTGCTCATCGACGGCGACGCGCGCGCCGAGGGAAAGGCGTTTTTTCATCTCGCCGGCGGGCGCCATTCGCCGGATCATTCGAAATTCGCCTGGAGCTCTGACGACCTCGGCTCCGAGATCCTGACCATTGCAATCCGCGATCTCGAGCGCGAGACGGACCTCGCCGACCGCGTCGTCGGGACGACCGGAGACGTCGTCTGGACGCGTGATTCGGAAGGGTTTCTCTATGTCGAGCAGGATGAGAGCCACCGCCCTTGCCGCGTCATGCTGCATCGGCTGGGGACCGCGCAGACCGACGACGTCGAGGTGTTCGTGGAGGACGATCCGGCCTGGTTCATCGGCATCGAACCCACTCGCCTCGGCCGCGCCGCCATCATTTCGGTGCATGGCCACGACGCATCGGAAGCGCTGGTCGTCGATCTCGACCATCCGACCGCGCCGCCCCGGCTTGTCGCGCCGCGCCGACCCGGGTTGCACTACGAGGTCATGGACCACGGCGATCGCTTCTTTATCCGCACCAACGCCGGCGGCGCCCGACTTCAAGATCGTCGTCGCCCCGCGCGATGCGCCGCAGGAGACGAACTGGCGCGATGTCGTCGCCGAGCGCGACCGGACGCTTCATCGCCGACGCGACGCTGTTCAGAGGCCACCTCGTGCTGCTCATGCGCGAGATGAGCCGGCCGCACCTCGTTGTCTTCGACTTGAATAGCGATGAATCGCACGAGATCGCATTTGACGAGGAGACCTACTTTCTGAGGCTCGAGCCGGTCTATGAATTCGAAACCTCGCTCATCCGCTTCAGCTACTCCTCGCCGGCGACGCCGCAGGAAACCTACGACTACGACGTCGTCAGCCGCCAGCGAACCCTCGTCAAGCGGCAGACGATGCCGCGCGGCTTCGATCCGCAGGCCTATGTCGCCCGTCTCGTCTTCGCTCCATGCCGACGACGGCGAGAGCGTGCCGGTGTCGCTGCTCCACAGGCGGGGCGCGAAGCTCGACGGATCGGCGCCGATGCTCATCACCGGCTATGGCGCCTACGGTTATGCGGTCGAGGCGAGTTTTTCGACCAACCGCTTCTCGCTCGTCGACCGCGGCTTCGTGTTCGCGATCGCCCATGTGCGCGGCGGCACGGACAAGGGCTGGCGCTGGTACGAGGACGGCAAGCTCGGCAAGAAGCCGAACACCTTCCGCGATTTCCTCGCCGCGACGCGATTCCTCATCGCCGAGGGCTTCGCCAGCGCGGGGCGGATCGTGGCTCAAGGCGGCAGCGCCGGCGGCTTGCTCATGGGGGCGATCGCCAATCTCGCGCCTGACCTTTTCGCCGGGATCATCGCCGACGTGCCGTTCGTCGACGTGCTGGCGACGATGCTTGATGCCAGCCTGCCGCTGACCCCGCCCGAATGGCTGGAATGGGGCGATCCGATCCACGACAAACCGGCGTTCGAGACCATCCGCTCCTATAGCCCGATCGACAATGTGCGGCCTCAGCGCTATCCGGCGATCCTGGCTCTCGCAGGCCTGACCGATCCGCGCGTGACCTATTGGGAGCCCGCCAAATGGGTCGCGCGCCTGCGCGCGACGATGACCGGGGGCGGGCCGATCCTGTTGCGCACGGCCATGGACGCGGGCCATGCCGGCGCGTCCGGACGCTACGACCGGCTCGAGGACGTCGCCCGCCAATACGCTTTCGCCATCGCGAGCGTCGAGGGCGCGCTTCAGCAGGCCCCGGAATAAGGCCCGATCAGCGCGGCGAACTCATCAACCTCACCCGGCGGAGACCGGCGGATAAGACAAATAGGCTAGCCTTTTCATCTCGCTGCGCATCGTCGCCACGACATCGAGGATCAGTCCGGCAAGGAAGCTCAAGAAGCCGATGATGATCAGCCCTATGGCGAGGACGGCCGTCGGCAGCCGAGGCACCAGTCCCGTTTTGAAATAGGTCTCGGCAAGCGGAACGGCGAGCACGAGCGCAATTATGATGAGGCCCGCGCCGACAAGACCGAAGAACGGCAACGGACGCTCGTTGCGCACGAGATCGAAGATGAGGCGGAGGATTCTGCGCCGTCTCGAAAAGTGCTGAGCTTGCTCACCGACCCCGAGGGACGTTCGCCATAGGCGGTCAATTCTTCCGCGGACGGCATGCGCAGTTCCAGGGCATGCACCGTCAACTCGGTTTCGATTTCGAAGCCTCTCGACATCGCGGGAAAGGATTTGACGTAACGGCGAGAAAAAACCTTGTATCCAGAGAGCATATCGGTGAATTGCCTGCCGAAGATATTTCGCACCATGGAGGTCAAGACGTAATTGCCGAAGCGATGGCCTCTTCGGTAGGCCTCCATGCTCCGCGACACGCGTGCTCCATTGACGAAGTCGAGATTTTCATCGATCACCCGGCGGACCATGCGTGGAGCGGCTTCGGCTTCGTAGGTCGCATCGCCATCCACCAGCACATAAATGTCGGCGTCGATGTCGGCGAACATGCGCCGGACAACATTGCCCTTTCCCTGGCGCGTCTCGTGGCGAACAACCGCGCCCGCCGCCCGGGCGATGTCGACGGTGCGATCGCTCGAGTTGTTGTCGTAAACGTAGATTGTTGCCGAAGGCAGCGCTTCGCGAAAAGCCTCGACGGTTCTACCGACTGTCAGTTCTTCATTGAAGCACGGAACAAGCACGGCGATGTCGTGCTTGCGCACGAGCGGTTCGAACCCGGACTTCGCGCTGTCTACGATCGTGCTCATGTTCACTCTATATCCCCCAAAACCTGCAGTCTCGACGTTCGTCACGGGCCAGGGTTTCGCCCCGGCGGACCAGACTTCTCCCCAGATCCCGGTCGAAAGGATCGGGCGGCGGGCCCGAATTCAACCAGCGCGCGAGTTCCGCGCAAGCAAACGCAAATAAAAACAAGCAAAGCAGGCTTTCCTGTATCTTCCTTTATTTTTTTAAATCTGGACTTTTCAATGGCTTACGGCCAAAAAATAAAAAAATCTCCGGCCTTTGTCAAAACGCGCGCTTCAAGGTTACGCGCGACGGTTTCAAAAGCCCCGTGCGCCGCGGCTCAAGAGCCTGTCCCTCCCCCGTCGGTCTCAATTCCGTCAACAAAGACGGTGGCTTCACTTTCTGGTTTTGACAATAAAATTATCCGTCCACAGGAAATTCGCCATCCAAACCATAGCCATCAAAACCATAGAGGTGCAAAATGGCGCCGTAGGCGCGCTGCTTTTGGATTGAGGCGGACAAACGACAGGTCGACAATTTATTGCCGAAAATCGGAAATCTGGCTAAGCTTGCTCCATGACCAGTCCCCGCCCTTCCGCAGCCCCAGAACGCCTGCGCCCGTCGCGGCGCCGCTCAACGCCAGGGGAAAGTGCGCGAGAAATTTTCTTTCGCGAAAATCGCTTGTAACCCATTGAAAACACTAATTTCGGACGAGAGAATCCAAGGAAATCCAAGGAAATCCGAGCCTCAAAAACGGGCCTTTTGAGGCGAAAAGGCGAGGCGCCAAGAAAAACCAAAACGGATCGAGCGACCGACGCCGCGCGCGCCAAGACCCACTCCATTGAGGCGCAACGCGCTCCAGGCGCGGCCTTGTCAATCGTTCTCGTCGCCCGGTTCAGGCTCGGCCTTGGCGCCGGGGATCACGTAGCTCCCCTTCAGCCAGCGATGCAGGTCGACGTCGGCGCAACGCTTCGAGCAGAACGGGTCATAAGCCTCGCTGCGCGGCTTGCCGCATATCGGGCAGGCGCGCTTGCTCCTGTTCGGGCTCGGGCGCCGCGCGGGGGCCTTCTTGTCCTCGGTGGTCATCGGATGGGGTTCGCGTCCCAATGCCGGTAGACGTGATAGCCTTCGCCGGCAAGCAGCGCGGCTGTTTCGCTGATCGGCAAGCCGACGACATTGGAATAGGAGCCGACGAGGCGCTCGACGAATGCGCCTGCGAGGCCCTGGATGGCATAGCCGCCGGCCTTGCCGCGCCATTCGCCGCTCTTGAGATAGGCCTCGACCTCATTGCGCGACAGGCGCTTAAACCTGAGCCGGGTCTCGACCAACCGTCGCCGCACGGCGCCGTTTCCGGTAATGAGCGTAAGGCCAGTGAAGACGCGATGGCCGCGGCCGGACAACAGGGCGAGGCACGCCTCCGCCTCGGCGAGCGTCTCGCACTTCGGCAAGATTCGGCGCCCGACGCCGACCACCGTGTCCGCCGCAAGCGTCAAGAACGGCGCAAGATCCGTGCGCCCGCCGGCGATCTCCGCCGAGGCGAGTGCCTTTTCCCCGGCCAGCCGTTCCGCAAGCTCGCGTGGCCCTTCGCGAGGGCGCGGCGTTTCGTCGATCTCGGCCGGCAGGACCGCATCGGGCTTGACGCCGATCTGCGCGAGCAGCTCAAGCCTGCGCGGCGAAGCGGATCCCAGCACGAGATGCGGGCCCAAGTGCGGGACGGAGCGATCGCCGCGCCGCCCAAGAGTTAAGGTCATTTGAACCGGTAGGTAATGCGCCCCTTGGTCAAATCGTAGGGCGTCATCTCCACCAGCACTTTGTCCCCGGCCAGCACGCGAATGCGGTTCTTGCGCATCTTGCCCGCGGTGTGCGCTATGATTTCGTGCTCGTTCTCGAGTTTGACGCGAAAAGTCGCGTTGGGCAGCAATTCCACGACATATCCGGGAAATTCTAGCAATTCTTCTTTCGACATAAGACTCCTTGTCGTGTCGCCGCGGCGCAAGACGGACGGCGGTCCGGAACCGCCCCTAGCACGCCAGCCGCGGCCTGTCCTACCACCACGGGGTTGTAAGACCGAATACGCCAACCTGGCGGCGGCGTCCCCGCCCCGCCTCTCACGGGCACTTTATCGGCGCCCGCCCGTCAAACCAAGCTACTTCAGCGCGGTTGGGCTCGATTCGTTCAGGAATCCGCGAATTTCATCGAAGAACTGCATGCGGTTCTTCTCCAGCATCACAGTGTGCGTGCCTTCGCCTAACTGGACAAGGCGCTTGTAGGGCGTGTTTGTCAGCTTGGCGAAATAGGCGTTGGTCATATAGGTCGGAAGATCGGCGTCCCATTCCGCGTGGATGAGCAGCGTTGGGACCGTGATCTTTCCTGGATCGTAAAATGGCTTTCCGGCGCCCCAATAATTGGCGAATTCCGCCCTTACGCCGTTGGCGGCGCGAAGCCTGCGGCGGGTTCATCTTGCTGCCCACAGGATCCTCGGCGATCGTCGCGTTCCACCATGCGTCAAAGACGCCCGGCGGGATCAGCGTCGCCTGCTTGTCCTCGGGCACGCCCCTGAGCCAGCGCGCCTTCGCATCCTCCTTCGCCACCAATCGATAGGCGGGCAGGACGGTCGTCGGGGGCGCGACCGGAGGCTCGACCGTCCAGGCCGGGGCATAAAGCACGAACCGATTGATCTTGTCGTTGTGGCTCGCGGTGTAGGCGCCGGCGATCGAGGTGCCCCAGGACCAGCCCATGAGGTCGAGCTTCGGGATGCCGCGCTGACCCAGAATATAATCGACTGCGGCGCCGAGGTCGGCGCCGGCCTCTTCGGAAGTCGCGATCGGCTTGTTCGCCTCGGGAGGCTGATCCATTTCCGGCGGACGGGTCGATCGTCCGTACGAGCGCACGTCGACCAGATAGACGTCGAAACCGTTCTCAGCGAACAGGTCCATCATCGACACGCCTTCGATCGGCAGGTCGAAGCTCGTCTCCGCAGGATATGTGGCGCCGTGGATGAAGAGCAGCGTCTTGTCCGGGGAGAAAGATGTCATGTTCTCCGCGTGCTTGTTGCGTACGTAGAGCTTGATGTTCGGATCCGTCGACGGGATCATCGCTTCGGTCACCGTCAAGCGCGGCGATTCCGCAAAAGCAGCGCCCGACAGGGCCAAGCTCGTCGCCATTGCGGAACAAAAGACTCGAAGGCTCATACCATTTCCTCCCCGGCGCGCGTCTCTGGCGTAGCCTCGAAATACCGGATTCGTATAAGGCGCATGGCGCGCCAGGGCGAGCCTTGACGTGTTCAAACTGTCGAGAGCGCCGTCAGACTGCAGACGGGCTGCCGGCGTCTGTCGTCTGCGACGGAGGGGAGGCGGCCTCAGGGACGCGCTTGCCCTTTCTGCGCTCCTCGAGCCATTGCATGACCACATAAAACGAGGGAACGAACACCACCACCAGGCAGGTCGAGGCGATCATGCCGAAGAAGACAGCCATCCCAATCGATTTGCGCGCCGACGCGCCAGCGCCTGTCGCCAGCACAAGCGGCAGAACGCCGAGGATGAAGGCGAACGAGGTCATGAGAATGGGCCGGAATCTCAGCCGCGCCCCTTCCACCGCCGCTTCGACGATCCCCTTTCCCTCGGCTCGCTGCTGGCGGGCGTATTCGACGATCAGAATCGCGTTCTTCGCTCCGAGCGCGATCAACAGGATGAGCCCGATCTGGGTGTAAAGGTTGTTGGCGGCGACGCCGGACTGACTGGCGGCGACGCTGATCGCGCCGAGCGTGGTCAGCGCGGCGACCGTACCCGAGCAGAGCCATCGGCACGCACAGGATCACCGCCAAGGGCAGAATCCAACTTTCATACTGGCCCGCCAGAACGAAATAGACGAGCAGGAGCGCGAAGCCGAAGACGTAGTACGTCTGGTTGCCGAGCTGCTTCTCCTGGTAGGACATGGCGGTCCATTCGAAGCCTGATCCGGTCGGCAGGGTGTTGTTGGCGATCTGCTCCATGATGTCGAGGGACTGTCCCGAGCTGAAACCGGGCGCCGGGCTGCCAACAATGGTTGACGACGGATAGAGATTGTAGAGGCTGATGAGGGCCGGGCCCTGAACCTCCTTGATGTCGACCACCGTTCCGACGGGCGTCATCGTTCCGTCGCCGGCTCTGACCTTGAGATTGCGAATGTCGTCAACGTTGGCGCGAAACTTGGCCTCCGCTTGCGTATAGATCTGGAAGACGTGGCCGAACTTGGTGATCTGGCCGACATAGTTCGAACCCACATAGTTGGAGAGGGCGGAGAACAGCTGTCCAACGGTGATGCCGAGCGTCTCCGCCTTGATGCGGTTTACATTGACAAAGATTTGCGGCGCTCCCGCGCGGAATGTCGTGGCGACCCGCTGAAGCGAGGATTGCGCATTGGCGTCCGCAACCACGGCGTTGGTCAGAGTCTGAAGCAAGGCGTAGTCGAAATTGCCGTTCCTGAGTTCGACCTGCATGGAGAAGCCGCCGACGTTGCCGATGCCCTGGATCGGCGGCGGGGGAAGCGCGAAGGCGAAAGCTTGCGGCACGCCCTGCAGCCCGGCGTTGAGGCGCCCGAGGATCGTACGGACGTCCTGCCCTGGCTCTTTCAGACGCACGTCCCAGTCCTTCAAGACAACGAAGGCGACGCCGGCATTGGCGAGGCTCGCCCTATTGTCGAGAATGGATATGCCGCTGACCGTAACGACGTGTTCGACGCCGGGAACCTTGCTCGCGAGACCCTGGATCTGCTCCAGCACCCTGTCCGTCCGTTCCTTTGACGCGCCGTCCGGGAGCTGCGCGGCGACTATCACGTAGCCCTGGTCCTCGGTCGGCAGGAACGCGGTCGGCACGCGCGTCAATCCCCAGATCGCGACGCCGACCAGAATCAGCGCAAGGGCCACCATAAAGCCGCTGCGATGAACCATCGCGCCGATCAATCGGGTGTAGCCGCGTTCGAGCCCGCCATAGACCGCGTTGAACCCGCGGTAGAAAAAATTGCGCCGCTCGGGAGGCTTTGGCGGCCTCAGCCACAGCGCGGACTGGGTGGGTTTGAGCGTGAGCGCATTGACGGCGCTGATGAAGGCCGTTGAGGCGATAACGAGCGCGAATTGGCGGTAGAGTTGCCCGGTAAGCCCAGGCAGGAAGGCTGCCGGAATGAACACCGACATCAGCACCAGCGTGATGCCGAGAACTGGCCCAGTCAGGTCGTCCATCGCCCGAGCCGCCGCTGCGCGACCGGGCATCCCTTCCTCGACATAGCGCGCCACGCCTTCAACGATGACGATCGCGTCGTCGACGACGATGCCGATCGCGAGCACGATGGCGAACAGAGTCGGGAGATTGATCGAGTAGCCGAGGGCGGCCATTGCCGCGAACGCGCCGATGAGCGTCACCGGCACGGTCGTCGCCGGCACCAGCATCGCCCGCCAATCCTGAAGGAAGACGAGGATGACGATGAGCACCAGAATCGCGGCTTCGATGAGGGTGCGGTAGACTTCGGAGATCGCCGCCTTCACAAATTTGGTTGTGTCGTAAGGCACGACGTACTCGAGGCCCCGCGGGAAAGCCTTGGCGAGTTCGTCCATCTTCGCCTTGACTTCCCTAGAGACCGCAATCGCGTTTGCCTCCGGCAACAGCGAGACGGCGATGCCAGCGGCTGGCCTGCCATCAAGTCTGAACGATTCGCTGTACGTTTGCGCGCCGAGCTCGGCATGTCCGACATCCCGCACCCTGGTGATCTGACCCCCATTGGCTGAATTGACCTTGACGATAATGTTCTCGAATTCTCTCGGATCGTCGAGCCGGCCCTTGAGATCGAGCGTATATTGGAAGTCCTGGCCCTTCGGCGCCGGCGGCGCGCCGATCTGACCGGCCGCCACCTCCTGGCTCTGCTGCTGGATGACGTTGACCACATCCTGCGGCGTCAGTCCCGCGCGCCTGCAGAAGGTTCGGGTCAAGCCATATGCGCATGGCGTATTGACCTGCGCCAAGGACAGACACATCGCCGACGCCTGGGAGGCGGCGCAACTCGTCTTGCACGTTGATGACGGCGTAGTTCGACAGGAACAGGCTGTCGAAGCGGCTATCAGGCGACACGAGCCCGACGAACTCGAGGATTGAAGTCGATTGCTTCTTCGTCGTCACGCCCTGGAGCTGAACTTGCGGCGGCAGCGACGAAATTGCTGCCGACACACGGTTCTGCACCAGGATCTCGTCCTCGTCAGGATTGGTGCCAATCGCGAAGGTGACGATTAAGCTATAGGTGCCGTCGCTCGCGCTCGTCGACTGCATGTAGATCATGTTCTCGACGCCGTTGACGTTCTGCTCGATCGGCAGAGCGACGGTGTCGACAAGCGTCATGGCGCTTGCGCCGGGATAGCGCGTGGTCACCTGGACGGTCGGCGGGACGACGTTCGGATATTGGGAGCTAGGCAGGTTAACAAGGGCGACCAGGCCGATCAGGACGAAGACAAGCGCAAGCACGTTGGCGAGCACCGGCCTGTCGATGAAAAAGCGCGAGATGGCTCCCGCTCGGCCTTCGGAGCTCATTTCTTGTCCGAGGTGGGCGACGGAGCCTTATCAGGGCTTGATGCAGGCACCGGCTCGGCTAAAGCCAGTTGGCTGCGCTGGGGATCGACTTTGGCGCCGGGAAAGGCGCGCTGGACGCCTTCGGTCACCACCCAGTCGTCTGGCTTCAGGCCCGACTCGATCACCCGCAACTGCCCGTCCCGCACCCCGGTCGTGACGACCTTCCTCTCCACGACATTGCCGGGGCCGACGACCAGGACATAGCTTCCTTCCTGGCTCGTCCCGATCGCATCGTCTCGGGTCAGCAGCGCCTTGTCCTGCTGCGCGATCGGCGTCCGCACACGCACGAACAGGCCCGGCAAAAGCGCGTTGTCCTTGTTGTCGAACAGGGCGCGCGCGGTCAGCGTGCCGGTGGCGAAATCAACCTGCGGCGAAGCATAATCGAGGTGGCCCTTGTGCGGGTAGCCCTCCTCGCCCTGCAGCCCGATCTCCACAGGGACGTCGGACAGCTTCGAGGTGCGCAATGCGACGCCGTGCTTGGCGAGGTTTCTCTGGATCGACAGGATCTGCGTCTCGCTCAAGGTGAAATATACGTAGAGCGGATCGGTCTGGATGATCGTCGCGAGCTTGGTCGGCCCGGAGACGCCGACGAGGGCGCCGACATCGACGAGGTGATTGGTGACCACGCCGTCAAACGGCGCGAGCACCTGGGTGTAGCCGAGGTTGATCTTGGCGAGCCAGATGGCGGCCTTGGCGTTCAGGATATCGGCCGCCGACTGGTCCCACTTGGACTTCCACTCCTGCGCCGTCGCTTGGCTCGCGAAATCCTGCCGCGCCAGCGTGGCCTGCCGGTTGTATTCGGCCTTATTGTACTCCTCGGTTGCTTGGTCCGAGGCAAGGGTCGCCTCCTGCTGGTCAACCTGCGCCTGATAAATGTCCCGCTCGATACTGAAGAGCTGCGCGCCCTTCTTAACGTTCGCGCCGTCCGCATAATCAATTGAAGTGAGAAAGCCCTGCACCCGCGCTACGAGATCGACGGAGGCGAACGCCTGCGTATTTCCGGTGAGTTCAAGATATTCGGTGACCGGCCGCTGCAGCGGCTGGGCCACCTGCACCTTAGGCGGCGGCGGGGGGATATACGCGTTCTTCGAGTTGCAGGCCGCCTGTGCGATCACGCCTATCCCAAGGGCGGCCGCACGAACGGCCGGCCAGAGCATGGAACGAGGTGATCGGGTCGACATGGAGCGCGAATCCTGGAAGCGGACGAACAATACCGATGAGCGAGCCCGATGGCCATTGCTGGTCCATGATGCCTGACCGGCGCCTGAGCGCAAGAGGCCAATAAGGCATGCGATTTTGTAGCTACCGCCCCGCGCGGTCGAGCGCGCGATAACGCCTGACGGCGAACGGGATCGAGGCGAGATAGACCAGAGTGACGGCGACCAGGGCCTGCATGGGAAAGTTGAACAGGATGAGGAGGGCGGCGGCGACACCGACAAGCACCACCGAAACATATTCGTGCGGCACGCGGCCGATCGACTTGCCGGAGAAATGGGGCACGCGGCTCGCCATCAGAAGCGCCACCGCCAGCACGTACAGGCTCTCGACCACCGCGAATTGCCGTGTCGGCTCGCCGAGACCGAAGGCGTAATGAAGGTAGATCGGCAGGAGACCGACGATCGCGCCGGCGGGCGCCGGCATGCCGACAAAAAATAGGCCGCGCCACCCCGGCTGATCCTCGTCGATCATCACATTGAAGCGGGCGAGGCGCAGCGCGCAGGCCATCGCAAACAGGAGCGCCGCAACCCAGCCGAAGTTTTTCGCCGCGTGCAGGCTGGCGACATACAGCACGAGCGCCGGCGCGACCCCGAAGTCGACGAAGTCAGCAAGCGAATCGAGTTCGGCGCCGAAACGCGAGGTTCCCTTCAACGCGCGCGCGATTTGCCCGTCGAGGCCATCGAGCACGGCCGCGGCGGCGACCGCGCTCACCGCCCAGTCGATAGACCCCTCCATCGCCAGACGGATCGCGGTTAGCCCAAGGCCGAGCGCGAATAGCGTGACAAGGTTCGGAATCAAAAGCCGTAGCGGCACCGCCCGGAGACCGCGACGCCGCGACGCCGCGACGTCTTCGACTTGCGACCGGGGCATTGGGCCGGTCTCGTTCACGCTCAGCTCCGATGAAACGGCGGCGCCTCGCTCTCGGCCGCGACCTGCGCAATCACAGTCTCGCCGGCGACCGCGCGCGAATTGAGGCCGACCACGATGCGCGCGCCTGGCGGCAGGTAGACGTCGACGCGCGAGCCGAAGCGGATGAGGCCGATGCGCTCGCCAGCGCCAAGCAGCACGCCTTCGTGGGTGAAGCAGACGATCCGCCGGGCGATCAGGCCCGCAATCTGGACCACGCCAAACCGGCCGGAGGGCGTGTCGATTGTGATGCTGTTGCGCTCGTTGTCGTCGCTCGCCTTATCGAGGTCGGCGCTGAGGAACAGGCCGGGGTGATAAACGATCTGGGCGACGCGGCCTTCGACCGGAGAGCGATTCACGTGGCAATCGAAGATCGACATGAAGATCGACACACGCTGCAACGGCGCCATGCCGAGGCCGAGTTCAGGCGGAGGCGCGGCGAAGCCGGCGAAACGGATCACGCCGTCGGCGGGGGAAACGACAAGGTCGGCCCGCACGGGCGTGACGCGCGGGGGATCGCGAAAGAAATAGGCGCACCACAAGGTGGCGATGAGCCCGAGCCAGCCCAACGGCGCCCAGAGCCACCACAGGATGAGCGTCGCGGCCGCGAAACCAAAGACGAATACATAGCCTTCGGGATGAATCGGCGCGAACTGGCCGCGCAGCGACTTGACGATGCTCATTGGAATACGTCCGAAAACAAGCCGCCCGCACTCATGGCGCCAAATGTCTCCGATGTCACGGCGCGGGCTGGGGCGCCGACCCGCCGGGAGCGGCGAGATCGTCTTCACGACCAGCCTGACGCAACACTTCCTGCGCGGCGTCGACCTGCCGCTGGCGGCTCCACATCGCCGAATAGATTCCGCCCCGCGCCAGAAGCTCCTGATGCGAGCCGCGCTCGGCGATTACGCCCTTGTCGAGCACCAGAATCTCGTCAGCGTTGACCACGGTCGAAAGGCGATGGGCGATCACGATTGTCGTGCGTCCGCGGGAGACGCGCTCCAGCGCCGACTGGATGTCGCGCTCGGTGAAACTGTCGAGCGCCGAAGTCGCTTCGTCGAGCACCAGGATCGGCGGCGCCTTGAGCATCGTGCGGGCGATGGCTACGCGCTGCTTCTCGCCGCCCGACAGCTTGAGGCCGCGCTCGCCGACCGGCGACTCATAGCCGTTCGGCAATGAGCGGATGAACCGGTCGATCTGCGCATTCTCGGCGGCGGCGATCACCCCATGCTCGCTGGCGCCGTCGAGCCCATAGCGGATGTTGTAGAGGATCGCATCGTTGAACAGCACCGTGTCCTGCGGCACCATGCCGATTGCCGCGCGCAGCGAACTCTGGGTGACGGCGCCGATGTTCTGCCCATCGATCAAGATGCGCCCCGCGTCCGGCTCGTAGAACCGGAACAGGAGCCGCGAGATCGTCGACTTGCCGGCGCCTGACGGGCCCACGATGGCGATCGTATGTCCGGCGGGCGCCTCAAACGAGACGCCGCGCAGGATCGGCCTGCCGGGGTCATATGCGAAGTCGACGTTCTCGAACCGGACCGCGCCGGCGCTCACCTTCAATGGCTGCGCGCCGGGGATGTCCTCAATTTCGGGATTCTGGCCCAGGATCGCGAACATCGCCTCGACGTCAACGATCGCCTGTTTGATGTCCCGATACACCATCCCCATGAAATTGAGCGGCTGGTAGAGCTGCAGCATGATCAGGTTGACGAGCACGAAGGCGCCGACAGTCTTGGTTCCGTTTCTCACCTCGGCGACGCACATCAGAAGCACGACGATTAAGCCAAGGGTGAAAATGAACGCCTGACCAGCATTGAGAACCGCAAGCGACACATAAGTTCGCACGCTCGCCTGTTCATATCGCGCCATGGCTTTGTCGTATCGCGCCGCCTCCCGCCCTTCGGCGCCAAAATATTTGACTGTCTCGAAGTTGAGAAGGCTGTCGATCGCCTTGGTGTTGGCGTCGGTGTCGCTTTCGTTCATCGAACGTCGAATGCCGATGCGCCAATTGGTCGCGAGGGTCGTATAGATCAGGTAAACGACCACCGTGGCGCTGATTGCTACGACATAGCGCCAGTCGAACGAAATGAGCATCGCCGCGACGACCAGCGCGAACTCGACGACGGTCGGAACCGCGGTCAGCATCGAGGTGCGAACGAGCGTCTCGATTGCGTTGCGGCCGCGCTCGAGAACCCGGGTGAGTCCGCCGGTCTTGCGCTCCAGATGAAAGCGCAACGACAGGCGATGCAAGTGCTCGAATACCTCGAGCGCCAATCGGCGCACCGCGTTCATGGCGACGGCCGCGAACAGGGCGTCCCGCCCTTGCTGGGTGAACGCCATCAGGACGCGCAACGCCCCATAAAGCAGCGTCAGAGCCGCCGCGCCGACCAGGATACGCGGCAGCGGGACCGCGTCGAGTGCGAGCTTACCGGCGATCGCGTCGGTCGCCCACTTGTAGGAATAGGGAATCGCTATCGTGAACAGCTTCGAGAGCAGCATCAGCGCGACTGCGAGAAATACACGCAGCTTCAGATCAGCGCGGTCCGACGGCCAGATGTAGGGCCAAAGGAGCCGAACGGTTCCCGTGAGCGTGCCTCGTCCCGCCGGGTTGTTGTGCGCGGCGATGAATGTTGACGTCTTGTGATGCTGCATTGACGCTCATGGACAGCCGATCAACTGGACCGGCAGGGCGCATATAATCGCTTTTGGCGCCGATGACATCCTCACGACCGCCATATTCTCGCGCTGGATAATTGTCCGCCAAGCAGCGCCGCAGGTGAAAGACGCCCATCGCCGCGGCGGATGACGTGCGCGACTGTCCCTGGCCTAGAGTTGGGAGAACTCCCGAGCCTTCGGTTTGACGCCTGGCAACCTTGAAAATGGCTCGGGATGATTCGATGAAAGCGTTTGCGGCACGCTAACGGCGCTCTGTCAAGTGAAGAAAGTTATTTTTTTGTGTAAATTGAGCATCCCGCCTCCGACTCTTTTTGAGTATTCGACCGATCTCGATGGACGAGCCAGTTAAAGTGATCACATCTTATCTTGTGCGATGTTTTCTTTTCGGCTATGTGCCTATTTGGCCCAGTCGCGATAGGCGACAACCGGTGAGGATGCTCATCGTGGTCGGGTAAGCCGAATGCCCCGAAGCTGATCACAGGAAAAAGGCGCTCTCGGCAGCCAACTTTCTGGAGTAACGTCAACAATGAGCGAATCTACCAACCACGTTGAACTCGCCGCCGAGATTGTATCGGCTTACGTGTCGAACAACTCAGTGCCGTCGAGCGAGTTGCCGTCGCTTCTCAGCGACGTTCACGCAGCAATCGTGCGGGTCGCGACTGGCGCGCAACCAGTCGTGGTCGAAGCGGCCAAGCCTGCTGTTCCACCCAAGAAGTCAATAACCAGCGATTACATTATTTGCTTGGAAGATGGTCGTAAGTTCAAGTCGTTGAAGCGGCATTTGCGGACTCAGTACAACCTGTCACCCGAAGAGTATCGGGAGAAGTGGGGTCTTCCGTCCGACTATCCCATGGTCGCCCCCGCCTACGCCAAGGCGCGCTCGGCCCTAGCGAAGCAGATGGGCCTTGGCCAACAGCGCCGCCGACGCAAGTAAGACGTGACTTCTTGTCCGGGTCCGACCTCCGGATTCGCTGGCAGGCCGATCGGGGGCGCAGACGCTAGACGCGCCTCTATTTCGTGCCAAACATGCGGTCGCCCGCATCGCCCAGGCCGGGAATGATGTAGCCGTGCTCATTGAGCCGTTCGTCGACCGCCGCGGTCCAGACTTCCACGTCGGGATGCGCCTTGGTCAGCCGTTCTATCCCCTCGGGCGCCGCGAGAAGACAGACGAAGCGGATGTCCTTCACCCCGCGCCGCTTGAGGCGGTCGATCGCCGCGACTGCAGAATTGGCGGTCGCGAGCATCGGGTCCATTACGACGACCAGCCGGTCGGCCACGTCGGCGGGGGCCTTGAAGTAATATTCTACCGCTTCAAGCGTATGAGGATCGCGATAGAGCCCGATATGGGCGACGCGCGCGCTCGGAACGAGATTGAGCATCCCGTCGAGAAATCCGACGCCCGCGCGCAAGATCGGCGCGAACACCAGCTTTTTTCCGGCAATGGTGGGCGCCCTGGTCGTGGCGAGCGGCGTCTCCACTTCCACCATCTCGAGCGGCAGATCGCGCGTGACCTCGTAGGCCAGCAGCATCCCAATCTCGTTCATGAGCTGCCGGAAGCCCTTGGTCGAGACGGTCTTGTCACGCATAAGGGTCAGCTTGTGCTGCACCAGCGGATGGCTGACGACGTGAACGTTGGACATGAGGCGCGAGGTCCTGGGCGAGACAGTGAGGTCTTTAATCGTTAGACGAAATTAAGCGGCCAAGGGTCCCTTCGCGCGCGATCGTCCCCAGCTTTGTCGGCGCCCGCTGGCCGGTCGCGCCGCGCTCGCCGCGCCGACGCTATTGACGAGCGAACTGGCAGGATGTCTCTTGCGCTGCAAATGGCCTCCTCGACCGCTCGGCAGCTCGGCCGCAACTGGTCTCTGCCCAATATTCTGACCTACGCGCGAGTTGCGGCGGTTCCGCTTGTCGCCGGCTTCTTGTTCTGGCCGCAAGAGCCATGGGCGCGGTGGACGGCCCTGGCGATCTTTATCGCCGCCGGAATCAGCGATTTTTTCGATGGCTATCTGGCGCGCGCGTGGTCGCAACAGTCATCGCTGGGAAGAATGCTGGACCCGATCGCCGACAAGCTTCTCGTTTCGGCTGCCATATTGATGTTGGCGGCCAGCCAGACGATCTCCGGCTTGACGCTTTGCGCGGCGATCGTCATCCTTTGCCGGGAGATCTTGGTCTCGGGCCTGCGCGAATATCTGGCGGAGCTCAGAGTTGCGCTGCCGGTTACGGCGGTCGCAAAATGGAAGACCGCCGCACAATTCTCCGCCCTGGCCTTCCTGATCGCCGGCCCGGCCGGGGAAGCGGTGCTGCCGGGTTCGATTGCAACCGGGATTGTGCTTTTGTGGATCGCCGCCATCCTGACGCTTTACACCGGCTGGGACTATATGAAGGCGAGCTACGACAATGTCGGGGGCGACTGAGGCAAAAGTGAAGGCGCTTTATTTCGCTTGGGTGCGCGAGCGGGTTGGCAGGGCGGAGGAAGAGCTCGATCCGCCCCGATCAGTTACGACGGTCGGCGACCTTGTCGCTTGGCTTTCGGAGCGCGGCGAGAGCTACGCCCGCGCGTTCGACAAGCCGGCAGCCGTTCGCGTCGCGCTCGATCGGGTTCACGCCCGCAGCGACGCTCCGATTGCGGGCGCGAAGGAAGTGGCGTTCTTCCCTCCAATGACCGGCGGCTGAAAACAATGGCGAGCGTCCGCGTGCAAAGGGACGACTTCGACCCCGGAGCGGAGGCCGAGGCGCTCGCGCGCGAGCGAACGGATGTCGGCGCGGTGGTGAGCTTTGTCGGCTATTGCCGCGACGAGGGCGGATCGCTCGCCGCGCTCGAACTCGAGCATTATCCGGGCATGGCGGAGGATGAGATCGTCCGCGTGGCGCGGGAGGCCGAGGCGCGCTGGCCGCTCATCGGGGCGACCGTAATCCACCGCTACGGCCGTATTGCGCCGGGCGGCCGCATTGTGCTCGTCGCCGTCGCGGCGAATCATCGCGGCCCAGCCTTCGCGGCGGCCGAGATGCTGATGGACTACCTCAAGACCCGGGCGCCGTTCTGGAAGCGGGAGATCGGTCAAGACGGCGACGCCGCGGAGTGGATCGAAGCGAAGCGGGAGGACGACCGGTCCGCGGCGCGCTGGAGCGCGACCGACTGAGTCCGCCGACTTCAAGCGCGGCTTACGACCGCGTGATAGATCCAGAGCACGACGATCGCCCCGATCACCGCGACAACCAAGCTCCAGATGTTGAAGCCGGTGATGCCGGCGCCGACGATTTCGGCGGCGATGAAACCGCCCACGATCGCGCCGACGATGCCGAGCACGATATCCATGAGGATTCCGGAGCCGGTCTTGTTGACGATCTTGCTCGCGATGAACCCAGCGATCAAACCGAAGATGATCCAGGCGATGATCCCCATTTCGCAGCCTCCCTTGCGCCGCCCGCCTGCGCGGGAATGTGCAGCCTCCCTTGCGCCGCCCGCCTGCGCGGGAATGTGCGGTATGGACGAGGAAAACGCAAGCCGGTATTCTTGGTCGTGATATCTTCGAAATGTGGCGCTAAGCTTTTTTATTGAGGAGCGGCGTTTTCGATCTGGATTTATTTGGAGGAGACAGCGATGGCTTCGTTTGACGATGCAATGAAGAACGCAGTGCCCGGCGGCAATCTCGCGACCCCGATCGCGGTTGCGGTTGGCGCTCTGATCCTGGGCAAGATGTTCGGCGGCAGCTCCGCGCCGGCGCCCGGTCGGGTCGCCCCCCCGCAGTCGCCTGGGGAGCCCGTGCCGACAAATGCATCGGCCGGCAGCATTCTCGGCGGCCTCACGGACCTCATCGGCAAGCTCAGCGCAGGCGGAGTGGCGCCGCAGGTCAATTCCTGGGTCGGCCACGGGCCGAACGAGCCGGTTCCCCCCGGACAGCTCGGTTCGGCGCTCGGCCAGAATGTTCTTGCCGAGCTTTCGCAGCGCACCGGCATGAGCCAACAAGAGCTGCTGAACCAGCTTGCGACGGTATTGCCCCAGATCATCAATCATATGACGCCGAACGGCCGGATGCCGACGCTAGCCGATCTCGAGAGGTAGCGCGCGCCGCCGATCGGAGGCGCTATCGCCGATCCTCGTTTATCAGCACGCGAGGGTAGCTTGCGCCCGCCGTCGAAACGGCGATGACGGAAATTGCCTACGACGGGGCGATCAGGCTCCGTCGGTGGGGCCATGCGAATCAGCGATACCCTCGTTGTCGTCTGGTCAACGCGTTGCCCGAAGCCCTGAAAAATTGCGCACGCGGCCTCGGGCCAACGCGGGCGATCGCCATGGAGCCAACAGAGACGCGTATCGTCGTGGGCGGTGAAACGCCCTGCTCGACCGTGACGATCGAAACCGTGCTCATAACGATTTCGATCGGAGCGCCATGGGGCGCCTCCGGCACCCTTGGGCCCCCCGTTCATCTCTGTGGTGAGATGCGGAGGTTCACTAGCAGGCTGTTGAAGAAGGGTCCCGTTTCGCTTTGAGGACGGCTTCGTCGCCGTTTCGGTACTCGAACTCGATCTCGAGGGCGCGGTCGTCGAGAAGTTCGGCGGTTCCTTCGCCATCGACCTCGTCGCCTTCCTCGCAGCCGGCCCAGTGAAAGCCAATGGAGTCGCGCGCGGATTCGCCTTGGAGGCCGGCCTGCAAGGCGCCGAAGGCGATTTCGCCGCCTTGCGCGGTGATCGTCAGCCTCGTCGGGCCGCAGAGATCGAGGTGAGCCCGGTCCCAGGGGTCGGCCTCCACGATCCTCCAGCGGCCGATCAGTCGGCAGTTCGCCGGAACCTTCACGAGGAGGCCTCCAGCAGCTTCGGCAACCGCGCCAGATTGTAGGGGGCGGCTGCGAAGGTGAAGGCCCATCCGACACGCTCGCGACCACGGAACTTGGTTCGCTCCTGGCCGGCGATGGTCTTGATCCAGCCGAAGGCCTCCTCGATCCGTTTGCGGATGCGTTGGCTCACGGCGTAGCCCGCGTGTCGCGTCGTGCGGCCGTCAATCGCCGAGGAACGCCCATTGGCATTCTGCGCGACGTGAGGCGTCGCGTTCATCGAGCGCAGTTCATTGACGAAGTCCTCGGCGTCATAGGCTTTGTCGGCGCCGAGCGTGATGGGTCGCCGCCGATCGGCGCGCGGCTCGATCATGTGCAGCGCGGCGATCCGCTCGGCATGGCCGTTGGCCTCGGTCAAGCAGGCGTCGACAACGAGGCCGTTGCGGTTCTCCATCAGCGCATGTCCCATGAAGCAAAGCTTGGCTCCTTGCCCGGTCCCTTGCGATCCAGCCGCGCTTCCGGATCGGTCGTCGAAGCATGCGTCTCGTTGGAGCGCTTCTGGCCATGGAAATCCACTTCGCGATTCCGCCCGCCGTCCGCCGTCGGCGGTTCGTCCGAACCGTTCCTCGGGTCTTCGCCCGAGGACAGGCTCTTCGGTCGGAAACTCTTCATTGACGCCCAAGCCTCATTGACGCCCAAGCCTCGATCAGCGTGCCGTCAACCGAAAAATGGTCCGTGCTGAGCAGCCGTTTCACTCGCGGCTACGCTAGCACCGCGGTCAACAGCTTGGCGGCGATGTCGCCCTCCAGAAGCCGCTCGCGGTTCTTCGAAAACGTCGAGTGATCCCAGGCCGCATCATCAACGCCGAGACCGACAAACCAGCGAAACAGCAGGTCGAACTCCAGCCGCTCCATCAACTGCCGCTCTGAGCGGATCGAATAGAACGCCTGCAACAGCATCGCCCGCAGCAGCTTCTCAGGTGGGATCGAAGGACGGCCGCTCCGCGATTACAACTCCGAGAACTCGCCCGAAAGCGCCGCCAGCCCCTCGTTCACAACTCCGCCGATGATCCGAAGCGGATGGTCCTCGCCAACTCGCGCTTCGAGATCGACGTAACTGAATAGCGACCCCGACCGTTCGTCCCCGCCCCGCATCCCGTTCGTCTCCGTCAAAGCGCCAAGACGAAAGAATCACATCACGATTCCGCCGGCCAGAGACTTTTTCAACGACCTGCTAGTGGCGGCGCGACACGATCGGAGACGTGAACTTGGGCGGCTTCGCAGAATATAGAGAATGCGACGCGCTCGGAATGGCCGAGTTCATCCGCGGTCGCAGGATCTCAGCTCGAGAGGCCCTCGAAGCGGCGATCGGCGCAGCGGAAGCCGTCAACCCACATCTGAACGCGCTATCGCAGAAGCTCTATGACCTGGGTTTCGCGGCGATATCTCGCATGGACCCGTCCGCCCCTTTTGCGGGCGTCCCTTTCCTTCTCAAAGACGTTTCGGCGATGCTGAACGGCGCAAGGACCACTCAGGGCTCGCGGTTTTTCGTCGATGCGCCTCCTGCGACAAGCGACACCACGCTGGTCGAACGCTTCAAAAAGGCGGGCGTCATCATATTCGGCAAAACGACGACCCCAGAGCTAGGGCTCGCGCCATCGACCGAGACCAGCCTGCCGGGAGCCACCCGTAATCCCTGGGACCCTGCGCTTATTGCCGGCGGGTCCTCCGGGGGCGCTGCGGCGGCCGTGGCCAGGGGCATCGTCCCACTTGCGCATGGCAGCGACGGCGGGGGCTCGATCCGCATTCCCGCCTCCTGTTGTGGGCTGTTCGGACTGAAACCGACACGCGCGCGCACGCCCTCTGGGCCCCTGGTCGGAGAGGGCTGGGGCGGCCGCTCCGTCCATCACGTCCTGTCTCGTTCGGTGCGCGACAGCGCCGCCATGCTCGACGCCATCCAGGGGCCGGCGGATGGCGACCCTTATCAGGTTCAGCATCCGGAACGCCCTTATCTTCAGGAAGTCTCCACTCCACCGGCCCTCTCAGGATCGCGCTGCAGAGAAGGCCGCTGTCGGGCGCAGCGGTCGCTTCCGAATGCGAGAGCGCCTTGCAGGACGCGGGACGCCTTATGGAAAGTCTCGGGCACACGATCGAGGAAGCGCAGCCTTCCGGGGATTGGGATGAGCTGAGCCATGCGATGTGGGTGCTGGTTGCGGCCAACGTGTCGCTTTCGCTTAAGCGGCGCGCCTCCGAAGCTGGGCGTCCGGTATCCGCCGAGGACGTCGATCGGGTCACCTGGAGCGCGGTCGAATTGCATCGACTCTCGACGTTGAGGCCTATCCGGCCGCCCAGGCGAGCGTGCATAGACAGGGCCGGCGAATGGCCGAGTTTCACAGGGCCTACGATCTGGTGGTGAGCCCGACATTGGCGACGCCGCCTTTGGGCGTGCTTCGCACAGATAATCATGACCTGGAGGCATACCGCCGCGAACTCGTCGCGTTCATGCCTTTCACTCAAGTGTTCAACCCCTCTCCTGGTCTCAGGCCAACATTCCGATCGGCGTCATGTTCAGCGCGCCTTTCGGTGGCGAGGCGACGCTATTCCGGGTGGCAGATCAACTCGAGGCGGCGAGACCCTGGTTTCATCGCGTTCCACATGCGCCGCGATGACGACGGCGCGGCGGTAAATCTGCAGGCCCCGAAGGGATAGCGGCTCACAGTTTCGCCAACAAAGCGTTAGCTAAGTGAGTGAGCGCCAGCCACGGTTGATGTCGTGCAGGAGCCGTCCGGAACTCAGCCCGCAGATCCCGGCGAAACGCCGCCCGCCGGCGCACGGCCGCGACTCCTCTATGATGGCGATTGCGGCTTCTGCTTCTATTGGGCGCGCTATTGGCAAAGGCTGACCGGCGACAGCGTCGACTACCGGCCCTATCAGCAGGTGCTCGCGCAATATCCGGCGATTCCTGAAGCCGAATTCCAGCGCGCGGTGCAATTCGTCGAGCCCGATGGCCGGCGCGCCTGCGCCGCCGAGGCCAGTTTCCTGACGCTCAGCCATGCGCCCGGCAAGGGATTCTGGCTCACTCTCTATCGGCGCCTGCCCGGTTTCGCGCCCGTCTCCGAACTCGCTTACGCCTTTATCGCCAGGCGCCGCCCGGCCTTCTTCCGCCTGAGCCTTCTCCTGTGGGGCCGACGCCACGAGCCGCCGCGCTACCAGCTCATCTCGTTCCTGTTCCTTCGCCTGTTCGGGCTCATCACGCTCTGCGCCTTCGTATCCTTCGCCGTGCAGGCGCAAGGGCTCATCGGCAGCCGCGGCATCCTCCCGCTCTCCGAATTCATCGAGGCGCTGGCCACCCGTTTCGGACCGGAGCGCTTTGTCCTCGCGCCGATGGTGTTCTGGCTGAACGACAGCGATTTCGCCATCCGGGCCGTATGTTGGGCCGGGGCCGGCTTCTCGCTCATGCTCGCTCTCAATTTCCTCCCGCGCCTCAGCCTTGTGCTGATCTATGCGCTTTATCTCTCGCTGCTCTATGGCGGGCAGACTTTCATGACCTTCCAGTGGGACACGTTCCTGCTGGAGACGGCGATTGTCGCGCTCGTGATGAGTTTCAGTCCGACCATCGGCGTCTGGCTCGCGCGCTGGCTTTTGTTCCGTTTCATGTTCATGTCGGGTGTCGTCAAGCTGATCAGTGGCGATCCCAATTGGCGCGATCTCTCGGCGCTCACCTATCACTTTCTCACCCAGCCGCTGCCGACGCCGCTTGCATGGTATGCCGCACAGCTGCCGGCCGGCGTTCTGAAAGCAGCGACCGGCGCCATGTTTTTCGTTGAGCTCGTTCTACCGTTCCTCATCTTCGGCCCGCGCCGCTTAAGGTTCGTAGCGGCGTTCGGCATCCTCATCCTGCAAAGCTGCATTCTGCTCACCGGCAATTACAACTGGTTCAATCTTCAGACCATGCTGCTTTGCCTGCCCCTCTTCGACGACGCGGCGCTGCGGAGCCTATTGCCGTCTCGCGTGCTCGAGTTCGCGCAGGCGCGCGCGAAGCATCAGGCGCCGCGGCGAGCGGCGACAATCGCCGTCAATGCGGCGGGGCTCATGCTGGTGGCCTTGAGCCTGGTGCAGATGGACGAGCGGTTCGGCGGCAGTCCGCCCGCGCCGGCGGCGGCGATCGACGACCTGTTCGAACCGTTCCACCTCACGAGCCCTTACGGTCTGTTCGCGGTCATGACCACGACCCGCGACGAGATCATCGTCGCGGGATCCGATGACGGCGTTCAATGGCGCGAATACGAATTCCGCTACAAGCCCGGCGACGTGAATCGCCGGCCGCCATGGAACATCCCCCATCAGCCGCGGCTCGACTGGCAGATGTGGTTCGCCGCGCTTGACGGCGCGGAACAGAATCCGTGGTTCTCGCGGTTTCTCGAGCGCCTCTTGCAGAACGAGCCGTCGGTGACGGCGTTGCTTGAGAGAAATCCTTTTCCCGACCACCCGCCGACCTATGTGCGCGCGGAGCTCTACGAGTACACTTTTGCTGGAAATGACGATCATGGCCGATGGTGGGAGCGGCGGCTGGCCGGTCTTAACTTGCCCAAGGCGCATCTGAAGGCGAAAGGCGAGTGAGGGCGCCTTCCCGCCTTCACTCAACTCTGCCTTGCATCATCCGCAGCGGCGAGGTGGCAGGCGACGTTGTCGCGAAACAGAGGCCGCTCGGATCGGCAGATCGCAATCGCCTGCGGGCAGCGCGGATGGAACGGGCAGCCGGACGGAGGATCGATCGGGTTGGGCGGCTCGCCGCCGATGGCCGTGCGCGGGCGCCCGCTCATCGAAAGATCGGGCACGGCGTCGAGAAGCATCCGCGTGTAAGGGTGGCGAGGCCGGGCGAACAGCGCCTCGGTCTCGCCAATCTCCACCAGCCGGCCGAGATACATGACACCGACACGGGTCGCCATGAAGCGCACGACGGCCAGATTGTGGGTGATCAGGAGATAGGTGAGGCCGAGGCGCTGCTGCAGGTCGCGCATCAGGTTCAGAATCTGCGCCTGGATCGAAACGTCCAGCGCCGAGGTCGGCTCGTCGCAGACGATGAAATCCGGGTGGGCGGCGATCGCCCGCGCAATCGCGATACGCTGGCGCTGGCCGCCGGAAAACTCGTGCGGAAACTTGCGCGCGTCCGCGGGATGGAGGCCGACGAGTTCGAGCAGTTCGTCGACGCGCGCGACAATCGCGCGCCTGCCAAGGCCCTCGACGCCGGCGTCGCGTAGGCCGAACGCGCGGATTGGCTCAGCGATGATGTCGCCGGCCCGCCAGCGCGGATTGAGCGAAGCGAACGGGTCCTGGAAGATCATCTGCATCCGCCGGCGCACCGCGCGCCGCGCGGCGCGATCGCCGGTCCGAGCCAGATCGACGCCGTCGATCACGACCTGCCCCTGGCTCGCCTCAAGCAGCCCCACCACCATGCGCGCCAGCGTCGATTTGCCCGAGCCGGATTCGCCCACGAGCCCGAACGTCTCGCCGCGCCGAATTGCAAAGCCGAGCCCGTCGACCGCGGTCAGCGTCCGGCGCGGCTCATGGGCGATCAGCCGCGAGATCCATGGGCTCGAAACGTCGAACACGCGGCTCAAGCCGCGCACTTCGACGATTGCGTCGGCGCCTTTCATTGCCGGATATCCGCCGCTGCGGACGCGCGCTCATAGAGCCAGCACGCCGCGCCGCGATCACCGACCGCGATCAGCGGCGGGCGCTCGCTACACCGCTCGAACGCGCGCGGGCAGCGCGGAGCAAACGCGCAGCCGCGCGGAATCGCCGAAAGCCGCGGCATCGCGCCGGGAATCTGCGCGAGCCGGCTGGCGCGCGCCTCAAGCGTCGGGATCGCGGCCATCAACCCTTGCGTATAGGGATGCAGAGGATGGCGTATGAGTTCGTGGACCTCGCCGATCTCGGCGATGCGCCCCGCATACATGACCGCGACGCGATCGGCGGTCTCGGCGATCACGCCCATGTCGTGGGTGATCAGCATCACCGCGGCGCCGTGCCGGTGGGTCAAATTCTTGAGGAGCGCGATGATCTGCGCCTGCACCGAGACGTCGAGTGCGGTCGTCGGCTCATCGGCGATCACCAGCTCAGGCTCGGCGCATAGCGCGAGCGCGATCACCGCCCGCTGGCGCATGCCGCCGGAGAATTCGTGCGGATAGCCGTCGATGCGCTTTTCGGGCGAAGGAATGCCGACTTCGCCAAGCCACGCGAGAGCCTGTTCCCTCGCCTGCCTTCGCCCGAGCCGCTTGTGAGCCTGGATCGTCTCGGCAAGCTGATCGCCGATTCGCATCAGCGGGTCGAGGCTGGTCAGCGGGTCCTGGAAGATGACGCCAATGCGCCCTCCGCGGATTGAGCGCATTCGCGCCGGAGGCAAATTGTCGATGCGCTCGCCTTTAAGCCGGATTTCGCCGCCGGCGATCCGCCCCGGCGGGTCGATGAGGCCGATGACGGCGAGGCCGGTCAGCGACTTGCCGGCGCCTGATTCGCCCACGACCCCCAGAACCTCGCCCGGCGCAATGTCGAACGAGACGCCGTCGAGCGCGATGAGCGGCCCCTTTCGCGTTACGAATTCGACGCTGAGATCGCGAATGGAAAGCAGCGGCCCGGTCATTTCAGTCTTGGATTGAGCGCGTCGCGCAACCAGTCGCCGAGCAGGTTCACCGCCAGCACCAGAGCCGCCAGGGTGAGGCTGGGGAACGCGACGATCCACCATTCGCCGGAGAACAGATAGTTCTGCCCGATGCGGATCAGGGTCCCGAGCGAGGGCTGGGTCGGCGGCAGGCCGACGCCGAGAAAGGAGAGCGTCGCTTCGGTGATGATCGCGAGCGCGAGATTGATGGTCGCGATCACCAGCACCGGCCCCATTACGTTGGGGAGGATGTGGGACAAAAGGATGCGCGCGTGCGAAAGCCCGATCAGCCGCGCCGCCAACACGTAATCCCGGTTCTTCTCCACCATCGTTGTGGCGCGCACGGTGCGCGCGTATTGCACCCAGAACGACAGGCCGATCGAGAGGACGAGCACGGCGAACGCCGAACTCGTCGCGGCTTGCGGGTTTCAAGAGCGCATGGGCGACGCCGTCCAGGAGCAGGGCGATGAGAATGGCCGGAAAGGTCAGCTGGACGTCGGCGATCCGCATGATAGCGGAGTCCGTCCAGCCTCCCGCGTATCCCGCGATAAGCCCAAGGGAGACGCCGATCGCAGCGCCGAGCGCCACGCTGCAAAAGCCGATCGCGAGCGAAACGCGAAGCCCATAGAGGATCGCCGAGAGCATGTCGCGTCCCTGGTCGTCCGTCCCCAAGAGGAATCGCGGATCCCCGCCGGCGACGAAGCTCGGCGGATCAAGCGAGTCCGAGAGGTAATTGGTCGCCGGATTGAACGGGTCGGTCGGCGCGATCCATGGCGCGAGCAACGCCGCGGCAAAGAGAATGACGGTCACGATTCCCGCGGCGACGGTGACTTTCGAGGTGAGGAAGCTCGCGAGGAGATCGTTGTCCTTGAGGCGCCCGATCAGGGTCTTTTCTGACTTCGACGCGCTGTCCGGCGGCGCCGCGATCTCGCTCATTTCAAGCGCGATTGATATGGACGCGCAGCCGCGGGTCCACGGCCACGTAGATGAGATCGGTGACGAGATTGATGATCACGAACAGCGTCGCGATCATCAGCAGATAGGCAGCCATGATCGGAATGTCGGCGTTCTGAATCGATTGCAGGAAAAGCTGGCCCATGCCGGGCCAGGCGAACACCGTTTCGGTGATGATCGAGAAGGCGACGATCGAACCAAGCTGCAAGCCCACGACGGTGATCACCGGAACGAGCGTATTCTTGAGCGCGTGGCGGAAATGGACCGCATGCTCGGAAAGCCCGCGCGCGCGGGCGAAGCGGATATAGTCCGAGCGCATGACTTCGAGCATCTCGGCGCGCACCAGCCGCATGATCAGGGTCATCTGGAACAGGGCCAGCGTGATCGAGGGCATGATCAGCGACTTCAGCCCCGACACCGTGAGGAGGCCGGTCGTCCACCACGAGCCGATCCGCACCACGTCGCCGCGGCCGAACGACGGCAGCCAGCGAAGCACGACCGCGAACAGATAGATCATGAGGATGCCGACCAGAAACGTCGGCAGCGATATGCCGATGAGCGACAGCGCCTGGAGAAGGCTGGCCAGCGCGCTGTCGCGGCGCAGGGCGGCGTAGACGCCCATCGGCACGCCGGCGGCGAGCGATAGGATCGACGCGACCAGCGCGAGCTCGAGGGTTGCCGGCATGCGCGCGCCGATGAGGTCGGCGACCGGCTGCTTGAACTGGTAGCTCACGCCGAAATCGAACCGCGCCGCGTTCACAAGAAACCGCGCCGCCTGCACGATCGCCGGCTGATCGAGGCCAAGCTGATGGCGCAGCTCAGCCCGCTCCTGGGCGGAGGTCTCGATTCCAACCATCTGGTTCACCGGATCGCCGACATAGCGGAACATCGCAAACGCGATCAGCCCGACCGCGATCAGGACGCCGACCGAGGCGATGAGGCGGCGCAGGATGAAGGCGATCAATCCTTGTTGACCCAGGCGAAGATGTAATAATTGTCCGGCCGCTGGATCACGTGAATGTGCTTCGAAACGCCCCAGGCCAGCGCCTGCTGATGCAGCGGAATGTAGCCGACGTCGTCGAGCAGCGAGATTCGCCAGGCTTTTGCGAAGATCTCGTCGCGCTTGGCTTCGTCCAGCTCCTGCAAGGCGGAGCGAGCCAGCGCGTCGACCTTCGGATTGCAATAGTCGCCGACATTGTTGCCGCCCCAGTTGGTCTTCGGATCGCGGCAGCCCATGATGTACTGGAAGACGTTGAAGCTCTCGAGCGTCGAGGGCGTCCACCCCAAGAGATAGAACGACGAGTCGAAGCCTCCCGCGGCCGAGATCGCGGCGAAGAACTTCGATTTCGGCTCGGCGTTGAGGTCCACCTTGACGCCGACCCGGGCCAACATGCCGACAACCGCCTGACAGATCTGCTCGTCGTTGACATAGCGGTCGTTCGGGCAATCCATCTGCACTTCGAAGCCGTCGGGATAGCCGGCCGCGGCGAGCAGCTTCTTCGAATTGGTCGGGTCGAAGGGAAGGCGATGGAAGTCCTTCGACAGGGAAAACAGCGACGGCGCGATCATGAGCGCGCTCGGCGTCGCCTGTCCGCGCATCACCTTCTTGGCGATCGCATCCTCGTTGATCGCCTCATAAAACGCCTTGCGCACGCGGACGTCCTTGAACGGGTTCTTGCCCTTGACGTTTGAATGGCCGAGCTCGTCGCGGAACTGGTCCATCCCGAGGAAAATCGTGCGAAGCTCGGGGCCGGCCATAACCTCGGTTCCCGGATTGGCGTTGACCCGGGCCTGGTCGTTGAGCGGCGCCGGATCGATCCAGTCGACCTCGCCGGACAGAAGCGCGGCGACCCGGGTCGCGGCATTGGGGATCGGGGTGAAGATCACCTCGTCGACATTGGATTTCGGTTTGTCCCACCAGTTCGGGTTGCGCTTCCAGACGGTCTTTACGCCGGGCTCGTGGCTGACGAGGATGAAGGGTCCGGTGCCATTGGCGTGCAGCCCGGCATAGGGCGGGGTCGTCGCGTTCATCGCGGTCGCCTCGGTCGCGGCATGCGCCTCGGCCCAGCTCTTCGAGAAGATGCCCCAGGTCTCCCACTCGTTGATCAGGAGCGGATCGGGCCTCTTCAATAAAAAGTCGACGGTGTGGTCGTCGACCTTCACGATCTCGGCGTCCGCGGGGATGCGGCCCTTGAGGTCGGAGCCGGGGCCGCGCACCCGCTGGGCGGAGAAGATGACGTCGTCGGCGGTGAAGTCCTGGCCCTCGTGGAACTTCACGCCCTTGCGCAAATGAAAGCGCCAATGCAGCGGATTGAGGACCTCCCAGCTCGTGGCGAGGCACGGCTCGAGCTTCATGTCCGGCCCGCGCCGGACAAGGCCCTCGTACACGGCGCCGTTCACGCTCAGGCTGAAGCTCTCATTGATCTGATAGGGGTCGACCGATTTCAGCTCTCCCTGGAACGCGAAGCGCAGGATTTTGGGTTCGGCCGCCTGCGTCAGCGCCGAAATGAGCAGCGCGGCCGCTCCGATCAGGGTGAGAATGAGGGATTTCGCGCTCGGCAATCTCATGGATCATCTCTCCGAGGCGGGTCCCTTGTGGAGGCCCTCGCGGCGCAAGCCGGTCGAGACCCAGGCTAAAGAGGACCTTAAGCAAAAATGCAAGCAGTGGTCCATACGGCTATGGTCGAACCGGCGAGCAATGGGCGAAGCCTCGACCGGAACACGCAAATACGCGCTTGCGCGGGCGGCCTTGCCGGCATAGCGAAGGCTCGTGAATTTGTCGTTCCGAGGGGCGTGCGGCTATGAAGCTCATCCTGGCGGTCATCAAGCCGTTCAAACTTGACGAGGTCCGAACGACGCTCGATCGGCTGGGCGTCAAGGGCATGACGGTCAGCGAAGCCAACGGCTATGGCCGGCAGAAGGGGCATACCGAAATCTACCGCGGCTCGGAATACAACGTCGCCTTCATGCCGAAAGTGCGCCTCGAGATCGCGGTCAGCGACGATGAGGTCGAGTCCGACGATCGAGGCGATTCGGGCCGCCGCGCGCACCGGCCAGATCGGGGACGGGAAGATTTTTGTCCTGCCGATCGAGCGGGCGATGCGCATCCGCACCGCCGAGACCGGCGACGAGGCGCTGTGACGGGAAAAGGACGCCCGAGCCGCGCTGGCGCGCGCCATAATTCGCTGGCATAACGATCCGATGATTCGCAGCGCGACCATGAGCGTCGCGCGCGCCAACCTTGGCGCGCCCGCCGATCCCGGTTTTGGGGTCTATGTTCATTGGCCCTTCTGCCTGGCGAAATGTCCTTATTGCGACTTCAACAGTCACGTGCGAGGCGGCGGAATCGACGAAGCGCGCTATCTCGCCGCGTTCAAGGCGGAAATCGCCCATCGCGCGGCGCTCGCGCCGCGCCGGACGGTGCGCTCAGTGTTTTTCGGCGGCGGCACCCCCTCCCTGATGCGCCCTGACACCGTACAGGGGATCATCGACGCAATCGCCTCCGCTTGGCGCGTCGAGAAAGACGCGGAGATCACGCTCGAAGCCAACCCGACCAGCGTCGAGGCTGAGCGGTTTCGCGGCTACCGGTCGGCCGGCGTCAACCGCCTGTCGATCGGCGTGCAGGCGCTCAACGATTTTGACCTCAAGGCGCTCGGACGCAAGCACACGGTCGTCGAGGCGCTGGCCGCCGTGAGGCTCGCCGCGTCGCTCTTTCCGCGCTACAGCTTCGACCTCATCTATGGTCGGCCCGGACAGAGCGAGGCCGGCTGGCGCCGCGAGCTCGCCGAGGCGCTGAACTATGTCGGCGACCATGTCTCGCTTTACCAGCTGACGATCGAGCCAGACACGATGTTCGAGCGCCTACGCGACGCAGGCAAGCTCGAACTGCCAGACGAAGAGCTGAGCCTTGCCTTCTTCCAGGCGACGCGGGAACTCACCTATGCGCGCGGTCTGCCCGCGTATGAGGTGTCGAACCATGCGCGACCCGGCGGCGAAAGCCGCCACAACCTCATCTATTGGCGCTATGGCGAATATGCCGGCATTGGCCCGGGCGCCCATGGACGCCTCGTGACGGCGAAAGGGCGGCTGGCGCAGGAGACCGAACGGCACCCGGAAATGTGGCTGACCCTCGTCGAGAGCGAGGGTAACGGCCTGGTCGAGAGCGCGCCGCTCAGCCGCGAGGAACAGGGCGACGAGTTCCTGCTTATGGGTTTGCGCTTGAGCGAAGGCGTCGATCCGCGGGCCTTTGAAAAGGTGAGCGGCCGGCTCGATCGATCCGGAACGGATTCGGACCCTGATCGAGGATGGTTTTTTAGAGCGCGACGAGCGCGGGCGCATTCGCGTCACAGCGATGGGCGCGCCGCTGCTCGACGCCGTGGTCGCCGACGTCGCGGCCTGAGAGCGCACAATCGTACGGAATGCGCCGCTCGTCACGCACGATGACCGCCTGCGCGAGCTCCAGTCTCTGCGAACCATCCGGTGAGCCCATGGACGCGTCGTTGCGGCGGGCGCCGATCTCACGGACCGCGCGGCGCGCTCAAGGCAAGGCGCAGCGCGGTAGGCGTCACGCGCCCGGCTTGCCTCGGAAATCCGGCGGCCGCTTCTCCAGAAAGGCCCGCACACCTTCGCTGAACTCATCGCCGAATCCGGCCTCGCGCTGCAGATCGCGCTCAAGGTCGAGCTGGGCGTCGAGACTGTTGCAGGGCGAAGCGGCCAGCGCCCGCTTGATAAGGCCAAGCGCGCGCGTCGCGCCCCCCGCGAGGCGCTCCGCGACAATGCGCGCTTCCCCCATCAGGTCCTCGTCGGCGACCGCGCGATAGATCATGCCTGAGGCCTGAGCCTGCTTCCGCCCCGATCGGCTCGGCCAGCATCATCAGCGCGCGGGCGCGCGCCTCGCCGATCAGCCTCGGCAGATTGAAAGTGCCGCCAGCATCCGGAATGAGGCCGACGCGCGCGAACGCCTGCAAGAACTGAGCCGACTTCGCCGCCAGCACGATGTCGCAGGCGAGTGCGAGATTGGCCCCTGCCCCCGCCGCCGCACCGTTGACCGCGCAGACGACCGGCTTTGGGAGATTGCGAATCGCGCGGATGAGCGGATTGAGACCCTTATCCAGTGATTGGCCAAGGTCCGGCCGGGCGGCGCCGGGATTAACTGCGCGGTCGGCGAGGTCCGCCCCCGAGCAGAAGCCCCTCCCGCGCCGGTGATAAGGATCGCGCGGCAGTCCGGGGTCCGCCGCCGCGCGCCCGACCGCCGCCAACAGCGCCTGGGTGAGGGCGGCGTTGAGCGCATTGAGGCGCTCGGGCCGGTTCAGGGTCAGCGTCAGCACTCCGGCCTGGAGCTTATCCAGGAGAACCGGGTGGAACGAAACCTCAGCCTCGGCCGTCACGCGCGTTCTCCCTTCCGGGTCAGGCTTTCGCGATCAGCTTCTCGTAAACCCACAGCACAATGACCGCGCCGATCACCGAAACGATGATGCTCCAGATGTTAACGCCGGTGACCCCGCGCATCCCGAACAGGCCGGAGAAGATGAAGCCTCCGACCACCGCGCCGACGATCCCGAGCACGAGGTCCAGGATCAAGCCCGAGCCGGTCCTGTTGACGATCTTGCTTGCGATGAAACCCGCGATCAGCCCCAGAATGATCCAGCTGATAATGCCCATGCCGAAGCCTCCCTTACCTTAAGCCGCTCCTCCCGCGCCGCCCGAGAGCCGAACTCGTCTAACTATTGCTCGATGACCGGAGAAAACGCAATCGAGCGCCCTCGCAAGCGCGCGGCGCGGGAGTCTATACTAGACGCCGGTCAACGGAGGCGACAATGGCGGAATGGAGTTTGGAGGTCGAACCGGCGAGCAGCTCGCGCCCATGACCGAGGCCTTCATCTGCGACTATGTGCGCACGCCGATCGGCCGCTACGGCGGCGCGCTGGCCAGCGTGCGCGCCGACGATCTCGCGACGGCTGCCGATCCGCGAACTCATGCGCCGCCATCCCGGCCTCGGCGAGAAGATCGACGAGGTCTTTCTCGGCTGCGCCAACCAGGCGGGCGAGGACAACCGCAACCTCGCGCGCATGGCGCTTCTGCTCGCTGGCCTGCCGGAGTCCGTTCCCGGCGCAACCGTCAACCGCCTTTGCGCCTCGGGCATGGAGGCGGTCGCCGCCGCGGCGCGCGGAATCAAGGCGGGCGAGATCGAGCTCGCGATCGCCGGGCGGCGCCGAATCGATGACCCGCGCCCCGTTCGTGATGGGCAAGGCTCAAGCGCCGTTTCAGCGGTCGGCGGACGTTTTCGACACCACCATCGGCTGGCGCTTCATCAATCCGGCGATGAAGAAGCTTTACGGCGTCGATTCCATGCCGGAGACGGCCGAGAACGTCGCCGACGAATATCAGGTCTCGCGCGCCGACCAGGACGCGTTCGCGCTGCGCTCGCAAAAGCGCGCCGTGGCGGCGCAGGCGAAAGGCACGTTCGACAAGAAATCGTGGCGGTCGAGATTAAGGATCGCAAAGGGAGCGTGACCCGCGTCGAGACGGATGAGCACCCGCGCCCCGACACGACGCTCGAAGCGCTGGCCAAGCTTGGCGGCATCGTGCGCGAGGGCGGCAGCGTGACGGCGGGCAACGCCTCCGGCGTCAACGACGGCGCGGCGGCGCTGATCGTCGCCTCGGGCGAAGCGGCCGAAGCGCATGGACTTCAGCCGATCGCTCGCATTCTCGGCTACGCCACGGCGGGCGTCGCGCCGCGGGTGATGGGGGTCGGCCCGATCCCGGCGGTGGCAAGCTCACCGAGCGGCTGAAGCTCAAGCCCGCAAGCTTCGACGTCATCGAGCTCAACGAGGCCTTCGCCTCGCAGGCACTCGCCTGCCTGCGCGGGCTCGGGCTCGACGGACGATTCCGACCACGTCAACCCGAACGGCGGGGCGATCGCGCTCGGCCATCCGCTCGGCATGTCGGGCGCACGCCTCGCCGGCGCCGCGGCGCTCGAGCTCAAGACGGCGCGGCGGCCGCTACGGGCTCGCGACCATGTGCGTCGGCGTCGGCCAGGGCGCGGCGCTGGCGCTCGAACGCGTCTGATCCGATATAGACATTGGAAGGCTGACGGCTCGCAGAAGAGCCGAGCCGAAGGGAGGACGGTCGATGGCCGCGACAGCTCACGCCGCGCTGCGCAAAGTGACGCTGAACGCCGCGCGCTCGAAGGAATTCCCCGAAGGCTCGATCCGGCACGGCTATGATTTCGTCGCCCCCCTGACCGGCGACGGCCACATCGATCTCGAAGCCTGGAAGCAGCATCGCGGCGAATGTTTCGCCCACCGCTTCTGGGGCAATGAGCCCTCGATGCGCGGCCTGCTCGTCCATCGCGCCGGCGGCCTGGGCGGCTCGACCTGGGCGTTCGAATGGAAAAGCGGGGCCAGGGACGAAGAGGAGGAAGGCTTCCGCTTCGGCGACCACGCCTTCCGCGTCGGCGAGTACGTGTCGGTGCGGGAGGAGGAAGGCGAGCTTCTGACCTTCCGGGTGGTGAGCGTCGGCGAGCCTTGAGGTTCCGAGGAAGACCCGGAGACGGCTCGAGGCGAACGTTTCCCTGCTACGGCCGCCAGATCAATTGTAGGGCGCCGACCCCGATCATGAGGACGCCCAGCGCCTTGGCCAGCGCTTCGCCTTTCGGGGCGAGCTTCTCCATGGCGACGAGAAGGGTGAGCGCGGCGATCCACATGAGATTCATCGCCCCGCCGACAAACAGCAGGGCCATCAGCGCCCAGCAGCAGCCCAGGCAATAGAGGCCGTGGCGAACCCCCATCCGCGCGGCGCCCCAAAGCCCGTCGCGCCAGTCGGTCAAAAGAAAGCCGAGCGGCGAGCGGCAGGCGCGAAGGCAGGCCTGCTTGAGCGGCGTGAACTGAAAGACGCCCGCGATCATGAGCAGCGCTGCGCTGAGCGCGGGCGACATGCTGACAATCATCGGCGATAAAAGACCCCTCGCCTGCAACGCCCATTGCGCGGCCGTCGCCGCCGCGCCGAACCCCGTCCACAAGGCAACGTATCCGGCGACGAAGGCGACCGTCCTCACAGCTTCGCTCCGGCGGCGATTCAGGGTCGCAAAGACCGTGACCATCGGCATGGCGGTTGGAAGCATCATCGCCGCCATCATCACCGCCCACATGATGAAAACTGCGAGCCAGTTGGCCGTCGACCAATCGGACATCGGCATTGTCAGCCGGGCCACGGGGCTCGCCATGTTGGTCGCGCCCCAATAGAGCAGCAACCAGCCGGCGAGCGCCGGAACCCAGACGATCAATCCGCTCGATGCTTGCCCGCGGATCGCGCCGCGAAGACTGTTGGTCATCTCAAATCGGATCTGGCGGGACGCGCGCGGAGGCGCGTTCGCTAGTTCGCCCAGTCAATCGCCGCGTAATGGCCATTTCGTCCCGAATTGTCCCACTTGAGCCCATAATCGGCATAGGTGCTGCCGGGGCGGGCGGTCGCCAGCGCGAGCTTTTTCGGGTTGGCCGGATGCCCCGTCTCGGCCCAGATCTCTCCGCCTTCGGCCTGGGTCGGCAACGGCTCCACCGACATCGACAAGACGCCGGGAATCGCGCCCGAGCGAACCTTGCCGTCGATCTTGAACGTGATCGGCGCTTTCTTGACGCCGAGGCTCTTGCCAAAGAGCGGCACGAAAGCCGCCATCGGGCCGCCCGCGGCCCCGCTGAAAATGGCGCCGAGCGCCTCCGTCTGACGGTCGTCGGCGCGCTCGTCGACATAAGTTGCGCCGGTCCAATTGCCCTGGCCCATCGGCCCGTCGGACGAGGCGCAAACGACCAAATTCAGGCCATCGAGCCTCACCTCGCCGTACGCGCCCTGATTGATGTGGAAGAGCCACGCGACGTGACAATCGCCCTCTGTCGGCTGGGCGGTCATGGGCGGCGCCGGCGAAATCAGGCAGGGGCAAACCACAGCGCAGTTGCAGGCCTCGAAATAATCGCCGGAGAGATTCCATTTCGTCTGATGTTGCGGCGCGCGTGCCATGAGTGTTCCCTCGCCCTTGCGGCCCCTGCGCGGGCTTCCCACCGTCGCGTTGAGGTCCGGCGCTCAGATTTCGATGAAACTGCGCCGGAATTGTGGAGCAGCGGGCTGCTTTGGGATCAGTCATGCTTTCGCCTAGCCATCCCGCTCCCGCGCGCCTAATCTTGGCCTCCCAAGGAAAGCGTGAAACTCCGTGACCCAACTCTCCGTCCGCCAGCGCCAAGGCCGCCTCTCGACCGACGCGGTCGCCGCGCTCAATTCCGATCTCGCCGCCCGTTTCGGCAACCGCTTCACCGCCTCCGAGGCGATCCGCCAGGCGCATGGGCACACGCTGACCTGGCTCAAGAACGAGCCGCCGGACGCGGTGGTGTTCGCCGAAGACAAAGAGGACGTGATCGACCTCGTCAAGCTCTGCGCCCGGCATGACGCGCCGATCGTTCCGTTCGGCGTCGGCTCGTCGCTCGAGGGCCATGTCAACGCCGCCGCATGGCGGCGTCTCGCTCGACCTCTCGCGCATGAACAATGTTCTCGCCGTCGACGCCGACGATCTCGACTGCGTCGTCGAGCCCGGCGTCACCCGCAAGCAACTCAACGAGCACCTGCGCGACAGCGGGCTCTTCTTTCCCATCGATCCGGGCGCCGACGCCTCTCTCGGCGGCATGGCCGCGACCCGCGCCTCGGGCACCAATGCGGTGCGCTACGGCACGATGAAGGACGTCGTGCTGTCGCTCGGCGTGGTGGTCGCCGACGGATCGTTCATGCGCACGGGCACGCGGGCGAAGAAGTCCTCCGCCGGCTACGACCTCACCCATCTGTTCATCGGCTCGGAAGGCACGCTTGGAATCATCGTCGAGATTGCGCTGAGGCTCTCCGGCATCCCGGAAGCGATCGCCGCCGGGCATTGCTCGTTCCCCAGCATCCGCGCGGCGTGCGAGACGACGATCGAGACCATCCAGTCGGGCCTGCCGATCGCCCGCATCGAGCTCATCGACACGCTGTCGGTGCGCGCCTTCAACAATTACTCGCATACCTCATTGCCCGAGCAGCCGCTGCTCCTGGTCGAGTTCCACGGCACCGAGCAAAGCGTCGCCGAACAGACGCGCCGCTTCGGCGAAATCGCCGCCGGCCATGGCGGCGGGACGCTCGCCTCGGCGACCAAGCCCGAGGAGCGCAACAAGCTCTGGCAGGCGCGTCACGACACCTATTGGTCGCAAATGACGCTGAGGCCAGGCGCGCGGCCGTTCGCCACCGACGCCTGCGTGCCGATCTCGCGCCTCGCCGATTGCGTCGAGGAGACGCTCGACGACATCGCCCGCAGCGGCCTCGTCGCGCCGATCGTCGGCCATGTCGGCGACGGCAATTTTCACGTGACCCCGCTCATCGACATCGAGAACAAGGCCGAGATCGAGGCCGCGGACGCTTTCGCCGCCCGCCTCGCCCATCGCGCCATCGCCATGGGCGGCACCTGCACCGGCGAGCACGGAGTCGGGCAGAAGAAGCGGGAATATATGGAAGAGGAGCACGGGCCGATCGCGATCGACCTCATGCGGCGAGTCAAGGCCTCGTTCGATCCCGCAGAACCTGTTCAATCCGGGCAAGGTGTTCTACGCCTGAGCGGCGCCTCCGCTCCCCTCGCTTGACGGGAGGGGTTGAGGCGAGGGGTCGATCGTCAAATCGCTAAGCCCCTCATCCTGGCCTTCTCCCATGTGAAGTGGGAGAGAAGGAGGCGGCGCCGACGTTTGGACTTTCGTGAGGAGTTGAAAAGTGAAGATCGCCATTCTGGCGTGGGGGTCGCTGGTGTGGGATCCCCGCGAACTGCAAACCGCCGCCAAATTCGCGGCCGATGGCCCGCTCCTGCCGATCGAGTTCTGCCGCATCTCGGCCGACGGGCGCCTGCACGCTCGCGATCGACGAAGACTTCGGCGCGATCTGCAAGACCTATTCGGCGTCAAGTGGGCTCGACAGTCTCGATGCGGCGATCGAGAACCTTCAAGCCAGAGAAGGGATGGCGCACGCGCGGGCGGTCGGCTTTGTCGAAACGGCCTCCGGCAGGCAAAGCGATTTCGCGGCGCAAAGCCATCCCCAGGTTGTCGCGACGATCGGCGCCTGGGCCGAGTCGCCGGCTACGACGCCGCGATCTGGACTGCGCTTAAGAGCAACTTCGCTGACTGGGGCAAGGGCGGCGAGCCCTTCTCCGTCACCGCGGCGTTGCAATATCTCGAAGCGCTGGAAAAGGAGGACGCCGCCAAGTTCGCGCAGGCGCACGCCTATATTCGCAATGCGCCGCCCGAGGTCGAGACGCCGGTGCGCGACGAAGTCGCCAGGCGCTGGCCTCATTAGACTCCTCTGCGCCCGCGTCGCCGCTTATCGCCGCCGACATCGGCGACCAGGATCGCCGCGAGGTCGCACGCCATCGCGCGCCTCGGAAGATGGCCGCAATCTGCTATGAGGGCCCGAACATTTATCGCCGGATCCTGGGGGCAGTTTGACGGCGCCGTTGAACTCGCAATTCGGGGGACGGGCGCTAAGCCGTTAGAATCGAAGGAAGGCCTCTGATGTCCGCGCCGGAGCAGCAACCCAGTTTGATCGTTCGGCAGAGTTCCCCGTCGAACCTCGAGTTTCCGTTTGCGTCGCTCGCGGAGTGGCTGATCCCGGCCGACCTCTTCTTCGTGCGCAACCACTTCCCGTCGCCCGACCTCGATGCGCAAACCTGGAGACTTCGCATCGATGGCGCGGTCGAACGGCCCCTCGAACTTGATCTCGACCGGATAAAGGCGATGGCGCCCACAACCCTCGCCGCCGTCGTCGAGTGTGCAGGCAACGGACGGGTCTACTATGAGCCCGCGAGGGAAGGGCTGCAGTGGCAGAACGGAGCGGTCGGCAACGCTGAATGGACCGGCGTTCTTCTGCGCGACATATTGGCTGCTGCGGGACTCAAGGGCGCCGCTCAAGAGGTTTTGCTCGTCGGCGCCGACCGCGGCGCCGTCGACTCGAACAAGAAAACGGCTTCGCCTGGCCCGATCGCATTCGCGCGCAGCCTGCCGCTGCAAAAGGCGACCGCCGACAGCACTCTGCTTGCCTATGCGATGAATGACGCGCCGCTGACGCCCGACCACGGCCACCCGCTGCGCGCGGTGGTGGGCGGCTGGTTCGGCATGGCGTGGGTGAAGTGGATCTCCCATGTCCGGGTGCTGGAGCAACCCTTCCTCGGCTACTGGCAGGCGCGCGACTATTTCCGTTGGGAGCGCGGCGCGGGAGAGCCCATGCTGGTTCCTCTGACGGAGATGGAGGTCAAAGCGCAGATCGCGCGCCCGGTGAATGGAGCAAGCCTGATCGCTGGGCAACCTTATCGGATTTTTGGCGCCGCCTGGAGCGGCGAGGCGGCGGTCCGGCAGGTGCAGGTCTGCGCCGGCGACGGCGAGGGCTGGCGGGAGGCGCGCATTCTCGGCAAAGAGCACCCTTATGCGTGGCGATTGTGGGAATATATATGGACGCCTCGAGACCTCGGGAGATACCGGCTGCGGTGTCGCGCCATCGACGCAGCGGGACGCGGTCAGCCCGAAGCGCAGGGATCCGATTCCGAGAGCTACGCGGCCAATTGGATCGTTCCCGTGGAGGTCGCGGTCGTGCCCGAACCGGAGACCTATGAGGCGGAATTCGTCATCTGAGGGGTCGCTCGCCATGACGAGGGCGAATTGATCCATTACGATACGGCGCCTGATTGAAGCGACCCCGCGGGGATATTAAATTTGACTGCGGAGGGAACGAAGGCCACGAAACCCGATTGGTTATTTGTGGCGGGGAACGGAGGCGACAATGCCGATGTTCAGGAACATCGCCCAGGAGGTGCGGCGCCTGCCGGAGTTAGGTGAGATCCACATCCTCGCCCGGATGCGGGCGCCTCGGCTGACCGAGATCGAGCAGGAAGAAGAGCATCGCCTCGAAGCCATGCTGCACTGGCATGACCCCGATGAGAGGGTGAGAACGCTTCGGTGCCGCTGCCACGCGCACACGCTGATCGACGACAATCCGGCGTCCGGTTGAGGCGATAGCCGGTCCCAGAATCGCGTTGGCCAAGAGGTTCCTGGAATTTTGCGCCGTTGGCGAAACCGGCCGCATTTTCGGTTCGCGCGCCTGGCGCAGCCTGGAGACGCGCAGGCTCGGCGAAGGCCGCCCGCCGGCCGGATAAACGCCCGAGGGCCCGCGCGGCCTTGTCCGTCAAGCCGCTCCGGCGGTGAAGGCGATCAGAGCGCGGTAAAGGCGCTTTGCTTCAAGCCTCCTGCTGAAGCTCCTCACTCGCGCGCCGCCAGTGCGCGAGGTCGCGGCCATGCGGCCGGCCTTCCTCGATCCAGATGCCATAGGCGCGCTCCCGGATGAGACGTTCGTCCAGCCGGCTGGCGAGTTCGATGGCTTGCGAGCGCTCGGCCAGCCTGGCGGGCGGTTTCTTCGTGCTCGATTTCGTTCTGCTCGGCGTCTTGACGACGGCGCTAGTTGCCTTCTTGACCATGAAGAGACCTCTGGCGGCGTTCATTTCTCGCGGGCCGCGCGTTCCTTAGGATCCGGCCCGTCCAAGTTGAGGCGAAAGTTCGCGGATCATGGTTAAGAATGGGTTACCGGCAGCCGCCCATCGGCGCCCGCGCTGGCGCGCAAGCGAAGGAGGTCCGCAATGGCGATCACGGTGCAGGCGCTGGACCATCTGGTCGTGCAAGTCTCCGACCTCGAGACCTCGGCCTCGTGGTACGCGCGCGTGCTCGGCATGACGCGCGAGGACGTTCCCCAGGCCGGCGGCAAGCCGCCGCGCACCGAGATGAAGTTCGGCCGCCAGAAGATCAACCTTCGTCCCATCGCGACGAGCAAGGCGGATTGGTTCACCGCCGACCATGAGGCCCCCGGCAGGGAAGACCTTTGTTTTCTCACCAACTCGAAGCCGGAGGAGGTCGTTCGCCATTTGCAGGCTCAAGGCGTCGCCATCGTCGCCGGCCCCGGCCCGCGACGCGGCGCCCAGGGCGCGCTGACCTCGGTCTATTGCCGCGATCCGGACAAGCGCTCTCATCGAGATCGCGTCCTACCTCGAGAGGTAGGCGGAGGAGGAGCATTGTGCTCGGCGAGAACGCGACCGGGAGGACCGTGCCGCTCCGCCCGGCGAAAATGCGTGAGAGCGATTGTTCCAGCAGGCCCAGGCAGCGCCAGCGCGAACCCCCCGGTTCCCCCGCCGGCAGCGGTGAATCAGGCATGATTCACAAGACTTCGACTGAATCAGAGGCCGGAGCCTATGTCGACAAAGATGGATGACGACGATTGGGCGCACACGCTTGCGGTGTTTCGCGCCTGCCTGCCGCGCCGTGGAGGAAGGCTGAGGACGATCGCCGCTTCCTCGAGGCGCTTCATCTCTTCACCGTCGAGAACGTTCGCTGGCAGGCGCTGCCGGAGCGCTTCGGTCCTTGGAACAGCGTGTGGAAGCGCTTCGATCGCTTGAGCAAGGCTGGCGTCTTCGAGGCGTTCTTCGACACTCTGGCATCCATGAGTTCGACGACGCATCTCATTCAGATGTTCGATTCGACCGTCGTGCGCGCTCATGTGTCGGCGGCCGGAGCAAAAGCGGGCAGGAAGGCCAGGCGCTCGGGCGCTCGCGCGGCGACTTCACCACGAAAATTTACGCAAAATCGGACGCCTCCGGCGACATCATCGCCTTTGATCTGACCGGCGGCGAAGCCTTCGACGGGCGTCACTTCGAAACCCTGCTCGACATCGAGCCCGACATTCGCCCCCGCGCCGTCATCTGCGACAAAGGCTACGCCAGCAAGGCCAATCGGGACGCCGCAAGAGCGCGCGGCATCGCTCCCGTCATCCCCCACAAGGCCAACGAAAAGAACAAGCCAGCCTTCTTCGCCCGCACCCTCTACAAAGCCCGCGCGCGCATCGAACAGGGCATCGGACGGCTCAAGCGCTTCAAGCGCGTCGCGCTCCGATGCGAAAAGACCGAACGAAACTTCAGATCAATCGTCAGCTTCGCCGCAGGCCTTTGCTTGATCAAATTCGTCCACACAGCCTGGCGCTTAGCGTGCATTTGCTAGCGCTTATGGGCCCGGGGAGCGCCCCTGAAGCGCCAAGGGCGGCCCGCTGGCCGCCCTTTTCGCCTCCATGAACTCCAACGGCTCAGTAGGAGTAGTACATCTCGAACTCGACGGGGTGCGGCGTCATCTCGAAGCGATGAACGTCAGCCATCTTGAGCTCGATATAGCTGTCGATGAAGTCGTCGTTGAACACGTCGCCGGCCTTGAGGAAGGCGCGGTCCCTGTCGAGGCTCGAGAGCGCCTCGCGCAAGCTGCCGCAGACCGTCGGGATCTTCTTCAGTTCCTTCGGCGGCAAGTCGTAGAGATCCTTGTCCATCGCCGGGCCGGGATCGATCTTGTTGGTGATGCCGTCGAGGCCCGCCATCAGCATCGCTGAGAAGGCCAGATAGGGGTTGGCGGTCGGATCGGGGAAACGCACCTCGACGCGCTTGGCCTTCGGGTTCGCCGTCCACGGGATGCGGCACGAGGCCGAGCGGTTGCGGGCCGAGTAGGCGAGCAGCACCGGGGCCTCGAAGCCCGGCACCAAGCGCTTGTAGCTGTTCGTGGAGGGATTGGTGAAGCCGTTGAGCGCTTTGGCGTGCTTGATGATGCCGCCGATATAGTAGAGGCACTCCTGGCTCAAGTCGGCGTATTTATTGCCGGCCATGACCGGCTTGCCGCCCTTCCAGATCGACTGGTGGACATGCATACCCGAGCCGTTGTCGCCGTAGATCGGCTTCGGCATGAAGGTCGCGGTCTTGCCGTAGCTCTGCGCGACCATGTGGATGCAGTATTTGTAAACTTGCAAATGGTCGGCCATGGTCGTCATCGGGCCGAACTTAAGGCCGAGCTCATGCTGGGCGGAGGCGACCTCGTGGTGGTGCTTCTCGACGATCGCGCCCATTTGCGCCATCGCGGCCAGCATCTCGCCGCGCATGTCCTGGGCCGAATCCTGGGGCGGAACGGGGAAATAGCCGCCCTTGGTGCGGACGCGGTGGCCGAGGTTGCCGCCCTCGTAGGTCGTATCGGAATTGGTCGGCAGCTCGATCGAGTTGATCTGGAACCCGGTGTTGTAGGGCTCGGCGGCGAAGCGCACGTCGTCGAAGACAAAGAACTCGGCCTCCGGGCCGAAGAAGATGGCGTCGCCCACGCCTGTCGACTTGAGATAGGCCTCGGCCTTCTTGGAGATGCCGCGCGGGTCGCGGTTGTAGGGCTGGCCGCTCGCCGGATCGAGAATGTCGCAAGTGATGACCATCGTGGAGGCGGCGAAGAACGGATCCATGCACGCCGAGGTCGGGTCGGGCATCAGCGTCATGTCGGATTCGTTGATCGCCTTCCAGCCGGCGATCGACGAGCCGTCGAACATCAGCCCCTCAGCGAATGCGTCCTCGTCAACCAGGCTCTGATCGAATGTCACGTGCTGCCACTTGCCGCGTGGATCGGTAAAGCGCAGATCGACATATTTGACGTCATTGTCCTTGATCGCCTTCAGGACATCCTTGGCGGTCTTCATGATTTGCCTTTCCTCAAGATTGAAGTTCCGAACGTTCCCGCTCGCCGCGGGAGCGGCGATTTGCGCTTTGATGAGCCCCCTGAAATGGCTTCAGACCGCGTCCGCGCCGGTTTCACCGGTCCGGATCCGGATGGCCTCATCGATTTGCGATACAAATATCTTGCCATCGCCGATGCGGCCGGTCTGGGCCGCAGCACGGATCGCCTCGATCGCCGGACCGAGATTTTCGTCAGAGACCACCACCTCGATCTTCACCTTGGGCAGAAAGTCCACGACATATTCGGCCCCGCGATAAAGCTCAGTATGGCCCTTCTGGCGGCCGAAGCCCTTCGCCTCGAGGACGGTAATGCCGTGGATTCCCGCCTCCTGCAGCGCCTCCTTCACTTCGTCGAGCTTGAACGGCTTGATGATCGCCTCGATCTTCTTCATTTGGGCGAAACTCCCTCAATCCCCGCTTGGCGCGGCCGACGTTTTTGCCGCCTCAGGCCGTGGGCCCGCCCGATAAGCGCAGGCGGCGCTCCAATAGCACTGGACGCCGGATCATGCCACCGGACGGACACCAGGGGTCAGAACGCGATGGCAACCATTGGGGCGCCTTTTCAATAGGCGCCCTGTTCAAAAATCGGGCGATCAATCAGACCGTCGGTCCATATTCCCCCGAGGCGAAGATCCGCCATGAGGTCAGCCCTGCCTTGGCGACTACGATTCGGCCGGACTTGGCGACCGAGACGAGATGGGCGAACACGCGCGGATGGCGCCAGGCCATGGGCTTCTCGGGGGCGCAAACCGCGCGGTATTCGTCGCTGTCGGCGTCCTCCATGAGGATCGTGCCGACAAGATCGGGGCGCAATTGCCGCGCGAGATCTCGGCGGGTCAGCCACTCGCACTCAAAGTCGCGACAGACCTGCGGGCGCGCGGCGTAGATCGCGCAGCCGCCGCCAGTCCGGCAATTGACGCACAGCGGGCCCGCCGGCTTTTTGAAATGGTCGATCTCCAGCGCCGAGCAGCACATTGTGCAGGCCCCGCAGGATTTTCCGGGCGCCGCCGTCATCAGGTCCCTCGCACTGCCGCCCGCCTAGCGAATTGTGGGGCGGCCCCATATCATCCCTATCACCGTTTCGTGGCCAGAGAGAGGGAGCGCGACGCGAGTCGGGCCGTCGGTCTTTAGCGTCTAGGTCCCGAGGTCAACGCCCCCGCGGTTTAGAGATCGAGCACAATGTCCCCGCGCGGCCGACTGCAGCAAATCAATAGATTGCCATCTCCCGGCGGCGTAAGCGGGTCGATCGAATAATCGACCGCGCCGGCGATAAGCCCCGTCTCGCAAGTGTGGCAGACGCCGGTGCGACACGCCCACCGCACCGGCACGTCGCAGGCCTCAGCCAGCTCCAATAGGCTCTGAAACGCCGAATCCCAATGAAGGGCCAGATTGCTTCTCGCGAAGGAAACCATCGGCCCCTGGCTCGCGGGCCGGTCAGGCAGATGCGGCGCCCGCGACGGAGCCGCGACGACGCCTGGCGTCAGCGACGGCCCGGAGCCGAAGTTCTCGCTGTGCACCCGCTCGGCTGAGACGCCCCAGCCCGCGAGATCGGCCATCAGGCTGCTCATGAACCCGGCCGGTCCGCACAGATAGAAATCGGCCTCGCGAGGCGCGCCCAGCTTCTGCAAGACGTGCATGTCCAAGCGCCCAGCCGCGTCGAAATCAACCGCGAGCCGATCTGTCGGGTCGGGTGCGCTGTAAAGAATGTGGCTATGGCCTCGGGGCAACAATTTGAGAAGCCCCTGCACTTCCGCTGCCAACGCATGCTCCGCCTTGTTGCGCGCTCCGTGAACCCACCAGACCTCTCTATGCGAGCCGCCGGCCGCCAACACATGCAGCATGGCGAGCACCGGAGTTAAGCCGATGCCGGCGCTCAACAGGACCACAGGGCCATCGCCCTCAGCGAGCGTGAAAGCGCCGCGCGGCGCGCTCGCATCGATGACGTCGCCGACCTTGAGCCTATCCTCGACATAGGCCCCAGCCGCGCCGTTCGGCTCGCGCTTGATGCTGAGCCGCCAGCGCTGCTCGCTGGGTTCGCCTGACAGCGAATAGCTGCGCAGCAACGCTGGCGCCTCTGGCGAGGGCTTGAGCCGCAGCACGATGAACTGGCCGGGCATCGCCGCAACGAGCTCGAGGGCGTCGCTCGGTTCGAGCATGAGCGAGGTGACGTTCATGCTCTCGCGCCGCTTGTCCGTAATCTTGAGCGGCCGAAACCCGGCCCATGCCGGCGCCGGCCCGGCCGCGGGCGCCGAGGCGGGATTGCTGGCCGTCGAGCCCTTCGCGTCCTCGTCGAGCAATGTCTCAAACGAGGAGCGCCAGCCGGCGCTCAAAGCCGGGATGCGTAGCGCCCGCTCCATTCCGTTTCTGTCGCGCCCGGGCAGATAGAGCAGCGCGTCGATATCGGCGACGGTCATGCGCTCCGGACCGGCCGAGACCTTGACGATCTCCTCGCCGGCTTCGACCTCGCCTTCCTTAAGGACGCGAAAATAAAAGCCCGGCCTGTGATGCGCGACGACCAGCGCAGGCATCCGCGGCTCATTCATCCGGATGCCGAGCCGGTAGCAGGTGACGCGCGGCTGGGTCACCTCGAACAGCGCGCCGCCGATCCGGTAGCGGTCGCCGATGCACACCTCCGCGTCGAGCAGCCCGTCAACCGTGAAATTCTCACCGAACTGGCCGTAAGAAAAGTCGTCGCGGCGGAGCTGAGTTTGCCAATACCGGTACGAACTCGATCTGATAGACGAAGACCGCGCGATGCTCACCGCCATGGCCCGCGAGATCGCCCTGACCATCCCCGTCGAGGTTGAGCCGCCGCGCCATGCGAGGGCCTTCGACCGGGGCTTTCCAGATTCCGGTATGGACGGTTTTGCCCTGCCACGGAAGATCGCGCGGGAGGCCGACATTCACAGAAAGCAAGCGCGCCATCTTTTCCTCGCCGCCGCATCAGGCGAACGCGTCTCGCCCACTTTCTTCCGCTCATTTGTCAATGGGCAGCCGCCATCGGCGGCGGTCGGATACGCCGTGTCGCCGGGCCGTACGGCGTGCAGGCCGAGCCCGAGAGCGCCGAGGTCGACGAGGCCACAACGATATCGATTTTCTTCTTCTCGCCGGCGATCTGCTGCACCGCGAGCGCGACCGCGGACGAGGTGAGGTCGGTGATCATGTCAACGCCCTCGGCGTCGTACCAGCGGCGCGCGATTGGGTGGCGAGATCGACCTTGTTCTGGTGATCGGCGGTCGACCAGGTCGATCTTCTCGGCCGAGCACGCTGCCGCCAAAATCCTCAATCACCATTTTCGCCGCTTCGACCGACCACTTGCCGCCAAAATCGGCATAGGGTCCGGATTGATCGTTGAGGAACGCCGATCTTCACGCCCTGCGCCCGGCGCGACCGCAAGCCAGGCGCACGCGACAACGGCGGCGGACGCCGATTGTAATATCCTCCCGTGGCCCATCATGTTTTTCTCCCGGCGCGTTCGGCCCGCGGGAGCCGCAAATATCGCGCCCCTCGGGCATCTCTTGCGTACCGCGGAGCATTCGAGACGGATTTTGCACCCGACGCAACGTGAAAATGTGGCGCACTCCCTCCGTACACTGATCCCGGGTCGGGCCTTAAGTCGCGCGCCAGCCGTTTCAGGCTTTGGCCGGGAGGGGCGCCCGCTTGCGGCCGCGCGTCGTCGCCGTCCGATAAGCTCCTGGGCTCAAGCCGACCGACTTATGGAATTGGCGCGTGAACGCCGCCTGGTCCCCATAGCCGCATTCGAGCGCCAATTCGCTCAAAGGCGCGTCGGTATGCCGGAGCCGGTCGCAGGCCCGGTCGATGCGTAGCCGGGACAGATATTGCCCGGCGGAAAGGCCGAACAATGCGCGGATTCTTTGATCGAACTGAAACGGGGAGAGTCCGGCTCGCGCCGCGAGCTCGGGAATGCGCAAGGGCTGGTCGAGATGGCTGTCGATATAGGCGAGCGTCGCTGCAAGCGCCGGCGAAACTGGGCCTGATCCCGCCAGCTTCGGCGCATCGCGCGAAATGCCGACTAGCCCCCGAATGACGCCGCTCGCGTCGATCAGCGGCTCCTTCCAGGTCAGGCACCAGCCTTCGCCGCCGCCCGGATAGAGATGGAGCTCCATCTTAGCCCGGATCGAAAGCCCTTCAGCTATGACCGTGAGATCCTGCGCTTCGAAACGCTCGCCGAGCGGGCTCGACGAAGACCTCGCTCGCCCTGCGGCCTATCAGCGCCCCCTTGTCCGGGAACTGGCAGCGATTCACGAGCGTTTCGTTAACCGCGACGTAGCGCGCCTCGTCATCCTTGATGAAGAAGACCGTGTCGGCGATTCGGTCGAACAGCTCGATTCCCGGGAATGGCCGTCCAAGGACGACGGCGAGACAGGCGGCCGGATCGTCCTTGACCGCTGCGCGAGGGATAAATTTGCTGATTTTCAACCCTCAACCTTGGTTTTCATCAAGAACAGGAAGCAAGGACGTGCGAATGTCCAGCACCGCGAAAGCCCGACTTTAGGGAGCCCCAGGATGCCGTCGCAAGTCTTTTCGGGAACCATTCCGGCGCTCATGACGCCCTGCGGACCCGACCGGCGGCCCGACTTCGACGCCCTCGTGCGGACGGGAAAATATCTTGTCGGCGCGGGCATGTCGGGGCTGGTCTATTGCGGCTCCATGGGCGACTGGCCACTGCTCACGATTGAACAGCGCATGGAGGGCGTCGAGCGTTTGGCGAAAGCGGGCCTGCCGGTGATCGTCGGCACGGGCGCGCAGAACACCGCGCAGGCCGGCGCGCTCGCCCGCCATGCGAAGGAAAAAGGCGCGCGCGGTCTCATGATCATTCCGCGCGTCCTCTCGCGCGGCTCGTCGACCGCGGCCCAGCGCGGCCACTTCGTGCGCGTGCTCGAGGCGGCGGTCGACTTGCCATCGGTCATCTACAACAGCCCCTACTACGGCTTCCAGACTCGGGCCGAGCTTTTCTTCGAACTGCGCAAGGAGTTTCCCCAACTCGTCGGGTTCAAGGAGTTCGGCGGCGCGGAGTCGCTGAGCTACGCCGCCGAGCATATCGCGGGGCGATCGGACGACATCGCGCTCATGGTCGGCGTCGACACCCAGGTGTTCCATGGCGTCGTCAATTGCGGCGCTTGCGGCGTCATCACCGGCATCGGCAACGTGCTGCCGCGCGAGGTGCTGCGACTGGTTGAGCTTTGCGAGCGCGCCGCCAGAGGCGACGCTCAGGCGCGCCGGCTTGCGCTCGAGCTTGAGAGCGCGCTCGAGCCGCTCTCGGTTTTCGACGAGGGCGTCGACCTCGTGCTCTATTTCAAGCGCCTCATGACGCTTCTGGGTCATGACGAATATGCGCTGCACTTGAACGATTTCGACGCGCTCAGCCCATCGCAGGAGAGCATGGCGAAGCGCCGGTTCGGGACGTTCCGCGCCTGGTGGGCTTCCTGGCCGGGCGCGAAGGACTGAGCCGCATGCGGGTCATCGACTCCCATACCGAGGGCGAGCCGACCCGCGTGATTGTCGATGGCGGGCCGCCCCTCGGCGACGGGCCGCTCGCCGCGCGGCTTCGGCGCTTCGCTGGCGAGTTCGATCATGTCCGCCGCTTCGCCGTCAATGAGCCGCGCGGCCACGATGCGCTGGTCGGCGCGTTGCTGTGCGAGCCGCACGACAGGTCATGCGCCGCGGGCGTCATCTTCTTCAACAATGTCGGCTATCTCGGCATGTGCGGCCACGGGACAATCGGCCTCGCTGTGACGCTCGCTTATATGGGCCGGCTCAAGCCCGGGGGCCATCGTTTCGAGACTCCGGTCGGCGTGGTCGGCGTGGACCTGATCGACGGCAGCACGGCGACGGTGGAGAATATCGAGAGTTATCGTCTCGCCGAAGCGGTCTCGGTCGAGGTCGAGGGTTTGGGAACCGTGCGCGGAGACGTCGCCTGGGGCGGCAACTGGTTCTTCCTCACTTCGTTTGCGCCTTGCGATCTCGGGCTCGCGAACGTCGGCCCGTTGACGGCAGCCGCCACCGCGATCAGCGATGCGCTCAAAGCCCAGGGCGTACGCGGCAAGGACGGCGCATTGATCGATCACATCGAGTTCTTTGCTCCCCCGCGATCGAGCGACGCGATGAGCCGCAATTTCGTCCTATGCCCGGGCGGCGCCTATGACCGGTCGCCGTGCGGCACGGGCACCAGCGCCAAGCTTGCGTGCCTTTATGCGGACGGGAAGCTGCGCCCCGGCGAAGTCTGGGTGCAGGAAAGCATCATCGGCAGCCGCTTTCGCGCAAGCTTCGAACCGGGCCCGAACGGCGGCGTTCTGCCCCGCGTCAGCGGACGCGCGTTCATCTGCGCCGAAAGCAAGCTGGTGCAGGACCCCAGGGATCCATTCCGGTATGGGTTCGCCGGTCAGCCTTCAGCCTAACCCCTTCGCCGTTTAGTCAAATCCGACGCTTGACAGCCCAGCCTGCGCCGTGTCACCGCCGCCGCGCCCGGGCGGAAGCGAAGTCGCCCTATTGCGTTTGTTCGGAGAAACCGGACCATGAAGACGGCCTTGGTGTTTCCGGGTCAAGGCTCCCAGGCAGTCGGCATGGGGAAGGCGCTGGCGGACGAATTTCCCGTAGCGCGAGAGGTGTTCGAGCGCGTCGACGCGGCCCTGTCACAAAATCTTTCCAAACTGATGTTCGACGGACCCGAGGCCGAACTAACCCTCACCGCCAACGCCCAGCCGGCGCTGATGGCCGCGAGCCTCGCGGCGCTCAAGGTTCTGGAGACCGAACAGGGCTTCGACGCACGCCGGCAGGCGGCCTACGTCGCCGGACATTCGCTCGGCGAGTATTCGGCGCTTTGCGCCGCGGGTTCGCTCACCCTTGAGGACACGGCGCGTCTTTTGCGGCTGCGCGGCGATGCAATGCAGAAGGCGGTTCCCGTCGGCGAAGGCGCGATGGCGGCCATCCTCGGCCTTGAATTCGGCGCGGTGGTGAAGATCGCGACAGAGGCGGCGAGCAACCTCTACCTCGGCGGCGCGATCTGCCAGGTCGCCAACGACAACGGGGCCGCTCAAGTCGTCGTCTCAGGCACGACAGCGGCGGTCGAGCGGGCAATGGAGCTCGCCAAGCTCGCCGGCGCGAAACGGGCCTTGCTTTTGCCCGTCTCGGCGCCGTTTCATTGCGCGCTCATGCAGCCGGCCGCAGAGGCGATGGAGGAAGCGCTGAAGGACGTCACGATTCTTCCACCCAAGCCGCCCCTTGTCGCGAATGTCGAAGCCAAGGCGGTCATTGACCCGGAAGCGATCCGGTCCGGCCTCGTCGCCCAGGTCACCGCAACTGTGCGCTGGCGGGAGAGCGTGACTTATATGACTGCGCATGGCGTCATGCGGTTTATTGAACTCGGCGCGGGCAAAGTGTTGACTGGCCTCATCAAGCGAATTGCGGAGAGGCGTGACGGCGATCAGCGTCGGCTCGCCCGCCGACGTTGCGGCCTTCAGCGCCTCGGCGAAACCCTGATCAATCTGGCGAGAGAGACGACGCCCTTGTTCGATCTGACGGGAAGGACAGCGCTCGTAACCGGCGCGTCGGGCGGCCTTGGCGCCGCGATCGCGCGGGCCCTTCACGCGCAGGGAGCCGCAGTGGCGCTCTCCGGCACGCGCCGGGAAGCGCTCGAAACGCTCGCCGCCGAACTTGAGCATCGGGCCCACCCGATCCCGTGCGATCTCGCCGACTCCGCAGGCCACCGAAGCGCTCGTTTCGAACGTCGAGGCCGCGATCGGACCGATCGACATTCTGGTCAATAACGCCGGGGTTACGCGCGACAGTCTCCTTATTCGGATGAAGGATGAGGACTGGGACACGGTTCTTGCGATCAATCTGACTGCGGCGTTTCGCCTGTCGCGCGCAGCGCTGAAGGGCATGCTGAAACGTCGCCATGGCCGCATTATAAATATGACGTCGGTCGTTGGCGTTCAGGGCAATGTTGGCCAAGGGAATTACGCGGCCGCCAAGGCTGGCATGATCGGCATGTCGAAGGCGCTCGCGGCCGAGGTGGCGACACGGGGCATCACGGTCAATTGCATCGCGCCCGGCTTCATCGATAGCCCGATGACCCGGGCGCTCGACCAGAAGCAGCGCGAGGCGATCCTCGCCTCGATACCGATGGAACGCCTTGGTTCGGACAAGGAGATTGGCGCCGCGGCCGTGTATTTGGCGAGTTCGGAAGCGGCTTACATCACCGGACAGACGCTGCATGTGAACGGCGGAATGGCAATGATTTGATGACCTTGGAGTTGCAGGGAAAGTCAGGCGTGACAGGTCTCCCGCCCTCTCGCGTTGACAAAAAAGATATGCTATCGACCCGATTTGTCGCAGGACGCGGGAGGGGCTGATCTTTCGAGCGTCGGCGTCGGCGAACCCCGAGCGAACCTGTCAGCGCTTCGCGGCGCGGAGCGGACGGCCAAAGGGCGAGCGTCGTCTCGACGAGGTCGGTCGGGGAATTGATCAGGAAGTCGGGCGGCGAAGCCTGATGCATAAGGGAAAAAAGACATGAGCGATGTCGCGGAGCGCGTGAAGAAGATCGTTGTCGAGCACCTTGGCGTGGAGGCCGACAAAGTCGTCGACAGCGCCAATTTCATCGACGATCTGGGCGCCGACTCGCTGGATACGGTTGAATTGGTGATGGCTTTCGAAGAAGAATTCGGCGTGGAGATTCCCGACGACCAGGCCGAAACCATCGTGACCGTCGGCGACGCGGTTAAATACCTTGAAAAGGCGTCGACCAAAAAATAGCCGCCGAGCGCGCTGAGCCGGCCGCAGACCGGCGTTCCTCAAGACGCTTTTTCCTTAAGGTGCGTGGGCCGGCGTCCAGTCCGGCCCTTGTAGCATTTGGCGCGGGACCGGCGGCCGCGCCGCGGTTAAACAATGGAAACAAGAACAGCTAGAGTACAGGCATGGGCCAACTGAGGCGAGTCGTCGTTACGGGTCTGGGCATGGTGTCGCCCATGGCTTGCGGGGTTGAGGCGACGTGGCGCCGTCTTCTTGCCGCCGAATCCGCAGCCTCTCGGGTCGAGAACTTCGATGTTTCCGACCTTCCCTGCCAAATCGCCGCGCAAGTGCCGCGCGGCGCGGCTCCCGACGCCTTCAATCCTGACGACTGGATGGACCCCAAGGAACAGCGCCGCGTCGACGACTTCATCATATACGGCATGAGCGCCGCGACCCAGGCGCTGCGCGACGCCAATTGGGAGCCCAAGTCCTACGACGGAGGAAATCGAGACCGGCGTCCTGTTCGGCTCGGGCATCGGCGGTCTGGGCGGCATCTACGACGCCTCCGTCACGTTGCACGAAAAAGGGCCGCGCCGCATCTCGCCGTTCTTCATTCCGGGCAGGCTCATCAATCTTCTGAGCGGCCAGGTTTCGATCGCCCACAATCTCAAGGGCCCGAACCACGCGGTCGTCACCGCCTGCTCGACCGGCGCGCACGCGATCGGCGACGCCGGCCGGCTGATCGCGCTTGGCGACGCCAATGTGATGGTCGCGGGCGGCGCGGAATCGGCGGTCAACCGCCTCTCGCTGGCGGGTTTTTGCGCCTGCCGCGCCCTGTCGACGGGCTTCAACGACCGGCCGAAGCAAGCCTCGCGCCCTTATGACCGCGATCGCGATGGTTTTGTCATGGGCGAAGGCGCGGGGTGCGTGGTGCTCGAGGAGTTCGACCACGCGAAGGCCCGCGGCGCGCGTATCTATGCCGAACTGATCGGCTACGGCCTTTCCGGCGACGCCTATCACATCACCGCGCCTGCGCCGGACGGCGACGGCGCCTTTCGCTCGATGAGCATGGCCTTGAAGCGCGCGGAGATCTCCGCTTCGGAGATCGACTACGTCAATGCGCACGGCACCTCGACTCCGGTAGGCGACGAAATCGAGTTGCACGCGGTCGAGCGCCTTCTCGGCAATTCAGCCGCCAAAACGACCATGTCGTCGACCAAGTCGTCGATCGGCCATCTTCTGGGCGCGGCGGGCGCGGTCGAGGCGATCTTCTCCATCCTCGCCATCCGCGACCAGGTCGCGCCGCCGACGCTCAATCTCGACAACCCTTCGGTGGAGACGGCGATCGATCTTGCGCCCCATGCTGCGCGCAAGCGGCCGATACAGGCGGCGCTATCCAATTCGTTCGGGTTCGGCGGCACAAACGCATCCCTCGTCTTTCGCGCTCCGAATTGAGCGGCAGGCGCCGGGGACGATTCGGTGTTTCCCGGCGGCGGCGGGTCGGCTAAACTTGCCCTGAAGCCCGCGGCCTGCAGATCCAGCCCGGCGCGGGAGTTGAACGGCAAGATCAGCGGCCGAAGGCGCAGAAGCGGCAGACGACATGAGCGCAGATCACGATTCCGGCGACGGAAAAGCCTCTCGGCCGCGCGTGAGCCTGTTCAGCCGCGCGAGCAAGCCCGCAGCGCCCGGCGATCCCGCCCCGCCGCCGAGCCGCCCGCCGCGCAGGCCACGGCGGATGGGACTGTCGAGCGTGAGCGGACTTCTCACCTTCGTTCTGCTCGGCGCGCTCGGGACGGTCGGCGCGCTCGTTTGGCTGATGAAGGAGGCGCGAGGCCCAGGGCCCCTTGCCGCCGACAAGGTGGTCATGATCGTACGCGAGGACGACGCTGGCAGCATCGCCGATCAGCTCGAGCGCGCAGGCGTGATCGACAGCGCGATGTGGTTCAACGTTCTTACGCTGCTCGACGGCAACCGCGGCGCATTGAAGCGCGGCGAGTACGCGTTCAAGGCGGCCGTCAGCATGAACGAGATCGAGAATGAGCTCATCGCTCACCATGTGGTGCGCTACAAGCTGACCATCCCCGAGGGTCTGACCAGCGAGCAGGTGGCCGACCGGCTGCGCGAGGACCCGGTCCTGATCGGCGAGATCCGGGAGCCGCCGCGCGAAGGCTCGCTCGCCCCCGACACCTACTATTTCGAGCGAGGCGACACGCGCCTGTCGATTCTGTCGCGCATGGCGAAAATGCAGGCGAAGACGGTCGACGAGATATGGAAGGGGCGGGCGCAGAATTTGCCGATCAGGTCGCCATGGGAAATGGTGACCCTGGCCTCGATCGTGGAAAAAGAGACCGGCAAGCCGGGAGAGCGGCCGCGCGTCGCCGGGGTGTTCGTCAATCGCCTCCAAAAGCATATGCGCCTCGAGTCCGACCCGACGATCGTCTATGGCCTCGTTCGAGGCAAGGGCACGCTCGGCCGCAGCATCACCAAGGCCGATCTCACCCAGCCGACGCCCTATAACACCTATCTCATCGAGGGCCTGCCGCCAGGGCCGATCTGCAACCCCGGCAAGGCGGCGCTGGAAGCCGTCGCCAACCCGGCGCGCAGCAAGGACCTCTATTTCGTCGCCGACGGAACCGGAGGGCATACGTTCGCCGAGACGCTTGACCAGCATCAGAAGAATGTCGCCCGCTGGCGCCAGATCGAAAAGGACGTCAAGGACAAGCTCGCGCCTGACGTGACGCCCGGACCCGCGATCCGCGGCTCGATCGAGTCGGTCGATCCCGCCGAGTTTGGCGCGCTCGTCAGCCCGGGGCAGGGGCAAGCTCCCCTCTCGGTTCTCGCCCGTTTGAGCAAGATCGGCGCCGAACGGAACACGAAGGATCTAGCGCTGTCGCTTGCCGCTTCAGGCGAAACGAAGGCGAGCGCCATGGGCCCCAAACGCTGGCCGGCGGAAAGCGGCGCGGTTGATGACGCAAAGGAAGGTTCAGGCGCTTCCGTTTCGCTCGCGTCGACGCAATTTGGCTCGCTGGTCGCGCCTTCTGACCGGCAAGCCGCGCCCGCCTCGGTTCTCGCCCGCCTCAGCAGAATCGGCGCCGGCCGGAACGCCGAGGCTGTGGCGCTGGCTTCGCTTGACGCTCCGGGCGCAAAAACGCTCGACGAATTGGGCGCTGTCATCACCGGCGTCAACGACGCTCCTTCGGAAGGTCTCGCCTTCGGGGACACAGACCCGCCGGGGACAGACGCAGGGCCTATCGCCACGGCTCCCCTTTCGCCCGCCATGCTCGCGGACCAGAAGGCGCGTGAAGCCAAGTATGGAACGGCGACGCTGGTTTCCAATGTCGCGATGGATGGCGCCGGCGCCGCCGCGCCCGCTCCGGCGTCGTATGGAACCGCTTCCGGCCGTCCGCGCATCTATGACGCTTCCGAGGGCACTCCGCTCGACCCCTTGCTCAACAAGACCTACGACCTCAGCTACGCCAAAGTGGTGCCGGCCGACGCAACGAAGTGAGTCCGCCCGCGTTCCCGGCCGCTCCTCAGGTTTCGCTGGAGATGCGCTCGTGCACGAGCGCAAGCGCGATCGCGCAGGCGTTCGACACGTTGAGGCTCCTGATCGCGCCGGGCAGATCGAGCCGGGCCAGGCGGTCGCATCGCTCCCGCGTCAGTCTTCGTAAGCCTCTGTCCTCCGCGCCGAGAACCAGCGCCAGCGGGCGCGTGAGCGTCTCGCCGGTGAGCCGGCCCTCCGCCTCCGAGTCGAGCCCGATCCGCCAATAGCCCATGTCCCCCATCTCGGCGAGCGCCCGCGCCAGATTGGTGACGCTGCAAATCGGCACGTGCTCGAGGCCGCCGGAAGCCGATTTCGCTAGCGCGCCGGCGAACTCGGGCGAGTGGCGCTCGGTCGTGACGAGCGCGTCTACGGCGAACGCGGCGGCGGTGCGCAGAATCGCCCCGACATTGTGCGGATCGGTGATCTGGTCGAGGACCAGCACGAGGCCGTCGGCGGGCAAGTCTGCGACGTCGATGGGCGCAAGCGGCCGCGCTTCGAGCAACAGTCCTTGATGGACCGCCTCGCGCGGAGCCCGGGCGGAGATTTCCGCCAAACTCATGATCCGGGTCTCGAGGCTACGCGCGGCGATTTCGGCGCCGAGCCGCTCGGCCGCGGCGGCCGTCGCGTAGAGGCGGATCAACTCGCGGCGTGGCGCCCGGAGCGCCGCAACGACGCTGTGAAAGCCATAGATGAGCGAGACCCTGGCCTCCCTGCGCTCGCCCGGGCGATCGCGGAGGGCCGAGCCGGCGGCCGCCCGCCCCGCTTTCAGGACCTGCGCTCCCTGTCTGCCGGCCGCGGGCGGTGGCTTGCGTGACCCCAGGTAAGGGGGCTTCGAGCGGCGGTCGCGGTTACGGGTCATCGGCTGGAGCGCTCAAGGGGAGGCGCCCGAGGCGCGGCGCCGGCATATTCTTTGCCGAACGGCGGCCCGCGCCGCAAGGGCGGCCAAGGTGGGGGCGCCGAAGGCCCGGATAGAGGCGCAAATGCAACCCAAGCGCGAGTCGGGCGAAAATAAAAGAAAGAAAAGGAAAGGAAAAGAAAGCAAAAAGGCTTTCTTTTGCTTTCTTTTACTTTTCTGAATCCAGACTTTTCAAAGGGTTATGAGCGAAAAAAGGTAAAAAAATTTCCGCCGCCTCAACTCGCGTATCAGGTTGTGGGCAAAGCGCCTCGAACCCATGGATTCATCCGGTCTCCTGTCCGTTCGCGCGGGGCGTTGTCCTGCCGAAGGCGCGCTGCTCTGTTCATCAGAAATATGTCTAGCACACATTCCCACTTTTGGAAAGAAGTTGTCGGCCCTGCAGCGCTTATATTTCGGTTTTTCGTCATGGCCGCGCTAGATGCGCGCTGCGAAAAAGTGGAAGCCGGTTTTTCGCGAAAAAGCGCGCGAAATCAAAGAAGTCTAGAGGTCATCCACGAGAACACCGCCCTCTCAGGATAAACATCTGAGAAGAAACACTATCTTTTGACGAAAGAGATCGTCGGGGCCGGGCGGCGTGGATGGGCCGGCACAAGGCTGCACAAGGCCGGCCATGACGCTCTCAGGGCAGAATTCCCCGAGACAACAGCTAACAATAAGAGCCTGCATTCGCGCTCCCGTGACGATCGAGCCCGTGGAATGGCGCCCGACGCAATCGCGAAAGGGGCGGCGGCGCGGGAGGGGGCGCCGCCGCCCCCCACCCCGGGCGAAGCGCGCTTCTACGCCAGGCCGAGCTTCTGGGACGCCATCGCCGTTCCCTTGACTCGCGAGGTGATCTTCTCGAACGCGATGTCGCGCGCCATGTCAGGCGAGCCGTGCTTCGGCTTGACGTCGATGCTGAACGGCGAGAAGCCGCAATCGTCCGTCGACCCCAGGCGTTCCTTCGGAATGTGCTTCGAGGCCTCCATGAGCGCGTCGCGCACCTCCTCGGGCAACTCGACGCGTGGATTTTGCGGGTTGATCACCCCGATGAAGCAGACCTGGGCCACGCCGTTGGCGTCGGTGCGGCTGTGTTGCCCGCAGAGCTTGTAGACGTGCTCCTTGTCCTTCTCGCTCGACAATTGCATCAGGAAATAGCCGGCGTTCATCTTGAACATGCTGGGCAAGAGTTCCGCGTAGTCGACGTCGGCGCTATGAGTCGCGTCGCAGTCGCCGCCGGGGCAGGTATGGATGCCGATATTCTTGCGCTCCTCCGTGCTGAAGCGATCGAGCACCCGGTTGTTGAGGTCGATGAAATGCGACAGCATCTTGCGGCCGGTCCACGGGTTGTTCGGGTCGTTGCGGCAGGCGAGGCGCCCTTCGGTGAAGTCGATCGACACGCGCTTGGCGCCGGCCTTGAAGGCGCCGCGAATATCCTTCTCGCACTGGTCGACGAGATCGGAGACGAACTGCTCGCGCGTATAGCCTTTGACCTCGCTGTCGAGCGGATAGAGCAATGACAGCATCGAGGGCGCGATGACCGCCTGCTTCAAGGGCTTCGTCGTCATCTTCATCGCCTTTTCGACGTACTGGGACGCGTAGGTCTTGTATTTGAAAGGCCCGCCGGTCAGGCGCGGCAATTGGCGGTGATGGCCGTCGGTGAAGATGGCGAAATATTGCCCGTCGGCGGCGAGATTGTCGGCGAGCCCCGTTCCCGCCAGCGTGTCGGTGAGCGGATAGGTGGCGAAGCTCGACATGCGCTGCTCGCCGTCGGAGATGATCGGCTCGCCGGTCGCCTCGGAGCGCTTGATCGAGTCGAGGCAGGCGGCGTCCTGCTCCCGCTCGAGGTCCGCATGCTTGATCTTGCCGGCGTCATAGTCGGCGAGCGCGTTTTGCAGCTTCATCGGCCGCGGCAGCGATCCAACCGGTTCAGTCGGGATTGGCATTGCGTTTGCTCCCTGGTTCTCCACCCCACGAATTGAGGCGGACGATTTTTTTTGTGCTTCCGCAAAGCTTGGGCGGAAGCGGCGATCATAGTCTCAAAGCGCCGAGACCGACAGCGGCCGCTTCTTCATGTCGCCCGCTTGTGCGCCGCTGCATGTCGCCATTCACGCGGGCGACATGGCGCGCCCGGCCGTCCGCGACCATTCGAGGGCGTCGAAGTTCCGCAGCCATTGGCTGGTCTTGCGCAGGCCGCCAAATGGAAAGAAATGAAGGCCCGCGATGGGCGCCTCGCCGATCGAGGGCGACGCCCAGAGGCCGCGCAGGACGTCGTCGGGTCCCTCGTCGATCAGGAGGCGGCCGAAGCGGCCGATGTGTTCGCGCACTGATCTTAGCGAGTTTCCCACCACGCAGCGCAGGGCGAACTTGGCGAGCGTCGCCGGCGAGGCAGGACCGGCGAGACCGATGTGCACGGGAATGTCGAGCCCGTGCGCCTCGAGGTCCTTGAGCCAGGCGAGAATGGGAGCGCTTTCGAAGCAGAATTGCGACACGAGATCGACGCGGACGCCCGAGCTCAGTCCCCACGCGCGCTTGGCCGCGAGCGCCGCCATCGCCTGGTCGGCGTCGAGATGCGGATGGCCCTCCGGATGGCCGGCGAAACTGACCGCGCGAATTCCATGCGCCTCGATCAGGCCGCTCGCGCAGATGTCGGCGCTCGATTTGAACGGACCAAGCGCCCGCAACGTATCCCCGGCGATCAGGAGAACGCGATTCGCGTCGGCCTCGCCGCGTGCCCGCCTGAGAAAATCGTCGAGCGCCTCGCGCGAGCGCATCTCTCGCGCGGCGATATGCAGGACCGGATTGAACCCGAGCCGGCGCAGCGCAGCCGCCGTCTCGATGTTGTGGCGATAGTCGTCGCCGGGCAGGAAGGTGATGGTCACGTCGATGCCCGGGCTGAAGCGATCGCTGAGTTCGGCGAGCTGGCGGCCGCCCGACGAGACCTCGACCGACGCCCTCGACAACAGGGCAGCAAGGTCGAGGGGCGGAGCGCAGTTGGTTTCGGTCATGCAGGCCTCCTGGGTCCGCCCGCGCTAATAGCGGCGTCGTGAAATCACGAAGGTTTCGTCGTTGAACCACAAGCCTCCGTGCTTCTTCAGCACCCGGTCGGTGGCTTCGAGATAGCGCCCGTCGCGCACCGCGCCGCCGAGCCGCCGGTCCTCGACCTGCGCGACATAGATCGCGGCGTTCCAGGCGGCGAACAGCGTCGAGGTGCCGATCGGGCCGCTGACTTCGTCCGGCAGCGTGTGCATGTGATATTTGAAGATCGACCGGGCGTCGGAAGAGGCGTTGAAATTGTAGTGGCGCGCGGCCGCGCCGAGTTCGTGCTTGACCTGTCGCAGGACGGCGTGCCGGTCGGAGGTGAAGGGGTTCTCGCCCGGCCAGATGTCGGTGATGATCTCGAGGCCCGGATCGTGCCCATGCGAATGGATGCCGATCAGCCGTCCGCCCGGCCGCAACGACTGGACGAGCGGCGCGACGACCTTCGAGGCCTTGAATTCGAGGCTCGCCCTGGCGCGGTAAGGCTGGGAGGCGATGACGAGATCATAGTCCGCGGTGACGCGCCCCGGCCGCGGCAGGATCGGATCGAGCAGAAAGGTGTGATCCTCGCGCCTGAGGGTCAGGATGATGGGCCTCAGATAGACGGGATTGCCCGAGCTCTTGACCCCGGCCCGCCAGTTTTCGGCCAAAAACCCCTCGAGATCGGCGATCTGCTCGGCGAAGCCGTGCGACGTGTTGCCGGAGAGCGCGACATCCTTCCAGATCAGGCTTTGCGCGGCCGAGGCTGAGCGCGGCGTCAGCCACGGCGCCTCGGCGTAATAGAGGTTCGTCAGGACGAGCACGGTGGCCGGATGTTCGAACAGCCGGTCGGCCATTTTCTCGAGCGTCATCCGCACGTCTTCGTAAGAGATCTCCTTGGCGACGACATAAAGCGGCATCGTCGGAAAGCGGGCGTGCATCGCCCGCATGACCCGCGCCAGAACCGTGCCGTCGCCGACGCCGGCGTCGAATACCCGGATCGCCGGCGGCGCGGGATGAATGTTGGCGAGCTCGAGCGAGACCCGATGGGCGATCTCGGTCTTCTCGCTGCAGGTCGAGACGAACAGGAGATATTTCTGCCTATTGTCGAAGAAGCGGAAGCCGGGAGGGGCCGTGTCCGGCTGCGGCTCGCGGCGCGCCGGGGTCATGAGGCTGGTCAGGCTCGGCGCCTGCGGCGCGGGCCTGCTCACAGAGAGAAAGGTGCGGACCTTCTCGAGGGTTTCCGTGGTGATCCTCGCGCCGTCGCGAAGCCGCGAGACGAGCTTTCCGTCGTTGACGACGCGCCGTCCGAAGGTCGATTCCGCAGTCCGCGTTTCGCGGCAGAAATCCCGGATCTCGCTGAGGATCTGCTCGTTCGCGGCGCTCACGGGCTGGCGCTGGCGAATCTCGAAACTCATGGCCCAATTCCGCCTTTCCACCCCGGCCCAAAGTCAAGCGGCGGACCCTTGTGGTGTCAACCACAATCCGAGTGGGCGGAGGGAGTGGGCAGCAGCCCACTCCTGTGGGACGAGAGTGGGAGCGTCCCCGCGGGCGTATTCGATGGAGGGCCGGAGCGCGGCTCCATGAAAAGCGGGCGCTGGCCGCGGAGCTTGTCCGGGACGCCGCGCGCATGCAAAAGGACAGGCGTTCAGGCGGCTGGGGCGAATGCATTCCTTCAATCGGGCGATCTTTGTCGCGCTTATCACCTTCGGCGCGAGCCTCGTCGGCATGGCGCTCCAATGGGTCGTGCCCGCCGATGTGCTGACCGCCTCCAAGGGCTCGGTCGGCGCGATGGTCGGCCTCGTCACCCTCCTGCTCGCGCTCGTCCTGGGCCTGCTCGTGTTCACCGCCTTCTCGGTCTTCACCACGCAGCGGGACGAGGCCTTTTCGCTCGGGCCGATGGTCGCTGAGGTCGATCTCGCGCTCGAACTTTACGGACCCCAGGCGGCCCCGGGCCGCGCGGGGATGCTTGCGGCGCTTCAGCGTTCAAGGGCCCGCTTCTTCGGCGACTCGAAGCTCGGGCCCCAGCCGTTCACCTTCGAGGAGATGCGGGCGATCTTCCTGAGCCAGAGCAGGTTTTTCGACAGCCTCAAACCAGAGACCGAAGCCCAGAAGGGGCTTCTGGCCATAGCGCGGGATCAGGTGAGAAAGCTCGCCGACACGCAGATGCTGATGGCGCGCCAGCTCGCCAGCCCGTTTCCGCCCCATGTTCTGACCGTGGTCATATGCTGGGCCACGGCGCTTTTTCTCGGCAACGGCCTCGTTGCCGCGACCAACCCGGTGAGCGTGCTGGCGCATCTCGCCGGCGCGATCTCCGTCGGGATCGCGATCTTTCTCATCCTCGAGCTCAGCCATCCCTATACCGGGCTGATCCGGCTTTCGCCCGACGGGATCGACCGGGTGCTCGAGATTCTGGGCAAGCTCGAGAGGCGAGAGCCCGCGAAATAGGGCGAGGGCCGCACGCTGATGGACGAGATCGAGCGGCTCGAGCTTCGGATCGAGCAATTGCGCGACGCGATCGAGCGCAGCCGCAGGCTGAGGCTCGCTGGACAAGCCTCGGCTGTCGCCGGGCCCATGCTATTGGCCGGCTTCGCGCTCGGTCTCGTGGACTACACGCCGACCCGCATGATCGTCGCCCTCGCCCTCGCCATCGGCGGGGTCGTTCTTACGGGCTCGAGCCGCTCGAGCACCGAGGAGCTGGAGCGCGCCTTGAGGCAGGCGGAGGCCGAGCGGATCGCCGCGATCGACGCGCTTAATCTCGTCGAGGTCGGCGAGCGACCGGCCTGAACCGCAGTCTTCGACGCGGCTTGTCCGCCGCCTCTTTCTATCGTTAGGATCGCATCCGCATGAAAACGATCGGTTTCCTCTCGTTCGGGCATTGGACGCCCTCGCCGCAATCGCAGACGCGGTCGGCTGCGGACGCGCTCCTGCAATCGATCGACCTCGCCGTCGCGGCCGAGGCGTTGGGCGCGGACGGCGCCTATTTCCGCGTCCACCACTTCGCCCTCCAACTCGCCTCGCCCTTTCCGCTGTTGGCGGCCGTGGGCGCCAAGACGAGCCGGATCGAGATTGGCACCGCGGTCATCGACATGCGCTACGAGAATCCGCTCTATATGGTCGAGGACGCGGGCGCGGCCGATCTGATCGCGGGCGGCCGGCTGCAGCTTGGGATCAGCCGCGGCTCGCCCGAGCAGGTGATCGACGGGTGGCGCTATTTCGGCTACCAGCCGGCCGAGGGGGAGAGCGACGCCGACATGGGGCGCCGTCACGCCGAGGTCTTCCTCGACCTCCTGCGTGGGGAAGGCTTCGCCAAGCCCAACCCCCGTCCGATGTTCCCCAATCCGCCCGGACTTTTGCGCGTCGAGCCCTCGTCCGAGGGCCTGCGGGAGCGGATCTGGTGGGGGGCCGGCTCCAACGCCACCGCCGTCTGGGCGGCGAAACTGGGCATGAATCTGCAAAGCTCGACCCTCAAGAACGACGAGACCGGCGAGCCGTTCCACGTTCAGCAGGCCGCGCAGATCCGGGCCTACCGGCAGGCCTGGAAAGAGGCGGGCCATCAGCGCGAGCCGCGCGTGTCCGTGAGCCGCAGCATTTTCGCGCTGATCGACGATCGCGATCGCGCCTATTTCGGCCGCGGCGGCGAGGAGGGGGACCAGATCGGCTTCATCGACGAGAAGACGCGCGCGATCTTCGGGCGAAGCTATGCGGCCGAGCCGGACATTCTGGTGCGCCAGCTTGAAAAAGACGAGGGCGTCGCGGAGGCCGACACGCTGCTTCTGACAGTCCCGAACCAGCTTGGGGTCGCCTACAACGCCCATGTCATTGAGGCGATCCTGACCCATGTCGCTCCGGCGCTCGGCTGGCGCTGAGGGGGCGCCAAGATGCGCTGGGCAGGCCTATCTTAAATTGGAGCGGGCGAAGGGAATCGAACCCTCGTATGAAGCTTGGGAAGCTTCCGTTCTACCATTGAACTACGCCCGCGCAGGTCTCCATCGGCTAGAACCGATGGCAGGAGAGGAGGGACTCGAACCCCCAACCCCCGGTTTTGGAGACCGGTGCTCTAACCAATTGAGCTACACTCCTACGAAACGCCGTTCATGCCGCATCGCGCGCCCGGAATCAAGGTGGACGGGGCGGCCGCGCGGCTTGACTTCGCCGCCCCTCGCCGCCAGTTTCCGCGCGCCGCGCTTGCCCCCCGTGCGGTTCGCCGCAAGGACCGGATGCGCACCTATCTTAGCTTTGAAACGCCAGTCGCCGATATCGAGGCCCGCCTCGATGAACTGCGAGCCGTGGCGGACAAGGGCGATTTGCCGGCGCTGGCCGACGAAATCGGCAAGCTCGAGGCCCGAGCCGAAAAGGCGCTGGCCGATCTCTACGCCAGCCTGACGCCGTGGCAGAAGACGCAGGTCGCGCGCGCGCAGGGGCGGCCGCACTTCGGCGACTACATCAAGGGGCTCGTCACCGAGTTCACCCCGCTCGCCGGCGACCGCTATTTCGGCGAGGACGAGGCGATCGTCGGGGGCCTGGGAAGATTCGAGGGGGAATTGGTCTGTGTCCTCGGGCAGGAGAAGGGCGACGACACGCCGAGCCGGGTCAAACACAATTTCGGCATGGCGCGCCCGGAGGGCTATCGCAAGGCGGCGCGGCTCATGCAGCTTGCCGACCGCTTCGGCCTGCCGGTGATTTCGCTGATCGACACCGCCGGCGCCTTCCCAGGCGTCGAAGCCGAGGAGCGCGGCCAGGCGGAAGCCATCGCGCGATCGACCGACACCTGCCTCTCGCTCGGCGTGCCCAATGTCGCGGTGGTCATCGGCGAGGGCGGCTCGGGCGGGGCGCTGGCGATCGCCGCCTGCAATACCGTGCTGATGCTCGAGCATGCGATCTACACCGTGGCCTCGCCGGAAGCGGCCGCCTCGATTCTATGGCGCGATTCCTCGCGCGCGCAGGAAGCAGCGACGGGCATGAAGATCACCGCCCAGGACCTGATCAAGTTCGGGATCATCGACGGAATCATTCCCGAGCCGCTCGGCGGCGCGCACCGCGACCCCGAGGCGGCGATCGCCTCGACCGGCCGCGCAATCAGTGACGCGCTGAGATCGCTGCACAATTTCGGTCCCGATGAACTGCGCAACGCCCGGGCCGATAAGTTTTTGGCGATGGGGCGGAAGATTTAGCTCCCCCTCTCCCGCCCCTCGACAATCCCCGGATCAGGTCCGGGGACGGGATGAGGGGGAGAGGAGAGAGTTCGCGATAGGGAGGACGCATGCTGCAAACCTGGCGCTGGTTCGGGCCGGACGATCCGGTCAGCCTCGAGAATGTCGCCGAGGCCGGCGCGTCCGGAATCGTCAGCGCGCTGCATCATCGGAACCGGGGCGAGGTCTGGAGCGAAGACGAGCTCCTCAAACGGCGGGCCGAGATCGAACGCGCGGGCCTCGTCTGGTCGGTGGTCGAGAGCATCAACGTCGGCGAGGAGATCAAGACGCGCTCAGGCGGCTTCTGCGCCAAAATCGACAATCACAAGCAGTCGATCCGCAACGCCGCGCGCGCGGGCGTGAAGGTCTTCTGCTACAATTTCATGGCGATCACCGACTGGACGCGCACCGAGCTCAACTGGCCCCTTCCGGGCGGCGGGACGGCGCTCCGTTTCGACGCAATCCAATACGCGGCTTATGACCTCTTCATCCTCCGGCGCGACGGCGCCGAGGGCGACTATGCGGCCGCGCAAATCGATGCGGCCAGGGCGCGTTTCGAGGCGATGAGCCCTCGCGAAATGCAGGACCTGGAGCGGACGCTGATCGACTGGCTGCCGGCGCGCGACTTCACCTACGACCGGCAAACCTTCAAGCGCGCGCTCGCGGCCTACAAGGACGTGACGGTCGAGGACCTGCGCGCCAACCTGTTTGCATTCGTGCGCGAGATCGCCGCTGTCGCCGAGGAGGAAGGCGCGCGCCTCGCCATCCATCCCGACGACCCGGCGTTCCCCATCTTCGGGCTGCCGCGAGTCATGTCGACCGCCGAGGACGTGCGCAAGCTCTTCGCCGCCGTCCCGTCCAAGGCCAATGGCTTGACCCTCTGCGCCGGCTCGTTTGGCTCCAACCCCCGGAACGACCTCGTCGCCATGGCGAAGGAGTTCGGACCGCGCGTGCATTTCGCCCATTTGCGCAATGTCAGGCGCGAGCCGGACGGCTCGTTCTTCGAGGCCGACCATCTCGCCGGCGAGACCGACATGGTCCGCCTCGTCGCGGCGCTGATGGCCGAGGAGGATCGCCGTCGCGCGGAAGGGCGCCCCGACGCCGAAATCCCCATGCGCCCCGACCACGGGCACCTGCTCGGCGACGACGGCGAGAAGCGCGTCAACCCCGGCTATTCGTTCATCGGCCGCCTCAAGGGCCTGGCGGAATTGCGTGGCGTGATGCACACGGTCGAAGCGTTTCGGGCCGGGCGGGTGGAGTGAGCGTTGCGTCGCTGAGCGGCGCGGAAAGTCGTAACCATGTCAGAGACCATTGGAATCGGCGGCCTCGAGCTCAGGTTTCTTCAGACCAAGGAGGAAACCGCCGGCAGCCTCGACGCCTTCGAAATGATTGTTCAGCCGAACGCGGGCGTGCCCATCGCGCACTATCACGAGAGCTGGGATGAGACGATCATCGGGTTGATGGGCGTGTCGACCTGGCGCGTCGACGGCCAGGACATCGCGCTCGAGCCCGGACAGTCCATCTTCATCAAGCGCGGGATCGTCCACGCGTTCCGCAATGATTCGCAAGGGGCGGCGAGCTGCCTCTGCATTCTGACGCCCGGCGTGCTCGGGCCCGGCTATTTCCGCGAGGTTGCGGCGCTTCTGGCCGAAGGCGCGCCAGACCCGGCGAAAATGAAGGCGATCATGCTGCGCCACGGGCTCGTCCCCGCGCCGCAGTAGGCGGCGCCTACATCCCGCCCAGATGCTCGGCGACGGAGTAGATGTCCTTGTCGCCGCGCCCTGACAAGTTCAAGCACCATCAAATGATCCTTCGGGCGCTTCGGCGCGAGCTCGATGATCTTGGCCAGCGCATGCGCGGGCTCGAGCGCGGGAATGATGCCCTCGAGCTTCGAGCAGAGCTGGAAGGCGTCGAGCGCCTCCCTGTCGGTCGCGGCGAGATAGGTCACCCGGCCCACATCGTTGAGCCACGAATGCTCCGGCCCGACGCCCGGATAGTCGAGCCCGGCCGAGATCGAATGGCCTTCGAGGATCTGGCCGTCGTCGGTCTGCAAAAGATAAGTGCGGTTGCCGTGCAGGACGCCGGGGCGCCCGCCATTGATCGAGGCGGCGTGGCCGCCCGGAACGTTGAGCCCATGCCCCGCCGCTTCGACCCCGAACATCTCGATCTCCGGCTCGTCGAGAAAGGGGTGAAAGAGGCCGATGGCGTTCGAGCCGCCGCCGATGCAGGCGACGAGGCTGTCCGGCAGGCGGCCCTCGGCTTCCAGCATCTGCGCCCGCGTCTCCTCGCCGATCACGCACTGAAAGTCGCGCACCATGGCGGGATAGGGATGCGGGCCGGCGACGGTGCCGATGCAATAATAGGTGTCGCGCACGTTGGTGACCCAGTCGCGCAAGGCCTCGTTCATCGCGTCCTTGAGCGTCTTCGCGCCCTGCTCGACCGGCCTCACTTCCGCGCCCAGCATCTTCATGCGGAAGACGTTCGGCTTCTGCCGCTCGACGTCGACCGCGCCCATGTAGACGACGCACTGAAGGCCGAAGCGCGCGCAGGCGGTCGCGGTCGCGACGCCATGCTGGCCTGCGCCCGTTTCGGCGATGATGCGCTTTTTCCCCATGCGCCGCGCGAGCAGGATCTGCCCGATCACGTTGTTGATCTTGTGGGCGCCGGTGTGGTTCAGCTCCTCGCGCTTGAAGTAGATCTTCGCGCCGCCGAGGTGCTCGGTCAGCCGCTCGGCGAAATAGAGCGGGCTCGGGCGCCCGACATAGTGCTTGAGCAGATGATCGAGCTCGGCCTTGAACGCGGGATCGGCCTTCGCCTCCTCATAAGCCTTTTCGAGCGAGAGAATGAGCGGCATCAGCGTCTCGGGGACGAAGCGTCCGCCGTAAATGCCGAAGCGGCCGCGCTCGTTCGGGCCCGCGCGATAGGAATTGGGCTTCTCGAGCTTGCTCATGTCACTCCCGCGGCGTCCAGCGCGAAAGCCCGCCGAGCCGCGGCGACAAACGCCCTGATCTTGCGCTCATCCTTGACGCCGGGCGCGCTCTCGACGCCTGAGGAGACATCGACGCCGCGCGCGCCGCTCAGCGCGATCGCCGTCGCGACATTCTCGGGGTCGAGCCCGCCGGACAGAAGCCACGGACGCACGCCATGAAAATCCCGCGTCAGGCTCCAGTCGAACGGGCGGCCGTTGCCGCCCGGCAGCGCCGCGTCCTTCGGCGGCTTGGCGTCGATCAGCAGGTAATCGGCGACGCCCTCGTAAGCCTTGGCCTGAGCGAGATCGGCGCGCGCGGCGACCCCGATCGCCTTCATCGTCGGCAGAGCGCAAAGCTCGCCGATCCGCTTCACCCGCGCCGGCGTTTCGGCCCCGTGCAATTGCATGAGGTCGGGCGACAGGGCGTCGACGATGCGCTTCAGCGTCTCGTCGTCGGCGTCGACGCTGAGCGCGACGATCTTCGCCCGTCCCCGGACTTGGCGCCCGAGCGCGCGCGCTGTCGCCCAGGTCGATATGGCGCGGGCTTTTGGGAAAGAACACGAATCCGACCATGTCCGCGCCGGCTTCGAGCGCGGCGTCCAGCGTGGCGGGGCGTGGAGAGGCCGCAAATTTTTACCACGGGCGTCATCGCGCGCTTCTTTCGGTCAAAGCGCCCGCGCTGTCAAAGGGAGGCGGAGCGGCGGCTCATTGTTCGGCGTTGCCGGGTTCCGCCTCGCCGGGGCTGAGGTCGCGCTCGATGGCCTCGATCTCGCCTTGCGCCGCCGCCCGCATCTTGGCTTCCGCGTCGCGGTAAAGGGCGACGATGCGCCGGCCCTGGTCGGTCAGCGCGGCGCCTCCGCCCTTCGCCCCGCCGTGATGCGCGGCGACGACGGGCTCGGCGAACAGCTGGTTCAGTTCGTCGACCAGGAGCCAGGCGCGACGGTACGACATCTGGTGCGCGCGGCCGGCGGCCGAGATCGATCCGGTCTTCTCGATCGATTCCAAAAGCGCGATCTTGCCCGCGCCCAGCCGGCGGCCAAGCTCGAAATCAAGCCGGATCGTCAGACGCGTCGCCATCGCTCCCCCAGCCTTGCTTCTCAACTCGGATGGAATCGTCATCGCGAGGAGCGAAGCGACGCGGCGATCCAGCGATCATACGGCGCGCGACGACTCCTGGATTGCTTCGCCATCGCCCCTCCGCAAGGACGGGCGTCTTCCGCCGCCCTATGGCTCGCAATGACGATCGGGGTTCGACCCAATTGCGTCCCGCCCTAGTTCGCATGGGCGAACTCCCAATAGAGCTTGCGGGCGCGGCGGAAGTACGGGCCCGGCTGCAGGTCACGCTCGTCGATGCGCCTGACCGGCGTGACCTTGCTGTAGTTGCCGACGACGAAGATCTCGTCGGCACAATCGAAATCAGCGAAGCCGAGGGTCGCCTCGCGCGCGTCCACGCCGTCGGCGCGCAGCAGGGCCAGCACCCGCTGCCGGGTGACGCCGTTGAGGAAGGTCCCATTGGCCATCGGCGTCATCACCACGCCGTCCTTGGCCAGGAATATGTTTGCGGTCGCGAGTTCCGCGACATTGCCCAGCATGTCGCACATGAGACAATTGTCGAAGCCGCGCGCCCGAGCCTCGATCAGGGCCCGCCCGTTGTTGGGATAGAGGCAGCCCGCCTTGGCTTCGATCGGCATGGTGATTGCGAGCGGCTTGGCGAAAGGCGAGCGGGTGATCGAGACGCCAGTTGGCTGCGGCAGCGGCGCTTCGTAGAGACACAGGCAAAAGCGGGTCGAGTCGGGGTCGGGCGGGACGGACGACATGAGCGAGCCACGCTCGGCCCAGTACATCGGGCGGATATAGAGTTCGGCCCGGGACTTGAATTTCTTCATCCCCTCCGTTGCGATCTCGATCATCGCCTCGACGCTCATCGTCGGCTTGAGGCACATCGCCTTCGCCGAGCGGTTGAGCCGCGCGCAATGCTTGTCGAGATCGGGCGTCACGCCCTCGAAGGCGCGCGCCCCGTCGAACACGCTCGATCCCAGCCAGAAGGCGTGCGTGCGCGCCCCGATGATCGGCGCGTTGCCCTCGAGCCATTTGCCATCGAGAAAGGTGAAGGTTTGCGACCAGGCGGACATCGGCTGATTTGATCCATCGGGTGAGAAAATGAGGGCCGGCGGCGCGTTTACGCGTGAGTTTAGTTGGGTTTCGACCGCCGAAGCCAGCACGAAAGCGCGTTTTCGGCCATCAATCGATCGGCACGACCTCCTCGGCCGCGGCCCGGAGCCGCGCGGCAGCCTCGCCGACCCTAACGCCCGCGATCACGAGATCGGGCGCGATTTCGGCCAGCGGGACCAGGACGAAAGCCCGGTTGAACAGTTCGGGATGGGGCAGGGTCAGCCGCTCGGTCTTGAGCGTCACGTCGTCGTAGGCGATGAGGTCGATGTCGATCACGCGCGGCCCCCATCGCTCCGCAGGCGCGCGGCCGAGTTCGACCTCGAGCGCCTTCACGCGTTCGAGCAGCGCCTCGGGCTTGAGGCTCGTCCGGGCGAGCGCGCAGGCGTTGACGAACCAGTCCTGGTCGGTCTTGCCCCAGGGCGCGGTGCGGTAGAAGCGGGAGACGGCGGTAAGTTCGATTTCCCCCTCGCTCGCGAGCGCGCGCAGCGCCCGGCGCAGGTTCGCGGCCTTGTCGCCGACATTGCCTCCGAGCGCGAGGACGACGCGCGCCCAGCCGTCGTCTTCTGGCTTCACCGCGGAGGACGGCGCGGCGGCGGCGTTGAGCGCCATGAAGACGGCGAGCGCCGCGCGGTTTTCGGCGACGTCGTGCACGCGCAACACCGAAGCCCCTCGCATGAGCGCGATCGTGTCGGCGGCGAGCGTGCCAGGAAGGCGCCGGTCGACCTCGGCGTCGATGATCCCGCCGATGAACGATTTGCGCGAGAGCCCGACCAGGATCGGCGCTCCCAGGCGGCGGAAGCGGTCGAGATTCCAGATGCAGGCATGGTTCTGCCGCCGCGTCTTGCCGAAGCCGATTCCCGGATCGAGCAGAATTCGGCCGAAGGGCACGCCGGCGCCCGCCGCGAGGTTGAGCGAGCGCTCGAAGAAGCGCTCGACGTCGTCGAGAATGTCGATCGCCTCGTCCGCCTGCTGGCGGTTGTGCATGATGACGACCGCCGAGCCGGTCTCCGCGACGGCGTCCGCCATGCCGGGATCGCGCTGCATTCCCCAGACGTCGTTGATGACGCAGGCGCCGAGCCGCGCCGCCTCGCGCGCGACCGCCGCCTTGCTCGTGTCGATGGAGATCGGCGCGTCGAGGTCGGCGAGCGCCTCGAGCGCGGGAACCACCCGCCGCAGCTCCTCGTCCTCAGGAACCGGAACGTGGCCGGGCCTCGTCGACTCGCCGCCGACGTCGATGATCGCCGCGCCCTCGGCGATCATCGCCCGGGCGCGGGCGACGGCAGCGGTCGGGTCGAAATGGCGCCCGCCGTCGGAGAACGAATCCGGCGTCACGTTGAGAATGCCCATGAGCTGGGGCGACGATTTCAGCGCGCTCAAGAACGTGTCGCGATGGCGTGCGCGGCGGTCGGCGTTCATTGGGATCGGCTAACGCCTCTTTGCGGCTTCCGCAACCGCTTGTATGAGATAGACTTCGTCACGGCGGGCAGGGGAGTTAGAAAGTCCAGTTTTCCGCGTCCATGAACTCGGCAAGCCACATGCATCCGACATCGAAGTGAGCGCAGATGTTCGGAATTTTAACGGCGTTCGGTTTCATTAATTCAGTCGTGACGACGATCCGCTTTTCGACCGCCGCGCGGGCGATCACAAAAGGATCGGCCACACGCCCGCCACGCAATAATTTCTTTTGCTCGATGTTTTGCTGGAAGTGCGGAACAGCATAGATTTGGGCGACGAAAGCGCCCTCCTCGGCTGTCGGTGTCGTAAACAGCGTGCGATTATTCTTGGCCCATTCGAGCAGGGTTTCGCTCGGCCCGTCCTCGATCTCGCGAAACACCTCGCGCGTCGATACAAGTCGGCCGTCGGCAATAAGCTGGTCGAACCGCTGCCAGAGGGAGGGGAAGGTCTTGCGGTAGTAATTGCGGAAGAGGGCCGAGAGAGGCGAGTTGTCGAAGACATAGCTCACGGCACGCCTCGAACGAAATATTCCTCAAGCGTGCCGACATTCTTCGGCTTCATATCGAGATATTCGCCGAGCTGCGTTTCGTCGATCCGATTCTGATGGTATTGGTTGAACGCGAGCGCTACATAATCGCGCCCGAGATAAGCAAGCTTGCTCCAATAGGGATTGCCACCGCTGCCTGGCTGCTTTTGCGCCGCCCATCGTCGTGCCGCGCGACTGTAGTCCTCCCGCGTGATCAGATCGCGGTCGAGGAATTTGCGAAAAATGAATTCGCGGCTGACGTGAAAGTGTCCCGCGAGGATTTCGGCCGTCTGTTCGGTTGGCCGTTGTCCGGCAAAGGCTGCATCGAACGCAGCTTCCGGCACAAGAAATTGAGCCGCGAAACGGTTGCACAGCACTTCGATGTGCCGTGGCCGCTCGGGTAGACGTTCTACATATTCGCCGTCAAGCGGATCGATGCCGCTGGTGTGGAACAGCAGATGTCCGAGCTCGTGGAACAGGGTGAAAATCTGCCGGGTCTTCGCCGCGCTGTTGTTGACGTAGATGATCGGAAAAACGTCGTCGTAGAGGCTGAAGCCTGAAAAGGCTTCCTCGCGGAACGCATCTTTGAAAACAAAAATCCCGACGCGGTAAAGCGCCTGCCGCCATTCCTTCAATGACTCGTCGGTGTCGCGCCAGGCCGTCTGCTGGTCGAGCGATACGCCTAAGTAGTCGCGCACGCGCGCGGCCATGGCGTCGGCCGACGTTCGCGGCGTAAATTCCATGTCCTGTGTGATGAGCCGTTCGGCCGGATTTCGCCCTTGGGTGAGTTCGTGCAGGCCAAGCTGAAACGCCTTCGCCTTCCTCAACAAAAACTGAATGCGTCGGGGAAGGCGTGCAAACTCGGTATCGGGCAGTGTGCGGAAAGTTTCCTGGATCCGGGGCGCGTTTGGCCGCTCCGGAAAAAAGAACACCGCAATCGGAACCCGAAACTCGTCCGCCATCGATTCGAGTTGAGGATAACTCGGAGACGCCTTGCCCGCTTCCCATGCCGCAATCTTCGGAAACTTCTGCGCAGCTTCCTCCAGGCTCACCCCGGCGCGTTCGCGCGCCCAGGTGATCACGTCCCCATTGACGGCAATTCCCTCAGGCATTCGTCACCTGTTCCCCCCAGCCGCAGCCGACGCTGACCCGACCTTCCATCACGCCGCCAGCGCCGCCAGGATGCGCGCCCATGAGCGCGCCCCTTTATGGAACGACGCGCGGTCGTATTTCTCGTTGGGCGAATGGACGCGGTCGTCGTCGAGCGCGAAGCCGACCAGGAGGCTGTCCATGCCGAGTTCGCGCTTGAAGGAGCCGACGATCGGGATCGAGCCGCCGCTGCCGACCAGCGCCGCAGGCTTGCCCCATTCGGTCTCCAGCGCCCGGCGAGCGAGCTTCAGCGCCTGGTTCTTGATCGGCAGCGAAATGGCCGGGCTGCCGGCGTGGCTGATGAATTCGGCTTTCACGTCCGGCGGCAGGCGCGACGTGACGAAGGCGCGGAAGGCCTGGGCGACCCGCTCCGGGTTCTGCTTGCCGACGAGCCGGAAGGTGAGCTTGGCGCTGGCCTTAGCCGGCAACACGGTCTTCGTCCCCTCGCCGGTATAGCCGCCGACAATCCCGTTGACCTCGCAGGTCGGCCGCGACCACAGGATCTCGAGCGGCGTGCGATCGCGCTCGCCCGCCGGCGTCGTCAGCCCGACGTCGCGCAGGAACGCCGTCGCGTCGAAATCGAGCCCGTTCCACTGGTCGGCGATTTCCTCCGGGAGGTCTTCGACGCCGTCGTAGAAGCCGGGTATCGCGACCGCGCCGTTATCGTCGTGCAGCTCGCCGAGGATCTTCGCCAGCACATGGATCGGGTTGACCGCGAGGCCCCCGTAAAGGCCCGAGTGCAGATCCCGATTGGCGCCCGTCAGCACGACTTCCTCGCCGACGATGCCGCGCAGCGCGATCGTGATCGCGGGCGTCGCCCGGTCCCACATGCCGGTGTCGCAGACCAGTGCGATATCGGCCTTCAGCTCTTTGGCGTTCGCGGCGAGGAAGGCCGGCAGCGACGGCGATCCGGTCTCTTCCTCGCCTTCGAACAGCGCGGTGATATGGCACGGCGGGCCGCCGAACTGCCTGAAGGCGCGGCAGGCCTCGAGAAAGGTCATGAGCTGGCCCTTGTCGTCGCAGGCGCCCCTCGCCACGATCTCCTCGCCCTGCGGCCCGGCCTCGAGCTTCGGCTCGAACGGCGGGTTCCGCCAGAGGTTCAAGCGGATCGACCGGCTGCACGTCATAGTGGCCATAGAACAGAACATTCGGCGCCTCGCGGCGCGCGGCCTTGATGCGCCCGACGACCATCGGGCGGCCCGAGGTCGGATGCTTGGCGGCCTCGAAGCCAAGGTCGCCGAGCTCCCTGACCAGCCAGTCGGCGGCCCGCTCGCAATCGGGGAAATGCGCCGGAACGGCGGAGATCGAGGGGATCGAGAGAAAGGCGAACAGGCGCTCGAGCGCCTTTGTCTGACCGGCGTCGATGGCGGAAAGAATGTCGTCGATCGTAGCCATCTGCGCTCCGCCTCCTCCGGCCATTTCGCCCGGTGCGACTGGCGCGCCCGTTCTAGCACAACGCCAGTCGTTCAACACGCGGATCGAGATTGCCAGGCGCTATGGCGAGCGCGAATATGGCGGCGCGCCACCGCTAGCGGGCGACGCCCATCGTCCGTTTTTGGCCGCGCCGTGAGCGATCAGGCGGCGCCAGGACGATCAGAAAATCTGGCGGAAGATAACGTATAGCAGGCCGGACATGATCATCGCCGCCGGCAGCGTCAGCACCCAGGCGAGCGCGATGGAGCGCACTGTCGACCATTGCATCCCCGAACCGTTGGCGACCATCGTCCCGGCGACGCCGGACGACAGCACGTGCGTCGTCGACACCGGCAGGCCGAAGCCGTCGGCCGCGCCGATCGTCGCCGCCGCGATGATCTCGGCCGCCGCGCCCTGGCCGTAGGTCAGGTGGGTCTTGCCGATCTTCTCGCCGACGGTGATGACGATGCGCTTCCACCCGACCATCGTGCCGAAGCCCGAGCGCGATCGCGACGCAGATCTTGACCCACAGCGGGATGAACTTGGTCGCCCCGTCGAGCTGCTTCTTGAAGTCGGCGATCTGCGCCTTGTCCGCGGCCGACAGCTCGCTCTCCTTGTCCTTCGCCAGGACGCGGAAACCCTCCGAGGCGAGATACATGTCGTTGCGAAGGTTCTGGACCTTGTCGAGCGGCGTCTTGGCGACCGAGCCGTATTGCTCGACCGAGTCGCTGATCTCCTTGGTCAGCGACCGCGAGCGACGGATAGGTGCCCTTCCGAGATCTGATGGGCGTGGATGTATTCCGTCACCGCCGGGCGGGGATCGCCGGTGACATTGTATCCGGCGCCGTGGGCTTCGACGATTTTCGAGGCCGCGTGCGCGGAGGCGATGAACTGGGCGGCGTGGCCCTCGGCGGGCGCGCGGTTGAGCGCATAAGCGGTCGGCGCGACGCCGATCAGGATCAGCATGATGAGGCCCATGCCCTTCTGGCCGTCATTGGAGCCGTGGAAGAACGAGACCAGCGTGCAGGTGAGGATCAGCAACCCGCGGATCCAGGGCGACGGCGGCTTGTTGGTGGTCGGGGCGGTGTAAAGCTCCGGCACGCGGATGACAGCCTTCATCGCGAGCAGCAGTAACGCCGAAAGGGCGAAGCCGAACAGCGGCGAGAACAGGAGCGCCTCGCCGACTTTGGTGACCTGGTCCCAATCGACGCCCGCCGTGCCGTTCTGGCCGCGAATGATCGCGTTGGCGACGCCGACGCCGACGATCGAGCCGATCAGGGTGTGCGAGCTCGAAGCGGGAATGCCGAGCCACCAGGTGCCCAGGTTCCAGATGATCGCCGAAATGAGCAGCGCGAACACCATGGCGTAGCCGGCGGCGGAGCCGACCTGAAGAATGAGCTCGACCGGCAGCAGCGAGACGACGCCGAAGGCGACCGCGCCGGTCGACGCCAAGACGCCGAGCAGGTTCCAGCAGCCGGACCACACGACCGCGACCTGCGCCGGCAAGGCGTGGGTGTAGATGACGGTGGCGACCGCGTTGGCGGTGTCGTGGAAGCCGTTGACGAATTCGAAGCCGAGCGCGATCAAGCAGCGCGACGCCGAGCAGAATGAACGGCAGAATCGTCGTCGGCCCGCCGCCGGCGTCCGCAATGTCCGTTCGGATCGAATAGGCCATGTAGAACAGGCCGAGGGCCAGGACCGCGAGGATGCCGAGCGCAAATCGAGGATCGACCGGATGATTGAGATGCGGCTTCACCGGCGCTTCGGCGTGGGGGCCGAGTCGAGCGTCGAATGCGGCGGACATGGGGGCTCCTTGGGCGTGCGAGCCTCTTCTATCGCGAGCGCCCATGACAGGAATGTGAAGGCTGCGACGGGCAGACGCCGGGCGGTCGCATGCGGCTGTCCGAGCCAATGGGGCAAAGCATTTAGACAAATTGCTTAGCCCAAAATCGGCTAATGGGCATTGCCAATATCGCCGTGCCTAGGCAATCTCTGCACGCAAAAATCAGGGAAGGGCGCGTCCAATGGGCTTTTTGTCGATACTCGATCGTAGCCATACGATCGCCAAACCCGGATTCAGCCGGTGGATGGTCCCCCCGGCGGCGCTTTGCATCCATCTCTGCATCGGCCAGGTCTACGCGTTCAGCGTCTTCAATCTGCCGATGACGAAGCTGATCGGCATCACCAAGTCCGCGCCTGACGACTGGAAGCTCACCGAGCTCGGCTGGATCTTCTCGATCGCCATTTTCTTCCTCGGCGCTTCAGCGGCGGTGCTGGGCCGCTGGGTCGAGGAGGGCGGACCGCGCCGCGCCATGTTCGCCGCGGCGCTGTGCTTCGGCGGCGGATTCCTGGTCAGCGCCTTCGGCGTGTCGGCGCACCAGCTTTGGATCGTCTATCTCGGCTATGGCGTGCTCGGCGGAATCGGCCTCGGACTGGGCTACATTTCGCCGGTGTCGACCTTGATCAAATGGTTTCCCGACCGGCCGGGAATGGCGACCGGCATGGCGATCATGGGCTTCGGCGGCGGCGCGATGATCGCTTCGCCGCTTTCGGTCTGGCTCATGAGCCGTTTCTCGACGCCGACGCATGTCGGGGTCGCCGAGACCTTCGTGGTGCTTGGCATCGTCTACGCCATCTTCATGCTGGTCGGCTCGGCGATCGTGCGCGTGCCGGCGCCGGGGTGGAAGCCCGAAGGATTTGTTCCTGCCGGCCCAGCCCACGAAACTCGTCACCACCAGGGACGTTTACGTCTACCAGGCGCTGAAGACGCCGCAGTTCTGGCTGATCTGGATCGTGCTGTGCATGAACGTGACGGCGGGAATCGGCGTGCTCGGCCAGGCTTCGGCGATGAGCCAGGAAATGTTCCCGGGCCGCGTCACCGCCGCCGCCGCCGGCGGCTTCGTCGGGCTGCTCAGCATCTTCAACATGGCCGGACGCTTCTTCTGGGCCTCGACCTCCGACTTCATCGGCCGCAAGAACACCTATTTCGTGTTCTTCGTGCTCGGGTTCGTGCTCTATGCGCTCGTGCCGTATTTCGGCGGCCACGGCAATCTGCCGCTGTTCATCCTGTGCTTCCTCATCATCATCAGCATGTATGGCGGCGGCTTCGCCACCGTGCCGGCCTATCTCAAGGACATGTTCGGCACCCGCTACGTCGGCGCGATCCACGGATGGCTCATCACCGCCTGGTCGGTGGCGGGAGTGCTCGGCCCGGTTCTGGTCAATTACATCCGGCAATACCAGATCGACAGCGGCGTCCCGAAGGCGCAGGCCTATAACGTCACCATGTACATCATGGCGGGGCTTCTGGTCGTCGGCTTCATCGCCAATTTCCTGATCCAGGCGGTCGACGATCGCCATCATATGGACCTCGAGACGGTGGACGACGCCGTCGGCGTGGCTTGAGGGAGGCGGATATGGCTGACAACAACGGCGGCGGCACGACCGCCCTCGAGCTGGCGCTGGCCTGGGGCTTCGTCGGCATCCCGCTCGTGTGGGGCATCTACGGGACTCTGGTCAACGCGATGAAGCTCTTCCAGTAGTTGGACGGCGGCCAGCGCCTCAGCTCCGCGGCGAGCGCGCGCTGTTGATGAGCTGCTCGCGTTCCTTGAGAAGCTCCGCAAGCTGCTGCTCCTGGTCGGCGATTCGGTCGGCGGCTCGCGTCTCGTCCTCGGCGCCGGAAAGGGCGGCGGCCTGCTCGGTCAGCTCCCTGATATTGTCGCGGACGATCGCGATGCGCTGGTCAAGTTCTTCAAGCGACGCATAGGCCATTAGCTCGCCTCCGCGAGAAGCGACAATTGCTGGCGGGCCGGATCCCCGAACTGGTCGACGAGACGGGTCGGATAATCGCCGGTGAAGCAATGGTCGGTGAACTGCGGCTGTCTCGGGTTGCGCCCGGAATAGCCCATGGCGCGATAAATTCCATCGACGGAGAGGAAGGCGAGCGAGTCGGCGCCGACAAAGCGGCGCATCTCATCGAGATCCATGCGGGCGGCGAGCAGCTTGTCGCGCTCGGGCGTGTCTATGCCGTAGAAGTCGGGATAAGCGATCGGCGGCGACGAGATGCGGAAATGAACCTCGCGCGCGCCCGCTTCCCGCATCATCTGCACGATCTTGACGCTGGTCGTGCCGCGCACGATCGAATCGTCGAGAAGCACGACCCGCTTGCCCTTGACGACCGCGCGATTGGCGTTGTGCTTCATCCGCACGCCGAGTTCGCGAATCGACTGGGTCGGCTGGATGAAGGTGCGCCCGACATAATGGTTGCGGATGATGCCGAGTTCGAACGGCAGGCCGCAGGCGTGCGCATAGCCGATCGCGGCCGGAACGCCAAAGTCGGGAACCGGCACGACCACGTCGGCGTCAGCCGGGGCCTCGCGCGCCAGCTCCGCGCCCATCGCCTTGCGGGCGTCATAGACGCTTCGCCCATGGACGATCGAATCGGGCCTGGCGAAATAGATGTACTCGAAGATGCAGGGCCGGGCCGGCTGCCTCGGAAGGGGGAAGAAGCTCTTCACCCCGTCGCCGTCGATCACCACCACTTCGCCGTTCTCGATGTCGCGGACGAATTTCGCGCCGATGATGTCGAGCGCGCAGGTCTCCGAGCAAAGGATCGGGCTGCCGTCGAGCTCGCCGAGCACGAGCGGGCGGATGCCGAGCGGATCGCGCGCGCCGATCAGCTTCTTGTTGGTCAGCGCGACGAGCGCATAGGCGCCCTCGATCTCGGCCAGGGCCTCGACGAAACGGTCGACGATCTTGGGCCGGCGCGAGCGCGCGGCGAGCAGGAGCACGACTTCCGTATCGGTGGTCGACTGGCAGATCGCGCCGCCGCGAATGAGCTCTCGCCTCAGCGTCAACCCGTTGGTCAGATTGCCGTTATGGGCGACCGCGAGGCCGCCGGCCTCGAGTTCGGCGAACAGCGGCTGGACGTTGCGCAATATCGTGTCGCCGGTCGTCGAGTAGCGCACATGGCCGATCGCCACCCGCCCCGGCAAGCGGTCGATGGTCGCGGCTTTGGAAAAGTGGTCGCCGACCAGCCCCTGGCGGCGCTCGGAGTGGAACCGGGCGCCGTCGAAAGCGACGATGCCGGCGGCCTCCTGGCCGCGATGCTGCAGGGCATGCAGCCCAAGCGCGACAATCGCGGCGGCGTCGGGATGATTGAAAATGCCAAAGACGCCGCATTCCTCTCGCAGCCGGTCCCCGTCGGGATCGAAGCTGGCTTCGCTCGCTAAGGCTGACGCTGGAGTAGGCAGCGCATTGTTGAAATCGTCACCGCGAGGACCCGCGGCTCTTGGGTCGGGGGGGCGTTGCGATCCAGGAGCTGCGGGGTGCTCTACGTTCCCCTGGATTGCTTCGCTTCGCTCGCAATGACGATCGTCATGCGATCCAAGTGCAATTTGCTCTAATTGCGACACTGTCTCCATCACTGCCTTGGCGCGGGAGCGAACGGAGCGTTCTTGTTGATCAGGGCGTCGAGCTTCTGCTTGTCCGTGGCGGAGCCGCCCGCGCCTGCTCCCAAATCGGCTTTTCTCGGCGGCGGAGTCGGCTCCGCTACGGGCGGATCGTCCGCTGTCCTCGGGCGCGCAGCGGCGTCGTTCGTCGGCGCCAACTCGTTCGTCGTCGCGGTGGCGCGCGACTGGATCCAGCCGTCGATCGTCTGGGCCGCGTCCATCGGCAGCATGGCGACGAGTCGATCGGCGGTCTCGGTGAGGACCGGCCGCGTCCTGGCGTTCTTGACCCATTCTGGTTGCTGCTTCTCTGAAACCAGCCAGTTGAAAATGGCGAAGGCGACGACCGCGAGGAGAAACCCCCTCGCGACGCCGAACACGAAGCCCAGCGACCGGTCGAGGGCGCCGATCTTGCTGTCGAGGATCGCGTCGGACAGCCGAACGGTGAACAGCGAAACGACGATCAGAGTGACGAAGAACACGATGGCCGCGGCGGCCGCCTGGGCGATGATCTCCTTATGGATATAGGGAGTGAGGTAAGGCATGACCATGGGGTAGAAATAATAGGCGGCCGCGGCCGCCGCGGCCCACGAGGCGATGGCGAGAACCTCGCGCGTGAACCCCCGCATCATGGAGAGCAGCGCCGAGACGAGAACGATGCCGAGAACCGCGAGATCGAGATAAGATGGCATTTGCGAAAGAACCTCGTTGCGACAGTGCAACGTCTTACCCGCCCTCTGCCGGCCGGCGCGAGCGCCTTATAGCCAAGCCGCTTCAGTTCGTCACCCCATTGCGGACAGGAGCGGCGGCTCGACCGACCTTCGTCTCGACCGCGCTTGCGGCGATCAAGCGCGACCAGCGAGGCCACATTGTCGATCGGCTGGGTGGCGATATTGACGGGTTCGGCGCCGGCGCGCGGCGACTGCGGCGCGAACGCGCGCGGAAATCCGAGCTTGGCGGCCTCCTTGAGGCGCAGGCCCGCATGCGCGACCCCGCGCACCGAGCCCGACAACCCGATTTCGCCGAAATAGACCGCATCGCGCGGCAAACTCGCGCCGGTCAGCGAGGAAATGAGCGCCGCGGCGGCGGCGAGATCGGCCGCGGGCTCGATGATCCTCAAGCCCCCGGCGACGTTGAGATAGACGTCGTATTGGCCGAGCTTCATGCCCCCGTGGGCCTCGAGCACGGCGAGCACCATGGCCAGTCGGCTCGGCTCCCAGCCGACGACGGCGCGGCGCGGCGTGCCGAAGGTCGTCGGCGCGACCAGGGCCTGGATCTCGACCAGAAGCGGCCGCGCCCCTTCGACGCCGGCGAAGACCGCGGCGCCCGGATGGGCCGCGCCGTCGCGCTCCGCCAGGAACAGAGCCGAAGGGTTCGGCACCTCGGCGAGGCCGCCGCCGGTCATCTCGAACACGCCGACCTCGTCCGTCGCGCCGAACCTGTTCTTGGCCGCCCGCAAGAGCCGGAAGGCGTGCGCGCCGTCGCCCTCGAAGGAGAAGACCGCGTCGACCATATGCTCGACGACGCGGGGGCCGGCGATCTGGCCGTCCTTGGTGACGTGGCCGACGAGCAGCAAAGCCGCGTCGCTCGCCTTGGCGAAGCGGATCAGCGCCTGCGCCGAGCCGCGCACCTGGCTGACCGTCCCGGGCGCGGATTCGATCGCGTCGCTCCACATGGTCTGAATCGAATCGATGACCACGAATTTCGGCGCGTCGCCCGAGCCGAGCGTCGCCACGATGTCCTCGACGAAGGTCTGCGCCGCGAGCTGGACGGGCGCGTCGGCGAGCCCGAGCCGGCCTGCGCGCAGACGCACCTGGGCGGTCGATTCCTCGCCCGAGACATAGACGACGCGGCCGCCCGACCGCGCGACCGCCGCGCAGGCCTGGATCAGCAGGGTCGACTTGCCGATGCCGGGCTCGCCGCCGATCAGCGTGGCTGAACCGGGCACGAACCCGCCGCCGGCGACCCGATCGAGTTCGGCGATGCCGGTCACGAGCCGGGGCTCGGACTGGGTCGCGCCCGACAGGTCTTCGAGCGGAAACGGGCGCCCTGCCGCTCCCCGTCGCACGGCCGCGCCGCCGACGCCGAGCGCCGCGGCTTCCTCGATGATCGTATTCCACTCGCCGCACGATTCGCATTTTCCCTGCCAGCGCTGCGTGATCGCGCCGCAGTTCTGGCAGACATAAGAAGAACGAAACTTGGCCATTTCGTCGAACTCGCAGGTTTGCCCTGGCCTGTCGAGGGTTCTTGAGCCGTTTCCACGCATTTTCGCCGGACGCGCCGTGGGGCCGCCCTAGGGCACGAGCACCGCCGCGCCTTCGAGCTTGCCCGAGCGCAAATCGTCGAGCGCCTCGTTGGCCTTGTCGAGCGGATAGGGCGTGGTCGTCGTTCGCACCTTCGCCTCAGGCGCGATGCGCAAGGAATTCGTGGCCGTCGGCGCGGGTCAGGTTGGCGACCGAGGCGACGCTGCGCTCCTCCCAGAGAGCCGAATAGGGGAAGGCGGGGATGTCGCTCATGTGGATGCCGCCGCACACCACCCGCCCGCCCTTGCGCAACGCGGCGAGCGCGGCGGGAACGAGCGCGCCGACCGGCGCGAACAGGATGGCGGCGTCGAGCGGCTCGGGCGGCTTTTCGTCCGAGCCGCCCGCCCATTCGGCGCCCATCGAGCGCGCGAAAGCCTGACCCGCCGCGTCGCCTGGCCGGGTGAAGGCGAACACGCGCCGCCCCTGCCAGCGGCAGACCTGGGCGATGATGTGCCCCGCGGCGCCGAAGCCATAGATGCCGATCGTCCGCCCGTCCCCAGCCAGTTTGAGCGAGCGCCAGCCGATGAGCCCGGCGCAAAGCAGCGGCGCCGTCTCGACCGGGTCGAGGTCGTCGGACAGCGGAAAGACAAAATCGGCGTCCGCGATCGCATGGGTGGCGTAACCGCCGTCGCGGGTAAAGCCGGTGAACAGCGGCGCATCGCACAGGTTTTCGCGTCCGCTCCGGCAATAGGGGCAAGTCCCGTCGGCATGGCCGAGCCAGGCGACGCCGACGCGCGCGCCGGTCTTGAGGCTCACGCCTTCGCCGGCCGCCTCGACGCGGCCGACAATCTCATGTCCCGGCACGATGGGCAGCTTGGGGTTGGGCAGTTCGCCGTCGACGACGTGCAGATCGGTGCGGCAGACGCCGCAGGCCTCGATCCGAACGCGAATCTGGCCCGGCCCGGGCGTTGGGTCGGGCCGCTCCTCCATCGCGAGCCGCTCGTGCAGCCGGTGCAGGACCATGGCGCGCATGAGAGCGGCGCCTCCTTCAGGCGCGGACGCGCGATCCAGCGACCGACCGCCTGAGAAGCGCATAGAGGCTGCCGCCGGTCAGCGCGCCCAGCACATAGACGACGAAAGCGAGCACGGCGAGCGGCAGCGTGACGCCGAACGACGAGGAAGGACATGCTGACGCTCTCGGTGTTCTGGAACACGAAGATGATCAGCGCGGCGACAAACACCACCACGATCGCCAGATAAAGCCAACGCACCGGAAGACCTCCTTGCCCCAGAACGGGCTGGCCGCGCGTCGCCGCGGCAGCTTAGCGCCCCGCCGTCGGACCGCCGCCCGTCAGGCCGCGGGAGCGTTGTGCAAACCCAGGCCGAGCCCGATCCAGCTCGCGCCGGCGAACACGAGATCGACGCCGAGAAAGATCCCGAGCACGTAGAGCGAGGAGACCGGCCAATGGATCAGGATGATGATGCCGAGCAACAGCGTGATCACGCCCGAAGACGACCACCCAGACCCAGGGCGAGCCAGCTGCATATTGAAGCCGAGGAAGATCCGCATGATGCCGGAGGCGACCAGCGCCGCGCCGAGAATGAGCGTCAGCCACACCGCGGTCAGCAGCGGATTGTCGAACGCCACGAACCCGGCGATGATGTAGAGGACGCCGAGCAGCGAGCCAGAACAGGAACCGTCCCCAGGTCTTGATCTGGAACGAGTGGATGACTTCAAAGACGCCCGCGAGCAGCATCATGATGCCGACGACGCAGACGCTGGCGATGGTCGCCATGACCACGCTGCCGAGCGCGATCACGCCGGCGATGAGGTAGACGACGCCGAGGGCGACGATCCAGCCCCATTTGGCCCTGAGCGGCGCGATGCCCGCGCCGGGTCCAAGCCCTAATGCCGATCCAACGTTCGTCATGGCGTTCGTCCCCGATTCCTGCGCGGCGCAACGGCGGGAGCTTCGTTGCCCCTCTGGCGCGCGCAATCTGGGCGCAATCTATCACAGTCAATTTTGATGAGAAGCGCCCGTTTTGGTCGCACGACAATGGGGAAGACACGCGAAACGTGGCCGCGGGATAGACGCCCGCGCGCCTCAAGCCTTGGCGCCGCTTCCAGTCCCTCAACCGGCTCATGAGCATGAACGAAGCGGCCTCCTTCGAGTCGGCGAGATAGTCGCTGCGCGGCGCGCGAAAGGCGCTCGACCAGCGATTTCTTGTAGCCCTTGTCGCCGGGCTCGAGCGGGATCGTGGTGACGATGACCAGCACGCGCTGCTCGCCGCCGTCCGTGAGCCTTCGCGGTCCACACTTTGGCGCCCCTTGCGAGGGGATGAGAGAATGCCATTAACATTTGCCCCGTGGATAATATCCCGCCAGCGTAAAGGATCAGCGCGGCGCGAGGCGCGTCAAGCCCTTTCCCAAGCCCCTGTCCAATCCACGGCGCTTGAGCCGATCGGAGCGCGATCCGCCTACCGCCCGGCTAACTCGAGCAGCCGCAGCGCAAGCCACACCGGGACGACCACCATCGCGCCGGTCATGAGAATGCGTCCAATCTCGTGGATGTCGGTAAATCCGAGCTCCACGATCTGCTCTTGCGCTGCGCACCGCCTCGCTGATCAACGTCGCCGGATCGAAGCCGAAACGTCTCGAGAACGAGGCCGACGACGAGCGAGACGACGATGAGGCGCACGGCCACCATCGCCGGCGATCCGCCGGCGAACCGGCCGACGGCGTTATGGTCATCACGGGAGACTCCGACAAGGCGATCGCTCTGCCGGCGCCGGCCGGCGGATATCGCCGCCAGCCGCGCGCTCAAGACCGTTGGACCCGTGTAAGGCGGCGCATCGGTCAGCCCTTCGGAAACTGCACGACCGACGGCGACTTCGGCTGCGAAGACTCGTCGGCTTCGCCGCCGACCTCCTTGCCGTTGATCGTCAGGCGCCCGTGCGCGGCGCCGAGCTTGACCGTCGAGCCGTCGGGCAATTCGCCGGCGAGCAGCATCTGCGCCAGCGGGTCCTGCACCCATTTCTGGATCACCCGCTTCAACGGACGCGCGCCATAGGCCGGATCGTAGCCCTTGTCGGCCAGCCATTGCCGCGCCTTGGCGTCGAGGCTGAGCGTCGATCTTGCGGTCCTCCAGCAGCCGGTTCAGGCCGCTTGAGCTGGATGTCGACGATCTCGCTCATGTCCTCGCGCCGCAGGCGATGGAAGAGGATGATCTCGTCGACGCGGTTCAGGAACTCGGGCCGGAAATGCCCGCGCACGACGCCCATCACTTCCTTCTCGACCGTCTTCGTGTCCTCGCCCTCGCGCAGATTGACGAGATATTCGGAGCCGAGGTTCGAGGTCATGATGATCAGCACGTTGCGGAAATCGACCGTGCGCCCCTGGCCGTCGGTCAGCCGTCCGTCGTCGAGCACCTGCAGGAGGACGTTGAACACGTCCGGATGCGCTTTCTCGATCTCGTCGAACAGCACGACCTGATAGGGCCGGCGCCGCACCGCCTCGGTCAGCGCGCCGCCTTCCTCGTAGCCGACATAGCCGGGAGGCGCGCCGATGAGCCGGGCGACCGAGTGCTTCTCCATGTATTCGGACATGTCGATGCGCACCATCGCGCTCTCGTCGTCGAACAGGAAGGCCGCGAGCGCCTTGGTGAGCTCGGTCTTGCCGACGCCGGTCGGGCCCAAGAACATGAACGAGCCGATCGGCCGGTTCGGGTCCTGCAGGCCGGCGCGGGCGCGCCGGACCGCGGTCGAGACCGCGACCACCGCCTCGCGCTGCCCGACGACGCGCCGCGCGACCTCCTCCTCCATCTTGAGGAGTTTTTCGCGCTCGCCTTCGAGCATCTTGTCGACCGGAACGCCGGTCCAGCGCGAGACGACCTGGGCGACGTGGTTCGCGGTCACCGCCTCGTCGACCAGCACGCTGTTGCCCTGGCTCTCCGCCTCCTGCGAGCTTCTTCTCGAGCTCGGGGATCGTGCCATAGGTGAGCCGGCCGGCTTCCGCGTAGTCGCCCTTGCGCTGCGCCTGGGCGAGCGCGTTGCGCGCGGCGTCGAGCTCTTCCTTGAGCTTGGCGGCCTGGCCGAGCTTGTCCTTCTCCGCCTTCCAGCGGGCGGTCAGCGCGTCGGACTTCTCCTGCAGTTCCGCGAGCTCGCCGGCGAGCTTCTTCAGGCGATCCTTGGAGGCCGCGTCGGTCTCCTTCTTCAACGCCTCCTGCTCGATCTTGAGCTGCATGATGCGCCGGTCGAGCTCGTCGAGCTCCTCGGGCTTGGAGTCGACCTGCATCCGCTGGCGCGACGCCGCTTCGTCGATGAGGTCGATCGCCTTGTCCGGCAGGAAGCGGTCGGCGATGTAGCGGTCGCGACAGCGTCGCCGCGGCGATGATCGCCGGATCGGTGATGCGCACGCCGTGATGGGCCTCGTATCTGTCCTTCAAGCCGCGCAGGATCGAGATCGTGTCCTCGACCGTCGGCTGGGAGACGAACACCGGCTGGAAGCGCCGCGCGAGCGCCGCGTCCTTCTCGACATGCTTGCGATATTCGTCGAGCGTGGTCGCGCCGACGCAATGCAATTCGCCGCGCGCCAGCGCCGGCTTCAGCAGGTTCGAGGCGTCCATCGCGCCATCGGCCTTGCCGGCGCCGACGAGCGTGTGCATCTCGTCGATGAACAGGATGATGCCGCCCGCGGCCGCGGTGACCTCGTTGAGCACGCCCTTGAGGCGCTCCTCGAACTCGCCGCGATATTTCGCGCCGGCGATGAGCGAGCCCATGTCGAGCGCGAGCAGCTTCTTGTCGCGGATCGATTCCGGCACGTCGCCGTTGACGATGCGCAGCGCGAGGCCCTCGACGATCGCCGTCTTGCCGACGCCGGGCTCGCCGATCAGCACCGGATTGTTCTTGGTGCGCCGCGACAGCACCTGGATGGTGCGGCGGATCTCCTCGTCGCGGCCGATCACCGGATCGAGCTTGCCGTTGCGCGCCGCGTCGGTGAGGTCGCGGGTGTATTTCTTCAGCGCGTCATACTGGTTCTCGGCGCTCGCCGAATCGGCGGTGCGGCCCTTGCGGATGTCGTTGATCGCGGCGTTGAGGGTCTGCGCCGAGACGCCGGCGTTGGCCAGAATCTTGGCGGCCTGCGTGCCCTTCTCCATCGCGAGCGCGAGCAGCAGGCGCTCGACGGTGACGAACGAATCGCCCGCCTTCTGGGCGATCTTCTCGGCGTTGTCGAACAGGCGCGCCGTCGTCGGCGCCATATAGAGCTGGCCCGCCCCCGACCCTTCGACCTTGGGCAGTTTGGCGAGGGCGGCCTCGACCTCGGTCAGCGCCTCGCGCGAATTGCCGCCCGCCCGGTCGATCAGCCCGGCGGCCAGCCCCTCCTCGTCGTCGAGCAGCACCTTGAGCAGGTGCTCGGGCGTGAACTGCTGATGGCCCTCGCGAAGCGCCAGCGACTGCGCGGCCTGCACGAAGCCGCGCGCCCGCTCGGTATATTTCTCCAAATTCATGCGTCTATCCCCTTCGGCGCCGGCCAGCGCCCCGAAGCGACGCCAGCCAGCCCATACAATCGGATTGCCGCGATTTCGCGGCTTGACCGTCAATGTAGGAGCCGCCTGGCGAGTCCGGAAGGGCGCAAAGCCGCGTTAAACGCCGAACGAAGATCGGCGGCATTGACGAAGATCAGTTTTGCCCGTCAGGAGGCGGCGCGCTTGAAAAACTCCTGAAGCCAGTCGGCGTTCATGCCGGCGATCGGCAGCCAGGCCTTGAACAGCGATTCGGGCGAATAGCGCTCGATCTCGGCCATCATGCGCTTTTCGATCTCCGCCATGACGGCCTTCTGCATCGGCTCGACATCCGGCAGTCCCATGAACTGGCGGGCCTCGAGCGGGGTGCAATCGACATTGATGGTGATCTTCATCGGGCTGCCGCCGTCTCCTCTCCTCAGGGCTGACCGCCATTCTCTGCCGGCGAACCTCGCCCGCGCTGTCCGGCATCGCGAGGGCAAGCGGCAAGATGACTTGGCGCAGGCCGGCGCGTATGAAGGGCCCGCGCGCCCCTGAAAGGGGGACTATTGCAGGTCTTCGCCCGGCGAGCCAGCCTTGACCGAGCCCAAGGCCTTTATTCTCCATCTGGAGCGCGCGAGTTCGCGCAAAGCCAATGTGCAGGCGCTGCACGGCTGCTTTGCCGATCGAGAGCGAGGTCGTCGCGGCGATCGACGGCGCGCGCCTCACGCCGCAAGAGGTCGATGCGGCCTATGCCCGGCGGCGTTTCCGGCCCCCTATCCGTTCGCGCTGACGCGCGACCGAAGTCGGCGTTTTCCTCAGCCATCGCGCCGCCTGGCGGCGGATCGTCGACGACGGCGCTCGACTTCGCCTTCATCTTCGAGGACGACGCCGAGATCGACCCCGCGGCGTTCGCGGCGCTGGTCGGCGTTCGTCGACCGCCGAACGGGAGGCCTGGGATTATGTGCTCCTGCCGGCCAAGCCGATCCAGGGCGGGACGGCGGTCGCGCGCCGCGGCGGGCTTGCGCTCCTGCGGCCCGACGCGCCCCCGTTGAGGGCGATCGCCCAGATCGTCTCGCGCGCCGCCGCCGAGCGCCTGCTCGAGCGCACCCTGCCGTTCGACCGCCCGGTGGACACGCTCCTGCAGATGACCTGGGTCACCGGCCAGCCGCTTCTGGTCGCCTCGCCCTCGCCGGTCCGCGACGTCTCGCGCGAGACCGGCGGCAGCACCGTGCAGCGCAAGTCGATGGGCCTTGCCGAACGCCTGCGCCACGAGGCGATGCGCCCGATCTACCGTGCGCAGGTTCTGGCCCGCTACCGGCGGCATCTGGCGGAAGGTTCGCGATAGAGCAACGCGCTTTCAGATCGAATGGCAGTCGGTCGTATTGTCATTCCCGCGTAAGCGGGAATCCATAGTTATATCAATGTCTTGCTGGATGCCCGCTTGCGCGGGCATGACACCGGGCCGGCGTGGGCTGATTGCGCATTGCCCTAGCCGGGGTCTTTCGGCCGGAGTCCGGCGGGTGCAAAGGCAGGTCGAGAGGGTGTCGAGGGCAGGTTTTGGGCTCTTATCGCGATACCTGCCTGGCTATTGAACTTGGATGGGTCGACCGCTCATGAAGGCGTCCTGGCCGCCCCCGGACTGCGATCGGGGGGTTGGCCCGGCCATCCACCGTGGGTGGCGTCAAGCGATTTGAGGCTTGGCGGCTTTGAAGTGGTCTCGAGCGACGGCGTTGGCGATGACCAGGATTTTTCGCATGACGGCGGTCAGGGCGATTTTTCCGGGACGATGATTGGCTTCGACGAGGCGACTGTAGAAGTCCTGCATCGGGCAAGGATGGCGAATGGCGGCCCGGGCGGCGTTGAACAGCGCGCTGCGCACGAGCGGTCTTCCATGGCCGGTTTTGGCCTGCCGGCTCTTTTTACCGCTTTCATGCGTCTGGGGGGCGAGCCCGACGAGGGCGGCGATCTGCTTTCCGGTCAGGCGGCCGAGCTCCGGCAGGTCGGCGACCAGCGTCGCGACCACAACGGACCGACGCCACGCACCCCACGCAAAGCCTTGGCGAGGCGATCGAGCTCCCCATCGCTGGCGATGTGACGCTCGATCGCCTCCTCGATGGCGTCAAGGCTCTGGGTCAGCGCCGCGATGACAGCCGCCAGGCTTTCCCGCACGATCGGATCGTTCGCCAGATCGGCGCGACACCGTTCCGCCTGGCGGGCGTCGACGAGCTGCCTGCGCCGGGCGGCCAGCGCCCTCAGGCGTTCGTCGGCGCGAAACGTCACGGGCAGATCGGCGCGCCTGACCGCGTCGGCGAGATAGTGGGCGATCAGCATCGCGTCGATCCGGTCCGTCTTGGCGCGCAGACCGCGGGCCTTGGAAAAGCCAGGATCGTGTTGGGGTGCAGCTTCACATAGCGAACGCCCGCTTCCGCGAGCGCCGAACAGAGCGCGCGTTCGTAACCCCCGGTCGGTCGGCTCCATGCCGACAAGCGCCGACCGCGCCCGCGCGATCCACGCCGCAAGGGCCTCCGGGGTGTTGGCGACCCGTTCGACATGCCTCGAGCCAGAGAGGCAAACGTCGATCCAGGCCTTCGAAACATCCACCCCGACAAGAACTTCGCCGCTATTGCCTTGCATCGCGCCCCCGGGCAGTCTGAGAACAAGAGCCTTGGTCGCACGCCGGATTGCATACGGGCGTCAAAAGCCCAGACTACCGTTCGCGTGTCAGACCGCGACGCCGGCGGGTCCGAGATGGCCACGGTCTTTGAAGACCAATCCACGATCGGAGCGCCCGCCGGCGTCCCCATCCTCAACCAAAGATGGGACCCTAACAATGCAATCCACGAGAACACGGGCCCAGCCAGGATAAAGGCCTGATAAGACAACACTATCTGTTGGCGACGGAGATCATCGCGGCGGGGCGACATGGATGGCCGGCCCAAGGCCGGCCAGGACGGCCGCAGAGTGTGATTTCTCGAAAACAACAGCGAGCACTGCAAGAGTCGAATTTCGTCTTGACAAAATCAGAAATAGTTGGCATTATTTTCTATTCACGGAATCCGCCAAGCCAGGTCCACAAGCCGGGCGAGGAAAGGCCCATGGCTGATTGACAAGCTGGCTCAACCACAACCGGCGCGCGAGTCGGGACGAAGGGGAAGAAATTATTTTACTCCAATCGCTCGCAACCCCTTGAAAAGTCACGATTCGGAAAAATAAACGCTAGTAAATTGGAGTCAATTTACTAGCGTTTACTACCGTTTAATGGCGTTTATGAGCGTTTATTCGCACAGGCTTGTCGCCGGCCTCGCGGCCTGGTTGCAGACGCCCGCGGTCATGAGGCCCGGCGCAGCGCTTCGGCGTGCCGCGCCTGGTCCGCGGCGTCGGCCGGGCCTCGACGCGCTCGGCGAGCAGCGCCCGCGCCAGGCCCCATTGGCCCGCCCGTTCGGCCGCCGCGATCAGCGTCAAATTGACGATGTCGCGCTGGGCGTGGCTGCCGCCGATCCGCACCGCCTCATGGCGGACGGGCAGGATCGCCTCGACGGCGCGCGCATAGTCGGCGCTGGCGAAAGCGAGCGCGCCGTCGATCAGGCGCCGGCCGACCTCGGACGTCACCTGCCGGTTGTCGCCCGAGCCTTCGCGCTCATAGCCGTCGAGCGACCGGCTGAGGCGCATGGCGTGGTCGGGATCGGGCGACCGCGCCGCCGGCGAAGGCGCAATGCAGGTCGTTGAAGGCGAGCACATGGTCGTTGACATGCGCCATCCATCTGTCGGCGACGGGCGCCCAGCGGTCGCCAACGTCCACCCCCTCGAGTTCGAGCCGCCACAGGAGCGAAGCGGCGTCGACGCGATCGAGCGTCGCGTCGTCGGCGAGCTTCGGCGCCGTGAAGCGGTCATAGTCGGCGAGAACGTCACCGAACCGCCCCTGCTCGATCAGGAACAGGGCGAGATGCCAGCCGTTGTGGTGGGCCATGAAATGCGCATGGGCCCAGTCCGCGCGGGTGGAGTCGAGAAAGGCCAGGCCCTCCTCGTGGCGGTTCGCGGTCTCCATCACATGGGCCAGCGCATGGGTCGCCCAGGCGTCGCGCGGGTTCAGGGCAAGCGCCTCGCGGCCGAAGTCCTCGGCGCGCCTGAGATCTCCGGTCTCCTCGAGCCCGAAGGCGTAGGCGCCGAGGACAAAGCCGGTGAGCGGATTGTCCCGGCCCCAGGCAGGCAGGATCCGGGCGACCGAATCGCGCATCGGCGCCGACCGGCCGAGAAGGAAATAGGCGTCCTGCGCCAGGCGCAAGGCGAGCGCGTCGGCAGGGTGATCGGCGAGGATATTCTCCCAGCCCTGGATCGCTTGCGAGAACTCGCCATGCGCCCACGACTTCGCCGCCGCGAGATGGCGCCGCTCGCGCTCCGAGGCGGACGGAATCGCCGCTTCGGCCGCACGCAGCGCGCTCTTGACCTCCGGATGATCGCCGCGAAAGCCGCCGATCATATAGAGCGCCGCGATCGCGACGGCGCCCAGCGCGAAACCGGGATCGTATGCCAGCGCGGATTTGAGGACGCCGACCGGATCGCCGGTCAGCCCATAATAGTCGGCGATCGCGCGATCGAACGCCGCAGCCGACTCGGGCGCGCCGGCAAGCGTCAGGCCCTGCTGGTCTTTGGCCATGTGTCAGATCCTTCGCCCTCCCATAACGCGAGCGGCTCCAAGGCGATACCCTTGGGCCCACGGCTCGTCGCGGCCATTTGATCGGGCGTTCTCTTTCTGCAACCAGCTGGGACGATTAGATGCAGAGCCTTGAGGCGAAGCGAAGGATCATTCGATGAAGGGCAAGACCATCGTCGCCACCGGTGCGACCTCGGGCATCGGCGAAGCCGCGGTCCTCGCGCTCGCCGGGTTAGGCGCTCGCATTGTCCTCGTCGCTCGCGACCAAGCTCGCGCGCAAGCGACGATGCGGAAGCTCGAGGCGAAAGCGCCCGGGCTCGAGCCATCGCGTTCATCTGGCGGATCTCTCGAGCATGGCGGAGACGCGCAAAGTCGGAGCGGAAATCGCCGCCGGCGAGCCGCGCATCGATGTGCTGATCAACAACGCCGGCGCCCTCTTTTCCGACCGGCAGGTGACGCCCGAGGGCCTGGAGCTGACCTTCGCCCTCAACCACATGGCCTATTTCGTGCTGACCGAGGCGCTGCGGGAAAGGCTTGTCGCCTCGGCGCCGGCGCGGATCGTCTCGACGTCCTCGACGGCCCACCAGGGCGCGCGCCTCGATTTCGACGACCTGCAGAGCGCCAAGGGCTACGGGGGGCTCAAGGTCTACGGCCGCTCGAAGCTCGCCAATATCCTGTTCACCCGCGAGCTCGCCCGGCGCCTGGCCGGCACGGGCGTCACGGCCAATTGCCTCCATCCCGGCGTCGTCGCGACCCGGTTCGGCTCCTCGAGCGGCGGCTTCGCCGGCCTTCTGATCCCTTTCCTGAGACCGTTCTTCATCTCAGCCGAAAAGGGCGCCGACACCATCGTCTATCTCGCCTCGTCGCCGGAGGTCGCCGACACGACCGGCGCCTATTTCGTCAAGCGCAAGATCACCGAGCCGTCCGCGGCGGCGCGTGACGACGCGACGGCGAAGCGGCTCTGGCTGGCGAGCGAGGCCCTCGCTGGCGTCCCTTCGCAAAAGGAGCGCGCGGCAGGCTAGCGCCGCTTCCGGCTCGGTTTCGGCGCGGCGTGGCGCCAGGCCATCTCGAGCGCAGCTCGAAGCTCCGGCTCGCTCAACGCCGCAAGCGTCGCGCGCGTCCAGCCGCGCAGCCCCCAGGCGTTGTCGAGGGCTGAAAAGGCGTCGGGCGCGACCGTACATTTGAGCGCCTGCTCGTCCGGCGCGAACTTGATGTTGGCGCTGAGTTCGTCGGGCGCAATGACCCGCGCCTTGAAGGCGCGGCGATCGAAGTGCGGGTATTCGCCAGCGCCCTCGAAAGAGAGCGCGATGCGGCGGAACAAAGCGGCGTCGGCCATCGGCGACTCTCTCAAGCTCGAGCAACGTGGCGAGGCTACGATAGGGGCGTCGAGCTTGGGCGCGCAACGGGCCAACTTCGACGATTGTGTCCGAGGCGCCAAGGCGCGTAGTGTCGTGGTGCTACGGAGGGCGCGACCACGCGGATCGCGCACCTATGGGATCAAGGCCGATGGGCGAGACCGGCTTGGACAAGGTCAAGACCGTTCTGCGCGTCACCAGCGGCAATTTCCTCGAAATGTATGATTTCTTTCTGTTCGGCATCTACGCCCGGCGGATCTCCGAGACATTCTTCCCCAGCCACGACCCCTACGCCTCGCTGATGGCGACGTTCTTGAGTTTCGCGGCGGGCTTCGCGATGCGCCCGATCGGCGCCCTCGTGCTGGGGCCTTACGTCGACCGCATCGGCCGGCGCAAAGGCCTGATCGTCACGCTCTCCATCATGGCCTGCGGCACGATCCTGATCGCTTTCGTGCCCGGCTATGCGACCATTGGCGTGCTCGCGCCGATGCTGGTGGTGGCGGGCCGGCTGCTCCAGGGGTTCTCGGCCGGCGTCGAGCTCGGCGGCGTCTCGGTCTATTTGTCGGAGATAGCGACGCCCGGGAACAAGGGCTTCTATGTCTCCTGGCAATCGGCGAGCCAGCAGGTCGCGGTCGTCTTCGCCGCGCTGCTCGGCTATGCGATCGGCAACCTGATGGCGCCTGAAACAGCTTCCGCCTGGGGCTGGCGCATTCCGTTCTTCATCGGCTGCGCCATTGTGCCGTTCCTCTACATGATCCGGCGCAAGCTGGAGGAGACGCCGGAATTCGCGGCGCGCAAAGTCCACCCGACAACGCGGCAGATTTTCGCCACGCTGGCCGCCGACTGGTATCTGGTGGTTGGCGGCGTGGCGATGGTGATCATGACGACGGTGTCGTTCTACCTCATCACCGTCTACACGCCGACCTTCGGCAGGGCCGTGCTCAACCTCACCCAATCCGATGCGCTCCTGGTGACGATGGCGGTCGCGGCGTCGAACTTCTTCTGGCTGCCGATCTCGGGCGCCCTGTCGGATCGGATCGGCCGCAAGCCGATCCTTGTCGCCTTCACCATTCTCGCCCTGCTGACGGCCTATCCGGCGCTTGCGTGGCTGGTGCGGGCGCCGACCTTCGACCGGATGCTCATGGTCGAACTGTGGCTGTCGTTCATTTACGCCTGTTACAATGGAGCGATGGTCGTGGCGCTGACCGAGCTGATTCCGGCTTCGGTGCGCACGTCGGGGTTTTCCCTCGCCTATAGCCTGGCCACCACGCTGGGCGGCTCGTCGCTCCTGATCTCGACCTGGCTGATCGCCCATACGGGGGACAAGGCCGCGCCCGGATATTGGATGAGCTTCGCGGCGATCTGCGGTCTCATCGCGACGCTCGCGCTCTATCGCCGGCCGGCGCGGGGGATCCAGTACGCGCCGGGCGCCGCGTTGGGCGCGTAGGCTCTCGTCGCGAACGCCGAAGCCCGCCGCGCGCCAAGCGCCTCCGGCCCTTGCGACACAAAATTGCGCCTTGCGAGTTTTAGAAGCGTCCTATGGCGCGTGATCCGCGCCGGAAGCGGAATCAAGGAGTTCCCGATGCACGCGACCTGGAGGCCTCACGAGAAGCATGGAGAGCTTACGGCGAAAGGCGACTTGCCTGACTCGGTCTTCGCCTTCCCGCACCAGCGCAAAGAGCCGCTGACCGACGCCAAACACGTCCGCAACGCCGTTGCGCGTTTCGATCAGGTCACCGACGTCTCCGATGAGGATCGCGCCTTGGCCTTCGCCAACATCAAGAAGGCGGCTGAGCATTATGACGTCGAGCTTTCTGAGACGTCATGGCGCGATCTCGGCGCCCATCCGCAACCCCATCGCAAGGAAGCCGCCGCCAAGGCGGTTCAGACAAAACGCGAGCGCGACGAGATCAAGTAGGCCGGTGCGACGAACTGCTTTCGGACGGGCTATGCCTGAAGCGAACGTCGCTCCGCGCCCTGAGCGCTCAGGCGCGGAGCTTCCTCCTCAGCCGGTAGGCGAAAGCCACCGCGAGCGCCTGCACGCGGCCCTGGAGCGCCTGCTCCGGCAGCGCCTGATCGGTCGGGTTTGAAATGTAGGTCGAGTTCGCCCGCACCTTTATTGTCCTGCCGCCCAACGTCGCGACGCCTCTTATCAGGTCGGGATCGGCCGGCCCGCCGCCGCCGAGATAGAGCGTATCGATGCGCACGTTAAGCGGCGGTCCGCCGGGCGCGCCTGAGCCCAGGGCCTGGGCGATCGCCCCTGGCAAGGCAGCTTGAGCCCAGCCCGCGGTCGGATTGCCGACATAAGCGATGAGGGGCGTCGTATCGACATTGACGGCGCCGAAATTGAGTCCCGACGGCGCCCCTACCGGTTGAATCCCGGCGCTCGGCGTCGTGTTGCAGCCGCTCAAGCCCGCGGCGGCAAAGGCGCCAAAGCCGACCAGTGCGGCGCGGCGCGTCAAAATGTTCCCCAGCATGAGCCCCTCCTCGACATAAGCACGCCCTCGGTCAACCGGGGCGTGCGAAGCTTATAAACACCACGCGGATCGACGGCGCTTTCCAACGCCCGTTAGTAGCAGGGCGGATAGGGGTAGTAACCGCACGACGGTGGAGGCGGCGGCGCATAATAAGGATAGGCATAAGGGTGATAATAGGCGCTGGCGGCCGCCGCTCCGACCGCCGCCGCGCCGAGGCCGACCGCAGCAGCGCCCGCGGCGACCCCGTAAGGATGGCCGTACCAGGCGCCATGCCATCCGCCGCCGCCGGCCACAAATCCGCGCCCGCCATAACCCCGTGCCGCGAACCAATCGATGAACAGCGACGCGGGCCCCGTCGCCTTCGACAGGCTTCCTTCAAGGACAGACACTTGGAAGGTCAGATGGTCGCCTTCGAGCTTTGGCGACTTCAGGACAACGACGGCGTCCTCGACAGAATCGCCGTCCTCGCTCAGCACCGATATCGTAGCGTTCGGCGGATTTTTCGCGAAACTGTCGCTTCCCTCATCCCACTCCCTTAGAAAGTGCTTGGTCAGGACGTGCCCGGCCGCGCGGAACGGACGATCGGCGAAGACGATGGAATTCGCCGACACGCCGGTCAGGGTCAAGGCGCCGCCCTGCAGAGTCGCTCCACGCGAATTGATGACCGCGAGCGAGGGAATCATGGCGTCTTTCGCCGCCTGTGGCTGGCCGATCGTCTTCTGACCGGGCGCGGCGATCGCGTCCTGGGCCGATGCGGCGAGCGGCGCCGCCACGAGAGCGATAAGACCGGCGCAAAGGCCGGCCGCAGTGGTGTTGAGCATCAAGTGTCACTCCCTGTCTGAACTTTCCGAGCTCCGTCCGATGCTCGCGCATCCCCGACGGACTATCTGCTTCCAGTCGCAGGAGAACCCAGCCCTGCTTGACGGCCTACTCGTACATCGCTTGGCTGACGGCGCCAATGCAGCCGCCGGACGACACGGGAGATGGGATCATGCAGCGTTACGCGCAGGCCGTCGACGATCTCGATTCCGCGCAGCCGGCCGCAGTTCTGGAAGCCGAAGCGAAAACGAAGCTCAGCGCGAAGTCGCCGCTCGGGATCCCATGGATCGAACCGGAGGCGATCGCGCCCGCAATCGTGCTCCTCCTCGCCTCCGACGACGCCTCCATGGTGAGCGGCGCGACCTATGACGTGACCGGCGGAGACAGCGCCAACTACACGGCTTAGGCTCGGCCGCGTCGCGCCCTACCCGCCCTTTTCCCATTTCCCCGGCCAAGGCGTCTCGGGCACCGGCGTGAGCGGCGCCTTGCCGTCCGCCCAGGCGAACAGGTTGTCGACCACGCATTGGGCCATCGCGCGGCGCGTCCTGACCGACGCCGAGCCGACATGCGGCAAAAGCACAGCATTATCGAGCGCGATGAGTTCGTCCGGCACGCTGGGCTCATTCTCGAACACGTCGAGACCCGCCGCCAAGATTGTCTTGCTCCGCAGCGCCTCGATCAGCGCCTTCTCATCGACCAACGAGCCGCGCGCAACATTGATCAAAACGCCATCGGGACCGAGCGCCTCCAGCACTTCGGCATTGATGATATGGCGCGTCCCAGGACCGCCGGGCGCAACCACGATCAAAATGTCTGAGGCCTTGGCCATGTCGATCAGTGAAGAATAGTAGCGATAGGTGACGTCAGCCTGGGCGTGGCGGCCGTGGTAGACGACCTCGAGCCCGAATGCGCTCACCCGGGCGGCGATCGCCTTGCCGATGCGGCCGAGGCCCAGAATGCCCACGGTGCGCCCCCTCAGCGAAGGGCTGAGCGGGAAAGCGCCCTTCGCCGTCCATTGCTCGGCGCGCAGATATCGCTCCGCCTGCGGCAGCCGGCGCACCGTCATGATCATCAGACCGAGCGTGGTGTCGGCGACCTCGTCGTCCAGGACGCCAGGCGTATTGGTGACAGTGATTCCGAGCCGCGCCGCAGCTTTTGCGTCGATATTGTCGTAGCCGACGCCGAAGCTCGAGACGATTTCGAGATTGGGAAAACGGCGCATATAGGCTTCGTCGAGCGGCGAGTGGGCGCCGACCATCGCCACCGCGCGGATCCGCGGCCCCCATTCAGCAAGCCAGAGGTCGGGATTGGGCTCGAGCCACAGCCGGTGGAGCGGGAGCCGAGCGCTGAGCTCATCTTCGACCAGTTGCATGCCTTTGGCCGGCATCAGGACGTCGCGGGACTTCATCTGCAAGGCTCCTGTCTTTCGCACTTTCGCGAGGCCGCCGGACGTGGCACACGGCCCGGCTCATGACCAGCCTTGACGGCGACCCCCAAGCCCGACGGCGTCCGCGCGTGCGGCGCGTCATGCTCAATGATTTTCGTTCTTACGCCGCCCTCGATCTCGAAATCCGGGGCGGTCTCGTCGTCCTATGCGGCGAGAACGGCGCCGGCAAGACGAATCTCCTTGAAGCGCTGTCGCTGTTCTCGCCCGGACGTGGCTTGCGCCGGGCGGAGCTGGCGGAATGCGCCCGGGTCGGCGGCGCCGGCGGCTTTGCGCTGTCGATCGAGGTCGAGGAGGACGGCGAGAGCCATCAGCTGGGCTCGGGCTGGAAGCCGGGCGCGAACGGCGAGACGCCCGAGCGCCGCAACCGCATCGACCGCGCGCCCGCCGCCTCGTCGCGCGCCTTTTGCGACCATGTGCGCCTCGTCTGGCTGACGCCGGCGATGGATTTGCTGTTCGCCGGGCCGGCGAGCGAGCGGCGTCGCTTTCTCGATCGCTTCGTCCTGGCGATCGACCCGGGTCACGGCGCCCGGGTCTCCCAGTTCGAGCGGGCTTTGCGCGGACGCAACCGGCTTTTGGAAGAGGGCGGCCGCAACGCCCAATGGCTCGACGCGATCGAGCGCGAGGCGGCCGAACTCGGCGTCGCGGTCGCCGCGGCGCGGCTCGATTGCGTACGCCGGCTCCAAGCGCTGATCGCCGCCGAGCGCGACGATTCCTCGCCCTTTCCCTGGGCGAAGCTCGCGCTTCAGGGCGAGATCGAGGCGATGACCGACAACGGGCCGGCGCTCGATGCGGAGGACCGCTACCGGGCGAGCTTGCGTGACAACCGCAGCCGCGACGCCGCGGCCGGACGCACGCTGATCGGTCCTCATCTCAGCGATCTTCTCGTGTGGCATGGGCCGAAGCAGGCCCCGGCCGCCACCTCCTCGACCGGCGAGCAGAAGGCGCTGATCGTGGGCCTCGCGCTCGCCCATGCGCGCCTGGTCGCCCAGATGTCGGGGATCGCGCCGCTCGCGCTTCTCGACGAGATCGCGGCGCATTTCGATCCGCGCCGCCGCGCCGCGCTCTACGACGCGCTCGCGCGCCTCGGCGGCCAGGTGTTCCTCACCGGCGCCGATCCTGCAACGTTTGCGGAGCTTGAGGGCCGGGCGGAGATGTTCGAGGTCTCCGCGGAAACAGGAGTGAGGCCCGCGTGACGTCCAATAGCCCGGCGAAAGACGGGCGTTCTTCCGAACGCGCTCATGCGTGGCCGGCGTCGGAGGACAGCATCCCTTCGTCGACGCCCAGGATCGCCAGCGCCCGATCATATTTGCGATCGAAGTCGGGGTCGAAGATGAGGCCGGCGTCGGCGGGGCAGGTGAGCCAGCCATTGGCGAGGATCTCGCTCTCGAGCTGCCCCGAGGCCCAGCCGGCGTAGCCAAGCGCAAGCACGGCCTGCGAGGGGCCGGCGCCCTGCGCGATCGCGCGCAGAATGTCGAGCGTAGCGGTCAGGCAGACGTCGCCGATCTTGACCGTCGACTCGTTGACGCCGTAGTCGCTGGAATGAAGGACAAACCCGCGCCCCGTCTCGACCGGGCCGCCGCGCAGCACGCGCACAGCCTGGGCGCGCGGCGGCAGGCGGATCGCCTCGGTTTCCGGCACGATGTCGAGTTGGGCCAGGAGCTGGCCGAAATCGATCTCTTCCGCCCGTTGATTGATGACGATGCCCATGGCGCCGTCGTCGCGATGGGCGCACATGTAGACGACCGAGCGCGCAAATGGACCTTCCCGCAGCGAGGGCATCGCAATCAGGAACTGTCCCTCCAGACTGGTCGGCGGCGGGGAGTCCGCCCGTTTCATAATCGCCTCTCGATTCTCGCTCGCGCAAAGGTGATATACGGATGCTAGTCGAAATTTGCGGCATGGTATAGGCAGGCGAACGATGAGCGTGGCGCGGTCGATTGAGAGGCTTCGCGTCGCGTGGCGCGCGGCGATCAAAACCGGGCTCGCCGCGGCGGTTGCGGTCGCCCTCCACGGCGCGCAGGCGAACGCCGCGGATTCGTTCTCGACCGATTGGGCGCTCGGCGCGAAATCCAAGGCGCGGCTCATTGCAGGCGACGGCGACCTCGCCGGGTTCGAGGTCGCCCTTGCGCCCGGCGCCATCACGTATTGGCGCGATCCGGGCGACGCCGGCGTCCCGCCGACGCTGGATTTTTCCACGTCCGACAATGTCGCGAGCGTCGAGCCCCTTTTTCCCGCGCCGAAGCGTATCAAGGAGGCCGACGGCAGCGAGGCGTTCGGCTATGAGAGCAGCGTCGTCTTTCCGTTGCGGCTGAAACCGCGCGACGCGGCGAAGCCGGTGACCCTCCGGCTTAACGCTGATTTTGCCGTGTGCGAGAAAGTGTGCCTGCCCGCCAAGGCGCATCTCGAGCTCAAGCTTTCATCCGCCAACGCCTCGCCTTATGCGGGGGCGATCGATGCGGCGCTCAGCGCCGTGCCGCGCGCCGTTCAGCCTAAGGATTTCGGCGCGCTCGAGGCGCTGGGCGCGAATAGCTGGCGCCTGTGCGCCCCGCATGAAAACGGCCCGCCGCGCGACCTCTTCGTCGAGGCGCCGGAAGGCTGGTGGCTGAAGGTTGCGCCCGCGGAGCCCGACGAACGTCAGGACTGCTTCACGCTGACAATCGGCGACAAGCCTAAGGACGCCGCGCTTCCCGTCGCGCTGCGCCTGACCCTGACCGGCGGCGCGGGGGCGGTGGAGACGAAGATGGACGCGGCGGCGGCGCGATAGGCGCCTCAGTAGCGCGGGGGCGCTCGATTAACGAACCGCTAATAGGTCGCTCAATAACTTCCTGAGGCCGTGCGGCAAGCGGGACGGCGGCGTGTGACGGCTCTCACATCGTATTTCGCCCGATCTCGCCATAGCGGAGTCTTGACAGAATGACCGGAGCAGGCGCTTGTGGCGGACGCAGCGCCGTCGGGGACGACGGCGGGTTGGGGAACCATGGAATATCTTCTGATTCTTCTTGTGGCCCTGACGATGGCCTGCGGAGCGGCGGCCACCGTGACCATCGCGCTCGCGCCCGCTTACGCGGACAATAGCGGCAAGGGCTATTAGCGCGGTCTGCCTCTGAGCCCCGAAGCGCTCTGCCCTCCCGGAAGGAGGGCGTCAGGCCCGCGCGCCCCCGGTCGCAATATCGTCGAGCGCGGCCACCATGTCTGGCGACAGCTCGAGGCTGGCCGCCGTCAGATTTTCGCGCAGATGCTCGACCGATGAAGTGCCCGGTATCAGCAGGATGTTGGGCGCGCGCTGGATGAGCCAGGCGAGCGCGACCTGCATCGGCGTCGCGCCGGCTCGGCTGGCGACGTCGTCAAGCGCCGCGGATTGCAACGGGGTGAAGCCGCCGAGCGGGAAGAACGGCGCATAGGCGATTCCCGCGCGGGCAAGCTGCGTGATCAGGGGGTCGTCCTCGCGATGCGCCACATTGTACATGTTCTGCACGCAAACGATGTCGCAAATCCGGCGCCCCTCCGTGATCTGCGTCGGCGTGACGTTGCTGAGGCCGATGTGACGGACGAGGCCCCGCCGCTGAAGGCCGGCCAGGACGCTGAGCGGCGCTTCGACCGACCCTTCGGAGGGACCGTGGACCGTTCCCATGATCCGCAAATTGACGACCTCGAGCGCGTCCAGCCCGAGACGGTTGAGATTGTCGTGGACCGCGCTTTCAAGCTCCGCCGGCGCCATCGCCGGGTTCCACGAGGCGTCCGGCCCGCGCTTCGCGCCAATTTTGGTCACGATGACAAGATCTTCGGGATAGGGGTGCAGGGCCGCGCGGATCAGCTCGTTGGTGACGTAGGGGCCATAATAGTCGCTGGTGTCGATGTGATTGACGCCGCTCCCGACCGCTTCGCGCAGGACCTTGATCGCTCCGTCGCGGTCCTTTGGTGGCCCGAACACCCCGGGACCCGCGAGTTGCATCACGCCATAGCCCATGCGCTTCACAACCCGGTCGCCGAGCGTAAACGTTCCGGCTTTGTCGATCATGGTCTTCTCCTGGGGGTCGAGCCCGGTATACCGCCGCGCCGGCAAGGACGATACCGCGGACGTGGACCGTCTTCGGCGCCCCTGCCGTAATGGAAGTAAGGTCACCTCAAGACGACAACCGGCTTTGCAACGTTGTCGAGAATCTGGTTGCAATCAGGCCGAAATGGGACTTTAACAAACTACAGAATTCGAGCCGGATCTGCCGATGCTGTGGGGGCAGAAGACGACAGCAGGGCCGAGCCCATGCGATCACGCGTTCGCGTCGGGCGTTCGATGCGCGCGCGGATTGGGGCGGTTTGGCGGCGTGCTTGCGGCGACCTGCGTCGCGGCAGCGCTGAGTTCCTCCTCCACGGCGCTCGCGCAGACGGCGGGCTCTTCGAACGCCCCCCAGGCTCAGGCCGCGCCCATGACTGACGCGGACAAACGCATCGCGGCTGATCTCCTGTTCAAACGCCTCCTGGTCAAGCCTGACGATCTCGACGCCGGTTTCCGCTACGCCGAACTCGAGACCGAGCTCGGCGATTACGAGGCGGCGATCGGCGCGCTCGAGCGCATGCTCTACTACAACCCGAACCTTCCCCGGGTGAAGCTCCAGCTCGGCGTGCTCTATTTTCATCTGCGCTCCTATGAGATGGCGCGCAACTATTTCGAGGCCGTTCTCGCCGCTCCGAATGTGCCGTCCGACATTCAGACCGAAGTGCAGACCTATGTCGCCGCGGTCGATAAGGCGGTCGCGATCAACCAGTTCTCGGTCTACGGGCAGTTCGGTCTCGCCTATCAGACCAACGCCAACGCCGGGCCCAACAGTCCGAACGTTCTTGCGCTCGGCCAGAACGCGCTGCTTTCGCCCCAATTCCAGAAGACGCCGGACTGGAACGCGTTCGGACTGGTCACCGCGCATGACTTCTACGATTTCAACGACCAGCGCGGCGACGGATGGGAATCCGATCTGATCGCCTATTGCTCCCAGCAATTCAAAGTCACGCGGCTCGATCTGGGTCTCGTCGAATTGCGCACCGGGCCGCGGATCGGCATCGGCGACTACGGCGGCCCCAGCATCCACCCATACGTTCTCGGCAACGTGCTGACGCTCGGGGGCGCGAACTACCTCAATACGGGCGGCGCCGGCCTGTCCTTGAACTGGTCGGTCAACGAGACGGTCACGATCACGCCCGGAGTCGAGTTTCGCAACCGCTGGTTCTATAATTCAGCGAATTATCCGACGGCCGCGGGCCAGAGCGGCGGCCAGTGGATCGGCTATGTCTTCGGCTCAGGCCTGGTTTCGGCCGCATGGGGTCTGTCGTGGCAGGGGCGGGTCTCCTACACCGAGTCGAACGCGAGCTATGGGCCCTACGCCTTTCACGACTTCTCGATCGATTTCGGCCTGCCCTATTCGTTCGCGGCGCCCGCCTTCGCGCATACGGGCTCGCTCTGGACGATCACGCCTTCGGCCGGCTTCTCCTATACCCCTTATGCGGAGCCGGACCTCGATCGTTTCGCCCTTCGTCACGCGCACGGACAGACAATGGCGGGTCGCCGGGACCTTGGATACGGTATTCTACCGCAGCCTCGGCTTCACCCTGCAGGTCCAGTATCTGCGCACCTATTCGACCGTCCCGAACTACAGCCTATCGGATTTCCTTGTCGCGGCCGGGCCAACCTTCCGCTTCTGATCTAGGACCTCGAATGCGCTGGATACGATCGCTTCTTCTGCCGCCGCTCGCCGCGGTCTCGCTCAGCGCGGGCCTCGCCGTCTCCGCCTCGGCCTACGCCGACACGGTCGGCACCGCGGGCGCGGTCAACACGACCTCCTCGGGCACGCTGCCCGGGGGCGCCGCCCGAGTGATCGAGATCGGGACGCAGGTGGTCGAGAACGAGAAGATCCAGACCACCGCGACCGGCAGCGTGCAGGTGCTGTTCATCGACAAGACGACGCTGAATGTCGGCCCCAACTCGACGCTGGTGATCGACCGCTTCGTCTACAATCCCGCTACGACCAGAGGGCAGCTCGCCCTTTCCTTGGGCAAGGGGGTGTTGCGCGTCGTCGGCGGCGCCGCCACCCATTCGGAAGGCGCGACAATTCGCACTCCAGTCGCCGCGATCGGCCTGCGGGGCGGCATTGCGATCATCTCTCATAGCGGCGCCAAGGGCACGGAGGCGATTCTCGGCTTCGGCCGCATGTCGGTCAGTACGCTTTGCATCGGCTCGGCGACCAATTGCCGCCCGAGCACGGTCGAGGTGACGCGACCGGGCTATGGCGTGAGCGTCGCGGGGCTGAACAAGGCGCCCTCTTCGCCCTCCCGCGCCAGCAGTCAGGAGCTCGCGCAGTCGAACGCCCAGTTGACCAGCCAGGGCGGCCAAAGCGGAGGGGCGAACCAGCAACCGACGGACGCTTTAGCCCGCAGCTACAACGTCGGAACGCCCAATTCGTCCGGCGCCCGGATTGTGACCACGACCTCCTCGGCGGGTCGCGGCAATGCGCTTACCGTCGCGCAAGCCACTCAACAGACGGTCCAGCAAGGATCGCAGAACACAGCCTCGGTAAGGACCACGCAGAGGATTGTCCAGCAGGACATGCTGAAACCGGTCACGCCACCAGTTACACCGCCTATCACGCCAGTAACCCCCGGCGCTCCCACCGCGACCTACGCCATGGTTACGCCCGGGCCCTTCAGCACGAGCGCGGGCGCGAGCCCCGTCGCCCTATCTCACCGGAGCTTTCGCCGGAACCGGCGGGTTCACGGTCTCCCCGATTCTCGGCTATCAGCGCGGCGGCTTTAATCCGGACGACGAACATTCCCGACACCACGTCGAGGCAATTCCAGGCAGGCCTCAGCGTGACTGGACAGGGCGCGTCGCAGAATGCGACGCTATTCGTCATGACGTCCGAGATTTCGAACGCGCCGAACATCGGCTTCACCCAGGCTGGCGGGTTCAACGCGGTGGCGATGCACAACCCCGCCGGATGGTACGGATTGGCGCTACGGCGCAATTTCTTCGGCCACGCCGACCTCTGCGCCCAACAGCGTGCCGAACTCCGAACGGCGTCGCCGACCGCGAGCTATACACTCTAACAATGCGAACGCGAATCTGTCGACTGGCGTCATATCGAACAATAATTCGTTCAATTATTCCACCGGTCCGGCGAACTACACCTTCAATCCGATCAGGACCGCGACGCCGACGAGCTTGGCGAATAACCATCCGGACTTGTTCCTGAACGGCTATGTCGGCGGCGTGATGGTGACGGCGACCAGCGCCCTTCGACCTACACGAAGCCGTATATCGTCACCAATGTGACCGGACAGCCTGGCAACGTCGGCATCTATTTGCCGGGCAATTCGAGCGAGATGCTCGCCTTCTTCAATGTCGGCAGCGTCAACGCGCCGACTGGCGGCTTGACAGTCCTCCACTTATCTCTTCGGAGGCTTGGACATCGACAACGTATCGGTCTCCGGGCTGAACAGGGCGCGGGGCACATATGTCAACCCGTCGAATTTCGCCGCGCGGGCCGCTGCGATTTTCAACAACGGGGCCAATACGCCGATCTCGACGCGCGTTGGCGACAGTCTCTGCGGCGACGGAGGTTACGCCAACCAGTTGATGGTGACGGCCGAGAGCGTCGGCGCGAATACGGCGTCCTTCCTCACATCGATTTCCTCAGTCCCTGTTACGCCCTGCGCATGCGAATCGACCCAGTGGGGTTTCTGGAGCGTCTTCAACGGCGCAAAAGGACAGCAGCAACCTCGTGTTCGAGGATCAGGGCAATCTGCTGCTTTGGGTCGCGGGCGTTCCCACAACGCCTCGCAAACCTTCCGGCGACCGGCACGGCCACTTACACGGGCCACGCGATCGCCAATATCGCCAACGGGGCTGCGGGCCTCACCTATCTCGCCGCGGGCACGTTCTCGGCCACCGTCAACTTCGGCGCCCGCAACGGCGCCATCACGATCAATGGCCTTGATGGAGCGAACTATGCTGGCACGGCCAACTGGGTCCCTTCGACCGTCACGTTCAATGGCACGCTCGCCGGCAACGTTGGCGGGCGGAGCGCGGCTCTCGCCGGCTCGTTCTTCCAGGGCGGCTCGACCAATTCGACCCCGCTCTATGGCGAGATGGGCGGCTCGCTCAACCTGACTGGGACCGGCGGCTACCTCGGAAGCGGGATATTCGCGGCGCGGAAGCCATAGGGCCCGCAGAGGCGGCGTTCTGAAACCATGTGTCGCCTGATCGTCTATCCGATGCCCCTCCGTCGGCGAGCGCTGACGCTCTCTGAGGCAGCGCTGCCGGCCCTCACGCTCGTCGCGGCGCACGTATCGAGCGCGGCCGCTCGGGCGCGCCAGCCGCGGCCAAAATTTTGCGGTACTCGTCCCGCTTCTCGTGGATCGAAGCGATGACGAGACCCATCGGCACGCCGAGATCGACCAGCACCGCCTCGGAAAGCTGCAAGCTCGCCTCGATGGTCTCGGGCACCGCGTCGGTCACGCCAAGCTCATAGAGCGCGCGGGCGTGATCGGCGTCGCGGGCGCGGGCGACCAGGGTCACGTCCGGCCGCAAGTCGCGGGTCGCTTGCACCACCGCTTCGTTGGCCACGGGCGAATCCATGGTGACGACCACCGCGCGGGCCGTCTCGAGCCCGCAGAGGCGCAGGTATTCGGGGCGCGCCGCATCGCCGTAATAGACCGGCTTGCCGTCGGAGCGCGCCCGCGAGGTGATCCCGGCGTTCGAATCGACCGCAATGAACGGGATTGCGTGTCGATCGAGCATGTCGCCGATCAGGGCGCCGACGCGGCCATAGCCGACAATGATGACGCGGGACGCTTCGCTGCCCGGCGGGACCTCCGGCGCCCTTGCCGGCCCGCGCGGCGAGCCGATAAGGGACCCGAGCTTGGCGAGCCCCGGGATCACCAGCGTCGAGATCGCCACCGCGCTGATCAGCGTGGTCGCCAGCGCGCGATCGATGATTCCTCCGGCGAGCGCGACGCCGATCATCACAAAGCCGAACTCGCCGCCCGGCCCCAGCAACAGCGCCATTTCAGCAGCGGCGCCGGAGCGCAGGCGGAAACCGCGTCCGAGCCCAAAAAGCGTCAGCGCCTTGATCGCGACGAGCGCCGCGGCGAGGCCGAGAACGAGTCCGGGCCGGGCGGCGATGAACGCCGGATTGATCCCGGCGCCGACCGAGACGAAATAGAGGCCGAGCAGGAGGCCCCGGAACGGTTCGATCGTGATCTCGATCTCGCGGCGATATTCGGTCTCCGCCAGAAGCAGCCCGGCGACAAGCGCGCCAAGGGCCATCGACAGATGGCTCGCGGCGGCCGCGAGCCCGTCGCCCAGAACCACCAGCAGGCAGGCCGCCATGAAGAACTCGGGGCTCTTCGTCGCGGCGACGAAGTGGAAGAACGGCCGCAAGGCGAGGCGGCCGAAAACGACCAGCGCGGTCAGCCCCAGCACCGCAAGGCCTAGGGTCGTCAGCAATTGCCACGCGAGGCCCCGGTCGCCTCCGGCCGTGAAGGCGCCGACCATCACCAGAAGTGGCGCGACCGCCAGATCCTGAAACAGGAGCACCGCCAGGCTCGCGCGGCCGGCGCCGGAATGGAGGCGCTTGCTCTCGACCAGCATTGGAATGACGATTGCGGTCGAGGACATCGACAGCGCCGCTCCGATCGCCAGCGCCGAGGGCGCGGCGAGGCCGAGACGCCAGGCCGCTGCCGCCAGTATGAGCGTCGTTACGACGACCTGCGCGAATCCGAGCCCGAACACCAGATGGCGCATGCGCCGCAGGCGCTCGAACGACAGCTCGAGCCCCATGGTGAACATCAATGCCACGACGCCAAAGGCGGCGATGCGGTCGATCGCGTCGACATTGATCGCAAGCGCGCTGAGCCACGGCGCTTTCAGACCGATCGAGCCCAGCCCGTAGGGTCCGAGCGCGACGCCGGCGAGCAGATAGCCCAGCACGGGGCTCACCCGCAGCCGGAAGAACAGCGGCGCGACCACGCCTGCCGTCACCAGGAACAGCAGCGTCTCCTTGTAGACCGAAAGGTCGACCGGCTCGTTCACCCTGGGCTCCGTCGGCGCCGCGCGCTCGCCATGGGTGAGCTTAGCAGGCTGCTGAAAAAGTCACTGCGTTTGCGCAACGAGGGGTGGCAAGCGCAATTTTTTGCAGGCGGGCGCGGCTCACGTTCGAGGTTTTGGCGTGACGTCGGGTCATTGTTCTCTGGCTTTTCATGTCGCTGGACGCAGTTCGCCCGTTGCGGCCATAAGCTTGGGCAGGCGGACGATGTTGTAGGCGGCCATGGCGAAGACGAAAGCGGCGCGGACCTTGTCGAGGCCACGCACCTTCACCTGCATGAGGCCGCCGACCGTCTTCGTCCAGCCGAAGCCTTCCTCGATGCGTTTGCGCAGCCGCTGCCCGGTCTAAAGCCGCACACTCGCGGCGACCTCGCCCGGGACGGCGGTCTTGCGCGCCTTGCCATGCTTGCTCACCGTCCCGTTGATCGCGACATGCGGCTCAATCCCACGCGCCTTCAAGCCCTCGACGAAGGCCTCGGCGTCATAGCCCTTGTCGGCGCCGAGCGTCGCGCCAAAGGGCAAGCGCTGGCTGAAAGCAGCCGCCGCCTCGCGCTCGGCCGTTCCGGTCGCCAGCGTCGCCTCGGGCGCCGCCACAAGACCGTTGCGGTTCTCCATCAGCGCATGGCCGAGATAGCAAAGACGGCTCTCCTGGCCTGCGCCTTTGCGATAAAGGCGCGCCTCCTTGTCGGTCGTCGAGGCGTGGGTTTTGTTCGAGCGCTTGGTCTTGCGGAAGTCGGCCTCGCGGTTGCGCCCCGGAGGCAGCGGCTCGCCCGGGTCGTTCCTCCGGCCTTCGCCAGAGGCGCTCTTGGGACGGAAGCTCTTCATCGACGCCCAGGCTTTCAACATCGTTCCATCGACCGAAAAATGCTCGGCGCTCAGAAGCCCCTTCACCTCCGGCAGGCCGAGAAGCGAAGACAGAAACTCTTGCGCGATCTCGTGGGTGAGCAGGCGGTCGCGGTTCTTCGAGAAGGTCGAGGCGTCGAACACGCTCTCGTCGATCGTAAGCCCGACGAACCAGCGAAACAGCATGTCGAACTCCAGCCGTTCGACCAGCTGCCGCTCCGAGCGGATCGAATAGAGAAGCTGCACAAGCGAGGCCCGCAGCAATCGCTCCGGCGGGATCGAGGGACGCCCGATTCCCTCGTAAAGCGCCGAAAACCTCGCGTCGAGCTGGGCCAGCGCCGCGTTGGTCAGCCGCCGCATCGCCCGCACCGGATGGTTCGCGGCGATCCGCCCCTCGACGTCGACGTAAGAGAACAACGCCCCGCTCGTCCGATCCTCGCCCCGCATCGATCCCCTCGCGAATCGCCTCGCCGACGCCAGCGAATCACCCCCCAAAGGCAAACACCAGAGCCCTTCCGCGCCACTTTTTCAGCAGCCTGCTAGAGCGCGCTGCGGTCGGATGGAATTGTCATTGCGAGGAGCGCAGCGACGAAGCAATCCAGAGAACGCGAGCGCCTTACGTTCCCTGGATTGCTTCGCTCCGCTCGCAATGACGGTGGTGGTTCGATCCAATCACGGCACACTCTAGCAGGCTGCTGAAAAAGTGGCGCGGAAGGGCTCTGGTGTTTGCCTTTGGGGGGTGATTCGCTGGCGTCGGCGAGGCGATTCGCGAGGGGATCGATGCGGGGCGAGGATCGGACGAGCGGGGCGTTGTTCTCTTACGTCGACGTCGAGGGGCGGATCGCCGCGAACCATCCGGTGCGGGCGATGCGGCGGCTGACCAACGCGGCGCTGGCCCAGCTCGACGCGAGGTTTTCGGCGCTTTACGAGGGAATTGGGCGTCCCTCGATCCCGCCGGAGCGATTGCTGCGGGCCTCGCTTGTGCAGCTTCTCTATTCGATCCGCTCGGAGCGGCAGCTGGTCGAACGGCTGGAGTTCGACATGCTGTTTCGCTGGTTCGTCGGGCTTACGATCGACGAGAGCGTGTTCGACGCCTCGACCTTCTCGAAGAACCGCGACCGCCTGCTCACCCACGAGATCGCGCAAGAGTTTCTGTCTTCGCTTCTCGGCCTGCCGGAGGTGAAGGGGCTTCTGAGCGCCGAGCATTTTTCGGTCGATGGAACGATGTTGAAAGCCTGGGCGTCGATGAAGAGCTTCCGTCCCAAGAGCGCCTCTGGCGAAGGCCGGGGGAACGACCCGGGCGAGCCGCTGCCTCCGGGGCGCAACCGCGAGGCCGACTTCCGCAAGACCAAGCGCTCGAACAAAACCCACGCCTCGACGACCGACAAGGAGGCGCGCCTTTATCGCAAAGGCGCAGGCCAGGAGAGCCGTCTTTGCTATCTCGGCCATGCGCTGATGGAGAACCGCAACGGTCTTGTGGCGGCGCCCGAGGCGACGCTGGCGACCGGAACGGCCGAGCGCGAGGCGGCGGCTGCTTTCAGCCAGCGCTTGCCCTTTGGCGCGACGCTCGGCGCCGACAAGGGCTATGACGCCGAGGCCTTCGTCGAGGGCTTGAAGGCGCGTGGGATTGAGCCGCATGTCGCGATCAACGGGACGGTGAGCAAGCATGGCAAGGCGCGCAAGACCGCCGTCCCGGGCGAGGTCGCCGCGAGTGTGCGCTATGCGATCAGCCAGCGGCTGCGCAAACGCATCGAGGAAGGCTTCGGCTGGACGAAGACGGTCGGCGGCCTCATGCAGGTGAAGGTGCGTGGCCTCGACAAGGTCCGCGCCGCTTTCGTCTTCGCCATGGCCGCCTACAACATCGTCCGCCTGCCCAAGCTTATGGCCGCAACGGGCGAACTGCGTCCAGCGACATGAAAAGCCAGAGAACAATGACCCGACGTCACGCCAAAACCTCGAACGTGAGCCGCGCCCGCCTGCAAAAAATTGCGCTTGCCACCCCTCGTTGCGCAAACGCAGTGACTTTTTCAGCAGCCTGCTAAGGCAAAGCGCCTGCTGTTTTGCGCGAGCTGCGATAGCCGGCAAAGCCGAGGCCGGCGAAGCCGAGGACCATCATCGCCCAGGTGGAAGGCTCGGGCGTCGAGACAGAAAGGCCCCCCATGCTTGTCCTATCCGCAGCTCCAGCGGCCCAGACAACCACGCCATAGTCGCCTGGCCCGGCGCCGCCATTGGAATAGAGATCCACGAGATCTCCGTTGGCCAGCGTAAAGAACACGCCATAGTCATCGAACAAGCCGCCGGGCGGCACGCCGATGCAGGTGATGGGCGCAGCCCCGCCCGGATAAAAAAGATTGTCGTAGGAGACGCTTCCGGGCGCCGGATACCAGCCAAAACTATGAGGAATGGTCTCATCAGGGTCGAAGTGATTTTGCGGATTTGTCGCCAGGACGCCCGTGATCCCGACACCATTGATGCCCAGAGCCAAATCCGAGAAGACGCCGGTGGCGCCGGTGATCGCGAGCGCATTCGCGGGATCGACCGCGCCCGAGTAGCTCGGAGGAGGGCCCGAAGGACCGACCAGATTGGCTGGCGTGCCGAAAATGCCCATCGTATCGGCAAAGGGGTCCGGCCCCATGGTGAGCGTTCCGGAGCCGCTGGCGTTGCCGTCCCCCCAAACGAGAAATTGACCGTAAGCGCCTGAGCGCTTCCAGCGAAACTCAGCCCCGCGAGGAGCGGCAGGGCGGTCCAGACTCGATATTTCATCCTGATGGTCCCCGTTTTGCGCGCGCAACCGGGCCCGTCCGAGGAATATCCCTCTAACGCCTCCCGATCTTATCGTCTCGGCTGGCAAGCCACGCCGCCTTCCGAACGGCCAGTCCTCACCCCGAGCGTGGTTAAACGTGATCGAAAGGTCGACGCCTGTCAACTTTAGCCCACAGTTGCGTCACGCCAAAAGGACTTGGGTGGGATATTGTTAAACCGCCGAAATAGCCTTGGCCGCGGCAGGCTCGCCCTGCGTGACCTCCGGCTCTATCACCGGATGGCCGAGATAAGCCGCGATGCGAGTTGCGAACGCGTTCGGCGTTTCGGCGAACAGCCGCTCGAACTCGACGTTAGCGCGGCGCCTGAGCTTTTTCTGCTTCGACTCGATGCGGGCGCCGAGGTCTTCCAGCGCCTGCGGCGGCAACTCGCCGTGCTCGGCCGCGAATGTTCCGAGCACATGGAGATCGTTGAAGTCGCCGAGCGCCTCGCGCAGCTCGTTCAAAGCTTCCGCCTGCGCGTTCAGCGCCTCCGGCCACGCGCAGGAAAGAAGCGCGAGTTGATAGCGCAGATCGACCACGCGGGCGCGAAAGGCATGCAGCGCGACCGGATCGTCGCCGTCGAAGGCGAGGCGCCCGCGCTTACGCGCCTGCCGGTAGGTGCGACCGACCGCGGCGACAATCTCTCCGGTTCCGACAGCGCTCAATTCCCATCCCTCGACGCGCCTCACGATGGCGTTGAGCCGCGGCCGTGGCGCGGTGGCGGAGAGGCCGCGGCGAGCTCGCTGAGCCGCCTCTCGCTCGCGCGCAATTGCGGCCATCAGCGGTTCGGAAACCTCGGGCGGGGGCTCGAGACGCTGCACGCGAATCGCCATCACGTCGAGGTCACGCGCCCGGCCGATCTGGCGGCGCGTCGCGGCGAGTGTCGTGATCGTGACCCGAGCCGGTTCGCCGACGCAGTGAAGAAAAAGCCGCGCGATCGCGCGCGCCTCTTTCAGCGTCTTGCGCGCGTCATGGACCCGCTTCGGCGCCTCTTCGCCGGGACCGGGAAACTGCGCCGCCGCGCTGGCCACCGACCGCACCAGCGCGGCGCGGCAATATTGCGCCCAGGCGTCGGACTGCATCGGCTAGGCTTGCTCCGCCTCGATCCGCCTTGCGCGCTCGCGCAGCGCAAACTTCTGCACCTTGCCGGTCGAGGTCTTGGGGATTTCGGCGAAGACGATGTGGCGCGGGCACTTGTAGCGCGCGAGCCGCGCCCGGCACCATTCGATGAGTTCCTCGGCGCTCGCGCTCTTGCCCGGCTTCATCTCGACGAAAGCGCACGGCGTCTCGCCCCATTTGTCGTCCGGCTGCGCCACCACCGCGGCGAGCTTGACGCCGGGGTGCTCGAACAAAGCGTCCTCGACCTCAATCGACGAGATGTTCTCTCCGCCGGAAATGATTATGTCCTTCGACCGGTCGCGCAGCTGCACATAGCCGTCCTTGTGCTTGACGCCGAGGTCGCCCGAATGGAACCAGCCGCCTGCGAAAGCCTTGTCGGTCGAGGCTTTGTTTTTGAGATACCCTTTCATCACCACGTTGCCGCGGAACATCACTTCGCCCATCGTTTGCCCGTCGGCGGGGACGGACTGCATCGTCTCGGGGTCCATGACGTCAAGCGCCTCGAGCGCATGGTAGCGAACGCCCTGGCGGGCTTTGAGATGCGCTTGCGCCTCGGCGTCGAGCGCGCTCCACTCCTCCTTCCAGTCATTGACGACCGCAGGTCCATAGACCTCGGTCAGACCGTAGAGGTGGGTCACCTCGAAGCCGGCCTCGCCCATGGCTTTCAGCACCGCGGCGGGCGGCGGAGCGGCGGCGGTGAAGAAGCGCACGACATGAGGCAGCGGCCGCTTCTCGTCCTCGCGCGCGTCGATGAGGATCGACATGACGATCGGCGCGCCGCACATGTGCGTCACCTTGTGCTCGGCGATGAGATCGAAGATCGGCCTGGCCCGCACCTGCCGCAGGCAGACATGCACGCCCGCCTTCACGCTGATCGACCAGGGAAAGCACCAGCCGTTGCAATGGAACATCGGCAGGGTCCAGAGATAGACCGGGTGGCGGCCGACGTCGGCGGTGAGGATGTTGCCGGCCGCGAGCAGATTGGCGCCGCGATGGTGGTAGACGACACCCTTCGGATCGCCGGTCGTGCCCGAGGTGTAGTTGAGCGCGATCGCGTCCCATTCATCGCCGGGCGCCGCCCGCTCGTAAGCTTCGTCCCCCTCGGCGATCAGGGCCTCGTAGTCGAGATCCCCCAGCCGCTCGCCGGGCCCGTCGTATTCGGGATCGTCGTAGTCGATGACCAGCGGGCGGACCTTGGCGCGCTTGAGCGCCCCGCCGATGACCCCGGAGAATTCGCGGTCGACCACGATCGCCTTGGCCTCGCCGTGGTCGAGCATGAAAGCGATCGAGGCCGCATCGAGGCGCGTGTTGAGGGCGTTGAGGACGGCGCCGCACATCGGGACGCCATAGTGGCATTCGAGCATCGCGGGCGTGTTGGCGAGCATGACCGCGACCGTGTCGCCGCGAACGAAGCCTCGCTTGGCGAGCGCGGAAGCGAGTTTCTTCGTTCGCGCGTCGAACTCGCGATAGCTGCGGCGCAACGCCCCATGAGCGATCGCCAGCCGATCCGGAAACACCGCGGCGGCGCGCTCGAGAAAAGAGAGCGGCGTCAGCGGCTGATAATTAGCGGGATTGCGATCGAGATCGCGATCGTACGGTGAGAGGGACATCGGGCGGAGCTCCACGGCGCTTCGCTGCGATCATAGCCTGTCAGGGCGCGCTTTGGGCGACAGAATCGACACTTCTCAATGGCGGAAGGCGAAGTGCCGAAAGCCGACGAAGGTCAGGATCATCGCCGCGCCGCTGCCGATGGCGATGAATAATGGCAGGATCGCTGGCGTGACGGCGATCCCGACGCGGGGGGCCAAAATGACGCAGGCCGAATAGACAGCGTAGTTGGCCGCCAGCCCGACCGAGGCCACGCCGCAATAGCGGAGGAAGGCGCGCAAGACTGGCGCGCGCGAATGGCGGAAGGTGATCGCCCGGTTGAGCGCGAAATTGACGATCGTTGCGATGATGAAGCCCGGCGGGCGAGCGAGCTCCGGCGGCAGGCCGCCATATTTGGCGCCGACAAAGGTGATCCCCGCGTCGACGACATAGCCGATGACGCCGATCACCGCGAAGGCTGGAATTTGTTCGACCATGCGCCCGTGGGCCGGGGCGGCCGGCTTGACGCCGTTCATGGGGGGCCCGTTCGAATTGGGATTCGAGGCGGACAAGCAATTCGGCGCATGGACCGTCCTTAACCGACTGCGAGACGGCCAGCGAGAAAGACCGGCGTCGCCAGCACGTCAGGCCCGGGAAACTCGCCCTTCGGCAGGCCGGCCAGGATCTCCCCCCGGACCGCGGCAAGATGGAATTGGGTCTCTCCCGACATTCATTCTCGTCCTTAAGGCAGCCGCGAAACGGCCCATGGGCCGAAGGTCGCCCTCCGCCTGCGTTGCGTTCCAGTGCTTGAGGCGCGACAATTCGCGCGCCAAATGAAGCCGGCCCAAGTTTGGCGCCGAAGGGAGCGAAACGATGACCAGCGGCTATCATGAGACCTATGATCGCTGGCGCGCCGATCCGCAAGCCTTCTGGGCGGAGGCGGCGCGCCAGATCGCCTGGACAAGCCCGCCCAAGCGCATTTTCGATTCCTGACGCCGGCGTTTATGGCCGCTGGTTCCCCGACGCCCGCCTGAACGCCTGCTTCAACGCGCTCGACCGGCATGTCGAGGCCGGCCGCGGCGACAGGATCGCGCTCTACTACGACAGCCCCGTCACTGCGACGAAACGCGCCTTCACTTATCGTGAACTGCTCGACGAGACGGCGACGCTCGGCGCCGTCCTCAGCGATCTCGGGGTCGAGGCGGGCGACCGGGTTCTCATCTATATGCCGATGATCCCCGAGGCGATCGTCGCCATGCTTGCATGCGCGCGCATCGGCGCGGTGCATTCGGTTGTATTCGGCGGCTTCGCCGCGAAAGAGCTCGCGACCCGCATCGACGACGCCGAGCCAAAGGTCGTTCTGACCGCGAGCTGCGGAATCGAGCCGGGCCGGATCGTCGAATACAAGCCCCTGCTCGATCTTGCGATCGCGCTCTCCCGACACAAGCCCGCCGCGTGCATCGTCTATCAGCGGCCGCAGGTCGAAGCGGTCATGAACGAGCCTCGCGACCGCGACTGGGCGATTCTGGTCGCCGCGGCGAAAACGGCGGGAAAGCGGGCGCCCTGCGCCGACCTCGCCGCGACCGATCCGCTTTATATTCTCTACACCTCCGGCACCACCGGGACGCCGAAAGGGGTCATGCGCGACATTGGCGGCTATCTCGTCGCGCTCGAATGGTCGATGTCGGCGATCTATGACGTCAAGCCCGGCGAGACCTACTGGTCAGGCTCCGACATCGGCTGGGTCGTCGGCCATTCCTACATTGTCTACGGGCCGCTCATCCACGGCTGCGCCAGCGTCCTTTACGAGGGCAAGCCGATCGGGACGCCGGACGCCGGCGCCTACTGGCGGGTGATCGAGGACTACAAGGTGGCGGCGTTCTTCACCGCGCCGACGGGCTTACGCGCCGTGCGCAAGGAGGACCCCGAGGCCAGGCTCCTCAAGAACTACGACATCGCGTCGCTGCGAACGTTGTTTCTCGCGGGTGAGCGGGCCGACCCGGACACGGTCGCCTGGGCCGAGACGGTTTTGGGCGTTCCGGTCGTCGACCACTGGTGGCAGACCGAGACCGGCTGGCCGATCGCCGCCAATCCGGTCGGCTTGGGGTTGCTGCCAATCAAGCGCGGCTCGCCGAGCGTGCCGATGCCGGGCTACGACGTTCGCGTCGTCGACGAGGCGGCGAAGCCCTTGGCCGTCGGGACGATGGGATCGATCGTCGTCAAGCTGCCGCTGCCGCCCGGCTGCCTGCCGACGCTCTACCGCCAGGACGAGCGGATGCGGGAAAGCTATCTCCACGAATTCCCCGGCTATTACAAAACCGCCGACGCCGGCTTCATCGACGAGGACGGCTATCTCACCATCCTCGGGCGGACCGACGACATCATCAACGTCGCCGGCCATCGCCTGTCGACCGGCGGCATGGAGGAAGTGGTCGCCTCGCACCCTGATGTGGCCGAATGCGCCGTGCTCGGCGTCAAGGATGATATCAAGGGCGAGACCCCTTGCGGCTTTCTCGTGTTGAAGGCGGGCGTGAACCGGCCGCCGGAGGAGATCGAGAAGGAGGTGGTGAAGCTGGTGCGCGAGAGAATAGGCCCGGTCGCCGCATTCAAGACGGCGATCGTCGTGCCCCGCCTGCCCAAAACCCGCTCGGGCAAGATCTTGCGCGGCACGATGAAGAAGATCGCCGACCAGGACCCATGGGTAACGCCGGCGACGATCGAGGATCCAAAGGCGCTCGACGAGATCACGGACGCGCTCAAGGCGCGGGCGCGCTAGAGGCGAGGCGGCGGCCGCTCCCGCCTAGCGGGCCGCCGCGCGGCGCCTTATATGTCGCGGGACCGTCATGATTGCGCCGCTTTGCAGCGGATCGGGCGGGATGCGCCAACTTCGATCGGACCGCGATGACGTCTTCTGCTTCCTCCGCGCCTCAGGTGGCGAGTTTCACTCTTTCGAACGGCCTCGACGTCGTTGTCATTCCCGATCATCGCGCCCCGGTCGTGACCCACATGGTCTGGTACCGTAACGGCGCGGCCGACGATCCGCTGGGCAAGTCGGGCATCGCCCACTTCCTCGAACACCTCATGTTCAAAGGCACGAAGCGCCATCCCAAGGGCGAGTTTTCGGAATTTGTTTCCGAGGTCGGCGGCATGGAGAACGCCTTCACCGGCAACGATTTCACCGCCTATTTCCAGCAGATCGCCAAACAGCACCTCAAGGCCTGCATGGCGTTCGAGGCCGACCGCATGACCGGCTTGACCCTCACTGACGACATCGTCGGGCCCGAGCGCGATGTGGTGCTGGAGGAGCGGCGCATGCATTGCGACAGCGACCCCGGCGCCCAACTCGGCGAGGCGGTGCAGGCGGCGCTCTTCACCCATCATCCTTACGGGATTCCAGTGATTGGCTGGGGGCACGAGATCGAGGGCCTGAACCGCGAGGACGCGCTCGCCTATTACCGGCGCTTTTACACGCCAGAGAACGCCATTCTGGTGGTGGCGGGGGATGTCGAGCCGGACGAAGCGCGGAAGCTGGCCGAGGAGACTTACGGCAAAATCAAGCCGCGCGGGGCGAAGCCAGAGCGCATCCGCCCGCTGGAGCCGCCGACCGTCGCTAACCGGCTGGTCACGGTCGCCGACGACAAAGTCGAGCAGCCGGGGTGGCAGCGGCATTATCTCAGCCCCTCAGCCCGCACCGCGCGCGAGGGTGAGGCCGAAGCGCTCGAAATGCTCGCCCACCTGCTCGGAGGCGGGCAAACGAGCTTTCTCTATCGCACGCTGGTGATCGAGGAGAAGCTCGCGGTCTCCGCCTGGGCCTATTACCATGGCGCGGCGCTCGATGAGAGTCGGTTCATCGCCCACATGACGCCCGCGCCGGGGGTCACGCTCGAGACGCTCGACAAGGCGTTCGACCGGGCGCTGGCGAGATTTGTGGAAGGCGGCTTCGACGCCGGCGACCTCGAGCGGGCCAAGACGCGGCTCGTCGCCGACGCCATCTACGCCCGCGACAGCCAATCGGACCTCGCGCGCTGGTACGGCTCCTCGCTGGCGATCGGCCAGACCTTGCGCGATGTCGAGGAATGGCCGGCGAGGATGGAACGGGTCAGCGCCGAGGACGTGATCCAGGCGGCGCGCAGCTGGCTGGAGCACAAGCCGGCGGTGACCGGGCACCTCACGGCGCTCATCGACGAGGCGGCGTGAAGCGGCCGCAATCTCCCGCTCCTCACGGGGCCAAAAAGACGAACCCCATGGAAACGCTCATGCAAAAGCACTTTCCGGTTTCCCCCTCGCATTCCGCCGTCAATGTCGACGTCGTGACGAGTCCGGGCGGCCTCAAATTCTGGCTCGTGCCTTCCTATGCGGTGCCGCTTGTTTCGCTCGAATTCGCCATGCGCGGCGGGGCGGCGCAGGACCCGGCGGAAAAGGCGGGGTTGGGCGCGCTGACGGCGGGCCTTCTCGACGAGGGCGCGGGGGATCTCGATTCGCAGGCCTTTCACCGCGCTCTCGACGAGAAAGCGGTCGAAATGTCGTTCCATTGCGACCGCGATCATTGGAGCGGGCGGATGCGCACGCTCACGAAGAACCTCGATCGCGCCGGAGAATTGCTGCGGCTTGCGGTCAACGCGCCGCGGTTCGACGAGGAGCCGTTCGAGCGGGTGCGCGAGCACATGAACGCGCGCCTGCGCCACGACGCCAACGATCCGGCGACGCTCGCCAACCGCAACTGGAAGGCGAAGTCCTTTCCCCATCACCCCTATGGCCAGCCGGCCGACGGCACGCTCGAGACGCTGGCGCGCATTGAGCGGGCCGATCTCGTCGACGCCGCCAGGCGCGCGATTGCGCGCGATCAACTGTTGATCGCGGTCGTCGGCGCGATCGACGAAAAGGACGCGGCGGCGCTCGTCGACAAGGCGTTCGCCGACCTGCCGGCCAGGGGCAAGCTGAAACCTGTCGCTGAGGCGGCTTTCGCCGGCTTAGGCGCGATCGACAAGATTGACCTCGACGTGCCGCAATCGACGATCCGCTTCGGCCGGCCGGCGCTCAAGCGCGACGACCCGGACTTCATCCCGAGCATCGTCGCCGCGCATGTCCTGGGCGGCTCGGGCTCGATGACCTCGCGCCTCTTCCGCGAGGTGCGCGAGAAGCGCGGGCTCGCCTATACGGTGTTCGGGACCTTCTATTCCCTCGAGCATGGCGCCTATTTCTACGGCGGCACGACGACCAAGAACGAACGGGCGCGCGAATCCTTCGATGTCGCCTCGGCCGAGATCCGCGACGTCGCGCTGAACGGCCTCAACGAAGAGGAACTGGAGAAGGGCAAGACCTATCTCATCGGCTCCTATCCGCTGCGCTTCGACACATCCGCCAAGATCGCTTCCCAGCTCGTCCATATCCAGCTCGAGCGCCGGGCGCCCGAGTGGCTGGTCGAGCGCAATCGCGAGATCGGCGCGGTGACGATGGCGAGCGTCAAGCGCGCGGCGCATCGCGCCTTCGGCGACGGCTCTCTGCATACGACGGTGGTCGGCCGGCCGGAGGGGTTCTGAGGCGGGGTGCGATTGAGTTGACCAAAGCTCGTCATTGCGAGCGAAGCGAAGCAATCCAGGGGATGAAGGGCCGGAGCGGCGGCTCTGGATCGCCGCATCGCCATAGCCCGCCCGGAAGGACGGGCGTCTTTCGACGCCCTCTAGTCTAAGCAGAGATTCTTGGCATGGCCAACGGATCGGGGGTGCGCTCGCGGTTGAGATCGATGACGGCGTCATGGATGGCTTGGTCGAGGGCGGCGACGTCTGTGAAGGTCTGGTGGGCGAGGTGATGGGCCTTAAGATCGCGCCAGACCGGCTCGATTTCATTGAGTTCGGGGGCGTATTTCGGCAGCCACTCGACGGTGAGCCAGTGTGCGCGGGCGGCCAGGGCGGCAAGCGAGCGTTTGCTGGTGTGGATCGGACCATTGTCCTCGACCAGCACGACCGGCTTGGCCTGTCGCCCGGGCTGCGGTCCGAAGAGACGGTCGAGTTGCTCCAGATGGGCGATGAAATCGCTGCTGCGCTTGGTCGGGCAGGTCAGGACGATGAGTTGGCGCGTGACGTGATCAAGCGACCCCAGCATCGCGACCTTCTTGGCCTGCCCAGGCGCCGGCACACGCAAGTCCGCCCCCGACTTCGCCCAGGCGCGGGCGAGATAGGGATGCGTCAGCGCCTCGCTCTCATCGCCGTAGAGAAGAACAATGTCGCCCGCTTCGGCCTGCTGTTTGCGCAGTTGCAGGCGCAGGCCCACCCGTTCCACCTCGCTTTCCGTCTGACGTCCCTTCAGCGTGTGCCGGGGCCGCCGCCAACGGAACTTTTTTTTCGCAAGGCCTTGGACAGTTGCGAACGGCTGATGCGCACGCCCTCGCGCGCTTCGATCTCGGCGCGGAGGCGGGGGATCGTCCAGTTGCGCCGGTCGGCCACAGGTTCTTCCAGCAAGGGGGTGACGACGCGCAAGGCGGCTTCACTCTTCACCGGAGGCGGGCCTGGCGCGATGCTGGTCTTCAGCGCTGCGACACCGCCAGCGGTGAAGTCGCTGCGCCACAGGCGAACCGTATCTTCGCGCACGCCAAACGCCTCCGCGATCTTGGAGCTGGTCCAACCAGCCAGCGTCAAAAGCACGGCGCGCGCCCGGTCCGCCTCGCCGCGATCACGTGAATCGGCAAGAGCCAAGAGGCCGGCGCGTTGTTCATCGCTCGCCATAACCGGAGACTTTCCCGCCATGCCATACACCTTGCGAATCGGCCCAGGCAGCAAACCGCAAAAAACCTATCCGTTGGTTAGCCAAACGGAATTCTGCTTAGCGATGACGATTCCACTCGGACGCATCCCGCTCCACCTCCCGGCTCGCCGCCAGGAGAAGACGGCCCGCTCAGCCGCTGACCGGTGGTCCGCTGTCCTCAAGACCGGGGAAACTCGGCCAGTTCATCGCCTTGGCCGCCGCCGCGAAGATCGACGCAAAGACCTTCGGCTGCCCGGGATAGTTGGTGAACACCACCAGACCTTCTCCGCCCCCCAGTTCGGGATAGAAGGCGAGCCAGTTGGTGAAGCCGAAATTTGCGCCGTTCTTCATGAACAAGAGGCTCCCGTTCTGCTGGCTGATGTTTCGGATCGCGCCGCCCAGGCCATATTGGAAATTGTCGACCGGGGAGAGCATGGCGACCGCGCTCGCCGGCGTCAGAACTGTCCCGTTATCGCCGAGCGCATTGCCGACTTCGATCAGGAGCTTCGCCAGATCGGTCGGCGTCGTCCATAAGCCCGCCGCGGCAAGTTGCGGATAGGCGTTCCACTGGGTCGAAACCGGCGCGCCGGGCTTCACATAGGCGTAAGCCGCCTCGCTCTGGAAAGCCTGCGGCATCGGCACGCCCCAGGTCGAGCTTATCATGTTCAGGGGCGTAAGGACCTTCGCCTGCACAAAGTCGCCATAAGCCATGCCCATCACGTCGCCGATCAGCGATTCGGCGATCTCATAGCCGCCGCCGGAATAGGCCTAGCCTGTCCCGGGCGTCCCGCCAATCGTCACCGCCGGGCTGCCGGGGCAGCCGTCGAAATTGTCGCGAGCGCCGGAACCAGGCAATTCGCCGAGCTGGTGCAGGTTTGCGCATAGCCCGGATAGCCATGCACGTTCGCCCCGGCGGTCATGCCGAGAAGCTTTCGCAACGTGACGCCCGTCGTTCCGCTCGGCAGTTTCCATGATGTCTGAAACGAAGTGACGTCGGAATTGAGGGTGCAGCCCTTAGCGTTGGTCTGCATGGCGTAGAGGGCGCCGACGGCCGCGAGCGTTTTTGAGATCGAGGCGGCCTGATAGATCGTCGCGGATGAGGCCGCCACGTTCGGGCTCGCCGTTCCATGCGCGTTGGCCGCATAAACCTTGCCGCAGGAGATGAGCGCATAGCTGATCGAGGGGATGTTGGAGGCGGGCTTGGCGGCGGCGATCGCCGCCTCGACCGCGGATGCGCCGGCCGGGCCAGGGTCAGGGGGACATATGGCCGGCATGGCCGGGCTCGCGCAGAGCGCCACGCCTTGCAGCCCCAGACGCAGGGCGCGCCTGCGCGAATATGTCCTGCCTCGGCTCCCCTGCAATGTCACGGCCGCCCTTCCCCCTTATTGGATGCGAGCGAGCAAAATCTCCCGCCTCCGCGCGGCGGGGAAGTCCACTTTTTTGTCAGTGCGGCGGCTCGCGCTCGAACGCCGGCAGGCCCTCGGGGATGATGTGAAACGGCTGCATGTCGCTCGTGTTGATCGCCATCTTTGGCGCGTCGTAAAGGGTCGGGTCGTCGAGGGTTCCGATCTTTAGGATCACGAACGGCAGGCCCGGGCGCCGGGTCGTCAGATGCGTGCCGCAATGCTCGCAGAATTCGCGCGTCACCGCCTGCTCGAGATCGCTGCGGGTGAAGCTTTTGGGCGCGCCGCTGACATAGCGGAAGCCTTTCGGCGGCATCAGCATGAACAGGTTCGGCGCGCCGCCGCTGAAATACTGGCATTGGCGGCAATGGCATTGCGCCCTGAGAACCGGCTCGCCCTCGGCTGCGTAGCGCACTTGTCCACAATAGCATCCGCCCTCGAAGGTCATCGGTCCTCCTCCTCATCCACCGAATCTAACGTGTCCGCGTCGAGCGGCCAATCTGGTCGCGCAAGGAGGGGTTCGCGCCCGCGGGCCAGGGGCGTAAAGCGCGCGCAAAGGAGATCTTAAGCCTCTGAAAACACTCATGCGCGTAAACTTTCTGCGCGGGGGCCGTTCGGCCGGCCGCCTTTAGGAAACAAGGGCTGACAGGCGGCGCCAAGGCCGCCGGCTTACGCAAAGTTGCTTCGAAGCCCGGGACCGCGCCATCCTCGTCGCCTGAGGCGGCGCCAAGACGCCGTCCGCCCGATGCGATAGGATCAGGACGAGGTTTGCGCCCCCATGCCGATTTGCCGTCTCGATCCCTTGACCATCGACCGCATCGCCGCAGGCGAAGTGATCGAGCGGCCGGCCGCGGCGATCAAGGAACTGGTCGAGAACGCGCTCGACGCTGGCGCGAAGACGGTCGAGGTCGCGATCGAGGCGGGCGGCCGGCGGCTCATCCGGGTCACCGACGACGGGCGGGGCATGGACGAAGCCGATCTCGCCCTCTCGGTCGAGCGCCACGCGACGTCGAAACTGCCGGACGGCGACCTTGCGCAAATCGCCAGTTTCGGCTTCCGCGGCGAGGCTTTGCCCTCGATCGCCTCGGTGTCGCGGCTCGAGATCCGCGCCCGTAGCCAAGGCGCGCCGCATGGGCTCAAGCTCTTGGTCGAGGACGGGATCAAGAGCGGGATCGAACCCTGCGCCTCGCCCCTCGGCGCGCGGATCGAGGCGCGCGACCTGTTCGCCGCCACCCCTGCCCGGCTCAAGTTCCTCAAATCCGATCGCGCCGAGGCTCTGGCCGCGGCGGACGCGGTCAGGCGCCTCGCGATGGCCGCGCCGGAAGTCCGCTTTTCGTTTGCGACCGATATCGGCTCAAGTTTCGACTGGCCGGCCTGCGGACCGGGCGAAGCGGGCTTCACCGAGCGGCTGCGCCAGGTCCTGGGCGACGATTTCGCGGCCAATTCGGTCGTCCTCGACGCGAGCCGGGAGGCGCTGAGGCTCACAGGCCGGGTCGGCCTGCCGACCTTTAGCCGGCCGAACGCCTTGCACCAGTTCCTGTTCGTCAACGGGCGGGCGGTGCGCGACAGGACGCTCGCCGGCGCGCTGCGCGCGGCCTATCTCGACTTTCTGCCTCCCGACCGGCATGCGGTCGCGGCCTTCTTCGTCGAATGCGAGGCGAGCGAGGTCGACGTCAACGTCCACCCCGCCAAGGCCGAGGTGCGCTTTCGCGACGCGGGGGCCGTCCGCGCGCTCATCGTCGGCGCGATCAAGCAGCGCCTGAACGAAGCTTTGCATCGGGCCTCGACCACCGGCGGGTCGGCGACGATCCTCGCCATGCGCCCAGCCCAGACTTATCGCGGCGCCTCCTATTCGCCCCGCTGGGACTGGCGCGCTTCGCCTGCGGCGCCCAGGCTCGCCGAGCCGGCGCAGGCGGGCTTCGCCGAACTCGCCCCCTCCGCGCCCGCGCCGGCCCTGGCGAGCGAGCGCGACCTCGCCGCTCCGCTCGGCGCGGCGCGGGCGCAAGTGCACGAGAATTACATCATCGCCCAGACGAAGGATGGCGTGGTCATCGTCGACCAGCACGCCGCGCACGAACGCATCGTCTATGAGCGGCTCAAGCGTGAGCGCGAAACGGGCGCCATCGAACGGCAGACGCTTCTGACCCCGCTTGTCGTCGATCTTGACGCGGATGCGGCGGCGCTGATCGACGCGCAGGCGCAGGAGCTAGCCGCCCTCGGCCTCATCGTCGAGGGTTTCGGCCCCGGCGCGGTCATGGTGCGCGAAGCCCCCGCGGCGATCGCGCAACGCGACCTCGCCGCCCTCGTGCGGGACCTAGCGGCCGATCTTATGGCGGAGGACGGTGCCCAGACCTTGGCGCGGCGGCTCGACCAGCGGCTCGCGACCTTCGCCTGCCATCATTCGGTGCGCTCGGGGCGGCAGCTCAAGCCCGAGGAGATGAACGCGCTATTGCGCGAGATGGAGGCGACGCCCGGCGCCGGCCAATGCAACCATGGCCGTCCGACTTATGTGGAACTCAAGCTTTCCGACATCGAGCGGCTGTTCGGCCGGCGGTGAGCGGCGGATTTGGGTTTGCTTGGCGAGGCCCGATTCGAGGCGATTTGACCCCCTCAAGTGGGGTTGGAAAAGCTTGGATTTCCTTGGATTCTCTCGTGCTAAATGAGCCTTTTCAATGGGTTACGGGCGAATTTCGCTGAAAATTTTTCGCCCACCCCGGTGTCCCGCGAGAGGGCTCGAGGCTCATGACTGTCGCGCAGCTTTCGGGTCGCTGAAGAGCGGAATTGTTCATCGGCCAAGCTTACCGCTGTTTCTGACTATCCGCAAGTAAATGTTGAGTTCTGCAGTTAGTATTCTGTGTTTCTGTATCTTTCGGGCATAGCCCGCCGATAGGCGGCGTCCTTCCGAGCGCCCTATCTCGCCTCCGAAAATGTGTCGGAATGCGCCGGGCACGCGGACAGTGTAACCGTCGCTGTGCAAACCTGAGTTCGAACCCAGGCTGACCGCTATCGAGCGGTTATTTTGGACGGCGGTAGACCTAGGCAAATTTGGGGGAAAGAGGATGACGAGCAGGGAGGCTGGCCTAAAAGCAAATGAAACCAAGCTGGCAAAATTCGGCCCCGATGAGCCTAATCGGGCAGGACGACACGCAGCTTTTACCGCAAAATATGGTCGAAATCTAGAGAATCCGCATACCCGAGAAAATACATATCCTTCTAGCGAGCAACCGCGCTGGAAGAACTTTGATACTTGGCACAAGGCACATCGAAACCAAAGCGTATGGGACAATCCCTTTCGTAAGAAGGAGTAGAGACAGACCCCTTCGCGCGTCACTTTGGACGTCAAAGCTGGGCCTCGATCGCCGCCTTGTCGATCAGAGACCAGACCTCCGCAATCCTTTCGCCCCGAAACTCGTAGAACACGTTCTCGGCGAAATTGACCCGCCTGCCGTTGACGGCCAAGCCAAGGAACACGCCGTTCGGCCGGCAGTCGAAGCGCAGCCGGCTCGCGACATAGGGCGGCTCGCAGACCAAAAGTTCGATATTGAACCTCAGGTCGGGGATCTCGGCGAAATCGCGTTCGAGCATGGCGCGATAGCCGATAAGCCCGAACGGCCGGCCGTTATGGCGCGCGTCGTCCGCCACGAATTCACCCAGATTCGCCCAGTCCTGCCGGTTGAGGCAGGCGATATAGGCCCGGTAGCGGTCGGCGAGGGCGGCTTCGGTCATCGCAATCGTCCTCGGCTTTAAACGAGAATCCAGCCCCCGGCGCCGCGGCGGGCATTGCTGCGCCTCCCGTGCAACCAAGCGGCTCGCCCGCGCGTTTCCCTGCTTACGCGTTGGCCAAAGCGAGGCGGGGCTTGAGCATATCCGAGGAAGAAGCCGTCGAGCGCGAGGAGCGCGCGCTCGCCGACCATGCCCGTCTTCCGGTCAAGACGGTCTATCAGATCGTCCGGCAGGAGGGCCAGGAGCAGATGGAGCGGCCGGCGGTCTCGCTCTGGTGGTCCGGATTTGCCGGCGGCCTCTCGATCAGCTTTTCGCTTCTGGGCCAGGCGGCGCTGACGCGCGCCCTGCCCGACGCGCCATGGGCGCCGCTCGTCTCGAGCTTCGGCTATTCCATCGGATTTCTCATGGTGATCCTGGCGCGCCAGCAATTGTTCACCGAGACGACGATCACCGTCGTTCTGCCCCTGCTCGCCGATTTCTCCCGCAAGAACCTCGTTGCGATGGCGCGCATGTGGGGCCTTGTCCTCGCCGCCAATTTCGCCGGCACGCTGCTCGCGGCGCTCTTTTGCTCGTTCACCCCGGTTCTCGAGGACAACCTCAAGCAGGCGATGCTGGAGGTGAGCATGCATACGCTCGGCCACGGCTGGATCGAAATGCTGGTGCGCGGGATTTCGGCGGGCTTTCTGATCGCGGTCTTGGTCTGGCTCATGCCGAGCGCCGAGGGCGCCGAGTTCCAGATGATCGTGGTCCTCACCTATCTGATCGCGGTCGGCGGGTTCCAGCACATCGTCGCCGGCAGCATGGAGGCCTTCATGCTCGTCCTAGCAGGGCAGCAGAGCGTGGCGCAGATGCTGCTGGGCTTCATCGCGCCCGTTCTCATCGGCAATGTGCTTGGGGGGACAGCCTTGTTCGGCGTCCTGTCCTACGCCCAGGTGATGAACGAGATCTGAGGCGAACCCGCGCCGCTTGCTTGAGATCGGCCGCGTCACGGTCTATCTCCCCTGACCCCCGCAAGCTTGAAGAGACGCGCGTTGGACAGCGAAGAACCGAAGGTCACGCAAGCGCTCGCCGTTGCGCATGGGCTGAAACCCGACGAATACGCGCGGTTCGTCAAGCTGATCGGCCGCATCCCGACTTTCACCGAACTCGGCATCGTCTCGGCGATGTGGAACGAGCATTGCTCCTACAAGTCGTCGCGGCTGCACTTGCGCAAGCTGCCGACCACCGGCCCACATGTCATTTACGGACCCGGCGAGAACGCCGGCGTGATCGACATCGGCGATGGCGAGGTCTGCGTGTTCAAGATGGAGAGCCACAACCATCCCTCCTTCATCGAGCCCTATCAGGGCGCGGCGACCGGGGTCGGCGGCATCCTGCGCGACGTTTTCACCATGGGGGCGAGGCCGGTCGCCGCGCTCAATCTCCTCCGCTTCGGCGCGCCCGAGCATCCGAAAACCCGGCGCCTCGTCGCCGGGGTCGTGGCCGGAATCGGCGGCTACGGCAATTCGTTCGGCGTGCCGACGGTCGGCGGCTCGACCGGCTTTCATCGGCGCTACGACGGCAACATCCTGGTCAACGCTTTCGCCCTCGGCGTCGCCAGGCGGGACGCGATCTTCACGTCGGCGGCCACGGGCGTCGGCAATCCGATCGTCTATCTCGGCTCGAAGACCGGGCGCGACGGCATCCACGGCGCGAGCATGGCGTCGGCCGCCTTCGAGGCGGACGCGGAGGAGAAGCGCCCGACCGTCCAGGTCGGCGATCCGTTCGCCGAGAAGCTGCTGCTCGAAGCCTGTCTGGAGCTCATGGCCTCAGGCGCGGTGATCGCCATCCAGGACATGGGGGCGGCGGGGCTCACGTCGTCGGCGGTCGAGATGGGCGCCAAGGGCGATCTTGGAATTGACCTCGACCTTGACCGCGTGCCGTGCCGCGAAACGGGCATGAGCGCCTATGAGATGATGCTCTCCGAGAGCCAGGAGCGCATGCTGATGGTGCTGAGGCCCGAGAAAGAGCCGGAGGCCGAGGCGATCTTCATGAAATGGGGGCTCGATTTCGCCGTCATCGGCAAGACCACCGACACGCGCCGGTTCGTCGTGAGGCGCGGCGGCGAGGTCAAGGCCGACCTGCCGATCAAGGAGCTCGGCGGCGAGGCGCCCCTCTACGACCGCCCGTGGACCAAAACCCCAAGCCCGCCCGTTCTCGATCCCGCAGCGATCACGCCGCCCATGCCGACCGACGCGGCGCTGATCAAGCTCCTTTCCTCGCCCGATCTGTGCTCGAAGCGCTGGATCTACGAGCAATATGACACGCTGATCCTCGGCAACACGATTGAGGGGCCCGGCGGCGACGCCGCGGTGATCCGGCTCGGCGATGGGCCCAAGGGTCTCGCGCTCACCGCCGACTGCACCGAGCGCTATTGCGCCGCCGATCCGCACGAGGGCGGAAAGCAGGCGGTGGCCGAAGCGTGGCGCAATCTCATCGCCGTCGGCGCCCGCCCGCTCGCGCTCACCGACAATCTCAATTTCGGCAATCCGGAGCGGCCCGAGACGATGGGCGAATTCGTCGGCTGCATCGAAGGCATAGGCGAGGCGGCGCGGGCGCTCGACTTTCCGATCGTCTCCGGCAATGTCTCGCTCTACAATGAAACGATGGGCGAAGGCATTCCGCCGACGCCGGCGATCGGCGGGGTCGGCCTCGTTGACGATGTGGCGAAGACGGCGAGCCTTCCTTTCAAGGCGGCCGGCGAGGATATTCTCCTCGTCGGCGGGGCGCCGGGATGGCTCGGCCGCTCCGCCTGGCTTATGACAGTCGCTGGCCGGGAAGAGGGCGCGCCGCCGCTGGTCGATCTTGCGGCCGAGCGCCGCAATGGCGAATTCGTCGCTTCCCTCATCCGCAGCGGGAAGGTCAGCGCGGTGCATGACCTCTCGGACGGCGGGCTTGCGGTCGCGCTGGCCGAGATGGCGATAGCGGGCGGCATTGGCGGAAACGTCGAGGCGCAGGGCTTGAGCCATGCGTTCTTCTTCGGCGAGGATCAGGGCCGCTACGTCCTGACTTGCCCGCCCGGCGAGATGGCGGCGATCGCCGACGAGGCGAAGCGCCTCGACGTTCCGGTCGCGCGCATCGGCGCGACCGGCGGCGAGAGCTTGAAACTGGGCGCCGCCGCGCCGGTCGGCCTTGCGGCGCTCGCCCAGGCGTATGAGAGTTGGCTGCCGGATTATATGAGCCGCGCTTTGGGGACAAACCCATGATTCCGTTCGTCATCGTCAAAACGGTCAAAGGCTTCGCCTACATTCGCCCCGAGCACGTGGTCGCGATCAACGCGTCCGACGCCGAGGATTGCCTGATCCTCATGACCGACGGAGTCACGATCGCCGCCAGCGAGCCCGCCGAGGATGTCGTGGCGCGGCTCGAGGCCGAGGCCCGGGAAGAGGACGAGGCGGAAGACGTCATCAGGGAGCGCAATCGTCATGGCCATGTCGCAAACCGAGATTGAAACGATGATCCGCGAGGCGTTTCCCGACGCGCGGGTCGAGGTGAAGGATCTGGCCGGGGACGGCAATCATTATGCCGCCACCGTCGTCACGGCCGCCTTCCAGGGCAAGACCAGGGTCCGCCAGCACCAGATGGTCTATGAGGCGCTGAAGGGCCGTATGGGCGGAGAACTGCACGCGCTGGCGCTGACCACGTCAGAGAGCTGACGCGGACGATTGGTCCACGGCCCGCCGGCGGCGACTTGCCGCACCCGCCATTTTCGAGTTCCGTTTCCTGCGATTCCAAAGGCTTGCGGGCCGGCGCCGGGATGGCCGCGAGAGGGCGCGCGCTGGGGCGCCCCGTCGCGCCCGCGCCGCAAGTCGCCGCGCTCGCCATCGACCCGAGACGCTCAATGCCGCTTGCATCAACGCAGCGCCGCACCGATATGCGATTCGCCGCGCCGTTCCGGCCGGACTTTCCTTGTCCACCATTCTTCGAGAGGTTCGACCTTTGACCGCCGACGCCCAGACCCCGACCAGCGAAGCCGTGAGCACGCAGAGCTTCGAGGCCGATGTTTCGCGCCTGCTGCACCTCATGGTCCATTCGGTCTATTCCGACCGGGAGATTTTTGTCCGCGAGCTTGTCTCCAACGCGGCCGACGCCTGCGAGAAGCTGCGCTACGAATCGATCGCCAGGCCCGACCTCATCGAGGACGGCGCGCCGTTCGCGATCGAAATTAAGATCAATCCGGACGCCAAGACCCTGACCTTCTCCGACAACGGCGTCGGCATGACCCGCGAGGATCTCACGAGCGGCCTTGGCACCATCGCCCGCTCGGGCACCAAGGCCTTCCTTGACAAATTGGCGGCGGAAGACGCGAGCAAGGAAGCCTCCGCGCTCATTGGGCAATTCGGCATCGGCTTCTACTCGTCGTTCATGGTCGCGGACGAAGTCACCGTCGACACCCGCCGCGCCGGGACTACGGAAGCGTGGCGGTGGTCGTCCGACGGCAAGGGCGCTTTCACCATCGCGCCGTTGCCCCTCGAAAACGCGCCGAAGCGCGGCACGTCCGTCACCCTTCACCTGAATGACGCGTCGCAGGAATTCCTCCAGCCGCGCACGCTCGAGCGCATCATCCGCGACCATTCCGGCGCAGTCGCGGTGCCAATCGATCTCATCGAGAAACTCGGGGCCGAGAAGCGCCGCATCGCCGATGGCGCGGCGATCTGGGCGAAGCCCAAGTCCGATGTGACAGCCGAGGAGTACACCGAATTCTATCGCGGCCTTTCCGGCCAGTTCGACGAGCCGGCGCTCACCCTGCATTGGCGCGCCGAGGGGCGGCACGAATATACGGTGCTCGCTTTCGTGCCCGGCTCGCGGCCGTTCGACCTGTTCGATCCGGCGCGCAAAGGGCGCAACAAGCTCTATGTGCGCCGCGTGCTGATCACCGAGGACGCCGACCTCCTGCCCGGCTGGCTCAGATTCGTCCGCCTCGTCGTCGACAGCGCCGACCTGCCGCTCAACGTCTCGCGCGAACTGATCCAGAAGAGCGACGTCTTCGCCGCGATCCGCAAGGGCGTGACCAACCGCGTGGTGCAGGAACTCGGCAAGCTCGCAGAGGCCGAGCCCGAGAAGTTCGCCAAGGTCTGGGAGCATTTCGGCTCCGTCATCAAGGAAGGCCTGTACGAGGATCCCGAGCGCCGCGACGGCTTGTTCAAGATCGCCCGCTTCGTCACCACCACCAATCCCGCAGGCGACCGAACGCTGGCGCAATATGTCGCCGCGTTCCGCGAGAACCAGACGGCGATCTACTATCTCACCGGCGACGATGCGAAGCGGCTCGCGGCGAGCCCTCAGCTCGAAGGGTTCAAGGCGCGCGGCGTCGAAGTGCTGCTGCTCTCGGACCCGGTCGATTCCTTCTGGGTGTCGACGGCGGCGGGATTCGACGGCAAGCCGTTCAAGTCGGTGAGCCAGGGCGCAGCCGACATCAAGTCGATCGCGCTCATCGAGGGGGCGAACGCGCCGGTCGAGGCGAGCGGCGAAGTGGCGACCTTGTTCGCCTTCTTCAAGCAGACGCTCGGCGATGAGGTCGCGGAGGTTCGCGCTTCCGACCGCCTGACGGACAGCGTCGCCTGCCTGATCGCGCCGGAATTCGGTCCCGACCGGCAGCTCGAGAAGATGCTCGCAGCGCACGGGCGGATTGGCGAGCGGGCGAAGCCGATTCTCGAGCTCAATCCCACTCACCCGCTGACCCTCGCTCTCGCTGGACGCTTCAAAGAAGGCAGCGACAAGCCGCTGATCGAGGACGCAGCCTGGCTGGTGCTGGATGAGGCGCGGCTGATGGAAGGCGCGAGCGTCGAGGACCCGCCGGCCTTCGCCGCGCGGCTGCGCCGGGTGATGGAAAAGGCGTTGGGGTAGGGGGCCGGTGTAGGCGCGATCGCCGATCGCGCCAGCCGCGCTCGAGCCGAGCGCGGCTACGGGGAACCTTTATTCATCCAGACGCGACGTTTGCGCGCAGCCATCGGCTCAGGCGCGCGAAATCGAAGGTTCCTGTCGTATAGAGACTGAGCAGGAACTTTTCCGTCTCGGAGGCGCTCGCCGTCAGCTGCGCCCCGTTGATCGCGAGGAACGTATACGCGATTGCGAAGGCCGTCCTTTTGTTGCCGTCTACGAACGGATCATTTGTGAAGGGCTTTCCCATAAAGCCGCAGCTTCCTCGATCAGGCTTGGATCGTAGCCGTTCTGGGGCCGAAAAAGCGCGGCCTCCAGCAAACCCTGATCCCCGTACGCCGGCCGAACCGCCATAACGCTCGATCTGATCCGCGTGGATCGCGAGCGCCTCCACAACGGTGACATGCTCCGTCATTCAGCCAGTTTTTTGTAAAGCGGCGCGAATGTCTCGTGGCTTCTCTCGTAAGCGGTCATAACAGAGGCGCGCGGACGTTCATGGGTCCTCTTTTCGATCAGATCGGCGAGCGCTTCGTCGATCAGCGCCGGAAGGTCTCGCCCTTCATTTTGCGCGATGGCTTTGACCGCGGACAAAATTTCAGGGCTCACCTGAGTTTCGAGTTTTTCGCGAGACCGTGTCGACACGACGCGCCCTTTCGCTCTGCGGGAGCATGACATGCCATGACAAATCCTGAGACTTCAAGCTGAACCGGAATCAAATCGGACGGACTGCTCGCCCTGGGGGTGGCGAGCGCAACGCCTGAAAGCTGCCGGCCCCGCTGCGCTATCGCCCTTCTTGTGCTATTGATCCGCCTTGCGAGGCGGGCCAATAGCACATGCCCATGAGCTACAGTTTTTCAGTCATCCTGGAGCCGCAACCTGACGGCGGTTACACCGTGCTTGTTCCGGCTCTGCCGGAAGTGGTGACGGAGGGCGACACGGAGCGACAAGCGCTCCTCAACGCCGAGGAAGCGATCCGCACGGTTCTGGACTATCGGCGCGCTCATGGCCTGACCATTCCCCCCGACGCGATTCCTGAAATCCGCAGCGTGACCGTCGCGGCCTAAGCGTGGCCGACGGAAGGCTGCCCGCCGTGGACGGCCGTCGCGTCGTTCGAGTCTTGACTCGCGCGGGATTCACGACGGATCGGATCGTCGGCAGTCATCACGTCATGGTCTTTTCCGGCCACCCGACGCGAACCGTCACCGTGCCGGTCCATTCGAGCCGCGACCTCAAGCCGGGCACGCTCCGCTCGATTATCAAACAGGCGGGACTGAGCGTGGAAGAATTCAAGGCGCTGTTTAGCCTCGAACTGAGCCCTTGCCCCCGCTGCCCGGCTTTGCCAAAAAGGGCGCCCCACCCGGAGACCTGCCCCCTTGACCGCCGCCATCAATCCCGCCTTTGAGCGCATCGGCGAGGAGAACGCCTTCGCCGTGCTGGCGAGGGCGGCCGAATTGCAGCGCCAGGGGCGCGACATCATCAATCTCGGCATCGGCCAGCCCGATTTCAAAACGCCGCCCCATATCGTCGAAGCCGCCGTGAAGGCGCTACGCGACGGCGAGCACGGCTATACCGACGCGACCGGAATCCTCCCCTTGCGCGAGGCGGTGACGGAGGATTTGCACCGGCGCCTCGGCGCCCAGGTCTCGCCGGACGACGTGCTCATCGTCCCCGGCGGCAAGGTCACGATGTTCATGGCGATCATGATGTTCGGCGAAAAGGGCGCCGACATCGTCTACCCCGATCCGGGCTTTCCGATCTATCGCTCGATGATCGAGTTCAGCGGCGCGCGGCCGGTCCCGATGCCGGTGCGGGAGGAAAACGGCTTCGCCTTCTCGGCCGAGGAAGGGCTCAAGCTCATGACGCCCGAGACGCGGCTCGTCATTCTCAATTCCCCCGCCAACCCGACCGGCGGGGTCACGCCGAAAGAGGAGATCGACAAGCTCGTCGCTGGTCTCGCACGCTTTCCGAACGCCGCGATCCTGTCCGACGAGATCTACGGCCAATTGACCTACGACGGCGTCGCGCATCAGACGCTGCTCGCCTATCCGGAGATTCGCGATCGGCTCATCCTGCTCGACGGCTGGTCGAAAACCTATGCGATGACGGGGTGGCGGCTCGGTTATTCCGTCTGGCCCAAAGCGTGGCGCGACGTTGCGCGAAAGCTCGCGGTCAATTCCTATTCCTGCGTCAACGCGTCTGCGCAGTTCGCCGGGATCGCGGCGCTCAAGGGACCGCAGGATTCGGTCGCGACGATGCGCGCCGAGTTCGACCGGCGGCGCAAGGCGGTCGCAGCGGGTCTCAACAAACTCCCCGGCGTGCGCGCGGCGACGCCAAAGGGGGCGTTCTACGCTTTCCCGAATATTTCCCGCACTGGCTGGAAAGCCAAGCCCCTCGCCTCGGCGCTCTTGCAGGAGGCCGGGGTGGCGACGATCGGCGGCCCGGACTTCGGCGTCCACGGCGAGGGCTACCTGCGGCTCTCCTACGCCAACTCGCTGGAGAACATCGAGCGCGCGCTTGAGCGCATCGGGGACTTTCTTAGCCGTCCCGCACGCGCAGCGTCGGGCCTTTGATGCGCTTTTTCATGCTCTTCGGGTGATAAGGTGATTATGCGACTTCTCGTGCTTGCCGCCGCCGCGATCGCCTTCTGCCCATTGGCTCGCGCTGAAGACGCGCATCCGTCGCAAGCCGCCTGCGACTCCGCCAAAATCGGCGCCCGCGAGCTCGCGGACTGCCTGAGAACGGGCGCCGACCAGGCGGACAGAGAATTGGCGAAGGCTGTCGAAGCGGCGATCAAATCGATTGACGCGCGCCAGGGCTTGCTGTCATCGCAAAAGGCGCGCTGGCGCCGCTCGCTGAATGACGCAGAGGCGCAGTGGGTCGCATGGCGCGACTCGGAATGTCAGGACGTGGCGCCGTTTGAAGCGGGCATGGACGCCAAAGGCGGCGATCCGCGCCTGCGCTGCATCATCGACTACGACGCGGAGCGCGTCTCGAGCCTCAAGGCGCGCTACCGTTGAGACGCGGCCCCGGCCGCGCTTCGCCTAGTTTTTCACCCGCCTGATCCCAGCTCAGCGGGCTGGAGGAGATGAAGTTTTGGCTGCTCTCGAAGGCCTCGGCTATGCCGTCGATTGGGTTGACCGAGGATCGTATTGGCGCGAGGACCCAGCCCAGGTCGCCCGTCTGCACGCCCTCGATGACGCGCGCGCGCTTCTGATCGCCCGCGACATGCCGGTGCTGCGCAACGGCGAGACCGGCCTCGATTCCTTCCTGCCGATGAGCGAGATCGAGGCGCTCGGAGGGGCGCAAGTCGAAGCGCTGCTCGGGCTTGCGTCCAGCGGCGCGCCCGTCTTCGCCGCGCTCATGCCGGACGCGGCGGTGGAGATGCGCTCGGACACGAGCGATGGCTTTCTCGACCGGCGGGTTCTGGTCGTCCCGGGTCGCGAAGATCTGAAACTCGTCGACCTGCGATCGATCGCCATGAGCGGCCTCTTGCCGCCTGAGCAGACCGCGATGCTGGCCGCGGCCAAGGCGTTGATGCACTGGCACGCGCGGCATCGCTTCTGCTCGAATTGCGGAGCGCCGACTGAGGTCGCAGTGGCGGGCTGGCGGCGCGATTGCCCCGTGTGCAAGATGACGCACTTCCCGCGCACCGACCCGGTCGTCATCATGCTGGCGGTCGACGGCGACGCTTGCCTGCTCGGCCGGCAGCCCAGGTTCCCCAAGGGCATGTATTCGGCGCTGGCCGGATTCGTCGAACCGGGGGAAACCCTAGAGGCGGCTGTGAGGCGCGAAATCCGCGAGGAGGCCGGCGTCGTCTGCGGCGCGGTGCGGTATTTCGCTTCGCAACCATGGCCGTTTCCCGCCTCGTTGATGATCGGCTGCTTCGCCGAAGCGGAAGGCCGGAGCATCGAGGTTGACCGCGTCGAGTTGGAGGACGCGCGCTGGTTCAGCCGCGAGGAAACCCTTGCGCTCATTGAACGGCGTCACCCGGACGGCCTGCTGGCTCCAACGCCGATGGCGATCGCCCACCACCTGCTGAAGGGGTGGGCCTACAAGGGGATCATATTTAACGGATAACGTCTGTATTTTTGCGGGCAAAAAAAGAGCGGATCGGCTAGGAGGGGGCCCGCCGATCCGCTAGCCTTCGTGGAATAACTTCGGCCCGTCTTGGCGCTCGGGGGCTGGGGGGCAAGAAAACCGAGCTAACCGCAAACCGATTCCACGTGGCACGGTGCGAATATGAGCGGGTGTTGCGGCATGCGCTTGACGATAAACTGGCCAAACTAAGGCATATTGTAAAAAAATCTTTTGTTCGTGTATCGACAATTGTTAACAGGGCAAACAAGGGGGGCGTAATCGCCAATAAGTGATAGCTTTGACGTCCGAATTTGCGCCCTTTACGCGAACAATCTCTTTTTCAATCCACTTTTACCTCTTTTTTATAGGGTTTTTCAGCCTCGCCTTTAGCTGCTTTGTGAACCGCAATCCTTCTTTTGGAATGCCGGTGAGGCTTCAGCGCGGGTTTGGACGAAGGCTGGGCGGTTGCGCTCCCGTCCCCCTCCTGCGCATTCGCGTCCGCAGACGCCTTTTCAACAGAAAGGGTCTTCGCGCCCGCTTCGTTCGTGGCAGGGCGGGCGCCCAGCACCGGACCCTTCCAGCCCTGGATGGGGCCGATGAATACGGGAACCGGATCGAAATGGATCCGTCCGAACGGAAGCTCGGTGTGCTGGGCCTGCGTGGCTGACGCGAAGAACGCCGCCAGAGGCGCCGGGAGCGGACCGCCGGCGACCCCCGCCCCTCCCTGGGCCTGCTCGGCGAGGCCCTCGTCTTCCGCGCCGGCGGCGATCGCCGCGCGGCGATGCAGGCAGACGTCGGCGCGCATGTTGGGCGCGGGTCCTGAGCCGGTGGGCAGGGATTCCAGCGATCCGCCGGCGGCGCCCATGGCGAAGCCGCGGTCGAACAGGTCCGCCGCTTCCTGGTTGCGCGATCTCGCCGACGGCGCGCCGAGCACGACGACGATCAGGCGCCGTCCGGAATGGTTGGCGCTCGCCACGACGTTGAAACCCGCCGGGCAGGTGAAGCCCGTCTTCATCCCGTCGGCGCCAGGATAGCGGCCCAAGAGACCGTTATGATTCGGTATGTACTGCCTGCCGAGCTGAATCGCCCCGATATCGAAGAGATCGGCCTGGTTTGGAAACTCGCGCAAGAGCGCCCGCGCGACCATCGCCATATCGCGGGCCGAGGACACGTGGTCGGGATTGTGCAGGCCATTGGGATTGACGAAATGCAATTCATGCAGGCCCAGGCGCTGGGCGTCAGCGTTCATGTCGTTGGCGAAGGCTTCAACCGAGCCTGACACGCCCTCGGCGACCATCACCGCCACGTCGTTGGGCGACTTCACCATCAGCATCTTGAGCGCGTTGTCGAGGGTCACTTCGGTGCCCGGCCGAAACCCCATCTTGGAGGGCGGCATGCGCGCCGCGCGAACCGACATGACGAGCGGGGTGTCGAGCGTGAGCTTGCCCGCGCGCACCGCGTCCAGGGCGACATAGACCGTCATCAGCTTGGTCAGCGAAGCGGGATACCAGGGCGCGGTCGCCTCGTTTTGCATCAGCACCTGGTCGCTGTCCACGTCGACCACGAGAAAGGGCGTCGCGTGCGCGGAAGCGCCGCCGAGCATCAGTGCGGCGACGCCCAACATCGCGCGGCGCGCCATTGAGCATCCGCGAATCGGCATGATTGGTTTCCCCGCCAGGTCCAAACCAGTCCTTTCCTAGGGGAGAACGACAGCAACCTCAAGTCTGCCAGGGGAAAGCGCCCGTTCAGACAGCAACCCCTTGTGCAAACGGAGCCCATGTTCTGCGCGCGCTGACGCTCAGACGATATGGAACCGCTGTCGGTTCGGATCCGCAGGCTCTCCCGGCGGGAAGGGTTCAGCAAGAAGGTTACTGCAATTTTCAGCGAGCCCGGTCAGCGCCGCTTCCGTCTTTCCGGCGGCGAGCGGACCAAGCGCCTGGTCGACGGCGGCTTGCCAGCGTTCATTGGAGACAGCTTTCGACGCGTCCTCGGCCGGAACGATGCGGATGTAATGTTCGGCCAGCGACACGTAGATGAGCGCGCCGCACCGCGTGCGGTCGATTCCGCGCAGGACGAACTGCGCCAGCGCCGCGCGATGGCCGGCTGAGCGCGCGACGCGCTTGGGGATCAGCCAACGCCGCACCGGCGGCAGCGAAGCGATAACCGCCGCAAGAATGGCGACAAGCAGCTGGGCAACGTAGATCCGATGGGCGGAAAGATCGGTGAACACCAGCAGCGGGAGCGGCGTCAGGAGCGCGAGGATCGCGGCGCCGAGCAGAAACTCCGCGTCGAGCGAGGTGGAGGCGCCGGCGAGCACGCAGACGAGGGGCGCGCGGGTCTTGAGCTGCGCGGCGTCGAAGGCGGCCTCGACGCGTCCCGCCGCGTCCCGGTCGAGAATCATCACCAGCCTCCCGAGGCGCCGCCGCCGCCCGACGACCCGCCTCCGCCCGAAAAGCCGCCGCCCCCGAAGCCTCCTCCGCCGCCAAAGCCTCCTCCGCCGCCGAAGCCTCCGCCAAAACCTCCGCCCCGGCCCAAGCCCATCGGAATGAAGACGACGTTGCCGCCGCCACGCCGGCCGATGCGGCTGATCACGAACATGATGAAGAGAAAAATGAGGAACGGCGCGAGCGTATCGAGCAGCGAAGCCTCATGCTCGGCGCGCATGTCGGTCGGCCTCGGCTTCCATTCGGCCGAGTTCGTGGTCAGCGCGGTGATGATGTCGTCGACGCCGCGGGTGACGCCGCCGTTGAAATCGCCGGCCCTGAATTGCGGCGCGATCGCGTTGGAGATGATGATGCTGGAGATGGCGTCGGTCAGCGTGCCCTCGAGCCCGTAGCCGACCTCGATGCGCACCCGCCGCTGGTTCGGGGCGATCAAGAGGAGGACGCCGTTGTTCTTCTTCGCTTCGCCCAGCTTCCAGGCGCGGAAGAGCGCGTTGGCGTAGGGTTCGATCTCCTCCCCGCCGAGCGACGGCACGGTCGCCACGACGAGCTGGATGCCTGACTTCTGCTCGAGATCGGCGAGCTTGCGCTCAAGGTCGGCGACCGTGACTGGCGAGAGGATCTTCGCCTGGTCTACCACCCTGCCGGTCAGCGGGGGGAAGTCCGCCGCTGCAAGCGCCGCGAAGGCCCATAGCGCCGCGACAGCGAGGACGATCAGCGTCCGCGGCCAGGGGCGAGGCATCCGGACGCTCCCGTTTCGAGGACTAGAACTTCACCTTCGGCGCCGTCTGGGCCTCCGCATTGGCGGTGAACGGAACCATCGGCTGGGTGGAGCGAAACACAGTCTGCGCCCAGATCAGGGTCGGGAAGGTCCTGAGCGAGGTGTTGAAGTCCTGCACCGCGGCGACATAGTCCCTGCGGGCGACCGCGATGCGGTTCTCGGTGCCCTCGAGCTGGGATTGCAGCGCCAGGAAATTCTGGTTCGACTTGAGGTCGGGATAGTTTTCGCTGATCGCGAGCAGCCGCCCGAGGGCGCCGGACAACGCATTCTGCGCGTCCTGCATCTGTTTGACCTTCGCCGGATTGGTCAGGTCGTTGGCGTCGAGGTGGATCGAGGTCGCCTTGGCGCGCGCCTCGGTGACCGCCGTCAGCACGTCCTTTTCCTGTTTCGCGTAGCCCTGGACAGTGGCGACCAGATTGGGGACGAGGTCGGCGCGGCGCTGATACTGGTTCTGGACTTCCGCCCATGCCGCCTTGGCGGCCTCCTGCTTGGTCGGAATGACGTTGTAGCCGCAGGCGGAAACCGAGACGCCGATCAGCGCCAGCACGACCAACGCTCGCAACCGCTGAAATATGCCCATAGCCAACCCCTCCCGGCTAAGACCCGAGGCTTCGCACGTCGAGAGCGATCATAGAGCGCCCCGCGCCATTAGGCCATCGGCATGGGGCCGCCCCTCGCGTCGGACGCCCCGCTCGCGGGCCCAAACCAGTCCCGGACCCGTGGCCGCGCTTGATCGCATCCCCGGCATTCACTAGAAACCCGGCGCGGCAAAGCCGACGCCCGGCCTCGATTTGACCTTCAAGCCGCGTTTGGCGCGCCAAGAACAGGATAAGACATGCGCGTTTATTACGATCGAGATTCGGACCTCAATCTGATCAAGGCCAAGAAAGTGGCGGTGATCGGCTACGGCAGCCAGGGCCACGCGCATCTGCTCAACATGCGCGACAGCGGCGTGAAAGAGATCGCGGTCGCGCTGCGCCCGGATTCCGCATCGGCCAAAAAGGCCGAGGCCGAGGGGATCAAGGTGATGACGGTCGCCGACGCCGCCAAATGGGCCGATATCGTGATGATGCTGACCCCAGACGAATTGCAGGCCGATATCTACCGCGACCAGCTCGCCCCCAACATGAAGAAGGGCGCGGCGCTGATGTTCGCCCACGGGCTCAATGTCCATTTCAACCTGATCGAGCCGCGCGCCGATCTCGACGTGCTGATGGTCGCGCCCAAGGGCCCGGGCCATACGGTGAGGTCCGAATACAAGCGGGGCGGCGGCGTGCCGTGCCTGATCGCGATCCATCAGAACGCGAGCGGCAACGCTCACGATCTCGGTCTCTCCTACGCGTCCGCGATCGGCGGCGGGCGCGCCGGCGTCATCGAGACGTCATTCCGGGAGGAATGCGAGACGGATCTCTTCGGCGAGCAGGTGGTTTTGTGCGGCGGGCTCGTCGAGCTCATCCGCGGCGGCTACGAGACCCTGGTCGAGGCCGGCTACGCGCCGGAAATGGCCTATTTCGAATGCCTGCACGAAGTGAAGCTGATCGTCGACCTCATTTACGAGGGCGGCATCGCCAACATGAACTATTCGATCTCCAACACCGCCGAGTACGGCGAATATGTCTCCGGGCCCCGGATCATCACCGCCCAGACCAAGGCCGAGATGAAGCGCATCCTCGAAGACATCCAGTCGGGCAAATTCACCCGCGACTGGATGCTGGAGAACCGGGTCAATCAGACCTCGTTCAAGGCGACGCGCGCCCGCGCCAACGCCCATCCGATCGAGGAGGTCGGAGCGAAACTGCGCGCCATGATGCCCTGGATCGGCAAGAACAAGCTGGTCGACAAGGCGAAAAACTAGGGCCGCCGAAAGCGCCGGGCCAACGCGGAGGCGGGGACGATCAGGATCCCCGTTTCCGCTTGCCAGCCCGGCGGGGCTTTGCTAGATGCCGGGGCCTTGCCGGGCGACGCATCCCGCCAGGACGATGGGCGCATAGCTCAGTTGGTAGAGCAGCTGACTCTTAATCAGCGGGTCCAAGGTTCGAGCCCTTGTGCGCCCACCATCGAAATCAAAGACTTAGCGCCGAAATGCCTGGGCAACTGCCACACCGTGGGAGGGCGTTGATACCCCGTTGATACCCGGCACGGCGAAAACCCCTTCCAGCGCCCGCCTAGAGGCCATCCGCGCCGAACCGCCCCGCCCCCGCCCCTCCGCACACGTCAAATTCACGGACGGCAATCGCACTGGCCAGCCATCCCCTTCTAGCCATCGCCGTGCGCCCGCCTCGCGCACGAGAAATTCATGGGTTTACACGGCATGCCAAGGCGCGTGTGCTGCAGCACGAGAGAGGCCGATGGCAGGCCGTGCCATGTGGCAGGCGATTGGTTGGCAAGTTTGGGATTACCTTTATGTGCGTGAGCACCCGCCCCCCGTGGTGGCGTATGTGGACCGGGGACTACCCAGCGGGCATGCCTTTAGGGCGCTGTGAAATCTCTGGAACCCGAAACCTTTAACAACACATTTAATATGTCATTTTAGAACGCCGGGGTTGCTCCAAGCCTATGGCGCGCGGGGCCGAAATTCTTCGACAAGCTCAATTAGATCGAACCCACCTCGTCCTGTCTTTGCTCGACTTCGAAGATGGCAGGATCCGACGAACCGTCGCGAAATAGCGAATGCCCCTCGTTTGTCAGCCATAATCGTCCTTCCCGCCGATCGATATAGCCCTGGGTTACGACCTCCGACAGGACAAACGACATGTCGCCCCGGTCAAAGCCAAAAAATGCCGCGACATCGTCTTCTGCAATGCCGTCGATCGACCTAACAAGACGCATGAAGAATTCAGCGGTTTAGCGAGACCCGCCCCAGCACAGCCACTTTGTTCTCGATCAAATACCTGCGGCACGGAAGCAGCACATCATACACCGCCAGCGCGATCGTACGATCGTCGATGCTGTCAACGGGCTCGCGCGCCTTGAGGGTCAAGATTGGACGGCTTGCCGTGGCCATTGTCACACCTCGGCGCCAGTGGGCTGTCGGCCCCCCGACGGGGGCACACCAGCACTACTGCTATCCGTTACGTCTGTTGAGGGAATTACGCGCGCTTCTGCCCTCGCGACTTCATCCGCGAAATTCGCAGAAAGTCTTCCCATCGGACCGTTGCTCCTCCATCGGGTCCGCGCGCCGACGATGACGAGCCGGTCCATTGCCCGACTTACCGCCACATTGATGCGATTGGGTCGCGAAAGGAACCCCTCTCGAATGGTCGCCACACCGCCCTCCTGCTTCCCGTCCGCGTTATTCCGAACGAGCGAGAGCACCACAATTGGGTTTTCTTTACCTTGATAGCTGTCGACCGTGTCGATCTTGATAGATGAGCGGAACTCCGGACTGAAGTTCGCGACCTGTAGCTTGCGTCGAATTAGATCGCGTTGAGCCGCATACATGCAAATGACGCCGATTGCATGTGGAGAGTTCTTCTGGGTCACGACCCATGTTCTAGGAGTGGTCCTCCCAGCGCTTGAGAAGCGCGATGATCACGTCGGCCTCGGGCGCATTCGTCAGGCTCGTACGTGTTTCTTCCCGCCGGGCGAACCCGCGATCACCCAGTCCATCCGTTGTGATCCAAGTCATCTGACAATCCAGGTCGTGGGGCAAACAGCCTTGGTCGATTATCGGATCGAACCTCCCCGGCTCCAACGTACGTTCGTAGAATGTGTTGGATACGAGCCGCCCAATCGCGGGCAGCATGCGGTATTGTTTGGTAATGCGAGCACCCGCCATTCGACCGTAGGCAGTCTCGAACGCGCGCTGGAAATCACTCTTGAGGATCTCCCGCAGACTTATGCGTGTTTCCGAAGCGACGCGCTCGATGACGTCGGGTTTATGTAGTGGTTCGAGTTGGGCATGGTCTCCGACCAGGACAACCCACCGACCTGCCTGCATCGGCACCGCAAGCTCACTTGCCGTGCAGCGGGCTGCCTCGTCGACGATTACAAGATCGAACGGCGTAGTCGTCAGGCCCAGCGACGGACGACCCAAACCCACGCAGGTGCCTGCCACGATCTGCCGCGTTCCGGCAAGAAAGGTCTCGAAGCTGCGCTGTGGCGTCGAGACGCTCCGGACAAAATCGCGAGCGACCTGGGCGACGGTTCGAAGTTTGGTCACTTTGTCGAGGCCGACTTGGCGTTCCTTCGGAAGTCGAGCTGCCATCGCCTTCGCAAGGTCATCTAGTCCCTGAACGGCATCGGTTTCGTCGTCGAGCGCCTCGTTAGTGAAACCCAAATGATTGAGGCGCGCCCCAAGCGTATCGCGGAGGCTCAGCAGCCGCTCATGGTTTTGCTTTGCATCCTTAGAAAGCGCGGCCAGCTGCTCGACGACTGGACGGACTGCCGTTTCCAGCACGATCAGGTCTTCTGTCAATTCGTTAGGGAGGCCTAGAGCGCGAGCGCAGATGCGAAGGCGGTCACGCATTTCTGCTGTAAATCGGCATGGAATAAGGACCCCGTTTTCGGGGTGATCGGCATCCAATCGGGACCCCGGGGATAAGGGTCCACACAGGCCTCCTGATCTTTTAGGAGGCCGAGTTCGAGATGCTGATTGTGGAGACGATCGCCAAAATTCGTCTGGCGTATTTTTCGCGAAAGATGACGATCAAGGCGATTTGCCGCGATTTTCGTGTTTCGCGGAAAGTGGTTCGGAAGGTCATCCGGTCGCAGGCGACGGAATTTCGCTATGAGCGGGACGTTCAACCCCAGCCGAAGATCGGGCCTTGGCGCGATCGGCTTGATTCATTGCTTTTGGAGAATGGCGGCAAGCCGGCGCGCGAGCGGTTGACGCTCATTCGGGTTTTCGAGGAGTTGCGGGCGCTCGGCTATGAGGGCGGTTATGACGCGGTTCGCCGCTATGCCCGGACCTGGAGCAAGCAGCGCGCGGGCGAGACGGCGAACGCCTATGTGCCGCTGACGTTCGCGCCGGGCGAGGCCTACCAGTTCGACTGGAGCCACGAGATCGTTGTGATGGACGGGGTGACGACGATCGTGAAGGTCGCGCACGTCCGCCTTTGCCACAGCCGCATGATGCTAGCGCGCGCCTATCCGCGCGAGACGCAGGAGATGGTTTTCGACGCCCACGAGCGGGCGTTCGCGTTCTTCAGGGGCGCCTGCTCGCGCGGCATCTACGACAACATGAAGACGGCGGTGGAGACGATCTTCATCGGCAAGGATCGGCAATACAATCGCCGCTTCCTCCAGATGTGCTCGCACCATCTTGTCGAGCCTGTCGCCTGCACGCCGGCGTCGGGCTGGGAGAAGGGCCAAGTCGAGAACCAGGTCGGCCTCGTGCGCGAGCGCTTCTTCACGCCGCGCTTGCGCGTCAAGAGCTATGACGAGCTGAACGCCTGGCTCATGGACAAATGCATCGCCTGGGCCAAGGCGCATCCCCATCCCGAACAGCCCGACAGGACGATCTGGGAGGTCTTCGAGGAAGAGCGTCCCAAGCTCATTCCCTATCGCGGCCGCTTCGACGGATTCCATGAGTTGCCGGCCTCGGTGTCCAAGACCTGCCTGGTGCGGTTCGACAACAACAAATACTCGGTGAGCGCCAGCGCGGTCGGCCGCCCGGTCGAAATCCATGCCTACGCCGATCGCGTCGTGATCCGCCAGGACGGGCGCATCGTGGCCGAGCATCCACGCAGTTACGGGCGCGGCGAGACGATCTACGATCCCTGGCATTACGTGCCGGTTCTGGCGCGCAAGCCAGGCGCTCTGCGCAACGGCGCGCCGTTCAAGGACTGGGTGCTGCCGACAGCGCTCGATCGCGTGCGGCGCAAGCTTGCCGGCTCCGACGACGGCGACCGGCAGATGGTCAAGATCCTCGCCGCCGTGCTCACCGATGGATTGCTTGCGGTGGAGGCCGCCTGCCTTCAGGCGCTGTCCGAGGGCGTCCATTCGGCCGACGTCGTCATCAACATCCTTGCGCGTCAGCGCGATCCCGGACCGGCGGCGACGATCATGACGCCCGACGCTTTGCGGCTCCGCCACGCGCCGGTCGCCGACTGCGCCCGCTACGATCAACTCAGGAGCGCCTAACCCATGGAAAGAACCGAAGTCCTCGACATGATGGGCAGCCTCAAGCTCTACGGGATGAGGAGCGCCTACGACGAGACGCTGGCCACGGCGCTCAAGCGCAAGCACGAGCCGCAGCGCTTCGTCGGCGATCTCCTGAAAGCCGAGATCTCAGAGAAGCAGGCGCGCTCGATCAAGTACCAGCTCACCGTCGCCAAGCTGCCGCTGGCCAAGGACGTCGAGGACTTCGTGTTCAAGAACACGCCGATCAACGAGGCTCTCGTGCGCGACCTCGCCGCCGGCGGCTTCATCGCCCAGCAGCGCAATGTCGTCCTGGTCGGGGGAACCGGCACCGGCAAGACGCATCTGGCCATCGCCATCGCGCGAAGCTGCATCCGAGCCGGCTCGCGCGGGCGCTTCTTCACCACCGTCGATCTCGTCAATCAGCTCGAGGCTCAAGCGCGCGCTGGCCGCCAAGGACGGCTCGCCGATTACCTCACCCGCCTCGACTTCGTGATCCTCGACGAACTCGGCTATCTCCCCTTCGCCCAGGCCGGCGGACAATTGCTGTTCCATCTGGTCAGCCGTCTCTATGAGCGCACCTCGATCATCGTCACGACCAACCTCGCCTTCGGCGAATGGCCGAGCGTGTTCGGCGATCCAAAAATGACGACCGCGCTGCTCGACCGCCTCACCCATCACTGCGACATCGTCGAGACCGGCAACGAAAGCTGGCGCTTCAAGAACCGCGCCTGACCTCACAACAACAGCCCCTCACCGATCCGCGCTCGCCCCGGCTGCGCAACCCCAACCAGCTACGCCGGGGCGTGCGCTGCCGCCTCGATCCGTCACCAACCAAGGGGTCCCTTTTGCACGCCGATCCGGGGGTCCGTTTCCGCGCCGATTGACAGGAACGCGATCGGAGCGCCGCAGAAAGATGCGACCCTCGTCGGGAAGTACCGGACCCAGGGTGGCACCCTTGATGCCCAAATTAATGGTAAGCAGGGTTTCTTCAAAGGATGGCGATTGAGATCGATCCAGCGCCTCGACAAGGGGCAAAAGCGTACCGTTCTCAGGCGGTTGAGTGCGGCACATGAGGACCGCGCGGCTGAGATCCTGCGCGACGCCAGGGCCAAGCTCGCAGCCGGTTAGCAGCTCCTCGGCGATCTTGGTGACTGCATACCGGTCGCGTTCGCGGCGACCTCCCGAAACTGGCGCATACGCGCATGTGATGATGTCGCCATCGGAGGACGCGCCGAAATCGATTAGGTCAACGAGCATAAGGTCAGCCTGATCACCGTTATGCACCATTATGTTTTGTGGTTTCAGATCCCCGTGGGCCAAGCCGCGCTCATGCAGTTGGATTATCGTTTCCGCAAGACGACGCAGGAAGGGCAAGATCCTAAGCAGAGATTCTTGGCATGGCCAACGGATCGGGGGTGCGCTCGCGGTTGAGATCGATGACGGCGTCATGGATGGCTTGGTCGAGGGCGGCGACGTCTGTGAAGGTCTGGTGGGCGAGGTGATGGGCCTTAAGATCGCGCCAGACCGGCTCGATTTCATTGAGTTCGGGGGCGTATTTCGGCAGCCACTCGACGGTGAGCCAGTGTGCGCGGGCGGCCAGGGCGGCAAGCGAGCGTTTGCTGGTGTGGATCGGACCATTGTCCTCGACCAGCACGACCGGCTTGGCCTGTCGCCCGGGCTGCGGTCCGAAGAGACGGTCGAGTTGCTCCAGATGGGCGATGAAATCGCTGCTGCGCTTGGTCGGGCAGGTCAGGACGATGAGTTGGCGCGTGACGTGATCAAGCGACCCCAGCATCGCGACCTTCTTGGCCTGCCCAGGCGCCGGCACACGCAAGTCCGCCCCCGACTTCGCCCAGGCGCGGGCGAGATAGGGATGCGTCAGCGCCTCGCTCTCATCGCCGTAGAGAAGAACAATGTCGCCCGCTTCGGCCTGCTGTTTGCGCAGTTGCAGGCGCAGGCCCACCCGTTCCACCTCGCTTTCCGTCTGACGTCCCTTCAGCGTGTGCCGGGGCCGCCGCCAACGGAACTTTTTTTTCGCAAGGCCTTGGACAGTTGCGAACGGCTGATGCGCACGCCCTCGCGCGCTTCGATCTCGGCGCGGAGGCGGGGGATCGTCCAGTTGCGCCGGTCGGCCACAGGTTCTTCCAGCAAGGGGGTGACGACGCGCAAGGCGGCTTCACTCTTCACCGGAGGCGGGCCTGGCGCGATGCTGGTCTTCAGCGCTGCGACACCGCCAGCGGTGAAGTCGCTGCGCCACAGGCGAACCGTATCTTCGCGCACGCCAAACGCCTCCGCGATCTTGGAGCTGGTCCAACCAGCCAGCGTCAAAAGCACGGCGCGCGCCCGGTCCGCCTCGCCGCGATCACGTAAATCGGCAAGAGCCAAGAGGCCGGCGCGTTGTTCATCGCTCGCCATAACCGGAGACTTTCCCGCCATGCCATACACCTTGCGAATCGGCCCAGGCAGCAAACCGCAAAAAACCTATCCGTTGGTTAGCCAAACGGAATCTGCTTAGTGGGTGAACGCCATGCCTCCGCCGAAGTCGCTTGGCTTTCCGCGAGATTTGGGTTCCCAATGAACTCCTGAACTAGAGCGATTGCGTCTCCAAGCCAAAGCACCTCAGTGATGCGGGCGCAGGCTGGCGGGGGCGAAAGTGAAAGGTCACGAGCTTCTAGCCCGCATTATTCATGGCGGGTTGGCGGGTATAGGCTAAGGAGCTGATTTTGCGTAAAATCTGGTTGTCGAAGCCGATTTACGCAACTTGAACCGAGCCACACCCGCCATGAACGATCCTATGCTGCCGCTGCCCGGTCTGTCACCGGTTTCTGGCAAATCGGTTGTGGTCAAATTCGACGGCGGGCTCTTGTCGTCGGACGGCGGCGTCCTGGCGTTGCGTGAGATCGAACAGCGTCTTCGGGTCGCGGACCGGCTTGCCGCGTGCGTGGTTGATCCTCGGGCGCCGGAGCAGATCACCCACGGCGTGGCGGACGTCATTCGCTTTCGGCTGCTGATGATCAGCGCCGGGTACGAGGACGGGATCGACGCCAATTCCCTGCGCCGCGACCCGATGTTCAAGATGGCGCTCGATCTGACGCCGTCGGATCGGGAGTTGTGCTCGCAGTCGACGATCTCGCGATTGGAGAACCTGCCGGACGTTCGCGCCCTGTTGCGGATGGGTCGCGCGATGGTCGACCTCTATTGCGGGTCGTTCGCCAAGGTTCCCAAACGGATCACGCTCGATATCGACGACACGTTCGACGCGGTCCACGGCGGCCAGCAACTGCGGTTGTTCAACGCCCACTACGACGAATACGGATTTCAGCCGATTGTGGTGTTCGACGGCGAGGGCGTTTCATCACCGCGGTGCTTCGTCCCGCCAAACGACCGGGCGGTAAGGAGATCAAGCCTTTTCTCCGCCGGCTGTTGCGCGCGATCCGGGCTCATTGGCCCCACACCGAGATCCTGCTTCGCGGTGACAGCCACTATTGCGGCCCCGAGGTTCTCGACTGGTGTCGCGCCAACGGCCTCGACTACATCCTCGGCGTCGCGCCGACCACGACCTTGCGTCGTCATGTCGCCGATCTCGAAGCCAGCACGAAGGCGCGGTTCGAGGCCGCGTCGCGCGACGGCAAGCTTCGCCGCTTCAAGGAGTTCTTCGACGGCGCGAAAAGTTGGAGCCGGGTCGAGCGCATCATCGCCCGCGTCGAAGTCAGCGCGGAAGGGCCCGACACCCGCTTCGTCGTCACCAATCTCACGCATCGCAACGCGCGCCGGCTTTACGAAGACGTCTATTGCCGACGCGGCCAAGCCGAAAACCATATCAAGTCCTGGAAGACGCATCTGTCGGCGGACCGCACGTCCTGCACAAAGGCGACAGCCAACCAGTTCCGTCTCTTCATCCACGCCGGCGCCTACTGGCTGATGTGGGGGCTTCGCATATCGATGCCGAAGCGCTCGATGTGGCGCGTCGCGCAGTTCGACACCTTGCGCCTGCGTCTCATCAAGATCGCCGCTCGCGTCGTCGAAATGAAGACGATAATCCGCGTGCACTTGCCGACCTCATGCTCGGCGCAGAATATCCTGCGCCTCGCTCTGGAACGCATACCGCGCCTCGTCACATGAGCGACGGGGCGTGACGCCCCAAAACGCAAACCCGTCCCGTCAACCCGCAAACCACCTCCAACCGAAAATCTGGCCCCAAGCCGGAACGGAACTGCTGCGTCCACACTCAACCGAAATTACCCAATCGCGCCGAAAGCCATGCAGCACTCGTCAGGGCGATGCATAGTGCGGGCTAGGAGAAAGTCGAGGATGCGTGGGCCTTCGCGAACTTGGTCACCCCATGCGGAGCGCTTCCACATTTTGACGAAGAAATTACCGTCTGCCCTTCACTCTTCCAGATATCAAGGCGGTCGCTCTCGCGGATCGACTTGCTCTCTGGATAGGCCGCGAACAGGTTCTTTTGGGATCGGATACCCGAACGAAAGGCCTCCAATCCCTCTAAGACTTCACGTGGTGTCGGGCGAGCGGCGATCGCCTTGTTGAAGGCGTCGAGGGCGGCGGTGGCATCTGGAAACCTGTCTTTAGGGATGAACGACAGGGCGGTCTCGAACCACACATGCAGCTCCGCATATTGCCCCTCCGGATCAATCGAACTCGACCACTCTGGTGGCAAGTCGTCCGCGTCGGACGCGGGGGCACGTCCAAACACCAGGCGATGGACGGCTACTCCAAGAAGATGTTGATTTCCACTGAGAGCTGACCCGGGCGCCACGGGTTTTTCCACCGAGAACTGACCCATGTTCGAACCCTTCCCCCTTGGCCTAGGCGGGGGACGATGGAGTGATCGACATGGAGTTACTGAGCGTCATCCGACGCTGGCACTACCGGGACCATTTCTCGATCCGAGAGATATCGCGGCGCACGGGGCTGTCGAGGAACACAGTCCGCAAATATCTGCGCTCGGACACCGTTGAACCGAGGTTCAACATCCCTGACCGCCCGAGCAAGCTGGACCCTTACGCCGACAAGCTGTCGCATATGCTGCGGCAGGAGGCGGGGAAGTCCCGCAAGCAGAAGCGGACGACCAAGCAATTGCACGCCGATCTGGCCGCCCTCGGTTACGACGGCTCCTACAATCGCGTGGCGGCCTTCGCTCGCGACTGGAAGGCCGCTCGGCAACAGGAACAGAAGACGTGCGGCCGCGGCGTGTTCGTGCCGCTGGCGTTTTTGCCGGGCGAGGCGTTCCAGTTCGACTGGTCGGAAGATTGGGCGATCATTGCCGGCGAGCGAACCAAGCTGCAGGTCGCTCACTTCAAACTGTCCTGCAGCCGCGCCTTCTTCCTCCGGGCCTACCCGCAGCAGACCCACGAGATGCTGTTCGACGCCCATAACCACGCCTTCCGCGTGCTGGGCGGCGTTCCCCGGCGAGGCATCTACGACAACATGCGCACTGCGGTCGACAAAGTCGGGCGCGGCAAGAACCGCCAGGTCAACGCACGGTTCGCAGCCATGGTCAGCCACTTCCTGTTCGAGGCGGAGTTCTGCAATCCGGCGTCCGGTTGGGAGAAGGGGCAGATCGAGAAGAACGTCCAGGACGCCCGCCATCGGCTCTGGCAGCCCATGCCCAGCTTCCCCTCCCTGGCGGCGCTGAACGACTGGCTGGAGATGCGATGCAGGGAGCTGTGGGAGCAGACGCCGCACGCCTCGCATCCTGGCGCGATTGCCGACGCCTGGGCCGAAGAGGTCCAGCATCTGATGCAGCCTTCGCGCCCGTTCGACGGCTTCGTCGAATACGCCAAGCGCGTGTCGCCGACGTGCCTGGTCCATCTGGACCGCAATCGCTATAGCGTGCCGGCCTCCTTCGCCAATCGTCCAGTCAGCGTACGAGTTTATCCCGAACGCATCGTTGTCGCCGCCGAGGGACAAGTCGTCTGCGAACATCGCCGCGTTTTTGCCCGCTCCCACCAACGCAAGAGCACGACCACCGTTTTCGATTGGCGGCACTATCTGGCGGTCATTCAGCGCAAACCGGGCGCACTCCGCAACGGCGCGCCGTTCGCCGAACTCCCGCCTGCCTTCCGTGCCTTGCAACAGCGCATGCTCAAGACGCCGGGCGGCGACCGCGAGATGGTCGAGATTCTGGCTCTCGTCCTCCAGCATGACGAGCAGGCCGTGCTCACTGCCGTCGAACTGGCTCTGGAGGCCGGCGTGCCGACCAAGACGCACATTCTGAACCTGCTGCACCGGTTGATTGACGGCAAGCCAATCGACCCACCCGTCGTGAAGCCGCCTAATGCTTTGACGCTCACCTCCGAGCCGCAGGCCAACGTCGAACGCTACGATGCGCTGCGCCAAGCCCGGGAGGCGCGCCATGCGTCATAATCCCGCCGCTGGCGCCGTCGTCATCATGCTGCGCACCCTCAAAATGCACGGCATGGCTCAGGCGGTCGGCGAGCTGACCGAGCAAGGCTCTCCGGCCTTTGAGGCGGCGCTGCCCATCCTATCGCAGCTCTTGAAGGCGGAAACAGCCGACAGGGAGGTAAGGTCGACGGCCTACCAGCTCAAAGCGGCCCGCTTTCCGAACTATCGCGACCTTGCCGGCTTCGACTTCGCCAGCAGCGAGGTCAACGAGGCGCTCACACGTCAACTCCATCGTTGCGAGTTCCTGGAAGACGCCCACAATGTCGTCCTGGTCGGCGGCCCCGGCACGGGCAAGACGCATCTCGCCACCGCGATCGGCGTCCAGGCGATCGAGCATCATCGCAAGCGCGTCCGCTTCTTCTCCACCGTCGAACTCGTCAACGCTCTCGAACAAGAGAAGCTTCAGGGCAAGCCAGGACAGATCGCCGCCCGGCTCACTCACTCCGATCTCGTCATCCTCGACGAGCTTGGCTACCTGCCGTTCAGCGCCTCCGGCGGGGCGTTGCTCTTCCATCTGCTGAGCAAGCTCTACGAGCGTGCCAGCGTCATCATCACAACCAATCTCAGCTTCGGCGAGTGGGCAACCGTGTTCGGCGACTCGACGCTTTCATGATGCCTCTCTCTTGGACCGGTTGGTGCGTCGGACTCTGGCACTGAGCGTGGCGGCTTGGTCTGGGGATAGTGAGATCTGCCAAGGCATGCCCTTGGCGAGTTGCGTGCCTGTCAGCCACCCTTTTCGGAGCCAATCGAATATGACTTGAGGTGTGATGCCGATAGCCGCAGCGGCGCCCTGGACCGAATAGCTTCCGTCGGGCCACTGCGGCGGGTTCGCGGCTGTGCCGTTGATCTTGACGCTTTGGATCCGCCACCTCTTCCGCAAAACGTGAACCATGCCGCCGGAGAACGGCGCTCCATGCGCCGTGCGGAGCGCCTCCTTGTTGAGAATTGCGGCGATTTCGCCATCCATCTTCTGCTGCCTGTTAAGCTCGGCAATGCATTGCCGGAGACGGTCCTGATCGGCGTGTTGCTCGTAGCCTTGCACGCACCGTTGCAGCCAATGTTCGCTTGCGGCGCCAGTTTGCCAATTGACCTTGATCCAGACGTAACCACGTCGCCGCTTCTGATCCAGCGCAACGTCCTTGATCACCAGCCGCACGATCTGCTTGCGGTCCGCCGATCTGGTGGTCGCCGCGCGCCAAAGGCGCGGCAGCTCCTCGCCGAGCGCCAATATCTCCGCTCGATCGTTGTCGGAGATCGAGACCGATTGCTCGCGACGCCATGCGTCGTATTCCTGCTCGATCCGGTCCGCGCGCCGCAGTCGCTCCTCCCAGACCCGCTCCAGCGAGCGAGCCACCAGGCGGTTCTCGGGCTCGACGGCGTCATATTGGCGACGCGCGCGTTCGGCATCGTAGCGAGCTCGCTCGCGTTTGAGCGACCACTGCCGTTCCATCGCCCGCGTCTCCTCTTCGATCTCGCCCAACGCGGCAATCGCCAGCACGATCCGGTCTGGCGTCAACGCCGTGAGGATCAACCGCTCGACTTCGGCGTCAACCGCGAGAGCTCGTACTTCCTGGCATCGCGGCCGACCCTCCGCGCTGCTATCGGCGACGCAGACATAGACCGGATAGTCCCCGTGCGGTCCCGAGTATCGCAGGCCCATCCGACGGGCGCACCGACCACAGCTGACAATCCCCTGCAGCAATGCGTTGCCTTTACGCGGAGCGCCGGGCCGGCCCGCATCGTAGCGACCGACGTTGTCCGCAAGCTGCCTTCGGTTCGCCATGAACTCGTCCCAGTCGAGATATGCCGGGTGGGCGTCCTTGAGACAGATCGACCAATCCTCCGGCGCGACGGCCGTCGTCCCGATCCGGTCGCTGCCGGGTTGCCGCCGCAGCGGGTCCGCGCGTCGCCGGCCATAGACGTAGGCGCCAGCATAGGCCGGGTTCTTCAGGATGTTGATAACGCGGGCGCTGTCCGCCGGCCGCCAGACAACATCATGGGGCGCCGGACCGTGAAGGGGTCGCACCGGAAGCAGCAGGTTTCCCCGGCGCAGATATCGCATGACGGCCTTGGCGCTACGCAGCTCCCGGAATTTTGCGAAGACCAAGCGCAACCGCTCCTGCACTTCCTCGTCCGGATTGAAGGTAACGCCGCCATCGCGGGTGTGGATCAGCCCGGCGGGAAGCGGCAGCCGCAACTCACCCCGCGCCGCCTTCTGGCGTTCCCCTTGATGGAGTTGGATCTTGATCTGATGCAATTCCGCTTCGCTCATGATCCCCGACAGGCCCAGGAGCAGCCGGTCATGGTACGCCGCCGGATCGTATAGCCGTTCGCCATCGGCAATCAGAACGCCGAACAGCGAGCACAGCTCGAGGAGCTGATGCCAATCCCGGTTGTTGCGGGCGAGCCGCGACGCGTCCAGGCTCATCACAAGGCCGGCCTTACCAAGGCCGACCTCAGCGATCAGCGTCTGAAAGCCGTACCGGTCTTTGCTGGACGTCCCGGACTTGCCAAGATCGTCATCGATGACGTGAACGCGCTCGCGCGGCCAGCCGAACATGGCGGCTCGCTCGACCAGCCGATACTGCAGCTCCGTGCTTTCCTGATGATGACGGACCTGCCCGGGCGATGACTGCCGGACATACACATACGCCAGCTTGGCGCGATGAGCGGTCGTGATGCGTTCATCGGTCGACAATGTCGTGCTCAGCAAGATGGCTCTCCTCTGGCCGGACGGACCGCCGCCGCAGACGTTGCACGAGCTGTCCCACGTGCTGCGCCAGCTGACGTCGGGTCTCGAGTGGAAGCTGCGGCCACAGGCGTGGCGGCCGTCCGGGCGAAGCCGTCCTGCTCGATAGGCATCCGATCGAGGTTGAGTTCGCCGCTGCCTTCGAGATCCGCATTTCTGGAGGCGAGCACGGCGCGGACGTGATTTGCCAAGGGCAAAAGCGTGCGCACTGAAATGCGTCCCAGACGACTTGCAGCCGCCGTCAGATTTTCGGACGCTGGAGAAACGGCGATGGCGGCACGGGAGATCGCTCGCTCCCGCCCGTCCGGCAGCCGGATGACGATCAGCGCCAGCCCTCGTCCAGAGCGTCGTTCGCTGACCGGAAAGCAGCCGCCGTACAGCGGATGATGCGGGTCAACGACCCTGACCTCAGCGACTTGCCGGTCAAGCGTTGTGGCATCTACAAATGTCCGGCGACCCGAAGATGACGACCGCTCTACTCGATCGTCTCACCCACCGCTGCCACATTCTCGAAACCGGAAACGACAGCTTCCGCTTCAAGAACAGCTCGGCGAAAGCCGCCAAACCCGCAAAGGAGAAACCTCGAAACTTGACGAACGCCTGATCCCAAAACCATCATCAAGCCGGGTCAGTTCTCAATGGAAATCCCGGGTCAGTTCTCGACGGAAATC
>CAVZWU010000012.1:0-559145 GCA_963779095.1 uncultured Alphaproteobacteria bacterium | reverse complement strand
CTTTCCGGACGCCCGCCGGGGTCCTAACCCCGGGCGAAGGCGGGCCCGACGCGATCGACAGCGAAGGCCCAAAAAATTTGGGGACTCCCCCTTGTGTCATCGGGGGTAAGATATATCTTGTATTAAGATATATCGTGACATGTCGTTTGGAGATATGTCTTACTGCGATATGTCTTGGAACGAAAGGAATCACACAATGTTCCATCGTCATTTTGACGATCCCATGCGCCACGGCCACGATCGCGGCCATCACCACCACGGCTTCGGCCACGGTCCGTTTCGCGGCTGGCGTTCTCGCGGCGGCGGCTTCGGCGGCCGCGAGGGCCGGATGTTCGACGGGGGCGAGCTCAAATTCGTGATCCTGGCGCTCGTCGCGGAAAAGCCGCGCTACGGCTACGAGATCATCAAGGAACTCGGCGAGCGGGTCGGAGGCGACTATTCGCCGAGCCCCGGCGTCGTCTATCCGACGCTGACCATGCTCGAAGAGATGGGTTACGCGAGCGCCAGCCAGGACCCGCAGGGGCGCAAGCTCTATACGGTCACCGCGGAAGGCGAGAAGGTCCTGGCCGAGAGCAAGGCCCAGGTCGACGCCATTTTCGAACGCTTCGGCGATCGTGACGAGGGCCGCTTCGCAGGCTTCGTCTCGGTCAAGCGCGCGATGCTCAATCTGCGCTCGGCGCTTCAATTGCGCCTGCGCGGACGCGCCGCCACCCCTGAGCAGATGCAGGCGATCGTCGACGCGATCGACGCGGCGGCCAAGGCGATCGAGCGCGCCTGACGGCAAGGAGCGCCGCATAGGGGAAACTACGGATTGGGGGGCGTGGCGGGGCTTCCTATCTCGGGGTCTTGGGCATGCAATCCATGATCTCTTTCGACGCGATCCCTTACGCCAATCCGGAACGGCGGCTGCGGCGGCTCCTCCGCCGGCTGCCGAGCCGGATGCAGGCCGTCACCCGCTGGCTCAGAAAGCCTGCCTCGCGCTGGGCGCGCATTCCCGGGCGTCCTGTTGATCATCGGCGGCTGCCTCGCCATCCTGCCGGTGTTCGGCCTTTGGATGCTGCCGCTTGGGCTCATGCTGTTGGCCGACGACATCCCGCCGTTGCGCCGCTTCCGCGATCGCGCGCTCCACTGGCTCGAGCGGCGCCGGCCGCACTGGTTCGCCGCGGCGGGGGTCAAGACGCCGCGAGAGTGACGCGCTTGGCGCCACGACAGCTCAGCCAACAGTTTCTTGCAGAAAATCAGAAATCAGTCTAGACTTGCTGCATGGATCACCCCACCGCTTCCGCAGTCCAAGACGACAAGCGCCTGTACGTGGCGACTTGTCACGTCGGGAGAAAGCGCGACGAAAAATAATTCGGTAACTCCCAAGCCGGGCTAAGTCCGAATTGTCACACGGTGTGTGAGATCGTTGAGGTTTTGCGAGATTTTCGAGACGGGCGGGGGCGAACCGTGAGTCAAGGTGGGGATGATTCTCCCTGCCGAGTTCAGGCGCTGATCGAAGCGCTCCGGAGCGAGATTTCCGCGCTTCGCTCGGAGGTCGCCGATTTGCGGCGGGAGAACGAGGGCCTTCGAGCCGAGAACGCCGAGCTTCGGCGCCGGCTGGATCTGGACAGCACGACGAGCTCCAAGCCGCCTTCGAGCGACGGGCTGAGGAAGAAGTCGCGCCTTCCCGGCAGCCTTCACGGCCGTTCGGGCAAGGCGAGCGGGGGACAGCGGGGCCACAAGGGCGACACGCTGCGGCGGACGGCGACGCCCGACTCGGTTCGTCCGACACGAGGCTGCGGCGTGCCGGCGCTGCCGGGCGGCGCTCGCGGCTTCGATGCAGACCGGGGTGGAGACGCGTCAGGTGTTCGACCTGCCCGAGCGGCTGATCGAGGTCACGGAGCACCAGGGCGCCATCTATGCCCGCGCCCGATGCCGCGGCGTGACGCGGGCTGCGTTCCCCGACGGCGTGATCTCGCCGACCCAATATGGCGAGCGCATCAAGGCGGCGGCGGTCTATCTCAACGTGCAGCAGTTTTTTCCCGAGGACCGGACGGCGCAGGCGCTTCAGGACCTGTTCGGCGCGCCGCTCGTCTGCCCGGCGAGCGTGATCGCGTGGATGGGCAAGAAGGCTCAGGCTCTGGAGGGCGTCTATCAGGCGATCGGGACGCGCGTCGGCGGGGCCAAGGTCAGGCATCTCGACGAAACCGGCTTTCGCATCGCAGGCTCCCTGCAATGGCTGCATACGACGTCGAGCCGGAGCCATACCTTCTACCGGGTCGGAGCGGCGCGCGGCGATGTTCCCGCAGGGTTGAAGGGCGGCGTCGTCGTGCATGACCATTTCCGCCCCTACAACGCCCTCGCGGACGTCGCTCACGCCTTCTGCAACGCCCATCACCTGCGCGAACTCAAGGCGCTCATCGAGATCGACAAGGAGCCGTGGGCGCAAGCCATGCGCGACGTCCTCCTCGACGCCGCAAAGGCCGTGCGCCAAGCCAAGAGAGCGCGCCCGGGCGCTCGAACCCGAACGCGTGCAAGGCTTCGTCGACCGCTACTGGCAGGCCGTTCGGGAAGGGCTCGCCTTCCATCGCGCCCTGCCGGCCTTCGATCCTTCGCCCGGCTCGAAAAAACGAAAGAAGCAGCGCCCAGGCCATAATCTCCTCATCCGCTTCAAGACCTTCAAGGACGAGACCCTGCGCTTCCTCGTCGACTTCGACGTCCCGTTCACCAATAACCTGGCCCAACAGGACCTGCGCATGGCCAAGGTCAAAATGAAAATCTCGGGCGGCTTCCGCACCTTCGAAGGCGCTCACGTCTTCGTCCGCATGAGGTCCATCGTCTCCACCGCACGAAAGCACGGCCTCAACATTCTCAAAGCCCTCACTGCAAACCCCTCCCAACTCCTCCTCGCAATCGCAGCCTGAAAACAGACGGCTTGGGAGTTACATAATTCGCGAAAATCCCGCGTAACTCGTTGATAAGTCTCGATTCGGACGAGAGAATCCAAGGAAATCCAAGACAATCCAACAGTCATAATCTGGGGGATCCGGGCGGAAACAGCCAGCGCCCAAGAAAACCCAAATGGAGCGCGAAGCGGCTCGCCGCGCGTCACACGTATCTGACCGTGGTGAACATGCCCGCTTCCATGTGGTAGAGCAGGTGGCAGTGGAGCGCCCACCATCCCGGATTTAAGGCGTCGAACGCCACCACGACCCGCCGGCCGGGCGTGATCAGAACCGTGTCGCGCATCGCGCCGGGAAATCGCTTGCCGTCGATCTCCACCACCTGAAACTCATGCCCGTGCAGATGCATCGGGTGGGGCATCGACGTCCGGTTTACGAAGGCGAGCTCGACCCGCTCGCCCTTGGCCACTGGCAGCGGGGGCGCGTCCTTGTTCCAGACGACGTTGTTGATCGACCAGACGTAGCCGGCCATCTCGCCGGTTAGGTTCAGCGTATGGATGCGGTCGGCCTTGCGCGGGGCCAGCGGCTTCTCGGCGCGCAGAGAGCGTTCGAGATCGAGGGTCAGGGCGGGCGACGGCGCTTCCGCCGCGTCAGCGATTCGGGCGACCGGGGCGGCGCCGGCGACGAGCACGATTCCGGTGCGCTTCCGCTCGCCCTCGACCTGAGCCAGCACGGGATAGGCGCCGGCGCCGGGCGGAAGGTTCAGGCGGATATCGAGTCGCTGGGCGACCGCGACCGGGAACCGGCCCGCGCGAATCGGCGCAATCGGGAACGCCCGTCGACCGCGATCAGTTCGCCCTCGAGCGCGCCAAGGCGCACGTGGAAGGCGCTCATCGACGAAGCGTTGATGACGCGGAGAAGCACCCGCCCGCCCGGCTCGACCTTGACGATTTCGGGATCGGCGAGCGTGCGGCCATTGGCGAGGAAGGCGTCGTATTTGACGTCGTTGAGGTCGGGCCCCGGTTTGGCGCTCGGTCGCCGCCTTCATCCCCGCCATGGAAGCCATGGCGCCGGCCGGCTTCCCCATGCCGGCCATCGAGCCCGATTTCTTGAGGTTTTCTAAGATCTGCTCGGACGGCGTGAAGCTGAAATCGGCCAGCATCACCACGACCTCCTGCTGGTCGGTGCGGTCGCGCTGGTCGTGGATGATGAGCGGCGCCGTCATCAGCCGCTGCTCCTGCAGCCCCTGATGCGAGTGCATCCAGAACGTGCCGCCGAAGTTCAACGGGAAGTCGTAATCCGCGCCGCCGCCCGCCGGTATCGGCGGACCGGAAATCCCCGGCACGCCGTCCTGCCGCCACGGCGGCGTCATCCCGTGCCAATGGATGAGGCTCGGCTCGCCGATGCCGTTCTCGACGCGCACCCGGAAGGGCTTGCCGACTTCGGTGGTGAGCCCGAACGTCGCGCTTGGCTGTCGGATGCCGTAGACAGACGCTGTCTTTCCGTTCACCTCGATGTCGCGTCGCTCAAGGCGCAGGATCGTCGGCGCCGCCTGGCCGCTGTCAGCCGAAGTTTGGGCCCGGGCGGGAACGGGCGGCGCGGCCAGGGCCGCAACGGCGCCTGTGAGAAGTGCGCGACGGGATATCATGCAGGGCGCCTCAGTCGACTTCGCGCCGGGGTAGCGCGTTTTGACGATTATCAAGCCCCGATTCGAAATGGAACGGGTAACGCCGGTTGTTTGCGCATGAATGACAAAAGGCGCGCGCAGACGACGGTGGAGAGCGAACATGTTTCACGAGCTGAACGCCGGAGAACAATTGACTTCACGCCCTTTCTGACCCATTTCTAAAGTCCGCAGAGCCTGGCTCTGGCCGGGGGGATTACGCGTGCGTCCTTGAGGGCGGCGCAATCTCAAACGCAAACCAAAGGAGAGTTCTATTCGTCGACCTATGAAAGCTACCGCGGCGCCGGAGAAGGGCGGCCCCCGCGTCAATCGTGACATTCACGCCATCCAGGTCCAACTTATTGACGCCGAGGGGCAAAATCGCGGCGTCGTTAATCTGTCAGACGCCCAGCAGCTCGCCGACGAGGCCGCGCTCGATCTGGTCGAAATCGTCCCCAACGCCACCCCGCCGGTCTGCAAGATCCTCGATTTCGGCAAGTACCGTTTTCTCGAGCAGAAGAAGTCCTCGGAGGCGCGTAAGCGCCAGAAAGTGGTCGAGGTCAAGGAAATCAAGTTGAGGCCCGGTATCGACGACCACGACTACGAAGTGAAGATGCGCTCGGTGCGCCGGTTCTTCGACGAGGGCGACAAGGTGAAGGTGACGTTGCGCTTTCGCGGCCGCGAGATGGCGCACCAGGATATCGGCTACAAGCTCCTGCAGCGGGTGCGGACCGAAACCGCGCCGATCGCCAAGGTCGAGGCCGAACCCTTGATGGAAGGCCGCCAGATGACCATGGTGCTAGCGCCGAAGTAAGCGCCGTCACGGCTTTTTGAACGTTTGCGCCAGCAAATAACCGTCCTCGAATTGACAATGGGCGGGCGAAGCGCCCATATTAGGCCATACCTGACATAAAGGCCGCTTCGGCGGCCTAACTTTTTGGGATGGTGCGCCGATTGCGAGGCGCCGTCCGGGGACGAAGCCGTGACCACTGCGCCGACATACGCCGAGGCCTCCGTCGCGACGCGCCGCAGGGCCGAAACCGCGACGGTCGGCGTGCTCATCGCGCTCAGCGCCTCGCATATGCTCAACGACGTGATGCAGTCGCTGGCGTCGGCGCTTTATCCAGTGTTCCGGGACCGGTTCGCTCTGACCTTCTTCCAGGTCGGCCTCATCACCTTTGTCTTCCAGCTCACCGCCTCTTTTCTGCAGCCAGTCATTGGCTTGAGCCTGGACAAGCGGCCGGTGAACTTCATCCTGCCGATCGGCATGGGCTTCACCTTGTTCGGCCTGGTGCTGCTGGCCTTCGCCAACACCTACGGCTTGACCCTCATGTCGGTCGCGCTGGTCGGCGTCGGCAGCGCCGTGTTCCACCCGGAGGCGTCGCGCGTCGCGCGCGCGGCCTCGGGCGGCCGGCACGGCTTCGCGCAGAGCCTGTTTCAGGTCGGCGGCAACTTCGGCCAGTCGCTCGGGCCGCTGCTCGCGGCCTTCATCGTTGTGCCTTTCGGCCAGCACTCGGTGCTCGCCTTCACGGTTCTCGCGCTGGCGGCGGTGGTTATCCTGACCGGCGTCAGCCGGTGGTACGCCGCGGTTCGGGCGGAGCGCCGCAAGGCGCCGGCGGCCGCGGCGCCGTCCCATCCGCGCCCGGTGGTCGTGCGCACCCTCTTCGTGCTGATCGTGATGCTGTTCTCGAAGGTCGTCTACCTCTCGAGCCTCAACAGCTACTACACCTTCTACCTGATCCAGACTTTCGGCCTGTCGATCCAGCACGCCCAGGTGCTGTTGTTCGTGTTCCTCGCCTCCGTGGCGGCGGGCACGTTTCTCGGCGGGCCGCTGGTCGACCGGTTCGGGGCAAAATTCGTCATCTGGGGCTCGATCCTCGGCGTGCTGCCGTTCACCCTGCTGCTGCCCCATCTCGGATTGACCGGCACGGTGATCAATTCGATTGCGATCGGCCTCATCATCTCGTCCGCCTTCTCGGCGATGGTGGTCTATGCGCAGGAATTGACGCCGGGCAACGTCGGGGCGGTGGCTGGCCTGTTCTTTGGGCTTAGCTTCGGCTTAGGGGGCGTCGGCGCGGCGCTGCTCGGCATGCTCGCGGACAAGACGAGCCTTACGTTCGTCTATCACGTCTGCGCGTTCCTGCCGGCGGTCGGCTTATTGGGCGGCTTCCTGCCGGATCCGCGCGCAAAAACCGTGACCGCCGCCGCCTAGTCCGGCCCAGCCGGTCGAAGGCGCTCAAGCTTTGCCCTTGGATCTCTCGGCGATTTGTGTCGAATTGCCGAGGACCGTTCCTTATTGGCGGACCTTCTCGCCGCACGGCGTCCCGATCTTGCAGACGCGGCGGTCTAACGCTCGGTCACTCTGACGCCACATTCGCCGCGCTTGATGAGAATGAACGTTCATTCTCATTGGCTCCGCCATGTCGCTGACCTGCCCCGTCCGCCGCGCGCCGCACCGCCGAAGCCGAGCGACGCAAGCGCATCCTGGAAGCGGCGGAGCGCGCCTTTGTTGGCAACGGCTTTCACGCCACGACAATGCAGCATGTCGCCGATGAAGCGGGCATGAGCGCGGGCAATCTCTACCGCTATTTCCCGTCAAAAGAAGCGATCGTCGAGGGCCTATGCGAGCTCGATCAGATTGAGCTGGCCCAGGCTTTCGCCGAGCTCATGGTCGACAATCGCCACATCGCGGAGGCGATGCGATGCGGCTTGCGCAAGCATGTGCTCGAGAAGCCGCCGGAGAAGGCGCGGCTGCTCGTCGAGATCTGGGCCGAGGCCGGGCGCAATCCGCGGGTGGCTCAACTGACGCGCGCGATCGACGCCGAAGTGCGTGCGCGCGTGGAAGGGCTCATCGATGCGGCGAAACTCGCGGGCGTCGCGTCTCCCGGCCTCGATTCCCGTTTCGGCGCGCAGTTCTTCGTCACATTCGTCGCGGGCCTGTTCAAGCGAATCGCGATCGAGAACGATTTCAACTCCGAAGCCGAGACGCCGATGGCGGTCGGCGTTCTCAAAGCCCTATTGGCCGGGGCGCTGTCCCCCGATCTGGCAGCGCCGCCGGCGCAGGCGCCTTGATGCGACGGGCCCTCATCGTTTCGCTTGCGGTGGGCGCCGCGGCGCTCGGGGGCGTCTTTGCGGCGGGCGCCGTCGCGCCCTGCGCCTTTCCTCGGGCGCTGATGGCCAAGATCGCCCCGGGCAAGTCCGACGCCTGCCCCGCGTCGGCTGAAGCCGCGGTCGATCAGCCGCGCGCGGTCGAGCCGCCGGCGGTGACGGTGGTTCCTGCCGTCAAACGCGAATTCGTCGATCGGCTGTTCGTCTCGGGGACCCTGGTCGCGCGCGAGGAAGCGCAGGTCGCGGCCCGCGTCGATGGACTGACGATCGTCGAGGTCGACGCCGAGGACGGCGACCGGGTGAAGCAGGGCCAGGTTCTCGCGCGGCTCGACGGCAGCCAGCTCGACGCGATGCTTGCCGAGAACGACGCGGCGACGAAGAGGGCCGATGCGGCGATTGACCAGGCGCGGAGCTTGATCGCGCAGTCTCAGGCGCAGGCGCAATTCGCCACCAGCGATTTCGACAGAGCGCGCAAGCTTGGGCAAGGCGTCATGGCCGCTTCGACCATCGAACAGCGCGAGATGGCGATGAAGACGGCTGAGGCGCAACTGGGGGCGGCCCAGAATGCGCTCGGCGTCGCCCAAGCCGACCGCAAGAGCCGCGACGCGGAGCGGCAGGAGCTGCTCGTTCGCATCGACCGGACGGAGGTCAAAGCGCCCGTGTCCGGCGTGATCAGCCGACGGTCGGCCAAGCCGGGCGCCGCGGCCTCCACCTCCGGGGAGCCATTGTTCCGCATCATCGAGGACGGAGCGATCGATCTCGAGGCCGACGTGCCCGAGCAGGAGCTAGCTCGGCTCACCGTCGGCATGCCCGCGCAACTGAAGCTGCCCGGCGTCGAGGACCCGGTTTCGGGCCGCGTGCGCCTCGTGAACGAGGAGGTCGACAGGGCGAGCCGCACCGGCAAAGTGAGGATTGCGCTTGACGACGTCAGCCATGCCCATATCGGCGCATTCGCCTCGGGAGAGGTCGAGCTGACGCGCCGGGACGGCCTCAGCGCTCCCGCGTCGGCGCTCACTCGAGAGGGCGATTTGGCGCGGCTCGACGTGGTCCACGACGGGAAGGTCGAGGAGCGGCAGGTGACGCCGGGCATCGTCAACGGCGAGGCGGTGGAGATCAAACAGGGCTTGGCCGAGGGCGAAAGCATCGTAGCGCGCGCCGCCGCCTTCCTGCGCCCTGGCGACCGCGTCCGGCCGACGCCGGAAGCGTCCGCAGCGGGCGGTTAGGGGCGGTCCATGCGGATTAACGTCTCAGCCTGGTCGATCCGCCGCCCGATTCCGGCCATCGTGGCGTTCGCGGTCCTGACGATCCTCGGCCTGATCAGCTTCCGGACGATGTCGATCACCCGTTTTCCGAACATCGATATTCCGATCGTTCAGGTGCTCATCACCCAGTCGGGGGCCGCCCCGTCGGAACTCGAATTGCAGGTGACGAAAAAAGTCGAGGACGCCGTCTCCAGCGTCAACGGCGTCTGGCACATCATTTCGACGGTCACCGACGGATCGTCGTCGACGATCGTGCAGTTCACGGTCGGCTCGGTCGACATCGACCGCGCGCTCAATGACGTGAAGGATCAGATCGCCAAGATCCGCACCGATCTGCCGCGCACCATCGACGAGCCCATCATCAGCCGCGTCGATATCGAGGGCTTGCCGATCGTCACCTACGCGGCTTCCGCGCCGGGGCTGTCGGTCGAGCAGCTGTCGTGGTTCGTCGATGACACGGTCGCGCGCGACTTGCAGAGCCTTCGTGGCGTCGGTGAGGTGAAACGGTTTGGCGGAGTCGATCGCGAGATCCGGGTCGCGCTTGATCCGGAGAAACTGCTCGCCCTCGGCGTGACCGCGGCGACGGTTAACGAGCAGGTGCGCGCCGATAATGTCGATCTCGGCGGCGGCCGCGGCGAGGTCGCGGGCCAGGAACAGGCGATCCGCACCCTTGCCGGCGCACGAAAGCTCAAGGATCTGGCCGCGCTGCCGATCGCCCTGCCAGGCGGGCGGAAGGTCCGGCTCGACGAACTTGCGACCATCACCGACGGGGCGGCGGAGCCGCGTACCTTCACGCGACTGTTCGATGAGCCGATTGTCGCTTTCGCCGTCACCCGCGCCAAGGGCGCGAGCGACGTCACGGTCGATCAGCTGATCGCGCAGCGGCTGGCGAAGATTGAGGCGGCGCACCCGGAAGTCTCTTTCACCAAGGTCGACACCCAGGTCGACAACGAGCTCGGCAACTACCATTCGACGATGGAGACGCTGATCGAGGGCGCGGCTCTTGCCGTCGTCGTCGTGTTCATCTTCCTGCGTGACTTGCGCGCCACGCTTGTCACAGCGGTCGCTCTCCCGCTCTCGGTGATCCCGACCTTCTGGGCGATGGACGCGATCGGCTTCTCGCTCAACCTCGTGAGCCTGCTCGCCATCACGCTGGTGACCGGCATTCTGGTCGACGACGCGATCGTCGAGATCGAGAACATCGTGCGTCACATGCGCATGGGCAAGTCGGCCTATCGCGCCTCGCTCGAGGCGGCCGACGAGATTGGGCTCGCGGTGATCGCTATCTCGCTCTCGATCGCCGCGATCTTCTCGCCAGTGAGCTTCATGGGCGGCATCGCCGGGCAATATTTCCGCCAGTTCGGCCTCACGGTCGCGATCGCCGTCATGTTCTCGCTCATGGTCGCGCGGTTCGTCACGCCGGTGATCGCCGCCTATTTCCTACGCGCGCCCCGTGACCTGACGCATCGTGACGGCGCCGTGATGCGCTCCTACACCCGGCTCGTGCGCGCCTCCTTGCGCCACCGGTGGCTCACTCTGTTCGCGGGCGCATTGATCTTCGCCGCTTCGCTATGGTCGACGCAACTGCTGCCGTCCGGCTTTATTCCAGCGGACGACTACGGCCGCGCGCTGCTCGCGATCGAACTGCCGCCGGGCTCCCGCCTCGAAGACACCGACCGCGTCACCCGGGCGATCTCCGACAAGCTGCGCGCCATGCCCGAGGTTCGCTCCGCGCTCATCTTCGGCGGCAAACTGCTCGGCGGCGCGGACGACGAGCCGCGCAAGGCGACCATCGTCATCAATTTCGTCCACAAATCGAAGCGCGCGGCGACGCAGAAGGATCTGCAGCTCAGGATCGGCGAGGTTCTCGCCGATCAGCCGGACATCCGCTTCTGGTTCCTCAAGGACAACGGCCAGCGCGACCTGCAGCTCATCATCGCGGGGCCGGACATCAAGGTCATCAACGACACGGCCAACCAGATCGCGAGCGAGATGCGCTCGATTCCGATGATCGAGAACCCGATTTCGACTGCGGAGCTCGATCGGCCGGAATTGCGCGTCATGCCGAAGCGTCAGGTCGCGGCCGATCTCGGGGTCTCGACCGAGGCCCTGTCCGACACGATCCGCGTCGCCACGCTCGGCGACATCGACGCTAATCTCGCCAAGTTCAACGCCGGCGACCGGCTGGTCCCGATTAGGGTCGAGCTTGACGAATCCGCGCGGTCGCGCGTGGGGATCTTGCAGGATTTGCAGGTGCCGACCAGCGCCGGCGCGACAACGCCGTTGTCCGCGGTCGCCGACTTTTCGGTTTCCCACGGACCGACCGCGATCAACCGCTACGATCGCACGCGGCGCGTGACAATTGAAGGCGATCTCAAGGGCGACGCGGCGCTCGGCGCTGCGGTCGCGGCGATCCGCGCGCTGCCCACAGCCAGGAATCTGCCCCATGGCGTCGAAATTCGGGAGACGGGCGACGTCGAGATCATGAGCGAGGTGTTCGCCTCCTTCGCCGCGGCAATGGGCGCGGGCCTGATGATGGTCTACGGACTCCTCGTGCTCCTGTTCGGCAGTTTCCTGCAGCCGATCACGATCCTGATCTCGCTCCCGCTCTCGATCGGCGGCGCGATCATCGCTCTCCTCATCACCCACAAGTCGATGTCCATGCCGGTGGTGATTGGCGTTCTGATGCTGATGGGCATCGTCACCAAGAACGCGATCATGCTGGTCGACTTCGCGGTCGAGGAGATCGGCCGCGGAACGCCCCGCGCGCAGGCGCTGGTCGAGGCCGGCCGCAAGCGCGCAAGACCGATCGTCATGACCACGATCGCGATGGCGGCGGGCATGTTCCCGTCGGCTTTGGGTCTGGGCGACGGCGGCGGCTTCCGCTCGCCGATGGCGATCGCGGTGATCGGCGGACTCGTCATGTCGACGATGCTGTCGCTGGTTTTTGTGCCGGCCGTGTTCACGGTGCTCGACGACGTCGGCAGCTTCGCCTGGCGCCTGTTCGGCCGCTTTGTCGGCGGACAGGACGAGCCGCACGAGATCGTACGCGCCGGGCCTGCGTCTCCGGTGAGGCCGCGGCCGGCTCCGGGGGTTTCGGTGGCGGCGGAATAAGGCCGATTGTCCGCAGGCGTTCGCAGTGTGACGCCCGTCACGGCGGCCGCGCGGCCCGTAGCGCTACACCTTAGCATTATAGACGAAGGACATTCAGCGGCGCGGGGATTGCGCCGCGACATTGCAATCAAACCTTGGAATCGGCGGCGGGCAGGCCTGAGCGGCCAGCCGAAGGGGGTTCGGAGCCCGCCGCCGTCCCTTTCGGGGCGATCATGCTGATGAGCGCTTTGAGCGCGTTCACCGCCGGGTCGACGACGAGGCCCATCGCGCCGTGCGGGTCATGCCGGTGTCCCGAGACGCCGAACGCAAGACGCTGCGGCTCGACCGGCGGCATGCGCAAGCTGCCTGCGAGCCAATCCCAGATCGCGAGGCTCGCGCCGAGATTGCAATTGAAATGCGCTGGATCGGCGGAATGGTGCAACTGATGGTGCGCCGGGCTCATGAAAACCCGCCCCCAGATCCCAGTGAACGGAATCCAGATCTCGCTGTGCTGCAGTTGGGCGGTCAGGCAGATGTAGAGCGGCATCAGCACGTTCTGATCGAACAGGGTGAATGACACCGCCTTTCGCCCAAGCGCGTATCGGGCGGCGCCGCCGATGACGCCAATGAATAGCGCGAGATTGTTGGCGAGAATCAGCGAATTGAACGGGTGGACAGGTCAAGGCTTGGATTTGCTGGAAACGCGGGGCTGGGCTGACCGTGCCAGCGGCGTGGTTGAAATCTGATATTCGTGGTCGAGGTCCTTTCTGACGGCGGCGATCTGGCGTAGTTCGAACTCGGTGAAACGCAGACCACGCCAGCGCTCAGCGGCGCGGATGAGCGCGCCGAACATGAGCTTGAGCACCGGCTTCTTGCCGAAGCCATTGGGAATGATCTTCAGCCTTCGACGCTTCTGCCCGCCGAACCAGATCGGAATCACGGTTGCTTTCGAGCGCTGGATGAACTCCTCGTGCAAGCGCTCGATGGCGTTGCTGGTTCGGATCGACTTCCACTGGCTTGGCGGGAAGCGGGTGAACGTGAAGAGTTTGTCGCCGGCCTCCTCGAGGCTGTCGGCGACGGGGCGGCATTTCAGCCGCCATTTGCGGATGAAGGCTTTGCGCCCGGCTTCGACCTCGGCTCGCGTCGCGGCGTAGATCATGTCGCGATAGTCGTTGGAGATTTCCTCGTGCAGCCGCTCGGGCGCGTGAGCAAGCAGATTGCGGTGCTTGTGAACCGTGCAGCGCTGAACCGGCGCATCGGGCCACAGCGCCGCCAGCGCCTTCTCCAGGCCCGGCGCGCCGTCGGCGATGATGAGCTCCGGCGTCCTCAATCCGCGCTTGACGAGATCGTCGAGCAGCGCCCGCCAGGCGGCCTCGCTTTCCCCGCCCATGCTCCGGATCGCCAGCAGCACCTTCTGGCCGTCGGCGCGCACGCCGAGCGCCAGCAGGAGCGAGATCGACGTCGCGCGTCTGTCGAGGCGGACGCGCACAACCGTGCCGTCGAGGATCAGCCGCACGATCGGCTCCTCGCCGAGCGGCCGCGCGGTCCAGGCGTCCCAGTCGCCCTTCACCCTGCGCCAGGCGCGGCTGACCACGTCCTTGCCCACCGGTCCGGCGAACACGGCAGTCAGCGCACGCCGAACCCGGCGGGTATTGGTCCCGGAAAGATACACCCCGGCGATCAGCGCGTCGGCCGCCTTGGTGCGGCGCTGGTAGGCGCGAAGCGATGCACTCCTCCATTCGCTCGTCCTGCCGTCCTCGCCGACCAATCGAGCCCGCGGCACGGCGATCCGCGTCTGGCCGAACGTGCCGGTCAGCGTCCGCTCGCGGTGACCGTGACGCACGCCCACGACCAATGGCGCGCCGTCATCCGCGCCCCCCGCCTTGCGCCGGCCGTAGCGCGGGCGAGACAGCGCTCCTGAGAGTTCCTCCTCCACCATCGTCTCGATGAAGCCGCGCACCCGAGAACGGACCCCGTCCTCGATCGCGTCGAACCAATCGTCGAAAAGAAGATCTTCGGCGGCCACCGCCGCCTCCTTCGTGGTATCCTTCGTCATGGCGTGGTCTCCTGTCCGGCGCGTCAACGCCGGAATCAGTTGGGTTGAGCAACCCGGAGACTACGCCAACCCAATTCCCACCACCTCCGAGACGGGACCCAGGTAGTCGGATTCAGCACTGTTGGCAGTCACCTGTTCGCCACCGAGTGGATTGGCGGGAATGTCATCAGTCTAAGTAGTCTGCCAGGCTCCACGGGCAGCATAGCCAATGCGATCAACAACGCCGGGCAAGCGGGGGGATTTAGCTTGGTTGGGGGAGCCAAAATCGCCACCGAGTGGATCGGCGGGAATGTCATCAGTCTGAGTAGTCTGCCGGGCTCAACTGCTAGCCATCCGTTGAGTATCAACAATACCGGGGAGGTCGTGGGATACAGCAATGTCGTCGACGGAGCGGTCGCCACCGAGTGGAGCGGCGGCCAGGTCATCGATCTGGGCGGCCCGCTGCCCGGCACTATGTTTTTGGGTGGCACTGCCGATGGCATCAACGACGCTGGCGAGGTGGTGGGGTACAACGTCCTCGCCTTTCCCGAGCCCTCGACCTGGGCGATGATGCTGCTCGGCTTTGCCGGCTTAGCCTTTGCTGGCTATCGTCGATCCGAGCGCGTCTTTGGTCAAAACGCGCGTTTGTTTAATTCGCGATTTACGAATTGAACATTTCAGGCAAAAAGGCGTGTGCGCTGACGCCCAAAAGGCAAGCAGACGCGGGAAGGCGCCCGGGCTATGCACGGGAAAATTAGGTACCAAACCCGCGGATTGCCTGGGTTTGGGGTCGAATTATTCCCGAATCGCTGCGCGGGGTTGCATCCACGGTCCGAGGGGCTGCTCGCGAGTCCGCCGACCCGGTCGCCTCCATCGGGCGGCGAGTTTGGCCGCCTCGACGCGATCGATCAGCGGAGCGTGTTCAAACACGTCCAGGAGGGCGGCGAGTTTTTCGAACTCATTCATGAGCGCGCGTCATAGGCGGCTGCCGCGAGAACCACAAGATCCCAATGTGGGGAAGTCCAGGTTTTCGGATGTAGGGGCCCTTAAGGGGCGGGCCGTTCCCGGCCCCAGCCGTCGCGCGCCGTGTGCCAGGCGGGCCTCGTGTCGATCCGCTTGCCGCCGCAGTGACTGCATCGCAGCCGTCGACCGGCCTCGGGGACCCACGCGTCTCGAGCAAGGCGTCGACGTTCACGTCCGCCTTGTGCCCGCAAGCGCAAGTCGCGATGACAGCGCGGACGCCGTTCATGCGCATGTTCGCCAGCGTCATTGGTCGAAAGTTTGTGCTCACGCTCGACGCGCGGCGCCCAAGCTGCGTTCAATGAAGCTCTTTGCAAAATCGGTGAGCATGGTCGCGATTTGATCCAGACGGGTTGCGATCTCGGCCACTTTTTGGGCCCGAGCAGGGCTTCTTGGCTCGTCCGCGCCCAGAACGAATTTCACGACTATATGGTCATTACCGCATCGCCAAGCTCGAAGTGCCAGTCCACTGGAGCTGATCCGACCGAATACCTCCAGGGCGTGGCTGGGTCTTGCACAACCACCCTTTGCAGGTGTTCCGCCGTCACGTCCTTATCGTAGTGGAACGTCGCCTTGGTCCGGAACCTGAATAGATGCCCACGCTCCGGGAGTGCAGTATGGCGACCAGTTTCTTGAAATTCTCTCGGGTGTGGGCATCGCATTGATCAACGATGGCTGTCAGATCGGGACTTTTGTGGATCTCGACGATGATCTTCAGAGCCTCGTGGACGTGGCTCATGGTCAAACGAATAAAATACATCCGTGCGCGGTTTTTTAATGGGCGCGCGGAAGTTCGGTAGTCTCTGCCCACGCGGTCGGCGTCGGCAGCTAGTGCACTGACTTAGACAGAAGGTACAGGGATCTGGGCCAGTTTTTCGAAGATCGCTTTGGCGGACGTTGTCCATACGAACGGTCGACAATCGCTGTTGTGGGACTCGATGTAGCGCGCGATCGCGTTCTGCAAATGGTCGACGGAATGGAAGGCTCCACGTCGGATCCGGCGGCGCGTGATGGCGGAGAAGAAGCCCTCGACGGCGTTGAGCCAGGAGGCCGATGTCGGGGTGAAATGGAACGTCCAGCGCGGATGATCGGCGAGCCATTTGAGAACCTTGGGCTGTTTGTGGGCGGCGTAATTGTCGACGATGGCGTGGATGACTTTTCCGGCCGGAACAGCGCGCTCGACGGTATTGAGGAAGCGGATGAACTCCTGGTGGCGATGCCGTCTCATGCAGCGCCCGATCACGGTTCCATCGAGGAGGTTGAGCGCGGCGAACAGCGTGGTCGTGCCGTTGCGCTTGTAGTCATGGGTCATCGTCCCGCATTTTCCGGGCTTGAGCGGCAGGCCCGGTTGCGTGCGGTCGAGCGCCTGGATTTGGCCCTTCTCGTCGATCGAGACGACGACCGCGTGCTTGGGCGGGTCCATGTAGAGGCCGACGATGTTCTCGACCTTCTCGACGAATTGAGGATCGTTGGAGCGCTTGAAGGTGCGAATGCGGTGCGGCTGCAGCCGATGCGCCTCCCACAAGCGCTGCACGGCGCGCAGGCTGACGCCGACGGCTTTGGCCATGGCGCGGCCGGTCCAATGCGTGGCGTGGCCCGGCGGCTCGGAGCAGGTCAGGTCCATAACCTTGGCGACGACCCTGGCCGAAAGCGGAGCGCGGCCGGGCTTGCGCGTCTTGTCGCGCAGCAGACCATGGACGCCCTGCTCGGCGTATCGCGCTTGCCAGCGCCAGACCGCGGGTCGGCTGACGCCCGCCCGCCGCGCCACTTCCTGCACAGGCAAACGGTCGGCCGAACAAAGGACGATGTGCGCCCGCCGCACATGTTTAAGTGGGCGATTGCGATCCGCGACAATGGCCAGCAGACGCTGGCGATCTTCGCTGGGAGGAAGGACACAGACGGTTTGAGCCATGCCCACAGACTCGCACATCCACCCGAATTTGTGAATCATCCGTCTGTGTCAGTGCACTAGCGCAATGTCGTTGACCGCCAACATTAGGCGAATGAGCACGCTTGGGAGATCGCCCGGTAATGCCAGGTCTCGGGACTTGAAATATTTGATCCGGCTGCGCGCCATCTCTATCACGCGAACGTCAGCCCGCCGGGGACCGCATCGCCCCAGAAATACCAGCCGCGGCGGCGAACGGCGGGCGGGCGAACATCTCGATTCGGACCAGCTCCGGCCCATAATCGCGGTCGATCATCTCCATTAGCGCCTTCGGATTCTCGCTTGGCTCGCCAATCGGCGCGATCAGGACCGACCCCCACATCGGCAACGCTGGAGGGATCGTCCCGCGTACTGCGAGGATGATTGACTCATGCTGGTCGCGCAGCCGCTTGCCGGTCCCTGTCCAGATCCTGTCGCCCTGCATCTTGAGCCACATCATCTCGGTCGTCCTGAGCGGATCCCAGCCCCATTTGATCAGGAGCGCCGACGTGCGGACCACGAGCGACTTTGGCGCCCACATGATCAGCATGCAGTCCTTGGCCGCCGGCAGCTTCGCTCCGAACGCCTCGAGCTCAGCCCAGGTCATCGGCGCGTAGTGGTGGTCGGTCGAGCGATCCGATCCGGTTTCGGCTGAATAGTTGTCGTGTGGCCAGGGCGGATCGAGGACGATCAGATTGCACAGCGGCACGGCGTCGCCGCTCGTCAGCGTCGCCGTCGCTTCTCGGGTGCCCTCGGCGACCTTGGCGAGAATCTCCGTGCGGCGCGCCCGCTTCGCCTTCCTCGTCTCGCTCTCGTTGGCGATCTTGTAGAGCGTCCGGCGGCGGCGGTTGATCGACTTGCCGACCCTCGCGCGCCGTCGCGCCTGCCGTTCGGCGGCGGTCATCGGTCCGGTCGAATTGAGCGGCGGTCGCCCCATGGGGCCTTAGCCCTTAAAACGTGGCGCAGCTTTCTCGCGTCACGTTACCCGTCGTCAAGGGCTTTTTGGGAGACGCCCTGGCGTGGGCCGCGCCCGCTTGTCGGCCTTGGCTGGCGGCGGGGCCTTCAGATGCGGGGCCGGCGCCGGCTCCAGCTTCGCCAGCGTTGAGCGCAGCGGATCCAGGCGCGAGGCGCGAGGAAACCGGTCGTCTTCGATGGCGCGCCGGATGGCCTCCGTTACCGCGGCGAGCTCGTCGTCGGCGAGGTCAATTGTCGGCATGGCCCGGGATATCATCGGGCGGGGAGAGGTTTGAAGCGCCGGAACCCGCTTTTGAGCAGCGAGCTTTGCTTTCCCGGGTCTTTGATCTGCTTAGCCGTGCCACTTTGCCTGATGCGCGCGTGAGCGTCCTTGTATCGTTCGCTAATTGCGACATGTGCCATCCGTTCGACGGCAATCAAACCCGCCGAGAACGAGGATCATCTGATGACTGACAAAATTCGATTCCCCCGCATTACCGCGCTGCTCAAGGCGGCTGGCCACCATCCGGCCGAGGCCGCAGAGATCCTGCGCGACGCGCAACGGGATGATTTGCACGCGCGCACGTGGATCGCGGCTATTGCCGCCTCGCGGTGGCGCGGTCCCGCAATGACCCGCATCGAACCTACCCTCCACTAAGATGACCAACCACCCAATGTTTCTTGAATACGACGGGATTTCCAACATGTTCCGCTCGCATCTTGGCGGCGCGGGCACGTCGATTGCGCACTCTTTCCCGACGCTGGCCGACGCGCGCCACGCCTTGCGCCTCGTCGGCCTACGGATCGGACCTAAGACCGATGCGTGCTTATGGCGGATCGACTTCATGGAACCTGCCGCCGAGCGCGCTGAGGCCTTCCGTTTGGGAAGTTGGGCCAATAGGTTCGCCGGTTAAACGCCCCCTTACCCCTTACGTCCAAAACGCCAGACTATCCAACATTAAATCTCGTGCTTCTCGCGATAGCCACTTAAGACGGTGGTGTCTCGTAGTCTGAGGAGTAGCCTGATGGTGTTCGACGACGAAGCCGGCGACGAAGCCGGCGCACTGTATCTCTATGGCGGCGCTGACCGCATTCGGGCAAACATCGCGACGTCACAAGCGGCCTACGCCGAAGCGAGCAAGAGAGTGGATCACAGCCTGACGCCTGCCAGTAGCGGGCGCGCAGAATGATGTCGGCGGCCTGGTCAGCTATGGCCGTGCGCTGTGAGTATCGCGGTAATGCGGGGAAAACGGTCCATAGCTCTCGCCGTAATGGTTTCCGGGCGAGCCCGTGGTCAAGTTGTCAGCCCGGGACAGAGCAATTGGCGGGCAGTGCAAGTGGAAATGCGCCGGTCAGGCAAATCTCTAACCGATGTGCTCGCCGATGTGGGGAGGAAATACAAACAATATCCGCTGAATTCAGGTGGTCAAATATTTCGCCCCCTTTCATCGAATGCTGTGCGCGGAGCGCGCGCCCTTACTTCCGTTTGTGCGTGTATGTAAAAGTACTTAGGGGTTGGGCGGACTACTGATCTTCCACCATGATCCAACCCCGTACGTATTGATCTAGTGGCTCACGTCATTGAGTTTGACGGGATCGTCTGAATCAATGGCTTGGCGATTGCGCGATGGAGATGATTCGTGGCCAAGCAAGAGGTTGCCGTCAAGAAGTACGTAGTCAAGCTGAGCGAAGAGGAGCGCGCCCGGCTCGACGACTTTGTCCGCAGGGGCAAGCGCGCCGCGCATTTGCTGACGAAAGCTCGCATCCTTCTGAAAGCGGACGTGTCGGAGGCGGGCGAGGGATGGAGCGACAGCCGGATCGCCGAGGCGCTGGACACCAGCATCCCGACGATCGAGCGAACGCGACGGCAACTTGTCGTGGAAGGCTTCGAAGCCGTCCTGATGCGCAAGTACAATCCCAAATCGGCCCCTCGCCGGATTTTCGACGGCGCCGCGGAAGCCAAGCTGATCGCTCTGGCTTGCGGATCGGCCCCGGCTGGCCACGCCAGATGGACGCTGCGTCTTTTGGAGGAGAAAGTCGTCGAGTTGCAGATCGTCGGGAGCGCCAGTGACAACACGATCGGGCGGACGCTCAAAAAAACATTCTCCAGCCCCATCGCAAGCAGCAATGGGTGATCGCGCCCGAGGCCAGCGCCGCCTTCGTCGCCAACATGGAAGACGTGCTGGAAGTTTACCAGAGGCCGCACGATCCCAAGAAACGTCGAAGCAACTCATCGCCGAGACGCGCGCGCCGATCGCGGCCACGCCGGGACAAGCGGAGTGTCGATTTCCGGCGAGAACTGACCCGGGATTTCCATTGAGAACTGACCCGGCTTGATGATGGTTTTAGGGTCAGGCGTTCGTCAAGTTTTGAGGTTTCTCCTTTGCGGGTTTGGCGGCTTTCGCCGAGCTGTTCTTGAATCGGAAGCTGTCGTTTCCGGTTTCGAGAATGTGGCAGCGGTGGGTGAGACGATCGAGTAGAGCGGTCGTCATCTTCGGGTCGCCGAACACGGTCGCCCATTCACCGAAGCTAAGATTGGTCGTGATGATGACGCTGGCGCGCTCGTAGAGCTTGCTCAGCAGATGGAAGAGCAACGCGCCGCCGGAGGCGCTGAACGGCAGGTAGCCCAGCTCGTCGAGAATGACGAGATCGGAGTGGGCGAGCCGGGCTGCGATCTGTCCTGGCTTGCCCTGAAGCTTCTCTTGTTCGAGAGCGTTGACGAGTTCGACGGTGGAAAAGAACTGGACGCGTTTGCGGTGATGCTCGATGGCCTGGACGCCGATAGCCGTGGCGAGATGCGTTTTGCCGGTTCCAGGACCGCCGACCAGGACGACGTTGTGCGCATCCTCCAGGAACTCGCAACGATGGAGTTGACGTGTGAGCGCCTCGTTGACCTCGCTGCTGGCGAAGTCGAAGCCGGCAAGGTCGCGATAGTTCGGAAAGCGGGCCGCTTTGAGCTGGTAGGCCGTCGACCTTACCTCCCTGTCGGCTGTTTCCGCCTTCAAGAGCTGCGATAGGATGGGCAGCGCCGCCTCAAAGGCCGGAGAGCCTTGCTCGGTCAGCTCGCCGACCGCCTGAGCCATGCCGTGCATCTTCAGGGTTCGCAACATGATGACGACGGCGCCAGCGGCGGGATTATGACGCATGGCGCGCCTCCCGGGCTTGGCGCAGCGCATCGTAGCGTTCGACGTTGGCCTGCGGCTCGGAGGTGAGCGTCAAAGCATTAGGCGGCTTCACGACGGGTGGGTCGATTGGCTTGCCGTCAATCAACCGGTGCAGCAGGTTCAGAATATGCGTCTTGGTCGGCACGCCGGCCTCCAGGGCCAGTTCGACGGCAGTGAGCACGGCCTGCTCGTCATGCTGGAGGACGAGAGCCAGAATCTCGACCATCTCGCGGTCGCCGCCCGGCGTCTTGAGCATGCGCTGTTGCAAGGCACGGAAGGCAGGCGGGAGTTCGGCGAACGGCGCGCCGTTGCGGAGTGCGCCCGGTTTGCGCTGAATGACCGCCAGATAGTGCCGCCAGTCGAAAACGGTGGTCGTGCTCTTGCGTTGGTGGGAGCGGGCAAAAACGCGGCGATGTTCGCAGACGACTTGTCCCTCGGCGGCGACAACGATGCGTTCGGGATAGACCCGTACGCTGACTGGACGATTGGCGAAGGAGGCCGGCACGCTATAGCGATTGCGGTCCAGATGGACCAGGCACGTCGGCGACACGCGCTTGGCGTATTCGACGAAGCCGTCGAACGGGCGCGAAGGCTGCATCAGATGCTGGACCTCTTCGGCCCAGGCGTCGGCAATCGCGCCAGGATGCGAGGCGTGCGGCGTCTGCTCCCACAGCTCCCTGCATCGCATCTCCAGCCAGTCGTTCAGCGCCGCCAGGGAGGGGAAGCTGGGCATGGGCTGCCAGAGCCGATGGCGGGCGTCCTGGACGTTCTTCTCGATCTGCCCCTTCTCCCAACCGGACGCCGGATTGCAGAACTCCGCCTCGAACAGGAAGTGGCTGACCATGGCTGCGAACCGTGCGTTGACCTGGCGGTTCTTGCCGCGCCCGACTTTGTCGACCGCAGTGCGCATGTTGTCGTAGATGCCTCGCCGGGGAACGCCGCCCAGCACGCGGAAGGCGTGGTTATGGGCGTCGAACAGCATCTCGTGGGTCTGCTGCGGGTAGGCCCGGAGGAAGAAGGCGCGGCTGCAGGACAGTTTGAAGTGAGCGACCTGCAGCTTGGTTCGCTCGCCGGCAATGACTGCCCAATCCTCTGACCAGTCGAATTGGAAGGCTTCTCCGGCCATGAACGCCAGGGGCACGAACACGCCACGGCCGGCGGTCTTCTGCTCTCGCTGCCGAGCCGCCCTCCAATCACGGGCAAAGGCGCCACGCGATTGTACGAGCCCTCATAGCCCATCACCACCAGGTCGGCGTGCAACTGCTTGATCGTCCGCTTCTGCTTGCGCGACTTCCCCGCCTCTTGTCGCAACATGTGCGACAGTTTGTCAGCGTGCGGGTCCAGCTTGCTCGGCCGGTCAGGGATGCTGAACTTCGGCCCCTCGCGGTCAGAGCGCAGATACTTGCGGACCGTGTTCCTCGACAGCCCCGTGCGCCGCGATATCTCCCGGATCGAAAAATGATCTCGATAATGCCAGCGCCGGATGACGCTCAATAACTCCATGTCGATCACTCCTTCGCCTCCCGGCCACGCCAAGAGGGTAAAGTTCGAACATGGGTCAATTCTCGGTGGAAAAACCCGTGGCGCCCGGGTCAGTTCTCAATGGAAATCAACATATCTAACCTTATAACGATGTGGAACATGACTCAATTTTGGCGAAACGAACCAATGGCTGATAAAGACAGAGTAACTGACCGCGCCGGCAAAAGGACGCCAAGCGATCCGCAAGCCTCACGCCCCATGGCGGCCAGGCCCTATTCCGCTGCGTGCCGCATCTGAGAGCGCGCCGCCGCCTCGCGGCGGCGAAGCTCAGCCTCCCGCTCCGGGATGTAGTCGCGGGTCAGCGGCACGACGTCCTGACGCTTAGCCAGCTGAATCTGGAACACCATATGCGCGTCGACCCGGAACGCGGTCTCCGAACCGGCGAGATAGAACTCCCACATCCGGCAAAAGCGCTCGTCGTAAAGCTTCTTCGCCTCGTCCCGCCGCGCCATGAACCGCTCGCGCCAGGCCTTGAGCGTCTCGGCGTAGTGCAGGCGAAGAATCTCGATATCCGTCACGTAGAGGCCGGCCCGCTCGATCGCCGGCAGCACTTCGGACAGGCTCGGGATGTAGCCGCCGGGGAAGATATATTTGCGAATCCAGGCGTTGGTGACGCCGGGAACGGAGTTGCGGCCGATGGCGTGGAGCATCATCACCCCATCGTCTTTCAAAAGGCCCCGGACCTTGGTGAAGAACTCGTCATAGTGGTTGATGCCGACGTGCTCGAACATGCCGACCGAGACGATACGGTCGAATGTCTCCGCAACGTCGCGATAGTCCTGCAGGCGGAATTCGACCCGGTCGGCGAGGCCGGTGTTACGGGCGCGAGCGGTCGCGACGGCGAACTGCTCCTCGGACAAGGTCACCCCGGTCACCCGCGCGCCGGCGACGCCGGCGAGGTAGAGCCCAAGACCGCCGAAGCCGCAGCCGATGTCAAGCGCGCTCGCGCCGTCCTTCGGCAGGAGCTTCGAGGCGAGGTGGCGCTTCTTGGCGGTTTGCGCGTCATCGAGCGACTGGCCGGGATATTCAAAATAGGCGCAGGAATATTGCCGGTCGGCATCGAGGAAGAGATTGTAAAGCCGCTGATCGAGATCGTAGTGGCTGGCGACGTTGCGTTTGGCGTTGCGCCGATGGTTGCGCTGGTGGAGGCCGCGAAACGCCAGGCGCACCCTGTTCAGCGCCTTGGCCCAGGTCTGATTCTCAAAGGCGGCGAGGTTGCGCGCGCCGAGCTCCAAGAGGTCGTAGAGCTGGCCTTTGGTTACGACCAGCCGCCCGTCCATGTAGAGTTCGCCGAGCGCAAGCGCCGGGTTGAGCATGAGACGCCCTTCCGCCGCGATATCAAGAAGTTTGGCGCCGAGCAGCGGCCCCGCGCCATCCCCGTGCACCTGGACGACGCCGTCCGCGGTCTCCACTTCCAGGCGACCCTTACGAACCAGCCTCCGCAAAAAAGCCTGAAACGCCGCGCTCATCCCTCGCGATCCCAATTCGTCCGGCGCGGGTCGACCACCGCGCCTTTGTTGTCATTGTGTCACGTTACGGAAGGTTGTCGGGCGATTTCAAGTGCGAATGTGGCGCGCCGGGCATTCGGCTTACGCAAATCCCCGAATGAGATCGTCTTGTTTTGGCCTCATTCTCTGACCAAGTCCGCGGTCGTTCCCCTTAGGCGGAATTTGCGCTAGACGACCAGACCCGGCCAAGGATTCCCTGATCGTGCATTATGTCTCAACGCGCGGGGCGGCGCCAACGCTTGGCTTCGCCGATGCGCTTCTCACGGGGTTGGCGCGTGATGGCGGACTCTATTTGCCGCTCGCGATTCCTCAGTGGCGGCCGGAGGCGATCCGGGGCTTGAGGGGCGTGCCTTATCCCGAAGCCGCGGCCAGGATCATGGCGCCCTTCGTGGGCGAGGATTTCGGCGCAGACGAGATCAAGTCGCTATCCAAGGCCGCCTATGCCGGGTTCCGCCACGCCGCGGTCGCGCCGCTCACGCAAATCGACGCCAATCTGTTCGCGCTCGAACTTTTTCACGGGCCGACGCTGGCGTTCAAGGATTTCGCCATGCAGTGGCTGGGACAGGCGATGAACCGCGTTCTGCGGCGCCGCGGCGCGCGAGCGACGATTGTCGGGGCGACTTCCGGCGACACCGGCGCCGCGGCGATCGAGGCTTTCGCCGAGCAGTCCCAGGTCGAAGTGTTCATCCTCTATCCGCACGGGCGGGTGTCGGACGTGCAGCGCCGGCAGATGACGACGGTCGATCGGCCGAACGTCCATGCGCTGGCGATTTAAGGCTCGTTCGACGACTGCCAGCGCATCGTCAAGGAGCTGTTCGGCGATCTCGCCTTTCGCGACGACATGCGCCTGTCGGGCGTCAATTCCATCAATTGGGCCCGCATCCTCGCGCAGATCGTTTATTATTTCTTCAGCGCCGTGGCGCTCGGCGCCCTGACCGGGCGGTGTGCTTCGCCGTTCCGACCGGCAATTTCGGCGATATATTTGCGGGCTATTACGCCAAGCGCATGGGGCTGCCGATCGAGCGGCTGATCATCGCGACCAACGACAACGACATTCTCGCCCGCGCGCTGGCCAGCGGGCTTTATGCGCCGAAGGAGGTCAAGGCGACCCAGTCGCCGTCGATGGACATCCAGGTCTCCTCCAATTTCGAGCGCCTCATGTTCGAGGCGTCTGGCCGCGACGCGCAAGCGGTGGTCGCACGGATGGACGAGCTTGCCAGAGTTGGCTCATTCACGATCCCGGCTGAAGAGCTGGCCCGCATTCGCGCCGACTTCGACGCGTTCCGGGTCGACGAGGCCGCCTGCGCCGACGAGATGGGTCGCGTGTACCGCGCAAGCGGCATGATCATCGATCCGCACAGCGCGGTCGGCGTTCGCGCCGCGCGAAAGGCGCTCGGCGCCGCGCCGGCGACCCCGGTAGTCGCTCTCGCCACCGCCCATCCGGCGAAATTTCAGGACGCGGTCGAGCGTGCGACCGGCGTGCGGCCGCCGCTGCCGGAGCGCCTCAGGGATCTCATGGAGCGCAAGGAAGCGATCGTCATTTTGCCCAATGACCGCCGGGCGGTGGCCGATCATCTGCGCCAGACTTTGCGAGCCGCGGCGTGAGCGTTCAAGTCACCAGCCTTCCTTCCGGGCTCACCGTTATCACCGAGAAGGCGCCTCATGTGAGGACCGCCGCGATCGGCGTCTTCGTCGCCGCGGGAACGCGCTACGAGCGCGCAAGCGAGCACGGACTCTCGCATTTCATCGAGCACATGGCGTTCAAGGGCACGCGCCGTCGAAGCGCCCGCGAAATCGCCGAGGCGATCGAGGACGTCGGCGGCGATCTCAATGCGGAGACCGGAATCGAGCGAACGAGCTATTTCGCCCGCCTGCTCGGCAGCGACGTCGAGCTTGCGCTCGACGTCATGGGCGATCTTCTCACCGAGAGCGCGTTCGACCCGGATGAGCTAAAACGGGAGAAGAACGTCATCCTCCAGGAGATCGGCTCGGTCGAAGACACCCCGGACGACCTGGTGTTCGATCTCCTCACCGCGACCGCCTGGCCGGACCAGGCGATTGGCCGGCCGATTCTCGGCACGCGCGAGGGCGTCGAGGCCTTCGACCGGGCGGCCATCGACGACTATCTGGGCCGCCGCTATAGCGCCGGCGCCACGATCGTCGCCGCGGCCGGCGCGGTCGAGCACGATCATATCCTTGCCCTCGCTCAATCTCGCCTCAAAAAGCTTCACGCCGCGCCGGCGCCGGCCGAGGAGCGGGCGGCTTATCGCGGCGGCGAGACCAAGGTTAGACGACGGCTCGAGCAGACGCATGTCGTGGTGGGCTTCGAGGGCCGGCGGGCGAACGCCCCCGATCACGACGCCGCCCAGGTCTTCGCCGCTGCGGTGGGCGGAGGCATGTCGTCGCGGCTCTTCCAGGAAGTACGCGAGAAGCGCGGCCTCGCCTATTCGATCTATGGATTCCATTGGGATTTCATGGACACGGGTCTCTTCGGCTTCTACGCCGGCTCGGCCGATGGGGATGCGGCGGAGGTGGTCTCGGCTTCGCTCGACTGCCTGGCGGAAGCGACGCAGGGGCTTGAGGAATTGGAGATTCGCCGCGTCAAGGCGCAGATGAAGGTTTCGCTTGTATCCGCCTTCGAGCAGCCCGCGGCGCGCGTCCACCAGCTCTCGCGCCAGATGCAGGTCTACGGGCGCCCGCTTTCGTTCGACGAGATACTCGCCCGCGTCGACGCCGTCACCGTCGAAGAGGTTCGCAAAACGGGGGCCGCCATGCTTAGATCGCCCCCGGCCGTGGCGGCTGTCGGCGCCGTCGGCAAGGTTCCCGGACGGGCGAAGATCGCCCGCGCGTTGAAAGGGCTATAATGGCGCTTTTCGGCTTGTCGCGGACTGCTAGTCCGGAGCCGCTGCTGCGCGGCGACGGCCTATATCTGCGACCGGCGTCGCCATCCGACTATCCGTCGTGGTCGAGGCTGCGCGCCGCGAGCCGCAGTTTTCTTGAGCCATGGGAGCCGACTTGGCCGGACGATGATCTGACCCGCGCCGCGTTTCGCCGACGGCTCCGGCGCCAGGACGACGACATGGCTCGCGACGAGGCCTATACGTTCCTGATTTTCGACAGCGGGAATGACGAACTCCTGGGCGGCATCACGCTCGGCGGGGTGCGGCGCGGCGTGTCTCAGAGCGGGACGCTCGGCTACTGGATGGGGGCGCCGCATGCGGGCAAAGGGAGGATGACGCGAGCGGTCGCGGCGACGGTCGAATTCGCCCTCGCCAGGCTGCGGCTGCATCGGATCGAAGCCGCCTGCATCCCGGAAAATGCGCCCTCGATCGCGCTCCTTGAGCGCAACGGTTTCCGCCGTGAAGGCTACGCGCGCGGATTCCTGAGGATCAACGGGGCCTGGCGCGACCATGTCCTGTTCGGGCTGGTCGAAAGCGACGCGCGCCCGCGACAGACGTGGGCCAATCTTGACTGAACCGGTCGCTAACGATCGCCGGCGCCCCTACACCGGGGCTCGCGCGAATGGGCCGGCGAAGCGCGCTATTGGCGTCTGGCGCTGCCTCATCGGCGTTATCGTCCTGAGCGCCGGACTGACCGCGCTCTGCTGGCCCGCCTGGGCCGTGCAATCGGTCAGGGTGTCTCCCGATTCGGACGCGATCGACCTCACGCGGGCGGTCGAGCGGCATAGCGCGCAGGGCGATCGCATCCAGGTGTCGACGGCGCCCGGCGCGGACGGCATCGTTCGGCGCATCGAGGTCAGCGCGCTGGAGCCGGGAGCGCAGCCGGCGTGGATCGTGTTCGCGCTGACCAACGATTCCGACGAGCAATTGACGCGGCTGATCGTGGCGCCGCATTTCCGCTTTGTCGGCTCCGGGGTGATCTGGCCTGATCTCGGCTCGTCGCGGATCACGACCATTACCGCGAGCCAGGGCGCGGCGCCGGAGCGTGAGGACAACGCAGACGCTGATGTTTTCCGTCTCACCCTGGATCCGGGAACGACCGTAACCTATGTCGCAGAGCTGCGTTCGCCGAACCTGCCGCAGCTCTACTTGTGGGAGCCGGACGCGTTCAAGGACAAATCGACCAGCCTCACGCTTTATGAAGGGATTCTGATCGGCATCGCGGGCCTCCTGGCCCTGTTTCTGACGATCGTGTTCGTGGTGCGCGGCGCGATGATCTTTCCCGCCGCCGCGGCGCTCGCCTGGGCGGTGTTCGCCTATGTCTGCATCGATTTCGGCTTCTGGCGCAAGATGTTTGGGCTCTCGGACGCCTCGGAGCGAATCTGGCGCGCCGGTGTCGAGGCGACGATCGGCGCAACGCTGATCATCTTCCTGTTCGCCTACCTTAACCTGCGCCGCTGGCACGTGCGCTACACCCATTTCGCGCTCGCCTGGCTTCTTCTGATGGCGGCTGTGGTCGGGCTCTCGGTCTATAATCCACCGGTCGCGGCGGGAGTGGCGCGAATCTCCATCGCGACTGTCGCCGGCGTTGGCTTCCTGCTCATCCTGAGCCTCGCGGCGCGCGGCTCCGATCGCGCGGTGATGCTCATTCCCACCTGGTATCTGCTCGCAGTCTGGGTGGTGGCCGCGGGAGCGGCGGCGCTCGGCTATCTGACCAATGACCTTGCGGCGCCGGGTCTGGTCGGCGGCTTGGTGCTGATCGTCATGCTGATCGGCTTCACGGTGATGCAATTCGCGTTCTCCGGCTCGGGCGGCGCCATGGATAGCGGCGCCGACGCCGACCGGCGCTCGTTGGCCATGACCGGATCGGGCGAGGCGATCTTTGACTGGAACGTGCTGACCGACGAAGTGAACGGCGCGGAGGCGATCGAAACCCAGTTGGGCTTGAAGCGCGGCGCGCTCGATGGGCCGGCGGCGGGCTGGCTCGACGTGCTGCATCCGCTCGATCGCGACCGCTACACGCTGGCGCTCGATGGACTCCTCCATCAGCGCTCTGGCCGGATCAATCACGACTTGAGACTGCGGGGATCGGACGGCCACTATTTCTGGTACGTGCTGAAAGCCCGGCCGGTCATCAGCGCCGACGGCGAGGTGGTGAGGGTGATCGGCTCGCTGTCGGACGTCACCGAGCTTAAATCGGCCGAGGAGCGCATGCTCCATGACGCTGTTCACGACAACCTGACTGGCCTTCCCAATCGTGAGCTGTTCAACGACCGCCTGGGTGCGGCGATTCTGCTTGCCCAGAAGCCCGGAGGGAGCGTCCCGACGGTGATGGTCATCGACATCGACGAATTCCAGTCGGTCAACGATTTCCTACGGGCTGTCGATCGGCGATTCGGCCCTGCTGGCGGTGGCCCGCCGTCTGGCGCGCGATTTTCGCCCCGGCGATACCCTGGCTCGCCTGGGCGGCGACACCTTCGGCGCGATCGTGCTCGCCGAACCGCAGTCGATGGAGGCGGCCGCGAGAATTGACGCCTTGCGGGCGGCACTCGCCGCCCCGATCAGCTTTGGCGAACGCGAGATCGCGCTCTCGGTTTCGATCGGCGCGGCGCAGTACAATCCGAAGCTGCACGACAAGGGCGGCGATCTTCTCGCCGACGCTCAGCTGGCGCTCGCCAACGCCAAGAAGGCCGGCGGCGATCGGGTGGAAATCTTCGCGCCCTACATGCGCTCGAATCGCACCGACCGGCAGACGCTCGAGAACGACATGCGCCGCGCGCTCGAGCGCGGCGAGATCTCCATTCTGTTCCGGCCGATTGTGCGTCTCGAGGATCGCACCGTAGCCGGATTCCAGTCGCTGATTCGATGGCGCCATCCGAGGCTCGGCGCGCTCGACGAGGATGAATTCCTTTCCGCCGCAGAATCGACCGGCGCGATCGTCGACATTGGCGCCTACGCTCTGGAGGCGACGGCCAGGGAGCTGGCGGCCTGGCAGAAGGCGCTCGAAGTCAATCCGCCAATCTTCGCCACAGTCGCCGCGTCGTCCCGCCAGATGCTGAGCCACGATCTCCTGCTCGACGTGCGCGAGGCGCTCGGGCGCCACTATGTCCATCGGGGCTCGCTCAAGCTCGCCGCGGCGGAGAGCCTGGTGATGGAAAACCCGGAATACGCCGCGGCCCTGTTGCAGCGGGTGCGCGAAATTGGCGCAGCCCTCATGCTCGACCGGTTCGGCGCCGGCTACACCTCGCTCGGCCATCTGCCGGAGTACCGGTTCGACGCAATGCGAATTGACGCCTCGCTGGTCAGGCCCAACGCCTTCGGCGCCCGGTCGCCTATTTTGCGTTCGATCGTGGCCATGGCGCAGGAGATCGGGATGGACGTCATCTCCGAGGGGGCGGAGACGGAATCCGACGCGATCGAACTCGCCCAGCTTGGCTGCCAATTCGCCCAAGGGGCGGCGTTCGGCCAGCCGATGACCGCGGCGGCCGCACGAAAACTGATGGGCGCGGCGGTCGCCTGAGAGGCGGACCCATCTCGGTCTCCCGCCGCCCCCGGACACGAAGCTCCCAGGCGTCCGCCTCGATCCGACCTGGAAGCATACGGTCTAACTACGGGCGGCGGCTGTTATGTCTGTGGCGGCCATGCCACACCCTCCAAGAAAGTGAAGCCGAAACCGCTGCCCGTTGTCCGCGCCCGGCTGGCCTCAGGCGCCGGACTGCGTTAAGAAACGCTCAACGCGTACGCGCTAACTTGATTTAATTCCGAGGCGTATGCGTAGGGTGGGGGATGCAGGGAATTGACGCGACATTCGACGAAGTTTCGTTTGAGGGCGGGGATGGTCCTCGGCGAGTTCTCCTTAAATTCCTCCCTGGCGCGGCCGCGGCGGCCCTCGCCGGGGCTGTTGGCGTCTGGGTGTTGCACTGGTGCGGCTCGGCCCCTGAAGGGATCCTCTCCCATTGGACCTCTGTGACGGCGCCGGCGCCGTCCGTCTCGAAGCCGTTCGGCGACATCGCCATCGACGAGACCGTGCTCGCCCAACTCAAGCAGCCGATCGCTCCGGCGCCATCGGCGCAGATGGCGAGCCTCGAAACCGCTCCGGCCGCTTCTTACGCGCCATTTCCGCTGCCTGCTCTTGAACCGTTTGTGCCGGCCCCTGCCCCGACGATCCCCCCAGCCGGCAGCCTGCCGGCGCCGCCGACGCGCGATTTGCCTGAAATCGGCGAGACCGAGAGTTTCCCGCTCCCGCCCACCCGTCCGCCCGAGCTCGCCGCGCCAACGCAGCCGATTGCGCCCCAGCGGCATTGGGCCCGACCGGAGGTGGCGGTCGCTCGGCCCGCCGCTCCGGCCGACAATCGCAACTTTCTCGAGAAGCTGTTCGGATTGGGGGGCCGCCCAGGCTCGCCTGCAATCGCCTCCGTTGCGCCGACCCGCACAGCCAGCCAGCCGGTCGTCGCCGAGCAAAGGGAGAGGGAAGCCACCGGACTCGACAGGGGACCGCTGTTCCCGTTCCCGAATCCGTTCGGCCATTCGGCCCCGATCTCCGGCTACGATCGATACACCGCAGTCTACGACATCTCGGCCCGCGTCGTTTATCTTCCGGACGGAACGCGGCTCGAGGCCCATTCGGGCCTCGGGGCGGCGCTCGACAATCCGCGCTATGTGGGCGAGCGCGCAGTAGGACCGACGCCGCCGCACCTTTACCAACTGACGCTGCGGGAGAGCTTGTTCCACGGCGTGCAGGCGCTGCGCCTCAATCCGATCGGGGACGGCGGCGTCTACGGGCGGGACGGGATTCCTAGCGCACCCGTTCATGCTCGGCGCCAATGGCGATTCGAACGGCTGCGTGTCGTTCAAGGACTACAACGCCTTCCTACGGGCCTACGAGAGCGGTCAGATCAACAAGCTTGCGGTCGTCGCCAAGATGTAAGGGCGCGTCACGTAGACCCCAGAGCGCCTTCGGCCGTGAGCGCGAGCCCCCGCTTGCGGAAGAGCGCCTCGGGCGACGGCCCGCGGCCGCGGAAGGCGCGATAGGCCTCATCATAGTCGCGGCTGCCGCCAGCCGCATAGATGAAATTCTCGAGCCGCTTCGCCACCTCGGGATCGAAGATGTCGCCTCTCTCTTCGAACGCTTCGTAGCCGTCGGCGTCGAGCACTTCCGACCACGGATAGCTGTAATAGGCGGCCGAATAGCCGCCCGAGAAAATATGCTGGAAATGCGGCGCGCGGTGACGCATGGCGATCGCGTCCGGCATGCCGATCCGCTTAAGTTCCTCCCGCTCGAACGCGACCACGTCAACCTCGCCGGGCGAGGGATCGAGATGGAGCTTCAGGTCGACCAGCGCCGAGGCGGTGTATTCGACCGTCGCCCAGCCCTGATTGAACCGGCGCGCCGCGAGAAGCTTGTCCATAAGCGCCTCCGGCATCGGCTCGCCGGTCTTGTAGTGAAGCGCGAAGCGGCGCAGCATCTCAGGCGCCTGGATCCAGTGCTCGAAAATCTGCGAGGGAAACTCGACGAAGTCGCCGGCGACATGGGTTCCGGAAATGCGCGGATACGTCACGTCCGAAAGCATGCCGTGCAGCGCGTGGCCGAACTCATGAAAGAGCGTGCGCGCGTCGGCGGGGCTCAAGAGGCTCGCTTCGCCCTGAGCCCCTTCGGCGAAATTCATCACATTGACCACGATCGGCAATTGGCGCCCGTCGAGCTTCTGCTGGCCGCGGAAACCGCTCATCCAGGCGCCGCTGCGCTTTGAGGGCCTGGCGAAATAATCGCCGAAAAACAGCGCTTTTGGCGCGCCGTCGCGTCCCGTCACTTCCCATGCGCGAACGTCGGGATGATAGAGCTTGAGGTCGAAGCGCTCGGCGAATTTGAGACCGAACAGGCGATTTGCGACATAGAAGGCGGCCTCGATAATGCGGTCGAGCTGCAAATAGGGCTTGAGCTCGCCCTCGTCGAAGTCGAACTCTTTCCTGCGCCGCTTCTCCGCCAAATATCGCCAGTCCCAGGGCGCGATCTTGAAATTGCCGCCCTCGCCCGCGGCGATCGCTTGCAGCGCCTCCTCGTCCTTGCGCGCGCTGGCCACGCCCGGCGTCCAGACGGACTCGAGCAGATCGAGCGCCGCCCGGGGCGTTTTCGCCATCGTGTCGGCGAGGCGGTAATGAGCGTAAGTCTCGTAACCAAGGAGGCGCGCGCGCTCGGCCCTCAGGCGCACTATTTCGGCGGCGATGGCGCGATTGTCGGTCGGCCCGCCCTTTTCGCCCCGCGCCGCCCAGGCGCGAAAGGCGCTCTCGCGCAAATCGCGGCGGGCCGAGAATTGAAGGAACGGCTCGATGCTCGATCGCGACAGGGTGACCGCGTACTTGCCCGGATGACCTCGGTCGGCGGCGATGCGAGCGGCGCTGGTGGTGAAAAAATCCGGCAAGCCATCGAGATCGGACTTGTCCAGAAGCAGGAGCCAGTCTTTTTCGTCCGCGAGCACGTTCTGGCCGAACTGAGCCGCAAGCGTCGCCAGCCGCTCGGCGATCGCGGCCAGCCGCGCTTTGGCTTCGGGCGCGGCGGCGGCGCCGGCGCGGGTGAAATCGAGATGATAGCGGTCGAGCACGCGCATTTGTTCGGGCGTGAGCCCGAGCTTTGCCTCCTGCGCCTTAAGCGCGTCGATGCGCGCGAACAAAGCCTCGTTCAGGTAGGTTTCGCTGCGATGGCGCGCGAGCACCGGCGCAATTTCGCGCTCGATCGCCTGCAGCTCGTCATTGGCGTGGGCGCCGGTCAGGTTGAAAAAAACGCTCGCCACTCTGTCGAGCCTGCGCCCGCTGCGCTCGAGCGCCTCGATCGTATTGGCGAAGCTAGGCGGCGCCGAATCGGCGGCGATGACGTCGATCTCCGCTCGCGCTTGGCTGAGCGCGGCCTCGAAGGCCGGCCGGAAATGGCGAGGCTCGAAGCGGTCGAACGGCGGCGCCTCGAACGGCCCGGTCCAGGGCTCGAGCAGCGGGTTTTCGTCAGCGTCAGGATTGGTCACGATCGCCACCTAAACGGGCGAGGACTCAAGAACGGAAATCGAAGCCTTCGTGGGCAGGACTCGGTCAAGCCGGAGACGCGCCCGCGCGAGCAGTTCGCGATACTCCTCCTCGGTCCGCTCTCTTCCTCCGGTGACCGCAAGCATGATGACATCGATAAACTTGATCTCGTCTGGTTTGTCGCCCGGAGGCACGAGCGTTTCCGCCAGCAGAACCTCGCCATGCGAGCGCATCGCACGTCTGCAATTTTCTAGGACCCTTGCCGCGCGTTCGTCGTCCCAATCGTGGATGACCCTTTTCAGGATATAGACGTCGGCCCCAACGGGAACGCTGTCCAAGAAGTCTCCCGCGATCGCCCGGGTTCGCGCCGCGGCTTCGCCCGGCCCTGAAGTTGCGGATGCGATCCCCGCTTCGCGATCGAACAGGATTCCGTTCAGATTTGGATGACGCGCGAGAATTGCCGACAGCAGTTGGCCGTGTCCGCCGCCGACGTCCACCACTTGGGCATGCGAACCGAAGTCGTAGGCCTCCGCCACCGCGTCATCGGCCCCGGCGCCAAGGGAAACCATCGCCTCCTGGAAGAGCGCGGCCTCGACCGGATGGTCCGCGAGCCAATCAAAACGTGGCTTCCCTAACACAGCCTCAAACACGGGCTCGCCCGTGCGAACGCTATCGGAGAGGCGTTCGAATGCGAGATACGCTTCGCTGTTGATCATTCTGAGGAAGTTTCGAGGGCCGGTCGGCTCGTCGGAACACAGGGCGCGGCCGATCTCGGCCAAAGCGAATCGACCAGCGGACACCTCGCGAAACACGCCCTCGCCAGACAAGAGCCGCATCACTCGGTACAGGGCTCCGGCATTCGATCCGGTGGCGGCGGCGAGATCATTGATCGCGCGGTCCCCGGTCGACAGCAGGTCGGAAATCTTGAGTTCAGCCACGACGCGGATTGCCTGGGACACGGCAAACCCGAGCCCGAGCCGCATCACTCTTTCCGATGCGGTTTCCATTGGCGGCCTCCGAGAGGGGCGTCCGGGTCTAGCGGCTCGGCCCCCCAGCTACGAGACCGCAACCTCGTTGAGCCTGGATGTCAGGCCACGGCGGCGCGCCCCCTCGGGGCGCCGCCGTTGGTTCTCGCCTACTGGCCGCCCGCCTGCACCTTCTTCACATAGGCGTCGACCGCGTCCATCACTTTGTCGTCCGGGTGGGCTTTGCAATAGACGATGACTTCGTGGATGCCCTGCTTGGCGCGCGGGATGTTGACCGTGTGGCGCTTCAGATGGCCGTTCCACCAGCCGCTATACCAGGCGCCGAGGAAGTCGGCGTCCTCCTGGAAGGTGTTGGCGAGCTGGGCGCAGGTCAGCGCCCGAACGTTGAGATAGCCTTTGTCGTCCATGTAGGTCTTCAATTCGACCTGGGCCTGCGACGCCGAAACGGACGCGATCAGCGCCGCGGCCGCGGCCACAGCGACCCGCAAATCGACCCGACCAAGCATTGCTGACAGCCTTGTGCTTGAGGCGACCATTGTTTCCTCTCTTTCGATTTCAGGGGTTCGATGAAGCGCGCCTAGCCTCTCCGCAGCGCAGCCAGCGGGCGAAGCCAGCCTATTTCTCGTCGTTGACCTTGATGCCGAGTTCCTTGCGCAGCTTCTTGAACTGGATGTCCATCGCGGTGATGACCTTGGTCTTCGGATTGGCCTTGCAATAGACGATCACCCGATGCTCGAGCTCCTTGGCGCGGTCGACCTTGAGTTTGCTGTAGCCAGCCAGGCCGTTGTACCAGCCGCTGTACCAGACGGTCATGAAGTCGGCGTCTTCCTGGAAGGTGTTGGCGAGCTGGCCGCAGGTCAGCTTCTGAACGTCGAGATTGCCCTTGGAATCCGCATAGGTGTTCAGCTCGACCTGAGCCTGCGCCGCGCCGGCGCCCAATAGCGCCATTGCACACAACGATGTCATGAATCGCATTCTTTTCCTCCCGAACTCAAGCGCAGTTGCGCCTTGAAAGGTGCTTGAGCGGATAGCGGCGACGACGCGCCACCTTGAGTCCACACTGTTCACGAGACCCTCCCTGACGTGGAACACACGCCGCGTCAAGCCACCGCCCGTCTGCGCTTCCTTGATGTCCACCGCCGTCGCGGCCGCCCGGGTTAAGCCGCCGCCTTCTGGTAATCCTTCACATCGGTGAAGGCGATCTTCGGCCAGCGCTCCTGTTCGTAGCGCAGGTTGAAGGCGCTCGACGCCATGAACACCGGCGCGCCGTCGAGATCGGAGGCGACGGACGACGGATAGGCGTCGAGGAACTTCTCGAGCTCCGCCTTGTCGCCTGACGAGACCCAGCGGCAGACCTCGAAGCGGGAGGGCTCGAAGCTCACCGGCAGGCCGTATTCGGCGTTCAGCCGCTCGGTCAGCACGTCGAGCTGCAGCGCTCCAACGACGCCGACGATCGCCGCTGCGCCGTCATTCGGCAGGAACACCTGCACCACGCCCTCTTCCGCCATCTGCTGCAGCGCCTCCCGCAGCTTCTTGGCCTTCATCGCGTCGGTGAGCTTGACCCGGCGCAGGATTTCCGGCGCGAAGCTCGGCACGCCACGAAACACGATCTCCTCGCCCTCGGAGAGCGTGTCGCCGATCCGCAACAGTCCGTGATTGGGAATGCCGACGACGTCGCCGGCGAACGCTTCTTCCGCCAGCGATCGGTCCTGGGCGAAGAAGAACTGCGGCGCCGACAGCGTGACTGGCTTGCCGGTGCGCACGAGCTTCGCCCGCATGCCGCGCTGAAGCTTGCCCGAGCAGACGCGCATGAAGGCGATGCGGTCGCGATGGTTCGGGTCCATGTTCGCCTGGATCTTGAAGACGAAGCCGGTCATCTTCGGCTCGTCCGCCTTCACCGTCCGGCTCTGCGCGTCCTGGGCTCGCGGGCTCGGCGCGAATTCGGCGAGAGCGTCGATGAGGTCCTTGACGCCGAAATCCTTGAGCGCGCTGCCCCACAGAACCGGCGTCATATGGCCCTCGAGGAAGGCCTTCTTGTCGAAAGCCTTGAGGCCCTCGACCGCAAGGTTGAGCTCGTCGATCGCTTGCGCGCGCTCGTGCTCGGGGAGAAGCTCGGCGACGCGCGGATCGTCGGGACCATTGACCGCGAACGCCGGCGCGTCCTTGCCGAGCGGCGTCAGCCGGCTGCGGCGGATGTCATAGGCGCCGGCGAGCGAGCGTCCGCGGCCGATCGCCCAGGTGAGCGGCGCCGAGTTCGAGCGCGAGCGTCTTCTCGATCTCGTCGAGGAGATCGAACGGATCGCGGGTTTCGCGGTCCATCTTGTTGATGAAAGTGACGATCGGGATGTCGCGCAGGCGGCAGACTTCGAACAGCTTTCGCGTGCGCGCCTCGATGCCCTTGGCGGCGTCGATCACCATGACCGCGGAGTTGACGGCGGTCAGGGTTCGGTAGGTGTCCTCGGAAAAGTCCTCGTGGCCGGGCGTGTCGAGCAGGTTGAAGACGCAATCGCCGTATTCGAAGGTCATCACCGAGGTCACGACAGAAATGCCGCGCTCGCGCTCGATGCCCATCCAGTCGGAGCGAGTCTGGCGGCGATTGGCCTTGGCGCGCACCTCGCCGGCGAGCTGAATGGCGCCGCCAAACAAGAGCAGCTTTTCGGTCAGCGTGGTCTTGCCGGCGTCGGGGTGCGAGATGATCGCGAAGGTGCGCCGGCGCGCGACGGGGTTCAGGTCAGGCATGATCTTTGAATTTTCGGGGAAGCGGCGCCTTTACTTAGTGCGGCTCGGGCCTGAGGGGAAGGGCGGTTACTCCCGACCCGGCTTCCAGCCTTCGTTCTGATAACGGTCCGGCAGCCCGAACTCCGACTTCACGTCGGCAAGCACAGTCAGTAGCCGCTTCTCAATCTCCAGGGAATGGGCCTTGCCCGCAAGCTTCGCCTCCGCAGAGCGCTGAAAAGCGGCCTGAACGAGCGCTTGGCACCTGGAGCTCCCCATGAAGCGTCCGCCCGAGATCTCTCGCGCTCGCCGCGCAAGCTGGTCAAGCGGCAGGTCGCCGTTGAAATATTCCGCGAGACATTCCCCCATCCGCCGCTTCGTCTGGCGAAGCCGAAGCCCACGGATGACATAAGCGACGACAACGAACGCGAGGATAAGCACGGCCGCGCCGATGTTGGTCACGCTCCGCTCATCCATGCGCGCTGTCCTTTCTTAAAACCAGTCTTCACCCATTCACGCCGGTCAAAGCGCGGACGTGCCTCCGCTAAGCTCATGGCCTCGCCGCCTTCGGATCATAAGGCAAATTCAAATTCCGTTCGAGCCGGGGGCTTGAAGCACCAGGGCTTCGGCGGCGACGCTCACGGGATCGACAGCCGCGCTCCAATGCCGGTTGGTCTCGCTTGCTCCGGAGCTCGAGGCGCTCGCGAACAATGGACCCTGATCCTGCTGCTGTCTGACCATTGAACTGTTGAAAGCGAAGTCCTCGGGCCCGATCCTGATTGTCCGATCCGTTGGTCATGCGTTATGAACCAAACCTTGACGCGCGCGCAAAAGCATGGGTGAGATGAATGCGCCGCGCGTGGAGGAGGAATGGATCGCAAGTGGCTGCCGCTCAACGCGCTCAGAGCGTTCGAAGCGGCCGGGCAACATCTCAGCTTCACCGCCGCCGCCAATAGCCTGACGGTCGCGCAGAGCGCGGTCAGCCGTCACGTGATCGTGCTCGAGAATTTCCTTGGCGTGGCGCTGTTCGAGCGGCGCCCGCAACAGCTGGTGCTCACCGAGGCGGGGCGCCACATCCTGCCGGTCGTTTCGAAGTCCTTTGACCGCATCGATCAGGCGCTGGGCGAAGTGATCAAGGAGAAGGGGCGGCCGAAACGCGTGCTCAAGGTCGCGCTGCCGACCTCGTTCGCTCATCGGCTCGCCATTCCAATATTGCGCGATTTCCGCTCCGAAAATTCTGGCATCTCGCTCGAGATCGTCTCCAAGCCGACAACCGGGCCGGAAGTGGACGGCGACATCGACATCGCCATCGTCTATTCCGAGCCCCGCGTCACCGACGCGATCCACGACCTCTTATGGATGGTGCGCTCGACGCTCCTCTGCAGCCCGAAGCTCCTCGAGGGGATGGACGCCAGCGATCCTGGACGGCTCATCGCCGCCAGCGACCTCCTGCATCTCAAGATCGACGGCCGGCAGCGCCACTTCTTCTGGGAGATGTTTGTGCGCTCGATCGGACGTCCCGATATCGCGGTCGATCGGGGCCTCGTGTTCGACACTCAGCAACTCGCGGCGCAATACGCGATGATGGGCGACGGTCTCGCCCTGCTCGACCCGCTGCTGTTCCACGAGGAGATCAAGGCCGGCCGGCTGGTGCGTCCCTTCGACCTGTGGCTTGACGAAGGCTACGGCTACTATCTCACCACCCATCCCGAGGATCTGAGCAACGAGGCGGTGGCTCTGTTCCGCTCCTGGCTCATTGCGCGGTTTTCGGCGGGCGCTCCCGCTCGCCCGCCCGAGTTGGAACCCGCCGCGCCCGAGACGCCGAAGCTGCAAGCCGCGCCGACCGAGCCGCCGAAGCTCCGCGCGGCGAAATAGCAGCCAACGTTCCGGCGCGAATTGGCGTGCCATGACGCCATTTTGGCGCGCGCATGGTTGGGGCGACCTCGCTAGAACAGGTCGGGCGACGAATCGCGATCGGCGCCGTGGGCGCAGAGGAATCCAGGGAACGCAATGACAATCGACCCGCCGCCTCAAGAGACGGGGCGCCGCCGCCGGCGCTCGGCCGAGCGCGGGGGAGGCTTCGGGGCCGCTCAGCCCCAGGGCCAGCCGCAGGCGCCATTCGCGCCGCTCGACCTGATCTCCCGCGACGAACTCGAATCGATCCATCAGGCGGCGCTCAGGGTCCTCAAGGAGATCGGCGTCGACTTCCTGCACGACGAAGCGCGCGCGATGTTGAAGCACGCTGACGCCGACGTCAATTCATCCTCACGCCGCGTTCGCTTCGACCCTGATCTCGTCGAAGCGCACATCGGTCTTGCGCCGAGGGAGTTCAAGCTGTATGCGCGCAATCCGGCGCGCGACCTCTCGATTGGCGGACGCCACGTCGCCTTCGGCTCGGTCGCGAGCGCTCCCAATTCGTATGACCGCGCCGGCGGACGGCGGCCCGGCAATCACCGCGACTACCAGAACTTCATCCGCCTCGGGCAGAGTTTCGATTCGATTCACTTCTGGGGCGGCTATCCGGTCGAGCCGATCGACATTCATGCGTCCGTGCGCCATCTCGACGCGCTGTTCGACATGCTGACCCTTTCCGACAAACCGATCCACGCCTACAGCCTCGGGCGCGAGCGCGTTCTCGATGCGATCGAGATGATCAGGATCGCGCGTGGGCTCGACGAGGAGACGCTGGAGCGCGAGCCGTCGCTGTTCACGGTGATCAACTCGTCGTCGCCATTGAGGCTCGACACGCCGATGCTGGAGGGCGTCATCCAGATGGCGCGCCGCAACCAGGTGGTGGTGCTGACGCCCTTCACGCTCGCGGGCGCGATGGCGCCGGTCACGCTCGCTGGAGCGCTTGCCCAACAGCACGCCGAGGCGCTCGCGGGCCTCGTCATGACCCAGGTTGCGAGGCCGGGCGCGCCTTTCGTTTATGGCGGGTTCACCTCGAACGTGGATATGAAATCGGGCGCCCCGGCCTTCGGCACGCCGGAATATATGAAAACCGCGATTGTCGGCGGGCAGCTTGCGCGGCGCCTCGGCCTGCCCTACCGCTCATCGAACACCAACGCCGCCAATTCGCTCGAGGCGCAATCGGCCTACGAAAGCGTGTTCTCGCTTTGGGGCGCGATCATGGGCGGGGTCAACTTTCTGATGCACGGCGCGGGCTGGATGGAGGGCGGGTTGCAAGCCTCGTTCGAGAAGATGGCGCTCGACGCCGACCTCTTGGCGATGGTCGCCGACTTCCTGCGGCCGCTGCGGGTCGACGAGGTAGAGCTGGCGATCGAGGCGATGCGCGAGGTCGGCCCGGGCGGGCATTTCTTTGGCGCTGAGCACACCCAGTCGCGCTATCGCACCGCCTTTTTCTCGCCGATCATCTCCGACTGGCGCAACTACGAGACCTGGCGTGAAGCGGGTTCCCCGACCGCGCTCGACGCGGCCGAGCGCGTCGTCGCCGAACGCTTGCGCGATTTCGTCAGCCCCCCGCTCGAGGCTGAACGCTTCGAGGCGCTCGCGGCCTTCGTCGCCCGCCGCAAGGCGGAGGGCGGCGCGCCGACCGACTTTTGAACGCCGTCCCGCCGCTCGGCGACTCGTGTCTCGGCGCCGCTCTCCATGCGGCGGTCGCGGCGGTGTTCTTCGCCTTCGGGATCGGGGTCGGGCTTTGGGGCGGCGCATCGGGCGCGATTCTGATCCGCTCGGGCGTCGACGCTTCGACGTTCGGCGTTCTCTTGACCGTCTACACCGGCGCCTATCTCGTCGCCATGTCGGCGGGCGGGGCGCTCGCGCATCGCTTCGGCGTCGAGCAGGCGCTTTCCGTTTCCGCGGTCATCTTCGGGGCGACCTTGTGCGCGCTGCTCGACGCCTCGAGCGAGGCCTGGGTGGCCATCGCTTTGATCGCCGCGGGGTTCCTCGGCGGCGTGGTCGACGTCCTGATGAACGCGGAGGGCGCGCGGATCGAGCGCGGGCTCGGCCGCCCGATCCTGGCGCGCCTGCACGCTGCCGCTTCCGCCGGCATGGCGCTTGGGGCGATCCTGGGCAGTTTGATCGCCGCGGGCCCCGCGCCTTGGGCCGCGGGCGTTCTCGCCGCGCTCGCGCTTGCCGGCGCCGGCGTCGCCTACCATCGGGCGGCCGGCACCGATCGTCCCACTCCGGCTGCGGTCGGCGCGGTGGGGCGAAGCGGATTGTCCTTCGCGCCGGCTCTGATCGGGCTCGGCGTCGTCGTCGGCGTCTCGATCGCGGCGGAACTCGCGGCGTCGGTGTGGTCGACGCTGCTCTTGCGCGACGAAGCGCCGAAGCTCGCAGCGATTTCCGGCCTCGGCGCGGCGTTCTTTTCCGCCTGCCAGGCGGCGCTGCGCTTCAACGCCGACGCAATTCGTCTTCGCGTCAGCGACCTTCGCATCATCATCGCTTCGTTCGCGATCGCCGCGGCCGGTTTCGCGCTGGTCAGCCTGCAGGCCGGTTTCGCCGCGAGCGTTCTCGGTTTCGCCTTGATCGGGGTCGGCACCGGCCCTATCGTTCCATGCGGCTTTGCGCTGGCCGCCCGTCAGTCGGCGGTCGGCCCCGCGGTCGGACTCGCCTCCGCTTCGCTGTTCAGCGCGCTGAGCCGCCTGCCTGCGCCGCTCATGACCGGCGCGATCGCGCAATCGCTGTCGCTTCCGGCCGCATTCGCCGCCTTTGCGATCGCGCTGGCGACGACAGCCGCGGGCGCGGCCGTCGTCGCCTTCTTGAGCCGCGCGTTGCGAGCGCCGCGCAAGGCGTGAGCGGCACGTTGGATGAGGTATTGACTTGGCGCGGCCGTAATTGCAGAGGAAGCGCCTATCGCAGAGGAACAGCCCGCGGCTGGTGATTGCGACGCCGCCGGTCAACCCGGGGGGAATGCGTGCCTAAAATTATGCCGGTGATCATGTGCGGCGGGTCAGGAACCCGCATGTGGCCGGAATCGCGCGAAAGCTTGCCCAAGCAGTTCATTCCCCTGATCGGCGAGCGTTCGACCTTTCAATCGATTGTCAACGTGGTCAGCGACCCCGCCGTGTTTGAGCCTGCGGTCGTCATCACCAATTTCGAGTATCGCTTTCGCGTCGCCGAGCAATTGAAGGAGATTGGCGCTGAGGCGGTGATCCTGCTTGAGCCCGATCGCCGCGACAGCGCCGCCGCCGTGGGAGCCGCCGCGGCCTGGGCGGCGGCGCGCGATCCGAAGACGGTGGTCGCCGTGCTCGCGGCCGACCATGCTTTTGAGGACGGAAAGCGGTTCGCCAGCCTTTGCGCCGAAGCCTGCACGGCCGCGGAGGCCGGCGAAATCGTCACCTTCGGCGTCACGCCCGACCATCCGGCGACCGGCTACGGGTATATCCACCCCGGCGCGCCGCTGGCGATCGGTTCAAAAGTGCGGCGGATCGAGCGATTCGTGGAGAAGCCCGACGAAACCCGCGCCCGCGCCTTCATCGAGGAAGGCTACCTGTGGAACTCGGGCAATTTCGTCTTCCGCGCCGATGTCATGCTGGAGGAGCTTCAACGTTTCGAGCCCGAGATCGCAGCCGCGACCGCCGCGGCGGTGTCGCGCGCGAAAAAGGATCTCGGCTTCGTCGTTCTCGACCACGATTCCTTCGCCGAGGCGCCCAAGACCTCGATCGACTATGCGGTGATGGAGCGAACCTCAAGGGCCGTGGTGCTGACGGCCGACGTCGGCTGGTCGGACGTCGGCGAGTGGTCGGCGGTCTGGCGCTTAAGCCCGCGCGACGCCAGCGGCAACAGCCTGCGCGGACGCGCAGTCGCCATCGATTCGTCGAATGTGCTGGTGCGTTCAGAGGAGCAATTGGCCGCTGTCATCGGGCTCAACAACGTGGTCGTCGTCGCCACCGGCGACGCGGTCCTGGTCGCCGACCGGTCCCAGACCGACAAGGTCAAGAAGCTCGTCGAGCGGCTGAAGGCCGAGGGCAAGCGCGAAGCGACCGAGCATCGGCGCATCTACCGGCCGTGGGGCTATTATCAGAGCATCGACCAGGGCTCGCGCTACCAGGTCAAACGCATCGTCGTGCGTCCGGGCGGGCGCTTGTCCCTGCAGAAGCATCACCATCGCGCAGAGCACTGGGTCGTCGTGCGCGGCGCGGCGGAGGTCACGCTCAATGACAAGGTGACGCTCGTGCACGAGAACGAGTTCGATCTATTTGCCGATCGGCTCGACCCATCGCCTCGCCAACCCCGGCAAGATCGACGTTGAGCTGATCGAGGTTCAGACCGGCAGCTATTTCGGCGAGGACGACATCGTCCGCATCGACGACGTCTACAACCGGATATGAGGCGATGGCGGCGCCAGGAGCGGCGCCGCCATTTGAGGTTACGCGTTCTCTTGCGAAGCCAGACGAGCGATCTGGTGGATATCGGCCCGGTCGATGCCGATGTCGTGCAACTCGCGATCGGTGTAGGCCGAAAGCTCCTGCAGAACATGCCAATAGACACGGCGGGTGCGCAGGAAGCGCGTAAGAGAGAACTTCTTCATGGCGGTCTCCGTTGTTAACCGCCCTCCTGATCCCGGCCTCGACAAGGTGAGCCGGACGAGTCGCTCCCATTTCCCAGACGACGCGTATGTAGAATGGTGCGCTGCAAAAGTCAATGATGCAGCGCAAGAGACAATGATAAAAATGCATAGCCATGACGTAACAGAAAGTTGATTGAGGCTCAGATCGGCACCTAAGTGCAATAAGATTAACTATATTTGCGCAATCTCCGGCATATGTCATGCGATTGCAACATGCCTAGTATGCTGCGCCGCACGACTAAGGGCTGGCCGGCGACGGCCGGTGTGCAGGTTTTCGCGCCTTACACCAGAATCTGGCTGGATAGGGAGTTTGACAGCGGTGGCCGGCTGCTTTAGGAACCCGGCCCTCAGGCGCGCTCAAAACGGGCGCGTTTGTTTTTTGACGCACCCGCGGCTTTCAAGCCTTGCTCGGCTTTAGGGCCTGTCGGCGCTTTTTCAGGCGCACAGGAGGGCGCGTTCCTCGGTGAACCCGAACTGAAGAGGAATCGCGATGACGAAGCGCGCCGAAGCGAAATACAAGATCGATCGCCGGATGGGCGAGAACATCTGGGGCCGGCCCCGCAGCCCCTTCAACAAGCGTGAATACGGGCCCGGCCAGCATGGCCAGCGGCGCAAGGGCAAGGCGACCGACTTCGGCACCCAGCTCAAGGCCAAGCAGAAGGTCAAGGGCTATTACGGCAACATTTCGGAGCGCCAGTTCCACAAATATTACGTCGAGGCGCTTCGCCTCAAGGGCGATTCGAGCGCCAACCTCATCGGCCTGCTCGAGCGCCGGCTCGACGCCCTGATCTACCGCGCCAAATTCGTGCCGACCGTGTTCGCGGCGCGCCAGTTCGTCAACCACGGCCATATCAGGGTCAACGGCCGGCGGGTCAACATCGCGTCCTATCAGGTCAAGGTCGGCGATCTCATTGAGATCAAGGAATCCTCCCGGCAGTTGCCTCTGGTGCTCGAAGCGGTGTCGCTCGCCGAGCGGGACGTGCCCGACTACGTCGAGGTCGATCACGCCAAAGGCGCGGCCAAGCTGACGCGCATTCCCGGGCTCTCCGAAGTGCCCTATCCGACGCACATGGAGCCGAACCTGGTCATCGAGTTCTACTCGCGCTGACCTTCGCGTGAGGACCGCTCCGGCGGGCCTCGAAATCTTCGGGCCGCCAGGGCCATCGAGGCTGAATCGGCTCGGTTCAGCCCGCGTTTGCGGCGCCGGCGCGTCGAGCCGAGCGCTGAAATCCCCAGGATCCCATGCCGACCCTTCGCTCCGGACCTGCGGGCCTTGGCGTCGGCCTCTATCTCCTGGGCGTCGGCCTGTTCGCGATCAACGACGCGCTCGGCAAATGGCTGGTCAAGGACTATGGCGTCGGCCAGCTGATGATGCTGCGCTCGATCGGCGCCGTCATTGTGCTCGCGCCGATGATCCTGTCGCTGCGCGTCGATGTCATCGACCTGCGCAGGGCGCCGCTGCAGGGCGTGCGGATTGTTGTCGCCGCGATCGACACGTTCGCGTTCTACTACGCGACGCGCTTCATGCCGCTCGCCGACGTGATGACCTTCTATATGGCGACGCCGCTGATCGTCACCGCGCTCTCGGCGCCCCTGCTCGGCGAGAAGGTCGAGCGCTTCCGCTGGATCGCCGTCCTCATCGGATTCTTCGGTGTGATCATTGCGCTCAGGCCTTCGCCGCAGATGTTTTCCTGGATCGCGCCGCTTGCGCTTTTCGGCGCGATCATGTTCGCGCTCAGTCAGACGATCACCCGCGAGTTGAGGGGCGTCCACTGGGCGCCGCTGGTCTTGTGGCAGTTCGTCGGCAGCGGTCTCATCGGCGCGGCGACCACCCCGTTCGCATGGACGACGCCGACTCTCCTCGATCTCGGCCTCATGGCTCTGGTCGGCGCGGTGTCGATGCTCTGCTTCGTCTGCATCGTCCAGGCGCTGGCGATAACCCGCGCCGCGGTGCTCGCGCCGCTGCAATATTCCGCGATCCTGTGGGCGGCGCTGATGGGCTGGCTGGTCTGGCGCGACGCCCCGACGCTGCCGATCATCGTCGGCAACGCGGTGATCATCGGCAGCGGCCTCTATGTGGCGGCGAGGGGCCGGATGGTCGGAGAGGCGGTGGAGTGACCTTGAGCCGTCGGCCATCCAAACCCGGCCACGAAGCGAAAAACGCCGCTCGTTAGGAGCGGCGTTCGGCGAAACGCGAAGAGGTTAGCGCTACGCTGCGGACGCAGCGCTCTTGCCGGACCCGCGACAACCGGCGACGCCGAGGCCGGCGAAGCCGACAAGCATCATCGCCCAGGTCGCCGCCTCCGGGACGGGGGACGGCTCATAGCCGGTCAGGTCCGAAGTCTGCGAGTTGATGACCGCGAGCGTGCCGGTGGTGAAACGGCTGGCGTTGGTGTCGATCAAAAGAAGATCCGACATGTCGCCTTGAACCAAGCCGCCCGTCTCGGCCCAGCTGAACCCTATCGTGTGGCCGGGCGTGTCGCGGTCGACCAGATCGGGCGCGTTGGCGCCGCCGTTGTCGCCGACGTCCGTCATGAAGCTTGCGAAATTGCCGGCGGTGACCCGCCCGATCGCGTCGCTCGAACTCGGGCTGTTGACGACCTGGATGACCCAGGTGAGGTCGCCGGAGCCGAAGGTGTTGGCTGTGTCCTTGTACACCCATTCGTCGATCGTCCCGGAAAAGGCGCTGTTGCTGAACGAGAGAGACCCGGTTTCGGCGACCAGCGTCGAACCGGCGCCCAGGCTCAGGAGATCCGGCGAACCGGAGCCGCCCGGGTCGAGAACAATCGCCTGAGCCGCTGGCGCGGCGGCGACAAACGCGAACGCCGCGGAAGCGGCCAGAACAAGCTTTTTCATCCTGAACTCCCTGATTGGCTTGAGGGCGAGAGTCCCGCGACGCCCGCACATCAAGGCGTGTCGTTGATTTGACTGAAAATAACCGCGTATATTAGTGGTTTTCTCCCACAGCTGGAGGTCGATATGCGCCAGCCACGAGGCTGGACGCCGCACTCTGCTGGTGATTTGCGTCGATATTTCCGCGATCGGAAAGCGGTATCTTGGGCAAACGGTGACCGTTCTTTGACGAAAGGCGCTCGGCTCCATCCGGCGCCCGACCTGGGCTCCGCTGTCGCCAGATGTGATCTTCAGTAAGTGGGGCTCGCGAAAAAATGGGCGACCGCGGACAGCTTCACGCTCGAGATTTCGTCCGTAGGCGCTGCAGCCCCGGCGCCCGAACCCGCCGCCTGGGCGATGATGGTCCTCGGCCTTGCGGGGCTCGCGCTTTTGCGAACGCGCCGCCCTATTCCGGTTTCAGGCTGAGACGGCGGGACTGAGGCGGCCCCGACGTTCGTCCTAACCTTGGCTCACGCGCCGTCGCGCGTCGCAGGCCAGGCGCCCGAAAATTTCTTGCCGGCCGTATCCTCCGCCTCGACGCTAAACATCTTCGCGCCGTTGGGTTTGAAGGTGAAGCGGAAGTTCGGATCCTCCGAGATCGATATGCCGGCCGCCATCGAGAACACGAGGTCGCCTCCCTGATAGACGGCGAGCTTGTCGATATAGCGCGCCGGCGTATAGAGCCTCGTCACCTGATCCATCTGCAGCCCGGAATTGTTGGGGTGGCGGATCATCAGAAGCGCCTCGTTGGGCGCGTCGGGTGTCGGCGGGAGGATGCGGAACTTCATCTGGCCGAGCGTGGCCATCGCTTCGTCCATGCTCTTGACCATCGGCGCCGAGCACCCGCCGGACGCCTTGATGTAGCGCGTCGCCATATGCAGCGAGCCGTCGCTGAGCTCGGCCACGACGCGCGCGTTGGTGTAGGAATTCACCCTGACCCGGGTCGAGATGCGCGTGTCGCCCGCCTTCGCGCCGAGGGTAAAGGCGGCGGCCAGCGGCACGGGATTCTGGTCGATGACGAGCGTCAGCTTGACGGCGCGGCGCGTGTCGTCCGGCGGCAGTTTCGCCGAGAACGACACCGGCACGAGCGCCGCGTCCTCGGCCCGCGGCGGCGCCTCGAACTCGACAAGGCTCTTGTCCTCCTCGATCGACGCGTCGTTGAAAAACAAGTGCTTAAGGTCAGGCCACGGATCCGGGTCCTGCTCCGCCTGAGCGAACGCGCGGCCGCCCGCGCCGAGGAGCGCAAGGCTCATGAGGGTGTGCCGTCTGGTGATCATTCGCGCCATCGAAGCGCCTCCATCCCGAGCGTTGGGCGCCCTACTGGTCCCACTCGTATTCCGAATAGGCGGCCGTCACATTGCGCCGATTATAGTCGTCGAACAAGCGCCAGTCATCCTTCTGCGATTGCCCGGCCCAGGTCTCGGCCTTTTCGACCGGCTCCCCCTTGGCGATCGACTGTTTCACGTCCTGCGCGATGCGCTCGAAATAGGCCCGCTCGCTGTCGAGCGCTTGCGGCCAGGGGAGCCCGACAGGCCCATGGCCCGGAATGACCCGCACGGCGGGGACGCGCGTCAGCGCGGGAAGGTCGACCAGCCAGCCTTTCACCGAGCCGTCGATGATCGGCAGGTGCTTGACGAAGACAAGGTCGCCGGCAAACAGCGTCCGCGTCTTTGTATCCAGCACCGTCAGGTCGCAGTCGGTATGCGCCGGCGGCCAGGCCTGCAATTCGAGCGTCCGTCCGCCGAGATCGAGCGTCATGCGATCGGCGACGAGCAGGGTCGGGGGAATGATCCTCACCTGATCGACCAGCTTGTCGCCAATGATCCGGCGAAACGCCTTGAGGTAGAATTGGCCGCGCATCGCGAGCGCGCGCGGCAGATTGTGGTGGCCGACGAAGGTCGCGCCGAGCCCCTCGAAGGCGGCGTTGCCGAACACGTGATCCGGATGCTCGTGCGTGTTGATGACATAGAGGACGGGCTTGTTCGTGTGGGCGCGGATGGCGGCGAGCAGCCCCTCGCCGACCGGCACGCTGCCGCCGGTGTCGATGACGGCCACGCCCTTGTCACCGATGACGAAGCCGATATTGGCGATGTCGCCCAGGTTCTGTTCGCTCATGAGGGCGATTTCGCCGGTGTGGACGAACACGCCCGGCGCGATTTCCTGAACCGCGAGCGGAGGGATAGCCTCGGCGCAGAGCCCGCCTTGCAGGATGAAGGCGAAAGCGGCGATCAGGACGCCGACCAGCCAACGCATGTTACCGATCCAATCTCCCGATCGAGGCCATAGCACGAAAGACGCCGAGCAATTGTGGCGCCTGTGTGTCAGCGGGGGCGTTGATTTGGGGCGTTGATTTGCTTCAGGCGAAAGTCGCGCTATGGCAGGCTCCGATGGTCTCCGGGCGGGCTGACGCGTCTCGACGAAGCGCCGGCGGCGGGAGGGAGGAAGCGAACGCAAGCCGGGAGGCGCGTGAGAGGTGAAAAGCTCGAACCTGCGCTGGGCGCTCGTCGTCCTCGGGACCGCGTTGAGCGCGCCGATTGCGGCCAAGGCCGGCGACGCGCCGCCCGAGCCGGATTCCTACCGTGAGAGCGACTATCGCGCGCCAACCCCCCCGACGCTCAAAGGCGCGCGTGTGCTCTCAACCGAGGCGGCGGCGGCGATGTGGCGCGCCGGCTCCGCCGCGTTCATCGACGTCCTGCCGCAGGCGCCGCGCCCCAAAAACCTGCCCTCCGGCGTCGTCTGGCGGGACAAGCCGCGGTTCGATATCCCCGGCAGCGAGTGGCTCCCCGACACGGGCTATGGCGAGCTCGCTCCCGTCATGCTGGACTATTTTCGCCGCGGGCTCGACAAGGCCTTGGCCGGCGGCGCGCGTCCGCTCGTGTTCTATTGCCTCAAGGATTGCTGGATGTCGTGGAACGCGGCCGGGCGCGCGCTCGCGCTCGGCTATAAGAATGTCGACTGGTATCCGGAGGGCTCGGACGGCTGGGCCGCGGCCGGCCTACCGCTCGAGAAGCGAACGCCTGAACCGCGGCCTTAAAGGGCGGGCTCGGGTGAAACGCTTCTGCGCTTTTGCGCTAAGATAAGCGCTTTCTCAAACGAAGCGGACGCTATGCCGGACCTCGAACCGATCCCCTATTCCGACGCCAAGATACGCTCGATCCTCGAACGGGTGCGGACGATCGCGCTCGTCGGCGCGTCGGCGAACTGGAACCGCCCGAGCTACTTCGTGATGAAGTACCTGCAGGGCAAAGGCTATCGCGTGATCCCGGTAAATCCGGGCATCGCGGGAAAAACGCTGCTCGGCGAAAAGGTCTACGCGTCGCTGCGCGACATTCCCGATCACGTCGACATGATCGACCTCTTCCGCAATTCCGACGCTGCGCCTGGTGTCGCCGACGACGCGATCGCCATCGGGGCCAAGGTCTTGTGGATGCAACTCGGCGTCCGCAACGACGAGGCGGCGAAAAAGGCGGAAGCGGCGGGCCTCGAAGTGATCATGAACCGCTGCCCGAAGATCGAGTTCGGGCGCCTCGGCGGCGAATTGTCGTGGAGCGGCGTCAACAGCGGCATTATCAACAATCGTCCTCCCGCGGCGCCGCTGCAGCGCCGGGTCAAGGACCGCCCGGCCCCAGCGCACAATCTGGCTTATGGCTTCGAGACTCGCGCGATCCATGCGGGCGCCGCGCCCGACCCGACCACCGGCGCGCGCTCGACCCCAATCTACCAGACGACGGCCTATGTGTTCGACGACGTCGACCACGCCGCTTCGCTCTTCAACCTGCATAATTTCGGCTACATCTATTCGCGGCTGACCAATCCGACCGTCTCGGTGCTGGAGGAACGCATCGCCGCGCTCGAAGGCGGCCGCGCGGCGGTCGCCGCCTCCTCGGGCCACGCGGCGCAGTTCCTCACCTTCTTCACCCTAATGGAGCCCGGCGACGAGTTCGTCGCCTCGCGCAATCTCTATGGCGGCTCGCTCACCCAGTTCGGCCTGTCGTTCAAGAAGCTCGGCTGGACCTGCCATTTCGTCGATCCGACCGAGCCTGAGAATTTTCGCCGCGCGTTGACGCCGAAATGCAAGGCGATCTTCATTGAGAACCTCGCCAATCCGGGCGGCGTCGTGGTCGACATCGCGGGGGTGGCGAAGGTCGCGCATGAGGCGGGCCTGCCGCTGATCGTCGACAACACGCTCGCGACCCCCTACCTCTGCCGGCCGATCGAGCATGGCGCGGACATCGTCGTCCATTCGACGACCAAGTTCCTCGCTGGCCACGGCAATGCGCTTGGCGGCGTGGTGGTCGAATCGGGCCGGTTCGACTGGTCGCAAGGGGGCCGCTTTCCCTCGCTGACCGAGCCGGAGCCCGCTTATCACGGGCTGAAGTTCTTTGAAAATTTCGGCGATTTCGCCTTCACCATGAAGGCGCGCGCGGTCGCCTTGCGCGACTTTGGACCTGCGCTCGCGCCAATGAACGCCTTCCTAACCATCACCGGCGTCGAGACCTTGCATGTGCGGATGGAGCGGCACGTCGAGAACGCGCGAAGGATCGCGGAATTCCTGAGCCAGCACCCGAAGGTCGACTGGGTGTCCTACGCCAGCCTCAAGGGAAGCCCCTACTTCAAGCTGGCGCAGAAATACCTGCCCAAGGGCGCGGGCGCCGTGTTCACCTTCGGCGTCAAGGGCGGCTACGAAGCGGGCGTCAGACTGGTCGAGAGCGTGCGCCTGTTCTCGCATCTCGCCAATATCGGCGACACCCGCAGCCTCATCCTGCATCCAGCCTCAACCACCCACCGCCAGCTGACCGACGAGCAGCGCGCCTCGGCCGGCGCTGGCGACGACGTCATCCGGCTGTCGATCGGGCTTGAGACGGCCGAGGATCTGATCCGTGATCTCGATCAGGCTATGGAGTAGGAATTGACATATCGCCGCGACCACCGATATGTCATGACATATGGCCGAGAGAACGACAGTCCGGTTGCCCGAAGATCTTGTCCGGCGCGCCAAGAAAAAAGCGCTTGCCGAGGGACGTTCGCTCACCGCCCTGATCGAGGACGGTTTGCGCAAGGTCGTCGATGAGCTCGAGCCCGCCGCTCGACGGAAACGCGTCCTCCCGCCGGTGAGCTCGGCGAGGGGCGGCCTGATGCCGGGAATCGATCTCGACAACTCGGCGGCGTTGCAGGAGCTGGAAGATCTGGACGCGGCCGGACGACTCCAGTGACTCTTCCTGACGTCAACGTGTTGATCTACGCGTTTCGAGCCGATTCGAGCCGCCATTCGATCTGCAAGTCTTGGCTCGACGGGATCGTTCTGGGGGACGCCCAGTTCGGGATTTCTCCGCTGACGCTGAGCGCGGCGGCGCGCATTGCATCCAATCCGCGCATCTTCAGGCAGCCAAGTTCCGTCGCCGAGGCTTTCGCATTTTGCAATAGTCTGCTCGAACAGCCGCATTGTGAGATCGTGCGCCCGGGACCTCGGCATTGGCCGATCTTCACGCGCATTTGTCTCGCTGCGGATATTCGCGGGCCCCGTATTGCCGACGCATGGTTCGCAGCGCTTGCAATTGAGCACGGTTGCGTCTGGATCACCTATGATCGGGACTATGCGCGGTTTCCAGAACTCGAATTCGCGGGAGCCGACCCCGTAATCCCATATGCGCGGGCGGCGCCGTTGGATAGACGAAGGCCATATGCCGCATCTGGAGCACCGCCATCGCGGGGAACCGCGCAACTGCTCAATCTAGCGAAGAAAATCGCCGCACTTTTGCACCTCGCCCGCGCCCCAGGGCGCGATCGGCACTGACGAGGTCGAGTTCTTGGGCGACCCTTCGACCAGCTTGTCACTGTAGCTCATGTAGACCAGGATATTGCGCTTGGCGTCGCAGCCCCGGACGATCTGCATCTTCTTGAAGAACAGCGACCTCCGCTCGCTGAAGACGACGTCGCCCTGCGAGAACTTGTCCTTGAATTTGATCGGAGCGTACTGACGGCAGGCGAGCGAGATATCCGACGTCTGCTCGGCCAGGCCGAGCGCGCCCGAAAGGCCGCCTTTTTCCGGCGCCGTGAAGTGACAGGCGACCCCCTCGACAAGCGGGTCGTCGACACCGTAGACGGCCAATTTATCGTTGGGCGTCAGAAGCTTGAACGTCGTCGATTTGCGGAAAATCAGGTCCGGGTCGGCGGCCTGGGCGTTCGCAGCCGAAACAGCCGCCACCGCCGCAAGGCCGGCAGCGGCGGCCCGCCAAACGGACATCGCCATGGTCTTCCATCCTTCGGGATTGCGGTCGCTTTGGGCGGGACCGGATCGCGCGCTTTTACTTAGGCGCTGCGCGCTGCCTGACAAGGCGGCTTAACGGGCGCGACGGCCCTGCTCAGAAACTGAAAGAGCGTTGCGCGGCTTCCGGCGGCCCGACCCGAACGCCTTCCAGCTCCAGCATCCGGGCCTTGGTTTTCGAGCCGCCAGGCGCCGAGAAACCACCGATCTTGCCGCCGGCGGCCAGGACCCGGTGACAGGGAACGATCAAGGGCGCCGGATTTTTGGCCATCGCCTCGCCGACATCGCGCGCCGCTTCGCGGGGAGCGCCGACCTCCTTCGCCAGCGCGCCATAGGTGGTCGTGCAGCCCCAGCCGACCCGGCGCAAGGCGGCGTAAATCTGGGCGAAGAATGGGTCCTGGGCGGCGAGGTCGAGCCGGACCTGCGAGAAGTCCGTTTCCTCGCCGTCGAAGTATTGTTTCGCCGCCGCCACGACCGCCGCAACTTCGTCGGACGGCGCTTGCGGCTCCGCGTCGAGCGCGCGGCGGCGCATCAACCGTTCCGCGGCCTCGGCGCTTTTGACCGGCAATTGAAAACGCGCGATCCCCGCTTCGCTCCAGGCGATGGCGCAGAAGCCCAACGCGGTTTCAAATACGTGATACTGAGCAGCCTCGCTCATGGCGCCGTTTTCCGTTTGACCCTCAGTTGGAAAGATGCGCCGCCGAACCTCAAATTCAACCCAATTCCTGACAGCGCATTCCGTCCCGCGCGGCCAAAAACGCCTCAGAGCTCGCGCCTCACCCGCCCGCGCGCATCATGTCGGCGAGCGCGTTGCGCATCGCGGTGCTCGGCACCCCGAACAGTCCGCCGTAGGGTTCGTCCATATCGAGGATGACGAAGACCGCAATCGTGATCGACAGCGCGCACAAAACCATCACCGTCGCCACCATGGCGTTGGGCCGCGCCGTCAGGCCAAACGTTCCAAACAGGATCGCAAGCCAGATCACCAGCACCCAGTAGAAGGGCGCCGAGATGGATGCGCGGGTTCCTTCGATCACTTTCCACCTGGCCTTTATCAAATCGCCATATTGCTGATCGCAATCGGCCAGCACCCTCTCGTGCACTGCATCCGCAGGCTTAAGCGACCGGACCTCGAGACCAACATCGCTCAAGATGTCGGACAAGACGAGGGATTCGCCAGTTAGCGGCATTTTCGACGGGTCGGGATAAGCAACGCCGACTGGACGCGGCTCGTCGGGCCAAGTGCTGGCGATGACCGCAGCGGCATATCCGCGCAATTGGCCGCGAATCGACGCCGTCTCGGGACCGTAGTCGCGCAGGCAGCGATCGAGCTGGGCCAGTTGCGCGGCGTCCTCGCCGCGAGCGCTATAAGCAGCGTCGAACCCGGCTTTGACCGAAGTCGTGAGAAGGCCGAGCACGATAGCCGTGAAGGTGACAAGGAGGGTGATTACAAGCTGCACCAACGCGATGGACTGGGGCGTCCGGTGCGTCTCCGGCAGGCGGGAATGGATGAAGAAGCCGAACGCAGCGCTCGCGCACATGGCGACGAAGACGATCAGGGAATTGATAGGGTTTTGCACTGGATCGCCCGCCGCTCGAAATGGGATCACGCGCGCCGCGGCCTTCCCAGGCCGGACGCGCATCTCGTATCGCCAAATGTTTTCCTTAGTCCAGACGTTGGTTTCTCCGGCGCGAACCGAAAAGCTGACAGTTCGCGAGCCGGGAGGCTTAAGCCTCAGGCTGAGTTGAGCGGCGACGCTCCCCGGGCCGCCCTTCCCCCGGCCGCTCGATTCGCCCCATATTCCGCCAATGCCAGCGCCCCGAAAATCCGCCTCCGCGCCGAAGTCCAAGGCTTCGCGCCCGGACCTGCAGCCGCTCGACGAGCATCTGGCCGAACTGCTCAATCCCGCGCTTGCCGAGGGACGGCGCGGCTTCGGCCAAGGGCTTTCAGAGGCGCCGCAGCCGAGGTTCGAGACCCCCGCGCCGGAAAGCCACCCGCGCGGCCTGACCGGAGCGGCGGTCTCGGCCGACTCGCTCAAAGCGCTGCTCGACGAGGGCGACCCCAATATCCGCAACCGCCCTCCGTGGGTTCCCCACCGGCCGCCGCGGCCGGACAAGTCGGAGGGCGGACGGCGGTTCCGCGTCGTCTCCGAATTCGAGCCGCAGGGCGACCAGCCGCAGGCGATCGAGGAACTGGTCAAGGGCGTTCGCGCGAATGAGCGCGACCAGGTGCTGCTCGGCGTCACCGGTTCCGGCAAGACCTTCACCATGGCCAAGGTGATCGAGGCGACCCAGCGCCCGGCGCTGATTCTCGCGCCCAACAAGACGCTGGCGGCGCAGCTCTATGGCGAGTTCAAGAGCTTCTTCCCCGACAATGCGGTCGAGTATTTCGTCTCCTACTACGACTATTACCAGCCGGAGGCCTACGTCCCGCGCACCGACACCTATATCGAGAAGGAATCCGACATCAACGAGCAGATCGACCGCATGCGCCACTCGGCCACGCGCGCGCTGCTCGAGCGCGACGACGTCATCATCGTCGCCTCTGTCTCCTGCATCTACGGCATCGGCTCGGTCGAGACCTATACGGCCATGACCTTCTCGCTCAAGCTCGGCGACAAGGTCGACCAGCGCCAGCTGGTCAAGGATCTGGTCGCGCTACAGTACAAGCGCGTGCAGGCCGGCGACTTCTCCCGCGGCCTCTTCCGCGTGCGCGGCGACACGATCGAAGTGTTTCCTGCCCACTACGAGGACCGCGCCTGGCGCATCGGCTTTTTCGGCGACGAGATCGAGACGATCGCCGAATTCGATCCTCTGACGGGCGCCAAGACGCAGGATCTCGAATTCGTCAAGATCTACGCCAATTCGCATTATGTGACCCCGCGCCCGACGCTCTTGCAATCGATCGAGGCGATCAAATTCGAGCTTAAGGGACGCCTGGACCACCTCAACCGGCAAGGCCGTCTGCTCGAGGCGCAGCGGCTCGAGCAACGCACTTTGTTCGATCTCGAAATGCTGGAGGCGACCGGCTCCTGCGCCGGCATCGAGAACTATTCGCGCTATCTCACCGGCCGCAGGCCCGGCGAGCCGCCGCCGACTTTGTTCGAATATCTGCCCGACAACGCGCTCGTGTTCACCGACGAGAGCCATGTGACCATCCCGCAGATCGGCGGTATGTATCGCGGCGACTACCGGCGCAAGGCGACCTTGGCCGAGTACGGCTTCCGCCTGCCCTCATGCATGGACAACCGGCCGCTGAGGTTCGAGGAATGGGAGGCGATGCGGCCGCAGACCGTGCATGTCTCGGCGACGCCGGGACACTGGGAAATGGAGCAGACCGACGGCGTCTTCGTCGAGCAGGTGATCCGCCCGACCGGCCTCATCGATCCGCCGGTCGAGATCCGCCCCGCGCGCAGCCAGGTCGACGACCTGCTCAGCGAAGTGAAGGAAGTGGCGCGGCGCGGGTACCGGACGCTCGTCACCGTGTTGACCAAGCGGATGGCCGAGGACCTGACCGAATATCTGCACGAGAACGGCGTGCGCGTGCGCTACATGCACTCGGACATCGACACGATCGAGCGCATCGAGATCATCCGCGACCTGCGCCTCGGCGCCTTCGACGCGCTGGTCGGCATCAATCTTTTGCGCGAGGGCCTCGACATTCCCGAATGTGCGCTGGTCGCCATTCTCGACGCCGACAAGGAAGGCTTTTTGCGCTCCGAGACGTCACTCGTGCAGACGATCGGCCGCGCCGCGCGCAACGTCGACGGCAAGGTGGTGCTCTACGCCGACGTGGAGACGGGTTCGATCCAGCGCGCGATGGAGGAGACCAGCCGCCGCCGCGCCAAGCAGGAGGCCTATAACGAGGCCAACGGCATCACGCCCGCGTCGATCAAGCGCGGCATCCAGGATATCCTGGGCTCGGTCTACGAGGCCGACCACGTCACGGTCGACATCGGCCTCGCCGACGCTCCCGCCATCGGCCAGAACCTGGAAGGCACGATCGCCGATCTCGACAAGCGGATGAAGGAGGCGGCCGGCAATCTCGAATTCGAGGAGGCGGCGCGCCTGCGCGATGAGATCAAGCGCCTGCAATCGGTGGCGCTTGCGGTCGGCGACGATCCGCTCGCGCGCCAGGAGGCGGTCGAGGCGGAAGCCGGCGCCTACGCCGGCCCGCGCCTGTTCGGCCGCGCCGCCAACCTGCCCTCGACCCGGCCGCGCAAGCCGACCGACGCCGACATGGGCCCGCACAATTGGGGCGGCGGTGAAGCCCGGCCGAAGGGTGGGAAGATGAGGGGGCGAAGGAGGGGGTGAGGAGGCATGCCGTCAAGGGCTCTTGGAGGCCGACAGAGATCGGAGGCGGGCCAGGAGCTCTATTGGATCGAGCCTAACATTTGAGTCCCGGATGGGATTCCCGCGGCAAGTTCGGCGTGCGAGTCTGCGCGATGCGCGCAGGAAAATCCCTCTCCGTTTCGTCCGCCGATATTCGCCGGCTCAAAGCTGTGGTGCAAGACCGCAACGCGCCGCAGAAGCACGTCTGGCGGGCTGAAATCGTGCTGTTGACCGCCGATGGCGTCGGCACGAACGAGATCATGCGGCGAACGGCCAAGTCCAAGACCTGCGTTTGGCGCTGGCAGGAACGCTTTCTGGAGGACGGGTTCGACGGCCTGCTTCGTGACAAGACGCGTCCCTCGCGAATCAAGCCCCTCAGCGCCGAGGCGACGGAGCGCGTTGTCGCCTTGACGCTTGGCGACCCGCCTGGTGAGACGACCCACTGGACCGGAGCCTTGATGGCGAAGGCGACTGGGCTCAGCGTGAGTTCGGTCCAACGCATCTGGCGCGCCCATGGTCTGCAACCGCACCGGATGCGCCAGTTCAAGCTGTCCAACGATCCGCGCTTCGTCGACAAATTGCGCGACGTCGTCGGGCTCTATGTCGATCCGCCCGCACACGCCATCGTCCTGTCGGTCGACGAAAAGAGCCAGATTCAGGCGCTTGACCGCACACAGCCCGGACTGCCGCTGAAGAAGGGTCGCGCCGGAACCATGACGCACGACTATGAGCGCCACGGCACGACGACGCTGTTCGCCGCGATGAACGTCCTCGACGGCACGGTCATCGGCCGCAACATGCAGCGCCATCGCCATCAGGAGTTCATTCGCTTCCTCAATGTCATCGAGAAGCAGGTTCCCGGGAGCAGAGATTCTTCGACCGCCTTGACCATTCAATTGATCCGGGATTTGGTCACACGTTTGTATTCCTGGGTAAAGAGCTCGATAATGGACTAACTTTTTTTTACTCTGCCGCCGGGTTCTATCCAGAGAACCACACACTAAGAAACACGCTATATGGACCGGGCAAGGTAAAATATGAGCTGCCCGACATGCACAACGATATCGTATTTCGTACCGATCTTACCGAAGAGCAAGCCGGGCTAGTATCTTACATGATATCCAATTGGGACGAAAAGAAATATTCGATCGTCTGGCAAAATTGCGTGTCTCTAGATCGTGATATTGGCGGAGCGTTAGGACTTAAAGTACCTGAGTTTAATCCACTCAAAATCGGAAATGAGATCCCATCTAAGTTCGTTGAAGAACTTCGCGATCAGAATTCCTCTAAGACTTCGATCAAACATGCCCCGGAGGAAAATGCTCGTCAAGACGCAGCGCTGCATGATCAGATGTTAGAGCAAGCAGGCGTATTGGGCATTTTAAAAGAAAGGCAGCAGGCGTCAGAGGACCGATTGAAACGTGGGGCGCAAAGCAACCCATTATCTTCAATTGGCGGTGCGCCAGGTGGATTTTCGGGCGGCGGAAATAATAGCGGCTCCGGTTCCATCGGAGGGGTTGGCGGATCGGGCAGCAGCAATACGAGCGGGACGACCTTTCAGCTTGAGTATAAACCTGGACAGTAAAAATGAAACTAATTCACTTCGCTCTGTTTTCCGTCGCGATATTGTCGAGCACTACTATCGCAAAGGCTGATGTCTGGAGTCGAACCGTCGCGCCTGTCGGCCACGCCATCGAGAACACCGCCCATAAGGCTGGTCACGCAGCTGAAAATGCGGGCCATGGGATCGGACACGCTGTGAAAAAAGGAGCGCACGATGCCGGCCACACCGCGGAAAAGGCGGCTCACGACACAGGAAAAACTATAGAAAAGGCGGTCCAGGATATTGGCTATAATTTGCGCGCCCATCCAAGCGACGCGAAACCAAATTATCCGCCGTTCTACGTGCCGCTGCAGAGAGAATGCCCGACGTATAAGGGATCAAATAATACATGGGTAAACTATCTGTCTAAGCCGACGCCGGGCCGCAATTATGTGACAGCCGGTGTCGAATTCAAGTATGCAAGGAATTTGCAAGGTCGAGACGGTCTTGGAAACATCGATCCATCGGCTTGCTACACAGTGACGTATAGTCCTAAATCTGGGTATGGAAGTTACAGAACATTTAGTTATTCCAGAATGTATGAACCTATATATAACGATATGCATAAGAGAGACAGTGGACTACCAGGCGATCCAAATAAGTATCAGATAAACGTCGATGGCCTTCTGCTTAGATACAACAAGGCGGGAGAAATATACGATAAGCGAGGCCGGGTAGCCGGTGTTCTGGTTTGCTACCTCTCTAACAGGTGCGAAGGATACCGGTATTGAGAGCCGAGCGAATGCTACCGTTCCCGACCTTGAGAAGGGACCCGGGAGAGAGTTCCCCCGCACTGCTTTCTATGGGTATTCATTGCAGCTTTCTGAGCACTCGGCTGAGTTAATCGTCAAGGCATTCGGCAATAAAATGGTTAGTCACGCTTCGAAATTCTCGTTAGTTCTCAATTGCAGGTTAGTCGCATTTCCCGGCGCTAACGTTCTGGTCTATATCACTTAAGACGAGCCGACGAATCTGGGATTACGGGGATTACGGTGCGGGGATTACGGGCGGGATTACGGGGATTACGGTCACACTTCGGGATTACGGTGCGGGATTACGGGATTACGGGGGATTACGGTGACACTTGCATATTTCCTGCTTTCTGTGATAGCTGCGTTTCTCTTCCCTTCCGGAGCTGTCCATGGCGCGGATCGGCCGGTTTGTCGTTCCAGACCTTCCTCACCATGTGACCCAGCGCGGCAACCGGCGCGAGCGGGTGTTCTTCTGCGACGCGGACTACGAGCTCTACCGCGATCTGCTGCGCGAGGCCTGCGCGCGCGAGACGGTCGCGGTGTGGAGCTATTGCCTGATGCCCAACCACGTCCATCTCATCCTGGCGCCCGCGACGCCCGAGGGGCTTGGCCGGGCGCTCGGCAAGGCGCATCGGCGCTATTCGGCCTTCGTCAACGCGCGCAACCGGGTGACCGGCCATATCTTGCGGTTAAGAAACTGATATATCGATAAAATATAGAATTTCTCACAAATCGTGCGGGCGCTGCGTGGATTGCCGGGTCAAGCCCGGCCATGACGGTGAGCGCAATATTCCTAACTCCTCGCACCAGCGGAAAATCCGCGGCTAGTGCTATAAAATCCGACAAATGCTTTTAAAAAAGCAGAAATTCGGCTAGGCTTGCCCCATGAGCAATTCTTCGCTACCGCTTGCCACGGCGGCTACATTCATTGCCGCCAGGGGCCAAAGGGCGTGAGAAATTTTTTCAGCGAAAATCCCTCGTAACCCATTGAAAAGTATCGTTTCGCACGAGAGAATCCAAGGAAATCCAAGCTTTTCCAACCCGCGAAAACTGGGGTTTTCGCGGCCAAACGACCATCCGCCAAGAAAACCCAAATTCACCGGCCGGCCCAGGGGGCGCGGCTTGAATCCATCCCTATTTATACGAAGAAAAGGTGTTTTAAAGTGTGACCCTGATCCTTAACGCCTAGGGCGGCCTTGCTCAACCTGTGGCCCCGTCTTGCCGCGGAGCTGGGCCAGGATCTCCTTCGCCGCGCGCGCGCCTTCGGAAGCGGCGCCCTCCATAAAGCCCTGATAGTCGAGCGAGCAGTGCTCGCCGGCGAAGAAGATGTTGCCCTGCCTCACCTTCTCGTAGCCGGCGAATGAGGTGTATTGCCCCACCCGCCAGTAGGAATAGGACGCGCCCAGATTGGGATCGAGGGCGGGGAGGGAGCTCGCCGCCCGGCCGTTCCATTTCGCGGTCCCGCCGGGAAACACCTTCTCGAGGCCCCCGAGGAAGGTTCTCGCGTCCTCCTGCACATTGGCGTCCGCGGCGGTCGCGAACGGCGTCTTGGTCGCCTTGGCGGCGGTCACCGAGCCGCCCGTATAGTTGTTGAGAATGCCGGCGGCGCCAAATTGCTGCCGGCTGGCCTCCCAGGTGTTCTGGTAGCCCTCGTCGGTATAGGACAGGCCGTTGCCGCGCCCCGGCCAGGGGCCCGGTTCGCGCCAATAGCGCGAGGTGAACTGGAGTTGGAGCTTGCCGTTCTGGCCTCGGCCCAGCTCCTGGATGGCGCCGTTTTTGCGCGCGTCGAAGCCGGCGGCGCTCGTGTCGATCTTGCGCAGCACCGCGAAGGGCAGGCTCAAGATCACAAGATCGGCGGCGACCGTCGGCGCGTCGGCGAAGGTGAGCGCATAAGTCCCGTCGCCGTCGCGGGCGATCGACGTCATGCGCATTCCGAGCTGCACGGGTTTGCGCAGATGCCTGGCGATCCGCGCCGGGAGCTGCTGGTTGCCGCCGCGAATATGATAACCCTCGTCCGAGCCCCCGAGGACGCCGAATCCGTTTCCGGCCTCGGTCTGCTTGTTGGCGCCGAGCATATAAACAAGGTTCAGTGCGCTCTGATCCGTCGTGTCGGCTCCGTATTCGATCGCATAGGCGACGTCGAGCAAAGCGCCGATCGATGACTTGCGGCCGCCCGGCACGCGGCTGTCGATCCACTCGGCGATCGAGATCTGATCCAGCTTCTGTCCCTCGGGCGTGAACTTGTCGTAAGTGGTCGATTTGCCCGCGGCTTCGAGGTCCTTCGCGACAGCCGACTGGACGTGGCTCCGCCAGTCCTCATAGGCCTGCTCGACGGTATAGTAGCGTCCAAAGAACTTGTAGGTGTCCCGCAGCCTCCGATTTCCGGCGAGCTCGTCCAACGGCAGACCGAACCGACGGGCGAGACCAATGATCGTCTCGTGATCGGAATCGATCAGCTCCCCGCACCACTCGGTGACCTGATTGTCCGCCCATATCGACGTCGCAGAGAACATCCGCCCGCCGATCCGATTCGAAGCTTCATAGACCGTGCTGGCGACTCCCCCGTCCTGCAGGGTGAGCGCCGCGTTGAGCCCGGCAATCCCCGCGCCGACGATGGCGATGCGGGCCTTGGAAGGCGCGGCAAGCGCCGTTTCCGGAAGCGCCGCGCTCGCCGCCGTAGCAGCGGCGCCGGCGAGGAATTGGCGGCGAGACGAGGCGATCCGCCGCTCCGCCATCAGCTCCGCGACAGAGATGCTTCGACGTTGGCAAAGGCTGGCATCAGAGGAAAGCGCTTTAAGAAATTGCATCAATGGAGTGTGGGCCACGATATCGGTCTCTTTTGATGCTGTTATCCAGAGGCCGCCGTCACCGACTGCGCAACCTAAATAATTCGCGCGCCAACGCGGGCGCGGATTGTTTCTCGTGCCGGCGTGTGACGGAAGCCCCGACCGCCGCGTAAGCTATCGGCGTCGGCCGGGAGCGCCATAGGTATTTTCCTTCTGCATTTAGCGGTAGCACCTTCTCGACCACCCGCGCTGCTTCGGTGAGCTTGACTGAAGCGAGTTGATCGACAACGCGGTATCCGGGCGCGAATTGGCCTAACATCTCGCAGACACGCCTCCCCGGCGGCCGGCCTCTTGACTTCCGTTCTCGATAGCAAGACCTAGTGGATAGAATCAAACGCTTCGAACCCCTTGCAAGCCGGAGAACTCCTTGAAATTGCGGAAGGCGCCCGGACTCTTACGTTTGATTTTGACCACTAGTTTGCGTAATTATGGCGCAGTCGACAATCAAGGATCTTCCCGTAGCCGGGACGCCGCGCTTCACGACGCTGACGGCCCACCGGCTGTGGCTCATCGATAACGCCCGCGCCCTCTTCGACTTCTTCCAGCTTCCCTCCTTCAATCCGGCGGGCGGCTTCTTCTCGCTCGATGAGAACGCGCGGCCTCTGGCGCCGAAGCCCGGACACAAAGGCGCGAACCGGCAGGTGCACGGAACCGCGCGCATGGTGCATGGCTTCGCCATCGCGCATCTGCTTGGGCTTCCGGGCGCCGACCGCATCGTCGACCATGGCATGGCGTTCCTGTGGGAGCGCATGCGCGACGCGCGAGCACGGCGGCTATTTCTGGGGCGTGGACGACGAGAAGCCGACCGACCCGACGAAGCAGGCTTACGGCCATGCCTTTGTCCTGCTCGCCGCCTCGTCCGCGATGTGCGTGGGGCATCCCGACGCGCCGCGCCTGCTCGCCGACGTGACGCAGGTCATCGAGCAAAAGTTCTGGGACAAGGCGGCCGGCGCGACCACGGAAGAATACAATCGCGACTGGTCGCCGATGGGCGCTTATCGCGGCCAGAACTCCAACATGCATCTCACCGAAGCGTTGATGGCGGCCTTCGAGGCGACCGGCGAGCGCTTCTATCTCGACAAGGCGGAGAGCATCGCCTCGCTGATCATCGATCGCCACGCCCGCAACGAGGGCTGGCGGGTCGCCGAACATTTCACCGAGAGCTGGGACGTCGACCGGGCCTATAAAGGCGATCCGATGTTCCGCCCGAGCGGCACGACGCCTGGCCATGCGCTCGAATGGAGCCGCCTGCTTGTCCAGCTCTGGGAGCTTGGAGGCCGCAGTAAGGCATGGATGATCGAAGCCGCGGCAGGCCTCTTCCGCAAGACTGTGTCGATCGGCTGGGACCAGAAGCTTGGCGGCTTCTACTACACGCTCGATTGGAGCGACCATCCGGATCAGGCGGATCGTTATTGGTGGCCCTTGCGCCGAAGGCGTCGGCGCCGCCGCCGCGCTCGGCTCGGTCGAGCCCGACCCGATTTACGAACAATGGTACCGGCGGATCTGGAGCTTCCTCGTCGCCCATGTGATCGACAGGACGCATGGCTGGCGCCCCGAGCTCGACAGCGCGCTCAATCCCGTCTCGCGCGTTTTCGAAGGCCGCCCCGACATCTACCACGCCGTGCAGGCCTGCCTCATCCCACTGTTTCCCGCCGATGGCAGCCTCACGCGGCAGATCAAGCGCAACGGCCTCAAGCTTTAGGGCGCTTTCGGCGCAAGCGCTCCTGAACTCGAGGAGGGATAGGGCGCGCTCACCTATTTGGCGGATCGCCGGCGGAGCTCTTTCCCTCAACCTCGTCCTTCGCCGTTTCGCCACGACGCTCCTTCGCCTTGGTGTGGCGCAAATGCTCCTCGTTCTCTTTCGACGTTTGCTGATTGGACGCGCCCGCTTCGCTCAGCGCGATGGCGACCGCCTGTTTGCGGCTCCTGACCTTCTTGCCGCTCGTCCCCGAACGAAGCTCGCCATGCTTGAATTCGTGCATGACGCGTTCGACGGTCTCCTTCTGCGGCTCGGATTCACGGGGCGCCATTTCCTTCTCCTCTCGTCGCCTGACGCTCACCACAAAACTCGGATCCGGGGGAACCGTTCCGGGCTGACTTCCGAAAGGCCCGCGTGGCGCGGTTAAAAGCTGGCGCCTTAAGCGCGCCAGAAACCGCGGGTTGAGTTGACGGTGTTCCGCAGTCGAAGGTTTCCTGGCCGACCGGCGCGCCCGCGGCCTCGCTCACGCGCCCGGTCAGCCGCGAACAGCCGGCCTGGAACCAAGGCCGCCTGCGCTTGTTGAGCAACATCGCCGGTCGCCGGCAAAGAGAGAGCGAGCAACAGATGCAGCCGGGCTTGAGAGCGGAGGTGGGCGCATGACCGCTCGAAAAAGACCCGGAACCGAGCTCCCTGATCTATCTTCCTTGCGGCGCGACACCGCGCCTATGGAGGCGAGATCCGCGGAATCGCTTCCCGATGAACCGGGCGAGTGGCAATTCGAGCCGAAATGGGACGGCTTTCGCTGCCTTGCGTTCAAGGAGGCCGGCTCGGTCGAGCTCAGAGGAAAATCCGGCGCCTCTTTGAGCCGCTTTTTCCCCGAGGTTGTGGCGACGCTGCTCGAAGTTCCGTTCGAGCGATTCGTAGTCGATGGCGAACTGGTCATCGAACTTAACGGGCGCCTCACGTTTGACGCGTTGCAAGCCCGGCTTCATCCAGCGGCGAGTCGGATCCATCGATTGTCACAGGAAACGCCAGCGCGGCTCATCCTGTTCGACATGCTGGTCGGACCGGATGGCTCGCCGGTCGGATCTCTCCCGCTGGCAGAGAGACGTGCTGCGCTCGAGGCGTTCGGCGAGAAGGCCGCGATTGCGGGAAAGCTCATCGTCACGCCCTGCACGCGCGATCTCGCGCAGGCGACAAGGTGGCTCGATGATTTCGACCGCGACGGAAGAGACGGAGTCGTCGCCAAGAGGCTCGACGGAAGCTATCAAAGCGGCGAGCGCGCAATGGTCAAGGTCAAGCGCTTGCGCACCGCCGATTGCGCAGTCGGAGGCTTTCGATATCTGAGCGGCAGACCGGAAGTGGGCTCGCTGCTGCTTGGTCTCTATAACGCGCAGGGCCTGCTCGACCACGTCGGCTTCACCTCTACGATCGCCAACGAGGAGCGCCCGGAACTGACGCGAAAGCTCGCCGCTTTGCGAGCGCCGCCAGGCTTCACGGGGCGCGCGCCGGGCGGGCCCAGCCGCTGGAGCACGGAGCGCAGCGGCGAATGGGAGCCGCTACGCCCCGAGTTGGTGGTCGAAGTGCGATACGATCACGTGACAGGCAATCGGTTCCGCCACGGAACCAAGCTCCTCCGCTTCAGGCCCGACAAGCCGACGCGACAGTGCACGATCGATCAGATCATTGCGCCGCCCCAGGCTCCATCGGCGAACGAGTGACGAAACGCGCGCGTCAGCGGTGGCGCCAAGCGCCGACCTCAACCCTGAATCGCAGCAGCCGCGAGCGCCACGGATCAGGCATTTGACGGCCAATGCTGCGGCGGCTGGTCCAGCCGCACCGCCACGCCCTTGAGCTCCGGAGAAGGCGGCGGATAGAGCCGCATCACCAGGGGATCGTGGCCCGGCACGATGTGGTCGGGGCTCGGCGCAATCGCCCTCAGCCGGCCGTAGCCCTCGAGCGTGTCGCCGACATGGAAGGTCGTCGTGAACGGCCGGCCGCTGTCCATGTGCTCGTAATAGTGCGTCACGTCCGACGCCAGCACCAGCCAACCTCGCTCGGTGTGGACGCTGACGAACTGCAAGCCCGCCGAATGCCCGCCTGCGAGATGCAGGCGCAAGCCGGGCGCGAGCTCCGTGTCGCCGTTATGAAAGACGACTCGCCCGCGATAGTTGAGCCGAACCATGCCGACCACGTCCTCGACCTCGAACGCGTGCGACAGGAACGGATGGCGCATGTATTTGCCGGTGGCGAACGCGAGCTCCGTCTCCTGAAGATGAAAGCGCGCCTTGGGGAACCGATCGAAGTTGCCGACGTGATCGTAGTGCAGATGCGTGATGATGACGTCCTCGACGTCCGCGGCGCGCACTCCGAGCAGTTCCAGCGCATCGACCGGATTGCGCAGATAGGTGCGCTTGCGCTGGGCCGAGACTTCCTCGGTGAAGCCGCAGTCGATGACGAACCGGCGCTCGTCGCCGACCGCGAGCCAGCAGAAATAATCCATCGGCATGGGCCCGTCATGCGGATCGCCGCCGATGAAATTGTCCTGCCGGCGGCCCTCGCGGGTCGCGTAGCGGAGCGCGTAGACCTGATAGCGCGGAAGATCCTTGTCGTCGCCCATGTCTCCCAGCGCCCTTTATCGCTCAGGTCGATCCGCTGCGGGCGCCCGGCTAGGCCGCGCCGGCTTTGGCGGCGGGCGCAAGAGCCATCTGCATCAAAGCGCCCACATCCGCGCTGCGCTCGAGGTCGTCGACAGCGGCTTCGAGCGCCTTGGCCGCGTCCGCGCCGATCGCCTTGCTCGCAGCGGCGCGGAACCGCCGGCGGATGAGGTCGAGATCGGCGGGGATGACGTCCTGAAGGCGATGCGAGAGCACGCGCCCGTCCTTGAGCGCGAACCGTCACCTCCGCCCCCTGTTTTGCCGGGAAGGCGGCGGTGAAATCGTCGCCAGCCCTGACCGTCACCTTGGCCGCCAAAGCGAGCAGCGCCGGATCGTCGAGCTTGAGATAACTCGCTTCGTCGACCGATCCGCGCAGAAGCGCGCTCGCGACCGCATATTGGATGCTCATCTTCGCCTGGAGAACGCGCGCGAAGGGACCCGAATAGTCGCAACCGGGATAAGTTTTGGCGGCGCGCGACGCGCTGACGTCGACCGAAATGACCTCTGAAGGATCGAAGTCCTTGTCCTTGGCCAGCGCCACCGCGGCGAGGCAAGGAGTTTGCGCGAAATTGCAGACCGGAACCGGCTTGAAGAAGACCGACATGATCTCCGGCTCGCCCTCGAACAGACGAACATCGGGCGCCTTGTGGTCCGGCCGGTAGGCGGTGAGCAATCCCGCTTCGCCATCGAGCGCTTTCTCCGAGCCATATGCGCCAAGCGCCGCGAGCCGCGCGGCGGTCAGGCCGTTGCGGGCCGCGATTCCGGCCTCGAAGAACATCTCGTCGGCGCCGGTGTGGGGCCATTGATTCTGCCCGCCGACGAAGTTGGCCGAAAGCGACAGCGCGCTCGCCGTCGCTGTCTCATCGAGGCCGAGCAGCCGGCTGCAGGCGGCCGCCGCGGCGAGCGGTCCGGTGAAACCGGTCGGCCGGAAGCTTCGGGCGAATTCCGGCGTCACGATCGCCCGGCCGATGCGGCCGCCGACCTCGTATCCGACGATCGCCGCGGCGGCGAAGCTCCGCCCGTCGACGCGCCGCTCTTGCGCAAGCGCGAGCAGAGGCGGCAGAACGACGATGCCAAGGTGGCTGACGCTGCCGGTGTGCATGTCCTCGCGCACGAGCCCATGTCCGGCGACGCTGTTGGCGAAGACGGCGTCGATCGCGGGCGAGTTGATGCTCGTCCCTATGATCGAGCAGGGACCCGCTCCGGCGGTAGCCAGCGCCTGCGCCTGCCGGGCCCACGGCAGCCCGTGCGCCTCGAACGCGCAGGCAAGGAAATCGAGCAGGCAAATCCTGAGTTTTTCGCGAGCGGCGGGGGAAATGTCGCTCTCCCGCTTGGCCGCGATCGCGGACGCCATGCGGACGGAAAGCGGAGCGCTGCGGGTTGTGGGCGCTTCTGCCAGGGCGACGGAACTCGACATCGAGACCTCCCGTAGGTTGGTTTTTCGCTTAACTGCCGTGTCAGCAGGCCTATGTACGCAAACTCGGCGGAGCCTTCGGTTTGGCGGGCGCGCGATCCGCCGGCGGATTGCTGCCGCGCAGAATCGCCTGAACCTCATCACGGATGAGACGGGCGACAAGACGGGTGGCGACGCTCATCGGGCGCTGCGTTGAAGTCGCAAGCAAAAGCTCGCGCATCAGGGTCGGCTCGGTCAGCGACCAGCTGCGAATCCGTCCGGCGTTCAAGAGATGCTTCACCGCGCCTTCCGACAACACGGTGTATCCCACGCCCCGCTCGACGAGGCTCAGCGTCGAGGGCATCGCGTCGACCTCGAACACGACATTGGCGACGACCCCGAGCTTCTCGAGCTCGTTGTCGATGAGGACGCGCAAGCCATGCGGCCGGGCCGGCAAAATCACCGGAATGTCGGCGAGCCGCCTGGTCCGCGCGCGGTCGCCGCCGAGGCCAGCCGGATCGTCGACCGCGCCCAAGAGAATGAGTTCGTCGGAGAGCAAAGGTTCCGTCTGCAGCGTCGAGAGCCGCGGCGCCTGATAGACGACGCCGATGTCCATCCTGCCGGTGGAGAGCCATTCGGCGACGTGGCCGCTGAAGCCTTCCGCGACATGAAGCAGGATCCCAGGGAAGGCCTCACGGCAGCGCACCACGAGCGGACCCGTCAGCATCCAGCCGATCGAAGGGCGGCATCGCGATGGCGACCCGGCCTTTGGGCTCCGCCTTGAGCGAGCCGATTTCGGAACGCGCCTTGCCGACGAGACCGACGACGCTGCGCGCATAGGTCTCGAGCACCTTGCCCGCCTCGGACACGACGACGCCGCGCCCGTTGCGATAGAGGAGCTCGACCCCAAGCTCCGACTCCAGAAGCTTGATTTGCCGGCTCAGGATCGGCTGCGCGACCGACAGACGGATGGCCGCCTTGGAGAAGCTCCCCGATTCCGCCACTCCCAGAAAGTAGTCGAGCTGCTTCAATTCCATCGAAGCGGGTTTCGAACCGGCGGCGCTCTCCGAGAGAGCGCCGCAATGGGCGAAATTAGCAAGCACAATCTCGCTCCGCAATGCGACCGGCCGCTAGCGCTGAACGAAGGGATTCGCGACCTCGCCGATCGTATCGATCCAGACGCTCTTTTCCTGCAGATATTCGCGGATCGCTGTGAGACCGCTCTCACGCCCGATGCCGGAACGCTTGTAGCCGCCGAAGGGCGAAAGGTAGCTCACGGCACGATAGGTGTTGACCCAAACCGTTCCCGCCTCGAGGCGCTCAGCCATGGTGAAGGCGGTCCCGATGTTCTGCGTCCAAACGCCAGCCGCAAGGCCGTATTGCGTATTGTTGGCGATCTCGATCGCCTCTTCCTCGTCCTCGAAAGTGATCACCGAAAGGACGGGGCCGAACACCTCCTCCTGGGCGATGCGCATGCCTGGCTTCACCCCGGTGAACACCGTCGGCTCGACGAACCATCCTTCGCCGCATTCGGGACGCGTGGCTTTCCCGCCGCCGAGCACGCAGGAGGCGCCCTCGCTCTTGGCGATTTCGATATAGTCGAGCACCTTCTTGTACTGCGGCCGGGTCGTCACCGGCCCGACCTGAGTGGTGTCGAGCAAGGGATCGCCCATGCGCGCGGTCTCACCGAGCGCGACGAGCTTGTCGACGAATTCGTTGTGGATCGAGCGATGGATCAGCGCGCGGGAGCCTGCGATGCAAGTCTGCCCGGTCGCCGCAAAGATGCCCGAGACGACGCCCTTGACGGCGTTGTCGAGAGCGGCGTCCTTGAACACGATATTGGCCGATTTGCCGCCAAGCTCGAGCGTGACCGGCTTGATCGACTTTGCCGCAAGCTCGTAGACGCCCTGTCCGGTGCGGTCGCCGCCGGTGAAGGCGATCTTCGCGACATGCGGATGGGAGACCAGGCGCTCGCCGATCTCGGAGCCGAAGCCGGTCACGATGTTGACCACGCCGGGAGGGAAGCCCGCCTTCTCGAACAGGCGGCCAAATTCGAGCGCCGACACCGAGGAGAACTCGGACGGCTTCCAGACGACCGTGTTGCCTGCCGCGAGCGCGGGCGCGAGCTTCCACGCGGCCAGCATCAGCGGCGAATTCCACGGCGTGATCGCCGCCACGACCCCGAGCGGCTCTTCGCGGGTGAAGTTGATCATGCCGGGCTTGTCGATCGGAATGACCCGCCCCTCGATCTTGTCCGCGAGGCCGCCGAAATAATTGAACCACTGCGGAATGTAGCGCAGCTGCGTCCGCATCTCGGTGATCAGCTTGCCGTTGTCGCGCGTTTCGATCTCAGCCAGCCGATCGGCCTCGGCGGCGATCAGATCGGCGAGCTTGCGCAGAAGCGCGCCGCGCGCCGAGGCGCTGATCTTGCCCCACGACGGCGCGCGGAAGGCCTTCAGCGCCGCCTCGACGGCGCGGTCGACATCGGCCGCTTTGGCGCGCGGAACGAACGCCCAGGCCGCGCCGAGATAAGGATTTTCCGTCTCGAACGTTTCGCGGGCCTCGGCGTCAACCCACTCGCCGCCGATCAACATCTGATAGCGCTTCATGAGCTCAATCTCCGCGCCTGAGCCTGCCGCGTCAGGCGCCCTTCTCGACTTCGGCGAACGCCTCGCGGGCGACGCGGAAGGAATCGACGCCGGCGGGAATGCCGGCGTAGATCGCCACCTGCAGGAAGACTTCGCGGATCTCGTCCTTGGTGACGCCGTTCTTCAGCGCGCCTTTGACATGCATCTTGAGCTCGTGCGGCCGGTTGAGGCAGCTGATCATCGCCAGATTGAGCATGCTGCGCGTCTTGTGGGGCAGGCCCTCGCGCCCCCAGACGGCGCCCCAGCAATATTCGGTCGTCAGCTCCTGCATCGGCATGTTGAACTCGTCCGCCGTGGCCAGCGACTTCTCGACGAATTCGGCGCCGAGCACCTTCTTGCGAATCGCAAGGCCGCGGTCGAACATTTCCTTGTTCATTTCGTTTCTCCAGTGTCCCAAGGCTCAGCGGCGAACGTCGTTCGCGCGGGCGCCTGACTCGATTCAGCCCCTGACCTCGACGCCCGCCCATTCCTCCACGACGCGGATGATCGAGGTGAAGTCCGACGTCGGCCCGAACCTCGCGTTGGTGACGGCGAGCATCTGGCGCACCGCCGCGCCGGCCACCATCGGCACGCCGAGACTCTCCGCTTCGTCGACGCACAGACGCACATCCTTGTAGGAAAGTCCGGTCGCGAAGCCGAAATCAAATGTGCCAGGCAGAATCGATTTCGGAAACTTGTCCTGCGTCGCGCTGTTGCGGCCGCTGCCGGCGTTGATGATGTCGAGCATGACCTTCGGATCGATCCCGGCCTTGACGCCCATCACCAAAGCTTCGGAGGAAACGACCAGCGCGGCCGCGGCCAGCAAATTGTTGCCGAGCTTTGCGACCTGGGCGAGGCCGGCCTTCTCGCCGACAAAGAAGACCTTGCCGAAATTCTTGAGCAGCGGCTCGGCGATCTCAAACGTCGCGCGCGGGCCGGAAGCCATCACGGCCAGCGTCCCGTTCTTGGCGCCGGCGACGCCGCCGGACACCGGCGCATCGATCCATCCGACGCCATTAGGCTCGAGGCCCTTCGACACCCGCGTCGCCATGCCGGGCCCGCTCGTCGACAGATCGACGACGGTCTTGACGCGCGAGCCCTGCCCGACGCCGCCAAGGACCACCTTTTCGACAATGTCGGGCGTTGGAAGACTCACGAACGCGAGATCAACCGAATCGAAGACCTCTTTGGACGAGGAGGCGACGCCTGCGCCCGCGTTCTTCTGCGGCGCCGAGGCTTCCGGATTTGTGTCGAAGACCACGAGATCGAAGCCGGCGTTGATCAGTCGCAGGCTCATCGGGCCGCCCATTCGCCCGAGTCCGATAAAGCCGATCCTTGGCGTCGCCATCCCGCGTGATCCTTGCGCGATTACGCTCGGGTGAACTGCCCGAGCTTGTCATTCGTTCCAAAGCCTAGCCGACTAGCCTCGGAGCCGCACCGCCAGCCTCGACATAACAGAAATATCTTGGTTGCAGCATGGCGGGGCGGCTCGCGCCGGTCGCGCGACAGCCCTATGTCAGGCGACGCGGCTCGTCTCGCCATCCGCGAGAGCAAGCTCGACGACGTGCAGGCCTGCCGCCGTCGCGCGCGAAGGAAAGACGGTCTTGAGCCGATCCTCGTGCACCGGAATGACGCGCTTGTGCTCGCCGCCAACGGCTTTCAGCATGTCGGCGCTCGTGAACAGGAGGTTCGACTGGCTGCCCGTCGCCAGGCCGATCGGCACGAGCTGAGGATCGTTCTTATCGAGCCCGGTGAGATTGTCGTAGGTGTAGATGAGATCGCCGGCGAGGACGAAGGCGTCCTCGCTCTCGCGCGCCCCGTCGTTGCGCACGGTCACGTACATCGAGCCATAGGTGTGGGTGTCGGCCGCAAGATGGAGATCGACGCCGGGCAGGACGTCCTCGAGGTCGCCGTCGACCGCGATCATGCGGCCCTCTCGCGCGAGCCGCGTCGCCTTGACGATGTCGGCCGGATCGGCGGCGCCGACAAGAAAGCGAAATTCCGGTCCAAGCGTCAGCGCCCAGACCCACTTATCGATCTCCCGCTTCTGGATATAGAACTTGGCGTTGGGAAAGAGGTCGAGCCCGCCCATGTGATCGAAATGCGCGTGGGTGATCAGAACCGTCGTCACGTCGGCCGGCGTGACCCCGCATTCCGCGAGAACTTCCGACGCCGAATGCCAGTTCGAGACGCCGTAGAGATCGGCGAGGTACTTGCCGTATTCCTTGTGGTCGTAGCCGGTGTCGACGAGGATCACTTGCCCTTGCCCTTTGATCAGCACATAGGCGTAGGGCAGGTTGCGGACGCCGGCATATTGCGGGCCATAGAGCATGACGCTCTGCGGAAACTTGTTCACCGCGGCGTAGTCGAGCACCCAGATCGAATATTTGCCCATGACCCTTCCTCGCCGTTCGTCGCCGCTAGCCGGCGAGCCGCGCTTCAAAGGCGACGGCGCGATGCATCGCGCAGCATGCCTGCCTGAAATCGACAGTTTCGAATCCGGGCGTTGTCCGTCCCACGGCTCGCAGGTGCCGCTCGGCTTCCTCAACGAAATGGAAGAGCGCGTCTCCGTCCCGGTCGGTCGTGGACAGGCTCGCCGTGAGCGCGCTCTCGAGCGCGGCGAGCGCGGCGTCCAGATGGCTTCGATGGTGCGCCGCCTCCATGTCGGCGCGCGCAGGGCGCCGAGGGCTTCGGCCGCTTCGCGAATTCTTTCGCGAGCGGCCTCCAGAGGCGCGTAGTCGACAATCGCGCGGGGGCCAGCGAGCGTACGCTTAAGCAGGAAGCCCGAGAGCTGGATCAGGCCCCGGCGCAAAAGATCGTGAAGAGGCTCGGCCTCGCACATATAGCGCGCGAGCGGGTCGGCCAAACTCAAGCGCGCCTCCCTCCTGGTTGGCGGGACCTCCGTCCGCGTCGCGCTTCTCGCCCGGCGCCAGCGCGCGTGGACCGGGCGTCGCCGGTCGCGCCCTGCTTACCTTGACGCTAGCAACGCGGCGCTTCGCGAGGCATTCGAATCCGGCGGATAACAGTTATAGCGATTTTGGGCGGCCGGTGCATTTCACTTCGCCGCCGGCGATGGCAAAATGCGGGATAGATCAAGGACCCGAGAGTCTCTGACCGGGAGGAGACGACATGACCAATCCGACGGCTAAGACCGACAAGCAGACGCCAGGCGTTTATCGGCGCCGCATCGGCGACGCGCTTGTCACGACGATCAACGACGGCTTCCTCGACATCAACTTCGAGATCCTGCGAGGCGCGCGCCTCGACGACTTTCAGGGGCTGATGCGCGCCGCCTTCCGCGACGGGCCGCCGCGGCTGACCGTCAACGCCTTCGTCATCCAGACTGACCGCAATACGATTCTTGTCGATTCGGGCGGCGGTTCGACCACCGTCTATTCCATGGGGCGGCTGCCGGAGAACCTGCGCGCCGCGGGTTTCAAGCCCGACGACTTCGACACCGTGCTCGTGACCCACATCCATCCTGACCATACGAGCGGCCTTTTGGATACGGAGGGAAAGCCGGCCTTTCCGCGCGCGGAAGTGATCGTGCACAAGGATGAGATCGCGTTCTGGTCGGACAAGACCCTTCGCGACGGCCGGTCGGCCGCGGCGACGCCCTATCTCGATTCCGCCGACCGGGTGCTCGAAGCCTATCGCGAAAGGTTTCGTCCAAGCCAGGGCGGGAGCGTCGCCGCCGGCGTGACTCAGCTGCCGCTTCCTGGCCATACGCCCGGACATTGCGGCTATCGCCTGGATTCCGCCGGCGAGAGCCTGGTGATGTGGGGAGACACCGTCCATGTGCCGGAGATCCAAATTCCCCGGCCCGAGGTCACGAGCGAGTTCGACATCAGCGAACCGCTGGCGGCGGAGAACCGCTTCAAGATTTTCGATTATGTCGCGAAGGAGCGCCTGCTGGTGACCGGCGGGCATCTGCACCTGCCGGGCTTCGCCCATCTCGTCCCCAACGGAGGCGGGTTCCAGCTTATGCCGGAAGCCTGGAAGGTCGTGATCTAGTTTGCGATTGGTAACCGTGGACAGGGGCCAGGGCGGCGCCCCTGTCACGGAAGCCTGTCCTGCGATGGCCAGGAGCGCGTCCCGCCGGGAGAGCGCGGGCCGGCATCCGCCCGCATGCTTCAGTCCTTCACCTCGACCCACTGCTTGGCGGCGGCGTCATATTTGACCAGCGTCAGCTGGTCGGCGTTGATCGTGATGTGGTTCTTCTCGGAGAAGCCGAGATCGCCGGTGATGCCCTTGAAGTTCTTGACCGAGTTGAATCCCTTCTGCAGGTCCGCCGGCTTCACCGACTTCGTGTCTTTGACCACCTGCGCCAGCATCATGATGCTGTCGTAGCTCGTCTCCGCGAACGGGGTCGGGTCGATATTGAAGCGCTTCTTGTATTCTTCGCGGAACGCCGTGAGCTCGGGGCTCGGATGGAGATCGGAGGTGAGCACCGCGCTGATCGTGCCGTTGGCCAGATCGCCGGCAAGCTTCGAGAAGGTGTCGTCGGCGTTGGTCTCGTCATTGCCGAAGACGATGGCGTTATAGCCCGCTGAATGCAGGTCCTGGACGAAGGCGGCCTGGTCCTGCGGCGTCAGCCACGCGTCGATGCATTTGATGCCCGCGGCCTTGGCGGCGTTGACCTCGGGCATGAGGCCGATGGTCGCGCCGGTCGACCAGTTCTCGGTGATCGTGTGGTCGATGCCGATCTTCTTGCCGGCCTTGTCATAGGCAAGCTGGATGCCATAGAGCCCGCCCTGCCCATAAGTCGAGGGATCATGCAGGACCGCGATGCCTTCGGGGCAATGCTTGAGCGCGTATTCGCCGATCTTCTCGCCCCAGGCGAAGGTGTTGAGGCCGAAGTCGAACACCCAGGGGTTCGGCGGACCGTTCGGCCCTTTGGTGTTGACGGTGAGACCGCCGTCGTCGACGACGCCGATCGTCGGGAACTTGTGCCTGACCGCAAGCTGGGCGGTGACCGGACCGGTGTCGGGCGAACCCGCGATCGCGATCGCGCCAGCCGCGATGAGCTTCTCGTACAATTGCCCGGAGAGCGTCGCGGACGCTTCGTCGTTGTGGGGGTCGAGCTTGAGCTGGCGGCCGAGCACGCCGCCTGAGGCGTTGATCTTGTCGACCGCCATCTGCGCGCCGTTGACGGTTGCAACGCCGGTCGACCCGTAGGCGCCGGTCGTTCCTGCGATGAGGCCGATGAGGTATGGTTCTCCGGCGGCGAGGGCCGGACTTTGCGCTGCGCATAGCGCGGTCGTGGCGGCGAGCGCCGCCCAAATGGTGGCTTTCATGAGCCTTGCTCCCTCCCTCAAGAACGCGCGGCTTTAAGTCGCGCGCAAACGTCGACATGCCGTCAGACTTGCGTTTTCGTCGCGCAGATCGCAGGTGTTGTCAAAGCAACGATAACCGGAAAAAAACGATCGCGAACGGCCCGCGATGGGCCGATCGCTCGCGCCTGCGCGCAGGCGCGAGCGGAAACTCAAGCCGCTGCCCGCGGTCCTTTAAGCGCAAGAAATGACTATGCTATTTTGGCCGGCGATCAAGCGGCGCGCGCCGCGGTTGATCCTCCGCCCGGTGCGGATGAAACTCGGTTTCCTGAGCGCCGCCCGCCCCGCCTGGCGCGTTTTCGGCCCATGCGCACATACCTGTTATGTCAGACCTATTCGTTGCTGCTCGCGTAGCCTAGCGGCTAGCTACTCCGCTTGGGCCCGCTGACTCGCTTGGCCGCCGAAACGTGATAGTTTGAGCGACGCGTTCGCGGCGGCGGCGAAGCCTGCAGCCGCCCGGCCGCGTCCGGCCAAGCGCCGTGAGAAGCGCGCCGGCGCCGAACTTTGCGCGGGACGCCGAGGAAGAGGTCAGTGCTTCAGTTCGTGGTGAGCGGCGTCGCGATTGGGGCCGTATACGGGCTCATCGGGATGGCGCTGGCCATCACCTTCTACGTCACCCGCATCATCAACTTCGCCCAGGGCCAGATCATGATGGCGGCGGTGATGGTGACCGCGGAAGTTTCCGCCGCTGGTTATCCAACGTGGATCGCCTCGCTGCTTGGCCTCGCCTGCGCCTGCGTCCTCGGGGTTCTTTCCTATCTCATCGCGGTTCGTCCGATCCTGGCGTTCAACCGCTTCAGTTTCGGCTGGCTCGTGAGCACCCTGGGCTTTGCGGTGATCGTCGAGAATGCGGCCGCCTATATCTGGGGCCCGACATCCCAGGCCTTTCCGCAGATGTTCCGGGAGACGAGCTTTCACGCCTTCGGGGCGGTGCTGACCGGCCAGCAGCTGATCGCGATCCTGACCGCCGCGGTCCTGACCGTCGGCTTCGAGCTGGTGCGGCGCGGCACGCTGTTCGGCAAGATCGGCATGGCGACCGCGGCCGATCCGGAAATGGCGACAGCCGTCGGGGTCAACACGACGGTGGTCGCGATCGTCGCCTTCGCCGCTTCGGCCCTTTACGCGGGCGTGGCCGGCCTATTGATCGGGCCGACAACCTTCGCCAACCCCTATCTCGGGGACACGTTCGGCACGTTCGGCTTCATCGCGATGATGATCGGCGGGGGCACCGAAAAACCAATCGCGGCGATGTTCGGCGGGCTCCTGCTCGGCGTCTGCGCCGAAGGCGCGAACGCCATGATCAATTCGCAGGCCTCGGACTGGTTTCCGTTCATCGTCCTCGTCGCGGTTCTGATCGTGTCACCGCGCGGCCTGTTCAGCGCCGGAAGCCTGTTGCGCTCGCGCCGGCGCGTCGCCGCCATGGCGCAGGCCTGAGGCGAGCGCGTGGCCACCGATCGCATAGAGGCTCCGCGAGCGACCCCCGCGCTGGATCGCGCCAGATTTAAGCCTCGGCTCAAGACGGCCGGCGTCGCTCTGTTCGTCGCCGCCTACCTAGGGGGAACCGCGCTCGTCGCGCGCTCGGACCTCGGCGTCCAAAGCCTGGTGCTGGTCGCGGCGGTCTTTGGCGTCCTCGCCATCAGCCTCGATCTCGTCGCCGGCATGCTCGGGCTCTATTCGCTGGGACAGGGCGGCTTCTTCGCCATCGGCGCCTATTTCACGACGATCGTCGTCAACAGCCTCGGCTGGAACGTCTTCCTCGTCCTTCTGATCGTGCTCCTGGTCGCGGGGGTGATCGGGCTTGCGGTCGGCGCGATGTCATTGCGGGTGAGCGGGCTCTATTTCGCCATCACCACATTCATTTTCACCCTCGTGCTGACGGTGCTGGCGACCGACCTCAAGATCACCGGCGGATTGCAGGGATTGCTCGGTCCCGCGTTTCCCGACTTCCCCGCAGGCCTAGAGGCGCTCGGGACGCCGGTTGCATGGTGCGTCATGCTCGCCCTGCTCCTGTGCATCGGCTTCGTTTCAAGCATTCGCCGTTCGCCGCTCTACCCGGTGCTTTTGTCGATACGCGACGCGGAGCGCTTCGCCGAGGCGGCGGGCGCGCGCACCTCGCTGATCAAGATCGGCGTGTTCGGCGTCTCCGCCGCGATGGCCGGCGGCGCCGGATGGCTGTTCTCGTTTCTCGGCGTCGTTTCCCCGGGGCAATTCGATTGGTCGGTGTCGCTTAACATTCTCGTCATGGTGCTGATCGGCGGCGTCAACACGACTCCGGGGCCGGTGATCGGCGCGGCTTTCGTCTCGATGTTTCCCGCACTCGTCAACATCAACCCGTGGCTGCAGGAGATGGCCTATGGCGCGCTTTCAATATTGGCGGTGACCCTGCTGCCGGGCGGGGTGATGAGTCTCCTCAAGCGCGTCGCGGCGCTCGGCGGAAGCGGCGCGTCCGAAGCGGAGCCCGCCGTCTCGGCCTCAGGCCGCGCGGAAGCGCCGGCCGAGGCTGGGCTCTTCCGCAAGTTCGCCGCCAAAAACGCGAACGGGACGCAAGCAGGGGTTTTGGAGTCGGAATACGCCGTCGAGTGCCGTGGCATCCAGTTCAGTTACGGGACCGGCCTCAGGGTTCTGCGCGACGTCGACCTTGCGGTGAAGCGGGGCCACATCCATGGCCTTATCGGCCCGAACGGATCGGGCAAGAGCACGCTCGCCAACGTCATCGCCGGGCGTCTCCAGCCGCTCGCCGGCGTCACCCTCATCAAGGGAGTGCGCGTCGACAGGGCTTCGCCCAGCAAGCGCGCCAGGCTCGGCATGCGCAGAACTTTTCAGGCGGCCGAACTCGTGCGCGAATTGACGCCAGTCCAGAACGTGATGGTCGGCCTGTTCGACCTCAAGCCGGGCATCGTTCAGCGCGCGGCGGTCTGGCCGCTTCTGCCGTCGGGCCGGCGCGACCTAGCCTGGATGGAGGGCCGATCGCGCGAGGCCCTCGAGATGGTCGGGGCGGGGGCGTGGGTCGGGCGGGCGGTCGGCGACGTGCCGCATGGCGTTGAGCAACTGACCCAGCTCGCATCAGTCTGCGTCGCGGGCCCCGACATCATCGTCCTCGACGAGCCGGCGACCGGCCTGTCGGCGCGCGAGGTCGCCCACCTCGCCGAAATTCTTACCCACCTCAAGGCGCAGGGCGTCACGATGATCATCATCGAGCACCAGACGAGGTTCCTGTTTCCGCTCTGCGACCGGGTGACCGTGCTCAACGCCGGCGAAGTGATCCTCACCGGAACGGCGGAGGAGGTGCGGGCGCATCCGGTCGTCCGGCAGGTCTATCTGGGCGAATGAAGGCTGGACCCATGATGAACGGGCGAAGCCCGGCGCTCGACGTCAGCGCGCTCTCCGCGGGTTACGGCCGCTTCGACGTCGTGCGCGACATTGCGCTCAACGTTGGCGAGGGCGAGGCGGTCGCCCTGCTCGGGCCCAACGGCGCCGGCAAGACGACCGTTCTCAAGGCGATCATGGGCCTGGTCAAGCACCGCCGCGGGTCGATTCGGGTGGCTGGCGAAGATGTTTCCGGGCTTCCCGCGCATCGCGTTGCGCGCGGCTTCGCGGCGATTGCGCCGGAGGGACGGCGCCTGTTTCTCGATCAGACGGTCGAGGACAATCTCCTGCTCGGGGGCATGCATCTGCGCCGGGACCGCGAGCGCCTCCAGGCGCTGCTGAAATCGGTCTACGACCTCTTCCCGGCGCTTTACGAATACCGTCGCCGGCTCTCGTCCTACCTCAGCGGCGGCGAGCAACAGATGGTCGCGATCGGGCGCATGCTGATGAGCGATCCGAAGGTGATGCTGCTGGACGAGCCCTCGGTGGCGCTGTCGCCGGTCGCCGTCGGCCTCATGGTCAACGCGCTGCTTGAATTACGCAAGCGCGGCGCGTCGCTCCTGCTCGTCGAGCAGCGCATCGATGTCGCGGTCAGGGTTTGCGACCGCCTGTACGTGATGACCGACGGCGCGATCGTCGACGAAATGACCCCCGACGACGTGCGCAAGGACGGCCTTTCGATCATCAACACATATCTGGGCTGAAGCGGGTCGCCCCTACCTTGCAGCGGTCGTAGATCGGGAACGAGCGCGCCATTGTCAGTGGGGCTTCGGGCGGTCGCTCTCAAGGCTCATTGGGGGCTATTCCGAGCTTTATTGCGTTCCCGTACTTTTTTGCTGCCGCCCTCTTCTCCCGCAGCACAACTTCGTTGTCGATTGGAACCCATAGATGCTGGCCCGCGAGAGACCTTTGCCACCCGAACGAAACATCGGACGTTCTTCGCTCGAAGGGCCATAAAAACGTTCTGTATGAAAATGAAACTGTGATCCCACCCCACACTATTTTACTTATATCGTCTAGCGGGCTAGAATTACCTTTTAAGAAGGGAAGTGAGCATGGGAACTGCCTAGTCTCCGTTGCCGGCACATTAAAACTTGTCCCATGAATTACTGCCGTAAAAACATGAATGTCGTTAGCAACATATATTTCTGATGAAGCGTCACAGTTTGGAGTAACATTGTACATTGAGAATATATGACTGGGATTTGTAATTGTAAACGGCAATTGATCCTGTACAGACGAAATGTGATAGATTTGTACTGTCGGATTGCTCTGTTGAATAACATCCCATAACGCCGGCAAAGCAGCAAGGAAGCCTATGCTCGTGACGATCCATTTGCCAGTTTTCCCGATAAAGGAACGGGCAGTCTCTGTGAGAACAGGTGTTGTTACCCCTCGCGGCGGTATCACCACAACTGCCGTTGGTGAGGGCATTGCTGGCGGCAAGGCCCGGCCCGTTTTTTCTTGCCCCCGATTTGGCTTCTTTCTTCTTGACTTTTTCATTTACACCACCGCCAAAGAACCCCAGCGCGAAACACCATTGCATATTCGATGCCCCGCGACGCGGTGACTCTGGCTGACTGTCCGCTCCCCAACGCTCGGGCCGCATGACAGGAAAGAGGGGGTTCAGGGTCCTAACCGGCACTCAGGCTTGCCGACGAAAGTCAGCCTAAATCGAGCCCGCGAAAGTTTGCGTGGCCTGTTTTTGCTCGACGATAGTCAGCCAAGCATAAGCCCGCGAACCCGAGCAGCATCATTGCCCAGGTCGAGGCCTCCGGAACTGAGCCGCCGAGGGCGACGGCGCCATAGCCTTCGATCGTCAGATCGATGTTGGGTCCGAAGGTGGAACCCAGATTGATGACGCTATCATCATCGACGAAACTCTCGGAGTGAATTTCGACGCCGTTGGCGAGGACGTCAAAAAATCCGCCGGTGATCACACCAAGGATCAAATCGCCCTGGAAGCTGAAATTGAACGTCGAACTGCCTGCCAGAATTGCGGCCCCGAAAATCTTGTCGCCCGGTCCTAATAGAGCGTCGGCGACATTGCTTGCGCCATCGATCAGAGTGGAGGCGTCGGCTTCATCAGGGAGTGCGATCGAGAAGGCGGCGAAGCTTGGGATGTCTAAGGGCCGACCCGTACCGCCCTGAGCGATCGCAGTGGCCGTCCCGCCAAACGATTGCCAGCGGTCGACTGAACGCTCACACCGCCAAAACTCGTCTTGGCGGTGGACGTGGACGATCCAACGTTCGTGCTCGCCTGCGCCTGCGCCAACCCGCCGTTTGCGGTCTCGGCGTACGACGTTGCACTCACAGAGGAGAAGGCGGGGAACCCGAAGTCGCCGTTCGTTGCGGTTGCGAAGGCTGTCGCATCGCCAGTACCGGTCGCAACGGCGCTGCTGGTGGCGGTGGCGTTGCCGTTCGGGCCGCCAAAAGGTAAGCCGCCGACGCCACCAATTGCGGTTGCGGAGGCGGTCGCATCGCTCGTACCGCTCGCCGAAGCGCTGCTGGTGGCGGTGGCGTTGCCGCCTGCGCCGCCACCGCCTTGACTTTGAATGGGAATTCCGCCCGCGCCGCCGATTGCGGTTACGGACGACCCGCCGCTGGCGAAGGCGTCGCCTCCATTGCCGCCGCCGCCGGCGCCGCCGTAGAACGGGAAATTCCCAGCGGCTCCGCCGGGGCCGCCGAAAGCATTGACGCCACTTGCTGCTCCCCCATTGCCGCCACTGCCGCCGAAGCCGAAAAAATTCCCTTCTGCGTTACCGCCGGCTCCGCCGGGACCGCCGAAAGCATTGACGCCAGTCACCGACTCCCCATCGGTGCCATTGCCGGCAAAACAGCCATCAGTGAAACAATCGGCGCCAGGTTCGCCGGGAGCGCCAAATACCTCCTGCGCGCGAGGGCTGGCGATGCTCGCGATCATCAAGGCGAGGGGAAGCACGGCCGCTAACAAGAGCCGCGTTAAGAACGAGCAATCGAGTCCGAACGCTTTGCACAGTGACATCGAGCCCTCCCCGGTAACATGCAAAGGCGCTGAGGCTCGCGCCCCTCAACCTGGTCGACGATAGAACTTCCGCTAATCGATCCCCGGCACCGTGGGCCGCGCCTGCCACGGCCTCAGGGCTGAGTTTATGGCCCTTCCCGAACACCGCCTCAGTGAGGTTTTTTGGCGCCTTTCCTTGGGCCCGTCACCAACTATTTCGTGAATTGTTCTCTCGCCCGGCCTCAATTGGGGACCAGGGATCGCCTCGAAGGCGGCTGCGGTGATGGCGATGCGAATCACTTGCGGCCCCTCTCTGAAGGGCCTTGTTCACTGCGAAGGAACTCGGCGATCTGCTCGTTGGCCTGCTCGCCGAACAGCCGGACGATGACGGCGCTGATTGAACCCGTTCATGCCCGCTTGCGTGGGCATGACACGGGGCCATGGGCCGGTGGGCTGTCCGACCGGCACCGTCCGGCGCCGGAAAACCGATAATCGACAATTAATTTACAAAAATCAGAAATAACGCTATATCTCTATCCAATGCGAATAGAGGCCTCGCGCGCGGAAGGCGGACGGGTGAGCGAGAAAGGAGAGCTATGGCGTTTGAGATGTACTCGACAGAGCCTGAGACGGGGCGCGGATTTTTTTATTTGAATCGGCTGTAACGCATTGAAAAGGCTCGATTTCGGAAAAGTAAACGTTAGTAAATTGGAGTCAAATTACTAACGTTTACTAACGTTTAGTGGCGTTTATTGGCGCTTATTTCCGTGCGCCACGCCGCCGTTCGCTCACACCCCGAGCGACGCGTTCCTGAGCGGCAGCGAGCGGATGCGCTTGCCCGTCACAGCGAACACGGCGTTGGCGATCGCAGGCGCGATCGGCGGCGTGCCCGGCTCGCCGAGACCGCCCCATTTGTCGCCGCCGGACAGCACGAAGTGGGTCTCGATCACCGGCGCGTCGGCCATGCGGGCGATCGGATAGGAGTCGAAATTGCCCTCTTCGACCCGGCCCTGTTTGATGGTGATCTCGCCGAACAAAGCCGCGGTGAGGCCGTAGAGCACAGCGCTCTCGATCTGCATCGCGGCGGTCAGCGGATTGACGAGATGGCCGCAATCGACGCAGGCGATGACGCGCTGAACCTTGACCTCGCCGCTCTTGCTGACCGCGACCTCGGCGATCTCGCCGACGATCGTGCCGAACGCTTCGTGGATCGCGACGCCCCGCCCCACCCCTTTCGCTAAGGGCTTCCCCCAGTCGCCCTTGTCCACGAGCGTGTCGAGGACGGCGAGGAAATCGGGCCTGCCCTCAAGCAGCGCGCGCCGGTATTCAACCGGATCGCGCTTCGCCGCGTGCGCGCATTCGTCGATGAAGCTCTCGACCGCAAAGGCGTTCTGCGACGAGCCGACCGAGCGCCAGAACATGACCGGCACATGGGTGTTCTTGAGATTGACGCCGACCTTGAGCGCGTCGCTCCGGTAGGGACAGTTGACAAGGCCCTCGATCGCCATCCGCTCGACGCCGTTCTCGACCTTGCCCCAGCCGAGCGAGCGCAGGATGGAGCCGACGGCGGTGACGAAGTGGAGCCCCGCGGGCGCCCCGTCCTCGCGCAAAGCCGCACGCATACGAAGCGCGGCCTGCGGGCGATAGCGATCGGCGCGGATGTCCTCTTCGCGCGTCCAGATCAGCTTGATCGGGCGCTTGAGCGCCTTGGACACCTCGACCGCCTGGGTCAGTTCGTCGTTGACCGCGCGACGGCCAAACCCGCCGCCGAGGAAGCAATTGTGGACGAAGACGGCTTTCGGATCGACCCCGCCCGCTTTCGCGGCGTAGGCGAGCGCCGACTCGGGCGCTTGCGTGCCCATCCAGACGTCGATCCGGTCTTCCCGCCAATGGGCGGTCGCGTTGAGCGGCTCCATCGGCGCATGCGCGAGATAGGGAACCTCGTAGAGCGCCTCGACCGTTTTCGCTGGCTGAGCAAAGGCCGCGTCGATGTCGCCATGGCCGCCGCCGTCGGCGAGCGGGCCATCGAGCGCAGCGCGGTATTCGGCGGCGAACTCAGCGCTGTCGGTCGAGCCGGCGGGGCCGAAGTCCCATTCGACCGGCATCGCGTGAAGCGCTTCCTTGGCGCGCCAGAAATTGTCCGCGACGACCGCGACGCCATTGGTCACGGCCATGGCGGCGAGAATTCCACGCCGCTTCGAGATGACGGCGAAGTCATAAGATTTGAGCTTGCCGCCGAACACCGGGCAATTGGCGACGGCGGCATAAGCCATGCCTGGCAGGCGGGTGTCGATGCCGAAGCGCGCCGCGCCAGTGGCTTTCAGCGTCGTGTCGATGCGCTTGACCTCCTGGCCGATCAGCCTGAACTCGGCGGGCGTCTTGATCGCAGGCTCCGCGGCCAGCGTGACCCGGGCGGCGTCCGCCGCAAGTTCGCCGAAAGTCGCCGAGCGGCCCGAGGCTTCGTGGCGCACGGCGCCGCTGCTCGCGACGCACGTCGCCGGCTCCACGCCCCATCGCGCCGCGGCCGCGGCGATCAGCCGTGCGCGGGCGGAGGCGCCCATTTGCTGGAGAAACACCCGCGAAGACCGCACCGACGCGCGACCCCCCGGTGCCCATCGATTGATAGACGTTGTTGTCGACGAGATTTCGGTGGGCGGAGGCGTATTCGACCTTCACCTTGGCGAAATCGCATTCGAGCTCTTCCGCCAGGATCATCGCCATCGAGGTGAGCACGCCCTGGCCCATGTCGGATTTGGCGACGCGCAGCGTCACGGAATTGTCGGGGTCGATGACGACAAAGGCGTTCACCTCGTCAGGCGCCTTGCCGGTCTCCGGGCTCCACGGCTGGCCGTTGATGGTGGTCGCGCCGGCGAATTCGGGGGCGAACGCCGCGATCGCCAGCCCTCCGGCGGCGGAGAGGCTGGCCTGGATGAAAGCGCGTCGGGAGAGGGCGATCGTCATCGGCTCATCCTCAGATCTTGGTCAGTTCGGCGGCGCGATGCACCGCGGCGCGCATGCGCGGATAGGTCCCGCAGCGGCAAATGTTGGACATTTCGGCGTCGATGTCGGCGTCGCTCGGGTGCGGATTGTGCGAAAGCAGCGCGACCGCCGCCATGATCTGCCCCGATTGGCAATAGCCGCATTGCGGCGCGTCGGCCTCGATCCAGGCGTTCTGCACGGCGTGCAGCGCCTTTTCGCCGAGGCCTTCGATGGTCAGGATCGTCTTGCCAGCGGCTTCGCTGACCGGCGTGATGCAGGTGCGCGTCGCCTCGCCGTCGATGATGACGGTGCAGGCGCCGCACAATCCCGCGCCGCAGCCGAATTTGGTCCCGACCATCCCCAATTCGTCGCGCAGCGCCCACAAGAGCGGCATTTCGGGCTCAACGTCGACGGCGATTTTCCGCCCGTTCACAAGAAGGTTGATCATGTCCTCGAACCTCCACTTGTGCGGAACTTATCACGGAGGACCGTCACGATTGCTCGGCGTCAGGGCGTGTGGAAGTCAAATTGGCGCGAGGCGAACGATTCTGAGGGGAATATCGGGACGGCGATGCGCGCGCGCGCCTTGACCTCTCACGCTTCCAGCCATCTTTGGATATCGCAATGAACGCGTCCCGACTCCTCTCACGATTGCGTGTCCGTGCGCTGGCCGGGAACAAGGCGCGCGGCTGGCTGACGGCCGGTCCGTTCCGAATCCCATGCGCGCTCGGGCCCGCAGGAATCGTGCGCATCAAGCGCGAGGGCGACAAGGGCACACCCGCCGGGCGGTTCCGGCTGCTATGGGGCTATTTCCGGCCCGACCGGACGCGGCTGAGAGCGGCGGGCGCGCCTTTGAGGCCCCTGCGCCGCGATCAGGGCTGGTGCGAGGACCCGTCGAGCCCGCGATACAATCGGCCCGTCCGCCTGCCAGCGCGCGACTGCACCGACCGGATGTGGCGCGAGGATCATCTCTACGACGTGACCTTCGTGCTCGACCAGAATTTCTCCCGGCGCGCCAAGGGCCGCGGCAGCGCGATTTTCTTCCACCTCGCGCGCGATCGCCTCACGCCGACCGCCGGATGCGTCGCGATCTCCGCCGCTGACATGAGGAAACTGGCCCCTCGCCTCGCGCGCGGGGCGATCATGGCGATCGGGTAGGGCGGCGGAAATGACGGAATCCACGCGGAACCGCCCGCCTTTCTATGATCACGCGAGCCGCCTTTCGGGGACCATGCTTTTGAGGCCGTTTCAAATCGTTGCGCTCGTCTTTCTGTGCCTCGCGTCGAGCGCGGTTTTCGCCGATCAGGCGCCCCTCATTTCTCCGCTCGCCACCGCGCGTCCGGTCATCGCAAGGCATGGCATGGTTGTGTCTCAGGAAGCGGTCGCGTCGCGCGTCGGGCTCGACATATTGAAGCGCGGGGGCAACGCCGTCGATGCGGCGGTCGCGGTCGGTTTCGCGCTCGCCGTCACTCTGCCGCGCGCCGGCAACATCGGCGGCGGCGGCTTCATGCTGATCCATCGCGCCGACCTCGACCGGACGATCGCCATCGACTACCGCGAAGCTGCGCCCGCCGCGACGGACAAGGACGTGTTCCTCGACGCCAATGGCGAGGCCGATCCGTTCAAGTCGCGCTATTCAGGCTTATCGATCGGCGTGCCGGGAACCGTCGCCGGCCTCGAACTCGCCTGGCGCAAATACGGATCGGGCAAATTCTCCTTCGCCGATCTGATCGCGCCGGCGATCGCGCTCGCGCGTCAAGGCCTCATTGTCGACGACGACGTAGCCGATTCGCTGCCGCTGGCGGCAAAGGCGCTTCGTTTGCATCCCTCGTCGGCGCGCATCTTTCTGTGCCCTGACGGAAGCGTGAAGCAGGCCGGCGACCACATGGCGCTCGACGATCTTGCCACGACGCTCGAGACGATCGCCGCCCAAGGGTCCCCGGGCTTCTATTCGGGACCGGTAGCGGAAAAAATCGTCGCGGCGGTCACGTCCGCGGGCGGGCGGATGACGGCGCAAGACCTCGCCAATTATCGCGCGGTCGAGCGCGAGCCCGTCTCAGGGACCTACCGCGGTTATACCATCGTCTCGATGCCCCCGCCGTCGTCCGGAGGAGCCCATATCATCGAGATCCTCAACATTCTCGAGGGCTTTCCGATCGCCGCACCGGGCCTCAACTCCGCCGCCTCCCTGCACGAGATCGCGGAAGCCGAAAAGCTCGCCTACGCCGATCGGGCTGCCTATCTCGGCGATCCCGATTTCGTCAAAATTCCGCTCGCCGGCCTGACCTCCAAGACATATGCCGAGCATTTGCGCCCGCTCATCGCGCCCGACCGCGCCCGTCCCGCCGCCGACATCCGTCCCGGCGAGCCTCAGCGCTACGAGAGCGACCAGACGACGCATTTCTCGATCGTGGACGCCGAGGGCAATGCGGTCGCCAACACCTACACCCTCAATCTGCCTTACGGCAGCAGCCTCGTGGCCGACGGGACCGGGGTGCTGCTCAACGACGAACTCGACGACTTCGCCGCCAAGCCCGGCGCCGCCAATGTGTATGGACTCCTGGGCGGCGACGCCAATGCTCCGGGCTCGATGAGGCGGCCGCTCTCGTCGATGAGTCCGACATTCGTGCTCAAGGACGGCAGGCTCGTCATGGCGACCGGCAGTCCGGGCGGCTCGACCATCATCTCGACCGTGCTGCAGATTATCTTCAACGTGATCGACCACAGCCTCAACGTCGCGGAGGCGGAAAACGCGCCGCGCGCGCACGACCAGCTCTGGCCAGACGAATTGCGCATCGAGCGCGGCATGTCGCCGGACACGATCCATCTGCTCGAAACGATGGGGCACAAGGTTGTTATTCGCAACGCCATGGGCTCGGCCAACACGATTGTGCGTGCGCCGGACGGCGAGCTTGAGGGGGCGTCGGATTTGAGGCAACGCGGGACGCTGGCGGTCGGATATTGATTCGGCGAGCGAGGTCGGGAGGGAACGGGATTCATGACACTGAACGTCGGCGTCGTCGGAACGGGCAAGATCGGGCAGGAGCACATTCGCCGGTTGACCGAGACGCTTGCAGGCACCCGAATTGTCGCGGTGAGCGACGCCGACGCCACACGGGCCAGGGAGGTCGCGGCAAAGGTTCCCGAGGCGAAGGCCTATCTGACCGGCGAAGAGCTGATCGCGGCCAAGGAAGTTGACGCGGTGATCGTCACGTCGTGGGGAGATACGCACGCAGCCTATGTTGTCGCGGCGATCCAGGCCGGCAAACCGGTCTTCTGCGAGAAGCCGATGGCGACCACCGAAGCGGATTGCTCGGCGATCCTCGACGCGGAAGCCGCCTTCGGCAGGCGGCTCGTCCAGATCGGATTCATGCGGCGCTTCGACGCGCAATATCGTGCGATGAAGGAGACCGTCCAGAAGGGCGCGATTGGAGCGCCGCTGATGTTCCACAGCATCCATCGCAACGCATTCTCCCCCGGCCATTTCAAGGCGACCATGGCGATCACCGATACCGCGGTGCACGACATCGACATCGCGCGATTTGTGCTGGACGACGAGCCTGTCGCGATTTCAGTCAAGGCGCCGCGCGCCAACAGCCGCGCCGGCGGCGTCGCCGACCCGCTGTTCACGCTGATCGACATGCGCTCGGGCGCGCTGGTCACGATCGAGACCTCGGTGCATGTCGCCTATGGCTACGACATCCGCGGCGAGGTGATCGGCGAAAACGGAACGGTGAGCCTCGCCGAGCAGAACGAGGTCGTCGTCAAGACGAACGGAACCTTTTCGGGCCGCGTCTTTGCCGACTGGCCCGAACGGTTCGACGCCGCCTTCGACGCCGAGTTCCGCGCCTGGATCGCTGCCGCCGCCAAGGGCGGCGCTGCGGGTCCGAGCGCCTGGGACGGCTATGTCGCCACTGCGGCGACAGTGGCCGGCGTGAGAGCGCTTGAGAGCGGCGGGCCTGAGGCGATCAGGTTGCGCGACAAGCCGGGGCTCTACGCGCAAGCGTCATCCTGAGAGGGCGCCGGGCCCCACGTTTCTGGACAGCCGCCAGAAGCGTCAAGTTCGTCCGCCTCACAGCTTCGACAATTCCACCGCCGCCTGGGCGGCGAGCATGGCGTTATTCTTGATGAGCGCGATATTGGCCGTAAGACTCTGCCCGCCGGTGAGTTCGAACACGCGCTTCAGGAGGAATGGCGTCGCCTCCTTTTTCGCCACGCCTTGCGCCTTGGCCTCCGCCACCGCTTCCGCGATGCGCGCCTCGACCGCGGCCTCCTCGAGCGCGTGATCCTGCGGGATCGGATTGGCGATGAGCAGGCCGCCGGGGCCGATCTCGCGCTGCAGGCGGATCACCCGGGCGAGATCATGAAGGCCATCGCAACGATGCTCGAGTTTGAAGCCGGACGAGCGCGCGTAGAAGGCGGGGAACTCATCGGTGCGGTAGCCGACGATCGCCACGCTCTGGGTCTCCAGGAATTCGAGGGTCTTGCCGATGTCGAGAATCGATTTGGCGCCGGCGCATACGACGGCGACGCGGGTGCGCGAAAGCTCGATGAGATCGGCGGAGACGTCGAACGTCTCCTCCGCCCCGCGGTGCACGCCGCCGATCCCGCCGGTGGCGAAAATTTCGACGCCCGCAAGCTCAGCGATGAACATCGTCGCTGCGACCGTCGTGCCCGCCGAGCCCTTGCGCGCGGCGACCAGCGCGAGATCCCTTCGCGAGGCCTTCACCACGCCGCCGCTGAGCTCGCCGAGCCGCTCGATCTCGTCCGCGCTCAAGCCGACGCGAAAGCGCCCATCGATGACCGCGATCGTCGCCGGAAGGGCGCCCATCTCGCGCACCGCCTCCTCGACCGAGCGCGCCGTCTCCACGTTGCGCGGGTAAGGCATGCCATGGGTGATGATTGTCGATTCGAGGGCGACGATCGGCTTTTTAGCCGAGCGCGCTTGGGCGACCTCCGGGGAAAAATCCATCAGATCGGCGGCGCTCATCGCTGGTTCGCTTTCATGGGCGGCGGCCGCGACCGGCCATCCCAAGGTTATCGGCAATCCGCCTTCAGGATCAATGGCGGCGATCTTTGGATGAGGCGGATCGTCGCGCGGCCGCTTCAGAATCTTTGATTGCGGTCTTGATTTGCTTCCGCCCCCGTATGAGAATCATGGGCCCCGTCCGATCGCTGGCCCCTGCGGGTGGCTCACGGAAATCATGAGCAACGCTTTTTTCTACGATCTCCTGGCGTCGGTCGCCGAACGCGGCCGCTCCATGCTCAAGATCAAGCCCTGGCCGAAGGACGCGGACAACCGCGTCGATCAGTTGGTCGCCGACTGCCGGGCGCTGGTCGCCGGGCAAGGCGAAGCGTCCGGGATCGCGCTCGCGGCCGAGATCCTCGGGCGGTACCGCGCGCTCGATCCATCCGACCACTGCGCCTTCTTCCGTGCGCTTGCGGATGATTTCGGCCCCGATCGCGAGCGGGTGCGCGAGGCGATCGCCAGCTTCGGCTCGGAAGGTGACGAAGCCCGGCTGAGCGAAATCCACTACGCCTCCGAGCCGCGCCGTCACGAGCTCTTCCGGCGACTCAATCGCGCGCCCGGCGGCACGGCCACCCTGGTTGCGATGCGCGCCGACCTCATCCAGCTTATGAACCAGAACCCGTCGCTCGCCATCGTCGATCGCGATTTTCTGCATCTGTTCGGTTCGTGGTTCAATCGGGGATTTCTGGTGTTGCGCCGCATCGACTGGTCCTCGCCGGCTGCGCTTCTGGAAAAGATCATCCGTTACGAGGCGGTGCACGAAATCGGCGATTGGGACGAGCTGAGGCGGCGCATCGATCCCGCCGACCGGCGCTGCTACGCGTTCTTCCATCCGAGGCTGGTCGACGAGCCGCTGATCTTCGTCGAGGTGGCGCTGACGCTCGGCGCACCCGCGGCGATCGCGCCGCTGCTTGGCGGAGCAGCGCGCGCATGTCGCGCCGGACAAGGCGCGCGTTGCGGCGTTCTATTCCATTTCCAATTGCCAGCGTGGCCTCGCCGGCGTCAATTTCGGCAACTTCCTCATCAAGCAGGTGGTCGAGGAGATCCGCCGCGAGCTGCCGGCGATCGAGACCTTCGTCACCCTTTCGCCGGTTCCGGGATTTCGCGCCTGGCTCGAGACGACCGAAGATCCGGCGATCATGGCCGTGAAGGCTGTCGCGCTGCAATTGGCGGCCGAGGACCCTTGGCCGCGCGCCCGCCGCAGCGGCCAAGCTTGCGCGCCGCGCTCGAGCCGCTCGCCGCCTATTACTTCCTGAAAGCGCGCCGTCCCGACGGCCGTGTGCTGGATCCGGTCGCCCGCTTCCATCTCGGCAATGGCGCGCGGCTTGAGCGCATCGACTGGGAGGGGGACCTGTCGCCCAAGGGGCTCGCCGAGTCGTTCGGGATCATGGTCAATTATCTCTATGACCTCGACGAGATCGAGCGCAATCACGAGGCGTTCGTCAACCGCGGGCAGATCGCCGCTTCGGCCGCGGTGAAGAAGCTCGTTCCCGCCGCGCCCTCGCGCCTGCGCGCGGGCTTGCCGGGCGCTTTGGCGTCGAACGCGTGAGGGAGCGCAAGGCCTCGCTTTTCCACATTATGATGGCTCGATGGACATGACCGCCGAAGAGATCGCCACCATTCGCATCGAGCTTATCGACACGGACCCGCCGATCTGGCGCGAGGTCCAGGTTGCGACCTCCATTTCGCTCAAGAGCTTGCACGCAGTCATCCAGGCGGCGTTCGGATGGCGGAATTACCATCTGTGGGAGTTTTCGCTTGGCAAGCGTCGTTACGGTACGTCGAGCGACGAGGGTTGGAGAGAAGAGCCGCTTGTCGATGCGGGCAAGGTCCGACTGGCGGATCTGCTTGGTCCGCGCAAGACCAAAATCGATTACCTGTACGACTTTGGCGACAGCTGGGAGCATCGCCTGACCGTCTCCGATGTTCGCGCAGGCGATCCGGATTGTTCCTATCCTCGCTATGTCGCGGGCGAGCGCAACGGTCCGCCCGAGGATTGCGGCGGAATTCCTGGCTTCTACGACAAGCTCGAGACGGCGGCCGACCCAGACCATCCAGACCATGCGGAGATCAAGAGGTGGCTCGGCGATTACGACGCGGACACGATCGACGAAGCGCCCATCAAGCGTGCGCTCGGACGCATCGCCAATCGCAGCGGAAAAGCCGGAGCCAGGAAACAGAAACCGGCCTGACCCGGCGCGCTTAAGGCCGCGCCTCGAGCACCATGTTGAACGGCGTCTCGGTCGCCTTGCGCACCTTGCCGAATCCGCCTTGCGTGATCGCGGACGACAGCTTGGCGAAGCCCGCCTGCGCCCCGAGCGCCGCGCCGACCGGCTGGTCGAGCGAAGTCGGGATGCACACCATCGTTGAGCCCGCGTAGTACATCCGGCCGACCGGATTGAGATTGTCCTCGAGCCGGTCGCCCGCCTGAGGCTCGACGATCATCCAGCTGCCGTCGGGCTTCAGCGTCTCGCGCACATGGCGCGCGGCGCCGACCGGATCGCCCATGTCGTGCAGGCAGTCGAAGAAGGTCACCAGGTCCAGATCCTTTCCCGGAAAATCGCTCGCCATTGCGACTTCGAACTTCGTGTTCGCCGCCGCGCCGTGCTGCTTCGCGTGCGACCCGCGCCTGCTCAACCGAGGCGGGATGAAAGTCGTAGCCGACGAACGTCGATTTGGGGAAAGCCTTCGCCATGATGATGGTCGAAAACCCGTGTCCGCAGCCGACATCGGCGACCGTCGCGCCGGCGTCGAGTTTCGCCGTGACTCCGTCGAGCGCCGGCAGCCAAGAGCCCACGAGATTGTGGTGATAGCCGGTGCGGAAGAAGCGTCCGGTGGTGCAGAACAGGCACTGCGACTGGTCGCCCCAGCCGACGCCCTTGCCGGAGCGGAATGCAGGTTCGACCAGGGCCTGGTTCTCCAGCATGACCGCAACCATGTCGAAGGCGGCCTGCAAGTAGACGGGACTGTCAGGCTCGGCGAACGCCATCGCCTGCTCCGGCGGCAAGGTGAACTTGCCCGTGGCGGGTGCGTATTCGAGGTATCCGGACGCGGCCTGCTGCGACAGCCATTCGCGCGCGTAGCGCTCGGCGACATTCGTCTTCGCAGCAAGCTCCGCTGACGTCATCGGACCTTGCTCGTTGAGCGCCTTATAGAGGCCGAGCTTGTCGCCCATGCGCACCAGCGGCACGCTGAAAGCGCCGCCGATATCGCCCAGGATCTTATCCATGAATGCGTTGAGTTTGGTCTCATCAACCATCGTCGTCTCCTCCGTTTCATGCGGGGATCGTCGCGTCGCGGCGCGAGAACGAGCGGGGCGAAATCATGGATGCCGCGCCCGGTTGCGGGTCCCCGGTGACGTTAACAAAAAGCGCATGGCGAATATCTGTTTTTGCGCCTTTCCCTGCAGGAGGCTGGTCACAGTCGGTTCTTGCGGTCAATGGGCAGGACTGCCTAAGGGGGACGCTCGGAGGCGACCCGACGTGTGCGGGCGCCAAGCGTACGTTGCACCCGCGCCACGTCCTGCAAAGCCCGGCGACTACCCGATGAACGTCAGCACCGCGGGCGCAAAAAACCCGAACGCGATGAGCGCCGCGCCGATCGCGCCGAGCAGGACGCTGAACCAGACAAGCGCGGTGATCCCGGTGATGATCGCGGCCGAGGCCAGCACGATCGCGATCTGGGTCAGGCCGCTCCCGAGTTCGTAATGCCCGAGCCGGCGATTGGCCAATTCCCGCGCTTCCGAGGCCTCCTTGGCCCGATCCTGGATCGCGTCCATGCTGTCTTCCGGCTTCTTCGGGTCCTTCTCGTATCGCGCCACGGTCGCCTTGAAGTCTGCGATCTGCTTCTCGAACGCCTCTTGCGCTTTGGGATCGTTCACCGCGCTCTTTTGCGCCTCGAGAGCGGCCGCGGCTGTCTCCACGACTGTCGAGCGAATCCTCTTGGCCTGATAGAAATTGAAGAGGTCGGAGGACTCGATGTTTTTTTCCGTCGACAAATGCTGGGCGTTCTTGGCGCCGGCTTCGGCCAGCGCCAGCAGGAGCGCAAGAATGGCGATGACGAGCGCGACCGCCTGACTTTTTTCTTTCGCCTCGACCGCGGATTTGGTGGCTTCAGGCATGAATTGACCTTCTCAAGTTCGGGGCGCTGACCTGACCCGCGCGGTTTGCCGCAACGCGGTTTCGCAAAACAACCTTCTTCGATCGATCCCGAAGCCGACCTGGGATCTGCCTGCGATTCGGCTCGAATAACGTATTGAAAATGGCGTTGCGACGCCAGAGCGTCGCTCTATTCTGCTCGCGGCTTCGACCTCGAAGGCGAGCGCCACGACGAGCCGCCTCGGGAGCCTCCGTTGTCAAGGAGCAGCCTCGCATGGGCCAGCTGTTCGGCCCCGCTATTCCTCGAACCGCTCGCTCAGGCCGACCGACTTCAAGGGCGCGATCGAAGCGTCCGGCCCTTGCGCCTTAAGGCCCTGGTCGCGGAACCGGTTGACGATCGGATAGCGCCGGTCGCGGCCGAAATTCTTCGGCCCGACCTTCACCCCCGGCGCCGACTGCCGGCGCTTGTATTCGGCGAGATAAAGCAGCCGCTCGACTCTGCGCACCGTCTCGGGGTCGTAACCCTCAGCCACGATGTCGGCGACGCGCATCTCCTTTTCGACGAGGCTGCGCAGAATGCCGTCAAGAACTGGATAGGGCGGCAGCGAATCCTCGTCCTTCTGGTTCTCGCGCAGTTCGGCGCTCGGCGGCTTGACGATGATGTTCTCAGGAATGACCTCGCCATCCGGCCCGAGCGCGCCGAACGGCTTCCAGCGGTTGCGCAGGGCGGACAGGCGAAAGACCTCCATCTTGTAGAGGTCCTTGATCGGATTGAAGCCGCCATTCATGTCGCCGTAGAGCGTGGCGTAGCCGACCGACATTTCCGACTTGTTGCCGGTCGTCACCACCATCGCGCCGGTCTTGTTCGAGATCGCCATGAGGATGAGGCCGCGCGCGCGGCTCTGGATGTTCTCCTCGGTGATGTCGCGCGCCTTGCCCTCGAACAAGCGCTTCAGCGCCCGCTCCACGCCCTCGACCGGCTCGGCGATCGGCACGATATCGTAACGGAGGCCGAGCGCTTTCGCGCATTCAGCCGCATCGGAAAGCGATTCATTCGAAGTGAAGCGATAGGGCAGCATGACGGCGTGCACGCGCTCGGGGCCCAGCGCGTCGACCGCCATCGCGGCGCAGAGCGCCGAATCAACGCCGCCCGACAAGCCCAGCACGACACCCGGAAAGCGGTTGTTCTCGACATAGTCGCGCAGCCCCATGACGCAGGCCGCATAGTCAGCCTCGTCCCCCTCCTCGACGATCTCGCGCGGGCCCTCGACGCAAGCCCAGCCGCTTCGCCCCGCTCCCATACCGTGCGCGCCACCATGGAGCGAAAGGCCGGCAATTGCGCGCTAACGTGCGGTCGGCGTTGAGCGCGAACGAGCCGCCATCGAACACGAGTTCGTCCTGGCCGCCGACCGTGTTGAGATAGATGAGCGGCAGCCCGCTCTCGACGACGCGCTCGACCGCCACGTTCTGGCGGATCATGAGCTTGTCGCGCTCGTAGGGCGACGCGTTGCCCACGAGCAGGATTTCGCCCCCGGTCTCGAGAATGCACTCGACCGGGTCCGGCCCCAGATGTCCTCGCAGATCGGAACGCCGAGGCGCGCGCCGCGAAAGACGATCGGCCCCGGCGACGGGCCGGCCGCGAACACCCGCTTCTCGTCGAACACGCCATAATTGGGCAGGTCGACCTTGAACCGCACCGCCTCGATCCGTCCGCCGTCGAGCAGCGCCATCGCGTTATAAAGCTTGCCGTCCTCGACCCAGGGCAGGCCGACCAGCGCCGCCGGGCCGCCGTCGGCGGTTACGCGCGCCAGTTCCTCGCAGGCCGCCCGGCAGGCCTCCTGGAAGGCGGGCTTCAGCACCAGATCCTCGGGCGGATAGCCCGAGAGGTAGAGTTCCGGCGCCATCACGATGTCGGCGCCGAAGGCGGCGGCTTCCGCGCGCGCTTTGCGCAGCCGGTCGCGGTTGCCGGAAATGTCTCCGACAATGGCGGGGATTTGCGCGAGCGCGATGGCGAGACGGTTGGCGGAGGAGGGCATACGCGAGAATTAGCGCGAGGGGCGAGGAAGGAGCAATGCGAACCCTTGTGTTGTGGGCGGGGATCGCAACCAGAGTTATTGACGAGGAGGCGATCAGGTATTACTTTTCTTTCGGGAGTATTACGGAGAGCGACTTGACGACGACGGTGACGGTAAAAGGGCAAGTCACTCTGCCGAAGGCCGTGCGGGAGGCGGCAAAGATTCGACCGGGCGACCGAGTGAACGTCCGGGTGCGCCCGGAAGGCGGCGTGATCATCGAGGCCGAAGCCGCCGTGAAGAGCGCCGAGGCCTATGTTGCCCGACTCAAAGAGATCAGCCGCCGGCAACCGTTCCGCGGATTTTCAACCGAGGAGGTCATGCGGATGACCCGAGGCGACGATTGACCTTCGTCGACACGAACATCCTGATCGATGTCACAAGCGACAATCCCGTCTGGGCCGACTGGTCTAGTCAAGCGCTCGCATCCGCCCACGCCCGAGGCCCGTTGCTGATCAATGCGATCGTCTATGCCGAGTTCGCGATCGGGTTCGAATCACAGTCGGATTGCGACGCGGCGATCGAAGAACTCGATCTCACGCTGGCGGAAATACCCAGTTCGGCCGCGTTCCGCGCGGCGCAAGCTTTCAGAGCATATCGACGCGGCGGCGGAGTCCGCAGCAGGGCCTTGTCCGACTTCTTCATCGGGGCGCATGCAAGCGTCGCGGCCGCGCCATTGCTTACGCGGGACGCGCGGCGCTATCGCACCTATTTTCCAGAGCTGACGCTTCTCGCCCCCGAGGCGTAAGCGGCCGGCGCTTCCGACGGGGCATCGTCCCCTCGCTTTGTCAGCCGCCGAGGCCGCCCATCGTCGACGCGAAGCGTCATGCGGATGGCGCCCCTCGCTCATAGTCCAGCGAGATTCTTGTTGATCCACATTTTGTTGCGGAAAATCGGAAGTCTGACTAAACTGCCCATGTGACCATTTCGCCTTCCTGCCTGCGCTTCTTGCCGCTTCGCGAGCGCTTCACGGGGCAAGCGGGCCGCGCAAAAATTTTTCGCGGAAAATCGCGTGTAACCCATTGATAAGTCTCGATTCGGACGAGAGAATCCAAGGAAATCCAAGCTTTTCCAACCCTCAAAAACGGGGGTCTTCAAGCCAAAACGCCCAGGCGCCAAGAAAACCCAAACCAGGAAACCCCCGCCCGCCGGGGGTAGCCAGACGCGGGTGCGGCGGCCGGCCCGACGGGCTCAGCGCACGACGCTCGCGACCTTCGCCAAACCGAGGTTGAACGCCCGCCACGTCGCCTCGGCGAAGTCGCCCTTGAGGCTCAGCGCCCGCTCCTCGATCAGCTTCCACGACACGATCGCGATCGCGACCGAGACGAAAGCTGACGACGCCATCATCGCGCCGAGCGTCATGGCGGGGAAGAGAAAGGCCAGCGTCTGCTGGACCGGGAATGCGTAGATATAGACCCCGTAGGAATAGTCGCCCCAATCGTTGAACGCCCGGATGCGGCCGCCCGGCACATAGACCAGATGAAGGACCAGAGGCGCGAGGCAGACGACGTAGACGAGGAAAAAGACCGTCTTGTCGAACGAGGCCAAGAGAAGCGCGGCCAGAATCCCGGCGAGCAGCCAGGGACCCATTGGAATCCGGTCGCGCCAGAGGAAGAGGCTCGAACCGTACAGGAACATGAAGACGCGAATGTTCGCCCCGTTGAACGCTACTCCGGTCAATCGCGCGCGGAGCACGATCGCAAGCAGCACACAGGCCGAGATCGGCAGGACGATGCGCATGGCCTTGATGCGCGCCGCCGGCAAGACCGCCAGCCCAACCCAGATGGCGGCGAGATAGAGATACATCCGCACTTCAACCGGCATCGTCCACAAGGAGCCGTTGAACTCGCCCCTGAGGGGCAGGGTTTCGAATACGCCCGGCAGCGAATAGCGCACCCCGCCGATGAGGGTCGCGCATTTGCGGAAATATTCCCACGTGAGCGGCAACTCGTAATAGTCGGGGCGCGGCAAGGTCGTCAGCGCAGGCGCGAGCACGAAAACGGTCAGGACGAGCATGACCCAAATGCCGGGATAGACCCTGAGAATCCGGGCCCAGAGATAGGCGATCAGATCCTGCCGCACGACCAGGCTTGCGGTGACAAGAAAGCCGCTCGTCACGAACAGCATGTCGAGCCCCATTTCGCCGAGCGAAAATCCGATCCGGTTGAAAAAGAACTCGCGCTCGGGCGGAAGCCCCAGCACCGCGACGCTGTGCGCGAACAAGACCGTCATGGCCGCGGAAAAGCGAAGCAGGGTGAAGTTGTTGTCCCGCCCGACGGCGTATTCGGAGAGCCGCACGAAGAGCCCCCTTAAGGCATATGCGCGGGGCGTCGATCAGGACCGACGCGAGATAGCGCGTGCAAGGCGCGCGCCGTCACTCGGCCGCCCGGACCGGCCGTTCGGGCTGGGCCAGCCGCTGGACCTTGAGAAGATCGGCGACCATGAAAGCCATTTCGATCGCCTGCTCCGCATTGAGGCGCGGATCGCAATAGGTGTGATAGCGGTCGTGCAGATCGGCTTCCGAGATCGCGCGCGCTCCCCCGGTGCACTCGGTGACGTTCTTGCCGGTCATCTCGAGGTGCACGCCGCCGGCATGAGTTCCCTCGGCGCGGCAGACGGCGAAGAAGTTGCGAACTTCCTGGGCGATGCGTTCGGTTGGCCTCGTCTTGTAGCCGTTCGACGTCTTGATCGTATTGCCGTGCATCGGGTCCGAAACCCACAAGAGCTTGCGGCCCTCGCGTTTGGCCGCGCGCAGGAGCGGCGGCAGCGCGGCCTCGACCTTGTCCGCGCCGAAGCGGCAGATGAGGGTGAGACGGCCGGGCTCCTCGTCGGGATCGAGGATTTCGATGAGGCGCAGAAGCTCGTCGGGCGTGAGCGACGGGCCGCATTTGAGACCGATCGGATTCTTCAGGCCCCGGCAGAATTCGACATGCGCGCCGCCGAGCTGGCGCGTCCGGTCGCCGACCCAGATCATGTGGCCGGAGGTCGCGTAATAATCGCCGGAGGTCGAATCGAGCCGGGTCATCGCCTGCTCGTAGCCGAGCAGCAGCGCCTCGTGCGAGGTGTAGAAGTCGGTGGAGCGCAATTCCGGATGCGCCTCCGGATCGAGGCCGACGGCGCGCATGAATCCGAGCGTTTCGGTGATCCGGTCGGCGAGCTCCTCGTAGCGCCCGGACTGGGGGCTGTCCTTGACGAAGCCCAGCATCCAGCGATGGACGTTCTCGAGATTGGCGTAGCCGCCGGTGGCGAAGGCGCGCAACAGGTTGAGCGTCGCCGCGGACTGGCGGTAGGCCTCGATCTGCCGGCGCGGATCGGGCGCGCGCGCGGCGGCCGTGAACTCGATGTCGTTGACGATGTCGCCGCGATAAGCCGGCAAGGTCACGCCGTCGATCGTCTCGAAGTCGGACGAGCGCGGCTTGGCGAACTGGCCAGCGACGCGCCCGACCTTCACGATGGGCGAAGCGGCGGCGAAGGTCATGACCACCGCCATCTGAAGGAACACGCGGAAGAAGTCGCGGATGTTGTCGGCCGAATGCTCGCCGAAGCTTTCGGCGCAATCGCCACCCTGGAGCAGAAACGAGTCGCCAGCGGCCGCCTTGCCCAAAGCCTGTTTGAGCTTGCGTGCTTCGCCGGCAAAAACCAGCGGCGGATAGCCGGCAAGCTGGCGCTCGGCCTCGGCGAGCGCCGCACGATCCGAATAGACCGGCGCCTGGGCGATCGGCTTCGTCCGCCAGCTATCCGGGGTCCATCGTTGGTTCAGCATGATCCAGCCTTGGGCAGAGCGGCGGGCGCCGCTCTTGAACGCCTAGCGCCCTATATACAGTGCGGCGCGTAAGGCCAATATGCCGATTTTCGAGCCGGCCCCGCATTTTATCGAAAGGGCAGGGCTTTTTCGCGTCGCACATCGGCCTATGGTGTAAGACGGCAGCCGAATCACAGGCCAACGCCGATTTCCCGTGACCACCGCCTTTTCCTCCATCGCCGCACTGCTTTTGTCCGTGCTGATGCTTATCGGCGGCAACAGCCTGGTGGGCGTCATAACGCCGCTGAGAGCCCGCATCGAAGGGTTTCCGGACCTCACCGTCGGCCTGCTCGGGTCCGTCTATTTCGCTGGAATGCTGGCGGGAACGCTCGCTGCGCCCGCGATCATTCGGCGCGGCGGCCACATCAGGGCCTATACGGCGTTTGTGTCGCTGGCGGTCGTTTCCGTGATCCTCATGCCGGTCATGGTGTCCCAATGGGCCTGGCTCGGCTGTCGCGCGCTCATCGGCTTCGTTTTCGCGGGCCTCTACGCGGTGATCGAGGCCTGGATCAACGCGAAAGCGACCAACGCGAATCGAGGCGCTCTCTATGCGCTGTATCAAATCGCGAACTTCGTCGCCTCCGCGAGCGGACAATTGGCGCTGAAACCGCTCGGAGTGGGCGGCTTTTCCCCCTTCGCCGTCGCCGGCGCGCTGCTCGCGCTCGCGATCGTTCCGATGGCGATGACGAGCGTCGATCCGCCCGCTCAGCCGCGCAGCGTGCGTCCCCGCCTCCTCTGGCTCATTCGCATGGCGCCAATTCCGTGTTTCGCCGCCCTAGCCGCGGGCGCCGCGAACGGCGCCCTGTTCGCGCTCGGACCCGTTTTCGCCGTCGGGATCGGCATGGCGCCGCGAAGCGCGCCGCTATTCACCTCGTCCGTCGTGTTGGGCTCGGCGCTGGGCGTTCTGCCGATCGCCGCGATCTCCGACCGCGTCGACCGCCGGCTGGTGATCGCCGCGGTCATGATCGCAGGCGCGCTTGCCGAAACGGCTTTGAGTCGTATAGCGGCGCCCGGAGCGTGGCTGCTCACGCTTGGATTTCTGGTCGGGCTGACGACCTATTCGCTCTACACGCTCGCGGTCTCGCTTGCCAATGATCGTGGCGATCCGCATGACCTGATCTTCATCTCGGTCGGGCTTTTGTTCATCTACTGTGTCGCGGCGATCGCCGCCCCGGCGGTCGCCTCGGTGCTGATGAAGGACTTTGGCCCGCGGATGCTTTTCATCCAGAACGCCCACGTCCACTTAGGCATCTCGGCAGTCGCCCTCTGGGGGCGTTTGGCCGGGCAGCGAACCCGAACGCGCGCCGCCTAGCGCCAGTGAAACCTCAGTCCTTGGCCACCGTCAGGTCTGGGGCTGTCGGATTTTTCATGCCCACGACGTGGTAGCCGGCGTCCACGTGGAGAATTTCCCCGGTGACCCCCCGCGACATCGACGACAGGAGATAGACCGCGCTCTCGCCGACCTCCTCGATGGTCACCGTGCGGCGCAGGGGCGCGTTGTATTCGTTCCACCGCAATATGTAGCGGAAGTCGCCGATACCCGAGGCGGCGAGCGTTTTGATCGGGCCGGCCGAAATCGCATTGACGCGAATGCCCTTTTCGCCCAGGTCGGCCGCAAGGTAGCGAACGCTCGCCTCCAGCGCCGCCTTGGCGACCCCCATCACGTTGTAGTGCGGCATCCATTTCTCTGCGCCATAGTAGGTTAGTGTCAGCATGGACCCGCCATTCGCCATTAGCTTCTCGGCTCGCTGGGCGACGGCGGTGAATGAATAGCAGGAGATCGCGAGCGATTTGGTGAAGTTGTCCTCGGTCGTGTCGATGTATCGGCCCGTAAGCTGATCCTTGTCCGAGAACGCGATGCAATGGACGATGAAGTCGACGGCGCCCCATAGCTTTTCGGCTTCGGAGAACACTGAATCAATCGAGGCGCCCTCCATGACGTCGCAGTGGCCCAGCACGTGGGCGCCCAATTCTTGCGCCAGCGGTCGAACCCGCTTTTCCAGCGCCTCGCCCTGAAAAGTGAACGCCAATTCCGCCCCCGCTCCGTGCGCGGCCTTGGCGATGCCCCATGCGATCGAACGATTATTCGCAACGCCGAGGACGACCCCGCGCATCCCGCGCATGACGCCGGCGGTTGCGCCGACTGAAAGGGTTTGCTCCATCAAGGCCTCACTCGTCTTGGACGGCGAGCGTTACGCCATCCCGAGCGCGGGTTTAACCTCGCTCGACACGCATGGGAAGGACGCGGCTTTCCTCAACCGTCACAAATTGTGTGACTTTGCTCATACACGCGCTTGGAACCTGGGCGTCTTCACGCTAGAATTATTAAGCACGTTAACGCTTCTTGACGCTCAACAAACTCTCGGTGTCCGCCGTGCCGCCGCTAAGCGAGTGTTTAGCCGACCTCTCTGACCTGCGCCGATTCGGCGTGGCGCTGGCGCGAGACGACAGGTTCGTGGTCGACCATGCGTCTGCGGCAACGCTCGTCGATCGCCTGTTCAGGCAGGCTTCTCTGGAAGCGGTGGGTGGAGGCGTTCGAGGCGACCCCGACCGGGCGACCCACGGTGATGTGCGCCTGCGCGCCTTTGCTCAACTCGTTCGACTTCACCGCCGCCATGTTCGCCGCCTAGCCTATGACGATGGGGAACCAGGCTGGGACGAGCATGCGCAGAACGCGGACGGCAAGGCGTCCGCAGGAGGGATTGGCGTGGCGGCGGCCGTCCGCATGCTCCCTTTGGAGCTCAGAGAAGCTCTTCTAATCGTCGTTCTCGCCAAATTCACCCACCAGGAGGCGGCTTCCGCTCTTGATATCTCGTTGGCGACGCTGATTGCCCGGTTGACCAAGGCCCGTGAGCGCGTCGAGGCGCTGATCCACGCGCCCCCGGCGGCAGCCGCCGGCCCGAGAGGAGTTCCCGCATTTGCGGGTCGTCAAGTGATGGAGACGGGGCGGCTCGCGGACCTTCACGCCTACGTTGACGATTGCCTCGAGCCTGATGAGCGCTTGGCGTTCGAGAAGCGGATGGCGCAGGATCCTGCGCTGGCGCGCCGCGCCGCAGAGTGGCGCGCGCAAAACAGCGCCATTCGCGCGGCCCTCGACGGCGAGGGCGCGAAAGCCTTTTCGATCAGCCTCGTTCGCCACCAGAACGAAGTCCCGAATAGGGGCCGACGGCCGGCCACGGTCGGGGGCAGACCAAGCGATCAGCCGGCCCGATCATCATTGGCCGCTGTTGTGGACGCCACGCGATCTTCGGCGGAGGCCGGAAAGTCCAGCGCCCTTCGGCCGTCGCTTTTATGGCGCCTGGCCTTGGCGGCGTTGTCCATCGGACTTGCCTGCGTTTGGGCTCCTGCCGCAATCGTCGTCCCGGCCAAAGAACTCGGAGAGGCCGGCGTCGCGGCTTTTCGCGCATTCGCCCGTCCCGGCGTTGCGCCGGTCGAGTTGGCGACCAGCGACAGGACCGAATCGGAAGCGTGGTTGACCACGCGGCTCATGCACCCCGTCCACCTCCCCGAGACCCCATCCGCCGTCAGACTGATCGGAGCGCGGATCGCTCCTTATCCTGGCGCGCCTGCGGCGTTTCTGCTCTACAGGTCCCAAGACAGGCCCCTGGGGTTGTTGATCCAGTCTCTTGACGCGCCTCAATCGACAGCGCCTCGCCTTCTTGGCGCGGATGGCGGCCATGTGGCGGTATGGACATCGCGTGGCGAAGGATTTGCCCTGGTCGGCGACCTCGACCCAGCGTCTTTGCTTAAGATCGCGACCGACTTCTTCGTCCCGCCGGCGGAAGCCGCTCAGGCCGCGCCAGAGCGAGGCTGGTAAGGCTTTTGATCACGCATCTTGCGCATCAATGCGGTCAGTTCCGCATCCGGCTCATTCGGCAGAACGATCCGCAGCGTCGCTAGCAGATCACCGGCGGCTTGGTCGGCGCCGGCGGGAAGACCTTTGCCCCGCAACCGCAGCACCAGCCCGCCGTTAGCGCCAGGAGCGACCGAGACTTCCACCTCGCCGCTTAACGTCGGCGCCCTCACCCGAGCGCCCAAGACGGCCTCGTAGAGCGTAATCGGCAGATCGAGCCGCAGATCGCGTCCCTCCACTTTGAACAGTGGATGGGGGGCGTAACGAATGGTCACAATGACGTCGCCAGGCGGGGCGCCGCGATGGCCCCCGGGATGGCCCTGGCCGCGCAATCGGATAGACTTCCCGTCTTCGATGCCGACGGGGACTGTGACGTCCAGCGTCCTTCCTGTTGGCAGGACGACGCGGACCGACCCGCCGTGCGCAATCGTCGCGAGGGGAACCGCGACGGAGACGGCGATATCTTCCCCCCGAGTCGGCTGACTGCGCGTGCGCGTGCGGCCTGCGCCGAACAATTCCGACAGGATGTCGGGATCGATCGAACCGCTTTCGGGGGAAAACCCGCCGCCGCCAAAGTCGAAGCCGAAATTGCGGAAGTCGCCGCGTCCTCCTCCACCGGGTTGGCGGCCGAAACCGAAACCCTCGAACTGCGGCGCGCGCGGCTTGCCTTCAGCGTCGATCTCGCCACGGTCGAAGGCTTTCCGCTTCTTGTCGTCGCCCACGATTTCGTAGGCTGAGCCGACCTCGGCGAAGCGCTCCTTGGCTCTTGGCTCCTTGCTCTGGTCGGGATGGTACTTCTTGGCGAGCTTGCGAAACGCGGATTTGATTTCCGCCGCGCTCGCAGTCTTCGCAACGCCAAGAACGTCGTAAGGATCACGCATTAAGGGGCTCGTCTTCCGGCCCCGCCTGTTAGAAGCGCAAAGGCCAATGTCTCCGTTCTCCATTTGGCCCTTCGTCGCGCGGCGCGCAAGTCCGGACGGCGCGGCGCGGGTTGGCCTGTCGGCGCGGGCCGCGATAATGTGCGGCCTCACCGCAAAGGAGCCTCAGCGCCTTGAACGACTTGAGCGCCGCAGACTTTACCCAGGCTGACGATCCGTTCGCTTTGTTCGATCTTTGGTTCGCCGAGGCGAGGGCTGCGGAAATCAACGATCCGGAGGCGATGACGCTCGCCACCGTCGATAAGGACGGCCTGCCCGACGCCCGCATGATCCTGTGCAAGGGGGTCGATCGTCGAGGTCTCGTCTTCTACACCAATATCGAGAGCGCCAAGGGATGCGAGCTCGCCGGTCAGCCGCGGGCGGCGGCCCTCTTCCACTGGAAATCGCTGCGCCGGCAGGCACGGTTCCGTGGGCCCGTCGCCGAAGTGACAGCGGCCGAAAGCGACGCCTATTTCGCCTCCCGGCCAAGGGGAAGCCAGATCGGCGCCTGGGCGAGCCAGCAGTCGCGGACGCTGAGCGCGCGCGGCGACCTCGAAGCCGCCGCTGGGGTCTACGAGCGGCGGTTCGGAACGGGGGGCGTGCCCCGGCCGGACTACTGGCGGGGCTATCGCCTCACCCCCACCGAGGTCGAGTTCTGGCGCGACCGCCCCTCGCGATTGCACGAACGACTTCAGTTCAAACGCGCGGCGCCGGAAAGCGCATGGGAAAAGCGCATGCTTTATCCGTAAGGGTGAGCGGGCGCCCGAGAGGCCGCCGTCGCGTGTGGGGCGCTGGCGATAAGCGCTATTAAACGCCAATAAATGCGCATAAACGCTAGTAAAATGACTCCAATTTACTAGCGTTTATTTTTCCGAATCGAGACTTTTCAATGGGTTATGGCCGATTGGAGTAAAAAAATTCGGCCCGCGTCTCAGGCTCTGTGCAAAACGTCTCAAGGCAATCCCACCTCTCATTTCTTCACTTCCGCAGGCCCCAAGCGCGGGCGCGATCCGGCGATGGAGTCAAGGTAGCATGGGTTCCGATTTTCGCAAAGTGATTGTCGAAGAACTGCTTTTCCCGCTTCCGGCGTTCCGGGTTCAGAACCCGGGGCCGCCGCGCCCGGCGGCGCTCAGATGGATTGCCTGGAGGCGATTCTGCGCCAAAGGAATTTGAACGCGAGGACGGCCCCAAAGGTCGCAGGAGGTGAGCCCCCTTCGGGCCCGTGGCTCATGCTTGACTTTGAACTCCTTTCGGCGCCCCGCTCCGCCTAAGGCAAACATTGTCTGCTCTCGATATTGTGGGCGCCCATGCCGGGCGCCGCTCATTTTGCCGAATCCAGTGGCTGCCGAGGCCCCATGAACGACCGGCTGTTTCCCTTACGCCCGATCCTGGCGGTCTCGGCGGCGGTGTTTCGACAGGGCCGGGTTCTGATCGTGCGCCGGGCCCGGGCGCCGCTGACCGGGCATTTCAGCCTGCCGGGCGGGGGGGTTGAGGTGGGCGAGACGCTCGCGGTCGCTCTCGCCCGTGAGCTCATGGAGGAGGTCGGGGTTCAGGCCGAGGTCATCGGCTTCAACCGGCATGTCGAGGCGATCATCCCCGAGGGAGACCGCATTCGGGCGCATTTCGTCATCGCCTCATTCGTCGCGCGCTGGACGAGCGGGGAGCCGCGCCTGAGCGACGAGGTTGACGCCGTCGACTGGATCGATCCGGCCGCCGGCCTTCCTTCGCCGGCGACGCCGGAACTGGCGGAGGTTCTCGCGCGCGCCGCCCGGATCGCAGGTCGGGGCGGGTGAGGGGAGCTGTCGGCTTGTGCGCTTGTGGGTCGCTCACGGGGCCGCAAAACGATTGGGCTCCTTTGGGCTTCGGGCTGGAAGACCAGATTTGGCGGATTTAGTCACGCTGGTACCTGAATGGCCAGCCTGTATTCTGGTAACCTCGCTGCTGAGAAGCCACCTGCGTTAGCAAAATCTCCAGCCATCTGATTGATATATTCGTCGAAATCGGAAACATCTGCAATGGTGCTAGCCGGAAAGCTGGTTCTAAAATTCAAAGGCACGCCCAATTCTATCACATCTTCGCCTATCGATGGGTGAACGTTAAGCATAGATAAGATCTCAACATCGATTTCAGCTGGCATGAAGGGTGACCCCGCAAAGGTGCGCAAACACTGGTAACATCCCAACGCCGAGCCAGCGGTCGCCAACAAAAGATGTAAAGGGATGTCTTTTCCTGGATCCTCATGCATAATTATTGACAACTCTATCAGCCCATCTCGGTCCATCTTTAGGGTTGCGACCTGATCTTGATTGTTTATTGAGCTCACCATACCACCTAGTGGTCAAAATCAAACGTAAGAGTCCGGGGCGCCTTCCGCAATTTCAAGGAGTTCTCCGGCTTGCAAGGGGTTCGAAGCGTTTGATTCTATCCACTAGGACGCGTCGCGGAGCGCGCGGGTGCTGGTATAGAAGTGCATATGTACTGCGCGGTTGACCGTTTGTAACCCCGTTAATCTGACCAGATGGCACAAGTTTACTGATATCCTCCAATCGGGCTAGTCCTAATTTTTGGTGTGGGACTATCGTCACCCGAATGCCGACGAGCGAGCGCGGTAGTTGCTTGAGCCTCGCTAGGACGCGTTCTTTCGCGGTGCCTACTCCGACGACATTGGCTGTTGACCAACGCATAGCGTCGAGTGTCGAAAAGAAGCGCGGTTCAAACTCTCGCTCCGATGCGGATAGCTTTTCCTTTACCTCATCAAAGCGCCGTGCATTCCGCAGGACCATGTCATGAATCTCCGCCATTAATAGCGGGTCGGCTCGATCTTCTCGACGTACCTTGACGCCCCGGGTTGGCCGAACCCAATGCGGCCCCAATGACGAAGGATAAGTTTCGATCAGCAGCACTCCCGAGCCATCCTCGTCCGTTGCTATTCCCTTCACGGCAACGAATGGCAGGCGCGGGTCGATCAGGTCGTTCAACGAATTCGAACCCTGCGTTCCAACTCGGCAATTTGCGGCAACGGGGATAGGTGCGACGCTCGCGCAGGTTTCTCCTTGGTCTCATGCATCCCTAGAACAATGACACCACCGTCGGCGTTTGCGAATGCGATTAATTCCTCAAGTAAAGGCTGGATGCGTTTTGGGGGAATGGATTTGCCTGGGGTCCAGGTGCCACCGTTCGGATCGCCCGGGAAATCACTCTTGAACTCCAGGTGCCTCCCTTCAGGTTCACGGTCCTCTATCAATCGCTCAAGGTCGGCCTTTGTCGCCTTAGATACCGGCTTTCCGAACAACACTAGTTTCCTTTACGCAATTGCGGTCCTGCACTCGGAAATTGACACTGTTAGTACATTTTCAGAGCGCGCGAAACTCAGACGATAAGAGGAGGCGCCCGCGGCCGGGCACCGCTCCGCGCCGGGCCGCCGCGCATTCCCCCGCCGTTTCGGGGTCAGACCGGGTGAATTTCGGCGCGACGGCGCGCTGCGCGACACCCCCCGGGCGCTTCGCTGCGCCTCTCCGCCCTGCTTCGAAAGGCTCAGGATGAGGGGGAAGGAGAGAGAGAAAGCCGGCGCGTCATCATCGCGCGCGGGCCTCAGCCCTCGCGCGCCGGCGCCAAAAAATGGAAGACGCGGCCGAGGGGTGGCCGCGTCTTCTCTTCCGCCGAGGCTGATGGGCGCCCCGGCACTACTCGTCGCCGCCGCCCTCGCCCATGTGATCGCCCATGTGGCCGCCCATGTGATGCATCATCATCTCGGCGCGCTCCGGCATCAGCATGCGTCCGAGCATGCCGAACTTATGCTTCTGCGAATTGTCGAGGCTCCCGTAGAGCGGCTTGGCCGCGTCGGCGATTTTCTTGATCTCCTCCGCGGCTCGCGACATGTGGTCGGCCATGGCCTCGAGATGGTCGACGGGCGACATGCGCTCGCCCTGCTCATGCGCCTGCATCATCTGACCCATGGCGTCCATCCGCGCCTTGGCGGCGTCCTTGACCGCCGATTTAAACGGGGCCCACAGCTTCTCCTGATCGGGCGTGAGTTGCAGGCCAGCCTTCATGCCGGCGAGCTTGGCGTCGAGCATGGTCTGGCGATCTTCCGCCATCTGATGCATCCGCTCGGCGCGTGAAGGCTGCTGATCGCTCTCGGCCGCCGCCGCGGTCAACGAAAAGGCGGAGGCGGAGATCGTAAGCGCCGCCAGCGCCACTAGGAGTGTGCGTTTCATGACGAAACCCCTGTCCAACGACTGAGCGCCGGGAACCTGCTCCCGCGCGCGATGAATTTCAAATTAACTCCCCGTGATGAGGCTTTTCCGCGACCGCCCATGGATTTTGTGGTTAGCGCAAGGTAAACGCGCGCGGGGCTCTTCCTTACGCGCTTCGTCGGCGCCCGCGAGCGCTCCCATGAGAGAGACAATGAACGAATCCGTATTGGGAAAGCTGGCCAGCCAGCTTGCGGGAGACGGCCAGGTTTTGTGCGCCTGGATCACCGTGAACGAGCCGGCGGTCGCCGAATTGCTCGCCCGCGAGGCCTTCGACGCGGTCGTGCTCGACATGCAGCACGGAGCGATCGATTTCGCCGGCGCCCAGCGCGCGATCCTGAGCGTCGCCCTCGCCGGCAAGCCGGTCATCGCGCGGGCGCCGATCGGCGAATTTGCGCTGGCGAGCCGGCTCCTGGACGCCGGCGCGGCGGGAATCCTGGCGCCGATGATCAACAGCGGCGACGATGCGCGGCGGCTGGTCGAGTTCGTGAAATTCCCGCCGCTCGGCCAGCGTTCCTGGGGGCCGCGCACGGCGCTCTCGCTCAGCGGCCTCGAGGCCCCCGCCTATTTGAAGGCCGCGAATGCGATGACCCAGGCGATCGCGATGATCGAGACCCGCGCCGCCCTGGACGCGCTCGACGACATTCTCCGCGTCGAAGGCCTTGACGGTGTGTTCGTCGGCCCGTCCGACCTTTCCATCGCGCTCAGCGACGGACGTGGCGTCGAGCCGCGCGGGGAGGCCGTCTTGAGCGAAGCGCGGCGGGTCGCCGAGCGCGCCAGGGCGCATGGAAAATACGCGGCCATGTTCTGCTTCGACGGCGCCGATGTTCGAAAGATGCAGGCGCTCGGCTATCGGCTATGCACCATCTCGAGCGACCAGACGCTGCTGCGCGCGGCGGCGCGGAGCGAACTCGCGGCCGCCCGGTCCGGATAGACCCCGGGAAGCGCCGTCCGCGACTGGAAAATTCGCTGCGAACCCCAATATATCGCATGGGCGCGCGTGCCCGCGAAACGTGCATTTGCGGGCGCGACAGGCTAGGGTCACAAAGATGCGAGTCGCTCTGGGGGGCGCGTGAGCCAATCGCAAAAAAAGGCTTTGGATTTGGACGAGCAAGGCAAGGACCTGGCCGGCGCCGGCGAGGCCGCCAGCGAAAGCTATGGCGCGGATTCGATCAAGGTCCTGCGTGGCCTGGACGCGGTGCGCAAGCGGCCGGGCATGTATATCGGCGACACCGACGACGGCTCCGGCCTCCACCACATGATCTACGAGGTGGTCGACAACGCCATCGACGAGACGTTGGCGGGACATGCGAAGCTCGTGACCGTCACCCTCAACGCCGACGGCTCGTGCACCGTCACCGACGACGGGCGCGGCATTCCGACCGGCATCCATGATGAAGAAGGCGTCTCGGCCGCCGAAGTCATCATGACCCAGCTGCATGCGGGCGGCAAATTCGACCAGAACTCCTACAAGGTCTCGGGCGGATTGCATGGCGTCGGCGTTTCGGTGGTCAACGCCCTCTCGACCCGGCTCGTGCTGCGCATCTGGCGCGACGGACTCGAGCACCTGATCGAATTCGCCGGCGGCGACGCGGTCGCGCCCCTCAAGGTCACCGGGCCCGCGCCGGTCGTCGACGGGCGCCCGAAGCGCGGCACCGAAGTCACGTTCACGCCCTCGCCCGCAACCTTCACGATGGTCGACTTCGACTATGCGACCATCGAGCATCGCCTGCGCGAGCTCGCCTTCCTCAATTCGGGCGTCCGGATCGTATTGACCGACCTGCGCCACGCCGAGCCGAGGCGAGAGGAACTGCACTACGAAGGCGGGCTCGAGGCGTTCGTGCGCTATCTCGACCGGGCCAAGACCGCGCTGATCGAGAAGCCGATCCTCATCAGGGGCGAGCGCGACAGCATCGGCGTCGAGGTCGCGCTGTGGTGGAACGACAGCTACCACGAGAACGTGCTGCCCTTCACCAACAACATCCCCCAGCGCGACGGCGGCACGCATCTCATCGGCTTCCGCAGCGCGCTGACCCGCCAGGTCGTCGGCTATGCCGAGAGCTCGGGGCTCTTGAAGAAGGAGAGAGTCGATCTCTCCGGCGACGACACGCGCGAGGGCTTGACCTGCGTGCTCAGCATCAAATGCCCGGATCCGAAATTCTCGTCCCAGACCAAGGACAAGCTGGTCTCTTCGGAGGTGCGCCCGGTGGTCGAGGGGCTGGTCAACGACCTGCTCTCGCAATGGTTCGAGGAGCACCCGCAGGAGGCGCGGGTGATCGTCGGCAAGGTGGTGGAGGCGGCGCAGGCGCGCGAGGCGGCGCGCAAGGCGCGCGAGCTCACCCGCCGCAAGGGCGCGCTCGACATCGCGAGCCTGCCCGGCAAGCTCGCCGACTGTCAGGAGCGCGATCCGGCCAAGTCGGAGATCTTCCTGGTCGAGGGCGATTCGGCCGGCGGCACCGCCAAGCAGGGGCGCAACCGCGAGTTCCAGGCCGTGCTGCCGCTGCGCGGCAAGATCCTCAATGTCGAGCGGGCGCGCTTCGACAAGATGCTGTCCTCGGAGCAGATCGGCACGCTCATCACCGCGCTTGGCGCCGGCATCGGGCGCGACGACTTCAACATCGAGAAGCTGCGCTACCACAAGATCATCATCATGACCGACGCGGATGTCGACGGCTCGCATATCCGCACCCTTTTGCTCACCTTCTTCTTCCGGCAGATGCGCGCGATCATCGAGGCGGGGCATCTGTTCATTGCGCAACCGCCTCTGTTCAGGGTCAAGCGCGGCCAGTCGGAGCAGTATCTCAAGGACGAGCGGGCGCTCGAGGATTATCTGGTGGAGACGGGGCTCGAGGGCGCGACACTGACCCTCGCGAGCGGCGAAGCGCGCGCCGGGGCCGACCTGCGGGCGCTGATCGAGGAGGCGCGCACCATGCGCCGGCTGCTCGACGGTTTGCACTCGCGCTACAACCGGAGCCTGGTCGAGCAGGCCGCGCTGGCCGGCGCGCTGAAGCCTCTCGCCGATCCCGTCGATCCGCAGGCCGAGCCGCGCGCGCGACTCATCGCGGAACGGATGAACGCCATCGCCGAGGAGACCGAGCGCGGCTGGAGCGCCCGGGTGGAAGCCGGCGGCTACGCGCTGACGCGCGAGGTTCGCGGCGTCCGGCAGGCCGCGATCCTCGACGCGGGCCTGCTCGCTTCAGCCGACGCGCGCCATCTCGACGAGCATGCGCGCCCGCTCAGCGAAGCCTTCGCCGAGCCCGCGACATTTGCGCGCCGCGGCGACACGACGACCGTCTCCGGCCCCTCGGGGCTTCTCGAGGCGATCAACGCCGCCGGCCGCAAGGGCGTGACCTTCCAGCGCTACAAAGGCCTTGGCGAGATGAACAAGGACCAGCTCTGGGAGACCACCCTCGATCGCGAGGCCCGCACGCTTCTGCAGGTCAAGATCCGCGAGGTCGACGAGGCCGACGACATCTTCGTCAAGCTGATGGGCGACATTGTCGAGCCGCGCCGCGAGTTCATCCAGGACAATGCGCTGAGCGTGGCGAACCTGGATGTGTGAGCCGCCGCCGTTCTGGCGCGGACAGCCGGCTGCGGAACAATGGCTGGTCGAACGCGTCGACCACGCCTGATTTTGGCGCAAATCGCGTGGCGGCGACATGCTAGCCGTGGGCCTGACCCGTGCGCGGTATGGTTCGCTTTTTCTTGGCGCGGTGAGCATAGCCAAGCGGTGTCATGCCCGCGCAAGCGGGCATCCATCAAGGCCTTGAGCAAACTCAGGCGACTGTATTGCGCGGGTCAAGCGAAGCTTGCTTGATCGAAAGTGATGTCGTCGCGAATGAGGGCGTTTGCGATGCCGACCATTCGGCGGGCGACGGCGACGAGGGCGACCTTTGCGGGTTTTCCTGCTGCGCGCAGGTCGAGATAGATCTGCTTGAACCTGGGATGGCTTCGCACCGCGACGAGGGCGGCCATGTAGAAGGCGGCGCGCAAGCAGGGGCGACCCCCGGAGATGGCGTTGCGCCCGAGCGAAAGTCCGGATTGCGACGGATGGGGCGCGAGGCCTGCGAGGCTCGCGGCTTCCTTTCGTCCGATTTCGCCCAGCTCCGGCATTTCGATGACGACCAGGGTGGAGATGCGCGCAGCAATGCCGGGCATAGAGGACAGAATGGCGCGCCGGCGCGCCATTCTGTCCTCGGCCTCAATGCGGCAGTCGAGTTCGGCTTCGATCGCCCGGCGTCTGTCTTCGAGCAGCGCGATCATCTCCCGGCAGGAGTTGAGAATCAGCGGATCGAAGGCCTGCTTGAGGCGTGTCTTCTCGATCGCGATGGATTCAGTCAGCTGCCGCCGCCTTGCCGACAGCGCCTTGAGACCCGCCTGTCCGGCGTCCCTGAGAGGTCGCAGCTCATCGGCCATGACGTGAGCAAAGCGCGCAATCAGGCTTGCGTCCAGCTTGTCCGTCTTGGCGATGAGGCCCTCGGCGTCGCGAAACGCCTTGATCCGCCGCGGATTGACCATAAAGACCGTGACGTCCGCTTCGATCAGCGCCGCCGTCAGCCTCCGCGCATAGCCCCCGATCGCCTCCAGCGCCACCCGGCCCACGCCACGCTGGCCCAGGGCGGCGACAATTGTTGCAATACCCGCCTCGTTGTTGCGCACACGGATCGGCTTGCCGAAGGGATGAAACCCGAGGTCAAGCCAAGTCGAGCCGACGTCAACGCCGGCTGAAACGGAACTCTCCAGCATGAGATTGATCCTGTCCTATACGCGGGCGCGCCTTAAGGCGGCCCCTGCGACTGTTCGGAACAAACACCCGCATCCAGGACCCAGCCAGAGTGCGAGCCCCTCGATCCGATAGAGCACGAAACGAGGCCCCGGATTCCCACGATCGCCGGATGCAACAACTCGATCTTATCCAAGCCGCCGCGCAGGTATAGGATTCCCGATCGGCTGCCGCGCAGCCGGGAATGACAATACGGCCGACTGCGATTCGATCTGAACGCGCGTCGCTCTGGCGGTGAATGCGGCAGACGGAGAAGGCTGCTTAGAGAGTGCTGACCCGGCGCGCGCACCGGAGCGAACCGCGCGGGCTCCTTCTTCTCTAACCCGCCGCATACCCCAGGGAAATCGCTCCGATCCCAAATCTCGGCCAGGTCATTAGTTTCGATGGTGGGCGCACAAGGGTTCGAACCTTAGACCCGCTGATTAAGAATCAGATATGGCGGCGTTTTACCCGCCATGCTCGAGCGGAGTCGAATGGCTTCCCCTCCGCGGCGCTTGACAGGCCCGCCCCCATCCGCGTCAAACTCTCGCCACAAACCAGCGGAGTAACTCCTGTATGGCTCGCAAGCTACGCGTTGGCTTTGTCGGCCTTGGCCGCGTATTTGATCTCAATGTGCGCGGCTACATTGACCACGCGGAGGCGGAGGTTTCCGCGCTATGTGACGCCGACCCCGCTATTCTCGCGCGCCGGGCGAGCGAACACCCCGGCGCCCGGGCGACCCACGACTTCCAGGAGTTCTTAGGCTCCGACCTGGACCTGATCGAAATCCTGACGCCGCACCCGCTGCACGAGGCCATGACAGTGGCGGCGCTCGCCGGCGGCTCACATGTCAGCGTGCAAAAGCCAATGGCGATGACGCTGCCCGAATGCGATCGCATGATCGAAGCTGCCGCCGTGAACGGCAGGCGTCTAAAGGTGTTTGAAAACTTTGTTTTCTACCCGCCACTGGTTAGAGCGCGCGAGCTGGTCCGTGAGGGCGCGATTGGCAGGCCGCTGCATTTCCGAATGAAGGTGGTGATGGCCGATCGCGCGCAGGCGTGGCATGTGCCGGAGACGGCGAGTCGCTGGCGCCATGAGCTTGCTGCCGATGGCCGCGGCGGCCCCATGGTGTTCGACCACGGCCACCACATGATGGCGGTCGCGCTTTGGCTCTTCGGAGACGTGCGCGACGGGTTCGCATGTATCGAGCGCACCGAGACTAACGTCGGCGTCTATGATGCGCCCGCGACCCTGACCTGGCGCCACGCCGACCCGCCTGTGCACGGCATGTGGGATGTTTCGTTAGCGCTGAAGATGACTTTGCGAACGGACTATTATGCCGACGCCGAGCGCTTCGAAATCCAAGGCGAGGAAGGCATAATCCACGTCACGCGCTGCTCCGACCGCATGCTGGACGAACCAGCGCTTACGCTCTATCGGAGTGGCGAGGTGCACGCCTTCCATAACCTCGACACCGACTGGGGCGCGAGCTTCACGTTGTCCACGCGCCATTTCCTTGACGTCCTTGCAGGGAGGGAACCGGAACAGGTGCTCACTGCGCAAGCGGGTCGGCGGGTGATCGCGCTCTATGATCTCTTTCAGCGCAGCAATGCGGAGCGGCGCGCGGTGGCAGGATAGCGGCGGACCAGATCGACGGTCTTCGTAGCGCTGCGTGTCGCCACAACGCCGCGCTGTCGGGCGAAGGTGCGCACGGACCAGGCGGAGCGGCCCACCGCCTCGCCGATCTCTGCGGCGGTCGCGCCGTTGTCGCGCAGGGCGAAGATCTTCTCCGCCAGCTCACGCGCGGCGACCTTGCGCGCGGTCGCCGGGCGCGCCGCGCCTTCCGCTCCGCCTTCGCGGCGTCTTGTTCTGACTGCGGGAGCGCGGCGAAGGCGCTGCGTTTCGCGTCGGCGAGCGCGACCTGCCACAGTGGACGCACGTCGTCCATATGTTCCTCCTCGCCCTCGAATCGATTTCTAAGTAGTCGCCGAGGCGGCGCGCGCGGCTTCGTCCGCTTCCAATCGGCAGGGTTGGCATGCACTGCATCAGCCGAAGGCGAGCGGCCGCAGCGCGTCAACCGATTCTCCGGCGGTGCGCCCGAGCGACCACGATGCAAACTTACGCGCCGCCATCGAGCGCGTCGTCATCTCTCGAACGGCGATCGAGATTGAGCTTACCGAGGGGATGGCGAGTGACGATCAGAATCGCCTTCTAATCATCCCCTGGACGCCGCCATCGTCCCACCGGCGCCGCGAGGTCATCCAAGGCGAGGGCGAACGACCCTGCGCTATGGGCCCGATGAGAACGGAAGCGCGCGCGCTCAACGCGCTTCGCGACGTGGCCTGACCAATGGTCGGCGCTTGGGCTAAGAGCGCCCGTCGCCCCCTGATTGCAATCCGAACCTTTCACGATCTCGTTGGGACGAGCACCCTGCCAAGAAGAGGCTTGCTCAGCATGCTGTCGAAGCCGCGCAGTCGGGAACCCAAAAATTCGGCGTCGGAGACTCACTTGCGCGTTCGCCGGCCAATGTCCGTTGTCCCGCAGAATAGACCCCGCAGACCATTAGCTTCCGCGCTAACGCACTAAATAGTCGAGGGATTGTGGGCGCAGGGAACCCAGGGCGGTTCGCGCCGACTTCCTGGTGGAGCGGAGGAGATTCGAGCCTCTGACCTCCGCAGTGGAGGCGCGCGGCGACGGCGCCGCAGCTTCCCAGGCTCAATATTGCCAAGGGTGCGCCTCTGGACCCGGTCCTAGACCGGTCTGCTTTCCTTGCACCACGCGCGGCCAGTACGTGGAACGCCTCCCCGATCTCAACCAGGGCTGTCGTCTCCTTTTCCACATCGTGCCCATCGTGTCGGCCTTCGCGGAGGAGGCCCGCCCATTCCCCGATGTTGAAAGCTCGACTTCCGCATCCATCACACTATAGACCGTACGCTGGACGTGCGGGGCTGCGGGCGGACTGGGCGAATCGGAAAGGAACTTGTTCAGGAGGGCAATTTCAACTCCCTCACCAGAGCAATCGGCCGCGAACCGCCGGCACAGCGTTGCTAAGCAGATTCCGTTTGGCTAACCAACGGATAGGTTTTTTGCGGTTTGCTGCCTGGGCCGATTCGCAAGGTGTATGGCATGGCGGGAAAGTCTCCGGTTATGGCGAGCGATGAACAACGCGCCGGCCTCTTGGCTCTGCCGATTCACGTGATCGCGGCGAGGCGGACCGGGCGCGCGCCGTGCTTTTGACGCTGGCTGGTTGGACCAGCTCCAAGATCGCGGAGGCGTTTAGCGTGCGCGAAGATACGGTTCGCCTGTGGCGCAGCGACTTCACCGCTGGCGGTGTCGCAGCGCTGAAGACCAGCATCGCGCCAGGCCCGCCTCCGGTGAAGAGTGAAGCCGCCTTGCGCGTCGTCACCCCCTTGCTGGAAGAACCTGTGGCCGACCGGCGCAACTGGACGATCCCCCGCCTCCGCGCCGAGATCGAAGCGCGCGAGGGCGTGCGCATCAGCCGTTCGCAACTGTCCAAGGCCTTGCGAAAAAAAAGTTCCGTTGGCGGCGGCCCCGGCACACGCTGAAGGGACGTCAGACGGAAAGCGAGGTGGAACGGGTGGGCCTGCGCCTGCAACTGCGCAAACAGCAGGCCGAAGCGGGCGACATTGTTCTTCTCTACGGCGATGAGAGCGAGGCGCTGACGCATCCCTATCTCGCCCGCGCCTGGGCGAAGTCGGGGGCGGACTTGCGTGTGCCGGCGCCTGGGCAGGCCAAGAAGGTCGCGATGCTGGGGTCGCTTGATCACGTCACGCGCCAACTCATCGTCCTGACCTGCCCGACCAAGCGCAGCAGCGATTTCATCGCCCATCTGGAGCAACTCGACCGTCTCTTCGGACCGCAGCCCGGGCGACAGGCCAAGCCGGTCGTGCTGGTCGAGGACAATGGTCCGATCCACACCAGCAAACGCTCGCTTGCCGCCCTGGCCGCCCGCGCACACTGGCTCACCGTCGAGTGGCTGCCGAAATACGCCCCCGAACTCAATGAAATCGAGCCGGTCTGGCGCGATCTTAAGGCCCATCACCTCGCCCACCAGACCTTCACAGACGTCGCCGCCCTCGACCAAGCCATCCATGACGCCGTCATCGATCTCAACCGCGAGCGCACCCCCGATCCGTTGGCCATGCCAAGAATCTCTGCTTAGTTCTCGATAGATGCCACTAGTCGTCGGATCGTTGGCGAGAAATCCAGCGATCTCTTCCATCTCGGGCCCCCATCGATAGGCTTTCGGGAACATATCTGGAATAGTATGCGCCATACGGTCCAATAGGCAGCGTTGACTCTCGGCTAACTCCTCCTGAAGCGCCTCGGCCGTGATGCCCTTATTGATGCCGGCATACGCCATCTTGAGAGCCTTTGCGGCCCCGATCGGCGCCTCCATGATACGAACCTTGAGGCCCAGCCCTTCAAAGGCCGCCAATTCTTTCGCAATGCTCCCTAAAAAATAGAATGTAGGTCCGCCCTCCGAACCGGGTGGCGGACCGATGATTGAACCGTCGACGAAGCTCGCGCTAGTGGATAGAATCAAACGCTTCGAACCCCTTGCAAGCCGGAGAACTCCTTGAAATTGCGGAAGGCGCCCCGGACTCTTACGTTTGATTTTGACCACTAGTGGGTTCGATGATCGACGATATCCGCAGCACGGTCTCGACATTCACTGTGTTGCAATCAACGAATATCGCCTTGCGCGGCACTTGTGACAGGGGCCGCGAAACGTTCCGCCAAAGCAAGCGCCTCTACCGGCGGCACAATGGAAAGAATGACATCAGCCCGGGCGATGGGGCTTCGTCATCGGCGTCCTGCATCTTCGCCGCCGCCGCCCTCCGGAGGCGGGCTGCGGCCGGCGACAGGTTTTTTAAATCCTCGATCGCGCCTCAGGCCTGAGCGTAATGGCGCGGGCGAGCCGAAAGCTTGCGATGGCCCATCTTGCGCAGCACGAGGCTGAGCGTCTGCTGGGAGACAACGACGCGGAATTCCTCGAAAAGCCATTGGCAAAGTTCGACGATCCGCCTAGCGCACGATCCCATGAACCGCAGGGATCGGCCCGCTCTTCGAGGACTGCAGCCAGCGCCGCCCGATGCGCGATCGTTCAGCCGCGCCGGCTGCCCTGGCGCCTTGCGATCGATCAGGCCTTCCCGACCATGCGCATTGAACCTGACCACCCAGTCGCGAACGACCTGCAATCCGACGCCGCCAATCTTAGCCGCCTCGGTGCGGCCCGCGCCGTCTAAATCGCGGCAAGGGCCAGCAGTAGTCGTCGCGCTTACGGACCATCTTTCGATCGCTTCGCATTCTTGCGGGGTGAAGCGGGCGAGGAGCGTCGAGCCTGACGGACGAGCCATGCGCTGTAGATCGCGTTACCCTTTTGCATACCCTTGGAAAATTTGCCCGAAAGTTCGGCTGTCCCACTTCCCGCTAAGTCTTTAATATCGATGGTGGGCGCACAAGGGCTCGAACCTTGGACCCGCTGATTAAGAGTTAAGATGGCATCGGGTTATCGGGTGTTGCTCTCAAGTGTGCCGCTCTGCTTGCAGACCATTGAAATTGCTTGGCTTGTATGCTATCTAACGTGCTTCTGAGGGCGCGCGCGTGTCCATGCGCTTGTGCCCCCAGCGTGCCCCCGGAGCCCGAGATGGCAAGATTAACCGAAGCGACTGTGCGCAATGTTGCCGCTCCTGAAAACGGACGTATTGAACTTGTAGATAGTGACAGCGGGGTCATGCTGCGGATCACGGCAGAGGGGGCGAAGTCGTGGTGCGTCCGCCGTCGCGTGAAGGGCGGGTCGCCTATGCGGGTCACGCTCGGCGCATATCCCGCTCTCTCGCTGGCCGAGGCGCGCAAACTCGCCCGCAAGGCGATAACTGACTTAATCTCCGGAGTTGACCCCCGCGAGCGAATGCGCGCCGACGCCGTTCAAGAAATGACGCTGGCAGGAGCGCTCACTTGCTACCTCGAGCTTCGCAAAGCGCGGCTGAAAGCGTCAACGACGGCGAGCTACCGCAAGCTCATGGCGAGGGAGTTGAAGCCGCTCGCCGACATTGCCGTGAAGGCGCTGACGGGCGAGGCTGTCGTGCGCTGGCATGGGCGCTTCACATCGCGCTCCAACGCTGACCGGGCTGCGCGTTTGCTAAGGGCGGTGCTGCGCTACGCTCATGACCGTCATGGGCTTGCCGCGCCTGACGGCAGGGTCGCCACGGACGCATTGCGGAGCCTCCGGTTGTGGACGCCCGCGCGGCGCAGGACGCGAACGGTCGCAGACATGACGGCATGGATGAGCGCAATGGAGCGCTGCCCCCAGCCGGTGCGCGATCTTCTCATATGCCTCGCTGCGACCGGTTTGCGGCGTGACGAGTTGCGGCTGGCCACATGGAAGCAGGTCGATCTTGAGCGGGCCACACTGTTTCTGCCGGATCCGAAGTCGCGCCGCCCGACCCTGCTCCCCCTGCCGAGCCAAGCGCTCGACGTACTAAGGCGACGATGGCCCGACGCGGCTATCCTCCGGCAGGCGGGGGCGGACGGCTTCGTGTTCTCGTACGAAGGCATGAGTGCGATAGGCGTCAAAACGTTGGGCCGCTGGCTTGAGCGCACGAGCGCTGCGCTAGGCGCGCGATGGTCGCCGCATGACTTGCGCAGAGGGTATCTTTCCGCAGCGGCGGCGCTCGCCCCGGCGTATGTCGTCAAGCGGTTGGCGCATCATGCGACGGTAAGCGCCGACGTGACGGACGGCTATATCTCGCTGGGCGTCGAGGAGTTGCGACCGTGGGCGCAGAGGACAGCCGACAAGGTGATGGCGGGGAGCGGGAGCATGGTTGCTCTCTCGGGTAAGGCGCGCGCCGCAGGGGTTGAGCCGTGAGCCACAGCGAGCGGCGGCGAACCGCGAGCGCCGGGAGCGGAAACGGGAATTGTCCCGCCGACGCCGTGAGTGGCTGGACGAGCAAGGGAACAACCCGCTCTTTGCCCACCTGCTAGTGGATAGAATCAAACGCTTCGAACCCCTTGCAAGCCGGAGAACTCCTTGAAATTGCGGAAGGCGCCCCGGACTCTTACGTTTGATTTTGACCACTCGCAGCACTCGGTTCGTCGGTCTAAGGCTTGCGCAAGCTGACTGAGAAACCGGAAGCGCCGGAGTGGGGGTCGCGTGGGCCGCGCCGCGACCCGGTGCGCGATATATTCCGCGACGCTCAGGTTGCGGGCGCGGTCGAGAATGCCCGCACTGCCGGACAGTCTCCCAAAGACGCGATTAAGGCTGGGGTTGCGGCGCTTCGCCAGTCCGGCAGTGGGGCGAGCAGTCCAAAGACTGTGGAAGCGATACTGACGAAGCAGGGGCGGTTGCGTGCCGCTGGATCGAGCGCAGGCCGAGCCGATGCTAAGTGTATGCTTCTCAAATACGGATTAGACACGGATATTATAGACGTCGCCCGCCGAACATAGATGCGCTGAGCAGGGTGGGCGGCATAGCCTTGGGTCTATAGCGTGACGACAATTAAAGATTGTAATATTAGTGCATACAGCCGGCGGTTAGAGGCGAAAACTATTAGGCTGATTTTCAGGTAATTGTGTGAACATATAGGTGTTCCCTTGCCGATGGAGGAACGCTTATGCTTACTGACGAAGTAAAAAATATGTACATAGAGACCACGCTGGTGGCCAACACGACCGCCCCTGATGGGTCAGCGACCATTGTATTTCCGCAAAGGCTTCCGCCCGGCTCCGATGTGCTTCTGACGCGGGCTGAAACCGCGCGACTGCTTCGCGCTACCCACGGTTATTTGCCGCATATAGGCGACCGCCTCCTGCCCACCATAAGGATCGGCTCGTCGGTCAGGCACCGGCTTTCAGACGTGCTGGCGCTCATTGAGCGAAGAACTGTTGACGACCGGCGCAGCAAGGGGTGGACCGATATTGGGCAAGAATAAACGAAAGTAGTTACACTCAGAGTATCCATAAGTGTAGAGTGGCAGCGATAATGTTGGCATAGAGTAGAAACCGCCACCGCTCGGCTTTCGGCATGGATGGCAAAGAGCATGGACGGTTTCAGGTCACGGTAAAACTGTATCTCTGGGTGATCGCCCCACAATGGCATCAATAATGCATTAGAACAACTTCTACTTGTTGTCAACAGCGGGCGTTCATCCTAGGTTTAGGAGGATGAACATGGAAACGGGACTGTTTGAGCGGTTTGAAGCGCTCATCAAAGCACGAGATGCGGAGCAAGAGCTTGGTTGCCGCAGAGCGCCCCGCGCCGCTCCCCCAAGAGGCGGCGCTAAGGACGAAGCGCTCGCCCAAGCGGGTTTCGCCATGCAGACGGCTCTCGACGCATGGCCGAAGCTCACGTTATGGGGCCTGTGCGATTTTGAGTTTCCGTACGGCTTCACGCGCGGCGACGATGACATTTATTCCCTGAGTAATATCGAGCAAGTCCTCAATACCCTCGACCTTCATTTTGAAGGCGTTTGGTCTCACTTCCGCGACCGCGCTTCGATGCTGGCGATGGAACATCTGGAGCGGTTTACCGCAGCCCGCCAAGCGCTTCGCCAGCGCGAGCGCTTCATACGGACCATCGAAGTCAACCGGACGATCCCTAGCGATGAGTGGGCGGGCGTCGCAGAGGAAGGGTGCGGTCAACTTCTGCCTCACGGGGTCTTCCTCGCCGCCGCCATCGCCGAGTCGCTGATCGTTGAGCCGATCATAGAGCACGGAAGGCTGGCCGGAGACGCGTGGCTGAACCTCGCGCCGCCTGCGCAGCGGACGCGAGCGTTGGGAGGCAGGCGATGAGCAGCACGACGACGGGCGGCAAGACGGCGAAAGCAACGAATGTGATCCCGCTACAGCCCGAGAAGCCCAATTACCCCGAGCCGAACTTTGACGGGATACCGATTGAATTGAAGGGGCTGCGGAATTGGGTTGTGTGGCGGGCCGAACGGCCCAAGCCGGGTAAGACAAAATGGCGCAAGGTTCCGTATGTCCCGCTGGAATACACCGAGCGAAAAACCCCGGCTGCGGCGGACACAACAAACAGCGCGACTTGGCGCGGCTTCGACGGAAGCAGTGCAAGCCTACCGCTTGAGCGAGAAGTGGCAGCGGCCTCTCGACGGGATCGGCTTCGTCTTCGACGGTGCGGTTGGCGAGGATGGGCTTTGCTACTGCGGCGTTGATCTCGATGCATGGACAGACGGGGCCCAAGCGATCTTCGGCAAGGTTGCGAGCTACACCGAACTCTCGCCGAGCGGCAACGGGGTGCATATCATCGCTCGCGCAGCGTCGTTCAATCAGAAAGTCTGCAAGACGGAAACGCTCTCAGCCGAAGCCTATTGCACGGGGCGATACTTCACCTTCAGCGGGGCGTGTCGATTTCCGTCGAGAACTGACCCGGGATTTCCATTGAGAACTGACCCGGCTTGATGATGGTTTTGGGATCAGGCGTTCGTCAAGTTTCGAGGTTTCTCCTTTGCGGGTTTGGCGGCTTTCGCCGAGCTGTTCTTGAAGCGGAAGCTGTCGTTTCCGGTTTCGAGAATGTGGCAGCGGTGGGTGAGACGATCGAGTAGAGCGGTCGTCATCTTCGGGTCGCCGAACACGGTTGCCCACTCGCCGAAGCTGAGATTGGTTGTGATGATGACGCTGGCACGCTCGTAGAGCTTGCTCAGCAGATGGAAGAGCAACGCCCCGCCGGAGGCGCTGAACGGCAGGTAGCCAAGCTCGTCGAGGATGACGAGATCGGAGTGAGTGAGCCGGGCGGCGATCTGTCCTGGCTTGCCCTGAAGCTTCTCTTGTTCGAGAGCGTTGACGAGTTCGACGGTGGAGAAGAAGCGGACGCGCTTGCGATGATGCTCGATCGCCTGGACGCCGATCGCGGTGGCGAGATGCGTCTTGCCCGTGCCGGGGCCGCCGACCAGGACGACATTGTGGGCGTCTTCCAGGAACTCGCAACGATGGAGTTGACGTGTGAGCGCCTCGTTGACCTCGCTGCTGGCGAAGTCGAAGCCGGCAAGGTCGCGATAGTTCGGAAAGCGGGCCGCTTTGAGCTGGTAGGCCGTCGACCTTACCTCCCTGTCGGCTGTTTCCGCCTTCAAGAGCTGCGATAGGATGGGCAGCGCCGCCTCAAAGGCCGGAGAGCCTTGCTCGGTCAGCTCGCCGACCGCCTGAGCCATGCCGTGCATTTTGAGGGTGCGCAGCATGATGACGACGGCGCCAGCGGCGGGATTATGACGCATGGCGCGCCTCCCGGGCTTGGCGCAGCGCATCGTAGCGTTCGACGTTGGCCTGCGGCTCGGAGGTGAGCGTCAAAGCATTAGGCGGCTTCACGACGGGTGGGTCGATTGGCTTGCCGTCAATCAACCGGTGCAGCAGGTTCAGAATGTGCGTCTTGGTCGGCACGCCGGCCTCCAGAGCCAGTTCGACGGCAGTGAGCACGGCCTGCTCGTCATGCTGGAGGACGAGAGCCAGAATCTCGACCATCTCGCGGTCGCCGCCCGGCGTCTTGAGCATGCGCTGTTGCAAGGCACGGAAGGCAGGCGGGAGTTCGGCGAACGGCGCGCCGTTGCGGAGTGCGCCCGGTTTGCGCTGAATGACCGCCAGATAGTGCCGCCAATCGAAAACGGTGGTCGTGCTCTTGCGTTGGTGGGAGCGGGCAAAAACGCGGCGATGTTCGCAGACGACTTGTCCCTCGGCGGCGACAACGATGCGTTCGGGATAAACTCGTACGCTGACTGGACGATTGGCGAAGGAGGCCGGCACGCTATAGCGATTGCGGTCCAGATGGACCAGGCACGTCGGCGACACGCGCTTGGCGTATTCGACGAAGCCGTCGAACGGGCGCGAAGGCTGCATCAGATGCTGGACCTCTTCGGCCCAGGCGTCGGCAATCGCGCCAGGATGCGAGGCGTGCGGCGTCTGCTCCCACAGCTCCCTGCATCGCATCTCCAGCCAGTCGTTCAGCGCCGCCAGGGAGGGGAAGCTGGGCATGGGCTGCCAGAGCCGATGGCGGGCGTCCTGGACGTTCTTCTCGATCTGCCCCTTCTCCCAACCGGACGCCGGATTGCAGAACTCCGCCTCGAACAGGAAGTGGCTGACCATGGCTGCGAACCGTGCGTTGACCTGGCGGTTCTTGCCGCGCCCGACTTTGTCGACCGCAGTGCGCATGTTGTCGTAGATGCCTCGCCGGGGAACGCCGCCCAGCACGCGGAAGGCGTGGTTATGGGCGTCGAACAGCATCTCGTGGGTCTGCTGCGGGTAGGCCCGGAGGAAGAAGGCGCGGCTGCAGGACAGTTTGAAGTGAGCGACCTGCAGCTTGGTTCGCTCGCCGGCAATGATCGCCCAATCTTCCGACCAGTCGAACTGGAACGCCTCGCCCGGCAAAAACGCCAGCGGCACGAACACGCCGCGGCCGCACGTCTTCTGTTCCTGTTGCCGAGCGGCCTTCCAGTCGCGAGCGAAGGCCGCCACGCGATTGTAGGAGCCGTCGTAACCGAGGGCGGCCAGATCGGCGTGCAATTGCTTGGTCGTCCGCTTCTGCTTGCGGGACTTCCCCGCCTCCTGCCGCAGCATATGCGACAGCTTGTCGGCGTAAGGGTCCAGCTTGCTCGGGCGGTCAGGGATGTTGAACCTCGGTTCAACGGTGTCCGAGCGCAGATATTTGCGGACTTTCCTCGACAGCCCCGTGCGCCGCGATATCTCTCGGATCGAGAAATGGTCCCGGTAGTGCCAGCGTCGGATGACGCTCAGTAACTCCATGTCGATCACTCCATCGTCCCCCGCCTAGGCCAAGGGGGAAGGGTTCGAACATGGGTCAGTTCTCGGTGGAAAAACCCGTGGCGCCCGGGTCAGCTCTCAGTGGAAATCAACACGGGGCGGTCATTGACGGCGCTGCGCCGACAATTGAAGCGCGACCCGACGAGATTGCCGAAGTCGTCGCCGAGATAGAAGTTGCCGGAGCAGCGGCGGCGGCGGGGGGCCGTGGGGCAAAGCCGCGCAAATCTTATATTGCACAGCTTCGCGACATAGCGGGGCGTCAGCAAAAGCTTACACAGAGCAGTGTGTTTGACGGTTTGCCGTTTGAAGACCTGTGCGGACCCGAGGAACCGCTCAACATCGAGAAGTTCAAATCCGCGCTCTGGGGGGTGGCGGACGGATGGTTGGCCGCCGAAGGCAACTGGATGATGGTTTGCCGCATTTGCGCCAACGAGGCGATGCGCAACGGCGGCGGACAAGCCCCCCTCAGGGCAGGCTTTATGGGAAGCGCTGGACGAGCGCTCGCGCGATGTAGAAGGTTATGACGAGGCCGACAATCGTGAGCGGTTCGAGCGTTGCATCGCGGAATACGGCAAGCGGCAGCCACCTATTCTCGCCGGATCGCTTTATCAGGAAGCGGAGCAGCAGAATTGGGTGTGGACGCCGACGCCGAGCGACGAGGACGCTGCGGCGATTGGCGGCGTGAGCGGGGGCGGCGGCGGCTCGGGAGGCGGGTCAGGGAGCGGCCCGGCGGCCCCATCGCCTGCGCCGGGACCGGGGAGCAAGGGCGTCAAGCCGCTCAGAGGCCGATCCCTATATGCGCAGGCGCGCAATCTGCTTGCCAGGGTCCGCCAATACACATATCATATAAAGTACTTCTGTTTTTCAGAGGTGTCGGAGATGTCGGAATGATGTCGGCGAAAAACAACTGCAGGATCAATAGGTTGACATCACAGACATCATAGACATCATTTTCAAGTAAACATATTTAAATTTATAAAACTATATAGGAAGTTGGTGTCGGTGATGCCTGGTGATGTCGGTGATGTCGGCGGATCGAGCAAAACCCCTGCCTGGACCAATCTTTACTTGTTCGACCAAAATAACAACCATTGTACTTTCTTGACATTCTTTGATAACTACAATTGTACATAGAAAATTATGTATTTTCGGCGCGAGGGAAAATATGCATTTTCAGAAAGACCGTAGCAATAGAAGTAAACTCGCCACCGCCGAGCGCTGCCACACTGCCGCTCTGTTACTCTGAGAGTAACCCAATCTGCCGTGCGACCGGCGATGATCCTCCTGCACCGCTGTGTTCTGTTTTCGCGAACTGGCGCAATTTCGACAGCCTTATCGACCGTTGGCCGTTCTTCGCCATCTTGCCTGCATGCTCCCAAGCGACCCGCCCGTCGCCGTCGTAAACAATCTCGGCTTGATGCGGCGATACGACTTTCAGGACCACGAGGCGGTCGCAGGCGTCATACATTCGATATCGAGTTCCCAGCGGTCATTTTGATTTGGACATCGCTATTCGCGTCGAACGCGTCATGCCCCGGCTTTGACATTGCGTAGAGCGTGAGCCCGAGAGCTTCCGCCGCCACAACCTCTCCAATGGAGCCGACCATGTGCCCGTCTGGCGTGAACTTGCGGCCTGGGTAGCCGCTTTCCAGTTCGGCGACAGCCTCGTAGATTTTGGCAACTGGCTCTGGCAGGGCGATAAGCATTGTTTTTTCGGCGTGCTCCTCTCGGCACGAGACCATAGATGATGTGCATTTTGTTTGTCGTGCTAGCCCGCATTATTCATGGCGGGTTGGCGGGTATAGGCTAAGGAGCTGATTTTGCGTAGAATCTGGTTGTCGAAGCCGATTCACGCAACTTGAACCGAGCCACACTCGCCATGAACGATCCTATGCTGCCGCTGCCCGGTCTGTCACCGGTTTCTGGCAAATCGGTTGTGGTCAAATTCGACGGCGGGCTCTTGTCGTCGGACGGCGGCGTCCTGGCGTTGCGTGAGATCGAACAGCGTCTTCGGGTCGCGGACCGGCTTGCCGCGTGCGTGGTTGATCCTCGGGCGCCGGAGCAGATCACCCACGGCGTGGCGGACGTCATTCGCTTTCGGCTGCTGATGATCAGCGCCGGGTACGAGGACGGGATCGACGCCAATTCCCTGCGCCGCGACCCGATGTTCAAGATGGCGCTCGATCTGACGCCGTCGGATCGGGAGTTGTGCTCGCAGTCGACGATCTCGCGATTGGAGAACCTGCCGGACGTTCGCGCCCTGTTGCGGATGGGTCGCGCGATGGTCGACCTCTATTGCGGGTCGTTCGCCAAGGTTCCCAAACGGATCACGCTCGATATCGACGACACGTTCGACGCGGTCCACGGCGGCCAGCAACTGCGGTTGTTCAACGCCCACTACGACGAATACGGATTTCAGCCGATTGTGGTGTTCGACGGCGAGGGCCGTTTCATCACCGCGGTGCTTCGTCCCGCCAAACGACCGGGCGGTAAGGAGATCAAGCCTTTTCTCCGCCGGCTGTTGCGCGCGATCCGGGCTCATTGGCCCCACACCGAGATCCTGCTTCGCGGTGACAGCCACTATTGCGGCCCCGAGGTTCTCGACTGGTGTCGCGCCAACGGCCTCGACTACATCCTCGGCGTCGCGCCGACCACGACCTTGCGTCGTCATGTCGCCGATCTCGAAGCCAGCACGAAGGCGCGGTTCGAGGCCGCGTCGCGCGACGGCAAGCTTCGCCGCTTCAAGGAGTTCCTCGACGGCGCGAAAAGTTGGAGCCGGGTCGAGCGCATCATCGCCCGCGTCGAAGTCAGCGCGGAAGGGCCCGACACCCGCTTCGTCGTCACCAATCTCACGCATCGCAACGCGCGCCGGCTTTACGAAGACGTCTATTGCCGACGCGGCCAAGCCGAAAACCATATCAAGTCCTGGAAGACGCATCTGTCGGCGGACCGCACGTCCTGCACAAAGGCGACAGCCAACCAGTTCCGTCTCTTCATCCACGCCGGCGCCTACTGGCTGATGTGGGGGCTTCGCATATCGATGCCGAAGCGCTCGATGTGGCGCGTCGCGCAGTTCGACACCTTGCGCCTGCGTCTCATCAAGATCGCCGCTCGCGTCGTCGAAATGAAGACGATAATCCGCGTGCACTTGCCGACCTCATGCTCGGCGCAGAATATCCTGCGCCTCGCTCTGGAACGCATACCGCGCCTCGTCACATGAGCGACGGGGCGTGACGCCCCAAAACGCAAACCCGTCCCGTCAACCCGCAAACCACCTCCAACCGAAAATCTGGCCCCAAGTCGGAACGGAACTGCTGCGTCCACACTCAACCGAAATTACCCAATCGCGCCGAAAGCCATGCAGCAGTCGTCAGGGCGATGCATAGTGCGGGCTAGTCGACGCCAAAAACTCGGCTTGCTGGAGCCAAGCCTCAGGCGCGCCCAAGACCTTCAACAGCGACGGCGAGAATATCCACCGTTCGACCATGCTAGGAGTATAGATGGGTCGAACTCTTCAAACGGGCGCGAGAGACATTCGTAGCGTGCCGTGTGCTCCAGCTTCATCGGAATGGAAAACCGCTCTCCGGCGTTCTCGATCTGAGCAATCGCGCCGAAAAAAGCGCTGAACGATTGCTCTTCCGGAATTACAGCGATGGCAACCCACGCCAGAGTAGCGTCGTGCCGCCGCGCGATCGCTTCAAGGTCAGCGCCGCGCTTACGCACATTGTAGCTAGGATTGATTAGTCCGTTCTCCTGGTGCTTATTCCGGGTCTTGACCCCGATCAAAAAGCGAGCGCCATTGCGCTCCGCGAAAATGTCTCCGAACGGATAGTAGCAGGCTGCTGAAAAAGTGGCGCGGAAGGGCTCTGGTGTTTGCCTTTGGGGGGTGCTTCGCTGGCGTCGGCGAGGCGATTCGCGAGGGGATCGATGCGGGGCGAGGATCGGACGAGCGGGGCGTTGTTCTCTTACGTCGACGTCGAGGGGCGGATCGCCGCGAACCATCCGGTGCGGGCGATGCGGCGGCTGACCAACGCGGCGCTGGCCCAGCTCGACGCGAGGTTTTCGGCGCTTTACGAGGGAATTGGGCGTCCCTCGATCCCGCCGGAGCGATTGCTGCGGGCCTCGCTTGTGCAGCTTCTCTATTCGATCCGCTCGGAGCGGCAGCTGGTCGAACGGCTGGAGTTCGACATGCTGTTTCGCTGGTTCGTCGGGCTTACGATCGACGAGAGCGTGTTCGACGCCTCGACCTTCTCGAAGAACCGCGACCGCCTGCTCACCCACGAGATCGCGCAAGAGTTTCTGTCTTCGCTTCTCGGCCTGCCGGAGGTGAAGGGGCTTCTGAGCGCCGAGCATTTTTCGGTCGATGGAACGATGTTGAAAGCCTGGGCGTCGATGAAGAGCTTCCGTCCCAAGAGCGCCTCTGGCGAAGGCCGGAGGAACGACCCGGGCGAGCCGCTGCCTCCGGGGCGCAACCGCGAGGCCGACTTCCGCAAGACCAAGCGCTCGAACAAAACCCACGCCTCGACGACCGACAAGGAGGCGCGCCTTTATCGCAAAGGCGCAGGCCAGGAGAGCCGTCTTTGCTATCTCGGCCATGCGCTGATGGAGAACCGCAACGGTCTTGTGGCGGCGGCCGAGGCGACGCTGGCGACCGGAACGGCCGAGCGCGAGGCGGCGGCTGCTTTCAGCCAGCGCTTGCCCTTTGGCGCGACGCTCGGCGCCGACAAGGGCTATGACGCCGAGGCCTTCGTCGAGGGCTTGAAGGCGCGTGGGATTGAGCCGCATGTCGCGATCAACGGGACGGTGAGCAAGCATGGCAAGGCGCGCAAGACCGCCGTCCCGGGCGAGGTCGCCGCGAGTGTGCCCCCCGGGCTTTAGACCCGGGGGCAGCGGCTGCGCAAACGCATCGAGGAAGGCTTCGGCTGGACGAAGACGGTCGGCGGCCTCATGCAGGTGAAGGTGCGTGGCCTCGACAAGGTCCGCGCCGCTTTCGTCTTCGCCATGGCCGCCTACAACATCGTCCGCCTGCCCAAGCTTATGGCCGCAACGGGCGAACTGCGTCCAGCGACATGAAAAGCCAGAGAACAATGACCCGACGTCACGCCAAAACCTCGAACGTGAGCCGCGCCCGCCTGCAAAAAATTGCGCTTGCCACCCCTCGTTGCGCAAACGCAGTGACTTTTTCAGCAGCCTGCTAGTTCTACTGTGTCACGATGATCCCGGATTGGATCGTCGTGATGGCAAAGCTTGGCAACACGGGCAGCGCATGAGGCTGCGGGCGAGCGCGATCGTGAGTTGCCTTCGGATCGTCGCGATCGAATTTTCGACATGTCGTTCGGGTCGGATTGGCGGCGCCTCTGGGTTTGGGACGCGAGGATAGGCGAGACATTTGGCGCTGCCGGGGGCCTGAGGGGGGAATCGCCGCTCGTTCGCGGATGAGAAAACCGTAGGCGGCGATGCAGAGGACGGCGTGGTGATGGAATCCGCGCCAGCTTCGCCCTTCGAAATGGGCGAGGCCGAGCTCGCTTTTGAGTTCCTCGTAGTCGCGCTCGATGCGCCAGCGCAATTTGGCCGTGTCGACGAGAACGTCGAAAGGGATGTCTTCGGGCAGGGTCGAAAGCCAGTATTTCGTCGGCTCTTTTTCGCCCTCGGGCCATTCGATGAGAAGCCATTCCAGCGGATGAGGCGTTGAAAACTTCCAGTCCCGCGAAGCCGGCCGGATCCGCACGGCGGCGAAGCGCGAAGACAAGATTTCGTTAGAGCCCTCCCGCCATGGAACGATGCGCCAAGCCTCCTCGGGAAGCCCCCGCGCCAGCGTCTTGGCGGCAACAGGGATACGCCCGCCGTCGCGGCGCATACGCGATGGCGGGCGGCCTCGTCCGCTCCAGGGTTTGGGCGGCAGCGGTTCGACGCCAGGCGGCCAGACGCTGAGCGTCGATTGCACGCCAACCACATAGGTCAAACCGCTGGCTGTTACGGCGGAGCGGAACGCGCCGTCGGCCCCATAACCGGCATCGGTCAGCAGGACGCCCGGAGCGACGCCCGCTGCGAGGGCGGCCCTGATCTGAGCGAGGGCGATCTCTGGTTTGGTCTGGAATGTCACGTCGTCCGGGACACCAGCCTCCTTGCGCCGGGCTTCGTCCACAGCCCAATCTTCCGGCAGATAAAGCCGATAGGCAATCGGCAGGCTCGCCGCATGATTGGCGATCGAAAGCGTCACCGCGATCTGACAATTGTCGGTCTTGCCGAGCCGCCCGCAATATTGCCGGGCGACGCCCACTGAATGAACGCCTTTCTTGGCGAAGCCCGTGTCGTCGACAATCCAGGCCTCGATCTTCCCTTGCGCCTCGATCGCCGGCAGGACCAGTTCGCGCGCCTTGGCCAGAACCGCCTCGTCCGACCAAGCCGCCTGGCCGACCAGATGCAGAAGCGATTGATGCTTGGCCGAAACCCGAGCCGGCGCAATAATCGCCGCCATTGGCTCGACGCTCTTGCGTTCGCCGGGCATCAACAGGCCAGTGCAATAATCTTTGAAAGGCCCCGCACGATCCTCGCGGCGCAAAACTGTCGCCAAGGCTTCAACATATTCAGAAAAACGCGATTTCACTCGATTGCGTCCAAAGCTCCATCTTCCCCGCCATTCGCCGACCAGCCGAATCGGCAGGTTACCAAATCCAAAGGCGCAGCGAATTTGCGCAAATGTGACTCAGTAGAACTAGAGCAGAGCTCTAAAAGAAGGAGCGGGCACCATCCTAGCGCGTACCTCGTGGAAAAATCGTCATCTCAGTTTCGCCAGGTCCGCGCTCGCAAATCCCTAATCTTATCGATCGCCATCCATTGCCTCGATGGAAAATCGACGTGCCGCTGCGCCGCAATAAAAGCTCGGACGGCCTCTGACCTCAATGCGCCCGGCCGATGGTGAACTCGACCGCGTCGCGCAAGGCATGTTTCCACGGCGAGGCTGCGAACAATTCGAGCGCGTCGCGAGCCATGGCGCCATAATGCCGGGCCCGCTCGATCGTGTCTTCGAGCGCGCGATGCTTCTTCATCGTCGCCAGCGCGAATTCGAGATCGCCGTCGCCAACCTCGCCCTTTTCCAGGGTCCGGCGCCAGAATTCGCGCTCGCTCGTCCCCCCGCGCCGGAACGACAGCACGACCGGCAGAGTGATTTTTCCCTCACGGAAATCATCGCCGACGTTCTTGCCAAGCTTGGCCGACGAACCGCCATAGTCGAGCGCGTCATCGATGAGTTGAAAGGCGATGCCGAGATTGGCGCCGTAGCCCTGGCAGGCCGCGATCTCCGCCTTGGAGCGGCAGGCGAGAATGGGCCCGACCTCGCAGGCGGCCGCGAACAGGGCGGCGGTCTTGGCGCGGATGACGGCGAGATAGGCGTCCTCGGTCGTCTCCGTGTCCTTGGCGGCCGAGAGCTGCATCACCTCACCCTCGGCGATCACCACGGCGGCGCCCGACAGAACGTCGAGACAGGCGAGCGAGCCGACCTCGACCATCATCTTGAAGGCTTGACCTAAAAGAAAATCGCCGACCAGGACGCTGGCCTCGTTACCCCAAAGCACCCGCGCCGCCGCCTTGCCGCGCCTGAGGTCGCTCTCGTCCACGACGTCGTCGTGGAGAAGGGTCGCGGTATGCATGAATTCGACCGCGGCGGCGAGCTTGACATGGCCCTCCCCGGAATAGCCGCAGAGGCCGGCCGTCGCCAAGGTCAGGATCGGACGCATCCGTTTTCCGCCCGAAGCGATAAGGTGGTTGGCGACTTCCGGGATCATCGTCACTTCCGATCCCGTCCGCGCCAGAATGGTCTGGTTGACCTTGGCCATGTCGCCGGCGACGAGCGCACTCAGCGGCTCGATCAGACGATCGGCCGATTTGTCTTCGAGCGGAATGACAATTCCCACGCAAGCATTCCCTTGCCAGATCCTGTGGCTCGACCATAAAGACGGCCCCACGACGCGGCAAGTGAGCCAATTGACGCGGCAAGTGAGCCAATTGAGGTCCGTTTTTGGTCGAAATCCTGCGCACCAACGATCTCGTGCTCATCACCGTCATCGAATCGATCCTGAAGGCGGAGCGGATCGCCTATTTCGTCGCCGACCAGCACATGGCCGCCGTCGAAGGCTCGCTCGGCTTCCTGCCAAGACGGATCCTGGTCGACTTGCGCGAGGAGGGACGGGCGCGCCGGCTCATCGCCGAGGCGGGCCTGGGAAAAGAACTGCGCGATGGCTGAGCCTTCGCCTTCGCTCGAGGCCCCTGAGGCCGCGGACCGGCTCACCGAGGGCGGATGGCTTGGCGGCGCGCTCATGCTCGTCCAGCCGAGGCGCGGCCATCGGGTCGGCACCGACGCGGCTCTCCTCGTCGCGGCGGCGGCCGGCGTTGGCCAAGGCCGGATCGTCGACGTCGGGGCTGGGGTCGGCGCGGTCGGGCTCGCCCTCGCGAAGCGCGCGGCGCCTCTATCCGCCGATCTCGTCGAGATCGATCCCGAGCTGGCGGAACTCGCGGAGGGGAACGCGGCTCGCAATGGGCTTCAGGCGCGGGCGCGGATCCTGCGCATCGACGCGCTCGACCCCGGCGCGCGCCGCAAGGCCGGGCTCTCCGAATCCGCCGATTGCGTCGTCACCAATCCTCCCTTCTTCGAGGCCGGGACGGTTCGGGTATCCCCCGACGTGGGCAAAGCGCGCGCACATGTCATGCCCGCAGACGCCGGCGCGACGCTCGCCGGCTGGATTTCCGCTTCGCTCGCGATTCTCAAGCCCGGCGGGCTTTTCGTGATGATTCACCGTCCCGAGGCGCTTGGCGCAATCCTGGCCGGCATCGGGAGCCGGCTCGGGGGAATTGCGCTCCTGCCGGTTCATCCGACACCGGGCGCGAGCGCCCATCGCCTGCTGGTCTCGGGCGTGAAAGGCTCGAAGGCCCCCTTGCGCCTCGCGCCGGGGCTGATCCTGCACGGGGCCGATGGGCGCCTCACACCTGCGGCGGACGCGATCCATCGCGGCGAGCGGTTGATCGATTGGGGCGGCTGAACGCGGCTCATTTCGACAGGTATATTTAGTGCAATTTGGGTTTTCTTGGCGCGGAGCCGTTTCCCTACGGAAACCGGGTTTAATAGCTATTGGATTCTCTTGGATTTCCTTGGATTCTCTCGTCAGAATCTAGACTTATCAATGGGTTACGCTGGATTTTCGCTGAAAAAATTTTCGCGCGCCCTTCGCCTCCTGGATCCGACCGCCGGGCGGAGCTTCGTGATGTTTCCACGCAAAAGGTGGACTTGCTCATGGAACGAGCTTAACCTGGTTTCTGATTTTGCGCAATTGATTGTCGCAACCGTTCCGTTTCGGGCGGCTCCTTCCAAAAGCAGGACGCTTTGATTGACGCCAGCGCGCATCGATTGCTGATCTCGGGCGGCAGAGGCTCCAAGGCCCATTGCGGCTCGGGCCGGGACTCATCCTGCACGGGGCGGACGGGCAGCCGACGCCGGAAGCGGACGCGATCCAGCGCGGCGAGCGGCTCATCGACCGGGGCGCCTGAGGATCGGCGGCGGCCTTAGAATTATAGGCGGTCGAGCCGCTGACATCCGGCGATCAAATTCGCTAAACCGTCCACTCCGGCGCCGGCGCAACCAAGGGGAAGGCCATGCGGTCCAGGCTCCTTCGCTCGCATATGATCGCGGCGCTCTGCGTCGCTTCGGGTCTTCTGTGCCTTGCCGGCTGCGCCATTCCGCCCTCGGGCATCCCGACCGAAGCCAGCATTCGCGGGCTCAAGCCGTCAGGCAGGGTGGCGATGAACCAGGCCTTCGTCGCCGGCACAGGCGTCGGAAGCGGGACGCTTGGGTTCCGGGGCAGGACCTATCCGTTCACGCTCATCGGCTCGCTGATAGGGCTCGGCGCCATCTCGACGATGCAGGCCTCGGGCGAGGTCTACAATCTCCATGACGTCTCGCAGTTCTCCGGCCCCTGGATTCAGGGCACGGGCAGCCTCGCCGTCACGTCCCGGGCGAATGGCGAAATCTGGCTCGAGAACCGCAACGGCGTGATCATGCGCCTGAGCGCCGCGCAGGCCGGGCTAACATTCAGCTCCGGCCGATACGAGCTTTACATCCAGCTCTCGCAATAGCGGCGCGCGTCAAGCGAAGGCGGCGCTACCCCGTCCCGCCGGGGAGCATCCGCAGAAGCACGCCGTCGCGACGGACGAAGTGATGGTAGAGCGCGGCTGCCGCGTGCAGGGCGGCCAGCCCAAACAGGCAGTAGGCCAGCACTTGATGGATCTCCTCCGCGGGATGAAAGACGCCAGGATTTGAAGCGACGCCAAAGTTCAGCCTGGCCAACCCGTAGTCGAAGGCGCGTCCGTGCCAGACAAAGGCGACAAACCCGAAAATCGGGATGAGGACCATCAAAGCATACAGGAGATGGTGCGCCGCAAGCGAAAATCGGCGATCGAACTCGCCAATGTCTGGCGGCAGATCCGGCGGCTTGTGCGACGTCCGCCACCCAAGTCTGGCAATGACCAGGGCGAAATAGATAAGCCCGACGCAGCCATGGATGTTGATCCAGAACGCGCGGGACTCTTTCGGGATGTCGTCGAACAGGAGCCCCAGCGTTCCGAGAAACACGACCAGCGCCGCGACGGCCCAGTGGAAGGCGACGGCGGTCGAGCCGTACCGCGTGAGCGCCGGAGCGACGCGCTGCCCCGTGGCGAGAACATTCATGGCGAATCGCTCCTGGATCTCATTATCGAAGATGCCCCGTGTCAGGCGCCGCGCCGGTTGGCGCCGTCGCAAGGCGTTTTTGTGGCTGGTTGGAGCTGTCAGCCGCGCCTTGCCCTTCGCCCAGCGAGGATTTGAGCGCAGTCGTCGCGCTGCTATGCTCCGCTCACCTGAACCGGCGAGGCGCGATGTCCGACGCTTTTCTCGACCACATTCGCGCCACCCTCGACGATATCGAGGCGCAGGGCCTCACCAAACGCGAGCGGCTCCTGACCGGGCCGCAGGGCGGGCGCATCCATGTCGCGTCCGATCACGGCGTGCGCGAAGCGGTCAATCTCTGCGCCAACAATTATCTCGGCCTCGCCGATCACCCCGACGTCATCGCCGCGGCGCGGCGCGCAATGGACGAGTTCGGCTTCGGTATGGCCTCGGTGCGCTTCATCTGCGGCGCGCAGACGCTGCATCGCGAGCTCGAACAGGCGATCGCGAAACACCTGGGCAAGGATGACGCGATCGCGTTCGCCGCCTGTTTCGACGCCAACGGCGGCGTGTTCGAGCCGCTGCTCGACGATCAGGACGCGATCATTTCCGACAGCCTCAACCACGCCTCCATCATCGACGGCGTGCGGCTTTCGAAGGCCAAGCGCTATCGCTTCGCCAATTCGGACATGAACGAGCTCGAGGACCGCCTGAAGGAAGCGGACGCGGCGGGGGCGCGCTTCAAGCTCATCGCCACCGACGGCGTATTCTCGATGGACGGCTATGTCGCCAAATTGAACGAAATCTGCGCCCTCGCCGACCGCCATGGCGCGCTGGTGCTGGTCGACGACTGCCACGCGACCGGGCATCTCGGCGAAAAGGGCCGCGGCACGCCGGCGCTGACTGGCGCCGGCGACCGGGTCGACATCGTCACCGGCACGTTCGGCAAGACGCTGGGCGGGGGCATGGGCGGCTTCGTCTCCGCCGCGCAGCCAATCGTCGATCTCCTAAGGCAGCGGGCCCGGCCCTATCTCTTCTCCAACTCGCTCGCGCCTCCAATCGCGGCGGGAGCCTTGAAGGCCCTCGAAATCGCGATCGGCGCGGACGCAAGGCGCGCCTTGCTCAAAAGCCATGCGCGGCGGTTTCGCGAGGGAATTGAGAAGGCTGGCTTCGAGGTGCCGCCGGGGGAGACGCCGATCATTCCGGTGATGCTAGGCGAAGCGCAACGCGCTCAGGATCTGGCTCGCGCCCTCGACGAACGGGGATTGTTCGTCGCCGGGTTCTTTTTTCCCGTCGTGCCGAAGGGAAAGGCGCGCATCCGCACCCAAATGTCGGCGGCGCTGACCGAGGCCGACATCGATTTTGCGATCGCGGCTTTTGCGGAGGCCGGCAAGGAATTGGGGATTGTGTGAACGATTCCCTGCCCGTGCGCATGAGCCGGCTTCTCATCCTGAAGCGACGCGCAGCGCCGCGTCTCCCCTCATCCTGAGGAGCGGTGCGGAGCATCGCGCCTCCCCTCATCCTGAGGAGCGGTGCGGAGCATCGCGTCTCGAAGGATGATCCGGAGATCGCGAAGTTTTGTCCCTTCGGTCGAACCGCCATATCGTGTGCCGATTGGCTGGCGGGGGCAAAGCCTGTGAGCGGCGCGACAATCTATATCCTCCGCTGCTCGGACGGGAGCTATTACAACGGAATCACGCGCAGTCCTGTTGAGGAGCGTGTCAGCGACCATGCCCAAGGTCTTCACGAGGGCTATATACTTTCACCCGGCGGCCAGTGACGCTTGTGCATGCGGAAAGTTATGAGCGAATCGACGAAGCCATCGCCGCCGAGCGGGGCATCAAAGGCTGGTCGCGCGCCAAGAAAGAAACCTTACATTCGCGGTGATTTCGACGCGCTGACGGATTTGTCTCATCGACGGTTGAAGTCTGAGCGGTGAGCGCGAGACGGCGCCGTCTGGAGCATCCTTCGAGACGCGATGCTCCGCACCGCTCCTCAGGATGAGGGGAGCGGCGGGCAATAACACGCTTGACGTCCGGGTAATCCGCATCCAGCCGCTCCCGGAACCGGTCAGGCGGCTCGCGGAAGTCGCGGCAGATAGGCCAGTCGCGCGTGGCGTTCACAATAGGGGCTGCCGTTCGCGGACGCGCCGCAATAGCGGAAGGTGTTAAGATCACGCGGATTGCCGGTCGGCCACCGGCATGAGCTCGGCGTCAGGTCGACGACCGTAAGCCTGCCCTCGATCGGCTCCCGATCGGCGAAATAGGTGGTGAACGATACGCCGCCCTCGGAGATGGCGACGTTCATTATGTCAGCATTGGTATGGTTCATAGTCCGCTCTGGAATGTTAGGGAAAGCGGCTCACGACCTGAGGCGCGCGAGCCACGAACCCGTGAAATAGTCACGAAAAGCTGGATTTCCAGAGATGCAGGCGGCGCCTGCCGTAGCTGAATGCTGATTTTTTGCTTTTAAGCTTATCCGAGTCCGGGCGTCGCGGGGAGCGCCTCACCCTTCGACCTTTCGCCGCAGCCGGAAGACGTAGAGCGCGGCGGCGCTGAGGGCGGCGACGCTCATGATGGCGCCGAGCGCGGTCGGCGAAGCGTTGCGGTAGAGCGCGGCGCAGGCGACGCCGCCGATCGCGCCGAACAGCATTTGCGTCGTGGTGACGACGGCGGAGGCCAAGCCGGCGATCTCCGGCAGGGGATGGATCGCCTCGTGGACCGCGTTGGGAAAAACGAGGCCGAACGCCGAAATGAAGACCATCACCAGCGCGGCGTCGGTGAGCGCCGAGCCGAAGCCGGCGAGGCCGACCGTGAGCAGCGTGAGGGCGGCCAGGCATTCGAGCGCGAGCGCAACGTCGAACACCGTTTTCGCCCTGACGTGACGGTTGATGAGCCAGGCGTTGATCGACGAGCCGACGATCACCCCAGACGCCGTGATCGCGAACAACGCCGCAAATCCGGTCTTCGACACGCCATACCCCTGCATGAACAGGAGCGGCGAAACGTTGACATAGGCAAAGAGACCCCCGAACAGGAAGCCTCCGAGCAGCGAAAAGCCCGCGCAGGCGGGATTGGTCAACGCCCGCCGATAGCCGGCGATGATCGTCGCCGGCTTCAGGTTGCGGCGGTTCTCAACCGCATGCAATTCCTCGAACAGGGTGAGCGCGACGAGCGTAACGAGGGCGGAGACGCCGGTCAGCACGACGAAGATCAAGCGCCAGGAGCCGAAGAACAAAATCGCCGCGCCGAGCGATGGAGCGAGCAGCGGCGCGACGCTAAACACGACCGAGACCGCGGCTAGCTGCAAGCGCGCCTCCCGGCCCTCGAACAGGTCGCGGATGATCGCCCGCGGCAGGATGCCGACCGCTCCGGCGCTCGCCCCCTGCACGACGCGAAAAGCGAGCAGCACGCCGATCGAGGGCGCGAGCACGGCCCCCGCCGCGCTCAGGGTGAACATGACCAGGCCCACGCTCATAACCGCCTTGCGGCCAAACCGGTCGGCCAACGGGCCGACCACGATCGGCGCGGTCGAGAAGCCGGCGATGAAGATCGCGATGGCCGCCGCCGCCTCCGTCTGCGCCGCATGAAGATCGGCCTGGATCAGCGGCAGGCTCGGCAGCGCCATGTCGATCGCCAGCGGTGGCAAGGCCGTGAGCAGGGCGAGAAAGAGGGTGAAGCCAACCCCGTGGATATTGAGGCGCGTCATTAGGCCGGGACGGCGCCCTGTCCGGTCGTTCGGGACGTCGTGGCCGCGCGCGAACGCGCTCGCCGCGAGATAACCGCCGTTCTCACACCGGCGGTCGCGTCTTCTCGTGCGCCGCCGTTGGGGCGGGGCCAGCAGGCGCGGATTCGCGCGCCTCGAGGCGGGCGAGGATAGCGTCCGACAGCCCCATGCCGGCGAGCGAGCCGGCGGTCGCCAGCAACCCGGCCCAGAACGCGCCGCCAATGAGCGAACGGATAACGGGGACCATCGGCAGGAAGAAGCCGATCGCGACGCAGGCGAGGCAGGTCAGGATGAGGAAGACCGCCTTGGCGACGACATTGACCGCGCCCCAGCTCGCGGCGACGGTGCGGAAGCTTGCATACCAGAGCACCGCGAAGGCGGCGATTGTCGCGGCGATCCGAATGAAAGGTCTCCTTGTTTCGTCGTGAGCCTATCATCGCATCGCCAACGAAAGAAATGGACGGCGGCGCGCCAATGGAAAGCGCGGCCTCGATCCCGGCGGCCGCGGAAATGGCCACGGGCCGGCGCAACAACGAGACGCGGTCAGGCGGCCGGTTTTGGCGACGCGGTCTCGGGGGCCAGCTTGTCCTGTGTCTTGAGGTCAAAATCGCTGGCGTCATGGCGCTCATGCAATTGATTTGAGAGATCGCCGCTGGTCCGGTTGACGATGCGTCCCCGCTTGACGGCCGGCCGGGCGGCGATCGCGTCGGCCCAGCGCAGGACGTTCTTGTAGTCCTGCACGCCTAGGAATTCGGCCGCGCCGTAACTGTTGGCTCTCGCCAGGCCGCCGTACCAGGGCCAGTTGGCCATGTCGGCGATGGTGTAATTGGGGCCCGCCACGTACTCGCTTTCCGCCAGTCGGCGATCGAGGACGTCGAGCAGACGCTTCGTCTCCATCGTGTAGCGGTCGATGGCGTATTCGATCTTGATCGGCGCGTAGGCGTAGAAATGGCCGAACCCGCCGCCAAGAAAGGGCGCGCTTCCCATTTGCCAGAACAGCCAGGAGAAGCACTCGGCGCGCTCGGCTGGCTCGGTCGGCAGGAAGGCGCCGAACTTTTCGGCGAGATAGAGCAGCATCGCGCCCAATTCGAAGATGCGGATCGGCTTCGGACCGCTGCGATCCACCATGGCCGGGATCTTGGAATTGGGATTGATGGCGACGAAGCCGCTGCCGAACTGATTGCCCTCGTTGATCCTGATCAGCCAGGCGTCATATTCGGCGCCCTTGTGGCCCAGCGCCAACAGCTCCTCGAGCATGATCGTGACCTTCTGGCCGTTCGGAGTCGCCAGCGAATAGAGTTGGAGGGGATGGCGGCCGACCGGCAGCTCCTTGTCGTGGGTGGCGCCGGCGATCGGGCGGTTGATGTTCGCGAACTGGCCGCCGCTCGGCTTCGCCCAGGTCCAGACCTTCGGCGGCGTATATTCGGGCGAACTGCTCATATCCACGGGCTCCAGTTCTCAAGGCTGCGGGCAGACGCAATCGCGCAGCGCGCAGGGAATGCTAAATTGGTGCTTTACTCGAGGGCTTTCCAGTGCGGCCAAGCGCTACTGTCGCCCGCGCGTCAAGAGTGCGTCAAAGACTTGATTGCATAGTCGCCGCGCTCGAACTGGTCGAGGTGGAAGGCGTCCCGGAGCCGCAGGAATCGCGATAGGGCATGCGAAAGGCGCGCTCAAATCTGCGTGATCAGCGAGGCGAGCGGCGCAAATTTCAACGGAGCTTTGCAGCTGTTTGTCACCTGCCATTTAGGATAAGTCGTTACCAATCGAAGAAAACGTAGCCACAAGCGCAATCTCGCAAAGGGGGGAGTCCGTGGATCCCATTCTCATTGTCGGCGCTGGTCCGACGGGTCTTGTGCTTGCAATCGAACTCGCTCGCCGCGGCGTGCCGCATGTCCTGATCGACCAGCGGCCAAAGCCGCAGGTGTGGGATCGTGCGGCGGTCGTCAAGGCGCGGACCCTCGAGATTCTCGCCGCCCTGGGGCTTTCTTCAGAGTTTCTTGGTCGAGGGACGGCCATTCGCGGAACCGACTTCTATTGCGCCGGATCACGGAGGGCGTCGTTTCGGTTTCAGGTTCTCGACACGCCATTCCCGCTCATGCTGGGTCTGTCGGAAGGCGTCACCGAGGCGATCCTCACCGAAGAGCTCAAGCGGTTGGGAGGCGGCGTCAAACGCGGGGTCGAGTTCGTCGATCTCAAGGCCGACGACAAGGCAATCCGGGTTCGTGTCCGCGAGAATGGCGTTGAACGGACTATGGAGCCGAGCTGGCTGGTCGGCGCCGATGGACTTCACAGCAAGGTACGCGAGGCCGTTGGGATCGAGTTCCCTGGACACGATTATGATCAACAATGGGGCGTCGCCGACTTGCGCTTCGCCAACTGGCCGCACGAGCCGGACTTGGCCGCTGCCATGTTCGATCCACTGCTTATCCCGGTTCCGATCGGCGGGAATATCTGGCGGGCGTACTTCCGCGCCGATCCGGCCGTTAGCGCGCATCAAACCCATATCGCGCGCTGTCTGGAGATGCTGGCGCCGGGCGCGACGGTCGCGAGTTCCGACGAGCCGCAGTTGTTCCATACCCACTCCCGGATAGCGACTCGGTTCCGCTCGGGACGGGTGTTGCTTGCCGGCGACGCGGCGCGCGCCTGCAGCCCGATCGAAGGCCACGGGATGAACGGCGGGATTCAAGACGCGTTCAATCTGGGATGGAAGCTCGCCCTGGTCGCGACCGGCAAGGCTCCGGACGCCTTGCTTGACTCCTACGATGTCGAACGCCGTGCGATTGCGAAAATTGTCTGCGCCTCGGGCGATGACGCGGAGGCCAACGCCGCGCAAGGCGATCCGGCGGCGATCGACGCCGCGGCGAAAAATCTGGCGACGGCCGAGGGCCAATACAAAGCAGCGTTTGGCGAATCGGAGCTTGGCCTCGGCTACGATGCTAGCCCGATCCTGGGAGCCATCGGGCCTGAACCCATCTCTCAGTCCATGACGGCGATCGGATACCGGCTTGGGGACGCCGGCCCCCTGACGGGACAAGGCGGCGCCATTCGGCTTCACGAACTCATTGCCCATACCGGGCACACGTTGTTCGCGACGACAGGCGAAGGGGACAGCCCCAAGTCAGACGAGGTCGCGAAAATGGCGCGCAAGGTGGCGGACCGCTTCGGCCCCCATGTCAAAGCCTTTGTCGTGGCGCGGGACGCAGCTGCGAGCGGATCTCATGATGATTTGCTGATCGATGCGACGGGGACAGCCCATTCGCGGCTCGGCGGAGGCGAGGAGCCGTCGCTTTGTGTCGTACGCCCCGACGGCCACCTTGGCCTTCGACTGACGCCGCCGACGCTTCCGGCGGTCGAGGCCTATTTCGCACGGATCCTCGCTTAGGCCGCGGGTTTCTCCGAACGCAGCCCGGCGGCCGAAGGATTGCCGCGTAGTGCATTCAGCCTGATACCAAACTAAAGCCCTTGCTTTCCTATTGTCGTTATGATAGTTAAGTCTATGCTTAACTATGAGGCCCCGCTCGATCGGGCGTTCCAGGCGCTCGCCGATCCGACCCGCCGCTCGATGGTCGAGCGGCTTGCGCAGGGCCCGGCGACGGTCAGCGAGCTCAAGGCGCCGTTTCTCATGTCGCTGCCGGCGGTGATGCAGCACCTTGCGGTGCTGGAGACTTCGGGCCTCGTGGTTTCGCAGAAGTCGGGACGGGTGCGCACCTGCCGGATCAACCCGGCGGCGCTCGCTGAGGCCGAGCGATGGATCGCCGAGCGGCGGCTCGAATGGGAGCGCCGTCTCGACCGACTCGGCGATTATCTCAAAACGCTGGAAAGCGAAGGAAAGAGCGATGAACACGATCGATAAGACGAGCGGCAAGGTTCAGCCGGCCCCATTGCGCGTTTCTCGCGTCTTCCCGGCGCCGCGCGAGACATTATTCAAGGCCTGGAGCTCGGCCGAGCACGTCAAGCGATGGTTCTGCCCGAACGGCTATTCGGTTCCCGAAGCGACGGTCGAGATGCGTGTGGGCGGGCGATTCGAGGTTTGCATGCGCTCGGCTGTAGGCGTGGAGCATTGGACCAAAGGAACGTTCACCGAGGTCGTGGCTCCGGAGCGCCTGACGATCGACCACCACGTGATCGACCCCTGCGGCGGCGGCCCGCTGTTCAGCGCCGTCACAGAGGTCAAGTTCACCGCCGTTGATGGCGGCACGCGGATGGATGTGGTGCAGACCTATACGGTCGCCGATCCCGCTCAGGCGGAGCCGATGCTCAAGGGCGCGCCTGAGGGTTGGCGGCAGACGCTCGACAAGCTCGACGCGGAAATCGCGCGCATGCAGGCGAATGGCGGCGGCCGCTCCGTCGTCCACGGCGCCTTCCACCTCGAGCGCACCTACGAAGCGACGGCCGAGCAGGTGTACAAAGCGCTATCGGACGAAGCGGCCAAGAGCCGCTGGTTTTTCGGACCCTCCGGCTGGCGGCTGATCGAGCGGGCAATGGACTTCCGCGTCGGCGGCCGCGAGCGGGTCAAGGGCGGCTTCGACGGCGGTGTCACGACGACCTTCGACGCGACCTATCACGACATCGTTCCGCGCGAGCGGATTGTCTACACCTATGAGATGCATCTCGACGAGCGGAAGATCTCCGTTTCGCTTGCGACGCTCGAGATCGAGCCTGCGGGCGCGGGACGCACGAAGCTCAAGGTCTGCGAGCAGGGCGCGTTTCTCGACGGCTACGACGACGCGGGCTCGCGCGAACGCGGGACCGGGGATCTTCTCGACAAGCTGGGCGCGTCGCTCAGCGCCTGATCTGGCGGCAGTCACCGCGCCTCCTGACGGCTCGCGGCGAAACGAGCGCGAACGGAGCGGATGCGATCCCGGTCACGTTTCGCGCGCTTTGGGCTTCGCGGCGCCCACGAGCGCCGGGCGAGCAATCGCTCCGGCTCTCGCGACGGAGGTGGACATCGGCGCCGGGCCGACCGGCAACAGGCGCTAACAATGTTTTGGCGGACCGCTGGTGTTGAACGCGCCCGCGGGTCGTGGACCTCGCCGGGGAGGCGCCGACGGCCCCTTCTTCCAACTCGTCAACGCCCGCTACGAAAGGGCGCGATGATCCCCCTCAAACCGCGGCTTCGCCGAGCGGGGCGTTCCTACGCGCCTTGCCGTTGCGGCGGATCGCCGCATAGCCCAGGCCGGCAAAACCGAGCAGCATCATCGCCCAGGTCGAGGGTTCCGGCACTTGGGTCATGACCATATCCACACCGCGATTGAGTAACAATCCACCTGGCTGGAGGGTGTAGACCACCTCTTCGGTCAAAGAGAACGGCGAAGTGGCGCTGAAGGGTTGCGTGCTATTATCGCTAAAGCTCTGGACAACGCCGGTCGCCGTTGTGGTGAACGTGTTGAGCAATGTGCCAGGCGTGTTCCCTGAAGTGTCCGCGCCCTGCGTGTTGCTCGGATCAGCAAACCACTTGACCGTATACGTTGAGCCAATTGTGGCCTGAAAAGTGCTCGAGGTAGCAAGTTCGGCTTTGCTGACCGGAGGCGCAAAGTTGGTGTCGCTCACAACGAGGGTGACCGTTATAGGCACCGGGTTCGTATTGATTAGCGCCAGCGACGAAATGTTGAGATTGTCGATGCCAGGCGCGCCCGGAACCCCGGTCGCCGTGAAGATATCGCCATTCACGATCTCCCCATTGTACATAAACGGTTCGGGGGTAAATGTTAAGACGTTGTTGGCGGGGGCCCCATAGACGCAGCTGCCGGCGCTAGGAGGGGCGCAAGTGAGAGGTGGCGATGGTCCTGCGCTTCCCGACGCAAAAATCTGCAAGCCCGCATGGGCTGGAGGCGCGAGCGCTGCGATAGGAAATACCGCTGCAACCGCTGCTATTCGGAACGAATGGCGCATTTGTGTTCCCCCGAGAGAAGACATAAGCCTAACCAAATTAATTCTGAATCAAGAGAGGAGCCGAGTCAAGTTAATTGAGAAAGTAATTATGTTAATACGCAACTGTACCTCAATAGAAAAGATAAATACTTTGATTATTTCTATGATAGGCAGTGCAATTCAAAGGTTTTATCTAAATTGCACCATCAGCGTATGAGATATGAGTGCGCCGCAGCACAGTCCCACGAGGATTATCTCGGAATTACTCATGAATCTTCAGTTCATCTCGGCGCGCTGGGCAGGTGAGCTTCGCGTACCGATAGGACAAGTTCGCGCCTGACGGCCGTGAAGCCGGTTTGGAGCAATGGCTCGCCGTGATCGAGTCCGCCGGAGATAGCGTCAAAGCAAAAGGCCGCCCGGAGGCGGCCTTTCTCGGCAGGTTGGAAGTTGGACTTAGTCGACGACAGAAACCTTCGATCGAGAAGAGCGATAGCCGGCGAAACCCAGGCCAACAAAACCGAGCAACATCATCGCCCAGGTTGATGGTTCCGGCACATCAGTCGCGACCATTCCCACACCACGACTGAGCAACTCTCCAAACGGCGCCAGGTTGTAGGTCACCTGTTCAGTCATGGAGAACGGCCCGCTGCCTGTGAACGGTTTTGAGGTATTGTCGGAAAAGCTCTGGACGGCGCCGGTCGCCGATGTGGTGAACGTGTCGAGCAAAATGCCGGGCGTGTTCCCCGAGATGTCCGCGCCCTGCGTGTTGGTCGGATCGGCCCACCACTTGACGGTGATTGTTGAGCCAATTGTGGCCTGCCAGGTCCCCGAGGCAGTCAGCTCGGCGTTCACAACCGGACCTGCAAAGTTGATGTCGCTTAAAGTAGCGGTGATCGTTTTCTCTACACCAGTCAAGTTAATTACGGCCAACGAGGAACTGTTGAGGCTATCAATGCCCGGCGCGCCCGGAACGCCGGTCGCAGTTGCGAGTTCCCCATTTTTCAGAACGCCATTAAACGTGAATGGCTCGGGGGAAAGCGTCAGGATGTTGCCAGCGGGGTTGTAGTCGCAGGGAGATGGGCTGCCCGCGCTCGGACACTGAATCGACGCTGGCGTTCCGGGGGTGACCTCCAGAAAAAACTGCAAGCCCGCATGGGCGGGTGTCGCGAGAGCTAGCATTGGACTCACCGCCGCAGCACCCGCTAGGTACAGAGCATGGCGCATATGTTTTTTCCCCACAAAAGAGAATGAAGCCTTACCAATCCAAATCTGAATCAAAAGAATGATCGAGTCAAGTTGATTAGAGAACACACCGTATTAAACTACAGTGATGGCTCAAGCAATTAAACCACAATGTTTGATTTATTCTATATATAGTAGTGTAATTGAAAGTTTTTACGTGAATAACACCAGGACGTTAAGTAAATTTGGCACCGGTCGATTGGATCTTGCAGGAAGATTATCTCAACGTATTCATGCATTCACAAGTCGAAGTGGCCGAAAGAGCGGATAGTTGTTATACACCAGCAAGGCAATTATTTCGCAGCGCGGGGGAGACTGAGAGTAATCGACAAGATTGCCTGCGGCGCCTTTTGGCCATTGGACAGTTCGGACGTCCGATCCGGAAAGAACCTGGCGCATGATATCTTCCCTGAAAGCGGCCCTTGCCTCCATCGGACAGAATATGTGTCGCGAAAGCAAACGAGTCAAGTTCATTGGAAACAGCAGCCCCCTTGGCGGCGGCAATACCGTCTGCGAGCTCGTCGAAAAAGCAATCAGGGGCTTTCCTGGAGGGTTGGGCGGACATCCGCCCTACGCGCAGCCAGAAGGCGATGGCGAGGCCGGCAATCGCGACGCCGCCAAGATCAGCAGCGAGGGCAGTCTGACCATGTCATAACCGGAACGGACGACGCCATCGCGGCGCCGAGAAAGCAACCAGCGCTCCGGTGCGAAAACTCGCTCGAGAGAAAACGCGCGTCGCCTGCCGCACCCTTTATCTATGTGGAAGGCAAGGGCAGGTATGAGGCGCGCCAGATTCCTATCGCCCGAGGGAAATCCATGGCAAGAGACGAGGCGCCGGACCTCCGCCAGTCGGCCGACCGCGGTTCCCTTGCAGCCGTTAAGGCGCGTACATTTGAATTAGAAACTGGGCGACTCGTTTCGTCAGGGCGCCCTGCGGCTCTTGAACGTCGGATTGAGGAACCCTTGCGGCTTTCAGAATGGCTTTCGCCAATTCTTCAGACTGCACGGCCGGCTTGCCCAGCAACTCAAACGCCGCCGCCATCAAGCCCTCCAATTGGGCCACATCGATCGCTGATGGGGAAGCAGAGGCTTGATCGGACTTCCTCTCGCCCTTCGGAGCAAGATTGGGCTCTCCTGTCATCAGCCATTCGGCCGAGACACCCGCGATCTGAGCGAAGCTTAGGAGATTTGCGCGCTTGATCCCCTGGCCGAGTTCCCAATTGGAGACGGAAGCGCGGCTGAGGCCCATGCGGGTCGCCACTTCATCTTGATTGAGGCCGGCCCATTTGCGCGCTAAGCGAATCCTCTCGCCCGTTCCCTTGTTCGCTTCTCTTATTCTACCGCCTCGGTCAGGATCGTTGTCCTCCGAGATCGATTCGCCCAAAACGATCGTTTTCATTGTTAACCGCTGGTTCCGTCGATTTTTATGTGGCCGAGTCACTCTGTTGTGGAAACTTGACAAACCCTGAGATTAGTCGGCCATTTTCCCCGACGCAGGGTCGAAATACGCCTTCCCTGCACCCACTCCCACCATCAGTAACCACATGCCGCCACCGAGAGAGTGCAGTTTTTCCACGGGAAGTACCTTTGCACTATGCGTAAATGATTCGCAAAAGCAAGCGCCTCTTTACGAGTTGGCCTCCACCCCGGACCGGCACACCCATTATGGGCGTGTAGAAGTCGCTCTCGCCTTACGGCGGGCGGCCGAAGAATGTCTCGGAAAAACACGATCTCATGGAGCGCCCGCCCCCACAAGGCAATAGGCATTTCTGCCTATTCCTCCACCACAAAGACCACCTAACGGCCCATTGGTCGCAGCGGCAGCATTAACGCGAAAACAGCGGTCACGTCCGTCAATGTGGTGTAATTTTCGAGTGTAGCTGAGGCGGTCATTGGTCAGGCCGCCTTGGGTGTAATCTGCAACGGCTTGAGGTCGGCAGTCTTGTCGGCCGGCTCTGCGAAGCCCTCGATCTGCATGTAGCGATTCTGCGTCTGCCAATCGTCGTTTTGCTCCATGAGAACGGCGCCGACGAGCCGCATGATGGATTCCTCATTCGGGAAGATGCCGACGACGTCGGCTCGGCGCTTGACCTCCTTATTCAGCCGCTCCAGCGGATTCGTCGAATGCAGCTTGGTTCGATGCTGCGCGGCGAAGGTCATGTAGGCGAGCACGTCATGCTCGGCCTCGTCCATCAACCTGCCGAGTTTCTCGAACCGGGGCCGCAGCTGATCGGCGACGTGTCGCCAGACCTGGCCCGCGGTCTCGCGATCGGGCTGGATGAAGGCCTGGCGGATGGCGGCGGCGACAACCGTCTCCTGCGTCTTTGGCACGTAGGCCAGCGCATTGCGCATGAAGTGCACGCGACAGCGTTGCCATGTCGCGCCGACGACCCGCTGGACGGCGGCCTTCAGCCCTTCGTGCGCGTCCGAGATCACGAGCTTGACGCCGCGCAGGCCGCGTCTGGTCAGGCGCTTCAGGAAGTCCGCCCAGAAGGTCTCGGCTTCCGACGGGCCAATGCCGAGCCCGACGATCTCGCGCCGTCCTTCGGTGTTGGCGGCCACAGCGATTATCGCGGCGACCGAGACGATGCGTCCGCCCTCGCGCACCTTCAGGTAGGTCGCATCCAGCCACAGATAGGGCCAGTCGCCTTCGAGCGGACGTTCGAGGAAGGCCTTCACGCGCTCGTCGATTTCCTTGCACAGTTTCGAGACCTGGCTCTTCGAGATGCCGGAAAGCCCCATCGCCTGCGCGATCTCGTCGACCCGGCGCGTCGACACCCCGCCGATCCAGGCCTCCTGGATGACGGCGACCAACGCCTTTTCCGTCGTCTTGCGCGCCTCCAGGAACGGCGGGAAGTAGCTGCCGGCCCGCAGCTTCGGGATCTTGAGATTGAGCGAGCCAAGCCGCGTGTCGAGCGTGCGGTCGCGGTAGCCGTTGCGCCAGTTCAGTCGATCGGCGGCCCGTTCGTGCCGGCCAGCGCCGATCAGCCCCTCGACGTCGGCCTCCATCAGCAATTGCAGGACGCTCTCGGCCACAGCACGCAGAAAGTCACCGTCGCCGGCCTTCTGCAGAAGCTCATTCAGTGGCAGTCTCTCCTCGGTCATCGTGGTCCTCCGGTCAGTGTGAAGTCCAGCAACTCCACCCTAGACCGCCTGCCGCGGTGACCACCCCAACTCCACTCCCGGATCGGCGCGTTTTTCCACCGCCATTTCCGCCGAAAATTACACCACGTCCGTGGACGCTACCAAAACAGCCCTTCTTCGCTTCTTCGCGCCGCAGGCTTCAGGCGGATATTCTGAGGTGAGAACGTGAATCCCTTGCGGAGGTTCCCTATAATTAATGCCGCGATTGTCGCCGAGGCGGAGCCGTGACATCGGCTGCATTCCGTCTTGGGTCCTCGCGGAGCAGGCAGTCCGCGCAAATGATGGGTGGCCTCGTACTTGTCCCCACCGCTGTAAGGCCGATCTCAAAGGCTAACGCAACTGCGCGCGTGCCCAAAGCAGAACGCTTGGCTTGAAGCCGCGGGATACTCGCCGCGAACTTTATCGAAGCCTCGCCTGCGGTTTGGTCAATACCGTCAAGGCAAGGTTGCGAGGTCTGCCGAGTGCTTGACCGAGTAGGACGTTTACTTCTTCCCTGCGCGCAGGAGCGGGGAAAGCGGCCTAAACAACCGAGAGCGTGCCCAGGAAGATGCCGCTTCCTCAGGCCTCCGGCTTTGCGCAACGCGGTGAGAATGCATCCCTCGCATAGCGTGCCCTTGGCAGCAAGAAACCCTTGATTTAGGATTACAGTAAGGTATACGCCGCAGGCTTCACGTGAAACAGCGATGCGTATCGCCAAACGCCCGTTGGACGCCCGAGCGAAATATTTTTGTGAGTTCCAGTCGATCCACGTCAGGGTGAATTCGTAATGACAGTGATAAGTAGCACTACCCCCGCAGATGAGACAGTAATATTGGCATCTGGACAGTCAAATGACAGCCTCAGTGGCGGCGATCTCCCCCGAAAAGTGGAGAACGCCCCAAACTCCAAGGGCGCGATTGGCAAACGTATTAAGCAGGCGCGCCTCGAAGCCGGGTTGCAGCAATTCGAGGTGGCCAAGCGCTGCGGCGTGTCCCGCGCGGCGGTCTCCAATTGGGAGAATGGGCAGGGCATCAGAAACCAGAAGCTCATTGAATATGCGCGTGTTGTCGGGGTCCCGGTCGAGTGGCTGATTACTGGCGGACGGACTGCTGCGAGCGAGCGAACTTCGTCAGCGGACCTTGACCCGATTCAATTGCAACGTTTGATTGCGTCGTCATTTCAGCTACTTGGCAGAACACCGGGGCAAGCTGAAGAATGGTCGAAAGCCATTCTAAAAGCGAGCGAGCGTCCTCAAGGCGCAAATCAAGAGCCTCACGAGCTAACCCTGACGCAGCGTCTCGCTCAGTTTCTAATGCGGATGTATGGGTCCTGATCGCTTCAAAAAGCTCAATTTGATCTTTGGTCGCCATTGCAAGCCGCCCCTCTCCAGGTTCACGCCAAGGCTTCTCTAAAAACGAGCAACTAACGGGGTCGCATGAAAGCCCGCTTTTGTCACCACATTAGCGGGCAAAAATCCAAAACCGGCGCCCGACCGCAGCTCAAGCTCCACTCGCGTGATTGTGCTAGGTTTACTTGCTTAAGCCGTCAGACTGTGGAGGCCCAGATCCAGGTCGGAGACCCGCAACAGCAAGGTTTCGATGCCCGGGTCGCGGCCTGGAGCGCCGGGCATTTCGCCCGTTGGGCGAAGGACTGCCCGAACATGAGGCCAAATCACCGAGATTTTGGCAAGCGAAGTCGATGTAAGCAAGGCCCGCTCCGGTCAAAGGTTTGGCCACACGCGTCGCGCTCCCCATAGCGGCCGCGAGTTCGCGGAAGCCTTCGGCGGCGACGGAAGCAAGGAGATCGTCCTTGCTGGTAAAATGTCGATAGGTGGCCGTCGATGACACGCCACCTCTCCGCGCGGTCGCGCGCAATCCGACCGCCTGCAAGCCATCTTCCTCCAGATTTTGGCGGGCTGCAGCCGCGACGGCCCGATAGGTTGCCGCGCGATAGGGCTGGTGTGGAATCCATTCAGAATCTCATTATGGCGCGTTGTTAACGTCGTAAACATATTGCCCGACTTGCCTTGCCTCAGTCTGGCAATTAAGCAAGTGTCACCTGACAAACTGCCGAAAAAATCAAGCTGAGGTAATCTCCACGCCGCCCGGTCGAACGGTTCCATTTAGGCCGCCTTGCGCCGAGCCATCGAGACGCCAAGTCCTATTGATCGAACGCCAGAGGAGCGCAACGAATGGGAAGGGGGAGAACTCGAACCGCAGAGGCGCTGCGACGGCGACCGGGCGCCGGCTCAGCTCTTTCAGGGGCTCAAGGCGCATATATCCGAATAGAAATTGAACGAGACCTGGCATCGGACCGCGACCTGGAGGACCTGGATCGTCGGACCGCGGATCGGGTTGCCAGGCTGCTTTTAGAATGGCTTTCCAAAGCTCTCGAGCCTGAGCCAGCGGCTTCAATAGCTCAAACGCCGACGCCTCCGGACCTCAGGGTGATCCGGAAAAACGCCCGCCGCGCGAACCCAGCGAGTCTCAAGAGCCCTCTCGCCCGCGATTGGCCATTAGGCCGACACGCCGAGGTTTTGTGCAAACAAAACAGCTTTCTTGCCGCTGCCGCCAGCCTCCCAAGTCGGGTCGCCTGAGCGGTAGACGCTTGCGCGCTCGGCGATCTATGACGAAAGCGCTTCTCACCGCGCAGCCTCTCGGACACAGCTACGAATGTCGTCGACGGCCCCGTTGCGACATTTTCACTTGCAAAGTGTTGTTAGATATGCTGTCTATTATAACCATGTCGATTTCGCTTCCTAACGTCGAGTTCGAGTTCGTTGCTCTTGACGTGGTCGAGACACCGCTTGTCGCCGCCCAGTGTCGCGCTGCACGTGGGCTTCTCAACTGGTCCCAAGATACGCTTGCCGAGGCAAGCAAGGTCGGAATATCGACAGTCGGGGACTTCGAGCGGGAACGGCGAACGCCGTGCAATCATCTTCTTAGGGACATCCGCTCCGCCCTCGAATCCGCAGGCATCGAGTTCATTGCCGGGAACGGCGGAGGGCCAGAAGGGTCAGGTGTGAGGTTGAGAAAGCAGTAAGCGCAGGGGCTGAAGCGATCCCGGTAACGCTATTCCGAGTCCTCGCGCCTGCGCTCACGTGGCCGATATTTCTCAGCCTCTGACGGACGCTCAATTCGGCGCCGGCCGAGAATTGGGCGAGAGGGTGAATGGCTTCACCTACCCTCGTCTTCGCTCAGCGCATTTTTTACCGTAGGTCGAAACGCGATCCTGATCGATGTGCCGACCAATCGCATCGGCCCGGTCGGCTGTTCTGACTCCCAGAAAGCCTCCACCATTATGCGACTGGCGTTCCGCTCTTTGCTTGCATACGATCCCAGTTGTCCGACAGTTCCGCTTACAAAATCCTCTGGTTTAGCATTGGGTTGGGAGCGAGTATGTCACCCAGGAATCGCCTGGTGACGCGTAATTCGCGAGCGGTATCGGTTTGCGTCTCACCGTCATTTTCACAAAACCTGTCAGCAACCCGGGCGGCTTCGCGCGTTCGCCTTCTGCTTCTTTCGTCATCCAACCTGTTCGCAACTGGAAGCGCGGTCAGGCGGTCACCGGTGCAATTTTCGATCCGCTTTCGCGGGGTTCGAAGATCGCATGACCAACGGACACCTCCTGCCGCCGTTCGCGTTGGACGCGCACTCGCAAAGCCATCTCGGGACACCGCGCCAGTGTCGGGCGGTCGGTTAGGGCGCGGGGCAGCTGCCGCGGGGATTGCGCTGCTGATGGCGATTGTCGGCGGATGCGCAGCTCCCCGCACGATCGTGGCAAATGAGAGCGAAAGACAGGTTTCGGTTGATCAGGCCTTTGTCTCGTTGGGGCCGAGCGCGCCTCCCGTTCTGTCGATTGTCGAACAGCCCTATGAAAACGCGACGCGTCAAACCGTCCGCCTGGCCACGCGAGGCAACACGCCGGGCGAGAATACTCTTCGCGTTGACGTCATTGGGATTAAAAATCCAGGCATCAGTCGCGACGTGACGCTTTCGGACGCTCCTTTAGAGGCGGCTCAGCTCAGTTCCGAAGCTGAAGTCGCATTGCCCGGCGTCCCGCTGCGGACGTCGCTAACTTATTTGCAAAATCGGTCCGGTCCCTTCGGGTATGCGGTGGGTAAGTCAGCGCAAGGTGACGAGTGCATCTACGCTTGGCAGCGCGTAGCGACGCCGGATCGCGATCTATCCGTCGTCAATTCTCGCAATACGCTCTCCGTTCGTCTCCGATTGTGCGAGCCGCACATGAGCGAGGCGGCGCTTGTCGCCACCATGATGGGGTTGAACGTCAATGTCGGCCTCTCCGGCGGCGCCTGGCCGGGTGAACCGAGGCAACTCTCTTCGCAGGTGGGTTCTCCGGGCGCCATAGTCGCTCCGCCGGAAGTGCTGGCCGCCGTCAACCCGGTTGCCGAACAGCCTGCCCATCCTCCCAGACGGCGCATCGTAAGATCAAGCAAGCGCGATATTGTCGCGCTTCCGATCGTCGCACCGTCGCAAAATCTGCCGCCGTCTGACTCCGTCATCGTGCCGGGGCCGGCTGCCTCGCCCACCTCGACGACGCAAGGCCCAGTGGTTCCTGCTCCTGGAGGCGCCAAAACGCCGGCGGAGGCGAAGCCGTGAGACTGCGAAAGCTCACAGCCTTCGCGACTTGGGCTGCCGTCTCGCTGGTCGTAATGGCCCTCGTCACGTTCCCGATCAGCCTGCAGACTCATCTTATCGCCGGCGCTGTCGTCGTGGCGGCGATGATGATCCTGAAGGCGTTGCGGCCGCACGGCATCTGGCGGCTGATCGCGCTCGCGCTCGGAACTTCGGTCGTTCTTCGTTACGTCTATTGGCGCACCACCAGCACACTGCCGCCGATCAATGAGCCTCAAAACTTTCTGCCCGGACTGCTCGTCTATCTCGCCGAAATGTACAACGTGGCAATGTTGACTCTGTCCTTGTTTGTCGTGGCGATGCCGCTTCCTTCGCGGCGCGCCCCGCGTCTCAAGGATGATGAATTGCCGACCGTTGACGTCTTCGTTCCAAGTTACAACGAAGATCGGGATCTTCTGGCGCGAACGCTCGCCGCCGCCAAAGCGATAGATTATCCGCCAACCAAATTGACCGTATTTCTGCTCGACGACGGCGGAACCGAGCAGAAGAGAAATTCCGATCGGCTTGCAGCTGCGCGACTGAAGCGCAACATCGGCACGCCGATCTACAGGGGCTGTGCGAGCAACTTGGCGTGCAATACCTGACCCGCGCTCGCAACGAGCGTGCCAAAGCAGGAATTTGAACAATGGTCTCGCACATTCGACCGGGGAACTCGTCGCCGTTTTCGACGCTGATCACGCGTCGGCGCGGGATTTTCTTGATTGCACTGTAGGTTTCTTCCGGACAGAGCCACGCCTTTTCCTCGTTCAGACCCCGCATTTTTTCCTTAATCCGGATCCGATTGAGCGAAATCTCCGCACCTTTGTAAAAATGCCGTCCGAAAACGAGATGTTTTACGGCGTCATCCAACGGGGTCTGGACAAATGGGACGCTTCGTTTTTCTGCGGCTCCGCGGCGGTGTTGCGGCGATCCGCCTTGGCGGAGACCAATGGGTTTCAGGGCCGCAGCATCACCGAGGATTGCGAGACGGCGCTTGAGCTCCACGCGCGAGGCTGGCACAGCGTCTATGTCGACAGGCCTCTCATCGCCGGTCTCCAACCTGCGAGCTTCGCAAGCTTCATCGTTCATCGTTCGCGCTGGCTGCAAGGCATGATACAGATTCTTTTATTCCAAAAGCCGTTCATGAAACGCGGCCTCAGTATTCCACAGCGCCTATGCTACCTTTCCAGTATGCTATTCTGGTTCTTCCCCGTCGGAAGGACAATATTTCTTATCGCCCCACTCTTTTATCTCTTCTTTGATTTGCAGATATTTACCTCATCTGGTCCGGAGTTCTTGGCTTACACTCTGTCCTACATGGCTGTGAACTTGATGATGCAGAACTATCTCTATGGGGAGTTTCGGTGGCCCTGGATCTCTGAACTGTACGAATATGCTCAATCCCTCTACATGCTGCCGGCCCTTGTCTCGGTCTTGCTCCATCCAAGTAGGCCGACATTCAACGTGACCGCGAAAGGCGAGTTGATCGATACGGATCGGCTCTCGGAGATCGCCTGGCCGCTATTCGCCTTCTTTCTGCTTTTGATCGCGGGCGTCATCATGACGATCATGCGGCTGATCACGCAGCCGTATCAATCGGATGTAGCGCTTGTCGTTGGCGGTTGGAATCTGCTCAATCTTCTTCTGGCGGGTTGCGCCTTGGGCGTCGTCTCCGAGCGCGGCGAAAGACAAGCAAGCCGGCGAGTTCCGGTCCAGCGGCGTTGTGAGGTGTTGACCAACGACGGCGTTATTCCGGCGGCGATTGAGAACGTATCGACCAATGGCGGGACTGCGACTGACTGATTCCAGCGTCGATATTGCACGGCTCGAAGTCATCGACCTTAAAATCTCCACTCATGCACCGATAGGCGTCGATGCCGTTCTGCCCTGCATGGTGCGGCACGTGAGGAAAAGCGATGACGGCACATTTATTGGCGTGCGCTATCAAGCGACCACCGCTGCTCATTTTCAGATTGTCGCGGACTTGTTGTTTGCGAATTCGGACCAGTGGACGGCGATGCAAAGTTCGCGACGCGTCAATCCCGGACTGATCCGAGGAACGATGTGGTTCTACGGCCTTGCCTTTCGCGAAATGGCGCGCGGGCTCCTCTATCTTGGCCGATCCACGCGCGACGGCAGCCCCGCCGCTTTGGAGGGTGAGACCACGACGGAGGAAGCGCGATGAGTCGCGTGGCGACCGCGCTGGTGCTGATCGCGTGCATGTTTACGGGTGTTCCCCCCGCTCGTGTGGCTTCCGCCGTCTTCGAGATGTCGAAGGAGCCGCCGTCGTCTGGGGCGCCTACGGCGACCCGTGAGGCGCCCGCTACAGAGCCTAGCGACGCCGAGCATGAGCAAGCCGCTGTAGCGAATCCAGCAGCGGCCGGCGCGGGCCGCCCGATACTCCCATGGGACACTCTACGCCTCACGGGCGAATTGGACTCGCGGTCCTGGACTGTCGAACTAACTAGCGCGCAAGCTGAGAGCGCGGCGACGCTGACGGTCGCCTACAAGGCGGCGGTCGTTGTCGCGCCAGAATCGTCGAAACTCCGAGTGCTCATCAACGATGACGTAGTGATCGAGAGTCCCATCGCGGCTTCGGAGAATCTCGGCCGCCTTTCCGCGCAACTGGCGCCGGGCCTATTCCACCCAGGCTCGAATCTCATACGCATTGAGGCGTCCGAGCGCCACCGAACCGATTGTTCAATCGCTTCCACTTACGAACTCTGGACGGATATCTACAACGCAGGAAGCGCGCTGCATTTCGCGGCCGACGATGCGCCACGACAGATCAAGGACATTGGCGCCTCAAGCGTCGATCAGTCTGGTTTTGTCAATTTGCGGATCGTCGCGCCCGCCCTTGGGCGCGCTGCGTTGACGCGCAGCGTCATAACGTTCGCCGAGGGCGCGGCTGTCCTGATTGGAGAGCCCAACCAAACCGTACGGTCAGCAAAGCGGTGAACGGGCCCGGAGGACAAGGCGTCCTAACCGCCGCGATTGGGACGGCGGGGGATCTGCAGGCAGTTACGCCGTCCGTTCCAAGCGACGCCGCGAACAAACCCGTCGCCGCCTTTGTCGACGATCCGAATCTCGGCTCTGTCCTCGTTCTATCCGGCCCGACGAATGAGGCGGTCTCCCAGGCGGTCGACAGCGCGATTTCGGTTGGTGGCGCGGCTCTCGCAGCGCGTCCAAAGTCAATCGTCACCAATCGCTGGTTCGCACCCAACGCGCCGTTGATGACGGGAGAGTCGCGCGTGGCGTTCTCGGATCTCGGCGTGCATACCCAAGAATTCTCCGGCCGTCGCTTCTCGGCCCAGTTTCTTATTGGCGTACCGTCGGATTTCTACGCGTCCAATTATGGGCACGCGACGATACTCCTCGACGCCGCCTATTCAGCGGAAGTGCTGCCGGGCAGCCATTTTGATGTCTATGTCAACGACCACATCGCGACGACGACGCCGGTCACCACATATGGCGGCGCGATTCTTCGGCACCTGCCGATTTGTGTTTTGATGACTCACTTCAAGCCCGGAGCGAATCTTATTCGCTTCGAAGCGCAATTGTTGACCGACGCTGGCCGCGTATGCCCGACCGGCGGGGGCGCTAATCACTCAAGTCGATTCGTGCTGTTCGACAGCAGCGAATTCCTCATGCCGGAATACGCTCGCATCGGCCGGCTTCCCGACCTCGCGAGTCTTGCCGGAAGGGGTTTTCCCTATGACGGCTCTGATGGTTCGACTGCGCTGGTGGTCGACAGCGCTGACGCTGACGCTGTTTCGGCGGCAGCCACCTTGCTGGCCAAATTGGCTGTCGCGCGCGGTCGGGTGATGCCGATCGATATGGCCTCGGCGACGACGGTCGGAGAGCGCAACGCGATATTCGTGGCGACGCCAGCGCAAACGCCCGACGAGGTTCTCAATCAGGTCGGGCTCGACCTGAGCATACGCGCTGCTTGGACCGGTCCGGCGAAGATGAGCCCGGAAGTAGCGCGCGGCGCCGGCGATGTCCCGATTCAAACGCCGCCCGCCGACGCGGGTCTTACAAAATCCGATGAATTAAATACGCAGGCGACGTTCAATCGCTGGCGCCGCGAGCTTGCGGATGGCGGAGGCTGGCGCGGCAACGTGAGCTTCTTGCAGGACTGGCTCCAAAGAACTTTCGAGCTTTCGGCGGGGACCCTGCGCTTTCTGCCGAGCGCCGACGTCGCCTTTCAGCCAGCCGGCGACAGTGCGATTCTGCTCGCCCAAGCGACCAATCCAACCGGCGACGGCGCTTGGACGGTGCTGACCGCGCCATCATCGTCCTTGCTGCGTGAAGGCGCCAAGGCGCTGACGGCACAGCGACAATGGTCGAGCATAGCCGGTCATATCGTCAGCTACGACGGCAAGACCGGAGCGCTGACGACGAAGCCGGTGACGACCTTTTCGTTCCTCACAACTCAGCCCTTCTCGATCGCGAACCTGCGGCTGATCGCCGCAAACTGGCTCTCCGAGAATATTTTCGCCTATTCGCTTTTTCTTCTGACCGCATGTCTTTTGTTGGGTCTCGCGACGGCGAAACTCGTTTCCCGCATCGGCCGGCAAATTCCATGAGGCGCGGCGGACATCGAGCGTTGCTTCTGGCAGGCGCGTTGACGCTTGCAGCGGCCATGTCTCTTTCGCCGCCCGTCGAACCCGCTCTGGCGCTCGAGAGTCAATCCGCCAAGCCAGGGACGTTACCCTTAGAGCAATGGCAGCCGTGGCGCGACCGATGCGTGGGCGCGGACGGCCGTGTCGTTGACGACGTCAACCAAATCAGCCACAGCGAGGGGCAGGGCTACGGACAACTTCTCGCGGTGTTGGCCGAGGACCGAGCGGCCTTCGAGCGCATCTGGAGCTTCACGCGAAGCCAATTGCTGGTGCGCGACGACGGGCTTGCCGCTTGGCGATGGGACGCGAAGCCCACCGCGCATATTGCCGACATAAACGATGCTTCGGACGGCGATATTTTGATCGCCTATTCGCTGGCGCTGGCCGGCGATCTTTGGAAATCGCCGGATCTCACAACAGCCGCGCAAGACGTCGCGCGGGCGATAGGTCGCGTCCTGATCAAGAGATTTGACGATCGCACTATACTTTTGCCCGCCGCTATCGGATTCGGACCTAAAGAAAGGCCCGACGGTCCCGTCGTCAATCTGTCCTATTGGATCTTCGAGGCCTTACCGGTCCTGTCTCGTCTCGCGCCGGAGGCCGACTGGAGCGCGCTATCGACCACCGGGCTTGACCTTGTCCTAGCGGCGCGATTTGGGCCGGCGAAGTTACCTTCGAATTGGATTTCTTTGCACGGCGCCTCGCCCGCCCCGGCGCATGGGTTCGATGACCAATTCGGCTACGACGCCATACGCGTGCCTCTCTATCTGATCCGAGCGGGAATCGCCGACCAATCCAATCTTGAGCCATTCGCAGCGGCGTGGCAGGACGACGAGAAGTCGCCTGCCGTCATCAATCTCGCCGATGGGCGTCCGCTCGCCAGCTTGGACGACCCAGGGTATCGCATGATTGCGGCCGCGGTCGCCTGTGCGCTGCACCGCAAATCAATTCCGTCGGTCTTGAAGACAGCGGCCCCCACCGCGTACTACCCGTCGACTTTGCGCTTGCTCGCCTTCTCGGCCATTGCTCAACATTATCCTGAGTGTTTATGAGAACGGCAGCGCCAGTCGCCGGCATGTCAATTATCGCGGCTCTCGCCGCTGCGATCGTCTGGCAGGCCGTCAATTTGTGGCGGCCGCACAACTACGTCTGGCCGACCGCGCGAGATCAACTCGCCTCGAATGCGCCGCCGACGGCCGCGGCGGAATCGGCCCAATCCGGCTCGTCTGAAAAACCTGGCGCGCCCGCAGTAGACGAGACGGCATTGCGATATTTTGCCCGTCAGGGTGACACGCGCCGACTCAACGTCGAGATCGCTCGACTGCGCTCCCTCTATCCGGATTGGACGCCTCCTGCGGATCGTTTGAAGGCTCCGCCGGCGCCGGATCCGCAGCTTGATCGCCTTTGGCGTCTCTACTCGCAGGGCGAATTCGCGCAGGCGCGAGCGGCGGTTGCCGAGCGCCAAAGCGCTGACCCAAAATGGCGCCCGCCGAAGGATCTTATCGACCACCTCGATCTCGCCGATGCGCGCGGTCGGCTCGTCAACGCGTCCAACGCCAAGCAATATGAGACGGTCATACGGATCGCGGCGTCGACACCCGATCTTCGGACCTGCGGCGATGTCGACGTTCTATGGCGCTTAGCTGAGGCTTTGGGGCGACTGATCGCAAGGGCCGGAGCGCGGACGCCTATCCCTACATTCTCACGAATTGTACCAATAAGCAGGAGCGTGCGGCGACATTCCAAAAGGCCGCGGTTCTTCTGCCGCGTTCGGATGTTGAAGAACTCCTCCGGCTCGGCCGCACAGGCCCGGAGGGAGACGATCTTCAAGCCGTACGCGAAGACGTCGCAAGGCGGGCCGTGGCGAAGGCCGGGTCCCGGCCGAACGCGGAGGCGAGCGCAGACGACGTCGCGCTACTCGAGAAGGCTGCGGAGCACGGGAGTTCTTCCTCGGATTCACTTCCTCTCGGGTGGTATTGGTTACGCGGTGGCGACCCGGCGAAGGCCCAGCATTGGTTCCAGACGTCCTACGAGCGTGAAAACTCGGCGGAGGCGGCCCAGGGCCTTGCACTCGCTTTGATCCATCTGGAAAAGCCCGCCGAAGCCGAGGCGGTTCTGGCGCGGTGTCGCGACACCAGCGCCACTGCTGGAAAGACGGATCTCTCGACAGTGGCGGGCGTTCTCTCCCAACAGCCGCCGCCCGTGATCGCGCCCGACGTGCTTGCAAGAATTGTCGATGCCGTCTCGAAGCATCGCGACCCGGCGACCGCGCAATTGCTCGGGTGGTATTCTCACGCCTTCAAGCAAGACGACACCGCTGCGCGTTGGTTCGCTGCGGCGCTTGGTTGGAAGCCTAATGAGGAGCCGGCCGCATATGGTCTGGCGATCGCGGACCTGTCGCTCAATCGTCGCCCAGCGCTTCGAGCCCTCGAACGGACTTGGAGCCCCCGCTCCTTGCGGATCGCGGCGCTGACCGATCCCGCGGCCGCTCGCGCCCTCGCTGCGCTGCCTCAGCCCACGCAAGCGCCGCCGACGACGAGTGAGGTGTCACAGGACGTCGGCGCCGCGTCCATGACGGGGGCCGTAACCGGAAGCGCCGCGCCAATTGCCCTCAATCTGCTCCCGGCGACCAACGCGCGAAAGCGCCGCAGGATTTCGTCGCGATCGCGGAGCCGGCGGCCCCAGTCAAGGCAGCAAGCAGGGCGCCAATGGCGCCGAAATTTGCATCGAGGGAGGTAAGCGCTAAGAGGCCGAGGGATTACGTCGCGATCGCGGAGCCGGCGACTCCAAGTACCGCGCAGACGTCTGGTTTGCCCCAAGCGTGGCGTCTCCTGCAGCTTAGCAGGCCCGCCGAGGCAGCGGCGGCGTTCAGTGGGTCCTTGACTGGCGAATCCCTCAGGGAGCGCCAAGACGCGGCTTACGGATTGGCGCTCGCTGATCTTCAGCTCGGGCTACCCGGAGAAGCTGACGATGCGGCGAGGCTAGCGCCGCAAACCGATAAGCGTAGTCACCAGCTACGCTTATCAATTCTTACGGCGAAGATATTCGAAGCCAATGATTCTGGACATTATCGCCAGGCGCTCATCGACCTCGACTTGCGAGCGGCCATCGCGCCGGAAACCGCCGATCTCATGATGGTGCGCGGATGGTGCTACTTTCACCTGCAACGATACGAAGGAGCGCAACGCGTATTTGAGGCGCTCGCTGCGGCGGGACATGCAGGCGCTCAGGGCGCGCTTAATGAGGCAAAAGGCGCTACAAAAGTCTGGTGGTCCAATAGGCCCGAACCTTATCCATGAAACCGACGGCAAAGCCTGCTTACTGACCTGTTCGATCGGACGCCTGTTCGATCGGACGATGTGCCCCTGCTAAGATCACTGCGGAGAGTCCGAAGAAGGCAAGGCACACTGACGAAAATATTGTCGACGATATGGCGCGCTTAGCGTGGAACGTAGATCATAGTTGTACTGATATCAAGAAAAATTCCTAGAGCTTTACAAACCACCATAATTATTGGCGGCTGTTGGTTAAAATACTCCGTGCCTATCCTGTTAAGGCAGACACCCACCATATGTAGGGTGGACCCATTCTCCCGAATAAAGCTGGGCATAGGTTGGCGCCTCGACGTCGCCCGCGATGCCGAGCAGCGAGCGGAAGGCGTTGAACGGGTAGAAGCGCCGGTTGAAGCGGAACGTGAATTCGTTGAGGTAAGCTTGTAGATGCTTGGCGCTCACGCCGTGGTGGATGCCGTTGAGCCAGGTCTTCAAATTGGAGAAGACGAGATGAATCATCGGCATGAACTGTTCGGCAATTTCGGGATCGCCGCTTTCGGCAATCGGATGATGGTCGTAGCCCCGCTTACGCAAGCTGACGTAGCCGCTCCAATCGTCGGTGACGATCAGCGAGGCTGGCATGACGGCGTTCTCGACAAAGCCGCACAAGGAATTGGCGCTGCGGTCGGCGACGATGGCCAATCGCACACGACCGGCATAGCGACCGTCCCTGCGCTTGTCTTGCGCCGTCCCCGGCTTGCGATGGCGAACCTCGACAGCGGCGGACACCAATGTTTTGTGGTGGATGCCTCGGCCATCGCCGCGCGTCCTTCCACCGACCCAGGTCTCATCGACCTCGACATGCTCTTTCGCCCGACCACCGATACGATCCTGGTCCGGCCGCACCATGCCGGCGCGCAGTTTGTGAAGGATGCCAAACGCAGTTTCGTATCGTGTCAGCCCAAGTTGCCGCTGAAACTGAACCGCCGACATGCCCGGCGTCTGGCTGGCGACGAGATACGCGGCCCAGAACCAGACGCTAAGCGGCGTATGACTGCGCTCCATGACCGTGCCGGCCAAGAGGCCGGTTTGGCGTCGACACGCGCGGCATTCCAGAACACCGGGTCGGGTTGCAATGCGGAAGGGTTCACCAATCACGCCGCAATGCGAGCAGACAAAACCGTCAGGCCAACGCGCGCGCCCAAGATAGACAGCACACGCCGCGTCATTAGGAAACAGCTTCTGAAATTCGGGGAGCGATTGGGGAAAAGCCAGATCGTCCCGCTGGTGAATGTCCAAAGCCGCCATAACTGCGGCTACTAGCCCTAGTGGGTGTCTGAGTCAACCGGATAGGCACGAAATACTCAATGTGCAGAGGAGAATAGCGACGGTTAAAGCTCCACTACATCTACGAACAAAGCCATTTCACCACGGCCGATCACTGGCGAGTAGATTTTGGAGCATTGTGCGCACGGCGCAATTTGATCCCGATCAACTGGAGCGCTTGATGGTGGTGGCGTTGTACTGCCAGGAAAGCCGCAGGCTGAGGCTCAAGAGCTTGCCAGAGTATTCGAAGAGCAGTCGAGCAGCATGATTTCTCGCTAGCCTCAGATTTCGACACCTCATTCTCCTTAGTAAGCCACGTCTGCGCCTGGGACGGAAGAGAAACGATGGTCCGCCACTCAACACGGGCGGCGTCAATGACGCGGCCAGTTCGTTGATGACCTACACCTATTCGCCCGACATACGCGTGACCGCTGGCGATAAGCTGGGTATCAATGATTAAACCAACTTTTTCAACCGTTGCGTGTCCACAAGGTCCAATTATAAGGCAAACGCAACCGATAGGTTGTCCATAAATTCGACTTGCGCGCGAACACTCGCATAGAGTTCTACTTCTGCGTGAACATTTATGTGGTGCGATCGCTGACTGGGCCGCTGTCTGTTCGAAATCGCACGCAAGCGACACTATTTTTTGCGCAAGGATTGCTGTCAAGCTGCAATTGTGCTAGGGCAGCACCATTCCCGGCCTAGATCGGACTGAGAGACCCCTTCGCGCTCCCGCCTCTTGCAGTGGGAGAGTATTTTGAAAGTTCGTTTCCCTAACCAACCGGCGGCTCAGAGCGACGATTTTGAGCGGCGCTCGCGGCTGGTTTCGCTGGTCTACGAAGTGCTCCGGGACATGAAAGCGCCGACAGACGACGCGACGAGCATGGCGACAGCCCCATCTCGGGCGTTCTCAGATAAGGCGACCGCCCTGGCGAACCTCGAGGCAGCCGCGCCCAGGGTGCGCGAGCCCAAGTTGCCGGCGAGCACGTACTCTACGCCGACGTAGGAACGTCAGCCGAACAATCCCCGCGCGCAAATCGGGTGGCATGATGCCGATGTGGGGGAAATCCGATGCTCAATCGCGATCGAAGAACGAACCGCTTGCTCACATTCCTGTCGGCTGACGATCGATTGCGACCGCATCGTAACCCTCCGCCGAGGGCCGCGGTTAAGCGGCGGCGCGCGAGCGGCGGTCGGACATCCAGTTCTAAGGTAGGAGTTTGCCGAGCCGGGTCTGCGGCGTCTCGGCGATCTTGGAAAGAGTGTCGGCGAGCCAAGCCTGCGGATCGATGTCGTTGAGCTTTGCGGTCTGAATCAGCGTGTACATGATCGCGGCGCGCTCAGCCCCCGCGCTCTGAGCCGGCGAAGAGGCATGATTTTCGGCCCAAGGCCGGGCCGCGCAGCGCTCGTTCCGCCGCATTGTTCGTCAAGCAGATGCGTCCGTCTTCGAGGAACCGCGCGAAGGCCGGCGAGCGCGTGAGCATGTAATCGATGGCCTTGGCGACGGCATTGTGCCGGGAGAGCTTGGCGCGTTCAGAGCCCGTCCACTCTTCGAGCGCGGCGACGAGCGGCGCGCACCTTGAGCGGCGCGCAGCGAGCCGCTCCTCGGCCCTGACGCCGTTGATCTCGCGCTCGATCTCGAAGATGGGTATCCCTCCGGCGAGGGCCTGCTAGCGAAAGCGGGCGAGCGGCGATAGTGCGATGATGTGGCGCGGCGATCATGTCCACTAATCGATAATGGACACTATCGCAGATGTCGGACGCCGGGATGCAAGGCGCGGATGGCGGCGAGCGGCGGCGACGGACGTGGTCGGCTGATCAGAAGCAACGGATCATCGCGGAGAGCTTTGCGCCCGGCGCATCCGTTGCGGAGGTGGCGCGCCGTTATGGTCTGAACGCCAATATGCTGTTCACCTGGCGAGGGCGGGAACGGGCCGTCAATGGCGTCGGCAAGACAGTGACCATTGTGCCGGTGAGGGTCGTGGAGGTTACGCCGACTGCGACCGCCACAGCTTCGGCCTCGATGGGTCGGATGGAGATCGTGCTTGTCGGGGGCGAGCGGATCCTTGTCGGGGCGGACGTCGACGCGACGGCGCTGGCCCGGATCATCAAGGCGCTCGGGCGGCGATGATTCCGATCCCGACTGGGGCGCGCGTGTGGCTAGAGCATTTTCATTATTGGCGTCGATATCCTGAGTTTGGGAGATAATTTGCGCATTCGTCGGGAGTGAAGGTTTCGAGTGCGGTTGCGATGGCGTGGATCAGGGCGTCGAAGGTTCGCGCCTCGGCTTTGCGCAGCAGGGCTTTGAGTTTGGCGAACCCCTGCTCGATCGGGTTGAGATCGGGGCTGTAGGAAGGCAAGTAGAGCAGCCGGGCGCCGGCGTTCTCGATCGCCGCTCTGACGCCCTCCACTTTATGGCTCGGCAGATTGTCGAGGATGACGATGTCGCCGGGCTTGAGCTCGGGAACGAGGAACTGCTCGACCCAGGCGCGGAACTTCTCGCCGTTGATCGGCCCGTCGAACGCGCAAGGCGCGACCAGACCGTCTTGCCGCAGCGCGCCGATGAAGGTCGTCGTCTTCCAATGGCCCCACGGAACCGGCGCGACCAGGCGCTCGCCGCGCGGGCATCGGCCGTAGAGCCGGGTCATTTTGGTCGACGCGCCGGTTTCGTCGACAAACACAAGATTGTCCGGCCGCCATTCGCCCTGCTGCGCCCGCCATTGCTCGCGAGCTTCCGCTACGTCGGCACGATCCTGCTCTGCGGCGCGTTGTGACTTTTTTTGAGCGTCAGCCCAAGATGCCGGACCCGCGCCCAAAGACAACCGACGCTGACTTTCACCGCATGATCGCCGGCAAGCCACGCTTGCAGTTCGACCAGCGTGATATCGCCTTTCTGCGCCACCTGAGCGCGCAACGCCTCGTCATAGGCCGCAAGCTTCGGCTTTGGGCCGCCGCCCGACTTGTGGGCCGTCACATCGCCGGTCGCACGCCGCCGGCCGAGCGCCTTGTAAATGTACGACACGCTGACCCGAAACAGCCGCGCGGCCGAATAGACGCTGAACCCCCCGTCCACCGCAGCCATCACCCGATCCCGAAGGTCCTGCGAATAAGCCACGCCCATGATACTCCCCAGCGCCGATTCGATCGCGCGCAGAGAATCATCACCGCAACCCAGACGGAATCCCCCTCGATTCCGTCAGTCCTGAAAATGCTCTAGCAGGCTGTTGAAGAAGGGTCCCGTTTCGCTTTGAGGACGGCTTCGTCGCCGTTTCGGTACTCGAACTCGATCTCGAGGGCGCGGTCGTCGAGAAGTTCGGCGGTTCCTTCGCCATCGACCTCGTCGCCTTCCTCGCAGCCGGCCCAGTGAAAGCCAATGGAGTCGCGCGCGGATTCGCCTTGGAGGCCGGCCTGCAAGGCGCCGAAGGCGATTTCGCCGCCTTGCGCGGTGATCGTCAGCCTCGTCGGGCCGCAGAGATCGAGGTGAGCCCGGTCCCAGGGGTCGGCCTCCACGATCCTCCAGCGGCCGATCAGTCGGCAGTTCGCCGGAACCTTCACGAGGAGGCCTCCAGCAGCTTCGGCAACCGCGCCAGATTGTAGGGGGCGGCTGCGAAGGTGAAGGCCCATCCGACACGCTCGCGACCACGGAACTTGGTTCGCTCCTGGCCGGCGATGGTCTTGATCCAGCCGAAGGCCTCCTCGATCCGTTTGCGGATGCGTTGGCTCACGGCGTAGCCCGCGTGTCGCGTCGTGCGGCCGTCAATCGCCGAGGAACGCCCATTGGCATTCTGCGCGACGTGAGGCGTCGCGTTCATCGAGCGCAGTTCATTGACGAAGTCCTCGGCGTCATAGGCTTTGTCGGCGCCGAGCGTGATGGGTCGCCGCCGATCGGCGCGCGGCTCGATCATGTGCAGCGCGGCGATCCGCTCGGCATGGCCGTTGGCCTCGGTCAAGCAGGCGTCGACAACGAGGCCGTTGCGGTTCTCCATCAGCGCATGTCCCATGAAGCAAAGCTTGGCTCCTTGCCCGGTCCCTTGCGATCCAGCCGCGCTTCCGGATCGGTCGTCGAAGCATGCGTCTCGTTGGAGCGCTTCTGGCCATGGAAATCCACTTCGCGATTCCGCCCGCCGTCCGCCGTCGGCGGTTCGTCCGAACCGTTCCTCGGGTCTTCGCCCGAGGACAGGCTCTTCGGTCGGAAACTCTTCATTGACGCCCAAGCCTCATTGACGCCCAAGCCTCATTGACGCCCAAGCCTCGATCAGCGTGCCGTCAACCGAAAAATGGTCCGTGCTGAGCAGCCGTTTCACTCGCGGCTGCGCTAGCACCGCGGTCAACAGCTTGGCGGCGATGTCGCCCTCCAGAAGCCGCTCGCGGTTCTTCGAAAACGTCGAGTGATCCCAGGCCGCATCATCAACGCCGAGGCCGACAAACCAGCGAAACAGCAGGTCGAACTCCAGCCGCTCCATCAACTGCCGCTCTGAGCGGATCGAATAGAACGCCTGCAACAGCATCGCCCGCAGCAGCTTCTCAGGTGGGATCGAAGGACGGCCGCTCCGCGATTACAACTCCGAGAACTCGCCCGAAAGCGCCGCCAGCCCCTCGTTCACAACTCCGCCGATGATCCGAAGCGGATGGTCCTCGCCAACTCGCGCTTCGAGATCGACGCAACTGAATAGCGACCCCGACCGTTCGTCCCCGCCCCGCATCCCGTTCGTCTCCGTCAAACCGCCAAGACGAAAGAATCACATCACGATTCCGCCGGCCAGAGACTTTTTTAACGACCTGCTAGAGCATCGGACGGTCAGATTGAATCGCGGGGGATTCCGGCGGGGAGGCGAATGTGTGATTCACTTCCGGATTGGAGGTGATTTGCGATGCCGAAGCCCTATTCGCTGGATCTTCGCGAGCGTGTAGTGAGTTACGTTGAGTCCGGGCATTCGCGGCGTGCGGCGGCGGCCCATTTCAGGGTGTCGCCCTCGTTTGTCATCAATTTGATGACGGCTTTTCGCGAGCGCGGGGCGGTTACGCCCAAGGCGCTCGGCGGCTGGCGACACAGCAAGCTCGACCCGCACCGCGTCTTCATCTTGCGCCGGGTGGCGGAGAAGGACGACATCAGTGCCGGAGCTGGCCGGTGAACTCCATGCCGCCAGCGGAGTGAAAGCCGACCCCGCCTCGCTGTCGCGCTGGCTGATCCGCAACGGCCTGAGCTTTAAAAAAAGCCTTCAGGCCAGCGAATGCGATCGGTCCGACGTGCGCCAGGCGCGCGAGGCGTGGAAGGCTGAACTGTAGTAGCTGGAACTTGATCTGACGGACGGCGTCTGGAGATTGGTCGGGTCCGCCTGTCGGGTTTGCTCAGGCGGCGATCATTTTCTCCTTCGCCAGCGGCGTCGCGTCAAGGAACGTTTGCATCGGCGTTTTGCCGAAGCACCATCGTCCCTGGTGCGGCCTTTCCTCGTTGTAGTTCTTGACCCAATCATCGAGATCGCTCTGCAGCTCGCCGATCGAGCCGTAGATTTTCTTGCGGAAGGCGACGCGGTAGAACTCGTCGAGCACGGTCTTGTGGAACCGCTCAACAATTCCATTCGTTTGCGGGCTTTTGGTCTTGGTGCGCGAGTGATCGACATCCTCGAGCGCCAGGTAGAGCTCATATTCATGATGCTCGGGATTGCCGCAATATTCCGTGCCACGATCGGTCAGCACGCGGCAGAGCTTCACCTCGTGGGCGTCGTAGAAGGGCACGACGCGATCGTTGAGGAGGTCGGCGGCGGTGATCGGCGTCTTGCGGTCATAGAGCTTGGCGAAGGCGACCTTGGCGTAGGTGTCGATGAAGGTCTGCTGGTAGATGCGTCCGACGCCCTTCATGTTGCCGACGTAGAAGGTGTCCTGGGCGCCGCAATAGCCTGGGCATTCGCTTTCGAACTCGCCATGCGCTTCCTTTTCGCTCTTGGCCTTCTCCAGCGCGGCGAGCTGGCTTTCGGTCAGCACCAGGCCTTCCTGGGCGACCTTGGCTTCGAGCGCCTTGAGCCGTTTCTTCATCGTCTCAAGATCATGACGCTGCCAGACGCCGCGAACGCCGGCCGGCGAAATCGAATGGCCGAGCTTGCGAAGCTCGTTGGCGATGCGGATCTGGCCATAAGCCGGCTGGTCCAGCGAAAGCTCGACGATGATCGCCTCGACCTCGGGCGGCGTGCGGTTCTTCAGGATCGGCTTTCGCCGCGTCAGTTCCTGCAGCGCCAATTCGCCGCCGGCGTCGTAAAGCTCCTTGAAGCGGTAAAAGCTGTCGCGACTATAGCCCATCATCTTGCAGGCCTGGCTGACGTTGCCGAGCTGCTTGGCCAGCTCCAGCAGCCCCACCTTGGCGCGAATGATCTTCTGTTCCTTGGTCATCGTCGGTGTCCTTTCGAAACGCCGAGGCCGGGCGCTGCGAACCCCGACCACTCCGCGCCCGGCCTCGGCTTCCGCCTCGGCTATGACACCGAATGTCAGATTAAGTCTTAACTACTGCAGCTTCAGCGTTTTCATTTCCCTTGGACGCTGCGGCCGATGCTGGCCGCCTTCTCACTCTTCCTGCTGACTGCCTGCAGCGCGCTGCCAACACCGGTCCTCGTACAGGAATCCGTTAAGGACCAGGAATTTTTCAAGGGAATGAGCGCGCTCGTCCCTGCCGCCACGCCGGAGCGGCCGCTGCAGGTGTCATCCATGGCATAGGAACGCCTGCCCCCTACCAATTCGAAGGCTTCATTCAGTCGCTTGCGCAGCGTTTCAGGCTCGTTCAGGTCCCCCGCGGACCTTCGGAACCGCAAACTTCCGGGTGCTCTCACACAGACCCGGTGCTTCCCGCCCTCATTCACCCGGCCCCCACCGCAATCACTATCACCGGAGTTCCTGACTACGCCCAGGCGAAGCTCTATACCTATTCTTTGGGCCCAGCTCCGACGGACTGGCCACGCTCAACGTGAACTACCTCCTTTGGGCTCCGCTGACCGAAGAGATCAAATGCCGTCTGGCCGAGGACGATGGGAAGGCGCCGCAAAAGCAGGCGTTTGCGAGCTTCGCCAGAGACTTCATCGACAGCAGGCTCGGCGATGTCGTGCTCTATGGCGGAACTTTCCGCGACAATGTGATGCGTCCCTCCGTTGAGGCCGCGCTTTGCGTTGTGACCGGCGGAACGCCAAGCAAGAACGCAAGACCTGCCAACCCGGCCTTTATAACGACCCGACCGTCATCATCACCCACAGCCTCGGCGGCTACATGCTGATGGACGCGATCGATGACGAGCTTCGCAATGAGAATTGCAGCGCCTTCGAGAATGGGCCGTCAACTCAGCCCATCTTCATCTATCATCCCCAACGCAAACTGCTTGAGGTGCAATATGCCCGTCGTGTCGAGATGCCCAGCGGCCTGAGTTTGCCGTTGGCCTTCGGTATGAAAACGCGTCTGATAGGGTCCGGTCGGTAAGTCTCCTGCCTGAGCGCAAGCGCCAGTTCGCCCAGCCATCGCTCGACCCCGTACGCCTCGACGGCCTCGAAGTCCTGACGGTCCACGCCCGGCGCGCCCTTGTTGGAGCGGCACTGAGCATAGGCGTGCGCCAGAATGTCCTCGCGGCTGATCTTGTCGTAGAGGGCATAGAAGCGATAGCCGGGTTCTGCCTTCGCTTTCGCGTGCAACGCCGTCTGCAGTTTCTGAACGCTGTCCGGAGTTGATAGGTTGCCCAATCTCCAGGTCCCTCACTACGTCTTGCGTCTGTCTTGAACTGAGGCCCCTTCCCTCCCCCGGCGTTACCCGGCTTCAGCGGTACTGCGAGCCTCTCCGCCACCCCAGAGCGCCCGGCCTGTCCCTCACGGGCGTCCGGTTGGTCATCCCTTGACCACGCTTTGGGGCTTCCCGTGTTGCGTGCGCTTTCCTTGTGTACGTGCTGCCGCCACTACCCCGGTGCAGCGGCTGGGCGTCGTCCTCGCTCATCTCACCCCGCCGTAACAGCCTTCCCCGATAACGTTGTCGGGTCGGCCTGCACATCGTCCTTTTCGAGGCCTGCTCAGCGTTCACTCGCGTTGCGGCCCGCACACTTGAGCGGTCACCTATATGTGACCAGCTACACCGAAGGCTTCAGCCATTTCGTCACCTCCATGACTGCTCCGGTTGCTTCCGGCTGGAGCGTTTGCCGGGTGGGGCTCGCACCCACTGGAAAGCGCCGCCTTCTCACGGCGCACACGTTTAGCGGGCATGGTCGACCGCGCCATTGCTCGCGCCGCAGAGCAGCAAATTCATCACAGTCGGATTGTCGAAGTATCCCGTGTGCGCAATCGTGGGATCGGAAAATAACAGCGGGACGCTGAACTCGCCGTTCGACAGGTAGACGTTGGTCAGTTTCACCGAGCGCCGCTCGGGGCGTTGGAACTTTGAGATCCCGCGGCCTCAGCCGCCAGCCCAAGATGTCGTTCGGATCGGTGAAGGCGACGATCTGTTTCTCTGTCGGGGACTGCTCGACGCCGTTCGCTTGGAGAAGCGCCGGCGACTTGGGCTTGACCGCTGTCCAACACTTGGCGAACCGCTGCGCGACGGGGTCCGGAGGCGCGGCGCCTCCAAGCCGGCGTGGATAGAAGCGCAGCCGCGAGAGGTCGAGCAAAGCGATCTGGTTCGCCATCATGTAGATATAGTCGGTGTTCGCCAGAAGCTTGCCCGCTGCGGTGTTTCTTAGAGCATTGTCGGATCCAACTCGGTGTCGATCGTGATGGCATAGGGCGCATTCCGCTTGCGTTGCACCGCCGGAACGATGCCGCGTTCGATCCAGTAATGGACGACCCAAAGGCTGACGCCATATCTCTCTCGAACTTGGCGAACGTTCACCGTCCCTTTGGGAGGCGGCGGAGCTGGAATGCGATATTTGTACCTCAGCCATTTGATCGTACCCAATGTAATTGGCTTACCGGTCGTCGTGCTTTTTTGACCTTCGGCGCGCAGCACGGCGACGATGTCGTCGTCACGATGATCGGCTGCCAACTCTCTGATCCGGGTTACGAATGCCATGGGATAGCGGATCGCCTCCGCCCTGTTCTGCGGGAGTTGGAGCCGCAATGTTTCAGTTTCCCCGCCTTGCCAGCGAATGTGCAATCCGAGGGCCTTCGGCTCCGGTCCCTTCGTCACGGTGATGTCGCGCACCAGTAAGCGCAGAATGCGCTTACGATCTCGAGGGGTCGTGGTGGTCGCGGCCCATAGGCGAGGGAAGTCATTTGCCAGCTGGAGAATCTGCTGCTTCTGCTCGGCGGTGACCGCCCGCATGGTCTTGCGTTCGAAGGCGGCCAATTCAGCTTCGAGATCATGCAGGCGCTGCACGGCGTCGTTCCAGCGCGTTTCGAGCGTCGCTGCGATCAATCGGTTGCCGGGATCGACCGCCTCGTAGCGCCGTTCGGCGAGTTCGGCGTCATAGCGCGCGCGCTCGATCCGCATCCGCCATTGGGCTCCGATGCCGCGATCCCGTTCTTCCAGATTGGCCAGCGCCGCGAGCGCGAGTTCGATCGTCACCGGGGTGATGGCGCTGACCAGCCGCTCGCTGATGGCCTGATCGAGGGATGTCGAAGGCGCCGTCAAACAAGCACGGGACGCCAAGGCCTCCCGATGTTTCCAAACGCATTGATAGAGCGGGTAGATGCCTCCGTTCCCGGTGTAGCGAACCCCGAGACGGCGTCCGCAACCCCCGCAGAGGAGCAAGCCCTGCAAGAGGCAGAGGCCCTCTCGCGCGGGACCGGAAAGCCCTTCGGCGTTCGTCCGATTCGTGCTCAGACGCTGCCGGTTGGCGATGAACTGATCCGCGGAGATATAGGCTTCGTGGTGGTCGGGGATCACAACGCGCCAGGCATCCTGTGGCATCAGGCGCGATCGTGTCCGAACCTCGCCGGACGATCCCACCTCTTTAGACGATTGGTGACGTCCGAACACATAGGCGCCGGCGTAGGACGGATTGGCAAGGATGCCAAGAACCCGCGAATGGGTCAGTCTGCCCCAGAGAAGTTTGCCGTCCCACGCGCCGCCATACGCGCGACGTGGGAAGCGTAGATCGAGTTCATTGTAGCGTTGCACGACGCCGAAGGCTGTGTTCTCTCGCGCGAACAAGTCAAAGACCGTGCGGACTGCGCCTTGGACCTCCTGATCCGGATCGAGCGCGATCTTGTCGCCCTCGAAGACAAATCCGACCGGCAGGGGGAAACGCAATTCGCCCTTGGACGCCTTGTTGAGTTTACCTCCATGGAGGCGGGCGCGGATAATGTGTAATTCCGCTTGGGCGAACGTGCCCTTCATCCCCAATACAAGCCCATCGTTGAACTCGGCCGGATTGTAGCAACCATCCTCGTCGATCACGAGCGTACTGGTGATGGCGCAGAGTTCCAGGAGGCGATGCCAATCCTGGTTCGATCGCGCCAGCCGCGACGCTTCCAAGGAAAAGATCGCTCCAACCCGGCCCATAGCCACTTCGCCGACCAAGGCTTTGAAGTCTTCCCGGTTGGTCGCCGCACTCCCGGATTGGCCGAGATCCCGGTCGAGGATGCGGATCTGGTCGCCTTTCCAGCCGAGCGACTTGGCTTTGCTCTTCAGATTGTATTGGCGTTCCGTGCTCTCCTGGTTGAAGCGGACCTGCCCCATCGTCGACTGGCGGATGTAAATGCAGGCCTGCCGCGCCAGGTGTTGATCGGCAATCTTCGAATTCATCGTCATCGGCCCCCTCCGGATTGAACGGCGGGGCGCCGGCGGCAAGATAGGACGCAACCATGTCGGCGAGGATGGCGCCCGCCTTGGCGAAGTCGAAATCGACGAGCGCCGGGTCCATGACGATTTATCCAAGCTCCTCGCGCCGTCGCAGGAGTTCCGTGTTGATCGCACAAATCTCGTCGAGCGCAGTGCGCAAGGCGCGGAAATTGCCGATCAATTGCGCGACCTGTTCGTGGATGTCGTTTGGCACATAATCTCTGCGCTGCCGGCCGCCCGTTCCAGGCTGGCTGATGGACAGATATCGTTTGGGCCCGTGTCCAGGTCCGTCGACGCAGTGGCAGTTCTGCCGGCCGCAGCGCTTGTATGTTTCGACCAATGTTCCACGCAGAACCTGTTCGATCGGGGGCAAGTCGCGCACGATTCGGCGGCGACGTCTGCGCAGCACGGGGGAAGAAAGATTCCGGATGTCCATCGGACCGAATCACATGTCTGTCCGAATGAATCAAAATCGGATTCATCGGTCAACCTCGGAAGCGTTCTTGGCGAAGGAAGTGAGGAGTTCAGCAAGCGCGACCAAGCCAAAGGCGTCGACGAGCAACGAAACGGCGCCGCTAGAAGCCTGCCCGCCCGGGGGCGCCCAGTCGGTCCATTCACGTGGCATTGCGAATGAGCCGAGGTCGGCGTGGCGCAGGCTCAGCGTCTCGATTCCCGAGACATGGCGAACCTTCAAAACGACGAACCGCCGCCCGCGCAATGGATGAAACGGATGCGTGACTTCAGCCGATCCCAAAGGTCGGTTGGATAAGAGTGCAGTTCGCTGGTGGTGTGTCAACCTTGCGGGATCGGGTCTGCATGACCGCAGCGATGCTGGTGCTGGAACCGATCTTCGAGGCCGACCTTCCCTCGGAACTCTATGCCTACCGCCCCGGGCGGAACGCTCAGCAGGCGGTGGTCGAGGTAGAGGAGCTGCTGTTTCGCGGCCATCCGGACGTGGTGGACGCCGACCTCGCGGACTACTACGGGAGCATTCCCCATGCCGACCTGCTCAAGTCGGTTGCGCGTCGGATCGTCGATCGGCGCGTGCTGCATCTGATCAGGATGTGGCTGGATTGCCCTGTTGAAGAAACCGACGATCGGGGTCGGAAGACGCGCACGACCGAAGCCCGGGACAAGCGGCGCGGCACTCCGCAGGGCTCGCCGATCTCACCCTTGCTGGCGAATATCTACATGCGCCGGTTCGTGCTGGGATGGAAGATGTTCGGGCTCGAGCGAACCTTGGGCACGCGGCTCGTGACCTACGCCGACGACCTCGTGATTTTGTGCAGAAGGGGCAAAGGCGAAGAAGCCTTGCAACGACTGCGGGAGATCATGGGCAAGCTGAGGCTGACGGTGAACGAGGAGAAGACGCGCGTCTGCAAAGTGCCGGAGGGTGAGTTCGACTTTCTGGGCTACACGTTCGGGCGGATGTATTCGGCGAGGACCGGCCAAGCCCGTATCGGCTACCGGCCATCAAAGAAGAGCATTCAGCGCGCGGTCGAGAAAATCCACGCGCTGACCGAGCGATCGTGCACATGGCAAGAGACCACGACGCTGGTGGGCAAAGTGAACCGCATGCTGCGCGGATGGGCGAACTACTTTTCGGTAGGCGCCATCAGCAAGGCGTATCGGGCGCTCGATGCTTACGCGGCGACGCGGTTGCGCCGGTGGTTGCGCTTCAAGCACAAGGTCAGGCGACGAAGGGGCGGGAGCTATCCACTCTCGCACCTCTACGGGCACTTCGGGCTCGTACGCCTGAGTCGGCTTGGGCACGACGTGCCGTGGACGAAGGCGTGAGGTCTTGTCCGAGAGCCGGATGCAGGAAATCTGCACGTCCGGTTGTGTGTCCAGCGAAGGCTGGCATGTTCAGCAGGAGAAAGGCCTGCCGGGGCAAAAATCAGAACCCCGTAGTTTGGATAGCAGGGTGGCGGGAAACCAAGACTCTGAAGCCTATCGACAACGTCTCCCGTGGGGAGGCGACGAGTCACCGGGCCGTAACAACAGTGAACGCAAAAGTGGCCTCGAAAATGAGTAGCCCCGAAGGCCGAGCCCCCAACCGGAGGGCGAAGGCAGCATGGGGAGCCGAAATCTGATCGATGCGGCTCCAACACTTCGGCGGGGTGGAAGCGACAGCACGGTGACAAGGACATGCCGAGCAACTGGAGAAGCCCTCCTCGTCCCGAGGAGAAATCATCGGAGCAGGGTAGATCGTATAACCGGCTCAACCGGGAAGTCGATCGAAGGCGAGAGGGTGACGGATGGGTTCGAAGTAGCGTCGAAGCGGGGTAACGCCCGTGGAGCGAAGGAGCCCTGCTGTTTGGAACGTCTCCGACCACAAGGAAGGCAAGGACGAGATGACAAAGGCGTCCATCGATTTGCAGGACCTGAGGCGGAGAATATACGTCAAGGCGAAGGCTGAGACGTCTTGGAAGTTCTGGGGATTGTACGTCCATGTCTGCAAGCTGGAAACGCTACGCGAGGCGTATGCGCTGGCCAAAAAGAACGACGGGGCTTCGGGAAGTGACGGGGTGACCTTCGAGGCCATCGAAGCGCAAGGCGTAGAGGATTTCCTCGGGCAGATAGCGGACGAACTGGTCCGGCGTAGCTATGTGCCACTGCGGGCTCGGAGGCAGGAGATTCCGAAGGATGGGGGCAAGGTCCGCGTTCTTTCGATTCCAGCTATCCGCGACAGGGTGGTGCAAGGCGCGCTCAAGCTGATATTGGAACCGATCTTTGAGGCGGACTTCCAACCGGGGTCGTTTGGATACCGTCCCAAGAGGACAGCTCATGAAGCGGTAGACCGTGTGGCGCGAGCGATCGTTCAGCGCAAGACACGCGTCATAGACATCGACCTGCGCAGCTATTTCGACAATGTCCGGCACGATCGGCTGTTGGCGAAAGTCGCTCAACGCGTGGACGATGCGGACGTGATGCACCTGCTGAAGATCATGCTCAAAGCCGGCGGGAAGCAAGGCGTTCCGCAAGGCGGGGTGATCTCGCCGCTGCTCAGCAACATCTACCTCACCGAGGTGGACAGGATGCTGGAACGGGCGAAGGAGGCTTCGCGTGACGGCAAGCACACCTACGTCGAATATGCGAGATTCGCGGACGACCTGGTGATCTTGATCGACGCCTACAAGCGACATGACTGGCTAATGGCGGCGGTGGAAAAACGACTGCGCGAGGAACTCGCCGAGCTGCAAGTCGAAATCAACGAGGAGAAGAGTCGGATCGTGGACCTCGGCCGCGGCGAAAGCTTCGGCTTTCTGGGGTTCGACTTCCGTCAGGTGCGCAGTTTAAGGGGCGCGTGGCGTGCTCACTACACGCCCAAGCTCAAGAAGCGGACGGCGCTGTTGCGGAAGCTCAAGGATATGTTCGGTCGCAACCAATCGCAACCGGTTGGCCGGGTCGTGAAGTTGATCAACCCGGTGCTCCGCGGTTGGGTAAATTACTTTGCGGTCGGACATTCCAGCGAGTGCTTTAGCTTCGTGAAAGACTGGGTGGAAAAGAAGATCAAGCGCCATATGCAGCGCGCTCGGAACCGTCAGGGCTTCGGCTGGACGCGGTGGAGTAGGGAATGGACGTACAACACACTGGGCCTATTCAAGGGCTATCGGGTTGTACGACCAGCGCTGAAAGCCGTCCCGGCAGGATAGGTCCCATATGCCTTGAGGCGAAGCAAACAGGTGAGCGCAGTGCGAGGAAATCCGCATGCTGCGTTCGACGCGGCGGGGGCTGGAAACGTGGCATGGTCGAGATGGTGTGACACTCGCAGACGAAAGAGCGAGCCAACAGGGAACACGAACTTCGACCTAAACCGGCGCGCCAGTCCCCGACCCTACCGATGAGGGGGGTGTGGAAACGGAGCTACGGCTGAGCCACTAAGGCACCGCCAGACGAAAGGGGCGGTAACAGACATGCTCAACCTAACGCCATCGCGCCACACTCCTACTCTACCGAACCATGACTGCGGGGTCTCGATCCAGCCGGCCTACTCTCAGAAGTGATAGTTGACGCCGGCGGTGATCACATTGGCGCTGAGGCGCGACGTGTTCGAGATCGGCGGGATCAGGGGATAGGTCGTCGTGCGGCTGCCCAGATCGAGATAAAGATATTCGATCTTGGCGCTCCAGCCCCCGGCGAGCGCAACTTCGACGCCTCCGCCCAGCGTCCAGCCGTCCCGCGTCTGGCTGCGATTGTCGGTGGCGGTGAAGCCCCCGTATGTGGCGCTCGCGTTCGTGCCTGCCTGGCCGAGGGCACCGCCGCCGGTGGCGTAAAAGAGCCAGTTGCCGAGCGCGTAGCCGATCCTCGGCCGCAGCGTCCCGAACCAGGAGAGCCTCTGCGTATAGCGCGCCGCGAACCCGCCGCAGAGAGGCGGCAGGCAGGGCGCCGTGCGGCTGCCGCTGAGCCCGCTCCCGTCGAAGCTCGCCTCGAGCCCGAGCACCCAGGGGCCCGTCTGCCAGTCGTAACCGGCCTGCCCGCCCCCGACGACGCCGTCAAGCGACGTATTGAAGGTCGGAAGCCCGATTCCCGCGATGGCGAAGGTGTTGCGGCTCGAGCCGAGGGTCCCCCCGACATTGAGCCCGGCGTAGAACCCGGTCCAGACCGGCTGCGCCTCAAGCGGCGGCAGCTCCGGCGCCGGCGGCAGGTCGGCTGCGTCGGCGCCGCTCCCGAGCGCAAGCAGCGACAGCGTGGTCATCAACATGCGGCGCATTGGAATTCCCTCTCGCGTAGAGGGTAGGGCGCGGAGGCTTAAAAATTTGCGAATATGGCTAACGAATTGCGAAGGGGACGGCCGAGCCCTGGCGCCGGGCGGAGGCGCTGCGAGGATCGGCCGGGCGCGGTTCAGTATGTCAGCCTGATCGGGACCGTCTGGGCGCCGCCGGCATAGTCGAAGGCGGCCGAGGCGAAGGCCGGCGCGCCCATATGCGAGGGCGGATTGCGGGAGAACCCATAGCCTTCCTTCGGCTTGCCGAACATACCATACTGCATTTGCGTCTCGTTGTTCTCGGCATGGAACGCGGCGACCGCATAGGTTCCGGGCTTGAGGCCAGTGAAGACGCAGGTCGCCTCTCCCCCTTTGATCCTGGCGATGACCCCCCGGCTTTCCTGTCCGGCTTTGGGGAATGCCCCGCCCGCCTCGTAAAGCCCGCAGCGCACGACGCCCTCGTCGTTCTTGAGCCCTGAGACCGGCACGGCGACCCGGTCCGCCGCGTGAGCGCTCACCGCGCCCAAGGCGGCCAGCCCGAAAACAACCGAAGTCACAATTTTGCGCATTGCATGGCCCTTGTCTGAAGTCCAGCCTGCGCTTGTTCTAACTCGGCCAGCTTTCGGAGCCGTGAAGAAAATGCCTGGAAATGCAAAGCTCGCGCGCGGGTTGTCAAAGCCCCGCGGTCCGTAGGTTCAGCCCAGGCCCCGCCGCCCGGAGCCGTCGGGCAAAAGAAGGCGTAAGGCACGACACCGGCCCAGACCACCCGCCAATCCGCTCCACGAACGGAACTTTGTGCTATCTTCCTCTGGAGGTCGGCAGGGCTAATTCGGAGCGCAAGTGAAATCGATCAATTCGACCTACCTCGCCATCGGAGCGTCATGGCTGGTGCTCGGAATGGTTCTCGGCATCGTGATGGGGGCGAGCGAGAACTTCCTCTTCATGCCCGTCCACGCGCATATCAACCTCATCGGCTTCGCGTGTCATTCGATCTTCGGCATGGCCTATCGGCAATGGCCGGCGATGAAGGCCTCGGGTCTCGCCCCCTATCAGTTCTGGATCTTCGTGATCTCCACCCCGATCACGCTAATCGGCTTGGCCTTCACCCTGACCGGCGGTCCGGCGCTGCCGACCATCATCGGATCATTCGGTCTCCTGATTGGCGCGGCGCTCTTCTGTTTCCTGGTCTGGCGGACGCTGCTCGTCGCGGCGGACTGAGAACCAGACGCCACAATCCGCAACGACGCCCATGCCCTCTCGGGATTACTCCGCGGCTGCTGCGGCCCGCTTCGGAAGCACCCAGTTCGGGCGGGGAAAGTGGCAGGTGTAGCCGTTCGGGTAGCGCTCGAGGTAGTCCTGATGCTCAGGCTCAGCCTGCCAGAACGGACCCGCCGGCTGCACTTCTGTGACCACTTTGCCCGGCCACAAGCCTGAGGCGTTCACGTCGGCGATCGTGTCGAGCGCCACGCGCTTCTGTTCGTCATTGGTGTAGAAGATCGCCGACCGATAGCTCGCGCCTATGTCGTTGCCCTGACGATTTCGGGTCGTCGGATCGTGGATCTGAAAGAAGAACTCGAGCAGTGTCCGGTAGCTGATTTTCGCCGGGTCGAAGATGATCTCGATAGCCTCGGCGTGATTCCCGTGGTTTCGGTAGGTCGCATTCGCGACCTCCCCGCCGGTGTAGCCGACCCTGGTCGAAATGACCCCAGCATAGCGGCGGATCAGATCCTGCATGCCCCAGAAGCATCCGCCGGCGAGAACCGCCCGCTCCGTTGAACCTGCCATTGCTGCGCCTCCTGCTGACATGGGCTTTTGTCGCCCGCTGACGGCGGACATCCGCCGTTGCTTTAGATAATCATCCTGACCGAAAACAACACCCGAGCCGCCATCGGTCAGCAGGCGCCGACGCAAGGGACGCGCGACTTCCGCGAGCGTGGCGGATCTGGCTCTCGTGACGCTCGCTTCTGGCCTGAGGCCGAGCCTCAGCGCCGCGACAACGAGGGCGTTGACAACCGCCAAATCCGTACCAGATAAAATCGATAGACTTTTGGATCGGACATTCGATATGGCTGAGATCGCAACGGCGTCGTTCCCCAGCATTCAGGCCGCCTTGAACTATCTGGCCGCCGCAGGCGAGAAGCCGGTCACTTACGCCTACCAGCCTCCGCCTGGCGTTCCATGGTCCACCGCCGAGCCTGATGAGCGCGCTACGATAATTCACAATCTTCGTCCCGCGGCGTCGGATTTGTTGCTGGACGACGTCGGGTTCCAGTTCCTGACCCACGCAAGCGCGGTCAAGGATTTCTGGGACGAGGACGAGATCAGGCGCGTCTATTACCCCGAGTTCGTCGCGCTCTTGAAGCGGGTCACTGGGGCTGCCGAAGTGCGCGTCTTCGACTACACGCTCCGGCGCCGCGTGCCCGGCGAGAACGACCGCTCGACGACGCCAGGCGTTCCCCGCCAGCCCGCTAATCGCGTTCATGTCGATCAGACGGCGACGTCCGGCGAGTCGCGCCTTCGGATCGAATATCCTGATGAAGCCGACGCATTGCTTCGCCGTCGCGTCGCCATCGTCAATCTGTGGCGGCCGATCAAATCGCCGGTGCTCGACGCCCCGCTCGCCGTCTGCGACGCGCGCAGCGTCGCGCCGCAGGACCTCGTCGCCTCCGACCTCGTCTTTCGCGACCGGCGCGGCGAGACTTACAATCTCATCTACAATCCGGGGCAACGCTGGTTCTACGCGCCGGAAATGCGCGCGGACGAGGTTCTGCTGCTCAAGTGCTACGACTTCGCGCGACGACGGCGCGGTCGCGCGTTTCGCGCCGCATACGGCTTTCATCGATCCGACCGCGCCTCAGGACGCGCCGCCTCGCGAAAGCATCGAGTTGCGCGCGTTCGTCATTTTTGCCGAAGACGAAAAGGCCCGGCATTGACCCGACGGCTCCTGGTCTTCTCTCAAGCATAACCCCAGCGACAAATAGATGCGCGTGATGAGCCTCGGGCGCCGCTGAAGCGGCCGAGGCGGCCCCCGGCGCTCTCGCGTGCGCTTTCAAGTCGGAGACTGAACGCAATGCCTACCCTGTTCGACCCCTTGCAGATCGGCGATCTCGCGGTTCCCAACCGCATCTTCCTCGCGCCCCTGACGCGCAACCGATCGACCGGGCCGGGGCGGGTTCCGAACGCCTTGATGCGCGACTATTACGTGCAACGCGCTTCGGCCGGCCTAATTATTTCCGAGGCGACCTCGGTCGCCCCGGCCGGCGTCGGCTATCCGCATACGCCCGGCGTATGGTCCGACGAGCAGGTCGAGGGCTGGCGAAAGATCGTCGAGGGCGTGCATGGCGCCGGCGGGCGCATCCTGCTCCAGCTCTGGCATGTCGGGCGCATCTCCGATCCCATATATCATGACGGCGCGCTTCCAGTCGCGCCGAGCCCGATCGCGCCGAAAGGCAATGTCAGCCTCCTGCGCCCGCAGCGCCCGTATGTCACGCCGCGCGCGCTTGAGACCGAGGAAATCCCTGGCGTCGTCGAGGCCTACCGCCGGGGGGCCGAGAACGCGCAAAAGGCTGGCTTCGACGGGGTCGAGATCCATGGCGCGAACGGCTACCTGCTCGACCAGTTCCTGCAGGACGTTGCGAACAAGCGCACCGACGCTTACGGGGGCGGAATCGAGAACCGCGCCCGGCTCATGCTCGAAGTGACGGACGCCGTCGTCTCCGTCTGGGGCCCGGGACGCGTCGGCGTGCATCTCGCGCCGCGCAGCGACTCGCATGACATGGGCGACAGCGATCTGGCGGCGACCTTCGGCCACGTGACGCGCGAGCTTGGCCGGCGGAAGATCGCCTTCCTCTGCGCCCGCGAATCGACCAAATCGCCACGGCTCGGACCCGATCTCAAAGCGGCGTTCGGCGGCGTCTATGTCGCCAACGAGGGATTCACGCGCGAGGCGACCGAGGCAGCCCTCGCCGCCGGCGAAGCGGACGCGGTCGCCTTCGGCAAGCTCTTCCTCGCCAATCCCGACCTGCCGCGCCGTTTTGCGCTCGGGGCGCCGCTCAACGCCTGGAACTCCGAGACCTTCTACAGCGACGGTCCCGCCGGCTACACCGACTATCCGCCGCTCGACGACAAGGCGGCGGCGGCCGAGTAAGGGGCGAGCGCGCCGGGCCTCATGGCTTCACATGCTCGATCTCGATGAAGGCGAAGTCGTATGCGTTGGCGTTGATCACGTTGTGCTCGACGCCCGCGCGCCGGGCGTAAGGGACGTGCCGCTTGAGCGTCGCGGTGCGCGAGCCGCCGCCCGGCTCCTCGAGCAGAAGGTCGCCGTCAGCCAAGGGCACAACGACATAATCGGCCTCATGCCGGTGCCACCCTGTCTCGGCGCCAGGCTTAAATCGCCATTCGGTGACCCGCACATGCGGCTCCGAAATATGAACATGAGGCGTGGCTTTCGGTCTGGAAGACATAGGCTCTCCGTTCGAGGTCGACTGGCCGCAATTAAGCGCGGTGGAGACGCCGCGGCAAGCGGCAGGGCGCTTCCGCCGGGCGCCGCGGGTCAAACGCCCGATGCGCGATTTCGCCTGAAGATCGCCGGCGCGCCAGACATACGCCGCGAGCAGGGGCTCCTGCGAAGTGCGCATGGCGTGGCCGGTCCACGAGGGATGGTGGATCCATGTCCCCGGCCGACGAAGCCGCCAATCAAACTCACCCGAACGCCACAAGGCGCGCCCGGCGAGCGGGAGATAGAGTTCCTCAGCCTCATGCGCATGGTCGGGATATTCGGTCTCAGGCCCGAGCAGTAGAACGCCGCAGGCGACCCGGTCGCTAATGAACGCGCCGCGCTGGCCCACCCATTCGTTATAGCCGTAGTTTTCCAGGAAAGGCTCGCCGAAATCGGCGCTTGTATAGGTCTGCCGCCAGTCGAGTTCGCCGGCCAGGGCCTCGACCGCCTCGACCAGTCCGCGGGTCTCGGGCGCCGCCAATCGCGACAGGCCTTGTAGAGCGGCGACGACCGGAAGCGAGCGCGCGACAACTGGCCGAGGGACGAGCTCCGACGGCCAGTCGGGCAGGAAGGTTTCGGCTTCCGGCGCCGACGCGAGCAACGCGCGCAGAGCCTTGACCAGCGAATGCAGCGGTGCGTGAATCCGGGTCATCGCCCGGCTCCGGGCGCGGCGAGCAGGGCCCGATAGGTCAGCGTCCCGTCCGGCCCGAGGCGGGTTGGGTGTCCGAGGGTGAAGAACAGGTTGGGCATCGGCCGAGGAGTATACGGCGCCGTTGCGGCTTCGCCGCCGCCTTGCCGCGGCTGGCGTGGGTTGATTCAGGGCGGCGGGCAAAGTAGTCTATAATACTAATATAATTTCGCTAAGGGGGGTCTCATGCGCCGGTTCATTTTCGCCGCCTTTCTCGCTCTTCTGGCGCTGCCAGCGGCTGCAGCCGAGAGGTGGCAGACCTTGCCGCCGACGCCCGCGCCGATCGCGACCGACCGCAGCGGCGAGGCCGACGCCAACGGCATCAAGATCCATTATGCGATCTACGGCCAGGGCTCGCCAGTGATCTTCCTGCACGGCGGCCTCGCCAACACCGACTATTGGGGCAATCAGGTTCCCGCTGTCGCCGCCCACCATACCGTGATCCTGATGGACAGCCGCGGGCATGGCCGCTCGACCCGCGACGCGCGCCCTTACGGCTATGACCTGATGGCCGACGACGTCGTGGCGCTGATGGATGCGCTCAAGATCCCGAAGGCCGACATCGTCGGCTGGAGCGACGGCGGCATCCTCGGGCTCGACCTCGCGATGCGCCACAAGGACCGGGTCGGCAAGGTGTTCGCCTTCGCCGCCAACACCGTCACCGCCGGCGTGGTCGAGGGAGTCGAGAAGAATCCGACCTTCGCCGCCTATATCGAGCGCGCCGGTCACGAATATGCCGAGCATTCGGCGACGCCCAAGGAATATGACGCCTTCGTCGACCAGATCAGCAAGATGTGGGCGGACCAGCCCAACTGGACCGACGATCAGCTCAAGGCGATCGATACGCCGGTCCTCGTCGTCGACGGCGACCACGACGAGGCGATCAAGCGCGCCCATACCGAATATATCGCCGCGACCATCCCCCACGCCGGCCTCCTCATCCTGCCGAACGTGAGCCATTTCGCCTTCCTGCAGGACCCCGACCAGTTCAATTTCGCCATCCTGCATTTCCTCGGCGACGAATAGGCTCGCCGCCTCGCTTCCTCCCGGCGGCCAGGACCCCGGGGCCGGCCCGGCGGGGCGGATGGGAAAAGGCAGGCGGCCAGCCGACCTGACCTCGGCGGTCGGCGGAGAGGGCGCGGGGCGTGGGCTGACAATCGTGTTTTTGTCAGACCTGCGGATCGCCACAATTTCGCCGCGGACGGATTGCGGGGATCGCAAGAAATTGCCAGAATGCCCCCGGTCTTAACGGGAACTCGGGGAGACGCGCCTATGAAAAAACTCGTCGCGATCGCGGTTCTGGGGGTCATCGCCGGAGCGGCGTCCGGGTGTCAGACCCCGGAACAATCGAGCATGCAGGCTTCGAACGTCTGCATGGCGTCCGGGCTACACCCCGGAACACATGCCTATCGGCGCTGCTATGCGGCGAACTACACGAACCTTCGTGCCAACTCGCAGCAGGCGGAGAACGCTGCGGTCGCCGGCGCGGCGCTCGGCGTCGCGGGCGGGGCGCTGGCGGGCGCGGCGATCGCGAATTCGAACGGCTATTATTATGGCGGCTACGGTCCGGGCTGGGGCTATGGTTGGGGTCCGCGCTGCGGCTGGGGCGGCTGCTGGTAAGGCAGGCGCGGCGAGGCCGAAGGCCAGCGATCCAGCGGGCGCCCTCAAGCGACATCCGTCCGGCTGGAGTCGGTCGGGCTCCTCGGCGGCCAGGGTCCGTCGATCCGATTTGGGTTTTCTTGGCCTAGGCCTCTTTCGCCTTGGATTCCCCAAAATCAGGGGTTGGAAAAGCTTGGATTTCCTTGGATTCTCTCGTCCGAAATGAGCCTTTTCAATGGGTTACGCAGGATTTTCCGCGAAAAAAAATTCGCGGGTCTTGTCCCTCGGCTGACGGCGGCGGAACGGCGGAAGCGGAGCGCTGGAACGGGCGGAAGCGCCGCTCACGTGGAGAGGATCGATCATGGGGCGAGCTTAGCGCGGCTTCTGAGTTTCTGCAATAGATTGTCGCACAACCCGCTCTTGCAGAAATTGTGGCTCCAGACATCCGCCGCCGCCGTTCGCTTTCGGCAGGCTCATTGGGGCCCGCGCCCGGCTCTTCCATCGCGCCGATCGCTCACGCGGCAAGAGGCGTCGTGCGCAGGGCGCCGCCGGGCGCGGCGATCGCGAATTCGAACGGTTATATTACTACGGCGGATACAGTTCCGGGCTGGGGCCCGCGTCCCTACTGGGGTCGGCCTTGCGGCTGGGACGGCTGCTGGTGAGGCGCCGAGCCGGCGCTGATGCTTGGCGGCCACGACGGGAAGGGATCGCTTGCCCACCGGCCGCGCGATCAACTCCCGCGGCCAGTCGCGCACGAACACGCCAGCTTCCGGCGCCGACGCGAGCAATTCCCGGAACGCGACAACGAGCGGCCGGGAACGCTAAGGCCCTGCGTTTCTTGCGCAAGTCGCGGCGAAGTCTCGTGCAGAACTCTGCAAGCGCGCCCCTTGAGTCAGCCTGTTAAGGGAACCCGGCGTTTTGCGGGAGCGCCCACTATCAGTTGCAGTCGATGGACAGCGGAGGTCGAGTGCCCTCTCCGAGCGACTGCCGTTGCTATCCGGTCTTCGCTTCGGCCCATATTGGGTGAGTCCCCTCAATACCTATCGTCACGGCGCATCCAGCTTGCAAAGAACGCGACCACAATGCATAACACCACCGCTCCGTATACAAACACCAGCCAGCGACCGGGCCCTGTACTTTCTAAGGATTTAAGTACCTCGTACAGTGACAGTTTCTTTTCCGAGAAATCGAGGTAAGTCTGGAGCGCGGAAATCCAAACAGCAATCGACGACAGACCCAAGACAAATGATACGATACCTATCCATGTTAGAAATCGCTGTGTTCTACGATTATTTTTTTCTTCCATTCGAGAGACAATTAACTTCGTCAAATCGGAAGTTTTAGAGCGCAGGTAATCCAGATTGCTAATTCGAATCCATTCTTCAAACAGTTTTCGATCAGATCCATATTGTGACGCACGACGCAAATCCCCAAGATACTGAACAGAATCACCAATCTTCCTGTGGATACTTAAGATCCTCGACGAAAACGCTTTACTATGACTAAAAACATACTCCGACAAAATATGTCCCAAGCTTCTATCGTAAAAGAAAAAAATGTTGTAAACAAGCATACACAGCTCCAGATCGTATATTGCTTTCTCATCCAATTCCTCTTGCCAAGACTTTCCGGAACAGCCTCCATCTCCCTCACTATAGCTCGTAGTCGTTGTCACGATGCACGCCGCAGCCCATCCCATGTATGTTGTGTATGGATCACTGTGGATTTGTATCAGAGGATTATACTCGTTTAGAGCTGTAGCCGTATCGATAGCTGACTGCCACTTCTCTTCTGTCGAAATCCTCAATACGGAATAAAATCCGGTTTCGAGTTCGTCTATCTGGCGGTCTGGGTACTCTAGGCGGACAATTGGCTTCAGATGGTCACAAAGTGCTATTCTAAATCTTTTCATGCACTCGTTAAAGGTGCCAGCATGTCTAATTTTCGTCAAATCCGGCAATTGATCGCTTTCCATGCCCTCATATAAGTCCTTCAGACTATTGATGTGATAGGTGGAAAATTCTATAGCCGAAAAGCAAGGATACCAATAGATCACAAAATCTGGATCTGAGCTTTCAAGATCGACCTTGGTGATGATAACGCCTGGGGATGAAACCAAAAACTCAATAGAGATATCAGCGTTATTCAGTATAGTTAGGCACCGCTCCTTATCAAAATCTATGCGGTTGTGCGGCGTTTTCTCAGTATCTATCTCAATGTATTTGTAGGTTCCCCACTTTCCGCTAAGTATTAGATCGTTAGCTGTTTCACGGAGATTATTCACTAGCAATCCGGCCTTCGGAATTCTGAATACAAGACTATCACCGAACAATGGAAAAAGCGGAAACGGCACAGGTGCTTTTCCAATTTGCATATTGCTCCAATTGCAGTTGAGTGAGTCCTCAATTGCCGACACAAAACTCCGCGAGGTCTTTAAATTGATAGACGATGAGGTGACCGTAATGTCGCTAAGTATCTGTGAAAATATCGATGATCTCCGAAAGGGGCGGCCATCGACGCCAATAAAACCGCGCAAGTCGATTGCTCCAATGAGAGACAATATCATCGTTTGGCCTTACCCTTCCGCGGCTGTAGTGCTCGACTGCATCGGAAAATCTCGTCGTTGATGACTAATTGATACGAAACCGCGGCGATTTAGATCCTATGGATTTAAACGTGGCGATTGGAGCGGAGAAGCTGCCTAATCTGCCTAATTCAAGGAGGGCACACTCACGCTGTCGCCATTAGAACAAAAAGTACCGCTGCGCCATCGGCAGCTTGTGGGCCGGCTCGCAGATGAGAAGCTCGCCGTCGGCCCGCACGTCATAGTGGATCAAATCAATCCGATGAGTCCGGCCCAATCCGAGTGATTTCAACGGTATGGCGGCACCGGCTCGGGTTCCAAACGTCGGATTCTATCCAATAGGTCTCGGGGTCGATCTCGATCCTGGCGCCTCCGCACATGACGTTTAGCGGACCTCGTCCTGAGGCGCCGCGAAGCGGCCTCGAAGGACGACTTCTTGAATCCCTGAAACAACGGCGCCTCTCAGCCGCCCGAGAGTTGAACGCGTCCCGGCCGTGATCGTATTGTCGACTACCACTTCCGCAGGGACCGGCTCTTGGACGGCGCGTCGATCTACATTCTGCGCTTCGCGGACGGCAGCTACTATACGGGCGTCACTCGGCGGTCCGTCGACGAGCGGGTCAGCGAACATGCCCAGGGGCTCGACGAGGGTTGCTATACGTTTCGCCGCCGGCCCGTGACGCTGGCGCACGCCGAACACTATTCTCGAATCGCCGACGCGGTGGCGGCCGAGCGTCGCATCAAGGGGTGGTCGCGGGCGAAGAAAGAAGCCTATATCCGCGGCGATTTCGCCGCACTCATTGCGCTCGCAAAACGGCGCGGAAAACGCGCGTCCGAGCAGGGATGATCCTCTCGGATCCGTCCTTCGAGGCCGCTTCGCGGCGCCTCAGGACGAGGGCGCAGAAAGCCCAAGGACAAAGTGTTCTCCCTCAGAACAAAAAGTACCGCTGCGCCATCGGCAGCTTGTCGGCCGGCTCGCAGATGAGCAGTTCGCCGTCGGCCCGCACGTCATAGGTCTCGGGGTCGATCTCGATCTTCGGCGTGGCGCCATTGTGGATCATGCTTTTTTTGCTGATCTTGCCGCGCGTGTTCTCGACCGCCACCAGCCGCCGCTGCATCTTGAGCTTGCGCTCGAGCCCGCCCGCGAGCGCCGCGTCGGACACAAAGGTGAGCGCCGAGCCGTGCAGCGCCTTCCCGTGCGAGCGGAACATCGGCCGGTAGTGGACGGGCTGGGGCGTCGGGATCGAGGCGTTGGGATCGCCCATCAGCGCCGCGGCGATCGCCCCGCCCTTGATGATGCAATCGGGCTTCACGCCGAAGAAGGCGGGTGTCCAGAGCACGAGATCGGCGAGCTTGCCCTTCTCGACCGAGCCGATGTGCTTGGAGACCCCATGCGCGATGGCGGGATTGATGGTGTATTTGGCGATGTAGCGCTTGGCTCGCGCGTTGTCGTTGCGCGGTCCGTCGCCTTCGAGGGCGCCGCGCTGGCGCTTCATCTTGTCCGCCGTCTGCCAGGTGCGGATGATGACCTCGCCGACCCGGCCCATGGCCTGGCTATCGCTCGACATCATCGAGAGCGCGCCGAGATCGTGGAGAATGTCCTCGGCGGCGATCGTCTCTTTCCGGATGCGGCTCTCGGCGAAGGCGAGGTCCTCGGGGATGCTCGAATCGAGGTGATGGCAGACCATCAGCATGTCGAGATGCTCGTCGAGCGTGTTCCTCGTATAGGGCCGGGTCGGGTTGGTGGACGAAGGCAGGACGTTCGGCAGGCCCGCGACTTTCATAATGTCGGGCGCGTGGCCGCCGCCCGCGCCCTCGGTGTGGAAGGCGTGGATGGTGCGGCCCTTGAACGCCTTGATCGTGTCCTCGACAAAGCCCGATTCGTTCAGCGTATCGGTGTGGATCATCACCTGGATGTCGTGGTCGTCGGCGACGGAGAGGCAGCAGTCGATCGCGGCCGGAGTCGTGCCCCAGTCCTCGTGGAGCTTGAGCGCGCAGGCGCCGGCCTTGACCTGCTCGACCAGCGCGGCGGGCTTGGAGGCGTTGCCTTTGCCCGCGAAGCCCAGGTTCATCGGGTAAGCGTCGGCGGCCTCGATCATACGCTGGATGTGCCAGGGTCCGGGCGTGCAGGTGGTGGCGAAGGTGCCGGTCGCGGGGCCCGTGCCGCCGCCCAGCATCGAGGTGACGCCGGACATGAGCGCCTCCTCGATCTGCTGGGGGCAGATGAAATGGATGTGGGTGTCGAAGCCGCCGGCGGTAAGGATCTTGCCTTCGCCCGCGATCACTTCGGTGCCGGGACCGACGATGATGGTGACGCCAGGCTGAATGTCCGGATTGCCGGCCTTGCCGATCGCAGCGATCAGTCCATCCTTGAGGCCGACGTCGGCCTTCACGATCCCCCAGTGGTCGAGGATGAGCGCGTTGGTGATGACGGTGTCGACGGCGCCGCGCGCGTTGGTCGTTTGCGCCTGCCCCATGCCGTCGCGGATCACCTTGCCGCCGCCGAACTTCACCTCCTCGCCGTAAGTGGTGAAGTCCTTCTCGACCTCGATGATGAGCTCGGTGTCGGCGAGGCGTATGCGGTCGCCGGTGGTGGGGCCGAACATCTCGGCATAGTGGGCGCGGGGGAGAGAGGTCGGGGGAAGCGCGTTGCGGGAGGGGGGCATGGGCGGTCTCACGGCACGGAGGAGAAGGCGGCGGACGGGGAGCGTTACACCTTCCCCATCACCTCCTGGCGGAAGCCGTAGACCTCGCGCTTTCCCGCGATGGCGACGAGGCGCACGGATCGGCTCTGGCCGGGCTCGAAGCGAACGGCGGTCCCGGCGGCAATGTCGAGGCGGTAGCCTTTCGCCTTGCTGCGGTCGAACTTGAGCGCCGGATTGGTCTCGAAGAAATGATAGTGCGAGCCGACCTGGATCGGCCGGTCGCCGGAATTGGACACCTCCAGCGTCAGCGTCTCGCGGCCGCTGTTCATGACGATCTCGCCCTCCTCGGCCAGAACCTCGCCGGGGATCTCTTTGTCGTCCGCGCCGCGGATCGGATGGTGGACGGTGACGAGCTTCGTGCCGTCAGGGAAAGTGGCCTCGACCTGGATGTCGTGGATCATGGAGGCGATCCCGTCCATCACCTGTTCGGCGGAGACGACATGGGCGCCGGCCTCCATGAGCTCGGCGACCGAGCGGCCGTCGCGGGCGCCCTCGACCACGAAATCGGTGATCAGCGCCACCGCCTCGGGATGGTTGAGCTTGACGCCACGCTCAAGCCGGCGGCGCGCCACCATCGCCGCCATCGCGATCAGAAGCTTGTCCTTTTCCCGCGGCGTGAGATTCATGGGCCCTTGTCCCTCCTGCTTCGACGGTCCAGCAATTTCCGCGCCTTGGGCCTTAGGGCCACAGCCGCGGTTTGCGTCCGCCGAGCGCGATAATGGACGCGACGAGGCTCATGCGCAATCGGTCGAACGAGGGGCCAAGAAGCCGGATGACGATCAGGCGATCGAACGCGCTCGCGCCGCTTTCGATGTCCGGGCCGCCCGCGCCAAGCGCCGCCCACAAATCAGGCAGGCGGGCCTCGATATTGGGCGCCGCCGCGACAATCGTCGTGAGCGCCCGCGCTCCCGCCCCGACAGCCTTGCGGTCGAGGATGGCGCCGGCGTTTGCAAGTCGCGTCTCGTCGGCGAAGACGAGGCGCCCATCGCGGCGCACGCGCCATGAGTCGTGAACGCTCGCGTCGATCCGGCTTTCGCCCATCGCGAGGCGCCCGAACGTGAGCGTTTCGGCGATCACGAACTCAGCCTCGCCTGACGCCTCGACCTCGAGGCGTCGCTCGAAGGCGCGCGCCGTCGTAGACCAGCGTTTCCTGAGGCAGCCAGAAGAGCCGCGCGCGCGACGCAAGCGTAAGCCGGGTCGCGATGACCGACGCAGGGCCGTGGCTGCGATAAATCCGTTCCGCCGAGGGTGTCGCCGCCTCGACCTCGGCCCCTTCGCTTAAGGTGAGGCTCAGGGCATAGGAATCGCCGCCGGCGACGCCTCCGCCAGTGTTGACGATCGCCGCCTCGCAAGGGCTCGACGAGCGCGGAAAGCGCCAGCGCAGGCCCCCGGTCTCGAACAGCCGGGCGGGCTCGGTGCGCGCCCCGACTCGCACGAACGAGCCGCGCGCCTCCGCGCGAGCCCGCTGTCGCAGGGCCGGCTCGCCGCGCTGCTCGACGGCCAAGGGCGAATCCATCACTGTGACTCTTCCATGACCGACTCTGCCCACCTCAGTTCCGGCGTTTTGGCCGCCGTCCTTGGCGCGGCGGTCCTTCATGCGCTGTGGAACTCGCTCGTCAAGAGCGCGAGCGACAAGTTCCTCACTTCCGCGGTCGTCGCAATCTGGTGCGGCGTGGCCGCTTTCGCGGCCGCGCTCATCCTGCCGCGGCCGGCGGGCGCGGCCATGCTGTTCATCGTCGCCTCGGCGGCTGTCCATATCGTCTATTTTCTGCTGGTCGGACGGCTTTATCACTGCGCCGACCTCTCCGTCGCGTATCCGATGATGCGCGGACTTGCGCCCTTGATCGCGGCCGTCATCGCGCTTGCGACATTGGGCGAGGCGCCGGGCCCGATCGCCAGTCTCGGAGTCGGCGCGCTCGTCGCAGGCGTATTGACGATGGGCGCAAGCGGCCTCGCGCATGGGCAAATCGACCGCTCGACGATCATCGTCGCGGTGACCAATTCCGCCGTCATCGCGGTCTATTCGGTGATCGATGGGCAAGGCGCGAGGCTTTCGGGCGCCGGCGCGGCCTTCGCCTTCGCCTATAATTCCTGGGCGGACGCGCTGACGGCGATCGCTTATCTGCCGATCATCATTTGTCTTCGCGGGCGCGCCGTGGCTCAAGCCTTTTTAAAGGGCTGGGGACGTGGCCTCATCGGCGGCCTTGCCGCGTTTATCGGCTATGCGATCGTCGTCTGGGCGATGACCCGCGCGCCGATCGCCTCCGTCGCCGCGCTTCGCGAGACCTCGGTCGTGTTCGCCGCGATCATCGGCGTTGTGGCGCTCGGCGAACCGTTTCACGCGCAACGCGCAATCGCCGCGCTCGTCATTCTTGCTGGAATCATCCTTCTGCGGATCGGCTGATCGGAGGCGCCGCTCACGGCGGACAGCGCCGTTGAAGATCGACCTCGCCGCGCTCGCAGACAGGATCCAGCACCGGCGCATACGGGTCGGAGACCCGGTAAAGCTCATAAGCTTCGAGCGTCCCGCCGGCCTGACGGCGCTCGATAAGTCCGGCCGGCTCCACTTTCCGGAAACGCAGGCCCAGGATCAGGTCGAAATGGCGGCCAGACTCGCCGAGCGCGAGCCCGGGCGCGGCGAACATCTGCTCGGACGGTTTGGGCTCGAATATCCACCGCATGCGCTGCTCCGGCTGCACGACCGCGATCCCCGGATCGCCGTAATAGGTCATCAGCGAAGTCAGCGCGTAGCCCTGGGTCAGGACATAAGGCGCGTTGTCGGCGTGCGCCCTGGCGTCGAGATCCCGCGCGAGCGCCCGAAAGCCTTCGAGTCGCGCCAGCGGATTGGCCGGCCCGAGCGGGACGGCGCCGGTCATGGTCTCCGCGAAGGTCAGCGCCGCGACGGCGAGCCCAACCGGCGCAGCCCATGGCGCCGCTTTGGCGAGCGCGCCGTCGAAGCCTGCGGCTGCCGCCGCGGCGGATCTCGGCGACCCAGTCCGCGACGAGAATCGCCGCAGCCGGATAAAGCGGCGCAAGCCAGTTGCCCTGGACGCGGTCGTGTAGCGAATGCAGGAGGAAATAGACCGCCGCAGGCGCGATCGTGCCAGCCGAGAATGCGCCGGGCCTCGCCGCGCCGAACGCGCCGCAACGGGCGCGCGCCAGGGGATGGCCGCGACCGCGGGAATCAGCGCGGCGAAAACGAGCGGATTGATGAGCCCGATCTGCGCGACCAGGAACTCGGCCAGATAGTAAGGCGTAAATCCATGCGGCGGCGCGCGGCCAAGCTGCTTGGCGAAGGTCGCCCAGCCGTGCTCGGCGTTCCAGACGACGAACGGGGCGAAAATCGCGAGCGCCACGGCGAGGCCGGCAAAGAGCGCAGGTGAAACGAGCCAGCGGCGCAGCGAGGGCGTCGCGATCAGGGCAAGCCCGACCCCGGCGGCGAAAAAGGCGGCGGTGAACTTCGATTGCAGCGCAAGCCCAAGCGCCAGGCCCATCGCGAGCAGCCAGCGCCTTTGGCCCGTGCGCCAGAGCTCGACAAGGGCCGCAAGCCCAAGCGTCCAAAACACGACCAGCGGCGCGTCGGGGGTGGTGAACAAAGCCCCGATGGCGACCAGCGGCATGGCGATCCACATCAGCGCCGCGAGCGCCGCCTTCTCCGCCGAACCGAACAGGCGCCACGCGATGAAGGCGATGAGCGCAGGCATCGCGCCAACCAGAAGGAGCGAAAGCGCCCGCGCCCCGAGTTCGCCTGCGCCGAAGAGCCCAGTCGAGACGCGGATGAGGAGGGCGACCATCGGCGGATGGTCGAGGTATCCAAAGGAGAGCGAGCGCGACCAGAGCGTGTAATACGCTTCGTCGAAAGTCAGCTCGAGGCGCTGCGCGGCCAGCGCCTGCATGGCGAGGAGCGCGATCGAGGCGACGCAGGCGGAAAGAGCGAGCCACGCGGCGCGGCGCGGCGCCGCCTCAGCCCGCGCGGCGGCGGCGACCGTGGAATTGCCGCTCACTTCGTCGCCTTCGCCCTCATCGCCGTATCGAATCCGCCGCGGCCGTCCGTCGCACGCCAGCGCGCTTGTCGTCAATCATCGCCCGGGTCTGCAAGCGAACTCGCAAGAATTGGCAAATTGACGCGAAGGTGTTGCGCGCCGCACACAGGCGCCTCGCCGCCGACGTCGTATAGTCCTCGATGGCGACGCGGAAAGACGGGCGGCGCAATCCGGTTTGGAGTCGATCTGGTTGGAAGTCATGGCGGCCGCGGACAGGAAAGCCTCGAGAGACGGAACTCGCGACGAGGCGGCGGACGCCGCGGACGCCTCGCGATTTTTCTCGCGCATCGGGTACCTCGTGCTGGCCGTTGGCTCGCCGGTCGGGGTCGTGCTCCACCCGCTTGGCCTCTACGTGATGTTCTCGATTGGCGTGGGTCTCATTCTGATCGCCGCGGCTCTCGACGCGGAGCCCGGATTTCTTAGGCGTTTCATACGGCCTTTGTTCATTCCCGCCTTTCTGGCCTTGCTGGCGGGGCTGGGCTGGGCGGCGTTGTCGGTTCTCTGGACGCCGTATCCGGTCGCGGCGGGCCAGCTCCTGCTCAAACTGATCATCCTGCTCGTCGCGACGATGCTCGCGGTGGCGGCGCCGCGCGAAAACGCGGCCGCGACCGATCTCTACCTGTTTCCGATCGGCGTGGTCGCCGGCATGGCGGCGATCGTCGCGCGCGGGCTTGCCGAGATCATGTTCGGCGCGCCGGACGACGGCCGGCTCATGACTGGCGGCCTCGCGATCGCCGTGCTGCTGTTCCCGGCGATGGCCGGACTCGCCGCGCGCGGACGCAATGGCCTGGCGCGCCTGCTGCTGATCGTCGCCCTCTGCTTCGCCTATATCTATAGTTACACGCCGCTCACGATCGCGCTCTTTGCCGGCTATCTGGCGCTCTCATTCGCCATCTCGGACTTGACGCGCACCGCGCGCGAATTGAGTTGGGCCGCCGCCGCGCTGATCCTGTTGTCGCCCTTGATACCGGCGCTCGCGCCCACGATCTCGGCGTGGATCTTCCACGCGCGGCTCGGCTTGTTGCCGGCGCCCTATCGCTCGCTCTCGGTGGCGGCGAACGTGTTCACCCACGACAAGCTCAGGCTGATTACTGGCCACGGATTCGCGACAGTCAGTCGTGGCGTTCACGACGGCATCTTGCCGGCAGACACCCCGCGCGCGCTCGCATTCACTGTCTGGTATGAGCTTGGCGTCCTTGGCGCCATATTGGCGGCGGTTGGGACGTCGCTTGCGTTCCGCAATCTCCCGCGCGCGCCGACGCGGCTTGCGCCCTATATGGCCGCGGCCTTCTCGGCCGTCGTCGCGCTCGCCTTCCTCAATGTCGATTTCGCCGAGATGACGACGCTGACCTTGATTGCGGTCGCCGTCATTTCCATCGATGTCGCGGCGCGCAGCCAATACCGCACTAGCCGCCCCTCGGCGGCCCGACTAGCCAACCTCTAAGGTCGGCGCGCCGAGCTGCGTGGCGCTCTTGGCGCTCAGCGCTTCCGGGCGAAAGAAATTGGTCCCCCGCCCATGCGTGGACGCTTGTACTCGACCACGACGGCGCGCGTCCGTCCCGCGACCAGGCTCGCCCGGCCGCGCGTCTTTGCAGCCTGCTTGGCGGCCATCACCTTGACATCCTCGACCGGTACGCCCATCAGCGAAGCAGCGATTTCCGCGCGCTGACCGGGGTCTGCGGCCAGACTTTCAGCGGCGATCAACGCCTCTTCGATCGTCGGGGTGTCGCGGCGGACGCGGCGAACGCCCCATTTGGTCTTCCAGGTGGCTGACATAGGCCCCTCTAAATCCTGATTGCATCGATTGAAGCGTCACGCTAACAGAATTGTTGCACCGCAGCAATCCGGTTCGGGCTTCAACAATTCTGTTATCAACGTCATTCGGTTGGCGGACAGGCGCGGAAAACCCCGTTCCGCTAGTGGATAAAATCAAACGGTTAGTCCGGCTTCCCTAGCGATTCCAATAGGTTGCGCCTTGCTTGGCGGGATCGAAGCGTTGATTCATCCACTAGCATGTAGGCGCCGCAGCCCAAGCGGCAAGATGCGCCGAGATCGTCGGCTTGTCTCGCGGGGTAGACCATCGGACATGGGCTTGACAGACGCCCCGCCCGGCGGAACGATTGACCAAACGGTCAGGAACGGATCTGGCCGTTGTTCGAGCCTCTGGGGTTCCTTAAATGACGATCGCCGCCAATCCGCCGGGCGCGTCGGACATCCGCCCGGGACGCCTGGACGGCGAGACTCTCAAGGACAATTTCGCCGACCTGCACGCGCCGCTGACCTTCCACGAGGCGAAGGTCGAAGCCGAGCGGTGCTATTTCTGCTTCGACGCGCCCTGCCAGCAGGCCTGCCCGACCGCAATCGACATTCCGCTCTTCATCCGCCAGATCGCCGCCGGCAATCGAACCGGGGCGGCCAAGACCATTTTCGATTCCAACATCATGGGCGGCATGTGCGCCCGCGTCTGCCCGACCGAAACGTTGTGCGAGGAAGCGTGCGTGCGCGAAGCGGCGGAGGCGAAGCCGGTCGTGATCGGCCTACTGCAGCGCTACGCGACCGAGCCGACAATCGCGACCGGGAAATCGCCCTATGCGCGCGGGGCGCCAACCGGCAAGCGGGTTGCGATCGTCGGCGCAGGGCCTGCGGGCCTGGCTTGCGCGCATGAACTTGGCCTCGCCGGCGTCGACAGCGTGATCTTCGAACCGCGCGAGAAGGCGGGCGGCCTCAACGAATACGGCATCGCGGCCTATAAGACGGTCGACAATTTCGCTGCCCGGGAGGTCGATTTCATTCTCTCGATCGGCGGCATCGAGATCCGGCGTGGGCAGGCGCTCGGCCGCGACGTGAAGCTTAAGGACCTGCGGCGCGACTACGACGCGGTCTTCCTCGGCATGGGCCTCGGCTCGACCAACAAGCTCGGCCTGCCGCGGGAGACCGAACTCGAGAACGTGATCGACGCCGTCGACTATATTGCCGCTCTCCGGCAGGCCAGGGACCTTTCCACGTTGCCGGTTGGCCGGCGGGTCGTGGTGATCGGCGGCGGCATGACGGCGATCGACGCCGCCGTGCAATCGAAGAAGCTCGGCGCGGAGACCGTGACAATGGTGTACCGGCGCGGGCCAGAGCAGATGAAGGCGAGCGCTTATGAACGCGAGCTTGCGCAGACGAGCGGTGTCGTGATCCGCTATTGGACGCGCCCGGTCGCGCTCGAAGGTCGCGGCGACGCCTTGAGCGGCGTCGTGTTTGAGAGCGGCGACGGCCAGGAGGACGCATCCGCTGCGCCCGGCTCGGTGTTTCGCCTCGACGCCGACATGCTGTTCCTCGCCATCGGGCAGCGCGGGACGCCGGAAGCGTTTGAAGGCGCGGGGATCGAGCTCAGGGACGGCCGTATCGTCGTCGACGCTGAGCGCCGCACCAATCTCGAGCGCGTGTGGGCCGGCGGCGACTGCGTCTTCGGCGGCCAGGACCTGACGGTGAGCGCCGTCGAAGACGGCAAGCAGGCGGCGCGCTCAATCGCGGCCGCCCTCGGCGCATCGCGCGCCTGACCTTAAGCGAGGCTCCCCATGGCCGATCTCCGCAGCAACTTCCTCGGCGTTAAATCGCCCAACCCGTTCTGGCTCGCCTCCGCCCCGCCCACGGATCGCAAGGTCAATGTCGAACGCGCGTTCCGCGCCGGCTGGGGCGGCGTCGTATGGAAGACGCTGGGCGAAGCGGGACCGCCGGTCGTCAACGTGTCCGGCGCGCGCTATGGCGCGATCCATGGACCCGACCGGCGCCTCATCGCGATGAACAATATCGAGCTCATCACCGACCGCGATCTCGAAATCAACTTAAGGGAAATCAAGGAGGTCAAGCGCGCCTGGCCCGACCGGGCGCTCATCGTGTCGCTGATGGTTCCCTGCGACGAGAAATCCTGGGAGAGCATTCTGGCGCGGGTCGAGGAGACCGAATGCGACGGCGTCGAGCTTAATTTCGGCTGCCCGCACGGCATGTCGGAGCGCGGCATGGGCTCGGCTGTCGGTCAGGTGCCCGAATATGTCGAGATGGTCGCGCGCTGGTGCAAGGCGCACACCAGCATGCCGGTCATCGTCAAACTGACCCCCAACATCACCGACGTGCGCCAGCCGGCGCGCGCAGCGAAAAAGGGCGGCGCCGACGCGGTGTCGCTCATCAATACGATCAATTCGATCATGAATATCGATCTCGACCATATGACGCCGGACGTCGTCATCGACGGCAAGGGCACGCACGGCGGCATGTGCGGGCCTGCGGTCAAGCCGATCGCGCTGTCGATGGTGTCGGAGATCGCGCGCGATCCGGCCTGCGCCGGCCTGCCGCTCTCGGCCATCGGCGGCATCACCACCTGGCGCGACGCGGCCGAGTTCATCGCGCTCGGCGCCGGAACGGCGCAGGTCTGCACCGCCGCGATGACCTATGGCTTCAAGGTGGTCCAGGAGATGATCACCGGCCTTTCGGACTACATGGACGAAAAAGGCTATGCGACGATCGAGGACTTCCGCGGCCGCGCGATCCCCTCGATCACCGACTGGCAGTATCTCAACCTCAACTACGTCGCGAAGGCCGAGATCAATCAGGAGCTCTGCATCCAGTGCGGCCGCTGCCATATCGTTTGCGAGGACACTTCGCACCAGGCGATTTTCGCCCGCGTCAACGGCAAGCGCCAGTTCGTCGTCAATGAGGCCGAGTGCGTCGGCTGCAATCTGTGCGTGCTCGTGTGCCCGGTCGAGGGCTGCATCACGCTCGAGCATAAAGTCGCGGGCGTCGACCCGCGCACCGGCCTTCGACTATGACGCCCCGCCACGGACTGGACGACGCATCCCGAACAACCCAGCGGTACACTCAAGGGCCGCGGAGTAGCGCCGGGCCAGCGCCAGCGTTGGATCTGCGACAGAGGCCCTCTCGAGTTGGAGAGGCTCGCTACTCGCCTTCGGGCGGCGCCTTCTCCTTGAGCTTGCCGAACACCGAATTGACGTCGATCTTCTCTTCGGCTGGCTTGGGCTTCGCGGTCGGAACGCCGAACACTTCGAGCTGACTTGCGGGAGCGGGGGTTGGACGAGCGGTGGTGATCTCGGCCGACACCAGCGTCTGGCTGCGATCCTCCTCGACCTTGGGGCGTTCCTTGGCGGCGCGATTGACCTCGAAATCGAGGTCGATCTGCGAGCATAAGCCGAGCGTCACCGGGTCCATCGGCTGAAGATTGGCCGAGTTCCAGTGGGTGCGCTCGCGAATGGCGGAAAGCGTGTGCTTGGTCGTTCCGACCAGCCGCATGATCTGCGCGTCCTTGAGCTCGGGATGGTTGCGCAACAGCCACAGAACCGCGTTCGGGCGGTCATGCCGGCGGGAGAGCGGCGTATAGCGCGCGCCGCGCGGCTTCTTGAATTCAGGCGTGCGCACTTTCGAGGTCAAGAGATGCAGGCGACGGTTCGGATCCTGCTCCGCTGCGGCGATTTCCTCGCGGGTGAGCTGGCCGGTCGAGATCGGATCATAGCCCTTGATCCCGGTCGCCACTTCGCCGTCGGCGATCCCTTTGACTTCGAGCGGGTGCAGTTTGCAGAACTCGGCGATCTGGTCGAAGGTGAGCGAAGTGTTTTCGACCAGCCAAACGGCGGTCGCCTTCGGCATCAATGGGGCGTCGCTCATGATCGAAAAGCTCCTTGATGATCGTTTGCACGCGCGCTCGCGGTTTCGCCCAAACGCTGCGTCAACGGATCAAACTTGAGAGGAAAGTCGTTGTATACGCACGGGCGGGCCCAATTGCAATGTTTAAGGACGGGGTGAGCGCCGGGCGCCGACAAAATTGGTTCCGGCCCCTTGCCAACGCTTCATGCAGAAACCAGATGGCGAATTCGCCGCCCGGATCTGGATCCGCGCAACAACGGAACGTTACATGAAATACGCAATCTTCGCCGCATTCGCTCTCGCGCTGGCGTCCGCTGCTGCGCCTGCCCCTGCGCAGGCCAAGGGCTGCCTGAAAGGGGCGGTGGTCGGCGGCGTCGCCGGCCACTACGCCGGCCATCACGGAGTCATGGGCGCGATCGGCGGCTGCATTGTCGGCCATCATCTCGCCCACGAGAAGGCGAAGCAGCAGGCCGCCCCGCCAGCGCAGGGCGAACAGGCGCCCAAGCCGAATGGGTAGTGACGGCGCGGCCCGGACTCGTCAGGCCTTGTTGTTGAGCGCCCGCTCGGATTTGGGATCGAGCGGCCAGCGCGGCCGGCCGGGCGCGTCCAGCCCATCGATCATCCCGAGCCGCAGCCGCTCGAGCCCCGCCCATGCGATCATCGCGCCATTGTCAGTGCACAGCTTCTGCGGCGGCGCGACGAGCGGGAGACCAGTCTCGGCGCAAAAGCGCGTCAGCGCCTCCCGCAACGCCCTGTTGGCCGCGACGCCGCCCGCGACCACGACGGCGGTTGGAGCGCGGCCAATGCGCTGTCGGAAGAGCTTCAAGCCGACGCGAATGCGATCCTCGACCACGTCGACCACCGCCGCCTGAAACGAAGCGCAGAGATCGGCGACGTCGCGCGGGCGCAATGGCGCGGCGGATTCCGCCGCCAGACGAACCGCCGTCTTGAGTCCGGACAGCGAAAAATCCGCGTCCGGCCGGCCGAGCAAAGGCCGGGGCAGCGTGAATCGCGTGGGATCGCCGCCTTCCGCCGCCGCCTCGACCGCTGGCCCGCCGGGAAAGGGTAGCCCCAGCAGTTTCGCGGTCTTGTCGAACGCTTCGCCGATGGCGTCGTCCATTGTCGCGCCGAGCCGGTCGTAGTCGCCGACGCCCTTGACCGCAAGGATCTGCGTATGCCCCCCCGACGCAATGAGGACAAGAAAGGGGAAGGCGACCTTCTCCGTCAGGCGCGCGGTCAGCGCATGCGCCTCAAGGTGGTTGACGGCGACGAAGGGCTTGCCGCACGCCAGCGCCACGCCTTTGCCCGCCATCAGGCCGACAAGCACTCCGCCAATGAGGCCAGGCCCAGCCGCGGCCGCCACGCCGTCCACGTCCTTGGCCGCGATCTGCGCTCGCTTGAGCGCGCGGGCGATGAGCAGGTCGATGATCTCGACATGGGCGCGCGCCGCAATCTCGGGCACGACGCCGCCGAACGGCGCATGCGCGGCGATCTGGCTCATCACCTCGTCGGCCACAATCTCGCCTGTGCCGTCGGGCTTGAGCCGCACCACCGCCGCCGCAGTCTCGTCACAGGTCGTCTCAATGCCAAGAACGCGCATCATGAAAAGCCCATATAGGGTGAACAGGCGCTAAGGAAGCCGCCTTGTCGCGGCGCGATGGGCTGTCCCGGCGGCGCTCCGCCGCTCTGTCGCCGCTTTTCAAGGCATGGTAGGGTCAGGGGACAGGAGCAAGCGATGGGCAGCCTGATCGGGGCAAACGAAATTCGTGTCGTGATCCGGCCGGTCGAGGCGCGCGACTATGATCTTGGACCGATTCCGGCCGAACTGTTCAAAAAGACATTCGACGCGTTTCTGACAGCGCTCCTGGTGACGGACCGCGAGCTTCAGCCTAAGGCGCGATCAAGCGAGTTCCTGATCTCTCAACTGGCGCTCAATCCTTACGAATTCGGTATTTTGGAGAAACGAAAAGCATATGGCCAGACCAGCCCGTCGGCGATCGAGTTCTTCCGACGGTGCGCTGAGGGCATCTACCGCAGCGATTACCAGACGGTTGTCCGCCATCCCCGGCTCACGAGGGCGTTTATCCGCATCGTCAAGGCGCTCGATCCTAACTTTCACGTGCTGGCGCAGTTCAACGAGACGGAGTTGCCAATCGACGATTTCTTTCGCCGGCAGGTCGATCGGGTGGGGGCGAAGGACGACACGGTTCAGACGGACAACTGGTTCCTGGGCAGCGCAATCATGTCGTTCGAGGGGCGGCTGGATGAAATCGACTATCGCGGCGCGGTGTGGACCGGCGATCTGATGCTTCCGGCGGGCGCGACGCATATCGAATGCGTTTTGGACAAGTCACAAGGCGAAGATGCGCTGAACCCGTTCGGCAACAAGAATGTTTGCGTCACGGGACGAGCAATTTACACTGGCGACAGTCAACTTCCCGAGCGAATAGAAGTGCTCACGATAGAAGAAAGAGCTCACGTAGGGGCGGCCATCGACATCCGAGGGTCGCTGCGGCTGGCGCCCTCAACGGACGAGGACAACGATCTTGATTGCGTCGAGTAGCGATAAGCATTTCCTCCATTCAAACGTCGTGCTTCGGCACGCGAACGGAGATTCCGGCGAGGCGGAACACCTTGTCGAGACGATTTTGACCGAGGCGGCTGTCCACAAGCGTCGCGTGTGGGTCAGCAGCGTCCTATTTGGGGAGCTTCGGCCCTCGACGTTTGTTCCCGGACGCTTCGCGACCCTGTTCGAGTTGACCCGCTATATCCGGGCGCTGGCGACCCTGGTGACGCCCGACCCGAACGCGATGCTGCGCGTTGCCAAGCTCCGCGACGCCAAATGGCAAATGCCCGGCGACGCGGAGGGAAAATGGCGGCGGATGTCGCTCAGCGACGCCATGCAGGTTGCGTCGGCTTTGTGGGTCAAGGAGGCGATCGGCGTGCCTGACCTCGAGTTCCTCACCTTTGACGATTGGTGCTCCGACGGCTCGGAGCGCGGCGACCGCCTCTGCCTGCTGCATCTCCAGGATTACGCGGTCGACCCCGGGGTCGGCGCGGACGTCAAGACGCCGGCGCCGATACGGCGCGCGCGTCTCGAACCGCTCGCTCACGCACAGCCCCACCCCCATTCCGTACCGGCGGGATGAGCGCCGCCCGCCCGTAGGGCGACGGCGGCTTCAATTCTTGCGCAGCCGCGCCAACTCGGCGTCTATGACCGGCGCGAGGATGGTTCTGACGGCGAAGACCGAACCCTCGAGGCTGTAATGGCCATAGTCGATGGCCAGCAGATCTTCGGGCAATTTTTCGCCGGTCAGCCGCCGACAGCCCTCGGCGCCGCAGAGCTTCGCGGCCTGTGAGACATAGCGAACGCCCTCGCCCCAGTCTTTGGCCGCCAGCTCGCGGTCGGTCTTAAGCGAGTCGGGCCTGACGCCAACTAGCGAGAATTCCGCCGCTGCGCCGTGATCGAGGACGTCGCGCCCGACAGAATTGGCAGAACCGGGGCCCAGGTCGGAACCTCGCCGGCGATGATGATCGAGCGCACGCCGTCCGCGTGGAGGCGCCGCGCCCCGGCGACCAGCGCGTCGAGATAGCCGGGATAGCGCCAGTTGGCCTCGTGGTCGTATTGGGCGAAGTAGCCGCCGACGATGAGAATGTCCGGCTTGATGGTTCGGATCGCGTCGAACACGTAACCGTTGATCGCGCGGCAGCGCGGCGTGCCGGCCACGCCTTGATTCATGGCGACATGCTCGACCAGGGGCACGCAAAAAACCGAGGAGAGGCTCAAAAGATTGGCTCTGGCGCCGTAGACCTGCTGCAATCCGGCGAAGAGATGCGCGGCGTGCGAGTTGCCGACGACGAGAATTGTGGGCTTCGACGGGTCGGCTATCGCCGCGCAATGATGATCTTCGAAGAAGCGCGCCGCCCGCGTGCGCTCCTCCTTGAGCGAATAGCGCTCCGCGTCGCGCTGATAGAAGCAGCGCATGAGCGGCTGGCCCTCGGCGCCGTTGGCCGTGTAATCGAAAATGCGATCCACGAGCGGCGGGAAGCGGGACGGGAAACCCTTCGAATCGTAGGTCGCCCGTCCGATGATTCCGGTCAGCGCAAGCAGGCCCACGAGCACGAGCGCGGTCGTAAACGGCCGGCGGCGAAACGGAATCGCGATCGGCTGCTCGATCAGCCGGTACGTGAGCGCCGCGAGCGCCACGGCCACGACCGCGAGCGCGAACAGGACCGGCGTGGTCGGGATCACGCCCGGCCAGATGCGCGCGAATGCGAACAGCGGCCAGTGCCACAGGTAGAGCGGATAGGAGATGACGCCGAAAAAGCCGGCCAGGCGATTGCCGAGCGCCACCTCGCCCGGAAGCGAATCGGGACTGGCGATGACCAGCGCGCATCCAAGGGTTGGAATCGCCGCCAGCCAGCCGGGAAAGGGTCGCGTTTCGTTCAAGAACAGGAAAGCGCCGAGCATCAGCGCGATCCCGGCGCCAGCGCCGATGTTGGCGATCCTTCGCGACGGATAGGGCAGCGCCTCGAGCCAGAAGACTTCGCGATAGGCGATCAGCGCTCCCAGCGCGAGTTCCCATCCCCGCGTCCAGGGCAGGTAGAACGCGGCGATCGGATCGATCGGCGTGAGATAAATGCTGAACGCGAACGAAGCGACGAACACGCTTGCGATGACGAAGAGGACCAGCCGCCGCTCGAGCTTGAACAGCGCAAGCAGAAGAACCGACCAGACGAGATAGAATTGCTCTTCGATGCTGAGCGACCAGAGGTGCAGAAGAGGCTTCACCGTCGCGTCGGCCCCGAAATAGCCCCCGACGCCCGCGAGCCGCATCAGCCAGAAATTCACCGTGAAGTACGAATTGCCGAGCAGGCTCCCGCCGATGTCGCGAAATTGCGTCGGCGCCGCCATGAACCAGCCGACAATCCAGACGAAGCTCACCCCTACGAGAAGCGCAGGCAGGATGCGCTTGGCGCGGCGGGCGTAGAACATCGCGAGCGAGAAACGTCCGGCCGCGCATTGGCTGAGAATGATGCGCGAAATCAGAAAGCCCGAGACGACGAAAAAAATGTCGACGCCGGCAAATCCGCCGGGCAGCCAGGCGCGATCGGCGTGGAAGACCACCACGCCAAGCACCGCGAGCGCGCGCAATCCATTGATGTCGTCCCTGAAATCGAGCTTGGCCGCGGCTCGCGCCGCGATGAGGTCGGGCGTTTTGAGGGCTTTGTCCAACAACGGGTCCTGCCGGCGGCCGGCAAAGCCCGACCGTTCGCCGGGAGGGGGTAAATCGCCTGACTGCAATCGGCAAGCTCCGGCTTCGTGCTTGGCCCTTCGCTCAGGGGAGCCCATATTGCGGCGCATGCGAGCGAAAGCGATATGACGGGGAGGGGATCGCGTCCCCAGGTCGCGCTGTTTCGCGCGCGCAAGGACGCGAGCGCGACCGCCGCGCGCCTGCGGCGGCTGGGCTTCTCCGTCGCTTGCCTGCCGGCGATCGAAATCCGGACCCAGCCCGTCCGGCCGCAGCGATCACGTTATGACGCCGTCATCGCGACCAGCGACAAAGCGTTCGCCGCCGACCAGCCGCCCGGCGCGTCAGCGCCGCTCTACGCCGTCGGCGCCCGCACGGGGCGTGCGGCTGAGGCGCGCGGCTGGCGGCTCGCCCTGCCGCCCGCGCAGGACGCCGAGGGCCTGATCACGGCGCTGTCCGGCGCGCTGAAGCCTGGGGCCAGCGTGCTCTATCTCGCCGGACGGGACCGCAAGGGGGCCATCGAGACGGCGCTTGCCGAGCCGTTTGCGCTCGAAATGGTCGAAGCCTATGCGGCCGAAGCGCGCGAGGCCTGGCGTCCGCGGGAAGCGGTGGCGCTCGCCTCCTGCGTCGCGGCCCTGCACTATTCCCGCCGGTCGGCCGCCCTCGCGGCGGCCCTGGCGAAGGCCGCGGGCGCGCAAGCGTCCTTCCTTGAGCTCGAGCATGTCTGCCTGTCGCGCGATGTCGCAGAGCCATTACGGCAAATTGGCGGACCCGCGTCGCAATTGCCGAAACGCCCGACGAAGCGGCGCTTTTTCATGAGTTGCGCGAAAGGCTCGGCGGGTTTGCTTCCCTTGAGTCGTCCCGTATATAGGGCGCGCGAAAATCGAGGGCGCAAGGCGATGATCGACGAAGAAACCAAGGGCGATCCAGCGCCATCGGCGGGCGCCCCGGTCAATCGGGACGCGCGGCCTGACCCCGGCGTCATCGAAGGCGAAGTCGCCGCGCGCGAAACGAGCGAAACCGAGCCCCCGCCGGAACCCGGCGTGGCGGAGAGCAAAGTTGAGCCTGGTCCTGCTCCGCCGCCCGCTCCGCGCGCCGGCGCTCGGGGTTTCCTAGGCGGCGCGCTTGCCGGGCTGATCGTCTCCGCGCTGGCCGCCGGCGCCGGCTATACGCTCCTGGCTTCCAAGGCGGACGTATCCCAGGATGTGAATCGATTGAGCGAGGTCGAGGCGCAGGCTCGGCGCGACAATTCCGCGCTGGCCGCCGACGTAAGCCGCGATCGCGCCGCCGTCATGAGCCTCGAGAAGCGGATGAGCGCGCTCGTGGCCGGCGCTCAGGCGCCAGCGCCAGGCGCAGCGGATCTCGAAAAGAAGGTGGCGGCGCTCGAGGCGGCCAACGCCGAGACCGCGCGCAAGGCGGCCGCGGCCGCCGACGCCGCCCAACGTCTGGCGACGCAGGTCAAGGGCTTGCAAGGGGACGCCGAGGGCGCGCGCGGCGAGATTCCTGACCTCTCGGCGCGGGTCGCGAAGCTGGAGAGCGAGGCGGCGAAGACGAACGGCGCCGGCCCCGATCTCACCGCCCTGGCCGCCCGCGTCGACAAGATCGAAACGGCGCTCGCCGCGCCCAAGACCGAAACGCGGGCGGCGCCCGAGACGCCGTCTGCGGCCGACAACGCCGCGCCGATCGCCATCATTACCGGGGCGATCGCCGACAAGCTCGACGCGGGCGCGCCATTCGGCCCGGAACTCTCAGAACTCGGACGCCTTGGCGTCGATCCGGCGAAACTGGCGCCCTTGCGCGCCGTGGCCGACGGCGGTCCCACAGGCTCCGCGCTGGCTGCCTCCTTCCAGGCGGTTGCGCCAAAGGTGCTCGCCGCCTCCTCGCAAGGGGAGCAAGGCGGCGTCGCCGATCGCTTTCTGGCCCATCTCCATAATCTCGTGCAGGTGCGCGATCTGAAGGAGACCGCGGGGGACGATCCGCCGGCCCTGGTGTCCCAGGTCGAGGCTCTGAGCCGGCGCGGCGATATCGGCGGCGCGCTCGCCGCCTTCAACAAGCTGCCGGCGCCCGCGCGTCAGCCGGCAAGCGATTGGCTGACGCTGGCCCGCACGAGGCAGGCGGCCGACTCGGCTCTCCAGTCGATCCGCGAGGCGGCGATCGCAGAGCTCGCGGGCGGCCCGAAACCGTGAGGCTGCGGCGGCCCTCGCAGGCAGGTTTCGGCTCAAGGCCGGCGTTTTGAAGCGGAGTTGAGATGGTTCGCCTGCTGATCTTCCTCGCCGCGCTGGCGCTGGCCGCCTTTGGCCTGACTTGGCTTGCGAACAATCCAGGCGTTGTCGACCTGACCTGGCGGGGCGAGGAATATGAAGTCTCGCTCATGTTCGCGCTCGGCGCGGTGCTGGCGCTGGCGGTCGCGATCGCGATCGCGTGGGCCGTGCTGCGCTTCGTCTTCCGCATTCCTTCGCTGGTTTCGGTCGGCGCTCAGTCGCGCAGGCGCGAGAAAGGGTTCCAGGCTCTGTCGCGCGGCATGATCGCCGTTGGCGCGGGCGACGCCCGGGCCGCCGCCAAGCACGCCTCCGACGCGAGCCGGCTGATCGGGCGCGAGCCGATGACGAAGCTCCTGCAAGCGCAATCCGCCCAGCTCTCGGGCGACACCGCGGGCGCGGTCGCTGCCTACAATGCGATGCTCGAGCATCACGAGACCCATGGCCTTGGTCTGCGCGGACTGCATCTCGAAGCGCGGCGCGCCGGCAACCATGAGGCGGCGCTGCAATATGCGATGCGCGCCAACGCGCGCGCTCCCGCCGCCTGGGCGGGTCAGGCGGTTCTCGACGACCGCACGCGGCGCGGAGACTGGCCAGGCGCCCTCGCCACCGTGGACGCCAACGCTGCCAACCGGCTCATCGACAAGCCGACCGCGAACCGCTGGCGCGCCGTCATCAAGACGGCGATGGCGGAAGCGGCGATGGAGCGCGATCCCAAAGGCGCGCTCGTCCTTGCGCAGGAGGCTTGCCGCCTTGCCCCAACGCTCGTGCCCGCCGCCGCGATTTGCGGCCGGCTGACCGCGCAGGCGGGCGACTATCGCCGCGCCAGCCGGATTCTCGAGGCCGCTTATGCGCAAACACCGCACCCCGACCTCGCCTCCGCCTATCTGCGCGTCCGCCACGGCGATTCGTCCGAGGATCGGCTGGCCCGCGCCCGCGCGCTCGCCCGGGCCGCGCCCAGCGATCCGGAATCGCTTCTGACGATAGGACGCGCAGCGCTGGAGGCGCATGATCTCGCCGCCGCGCGCGCGGCGATCGCTCCGCTCGTCGGCTCGGATACGCCAAACGGCCGTCCGACTCGCCGGGTCTGCCTTCTGATGGCCGACATTGAAGAGACCGAGGGCAATCATGGCGCGGTGCGCGAGTGGCTCGGCCGCGCAGCGCGCGCGCCGCACGACAAAGCCTGGGTGGCGGACGGGGTCATCAGCGACCGTTGGGCGCCCGTGTCGCCCTTAGGCACGCTCGACGCATTCGTCTGGCGCACGCCTGACGAGCGCATCGCCGCTTCCGCAGAGGTCGCCGTCGCCCTACGCCCGGCCGAGGCGATCGCTACTCCCGCGGCTGCGCTCGCGCCGGCCCCGCAGGCGATCGAGCCGGAGCGCCCCGCCGCCGCGCCCGCGACAGCCCCTGTTCTCGTTCCCGCGCCGCGAACCGGCGTCATCATCGACCCCGCGTCGATGGCGCCCGACGACCCCGGCCCCGAGGATCACGAAGCCAAACGGCGCGGCTTCCGGCTCTACGCCAATGAATGAGACCTTTCGGCGCGCCGGACGACGGCGCACGGGCTCACGGAATTAAGGCATGTCCCTGACCTCGGTCGTCATCGTCGGCGCCGGCCACGCCGGGGTGCAGGCGGCGGCCTCGTTGCGCGAACAAGGCTTCGACGGCGAGATCGTTCTTCTCTCCGCCGAGAAGGATCTGCCCTATCAGCGTCCGCCACTATCCAAGGCCTTTCTCAAAGGCGAAATGGACATCCATGGCCTTCCGCTCCGAGCCGACGCGCATTTCCGCGAGCAGCGCATCGACTTGAGGCTCGGCGTCAGCGCCACGCGGATCGACCGCGCTTCGCAGAAAGTGGAGCTCAGCGACGGCGGAGCGATTGCTTACGGCCATCTGATCCTCTCCACCGGCGCGCGGCAACGCCGGCTCGATGTCTCCGGCGTCGATCTGCCGGGCGTCTTCGCGCTCCGCGATATTTCTGACGCGACGGCGATCCGCGAGCGTCTTGGCGCGAAGCCCAGGGTCGTCATCATCGGTGCTGGGTTTATCGGGCTCGAAATCGCCGCGACCGCCGCGAGCCTCGGCGCCGAGGCGACGGTCGTGGAGATCGCCCGCCCGATGGGCCGCGCCGTCTCGCCGATCCTGTCGGATTTTTTCTTAAAAGAGCACGCCGTGTTTGGGGCGCGCTTCCGGCTCGGCGTCGGCGTCGCCGCGATCAAGGGCCGCGAGCGCGCCGAAGAAGTCATTCTCACCGATGGCGAGGCGCTCGCCGCCGACATGGTGGTGGTCGGGATCGGCGTCGTCGCCGAAGACGCGCTGGCGCGGGCGTGCGGCCTCGAATGCGACAACGGGATTGTCGTCGACGAATTCCTCATGACCTCGGACCCGGCGATTTCGGCGATCGGCGACTGCGCCCACTTTCCGCATGCGGCGCTTGGCCTGCGGACGCGGCTCGAATCGGTGCAGAACGCGGTCGATCAGGGGAAGGCGGTCGCGGCGCGGCTCGTCGGCAAGCCAAAACCGTATAATGAGCTCGCCTGGTTCTGGAGCGATCAGGGCGACTTGAAGCTGATGATCGCAGGCCTTGCGCATGGCGTCGATGCGTGGGTCGTGCGCGGCGATCCAGCCACGCGGGCCTTCTCGACCTTCGGGTTTCGCGACGGTAAGCTCGCGGTGGTCGAGTCGGTTAACCGCGCGGGCGACCATGCGGCCGCCAAGCGCATCATCGGCACGACCAAGACGATGACGCCGGAGGAGGCCGCCGATCCGGCGTTCGACCTCAGGGGCCTGGCGAAGCGATAAGGGGAGGGGCCGCCTGCGTCGTCACCGCCTCAGAGGGTCAAGCGCCGTTCTTTTCTGACGACCGCCCCATCCATTTCTCTTCTTATCCGGTCGCGGCGTTGAACATGGAGAAGCTGGGCGTCTTCGAGCATCGCCAGCAGATCGAGAAATATAGTCGCGTCCTGCCCTCCGGTGACTTTATCAGCCATCTGAGCCCTCTCCTTGATCAGATGCCCGACGCCCTTTTGGACCTCAGCTTCCGCGCGGTCGAGCTTAGCTTGCAGTTCCCTCAGATGTTCCATTTACGCTCCATCCGGCCAGCGTCCCGTAGTTAAACGCACAGCAGATCCGAACGTTCCTTCGCGCGTGGCTTGCCGTGGCGTAGCGCGCGGCGCAAGGGCGACTCCTGCGACGGCGCGGCGCCGCCCAGCGTCAGCTCTTCACGGGCTCCTGGCCATACGATAGTGGCCGAGGAAATTTGCGGCTCGCGCCCGTCTCCTCTGGCGTCGGCGCGGCGAACGGTGCAATCGTCAGCTCCGCGCCGCGCATCAGGGAGGAGACCTTGACCAGTCTGTTCGACTTGACCGATCGGGTCGCGATCGTCACCGGGTCGTCGCGCGGCATCGGCAGGGCAATTGCCGAACGACTGGCCGAGCATGGCGCGACGGTTATCATCTCGTCGCGCAAAGCGGACGCCTGCGCCGAGACGGCCGCCGCCATCAACCGCGCCCGCGGGCGCGAGGCGGCGAAGCCGATTGCCGCCAACATTTCGTCCAAGGAGGATCTTCAGCGTCTGGTGGACGAGACGAACAACGCCTTTGGCCGGATCGACATTCTGGTGTGCAACGCGGCGTCAAATCCCTATTACGGGCCGATGTCTGGCGTCTCGGACGAACAATTCCGCAAGATTCTCGAGAACAACGTTCTCGCCAACCATTGGTTGATCCAGATGGCCGCCCCCGGAATGCTCGAGCGCAGCGACGGCTCGATCGTCATCATCTCCTCGATCGGCGGGCTCAAAGGTTCGCCGGTCATTGGGGCTTATAACGTCTCCAAAGCGGCCGACCTTCAACTTGCGCGCAATCTCGCGGTCGAATGGGGAAAGCGCAATGTCCGCGTCAATTGCATTGCGCCGGGCTTGATCAGGACGGACTTCGCGCGCGCCTTGTGGGAGAATCCCAGAACTCTGAAGGCGGCCACCGCCAGGACGCCGCTCCGGCGAATTGGCGAGGCGGATGAGATCGCCGGCGCCGCCGTCTATCTCGCTTCGAAGGCCGGATCGTTCATGACCGGACAGGCCGTCGTCATCGATGGCGGCGCAACGATTGCTGGCTAAACAAAGACGCGATCAGGCCAATGACTGAGGTCGCCTCCGAGACCGCTGATTCCGCCTTTGAGGCGATTGCCGGCGCGCTGGACAGCCGGGCGCTCATCATCTGCGATCACGCCTCCAACGCCATTCCTCCCGCTTACGGGACGCTGGGCCTCAAGCGCGAAGCGCTTGAGCGTCACATCGCTTATGACATCGGCGCCGCCGAAGTGACGCGCGCGCTTGCGGCGCTCCTCGGCGCGCCGGCGGTCATGTCGACCTATTCGCGCCTGATCATCGACCCGAATCGCGGCCTCGATGATCCGACGCTGGTTATGCGCTATTCCGACGGCGCGATCGTGCCGGGCAACGCGTATATCGACGCCGCCGAGATCGGCCGCCGCAGCGAGCGGTTCTGGGCGCCTTTTCGATATGAGATCGCGGCGACAGTCGATGCGATGATGGCGACCGGCGAGCCCCCGGCCCTGATCTCGATTCATTCGTTCACCAACGTCTGGCGCGGAGTTCCCCGTCCGTGGAAGATCGGAATCTTGTGGGATCGCGACAATCGCGTTCCGGCGCCGCTGATCGAAGCGTTGCTCGCAGAACCCGATCTTTCCGCGGATGATGTGGGCGACAATGAACCTTATGACGGCGCCCTGGCCGGCGACACGATTGACGCGATCGCCACGTCGCGTGGATTGGCCAATGCGCTGATCGAAATCAGGCAGGACCTGATCACGGAAAAGAAGAGCGCGCTCGCATGGGCGGAACGAATCGCCCGTCTGCTTCGACCGATTCTCGCCGATCCGCGGTCGCGCGCGCCAGAGGATTTTGGCACTCGCGCGCGGAGGATCGCTCATGGCCGGGGAAAACCCTCTTCCGCGCCTTGACGCGAACAGACGTTCGGCGCGATCCGTCGCGTTCCACCAACGCAATGAGGTCACAGGATGAACATGGCGAAACCGAACGATCCTGATCCGATCGGGGCGAGCGAGGTCAACGCCGGGCATCTGCGCGCCTTCATTGAGCGGATCGAGCGCCTCGAAGAGGAGAAGAAGGCGCTGGCCGGCGATATCAAGGATGTCTACGGGGAGGCCAAGGCGAACGGCTTCGATGTGAAGATCATGCGAAAGATCGTATCGATACGAAAGCAGGACCGGGACAGCCGAATCGAGGAGGAGACGGTGCTCGATCTCTATCTCGCTGCGCTTGGGATGAATTAACGGTCAACCGTTCCGTGAAGCCGGTCCATGTCGAGAGCGCCCTCGGCCGGATTTTCGTATGGAAACGAGCGGCCCGTCGACGGCGATCGGCCTGAACATTGACGCGCGAGGCATCGCGCAACCGCGCGTCAACCATGGTCGACAATTCGTCGACCCGCCGTCCTGTCGGCGAGACGATCCGGTTGATGAGGTGCAGGAGGTGCGCCCCATCCTTGAGGTGGACCTTTGGTCTCCTGCAATTGTCCGAAGCGTTCGATGAAGCAGCGCTTGCGTGTTGATCAGAATGTTGGTGACGGTCGGATCCTTCAACAACGGCTTGAGCGGACCATAGCGGTCATCTCGGCCGTGATCTCGTTCGAGAAGAGGTCAAGCTCCTTCTGATTGAGCGACAAGCTCTGGCGGCGAATATCGCCGCCGACGTAAGCTCGAAACCTGCTTTGCGAGTTCACCCGGCGGCATCTTTTCGAGCGCCGTCAGATTGAACTCGTCGATGATCCGCTCGCGCTGCTTGAGCGTCGCGGCGTGAAGCGTCGAACTGTCAGGTTTTACGCCAGCAAGAGCCGACGCCTGCAACTTGCCCGTCGCGGATAAGCAATGCGCGGACCGCACCTCCATCGTCGGTCATTTTTGCTGCGTTAAAGGCGATGATGCGCGTCGCCGGCTGGTATAGCGGTACTAGGCTCAAGCTCCCCTTGGGCACAGGGCCGTTGAATAGCCAGTCATTGGGTATGTCGTCAGACCATGTCCAAATCGCAGGCGTATGGTATGGATCCTCATGCCCGTTCATCATGACGGGTCCGGCTTCCTTGATGACGCGATTGCCTCTCCCGTTCGAAACGTCAACCCACGTCCACATTGCGCTACCGCCGCGGTACACTGTCACGGCGCAGGATAGCGGCTTCGAAAAGTCATAAGCTCGTGCCGCGCCGGCAGTCATTACGATTAATGACGCTAAAGCGCTGGTAAACGCCGCTTTGCTTATCCCCATCGCTAACCCTCCCGCACTGCCCAGGCAGCGCGCCTGTCCTTCTCGATGCCCGTAGACAGGGATGCTCTTTGGTCCGGCGCGCTGACCTTCGAGGCTATGATCGGTTGGTCGCGGACAAACGGGGAGATGGTGATCCGTCGCCCGTTCTGGGCGAGGTCGGGAAAGTATGCGAACGCGCCATCCGGTCTCAATTGCGCAGGCCAATTGATTTCCCTTACGTCGCCGGCGCCGATCGGCGCCCCAAAGCCGAGCGCTCCGTTCGCAACGAGCATCGGCACGACGTCAGTTTTGGCCGGATGCGTTTGAAGCCAGCTTCTGGCAAGAAATGCCGCAACACCACCAAGAATAACGGTGGCAATAAGAATGGCAACATTCGCACCCCTGCGCATGATTTGCCGCCCCTGCCCCGACGGAACGATTTCGCGTCGGAAGTTGTTTTTTTGGCTACTGCTTATCCATGTACACATGTCAACGGACTAGGGCAGCTCGCTCACCATATTGTCCACATTTTGCAACGCTTAGCCAGAACACAATGAGTAGATACACAAGAAACGATTGATGCAACCGCAATGCTCCTCCACAATATTGTCTCCTCAAAGTCGTTGGCGATTGTATTTTCCCCTTCCATGCTGATGAACGCTAGCCGTAGATAATAACAATTTCGTATTGATTTTGGGCAACTTTCGATTTCAATGCTATCGCTGCGGAGGGGACCTGCAGTTTTAAGCGAACGACCCGTTTCCCGATTGACCCGAGACGTTCCCCTCACGGAAAATGGACAGCGGGGACCGCCAGGGTCTTCAACAATATGAGTGTCGCGAACCCGCGCTCACGCGCACAAAATTTTGAAGGTATTCAGCCCGCCCCTGAAGGATGAAGACGGCGCCGCTCTGATTGAAGATACAGTATTGCTTGGAATACTCTTGATTGCAGTCATCGCCACGATCGGACTGGTTGGCGCCTGGATCTCTAAACAGTGGCTTGCGCTGGACAAGGCGCTGTCGCCTCGACTTACCAGGATGTGAGCAACGCTTTGGCATCGGCTTATCCAGGCGGCTTAAATTTTCTCAAATCCGTCAAAGCGACCCAAAAATAAGGTGACCGCAGTGAGGACCAAAATCCACAGTGAAAGCAGCGGATAGACGGTCATCGAAGTCAGCAAAATATGCGCAACTGCGACCGTGCGACGAGATGCAGCTCCGCCCGCGTTTCTCGCCGCGAGATCTCCTGATCGAGACCCGAATGGCGGCCCATCGGCTGCGCTGGCCAAGCATCGTGGTCCGATTTGCGAAGCCTGGACAGGCTCACAGGACGAGGGGCATTCCACCGCGGCGGCAATGCTCGTTCAATCGAGTCGCCGGCGGTGGTCGCGCCTCCAACACCCGAAGAACGCCGACCCCATTCGAGGCCGGCTGAGCCGCCGAATTCTCAAGCAGCTTGTTCGATCTCGCTTGCTGCGCCTTGCGCGCCCAAGGGCTTCGACGTTCGACTTTGACCCTTCTGAAGTTGCGCCTCGACCGCCTTCAAAGCGTCGATCTCGTTCGACTTCTGGACCGCCGCGATCTCGCGAACCATCCGGTCGAGAGCGGCCTCGTACAATTGCCGCTCCGAATACGACTGCTCGGGTTGCGCCTCCGATCGGTAAAGGTCGCGCACGACTTCAGCGATCGCGTTGATATCGCCGGAGTTGATCTTGGTTTCGTACTCCTGAGCCCGTCGCGACCACATCGTGCGCTTGACGCGCGCGCGTCCCGTCAAAATCTCCAGCGAGCGCCTGCGCCGTATCCGGATCGGATATCTTCCGCATTCCAACGCCCGAGACCTTGGACGTCGGGACGCGCAACGTAAGCTTATCCTTCGAGAAGCTGATGACAAACAGCTCAAGTTTGAAACCCGCGACTTCCTGCTCCTCGATCGCGATGATCTGACCAACTCCGTGAGCGGGATAGACGACGAACTCGTTGAGCCTGAAGCCTTGACGCTGGCCCGCGCTCTTCAAAGTCTTCGCAGCCGACGAGAGCTCTTCCGGTCCTGCGGCCTTCTGGACCTTGACCGCGGGCGCGGCGGATTTCGCGGCGGCGCGCTCGCCGGCTCAGCCACGTGAACGCTGTGATTCAGGCTCGGCTTTGACTCCGGCAAGAGGGCGCCGCCCCTTTGTCGGCGGCGGTTCGAGATTCTTGGGCGCTTCGGCTCTCTCGCGGCAACTTCGCTTCCTTTTCCTTCAAATGCGCCCGCACGGTCGACGCTCCCTTGGCGACGCTCGCGGTTCTTGTCGCCTTGCTCACGCTCTTCGACGCCGCCGCTTTCCGATGGGCGGCGCCGGCCAGCCTCTTCGCTGCGCCCGATCCAGGTGTCTTTCTGGCATTGGAGCTTTTCCGTTTTCGCTTCGAGAGTTTCGCTACGTCATTTTTCATCCTGGCTCGAATAGTTTTACTCGTTTTGCGCGCAACTCTCGCATTCGACGCCGGCTTGCTCTTGCCAACTCGATTTCGAGCGCTGGACGAAGACACCCCCTTGGAGGTGCGCTTTGAGACTGACCTCGCGCTCGAGGTGGGGCCGGTTTTCTTCGTCTTTGATCTTGTTGTCTTCTTCGACTTCTTACGCGCCGCCATCGTTAACCTCTCCACGCGCGAACTTTGCCGCATACGCTTTAACGCCGCGCACGAACACTGCTCTAAATCCGTGCACGAATACCGCTCTTCAAAACGGCAAGCTGACTTTTTGCCAGCGGAAACCACTGGGCATCTTCGCTGTCGACGCCGAGCGACTCCCGCTCGACGATTAATTTGTCGTTTAGCACAAATTCGTCGAAAAATCAAAGAAGAAGATGAGCCAGGCAGCTTAGCTGCGGCAGCGCTTGGTTAAGCGCCGGCCAGGATAGGCGATAGCGCGGCGAATTCGCTCAATCGCCCTGCCCGGGCTCAGCCGAAAAAAACTCAGCAAACTTGTTGGCTCGCCCGTCGAATTCCTTGCCGTCGGGGGGCGGCTCTCTCTTGCTGGTTATATTTGGCCAGGATTTGGCGTATTCAGCATTCAACTTAAGCCAAAAGGCAAGATCGGGTTCGGTGTCTGGCTTGATCGCCTCTGCGGGGCATTCCGGTTCGCACACGCCGCAATCGATGCACTCGTCGGGGTGAATGACGAGCATATTGTCGCCCTCGTAGAAGCAATCGACCGGGCACACCTCTACGCAATCCAAATACTTGCACTTTATGCAGTTCTCGACGACCACATAGGTCATACTGTATATCCTCATGAACCTCTTACGCGACGGATCGGCACTTTCCCTGGGCTTCCAGAGTGTCTCGACGTCGCAGTCCGTGCGATTGGCGGCTGCCCAGCTAAGGGCGCTTGTTCGCTTGTTCCTCAAGTAGTGGACGGAGTTCGAGAAGCTTGGCGAAGGGTGAGTTCGGGTCAACCTTTGCCTTGTGCTGCGGCGCCGTCGTCGCGTTTGAACGGGGCATATCATGTTCGCTCGTCCGTTGGCGACGTTTTTCGTCAGTCTTGGCCGGATCGGGCCGATTTGGCTTCCCGGGCGGGCGCGCAACCGCGTAGCGCGCCTGTTTGGGCGTCCGATCCGAGCCGCGGCCGTCCGTGTCCAGCCGGCCAGGGCTTTCGCCCTTTGATTGTTTGCGCTCCCTCTGACGGTCGGGTGAAATCCTGCGACGGTCGGGGCGCCAGACGACGATCATGTCGCCATTTTTTGCCGGTTCGCAGCTTGAACCTGGCGTCTGCGGACCGGAGGATTCGGCGACGTCGACTCTTACAGGCTCTTCGGATGGATCGGCGGAGATGGGAGCAGGCGCCATATCCACAGCGACGCCGTCAACGAGCGGCTCGGCCGGCGGCGAAGCCAAAATCGCATCGGGCGTAGTCTCCTCGGCGCCGGCCGGCGGCGACGACGGTCGACCGTCCCCGACCTGAGCTTGATCTTCGTCCGATGCGGCCGACGCGCTTTCTCTGGGTGATCCGTCGGCTGGCGCAGGCGCGAAAAAATCCGATCGTTTCATTTCCACCGGCCGGAAGCCCATGGAACGCAAAATCGAAGCGAATTGCTCTCCGGAGCAACCAGTTAACGATGTCATCTCTCCGCTGACGACAAATCCTTTCGTCGTCCGATGGTTTGGAACGCGCCGGGCGCTTCACTGGCGATCGCCGCCCGGACCATCCCGGCAAGGCGTTCAACGACGTCCACGCGCACAACCCGTTCGCCGCATGGCCGATACCCCGCGACGCGATAGCCGTCTTTCGAAATCCCGTTGTCCCATGCTATAGAGGTCCGGCCGGAAGAGGCGACGGGGCCAAGCGTCCGCAGGAGCTCAATGGCGTCGCCGGGCGCCTGAAGGCCCCACAGCTGAAGCGCCAGGTTTCTTGGCGCAGGTTTGATCAACGCCGGGACAAATAGATAGTAGGCGCCGAAGCGCACGCCTTGCTTTCTCAGCTCGGCCCGGTCGTCTTGAGCCAGCGCCTTGATCTTCGCCCTGATCGGCTCGCGCTCCAAAACCCCCAATGACCGTACGAGATCACGGGCCAAATCTCGAACGATCTCCGGCCCTTCCTGAAGCGCTTCGAGCGCGAAAAGCGGCGCGAGAAGACGTCGCGTCGTCGCCGCGATCCAAAGTTCAATTCGTGTTTTTATCGTCTCCCGAGACGGAAGCGGCAAGGCTTCGTCAGCCAGGATCACGGCGCTCGGGTTGAGCATGTCCGCGCCCGGAGACAGTCTGGCGACTGGATCTCCCAGCCAACGAATTATGCCATCATTGGAAAGCACGATCGCCGCGTCGACGGCCTGATGAAGGCGCGCGGCGCGCGCCTCCAACTCCAGTTTCAGGGCGTCGCGCCAAGCTTGGTCGTCCGCCGCTGGCGCAGCGCCATGACCTTCGACGCCGACAACCTGAAAGCCTTGAACGACGGAAAAGTCATGGCGCGGCTGTGGCTCCGCGGCCGGCGGATCATTCTCCTCGGAGCCCGGCCCCTCTTCCACCATCATAAGCTCCCTGATGCGCGCAGACTGCACCCGATCATGGCCTACGGCAACATCCTTGCAATACCCGCTGACTCGCGAGCGGCGCGCTGTTCCACGCTGCGGAGCGAGCCGGCGACCCCTCCGGTGGTCGCCTCTATAGGCCATTGCTCAAGCGAGCGCACGATCATCGTAGTCTTCGGGCAAAGTCTCATCGCCGGCGCGAGAACGCAGAACCAAGGAAAGCGTTGCCGCAAGAAGGAAATTGACGAGCACCGCTGTCAATCCGTTGTAGGCGGCGAAGCCGAGGCCAAGATCGACGTTGCCGACAAGCGGAATGTCCCATTTCAGCGCATGCACCGGAGCCCAGGCCTTCCCGGTCCAGGAAAGCGACGTGCCGACGATCATGCCCGCGGCCCAGCCGATCAGCAGCGCCCAGCCGCTGAACCAGCGGGTGTAGAGCCCCAAGATCATCGCCGGGAATATCTGAACCATCCAGACGCCGCCCAGCAATTGCAGGTCCAGCGCGAACTGCGTCGGCATGAAGAAGATCACGGCGAGCGCGCCGACCTTCACCACCAGCGAAGCCAGCTTGGCGAGAACCGATTCCTCCTGCGGCGTCATCTCCGGGTGGATGAACGGCTTCCAGATGTTGCGGGTGAAGGTGTTGGCCGCGCCGATCGACATGACCGCCGCCGGCACGAGCGCGCCAAGCGCAATCGCCGCGAAGCAAAAGCCGGCGAACCAGTCGGGGAACGCCCAAAGCACGAGCTGCGGCACGGCGTCCTGCGGCGTGTCGACCTTGACCCCGGCGGCGATCGCCATCAGCCCGAGCAAGGCGATGAGGCCGAGCACGAAGGAATAGGCGGGCAGCGTCATCGTGTTGAAGCGAATGGCGCGCCCGCTCGAAGCCGCAAGCGCGCCGGTCAGCGCGTGCGGATACATGAACAACGCCATCGCCGAACCGATCGCGAGGGTGATGTAAGGACCGACCTGCGCGGGCTTCAGCGTCAGCCCCGCCGCGAGCTTCGGATTCGCGGCGACCTTCGCGTCAAACGCCTTGCCCGCCGCGTCGAAAATGGCTCCGAAGCCCCCGAGCTCGTAGGGAATGATCATGATGGCCGCGATGATGAAAATGTAGATCATCGCGTCCTTGACGAACGCGATCATCGCCGGCGCGCGCAGCCCGCTCTTGTAGGTGAAGAGCGCGAGAATCACGAACGCGATGGTGATCGGCGCGTGCGCCATGATCCCCTGGCCGGAGAAGCCGAGCGCCAGAATGACCTTCTCGAGGCCGACGAGCTGCAGCGCGATGTAAGGCATCGTCGCCAGGATGCCGGTCGACCGCGACCGCAAGCTCCAATCCCTTGTGGCCGTAGCGGCCGAGCACAAAATCGGCGGCCGTGATGTAGCCGTGCTTCTGCGAGACCGCCCACAGCCGCGGCAACGTCAGGTACAGGAACGGATAGACGATGATCGTGTAGGGCACGGCGAAGAACCCGTAGGCGCCAATGGCGAAGACGACGGCGGGAATCGCGATGACCGTATAGGCGGTGTAGAGATCGCCCCCGAGCAGGAACCAGGTGATCCAGCGGCCAAAGCGCCGGCCGCCAAGACCCCATTCGTGGATGTGGCCGAGATCGGCCGCCTTCCAGTGCGCCGCGACGAAGCCGAGCACCGACACCAGGCCGAAAAAGAACACGAAGACGGCGGTGGCGACGACGTTGAGATGGTCGAACATGCCTAGTCCTTGCCGACCCGGTCCGCGGCGAGAATTGCGAGGGCGGAAATCGGAATAAGGACAAGCTGGAACCAGAAGAAAAATGGAATGCCGAAAAGAACCGGCGGAATCGAATTGTAGAGCGGGACCCAGAGCGCCAGAATACAGGGGACAAGCAAAAGAACGAGCTTCATGTTCCCCCCGGATCGGCGAATGCGCGATCATCATGCGCGCACGGATGTCGGGCGTCCCTCTATCGAAATTCGCTCGCCAGTCGAGAGGCGCCTTTCCGATTCGAAGTGCCGAGGACTGAGGCTCCATCGCCGTCCTCCGGCCGCTGCTTTCGCAATGTTGGCGGCCATGGTAACGAGCCGCCGATGACCGCACGCCTCGCTTCGCGCTTTCAGCGCCTCGCCGCCGAACGCCGGGCGGCGCTTTTGACTTTCATCATGGCCGGCGACCCGGACTCCGAGACCTCATCGGCGATCCTTGCGGCCTTGCCGGCGGCCGGAGCGGACATTGTCGAACTCGGCATGCCCTTCAGCGACCCGATCGCGGACGGTCCCGCAATTCAGGCGGCCGGCCTCAGGGCGCTTAAAGCCAATCAGACGTTGCGCGCGACGCTGGGGATGGTGAAGAAATTCCGCGCCGCGGGATCCGGACACGCCGCTCATCCTGATGGGCTATTACAATCCGATCTATATCTATGGCGTCGAGGCGTTCCTGACCGACGCCAAAGCGGCGGGCGTCGACGGGCTGATCGTCGTCGATTGCCCGCCTGAAGAAGACGACGAGATTTGCCTGCCCGCGCGGCGCGCCGGGCTGGCCTTCGTTCGTCTGGTGGCGCCGACCACCAGCGAAGACCGTCTGCCGGCAATTCTCGGCAACGCCGTCCGGCTTTGTCTATTTTGTTTCGATCACGGGGGTCACCGGCGCCGCCGCGCCGGACGTCGAAACTGGTGGCTGAAGCCGTGACGCGTCTCAAGCAGCGCACGCGATTTGCCCGTCGCGGTCGGTTTCGGCGTGAAGAACGCCGAAACCGCGCGGGCGATTGCAGAGACCGCGGACGGCGTGGTCGTCGGTTCGTCCATTGTTGAGGCGATCAGGCTTTCGCTGGACGGCGGAGCGCGACCCGTCGACCGTGGCGGCCGCAACCGAGCTGGTCCAGAGACTGGCTGAGGGCGTGCGGGCCGCGCCGAAGTGAGCGATGATCGGCGACTGATCCTTGAGAGGCGAGCCAGCGAATGAATTGGATCTCCAACGTTGTTCCGCCGAAAATTCGTTCGTTGCTGCGCCGCGACACGCCGGAAAATCTTTGGGTCAAGTGCCCGGAGAGCGGCGAACTGGTCTTCCACAAGGATCTGGAAGCCAATCTCATGGTCGTCCCCGGTTCGGGCTATCACATGCCGATCAGCCCCAAGGCCCGTCTTTCCTCGCTCTTTGACGACGGCGCCATACGAAGAATTCGCCACCCCCGAAACGCCGGCCGATCCGCTGAAATTTCGCGACATCAAGCGCTACGCGGATCGACTGAAGGAGAATCGCGCGAAGGCGGGTACGGCCGATGCGGTCACGGTCGCCTTCGGCAAGCTCGAGGGGCAGGACGTCACCGTCGCGGTTCAAGACTTCGCGTTTCAGGGAGGAACGCTTGGCCTGGCGGCTGGAGAGGCGATCGTTGCGGGCGTCTTCACCGCGATTGAGCGCGCCACGCCGTTTCTCATTTTCACGACATCAGGCGGCGCGCGAATGCAAGAGGGCATGTTTGCCCTCGCGCAGATGGTTCGCACTACGGTCGCCGTCCGACGTCTCCGCGCCGCGAGGCTGCCGTACATTGTGATCCTGACCAATCCAACCACCGGCGGCGTGACAGCCTCGTATGCAATGCTCGGCGATGTGCATATCGCCGAGCCCGGCGCTGTGATCGGATTCGCGGGCGCCCGGGTGATCGAGCAGACGATTCGCGAGCGCCTGCCGGACGGCTTCCAACGCGCCGAATACCTGCGCGATCACGGAATGGTCGATCTCGTCGTGCCGCGGCCGCAGCAGCGCGAAACCCTCGCGCGCCTCTGCCGGCTGCTCGCCCGCGCTCCGCGCGAAAGCGGCCTGAGGCTATCCTCGCCGACGACTTGCGACGGGGATTGTTATTGATCAGCCAGTAGGTAGTTCTTCAGCAAATAGGTCAGGCCCCGCGTCCAGGACTCATTCGTGTTGCCGCGAATGTCGACGCTGTGCACGAACACCAATTTTTTGGCGGCGACATCCGCCATATAGACATTCATATTGAGGATCAGATCCGACACCTTCTGGACGACGATCCATGCGCCGTAGTCAGCGCCGAGCTGCTTGCCGTAGGTGACTTCGCAGCCCCCGCAGGCGCCTAGTTCCGGTCCCGCGGCGATTTTTGCCGCAACGTCGGCGGGGACGGACACGACCTTATATCGGCCGGAGGCCTCGAGCTTCGCTTTGAAAAGCGACGCGATCGACGTCAGGCGAGCCCGCTCGGCGCTGGTCGTCGGCTCCAGATCCGCATGATCATTGATGAACTGGACGTTGAGCAAGACGACGCTCTTGACCGGATCAGGCGGCGCGGCCGCGTCCGCCGGGCCGCCGCCGATCGCGAGGGATCCGAGCATCAAGACCGCCGCAAATCCCACCACGGCAAGCAGAGCGCGGCTGAGTGGAAGCAGAATTTCGCCCCGGCATAGCCGCCGACCACGCCCGGAAGCCCTCTTGGCGTCGCAATCCCTCATCGTCTTATCCTTGACCTTTGCCTAACTCGAATCCGGCGCTATCCGGTATTGGCGTCCGGCCGGAGCCGAGGATCGCCGGCGCCTGGTTCATGCGGTCGCTCTCGCGCCTCATTCGTAGTCCCCGTTCCCTCATTTGGCGATGCCGTCATGCGCCCCGACGGACGCGCGACGCCGACCGAGGCGGCCGCCCGCTCGTGAAATGACCGGATTTTCGGTCTGGACGGGGGCTCAAAGCGCTGCTGATATGGATGAGACCGGCGACCGGCGCGGCGGCCAGTCCCTCCTGAATCGCGCGCCGCGCGAGCGTCGCAGCTTGTTGATCGGAGGACGTCATGAGCCAGGATTCGAAAGAGCGCGTCTACGAACCGGCCGAAATCGAAGCGCGCCTCGAACGCGAGCTTCCTCATTGGCGCTATGAAAACGGCTGGATCAGACGAACGTTTCGCACCTCGAGCTGGAAGGGCACGCTGATGGTGATCAACGCCGTCGGCCATCTCGCGGAGGCCGCCTGGCACCATCCCGATATCGCCGCCTCCTACGCCTGGGTCGAGGTGAAATTGCAAAACCACAGCGCCAAGGGGATCACCGACAAGGACTTCGAGCTCGCTCGCAAGATCGAGGACTTCGTCTCGTGGCGTCCCGGCCAAGGAGGGCGGCGCGCTCGAAGGGACGCCGGCCGGCGACCAGCGCTTCGCCTACATCAAATACGACGACAAGTGAGCCGCCAGATGCCGCCTTCCGGCCTTGGGCACGGAATTCGCTGGCGAATTCGGCCGGCCCCTGAAAGGTTAGCGCGCCGCAGCGCGCACTCTTTTGGCCTTAGTTCCATGGTGCGTTTAGTTCCGCGCGCACCAGTGTCGTCAGATGCTTGGGAAGACCGTTCAGTTCCGCGCGTCGAAACTAACACATTGTGACTTCTGTTTATATCGCTCAAAGCCGCGCGTCGCTCGACCCGACAGCAAGTCGCGCCAAGACATTCAGCCCGTCTCGCGCAGGGCCTCGATCCTCGCCGCGATCGCTCGGCCCTCCTCGCCGCCCAGCGCCGCGCGCGGGCTTTTCACCCGGATCTCGCCGGTCACATGCGCGGGCCGCGCGGAGAGCACGAAGATTCGGTCGGCGAGCGCAATCGCCTCGTCGACGTCGTGGGTGACGAGTACGGTGATCATGCGGCGGCTCTCGACGAGCTTCGCCAGATCGCGCTGCAGCTGCCGGGCGAGCGGCGCATCGAGCGAAACGAACGGCTCGTCGAGCAAGAGCAAGGTCGGGCGAACGGCGAACGCGCGCGCCAGCGCCGCGCGTCGCGCGAGCCCGACCGAGAGTTCGCCAGGGAAATGCGTGCGATGCTCGGAGAGGCCGAGCGCGGCGAACAAGGCGGCGACCTCGGCTTCGCTGGCATGCGGAGCGGCGAGCCGCACGTTGTCCTCGACGCTGCGCCACGGCAAAAGCCGCGGCTCCTGAAACACCATGCCCACCCGGCCATGCTCGGGCATGTGGACGGAGCCCTCGAAATCGCGATCGAGGCCGGCGAGAATGCGCATGAGCGTCGACTTGCCGCAGCCCGACGGCCCGATCAGCGCGCCGGTCTCGCCCTCCTCGAGCGCGAAAGAAAGATCGGCAAGAACCAGAACGCTCTGCCCCGAGGCGGCGCGGAAGGATTTTTTCGCGACGCGCGCTTCAAGCCGCGCGCGGTCGCCAGCGCGAGACATGACGTTCAAGGGGTTGCACCATGAGCGTTTCGATGATGAGCATGATCGCCGTGAAGGGCAGCGCATAGGCGAGCAGCAGGGGGACGTCGAACAACTGGAAGGCGGTATTGATTTCGAAGCCGACGCCGTTCGGCCGGCCCATGAGTTCGACCACCAGCACGATCTTCCACACGAGCGACAAGCCGGCGCGGGTCGCGGCGGCGAAATAAGGCGCAAGCTGCGGCGCAACGACATGGGTGAGCCGCTTCAACGGCGAAAAGCCGAACACCAGCGCCATTTCGTCGAGCCTTGTGTCGAGCGCGCGCACGCCCTCGCGAATGGTGACCACGGTCACGGGCAATTTGTTGAGCGCCACCGCGCCGATCGCCGCCGCTTCGTTGAGTCCGACCCAGATATAGGCGAGCACGATGATGACGAGCGCGGGAAGATTCAAAAGCACGATGATCCACGGATCGGCCGCGCGATCAAAGACTGCATTGCGCCCCATCGCATAGCCGATCGCCGACCCGGCCGCCATCGCGAGCACGAACGCCGCCGCGACACGGGCGAGCGTGATTCCGAGCGCGGCGAACAGCGCGCCCGACGCTGTCTCGGACTCCATGGTCGCGAACACCGTCATCGGGCCTGGGAGCAGCCGCGGATTGCCGAAATGCGCGGCGACCTGCCACAGAGCAATGAGCGCGAGGAACGAGATGAGACGCAGCGCCACGCGCTATTCACTCGCCGCGGGATCGTAGAAGAGGCGGGTGTCGAGCGCCTTGGCGTCGCCGACAAGCTCCCGCCCGCCGACCGCAGCCAGCCGGCGGTAGAGGATGCTCGCGTCCGCGGCCTCCTCGGCGATGGTCCGCTTCGGCACGCCTTCGAGATAGCGCTGGCGGTAGACCGCGAGCGCCGCGTCGTCTTTCAGGCGCAGCCGCGCCTTGATCGGCGCCCAGGCGCCCGGATCTTCGGCGAGGATCTTGCGCGCCTCGATAGTCGCGGCGAAGAAGCGCTTGAGCGCGTCCTTGTGCGAGGCGGCGAAGCTTTCGCTGAAGATATAGCCGGTCATCGCCACCGGACCGGTCGCGCCGAGCGCCTTCTCGACATCGGCCATTTCGATCGCGCGGCGGAAGCCGCGCGCCTTCGAGATCGGCGGCGAAATTCCAGAATTCGAGCGCCGTGTCGGTCTCGCCCTGGGCGAGCTTCTCGGCGATGAGCGGCGGCGCGCCGTATGATGGCCGGGCGTCCCTGGTGAGGTCATGGCCCTCGCCGAGCGCCGCCGCGCGCAACATGAGCCAGCTCTTGTCGAGCGGCCCGCCGGCGACCCCGATCGACCGGCCGGCGAGATCGGCGACCGTATGGACCGACGAATCCTTCGGCGCCATCACTGCGCCCAGAGCGGTCGAATAGGGCGTGAACAGAAGCTTGTCGCCGAGCGCTCGCTCGCGCGCCGCCCAGAGCCAGTCCCCGACCACCATGTCGGCTGCGCCGCCCACGAGCGCGATCTTGGCCGCCTCGGTTGAAGCAAGCTCGGTCGTCTCGAGGTCGAGATTCGCCGCCTTGTCGAGGCCGCGCGCCTTGATGAGCTCGATCTCCCAGGAAGCCGTTCCGGTCTTCTGGATTGCAATGCGCAGGCGGTCGGCGGCCTCGGCGCCGGACGTGAGATTCGCGCTCGCAGCGAAGGCGAGAGCGGCGACGAGCAGGCGCTTGATCATGGGCGTTCTCCTGGCGCGCATCAGCCGCCTCGCCGCATCAGCATGCCGCGCGCCGGATCATAGGCGATCACCGCGCCGCCGAGGAACGCGGCCGTGCATCCGGCCACGACCGCGAGAGCCAGCCAGTTGACCTGCTGATAGAAGGCGAAGCGGATCAGTTCGACCGAATAAGTGAAGGGATTGAGCGCGCAGACGGTCGCGAGCCACGGGCTTCCCTGCTGCACGCGCCAAAGCGGATAGAGGGCGGAAGAGGCGAAAAACATCGGGAAGATGACGAAGTTCATCACGCCGGCGAAATTCTCGAGCTGCCTGATGAGCGAGGACAGAAGCATGCCGAGCGCGCCGAGCATCAGGCCGGAGAGCGCCAAAGCCGGCAGAACCGTCAGATAGCCCCACCAGGTCGGCGGCTCGATCTCCCAGAAATAAGCGACGACAAGAAAGGCGTAGACCTGCAGAATCGAAACCGCGGCGCCCGCGATCAGCTTCGAAGTCAGGAGAAACCAGCGCGGCGCGGGGCTGACCAGCAGCATGCGCATGCTGCCCATTTCGCGGTCGTAGACCATCGACAGCGAGGATTGCATGCCGTTGAAGAGCTGGATCATCGCGATCAGCCCTGGCGTGATATAGACCTCGTAGAGGACATAGGTGTCGTAGGGCGGCATGATCGACACGCCGAGCGTCTGGCGAAAGCCGGCGGCGAAAATGAACAGCCAGACCATCGGGCGCACCAGCGCGGAGATGAAGCGCTCGCGCTGGTGAAGAAAGCGCAGGCTCTCGCGCCATACGATGCCGTAGAGGCAGATCAGCCGCTGAGTCCAGCCGAACGGCCGCTCGCTCGCAAGCACGGCCTCGTTCACCGTTCGCCTCCTTCCTCGTCGCCGCCGGTCAACGACGTGAATGCTTCGCCGATCGAGCGCGCGCCCGCCGCGCTGATGATAGACCGGGACGAGCCGTCAGCGAGCACGCGGCCCCTGTGCAGCACGATCACATGATCGTCATCGCGAATCTCGTCGACCAGATGGGTCGCCCACAGGACGCCGATTCCTTGATCGGCGACGAGACCCCGCACGACCTCGAGAATGCCGGCGCGCGCCTTGATGTCGAGCCCCGCCGTCGGCTCATCGAGGAGCAGCATGCGTGGCGAATGCAGCAGCGCTCGCGCGATCTCGACCCGCCGCATCTGACCGCCGGAAAGGAAGCGCGCCTTGTCAGGGGCCCGGTCGGCGAGGCCGACGCGGGCGAGCTGGATCGCGCCTCGCGCGCGCGTTTCGCGCCGGCCAAGCCCATGCAGGGCGCCGTGGTAGGCGAGGTTCTGCGCGACGCTGAGATCGGGATCGAGCGTGCGCTGCTGGAACACGACGCCGAGCAGCGCGAGCGCGGCGCCGCTCTCACGCGCGACGTCGCGGCCGAAGATCCGCACCGCGCCCGACCGGCTCACATAGAGATGCGTGATCACCGAGAAGAGCGTGCTCTTGCCCGCGCCGTTCAAGCCCAGGAGCACGGTGAAACTAGCCGGCGCAATGTCGAAGCTCACGTCATCGAGCGCGACGCGCGCTCCATAGGCGTGCGACACCTTCTCGACCGAGAGTGCGCTGACGGCCGCCTTCGGCGTCGCCTCGGCGAGCGCGGTCATTGTTTCGAGATCGCGACGCCCCAGGGAAAGGAGCCGACCGGAATCGATTTGATCACCTTCAGCTCGGCGACGTCGATGACGGACACGTCATTCGAAACGCCATTGGTCGACAACAGATATTTGCCGTCGGGGGTCAGCCCCAGTTGCCAGACGCGCTGGCCGACCAGAAGATATTTCACCACTTTTTTGCTGGCCTGGTCGATGACCGCGACGCGATTGGCGGGGCCGAGCGCGACGAAGCCGAGCTTGCCGTCGGCGCTGAAGCGGATGCCGACCGGCTGGATCAGCTCCTTCGCAAGCCCAGGCACTTCAAACGTGATCGTATGCGTGATCACGTGCTTGACGGGGTCAATGACGCTGATCGTTCCGCCGACCTCGGACGACACCCAGAGCTCCGAGCAGTCCTTGGTGTATTCGGCGTAGCGCGGACGGGGAGGCACAAGAATGTTGGCCACCGACTTCTTGGCCCGCCAGTCGATCAGGTGGGCCATGCTGGTCGTCTCGGACGTGTTGACGACGATCGAGCCGTCGGGGCTGACCGCCACGCCTTCAGGTTCGACGCCAACCGGGAATTCGCTCACCACCTTGCGGGTCGCGACGTCGATTGCGGTCAGGAGCGCGTCGTTTTCGTTGGCGACGAAAACGAGCTTGCCATCCGGGCTCACGCGCAATTGCTCGGGATCGGGGCCCGACGGCAGTTCGCCGACCTCCTTCATGGTCTTGGTGTCGATGACGGCGATCGTATCGTCGTCGCCGAGGCAGACGAACATCAGCTTGTCATCCTTGGTCAACGCAATGCCGCGCGGTCTTTGACCGGTCTTGACCGTGCGCGTGACCTCGAGCTTGTCGAGGTCGATGACCGAGATCGAATTGCCCTTCTCGTTGGTGATATAGGCGGTCGCCGCCTGGACTGGGCCCGAGAGGGCGCCGAGGCTCGCCAGAATGGCGAGCGCGCCGGCGCGGCGCGCCAGGCGTTTCAATGAAGCTTGCATTTGGTCTCCGGCCGGTCGAGGCCCAGGGTGTCGAGCGCAGTGGTCTGGTGCAGGAAACCTTCCTGCGGCGAAACTGAGACCGTGCCCCTGCCGTCGGTGAGCAGGATCGGCTGACGCAGCTGCTGATTCCAGTCGCGCACGGTAAGCGCCTGTCCCTTGAAGGCGCCGAGCGCGAAGCCTGGCGAGAGAATGTCGTCGTGGACCGTCTTGGGGTCGGCTGATTTGGTGTGCGCGACGGCGTCGCCGATCAAGCGCATCGCGACCCAGGCGTCATTGTCGCGCGCACTCATCCCGCGCTTGAAGCGACGCTCGAAGCGGTTCTGCAACTGCACCGCGCCCCAGAACTCGTGCGAGGGGTCCCAATTTGTAGGCCACAATCCCGCGGAGCCGACGACCGGCCGGGGATCCCAGGTGCGGTAGGGGAGATAGCCGGCGAAAACATCGTTTTCGTCGGCCGCGACGAGCACGTCGTAGGAGGGCGCGTTCTGGGTGAAGACGGGCATCTGCTGCTGGGTCTGGACGCTGCCGGAGTCCGAGCGCCGGCCCCCGCCGGTGTCCTTGTAGACGCGCTCGTCGACGATCTTCGCGCCGAATTTCTTCGCCGAGCGTCGGTAAGCGTCCGCCAGCAGCTGGTCCTCCGGATGCGACCCGACCACCAAGAGCCAGCGTCTCCACTGCTTCCAGATCAGATATTGCGCAAGCGCATCGGTCAGCATCAGACGCGACGGCGCGACGTGGATGACGTTGGCGCGGCAATCCTCGTCGCGCAGACGCTCGTCGGGAGCGCCGGCGTTAAAGACCAGCGCGCCCGAGGGGCGCGCGGCGTCGGCGAGCGCAAGAACCTCGGCGGCAGGAAGATCGACGATGAAAAAGCGCACGCCGTCGGCGAGCATCTCCTTCAAAGGCGCGATCGGATCGTCGCCTGGGGCGAGCTTGGCGTGGACGACCGAAAAGGATTGGTCGAGGAAGCGGCCGGTGGTGTTGTTGTCGTCCATCGCCATGCGCGCGCCGGCGATGAAGTCATCCGCCGGAGGAATATCGAGGATCGAAATCGTATCGCGGGAGTGCGCTTGATGGATGACGCCGACCTTGACGGCGAGCGGATCCGCGTCGGCGGGCTGGACCGCGGCCGCGAGCATCGCAAGAGCCGCCGCGCAAAAAACGGCGCAAAGCGCTTGCCAGGCGTGGCGGCGAGAGGAAAGGCGGGTAGGGGGCTCGGGCGTTTGATCGGCGTGAAATCTGAACATTCTGCGGGGCGGATTCCTTTTCCATCGATCCTTTTCCATCGAAGACGATGAGCCCCGCCGATGGTTCGAGGCGTGAGACGACAAGACCTCCCCAGCGAGCAAGGGCCCCCGCGGCCCGCGTCGCGTCCCTGAGCAAACTTCAATGGGAATTCAGCGGTCTTGTCCTAGGACGTCTGCCTCCCGGGTTCCCGCCGCGCATGGCGCGTTTCGCATCGGGCGGCTACGACATCCCAGTTGGCGGGTCCATCGAGGCGTTCATCACCAGCGGAACGACCGCCGGAGATAGCTAAACTCGACGCCATGGAGAGCGGCCCGCGTTCCGTTTCATATCCGGTCCGCCAAGGCCGCCCCTCACGGTCTCTCGCGGAGGCCAATGACGATCTGCCGATCGCTTGACCAACCTTCTCTCCACTCGGTCCGCCCTTAGGAGGCGGATAGACCCGTTTCGTGTTTACATCTGCGCCGACAGATAAGCAGTGACTTCCATGCCCGCGCAAACTTCGACAACTACGGGAGTGTTCCAGCTCATGATCTGAACTCCTTGAGTTTCTCTCCTCGTGGGGCCGTTCAGATCCCACAAGGCCCGTTAACTAGCACCGTTCGCGCCCCGCGTCACCTTCTTTGAGCGTTCCTCGAATCGGCGCCGCCTGTTGGCGCCTCGCATCCTTTCCATCCTCTTGCCCACGCGTCGCGCGCCGCCGGAGAAAAATCAGCCTAAGGCGCTCAAATCACATATCTGCATGCAGAAACGGCGCCTCTATCCCTCGAGCGCCCCACTTGCTAAGTCACGACTCGCGGGCGACGGCCCGCTTCGCCCGAAGGGCGCCCCGGGGGATATCCAGATCAGGGAGGATAATGTGAAGGTGTTCGGTCTTTTGGTTGCGGGGGCGGCGCTCGTTGCTTCGGCGGGCGTTGCTGCGGCGCAGGACGCCGCGGCCGGCGAGAAGGTCTTCCTCGCCAAATGCAAGGTCTGCCATATGCCTCCCGAGGCCGCGAAGAATCTTGTCGGCCCGAGCCTCGCCGGCGTGGTCGGGCGGAAGGCGGGGACGGTTCCCGGCTACCATTATTCCGAGGCCAACGAGAAGTCCGGCCTCACTTGGGATGAGGCGGAGCTCAAGAAGTACCTCAAGGACCCGAAGGGCGTCGTTCCCGGGACCAAGATGGTCTTCCCCGGCCTGCAGTCCGAGCAGGACATCGACAATGTCATCGCCTACCTCAAGCAGTTCGGCCCCGACGGCAAGAAGATCTGAATTCAAAGAGCCGTAAGATCGGCGGCGACGATTCGCCGCTCGTGCAACGCGGTCGCGATCAGGGCGCCGGCGGCGCCCGCGGCCTTGAGCGCCCGAAGGTCGGCCGCGCCGCGCACGCCGCCCGCGGCGTAGATCTCGCGCCCGCTGGCGATCGATCGGATCGCCGCCAGCCGCTCAAGATCGGGGCCCGCGCCGCTGCCCACTCGCGCCAGCGTCATGACAATGACGCGGCGCGGCCAGAGCGCTGGTTTGGCTAGGATCTCGTGCGGACCCTGAAACGCGTCGCCGCGAAAATCGAGCGACAGCACGGCCCGCCTCGTGTCCTTGTGCTGCGCAATCAGCCCGCAGTCACGCTGGGATTCGCTGCCGATCACCGGCGTACCCAGATCGGCGCCAATGACAGCCTCGAGCGCGGCGGCGTCCGCCGCGCCATTGTCGACCCACATTTGCAGCTTCGGAAACTCGGCGCGGATGCGTCGCAGCGCCGAAAAATTGTCGCCGTTGTGCTGGATCGCGTCGAGATCGGCGACGTAAAGCGCAGGGAACGGATAGACCGCCAGGAGGCCGCGCACGACAGCGACCGCGTCGCTGGTCGGCGAGAGCGGCGATTCGAGCGGCCGGTAGGACGCACGTTCGCCCCTGTGTGCGCGCACCACCTCGCCACCCATAAGGTCAATGACGGGGATGGCCTGCAAGTCCGCCCTCCGCGGCGCTATCTGCGAAGACCTGCGCCGCTTTGTCCTTGAGCCATCCCCAGGCCTCAGCCTCGGCGGGGCCGGCCGTCTTGCCGACAATGATTTCGAGCCGCGCAAGCTCCGCCTCGACTTCGGCGCGCGGCAGCATGTGCAACCGGCTCACCAGCACGGCTGCCTCGATGACAGCCGCCTGCGCGCGGTTGAAGCCCTGGAAGGGCGCGTGCGAGGCCTGATGCGCGACGCGGCAGACGAAGCGCGGCCGCAGCTCATGTTCGCGCGTCTCGACGACGACGAGCTCGAGATGCGCAAGCGTCGCCGCCAGGCGCGGCGCGGCGACGACCGAAGCGGGGGCAAGCGGCCAGTCGCGCCGCCCGGTGAGACATCCGGCGAAGACGCGCACGTCGTCGGTGAAGTTGGCGACGGCGAACGGCGCCTGACGCAGATTGTCGAGCGTCGTCGAAGGGTGAAACGGGGCCAGAATCCATGCGCTCCCTTCGGCGATCATTCCTAAAGGCGCGATATGAGGCTCGCCCTGCGCATTGACCGTGGTAACGATGGCTTCGCGGATCAGCGGCATGGCATCACCTGTCCGCCGTGCGCGCGCGCAGCGTGTGGCCCGCCTCTCTGAGCCGGGTCCTGTCCTCGGCGCGGCGGTCCGTCGCGCAGCCCCAATCGAGCGGCTCGTCCTGCGCGTAGCGCTTGCCGAGCTGAAAGGCGATCTCGGCCTTCATGAGTTCAGCGCCGAGATAGAAAGCGTGCGGGCCATCTGTCTCGACCCCGAGTTTATCGAACAGCGCAAAAGCGTCCTGGGCGACGAAATGGCCGGCGCTATTATAGACGTGAATTCCGTCCTCGGCCGCCTCGATGCGGTAATTCCTGTCCTTCACCCGCGCAGCGAACTCTCGCGATCTCCTGACCAGAATACGGAAAGGGCGCAGGGTCGTGGATCTGCATGAGCGCCCGCCCGTAGCCTCTCGGCAGACTGTGGTCCGCCGACGCCGCATACATGATGCGCCGGGCTGCGTCATGCTCCTCGATCGTGCGGCGCGTATGGGGGCTTACATGGACAGTGAGCACGTTGGTGATCGCGAGTTCGGAGCAAATTCCAAGCAGCAAAGCCGTGACGCCGACCGAAGTCGGCGTCAGTCAATTCAGTCAGGTTGCCGGTGCCCATCAGCATTTCCGCATCGGGCAGATGCGCGCGCACGTCGCGATAGCGCGAGAGCAACTCGACGAAGCCGAAATGGACGGGATCGATGACCGGATCGAGGATCGCATGGAGGCCTCGCTTCTGCGCCTGTTCGGCCGCGCGAAAAAGCGAGGTGAGATCGCCGTGCTCGGCTGGAATCAAGACCGGCCGCGCGCCGGTCTCCTCGGCGATGGCCAGATTGCGCTCTGTGAGGCTGAGGAGATAGTCGGCGCCCGGCTCCGGCGCCCCGTCGCAGTTCGTCGGGCTCGGCCGAATCGACGCTGACATCGAAGCCTCTCGCCTTCAATTCCCGCACCGCGGCCTCGAACTCAGGGAAGGGCGTATCGGGCAGGCAACCGAGATCGATCACGTCGGCCCCCTCGACGCGCAAGGCTTCAGCGCGGGCGAAAATCGCCTCGAGGCCGATCTGCGAAGCATCGACGATCTCGGCGAAGATTCTGCACCGCATGGCGGGACAAATCGAGACCCGCGCCGGCTTTGCCGAGAAACGCGGGCAGATCCTTCAGTTCATCAGGGCCGCGCTGGAAGGGCCGCTCAAACGCCTGCGCCAGGCGCGCAAGGTCGGCGCGGCAGCGGCCCGGAACGACGACGCGGTCGGCGTCGATCGGGCGGGGCAGCCTGCGCATGAGAATGGGTTCGGTCATCAGCGCCGCAACCTTCACCCCGACGTTGAAGATCGACCAGTCGAACGGCGTCGGCGCCATGCTTTGCAGGACCTTCTCGAGGCGGCTCTCAGCAAGGCGGCCGGTCAGGAACAGAACGCGCTCCCTCATGCCGCGACTTTGCTTCGTCGCTCAGCGATCGCTTCGCGAAGCTCCCCGATCGAGTTGACCGTCGTCACGCCGGCGAAGCCTCCAAGGCGTTCACGGTTCTCGAGATCGATCGGGCGCGGATAGACCTTGACCATGCCTTTCGGCGCTTCGGTGATGAGTTCGGACGCGGTGTCGCAGGCGAAGACAATGGCTGGCACGCGGCATTTTCCCGCCTGGGCGAAGACGTTGGTGATGAAATCGTCGGAGATGCCGTAGACGAATTTGGCGACCGCATTCGAAGTGGCGGGCGCGACGATCAGCGTATGATAGATTCCATAATAGAATTGTCCGACGGTGACCGAACTTGCCGACGTGTCGCGATAAACGCGCACCGCCTTCGGCAGGTCGAGCTCCTGCTTGTACATGCGCAGGACTTCGCTTCCCGCCTTGCTGAGGAAGAGGTCGACATGCTCGAGCTCATGGATCAAGCCTAAGCTTTCCTTCAGGAAATGACCGGATCCCGTGAGCGCCCATCCCCAGCGCGGCGTTTGGCGTTTGATCATTTGGCTGCCGGCGCGTCTTCTTTTCAGGTCGAGTCCACGATTTCAGGAAATATAGGGCGCCGCAACCCTTCCGCGAGTCTCGCGCTGTCGCTTGGCGCCGCGAGCCAGGCGCGCGCGCCGCTGTCCTTCAGATAGCGCGGGAACATGGGATCCACGATTCCGCGCGCGGCGAGGTCCTGCGCCGCGATGGCGGGAGCGTCGAAATGGCCGTGCTTGACGAGCACCAGGCGGCCTGCGCCGAGGGCGCCCGCGAGCCACGCCGCGAGACTGTCGGAAGTGAGGTCCCAGGTCTCCGGCAGCGCGGCTGCGCTCGCCATCGGCTCTGGCGACCAGACGGGAACCTTGCGCTCTTTAAGCGCGCGCCGGATTGCGGCGCGCGACGCCGCTACCCTCAAGGCGGGATTGAGGCTTGTCAGCGCCGCGCCGAACTGCGCCATCGCCATCAGCGCCATCGCGTGCGCGGCGCAATCGTCGTAGCCAATTCCAGCCTGGGCGGTTCGCACCGCGTCGGCGAACGGGCCGCCGCCCGGCGTGATGACGATCGAGCCGGCTTCCGCCGCGATCGCCGCCAGCCAGTCTTTGATATGCGGCCCATGCGCGTGGCTGCCGCCGAGCTTCACGATGGCGAGGCGCGAGGGCGAGGAGCGCGGTGCGCCGCTCAAGGGAGCCCTCGGGAGCAGAGAGGGGAAGCCTGCGCGCGGCGGGCGGGCGAACGAACGCGTTTGACGATTTCGACCAGAACCCGATTCATCAATGACAGCCTCGAACGTCACCCTAGGGCTCACGCCGATCTGCTGTCGATGGCGACTTGCTTGACCCTCCCTTTTGGTGAGGTCTAGCGTCGCCGCGCGGATTTCGGGAGGAACGGTTGAGCGTCGTGATCGGTTGGGACATCGGCGGGGCGCATTTGAAAGCGGCTCGCGTGAATGAGGGCCGTGTCGAAGCAGTGGTTCAGGCGGCGACGCCGCTGTGGCTCGGGCTCGACAGCCTCGAGCAGGCTTTTGACGCGCTCCGCGATCAGCTCGGCCACGCCGATCATCACGCGCTCACCATGACCGGCGAATTATGCGACGCCTTTGCCTCGCGCCGGGAGGGCGTCGCGGGCCTGGCCGCAATCGCGGCCGCTCGACTCGCCCCCGCAGCCCCCAGCCTTTACGCTGGCCGGGCCGGCTTCGTCGCGCTCGGCGAGGCCGCTTCCCACGCCGCCGACGTCGCTTCGGCCAATTGGCACGCGAGCGCCGCGCTGGTCGCGCTCAAGCTCCGGGACGCGCTCCTCATCGACATCGGCTCGACGACGACGGACATCATTCCCGTCGTCGCGGGCCGGGTCGCGGCGGTCGGCTACAGCGACGCGGAGCGACTCGCTTCCGGCGAACTCGTCTATACCGGAATGACCCGCAGCTTCGTCATGGCGCTGTCCTCGCGTGCGCCGTTTCGCGGCGCCTGGACGGTCCTGATGAACGAATATTTCGCCTCTAGCGCCGACGTTCATCGCATTCTGGGCGACTTGCCTGATGGCGCGGACAAGATGGCGACCGCCGACGGCCGCGAGAAGACCGTGGAGGCTTCGCGGGCGCGTCTGGCGCGGATGATCGGGCGCGAGGCGGAGGAGGGCGCCGCTTCGGAGTGGGACGGGCTTGCCGCGTGGTTCGCGGAAGCCCAAATACGCGAAATCGCCGACGCGGCCATGCTGCGCCTGTCCCGCAACGATGTGGCGGCGGAGGCGCCTGTGATCTCAGCCGGCGTCGGTGAAGCGGTGGCGGCGGAGGTTGCGCGGCGCCTGCGACGGCCCTGCATCGGATTTTCTTCGCTGATCGCAGCCCCGGCGGAAGCCTCGCATTGCGCCCCCGCCGTGGCGGTTGCATGGCTTGGCGCGGAGGTGCGATCGCTTCCCTCCGGGTCAGGGCCGTTGTAGGGGAGTCTGAGGAGAGCCGGTCATGCGCTTGATGAGCGTGCTGTTGTTCATGTTGGCAGGCGTCCATCTCGCCAGCGCGGCGGGAGTGGCCGCCGGGAGCGCCGCAGCCAACGACTATCCCACATCCGCGCGCGCGGAATATGTTTTCGCCTGCATGAAGACGAACGGCGATACGCGACAGGCGCTTGAGCAATGCTCGTGTTCGATCGACGTCATCGCTTCGCTGCTGCCCTACGACGCCTATGTGACCGCCTCGACGGTCGCGTCGATGGACCTGGAGCCCGGACGGATCGGCGGCGAATTTCGCGGCTCTGTGATCGCGCGCGACGCCCTGGCCCGATTGCGGCGCGCTCAGGCGGAGAGCGACGTGCGCTGTTTCTGAGCATCCCTGCGCAGGGCGCCCGCGGGACGTGTCTCAAATCCACGAGTAGAGTCTGGTTTGCAAAGACACCACAGCGGAAGATTGATATAGGTGGACCTTCCTCAGAAGCTCGGAGTCCGACGAAATGCCTATGACGTCATAGTCATAAATACTTGCGTTTGCGCTTGCGCTCGAAATTCGATCGGCATATCGTTTCGTTGGTTTTGGCTGCACGAGCGTCGGGGAACGGGAGCCCAGGCGTGCTATTCGGAGGCAAGGCGAAAATCATGACGAGCGACTGCTCGTTTCGCCCTGTCGTGACACGCTGCTGACACCATCCCAACTGAGACTGTCGCTGCAAAGACGTGTGACGCGGTTCAACCGCTTTGCTGGAAGTCAACCGGGAGGAGACCATGCGTAAACTCTTACTTGCGAGCTGTTTCGGCGTTGCGGCCCTGTTTACGGCCGGGTACGCCGCCGCCAACGACGATTTGGCGAAAATGTCCGCAGACCCCAATCAGTGGGTCATGCCGGCCGGCAACTTCGCCAACACACGCTTTTCTGAACTTAAACAGATCAACACCGAGAACGTCCACAAGCTCGCTCCGGCCTGGACCTTCTCCACCGGCGTTCTGCGCGGGCATGAAGGCGCGCCGCTGGTCATCGGCGACGTGATGTATGTCCATGCGCCGTTCCCGAACACAGTCTTTGCGCTCGACCTCAACAACGACGGCAAGATCCTCTGGAAATATGAGCCCAAGCAGGATCCCAACGTCATTCCGGTAATGTGCTGCGACACGGTCAATCGCGGGCTTGCCTATGCCGACGGGAAGATCTTCCTGCATCAGGCGGACACCACCCTTGTGGCTCTCGACGCCAAGACCGGCGCCGTCGCCTGGTCGGTCAAGGACGGCGATCCGTCGAAGGGCGCAACCGGCACCGACGCTCCGTTCGTCTTCAAGGACAAGGTCTTCATCGGCGTGTCGGGCGGCGAGTTTGGCGTTCGTGGATGGGTCAGCGCCTACGACATCAAGGATGGCAAGCTCGCGTGGCGGGCTTATTCCGAGGGACCGGATTCCGATCTCCTCGTCGATCCAGAGAAGACGATGGCGCTCGGCAAGCCGATCGGCAAGGATTCCAGCCTCAAGACCTGGCAAGGCGATGAGTGGAAGATCGGCGGTGGCGACACCTGGGGCTGGTTTTCCTACGATCCCACACTCAATCTGATGTACTACGGGTCGGGTAACCCTTCGACCTGGAATCCGAAGCAGCGGCCCGGCGACAACAAGTGGTCGATGACCATCTGGGCGCGCGACGTCGACACCGGCGAGGCGAAGTGGGTCTACCAGATGACGCCCCACGACGAGTGGGACTATGACGGCGTCAACGAGATGATCCTCACCGACCAGAAGATCGACGGCAAGGATCGCAAGCTCCTGACGCATTTCGACCGCAACGGCTTCGGCTACACGCTCGATCGCGCAACCGGCGAACTGCTGGTCGCCAACAAGTTCGACCCGAAGGTGAACTGGGCCACCGGCATCAACATGGACAAGTCTTCGCCGGATTACGGGCGCCCGATCCGCGTCAAGGCGATGTCGACCGAGGCCAATGGCGAGGACGTCAACACCAAGGGCGTCTGCCCTGCGGCGCTTGGGCTCCAAGGACGAGCAGCCTGCCGCGTACTCGCCCGAGACCCAGCTCTTCTACGTGCCGACCAACCACGTCTGCATGGATTACGAGCCGTTCAAGGTGAGCTACACCGCGGGGCAGCCCTATGTCGGGGCGACCCTGTCCATGTATCCGCCCCCAGGCGACAGCAACATGGGTAACTTCATCGCTTGGGACGGCAAGACCGGCAAGATCGTCTGGTCGGATCCGGAGCAGTTCTCGGTCTGGTCGGGCGCTCTGGCGACTGCCGGCGGCGTCGTCTTCTACGGCACGCTGGAAGGCTATCTCAAGGCGGTCGACGCCAAGACGGGCAAGGAACTCTACAAGTTCAAGACCCCGTCGGGCATCATCGGCAACGTCATGACCTACGAGCACGGCGGGCGCCAGTATGTGGCGATCCTGTCGGGCGTCGGCGGGTGGGCGGGCATCGGCCTCGCGGCTGGCCTGACCAAGCCGACCGATGGTCTGGGCGCGGTCGGCGGGTACGCGGCGCTGTCGAACTACACGGCGCTCGGCGGCACGCTCACGGTCTTCGCTCTGCCGACCGACTGAGCGGCCGAACCGACACTATGGGGACAGCGGGGTCCGGCGCATGCGCGCAATGCACGCGCCGGACCCCTCTTTGTTTGCTTTAGTCCGCGCGAGAAACCAACGTGACGACTTCCAAACTGATACTCGGGTTCGGGTTTGCGCTGGCCTTGGCTCTGCCGCTCGTCGCCCGCGCCGATCCGCCTGGAGATCCGGCCGCGGTCAGTCAGGACGAACAAGGCTTGTGGCACGATAAGAACGGCGATCCGACCTACAAGATCGAGCCGGATGGAACCGTCGACTGGTACACCTTCTCAGGCTTCCGTCGCTATAACGCCGCATGCATCGTCTGCCACGGTCCTGATGGCGCGGGATCGAGTTACGCGCCGGCGCTCGCGAACTCGCTCAAGACGATGAACTACGCCGAGTTTTTCGGAACCGTCGTCAGCGGGCGAAAGGATCTGCGGAACGGCAATGACCTTGTGATGCCCGCTTTTGCGGACAACAAGAATGTGATGTGCTACCTGAATGACATCTATGTTTATCTGCGCGCCCGCTCGACGGGAGTGGTCGGGCGCGGGCGACCCGACAAACATGCGCCCAAGCCCGCCGCCTTCGCCGCCGCCGAGGACAAATGCATGGGTCCCGATTGATGACTAGGAATTCAACGCCGTTCGGTCGGTGGCGTCTGGCGAAGGGCGGTCTTTTCGCGCTTCGGCTCATGGGCTTCGCGCTGGTCGGGGTCGTTCTCCCTGGCGGCGCGGGCGCGCAGGATGCGCAAACCGAAGACTCGATCGAACTCGTCGACCCGCATGTCTTTCGAGCCTGCGCGGATCCGCGCGACCTACCTTTCTCGAACGAGGCCGGCGAAGGTTTCGAGAACAAGATCGCCGAGCTTTTCGCCCGCAAGCTCGGCAAGTCGGTCGCCTACACCTTCTATCCGGATGCGACCGGCTTCATCCGCAACACCCTGAACGCGCATCGTTGCGACGTTGTCCTTGGGATCGCCCAGGGCGACGACATGGTGCAGCCGACGAGCCCCTATTATCGCACGAGCTATGTCGCCGCCTATCGCAAGGATGGTCCTCTCAAGGGACTGGAATCGCTAAGCGATCCGCGTCTCAAGACGGCGAAGATCGGCATCGTCGCCGGCACCCCGCCGGCGACCGTGCTGGCCGAAAACGGATTGCTCGGCCAGATCAAATCCTACGCGCTGGTCGTCGACACCCGCTACGATTCGCCGACCCACCAGATGATGGACGATCTGGACCACGGCGACATCGACATCGCGCTGCTCTGGGGGCCGATCGCGGGTTACTACGCGGCGAAGGCGAAGACGCCGACCACGATTGTCCCGCTGGTGAAGGACCAGCGCGACACCCGCATGGTTTTTCGGATCGTGATGGGGGTGCGGCGCTCCGATCAGAATTGGAAGCGCTCTCTCAATAAATTGATCTCCGCAAATCAGAGCGAAATTCACGCGATCCTTCGCTCCTACGGCGTCCCGTTGCTCGACGAGAACGACAAGCCGATCTCACCCTGACGAGTGAGGCTTCGCCCGAGCCTCCGAATCCGGAAGCCTTCCGGGCTTACGCGGGCGCAAATTTGGCAGCCCCGGCACCCTGCGACGTAGCGCCGCCGCAGGGGCGAACCCGGCGCTACGGCGCCACAGCCTGCTGCACCGCGCGCGCGATCGCCCCGATGCGCTGTTCGATCAGCGTCGGCACCTCGCACACGTAAGTCGCGCTCTGATGGCGATCGTTGTAGACGCGGATGTCCCACAAGAGCTTATCTTGATTGCTGGCGCCGGGCGGCGCCTGGCCATCGCTCTTCTCATCCGAAGATTTCTGCACCGCCTCGTTCTCCGCACGGATGCGATTGGCGAGGGCGTTCTGCTTGTGGCCAAATCTTTCCAGGCCATCGTTGACCTGCGAGCGTTGCTGCGACAAATCCTCGAACGCCGCGGCGAAGGCGCTGAGAAGCTTGGCGTTCGCGTCGGGACCGCCTTTCGCCTTGAACTCCGCGATTGCTTTCTCCACGTCGGCGATCGGCACGCGCCGCTGCGCCATTTTGGCCTCGAGATCCGCGACGTCGCTTTCGTCGCGCCAGTTCTGGGAGTCGAGATCGAGCTGAGGCCCGGCCCACACGGAGGCGAGCGAAAAAGTCGGCGTCTTGATCTGCTGGCAAGGCCAATCCGGATCGATCTTTCCACGGGATTGAGCGAGCGCCGGCGGGGCGAGTGGGGCCATAATCGCAATCGCGAGAACGGCGCGGATCGCAGCATGCATTTGCGTTTCCTCTTGAGCGCAAGATAGGATTGCGCTCGCGGTCAATCAAGCCGCTGGACTTCAAGGGTTGCGTCGCTTTTGACCCGGATCAGAGTCAGCGAACGCCGGTGCGACGGGGCCGCTGGCGGCCGCGCAGATCGGGACGCAATGCGATGACGCGCATGCTCGCCAGTGTCGCCGACGCAGCCGAGGCCGAGGCCGTCCTGCAACTGGGGGCCGACGTCGTCGATCTCAAAGACCCTCGGCGCGGCGCGCTCGGAGCCGTTCCGCTGGACGCCGCGCTCGCGGCGCTCGCAGCGATCGCGCGGCGAAGCGAGACGAGCGCGGCGCTCGGTGACCCGCCTTACGATGAAGGGGCGTTGCTCGCCGGCGCGCGGGCGTTGGCGGCGATGGGCGTCGATTACCTAAAACTCGCTGTGGACGCGCCGACGCTTGATCGTCTCGGCCACTCCTTGAGCGGGCTGGCGCGCGACGTCGGTCTCATTGGCATGATGTTCGCCGACGAAAAACCCGATTTCGCTCTCCTCGCCAAACTCTCGGCGCTCGGCTTCAAGGGCGCAATGCTCGACACGCGTGACAAAACGCGCGGCCGGCTCATTGCGCATCTCGATGTCGTGAGCCTCAGCCAGTTCTGCTCGGAGTGCCGCGCGCTGAACTTGATGAGCGGCCTCGCGGGCTCGCTCGAGGCGCCTGACGTTCCGCGGCTGTTGCTTCTCGGTCCAGACGTTCTTGGCTTCCGCGGCGCTCTTTGTCGCGCCCATGATCGGAAAGACGCGATCGACCCGCAGGCGGTGGCTCTCATTCGCGATCTGATCCCGCGCGAGAGGCCGGACCCCGACGCTTCGCCCAAGATCGACTGGCGGTTGCTGGCGCGCGGCATCATTGGCGGACGCGATCAGGAAGGCGAGCTCGACCGCGTGTTCGTGCGCGACTTTGTCGTCTCCGCCGGGATCGGCGCCTATGATTTCGAACGCGGCGTCCGCCAGCGCGTCGTCTTCGACGTCGAGGCTCTGGTGCGTCGGGCCGGCGCGCATGCCGACGACATGCGTTCGATTTTCTCCTACGACGTCATTCTCGACGCCATCCGTCTTGTGGTTGGGCGCGGGCACGTCGATTTTGTCGAGACGCTCGCGGAAGAGGTCGCCGCCGTCCTGTTGCAGCAGACGCGGGTGCGCAGCATTCGCGTCAACATCCGCAAGCTGGACGTGATCGAGGGCGAGGTCGGCATCGAGATCCGCCGCGAGCGCGCCTCGGGGTCGAGCGGCGTGCGGCCGGTCGGCGTCCTCGACCGGGGCGCGTGATCGCGAGATCTCACGCCAGCGTGCGCGCCAGCTCGAACGCCTGACGGAAGTCGAGGCGCAACGGAGCCTTGCTCTCGGTCATTTGCTTGAACAGACCGGACTCGGTCCGGTACTTGACGTTGCCGATCGCAAGAGCGCCGATTCCGAGCGCGCCACGCTCGCCGAGCGGCGCGCCGTTGGCGTGCGCATCCACGCCTTCGACGCCGGACGGCGGCACCGCGTTGACGTCGGCCGCGACCATGCAGTTTCGCCGCGCTCGCGATCTCGGCGGCGTCGAGCACGCGCACGCCCGCTTTCGCCGCGCACAGGACCACTTCCGTCGCAGCGAGGATGGCCGCCTTCGCCTCATTGGTCGAGCCGTCGGCGACTGCGAGGTTGACCCCGAACCTGCGATTGACCTCGGCGGCGTGGCGGGCCGTGCGCTCGGTTCCTTCGCGGCCGGCCAGGGTGACGGATGCGCCCTCGAGCGCTGCGATCACGGCCGACGCGGTCCCCACAACGCCGGTCGCGCCGAACACGGAGACGGCGGCGCCGCGAAGCGTCCGGCCGTTCTTTTCCTTGAGCGTCTTGTCGACGACGGCGATCATCGCGGCGGCGGTGGTGAACGAGCCGGCAGGGTCGGCGAACAGCGAGATCTCGAACGGCTTCAATAGCGCCTTGCCGGCCGCGTCCAGCATGTCGAGAGCGACGAGCGCGTCCTTGCCGCCGATGAAGACTCCAGTTCGCGTCGCATCGCGCGGCGAGCGCGAGAACATCGCGTCCTGGACGAGACCCGTCACCTCGTCAGGCGAGACATTGGTGTAGGACGCCGTCGCGTCATAGCCGGCGTCCAGCGCCATGTTGACGTCGAAGGGGCTCATGTGCGCGAGCGGCGTGATCATGTGCAGGATGTTCTTGGCCATGCTTTCTCCCAGGCGATCATGGAATCGAGACGTCCTCTTCCTCGCGGATCTCGGCGCCATGATCGCGCGCGCTGCAGATCGTGATGTCAACCCCGGATTCGCGGTCGGCGCCGGCGCGGCGAGCGAGGAATTCTGCATGGTCAGGATCGGACGCAAAGGCGAAACCGGTCGGCCCCCAGGAGCTTTGACCAATTCCGTGCGCCCCGGCGGCCTTCAATCGCTCGGCGGCCCGGCCCACTCCGGCGCTCATGAAGCGGCCGCCGCCCTGGGCTGGAGCGAAATAATCGCCAACGACCTCCTGAACGCTGGCGACGCCTTCGCCGAACGCCTGGAGATCCTTTTCCGCAGCCCCGGCCAGGATCTGCATGAGCGTGCGGCGGCAGATTTCGGCCGCCGCGTCGGGGGGAAAAGGCGGCAGCTCAGCGAACGCCCGCGTCTCCGCTTTCCCATGCGCGCCCTCGACGCGCCGGTCGAGGATCAGAAGAATGCGCCAGTCCCGGGGAAAGTTCAGACACGCGACCACCGGCGGAATGTCGGTATCCGGCCCCCTGCCGGCGTCGACCGCCAGGCCGCCGCGCTCGAACAGCGCAACGCCCACGCCCGAGCGCGCGCCGCGGTCGAGCAGGCGCGCATCCTCCCGCGCGTTGAGGGGGGATCCGGCAAATGTTCTGAACGCGGCTCCGATCGCGAGCGCGAGCTGGGTCCCGGAGCCGAGTCCGGCATGCGCAGGAATGGCCGTAGAGATGACGAGCTGTTTGCTGGTGTTAAGGCCAAGGCGTTCGGCGACGCGGCGCGCGAGATGAGCCGCTCGCTCGCGCTCCTCGCCCAAAACCTCGAAGGTCGGAGCCTGGCGAAGATGAACGCGGGTGTCGAACGCGTCGATGGCGAGACCAATCGAACCGAACCGTCGGCCAAGATCCCCGGCGAGATCGAGAAACCCGAGATGCAGGCGCGCCGACGCCGTGATCTGAACGCCTTTCAATTGCGCCGTCTCTTTTCCTCGATCCATTCGCCGCCCGGAACCCGGATTTCCATCGGAACATTGCGAAACTTCGTGTGCTTCGCCAAGCGCCGAAGGCGGGTCGCTGTGCGATGACGGTCGCCGGCGGGCGATTTGATGCGCGCCGCCGCCGCGGGACGTCCGCGGGCCAGGCTCGGATCAAATCGCAATGTTGCGGTGCCTCATTCAAAATGCAACAGTTCCGTGGTGAGGGACGCGCCGGTCTGCTTGAAGGCAGGTGGACGATGATCGAATTGATTTTGACGGTATGCGCGCTCAGCGCGCCAAGCCAGTGCGACGAGCAGCGGCTGCAGTTCGCTTCGCAGGAATCGCTGATGCAATGCGCGATGAATGCGCCACCCTATATCGCTCAGTGGTCGAACGAGCATCCGGCGGAGCGGGTGACGCGGTGGCGTTGCGCTTACCCGGGCGACGAGAAGATCTGATCGACGATTGCCATCGCCGATCTGCGGCGCGCAGCGTGGAGCCTATGGCAGTCCGATGCGGAGAAGGCTTGGCCCATGCGATTGATGCAAGTCTCGCTCGCGCTCGCGCTCGCCGTGGCGCCGGTTTGCACGGCAGGCGCCCAGGACGCCATGCGCGGCCTCGACCTCACCTCGCCGGACATGACGACGGCCGAGATGACGCGCGCCGAGGTGGCGGCCGCGGTCAAGGCGGGGCAGGGTGGGCGCGGCGCCGATTTCACCGGTAAGCGCCTTTCCGGACTCGATCTTTCCGGCCTCGACTTGTCCGGCGCAAACTTGCGCGCTGCTCGGCTCAACCACACGAACCTCTCGCACGCCAAGCTTGACGGGGCGACGCTGGACCAGGCCTGGGCGCTTGGCGCCGATCTCACCGGAGCCAGCCTCGTCAAGGCGAGCCTGTTCGCGACGCAGATGGAGGGCGCGGATCTCGACGGCGCCAATCTCACGGGCGCGCGGGTGACCGCGGATCTCACCGGCGCGCATCTCGTCGGGGCTCGATTCGAAGGCGCGGATTGTAGCGCCGACGAAAAGAACCAGTCGATGGGCCTCATGCGCGCGATATTCAAATCCGCCGATCTCAGCCGCGCGGACCTCTCGCACGCCAATCTCGCCCGCGCGGACTTGCGGTTCGCCAAGCTCTCCGGCGCTAATCTTTCAGGGGCTACGCTGCGCGAGGCGGACGCCAGCGGCGCGGATCTGCGCGGCGCTCTTCTTCAAGGCGCCGACACGTCTGGCCTGGACGTCAATTCCGCGCGCATCGACAACGCCAGCGTCCCGTATCTGACGAAGGCGATCAACCTCAATCGCGCCTATCGCAAGTGACTGGATCGCGCCGTCTCAACGGCGAGGCAGCAAGATCTCCCCCTTGCCGAGGGCGGCCAGGTCGCCCGCCAGACGCGTGAGCGGGCGGCGGAACAGGTCCGCCAGCTTGGCGCTGGCCTGGGTGACGTAGCCCGCGAGAAGCCGCGCCGCGACCAGCTCATATTCGCCGCAATCGGCGAAGGTCGGCGAGAGGAAAGTCGCGCCTTGCCCCAGCAGGATCGTGCCGCGGCCCATCAGGTAGCCCGGCAATTCCCCCGCTTCGCCGCCGATCGCCAGGGTGCCCGCGATCATTCGGCTGCCGGCGTAAGCGCCTGCGCGGCCCTCGATCAGAATGAAGCCGCGTCTCAGCCGGTCGCCGGCGCGTTCCCCCGCGTCGCCGCGCACGCGCAGGACGCCGCCGCTCATGCCGATTGTCTCCCCGCTGAGCGGACCGCCGAGCCGCTCGGCGGCGTCGCCTTCAATCTCAAGCGTTCCGCCCTTCATTCCGGAGCCGGCGAACGGGCCCGCGTCGCCGCGAATGGTCAATTGTCCGCCCGACATCCGGCGACCAGCCTCGACGCCGACCTCTCCTTCGACGCGGATCGAGCCTGAGTTCATACCAGCTCCGACGCGATCGAAACGCTCAGCTCCCCCTTCGATGACGATTGCGTCCGGATCGCCCATACGAATGCGGAAAACGTCTCCCGCCGCCACGCGCACGCGCGTCGTTTGCAGTTCGATGCTCGCGATCTCCGCGGCGCTCTTGCCGGCGAGATTCTGCGGGATCAGTGGCGAGAGGTCGAGGCGCTGGGCCGGCGCCGCGCGCAGCAAAAAAATCAACCCGCTCACGGAAGAAGATCCTTGAGATGATAGTGGTGGCGGCCGAGCTTGCCGCCGTAATTGCCGGCGCCGACGCGCAAGGCGCCTTTCTCGGGACCCATTTCGACGATCGCCGCGAGCCCCGCGCGCATCGCATTGGCGACGGCGTCGCTGGTCAGGCCGTCGATGACAATCTCGAGGACCGACCCGATCTCGGGAGAGAGATCGCTGTCGACGGCGCCCTTCAAAGTCGGGCAATAACGGTCGTTGGTCGAAGCGCTCGCGCCCTTGTATTTCGAGCCGACCTTCGATCCCGAACGCGCGATGCCGCCCGGAAACGGCATGATGACGTCGGCGATCTCGCGCATCGCCGTCGCCGCCGCTTCCGAAGCCGCGAGCGTCTTCGCCGGGCTTTCCCCCATGATGATGAGATTGCCCCCGCCGACCGCTTTCTTGGTGAGGTAGGTGGTCGATTCGCAGACGAACTCGCCGTCCATCACCGGGACGCGCCAGTAGCGGCGGGGGCCGAGCCGCTTGGCGATCTGCCAGCCGTCGCCGAAGAAGCGGATCGCGTCGCCGAGCTTGAGCTTGTCGTCGCCTGAATCGATCCCCGCGTAACAGGCCGAGCCGGGGCTCGTCAGCACGCATTGCCCAACCCGGTTCTGCAGCTGCCTCTGCAGTTCCGCCGTCGAGACTGCGAACATCAGCACCCGAACGCCGGGCCGTCCGTCCGGCGTTTCTTGCGGCGAGCGGACGCTCTCGAGGGCCGCCTCGCAGCCGCAGCCGATCACCGAGGTGGCGAAACCCGTCATCGTCTCGGCGGCTTGCGCCGCCCAGCGAGCGCTCGGCGCGGTGATGACGATTGCGGTCGCGCGCATGTCGAACGCTTCCGCGAATGTGTCGTCGATGGCGACGCCGTTGACCGTCAGCTCGCGCATGCGACGGCCTCGAAGGGTTGCGGCCGCCCAATCACGCCTTCCGGCACGCGCATGAAATCGGAGCTGAGGCCATAGCGTTCGTCGTAATATTCGTTCATGCGCCGCCGCATCGAGGCCTCGACCGCCGGCGTCACATGCAGCGCGCGTCCATACCTGTAGCGGGTGACCTCGCCGTCACGGACCACAAGCTCGCCGTCCTTGTAGACGAGGGCCGCGGCGCGAAACATCTGCGCGATGTCCTTGCCCGGGCGATAGAGCGCGACATCGGCGCGCCCGCCTGCGCCAAGATGGCCGCGATCCGTGAGCCCAAGCAGTTTCGCCGGCGCCGCGCGGGTCATGGTCGCGACTTCGCTCAAAGTATATTCGCGGTTGAGCGACGGGAGCGTCGTCACCGCCAGCGCCTCGGCAGGCAGGCGGGACATCCACTGAGCGCGCACATCCTTGTCCATCAGCAGCGCGAAAATATCGGGGTATGTGGTGAACGGCGCGCCGTTCGGGTGATCGGTGGTGAAGAAGACGCGCCACGGATCGTCGATCATCAGGAAGAGCTCCAGGCCGACCGCGAACTGCACCGCGTTGTGAAAACTGCCGGCGCGATATTCGTAAGGCACGATGCCGAAGCCGTTCGCATCCCCGTCGAGGATCGCGTATTTCTTCGGCCGCGCCGATCCGCGCGCGGAAAACTGCCGCAATACGTCGGAGGAGATCGTCACCGTCTGCCCGAACATCACCTGGCCGACATCGACCGTGACAGTCTTCGCGGCGTTGACCGCTTCGGCGAGCTGAGGGGCGGCGGAGGAAAAGCCCTGCGGGCCTTCTGTCCCGTAACCGTAGAACTGAAGATGCGCCAGATGCAGCGGCAGGCCCTCCGCCGCGGCGATCGTCGCGAGCGCGGTCTCGAAGTTACCGGGGAGCCCGAGATTATTGCAGTGAACATGCAACGGATGCGGCACGCCGATCTCATGCACCGCCTTCTGCAGCGCCTTGACGATCGCGCGACTCGTCACGCCGTAATAGGGAACGACGTCGTCGAACGAAAAGCCGCGGACGTTGTCCTTGAACGCCGCAACGCCCCCGGCGTTGACCACCTTGATGCCGAGCGCCCGCGTCGTTTGCAGCGTCCAGGCGACGTGGTCGCGGATCGCGCTCGCGCTCTCGCCGGAGCGCATGAGGCCGAGGACGTAATCGTCATTGCCGAGAAGGGTCAGAAGCGCCTTGTCGATGATCGGCGTGTCGGCGAGCTCGAGATGCGCGTGCAGGGCGGTGTGCGGCGCGACCGCCGGCTCGACCACGGTCGTGAAACCCATCTCGAGCATAGAGCCGCCCCGTGTCGAACGTCGTCCATCCGACTTGCGAGAGCCGCGTCCCGGCGGGACGGCGCACATGGGCGCGATGGTGTTCGGGGAGCATGAGCCGGGCGGTGTTCACGTTCGCGCCGGCGATATGCGAATGGATGTCGATGCCGCCTGCCATCGCAATCAATCCGCTTGCGTCAAGTGTTTCGTCCGGCTGCGCGCCGGCCTGCGGCGGCGCGACGATCCTATCGTCGCGCATCCAGAGATCGCCGATTTCGTCATGGCCATTGGCCGGATCGACGATATGCGCGTTTCTGATATGGGTCAGCATGGCGGAGCGTGCGTCCCTGCGAGGCAGGCGCCGATGCGCTGAAGAGCTTCAGCGACGCTCGGCGTCGCGCTCTGCGCGGAGGCGGTGACGGCGACCAGGGTTCCGGCGTCGCGCGAGTGCAGAACCGAGTCGTGATCGACGCCCGGGCGCCCGATTGCGATGCGCACATTCGGCTTTTTGGCGAATTGGGCGGCGGGCTCGCACAAAGCGATGAGGTTCGTGGCGTTGAGCCACGCCGGCGGCGCGCCGCCGAAGGCGGAGATCCACAACACGCAATCGGTCTCTCCCGACGCGACGAGCCGCTCGGCGTCGAAGCGCCAGGGGTCATGGACCGGCGCGCCGCCGCCGAACCCGGTTCGCATGGGAAAGCCAATTATCCATCCGCAGGCCGCGAGCACGCCTGCGCCATTGTCCCCCGGCGCAAGCGGCAATGTCGAGAACCGCGTCGTCTCGTTCAGGTCGCGCACGAGGCCGTTGATCATCTCGATTTCGAGCGCTCCGAGACTCGCAGCCGTCCAGACCGCGACGCCGAAGCGAGCGCCTTTCACGACGCCTGCGAGCGCGTCGAGCGCGGGCAGAGAAATCTGGGCTTGCGCGACCGGCCGCCCTTTGACCCGCGCGCGCAACGCGGCGAGATTGGCGCCAAGCGTCGAGCCGAGGCCCGCGGCGACAATTTCGATGTCGCCGTCAAAGCCAGGAATTGTCGCGTCTGCCTTGGGCGCGAGCCAAACGATGCGCCGCTTGACGTCCACGCCCTCAGGCCTTGCCGGCGGCTGCAACAGCCGTTCGGCGAGACCAGGCCAGCTTTCCGTGAGGCCGTCTCCCACGAGCAGCAAGACATCGGCGCGCACGCGCGCTTCGCCTGGCGTTACGAGCATGACCCCGGTCTCGCGCATCGAGTCGAGATCGCGCAAGATCGCCGCCGAATGCCTGTGCTCGATGACCGCGCCTGTTCGTTCGGCGAGGGCGATCGCAGCCCTCGTCCCTTCGATATCCGCGCTTAAGCCCGCGATCAGCGGCTGACCGCTTCGCGCCAGCAGGCGAGCCGCGGCGGCGGCCGCGTCGTCGAGCGAAGCCGGCGCCCCGTCGATCGACGTTGCAGCCTCGAGGCCGGTTGGATCTTTCAGCGACATACGCTCCGCTCGATTGGTTCCCATGTCGACACTGGCAGCCGCAGGCAAGGTCAGGATCTGGGACTCGACTAGACAAATCCCCGGTCAGCGGGTTCAATCGCATTGCGATCGATCGCAGCTTGGCGACAAACAATAGCGCAGCCTAAGGAAATGCCTAGCCCTTGCCGCGAAGTTCTCGAACGGTCGAACATCAATCCCGGGCCGATGATTGATCGTCCGGAAATCATCCTCGTGGCCTATTCAGCGCGCGCGCTTGCTTCCTCCGCGGCCAATGCCGGATTCGCGCCTCTCTCGATCGACGTATTTGGCGACGACGATACGCGAGAGACGAGCCGCGCCTCCACGACGCTCGACGGCGGGCTCATCGATGGGATGACGCTCGACAAGGTGGCCGGTGCGGTTGAAGCGCTCGCCGATGCCTATGATCCGATTGGGCTCATCTATGGCGCGGGGTTCGAGCATCAGCCGGAAACGCTCGCCGCCATCGCTGGCAAGACGCGGATAATAGGCAACAGCGCCGAAACGCTGAAGCGCGCCAAGGATCCGCTCGCGCTTGCGCAATTTTGCGAGACAAAGGCCATTCGACATCCCCCGATTGCGTTTGATCCGCCGGACGAACCCGACCTCTGGCTCGTGAAGAAGCGGGGCGGCGCGGGAGGCGCCCACATCGCTCGAGCCGACGATCCGAACGGCGCTTCGCCCGACCGCTATTTCCAACGTCGCGTCGCCGGAAACAGCATCTCGGCTTTGCTTCTCGCGGCGGAAGGAAAAGCTCAGATCATCGGGCTGAGCATGCAATGGACCGCGCCAACGCCAGCTTCGCCGTTTCGATATGGCGCCGCCGCCGGGCCGGTCGAGATTGATCCACACCAAGCGAGTGAGATCGCTCGCGCCGTCGCCGTGATCGCCGCGGAACTGAATCTCGTCGGCCTCAACAGCGCTGATTTTCTGGTTGGGGATGACGCGGTCTGGCTCATCGAGATCAACCCGCGGCCCGGCGCGACGCTGGACGTGTTCGAATCGAAACACTCGCCTTTGGTTGCGCGTCATATCGCCGCATGCGAAGGACAATTCACGCCGGCGCCTGCGATGGTCATGTGCAAGGCGGCCGAAATCGTCTACGCCCCTCACGACATTGTTATGCGCATGAGTCGGAATTGGCCGGATTGGGCGCACGATCGACCGTCGCCTGGAACGCGCATCGCCGCAGGCGACCCGCTGTGCACGGCGCTCGCCTCTGGCTCGACCGTCGATCTGGCGCGGGCGTGCGCGAGCGAGCGGGCGCGAGAGATTATCGCTCTCGTTCAGGAGGCGGTGCTTTGAGCGATGTCGAAACCTTAAGCGTCAATCGGCGCGCGGCCGGGCTGACGGCGGCGCTCAGCCGCGACGCCGCAATCTTGAACGTCGGCGTCGCTCGCGGGCCGCTCGGGGAAACCTTGATCGACGCGGGCGCGAAGCGGCGCGGCGGCGTCGAAGCGGGATTGCGCATTGCGGAAATCTGCATGGGCGGGCTTGGCGAGGTGCGGCTCGTCCCAGATAACGCAACGCCGCGCTGGCCCTGGACGATCGCTGTCGCCTCGCCGCAGCCGGTCATCGCCTGCCTTGGGAGCCAATACGCCGGCTGGAGTCTCGCGCACGGGACCGGCAAGGACGCGTTCTTCGCGCTCGGCTCCGGCCCGGCTCGCGCGCTTGCGCAGAAGGAGGCGGTTTTCAAGGATATCGGCTATCGGGACGAAGCCGACGCAGCCGTGCTCGTGATCGAAAGCGGACGTCCGCCGCCGCCCGAGATCGTGGAGAAGGTGACGCATGACTGCGGAGTGGCGCCTTCGGCTTTGACCGTGATTTACGCGCCGACGCAGAGCCTGGCCGGGGCTGCGCAAGTGGTCGCGCGGGTCCTGGAAGTGGCGCTGCACAAGGCGCACGAGTTGAAGTTTCCGCTCGAGCGCATCGTCGACGGAATGGGCGCCGCGCCCCTGAGCCCGCCGCATCCCGATTTCGTCACCGCGATGGGGCGCACCAATGATGCGATCATCTATGGCGGACGCGCGCAGCTTTACGTCACCGGGCCGGCCGCGGATGCGAAGGGCCTCGCCGATGCGCTTCCCAGTCGCGCCTCGCGCGATTTCGGCGCCCCGTTCGCCGAGATCTTCAAGCGCTTCAAGGGCGATTTCTACGCCATCGACCCCATGCTGTTCTCTCCGGCGGAGGTGATCGTGACCGCGCTCGAAAGCGGCGAGAGCTTTCACGCAGGAAGCCTGCATCACGAATTGCTCGATGCCTCGTTCGCCTGAGAGGGCGGCGGGGCGCTCGGACCGCCCGACGATTCTCGTCATCAGCGATCAACGCGATTGGCACGCCCGTCAGATGGAGTCGGCGTTCACGGGCGTCGGCGCGCGCGTCGAGCGCGTCGATCTCGCCGATTGCGGGTTCGACACGCGAAGCGCGAGCGGACTGACGCTGCCCATCCTCGGGTCGCGACTGCCCGACGCGGTGCACGTACGCACGCTGTCGGCCGGCTCGTTCGAGGCGGTGACGAAACGGCTCGGCGTCCTGCACGCGCTGGCGAATCTTGGCGTTGTCGTCTGGAACGATGCGCGCGCCATTGAACGGTGCGTCGACAAATCGATTACGAGCTTTCTGCTCGCGCGCGCCGGCCTGCCGACGCCGCCGACCTGGACGATGGAATCGGCTGAAGCCGCGCGCGCCCTCGTCGAACGGGAAACGCCGCGCGGCCCGCTCGTGCTCAAACCCCTGTTCGGCGCGCAGGGCAAGGGCTTGCGCCTCATTCGGCGCCCGGAAGACCTGCCCGCCGCGGAAGACGTCGCAGGGGTCTATTACCTGCAGCGCTTTCAATCGAACGGCGCGCAGGACTTCACAGACTATCGGCTGTTCGTGCTGCGCGGCCGGGTGATCGCCGCGATGATGCGCCGCGCCTCGACCTGGATCACCAATGTCAAGCAAGGCGGTCAACCGCTGGCCGTTGCGCGCGATCCGGAAATGGAGCGTCTCGCGGTCGCGGCGGCGGAAGCGGTCGGCGCCGCGATCGCAGGCGTCGACGTGCTCGTCACCGCCGACGGGGCGCCGACCGTGCTCGAGGTCAACTCCATGCCGGCATGGAGCGGCCTGCAGAAGGTGAGCCGGCGCCAGATCGCAAAGGCGATCGCATCCGATCTCAAGGAGGAGCTGGCCCGCCGTTCGGCGCAACGGCGCGCTCCATGAGCGCCTGCGAAGATCGGGTGGCCCGAGCCTATGTCGAGGCGTGTCTCGCCGAGCTCGACGCGCCGAAACCTGGCAACGTGCACCGGTTCGCGCCCGGGCACGGCATGGAGGTCGCCGACTTTGTTCGCAGCGCGGAAGCGACCGCCGCTCCGATCGCGAAAAGAGGCGCGCGGATCGGAATCCGCGTCCGCGCCGCCGTCGAGGCAACCCTCGGGGCGGTCGGTCAGAACACCAATCTCGGCATCATCCTTTTGTGCGCTCCGCTCGCGGCGGCTGCCGAGGTCCCGGATGAAGCGTTGCGCCCGGCGCTGGCGGGCGTTCTCGATCGTCTCGACAGGGCGGACGCGGCGGATGTTTTCGCCGCCATCGCCGCCGCCAACCCCGGCGGACTCGGGCACGCGGCTCGCCATGATGTGCGCGCCCCCGCGCTCGCGACGCTGCGCGAAGCCATGGCGGAGGCGGCGGAGCGAGACCGCATCGCGCGGCAGTACGTCACGGCCTACGAGGACATATTCTCGCTCGGCCTGCCGGCGCTGGCGGCGGCCCGCCAGCGGCGAAGCGACGCGCCCTGGTCGACGCTCGCCGTCTATCTGACGTTTCTCGCCGAGATTCCCGATACGCATATCGCGCGAAAATTTGGCGGGGGCGTCGCCGAGGCGGTCCGCCGGGAGGCGGCCGGCTGGCGCGACGCATTCATGGCGGCGGACGATCCGGCCGGTCTCGCGGACAGCTTGCTGGCCTGGGATGGGGCGCTCAAATCGCGCGGGATCAACCCCGGAACGAGCGCGGATCTCACCGTGGCGACCCTGTTTGCGGCGAGCCTCTCCGCGATCCGGGGCGACAATTGCGCAGACGCCATCTTGCCCTTGCGCGCTAACGATGCTTGAGTTGGGCGTACGGGGCGGCGCTCGTCCCGTGACTATCCGGCCAACCGATCCCGCCCAAGCGGGATGCTGACAACAAGGATAGCCAGTCCGCCTCGTCGCAATGGGCGGGGGGCGTGTGTGGTTTGACTTGATCCGAGGGAGGAATTCGCATGGCGAAGATTAACAAGCTCATGGTTGGCGAGTCGCTGGTCGGCGACGGCAATGAGGTCGCACATATTGATCTGATCATTGGCCCGCGGGGCAGCGCGGCGGAAAGCGCCTTCGCCAACGCGCTGACCAACAACAAGGACGGTTTCACGTCCCTGCTCGCGGTTCTGGCGCCCAATCTAGCGACCAAGCCCAACACGGTCCTGTTCAACAAGGTGACCATCAAGGGCGCCAAGCAGGCGGTGCAGATGTTCGGGCCTGCGCAACATGCGGTCGCCAAGGCGGTCGCAGACAGCGTCGCCGACGGAACGATTCCCGCGGCCGAGGCCGACGACGTGTTCATCTGCGTCGGCGTCTTCATCCATTGGGAAGCGGCCGACGACAAGAAGATCCACGACTTCAACTATCGCGCCGTCAAGGAATCGATCGAGCGCGCCGTCAACGGCAAGCCGACGCCGGCGGAAGTCGTCTCTCAGCGCGAGGCCGCCAAGCACCCGTTCAGCCCGTAAGGCGGGTCGTTACGGAGCAGTCTCAATAGCAAGAAGCATGCGGGGAGACCCGCGTGCTTCGCGTTTCACTCGGCCATTCCTCCGGCCTTGGCTGTCGGCGGTCGAGGCGCCGCCGCGCCACTTTTACGGGTGCCGCGGCTTCAGCTGCTCACGCCCATGGCGATTCGCATGAGGTCCATGGATGAGCGCGCGCCCAGTTTCTGCTTGAGCTGGGTGCAGTTGTTGGCGATCGTCTTGTAGGAGACGCTGAGAAGGTCGGCGATCTGCGCCATCGTGCGGCCTGCGGCCAGAAGGCGGAGGATCTCGAGTTCCCGGGCGCTCAGGTTCGAGATCGCGTCGGGACTGGGCCCGGCGCGCAGAAAGGCGATCCGCCGCGCCATTTCGGGGTGCAGATAACGCCCGCCGTTCGCCACCGTCTTGATCGCGCCGGCGAACAGCGCCGGATCGTCGTTCTTGGCGATATAGCCCTTGGCGCCGGCCTCGATCGCGCGCGCGGCGACGGTTGGATCGTCGTTCATGCTGAAGATGACGAGCCGTGCCTCCGGCTCGCGCTCAAGGATCCGGCGAAGCAGCTCGAGCCCCGAAAATCCGGGGAGATTGATGTCGATGACCCCGACCTCAGGCTTGAGGTTGAAGTAGGCGGCGAAACCCGCCGCGCCGTCCTGCGCCTCGACGACCTCGATCTCCGGCTCCCCTTCGAGAAGCGCCCGGCACCCCGAGACGATGATCGGATGGTCGTCAACGATGAGAACCCGCATTCGCTGAAGCGTCCCTGCGCAACCGGCGATCCGGTCGTCAGCCCCGCGTGTCTCGCCACAAAGGGAGACGCGGCGCGGACGCGCCATTTCGCCCCAGCATTGACAGCCGTCCGGGGAAAATCAACGGTGGAGCGCAAAACAGGCGTCGGACCGATGTGGCGTTCAATCTCCCTGCGCAATCGGATCAATCTCATTTTCGCGTCGCTATTCGCTTTCTGGCTCGTCGCCGATGCGGTCCATGACGTTTGGCGGGCGAGCGGGAGAGCGCGGGCGGAAACGCAAAGCACGATGCGGCTGACCAAGGATTTCGTCGCAACGACGCTTGCGCTTTCGCCCGAGGCGCCGGAGCCGGACGTGATCAAGAACCTCGTCGCCAGTCTGCAGCACCTGCGGCACGTACGCGCGGGCGTCGGCGATCCGTCGCTTGCTTCCTCGCTTCTCGGCGAGGCGAACAGGGAGTCCGAGGCGCCGCGGTGGTTTCGCGCCCTTGTCAGAGCGCCCGCCGAAACAGCCGTCATTCCGGTTGCGATGAGGAACGGCGCGACGGAGTCGATCATCCTGGTCGCCGATCCTGCGGACGAGATCGACGAGGTCTGGGAGGAAGCGCGGGAGAACGCCATCGAGGGCGGACTGCTCGCGCTCGCGGCGATCGGCGTGACGAGCCTTCTGGTCGGTCGCGCAGTGAAGCCTCTCGGGGTGGCGCGGGCGGCGCTCGCGAGGCTCGAGGCCGGGGACTATGGTGCGCGCGCCGAGGGCGACGGGCCTCCCGAGATCCGCAGCCTCAATGCCAAGGTCAACAGCCTGGCGGAGACGCTCGACGGTTTGAATCGCGCCAATGACGAACTGATGGAGCGCGTTTTCAACGCCCAGGACGAGGAGCGCGAGCTCATCGCCCACGAACTGCATGACGAGTTCGGACCTCATCTCTTCGCCTTGCGCGCAAGCGCCGCGGTGCTGGCCAGGACCATCGGCGACCAACCCGCCGCGCGCGCCGCCGCCAGCGCAATCGCGGCTCAGGTCGGCGAGCTGCAAGGCCAGAACCGGCGCATCCTGGCCGACTTGCGTCCGGCCGCGCTCGAGGAGCTTGGTCTCGTCGAGGCGCTCGAGGCGCTTGTCGGGCATTGGCGGCGCGCCGAGCCCAGGATGGCCGTCAGGCTCGAGGTGGACCCGCGCGCCGAAGCCTTGGGCGAGCGCGCGAGCCTCATGGCGTATCGTTTCGTACAAGAGGCGATGACAAATGCGTTTCGCCATGCCGGAGCGACGCGGATCGAGGCCTCGCTCGCATTTGAGACGCCAGCCGATGCGCCAAGTCTGCGCGATTCCGCGCTCGCGGGGCTCGTCATTCGCGTCGCAGACGATGGCCGTGGGCTGAACGGGGACGCCGAACCGGGCATGGGCCTCGTTGGCATGCGCGACCGGGTGCGCATGTTGGGCGGGCGGGTTGTGATCGCGTCGCCGCCGGGGGGCGGGGTCGTGGTCGAGGCGCGTTTCGCAACGGCCGCGCCGGGCGAGCGGGAAAAACTCCCGACATACGCGGGAAGCAAATCCGGAAAAACGTCCAATCATTGAAATGTACGTGCGGCGCGCGCGCGAGGCTATCCTGCCCGAGGCGTGAGCGGGTTCGGAAAGAAGCTCCGCGTCTCAACCGTTCCCGGGGGCTCGGCTCGCGACGCAAAGCGTCAGTCAAGGGAGGAGGGATGAGGAACAAAATCGCCGGGCGCATGGCGGCGACCGGCGCCGCGCTCGTCGCCCTCACGACCTTTGCTCGGGCGGAGACGATCGAGCTTCCCACCTTCAACGTGGTCGCGACGACGCCGCTCGGCGGCGGCGAGATCGACGTCGCCAAGTCTCCGTTCTCCGTATGGCAGACCGGCTCACAGGACATTCAGACCTTCAACGACACGACGCTCCCGGGCACGCTCGGCGCGCCAGGCGCCGGGCGTCACGGTCAACAACGTATCGGGCAACGACTTCCAGCCCGACGTCAGCTATCGCGGCTTCAACGCGACGCCGGTGACCGGAACGCCGATCGGCCTTGCCGTCTATCAGAACGGCGTGCGGATCAACGAGGCGTTCGGCGACGGCGTCAACTGGGACCTCATACCCGAGAATGCGATCGACAAGACGGCGATCGTCGCGGGAAATCCGATCTTCGGCCTCAACGTCCTCGGCGGCGCCGTCACCGTCACGATGAAGAACGGCTTCACCTGGCAGGGTTTCGAAGCCGATCTTCGCGGCGGCTCATTCGGTCGCGCGCAGGAGGAAGTTCAGTTCGGCAAGCAGGTCGGCGACTGGTCGGTCTATCTGGCGGGCACGCAGATCAACGACGGCGGCTGGCGGGTCGACGGATCCTCGCAGCTCACCAACTTCTACGGCGATGTCGGCTACAAGGCGAACGGGTTTGAGTCGCACCTGCAGCTCACCGCGGCGGACACCCAGTTCGGCGCTGCTGTCTTCACCCCGATCCAGCAGTTGCAGAACAATTGGAGCAGCGTCTACACCGTTCCGCAGACGACCGAGAACAAGATGGCGATGCTGTCTTGGACCGGCGCCTACGCCTATTCGAACACGCTCAGTCTCCAGGGCGGGGCCTATTTCCGCGCTTTCAACCAGGCGCATGTCGACGGCAATCCGACCGCCGTACAGCCGTGCGCGCCGTTCTCGTGCCTGGACGGCAGCCCGGCGCATGACACGTTAGGGGGGATTATCCCTGACATCTCGAAGAATGGGACGCTCGATCTCGGCGAAATCGACCGAACCTGGACGCAGTCGCGCTCTCTCGGCGCCAGCGTCCAGGCCGTCGACACCGCCAAGCTTGCCGGCCACGACAATACGCTGACCGTCGGTACGTCGCTCGACTACGGCTGGACGCGGTTCACCGGCAACAACCAGCTCGGCACATTCTTCAACGACAACAACACGTCGTTCCCGCTGATCGGCTCCCCGTTCATTATCGACCAGCCTGACAGCTTCCTGAACCCGATCTCGGTCAATGCGAACAACGCCTATACGGGCGTCTACGCGCTCGACACCTATAGCGCGACCGACCGCCTGACGGTGACCGCCGGCGGCCGTTTCAATTATGCGGGGATCAATCTCGAGGGGGCGAACGTAGCTCTTCTCAACGGCTTCTCGAACTTCTTCCACGTCAATCCGACGCTCGGTTTCACCTACAAGCTCACGCCCGACATCAATTTTTATGCGGGCTATGCGATGACCAACCGCGCGCCGACGCCGCTCGAGCTCGGCTGCGCCGACCCCAACCACCCCTGCATCATCGACAACTTTCTTGTCTCGGACCCGAAACTGCAACAGGTGGTCGGCCAGACTTTCGAGCTCGGCTTCCGCGGGACGAACGCGCTAAGCCAAGTGGGTCTGGGGCCTGAATGGGGCAAGCTGCAATGGTCGGCGGGGCTCTTCCGCACCACGCTCAACAACGACATCCTGCCGCAGCAGAGCGCCGCGACCGGCTTCGGCTATTTCGCCAATGTCGGAACGACCTTGCGCCAGGGCGCGGAGGTCAGCGCCCAGTGGACCGGCGATAAGTGGTCAGCCTACGCCAATTACACCTATATCGACGCTGTTTATCTGACGACCTTTCAGGAGTCGTCGCCGTTCAATCCATTGGCCGACGCGAGCGGCTTCATTCCGATCACCAATGGCATGCCGATCGCCGGCATTCCGAAAAATACGGTGAAAGCGGGCGTCGACTATGCGGTTACCGACAAGTGGCGCGTCGGCGCGGACATGGTCGCCGCGTCGGGCCAGGTCCTCTTCGGCAATGAGAACGGCGCCCTTCCCCAAGTCCCGGGCTACGCCGTGTTCGGCCTGCACACGTCCTACCAGGTGGCCAAGCAAGTGCAGATCTATGGCCTCGTCCAAAACCTGTTCGACCAGCGGTTCTATACCGGCGGCGCTCTGTTCGACACTTCCGCGCTGCCCAACACGGCGCCTTCCTGACCAATCCAACGAGCCTCGGGTCGGTGAGGCCGTTTGCGATCTATGGGGGGATGCGGATCACCCTGTGAAGGGGTCTTGGCCAGCGCGCCCTTCTGAGTTGCGGTATCGTTGTAATGCGCAAGAAGACGAGCGAGGGCGGCGAGACGAGGACATTGCGGTGAAAATGATCGGACGGAGAACCTTTCTGCTGGCGCTGGCTTCCGACCTCGGCGCTCTCGCCCTCGCTCGCGGCGTCGCCGTTCAGCGGAATCGACACGGACAACGACGGCACGATCAGCCTCGATGAGGCGAAGGCGGCGGCGAGCAAGGTGTTCGACCAGCTCGACCATGACCACGACGGCACGCTCGATCGCCCCGAGCTGAGAGGCCGCATTTCCGCGCGGGACTGGAAGATCGCAGATCCTGACAACGACAAGACGCTGACCAAGGACGAGTATCTCAAATTCGTCGAATACGCCTTCAAACGCGCCGACACGGATAACGAGGGAACGGTGGACGCGAAGGAAGCGCGCACGCATGCGGGTCGCGTTCTTCTGCGTCTGCTGCGCGCGCGTTGACCGGCGGGGAAGCGACGGCGGCGGGAGCAGCGCCGGGTTGAAACGCGCGACGTGACGCGCACATAGGACGCGCGGGGCGACACGAGGCGTTGACATGGAGCAAGCTTTGGATCTTTCCCCGCTCGGGCTCTTTCTCAACGCGAGCCTCGTCGGCAAGGCCGTCATGGCCGTCCTGTTCCTCGCCTCGATCTGGTGCTGGGTGCTCATCATCGAAGGCCGGATTTCGGTGACGCGCCTTCGCCGCGCCGTCCGGATTGCGAGAGCAGGCGGAGAAATCCCCGAATCGCTCGCAAGCGTCGTCGCAGCGGGCGATGAAGAGGCGCGCCGCCGTATCCCGGGCGAGACGGTCGGCGAACTGAGGTCGCGCATTTCGGATGCGATGGCGCGCGCCGCGCGCGATCTCCTGATGCGCTCCGAAGGGGGCTTGCCCAATCTCGCGGTTATTTCCTCGGTCGCGCCGTTCGTCGGCCTGTTCGGCACCGTCTGGGGCATCATGTCGAGCTTCGCGGCGATCGGCCAGGCGCAGGACACTTCGCTGGCGACGGTTGCGCCGGGCATCGCGGAAGCGCTTGCAGCGACCGCTTATGGTCTTGCGGCCGCAATTCCCGCCTCGATCGGCTATAACCGCATTGGCGCAGCCTATGGCCGGCTCGGACAGGACATGGCCTCGTTCATCGAAGAGCGCGCGCTCGCGCTGCTCGCCCGCCCGGCCGAAATCGCGCGCGATGAGGCGCCGCGCAGGCGCGCGGAGACGCAGTGATGGGCTTGAGCCCGCGCAAGATCGGCGAAGGCCTCTATGAGCCGCTCGCCGCCATCAACGTCACGCCGCTTGTCGACGTGATGCTGGTTCTGCTCATCATCTTCATGGTGACGGCGCCGATGCTGGCGACCGGCATCAAGGTGAACCTGCCCAGCGCCAGGACCGCTCGGCCGCTCGAAAACAAGGAGCCGGTCGTCGTCGGCGTCGCCAAGGACGGCGCCGTCTCGGTCGGAAAAGATCCGGTCTCCCGCGACGAGATGGCGGCGAGGGTCAAGGCCAAGCTCGGCGACTCGAATGGCGTCGTTCAGTTGCGTGGCGATCGCGACGCGCCTTATGGCGACGTCGTGTCGGTGATGGACGATCTCGCGGCGAACGGAATCTCCCGGATCGCGATTGTGTCGGGCCCTCGCCGTCCGAGCGCGCCGGCTTCCGCGAACTCCAGACGCGCGCCGCTTCCGCCGCGCCAGACGCGCCCAAGCCGTGATCGCCGCGACGCTGGACGGGAGGCTCTTCGAGCCGCCGCCCGTCCGCCCGCCCTGGCTCCGCCCTGCCGTCATCGCCATCGTGCTCGCGCTTCACGCCGCCGCGCTTTCGATCGTCTATCTGGAGCCGCGGCCGGTCGAGCCGCCGCCGGAGGTGGTCGTCGACATCGAGCCGGAAGCCCCGGCGGCGGAAAACCCCACGCCGCCGGCTGAACAGGCGAAGCCGCCCGAACAATCCGCGCCTCCGCCGGGTCAGGCGACCGTTCCGACGCCCGCCGAGCCGCCTCCAGCGCCCGTCACCCCGCAGGAGACGCCTCCGCCCACCCCGCAGGAGCAGCCGCCGCCGCCGCAGGAGCAACCTCCGCCGCCCCCGCAGGAGACGCCGCCGCCGCCGCAGGAGCAGCCTCCGCCGGCCCCCGTGGAGGAGCCGCCTCCCCCGCAGGAGATCGCCGCCGCCCGCTCCGGTCGAGCTTGCGCCGCCGCCGCCTCCGCCGCCGAAGGCGGTCGAGGCCCGGCCGGCGAGGCCCCCGCCGCCCAGGCCTCGCGCGCCCTCGCGCGAAGCGGCGAGACCTGAGGCGCGGCCGGAGCCGAGACGGGCTGAGCCGAGGCGCGCCGAGTCGAGACCTGCCCGGGAGGAATCCCGCTCCGCCGCTCAAGGCGTCGCGCGGCGCGCCTTCAACCGGCGCGCCGTCGAGCGCCGCGGCGAGCGCTTCGTCGCTTTCGGCGTATAGAGGAGAGGTGAGCGCCATCATCCGCAGCCGTCTGTTCTATCCGGAGGCCGCCCGCGCCCGGGGCGCGAGGGGAATGGTCGGCGTTTCCTTCGCCATCGGCCCGTCCGGCGCGGTGACCTCGTTCGCCATCACCCGCTCGTCGGGCGACCGCGAGCTTGACGCGGCGGCGCGTTCGCTGGTGGAAGGGGCGCGCTTCCCCCCGCCCCCCGGCGGCTCCACCCGCATCGCGACGAGCTTCAACTATGCCCCCCACTAGCCTCTCGCTTGAGGGCGCTCGTGCTCGGCTCGGCCGCCGGCGGCGGCGTGCCGCAGTGGAACTGCGGCTGCCGGGTCTGCCGCCTCGCCTGGAGCGGCGACAGCCAAGTCAAGCCGCGCACCCAGGCCGGCCTCGCGCTCACCATCGACGGCGAAAACTGGCTCCTGCTCAACGCCTCGATCGACCTGCGCCAGCAGATCCTGGCGACGCCGCGCTCCACCCCAGGGGCGAGGGGCGCCACTCGCCGATCGGCGCCGTCGTCCTGACCAACGCCGAGGTCGATTCCTCGGCCGGCCTTCTGGCTTTGCGCGAGCGCCAGCCGTTCGACCTCTTCGCCACGCAGGCGACGTTGGACGCGATCGGGGCCAATCGCATGTTCGACGTCGTCGACCGCGCCGTCGCGCCGCGCCGCGCCGTCGCCTTGAACGAACCCTTCGAGCCCCTGCCGGGAATTGAGCTCGAATTGTTCGCCATCCCCGGCAAGGTGCCGCTGTGGCTCGAGGAGGGACAGGTCAGCACCGACGAGATCGGCGAGGGCACGGTCTGCGTCGCGGTCGAGGCGGCGGGCAAAAGACTCGTCTATGCGCCGGCTTGCGCCCATGTTACGGAGGACCTCGACGCCCGCATCGCCAATGCGGACGTGTTGTTTTTCGACGGCACGCTGTTCGCCGACGACGAAATGATCAGAAACGGCCTTGGCGACAAAACGGGGAGGCGCATGGGCCACAGCCCCGTGTCGGGACCAGGAGGAACGCTGGAGGCGCTCGCCCGCCATACGCGGCCGCGCCGCATCTTCATCCATATCAACAATTCGAACCCGATCCTGATCGAGGGATCGCCTGAAGAGGCGAAGGTGAAAGCCGCGGGCTGGGAGATCGCCTTCGACGGAATGGAGGTTAGCCCATGAACATCCATGCGCCGTCGGCGCCCATGACCCCCGAGGCGCTGGAAGAGGCGCTCAGGGCCGTCGGGCCAAAGCGCTATCACGACCTGCATCCGTTCCATGGCCTCCTGCACGACGGCAAGCTCAACAAGGGCCAGGTGCAGGCCTGGGCGCTCAACCGCTACGTCTATCAGGCCGCTATCCCGCGCAAGGACGCCTCCCTGATCGGGCGCTGCGAGGATCGCGAATCTGCGCCGCGAGTGGCTGCATCGGATCACCGACCATGACGGCGTCGGCGACGAGCAGGGCGGCATCGACCGCTGGCTCATCCTCACCGACGGGCTGGGGCTCGACCGCGACTATGTGATCTCGCAGGAAGGCGCGCTGCCGGCGACCAAGTTCGCGGTCGAGGCTTATGTGCGTTTCGTGCGCGAGAAGCCGCTGGTCGAGGCGGTGGCGTCCAGCCTGACGGAGCTCTTCGCCCCCTCGATCCACAAGCGCCGCATCGCCGGGATGCTGGCCAATTACAGCTTCATCGACGAGAAGGTGGTCGCCTATTTCCGCCGCCGGCTCGATCAGGCGCCGAGGGACGCTCAGTTTGCGCTCGACTACGTGAAGGCCAACGCCCGCACGGTCGAAGAGCAGCGCGGCGCCCTTGCGGCCTTGACGTTCAAGACCGATGTGTTGTGGGCGCAGCTCGACGCGCTGCATCACGCCTATGTCGACGGCGCGATCCCTCCGGGCGCGTTCCGGCCGGAGTGAAGGCGAAATGAACGAGACAACGGACATTCCATGCTCAGTCGCGGCCGCATCTCCCGCGGGGCGTGCGGCTCAAGCGCGATGAAGCGCGCGGGCGATGGACGCTGCTCGCGCCGGAACGGATCTTCGAGATCGATGACACCGCCGCCGCCGTGCTCGAGCTTTGCGACGGCGAGCGCGATCTCGACGCGATCGTCGCCGAGCTTGCGGCGCGCTACGCGGCGCCGCCGGCGGTGATCGAAAAGGATGTCGTCGCCATGCTTGCCGACCTCAAGGCCAAAAGAGTGCTTGAGACATGACCGCTCACGCGCCCCCTCCGCCCGCCCCGCCGATCGGGCTTCTGGTCGAGCTCACCCATCGCTGCCCGCTCGGCTGTCTCTATTGCTCGAACCCGATCGCGCTCGAGCGCCCGGGCAATGAGCTCGACGGCGAGACCTGGAAGCGCGTGTTCAGCGAAGCGGCCGCGCTCGGCGCGTTGCATGTGCATCTCTCCGGCGGCGAGCCGACGGCGCGGCGCGACATTGTCGATCTCACGCGCCACGCTTCGCAAAGCGGGCTCTACACCAACCTCATCACCTCGGGCATCGGGGTCAGCGAGAAGCTGACGGGTGAACTCGCCGATGCCGGCCTCGACCATGCGCAGCTCTCCTTTCAGGGCGCCGATCCAGGAGACCAACGACCGCCTCGGCCATTACAAGGGCTCGTGGGAGCGCAAGCGCGCCTTCGCCGGCTACGTCATCAAGGCGGGCCTGCCGCTCACCATCAACGCGGTCATCCATCGCTCGAATCATTCATCAGGTGAGCGCTTTCATCGATCTTGCGGTCGAACTCGGCGCGCGCCGGCTCGAAGTCGCGCATACCCAATATTACGGCTGGGCGCTCGCCAATCGCGCCGCGCTGATGCCGCTCGAGGCGGATGTCGACGAATCGATCGCGCATCGTCGAGGCGGCCCGCGTCCGCCTCAAGGGCGAACTCGTCATCGACATGGTGGTCCCCGACTATTACGCGCGCTATCCGAAGCCCTGCGCGGGCGGATGGGGGCGGGTCGCGATCAACGTGTCGCCGACCGGCAAGGCGCTGCCTTGCCACGCGGCAGAGTCAATTCCGGGCCTCGAATTCTGGAACGTGCGCGACCATTCGCTTAAGCGACATCTGGCGTTCGAACCCCGCCTTCAACGCCTTCCGCGGCACGGACTGGATGCCCGAACTCTGCCGGTCCTGCGACCGGCGCGAGATCGACTGGGGCGGGTGCCGCTGCCAGGCGCTGGCGCTGACTGGAGACGCGCGCAACACCGATCCCGCCTGCCACAAGTCGCCCGATCACGAGCGCATCGCGGCGACGGCGATGGCCGAGTCCGAATCGGGCGACGGCGGCCCTTGCGCTGGCGCTCGTACAAGAAGGACAAGGTCGAGGCGTAAGCGCTTGCCCCCGACCGTCTTGGGGGAAGGAGGAATCCCACCCTCGGCCGGGAAGACGGCGCGAACTTATAGTTCTCGGAACAGACCAAGAATTTAATTGAACATTATGATAAGGTAAAATCATGTCCGGTGCGGAGCACCGCAGCCGCGCCGGGGTCACCGTGCGCGCGATTTTCAGGGCGGAACTAAACAGGGTCGTAAGCGACTGAAAACATTAGCGGGCGCCGGTAAAATGGCGGCTAGAGCAAGCGGCGCGAAAAAAATAGACGCCGCATTTTCGCGAAGAGGAGCGCCCGGGCGGCAAAGCTGGCCCGCCCTACTGGCAGAGCGCGCGCGCGTTCGCCGTCCAGGCCCCGAAGCCGCTCGCGACCATGTTGCGGATGACCGAGCAGACATAGGTTCTCTCCGCCGCCGGATTGCCGGGCCCGGCGTTATAGCGGGCGACGGCCAGCGTCCACGAGCCTTCCTGCGCCTTCAGCGCTTTCAGGAAGTTCGCGGCGTAGTCGACGTTGCGGGCGGGGTCGAACATCTCGCTGAGAGAGCGAAAGTCAGCGCCGTGGAAACGGTGGTTGATCTGCATGCAGCCGATGTCGATGAACTTCGCGCCGCGCTGCCTGGCTTGGGCAAAGCGCGCCATCGCCTCGGCGAGGCTGGCGGAATGCACCGCCTGCCCGTCGACGTTCATGTCATAGGGGCTGAGCTCGCCGCGGCGCCCGGTCTCGGTCAGGCCGACCGAATAGAGCACGTTGAGCGGCACGCCGTGCAAAGCCGACGCGCGCGTCATTTCCCGCTCGCAGGCGAGCGACCCCTCGGCGCGCGCGGCGCCGCTAGAAACTGCGATCGCGACCAGCGCCGCGCCGAGACCACGCATCGTTCGAACCACCCCGCTTCGCCCGCGCCTCGCGCCGATCGTCTCTCGCCTCCCGCCGGAGCCGTCGCTGGCCGAGGCGCTGTTCCCGTTCCATCACGCCGACGCCCATCTGCTTGACCGTGAGCGAGTTCGAGCGGCTGGCCGATCGCCGCCATGCGGTCGGCGATCGCGTCGCGCGCGCCTTCGATTGAACTGAGCGTCTGAGAGCTCGCCGGCGCGAATGACGACCGAGAGCTTGTCGCCGGCGAGCCGCATCGTCATCGAGACATCCTCGAGCCCGCCCGGCGAAAGATCGACGTCGATCTCCTTGACTGCCGGGCCAGCGGCCGCGGCGCTGGCGGCGGGCGCGCTCGCGCGCGGCGTGACGTCCGCGCCCGCGGCTGTCGGCGTCGAACCATCGAGCCCGAACGACGACGCAGCGGCGAAAGGCGCAGAGAAAAGCGCGCCGAACGGATCGGTTTGCGCCAACGATGGAACGTTGGAGCCGGTCGGATCGGGAAGGCGGCCGTCAGTCCCGTCGCCGCGCGAATCAGCCGGCGCAGGCGCGCGGCCGAACTCGCAACCCGGGCGGGCGCCGACGCCGCCGTCGCTTCAGGCCCGCGCTCGCCGTGTACGGCCTCATGCGCCGCCGTCGCTCGCGTCGGGCTCGCCCGATGTGGCTGAGACGCGCGTGCGCGTGGAACGATCGGCGCCGAGGCCGCTGCGGCGCCGCTGGATGGAGCGGCGCCCGCGCCTGGCGCGGCCTCCGCCGTCGCGAAGCCGGCGGCGACGGCGCTTTCGCCGCTCCGATTCACTTGGGTCGCAAGGTCCTGGCCGGAGGCGCCGGCCAGCGTGAACGACGCCTCGCCGGTCAGCCCACGGCTTGCAAACGCGCTCGGGGACCCGGAGGCGGTGAAGTGAAAGGCGCGTTCGCCAACGAGCCGTCCGACAGCCGTCAGTCTTGTCGCTCGCGGCGGCGGACGCGCCGCCGGCCTCGGCTCCCGACGCTTTGGCCGCAGCCGTGGCGGGCGAGGACGCGTGGCCCGCGGCTTGCGAACCCGCACCCGTCGCGGAGCGCGGCGCTGAGGGCGAATGGCAGGGAGGCCAGAAGCACGCCGTCGCTCAACAGCGAATGACGGGCGGACTGTCGGTTCGCCGAACCGTCCTCGCGCGACTCCTTCGCAACGATGCGGCTGTTCCTTGCCGCTCGACGCGCCCGCTTTCGACGCTGCGGCGGGAAGCGCGTCGAGCACGGCGGCGAAGGCGAAGCGATCGGCCGGGGCTTGAGCGGAGGCGCGCTGCACGGGCGGCGCTACCGGCCCCGAGGCAGGCGCGAGCGGCGGGCGCGGTCATGGCGAGCCTCCGTTTTGCAGGCGCGCGAGGGCTTCGACGTCCGCGCAAGCGCAGCCTGCGCCTGCTCGATCGTGAGCGCCGGCCCGCTCGGCTTGACCTTGTCGCCGCCACTGAGCGCGGCGGGGTCCTGCGTATCGACGACGCCGGGCTCGGGGATGAGGCGCAGCTCCACCGCCGCCCGTCGAGCCGCTGTCAAGCAGACCGACGTCGGCCCGGTCGAGCTTCGAGGCGGACAGAGTCCGCAGATCGGCGACCGCCGCGTCGTACGCGTCAGAGAACAGCCGGCTTGCCGCAAGATAGAGGCGGGCGCGCATGGCCTCCGGGCTGTCGGCCTTCGAGCTTTCGAGAGCCTCGGTCGCCGCGGCGGAGGCGGCGGCGAATTTCGCGCTGACGAGCCCGGACTTGGCCAGGTTCAGAAGGAATTCTCGCCGGCGGTCGGTGGGCAAGGTCGCGACCGCGTTCGAGATGAGCTTGTAATTGGCCGCATCGTCAACGAGACCGAGGCGTGCCACGACGCCCGCGAGATCGCGCAGGAAATCCGCCGCATAGAGCGAAGCGGCGAAGCGGGTCACATATTGCCGCGTCAGCATCGCCACGCGGGCGACGTCCTTGGCCGCAGCGAGCAGGGCGATCTCGCGCCTGAGCGCCGCTTCCTCGACCAATCCCCCCGGCGAAAGGAGGCGCGCCCAGTCGAGGAGCTCGACCGCCGTCTTGGCGTTCCGCTTTGTCTCGAGGACAGAGCGGGCGAAGGCGACCTCGCCCGCAAGCCGCAGGTCGAGCGCGGTCAAGTCCGTTTGCCCGAGCAGATCGATGGCGTCCGCCTCGTGATTGGTGACGTAGGCCAGCGCGCCGCGCGCCAGCGGCCGCTCCGACTCGATCACCGCGTCGCCTCTGAGCAGCGTCGCGACGTCGGCGAGAGGTCCTCCGCTCAGGATATAGATGACGAGCGAATCGGCCTCGTGTTTGTCCTTCCAGGTTTCGGGGCTGGCCGCGGCGATCGCCGCGCCGATCGTCTTCAGCTGATTGAGCTGAGCCGGGTAGGCGGCCTTGTCGCCCTGGGCGATCCTCAGCTGGATTCGCTGCAGATCGTCGACAAGGTCGGAGACCTTCGCCGAATCGGCGAACGCCACGGAAGGGCCGAGGACAGCGAACGCGGCGAAAGCCAGTGCGGGCCAGGAAAACGTCACGGCTTCGCCTCGCGCACCAGGATTTCAATGCGCCGGTTCTCGGCTGCGAGCGGGTGGGCCGGGTCCTTGAGATGATGGTCGGCGTAGCCCTCGACCCGGTCGAACCGCTTTTCCGGCAGGCCGCCGCGAATCAGCATGTAATAGGCCATCTGGGCGCGCGCCGAGGAGAGGCGCCAATTGTCGTAGGTCGCCGACCGGTAGCGGCGCGCGTCGGTGTGGCCGCGCACGATGATCGGCGCCCTGCAAAGCTTCTGCAGGCTTGCGGCGATCGCGTCCATCATTTGCACGACGCGCGGCTGCGGCTCGGCCGAGCCGATGGCGAACATGGAGAAATTCTGCCGGTCGGTGAGGCTGATGAGGATTCCCTCCTCGGTCGCCTGGACATCGAGTTCGGGCCATGCATCGCCTTGGCCTCGCCGGCGAGCCGCTTCTTCAGGTCGGCGAGCAGGTTGGACGCGGCCGACTGACGCGCCTCGGCGGCGTCGGGCGCCGGCGGATACGGCGTCAAGGGCGCAGGCGATCCCGCGCCTTGAGCTTCGGCGGGGCCCATAACCTTGGCGGCTCCCGGCGCCTGGGCGGCGCCTGTCGCCGCCGTAGCCGACGGCGCCGCGTCCTGCGCTTCGGCGGAGCCTGTCGCCGACCCGGCCGCCGGCGCGATCGAGGTGGACATGGAAACCGGTTCGTCGCTGGGGGCGGCGGCCGCCGGCGGGGCGCCGGGATCGTGCGCCACCACATTGACGGCCTGATCGCTGCCGAGCGGACGGAACGGATCGCGCAACCCCTCGTCGACGCTAGGCCCCACTTCGCCATAGCCCTTGAGCGCCGCCGACGGGTCGATGCGGGGGCCGGGCGGCGGCGCGCCCGCGATCTTGTCGAGGCTGGCGCGAGGATCGCTGAACAATTCCTGCTCCGACATGGTCGGATAGCGCTTCGCCGGATCCGGCGGCGGGACAGTCGACGGGGCAGGCGGGTGGCTCGATCGAACCCGCAGCGGCGCCCTCGTCGGCCTTGTCCCCCTGAGCTTCGCCGCGCTCGGAATTGGGCTTGCCCCCGCTCGGCGCGGCCGTGTCTGCGCCCGGCGCGTAGGCGTCCTTTTCCGGAACGCCGTGGATGCCTTTTTGCGCCTTCGCCGGCTCCTCGACCTTCACCGGGTTGAAGTAGCGCGCGATCAGCGTCTTGGTGTTCTTGTCGGTGGCGCTGATGATCCACAGCACGAGAAAAAAGGCCATCATCGCGGTCATGAAATCGGCGAAGGCGATCTTCCAGGCGCCGCCGTGGTGCTCCTCCTCGTGCGCGCCATGGCGCTTGACGATGATGATTTCCGGATGGGGCTCGGTCATCGGCTGGGCTTAAGCTTCGAACGAAGCCAGCAGCTCGGCCCAGGGGCGAAGCCCGGTCACGATTTGCGTGGCGTTGGCCTCGACGACAGTCTCCACCCCTTCGTCTTCGGTATACTCGACCTCGATCGGCAGGCCGGCGATGCGCTCGCGCAAAGGCGCAAGCAGGCGCTCAGGTCCGCGTATCCTGATCAGTCCAGGCGAACCGCCCGCGCTGAGCCGGGCGATGGCTTCGCTCAGTTCGTCCAGGGCGCGCTTGACGACCTGCTGCGAAAGAAACGGCGCAAGGATGCGGGTGACGGCGGCGCCGACGGATTGCTCGACCTGACGGAACCCGGACCGGATCGCCCCTTCGAACTCGATATATTCGTTGACATGAAACGCCTGCCGCTCCGTTTCCGCCTTCTCTCGCACCGCGGCGAGCTCTGCCGCGTGGCCCTCCAAAGCCTCGGCGCGGCCTTCGGCCAGACCTTCCTCGCGGCCGCGCGCATAGGCTTCGGCGAGTTTGACGGCGACGTCCTCGGTCTTGACCGGCTCGGCCGCCGCCGGCGGCGATCGCCGCTCGGCCAGCGGACCCGGCTTTGGCGCCCATGGCGAGCGACGGGGGGAGTCCTCCCCTTGCGTCCCGGCGCCGGCCGGTTTGGCTCCGCGATCGAAGAGCGGTCTCGGCTTCGCCGTCTCGCTCTGCGGGCTCGGCAGGCTCCGGGGGCGAAACGGCGAGCTCTGCTGCTGCGGCTTCTTATCGCCGGCCGCGCGGCCAAGATGATCAAGGTAGTCGGCGATCGATAGCGGTTTCATCCGTTCGCTCCTTGACGAATCCATTGCTTGAGGATGGCTGCGGCGTGGTTCTCGTCGAAGTCGATCAACTTCTGCAGCTTGCGCTCGGGACCATTGTCGCGCCGCGCGAGCAGCGCCTGCATGAATTCGTCGCCCGTGTCGGTCTCGATGAGGATGCTTTCGCCGGCCTGACCTTCGCCGTCCGGCGCCGCCAATGCGGGCGTCTGGCCGGCCGGCCCACCGCGCGCATCCCCGGCCGCGATGAAGCGCGGAGGAGGAAACGCCATTCTGACGGCGGGCCGCACCCCGAACCACAGCATCATCGCAGCGACCAGCACGATGGCGCCGGCGTTGAGGATCGATCCGGTCTGCCGCGCGACAATTTCGAACAGCGAGGGGCCGGGGGCCGGTTCGAGGTCCCGGCTCGAAATCGACGAAATCGACGACTGCGATCTTGACCGCGTCGCCGCGCTGACGATTGAGGCCAGCCGCCGAGGCCACGAGCTGTTCGATCTCGTGGACCTGGGCGGCGATTGCGTCGGCCGACGGCTTGCCGCCGAGCGAGGCTGCGAGCGCGGTGCGGTTAATCAATACGGCGACGGAGAGATTCTGGACCACGAAGCCGGCGCTCGTCGTCTGAATCGATTTCGACGAGATTTCGTAGTTTGTCAGCTCTTCGCGCTTCTGCGTTTGATCGTTCGACTGCTTCGATTCGCCGCCGGGGTTTTTCGGCTTTGGCAGATTGGCTTCGACGCCTGCGGGCTGCTCGCCGGCTGCATTCTGCGAACTCTGCTGCTCCTTGGTCACCCGCACCGATCGTTCGACACGTTGATCGGGATTGTAGATCGTCTCGTTCGTCTGCGTCTTGTCGGCGTTGAGCCTGGCCGCAACGGAGATCTGAAAATTCTGGGAGCTGAGGTAAGGCGTCAGCGTGCGGCTGACATTCTCGCGGATTTGCTGAGACACCTCCTTTTCGAGCGCGAGCAGATTGTCCGGCGACTTTTCGACCGAATCGGCGCCATAGGCGAGAAGGCTGCCGTCGACATTGAGCACGGTCACGTCCTCGAGCTTCATGCCCGGGACCCCGGAGGCGACGAGATGGCGGATCGCCCGTCCGATGGCGCGATCGTCGCCGCCGTCGGTACGGATGACCACCGATGCCGACGAGGGCTCGCGCTCGCGGCGAAAGGAGCCTTCGTCTGCGAGGACGATATGCACCCGCGCCGCCTTGACGCCGCGCATCATCTGGATCGTGCGGGCGAGTTCGCCCTCGAGAGCCCGCAAGCGCGTGACGTCCTGCATGAAGGACGTCAGCCCGAGCGAGCCCAGCTTGTCGTAGAGCTCGTTGCCGATCGCGCCGCCGCGCGGCAGACCTTTTTCCGCCAGGATCATCCGCGCGGCCGCCGTCTGTCCGGTCGGCGTCAGAACGACCGTGCTCTCGGCGTTGACATCGAAAGGCACGCCCGCCTCGCGCAGGGCGGCGCCGATGGCGGCGATGTCCTCGCGGTCGAGGCCAGAATAGAGCGTCTCCATCGTGGGCCGGCTCAGATAATAGCCGGCGAGACCCGTTGTCACGAAAGCGGCGATGCCGATCAACGCGAGCGCGGACAGACGACCGGCGCCCAACCCCATGAGGTTCGCCCAGAGCCGCTCGATTTGCGCCAGCAGGTTCTTCGCCAACATCCGGGCCTGAGAGAGGAATTCCCTGCCGCCATCGTCCGAAGCGGAGCTTGCGCCGGCATTGCGTCGGCGGGTTCCGGCGCAGCCCCGGTCGCGCAAAAGGTGAAATTTTGCGTCGATTAACCGGCCATTAGCGGTTCAGCCCGTAGTTTTGGCGGGCCAGGCGAGGTCGGACGCGATAAGCGCGCGTCGCCTGGCTTCACACGACGGTTAGGCTCCGGGTGAGCCTAGGGCATGCGGCCGGTCCGTCGTCTCGGTGCGAGTCCGAAATGTCGCCCAATCAGCGTCAACATTTTCGATAGGAGCACTCGCATGACTTCAATCTTAAACAACCCGGTCGCCCTTAGCGCGCTGCAGTCTTTGCAGATGACGCAGCAGTCGCTTGCGACGGTCCAGAATCAAGTTTCGAGCGGCCTCAAGGTCGCGACCGCCGCCGATAATTCGTCCTACTGGTCGATCGCCGCTCAGCTCAATGCCGACAGCGGCGTCGTGTCGGCCTCCAACGACGCCCTGTCGCAGGGGCAGTCGCTACTGGCGACCGCAAGCTCGGCAATCAGTTCGGTCATCACCACCATCAATTCGATCGAGACCGCGCTCACGCAGGCGACCGAGCCGGGCGCGCAAATCGGCAATATCAACACATCGCTCGCCTCGCTCGGCAAGCAGCTGACCGATGCCGTGAACGCTGCTTCGTTCAATGGCCTGAACGTCCTGAACGGCAGCGTCTCGTCCCTCAGCTTCGTCTCCGGCTTCAACGCCAGTTCGACGGGCGGGAGCATCAACACCATCTCCTTCACCACCCAGGCGCTCTACGGGCTCACGACCGGAGGCGGAAACACCGAGTCAACCACCACGTCCAGCATCACCGACGCGAACGGGATCAGCCAGGCGCAGGCTCAGTGGACCGCGTTTACTGGCAAAACGGACACCATCAGCACCACCACGCCCACGGCCACCTACGGGGCCGACCTCGCCAACGAGGACACGACCAATCAGGCCTTGACTGTCCAGCACCAGCAGGCCAACGGGAGCTGGACCACAACGACCTACACGGCGCTCGATTCCAACGGCAATTCGGTCGCAGACGGCGGGACTCCGACCTTCGCCGCGGCGGCGTCCTATCGGGTGACCACCACAACGACGACGCCAAACTCCCAGAACCTGCTCGTGCAGAACGGGACCGATCTGACGACTTTGAGCATCACTGGCGGCGCTGATGCGCAAACAGCGCTGACGGCCGTCAATCAGGCTTTGTCGTCGGTCACCAACTACGCCGCGCTGATCGGCGCCACCCAGAACCGCATGACAACAGCGAACACGTTCAACACCGCCTTGATGACCAACTACGCCGATGGCGTTGCGGGCATGGTCGATGCGAACATGAACACCGCGTCGACCCAGTTGCAGGCGCTTCAGACGCAGGAGCAGCTCGGCATCCAGTCGCTGTCGATCGCCAACCAGAACGCGCAGCTCATCCTGAAACTGTTCCAGTAAAAACGGCGCGGCCGGGCGGCCCCTCAAAGCCGTCCCGGCCTCGCGCTCAGGATTGAGAGCGTCGTCCCAGTTTCCCCGCGCGCCGCTTGCCCGTCCCCGGGCTGCCCTCCTCCACGATGGCGCGCGGGATCCCAAGGCCACTGGGCGGACACGCGTCAGCCAGACGAAAAAGGGCGCTTCTCAGGGGCGCCCTTTTGACCTCTCGCAAAAAGCTGGTCCAATCCAATCGGCGGCGGTCTATTTCTCGATGCAATAGCCGAGGAAACGCTTGGAATCGATCGGATCGAAACCGAGCCGATGCTTGAGCTTCTTGCGCAGCTTGCTGATGTGGCTCTCGATCACGTTCTCGTCGACGTTCTCGTCGAAGAGCCCGTAGACGGCGTTGAAAATTTGCGTCTTGCTGACGCGCCGGCCGCGACAGCGCAGCAGGAACTCGAGGATCCGCCGCTCCCGGCGCGGCAGAGGAAAAGGCTTCCCGTTCACTTCAGGTTCGCGCCCGTCGAAGTAGACACGGAGTTCGCCGACCCTCACGTGGCCCTTTTCTCCGAACACGCGCCGGTTGATCGCCCCGACCCGAGCGACGATCTCGCGCACATGCACCGGCTTGCGCAGAACATCGTCTGCGCCGGCGGCGAACAGGCCCAATGTATCGTCCAGCGAGTGACGCTCGTTGAGGCACAAGAGCGGCGCGTCCGACCGTTCACGGATTAGCCGCGAGAGCAATTCGCGCTCGTTGCAGTCGCCGATCACAAATGCTTCGACCGCATGCATGTCCGAGTCGCTGATCTTGCCGATCCATTCACGAAATTCGGACGCTTCTATTCCCGCCGACGAGACGCCTTCACGATCGAAACCATGGGCGTAGCCTCCGGCTACGATGTTGCGATCGTCTATAATAATATACATACTCGTGCTCCAGCCCGCTGAATTGACAAGGGAACCAATTCCGCTACGCCAACGCCGTAACTCAACACGTACGAAACAAATACCGCTGCCTCATGAATACTATTTCTGTATGCCGTCGATCAACGACTGCATTGTTGTTAATTGTTACAGATTGTTGTTAACCGCATCCGATTTAGTCATCCACGTTGTTCTTGACAAAACTTGGTCGAGGACGAAAAACTACGCCAGCCGTGGTTAACGAAAAATGTACGCAGCTAATCAATTCATGTCGTTCGTAAATGGTTAACGAAAATCTAATCCGAATCCGTCCGTCGCCGGCGAACCACGGCGCCCCTCAGACGATGCTCCAGGGGGTCAAGCGGCAGGATTGGCGCGCCCGGCCGGAAGCGGCGCGAAATGTCGGCTTGAAGCTCGCCGGACGGGGAGAGATCGCTTATTGGGTCATTCCGCCGGACGGGCCCCGGTCCGGAATCGAGCGCGACGAGCAGCGCAGACGCCCGCGGCAGCGCACGCGCCTGCGCTCGGCCAAGGTGCTCGACGGCGCCTACCGCTTCCTGTGCGAGGGCCGCATCTGCGACCGCTCTCGCGACGGCCTGCGGCTCGCGCTCGCGAGCGACATGGCGCTGTCCGCCCAACTCGCGGTGCATATCGACGAGACAGCCGAGATTCGCGAGGCAAGCGTGATCTGGCGGCGAGGATCGACGATCGGAATCCGGCTCGACGCGGCCGCGCCGCCTGGCGCGATGCGCCCTTGCGACCGGTACGCGCTGGCAGAGCGCTACTATGCCATTCCGGGCTGAGCCCGCTCACGCATAGCTTTTTTCCTCGACCAGAGCCGAGCTGGCGAGGGTGTTGATGGCGCGCTTGATCGCGGCCCGCGTATCGTTCTCGCTGTACACCGATCGCGCAAGCTCGACGAAGCGCGGCCCGAAGTCCCCTTCGCGTTCGCAGGCGCGAATCGCATCTTCGATGGTCCACAGGCGCGCATTCACGGCGGCGAGCTGGTCGGTCAACAGATCGATCGGCCCGCACGCGCCGTCCTGCTGCGCCAGCCGCTCGAGCAGCGCCAGTTCGCGCCGGACGTTAGCGAGCTTTTCCTGCACACCGATGCGTTCGGCCTTGATGCGCAGGATGGTGATCTTGTCGATCAGTTCGCCAAGCGAGCACGGCGCCGCCAGCATGCGCGTCGCCCCGCGCCGCTCGCAAAGCGGGGCGAGCTCGCGCGCCATGGTTTCGAATACGTCGCGCCAGACGCCGCGGCGCGACTGACGAAAGAGACGCATGGTCGGATACCAGGGCGAATCGGAGCGTCCGGTCAGCCAGCGCCATTCCGCGTCGCTCTTCAGCGCGACCCAGACCGGAACAGCGAGAGCCCCGGCGAGATGGGCGATCGAAGTGTCCACCGTGACCACCAAATCGAGGCAGGCCATCGCCGCCGCCGTGTCGACGAAGGCGTCGGCGCCGGCGTCGAAAGCCGCGCCAAGCGTCTCGACCCGCATCGAGGGCGGCAGATTCGCGAGCTGTTCCTCGCCTGCGCCTTTCTGCAGGGAAATGAGTCGCACGCCCGCGATTGCGGCGAGCGGCGCGAGCGCGGCGAGCGGCGCGGAGCGGGCCCGGTCAGCTTCCGGATCGGGGTTGCCCTGCCAGACGACCCCGATCTTGAAGCCTTCCGCGCCGATCCGCCTGGCCCACCGATCGTGCAAAGCCGGCTCGGGCGCGAGATAGGGGACGGCGGCCGGAATGGTCTCGAGCCGCGCGCCAAAAGCGTAGGGTAGGCTGCTGATCGCGATCTGCGCGTCGAAGGACTCGCCTTCCGGCGGCCGGTCGACGAATCGCGCCGAGACCTTCGACGACAGCAGCCGGCTGAGCCGCGGCGGACAAACGAAGGTCACATCCACGCCGGCCGCGGCCATCTGCGGCAGAAAGCGAAAGAACTGTATCGTATCGCCAAGGCCGTGATCGTTAAGCACCAGCACGCGCTTCGCGCCATGTCCCGGTCCCCTCCAGGTCTCAAAGCGCGTTCCAAGCGCCTCGGCCAGCGACTTGCCCTTAAGCCAGCGCGCCTCGTATCCCTCAAGCCCGCGTTCGAAGTCCCCGAGCGTCAAGAGGAGGCAGCCCTTGCCTGCGACAGCCTCGCGGCTGCCCAGCCCCGCGGCTGCGTCGAACGCGTCCAGCGCCTCCGGGAAACGGGCGAGGCTCCGCAACGCCAGGGCCTGCCCCAACAACGCCTTGGCCAGGCAAGGCCCCGCTGCGTTCGCTCGGAGATACGCGTCAAGCGCCTTCTCGCTGCGATCGAGCTTGAGCAGCGCATTGCCGAGATTGATCGCAGCTTCCGGAAAATCATGACGCAGCGCGAGCGCGCGCTCCGCCGCCTCGACCAATTCTTCGAGCCGTCCCAGCTCGCGCAAAGCTCCGGCGCGGCTGCACCAGGCGTCCGCATCGTGAGGGGCGAGCGCTGTCGCCGCGGCGAACGAGGCGAGCGCCTCGGCGAATCGGCCAGCGGCGAACAAAAGCTTGCCGAGATTGACATGGGCGACGGTGAGCGAGGGGTCGAGCTCGAGCGCGCGGCCGTAGAAGCGCATCGCCGCGTCAGGCTTATGGCATTCGCCCAGCATGTATCCGCCCATGGTAAGAGCGGCGGCGGAATCGGGCTTAAGACGCAGCGCCTCGTCCATGAGCAAGATCGCTTCATCGCGCTGGCGCTCGCGCCATAGCACGACGGCGGCGGCGTAGAGCGCGTCCGCCCCGGCCTGGGCTTCGTCCGCCGCGCCGGTGCTGCTTGTCTTTAGGGCGTCAGGCATTGGCGTTAAGCCGAAGCATGCTCCTCGGCTTAGGGGACGGCGCTTGCGCGGGCCTTTCTACGGCTGATCGGCCAGCGCCCGCCTGACCCGTTCATCCGCCCAGCGTCAGCCTCGACATGCTCGACATGAGCGCGGTCGAGAAGGTCGGCTGCGTCGCGCCGGTGAAGTTGCTGAGCGCGCCTCCCAGCAGCGAGCCGTTCGAACTGATGATGCTGGAGAGGACCGCGGCCGCACCCGATTGCTCCGAACTCGAATTGCCGGAATCGGCGGTGAGGCTCGTGGTCGCGCCGGAGCCCGGCCCATAGGTGTAATCGTACATTGCCGTGAACCGCTCGGTCAGCTGCTGGAGCTTGGCCGGGTCCTGCAGGTCGGAGAGAGGCATGAGCTCGGAGAGCGTCTTCGGCTGCAGGTCGGCGGCGGTCGAGGGCGAGAGCCCCATGATCGTCGCGGCGACCTGCAGGAGATTCGTATCGGCCAGAATTCCATATTCGCTGGTCACGGTCGGAGCGATGCGCTGGAAGTAGAGCGCGAGCTGGACACCGACATCCTGGCTGCCCTGATCGCTTTCGAGCTGCTGCTCTACATAATCGTTGGTCGTCGTCGTGACGGCGCCCGATGAGGAAGGCGACGTTGCGCCGCTGTCGACGAAATTGAAGGCGGCGGCGAACGCCTTCCAGCGCGAATCCGGCAGCGTGTTGGCGAGGCTCTTCGAATTCGACACCCCCCCTTCGAGCACCTTGGTGATGAGCCCTTTGTTGTTGATCTGATCGCCGAGGCCATAGGCGTTGAGGGCGTAGGACAACAGGCGATAATTGCCGACCAGGTCCTGGACGGACCTAACCGAACCGATATTGGCCTCGTAATAGGCGGTCGCCGTCTTCACCGCCGGCTCGGCCGCAGTCATCGCCTGATACCGGGATAGGTTCTGCGTTACCGCGAGAAAGGCGGTTGTGGTGCTTGTCATGAGCGATTCGCTTAAGGCTCGGCCTGGAGTGGGTTGCGGCCAGCCTGAAGCGCCAGAGCCTAGCGGCGAAGTCCTGCGGCCGGGTTAACCGGGATCGTTTCGCTTAAGCGGCAGTTGTGGCCGCCGTTCAAGCCGAGGCCCGCCGCGACGATCAGATCTCCGCCATGCACGCCGGCGCCCAAACGCTCAGCGATTGCGTTCGCCAGCGAAGCAACGAAATCGTGGCGCATGAACTGGGTGAGAAGCGCGAGCTCGCCCGGCTCGTCTGCCGCCTGGCGGAGACGCCCGTCCGCTTCGGCGGTCGGTTGGTCCAGCACTCTCTGCATGAGCGACAATCCCATTCCGATTTGCGGGACGCCGAATTGTGCCACGATCGGACTATCTAAGGCGTGACGAATTGTGACGAAATGCAAACATCATTGACAACAAAGCGCTTTCCGCAGCGTCAGGGGGGGTCACTGCTGCGCGGCTAAGCCCGCCGCCTCGCTCGCGCGCGAAAATGAAATGTCCAACGAGTGAGTTTGATCGTAGCTTTGGCGCGGGCGACGCCATGACCGAGCGCACTATCCTCCTCAGATCAAGTCTGCCTACCGTAAGGTGGTGCCGCTCGAGCGCTCGCGCTGAATGATCCGCATCGCGATCAGCGCCGAAGCCTTCGAGGCGATAGCCGCCTCGATGCCGCTGGGCAGCGTGGGCTACGAAAACAAGGCCACCGAGCGCGGCGAGCGCACTGTTTGGCTGGACCACGCCGTCCTTGCTCGTCTCAGGGCCATGCGCGGGCCGGGCGAGAGCTACAGCGAGGTGATTGCAACTCGTCGGGATGAGGGCGCGTGCGCCCCATAGCTCGGCTGGGCCGGAGGGTCCTCGCGTTCTGACGCGCAATCTCGGTTCATCTTCTATTCCCTCACTCGGCGACGGTGTTATGCTCGGCGCGGCGTGGATAGACCGGCCAGTCGACAAGTAGGGGCTGCGCTCCCTGCTTCCACGTCTTCCTCAGCGCAGCATGGAAGCGCGGCCATGCTTAAGCCAATGATCGACATTCCTATCGCGTCTTTGCGATGCTCCCCAGAGGTTTTGCCCGGAAGACTCGAAACGGCTGACACGGTCGCGGCGGCATAGCGCCGTGGGCGAGACTCGAAAACTGGCCGCGATTTTAGTGTCCGATGTGGTCGGCTATAGCCGGCTCGCCGGAGCAGACGAAGATCGCACCCTGGCGCGACTGTGCGCGCTGCGCAGCGATCTGATTGACCCCACAATCTCCGTGCACCATGGCCGCATCGTCAAGCGCACCGGCGACGGCAGCGTCATCGAGTTCCGCAGCGTCGTCGACGCGGTGCGCTGCGCACTCGAAGTGCAGCATGCCATGGTCGAGCGCAACACAGGGGTCGCGCCCGATAAACGCATCGAGTTTCGCATCGGGATTCACCTGGGCGACGTCGTCGAGGAGAGCGACGGCGACCTGATGGGCGACGGCGTCAACATCGCCGCGAGACTGGAAGCGATCGCCGCGCCCGGCGCGATCTGTCTATCCGAAGACGCCTATCGCCAGGTCAAGGGCCGGCTCGATCTGGCGGTCACCGATCTCGGTCCGACCCAACTCAAAAACATTGCCGAGCCGATCCGGGTCTATTCGCTTGGCGTCGGCCATCCCGCGCAGGCGAAGCCAGCGCCGGCCCAATCGCCCGAAAAATCCGCCCCGCCGCGCCTCTCGATGGTCGTCTTGCCGTTCGCCAAGATCGGCGGAGATCCGGAGCAGGATTATTTCGCCGACGGCGTGACCGAGAGCCTGACCACCGACCTCTCGCGCATTTCCGGCGCTTTGGTCATTGGCCGTTCGACAGCCTTCACCTACAAGGGCAAAGCGGTCGATCTGAAGCAGATCGGGCGCGAGCTCAATGTGCGGTATGTACTCGAAGGCAGCGTCCAGCGCGCGGGAAACCGCATACGCGTCAATGCCCAGTTGATTGAGGCCGAAACCGGTGCGCATCTCTGGGCGGAGCGGTTCGACAAGCCGCTTGCCGACCTCTTCGATATGCAGGACGAGATCGTTTCGCGGCTCGCCAACCGGCTGGGGCATGAACTCGCCGTCGCGGAGGCACGGCGCGCTGAGCGCGCGATAAACCCGGATTCGATGGATCACTATTTTCTCGGACAAGCTCATTTAAAAAAAGGGATAACAGACGAGCACCAACACAAAGCGCGTTCCCACTTCGACCGCGCGCTCGATCTCGATCCGGACAATGTCGGCGCATTGGTCATGCGCGCATGGGTCGATCTGACCGTTGCCATACATTTGCATTCCGAAAACCGCCTGGAGCGGTTTCGCTCCGCCGAGGCCGACCTAGGCAAGGCGCTCAGACTGAGGCCGGAAACCGCTGACGCGCACGTCGCATTGGGGCTATTGCGCCTGCAGATAAATCGCGCCGACCAGGGCATCGCAGAATGTGAGCGCGGCTTGGCGATCGACCGCAATCACCCACACGCTCACGCCCTAATCGGCGTTGGAAAAACTCTTATCGGCCGCTACGAGGAGACAGAGGCGCATGTTCTCGAGGCGTTGCGGATCAGTCCGCACGACCGTCGGGCGGGAATGTGGTCGATGATCGCGGCAGTCGCCAAGCTGCTCGCGGGCCACGACAAGGAGGCCGTGGCATGGCTCAGTCGGTCGATCGAGCTGGACCCGAACGAGCCGATGCGTCACTTGTACCTGCAGCCGCTTTGGCGCACCTTGGACGTATGGAGGAAGCGCGCGAAGCGGCGCGCGCGGGGCTTGAGCTCAATCCGGGCTTCACCATCGCGTGGGATCGCGCCGCGAGGCCCAGCGACCATCCCGTCTTTCTCGCCAGCCGCGAGCGCATGTACGAAGGCATGCGCATGGCAGGGGTGCCGGAGGAATGAAGCCCAACTTGAAGCGGCGGGAGCGGGTGCGATGCTCGTCGCTTGTCGACTGGCCGGTCTATCCGCGCTTGGCGCACTATGAGGGCGTCGCACACCGCAATCCGCCAGAGTGGGGAGAAATCTCGTGATCTTGCGGACGGGATCCGGCCCTCTGTCGCCGCGCTGGATCGAGGCTGCGCCGCCGCCTACCTGAGCAGAAACCTAGCAGCATCAACGGTCGCGCGATGTCGCCCGTCCGCACCTGCAACGCCCGGCGGGCGTCGGCGAGGCTCAGATGCGGCCATTGCGGGCGCAGCGTCTCTCGCCAGCGTCTGCCATCGGGCAAGCGCAGTTGAATGAGAAAGCTGACCGCGCCCATGTCGGTCTTGCGGACGCCGAGACCGGAGCGGGGCTCGAAGATCACGATGTCCTTGCGCTCTTTGCCGTTGCTGGTCTTGCCCTTCGGGACCGTGAGCTTGCGCAGGAAGGCGTCAGTGAACGTCTCTGGCGCTGAGGATGTCCTCTTGCGGACGGGGTTTGGGTTAGGGTCGCGTTTAGCCATAGTCGAAGCTCCACTTCGATTACGGTTAGGTCGGCGCTGGGGATTGGCGTCTCCGGCGTCGACCGCTTTATTCGGGGTCTGGCGCGGCGCGGCTGCCCCGTGGCTGCGGTGCGTTGTCTTACGCCAGCGCCCGACAGCAACTATAGCGAAACAGCCCTAGAAAGCCAAGCAAAAACCGTCTATATGATGGCTTACGACAGTATATGACAGGTATAGTTCTTAGTTGTGACGAAATGCAATGAGTTGCGACGCTTTTCGATGCGTTCATTCCGATTGAAGCGCTTCGACCACGCTTTCGACCCAGCGGCGGCTGGCGAGCGCCAGCGTCTGCGAACGCGCCAGGAGCAGCAGGGGGACCTCCGGCAAAAGCGGAAGATTCTTGTCGGAAGCCGCCGTCAATCCCTCTGGCGCGAGCCCGTCGATCATCGGGGTGACGCCAAGACCGGCCGCGGCTGCGGCGGCGAGCACGCCAAAATTTGCAGAAACGCAGACGATCTCGAACCGGCGCTCCTGAGCGCGCAGCGCGCCGATGGCCGCTTCATGAAATGGCGACCCTTGCGGCGGCAGAACGACGGCTAGCGGCCGATCGTCCTGTTCATCGTTCAATGTCTGACCGAACCAGCGCAGTTGCCCCCGCCATTGTTCGATCCGGTGGGGCTCGCTCTCGCCGGTCCCGACGACGAAGGCGACGTCGAGCGTATTCTGACGGAAGGCGGCCGAGAGCGCCTGCGAGCTGTCGACGATCACCTCAAAGGTGGTCGGGACCTCGGCCTCGGCGCGCAGCGCGTCGAGCCGCGGCGCGAGGATGGGGGCGAACTCACTGGGCATGCCGACCCGCATCGCGTCGTTCAGACTGTTGCGGCCGAGCTCGTCCAGCATGTCGTCATGCAGCCGCAGCAGGCGCTTTCCGTAGTCGAAGCAAACCTCGCCGACGCTGGACAATTCGAATCGTCCGCCCTTTTTGAACAGCGGCGCTTCAAGAAGCTCCTCGAGCCGCTTCACCTGAAGGCTGATCGTCGGCTGCGTCCGCCCCAGCTCCTCCGCCGCGCGGGTGAAGCCGCGGGATTCCACGACGGCGACAAAGGCTCGCAGGATGTCGATCGGAATGCCACGCATGCAACCTCCCGGTAGCATTCTTTTTCCCTTTGTCTACACGTTTTTATGCACAAGGTCGCCGGCGGACAGAAAATCTCCATCCATTTCGCCGCCGGGGGCGGTCAGCGGCATGGAGAATAGCGGCTTTGGATGTGGCCAAACATGGCTTTGTTTGCCCGGGGTCACGGGTGCCTCAACGGCAGCGCGAAAGAAACACGTATCGAATATTACGCTGATGGTGCAGTGATCGTAAATATACTTTGAACATAAGTCTGCAGGTTAGGGCAGCTCCGGACGTCGAAGCAAATAATGATCTAGTTAACCTATCGTAACTGATTGACAACGTAACAGGTCCTGCTTCGAATCACTTGACCAAGGCGATTTGCGCGGCGGGGGTAATTAGGGGCGGGACGTGATGCAGATTCATATTCTCAAAGACGCGGGCCAGGAACCGGCCGCCATTGACAGCGCCATCCGGGGCCGCGACGCCGAAATCCGCCGCATGCGCCCTATCGGGCCGATCGAGCGACTTTACACGTTCGCTGGATGGACCCTCGATGAGACAACACGAGATCTCATCAGTCCCGCGGGGCGGCGGGTCGACCTCACATCGTCCGAGTACGATCTGCTCATGGCCTTTCTACGCCAGCCGAGCGAGCCGCTGGCGCGCGGCGCCCTGCTCTCTGGGTTGCGGGGCCGCGAATGGACGTATTTCGATCGTTCAATAGATACGATGGTCGCGCGACTGCGCAAGAAGCTGGCCGACGGGTCCGACCGGCCCCCGCTCATTCGATCGGTGCGGGGCGTCGGCTATGTTTTCTGCGCCGCTGTCTTGAGGCTCGGCGATCAGGATCGATCGATGCCGGCTCCGCCGCTCATGCCCAGGGTTGGAGCCGGGCCCCATCTTTCGCCCTGAGGCGCCGCCGGTCGATTGTCAAAGCCGCGCCGCGCCTCGGCGGCTCGACCAGGATGAAGGCAGTCATCGCGTTCGTCGGCTTCGGGAATGCCTCGAACCAGTCTGATTGACGCCCGGCGAAGGCGGCTCTATCCATAGCCGCGGACGTATTCAGCTCGTCGCAGTTTGGAGCAAGATCAGGCTTTGCGGCGACGATGATCCGGTTTCACCGCAAAGATCTGCCCGCCGACGCGTCGTTTGGTGACGCGGCCGCCATCGACACGGAGACGCTGGGGCTCGCTGTCGGCCGCGACCGGCTCTGCGTCGTGCAGGTTTCGCGCGGCGACGGGACCGCCGACATTGTGCAGATCGCCCCTGGCCAGACGAGCGCGCCCAATCTCGTTCGGCTGTTGGCCGATCAGGCGATCGTCAAGCTGTTCCACTACGGCCGCTTCGACATGGGCGTCCTGCAGCATGCGTTCGGCGTCATGCCAGCGCCCGTCTATTGCACCAAGATCGCCTCGAAGATCGCGCGCACCTACACCGACCGGCACGGACTCAAGGACCTGACACGTGAGCTTCTGGGCGTCGAGATCTCCAAGCAGCAGCAATCGTCGGACTGGGGCGCGGAGACTTTAAGCGAGGCGCAGCTCGCCTACGCCGCGTCCGACGTGCTGCATCTGCACGCCTTGCGCGCAATGCTTGACGCCATGCTCAAGCGCGAGGGCCGCGACGGGCACGCCCGCGCCGCCTTCGCCTATCTGCCCGATCGCGTGCGCCTCGACCTCGCGGGATTCGAGGCGATGGACATCTTTTCGCACGCCTACCCTTGAGCGCCTCGGCGACCGCGGAGTAAGCGCCGCGCCGCCTCGCGCGGGTTACGCGAGCGCCGCCTTCTGCATGGCGACGAGCTGACGGACGCCGTTGCGCGCCAACGCCAGCATCCGGATGAGCTCGTCTTCCGAGAACGGCGCGCCCTCCGCCGAGCCCTGAACTTCGACCAGGCCGCCAGCGCCGGTCATGACAAAATTCGCGTCGGTGTGGGCGGTCGAGTCCTCGGCGTAGTCGAGATCGATCACCGCTTCGCCCCCGACAATGCCGCAGGAGACGGCGGCGACGTGATCCTTGAGCGGGCTGTCGCGCAGGATCGAGCGGCTTGCCATCCAGTTGAGGCAGTCGCGCAGTGCGACCCAGGCGCCGGTGATCGACGCGGTGCGGGTGCCCCCGTCAGCCTGCAGCACATCGCAATCAACGGTGATCTGCCGCTCGCCGAGACGCGGCAGATCCACGACCGAGCGCAGCGACCGGCCGATGAGGCGCTGGATCTCGTGCGCGCGACCGGACACCTTGCCGGTGGCGGAGTCGCGCCTCGTCCGGGTCAGGGTCGCGCGCGGCAGCATCGCATATTCGGCCGTCACCCATCCGCGCCCCTGACCGCGCAGCCACGGCGGCGGCTTGTCCTCGAGCGAAGCCGTACACAGCACATGCGTGTCGCCGAAGCGGACAAGACAGGAGCCTTCCGCATAACGCGCCACCCCGCGCTCGAAGCTCACTGAGCGCATTTCATCGGTCGCGCGTTTGGACGGACGCATAGGCGGGCCTCCCTTTCAACTATCGATCCGATCTAGCGGCAGACGCTTCGCGTGGCAATTCGGCTGGGCGTCGACCTGCTGGCGCCGCTCGCGTTGACCATCGGCGCCCGCAACTCTAGGGTCGCCGCCCCATCATCAAGGAAGTCCATGCTGTCCGCCAAAGACCCGAGCCTCGACCCGGCGCGGTCCTTCCAGGGCCTCATCCTCACCCTGCAGACCTTCTGGGCGGGCCAGGGCTGTGTCATGCTGCAACCCTATGACATGGAGGTCGGCGCGGGCACCTTTCACCCGGCGACGACATTGCGCTCGCTGGGGCCGAAGCCTTGGAAGGCGGCTTACGTCCAGCCGTCCCGCCGGCCCAAGGACGGGCGCTACGGCGAGAACCCCAATCGCCTGCAGCACTATTACCAGTATCAGGCGATCCTGAAGCCATCGCCCGAGAACCTGCAGGAGCTTTATCTCGATTCGCTCGCCGCGATCGGCGTCGACATGGCTTTGCATGACGTGCGCTTCGTCGAGGACGACTGGGAGAGCCCGACGCTGGGCGCCTGGGGCCTGGGCTGGGAATGCTGGTGCGACGGGATGGAAGTGTCGCAGTTCACCTACTTTCAGCAGGTTGCGGGTTTCGAATGCGCGCCTGTCTCCGGCGAGCTCACCTATGGGCTCGAGCGGCTCGCGATGTATGTGCAGGGCGTGGACAGCGTCTACGACCTCAACTTCAACGGCGGCGAGGGCGCCGGGCGCGTGTCTTACGGCGACGTGTTTCTGCAAGCCGAGGAGGAATATTCCCGCTTCAATTTCGAGCACGCCAACACCGAGGTCCTGTTCCAGCATTTCAGGGACGCCGAGGCGGAGTGCATGGCGCTTCTCAGGCGCGGCGAAGCGGGGGAGCGTCACCTCATGGCGCTGCCGGCCTACGACCAGTGCATCAAGGCGAGTCACGTCTTCAACCTGCTCGACGCGCGCGGGGCGATCTCGGTCACCGAGCGGCAGAGCTATATCCTGCGCGTGCGCGAGCTTGCTCGGGCCTGCGGCGCGGCCTGGCTGAAGACGGTGGGCGGCGGAGCGGCGTAGCCTTCAATGCCCGACCTTCTCCTCGAACTTTTTTCCGAAGAAATCCCCGCCCGCATGCAGCGGCAGGCGGCGGAGGATCTCAAGCGCCTCGTCACCAACGCGCTGGTCGAGCGCAATCTGCTCTATGAAGGCGCGCAGAGCTTCGTCACGCCGCGGCGCCTGACGCTGCATGTCGTGGGCCTGCCCGCCGCCCAGCCCGACTTGCGCGAGGAGCGCAAGGGCCCGCGCGTCGGCGCGCCGGACGCCGCCATCCAGGGTTTCTTGAAGAGCGCGGGGCTCAAGCGCATCGAGGACGCGCGGATCGAGACCGACCCGAAGAAGGGCCAGTTCTATGTCGCTCTGATCGAGAAGCCCGGGCGCGACACCAAGGACGCCATCGCCGAGATTGTGCCTCAGATCATCCGCGCGTTTCCGTGGCCGAAATCGATGCGCTGGGGCGCGGCCTCGGTCCGGCCCGACGCCTTGCGCTGGGTGCGCCCGCTGCGCGGGATCGTCTGCACGCTCGCGACGCCCCACGATGACAGCGGAGGTTGTTCACTTCGATCTCAACTCGACGGGCTCAAGTCCGGCGACGTGACCTGGGGCCATCGCTTCATGGCGCCCGGGCCGATCCATGTCCGCCGCTACGACGATTATGTCGACGCGCTCACGAAGGCCAAGGTCGTGCTCGACGCCGACCGGCGCAAGGCGATCATCCTCGCCGACGCGAAGGATCTCGCCTTCGCGCAGGGGCTCGACGCTCGTCGAGGACGAGGGCCTGCTCGAGGAAGTCGCCGGCCTCGTCGAATGGCCGGTGGTGCTGATGGGCGAATTCGAGCGGGCGTTCCTCGATCTGCCGCCCGAGGTGATCCGCGCCACCATTCGCGCCAACCAGAAATGTTTCGTGCTGCGCGAGGCGCCCGCGCCTTCCGTCATGGCCGGGGGCGGCCATGACGCGGGAGAAAGTGGGGGCAGGCTCGCCAACAAGTTCATCCTTGTCTCGAATCTCGTCGCGCCGGACGGCGGGGCGGCGATCGCGGCCGGCAACGGGCGCGTCGTGCGCGCGCGCCTCGCCGACGCGCGCCATTTCTGGGCGACCGACCTCGCGCCTTTGCCAGACGCCAAAGACAAGAGCTTGAAGCCGCTCGACCAGCGGTTAGACAAGCTCGAGTGCGTCGTCTTTCATGAAAAGCTCGGGACGCAGGGCGAACGCATGACGCGCATCGAGGCGCTGGCGCGCGAGCTTGCGCCTAAGGTCGGCGCCGACCCGGAGCTTGCGACGCGCGCGGCGCAACTCGCCAAGGCGGACCTCGCGACCGAAATGGTCGGCGAGTTCCCCGAGCTTCAGGGCCTCATGGGCCGCTATTATGCGACCGCGCAGGGCGAGGACCTGAGCGTCGCCTTGGCGATCGAGGAGCATTACAAGCCGCAGGGGCCGAACGACCGGATTCCAACTGCGCCCGTGTCGATCGCGGTCGCGCTTGCCGACAAGCTCGACACGCTCGTCGGCTTCTGGGCGACCGACGAGAAGCCGACCGGCAGCAAGGACCCTTATGCGCTCAGGCGTGGGGCGCTCGGCGTGATCCGGATCGTGCTGGAGAATGGCCTGCGCCTGCCGCTGAGGGTGCCGATCTGGCCACTCTCTTTCTCGTGGTCGCTGCTCCAGTTTGTAAACCGAACGGCGTCTCAATTCATGCAGGCTTTTGCATTTGCGCGATCGCTCGATAGTCCAGGATTTGAACCCGTGTGGAAAGAGCCTGGAGCGCAATTAGCTTTTGGCGGGCCGGCCATCGGCTCAATGAGAACGATCGCGGAAGGTCGCCAAGCCGATCTCCTCGCCTTCTTCGCCGATCGACTGAAAGTGTATCTCCGTGACAAGGGCGCGCGGCATGATCTCATCGACGCGGTCTTCGCTCTGCCGGGCCAGGACGACCTGCTCATGATCGTGCGCCGGGTCGAGGCCTTGGGAAAACTGCTCGACAGCGAGGACGGCAGGAACCTGCTCAGCGGCTATCGCCGCGCCGCCAACATCCTGCGCGCCGAGGAAAAGAAGGATGGCGCCGAAGCTTTCGCCGGCAAGCATGTCCACACCGCGCTCGCTCCGCCGGCGGAGATTTACCTCGCCGACGCCGTCGCTTCGGCAGGCGCGGCGGCGCGCGAGCGGGTGGCGAACGAGGATTTCGAGGGCGCGATGCGCGCCTTGGCCGCCTTGCGCGCGCCCGTCGACGCCTTCTTCCTCGACGTGACGGTCAACGACCCGGACCCGGAGATACGGGTGAACCGACTGAGATTGCTGGGCGAATTGCGCGCGGCGATGCACGAAGTGGCGGATTTCTCCAAGGCCGCCGGATAGCCGCCTCCTTTAAGAATCCGCCATGAGCGCATAAATGGCGGCGGGGCGCTTCAGGGGCGCGAATAGGGAATTGAGCCATGGCGCGGAGAGAAGAGAATCTGGAAGGCGCCTCCGGCGGCAAGACAATCAGCGACAATGAGGCCGAAGACGCATTCCGCACAATCCTCAAGTGGGTTGGCGAAGACCCCAATCGCGACGGGCTGATCGAGACCCCCAATCGCCTGGTGCGCGCCTATCGCGAATATTTCGCCGGCTACGAGGAGGACCCGCATGAGGTCCTGAGCAAGACCTTCAGCGAGGTCGACGGCTATGACGAGATGATCGTGCTGCGCGGCGTCACCTTCGAGAGCCATTGCGAACATCATATCGCGCCGATCATCGGCCGGGTGTGGGTCGGCTACATCCCCGACAAGCGGGTGGTGGGGATCTCGAAGCTCGCGCGCGTGGTCGAGATCTTCTCCAAGCGGCTGCAGATCCAGGAGCGCCTGACCGCGCAGATCGCCAATGCAGTCGACGAGGTGCTGAAACCCGCCGGCGTCGCCGTGGTTGTGAAGGCCGCGCATCACTGCATGATCGACCGCGGCGTGCGCAAACGCGGCGCCGACCTCGTCACCAGCCGGATGCTTGGCGTGTTCCGCGACCAGCCGCAGACACGGGCTGAGTTTCTGTCGCTCGTCAACTCGGACAGTCACGAATAGCGCGCCCTTATGACCGGCGCCTTTCGGATCGAAGCCTATGTCATCGTCTCCGCCGATGGCATGCTTGCGGACGCGGCTGGGGTTCAGCCGCCATCGCTGCATTTCGAGGCGGATCAGCGGCATTTCCAGGAGGGCCTCGATCGGGCCGACGTGGTGGTGAACGGACGCCGTTCGGCGGAAGCGCAGCCGGATTCGGCGAGCCGGCGGCGGCTCGTACTTACTCGGCAGGTCGCGGGGCTCGCGCCTGATCCCGACAATCCCAAAGCGCGGCTCTGGAATCCGGCGGGAGCGCCGCTGGAGGAAGCGTGTGACGCGCTTGGCTTGGACTTCAGGGACCGTCGCGGTCATCGGCGGTCCGCAGGCCTTCACGCTGTTTCTCAAGCTTGGCTATGACTGCTTCCATCTGAGCCGCGCGGTCAACGTGCGCCTGCCGGGCGGCTTGCCGCTGTTCGGCGGCGACCCTGACGCGACCCTGGCCGCGGCCGGCCTCGTAGCGCGCCCGCCGGTCCGGCTCGAGGACGGGCTGATTTTGACGGACTGGAAGCGGCCGGAATAGGCGAGCTATGCTCGGATCTCGTGCCGCTGAGCGCCCAAGTGCTCGATGCTGCATTCGAGCACATCGCCAACCGCCATCAACCGGTTCTTGCCGAAGCCGACGCCCGGCGCCGTTCCCGTCGCCAGAGAACCGTGTGGGTCGAGGAGTAGGCCACCATCTCAGACATTCGTATTGCCCTGCTGCTCAAATTGGCCGTTCAGCTTGGTCCAGGTGTTCAGGTTCACGCCGTCGACGCCGGTCGTGAGATAGGGCCAAAAAATGCCGGGGGCTGTTCGGCGGAGGGCGCCAAAGCGGCTTGTCGCGCCAATGATGACCGTCTGCGCCATGCCGTGGACCTCATAGCTCTTTCCGAGAGTGTTGAGTTTCGAGCCTGCTCGGCGCGCTTGCGGGTCGACACCGTCGAAACAGCGCGTAGTGCAGTCATCGACCTTTAGCTTCACGCGATCTCTCGCAGCTTTGCAGGCGATTCCTGAGACGTAGCCTCCGCTCCAAAAATTTTCTTGTACAAGTCTTCGCCGAAGCTTGTCTCCAGCGGCTTACCTTCGATCAGCTTGAAGGTTCGCGAGCCGTCCTCTCTTCGTTCGGCGCGGAGAAACAGCGAGGATCTGAGATTCAATTCCTCCATCGCGTGCGCGAACGGGTAAAGGTGGGTGACGAAGAACACTTTGAGGCCGCTGTCGAGCAAGGCCGTCGCGATCTGCCGCGCGATCTCCGATCCCTCACGTTCGTTGGTGGAGGCAAACGATTCGTTGAAGAGGATCAGAGCATATGGCCCAAGCATGTCTGCCAGCGCGTCCATTCGGCTGAGCTCTTCGTCGAACTTGCCGCTGGTCATGCTGGTGTCTTCCTCGCGCTTGTAATGCGTGAAGACGCCTCGCACGATGTTGGCGCCGAACGCCTCGGCCCCGACGAACAACCCCGACTGCATCATCACTTGGGCTAACCCGACGCTGCGCAGGAAGGTCGACTTTCCACCCTGGTTCGCGCCGGTAATTACGACCAGCCCCTTATCGTTCCCGTCCACATCATTGCCGACCACGGCTTTGTTCATGCTGATTGCCAGGCAAACGTCGTAAAGGCCGCGGCAGGCGAAGCGGTGTTCGCCCAAGCTCGCGAGGACCGGAACAACCGTCGTCAGGTCGAGAGTTGAAAGGCGCTCGTGAAGATTGACGCCACCAATGTAGAAGGCGACTTCGGTTCGCAGCATGTGAAAGAAGCTGAGGATGTGGTCGACCGATTGACCGAGCGCGCGGGCGGCAAGCGCGAGCCCACGATTGCGAAGAGCCGACACCGCTTGACCGCCGGCCTCGTCGCGAGGATGGATGTAGAGGGTGTAACCACCGAGCCGTCGCGGAAAGAACCGCAGAGGCCAGAAACGATGTCCGCGGGCTGCGAAGAGTGTATCCCATTCCCTTGGCGCCCGCACCGAGGCGAGCGCTCACGAAGACAAAGTCGGGAAACTTCAGTTGCTTCAGATGGCCTGAGACTTCCTTGAAATAGTCCTCGCTCAGCTCTCGCCTCAGCATGGCAAACAGGGTTCGAAAGCCGTCCGAGCGAAAGTCGGGTTCCGCCTGCTCCGCAATTTGCCTTAGCCGGCGAAGCACCTCTACGAACATGGTCATGACTTCGATCGAGCGATTGAGCAACGTCTCCGGGGAATCACGGAACAAGCCAAAGTAAGCTTTCTTCTCCCGGTCGATCGCTTCGCCCGCAAGCTTGTAAATGTCACGGAGCGCTGCCGGACGGTGGAGCGCGTCCGTCATGACGTGCTGGCGGTACACGATCTCCTCGACGGTGCTCTCGACGCTGCTCAGCATTGCGACTTTACAGACGTCGTGAATAAGCGGGTCGCCCGCCGCCATGGCGCCGAACAGGGTTTCCAGTTCGAGGTCCTGAACCAAAGCGTCAGCGTTGGGAGGCAAAGGCTGCTTGAGATCAAAATCCCGATCTCTGAACATAAGGAAAGCTTTCATGACGCAAGGCGCTCCTTCAAGCTCTCGTAGGTCACCCGATATTTTTCCGCGATAGACAGCGCATACGAGCGACCGTCTGCGGGGCGGCGGATCACACGATAAGTCCGCTCAGCAGGATTATCGGCGACCACGGTGCTGACCAGGCTGACGGTCTGCGGTCCGAGCGACGACAGCTCGTCCATGAACGTCACGCACACGCACAGGAGATCAAGTTGGATCAGCCGGTCAAGCACGCGCCGCGCGAGAAATAGCGCGTCGCGCAACGTCGTCGACGTAAAGATCTCGTTGAGAATGACGATGCTGTTCGGGGTCGCGCGCCTCAGGACCTCGTGGATGCGGACGAGGTCATCCTCAAGCTTGCCGCGATGGTTGTGAATGTCCTCTTCCTTCTCGAAATGCGTCAGCAGTTCGTCGAAGAAGAACAGGCCCGCTTCGGCGCCAGGAACCGGACAGCCCAAGCGGGCCAGGTAGTGCAATTGGCCGAATGTTCGGGCGAAGGTCGTTTTCCCTCCCTGGTTCGGTCCGGAAACGACGAAGATGCGCTCGCGGCCGGTAAGCTCGAAGTCATTGGCGACCACTGAAGCTTTTTCGCCGACGAGCTTGTTCGCTAGAGCGATGTCGAACGTGCGCCTTGCATGCACGGCCTTTGAAGTGTCGGACAAGGCGGGATAGCAGAAATGCAGTCCGGCTCGCCGAAGCGGGCGAATGTAGTCGAGATAGGCGACGTAGAACTGGATTTCGCGATCCCAGCGCCCGATCACCGGGTCCAGGTAGGCCTGATTGTTGCTAAAATAGCGGTCGAGGCGTCCGAACAAGTCGGGGTGCAGCGCCGCCACGAAATCGAGAATGTGCGCCTCGATATGATTCATCTCAAAAAAGTCGGCTAGCTTGAACTCGTAGTCCTTCACGGCCCCTTGCTTGAATTGCTCGAAGGTCGCCGCCACCGCCGCGCCATAGTCCGGCTCCGACTCGAACTTGCGCACCGTCACGCTCGAATTGCCGATGAACAGCTCGTATTCAATCGCGGCCAAGTCGCGCCTGATTTCCTTCATGGCGCTTTCCAACGACGAAAAAGCGGCCGATTGAACGTAGTCCTCAACGTGGCGCCGGAAACGATCCAGCCCACGCGACTCGAGATGGGCCGCCGTCAGCTCCTTGGCGAGCTGTGCAACTGCGTCGCAGTAGAACGCGATCGCGTCGAGGAAGACCGCCTCCTTCTGAAATCGATAGTGGAGCTTGTTGAGCCTTGCGATTTGCTCTCGCATGGACCGCATTTTCGCCGAGAACCCCTTGATGAAGTCGATCACAGTCTCTTGCTCGAGGTCCCGCATGACCTCGTGCCGATAGCGGATCGTCTCCAGGTCAGGCGCCGGCGCGTGGAAAAAGGGTTTAAGATTATACTCATCCTGGCGGGCAACGATCGCGGCGACGACTTGATCGAGATTGAGGTTCACGAAGAAGTCTGGCGCAGGAGCTTGGTCGGGAAGCTGCGGCGGGAGATCCGTTTCGTAAAGAATGCTGCCGAACGGCATCTCAACCTCCCAGCCCAGAGATAAGCGGGAGCCGGGGACAGCGTTCCCGTCCGAACCAGAGAGTGGAGATCGTTGCGCAAGACGACGCCGCGCTTCCGTGGCCCGTCTCGAACCGTCGCGCAAGAGGTGATGCGCAGATTAGTTTGCCGCGGTGATGCAACATAAGGACCCCTTCGTCGTCAATCGACGCTAGTGGATCAAATCAATCCGATGAGTTCGGCCCAATCCGAGTGATTTCAACGGTATGGCGGCACCGGCTCGGGTTCCAAACGTCGGATTCTATCCACTAGAAGGAGTCATCAGCCCTGAGGGCGGTTGGAAGGCGAACTCCATCGCCTGAGTACCGAAAGTAAAACCATTGGCGCCTTTGTCAATCCCGGACGGCCGAGTTGAAAACGGCGTTCGTCGGAACTTGTTCCTTCATTCATCGAAGGAACGCCGCCGCCTCCCATCCTGCGAAGGCGCGCGGCAAGGGGAGGCCTTCGCCCCTAGCCTTAAGCAAGATGCGTTAATAGCGCGCAGCGGATTCGCGGCGCTTGACAAATGCGCCGAGCCGCCCCAACCTGCGACTTCAGGCGATGGAGTTCGCCGTTTAACCGCCCTCAGGGCTGATGACTCCTGTCGAGCCGCATTGGCAGACAGAGAGGCGTGCCTTGGTCAGACGGTGCTTGCAACTCAGCATTGCGCGTAAGGTTCCTGCCGGTCCTGCTATTTCGGGCGGGCGCGCGATGATCGCGCGCGACGTCCTTTTGCAGATCGCGCAGGTGCTCGCAACGCTTCTGCTCGCGCCGCTTCTGCAGGGCGTCATTCTCCAATTCGAGGAGCGAGTTCAGCGGAGTCAGGGCCCCGGGATCTTCCAGCCTTACCGGGATCTCTGGAAACTGTTCCATAAGCAGATTGTCGTGCCTGAAACGGCCTCCTGGCTCTATTGGGCCGCGCCGATCGTGGCCTTCACGACGACGTTGACGGTGCCGATCCTCATTCCGGTACTGACGGACTTTCCGCTGCCCCTTTCCGACATGGGCGACATCCTGGGCGGCGGGCTCATTCTGACGTTGGGCTCGTTCATGATCACGCTCGCGGGTCTCGACACGCGCAGCGCCTATGGCGGGATCGGATCGAGCCGCGCGGTCATGGTGACCATTCTGGCGGAGCCGACGCTGATTCTCGTCTTTGTCGGCATCACGCTGTTGGCCAAGGCGATGCTGCCGTTCGTCGTCAACCATCTCTTGGTGGCGGAGCCCTCGATTTACTGGGGGCCGACCCATCTGTTCCTGGTCGCCGCCTTCTTCGTGCTGATCCTGGTCGAGACCGATCGCCTGCCAGTCCACTCGAGCACGCATATCGAGGTGTACATGATCGATGAAGCGCGCATTCTCGAATATTCGGGACCGATGCTCGCTATCCTTCGTTGGGCCTCGATGATGAAGCAGTTCATTCTCTACACGATCTTCTGCAACGTGCTGCTTTTTCCCTGGGCTCTCTCTCGCCGGGGGGAGGCGCTCGGGATCCTCGGCTCGATCGGCGCGCTCGCGCTGAAGTTCCTCGCGGTGGCGTGCGTCGTCGTGCTCGTCGAGACGGTCCAGTCGCGCTTGCGGTTTTACCGTTACCAGGAGCCGCTGGCGGCGTCCTTCCTTCTGGCGATCCTGGCGATCGTCGGCACGCAGCTGACTTAACGCCATGCTTGCCGCGCACCTCGATCCCCTTCCTTCCGCGCTCTTCAGCCTTCTCGCGATCGGCAGTCTTCTCCTATCGTTCGTCATGCTGGGCTCCCGATGGCTGCGCCATTACCTGTTCGCCTTCGCGGCCCAGTCTTGGTTGATCGCGATCCTGTCCGCCACCGTCGGCTATTACGGCGGCTACCCCGAACTATTCATCGTGGCGATCCTCACCGCCGCGTTCCGCGGGCTGCTGCTGCCCTATCTCATCCTGCGGATCATCCGTCGCATGCGAGGTTCATCGCGAAGTCCATGTGATCCTTCAGGCGAGCTCGAGCCTGGTCATTGGGGCTTTCGCCGTCATCTTTGCCCTCGCCGTCTCCTATCGCGTCGGCGTCGCGCTCGGTCTCGCGGGAACGATCGTGGTGCTCGCCCTGACGGTGATGCTGTCGATGAAGCTCATCGGCTTTCTTATGCTTTCGGTGCGGCATGAGGCGCTGAGCCAGATTCTTGGTCTTCTCGTGCTGGAGAACGGCGTCTTTCTCGGCGCGCAGATCCTTGTGCCGGGAATGCCGCTTCTGATCGAGATTGTCATTCTTTTCGACCTTTTGATCGTCGTCGCCTGCTTTGGCGTTCTCGTTCAGTACCTGCTGAGCCATGTCGGAAGCACGAGCTCGCTGAGCTCAGGCGTTTGGTGGATGATGCCGGGCATTGGCACATTGACGCTCGCTCTAGCCTCGCGCCCGCTTCGCGATTGTCCTCATTTTGCTCATTCGGCCGACCTCGCGCCGCGGAGGCGCTCAACTGCCGCGAGCGCAATCTCGCTCCTCGCATTCTCATGATCCTGGCCTCGAGGAATGAAAGCAGCCTGACGTTCTGGGGTCCTACGTCATCATCGACGGCCTAGGTACCTGGACGATCCTCTGCGCCGCGATCGTCTACTTCCTCGCTTCGCTCTATGCCGTCGGCTACATGCGGCTGCTCGACAAGAGGATCGTCTTTATCGGTTCTATGCGATGTTCGCCGGCTTCGGGCTCAGCACGCTCATCGGCCCGATGATGAACAACGCCGGCCTCTATTGGATCGCAATCGAACTGACGACGCTGATCAGCACCTTCCTGGTCGCGTTCGAGCGGGAGGCGGCCAGCATCGAAGCCGCGTGGAAGTACATCATCGTCGTGTCGGCCGGCATCAGCCTCGCGCTGCTTGGCACCGTGCTGTTCTATTGGAGCGGCACGTTCGTTCTCGGGCCAACCTACGACATGACCTGGAAGGCCCTGCAAGAGGTCGCGCCCCGGCTCAATCCCGCGGTGGTGTCGCTGTCCTTTCTTCTCGTGCTGATCGGATACGGCACGAAGGTCGGTCTTGCGCCGATGCATACGTGGCTGCCAGACGCGCATAGCGAAGGCCCCGCGCCGGTGTCCGCGCTCTTGTCCGGCGCGCTTCTCAACACAGCCATGGTCGGCATCGTGCGCTACCTGGCTGTCGCTGACGCGGCTGGCATTTCCACTTTGGCGCGCGGGACGCTGCTAGCGCTGGGCGCGTTTTCGCTGTTCGTCGCTGCCCTATTCATCGTCCGCCAGACGGGAGTGAAGCGTCTCATGGCCTATTCGAGCGTCGAGCACATGGGAGTCATCGCGCTCGGGTTCGGCTTCGGCGGGCCGCTCGGCATTGCGGGCGCGCTGTACCACATGCTCAATCACTCACTGAACAAGTCCGCGATGTTTTTCGGCGCGGGCGTCGTCATGCGAACTTGTGGCACCAAGCGCATCCGCAGCATCCGTCATCTGTTGGAGCGGCTGCCGACGCTCGGCTTCTTGTGGCTTGCCGGCGCTGTCGCGATCACTGGGGCGCCGCCGTTTGCGCTGTTTTTGAGCGAATTGACGATCATCCGCGCCGGCCTTTCGGCGTCGAAATATTTTCTTATCGGGCTCATGGCTGTTCTGTTGGTCATCATCTTCGTCGGCTTCCTCAACCATTTCCGCACCATGTATTTCGAAGATGGCGAGGTCGAGGATCAGACTCCCGCTCAAGTGAGCGCGTGGTGCCTTCTGCCGATGTGGCTTGCCCTTGCGCCGCTCTTGATCATGGGGTTGTGGTGGCCTCCGGCCCTCTGGGATCATTTCCAGACCATCGCGCAGGCTCTCCAGCCAATACATCTCGCGGAGGCGGCGCGATGATCGGGACCCGCGTTTTCCGCCTGTCGCCTGAGGATCTTCGGCCGAGGGCCGAGGCGCTGCGCGCGGTTGGCGGACGCTTTCAATTCGCCTACGCCTGGTTTCCCGCCGGGGAGGGACCTGAGGTCCGCTACCTCTGCGCGATTCCTGGTCAATATGATTTCGACATGTGGATCGTGACGGGACAGCGAGAGCTGCCCAGTTTGGCTGAGGTCATCCCCCTGATCGGCTGGTACGAGCGCGAGATGATGGATCTCCAGGGCTTGACCTTTGTGGGTCACCCAGAGCCCTATCCACTCGTCCTGCGAGACGAGGGAACTCGCATTAACGGGAATGGTTTTGCGAATGGCCGGCCGCATCTGCCGCATGTGGACGCCGGCGATGTGCAACAGCTCCCTTTCGGGCCTATCCGCGCCGACGTCGTCGAGTCAGCAGAATTCACGTTCCTCTATGTCGGGGAACACATCATCCACTATCAGCCGCGACTCTTTTTCAAGCATCGTGGCATGGAAACATGCTTCGAGGGGGCCGACGTTGAACGCGCGGTGGTGACTGCCGAGCGTGTCTCCGCGGTCGGATCCGTCGCGCATGCTCTTGCCTATTGCCAAGCGGTCGAAGGCGCCGCCAATTGCGAACCGCCAGTTCGGGCAAAGGGCGCTGCGGGTGCTCGTCGCCGAGCTCGAGCGGCTATACAACCACCTCCACTATCTTGGTCACCTCTGCCATACGACGACGCTCAAAGTGGGCGAGGCGCAAGGCAAGCTGCTTGAAGAAACCGCAAAGCAACTCAACGCACGGCTGACCGGCAGCCGCTTCCTTCGCGGCGTGCTGACCCCGGGAGGGCTGCGGCGCGACCTTGACCCGGGGAAATGGGTGGGCGACGCGCTCGAGAGCCTCCGAGAAGAGTTCGTCGCCTATATCGGTCGGCTCGAGACTTCCGAGAGCCACCTCGATCGTCTCATCACGACGGGGCTCCTTCCGGAGAAGGTAGCGTTCGATCAGAGCGCGACGGGCCCGATCGAGCGCGCGTCGGGGCTGAATTGGGACCTGCGTCGAGATCACCCCTACGCGCACTATGCCGATCTGCCGCTCAGCGTAACGACGCTCAACGAAGGCGACGCCTATGCGCGCGAGCGGGTTCGATCGCCGAAGTCGAAGCTTCATTCGTCCTTTGCCAGCGGGTTTTGCTAATGCTCGAGCCTGGACCGATTTGCGCCGGCTTTGTGCCAAGCCCTTTGTCGGAAGGCCTTGGCTGGGCGGAGGGACCGCGCGGGTCACTGTTCTACGCATTGCATATCGGCGCTGACGGCAGGCTCGCGCGCGTCAAAATCAAGTCTCCGTCGTTTTCCAATTGGCGGGCTTTCCCCTTCACCGTGCATGACACCAACATGATGGATTACGCGATCAATGAAGCAAGCTTCGGTCTGACCATAGCCGGCTGCGACCGATAGGACCGGCCATGGCGCTCTGGACCCTGTTTGGCTTAGCCAGCGGAAAGGCGACCACCGACTGGCCGAGGCAAGGCCATAACGACGGACAGGAGGGCGTGTTCGGCATGCCCCGCTATCATGCCGACGCCTGCAGCGAGGGGTGCGAGGAATGCGCAAACGTGTGTCCGACGCACGCCATTGAAGCGCACGACCGCGCGCTCGCGGTCGACTATGGACGCTGCATCGTTTGCAATCTGTGCACGGAAGCGTGCCCGACCGGCGCGATGGAGCGGTCGAACGATTGGGCGTTCGGAGTCCGCGAGCGCGCCGATCTTGTCTGGTCGCAGACCGGGAAGGAGCCGTCCGTCCCTGCGACATTGGAGCGCAAGGCCTTCCGGCGCAGCTTGCACATCCGCCATGTCGACGCCGGCTCCTGCAACGGGTGTGAATCCGAGCTGCAGGCGCTCAACAATCCCTTCTACAACCTGCACCGGCTCGGAATCTTCTTCACGCCATCGCCGCGTTTCGCCGACTTGCTCCTCGTCACGGGGCCGGTCACCAACGCCATGCATGACCCGCTGAAGGCCGCTTACGACGCCATGCCTGAGCCCAGGTGGGTGATGGCGGTCGGGACATGCGCCGTATCGGGCGGAATTGCGGGCGGCAATTACGCATGCGGGACCGGCCTCGACGGCGTTCTTCCGGTCGACGTCTATCTTCCCGGCTGCCCGCCCAACCCGGCCGCGATCATGGAGGCGCTGCTTATGTTTCTCGGGCGTGCTCCCCAGCGCGTCAACGGAGGGCGGCTCGGTGGTTAGCGGGCTTCTCACGCTCGCCGCGCTGCTCTGGGTCGCTGCGCGCAATTCTAGCCGTCGCGGGCGCCTCGATGCTGAGCCGCGTTCTCCTCGTTGCGGGAGTTGTGGCGAGCTTATTAGCGGCGATCGCCGGCCTGCCGGACGGAAGTCCGACGATCGTCCTTCCCGACGCGCTCGTCGGCGAGCCGGTCTCCTTCAGCATCGATCCGGAAGGCCTATGGCTTATGGGGTTCGGCCTCGTCCCCGCCGGGTTCGCTTGCGCGCTCGCCTCGCCCTCAACGCACTGGGCTCGCGGCTGGCTGTTCGGCGCAGCAATAAGCTTTCTTGGCGCCCTCGGCATGTTCGGAGTTCAGAACGGCGCGGCGCTCTTGATCGCCTGGGAACTGATGAGCCTGGGCGGCGCGGTGATGATTCTTGGCGAGAACCTCGAGCCGTCGCGCGGCCGAACTGTCCTCTTCATGCTGGCGCTGCTCGAAGTCGGCGCCGTCGCGCTCGTCCTTGCGATCGCGATTCTGGCCGCGCGCATCTTGTCTCTGCAATTGTCCGACTTCAACGGCGCCGCGGTCGGCCTTTCCCAGCCCGCGCAGGTGGGCATAGGCCTCCTCTTCCTTGTCGGGTTCGGAGCCAAGCTCGGTCTCCTGCCCTTCTATGAGTGGTTTCCAGGAGCTTACGGCTCGGGGAGCGGCGCGTCGGGCGCTATCATGTCGGGCGTCGTCCTCAACGCTGCGTTCTTCGGCCTGTCGCGCGCTCTGTTCAATTGGCTGCCGGCCCCGCCGGAGGGCGCTTTCCCCGCGCTTGCCATGATCGTAATCGTCGTGGCGACGCTCAGTGCAATTCTCACCATTCTCTACGCATTCCAGCAGGATGACTGGCGAGCTCTGCTGAGCTTCTCGTCCGCCGAGAACGCCTCGATCGCCGTCGTCGCGCTCGGCGCCGCGCTGATCTTCCGGACCTATCATCTCAACGATCTGGCCGGCCTCGCCTGGGTCGTCGCGCTCCTGCACCTCGCAGGCCACGCACTCGCCAAAGGCGCGCTCTTCCTCACCGCGGACGCGATCAAGAAGGCAAGCGGCAGCTATCATATCGCCTATGCCGGAGCCGGGAGCCATTGGCTGCTCGGGATTGGCGCGCTGCTCGCAGCTATGAGCCTTGCGGCGATGCCGCCGACCGCCGGTTTCGTGAGCGAGTGGTTCGTGTTCCAGACGGTCTTCCAAGGCTTTCACCTTCCCACCCTTGGCGGCCGTCTCGTGCTGGCGCTTACGGGCGCGGGCCTCGCGCTCACGGCCGCTGTCGCTTTTGCGACATTCGTCAAGCTCATGGGCCTCGGCGTGCTCTCGCGCAGCCCCAAGGAGCCGGCGCGGATTCAGCCCGGGTATTCCGCCTCGATCGGCCTGTTGGGACTTTTCGTAGCTGGCGCTCGGCGTCGGCATGCCTTGGTGGCTTCCGGCTCTCGATCGCGCCGCCTCGGCGCAGTTTGGGATCGCGACGACGTCACAGATGCATGACGGCCTGTTGCTGGTTCCGCTCACTGCGAAGTTCGCCTTCATATCACCGAGCTTGCTCATCGTCGTCATGCCGCTCTTGGCGTTACTTCCGATCATCCTGGTCGTCGACAAGTTCTCGCCGCAGAATCCGCCGGACCCCCGTATGGTACGGCGGGCTCTCGCCGGATCCCGCGCTCGCCTCCACGACCGCGCTCACGTTCTCAAACGCGATGCGAACATTTTACAGTTTCGTCTATCGTCCGACGGCCGACACCGAGCGTGACGCCGACGCGGGCGGATACTTTGTGAGGAGGCTGGTGTTCGAGCACGACGTCGCGCCGATCTTCGGACCCTGGCTGTTTCAGCCCGCGGTCAGAGCGGTGAACGATCTCGCCGGCAAGCTGAGGCTGTTGCAGTCCGGGCATCTGAATTTCTATCTCGGTCTGATCGGCCTGCTGCTCGTGCTCATTCTCGGGCTGACACTCTTTTGATCGGATGAGACGAGACGAAAAGATGTGGACCTACGGCGCGATCGCCCTGTTCGGCGTCCTTGGTTGCTGGGCGAGGTTTGGGCAGACGAACCTTGTGCAGGCCGTCTATGGCCGCGACTTTCCCTACGCCACGATGAGCATCAACATCATGGGAAGCTTCCTCATGGGCTTCCTCTTCGTCGAGACTCTCGAGCGTTTGACACTCGCTCCGGCTTTGCGGACTGGCATTCTGACCGGCTTCATGGGTGGATATACGACATTTTCGACATTCGAGATGGAAACGCTCCTGCTCGCCGAAGGGGGCGAAGTCTTGAAAGCGGCGCTCTATGTCGTCCTCTCCATGCGTCTCGGCTTTATCGCAGCATTTGGGGGAGCTTACATCGCAAGAAATCTGTGAAGGGAGGATCGGATGAGCAACGACATGCTGATGGTGCGCATCTATCTCAGCGAAGCTGATCATGGAAAGCGCAGGACGCTGATGCAGGAAATCCTCACCCTTCTGCAGGATCGGCACGCTGTGCGGGGGTCACCGTTTTTCGCGGCATCGCCGGTTTCGGCGCAGGCGGCGAGGTCCGCGCCGATGACATTTTGCGGCTCAACGTCGATCTCCCTTTGGTTATCGAGTTCTTCGATGAGCCCAAGGTCGCCGAAGCGGCCATTGGCCTGCTCGACAATCTCGTTCCTAAAGCGCACATCGTTTCGTGGCTCGCTACGCGATCCGGGGCGCCGACGCCGCAGTTGAGGCGAAGTTAGCGCCGTTGCTCGAGGCTCACGATGCCGAGACATCATCGCCCGGCGCCGAGGTCCGGCAAGCCCGACTTAATTCCGCAAGTCGCGCTCAGCCATGGCCAGGTGATATGGTTGCTGACCGAACTTGGTCTTCGCCGAGGGGTGAGCAAGTCGACGTTCAATCACTATGTCAAATCGTTGCGCCGCTTGGGCATTCCCTTTGACAGAAGGAAAGGCGGGTCCGAGCGCGGCCCGGAGGCGACCTATAATTTCGAAGACGTGATGGAGCTAACGGTTGCTCTTCTTTTGCGCGTCTACGGAACCTTGCCCGATGTCGTGACCAACGGGTTGCACCGTTTCCGCGGCGATCTCCGACCGATCTATCGGCAAGCCTATTTAGACTCGCTAAAAAGGGTCTATTCGGCGGCTCGCGTTACGACGCCAAACGGAGGGCGCCTTACGGTGCAAGGTTTGTTTCTTGACTTAAACATCCGTTACTCGGCAGGACAGGCAATTCAGTTCGGGCCGCCAAAGGCGTTGTCGCCATTCGAGGCAATGAGCGTATTTGCCCACTCCGAAATCGCGGCTCGCTCCTATCTGCCGTTGAATATAACCGCGGTGGCTGCGATGATTGCGGAACGGACGCGGGTCGCGCCCGCGATTCCGCGCGGCTTCTACGCTCATCGTCGCGCAGCTTCGGCGCAAAGCGACCTTAGCCAATAGAGGAAGGTCTTGCCGCTGATCGTTCGATCGCTTCCTTAGGAGCGGATGTGCGAGTATCGTTGGACAGCGGGGACGGAGTCCCCGAAAAACGCCCCCAGGGCTGATAACTCCGATTTGCGCGGTTATCTCATACCAACAGTCACGATAATTGACCGATGTGGGCCAAATCTCGCATGCCGATTGATGTGATGCGCGTGGGATCTGCGATGAGCATTCGCCAAGCGCTGCATGCGGCCTCGACGATCGTGTCGTAGTGCGGCGCCGACGCCGCGGGCGGAACAGATGGCGCCGAACAGATAGGCGTTGTCATAGCGCTGGTCGGCCGGCTGCCTCGGCCGTGTTCCTCGCCTGCCCATTGTCGGATCCGGCGCGGCAGGCGGCCTTCCGATCGTTGCGCCGTCTGCGGTTGCACGATAAGCACGGGCGGGAGGATTCGCCTTGGCTCCGTGTACCCCTCAACCGCCCGACCGCGGCCGCGTTCGCGCACTCGTCGTCGCCTCGACGCTCGCCCTGCTTGTGGCAGGCTGCAATCAGGAAGCCAAGACCGAACCGCCGCAGCCCCGCCCGGTGCGCACCGTCACCGTCGAAAAGGGCAAGGTCGGCGATTTGGTCTTACTCACTGGGGACATTCGAGCCGAGAACGAGGTGAATCTCGCCTTCCGGATCGGCGGACGGATCATCGAGCGCAAGGGCGAGGTCGGCGACAAGGTCGAGCCCGATCAGGTGCTGGCCAAGCTCGATCCGCAGGATGAGCTCAACGGGCTGCGCTCGGCGCAGGCCGCGCTCGCCGCCGCCGAGGCCCAGATGGCTGAGGCGCAAAACAATTTCGACCGCCAGAACCACCTGATGGAGCGTGGCTTCACAACGCGCGCGATCTTCGATTCTGCGAAGCAGGGATTGCAGACGGCGCAGGCGCGGGTCGACGACGCGACCGCGCAACTAGACATCGCTCAGGACCGGGTCGGCTTCACCGAGCTCAAAGCCAATGTCGAGGGCACGATTACGGCGCGCCTCGCCGAATCCGGTCAGGTTGTTCAGGCCGGACAGCCGATCTTCACCGTCGCGCGGCAGGATGGGCGCGACGCCGTGTTCGACGTCCCCGCCCAGGTCCTGCGCGCCGCGCCGACCGACTCCACCATCACGGTCGCGCTCGCCAATGACCCGTCGGTGACCGCCAAGGCGCGGGTGCGCACCGTCGCTCCGCAGGCCGATCCGGTCACCCGCACATTCCAGGTGAGGCTGAGCCTGATCGATCATCCCGAAGCGATGCGCCTCGGCGCGACGGTGACCGGACGCCTGCAACTCGAGGGCGGCCAGGGCATTTCGATTCCCGCGACCGCGCTGACCTCGATCGACCGCCAGCCGGCGGTGTGGATCGTCGATCCGGCGAGCCTGACGGTGAAATTGCGCAATGTCGAAGTGCAGCGGTTCGATCCTGCGACGGCGGTGATCTCGGCGGGGCTCGAGCCCGGCGACGTGGTGGTGACGGCGGGCGTCCAGGCGCTGCATCCTGGCCAGAAGGTGCGGCTCCTCGGAGCGACTTCGTGAACGCGCTCAATCTCTCCGATTGGGCGCTGAAGCATCGCTCCTTCATCGTCTTCATCATGATCGCGGTGACGCTCGCCGGCGTCGCCTCTTTTTTCAGCCTTGGCCGCGCCGAGGATCCGCCCTTCACCTTCCGCACCATGATCGTCCAGGCCGGGTGGCCCGGCGCGAGCATGGACGACACGCTCCAGCAGGTGACCGAGCGGCTCGAGCGCAAATTGCAGGAGACCAAGGGGCTCGATTTCCTGCGCAGCTACACCATCCCCGGTCGCACCACGATCTTTGTCAACCTGAAAGGTTCGACGAAGGCGTCCGAAGTGCCGGATATCTGGTACCAGGTGCGCAAGAACATCGGCGATATCCGCGGCACGCTGCCGGCAGGCGTGGTCGGGCCCGGCTTCAACGACGATTTCGGCGACACGTTCGGCCTGATCTACGGCTTCACGGCCGACGGATTCACCCAGCGCGAGCTGCGCGATTATGTCGAGGATATCCGCTCGCGCCTGTTGCAGGTTCCGGACGTGTCGAAGATCGAGCTTCTCGGCGCGCAGGACGAGCGGATCTATGTCGAGTTCTCGACCAAGGAGCTGGCTGGCCTTGGCGTCGACCGGACGGCGCTGATCGCGGCGCTGAGAGCCCAGAACGCGGTCAGCCCCGCGGGCGCGCTTGAGACGGGTGATGAGAAGATCTCGCTCCGCGTCTCCGGCGCGTTCGGATCGGAGCAGGACCTGCTCAACGTCAATTTCCTGTCCAACGGGCGCCTGATCCGGCTGCGCGACATCGCGACGGTCCGGCGCGCCTATGCCGATCCGCCCCAGCCGATGTTCCGCGTCAACGGCAAGCCGGCCATCGGCCTCGCTATCGCGATGCGCGACGGCGGCGACATCCTGGCGCTTGGCCGCAACGTGAAGAAGGCTGTCAACGAAAGCATCGCCAACCTGCCGCTCGGCATCAACGCGTCGCTGGTCAGCGACCAGCCGGTCGTCGTCCAGACGGCGATCGGCGAGTTCATGGAATTGCTCTGGCAGGCGATCGCGATCATCATGGCGGTGAGCATCATCAGCCTCGGTTTAAGGCCGGGCTCGGTGGTGGCGCTGACGATTCCGCTCACCATCGCGATCGTCTTTCCGATCATGCAGGCGATGCATATCGACCTCCAGCGCATCTCGCTCGGCGCGCTCATTATCTCGCTGAGCCTGCTCGTCGACAGCGCGATGACCACCATCGACGTGATGACGACGCGGTTGGCGCAAGGCGACAGCAAGGAGGACGCCGCGTCCTTCGCGTACAAGACGCTGGCGATGCCGATGCTGACCGGCACTTTCGTGACCATCGCCGGCTTCGTGCCGATCGGCTTCGCCCGCAGCGCCGCCGGCGAATATACGTTCTCGATCTTCGCTGTGGTGACGATCGCGCTCGTCGTCTCGTGGTCCGTCGCGGTTCTATTTGCGCCGCTGCTCGGCGTGTGGCTCCTCAAGGCGCCGAATGCCGCCGCGACCAAGCCCAACTTCGTCATGCGCGGATTTCGTTCGCTCCTCGTCGGCGCGATGCGGATGCGCTGGATCACGATCGCGGCAGCGCTCGCCTGTTTCGCCGCGTCGATTCTCGCCCTGCCCTACGTGCCCCGCCAGTTCTTCCCCGCTTCCGACCGCCCCGAGCTGGTGGTCGACCTGACCTTGCCGCAGAACGCCTCGATCTACGCCAGCGAGACGGCCTCGGCAAAGCTCGACGCGATGCTGGCCAAGGATCCCGACGTCGCGAGCTGGAGCACCTATGTCGGGCGCGGCGCGATCCGTTTCTACCTGCCGCTCGACGTCAAGCTCGCCAACGACTTCTTCTCGCAGGCCGTGGTGATCGCCAAGGACGTCGCGGCGCGCGACCGGCTGCACGCGAAGCTCGAGAAGGCGCTGGCCGATGAGTTGCCGAACGCGGTCACCCGCGTCTCCCCCCTTGAGCTCGGGCCGCCGGTCGGATGGCCGGTGCAATATCGGGTCAGCGGTCCCGACCCGTCGCAAGTGCGCGCCATCGCGCTCAAGCTCGGGCAGACGATGGGCGAGAACGCCAATCTCAGGCTCGTCAATTTCGACTGGATGGAGCCCGCGCGCGAGGTGCGCGTCCGGATCGATCAGGATCAGGCGCGCCTGCTTGGATTGAGCTCACAAACGCTGGCCGAGACGCTCAACGCCGTGATGTCGGGAACGCCGATCACCCAGGTTCGCGACGGCATCTATCTCATCAATGTGGTCGCCCGCGCCAATGACGAGCAGCGCGTCTCGCTCTCGACCTTGCGCTCGCTGCAACTGCCGCTGCCCGGCGGGCGCACCGTGCCGCTGAGCCAGATCGCCACCTTCGATTTCGATCAGGAATATCCCTTGATCTGGCGGCGCGACCGGGTCCCCACACTGACTGTGCAGGCGGACGTGCGCGGCGACGCGACCCCGGAGCGGGCGGTTCAATCGCTCAAGCCCGACATCGAGAAACTCGAGGCGGGCCTGCCGAGCGGCTACCACATCGCCGTCGGCGGCACGGTCGAGGAGAGCGCGCAATCGCAGGCTTCGGTGTTTGCGCTGCTCCCTGCCGCGCTCTTCCTCATGCTTCTCTTCCTGATGGCGCAACTGCACAGTTTCGGACGCGTCGGGCTGGTGGTGGCGACGGTGCCGCTCGGACTGATCGGCATCGTGCTTGCGCTCCTCATCTCCAACCGGCCGCTCGGATTCGTGGCGATCCTCGGTATTCTGGCTCTGGTCGGCATGATCGCGCGCAACGCGGTCATTTTGATCGACCAGATCGAGACCGAACGCAAGGAAGGTCGCGACATCTGGGACGCGGTCGTCGAGGCGACCCTTTCCCGCTTCCGCCCGATCATGCTGACCGCGATCTCGACCGTGCTGGGCCTGATCCCAATCGCGCCGACCGTGTTCTGGGGACCGATGGCTTTCGCCATCATGGGCGGCTTGTTCGTCGCCACCCTGTTGACGCTGCTCGTGCTGCCGGTCTTCTACATCACGCTCTACCGCGCGAAGCAACCTGAGAGGCAGGCGGCGGCCGTCTGAACCGCCGGCGCGATCGGACGGGGCTCGCCACGTCGTGCGGACGCGCTCCTCGCACTCTCGAGGACGATCACCACGGCGGACCTCACCGGCTCGCGTATCCCGCGGCTGCCAGGGCGAGCGCGATCACGAGCAGCGCGAGGCCTGCCCCCGGCCACTCACGCAAGCCCCGGTCGGCGCGCTCGAACGCCCCGCCGAGCCGCAACGAGGCCCGGAACGCGGACTCCTCTGCGACGATAAGGTCGCCCGCGGGAATGCGGGGAAGCCGATCCCCGGCCGCCCACAAGCCCGCGGCGAGCGCGGCGCCGATGAGGATCGGCCAGACGGCGGACACAAGCTTGGCGGGTTCGAACGCTTCCGCCGTACTGCCGACGACCGGGAACATGAGCCAGGGGACGACCAGCGCCGCGAGGGCGAGCGCGAGCCATGAGCCCAGGCGCTCGGGCGAGGCCCCGCTCTCGTCTGCGGGCGAGCGCGCGAGCCGCATCACGAAGCATAGCATGAGCGCCGCGCTGCCAGCTCCGGACAGCGACGCCGCGACGCCCGCGGCGCCGTCGCCGAACGGTCCCTTGACCGCGAGCTTGGCGAGCGCGCCCCCGGTCAGCGGCAGGCCGGCGAGGCTCAAGCCCAGCACCGCGCCCACGATCAGCGCCAGCGACCGCGCGCGTCCGCCGCGCGCGCCGACCACGCCGATGGTCAAAAACAGGGCGGCCTTCACCAGCACGTGGTTGGCGGCGTAGAAGGCGGCGTCGGCAAGCGCGGCTTTGTCGGCGCTGGCGAGCCCCATGCCGAGCGCCGCGGCGATCACCCCCATCTGGCTCACGCTCGAATAGGCGAGCGTCGTCTTGGGATTGCGCTGGGTCACGCCGATCGCGACGCCAAAGAAGGCGGAGACGAATCCGAGCCACGCCAGCGCCTCGCCCCAATAGGGCAGGGCCGCGCCGAACGGGAGAAAACGGATGAGGCCGATGACCCCCGCTTTGACGGCCGCCCCGCTCAGGACCGCGGCGGCCGGAATGGGGGCGGCCGTATAGGCGAGCGGCATCCAGCCGTGCAGGGGGACAAGCGCAATCTTCATTCCGAAGCCGACGATGATCAGCGCGAGCGCCGCGTCCCGCCAGGGCGAGGCCGGCAGCGCGGCCACCACGTCGCGGATCTGGACGCTGCCGCTGGGCTCGCCTGCCGCCAGCATGACGAAGGCAAGCAAGAGGACCGCCTCGCCGATGAGCGCAAACGCCAAATAAACGCCGCCGGCGCGGCGCGAGGCGGCGGCGGCGTCGTGCGCGACCAAGTAATAGGCCGGGACGCTGACCAGCGCATAGACGAGATAGAAGGTCAAAAGGTCGGCGGCGATGAACACGCCGAAGCTGCCGGCCATGGTGAGCAGCCACGCAACCGCGAAGCGGTCGCCGTTCGGCCTGCCGGCCCCGTCCGTGAGCGCGAAGATGCTGCGGATGAGCCAGACCAGCGCCGCGGCCAACAGCAGCATGGCGCCCGGGCGATCGAGCCAGAGGCTCACGCGCAAGGCCGGCAGTTCAACCCCGAATGGCGCGCCGCCAATTGCGAGAATGGCGGCCGCGAGCGCGGGCGCGGCGGCGAGCGGCGTGATCGCCCAGGCGAAGGCGCGCAACCTGATCGACAACGAGGCCGCGAGGACCACGAACGGCGCGGCCAGCGCAGCGACCAGGAGGTCCGGACCGAACGCCTGCGCCGTTGCGGCAAACCCGCTCATTGCAACACAAGCCCTGCGCCCGGACGGCCAGTCTGCAGGAAGGCGTAGAACGAGGGCGGCGCGAACGCGAGCAGAATCGCGACCAGCGCCAGGGCGAGGGCGATGCATTCGCGGTCGCGCTCGGGCGCCCTCTTCAGGAGCGGGCTCTCGCCCGAAAGCGCCGGCGCGAGCACCCGGTACAGATATCCGCCCGCCAGCAGTCCGCCCGCCGCCATGACGACCGCCCAGGGCCACTGGCCTGCGGCGATCGAAGCCTTCATCAACAGCCACTTCGCGGCGAAGCCGCCGCTTGGCGGCAGCCCCATGAGCGACAGCCCGCCGAGACCCAGGGCGAGGAACGTCACTGGCATCGCGCGAGCGGCGCCGCCGAGGCCAGCGATGCGGTCGTGGCCAAGGGATTCGGCGACGAGGCCCGCGGACAGGAACATCGCCGCCTTGGCGAACGCGTGCGACAGAGCCTGCATGATTCCGCCGGCGAAAGCGTCCGCCGCCCACGGCCCGTGGCCAAGCGGAAACATGAGGAACAGGTAGCCGATCTGCGCCACCGTCGAATAGGCGATGAGCAGCTTCAGCCGCGCCTGGCGCAAAGCAAGCACGCTGCCGAACAGGATCGCAGCTGAACCGAGGCCGGCGAGAATTACGCCGGGGATCACCACCGGGAGAGGCGCCAGCACGTCGAACCAGAGCCGGACAACGAGAAAGAACGACCCCTTGACCACCAGGCCCGAGAGCATGGCGCTGGCGGGCGCGGGCGCGTTGGCGTGGGCCTGGGGCAGCCACAAATGCAGCGGAAAGAGCGCGGTCTTCGCCAGGAGTCCGGCGGTCATTAGTCCGGCCGCCAGCCAGACCGCAGGTTGGGCTCGGATACGCTCGGAGAGGAGGACGATATCGAGCGTGCCATAGGCCCGGTAGAGCAAGGCGACGCCCAGAAGATAGAACACTGAGCCGAACAGCGCGAACAAGAGATAGCGCAACGCCGCCGCCAGTGTCTCCGGACGTCCGTCGAGAGAAACCAGCGGAACCGCGGCGAAGGTGAGAAGCTCGAGCCCGACATAGAGATTGAACAAGTCCCCGCTTAGGAAAAGCAGGCTCAGGCCCGCCTGGACGCCCTGCAGCAAGGTCCAGAAGACCAGCGGCGCGCGCCTTTCCGCCGCCCCTTGCGGGGTGGCGAAATTGGTCCTCGCGAATAGCCCGGCAGCCGGTGCGATCAGCCCGGCGGTCACCAGCATGACGGCCGAAAATCCGTCGGCCCGGAGCGCTATGCCGAGCGGGGGCGCATAGCCGGCGAGGGTGTAAACGAGCGGCTGGCCGGAGCGCCACACGAGACATGCGATCGCGATGGCGACAACGAATTCGATTGGCATTAGGCCAAGCGCAATCCATTCCGCCCGCCGGCCGCCGATGAGAAACGACAGCAGAACGCCGAGCGCAGGCAGGAGGATCGCTAGCGCCAGCAGACCCCCGCTCGCCGTCGCCACGATGGCGGCGGAACCTGCCGTCATTCGGCCTTGGCTCCATCTTCAGCAGGCTTTGTCCAGGCGTCCGGGTTCAATGTCGCCTGGCCGGTCTCCGCGAACAGCCGCAACGTGAGGGCGACGGCGAGCGCGCTCGCCGCGAATGCGACGACGATGCCGGTGATCACCATTGCTTGCGGCACGGGATCAGACTGCAGGCCCGCGGCGGCGCCTTTCCGGGCGACGATGCCGAACACCAGGAAAACGCCGCTCCCCATCAGGTTGAACGCAAAAATCTTACGCAGCGGCTGGCGGTTGGCGATGAGGCCGTAGAGGCCGAGACCGACCAGCGCCGCCCCAACAAGCCCAGCCAGCGTCGCCGAGGTCATCGCCCGGGCTCGCGGCGCGGCGGACCCGCCACCAGCATGGCGAGGGTCACGGCGATGGAGAGGACCATGAACGCCTCGATGAACAGGATGACGGGCTTCGCGAAGCCAGGCGGGTAGGCGAAGAACCCGCCCGCGAAGACCGCTCCCGCAACCCCCGCGGCGAGAAACACGATCGGCCCCGCGATGAGCGCGAGCCGCAGCCAGCGGGCGCCGGTTTGCGGCGCTTCGGTCAGTCTCGCCATCATGACGATCATCCACATCGCAGCGAGAATGGCGCCGCCCTGAAATGCGCCGCCGGGCTCGTCAGCGCCGATCCAAAAGATGTGGACGCCGACCAGGATGCCGAGCGGCGCCAGCACCTGCGCGAGGAAAGCGAGCGTCGGCTCGGGCCGCTCCAGGCGCGCGTCTCCCGGAGCGCCGCCCCAATAGAGGTCGGCGGCCAGCGACCACACGCCGACCACGGCCAGAACCAGCACCACCTTCTCGAGCATGGTGTCGAATGCGCGGTAGGCGATCAGGACGGCCGTGACCGGGTTGCCAAGGCCGGTTTCGGCCAGGTGCTGCATGGCTTGCGGCGCCAAGGAAGGGCCTTGATCGGGCAGCAGCAGCACGACGCCGGCGAGGGCCAACGCGACGAGGATGCAAAGGCTCGCGATCGCCAGGCGCGGCAGGCCGCCCAAGGATGTCTCGGCCTCGACGGGGTCCGCCCGGCGAAACCGCCCCGCTGCGCCGATAAGCAGAACGCCGGTCACGCCGCTGCCGATCGCGGCCTCGGTCAGCGCGACGTCGACCGCGAACAGCCGGATCCAGACGAGCGACAGCAGCAGTCCATAGACCACGTAGCCGACGGTCGCCGCAAACGTTCCGGGCGCGAAAATGGTCCAGGCGGCGACCGCGAAGACCAGGACCGCGAGGCCGATGTCGAGCGCCTGCAGAACGCTCATATGGCCGTTCCCTTGCGCCTCACCGCGCGCCCGATGAGTTGAGCGGCAGTCGCGCCGGCCAATTGCACAAGCGCCCAGATGGCGACGAGCTTGAGCGCGGCGAGCGGGCTCTCGGCGCGCGGCAGGAGGCCGAGCACAACCAGGCCGAGACCGAGATTGTCAGCCTTGGTCAGCGCGTGCAGGCGGCTTAGCGCATCTGGGAAGCGCAGCAAACCGACTGTGCCGGCCAGGAAGAAAAAGACGCCGGCGGCGATCGCTACGACGCTGAAGAGATCGGAAATAAAACTCATCGGCCATCCGCGGCGTCAGGATCCTCTACCGGCGCCGCGCTATTGACGAAGGCGGCGGAAGCGAAAGCGGCGAGCAGCGCAAGCCCGAGGGCGACATCCTCGACCCCGCGCGCGCCGGTCGCGGCGGCGATGAGAAGCAGCGAACCAATGCCCCCGGTGCCTATGAGCTGCGCGGCCATTATGCGATCGGCGTCGCCGGGGCCGCCCAGAATGCGCACGAGCCCGACAGCGACAGTGAGAAGGATCACGCCCGCCGTCGCGAGAAGAAAATCAGTCAAAGCCGACCGCCCGGATAAATAGCCGCTCCTCCGCAGCGAGATTGGCCACGACCGGCTGGCTGACGTCAAGACAGTGCACCAGAAGCGCCCCCTGTTCATCCATTCCCGTCGGCAGCGTTCCCGGCATCAGACTGGACAGAGCGCAGAACGCGCTTCGCTCGCCGCCGGAGGGCAAGCGCAAAGGGCAGGCGACCAGTCCCGGGTGCAGTCGCAGCGTCGGATTGAGAGCCCGCCACGCCACATCCGTTCCCGAAACCACTGACTGGCGGAAGAAACTCGCTGCGAGGGCCGCGAGTGAGCCGATCCTGACGCGCGATCCCAACGGCGGCAGAAAATGCAAACTCACCCAAGTGGCGCCGACCACGGAAACAAGCCCAACCGGGAGATCAGCCGGCGCCCATCCCGAGATCATGAGCCAAAAGGCGAGGAAGAACGCCGCCCGCGCCACGGCGGCCCGCGCAACGCCGGTCGAGGCGCTCAACAGGGAAATCCAACGCACGCCGGCGATGCGGTGCGCGATTGGGCAGGCGGTCCGCAAGAGAACCGGACGCACAAAATCTGGCCCTGCTGATCGCTCGAGCGGCTCGGCATCCGAGACCCCAATTCATGCGCTGCGACGTAGTCCAGAGCTATCATGTTCCCCGAAACAGGGGAAGCACCGGCGGATGGTCGATCACGCGTGTCGAATCCAGAGAGCGAAGCGGTCTTACGACCGCGACGCGATTTGGTAGAGCCTCAGAGCCCAAGGCGAAGCGATCGACGCACACGCAAGAGCTGCGCTCGACGCCGGGAGCCGGCGCGGACAAAGCCAGGGAAAAGGTTTGGACAGACGAGGCTCTGCCGACTTGCCTCCGCGGGTCACTCGACCCGTCCGACCGATTTTCAGCTATTCTCCGCCGAAAGGGTGACGTGCGACTGCGTCATCGACCGTCACGAACAGGCTGGCGCCATCGCGACGACATGCCGGGATACACAGAACGTCAGGTCAGCCCGCGACGCGTGCATTGACGGGCGTCGCCTGCCGAGGATGGGAAGAGGTGAACTGATTCCGCCGCGTCGTCAGCCATTGAGGCCTCGCGCGAGCTTAACTCGTTGATTTTCCGAAGATATAGTGGACCGGCCGGCGATCGCTGGATCGTCAGGTGTCCGACCCTCGTGTGAACACCCTCGATCTCGTGTTTCATGAGCCGTCCGGGCGTGCCAGAAAGTCGGTTCCCCTGAAACGTCAAACCCTGCTCCTGCCGCATGACCAACGCGGCGCGCCTGCCAACTGAAGCGAAGCGACACCATGATGAACGACGTCCTTACCGAATCGGACCGTGTCCGGCGCCTGTTTCGCGAGCGGTTCACGTTCCAGATTTCTCTCGACACTCCCTACGTGTCGCAGGGGCTGGCGGTGGCGGAAGCGGCGCTTGCGGCCGGCGTGACCATTCTGGAGCTCGGGACGCCGCTCCTGAAATATGAGGGCGTCCGCAACGTTGCGCCGATCTTCCGGCAGCGCTTCCCCAAGGCGCTGCTGCTTGCGGACATGAAGACCATGGACGGCGGCGAGGGCGAGGCGAACGCGGTCTATGGCGGCGGCGCTAACGTCATCGACTTCCTTGCGCTGGCGGGCGAGGCGACGGCAAGAGCGGTGTGCGCCGTGCGCGATGCGTTCCGTGAGGCCGATCCGGCGATCCCGAGGCTCGCCTTCGCTGACGTGCTTTTGCCCATGCAGGGACCGGCCGGGCCGGCGGTTGAAACCGCGAAGCGCATGCTCGACGCCGGTGTGGATGGCGTCGGCGTTCACCTGCAATACGACGCCCGACGGGCCGATCCCGCCCTGTTTCAGGGCGGCTATCTGCATGACGTGGCGTCAGCGGTTTTCGACAGCGTCGGCGCAAGCGCATCCGTGCAGGTGGTCGGCGGCCTCAGCGCCGCGCAGGCCGCGCGGCTCGCACGCAAAGGCTTGCGCGCCTTCGTCATCAGCGGCAATCTCGGCGTGGCCGACGCCACATCGCGTTATGGCCTGCCGGGCGCCGAGATCGAACGCTGTATCCGCGATTTCATCGGCCAGGTTTCCGCCGCCGGCTGAACGGTTCACCAGGTCGAAAACTTCCGCTGGACCGTTTTGAGGAAGCGGATGCGACGCGGGAGCGTCGTATGATCCATGTCGTACTGGGCGAGATAGTCGCAAGGCGCGCCCGGAGCGCAAGTGAGGCGCAGCGAGCGTTTCATGAACCGGCGCTGCGGGTCGCCCATGAGATAGGTGGTCAGACGGTTCCCGCCATAGGTGCAGACGGCGCCGAACCGCCTGATGTTGTGCAGGCTGGGGACATAGGCGCCGTCCCCGCTCAGATTGAAGCTGACCCCGGGCAGGAACACTTTGTCGACGAAGCCCTTGAGGATCGCCGGAAAGCCCATGTTCCAGACCGGAAAGGAAAAGACGAGGGCGTCAGCCTTGAGCAACCGCTCCACGTAGGGGGCGACGCCCCCCCGGTTTACGGCCGTATCGTAATAGGCGACGCGGTCCTCGCGGGTCATGACCGGATCGAACCCTTCGGCATTGAGGTCGCAATCGTCGACTGCGTGGCCGCGCGCACGCAGGGTCTCGACGACGGTCGTGTGCAGGCCGGCGGCGAAGCTGGTCTCGACAGGATGGGCGAAGAGGACCAGCACGCGCAAAACGGTTCTCCATTTATCATGTTGTCATTTGGGTAGATCCGGGGCCGTTGCTGCGCCCGTTTTTCACTCGCTGACCGCCCGGACACAAGCGTACGTTGCAATCGCCTGAGATTGTTCGGCCGCTAAGCTCATTTGTCCGGGAGCCCCGACGTGACAGCAAATCTCGCGCGGGCCCTTTCCACCGAGATATACCATTAAAAACAAAAACTACTTGACAACCAAATGGTTGCAATTACCGTAGCCGCCCGGTGCTAGTCGCGGGTCTTAATACCTGTAGGTCGGTCTACCCATTGCCAACGCCGGTTTGGGACATATGCATGTCTTATCTCAAGGGGATCCCGTGCTTCTTAGGTGCGAAGGGCGCGACCGGGGTCCATGGCATATCAGCGTGCGAGTTGCGGCCACCCCACACCTCAATGACCAGATGATTGTTCGTACAGCCGTCGCACTTCTCATGCGGCCGCAAATCCAGGGCTAAAGGAAATTCAAAGATGAGCAGCGGTCTCACGACCATCGAGTCATCCGGCACGACCACTCTGCTGACTGATGGGACCTACTACTATTTTCAAGTTGGCGACGGGCCGGCGGTCGAGCTCAGCTATAACGGGGCGCCGGTCACCGTCGGTCAATTTGGCGCCTGGACTCCGATCGCGGTGCAGCAGACGGCGACCGGCTATGAGGTGGCCCTGGAGGAGGTGGGCTCCAATGTTTATGGGGTTTGGAACACGGACGCGAGCGGCAATTTCGTCTCAGGTCCCATCAGCAACGTATCGGGGACGAGCGCCGCGCTCGAGTCGATCGAGGCCAGTTTCAACTTTGATCTGAATGGCGACGGGACCATCGGCGTTCCCCTTCCCTCCAGCGCGAGCGTGATCGAGTCGTCCGGAACGACCAGCCTGCTGACGGATGGGACTTACTACTATCTCCGGACCGGCGCCGGGCCAGTGGTCTATCTGAGCTATAACGGGGCGCCCGTTACGGTCGGCGAATTCGGCGCCTGGGCGCCGATCGCGGCGCAGCAGACGGCGACCGGTTATGAGGTGGCCCTCAAGGAGGCCGGCGCCGATCTCTATGGGGTGTGGGCCACCGACGCGAGCGGCAATTACGTCTCGGCCCCGCTCAGCAACGTATCGGGAACGAGCGCGGCGCTGGAGTCGATCGAGACCAGTTTCAACTTTGATTTGAACGGCGACGGGGTCGTCGGCGTTCCCTCCGGCGGGACGAGCGGCGGGACCGGCGGTTCCATGACGGTGATCGAGTTCGTCCGGCACGACCAGTCTGCTGACGGACGGGACCGATTACTATCTCCAAGCCGCTGGAGGATCCGCGGTCGAGCTGAGCTATAGCGGGGCCCCCGTCGCGGTCGGCGAATTTGGCGCCTGGGCGCCGATCGCGGCGCAGCAGACGGCGACCGGCTATGAGGTGGCCCTGAAGGACGGGAGCGCCGATCTGTATGGGGTGTGGAATACTGACAGCAGCGGAAATTGGACCTCGGCTCCTATTAGCAACGTCTCGGGCACGAACGCCGCGCTGGAGTCGATCGAGACCAGTTTCAACTATGATTTGAACGGCGACGGGGTCATCGGCCCTCCCCCTCCGACCGTGATCGAGACGAACGGCTCGATGAGCCTGCTGACGGATGGGACCAACTATCTGCTTGAGCCGAAGGGCGGGACGGCGGTCAAGCTGAGCTATAACGGGGCGCCGGTTACGGTCGGCCAATTTGGCGCCTGGACCCCGGTCGCTGCGGCGCAGACGGCGACCGGCTATGAGGTGGCGCTGGAGCTGACGGGCTCCAATGAGTTTACGATCTGGAACACCGACAGCAGCGGCAATTACCTTTCGAGCGCCTTCAACACGGCGTTGGGAACGAGCGCCCAGCTCGAATCGTACGAGCCCATTTTCAAGTTTGATCTGAACGGCGACGGGACGATTGGCATTGCCGCCGCTTCCCTGACGCTGATCGAGTTCGTCTGGCACGACCAGCCTGCTGACCGACGGGGCCGACTTTTTTCTTGAACCAGCTGGCGGGTCGCCGATCATTCTGACCTCTGGCGGGTCGCCGGTCACCGCCGCTCAGCTCAGCGGCTGGACCCCGATCGCCGCCCAGCAGACGGCGACCGGCTACGAGGTGGCCCTGAAGTCGGGCGCTCAGTATCTGGTGTGGGGCACGGACAGCAGCGGCAATTACCTGTCGACCGCACTCGGTCCTGTCTCGGGAACCAGCGGGGCGCTATGGTCGGCCGAGACCAGCTTCAACTACGATCTGAACGGCGACGGGACGATCGGCGTTCCCCCTCCGAAGGTGATCGAGTCCTCCGGCTCGATGAGCCTGGTGACGGACTGGACCAACTATTACCTCGAGCCCAATGGCGGGACGCCGGTCAAGCTGAGCTATAACGGGGCGCCCGTTACGGTCGGCCAATTCGGCGCCTGGACTCCGATCGCGGCGCAGCAGACGGCGACCGGCTATGAGGTGGCCCTGGAGGATGTGGGCGCCAATCTTTACGGCGTGTGGAACACCGACGCGAGCGGCAATTTCGTCTCGGGTCCGCTCAGCAACGTGTCGGGCACGAGCCCGGCGCTGGAGTTGATCGAGGTCAGCTTCAACCACGATCTGAACGGCGACGGCACGATCGGCATTCCGGTTCCGTCGAGCGCCACGGTGATCGAGTCATCCGGCACGACCAGCCTGCTGGCGAGCGGGAACACCTATCTCATCCAGGTCGGCGGCGGCGGCGCGGTTCAGCTGACCTATGGCGGGCAGCCGGTGACGGCCGGTGAGTTTGGCGGCATGATTCCGATCGCGGCGCAGCAGACGGCGAGCGGTTTCGAGGTCGCCTGGAGGACTCCCGGCGCCGACCAGTATCAGGTATGGAACACCGACAGCGCTGGCAATTACCTCTCGGCCCCTCTCAGCAACGTCTCGGGCACCGACCCGGCGCTGGTGTCGATGGAGGCCAGTTTCAATCATGATTTGAACAATGACGGCGTGATTGGCGCGCCTTCGTCGTCAAGCCAGCCGCTGTTCGCCTACCAGGGCACGGACGCCAACGGCGCACAGCTGTATGACGTCACGTGGAATGTCCAGGGCAATCATCCGTTCGCCGTGCGAGTGCTTGTCCCGACAGATCCGTCGCCCAATTACGCGCATAGCTTCCTCTACGCGCTGCCGGTCGAAAGCGGGCTCACTGGGCAATCATTGGGGGATGGCCTCAATGAATTGGAGAGCCTCAACGTTGAAAACCAATACAATACGACAATCATCGAACCCATCTTTCCCATGTACTCGTGGTACGCAGACAATCCGAATGATGCGACCATCAACTATGAGACGTTCGTAGCCGACATCCTGCCCCAATGGGTCGATAGCCACTTCTCCACCACCGGGAACGAGAAGAACCTGCTGATCGGCTTTTCGAAGTCCGGATATGGGGCGGTCGATCTTTTGCTCAAACATCCGACAACCTTCGAAGCGGCCGCCGCGTACGATTTTCCTGCGGACATGACCACTTATAATGCGTTGGGGTCGAGCACCGCCAATGATTATGGCACTCAGGCGAACTTCCAAAACAACTATGAATTGAACCAGAGTTTCGTTGACACCTACAAGGCGCCGTTCACAACCCAGGACCGTCTCTGGATTGCCGGGGGTCCTTTGTATGCGAAGGATGTCTCGGACTTCAACAACCTGCTGACGTCGCAAGGCGTCCCGGACACCTACTCCGCGGCGCAAACGGGCGATACGCACAGTTGGACTGGCGGTTGGGTGCCAAGCGCTGTGACGGCTCTCTTTGGCCTGGAGCAGAAGTTGGTTTGAACTTGTGCAGGCGCGTTGGCTTGCCAAGACGCACCCCAAGGAGGGAGCAGAGCCCTACCGCTGGACCCGCGGTGTGGGAAAGGTGGACGCGATAGCGCCCCGCCAGCGAGGCCGGAAACCGAGATTTTTCAGCGCTGCACCGTGCTGATTCTTAAGTCGGATCGACCGGGACGCCGGGCAGGGGAGCTGTCCGGCCGCGGCGGGAAGGCATGGGGACGCGTAAATCGCCCCGGTCACATCGCTTTCAAGAGGGATCCGAGCGCCTGTCGGGAGAAACTCTATCCGACTGGCATGACCGTACTTGACAAAATCAGAAGTCAGGCGCAGCGTATTCTTGATTACGAAATACGCATCGTGCGTGGGTCTGTAGCAGGCGCGGAGAGGCGTGGCTGCTTGCTCGATTACAACCAGCGCGCGAGTCGGAAGCCTGAGGAGATTTTTATTTAAATCGCGCGTAACCCTTTGAAAAGACCCGGCTCCAAAAAATAGGCGCTAGTAAACGTTAGCTTTACTAGCGCTTACTCTCGTTTACTGGCGTTTACTGGGTTTTATTTGCATTTTACGTCGCCGGGCTCGCGCCCTGGTTGTCGAAGTTACGATCAAGAGAGCATGAGCCCCTGCGGCGCGTCCGACCCGGCGTCCGGAGCCGTCGGACAAGAGGAGGCATGAACACGCACTAGTGGATAGAATCAAACGCTTCGAACCCCTTGCAAGCCGGAGAACTCCTTGAAATTGCGGAAGGCGCCCGGACTCTTACGTTTGATTTTGACCACTAGCCCGAGACCGTCATCGAAATGCAGCCGGCTCTTCGGAGCATGAGCTCCGGCATTTCAATCCGCTCCCGCATGCGCGAACGAGCCGCCCGGATTAGGTCGGCAGGCAGCCCCGCGCATGAGCGGCGCCGGGCCCGCCAACGCCGACCCATTGCCTTCCGCGCACGCGTGACTTCTTCACCTTCTCCGTCACTTCTTCTCCGTCGCGGCCATCGCCGACGATCCGGCGGGCACGCGCCGCTGCGCCTCGCGCCAGATCATCGCTCTCAGTCTGGCAATTAGAAGTAAACAGGTGACCACTTTATTAAGCAACCCAGGTTGCGAAAAGCAAATGATCGGAACGAATGTAACGGCGTCAGAACAAAAGTCCGTTTCCCGCGGACTGGGCCGCCTTCCAATGTGACAAATCGTTGACATTGCGCTGTCTAAACCTTGACCTTCCCAATTTGAAAAGATTATTTTTAGTCAGGACACGTTGAGAACAAATTCGATTGTCATAAGATGCTCAGCGCCCACGCGAGAAGGGAGGCTGCAAATGATCGTTCGTGAGATCGTCCGGACATGCTCCAATCCGCATATCGCGCGGGCCGCTGTCGCCTCCATCGGCGGCGATTTCGCGCGACGCTTCTCCCGCGACGCTGAGAAACGGAATCTGAACAGCGGCTTGTTCGCTGCTGGCCTCGTTCGCCGCTTCTCCCGCCAGGCGGGCGCAAGCGATTGGGAAGGGGTCAGCGAGGCGACGCGCGGCGTCGACCAGCCGATCCTTTCGGGCCTGCGGTACATCCTGGAACGCGGCGTCGAACTGGACGAAGAAGACGCCAATCCCAGGTGGGCGTGGCGCGCATCCCCGCCCTTGTCGACCTGCAGCGAAGCCTGGCGGCATTGACGGGCCGGACGGCCCAGGTTTGGCCTGACCCGCTTTCCTGATCCTGCGCACCGGCTTGTGGGCGCCGCCGGCCCGGCGCACAATCCAAACCCATGTATCTCGGGCTGGACTGTGGAACCTCCGGGCTTAAGGCGCTCCTGACCGACGCAAGCGGCCGGCCGCTCACGAGCGCGACCCGGGCCTACGCGCCGGACCGTCCGCGCTCGGGCTGGTCGGAGCAGAATCCCGATGACTGGGCGGCCGCCATGGCCGGCGCGATCGCCGAGATCAAAGATGTCGCAGGCGCGGCGATCGGCGCGCTGAAGGCGATTGGCTTCTCAGGCCAGATGCATGGCGCGGTGCTTCTCGACCGCGCCGACAAGCCGGTCCGGCCCGCCATTCTCCATAATGACGGGCGCGCTTTTCGCGAGGCGGATGAACTCGCCCGCGACCATCCCGATCTCGCCCGGGTCGTCGGGGTGAAGCCGATGTGGGGCTTCACTGGGCCGAAGCTCAAATGGATCGCCCGGCACGAGCCGGACAATGGCCGCCGAGTCGCCTCGCTCCTGTCGCCGAAGGACTATTTGCGGCTCAAACTCAGCGGCGAGCGCGGCTCGGACATGAGCGACGCGGCGGGGACCTGGCTGCTCGACGAGGCAAGGCGCGCCTGGTCGGCGGAAGCCTTCGCCGCCTGCGACGCCGATCCTGCCTGGGCGCCGCCCCTGTTCGAGGGATCGGCGCCTGCCGGCCGGATTCGGCCCGCGGCCGCCGACGCGCTTGGGCTTCCGCGCGGCGTGCTCCTGGCGGCCGGCGGCGGCGACGCCGCCGTGGGCGCGGTGGGACTGGGCGCAATCGCCCCGGGCGAAGCTTTCATCTCGCTCGGAACCGCGACGCAGCTCATCGTCGCGACCGACCGATATATGAGCGCGCCGGAAAAGCTCGTGCATTCTTTCGCCCACGTTCTGCCAAACCGCTGGTACGCGATGGCGGCGATGCTGAACGGCGCCGGCGCGCTGGCCTTCGCCGGACGGCTGCTCAGCGCCTCGCCCGAGGCGCTCGAGCGCGAGGCGGCGGCGGATTACCAAGGGCCTGGCGCGCTGCTTTTCCTGCCCTATCTCAGCGGCGAGCGGACGCCTCTCGACGACCCTTATGCGCGCGGCGTCCTGTTCGGCATGAGCGAGGCGACGTCGCGGGCCGACGTCGCCCGCGCGGTGATGGAAGGGGTCGCGCTGACGCTTGCGGACGCGCGCGATTGTCTTGGCCTTGCCGGCGCGAAAATGGAGCGCGTCGGCCTCATCGGCGGCGGCGCGAAGAGTTCTTCATGGACTCGCATGATCGCCGCCGCGACCGGCTTCACTATCCTGCGCATGAAGGGGGGCGAGACGGGGCCGGCTTACGGCGCCGCGCGCCTGGCGCGCATGGCCGCTACTGGCGAGCCGCCCGAGGTTGTCTGCGCCAAGCCGGAGATCGCCGACGTCACCGAACCGGACGCGGAGCTTGCTGCGATGTTCGCTGAGCAGCGGGAGCGCTTCACGGCGCTCTATGGCGCCGTGAAGCCGGAGTTCCGCAAGTAGCGGCCCCGCAGCGGAAGGACGGGGGCGCGCCCCGCGTCCTGCGCCTATGCGGCCGACGCCTCGATCATCAGAACGTCGAGAAGAAACGAGCCGTCCGGCTCGATCGCGAAATGCGTCTTCGTTTCCCGGGAGGCGGCGTTCTGGAGGGCGCGAATCGCCTTCACATTCTCTTCAGGTGTTCGCATGCGCGCGATCCAGACGGGGAAATCCATCCTGAGCCGCCACGTGCGGCAGGAATCGGTCGTGAAGCGCGCACGGGCGAGCGAATCCAGCCATTGCGCGCAGGAATAGTCGCGCACGTGGGAGTGGTCGCGCAGCAATTCGATCGCCTGCAGATGCGTGTCGAACAGCGCCTGGCCCGGAGCATAGGCGTCGACGAACACGGCCCGGCCGCCCCGTTTCAGGGTGCGGCGCGCTTCCCGAAGCCCGGCTTCGAAGTCCTGCCAGTGATGGGTGGAGAAGCGGGAGGCGACTAGGTCGAACATCCCGTCTTCAAACGGGAGGCGCTCGGCTGGGGCTTCAGCGGTCTCAATGTTGGTGAGGCCCTTCTGACGGGCCGTCTCAGCGACCGCCGCCAGCATCTGGGACGACAGATCCGTCGCAATGACCCGGCGGGCATGGCGCGCGAGGACATAGGCGACGTGGCCCCCGCCAGCGCCGAGATCGAGCGCTAGCTCCGGGCTGAGCGTCTGCGCCAGCGCTCCGATCGCGTCGAGGTCCGCTCCCTGACTGTGGACCGCGCTTTCGACATAGGCTTTCGCCTGGGGGCCGAACTGGGCCTCGACAACTCGCTCATGGGCCTCGATCATGAATGGCTCCTTTGCCGTTCCCGGACTGTTGCCTCCCGATTTACACTGTTACAAGATCGAATCTTATCCTATTATAATACCCGCCATGCTCGAAGCGGATCAAAGGCGGCTGCTCGGCGAGTTCGTGCGCGCTCATCGCGAGCGTGTCCAGCCGACGGCCGCGACCGGGCGGCGGCGAACGTCGGGTCTCCGGCGCGAGGAACTCGCCGCCCGGGCCGGCATCAGCGTGACCTGGTGCACGTGGATCGAACAGGGCCGCCCGGTGCAGGCTTCCCCCGAGGCGCTCGGCCGCATCGCGCAAGCGCTCTCCCTGTCGAGCGCCGAGCGCGATTATCTGTTTGAGCTTGCAGGGCGTGTCGATCCGGAGGGATCCCGCGGGTCCTCCGCCGACGCGCCCCCGTCCCTGGTCGCCGCAGTCAAAGCGATTCAATACCCGGCCTACGGACTCGACCGCTTCTGGAACGCGTGCGCATGGAACGAAGCGGCGGCGCGGCTTTTTCTCGGCTGGCTCGACAGGGACTGTCAACGCAACCTGTTGCGGTATGTGTTTCTTGAGCCTTCCGCCCGCGAGCTGATTCCGGCGTGGAGCGACAGGGCGCGCCGGCTGCTCGCCGAATTTCGCGCCGATTTCGCCCGCACCTTTTGCGACGCCCAGGTCAAGGCTTTCGTCGAGACGCTGCGGGGCGACAGCGCGTTCTTCGCAGAAATGTGGGACGAGCAGGCCGTTCAAATTCGCGAAGGCGGGCTTCGCCTGTTCAACCATCCTCGCGACGGTCTGCTGCGCTTCACGCAGCACACTTTCGCCCCGACGGAGCGGCCCGACTACAAACTCGTCATCCATATGCCGGCGGAGGACTGAAGGCTCCGCGTCGGCGCGGGGCTTTTGGCCATTGCCCGGTTCGAGGCGGTTTACGGGCGTCAATCGTGCAGAGCTGGTCGGCCGGCTTCCCGCTTCCTTGAGAAATCGTAATGCGCCAGCCAATTTCCGGATAGGCGCGCTGGTTCATTGTGCATTCGACTGGCCGCGCATTGATGGCCAAGAAACAATTCGGAGGTCCTGATGTCTTTCTCCCATTTCACGAACCCGCGGGGACGCCGCAACACGATCCTCGCCTCCGTCGCTGTTGCAGCGCTCGGGGTGGCCGGCGCCCTGGGCGAGGGCGCCTTCGCCCCAACTCACCCTGCTTATGCGGCGGCTGTCCCGACAGCCGATCTGCCCCAGAGCGCCCCGTCCTTCGCGCCTCTCATCGATAGGGTCAAAGCAGCCGTCGTTTCGGTGAAGGTCAAGATTCCCGCCGAAGGCGAAGTCGCCGACTCCAACTTCTCCGGCCAGATGGACAATCTCCCCCCGGAAATCCAGAAGTTCTTCAAGCAATTCGGCGGTCTGCCCAACGGCCAAGCCATGCCTGAGGGCCATCATCCGATGATGATGGGCGAAGGCTCCGGCTTCTTCATTTCGTCCGATGGCTACATTGTCACCAATAACCATGTGGTCGACCACGCCAAATCCGTGACCGTCACCACGCAGGACGGCAAGACGCTCGACGCGAAGGTCGTCGGCACCGATCCGAAGACCGATCTTGCTCTCATCAAGGTGAACCAGTCCGGCGATTATCCTTTCGTGACGTTCGCCAAGCAGATGCCGCGCATCGGCGACTGGGTGGTCGCGATCGGCAATCCTTACGGTCTGGGCGGCACGGTGACCGCCGGCATCGTCTCGGCTGAAGGACGCGACATCGGCGATGGGCCCTATGATCGGTTCATCCAGATCGACGCCCCGATCAACCGCGGCAACTCGGGCGGCCCGACCTTCAACATGCAGGGCCAGGTCGTCGGCGTGAACACCGCCATCTATTCGCCCTCGGGCGGCAGCGTCGGCATCGGCTTCGCCATTCCCTCGACTACGGCGGACACCGTTGTCTCGGCGCTCGAGCATGGCGGGGTCGTTCCGCGCGGCTATCTCGGCGTCAACATCCAGCCGTTCACCCAGGCGATGGCCGAGAGCATGGGCGTGAAGGACGCCGGCGGGGCGATCGTTGACGAGACGATGCCGGGAACGCCAGCGGCCGAGGCCGGCCTCAAGCCTGGCGATGTGATCACCAAGCTCAACGGCAAGGAGGTCAAGGACGCGGCGGATCTTACCCTCCGCATCGGCTCGTTCAAGCCAAACGACAAGGTCGAACTGACCTATCTGCGCGACGGCCAAGAGAAGACGGCTCAGGTGACGCTCGCCGACCAGAAGAACGAGAAAGTCGCCAAGGCTGACAGCAACACCCAGTCGCAGAAGGAGCAGGGCGCCCAGCTTGGCATCCAGATCGCTCCGGCCAAGGACGTCGCAGGCGCCGGCGACAAGGGCGTCGCCATCGTTGGCGTCGATCCGAATGGAACGGCCGCCGAGCAGGGATTGGCGGCTGGCAACGTCATCCTCGACGTCTCGGGCAAGCCGGTGTCGACGCCTCAGGACGTGAAGTCTGGGATCGAGAGCGCAAAGAGCCAGGGGAAGAAGGCGGTGATGATGCGGATTCAGACCGCCGACGGCGCCCACTTCGTGGCGGTCCCGTTCCCCAAGGCGTAAGATCCGTTCGTACGCCAGAGGGGGGCGGCGGCGCGCCGGCTGGGAGGACAGCGCGCCGCCGTTTCGAACCCGGCGCGCAAGATTCTCGGCTCGCCGGGCCGCCAGAACGACCTTAGACCGACGCCGGGGCCCCGCGCCCCGGCGTTGCTCGTTTCAGGCCGACTTCGGCTGGCCGTCGCCCAGCCACGACCGCGCCGGCTTCCGGGCTTCGGTCCGGGCGAACAGGCGATTGAAGATGACGACGTGCGTGAACAACAGGATTGGGACCAGAAAGCCTGGAATGACGAGCCAGGGCAAACTCGTCATTGGCGAAGCGTCGGGAGGCCCAACGAAAACCTGAAGCGGGCCGGGCGCCGACAAGGGCCCGAGGGTAAGAGCGATGACGAGGTCCGCGACCCCGAGCGCGTTCCATAGGAAGACAACCGGCCGCGCGCGGGCGCCGAATTGCGCCGCCGCCCAGGCGACCGGCAGGGCGGTCGCACCGATGAACATATCGCCTCCGCCCGCGCTCGGCGCGAATGGCGCGGGTAGGCGGCCGCTGGCGTAGAGAACAAGAAACGTGAACCCCAGGAGGCGGATCGCATGGACGGCGACAAGTGCCGGCAAGGGGATTTGAGCCATCGCGTTTCGCATGGAAGGGATAGCGAAATAGGCGCCGATGAGCGCCGCCACGGGCAAAGCGACCGTGAGGCCGAGCGCGGGCGCGCCTCCAAGCGCGGGGCTGAGCGCGCCGGTCGCGCCGATGGCCAAGACGAGCACGAACCAGGCGCCGAGCGCGAGCAGGACGGCTACTCGGCCGCGCGCGGTCTGCGCCATCGCCAACGTCAGAAAGCCGACCACGATCGCGGCGCCGATCGTCAGCTCCGCGGTGGACAGGATGTCGAACATGAGGTTCTCCATTAAAGTGTAACTACACGCATATTGGAAATTTTTTTTAGTTTAGGGCTCCTCCGGCGCCCCGCAGCCAAAGCGGCGTCCTGCGCTTTCTTCCAGAACGGGAACGTGCGACGGGCGGCCTCTTCGCCCGCCGGCGTGATCGCTACCTTGCGGACGCGACGATCCTCGCCTTCATCGATCCGAACATATCCATCCCGGATGAGCCGACCGAGGTTGCGGGTCAGTGTCGTCCGCTCAAGGCCGAGGAAATCCGCAAGCCGGGTCGTGGGCAATGGGCCGGTCTGAACGAGCGTCGCCAGCAGGGTGAACTGGGTTCCACGCAGGGCCGCGCCTCGCATCGCTTTTTCAAATGCGCGCGTCAGCTCCCGGCTGCGCCGGCGCGCAGCGGTGCAGACGCACTGCCGGGTGGCGGTAAAGTCGATTTCTCCGGAATCCATATTAGGTGTATAAACACGTTTATTCGGACTGTCAAGGCATACGAAAAGTCGACAGTTGATCGTTATCGCTTGCCGAAAATCAGAAAGACAGCTAAGCTCGTTCCATGAGCAACCTCGCGCTTCTGCATGGCCTCGAACGCTGACGTCCGTTGCGCCCCGCCGCCGCGGGCCAGAAGGCCCGTGAATTTTTTTTGAGCGAAAATCCTCCGTAACCAATTGAAAAGGCTAAATTCGGACGAGAGAATCCAAGGAAATCCAAGCTTTTCCAACCCCCATAAATGAGGGCTTTCGCGGCCAAACGGCCATGCGCCAAGCAAACCCAAGCTTACCGCGCTTTTTCCCAGCCGCCCTCGTCGGTCTCGCGCCAGTAGCTGATGGCGCGCTCCCGGTCCTTGAGGCGGCGCCATTCGCTCCGCGCCTCGGCGAGCGCTGCCTCGTCGCGTCCGTCGAACATGAGAACGATGAGGTCGAACGCATCGTCGACCGGACTGGCCTCGGCGCCGGACAGCCTGACCAGCATCGTCGCGGCGTTGGGATTCTCCGCCTCGCTCGTCAGGAAGATCGGCTGGCTCATGGGATCGCCGTCGCCGGCGCCGCCATGCGGAAGAAAGCTCGCGTCATCATAGGTCCACAGCCGCTCGTTGAGGGCGGCGACCATCTCGTCGGATGAGGCGCGCACGACGACGCGCCGCCCCTCCTGCGCCGCGAGCTCAAGCAGGCCGGGCAGCGCCTGATCGACGCGCCGCCGCTCGAGATGATGAAAGCGGACCTCGCTCACTCGCCCGCGGGGCCGACGATGACGAAGGTCCGGTCAACGCCGGTCGCCATCAGTCCGAGGCTCACGCCGCCCGGCACATGCTCCTCGGTCTTGCCCGCGACATAGACGTCGCCGCGCTGGCGCGAGGCGGCGAGATACTCGGTCGCGTCCGCGCTCATGCCGCGGAGCAAGGTGCGGCTCTTGGCCGTGTCCCAGCCCAGCGCAGCCTTCAGCGCCGCCGCCTGAAACCGCTCGAAATTGGTGGTCGTGCGGGCGTTGGCCGGCTCCCCGATGCGGGCCTCGAACCGCACGAATTGATCGCCGTGACAGGTGAGGGTCGCGTCGACGTCCACCCGCGTCGTCACGTCGAACACGTTCGAATCGGAGCGCGCCCGGGATACGACGACGGCGCGCCCGAACTCGACCTGCATGTCGCTCGCCTCGGCGCGCAGAGCGTTGGTAAAGGCGTCACATCCGGCGAGCGCCCACGCCGGCTGCAGCGAGGCGGTCCAGGCGCCGGCGAGCGCGAAGATCGTGGACCGAATCCGCATCCTGACCCCTTCAGCCCGACTCTCGAATCAATTCGTCAATGAGAACCTAATCTTCGTAGGAATCGGCCAAAAGACGATTGAGAAGACGCACGCCCCAGCCCGAGCCCCAGGACTGATTGATGTCCGAGGGGGGTGAACCCATTGCGGTGCCCGCAACATCGAGATGCGCCCACGGCGTCTCCTTGACGAACCGTTGCAGGAACTGCGCGGCGGTGATCGAACCGCCGTGGCGGCCGCCGGTGTTCTTCATGTCGGCGAATTTGGAATCGATCAGCTTGTCGTAAGCCGCGCCGAGCGGTAGGCGCCAAATCTTCTCGCCCGACGCCTCGCCCGCCGCGGCGAGCCGCTGGGCGAGTTCGTCATTATTGGAAAAGAGCCCCGCTATCTCGTTCCCGAGCGCCACCATGATCGCGCCGGTCAGGGTCGCAAGGTCGATGATCGCACGGGGGGCGTAAGTCTCCTGAGCGTACCAGAGCGCGTCGCCGAGAACGAGCCGCCCTTCGGCGTCCGTATTGACGATCTCGATCGTTTGCCCTGACATCGAGGTGATGATGTCGCCCGGCCGGATCGCATCGCCGTCCGGCATGTTTTCGACGAGGCCGACAATCCCGACCACATTGACCTTCGCCTTCCGGGCGGCGAGCGCGTGCATAAGGCCTACAACGCAGGCTGCGCCGCCCATGTCGCCTTTCATATCCTCCATGCCGGCTGAGGGTTTGATGGATATTCCGCCGGAATCGAAACAGACCCCCTTGCCCACGACGGCGATTGGTTTTGTCCGTTTTGACCGCGCTCCGTTCCAGCGCATGGCGACAAGACGGCTGTCGCGCGCTGATCCTCGCCCGACCGCGAGCAGCGCGTTCATCCCCAATTTGCCCATCGCCTTCTCGTCGAGCGTCTCTACATGGACGCCGAGTTTCTCCAGCGCTTTGGCGCGATCGGCGAACTCGGCGGGAAAGAGAATGTTGGGCGGCTCGTTGACCAGATTGCGCGCCAGCTCGACGCCCTCGGCGACAGCGAAGCGCTCCTGCGCAGCCGCGCGCGCGGCGGCCGCATGGCTCGAGCCGATGACGAAATCGGGCGCCTCGAGGCTGTCCTCCTCCGGGCTCTTCCTGCGCGTTTTGTATTTATCGAACCGATAGCCGCGCAGGCGAAGGCCGAGAGCAAAATCGGCCGCCGCCGGGCCATCCCACATTCCCGACGGGGCCTCGAAAGCCACTTCGACCCGTTTCGCGCCGGTTACTTTGCCAAAGGTGAACCCGCCGAGCGTAATGAAATCGAGCGGTGCGTTGTCCTTGCCCGGAGCGACGCCGACAACCATGAGGCGGGAAGCGTCCAGGCCGGCCGGCGCGAGAATGTCGAGCGCGGTGCGCCGGGCGCCGCGAAAGTTGCACGCCTTCGCCGCGGCGCGGATGAGCGGCTCGATATCGCCAAACTGGGCCGTCACGGTCGGGGCAGGCTTCATGTCGGCCCCAACGAAGACCACGAGAGCGCTGCCTTTGGCCGCGGAGAGGGCCCCAAAGGCGATCTTGACGACTCCGCTCATGACCAACGCGTGTCCTTCGTCCGAATTTGATGACTTCGGCCAACCGAGGCGGCGTCGCTGGCCGCGGGCGCCGACATATCGGGGGGTTTGCCACGCTCGTCAATAAGCCGCCGCGATTGGGCGACACATTTCAGCCGTCAGGGGTCTACGCCGGCGCGAGGGGCGGTTCGCTTGCAATGAAACGGGGCATCGGGCAAGCGCGGGGCGGGCGGTGCGCGTACCCTATGGGCGGCCGTTCGCTCTTTAGGATGACACGGCGGCGATGATCCAAATTGAACGCTATCTCTTGAGGACGGCGACAACAGCCGCTGTCTCGGGCCTGGTGGTCCTGACCGGCGTCGTCTGGGTCACCCAGGCGCTGCGTCAGATCGACCTGATCACCAGCAAGGGCCAGACGATACTGATATTTCTCATGATTACCGGGCTGGCGCTGCCTTCGCTGATCGCCATCATCGCGCCGGTAGCGCTATTCGCCGGGATTCTCTACACCCTCAATAAGCTCAACGGCGACAGCGAGCTCGTCGTCATGGCGGCTTCAGGCGTGTCGCCCATGCGGCTATTGCGTCCGATGGCGCTGTTGTCGGCGTTGATGTTCGCGATCGTGGCCGAGCTCTATATCCAGGTTTTGCCCTGGAGCTTCGGGGCGATCGAGAACCTGACGACCTTCGTTCACGCAGATTTCATCGCCAACTTCGCCCGACCGGGCGCTTTCTCCCAGCTTGAAGCGGGGTTCGTATTCCACTTTCGCGAGCGCACGCCCGATGGAGCGCTGCACGGGGTGTTCATGCAGGACCAGCGCGATCCCGCCCGAATCATGACCTATATCGCGGAGGCGGGGAAAACCGTCGACCGGGGCGGAACGAGTTACCTCCAGCTGTCCAAGGGCGTCCTATTGCGGCCACAGTCGGCTGGCGATTCGGCGATGGTGACTTTTGACGACTACACGGTCGACCTGTCGCAATTCATGCACGCCGTCAGCACGATGAAAAGGCCGAACGAACGGACGACCGCCCAATTGATGGCTCCTGACCCGAAGGACCGCGCGGATCCGGCGCTGCTCGGGCATATCCGTAGTGAGTTGCTGGACCGCCTCGCCAGCCCGCTCTACGCCTTCGCCGCCGGACTGATCGCCTTCGCCGCGCTCGGAGAGGCGCGTACGACCCGCCAGGGCCGCGGCCTCGCGATTGCAGGGGCGATTCTGGCCTTCGCCGGAGTGCGTATGCTTGGCTTCGCCGCCACGACGCTCGCCGTCGGAACTCCTTCCGCCGCGATTTTCGTCTGGACGATCCCGCTTGCCGCGTGCGCTGGCGCGCTGGTCCTGATCTTCCGCCGATTGCTCACCGCTCCCGCTTGGCCGCTCGCGAGGCGCACGGCGTGATCGGCCGGACACTGGCATTCTATCTCGCCGGCCGTTTTGCGCGCACGGTCATCGCCGCCTTCATGGTGGTGTTCGTCCTTATCTACGCCGTCGATTTGGTGGAGCTCCTGCGTCGCTCAGGCGATTCGAAGCGTGCGACTGGAATTCTCATGGCGGGCCTGTCGTTCCTGCGAACGCCGACCATCGCCGAGCAGGCCTTGCCATTTGCGGTTCTGTTTGGTTCGATGATCACGTTCCTCAATCTGTCGCGCAAGATGGAGTTGGTCGTCGCGCGCGCGGCCGGAGTGTCCGTCTGGCAATTCCTGACGCCTCCGGTCTTCGTGATGCTGCTCCTCGGAGTGTTCTCGGTCGTCGCCTACAATCCGGCGTCGACATGGATGAAGCAGAAGGCCGACGAGATCGAGGCCAGAGTGTTCGGGGGCCTGGCCCTGGACTCGATCGGATTGTGGATTTGCCAGAAGAGCATCGACGGCCAGGCGGTCATTCGCGCCGCGGGGAGGAGCGCCGGCGGCGCTGAGTTCAACGGCATCGAGGTCTTCAACTTCGACCAAAAGGGGAATTTCGTCGAACGGCTGGAGGCCTCGTCAGGCGAGCTACACGAGGGATATTGGGTATTGCACAATGTCATCGTCGTGACTCCGGGTTTCGAAGCCATCACGGTCCCCACCTACCTTTTGGCGACGAACCTCGGCCGCACGGAGGTCGCCCAGGCCTTCGTCGCCCCGGAAACCGTGTCGTTTTGGCGGCTGCCCGGGCTCGCCGAACAGACCGCGCGCGCAGGGTTGGATCCAACGGCTTACGTGTTGAAATATCAGGAGCTTCTGGCGCGCCCGCTCATGCTGGCGGCGATGGTGCTGGTGGCCGCATGCTTTTCGTTAAGATTCTTCCGAATGGGTGGAATCGAATATATGGTTTCCGGTGGCGTCTTGGCGGGGTTCATGCTTTATGTGGCCACCAAAGTGGTCAGCGATCTCGGCGGGGCGGGGTTCCTCAGCGCCTCCGTGGCGGGGTGGTCGCCCGGGGTCGTCGGCTGCATGTTTGGCGTGTATGTGTTGCTGCAACAAGAGGATGGTTGATGGGTTTCGCCCTCAGCTTTTCCTTTAAGTCAAATCCCCACCGAACGCGCGCCGCGCGTTTAGCCCTGTCGTTCGCGGTCGTGGCCGTTGCGGCGTGGACCCTGTTGTTCGCCGGCCCCGGGTCCGCTCAATCGCCTCCCGCGGAAGCCCAGTCGGCGCAAGCAAAGCCGCAGGACAAGCTCGTCATCGATGCGGACGAACTCGTCTACGACAAGGACAAGAACACGATCTCGGCCGTCGGCTCGGTTCAACTTTTCTACCAGGGCCGCGTGCTTCAGGCCGACCGCGTAACTTATGACCGCGCCACCAAGCGCGTTTACGCGGAAGGCCACGCCAAGATGACGGATGAGCATGGCAACGTCGTCTACGGAAGCCGGTTTGCGCTCAGCGACGATTTTCGCGACGGCTTCATCGACAGCGTCCAGGTTCTGACGACCGACAAGACACGCTTCAGCTCGCCGCGGGTGGAGCGCTCGAACGGCGATGTAACGGTCCTGGAGAAAGGGGCCTACACCGCCTGCGAGCCATGCAAAGACCATCCGGAACGTCCGCCGTTCTGGCAGGTGAAGGCGACCAAGATCATCGAGAACCAAGAGACCCATACGATCTACTACGAGGACGCTCAGCTCCAGTTCTGGGGCTTTCCCGTTTTCTACTTCCCCTATTTCTCCTCGGCTGATTCGACCGTCAACAAGAAAACTGGCTTCTTGGCGCCGTCGCTCGTCTCCGGCGGCTACCTTGGCACTGGCGTCAGCTTGCCCTATTTCATCGATCTGGCGCCCAACTACGATCTCACCCTGACACCGACCTTCCTTTCGAAGCAGGGTCTTCTGGGAGAAGTCGACTGGCGCGAGCGGCTGTCCAACGGCATCTACAACATCCGTGCGACCGGGATCGACCAGGAGCAGCCTGGAGCGTTTCCGGCCTTTCCCTATGGCGCGGGGGATATGCGCCTAAGAGGGTCGATCGAAAGCAGCGGCAACTTCTTTCTCAATGACATGTGGCAGTTCGGTTGGAACGGCACGTGGATGAGCGACAAATTCTTCCTCAACGATTACCGGCTTCAGGGTATCAACTTCGACTATTTTTATTTCCAGGACGTCGTCTCAGATATCTATCTGCGCGGCCAGTCCGCCCAGAGTTTCTTTGACCTCAGCGCCTACCATTTCGAGGGCACGACGATGAATGACGACAACCGGACGCTGCCGGTCGCCGTCGCGCCGGTCCTCGACTACAATCGGGTGATCAACGTTCCCGCCGACCGCACCCACGGACTCGGAGGCGAGCTGACCATCGACACCAACGTCGCCAACATCAACCAGACCAACGCCGCATTCCAGTCGACTGGCCAGCAGACCTTCGACAGCGCCTATCACCTCTACAACGTTTGCGAAACGCAGGTCGGAAATACGGTCGTCAATACGTACTTTCCGGGCAAATGCATGTTGCGCGGGATCGCCGGCGATTACACCCGCGCGTCGGGACAGGTCTCGTGGCAGCGCGGCTACATCGATCCCATCGGCCAGGTATGGAAGCCGTTCCTGTTCGCGCGCCTCGACGGCGAGGCGACCGAGCTCAATGAAACCGGATCGATCACCTACGCGAGCGCGCTCGGCGTGAGCACGGTCGCCAATTCAAGCCAGGCCGCCTTCTTTTCCGGCTCGAACCAGGGCGCCTTCGCGCGCGGCATGGCCGGCGCCGGGCTCGAGTACCGCTTTCCCTTCACGTCGACAACATCCTGGGGGACCCAGGCGATCACGCCGATCGCTCAGCTTATCGCCCGGCCGAGCGAGATCATCCCGAGAATCCGAGCCCAACGAAAATTCGCAAAGCCTCGTTTTCGACGACACCAACCTCTTCGCCTGGAACAAGTTCTCCGGCTACGATCGGATCGAAGGCGGCACGCGGCTCAATTATGGCCTCCAATACACCGCCAATTTCGCCAACGGGGGCCACGCGAACTTTGTCGGCGGGGAGTCGATCCAGGTCGCCGGGCAAAATTCCTATACGCTCTATGATCCCACCAATACGGGGCTTGAGTCGGGCCTAGACAAGAAATACTCGAACTTCGTGTTCGGCGAGGCGCTGCAGCCCTTCTCGAACCCGATTACGCTCATGAGCAAACAGCAGTTCGACAGCTCGACGCTGCAGCTCGCGCGCTTCGACGGGATCGCCAAGGCGACCTACGCCGGCATAAACGGCAGCGTCGACTACGCCCTCTACGCCGCACAACCGGCACTAGGATTCGAATTCCCGCGCGAAGGCCTGACGGGAAACCTGGGCTATTCCTTCCAGGATCGTTGGTCGGTCCATGGATCGGTGGTGCTCGACATGTCGCGTCACTACTACGACACGTTGGGACAGACGACCCCAATCTTCTATCCCGTCGGCTATTCGTTCGGTCTCGGCTACAAGGACGAATGCACCACGTTGAACATCACCTATTCGTCGGCGACCAACCAACCCGCCATCTACAGCACGTTCGTGGGCGGCCCGATCATTTTGAACCCCTCGTTGCGCAGCCAGATGCTGATGGTCCAGCTCGTCCTGCGCACGCTTGGCGACGTCAAGACGAACGTCGGCCTCTGATCGGCTGAGCGTCGGGCTGACGAAGACGCTCTTGGAGCCTCGAACATGACCGGCGACAAGCCGCCATTGGCGATGACCATGGGCGATCCCGCCGGGATAGGCCCGGAACTGGCGCTGGCCGCGTGGCGCGATCGAACGCCGGGCGCGCCTTTCGTCGTGTTCGCCGCGCCCGGAATTCTGGCCGCGGCCGCCAAGCGCGCGGGCCTGGCGGTTCCGATCGTTGAGACCGATCCCGCTGGCGCTGCAGCCGCATTCCCGGCCGGCCTGCCGGTGGTCCCGCTTAGAAATCCGGTCGAGGACGCGCCCGGCCACCCGGACCCAGCCAACGCCGCCGCGACGATCGAATCGATCGAGCGCGCGGTCGAAGCCGTCCGTCAAGGCGAGGCTCGGGCGATTGTGACCAACCCGATCGCCAAGGCGGCGCTCTATAAGGCCGGATTCAAGCACCCCGGACACACCGAATATCTCGGCGAACTGGCCAGGGCCTGGGGCGCGCCGGCCTTTCCGGTCATGATGATCTGGTCGGAGACGCTCAAGGTCGTTCCCGTGACCATTCACATCCCGCTCGCCGAGGCGCCCAAGGCGCTGACGGCGGAGCTCATCGTCAAAACGGCGCGCATCGTCGATCGCGACTTGCGGGTCCGCTTCGGGGTGGCGCGGCCGCGTCTGGCGCTCGCCGGCCTCAATCCGCACGCGGGCGAAGGCGGGGCGATGGGTCGGGAGGAGATCACGATCATCAAGCCGGCGATCGAGGCGCTCAAGGCCGAGGGGATCGACGTCATCGGCCCTCTCCCGGCCGACACGATGTTCCACGCCCGAGCCCGGGCGCGCTACGACGTGGCGCTCACCATGTATCACGACCAGGGCCTGATCCCAGTCAAGACGCTCGCTTTCGATGAGGGCGTCAACGTCACCCTCGGCCTGACATTCGTGCGCACCTCGCCCGATCACGGCACGGCCTTCGACATCGCGGGGAAGGGGGTCGCGAACCCGGCGAGCCTCATCGCGGCGCTTAAGCTCGCCGACCGATTGACGCGATGAGCAGGCGGACCGCCTCCCTCATCCCGAGGAGCGGTGCGAAGCGTCGCGTCTCGAAGGATGGTCCAGAGGTCCGCGCCGGCCCGGCGGGTGCTGGACAGTCCTTTGAGGCCCCTTCGGGGCGCCTCAGGACGACGGAGGCGCTGGCCGCGGACGGCCTGCCGCGCCTGAGCGAGGTGGTCGCGGCGCACGGGCTCGAGCCCCGCAAGGCGCTCGGGCAGAACTTCCTCTTCGATCTCAACCTGACCCGCAAGATCGCCCGCGTGGCAGGGCCGCTCCAAGGCGTCGCGATGGTCGAAATCGGCCCCGGTCCTGGCGGCCTCACGCGCGCGCTGCTCTCGGAAGGGGCGGCGAAGGTGATCGTGGTCGAGCGCGACGCCCGCGCGCTGGGCGCGCTCGCCGAGATCGCCGCGCATTGGCCGGGGCGCCTAGAAATCATCGAGGGCGACGCGCTTCGCGTCACGGCTCAGACGCTGGTCGAGAAAGCCGGGGGCGCCCCGGTCCGCATCGTCGCCAGCCTGCCTTACAACATCGCGACCGCCCTTCTGACCCGATGGCTCGAGGCCGAGCCATGGCCGCCGTTCTATGATCGCCTCATCCTGATGTTTCAGCGCGAGGTCGCGCTGCGCATCGTCGCCAGCCCGGCGAACCGCGCCGATTATGGCCGCCTCGCCGTGCTGGCGGGCTGGCGGACGCAGGCCCGCATCCTGTTCGACGTTGCGCCCGCGGCGTTCACGCCCCCGCCAAAGGTCACCTCAAGCGTGGTCGAGCTCATCCCGCGCGCGCGCCCCGAGCCCTGCGATCCAGTGACGCTCTCGGCGCTGACCCAGGCCGCGTTCGGGCAACGGCGCAAGATGCTGCGCCAGTCGCTCAAAGCCTTCGCCGCGGCGCGCGGGCTCGACCTTGCGGCGCTCGTCGCCTCCGCCGGGCTCGAGCCGACGATGCGGGCGGAGGAGGTCGACGTCGGAGGCTTCGCGGCGCTGGCCCGGGCGGCCGCCGGACCTGTCCGATAAAACATATCGTGCATGTGCTACGGCCATGCGGGCAGCTGTCCGCCGCGCCCTGGCGTGGCCCGGGGCCTCCAGTTTCAACCGGAGCGCGAGCTCGGCGAAAACAAAAAGAAAGAAAAGGAAAGCAAAAAGGCTTTCTTTTGGCTTTCTCCCTTTCTTTTACTTTTTGGAATCAGGACTTTTCAATGGGTTACGGGTGAAAAAAGCAGAAAAAATTTTCTCCCTTTCCCACTCGCGCATGGGGTTGCATCCCTAAGCCTTACACGTCTCCCGTTCCTGCCGGCAGGCGCGTGGCCGCAGGCAGGCTAAATTCTGTTCATGGGAATATGGTTAGCCGATAATTCCGATTTCGTCAAATCCATTCGCGGAGCCTATAGCGATATTAGTTTGTTGATCTCTTTGCGGCGCGTGCCTTTCGGTTTTTCGTCATGGCCGGGCTCGACCCGGCCATCCACATGAACACTGGCGGACACAACTAAGATATTGATAATATGATAAATTCCTAGACATACCCGCGAATAGCGCAGGCGATGCGTGGATGGCCGGGTCAAGCCCGGCCATGACGGACCTTGGATCGGTTTCTTAAATCGGTCGAATTCCACAACGATCAACAGCTATCTATATAGGAACCCTATTCGCGCGCCTTGAAGGAAGCGTTCTTGCCTCAGGCCCGCGCCGCCAGTGGCCGGGCGCCGCGCCGGTAGCCGGCGAAGCCCAGGCTTCCGAAGCCAACCAGCAGCATCGCCCAGGTCGATGGCTCGGGAACCGCCGACGAGAAGCCCGCGGCCCACAGGGCCTGCACCGTCTTGGTCGGGTGAATGCTATCCCAATAGACGAAACTGCCGATGTTTTCGGCGTCCGGCCCGCACGCCGATGACGTCAACGCGCTCAAAGGCGTGTCGGTGAAGCAGCGGTCGGTCGTGTCGGTCAACCCGTAAGAGGCCGCGTTGGCCAGAATGTTGGCGTTGAAAGCGTAAAGGTCGAACGCCTGAAGCGTGGAGCCCGCGCCAAGCATCGGGTCGAGCGACGCGAGGCCCGCCACAAGTTCGCTATCGTACAATTGGCTGTACGCGGTCGCGCTCGCGGCGAGGGTCGGATTGTCCTGCGCGAATTCGGGGATGATCCCGACATTGGGAACGTTGACCACCAGAAAGTGCTTGGCGTCCTCGCCCGAGAGCGTCGAGATCGCGGCCAGTTCCGCGTCGACGCCGGCCGTCACGGCCCCCACGCCGGTCCCGTCCAGGGCCGCGTCGCGCACGTCGTTGCCGCCGATCATGACGACATAAAGCGCATTCGGGTCAGCATGGTCCGAGGCATAAGCGCTATAGGCGCCGACTTGGCTCAAAAGGTTGATGCTGACCGGGGACGGCGTGGCCGACAGAGCCTCGGCGACGGCGTAATTCGTGCCGGGCACGAAGGATGGGCCGCCAAACAGGCCGGCGGGATCCTTGAAGCCGGTCACCCACAGGGAGGGCGTGAGGCTAAGCCCCAAATTCTGCGCAAGGCCCGCAACCGCGACCGGCCCGTTGGTGAAACTGTCATGGAAGCTCGGCGGGTTGGGAAAGTTTCCGAAGTAATAGCCATAGTTGGCGTAGTTCTCGACATTGAGGAGTTCGGCCAGATTGCCGTTGTCCGACAGGCTGTCGCCGAACACGTATTCAGCCGAGAAGTCGCCGGCGCGGGCCGCGGAGATGAGCGGCGCGGACGCAAGGGCTGCGGCGAGCGCAAGCGCCGAGGGACGAAAAAATCTGTGATGCATGTGGACGTTTCCCCTTGGCCTCCCCGCTGTCGCGCGCGGGCCTGGCCGATTTCCCTATCGTCATCATGCTGGCGGGACGGCTGGAGTCAACAGCGCGCGGCGGGGAATGGGAATGTCGCGTGGGGCGCACGGTTTTGCGATCGGACCGCTCCCGGGAGCAGGTCCGGCGGGAGCGCTCAGGCCATGGACGCAACGCGGCCCGCTTCTCATCCGGGCGCCCATCCGCGGGCGCGAAAATCGCGGATCATCTCGAGCGCGGCGTTATGGCCCGGCGCGCCTGTGACGCCGCCGCCGGGATGAGTCGAGGCGCCGCACATGTATAAGCCAGGCACGGGCGAGCGGTAGTGGCCATGTCCGAGCACGGGCCTCGCCGAATAGAGCTGGTCGAGGCTGAGCTTCCCGTGAAAAATGTCGCCGCCGACAAGGCCGAAGTCGCGCTCGAGATCGAGCGGAGTGAGGATCGTGCGGGCGATGACGGAGGCCCTGAAGCCCGGCGCGTAAGCGTCGACGGTGTCGATCATGAGATCGGCGACCGTCTCGCGCGCTTCGTCCCATGAGCGCCCGTCCGGCAGAGTCGGCGCGACATGTTGGCAGAAAAGCGAGGCGACATGGCGGCCGGGCGGCGCGAGCAATTCATCGAGGGTCGAGGGGATCAGCATTTCGATGACCGGCTCGGCCGACCAGCCGGTTTGCCGCGCGTCGAAATAGGCGCGCTCCATATAGGCGAGGCTCGGTGCGATCACGATTCCGGCGCCGTGATGCTCGGCCACCGCATGGCCTGGGAGCGCGGAAAAGCTCGGCAGTTCGGCGAGCGCCAAATTCATCCGCAACGAGCCCGAGCCGCTGCGGTAAGCGGCGATGCGGGCGCGGAAGTCGGCCGGCAGGATCGCGGGATCGAGGAGCTTCTCGAAGGTGAGCTTCGGGTGCAGGTTGGAAACCACCGCGCTTGCGGCGATCCTCTCGCCCTTGTCGGTGACGACCCCCGCGGCGCGGCCCTTGGCGATCAGGATTTCGTTGACGGCGCAGTTCGTGCGGATCTCGACCCGGCGCTCGGCGCAGGCGCGCGCCATCGCTTGCGTGATCGCGCCCATGCCGCCGATGGCGTGGCCCCACACGCCCTTTCTGCCGTTCACCTCGCCCCAGCAATGATGCAGGAGCACGTAGCCCGCGCCGGCCCCATAAGGACTGGCGTAGGTTCCGACGATTCCGTCAAAGCCGAGGATCGCCTTGATCGGATCGCTCTCGAACCACTGGTCGAGCAGGTCGCCGGCCGAGCGGGTGAGGAACTCGAAAAGGTCGCGCTGGCCTTCGAGGTCGAGCGCGCGCAGCCGGTTTCCGGCTCGCGCCGCGTCGATCAGCGCGCCGAGGCCGGCGAACAGCCCCTGTCCGGTCGCGACGTTCGGCGGCGTGGACAACGCGAGCGCGCGCAGGACGTCCGCCAGGCGCTCGAGCCGAGTCTCGTAAGCGGCGAGGCGCTCGGCGTCGCGGGCGGAGAATTTCGCGACCTCGGCTTTCGTGCGCCCCGCCCCGACCTTGAGATGGCGCCCGTCGGGCAGCGGCAGGAAGTTCGACAGCGGTCGCTCGACGATGCGGAGCCCGTGGCGGTGAAGCTCGAGGTCGCGGATGACCTTCGGGTTGAGAAGCGAGACCGTGTAGGCGGCGACGGAATTGCGGAAGCCGGGGTGGAACTCTTCGGTCGCCGCCGCGCCGCCGACCTGTGCGCGCCGCTCGAGCACCGTCACCTTGAGGCCGGTCATGGCGAGATAGGCGGCGGCGACAAGGCCGTTGTGGCCGGCGCCGATGACGACGACGTCGCGCATGGCTCCCGAGTTGGAGCGGGACGCCATCAAGTCGCCACCGTCATTGCGGGTTCAACACCGAAGGCCGACCCGATCGAACGAAAAGAGGAGGGCGCCAGTGTCGGCGCCTCCCCAAGGGGTTCAGTGAGCCCGACTATTTCGCCCTTCTGTTCAGCGTGTCGATCAGAAGCTTGGCGGCCGGGCCGGACGAGGCCGGATTCTGGCCGGTGATCAGCTGGCCGTCGACGACCGTGTGAACGCCCCAGTCCTTGACCTTGGAAAAGGTGGCGCCGAGGTTCATCATTTCGTCTTCGACAAGGAAGGGCACCACTTTCGTCAATCCTACCGCATCTTCCTCGCCGTCGGTGAATCCGGTCACCGTCTTGCCCTCGACAAGCGCCTTGCCATCCGGGGTTTTGACGTGGCGCAGCGCGCCGGTTGAGTGGCAGACCACCGCGAACGTCTTGCCGGCAGCCAGGAAGGATTCCAACAGCTTGATCGAGCTCTTATCTTCGGCGAGATCCCACATCGGCCCATGGCCGCCGGGGTAGAAGACGGTATCGTAGTCTTCCTGCTTGACGCTATCGAGGCGCACCGTTTTGTCCAGCTGAGCGTTGGCGTCGGCGTCTTTTTCGAATCGCCGTGTGATGTCGGTCTGGAAGTTCGGCTCGTTGCTCTTGGGATCGAGCGGCGGCCGACCGCCCTTGGGCGATGCGAGGGTGATCTGGGCCCCAGCATCCTTGAAAACATAGTAAGGCGCCGCGAGTTCCTCGAGCCAGAAGCCGGTCTTGCGACCCGTGTTGCCCAGCTGGTCGTGGGAAGTCAGAACCATCAGGACTTTCATAACGCGCTCCTTCCTTGATTGACGATGGATCGTGGGCCGAAACCGGCCCTGCCAATTCGGTTTTGACGCTAGACGTCGAACCGCACCCCTTGCGCGAGCGGCAGCCTGGCCGAATAGTTCACCGTGCTGGTCTGCCGGCGCATGTAAGCCTTCCAGGCGTCAGAGCCGCTCTCGCGGCCGCCGCCGGTCTCCTTTTCGCCGCCGAACGCGCCGCCGATCTCCGCGCCAGAAGGGCCGATATTGACGTTGGCGATGCCGCAGTCGGATCCGGTCGCCGACAGGAACGTCTCGGCCTCGCGCAGGTTCAGCGTGAAGATCGACGACGACAGGCCCTGCGGCACGTCGTTGTGGATGGCGATCGCCTCGTCCAGCGCGTCATAGCCCAGCGTATAGAGGATGGGCGCGAAGGTCTCTTCGCGCACGATTCCCGACTGGTCCGGCATCTCGACGATCGCCGGCGCCACATACGCGCCGCCGTTCGGCACGCCCTTGGCGACCGCGCCCCCGCCATGGACCTTGCCGCCTTCCTCCTTAGCGCGCTTGAGCGCGGCGGCCATCCTGTCGCGCGCGGAATGGTCGATCAGCGGGCCGACCAGCGTTCCCTCTTTGCGCGGATCGCCGATCGGGAGGCTCGCATAAGTCTTGACCAGGCGATGGGTAAGATCGGCGCGGATCGAGCGATGGACGATGAGGCGCCTGAGCGAGGTGCAGCGCTGTCCCGCCGTGCCGACCGCGGAGAAGACGATCGCCCGCACCGCCATGTCGAGATCGGCCGAGGGGGCGACGACCATCGCATTGTTGCCGCCGAGCTCGAGGATCGGCCGGCCGAACCGACCGGCGACCTTGGGCCCGACGATCGAGCCCATGCGGGTCGAGCCGGTGGCCGAGACGATCGGCACGCGCTTGGAGGAAACGAGCGCTTCGCCGATCGCCGCGCCGCCGATGACGATCTGCGCCAGGCCTTCGGGCGCGTCGGGACCGAAGCGCTCGATCGCGCGAGCCGAGAATCTTCATCGTCGCCAGCGCCGAGAGCGGCGTCTTCTCGGACGGTTTCCAGATCACCGGATCGCCGCAGACCAGCGCCAGCGCCGCGTTCCACGACCAGACCGCGACCGGAAAATTGAAGGCGGAAATGATCGCGCACGGCCCCATGGGATGCCAGGTCTCGGCCATCCGGTGGCCGGGCCGTTCGGAAGCGATCACGAGGCCATGCAATTGCCGCGAGAGGCCGACGGCGAAATCGCAGATGTCGATCATCTCCTGCACTTCGCCCAGGCCCTCGGAGACGATCTTGCCGACCTCGAGCGTCACCAGCGCGCCGAGCGCCTCCTTCGAGGCCCGCAGTTCTTCACCGAGCAGGCGCACGAGCTCGCCCCGCCGGGGCGCCGGAACCTCGCGCCAGGCCAGGAAGGCCTTGTGGGCGGTCTCGATGATCGCCGGCATGTCGGCGGCCGGCGTCTCTTGCAAGCGCGCGATCTCGGCGCCGTCGATCGGCGAGCGGACGCAGAGCGAGCCGCCCGAAAGCGCCGCGGCCGTCAGACCCAGGCGCTCGAGAATGTCCTCGCTGGTCATGGCTGGCTCATCCTTTGCTTATCCCTTGCGTATCGCGCGGCCCGTGGCGGCAAAGCGTTCTTCGACCCCAATTCCGCCCGTCCGGCAAGTCCCCGCTTCGCGGGAGAGCCGCGCGCATTAGGGTAAATTCTGCGACGATGGCGCTTCCGCGGCGGTCGGCCCGCGCCTCTTTGGCCGCTGCGTTGCGCGGGACTGGCCGAGCCATTATGTTGACAAAACGCGCGCGGGGGGTTCCGCGGGCGCCGGAGCCTTTTCATGGCGCGTTCGACCAACATCCTTATGGCCTGCGTTGCGATGCTAGGCGCCATGCTGCTCGCGATGGCGATGACGCCGCACAATCTGATGGCGCGCACCCACGACGTCTTCAATATCGACAAGCATCTGCCGACCCAATTCGGCGACTGGAAGCCGGTCGAGGGACTGAACGTCGTGGCGCCTCCGGCCCCCGATTCGCTCGAAGCTAGCCTCTATAACCAGGAGGCGTCACGCGGCTTTATCGATCCGGACGGACATGTGGTGATGCTGATGGTCGCCTATGGCGAGAGCCAGAGCGACCGCCTGCAGCTGCATCATCCGGAGGTGTGCTACACGGCGCAGGGTTTCAGGGTGTCGCGCACGACCCCGTTCAAGCTCGACTATTCCCCTTCGGCGCCGCCGCTGAAAGTGACGAGGCTGGTCGCGCAGCGCGAGGATCGGATCGAGCCGATCAGCTACTGGATGCGGATCGGCTACGACAATTCGAACAGCAACTGGACCCGCCAGATGCTGAAGCTAGGATACGGCCTCAGGGGATGGGTTCCCGATGGCGCGCTGTTCCGGGTGTCCACCATCGGCATTCCGGCCGAACAAAGCTTCAAGATCCAGGACAAATTCATTCGCGATCTCCTGAACGCGGTGGACCCGGCGACGCGGGAATTCATGGTCGGCGACCCCAAAAGGGCGCTTCTTTAGGCTCGCTCGACCGGTGCCGCGCTCCGCTCCTGTAGCCGCGCTCCGTAGCCCGTCGACAGACGGGCGTCCTCGAAGGCCCTTTGGAGCGCGGCGTACGCGGTCAGCGGCCGCGTCCACAAGGACGGGGTCCCATGGAACGGATATGGATCAAGTCCGCTCTATCGAACTCAAGTCTTTGATTTATCGATAGATGACGCGTGGCGAATGGGCGATGCGTAGCTGGAGCGTGGCTAGAAACCGCCAACCGGCAGCCGGTTGCTGCATAAACGCGGCTGGTAACGTCACTCACTCTGCGGCGAGGACTTGTTCTGCAACTCGATCTTGGCGGCGGCCCATCGCGCCTCGGGAGTCGCCATCATCTTGCTTCTCAGTTTAAGCTGATTTAGCCCCCGATCTTCTTCCTTAGTGATGACCGCCACCTTGTAATATGTGTCCATCAGCGCATTAAGCGTCTGCTCGGTGAGCTTGCCGTCAACGTAGTGGCGGAAAACGATCAGCCGGGCAAAGTCGCGGCGCGGCGTGCCGTGCTCGACGATCCGCTGCCTTGGGTCTTTCTCCTTGAGCGCGGCGACCGACCATAGCTGAACGTGTGTTTGCGGGATCGCGAACGCGTCGCTGCTCACAATGTCATAGGCGTGGGGGTAGCCCTCGTTGAACATGGCGAGGGCGAAGCGCCCGCGAAAGTAGCCTTCCATGACATTGCCGAGCCACCATCCGGTATGGTGGTCGCCGGCGCCTTTGTCGACGGCCTTCTTGCAAAACTCGCACGCGTCGAGGACGTGGCCGAAGGTCCAGCCGCGGTCGGCGATTCGCAATTCCAACTTGTCGAGATCACCTTGCCGCGCACGGCGACCGAGCGTATCTGCCTTGTGGCTCATTTGATCGCAATCTCTCCTTTGCGCGCAGCGGGAGGGCCGGGTCCGAATGCCCAGTGCCGGTGGAGTAAGCGTGAGCTGAGGTGACGGCCATCGCACCGGACGGTGGTCATGAAGGGCTTCGCCGACAATCCCAATGTGGCGCCCTACACGGACGACGTCTACGCCTATCTTGAAGCGCGCGCCGATGGCGTTCTCGGCCGCGGCCGGCCAGTCAAGCTCAGCGAATAGCGCCGCCACCGCAACAGGAGCGGCGGCGTTTCGCCAGCGGCTGAGCGTCAAGCCCGATCACATCGACAACCTCATGGCCGATGCGGTATTTTGCGTGAGGCCCATGGGCGCAGCCGCGTTGGCGACGGGGATGCTGATGGAACGGATCTGGCTCAAGTCCTATCCCGAGGGCGTGCCGGCCGAGATTGACTCAAGCGCGCTCGGCTCGCTCGGCGATTTCATCGCCGAAAGCGTCGCCAGGTTTCGCGCCCGCAGCGCCTTCATCAGCATGGGCAAGGCGATTTCCTACGGCGAACTCGACCTGAAATCGCGCGCTTTCGCAGGCTACCTCAAAAACGTCGCGGGCCTGCCTCGGGGCGCCCGCGTCGCGCTGATGGCGCCGAACCTGCTGCAATATCCGATCGCCGCGTTCGGCGCGCTGCGCGGGGGCTATGTGGTCGTCAACTGCAACCCGCTCTACTCGCCGCGAGAGCTCAAACACCAGCTTGCCGATTCCGGCGCGGAGGCGATCGTCGTCCTTGAGAACTTCGCCGCCACGGTCGAGAAGGCGGCCGACGGGACGGCGCTTAAATTCGTGATCGTCACCGGCGCTGGCGATCAACTGGGCGGCGTCAAGGGCGCGCTGGTCAATGCGGCGGTGCGCCACATGCGGCGCGCCGTTCCCGCCTTTCATCTGCCTCACGCCATGCGCTTCAATCGCGCGCTGGCCCTGGGCGCGCGGCGCCCGTTCACGGACCCAGCTGTCAAGCCGGACGACATCGCCTTTCTTCAGTACACCGGCGGCACCACCGGCGTGCCCAAGGGCGCGATGCTGACCCATCGCAACATGGTCGCCAACCTGCGCCAGATCCACGCATGGGTCGCCCCGGCGCTCAAGTCCGACAGCGAAACCTTCGTCGCCGCCCTGCCGCTCTATCACGTGTTCGCGCTGCAGGTGAACGGCTTCGTGCCCCTGATGATCGGCGCGACGAATTCTCATGATCGCCAATCCGCGCGACATTCCGGCCCTCGTCAAGGCGTTGCGCGGGACGCCGTTCACCGTCCTGCCCGGGGTCAACACGCTGTTCAACGCGCTCCTCAACAACAAGGACTTCGCCACGCTCGATTTCTCGCACATGCATTTCGCCATCGCCGGGGGCATGGCGGTGCAGCGAACGGTCGCCGAGCGCTGGCAGTCGGTGACCGGCAAACCGCTGATCGAGGCTTACGGACTGACCGAGACCTCTCCCGCGGCGATCGCCAATCCGCTGAACGTCGATCATTTCACCGGCGCGATCGGCCTGCCCATGCCCTCGACCGAGATCGCCATTCGCGACGACGACGGGCGCGATCTTGCGGTCGGCGAAACCGGCGAATTGTGCATCAGGGGCCCGCAGGTGATGGCTGGCTACTGGAACCGGCCGGAGGAGACCGCCAAGGTCATGACCGCCGACGGATACTTACGCACCGGCGACATCGCGCGCGTCGACGAGCGCGGCTACGTGTATGTGGTCGATCGCAAGAAGGACATGATCAACGTCTCGGGCTTCAACGTCTATCCGAACGAGATCGAGGATGTGGCGATGGGCCATCCGGGCGTGCTCGAAGCGGCCGCGGTCGGGATCCCGGACTTGAGGACCGGAGAAGCGGTCAAGCTCGTGGTCGTGCGCAAGGACGCAGGGCTGACCGAGGCCGATCTCGTCGCCTACTGCCGCCAGCATCTGACCGGATACAAGCGGCCGCGGCATATCGAGTTCCGCGACGCGCTGCCGCACACGACGGTCGGCAAGATCCTGCGCCGCGAGTTGCGCGGCGAGGCCGGGCCGGGCGGGGGATGACGCGGGCCCGTTCAAATGGAATCGTCATCGCGAGGACCCGCGGGCTTGACCCGCGGGGACGCGGCGATCCAGGAGTCGTGCGCGCCCTACGTTCCCCTGGATTGCTTCGCCATAGCCCGTCCGAAGGCGGGCGTCTTTCGAGGCCCTATGGCTCGCAATGACGATCGTGGTCAACTCAATCGGATCCCGCTCTAGGCCCCGCTGGCCGCGGTGAGCGCATTCATGTCGGCTGAGCTCAGCGAGATCTCGGTCGCGCGCACGAGGCTGTCGACCTGCTCGACCGAGGTGGCGCTGGCGATCGGCGCCGTGACGCCCGGCCTCGCCATGACCCAGGCGAGCGCGACTTCCGCGGGCTTCGCCTTGTGGCGCGCGCCGACCGCTTCGAGCGCGTCGAGGATGCGAAACCCCCTTGGATTGAGATAGGCCTTGACGTCGCCACCGCGCGCGCTCCTCGAGAGGTCGGCCTCGCTGCGGTACTTGCCCGACAGGAACCCTTTGGCGAGGCTGAAATAGGTGATGACGCCGATCTCCTCGCGCTTGCAGAGGTCGGCGAGGCCGCTTTCAAATCCCTGACGGTCGGCGAGATTATATTCCGGCTGCAGGACCTCATAGCGCGGGAGCCCCTTGGCCTTGGCCGCCGCAAGCGCCGCCTCGAGCATCGCAACGGGCAGATTCGACGCCCCGCACCAGCGGATCTTGCCCTCATCGATCAGGCGCTGATAGGCGCCGAGCGTCTCCTCGACCGGCGTCGCCATGTCCGGCCAGTGCGAGAGATAGAGGTCGATCACATCCGTCTGCAGGCGCTTAAGCGACGCTTCGGCCGCCTCGGCGATATAGGCAGGCTTGAGCCCTTCCTTTCCCTTGCCCATCGGCGAGCCGACCTTGGTGATGACGATCACGCTGCTACGATTCCCGCGCGCTTTCATCCACTCGCCGATGATCGACTCGGATTCGCCCCCCTTGTTGCCCGGAACCCAAGACGAATACGCGTCGGCGGTGTCGATTGCAGTCAGGCCCGCCGCGGCGAACCGGTCGAGCACGGCGAAGGACGCCTTCTTGTCCGCCGTCCAGCCGAATACGTTGCCGCCGAGCACGAGCGGCGCGATGGAAAGGTCGGTGCGGCCAAGGCGGCGGGTCTGCATGAATGTCTCCGTGGTAGCCACAGACGATAGCAGAAGGCCGGCAGAGGCAAAACAGTCGCCTGGGGATAGTCGTCATGGCGCGGGACGATAGACGAGCAGGGCAGCCCCCTGCCCACCTGAACCGGCGCGGGTGGCGACGAACAATCGATCGAGGGCCGGAACGAACAGCGAAGTTCGTGCGCCAGGCCTGGTTTCGATGTGCGCGGATGCAACATATTCGCCGCCCGCCTGCTGCTCGAAAACGTCAACCGCGCCCGACCCGCAACTTACGTAGACGCGGCGCCTCTTCTTGTCGAAGTAAAGGTCGTCGGCGTCGTCACAGGTCGGTAGGTCCGCCTTGGCTGTTCCAGAAGCGGCCTCAATCAGCACGAGGCGAGCGGGAATCCGGTAGACGATGCCGACAATTCCCAGATCCTGGCCAAGGGCCATGGGAAAATTCGCGACATGAGCGGCGCGCCAGCTGGCGAGCGCGCGGCCGGAGTCCAAGTCAACGACGACGATCTTGTGCGCTTCGGGAACGTTCACGAACGCCTTTCGGCCTTCGTCGATTTGGAAGCCCTCCGGGTGCGCGCCGAGCGCGATGGTTCGCACGATCGTGCGACGGGCAGGGTCAAGGATCGCCAGACCGCCCGAGCCATAGCCAACCGCGACCTGCCCGGTCTTCGGATCGACCCTCGCGTCGTCAGCGTCGTCGCCTAGCGAAACCGAACCAACGGGCGTGAATGAGCTGGCGTCGAAAAAGCGAACTGTCCCGTCGCCTCCCGAGGCGACCACCAGTTCGTTGCGATCGGGTAAATAGGCAAGCCCCTGCGGCTCCTTCAGTCCCCCAATCCGCCGGGTCTGGCCGGACGAGAGGTCGACGGCGTCGACCGATCCGTTTCCAAGCTCCGCCACGAACAGGCGCTGATGCGCAACGTCGACAGCGAGATGATCAATGCGTCCTTTGACGTTCGGCAGCGGGATCGTCCGCTCGAGCTTAAGCTGAACCGGCGGCTGCCCTTGCGCCGCGTGGCCGTATTCCGCTGACGAGAGAAGCGTCAGCACCAGTACGTACAGGGCAAAAGCGGCGCTTGCCGGCGGTAGGCCATCGCGTCTCTTCATCCGGACCGCCTTCCGAAGCTTTTGTCTTTCCGGGCGTGGCTATTAGCGCTCAGTTTCGCGCCACGTTGAGGGTCTTGAGCGCGGCGCTGAGGCCGTTCGCGAGCTTGAGCGCGTCGTTCTTCGCCCAGAAGTGAACGAAAAACGCGCGCGGCTCTTCGCCGACCATGTGATTGTGGATGGCGGTCACCTCGATCCCGTTGTCGCGCAGCGCCGTGATGAGCGGATTGAGTTCGCTCGATAGCGCGACGAAATCTCCGGTGATCGCCGCCTTGCCCCTGCCGGTCGGTTGGAAATTAATGCCGATCGCGGTCCCCACCGCGCCTGGAATGGCCATGCCATTCATTTTGATATCGTCCGCTCGCGGTATGCTGAAATGATAGACGCCGCCGCTCATTTTTCCTTTGCGGCCGATGGCGGCGTCAACCTCCGCCGTGTTGATGTCCATCGCAGCGTTGGTCGCGGCCGTTTCTCCCGGAGGCTTTGTATCGAACGGCGTCCTGCTCTCTTCGAGCGCAGTACGAACCAGTTTGGCAAGCTGCGCTGGATCGCCCTGTGCGGCGACATGCATGTAAAACGGCGGCGGATTAGCGCGCAGCAAGTGATTATGCAGGGCGGTCACTTGAACGCCCTCGGCAAGCAACTTGCTCATCACGGGGTTAATCTCAGCCTCGGTCAGGACGAGGTCGCCCATCATCATGGCTTTGTCCCCCATCGGCTCGAAGGCGAGCCAGCCGCCGAGGGCGAAGCCAGGTTTGAGCGCCACTCCGTCGAGCGAAACGCTAAGGTCGCTGCGGGGCAGCCCGTAGCGGTGCACGTCGCCTGAGACGGCTCCTTTGCGGGCGAGGATCGTGTCGACCATGGGCCAGTCGGTCTGTGCCTTCGCCGGCACGGACAGGGCGGCGCAAAGAGAGATCGAGGCGAGGGAAAGAACGCGGTTCATGGTATCTCCTTTCTCCTTCGGTGCGGGATCGTCCCCAGCGCATTCAAGCTGGCTTGCGCCGCTTGTTCGTCGGCCGGTCGTGGTCGTGCGTTTCGTCGCTCGCGTCGCGCGCCCAGCGGTAAAAGGCGTCATAGACCGTCATGCCCGCCGCAAGCTGCTCGAGATCGTCCGAATACATGCGCGACAATCCAAGCGAGGCGGCGAGCAGGCCCGCCGCTTCAGGCGCAAGATCAAGGCGCGCCGTGTCTGCGGCTCTGACGATCGTTGAGAGCTTCGCGAGCGGCGCGGTTCGAAGCCCCAGTTCGTCGAGCATCTTGTCGAAGGTGCAGCCGTCGCCGTGGCTCCAGAAAACCCCTTCGATATCGAATGGCGCGGCATTGAAACGCTCTGCGACCGCATGCACTTCCGCCGGCGCGACAAAGAGAAAGACGGCGGCCGGATCGACAAAGCGCCGGATGAGCCACGGGCAAGCAATGCGGTCGATTTTGGGCCGCGAGCGCGTCACCCAGATCGTTCGCCCTTGCGGATCGCGCGGGGGCAGATTGTCTTCGGGCACGAGCGGCAGGCCCACTTGCGCCCAAGCGAGATGACCGCCGACAAGAACCTCGGCCGACGGTGCGCCGGCGTGACGCAGCCACGCCGCTACGCCCTCGCTCAGCTTCTGGCCTTCCTTGCAAATGACGACGGAGGATCGCTCGGCGAACTCCGGCGCCCAAGACGATGCGGTTTCATGAGGCCGGCGAATCGCCCCGGGAATGAAGCGGGGATCGGCGGCGAAGTCTTCTTCCAAGCGCACATCAATGAGCGCGGGACTATGCGGCACGCCAATCAGGCGCGCGAGCTTTTCCACGGACATAGCATTAAACGACGACATGGTGCGCCCTCAAATAAAAACGGGCGCGATTCTTCAGCTGTCGCCTCATGGGGAGATCGCTTCCCCACATCTTAATGATAATCCCCGGCGCCCACCCTCTGTCAACCGCGTCAGAGCGCCCAGCCGGGACGAAACGCCCTCCGATCACGAGATCGCGATTGGCGCTGGCGCTGATTCTCCCTTAAAAGTCGCGGGCAACCTCCCAAGAAGTCCCCATGACCTCCCTGACGACTCACCGCACGCTGGTGCTCGCCGTCGTGATGGCGGCGAATTTCATGATCGCGATCGAAGCCACGATCGTCTCGACCGCCATGCCGCAGATCGTGGCGCAGCTGGGCGGCTTGCCGTTCTACAGCTGGGTGTTTGCGGCCTTCCTGCTCACCCAGACCGCGACCACCGTGGTGTTCGGCAAGCTGTCCGACCTCATTGGGCGCAAGAGGGTCATGCTGGTCGGGATCGCGATCTTCCTGTTTGGCTCGCTGCTCTGCGGATTCGCCTGGTCGATGCCGTCGCTGATCGTCTTCCGGCTGGCGCAGGGGGTCGGCGCGGGCGCGGTCCAGCCGACCGCCATGACCATCGTCGGCGACCTTTATTCGGCGCATGAGCGGGCGAAGATCCAGGGCTGGCTCGCCAGCGTGTGGGCGCTCTCGGCGGTGCTGGGGCCGCTCGCCGGCGGCCTCATCATCCAGCATTTCAGCTGGGCCTGGATCTTCTGGATGAACCTGCCGATCGGGGCGCTCGCCGCGGCCGGTTTCTCAGCCTATCTGCACGAAAAGCGGGTCCGTGGCGGCGGCAGGATTGACCATTTGAGCGCCGGAATCTTCACCGTCGCCATCGCCGCCATCATGGTCGATCTGACTGCGTTTTCGACCTCGGGCCGGCTCGAGATCGGGCTCACCACTTTGGTGGCTGTGGTCGCGGTGGCGTTGTTCGTCATGCAGGAGCGCCGGTCGCCGGAGCCGATGATCTCGCTCGACCTTTGGGGACGCCGGCCGATCGCCGCGGCGAACGGCGCTTCGCTTCTGACCGGCATGGTGATGATCGGGCTCACGACTTTTCTGCCCGTTTTCGTGCAGGGGGTGATGCAGAAATCGCCGCTGGTCGCAGGCTTCGCCCTGTCCGCGATGGTGCTCGGCTGGCCTATCGGCGCGACGGTCGGGGTGCGCGGCTTCCGCCGCTTTGGCGTGCGCGCGGTGTTGCGGCTTGGGGGCGCGTTAGTGCCGGCGGGAGCGCTTGTGTTCATCGTCCTTCGCCAGGAGAGCTCGCCCATCGTCGCCGGGCTCGGCTCGCTGATCATCGGCCTGGGCATGGGCCTGCTCTCGAGCGCCTCGATCATCCTCATCCAGGAGATCGTAGACTGGTCCGAACGCGGCAGCGCGACCGCGTCGTTCCTGTTCGCGCGCAGTCTCGGCAGCACATTCGGCGCGACGGTGTTCGGCGCCGTGCTCAACTTCGGCCTCCTGCGTTTGGGCCACGCCGGCGCGTCCTCGGATCAGCTCCGGGAGCTTTTGCAGCAGGGTTCGGAAGCGGCCGGGGAATCGGGGCTTCGCGCCGCGCTCGAACAGGCGCTCCATCTCACCTTCACATCGATGTTTGCGGTCGCGCTCATGGTCGCGGCGGCCGCGTTTCTCGTGCCGAAAGTCGTCTTCGCTCCCAGGCAGCAGGCGCTCGCCGAATAGACCGAGTTCAGGCCGCCGCTTCCGCCCGCTTTTCGCCCACCGCGACGGCGAGCGTCATCGCGAGACAGAATGTCGCCGATAGCGAGCGGAAGGAGCCGAAGTCGCTCTCGACGATCTCGAAGCGGACGTCGGCGAGGCCGGCGAGCGGAGAGAGCGCGCTGTCCGTGACGACGACGATCGGGACGCCGGCGCGCCGGGCGCGCTTGGCGAGGTCAATCGTGAATGGCGCGTAAGGCGAGAAGCTGATCGCGATCAGCGCGTCGCTGGCGCCCGCTTGCGCGAGCTGTTCAGGCCCGAGCCCGCCCACATTGTCGATCAGCGAGGCCGCTATCCCGAGCTGGGAGAGCGCGTAGGTCAGATAGTGGGCGACGCAGAACGACCGCCGCTGGCCGAGGCAGTGGATCGTCCGCGCAGCCGTCAGGAGCTCGACCGCCCGGTCGAGCTCGCGGCCCTGCACATTGTCGCGCAGGCGCGCGATCGAGGCCGCGGCGGAATCGGCGAAACCGAACAGAAGATGGCTGGGATCGCCGCTGTCCTGGGCGCTCTGCTGCAGCGCCTTGAGGCGCTCGGAATAGTCGGGCCATCGGTTGCGCAGGCGCGAGCGGAACAATTCCTGCAGCTCGGAGAAGCCGGCGAAGCCCAGCGTCTGCGCGAAACGCACCAGGGTCGAGGCCTGCACTTCGGCGTTGCGGGCGAGCGCCGACGCCGTGCCGAGCGCGAATTCATCCGGGTGCTCGAGCGCGTAAGCCGCGGCCTGGCGGAGACGCTTGGGCAGCTGCGGCTCGATCTCGATCAGACGGCGCTGAAAGGCGTCGAAGCTCTCCGGCGGCGCGCTCGGTGCCTGGTCGCTCATCGTCTCACCTGCGCCCGCGCGACGCTCCCGTTCGCCTGAGTCAGAGCGCACTGCGGTCGGATGGAACCGTCATTGCGAGGAGCGCAGCGACGAAGCAATCCAGAGAACGCGGGCGCCTTACGTTCCCCTGGATTGCTTCGCTCCGCTCGCAATGACGGCGGTGGTTCCATTCAATCACAGCACACTCTATCGTCGTCGGGTGATCCTGAATAGAACAGATATTCCAGTCTGTGTAGCATATGAAACATTTGTATTGGCGGGCGGCGCCACGCGGGGCGCATAAGGGGAGGGAGCGCATGCGCACGATTGGCGTCGGACTGATCGGCACGGGCTACATGGGCAAATGTCACGCGTTGGCGTGGACGGGCGTGCATGCGGTGTTCGACGACACGCCGATCGTCCGGCGCGTCATGCTGTGCGAGATCGAGGAGGGGCTCGCGCGGCGGCGCGCCGACGAATTCGGCTTCGAGGCCTCGACCGACGACTGGCGCGCGCTGATCGCCGACCCGGGGGTGGAAGTCGTTTCGATCACCACGCCAAACGCCTTGCATGCGCCGATGGCGATCGCGGCGCTCGAGGCTGGCAAGCATGTATGGTGTGAAAAGCCGATGGCGCCGTCGCTGGCCGACGCGGAGCGCATGGCGGCGGCGGCGCGCGCCTCGGGCCGGGTCGCCATCCTCGGCTATAACTACATCCAGAGCCCCGCGGTCCGCCTGATCGCCAAGCTCCTGAAGAGCGACGCGATCGGCCAGCTCACCCATTTTCGCCTCGAGATGGACGAAGACTACATGGCCGACGCGGAGGCGCCCTTTTCCTGGCGCAGCCAGGCGAGCTCCGGCTATGGCGCGCTCGATGATTTCGCCGTCCACCCGCTGAGCCTGATCACCACCCTGATCGGCGCCCCGAACGAGGTGTTCGGCGAGATGGTCAAGCCCTACCCGGACCGCCCCGACGGCGGCGGACGGCGCGCGGTCGAGACTTTCGACGTCGCGACGGCGCTTTTGCGAATGGCGGAAGGCGCATCGGGAACGATCGAGGTCAGCCGTTGCGCCTGGGGCCGCAAGGGCCGCCTGCAATTGCAGGCGTTCGGCGCTCGAGGCGCGATCGTCTTCGACCAGGAGCGGTTCAACGAGGTTGGACTCTATGTCGCGGAAGAGCCGCCGGAAACGCAGGGCTTCAGGCAGGTGCTGATGGGTCCGGCGCATCCGCCTTATGAGCGGTTCATCGCGGCGCCCGGCCATCAGATGGGCTTCAACGACCTCAAGGTGATCGAAGCCCACGAGCTCCTGAACCGCATCCTCGGCCGGCCGGCGCTCACCATCGATTTCGACGCCGGGCTGATCATCGAGCGGGCCGTCCATGCGATCGCGCGCTCGAGCCGCGAGGGGCGATGGGTGACGGTCGATTGACGCTCACTTAGAGCACGGCGCGTTTAGACGGCGCCGCCGCCGTCATCGCGCGGAGCCCGAAGGGCGACGCGGCGATCCAGGAATCGCGGAGCGCCCTACAATTCCTGGATTGCTTCGTCGCTGCGCTCCTCGCAACGACAATTCCATCCGAGCGCGCCATGCGCTAGCGGCGAGCGCGGCGTGCTTCCTCAAAGTGGTAGGCGACGCGCATCGCGCCCGCTGCGCTGATGGTGCGCCGAGCAAGCGCGGACGCTCGGCCTTCGTCAACACCCATCATCCCTCAGAGCGATCCTATGCGCACGCACCGTTCCAGGCGTTCCTGTCCGCCCCCGAAAGCATCTCCGTTTATTCATTTGAGGCGGGTCAGGCGGATCGAGGTGTGGAAAAGGCCGTGATCGCCGATGCCCTCAAGCTCTCCGTATATTTCGTCAGCGCTGACCATTTGAAACCTGAATACCGATCCCGCGGAGAATTGAAGGGCCTCATCTCTGAGTTTTCCGAAGAATTGAAGGCCCTCGTCGGTGATTTTCCCGGAAAACGGCTTATGGCCGGCCGGGTATTGGTTGGAGGTGAACTGATTAGGTCCGCTTACTGCCAATTGACCCGAGGCTTCGCCATTTTCCCGGATCAATTCGATCAGCAAAATGACGCGACGCCCCATCGTTCGCCGCCGCTTGACCAGGCGCCGAGATAGGACGCGAATTTGTCGGGAACCTCGGCGGCCGGCAGGTGGAATTCCAGCACTTTGGGCAACTCGACGCCGTTGGAGGCGGCGGCGGAGCGAATGGTTTCATCGTTGGCGATCCGAACGCGACCCGAACGCTCCAACTCGTGCGATGGGGCGATCGGCGCGCCCGGCCCGGCGGCAAGAGGCGAAGCGGCGTCGCCAGTCCGCAGCGCAGGCGATCGGGAGGGAAGCGACCGCCAGAGCGGACTGAACGATAGGAGGCCCGCCAAGGCCAGGATGACGGCGGCGATGGGCCGCATTCTTCGATCGGCGAGAAGGCGGCCCCACGACGCCACGGTAGCGGGTTGCGCTGGCGGGGCCGCTCTAGAAGCGCTCGCAATGTCGATGCGATACGCCCTCACCGGGCGCGAAATGTTCTTCACATGCTGATCGCCGATATCCTCGAGTTCTACGCCAAGGTCCTCCCTCATCTGATCGCGGATCGCGCCCGAAACACAAATCCCGTCGCTTGGAGCGAGCGGCTCCAGCCGGGCTGCGATATTGACCCCATCGCCCGATACGTCGTCGCCCTCGATAACCACGTCGCCGAGATTAATCCCGATGCGAAGATGAAAGCGCCTCTTGTTCGTCTTTCATCGCTTCTTGCGAAATTTTGGTTCGCTGAATTGTTATGCCGCAGCCGAGCGAGGCCGTTGCGCTGGGAAAAATGGCCAGAAAGCCGTCGCCTGTAGTTTTGACGACGCGCCCGCCGTATTCGGCGACCTTGGGTAGGAAGATCTGCTCTCTGAGCGCCCGCAGGCGCTGGTAGGTCCGGGTTTCGTCTCGCTCCATCAGCGCGCTGAAACCCGCGAGGTCCGCCAGCATGATGGCGGCGAGCTTGCGTTCGATTTGCGCGTGATCGGCGTGCGTCATGTCGCTCAAGCCGTGGTTCGTCCGCGTTGGGGCCGCTCACTTCTGGCGACCGCAAACTCCTGTTTGCAGCACCAGCGGAAACAGCCATTTCGCAATCGCGGCCTGCCCTTCCGCGTCTGGGTGCTCGCCGGTCCAATGATTCCCTACCAGCCTGTCGACGTTGCGAAGCTGTATGACTTTCACTCCGTGCTCAGCGCTGTATCTCCTGATGTCCGCTATATTCGAGGATCTGCTGGATGGATTGTTTCCGGGGAGAGCGTCATTGGTTCCCGGTTGGAGAATCAGAACTCTGGTGTTCGTCGAAAGCAAACCCGGAAGGCGCGCGAGCATGCTCCCCGTTGTATCGCCGGCAATGCCGGCATTGAGGACTTCAGCGGAGCAGCCTCGGGCTCGCAGCAAACGCTCCAACTGAGCTGGGTAAGCCTGGTCCATCGGGACGCCCGAAGCGTGGCGTCCCCTGCCGGAACCCTGTGTCGTGCTGGCGCCGAGCGCGACAATTTCCGCCGCGTTGGCTGTACCCGTGAGAAATACCAGCACAATGTGGAGAAAGGCAATGCGATTCCGCACTTTCAGCCCCCCTGCGATCGCGGGATCCGCGAGTCTCCCGATGAATTTTTAGGCGATTGCGTATCTCGCCACCCTCCAAGAACCCTTGTTGCAATTATCTCCTAGTCGCAACGGTTAATGCCTTTGGCGGAATGACGCAAGTTGGCGCTGAGCCTCGACGAACCGCCGCGGCTCCTCACCTGACCTGAGCGCCGAGCCGCGCTATCGTCGGGCGGAACGCCGGAAATCTGGCCGCGATCATCGCGACCGTCGTCGACCGTCATCGGGGCCGAAAGCGATCGGCAGGCGACAATTTGGCTCTTATGGCGTACCATTTTTTCGGTAATTCTGCATTCGGTCGTCATGGCCGGCCTCGTGCCGGCCATCCACGCCGCCCCAGCCACGCTGATCTCTGTCGACAAAAAGTATCTTTATTATCAATAAATTATCATGATGGAGCGGCGTTCTCGTGGGTGGCCGGGTCGAGCTCGGCCAGGACTCCTTCGTGACCCGTTGCGCTGTTCCTTAGCCCTGATCAACGCATAAGGCCAGAAGAGCCGACAATTTCTTGCGGAAAATCAGAAGGCAGCCTAAGCTTATCCCATGACCAATCCCCGCCTTCCGACAGGCCAGGCCAAGCGTTCCCCAGCTTCGCACGCGGGGAAGGGCCGCGCGAAATTTTTTCGCGGACAATCCAGCATAACCCATTGAAAAGGCTCATTTCTGACGAAGGAATCCAAGGAAATCCAAGCTTTTCCAACCCTCCTGAGAGGGGGTTTTCACCGCAAAACGCCACCGCCCAAGACAATCCAAACGGCTCGACCGGGCCACGATCGCAAGCCGCCGCGGGAGCCAGACCGCCTCGGCCTAATTGCAAATCTATTTAGTTAAACTGTGCGCCGAGCCGCTCCATCGTCGGGCGGAAAGCCGGGAAGCTGGTCGCGATCATCGCGACGTCGTCGACCGTCATCGGCTCGAGGGTCGCGAGCCCCATGACGAGAAAGCTCATCGCGATCCGATGATCCATATGGGTCGCGACCACGCCCCCGCCGGGCGGGCGCCCGCCCTCGACGATCAGGTCGTCGCCCTCGATCACGCAATCGACGCTCGCCGCCTTGAGCCCGGCGACGACCGCGGCCAGGCGATCGCTCTCCTTCACCCTGAGCTCATGGAGCCCGCGCATGCGCGTCGCGCCGGAGGCAAAGGACGCGGCGACCGCCAGGATCGGATATTCGTCGATCATCGAGGGCGCGCGCGCGGCGGGAACGTCGACGCCGCGAAGCGTGCCTTGGCGCACCCTCAAGTCCGCCACGTCCTCGCCGCCTTCGAGACGCCGGTCGAGGATCTCGATATGCGCGCCCATTGCCTTCAGCGTCGTCAGGAGCCCGGTCCTCAGCGGGTTCATCATCACGCCTTCGACCACGATGTCCGACCCCGGAACGATCAGGGCGGCGACGATCGGGAACGCGGCCGATGAGGGATCGCCCGGAACGACGATCGCCGCCGGGCGCAATTCCGGCCGGCCGACGAGGGTGATGCGGCGTCCGTCGCCCTCGGGCTGAACCCCGACCTCGGCGCCGAAATGGCTGAGCATTTTCTCGGTATGGTCGCGCGAGGGCTGGTCTTCGATCACGGTCGTCACGCCCGGCGCGTTGAGGCCGGCGAGGAGAACGGCGGATTTGATCTGCGCCGAGGCGACGGGCGTGCGATATTCGATCGGCGCGGGATCGCGCGCGCCCTTGAGCACGATCGGGCAGCGCCCGCTTGTCGCCTCGGACAGAACTTCGGCGCCCATGAGCCTCAGCGGATCGAGGATGCGCCGCATCGGCCGCTTGCGTAAGGAGGCGTCGCCGTCGAAGGTCGCGGTTATTCCGTGCCCGCCGACGACGCCCATCATCAGCCGGCAGCCGGTGCCGGCGTTGCCGAAATCGAGCGTCTCTCGCGGCGGCGGCAGCGCGCCGAGACCAGGCCCGCGAATTCGCCATTGGCCCGGCCCGAGCCGCTCGACGACCGCGCCGAGCGCCTGGCACGCCTTGCCGGTCCGCAGCACGTCGTCGCCCTCGAGCAGCCCCTCGACTTTCGTTTCGCCGCAGGCGAGAAGGCCGAGCAGAAACGCGCGATGCGAGATCGACTTGTCGCCTGGCGGCCGGACCCGCCCTTTCAGCGGCCGCGAGCGCTTGGCGGTGAGCGGCGATGCCGCGGAGAGGTGCGGCGGATGAGCGGACACGGGAAAACCACCTTCTCTGCCGCCGCGGATACGGTTGGGCCCAAGCGGCGGGACCGCGCTCGTATCACCGGCGCTGGAAACTGTCGACCACCGATCCATATAGCGCATTGACAAGGGCGGGGGGCGCCGACTAACCGAAGCCCCGCCGAAATACCGCGCTCAACCACGGGGAACAGATCGCCTTGGCCAAACCCGAACTCGGAAGCAAGCATCAGTGCCAGAACTGCGGCGCCAAATTCTTCGACCTCAACAAGGATCCGATCGTCTGCCCGAAGTGCGGGACCGTGTTCCAGGGCGCGGCGCGGGCGCGGGTGGCCGTCAAGCCTGAGGAAGAGGAAACGGAACTCGCGACGCCCGCTGGGGTCGACGTGGTGTCGCTCGACGAGGTCGAGGCGAGCGAGGAGAAAGCCGCCGAACCGGTGGTCGACGACCTTGAGGTCGAGGAAGACGCCGACGCGGACGCGGCGGACGATCCGTTCCTGGAAGCCGAAGAGGAGGACGACGACGACGTCACGAACCTGATCGACGGCGACATCGCCCCCGACGAGGAAACCTGAGCGGCGGGGTTTCGGGTCGCCCCGCCGGAGACGGGCGGCAGGGCGGCGGCTTTTTTGGTTAGCGGCCCTTGTAGGCCGCGCGGGTTTGCGGTTATACCCCCGCCCTCGGCATAGAGGCGTAAGCTCCGCCCCAATCGGAGCCTACGGCGTTTTTGGAGATAAGGGGCCATAGCTCAGTTGGGAGAGCGCTTCAATGGCATTGAAGAGGTCGTCGGTTCGATTCCGTCTGGCTCCACCAATATTATCAATGATTTAAACTGCTTGTCGAGCGGAAGTGCGTTTGCATGCGGCAGCAAATCGCCACCTCGTCGCCACCACTTGAAGAAAAGCGCTCCCGATCGGCTCACCCAATCGACCGCAGGTGTTTTACGAGGCGACCGACCACGATCACAACCACTTCATCCCGACTCCGGTCGGCCGGTTGAGCGCAAATAGCGGAGATTCTGATTTCTTGACGCGTGCCCGGCTTCAGGGTCGCTGCACCGCAGAGCCGCAAATGTCGACGGAGCTGAAATTAAAACAGATAGCCCACTCTCAATTGAGTCTTGAAAGTGTAAACGGGAAAATCCCGGATGATCGGGATGCCGAACTCCGCCGAAATCACTGTGTGCTCGGTCGGCTTCCAGCCGACCATGAAGTTGAGCGGCAGAAACAATCGGCCCGTCTGGTTCCACACCGGCGCCCCATAGTTCAGTCGAATGTCCGGGCTCGGGTAAAGCGTAAGGAACAGGTTGTGCGGGAGATTGATGTTGAGCGTCGGCGCGATACGCAATTGCCGCAACAGGCGGCCGTCGTCATTGCCTTCGAAATCAATTCCGTAACGCACCTGTGGCGCGAAGTAGCTGCCCGGACTGATCTCCGGAAGCATCGCGCGAACGACGAAGCCAGTGACCTGTTCCCACGCGTCCGTCGCCACGCCGTTGGTGGAGGTGGGCGCGATCAGTTGCCCGCCAAGCGCGACCGCCCAGCGTTGATCGAAGTCGTGCACGATCCACGCCTGACCGAGCACATTGCCGAAGCCGGACAGGGTCGCGCCGGTTGGATTCTCGGGCGTCACTCCGTTTGTCCACACGACCGGAATCTCCGTTCGGAAGTTCAGCTCCCATTGCGGCGAAAGCCTGAACGGCACGTCGATCCTCGCGAACGGCGTGTTGGTCTCGACCGTTTTAGTTGTTCCCTCCTCGACGCCTGGACCGGGGGCTTCGGTGTAGCGGTCGAGAAGCTCGATCTTGCCCAACGGCTGGGTTAGATCGTCGCCGGTCCCATTGGCGACGTCGGGGGGATCCGAGCCGGCAAGGACGGGGCCCGCCACGCTCAGAACGCCAGCGACAGAAGCGAAATGCGCGAGAGCGAAAAGCGACCGTCTTTTTGGCGCGTACAAAGCGCGCGCAAACCTCACAAGCACTGTCGCCGCGACCGCCGCTCACTCACCACTCACCTCATCGCCGCGAGATTCCTCCAAAAGGTCTCGAGACTCTTCGTCCCGCCGAAGAGGGTGGTGAAATTGGTCGAATCGACCAGAACGATGTCTCCAGCCCTCTCGTCGTTCGGCGGCATCCAAAGCAGGCAGTTGAATTCCCTTTCACCCGCTTCGGTGTACGGATGCGGCCGTTCGAGGTCGATCGGCTGCCGCGCGAGCACGTGGACGGAGTCTGCGTCTCCCGTCAGTTCATAGTGCGGCAGATGCGGGTGGAAGTTGAGGGTCGGGACGTTTTGCAAGAGGCCAAGGCTGTCGAGGTCGTGGAACGGTGTCAGCGGCGCAATTTCGTTCGTGCCTTTCACCAGGGCGGGTCGAAGGCCGTAGGTGTTCTGTACGGGAACGCCAAGCCCCTTCATCAGCGAGCGTGTGTACTGACCAAACCGCTGCTGCCGAGGCACGAGCGGGTCGCCGTGGTGCAGATATTCCACCTGGCGTTGCTTCATGTCGCCGGTGAAGCCGACGTCGTGATGGGGCGCCAGCAGAAGACACGCGCCGTCCCGCTTCAACCATTCGCGGATCGCGGCGATCTCCTCCGGCGCGGCTTCCTGTTCGGAGAGAATATGATCCAGTCCGAACACCATCAGCGTGTCGGCGTCCGCGAGAATGCGCTCGTCGATCGGCAGCCTATAGCCCGCCTGGTCGATGCGCTGGAAGACGGCGACCGGGTGGCCCGTTGTTTCGCCGGCGATCTTCTGGAAGCTGAGGGTCGAGCGGTGAAACAGCTCAAGCGTTCCCGCGATGCCCTGAAGGAACTGCGCTGTGCTCCACTCCGGCGTCTCGTAGGCCGGCCAAGCGACGCGGCGAACCTCGGTCATGGTCGAAAACCTGTTGTCCATCTCCGAAAGGTCACGCTGCGCTTCCCAAGGATAGCTCCACGTCCAGTAGATGCTTATGCGCCGCTTGCCTGGCGTGTATTTGCGCGCAAGGTGATCCTGATTGTACGTCCGGGCGGAAGCTTGCGCTGACATAGGATCTTCTCCTTCGTCCTATCGAGGATTCAGGCCGGGCGCGGTTCGTTCAGTGACGCGAGATAGCCGAGCGCCTTGAGCCCCGGGAGAAAGAAGTAGGCGCCCCCCCTGACCGTGGTGAAGGCTGGCAGGCCGACGATTTTCTTGCGAATGGGCCGCTTGGGAATCTTGAACTCCAGCGTTCCGTCGTGCGCGCCGATAATCGGGTCGCGTTCGTTGCCAAGCTCGTGGAAATTCCGATCGTTCGCCCAGACGTTCTGCGCGAACTCGAACTGCCGAATCAAACTCTGCGCAGATGATGAACGCCGCGATGCCGCGATCGGCGCCGTCGTCTGCTTCGCCGTCCGGCAAATGCGGTCCATAGGTCGCGCCGCGGCGGATCATCCGCCGCCGGTTCATGTTCGCTGCGGTGTCGCGCGGATTCATTCGGCGCGCATGGGAGCCGAGCGGGACCGCATATCCGTGAGGGTCCATCTCCTTGTAGTTGAAGTCGTTGTTTCGTTGCGGATCGGCCCCAAGCTCGGGATCGTCCTTGTCGGGCGACAGCACGAGCGGGGCGCCGCTGCGCCAGCGGCCCATCAACTTTGCGGCGATCAGTTCCTGCTCCTCCGGGGTGTCGCCGTACTGCCGAAGAAACTCGCGAAACTTCCCCACATGCTCCGCGAGCCGCCGGTAGGCCATGTAGCTGCCGTTGCGCGCCAGAACTTCCGGCCGCGGACTGTCGGCTATGACTCCGTATTCGTCAGGGTAGCCAAGAATGAACTCACCCGCCTTCAGAGGATCGCCGGAGCCGGGCGTGGGCTCCTCGCCCGCCCCCTCGATGACCGGCTGCGACAAACGGTCCCGATAACCAAAATGATCGTGAGCATGATCAAGCGGCGGAATGGCGTGAAGGTCGAGCGTCGAGAGGACCTCGACGCCGGGACAATTGGCGACAAGCTTCGCGTGCTCCGCGACGCAGCGGTCATGTTCCGCTTCGTCCCGTGCGAAGAGGATGACAATGGCATGCAGATCGGGGCTCGCAAGCCCGCCGACCCAATGTTCGGGGGCGTTCACGCCGATGTCGCCGAGCATCTGCGCACGCGCGACCATCCCCTGCTTGAACTCCTCAGGAAATGAACTGAGCGAAGCCTCGTCCAGTCCGAGCGCACGAAGGCCGTTCCAGGTGAATGCCGCCGTCACCCAGCGCTTGTCCTGATCGATGCTGGCGCGCATCGACGCGGCCGAATGAATCGTCTCTTTGATTGCCGCCGCCCAGGCGCGGGCGCCGGCTGGATTGCGAAACGACAGAAACTCGTACCTTGCCGCGAGGGCCGGTGCGCGCGTTAGCAGGATATGCTGAATGTCGTCGAATTCGAGCATCGCGACCTTTTCTGTTTCGCTGCCCTCGCTGGGGGTGTCCGTCGGCCGCGCTAATGTCCCGCCGAAGCGCCCTTCGCCCAGGCCCAGGCTCGAATCCGCCAACCAACGGGAAGCTTGCGAAGCGCGATTGTATAGGTCGCGCCGGATTGGGTGATCTGCCGGCCGCGCAGTTTGAACGTCATGGTCGCAGGCACGACTACGTACCCGCTGTCGCCGGCGACATCAACATGAGACGGCTCCCCAAGCGCGATGAAATAGCCCTCGGCGCCCGCGTGTTCGCCTTCTTCCAACACATCTCGATACCAATCCTGACAGGCTGTTGGACCCTGCCAAACGTGTGGCGCCATCCCGTCAAGGATCGACCCTGACGCGTCGAAAAGCGCCGCCATTGCCTTCACGTCCGCCTTGTTGAAGGCGTCTGCGTAATGTCGCACGGTTTCCATCGGTCCTGCCCGGTCAGGCATGCAAGCTCCCTTGTCCCTCGTTCGAGCGGAAGTCGCAGATGTCCAATCCGAGAATCCTCGCCCCTGAATCACTGCATCTGGTCGAGCATGGTCGAGAACGCGGCCTTCAGTTTGAGGGCCTTCTTGATCTCAGTCGCGCTTGCATACGGATATTCCGCGTATTCCAGAAAGCTCGGGCATTGATGATCGCGAACAAACTTGATGAAGGCGCCGGCGTTGGTCTGCCAGTCCATCGGGAAACCCTCGAGATTTTCGAACACGGTCCGCAGACCTGTGATGCCGAAGAGCGTAACGGCGTCTTCGGTGTATTTATCGAAGTCCGTGTCAAAAATACCTTGGTACATGAAGTAGGTGTCCCCTTTGATGGGAAAGAGCACCCAGCGCAGGTAATGCAGCTGCAAGACAGCCAGGGCGTCCGGTTGCGCCGCGATCGTCTCCTCGATGCTTTTGGCGTATTTGTAGAAGACGTCCTCGCGCCCCGGAATAATTTTTGCGAGGATCGAGAAGCCGTAGCAGGCAGGTGTCTTGGGAAAGATAGGCCCATAACGCCCTTGCTCGATCTTGTCCTCGAAATACCCTCCCTTGGGGATCGCCATCGCCGCGGGCTTCGACCAGTCCTGCGTTTTGGATTCATTCGACATTGTGTTGACCTTCTTTGATGTGCTTCGTCACGGCGCGCACTTCTTCAGCGTTGTAGCCAGCGCGGGATCGCCAGTCGCGCTGTAGATGAGTTCGGTGGGGGAGCGGAGCGCGATCATCACGCTTCGAGGGGTGTAGCTGATCGAATCCTCGCATTCGGCGCTCACCTTGAGCGCGCCGTCCGCTCCAGACGCGCCATCAATCCGGCAGGTGGCGGAAGGCAGAAGGATTTTTTTCGGCAACTCGACAATAGCCGCCTGGGCGAACTTGTCCACCGGTTGGCGAAAGGCCCAGCTGCCGCCGCGCCGCTGGAACAGCCGATCGCAGTCCCCCTCGGAATAGGCCCAGGCCCCCACCAGTTGCGCGAGGTTCTTGGGCGCAAATACGCCTGCGACTTGCTGCGCCTCACGTCCGGGCGCGGGCGGCGGCAGTGGCGGCTCGGCGACCGGCGCAGCTGGAGCAGACGCAGGCTTCTGGGCGACGACGGGCGGAGCCGAGGAGGCGCTAGGGCGCGGCGCGAGAGCGGGCGGCGACGCCGCTTGCTGTCCTGCATTCGGCGCCGGATTAGGAGCGGCAGGGAGCGGAGCGGGAGCAGCCTGCACGACCGGCGGAGCCGGGGGCGCGCCAGGGGCAGGGGGCGGCGCGGGGGCAGGCGGGGTTGCGGCCTGCTGCACGGCCGGCGCCACAGGTGACGGCGCGGCTTCCTGCGCAGGCGGGGCGGAAGCGGGCGCCGGCGCGCGTTCGTGGACGACCGGCGCGGGAGCAGGCGGCGCCGGTGGAACCGGCGCGGGAGCGACAGCTGTTGGCTCCGGCGAAACTGGGGGCGAGACATTCGTCCGGTTGCTGGCTGTCCAGAAGGCGGCTGCGATCGCGACGAGGACGACGCCTCCAAGCAAAGCCCACAACCACCGCGACATGGCATCCCCTTTGCTTCGCTCAGGAACCGTTTCGCAGTATGCTAGAAGTTGATCAGACCATGTTTGTGGACATGAGTCACATGAACGAGCGGCGCCACTTCTACCGTTACGTGGTGCATCAGGTATTGATGTTTGACGTAGCCGACATGTCCTGCCCAAGCCATGTAGCACCACGTGTCCCCACAACTTTCGATATCAATTGGCGCTCCCGCCGGAATGATGGCATTGACCCGATGGTGCGTGCCGGGTCCTGCTCGCAAGTTCAGGTTCGTGGTCGTATGGGTCATGGCCGCGATGGCCGGCAGACCGGAAAACACAACTAGGGCGCTTGCCAAAACGGCGACACGGAATTGCATGGGTTTTCTCCCTCGATGTTAAGTGGCGTAGCTTTGCGGCCACCGTCGAGTGGGCAGCCGAACACATGAAAGGCAGCGCCGCTATCCGAAATGATGTCGCCGCGATCTGTCAGTTGACCGCGAGAGGCCGGAGCTTTCGAGGAAGCGTAGAACGGCAGCCATTTGCGCGTTTACCGCTCCCCTTTCTCCTGCCCGTACGCTATGCTGTGGAACCCTGCGCAGGGCGGAATCTGTAGGGCACGGCGGCATGTGTCAGAGGGTGCTCATCCCCCACAAAAATGTGCATCCGTCGCCTTGCTTACGATAATCGCAGCCATCCTGTTCTGCGCCTCTGCCGTTTGATCGGCCGTTGACGTGAATGGCAGGCGCTCGCCGGTCCAGCACATCTGGATCCGGTTCTCTGACACTTTGTTGTCATACACGAGAGCCTCGAATACGGCGTCGGCGCGCCGTTGTGACAGGCGCTCGTTGAATCCCGCAGAGCCAACTGAATCGGTCTTGCCAAGGATTGTGGCGACGAAGTCTGGGTGGCTTTGGATCATTCCAGCCACGTCGCGTATTTGGGCTTGGTCTTTTGCGTCCAACGTGTAGCCGGCGGTGGGAAAATAGATGAAATGGGCCGTCGCGCCCGGCGGGAAATTCTTCGCCTCTTGCGCTGTCGCGGCATAAGCCGCAAAAAAGCTCACGGCCGCCGCTGCAAGGCTGTTCGTTAAATTGCTTCGCAACATTTCGCTCCCCTCCTATCGTTGCTGCTATGTTAAATAGATGGCTGCCTCCGAGGAGGCCGCCAACTCATGTCAATTTCGACTCCGGCTGAATCGTTGCCCTAGGGCTATCGAAGTGCAGACCATAGAAGTCAGGGCTGCTGCGCCTGAAGCGCCTGCTCCATCGCACGCCGTCCAACGACTGAGCCGCCGCTGTTCCCGCCGGATGCCGCTAATCGCCAGCGGGGGAAGCAATGAACGCGATCGCCGCCCTGCATTGGTCACTGGCCTCGCCAAGATGCGGCCTCATACAGTCGGAAATGTTGCCGTATGTGGCCTGGGGGCAGAAGTGCTGGATGTCCCCTTTGCACTCCGAGAAGATCCATGCAGCCTTCGACAACCTTGATGAGCAGCCCACTGAGAGCTCGCTCATATGCGCCTCTATGCACGCACGAATGTGTCCCTCGCCGGGCGCAATACCCGCGCACATGGACTTGAGATCGACCGTGCAATCTCGGTCCTCCGCTCGAACGGATGCGGTCGAAGCCGTGAGCAACAGCGCCGCGCCGAGCGCGACCGTGTAAAACGCAGTCTTCATCTCGTCTCCTCCTTCAGTTTGATGGCACCGGCCTTACTCTCTAAAATGTCCCAATTATCTTCGTATTTCTCCACCGATTTGGCGTCGATGAATCCAAAGGCTTTCCAAGTCGGTGGCTGACGAACATGGGTCGCCAGATCGCTGTTCCTGACCACGAAAAACCGAGCGGGCGTTGCAATTTCGACCCCAAGAAGGACGTACACCGTCACCTGATCCGGACGCTTAGCAAACTGATCCCGGCGCACGTACCATGGCGGCGAATGCACGGTCTTGATTTGAATGGGCTTCGGTCGTGAACCGCACACCCAAACAAACATGTCATGTTTCTCGTAACTAGCGCCTGCGAGCTCCGCATCGAATCCGCGTCGCAGCAGTTCGGCCATCACAAGATCTTTTCCCGTGAATTCTGCGGGAACGTGATACTTTCGTTTCCTCGTTTTCTTTTTGTCAGCAGCCTCGCTCTTTACGTAGTCCGCTGAGGGCATATGCAATTCCGCGCTCGTCAAACCGCGCAATCAGCCGTTTAGAGCAGACGGGCCGCTACTGCGGTGGAGGCGCCGCAGCGGGCGCAGGTTGACCGGTGCGGCGCGTGTGCCGTCGCTGATGGCGACCACTGCGCCGCCCTTGCCGCCGTTGCATCCCGTGCGTTCCGTGCGTTCCGGTCGCCGCAGCGGGCGCGGCGGCGGGCGTGGTGGCCTCTTGTGCTTCAGCCTCCAATGGCTCCAGCGTCGACGATAGCGTGAAGCCTAACGCCGCCCCGAGTCCAAGCAGGGAAAGCGCTTTTCGACGCGAGATCATCTCCTTTTTGATTCTTTCTTTCACTTGCTGTCTCCCTGTCACTCACGATTGCCGAACTGGATTTGCGGTAAGCTGAAACGCGTTCGTCGCAATGTGCGGACGACAAAAGTTCGGTTGAATTGACCACGCAGCGCGGGCCTCGCCCTCAGATTGGGGTTGCATTCGCAGCGAGGCTACGAGAGGGGCGACCGCATGTGACCTCGTAGAATTACGAGGACGCGTCCTGAAAAATTACGAGGTTACCGATGCGAACAATGAAAGGCGGCGAGGATGACCGTATCAGATCGTCGCGATCCCATGCTTGATCGCGAAGTGAATAAGTTCAGCGCTACTGCGAAGTCCGTTCATCTCCATCATCTGGTACTTGTGGAATTCCACTGTTCGCGAGGAAATTGCAAGCTCGCTCGCAATCTCCTTCGCCGAACGCCCTTCCGCGAGCAATTGCAGAATTTCTCTCTGGCGCGACGTGAGCGACCTCGCGTCCCTTTCGCCCCGAGCGCCTGTCTTGGCTTCCTCCACCACTTGTTTCGTCAGGGAGGGCGTTATGAAAGTCTTCCCCTTCAAAGCTGCATGGACGGCCACAACCAATTCCTCGGAGGCCGAATGCTTGACCACGAAGCCGGACGCGCCGGCGTCCAGCGCGCGGCGCGCGTACGCCGCGTTCTGATGCATCGTCAAGAAAACGACCTTGATGTCCGGGTGAGACTTCTTCAGCCGGGTCAACGCCTCGAACCCGTTGAGGTTCGGCATCGCGACGTCGGCGACGATTACGTCGGGCCGCAACCGTTCTGCGGCCTCAATCATTGCGCGCCCGTCCGCGACAATCCCGACGAGCTCAAACTCGTCGGGGAGGAGCGCTTTGAGGCCTTCGGCCATCATGCGGTGGTCGTCAGCCAGCAACACCCGTGGACAACTCATCGCGCGTCTCCTCGTTTCATCGGCGCCCGAGCGACAATCCTCGTCCCACCGCCCGGCGCACTGTCGATGAGGAGTTCGCCGTCGACCAGGGAGAGCCGCTGTCTCATTCCAGCGAACCCGAGGCTCGGCCGGCCTTGTTTTCGGGTAGGATCGAAGCCGACGCCATTGTCGCGCACCGCAAGCTCAAGTATGCCGCCGACCACGCGGAGCTCGACCTCGACCAAGCTGGCGCCTGAGTGACGCGCGACATTGCGAAGCGCCTCCTGCGTGATCCTGTACAGACACAGGGATAGAGCCCGGGGCGGCTCGTCGACGCCGTCAGCAGCCCTGAAGCTCGTGGGAATTCCCTCTACTGCGCCGAACCGCGCGCACTCGGCCTTCAGCGCCTCGATCAGTCCGAGGTCTTCGAGGATAGCGGGATGGAGCGCATAGGACAGGGCGTGCACGTCCTCGCTCAGTTGGACCAGGTCGCGACGTATCGAACGCATCGCGTGGCCAGCGACCGGATCGCCCAGTCCTTTCTCCTTCCGTCCTGCATCAATCGCAAGCAAAGCCAAGCGCTGGGTGACGTCATCGTGGAGCGCATGCGCCAATCGTGCGCGCTCATCCTCGTGCGCGGTGATCAGGCGTCCGTTGAGGTCGCGAGCTTCGTCTTCACCGCGCCGACGTTCAGTGATGTCGATCGATATAGCACGCAATTGCTTGGGCTTGCCATGCTGATCGAATTCAACCCGCCCCCGAGCGGCGATCCAACGCGCGGTCGAATCCGGCGCCATCACTCGATATTCCGTTTCGTATTGGCCGTCGCCTTCGAGCGCCCCGCGGATCGCCTGGCGTAGCGACGCGAGGTCGTCGGGATGCACAACGTCGATGAAACGATCAAAATGGACGGGATGCGCCGAGTGCCAGTTGCCGGAACTCCAGTCGCTTTCGCTCGCCCGAACCTCATCCCGCGGAATGTCCCATACCCAGAACCGCAGCTTGGCTGCGTTCGCGGCCAGGCTCATACCCTCTTCACTTGTCCGCAGCCGGTCGTGCGCAAGCCGCAGCCGCAGCCGGTTGAGCAGCAGACCAACGATTAGGATCCCCTGAAGCGCGGAGAAGCCCGCGACTGCAAGGACGTACCACCTGTACTGCTCCCACAGGGTCGGCTCCTTGAAACTGATCGTGCTATCGGGTGGAAGATCCGCCGGTCGTATTCCCCATCGCCGCAACTCCCGCCAATCAAACTCAGGCGCCCCAAGTTTCTGTTGCGGGGTCCTGATATCGCCGGGCGATGCTCCCCCAAGAATCCGCACGGCGACCTCGGCGGTCTTCCGGCTCAGTGTGTGAACAGAGAGGAGGGGCCCCCCCACAATGCCAGCCCCCAACTGATAGTCGTACTGTCCGAATATCGGCGCGTTGGCCGCCGTGTGCAGCCGGGCCAGAACCTCCTCCTGTCTATAGGGAACGCCCTGCGCATCGATGACGAGATCGCCGAAGTATACCGCAGAGGCGGGCGGCAGGGCGGCGACACGCTTCTGGATCTCGCCGAACGACAAGTCATTCATGAAAACAGGCTTGACCCGACCCTCGAACGGACGGACCGCCTGAAGGAATTCGTTGACCCAGAATTTTTCGATCGGCGAATCGCCGAGCACAACGGCGAGCGTTGATGTGTTGGGCAGCGTTCGCAAGATGTTTTCAATAATCGCGCTGAGGTCAATCGAAACCGCGACCGTCGTGTCATTGGGCGTGAGCGTCGCGTCTCGTATCGCTCTCGCGTCAAGGGCGGCAAAAATAACGGGCGTCGATGGAAACAGATCTCGTCTATGACGCTGAATGAAGCGCGCCGCAGGACTCACCATTGTAATGATCAAGTCGGGAGGATGGCCGGCGAAAAGGGCTCGCAAATAGCCGGCGAATGCTTCGTCGCGCTGACCGTCGGGAAAGCGCGCGATCTCAAGCGAGACCTCGTAGGTGTCCAGCGAATAAGGCGATGTCTCAGCCAGATCTGTGCGCAGATAATCTCCGAAGGCGTCCTCGGCTTGAAAATTCGAGCCGAACGAGTGCAACAATAGCACGCGCTTCGGCTCTGCAGCCGTCGCGCTCCCTGCTGCAAAGGCCAGCAGAGCAACCGCGATCCACGCTCTGCGTGCCCACCCCATGGGATACCCGGGAAATCGACAATATTGGTCCGCAATCAACGGGACTATAGCTGATCAGGAACGACTGGGCGAAGGGCATCCCAACATCGAGCCCTGGTTACAACTTCTCGATTGTCGCGCCTCGTAATTTTTCATTCTCGAAGCTAGTAAATCTTCGAGGTCATGCCGACGCGTTCGAGGTCCAAGGTTCGTTCGAAGAGTGAGGACGTCCCGGGCCGCGAAGGCGAAATGAAGAGATGCCTGCGAAAGAGAGAGGCTGTGCGCTTCTAGCAGATCGGCATCTTGGCTTCGTGGAAGGCGTACGTGGCCTGCTTGAGACGGAGTTCGAGGCGGTTGTGGTGGTGGGGGATGAGGTTTCGCTGTTCGAGAGCGCGCGTCAGCTCCACGTCGCTCTGGCGGTGGTCGATCTCTCGCTCCAACGCGGCGACGGACTCGGGCTGGTTCGCCGAATCCGCAGTCATTTCCCGCAGCTGAAGCTGATCGTTCTCAGCGTCCACGAGGAAAAGAATGCAGAGTTGGCGGTGATTGAAGCGGGAGCCAATGGATTTGTCCGCAAACGATCTATCGCAACGGATCTGCTCCCCACCATCGACTCCGTGCTTGCAGGAGGCACAACCTGACATTTCCAAAAGCGGATGTGGTTCGGTGTGGAAAACTCTTACGACCTTTTGCAAGGACGCTGACGCGCGAGTGGGCTTAGTCCGCGGGGATCGGGGCCGAAACGCCGCTTCGGTCGAGAGTCGCCGCGGCCGAATATTCGCGTCCTAAATGAGCGCGCTTCTTGCCGGCGCCGCGCTCAATATTGATCTTCGGCGCATGGGTGCGCTAAGGACGAGCGGTCGATCGCCAAGGGCGAAAATTCGACGGAGCGAGTGCGGCTCGCCGGCTGTTCGAAGGGGAAACGGGAGGGCGCGCCAATGATGCGTGCAATCGGCCGCGGCGTGAAGCGCGCGCCTGGTCTACTGGCTTTTGCGGTCGCCATGGCTCTGGCCGCCGACCCGCTGCTTGCTCAAGCTCAACAGAGTCCAGCTCCCGCCGCGGCGCCGGCTCCGGCCGAGACGGCGGCTCCAGCGCCCGCCGCCACGCCAGCCCTGGCTGAGGCCGAACAGCCGCCCGAAAACAGCGCGTTCACACGCGAGGAGCTTGAGAAGCTGCTCGCCCCGATCGCGCTCTATCCCGATCCCTTGCTCGCGCAGATGCTGCCTGCGAGCGCCTATCCCGTGCAGATCGTCCAGGCGCAGCGCTGGCTTGACAAGAACAAGGCGCTCGTCGCCAAAAACGATTATTCCGGCATCGATAATCAGAATTGGGATCCCTGCGGTGAAGGCGCTCGCGCGCTTTCCCGACGTTATCAAGCTGATGAGCGCCGATCTCGACTGGACGACGGACCTCGGCGACGCCGAAGTGAACCAGCCGCAGGACGTTGCCGAAGGCATCCAGGAGCTTCGCGCGAAAGGCGGAAGCGGCCGGGACGCTCAAGACGACGGATCAGCAGACGGTCGAACGCGTGGAGGCGAGCGCGCCGCCAGTGGCCGGCGCGCCTCAGGGGTCGACAGCGCCGCAAGCCGCGGCGAGCTATATCTCCATCCAGCCGACCGATCCGGCGACCGTCTATGTCCCGACCTATGATCCGGCTGCGGTCTATCAGCCCTATACCGGGATCGCGCCTCTTCTGGGTTTCGGAGCCGGCATCGCGGTCGGGGCGTTGTGGAACAATAACTACTGGAATTGGGGAACAGGCGCGATCTACCCGCCGGTCTGGGCCGGCTATTCGGGCTGGAATGGCGCCGTCAACAACGGCAACATCAACGTCGGCAACAACGTCAATCTCGGCAACATCGGCAATAACGTGAAACCTTGGCGGCCGAACGGGGACTATCGCCCCGGCATGGGCAGCAAGCCGGGAATCGGCGCCAACCGCCCCGGCGGCGCCGGCCGACCCGGGAGGCCCGGCGGCGTCGGCGGTCCAGGCCGTCCCGGCGGCGTTGGCGGCGTCGGGGGGCCAGGTGGGGTTGGTGGCGCAGGCCGCCCAGGCGGCGTTGGCGGGGTCGGGGGGCCAGGTGGGATCGGTGGCGCAGGCCGTCCCGGAGGAGTTGGGCGGCGCAGGCCGGCCCGGCGGCCCAGGGGGAATTGGCGGTGCAGGCCGACCCGGGGGAGTCGGCGGGCGCCGGCCGCCCAGGCGGTGCTGGCCGACCCGGGGGCGGCGCCCGCCCGGCGGCGAGGCCCGCTAGCCGTCCTGCTGGGCGGCCGAACATCAGCCGGCCGGGAAGCTCGGCGATGGGCGGTATGAGGATGGGCGGGGCCAACGCGGCCTTCGCCAATCGCGGCGCCATGAGCCGCGGTGGAATGGGGGGCGGCGGCTTCGGCGGTGGGCGCGGCGGCTTTGGCGGCGGCGGGCGCGGCGGTGGCGGCTTCGGCGGCGGGCGTGGTGGAGGCGGCTTCGGCGGCGGTGGGCGTGGCGGCGGCGGGCGTGGCGGCGGCGGGCGTCGCTCCGACATGCGCCTCAAGCACGATATCGTGCTGCTCGGGCGGCTCGACGACGGCCTCGGCTATTATCGCTTCGTCTACAACGGCGGCCACACCGCCTATGTCGGGGTGATGGCGCAGGAGGTGCAGACCGTGATGCCGGAAGCGGTATCGCGCGGCCCTGACGGCTATATGCGCGTTTCCTACGACCGGCTTGGATTGCCGTTCGAGACCTACGAGCAGTGGGTGGCGACCGGCGCGCATTTGCCGAGCGTGAAACCGGCCGCGCATTGATGGCGGGACGCGGACGAGGATAACGACGATGACAATGAGGATCGAGCGGCATTCTTGCGGCGGCGGTCTTGATCGCCGCGGCGCTTCCAGTGCGCGCGCAGGAGACCTACCCCACGCCGGAAGCAGCGGTGAAGGACCTCGTCGATTCCGCCAAGGCCAAGACGCCAGGCTTCGGCGACCGCATTCTTGGCAAGGACGGCGCGGCGTTGCTCAGATCGGGCGACGCTGACCAGGACGCCGAGAACCTGAAGGAGTTCAATCGAGGCGGCGGCCGCGCAGACCGCGATCGACGACGGACCCAATGGCGAGAAGATCCTGCGCGTGGGCAAGAACGGCTGGACCTTGCCGCTGCCTCTCGTCAAGACCGACGCGGGCTGGCGCTTCGACGTAGCCAAAGGAAAGGAGGAAATGACCAATCGCCGGGTCGGTTACAACGAGCTCAGCGCCATTGAAGCGTGCAAAGCCTATGTCGCCGCCCAGGACGAATATTTCAGGCTTGATCGCGACGGCAACGGCCTGCGCGAATACGCGCGCAGGTTCATCTCGACCCCGGGAACCCACGACGGCCTCTACTGGCCGCCGGAAAACCAGGCCGATATTTCGCCGCTCGACGGATTCGCTGAAGACGCCAATCTGGCCTCGCGTTCGGGCGAGAAGCCGGAGCCTTACGACGGCTATTACTTCCGCATCCTCACCGCGCAGGGGCCGGCGGCGCCCGGCGGCGCCTTTTCCTACCTCATCAACGGCCACATGATCGCTGGCCACGCGATGGTCGCCTGGCCGGCCGCCTACGGCGACAGCGGCGTCGAGACTTTTATCTGCGGCGAGAACGGCGTCGTCTACCAAAAGGATCTCGGGCCCAACACCGCCGCGCTCGGCGCCTCGATGGCTGAGTTCAATCCCGACGCGACCTGGAAGGCCGTCGAGTAGAGACGCAGCCATGACTCGTTTCGTGGCCGCTGGCTGATCGGGCGCCCTTGTTGCGAGCGGCGACAGGCCGCAAAGCTAAGGCCGCGAGCCGACAAACCGAGACAGGTGAAATTCGTGCGGCCGCGGCGGGCGCGCGTCGCGCGCAAGCGCTTGAGCGCGACAGGAGGACGAGATGAAAGCGATCTCCCATTTTCTTCGGATTACCGTCCTCGGCGGCGTCCTGTTTCTGGCGCCGATTGTGGTGCTCGCCTTCATCCTGGACAAGGCGTTCGGCTTCGCGCGTCGCGCCTTGAAACCGGTGACCGCGATCATTCCAGATAGATTTGTCTCCGGGGTGACGGCGGAAGCGATTATGGCGATCGTCCTCATTGCGATCTTGTGTTTCCTTGCCGGCCTGTTCGCCCGAACCCGGCTGGCGCAACAAATCGTGGGCGAGCTGGAGTCTTCGGTGCTGTCCAAGGTTCCCGCCTATGAATATCTGAAACAAGCTGGCGCAAGCGTGATGGGACTCGGCGAGATGGCCGACCATCCAGTCGTCCTGGCGCAACTGGGCGGGGCCTGGCGGATCGGCGTCCAGACGGGTGCGGTTGGCGGTCTGGTCTCGGTTTTCGTACCCAATTCCCCAAACCCGATGTCGGGATCGGTCTTTCTCGTCGCCTCCGATCGGATCCGCCCGGCCACCGTACCGCTCGCCGCGGCTATCGGTTGCCTCAGGCGATGCGGCGCAGGGTCGGAAGTCTTTCTACGTGAGCTCGCGCCCAGCGTACGGACAGCCGGAGGGTGACAAAGCCTATCCGCCGAAATGGTAAGCGGCCACATTGCGATGACGTGAGCACATTGATGCGATCAGCTCGCGTCGGCCCAACCCGATCGTCCCTGACCTCGGGTCACGCCGTTTCCGCTCTCGCTGACAAGCAGTACGGCCGGGCGGCCTGCCTTAGCTCTGCTTGCGCCGGCCAAAACTGCTCGCCAGGATCTCGATGCTCAACAAAAGCACCCACAGGGGGAAGAGCGCAAAGCTCCATCTCAGGAAAGGACTGCCGAGCAGCAACAAGACCGCCAGGAGATAGCCCAGCGCGGCCAGCCAGCGAGGCGCGAAATGCGTCGACATCGCGACCGTTGAGGTGGAGATCATAAACACCCCGGCCATCCTGACCATGTAGACGTTGACGAGGTTGTAAGAAAGCGCCCTCGCAAAACGAAACGCAGGTGAGGCGAAAGCAGCAGGATCGTCTTTGAATGCAACCAACATGGCGCCGACGACCGCTGCGGCGATGAACAACATGCCCAGGAACAAGAGGCCGCTGCCCAAAAACACAGTCGCAAAAAAGCGGTCCTCGCGTTGTCCGAGGCGGTCGCGAATGACGCCGATGAACCACAGAAAGGCGATCCCGGCGAAGGGGATGAGGTTCAAGCGCCAGCGCGACCTCGGCCGTGTTGGCCGCGAGCCAGCCGCCAGACGCTTGCGGATCGGCGGGAATCGCGCTCCACAGCAATCCGAAGCTCATTAGAGTCAGCGAGCGAAAAAACGACGCCCGCGACCGCGGCGGCCCTCGGGGTTCTCAATCCCGCGTCGGTGAGACCTTCGGCTTGGCTCATGTTCTGTCACCCTTCCGGGGATTTGTCGAACCGACCGAACCGCGACTCTAGCAGCATCATCTTGGGCCCGGCCGGAATTGCCGCTTTGCCCCTCGGCGCGGCGGGACGTCGTTGGATCAGGCGAAGCGCGCCACGCCAAGAACGCCTAGTCCTTGTGTCTTCGCATCATCGATCCCATAGACTGTCCGGATCGCCCGGAAAATCGGGGACAATCGAAGCCACGACAGACCGGTCGGCCCGCGATGCAGCCTTGGTTCATTCCGATGTTCTACGTGAGCGGCGCTGTGCTGGGCGGGCTCGCGCTGCCGCGAATCGAGCAGGCCTACCTCTCAGGCTACACCTTAGGTGTGTCGGTGGCCTCCGCCCAGGCCCTGCTCTCGGCCGCGGCTTCGGGCATGATGGCGCTGACCGGGATCGTTTTCGCCATGGCTTTCGTGATGGTGCAATTCAGCGCGATCGCCTATTCCCCGCGGCTCGTGCTCTGGTTCGCGCGCGACCGGATGCTGTTCCACGCACTGGGCGCGTTTACGGCGACTTTTATCTATGCCCTGTTCACGCTCGCCTGGGTGGACCGCGGCGCTTCGGGAAAGGTCCCACTGCTTTCAATGCTTCTCGTGGGAATCATGATCATTGTCAGCATGCTCGCGTTTTCGAAATTGATGCAGCGCCTTGGCGACCTTCAGATCGGCAACGTGCTTCAACTGGTCGGCGACCAGGGCCGCGGCGTGATCGCCGACATGTTCCGGCGCCTGGACGCCGCGACCGCCGCCCCGCGCGCTTCTGAAGCAAGCGCGGGCCGCACGCCGCTCGGACCCCTGACGCAAACAGTGAAGTATTTCGGCAAGCCCCGCACCGTCGCCAGGTTCGACGTCGATTCCCTCGTCGCCGCGGCGCGGCAGGCGCGCGGGACGATCGTGATGGCGTGCGCGGTCGGCGACACGCTGGTCGAGGGTTCGACGTTCTCCTGCGTGTTCATCGCTCGGGAACGCCGCTGCCGGAAGAGGCGCTCCTGGCGCGCCGTCCATCTCGGGCAGCGAACGAACCTTCGAGCAGGACCCAAAATATCCGATCCGGCTTCTTGTCGACATCGCCATCAAGGCGTTGTCGCCGGCGATCAACGACCCGACGACCGCGGTCCAGACGATCGATCAGCTCGAGGACCTCCTGCGCCGTCTCGGCTCGGCCGAGCTCGACGCCGGCTACGTCGTCGATGAGAGCGGCGCTCTGCGGCTGGTGTTCCCGACGCCGACCTGGGAGGACTATCTCACCCTCGCGTTCGACGAGATCCGGCACTTCGGCTCGAGTTCGGTTCAAGTGATGCGGCGGATGAGGTCCGCTCTCGTTGGCCTTGCGGACTCGCTGCAGAGTCAAGAGCGGGTGGAGACGGTGCGAGGCTACCTCGAGCACCTCGACCGTGTCATCGGAGCCTCACCGTTCGACGTCGAGGACAAGAGGATGGCGCGGCAGGAAGACCGGCAGGGCATCGGCCTGTCTCGGCGGCAATCGGACGCGACCTGAACCGTTTGGGTGGTCGAAAGCTCAATCCTCGGACGCGACCGGGATTCGGCCCTCCCGGATTGCTTTGACGAAGCCGCGATAGTCGCGAAGGTTCTGGTCGGCATATTCAACCGCGAACTCGCACACCGCGTCGTCGAACGTCGTATTGGAGCCCATGTAGCCAGCAATCCTCGCCGGGTCGCCGGATCGCGCATGCGCCCGTGCGAGCGCCCAGGCGCAGAGCTTGCCGAATTCCTTCAAAGTCGTGAGGTCCCAGTCTTCCGGGATCGCTGAGATTTTCGCATCGCGAAGCTGGCGGAAATAGTAGTCGCGGCCAATCACTCCGCGCGTCCAGCCAAGGAAAATGTCGCTCGCCGCCTGCATGAGACGCTGGCCCGCCACCACCCGCTCGCCATGGTTCTTGTGCAGGGACTTGCCGGCGTAAGGCTCGAGCACCGACTTTCGCGCTTCCTTGACCTGCAGGAAAATTGGATCGTCATCGGCCGCCATAAACAGCCCGAGCGCGCAATAGGTGCCGACGCTGCCCACGCCGACGACCTTGATCGCGAGGTCGAACAGCCGAAACCGGTCGAACAACACGCGAATATGCTCGGGCAACGACTTCCGATAGCCTTCGAGCGCCTCGACGTATCCGGTCCTGACGCCCGGGGCCTGTTCGACCGTGGGGTGGAAGATCAGCGGCGGCGCGTCCTTGATCCTTGGCGCCGAGCCGAAATGCTCCACCAGTTTCGGGAACAGGCTTTCAGGCAAGCTTTTCCGGCGCGCCTGCTCGACTCTTTGCCTCACCCGCTCCACCTCGGCTCCGGACGGCAGGACCTTGAGAACGCGGTCGAGATCGATGCGATCGTACCAGACGTCCAGCGCGCGCATCGAGGCGTAATCCGTCATTCGTTCACGGTAGGAGCACACGGACTCCGTCGCCGCCTTCGCGGCCGCGCTATCGGGCAAGTCGATATGACGAGCAGCGATGACCATGCTGGCCGCAAGTCGCTTAACGTCCCACTCCCAGGGCGCTGGCAAGGTTTCGTCGAAATCGTTGATGTCGAAGAAGATGTTGCGCTCCGGCGTAGCGAAACCGCCGAAATTCATAAGATGAGCGTCGCCGCAGGCCTGCACGCGAAGTCCGGACGTCGGGGTCGACGCCAGATCGGCCGCCATGACCGCGGCCGCGCCGCGATAGAAGGCGAAAGGCGATTGGGCCATGCGGGAGAAGCGTAACGGGATCAGTTCGGGGATGCGGCCTTCGTTAGCCTCGCGCAGAAGCTCGACCGGATCGCGCCGATCCTCGGGCGACTTCCAACCGCCATGCGCGGCGCGCGGCGTCGCGTCGCGCAGCGCCTTGCCTGCGGCGCGGCGCTCGTCTGCGGAGATGTATGCCGCGGGGGCGCCCGCGGCGTCATTTGCCGGTTCGTGTTTCGCGTTGGACTTGCGCATGCTCCCGCTCCCCAGCCGACCATAGTGCGGCGCTCACGCGGCAAACAGATAGGCCAGGCGAATGCGGGACGCTTCGGAAGCGAGGCACAGCAGGCGGCTGTCGGCGTCGAACCAATAGGTCCAGCCGGCTTCAACGAATTCAGATCCAGCCTCTTCGCCCCGCGTGGCAAGTCGTTCGCCGACCCGACTATTCGCGCGAAAAACGACGTTCAATGCATCTGAGCCGAAACCCGTGACCTGCACGACGTAGGCCACTCCTGATGGGTCGAGGCCGCGCAGGCGGGAGCCGGGCTTGATGTTTTCAAAGAGGGTCACAATTAGCCCGCACTATGCATCGCCCTGACGACTGCTGCATGGCTTTCGGCGCGATTGGGTAATTTCGGTTGAGTGTGGACGCAGCAGTTCCGTTCCGGCTTGGGGCCAGATTTTCGGTTGGAGGTGGTTTGCGGGTTGACGGGACGGGTTTGCGTTTTGGGGCGTCACGCCCCGTCGCTCATGTGACGAGGCGCGGTATGCGTTCCAGAGCGAGGCGCAGGATATTCTGCGCCGAGCATGAGGTCGGCAAGTGCACGCGGATTATCGTCTTCATTTCGACGACGCGAGCGGCGATCTTGATGAGACGCAGGCGCAAGGTGTCGAACTGCGCGACGCGCCACATCGAGCGCTTCGGCATCGATATGCGAAGCCCCCACATCAGCCAGTAGGCGCCGGCGTGGATGAAGAGACGGAACTGGTTGGCTGTCGCCTTTGTGCAGGACGTGCGGTCCGCCGACAGATGCGTCTTCCAGGACTTGATATGGTTTTCGGCTTGGCCGCGTCGGCAATAGACGTCTTCGTAAAGCCGGCGCGCGTTGCGATGCGTGAGATTGGTGACGACGAAGCGGGTGTCGGGCCCTTCCGCGCTGACTTCGACGCGGGCGATGATGCGCTCGACCCGGCTCCAACTTTTCGCGCCGTCGAAGAACTCCTTGAAGCGGCGAAGCTTGCCGTCGCGCGACGCGGCCTCGAACCGCGCCTTCGTGCTGGCTTCGAGATCGGCGACATGACGACGCAAGGTCGTGGTCGGCGCGACGCCGAGGATGTAGTCGAGGCCGTTGGCGCGACACCAGTCGAGAACCTCGGGGCCGCAATAGTGGCTGTCACCGCGAAGCAGGATCTCGGTGTGGGGCCAATGAGCCCGGATCGCGCGCAACAGCCGGCGGAGAAAAGGCTTGATCTCCTTACCGCCCGGTCGTTTGGCGGGACGAAGCACCGCGGTGATGAAACGCCCTCGCCGTCGAACACCACAATCGGCTGAAATCCGTATTCGTCGTAGTGGGCGTTGAACAACCGCAGTTGCTGGCCGCCGTGGACCGCGTCGAACGTGTCGTCGATATCGAGCGTGATCCGTTTGGGAACCTTGGCGAACGACCCGCAATAGAGGTCGACCATCGCGCGACCCATCCGCAACAGGGCGCGAACGTCCGGCAGGTTCTCCAATCGCGAGATCGTCGACTGCGAGCACAACTCCCGATCCGACGGCGTCAGATCGAGCGCCATCTTGAACATCGGGTCGCGGCGCAGGGAATTGGCGTCGATCCCGTCCTCGTACCCGGCGCTGATCATCAGCAGCCGAAAGCGAATGACGTCCGCCACGCCGTGGGTGATCTGCTCCGGCGCCCGAGGATCAACCACGCACGCGGCAAGCCGGTCCGCGACCCGAAGACGCTGTTCGATCTCGCGCAACGCCAGGACGCCGCCGTCCGACGACAAGAGCCCGCCGTCGAATTTGACCACAACCGATTTGCCAGAAACCGGTGACAGACCGGGCAGCGGCAGCATAGGATCGTTCATGGCGGGTGTGGCTCGGTTCAAGTTGCGTGAATTGGCTTCGACAACCAGATTCTACGCAAAATCAGCTCCTTAGCCTATACCCGCCAACCCGCCATGAATAATGCGGGTTAGTTCCCAACATTACGCGGAGGGCAAGCCTCCCATCGGAATCAGTGGACGACTTTGGAAGCCCAATGAAATCTCCAGCATACAGTTAGCATAGTGCAGCGTGTGAGGTCTGGTTCGCGTCGCAGTCTGCGCCGATAGTCGACCTCGGTTTTCAGCCTGTCATTGCAAGGCGAGGTGTTGGGGATGTCGCAATTCAGAAACGAGCCGGGTGAAGCCGTATGGGGACATTCACAGTCCCGGCGAGCTTGATCGATTTCGTAAGGCACGCCACTTTTGACCCTTCGAAGCCCAAGCTCAGCAGGAATTGATCGCGCGAGTTACACCGTGAGAGAGTTGAAACGTGAGGCCGACCAAGAGATTAGAGAAAAGGCATACATAATAGTCGAAGAACTGATTCAGCTCTACAAGATGACAAATCCACAATTTGGCAGCAAGTCCTAAGATAGTAAACTTGAGAATGCACGCCTGAGTATATCATTGTTTTGGGAATTGTTTGATTTGCTGGGGTATTGGGCGCAATGTCAGATCGTCGCATACAAGCGATCAGCGGTTGATTCGGAGTTTACATCGTCAATGATAGAGGAAAATGAATGGCTTACTACCGATTCCCATGCGCTTGAGGAAGTTGGCGACTCGTTCTTGCAAGCGATGGCGAATAATTTTTCGGATCTCGGGCTTAATTATTTTGAGTCCGAAGCAAGTCATATGTCGCGCCAAGGACGATATTCGCAACTATTGCGGCTTTTTTTATTCGAAATGCTCTCGTCCCAATCGGCTGAAAGCCACCCTTGGAGATTCGCATTTCAGAAGGCCTTGAGAGCAATGAATTATGGGCAAATGGAAGAGTTGCTGAAGCCAATGCCAGGTTCGAAAGACCGGGGCGGCCGCGCCCTCAGAGTTTGTCCGAGAACATCATGCGGGGTTGCATAGCTTTCGCAGCATGAGGCGGATCGAGGCGAGGCGCAGGAAGGCGAGCGCCTTGTGGTTGAGGCATTCCCAGTCCTTGGCCAGTCGTCGACAGCGGCCGAGCCAGGCGAATGTGCGTTCGACGATCCAGCGTTTGGGCAGGGCGATGAAGCCTGTGGCTTGACCCGAGCGCTTGACGATCTTGACGTGGACGCGCGCCAGAATCCGCTTTATCGCGCTTTGGAACTCTGGCCCCTGGTAGCCGCCGTCGGCATAGAGCTTGATCAGGAACGGAAAGGCGCCGAACAAGCTCGCCATCAGCAGCGCCCCGCCGTCGCGGTCCTGGACGTCGGCGGCGTGCACGATGGCGTGCATCAGCAGGCCCTGCGTATCGACGAGGATATGCCGCTTCTTGCCCTTGATCTTCTTGCCCGCGTCATAGCCCGACGGATCAATCGCAGGTCCCCTTTTTCCGCGCTCTTGACGCTCTGGCTGTCGATGATCGCGGCGGTCGGGCTCGCCTCGCGCGAGGCGGCTTGGCGGCACTGCGCATAAAGCGCGTTGTGGATGCGATCGAGCGTGCCGTCCCAGCTCCACAGATCGAAGTAATCGTAAAGCGTCGAGCGCGGCGGCAGGTCCTTGGGGATCGCCCGCCACTGACAGCCGGTGCTCAGAATATACATCAGGCCGTTGATCACCTCGCGCACCACGACATGACGCCGGTTCCCACCGCGCTTGGCCGGCGGAATGAGCGGCTCCACAAGCGCCCATTCCTCGTCCGTCACATCGCTCGGATAGCGCAATCGGCTTCGGTCATAGCGTCCGCGATTCTTGCTCGTCCACATCGGCGACCCCCCAAACGAATCAGGCCGCCTCCCTTAAATCACAAATGATTCCGACGATTCAATATGTTCCCGGACCGGCTCTAAGCGAGTGGAAGCTGGAAGCCTTGTTGCAGATCTTCTATCGTGTTGGGAAGGGAATGAAGAAATATAGAGCGTTAGAGCTCGTCTCTGAAGCTATTGGCCAAAGCGCAGACACGATTCGTGATTGGGAAAAAGGCGCAAAATTCGATGAAGACTACTCTAATGAACTTAAATGTGCCGAGTTAGTCGGTTGCTATAATGACAAATTCAAAAACTTCGACGAACTTCCTATAGGCTTCCCGGACCATGGAACGTACCGCGGAAAGCCGCTTATGCAGATTGCGTTGACCTCGGTAAAGTAATCGAGCGAAGAACTTTTTCCGAGATCGCAGAGAATATCCTCAAGTTTCGTCAGGGCTGAGTTGGTGGCGGAGAGCGCGATTGCGTCACCCGAAAATTAGCGGCTAAAGGGCCTCAACATTCAACTCGCTCTCCGAAATAAAATCCCTCAGCTTTCCGCCGTCGGCCAGCGATGTTCGGCCTCTGAGATTTGGTGGAGGGGCGATGACAGCTACGAGCTCTTTTTTATCGAGGCCATTATGTATGTCTGAGACCAGCGGCACTCTTGCTAAGAAGAATCCGGAACCGCCTCCGTCGCAGGCATACCGCGATTTTGCGAAGGCGGTCGGTGTCGGTCGCGCGACAATCTATAAATTGATCCCGGAAGGGAGATCCGCCCCATCAAAATCGCTGGACGCGTCCTTATGCCCGCGCCGAAAATTGCGCGCGCTTGCGGGAAGCGGGGGCGTCTAAATGACATGGCCCCAAATGCGGAAGCCCTCCCCCGCTCGTCAACAGGCGGAAACGGCAGAGGTCGTTGGCAACGAGACTTCCCATACTACCGCCCGAGCCGAACCTGAAGCCGATTTCGTCGTGATCTCGTCAGGCGAGTTTGCCTCGGCGACGCTTATCGGGATCAATCACTAGCCCAAGGATTCGGGCTCAGCCGTCGGCCAATTCACAGGATACGTGCGCCGGGGTGATTTGTCCTTGCTCCGCATTGGCCGACGAGCCGGGGATTCGGTGTTTGGCGAACCGTCTATGGGACTTTCCCCTGTCTACCTGCGCCGCGATAAGGCGGCTCAGCACGTCCGGGACACGTGGGGCCTTCCATGCTCCCCGCGCTGGCTTGCAAAGCTTGCCGTCGTCGGCGGCGGGCCGATCTTCCGCAAGGCGGGACGCACCCCGATCTATGCGCCTGCGGACCTGGATGCCTGGGCGCAGGCGCGGATCGGCGCGCCGCAGAAATCCACATCGGACAGACCATGACGGGGCGCATGCGAAAGCGCGCTCCCAATCCTCGGCGGGTCAAGATTCATCGGTCCTACACGGTCGACGACGCGGCGCAACTCTTCGGATGCCATCGCAATACCATCTGTCACTGGCAAAAGGAGGGCCTCAAACCGGTTGACGGCAAGCGTCCTGTCGCCTTCGAAGGTCCAGCGCTCACCGCCTTTCTGGAGGCGCGCCGAGGGGCAAGGCGGCGGCGCCTAAAGCCCGGTGAAATTTACTACCTGCCGTGTCGCGAGCCCAAGGAGCCCGCCGGCGACACGGCCGAATATGTCCTCCTGACCGACGCCCGGGGCAACCTTCGCGGCATCTGCCCGACCTGCGGGCGGCTCATCCACCGCGTGGCCAGCCGCGCCCAGATCGAGGCTGTTCGGGGGAAACTGGAGCTTATACCAAAGGCTCTGCTGGCTGACTTATAAGGGGGGGATTCCCGAATCGGGGCGGGGCTGATTCAAGTTGGCGCGGAGGGTTTCGCGCCATGCCGGCAGCGGTGAGGTTACGAGAGGACTATTCGGCGAAGGGGCTTCGGGCGTTGGCCCGGCGGTCGAAGGACGTCAGCCAGAGCCGTCGTCCTCTGTCGCTGGCTGCGGTCAGGGATGGAATGGATCGCGGCGGCGCCGCGAAGATCGGGGGCATGGACCGCCAAACCTTGCGTGACTGGGTCCATCGCTTCAACGCCTCGGGTCCGGAGGGGCTCATCGACAGCTGGACGGAAGGTCCCAAGCCTCGCCTGTCAGCGGAGCAACTGGCGGAGTTCGCCAAGATCGTCGAAGCCGGCCCGGAGCGTGAGAAGGACGGCGTCGTGCGCTGGCGCCGGATTGACCTCAAACGCGTCATCGCCGAGCGGTTCGGCGTCGACTTCCATGCGCGCTATGTCGGGAAGCTTTTGAAGAAGCTGGGCTTCTCCCACATGAGCGCGAGGCCGCGTCATTCGGCTCAGGACGAGCGGATCGTCGACGCGTTTAAAAACCGTATGGCCCGCCCCGTCTGCAAGGGGGTTGTCGAGATTGGCTGCTGATCCAGTCTGCTTCAACGTATCCGGCCTCGAGGAGCTTCCTCCGACCATGATGGAGATACGCGCGCTCCGGTCCTCATAAAACTCCCGGCGTCAGACCGCGCCGTTTTTTAAACCAGGCTTCCGGAGCGCCGTTCGACTGTCAGGCCATCCCGTCGTTACCCTCTCGCAAACCCCGTATTGACCGATGGACGCTTTGAGCGCGACCGGCCGAGCTCTATGCCACTACCGGCATTTCTGTGACGGCGAACCGTTCTCCGCGCCGCAGCACCGCCCAAGCAATTCTCGCCAGCTTGTTGGCGAAGGCGACGACCGCAACATTGCGATGAGCCCTGCTCATCAGCTCTTTTGCCCAACGGCCGAGCGGCGTGTCGCGCTCAGCCACATAGGGCAGAGCCGCACGCGCTCCATGGATCAGCTGCCTACGCAGGTATTTGTTGCCGCGCTTGCTGATCCCGAGCAGCTTCGGCTTGCCGCCAGTTGTGAACTGACGGGGAACCAGGCCGAGCCACGCGGCGAGATCGCGCCCGCGGTCGAAGCTTTCCGCCCGACCGACGGCGGCGACAAGGGCGGATGCGACGATCGGGCCGACGCCAGGGATTGTCGTCAGCCGACCGAGCCTCTTCGTTCTCCTTCACCCAGCGGACGAACTCGGCGTCGAACGCAGAGATCCGTCGATCGAGTTCCGCCCATTGCGCGCGAGCGTCGCCGACGAGCACGATCATCCGCAAACTCAATCCCGCTCCGCCCTGCTCATCCATCAGCACGCCCAGGAACTGCTCGAGCTTCCGTTTGCCCTGCGGCGCGACCATTCCTCGCTCCAGCAGAATGGCGCGCAACTGATTGATCAGAGCTGTCCGCTCCCCGACCAACCGGTCTCGCGATCGATGAAGCGTCTGCATGTCGAGTTGGTCCTGGCTCTTCAGTTCGACAAAACGCATCGTCGGCCGCGTCGCCGCTTCCGCGATCCCCTCGGCGTCGCGATCGTCGTTCTTCTGCGCCTTGATGTAGGGCCGAACATATTCGGGCGACATCAGCCGGACATCGTGGCCGTGGGCGGTGAACACGCGGCCGAGATGATGAGCCCCGCAGCAGGCCTCCATCCCGACAACGCACGGAGGAAGCTTCTCCGCCAGAGCAATCAGTGTCTCGCGCCGTACCTTGCGACGCATCACAACCGCGCCGAACGCATCCAACCCAACCACGCTGCAGACGTTCTTGCCGAGGTCGACGCCAAGCACAGAGATATCCATCCCTTCCTCCTCCTGATTCGCCGGCGAGCCTACGACGCCGGAAGGAGGGGCGGGCCATTCCATAAAACTTCCCGCGCGCGTGTGACGTGCTCATCTCGAAGGACTGCCGGAGACGACGCCGGTGGAAATCTGGTTTGAGGGCGAAGCCCGGATCGGCCAGAAGAACGGCCAGGTTCGGCTGTGGGCCCGGCGCGGAACGAGACCCCGCCAGCCCGCCGACCAGCGCTATGACAACGTCTATCTGTTCGGCGCGATCTGCCCCGCCCGCGGCGTCGGCGCCGCGCTCGCCTTGCCCTATGCCGACACCGACATGATGCAACTCCATCTCGACGAAATCTCGCGCAACGTCGCTGCAGGGGCTCATGCCGTCCTGCTGCTCGACAGAGCCGGATGGCACACTCCGGGCAAGCTCGACGTGCCCGACAACATCACGCCGATCTTCCTGCCGTCCCGCGCCCCGGAACTCAACCCGGTCGGGAACGTCTGGCAATATCTCCGCCAGAACTGGCTCTCAAACACCGTCTTCGAAAACTACGACGCCATCGTCGACGCCGCCTGCGCCGCCTGGCGAAACCTGATCGCCCAGCCTCAAACCATCACCTCCATCGGAATGCGCGAATGGGCTCACGTCGGTCAGCCGCTATGACCTTTGGTATTACGTTCACGGAGCCATCGGCACGTACAAGGGAGATGAGCCGCCCTTTCGTGGATTGTGACTTGAAAGGTGATGGTGACCCATGAGCAGAAGCAACGCTGAGAACGTCCGCGTCAAGCGCGACTATTTCGCCCATTTGAAAGGCCCTGGTCGCCAAAGGAGGCGTCGACCGACGCAGTCGCAAAGGCTCTGAGCCGCTTCGAAAGCTATACGCGCAACAAGGACTTCAAGACCTTTCGCAAGGAGCAGGCGATCGGCTTCACGGCTGACCTTTCCCGAGGTCAGCGAACGGACTGGTGAACCGCTGGCAAGGCGACACTGCTTTCGACTTTGAACGCACTCAAGGCGTTCTTCACCTGGCTGTCTCAGCAGCATGGATTTAAATCGAAATTCACATGCGTGGATGCGGAATATTTCGCTCTCTCGCTAAAGGACACGGCCATAGCGAAGACCGCACGGGGACGGCCGGTTCCGTCCATTGAGCAGATCCGGCACGTGACGCTCAGCATGCCGAGCGGGACTGAGATCGAAAAGCGCGATCGCGCCCTGGTTGCGCTCGCGCTCTTGACTGGCGCGCGAGACAACGCCCTCGCGTCGCTTCGTCTCAGGCACGTGAACCTCGACGCCGCGCTCATTCAGCAGGACGCGCGGCAGGTGCGGACCAAGTTCTCGAAGTCGTTCCCGACCTATTTCGTTCCGGTGGGCGACGACATCCGGGAAATCGTCGAGGGCTGGGTCCGGCATCTTAAGGAGGTTCTGCTTTGGGGGCCGGACGATCCGCTATTCCCGAGGACGCGGGTCGTCAGCGGTACTGATCGGCGGTTTCAGGTGAACGGCCTCGAGCGAGTGGGATGGCGGACCTCGGCTCCCATCCGCGCGATCTTCCGCAAGGCCTTCGAGGCGGTCGGCGTCCCTTATTTCAATCCGCATTCGTTTCGCCACGCGCTGACGCGACACGGGCAGACGATTTGCGCGACGCTCGAGGATCACAAGGCGTTCAGCCAGAACCTCGGCCATTCGTCGATCAAGACCACCGAGATGCACTACGCGGAGATTCCGGCCGAGCGCCAGGGTCACTTGATCCGGGGCTTGGGCAAGAGGGGGACGGCGGACGCGGCGGCGGTGTCGCTTGCGCGCGAGCTGCTCGAGAGCTTGGGCGGCGCTCAGAAGTGACGGCAGTCGGCGCGGAACTCAAATTGCGACGCGCTCGACTCCGCCATGGCGGCCGCCTTATCTAACGCCCCGCCGTTCTTGAGATAGGCTGTGACGCCCGTCGCCCGGAATTTGTGGCTGCCGATCTTTGTCTCTCAGTGCCAGCTGCCAGCTGCCGCCGCACGGGCAACGGATCATGCATACGGGCATTTTCCAGAATAAACCGCGCCTTTGCGCACGATCCATTAAGTATCTAGCATGTCCCAATCATCGCCGAGGACACATCGGAGGGCAGACAGCTTACCATTAAGCATTCCCCATTCGAAATCGTCCCACGGTCCTAGGTTCTCCAGGCCGACTTCTTCCTCAGTTTTCTTAGCCGCCTTCAAAGCCTTTACCCAAACAGTCTCCAGAGTCTGGTCAGGCAAATATGGGGTGCGAGAATATTCTTTCTCCAGTACGACCTGATGCTTGCCCTCTTCGATTTCAGTACGGAGATTCCAGTGTCGATTGTACCAGACCTGCCGAGACAGCAAGTGCTCCGCCTCTAGGATTTCGGACAAGCGGCGCGGCTGCTGCGATAGGTTGAATTCGCTATCGTGGTCGGCCAGCAGATCGGAATCCAGGTCCTTTATGAAATCCACAAGCGAACCCCAGTAAGTTGATCTCGGGGCCCCGAACAGGCTGGAAAGGTCCGGATGCGGCTTCCGGCGATCCCCGTGCGGCTCGCTAAAGTCTTTGCTGTTGTGAGTGACGAAGGCAAAGCGCTTCGTCTTGCTTTTCCGATCCTTGACCATGTCGGCTTAGACTTCGATCAGGATCGCGTCGGCGACGCTGGTTTTAGCGCGGTGATAAGGGGCTAGGCCGGCAAGCGCCCGTTCGGTGACGGAGCACTTGATCGCATCTGTCGTTGCCAGCGCCAGCTGAGCGGTCAGGAGCTTTTCGATCTTCTCGACGGAAACGATCACCGACTCATCTCCAATGAAGTTCTTGTGGTCCACCTCGTTCAATGCCGCCAGGGCGGCCGAGCGATACTCATCCTCTCCAAAGCGGTTCACCGCCTCGCGCACCAATCGAAAATGCGATTGCAGGCTGCGCCTGGCGTCCTCGATCACCCGCCCTTTATTTCGGCTGAATTCGTCCAGGACGACCTGCGGAACGACCAACTGGATCTGCCGCGCGGCAATCAAATCCTCGAGCGCACTGATAACGGGTTGCTCGCGGTAATCCTTCGCGAGATCGATCCATACGCAGGTGTCGATAAGAAGGTGAAGCATCGGGTCAATTCCGCAGCTTCGGTGATCTTGTAACCCGCGCTAAGTCAAAAACGCAGATTATTTGTGACAGACATTGCCCTGGGTTTTCATGCACAGAAAACAGTCCATCTAACACGAGGGCAGGTAGGCGCGGCGACTTGCGACTTGGTAGATGTTGCCCTGGGAAATGTCCGACAGCCGCGCGGCGTTGTCTCACCTCGCCCAACCAAAGAGGTGGCTAAACTAGACATTCGTGCGCTTCGCGAATGGGTTAGGATCGGGCAATTGGTAGGGCCGCAAGTCGTCGCGCATTCCAATTGCCGCTTGTGGCGCGATCAAAATGCCGAGGCTTCCCGATCGCCGCAACATTGGCTTCGGTGTGACCGCCCAGCGCAGCCGAAATTGTCGCGCCAATCGTGTTCGCCGCGCGGCGCATTGGGTCCGCGTCCAAATGCGCATACCTTGCGGTCGTCGCCGGCTGCGAGTGACCGAGCAGCTTCCCGATGATCGGCAAACCGAGAGACGCGCCGGCGCCGAACGAAGCAAACGAGTGGCGCAGGTCGTGAATGCGGACGCCCTCCAAACCGGCGGCCCGGCTCACAGCAGCCCATGGCTTCTTGAGGTCGGCCCGCGGCGCGCCATCCTTCGCTCCAGCAATCACATGCGGGTTGCCTTCGACCCGCGGAACGTCTGCTAGCACCTTTTGGGCAGCGGCTGAGAGGTAGAGTGGCTTCTTGCCCGTTTTGCTGTCGGCTAGGAAAATCAGTCCGCGCTCGAGGTCGATTTGCTCCCATTTGGCGTGAAGAATTTCGCGAAGTCGAGCGCCAGTGAGGACGAAGAGCCGAAGTGCTGCTGCAGCATATCGGTCAAGTTTGACGCGCCGATGGTCGGCCTTCGCGGCGTGCTTGGCTGTCGGCTTGGTTTCATCAACGGAATAGGGCAGCCCAACCGTCTCGCCTTCCCGCAACGCTTCGCCGAGCCGCGCCAGTTCTTCGCTTGTCAAAAAGCGCTCTCGCCCTTGCTCGCGATATTTCTTGATGTTCTTCGCTGGGTTCTGCCCCTCGGGAACCAAGCCCGCGCCAGCCGCCCATGCAAAAGCCTTTGACCAGACAGCGACGGCGCGATTGGCAGCGTAGGGACGATCGGCCATGCGGAAATGCAAGGTCGCGACGTGTGCGCGGATTAAAGCTGTCGCCTTCAGCTCTGCCGTGCGCGCCGCGAAGCTCTTCGAGGGCTATCCGATAGCTTACCGCGGTTCCTGGCTTAAGCATCGGCCCGACATATTGCGCGTCGAAGAGGTCGATCAGCTCGCCGACTGTCACAGAGGCCCGACGCTCCGACTTCTCCTGCGCGGGGTCTCCACCCAGCCGCACAGCGGCCAACATGTCGGCGGCGGCCTTGCGCGCCTGATCGGGCGTCAATTGAGAAGTCTTGCCAAGCGTCACTCGCTTTTTTCGCGACGCCACGCCCGCCGCCGTGCGGCCGGTACTCGCAAACCCATGATTTGGTGCCCGATGGATAAATAGCGGCGCCAAACCCCTTCAGTTCCGTGTCGTATTCGAGATATTGCTTCTGGTGAGGGAAGAGGGCATCAACCGAACGCTTCGTTAGCTTCATCACAGAGAAGATCCCGGTTAAAATCGTCACCAAAGTCGCCACCAAAAAGTGAAGACGGGGAATGACTGGAAATGAAGATAAGCCAAAAAACGTTAATTTCAAAGGGCTTTAGTAATCTCAGGTGACGAATGGAGGTCTTGAGCAATGTCGGTCCATGACAATGGCATTGAAGAGGTCGTCGGTTCGATTCCGTCTGGCTCCACCATTCATCCAATGACATCCTCCAAATCTTCAGCATCGAGCGGCGGGCCGGCCGCCAGGCTCACCGACTTCAAGGCCCTGACCTTCGATTGCTACGGGACGCTGATCGACTGGGAATCGGGGATGATCGAGGCGCTGAAGCCGCTGACCAGCGAGGCGCCGCGGCCACTCAACCGCGACGAAATCCTCGAAGCGCATGCGCGCCATGAATCCGCGCAACAGGTCCAGACGCCTTCGAAGCTCTATCGAGATCTGCTCGCGACCGTCTATCGCCGCCTCGCCGAGGAATGGGGAGTCGCAACGAGCTGGACCGACTGCGTCGCTTATGGCCGGTCGATCCGGAACTGGCCGGCGTTCGCCGACACCGCCGCCGCGCTGCAGTACCTGAAGCGGCATTATAAGCTGGCTATTCTGTCGAACGTCGACAACGAAAGCTTTTCCTTCAGCAACGAAAAGCTCGGCGTCGATTTCGATGCGGTCTATACGGCCGAGGACTGCGGCTCCTACAAGCCCTCGCCCCGCAATTTCGACTATATGCTCGCCAAGCTGAAGACGCTCGGGATCGACAAGAGCCAGATCCTGCACACCGCCGAGAGCCTGTTCCATGATCACGCGGTCGCGAACGAGATCGGGCTCGCGTCGTGCTGGATTCATCGGCGCCACGGTGAGCAGGGCTCGGGCGCAGCCATGGCGACGGCGCAAACGCCCGATTATGATTTTCGCTTCGAGAGTCTGGCAGCTTTGGTCAGCGCGCATCAGGAAGCGCTGAAGGCCTGATGGAAAAGCCGCCGATCGTCTACGACGATTTCGCAAAGGTCGACATGCGCGTCGGGCGCATTGTCACAGTCAAGCCGTTCAAGCGCGCGCGCAATCCTTCCTACAAGGTCGAAGTCAACTTCGGCCCGCTCGGGCGCAAATGGTCGAGCGCCCAGATCACCAGCTATTCCGAGGACGAGCTTATGGGCCGGCTGGTCGTCTGCGTCGTCAACATGCCGCCGCGCAACATCGCCGGCTTTCAGTCCGAAGTGTTGATCCTCGGGGCGAAGAATGCGCGCTCCGACGTCGTCTTGCTGTCGCCCTTGGCCGAGATCGCGCTGGGCGAACCTGTATTCTAGGCGTATGGTTGCTCGAGCACGGTCAGAATAGAAACGCCGCCTCGGAAGCGAGCGCGCTCGGTTTGCGTGCAGAGGGGAGGCGCAATTGGACTGTCGTTTTTCACGAGCAGAGAGGCGAATGGCGGGCCTCCAGCCGCAGGTCAGGCGCGCCGTTCTTGCGCTTGTCCTGGGATTTACCGCGGCGGCTCCAAGCGCCGGCCTCGCGGCCGCGCTCGACCCGCGCCTTTTGGGCGCCTGGGCTTCCTCAGCCGCCGATTGCCAAAAGTTGTTTGTCAGGAGCGGCGGCGCGCTGACCTACCGGCGACCGGTGGACCAGTTCGCTCAGGCTGTCATCATCGAGCCCAGCCAAATCCGCTCCCCGACCGGCGTGTGCCGGATCGTCAGCGTGGGGCGCGACAAGAATGGCGTCGTCGCGTCGCTTGATTGTCAGGACTCGATCAGCTTCCGCTCGGAAACTGTCCACTTCAAGATCCGCAACGGCGCCGAGATCGTCTACAGTCCGACGGGAGACACGTCGCTCGACACGACCTATCTAAAATGCAGGCTGTGAGGCCGGCCGTCTCTCGTTCAATCGCGGGCGGAGGCGCTAGCCTCAGGCCTTGTTCACCTGTTGGATTGAGTGATATTGGACTAATGGGTAGGATCGCTAATTGCGCCTCTTGGCTTGACGGCCTGAGCGCGCATCGACGAAAGTGCTGCACGATCGAGAAACCGCAGGATCGTCAGGCAGGCGCTTGCGCCGGGCCCGAGCGACAACCATCCGAACAAGGGAGAGAAGCTTGCCCACGTCCAATTGGCGCGCCAGCGTCGACCGCCGCACATTCGTCACAACGGGCGCGACCCTCGCCGCCGCCCAATTCGCCAGTCCCTTCGTCATTCGGGCCCGGGCCGCCGACACGGTCAAGATCGGCCTCGACAATCCGCTGACCGGCACCTACGCCGGCCCGGGCAAGAACGAACTCATCGGCTGCCAGATGGCGCTCGATGAGATCAACGCCAAGGGCGGCGTGCTGGGCCGTCAAGTTCAGCTTTTGGTCGAGGACTCGACCAGCGGCGACGCCGGCACCGCTGTGCAGAAAGCGCGCAAGCTCATCGAAGGCGACAAGGTCAACTTCCTGCTCGGCAACGTGAACTCGGCTCTCGCGCTCGCCATGGCGCAGGTGTCGAACGAACACGGCGTGCTCCACATTGTGCCGGGTGGCCACACCGACGCCATCACCGGCAAGAGCTGCCACTGGAACGTGTTTCGCGTCTGCAACACCACCGAGATGGAGGCGAACGCGGTCGCGGGCGCCCTGGTCAAGGATTATGGCAAGAAGTTCTACTATATCACGCCCGACTACGCCTTCGGCCATACCCTCGAAGCCGGCATGGTCAAAGCGATCGCCAAGCTTGGCGGCGAGAGAGTGGGCGGCGACCTGACGCCGCTCGGCACGGTGGACTTTTCCTCTTATCTCATCAAGGCGCAGGCGGCGAACCCTGACGTCATCGTCTTCCTTGTCCAGGGCGACGACATGCTGAACGCCCTGAAACAGGCGGTTCAGTTCGGGCTGCAGAACAAGGTGCATCTCGCCGGCGCCCAGCAGGAGATGGAGCCGCTGGAGGGCCTGCCGCCGGAAGCGCGCATCGGCACTTGGGTCATGGAATGGTACTGGAACCAGCCGGGCGTGCCGCATGTGGCCGAATTCGTCGAGGCGACCAAGAAGCGCACCGGGCGCGTGCCGACCGCGCGCACATGGTTCGGCTATGTCTCGGTCTGGACCTGCGCGCACGCCGCCACCGCCGCCAAATCGCTGAAGGCGGTGGACATGGCCAAGGCCCTGCAGGACTTCCATCTGCCGCCAGAGATCGCGCTCGGGCCGAATCCGGCCTTTTATCGCGCCGGCCAGAACCAGCTCCTCGCTTCGCTCTTCGTCGGCAATGCGCAGGCCAAGGGCTCGGCGCCGGACGACCTGTTCAAAGTCACCAAGGTCGTCAATGGGGCCGACGTCGCTGGCACGGTCGAAGAGAGCGGCTGCAAGATGACCTGGCCGACCTGAGCGTCCGATAAGACCGCCGCGAGACAGAGCGCCGGCTGAAGCGTGAACCGATAAAATCGGCTGAAGCCGGCGGTTGCAATTTGGGAGGAGCCAATGGTCAACCCCAATTCGTGCGGGATTAGCCGTCGCGGGGTGGTCAAGTCGGGACTGGCGCTCGCTGGCGCACAAATTGCTTCGCCGTTCATCGTCTCCGCACGCGCCGCTGCGGTCGTCAAGATCGGACTCGACAATCCGCTGACGGGCACCTACGCGGGGTTGGGCAAGAACGAACTCGTCGGCTGCCAGATGGCTCTCGACGAGATCAACGCCAAGGGCGGCCTACTCGGCCGTCCGGCCGAGCTCATCGTCGAAGATTCGACCAGCGGCGACGCCGGAGTCGCGGTGCAGAAGGCGCGCAAATTGATCGACAACGACGGCGTCGACTTTTTGCTGGGCAACGTGAACTCCGCGCTGGCGCTCGCCATGGCCCAGGTTTCGAACGAAAAAAATATTCTCCACATCTGCCCCGGCGGCCATACCGATGCGGTCACCGGCGCAAGCTGCCACTGGAACGTGTTCCGCGTCTGCAACACCACGCAGATGGAGGCGAACGCCGTCGCCGCCGCGCTGATCAAGGATTACGGCAAGAAGTTCTACTATATCACCGCAGACTACGCCTTCGGCCATACGCTCGAGGCGGGAATGGTGAGAGCCTCGGCTCCCCTTGGCGGCGAGAGAGTGGGCGGCGACCTGACGCCGGTCGGCACGGTGGACTTCTCCTCCTATCTCATCAAGGCGCAGGCCGCGAACCCCGACGTCGTGATGTTCCTGCTCGGAGGCGACGACATGCTGAACGCGCTGAAGCAGGCGGTGCAGTTCGGACTGCAGAACAAAGTGCACCTGGCCGGCGCGCAGCAGGAGATGGAGCCCCTTGAAGGCCTGGCGCCGGAGGCTCGGATCGGCGTCTGGGTCATGGAATGGTATTGGAACCAGCCGGGCGTGCCCCATGTCGCTGAATTCGTCGAGGCCACCAAGAAGCGCACCGGGCGCGTGCCGACCGCGCGCACCTGGTTCGGCTACGTCTCGGTGTGGACCTGCGCGCTCGCCGCGGCGAAAGCCAATTCGCTGAAAGCCCTCGACATGGCGAAGGCGCTGCAGGACTTTCATCTGCCGCCCGAGGTTGCGCTCGGGCCGAACCCGGCGTTCTATCGCGCCGGCCAGAATCAGCTTCTCGCGTCGCTGTTCGTCGGCGAGGCGCAGGCCAAGGGCACGGCGCCGGATGATTTGTTCAAGGTCAGCAATGTGGTCAACGGCGCCAGAGGTCGCGGGAACCCTCGCGGAAAGCGGGTGCAGCATGAAGTGGCCGGCATGAGCGCGCCCGGAGCGGCGGAGGAGGGTTCGCCCTACTTGCCGCCAACAGCGAATCTCGAAGCATGACTCAGGTCGTCCTTTTCAATGTCTTCAACGGCCTGATCGTTGGGGCGTTCTACGCGCTGATGGCGCTTGGCCTGTCGCTCATCCTCAACTTGAGCGGCGTCATCAATTTCGCCCATGGCGGATTTCTGGCGCTCGGCGCCTATTTCGCCTACACCTTGATCCCTTACGTCGGATTCTGGGGCGCGCTGATCCTCGCGCCGCCGCTGACCGCCGTGCTTGGCCTTGTCGTCGAGTGGCTCTTGATCCGCCCGCTCTATGGCAAGGACCCGCTCTACAGTCTGCTCTTGACCTTCGGGCTCGCCTATATTTTCGAGGATGTGTCGCGGATGATCTGGGGCGCGCAGAGCGTTCCGTTTCAGGTCCCCGCCTGGCTCATGAGCCCACTGTCGAGCCAGTATTTTTTCCTCACCGGCTATCGCGTGTTCATGGTGATCATCGTTGCGGCGGCGGTCGGTGGACTGTTCGCGATCCTCAAATACTCGCGGCTTGGCATGCGAATCCGGGCCGGCACGCGCGACCTCGACACGGTCTCGACGCTTGGCGTCAACGTCAGGGTGCTGCGTAGCCTCAACTTCGGCATCGGCATCTACATGGCCGGCCTCGCCGGCGTGTTGGCCGCCGGCCTCCTCGGCCTCTCGCCCACCATCGGCGCCAATCTCATCATGCCGAGCTTTGTCGCGATCATCGTCGGCGGCCTCGGCAGTCTGCTTGGAACGCTGCTTGGCGGCTTGATGATCGGCGTCGCCTCGGGGCTGGCGGCGGTCTACTTTCCCTCCGCCACCGAGGCGGTGATCTACGTGATGATGGGGCTCGTGCTGCTGGTCAGGCCGCGCGGGCTGCTCGGCGAAGAGGGGAGGCTTCATTGAGGCGCGGCCGCGACCGCGCCTTTGACGCCGTGGTCTGCGTCATTCTGCTGTTCATGCCCTTCTGGATGGGCGCGATCGGCGGCTACACCGAACTCGCCACTCGCATCGTCGTGATGGGCCTTGCGGCGATGTCGCTCAATTTCCTGCTTGGCTTCACCGGGGTTCTCTCGTTCGGCCACGCCGCCTATTTCGGGCTTGGCGCCTATGGCGCGGCGATGGCGATCAAGTATCTGGACGCTGGCACGATCCCCGCGATCGGGCTCGGCGTCGTCGTGGCGACGATCGCGGCGATGGTCATCGGCGCGCTCATCGTCAGGCTGCGCGGCGTCTATTTCGCCATGGTGACGATCGCGTTCGGCCAGGTCTTCTACTTCATCGCCTTTCGCTGGAACGCGGTCACCGGCGGCGACGATGGGCTCACCGGCTGGCATCGCCTGCCGATCGACTTCGGCTTTACTCGGCTCGACATCTTTCAAAACGACAAGGCCTTCTATTATTTCGCGCTGGCGATTTTCGCCATCTGCGTCGGCGCGATGGCAAAGCTTCTCGACTCGCCCTTCGGTCGCTCTCTCATTGCCATCCGCGAGAACGAGCGGCGCGCCCGGTTTCTCGGCGTGCCGATCGAGTGGCACGTCTGGCTCTCCTTCGTCATCTCATGTCTCTTCGTCAGCGTCGCGGGAGCGCTCTATGCGCTCCTCAACAACTTCACCGATCCGCGCGCTTTGCGCTTCGACCTCTCCGGCAATCTCGTGATCATGGCGGTTTTGGGCGGCATGCGCTCGTTCTGGGGGCCGCTCATCGGGGCGGCGATTTTCGTCGCGCTGCAGGATTACGTCTCGAGCCACACCGAAAACTGGATGTCGGTGATCGGCCTCGTGTTCGTACTGGTGGTGCGTTTCTTTCCACGCGGAGTTCTGGGTATGCTGCGCAGCGGAGCCAAGGCGTGACCCTGCTTCAGGTCGACGGCGCATCGAAGCGGTTCGGCAACCTCATCGCCATTCAAGACGTGTCGCTGACCATCGAGCCTGGCGAATTGCGCGCGATCATCGGTCCGAACGGCGCCGGCAAGACGACCTTTTTCAACCTGGTCAGCGGCCTGTTCGCGCCGACGTCGGGCTCGATCCGGTTCGAGGGGAGCGACATTAGCGCGCTCGCTCCCGATGAGCGGGTGCGGCGCGGCATGGCCCGCACCTTTCAGATCACCGAGATCTTTCCCGATCTCTCGGTCGCCGACAATATCCGCGTCGCGGTTGAGATCGCGGCCGGCTATCGTCTCAGGCCCTGGCTAGGCGGAAAGGAGCGGGGGGCGGTGGCGGACCGCGTCGCCGAGCTTCTGAGCCTGGGCGGACTGGGGGACAAAGGCGATATGCGCGCCGGGGCGCTGTCGCACGGCGATCAGCGGGCGGCGGAGATCATGATGTCGCTTGCGCTCAAGCCGCGCCTGCTCATGCTCGACGAGCCGACCGCTGGCATGGGCGACCAGGAGACCTATGACATCGCGCGGCTCATCCGGCGACTGCATCGGCGCCAGGGGCTGACGATCATGCTCATCGAGCACGACATGCGCGTCGTCTTCAATCTCGCCGACCGGATCATGGTGCTCGCTGAGGGCAGGGTGCTGGCGGAAGGCCCGCCGGAGGAAATCGCCGAAAGCGAAAAGGTTCAGGCTGCTTATCTCGGCAAGGCGGCGGCATGATCGCGCTCAAGGCCGAAGGCGTCCACACCTTCTACGGCAAGAGTCACATCCTGCACGGCGTGAGCCTCGAAGTGCGCGAAGGAGAGATCGTCGCGCTTCTGGGCCGCAACGGCGCCGGCAAGACGACGACGCTGTGCTCGCTCATCGGCCTCACCCGTCCGCGCACCGGCAGCGTCGCGGTGTTCGGGTCGGACGTGACCGGATTGCCCCCTTACCGGATCGCCGAGGCGGGCGTCGGCTATGTGCCGGAGGGGCGGCGGATCTTCGCCAACCTGACGGTTGAGGAGAACCTGCTGGTTCCGGTCGAACGGCCCGGTCCGTGGACGGTTCAGCGGGCTTACGAAGCGTTTCCGCGGCTCGCCGAGCGCAAGACGAACAAGGGCGCGCAGCTTTCCGGCGGCGAGCAGGAAATGCTGTCGATCGCCCGCGCCCTGCTCCTTAACCCCAAACTGCTCATGCTCGATGAGCCCTCGCAAGGCCTGGCGCCCTTGATCGTCGAGGACGTGTTCAGGATTGTCGTCGCGGCGCGACGCGAAGGCGTCTCCGTCCTCTTGGTTGAGCAGAACGTGCGGGCGGCCGTCGAGATCGCCGATCGCGCTTATGTGCTGGACGATGGCCGCATCGTCTACGAGGGCGACGCGCGCGCCTTCGGCGCCGACGAGCAGCGGGTGCGCGAACTCGCCGGCGCGAGCGCCGAGAAGTGGGACATGGACGATTAGCGGAATGCTTTGGTCGGCGCGGGCGCGTCTGAAGCCCGCGTCAGGCGGCCGCATGTCCGCCGAATGGCGGTTAACTTGATTCGCCGCCGGGCGCCTTATGAACAGCGCCGCGCCGATTCGTGGGTCGGGGAACGATCGGGGCTCGCCCGCCACGGGCCGGGGGAGGAAAGACCAATGTTCAAGCAATTGCTGACGCCCGTCGCCGGCAGCCTGCCGCTCTCCTTCATCGTGGCGGCGCTTCCCGTGGCGGTCGTTCTCGTCCTGCTCGGCGTCTTGCGCCGGCCGGCGTGGCAGGCGTCGTTGGCCGGGCTGATCGTGGCGCTGATCATCGCGACCGCGGTCTGGAGTCTTCCCGTTTCCCTCGCCTTCAATTCCATCGCGGCCGGCGCCGTGTTCGCCCTCTGGCCGGTCATGTGGATCGTCGTCAACGCGCTGCTCCTCTACAATATCGCAGTCGAGTTCGAACCGGTTCGACGCCTTTCGGGCGTGGGTCCTCAACCATCTTCCCAACGATCGCCGCGTCGTGCTGGTGGTGATCGGCTTCTGCTTCGGCGCGCTTCTGGAAGGCATCGCCGGCTTTGGAACGCCGGTCGCGATCACGTCGTCGCTTCTCATTCTGGTCGGCTTCCCGGCGCTCGAAGCGCTGGTGTTTACGTTGATCTTCAACACCGCGCCGGTCGCTTTCGGCGCCCTCGGCGTTCCGGTGACGACGCTTGGCGCGGTCACGGGCCTGCCTGCGGGGACGCTCGGCGCCATGATCGGCCGCCAGCTGCCGTTCATCGCTCTTCTGCTGCCCTTCTACGTGATGACGCTCTATGGCGGCGTGCGTTCGCTCAAGGCGCTGTGGCCGGTTCTTCTGGTCGCGGGCGGCTCCTTCGCCCTCAGCCAGTTCATTTCCTCGAATTATATCAACTACGCCTTGACTGACGTGCTGGCGTCGCTCGGTTCGTTGATCATCACGCTCCTGTTCCTGCAGGTGTGGAAGCCGGCGCCCGATCCGGAGTTCACGGTCAGGGGAGACGCAAACCTGCTCCGTGCGCATTCAGACGTGGGCCCCTGGCAAGGCTGGCTGCCCTGGCTCATCGTCACCGCGATCGTCATCCTGTGGACGACGCTCGAGATCTTCAAGATCGGCGCGCAGGCCGTTCACTGGCCTGGGCTCGACAAGGCGATTTCGATCACGCTCTACAATGACAAGCCTTATGCCGCCGTCTGGGGCTTCCAGCCGCTCGCCACGGGAACGGCGATCCTGCTTTCGGCGATCATCACCGCGATCGTGGTCAGGATGAGCGTCGGGGGCTTCTTCCAGTGTGTCGTCCGGACCATCAAGCAGGCATGGCTCGCGATCCTGACCGTTTGCCTGATCATCGGTCTCGCCTATCTGATGAACTATTCCGGCATGGCCTATACGCTCGGCCTCGGTGTGGCGTCGGTCGGGCATTTGTTCGTCATCCTCTCGCCCTTCCTCGGCTGGGTGGCGGTTGCGCTCTCCGGCAGTGACACCTCGGGCAATGCGCTGTTCGGCAATCTCCAGGTGGTGGCGGCGAGGCAGCTTGACCTCAACCCGGTGCTGTTCGCGGCGGCCAACTCATCCGGCGGAGTGATGGGGAAGATGATCTCGCCGCAGAATATCGCGACGGGCGTCTCGGTCACGGATCTGCGCGGGCATGAAGGCGTCGTGTTCGCCCGCACCTTCTGGCACAGCGTCATCCTGACGCTCATTCTCGGCGTGCTGGTCGCGCTGCAGCAATTCGTTTTTCCCGGGATCATCCCGCATTGAGCGCCCGGGACTATTTCTGGCAGAAGACGGCAAGGAGCGCGTGCCCCTCGCGGGCGGCGATATCGCCGGCGCTGAGCGGGGCGGCGCCCTCCGACGCAGATTCGCCGCCACCGACGAAGGCGCGGACCGAATCGGACGTGATCAGGGCGTGCTGGGCCGTAAGCGCGACGCCGGCGACGCGCCTGGGCTCGTCCGCGATCGGCGCAACGAGGCCGACCAGCGCGCCGCGCCGATCGAACGCCGGGGCGCCGCCGGCGCTCTTACTGACCGCAGCGGTCACGATCGGACGCGCATCGTCGCCTGTCAATGAGGCCGAGCCTGCCGCAAGGCGCGGTCCATCGAATCCAAGGATGACGAGGTCCTGAACTGGCGCGCCGAACCGCGGCGGCTCGGAGTTCGCACGGAAATCGCCGGTCAGCATTGCGAGGCCCGTGGCGGCGTCGGCGCGCTCGATCCGCACGGGCTTGCCGGCGATGGTCGGGTTCGGACAGTCGTTCGCCCTGAGCGCGGTCAGCGCCCTGCCGGGAGCGATGACGAGCGCGGTCGCGGCCGGCATGGGACCGGCCGGAGGCGCCGCCGCGCCCGGCGCGGGAGAGGCGACGGCGTTCGGAGCCGGCGCCGGGGCGGATCCGGGGAAGGGCTCGAATGAATTGGCGACCGCGATCGCGACCCGGTTGAGATAGGCGCCCAGTGACGCCGGATAAGCGAAGGTGAAGCCGCGGACCGGCGGGGTCGCCGCCGGGTTCTTGTCGAAGCGCGTGTAGAACATTGTCGCGCCATCCTGCCCCGAGACGACGAAGAAGGTGTCCGGCTTGATCGCCTTGTAGGTGATCTTGCGGGCGGAGGTGGCCGCGGACAGGCGCGCATAGAGCGCGCCGAGGTCGGCGTCCGCGCTTGAGGCGAAGTCAAGCCTTGCGCCCCCCCGCGCGCTTATGAGCTTGAGCGGCGCGCCGATCTTCGCCTCGCTCTTGGGATCGGTCACGACTTGGAACCCCACCGCGTCGCGCGCCTTCTGAGCAGCGGCAAGCAAGGCGGTGAGCTCGGGCGGCGACAGCGCTCCGTCGGTTGGCACTCTGACGTTCCCCTGGAAGGCCAGGATCGCGTCGCGGGTTCGCTTACCGAACTCGCCGTCATTGACCCTGACGTAGAGCCCGAGCCACACGAGCGCCTTCTGCGCGGCCTTGCGTGTCGTTTCCGGCAGCGCCAGGAACGCCGCCTTCTGCGCGGCGAATGCGGCGTCGGCGGCCGCTGGAGCGGGGGGCGGGGTCTGGGCCGAAGCCAGTGGAGAAACGAGCCCCAGGACCAGGGCGAAGGCGACGGGGCGAACCGTTTGTCTCATCGATCTCTCCGGACGCCGCGACGGGGCGAGGCGCTTCGCGCGAGCGTTCCCCTTAAAGGTTTCCCTAGAAGGCGACGGCCGGGCGGTGAAATCAAGATCAAAGGGGCGGGGCGTGAGGCGGGCATGTCGCGCGCGGTGTGGGGCGCAGCCCTCATCCCGACGGGGCCGGCTGAGCCGAGCGGGCTCCGCTACGCAGCCTCGCGGATCGCCCGGATATTGCTGGCGTAAGCCGTCGGGTCGCCCTCGAACACAGCCGAGCCTGCGACGAAGACATTCGCGCCGGCGCCGGCCAGAAGCGGCGCGGTCTTCGGCGCGACCCCGCCGTCGACCTCGATATGAATCTTCCGCTCGCCGATCATGCGCTTGACCCGAGCGACCTTGTCGAGCATCGCGGGAATGAACGCCTGCCCCCCGAAGCCGGGATTGACGGTCATCACCAGGATCAGGTCGAGCCGATCGAGCACATATTCGATCGCGCTCTCCGGCGTCGCCGGATTGATCGCCACGCCCGCCTTCTTACCCAGCGTTCGGATCTCCTGCAGCGAGCGGTCGAGATGCTTCGTCGCCTCGGCGTGAACGGTGATGTGATCGGCGCCCGCCTTGGCGAAGGCTTCGAGATAGGGATCGCAAGGCTCGATCATCAGGTGGCAGTCGAACGGCTTGTCGGTGAGCGGTCTCAACGCCGCGACGACAGGCGGCCCGAACGTGATATTGGGCACGAAATGCCCGTCCATCACGTCGAGATGGATCCAGTCGGCGCCCGCCGCGGCGACCGAACGCACCTCCTCGCCCAGCTTGGCGAAATTGGCCGACAGAATTGATGGCGCCATGATCACGGAATTGGCCATGCGCCGATCTCCTTTCTCGATCGCCCATCGAACGCGGCGCTATCGATGGGCGCCGTCCCGCGAAGAGTCAATCGGCCGCTTCAGCGACAACAATACAAGCAGAGATCGTGCGTCTCAATTAACAACCTATCCATATAGCTTAAATCGTTGCGTTCTCGCGGGCATGCCGCCTATGTAGCGCGCCTCTCATGGGAAGTCCGATGCCGAGCGTATTGCCAGCCCACCTCAGGCGGCTCGAGGCCGAATCCATTCACATCATGCGGGAAGTTGTCGCCGAGATGCGCAACCCGGTGATGCTGTACTCGATCGGCAAGGATTCGAGCGTCATGCTTCATGTGGCGATGAAGGCCTTCCATCCGGCGAAGCCGCCGTTTCCGCTGCTGCATGTCGACACGACCTGGAAGTTTCGCGAGATGATCGCGTTCCGCGACGAGACCGCGCGCAGGCTTGGCCTCGATCTGATCGTCCACATCAACCAGGACGGGGTGAAGCGCGGGATTTCGCCGATCGCCTCGGGCTCGCAGCTCCATACGCAAGTGATGAAGACCGAGTCGCTCAGGCAGGCGCTCGATGAGGGCCGCTTCGACGCCGCATTCGGCGGCGCGCGGCGCGACGAGGAGAAGAGCCGGGCGAAGGAGCGCATCTTCTCTTTTCGCTCGGCGGCGCACGCCTGGGACCCGCGCAACCAGCGGCCGGAACTGTGGCGGCTGTTCAACACCCGCATCCGCGAAGGCGAATCGATGCGCGTCTTCCCGCTCTCCAACTGGACCGAGCTCGACGTGTGGGAATATGTGCTTGCTGAAAACATTCCGGTCGTGCCGCTCTATTTCTCCAAGCTTCGCCCGGTCGTCGAGCGCTCCGGGCGCGCTCATCATGGTCGACGACGACCGCCTGCCGCTCAATCCGGGCGAGAAGCCGACAATGCGGCGCGTCCGTTTCCGTACGCTTGGCTGCTATCCGCTGACCGGCGCGATCGAGTCGGAGGCCGACACGCTTCGCGACATTGTCGCCGAGATGCGCAAGGCCACCACCTCCGAGCGTCAGGGCCGCCTGATCGATTCGGATGAAGCCTCCTCGATGGAGAAGAAGAAGCGCGAGGGGTATTTCTGATGAATGCAGCAGTCCACGCCGCGGCGCTCCCGACGCTGCGCCTCCTGACCTGCGGCTCGGTCGACGATGGCAAGTCCACCCTGATCGGGCGGATGCTTTATGAGAAGAAGCTGATCTTCGACGACCAGCTTTCGACTCTTGCGCGCGAACTCGAAGAAATTCGGCACGACCGGCGAGGATATCGATTACGCGCTGCTGGTCGACGGCCTCGAGGCCGAGCGCGAGCAGGGCATCACCATCGACGTCGCCTATCGCTATTTCGCGACTGAAAAGCGCTCGTTCATCGTCGCCGATACGCCGGGCCATGAGCAATTCACCCGCAACATGGCGACGGGCGCCTCCAACGCCGACCTCGCCATCGTGCTGGTCGACGCGCGGAAAGGTCTGCTGACGCAGACGCATCGCCATTCGATCATCGTTTCGCTGCTCGGCGTGCGCCACGTCGTGCTCGCGGTCAACAAGATCGACCTTGTCGACTATAGCGAGAGCGTTTTTCGCCGGATCGAAGCCGACTACCGCAAATTCGCCGAAACGCTTGGCTTTCGCTCGCTGGTCGCGCTGCCGATCTCCGCCCGCCACGGCGACAATGTGTCCTCGCTCAGCGCGCGCACGCACTGGTATTCGGGCCCGCATCTGCTCGAATATCTCGAAGGCGTCGAGGTCGAAGAGGATCGCCGCAGCGCGCCTTTTCGCTTGGCGGTCCAATGGGTCAACCGGCCGCACCAGGATTTTCGTGGCTTCGCCGGCACGATCCCGAGCGGACGCATCGCGCGCGGCGATCGCGTCGTCGCTGCGGACTCTGGCCGTGAGAGCACGGTCTCGAGCATTCTGGTCGCCGACCGCGAGGTCGAGGCCGCCGAAGCGGGCGACGCCGTGACGCTGACGCTGACCGACGAGATCGACATCGCGCGGGGCGACGTGCTGTCGAGCCCGGACGCCCGTCCCGAAGTCGCCGATCAGTTCACGGCGCACGTTTTATGGATGAGCGCCGAGCCGATGCTGCCCGGCCGGTCCTATCTGCTCAAGATCGGCGGACGCACGACGCCGGCTGCGGTGACCGAACTCAAGCACCGTCTCGACGTCAACAATTTCGACAAGCTCGCGGCCAAGCAGCTCGATCTCAACGAGGTCGGCTTCTGCAATATCGCGACCACCATGGCCGTGGCCTTCGACCCCTACGCCGACAATCGCGACACGGGCGGCTTCATCCTGATCGATCGCGCCACCAACGAGACCGCGGCCGCGGGCATGATCGCGCATGGGCTCAGGCGCGCGACCAACGTGCATCGGCATGGGCTTTCCGTCGATCGCGAGGCGCACGCTTCGCTCAAGCACCAGAAGCCTGCGATCCTGTGGTTCACCGGCCTCTCGGGCGCGGGCAAGTCGACGATCGCGAATCTGGTCGAGGCCAGGCTTCATGCGCGCGGCGTCCATACGACGCTGCTCGACGGCGACAACGTTCGTCACGGCCTCAACAAGGACTTGGGCTTCACCGCCGCCGACCGGGTCGAGAACATCCGGCGCGTCGGCGAAGTGGCGAGACTGATGACGGACGCCGGCCTCATCGTGCTCTGCTCGTTCATCTCCCCGTTCCGGGCGGAGCGGCGGCTGGTTCGCGACACCGCGGCCGAGGGGGAGTTCATCGAGATCTTCGTCGATGCGCCGCTCTAAACCGCGATCGCCCGCGACCCCAAGGGCCTATATAAGCGCGCGCTCGCCGGCGAGATCAAGAATTTCACCGGCGTCGACCAGCCCTACGAAACGCCCGAGGCGCCCGAGCTGACCCTCAATTCCGCCAGGGAATCGCCCGAGGCCCTGGCTGACCTTGTGATCAAGGAGCTTGAACGGCGGGGCCGCATCGTGGCGTTATAGCGAGGGCGGGCGCATGCGGCGCCCGTCGACCCTGGAGCTTGCATGCTCACGTTCTATTACGCCACCAACACCTGCGCGCTCGCCTCCCATATCGCGCTCGAGGAAGCGGGCGCGGCGTATGAAACGCGATGGATCGACTTCGGCGCCGCCGAGCAGACGAAGCCGGATTATCTCAAGATCAATCCCAAGGGCCGGGTGCCCTCGCTCATGACCGAGCGCGGCGTGCTGACCGAAACGCCGGCCATTCTCGCTTATATCGCGCAAACGCATCCCGAGGCGAAGCTCGCGCCGCTCGACGATCCGTTCGCCTTCGCCGAACTGCAATCGTTCATAAGCTATCTCTGCTCGACGGTGCATGTGGCGCACGCCCATCGCGCCCGAGGCTATCGCTGGACAGACGATCCGGCGGCTATCGAGGCGATGAAGAAGAAAGTTCCGCAGTCCGTCGGCGCCTGCTTCGACCTGATCGAGCGCAAGATGTTCCGCGGGCCGTGGGTCATGGGCGAGGCCTACACGGTCGCCGACCCCTATCTCTTCACCATCGCGCGCTGGATGGAGGTCGACAGCGTCGATCCCGCCGCCTTCCCGCGCGTGCTCGATCACCGCGACCGGATGGCCGAGCGGCCCGCCGTCCAGCGCGCGCTCAAGAGCCAGGGATTGGCGTAATGGCGAGTGACGCGGCCACGCCTCGCGGTGAGGTTAGCGCGTGGCGCATTCAGGCGGAGTAGTCATTGCGAGGAGCGGAGCGACGAAGCAATCCAGAGAACGAAGGGCGCCCCACGATCCCTGGATTGCTTCGCCATAGCCCCGTCCGCAAGGACGGGCGTCTCCAACGCCCTATGGCTCGCAATGACGGCGACTGAGCGCCGTCCGAACGGGCCAGCTCTAGGCGCGCAATCACGCTTTCTGTTTCGCGAAGGCCTTCGCGGCTTGGGTAATCGCCATCAGAGCTGATTTCGGGGCCTTCCCAACCGATCATCTTGAGTTTCTTGTCCTCAAGCTCTTCGGTCGCGATGAAAAACTTCTCCAGCTCTTCCTGGATCGGCTTGGTCAGATCTCGCACGTCCTTCAACGCCTTTTCGGAGTGCGAGCGCAGCGGCACAGCAAATACGCCGTCGTTCCGCTCGGATTTATTTTTGTTCTTCTGCTCGATCTTGAGAATGCCAATGACGCGGCAGATAACAACGACCCCTGGAAAGGTCGCTCCGTCGTGAATCACCATGACATCGAGCGGATCCCCGTCGTCGGCCTTCGTCGATGGCGTGAACCCCCAGTCATAGGGATAGGTGAGGCCAGTCAGCAGAGATTTGCGCAGGACGAAGGCCTTGCGGTTTGGATCGTAGGCGAATTTCACCCGGCTGCCGCGTGGCGTCTCGATGACGACATCGATGTCGCCGTCTTCGGCAAACAGCGGCAGGTTGAAGAAATTCGGCATATCGGGATTAGCTCCGCGCATCGGCCCGCGTCCGGGATATGACAGTAAACCGACAACGTAAGAGGTTGTTCCAGAACGAGGATCACGCCTTCGTCGGCGCCGCTGTCTCGCGAACTGGCCGACCATCGGCGCCCCGCCCTACCGCGGCAAGCAATCCAGCAAATTGGAATTGGCGCGTGCCTTCGCTTCGAGGCTGGCGGCGAGGCGACGCTGCATTCCCGAGGGGCGCCCGGATTGCGCAGGATCGGATTGGGCAGCGAAGTGGCCAGGAGCGCGGCCTCGTGCGCGTTGAGCTGGCTGGCGCTCTTATGGAAGTAGCGCTGTGCCGCGGCCTCGATCCCATAGAGCCCGTCGCCCCACTCCGCGATATTGAGATAGATCTCGAGCGTGCGCCGTTTCGACCAGGCCTTCCCCAGCGCGAGCGCCATGGGAATCTCAATGCCCTTGCGGATGACGGAACGGCCGGGCCACAGGAACAGGTTCTTCGCGGTCTGCATGGTGATGGTCGAGGCGCCGCGCTTCGGCCCATGTTTGCCCGCGCTGCTGACGACCTCGTGGAGAGCGCCCCAGTCGACGCCGTCATTATCGCAGAAGGTCGCGTCCTCCGAGGCGATCACCGCGGCGAGCGCAGCCGGCGCGATGGTCTTGAGCGGCGCGTAAACGCGCTGATAGCCCTTGCCCTCGATCATGCGCGCGAGCATCAGCGTCGACACCGGTCGGGCGACTGCGTAGAGCGCCACGAGGCCGACGAAGAGCGCGAGAAGCGCCAGAGCCGCCCAGACGACGCCCAGCGCCAGAAGACGAATTGGGGAGCGTCGCCGGACCATGGGCCCGAGCCTTGGCCCAAGTCGCGGCATCGGGCAAGCAGCCGCCCTCGCGGCCCTCCCGCCGCCATGCCAGCCTTCGGGCGCGCAAGCCGCAGGCCTGTTCGCCGCCGCTCGCGATGGCCAAGACCGCCAACGATCTCATCGCCGAGCTGGCGCCGCGATGAGCCGTGCCGGTCACTTCTCCGGAACGCCGGCTTTGCGAAGCCCTTCGAGGTTGCGCTCGCGCTGCTTGAGATAAGTCGGGTTGTCGCTCTCGGCCATGCTTTGAAAGCGGGCGATCGAGTAATTCGGCGCGAGGGCAAGGCCCGCTTTGACCTCGGCGTGCGCCTCCTCGAGACGGCCGAGATGGGCGAGCGCGGCCGCCATATAGAAATGGTTCAGCGGATAGATCCGGCTCGCGTCGATCGATCGGCGAAAGAGGGCGACCGCTTCCTCGTCGGCTCCGAGGTGGAGCTTGGCGAGGCCGCGGATGTGAGTCCACATGAAGGCGACCGCGTCGCTGGGCGAAAGCCGGAACGCCTCGTTGACATGAGCTTCAGCCTCCTCGGCCCGGCCCATGGTGATCTTCGCTTGCCCCATCCAGGCATGCGCCGCGCCAAGGTTCTGGTTTAGCGCCAACGCCCGTTCCAATTCGCCGATCGCTCGCGAAGCGCGGTTCGTTTGGATCTGGATGAAGCCCAGCCAAAGATGCGCCCAATAGTTGCGCGGCGCAATCGAGACGCCCTTGATCAGCAGCGCCTCCGCGGCGGCCAGGCGCTCGGCCCGATGGTCAGTGGTGTAAATCGCGCCGACCAGAACGTCGGTCCGCGCGGCGCCGACAAGAGCGTCAACATTGGTTGGGTCGAGCGCCACGGCGCGTTCGAAAATCTCGCGAGCGCGCTCGATGTTGGCGGGCCCGCCTTTGTTGAACCACTGAACCCCTTGGAAATAGAGATCCATGGAATCCGGGTTTTCCTCACTCTCGGCGCGCCGGGCTTCGGCTGCGAGCAGCTCCGGGCGCAGCTGATTGGCGAGTTGAGAGACAATTTCATCCTGCATGTCGAACAAGTCGCCCATCGGCTTATCGAAACGGTCCGCCCATAAGTGGTTTCCGGTGATGGCGTCGATGAGCTGGACATTGACGCGCATTCGGCTGCCGCCGCGCTGAATGCTGCCCTCGAGGATATAGCGAACGTTGAGATCGCGGCCGAGTTGCTTGGCGTCGACCGGCTTGCCTTTGTAAGTCGAGGCGGTGTTGCGCGCGACGACGAAAGCGTTATTGATGCGCGAAAGATCGGTTGTGAGGCTTTCCGTCACCCCGTCGACAAATTGCTCGTGCTCGGCGTCTCCGCCGAGGCTGACAAACGGCACCACCACGATCGACAGCCGCGGCGGCGCCGGCCTCTCGGCGGCGACAGAGGGGGCATGACCGGCTTGGGCCGCAGGGCCCACCTCGAGCGAATAGACCCGAATTGGCTCGGCGATATTCTTGAGTTCCGTCTGGCCAAGGTCGCTGACCATGAGATCGAGCCGCCCCCTGACCTGCCTGTAGGCGTCCTCCGACAGGCAGATCGCCCCGGGCTTGGCGATCCCTTCGAGACGCGCGGCGATATTGACGCCGTCGCCCATCAAGTCGCCATCGCTCTCCTCGACGACGTCGCCGAGATGAATGCCGACGCGGAACTCGATGCGGCGCTCAGGCGGAAGGCCGGCGTTGCGCTCCGCAAGCCCATGCTGCAGCTCGATCCCGCAGCGCACGGCGTCAACGACGCTGCGAAACTCGACGATCGCGCCGTCGCCGGTGCGCTTCACCACCCGCCCGCGGTGGACCGAGATCGTCGGCTCGATCAGGTCGCTCCTGAGCGTGCGCAAACGGGCCAAAATTCGATCTTCGTCCGCGCCAGCAAGCCTCGAAAACCCGACAATGTCGGTCACGAGAATTGCCGCCAGCTTGCGCGCCTCGGTCATCGGTTGGACTCTCCGCCGCTTCCCGGGTCTATATAGGACTTGCGCGGCGACTATCCAGAGAACCGGCGCTTGACGCCGCCGCGTCCGCATTTCGCGCCAGACCCAGTTGCAAGAGGACCTGCCTTATGACCGCTTCCCGCCTTGTCATTCCCGATCTCGCCGGAAAAACCGTCCTGATCACTGGCGGTTCGACCGGCATCGGGGCCGCCGTCGCGCGGGGCTTCGCCGAGCAGGGGTCTCGCGTCGCCATCGGTTACCACTCGAGCGCCGAGCGGGCTCACGCGATTGTGAGCGAGATCAAGGCTGCGGGCGGCGAGGCGCTGGCGATCAAGGGCGATGTCTCCGATCCGGCTATATGCGCGCAAATCGTGGCCGAGACGACGAGCCGGTTCGGCCGTCTCGACGGTCTGATCAACAACGCCGGCCTGATGCTCGGACGGGTGAACTCGCTCGAGGCGAGCGACGAGCATGTCCAGGCGGTGATCGATCTCAATGCGCGTTCGATTATCTGGGTCACTCGCGCCGCCGCGCCGTGGCTCGAGCGGCAGGGCGGCTTCGTCATCAACACGACGTCGATCGCCGCGCGAAATGGCGGCGCAGGGGGCGCGATGATCTACGCCGCCGCCAAAGGCTTCGTCTCGACAATCACCAAGGGCCACGCCAAGGAGCTGATCGGGAAGAAGATCCGCGTCAACGCGGTCTCGCCCGGCGTGATCACGACGCCGTTTCACGACCGCTACACCACTCCCGAGGCGCTCGAAGCGATCCGACTGACTATTCCCGCCGGCCGGCTTGGCGTGGCCGAGGATTGCGTCGGCGCATATCTGTTTCTCGCCTCGGAGGCGCTCAGCGCCTATGTCGTCGGGCAGATCATCGAGGTGAATGGCGGCCAGCTTATGCCGTAGGGCGCCAGATCGGCTTGCGCCATCCTGCGCAGAACGAGGCTCTTATCGCGCACAGGGCGAGCTCCCTCAGCTCAGTTTCGCCGCCGCCACGTCCCCGTCGGTCACGTAGTGATTGACGCGCACGACTAGCGTTTCCCCGGCGCGCCGCAACACGACGTCGCCGATGGTGCCGCTCCGTTTGAGCTCGGAGATGATGAAATCGCGCTCGGCGTTGACATCGTTGTCGGTCGCGTGAGTGAACTGGAAGGTGAAGCGGGTGAAGGAGAGCCCGGTGTCGCGCGTTCCGGCCCCCACCCAGAGCGCCGGTTCGCCAATCGGCGGGCGATCGGCGTTTAGCCAGAATTCCGGATTGTTCAGAGGTTCATCGCTCCGCTCCAGGCTCAACCCCCAGAAGCGGACGTGGTGGCGCTTTCGCGGGCTCATGTCGATCGCCTTCTCAAAGCCAACGTCCTGTCCGCGCCCGAACAGAACGAGCGTGCTGAACGGCGCGGCGGGATAGGGCCGGTTGAGGACGAAGGCGACGACCATCTTCCAGGAGCTGGTCAGACTGAGCGGCTCCGCCTCCGTCCAGCCGGCCGCGAGAAAGGCGGCCCGAAGTTTGCCGAACTCGCCCATGAGCACAAGATTGACCGGATCTCCCGGAAATCCATCACTGGTGACTGTGAAGCTCGGCACGCTCTTGCGCTGAAGGATCTTGACGCTCATGCGCACGATCCGCGGCAGGAGCACATAAGCGGCGAGCCCATAAACGAGGCTCAGCGCCAGGATCGTCGGCACTCGGCGGTCGGTGATGCGGAAAACGAAGACGATCAGCCAGATGCTGAAAACGCCCAGCACGAACACGGCAAAGCGCCGAAAGATAAGCGTTAGCAGCCTCACGGTCCCAGCCCGGTCCCCGCGCGCTTGTTTGATTCGCGCCGCCGCTCAAATCTGCTCTTCGCGGGATGCCGCGGCAAGCGGCCGGCGGCGCGCCGTCGTCGCTATCGGGCCAAATCCTGTGCGAGGCGCTCGAGGAATTCGAGGCAGGCCTTGAGCTGGGCTTCGTCGACGAATTCGTCGGGCTTGTGCGCCTGGTCGATCGAGCCCGGCCCGCACACGATGGTCGAGAGGCCAGCCGCCTGGAAATGCCCGGCTTCGGTGGCGAACGAAACGGCGATCGTCCGGTTGGAGCGGGTGAGCCTGAGCGCCAGCGCTTCGGCTGCGGAGCCCGGCTCGGCGGCGAGCGGCGGCACGTCCACCTCCATCCTGGTCTGGATTGACGGGCCGGACAGGAAGCGCGTCAGCCTCGGCGTCGCAACCCCGCAGACAAACGCCTGCACCTTTTCCGCCGCCGATGCGGTCGTGACGCCCGGTAGGCCGCGAAACTCCCAGTTGAACACGCATTCGCGCGCCAGGATGTTGCGCGCCGTTCCGCCGTGGATCATGCCGACATGGAGGGTCGAATAGGGAGGGGTGAAGCGCGGGTCGAGCGGGCCCTTCTCATATTCGCGCGCAAGGCGGCCGATCTCGCTCACCACGTCCGCCGCCGCCGCGACTGCGTTTGCGCCAAGCTCCGGCAGCGCGGAATGGGCTTCGTGTCCGGTGACGATGGTGCGGAAGGTCGCGACGCTCTTGTGCGCGTCGGCGACCGCCATCCTGGTTGGCTCGCCGACAATGACCGCAGCCGGCAGCGGCTCGTCCTTCCCGAACCAGGCGATGACGTTGCGCGAGCCGAGGCAGGTTGTCTCCTCGTCGTAACTTAGCACGATATGCACCGGACGTTTGAGCCCGGCGTCCCGGAACGCCGGCGCCATCGCCAGCACGCAAGCGTCGAAGCCCTTCATGTCGCAGGCGCCGCGCCCATAGATCCGTCCGGACGCTTGGCGCAGCTCGAACGGAGGGCTCGACCAGGGCTGCCCGTCCACCGGCACGATGTCGGTATGGCCCGACAAAACGACGCCGCCGTCGAGCCTGGGCCCGATTGTCGCGAGGATCGCGGCCTTGTCGCTGGCCGCGTTAGGCGCGCGGCGCGATTTCGAGCCCATGCCCTCGCAAATAGTCCTCGACAAAGGCGATAACGGGCAGATTGGAGGAGTTGCTGACGCTGTCGAAAGCGATGAGCCGCTCGAGCACCGCCTTGGCTTCGGCGAGACGCCCTTCGTCCGTCATCGGACGGCTCGCGAGAACGCTCGGGGCGCCGCGCCAGGCACAACCCCAGAGGCAGTGGACGGCGCTACGGGCGCCGCTAGAATGTCTATTCCATGTACGAAGCCGTAACGCATCAGGTCAAAGTCACCATCGAGCCGATCTTCGATCCGGAACGCTCCGACCCGGACGAGCGCCGCTATTTCTGGCGCTACGCGATTGAGATCGTCAATCTCGGCGACAACCCTGTGACGCTGATGGAGCGGTATTGGCGGATCACCGACGCCAACGGCCGGCAGCAGGAGGTGCGCGGACCGGGTGTCGTCGGGGAGCAGCCGACGATCGAGCCCGGCAAGTCGTTCCGCTACACCTCGGGCTGCCCGCTGGCCACCTCGAGCGGGCTGATGGTCGGCGAATACCGGATGGTCGATCCGGACGGGACGGAGTTTTGAGGTCTCGATCCCCGCTTTCTCGCTCGATTGTCCGGACGGGAAGCGGGTCTTGAATTAGCTATTTTACTAGCGTTTTACTGGCACTTATCTGCGTTTATTTGACCGTTAGCGGACGATCCCTTCGTTGGCTCCGGATGAGCGTCAGGCGGCGAACCGCTCCGCCCTGAACGGGGCGGGGTCGATGAACGGCTTTTCGCCGGTCATGAGGTCGGCCAGCAGCCGACCTGTGATCGGTCCGAGGGTCAGGCCCAGGTGGTGGTGGCCGGAATCGAGCCATAGGCCCGGCTGGCCCGGGAAGGGCCCGATCACCGGGCGCATGTCCGGCAGGCAGGGGCGCCGGCCCATCCAGGGCGCCGGGTCCTTGCGGGCGCCGATCGGGAAGAGCTCCCGCGCATAGGGCTCGAGCCGGTCGAGATGGGCGGAGGAGGGCGGATCGTCGCGCCGGGCGAATTCCGCCCCGGTCGTCAGCCTCAGGCCCCGCGCCATCGGGGTGACGAGATAGCCCCGCTCGAGGTCGAGCACCGGGCGGGTGAGGCCGGCGTTCCCCCTGGCCTCGTAATGCATGTGATAGCCGCGCTTTACGAAGAACGGCAGGCGGAGGCCGAAGCGCCGCGCGAGCTCGTCGGACCACGGCCCGAGCGCAATGACGACGTCGCGGGCGGCGAGGCGCCCCGAATCGGTCGTGACCATCCAGCCCGCGCCCGAAGGCTCGAGGCTCAGCGCGTCGCCCCGCTCCATCCGCCCGCCACGGCGCACGAACAGCGCCGCGTAGCTCTGGATAAGCGCGCCCGGATCGGACGTTGTCAGCGGGTCGGCGAAGTGCACGCCGCCGATCGCCTTCTCGCCGACATGCGGCTCGAGCGCCGTGAGCCCGGCGCGGTCGAGAAGGATCGGCTTGACGCCGAAACGCTTGAGCTCCTCGGCCTCGCCATGCGCGAGATCCCGCCCGCGCGCGCTGCGATAGGCCTTGATCCAGCCGCCGGAACGCAAAAGCGCGGAGGCGCCAGCCTCCTCAGCGAACTTGAGGTGCTCGCCGGCCGCGGCGGAAAGGAGCGGCGCCATGACCTCGCCGGTTGCGGTCTTGCGAGTCTGGGTCGAGGCCTGGAAATAGCGCAGAAGCGCCGGCGCGATCGAAGGCAGCGCCCCATGGCGGATGTGGGCGCGCGGATCGCGGTTCACAGCCGCCCGCGCGATGTCGGCGGGCGCGCGCGGGAAGAGATAAGGGAGGACGCCCTCCGTCTGAACGATGCCGCTGTTGCCGAAGCTCGTTTCGCCCGCCGCCTCTGGCAGACGGTCGATGAGCGCAATTGTTCGACCGCGCGCCTGAAGCGCAAGCGCGGCCGAGACGCCGACGATTCCGGCGCCAAGCACTATGGCGTCGACATTTCGCGAGGGCATGGGGCGGCGTTCTCCTGTCTCGGACGCGGGAAGGCGCTGCAATGGCCGCTCCGCCTCGATTCTCATCATCCGTTCCTATAGACCCGGCCTGGAAGGAACAATGGAAAGCCCACCCGCCCGATGATCCCCCGCTATTCTCGCCCCGAGATGACCGCCGTCTGGTCGCCCGAGACGCGCTTCCGCATCTGGTTCGAGATCGAGGCCTACGCCGCCGAGGCGATGGCGGAAATCGGCGTGATCCCGAAAGCGGCGGCGAAGGCGATCCGGGAGAAGGGCGATAAGGCCAAGTTCGACGTGGCCCGGATCGATGAGATCGAGAAGGTGACCAGGCACGACGTGATCGCGTTCCTCACGCACCTCGCCGAATTCATCGGCCCCGAAGCGCGCTTCGTCCATTTGGGGCTGACGAGCTCCGATGTGCTCGATACATGTCTCGCGGTGCAGCTCAGGCTCGCGGGCGACATTCTGATCGCCGACATCGACGCGCTTCTTGCGGCCCTCAAGCGCCGCGCCTTCGAGCATAAAGGCACGCCCACGATCGGCCGCTCGCATGGAATCCACGCCGAGCCGACCACGTTCGGCCTCAAGCTCGCCGTCGCCTACGCCGAGTTTGCGCGTGCGCGCGGCCGCCTCGTCGTGGCGCGCGAGGAGATTTCGACCTGCGCGATTTCGGGCGCCGTCGGCACTTTCGCCAACATCGATCCGAGGGTCGAGACTTATGTCGCAGCGAAGCTGGGACTTAAGCCGGAGCCGATCTCGACCCAGGTGATCCCGCGCGACCGCCATGCGGCTTTCTTTGCCACGCTTGGCGTTGTCGCTTCATCAGTCGAGCGGCTGGCGACCGAGATCCGGCACCTGCAGCGCACCGAGGTCATGGAGGCGGAGGAATTCTTCGCCGAAGGCCAGAAGGGTTCATCCGCCATGCCGCATAAGCGCAATCCGGTCTTGGCGGAAAACCTCACGGGCCTCGCCCGCATGGTGCGCTCGGCGGTGACGCCTGCGCTTGAGAACGTGGCGCTGTGGCACGAGCGCGACATCTCGCATTCCTCGGTCGAGCGGATGATCGCGCCCGACGCGACGATCACGCTCGACTTTGCGCTGGCGCGCCTCGCCGGCGTGATCGACAAGCTCATGGTCTATCCAGAGGCGATGCGAAAAAACCTCGACTGCCTCGGCGGCCTCGTCCATTCCCAGCGCGTGCTACTGGCGCTGACTGAAAAGGGCGTGGCGCGCGACGAGGCTTACGCCATTGTCCAGCGCAACGCGATGCGCGCCTGGCGCGGCGAAGGCGAGTTTCTCGCGCTGCTCAAGGCCGACAAGGAGGTTGGCACGGTCCTGAGCGCCCACGAGCTCGAGCCGCTGTTCGACCTCGGCTATCACCTGAAGCATGTGGATACGATCTTCGAGCGCCTGTTCGGGAATTGATGCGTCCGACCGTCGTCAACCTTGCTTTTGACGATTCGTGGAGGTGACCAGCGCGATCAATCCCTTCAGAATCTCCGCTGGCGGCGGCGGACAGCCGCGAATGTGCAGATCGACGGGCACGACGCTGGAGACGCCTCCGATGATGGCGTAGCTGCCGGCGAAAACACCGCCGTCGAGCGCGCAGTCCCCGATCGCCACCACCCATTTCGGGTCGGGCGTCGCGTCGTAGGTGCGCTCCAGGGCTTCGCGCATGTTCTTGGTCACAGGGCCGGTCACCATCAGCACGTCGGCATGACGGGGCGAAGCGACGAAGCGCAGGCCAAAACGTTCGAGATCGTAGAACGCGTTGCTGAGGGCATGGATTTCCAGCTCGCAGCCGTTGCAGGAGCCGGCGTCGACTTCGCGGATCGAAAGGCTGCGGCCCAGCCGGCGGCGCGCAGCTCGGTCGAGGTTGCCGGCAAGCTCCTTCAGCGCCGCTTCGTCAGGCGCGGGCGCCGCCTCGGTGACCGGCCATCGTATCAGGCTCTCGAGCAGGGTCCTACGCATCGCGACGGCCTAGAGATCATGTCCGGAGTACGAACAATTGAACGATTTGTTGCAGAGCGGGAAGTCGGCGACGATGTTGCCCTCGATCACTGCTTCCAGCAGCGGCCACTGGAACCACGATGGGTCGCGCAGGCAGCAGCGGGCAATCCGATCATTGTCGATTCTGAGCCATGCCAGCACGTCGCCGCGGAACCCCTCGACGAGACCCATGCCTTCGCCGGACTGTCCCTTGCCGGAAGCCTCGATCCTGATCGGTCCGCCAGGCATGCGGCGCAGGATCTGCTCGACGAGATTGAGGCTCTGCTCGACCTCGCGGATACGGACCCAGACGCGCGCATTCACATCGCCCGCTTCGAACCCCGCGAGGTCGAAATCGAGCTGATCGTAGGGCGGGTAGCCGGGCCGTTTGCGCGCGTCGAAGGCGCGCCCGCTGGCGCGGCCGACAAAACCGCCGGTGCCGAATTGACGCGCAAGTTCCGTTCGCAAGACGCCCGTTGCGGCCGTACGATCCTGCAAGGACGCGGTGTTGTCGTAGAGATTGACCAGCCGCGGAAAAACCCGACGCAATTCATCCAGCAGCGCGCGCAAGCTCATGGCTCCTTCGGCCGGAAGATCGCAGCTCACGCCGCCGGGCGCGATACAATCCATCATCAGGCGGTGGCCGAAACAGGCGTGTGCGGCGCGTAAGACGCGCTCGCGAAGGATGCCGCATTGCGCGTGCATGAGCGCGAACGAGGCGTCATTGCAGATGGCGCCGATATCGCCGAAATGATTGGCGAGGCGCTCGAGTTCGGCCATCAAGGCGCGCAGATAGGCCGCGCGCGGAGGCGCTTCGATGTCCAGCGCAACCTCGACCGCCCGGGCGAAAGCGAGGCCGTAGGCGACGGTGCTGTCGCCGGAGACGCGGGCCGCAAGCCGCGCCGCCTTGTCGAGCGACGCTCCCGTCATCAGCGAGTCTACGCCCTTGTGCACGTAGCCGAGGCGCTCCTCGAGCCGTACGACCGTTTCGCCGTTGGCGGTGAAACGGAAATGGCCAGGCTCGATGATGCCGGCGTGCACCGGTCCGACCGGAATCTGGTGCAGGCTCTCGCCCTCGGCGGGCAGAAAGGCATAAGGCGGCGGCTTCTGGTCTCGGTCCTCGCGGGCGCCGAGCGGGCACCGCACGTCCCAGCGTCCATGGTCAAGCCATGGCCGCGTGTCCGGAAGACCCTCCGGGATCAGCCCGTAAAGGTCATGCAAGGCGCGTTCGAGCCGGATCGCCGGCGGGTGCAGCGCGCCGACCGAGGGAAACGAGCCTAGCGGACATTCGATTGTCGCGACGGCGATCTCCGCCGTCTCCTCGTCGAGCACGGCCATATGCGCGGTGCGCGGCTCGCCCCACAAGCCAAGCAGCGTCAGGCGGCCGGCCGACAGCTCCGCGGCCACGGCGCGCCAGCCGGCCTCGCCCACCACGACGCGCGGCCAGGGGCGGTGAGTCTCGACTTTCGAGCCGTCAATCGTGTCGATCAGGGCCATCGCGCTATCCGAGCAGCCTGGCGACGTTCTGGAACCAGAAAACGAGCGCCGGCGGTATGTAGACGCCCGCGATCAACACCAGCGCGAGATGGGCGAACATCGGCGCGTAGGAGGCTTTCGCTTCGGCGGTGGCGCCACGCGGCTCGCCGAACGCGACGCCGTTGAGCTGCAGGAACAGCGCCCCGACGCCAGCGAGTACGCCGAACACGAGCACGATCGCGAGCCATGGCGCTCGCGCGAAGGTCGACGTCACAAGCAGGAACTCGCTCATGAAGATGCCGAGCGGCGGCAATCCGGCGATGGCGACAACGCCGAGCACGAGGCCCCATCCGAGCGCGGGATTCGTTTCGGTCAGGCCGCCCATCCTGGCGATCTGCTGCGTGCCCTTGACCTGCGCTACGTGGCCGACCGCGAAGAAGATCGCCGACTTGGTCAGCGAATGCATGGTCATGTGCAAAAGGCCGGCAAAGTTCGCCAGGGGCCCCCCCATGCCGAAGGCGAAGGTGATGATGCCCATGTGTTCGATCGACGAATAGGCGAATAGCCGTTTGATGTCGCGCCGCCGATAGAGCATGAACGCCGCGAACACGAGCGATATGAGCCCCATCGTCACCATCAGGGGCCCGGGCGCGAGCGCGCCCGGATTGGCCGCGAGCAGCACCTTGAAGCGCAACAGCGCATAGAGCGCGACATTGAGCAGGAGGCCTGAGAGCACCGCGGAGATCGGCGTCGGTCCCTCGGCGTGCGCGTCCGGCAGCCAGGCATGCAGCGGGACGAGGCCCACTTTGGTGCCGTAGCCGAGCAGCAGGAACACGAAGGCGACGTTGAGCAGCGCCGGATCGAACTCAGAGGCTCGCGCGAGCAACTTCGCCCAGACCATGGCGTCGAGGCCCTCGCCGATGACCGGCCGCGCCGCCATGTAGACGAGGATCGTGCCGAACAGCGCAAGGGCGATGCCGACGCTGCCGAGGATGAAGTATTTCCATGCGGCTTCGAGCGCCTCGTGGGTGCGGTAGATGCCGACCATGAGCACGGTGGTCAGCGTGGCGAGCTCGATCGCCACCCACATCACCCCGATGTTGCTGGCGACGAGCGCAAGGTTCATCGCGAACATCAGGATCTGGTACATCGCATGATAGAAGCGCAGGAATCTCGGCGTCAGCCGTCCGGTCTCCAGTTCATGGCCGATGTAGCTCGCGCTGAAGACGCTGGTGGTGAAGCCGACGAACGTGTTGAGCACGATGAAGACGTTATTGAGATCGTCGACCTGGAGATACGGGCCACCCGGCGGCCGGTAGAAGAACAGCGAAAACGCCGCCAGGAACGTGGCCAGCGTCGCGATCACATTGAGCCGCGCAGAAAGCCGATACCCGCGCAGCATGGCCAGCACCGCCGCCGCCGCCGCGGGGATGATCAGGACCGCAGCCACCGCGTCGAAGCTCATTGCCGCTCTCCGCGATGGCTGTCGAGGGCGTCAAGATCGACCGTGTCGAAACGTTCGCGGATGCGGAACAGGAAAATTCCGATCACGATGAAGGCGATTAGGATCGAGAAGGCGATGCTGATCTCGACCACGAGCGGCATCCCCTTGGCGCCGGTTGCAGCAAGCACGAGGCCGTTTTCGAGCGACATGAACCCGACCACCTGGCTTACCGCGTTGCCCCGGGTCACCATCATCAGAAGTCCGAGGAGGACGATCGACAGGGCGAAGGCGAGGTCCTCGCGCGCGAGGGGATCGGCCTCGGCGGTGACGCGCAGCATCACCACCATCGACAACGCGACCAGCCCTATACCGAACAGCATGGTGGCGCCGACGCCGACCACTTTTTCGATCTCGCGGTGGATGCCGAGCGACACGATGATCCGGTGCAGTGCGACCGGAATGACAATCGCCTTGAACACCAGCGCGATCGCGGCGGTGATGTAAAGGTGGGGAGCATCTTGTACATAGGCTTGCCACGCAACGGAGAGCGCGAGCGTCAAAGCGTGGAGGGCGAAGAGATTGAGGAGGGCGTACAGGCGGTCTTGATAGAGCTCGAGAAAGCTGATCAGCACCAGCGACCCGGCGAGCAGGTGCGCGACGTCGAAGTCAAGTCCGCGCATCACAGGCTCCGCGAGACGAACATGAGAAGCGTGGCCAGAAGGCCGAGCATGAGAGCCGCGCCGAGGAACTCCGGCACGCGGAAAACGCGCATCTTGGCGATCGACGTTTCGAACAGCGCAAGCAGGAGCCCGCCGGCCGCAAGCTTGGCGAGATAGGTCGCAAGCCCCAGCACCAACGCGCCCACGCCCGCGTCGGCTGGCGCGATGCCCCAGGGCGCGAAGATGCAGGCGATCAGCGACACGTACAGAAGAAGCTTGAGCTCCGCGGCGAGATCGATCACCGCGAGGTGGCGGCCCGAATATTCAAGCACCATCGCCTCGTGGACCATGGTGAGCTCGAGGTGGGTCGCCGGATTGTCGACCGGGATGCGCCCATTCTCGGCGATGGCGACCATGACGAGGGCGAAGAGCGCGAGCCCGAGCGAGACGCGCAGCCCGACCTCGGAATAGAGGAGCGCGCCCGCGATGGTGGAGAGCTGCGTCGAGCCGGCGATCAGCGCAAGCGTGAAGACGACCATGATCATCGCCGGCTCGGCGAGCGAGGCGATCATCACTTCGCGGCTGGACCCGATGCCGCCGAAGCTCGTGCCGACATCCATGCCGGCCAGCGCGAGAAAGAAGCGCGCGCCGCCGAGAAGCGCGATAATGGCGATGAGATCAGCCGACCACGAGAACAGAAGTCCGGTGCGGAACGTCGGCACTAGCGACGCCGCGACCCAAGTGGCGGCGAAGACGAGATACGGGATGATGCGGAACAGCCACGAGGCGCTCTCCGCCAGAACGACCTCCTTGCGCATGAGGCGCGCGAGATCGAGGTAAGGCTGGATCAGTGGCGGTCCGCGCCGGGCGAGCAGCCGCGCCTTCACCTTGCGCACCAGACCGGTGAGTAGCGGCGCGAGCATGAGCACCAGCAGCATCTGCACGCCCTGTACGGCCAAATCGAAGATCACCGCCATATCGTCAGCGCCGCGAGCAGGATCACGAGGGCCGCGAAGACAAGGCTCAGGAATTGACGGATGGTCAGGAATTGCATCCGGTTGAGCTTGTCGGCCGTGAAGCTCACGGCGCTGGCGACCGGCGCGTAGATCGTCTCCCAGACGACATCGTGCAATTCGACGGTTAGCCGAGCCGGACGCATGTCGCCCGGCGCGGGCATCTCGACCTGCTCGCGCGCGCGGAACGCCACCGCGCCGAACACCCGCCGGATCGGCTGCGCGAAGCTCGAGGCGGTGTATTCGGTGATCGGACTGGGATCGGGATAGCCGCAATCCCAGGCCGGCGCGCGCCGGAGCCGGTGGGACGCCAGCTGGTGGATCGTGACGGCCGCGAGCGTGCCCGAAATGACCATGAACAGGAAAACGAGCAGTCCGTTGTAGGAACTGCGGCTCTCGGCGATCGGCACGATCGAAAGCCACTCGACCCCAAGCTGCGCCGGCATCCTCGCGCCGGCCAACGCCTGCGTGACCGGCGCGAGCGCATCGATGAACAACCCAGGCACAACACCGACGATCAGGCAAAGCGCGGCAAGGAGGAACATCGCAGCGAGCGAGAGGCGGTCAGTCTCCTGGGCGCGCTCGGCAGCTGGGCGGCGTGGGCGGCCGAGGAATGTGACGCCGAACGCCTTGACGAAACAGGCTGCGGCAAGCGCCGCAGACAGCGCCAGCAGTGCGCCGACCGCCGGCACGAGCAGCTTGAGGCCCCAGGACGGCAGTTGCGGGCTCAGCAAGATGGCCTGGAAGGTGAGCCACTCCGACACAAATCCGTTGAGCGGCGGCAGGGCCGAGATCGCGGCGCAGCCGACAAGAAAGGCGAAGGCCGTCTGCGGCATACCGCGGATGAGCCCGCCGAGATGCTCCATGTCGCGCTCGCCGGTCGCGGTGAGGACGGCCCCGGCGCCGAAGAACAGCAGGCTCTTGAACACCGAATGGTTGAGGACGTGCAGCAGCGCGGCGGTCATCGCCAGCGCGGCGGCCAGGGCCATGCCATGCGCCTTGAACGCGAGCGCCAGCCCGAGGCCGATGAAGATGATCCCGATATTCTCGACCGTGTGATAGGCGAGCAGCCGCTTGAGGTCATGCTGCATCAGCGCGTAGAGCACGCCCATCACCGCGGTCGCGCCGCCGAGCGCGAGCACGAGCATGCTCCACCACCAGACAGGCGGCCCGATCAGATCAAATATGATCCTCACGAAGCCGTAGACGGCGACCTTCGTCATCACGCCGCTCATCAGCGCCGAAACATGGCTTGGCGCGGCTGGGTGGGCGAGCGGCAACCACACATGAAGCGGCACGAGGCCGGCCTTGGAGCCGGCGCCCGCGAGCGTAAGAATGAGAACGAGCGCCGCGAGCGCCTCCTGCGGATGTCCATTGCGGATGTCGGCGAAGGCGTAGCCCCCATTCGGGCCGGCCATGAGACCGAAGGCGAGCAGGAGCGCAAGCGTGCCGAAACCGGCCATCACCAGATAAACGTAGCCGGCGCGAACGTTGTCCGGGTTGCGATGATGCGCCATCACCAGCGCCCATGACGACAGGGACATGAATTCCCACGACGCCAGGAACGTGAAGGCGTCGTCGGCGATGACAACCAGAGTCATGGCGGCGAGAAACGCTGGATAGAACGGCAACACCCGCTGCGGGGCTTCTTCGTGTTGTCCATAGCCGAGCGCAAACAAGCTAGCCGCGAACGAGCCTAGTCCGACCACCGCGAGAAAGTAGGCGGACAGCGTGTCCATGCGGAAATGGGCGCCGAGCCATGGAACGCCGAGCGGCAGGGTGCGGCTCACCGGCGCCGATCCACCCAGCAGGTGCGCAGCGCCCATTGCGCAGGACAAGAGCGAGGTGGCCACACACAACGCATAGACGACCGACGTGGCCGCCGGCGATCGGCCGATCGCAACGGCCGCCACCGCGACGACAAAGAGGAAACCGACGCAGCCGAGCAGCAAGGTCAGCGTCACGACGCGGGCCTCTTTAGCCGCACGCCGCGCCCCCCGGTGGAGCTCGCAGCGTTGTCGGAGATCAGTTCAATTCCCGCCGTGTCGAGGGCCGCTACGAGCTTCATGAGCGAATTGACGTTGCCGCGGATCACGCCATCGCTTGCTTCCATGCGTTGAATGGTCGGCAACGACAGCCCGGACAGCTCGGCGAGCTTGCGCTGATCGATACCGAGAAGCGCTCGTGAGGCGCGAAGCTGACCCGCAGTTATCATGCTTCAACTATCATCATGCATGTAATTTACATCAATATTGGCATTTCAACCAGGGTAGAGCAAGGCCTGATCGGAAAAATTCATGTGAAAATTGTCGGGAAATCGAACGCGTGGGTCGGACCCCGTCGAGCGGTCGTCTTGCGCGCCCGTCGGAGGAGCAGGCCGCCGGCCGGTCGATCCGGGAACTCGAGGCGCGGCGCGACGATTTCCTTGTCGAGCTTCTCGCTCTGGTGCAAAAATATCGGCCGGAGGCCGAGAGACGTCTCGGCCAGTTTGTGAATGGTTTTTCGGGAGAACGCCATGCGCCACGGGTCCGCGCTTCCCGTGTTGGACGCAACCGTGCTCGCAGAATGGGTGGATTACAACGGCCACATGAATGACGCGGCCTACGCGCTTGTCTTCAGCCGGGCGGGCGACGCGCTCATGGACCGGATCGGTCTCGACGCCGCCTCCCGCAGGCAGAGCGGCCAGTCCATCTACACGCTGCAGATAATGCTGCACTATTTCAAGGAAGCGAAGGAGGGGGACGCGTTTTCCGTGTCCTGTCATCTGCTCGAGCACGACGACAAGCGGATGCGCCTGTGGCTCGACATGACCTCTCCAGCGGGCGAGCGCCTCGCAGCCTCCGAGCAGCTCTTGATTTCGGTCGCGCAGGGCGAGGGGAAAGCGCGCGCCGCGCCCTGGCGGTTCGAGACGAAGGCGGCGCTCGAGGCGCTCGCGAAGGTCCAGAGCGACTTGCCGCACCCGTCCGCGGCGGGCGCCGGCGTAGCGCTGAAGCGGAACTGACGGCTTTAAGCGCCGCCGTTCATGCCCTGTGCCTCCTTTCGGCTGACGGCGGCGGGCGGCAGGTCGGGGGGCGCGCCGACCTCCTGATCTCCGGCTTCGACAACCAGCGCGCGAGGCTCGCCAAAGCCCAGCGCAAATAAGCGCTCATAAACGCGCTTAAACGCTCGTAAATTGACTCCAATTTACTAGCGTTTATTTTTTCGAATCGGGACTTTTCAATGGGTTGCGCGCGATTCAAATAAAAAAAGTAACTCCCAAGCCGGGTGAGTCCGAATTGTCACACGGTGTGTGAGATCGTTGAGGTTTTGCGAGATTTTCGAGACGGGCGGGGGCGAACCGTGAGTTAAGGTGGGGATGATTCTCCCTGCCGAAGTTCAGGCGCTGATCGAAGCGCTCCGGAGCGAGATTTCCGCGCTTCGCTCGGAGGTCGCCGATTTGCGGCGGGAGAACGAGGGCCTTCGAGCCGAGAACGCCGAGCTTCGGCGCCGGCTGGATCTGGACAGCACGACGAGCTCCAAGCCGCCTTCGAGCGACGGGCTGAGGAAGAAGTCGCGCCTTCCCGGCAGCCTTCGCGGCCGTTCGGGCAAGGCGAGCGGGGGACAGCGGGGCCACAAGGGCGACACGCTGCGGCGGACGGCGACGCCCGACTGGGTCGTCCGACACGAGGCTGCGGCGTGCCGGCGCTGCCGGGCGGCGCTCGCGGCTTCGATGCAGACCGGGGTGGAGACGCGTCAGGTGTTCGACCTGCCCGAGCGGCTGATCGAGGTCACGGAGCACCAGGGCGCCATCTATGCCTGCGCCCGATGCCGCGGCGTGACGCGGGCTGCGTTCCCCGACGGCGTGATCTCGCCGACCCAATATGGCGAGCGCATCAAGGCGGCGGCGGTCTATCTCAACGTGCAGCAGCTTGTGCCCGAGGACCGGACGGCGCAGGCGCTTCAGGACCTGTTCGGCGCGCCGCTCGTCTGCCCGGCGAGCGTGATCGCGTGGATGGGCAAGAAGGCTCAGGCTCTGGAGGGCGTCTATCAGGCGATCGGGACGCGCGTCGGCGGGGCCAAGGTCAGGCATCTCGACGAAACCGGCTTTCGCATCGCAGGCTCCCTGCAATGGCTGCATACGACGTCGAGCCGGAGCCATACCTTCTACCGGGTCGGAGCGGCGCGCGGCGATGTTCCCGCAGGGTTGAAGGGCGGCGTCGTCGTGCATGACCATTTCCGCCCCTACAACGCCCTCGCGGACGTCGCTCACGCCTTCTGCAACGCCCATCACCTGCGCGAACTCAAGGCGCTCATCGAGATCGACAAGGAGCCGTGGGCGCAAGCCATGCGCGACGTCCTCCTCGACGCCGCAAAGGCCGTGCGCCAAGCCAAAGAGGCCGGCGCCCGGGCGCTCGAACCCGAACGCGTGCAAGGCTTCGTCGACCGCTACTGGCAGGCCGTTCGGGAAGGGCTCGCCTTCCATCGCGCCCTGCCGGCCTTCGATCCTTCGCCCGGCTCGAAAAAACGAAAGAAGCAGCGCCCAGGCCATAATCTCCTCATCCGCTTCAAGACCTTCAAGGACGAGACCCTGCGCTTCCTCGTCGACTTCGACGTCCCGTTCACCAATAACCTGGCCGAACAGGACCTGCGCATGGCCAAGGTCAAAATGAAAATCTCGGGCGGCTTCCGCACCTTCGAAGGCGCTCACGTCTTCGTCCGCATGAGGTCCATCGTCTCCACCGCACGAAAGCACGGCCTCAACATTCTCAAAGCCCTCACTGCAAACCCCTCCCAACTCCTCCTCGCAATCGCAGCCTGAAAACAGACGGCTTGGGAGTTACGTAAAAAAAGTAACTCCCAAGCCGGGTGAGTCCGAATTGTCACACGGTGTGTGAGATCGTTGAGGTTTTGCGAGATTTTCGAGACGGGCGGGGGCGAACCGTGAGTCAAGGTGGGATGATTCTCCCTGCCGAAGTTCAGGCGCTGATCGAAGCGCTCCGGAGCGAGATTTCCGCGCTTCGCTCGGAGGTCGCCGATTTGCGGCGGGAGAACGAGGGCCTTCGAGCCGAGAACGCCGAGCTTCGGCGCCGGCTGGATCTGGACAGCACGACGAGCTCCAAGCCGCCTTCGAGCGACGGGCTGAGGAAGAAGTCGCGCCTTCCCGGCAGCCTTCGCGGCCGTTCGGGCAAGGCGAGCGGGGGACAGCGGGGCCACAAGGGCGACACGCTGCGGCGGACGGCGACGCCCGACTGGGTCGTCCGACACGAGGCTGCGGCGTGCCGGCGCTGCCGGGCGGCGCTCGCGGCTTCGATGCAGACCGGGGTGGAGACGCGTCAGGTGTTCGACCTGCCCGAGCGGCTGATCGAGGTCACGGAGCACCAGGGCGCCATCTATGCCTGCGCCCGATGCCGCGGCGTGACGCGGGCTGCGTTCCCCGACGGCGTGATCTCGCCGACCCAATATGGCGAGCGCATCAAGGCGGCGGCGGTCTATCTCAACGTGCAGCAGCTTGTGCCCGAGGACCGGACGGCGCAGGCGCTTCAGGACCTGTTCGGCGCGCCGCTCGTCTGCCCGGCGAGCGTGATCGCGTGGATGGGCAAGAAGGCTCAGGCTCTGGAGGGCGTCTATCAGGCGATCGGGACGCGCGTCGGCGGGGCCAAGGTCAGGCATCTCGACGAAACCGGCTTTCGCATCGCAGGCTCCCTGCAATGGCTGCATACGACGTCGAGCCGGAGCCATACCTTCTACCGGGTCGGAGCGGCGCGCGGCGATGTTCCCGCAGGGTTGAAGGGCGGCGTCGTCGTGCATGACCATTTCCGCCCCTACAACGCCCTCGCGGACGTCGCTCACGCCTTCTGCAACGCCCATCACCTGCGCGAACTCAAGGCGCTCATCGAGATCGACAAGGAGCCGTGGGCGCAAGCCATGCGCGACGTCCTCCTCGACGCCGCAAAGGCCGTGCGCCAAGCCAAAGAGGCCGGCGCCCGGGCGCTCGAACCCGAACGCGTGCAAGGCTTCGTCGACCGCTACTGGCAGGCCGTTCGGGAAGGGCTCGCCTTCCATCGCGCCCTGCCGGCCTTCGATCCTTCGCCCGGCTCGAAAAAACGAAAGAAGCAGCGCCCAGGCCATAATCTCCTCATCCGCTTCAAGACCTTCAAGGACGAGACCCTGCGCTTCCTCGTCGACTTCGACGTCCCGTTCACCAATAACCTGGCCGAACAGGACCTGCGCATGGCCAAGGTCAAAATGAAAATCTCGGGCGGCTTCCGCACCTTCGAAGGCGCTCACGTCTTCGTCCGCATGAGGTCCATCGTCTCCACCGCACGAAAGCACGGCCTCAACATTCTCAAAGCCCTCACTGCAAACCCCTCCCAACTCCTCCTCGCAATCGCAGCCTGAAAACAGACGGCTTGGGAGTTACTAAAAAAAGTTCCCCTCGGCCTCTTACTCGCGCGCCGGTTGTGATGGAGCAAGCTTGTCAAACAGCCGCGGCCTCTCCTCGCCCGGCTTGGAACCAAGAGCGAGGCGATTCCGATAACAGGAACATATTGCGCTTGCCTTCTGTTTTTGTCAAGACAAAGGCCCCGGCAAGGTCACTCCCGACAGACGCCGCCCCCGGCAGGCGCTCGGGTCCCTCCTGAGAGCGGTTTGACGAGAGCGCGCTGCCCCCGAATGAATCGTCATCGCCACAGGGCGTCGACAGACCCCCGTCGCTCGATGGGCTATGGGCCATAGGGCACCGAATGACTCCTGGATCGCCGCGTCGGCCGGCCCCCGGCCTTCTCGCGATGACGATCGTGGTTCGACCCAAAAGCAATCTGCGCTAGCCGCGCAGACGGCGGAGGGCTGTCATTCCGCTGGCGCTGTTTCTGGAATCGACCGCGGCTGGCGAGAGGGCTGGATGCGCGTCAACCGCACCGCCGCCATCACATCTGAATTCGCCCGCGCGTCCTGGGCATAGTCCTGAAGGCGCAGCAGCGACAGACGCGCGCCGTTCTTCGCCTCGCTGGCGCTCCAGTCATCGAACATCAGGAATTTGAGATCGGTTACGCCCGCGGCTTCTTTCACCCATAGAGCGGAGGCGACCTGTATGGCGTCGCTGAGCGACATCATGCGCGGCTTTTCCTCCGCTCCGCGCATGTCAGCCGGCTTTTGCCATTTGGCGTCGCGCAGGCGCGCCACGCGGAGCATCGTGTTCGGGTCCGGGGTCACCAGCGTCGCAAGCGAGCGGATGTATCGCATCAACCCCTCCAGAGTGTCGAAGCGCCCGGGAACAAACATTGACGGCTTGAGCTCGGCGAACAGGAGGCTGCTAACCCAGACGCGACGTTTCGCAACGGCAGCCTGGGTCAATATCCTTTCAATGTGCTCTTCAGCCTCGCCCGAGGCGCCGCTCGCATGGCGCAGAAAGACATTGGTATGAAGGAAATGATGGTCGCGGTCGGATTGAACCGAGCGCGCATCCGTTTGGTGGAAGGGCTGCATCTCAAGTTCCGTTCGTCATATGCCGTGCCGGTTCGCGCGCGGGAGCGAGTTGACAAACGCAGCGTGCGGCAATCATGTTAATAAGGGCCAACTTTCTTGGCGTTTTTATCGCGGGGACAATGAATTGGGCATGAATTCAGCGTGACGCACCGTGAGGCGCGTCACACATCGTCGCTGATAATTTTGACGCTCAATCGCTACGCGGCGCGTGCGCTCCGCCGGACAAATCTCATCAGTGAAAAGCGCGGCCGCGCGCGCGTCGAAACTGGTCGTCAAGGCCGTCAGCGGAAACAACCGATGCCCGGAAACGCGCTGTTCAGTCAGCTCTCGGCGACGCCCGTGGGCCGCGCTCTCAGCCCGGAGGCGTCTGCGCCTCACGTTCGCGATTCCGCGCGGCGCGAAATCCGCTCGCCCGCGCATTGGCTTCGCACATGTAGGCGCCCCTGCGCGTGTGCCCGTAATAGTGGGTTCCCGAATAGTGGTAGATCCCCGTCGGCGTGTTGACCCACACGACCTGGTCTGACGGGCAGGTCGCATGCGCTTGAACCTCAGTCGCGTACTCGCCCGCTCGCAGGGCTGAAGGAGCGCTGACGTTCGACGCCGGCGCGTGGGCCGATGGCTGCCACCAGGGAAACAGCGAGCCCGACTGAGAGGCGGGCGCTGGGGCAGGGGCCGGCGCCGGCGCCGGAGCGAAACCGCCCGAGGGCGAGGCCGCGGCTGAACGGCTCGCACGGCATTGCGCCAGAAACTGCGGCCAAGTTTGGCCGCCGGTCGTCCCCGCCGCCTTGGCGTCTTTCCATTGGCTCGCGCATAGTCGCATGACGCTCTGACCCGCGGTCGCGCCGCCGAAGTTCGACGCCGGCGCGGAAGCCGGCGCCGAGGGCTGCCACCATGGAATGAGAGAGCCAGACTGGGCGGGCGCCGGGGCCGACGCTGGCGCCGCCGCGGCGCCCTTCTGGCCTGCACGGCATTGCGCCAGAAACTGGGGCCACGTCTGGCCGCCGGTCGTTCCAGCTCCTTGAGCTTCTTTCCATTGGGTCGCGCATAATCTCATCACGCTTTCGGCGTTCGCCGCAGATGACGCGACGACAGGGACCCCAAGGGCGATCCCCGCGGCGACCGCCCAGGAAACGATCGAGTTACGCATGTCACTTCCCCAAACCGCGCCCTCAATTGGGCTCCTATTAGCCTATCGCGAGGAGGAGCGCTCCGCCAAGCGGATCCGCGCCCGTTTTTTCACGACTCCGCAGCCTGCCTGACCCGATCAGCCGGAACGGACGCGGCCACGCGTTCGGGCGTCCCGCTCGGCGCCGCGCGCAGATATTGCCTTGGCCACGGCGCGATCTGCCCGAGTTCTTGCGCCGCGTGCAGCGGCCAGTAGGGGTCGCGCAGCATCTCCCGCGCGATGAGCACGATATCCGCCTGATCGTTGCGGATGATCTGGTCGGCCTGAACCGGCGCGGTAATCATGCCGACCGCGGCGGTGGCGATATTCGCCTCACGCCGAATCCGCTCGGCGAACGGCGTCTGATATCCGGGTCCGACAGGAATGTCCGCCTTCTCTACGTTGCCGCCCGAGGAGCAGTCGATCACATCGACCCCGAGAGCGAGCAGGAGGCGCGCGAGCTCGACCGATTGATCGATGTCCCATCCGCCCTCGACCCAGTCCGTCGCCGAGATTCGCACGAAGAGCGGACAGCGCTCGGGCAAAACGCGTCGCACCGCAGCGACGCATTCGCGAAGGAATCGCGTCCGGTTGTCGAACGAGCCGCCGTAGGCGTCAGTGCGGCGATTGCTCAACGGCGACAGAAACTCGTGAATCAAATAGCCATGGGCGCCGTGAATCTCGATCACCGCGAAGCCGGCGGCGGCCGCGCGTTCAGCCGCGACCGCGAATGCGCTTTGCAACGCCTTGATCTCGTCCAAAGTCAGTTCGTCCGGCTTGGCGTAGCTGTCGCTGAACGCGATCGCGCTCGGGGCGAGGGGCGCCACCCGCCGGCCGTCTCGGGAACCGCGCCCTGTCCTGCGCCGGGCCGATACGTGCTGCCCTTTCGTCCCGCATGCGCGAGTTGAATGCCGGCGCGGGCGCCTTGAGAATCGATGAAACGCGCGATTCGCTCGAGCGGCTCGAAATGCCTTTCGTTCCAGGCGCCGAGATCCTGCGGCGAAATCCGGCCCTCGGGCGTGACCGCGGCAGCCTCGGTGAACACCAGCGCCGCGCCGCCAACCGCCCGCGAGGCGAGATGGGCGAAATGCCAATCGTTCGCGTAACCGTCAACGCAAGAATATTGGCACATCGGCGAAACACCGATCCGGTTGGCGAAGTCAACATCGCGCATGCGAAGCTTGCTGAACAGGTGCGGCATGGTTCAAGGGTCTCGATCGAGAATTGGAGGGGAGGTCAGCTGTTGGTTTGGCGCGTAACGCCTCGCGTGAAGGTTCGCGACAGCAGGAGCGCCGAGGGACGATAGACTGCGGCGTCGGGCCGTCAAGCCGAACAGATTCAGGCGAGCATCCGCCGCGAGAGGCCGAGCCGCCGGGCGCCTACTGGTAGCCGAGCCGATGCGGCAGCCAAAGCGTCAGGCCGGGGACGAGCGCGATGACGAGGAGGCACAGGAGAAGCAAGCCGAGATAGCCGAGCATCGGCCTCACCGTCGACTCGATCGGAACGCCGCCGATCAGGCATGCGCCATAAAGCCCAAGGCCGAGCGGCGGGGCGAACAGGCCGATTCCCATGGCGATCACGAGAACCACGCCAAAGTGCAGTCCGCTGATACCGATCTGGGCTGCGACCGGGATCAAGAGCGGGCCGAAGATGATGAGCGCCGCGGCGCCCTCCAGAATGGAGCCCATGACAATCAGGATGAGGATGGAGAGAAGCAGGAACGGCCATGCTCCGGCGTTCTGCGACAGGGCGACCATCGCTTGCGCCAAGGCGTGGGGAAACTGTTGCAAGGTCAACACGAAGGCGAGCGATTGGGCCGCGGCGACGATGAACAGCACAAGCCCCGAGCGGGTCGCCGCGTTGATGAAACTTCGCGCCGCGGCGCGCGGTCCAAGCTCGCGGAACGCCAGGCCCCCGACGATCAGCGCGTAGAGCGCGGCGAAGGCGGAGATTTCGGTCGCGGTGGCGATTCCGAACCTGAACCCGGCGAAAATGATCAGCAGCAGTCCAAGCGTGACGATCGCGCCGCGCCACAATTGCGCGAGCGACGCCCTGGTCAACAGACCTTCGTCAGGGGCCTGGGCGCCGCCGCCAAGCAAGATCACGGCGCCGATCAGCACGAGCGCCATCAGGGCGGCCGGCGCAAGTCCCGCCATGAATAGGCCGCCGATCGAGAGATTGGCGACGAAGCCGAGGATGATCAGATTGATGCAGGGCGGAATCGTTTCCGCCATGACCGCGGACGCCGCCAGCAACGCCACAGCGGCGCCCGGGTTCTGCCGCGACCGCCGCGCCGCGGGGATCAGCACCGAACCCACCGCAGCGACATCGGCCATCTTCGAACCGGAAATGCCGGAGAAGATCACCATCGACAGCACCATCACCACGTTGAGCCCGCCGCGGGCCCGTCCGACGAGGCGTTCGAGCAGCGCGATCAGACGAACGGACATGCCGTTCGCCTCCATGAGGTAGCCGACGAGAATGAAGAACGGAATCGCGAGCAGGACGAAATTGTCGATGCCGCGCGCCATCTGCTGAGCGAATATGAGGCCGGGCAGCGCCCCGTCGATCCAGATGTAGATGAGCGCGGTGAACGCCAGCGCAAACCCGATGGGGACTCCGCCGACCATGCAAGCCACGAAGCCGAGCCCCATCGGCAGGCCCGAACGCCACGCGCCCGTCCCGATGAACCGCCAGCCATAGGCCGCGCCAGCCAACGCCAGCGCGGAAAGGAGCGCGACGGCGATATCGCTCGGCTTTCGGCGGCAGAACTGGGCGAGCGCGAATATTGTCATGCAAAGCGCGCCCGCGCCCATCGGATAGAATGTCAATTCCAGCGGCAGGCCGGACCCGGTGGTCTGGCCGGTGGTGAACCTTCCGAGCGCGACGGCGTTCCAGGCTATCGACCCGGCGGTCGCCAGAACGACCAGCGCCGCCGCGACTTCGACGCGCCGGCGGGCTCCCGGCCCCAGCCTCTGGACGAAGAAGGCGACGCCGGCGTTCTCATTGCGGGCGAGCGCGCCTGCCGCGCCGAAGAAGCTCAACGCCACCATCAGCCCGCGCGCGACGTCATCGGCCCATTCAATCGGCGCCGCCAGGACGTATCGGTAGTAAACCGACAGCGACACCACGATCAGGTCCGCCGCCAGCAGGATCGCGGCCACTGCGTCGACGAGAACGAGCAGCAACGCGAGGCCGCTGCGGGCCATTCGGCGAGGGCCTTGCAGAGGCTCGCTCGCGAACGCCGATTGAGTCACCTGTCGCCGTCCGGAAGGCGAAAACCGAGTGGCCCGCCGCGCGCGGCGATCACGCCTTGGTGCTCCGGATGATATCGATGATCGACTTCGCTTCAGGATGCGCCTTGATGAATTCGTCAGTCTGCGGCAGGACCAGCTTACGGAACGGCTCACGATCGCAGGCGATGATTTCGACGCCCTTTTGCTTCAGCGTGTCGATCGCCTCCTTTTCCGCCTCGAGCCCGCGCGCTCTCGTATCGACCGCCGCTTCCGCCGCCGCAGTGAGGAACTGAGTGCTGAGCGGCGCTCCCATCCGGTCGAGCGTGAGCCCGCTGCAGAACACGCCGAGCGCGGAGAAATTATGCTGGGTCAGCGAATAAAATTTGGTTGTCTCATAGAACTTGCTGGCGACGATCGTCGGCGGGTCATGCTCGAGCCCATCGAGAACGCCGGCCTGGAGGGCAGTGTAGATCTCTCCGAACGCCATTGGCGTGGCGGCCGCTCCCATGAGCCGCAGGCATTCGGTGATGATCTTGTTGGGCAGGGTGCGGATTCTCTTGCCGGCCAGGTCCGCAGGGCTGTTGACCGGGGATTTGCACAAGACGCTGCGCGAACCAAAATTATAGGCCCAGCCGATGATCTGCACATGGGCGCCGGCTTTCAGCGCCTGCTCGAGCGGCTTGGCTGCGCCGGCGTCCAGCGCCTTGGTCTGCTGCGGGAAGCTTTCGAACAGGTAGCCGAGATCGAGCAGGCCGATCAGAGGCACGACATTCGCCCAGATCGAGGTGCCGGTGACCATGAGGTCGATCACGCCGAGACTGACGGAGTTGACGACGTCGATCTCCTGGCCGAGCTGATTGTCGGGGAAGAATTGCACCTCGATGCGATCGGCGAGACCATTGGCCGCGAGGCGCTTGACGAGATTGTCGTAGTAAACGCGCCCGTTGGCGAACTTCGGATTGTTCGGTAAAGAGGACGACAGCCGCAAGGTCATCGGCGCGGCGCGCGCGGCGCTCACGAGTGCGGGGGCGGCGGCCATGCCGAGGAGCAAGGACCGACGGTTCACGCGATAGCCCTTCATGGCGAAATCCTCCCGACCGCGCCTTGTTTCTATCTCATTCCGGCGTCGCTCACATTAATCCGGTTACCTGACAAGTCGCAAGCCTTCGTGCGATCGACGTCCTCGCGGTCATCGGATCAGGCGGCGGCGATGGCCTGACCCGTTTGCGGGTCGAAGAAGTGCAGGGGACCTTCGAACGTCAGCGGGATGCTGTCATTGGGGCGGCCGTTCAAACGCTCGCGAAACACGCAAACGATGTCCTGCCCGGCGAATTTCGCGATCACCTGCGTCTCATAGCCGGTCGGCTCGATGACCACGATTTCCGCGGGCATCGCGCGCGGTCCCCCAAGGCTCACGTGCTCTGGCCGGACGCCCATGACGACCTCCGAGCCGGCCGCGACCAGCGGCGCGGCGTCGAGCGGGACCTTGACGCCCGAAGCGGTGACGAGCGTTGGCCGATCGCCGCCCTCGAGGCGCGCCTTGATGAAGTTCATCGCCGGCGAGCCGATAAAGCCGGCCACGAACAGGTTGGCTGGACGATCATAGAGTTCGAGCGGCGAGCCGATCTGTTCGACCACGCCGTCGTGCAACACCACGATCTTGTCGGCCATGGTCATCGCCTCGATCTGGTCATGCGTGACATAGATTGTCGTGGACGCCAGCCGTTGCTGCAGCGCCTTGATTTCGGCGCGCATCTGCACGCGCAACTTCGCGTCGAGATTGGACAGAGGCTCGTCGAACAGAAATACCGCCGGGTCGCGCACGATCGCCCTCCCCATGGCGACCCGCTGCCGCTGGCCGCCAGACAACTGGCGCGGATAGCGCTCGAGCAGCGGCTTGAGGCCGAGAATGTCAGCCGCCTTGCCGACCTTTTCGACGATCTCGGCCTTCGGCCGATGCGCGAGCTCGAGGGAGAAGCTCATGTTCTTCGCGACGGTCATTTGCGGATAGAGCGCATAGTTCTGGAACACCATTGCGATGTCCCGCTCTTTCGGCGGCACGTTGTTGACGACGCGCCCGTCAATGCGAAGCTCGCCGCTAGTGATCGACTCGAGCCCCGCGACCATCCTGAGCAGCGTCGACTTGCCGCATCCCGACGGTCCGACAAGAATGACGAATTCGCCGTCCTCGACGCTGATCGAGACGCCGTGAATGACCTCAAAACGGCCAAAGCTCTTGTGCACATTGGAAACTTCGACCGAGGCCATAAGCGTTCATCCTGTTGCGGTTGGGCGCGAGCCTTGCGCCGTCACTCGACATTGGCGGTCGGCAAAGTGGCGGCGAGCTTTGCCGGGCGGCGTGTGACGGCGGCCAGCCATTACACGACCTGATTTCGCAATGCGGTTTCGCCGCGAAGCAGGCGCTCGATGTTATCCACGAGAATGTCGACGCCGTTCCGTTCGTACCGCTCCGTTTCGCCCGCGGCATGCGGCGTAATCAGCACGTTGGGCAGCGTCCAGAAAGCGGATTCGGCCGGCAGCGGTTCCTCGGGAAAGCAGTCGAGCGCGGCCCCGCGCACCCGTCCGTCGGCCAGCGCGGCGATGAGCGCCGCCTCGTCGACCACTTTCCCGCGCGCCACGTTGATCAATAGCGCGCCGGGCTTCAGCGCGGCGAGCGCCGCTGCGCCGATCATGCCTTCGGTTTCCGGCGTCAGGGGACAGGTCAGCGCCACGACATCAGCCCGCGCGAGCGCCTGGGCGAGGTCGGCTTGAGCCACGACCTCGTCAGCAACCCCAGGTTCCGGCCTCGCCGCGCGGCGCACCCCAATCACTCGCATGTCAAAGGCGCGCGCTAGCGCAGCGAGGCGCATGCCGATGCGGCCGAGGCCGACAATCGCCAGGGTCTTGCCGCCAAGCTCCTGCTCGCGTAGCGCCCGATCGCCGATCATGCCGCGCCAAAGCCGCGCCTGCTGGTTGTCGCGCGCGAGATGAAGCTGACGCGTAAGCGCGAGCATGAGCGCGATGGCGTGTTCCGCGACCGCCCGTTCGTTCGCTCCCTGAGCGCTGGCCAGTCGAACGCCGCGCTCTATGAATAGCGCCTTGTCGAACTGGTCCGTGCCGGCGCTGAAGGACTGCACAAAGCGCAGCTTCCGAGCGCTCGCGAGCAGCGTGTTGCGCCACAGGCCCGATACGACGAGCACATCGGCTTCGCGAGCGCGCCGTTCCAGCCCCTCCGGCGTGCGAACCTCGAAATGCGCAATGCCGGTTCGCCGCGCGCTGAATTCCTCCGCCGCCCGATACGCGACATGCGCGAAGCCGATCGTCAGAGCGTCGCGGGATGGAAACGCGCCGTTCAGCATGTCCACGAGAACACGCGTCGCCGGGCGCCGCGCTTCGTCATTGGGACTCCGGATGCAAGAGCCGCTTCCGGACCTCCCGGTCGAGGACTTTTTGGCGCAACGATTGTCCTCCCCCTCGGCGACGTAGCCACCCGCGGTGGGCGCGATTGCTTGATCACGGCTTGGCCGAGTTGTAGGGTAATATGCGAACCAAGAAAAGCTCGGAAAAGAGGGAACGGCGCATGCACGCGAGGAGAAGCTTGCTCGTCGAAGCGCTTGCGTCGTTGATTCCGGCGCCGCCGGCGTGAAGCTCGACCAGGCCGCGTTGATCGAACCGACTTCCGAACTTGGGTCCGATCGCTCGTCCTTCACGAGCCCGCTGTGGAGCTGGTGCTGGCCGCGGCGCCTGGTTGAATTCGGGAGACCCGATGAATCCCATTTCGGATCAGGTCGCGCCGTTCGCGCTCGACGAGGCGGACGCGGCGCAGGACGGCTGGGACGATCCGGTGCGTGGTCGGCTTCGGTGGCGCATCCTCATGTCCAAAGGGGTGACCCCATCGAACGGCATGACCTGTGGCGTGACCGAGTTTCAGCCCGGCGAGTGGCTGGGCCTGCACCGGCACGCGCCGCCAGAAATCTACTACATCTTCGCTGGCGCCGGCCTGATGAGCCTCGAGGGCCGCGAGATCCCGGTAAAGGCCGGGAGCGCGGTGTTCATTCCTGGGATGGCCGAACATGGGATCCGTCAGACGGGAAGCGAGATCTTGCGCCTCTTCTACGTTTTCCCGGTCGATTCGTTCGACGGCGTCGAATATCTCTTTTCAACCGCGCCGCGTGGCTGACTGAAGGGAGTTGGCCGTGTTTTTTGCGAGCGCGGCGAGCCGCGAAACGGCCGGCCGCCCCGGAACGACCCACGGCCCCGTCAACGCTCCTGGTCGCGCGGAGGGCGTTGGAGCTTGCCAGCCTGCGCTGGTCGCGATAGCGGTCCGGCGAATCCACCTCGGCCGGACGACGTGCGCCAATGTCCTCAACCGCCATGCTCCTTACGTCCTACACGGCGGCGCCGGGACGCGAATGCGGCGGTTGCACGCTCTGCTGCAAGGTCTACGCCCTGCCCGAACTCGCCAAGCCCCCTGGCGTCTGGTGCCAACATTGCGCGCCGGGAAAGGGTTGCGCGATCCATGCCGCTCCACCCGATCAGTGCCGGCGCTTCTTCTGCCTGTGGATGACGGACGGCGCCATGGCGGCGGAGTGGAAGCCCGACCGGGCAAGGTTTGTGCTTTCCATCTATCCGACCAACGGATTTATCTACGGTCAGGTCGATCCGGGCTCGCCCGGCGCATGGCGCAGGGCGCCCTACTTCGACGCCCTGCGGGCGATGGCGAAGACGCTGCTCGAACAGAAGCGACACGTCATCATGTTCGTCGGCGATCAAGCGACCCTCGTCATGCCTGACGAGGTCTTGCCGCTCGGCAGGATGACCGCTGAGGATAACTTCCGCATCGAACCGGCCTTCGGTCCGAAAGGCCCAACATGGCGGGCGACGAAAATATGAGGACGATTGCGCGTCTTTGGCTTGGGCTTGCCATTTCCATCGTCCTCGTCGCGCCGGCGATGGCGGAACTGGCGATGACCGGCGCGCCGGTGACGATGCGCGCCAGGCCGAGCGGCAGGGCCGCCGTCGTGCAGCGCATCCCCCAAAGCGCGGAAATCGAGTTGCTCAGATGCGCCCGCGGCTGGTGCCATGCCTGGTGGCGCGGCGGATTTGGCTATATCCCGGAGGAAGCGGTGGTGCTCGGACCTCCGCCCGCGACTCTGCCCGGGGACGAGATGCCGCCGCCGTTCGTCAATGTCCAGCCGACCTATATTACGCCCCCTGTATGGCGATGGCAGGGTCCCTATGTGGGCGTCAACGGCGCCTTCGGCTCGGGCTCCTGGTAGCGCCGAAAATCGCCCTGGTCGGCGCCGGCCTCTACCCAGGGGCGACGGCGGGTCTTATATGAGCGCCTGACCCCTTTCTCATCGAGGAGATGAAGCGCGTGACCATGAGCCACGAGCCGGAGAAAATTCCGGTCACTGTTCTCACCGGCTATCTGGGCGCCGGCAAGACGACGCTGCTCAACCGGATTCTGAGCGAGCCCCACGGCAAGCGCTACGCGGTCGTGGTCAACGAGTTCGGCGAGATCGGCATCGACAACGAGCTCGTCATCGGCGCCGACGAAGAAGTCTTCGAGATGAATAACGGCTGCATCTGCTGCACGGTGCGCGGCGACCTCATCCGCATCATCGAGGGGCTGATGAAGCGCAAGGGCCGGTTCGACGCCATCATCGTGGAGACGACCGGGCTCGCAGATCCTGCGCCGGTGGCGCAAACCTTCTTTGTCGACGAGGACGTGAAGGAGGCGGCGCGGTTGGACGCCGTCGTGACGGTCGCCGACGCCAAATGGCTCGCTCAGCGGCTGCGCGACGCGCCCGAGGCCAAGAACCAGATCGCCTTCGCCGACGTCATCATCATCAACAAAACCGATCTCGTAAGCCCGGCCGAATTGCGCGAGGTCGAGGCGCGCATCCGCGCCATCAACCCTTACGCCGCGCTGCATCGGGCCAAGAAATGCGACGTCGACATTGCGGAGGTGCTCGGGCGCCGCGCCTTCGATCTCGACCGCATCCTCGATATCGAACCCGATTTCCTTGTCGCCGAGGACCATGATCACGACCATGGGCACGATCACGACGGCGGCCATCATCATCATGGCCTCAAGCACTATCACGATGAGGACATGCAGTCGGTGGCGGTGAGGCTCGAAGGCGACGTCGACCCGGCCAAGTTCATGCCGTGGATCAACCGCCTCACCCAGGAGCAGGGCCCGAATATCCTGCGCTGCAAGGGCATCGTCGCGATGAAGGACGATCCCAAGCGCTTCGTGTTTCAGGGCGTGCACATGATGCTCGACGGCGATTCGCAGCGCGAATGGAAGCCCGACGAGAAGCGGGAGTCGAAGGTCGTGTTCATCGGCCGCGATCTCATGGAAGACGATATCCGCAACGGCTTCCTGGCCTGCGCGGCTTGATCGCGCGCCCGCTCCCATGACCGACGCCACGGCGAACACTTCGCTCGCCGAACATGCGCAGGCTTTCGCCACGGGCGCGCATGTCGTGGCGGCGGCGTTCGTCGACGGCGCGCCTGTGCTGGCGCTTGCTGACGGGGTTGTCCTGATCGGCGACCCGGATGAGCAAAAGCGCGTCGTGGTCTACCCCGACGCCGCGATGCTGACGGCGGTCAGCGACGGCAGGACGCTGCTGACCGGCGGCGACGACGGGCGCGTCGTCGCTGTCAGCGCCGACGGCGCTCTTGAGCAGATCGGCGACGAGAAGGGCAAGTGGATCGACGCCCTGGCGTTGCGCGGCAAGGCTTACGCCTGGAGCGCCGGCAAGCAGGTTTGCGCGCGCGACGAAACCGGGGCGGTCAAGACCTGGAGCGCGCCTTCGACGGTTCGCGGCCTCGCCTTCCAGCCCAAGGGCTTCCGCCTCGCTGCGACCCACTATAACGGCGCGACCCTCTGGTTTCCGAAGGTCGAAGGCGCGCCGCAAATCCTGGAATGGAAGGGCGCGCATCTCGACGTCACCTTCTCGCCCGACGGGCGTTTTCTCGTCACCTCGATGCAGGAGAACGCGCTGCACGGCTGGCGCCTTCAGGATTCGCGCAATATGCGCATGACCGGCTATCCGGCCAAGACACGTTCCCTCTCCTGGTCGCACGACGGACAATGGCTTGCGACCTCCGGCGCCGACGCCGCCGTCGTCTGGCCGTTCAAGGACAAGGACGGGCCCATGGGCAAGGCGCCGCGGGAATGCGGCGTGCGCCAGGCGCGCGTGACGCGCGTCGCCTTTCATCCGAAGGCGCTCGTCGTCGCCATCGGCTACGCCGACGGGTTCGTTCTGCTCTGCCGTCTTGCCGACGCGGCAGAAATTCTGGTCCGCCATCCTGGCGACGGCGCGGTCAGCGCCCTCGCCTGGGACGCAACCGGCGCGCGGCTCTTGTTTGGTCTCGAGTTCGGGCGCGGCAGGGCTTCTCGCTCTCCCGGCCTGATCAGCGCGTCAGGCGCCCCGCAATATTTGGTCTTTCGTTTGCGCACTTTACGCGCGTCATCAAGCGTTATGAAAATGTAAATCACCAAGTTAAGGCTCTAATTTAATCGAGCCAGCGCGAAGGCCGAAGGCCAACGGCGCATCGGCCGCCTTGCCAAGACAATCCGTAGCGAGGAATGCTCCTTCGCGATCGAGCAGGCGGGAGATGATGATCGAGGCCTATATCGGAGTGGATGTCGGCACGCTGAGCGCCCGGGCCGGCGTTTTCGATTCCGCAGGTCGGCTCATCGCCAGCGCCCGGCGCCCGATCGCTATCTGGCGCGAGCCGGACGAGATCGTCGAGCAGTCGTCCGACGACATCTGGCGCGCGGCGGCCTCTGCGGTGCGCGAAGCGGTCGAGGCCTCCGGGCTGCCGCCCGGGGCCGTTCGCGGCATGGGTTTCGACGCGACGTGTTCTCTGGTGGCGCTCGATCGCAACGCGCGTCCTCTGTCGGTCAGTCCGACCGATGCGCCTGAACGCGATGTGATCGTGTGGATGGATCATCGCGCCGCTGACGACGCCGAACGGATCAACGCCGGGGGGCATGAGACGCTCCGCTACGTGGGCGGCAAGATATCACCCGAGATGCACGCCCCGAAGCTGGCGTGGCTCGCCAGACGCAAGCCCGCGACAATCGCCAGGGCCGGGCATTTCTTCGACCTCACCGATTTCCTGTCGTTTCGCGCGACCGGGTCACTTGCTCGCTCGGCCTGCCCGGCGACCTGCAAGTTCGGCTATCTCGCGCATGAGAAGCGCTGGCCCGACGGGTTCTTCGATTCTGTGGGCCTCGGGTTCCTCAAGGACGACCACTACGCCCGCATCGGCGCCGTGATCGCGCCGCCGGGAGCGCCGCTTGGCCATGGATTGACGGCTGAGGCCGCCGCGGCGATGGGCTTGGCGTTCGGGACGCCGGTCGGCGCCGGGCTCATCGACGCGCATGCTGGCGCCGCCGGGACGCTTGGCGCGCGCGCAGGCCGCGACGTGCGAGCCGATCCGCGGCGGCGCCTGGCGCTGATCCTCGGCACCTCGTCAAGCTGCATGGCGCTGTCCGACGAGCCGCGATTCGTCGACGGCGTGTGGGGTCCGCATTTCGGCGCCCTGACCCCCGGCCAATGGCTCATTGACGGCGGCCAGTCGGCGTTCGGCGGAGCGATCGATCATCTCATGCGGCTTCACCCGGCGTTCGCTGAACTCGAGGCGCGCGCCGGAGCGGATGCGCTGCGGGCGCTCGAGAAGGACATCGTGGCGCGCGCCGGCGGTTTGTCCGAGGCCGCGCTGATCGCCACGGGGCTGCATGTCCTGCCTGACTTCATCGGCGCGCGGTCGCCTTCGGCCGACCCCGGCGCGCGCGGGGCCGTGATGGGTATTGATCTGCGCGAAGGCGCAGCGAGCTTGCAGGAGCTCTATGTCGCCGCGCTCTGCGGCCTCGCCTATGGCCTCGCCGACATCGTGCGCAAGCTCGAGCTTTCCGCTTACGCATTCGATTCCATCGTCGTCAGCGGCGGCGCCGCGCGAAGCGCGCTGGTCCGCCAGATCATTGCGGATGTGTGCGGCAAGATCGTCGAATCGCCCGAGACTTTGGAGCCGGTGCTGCTCGGCTCGGCGATGGTGGGCGCGGTCGCGTCGGGAGCGCAGACCATGACCTCCGCCATGGCGTCGATGTCGACGATCGCGCCTGGCGCTGCCGCCCCGGCAGGCGGAGCGATCGCGGCGTTCCAGGCGCGAAAGCGACACGCCTTTCAGATGCTCCGCCAGACCGAGAGGGAGATTCGCGAACTTGCTCGCAAGTCCCGCTGGCCTCAACTGGTCATTTTCGATTGCGACGGGGTGCTGGTCGACAGCGAGGTGATCGCGCTCGGCGTCACCCGCCGCAGGCTTGGCGAGGCGGGCCTTCGCCTGACCGATGAGGAGACGCGCGAGCGGTTCCTCGGAATGCGCCTCGATTCGGTCCTGCGAATCGCCGAATCAGAACTCGGGGCGCCGTTGCCCAAGGAATTTCCCAACGAGCTTTCGCGCGAGATACTCACCGCCTTCGCACATGAACTGAAAGGCGTCGAAAGCGTGCGGCAGGCGGTCAAGGGTTTGCGCGCGCGTGTATGCGTCGCCTCTTCGAGCGCGCCCGAGCGGCTGCGCCTCGCGCTTCGGGTGGCCGGCTACGAGAGCCTGTTCGCGCCGAATATTTTTTCCGCCGCCGAGGTCGCTGAGGGGAAGCCAAGTCCCGATCTTTTCCTGTTCGCGGCGCGCGCGATGGGCGCAGCGCCCAAAGACTGCCTGGTGATTGAAGACAGCGTCGCCGGAGTCGCCGCCGCCCGAGCCGCGGGCATGATGGTGTTCGGATTTGTCGGCGCCAGTCACTTCTCTCGGGCCGAGGAGGGGGCCGATTTGACCGCGGCTGGCGCCGAGGTCATCTTCGACGACATGGCGCGACTGCCCGACCTTGTCGCCGCGCGGGCGGCGCGGCCGGACCTCACAGGCGCGGACTGAAGCCGTGGCGCGCAAGTCGGATCATGATGGTCTGCGGCTCGACGAGGCGGCCCGCGCCGGATGGCTCTACTACGTCGCCGGCAACACCCAGGACGAGATCGCACGCAAACTCGGGATCTCGCGCCAGGCCGCGCAACGTCTGGTTTCGCTGGCGATCAGCGAGCGGCTCATCAAGGTGAGGCTCGACCATCCGATCGCGCGCTGCATGGAGTTCGCCGCGGCGCTCAAGCTTCGTTACGACTTGAGGTTCTGCGAAGTCGCCCCGACCGATCCGGCCTCGACCTCCTCGACGCTCGGCATCGCGCAAGCCGCCGCGGCGGAATTCGAACGCTGGCTGCGCCGCTCCGAGCCCGCCATCATCGGCATCGGCACCGGCCGCACCATGCGGGCCGTCGCCGACCAGCTGCCGGCGATGGAATGCCCGCAACACAGGCTGGTGGCGCTGGTCGGCACCACCAAGACCGACGGCTCGGCGTCGTTCTACGACGTCATCATCCGCGTGTCGGACAGCGTGCGCGCGCCGCACTATCCGATGCCGCTGCCGGTCATCGCCCGCTCGGTCGAGGAACGCGAACTCCTGATCAGCCTCGCCTCGGTGAAGAGCCTTTTTGACCTGGTCGAGCGCACCGACGTCAGCTTCGTCGGCGTCGGCTCGGTCGGCGATTCCGCGCCGCTCGTGCAGGACGGCATCATCACCCGCCAGGAGGCCGAGGCTTTGCGGCATCTCGGCGCGGTCGGGGAGATCACCGGCTGGGCGTTCGACGCGGCGGGCAAGGTTCTGGCGGAAGGCTCCAATCTCCGCGTCGCGGCGGCGCCGCTCAGGCGCGCCGACAACCGGCTGGTGATCGGCGTCGCGATGGGGCCGTCGCGGCGGGCGCCGCTGCGCGGAGCGCTCGCCGGGCGGCTTATTTCCGGCCTCGTCACCGACGAGGCGACGGCGGAGCACCTGCTGCAGCGGTGAGTTCAGACGAAAAAATAACATAAATATCAGCGGCTTGAGCCAATCGAAAAACAATATTTGCCACCCGGCGGCAAAATCGGATTGACTCTGGTGGAGCGATATGGCGAATATTCGCCCGCTAGATTGGCAAATGCCCAAATGGGCAGCGCCGCATCGGAGGAAACGCTATGAAGGTTCTCGTGAAGGGGCTGCTCGGCGCCGTTGCGCTCGCCGGCTTCTCGCTTTCCGCTTACGCCGACACCACGCTCACGATCGCGACCGTCAACAACGGCGACATGGTTCGCATGCAGGGCCTGACCGACGATTTCACCAAGGCCAATCCAGACATCAAGCTCAACTGGGTCACGCTGGAAGAGAACGTGCTACGTCAGAAGGTGACGACGGACATCGCCACGCACGGCGGCCAGTTCGACATCCTGACCATCGGCACGTACGAAGTGCCGATCTGGGCCAAGAAGAAGTGGCTCATCCCGCTCGAAAAGCTCGGCAAAGATTATGACGAGGACGATCTCCTGCCGCCGATCCGCGCAGGCTTGTCGTATGACAAGAAGCTCTTCGCCGCGCCGTTCTATGGCGAAAGCTCGTTCGTCATGTACCGCACCGATCTGATGGAGAAGGCCGGCCTCAAAATGCCGGAGAAGCCGACCTGGGACTTCATCAGGCAGGCCGCCGACAAGATGACCGACAAATCGGGGGGCGTTTACGGCATCTGCCTGCGCGGCAAGCCCGGCTGGGGCGAGAACATGGCGTTCCTGACGGCCATGTCCAATTCGTTTGGCGCGCGTTGGTTCGATGAGAAGTGGCACCCGCAATTCAATACGCCCGAGTGGAAGAAGACGATGGACTTCTATGTCTCGTTGTTGAAGGCCGACGGACCGCCCGGCGCCTCGTCCAACGGCTTCAACGAGAACCTCGCGCTGTTCAATGACGGCAAGTGCGGCATGTGGATCGACGCCACGGTCGCGGCCGGATTCGTGACCGACCCGAAGCAGTCGAAGGTCGCCGACAAGGTCGGCTTTGCGCTCGCGCCCAACGACGGGCTCGGCAAGAACGCCAATTGGCTCTGGGCATGGTCGCTCGCTGTGCCAGCCGGAACGAGCAAGTCTGACGCCGCCGAGAAGTTCATCTCCTGGGCGACCAGCAAGCACTACACCGACCTCGTCGCCTCGAAGGACGGCTGGGCCCGCGTTCCGCCCGGAACCCGCACCTCGCTTTACAAGAATGCTGACTACCTGAAGGCGGCGCCGTGGGCGCAGCTCACGCTTGAGTTCGATCGATTCGGCCGACCCGCTGCATCCGACGGTGAAGCCGGTACCCTACACGGGCGTGCAGTTCGTCGCCATCCCTGAGTTCCAGGGCATCGCGACCGACACCGGGCAGGACTTCTCCGCGGCGCTCGCGGGCACCATGACCGTCGACGCCGCGCTCGCCAAGGCGCAGGCGAGCACCGAGATCGCGATGAAGAAGGCCGGCTACATCAAGTGAGCTAAATCGCTTCCCCGCCGCCCAGCGTCGCGAATTTGACGCACGGGGCGGCGGGTTGGGGCGCGTCCTCCCCGTCCCCGCCCCCTTCTCGCTCGCGAGAAGGGGGAAGGGAGGAGCCGAGATAAGAGAAAGAATGCGCATCAGCGACCCGAGACGGGCGACAGGCGCATAACGGGAGGAGAGGGCCACAAGGATGGCTACGCAGCAAACAGCGACGGCGGGCCGCGCTCTCGTTTCACCATCGGTCGTCATCCTCTTCATCTGGATGATCGTGCCGCTGGCGATGACGCTCTATTTCTCGACACTGCATTACAGCCTGCTCGATCCCGACAACGTCAGCTTCGTTGGACTTGCGAACTACATTTCCTTTCTTTCCGATCCCAATTTTCTGGCCGCGCTCGTCAACACCCTCGTCCTAGTCGTTTCGGTGCTCATCATCAGCGTTTGCGGCGGCATCCTGGTCGCGCTCCTGATGGACCAGCCGGTATTCGGGCAGAACGTACTGCGCCTCATGGTGATCGCGCCGTTTTTCGTCATGCCGACGGTGAGCGCGCTGGTGTGGAAGAACCTTTTGATGAATCCCGATTCGGGTCTGTTCGCCTGGATCGCGAAATCGCTCGGCTTCTCGCCGATCGTTTGGTTCACCAACTGGCCGATGCTGTCGATCGTCATCATCGTTTCCTGGGAATGGCTGCCCTTCGCCAGCCTCATTCTCCTGACCGCGCTGCAATCGCTCGACGAAGAGCAAAAGGAGGCCGCCTCGCTCGACGGCGCGGGGCCGATTTCCTACTTCGGCTATATCGTCCTGCCGCACATCGCGCGCGCGATCACCGTCGTCATCCTGATCGAGACGATTTTCCTGCTCAGCGTGTTCGCGGAAATCTACGTGACGACCAGCGGCGGCCCGGGAGTCGCGACCACGAACATCCCGTTCCTGGTCTACAAACAGGCGCTGCTCGACTTCGACGTCGGCGGCGCCTCCGCGGGCGGCATCATCGCCGTCATTCTCGCCAACATCGTCGCGATCTTCCTGATGCGCATCATCGGCAAGAATCTGGAGGGCTGAACGATGGCGATTAAGAAATCGGCGAGCGAACGCGCCGGGGTCACCGTCCTCGCCTGGGCCGTGGCGTTTCTGATCTTCTTCCCGATTCTGTGGACATTCATCACCAGCTTCAAGAGCGAGCTGGACGCGATCGCCATGCCGCCGAAATTCCTGTTCTTCCACTGGACGCTCGAGAACTACGTCGAGGTCCAGCAGCGCTCGAATTATCTGAAATTCGCCTTCAATTCGGTCGTGCTGTCGATCGGCGCCAATCTGCTCGGTCTGATCATCGCCGTTCCGGCGGCCTGGGCGATGGCGTTCGCGCCAGGCAAGCGCACCAAGGACCTCCTGATGTGGATGCTGTCGACCAAGATGATGCCCGCGGTCGGCGTGCTGGTGCCGATCTATCTGATCTTCCGCACCCTGCACCTGCTCGACAGCCTGATCGGCATCGGCCTCATCCTGATGCTGCTCAACCTTCCGCTGCTCATCTGGATGCTCTACACTTACTTCAAAGAGATCCCGAACGACATCCTCGAGGCGGCGCGCATGGACGGCGCTTCGCTTTTCAACGAGATTGTCTATGTGCTCACGCCCATGGCGGTTCCGGGCATCGCATCGACCATGCTGCTCGCCGTCATCCTGTCGTGGAACGAGGCCTTCTGGACGCTCAACCTGACCACCTCCAACGCCGCGCCGCTCACCCAGTTCATCGCGTCCTATTCGGCGCCTGAGGGCTTCTTCTGGGCCAAGCTTTCCGCCGCCTCCACGCTCGCGATCGCTCCGATCCTCATCCTCGGCTGGTTCTCGCAGAAACAGCTGGTGCGGGGCCTGACCTTCGGCGCAGTGAAATGATTTGGGATTGAAGGAAAAGCAGCCATGGGCAGCATCCAACTGAAGTCCGTGCGGAAGGCGTTCGGCGCCGTCAGCGTCATCAACGGCATCGACCTCAACATCAGCGACGGAGAGTTCGCCGTCTTCGTCGGTCCGTCCGGCTGCGGCAAGTCGACGCTTCTGCGCTTGATCGCCGGCCTCGAGGACGTCACCTCCGGTCAGGTGCTGATCGACGCTAAGGACATGACCAACGTGGGTCCGTCGCAAGCGCGGGCTCGCCATGGTGTTCCAGTCCTACGCGCTCTATCCGCACATGAGCGTGCGCGGCAACATTGCCTTCGCGCTCAAGATGGCGGGGCAGAGCGCGGACATGATTGAGCAGAAGGTGCGCAAGGCGGCGGCCACCCTGAACCTGACCGACTATCTCGACCGCAAGCCGCGCCAGCTCTCCGGCGGGCAGCGCCAGCGCGTCGCGATCGGGCGGGCGATCGTGCGCGAGCCGAAGGCGTTCCTGTTCGACGAGCCTCTTTCCAACCTCGACGCGGCGCTGAGGGTGCAGATGCGGGTCGAGATCGGGGAGCTTCACGAGGCGCTCAAGACGACGATGATCTATGTCACTCACGACCAGGTCGAGGCGATGACCATGGCCGACAAGATCGTGGTGCTCGACCGCGGCTCGGTCGCGCAAGTCGGCTCTCCGCTTGAGCTCTACAACAAGCCCAATGGCCTCTTCGTCGCCGGCTTCATCGGCTCGCCGACCATGAACCTGATCAAGGGCCCGTCCGCCGCCAAGCGCGGCGCCGAGACCATCGGCATCCGTCCCGAGCATGCGGACATATCGACCACCGCAGGCGAGTGGCCGGCGACGGTGCGGCTTGCCGAGCACCTCGGCTCCGACACGTTCGTCCATGCCGAGGCCGAAGGCATCGGGCCGTTCACTCTGCGGCTCGAAGGCGAGGCGCCGCTGGCGCCCGGACAGAAGATTTTCGTCACCCCGCGCGAAGCGCACCTGCATCGCTTCGACAAGGACGGCAGGAGGATCAACTGACGCCGGGCGAACGGCGGACCGGCGGGAGTTCCGGGCGGATGATCGAAGGCTGGGCGTCGCGGCGAGGATGAGGAGATGAGCGTGAAACTGTCTTCCGCGACCTTGGCGAGCCTGCCGAAGACGGTTGGCGCGCCGAAATACCAGCGCTCCGACCTGAAGGCCGGCATCCTCCATATCGGGGTGGGAAACTTCCATCGCGCCCATCAGGCCGTCTATCTCGACGACCTGTTCAATTCAGGCGCCGACCGTGACTGGGCGATCGTTGGCGCGGGCGTCCGCGAACCCGACATCGGAATGCGCGAGAAGCTCAAGGCGCAGGACTGGCTCACCACCGTCGTCGAACAGGAGGCGGACTCGAGCACCGCGCATGTCACCGGCGCGATGATCGATTTCATCAAGCCTTTCGACGTCGCCGCCAACCTCGCCGCGCTTGTCGACCCTGCGATCCGCATCGTCTCGCTCACCGTCACCGAAGGCGGCTATTATGTCTCCCCCGCGACGCAGCATTTCGATCCCGCCCATCCCGACATCGTCGCCGACAGCAAGGCGCCCGACGCGCCGAAGACGGCCTTCGGCCTCATCGCTGCCGGCCTGAAGAAGCGGCGCGCCGCTGGCGTCGCGCCCTATACGGTCATGTCCTGCGACAATCTTCCGGGCAACGGCCACGTCACCGAGAACGCCGTCGTCGGCCTCGCCGAGATGTCCGATCCCTCGCTGGCCGCCTTTATCCGCGGCAATGTCGCTTTTCCAAACGGGATGGTCGACCGCATCACGCCGGCGACGACTGACCGGGAGCGCGCGATCCTCAACGAAAAGTGGGGTGTCGAGGACAACTGGCCGGTCTTCTGCGAGGAGTTCAAGCAGTGGGTGGTCGAGGACAAGTTCCCCTCCGGCAGGCCGGCGCTCGACAAGGTCGGAGTCACGTTCACCGGCGACGTCGCCCCTTATGAATTCATGAAGATCAGGATTCTCAACGGCGGCCATGCGGCGATCGCCTATCCCGCGGGTCTGCTCGACATCCATTTCGTCCACGAGGCGATGGAGGACAAACAGATCGCCGAGTTTCTGGAGGCGCTGACGAAGCGGGAGATCATTCCCGTCGTTCCGCCGCCGCCCAACGTCGATCTCGAAGCCTACCGCAGGAAGGTCGCCGAACGCTTCGCCAATCCGAAGATCGGCGACACGGTTTCGCGCCTTTGTCTCGACGGCTCGAACCGGCAGCCGAAATTCATCCTGCCGAGCGCGCGCGACCGGCTGAAGGCGGGCGCAAGCGTGCGGGGGCTTGCGCTCTGCTCGGCGCTCTGGTGCCGATATTGCTACGGCGAATCCGAGAGCGGCAAACCCATCCCGCCCAACGATCCGAGCTGGGACCATCTGCAGGCGGCGGCGAGGCCCGCGCGCAGCGATCCGGAGGCGTGGCTCGAAATGCGCGACATCTTCGGCGATCTCGCGACGAATTCGACCTATGTCGGCGCGTTCTCCTCGGCGCTCGCCTCATTGTGGACGAAGGGCGTGAGAGCGACGCTCGCCGACTATCTCGGCGCGAAGGCCTGAGGCCCGGCGCGCGAGGCGAAGGACGGGCCATGTATCTCGATCGCTTCAATCTCAAAGGCCGCGTCGCGGTCGTCACCGGGGGCGGGCAGGGGATTGGCCTCGCCTGCGTGGAGGCGCTTTCCGAGGCCGGCGCTCATGTCTATATCGCCGACCGCGATCTCAAGCTGGCCAAGGGCGCCCAGGCGGCGATGAAAGCCAAGGGCTACGCCAGCGAAACCATCCAGATGGAGGTCACTGACTCCAAGCAGGTCGACGCCGCCGCGGCGCGGGTGATGGCGGAAAAGGGCCGCGTCGACATCCTGGTTTGCAACGCCGGCATCGCGCGATCCGAAACGCCGGCGGAAGACGTCGCCGACGAGCACTGGCTGAACGTGCTCGACGTCAACCTCAACGGCGTCTTCTGGAGCTGCCGGGCGTTCGGCCGGCCCATGCTGGCGGCGGGGCGCGGCTCGATCATCAACATCGGCTCGATGTCCGGCTTCATCGTCAACAAGCCGCAGGCGCAATGCTACTACAACGCCTCGAAAGCCGGCGTGCATCATCTGACGAAATCGCTGGCCGCCGAATGGGGCGCGCGCGGGGTCAGGGTCAATGCTGTCGCGCCGACCTACATCAACACGCCGCTCACCGCTTTCGCCAAGACCAACAAAGCGATGTACGACACCTGGATGGAGATGACGCCGATGGGGCGGATGGGCGAGCCCGACGAGATCGCGGCCGTGGTCCTCTTCCTCGCCTCCGACGCATCGAGCCTGATGACCGGGTCTATCGTGCTGGCTGACGGCGGCTATACCTGCTGGTGAGCGGAGAACGGTAAAGTTTGGATCCGGCCACTGACCGGGCCGCTCTCAGGCGCGGAGCGAGGGGACAGGCGATGGCGGGAGACTTGGATGGCAAGGTCGCCGCGGTGACCGGGGCCGCGTCGGGCATCGGACTGGCGAGCGCCGAGGCGATGCTTGCGGCTGGCGCGCGTGTGATGCTGATCGACCGGGATGCGGCGGCGCTTGAGGCGCTGTCCGAAAAGCACGGCGCTGCGGTGACGCCGCTGGTCATCGATCTGCTCGACGCGAAGGACTGCGCCACGCTCATGCCGAGGGTGTTTGAGACGACGGGGCGCCTCGACATTCTTCACGCCAACGCCGGCCTTTATGTCGGCGGCGATCTCGTCGACGCGGACACGGGCGCAATCGACCGAATGCTGAACCTCAACGTCAACGTCGTGATGAAGAACGTTCACGATGCGCTGCCGCACATGATCGAACGCGGATCGGGCGACATTATCGTCACGAGCTCGCTCGCGGCTCACTTTCCGACCCCATGGGAGCCCGTTTACGCTTCGTCGAAGTGGGCCATCAATTGCTTCGTTCAGACGGTGCGGCGACAGGTGTTCAAGCACGGGATTCGCGTGGGTTCGATCTCTCCCGGCCCGGTCGCCAGCGCGCTGCTCAAGGATTGGCCGCCGGAGAAGCTGAAAGAGGCCAAGGAATTGGGAAGCTTGCTGGACCCGAGCGAAGTGGCGAAAGTGGTGATGTTCATGCTGACTCGGCCGCGCGGCATGACGATTTGCGATGTCGTAATGATGCCCACCAATTTCGATCTCTGAGACGAACAGAGGATCCCACAGCGGCAGGACGGAAGGACGACAGGGGACGTCATGGATCTCGGGCTCAAAGGGAAGGTCGCCGTCGTCACCGGGGGCAGCGTCGGCATTGGCCTTGCGATCGCCGAGGGCCTCGCGGCCGAGGGCGTCGACATCGTCATTGCGGCGCGCAACGTGGAGCGGGTGCGCGGGGAGGCGAGCCGCATCGCCAAATCCTTCGGCGTCCGGGCAGAAGGCGTGGCTTGCGACGTCGCGACGCGCGAGGGGGCTGAGGACCTCATCGCCGACGTCAAGCGGCTGTTCGGCGGCGCCGACATCCTCATCAACAATGCCGGCACCGGCAGCAACGAAACGGTCATGAATGCGCCGGACGAGAAATGGCAGGCCTACTGGGATCTCCATGTGATGGCGGCGGTGAGGCTTGCGCGCGGCCTCGCGCCCCTGATGAAAGAGCGCGGCGGCGGCGTCATTCTGCATAACGCCTCGATCTGCGCCGTTCAGCCGCTGTGGTACGAGCCGATCTACAATGTGACCAAGGCGGCGCTGATGATGTTCTCGAAGTCGCTTTCGACCGAGCTCATCGGCGACAATATCCGCGTCGATTGCGTCAACCCCGGCCTCATCCTGACGCCGGACTGGATCAAAACCGCAAAGCAGCTCACCGCCGACAAGGGCGGCGACTACGAGGCCTATCTCGACGGCGTCGCCCGCGAACACGCGGCCATCAAGCGCTTCGCCACGCCTGAGGAGCTGGCCAACTTCTTTGTCTTTCTCTGCTCGGATCGCGCGAGCTATTCGGTTGGCTCGACCTATTTCGTCGACGGCGGAATGCTGAAGTCCGTCTGAGCGCAATCTGCAGCGCTCAAACGACGGGCGGACTTCAATGGCGGGTTTGCGCCGTCCCTTGGGGCTGCGCCGCCGCCCGTTGAGCGTCCGCCAAGCGAATGAGGTTGGTGACGCCTGCCACGCCCGGAACGTTCCTGGCGTCAGACTCGGCGCAGACCTTTTGATAGGGCAGGTCGACTGTTCCTGAGACCGTCACCCACCCGTTCTCGACATCGACGATCAACCGGTCCCGAGGAACCGCCAGATCCCAATGGAGCGCGTTCAAAACACGCAACCGCACGTCATCGGTCAGGAACCGCATTTCGACCTCCTCCCGCGCCAACACATTCTTGGATGTTTATGCGAGCTGTTCGGCGACCGTTAGCACGAGCGCCGGCCCAGCTCCTTGACGCAGGTCAATCCGTAGCGCGTCAGTGAAGCGGAAGTTGGGCGGATCGCTCGCAGGCGGACCCAAATCTGTGTAGTCAGACCTGCCGTGGTTCCGACTCGGCTTCGCCGAACACAGTTTCTTCGACGTTCATCGCGTTGCCGCGCCAAACGACGTTGTCGCCGGTCCAGGCCTGGGCGAACAGCGCCGGCAACATGAGGTCGCGCACGACCCAGGCGAACGGCATTCGCCACGACAGCGGCCAGCCGGCGGCCAAAGCGAGAGCAGCCTCCGCGCCATACCAGAAAATTGCTGTCGCGGCGACGGCGAAGGCGACGCTCACCCCGAAAGCAGGCGCGGCGACGCCGGCCGCCGCCAGGGTGAAGAGGCTCGTCGTCAAAATCTCGGGCACGAAAAACAGCGGAAACGTAACCCGCCTAAGCCGCGCCCAGCGCAGCTGCCGCGACCAGACGTCCCGCAAGCGCCGGCGGCCGAGCGGCTGCTGGAACGGTTCGTCGACGAGGTGGGCGCTCAGTCCCTGCGCGTTGATGAGCTTGGTCGCGGCGGCGTCTTCGGCGATTTCCGCCCCCAAAGCCTCGATGCTCCCGCCCTTTTCCAGCGTCTCGCGGCGCCACAGCATCGTCTTGCCCTGGGCAAAGCCATAGCCGGTGGATTCGCCCGCGTACTGCCAGCGCGCCTCATAGGTGTTGAGAAAGGCGCACTCGATCTCGGCGGCGAAGGACCCGGGCCTAGAGCCGATCGGCGGCGCGCAGACGATGCCGGAGTCTGGGCTCCAGCGCGCCAGCAGACGCTGAATATAGTCTCCCGGCATCAAGACGTTGGAATTGGCGATGATCACCCAATCGTAGCGCGCCGCCTTCCACCCCTTGACGACGTTGTTGAGCTTGGGGTTGGCGCTGATCCGGTCATCGCCGATCAGGAGACGCGCGGCGTGGCCTGGGTTGGCCTCGATCGCGCCTCGCACCAGCGGAGCGATCGGATCGTCGCCGCTGGCGAGGCAGAAGATGATCTCGTAGCTTGGATAGTCAAGCGCGAAGATCGATCGCAGCGTTTCTCGCGAGAACGTCTCCACGCCGCACAGCGGCTGCACGATCGTGACGCTTGGAGCATCCTTCGGCGGCGCCATTGGCGGCAGCGACCGTCGCCTGCACCGCCGGGAGGCGAGCGCGACGCTCAGCCCATGAATCCCCGCGCTGGTAGCGCAAATCCCCGCCGCCAGGGCGCCGATGGTCATGGGTCGAGCCTATCCGAATCACAAGCCCTTGTCACACCATATTGCAGGCCCCGCGCGACGCTTCTATGAAGGCGAATGGCTCCTCTCCCGGTCGTCCGGTTCGCGCCTTCGCCGACCGGGCGCATCCATATCGGCAACGCCCGCACCGCCCTCTTGAATTGGCTTTTCACCCGCCGCCGCGGGGGAACGTTCATTCTGCGCTTCGATGACACGGATCTCGAGCGTTCAAAGACTGAATACGCCGACGCGATCGAGGCGGACCTGGCCTGGCTCGGAATTCGCCCGGATCTCTTGCGCCGCCAATCGGAGCGGATGTCGACCTATGACGCGGCCGCCGCTCGGCTCAAGGATCTCGGCCGGCTCTACCCGGCTTACGAGACGCCGGAGGAGCTCGACCGGCGGCGCAAGCTGCAGCAGGCGCGCGGCCTTCCGCCGATCTACGACCGGGCCGCCTTGCGCCTCACTGCGGCCGAGCGGGCCGCACTCGAAGCCTCGGGCCGGAAGCCGCATTGGCGCTTTCGCCTCGAACCGAGGACCGTGCGCTGGGACGACATGGTGCGCGGGGAGAGCCATATCGATGGCGCATCGCTGTCCGATCCGGTGCTGCGCCGCGAGGATGGAAGCTATCTCTACACTTTGCCCTCGGTGGTTGACGACATCGATTTTGACGTGACGCATGTCATTCGCGGGGAGGATCACGTCACCAACACCGCTGTGCAGATCCAGATTTTCGAGGCGCTGGCCGGGGCGTCGCCGCGCTTCGGTCATCATAACCTTCTGACCGACGCGGGCGGCGGGGGCCTGTCGAAGCGCTCCGGCGCGCTGTCGATCGCCGCTCTGCGCACAAAAGGAATCGAGTTGCTCGCCGTCGCCGCGCTGGCGGTGCTGGTCGGTTCGGCCGAGGCGGTGCGCCCGGTCGCCTCGCTCGACGAATTGGCTGAACTCACTGACCTTTCGCAGCTCTCCCACGGCTCGGCCCGATTTGACGAGGCCGAGCTCGAGGCGCTTTCGGCGCGCACGCTGCATCGCTTGCCCTATGCGGCGGTCGCGGACCGGCTCGCGGCGCTTGGCGTCGCCGGGCCCGATGCGGAGGCCCTGTGGCTCGCGGTTCGCGGCAACCTCGCGCGTCTCGACGATGCGGCGATCTGGCGGCAAGTGACCGAGGGCGAGGTTAAGCCAATCGTCGAGGACGCCGACTATCTCAAACTAGCCGCTTCGTGCGCCCCCGAAGGCGCGTGGGACCCGTCGACCTGGGGCGCGTGGACGGCGCAGCTCAAGGAAATCAGCGGCCGCAAGGGACGGTCCCTGTTTCACCCGTTGCGCCTGGCCTTGACCGGCCGGGAAGCGGGGCCGGAGCTCGCCGCTCTCCTGCCGCTCATTGGCCGCGCTAAAGCGCTGGCCCGACTATCCGGACCGAGCGCTTGACGCCGTCGGGTCCGATCGATTCCACTTTTCGGCCCTGGTTGACGGTGTAGCTCTTCGCCCCCTGCACGTCGTCGCCTGCAATGCCCGACGTCTCGCGGCTGACCGTGGCGGCCTCCGCGCTGAGTTTCGTGTCGGCGCCATTGGCGTCCAGGACCGCGGGCGCGGTGTCGGACGACGGTGTTGCGCCGGGCGCCGCGCCTGGCCCGGCGACCACGGACGCGTTCGGCGCCCCCGGCTTGCCTTTTGCGTCCGGAGTTGGCTTGGCCTTGGGGTCGATGATCGGCCGGGCCATCTCCGCCGACTTCTCCGGCGTCACCAGAATGTCGTGCTTCTCGTGGCCATAACGCGCTTCGGCGCCGGCGAGCGCTTCCGCCCAGCTCTCCCCCTTGCGCCGGCAGGAGCAGTTCGGATCGAAGGTTTTCTCGAATTTGCTGGCGTTGGGCAAATTCGCGTAGGGCTCCCCCGTCGGCGACGCGGCCTCCTCGATCGTTCCGCCGAACGGAAACGAGTAAAGGGCCACGTCCGCATTGGGGCACAGGGCCCTGCAGACGTCCTCCAGGCTGTCCGCCCGGCTTCCGGCGCCGGAATAGGAAACGGGGAAGAAGCTGCCGTCGCAGGTGCGCACGCATACCGCGTAGGACCCGGCATGCGCATGCATGCCCCCGTTCTCATCAGATTGCCCTGGCGGCCCGTTGCGCAGCTCCCCGCCGTGATCGTCAAGGCGGTCGTCCATCTGGGGCCCGGAGTCCGGACCGCCATTTGCGAGCCTCGCTATGCCGCCAAACAGAGCCTCGAAGACGTTGCTTGGCCCTGACGGCGCCGCGTGAAGGCACTCGGCGTTATAGCGGGCGACAAGATCCCCCGCTCCGCCGCCCGCCCGCGCCTGCAAATCGGCGAGATTGGCCTCCATCCGCGAGATTTGGGCGTTGACCTCGCCGCATTGCGGGGGCGGCTCCGAGCCGAAAAACAGGAACTTGCGGTTGCCGCAGCCGAGCGAGCCGGCGTAGGCTCTGGTCCGCCCGAGTTCGGCGCGCTGACGCTCAACGGCGGCCTGCGCCCCGCTCGAGCCGCGCCGCGCGGCGATGGCCTGCTGCAGCCGTGCGCACTCCGCGTTCTGCGCCAGCGCAACGTCGCCGCCGAAAGCGGCGATCGAAGCCGTCAGCGCGACCAGCGCCAGTAATTTGCCCCGTCCGGCCGCGCTTCGCATGCGTGTGTTCGCCGCCTTCATCTCGTCAATCGTCTCCGCGCTTGCGATCCTCGGACGCCCGCGTCGCCTTCGCGGGGCCATGCGCGATTAGAGTCGGACATGGCGGCGCGAACAAGGCGGCGCCGTCAAGGCGCGCGGGCCGCTTCATACGGGGTTTCGGCGGCGCGCGCCATAGGGCCTGTCGTTCCGCATGTGGCCCAGACCGGCCAGATCGGGCATAGTCAGGCCATGGCCGAAGCGGACGCGCGCCCGACAAATGCGCCGGAAATCACCGTCAGTGAACTCGCGGGCGCGCTCAAGCGCGCGATCGAGGACCGGTTCGGCTATGTGCGGGTGCGGGGCGAGATTTCCGGCTATCGCGGGCCCCATTCGTCGGGCCATGCCTATTTCAGCCTCAAAGACGCGGGCGCCCGGCTCGACGCGGTCATCTGGCGCACGACGCTGAGCCGCATGCGGCTCAAACCCGAGGAGGGGCTCGAAGTCGTCGCGACCGGGCGATTGACCACCTTCCCCGGCAAGTCGAGCTACCAGATCGTGATCGAGGCGATCGAGCTCGCCGGAATCGGCGCGCTGATGGCTTTGCTCGAGGCGCGACGCAAAAAACTTGCCGAGGAGGGGCTGTTCGACGCGGCGCGCAAGCGCAAGGCCCCGTTCCTGCCGAGAATTGTCGGCGTGGTGACGTCGCCGACCGGCGCGGTCATTCGCGACATTCTGCACCGTCTCGCCGACCGCTTTCCCGTGCGCGTCATCGTCTGGCCGGTGCGCGTCCAGGGCGAGACCTCGGCCGCCGAGGTCGCCGCGGCGATCGACGGCTTCAATGCGCTCTCCCTCGACGGGAAAGTCGGACGTCCGGACGTGCTCATCGTCGCGCGCGGCGGCGGCTCGCTCGAAGACCTCATGAGCTTCAACGACGAAGCGGTGGTGCGCGCGGTCGCCCGCAGCGCAATCCCGCTCATCGCCGCCGTCGGCCACGAGACCGACTGGACGCTGATCGATCACGCGGCGGACGTGCGTGCGCCCACGCCAACCGCGGCGGCCGAATTCGCCGTGCCTGTCCGGCCCGAGCTTCTCGCCGCGATCGCGGATCTGGAGGCGCGCCGACGCGGCGCGATTGTGCGCTTTTCCCATCGCCTGCGCTCGGAGTTACGCGCGCTCGCCCGCGCGCTGCCGGCGGGGGAGGCGATCATCGCCACGCCCCGCCAGCGGCTCGACCGCGCGGGCGATGCGCTCGCCCAGCGCATGCGCGGGACGCTCGACCAGCGCGCGCTGCGCACGGCGGGACTGGCCCGGCGCCTGGCGCGCCATTCGCCGCGCGCCCATCTCGCCAGCCAGCGCGAGCGTCTCAGCGGCCTCACCGGCCGCCTGGCGAGGCTAAGGCCGCTTCTGATCGAACGGCCGCGCCGGGCGGCGGACGCGATTGGCCGGACATTCGGCCGCGAGGCGGCGCTCTTGGCCAGGCGTCGCGGCGAGCAGGCGGCCGCCGTCGACCGCCTCGCCGCCCGCATGGCGCGCGCCTATGACGAACGGCTGCAGAGCCGGCGCGCCCAGCTCGTCTCCGCCTGGCAATTGCTCGGCGCGATGAGCTATCGCGGCGTGCTGTCGCGCGGCTTCGCGCTGGTGCGTGACGAGCAGCAGAGACCGCTGAGGCGCGCGGCGGAGGTCAGGCAGGCCCAGCGCCTGGAGATCGAATTCGCCGACGGAAAGATCGGCGCCATAGCGGGCGGGCGCATCGGTCCGCCGCTCACGCCCCCGGCGCTGCTGCCGCGCCGGCGCGCAAAACCGGACAAGGAGGGGGAAGGGCAGGGATCTCTGTTCTGACGGCGCTGCGCCTAGAGGCGGCGCGTGGGTCGGGCTTCTCAGCCCCACGAAGTTTGTATCTTGAGACTGCTCGAAGCGACCCCGAGGTCCACCGGTATTGGCGGGCCTTCGCCCGGCGGGCGCAAAGACGGGGCAAGCCTGCGGCCTTGGCTCTGATGGAACGAGCTCGGCAGAGAGCGGACTCGAATGGATGGTCCGCGTCGCCTTTTCTTGACGAAATCAGAAATAAGCGTTATAGATATTCCTATTAGCGGAACCCAGGCCGACGCCTCCCGGCCCCGGAGACGAAGGGCCATAATGTTGACAGGCTTGTTCAAGCACAACCTTGGAGGCGAGTGGAGGCGGGCGGAAATTTTTTCTATTTTCTCGGCCATAACCGTTTGAGAAGGCTTGATTCCGAAAAGCAAAAGAAAGCAAAAGAAAGCCATTTTGCTTTCCTTTGCTTTCGTTTAATTTGCTGGATCGCCGAGAATTCCCGCCCTGGTTGCATTCTCCGGGCGGAAAAGCGACGACGCGTGAGGACGGGACCTCAGGCCCCGGCCGGCTGGATGGCGGGCGCTTCGCGCTTCGGCGCCGCGTTGGGCGGGCTTGCGGGGCGGGCTTTCGGTTCGGGCTCGGCGAGGCGCCCCTCGAGCCAGGCCGGCAGGAAAGCCTCGAGCCAGGCGGCGACGCGTCCGTCATGCTGGAACCAGCCGCCAAGATGCTCGGGACGGGCGAGCGCCCCTGGTCTGGTCAGCCGCTCGGCGCCACGATGGGTCCAGCGGCACATCATGTGGTAGGTGACTTCGGGGTGGAACTGCAGACCGACCGCATGCCGGCCATGGCGATAGGCCTGGTGGGGGAAATTCGCTCCGCCAACGGCGAGGAGTTCGGCCCCGTCGGGCAGATCGAAGCCGTCGGAATGCCATTGGTAGACCGTGCGCGGGAACGGGGCCGGGCAGAGCCGGTCGCCGGCGGAGGTGGGCTCGATCGGGTAGTAGCCGATTTCGCTGCGCTTGTCGTCGTAGCCGAACACTTTGGCGCCAAGCGTGCGCGCGAGCATTTGCGCGCCGAGGCACAAGCCCAGCAGCGGTCTTTCCTCCGCCAGCGGAGTCTCCAGCCAGTCGATCTCGCGCCTGACCCAGTCGAGCGTGTCATTGGCGCCCATCGGGCCGCCGAACACCACGACGCCGGCGTGATCGGCGAGCGTCGCCGGCAGCGGCTCGCCGAAGCTTGGCCGGCGGATGTCGAGCCTAACCCCCATCGCCTTGAGCGCAAGGCCGACGCGCCCGGGGGTCGAATGCTCCTGGTGCAGGACGATCAGAACGGTCGGGCGCCGCGCGAGGCTCGCCATCGGCATGATGTCAGACTCCATCGCGAGGTCCGTTCGCCGCTCTCTCCGAATCACGACCCTACGAAACGCAAGTTCCGCGCCACAAGCTTAACGCGCCGTGAACCACGAGCCCGCGGCGCTGAAAAGTTGTATGGCCGGCCGCGCTTGCCTCAGGCGCCTCGCCGATATATAGGCCAGTTTCCACGCCGCAACAGCATCGCTCCCATCGTCTAGCGGCCCAGGACGTCGCCCTCTCACGGCGAAAACAGGGGTTCGAGTCCCCTTGGGAGCGCCAATAAAAACAATCGCTTAGCTGAAATAGCTCACCTGATTTAGCCGCCATACGGCAAATATACGGCAATCCTGATAGCGGTCAGTGGCGAATGTAGGCGGCCTTAGGCATACTCTTGCCATGACCGAGGACTCAGGCACTCCCGGCTACGCGAAAGCCTCGTGGGAGAGCGAATGGCTGCCTTGGCACGTGGCCCGCGAGCGCCTGTCCGAGGTGGAACTCTGCGCCGCCGTCCTGGACGGCCGGCTCCCGTGCCTCATGGTGGTGGGCGAGTCCCGGTTCGAGCCGGGGCGAGGCGACGTCGACTACCCGACGCGGGTTGAGCTCGCGCCGCTGCCGCTGGACTTCGGGCCCGACTGGCTTATCGAGGGCACGTCGGCGCCGCGCCTACACTATAGGGACGCGTACGGGCGGGAGGACAAGAGCCGCCCCCCACGGTGGAAGCGCCTGGACGGCCGCGCATGGCCTCCGTACACGCCCTTCTTCCGCTTTGTCGTCTCGAAGGGTGCGCTCGAACGCCTGCTTCAACCGCTGCCGCGCAGCATGCCCCCGCTCGTTAAGCCAGCCACCCCGCCTAACCGCGGCGGGCGGAAGCCCAACGTGAGCCCCGCCCTAGAGCGGAAGATGCGTGCAATGCCGCCCGAGGAGCTGGCGGCCAAGAAAAACGAGGAGATGGCGGCCCACTTTGGCCACAGCGTCTCGACGGTGCGCAAAGCGCGCAACAAGGTACTGGGCGAAAACTGGCGCGCCAGGTTTCAATTAGATTCCAACACCTAATTACCGTATCGCTCGCCGCCCGTCCGGCTAGCGTCACCCGCGTTCGCACCAGCGCGGAGACGTACGTCGTGAAAAGGAAGCAAGAGAAACAAGAGCGGGCCCCGCCCCTCGCGAAGGTGCTCTTCACGGTTGACGAGGCGTGTTTCGTCACGGGCAAAGGCAGAACGAGCATCTACGAGGCGCTCGCGTCCGGGCAGTTGCATGGCCTCAAAGACGGCAAGAACACGCGAATAACGGCCGAGGCGCTCCGCGCCTACATCGAATCGCTCAAGCCCTGGAAGTCGCGCAAAGCCGGGACACACGGCGAGGCTGCGGCGTGAATGGAGTCCTCGAGAGCGGCGGGGGCCGCGGCTGAACCAGCGCGCGACCCTCGCAAAACGGCTCAGCTTGGCGGCCCGAGCAGTTTTCTTGCTAATCCTCCCCGACCCGAATCGCAAGTTTCGCCCGCCCGCTGGCGGCCGGCGGCCCGCGCGCCGTTCAAGGACCGCGGCCATGATTTGTATGAGACGCCCGGCTGCGCCACCCGCGCATTGCTGCGCACCGGCGAGCTCGATTGGCACAGTGGCGCGATCTGGGAACCCGCCGCCGGCCGCGGCGCGATCGTCCGCGAACTGCGCGCCGCCGGCCACGCGGTCGTGGCGCAGGATCTCGTCGCCTATCCCGACGCGGACCCCGGAATCCTGACGCCGATCGACTTCCAGATGGAATCGGCGCCGCCCGCCGGCGTTTCCGTCATCATCAGCAATCCACCCTACAAATCGGCCGACGGCTTCATTCGGCACGGCCTTTCGCTTGGCCTGCCGTTCATCGCGCTTCTCAGGCTTCAGGCGCTCGAGGGCGCCGGCCGCTCCGACCTCATGGACCGCCATCTGCGGCGCGTGTGGGCCGGAATCGAGCGCCTGCCCATGATGCACCGCGCAAACTGGCAAGGCCGGCGTACGGCCTTCGGAGGCGCGCCGTTCGCCTGGTTTCTGTTCCATCCAGCCGAGCGTTCCGGCGCGATCGAACTCAGGCGCATCTCATGGCGAGGCCGCCCAACTCGGTGGCCTGAACCATGAACGCCGACGATGAGCGCCGCCGCCTCAAGCGCGCCTGGCCCGACGAATGGCGCGACGGCTATTACTGCGGTTTCAGTCGAAAATTTGACGGCGAGCGCGAGGCCGGCGGCTATCCGCTCGGCTTTCATCAATGGCCGCTCGCTCGCCGCAACGCCTGGTGCGCCGGCGTCAACTTGGGCCGGTGCGACCGGCTCGCCTCCCGCGCAGAGGGCCGAAGATGATGGATCAGCCCGCCTCCGATGTCGCGGAAGAACTTCTCCCGCCGCCCTCGCAGCCGATGGACGTCGCCCACACCTTCGTCAGGAAAGCCTGCGAGCGCGATGGCGTGCTCACGTTGCGCCACTGGCGGGGCGGCTGGTGGCTCTGGCGCACCTCGCGATGGATCGAGGCCGAGGATCGGGCCGTCAGGTCCCTGTTGTATCGGTTCACGGAGTCTGCGCTCTTTGTCTCCGGCAAATCGCTTGCGCCGTGGGCGCCGACACGGCGCAAGATCGGAGATTTGCTCGAAGCCCTCGCCGCAATCACCATTCTGCCCGCCGATCGCGATCAGCCAAGCTGGCTCGACGACCGAACGATGGGGGTTGTCGTCTCCCTGGAAAATGGCCTGCTTGATGTCGAGGCGCGGCGGCTTCTCCCCCATACGCCTCTCTTCTTCAACCAGACCAGCGTGCCGTTCGCGTACGAGCCCGATGCGCCATCGTCGGCCCGGTGGCTTCGGTTCCTTGAGGATCTGTGGCCAAACGAAAGCGACGCGCTCAACCTACTCTCCGAGTGGTTCGGATACGTCATCAGCGGGCGGACCGATCTGCAAAAGATCCTCCTCATGATCGGCCCAACGCGCGGCGGCAAAGGCGTAATCGCGCGCATCCTAACCCAGCTGATCGGCCGCAAGAACGTCGCCGGGCCCACTCTCAACAGCCTCGGCGGCGAATTCGGGCTCGCCCCGCTCATCGGCACGGCGTTGGCCGTCATCAGCGACGCACGGTTCGCCGGTCGGGACAGCAGTGTCGTGATCGAGCGTTTGCTCAGCATCAGCGGCGAAGACACGTTGACCGTCAACCGAAAGTACCGTGACCAGTGGACCGGCAAGCTTCCCTGCCGACTTCACGTTGTCAGCAACGAATTGCCGCGGCTCGGCGATGCCTCGGAGGCAATCATCGGTCGGATCGTCTTGCTGCTGACGACGCGGTCGTGGCTCGGCAAAGAGGACCACGATCTCGAGCCGGCGCTGCGGGCCGAGATGAGCGGGGTCCTCAATTAGTCGCTCGACGGGCTCGCGCGCCTGACAAGCAACGGCGGTCGCTTCACCCGCCTTCCCTCGGCCGAGGAAGCCATCATCGCGATGCGCGATCTCGCCTCTCCGGTCGCGGCCTTCGTGCGAGAGAGCTGCCGGATCGAAGCCGCGAAGGAGATCACGATCGATGATCTCTACGCCGCGTACTGCTTGTGGGCCGCAGACAACGGCCACGCGAAGCCGACCAAACAGAACTTCGGCCGCTTTCTCGCCGCGGCGGTCCCGTCAATCCGCGTCGCACGCCCGCGCGACGGAGAGGCGCGGCGACGCCGCTACCGCGGAATCGATCTCATGCACCCCTGCGCACACTGCGGGAAGCCGCCGGACGGCACGGAGGAATTCGTGGCAATGGCCGATCAAAGTCTGTGGGTACACCCGCAATGCCAGCGCTTTTATGGGGAACCCTACAAAGTATGAGTTACATTGAACTGGACAGCGGACCATGCGGACCACCCTCCCCCTTTGTTCCCAAACCCTGGCGCGGTCCGCACGGTCCGCAGGCAAACGCAATGTAACCTGTATCGGACTGGCACTCCGGAGCCTACCCTTCCTCGACGCCTGAATAGCCGTTCAAAGCCGCTGCGGCTCGGCGATCTACAATCCGGATCATGCTAACCCAGCCGAGCGAACTCGATCGAACATAGGCACAATCATGGCCAATCCAGTGGCGAAGCGCGGCAAAATTGATTTCCGGACGCGCCGCGTTCGGCTTGCACCTAGTGTGTTTATGCTTCCCGAGGGGCGAAAGCGCTGGCCTCGCCCATCGGATCTCGTCAGACGAAATGTCTGGAACGGAATAATGCGTCTTCCGGACCATGTGGCCCTGATAACCTCGGAACATCACGGAACGGAGCTAGTGGATAGAATCAAACGCTTCGAACCCCTTGCAAGCCGGAGAACTCCTTGAAATTGCGGAAGGCGCCCCGGACTCTTACGTTTGATTTTGACCACTAGGACTGCTGTACACTCTGTGGGCGGACTGGATTTAGGTGTTCGAACCTGACGATCGGGACGAGCTGACCGACGCGATGTACGATGCCTCAGATTGTTTTCAGGCTAGCGTGTTCGACGCGCTCCACGGTTTCTATCGGTCTTCACTATCGAACCTCCGGAGCGTTATCGATATCATTGGCGTGGGGACTTTGGGAAAGCTAAGCCCCAAAGACGACGCCTACCGGAAGTGGTCCGAAGGAAAGCCGGGTTCGAGCCTCAATTTTCTAAACCTCCGCTCGCGGCTTTCTAGGGTATGCGTGAAGCCTGAGGAACGAGCTCTCTTCAAGCAGGGTGGTTGGATTTCTACCCTTTACGAAGAGCTTTGTAGCTTCGTTCACGCCCGCCCCGGCTCCACGGACGGAGCAATCTGGGAAAGCAACGGCCCGATCTACGTCTCGGCAGGCTTTCATATGACGCTGAGCTTGCTGACTCGGACGTATGCGACGGCTTACCTCTTCTGCAAGATTGCTCGGCCCGACCTCCATGTGCCGGTGACGTCGGCGTTCATATTTGCGGAGCAACCGGCGCTAGGCGGTGCATCGGCACTCGGTCTTATCGATGTGCGCTAGGTGGCCCCAGCCCCTTCCACAGCCGCCGGCTGCACCCTCGGAAAAAGGCGCTTTCGGAAGCACTTTTGCCGTACGTTTGCCGTACGTCGCGACCTTCAGGGCGTCTAACTCGCGGAATTGCTGGCGTTTACGGGGATTAAGCGCGCTTGTTATCGCCGTGCGTAGAGTGTAACGCTGGCGCAGGCACCAGGTTTAGGCATGGATTTAGCCCCAGATAGTCCGCCAGTCTCCAGCCGGCCGCTGACCGTTCGCAGCAAGCTCGCCAATGGTAGCAAGCTTCTGCCGATGACGGATGGCCGATCGGCGACGGCTCGCCGGTTCCGCGATTTGGTCGAAGCCATCACCGCCGACCTCGGCGGGCGCGATCGCCTATCCGAGGGTCAGCGGCAGTTGATCCGCCGCGCATCGATGTTGAGCGCCGAGGCCGAGCGCCTCGAGGCGATGGCGGTCCGCGGCGAGCCTTTCGACAGCGAGAGTTACGGCATGTTGACCGATCGGCTGGGCCGCGCGCTTCAGCGCATTGGTCTGCGGAGGGTGGCGCGGGAAGTGCCGAGTCTCGAGCAGTACTTGGCCGAGCATTCACGCGGCGTCGAGATTGAGAACGAGGCGGACGCCTCATGATGCCGATGCGCCTTGACCGGGCCATCCTCGATAAGCGTCTTCTAGGCGCGTCGCTTGAAGACCTGTCGACGTGGCGCAATTGGATCACTGTCCTGCATGTTGATGCCCCCTCTGGTGAGGCTGACAAATTCTGAGATCGAGGCGATCGATCTTGTGGTTTCGCAGGGATTGTACGCTATCGAGGACTGTGGCGGCGCCATTGAAGAGGTAAGCTCCGCTCGGCTGGCGATCCACCAAGAGCTTTCCTTTCCTGATCTGCACGTAGAGCCAGTTCACCGGGATGCCCAGCTTCGCGGCCAGTTCGGGAGCCGTCAACACGCCCGCGTCATGCGTCCATCGGGTACGTTGCATCGTTATTGGGATCCCGGCGGCATGTCGGATTCGCTGGACCGTGATTGGGAGGACCTCGCCCTCGCTGTTTGGGGAGCGATGCCCCTCGCTCGTGAGGACGGCGGCGATCTGATCGTCGTACATTCCAGCGCGCGCGAGAGCGAGCGCCCGATCGCGCATCTCCATTCCCCGCGTAAGCTTTCCGACGGCATTGACCCTCCGCCGAACCTCTAGATTTGTCGCGGCCCCGCCGCGCCAGACGATCCGGACCGAGGCGACGTCGTGTTCGCCGCGGTCGAGCACGACTTTGTCGACGAGACACCGCAGCAACGCCTTGCGTTGAGCATCGGTCGTAGTCGGGTCGGCCCAGATCTGCGGCAGACGGCCTGTGAGGCTGACAACCTTGCCCTGCAGCGCCTTGTCTATCCCGATCTGAACGACCGGGTGGGAACCGGCCTGGTGGGCAAGCGCTTCTTCGGCCGCCCGAACCTCGGTCAACGCCGCTTCCCAGCGACGCTCGAGTTCGGCGGCGACGAGACGATTATCGGGGTCCACCCGATTGAACTGACGCTCCGCCAGAGCGGCGGCATATCGCTTTCTTTCGAGTTCGCGCTCGGCGCCTGTGCGAAGCGCGGAGTCCACCTGGTGCTGGGCGCGGCGGGCCTTCGACAACGCATCGAGTTCGGCCGGCGCCAGCGCCGTCAGGAAGGCGTCCGCCACAGCCTGGTCGATCCGCGCTGCTCGCATCTCCTGGCAGGTCGGCAGCCCCTCATTGGAGCGCAGGTGATTGCATACGTACTGGCCTCCGCCCTTGTAGCGGACGAACATCTTATGCCCGCATCGGGCGCACCAGGCGATGCCGTGCAAGAGAAGTTCGCCGTCGCGCGGCGCGCCTCGAGTCTTGATGCGCATGTACTCGGCCCGGTTGTCTCTGATGATGGCGCCGATCTTTTCATAAGTCGGCCAGTCAATGTAGGCGGGGTATCGGTCTTTGATGATGATCCGCCATTCATCCAGCGGCTGCGGCGCTTTGGCTTTCAATGCGCCTTCACGAACCGGCATGCGCATGCGGGTCCGTCCGTAGACGAAGGCGCCAGCGTAGGCGGGATTCTTAAGGATCGACGCCACCGATGAGATCGTTGCGCGCGCCCAGCGCAGATCGCCATGCCGGTCGCGGCGAGGGAGATGCAGGCCGCGCTCGTTGAGGACCCGCATGACTTTGGCCACGGTGCGAAACTTCAGGAACATCTCGAACACAAGTTCGAGACGCCCCTGAACCGCCAGATCGGGGTCTTTGACCACCACGTCGGCCGGGTCGCGCAGCAGGCCGATCGGCAGAGAGAGCGCAAGGTCGCCACGCTCGGCCTTAGCGAGCAGGCCTGCGGTCAGCCGGCTGCGGATGGTATGAAGTTCGAGTTCCGATATCGTTCCCTTCAAGCCGAGGAGCAGACGCCCATTGGCGCTTCCAGGGTCGTAGACGCCGTCTCGATCGGCAATGAGGCAGCCGCGCAGGCCACAGATGTCCAAGAGCGGGTACCAGTCCGAACAGTTGCGGGCGAGCCGCGTCACATCGATCGACAGGATCAGGCCGACTTCGCTGAGACTGACCCGCCCCACCAGTTCCTTGAAGCCACTGCGACCCGCGGCGGACGCGCCGCTCAGGCCAAGGTCGGCGTCGATCACATCGATATCCGCCTCATGCCAGCCGAGTTCGTGGGCGCGCTCGCGGAGGGCGTACTGAAGCCGCAGGCTTTCCTGATTGCTCACCACCTGGTGGGGCGTCGACTGGCGGATATAGACGACCGCCTTGCGCGTCAGATGAGTTGGCTTGATCAGCTCGGACTTCACGAGAGACCTCCGCCAGAACCGCGGCGACATCCTCGACAATCTGACGCCGCAGAGCTGGCGGCAGCGCTGCCCACAGATCCCTCGGATCCATGCTCATGACTTTCGAGACATTCAACTGCTAATACGAGATCGCGAAGTGCCTCTATGCTTAGCTTCGTCTGATTCGCTTTTTTATTATAAGCCTCCGTAACCGAGATTGGAACCAATAAACTGTGATTCTGTAGATATTCGACTTCGTATGACGGCGAGAAGTTGCCACTGCCACGGTCCACCCGCCGGATAACGCGAAACATTCGCCCGTAGAGAGGATGGCATGGATCCAGAACCTCGATCACCTCGACAGAGGATTCGTCAAACTCACCAGAGGGGACATTCCTGAAAGCCCTCGCCTGAAGGCGTCGATTGGCTCCCGACTCGACGATGACGAAGCGGAGTTTTTCGCGAGCGTAAGCGGCGGGCGCCTGCCGCCGACGAAGCCTTGTCGCGAGCTTTGGGTTGTCGTTGGCCGGCGTTCGGGCAAGAGCCGGATCGCTGCCGCGATCGCAGTTCACCAGGCCGCGCTATGCAAGCACAAGCTGAGCGCCGGCGAGGTCGGAACGATTTTGGTGTTGGCGCCATCGAAGGCGCAAGCTTCGATCATCCTCGGCTATTGCCGTGGGTTTCTGCAATCGAGCCCCATGCTGACGGGGACCATTGAGAGCGAGGTTGCGGACGAGATCAGGCTTAGGAACGGCATCGTGATCGCCGTTCACGCCGCGTCGTTTCGGAATGTCCGCGGCCGCACGATTCTCTGCGCAATCTACGACGAGATTTCGTGGTGGAGATCGGACGACGAGATCGCATCTTCAAATCCCGACCGCGAAATTAACAGAGCGATCATGCCGAGCCTGACCGCGAGCGGCGGGCGATTGGTCGCAATTAGTTCGCCGTATCGCCGCGTCGGGTTGCTTGCGGAGAAGCATCGGGCGCATTTCGGCTCTGACGGCGATCCGGGCGTGCTTGTGATCCAGGCGAAGTCGACAGACTTCAATCCTACCCTCGACGAAGCCGCGATTGCGCGGGACTATGCCGACGACAGCGAGGCGGCGAGCTCCGAATGGGGCGGCCAGTGGCGCAACGACTTATCCAGTTTTCTCGACGACGCCACCGTTGACGCTGCGGTTGACCACGGGAGGCCGAGGGAGCTTCCGCCGCAGAAGCGGTGGGGCTACCACGCCTTTTGCGATCCTTCTGGGGGCAGAAGCGATGCGATGACGTTGGCCGTAGGCCATCGCGAGGGCGAGAATTTCGTTTGTGATGTGATCCGCGCGCATACGCCGCCTTTTGATCCGAGCAGCGTCGTGGCCGAGTACGCCCAGCTTTGCCGCGACTACCACGTGCACCAGGTCGTTGGCGATTTGTACGGCGGCGAATGGATCTCGAGCGCCTTTCGCGACGCCGGCCTGAGCTACGAGAAAAGCGAGATGACCGCGTCGCAATTGTTCCTCGAAAGTTTGAGCGCCTTCGCTCGCGGCATTGTTTCCATCCCTGACGATCTTCGTCTGGTGAGGGAATTGAAGGCGCTCGAGAGGCGGACGCATCGCGCCGGGAAGGATGTTGTCAGTCATCCTGCCCAGGGCCACGACGACGCGGCGAACGCTTTGGTTGGGTGTCTGCGGCTTGCCGTGAGGCCGCCGAACATGTTGCAGAGCGGTGGCCTCGAGGGCGGGTATGGGACACTGGGGCCAAACTGGCGCCCACGCGATCAGCGCTGCGGATCCTGGGGACTCCGTCCGCCGCCGCCACCCTACAGCCCGCCAATTCCGCCGCCGACGCCGCGGCTTTATGCGCTCGGCTCGGAGGTTCCCGATCCATTTCCGCGATCGTCCTACTTCCGAGGCAGATTCTAAGTCGAAACCTAAAGGAGACTCCCAATGGCTGCGCAATCGCAATCGACCCCCGGAAATTTCGTTCCGCCGATGTTGAGTCCGTCGTTGCATGAAGGCGTTTTCCTCAACGTGAGCGGCGATCTGGCGATTGAGCGCGTCAAGGCGTGGCTCGGCGCGGGGCGCGACGCGGCCGAGCGGGCGCGCGCGGCGGCGATTGCGATTCACGGCGACGAAACCTTGAGCGAGGGCGCGCGGCATGTCCGGGCCGAGGACTATGCGGTGCGCATTACGCAACCGGTTTTGAGGCGTCACGACGAGGAGACGGCGCGGCTTGCCAGCGATATCGCGTCGTGTGAACGGCGGCTAAAGGGTCCTCCTCCGCCGCCGGCGCTGCAAGCGAGCGAGATCCGGTCCGCGCTTCGAAGCATGACGCCGAAGGAGCGGGCGAAGGCGATCAATACCGCGCTTCAGGAAGGCGACGACGCAGTGATCGGCGCGGCCTTGGACGGCGCGAGGATGCTTTCGGGGCTGAGCGGGCTGGAAACCGAGTTGCTGCGGCTACGCTGGGCGAATGAACGGCTGCCTAACGAGGTTGAGCGACTCGCGGCGCTGCAAAAGGCGGCCGAGCATCTGCACCGCGGCGGGCAAATTTTGCTGACGCATTCGCTGGCGATGGCGGACAGGCAGATTGTGCAACGGGCGAAGGCGTCGCAAGCGAAAGCCGCCGCCGCGATCACAGCGGCGACGGCGGCCTGACTTCGGGGTTACGGCGATCAATCCGCCGACCAGGCCGCGGCTCCAAAGAGCAACAAAGGACCTGCGAAGCACGCGGAAGCCGCCTGACCGAAAGCGATTGACCAGCTACTACCTTTGAAGCGCACCCTTTGGGCTACGTGCAAAGGAATCAGGAGAAGTTTTTTTCACGAAGGCTCTCGCAAACGCCGTCAAGGCCGGGAAATAGAGAGGCCGCGGTAATCCCCATAAATGCCAGGTCACGCATAACCTCGGGCCGTGCAGACGCCGGTAGGTCGATCGCTTCAAGAAACGTGAACCCGTGCGCCCTTTCGACGCTGTTAATGTGTGCTTCGACATCATCGACGTTTGTTATCATCGAAAGGGACTGCTGAGGGATAGCGCGAGGATTTCCAAGCGCCAATGCGTCCAGCAAGGATACGTGAGGTAAAGCCGGGAAAATTGAAGCAAAACGTGGAACGGTTATATTCCAATGGAAAGATGCGAATTTGTGAATTAGAATTTTATCTGTTTCCAGGATACTTCCACGAAGCTTGCTGTAGGCAAAGAACGCAGCGACATAAGGTGAGTGCGTCCAGTCTAGCAGGGGGGTGGGGTACCCATGATGCTGCGCCAAATTAAGAAAGGCGGCATAATCAAGCTGGTCGTCGAGATTGAACCTATGCGCAACAATACCGCTAAAGGCCTTGCGCAGTTCCAAGACATCGTCAACAAGAAACCTTTCCACGATAGATCGCTTTGAACGATGAAATGTCGTGCGCAAGGGCCACGTGGAACTTCTTTCTTGGCCACGAAATATGTACCGGTGGGCCGGTAACGTATCGATGTGTTTCTTGAACCCGCTCCATGTGGGGATACGCAGAGGCACTAAGGCTGAAGGCGCGCCGGCAGATGTCTGCGATAAGATGGCGTTGGTCTCGCCGCGAGTCGCGACCGAGGTTATCCACGTTAATGACAAACGCGGGCTCTGAAAGTCAAAAGAAACTTCGGCTTCGGTTGGGAACGAGAAGCCCTTCTGGACAAAGTTGTTAATCTCCTCATTCTTAAGAAATATTCCAGACCGCCACATCGGCACAATGTTCTTCACAGTAATAGTCTGACATGGATCTTTTGACGCTGTATAAAATCTTACTACGAAGCTACTAGGATGTTGTAGATTATCATCCCATAGACAAGCAACTGCTTTATATTGGCCAAAATCTTCTTCAATCTCTAAGACAATAGTCCCTGTATTAGTACCACCATAAGTTGCTATCCATTGCCCTGCCATCGACATTACTGAAGCCTTGAGATCGTGCAGCTAGTGAGCTTCAGATCGCACGCCCCGGATTGTCAAGGCACCCGCTGAGGGCATTTTCCGTCCCCACGGGGAAAGCCTGGGGGGCCACTTACCCGCGCTGCAGGGGTACGACGTTCGTTTCCCCAAGTATCCCGAATCCTGGCAGCGCTGCGCGCACCGTGTCCGCGATGTAGGACGGCGCTAGGTGCGCGTAGTGCTTCTCGGTCATGCGTGTGTCGCTGTGCCCGAGCTGCGCGGCGATGACGCCCATTGGCGTGCCCCTCATTGCGAGCGCGCTGGCGTACGTGTGGCGCAAGATATGGAACGTCGCGGGCGGGTCGAGCTTGGCCGCGCGCGATGCCTCCTCAAGCGGCCGTTGCTGGTGCGAGGCCCCCCACGCGCCGCCGTCAGCCCGCCGAAACACCAAGTCCTGCGGCGCCCGGCCGGCCGTGAGCGCGGCGAATAGCGATTGCCCCTCGTCGTTCAGCACCACGTGGCGGGGTTTGCCGGACTTCGAGACGCGCACGGTTATCGTGCCAGCGTCCGCGTTGAAGTCGGCGGCGCGCATCCGTGTCAGCTCCCCGTAGCGGCACCCGGTCACGAGCGCGCCGCGCACCAGATCTCGGAAAGACGGCTCGCAGGCGTTTACGAGCCGTACACATTCGGCGGCCTTGAGGAAGTGGACGACGGGAGTATCGACCTCGCGAAACGGCTTAACCCGGCGCCACGGCTCATCTGACGGTATCCGGCCCTCTTGAAAGGCGTGATTGAGCGCGGCCTTGAGGATCGTCAGCAACCGGTTTGCCGTCGCGCGGCGCTTGCGCACCTCTTCGGGGTCCTTGGAGTCGAAAGCGCGAGTCTGCTGCTTGGCTTCCTTTTTCGTGCGCACCAGCTTTGCGGCGGAGGCCACGGCCTGGTGCCAGTCTCGAATCCGCTTTACCGTTAGCCTTGCCGCGTCGACCGCGCCCAGCTGCGCAATGATGCGTGCCTCAGCTTGATAGCGGTCCTTGCGCACGCTCTTCGAGCCGCGCCGCTCACGAGCCGTAAAATAGGCGTCGACGGCCATCTTCACCGTGTACGGGCCGCCCGGCTGCGGCTCGCTGTGTCCGGCGAGCTCGCGGCCCTTCTGGGCGAAGAACGCGCGCGCGGACTCTTGCGCCTGGGCGAATGAGAACACGGTCAGGCCATCGGGATCTCTGGCGTCGTCGGCCGGTCCAAGGGGGGCGTAGTGTCGTGTCCCGTCATCGCCGCGCACCTTGGCAATCCATGTGCCTCCCTTCGCACCCCTTCGGTAGCCGATCGCATTGCCCGAAGAGATGACCGTCCAATAAGGCTCCCGCCGCTCGGGCAGCTTGAAGCGGGCCGAGCGGCTGTCGAGCTTGGCGTTGCGGATCGTGCGGGCCATCGGGTTCCTTCGCGGGCGGCAAAACGTACGGCAAACGTACGGCAAAGATGTAGGCGAACGTTGGCGAACGTACAAGGAAACAAAACAGGAAACATCAATAAAATCAATTATCCGCCATCGTTCGCCAGCGACCTAAAAACCGCCGATGGCTTTCTCTCACGGCGAAAACAGGGTTCGAGTCCCCTTGGGAGCGCCAAGCCATCTTCTTGCCCCTTCTATTTCAATGACTTAGCGAGCGTTTGTATCACTGCGGCCCCGGTGTTTGTAACAACCGCGTTCACGTTCTGGCCTATCCGCTTCGCCATACCGCTGTCGGCCAGCGTCTTTTTGTTCGCGCCTTTGGTGTAGCGCTCGACCTCGGCCAGCGTCTTGTGGCCGGAGACCGCCATCAGCTCGTGCGTCGTGTCTCCGGCGTCGGCCAGGCGGGCCATGCCCGCCTTCTTGAGCCCATGCAGTCGGCAATGATCGGGTAGCCCGGCCTCGCGCGCCCAGCGGGCGAAGTCGGTCCCGAGCCCGAACCTTGAGCGCGGCCGCCCGTAGGCCGTGACGATGAAGGTCAGGTGCGCGCGCGGCATGGCGTCGATCGCCGCCTTCAGTTCGGGCGTGATCGGGATGTCCACGTCGTCCGAGCCGTGGATGCGAGCGATGCGGATGCGCGGCTCGCCCTTTGATCCGGTATAGACATGCTGCGGCCCCAGCCGCACCACCTCGCCGCGCCGCGAGACGGTTTCGAGCGCGAACTCGAACACGAGGCGCTGTTGCGTGCCGCACGGCCAAAAGGCGCGATAGGCAGCGATCTCGGTGTTGAACCAGGAGTGGTGCCCCTTGGTCCTGGGCAGTTTGGGCGTTGCGATCCCGAACGTCGGGTCGTCCTTGAGCATGGTCGGCACCGCGTGCTGCAACAGCGGCCGAATGCTCTTGAACCAGCTTCGCCGAGCCGACGCCCCCTCGATCTCGGTCAGCATCTTCATCACATGCTCACGGCGCAGCAGCGCGACGCGCTTTGCGCCGTGCCGCTCGCGGAACCGCTCGATGATGCGCCGGCGGGTTTTGCGGGTTTCGCCGTCGAGGCCATGCTGCCAACCATCGGACTTGTAGTAGGACACGGCGAGCGCATCGACCGTTCCGGGCTCGGTCCGTTTCGCGCCGATCTCCGGCCTTGCGGCGTCGGGCATTCCGGCGAGCGCCATCTGGTAGGCGGCCATGAACTCTTCGGAACCGGGCACGCCTGGCAGCGGGATGTCCTTCATGCCGCGCTTGCGGAAATAGTGCCGAACCGCCCCGTTTTTACGGTCGGGGTTGGCGAAGCTATTGACGTACTTCAGGCGGATGCGTGCCAAGGTCTCGATCCCATTCGTTCATCTCGCCGGCGCCGAGGATGTCCGGCGGCAGGTCCGCCGCGCGGGCGGGCTGAGCTGTCACTTTGCCGACGCCCTCGATCGTCACGACGACAGAAACGCCCGCGTCTTTCGCGGCTTTCCAGACCTGTTTGAGTTGGCTGGCGAGCGACGGCTTGCGCTCGCGGCGCCGCGCCGGCAGGGCCTTCGCGAGGTCGCCGGCGTCCGGGAACCACAGTCGTGTGTCCCAGTCGTCGTTCGCCCGCCGAAAGCCCGCGCATGCCAGCTCCTCGCGTTGGAGCTCGATCATTGCAACGTCATCCCCCGCACCTCGGCCATGAGCGCCAGGATGTCTGCGGGTGATGGCGCTGTGGCCTTCGCGGCGCGCGGCTTGCCCGCCCTCTTCTCGCGCTTGATGCGGTCGCTGTGTTTGCGCGCCTCCTCGATGAATGTGGCTTCGAAGCGGGGATCGTCGAGGGAATAGAAAAACCGCTCGTCGAGCTCGATGTCTTCGCGCTTCGCCGCCGCACGAACAGCCTCCACCACCTCCCAAACGTCCACGTAGAAATGAACCCTTGGCCGCTTGTCGACCGGCATCGCGAGGAAAGTCTTCGTGACTTCGTCGAAGGAGCCGACGCGGATCACCTTGGCTCGGCCGTCGAAGTCATGGGCGCCGATGTAAAACAGGCCGGCGTCGTTCTCATTCGCGTCCTCGGCGAGGGCGAGCGCGACCGTCCATTGGGGCCAAAAACTCCTCACGATCTCAGCGGCGTCTCGTCGGTTTTGAAAAAACCTCGTCAAGCGGTCGACCAACGCCATAGCGACGATGTCCATATCCCAGTATTCGCCGGGGACGTCCGGCTTCTCTCTGCCGAAGGCGAGCGCGACCTCGCCGCGGCCGCGCGCGACATCAATTGCGGCTGCGTTCCGGTTGAAGAGTCTGAGGCAGGCTTGGTATGGGACCCGGCGCATGGGACCTAACATTATAGTTAGGCCGTCGTTTTGTCAACGCCGGGCGCCCTGCGCGCCTTAAGGGGTCGGAGGGGACGTTATGGGACGAAACGTGGGACAGCTCGTCGACCGCCAGGACGCAGGCGAGGAAATCCACGTGTTTCCGAGCGCTGTTGGGTGCCTCCGTCGGCAACTAACCGTCTTTGGGCGGCCTTAAGTCAATGAAAACCGAAACCCTGCAACCGCCGCTCTGCCGATAGGCTACGCCCACGAAGTAACCGCCATCGTAGATTGCATGATCGAGGTAAAGGGGGTCTCCGTTGCAGAGGTCCGTTTCCATCGTTCCAGGGAAATGGCCTGGGGGGAGGCCGATCACGGACACCCCGCATGAAAAATGCTTTGGATTGTCGGTTGCGTGCACGTCGGCAGAACTGAGGAACGGGCCAGGCAAAGGGTTGATTCCCCTTCTTTGCAATCTGCAACAGGAAACAAGTACGGTTGCAAACTGGCAACTCACATTTGTGTTCCATCGCAATAAGACACGCTGCAGATACGCGGGGGAAAATTAACCCCGCGTCAGCGGCTCATCCACTGGCTCTTGTGGAGGCTGGGCGCTTTCGCCGGCGGGATGCTCTGGGTCAGCTCCTGCGCCCGCTGATCGAGCTGGACCGCGACGGCTGACCTCGCGCCGAAGGCATAGGTCAAACAATCGAGCGCCTCAGACCGCCGGCCGGTGATTCGCTCGAACCGTCGAACCGGCTGGCCTCTGCGATAGCGCACGACCCGCCGCTCGGATGACAATTGCTCGTAGAAGATCGGCTCCAGACTATCCGAGAAGCGAATCATTCGGCCGCGCTGCAGACGGTCGAAAATCGTCGACTTGAGCCCGTCGACGCCGACAATCCACAGCCGGCCGCCCCTCACCTTCGATCGGCTTACCAGGATGGCCGGGCGGGTTCCGCTCGCGCCCTTGATCGCCATCACGCGGCGCGAGGCGCGCGGGTGAGCGAAAGACAAAACCTTGTCGTAGTGCTGGCCGTCGCCGGCGTCGATCGCGCACGCGTCGACCTTGAGGCGTCCGCCGTGCGGGTGAGGCCATCGGGTCCGCAACAGCTCGTCGAGCTCCGCCCATGTCATATCATCGTCATGCGCGCCCCAAAGCACGATATGCGCCAGCACCAGGCATTCGCTCGCTCGCGTCCAGCCGCAAAGCGTGATCTCGAGCCGGTCATCTTGCGTGTCAACGCCGGCCGTGACGACCAGGACCTCGGGCGGGATGCGGTCGAGCCCGAACGGCTCGGCGCGGCCGGCGAGCGCGCTCTCGTCCACGTCCTCGCCTGGCGCCTGCCAGCCCTGCGCCAAAATCGTATTGACGAAAACTTGCAACTCGCTCGGATCGTCCTTGGCCCGCAGGAATTCCTCGGCGAGCTTGGGCCAGCTCGCATTGACGTGGGGGGAAACGAGCGCGTTGAGCCGGAAGCCCGCATGGCTTTGCACGTCGGGCGCCGTCGCCCGCCAGCGGCCAGCTTCGACCATCGCGGGCTTTTGCCTGTGCGCGATCAGGCCCGCACAGTGCGGGCAGCGAAAGGCCGCGGTCTCGGGCCGCTCGGGCTGCCACTCGATATGCTGCCAAAGGATTTCCGTGAACGCGCCGCAGGCCGGGCACGGGCATTCGAAGACGCGCGCGTCGCTCTCGCCGTAGGCGCGCAGGACGTGGCTCGTTTCCTCAAATATCGGTGTCGAGCCGACAATGATTTTCCTGTTGGCGAAGCTCATGGTGCGCCGCTCGGCCAGCCGGATCGGGTTGCCTTCGGCTCCGGTCTCGCAGGCGTCCGCCTCGTCCACGATGAGCACGCGGGCGGTATGGCGGCGGAGGTTTCTCGGCGCCTTGGCGGCCACGACCTTGAGCGAGCCGCCGGGAAAACGGCGATGCAGCAGCGTGTTGCGCTCGCCTTCCTCGATATCGGCCGACAGCGCGCCCCTGAGCGCCGGCGTCGCCTGAAAGATCGGCTCGATGTCCGAGACGACGTAATCGCGCGCATCGGCCTCGGTCGGCAGCAGACACAACACGGGACACGGTTCGTTGCTCACGAAACCGCCGATCGCGCCGGTCAAAAGCGTCGTAAAACCGACACGCACCGCCTTGACCAGCGTCACGCGCTCGATCTCTCCGTCAGAGATCGCGTCGGCGATTTCGCGCTGATAGGGCCAAAGCCTGACCTTGCCGGGCTGGGCGCTGGTTCCCTCGGGCAGCACCAGGCGGCGCTCGATCCACGCGCTGAGCGGCAACCGCTGCGGCGGGCGAAGGGCGGCGAAGGCGGCTTGACGGAGCTCAGCGAGGGTCGTCACAACTCAGCCCCTGGGGCCGACTTAATTGGCCAGTCCCTACCAGCTTCCGATTAGTTCACCAGGCGGCTACGCCGTTTGGCACAAAATGTGCCACCTGATGGTCGGAAAGCCCTGAAACCGGGGAGGGCGCTGGCACAAATGTGCCACCAGACGGTCCTCTTTCCCGTGGTCGTTTGTCACAACCACGGGAACTCCCGACCCTCGTTCAGGCGGCGACGCCGTTCAGCCTCACCCGGCAAACCCCAACGTCGGCGCCAGCGGCGGCTACGACAGCGCCGAGCAGCCGATTGACGTCGTCGACGCCGGCGGCGGCAACAACTTTCGCGCCGTCCCAAAACGCCAGCGCGCCTGGCGCCAGCACGTCCGCGCCCTTCGGTAAGTCGAACACGCCGCAAAGTTGCGTCTCGACCTCGGCGCCCTCAGCCGCGTCATAGGCCGCCACGCCGGCCAGGCCGCCGACTATCACCACGTCGCCGGATTTCACCGCCGCGGGCGCAACGAGCGTTAGCGTTTCGCCCGGTTGAACAAAATTGCGCATGTGTCACCAACCCTTAGATGAGAAAACTTGAAACGAGCGAGGCTGCAGAACGCCTTCGGCCTCGGCGAGCTTCGCCGAGAGGTCGGTCAGCGCCGCCGCCATCTGTGCGTCGGTTTTGTACGTGACCGAGCGGGAGGTCCCGTTGCCCTGATAGGTGACGGTGTTCGTTCCGCCCCAGCGCGCGCGCTGCAATTGCTCAAGATCGGCCCGCAGCGTCGCGACATCGACGGTCGTCGTCACGTCCCCGCCTCATGGTCGAGCCTCGTCCAGGATCGCCAATCTAACCAGCCGAAGCCGAGGTCATTGCGGATCTTGAACTCGACCGCATCCTTCTCGAAGCCCCAACGCGATTCGGTCATCGGCCCGCCCGCGCCGGCCAGGCCAACCCGCACCGCGACCTCCATCGTCGCCGGCGGCGCGATCAGATAGCTCCGCGCCGGATCGGAAAGCCGCGGCTCGACGATGGTCGTGAGCTTGCCCGCGAGCGGATTGACGTCGGAGACCATGGTCGCGCCGACCGAAGCCAGCGCTTTGATGGCCGTGCCCTCGAACTCCGGCGCGATCGCCCACAGGCTCGGCGTGACGCCAATCTGCACGTTGCCCGCGCCGCGGCGCCGAGAGGCGGCCGCCCGCGCAGCCAGGAGCTCGTCGATCAGCGTCGTAAGGGTGGTCGTGTGCAAGGTCGCGATGTTCGACCTGGCGGTGGCGAACACCGCCGTTCCGTCCTTCATGGGTCGGAAACGTCGGCGGCCATGCGGCGCCCGTGCATGCCGGATAGATCGGTCAGCGCGCCGGCCCGGTTGACCCAGGCCTGGCGCGAAACGCCGGTGATGCCGCCAATGCTGTACAGCCGATAGCTCTCGCCGCTCTCCGAGACATAGGACGACTTGTACTCGCCAAGCTCATTCACCTTGTCGACGGAAAGCGTCGTCCAATCGACCAGCGCCTCCGTCCACGGCCGGAAATCTGCGAGCACGCGCGTCCCGAAGACGGCCGTGATCGGCGACAGCGCCGCCTCATAGGTTCGCCGGAGCGAGATCCCGAAGGCGTCGCCGGCGATCAGAGGAAGATCGCTCGTCGAGAGCGCGCGGTGGATGACTTCCTGATCGGAAAGCCCCGCCACGCTCTGCCCGGAGCGGCGCAGGTGGCGGCGATGGAACTCGACCCAGCTCAGCCCCGCCAACTCGATCGCCGGCCCCTGCGGCGCTACTCCGGTCGTGCGCGAGACAAGGCTGTCGACAGCGGCCCGGCGATAGGTTTCGGGATCGTCGAGCGTCGTGTGGGCGCGCGTGGAGCGCACCTCGCCGGCCGCCCGGCCGCGCGCCAGCACTGCGTCCATGAGCTCCTGATCTGACCACGCCTCGTTCATCGCCCGCTCTTCCACCTCACGTGACAGGCCGAGAGCGCGCGCCAGGCCGCGGATGCGGGCGCGATCGTCGCGATTATCGTCGTCGCCATCGTCCGAAGACCGGATGCGGGCGCGATCGTCGGCCGGCGAAGAGACGATCGCCGCATGGCGAGGCGTCCAGTCGACGGCGGTGCGCGTATTGTTGGCGTCGTCGCGCCAGCGGCCGACCGTGTAGCCGACGCTCAGGGCCGCGACCGTTCCGTCGGCGATGCGCGCCGCCAGCCAGTCCACTGAGGCGTCCGCCGTCAGCCGGCCGTCGCCGAGAAGCTCGCCGTTCACGACGCGAAGGTTCGTCATCCGCCCAACGGTGTCCCGAACGTTGTCACGATGATCGAGCACAAGCGGCAGCCCCTCCGGCAACTGCGCGCCAGCGAGGTCGAGGACTTCGGTAAAGCCCCGCCGCCTGACGGGCGCCGCAGTCGCGAGGACCGCGCCGGCGAAGGTTCGGGCCGTAGCGTCGAAGCTGTTGGCCCTGACCGCTATGGCGCGGGTCAGGAGCGCGCCAGGCTCGGCGGCGCGGGTCGCGAGCGGACCCACGCTCGGCGGCAATTGCACATGTGCTATTAAACGTTCTCTAAGCGACATTTGATTGCACTCCATCTCCGCCCGCGCCCGCGGAGCCGAAGCCGCCAACGATCACGTTCAGTTTCATCGGCGGCAGGCCGGCCGGATCATCACGGATCTCCGCCGCCACCTCGTCGGGATCGCGGCCTCTTGCGGCAATGATCTCGGGGCGGCTGCGGAAGCCGGCGGCAACCGACAAGATGTCGGCCTTCGTTTCCCCTTCGGGATCGATCGCGGCCCAGCCAGGCCACAAGAAAACCGGTTCCTCGAGCGCGTCCATGTCGGCGGCCAGGCGGCCCGCCACGATCTCGAGCGCAACGAAGCGGCGGAAAATCCGGGCCAGGGCCGGCGACAGCAAAGTCTTCCGGATCGCGCCAACCCTGGCGCGGAACTCGCCGAGGCCCAGCCGGGCGGACGAAAAGTTCGTCTGGCTCATGTCGGCGCCGATCAGCTCGTAGGGCACGCCGCTCGCGGCCGCGAGGCTGCGCACCTGCGAGCGAAGGAAGTCGGGGGCGCCGTCCAGGCTCGGCGGATTCGGGAAGGTCACGGTGGTGTCTACCGGCAGCACACGCAGCACGCCGGGCTCCATCGACAGGGCCGGTTTGCCGCCGTTCTCCGCCGTCGGCGCAAAGTCGGTTTCGCCTGAGCCCGAAATGAAGCCGCAGAACAAGGCCGAGATTTTCGCCTTGACCAGCAAGGCGTCTTCCAAGCCGTCGACCTCGATGGCCCGTGTAGCCGCCGCCGAAAGCCACGATCGGCCGCGCACGCTGCCAGGATGCGGCGGATCGAAAATGTGGTGGACGCTCGCGGCCTCGACCCGTTGCGAAACCGGCTCGGCTCCTCCGAGCGGATTGTCGGGCGCAACCGGCAGGATCCAGTAGGCCAGTCTTCGGCCGTCGCCGTCGAGCTCGATCCCCGAGACGATCCGCGCCCCGTCGCTGAGCAGGAAGTTCTTCGTCCCGTCCACCTGCTCGGGATTGACGAGCCTCAGCCTCAGCCCATCGTCGTCGACCTGCTCGACCAGGAACGCCTCGCCAGCCGTCACCAGCGAGCGAGCGGCGCGCCTGAGCAGGCCGCCGAGATCGGTCAGGCCCTCGGCGTCGGCTTGCCCCCACCAGGCGTTCCAGGCCTCCAGGATCCGCTTGTCAGCGAACAGGAGGCTTGGCCCGTCGGCGATCAGATTGTCCTCCCAGGCGCGCACGATGGCCGCGCCGTAGGGAGAATTCTCGGCGAGATATCCGGCCCGCGCCGCCAGGGCCTCGGACATAGGGCTGCGCATTTGGGCCCCGAGCGGCCAGCGTCCGCTGTGCCCAGCCGCATCGTACGACCGCCCGGCCAGGCCCCGGACGGCGTTACGTAAGCGTTGGCTCAATTTCATCGCCGGCCAGCTCGGTCAGCGCCTCGCGTATCTCGGCGTCAATCACCGCGACATCATGCGCTGTCAGATGCGCGCCGATCCGACTTGAAACCCCCAGCAGGCGAGCGCGCGTCGCCCTTATAACAGAAATCCACTCGCTTTTCACGTCGGCGGCGGAAAGCAGCTCGCCCGACAGCCGCCGCACCTTCAGCTCCGCCAGATCGGCCTGCGCCGACGCGAGACGCTTCCGCTCCGCCGCCGGCGTGCCCTCGCCGCGGCCGGTCGCAAGGGCGCGCAAGTGCTCGCAATAGGCGCGGACCGACGCGAACAGCGGATAGCGCCCCGGCCCGGTCTTCCGGATCACGCCATTGACCGCGAGCTGCCGAACGTTGAAAGCCGAGGAGGCAAGCACCTGCGCCAGTTGCTCGGCCGTCACCTCCATCACCGGCGGCGAAGCCCATTCCGCCGCCTTTGCGGGTTCGGCTTCCTTGGCCTTCATTCACGAAACCTCACTGAGAAAATATTGTACTGAGGCAAATCTCAGGGCGCCGCGCCCCCGCTATGCGTGCCATTAGGAAGGACCCACAGCGTATGTGCCAGTGAGCGGATGAGCCGATGTAAGGCGGGCGCATGTGCACGCTCAAAACGGGCACGGTGTGTCGGCCATCTCCGCCTCGAAAGCGGCCTGTTCCCGCAGCCATTAAGATTGGCGACGCCAGATTTTTGGATCGCTCGACCGCGGGAGGGCGACGCCGTGCAGCGGTTTGACCTCCGCATAGTTCGCCAACAGCCAGGCGTTCTCGCGGAAGTGCGCGTCGTCCTGATCTTTCCAGCTGCTGAACAGGTTCGAGCCGACGTGCCATTTGGCGCGGTGCATGTGGCAAACAAACCAGTGTTCCCGCCCGACGTTGAGAAAGCCGTCATTCACGCCGCACGTCGGGCAGCCGCCGAAATAGTCTATCGTCATTTGCGGGTTTCTCCTTGGCGGACGCGTAGGACTGGCTCTGGATTTGGCGGGTCGCATCCGAAGGCGCGCAGGGACGCGTCGATATCGCGTAGTTGGTCTTCGAGAAGTTTCCTTGCGAGCTTGCAGACCTCTCGGGCTGCATGGGCGTCGAGGGTGGCTCGGGCGTGTTGGCACGCGCTCTTGCTAAACGTCAGGTTCAGGTCGGCTTCTTCCAGGCCTTGGCTCTCGGCTTTGATCACGGCGTCTAGCGAGGCTTGGACAAAGCGCCGTTTGCGGTAGATTTCGCTGGCCTGCTCCAGATCTTGCTCGTTCATTGGGCGCTTCCCTCTGGGTTTGGCTGTGGCGCGCCAAAGGCGTCACTTTCCCAGCACCTAAGCACTGTCGCCTTTGACGCCTTTGGGAGCTTCTCAGAAATCGCCCTCCCTCCTTTAGTTTTCCACCAAAGGCGACAAAGACGCCAAAGGCGACAAAGGTTGTCCGCGCGCGCGTGTGCGAGGGCCATTCCCTCACTCATTTTGGCAGTTCCCAGATCCAAGGGCCTCGATATCCTGCCTTTTCTTTCGAGCCGCCGAGCTTTTTGAGCGCCCTTTGGAGCGCCCGCTCGCTCAAGCCTTGCGTGTCGCCTTTGGCGATGATCTCGGCGCCCATTTGCGGGCCGTCTTTAAGCATCTCGCGCAGGAACGTCTTGGCTGCCCTGCCGGCTTCTAGCGGGCTTTCCAATTGGGCGAGCAGTTCCTTCGCGGTTCCTTCTATGGCGCCGCCCCACAGGACGCGTTGCGCCACGAGGCCCGGCCCCCGATCGATCTCGCGCAGGTCCAATTTGTAATCGAAGCCGCCCCAGTCCGGGCCGTTGCTCATTTTGGCTCGGACGAGCACGCGACGCGCATCTTGGCCGACATTGAGATCCTTGGCGGCCACCCATGCGCAGCGCGGCAGGGCGCCGAAGGCGAGGGAACCGGAAATGCGGTCGGTAGGCTCGCCGCCCGAGGAGTTCTTGGTGAAGTGGTGCACGCCGAGGCCGGCGGCGCCGAGGCTGGCGCACAGGTCGGCGAAGGGTTGCAGGCCAATTCGCGTCTCGACGTTCTTGTGGCTGTCGCGGGTGACCACCACTGCGATCGGGTCGAGCGTAATCATTCGCACATTGTCGATCTTCTCGAGCGCTCTCGCGAGCTTCGGCAAGTCGGTAGCGGGATCGAACGGCCTTTTGCGCTCGCCGGCGCGCACGCCTTCGACAAAGGACATTTTGTCGCGGTTGCCGCCAGCGGCGATGAAGCGCGGCAAGAGCGTGTCAGCGATGCCGTCTTCGCCGCTCCAATAGACGGCGCGCCCGGGATCGCAGATCTGTCCGTCCGGCCATTTGCCGCCGCGGGTGACGGTGGCGCTCCACGATAGTGCGATTGTGGATTTGCCGCCTGATGGCCGGCCGGCGATGAGGTTGAGGGCGCCACGCTGGAGGCCGTTTTTCCATAGCCAGTTAACGGGCTCTGGCTCGATGTCGGCAGCCTGGACCAGCACGACTTCTTCGGCGACTTTGCTCTGGATCGGAGCGAATGGCCGCGGCGCGACGCGGTTGGACGGCGCGACCGCGTCGCGGGCTTCGTCCTCCGTCATGGTGTACTTATTGACGCTGGGTTTCGCGTTGCGAACGAGAAACTCGGGCCCGGTCTCAAGCAGCGCTTTCGTCGATAGCGTGTAGTCGCCCATCATCGCGCCTCCCAAACGAGGTCGTTAAGATCGGCGCCGTGTCGCCTGGGCGTCAGCGCCAGCGTCGTGCGTCCCGCCTCATGCCAACGGCGGATCGCCTGATAGGCCGCCCTGCACCCGGCCTCGTCATGGTCGACGGCGACGACCAGCGCGTCGATCCCGCCCAGCACGGGAAAGGCGGCGAGGTTGCCGGCGTTCAGACAAGCCCAGACTGGCTCTCCCCAGTCGCGGAGGAGCTTGAGCGAAAGGGTCGTTTCGATCCCTTCGCCGATCGCCAGGCCCGTGGTGACCTCTTCGTCCGGGGTGAGCTTGACCGCGCCGCCCTTGATCGGGCCGAGCGCCATGCGGTCTTTGCCGGCGATCTCGATCTTGCGTCCGCTGAGATCGAGCGCGGTGCGGTGCACGCCGATCGGCTCGTTCGAGCGCACATCGCGCACCAGCGCGACCATGGCCGGCGTCGTGCAGCCGGACCCGAACGGGCAGCGCGGGTGAAAGCGCAGCGCCTCGCCGACAGCTTCGTCAGGCAGCGGCAGGCCGCGCGAAGCCAGATAGCGCTCCACAAGCGTGCGGCGCGGATCATGCGCGTTACGCCAGATGGCGCGCCAAGCGTCGGACGGCGGCCGGGGCGGGGCTTTTGGCTCCCTGCGCCGCTCTCTTTCGGGCCTCGCGACGCCGAGCCGGGCCCGGACATAGGCCAGACACGCGAGCGGATCGTCGCCGGCGAAGGAGTGGACAAGGAAGTCGTCCGGCCCGTTTGGCTTGACGGCGAGCGAACGATCTTTGGGGCTGTGCGGCGGCGGGCCAGGACAGAGGACTTGCCCGGCCGAGACCTCGCCGCCGAGCCTGAGGGCGAGGGCGCGAAGATCGGCAGTCATGCGCGCGGCCGGGGCTTGGAGGCGATGAGGGCGACGGCGCGGAGGTTTCGGCGCACGGCGCGCTTGAAACTTGCCTCACAAGCGAGTTGCAGCTTGGGCGTAGGGGCGCGCGGGGCATAGGCGAAGATGCAGGGCGTTCGCGGATCGCCCATGATGGCGACGCGCACCCCTTGCTCGATCGCCGTCTCGACGATGAACCTTGCGCGCTCTCTTGCGCGTCGCGTCGGAACGCGCCTCATCGCGCCCCCCTTGCGCGGGGGCGCGGGCGGCGGCAGGATGAGCCGCCCCTACGGGAAGGGACCTCTATGTGCGCCGCTGCGGAGCTGACGACACCGCGGCGGCGTTTTCCGTTCGACGGGCCGGCCCGCGGCTTTGGCGTTTGTAACTCGGGCGAAAAGCCCAATAGCCTCAATAGCGGCCAATAAGGGCGTTTGTAGCTGTAAGCTATTGATTTAACTAAATCTACACAGTCCCCTTGGGAGCGCCAAAACATTCCCGTCCAGGGTTCGTCGCCACAGGCGGCGGGTTCAATCGATGCAAGCGCTGCAAAAACCACGCGCGGGCGCGAGCACCCTCAGGAACTGCAGCATTGGCGGCTAGCGCACAAAGCCGCGCCAGGCGAAATTCGCGACGAGGGGAAACCGATCGGCTGCGGGCCCTAGCGAGCCCAGCCAAGCCTCAGGCGGCTTCGGCCTTCGTCAACTCGGCGCGCTTCTTGGCGATCTCGCGCTTCAGCTTGACGGCGTCCTCGGAGAGGTCCGATTCATGCGCCTTGACGAGGAAATCATCGAGGCCGCCGCGGTGCTCGACGGAACGCAGCGCCGCCGCGCTGACGCGCAGCCTGACCGAACGCTCGAGCGCGTCCGAGACGAGCGTAACCTGGACGAGATTGGGCAAGAAGCGCGTGCGCGTCTTGCGGTTCGAGTGGCTGACTTTGTTGCCGGATTGAACGGCCTTGCCCGTCAGCTCGCAGCGGCGTGACATCGCGGAAATGATCCTTCAGACGAAAAGCTTCAGCTTTCATTCGGCAAATATGAAAGCGGGCCGCCCAGTCAAGACGCGTCCCGCCCGGCCTAGCTAAGAGAAGCGCGGTCTATAGGGGAGGGGATTTTCGGCGTCAAGCTTGTCGCGCTCGACACCTCGTCCAGCGGCCTCTACCTTTCCGCCCATGCGAGAGGGACAGGCGAGCGTGACGGCGCTTGGCGCGGCGGGACACCGGGCGGCGCATCAGGTCCTCGAGCGGGGCTTTGTCTTCGCCGATCCGCTCGCGCTTGCGATCCTGGGGCCGGACGCCGAGGGCGCCGTCGCGCTCGCCAGGGAGCGGCCGGAGCGGCGGCCTTTGCGCCTGTTCATCGCCATGCGCAGCCGCTTCGCCGAGGCTTGCGCGCGCTGCGCCATTCGTGAGGGGCTGCGGCAAATCCTGGTGCTCGGCGCCGGTCTCGACACTTTCGCCTATCGGCTCGAGCAGACAGGCGGCCTCGGCGTCTTCGAGCTCGATCACCCGGCGACGCAAGCCGACAAGCGACGCCGGCTGGCCGAAGCGCAAATCGCGGAGCCCGCGCACGTCGCCTATGTCGCTCACGATTTCGAGCATGGGAGCATGACAGCCGCGCTCAGGGCGGCCGGGCTCGACCCGAAGATACGGACCTTCGTCATTTGGCTCGGCGTCACGCCCTATCTGACGGCGGAGGCGGTTTACGCGACGCTCGACGAACTTGCCCAGTTTCTCGGCGGCGCGGAAGTGGTGTTCGACTACGCCAATCCGCCGCACACCATCGCCAGCGAGAGGGCGCGCAACTTTCATCTCAAGCTCACCGAGCTTGCGGCTGCGGCTGGGGAGCCGTTCCGGGGCCATTTCAACTCGGCGGTGTTGCACGCCCGCGCGCACGAATTCGGATTCGTCGAGATCGAGGATCTTGACACCGCGTCGCTTGTCGCCCGCTATCTGCCCGACGCGGCCGCGCCTGGCTCCGAGACGGCCGGGCAAGTCGTGCGAATGGCGACGCTGTAGCCATGGCGCAACTCTTGGCGCGGTCGCGGGCCGCGTCCGCCGTGTGGGAGCCGCCGCGACCAGCGGTCGCGGCTACAGGCGGCGTCAGGTCTGCGGTTGCGGCTCGAGGCCGCCAGCCTCCGGACCGATCGGCCGGGGCTTGCCGGTCGAGGGCACCGCGGCGCGCGGCGCGGCGGGGGGCTCCCGGTCGGTCGCCGATTCGCGCACCGGCCGCACCCCTTGCAGGAGGCCGACGATCTCGTCGCCGGTCAGCGTCTCGAACTCCATGAGGCCAGACGCCAGCGTCTCGAGGTCAGCCCGCCGCTCGGTCAGGATGCGGGTCGCCGTGTCGTGGGCTTCCTGCACGAGGCGCCGCACTTCCTGGTCGATCGTCTCGGCCGTCGCCTCCGAGATATTCTGCTGCCGGCCCAGCGAATAGCCGAGAAACACCTCGTCCTGGTTCTCGCCGTACATGACGGCGCCGAGTTTGTCAGAGAAGCCGAGCCGGGTCACCATGGCGCGGGCGATCTTGGTCACCTGCTGGATGTCGCCGGCGGCGCCGGAAGTCACCTTGTCCTTGCCAAACACCAGCTCCTCGGCGACGCGTCCGCCCATCGACATCGCCAGCATGGCGATCAACTGCTCAAAGCTCTGCGAGATCTGATCGCGCTCGGGCAGCGACTGCACCATGCCGAGCGCGCGGCCGCGCGGAATGATCGTCGCCTTGTGGATCGGAGTCGAGGCCGGCAGCGACACGGAGACGAGGGCGTGGCCGGCCTCGTGGTAGGCGGTCAGCCGTTTCTCCTCTTCGGTCATGATAAGTGTGCGCCGCTCGGCGCCCATCATGATCTTGTCGCGCGAATCCTCGAATTCCTGGCGCGTGACGACGCGCTTTCCCCGGCGGGCCGCGAGCAGCGCCGCCTCGTTGACGAGGTTCATGAGATCGGCGCCGGAGAAGCCCGGCGTTCCGCGGGCGACGACCTTGAGGTCGACGTCAGGCCCGAGCGGCACCTTGCGCACATGAACCCTCAGGATCTTCTCGCGGCCGATGAAATCGGGGTTCGAGATCACGATCTGACGGTCGAAGCGGCCGGGCCTCAAGAGCGCCGGATCGAGCACGTCGGGCCGGTTGGTCGCGGCGATGATGATGATGCCTTCGTTCTGCTCGAAGCCGTCCATCTCGACCAGCAGCTGATTGAGCGTCTGCTCGCGCTCGTCGTTGCCGCCGCCAAGGCCCGCGCCGCGATGGCGCCCGACGGCGTCGATTTCGTCGATGAAGATGATGCAGGGCGCGTTCTTCTTTGCCTGCTCGAACATGTCGCGCACCCGGCTCGCGCCGACGCCGACGAACATTTCGACAAAGTCGGAGCCCGAAATGGTGAAGAACGGCACATTGGCTTCGCCCGCGACCGCCCGGGCGGTCAAAGTCTTGCCGGTGCCCGGAGGACCGACCAGCAGCACGCCCCGCGGGATTCGCCCGCCGAGCTTCTGGAACTTCTGCGGATCACGCAGGAATTCGACAATCTCCTGCAGGTCCTCCTTGGCTTCGTCGACGCCGGCGACGTCTTCGAACGTCACCCGGCCCTGCGCCTCGGTCAGGAGCTTGGCCTTCGACTTGCCGAAGCCCATTGCCTTGCCGGCGCCGCCCTGCATCTGCCGCGTCATGTAAATCCAGAGCCCTAAGAACAGCAGCACGGGCAAGACGCTGGAGACGATCGTCAGCAGCCAATTGTTGCCGTCGGACGGCGGCTTGGCGGTGATCGTCACGTCCTTCTTGTAAAGCGTCTGCACGAGGCCGGGATCGTTCGGCGAATAGGTCTGGAACGTTCGCCCGTCCTTCATGTGGCCGGAGATCTCCTGTCCGGCGATGGTGACGTCGCGAACGTTGCCCGCGTCGGCGTCGGTCAGGAGCTGGCTGAAGGTGATTTCGCTCGACGGCGCCTTCTGCCCCGGGCTCTGAAACAAGGTCACGAGCGCCAGAACGAGCAGGAAGATGATCACCCAGAGGGCGAAATTTCGGTAGTTTGCGTTCATAATCTTCCCGTCGTGGAGCGGTCGCCCGAGACTTCTAGGGGCCTCCCGACCCTGTACTAGCCATTTAAGCGCGCGCAGCCGAATTGCCAAGAGAACTCATTTTATATCAAAATCCAGTGAAGGCCGAAATTGTTGCTTTTTAGCGGCGTGGCGCGCTCGGTTGCCTAGCCAAATCGGCTCCCCCTGTTTGCATAAGGGTTAAAGTCTCTTACTCGCTCGTGACGTTGACGCCCATTCCATGCCTCAGGCCGTCTTTTCTTCGGCCAGGGCCAATTCCTCCATCATCGCCTTGCGCATCAAATATTTTTGCGCCTTTCCAGTGACCGTCATCGGGAACGAACTGACGAACCGCACGTAGCGGGGCACCTTGTAATGCGCGATTCGCTCCCGGCAAAAGGCGATCACCTCGGCCTCGTTCAAGCGCTACGCCCTCGCGGCGACGAATCCAGACGCAAAGCTCCTCTCCATAACGATGATCGGGAACCCCGAAGGCCTGGACCTCGGCGACCGCCGGGTGGGTGAAAAGAAACTCCTCGACTTCGCGCGGATAGACATTCTCCCCGCCACGAATAACCATATCCTTCAACCGGCCAACAATATTGCAGTAACCTTCTGCGTCGATCGTCGCCAGATCGCCTGTATGCATGAATCGGGCCTCGTCGATCGCCGCCGATGTCGCGGCGGGATCGTCCCAATAGCCGCGCATGACGCTGTAACCGCGGGTGAGCAATTCGCCCGGGAAGGCCAGGCGCGACAATTCGACCTTCCCCGTCAACAATCTTGACTTCGAGATGCGGCTGGATGCGCCCGACCGTCGAGACGCGCCGCTCGAGCGGGTCGTTATAGGCGCTCTGGAAGCTGACCGGGCTCGTTTCCGTCATGCCGTAGGCGATGGTGACCTCGCTCATGTGCATAAGGTCCACCACTTTTCGCATGACTTCGACCGGACAGGGCGAGCCCGCCATGATCCCGGTGCGCAAGCTTTCGAGGTTGAAGCGCGCGAATTCGGGATGTTCGAGCATGGCGATAAACATCGTCGGCACGCCGTGCAGGCCGGTGCAGCGCTCGGCTTGCACCGCCTCCAGCGTAGCCACCGGATCGAAGCCTTCGGAGGGGCTCACCATGCACGAGCCGTGGGTGACGCAGGCCAGATTGCCCAGGACCATGCCGAAGCAGTGATAGTAGGGCACCGGGATGCACAAGCAATCGTCGGGCGTGAGCCGCATCGCTTCGCCGATGAAATAGCCGTTGTTGAGGATATTGTGATGGGTCAGCGTCGCGCCCTTGGGCGCGCCGGTTGTCCCTGAGGTGAACTGGATGTTGATCGGGTCATCGAACTGAAGCTGAGCTTCGAACGCCATAAGCTCGGCGCGCTCGTCCGCGGTCGCGGGCTCCGCGACCTCGTCGAAATTGAGCATGCCGCGCGACTTGTCCGCGCCCAAGCGGATGACGAACTCGAGCCGGGGCAGGCCTTTGGACTTGAGCTTGCCCGGTTCGGCCGCGTCGATCTCGGGCGCGCAGGTTCTGAGCGAGGCGAAATAGTCGTTGTTCTTGTGCCCGGTGCTCAGGATCAGCGCCCGGCAGCCGGATTTCTTCATCGCATAGTCGAATTCATGGCTCCGGTAGGCGGGATTGATGTTGACCAGAATGAGCCCGGCGAGCGCGGTGCCGAATTGCGCCAGCACCCATTCGCTGAGATTGGCCGACCAGATGCCGACCCGATCGCCCTTTGCGAGGCCGAGCTTGCGCAGGCCCACGGCCAGGTCCTCGGAGCGGCGGAGGAGATCGGCGTAAGTCCAGCGAACGTTCTGGTGGCGGGTGATCTGCGCCGGGCGCTCCGGCCCCTCCGCGGTGACGCGGCGCAGGAGCTGGCCGATCGTCTCGCCGATCAGTGGCGTCGGAGACGCGCCATGGACGTAGGATTGCGTGAGCAGCGCCATTTAAGTTTCGCTCCCTTTTGGCCGCGTTCCGGCATTCGTCGGTCCGCATTCGCTCGGCCAGCGCTTCCTTATCACAATTCGCGCAAGTACGCCGCCGGCTTTTGGCTTAATGTGCGCCACGCGCCGATCATGCCGAGCCCGACGGTGATCGCAAGGCCTCCGCCAGCGGCGGCGAGCGCGGCGGGCCAGTCGAAGACGAAATCGAACTGCATGATGCGCTCGCGACCACAAAGTAAGCTGCGAGCGTCCCCACCGCGACGCCGAACGCTGCGGTCGTCGCTCCCAAAAGCGCGTATTCGATCAGGAACATCGTCGTCAGCCTGCCGCGGGTCGCGCCGAGAATTTTCAGGATCGTGGCGTCGGCGAGCCGGGCGCGCCGATTGGCCGCGAGCGCGCCCGCGAGCACCAGGATGGAGGTTGTCAGCGCGACGCCGGTCGCGGCGCGGATGGCGAGCGCGAGCTTGCCGACCAAAGTTTCGACATTGTCCATGGCCTCGCGCACACGGACGCTGGCGACGTTCGGGAATCGCTGCGCCACGGCGCGCATGAGCTTAAGCTCGGCGTCTGGCGCGGCGGACGGGAGCGCGGCCGAGACAAGCTCAGTATAAGGCGCGCCTTTGAGCGCGTTGGGCGAATAGACCAGCACGAAATTGATCGCGAAGCTCTTCCAGTTCACTTTGCGCAAGTTCGCGAGTTTCGCCGCGATGTCGCGCCCGAGCACGTTGACGACGACCGTATCGCCGACACGAAGACCGAGGCCCTCCGCCACCTCCTTCTCCATCGATACGAGCGGCGGGCCGGAATAGTCGCTCGGCCACCATTGTCCCGCCACGACCTCGGAGCCCTCAGGCGGCTTCTCGGCGAACGTCACCCCGCGGTCACCCTCCAGCGCCCAGGCGACCTTGTCGCTGGGCTTGACCTTTTCGACCGGCCTGCCGCCGATGGTGACGAACCGCCCGCGCATCATCGGCGTCTCGCTGATCTTGACCCCCGGGGCCTCGCGCTTCACGAAATCGACGAACGCGCCCGCGTCTGGCGCCACGCACATCAAGGAAAAAGAAGCTCGGCGTCACGCCGGGCTGCGCCTCGCGCAACTCCGCGCGCATGTTGGCGTCGATGAGGGTGAGCGCGACGAGGGCGGTCAGGCCCAGGCCCAGCGACAGCACGACCGACGGGCGTGAGCGCGCCAGGGCGGTGGATGGCGGCAAGCGCCATCCGCCACTCAACGAAACGCGGACCGGGGCGCGCGGCGCGCGAGACAGGCGATGGCGAAAGCGACCAGCCTCAGCGCGACAAACGCAACGACCGTCGCGCCTGCGACCATCGCCGCGATCGACCGCTGGGGGCTGGTCAGGACGGCGAGCGCGACCAGCGCCGCGCCGGCGAGCGCCGCGACGGCAAGATAGCGCTTGCGCGGCCAGCCCCGCCGTTCCTCGACGAGATCGCGGATCAGCGTGGTCACGGGCAGATCGTGCGCGCGTCCGAGCGGCGCGATCGAGAAGGCGAGCGCGGTCAGCAAGCCGTAAATCAGCCCAAGGCCGATGACGCCCGGCGCAATCGAGGGCGCGAGCGGGAGCGGCAGCAAGGACCCGAACGCCCATGCGACGGCGAACGGGATCGCCGAGCCCACGCCAGCGCCGATGAACGCGCCGATCAGCGCCACGATCGCGAATTCGACGAGCGCGAGGCCGACGACGCCCGATCCGGTCGCGCCGATCGCTTTCAGAATGGCGAGCGTCGCGCGCTTGCGCTCGACGAAGCCCTGCGCCGCGTTCGCCACGCCGACCCCGCCGACGACCAGCGACAGCAATCCTGCCAGCGTAAGAAATTCGGCGAAGCGATCGAGATCGCGACTGAAATCCGGGGAGATGTTGAGCCGCGAGCGCGCGTCCCATCCGGCATGAGGGAACGTCCGCTTCGCCTCAGCCATGAGCGCCTGGACGGCGGCATTGTCCGGCGCGCCGCCGGGCCCGCCCATGACGACGCGCGTCGTCCATCTGACCAGCGAGCCCGGCTGCACCAGTTTTGTCGCGTCAAGAGCCGCTTGCGACATGAGCACGCGCGGCCCAAGCCCAATGCCCGTCGCCAGCCGATCGGGTTCGCTGACGAGGACGGTGCGAAGGGCGAAACTCGCTTCGCCGATGCGAATGACGTCGCCGAGCTTCAAGTTGAGGCGAGCCAGCAGCGCCTCTTCCACCGCGGCCCCGAATACGCCGACTTTCTCGCCAAGCGCGTCCTTAAGCGACATGGGCGGCGCGAAGACCGCGGCGCCGAGGCGCGGCCATGACGGCTCGACAGCCTTGATTTCGATCAGCGCCGCGTCGCCGCTCGCGGCTCTCGCCATGCCGCGCACCGTCGCAATCGTCGACAGCGAGCCATGCGCTTCGAGAAAGCGCTGCTCGTCGGCGGAAAGGCGGCGATGGATGAGCGAGAACGAGGCGTCGCCGCCGAGGATCACGCGTCCTTCGCGCCCCAGGCCGTCGTTGAGCGCGCGGGCGAGACTCTCCACTCCGACGATCGCCGCGACGCCGAGCGCGATGCAGAGGAGAAAGATGCGCAAGCCCTCGAGGCCGCCGCGCAGGTCGCGCAAGCGCGAAGCGCAAGGTCGGCGTGCGCCCGCGAACCTGAGGGAATGCGGCGGGAGCGTTCATACGGAAACGGCGACTGGGGGCGTCTCCTCGATCCTGCCCGAGCGCATGCGGATCACCCGGTCGCAACGCGAGGCGAGCGCGGCGTCGTGCGTGACGAGCGCCAGCGTCGCTCCGCGCCGCGCGGGCAGATCGAACATCATGTCGATGATGGCGCGCCCGGTGGCCTCGTCGAGATTGCCGGTCGGCTCGTCCGCGATCAGCAGCGAGGGACGCGGGCAGAGCGCGCGGGCCAGCGCAACGCGCTGCTGCTCGCCGCCCGAGAGCTGCGCGGGATAGTGACTGAGGCGGTCGCCGAGACCCACCTGCTCGAGTTCGGCCCGCGCGCGCTCGCTGGCGTCGCTCGCGCCGGCAAGCTCGAGCGGCGCGGCGACGTTTTCGAGCGCGGTCATGGTCGGGATGAGATGAAAGGACTGGAACACGATGCCGATCCGCTGCCCGCGAAACCGCGCCAAGGCGTCTTCGTTCAGGTCGCCGAGCTTGACGCCGTCGATCTCGACCTCGCCTTTGTCCGGCCGCTCGAGGCCGGCCATGATCATGAGCAGCGTCGATTTGCCCGAGCCGGACGCGCCGACAATCCCGACCGCCTCGCCCTTGCCGATTGTCAGAGCGACGTCGCACAAGATATGCACGCGAGCCGCGCCGCGGCCGAGACTGAGGTCGACGCCGCGCATCGCGACCGCAGGAAAGACCATTGTTCGAGCACCTTAAACCAAAGTCGCCCTCATATGGGCATTTGCGCCTCCTCGTCCAGGCGCTGGCCTTCGCGGCGGCGCTGGCGATGGCTTCGCCCGCCTCCGCCCGGACGCTTCGCCTCGTGGTTTTGGGCGACAGCCTGACCGCCGGATTCGGCTTAGCCGCCGGGCAAGGCTTTTCCCGATCGCCTCGAGGCGGCGCTTCGCGCCAAAGGCTTCGACGTCAAGGTCATCAACGCCGGCGTCTCCGGCGATACGGCTGCGGACGGCCTCGCGCGCTACGACTGGGCGGTTCCCGCAAGACGCCGACGCGCTGATCGTCGAGCTTGGCGCGAACGACATGCTGCGGGGCATGAAGCCCGAGGCGACCAAGGCGACGCTGGCGGCGATTCTCGATAAGGCCCGGGCCGCCCATTTGCCGGCGCTTCTCGCCGGAATGCGCGCCGCTCCCAATCTTGGGCCCGAATACGACCGCGCCTTCGACGCCATCTATCCGGCTCTGGCGAAAGCCTACGATGTTCCGCTTTATCCGTTCTTCCTCGACGGCGTCGCAGGCGATCCGAAGCTCAACCAACCGGACGGGCTTCATCCAACGGCGGAGGGGGTCGAGGTCATTGTTCGGAAAATCCTGCCTTCCGTCGAGGCGCTGCTCAAGCAGGCTGACCGGTAGCGGCCGGCCGTCGACGGGGCGTCATTCAAGAAGGAATTGTGATGTCGAGCGGGCGGCACATTCTCACATTGTCGTGCGTCAACCGGCCCGGGATCGTCGCGAAAGTCGCGACCGCATTGTTCGACGGCTCCTTCAACATTCTCGACGCCCAGCAGTTCGACGATGTCGAGACGGGCGACTTCTTCATGCGGGTCGTGTTCAACCCTGCCGCGCCGGACGCCGACGTCGAAGGCTTGCGCGAGACGTTCAAGGCGATCGCGACCGCCTTCGGGATGACGTGGTCGATGCGCCCCGTCGACCAGCTGAAGCGCGTCGTGCTGATGGTCTCGCGCTTCGACCACTGCCTGGTCGATCTCCTCTATCGCTGGCGCAGCGGCGAACTCAAGATGGACCCGGTCGCGATCATCGCCAACTATCCGCGCGACACTTACGCTCATATCGACTTCGGCGACATTCCCTTTCACTTCCTGCCGACCACGAGGCAAACCAAGATGGAGCAGGAAGCTCACGCCTGGGAAATCATCAAGTCGGCCAAGGCCGATCTCATCGTCCTCGCGCGCTACATGCAAATTCTGTCGGACGGGTTCGCCGCCAAGCTCACGGGGCGCTGCGTCAACATCCATCATTCGTTCCTGCCCGGATTTAAGGGCGCGAAGCCCTATCACCAGGCGCATGCGCGCGGCGTCAAATTGATCGGGGCGACGGCGCATTTCGTGACCTCCGATCTCGACGAGGGCCCGATCATCGAACAGGACGTCGAGCGCATCAGCCACCGCGATACGCCAGACGACCTCGTGCGCAAGGGGCGCGACATCGAGCGCCGCGTGCTCGCCCGCGCCATCGCCAACGTGCTCGACGACAGGGTGCTCTTGAACCACGGCAAGACCGTGGTGTTCGAGGGGTAGTAACTTCGGGACGCCCGCGAACGTATAAAGCGTTCCAACGGAGCCGATCGCGCCTATATTATGCTCCAAGGAGGATCTCATGAAACAGGACCATTTCCCCGTCACCCACACCGACGCCGAATGGCGCGCGCTCCTGACGCCTGAGCAATACGACATCATGCGCGGGCACGGCACCGAGCGGCCGGGCAGCTGCGCGCTCCTGTACGAGAAGCGGCCGGGCGTCTTCGTTTGCGCCGGCTGCGGGCAGCCTCTGTTCGAGAGCAAGACCAAGTTCGAGAGCGGAACGGGCTGGCCGAGTTTCAACACGCCCGTGGAGGGCTCGGTCGAGACGACCGTCGACCGCAGCTTGGGCATGACGCGCACCGAAGTGCATTGCTCGCGCTGCGGCTCGCATCTCGGCCATGTCTTCCCGGATGGACCGCCGCCGACGCATCTGCGCTATTGCATCAACGGCGTGGCGACCAATTTCACGCCGGCCGATGCCCACTGAAGGCGCTTGCGCCGGCGGTCGCGCTCGATTTTAGCCGCCGCCTATGAACGTATCGAACCTGCCGAACGAAGCCCGAGCCGCTCGGCCACGCCGGCTGATCCGCCGGGTTCAAGCGGCCGGGTCGGGCGTGCTGATCGTCAATCTCGGCACTCCAGAAGCGACCGACTATCGGTCGATCCGGCGCTATCTGAAGGAGTTCCTCTCCGACCGCCGGGTCATCGAGACGTCGCGGCTTATCTGGGCGCCGATCCTGCAGGTCATTCTTCTGAGGCGCCCGCGCGCCAAGGGGCGCGACTATGACGCGATCTGGAACAAGGAGCTCAACGAGGGGCCGCTCAAGACGATCACCCGGTCGCAGAGCGAAAAGCTCGGGCTCAAGCTCCGCGATCTGGACCGGGAAGTCCTCGTCGACTGGGCGATGCGCTATGGCGCGCCGCCGATTGGCGAGCGCCTGAGAGCGCTTCAGGCCGAGGGTTGCGACGCGCATTCTCGTCATTCCCCTCTACCCGCAATATTGCGCCGCTTCGACAGCGACCGTCGGCGACAAGGCGTTCGAGGCGTTGCAGGCGATGCGCTGGCAACCGGCGATTCGCGTGGCCGCCCCCTATTACGGCGATCCCGTCTATATCGGCGCGCTCGCCCGTTCGGTCAGCGCCGGTCTCGCCAGTCTCGATTTCGAACCGGAAATCCTGCTCGCCTCCTATCATGGCATTCCGCAGGCCTATTCCGACCAGGGCGATCCTTACTTTCACCATTGCGTCGAAACGACGCGGCTCCTGCGCGAGGCGCTTGGCATGAGCGATGAGCGCCTTCGCATGACCTTCCAGTCGCGTTTCGGCCGGGCGGAATGGCTCAAGCCCTACACGGCCGAGACCGTGCGCGAACTCGCCGGCCGCGGGGTCAAGCGGCTCGCGGTGGTTACGCCCGGCTTCGCCGCCGACTGTCTGGAGACGCTGGAGGAAATCGGCGTCGAGAATGCGGGCTATTTCCGCGAAGCGGGCGGCGAGCGTTTCGCCGCAATCCCATGCCTCAACGACAGCGCGGATGGCATGGCGGTGATCGAAGCGGTCGCGCGGCGGGAGCTCATGGGCTGGGCGGCTTAAGGACGCGGAACGCGAACTTTGGCTCGCAACCCGCCTTCAGTACGCTGGCGAGTGGGACCGGGACCGCGCGATTTTGGACTTCGCCGCGCGATCGTGACATCCTTATGGGGTGAAAAGCGCTCCAAGGAGGCGCCATGGACCAGGCGGTCGCCACTCGAACCCAGGCAGAACATAACCGGCCCCGCAACCCGGGCGCGCCGCTCGCGCCCGATTGGTTTGAGAGCGTCGGCGTCAATGCGAGCGCGGTCGAGCGACGCGCCGCGACGCTGACCACGCGCCGGTCGGTCAAGAAGGAATGGCAGGCGGCGTGGCTCGTGAAGGCGATGACCTGCATCGACCTTACGACGCTGTCGGGCGACGACACGCCGGGCCGCGTGCGCCGGCTCTGCGCCAAGGCGCGCCGCCCGCTCAGCGACGAATTGCTCGCGAGCGCTCGATCTTGCCGGAATGGGCCTGACGGTCGCAGCGGTCTGCGTCTACCCGACCATGGTTGGGCCCGCGGTCAAGGCGCTCGAGGGCTCGGGCATTCCGGTCGCCTCCGTCGCGACCGGCTTTCCCGCCGGCCTCACGCCCTTGAAGCAGCGGCTCGACGAGATTCGCTACGCGGTTAGCGAGGGGGCGGCGAGAGATCGACATTGTCATCACCCGCGCGCATGTGCTGAACCGCGAATGGGGCGCGCTCTATGACGAGGTCGCGGCGATGCGCGAAGCCTGCGGCGCGGCGCATCTGAAGACGATTCTCGGCACGGGAGACCTGAAGACGCTGCGCAACGTCTATGCGGCCAGCATGGTCGCGATGCAGGCGGGCGCCGACTTCATCAAGACATCCACCGGCAAGGAGGATGTCAACGCCACGTTTGCCGGTCAGTCTGGTGATGCTCCGGGCTTTGCGCGACTATCGCGAGCGCGCCGGCGTCGACATCGGCTTCAAGCCGGCCGGCGGCCTTCGGACGGCCAAGGACGCGCTCGCCTGGCTCATCCTCATGAGGGAGGAACTCGGCGTCCAGTGGATGCAGCCGGACCTCTTCCGCATCGGGGCAAGCGGCCTCATCACCGACATCGAGCGTCAGCTCGACCATTACGCGACCGGGCGCTATTCGGCGGCTTACCGCCACGCGATGGCGTGAGAGTTCCATGGGCGTCATCAAGGACATCCTGCGCACGATGGACTATGGGCCTTCGCCCGAAGGCAGCGAACACGTCAAAGCGTGGCTTGACGAGCATAAGGCGGGCTTTGGCCATTTCATCAACGGCGCCTTCACTGAAGCCCGCCGACCTGTTTGATGTCTTCAATCCCGCGACCGGCGAGAGCATCGCGCGCGTTTCGCAAGGCTCCTGCGCAGGACATCGACGCCGCGGTCGCGGCGGCGCGCAAGGCGCAGGCCAAATGGGCGGCGCTCTCGGGCTTCGAGCGCTCGAAGCATCTCTACGCGCTCGCCCGCCACGTGCAGAAGCGCGAGCGCTTTCTGTCGGTCCTGGAGACGATCGACAACGGCAAGCCGATCCGCGAATCGCGCGACATCGACATTCCCCTCGTCGCCCGCCATTTCTATCATCATGCCGGCTGGGCGTCGCTGATCGACAGCGAGTTTCCGCGGGACCAAGCCCGTCGGCGTATGCGGGCAGATCATCCCGTGGAATTTCCCGCTGCTCATGCTCGCCTGGAAGATCGCGCCGGCGCTCGCGGCAGGCAACACGGTGGTTTTGAAGCCGGCGGAATTCACGCCCCTGACCGCGCTCGCCTTCGCGGCGATCTGCGTCGAGACGGGGCTGCCGCCGGGCGTCGTCAACATCGTCACCGGCGACGGGGCGACCGGCGCCGCGCTGGTTGCGCACAAGGGCGTCGACAAGATCGCCTTCACCGGCTCGACCGAAGTCGGCCGGGCGATCCGCAAGGCGACCGCCGGCACGGGCAAGAAGCTTTCGCTCGAGCTTGGCGGAAAATCGCCGTTCATCGTGTTCGAGGACGCTGATCTCGACAGCGCGGTCGAGGGCGTGGTCGACGCGATCTGGTTCAATTCAGGCCAAGTCTGCTGCGCGGGCTCCCGGCTCCTCGTCGCCGAGAGCGCCGCCGAACCCTTGTACGCCAAGCTGCGCGCCCGCATGGCGAACCTGCGAGTGGGCGATCCGCTCGACAAGTCGACGGACGTCGGCGCGATCGTCGCGCCGGTTCAGCTCGAGCGGATCCGTCGGCTCATGCGCGAGGGCGAGGAGGAAGGGCTCGAATTCTTTCGCGCCAACGATTCGCTGCCCGATCGAGGCTGCTTCTATCCGCCGACCCTGGTCACAGGCGTGGACCCTGCGTCGGTGCTGGCGCGGGAGGAGATCTTCGGCCCTGTTCTGGTCGCCACGACCTTTCGCACGCCGGACGAGGCGGTCGCCCTCGCCAACAATACCCGCTACGGCCTCGCGGCGTCCGTGTGGACGGAGAACGTCAATCGCGCGCTTCGAGGTCGCCTCTCGCATCAAGGCCGGCGTCGTCTGGATCAATTCGACCAACATGTTCGACGCCGCCTCGGGCTTCGGCGGCTATCGCGAAAGCGGCTTCGGCCGCGAGGGCGGGCGCGAAGGCTTATGCGAGTATCGTGTCCCCGACGGGCCAAAGGTCAGGCCGAACCCGGCGCGTCCGCCACGCCTCACAGCCTCGCCAGGCGTCGCGCCGACCCGAAACATCGCCGATGCGGCCATCGACCGCACCGCCAAGATGTATGTCGGCGGCAAGCAGGCGCGGCCCGATTCCGGCTACAGCTACGCGGTTCTCGATCCCGCAGGACGCGAGGTCGGGCTTGCCGGCCTCGGCAACCGCAAGGACATCCGCAACGCGGTCGAGGCCGCGGCGAAGGCCGCCGCCTGGGGGGCGGCGACGGCGCATAATCGGGCCCAGGTGCTCTACTATGTCGCCGAGAATCTGGCGGCCCGGGAGGACGAATTCGCGCGGCGGCTCAGCGCCATGACCGGGGCGTCCGCCCGCGCCGCCAAGGCCGAGGTCGACGCCTCGATCCGCCGCGCGTTCCTCTATGCCGCTCATGCCGACAAGTTCGACGGCGCCGTTCATGCGACGCGCTCGCGCTTCGTGACCATCGTCATGAACGAGCCTTGGGGCGTCATGGGCATCGTCTGCCCGGACGAGGCGCCGCTCATCGCTTTCATATCGCTCGTCATGCCGGCGATCGCGATGGGCAATTGCGTCGTCGCGATCCCGTCGGCCAGCCACCCCTTGAGCGCGACCGACCTCTATTCGGTGTTCGACACGTCGGATGTTCCTGGCGGCGTCGTCAACATCGTCACTGGAGAAGCGAACGCGCTGGCGAAAACGCTGGCCGGGCACGACGGCGTCGACGCGGTCTGGTACGCGGGCGACGCCGAGGGCGCGGCTGAAGTCGAGGCGCTTTCGGCCGGCAACCTCAAGGCGACCTGGACCTCGACCGGAGCGATCGACTGGGCGAAGGCGGAGGGCCGCGAATTCCTGCGCCGGGCGACCCAGGTCAAGAACATCTGGACCCCTACGGGGAATAGGCGCCTTTCGGTGGTTTTGCCGTCGCCGGCGCATATAGAACATATTTGACCGTGTTATACTAGTCCTTTCGCAGCGCGAAACGCGCCAAAAAATAAGGACGGAACTAAACGGGGTCCTATGGCGCTGAAAATATTAGGGCGGGCCGGTAAAATTGCCGCTGGGCCAATTCGCGCCGCCGAAGGGCAGCCTGTTCCGGCCTGCACCGGGATGCCGTCCGGCGGCGATCGCCGGACGCGCCCGGCCGGCGTCTACCATTCCTTGGTCACCGTATAGCCCATGGCGCGGAACCGCTCGATGAGGCCGGTCTTGCCCGCGAGATGCAGCGCGCCGACGGCGATGAACGCGCCGCCGGAGGCCAAGAGCGGAGCGGCGCGCTCGCCATGATCGCGTTGCGGCTCAGCAGCAGCTCGCGCATGAATTCGTCCTCAGCCGCGCGTTCGGTCTCGCTCACGCCGCCAAGCGCGTCGGAGACAGCGAGGATTTCCGCCGGTCGGCTTTCCCGATACAGCTTGAGCATCGTCGCATAGAGGTCGTCGTTCAGGCCCGGGTCCCGAGCGGCGAGAATGAGCAGCGTCGCGGCGACTTCGGGGCGCAAGTTTGCGATCGCGTCGAGCTGCTCTTCGGGCGTTTCAAGTCCAATGACCTTGACGCCTTCGTCTTTCGCCGTCTGAGCGAGAAACTGGTCGACCTCCGGCAGATTGAGCGCTTCGCGGTCTGCTTCGCAGGCGGGAATCGCAGTCAGGATGGCGAGAAACCACGGCTTCAGGTGGTGGGCGAATTCAGCGGGATAGCCTATCCGCGCAACGAATTTCTCGATTCCCTGGACGGTCCTCAGGGGGAATGGCGCCCTCGAACGTGTCATGGTCGCGATCGAGCGCCTTCGCCAGGGTCGCCGCGGTGATGTTGGCCTTCTGGATGGAATCCATTGGCCCGCCGAGCTCGGTCGCCACAATTCTGGAGCCGTTGATCAGATTGCGCGGCGCGCCGGGCGACTTCGAGCGCGGACTTGTCGGTCGAATGAATCGTGCCGAAGAGGTAGGAAGGCGCGAGGCCGGGCTTCTAGCAATACGGTACCGTAGTCAAGGCGTCAGGCGATGGCGTATTGCTTCTATGAGGAATTTCACAAGTGCCGCAAACCTTCAGCCAGCGAAGTCTTAAGCAGGGTAGATTGCCGGCCGGCGACTCTGGTGGCCGGGGATGTGTACAATATTTTAGGGATCATCATTGGTGCCGGCCCCGCCTTGCCGCTCTATGGCCCTACCACCCCCGGGCTTGTCAGCCCGGGCTTCTCCGGTAATATTACAAGATGATCATTTTTCCGGCCATTGATATCCGGGGCGGCCGCTGCGTCCGCCTGGTCCAGGGGCGGGCCGACCAGGAGACGGTGTACGGCGACGACCCCGCCGCCATGGGCCAGAGGTGGCAAGATGCCGGTGCCGCCTGGCTGCACGTGGTGGACCTGGACGGGGCCTTCGGCGCCACTCCCAAAAACCTCGAGGTCATCCGCCGTTTGCGCCGGGCCGTGGCCATCCCCATTCAGCTCGGGGGCGGCATCAGAAGCCTCGACACCATGGCCACCTACCTTGACGCCGGCATCGACCGCCTCATCCTGGGGACCGCGGTCCTGAAAGACCCCGCCCTGGCCGCCCAGGCCCTCACCACCTATCCCGGCCGCATCGCCCTGGGGCTCGACGCCAGGGACGGGCTGCTGGCCGTGGAGGGCTGGACCGAAACCACCAGCCGTACCGCCGCCGAAGTAGCCGGGGAACTGGCGCCCCTTAACCCTGCCGCCATTATCTACACCGACATCAGCCGGGACGGGGTGAAACGGGGAGTTAACCTCTTGGCCACCGGCAACCTGGCCCGGGCCACATCCATCCCCGTCATCGCCTCGGGCGGGATAAGCTCCCTCCAGGATGTCAAGGACCTGCTCCCCCTGGAACCCCTGGGCGTCATCGGCGTCATCACCGGGAAGGCCCTGTACGACGGCAACCTCGACCTTGAAGAAGCCATCCGGGTGGCGGGTGGGAGAGCAAAGTGATCTTGGGGAAGGGGCTAGGGCCGCGCCCTCCCCCTCCCCGGCCCCCACCCCCAATCCCATAAGCATAATTTAACAGCCGGGGCATTGCCCCGCCCCCTTCTGCGGGTTGGGAGGGGGGTTTGGGAGGAGGGCAGGGACCTCAGGTCCCTGGCCCCCCCCGCAAAATTCTTAAACAACTGTGACCGATCGTTCCTATCTCAGCTGCGTACAGCGTCCCAGCCGGTATCTCGGCCGGGAAGTCAACGCCATTTTCAAGGACCCCCGGGCCGTCAGTCTCCGGGCGGTTCTGGTTTTCCCCGATCTCTACGAGGTGGGCATGTCCCATCTCGGTCTGGGGATTCTTTACGACGTCCTGAACCGCCGGGAGGACATCTGGGCCGAGCGGGCCTATGCCCCGGCCCCGGACCTGGAGGCGGAGCTGAGAAGGCGCGGCCAGCCCCTCACGAGCCTCGAGTCCGGCACTCCCTTGAAAGATTTTCCCCTGGTGGGGGTGAGCCTCCAGTATGAGCTGAGCTATACCAACGTGCTGAACATCCTGGAACTGGGGGGCATTCCCCTCATGGCTGAAGAGCGGGGGCCCATGGACCCCGTAGTGGTGGGGGGCGGTCCCGCGGCCATGAACCCCGAGCCGGTGGCGCCTTTTTTCGACGCCCTGGTCCTGGGGGACGGGGAGGAGGCGGTCCTGGAAGTGGCGGACGTGGTCCGGGACTGGCAAGCGGCCCGGGGCACCCGCCGGGAGCTGTGGCAGGCCTTGAGCGAGGTGGAAGGAGTCTACGTCCCCGCCCTTTTCGACATGGCCTTCGACCCCGAAGGCCGCCTGCAGGAGATCAGGCCGCTCGGCCCCAGAAATCAGGTGAGCCGCCGGGTCCTGGCGGACCTGGAGAGCGTCCCCCTGTCCCCCCGGGTCCTGGTGCCCACCTGCCAGATCGTCCACGACCGCCTCAACGTGGAAATTTCCCGGGGCTGCACCCGGGGGTGCCGGTATTGTCAGGCCGGCATCCTGTACCGGCCGGTCCGGGAGCGGCGGCCCGAAAATATCCTGGCCTGGGTGGACCGGGCCCTGGCCGCCACCGGCTTCGAGGAGATCTCCCTCCTTACCCTGAGCGCCGGGGACTATCAGGCCTTCCCCTGGCTGCTGTCGCACCTCATGGACCGCCTGGAGCCCCAAAAAGTGGCCCTGTCCCTGCCGTCCCTTAGGGCTGACACCCTGACCCCGGAAGTGATGGGCCAGATTACCCGGGTGCGGCGCACCGGCCTTACCATTGCGCCTGAGGCCGGGAGCGAGCGCCTGCGGGCCGTGGTCAACAAGAACCTGCCGGAGGAGGTCATCATCGCCTCGGCCCAGGCGGCCTTTAAGGCCGGGTGGCGCCTGCTCAAGCTCTACTTTATGATTGGCCTGCCCACCGAGACCGCCGAGGACCTGGCGGCCATCGCCCAGCTGACCCGCCAGGTTATGAAGGCCGGGCCGGCCGGGATGCGCCCCCGGCTGAACGTCAGCCTCTCTTCTTTTATCCCCAAGGCCCACACCCCGTTTCAGTGGGAGGCCCAGGCCGGTCTCACCGAGAGCCAGACCCGGCTGCACGGGGTGAAAAACCTCCTGAAACAGCCGGGGGTGGAGCTGAAATGGAACTCCGCCGCCCAGAGCTGGCTGGAGGGCATCTTCTCCCGGGGTGACCGGCGTCTGGCCCCGGTGCTCCTGGCCGCCTACCGCCGGGGCTGCCGCCTGGACGCCTGGAGCGAGCATCTGCGCCTGGAGCCCTGGCGCCAGGCCTTCCAGGAGGCCGGGCGTGGACCCGGAGGGCTACCACCGCAGCCGGGACGAGGGCGAACTCCTGCCCTGGGACCACCTGGAGGCCGGGGTGAGCCGGGATTTCCTGCGAGAAGAGCGGGACCGGGCCTACCGGGTGCTGCAAACCCCGGACTGCCGCCAGGAGGGCTGCCAGGACTGCGGCCGCTGTGACGAGGACCAGGTGGTCCTGCGCCTGGCCGAGAGCCCGCCGGCAGAGGCCCCCTTGCCGCTGTCCCAGCCTGCCGCGCCGGGCCAGGTGTTCTGGCACCGCCTGGTGTTTGCCAAGGTGGAGGAGGCCCGCTGGCTGGGCCACCTGGAGCTGGTGAACGCCGTCTACCGCAGCCTGCGCCGCGCCGGGCTGCCCCTGGCCATGAGCTTGGGCCATCATCCCCTGCCCCGGGTGGCCTTCCACGGGGCCCTGCCCCTGGGGGTGGAGAGCTTCTGCGAAATCATGGACGTGGGCCTGGCCGCCGAAGTGGACCCTGGCGAAGTTGTCGCCAGCCTGAACCGGGCTTTGCCCACGGGTGTGAGGATTCTCACGGCCGCCGGGCTTCCCCGGGGCCCCGCCCCGCCCCCGATGGCCCAGACGGTGTACCAGGTGGAAAGCCCGGACCCCGTCTTTGCCGCCGCGGCTGCCGCAGATTTTCTCAACTCCCGGGAATTTCCGGTGGTGCGGCGCCGTCCCAAGGGGGACCGCACCGTAAACGTCCGCCCCCTGGTGGCGGCCCTGGAGGTCCTAGACGGGTGCCATCTGAGGCTGGGCCTTAATCAAGCTGAAAAAGACAACCTGAAAGTCACCGAGCTCCTGGGGGCCATTTTCTCCCTGACGGCATCCCAGGTCCGTGATCTACAAATTGTCAAAGTGCAGGTTATATGAGGTCCCTGGCCCTCCCCCCACCTTACTGTTCCCCAGACCCCGGATCATGCCCGGCCAGCTGATTATCAGCGTCTCCCCCTGGGATGTGCGGGCCGCCCTGGTGGAAGACGGCCGCCTGGCGGAAATGCACGTGGAGCGCCTGGGCCGCCTTGACCCCACCGGCAACGTTTATCTGGGGCGGGTGCAGAAGGTGATCCCCGGCATGGCTGCGGCCTTCGTGGACATTGGCCTCGACCAGCCCGGCTACCTTTTCATCGATGACGCGGCCCCGCCGCTGGCCGGCCAGGACGAGGCGTGGTCCCGGGGGGACACGGAAGAACTCCGGTCCCGGCCGTCCGGGCCTGCCATCCAGGACCTGGTGGCCGAGGGCCAGGAACTGCTGGTGCAGGTGTGGCGGCCCCCCGTGAAGAACAAGGCCGCCAGGCTCACCACCCAGATTTCGCTCCCGGGCCGCTACCTGGTATATCTCCCCACCCGGGACCACCTGGCGGTTTCCCGCCGCCTGGCCCCGGACGCGGAACGCCAGCGTCTCTTCATCCTGCTGCAGGACCTCAAGCCCCGGGAGGGGGGGCTGATCGCCCGGACCGCCAGCGCCGGTCAGGCTCCGGAGACCCTGGCCCGGGAGCAAGAGGCCCTGATAGCCCTGTGGCGCCAGATTTGCCGGACCCAAACCCAGGCTGCCGCCCCGGCCCTGCTCCATCAGGAACAGCCGGTACTCCGCCGCCTGGTGCGGGACCTCCTCACCCCTGAGGTGACCCGCGTGGTGGTGGACGACCCCCTTGCCGCCGAGGCCATTAAAGAATATCTGCAGCTTGAGCAGGTGAGCCACGCCCCGGCCGTCGATCTCTACCAGGGCCGGGAGTCCCTTTTTGCCGGGTTTGCCGTGGAGGAAGACTGGCGCCGCCTCCTGGCCCCCCAGGTTTGGCTGAAAAGCGGCGGCTACCTGGTCATCAGCCCCACCGAGGCCCTCACCGCCATTGACGTCAACACCGGGCGCCACGTCCGGGGGAAAGACCTCGCTGACACCATCCTCAGCACCAACCTGGAGGCGGCCCGGGAGATCGCCCGGCAGGTCCGTCTCCGCGATCTTGGCGGCATTATTGTCATAGACTTCATTGACATGAAGCAGCCGGCCCACCAGGAGCAGGTCTGGCAGACCCTGCAACAGGCCTTGCAGCCGGACCGGGCCCGGACCACCGTCCATCCCGTCTCCCCACTGGGGCTGGTGGAAATGACCCGGCAGCGCCTCGGGGACAGCCTGGTGCAGGTGATTACCGAACCCTGTCCCTGCTGCCGCGGCCAGGGCGTCGTGTTGTCCCCCCTGACCGTGGCCCATGACCTCCTGCGCCAGTTGGCCCTGGAGGTCCGGGAATTTCCGGACTGCCGCCTCACGGTGCAGGCCCGCCCGGAGATCATCACCCTGGCCCGGAGCGAAGGTGCGGATTTTCTTCGGGGGCTGGAAGGGAGCGGGCCCGGAGTAATTCTTTTCGCTGAAACCCTGAATCTGCCCCGGGGCCACTTCGAGATTATCCGGGAGTTGCAGAATGAGGGGGAAAAGGTGTAAAGATGGTAGTGGAGACGAGAACTACGTCCCCACCTCACCAGGCCTCCTACCTAACCTTTTGTGGGGGGTTGACGAGTCGAGGGACGGACTCGTCAACCCAACTAACCCCCCTCAAGGGTTTGGGGGAGGGGGCTTGGGGGAGGGGGTAAGGGGCCTCGCCCCTTAGCCCCCTCCCCCAAAAACTTCCCATCCAAGGCATCCTATGGCGCTGGCACCGATTATTTTAGGGACTGCGGGTCACATCGACCACGGCAAGAGTTCGCTCATCAAAACCTTGACCGGCACCGACCCGGACCGCCTCAAGGAGGAGAAGCTCCGGGGCATCACCATTGAGCTGGGCTTTGCCTCCCTCACCCTGCCCAACGGCCAGCTCCTGGGGATCGTGGACGTCCCCGGGCACGAGCGCTTCGTGCGCCACATGGTGGCCGGGGCCACGGGCATGGATTTGGTGGCCCTGGTCATTGCCGCGGACGAAGGCGTTATGCCCCAGACCCGGGAACACATGGAGATCTGCGAACTCCTTAAGGTCAAGCAGGGGCTGGTGGTCTTGACCAAGATTGATTTGGTGGAGGAGGACTGGCTGGACCTGGTGGAGGAGGAAGTCCGGGAGGCCCTGGTGGGCACCTTCCTGGAGGGGGCGCCCATCGTGCGCTTCTCCGCGGTCACCGGCGCCGGCACCGAGGCCATGCTCGCCACCCTGGCGGAGCTGGCGGCCCAGGTGCCCCACAAGCCGGCCAGCGGCATTTTCCGCCTGCCCGTGGACCGGGTCTTCACCATCAAGGGCTTCGGCACCGTGGTCACCGGCACCGCCATCAGCGGCCGCCTCAAGGTCGGGGACGCGGTCATGGTCTACCCCCGGCTTTACAAGGCCCGGGTCCGGAGCCTGCAGATGCACGGGGCCGCCGTGGAGGAACTCCTGGCCGGCAGCCGGGCCGCGGTGAACCTCCAGGGCCTGGAAAAGGAGGAAATGGAGCGGGGCATGGTGGTGGCCACGCCGGGGTCGCTCATCCCCAGCCGCCGCGTGGACGCCTTTATCGAAGTGTTGCCCAGCGTCCCCCGCCCCTTGAAGCACCGGCAGGCAGTGCGCTTCCACACCGGCACCAGCGAGCACCTGGCGGTGCCCCTGCTCCTGGACGCCGACGAATTGCCGCCCGGGGCCTCGGGCTACGTCCAGTTCATCCTCAAAGACCCGGTGTCCTTGAAGCCCGGCGACCGCTTCGTCGTCCGCAACCTCTCCCCGGCCATCACCTGGGGGGGCGGCCAGGTCCTCCACGTCAACCCCGGCCGCCACAAACGCCGCCAGGACAAGGTCATCGCCGGCCTCAAAATCCTGGAGCAGGGGACGCCGGCGGAGCAGGTGCTGTTTTATCTCGAGGAGGCCGGGCCCGCGGGCTTAAGCCGCCCGGAGCTGGCCGCCATGCTGCCCTGGACCCCGCCCGAGCTCGCCAACCTGTTGAATGCCCTGGCCCACAAGGGCGAGGCCCTGTTTTACGACCAGGAAAACCAGCGCTACGTCCTCACGGCCACCACCCGGGCCCTGGAGGAGGAGATCCGCCAGACCCTCAAGTCCTATCACCGGGAAAACCCCCTGAAGCCCGGTCTCTCCAAGGAGGAGCTCCGGCGCAAGCTGCCGCCCCAGATGGATGTGCGCCTCTTTAACGAAATCCTGGGGAGCCTCACCCGCCAGAAACAGGTGGTCCTGGAAAAAGACCTGGTGCGCCTGACCACCCACAAGGTCAAGCTCGCCGTCGATCAGCAGGAGACCTCCCAGCGCCTGGAGGCCCTTTACCGCCAGGGCCAGCTGTCGCCCCCCACGTTGAAGGAGGTGGAGGCCGCCCTGAGCCTGCCCTTAACTCAAATCCAGCCCCTGCTCCGGGTCCTGGTGAACCAGGGGAGCCTGGCCAAGGTGAAAGAAGACCTCTACTTCCACCGCGAGGCCCTGGCCCCCCTCAAGGTCAAGCTGGTGGATTTCCTGAAAAAAAATGGGGAAATTTCCATTCCCCAATTCAAGGACCTGACCCAGGCCTCCCGGAAATTCACCATACCGCTGTTGGAATACTTCGACACCAACCGGGTCACGGTGCGGGTGGGCGAAGCCCGCCGCCTGCGCGAGGGCGCTTAGGGTGCACGAGGGGCAGCATCAGGAGCTGATAATCGCATGCCTTCGCCCCCCCTGCTTGCCCTCCTCGGTAATTGCATAGATCATCCTGGCCTCGGTAATAGTTCAAGCCATCCTTCAGATAGCTGCCGATCTCTTTTTAGCTAGCCCGCCGCCGGGCCGCGGTATGCTATGATCCCCGCACGGATGGAGCTCGCGCTTGTTTAGTGGCATAATCACAGCACCTTTAAAATTATTATGGATGCCTTCGGGCCGGAATATTGGCTGTTTTTTGGGTTTATCGTGGTGTTCACCCTGGTGCTCCTGGCCATCCGCCTTGAGGGCCTTCAGGACCTCCAAAGGCATTGTCGAAGGAGCCAAATCCACGATTCAACAAAATATCGACGTGGCTACGGCTAATATCGAAGTGGCCAAAGAGCGCCTTGAGGTAGAACGGGCCACTCCTCGCCGTTGCAGCAGGAGACCAACGCCCTGCTGAAGCAATTGCTGGCCCGGCTGGACCAAAAGATGATCATAGCGCCGAGGCACATTGCCGTTCCTCGCTGGCAGCACAGAGCCGGACATAACAAACACCCGGCTTTGTGAATCAGGGCTGACTCCCCCTTAACCCTTCGCCTCTTTAGACGCAGTGCTCCCAGAACCACATCTGCAGCCCTTATCGGATCTATGGCCCGCTCCTTGCCGGCGCCGGTCTATTTCTTGGCCTTCCCCGGCCGGCTCGGGACCGGTTATTTAACCTCCTTCATCTCCGTGCCGCAGGGGCATTTGCCCGGCTTCTGGCTGATGGTGTCGCAATTGCACGTGGGGCCGCAGGCACAGGCGTATTTGGCCACGGTATTGAAGGTCCGGGGCTTATCCCAGCCCTCGGCCTGCAACTTGACTTTGCCCTCTTCCACGGCCACCACCTTGGCCTTCACCATGTCTTTGCCGCAGACGCATTGACCCGGCTTCCGGGAAATTTCGTCACAGCAGCCCTCACCGCAGTTGCAGGCATAGACTTCTTCCCCCCCTTTGAAAACGGGTTTGGGGCTGGCGCCCAAGGCCACTGCGGCCACCGCCAGGGCAAGAACCACGACCACGATCTTTAGCGATGTTTGCATATCCTATCTCCTCATGATATTTGAGTCCAGCGCCGGCCTGCTCATAATACGTCAGGCCAGCAGCATGGCTTATAATACGTAGTAACCATCCCGGCGGCCCCGGTCAATTCCCTGTATGGCGAATTTAGACTGGCAGGGCGGTCTAGAGATTGGTAGGGCCGTTATTTGGGGGCTCTAGGTGCAGGAGGTCAAAGCGCGGCAGCCGAAAGGCTTAGCCTCACCTGGCCGTGTAGTATTGGCGGGCCTCCGGCACCAAGGCCCGCAGAGCCTGGATGCGGCTGGCGTCCGAGGGGTGCGTGGAGAGAAACTGGGGCAACTGGGCCTTGTCCTTTTTCTCGCTGGCGAAGTGCTCCCAGAACTGCACCGCCGCCTCCGGGTCGTAACCCGCCTTGGCCATGAGGATCAACCCGATCCGGTCCGCCTCGGACTCCTGGATGCGGTTGTAGGGAAGGAGCACCCCCATCTTGCTCGCCACGCCGTATCCCTGCATGGCCAGGCTGCCCGCGCCGCCGCCCACCCCCAGGGCCGCCAGGCCCACGTTCAGGGCCGTTCCGCCGATCTGGGCCAGTCGGGCCTGGGACAGGCGCTCCCCGGCGTGGCGGGCCAGGGCGTGGCCGACCTCGTGGGCCATCACCGTGGCCAGGTCAGCGTCACTGTGGATATACTTGAACAGACCGGAATAAATGCCCACCTTCCCCCCCGGCAGGCAGAAGGCATTGGCCACCTTGTCATCCTGGAAGACCACGAATTCCCAGTGAAACTCAGGCCGGTCAGCAGCCCTGGCAATGCGTTCCCCCACCTCCCGGACCCTGGCCTGCAGGGCCTGGTTGGTACTTTGCGGGGATTGCTTCTGAATCTGCGAAAAGGCCTGGTAGCCCAGGGTCTGCTCACGCTCCGGGGACACCATGAGCACCTGTTTGCGCCCGGTATAGGGGGCGGTGGCGCAGCCGGTCAGGGCCGCCCCTAAAAGCGCCAGCCCGAGGAGGCGCCAAAATATTTTTCCACACCATGAATTTTCGCTTTTCATGAGGCCTCACCTGATATAAATCCCCACAGCCTAACTTGTCTTTTTGTAATATATCAGGAAATTAATGTATGAACCAGGGAGGGAAACGCGTGCCGGAGAGGGCGAAAACAACCTACGTAGCGGTGATCGGCGGCGGGGCAGTTACGCCGGAGGTGGCGGCGCTGGCCGTGGAGGTGGGCCGGGAGCTGGCCCGGCGGGGGGCGGTGGTCATCTGCGGGGGGCTCACGGGCGTCATGGAGGCCGTGGCCCGGGGGGTTCAAGAAGGAGGCGGCGTGAGCCTCGGCATCCTTCCCGGGCCGGACCGCGTTCCCGCCAACCCCCACCTCACCTACAGCATCCCCACTAACCTGGGCCATGCCCGCAATATCATCATCGCCCACGCCGCCGACGCGGTCATTGCCATTGACGGCGGCTACGGCACCATCTCCGAGGCGGCCATCGCCTTAAAGCTCGGGAAGCCGGTCATCGGTCTGGCGCTGTCCTGGGCCCTGGAGGGGGTGAGGCCAGCAGCAACCCCGGCGGCAGCCGTGGCCGCAGCCCTGCGCGCCTCGGGAAGCCCTGCTTAATCGCCTGGATCGCTTTGTTACTAAGCCGTTAAAACACTGACCCCAAGCATCGTTCGCCATGGCAGGCATCACGAAGGTGGTGCGGTGGCGAGAAGCTCCAGACTCCTTGCCGCCCTGCCATTCCCGGGCACCCGATCTACCGGAAGTGGTTAACTGGGCATGTTTTTACCGTTGGGCAGCATGGTGTCGGGGGGCGGCGCCCCGTGGGCTTTGCGGTATGCCTTCCTCTGGCACTCATTCGTTCTTCCCTGGCAATACATGCTGATCAGGCCCCGGCAGGCCGCTTCCGGCTTTCCATGTCTTTACTGAAAAAACCGCACTTGTTGAGCAACTCGCATTCCGTTGTCGGGCTCCTTAGGGGCCCTGCCGGCCCCCCCGCAAAAGTCAATCTACTGTATCCCCCACTCTATCGGCTCGTACAAGGTCGCAATCTTTAAGATATCAGGGGGAGGTTTTTTCGGGGGCCGGGATAAAGGAAGATGCCGCTGGCCGCGGTTTTACGCAAAAAAAAGGGAGGGCCGGGCCCCCCCTCGGTTGTACCGTTTTTAGCATGCGGTTAGATCTCCAGCCAGGAATCGGAGAACAGCACCTGGCCCATGATGACCCGGGCGGTTTTGGCGTAGTTCTGCAGATCCTTGGGCATGGAGGGGATGTCCACGGACTTGCCGTCCATGATGTCGTGCACGATCTTCACGGCTTCGGGTTTCTTGCCGTCCACCACTTGATGGAGCTCGTCGTCGAAGGCGTCCACGATGGCGCTGACCATGCCGTTGCGTTGCAGCATGATGACGTAGGTCCGGTTGATGATGGGACGCAGGTCATCCGGCACGCCGTTGCTGGAGTTGCTGAGGCCGCAGGTGGATTTGGAACCCGGGGCCATATCCTGCAACATCTTCATGTACTCCAGGGTGCTCATGAGCTGGGGCTGCTGGATGTTCAAGGGCGCGATGATGGGGTCAAACCAGATGCGCTCGTTTTCAATCCCGTGCGCGTCGGCATTGGCCAGGATTTCGGCGGTGAGCATACCCCGCTCGTGCTCGTCCCGGGGCATGCCTTCCGGACCCCACATCAGGCCGATCATGTCGGCGTCGTACTTTTTCACCAGGGGCATCATGTTGTCCATGCGTTCCTGGCGGGCCATGATGGAATTGATCAGGGCCTGCCCTTGTGCACCTTGAGCCCTGCTTCCATGGCCGCGATGTTAGAAGTGTCCAGGGCCAGGGGGGTATTGGGCACCACTTCCTGGATGATCTTGACGATCCAGGTCATCAGCTCTTCGCCGCCCTTGCGGGCCGGGCCGATATTGACGTCAATGAAATCCACGCCGCGTTCGGCCTCTTGTACGGCCATATCCTGGAGAGGCTTGGGGTCGCGATCCTTCATGGCCTGGCCGTATATTTTCGTGACTACATTCAAATTTTCGCCGATACGGTAAAATTTACTCATCGGTGGAACCCCTCCTTTTTCTTTCAAAAGGTGAAAGGAGGCCGTCGGGCGGCCTCCCAGTGGGTGCTTATGACTTCCCTATTTAACTTGCGCTTTCAGGAAGGCCGGAATGTGGGAAGCCTCCCGGGGTCCGATGAGAATCTTCCAATCGGGCAGTTCCTCTTCCAGGTCGCCGCTGATGCCGGCGGCGTAGCCCGGGATGATGAGGGTGCGGGTCTTGGTCTTGTCGGTGATGCCGCATTTCTTGACGAACATGCCCACCGCGTCGCCGGCGAACTTGCCCGCCGCCCAGGCAGTCATGACCGACAGCCCTTCCGTGTCCATGATCAACAGCCAGGTCGGCACCTTGCTGCCCTCGATTTCGCCTGAGACGATGAAGTAGGTCAGGGCAAAGTTGGTGGTGATGGCCACGGGCGAATTTTCGTCCGGGTTGTTGAGGGGGTAGATGCCCTGGGTGACGATCATGGGCTTCTGCGGGTCGGTGTAGATGTTGAGCCGCTGCAGGAGCAGGGGGAAGACTATATGGGCCGACAGGTCACCCAGCACCACGATGCCGCCGTACTTGGCGATGCTCACCGCGGCGTAGGCGGCCTGCTTCTTGGGATCGTCGGTCATCTGCGATACGCAGTTGATCACCGGGAAGCCGAAGGGCCGGAACTTGGCCGTCAGCGCGGCCCGCCGGAAGACGACGTTGTCCTGCAGCATCTGCTTCAAGCTCTTGGGCGCGGAATTGAGAATGAGGTCCTTGATGCCCATGCCGGTGAGCTTGGTGGTGAGTTCCGCCAGGGCGTCGTAGCCTTCGGCCTTGGCCACCAGGGGCAGATCCATCTCCTTGGCCAAAGCGCCCATGGCGTCGGCGTTCTCCGGGGTGGCCGAGGCCAGGATGGGCCGGCGTTCTTTGGCCACTTCAGCCCCCGCCTTGAGCACGTCCACCTTGTCGCTCCTCAGGAGGATGAGGGCGTCGCTGCCGGCCATGACCTTCTTGACCAGGGCCGCGAACTTCCCGGCGTCCCCGTCCTTATCGATGACGGAGATCATCTCGGGACGGAGAAGCAGGCCCACCCGCTCGAACTGCAGGGCCATGAACTGCTTCAGCAGGGCCTCCACTTCGGCGTCGGACATGGCCGTGGTGACCCGGCCGGAGATGATGGTGGGGTTGAAGAAGGTCTTCTCGTGGCGGAACTGCACGGTCTCGCCGCCGATGGCCTTGGTGGCGTCTTTGGGGCCCATCTTCACCGGGCGGATGGGGGGCGCCGAGGCCGCCGCCAGTTTTTCTTTTACTTCTTCAGAAACATAGGGGCACTTTTCCAGGTCTGCCTTGCCGCTGGCCAGGGCCATGGCAAAGGCCAGGCAGGTTGGAAAGCCGCACTCCTTGCAGTTGGTTTTCGGCAGCATTTTAAAAATTTCAATACCAGTTAGAGCCATCTTCACTCTCCTTATCCATGGCAGGTGTCCCGGTTACAGGATCGATGTGGGCCGTTGGCCGGGAATCTCAAAAAGAAGGCCGGGAGAGCGGTGCACCGCCTGCAGCTGCCGCACCGTGCCGTGATCGAAGGCGCGCAGGAAGCTGCCCAGCGTGGAGGGGGCGCGGACCTCGGTGAAGACGTGATGCAGCCCGCAGTCGCGCAGCAGGTTCATGTCGTCGATGGAGTCGGCGCCCATCAGCATGCCGGTGACCAGGCAGCCGGCCTTCAGCGGCGTGCCTGCGGCCTGCGGGCCGGCCAGGCGCACGTGCGCGGCGGTCAGCTCCGCCAGCCCGGCGGCGTCCGCGAGCCGCATCGCGGGCTCGATGCCGGCGGCGGATATGAGATTCTCGTTGCCGGATACCAGATGGGTGTTCTTGGCGGCCTGCCGGAAATACACTTGCCAGGTGCCCTCTCGGCTTGGGGGATCGAGGCTTTGTCAACCATCATTCTCCCAGGTCAGAGGGTATTTTAGTAGGAAAATTCCCTAAGTTCGCACAGAATTACCGGTGGATCCAGGCTGAGGGTGTATCCGGATCGAACTCCCGGTGGTCATGCACCGAATCGTCTCCGAGCTTCATCGGCAGGTCTGCCTCAGATACGGGCCCGTAGACGGCCAGGGTGTCACCCGGCAGCATCTCGATGACGTGCACGACAGGCGGTGCCGGGGTGGCCTGCTGTGTTCGCCGCGGTCAGCGAGCAACTGCACGAGGTACAGCGCCTGCTCAGCGCAGTGTAGAAGAAGGAAGAGGCAGCTCCCCGGCGACAGACTATTCCGGTCCTGCCGCCGGGGAGTTTGCTGACAGGCCAGTATCGTCACCGTCAAGACCCTGACCGACCCGCGGTCGTGGGCGTCGTCCTGGCCGTACCTGCCTTGAGAAGCCAAAGACTATCACTACGGCCTGGGCGCAGCTTAGGAATCAAGCCTACATCAGTCACTACCAAAGCCTAGGAGACAGATCTCCTTTGTTCACAAACGAAAGAAAGCCGAACGCCTCTGGATTATCTTCAAGGCGTTTCTGATGTCGGTGCCAAAGCTCCCACATAGAACGTCGCGCTCCCCATACGGCAGGAGATAGGCGCTGTTTTTCGGAGTTACATTTATCACAGCACCAGCGAACGTTAGTCGAGTAGTGTGGTCCCAGGTCTGTATTAAGGATGTCGATTGTTACGACCCGGAGGCCCTGCCCGGCTATATCGACCGACTGTAGGCAGTATGGACATCCACCTGTAATCACGCGCTTGATATCGTCAATCATCCGGTCTATGGACCAGCCGTATATTTCCTCTAGGTCGTCTTCATTTTTAATCCTATCTAGCTCTTTAAGTCTTACACCATGCCGTCTCCGGGCTTCCATAGTTTTTTTTCGCAAACGCCGATGCATTAGTTCTTCGCGCTTCCTACTTGCTTCACAACCGATGCACCGGTCATGGTGAAGTTCAGCCTCACCCGTCAAGCTGCGAATTTCCCTGGTCTTGGTACGGCGACGAAAGAAGTCGAGGAGATAGTCGCCACCACAACTCGCACAGCGCTTGGTTTGCTGGATACCGCTGTCTGCCATGGTAGTGAGCCTACGCGCGTGCGCGATGGTCCGCAGGGTCATATGGACGCAGTGGCCGTGAGCTGGACAATTACGAGTCGCGGAAGGATGGCTGTAGGCTTGTACCGTGCAACATGATGTGTGAGCGTGAACTGATCAGCGGACCGGAGCAGCGTGTGGCCCGGCATGAGTCTGCACTACTCCGCATGTCGTTGACGCTTAATCGTCAATGTCATGACCAGGCCGGAAATGTCAGATACCGGACTTACAGTGCCAGGCATGACCGAACCACCCCGCCGCTACGACATCACCATCACCGTCGACAGGGACGGTGGCCACCATCCGAACCCGGCCGAGTTCGCCGTGGCGGCCGAGCAGGCGGCATCAGCTAGAGCTGCCAGCATCGTGAGCGCGCACACGGCCCGCCAGATCATCAGCATCGTCACCGTCCTGGCCGCAGACCAGCCCGCGGCCGTAGCCGTCGCCCTGGCCGTCGTCGCCGGCGCGCTAAAGCGTCCGGTTGCGTCATCCACCCGCTGACAGGACCGCTGCACCCGACTTGATGCGGCGGCTAGTAGAACCGGGTATCCCGCGGTCCTCGGCGCTGCATGTCCCGCACCACAGCGTCAGGTGGCCCATCCCCCGCCCTGGCTCTCGGCCTCGCGGGCTGGCACGCAGATGCACGGCATCCATAAGATTTCTGCGGCATACCGGAGCAAGCGAATGCCCGTACGGACAGCGCTCAGGCTTGTGCGCCAACAGTGCAAGCATCCGAATTGTTCAAGGCGTCGTCGCAGGCAACGGGTACGATTCTCCTCGGCGTGAATTAGTCGCATGAGGTCGCTGAAGGTCGTTAGCGCGTGCAGATTTAGAGCCCACCCCAGCACAAGTGCCGTTACAGGGTTAAGTGCCGACAACGCAGCGGCAGGGGTTCACTGTAAGCGTCACTGCTCAGTGAGGATCTTCGCGATCTCAGGGCGCAGAGCAGCGTCCGGGGTGCTCATGAGCAACCGTCTGATGCGGCCGAGCTTGTCAGTGGCGTCCTGGGCGCGGGCCTCAAGCGCCGACATCTGAGTGTCGAGACTCTTGTCAATTTCTCGGTGGCATCGCGAGCAGATGCCTCGCCGGGACCACTCATTCTCCAGGTTGACGAGGTACTCGATGCCGGTGTAGTTCGGATCCCTGTCTCGCTGCCAGCGCTCGTACTGCAACTGCGCCCACACGCACTCATCGGGCCACTGGTACAGCTGGACCCCAAATCCGGTGTGGTTAACAGGCGGCGAATGGTCGAAGTTGCACGACATGCGAGCAGCCTAGCGGTGCTCATGCTTAAAAGACGCCAAGGAACCATCCCTTCCGTCGATGGCCGGACGGACCGAACCTATAGGTACTGGTGGTTCTGTCTATGAGACCGTTCGATCTGCTCAGCTAGAGAGCGTCTCCAGTGTGGTAGCGATACCAGCAGCAACTGCCCATTGCGCTACCGGATCTTGCCAGTCTTCCCCCCAGTACCGCAGGCGTACTCTGCCGTCACTGGTGAACTGCGCTGCCTCAGCCCACCCGAATTCCTGGAACACGTCGGTGGCGAGGAGATACGCCGCTATCGCCAGGTCAGGGGCATCTGCCGCTAGGGCATCCAACGGCGCCACGCGCTCCGGCGGTGCCCCGGCGTCGGTCATGATCCGGTCGCCAAGTGAGCCACCGAAGCCCCGAAGGAGGCCGCGGTTATAGGTAAGCCTGAGCGGTTGCTGGCCCCCTACTGGATACAGCTGGGCACGTATCAGGGCGTTTCCTCCGGCAGCCGAGCGGTCCCGGGCATGACGAGCAAGAAACTGCAACCCTGAGAGGATGCCGTTAACCACCATCTCATCGTCGACCTGCCGGGCCTCGGGCTGTCCGGCATTCGGAGCGCCTTGCGGCGGTTGGCGGGCTAGGACGAAAGCCGCAAAGGTTCCTGCGCCGTCGTAGTGCAGGTCTGCCGACAAGAAGCGCGCCCGGCGGCTGTTGTCCGTGGTCCCATCGGCCAAGATCCGACGTCGGCCGATACTGACACGCTGCCAGCTCAGGCCTGTCGGCATGATCAGGGGCTGCTGACCGATCATCTCGTCTCGCGCCGCGTTCAAGGCGGCCTGGTTGACTACCAGGCTGCCTGCGAGGTCTGGGACCAACGACACGACAATCCACGCCTGATCTTCAGTTGTTGAGAGCCGGTTAAGTGCGTCCGTTTCTACCTCGTTGGCCCGATCCGCTTGTCGCTGGAGCGCAGCGAACCGTTCCCGATAGGCGTCGGCTACCTCGGGTTCCGATAGGTATCTCGTGGTGGCACCGTTGCGTCTTGGATATCGCAGCCCTTCGTTGACAACGACTGCGTGCGGAGCTAGCGGACTTCGCGGAACGGCGATCAGGACCAAGCCGTGGCCGGGCCGGGTCGGGTCTTCTTTACGCAGGACATCGACCAAAGGCATGGGAACGACCTGTGATCCGACTATCTGCCTGATCCGTCGCTCGTCCGCCTCCGACAACTCCAGGCCGGGCGCAGCTGTGGCTCGTGCCTGATCATCCTCTTCAATTCCGAGGATCAGTAGCCCACCTGCGGTGTTGGCAAGCGCGGCTACATCGGTCGCCGCGTCTCGCCGATCCCTCTCTGTCGGGCCATACATCTCCGACTTGAAATCGAGATCAAACGCCTCCGGCACATGATTACTGATCAAGGCCATCAGGTCAGCATGCTGTACCAGCTCGATACGCGAGCCGAGCAACGCCTCCAGCCGTGCCGATCGTAGAGCAACCATCTTCTAAGGATCATGTTCAGCTGGCAACGTTGCGGGCTGATTGGCAGTTATCGCGGCTCGGTTTCTGGCGCGCAGGAAGGAAACTCTCAGGTCCCGCGTTGGGGATCGCCTCCTTACCATCTAGGGGCAAAGCGGTCGATAGGGGTCATTGACGCAGCTCAAAGACCCATGGCAGTCATATGGGGTCGGTGTCGTGCGGTGCGGTTGCTGCACTTTGCTGCTGCACCTTGTTCCTGCGCACGACTGAAATCGCCACGCCAGGCACGACCATCTTCGTGTCCGTATCCATGTTCGACCACAAACCGGGGCGCTGTCCGTTCGGTCGCTTGCGGTGACCCGGTATAGCGCAGTCAGTTGGCAGCCGTGCCTCGGCGCACCGGCACGGGAACGAGCCGAGTAGGGCCACCTTCGGGTGTCGTGCACGACGTCCCTCACTGGTCAGCCCGGGACCTTGCCGATCGCCCGGCCTCGGTGATGGCCAGCGCGCGTTCTTGCAGCGGCCGCGCCCCCTCCGGATCCCCAGGCCCTGCAGGATCAGGGCCAGGTTATTCAGGTCGGTGGCGACGTCGGGGTGGTCCGGGCCGTAGGCGGCCTCGTCGATGGCCAGCGCCCGTTCTTGCAGCGGCCGGGCCCCCTCCGGCTGCCCCAGGTCCCGCAGGATCTGGGCCAGGTTGTTCAGGTCGCGTGGCGACGTCGGGGTGGTCCGGGCCGTAGGCGGCCTCGTCGATGGCCAGCGCCCGTTCTTGCAGCGGCCGGGCCTCCTCCGGCTGCCCCAGGTCCTGCAGGATCTGGGCCAGGTTGTTCAGGTCGGTGGCGACGTCGGGGTGGTCCGGGCCGTAGGCGGCCTCGTCGATGGCCAGCGCGCGTTCTTGCAGCGGCCGGGCCTCCTCCGGCTGCCCCAGGTCCCGCAGGATCTGGGCCAGGTTGTTCAGGTCGGTGGCGACGTCGGGGTGGTCCGGGCCGTAGGCGGCCTCGTCGATGGCCAGCGCGCGTTCTTGCAGCGGCCGGGCCCCCTCCGGCTGCCCCAGGTCCCGCAGGATCTGGGCCAGGTTGTTCAGGCCGGTGGCGACGTCGGGGTGGTCCGGGCCGTAGGCGGCCTCGGTGATGGCCAGCGCGCGTTCTTGCAGCGGCCGGGCCCCCTCCGGCTGCCCCAGGTCCCGCAGGATCTGGGCCAGGTTGTTCAGGCGGATGGCGACGGCGGGGTGGTCCGGGCCGTAGGCGGCCTCGTGATGGCCAGCGCGCGTTCTTGCAGCGGCCGGGCCCCCTCCGGCTGCCCCAGGTCCCGCAGGATCTGGGCCAGGTTGTTCAGGCGGGTGGCGACGTCGGGGTGGTCCGGGCCGTAGGCGGCCTCGGTGATGGCCAGCGCCCGTTCCTCCAGCGCCTTGGCGTCGGTGAGCCGCGCTTGCACCTGCAGGTAGGCCCCGGCCCGGTCCAGCAGCCACGCGGCATCCGCCATCACCGCCGGGCCCGGCTGCCTGCTGGCAGTCGGTGGCCGGTCGCGGCCAGGACATGCGGCAGCAGCACCGCCCACCGCGGCCAATCCTGCGGGGCACCCTGATCTGGCCGGGCGCATCGGCGCGCAGCAACCGCAACGCCACCGCCAGCGGATCTTCCCACCTTACCAGGCATCAGACATTACCTTTCCTCCGAGTAGAGAATAGGGAAGTAGCGTGCTCGGTGACTCGATGGCCAGCCCATTTTTATCCCGGGCGTTTGCGCTATTGGCGCGGTCGTCATCGATGGGTACCTCCTTCCTTGCCAGCTTCTGTGAACTTTAGGAGCCTTGCTTTGTCTAGTGCGGGAGTTTCGCGATGGCGTCACTGGACCAGCCAAGTGATAATGACCAATACGAGCCCGTACACCGCGACCCCGAGGTGCAGCCCGGTCCATAGCCGGTTCAGCCGGAGGCGATGGAGCCGCGGGTACTTGCGGTAGTGCTGCTGACGGAACTCTTCCAGCACCGCCTCATGATCGGCCAGTGATCCGGTATCGACGAGCACGCGGGTGAGGGCCCGTGCCTGCAAGAGGTGGTAGTCGGCCCGTTCGTGGTATTTCGCGGCCGCGACGGCACCGTAAAGGCCGATGATAATGATCAGGACGGACAGGGGAAGGGTGCGGGGCTCGAAGTGCTGCTGCACGATGAAGCCGCTGATCGCGGCGGTGATCACCAAGACGTAGTTGGTCAGCACCGCGCGCTGATTCTCCGACTGCCGGAGCTGCTCGCGGTGCTCACGCCAGTACGCCAGCACCGCATCCTCGGGCGCGCTCACGGCCTCCCCCTCACTGCTCAGCCCGGGACCTTGCCGATCGCACGGCCTCATCGATGGCCAGCGCGCGTTCTTGCAGCGGCCGGGCCCCCTCCGGCTGCCCCAGGTCCCGCAGGATCAGGGCCAGGTTGTTCAGGTCGCGGGCGACGTCGGGGTGGTCCGGGCCGTAGGCGGCCTCGGCGATGGCCAGCGCGCGTTCTTGCAGCGGCCGGGCCCCCTCCAGTCCCCCAGGTCCCGCAGGATCAGGGCCAGGTTGTTCAGGTCGAGGGCGACGTCGGGGTGGTCCGGGCCGTAGGCGGCCTCATCGATGGCCAGCGCGCGTTCTTGCAGCGGCCGGGCCCCCTCCGGCTGCCCCAGGTCCCGCAGGATCAGGGCCAGGTTGTTCAGGTCGCGGGCGACGGCGGGGTGGTCCGGGCCGTAGGCGGCCTCATCGATGGCCAGCGCGCGTTCTTGCAGCGGCCGGGCCTCCTCCGGCTGCCCCAGGTCCTGCAGGATCAGGGCCAGGTTGTTCAGGTCGCGTGGCGACGTCGGGGTGGTCCGGGCCGTAGGCGGCCTCATGATGGCCAGCGCGCGTTCTTGCAGCGGCCGGGCCCCCTCCGGCTGCCCCAGGTCCCGCAGGATCAGGGCCAGGTTGTTCAGGTCGGTGGCGACGTCGGGGTGGTCCGGGCCGTAGGCGGCCTCGTCGATGGCCAGCGCGCGTTCTTGCAGCGGCCGGGCCCCCTCCGGCTGCCCCAGGTCCTGCAGGATCAGGGCCAGGTTGTTCAGGTCGGGTGGCGACGTCGGGGTGGTCCGGGCCGTAGGCGGCCTCGGCGATGGCCAGCGCGCGTTCTTGCAGCTGCCTTCGCGTCGGTGAGCTGCGCTTGCACTTGCAGGTAGGTTCCGGCCCGGTCCAGCAGCCACGCGGCGTCCGCCATCACCGCCGGGCCCGGCTGCCTGCTGGCGTGGTCAGCGTGGCCGGTGGCGGCCAGGACATGCGGCAGCAGCACCGCCCACCGCGGCCAAGCCTGCGGGGCACCCATGATCTGGGCGGGCGCATCGGCGCGCAGCAACCGCAACGCCACCGCCAGCGAATCCATCGCAGGCCCGGCCCCCTCCTCAGCCATCGGGGGAGTTTCTCGTGACGTGTTTGCGGCCGGGCGTGCGGGGCTGCTGTCGCGGGCGCGGATGGTGGCCTGCACGAGCCGGTGCAGCTGAAGCCCGGCCGGAGTCCGCTTGGCCAGGGAGTAATCGACCAGCACCGCGATGGCGTCACTGAAGGCCAGCCGGTCGGCGGCGGCCGACGACAACGGCTCGGGCAGCAGGTCAGCGTGGGCGGTGAACAGATCCAGCGGGACCGGTTCGGGGGCCAGGTAGGCGCACACGCCCAGCAGCTGCACCGCGGCCGGGTTCTCGGCGGTGATGCGGCCCACGCTGATCTCCCACAGCGTGGCGATCGTGTCGCTCCGGTCGCTGACCTGGCCGCGGGCGTACAGGTCAGCGCCCCGGCTGCGCAGCAGCTCCAGGTATTCCTGGCCGGGCATCTGGGAGCGGTCCAGCCAGGCGGCGGCCTGCTCCAGCGCCAGCGGCAACCGGCCCAGCTCTTCGGCGATCTGCTCACCGGTCTGCTGGCCCAGATCGGGCACCCGGGCCCGCAGCATCCGCACCGCGTCCGGCAGGCCGATCACGTCCAGGTCCAGCACCGGCCCCATCGCGGCGAACCCGCCCCGGCGGGTCGTGACGATCACATGACCGGGGATACCCGGCGGCAGCGGCCCGGTCGGCAGCCACGGCCCGATGTCCTCGACCCGGTCGGCGTTATCGAAGATCAGCAGCCATCCCGGCACGCTGCGCAGCCGGTCGTGCACCAGCGCCTGCAATGCCTCGGGGTCAGCGACCGGGTCCAGGCCCAGCCGGGCGGCCAGGGCGGCGAACTGATCCGGGATCGAGGCGGGCTCCTCGGCGGCGACCCACCACACCAGGTCATAGTCGGTGGCGTGGGCGTGGGCGTATTCGGTGGCCAGCTGGGTCTTGCCGACCCCGCCCATCCCGTGCACCGAATGCACCGTCACCGCCGCCCCGGCGGCCAGCGCGCGCGCCAGCTTCTCCAGCTCCGGGCCCCGGCCGGTGAAATTAGGGTTACGCGCCGGGACCTTCCACACCTGCGGCAACGCCCCCGGGAACCGGGCCGCCCGCGGCATCGCCCGGCCCGCGCCCGGAAAACCAGGCGGCACCTCCGGCTTGGCCCGGCCCGCGATCGCCTCCGACACCATGCGCCGCAGCCGGGCCTTCGCCGCCGCCTCGGCCAGCCCGAACAGATCCACCCCGACCACCCCGGCCAGCAGCCCCGGCCGGTCACACTCAGCCACCCGGACCGTCAGCAGCTTCCGGCCGGTCCCCTGCGGGTCACTGGCCCATGCCGCCTGCCATTCGGCCCCGCCGTAAACCGACGTCAGGTAATCGCCGGACAGCACCGCGATGGTGCGGGCAGCGTCCCGCGTCCCGGCCTGCATGCTCTGGATCCAGTTGGTCCCGGGCACGAAATCCCACGCCTGCACCAGGACCCGGTGGCCGTCTTCCTCCAGTATCCAGGCGATCCACTCCGCCCACGCCCGGTCCGCCTGGGTATAGGAGACAAAGAAGTCCCACCCGCCCGGTGAATTCTCACCCGCCGCCACCTGACAAACAATCCCATACCCCAGGCTGGGCTGCCACCGGTACATCGCTCACCGGCCGCGAGCGCTACCGTCCTCCAGCCTGTCCGTCCGGCTGGCCGCAATCATCGGGCCGATCAAAGCTGATATCGCAGAGGCTTGACGGTCCGAGAAGGCCGGTACCGGGCGGCGAGGCTACTGTACTTTCTGCTGTAACGGCGTGTAACCGCTGACACTTAAGCCTCAACCGGCCCGGTGTCCTGGCCACTCGTGCCCATGCTCCCGATAGCTGCCATCTCCTGGCCGGGCAGGTTCTGTCAAGGCCGTCTTCGCGTGTACGTTCACCAGGCAGCTCGACAGATGCGGTTGCCCTGCGGTCACAGACGGCCTTGACGGGTTCTGCCCGGCCTCGGACAATTCCGGCAGCGGGAGCATGGACACCCCCGCGGCTGAACGCCCGGTAACTGCTGTATGTCAACGGCGGCCCGAAGGTTTCCTGCTTTTCGCGCCAGCCGACCGGCGTTGGCGCCGCCGTAGCGGGAGCGCCAGCGGGAGCGAAGGCGAGCGCGCCGTGTCGGCGGCGCGAGCGGCCCGGCGGGCCGCCTTGAAATCGTGCGGAGAATTTTCACACGCTTTATCTGTGCCACCCGAACCTAAGGAGAGGCACGTCGTATAGGTCATGGTCACGGGGGCGGGTCATCTCAGGCGCGTCGATCTCGACGATGATCATTTCCGTGAGGAATTGGACTTTGGCGGCCAGCAGGTGGCTGGTGTGCGCGGTGGCCGAGTGTTCCTTCAGCCCGACCGACGCGTGGATGTGAGGAAGGATGCCGTCGGCGTCGTCGCGGGCGATGGTGCCGCATCCGAGGGCCTCGACGTTGCTGACATGGACCTTGGACCACACCGGGGCGTCCGGGTTGTCGAGCTTTTCGCATGTCCCGACGACATCGGCCTCGGCGAAGCCGGCCAGGAACATCGGGATGTAACCCTGCCGCACCCCGTTGTCGTGGCAGAACCTGGCCAGCGACGACATGAAATCCTCGCCGTGTTCGAACGCGATCGCGAAACTACGACCGGACTTAACCTCGCTCGCCTTCATCTCAATCCTCGGCTTCTACGTGATGGTCAGGGACGTTCCGCTAGCTGGCACCGCTCGCCGCCGCGAAGGTCTGCCGGATATGGGTGCTGTCGGCTCCGGTAGCGATCAGCAGGTGCAGCAGGAGGCGGGCCTTGAGCGGGGCCAGGTATCCGGCGCTGATCAGCCCGCGGCCCAGCAGGTCCGTTTCCGAGCCGGGAAAACCGTAGGTACGGTGATGGACTTGCCCGGCGCCGGTCCGTGAGCTGAGCACGACCGGCATGCGCGCGGCCAGCTTGCTGAGGCTGGTCACGGTACCGGCGGGGACATGCCCGGCGCCGAACGCGGCCACGACCAGGCCGTCCACGTGGTCGGCGAGCGCTTCGATGAGCACGTCGTCGTCCCCCAGCGCGATCGTCACCAGGCCGACCCGGACCTTCCGCCCGGGAACCGGGCTGAAGACCGGCGACCTGTCGCGGAGCCGCACCGGAATATGGACCTGGCCCTCGGCGATGTGACCGAGCGGCCCGAAGCCCGGAGAGACGAACGCTGCCGGGCTGGCGGTGTGCGCCTTCGCCACCCACCGGGCGGCATGGATCTGGTCGTTCATGACGACCACGCAGCCGAGTCCCCGGGCGCGGTCGCTGGCCGCGACCCGGATCGCTGCCAGGATGTTCGCCGGGCCGTCCGGGCCAGCCAGTGACGGGTTGCGCATAGCGCCCGTCACGACGACAGGGGCATCGGAGGCCACCAGCAGGTCGAGCAGGTAGGCAGTCTCCTCGATCGTGTCCGTGCCCTGGATCACCACCGCCCCGGCCAAGCCGTCGCCCAGTGCCGCGCTGACCGCGTCGGCCAGGCCGAACACGTCGCTGAACGACAGGGAGGCACCGGGCTTGTTCGCCACATCCCGCAGTGTCAGCTCCACGTCCGTGTCGTCTAGACCCGGGACCGCTGCCAGCAGATCGGACGCCGACAGGGCCGGTGCTGCCCCCTTGCCCGGTGCCGCCTGCATGGCGATGGTGCCGCCGAGGGTAAACACGGCGACGCGCGGCTGGCCCGGGATCTCCGTCAACGATCTCCCCTCTTGACTGTCATCAGGCTGCGTCCTCGCCAGCCTGGCCGATGTACGCGCACGCCGCGTCGGCCCCGGCGGTGGAGATATGGCGGCTGCACGGACGTAGCAGCGCGGCCGTGCCTGCCTGGGCGAGCTGCTGGCATCGGCCCTGCAGCCACGGCCAATCTATGCCGAGGTAGTCCGCCAGCGCGCGCAGCCGGCCCGCGGGTGACGGCGCGTCTATCACCGAGTGCGACCTGGCGTACCCGGATGCCTCGCGGAAGTCGCTGAGCACGGACGGGCGGCGGGCGGTGTCGACGTGCCAGATCCCTTCTCCGCGCACCCAGTTCGCGATGATCGCCTGGCTCTGCCCGCCGAGCACGAAGCCTTCCACGTCTGAATAGGCCGGGTCATCGCAGACCTGCACCTTGATGCCAGTCGCCTCCATAAGCGCGACCGCCAGCAGCAGCAGGATCCGCTCGTACAGCGGCGAACCGGCAACCGCGCGCTGAGGCACGCAGAACATCCGCGCGGGCAAGCCGTCGCCGAACCGTTCGCTGGTCGCGCGCAGGTAGGCGTACTTGTGATCAAAGAGCAGCCATGGGCACGCCTCTGCCCCGGTTTGCTCACGCGTCCAGAAGATCGGGGTGTCGGGCAGATGCTCCATGTTCCGCAGGATGTGCCGGGCGCAGAAGTCAGAACCCAGCCACATGTGCGCGGTCGCACCGAGGTCCGCCGCTGCCTCCCGGCTGACGGCGGAGGAGGACAGCCCTTCGTATGGTGCGAGCTCGCCGATTGCGGCGGTCAGTTCCTGATCGTCGGCCTGGAGCCCGCTGTCGAGGCTGGTGCACGCCCATAGCAAGGCGAACGTGAGGTCGTCCAGTTCGTACGCCTCAGGTACCGCAACGCTGGCCTCACCATGCAGGGCCGCATGCCGTAGTGCCTCGCGGACGTCCATCACGAAGAATCGCGGGCGGCCCGATGCCCGGGAGGTAGCGGCGACCAGCCCGCGCGTGCTGCCGCGGGCGAAGTCCTTCCACCTCAGTTGATCTTTCACCGCGACGATGGCCCGGCCGTCCGAAGTCTGGGCCTCCTGAAGCTGGAACTGGACGGCCGTCCCCTCCACCGCACGGCTAACGGGGAGCAGCGCGTTGTAGTCGACGCCATAATCAGGGTGCGGCTGGGATAGCAGAACGTCGGGCCACCGCTCGTTGATGAAGGCCCTGAACCCGTGAGGGTCGGCGCTACCCACGGACGGCGACTCCGTGAGCAACTGCCCGGTCTCCGCGATTCCTAGCCGCGTAAGCACCGCGGCCGAGGTACCTACCAGGAACGTTCTACGGCCGATTGTCGCCCACACCTGTCCCTCCTCATCCACATGAAGCGACAGTCTGCCGGATGCCAGGTCCTCGGGCGATGGCAGTTCGATGGCATTGCGCACACGGAAGCCGAGCTGTTTAAACGGACGGCCGGTGAGCGCAGTTAGCGCCCGCTGGTAGGCAGGTCGCGGGCACTCGACATCCCCGTCCTCCCACCTCGCGACCAACCGCGCATCACATGCCAGGTGGTTATCACCGAGCTCTCTGCCTGCGTTCACGATTGCGGCAGCGAACTCCTCACGTGATTCGCGCCGTTCTGTCTCCCTGATATAACGCAACACCAGGTTGGGTGTCTTCGCCTTGCCGGTCGCCACCGCCCAGCCCTTCCCGATCACTGCTGTTGTGCGTGCGACCGCTCCCGCGCACGGTCCGCATTTACCCGGGCGCGATTTGCCATCGCTCTGCCCACGCTACCGCCATCGATTTGCCCCTGCCTACGACGGTTTCCTGAATGTACGAGCAGGAGGTAGAAAGCATGATCGACTTCGAAGGCTGGTCGCATCACGCCGACATTGCGCGCCAGGTACGGCGCATTGATGTCCGCCGTCTTTGCGATCTGGCGGGAGGCGTCGATGACAGGAGCTGAGCTGCGCGTGCTTGAGGCGCGCATGGACAGCCTCAACACGATGCTCCAAGACATCGTTCGTCAGCTCCGTCGCATCCAGACGTCCGGTAAAGCTGACCACGGGCAGCAGGGTGTGACCGATTTAGCTCGATGGCTTGCCTGGCACACCTGGCCATATCGCAGTCTTTGCCCCTCGCTGCCCAGAGTCCCGAGGCGCCCTGGCGTGGTCACCTCGACAATAAAGACACGGTTCTGGCAACCCAGGGGTTCAGCTGTCCCCGGCCGGGCCCGGTCCTGACAGCTCCATGAGCCGCGCCAGCTCGGCAACAGTCGCCTCGATACGGTCAAGCCGCTGGCTGAGTTCGATGTACTCAGGAGATCGGGGCCTCTCGGGAGGCACCAGCACAACCGTGCCGTGCCGTTTGTAGGTCGCTAGGAAACCTTCCTCGCGCAACATGGCGACCGCTTGGCGATACGTACCGACCGCCACTCCGTAGCGGGTCGCATGTTCTCTCTCAGTCGGCAGCCGGTCCCCGGGCTGCAGCCGACCGCCTTCGATCGCCGCGCGGATGTCGGCGGCGATCTGCTCGTACGCGGGCCGCGGGTCCTGAGGATCTGGCAGTGCCATTTCTCCAGCTTACGGTGCTCTAGCTCACCAGCCATCTGCAACTCCACCGACCGTTGACAGATCTAGTTTTGTATGGTGCACTCTGCTATAAAGCAAACTGTAGCACCGGAAGCACTCTAACGATCACCGATGGCAGCTGTGGCATCGCCAGAGTCCTCTGCCATCGCATGAGGAGTCGTCTTTATGACTGATCAGCAGACAACCGCGCCGCATGACGGCGCGACAGTGCGGCCTGAGCTTTTGGAGGCGCTGACCCGGCTACTCGCTACGCTCTCGCCGCCACCCCAACCGGCGCCCTCTCCCGCCGGGGAAACCGCGGATTTCCTGACGACCGGCCAGATTGCCCGGCGGCTAGGAATCTCACGGGAAACGGTACGGCGGCTGGCGATCGCTGACGTGCTACCGCACGCCGTGGTGTGCCAAGGTGCCAGGAAGACGACCCGCCGGTTCCCGCGCAGGTTCGCTGACGATTTCGCCGCCAGCGGCCTAGACGCGGCTGACCTAGCCGGTTTCGCCACCCGGTGGCGCGCAGGCGCGGCAGGCGGGCGATGACCGCTGGTCTCCCGGGTACGTCCGGTTCTCCATCGCCTTCATCCTGGCGGGACAAGGCGGCGTGTCGCGGCGCCGATTCAGACGTGTTCTTCCCTGAGCGGGGAGAGTCAGCTGATCCCGCGCGGCAGGTCTGCGCCCGGTGCCCGGTTCGCCAGCCGTGCCTTGTCTACGCCCTTGACAACGGAGTCGCCCACGGCGTCTGGGGCGGCCTGGCCGAACGGGAGCGCCGCGTGCTCCGGGTTCCCCGGCAGCGCGCCTCCCGCCGGGAACGCGACCGGGCGATCGTGGCTGCGGACGCAGCCGGATACACCAGGCAGGAAATCGCCCGCACGTTCGGCCTGTCCCGCACATCAGTGAGCCGGATCCTCTTGCGCGCGGCAGACGTGGCAGGTCGGCGGTGAGCCGGAGCAAGGTCTACACGCTGCACTTCTGGCCCAAGCTTGCGCACGCGGGCCATTACACAGGTGCCTCGGACAAGCTCCCGGCACGGCTCGTTGACCACGTCCTCGGCCGCGGTGCCCGGATCACCCAGGTCCAGCGCGAGCGCGGCGGCTCGTGGGTGGTCGGCCGCGTGGAGCCGGGCGGACGCGACCGGGAACGGCAGCTCAAGAACCAGCACAACGCCGCCCTGCACTGCGACGTGTGCCACTCCCTCCGTGATGTCGGGAAAGGACGCATCACCAAAGAGGAAGCACTGGCGAAAGCCGGGTGGGACCGCGCCAGCGAGTACGAGCGCGGTCTGCTGCTGGAGATTTTCGGGCTCGAAAAGGAGCCCGAACGCATTCCCGAGGTTCATTCCCCGAAGCCTTTCGTGCCCGCGCCATCTCCCGCACCTATCGCCGAGGTTGACCCGGAGCTTGACGCCGTGGTTGACGCGCTCGTCGCTAGCTGGTCTTCCCCAAAAGGGGAGGCGACGGCAGGTGGCCCTGAATCAGAGGCAGCCGGGATGACGCCGACAGAGGTATCTGAGCGCGGCTTGGACCAGGCGGACGGACGCGCATCACAGACCACCGCTCCCGGTGATTTCCCGGCGCGGAATGCAGAAACCGAATTGGAGGCAAGTGCATGAACGACACCCAGACGGCCACCGAGTGCAACGCGGTGCCGCACGACCCGGCGATGGCCGCGAGCCGACCCGGCGATGTTCTCGCCGATGACCACGGGCGAAAACACGATCCTCAACGCCCACCTGACCTCAGGGTGGCACAAGCAGTCCGCCGTCTACCCGCTTCTGTCCGAGCCGTGGCGGGAAACCGGCGCACTGATCGATGACCTGTCCAGCGCGTGGTGGGTTTCCCGGCGGGCCGAGCGTGGCGAGCCGGAAGCCCCGGAGGCCGGAGCATGACCCCCGGGGACGCCTGGGACGCCTTTGTCACCGCGCAGCAGGCCGCGGACGAGGCAGTCAGGGAGTGCGGCGGGAGCCCGGGGGACGGGACGCCCGAAGGTGGTCGCGCCGCGAGCCTGCTCGACTCCGCGGATCTGGCGTGGTCGCAGTTCGAGGCCACGGCGCTGGCAGAGCCGGAGGCGTCATGACCGACTTCCCTGAAGACGCCGCGGACCGCGCCGATATCGCCGCGCCGATGAGCGGCCTCCTTGCCTGGATGGATCAGGGGCGGACGAGCGAACGGACGCTGTTCGTCCTGGTGACCGAAGACCCGACGGTCATCTACGCCGCAGAGTCCCGGGCGATCTCCGGGCTGGACGAGAACCCTGAGCCCGAACAGGAGGCCGGGGCATGAGCGACTATCCCGAGGGCTCCTGGGTCGAGACTCGTTACCCGTTGACCGAGGAGCAGGCACACGGTCCGCGGGAGTCGTGGCCGTGGCTGCGTGGCTGGGTGTCCGAGATCTGCGGGCCTGACGAGTGGCTCATCACCGTGCAGGTTCCGGAGCTTGCCCAGCTGGAGGACGGGACCCCGGCGCCTGAAGGCACTCCGGAGGAGGAGGCGTTCTATCCGGGCTGCTTCCGGGACTCCTCAGAGATCCGGCCCGCACCTGAGGCTGAACCGGAGACCGAAGCCGAGGCCGGGACATGACCCGCGAGGAATCCGGCCGGGCCCGGGCCGAGGCCGCTGCCGAAGGTCAGGAAATTGCTAATGACGTCGTGGTCACGGACCCGCGTCCGGGCCCGGCTGACCAGCTGGTCGCGCACCCGGTGCCGTGGGCCAATCCCGGGCCGGGGGCCGGGCTATGACCGCGCCCGGCCGCCAGGCCGACCCGGAGCCGCGGACCTACGTCACCGAGATCTGGTGCCCGCCCGCCGATGACGGAATACAGCGCCTGCATTCCCCGATGCCCGAACCTGAGCCGGACCCGGCATTCCCCGGCGGCCAGCCGCAGGACCGGATCACGGTCAGCGCGGAACACGAGATCGTGCTCGCGAATCCGGGCCCTGAGCCAGAACTGGAGGCCGGATGACAACCCGTCGCATGACCCCGGAGGAAATCGAGCGCGCGGACGCCGCTTACCGCCAGTGGTGGCTATCAGTGCTGACGCTGGGGCTCATTCCTAAACCTGAACCCGAACCGGAAGCCGAGACCGGGCTATGAGGAGCCCCAGGGAGTACCTAGCTGAGCGCCGAGCCTGGAAAGAGTACGGCGCCCGGCTCAGCGAGATGGACCGCGAGCTCGAGCGACCTCGAGCCAGCCGCGGGCCAGAACCCCTCCGTGGCGTATACGGCGGCCTGGATTGACCGCATGTCCTTTCGCGGCCAACTGCTACCCGGGTGCCCCCGATCCTGGCCCTGAACCGTCCGCGGCCGAGCTCGCCAGCGGCGAGATCGGCACCTATACCCCTGACCGGCAGTCCCTGATCGGCTTCAACTTCACTCCGGGCCCCGAACCTGAGGTCGCAGCCTGAGCCGGCCCCGGCCGAACCGGAACCGGAGGCCGAACCATGACATCCGTAGCCCCGCTCTCATCCCTGATTTACCTGGCCTGCGGTGCGACTTTCCACGGCAGCACCGCAGGCCGGGCCTCGTCTCCCCAGCGCCCAGGAGGGCACCGATGAGCACCACTAATCTCTCACGCGGCGGCGATGACTTCCGGGCCGCCGCCGGGCTGGCCCGCTGGTCACCCGCCAACCTCGACACATCCCCGGAGGACGCCCCGGACCCGCGCGGGCCGGGCCTGTTCGAGGTGATCGGCGCCACCGGCCAGCGGGCGGTTACCAACGTCCGCAGGCTGGCCGGGGCCGAGCGCACGCCCGGCTCGCGGCTGGTGCTGGCGGCCACGGTCCTGCTGGGCCGGGCTGGCCGCCGGGTTGTTCGTGGTGACTCTCAATGCCCAGTACAAGTACATTTTCGCAGCCAAGGGCCAGCCGTCCCGAGCATGATCGAGGCGGCATCGCTCGATCTGGGAATGGCGATCTTCGCTCTCCTGGCGCTCGGCCTGGCGATGGCCGGGCAGCCCGCGCGGACCGAGCGGGCGCTGATCGTGGCCTGCGCGGTCGGCTCCGCCGGGCAGAACTACGCCGCGGCCGACGTCAGCTCACCCCGCAGCGTCGCCGCGTACGTGGTGCCGCCGCTGTTCCTGGCCCTAGTCGTCGACCGCGTCGTCGCGGTGGTCCGCAGGCACGTCCTCGGCGACGCTGAGCGGTCCGTCTGGGCCGCTGTCGGCCGGGGCCTGGGCGTAGCGGCCGAGAGCCTCGGCCTGGTCGCTGCTGTACCTGCTGCGGCTCATCCTGGCGCCGCCGTCGACCGGCACAGGCCTGCGCCGGATGGTCCTCGGACGCCGCCCCGGTCCCGGGAATCACCGCGGTCAAGGCGGAGCCTGCGGAACCGGAGCTGGTGCCTGGCCCGGATCTGCGCGCGGGCGTGTTCTTCGGTGCGCACGGCGGCATCACGCCGCACCTGACCCGTGACCACCTCGGGCAGCCCGTCTTGTGCACCGGATGCCCGCAGGACGTGAGCGGCGATGAGGAGCCGCCGGAGTTCGCCTCCAAGCGGGAGGCATTCGAGTGGCATTACCGCAGGCACCCGCAGTTCGGAGACCGCGAGGCGATGAGCCAGGTAGCGCGCGTGGTCGGGGAGGCAGTGGGGCTCCAGTGGGGCACCTCGCGGACCTACGCCGCGGCGATCCTGGCGGCCGACGCGATCTCCGATGCGATGGACGCGGCGCGGGACGAGGAGGCGCAGTGATGAAGCTTCTCGTCGGCCTGGTGGTCCTGGTGCTCGTCGTGGCGGTGCTCCTGCGGGCCACGCTGTTCTCCTCGCTGCCGTCGCGGCGGGCGCGGTGGCGGATCAGGTTCCGGCTCAAGCCCGCGCCGGGGTTCGCCTCGTTCGCGGAGCTGGCGTTCCGCTGGTCCCGGCTGGCCGCGGTGGTGCACGGGCGGCGGGTCCGCCCGGACCTGGGGTTCTGGGCCAGGCTGGTCTGCCCGGTGACGTGGTATGCCTGGCGGCTGGGCCGGGCGCAGTACTTCAAGCGGGTGTTCGCCCCGCAGGAGCACCAGACCGCGATCATCGCCCCGCCCAGGGTGGGCAAGTCCGGGTTCCTCGGGGAGTGGATGCTGTCCCACCGCGGCGCGTGCGTGTCCTTCACGACCCGCGCTGACCTGTACGAGCTGACCGCGGGCACCCGGGCCCTGCTGGGGCCGCTGTACGTGTTCAACCCCTACGGCGTCGGCGGGATACCCTCCACGTTCCGCCCCGACATCATCGCCGGGTGCCTGTCCCCTGAGGTGGCGGTCCGCCGGGCCGCCGCCCTGATCGGGGAGACATCGATGATGGGCGAGATGGTGTTCTGGTCCGACAAGGCGGCGGTGGCGCTGGCCGGGCTGATGCACGCCGCGGCGGTCGGCGGGCACGACATGGCCAAGGTGTACCTGTGGGCGAACCGGGCCGGGGAGACCGAGCTCGCCGCGCTGGCCAGGCGCCCCGGGGCGTCGCGGGAGCTGTTCGCCGGGCTGGCGGAGATCTACGCCGACACCAGGTCCGCCTCCTCGATCAGGATGACGCTGCTGAGGTCCCTGGGCTGGCTGGCCGTCCCGGAGCTGCGGGACATGGTGTGCGGCCCGGAGGTCCGCCAGGTCGACGCCGGGGAGTTCGCCGCGACCAGGAGCACGCTGTACATGATCCTGCGCGACGGCAGCTCGTCGGTGGCGGCGCCGCTGTTCCGGCTGATCTGCGACCTGATGCACCATGAGGGGAACCTCGCGGCCACCAGGACCCGCTACCGGCGGCACGTGCCGGGCGTGTTCTTCGCCGTCGATGAGGTCGCCAATATCGGGTTGCCGAAGCTGGCCCAGAAGCTGGCGGACTCCGCGGGGTTCGGGTCGTTCATGGCGATCGTGGTGCACTCGGTCGCCCAGCTCCGCGAGGCCTACGGCCCGGACGCCGCCGGGGCGATCCTGGCCTGCTGCGGCACCAAGGTCATCATGCCGGGCCTGGCTGATGCGGACACGCTGGAAGACCTGTCCGTGCTGTGCGGGACGATTCCCTCGGGAGAGAGCACCGCCCGGGTGGTGATGCCCGAGGTGATCGAGCGGCTACCCGCCAACCGGGCCCTGGTCCTGCACGCCAACCTGTCGCCGCTGGTGGTCAAGTTCCGCACCCCGTGGCGGCGCTGGTCCTACCGGCTAGGCAGGCTCCCGCTGGCACCGCGTCCGCTGCCACCCGCGGTGCCCGAGCTGGTCCCGCAATGGGCCGGGCCCGAGCTGGAAGGACCCGCCGATGCCGCCTGACCCGTCGCCGGAAGGACAGCCCGAGGGGGAGACGCTGGCGCACTTCGCCGTAGTGTTGGCGGCGCACCGCGGGCAGCTTGCCGCGCTGGACGGCAAGGTCGAAGACCTGGCCGAGACCGTGAGGACGCTCGCGGACGGGGGCCCGAAGGGACCGCCCATGATCGCCTGGCACGACCTCGACGGCCAGGAGGCCGCCGCGGTCCGCGCGGACCTGGCCAAGTGGGTGGGCGAGGTGCTGTTCCCTCTGTACCCCAGCGCGCGGGAGTCGGTGCGGGAATGCTGGGACAAGCACCCGGACGCGGTAACCGAACTGTCGGCCTGCTGGCTGGAATTCCGCAGGATCTTCGCCCCCGCCGTCCAGTCCAAGCCCGGCAAGCCAGCCGCACGCCGTCCCTCCCTCGCCGACTCCCTCGTCTACCTAGACCGCTGGCTACCGGGCACGCTGCGCCGCGTAAAGGCAATCACCGAAAAGTGCACCGGAATCGAAGGGCACATCCCCCCTCCAGGATGACCGCCAGCGCAAAGCAGAAAGGGCTCCCTGTACTAGGGGAGCCCTTTCTGCTTCCCGGCGGAGCTGATGGCAAATCCGTGGAATGTGCGCGGGCCGCCGCTACCGTCCAAAGCATCCGAGACAGGCATCAGACGACGATGACGCCGGTAAGTACCCAGGAGGTGACCCATCGTGACGACGAATACGACGTTGCATGCGGGTCACGATGTGCGCTACCTGACCTCGGGGAACGCTCACGGCGGCAACGCCGGGGCGATGCGCTACTACACGGCGTCCGGGGAGCCGCCAGGGCAGTGGGCAGGCAGGGGCGCCGCAGCCCTGGGGCTGTCCGGCGTGGTAGACGCGAAGGTGATGGACCGGCTCTACATGGAGCACATCGGGCCCGGCGGGGAGCGGCTGACCCGGCCGCGAGGCCAGGCGAAGGATGACGACCAGGCGGAGGCTGTCTTCCGGGCCGCGCACCCGTTCGCGTCCGAGACGGAGGTCTCCGAGGCGGTGGCGAAGGCGCGGGCCGGGACGCGGACCTCGGTCCCGTATTACGACCTGACGGTCTCAGCGTCCAAGAGCATCTCGGTGCTACATGCCTCGCTCAAGATCGCGGCGGGCGCAGCGTTTAAACAGGGTGACCTGGTGGCGGCGGGGAGGCTGCACGCGGAAGCGGACGGGATCGAGGCGGACCTGCAAGCCGCGGCCCGGTTCGCCGTCGAGCGCGCCGAAGCCGAGGCCTGCTACACACGCACGGGTCACCACTCGTCCACGACGGGGGAGTGGCGGGACGGAAAAGGGCTGATCGCCCCCACGTTCACCCACCACATCAGCCGGGACGGCGACCCGCAGCTGCACGTGCACATCGCGATCGCGAACCTGGTGCAGCGGGCCGACGGCGCCGATGAGAAATTCCGGCGGCTTGACACCAGGGCCCTGCATAACCAGCGGCTGTCGATCGCGGCGCAGGTCAACCGCGACATGGAGTCCCGGCTGATCGCCCGGGGATATGCGATGGTGCCCCGCGCAGACGGCAACGGATGCGAGATCGGCGGGGTATCCCAGCAGGTCATGGACTTGTTCTCATCCCGCACGGCGGCGCTGACACCAGAAATGGAGAAGATGGCGGCGGCGTACGAGCGGCAGTACGGGCACCCGCCATCCAAGCGGACCCGCTGGCTGATGGACCAGCAGGCAGCGGCGATGACCCGCCGACCGAAGTCGGCCGCCCGGAAGATCCACGGCACCAGCGGCGGCAACGCCGACGAGACGGCACGGCTGGCCGCGTGGGAGGCCCGGACCGCCGCGGAAGAGATGACCGCGCTGTCCCAGGTGCACACCGATGTCGCGGCATTCGGGCCGCGCCCGGCCGCTGCGATCGGCGAGGATATCAAGCAGATGGCCGCGCGGGTGGCCGTGGCCGAGGTGCAGCAGCACCACGCGGTGTGGAGCCTGTCCGAGCTGCGGTTCGAGGCCGGGCGGGCGCTGCCGCCCTCGGCTTCGCCCGAACTGGTCCGCGAGGTGGCCGATCTCGCGGTGACTCCGGGCGCGGGTACCGGGGTGCTGCTGGTGACCGCACCCGAGGTGACCGATGTCTCGACGCTAGGGACCCGCAGGGACGGGACGAGCATCTACCGTCCGCCGAACGAGGCGCGGTACACGACCACGGGCCATATCGACCTCGAGGAGCGCATCCTCCGCCAGGCGAAGAAGCCGGTGCCGCAGCGGGTCAGCGAGGGCATGGCACGCCGGGCGCTGGCGGGCTCGGGGCTCACCGGGGAGCAGGAGGACGCGGCGGTCCGGCTGCTGACCAGCCAGACCATGATGTCGATCCTGACTGCGGCCGCGGGTGCGGGGAAGACGCACACGGTCGCGGCGTTCGCGGGCGCCTGGACCTCGCTGACCGGGCGGCGGGTCATCGGGATCACCACCGCGGAGAACGCGGCCCGGCAGATGACCGCCGAGGGCCTGGCCGAGGTGTACAACGCCGCGGCATTCCTGGGCAAGACCCCGGGCTCAGACCTGCTGCGCTACCCGGTGTCGCTGTCGCCGGGGGACGTGCTGGTCCTAGACGAGTCCAGCATGATCTCGACCGTAGACCTCGCCCTGATCACGGACTACGCCGACCGCGCCGGGGCGCGGGTCGTGCCCACCGGGGACACTCACCAGCTCGGCCCGGTCGAGGCAGGCGGCATGTTCGGTGCGCTTATCGCCGAGCTCGGCGCCGCCGAGCTGTCCGAGGTCATGCGGTTCGGCGCCCAGTGGGAGCGGGACGCCTCGCTCCAGCTCCGGGCCGGTGACTTCTCCGCGGTAGCGGCGTATGACCGGCGCGGCCGCATCCGCGGCGGCGACCGGGAAACCGCCTATAACCGCGCGGCTGGCGCATGGCTGGCCGACCACCTGCACGGGCGGGACACCATTCTGCTGGCCGGGTCGAACGAGGAAGCCGCCGAGCTTGCACGGCGCGTGCAGGCCCGGCTCGTGCAGATGGGGACCGTGGTGCACCCCCGTGCACCGCTCGCCGACGGGAACCGGGCCGGCACCGGGGACCTGATCCGGGCCCGGCTCAACACGGCGATCGACGCGGGCGGGCAGAAGCTGACCAACCGGGACGTGCTGCGGATCGAGGGCTGGCAGGGCCAGGACGCCGAAGTCGCCCGCAAGCTGCCGGACGGCGGCTGGTCGGCCCGGTTCCTGGTACCGCGGGACTACCTAACGGCTAACGCCGAATTGCAGTACGCAGGCAATATCCACGTGGCGCAGGGCCGCACCGTCGACAGCTCACACGTCCTGGTGACCGACACGCTGTCCCGCCAGTCTTTCTACGTCGGGATGAGCCGCGGCCGCGAATCGAACATGGCGCACGTGGTAACCGGGGAAACCGCCCCCGAAGGCTCCGAGCCGTACCAGCAGGCAACCGCCGAATCGGTCATCCACCAGGTCATGGAACGCGATTCCCGCGAGCTGTCCGCAACCGAGCAGATCCGGGCCAGCCAAGAATGGGCATCCGGGACCGGACACGTGCTCAACCTGTGGACGGCAGCGATCCGGGAGACATTCAACCCGTCGGCTGACCTTGAATTCCGGCAGGTGCTCTCCGAGTCCGACTATGCCCGGTACTCGCGAGAGCACCAGCGCCCGGCGCTACTGGAAGCGCTCCGGGGGAGGATGCTCGCCGGGCAGGACATCGGGTCGGCAATCCGGCAGATCACCCGTGCGCCGATGGACGGAGCGCGATCTGTTTCCGCGGTCCTGCACCACCGGCTCGGGGAGCTGGCGAAGCCGGATGCTTCCCTGTCGTGGGCGGCCAGGACGCCCGAGGGGGCAGGGGAGATCGCCCAGGCGACGGCGGAGGCGCTGGATTCCCGGACCGCGGCCCTCGGAGACAGGCTTGTAGCCGAGCCCGAGCCGTGGGTCATGCGGCACCTCGGACCGCCACCCCGCGAGACTAAGCCGGGATTGCAGACAATGCTCCAGGCGGACTACTCACGACGAGCAGGGATCGCCCAGTCTTACCGGGAGGCGGCCGGGATCACCGATCCGCACCAGGTGATCCGGTGGGAGGGGCACAAGGGGAACCCTGAGCTGGAAGCCATGCGGCAGGACACGATCCGCGCATTGCAGATCCGCGACGAGCAAGCCGACCTGGCCGGGATGGACCGCGGCCAGCTAGAGACTAAAGCCATCGCCGGGGCGCGTGTCCGTGCCGCCGCGCCTAGGGATGTGTCGGCAGAGCTGCGCAGCACGGCGCAGCTAGAGACCGACCTTCGGGTACAAGGAGCCGAAGCGCTGGCACGGGGAGAGAACGCCGCCGTCTACGACCTGGCTGCGGACCAGATGGCAGCCGACCGGGTTGAGCTGGAAGCTTCGAACGCTGATTATGAGGCATGGTCGGACTCGACAGCGCAGACGCGAGAGAGCGCGGAGAAGGCGCAGCGTGAGCTGGGGCGGCGCGGGTACCAGGTGCTCGAATGGACGCCGGAGAACGAGAGCCCCGAGCGCCAGGCCGACGAACCCGAAGGCCAAGCTGACGCGCCCGAGAGGGAGGCGGATATGCCGGAGGTCGAGGTGGACGAGCCCGTGATGCCCGAGCCGGAGGTAAATGAACCGGGGGCAGCCAGTAGCACGAGCCCGGAACCCGAGCCTGGCATGGTCTAACTGCGCTTTGCCTTAAGAGAGGCGAGCAGCTGGCGGTTACGGGCAAGCATCGCATGTGCGTCCGCGAGCAGCTCCTCACCCGCAGCCTTCGCCTCATCAGGCTCAGTCTCCGGGCAGGGCGCGGGCGGCTCGGCCAGCTCGCGCAGATCCTGTATCTCGCGGATCGTGACATCGGTCATGGCGCTCACCTCGTCCAGCCAGTGTGTACCGCTGAATGCGCAGAGGTCAATCTGCCTTTCCAGCCCTTTTCTGCGCGCACAGGAGCCGGGGCCATTCCCTGCAGCCGGATTGTTCCACGCTCCTCGTCGGCGTCAAGGGCACGCAGGAATTTTCAGAAAGCGAAATTTCCTGCTCTCCGGCCCTTGACACCTCCTCCTCACGCAGAAGACGGCAGCAGCCAGCAAATGGCCAGATCGTGGACGGCCAACAGGGCAGCGCGCAAGCTAGGAGCGATCATGACGGAGATGCTGAACCAGGACAGCAAGCCAGCAGACGACCTAGGCCCTACCCGCGAGGCGTGGCTGCACCGGGCGATCGAGGCATTCCGGCCCCGGTTCACCGAGATCGGCCTCCCCCTCCCCGCCAGGCTGCACGTCTCAGTCGGATTCGGCTACAGCTCCCGCGCGGAAAGCAAATACATCCTCGGCCAGTGCTGGGCCCGCCGCGCCAGCGCCGACAGCGTTAACCACATCTTCCTCGGCCCCCAGGAAGGCGACCCGGCCGCCATGCTGGTCAGCCTGCTGCACGAGCTCATCCATGCCGCCGATGACTGCCAGTCCGGCCACAAGGGCGCGTTCGCCGAAGCCGCTACCCGGCTCGGTTTCGAACGGGCCGATGACGCAGACCCCGCCGGGCCTGGACCTGACCGCCGAAGTCATCACCCTGGCCGAGGCGCTCGGCCCGTTCGGGCACGCCAGGCTCGACCCCACCACCGCCAGCGTGCCGGCGCCCGTCCCGCCCGGCGTGGCCCCCGCGCCCGACCCCGGCGGCAAGGTGCACAGTGGCCCCGGCAAGCAGGGAACCCGCCTGATCAAGCTGACCGCCGCATGCTGCGGCTACACCGTCCGCACCACCCGCAAATGGGTCGACGAGGGCTACCCGCTCTGCCCGCACGGCCAGCCCATGCACGAGGACTAACCCGCCCGCCACCAGCCCGAAACCGTTTAACGCCCCCGATGCTGGAATAGCGGAGGCGTTTAAACGTTCGCAGGGGCACGAAACCCAGTGCGGAGGCACAAAGATATGCTCAGACCTGAGTCAGACCACACCCTAGTCCGCAACGGTGTGACTGGCTGCTTAGAAGACCTCATGTCACTGACGTGACTCCCACGGATGGGTGAAACTCGGCGCGAGCACGCCAACGAGCCCCCATGATCGCCAATAGGCTTGTCAGAGGGGCATTGCCCGCGTTGGGCCAGCCGACGACACCTGCGACGATTCCACACAGTCACCGGCGAGGCAAGGAGTTTCGTCACAAGTCGTTTCACGCAACGGGTCAACCTGCCCATGGCCAGATCAGAGGCCGCGCGCCGTGCCCGTGGGTGACCGCTAGACACCCCTGTTTTCCGCCCGTTCTGGCATGCGTGTGGCATGGACCTGGCAATGGCTGCGGGCATCGCGACGCGCTGGCGTTGGCCTCTTCGTCCCGAAGCCAAGTCGCGGAGTGGGCTACCAGGGCTGTGGCCAGCCTGACCAGGATACAACCGTCCGTTGGCGTCCGCTGGCGTCCGCCGTGTGTCGGTGGCGATTGTTACTCACTTGGTTACTCGGTCGACCTCGGGGCAGGCAGGTGAGCAGTTGCTTTGGAGTTCGACTGGAGCCAAACCGCGACAGGCCATGTTTGCGCTCACCGACCACGTAGACAGCCCGCGGTTGACCGTCAAGCCCCTCTCCTGCTCGTCCGATCGGCACGCAACGAGGCACGAGCCATAGTCGCGGATCGAAGTACCCCCTCGATGCGAACGACACCTGATATGCTTCGGCAGCCAACCATCCTTACTCTAATGCGTAGCCGATCAGGCCTCACTAGGTTCCTAGCCAACGGTGAGATATGCAAGCGAGTCGTGTAACTCGAAAGACGTCATGAAAGTATTCATTAGTTGGTCTGGAGACCTCAGCCATAAGGTTGCAGAGTCGCTCCGGATCTGGCTTCCAATGATGATTCAATCCGTGAAGCCATACCTATCATCTGAGGACACTTACGTAGGTGTACGGTGGCACGATACTGTTGCACGCGAACTGGAAACCAGTAACTATGGGATACTGTGCGTGACCAGAGAAAACGTCAGCAAACCGTGGATGAACTTCGAGGCTGGCGCACTTTCTAAACTGGTCGAAAAAAGCCATGTCTCCCCCTTCCTAATCGACATCAAGCCAGCAGAAATTACTGGACCACTCATGCAGTTCCAGGCCACAATTTATAACTATAGCGGGGTGTTGCGTCTGGTTAAGAGCATCAACTCAGTAGCGGAGACGCCATTGTCGGACGTTCTCATCGATAGGCAGTTCAAGTCCCTATGGCAGGACAATCTACAGCGGCCGGTAGACGAGGCAATCAAAGAATATTCTGCTGCCGGGAAGAGCGTCAAGCCCCAGCGAAACGTCGAGGATATGCTCGGTGAACTTCTTAGTCTCACGCGCGTCCAGCACAAAACCCTGTCGGATCTCATGTTGAAACCCGAACCATCTGGGTCCCTGAACACCAAGGTCCGCGTATTGCGCGAAGTAGATTTCACAGAAGTTAGATACAACCTGAAGCGCATCCGCGCCATTGCAGATGAAACGGCTGTTCCCGGAAAGCCTGAAACCCCTAAAATGGTACAATTGCGCGCTCTAATCGATCTACTTACAGAGTGTTTGTCGCCTGTTCTCGATGCAAAATAACAAGGTGTTTCGATAGCTATCAGGCAGTCATCTTCTGCCAGGTGTGGATGTACCCTTCGATCCCGACTTGATCGTCATAAGGTGTCCGGAGCTGAAGGCGACAATTCTCATGTACAGGTACCGGACCCCATACCCAGGCCTTCGGGGCGCTCTGGTGGGTCGCGCCTTCTAGGCGTATCTTGCCCTGGGCATCGGGCTCGATGCGCTCATGACAGACCGTGCAAATATAGTCCACACGATAGATATTAGCCTAGTTGCGGACTCCAGACGGCTGCATCGTTAAGTTCTCCAGGTCTCGGGACTAGTGGGTAGTGGCGAGGTGGACTGATCCCTTGCTTGTAAGCTACCGGCACGGTGTCGGTTACCGTCGTTCACGTGGGAATTTGCCTTCCCTTGTCACTCGATCAATCGGCGAGTGTCGTATGTCGTTGTGGTCAGCTGTGGTGGTCAGTCCTCCGGTGGAGGAGTCGTACGACTGGCTGCTAATCCGAAAGTTCGAGACTTCCGCCCGGAACGGGCATCCCTTCAGGGATATCCAAGGCTTAGAAGGTCGTTTCGCGCAAGGGGTCAACCTGCACGTGCCCAGGTCGGTGGCTGGCCAGGTCGCCCATGGGTGACCGCTGGTGACCGCAGTTTTCCGCTCGTTCTGGCACGGACATGGCACGGGAGATGCATTGGAGCCTCTACTGGCGACGGTGCCGACTTAGCATTTGCGAAAGGTAATGTATTGTTCCAGGATCCCTGGCCGGAGCTACATTATTGGCGACGTCTTCAGTAACATCGGTATCGATCAACGAATTGGTCGTCTTAACGTTCTCCGGAATGCCGTTGACCAATAGAGTAGCTACGATCCACTTCCCTGCATCGATCAGCCAGGGGCCGATCATGACACATGAACCTTCGATTTGAAATTTGTCTCTCGGCAGGGGTTCGCCGTCGGCTGCTGGGATCAATGCAAGAATGTTCACCCCAATATCGATGACAAGTGGTCTCTTGTCATCGAATGAGCTGCTTGAGATATCCGTCCGTCCAGTGTTGTAGAGCCAGACATTTACAATCGTCGGCGTATTAACGGGCTTTTCATTATAAGTGACCTTAAGGAGATTACCATAAGAGTTACCCTCGGTTAGCAATGAGGTGTATCGGACAATGCAACTCAGCTTGTGGCGCCTCGGTGAAGCCTTCCGGGTGGCCCATACGGTCGCGATGCCTACAGCTATAGCTACAACAACTCCAGTTACTGCCCACAGTGTCGTAGAGTCATACCACGCTGCTGACGCTAGATACATGATGCTATCTAACCTCTAAGAAGACCGGTGTGGTAGTTGCTGTCTCGCTTCTTCTCCACAGAGGTTCGCCGCGCGTCTATCGGGCCTGGCCTTCGCCTATGCCCCGTGACCAGCGCGAACGCCGGTCCTGTTCAGCGGCCGAGGAGAACGTCTGAGTGACCGTGGTTGACCGCTGGTCGCTGTCGCGTGTGGCATGTGTGTGGCACGACTGGCTGGCCTGGTGACCTCTTCCGTGTCAGGTCTCCTCCGCGACTCGGCTCACGTGCGTCAAAGCAGGTCGCGATGCTCGCGGTGCTGTCCGGGAGTGACCGTGATGACCCTCGGTCTACCGCCTGATCGGGCACGCGGCGGGCACGACCCTCTGATCCGTAGGAGTGGGCACATCGTCCAGGACCGTCCGTCACCGGTCGTAGGCTGGGCCGATATTCCAGAGTTGTCCACGTGCGTCGGGTGCTGTTCAGCGGCTTGGCTACAGTCTTGGCTACAGTCGCGGCGCCGCGGCGCTGATCCTCGACCGTCTGCTTTTCAGACCCCATGTCACTGTCGTGACGCCCGCGGATGGATGAAACTCCCGACGGGCGCACCACCAAGCCCCCATGATCGCCAAAGGCTTGTCAGAGGGGCGTTGCCCGCGTTGGGCCAGCTTCAGACACCTGCGACGATTCCACACAGTAAGCGGCTAGGCAAGGAGTTTCGTCACAGGCCGGACATATCCCAAGTTGGCACGGATCGTGCGAGCGTTATGCGCTGCCGCCCGGTCGCCGTTGCTTTGTCGCTGGTCGTTGCTGTTGCTGTCACCGTTGCTGTCAGTCACGGTCGGCGGAACGGAGTCCGCGTGACCAGAGTGTGCGCTCGGCGCGAAAACCCGATTCCCGCCAAGGCCCGCCGTGATGCGGTGTGCTGCTCGGTCCCCTGTCGTCAGGCCCGGCACCGGTTTTTGCGCGCGGTCGGTTACGCGGACTCGGTTGCGCCGGGCCGTCCGCAGCTCGCCTATGCCAATCCGCCCTACCCGGGCAAAGCCCGGCTGTACCGAGACCACCCGGACTATGGCGGCGAGGTTAATCACGCGGCGCTGATCGACCAATTGGCTGGCTATGACGGCTGGGTCTTGTCCACGTCAGTCGAGGCGCTTCCCGCGGTGCTGGCCCGGTGCCCCGCTGGTGTCCGGGTCGCTGCCTGGCATCGCGGTGAACGCCCCACCCGGAGCCGGTGGCCGCTGCATGCCTGGGAACCGGTCCTCTACAGCGGCGGCCGCCAGCTCATCGGCGGCGCCCGGCGTGCTGACTCCATGGTGTGCGGAGTGGCACCGCTGGACACTCTCCCCGGCCGGGTGATCGGCGCGAAACCCGCAGCAGTGTGCCGGTGGATCTTCACCCTTCTCGGCGCCGCGCCTGGTGACACTCTCGATGACCTGTTCCCTGGCTCGGGTGCTGTCGGCCGGGCCTGGGCCGCGTTCACCAGCTCGCCGGAGCCATCCGCCCTATGGCCGTGACCTGCCCGTCGTTCCAGGCCTGGGCCTACGCGTCGGCTAAGCCCTCGCACGACGCGTCGCCTCCGGCCGCGCACGACGCCTGCCACCTCGGCGCCCTGGTCTCGTCACCACCTTCGGGCCTTCCCCCGGCGCCGCTACCGCGCTGTGCCCTGCCCAGACCCCTCCCCCGAACCCGACTGCTGCCGGACCTGGTGACGGACGGGTTCTGTCAAGGCCGTCTTCGCGTGTACATGAACCAGGCACCTTGACCGAAGCGGTTGCCCTGCGGTCACAGACGGGCTTGACAGGTTCCGGGAGTCACAGATACTCCTACGGCGGGTTCGGGAGAGGACACCCGCACTTCCACCCGCATGCCGACTGTCGGCAGCCCAATCGCACTTGCACGGACCTTTTGATCCGTAGATCAGTGCCGCGCGTCCGGCGAGTGCGCCGGAATCCGTATCCGCAGGTCAGGGTCCACCGGGTGTCCGATGCGGGCGCTCCTGGTCCGGTGCTGTCTAACCAGTCTGTGAGAAACGGTGAGAGATCAGCTCTGGCCAACCGGGGCCTATCTCTTTGCCCTGGAAACTGCCCCGTGACCGCCCGCACCGTGCAGGGGATGGTCCGCGTCCGGTCCGGCTCCTGAGCAGAAAGGCCAAAAGGCCACCACTGCCCGAGTAGGATGGCATTTTCTCAGGATCGCTCAGGCGGAGGAGTGAGTGCCGATGGGCTCATTAGGGATACCGCAGGAGTTTCTCCAATATTTGTCTGATAACGGCAAACGGCTATCGCTCGCTTCTAAAGGGTTGATCGAGGTGCCGGACTGGCTGGGGAGCCTGACCGCCCTCACCCAACTGGACCTAGGCGGCAACAAGCTGACCGAGGTGCCGGACTGGCTGGGGAACCTGACCGCCCTCACCCAACTGGACCTAGGCGGCAACAAGCTGACCGAGGTGCCGGACTCGCTAGGGAACCTGACCGCCCTCACCCAACTGGACCTAGGCGGCAACAAGCTGACCGAGGTGCCGGACTCGCTGAGGAACCTGACCGCCCTCACCCAACTGATCCTGGGCCGCAGACAAGTGTTCAGGCTTCCCAACCCGTTGGGAAACGTAACAGTTGCTGATAACCCGGGCATTCTTAGCAACAAGCTGACCGAGGTGCCGGACTCGCTGAGGAACTTGACCGCCCTCAAAAGACTGATCTTGACCGGCAACCAGCTGACCGAAGTGCCGGACTGGCTGGGGAACCTGACCGCCCTCACCGAACTAGACCTGAGCGGCAACCAGTTGAATGTGTTGCCCGACAGGCTGGGGAACCCGACCGCCCTCACCCAACTGGACTTGGCCAAAAACCAGTTGACCGAGGTATCCGACGGGCTGGGGAACTTGACCGCCCTGACTCACCTGAACCTGAGTGGCAACCAGCTGACCGAAGTGCCGGACTCGCTGAGGAACCTGACCGCCCTCACCCAACTGAACCTGAGTGGCAACCAGCTGACCGAAGTGCCGGACTCGCTGAGGAACCTGACCGCCCTCACCCAACTGAACTTGGATCGCAACCAGCTGACCGAGGTGCCGGACTGGCTGGGGAACCTGACCGCCCTCACCCAACTGATGCTCTTCGACAACAAGCTGACCGAGCTGCCGGACTCGCTGAGGAACCTGACCGCCCTCATCGAACTGAACCTAGGCCGCAACCAGCTGACCGAGGTGCCGGACTGGCTGGGGAACCTGACCGCCCTCACCCAATTGATGCTCCACGACAACAAGCTGACCGAGCTGCCGGACTGGCTGGGGAACCTGACCGCCCTCGGCTGGTTGGCCTTGGGTCAAAATCAGCTGACCGAGGTGCCGGACTCGCTGGGGAACCTGACCGCCCTCACTGGGCTGAACCTGGGAGACAATCAGCTGACCGAGGTGCCGGATTCACTGGGGAACCTGACCGCCCTCACCCAACTGTACCTGAATGGCAACCAGCTGACCGAGGTGCCCGACTCGCTGGGGAACCTGACCGCCCTCACCCAACTGAACCTGAATGGCAACCAGCTGACCGAGGTGCCGGACTCGCTGGGGAACCTGACCGCCCTCACCCAACTGGACCTGAGTGGCAACCAGCTGACCGCGGTGCCCAGCCAATTGGCTGATCTCCTGACAGGCGGGTTGCAACTGAAATTGAGCGGCAATCCGCTGGGCGATCCGTTGCCTGAGCTGGTTGAGCGCGGCGCCAATGAGCTGGCTACCTACCTGCGTAGCCTTTCTGACGCCATCGCGCAATATGAGGCAAAACTGCTCCTCGTGGGTGAAGGAAACGTAGGCAAGACCTCGTTGGTTGCCGCGCTGAAAGGCGCCCCGTTTGTTGAGGGGCGGCCGACGACACACGGTATCGAAATCACGCCAATCACGTTTCCGCATCCTGCTCTCGGCCTGGATATGACGCTGCGAACATGGGATTTTGGCGGTCAGGAAGTGTACCGGGTCAGTCATCAGTTCTTCTTCAGCCGCCGCGCGCTGTACGTCGTAGTGTGGCACGCCCGCCAGGGACAAGAGCAAGATGAGGTGGAAGGCTGGCTGCGCCGCATCCAGCTGCGCGTCGGCCACGATGCGCGCACGATGGTCGTGGCAACCCATTGCGCGGAGCGGCTGCCGGAACTGGACTACACGCATCTTAAGCAGACGTTTTCTGGCCTGCTGGCCGGTTCCTTCGAGGTTGACAGCCGCACGGGGGTAGGCCTCTCTGAACTCCGGGAGGCGATCGGTGTGCAGGCGGCACGGTTGCCTCAGATGGGCCAGCGGATCAGCCCTCGCTGGGTGTCGGCGCGCGAAGAAATACTCGCCCGTGCCGAAGCCGAGCCGCAAATCCGCTATGAGCAATTCGCCGGGATCTGTGAACGGCACGGCGTCACCGGCCCTGAAATTAGTACCCTTGCGAAGCTGATGCACGACTTGGGCCAGGTCATCTATTACGCCGAGGACGAGGGACTGAAGGACATTGTCGTCCTCAATCCCGAGTGGCTCACCAAGGCCATCAGCTACGTGTTGAACGACGCTCCAACCAGAGAGGCTGGAGGCGTTCTTGACCACGCACGGCTTAGAGAGATCTGGCATGAGCGCCAGGACGGTTATGCTCTCCGCTACCATCCGTATTTCCTGCGGCTCATGGAGAAATTTGACATCTCCTACCGGCTCGACGGCGACGAACTGCATAGCCTTGTCGCACAACTGGTCCCGCACGAGCGGCCAGGGCTGCCCTGGAAGCCTGGAACGCAACCTCCAGCGGGAATCCGGACGCTCACGCTGTTGTGCCGCCTGTCGGAGCCCGCCCCCGGACTCATATCGTGGCTCACGGTCCGCCACAACCGTGCATCGACAGGCGCACACTGGCGGCGAGGCGTGTTCCTCCGCCACCCGATCGCTGCATATGCCTCTGAGGCACTCCTGGAACTCCGCAGTAATACCGAGCTTGCGGTTGAGGTCCGCGCTCCCTCTCCCGACCTCTATTTCAACGTCCTGCGCGACAGCATTGAAGACCTGATCATCCGCCGCTGGCCTGGCCTGGCCTACCGCCTCCTGATTCCCTGCCCAGGGAAAACAGTCAGCGGCCCACCATGCCCGGGTCAATTCCCCCTGGATGGTCTTCTGCGAGTCCGGGAAGGCGGCCAGACCAGTACGGTCGCCTGCATGGACTGCGGCCAGCTGCACGAGATACCAATCCTGCTTACCGGGTTCGCCATGCCCGGCACGCCGCTAGCCGATGACCTGGATCAGATGCACGACCAGCTAGCTGAGATTAAGACCAGCATCACAGGGATACAAGGCCAGGCCGCGGAGATCGCCGACACCGTGCGCCGCGTTCAGAGGGTAGTAAGCACAGAGGTAACCGACTGCCCGCGCCTGTTCACCCTCGCAAAGACCCTCCCAACGCCGGGCCGACGAGCCCGGTTCTATCAGCATCATTACCAGCTGACCTTGTGGTGCGAGCATCCCGGATACTGGCATCCTTGCGACTCGGCAACCTATGACCTGGACCCGCCCAAGGAATGGTTCGCCCAGATTAGCCCCTATGTAGCATTGGTCTTCAGGACCCTCCAGCTTATCGTTCCCCTGGCCGGATCAATCGCTGTCGCCTCGCAACCTCAGGACCAGCTGGAAAAAGCGCGGGCGCATCTAGAGGTGATGAGCACTCTCGTGGCTGATCTTCCGGGCAATTTGGAGCGCAGGCTGAGCGAAGGTGGCATCGGAGAGGCGGCCGGGGAGCTTACGGCCGCGGAAGGCCAAGCGCTCCGCGCGCTCCGTGCCATCCTGTTCGAGCACGACCAACTGCGGGCCTTCGGCGGGATGCGACGTGTGCAAGCACCGTCAGGGGACTTGCTATGGGTCTGTGCAGACCATTACTTGGAGTACGACCCCGGCCTTCCGACCGTTCCCTATGTCCCCAACTTATATTCACCTTAGCCGGGTCTACCTCCGTCGCCCGTCGTGGCTTTTGCGGATACTAGAAGCGTCCTGGTCCTCTCCGTCCTCCTCGCAGCCGCCGAATCCCTTGCGAGCGGGTCCCGGGTCCACGATCGGCGTGAGCCGATCGCGCAGCGACGCCGCCAGGTGCCCCGGACGCGGCGGCCGCGAATGGGAGAATCGAGAGCGAGGAAGACGGCGGCATGCAGTACCGGCTGTTGTGACCAATAAGCCTTCGAGATGAGCGGTATCGCTCGGTGGGACGGCGCGGGCGCGCCGGGCGGGCCTTCCGAGGCATAGCTCGGCGCGGGGAGCGCCGGACGCGGCGCCGCAGGCGCCGCCTTGATCTAAGTGCGGCTCAGCTCGGCAGCGGATCGCTGCTCGGTCGTGGCCGGACAATGCCGAGCATCTGGATGCAAAGTGCCGTCACGGCCCAGGACTGTCGCAGCGCAGCGCCGCTGTTAGCAAGATCTGGCTGCACTACGGATAACTTTGCATTTCATGCTTTCACAAGAAAACCAATTCAGCAGCAACGTTCGTTGTTGGAGGTCCAATCACCTTAAACATCCCAGGTCCTATCTCACGAGACTCTCTACGCATCTGCTCTTCTAGTCGCACAGGCCATTTCGTGGTTTCTGACCAGATCGCATCGGCGAACTTCACGCGCGTAAGATCGAAGTCGCGGAGATCGAAACCAATGAGACTAGAGTCGGAAAAATCGTTATGGCTCACAGCCAGAGCTAGCCTTATTGCGATAGGTGTGAGTCGCGATAGGGCATCTTCAACTTGTAGCGAAAATGTAGAGTGGAGTCGCTTCTCTTCAATAATCAGCGAACTAAGGTAGCGAGTGAGACGAGCTAGGCCAAATGCACTATCCCGAGCCCTGAGAAGAGCTTTCGAACTTGCTTTTGTCTGCCCGGACTGTGCATTTTCAATCTCAGCAAAAAATTCTGCGGTAGAGGTGGCTCTGGGTATGAGAGAGTTTAGTTTCCGCTCAACGTATGGCATGCGCCTGTTTATAGCCATGATCTCCAGCAAAGTGGCCCCTAGCGCAACCACCTTAACTATCGGATTATCAGCAGACGCGTTTCGAATACGCCGCAACAATCGATCGATGCGCGCATTCAGGCTCCTATTTATTGCCTTAATCTCATGGGCCACGTAACGGGCTTCGGCAGCCCTAAGCTTTATCTGAACTTTTACGGGCAGTCGGTCGCGTGCCGAAACCACCAACTTATTTAGAGCATACCGACGAACAGGCGCCGTAGGCTCATAAGTCAACTCCGTACGGGCGAGCGCTGCTATAAGGAGTCCTGCCATGCCATCGCTGCGCAGTCCTCCTCGGGGAGTGACCTTGGTCCCAGGCTCGTCGGCTCGAGCAAGCGCGCCAATTAGACGGCCGGTGAAGGTGTCAGCGTGCATCGCGCACCTCGGTAACTTTTTGCCTTGCTTGTCCAATCGGCATGCTTTCAGCGGAAAGCGGAGTCAAATCCAGCGTAGATGAATCAAGTGAAAGTGGAACTCCTTTAGCCAACTTTTCTATGACCAAGGGAGCGGCTATACCAATACCGTACATAGCGAACGCACCCACCACTTGGTCGCTGGCTGCTGCGGCAGTAGTGACACCAGCGCTAAATCCGGCACGAATCAGCAAGCTCAGGAGATAGGCCGTCAGCCCTTGGGGTATCGGCCTGTGCCAACTCCAGCCCGGTGTGCGATGGATGCGTGCATATAGTTGCATGCCCTCCACGGACATACCCCCAGCTAGACCCCAAAGCGCTGCCAGCCAGAGTGCCATGGCATCACCCTAAACTATCTAAATCCTCGGTGACTGGAGAATACTAATTTTAATCATTGATATAGGTTATTATAATTTGCCGGTTTTCGGGGTGGTAGTACAGCTTTTTATCTTCAATCGTGTTTTGGCCCATTGTTAGTGGGTTTGTCCGCTTACCGAAAGGCGAAGGTTCGCCGCGCGCGCTTCGGGCCTGGCCTCTGGCCTGGCCCTCGCCGTCAGGCCCGCTGGAGGGGCCGACCCGGACAATGCGCGGCGTTTCGTCCCCGGGGGTTTGTGACCTTCGCATGGCGATCGGCGCACTTGGCGCGATGCTGACGGCTGAGACCGGCTCACGTCGCGCGGCACCGGGGGACGTTACGGCGGGGACCGGCTGCGGCCGGTGCCGGGGCGGCCGTGCGCGGCAGCCGCTCGCGTCCGCAGGGCTTACGTCCGAAGGACGCGAGCGAAGCTGCCGCCCCGCAACGGCGAGACCCCCCGGCAGCCCTGGCCGCCTGCGGCCGGTCATCCGGCCGCTCAATTCTCCCCCGGTTGCCCGAGCTTGCCCGTAGACGGTCCTGGCCGTCAGGCCTGGCGCGCCGAAGGTGCGCCCTTGAAACCGTAGAGGAAGATGTAACAACTGTGCTAGGCAGTTGCTAGGCAGTGCTAGGCAGTGCTAGCGGAAAGGCCTTATGGCAGCAGAGTCATTCTCGCCGCGGCCCTCGGCCCGTTCCTCACGCCATGCTTGACCCCGCGGCGGCCGGCGTGCATGTGCCCGCCCGCCCGGGTGGGGCTCCCGCGCCTGACCGGGGCGGCAAGGTGCACAAAGCCCAGGCAAGCAGGGGGCCCGCATTATAGAGTTAACCGCCGCCGGATGCTGCGGCTATGCCGTCCTTACCACCCGCAAAATGGGTCGATCGGGGTTATTCGCCTTACCCACACGGCCCAGCCCATACACGAGGAATGATCCCACTCGGCCGACCCGGATCGTTTAAACGCCCCGGTCCGCGGGAGTCGGTTAGTGAAAGCTTGAACGTCCAGCGCGGCGAGTGTGTACCTTCATCACGGCGGCACCCTCTTGCCGGACGAACATCACGTCGGTCCGCAGAGCAACGCCTCGACATGGCACGGGTCGTGGCACGGCACGTCGGATAATTCCAGCGTAGCGAGTGCGATCAATGCGATAGCTCATGCCGTCAGTGCAGCTAGCGTGCGTGGTGCATCACGCCATGGTTATGGTAAGGAGAAGGTCTACGGTTCGATTCCGTAACGGGGCTCCAGCTCATCGAGATATTTCGTTTAATTCGACTATTCAAGATCAAGTGACTAACCAAGTGACTATGGCTTGGCGGCCGTGCCGGGTTCGTCATCTTCGTCATCTGCGCCGAAGACGTTATCCATTACGGTTGCCCCACCGCGGATGGTGGGGACGATCACGTGCCGGTAGACGGTCTCGGTGACGTGGGTCGACTTGTGGCCTACGGTGTCGCTGATCTCCTGGAGCGGGACGCCGTTGCTGCTCATGATCGACACGGCGGTGTGCCTGCCCTCGTGGGCATGCCAGTGGCCGATGCCGGCCCGCTTGGTCATCTTGCTGAACCGCCAGTTGAGCGCGTCGCTGGTGTACATGCGGCCGTCCTCGTGGCAGAACACGAGGTTGTTCTCCTGCCAGGCGGCACCAGCGGCCAGCCGTTCGGCGGCTTGGCGCTTCTTGTGGGCCTGAAGCGCGGTGACGGCGCGCTTGGGGAGCACGAGCGAGCGCTTGGACTTCGGGGTCTTGACGTCGCCGGTTCTGCTCGCCGACCGCCACACGTGGATGACCGCATTGTCGAGGTCTACGTGGTCCCAGGCGAGCTTGCGCAGCTCGCCGGGGCGTAGGCCGAGCGTGATCAACAGCACGAACAGCGCTTCGAGCCTGCGGCGTTCCTCAGTGTCGGCATCGAGACCGAGTTCCGCGCGGCAGAAGCGGCAGGTGGTCGTGGCGAGATCGGTGCCGATCTCCGTGGTGGGAGCGCCCAGGCGCGTCCAGGTGCCGCACGCTAGCTCGCCGGTCTCGGTGGCCGCGTGGGTCGCCGCGTACTTGCCTTGGCTCACCTTCACGACCTTGACAAAGCCGGTCGGCTGGCCGGCTGCGGCCTTGAGCACCTTGCTGGCCTGCTCTTCGGTCATGGCGCGCGACGGGTGCCCTGGCCGGCCTTGCGGCAGGTCGACAAGCGCCGCGACGTTCCTTCTGATGAGGTCGTACTTCTGCGCTCGGCGAATAGATCTGACCAGCGTGCTCTTGATCTTCACCAGCGATGCCTTGCTGAGCACCTTGGCGACGTCCCTGAGGAACCGCTCCGCGTCGGTGGCCTTGAACTCCGCCAGCTTCTTGGCGCCGATCTTCGGGTAGATCCACTTCTCGGCTTGGCCGCGATAGGTGGCCATGGTGTGCGGATCGAGCTCGAGCGAGTCGAGCCAGTCCGTGACGCACTGCTTGACGGTGTAGGTGGCTGGTGTGTGGATGCCGACTTTGATCTCGTCGTGCAGGTCGTTGAGCTTGTCCTTGACTTCTTGCTTGGTCTTGCCGCGCACGGTCCGTCGAACACGCTTGCCGGTGTCGCCGTAGCCGAGCGAGACGGTGCCGACGTAGCACTTGTTGATCTTGTCCCAGGAGATGCCATCGTCACCGCGTTCGCGGCGTCGCTTCGGCTTGGGTGTCCGTGCAGCCATCGGCAATGCTCCTCCCGCTTGGCTCGAATCGTTCCCATACTACCTCAAAGACGTCCCAAGACGTCCCTAACTCACACTGGAGCTGTCGAGTGAGGCGATGAACTCGGCGAGCTGTTGCTCGGTGATCCGGCGCAGCTTGCCGATCTTGAGGCTGCGCAGCTGGCCGGTCCTGAGCAGGTAATAGACCTTGTTGCGGCCGATGTGCAGCATTTTCGCTACCTGTTCGACGGTGTATGCCTGCAGTGGTTCTCACCTCCTTCCGCCTGTCGGACGGCTTCGTACGGTGACCGGTCGCGTGTCCGGCGACCATTCCTCTTGCCAGTCAGTGCTGTCGGCCGGGGGAGTCGGCCTGCGTACGTAGACCCCGAGCAGTCGCCGGACCATGACGGCGATCCGGCTTGGCGCCATGTTGCTCATCTCCACGTCGCGTGGTTCCTGCCGTATAGCGACGACAACGACGGCAAGCAGGACCAGGACGAGCGCGACTGCCGCGAAGACGACCAAGATCAGCGCGG
>CAVZWU010000011.1:0-944704 GCA_963779095.1 uncultured Alphaproteobacteria bacterium | reverse complement strand
AACCACCGACACCGTGATTTTCAGTCACGTGCTCTACCAACTGAGCTACCTGGGCGGGCTGGCGTCATCGAGACGGAGCGGGGGGCTTATAGGCGTCCTGGCCGCGCCTTGTCCAGTGCCGGAAGCTTTCAACGGGAAGCGTCCAAGCCGCAGGCGCTACGGCCGCGCGAGACCTGCCCTTGTCGATGGCGCTTGCGTAATTCAGAAGTCTGTGTCATCGTGTTCGCATTGTTCGGAACCGGACCTCGCCCTCGGGCGCTGGCGGAAAAAGAGAGCGACGGAGTTGCGGCGTTTGGCAAGAAGCGGAGATGAGGTGGGATTTTGAGCTGGAATTGCAGTAACCCAGCGAAAGGCTGGTTGGGACGAGAAGGCCAGCCAGGTCCAAGCCAACTCGCTTGGACGTATCGGGTTTTGCCTGAACCTGCTTGGCCGCCGCGCCCAGCCGGCGGCTTGGGTGGGGCTGGCTCGGCTGCGCCCGGACAAAGCGGTCCTGGCCGCAATCATAAGCCAAGGCGTCGGCGCAGCGTTTTTCATCGGACCCCTGCAGTCGTTGGACCACAGCGCGCCGCCATCAATATGCCGCAGTCGAAACCGCAATGCTTGGCGCGCCAAGCTGTGATACAAGATAGGATCATGCGCACCGTAATCGCTTGTCTTCCCGCCGCCTGCGTGTGCGTGGCCGCGGTATCGCTCGAAGCCCCGCTGGCCGCCGCTGCTGATCTTCCGAGCGCCCCGTCGACTTATCCTGCGCTCGGCCCCGGCGCGCCCGAGGTCGCGCCCGATTATTGGTCGGGCCTGTCGGTTGGCGCGGGAATCTCGGTGTGGGGAGGCAAGGGGGTTAAGGGGGGCGTCGGCGGCGAGACTGACTTGAGTTATGAGCACGTGTTCGACAACGGAATCATGCTCGGCGTGCAGGCCTCGACCGGCTACATGCCGTTCCTCCAGGCGGGTCCGGGCTATTCTCAGTTCACGGGCGGCGCCTTCGCCGGCGGCTCGGCCATTGTCGGTTACAATTTCGGCCGGGTGACGCCCTACCTCATCACCGGCGTCGATTTCGTTCGGGCGACGCGTTTCGGCGGCGGCGCGTTCAATGCAAGCGACGCGGTGAACAGCGTATTCTCCGGTCCCGGCGCAGTGCAGGCGGTTGGCACGTTCGGCGTCGGCGTCAACTACCGCCTCACGTCGAATTTCAGTATGGGCCTCGAAGCGATCGTGCACACCAACCCCGGCGGCGGCTCATTTGCGCCGTGGCCGTGACCGGCTCGGCGCGGCCGGCCTGTCGCCTCCGCCCGAGCGCCGCGCAACACCAACCTGATCGCCCAGCCTCAATGACCGACATGCATGACCTGTCCCGCCGGGCGCTGCTCGTCAGTATCGTGGCTGCTTCCGGCGCGCGTCTGGTTGGCCGCGCCGCCGCACAGACCGATGCGCCGCTCGCCGCCGCCGCAGCGCCGGCGCCGTTCGGCTACCCGGACGTCGTGAAGCGGGCGCGCGATCTCGCCGCCGCGCCCTTCGACAGTTCGATTCCGCCGTTGCCCGACGGCCTGGCGACCCTCGATTTCGACGGCTGGCGCGACATCCGTTTCAAATCCGATAAGCCCCTGCTCGGCCAGGAGGGCGCCAATTTCCGCCTCGAACTGTTCCATCTCGGGCATCTGTACAAGCGCCCGGTGGTCGTCAACGTATTGCGCGACGGCATCCCGGCGCCGATCCCCTACGCCGCCAATCTATTCGATTATGGCCACACCAAGCTTGGCGCTCTGCCGGTCAACCTCGGCTTCGCCGGCTTTCGGCTGCGCTTTCCGATCAACGCCCCGCACGTCTGGGACGAAGTGATCGCGTTTCTCGGCGCAAGCTACTTTCGCTTCCTCGGCCGCGGGCAGCGCTACGGCCTCTCGGCGCGGGGCCTTGCGGTCGGCGCCGCCCCGCGCCGCAACGAGGAGTTCCCGTTCTTTCGCGAATTCTGGATCGAGACGCCTGACGCCATGGCCGAGCATGTCGTCATCTACGCGCTGCTCGACGGCGAATCGGCGACCGGCGCCTTCCGCTTCGATCTGAACCCCGGCCAGGAGACCTTTATCGACGCGAACGTCACGCTGTTCGCGCGCAAAGCGACGCCTGCGCTGGGTCTCGCGCCACTGTCGTCGATGTATTTCGTCGGCAAGGCCGACCGGCGCTTCGCCGACGACTTCCGCGGCGAATTGCATGATTCCGATGGCCTTCTCATGCACACTGGCGCAGGCGAGTGGATCTGGCGGCCGCTCAGCAACCCGGCGAAGCCGAGCGTCTCCGTCTTCCTCGACACCAACCCGCGCGGCTTCGGGCTTTTGCAGCGCGATCGCAATTTCAGCGACTATCAGGACCTCGAGCTCGCCTATGAACTGAGGCCGAGCTACTGGATCGAGCCGCATGAAGGATGGGGCGAGGGCAAGGTGGAGCTGGTCGAGTTGCCGACCAGTGACGAGACGAACGACAATATCGTCGTCGCCTGGGCGCCAAAGCAGGGGCTCGAGGTCGGCAAGTCGCTCGTCTACGGCTATCGCATCACGGCGATGGCGATGGATCAGAGCCTGACACCCGGAGGCCGCGCGGTCGGGACCTTCCGCGTCGCCGCGCACGCGCTTGGCGCGCCCGAAGCGCCGCCGCCGGGGGCGATACGATTCCTCATCGACTTCTCAGGCGGCGATTTGTCCTATTACATGAGCGACCCCTCGCTCGTGGAGACGGTCGCGACAGCGTCGGCTGGACGAATCCTGCGCACGTTCCTCACTCCCAATACCCATATCCGGGGGTTTCGCGCCGGCGTCGACGTCGCGGTCGATCCGGGCCAGAGCACGGACCTGCGCGTCTTCCTGCGCGCGGGGCCAAAGGCGCTGACCGAGACCTGGACCTTTCCCTGGCGGGCTTAGGGCGACGGCTGCGCGGACAAGCGCGCGACGCCATAATTTGAGGAGCTCACACGGAATTCGCCTGATCGATTCTCCTTCCGAGCGAGCGCGAGCCGGCGAATTGCCGAGTCGGTTTTGAGCTATATCAATGGCTTGCGGCGCCATTGCCGAGTCGTTCAGTCGTTCGCCGCTTAACGCCGAAATCTCGCGCCTCGCCCGTGAAAAGCGCTAGCGGACCTCTCCTTGCGCAACTCGGAGCGAATCGCGCGACCCGGTGAACGCTCGTCAAAGATGCTATAATTTTGCAACTTCATATGCATAGCGAAATTTGATGATCTATTATATTTACAACGGCTGGCAATGAATTGTAAAATATACAACATCATCGCTTTACAAAGGCCGCTTCGTGGATATTTGACGCCGGCGGCGGACTGGGCGCCGCCGGCCCTCTTCAGACATGCGTTCGCGAACTCAGCCCCAGCACTTCGCCAAGCCTTCCTTCGACGAGATCGACGGAACGCCCTTGACCGGCTTGTCCGTGACGAGCGAGACGCCGGTGTTGTAGAAATCGAGACCAGGGCTCGGCTGCGGCTTCTTGCCCGTCTTGGCGTACTCGACAGCCGCCTCGACGCCCTTCGAGGCCATCAGCAGCGGATATTGCTGGGCGGTCGCGCCAATGACGCCGGCGGCCACGTTCTTGACTCCCGGGCATCCGCCGTCGACCGATACGATGAGCGCATCCTTGCCGGCCGCCCTCAGCGCGCCATAGGCGCCGGCCGCGGTCGGCTCGTTGATCGTATAGACGACGTTGATGTTCGGATCCTTCTGAAGCAGCGTCTCCATCGCGGTGCGTGAGCCGGCCTCCGCGCCCCCGCCCCACTGATGGCCGGCGACGCGCTTGTCGGTCTCGTGACCGTATTGCTTCCAGTTCGAGTTCTTGATCCCGAAGCCCTTCGAGAAGCCGAAATCGCGCATTCTATCCACGGAGGGCTGATCGACGAGCGCGTCAATATAGGCGATGTGAGCGTCCTTGGCCTTGTCGCCGAGCGTCTTGGCCGCCCATTGGCCTATGAGTTCGCCGGCCTTGAGGTTGTCGGTCGCGAAGGTCGCGTCGGCGGCGCTCGGAGGATCGAGCGGCGTGTCGAGCGCGATCACCAGAATCCCGGCCTTACGCGCCCGCTCGATCGACGGAACGATCGCCTTGGTGTCGCTCGGGGTGATGAGGATCGCCTTGGCGCCGGCGTTCATCAGTTGCTCGATCGCGTCCACCTGGCCGGTATTGTCGCCATCGTACTTGCCGGCGAAGCTGCGAAAGTCGACCCCGAGTTCCTTCGCCTTCGCCTCTGCGCCTTCCTTCATTTTCGCGAAGAACGGATTGGTGTTGGTCTTCGTGATCAACCCGACGATGATCTTGTCGTCCGCGGACGCCGGACCGAACGCCAGCGCCCAAGCGGCGACGGCGCACGCCGTTATCGTCATCCATGACGTTCCGTGTCGCCTGCGAATGTTCGTGGTCATGCTTTCCTCCCTTGTCGCGCTTCGCCGTTGCTGCTCGCTCAACCAGCGACGACGATCGGTCTGACGAAGCTATGCCCGCGGCCTGGCGCGTTGGCAACTCGCCAGGGACCGCATTCCATTGAGAAAGCCTGACCCGCCGGCGAATTTCCGGGAAGCCGTGCGCGCGCATGACCCTGCCCATGAGCCGAACGGCGCGAGAAAGATGAAGTTTGGCCTGCGGTGACCAAGCGGCGGCGCCCGCGAGCGCCGTGTGAAACATCTGGCGGTCCGTCCCACGGAATGTCCCCTTCGAGGATCGCGACGGATAGGCCGGCGCAGAGCCTCAGACATGGGGGACGGACCTGATGCACGATACCATCTTCGTGGGAATGAATGTCCACAAGGCGACGATTTCGGTCGCGGTTGCCGAGGGGGCGCGCGGTGGTGAGGTGCGCCATCTCGGCAATTTTCCGAACCGCGCCGATCACGTAAGCAAGCTTGTCGAGCGTCTGAGCAAGACTGACGGTGAGCGACTACGGTTTTGCTACGAAGCCGGTCCGTGCGGTTAGCCGCGCGGCAAAGGCGCGGTCCCACTAGGAACGCAGCCGGATCTCGCCTAGAAGCTCGGCTCGGCGGCGTCCAACGGCCGCGGGATCGAGATGGGAAGGAGCGGCCTACATGGCTGGACGATTGGCGGGGAAGTCGGCGGTGTTGACGGCGGCGGCGGCGGGGATCGGGCGCGCGACGGCGGAGGCCTTTGCGCGCGAGGGCGCGCGCGTCATCGCAACCGACATCGACCTCGCCGGGCTCGCTGGCCTTGACGCCGAGACGCGCAAGCTCGACGTGCGCTCGACCGAGGCGGTCGAAGCGCTCGCGCGCGAGATCGGGCCGATCGACGTCCTCTTCAACTGCGCCGGCTTCGTTCACCACGGGACGGTCCTCACCACCTCGGACGCCGACTGGGACTTCTCGTTCGATCTCAACGTCAAGTCGATGCACCGCACGATCCGCGCCTTTCTCCCGGGAATGCTGGAGAAAGGCAAAGGCTCGATCGTCAACATCTCGTCTGGCGCCTCCTCGGTGCGCGGCATCCCCAACCGCTACGTCTACGGCGCCTCGAAAGCCGCGGTGATCGGCCTCACCAAGTCGGTGGCGGCCGACTTCATCCGCAAGGGCGTGCGCTGCAACGCGATCTGTCCCGGCACGATCGAGAGCCCCTCGCTCGAGCAGCGCATCGCGACGCTGAGCCGCTCGAGCGGCGAGCCGGTCGAGAAAGTGCGCCAGGCCTTCGTCGACCGCCAGCCGATGGGCCGGCTCGGCAAGGCGGAGGAGATCGCCGCCATCGCCGTCTATCTCGCCTCCGACGAGAGCGCCTTCGCCACCGGCCAGGCCTTCATCGTCGACGGCGGATTTGCCATGTAGGGTTGTATCCGACCCAAATAAAACCAAGCAAAACCAAATAAATCCAAGCAAGAAAGCTTGGATTTGCTTGGTTTTATTCGTCCGAATCGGGACTTTTCAATGGGTTGCGGCCGAAAAAAATAAAAAAATCTGCTCTTCAATCTCAGGTTGAACCGAAAGCGTTCAGGCTCGTTCTCATTGCTCCTTGCCGCGCGGCGCCCCGCGAGGATGCCAGTTCGATCTTGCCCAGTTTGGTGTTTATAGCAGAGATTCCGAAGCGTGTCAATATATTTCTTGTAATCAGAATCTACGAGGGCGGACGGGGCCGGTCCCGCTCTCGCGGCCCGCGCGCGAGCCAGATCGGGCCATGGCGGGCCTTCACGGCAGAGAGAGAGCGCGAGCCCCCGAGCGAAGGGATCGATCCTGCGCGCCGCGCACGCCTCCCTCAAGCCTCGCGCGCGAGGCCGCGCAGCGCCCGACGCCCGATTTCGCCGCGCGAGCGACACGCCTTCGACCGGCTCGAGCGCCCGAAGAGCCACGCCGGTTCCGAGCCCCTTTCTGGAGGCGCTCGGCATGAAAGAGACGCCGCAGGTCGAGAGAATGCACGTGTGACCGCCTTCGAGAAAGAGCAGAAACACGGTGACACTTTACTCAATGTAAAATAGTGATTTGGTATTTTGGTAAAGTGTCACCGTATTCCGTATTCTGGTAAAGTGTCACCGTATTCACCGTATTCCCGTATTCCGGTCGGATGGACAAGAACCATCCGATAGCAATCGAGGCCACCGCTCTGAAATTGATACGCTGTGCCCCAAAGGTATAGTCGAAAACGACGATAGACATCCTCTCCGAATTTGTCCCTGATAAACGCATAATTGCTGTCAATATTGCGGGCCCACTGGCGCGCCGTCAGAAAATAACTGTGGCGATCATTATACAACTCCACTATACGAAGCGGCGTATTCGTAAGAGCTCTCACAAAATCATCTAACACCATATAGGAATGATTTCCGGGATATATATATTTTACCAGGAACTTGGCGACATCATATTTCTTCTCGCTGGCGCTGCCATCCAGAAAGATGCGGCCGCCCGGTTTGATGAGAGCCCGAAATTTCTCCACAACCAGGTCGTATTGCGGAAGATGCTCTATGACACCCATTATTACAATCGCATCGAATTTGCCTTTCGATTGATACTCTAAGAGATCAAATAACTCTATATTCCAGTCATATCCCAGGGCTGTCGCTTTTCTCCGGAGATACTCGGCGAACTCTTGCGAGATCGTAATTCCCGTACATTTTACGCCTCGGGCACTCGCGTATTCAAGCCAAGCGCCCCAGCCTGGGCCTATGTCTAAGATATGATCTCCAGACTTTAGATTGAGGGCGTTATAGCAATAGTCAAACTTGCGTATCGTTGCCGCTTCCAACGTCTCATTATCGTCAATATAAATTCCTTGTGTATAAGACGGTGTTTTCCGGTCTAAAAAGCTCATGAAAAAGTTCGTATCAACATCATAGTGAGACGCTATGGCCCGTCGGTTTGTTCTTATTTGGCCAAAAACTAAGGGTTCGACGAACCGCCACATGGAAACGAACGGCGATGAGTCTACTAACATGTTTCGCAACTCAAAACTCTGGAGGAGATCGCCCTCCAAATCGATATCTCCTCGCAGATAAAATTCGGCAATGCGCATCTCATTGAGACTAGAAATTGCTTTAAGAGCGTCTGAATTCTTCAAAATAATCTTGAATTGCGGCGACGCTTCGCCAAATCCCTCTGTCCGCCCGTCCGGAAGTGTCAACTCACATGGAATGCCGGAGTTACGGAGTATATCAAAAACGCGCTTGGACAAGTACTTGCCCCAAGCCCCCGTGCGGACAACTGCCCCTGATTGGCGCCGCTCCTTAGTCACCTCGAACATCACTCCCCCGCACGGCAACTAACTTTAAGACACTATCATCGGCTCAGAGTTTGACCCAGAAGTTTCTGGAGTTATCGACAGCGGCGTGATTCACGGTCTCCGCAAGTATGGGGAGCGCGTGATTCGGAATGTAGCATCGCGAGGCGCGCAAACAATCAGGCAACGGGTTTCCAAGTGATCTGACGGATGCGCAGTGGGCGCGGTTGGAGTCGCTGATCCCCGGAAAATACGGCCGCGCCTTCGGGCGACTCCGGCGCCCATAGCTTTCCAATCGGATAGCGGGCGAGCGCGGCCGTATCGACCGGCAGCTCCGGGCGCGCGAGCGGCGAAGGCCCATGCCTTCGGCGAGCCTCAAGCCATAAGCTCGACCAGATGCGCGCGCGAAGGCCCCGGCTCGAACGGATCGCCGAAATATTGCGTCTCGCGCATGACCTTGCCGTCGCGAAACTCCATGACGCTCACCGTGTAGGAGGGCCGCCCGTCATAAGTTAAGACAAATTCCGTGACCCAGAGGTCGCCCGCGCCGACGATCCGCCGAACCGCGAAGCGCTTCTGGTTGGGCTGCACGGTTCGCGACGCCTGAATGTTGCGCCGCCCGCGGATGCGCTCGCCCGATTGCGGATATTCCAGCACCGCATCGTCGCGATAGATGTCGTGCTCCGTCTCGAAGTCATTGGCGTCGGAGGCCGCCCAGTGGCGATCCAGCGCCGCCCGAATCTCCGCTTCCATGCCAACCTCCCTGACGATCGCCGTCGATCGTTGAGCGCGTACCACGCGCCGGCCGAGAGGGGCGTGTTCCGCTGGCGGAAGTGTGGCAAGGTCGCGGCGCTCAGACCGAACGGGCGCGCGATGGCGATCAGCGTTTTTCTTTCGACCGTTTCCGACGAGTTCCAAGCCTACCGCGATCAACTCGTCCATGACCTCACGAGGCACAATGTCGCGGTAAAGGTGCAGGAGGACTTCAAGGACCTCGGCGGCGATACGCTCGACAAGCTCGACGTCTATATCGCCCATTGCGACGCGGTCGTGCATCTCGTGGGCGACATGTGCGGCGCGGCGGCGGACGAAAGGCAGCAGCAAGCGCTGCTCGCCAAGCATTCCGATCTTCCGGAGAAATTGCCGCCGCTCGGCGAAGCGCTCAAGACCGGGCGTCCGTCTTCCCTACACGCAATGGGAGGCCTGGCTCGCCCTCTATCATGGCAAGCCGCTGATGATCGCGAAGGCGGCGGCGGGCGCGCCGCGCGGCCCGCGCTTTGCGCCGACCGACGCTTCGCGCGCGGCGCAGGCCGACCATCTCGAGCGGCTGAAAGCGTTCAACCGCTATCCCGGCAGCGAGTTCGCAAGCCCGGACGAACTGGCCAAGCAGATCGCCTACACGGCGATCCTCGATCTGCTGGTCGAGGACTATGCCGAGAAGGCGGCGCAGGAGCGCGAGGTCGCCGAAGGCTTCATCCGCGAGATGGCGAAGCGCGTCGCGGGCGACAAGGCGCTCGATCTCGACGGCATGAAGCAGGCGGTGCGCAACGCGATCGAAATCTACGAGAAGGAGATTGCCGGACGGCCGGTCGAGACCAACCTCGACGATATCGTCGGCCGCGCGCTCGCGCGAGCCAGGGAGCAGGTCGACAAGGGACAGTCGGCGCTCGCCCGCGCGACGCTCGACAAGGCGGCCCGGGAACTGGAGCGCGAAGAGGCGGAACGCCGGGAGCGCTTTGTCGCCAGCGTGACGGCGCTCAGAACCGAGGAGCGCAATTATGCGCTCGCTGCCTATGACGGAGAGGGGGCGGCGAAGGCGGTTCTGGCGCTGGCGCAGGCCCTCCACGGGGCGAACGGGAAGGCGCTCGCGGAGTTTCTGGGTTCGGAGGCGCAGGCGCTTTACGAACACGGCCGCGACCGCGGCAGCAACGTGCATCTCGTGGCCGCGATCGCCCTGCGGCGCGAACTATTGACGCTCGCCGCTTCCGCCGACGAACGAGGCGCGGCGCGAACCGATCTCGGCATTGCGCTCGCGGCGCTCGGCGAGCGGGAGAGCGGGACGGCGCGGCTCGAGGAGGCGGTCGCGGCCTATCGCGCGGCGCTGGAGGAATGGACGCGCGAGCGGGTTCCGCTCGACTGGGCGACGACGCAGAACAATCTCGGCAATGCGCTCTCAGACGCTCGGCGAGCGGGAGAGCGGGACGGCGCGGCTCGAGGAGGCGGTCGCGGCCTATCGCGCGGCGCTGGAGGAATGGACGCGCGAGCGGGTTCCGCTCGACTGGGCGATGACGCAGAACAATCTCGGCAATGCGCTTCAAGACGCTCGGCGAGCGGGAGAGCGGGACGGCGCGGCTCGAAGAGGCGGTCGCGGCCTATCGCGCGGCGCTCGAGGAACGGACGCGCGAGCGGGTTCCGCTCGACTGGGCGACGACGCAGAACAATCTCGGCGCTGCGCTCGTGAGGCTCGGCGAGCGGGAGAGCGGGACGGCGCGGCTCGAAGAAGCGGTCGCCGCCTATCGCGCGGCGCTGGAGGAACGGACGCGCGAGCGGGTTCCGCTCGACTGGGCGATGACGCAGAACAATCTCGGCAATGCGCTCTCGAACGCTCGGCGAGCGGGAGAGCGGGACGGCGCGGCTCGAAGAGGCGGTCGCCGCCTATCGCGCGGCGCTGGAGGAAAGGACGCGCGAGCGGGTTCCGCTCGACTGGGCGGCGACGCAGAACAATCTCGGCAACTGCGCTCTCGAGCGCTCGGCGAGCGGGAGAGCGGGACGGCGCGGCTCGAAGAAGCGGTCGCCGCCTATCGCGCGGCGCTCAGGAAAGGACGCGCGAGCGGGTTCCGCTCGACTGGGCGACGACGCAGAACAATCTCGGCGCTGCGCTTCGGACGCTCGGCGAGCGGGAGAGCGGGACGGCGCGGCTCGAGGAGGCGGTCGCCGCCTATCGCGCGGCGCTGGACGGAAAGGACGCGCGAGCGGGTTCCGCTCCACTGGGCGACGACGCAGAACAATCTCGGCGCTGCGCTTCGAACGCTCGGCGAGCGGGAGAGCGGGACGGCGCGGCTCGAGGAGGCGGTCGCGGCCTATCGCGCGGCGCTGCAGGAACGGACGCGCGAGCGGGTTCCGCTCGACTGGGCGGCGAGCTTCGGGAGTCAAGGGGGTCGCTCATGATGCTGATCGCGGACCGCACGAATGACGGCGGTCTGGCCGAGACTGCCATCTCTCAAATCCAGATTGCCTTCGACACGCTGCGCGACGGCGGCCACCACCAATGGGCGGCATACTACGAGGCGCAACTGCCGAAGGCGCAGGCGATCCGCGACCGGCTCAAGGGCAAGTGAGGGCGGCTCCCTCTCCCGTGGGGAGAGGGGCGCACCTACACGGCCTTGCGCGCCAGCTCGGCGCCCGCCGCGAGCGCCGCGAGCTTGGCGTAGGCGATGTCCGACGCCATCGGCGCCATGCCGCAATTGGTGCATGGATAGAGCCGTTCCGGCGGCGACATGGTCGAGCGCGGCGCGGATGGTCTCCGCGACTTCCTGCGGCGTCTCGACGACGTTGGACGCGACGTCGATGCAGCCGAGCAGCACGTCCTTGCCCTTGAGAAGCCCGATCAGTTCGATCGGCGCGCGCGCATTGCGGCATTCGAGCGAGACCTGGTCGATCCGGCTCGCCGCGAGCGCGGGGAAGGTCTCCTCATATTGGCGCCAATGCTCGCCGAGGCTCGCCTTCCAGTCATTGTTGGCCTTGATGCCGTAGCCGTAGCAGATGTGGACGGCGGTTTTGCACTTGAGCCCCTGCGCGGCGCGCTCGAGCGCGGCGACGCCCCAGTCCCTGACGTCGCGCATGTAGACGTTGAACGCGGGCTCGTCGAACTGCACCACGTCGATTCCGAGCGCCTCGAGTTCGCGCGCCTCCTCGTTGAGCGCCGCGGCGAAGGCGTGGGCGAGCGCGGGGCGGTCGCGGTAATGCTCATCCGCAATCGTGTCGGCGATGGTCATCGGGCCGGGCAGGGTGAACTTGAGCTTGCGCTTGGTGTGGGCGCGCGCCGCGCTCGCCTCGAGCTTGTGGACGGGACCCTTGCGGCGGATCGGGCCGGTCACGGTCGGGACCTCGGCCTTGTAGCGGTCGGCGCGGATGCCGATCGTCTGGCGGCGGGTGAGATCGACGCCGTCGAGATTGGCGAGAAAGCCATGGACGAAATGGATGCGCGCCTGCTCGCCGTCGCTGACGATGTCGATGCCCGCGTCCTCCTGCCGCTTGACCGCGAGGATGGTGGCGTCGATCTTGCCCGCCGCGAGCGCGTCGCCCTCGAGGCGCCAGGCGGGCCAGAGCTTCTCCGGCTCGGCGAGCCAGACGGGCTTGGGCAGGCTGCCGGCGACGGTGGTCTCGAACATTTGGGCTATCCTAGCTTGTAGTCGCGCGTCGCCTCGGGATCTTCGGTCACGTAGGGCAGGGCCATGAGTTCCTCCCATGCTTCTGGGGGGATGGGAAAGCGGGCCCAGTTGAGCGTCTGCTTGACCCGCTCGGGCTTGGTCACGCCGCAGATGGTCGAGGCGATGCGCGGGTCGCGCAGCGAGAATTGCAGCGCCGCCGCGCCGGGCGGCACGCCGTGCAGGGTGCAGATCGCTTCGATCTTGCGGATCGGATCGAGCATTTCCTCCGAGGCTTCCTGATAGGCGTAGCGCGGATAGACGGCCGATCCCTTGGCGAGCACGCCGCTCGCGTAAGGGGCGGCGTTGAGGACGGCGATCCCCTTGCTCGCCGCGAGATCGAGCATGGCGTCGGCGCTGCGATTGGCGAGGGTGAAGCGATTGTGGGTGATGAGCGCGTCGAAGTCCCAGTCGCGCAAAAGCGGCATCATCATGGAGGCCGGGCCGGCCGCGAGCCCGACCGCCCTCGCCAGCCCCTCCTCCTTGATGCGGAAGAGTTCGCCGAGCGCGCCGTCGCGGCCAGTCGCCTCGCCGAACGAGCGGGCGTGCTCGGGATCGTGCAGATGCAGGAGGTCGACCCGCTCGAGGCCCAGCGCCTTCAGGCTTTGCTCGAGCGAACGGCGGGCGCGGGAGGCGTCGAACGCGTTGGTCTTAAAATCGCGGTCGAGCTTGGTCGAGATGATGAAACCCTTGGGCAGGCCGCCGCGCTCGCGGATGGCGGCGCCGATCCGCTCCTCGCTGCGGCCGAGCCCGTAATTGCGCGCGGTGTCGAGGAAATTGACCGGCCCCTCGAAGATGGCGTGTAGGGTCGCCCGGGCGCGCGCCTCGTCGACGCCATAACCGTAGGTGTCGGGCATGTCGCCGAGGCCCGAGGTCCCGAAGCAGATCGAGGTGACTTCAAGATCGGTCCGGCCCAGGCGGACCTTGTCCATGACGCCCTCAGCCATCGCGAGCCCTCCGAAGTTGCGCCGCATCCCTAAAGCGCCGGCGCGGCGCGGGCAAGGCGCGGCGCGCGGGGCGAGGTTGGCATTGCCGAACGCCGCAAAACAGCTAGTGCACTGACTCAGACAGAAGGTACAGGGATCTGAGCGAGTTTTTCGAAGATCGCTTTGGCGGAAGTTGTCCACACGAACGGCCGACAATCGCTGTTGTGGGCGTTGATGTAGCGTTTGATCGCGTTCTGAAGGTCGTCGACGGAATGGAAGGCTCCACGTCGGATTTGGCGGCGTGTGATGGCGGAGAAGAAGCCCTCGACGGCGTTGAGCCACGAGGCCGAGGTCGGCGTGAAATGGAATGTCCAGCGTGGATGGTCGGCGATCCATTTGAGGACGTTGGGCTGTTTGTGGGCGGCATAGTTGTCGACGATGGCGTGGATGACTTTTCCGGCCGGGACGGCGCGCTCGACGGCGTTGAGGAAGCGAATGAACTCCTGATGGCGATGCCGTCTCATGCAGCGTCCGATCACGGTTCCGTCGAGGATGTTGAGCGCGGCGAACAGAGTGGTCGTGCCGTTGCGCTTGTAGTCATGGGTCATCGTCCCGCATTTTCCGGGCTTGAGCGGCAAGCCCGGTTGCGTACGGTCGAGCGCCTGGATTTGGCTCTTCTCGTCGATCGAGACGACCACCGCGTGCTTGGGAGGGTCCATGTAGAGGCCGACGATGTCCTCGACCTTCTCGGCGAACTCGGGATCGTTGGAGCGCTTGAAGGTGCGAATGCGGTGCGGCTGCAGCCGATGCGCCTCCCACAAGCGCTGAACGGCGCGCAGGCTGACGCCGACGGCTTTGGCCATGGCGCGGCCGGTCCAATGCGTGGCGTGGCCCGGCGGCTCGGAGCAGGTCAGGTCCATGACTTTGGCGACGACCTTGGCCGAAAGCGGAGCGCGGCCGGGCTTGCGCGTCTTGTCGCGCAGCAGGCCTTCCACACCCTGCTCGGCGTATCGCGCTTGCCAGCGCCAGACCGCGGGTCGGCTGACGCCCGCGCGCCGCGCCACTTCCTGCCCAGGCAAGCGCTCGGCGGAACAAAGGACAATGTGCGCCCGCTGCACGTGTTTGAGCGGGCGATTGCGATCCGCCATGATGGCCAGCAGACGCTCGCGATCTTCGGCGGGAGGAAGGACACAGACGGTTTGAGCCATCCCACAAACTCGCACATCCGCCCGCATCTGTGAATCATCCGACTGTGCCAGTGCACTAGGGTTAACCCATCGCGATGCGAAGATCGCGAACCGAGCAACACAAGGGAGGCAGCCAGACTATGCGCATCGCCAGCATTTCCGTCGCCGCGGCGACATTTCTGATCTCCGCCGGATCGGCGTTCGCGCTCGATTCCAGCGTGACCATGACATCCTCGATGTCGGCCGACGACTTGTGGAAGAAGGTCGGCGACTTCTGCGGCATCGCGAACTGGCATCCGGCGATCGAGAAATGCGCGCTGAGCGCCGACGGTCAAGAGCGCACACTCTCGCTCAAGGGCGGCGGCACGGTCGTCGAAAGGCTGGAGAAGCTCGATAATGCCAATCACACTTACACCTATACGATCATCTCCGGCCTGCCAGCCGCCAACTATCATTCGACGATCAGCGTCTCGCCCGACCCGAAGGGCTCCTCCGTAAAATGGGTGGGCGCATACGACGCCAAAGGCGTTAGCGACGCCGAGGCCAAGAAAATCTTCGACGGCATTTACGAGGCCGGCGAAAAATCGTTGGTCGGCGGCTGAACAGGGCGCCGCGCCTCGCGAGGGGGCGGGAACCTGCTCCTCGCCCGAGCAGGGGGGCCTTCGTGCGGAGCCCGCTGGTCCTCGTTTTGCTCCTGCTTGCCGGATGCGACGACGCACCCGGCGAATGGGCCGCGATCGTCTATCCCGACCGGACCGACCGGACGCGGTTCGACGTGACGCCGCGCTTCAAGACGTTCGCCTACTGCCGCGACCAGGCGATCGAGCGGATGAAGGCGATCGAGGTCAAGAGCGGCGGCGACTACGAATGCGGCTTTCAATGCGAACTCGGCGGCGATCCGCACCGGATGAATGTCTGCAAGGAAGTCCGCAAGTAGCCACGCAAGCGCTGCGCCTCTCAAGGGCGCATTGTTACTTCTTCGTCGAAATGGCGAAGCAAAGGCGCTAGGTGATGCTACTACAGGGATACTTCGACGACAGCGGAAGTCACGGCGGCAAGGGGCTCTATGTTCTCGGTGGCTTTCTCGCACCCAGCGTGAGTTGGTCTGGATTCAACAGCGAATGGCGGGGCGTCCTGAAAGCAGGACCCCGACATCGCATATTTGAAAATGAGCGAGGCAATCTCACTGCGAGGCCAGTTCGATGGTTGGCCCGGTCGGCTTCGCGATCAGAAGGTTTTCGAGCTCGCCGAGGTAGCCGAAAGGTGGGCTGTCGCTCGCATCTCTGCCATGGTTTGGAAGGAGGACTTTGACGCACACATCAAGGGAGCCTCGCCTTGGCGCGAACTCGATAATCCCTACTTTTTGCTCTTCTATCAGATCATCATTCTGACTATAGGTTTTATGTTTCATCTTGGCAAAGGAACACTGGATATAGGTGCCGCAAGCGTCGAGTTTGTGTTCGACGAACAGGGGGTTTTAGGACGAGATGCTGTGGGTGGTGGGACGTGCTTAAGCAGGCGCTTGAGCCGGAGAAGACGCAGCTCTAGGAGACCCTCCAAAGTTTGGCTCCGACAAGCAGCTACTTCCGCTGCAAGCAGCCGACCTCCTCGCTTGGTCGTTAGATGTGGTTGAAGGCGGCGAGAGCAGTGTACTGACGAGCGCCGTCATCAAGTCTGAGAAGGGTCCACCGTACGGCGGATTTATCAGCGGAGAGCAGATGCTGAGCTCTCGACCGGAGCTAATCGCGATAAGCGAACCATACTGGCCCCGATAGCTTATAGCCTCAGGCGAAAGGGTTTGCCGCTGGGCGGTCCTTAGCCGGCGCTCTGCGCCTGAACGCCGCGAACTCGGCCTCGGTCGGATAGGATTTCTGCGCCCCGTTGCGCGTGACCGAGAAGGCGGAATAGCGGGTCGCCTGGGCGAGCGCCTCGTCGAGCGGAAGGCCGCCGGCGAAATAGCGGGCGAAGCTGCCGATGAAGGCGTCGCCGGCGCCGGTGGTGTCGACCGCCTCGACCTTGACCGGCGCGATGGCCCGCGCGCCTTGAGCCGTCGCCACAAGCGCGCCGCGCGCGCCGAGCGTGACGATGACCGTCTCGACCCCCTGGGCGACGAGGCTCCGCGCGGCGGCGGAGACCTCGGCTTCGGATTCGACCGGCATGCCGGTCATGATCGCAAGCTCGGTCTCGTTGGGGACGAGGAAGCTCGCCTGCGTGATGACTCCCATGTCGAGGTTCGCGCCGCGCAGGCGCCGGGTTGAGCACGGTCCTGACGCCGTTCTTGGCGCCGAAGCGGATCGCCGCATAGGCGGTCTCGAGCTGGATCTCGAGCTGCAGCAGAATGAGATCGCACCGCTTGAGCGCCTCGCTCGCGGCGTCGACGTCGGCTGAGCTCAGGTCGCCGTTGGCGCCGGCGACGATGAGGATCGCGTTGTCGCCCGTACCCGCATCGACCAGGATCGTCGCCGTCCCGGTCGACTGGTTCGCAATGCGCCGGACATGGCCCGTGTCGATGCCATAGTTCTCGAAATTCTTGAGCGCGCTCAAGCCCAGCGCATCGTCGCCGAGATTCGTGACCATGACCACATCGGCGCCGAGCTTCGCCGCGGCGACCGCCTGATTGGCCCCCTTGCCGCCGAAGCTCGTCTCGAAACGCCGGGCAAGGACGGTCTCGCCCCAGACCGGCATGCGCTCGACGGTGGTCGTCAGATCCATGTTGGTCGAGCCGATGACACCGATGCGCGGGCGCTTGTCGCTCAACTGTTGCTCCTCCCTTCAAAGCGGCGATCGCGGGCGGCGAAAAGGCGTGGGCGCTCCGCCGTCAGTTCACCCGCGTAAAGCCGTCCGCGCTCCAGTCCTCGCTGCCGACGCCGTGGTGGAGGAAGAAGAGGCCTTCGGGATCGTATTTCGTCTTGATCGCGCGAAGGCGGGCGTAGTTCTCGCCCCAGAAGGCGTCCTGCCAGTTGGGCTGAAAGAAATCGGTCTCCCACACATAGGAGCCGACGCGGGGCAGGAGCTTGCGGATTTCGTTCATCGCCGCCGTCACCGCCTCGGCGTCGCGCCGCGCCGCCCCTTCATCCGGCTCGTGGCCCGGAACGCCCGGATAGGCGGGAGGCCCGCCGCCGCCGCTGATCGCCAGCGCAAAGGCGTCGGCGACGGCGGGATTCATGGCCGTATCCCCGGCCGCGGCGATCGCCTCCGCGGTCGCGCCCGCCAGCCCCTTGTTGAAGTGGAGCGAGACCCCCTTGTGCTTCGCCGCCGCGAACAGCGCATCGGCCAGTCGCTCGCGCTGATCGCCGGCGAGCAGCGACTGAGGCAGCCAGGCGGATTGGTAGGCATGCCACACCACGCCCGTCTCTCCGAGGTTGCCCGCCCAAAAGATGTCGTCCGCCGGCGCGCCTGGACGGTCGTCCGAGAGGACCAGCCCCGGAATGCGCTTTAGAAACGCCGGATCCCAGAAATGGCGCGCGGGTGCGCTGACGATCCTGGGCGCCGAGAGAATGCTGAAATCCTGGGGGGACGCCGAAACCCAGTCGAAGAACGGGCGCCATGTCGCCTCGGCCTCATGCTGATCGAGGCCTTGGAGCACCATCGAAATCGACAGAACGCCGCCCGGGGCGAACACAAGCTGCTCGCCCCAGTGCGGATTGAAGAGCGCCTGGGCGTAGAACTCGACCGCCTTGCCGACGAGCCTGCGATAGGCGTCGTCCGAGGCCGCCTTGATCGTCGCGAACACGCCGCCCAGACGCTCCGGCAGCGCATGCGTGCGCAGCGTGACGCGGGTGACGATTCCAAACCCGCCGCCGCCGCCCTTCAGCGCCCAATAGAGGTCGGGATTGGTGCAGGCGTTGGCGATCCTGACCTCGCCGTCGGCGGTCACGACCTCCGCCTCGATGAGATTCGCGCCCGCCGTTCCATGGGCCTTCGAGAAGCTGCCGAAGCCGCCGCCCAGAACGAGCCCGACGACGCCGACGGTCAGGCAGCCGCCGCCCTGCACGTAGCGGCCGCCGCTTGGTGGTCACCTCGTTATAGACATGTCCCCAGATCGCGCCGGCTTCGACGGAGACAGCGGGTTGCGGCGCCGCGCCGCCCTTGCAGCCCGCGCCGACGAAGGCGTCGTGTAGCGTCACCGCGTTCATGTGACGGGTCCAGACGAGCAGCGAGTCGGCGGCGTTGGACGTTCCCTGGTAGCTGTGGCCGCCGCCCTTCACCACCAGCCGCAGATTATTCGTCCGCGCGAAATTGACCGCGGCGACGACGTCCGCGCGTCGTCTTGGCGGCGACGGCGTAGACGCTCGGGCGCGACGTCCAGGCGCCGACCCAGCCGAGCGACTGGGTGAGCCCGACCTCGTCGCCGAGGTAATAGGGGTTCTTGAGCTCCTTGAAGACTTCCGCGCAAGCCGCATCGAAGGGCGCGCCGACGCAAGCCGAGAGCGGCGAGCGCACTTTGATGAGCCGCCCTTCCACTTCGCGATTGAGCCGATCCCAGCGGCGTCCGACGGCCATGCCGGATCGCCGGGGCGGGCGCGCGTCTTCGGCTGGGCCGCAGCCAATGCGCCTGGCGCAAGGCCGCTCATGAACGGAAGCCCGGCGAGGATCTCAAGCAGGCGCCTCCGACTCAGTCGCTTCGCCATATCGCCGCTCCATGGTCGCCGGACAGCCGGCTCTCTAGCCGTTTGTCCAGAGCCTTTTCAAGGCGCCCCGGCGCGTTCGATTTCGCTCACCAGCGCATCGGGCAGTTCAATTGCCGTGGCGGCGGCGCGGCGCCCGGGAATATGGACGCCGAGCGTGGCGAGCCGGTCGAGCTCAAGCCTCAGGCGCTGCGGAAAGTCGGGCGAGAGCAGCGCGGGCGCGATGGCGATGACGGTGAGGCCGGCGCCGGGCGAGCGGTTGCCCGACGTGAACGAGCGGCGCGTCGAGCGCCCAGTTCGCGCCCGCAAGCCCCGCGGCCATGACCTCGACCATGAGCGCGATATTGGCGCCGCGCGCGCCGCCGAAGGCCAGCAGCGCCCCGCGCAGCGCCGCCTGCGGATCGGTGGTCGGCTCGCCGTCGGCGTCGACCGCCCAGCCTGGCGGCAGCGCCTCGCCGCGTTCGGCATAATGTCTCAGCTGGACGAAAGCGGTCGCGCTCGAGGCCTGGTCGATGAGGAGCGGCGGCTCCTTCGTCGAGCGGCGCGGCGAAGGCGATCGGGTTCGTGCAATAGACGGGCTTCTTGGCGCCGGCGACCGTCATCAGCGCGGGCCCGCTGGTCGCGGCGAAGGCGACGAGGCCGGCCTCGGCGAGACGGCGGGGGTAATAGCCGAGTTCGCCGGTGGTGTAGCTTCCGCTCTGGGCGAAGATCGCGACGCCAAAGGTTTCGGCGCGGCGGCAGAGATCGTCGAAGACGCGATCGAAGCCGAGTTGGGCGATCCCGCCTCTCGCGTCGCAATGGATCGCGGCCGGCGCTGGCGAAGTCACGAGCGGCTCGGCGTCGCCGTCGATGCGGCCCGCCCGCGCGGCGGCGAGATAATCCATGAGATGGGAGAACCCGCTCGAGCTTTTCCCATGCGCGTTGGCGGAGACGGTCGCCCGCGCGAGCGACAGCGCCGCTTCGTCGCTCAAGCCGGCGGCGCGGGCCGCGCGCGCGGCGAGGCCGGTCGCCTCCTCGAGGCTCAGGCGCCGCGTCATGCGAACACCGGCTCCATGCGTTCGAGCGCCTCGCTGGGCAGATGGCACTTGATCGTATGGCCGTCGGCGACGGTTCGGGTCGGCGGCATCTCCCGCTCGCACAAATCGCCCGGAACCTCGCGCTTGTGCCCGCAGCGGGTCTGGAACGGGCAGCCGCTCGGCGGCGACAGCGCCGAGGGAATCTCGCCCTCGAGCACCACATGGCGCTTCTTCACGCTCAAGTCGGCGATCGGGATCGCGGACAGAAGCGCCTCGGTATAGGGGTGGAACGGCGGCGTGAAGATCTGCTCGGTTGCGCCCATTTCGAGGATATGGCCGAGATACATGACCACGACCCGGTCGGCGAGATAGCGCACCACCGACAAGTCGTGGCTGATGAACACCATGGTCGTCTTCGACTCGCGCTGCAGGCTCATGAGCAGCTCGCTGATCGCCGCCTGCACCGAAACGTCGAGCGCCGACATCGGCTCGTCGGCGATGATCACCCGAGGCCGCCCGGCGAAGGCGCGGGCGACGCCGATGCGCTGCTTCTGGCCGCCCGACAATTGCCGCGGGCTGCGCTGCGCGAACGCGCGCGGCAGCTTCACCAGATCGAGCAGGCGCAGCATCATCTCGCGCCGCTCGGACGATGTTCGCGCCGATGCGGAAGCGCTCCAGCGTGCGCAGAATCTGCGAGCCGACCGAATAGCTCGGATTGAGGGTGTCGAACGGATTCTGGAAGATCATCTGGATCGAGGCGATGGTCTTGACCGCGCGGCTTTCGACCGGCTGGTTCTGAATCGCCTCCTGATCGAAGACGACCAGGCCATCGCTCGCCGTCTCCAAGCCCAGGAGCACCTTGGCGAGCGTCGATTTGCCGCAGCCCGACTCGCCGACGATCGCCAGCACCTCAGCCTCGCGGGCGTCGAAGGAGACGTCCTCGACCGCCTTGACCGCGCGGCCCTCACGGCTGCCGAACAGGGCGCTCGCGGACACGCGATAGTGCTTCTTCAGCCGCTCGACAGCGAGGACCGGCGCGCCGATGCTGACCGGGCTCGAGCCGTGTCGCCAGCCGCGACGGTTGGGCCCAGTCGATCGCCTCGACCCTGAGGCATCGGCTCTCATGGCCGTGCGCGCCGTCGACCTCGCGCATCGGCACGTCGGCCTGGTCGCACAGGCCCTCGACGAAATATTCGCAGCGCGGGCCGAAGTTGCAGCCCTCCGGGCGCTCATGGGGCAGCGGCAACTGGCCGGGAATGGGAACGAGCGGATTGTCGTTCTTGTTCGTTCCCGGCATCGGCATCGAGCGGAACAGGCCCTGCGTGTAGGGGTGGCGCACCGCGCCGAACACGTCGCGGACCGCGCCGGTCTCGACCGCCTCGCCCGAATACATCACCGTCACTTCGTCGCAGGTTTCGAGGATGAGACCGAGATTGTGGGAGATGAACAGCGATGGAGCGCCGGTGCGGGCGGTGAGGTCCTTGACCAGCGCGACGATGCCCGCCTCCACCGTGACGTCGAGCGCGGTGGTCGGCTCGTCGAGGATGAGCAGCTTCGGGTTCGAAAGCAGCGCCATCGCGATGACGACGCGCTGCTGCTGGCCGCCGCTGAGCTGATGGGGATAGGCGCGCATGACGCGGTCGGGATCGGGCAGGCGCACCGCCTTGACCATGTCGACGGCGCGGCGGCGGGCTTCGTCGCGTGAGACCTTGTCGTGGATCAGCGGCACTTCCATCAATTGCCGGCCGACGAGCATGGTCGGATTGAGCGAGGCCATCGGCTCCTGATAGACCATCGCGATCTTCGAGCCGCGGATCGCGCTGCAGCTCCGCGTCGGTGAGGCTCGCCATGTCGCGGCCCTCGAAGCGGATCGCGCCATTGGTGATGCGCCCGACCCCGGGCAGATCGCGCAGAATCGCGAGCGCGACCGTCGACTTGCCGCAGCCCGATTCGCCGACCAGCCCCATCGCCTGCCCGGGCATGATCCGGCACGAGAAGTCCATCACCGCCGGAATTTCTCCGGCGCGGGTGAAGAAGGAAATGCCGAGACGGTCGATTTCGATGAGCGGACCGGCCATGCCTTTTTCCGTCAATCGCGCAGCGATTGCTCGCGGATCGCGTCCGCGAGCAGGTTCAAGCCGAGCACGAACGACATCAGCGCCAGAGCTGGCGGCAGGGCGGGGTGGACGTAGATGCGCATGAAGCGGCTCGATTCGTTGATCATCGTGCCCCAGTTCGGGCTTTCGGGCGGCATGCCTAAGCCGAAATAGCCGAGCGCGCCGAGCAGGATGGTGGTGTAGCCGATGCGCAGGCAGACGTCGACGATCAGCGGCCCGCGCGCGTTGGGCAGGATCTCCCACAGCATCACGTACCACGGGCTTTCGCCGCGCGTCTGGGCCGCGAACACATATTCGCGTGTCTTGATGTCCAGGGTCAGGCTGCGCACGATGCGAAAGATGCCGGGCCCGGAGGCGAGCGCGACCGCGACGAAAATATTGAGCGTGCTGGGGCTGACCTGGATGAGCCTGAGCGGGTCGGCGTTGAAGACGAAGGTCGCGAACAGCCACGCGCCCGCGAGCAAGGTGAGCGCGAGCCTCAGCGCCAGCGCTCCCGGTCTCGCGCGATAGCCAGAGATAAACAACACGCTGAGCAGCACGACCGGAAAGGCGAAGAAGACGGCGGCCAGCACATAGGGGATCGGCGTCTCCAGAATGCCCGGCGACACCAGGAGGTAGAACAGAACGATGATCGGGAAGGCCAGCACCAGATTGGCCAGAAAGGACAGGATCGCGTCGACGCGGCCGCCGAAATAACCGGCGGGCAGCCCGAGCATGACGCCGGCGGAGAGCGCAAGCAGCGTCGCCAGCGGCGCGATGATGAGCACGATGCGGGCGCCGGCGATCACCCGGCCGAACACGTCGCGCGCCAGCTTGTCGCCGCCGAACAGGTAAGGCAGGCCGGAGTGCGGATCGATCGCGCCGGGCGGGGCGTACTGCAATTCCGCGATCTGGCCGAGCGGATCGAAGAGCTCGATCTGTCTGGCGAAAATCGCCGCGAACAGCCAGAAGCCGACGAGAAAGAGCCCGGCGAATCCGACGCCGCTCGCAGCCACATGGCCGTAAAGCCCGAGCCGGCGGCGAAAGACGAGGCTCAAGCCAAGAACGAGCGCGAGGCTCGCCCACACCGGAATGAGCTGCACGAGGGTCTTGAGAACAATCTCAGCCGGGGCTCAGGAACTGCAAGCGCGCTCCACTCAGTGCACGCGGATGCGCGGATTGAGCCAGGCGTAGCCGATGTCGGAGATGAGCTGGGTGAGCAGCACCAGGATCACCGAAACGAGCGAGCAGGCGAGCAGGAGATCGATGTCGTTGTTGCCGGCGGCGTCGACCAGAGCCTGGCCGAAGCCCTGGTAGCGGAACATCACCTCGACGATGACCACGCCGGTCAAGAGCCACGGGAACAGGAGCATGATGACGGTGAACGGCGCGATCAGCGCGTTGCGCAGCGCGTGCTTGAGCACGATTGCGGGAAATCCCAGGCCCTTGAGGCGCGCGGTGCGGATATATTGCGCGTTCATCACCTCGATCATCGAGGCGCGGGTCATGCGCGCGACATAGCCCATGCCGTAGAGCGCGACCGTCGCGACCGGCAAGGCGAAATTGTAGAATGTGACGCGCCCCTCCGTCGCCGAAGCCGCCGAACCGTTGAGCCAGCCGAGCCAGGTGGCGAAGATGATGGTGAGCACCACGCCCGACACGTATTCGGGCGTCGACGTCGTCGCGATCGACAGGATCGAGAGCGCGCGATCGGTCCGCGATCCTTCGCGCATGCCGGCGACGACGCCGATCGCGAGCGCGGCCGGGATCATGACCATGAGCACCCAGAACATGAGGATCGCCGTCGCCTCGAGCGCCGGCCCGAGCTTGTCAATGACCTTGACCTTGAATTTGGTCGAACAGCCCAGATCGCCCTGGAGCACCCCGGAAAACCTGGGCGCCTTCGGCTCGTCGCAAAACGAGAAGCGAGGGCGTCGCGACGCCCGTCTCGGGATCGATGTTCGGCTGTTTGGGCCAGATTCCGAGCCAGGCGGCGTAGCGAACGAGGAAGGGGCGGCGGTAGCCGTTCTTGACGAGCCAGCTCTCCAGCTCCTGGTCGGACGCGTGCATCTCGGTCTGGCTGATCGCGAGCTTGCGCAGGTTCGGCTCGAGATTGACCAGATAAAAGACGACCAGCGTCAGGCAGAGCATCGTCAGCAGCATCGCGCCGAGCCGGCGAGCCAGGAATGACGCCATCGTCCCGCCCCTCCGTCGGCTTCAGAACGCCGGCCGATCCGCTCTCAACGGCATGGGATCGGCCGGCGCCTGCAACCTTTCGCGTTTCCCAGGCCTCAGGCGTTGAGCCATACGCGCTCGAGATGGGTCTCGTAGAGGGGATGCATGCCGTAATCCATCACCGCCGGCGTGCGATGGTTGTAGAGCGTCAGCCAGTAGGGCTGGATGATGATGCCCGAATCCTGGAGGATCTGCTCGAGGTCCTTCATGACCACCTTGCGCGCCTTCGGGTCCGGGATGGCCAGCGCCTTTTCAAGCTTGGCGTCGAATTCCGGGTTGGAATAGGCGCTCTCGTTCCAGGCCTCGCCGGTGCGGTAGGCGAGCGCGAGGACCTGAACGCCGAGCGGGCGCATGTTCCAGTCGGTGATCGAATAGGGATATTTCGTCCAGTCGTTCCAGAAGGTCGAGCCCGGCAGCACCGTGCGCTTCACCTTGAAGCCCGCCTCGCGCAATTGCGCCGCGATCGCGTCGCCGGAGTTCTTGTAATATTCCTCGTCGCTGGTGATGAGCTCGTGCTCGAAGTCGATCTGCCCGGCCTCGGTCATCAGCTTCTTGGCGCCGGCGAGGTCGCGCGACTTCTTCGGCAGTTCCGCATATTCCGGGTGGATCGGCGCGACGTGGAAGTTCTCGCCGACCGTGCCGTGGCCTTCGATGCCGAGCTTGAGGATGGTCGCATTGTCGACCGCCATCTGCAACGCGTTGCGCACCCGCTGGTCGTCGTAGGGCTTCTGCTTGACATTGGTGCGCGCGACGATGGTCGCCGACGTCTGGACGTCGGAGCGCACGAGCCCGGACTTGTCCAGGATCGCCACATAGGCGGCGTCCGTCTTCATCGTGCAGTCGAGCTCCTTCGATTCGAAGGCGCTGACGGTGGCGGAAATGTCGGGGCCGTAGTCGATGAACTCGACGCCGTCGAGATAAGGATCGCCGCCCCACCACTTGCCGTTGACGCGGCGCTTGAAGGCGGCCTTCTTGCCGACCTCGAACGAGACGAGCTCGAACGCGCCGGTCCCGATCGGATGCTTGACGAGATCCTTGCCGTCCTTTTCGAAATCGCGATGGACGATCAGCCCCGGATAGTCCGACATGCCGGGGATGATGGTGATGTCCGGCTTCTTCAGCGAGAGCTTGACGGTGTAGTCGTCGACCTTGGCGATCGCGCCGTCGCGCGCCTTCTTGGTCGCGGGATCGATGAGCGCCGCCATGCGCGCGGCCATCGAATTGCCTTCGACCGATTGGTCGCACCAGCGATTGATGTTGAAGACCACGTCGTCGGCGTTGAACGCGTCGCCGTTGTTCCAGGTCACGCCCTTGCGCACGTGCAGGACGTATTCGGTCGCGTCCGGGTTGACGTCCCAGGATTTCGAGCAGCGCCGGCTCGAAGGTGAATTGGCGGGTGTAAGTCGACCAGGGAATTGAGGAACTGGCGCGCGACATTGCCCATCTCCGGCCAGTCGTAGGTGCGCGGGTCCTTCTGGTCCTTGACGAACATGCCGACCCTCAAGATCCCGCCCTTCTTGGGCGTTTCCGCGAACGCCGGCGTCGGCGCCGCGAGGCCGAGCATGCCGTAGGCGGCGGCGGTCGAGGCGCCGAAAATGGTGGCGAGCGCGAGAAACTCGCGCCGGTCGAGTCGTTCCCGCCCTGGCTTCCGCCGCCCAGCCCTTCAGGCTCTTCCGCCAGAACCGGCTCTTGAGCGTTTCGCTGATCATTCCGTTCTCCTCCTTGTCGTTCTCGGCACCGTCGCCCGAGGAGCCTCATCGTCCGCGCTCATGCGCCCTCCGAAGCTTTGAATGGGTGTGACCCGATCGGAGTCCGCCCGGCCGGGCGCCCAAATTCCTGGCGCCGACTTCTGTTTGCGCCTTGCGTCGTGGCAACCTGATCGCAACATGGACCCACGCATGTACACTTGAGAGGAGGACGCTAACGCGATTGCAAAAACCGTGCAACGGCGGACCCGGTCTTGCGTCACGCCTCGTCCATGGCGCCCCTTCGCGCGTAGGCGACATGCAGCGCCTTGGCGAGCGCCTCGCCGAGGCTCAGCCCCGCGGCGCCGGCGCAGGTAGTTCTGGAAATCGTAGATGGTGACGCCGGGACAGACCTCGAATTCGAAAAAGGTCGGCTGGCCGTCGGCGTCGATCCGGAAATCGATCGAGAAAACGTCGCGAAGGCCGAGAAGCCGGACCAGGCGGGCGCTCAACTCGATGATGCGCGCCGCCGCGCGCCGCGACCGCTCGCTCGCCTCATCGCGCAGATCGATCATGCGCGGAGTGAAGGCGGGCGCCCGCGTCGCGCCGAAGCCGCCGCGTCCGCCCGCGGTGTCGCGAGCGCCCGATAGCGTCTCGTTGTCCTTCATGGTCAGAAACGCGCCCCCGGTCTCGCTCTCAGGATCCTTGACGATCCGTTCGACGCCGAGCTGATCGGCGAATTCGCCGCCCAGATCCATGAAGCTCACGCGCACGTCGTCGCCGTCGACGAAAGGCTGGATCAGCGCCCGGTCGCGATAGCGCTCCCAGATGCGCCGCGCCCGATCGTTCGCCTCCAACCCATCGCGGCAGAGGCTGTCGGCGAAAATCCCGATCTTCGCGCCGAGCGTATTGGGCTTGACGAACAAGGGCCCGGCGGGCTTCGGCCAGTCGCCAAGGGCGGCGATTTCAGCGCCGCCTTCCATGAGCCTGGTCGGGGGCATGGGAATGCCGGCGGCGGAGGCGAGCGCGAGGCTGGCGAACTTGTCCTGGCAAAGATGGGCGGCGGCGGCGGGACTGCCGAAGCGCGCGAAGCCCTCGAGGCGGGCGAGAGCGGGAACCGACGAGCCGCGATAGAAGCGCACGCCGTCGGTGAGCGTCCATACGATCGTCCGATCGCGCATCGGCGCCAAGGCTCTCAGCCGCGCCGCGAGGTTGTCGAGGGCGACGAATTCCGCCTCGATTCCCTTCTCCCGCAGCGCCTGCGTGATGTCGTCGAGGAACAGCGGCAGGTCGGTCGACTGGGCGAGATAGACGGCGATCTCGGCGGCGACGTCGGCCGGATAACCGAACGCTTCGAGCCGGCGACGGGCGGCCTGTTCGCTCTCGAACGCGATGACCGCGTTGGAAAGCGCGCCGGCGGCGCTCGTCGCTCCGAAGCGAGGGGGCGGCCGTGGATCCGTCGATCATGCCGACCTCCTTGGGCTCGAGAGGATAACCGCGGCGGGGCCGCGATAAAGTCGATTATTTAGGCGCCGGGACCTGAATTCCGTGCGCTCGCCGACTGTGATATCGACGCCGCGACCCTCTACAGCGATCGGGGCGGGAAGAGGAGAATGCCCGAGTGAAAGTCGACGGACGGCCGTACCGCACGATCTGGCTCAACGAAGACGGCTCGAGCGTCGACGTCATCGACCAGCGCTGGCTGCCGCATGAGTTCAAGGTCGCGACGCTCACGAGCCTCGCCGAAGCGGCGACCGCGATCCGCGACATGTGGGTGCGCGGCGCGCCGCTGATCGGCGCGACCGCGGCCTATGGACTTGCGCTCGCCATGCGCGACGATCCGAGCGACGCGGCGCTCGACGCCGCGCACGATAAGCTCGCCGCTACGCGGCCGACCGCGATCAACCTGCGCTGGGCGCTCGACGCGGTGCGCAAGCGTCTGATCCCCGCTTGCCCCGCATGCGCGGGCCGCCGCGGCTTACGCCGAGGCCAGGCGAATCGCAGACGAGGACGTCGAGATCAACCGCGCGATCGGCGGGCACGGCCTCAAGATCCTCCGCCGGCTGGCGGCGGCAAAGAAGCCGGGCGAGCCCGTCAACATCCTCACCCATTGCAACGCCGGCTGGCTGGCCACGGTCGATTACGGCACCGCCACCGCGCCGATCTATCTGGCGATGGATGAGGGCTTGAGCGTCCATGTCTATGTCGACGAGACCCGCCCGCGCAATCAGGGCGCGTCCCTCACCGCATGGGAGCTCAAGCACCACGGAGCGGCGCATACGCTCATCGTCGACAACGCCGGCGGACATCTGATGCAGCACGGCCTGATCGACATGGTGATCGTCGGCTCCGACCGGACGACCGCCAACGGCGACGTCTGCAACAAGATCGGCACCTATCTGAAGGCGCTCGCGGCGCGCGACAATGCGGTGCCGTTTTACGTCGCGCTGCCGTCGCCGACCATCGACTGGACGGTTCATGACGGGGTGAAGGAAATCCCGATCGAGGAGCGCAGCGCCGATGAAGTCAACTTCATCCAGGGCCGCGACGACGCCGGCGCGATCACGCGCGTGAGGATCGCGCCGGAAGGCGGACATGCCGCCAATCCGGCGTTCGACGTGACGCCCGCTCGCCTCGTGACCGGGCTGATCACCGAGCGCGGCGTCGCCGAGGCTTCGCCGCAGGGGCTGAAGGCGCTGTTCCCGGAGCAGCCTGTGAGCGAGCGGGCCGCTCTGTTCTCGGGCGAGCGGCCGTGTAGAGTTGACCCCGGGGATCTTGCATGATGCGTCCGCTCACGGGGCTGAAAGTGGTCGAGTTCGAGGGGATCGGTCCCGGTCCGCTCGCCGGCCGCATGCTCGCCGATCTCGGCGCCGAGGTGGTCGCGATCGTCCGCCCGGACAAGGCCAGGCTCGGCGACCCGGACCGGCCGTTCTCCGACGGTCCGCTCCGACGCGGCAAGCGCATCGTCGCGCTCGATCTCAAGCGCGCTGAAAGCCTCGCCGAGGCGCTGGCGCTGATCGAGACCGCCGACGCGCTGATCGAGGGCAATCGGCCAGGCGTGATGGAGCGGCTGGGGCTCGGACCCGCCGACTGCGCCAGGCGCAACCCGCGGCTCGTCTACGGGCGCATGACCGGCTGGGGGCAGGACGGTCCGCTCAGCCACGCCGCGGCGCACGATCTCAACTATCTGGCGCTGAGCGGCATGCTGTCGCTCGCCGCGCGAGACGGGCAGGCGCCGATCGCCCCGCCAACCGTCCTCGGCGACGGCGGCGGCGCGCTCGGGCTCGCCTTCGGAGTGGTCGCCGCCGTCTTCGCCGCGGGGCGGACCGGCAAGGGCTGCGTGATCGACTGTTCGATCGTCGACATGGCGGCGAGCCTGGGCGGCATCGCGCTCGCGGCCCGCAGCGCCGGCATGCTGGACGCGCCGAGCCCGTTCCACGATTTGCCGTTCTACGACGTCTACGCCTGCGCCGACGGCAAGTATGTCTCGGTCGGCGCGCTCGAGCCGAAGTTCTACGCCGAGCTCCTCGATAAGCTCGAGCTTGCGGACGTCGACCCGAAAGCGCAATACGACCGCGCTGCTTGGCCGGCGCTGAAGGCGCGGTTGCGCGCGCTGTTCCTGAGCCAGCCCAGCACGCATTGGCGCGCGCTGCTCGAGGGGAGCGACGCGTGCTTCGCTCCGGTGCTGAGCCTTGCCGAGGCCGCGGCCCATCCGCACAATGCGGCGCGCGGCGTCTTCGAGCGCGGTCCCGACGGCGAACTGGACGCGCGGGGCGCGCCGCGCTTCTCGCCGCTTGACTGAGGCCGCGCGGGACAAAGCGCGACAAAGAAGGACAGACCCGGACGATGTTGAATGCCGCGACGCCCGAGACGATCGAGTTTCCGCACGCTCTTCCGCCGAAGCCAGGCGAAGTGATCGAAGTTCGTCCGGGCGTATTCTGGGCGCGCTTTCCCCTTCCCTTCCGCCTCGACCACGTCAACATCTATCTGGTCGAGGACGGCGATGGCCTCGCGGTCGTCGATGCGGGAATTGACGATGCGCAATCGCGCGCGGCCTGGGAGGCGCTGCTCGCCGGGCCGCTTCGCGGGCGAAGACTGACGCGCGTCATCGCCACCCATTTCCACCCGGATCATGTCGGCCTCGCCGGGTGGCTCTGCGAGCGCTTCGGCCTGCAGCTTGCGATGAGCGAGGCGGAGTATCTGATCGCGCTCAATATTCGCCTTGACCCGCAGGGCCTGAGATCGGAGCCCTATCGCAGTTTCTATCGATCGCATGGCCTGACCGAGGAAAGCACGGAGCTCCTGCTGGGGAACGGACTGCAGTATTTACGGATGGTCTCGCCGCCCCCGAAGACGTTCCTGCGTCTGATCGCTGAGGAACGAGTGAGGATCGGCGGCCGCGAATTCGAAGTGATGACCGGCGCCGGCCATTCGCCCGAGCAGGTGATGCTCTACTCGAAAGCCGACAATTTCGTCCTTATCGGCGATCAGGTGCTGGCCAAGATCTCGCCCAACGTCAGCGTCGAGGCGATGGATCCGGAAGGAAATCCGCTCGGCGCCTACCTGCGCTCGCTCGAAAGGCTGAAGCGCGCGCTGCCGGAGGACGTGCTGGTTTTGCCGGGGCACAGGCTGCCGTTCGTGGGCCTGCACGCGCGCGCCGACGAACTCATCGCCCACCACGAAGCGCGCTGCATGGCGGTGGTCGAGGCCTGCAAACAGGGACCGCAGACAGTCGCGGAGCTTGTGCCCGTCATCTTCGGGCGCAAGATCGACGATCCCCATCAGCTCGTCTTCGCCTTCAGCGAGGCGCTCGCGCATGTGAACATCCTCGTCCGCAACGGACGGCTGCGCATCGCCAAGGCCGCGCAGGGCCTCGCGCTCGAGGCGGCGTGATGATCGCCCGTCAAAACCCGGCGAGCACGATCTTGCCGATCGCGCCGCCCGTTTTGAGGAACCTCATCGCGCGCATCAGGTTCGCCGCGTCGATGCGGCCGTAGTTCTCCCGCATGGTGGAGCGGACGCGGCCCGAATCGATGAGATCGGCGACCTCGTTCAGGAGCTTGTGCTGGGCCTCGATGTCGGCGGTCTGAAACAAGGGCCGCGTGAACATGAGCTCAAAGTGAATCGACACGCTCTTGGGCCTGAAAACGAAAAGATCCGCCGCTTCGCCGTTGATGAGAGCAACGCGTCCCTGGGGCGCGATCAATTCGGCGAGGTCGGCGAACGCGCCTCCGACCGGCGCCGTCGCGAAGATGAACGCGGGGGCGCCCAGACCGAGCGCCGCCACTTGAGGGGCGAGCGGCTTCCTGTGGTCGATCACATGGTGGGCGCCCATGTCCTTCGCCCATTGCACGGTCTCGGGCCGCGAGGCGGTGGCGACGATCGCAAGATCGGTCAATTGCCGCGCGAGCTGGATGGCGATCGAGCCCACGCCGCCCGCGCCGCCGAGGATCAGGATCGCCCGCGCCGCCCCGGGAACGGGTTTGGCGACGTCGAGCCGGTCGAACATCGCCTCCCAGGCGGTGATCGAGGTCAAGGGCAAAGCGGCGGCGGCGGCGAAATCGAGCGTACGCGGCTTGCGCCCCACGATCCGTTCGTCGACGAGGTGAAACTCCATGTCCGCGCCTTGGCGCCCCACGCTGCCGGCGTAGAACACTTCATCGCCCGGCTTGAACAGTCTCGCCTCGCCGCCGGCTTCCACGACGACCCCGGCGGCGTCGTAGCCGACCACTTTGATTGCGCCGTTGTCGGAAGCCGCGCCGCCGGGGCCTGCGCCGCTCGCCACCTTGTAATCGACGGGATTGACCGAGACCGCGCGCACCTCGACGAGAAGGTCGCGGCCTTCCGGCTTTGGCCGTGGGATGTCGAACGCCTCGAGATGATCAAGCTCGGGCCTCGCTGTGCGATATCCGATCGCCCGCATGTGTCGCCTCCGGCTTTGCCTTCGCTTAGGACCAGAATCTCTGGCTCGCCAGCCGCGCGCCTTCCGACAGCGCGGCGAGCTTCGCCCAGACAATGTCCGGATCGACCGCGGCCTGGCCGACCCAAGTGCCGTAGCCGCAATCGCTGCCGGCGATGACGTTTTCACGGCCGACCAGCCTGGCGTAGCTAGAGATCCTGTTCGCGATCACTTCGGGGTGTTCGATGAAATTCGACTTCGATTCGATCACGCCTGGAATGAGCACCTTGCCTTGAGGCAGTTTCACCTTTTCGAACACCGCATATTCATGGGCGTGACGGGGATTGGCGGCTTCGAGCGACAGCATGGCGGGCCGCGCCTTGAGCACGATGTCGACAATGTCGCCCAGGGGCACGTCGCAATGGTGCGGCCCTTCATAGTTGCCCCAGCACAGGTGCATGCGCATCCGCTCGGGGGGAATGTTCTTGAGCGCGCCGTTCAGCGCGTCGACGTGTTCGGCGGCGCGCTTGCGGAACTCGGCGAGATCGAGATTGGCGTACTGGATGTGACGGCCCATGCCCAGATCGGGGCAATCGACCTGCAGGTCGAAGCCCGCAGCGACGATCGCCTCGTATTCCGGCTTCATCGCGTCTGAGATCGCCTCGAGATAGGCGCTTTGGCTCGGATAATAGTCGTTGTGGAAGAAGAGGGAGATGACGCCCGGAGAGGCGGCGGTCATGAACGGCCGCTGGGCCGGTTTGTCTCCGACGGCCGCCCTCAGATTATCGACATCGCGGCGCACGCCGTCTGGGTCCGAGACGGCGATCGGACCATTGCAGGCCGGGGTCTTCCTGCGCGACCGTCCGGGATCGCCGAACACCCGCTTCGCCATATTGGGGAAGTCGACAAGGTCCTGATAGACGAACGTGTTGCCTGAGCCTCCAAATCCCGACAGGCGATCCTTGACATAGGTCGCGTAGCTCGGCTTCGACATTTCGCCGTCGTTGACGATGTCGAGGCCCGCCTGTCTCTGTTTGCCGACGACCTCCTGCACCGCGGTCCGCGTGCGCTTGTGCAAGGCGGCGATGTCGACGTCCTTCCCTTCTTCCTTGGCGTACATCATTTGAACGAGGTCGTCCGGGCGCGGAAGGCTGCCGGTGTGGGTGGTCAGGAAGCGATCGACGCTGAAAGGCATTTTGGCTCACCGATGGTTCGGAATGTCCCGGCAATTCGGTCAACGCAACATCGCGCCTGCGGTTAGATTGGCTCGGGTCCGCGCGAGATGGCGGCGACGCCGGTGCGCGAGACCTCGACCAGACCGATCGGCCGCATGAGCTCGACGAAATCGTCGATCTTGCGCGGCGCGCCGGTCAGTTCGAAGATGAAGCTTTCGGTGGTGGCGTCGATCACCTTGGCGCGGAAGGCGTCGGCGAGCCGCATCGCCTCGACCCGGTTCTCGCCCTTGCCCCTGACCTTGATCATCGCGAGTTCGCGCTCGATCGCGCGCACGGTGAGCGTGAGGTCGTTCACCGTATGGACCGGGACCAGACGTTCGAGCTGGTGACGGATCTGCTCGATGATCTCCGGCGTGCCCGAAGTGACGATGGTGATCCGCGAGAGATGCGTCTCGTGCGCCACCTCGGCGACGGTCAGGCTCTCGATGTTGTAGCCGCGGCCGGAAAACATGCCCACGACGCGCGCGAGCACCCCCGGCTCGTTGTCGACGAGCACCGAGAGGGTGTGGGTCTCGACATTGGATTTCGCCGTCGCCGAGGAATAGGGCGACAGCGGCTGGAGAATCGAGGTCTTGCTCATGGGCTTGATGTTTCCTTGTTCGAGCCGGCCTGGACGGCGGCGCATCGGCTCCTGCTTCAGGCGGCTGCAGCGCTCGGCGCGGCCAAGACCCATCGCCGGAAGAGATCGAAGTCGATGTTGCCCCCCGACAGCACGAGCCCGACCTTGCGTCCCTTGAGACGCGATCGCTCCTTCACCGCGGCCGCGAGCGCCGCCGCGCCCGCGCCCTCGGCGAGGTTGTGCGTATCGGTCCAATAGGCGCGCACTGCCGCCGCGATCTCGTCATCGCTGACAAGGATGATCCGCGCCGCGCCCTTCCTGATCGCCGCCAGCGCTTCCTCGTCAGGAACGCGCGTCGCCATGCCGTCCGCAAGCGTATCGGCGCTGTTGGTGGGCACGACGTGGCCGGCGGCGAACGAAAGCGCGTAGGCCGGCGCTTCCGTCGACTGCACGCCGACGATCTCTGTCTTGAGACCCAGCGCGTCGCGCGCCCCGATGCAGCCGCAGATTCCCGAGCCCTGGCCGATCGGAACGTAGAGCACGTCCAGATCGGAGCGGTCGCTCAGAAGCTCGAGCGCGTAAGTTCCGACGCCGAGCGCCAGATCGCGGTGGAAGGATGGAACCATATGAAGGCCGCGCAAGCCGGCAAGCCGCATCGCCTCCTCGCGCGCGGCCTGAAAGTCGCGCCCGAATTCGATCAGTTCAGCGCCGAGCGCGCGCATGGCTGCGTTCTTCTCGCTCGAATTGCCTTGCGGCGCGAGGATGGTCACCTTGAGGCCGGCGCGCCGCCCGGCGAAGGCGAGACTCTGGCCGTGATTGCCGCGGGTCGCCGAAATCAGCCCGCGGATCGCCGGCCCGCGCTTGATCAGCGCATCGACGTAAGTGAGTCCGCCGCGCACCTTGAAGGCGCCGGTCGGCAGGTGGTTCTCGTGCTTGACAACGACCTCGGCGCCGAGCCGCTCATCGAGCAGCGGCCAGTTGAGCGCCGGCGTCGGGCGCACGGCGCCGAGCACGACCTCGTGCGCCCGGCGCATCTCCTGCAAACTGAACATCGCCAAAGCCCTCACCCGGCCCTCTCCCGATAGCCCGTCAAGAGACGGTCGTTCTTCCGAACGCCCGACCTTGAGAGAGAAAAACGCTAAACCAGCATCTTGCCCTTCTCGTCGATGATGTTGTCGAGTTCAACGCCAGCGTCGTCCTCAAGCTCGGCCATGATCATTTCGTTATGCGCCTTGCCCGAGGGAATCATCGGGAAGCAGTTCTCCTTCTGATCGACCAGGCAATCGAAGATGACCGGACCCGGCGTCTCGATCATCTCCATGATCGCCGCGTCGAGCTTGGCCGGATCGGCGCAGCGGATCCCATGCGCGCCATAGGCTTCGGCGAGCTTGACGAAGTCGGGAAGCGAGTCGGTGTAGCTCTCCGAATAGCGACCGCCATGCAGGAGCTCCTGCCATTGGCGCACCATGCCCATGTACTGATTGTTGAGAATGAAGATCTTGACCGGCAGACGGTACTGAACCGCGGTCGACATCTCCTGCATGTTCATGAGAATCGAGGCTTCGCCGGCGATGTCGATGACGAGCGACTTCGGATGAGCGAGCTGGGCGCCGATCGCGGCCGGCAGCCCGTAGCCCATGGTCCCGAGGCCGCCCGAGGTCATCCACCGGTTCGGCTCCTCGAAGGCGAAATGCTGAGCGGCCCACATCTGGTGCTGGCCGACCTCGGTCGTGATGTAGACGTCGCGGCCCTTGGTCAGCTCGTAAAGCCTCTTCACCGCGTGCTGGGGCTTGATGATCTTCTCGGAATTGCGGAAGCCGAAGGAATTGCGCGCCCGCCACCCGTCGATCGCGTCCCACCATTTGGCGAGCGCGGCCGGGTCGGCCTGATGAGAGCCGGCGCGCCACAGTCGCGCCATGTCCTCGAGCACATGGGCGCAGTCGCCGACGATGCCGAGATCGACCTTGACGTTCTTGTTGATCGAGGACGGGTCGATGTCGATGTGGATCTTCCTCGACTTCGGCGAAAAGGCGTCGAGGCGCCCGGTGATGCGATCATCGAAGCGCGCGCCGACGCAGATCATGAGATCGCAATCATGCATGGCGTTGTTGGCCTCGAACGAGCCGTGCATGCCGAGCATGCCCGAGCCATTGCCGGTCGGAGGCGGGATAGGCGCCGAGCCCCATCAAGGTCGAGGTGATCGGAAACCCGGTCGAGCGGACGAGCTCGCGCAGCAGCATGGAAGCGTGGGGCCCGGAATTGACGACGCCGCCGCCGGTGTAGAAGACCGGCTTCTTCGCCGCCGCCATCATCTCGACCGCATGCCGGACGCGCTCGAGGTCGCCCTTGAGCTGCGGCCGGTAGGTCTTGTGCTGGATGTTCTTCTGGAAATTGTAGACGCCGCTCGCGAACTGCACGTCCTTCGGAATGTCGACGACGACGGGACCGGGGCGGCCGCTCGAGGCGATATAGAACGCTTCGTGCAGGATGCGCGGCAGGTCGTCGACCTTGCGCACGAGATAATTGTGCTTGGTGCAGCTGCGGGTGATGCCGGTCGTGTCGCACTCCTGAAACGCGTCCGAACCGATGAGATGGGTCGGCACCTGGCCGGTGATGCAGACGAGCGGAATCGAGTCCATGAGCGCATCGGTGAGGCCGGTGATGGCGTTGGTCGCGCCGGGCCCGGAGGTGACGAGGAGCACGCCGACCTTGCCGGTCGAACGCGCGTAACCCTCCGCGGCGTGAGCCGCGCCCTGCTCGTGGCGGACGAGGATGTGGCGAAGCTTGTTCTGGTGGAAGATGGCGTCGTAGATCGGCAGCACCGCGCCGCCCGGATAGCCGAAGACCATCTCGACGCCCTGGTCCTTGAGCGCCTCGACGACCATTTCCGCGCCGGTCATGTGCTTGGCCATAATCGCAACTCTCCGCCTTTTCTCGTCGACCAGGAATCCGAGGCAACAAAAAAGGCCCTCAAAGGGGCCTTCGGGTAAGCGCTAGCGAGACGGATGCAGACCTTATGTCTGCCCGCCCTCTAGCGCCAAAGGTACAATAAGCTTCGCCACGCGATAACCTCGCAAGCAACTTAGTTTAGCATCTAGCCTACCGGCGATGCCGACGTCAAGACCACTCACAACGGAACGATGCTTTCCCGGAAATTCGTCACCTTTGGCGTCTTCCCCTTCCTATCGAGCGTGAAGCCCTCTTTTCGCAGGCGTTCCGCCTGACCTTCCGCGCCGCCGGGAAACCGGTTGATAAGTCTCCATTCGCTTTCACAACTCGCCAATAGGCGACTTTGTTGCCGGGATCATGGGCGATGGCCTGAAGGGCTTTTTGGGTTGTAACCGGGCATGTCCCGCGAACGTTAAACTGCTGTGCAAGTTTCTGGCAAATTAGACTCGTGGTGATGAGTTTGCCCTCTGGCATTTTCTCGATCAGCGCCGCCACGGTCGTAGGACTAGGCAGGAGCATTTTGCCTGCGCCGCCAAAAAAACTCAGGCGCTCCTTGGGAATGTCGACGATGGCGTCATCTTTAGGTTCCATGTTGTTTCCCGCTCTTTTGCCGTATGTACGATCGACGAGCCACATTATCACGGCCTCGCCGGCCGGAGGGAAGGCGACACGTGTCGGCAGTTGTCAAGACCATCGACACCGGCGTTCTTTCCGTCGCCTATCTGGAATACGGACCCGCGTCCGGCTGGCCGTGCGTTCTCGGCCACGGATTTCCTTACGACGCGCATGCCTATGATCAGGCCGCGCCGCTCCTTGCCGAGGCCGGGGCGCGGGTGATCGTTCCTTATCTGCGCGGCTATGGACCGACGCGGTTCCTCAAAGCCGGGACGCCGCGCTCGGGCGAGCAGGCGGCGCTTGGCGTCGGACCTTCTTGACCTCATGGACGCGCTCAGATCGAGCGCGCGGTTCTCGGCGGCTATGATTGGGGCGGGCGCGCCGCCTGCATCGTCGCCGCGCTTTCGCCGGAGCGCGCCATCGCGCTCGTCTCCGGCAATTCGTACAACATCCAGAGCATCGCGCATGCGATGGAGCCGGCGAGCCCGCCGGAGGAGGCGGCGTTCTGGTATCAATACTATTTCCACAGCGAGCGCGGCCGGCGTGGGCTGACGAAGAACCGGCGGCGAGATCGCGCGCCTCCTGTGGCGCATGTGGTCGCCGAACTGGGCGTTCGACGACGCGACGTTCGAGCGAACGGCGAGCGCCTTCGACAATCCCGACTTCGTCGACGTCGTCATCCATTCCTATCGGCACCGCTATGGGCTTGCGCCTGGCGCCGGCGATCCTCGGTATGATGAGATCGAAATGGCGGCTCGCGGCGCAGCCGCCGATCGCGACGTTCCAGCGATCACGATCGACGGCGACGCGGACGGCGTGAACCCCGGCACGGCGCATCACGCGAAGAAATTCACCGGCCCGCACGAGCATCGTATATTCGCGGGCGCCGGCCACAATCTGCCGCAGGAGCGGCCGCAGGAATGGGCGCGCGCGGTCATCGACGCGCGGAGGATGGCGCAAGGCTAGGGAACGAAACAGGACGCCGCGCGTTTCCCGGCGCGGGGAAGGGGATCCAGAATTGGCGATTGCAGAGGCTCCAGACGCTGGCGGCGCGAAGCGATCGGAGCGCCCGCGCCTCGTCGACGCGCTCGGCCCCGGCCTCATCACCGGCGCCTCGGACGACGACCCGAGCGGGATCGCCACCTATTCCCAGGCCGGCGCCGCGTTCGGCTTCGCGCTGATCTGGACCCTGCTCTTCACCTATCCGTTGATGTGCGCGATCCAGTTGATCAGCGCCGAGATTGGCAGGGTCACCGGCAAGGGCCTCGCCGCCAACATGCGGGGCTGCTACCCCGCGTCCGCGCTCTACGCGCTGGTCGCCCTGCTGGTTCTCGCCAATGTCGTCAACATCGGCGCCGATCTCGGGGCCATGGGCGCCGCGCTCCGATTGATCCTGCCCGGGCCGCAATGGGCCTATGTGTCCGGGTTCGCCATGCTCATCGCGGCTCTGGAAGTGTTCATGCGCTATGCGAGCTATGCTTCCGTGCTGCGCTGGCTCACGCTTTCGCTGTTCGCTTACGTGGCGACGGTGTTCGTCGTCGGCGTTCCGTGGGGACAGGTCGCGATCCATCTTGTCGTTCCGCATGTCGAGTGGACCGCGGCCTATTTCACGATCGTCGTCGCCGTCTTCGGCACCACGATCAGCCCCTATCTGTTCTTCTGGCAGGCCTCTCAGGAGGTCGAGGACGAAACCGGCGATCCAGCCGCGAGGCCTCTTTTGCAGGCGCCGGCCGACGCCCCTCGAGAGCTGAGACGCATCCGCCTCGACACGTTCGTCGGCATGGCCGCCTCCAACCTTGTCGCCCTGTTCATCGTCCTGACCACCGCCGTCACCCTCAACGCGCATGGGGTGACCAACATCGAGACCGCGGCGGACGCGGCGAAGGCGCTGAAGCCAATCGCGGGCGCGTTCGCCTTCGCCGTCTTCGCCCTCGGCATCGTCGGCACGGGCCTGCTCGCGGTGCCGGTTCTGGCCGGGAGCACGGCCTATGCGGTTGGCGAAACGCTCGGCTGGCCGATCGGGCTCGACGAGCGGCCCAGCCGCGCGCCAGCCTTCTATCTCGCGATCATCGCCGGGATCTTGATCGGGGCGCTGCTCAACTTTTCGCCGCTCGATCCGATCAAGGCGCTGATCTTCAGCGCCGTCGTCAATGGCGTCGCCGCGGTTCCGATGATGGCGATGATCATGCTCATGGCCTCGCGGCGGAGGGTGATGGGCGAGTTCGCCCTGAAGCCGTGGCTCAAGACGCTCGGCTGGATCGCGACCGCCGTCATGGCCGCAGCCGCGGTGGGCATGGTTGCGACCTGGACCGCCTGAAGCGCGCCCGCCGGAAACCCCGGGCCAAAGGTCGCGCTGGCGCGCGGTCGGCGTCTGACGATCATCGCCGGGAGCGGGACCGCCTATGTCGGGCCGCCCGACGATTTTGCTCCGCGAAAGACGCGGCGGAGCAGCCGTATCGCCACCAATAGGAAGAGGACGACCAGCCCGAGCGCCGCGACTGGCGCGGCAAACGCCAGAAAGGAGATCAGCGCTGCGGCGCCAAGCTCCGCCGTCGCAATGACGGAGTTTCCGAGGCCGCCGGTCAAAACGGTCGAGTTCGCCCTCAGAACCCCGGTCAGCCCTTGGGTCAATCCGGCGACGCCGCCGCCGGCGATGACGGCCGCGGTCCATTTCACCATCGGCGGCGCATCGATCATGACCGCGGCCGACACGATCGTCCCGGCGATGAAGGCGGCGGGCGTCGCCACGAGGTCGAGCAGGTTGTCGATGACCGGAACGTAATAAGCCACGACTTCGACCACGGCTGCGACACTGAGCATCGTCAGGGCGGACGGCGAGCCGAGCCAGGCGAAGCTATTGTCCAGGTGGAGATGCCCGGTATAGGCCGCGCCGCTGACGATGAGCATCGGCAGAAAGACGCGAAAGCCGGTCGCAGCGGCCAGCGCTATGCCCAGAACGATGGATAACGCCCAGTCCGACATGGAGGCGGAGCTTATAACGACTGGGCGGCGATCGCTCGGACTTGCGCCTGGCCGGTCTGGCGCCACTTTGGCGGATCAGGAGTTTGTTAAGGGATTTCGGCCGATCGGCGCCGCGCGGCTCACCTTGAGCCGCGTTTCGACTTGGCCCGGTCGGCGGGATTTGCGCCGCAGTCGCAACGGGTCCGGCCCTCGCGCCGTGACGCCGGGCTATGTTTCCTCCTTGCTCCGGGCGGACTTTCCTGCTAGCGGCTGGCGCGCGCCCGATGGGCTCCCCATATGGCGCTTAAACCTGGGCTTCCGCCGTCGGCCGATGCGCCGGCTCCGCCGCCAAAGCGGCGATGAGGATTGCGCGCTGATTTTTTGCGTGATCTTTCCGATCGGCGGGCGCCTGAACGTCAACGCGAACCCAAAGCCGGCGTGGCCCGAATTTCGGGCGCAATTAGGAGAACCAATGGCTTCCACTCAGTCCCTGGCGCCGACGCGCGAGGATTTCACCGCGCTGTTGAACGAGACCTACGGCGATGACGAAGCGTTCGAAGGCACGGTCGTCAAGGGCAAGGTCGTCGCGATCGAAAAGGACATGGCCGTCATCGACGTCGGCCTCAAGACCGAAGGGCGCGTCGCGCTCAAGGAATTCACCAATCACGGGCGCGACCCGGCGCCCGGCGTTGGCGACGAAGTCGAAGTCTATCTCGAGCGGATCGAGAACGCGCTCGGCGAAGCGGTCATCTCGCGCGACAAGGCGAGGCGCGAGGAGAGCTGGGTCAAGCTCGAGCAGGCGTTCGAGAAGAACGAGAAGGTCGAAGGGGTCATCTTCAACCAGGTCAAGGGCGGCTTCACCGTCGACCTCGACGGCGCCGTCGCCTTCCTGCCGCGCAGCCAGGTCGACATTCGCCCGGTTCGCGACGTCGGGCCGCTCATGAACGTGCCCCAGCCATTCCAGATCCTGAAAATGGACCGGCGCCGCGGCAACATCGTCGTCTCCCGCCGCACCGTGCTCGAGGAGAGCCGGGCCGAGCAGCGCCACGAGATCGTCGCCAATCTCGCCGAGGGGCAGGTCATCGAGGGCACGGTCAAGAACCTCACCGACTATGGCGCGTTCGTCGATCTGGGCGGCATCGACGGCCTCCTGCATGTGACCGATATCGCCTGGCGGCGCGTCAATCATCCGAGCGAAGTCCTGACCATCGGCCAGCAGGTCAAGGTGCGCATCATCAAGATCAACCACGAGACGCACCGCATCTCGCTCGGCATGAAGCAGTTGCAGGAAGATCCGTGGTCCAACATCGAGACGCGCTACAGCGTCGGCCAGAAGCTCAAGGGCCGGGTCACCAATATCGCCGACTACGGCGCGTTCGTCGAGCTCGAGCCCGGCATCGAGGGCCTCATCCACGTGTCCGAAATGTCGTGGACCAAGAAGAACGTCCATCCCGGCAAGATCGTCTCGACCAGCCAGGAGGTCGAGGTTCAGGTGCTCGAGGTCGACGCCTCCAAGCGCCGCATCTCGCTTGGCCTCAAGCAGACGCTGCAGAACCCGTGGGAGGCGTTCGCCGAGCGGCACCCGATCGGCTCGACCGTCGAGGGCGAGGTCAAGAACAAGACCGAGTTCGGGCTGTTCATCGGCCTCGACGGCGACGTCGACGGCATGGTCCATCTCTCCGATCTCGACTGGAGCAGGCCCGGCGAGCAGGCGATCGAGGACTACAAGAAGGGCGACAAGGTCGAAGCGAAGGTGCTCGACGTCGATGTCGAGAAAGAGCGCATCGCCATCGGCATCAAGCAATTGGCCAGCGATCCGTTCTCGGCCAAGAAGACCGGCGAGGACGGCGAGGCGGCCGACATGCGCAAGGGGTCGGTCGTGACCTGCGAGGTTCTCGAAGTCAAGGACGGCGGCCTCGAGGTGAAGATCGCGGGCACCGAGCTCACCGCCTTCATCAAGCGCAGCGAGCTCGCGCGCGACCGCGGCGACCAGCGCCCGGAGCGCTTCTCGGTCGGCGAGAAGGTCGACGCGCGCGTCACCCAGTTCGATCGCAAGGCGCGCAAGATCGCCGTCTCCATCAAGGCGCTGGAAGTCGCCGAGGAGAAGGAGGCGATCGCGCAATATGGATCGGCCGACTCGGGCGCTTCGCTCGGCGATATTCTCGGCGCAGCGCTGAAAGCGCGCGACAGAGGCGACAAGGCGAAGTAGCGCCGGCCCGACAGCTCGATACGAAAGCCCGCCCGGAAGCGATTCCGGGCGGGTTTTTGTTGGCCGCGCCGCGGGATTTGACGTCTCGTCAGCGGCCCGCCCCGGAAGGGCCGGCGCCTCGGAGCTGTTCAGCTCTCGATGAGGAAGGCCGCGTCGACGGGCAGCTGCAGACCTGTCACCAGCGCGTTGGTCTGCGAGGCCATGGCCACCACGGCCAGAAAATCCGAGTATTGCGCCTCGGTCATTCCCTTCGCGCGCGCCGCCGCGGTGTGCGAATGGATGCAATAGGAGCAGCCGTTCGTTATCGAAACGGCGATGTAGATCAGTTCCCGGGTCAGCGGATCAAGCGGTCCGGGCGCGCCCATCACCGCTTTCAGCGTGTTCCAGGTGCGTTCGAGAATCTCGGGCTGGTTGGCGAGGCCGCGCCAGAAATTATTGACGAAGTCCGACTTCCGGGTCGCCCGGATATCGTCGAAGACCGCTTTGACCTTCGGGTGCGCTTGCGCCTCCGCATCGGTCCAGAGCTTGACTGTGGCCATCCTTGCCGCCTCCTTCGTGATCTCGCTCAGCGCGGCGCGCCCGCCCGGATCGTCCCGGGGCCAAGCGATCAGCTCGTCACCCGCTCCGAGCGGCCGTAGACGAGCAGCATGAGGATGATCACGCCGCCGTAGATCACCTGGCGGCCGGCCTCGGGCATCTCCATGATCGAGAGGACGCTATTGAGCAGGACGATCAGGATCACGCCGACCAGCGTTCCCAGATAGCGTCCGCGCCCGCCGAGGATGTTGGTGCCGCCGATGACCACGGCTGCGATGCCCGGCAGGAGATAGGCGTCGCCCATGCCCTGATAGGCTTTCTGCGAATAGCCGGCGAGAAGGACGCCGGCGAGAGCGGCGGTGAGACCGCAGAGGGCGAAGCAGGCCACGGTGACGCCCTTGGTGTTGACGCCGGCGAGATAGGCGGCCGACTCCTTGTTGCCGAGCGCGTAGATCGCGCGGCCGAGCAACGTGCGTTGCAGGATGACGGCGATGATCGCGGAGACCGCGAGCCAGACGAAGAGCGCCGCAGGGATCCCAAGGACGTGTCCGGACGCCAGCGTCCGCATGAGATCGGTGGCGGCGGTGTCGGGAGCGAAGCCTCCGGTATGGGCCACCATCAGTCCTCGCATGACCGCATTGACGCCAAGGGTGAAGATCATTGAGGGAACGCGGAGATAGGCGACGCCAAACCCGTTGACGAGGCCGACGATGAGGCCGACCGCAAGGCCGACCGGAATCGCCCAGACGCCTCCGACCGCGGTCGCCATCATTGCGGCGGCGGTCAGCGTCCATGGGACGGAAAGGTCGATCTGCGCGATCAGAATGACGACCATTTGCCCGGCGGCGACGACGCCGAGGAAAGCGCCGATCTGCAATTGCTGCAGGAGATAGTTCGGCGACAGGAGCGGCGCGCTGCCGAACCGGTGCAAAGTGTAGGCGGTTCCGGCGATCAGGATGGCGACGATGAACAGCGCCGCGATCAGGATCGGCCGGTCGTCGCGCGACGGCTTGAGGATGGCGGGAAACGCGGTCACCGAAAGAGCTCCAGCGTGTTCTTCACCCGCAGCACGCGCAGCGCCCCGATGCTGACCGCGGCGAGGAGGATAATCCCCTCGAAGAGCGGCTGCAGCAGCGGCGCAATGTCAAAAATGCGAAAGAAGTAGGAGATCACCCTGAGGATCAGCGCGCCGAACACGGAGCCTATGGCGCCGCCGCTGCCGCCAAAAAGAGACGTGCCGCCGATCACCACCGCGGCGATCGAATTCAAGGTGTAGGCGCCGGCCTGGGGAATGTCTGCATTGCCCGAGGACGTCTGGATGGCAAGGAACAGTCCGCCGCAAGCCGCGAAGAAGCCGCCAAGGGTGAAGGCGGCGATCCTGGCGCGGTTGACGTCGAGGCCGGACATGTAGGCTGCGCCTTCCGCCGACCCGATCGCGTAGACCGCGCGGCCGGTGACCGTGCGGCTGAATGGAACCCAGACCAGGAGAACGATCAGCGCCAGGAGGACGAAAGGCGTGGGGATGCCGGCGAAGGGAGCGAACCAGCGCGCCGCCCCGTCGTTGAAGACATGAACGGTCGAGGCGAAATCGCCGAGCGAATTGGTGAGCGCCCAGTTGAGGTCGTCGCTGACTTTACCGCCGGGCTGCGGCCTGAGGAAGAGCGCCACGCCGATGTAGACCGCCCCGGTGGCGAGCGTGGCGATGATCGGCTGGATGCGGCCGTAGACGACGACCGCGCCGTTGATGAACCCGGCGATGATGCCGATCAGGAGGCAGATGACGGCGCCGGATCACGATGCCCGTCACGCCCCCCGGCAGGGTCCCGAGCGCAAGCCGCCAGCCGCCGAAATCGAGCCCAAGCGGCGTGCCGGCGGGCGCCCCGCCCAAGAGATAGCTCGCGAAACAGGCGACCATCGTCATCAAGGCGCCCACCGAAAGGTCGAGGCCGGCGGCGAGAACGGGCACGGTCTGGGCCATCGAGACCAGCGCCAGCGTGAACACCTCGTTGCTGTTCTGAATGAACACCGCCGAGCTGAAGCCCTTGGGATGGGCGAGGTTGTAGAGGAAGTAGACGACTACGAACAGAACGACCGCGGTGAGAAAGGCGAAGTTCTGGCGGATCTTGATGGCGAGATCAGACATGAGCAGCCTTGCCGGGCGCGCCCGCGGAAGAAGCGGCGCCGATGTTGAGCGAGCTTGCAACGATATTGGTCTCGTTCAATTCGCCCCCGGCGAGCTCGCGAACGATGCGCCCGTCATACATGATGGCGACGCGGTCGCAGCAGCCGATCAATTCGTCATAGTCGGTCGAATAGAACAGGATCGCGGCGCCCTGGTCGGCAAGCTCGCGCATCAGTCGATAGAGCTCCTGCTTGGTGCCGACGTCGATGCCCCGCGTCGGATCGTTGAGCAGAATGATGCGCGGCTCGGTCATCAGCCATTTGGCGATTACCACCTTCTGCTGGTTCCCGCCGGAGAGCGTCGAGACCGCGTCGTCCTTCGAGGCGACCTTGATCTGAAGGCGGTCGATCGCCGCATCCACGGCCGTCGCCTCCTTGCCTGCGTCGACGAATGGGCCGATCGACATGGCGCCGAGCGAGGCGATGGTCAGATTGTCCGCGATCGACATCGGCAGCATCAGGCCTTCGGTCTTCCGATCCTCGGGCACGAGCGCGATGCCGACGTCAGTCGCCTTGGCCTGGGCCGGAGATCCCGGCCGGACAGGGCGGCCATTGACCGTGATCGAGCCAGTCACCCCGCGCAGCACGCCGAACAGGGCGAGCAGCAGGGTCTTCTGCCCCTGGCCGTCGAGTCCGCCAAGGCCGACGATCTCGCGCGCTCCGACTTCGAGCGAGATGTCGGCGAGGCGGCCCTCCCATCCGAGCCGCTCGACCTTGAGCGCGGGCGCCGACCGGGCGGGCTCGGGCTTTGGCGGGTACTGCGTAGCGATGTCGCGGCCGATCATCAGTTGCACGATCTCCCCGGTCGAACGCTGGCCCTTGTCGAAGGTCTCGATATGGCGGCCGTTACGGAACACCGAAGCGCGATCCGCCAGCGCGTCGACCTCGTGCATGCGATGCGAGATATAGAGGATGGCGACGTTCTCGGACTTGAGCCGCGCCAGGAGCGTGTAGACCCGCTCGACATCCGCGCTGGTCAGCGCAGACGTCGCCTCGTCGAGGATCAGCAACTGGGGCTTCTGGCCGAGCGCCTTGGCGATCTCCACCATCTGACGGCGCGACAGCGGCAGATCGCGGACGCGCAGAAGCGGATTGACGTCCTCACAGCCGACTTCGGCCAGCAGAGCCTCGGCCCGGCGCCGCTGGGCGCGGGTGTCGATCATGCCGAAGCGCCTCGGCGGCGTGGTGATCGAAATGTTGTCGGTGACGGACAAGTCCGGCATCAGCGACAGTTCCTGGAAGATGCAGACGACGCCCGCGGCCGTCGCGGCCGAGGGGCTGGCGAATTGGCGCGCGCGGCCGTCGAGCGTTATCGCGCCGGCGTCCGGCTGGACGACGCCCGCGACGATCTTGATCAGCGTCGACTTGCCAGCGCCGTTCTCGCCCAGCACTGCGTGAATGCTGCCGCGCGAGCATCGGAAATCGACGTTCTCGAGCGCGTGCACGCCGCCGTAGCGTTTCGATATGCCGGAGAGGACAAGAAAGTCGCCTTGCGGCGCGTCCGCCATGATCAGCCTCAACGAGAATGGGCGGCCCAGCGCCGCTTCGGCGACCAACGCCCCGCCCGGCGTTCAGCCGAGCGGGGCGCGACGATCGCCTTTAGGGCGGCTACTTCGTGTTCTTTTCGCTCTGCGCCATGATTTCCGGCGCGGTGAAGTTTACCCCGCACGGAGTGAACTGGTTCGGCGCGAAGAAGTTCGCCTTGAGGTCCGGCCAATAGTTCACGCCGGGCTTGAGATCCTGGTAGGTCGCCACGGGGATCGGGATCGAGATCAGTTGCGGCATCGGATTGCCCTGGAGCGCCTCGATGGCCGCCTTGATCGAGATGGCGACGAGCGCGGGCGATTGTCCATAAGACATGCCCTTGAGCCCGTCCTTCGAATGGTCGGCGATCTGCTTGCGGAACTCGTTCTCGCCCTCGCCGGCAAAGGGCACGAACGGACGCTTGGCGTCGATGAACGCCTGCACTGTGCCGTCGTCGCCGCCCTGGCTGAAGATGCCGTCGAAATGCGGGTGCACGGCGAGCGCGTCGGCCGTCACCTTCTGCGACGTGCCGGTATCCCAGTTGCCGACCACTTCGGTGATGTTGAACTTGTTCGGCGCGCTTGGCCATCACCTCGGTAAAGCCGTCATGGCGGTCGCGGTCGACCGAATTGCCCGGCAGGCCGCGCACTTCGAGAATGTCGCCCGACGTCTTGCCCATTTCCTTCAGCAGGAATTCGGCCGACATGCGGCCCATTTCCTTCTGGTCCTCGTTGACCTCCATCACCTTGTCGGTGTCGAGCACGTTGTCGAACGGCACGATGATCACGTTGTTCTTGTCGGCGAGGCGGATGATGCGGTCGAACCCTTCAGGCGAGACGGCGTTGACGATGATCGCGTCGTAGCCCTGGTTGATGAAGTCCTCGATCGCGCCCAATTGCGCCGCCGCGTCGGTCCCGGTGGAGACGACCTTGAACTCCTTGATGTGCTCCTTGATCCCCGGTTGCTCGGCGAAGGCCTTGGCGGTCTTGATCATCTGGATGCGCCAGGTGTTGCCGACGAAGCCGTTGGCGAGCGCGATCTTGTAGGGTCCGGGTTTCTTCTCCCACTGGAGGAACTTCGTCTTGTCCGACCAGGGCTTGAAGCACTGCGGATCAGCGCCGGGGCCGGAAACGACCTTGGGGCCAGCCCACGCGACCGAAGACATCAGGAGCCCGGCGAAAGTCAGAGTCGCCAGGCGGGTTCCATTTTTCATTCCACAATCCTCCCTCTCTGCATCCGATCTCCGCCGGACGCCTGCGCCCCAAGTTTGCCGGGGCGATTGGGAAACTAGCATGCCAGAGCGTGAGCCAGGGGGCAAGGCGCTCTTTGGTTTTCAGTCGCATTTTCCCGAAAACCGGGCGCGTCGCCGCCCGCCTCTCCGGCGATCGATGGGGCCGCGCCCAGCCGCCGCCGCGCCTTGTGCCGAACCCTTGCCCCAACGAATATAGGGCGCTTAGGTCAAATTCGCGAATCCGGCGCCGGATGTGGATGCATGAGCTTTCTGGATCAGCTGGCGTTCGGACCCGGCGGCGATAAGAAGGCGTGGGCCAGGGGCCTTATGATCGTGCTCGCCGCGCTCGCGCTCGCGGGCGGGCTCGTCTATTACACCGTCTCCGGCGACTACGCTTTCCTGAAGGCGTCCGTCCTGACCGGATCGCCGACCGGCGCCTATCACGCGCTGGGCGAGCGGCTCGCGGCGCGCGCGCTCAAGAAAAACGGCCATCTGAAGGTCGTCGCCACCGCGGGGTCGATCGAGAACATCGCCCGGCTCGTTGGCGAAAACGGGCGCTGCGTTCCCGCCTTCGCTTTCGTGCAGGATGGATTGCCGACGCCGGCGGACGCGGGCCTGGTGACGCTTGGGCGGCTGCCGCAGCCCGAGTCGCTGTTGCTGATGGCCCGGCGCGATCGCGCGATCAACACCTTCAATGACCTTAAGGGCGATTCGGTCGGAATCGGTCCGGAAGGTTCAGGCACGGCCTATCTCATGCAGCAGCTGCTGCAGAATTCCGACCTCGGAGGTCTCGACCTGAAACCCTCCAATCACGATCTCGAAGCGCAGGCGCAGCTCGTCCGCGACGGCAAGCTCGACCTTGCCGCCTTCGTGATGAACGAAAACGCCGAGATGATCCGCACGCTGGCGAACAAGTACGACCTCGAGATCGTCGCTCCGGCGGATATCGAGGGCCTGGTGGCGCGCGACAAATGGCTGCGGCTCGGCCGGATCCCCGCCGGCTTTTACGACATCGCCAAACCGATCCCCGCGACCGACAAGCTCGTGGCGCAAGTCGACACGCTTGTCATGACCAACGCGTGCGTGCACCGCGCCGAGCGCGTCGCCTTTCTCATGCTGCTCCGGGAGGAGTTTCCCAATTTCGTTCGCGTGAACCCCCCGCCCTCGGCGAAGTCGCAGGACAGCGCGCCCCTGGCTGACGAAGCGCGCGAGTTCTTCGCCAGCGGCGAGCCCGAGCTTGCGGACAAATATTTCCCCTGGCTCGTGAACCTGATGTCGCCCGCCTACTGGATCTATCTGGTGATGGCGGCCACGATCCTTTTGAACGCCTCAGGCGTCTACAGCCGCTTCAGGCTCTGGCGGATCGACGCCAACCGGGGGCTGCTCGAAGCCCGCTTGAGGGCGCTCGCCTATCCGGGCCTCACCGACGAGCAGATCGAGGCGCGCGCGCATTCCGGCCTCACCCGCGAGCAGATCAAGGCGCTCCCGCCCGAAGCGGTCATCCAGACGCCACAGGATCGAAAGGCGGCGCAAGACCTGATGAAGGACTTTGACGCGCTTCGCCGCCGCTGCGAGGAGCAGCTGACGTCGTACGTCACGCCCATGGGCGCGGAGATGTACTACCGATACCAGGAGGGGCTGATCGACGAAGCGAAAGCCGCGCTTGGCGCCCTGCTTCGGCCGTCGAACCCATGACCGGCGCCTGATTGCCGCCGCTCGCGGGAGGCCAAGATCACGACGAGCGCAATCGCGGCCTCAAGCGGCCGCCGCTTCGGCCGGCGTCGCTATTTGGGCGCTATGGTCCGCGGCGGGGCATGTTTTCATGCGCTCGCGCAGGTCGGCGATCAGCCATCGTCCCGCCCGGCCGGGCGAGCGGCCGCGCTCGTGCACGACGTAAAGCGGCAGCGCGATCTCCTCCTGGTTGGCGATCTCAAGCCGCTTCAGCCGGCCGGACGCGACATGGTCGGCGACCATGTGGCTTGGCATGTTGCACCAGCCGAAGCCGGCGAGCAGGAAATCGAGGCGGGTCGCCAGATCCGCGAACCGCCAGATGTGGCGGCTGACGATTCCGCCTGACAGATTCTGGGTGAGCGGCGTGCGGTCGGTCAGCACCAGCTGCACATGCGGCTCGAGCGCCTCGCGCGCGAGCGGCTGGGGCAGGGCGGCGAGGGGATGGCCGGCCGCGACGACCGGCCACATCGCGATACGGGTCATGAACTCGCTCACGAGGTCGCACGGGCTCGAGGGCGCAAGCGTATAGATCGCAAGCCGGGCCGCGCCGTCGCGCAGCCGCTGCTCGGCCCCCCCGAGCGCCTCGGTGAACACGGAGGCGGGCAGAAGCGGGAAGGCGACGCTGAGCGCCTTCAGGCTCTCCATCAGGAGGGGAATCGGCAACATCGAATCGACCGCGAGCGTCAGCTCCGGCTCGACATCCTCGGCCATGCTTTCGGCGCGGGCGCGGATCGCCCGGGCGCCGGCAATGAGCGCCCGCGCGTCGCCGACCAGCGCTTTGCCGGCGTCGGTCAGCCGCGGCGTCTTGCCGGAGCGATCGAACAGGGCGAGGCCGAGCGTGGCCTCGAGCGTCTGGATGGACTGGCTGATCGCCGACTGGACCCGGCCAAGCTTTCGCGCCGCGGCGGAAAAGCTTCCCGCGTCGGCGACGGCGACGAGAACGCGCATCTGGTCAAGCGTGAGCGAGTTGATCATCCATCACCTCGAGAGATAGATACTAGCATAATTTTGCCAATTGCAACGATTGGAGCAAGCGCCGAAATTTACCGCAATGCAACAACGCGAGGCGGACCATCATGACGATCCACGTTCCTGACCACAAGACGATCAACGCCGCGTCGCTCGCGCAGATCTTTACCGAAGCGCGCACGCACAATGCGTTTCTCGACCGGCCGGTCTCGGACGAATTGCTCAAGAAGGCGGTCGAACTCGCCAGGATGGGGCCGACCAGCGCCAATCAATCGCCGCTGCGGGTCCTGTTCCTGCGATCGGCCGAAGCCAAGGAGCGGCTTCGGCCTGCATTGTCGCCCGGCAATCTGGACAAGACGATGAGCGCGCCGGTGGTCGCGGTCACGGCTTATGACGAAGAGTTCTACGAGCATCTGCCGTTCCTGTTTCCGCACGCGGACGCCAAGTCGTGGTTCTCGAGCGACCCGGTGAAAGCTGCGCGCAGCCGCCTTCCAGAATGGCACGTTGCAGGTCGCCTATCTCATCATCGCGCTGCGGGCGGTGGGTCTCGACACCGGACCGATGACCGGCTTCGACAATGCGAAGGTCGACGCGGAGTTCTTCCCCGAAGGAAGCGTCAAGTCGAACGTCCTGATCAACATCGGCTACGGCGACGCCGAGAAGCTGTTCCCGCGCAGCCCGAGGTTTTCGTTCGACCAGATGGCGAAGATTCTCTGATCCTTTCGCTACTGGCGCATAAACCTGAGGAGGCGTGAATGACCAAGGTGCTGGTTCTCTATTATTCCAGTTTCGGTCATATCGAACAGATGGCCTACGCCGAGGCCGAAGGCGCGCGTTCGGCCGGCGCGACGGTTGATGTTAAACGCGTGCCGGAGAACGTTCCCGACGACATCGCCAAGGCCTTCCACTTCAAGCTCGACCAGCCGGCGCCGATCGCGACTCCTGCCGAGCTTGGGAGCTACGACGCGATCATTGTCGGCGCGCCGACCCGCTTTGGCCGCATGCCCTCGGCGATGGGCAGCTTCTGGGAGCAGGCGGGCCAGTTGTGGATGAGCGGCGCGCTGCACGGAAAAGTCGGCGGCGCCTTCACCTCGAGCGCGACCCAACACGGCGGCAACGAAACGACCCTTTTCTCGATCATCGCCAACCTGATGCATTTCGGCCTGGTCATCGTCGGCTTGCCCTACAGCCACGCCGGCCAGATGACGCTCGAGGAGATCGTCGGCGGAGCCCCCTATGGCGCGACCACCATCGCCGGCGGGCAGGGGCAGCGCCAGCCGACCAAGATCGAGCTCGACGGCGCCCGGCATCAGGGCGAGCTCATCGCCAAGACCGCCGCCAAGCTCGCGGCATAGGCGCGACGACGACCGACGCCCGTTTCGACCATCCAGAAGAAGGCGAGACCAATGACCAATGTTCTTCCCCGCGCCACCGTCGCCCCCGCGGTGATACCGGCGCGGTTCGCGCCGTATCTCCTGTCCCTGCTGCGCATCGCGGCCGGGCTCATGTTTCTCGAGCACGGAACCGGCAAGCTGCTGGGTTTCCCTCATGGCCTGCCGTTCATCGACAAGATGCCGACAGGACTATTGTATTTCACCGGAACGATGGAGCTCGTCGGCGGCGCGCTGATCGTGCTCGGCCTGTTCACGCGCCCGGTCGCCTTCATCCTCTCGGGATTCATGGCCGTAGGCTATTTCATGGCGCACTTTCCCGTGAGCTTCTTCCCCGCGATCAACATGGGCGAGGCCGCCGCGCTTTACTGCTTCGTCTTCCTCTATATCGCCGCGGCCGGCCCCGGCCCCTGGTCGATCGACAGGGATTGACGCAGTCCGCGGGATCGATTTCCGTTAATCCCCAACGGCCGCGAGAAGGCTGGAGCCCCGGGCGCGGTCTGTGGGTTCTTTGGGCCCTCGTGCTGTTGGTTCGAACCGAGCGGGGCGCGCCCGCTTGGGGGAGCTCTGGATCCGCCGCGGCGGGAAGGGGCCTTCCCGGTCAGATGGCTCTCACGACGGACCCGGGGCCCTGCGGCGGGCGCTGGTCGGGAAGTGACTTTTCCTTGACAACGGCCACGATGTTCTCTATATGTTCCAACTCGGAATCCTCTCTCGCGCCCGGTCAGCCGGGCGACGAGGAAGAGGCCGCAGCTGTTTGAAAAGGGAAAACGCTGGCTCCACCACAACCGGCGCGCGAAGGAGGAGGCGACGCAGGGGTTTTCGATTCCAATCGCTTGCAACCCTTTGAAAAGGCTCGATTCGGAAAAGTAAACGCTAGTAAACGCTAGCTGTTTTGCTAGCGTTTACGAGCGTCTTACTGGCGTTTACGCGCGTTTAGCTTCATTGGCCGTCGCGGAGCTCGCGCGCTGGTTGTCAAAGCCACGGGATCCATGAGGGGTCAACGCTGCGCTGCGCGCCCGATCCGACGCCCGGACCCATCGTAAACCGGACCCGTCGCAAAAGGGAGGCGCAAGGCGTGAATGACCGCGCCAGGACGAGGCGCGTCACAATCACCGGGCGCGTCAATCCCAATGCAAGCCAGGCTCTGAGATTCCCGGAAACGTTCCGTCCGCCAGGCATGAGACCCGGCCCGGCGCGGCCGGGTGTTACGGCCGCGCGCCTGGGCTCGGCGCGGCGGGGGCGGCGGTCTTGGAGACGCCGGACGGCCGGCCGCCAAACAATTGCGCCAGGTCCTCGGCGGCGAGCGCCGCCGTTCGAACGAACCAGCCGTGCGGCTCCGGCCCTGCGGCGGCCGTTGGGGCGGTTCTCTTGTCCGCAATGGCGCCGACGTTCTCAGGCGCGGCCGAGGCAGTCGCGCCGACATTGGGAATTGGCATCGGCGGCAAGGGCGCAGTGAGCTTAGCCGCCCGCGCGAGGAGTTCGCTGTCGTCGTAGAGGGGCGGCGTCAGCCCCTCGGCCAGCGCCAGCGCGCCCGTCGGGGCGCGGTCGACGCCTGCGGTAATAACCTTAGGCAGCGAACCATCCTGCGAAGCCGCCGCATTGAACCCCTTGTTCGACATCGGCGCAAAAGCGCCGCCGCTCGGGGCCATCGTCGAGGCCAGGATCAGATCCGCCGGGCGAACCGGAGGCATGGGCGCATCGGCGAGCGCGGCGGCCACGTCGAGATCGGCCGGTCTGCGCGGCGGCAGGGGCGCGAAGAGCTTCGGCCCTGCGGCGTTAGGCGAATCGTCGGTCGAAGCGTCGCTGGCGACGTCGGGTCGCTCCGGCGCGGCCACAGCCTGCGGTTTGGCCGGCGGCGTCGGCGCGGAACTCGGCGGCGCTCGCGTAAGCCGGGCCAGTCGGCAGATTGCGTTTCGCCTTGGCGACCGCCTCCGGCCCCGAGTTGGGAGCTTCCGGCTTGGCGGCCGGCGCCGGCTCGGCGGGTCCGGCGTAGGCTTGGCCGGTCGGCAAATCGCGCTTCGCCCTGGCGACCGCGTCCGGCCCGATGTCGGCGACCTGAATCTGCGGCGCCGAGCCGGCGTTGCGGCCGCCCCGGGCCATGGTGGTGATGGCCGACGCGGTCGTCGCTTCCTGGCCCCCTGACTCTTCCGCGTCGTCGGCGCCTCCTCCTCGGCCGAACAGCCAGGCGAAGACGCCGCCAATTCCGCCGCCGCCCGCGACCTGCACCTCGCCGCCGCGGGCCTCGATCTCGGCCCGCGCCAGCTCATAACCGGGCATCGGCTTCCCGTCGGCCGGGATGAACACCGTCTTGCCGTCAGGGAACAACCGCGTCAGCGCGTCCCGGCTCATGCGGGGCCAGTAACGGACCGAGCCGCTGTCGATATGCACCCAGGGCGTCATGCCGGTCGGATAGAAGCCGACGCCGCCCGCCTGCATGCGCATGGCGATATCGCGGATGCGCGCGGTGCTGACGTCGATGAAATGGGCGTCGATCGCCTTGCCTTGCATGTGCTGCGAATGTTCGGCCACCTGCCGGGACCGCCGGCGCAACATGGCGTTGGTTTGCGGCGAGCGGTAGCCGGACAGGACATCGATCGGCTGCGTCGCCCCGGATTCCCGATAGACCTCCCAGAGGATGTCGAACAGGTGCGGGTCCATTTTCGTCGGCTCGTTAAGCCGCCAATCCCGGCAGAACCAGTTCAGCTTGTCGAGCACCCCCTGGTCATAGATCCCATTGACCATGAAGGTGAATGAGCCGGTCTCGTGGGTGTGCTGGCTCGATAGGGAAATGGTCCGCGTGTCGCCGTTGGCGACCGCCGACTCGGTCGAGCTCGGAACGAGCCAAGCGACCGTGAACGCCGCCGCCACCGCCAGTTGCGCCGCCGCCCCGCCGCGACCAACGCAATTGCTCACATGAAGACCCGCCAATAACCCATCCTTCCCCAACACGCCACGACCGGCGGCGAAGCCGGCGGACTGTGCCTGTCATCCCGTACGCGTACGCTTTTGCCGGCCTCTCTCCCGCCGGCCCTACGCGACCCTGTCAAGCGCGCGTCCCTGGCGCGCTTTGTTCGCATTGTGACGCTCGCGTCACAGTTAAGGCAAAAAGCGATCTATTGCGGCTATAGCCGGATATCGCCTCCCTTTCAATCTTGACTTGCTCTCCCGAGTATGCCCTCGACCTTGCGAGTCAACCCATAGATGTCCGGCCGCTCCCGCAACTCGCCGAATTCATCAACAAAGTCAGTGAAGTACTCGATATGAATGGGCAGCGGACGGGGCAAAAACACCGTTCGCTCCCGGCCTCCGATCGCGGCCTCAATTCGGTCGGCCGTCCACCCGCCCGCCTCGCCGCCCAGAACAAACTCAGCCAGACTCAAAGGGTCTTCGACACGTACGCAACCGTGGCTGAGGGCTCGTTTCTCCTCGTCGAACAGCTCGCGCGTCGGCGTATCGTGCAGATAGATCGCATGGTCGTTTGGAAACATGAACGCGATCCGTCCGAGCGCATTGTCCTCGCCGGGTAATTGGCGGACCGTGAGGCGCCCGGCTACGGTCTTCACCTCATAGCCGTGCCGGCTCAGATAATCGAGCTTTGGCAGGAGCTCCTTCCTGATGATCGATTCGGGGACCAGCCAGGACGGATTGATCTCCACGTAGCGCATGATGCTCGAGAAAAGGAGAGTCGGGGTCTGCGGCTTGCCGACGATCGCGCGCGCCTGGAACAGGATCCTCTCGCCCTCCAGCGCCGCGACCGAGAAGTCGGCGACATTGACCTCGATCCGCCGTTCGCCCATGTCGCGCGGCTCCCAGCGCCACATTTCCATGTTGGCTAGGATCGCCGCCCGTCGGCGCGCCAGCGACCCGAAGGCGAGCGCGTCGCTGGTGGAGGCCGATGCGGTATGAACGCGGGCGCCGACGGCTCGTTTCACAGGTCGCCGAGCCGACCCGGTTTGCAGATCGAGGAGCGGGCCGGGATCGAGATCAGCGGCGAGAACTCGTCCCCGTCCTTCGGCGCTTTCAGGAGCCTCGAGCCGCTTCAATTCGTCGCGCAGTTCGCGATAGCCCTTTTGCGGCGGATTGAAATCGGCGAGCCGCTCTGCGGGATCGACCGCTGCGGCGGTCTCGGCAAGCGCCGCGCCGGGATCGGCTATGCTCGGCGTCAAGAAGACGAGCGGCGAGACACGTCGGGGCGGGGCGCGCGATCCCATCGCCTGTTCGGCGTAAGCAACGACCGCCGAGGCGATGATCGTTTCGGCCTCGGCGAGCGCGTCTGGGTCGAGGGCGGGTTTAAGCGCGCGCGGCAACGCGAAGGCCGAGAGATCGAGTCCGTCGTCGCCGGCGCGCTCCAGTTGTGACAGCGCGGCCCGTCCCGCCTCAGTCAGGCCGTCCGCGTCGACCCACACCGGCGCATAGAAGCGCGAGGCGTAGAAACCCGCGATCGCCGCGCGGGCGGCGCGCCAGTCGCCCGCGCCCAGCGGGTTGGGCCGATCGGCGCGCGCGACGAGCCGCTCCATCGCCCCTCGAAGCGCGCTTTGCATCGGCGACAGCGGCGCTCCGGCGGTGGGATCGTAGACGATGGGCGGGTTGCCCTGGGGACTTGTCTCTTGTGAAGCAGCCGCCGACGCTGAGGCGAGGTCGAACTTGGGCTCGGCGAGCCAGCCCATCTCGAGCGCGGGGCCTTGAGACGCGCGAGCGGCGTTGAATGCTGCAAGCCATGGGCTCTCGCCGCTGCGGTCGCCGAAGCTCAGCGGCGCCTCGGGCGAGAGGACCAGGCTTTCGCCGCCGCGCTCGGCAGGGGAGGGACCGCCTGTCGGCTCGGCGTCGGCGAGCGTGAGGCTTGCCGCGAGCGCGAGCGCGCCTAAACCCACGCCCAGGCCTTGCGATGCGGGCCGGCGCCATTTGCTGCGCCTGGACGCCCTCATCCTGCGCTGCCCCTTGCGGCGCGCGTCGTGGTCGCGATCTGGACGCAACACTCTTTCCAATTGCCGTCGCCCTGCGCTTCGCCCGCATTATGCCGCAGCGTCGCCAAGCATGTCATCGGGGATGCCGATGTCTTTCATCTTGCGATAGAGCGTCGAGCGCCCGATGCCGAGCTTGCGCGCCATTTGCGACATCTGTCCGCGATAGTGGCTGAGCGCGAAGCGAATGACCTCGGTTTCGATCTCCTCCAGCATGCGCACGTCGCCATTGTCGTTGATCAGTCTCAGCGAATGGGGATCGCGGTGGTCGTGCGCGGCCGGCCGGAAACCGATGGAAGCCGCAGGATCCACGGCGATCGGCGGCGGCGCAGGCGGAATGCGCACGTCATAGCCCTCGACCTGCGCGGCGATCTGGGGAAACTCGGCCGTCGTCAGTTCATCGCCGTCGGCCAGCACCACCGCGCGAAACATCGCGTTCTCGAGCTGGCGGACGTTGCCCGGCCAGTCATATGTGGCGAGCAGCGCAAGCGCGTCATTGGCGATCCCGCGGATGCGCTTGCCTTCTTCGACGCAGAAGCGGGCGAGAAAGCGCATCGCGAGATCCGGAACGTCGCAAAGGCGGGCCCGCAACGGCGGAATGGAAATCGGGAACACGTTGAGGCGATAGAACAGATCCTCGCGGAAGCGGCCGGCCTTGACCAGTTCGATCAGGTTCTTGTTGGTCGCCGACACGAGGCGGAAATCCACCTTGACCGGGCGGCGCGCGCCGACCGGATCGATCTCACCCTCCTGCAGGGCGCGCAAGAGCTTGACCTGCGCTTCAGGCGGCAGTTCGCCGATCTCGTCGAGGAACAGCGTGCCCCCGTTCGCCTCGGCGAACTTGCCGGCATGCTTGTCGGTTGCGCCGGTGAACGAGCCCTTCTCGTGGCCGAAGAGAATGGATTCGACCAGCGTCTCGGGCAGCGCGCCGCAATTGACAATGATGAACGGCCTGCCTCGCCGGTCGGAGCCGCCCTGGATCGCGCGCGCCATCAGTTCCTTGCCGACCCCGGATTCGCCTTCGATCAGCACGGGAATGTTCGACTTGGCGGCGCGTTCGGCAAGACGGACGGTGCGCGCCATCGATTCGGCGCGGGTGACGATGTCGCGGAAACTGAGCTCGCCCGCATTGCGCCGGGTCGCGCGGCGTAATTCGTCCTCGAGCGCATCGACCCGCAGCGCATTGCGGATCGACACCTGGAGGCGCTCGGCGCCGACCGGCTTGACGACGAAGTCGGTCGCGCCCGCGCGCATGGCGGAGATGACCACCTCGATTGAGCCATGCGCCGTCTGGACGATCGCAGGCACGTTGATCTCGCGCTGGCGCATCCGCGCGAGCACCCCCATGCCGTCGAGGTCGGGCATGACGAGGTCGAGGATCAGAAGATTGATCGGCGCCCGGTCGTGCGCTTCGAGACGCGCGAGCGCCGCTTCGCCCAATTCCACACTTTCGGCGTCGTAGCCAAATCGTCTGGCCATCGCCTCGAGCAGGCGCCGCTGGATGGGATCGTCATCAGCAATGAGTATGAGTGCGGTCATTGTCGTCCACAGGCGGCCTTCTGAGCCGCGCAAGGCCCGACATTGTGGCATCACGGTAAATGCGATGTTAACGCCGTCCCGTTCCGATGCGCTCTGTCCTCAAAAGCGCCGCTTTGTCGGCGCCAAACAACCAAGGAGCGTTAGCGGGAGCTTAGCAAAGAGGCGGGGTCGATGAGCTTCAAGTTCCATTCCCTTGACAGCGCCGTGTCGCCGCCGCGCGCCCCCGCGGAGCTTGGCGCATTGCCCGAGTGGCGTCTCGAGGATCTGTACGAAGGAATGGACTCAGCCAGCTTCGCCGCCGATTTCGAGCGCGCCGAGCGGGAAGCCAGGCTCTTCGCCGAAGCCTATCGCGGCAGGCTCAACGGCGCTGGCCGACCGGCCGGATGCGGGCGAAACGCTCGCCGGAGCGGTTCGGGCCTACGAGTCGTTGCAGGATCTGACCGGGCGCATCATGGCCTATGCGTCGCTGCTCTACGCCTCCGACACCAGCAATCCGGAAATCGCGAAGTTCCACGGCGATACGCAGGAGCGCGTGACGGCGCTGGCCGGCGACCTCCTTTTCTTCGAGCTTGAGCTCAATCGCATCGACGACGCCACGCTGAACGCCGCCATGGCGGCGCCGCCGCTCAGCCATTACCGCCCCTGGCTCGAGGACATCCGCAAGGAGAAGCCGCATCAGCTCCCCGACGATCTCGAGCGATTGTTCCTCGACAAGTCGGTCAGCGCGGCAGCCGCATGGAACCGCCTGTTCGATGACACGATGGCGGCGCTCAGGTTCGACTTCGACGGCGAGAGCCTGACGCTCGAGCCCCTGCTCGGCAAATTGCAGGACCCGGACGCGAAGACACGGGAAACGGCGGCGAACGCGCTCGCCAAGACGCTCGGCGCCAACCAGCGCCTGTTCGCCCTCATCACCAGCACGCTCGCGAAGGACAAGGAGACCTCCGACCGCTGGCGCAAATTCAAGGACGTCGCCGATTCGCGTCATCTCGCCAACCGGGTCGAGCCCGAGGTTGTCGAGGCGCTGGTCGCGGCGGTGACCGACGCCTATCCGCGCCTCTCGCATCGCTATTACGCGCTGAAAGCCCGCTGGTTCGGCAAGGACCGGCTCGATCACTGGGACCGCAACGCGCCGCTGCCGAACGCGCCGCGGCGCGTCTACAGGTGGGAGGCCGCGCGCGACATGGTGCTTGGCGCCTATCGCGCCTTTTCGCCGCGCATGGCCGACATCGCGCGGCGCTTCTTCGACGAAGGCTGGATCGACGCGCCGGTGAGGCCCGGCAAGGCGCCCGGCGCCTTCGCCCATCCGACGACGCCGTCCGCTCATCCCTATATTCTGGTCAATTTCCTCGGCAAGGCGCGTGACGTCACCACGCTCGCCCACGAGCTCGGCCACGGGGTCCATCAGGTGCTGGCCGGCGTCAACGGCGCGCTGATGGCGCCGACGCCGCTCACGCTCGCCGAGACGGCCTCGGTGTTCGGCGAAATGCTGACCTTCCGCTCGATGCTCGGCGCGACCGCCGATCCCGCCGAGCGCAAGGCGATGCTCGCGGCCAAGGTCGAGGACATGCTCAACACCGTGGTGCGCCAGATCGCGTTCTACAAGTTCGAGCGGCTCGTCCATCTCGAACGCCGCAACGGCGAACTGACCGCGGATCGGATCGCTCAGTTCTGGATGAGCACGCAGGCCGAAAGCCTGGGGCCGGCGATTGCGCTCAGACCCGGCTATGAGACCTATTGGGCCTATATCGGGCATTTCATTCATTCGCCGTTCTATGTCTACGCCTATGCGTTCGGCGATTGCCTCGTGAATTCGCTCTACGGCGTTTACGAGCGCTCGAGCGATGGGTTCGCCGAGCGCTATCTCTCGATGCTCGCGGCCGGGGGCTCGAAATCCTATTCCGAGCTGCTCGCCCCGTTCGGCCTCGATGCGAAGGACCCCGGCTTCTGGACAATCGGCCTTTCGGTGATCGCGCGCATGATCGACGAACTCGAGGCGATGGGGTAGGGGGCTCCCGCGAGCTCTCGGGCGGGCTGGGAAAAGCGCGTCCCGCAAGCGCCGCTGGAGCCTGCCGCATCTGGATGATGCGCTTTTGCTCAAGCCACGTCGTTCATGCCTCGCGCCTCGTTTCGCACGGGCGGCCCGGGGCGTCAGGCCGGCATGCTCTCCCTCGGGGAGAGTGGCCCGGGGCGAGGTGGGGCTCATGATCCCGGGCTTCGGCAACCAGCGCGCGAGTCCGGCAACAATAAACGCCAGTAAAATCGGCGTAGACGCTCCTAAACGCTAGCAAAACAGCTAGCGTTTACTAGCGCTTATTTTTCGGAATCGGGACTTTTCAAAGGGTTACGACCGAGAGGAGTAAGGAAAAGCTGTCCTCCTTCGCGGCTCGCGCGGTGGTTGTGGTCAGGCAGGTTTTCAAACAGCCTCGCCTCGCCTGGCTGTGAACCGAACGCGAGGATAAATTCCGATAATAAGTAATATCTATAGCGTCAATTTCTGGTTTTGTCAAGAAAAAGCTCCCGACAGTCGGGCTTGACTCATTGGATCACGATTCCGCGCCGCTCGGTCGTTTATCGGCCCGGCTGCCTGTCGCGGTCGGAGTTTCAAGCGTTCCCGGCGCGTTTCTCGAGATTGGCGATGCTGATTTGCGCCCGGCTGCGTCCTCCCGGGTGAAATTGATCGGCGCGCGGCTTATATCCGTTGTCCCTTCTTCAAGGAAATTTCGCGCTTGGACCACGACGACGAAGCCAATCGCCTGAGCGCGCGGGCGACCCGCTACGCGCGCCTCGGCGTCAGCGCGGGCGCGCTCGCCGCCCGGGTCGGCGTCAACCGGCTGCGGGGGGGCGGGCGCGAAACCGACGCCAAGGCGCTCGCGTCGGCGCTGGGCTCGATGAAGGGCCCGCTGATGAAGGTCGCGCAGATGCTGACGACCATCCCCGACGCCGTGCCAGCGGATTTCGCCGCCGAGTTGACGAAGCTCCAGTCGCAGGCGCCGCCGATGGGCGCGGCGTTCGTGCGCCGGCGCATGCAGGCCGAGCTTGGACCGAACTGGCGCGAGCGTTTCGCCGATTTCGACTTCAAGCCCGCCGCCGCCGCCTCGCTCGGGCAGGTGCATCGCGCGGTCAGCCTCGGCGGCGAGCGGCTCGCGTGCAAGCTGCAATATCCGGACATGGCCTCGGCGGTTGAGACCGACCTCTCCAATCTCGACCTTTTGTTCTCGCTCCATCGGCGCGCCGGCGCCGCGATCGACACCCGCGAGATGGCGCGCGAAATCCGCGAGCGGGTGCGCGAAGAGCTCGACTACGAGCGCGAGGCCAGGATCGCCCGGCTCTATCGCGTCATGCTGGCCGACAAGCCGTTCGTGCGCGTGCCCCGCGTCGACGAGAGCCTGTCGACGCGTCGGCTGCTGACGCTCGAATGGCTCGACGGCGAACCGCTCGTCGCCTTCGAGGCGGCGCCGCAGGAAGCGCGCGACGCCATCGCGGTCGGCCTGTTCGACGCGTGGTGGCGCCCGTTCCTCCGCTATGGCGTCATTCACGGCGATCCGCATCTCGGCAATTATACGGTCGCGGCGTCGGGGGAGGGGGGAAAACGCGCCGTCGAGGGCGTCAATCTGTTCGACTACGGCTGCGTGCGCATCTTCCCGCCGCGATTCGTGGTCGGCGTGGTCGAGCTCTATCGGGCGCTGAAGGCGAACGACAGCAAGCGAATCGCCGACGCTTATGCGATGTGGGGCTTCGCCAGGCTCACGCCCGGCGTGACCGAGGCGATGACGCTGTGGGCGCGATTCATGTGCGGGCCGATCCTCGACGATCGCGTGCGCACCGCAGCCGACGGCGTCAAGCCGTCCGAATACGGCCGGCGCGAGATCGGCCAGGTGATGCGGGCGTTGAAGGCCGAGGGCGGCGGCCTGCCCGTGCCGCGCGAATTCGTGTTTCTCGAGCGCGCGACGATCGGGATTGGCAGCGCCTTCCTGCGTCTTGGCGCGAGGCTCAATTTTCATCGCATGTACGAGGACGCGATCGCCGATTTCGACGAGCAGGCGGTGGCGCGCCGGCAGGCCGGGGCGCTCGAGGCTGTGGGGCTGAAGGCGAAGCCCCCTCTCCCGCCGGGAGAGGGGCTCGGCTGAGGGGATCGATCGGGTGAGGAACGCCATTGGCGGCTGAGCGCCGGCCGGGCGGAGCCCAACACGGGGTACAGTGCGCTCCGCGACAGTTCGCGAATGGAGGGAGGGAGAAGAGGCATGCGCCGCACTCAGGTCGCGATCATCGGCGGCGGCCCCGCCGGCCTGCTCCTGTCTCATTTGCTGCATCGACACGGGATCGACAGCGTCGTGCTCGAGCGGCAGACGAAAGCTTATGTGCTCAAGCGCATTCGCGCCGGCGTGCTCGAATACGGCACGGTCAAGGTTTTGCGCGAATCGGGCGCGGGCGAGCGGATGGATCGCGAAGGTCACGCGCACGACGGGAGCTTTATCGCCTGGCAGGACCGCGAGCCTTTCCTCATCGACACGAAGACGCATACCGGCAGGCCGATGTGGTCGCACGGACAGACGGCGATCACCGAGGAACTGTACCGGATCCGCGAGCGCGACGGCGGGCGCGTCGTCGAAGAAGCGGACAACGTCCAGCTCCACGACCTGACCACGCAGGCGCCCAAACTGACATACGAGAAGGGCGGCGTGAGCGAGACGCTCGACTGCGATTTCATCGCCGGCTGCGACGGGTTCCACGGCGTGTCGCGGCAGAGCATTCCGAAGTCGGTGCTCAAGATCTTCGAGCGCGCCTATCCGTTCGGCTGGCTTGGGATCATGTCGGAGACGCCTCCCGTCGGCGAGGTCATCTACGCCCGGCACGAGCGCGGCTTCGCGCTCGCTTCGCTGCGCAATCCGATGCTGAGCCGCTACTACATCCAGTGCGGCCTCGACACGCGGATCGAGGACTGGCCGGACGAGAGGTTCTGGGACGAGCTCAGGCGACGATTTCCCGACGACATCGCGCGCAGGATCGTGACTGGCCCCTCGATCGAAAAGTCGATTGCGCCCCTGCGCAGCTTCGTCGCCGAGCCGATGCGCCATGGCCGTCTGTTTCTCGCCGGCGACGCCGCGCATATCGTCCCCCCGACCGGAGCCAAAGGCCTCAACCTCGCGATCTCCGACGTCTTCTATCTCCAGCGCGCGTTCGCGGCGCATTTTCTGCAAGGCGACGACCGCTATCTCGAGAGCTATTCGGATATGGCGCTCCGCCGCGTCTGGGCGTCCGAGCGGTTTTCATGGTGGCTGACGAATTTCTTGCACGTCTTTCCCGATGACGATGCGTTTGAGACCCGGATCAAGCTCAGCGAATTCGATCATCTCCACCGGTCGAAGAACGCCGCAGCTGTGGTCGCCGAACAATATGCGGGATTGCCGTTCGAGGAGTGAGCGGATTAAAGGCGCGAGAGAAACGGCAGTCTCGGGCCGATCGCGTAATTGAGCTGGATCAGCAGGATGAACGCGATCCCGAGCGTGATGTCGACGAGGCCCAGGAGCGCGCCGACCGCATAGAGCGATTGCGCGACGACGATGCGCCGCTTGACCGCGCGCGAGACATCGCCATGCGCTTCCTCCCGAATGAGGTTCGCCCATTCGGCGCAGGTCCAGGTCGCATAGAGGCAGGCGCCAAGCAGCGCAAGATTGAGCCAATAGACGAGAAAGGCGGTGCGGTACGTCAGGAAATCGGCGAGCAGCCGGGTCGAGAACGGCAGCACGGTGACGACGGCCAGGAAAAGGAAATGGAGCCAGGCGAGGTCGCGGTTCGAACGCTCGAGCTGGCTCAGCTGCGTCTGCTGGCCGAGCCAGAAGATGCCGAGCGTCACGAGGCTCAAGAGCCAGGGCAGGAGCCTCGGCGCCGAGCTGGCGAGCGCATGGAGGAGCTCGGCCTCGGAGTGGATGTCGGCTGGCTCGGGGGTATGGAAGTCGAGCACCAGAATGGTCGCCGCGATGGCGAAAAGGCCGTCGCTCAGCGCCGCGATCCGCCCCACCTCGCCGCCAGCCAGAGTGTTGTAGTGGGTCGGCATGGCGCGACTATCGCCGTGCGTCCGAAGCGGGTCAATCCGGGCCGGCCGGGAGACGTCGCGGGCCGAGCGTCCGTTTGACTTCGAGGCGCCCTCCATTCGAGAATCGCGGGTCAAGGAGCAGGCGATGCCGCAGCCGTTCACATTGCGCGTTCCCGACCGCGACCTTGCGGACTTGCGCGAGCGCCTGGCGCGCACCCGGTTTCCTGATTGCGCGCCGGGCGAGCCTTGGCGCTACGGGACGGATGTCGACTATCTGCGCAGCCTGGTCGACACCTGGCGCGGACCCTTCGACTGGCGCGCGCAGGAGGCGCGCCTCAACGCCTTCCCGCAATTCAGGCTGACGCGCCCGGACTGCGATCTGCACTTTCTGCATGTCCCGGGGAAGGGACCCGATCCCACGCCGCTGTTGTTGATGCACGGCTGGCCGGGATCGGTGTTCGAGTTCATCGACTTCATTCCGCGCCTCACCGATCCGGCGCGCTTCGGCGCCGATGCGAGCGACGCCTTCACGGTCGTCGCGCCGTCGCTGCCGGGCTACGGCCTTTCGTTCAAGCCCGGGCAGAAGCGCTTCGGCGTCGAGGAGATGGCGGATATGTCTCGCCGAGCTCATGACCGACACGCTCGGCTACAAGCGCTTCGCGGTGCAGGGCGGCGACTGGGGCGCGATCACCGCCGCGCGGATGGGCTACGCCCATGCCGACAAGCTCATCGGCATCCATGTCAATCTGCTCGCCGTGCGCCGCGATCCGGACATGGTGAAGAACCCGACTCCCGAGGAGCGCGTCTTTCTCGATCAGCTCAATCATTGGCTGAAAGAGGAGACCGGCTACCAGTCGATTCAGGGCACGCGCCCGCAAACCCTGAGCTTTGGGCTCACCGATTCGCCCGCAGGACTCGCGGCCTGGATCATCGAGAAATTCCGCGCCTGGTCCGATTGCGGCGGCGATGTCGAGAGCGTCTTCACCCGCGACCAGATGCTCGCCGACATCAGCTTCTACTGGTTCACCGGCGCGATCGGATCGTCATTCTTTCCCTATTATTTCCGCCTGCATCGGCCCTGGATGATTCCGCAAGGCGCTGCGGTCACGGCGCCGACGGCTTACGCCCAATTCCCGCGCGAGATCCTCAAGCCCCCGCGATCGCTGGCCGAGAAAATGTTCACCGACATCCGCCGTTGGACGGTGATGCCGAAGGGCGGCCATTTCGCCGCAATGGAGCAGCCCGAGGCGCTCGCCAAGGACGTGCGCGCCTTCTATCGCTCGCTCAGGGGATGAGGCGCGCCGCCGGTTCGCTCCGCCAAGAGCCGCGCGATATGCGCGCGCAACTCGGCGACGCCCTCGCCGTCGCGGGCCGAGGTCATGAGCACTTCCGGATAGGCGGCGACGTGCTTGCGCAAGCCTTCGAGCGTCGCCGCGATGCGCGCGCCTCGCTCGACCAGCTTCACTTCGTCGCCCTTGGTCAGCACGACTGCGTAGGAGACGGCGGCGGCGTCGAGCGCGCGCATCGTCTCGTGATCGCTCTCTTTGAGGCCATGCCGGCCATCGATAAGAACGAACACGCGCAGGAGCGACGGGCGGCCGCGCAGATAGTCGCGCGCGAGCTCGCCCCACGACGCGGACTTCGACTTTGCGACCGCCGCGTAGCCGTAGCCCGGCATGTCGACCAGCGCCGCCTGCCCGCCAAGATCGAAGAAGATGAGCTCCTGGGTGCGGCCGGGCGTGCGCGAGGTGCGCGCCAGGCTCGTGCGGCCGGTCAGCGCATTGATGAGCGAGGACTTGCCGACATTCGAGCGGCCGGCGAAGGCGATCTCGGGCGGTCCGACCGGCGGCAGGCCGTCGGAACGCGCGGCGGCGAAAAAGAATTCGCACTCGCCCGCGAACAGCTTGCGCCCCGCCTCGGTCCAGTCGGGCGCGATCGTCTCCTCGCTCATACGCTCGGCGTCTTCGCCGGACTGCTCTTCCTGTTGGGCAACAGCTTGGCCAAATTGTCCCACAGCTCGATCTTCACGCCGGCCTTCTTCATGATTAGTGACTGCTGGATGACCGTCAGGGTGTTGTTCCAGGTCCAGTAGATGACGAGGCCGGCCGGAAACGTGCCGAGCATGAAGGTGAAGATCACCGGCATCCAGGAGAACATCGTCTTCTGAACCGGGTCGGCCGGCTCGGGGTTCATCTTCATCTGGAAGAACATCGACACGCCCATGATGAGCGGCCAGATGCCGAGGTGGAGGAAATGGCCGAAGGCCGGCAGCGCCGTCGGATCCCAAGGAATGAGGCCGAACAGCGTGAACACGTTGGTCGGATCGGGCGCGCTCAGGTCCCGGATCCAGCCGAAGAACGGCGCGTGGCGCATCTCGATGGTGATGAAGATGACCTTGTAGAGCGCGAAGAACACCGGGATCTGGATCACCATCGGCAGGCAGCCGGCGACCGGGTTGACGCCCTCGCGCTTGAACAGCGCCATCTGCTCCTGCTGCTGCTTGGCGCGGTCGTCGGGATACATCTCCTTAAGCGCCGCGATCTGCGGCTGGATCTTCTTCATCTTCGCCATCGACTGGTAGGAGCGATTGGCGAGCGGGAAGAAGGCGACCTTGACCAGCACCGTGACGATCATGATCGCCACGCCGAAATTGCCGACGACCTTGTAGATCGCGTCCAGAAGCCGGAACATCGGGATCGTGATCATCCAGAACCAGCCCCAGTCGATCATCAGGGAGAACTTCTTGATGCCGAGACTGGACTCGTAATTGTCGATCGTATTGACCTCTTTCGCGCCGGCGAAGACGCGGGTCATCGTCGCGAACGAAGCCCCCGGCGCGACGGTCTGCTCCTTTCCCAGGAAATCGGCCTGATAGTCCACCGGCTGCACGGTTCCGGTGGCTGAAAACCGCGCCTGGATCGGGGCGGTCTGCTCGGGGATGACCGCCGAGCCCCAATATTTGTCGGTGAACCCGAGCCAGCCGCCCACGCCCTGGAAGTCCCGCACCTTGCCGGTAGCCTTTTCGATCGCCGAATAGGTCACTTCCTGAACCGGCAATGTGAGGCCGACCCGCGACGAGCCGCCGCCGGTGATGACGCCCACGAAGCCCTCATGCAGGACCGAATATCCGGCGACGTTCGGCCTGCCGTGGCGCAGGATGAGCGCGTAGGGCTGGACCGTCGCCGGGCGCGGCTCCCGAGTTCACGACCGAATCGGTGACGGTGAACATATATTTGTCGTCGACCGCAATGACGCGCTTGAAAATGAGGCCGGCGCCGTTGTTCCAGGTCAGCGTCACCGGCTGCGACGGGGTCAGCGTCTGGCGATCGGCGCTCCAGACGGTCTCGAGATCCGGGGTCTTGACCCCGCTCGGACTGACGAAACCGGTTTCGGCCCAATAGGCGTCGGGCGCGCCGGGGGGCGAGAACAGCCTTATGTTCGGGCTCTTCGGGTCGATCGTCTCGCGATAGTCCTTAAGCACAATATCGTCGAGCTTGCCGCCCTTGAGGTCGATCGAGCCGCCGATACTCGGCGTATCGATGAGCACGCGCGGGCTTGCGGCCAGGGCCTGGCTGACCGTTTTGGGCGCCGTCGTCGCCGGGGCGCCGGGCGGAACGACGGCGGCTGGGGCGCCGGGCGGCAAAGCCTTCGCGTCCTGGGTCGCGGGGGCGGAGGCGGGCTGCCCCTCGGTGGCGGAGGGCGCAGTCGTATTCGCCTGCATCTGCGCCTGGTGCTGCCGCTGAGACAGGGGACCGGCGTAGAAATACTGCCAGGCGGCCATCACCAGGACCGACAGCGCGATCGCGAGAAAAAGGTTCCTGGTGTCCTCGGATTTCATGTTGGCCTGTCTTTGCCTCTCGGCGCCCTCGCGGCCGATCCGCGCCCGCGATCGCCCGCGCCGCGGCGCCGGGCGGTCCGGAAGGCAGTGCGCACATCATCGACGAGCGCGGCGAAGCGGCGGCCCAACGCCTCGCGCCGGGCCATCAGCACGTAGTCGTGATCGCGCTCCGCCTCAAGAGGCGCCGCCGCGCGCAGCGCCTCTTTCAGCCGCCTGCGGACCCGATTGCGCACAACCGAGCCGCCGACGCTTCGGGTCACCGTGAGGCCGACGCGCGCGCCGGGGACGGATTCCTTCTCCGTTCCATCGCGTTGGCGCGATTGCAGCGTGAAGGTCTCGGCCGATAGGCGCCGTCCGCGCGCGACCCGCTGAAATTCGGGCCGCCGGGTCAGGCGGCCGAGCGGCTCGCCGGCAGGGTCCGGCTTTCCATCCTCGCGCAAGGCGTCAAGGCTCCATTCCGCAGCGCCGCCTCCGACCGGCAAAGGGCCGGGCGGCGGATCAAGCCGAGACCGGCCGATCAGGCGGAGAGCTTCTTGCGGCCGCGCGAGCGGCGGGCGGCGATCACCTTGCGGCCGCCGACCGTCGCCATGCGGGCGCGAAAGCCATGACGGCGCTTGCGCACGAGCTTGCTGGGTTGATAGGTCCGCTTCACGGGGGATCTCTCCAGGTTCCGATCGCCGGCGGAAAAAATCGCTCGGCCTCGCGATCTTAAACGCAAACACCAACCCAGCCGCTACCGGCCAGCGCGACCGGGCGGCGAGTTGGAAGAAATGAACGCGACGCTTCACGCGCCGCTGTGAGGCCGGGCTTATGCCGCGCTCGGGGGGCCAAGTCAATCGCCGGCGGAGCGGGAATGCTGTTCCCCGATGCGCAATTGCAATAATCGCCGATTCACGTCACAATGCCCGGCGCCGATCGCGCGGCTCCTCGATTGCGATCGGCCGCGGTCCAGCACCCCTCAGCAAGGCGCCAAATGGGTTGCGCCGGCTGCCGGCCAAAAAACGATTGCAGCGTCTGAGCTGCGCCAACGGGAGGAAAAAAATGAGACGCGCTAGCGGAATTGCCGCGCTTTCCTTGTTTGCGGCTTTGGGGGCCGACTGCGCCCGTAGGCGGCGCCAGCGCCGCGCAGCAGTTTGTGATTGGGGTCTCCAACACGCATATCGGCAATAGCTGGCGCGAGGAATTCGTCTGCTCGATCAAAGCCGAAGCGCTCGCATCTGGCTTGGTCTCCAAGATCATCCTGGCCAATCGCGAAGCCGGGCCTTCCGAGCAGATCGCGGATCTACGCACGCTGATTTCGGCGGGCGTCAACGCAATCATCATCAACCCGTCGGACGAGAAGGCGCTCAACGGCGTCATCAAACAGGCGGCCGAGAAGGGGATCGTGGTCGTCGCGGCGGACCAACCGGTCAGCGCCCCGGAAGCTTATATCGTGACCGGCGACCAGGTGACGTATGCGAAGGTCGGCGCCAAGTGGCTGTTCGATCAATTGAAGGGCAAGGGCGACGTCTATGAGATGCGCGGCATCGATGGGGCGCCCGGCGATAGCGTCAGGCAGACCGGTTTCGACGCGGTCCTGAAGGATTATCCCGGAATCAAGGTCGTTGCTACGACTTTCATGGACTGGTCCAACGAAAAAGCCGCGCAGCAGATGTCGGCGATGCTGGCCTCGGGCAAGCATTTCGACGGCGTCTGGACGTCCGGAATCGACTATACGGTGATCGAGGCGATCAAGGCCGCAAACAAGCCGTTTGTGCCGTTCGTCGGCGCCGACAACAATGGCTTCATCAAGCAATTGATCGACTACAAGAAGGACGGATTGATCGGCGTCGCCGTCAGCAATTCGCCGGCGATCGGCGCCGCGGGACTGGTCGTCGCCCTCGACGTCCTGCAGAAAAAGCCTCGCGACAGAGTGACGACGGTTCCGACGGCCTGGTACGACAACACGACCGACGAAAACGTGGCCAAGCTGAAGACGCTCTACGATCCGAACGTTGCTCCGACGGATCCTGTCTACGGCCCAGAGAAGGATTACGGTCACTTCACCGCCGCACAGGAAAAGGCCTGCAAGGGTCCGGGCGAATAACGGCCGTTTTTGGCCCCGGCGCTCGCGTCTTGCGGCGCCGGCGCTTCCTATCGATGATGTTGCAGTCGTCCAGTTGCGCGCGCCGACATAAGGGGCGCGCGGTCATCGATACGCGGCAGCCGAACGGGGGCCGCCCCAATGAATGATTCGCCGCCTCTGCTCGAGGTCCGCGATCTCGCCAAGCGGTTCGGCTCCGTCGTCGCGCTCAGATCCGCGACGCTGACAATTTCTCGCGGCGAGATCCATGCGTTGATGGGGGCCAACGGGGCGGGAAAGAGCACGCTCGTCAAGATACTCACGGGCGTCTTCTCCCGCGGATAGCGGAACCATAACTGTCGATGGCAAGGCGCGGACGTTTCGTTCGCCGGCCGAAGCGCGTCGCGCGGGGATCGTCTCCGTCTACCAGGATCCGGCGCTCGTTCCCGACCTGACGGTCAGCCAGAACATGCGATTGGCCGATGTCGGCCTGGCAAGCGTGCGGAACAATCTCAACGACCTTGGAATACCGGATCTCAAATTTGGCCAGCTTGTGCGGGATATTCCATATCCGGTGCTGCGGCTCATCGATTTGGCGCGCGCGCTGGCGTCCGATCCGATCGTGCTTATGCTCGACGAGATCACCGCGGCGCTTCCGGCGGACCTGTCGGAACAAGTCTTCGCGGTCGTGAGACGCTGGCGCGAGCGCGGCAATTCGGTCATCTTCATTTCTCATCGCATCGCCGAGGTTGCTGCGCTGTGCGATCGCGCCACGGTTTTGCGCGATGGCGTCTCCGTCGGCGTCGTCACCGACGCCGCCCGAGGGAGCGAAGACCGAATCGTCTCGCTCATGCTTGGCGTCGAGCTGAAAGCCAGTTCCGCCGAGGCCGCGCGGGGACGGCTCGAGCGCCGCGCGGATGCGGAGCCGATGGCGCTTGAAGTCCGCGATCTTTGCTACGGCCATATGCTCAAGCATGTCTCCTTCAGCCTTCGGGCGGGAGAGATTCTCGGCGTCGCCGCGCTCGAGGGTCAGGGGCAGGAGGAACTGTTCAACTGTGTCGCGGGGGTAAGCCGCCATGACGGCGGCGAGATCATGGCTCGCGGTCGAAAGTTGAAGCTGCAACACCCCGCTGACGCGATCGCGGCGGGCCTCGTGCTGGTCCCGGCGAATCGGCTTCAGGCCCTCCTGCCGCAGCGCTCGATCCGCGAAAACGTCGCCTTGCCGCTCGTTCGCGACCCCTGGAATTGGGGCCTCATTCGCGCCACAAGCGAGCGCAACCGCGTGGCCGCCGCCGTCAAGCGCTTGCAGATCGACGCCCGCGCCGGCTCCGAACTCCGCCGGCTGAGTGGCGGCAACCAGCAGAAGGTGGTGATCGCACGCTGGGTTGCCGCCGGCTTTGAAACCCTGCTGTGCTTCGATCCGACCCGCGGCATCGATATCGGCACAAAGCATCAGATCTATCGGCTGCTGCGCGAGATGGCCGACGCCGGTTCGTCCGTGCTGCTGTTCACCTCCGAGCTGCCGGAAATACCGCTGGTTTGCGACCGGGCGATTGTCTTGTTCGGGGGCGAAATCGTTGCTGAGATGCCGGCCGGCGAGGCCGACGAGGAAGCCTTGTTGCGCGCCGCGCACGGCATTGGGCGTCGCGCGCGCCAGGGAGGTCGCGCATGGCGCGGCCGCGCCGCGCCGAGGAACCGCGGCGACCGCAGCGCCGGCCGACATTCGGACCCCGGACGTCCAAAGCCTCGCGAGAAGCGCCGGCTTGATCGACAAGCTCAGGCGCGTCGGCGCCGGCTATCCGGCGCTGTTCGGAATGCCGATGCTGCTGATCGCCTTCTTGGCGGCCACCGTGGCGATTCATCCGACATTCAATTCGTTCGATGCGCAATCGGTCGCGATGGCGGCGTTGCCGCTGGCCTGCGCCTCCGCGGCGCAGGCGGTGGTCGTGATCTCGGGCGGAATCGACCTGTCGATCGGATCCGTCATCGCGGTCGCAAACGTGCTCGCGGCGAGCACGATGAGAAACGCGAGCTTTGGCGAGGCGCTGTTGCTCGCGGCGGCGATTCTGGTCGCCGGCGCCGTGATCGGCGCGGTTAACGCGCTCCTCGTCCTCCTCTCTCGCGTCCCCGACGTCATCGCGACGCTGACCACCGGCTTCATCTGGGGCGGCGTCGCGCTCATGATCCTCGAGAAGCCGGGTGGCGGCGCCCCACCCGAATTCCTCAATCTCGGCACCGGCGCGTTCATCACCGAGTGGCTTTCGAATTCGCTCGTTCTGCTGCTGATCGCGCTCGCCGCCATTTGGATTCCGATCCGCATGTCGAAAACCGGTCTGCGTATCTACGCCACCGGCAGCGACCGGATTGCTGCGTTTCGGAGCGGCGTCAATGTCGAGCTCGCCCGGCTCATGGCCTATGTCGTTAGCGGCTTGTTCAGCGCGGTTGCGGGATTGGGACTGACGATGACGACGGGCATCGGCTCTCCGCGCGCGGGCGTCCTTTACACGCTGAGCGGACTGGCGGCCGTCGTCATCGGCGGGGTGAGCCTGACGGGAGGGCGCGGCGGGGTCATCGGCCCGGTCATCGCCGCCTTTGTGCTCACCCTCATCCCCGCCGACCTGATCTTCTTGAACATCGATCCGAATTTCGGCCAGGTGATACAGGGAACGCTGATTGTTCTGGTGGTGATGGCGGGCGGCTTGATCACCACGTTGAGACAACGCAAATGAGCGGTCCGTCGGAAACCGCCGCGACGGCTCGGCGCTTCCAAGTTTACGGCGTTCTGCTTTGGTTTCAGCGCAACACCATTGTGGCGTTGGTCCTCCTGCTTCTGCTGTTTGTCGCCGCCGTCGAGCTCCTGAAGCCCGGCACGGTCAATCCGGTCTGGCTCTCGAACACGCTCCTGTTCGCTGCGCCGCTGGGCATTCTCGCCGCAGGTCAGACCATGGTGATGCTGACCGGAGGGATCGATCTGTCGGTCGTCAGCGTCGCGATGGGCTCGGCGTTCCTCATGACGACGACAGCGCTCAAGGTCGGCGATGTCGCCGCGGTTGCGATCGGGCTCGGTCTTGCGCTGCTGGTGGGAGCGATCAATGGCGTCGGCGTCGCTCTGCTCGGCGTTCAGCCGCTGGTGATGACCCTGGGCACGGGGTTGATGACTCAGGGGATCATCATCGTCTATAGCCAGAAGATATTGGCCTCGCGCTCGGTCGTGCCCGACTTCATCCATGCGATCGGATCCGATCGCCTGGGCGGGCTCATTCCTTTCGACCTGTTTCTGTGGCTGCCGATAGCCGCGATCGTGGTGGTCACGCTGGGACAAACCGGCTTCGGCCGTCTGCTCTATGCGATCGGAGACAATCGCGAAGGCTGCCGGCTTGCCGGCGTGCGCGTCTGGCGGCTGCTGCTCATCGACTACATGGTTTGCGCGCTCCTTGCGTCAATCGCGGGTTTCGTCCTGGTCGGCCACACCAATTCCGCCGATCTCAGCTTGGCCTCCACCTATCTCCTGCCCTCCATCGCGGCGGTCATCATTGGCGGCACCTCGATTTTCGGCGGCCGCGGCGGCTATTCCGGCACGATCGTCGGCGCTCTCATTCTGACGGTGCTCGACGGACTGTTGACGCTTCTCGATTCGCCCGAGCCGATCAAGCAGGTCCTCTACGGCGCAATCATTCTGGCGCTCGCCGCCGCTTACGCGCGGCTGACGGAAAGCTAGATTAGAGCCCGCTGGCCGTGGGTGGACCCGCGGGTAGGGCCGCACAAGGAGAGGCGCGCCCAGCGCCTGTCGACCGTCGTTCCATTTTAGAGCCTGGCCTGCATTGGGATTGACGCCCCTGTGGGCACTTCGGGCTCCTACGCCTGCAGCTCGGCTTGGGCACGACGTGCCGTGGACGAAGGCGTGAGGTCTTGTCCGAGAGCCGGATGCAGGATAACCTGCTTGTCCGGTTCCTTGCCAGCGCCTCCATTTTTGTGATGGGTCCGGGCGCCGGATCGGGCGCGCCGCGCGGCCCTCATGGAATCCCCGGGCTTCGACAACCTGTGCGCGAGCCTCCGCGACAGTGCGAGCGACAAAAATAAAAAAATTCTCCCTCGCCTCCCGATTCGCGCGCCGGTTGTGGTTGAGCCAGCCTTTTCAAACAGCCGTGACCTCCTCCTCGTCGCCGCTGTAGCGCGAGAGAGAATTCCGGATTGGGACATATAGAGAACATTGCCGCTTTTATCAAGGGAAAAGTCAACTTCCCGACCGGCGCACGCCTGGCGCCCCGGTCCGTACCGAGAGCCCTTCGACCGGGAAGGCTTGCCCCGTCCGCCCGCGCCGGACGCAAAGCTCCTCAAAGCGCGCGCCCCGCCTCGGTTCACCCCAAAAGCAGGAGGGTCCAAGGCCTCGAATGACCGCCATTGGCGCGCGATCCGACCCTGAAAGCGAGCCTGGCCGCGGCTCATGCGCCCAGGGAATGCCGCGGAACGCCCGGCTCGGCCGCCCGGTCCTTATGCAGCCGCAGCGAATAATATCGGCGCCCGGATCCAGACCGTGAGCAACCCCGGAAGGGTTCATCGAAGCCATTCGCGCTCCTGATCGCCGCCGCCTCCCCCGCCTCACTTTTATCGGAGTGCTGCGGTCCTGGCGCCGGGGATCGCCGGCGGCGCTCTCGCGTAACCAACGACCGCTTTCGAAATCTCCGGCCTTTTCCGGCGGTCCCGAACGAGCCGCTCTTTCGGATGACCCCGCGTTCGCGTCATCCGGCGGCGCGAATCTCGGCCCCTGACGATCGGCCTCTCGATGACGATCCCGCGCATTGGGTGGACAGGCACGTTCCTTGCGTAACGTAACGCGAGACGACCGACCGACTGAAAGGGGACCGCTGGGCTCGCGCTGATCCTTGGCGACAATCGCTTCGGCTTCGATCGCCGCTGTCCTCCCGAGAGGCTGCATTCACTCATGAACAGGAGGCTGACATCGTTGTCGTCGCGCAAGCGGCCCATCGCATCCAACCGACGCTTCGATGCGGCAAGCGCCAGGCGACTTCGGCTGTCTCACGCAACGCCGACGCTGAATCATGAATAGCACAGTCGACGTTGCAGCCGAGCCCTATCCGTTCGCGCTCACGCCCGAGCGTTGCGCGCTTTTGATCATCGACATGCAGCGCGATTTCCTCGAGCCGGGCGGCTTCGGCGAAATGCTCGGCAACGACGTTTCGCAATTGCGGGGCGCCATCGAGCCGAACCGGAAGCTGTTGGCGGCGTGGCGCGCCGCCGGTCTTCCTGTTCTTCATACGCGCGAAGGCCATCGGCCCGACCTCAGCGATTTGCCGCCGGCCAAGAAGATCCGCGGCCGCAGCGCGACGACGATCGGCGACGCCGGCCCGATGGGCCGCATTCTGGTGCGCGGCGAAGCCGGCCACGACATCATTCCCGAGCTTTATCCCGAGCCCGGCGAGCCGGTCATCGACAAGCCCGGCAAGGGCGCGTTCCACGCCACCGATCTGCACGCCATCCTGCAACACCGGGACGTGAAGCAGCTCATCGTCACCGGGGTGACGACCGAGGTCTGCGTCAACACCACGGTGCGGGAGGCTAACGACCGCGGCTACGACTGCCTCGTGCTCGAAGACTGCGTCGGCTCCTATTTCCCCGAGTTCCACGCCATGGGCCTGAAGATGATCAAGGCCCAGGGCGGCATCTTCGGCTGGGTGTCGAATTCCGAAGGCGTGATCGACGCATTGAGCGGCTGGAACGGCGCCCACTAGGCGAGGCGCAGCAAGAGGAGGGCGGGCGATGTCAATGACGGCGACGGCGACAGGGCGCGAGCGCTACTGGGTTCCGGGCGACTGGAACGCCTTCTTCGGCTTCGGCACCAACATCCTGGTCAACGTCCTCGTCCTGACGGGGCTTCTGCGCTTCGTGCTGAAAATGCCCGATTCGCTGGTGTTCGGCCGGATCCTCCCCGCTCTCGGGCTGATGCTGTTCCTCAGCACCGTCTACTACGCCTGGCTCGCCTACAGGCTCGCCCAGAAGACCGGCCGCACCGATGTTTGCGCCCTGCCTTCGGGCACCAGCGTGCCGCATATGTTCGTGGTCACGTTCGTGGTCATGCTGCCGATCCTGCTCAGGACCAACGATCCGATCCAGGCCTGGGAAGCGGGCCTCACCTGGGTGTTCGTCCAGAGCTTCGTCCTGATGGCGGGCGGATTCATCGCGCCCGTGATCCGCAGGATCACGCCCCGCGCGGCGCTGCTCGGCTCGCTCGCCGGCATTTCCATCACCTTCATTTCCATGCGTCCCGGCCTGCTGGTGTTCGAGACGCCGCTCATCGGCATGGTGTGCTTCGCCATCATCCTCGCCAACTGGTTCGGGGGCGTGCGCTATTTCCAGGACGTGCCGGGCGGCCTGATCGCGATCGCGGCGGGCACGGTCATCGCCTGGGGATCGAACATTTTCGGCCTCGGCTACGGGGGCTTGAGCGTCAGCAGCGTCGGCGACGCCTTCTCGCATTTCGGCTTCTCGTTTCCCATTCCCGCGGTCGGCCACGTCTTCTCGGGCTTCAAGTTCATCGGCATCATCTTGGTGACCGCGATTCCGTTCGGCATCTATGATCTCGTCGAGGCGATGGACAATGTCGAGAGCGCGGCGGCGGCCGGCGATTCGTTTCCGACCACCCGGGTTCTGACCGCCGACGGAATCATCAGCCTGATCGGCTGCCTCCTCGGCAATCCGTTCATCAACGCCGTCTACATCGGCCATCCCGGCTGGAAGGCGATGGGCGGGCGGGTCGGCTATTCCGCCGCGACCGGCGTGATGGTGCTGGTCTTGACCTGGCTCGGCATCGTGGCTCTGGTCTCGAGCCTGATCCCGGTGGTCGCGATCCTGCCGATCCTGCTCTACATCGGCATGCTGATCGGCTCGCAGGCGTTCCAGGAAACGCCGCGCGCTCATGCGCCCGCGATCATCCTGGCGATGATCCCGCAGATCGCCGCCTGGGGCAAAACCATGATCGACGGCGCGCTCGGCGCCGCGGGCACCAATGCGGCCGCGGTCGGCTTCGACAAGCTCGGCGCGACCGGCGTCCTGTACAAGGGCCTCGAGACGCTCGGCGGCGGGGCCACGCTCGCCGGCATCATCTTAGGCGCCGTCACCGTGTTCATCATCGAGCGCCAGCTCGAGAAGGCGGCGGCGTTCGCGCTCGCCGGCGCGGTCCTGACGTTCTTCGGCCTGATCCACGCCGAGGATCTCGGCGTCGGCCAGTCGCCCCTGGTGGCGCTGAGCTATCTCGGCATCGCCGTGATGCTCTACGGCTTCGCCAAATTCGCCCATGTGGCGCCGGCCGAGGCGAGCGACATCGACCCGCACAACCTCAGCGTCCAGGCCGCGGAATAGGGCGGCGCGCCGGCGGCCCGCCCATCGCCGGACGAACGCGCCCGCGGCCCCGGCGCAGCGCCCAAATAACGCCAAGCAAAACCAAGCAAAACCAAAAATAAATCCAAGCAAAAAAGCTTGGATTTGCTTGGTTTTATTCGTCCGAATCGGGACTTTTCAATGGGTTGCGGCCGAAAAAAATAAAAAAATCTTTCCCCGTCTCAGGCCCTGCGCGGAACGTCTCGATCCGGTTTCACGCTCTCCTCATGCGGCGCCGGACGCGCGGGCGGCGCCCGCCGGGCTGGTCGGCAATTGGGAAACACATAGTTCTTGGTTCTGGTTTTTACAATAGGCGGCCCAGGATTTTTTTCGCGGGGGCTGTCGGCCCCGGCGGGCGGCCTCAGCCGGGCGAACGGCAGCGGTGTCGCGCCGCAGCTCCTCGGCGCAGGTTCTCGGCGCGCGCCCTCGGCGCCTGACCTCGGCGCAGCGCCTCGCGCAGGACCTGAACGCAGGTCTTCGGCGCACGCCCTCGGCGCAGGTTCTGGCCCCAGGAACGGGATCTCTTCCAGCGAGCCATGCGGCGCCCGTGCGTGATCGACGTCACAGCGCGAGAGTTCCCGGCTGGAATATAGACGCCAAGCGGGGCGGCGCTGACGGGAATGTCCGCGCCGCGCCGCGAGCGGCTCTACAGCTTGCTTTCAATAAATTTTCAGGACGGAGACTTGAAATGACCGACGATCCTGTAACGATGAAAAAACTGGCCGAGCTCAAGAAGCAGATCGAAAAAATTGTCGGCAGGGATATCGAGGCCGAGCCGGGTCAATTGATCAATCTGGCGCATCCGGTCGGGTCGGCTTACTACGAGGAAGGCAGCCAGGTTACATGGTACCGCACGTTTTTCCCGGGAAAGTTTTGCGTAAGTCCCGTGACGCTGCTCGACGCGAGCGGTCATTCCTCGACCGGAGCCGACGGAACGCGCGTCTTTCTCCTGAGCACGTTCATCTGCAGCTCCCTCAACTCGTTTTCGGAGCCGGCTTATCTGCTCGCCACGCCGAAAACAGCGAGCGCGTGTTTTATCACGCTGACCCACCAGATCGTGCCGGACCAGAACCATCCTGGCTATAACGATGTTCAGGTCACGGCGCATTCCTGGGGGCCCAACGGGACGGCCGCGGCCAACGTTCCTTTCGACTGGCGATGCCGGGTGGTGTCGAATCCGATCATCGAATAGGGCGCCGGGATTCGCGCCGAATGTGGAGACCGCGGACCGCGCCCGGGCCCTTCCGCTCATGGAGCGCCGCGCCCGGGCCCTTCCGCTCCACGATCGGGGTCCGCTTGCGTCACCTCGTCAAAAACGGGCGACATAACGACGGAAGTTGTGATTGCGGTCTCATGATCACACACTTGTCTAATTGACGCGTTCATATCAGGCGCCTTGTGACCATCGAGGGACAAGTGGGCTCTGTTGAGACAAAGGGGAAGTGCGTCATGAAAGCGAAAACGATGATCGGCGCGGGCGCAATTGCGCTCGCAGGGGCGCTCGCCGCCGCCGAGCCAGCGCAGGCCGCGCTTACGTTGATCGCCGTCGGCGGCGGCGGCGGAGGCGCTGGGGCTGGCGGCGCGGGCGCTGGAGGCGTGATCTCCGAACCCGGAACGAACGGCGGAACCGGCGGCGGCGCCGGGGGGACTGGGGGACTTGGAGGCGCGGGCGCCGACGCCGGCGGCGGCGCGGGCTGGCTCGGCAATGGCGGGGGCGGAGGAACTCGGCGCCGGGGGGCTTAGCGCTCCGACCTTCGCCGGCGGCGCCGGCTTCGGCGGTTTGGGCGACGGCGGGTTCGGCGGCGGCGGCGGCAGCGGCTTCGCCGGCGGCGGCGGGGGCGGCGGATATTCCGGAGGCGGCGGCGCCAGCTTCGGGGGCGGCGCCGGCGGCGGCGGCGGCTCCTACCTCAATCCCGCAATGCGCGACACAATCGAGACCCCCGATTTCAACGGGTCGCCCGGGCAGTCCCCCAATAACGGCTACGTCATCGTCGGTCTCACCGAGTTCAATTATACCGGAACGGTGGTTGAATACACGATCCCGACCACCGGTTTCTACTACGTCGCCGCGGTCGGCGCACAGGGCGGATCGGCCTTCGGCAACGGCGGCGGCTACGGGGCCGGCGTCGGGGGCACGGTGTTTCTGGACATGGGAACCGAACTGGACATCGTGGCTGGCGGAGCGGGGATGATGAACTTTTTAGGCTTGCCGGATGGCGGCGGCGGCGGGGGAAGCTTCGTCTGGGACCCGACCGCGGTCCCCCCGCAACCGGTCCCCGAGCCGTCGACCTGGGCGATGATGCTCATCGGCTTCGCCGGGCTTGCGGGCTACAGCCGGCGTCAGGCTTTCGCTCGCGCGGCGACACGCGTCTAAAGCAGGATTGCCGAAAAGTGGGATGCCGGTTTTCGGCTCAAAATCCTGCGAAATCGCTGAATCCAGGCAGGTTTCCGTTGGTCCCCCAACGCAAACCTGCCCAGCCGGCCGCATTAAGCACGAGGCTTTCGGCAATTCGACCAAATCGCGTCGGCTCTCGCCGCTCTAACCCTTCGCCGCCAGCCGGCTGCCTCGGGGCGGGCGCGTTGCGCGCGTCCTGGAGCCCGCGCCGTCATATCCGCTCATCGCGGCCGGGGCGCCATATTCCATGGCGCAGGCGCAAAGGCCGCAGATGTCCTTCGGCGGCATAAGCCGAACCGGCCGCTCGCAGCGCTTGCAGATCGTGGGAACGCTCTGCCGCTGCACGTGCTCGAAAAAGGCGCGCTCCTCGGGTCCGTCAATGACCCAGAAGCCAAAATTATCCTCGTAGGCGGCGGCCATTTCAGCGTTGCTCCTGACGCCGGCTGGGGCGCGGGGTTTCGTTCGCGGTCCGGCGCGAGACCAAGCTGAATATATGATTTGAACCTAAGCATTTGCTCGCCGGGGCCAATCCGCTGCTTTTTTGGGCCTTTATACCCATTCTCATGATCGAAATCGATCCATGGTAATGGCAAGCGCGACCGCGCGCCCGCGCGAAGATCGGAGATCGCGACAAGTCGCGATCTGCGGGATTGAGCATTATCAGCGCGATGCGGGTTTGGCCGAGGCGAGGCCCGGCGCCCTGGGCCAACGCGGTCGAATCGCCGAGGGGCTCTGGATTCTTTGATTTCGCGCCTTTTTCGCGAAAAACCGGGTCCCGCTTTTTTTGCCCGCGCGCTCTCACGCCGGCGCCAGCAGCAGCTGCCGCTGCCGCTGGTTCCTCATCTCGGACGGCGACCGGCCTGTCCAGCGCCTGAAGGCGTGACTGAAGGAAGCGGAGCCTTCGTAACCCAGGAGCCAGGCGATTTGCGACAGCGATATGCCCTGGTCCTTGATGTACTGGAGCGCCAGGCTTCGTCGCAATTCGTCCAGGACGTCTTCGTAGGTCGTGCCCTCGCCGGCGAGCCTGCGCGACAGGGTTCGGGTGCTCAAAGCGAGCTTGTTCGCAATCCGGCGTCTCTGGGCTTTGCCATTCGGCAGCAGTTTCTCCAGTTCGCCCTCGACCGCGGCGCGCAGCGTCGCCGGCGCCGTGCTTCGCTCCCTTGCCGCTGCATCGCAAAAGGGTCGCAGCGCCTCGACCAGTTTCGGATCGGCGTGGATGAGCGGCAGAGCGAGGATGTGAGAAGAGAATTCCAGCAGATCAGACGACACGCCCTCGCTCGCGGCGCGGCCGAACTCGACCGGGCAGCCGAAGAACCGTTCGAACTCCCGCAGGCGCGAATTGCGCGCATGCGCGAACGCCGCCCGGATTGGGCGCAGGTGGCGCCCGGTGATTTCGCGCAGGCCCTTCAAATAGACCGCAAGTCCAAACTCCAGATTCTGCCTGGCGCTGTGCCTGGGAACGCCGACAACGTTGAATTCGATCGCGACCCCCTCTGACGTCCGGGTCAACTTCATCCGCGTCGCCTCGTTCACGATCCGGCAATAGCGCCCAAACAGCGTCACAGCCTCGTTGACGTCCTTCGCGCCGGCGGTGATGTAGAACAGGATTCCGGCGTCGCGCGGATCCGCGTGCTCGGCGAGATGGAGCCCGAGCGCGCTGTCGTCGAGCGCCTCCGCCGCATATTCGAGCAGCCGGCTTTGCGCCGCCGCGGACACCCGATGCGGCTGATCTTCCGGGCCGGGATTCGCAAGACCCGCGCGCCGCAACAGAGGGGCGGGATCGATTTTGCCCATCTTGAGCGCAGCGGTCGCCTGGGCCGCGGCGAACCCGGTCGCGGTCGGAAGCGCCCGGCGGCGCGTCATGTGTTCGACGATCATGGCGCGAAGTAGCCGCCGATTGGCGCGCAATAACAATTCGCCAAATGTGCGGTGGCCTATCCGGCCCGCCATCTGGTTTCCTGTGGAAAAGCTCCGGGGAGGGGAGGCGGGTCCGTAGGAAATCCGGTCGGCTGTCAGAGCCGATCGCGTCCGCCGCGCTTGGCCCGAGCCACGGCTGCAACTGGCCGCGTCAGTCTGCTCTCAGCCGCCGCGCCCGTCTCCGGCGCGCTGGGGCGCGTCGAAAAAGATGCTCGGGTTCAGCTTCGCGATCCCGTCCCAGCCGCCGAGCGCAAGCGCGCGGTCGATCTCGCGCCGGAAAAGCTCGAGCACCTGGAAGACGCCGTCCTCGCCGGCGCAGGCGACGCCCCAGAGATGCGGGCGCCCGATCAGCACGGCGCGCGCCCCGAGCGCCAGCGCCTTGACGACGTCGATGCCGCGCCGGAAGCCGCCGTCGATCAGCACCGGCGCCTTGCCGCCGACCGCCTCGACCATTCCGGGCAGCGCGCGGATCGTGGCGACCGCGCCGTCGAGCTGGCGCCCGCCATGGTTGGAGACGACGATCCCGTCGGCGCCGCGCTTCAGAGCCTCGCGCGCCTCGTCCGGGCGCAGGAGCCCCTTGAGGATGAGGGGCCCGCGCCACAGGTTTCTGAGCCAGTCGACGTCGCGCCAGCCGATGTCCGGATCGAGCTGCTCCACCATCAGCGGGCCGAAGGCGGCGAGCGCTGAGCGGGCGCCGTAATTGGCGAAGGTCGGCGAGGGCGTCTCGCGCATTCGCATGAGCCAGGCCGGATGGCTGGCGAAGTCGGCGATGCGGCGCGGACTCCGGCGCAAGGGGAAGAACGGCCCGCTGCGCGCGTCGCGGTCGCGCCCCGCCACCACCTGGTTGTCGACGGTGAGGATGAGCGCCCGGTATCCGGCGGCGGCGGCGCGGGCGGCGAATTCCTTGGTGAGGCCGCGGTCCTTGTAGAGGAACGTCTGCATCCATTTTGGCCCGGGGGTCGCGGCGGCGATCTCCTCGAGGCTCGACATCGAGGCGTGGCTTGTGCAGTAGACCGTCCCGAACCGCGCGGCGGCGCGGGCCGCGGCGAGCTCGGCGTGCGGCCACAAGAGGCCGGCAAGCCCGGTCGGGCCGATGATCACCGGGGACATGAGCGTCTCGCCGAACAGCTCGACCGACTGGTCGCGCGTCGGCGCGCCGGCGAGCAGCGTCGGAACGAGCTCGAGCGCGGCCAGCGCCGACTCATTGTTGCGCATGGTGATCTCGTCGCCCGCCGCGCCGTCGACCATGTCGAACAGCATCCGCGGCAGCTCCTTGCGGGCGAGCGCGCGCAACGCGGGGACGCTGTAACCCTTGCGTTCGACCGTAGCCTTGTCCATCAGACGTCGAGCCGATAGGCCTTGATCGCGTTGTCGCGGAAGAGCTTGCGCTTGTCGGCGGGCGAGAAGCCCGCCGTCGCCCAGTCGAGCGTCGCGAGCCATTGCAGATAGCCGCCCGCAAGCTCGCACACCGGCCAGTCGCCGCCGTAGAGGATGCGGTCGGGGCCGAAGCATTCGATCACATGATCGATGTAGGGCCGGAGCTGATCGCGGGTCCAGCTCTTGTGGTCGGCCTCGGTGGTCACGCCGGAAAGCTTGCACACGACATTGGGCAGCGCCGCCATCGCGCTTATATGCGCGCGCCAGGGGTCGATGAGGCCGGCCTTGATCCCGGGCTTGCCGATGTGATCGAGGATGAACGAGACCTCGGGGCATTGGCGCATCATCGCGAGCGTGTTCGCCGCCTGGGGGTGGAAAATGCAGGCGTCGAACGAGAGGTTGTACTTCGGCAGGAGCCGGAGCGCCTCGAGAAAGGCAGGCTTCAGCATGAACTCGGGGTCGGGCTCATTCTGGATCAGGCGGCGCACGCCGCGCACGGTCTTGAGGCTCGCGACCCGCGCCATCTCGGGCTCGATTCGCCGCGCCGCGCTCGAGCGGCAGCGAGACCACGGCGCCGAGCACGCGGCGGTCATGGGCGCCGAGGCCGTCGACCCATTCGGCTTCGTCGAGATATTGCGGCATGTCGACGTCGACCTCGACGAACACGAAGCCCTCGATCTCGATCGGCTTGGCGGCGTTGGCGAGATCGTCCGGCGTCCAGTCGCGCTTGAGCGCGGGCGCGTCCTTCGCCCACGAATAGGCGAACCGCTGCTGGTCGAGGAGATGGATGTGGGAATCGATGATGGGAAAGTCGATCACCTGCGCCTCCCGCCTTCAGCCTCAGCCGATGATTTTGCCCGGACGCTTGAGCGCCGGAACCTCGACCGGCAGCTCCTTCAGTCCGCCGCGCACGCGTTTCAGGGTCGCCGCCTCCATGGCCTTGACGCGCTCGAGATTGTCGAGCGTCTCCGCGATGCGCGCGCGCGGGACGACGACCACGCCGTCGCGGTCGCCGACGATGATATCCCCGGAACCGACCGATACGCCGCCGCAGACGATCGGCAGCCCGACCGAGCCTGGACCGCGCCTTTGCGGCGAATTCGGCGTGACGCCGAGCGCGAACACCGGCAGGCCGACGGTTTCGAGGTCGTCGAGGTCGCGCACCAGGCCGTCGGTGACGAAGCCCGCGGCGCCGCGGTTGCGCGCGACGCCGATGAGCAGGTCTCCGGTCACGGCCGCTCCCGTATAGCCTCCGGTCGCGACCACGAGCACGTCGCCGGGCTCAGATTGGGCGAGCGCCGCCATGAACGCGAGATTGTCGAGCGGGCCGCAGTCGCAGGTGAGCGCGACGCCGGCGAAGGCGCCGCCGGCGAGGCGCCTGATCCGCCAGTCGAGGGCGCCGGTCCCGTTCATGGCGTCGACGAGGAAGCTGGTCGGCGCGCGCAAGCGCTCGACGATATCGGCCGGCGGGCGCTCGATGGAGGGAGCGAAAACGAGCGGGGGCGGTTCCTCGATCATGGACGGACCTTTGTGTCGCGTTTGCTGGCGGCGGAGCGATCGCGCCGCTCGCGCCGGCGACAGGAATGCACGGTCCAGGGCGCTTGGGCAACCGCCGGCGTGCGCCGGCCCCGGGAAGCGTGTTCGCATTTGACACCCGCATGGGGGTCGTCAACATTGGCGGCAGGCTGAACAGCGGCGCTGTCCGGCGCAAAGGTCCGGATGGCGCGGAATTCGCTGGTCCGGAGCGCCGGGTTCAGGCCCGCGAGGACATGGGAGCTCGGCAATGACGCAATTCGACAGGCTCGCCTTGACCCGGCGCGCCGCGCTTCAGCGCGGACTGGCCGCTTTCGCCGCTTCGGGCGCGCTTTTCGGCGCAACGCGCGCAGCCCTCGCCGACGACACGCTGGCCGAGATCAAGAAGCGCGGCGTGCTCTCGACCGCGACCGAGATGCAGTTTCCCCCGTTCGATATCTCCGACAACGGAACCTATAAGGGGCTCGACCGCGACCTCATCGACGCGGTCGGCAAAGAGATGGGAGTCAAGGTCTCCTATCTCGATCTGCCGTGGACCAGCGTGCTGCCCGGCCTCGACGCCAAGAAGTTCGATCTCTGCATCGCGCCGGTGACGATCACCAAGGAGCGCATGAAGCGCTACGCCTTCACCGTGCCGATCGCCAACGCCACCGCCGCGCTGATGAAGCGCGCCGACGACAAGAGCATCATGAAGCCCGAGGATATCGCCGGCAAGACGGTCGGCGGCCAGAAGGGCACCTCGCAGCTCGCCCAGCTCAAGGCGTTCGCGGCCAAATTGCCGAAGCCGGTCGAGGTCAAGGAATATATCGACAACAACCAGTCCTACGCCGATCTCGCCGCGGGCCGCATCGACGCCTCGGTCAATTCGCTGCCCAACCTCGCTTACGTGGCGCAAAAGCGCCCCGACACGTTCGCCGTGGTGGCGCCGCCGTTCGGCGAGCCGACCTATTTCTCCTGGGTCGGCCGGCTCGACGACAAGACGCTGATCGACGCCATCAACGCCGCGATCCTCAAGGTCGAGGCGAGCGGCGAAATGGCCAAGATCCAGAAGACCTGGTTCGGCCAGACCATGGACCTGCCGAAGACGGTGCCCGAGCCCTCCATCTGACCTGAAGCTTGGACGCGGCGGCGCCGCCCCGTCTCCTCGCGCGCCGCGCGGATAATCGCCGGGTCATTGTCGCGAGGATCGAAATCCGAGTCGCCTCGGCTGGTTTTCGAGACACACGCCTCGAGCGGCCTCTCATTGAGAGCATGATGATTTCCACCGGTGCGGCGCATACCGCATCCTTCGTCGTGATCTTGCGGGCATTTTTTCGATTTTCCGAGAAAATGTCGGCGATGCGCAACGCCGCTTCTCGTTTGATTGCTTCGCCGGTCGGCGTCCGCCGGCTCGTCCTGCTATCGGCAAACTCAGCCAACGCGCATAGGATTGCCGAAGCGGCGGTAGGGGTAAAGCGACGATCAAGGCCCCACCAATCTGCCAGATATACAATCCGGCGCGAAACCGGGAAATTGATACCCGAGGTGAGTTATGTCAAAGCTATTGGCGTCGCCGCGGGCTCATTTGGGGAAGTTTGGCGTTTGGCTCAAGGGCCAATGGATTGGCGACGTCCCAGATGAAATCGCTGTCTGTGAATTTGATTGCCGCAAAATGCAGTGTCTCTCCCATGAATGGGAAAATTGTCCGAAGCGCCTGGCTTTTCTCGCTCAGGCGAGCAATCCCAAGGAAGACGGGCATTCAAAGCCGAATGATGGTCTTGGATAAAACCGACGGGATCGTCACGCGCGATGCCGTTTCCACGGCGAAATTCCAGCCGCGCTTTGATCCCAGGCGGCATGCCGCCAGCCGATGATTGAATTCCAGCCGGCGCCTAAAGCGCTTGAGCCGAAGTAACTTGTCGCTAGGCTTGAGGCAGGTTGTGGTTGACGGCGGCCCGGAGTCGCTGCGAGGAAATCTCGATCCGCGCCGTCGCGTGCGCCAATCCTGAGCGCGCCGTAACAGACGCGGTCGAGGGATCCGACGTGACGCAGATCGGATCGCCGGGGCCCCATGAAACCTGAGGTCATCCTCCACTCGTTCGGCTATCTGACGCGCGGCGCGCGACGACGATCGCCGTGTCCTTCGCCGGCATCGTGTTCGGGTTTGCGATTGGCGCGCTCGTCTGCGTGGCCCGTGTTTCGCGGCGCCCGTGGCTCAAGCGCCTCGGCGGCGCGTATGTCAGCGTGTTCCGCGGCGTTCCGCTGTTGGTGCAGCTCCTGTTCATCTATTATTTTCTCGCCGAATACGGGCTCGACGTGCCGGCGATCGTGGCGGCGGTCGGGGCGCTGGCGCTGTCGTCGGGCGCCTATCAGGCGGAGATCCTGCGCGGCGCGCTCAACGCCGTGCCGCGCGGGCAGGGCGAGGCGGCGACTGCGCTCGGCTTTTCCGGCCTCGACATCTGGCGGCGCATTCTCCTGCCGCAGGCGCTCAGGATTTCGGCGCCCCCGCTCATCAACGAATTCATCCTCCTCATCAAGGCTTCGTCGCTGGTCTCGGTGGTCGGCATCGCCGAACTCACCCGCGTCAGCATGAACATCGCCTCCGAGACCTATCGGCCGCTCGAGGCCTATGTCGGCGGAGGCCTGTTCTATCTCGCGATCAACCTTTGCCTGGCGGGCGCGGGCGCGATCGTGGAGCGGCGCCTCGCCGCGGCAGGCGCGCGATGAGCTGGGCCCTGCTCCTCCACTATGCGCCCTCGCTTCTGAGCGGCTTTGGCGTCACGATCCTTTGCTGGGCCGCCGGCGGGGCGCTCGGGCTCATGCTCGGGTTCGCGATCACGCTCCTGCGCCGGCTTCGGATCGCGCCGCTCAACTGGCTCATCCGGGCGTTCATCGAGATCTTCCGCGGCACGCCGTTCCTGATGCAGCTCTTCCTGCTCTACGCCGGCGGCCCGTCGATCGGGCTCAGACTGACCGCGACCGCGGCCGGCATCCTCGGCCTCGGCCTCTACTCGTCGGCCTATTTCGCCGAGATCTTTCGCGCCGGCTTCGCCGCCGTGCCGGCGGGCCAGATCGAGGCGGCGGTCAGCGTCGGCATGGCGCCGTTCGACACGATGATGCGCGTCATGCTGCCCGGCGCGCTCATCGCCGCCGTTCCTTCGATCGTCAACATGCTGATCATCCTGTCGAAGGAGACGGTGGTGCTGTCGATCATCACCGTGCCCGAGCTCATGTATCAGGTGCAGACGATGGCGGCGGAGACATTCACCGCGTTCGACGCGATCTTCGCCATGGCGGTCTTCTACTGGCTTCTGGTCGAAACGGTGTCGCGCCTGGGCGCGCGGATCGAAGCGCGGGTGACGGCCTATCTCGCGCATGAGGCCCAGGCATGAGCGCGCCGATGATCGAGCTTGCCAAGGTCAGCAAGAGCTTCGGCGCGCATCAGGTGCTGCGCGGCGTCGATCTTTCGGTCCAGCGCTCGGAAGTCGTCTGCCTGATCGGGCCGAGCGGATCGGGCAAGAGCACGCTGCTCCGATGCGTCAACTTTCTCGAGCCTTACGATTCCGGCGACGTGCGCATCGACGGCCGGCTGATCGGCTACGAGGACATGCGCCGACGGAGCGCGCGCGACGCATGCGCGGCGGGCGCTTTGCGCGAGATGCGGCGCGAGATCGGCATGGTGTTCCAGCACTTCAATCTCTGGCCGCACATGACCGCGCTCGGCAATGTCGCCGAGCCCTTGCGGCGCGTGCGCGGCTTGAACGCGCGCGAAGCGGGCGATCGCGCCATGGCGATGCTGACCCGGGTCGGGCTCGCCGCCAAGGCCGACGCCTATCCCTCGCGCCTCTCGGGCGGCCAGCAGCAGCGGGTCGCGATCGCGCGGGCGCTGGCGATGCAGCCGCGGCTCATGCTGTTCGACGAGCCGACCTCGGCGCTCGATCCGGAGCTGGTCGGCGAAGTGCTGGAGGTGATGAGGAGCCTCGCGGCGGAAGGCATGACGATGCTGATCGTCACCCACGAGATGGGCTTCGCCGCCCATGTCGCCGGCCGCATCGCCTTCATCGACGAGGGCCGCATCGTCGACGAGGGTCCGCCGCGCCGCGTCTTCCACGAAAGCCCCGAGCCGCGCGTGCGGCAGTTTTTGCAGACCTACCACGACCGCAACAGCTTCTAGCGCGCGGCGCCGGAGGCGACGTCGCGAGCCGGGCGCCCGACCTCCAGATGGAACAGACGGCGCACATCCGGCGTTCCGGGGAAGCGCCCAGGGTTTGCGCAAATGCTCGATTCCGAGATTCGCGTTTCCGTCGATGTCGCCATGCCGGTCCCCGACGGCCTGCGCTATGTGTGCGACGACGCGCCGGCAATCCGGCGCAGGCGGGCGGGCAAGGGCTTCGTCTATTTCGACGCCAAGGGCAGGCGGATCGGCGGACACCGGGCTGCTCAAGCGCATCCGCTCGCTCGTCATCCCGCCGGCCTGGACGGACGTGTGGATCTGCGCCTCCGCGAACGGGCACATTCAGGCGACCGGCCGCGACGCCAAGGGACGCAAGCAATACAAATACCACGCCGAATATCGCGAGGCGCGGGAGCAGTCGAAATACGAGCACCTGTTCGCTTTCGCCGCCGCGCTGCCGGCGATCCGGGCGAAGGTCGCCGAACATATGAGCCTGCGCGGGCTGCCGCGCGAGAAGGTTCTGGCGACGGTCGTGCATCTTCTGGAGACGACGCTGATCCGCGTCGGCAACGACGAATATGCGCGAACCAATCAGAGCTATGGGCTCACCACCCTCAAAAGCGATCATGTCGCGGTTCGAGGCGCCGAGGTTCGTTTCCAGTTCACCGGCAAGAGCGGCAAGCAATGGTCGCTTGCGATGCGCGACCGGCGCGTGGCGCGGATCATTCGGGCCTGCCAGGAGCTGCCCGGACAGGAGCTTCTGCAATATTTCGACGAGGAGAAGACGCTGCGCGCGGTGTCGTCGGGCGACGTCAACGCCTATCTCAGAGAGATCGCGGGAGGCGACATCACCGCCAAGGATTTTCGCACCTGGGCGGGCACGGTGCTGATGGCGCGGTTTCTCTCGGCGTCCGATCCGTTCGCGAGCGCGACGCAGGCCAAACGCGTCATGAGCGCCGCGGTCAGGCAGGTCGCGGCGGCCTTGGGCAACACCGCGGCCGTGTGCCGCAAGTCCTACATCCATCCGGCGATCGCGGAGGCCTATCTCAAGGGCGCGTTCGTCCTTGAGGCCGCCGGCGGCCGGTCCGGGCTGGCGGGGCTGAGCGGCGAGGAAGAAGCCGTGATCGCGCTCCTCAGAAGCGCCTGAAGCAGCCGCCCCCGCAGAGGGAGAGGCGAGGCGTCTTTACTGCGCGCGGCTCCGTGGTACGCTGCCGGGCGACCAAGGGGAGCGCGATGGCGAGCTTCGACGGGAAGACGATCTCCCATATCCATCACGAGCTGCATTCGCTTCTGCCGTCCGAGCCCGCCCTGCGCACGAAGGCGCTCGAGAGCCTGCTCGCGGAGAAAGAGCTCATCGATCCCGCCGCGGTCGACGCCTGGATCGAAATGTATCGCGACGAGATCGGCCCGAAGCGCGGGGCCGCCGTCGTCGCGCGCGCCTGGAGCGATCCGGCGTTCAAGGCGCGGCTGCTGGCCGACGCAACCGCGGCGATCGGCGAATTCGGCTTTGCCGGCCATGCGACCGGGCATTTGCAGGCGGTGGAGAACACGGCGAACGTGCATAACCTCGTCGTCTGCACGCTCTGCTCCTGCTATCCGTTCTCGCTGCTGGGTCTTTCGCCATCCTGGTACAAGTCGAACGAATATCGCGCCCGCGCGGTGCGCGACCCGCGCGGGGTGCTCAAGGAGTTCGGCGTCGAGCTTGACGAGAAGAACGCAAGTGCGGGTGTGGGATTCGACTTCGGAGCGGCGCTATCTCGTCCTGCCCGAGCGGCCAAAGGGGGTCGAGGATTGGGACGAGGCGGCGCTCGCCAAGCTGGTCACGCGCAATTCGATGATCGGCGCGGAGCGCGATCTCTCGCCCAAGCGGGCGAACGCCTGATGGACGGCGTTCACGATCTCGGCGGGCGCGAAGGCTTCGGCCCGATCGTCGACAAGGCAGACGACAAACTGTTCCACGCCGATTGGGAGATGCGCGACTTCGCGATCAAGCAGTCGTCGGCCGTCGGCGACGAGCTGGACGATCGACTGGTTCCGTTATTGCCGCGAGCTCGCGGATCCCGTCGATTATCTGACGCGGCCCTATTACGATCAATGGCTGACGACGCTGCGCCGCGCAATTGATCGACGAGGGCTATCTGACGCTCGACGAGATCAAGGCGCGCGCCTCCGCCTTCGCGCCGAAGCCGAGCGTCCCGCCGTCCAGACGGCCGAGGCCGCGCGCGCCTCCGTCAGACGACCCGCGGAGCTTTCGCCGTCAGCGTCAATACGCCGCCGCGCTTCGCGCTGGGCGAGAAGGTGCGATGCCGGCTCGACGGCGGCTCCGGCCATACGCGCCTGCCCGGATATGTGCGGGGCAGGGCAGGGGTGATCCACGCCCATCACGGCGGCCATGTCCTGGCCGACGCATCGGCGCGCGGCGAGAAGCGGGGCGAGCATCTCTATACCGTGAGCTTCGCCTCTTCCGACCTTTGGCCGGAGGCGAAGGGGAGGGCCGACCGCGTGTTCGTCGATCTCTGGGAGAGCTATCTTGAACCGGCCTGAGCCGGGGCCAGGCGTTCTCAAGGCCAGGGACGGCGAGCCGGTGTTCGGCGAGCCGTGGCACGCGCAAACGCTTGCGCTCGCCGATCTTCTCGTCAAGCGCGGCGTGATCTCGCCCGCGCGCTGGGCCGAGACGCTCGGCGCCGAGATCGCGGCGCGCAAGGCCGCGCCCGACGACCGCGAGACCTACTACCGCGCCGTGCTCGCCGCGCTCGAGCGGCGTGCTTGCTGGAAAACGGCGCCGTCACGCGCGCGGAGCTCGACGAGCGCGAGCACCAATGGGAGCGCGCCTATCTGCAGCACCCCGCATGGGCAGCCGGTCGAGCTCGCCGCAGGCATGGAGCCGGACTAGAGGGCTGCGCCCGACTGGAGCGCGAAGTCCTAGCAGGCGATCGAACGCCAGCCGCCGGCGCTCCCGCTCAAGCACCGTCGCCCGCAGGCCGAACGGCTCCGGCGTGACGCCGCGGATCCAGAGCTCCATGCGCTCGATCTCGACCTCGACAAAGATCGCATTCGCTCCGTCTGTCTCGCTGGGAAAGTAGACGTCATAGGCGGCTTTCCAGCGGCCGCGCGTCTCGGACTGCGCTCTCGTGCAGCTCGGCCTTGCCCGATCAATGTGACGAAGGCGAGGTCGGGGTCGTGCTGAAACAGGATCGTCACCTCGCTGGCGCGCCGCATGTCGGCGGCCTTCTGCGAACGGCCGTCGGTGAGGAACCGGATTCTCCACTCGTCCTCGCCGGGGTCGTTCAGCACCCGCCCCATGGGCCGAACGTGGGGAGCGCCGGCCTCGCTCGTGGTCGCGAGCCAGCAATAGCGCGTGCTTCGCATCGTCTTCGCCGCGCCGGCCATCAGGCGGCTTACGTCGACGGCGTCGGGCCTTGGCTTTCGTTTCCAACATTGGAACATCCTCCGTTCTCACCCCGGCCGCTCGCACGCTTAGCGGATCTAGACGACGTGAGTCTAGACCGCATAGTCTATAAGGCATGGGGCGAGCGCAATTCGATCAGGCCGGCTTCCTTGACGCTGCGCGCGCGCTCATCGCCGAGCGTGGGCCTGAAGGCCGTGACCGTCGATTCCGTCGCCGAGCGGATCGGAGCGCCCAAGGGCTCGTTCTACTATCGCTTTGCCTCGCGCGACGCGCTGCTTGGCGAAGTATGGCTCCAGACCGTGCTCGCCTATCAGCAGGGCTTCGTCGCCGCGATCGAGGCAGGCGACGGCCTTGGCGCCGCGCTCCATACGCCTGCCTGGGCGCGCCGCCATTTGGACGACGCGCGGCTGCTCATGCTCTATAGCCGCCATGATTTCGTTCAGGGCGACTGGCCGGCGACGCTCAAGCGCGGCGTCGCCGATCAGGCCGAGCGCTTCGAGGCTTGTCTTGCGGGCGTTTGCGCGCGGCAGGCTTTCGGCCGCGCCGGTCGCGCTGAGCTGCGCCGCGCCGCATTCGTGCTGGCGGAAGTCCCGCTTGCCGCCGTCAAGCCGCACCTTCAGCGCCGCGAGCGGCCGCCGCCGCTGGTTGATGAATTGATCAGCAGAGACATATCGTCGCCATCGTCGGCGCGGAGGGGAGTGAGCGGACGCCGCGGCCGCGATGTTTCCGGCTTGACGGATCCTGCTTTAAAACATGGCCCGGGCCGCTGAGCGGCGCCCGGAGGCGAAACGCATGTCCGACCAACGATGGCGCAAGAGGGTCCTCGGCAATCGGGCGCTTGCGCCGGAAACCCTGATGATGGGCTATGGCTACGATCCGTTCCTCAGCGAGCGGTCGCTGAAGCCGCCGGTCTTTCAGACGTCGACTTTCGTGTTCCGCACCGCCCAGGACGGCAAGGCGTTCTTCGAACTGGCCTATGGCCTGCGCCAGAAGCGGCCGAACGAGGAGCCCGGCCTCATCTACAGCCGGATCAACAATCCCGATCTCGAAATGCTCGAAGATCGGCTGGCGATCTGGGACGAGGCGGAGGCCAATCTGACATTCGCCTCGGGCATGGCCGCCATTTCGACGACCCTTTGGGCATATGCGCGGCCCGGCTCGGTCATCGTCCATTCCGGCCCCGTCTATGGCGGCACGGATTTTCTCCTGAACAGGATCCTGCCGCAGTTCGGCGTCGCCTCGGTCGGCTTTCCGGCCGAGGGCGGGAGCGCCGCGATGGAGGAAGCCGTGAACCGGGCGCGCGGCGTGGGGCCGATCGTGGCGCTCTATCTCGAGACGCCAGCCAATCCGACCAACGGCCTTGTCGACATTGCCGGGGCGAGACAGCTCGCCGACGGCCTCAAGGGCGCGGACGGAAAGCGCCCGATGGTCATCGTCGACAATACGATGCTCGGGCCCCTGTACCAGACGCCGATCGCCCATGGCGCCGATCTGGTCGTGACCTCGCTCACCAAATATGTCGGCGGCCATTCCGATCTGATCGCGGGCGGCTGCTCGGGAACCGCTGCGGCGCTCGAGCCGATCCGCGGCATGCGCACGATCCTCGGCACGATGTGCGATCCCAACACCGGCTGGCTGTTGATGCGCTCGCTCGAAACGTTGAAGCTCAGAATGACGGCCGCCGCCGAGGGCGCGCGCAAGGTGGCGGAGTTTCTGCGCGGCCATGCCGCGGTCGCCTCGGTCTGGTATCTGGGCTTTCTGCCCGAGGACCATCCTGATCGGCCGGTCTTCGAACGCCAGTGCAAAGGCGCGGGCTCGACCTTCAGCTTCGAGGTCAAGGGGGGCGAGGCGGAAGCGTTCGCGGTTCTCGACCGGCTCGAAGTGATCAAGCTCGCCGTCAGTCTGGGCGGGACCGAGAGCCTGGCGTCGCACCCTGCGGCCATGACCCATTCCGACATTGCGCCCGAGGAGCAAATGCGCCTCGGGATCACGCCCGCTCTGATCCGCCTCTCGGTCGGAATCGAAAACCCGGACGATCTCATCGCCGATCTCGACCAGGCGCTGAGAGGCTGACGATTGCCCTGCCCCTCGCGAACGGCGTTGCGCCGGGCCTTTCACCCCAGGCTCGGCAGGTCGAGGCCCTTCTCGCGCGCGCATTGATCGCCGCCTCATAGCCCGCGTCGGCGTGGCGCATGACGCCGCTCGCCGGGTCGTTCCACAACACCCGCTCGATGCGCCGCGCCGCTTCCGGCGTCCCGTCGGCGACGACGACCATGCCGGCGTGCTGAGAAAAGCCCATGCCGACGCCGCCGCCATGATGGATCGACACCCAGGTCGCCCCCGAGGCGCAGTTCAGAAGCGCGTTCAGAAGAGGCCAGTCGGAGATCGCGTCCGAGCCGTCCATCATCGCTTCGGTTTCGCGATTTGGCGAGGCGACGGAGCCGGAATTGAGATGGTCGCGGCCGATGACGATCGGCGCCTTGAGTTCGCCCGATGCGACCATTGCGTTGAAGGCGAGGCCAAGCCGGTGCCGGTCGCCGAGACCGACCCAGCAGATGCGCGCGGGCAGGCCCTGGAACTTGATCCGCGCACGCGCCATGTCGAGCCAATTGTGCAAATGCGGGTTGTCGGGCATCAGCTCCTTGACCTTGGCGTCGGTTCTGAAAATGTCCTCCGGATCGCCTGACAGGGCGGCCCAGCGGAACGGTCCGACGCCGCGGCAGAACAAAGGCCGGATATAGGCCGGTACGAAGCCCGGGAAGTCGAATGCGTCTTTCACGCCTTCCTCGAGCGCCATCTGGCGGATGTTGTTGCCATAGTCGACGGTCGGGACGCCCTCGTGCGCGTAGGCGAGCATCGCCCGCACATGCTCGCCCATCGACGCTTTCGCGGCGCGCGCAACTCCCTTGGGATCGCTTGCGCGGCGCTCCTCCCATTGCTGCAGGCTCCACCCCTTGGGCAGATAGCCGTTGACGGGATCGTGCGCCGAGGTCTGGTCGGTGACGATGTCGGGCTTGACGCCGCGGCGCAGAAGTTCGGGCAGCACTTCGCCCGCGTTGCCGAGCAGCGCGACGGAGACGGCTTTGCGCGCCTTCGTCGACCTCTCGATGATCGCGAGCGCGTCGTCGAGGTCCTTGGCCTGCACGTCGACATAACCGGTGCGCAGCCGGAACTCGATGCTGGACGGGCGGCACTCGACCGCAAGCAGCGAAGCGCCGGCCATCGATGCGGCGAGCGGCTGCGCGCCGCCCATGCCGCCGAGGCCGGCGGTGAGAATCCATTTTCCGCGAAGATCGCCGCCGAAGTGCCGGCGCCCCATCTCGACGAAGGTCTCGTAGGTGCCCTGCACGATGCCCTGCGAGCCGATATAGATCCACGAGCCCGCGGTCATCTGCCCGTACATCATGAGGCCCTTGCGATCGAGCTCGTTGAAACAGTCCCAGGTCGCCCAGTGCGGCACGAGATTGGAATTGGCGATCAGCACGCGCGGCGCGTCGGCATGGGTGCGGAACACGCCGACCGGCTTGCCCGACTGGACGAGCAGCGTCTGGTCGCCCTCGAGGCGGCGCAGGCGTCGCGACGATGCGGTCGAACGCCTGCCAGTCGCGCGCGGCGCGCCCGATGCCGCCATAGACGACGAGCTCGCCCGGCCGTTCCGCGACGTCGGGATCGAGATTGTTCATCAGCATCCGCATCGGCGCTTCGGTCTGCCAGCTTTTGGCGGAAAGTTCGGTTCCGCGCGGGCTGCGGATGACGCGCATATTGTCGATGCGGCCAGGCGTGGTCATGGGGCCGACCTTTCTTGGCTGACATGCGCGAGGATCGCTTCGAGCGCGCGCCTGATCGTCGCCCGCGTCGGCGCCGCGCGCGCCTCGTCGATGGGCGTCGGCCAGTTCCCAGGCGCGGGGCGCTCGGGCTCGCTGCATATAGGCGCGGCAGGCGAGCTCGAGCTGCACGGCCTCGACTCCTTCCTGTGGCCTGCCATAGGCGCGCGTGATCCAGCCGCCTTTGAAGCGCCCGTCGATCACCATGCTTTGACCCGACGCGCCGAGAATGTCGCCGACCGTCTCGCGCAGCCGGGGAGAACAGCTTGCGCCGGAATTGGTCCCGAGATTGAACACGGGCAGTTCGCCGTCGAACAGGCGCGGGATCACGCGAGCGGATGGAGTGGGCGTCGAACAGCGCGACGCGCCTATGCCTCTGACGGAGCCGCGCGATCTCGTCGGCGAGCGCCGCATGATAGGGATCGAAGTAAAGGCGCCGCCGCTCGTCGATTTCGGCCGCGTCCGGCGCCTGGCCCTCGCGATAGAGCGGCTCGCCGTCGAAGGTCGTGGCCGGGCAGAGCTCGGTCGTCGCCTGGCCGGGATAGAGCGAAGCGCCGCTCGGATCGCGATTGACGTCGATGATCGAGCGCGAAAGCTTTGTGCGCAGCAGCGTCGCGCCGAGCGGCGCGATAAAATTATAGAGCTCGTCGAGCCGCCAGTCCGCGTCCTTGCGCGCGAGCCACGGATCGACGAAGGCCGGCTCGAAGTCGAGGAGGTCTGTTCCCGCGTGGGGAATGCTGACGATGAGCGGCGCGTCGCGGCGCTCGACGACGAGCCAGTCGGGACGCCCGGCGGTCATCGCGCGGGTCCCTCGAGCGCGGGCAGCGTCGCGGCGCCGACCGCGTCGATGACGGCGCCGCGACTGACGAGACGAGTCGCCGCGGCGATGTCGGGATGAAAGTAGCGGTCGTCCTCGAGATGCGGAACCTCGCGGCGCACGCAGCGTCCGCAACGCTTCGAGCGGCGCGCTCGATCGGAGGGGCGCGTGAAAATCGCAGGCCTGGGCGGCGGCGATGAGCTCGATGCCGACGATCGACATTGCGTTATCCGCCATCGGGTCGAGCCGGCGCGCGCCATGCGCGGCCATCGAGACGTGATCCTCCTGGTTGGCCGAGGTCGGGATCGAATCGACGCTGGCCGGATAGGCGCGGGTCTTGTTCTCGGCGACGAGCGCCGCCGCGGTCACCTGGGGGATCATGAAGCCGGAGTTGAGCCCGGGCTTCGGGGTCAGGAACGCCGGCAGGCCGGAAAGCGCGGGATCGACGAGCATCGCGATCCGGCGCTCGGCTAGCGAGCCGATTTCGCAAATCGCGAGCGCGATCATGTCGGCGGCGAAGGCGACCGGCTCGGCATGGAAGTTTCCCCCCGAAAGCGCTTCGTTCGTTTCGGCGAAGATCAGCGGATTGTCGGAGACTCCGTTCGCCTCGATGAGGAGGGTCGCCGCCGCCTGGCGCAGGAGATCGAGGCAGGCCCCCATCACCTGCGGCTGGCAGCGCAGGCAATAGGGATCCTGCACCCGTTCGTCGCCGGTCAGATGCGAAGCGCGAATGGCGCTTCCCTGGAGCAGCGCGCGCAACGCGGTCGCGACTTCGATTTGGCCCGGGTGGCGTCTCAGCGCGTGGATGCGCGGGTCGAACGGCGTATCCGATCCGCGCGCGCCATCGGTCGACAGCGCGCCGGTCGCCAGGGCGGAGCGGAACAGCGTCTCGGCCTTGAACAGGCCGACGAGCGCATTGGCGGTCGAGAATTGCGTGCCGTTGAGGAGCGCAAGCCCCTCCTTGGGCTGAAGCGCGATCGGCTCGAGGCCGACTTCGGCGAGCGCGGCGTGCAGCGGGCGCAATGCGGTCGCCGACACGAGCCTCGCCGACGCCGATCATCGCCGCCGCCATATGCGCGAGCGGCGCGAGATCGCCCGACGCGCCGACCGACCCTTGCGACGGGACCACCGGCGTCACGCCGCGCGCAAGCATGGCCTCGATGAGGCTGAAGCGTCTGCGGCTGAACGCCCGAGGCGCCCTGCGCGAGACTGCCGAGCTTGAGCGCCATCATGAGCCGCGTCGTCGGAACGCAAGCCGGTTCGCCGACGCCCGCCGCGTGCGAGAGCACGATGTTGCGCTGAAGCTGAGCAAGGTCTTGCCGAGCGATGCGCACGCCCGCCAGTTTGCCGAAGCCGGTGTTGATTCCATAGACCGGCTCGCCGCGGGCGAGAATCCGCTCGACCGCCGCCGCGCTCGCGGCCACGGCGGGATGACTGGCCGGGTCGACGGCGACCGGCGCGCCGTGCCAGATCGCGCGCCAGTCGGCAAGCGACGCCTCGCCGGGGCGGATGACGACGGTCATCGTCCCCTCCAGACGCGGGCATGAAGCGGGTTGAAGCCGAGCCGATAGACAAGCTCGGCCGGCCGCTCGATGTCCCAGATCGCGAGATCGGCCCATTTGCCGGCTTCGAGGGTTCCCGTCTCGCTGGCGAGGCCGAGCGCGCGCGCCGCGTTGCGGGTGGCGCCGGCGAGACATTCGTCGACCGTGAGCCCGAACAGCGTCGCCGCCATATTGAGCGCGAGCAGGAGCGAGGTCATGGGCGAAGTGCCCGGATTGGAGTTGGTGGCGACCGCCATCGGCAGCGCGATGCTTGCGCATGAGGTCGATCGGCGGCGCGTGTCGTTCCTTGAGCACATAATACGCGCCGGGCAGCAGCACCGCGACGACGCCCGCGCGCGCCATCGCGGCGAGGCCGTGCTTCGTCCGCATATTCGAGATGATCGGCCGAGAGCGCGCCAAACTCGGCGGCGAGCGCGGCGCCGCCTGAATTCGACAATTGATCGGCATGCAGCTTGACCGGAAGCCCGGCGCGTCGCGCAGCGGCGAACACGCGCGCGATCTCCTCGCGCGTGAACGCGATTCTCTCGCAAAACCCGTCGACGGCGTCGATCAGGCCTTCGCTTGCCAGCGTCGGGATCATCGTGTCGGCGACATAGGCGACATAGGCGTCGCGCTTGCCCATGAATTCGGGCGGCAGCGCATGCGCGCCGAGGAACGTCGCGCGGATCGTGACGGAGCGCTGCCTGCGCGAGCCGGCGTGCGACGCGGAGCGATTTGCGCTCGGCGGCAAGCTCGAGTCCGTAGCCGGATTTGACTTCGACCGTGCTCGACGCCCTCGGCGATCAAAGCGTCCAATCGCTTGAGCGCCGATCGCATAAGCTCGTCTTCGCTTGCGGCGCGGGTCGCGCGGACTGTCGAAAGAATTCCGCCGCCTTCGCGGGCGATCTCCTCATAGGTGGCGCCCGCGAGTCTCAGCTCGAATTCGTGCGCCCGATCGCCCCCGTAGACGAGGTGGGTGTGGCAATCGATGAGGGCGGGCGTGATCCAGCGGCCTTCGCAATCGACGATCCGCGCCGCGGCGCGCGCGGCGGACGGAAGCTCATCCTGCGGGCCAACGAAGATGATTCGTCCGTCGCGCGCGGCGATCGCGCCGGATTCGACGATCCCCAGCCCCGGGCGCCCTTCGACCAGGGTCGCAAGACGGGCGTTGAGCCAAACCGTATCCGAGACGGTTGACGTCGTTTGTTTGAACCATGGCGCTCAACGGCTTCCCGCCGCAGACCATTTCATGCTTAGACCTAATCGTCCGAAAGGCAAGCGCGCTCGCGGCCGCGCGAGCACGGGAGGCGAGTGATGCCGGTCCTTTACGCCGCAAGGGCGTTAACCCCCGACGGTTGGAAGTCCGACGTGCGGATCACGATCGACGACGGCTCAATCGGCGCCGTGCAAACGGGAGCGCCAGCGCAGGAGGGCGACGAGCGTCACGCGATCCTGGCGCCGGCGGCGGCGAACCTGCACAGCCACGCCTTCCAGCGCGCCATGGCGGGACTTGCCGAAGTCAGGACCAAGGAGACCGACACGTTCTGGACCTGGCGCGAGACCATGTATCGCTTCGCGCTGATGATGTCGCCGGATGACGTGGAGGCGGTCGCCGCGCAGGCTCTATGTCGAGATGCTGGAGGCGGGATTCGCCGCCGTCGCCGAGTTCCACTACCTCCACAACGCCCCCGACGGCAAGCCTTACGATGAGCCTGCGGAAATGGCCGATCGAATCCTGTCCGCGGCCGGACGCGCCGGCATCGCGATCACGCTTCTGCCGGTGTTCTACGCTCATTCGACCTTCGGCGGCGCGCCGCCCACGCCGGAGCAGAGACGGTTCGTCACCGACACTCGCGTCATTCGCGCGTCTCGTCGAGGATTGCCGCCGGATGATCAAGCAGCCGGCGGGACAGACGATCGGGATCGCCGCGCACAGCCTTCGCGCCGTGACGCCCGAAGAACTCGCCGAACTTATTCCTCTCGCAGGCGGCGGCCTCATCCACATCCACGCCGCCGAGCAGATCAAGGAAGTCGAGGACTGCGTCGCCTCGTTGGGCGCGCGTCCGGTGCGCTGGCTGATCGACCACGCCGGCGTCGACGAGAAATGGTGCCTCGTCCATGCGACCCATATGGACGAAGGCGAGACGCGTGACCTCGCGCGCTCGGGCGCGGTCGCCGGCCTTTGTCCGGTGACGGAAGCCAATCTTGGCGATGGAATCTTCAATGCCGCCGACTTACATCCGCGATGGCGGGCGCTATGGCGTCGGCACCGACTCCAATGTCTCGATTGGCGTGGCTGCGGAATTGCGCCAGCTCGAATATGCGCAGAGGTTGCGCGAGCGGGCGCGCAATGTCTGCAGCGTCGAGGAATCGTCATGCGGGCGGACGATGCTCGAAGCCGTCTGGGCCGGGGGCGCTCAGGCCCTGGCGCGGAACTCGGGCAAGCTCGCGCCCGGCGCGGCGGCGGACCTTCTGACCTTTCGCGCCGATCATCCAACGCTTGCGGGCAAGGTTGACGACCAGATCCTCGACGCCTGGATTTTCTCGGTCGGCAATCCGCTCGTCGATTGCGTCTGGAGCGGGGGACTGAAAGTCGTGGCCGGCGGGCGCCACGTGTTCAGGGATCAGATCGCCGCGCGATTCGCAAAGACGATGGGGGAGCTCAGCCAGCGGCCAGGGCCTTGAGGATGGGGATGGTTGCTCACCGGCGTCCGCCGAGCTCGTCGATGTGGACGAGCAAATCCGCCGGATCCTCATAGACGCGGAAGGCGGTCGCTTGCTGCAATTCGCTTGCGCCATAACCGCCGCACAGGAGCCCGACGCCAAGCGCGCGGCACCGCGCCGCAGCCAGCATGTCCCAGATGCTGTCGCCGACCACGACGGCGGTCTCGATCGGCGCGTTCAGTCGCGCCGCCGCGGCGAGAAACAGGTCGGGATCGGGCTTGGCGTATTTGACCTGATCGCGCGTCACCACCGGCGTTCGGGACGGATCGACGCCGAGCGCGGCGAGGTTGACCGCCGCCGTCTCCATCCGCCCGCTGGTGGCGATCGCCCATTGGTGACCGGCGTTGGTGAGAAAGGCCAACAATTCGCGCGCGCCGGGCAGCGGGCGAATGTGGTCCGACATGCGGCGATAGGCTTCCGCATGCAATCGGCGCAGGCGATCGAGCCGATCCTCGCTGAGGTCGACTCCGGTTTCGCGCTTGAGCTGGTTGGTGAACAGGCCCCCGCTCATGCCGATCTTGCGGTGGATGCGCCAGACCGAGAGCTCGACGCCTTCGCTGTCGAGCGCCTCTTTCCAGGCCAGAACATGCTGGTAGACGCTGTCCACCAGCGTTCCATCGAGATCGAACAGAAACGCGGGCTCGATGCGCATCGGCCTGGTCTCCTCGAGTGGACAATCGTCGGCCGCGGCGGCGCCGCTGACGCGGTGAGAGGCAATGCGCCAGTGCGGGCCCCGGTTGTCAATCGCAATTCGCGATATGCGGCTGTCGCCCGGCGCCAGATGCGCCAGCGTGGGCCTTCAATCTCTCATTAAGTATAGGGTCGCCAATAAAGGTTAATCGTCTCACCAATAAAGGTTACTCTTAAGACGTTCTTTGCGACACAGACGAATTCGTGGGATAGCACATTGACGGCTCTTAAATGGAGCAAATCGATGGATGGATTGGATCAGATCGGCTCGACCCTCGGCGACTTCCTCTACGCCGTGTTTCACCCTTCAGTCGCCAACCTCCCCGCGGGGTTCCTCGTCCTCGTCTTCGCGGTCCTGATGATCGCCGCGCTGCCGGAGGGCGCGCGGCACAAGATGCGTTTGGCCAGCCTGGCCGCGTTCGGACTGATCGTCAGTCTTTCCCTGACCTGGCCAGTGACCTCGGCGATCCTGCGCTGACCGACGCTGAAAACATCGCCTTCAATCGACGCTAGCGGCCGCCTCCGGGCGACCGCTATTTTTTGCCCGCGCAGGTCGGCGCGCGATTCTGCGCCGTTCGCTCAATAGCGGGCGCGAGGCTGTGGCGCGCGGGCGCCGATGCAGCGCACGCCGAGCCTGCGCAGGACCGTGTCGCTGTTGGGCGACGGATCACGCGTCCCGGTCAGGTTGGCCCTGAGCGCGGCCATGTCGCCGCAAGCCGAATAAGGAAGATTGACCTCAGCGGGGGCCGCCGGCGGCAGAGCGGCGGCGGAGCCGACAAGGCAGGGCAGGGCAATCATCGCACAGACAATGCGCATCGGTATGGCTCCCCAAGTCTTCGCCCGGCCGCCGCGCGCCCGAACGATGACGCGTGGGCAGCATCGACTCGACCGACAAAAGCGCCCGATCGATCCCGTTCTAGGCCAGGAGCCTTAACCGAGCCTGACGCGCGCTTGGGCGCTGCGACGGTCACAACAGGAAAGCGAGCGCCGACTCGCACGTCTGCTCCGCCTTCAGCGTGAGGAGCGCGTCGGCGCGGGTTCGGCCAAGGTTGACGGCGGCGATCGGCTTTCCGAGGGCGGCCGCTCGCTGGGCGAAGCGGAAGCCCGAATAGACCATGAGCGAGGAGCCGACGATCAGCATGGCGTCGGCTTCATCCAGATGGCGCGAGGCCCGCTCGACCCGGTCGCGGGGAACGTTCTCGCCGAAAAACACGACGTCGGGCTTGAGCACGCCGCCGCAGCGCCGGCAGGGCGGGACGACGAAGGCGGAAAAGTCGGCGCCTTCGAGGTCTGCGTCTCCGTCGGGCGCTTCCGTCGCGTCGAGATGGAGCCAGTCGGCGTTCAGCCGGCTGAATTCGTCCTGCAGCGCGTCGCGCGGCGACCTGCGCCCGCAACCCATGCATCGGACGAGATCGATCCGCCCGTGCAGGTCGATCACCCGCGTGCTGCCGGCCGCCTGGTGCAGCCGGTCGACGTTCTGAGTGAGAAGCAGTTCGATTCTGCCCGTCGCCTCGAGCCTGGCCAAAGCGCGATGCGCATCGTTGGGCTCAGCCTGACGAATCCGCCGCCAGCCGATGAGGCTGCGCGCCCAATAGCGCCGGCGGGCTTTTTCCTCGCCCATGAAGGCCTGTAAGGTTATCGGTTGCGCGCGTTTCCATTGACCGTCGGCGTCGCGATAGTCCGGAATGCCCGATCGCGTGCTGCAGCCCGCGCCTGTCAGGACGAAGAGACGTCGATGCCCCTCGACAAACTCCTGAAGGCTCGTGGGTTCGGTCATGAGAACCGCTGATTGCGACATGCTTCGGGCGCCAATCAGTTCGGGATCGCCTGGGGGCGGGCGCGCGGGCGGTTCGGCGTCACGATCCGGGCCACTTCCGCCCGCACGACCGGCAACAGCTCGGTTTCGAACCAGGGATTGCGCTTGAGCCACGCGTTGTTGCGCCAGGAAGGATGGGGCATGGGGATAAGGCGCGGCTGGTCGCTTGAGCGATAGACTTCGCGCCACTTGCCGACCGTTTCGCTCAATCCCCTGGCGACGGCCGCCGCGCCAAGATGCCACTTCTGGGCGTATTGGCCGATGAGCAGGACGAGCTCCAGATCCGGGAGATGCGCCATCAATCGCTCGCGCCACAATTCGGCGCATTCGCGGCGCGGCGGCAGGTCGCCGCCTTTGGCGTCGAGACCAGGAAAGCAGAAGCCCATTGGCGCGATCGCGACGGTCTCCGGATCGTAGAAGATCTCTTCCTCAATCCCGAGCCAGCCGCGCAGGCGCACGCCCGACGGATCGGTGTAGGGACGCCCCGAAGCATGCACCCGGACGCCGGGCGCCTGACCGGCGATGCACAGGCGCGCCGAGGCCGAGACCTGGAAGACCGGCCGTGGTTCATGCGATAGAGGAGGCCCGTATCGAGGCGCATCGCGACAGACGCGGCAGGTCCTGATGTCTTCGGTCAGTGCAGCGAGCGAAGCGCAGGAACGGTCCATGTCCGTTGGACTATCTGAGCCGGGGCGCCCGATCAATCCGCAGCGACTCTGTCAGGGCGAGCCGGCGCGCAGCGCCTCCCGCTCCAGGCTGACCTCGGCCTCGAGGCTCGCGGAATCGCGAAAGACCGAGGCGACGGCGAGCGTGCGTCCCGCGCGCCGCATGCGGACCAGGCCATCCTTGCCGGCGATGTCGCCTTCGACGGCGAGTTCGTCCCAGCTCTCGGCATGGCCGACGTAGTTGATCGGCACGTCGTAGTGCTGGCTCCAGAAGAACGGAACCGCATCGTATGGCTCGCGCCGCCCGATCATGTTGAGCGCCGCGGCCTGTCCCTGCCGTTCAGCAACCACCCAATGCTCGACGCGAATGGCCTCGCCGCTATGCCGGTCCGGCCAGCGGGCGATGTCGCCGGCGGCGAAGATCCCGGGCGCGCTCGTTTCGAGAAAAGCGTCGACAGCGACGCCGCGGTCGATCCTCAGGCCGGCGGCCTCGGCCAGGCCGAGGCGTGGACGCACGCCAAGGCCGGCGACGATGAGATCCGCCTCTAGCGCGCTTCCGCTGCTGAGCGTTATGCGCTTCCCCTCGAGGTCGCGCGCCGTGTCGCGCAAATGGAAGACGACGCCGTGCTGTTCGTGAATCGTTTGCACCAGGCGGCTGAAATCCGGACCCAGTATTTTTTCCATCGGCCGCTCTTCCGGCGCGACGACATGAACCTCGATGTCGCGCGCGCGCAGTGAGGCCGCGACTTCGAGGCCGATGAAGCTCGCCCCGAGCACGACCGCGCGGCGCGCCGTCTTCGCTCGATCGATTATAGCCCGGCAGTCGGCGAGCGAACGAAGCACGAGCACATCGGACGGCTTGGCGCCGGGAATGGACAGGCGCACGGGCTCGGCCCCGGTCGCCAGCAGGAGCCGATCGAAGGGAATGGTTTCGCCGCCGGCGAGCGCGACTTCGTGTGCGCGGACGTCAATTGCGGCGACGGTCGCGTTGAGGCGAAGATCGATGGAATTGTCGGAATAGAAGCTTTGGTCGCGCAGCGGCAGCCATTCTTCCGGCGCGCTGCCGGCGAGATAGTCCTTCGACAAGTTCGGCCGGTCGACCGGCGGCGCGTCGTCGCTGCTCAGCATGACGATGCCGCCCTCGTATTTTTGCCGGCGCAGCATCTCGGCCGCGGCGAATCCCGCCGCGCCCCCGCCGACGATCACAATCTTCTTTGGCTCATTTGGCTCGTCCCGCTTTGCGCGAGGCTTCCTCTCAGGCTGAGCGCGCTTCTCGCGCACGACGATCTTTCCGTCGCGCTGTTCGACCGACCACGTATCGACCGGACTGAACGCTGGCGCGCGCAAGGCCTCGCCAGTGCGAAGATCGAAGCAGGCGTGATGCCATGGACACCGAACCGTGTCGCCGACAATGAGCCCCTCCGCCAGCGGGCCGTTATAGTGGGTGCACTGAGCGCCGATAGCGAACACGTGTGCGCCGCGGCGCACAAGCAGCACCGGTTCATTTCCCACGTGGCCGACCAGCTTGCCGCCATCCGGAAGTTCGGAGGCGGGGATTCCGAGCGCCAGATCGGGACCGACTGGTTGCGCCTGATCTTCAGCCATTTCGTCCTCCCGAGCCTGTCTTCGCGTGCCGTCATTCGCGGCGCGCGCGGTTCAGCTCAAAGTTCGAATATCAAAAAGACGGACGTAAGGCGGAGCGGAATTCGACCCTCGCTCGAATCGACGAAGCCGTTCGGTGAGGCGAGCTTGATCCCCGGCCCTTGCCGCCATGTCATGCTGTCTTCACGACCGCAAGAGCAATTTGCGGATTCGAGTCGGGGTGGCTTTGGGGCGATTGGACGAGTCCGACGTGAGTGTCGGCTCCGCCGGAGACCTCGACGAGGAGTCAGACGGGCGGGCGGCGCGCATGATCCTCAGGGGCGGGGTTCGAAGACTAGTTTTGAGGCTCGCGCCATTGGCGCGCGGCGCTGCTCCTCAGCGGCTGCGACTGGGCCGTGCTCAATCCGAAAGGCCCGGTCGGCGACGGCAACGCGACACTCCTCGTCGATTCGGTGGCCATCATGCTCGTCATCGTGGTCCCGACCATCGATCGCCACCCTCGGCGTCGCCTGGTGGTTCCGGTCGTCCAACCAGAGGGCGTTCTATCTGCCGGATTGGGAATATTCCGGCCAGCTGGAATTGATCGTCTGGGCGATTCCGCTGCTCACCATCATGCTGCTCGGCGGGGTGACCTGGATCGGCTCGCATGACCTTGATCCGGCGAGGCCGCTCGTATCGAAAGAAGAGCCGCTCAACGTTCAGGTCGTGTCGCTCGACTGGAAATGGCTGTTCATCTACCCCGACCAGCACGTCGCGAGCGTCAATCGTCTCGTGATTCCGGCCGGGACGCCGATCCGCTTTGCGCTGACCTCGGGCAGCGTGATGACCGCGTTCTTCGTCCCCCAGCTCGGCAGCATGATTTACACCATGAACCGGATGAGGACGCAGCTCTACCTCGCTGCGGATGAGCCGGGCGTCTTTCGCGGCCTTGCGACTCAGATAAGCGGCGACGGATTCGCCGACATGCATTTCGAAGTCGAGGCGAAGTCGCCGCAGGACTTCTACGCCTGGCTCGGCAAAGCGCGCGCTGACGGACCAGAGCTCACGCCGGAGAGCTATATCGAGCTCTCCAAGCAAAGCGTCGTGCCGGAGCCGTTCACCTTCCGCACGGTTTCCGAGGGATTGTTCGAGAAGATCCTCGATCAGACGCTGCCGCCGGGCCCCGGCCCGGTCGCCGAGACCGACCCCGGGTCGATCGCGGCGAACAATCCTCGGGTGTGCGTTGGGACGAGGAATTAGCATGTTCGGCAAGCTGACCTGGGACGCCATTCCCTTCGACCAGCCGATCCCATTGGCCGCGGGCGCCTTCGTGGTGGTGGTGATCCTTGGCGTGCTCGCTTTCGTCACCATCAAGGGTTGGGTTCCCTATCTGTGGCGCGAATGGATCACCAGCGTCGACCACAAGCGGATCGGGGTCATGTACGTCACGCTCGCGGCGGTGATGCTGCTGCGCGGCTTCATCGACGCGATCATGATGCGCTCGCAGCAGGCGATCGCGTTCCAGTCCCAAGGCTACCTGCCGCCGGAGCATTACAACCAGATCTTCTCCGCGCACGGCACGATCATGATCTTCTTCGTCGCCATGCCGTTCGTGATCGGCCTCATGAATATCGTCGTGCCGCTGCAACTCGGCGTGCGCGACGTCGCCTTCCCGACCCTGAATTCCGTCAGCTTCTGGCTGACCGCGACCGGCGCGCTCCTCGTCAACCTTTCGCTGGTCGTCGGCGAGTTCTCGCGCACCGGCTGGCTGCCTTTTCCGCCGCTGTCGGAACTCACCTACTCGCCCGGCGTCGGGGTCGACTACTACTTGTGGGGAGTGCAGATTTCCGGCGTCGGGACGCTGATGACCGGCGTCAATTTCGTCACCACCATCCTCAAGATTCACGCCCCCGGCATGACCTATATGCGCATGCCGGTCTTCTGCTGGACGGCGCTCGCCACCAACCTCTTGATCGTCGCCGCATTCCCGGTCCTGACCGCTACGCTGGCGATGCTGACGCTCGACCGCTACCTCGGCTTCCACTTCTTCACCAATGAAGCCGGCGGCAACATGATGATGTTCATGAACCTGATCTGGATGTGGGGCCATCCGGAGGTTTACATCCTCATCCTCCCCGCGTTCGGCGTGTTCTCCGAAGTTGTGTCGACGTTCTCGCGCAAGCCGCTGTTCGGCTACCGCTCGATGGTCATGGCGACCATGGCGATTTGCGTTATCTCGTACATGGTCTGGCTGCATCACTTCTTCACCATGGGCGCGGGCCCCAACGTCAACGCGGTCTTCGGCATCGCGTCGATGATCATCGCGGTGCCGACGGGGGTGAAAATATTCAACTGGATGTTCACCATGTACGGCGGCAGGGTCGTCTATGCCGACGCCGATGCTGTGGTCGATCGGCTTTCATGGTGACCTTCGTCATCGGCGGCCTGACCGGCGTCCTGGTCGCGGTGGTGCCGGCGGATTTCATGCTGCACAACAGCCTTTTCCAGGTCGCCCATTTTCATAACGTCATCATCGGCGGCGTGCTGTTTGGGATGTTCGCCGGTTACACCTTCTGGTTCCCCAAAGCGTTTGGCTTCCGCCTGCATGAGGGCTGGGGCAAAGCCGCGTTCTGGTGCTGGTTTATCGGCTTCTACCTGGCGTTCATGCCGCTCTATGTCGTGGGCCTGATGGGCATGACCCGGCGAATGCAGCATTACGATGTGCCGGAATGGCGTCCTTGGCTCCTGGTTGCGGCATTGGGCGCCGTGGTCATTCTCGCCGGCATCGTGTGTCAGGTGGCCCAGCTCGTTCGTGAGCATCCGCGATCGCGAGGAACTGCGCGACGTGACTGGCGACCCCTGGATGGGCCGGTCGCTCGAATGGTCGACGTCGTCGCCGCCGCCGGCGTTCAATTTCGCCGTCCTGCCCCATGTCGAGAGCCGAGACGACTATTGGCGCAGAGCAGCGCCTCGCCGAGCGCGGGGCGGGCCCCGAGGTCGAGCCGATCTATCAGGCCGATCGAGATGCCGAGAAACAGCGCGACCGGCTTTCGTCTGCGCGTTCTTCGCCACCTTCGGCGGCTTCGGCATGATCTGGCAGATCTGGTGGCTGGTCATTGTCGCCATGATCGGCGCGTTCGCGACATTTGTCGTCTTCGCCTGGCGCGATCGCACCGAATATGAGATTCCGGCCGAGGAAGTCGCTCGCATCGACCGCGCCAACCGCCGCGCGCGAGGCGAAGCGCTCGCCACCGCGGAGGCCCTCTCATGACCGCCTTTCAGGCAGGCGCGGACTACGGCGACGGCAGGCCCGAGGAGGCGCGCGGCCGCGCGGCCGTGACGTTTTCGATCATACGCGATCCGGCCTCGAAGCGCATCATCGTCGGCTACGGCTTCTGGATCTTCCTGCTCAGCGACATCGTGATGTTCTCGGCGTTCTTCGCCACCTACGCGGTGCTCTCCGGCGAGACCGCGGGAGGGCCGAGCGGCAAGGATCTGTTCGATCTGCACAATGTCGCGATCGAGACCGCGTGCCTTCTTTTGTCGAGTTTCACCTGCGGGCTGGCCGCCATCGGCGCGAGGGCGCACAACGGTCTCATGTACTTACGGCGGCATGGCCGCGACTTGCGTGCTGGGACTGGGCTTCCTCGCGATCGAGATTCACGAATTCGTCGGCCTGATCGATCAGGGCGCTGGACCGACACGCAGCGCGTTCCTGTCCGCCTTCTTCACCCTGGTCGGATGCCACGGGGTTCACGTCACGCTCGGAATCTTGTGGCTCCTCACGATGATCGCGCAGGTGTTCGCCAAGGGCTACCGCTCCGACATTCTGCGCCGCGTCCTCTGCTTTGCGCTGTTCTGGCACACGCTCGACATCATCTGGGTCGCGATCTTCACGGTCGTCTATCTTTTGGGAGCAGGCGCAATGAGCTCGACGGACGACTATGAACCGCTGCACGGCGCCGACCATGCGCCTGGCGACGAGCCCGCCCGCGGCCGCGAGGTCGCGGAAGGCGTTCTGGGCTATCTGGTCGGTCTTGGCCTGGCGATCCTGCTCACCGCTGTCGTCGTTCTTCATTGCCGGAACTTCGCTGGTTTGGCGCCCAAGCATCCCGATTGCGCTGGTCGTGCTGGCGATCGCGCAGATTGGCGTGCATCTGGTTTTCTTCCTGCACATCACCACCGGGCCCGGACAACGTCAACAACGTGCTGGCGCTCGCGTTCGGCGTCCTGATCGTCTTTCTGATCCTCGTCGGGTCGCTCTGGATCATGGCCAACCTGAACCAGAATATGGGCCCGATGCAGATGCCGATGGGATAATCGATGCTTCTGTTCGCGGGGCGCAGCGGCGCGCCTGACGATGCGGGCTCAGTGTTGCACGAGTAAACCCTCGGCCAGCGCAAGCTGCTTTTGTCGCTGATCGCCAAAGAAGCGCGCGGAGCGCGATGTGCTGGTCGCCAATCGCCGCTGGCGCAACCGCGGCTCAAACCGGTCTATCCACAAAGTGACCGCCGTCGGATCGGCGCCGAAACCATTCACCCGACAGGCGAACGCCTCGAGGCACCTGGCGTTATTGCGTCGGAACTGGTCAGGCGGCGGCCCGCATAAGTGAAAACCTTCGCGGAAGAGCACGTGAAGCATTTCGTGAAGAACCGTCGTCCCCCGGAAGTTCTCGGGCGGAAGCCCCGGTAAACAGGGGGAGCCCAGAACGGACCACACAGGTTGATCACGTTGGGTTCGACAATGGCCCAGCGCAGTGGCGGGTGACAACGACAGCGCCCACGCACAACGCGGCATCCCCGCAGCGAAATACGATCTGACGTCGGTACTGGCCGGCGATGCTGGCGCCGGAGGGTATGCCGCCCGCCCAGCCAACCGGCAGGGTCGGGTCGTGACCGAAGAAGAACCGATAGAGGCGCGCGGTGTCGCTCGCAGCCGGCGTGCGGGGACCAGGCTTCAGCGAGGCGTCGAGCTTGGTGGCCGCCAATCGCCATGTTGACCGCCTCTGAGATCGCTTGACGAATGACCTGAATGCATCGCGCGGCAGGAAGCGGCGCGCAGCCGCCGGGGCAATCCAGTCTATGCGTCGTGCCGGCAATTGCTATTCGGGAGGAGGCGGCGTTTCGAATTCGTTCAGCGATTCGTCAAGCTGCAACTCGTTCCGCTCGGCGGCCGAGGGGTCCCCTTCGCGGCGCTTGAGGCGCGATGACCATTCGATCCGAACGCAGCGCGCTCTACCGCCGCGATCTCCACGACCGGAACTCCGCCTTTGCGTCCTCGTTCGGAGGATAGAGGCCGGGCAGCTTTCTGCCGCTGTTGACCTGCTCGAGAATCCATTCCTCCAGAACCTCGGTTTCCCGGCTGCTCTCCAGAACGTCCTGCGCCATCGCCTTCGGGATCACGACGGCGCCGTCGTGGTCGGCGATCAGGATGTCGTCAGGAAAGATCGCGACGCCCCCGCAGCCGATCGGCTGCTGCCAGTCCACGAACGTGAGTTGGGCGACCGAGGGCGGCGCCGAGACGCCGGAGCACCAGACGGGCAGGCCGGTGCGGCGCACGCCCTCAACGTCCCGGATCGCCCCGTCGGTGATGAGCCCGCCGACGCCGCGATGAACCATCCGCGCGCACAGGATGTCGCCGAAGACGCCTGCGTCGATAATGCCGCACGAGGAAACCACCGCCAGGGAGCCGGGAGCAATCTCCTCGATCGCAAACCGCGTGGACTTCGAGGACGAGAGGGACTCGGGCGTCGCAAGGTCCTCGCGGCCCGGCACGAAGCGCATCGTGAACGCCCGGCCCACGATGCGAGGAGCGCCCGGATCGAGGACCCGGACGCCGCGCAGCCAGACGTTGCGCAAACCCCTTTTCAGGAGCGCCATCGTGACCGTCGCGGTCGAAAGGGAGGTGAACGCCGTGCGCGCTTCCTCGTTCATTTCTAACCCCCCTGGACCCATGCTCGTCAGATGCTCGGTCGACACGGATCAGCGATCCTGTGACGTAGCACGCTGACGGCCTCAATCGGCGCTTGTTACCTCCGCCCGCGCTGGACGGGTTCATAAGTTTGCCTAATGAGGTCTTCGGTCAGAGCGAGCGGCGGATCTGATCGCCGATGGCGATCGCCGCCGACGCCCACGGCGCGGTTGCAGCGATGGCGGGCGCAAGCTCGCTGTTGAGGCGCCCGATCGCAAAGTCGGCGGCTTCACGGGGCACCCGCGCGAGCTCGCGAACGCGGGATATGAGCGAGAGCCGTCGCTTGAACCCCGGCCCCGGCAGCGGCAGGCAAGCAAAATTCCTGGCGATCTCGCCGGATTCGAAGATGCAGAGCGGAGTCGTGATCGCCCACGACTCGCCCTTCGCGACGGTCGCCGAGACGGCGAAAGGCGTGTCGTATTCGTAGGCGCGCCGGAGGTCGACGCCGATCCTGCGCAAATGGCGCTCGATCGAGAGGCCGATCTTCCGTCGCGGGTGATAGCGCACGAACTTGAGTTTCTTGCCGAGTTCGGCGAGCTCGGCAACCGTGGCCGGCGCCGGCGCATGCGGCGGCGCTATGATGACATAAGGCTCCTCGAGCAGGGGCCAGCTCTCGAGACCGTCGAGAGCCTCGAACTCGTCCACGCCCAAGAGGATATCGAGCTTGCGGCCGAGAAGGTCGTCGACGTGCGAGGAGGTCAGGCCGGAGACAAAGGACACATGGTCGGCGAAGCGGCTGAGGTGGTTCGGAAGATCCGGCACCAGCAATCGCGAAAAGGAATTGACCAGCCCGACCCGGATCAAGGGCAGCTTGTTGCGGCGGACGTCCCTGAGCAGAGGCGCGATTTGCCGGGCGTCGGCGATGAGGGCGCTCGCTCTCTGGCGCAGGAGAACACCGCTGACCGTGAGGCCGAGGGGCCTCACGTTGCGGTCGAAAAGGTTGGCGTTGACGCGCTGCTCGAGCTCGGCGATCGTCTGCGAAACAGCCGACTGGGTGAGTCCGAGGGTCCTCGCCGCGCTGGACATCGTCCCGCAGTCGCAAACGCTGAGGAAGACCTCGAGCGAGCGCAGTTCGAACGGGAGCGGATCCGAGCTTTGCGACATTATCAAAACTTATAGTACGCACAAATCAAACATCGGATAGCGTGGGTCAAGGCTCTTCGCGAGCCCTTTCCCAGGGAGGATCGAATGCAGACGAAACAGCAGGCGCTGCGGCTCGGCTTGGCCCTGTCGGCGCTGATTGCGGCCAGCGCGGCCGTTTCCGCCGACGAGTATGTCGACAAGGCGAAGGCCTATATCGACCAGATCACCAAGCCGGGCGCGGCCTGGACCGGACCGACGAGCGGCCCCAAGGCGCAAGGGCATAAGTCAATCGTGTTTGTGAACTACGATCAGCGCAACAGCGGCGGACGCGCCGTTGGCGAATTCGCCGCCGAGGCGGCCAAGATTCTCGGCTGGGATTACCGCGTCCTCGACGGCCAGGGCACTGTGTCCGGGCAGACCGCCGCGCTCAACCAGGCGATCGCCTTGAAGCCGGACGGCATCATCCTGGGCTCGGTGGACGCGATCGAGCACAACCCCGAGATCACGCAAGCGGTCAAGAACGGCATCAAGGTCGTGTCCTGGCATTCCGGCACCAACGCCGGCAAACTCGCCGGCTCGCCGATCTTCACCAATGTGACGACAGACCCGACCGAAGTGGCGCGCGCCGCGGGACTCTATGCGGTCGCCGATTCGAACGGAACCGCGCAGGTGGTTCTGTTCACCGACAGCGCCTACCAGATTTGCACCACCAAGACGAACGCGGAAAAGGCGGCGGTCGAGGGCTGCAAGACCTGCAAGGTCCTGGCGATCGAGGACACCCCCCTGGGCGAAGTGTCCACGCGCATGCCGCAGCTGACCGCGACGCTGATCGCCAAGTACGGCGCGAACTGGACCCACTCGATCGGCATCAACGATCTCTATTTCGACTATATGGCGCCTTCCCTGCAATCGGCCGGGATAGCGGGCGACGGCAAGCCCAGGAACATCTCGGCCGGCGACGGCTCCGAGTCCGCGTTCCAGCGAATCGAGGGCAATCAGTACCAGATCGGCACGGTGGCGGAGCCGCTGCGGCTGCACGGCTTTCAGGTGATCGACGAACTCAACCGCGCCTTCGCTGGCGAAGCGCCGAGCGGCTATTCCGCCCCGGTCCATCTGTTCACGCCGGCCAACGTCAAGAGCGATCGCGGCCCGGGCGGGATCTATGACCCCGCCAATGGCTACGAGCAGGAATATCGCAAGATCTGGGGCAAGACATCGAGCTGAGCGGACGGCAAGCGTCGTTCATGCGTGTGCGGCCGGGGCTGTGTTTCGCCCCGGCCCTTTCTCGTCGGATCAGGATCAGGGACCGGACATGCCGGATATCGAAGCGCCGCAATATTCGCACAACATGAAGCTGATCGGCCACAGCGATCAGGGCGGGCGCCCCGACGCCGTCCAGATCATGGTCGAACAGGGCTTCGCCTATGTCGGGCACCTGTTCGCGAACGGCGTCAGCGTGATCGACGTGCGCGATCCCCGCAACCCGCGCGCGGTCGAGTTCATTCCGGCTCCGCCAAACACCTGGAACCTTCATGTGCAGGCGCATGACGGGCTCCTCCTCGTGGTCCACGCCAAGAACATGTGGGCGCAACCCGATCTTGCCGACGAGCGCAACTACTACCGCGCCAAGACCAGCGACATCCACGCCCACGCCCGGGTGAGCGAAGAGCAGAGCTGGTCCGCCGGGATGGCGGTCTACGACATTTCGACCCCAGGCAAGCCGAAGAAAATCGGCTTCATGCCGATCAAGGGCGGCGGCCTCCATCGCATCTGGTACGTCGGCGGACGCTGGGCCTACGCATCGGCCTTCATCGAGGGCTTCAGCGACTACATCATGATCACGATCGATCTCGCCGATCCCGCCAATCCGAAGGAAACAGGTCGGTTCTGGCTGCCGGGCATGAATCTCGCCGCGGGCGAGACGCCGTCGTGGCCGTCGCCGACTGGCCGATACGGATGCCATCATCCGATCGTGTCAGGCGACATCGCCTATTGCAGCTGGCGCGACGCGTGCCTCGCGATCGTCGACGTCAAGGATCGCGCGGCGCCAAAACTGATCGCGCACCGGATGTGGGCGCCGGCGATCGGCGGGGCGACCCACAATTGTCTTCCGCTGCCCGATCGCAATCTGCTCATGGTCCTCGACGAGGCCACCCTTGACGCCATGGAGGACGGCTACAAGCCGATCTGGATCTTCGACGTCAAGGACCCGGCCAACCCGCGTTGCCTTTCGACCCTGCCCACCCCCTCCGATCGAAACTATGTCGAGGTCGGCGGTCATTTCGGCCCGCACAACATCTACGAGAATCGGCCCGGCCATTTCGTCAGTTCGGACATCGTGTTCACGACCTACCAGAACGCCGGCGTGCGCGTCTTCGACATCAGGAACCAGTACGCGCCGGTGGAGGTCGGGGCGATGGTCGTCGCCGCCCCGCGGCGACTGGTCGACCCGCGTCCCAACCGGCCCCTGGTCCTGCACGCCGCCGACGTCTTCGTCGACAAGGACGGGCTCGTCTACGCGACCGATTTCAGCGTCGGCCTCTACATCATGGAATTCAACCCGTGAGGCCGCCGAGGTCCTCGTTCGCGATTGCCCGGGGCGGCGAGGCCGATGACGGTCGCCGCGCCTGAGCCGGAAGGCGTGAGCGCGCCTGAGACTGGCGAGATCGTTCTCTCGGTTCAGGGCGTCTCCAAGCGCTTCGGCGGAACCCAGGCGCTGGACGACGTCAGTCTCGATCTCGAGCGCGGGAAGGTCCTGGCGCTGCTCGGCGAGAATGGCGCCGGGAAGTCGACGCTGATCAAGATCCTTGCCGGCGTTCACGCGCCCGACAAGGGGACCATTCTCTTTCGCGGCGTGAAAACGTCGCCAACGGACCTTCCGATCACCTTCATCCACCAGGACCTGGGCCTGATCGACTGGATGACCGTCGCGGAGAACGTCTGCCTCTCGCTTGGCTATCCATGCCGCGCGGGGCTTATCAGGATGCGGGCGATGAGGCGGCGCGCGCAGGAGGCCCTGGACAAGCTCGGCGTGGTCATCGATCCGGACGCGCGGGTCGAGCAATTGACGCGGACCGAGAAGGCGCTGGTCGCGGTCAGCCGCGCGCTGGGATCGAACGCCGACATCATCGTGATGGACGAGCCGACGGCGAGCCTGCCCGCGAACGAGGTCGCGCGGTTGTTCGATGCGACCCAGAGGCTTCGCAGCGCGGGAGTGGCCGTCATCTACGTCTCCCATCGTCTCGACGAGGTGTTCCGGATCGCCGATTTCGTCGTGGTGCTGCGGGATGGGCGCGTCGTCGGACGCAGCCGCGTCGACGCGATCACGCCCGAGAACCTGGTGGTCCAGATCGTAGGCCGCGAGCCGTCACAGGTCTTTCGCCGGCCGACCGCAGCGGTCGGCGGACCGCTTCTGACGCTCTCCAACCTCTCGGTCGAGGGCGCGGGACCGGTCACATGCGATTTCAGAAGCGGCGAGGTCGTGGGACTGGTCGGACTTCGCGGCGCGGGTCAGGAACTGATCGGACAAGCCCTGTTCGGGCTCACGGACAAGGTCGGGGGCGACATCATTCTCGACGGGGCGTCCATCGCGCCCGCGTCGCCGCGAGAGGCGATGCAGGCCGGAGTGAGCCTGATCTGGGGCGATCGCAACAACGGCTCCGTCGTGCCGTTTCTTTCGGTAAGGGAGAACCTGTTCGTCAACCAGACATTCGCCGGGAGGCGGTGGTTCTCCTATGTCGCTCCGGCCAGGGAGAATGTCGCGGCTCTGGATCTGGGGCGGAAGGTGGGTTTGCGTCCGAACCAGCCCAACCTGCCGATCGAAGCGCTGTCCGGCGGCAATCAGCAAAAGGTGATCGTGGGGCGCTGGCTCAATCTGGACGGCAAGGTCTATGTTTTCGAGGATCCGACCGCCGGCGTCGACGTTGGCGCGAAGGCCGACATTTACAAGCTTTTCAACATCGCGCTCGAGAACGGCGCGGCGATCGTCATCATTTCCACGGATTTCGAGGAGATCGCCAACATCTGCCATCGCGCGCTCGTCTTCGATCGCGGCCGGGTCGTGGCCGAGTTGTCGCACGAGCGGTTGACGCCCGCCACTCTGCTCGCCGCCGCGTCGGCCGCCGACCCCGCCGCGGCGGGGGACGGAAGGTAGCCGAATGCAGTCGCTGAAATCGAGGGCCCTCGAGCCGACGCGGACGGAGCTTGCGCGGATGTCATGGTTGCAGGCGATCTTGCGGCTCGTGCCGGTCTATGGGCTGCCGCTGCTCGCGGTCGCGCTGATCATCCTGTTTTCCGTTCTGCTGCCGACCACGTTTCCGACGCTGTTCAACGTCCGGTCGATCCTGAGCGACAAGTCGATCGTGGCCCTGCTCGCGCTGTCGGCGCTGCTGCCGATGATCGCGGGGCGGATCGATCTCACGATCGGCTATGGCATCGTGCTCTGGCACATTCTCGCGATCAGCCTGCAGACCCGCGCCGGGTTCCCGTGGGAGCTGAGCGTGCTCGTCGTGCTCGCGTGCGGGGCGTTCACCGGACTCCTCAACGGCATCCTGGTCGAGGTGGCTCAGATCGACTCGTTCATAGCGACGCTCGGAACGGGGACCGTTCTCTACGCGATCGCCCTCTGGCACACGGGCGGAAAGCAGATGATCGGCGCCTTGCCCTCAGGGTTCCTCAGCATCAACGCCCGATTCGTTCTTGGGCTGCCGGTCACGGCGTTCTACGTGCTTCTGCTCGCGATCGTTCTTTGGCTGGTCACGGAGCGGATGCCGATCGGGCGTCAGCTCTACGCGATCGGGGCGAGCCCGAAAGCCGCCGCTCTCAACGGGATTCCGGTCCGCAGATACGTCATGCTCACGTTCGTCGTATCCGGGTTCCTGACCGCCTGCACAGGCGTCATCCTCGCCTCGAAACTCAGGATCGGTCAGGCGGGCGTCGGGCTCGAGTATCTCCTGCCCGCGCTGGTCGGCGTCTTTTTGGGTTCGACGACGATCAAGCCGGGACGGGTCAATGTCTGGGGCACGGTGGTCGCGGTGCTGGTGCTCGCGATCGGAATATCGGGCATCCAGCAGTTTGGCGGCGAGTTTTATGTCGAGCCTCTGTTCAACGGCGGCACGTTGATTGCCGCGATCGCTCTGGCGGGTTACTCACAAAGACACAGGCGGAGCGCTCAGTAGAGCTCGAGCCGATACGCTTCGCCACGCTGCTATTGGGAATGGAGAGCATCGCTGGCTTCTCGAAAATCATCGATCGGCGGCGCCTGCGCCGGAGCCGGAAAGCCCGGACGGAACGCGCCTCGAGGAGACTTGAGTCCGGCGCGAGATTTTCGCGGCTACGGCGAAAAGGTTCCGGACGCCCGCTGGCCCGGCGGGGCGCGCATTGCGGTGAACGTGAATTTGAATGTGGAGGCCGGCGGCGAACATTCGATCCTTGAAGGCGACGCGCATTCCGAGGACTTGCTCACCGACATCGGCTTCCCGGCCTACAAGGGAAAGCGAAGCCCGATGGTCGAATCGGTGTTCGAGTACGGGCCCCGCGTGGGTTGTTGGCGCCTGTTGCGGATCTTCAGGCGATTCGACGTCAAGGTCAGCGTGATGGGGGTGGTCCGCGGTCTCGAAATGTATCCCGAACTCACCCGCGCCTTTGTCGAGGACGGTCATGAAATCGTGAGCCATGGCTGGCGCTGGCTCGACTATTGCGAGATCCCCGAGGATCAGGAACGGGAGCACATCAGGCTCGCGATCGCGACGCTCAGAAAGTTGACCGGCGCCCCGCCGGCCGGATGGTTCAGCGGGCGATCGAGCATCAACACACGGCGCCTTCTCGTCGAGCAGGGAGGCTTTCTGTACGACCGCGACTATTTCGGCGACGAGCTGCCGTTCTGGGTCCAGTTCGGCGCCCACAATCACCTGGTGATCCCGTATTCCCTGGAGACCAATGACAATCGGTTCGACCGCAACACGGGGTTCAGCACCGCCGACGAATTCGCCCAATACATGATCGATTGTTTCGATCTCCTCTACGAGGAAGGCGCCGAGCGTCCGAAGCTGATGAGCCTCGGCGTTCACGACCGGCTCGTCGGGCGCCCCGCAAAGGCGGTCGGCTTGATCAAGTTCCTCGATCATGCGCGCAAGCGCGACCGGGTTTGGTTCTGCACCGGGCGCGAGATTGCTGAACATTGGCGCCGGGAGCACCCGAGCCCAGTCCATAGAGACCAGCCCAGCACGGGGGACGTTTGATGCGGCGAACCGTGCGGCCCGCACGTTCTGACAACGAGGCGCGTTCCGGCCAGGCGCCTCCGACCGACGACGGCTCTGCGCGCGATTTTGTCGGCTACGGGCCGAACCCGCCTGATCCGAGATGGCCGGGAAGGGCGCGTATCGCGGTCAACATCAATCTGAATGTCGAGGCGGGCGGCGAGCACTCGCTTCTCGAGGGCGATGACCGCTCCGAGGACGCGCTCAACGACGTTGGGCTGCCCTCCTACAGACAGGCGCGAAACCCCGCCGTCGAATCGATTTTCGAGTATGGACCGCGCAGCGGGTCCTGGCGGCTCATGCGCATTTTCAAGCGCTTTGACGTCAAGATCAGCGTCCTCGGAGTTGTCCGCGCGCTCGAACAGTGTCCGGAGCTGACGCAGGCCTTTGTCGCGGACGGCCACGAGATCGTGAGCCACGGCTACCGCTGGCTCGACTACCTGGACATCGAAGAGAAAGTTGAGCGGGAGCACGTTCGCCTCGCCGCCGCCGGGATCAGGAAACTTACCGGGCAAGCCCCGGTCGGATGGTTCAGCGGACGACCGAGCGAGAACACCAGGCGCCTCGTGGTCGAGCATGGCGGATTTCTCTACGACCGCGACTACCTTGGGGACGAGCTGCCTTTCTGGACGACGGTCGGCGGGCGCAGCCATCTTGTGATCCCCTCGTCCTACGAAACCAACGACAATCGGTTCGATCGCAATTCGGGGTTCCGCACGGCGGACGGCTTTGCGCGCTACATGATGGATGGCTTCGACCTGCTCTACGAAGAGGGCGCCGAGCATCCCAGGATGATGGCGATCAATCTGCACGACCGCCTCATTGGCCGTCCAGCCAGGGCGGTCGGATTGATCAAGTTCCTGGAGCACGTGCGCAAGCACGATCGGGTCTGGTTTTGCACCGGACGCGACATCGCCGAGCATTGGCGCCGCGAGCATCCGGCTCCACGCATGGCCTGACCGGTTGAACGCTCGCGGCTGACCTTTCAGGACGCCGACGGATCGAACGGGCGGTATTCGACGTCGTAGCCAAAGTACCGCGGGCCAACAAGCTTGAGCCCCGCCGCGGTTCGCCACTGGGGCGCGCAGGGAATGGCGATCGCCACCACCCTGAGCCCGAACCGCAGGGTTTCGGTCGTGATCGGCGCGCCGGTGTCGGCGTCGAGAAGAGTGATCAGGTCCGGAGTGGTCACCAGCGGCTTGCCGTCGCGCTCGGCGATCAGGAACTCGTTCTGGAAAGCGATCCGGTATGAGCGCCCGCGGTAGGCGTCAAGACCCTCGAATTTGGCGTCGCCGCGGGCAAATCCGGTCTCGGTGCGCCGCGCAATGTCGACCACCCGGCCTTCAAAAATCGTATGCGCGTTGAGCTTTGATTGAATTGCGGCGATCGTGTCGGCATGCGCGAGGCGGGTTTCCCGCAAAAGTTCGCCGAGGCGTCGAGCAAGCGTCAGAGTGCCGCGCACCGCCGACGTCTTCGCGGCCGCTCCGCTCATCGGGTAGAGCGTGATGAGGACGGAGCCGCCCATCTCGATCGTGGCGGAACGGGCGAGCCTTTCCGTCCACCGGTTGTCGATGCATTCGAGCAGGACGGTGTTGCCCTTGTCGTCGACGATCACCATCGGCGTCGCCGAGACGCCATGCATGGTGAAGGTGACCATCTGAAGCTCGGGATAGGCTCGGCCCATTCCGTCGCCGTCGATCACCGGGATGCCGGTCATCGCGCCGATCACGAACGGAATCGTCGAATTCAGGCCTCCCGCCTCCGCGCACAGAATGGCGCCGATCTTCTTGCCAAGGAATTTCTCGAGCTTGCGAAACGCGACCAGGATCTCCCCGCCCTCAGGGATCTTTTCGACCATCACCGTCGGCGCGCCCATCATCGCGCAGGGAACGACGAGCGCGTCGTCGTCGACCTCCTCGACGTCGATCATCCGCACGGGCCCATGCTTGTGAATGGCGCGCTGCGCCATGAGCTTGCCGATATAGGGATCGCCGCCGCCCCCGGTGCCGAGAATTGCGCCGCCGACCGCGATGTCGTCGAGATCGGCCGCCGAGATCATCGTCGGCGGACGGCCTTTCCCAGCCTCGCCGGCGCGAGATCGCCCTTTGGGGGCGACGGTGGACTTGTTCGCCTTCGCGCCCTTCGAGCTTGCGCGGCTTGGCGCCTTCGCGCCCGGTTTCCTGGTCATCGGCGTTTCTTCCCAAGCAATCGTCTGTTCGTGTCGGCGAAGCGGTCAAAACATGCGAAGCGCGGCATCGATCTGGCCCCGGCGCGGGCGAGCTATATGATGTGCTCGATCGGCGTGTACGGCTCGTCGATGCGAAAGCCCTTGGGCCCGAACACTTCCAGCGCCTCAGGGGTTCGCATGATCGGCGGCACGGCGACCGAGACCACCACGACCCGCTGGCCGTAACGCAGATACTCGGTGGTGATGGGCTCCGCGGTCTCGGCCTCCATGATGCAGATCAGGTCCGGCACGATCGCGCGCACCTTGCCATCGACGCGGGCGATCAGATTCTCGTTCTGGATTTGGATCTCCATCACGCCTTTCCATCCCTCGAAACCCTCGATCTTGGCGTATCCGAGCGCCCATCCCATCTTGGTCTCGCGCCGGACGTCGATCACCTTGCCGCGCCAGATCACTTTACCAAAGGAATAGAGGGTCTGAGGCAGCATCTGCAACAGCGCCTCGATCGGGTTCTTGTGGCCCGCCTTCGCCTCACGCAGGCAACGGCCGATCTGGATGCCAAGCGAAATGGTGTTGGGCACCGCGGTCCGCTTCACGTCGGCGCCGCTCATCGAATATTCGGCGATATAGGCGGCGCCGCCCATCCTGATGGTCACGCCGCGAGCGATCCATTCCATGAACTTCTCGTCGCGCGCCTCGATCAACGCGCTGTCGCCGTACTCGTTGGTCACCACCATCGGCGAGCCGCTCACGCCAAGAACGCTGAACGTCTCCATCTGCAGTTCCGGAAACGCGCGCCCCATTCCGTCCGCGTCGATGACCGGCAGGCCCGTCATCGCGCCGACGACCAGCGGGATGGTGGAATTGATGCCGCCGCATTCGATCGGCATGGTGGCGAACGCTTTCTTGCCGAGGTGCTCTTCGAGCCGGCGCAAAGAGGCGACCGCCTCCTCGCCGCTCGGGATCTTCTCGACGAGAACGGTTGGAGCGCCCATCATCGCGGTCGGGATGACCAAGGCGTCGTCGGGCACCTCGGTTGGGTCGAGCAGGACGACGTCTCCGCCTTCCTCCATCGCCGCCTGCACCATGAGGCGGCCGATATAGGGGTCTCCGCCCCCGCCGGTGCCGAGGAAAGCCGCGCCGACCGCGAGGTCGAGCAGATCCTGTTGCGTAATCTTCCGCACGCTGTGCGCTCCGCTTAACCTAGAATTGCAAAGAGAGATCGCCGACCGCCTTCGCCCGGATGCGGGTCGCGTTGCCGGGCAGGTAGGCGAGCGGTACGTCCTCGATCTCGACGATCTTGACCGTCGATTTGTCGGCTCCGGCGGCCACCGCCCGCTCGCACGCCTCCCGCTTGGCGATGTCGAGCACCGCATCGCGGCTCTGCCCCTCGACGGCGAACACCCGATCGACTTCGCCGCCGACCTGAGCGACCGCCGCGCCGATGGCGTTCGCGACCGAGGAATGGGGTGGGTGCACGACTTCGGAAGCCGAAGGCAGACCGCGCGACACCAGGATCGCGCCCCCGCCAACCAGGATCACCGGCATTGGCGCAGCGCTGGTCTTCATCCGATCGACGGCGGTGTCGGCCATGCGGTGGATCGTGTCGATGGCGGTCGCGATCACGGATTTCGAAACATGCTTCACCCGCGAGCGGTCGCCGATGTCCTGCAGCCCGGCGGCGACAACAATGTCGGTGGTGGTGAGGACGTCGCCGCCGAACACCATCGCCCGGCTGGTCAGTTCGTAGCCGACGGAGTCGGGGCCGATGCGCGCGCCGTCGTCGCGCACGATGCTGCCGCCGCCGAGTCCGATGGCGAGGACGTCGGGCATGCGGAAATTGGTGCGCACGCCCCCGATATCGACCGACATCGCCGCTTCGCGCGGGAATCCGTGCATCAGCATGCCGACATCCGAGGTCGTGCCGCCGATGTCGACGACCATCGCCTCCTTGAGGCCGGCAAGCAGCGCCGCGCCGCGCATCGAATTCGTCGGCCCTGAGGCGAAGGTGAGGACCGGATAGCGCTCGACATGTTGCGGCGCCATGAGCGTGCCGTCGTTCTGACTGATGAAGAAAGGCGCATCAATCCTGAGTTCCCGCAGCGCCCGCCGGAACGAAGACACGACCGCGTCGGCGAGATCGACGAGGCAGGCGTTCATGATGGTCGCGTTCTCGCGTTCGAGAAAGCCGATGCGTCCAATCTCGTGCGAGAGAGACAGGCGTATCCCCGGAACTTCTTCGGCGAGAATATCCGCGGCCCGCTGCTCCATGTCCGACGTGACCGGCGAGAAGACCGAGCTGATGGCCGCAGCCGTGATCCCCTTGCGCCGCAAATCCCTGGCGACGTCGCGGAGGCCAAGCTCGTCGAGCGGCGCGATCTCGCGTCCGTCGAATTCATTGCCGCCTTTGAGCATGTACCGGTGCCGGCCGAGGACCGAGGCAAGGTCGGCTGGCCAGTCCGTGAATGGAGGCAGCGATCGCGTCGCGGGGAGGCCCGAGTCGTATCGCGGCGACCTCGATCACCCGCTTGCGCTCGACGATCGCGTTGGTGAAATGCGTGGTGCCGATCATCACCGCCTGGATGTCGGCGGCGGCGACCTTCGTGTCGGCGAGCAGATCGCGCAGAACCGTGATGATCCCGGAGCCCACGTCCGGCGTGGTCGGAGTCTTCCGCCAACCGACCGCGTCCATTCCGTTCATGAGGACGGCGTCGGTATTGGTGCCGCCGACGTCGATCCCGATGCGCATGCCCGTCGCCCCAAAGAAGCTGAAATCGAATTTCGGACCCGATCGCTTAGTCGATCGGGAGAACCTCTGTCGTCTCCGGACGCCAGAAGATCGTGATCCGGGCCCCAGGATCGTGCTGCTGTCGCCGGCCCTGGTTCTGGACCTCGGCGACGATCGACTGTCCCACGACGCTGACCTGGTAGCGGATGAGCGCGCCCTGGTAGACCTTCGCGTCGATGGTTCCGGGAAGGCTCGCCAGGCCGCCGCCGCCGTCATCGTCGAGCAGGACGTTCTCGGGCCGGATGACGAGCTTGACCGGCTGGCCCGGCGCCAACCCCTTCCGCGGCGGAGCGACGATCGACGCCCCGCCGCCCACCCCGAGCTTGACGGCGTCGGCGGTCGACTGCTCGACCGTCGCGTCCAGGAGATTCGAATGGCCGATGAATGTCGTGACGAAAATGTCGGTCGGGCGTTCGTAGATCTCGACCGGCGAACCGATCTGCACCACGCGAGCCTTGTTCATGACGCCGATCCGGTCGGACATGGTCAGCGCCTCGCTCTGGTCATGCGTGACGTAGATCGTGGTGATGCCGAGACTTCTCTGCAGCCCCTTGATCCAGTACTTCATTTCCTCCCGCAGGTTCTTGTCGAGCGCGCTCAGCGGCTCGTCCAGAAGGAGGATGCGGGGGCGGGTGACGAGGACGCGCGCCAGCGCCACCCTTTGCTGCTCGCCGCCGCTGAGCTGTCGCTGGTATCGGCTTTCGTATTTGTCCAGTCCGACCTGATGGAGCGCGTCGCGCACGCGGCGCTCGATCGTCTCCCGATCGACCTTTCGCATGCGCAGGCCGAAAGCGATGTTCTCGGCCACGCTCATGTGAGGAAAAATCGCGTAGTTCTGGAACACGATTCCGATATCGCGCTTCTCAGGCGGCCGGTCGACGATGTCGTCGCCGTCGATCAGGATCTGGCCCTTGTCGGGCGTGACGAAGCCAGCGACCATCCGCAAGGTCGTGGACTTGCCGCAGCCCGATGGGCCGAGGAGGGAGAAGAACTCGCCGGACGCGATCTTGAGGCTGACCCGCGACACCGCGACGGCGCCGCTGTAGGCTTTTGACAATCCGACAAGCTCAACGGCGGCCAATTCGCCCTGTCCCTTTCTGCGCGGTGTTGACGATTGCGGCCTGCTAAGCCGCGAAGATGGCGTTCACCGTCTCCTCGACTTCGTCGGCGTGATCGAGATAGCGCTGGTAGTCGGGGATCCAGAATCCCTGGATCGAATCGGCGGTGTTGGTGATGCCTTTCGCCGCCATCTTCGGGGTGATTTCGATATTCTTGCAGGTCGGCCGGAGGTAGAACAGCTCGGCGAACTTGCCGAACACCTTGGGGTCCAGCGTCTGGTTCATGAACGCGAACGCGAGCTTCTTCTGCGTGGGCTCCGCGTATTTGCTGATGGTGCGGGTCTGGGTCAGCAGCGGCTTCTTCTCCTCCCAGATGTATTGGCCGACCTTCACGCCGCGGTCCTCCATCGACCACATTTCGCCGTCCCATTGATTGCAGGCGACGACCTCTCCGCGCTCGAGCAAAGCCTGCATGTTGCCGGTGAAGTCGCTGGTCTTGACCGGAACCAGTTTCTTCATCGCCTCATAGCCGGCGGCGAAATCGAACGGGTCCTTGCCGAAGACGGCGCATGAGGTGAGGAACAGGGTCATCTGCAGTTCGTTCACGGTCACGTACGTCCCGCGTTTTCCCGCCAACGAGGGGCGCCAGAAGTCCTGGAAGGACTTGATCGGCGCGTCGATGAGATCGGTGCGATAGCCGAACGTGTAGCGCCCGTAAGCCCAGGTGATGCCCAATCCGGTGGCCTTGGCGAAATCCCAGAGATTGGCGGCGTTCGGAACGTTGGGGATGACGTCGTCGAGGGGAAGGTAGAAGTCGCCCGCGCGCGCCGTCTGATACATGTCCTTCAGGTTCCAGTTGGCGATATCGCAGAAGGGATCCTTCGGTCCGCCCGCCGAGAATTTGGGAAACCACGGGAACCCGGAATCCCAGGAGATCTTGCAATTGTACTGCTTCTCGAAGTCCTGCAGGATGAACTTGCGGACCGATTCCTCCCAGAATCCGCCCCACTCCGCGATCCGCAGCGTCTGGCCGCCGGCGTCGAACGGCTGGCCGTCCCAGAGGACGTCCTTCGACCAGGCGTGGTTGATGTTGAACAGGGGGGCCGCAGCGGCGGCGGCCGCTCCGGTGAGCACACTGCGACGAGTGAGCTTCGTCTCATTCTTCTCGTTCATCGCGACCTCTCCCACTTTAGAAATTGAGCGCCCTCTGGACAGCCTATTGCGTGCAATCCAACGATCTTCCGATGCCTCCAGGATCACCATCGAAGCCGCGTGTTGGAGACAAGCTTAGTCAAGTTCACCAGCTGCGACGACACCGCCATCGACAGGACGACAAGCGCGATCGCGAAGATGCCCGCCGCCGCGGCAGTCGGCTCAAACTTGTAGCGCAGCGAAATGTACATCGCATAAGGAAGCCCGGTCAGGTTCGGCGTGCCGAGATAGAGCGACAGATCGAATTGCCCGAACGAGATAATGAACGCAAAAATCGAGCCAGCCGCGACGGCCGGCTGGATGATCTTCAGGGTCACCAGCCGGAACGCCTGCAACGGACCGGCGCCCAGACTGCGGGCGGCCTCCTCGAGCGAAATGTCGAAACCCACCAGCGACGCGGAGACGGTCGCGAGCACGAAGGGCGAAGTGACCAGGACATGGCCGATGAGCAGGCCGCCGAACGTCCGCGCCAGTCCAATATCGGTCAGGACGTAGGCAACGTATAGCGCCAGTCCGAGAACCAGGCCCGGCAGAACGATCGGCGCCAGGAACAAGCCGCGCATCGCCGCCACGACCCTGGCTTGCGACCGGGTCAGATAGACCGCCGCCATCGTGCCCATGACGGACGAGATCGCCATCGTGATCAGGGCAAGCTCAAGGCTGAACAGATAGGCTGGAAAGAATGTTGGCGATCGAAGGAAGCCCACCACCCAGCGCAGCGACAGCCCTTGCGGGGGAAAGGTCAGATAGTCGCCCGCGGTCAGCCCCGCCATGACCACGATCACCACCGGCAGCAGCAGAACCACAAGCGCGGCGGCGGAGCCCAGCCATATCAGCCAGTGGAATCGAACCGCCTCCCTCACGTGCGGCCCCCTGTCATCCGGGAGCTGACGGCCAGATACACAAAAACCGCGCTGATGTTGATGACGAACAGAATCGTCGACAGCGCGGCCCCGAACTGCCACTGCCCGCTGTTGCTGATCCGCTCAAAAATATGGATCGGCAGCACCCAGACTTTCCACCCGCCCATCAGGGCCGCGACGACATAGCTGCTGCTGGAGAGGGCGAACACGAGCAGCATGCCGGCGAGCAGGCCCGGCATTGTCAGCGGCAGCGTGATGGTCCGGAAGGCGCGCCACGGCGAGGCGCCCAGGCTGCGCGCGGCTTCCTCGAACGACGGACTGATCCCGCGGATGACGCCGATCAGCGACAACACCATGAAAGGCAGGGTGATCTGGACCGTGCCGACGATCACGCCGAACACATTGTACATGAGAGGCAGCGGCTTATCGATCGTGTGCCACCGGATCAGCGTGCCGTTGATCAGCCCGTTGTCGCCCAGAAGCACCATCATTCCATAGAGGCGGATCACCCCGTCCAATTGCATCGACGCGAGCACCAAAATCATCAGAACCGTGTTCCACGTCGGATGTTCGACCTTCGCGATCAGATAAGCGAGAGGGTATCCGAGAATCGCGGCGATGATCGACGAGACAACCGATATCTCGATCGTGAGCAGCGCGGAGTTGTAATATTGGGGAAGATGAAAGAAGCGGATGAAATTGGTCAGAACGAAATCGCCGTGCGGCGCGACTCTGCCAGGCATCGGCTTGTCGAAGGCGTCGGCGAGAAGGGTCAGAACCGGAAAGACGAAGAAAACGACGAAGAACAGCGTCATCGGGACGACGAGCAGCCATAGCCGGTCGCGTGCGAGCGTCAGCCCCTTCCGGCGAACCGGTTCGGAGATGTTGGATTCCAGCGTTTCGACCGACATGGCTGCTATGAACGGCTATTCCGCCGCGAGCGCGTTCTCCGCTCCGATTCCCATTCCGGCGTAGCCCACGACAGCCTTCTTCGGCGGCGGCTGGAAAGCGTGCTTGCTGTGCGAGAGGCCCGAGCGCACCAGCGCGGCGGCCATATTCACAGCGGTAGGCACCGGATCGATGACCGGCGCGTCGAGGCCGTCGGCAAGCAATCCTTGCCGCACGGCTTCGGCGCAGCCGAGCATGCCGGTGCAGCCGAAAGATGATGTAGTCCGCGCCGTCTTGCACCACCGCCTTGCGGGCCTCGGCGATCAGCGCCCGCTTGGTCGCGGCGAGGTCCTTCTCCAGTTCGAGCACCGGGATGTCGACCGAACGCGCCGAGGCCAGCTTGGAGGTCATGCCGTAGACCGCGGCCTGCCTTTCGATCATCGGCAGAATGCGCCGCAGCACGGTCACGACGCTGAATTTGTGGCCCATCATCGCCGCCACGCTCATCGCCGTCTGCATGGGTCCCAGCACCGGGATGGAGACGCACTCGCGCCCGGCGAACAGCGCCGGATCGCCCATGCAGTCGATCACGACGGCGTCGGCGCCCTCTCGCTCCGCTTCGACGATGCGGGCGGTTGTTGCAGGCTGCGACAGCATGATCTCGAAGTCGCATTCGATCGAAGCGGGACCGGCGTCGATATGCGAGAAGTCGACTTTGACCCCCTCCGACCCCAGGCCGATCGCATCCTCCACGGTGCGGAATCCCTGCGTGGTGATCGGGGTTACGACCCTGATATGTATGGCCATGACGGACCTCCTCTTTTTTGCGAAGGGCGGAGCCCGCGACAACGTAGGCTCGAAAAGGTTCGACTGAAAGCATGGAACGTTGCAATGCGTCTGACAAGGCCTTTTGATCCCGCCCTTGGCGCTTGCGAAGATTTTCAGCAATCGGCAGAATTTGCGTCGACGCTGCCGGCTTTTTGGTCCGCCGGCCCGGTCGGGATCGGAGGAATGCGCCGGCTCTGATCTGCGCCGCGCTCGAGGGGGCTCTCTGGGGCGGGGCTCTCTTAGGAACGAGATGATGAAAGCCTGGGTGATTGAGGGACAGTTCGGACTTGACCACCTGACGTTGATCGAACGTCCCAGACCCGAGCCGCGCTTTGGCGAAGTGGTGATCCGGACCCGGGCGGTTTCGCTCAATTACCGCGACACGCAAATGGTCGGGGGGACCTATCCGTTCAAATTCCCGCTGCCGCTCGTCCCGACGTCCGACGGAGTGGGCGAGGTCGTCGCTGTCGGCGAAGGCGTCACCCGCGCCAAGCTCGGCGACCGGGTGCTCGGAACGTTCTGGCAGAGCTGGCTTGGCGGAGACTTCGACCAGACCGAGGATATCCGGCAGCTCGGCGGCGACCAGGATGGGATGCTGTCGGAATATGTGCGCCTCGATCAGCACGGGCTGGTGCATGCGCCCGCGCATCTCAGCGACGAAGAGGCCGCGACGCTTCCCTGCGCCGCGCTGACCGCCTGGCAGGGGCTTGTCACCGAGGGACGCTTGAAAGCCGGCGAGACGGTTCTCGTGCAGGGCACGGGGGGCGTGTCGATATTCGCGCTTCAGTTCACCGTCATGTTCGGCGCGATGGCGATCGTCACCTCCAGCAGCGACGCCAAGCTCGAGCGCGCCAGGAAGCTCGGGGCGACGCATACGATCAACTACGTCAAGACTCCCGTCTGGCATCCGGAGGTCCGGCGGCTCAACGGCGGCCGCGGGATCGATCATGTGGTGGAGGTCGGAGGCCCCGACAGTTTCCTGCAGTCGTTGAAAGCCGTCCGCATGGGCGGACAGATTCATATGATCGGATATGTCGGCGGCACGGCCGGCGAAATCAATCCGCTGGAGATTTTGTACCGCCGCGCCGTGGTTCGCGGGATCCCGATCGGCTCCCGAGAATCGTTCGAGCACATGAACCGCGCGATCGCGCTGCACAAGATGCGCCCGGTGGTCGACCGCGTCTTCCCCTGGACAGAGGCGCGCGGCGCCCTCGCCTACATGCGGGAGGGCAAACATTTCGGCAAGATCGTCCTTAGGTTCTGAAACGCAAGCGGCCGGTCCGGCCGGGCGGCAATCGGCTCGATCGGGTTGCCGCGGGTGCAGATATGAAAGCTGTCGAGCACGATTCCGAGATTATCGCGATCGGCGGCGCGCACGATCTCCCAGGCGGTGGTCCAGTCCTTGACCCACCGGCCCCAGGCGAGCGCCTCGTAGCCGATCCGCATGCCGTGCTGGCGGGAGAGATCGGCCAGTTCCGCGAGGTCCCGGGCGGCGCGCCCAGGGTCGTCGATCGCATCCGGCGAGACGTTGGAGCAGAGGCAAAGCGGGCGAGCGCTGAGCTCGTGCATGAGGTGGAGCTTTCTCGCCGCCCGCTCGGAAGTTCCGCGTCTCGTAGCCGCGCCTTACTATGATCTCGCGACATACGAGCAGCCGTGGGCACCATGATCGATTGGCTGGTGGGTAATGATCATTCGAGACGTTGAACCTGATTCGGTCAGCATCCGGGGTGGCGGATCGTCCACGGCTTGACCTGAGCGCGCAGTCCCGCGCGACCGGTCTTGGCGCGAGCCCCGGCGCCGCCACGACAAGCGACCAATTGGAGACGGCAGAATGGGACTGCTTGAAATTCGATCCGTGAATAAACCGGTCCTGGCTCATGCCTTCCGTACTGGGACCGGCCGATATGACCCCGTTCGGCAAGCCGTGGGCGAACAACCGGTATTTGCGCACGACGGCCGGCTCGAATTCGACGTTTAGCAAACATCGCGGGTCGCGACCGCCAACGTCGCAGGTGCGACGGCAAGCGGCTTGCGACGACCGCGGTCGCGTCTCCCGACCATCACCCGCGCCGCCGGCGTTCGCCGGGGCGGACGTTCGACATGAGGTCGGCTTCCCCATACAACTGACTTTCGCCGGATTGACCAACTTGGTGAGCCCGGACAAAAGGGAGGAGAAGGGATGAACAGACGGAAGTTCGTTGCGACAAGCGCTCTGGCCGCGGCGATAAGCCTAACCGCTGGCGCGGCGTTGGCGGACGACACGGTCAAAATCCCTTGCGTATGCGAGCTCTCGGGCGCAGGCGCGGTGGCCGGCACGAACTTCCACGACGGCGCGCATATGGCCGTCGACGAGATCAACGGCGCGGGCGGCATTCTCGGCAAGAAGATCGAGATGACCGACATGGACACTCAGACCGACCCGATGACCTCGCGCGCGCTCGTGCAGAAGGCGATCGATTTCGGGCGCCTATGTGATCATGGGAACGGTCTATTCCGGCTCCACCATCGTGAACATGATCGTTGCGCAGCAGGCGGGCGTGCCGCAGTTCACCGGGGCCGAAGCGCCGAACATCACTGAGAGGCACAACCCCTATATCTTCCGGACCTCGTCCGGCTCGGAAAAGGGGGTGCCCGCCTTGACGCCCTTTTTCAGGGACCAGCTGAAGGTGGGCAAGATCGCCGTCGAATGGGTGAACAACGACTTCGGCAAGGGCGGCCATGGCGTGTTCGTCGCCCAGATGAAAAAGGCCGGCATTCAGGTCGTGGCCGACGTGCCGAGCGAGCAGGGTCAGACGGATTTCTCCCCCGACGTTTCGAAGATCAAGCAGTCTGGGGCGCAAAGCGTCTTCGTCTATATGAATGAGGAGGAGGATGCGCGCTTCCTTAAGGAGGCCAAGAAGGAGGGGTTGACCGTTCCGCTCGTCGGCGAGGTCACCTTGACCGGGCAGAAGGTGATCGATCTCGCCGGCGGCGCGGCCGAAGGGGCCTACGCTCATGTGGGCCTGGCGACTTCGGCGCCCATCCCGTCGATCGAGAATTTCGTGGCGAAATTCAAAAAGCGCTATAACCGCGATACCGACCACAACGGGATCAAGGGCTATATCGGCGTCTACGCGATCAAATACGCCACCGAACTCGTCGGCAAATTCGATCGGAAGGCGCTCGCCGACAAGCTTCATGGCCTGACGCTTGACGTCGCCAAATATCCGAACATGCTGTTGACGACCTCGTGGGACCAGAACGGCGAACTGAGCCGTGAGAGCTTCATGACTCAGGTGAAAGACGGCAAGCAGGTGGTGATCGGAACCGTGCCGGCGAACTGACGAGACCGGGGCGGCGGTCGCATCGGCCGCTGCGCCCCAAGGGCGCCTCCGTGTCGCAATTCCTGCAAGTCTTGCTTTCGGGCTTGTCCACTGGCGCGATCTACGCGCTCGCTGCTATCGGATTCACGCTGATCTGGCAGGCGGCACAGACCGTGAACTTCGCCCAAGGCGAGTTTGTCATGCTGCCGGCCTTCTTCGTGCTGATTGGCGTTCACTGGCTACATATGCCGCTCTGGCTGGCGCTCGTCTTCGGGCTGATCTTGGCGGTGATTGTGCTGGGGCTTCTGTTCCAGAGGGTCGTCGTCGCGCCGATGCTGCCGAACGGCGGGCTGCCGCTCATCATCGCGACAATGGCGCTGTCGATTTTTCTTAAGGAAGGCGTGAAGCAGTTCTACGGCGCCGAGGCCCAGCCTTTCCCGAGCCTTTTCCCGCAGACGACTATGAATTGGGGCGGGGCGGTTGTTTCCGTTCAGGACATCATGAACCTGGTCGTCTCGCTCGCCATCGTGGCGGGGCTGACCCTATTTCTCGACCGCACCCGGACGGGTAGGTGCATGCAGGCCACGGCGCAGAACCCGGGAGTGGCGGAGATCCTCGGGGTGAACATCAAGCGGATGGTTCTCTATACTTTCCTGGTGAACGCGGCGCTGGCGGCGCTGGCGTCCTTCCTGATCTCGCCGATCTATCTCGCCAAGTTCTCCAACGGCGAGACCCTTGGGCTCGTCGCCTTCATCGCGGCCATCGTCGGCGGCTTCAACCAGATCCGTGGGGCGCTCGCTGGCGGTCTGCTGATCGGCGTGCTGGACAACCTCACAGCCACCTACGTGACGACGGAATACCGCGCGGCGTTGCCGCTGGTGCTGTTGATTGTCATCATCCTGTGGCGGCCCCAGGGGCTTCTCGGCGTCGACGAGGGGAGGAAGGTCTGATGAAGGGGTGGCTGACGCCAATTCTCCTCATCCTCGGCCTCGCCGCACTGATCGTGGCCCCGCTGGGACAGACAGATTACATCATCTACATCCTCTGCTCCTGGCTGATTTATTCGATCGCCGCGATGGGGCTGAACCTGACGCTCGGCTACGCCGGACAGATTTCGCTGGCGCAGGCCTCGTTCATGGGCATCGGCGCTTATGTGACGGCGCTCCTGACGCTGGCGGGCGTTCCGTGGTTATTGGCGGCGCCGGCCGGGGTGGCGCTGTGCTTCGTCGTCGGATTGGCGCTGGGCTTTCCGGCGTTGCGCGTACAGGGGCATTTCCTCGCCTTCGTGACGCTTGCGTTCAACACGCTGTTCTTCCTCGTCGCCCGGAACGAGGAATGGCTGACCGGCGGCTCAGAAGGTCTTTCCGGGCTGCCGCGTCCGGATTTCTCGGCCTTCAACACCGCAAAGAATCTGCCGTTCTACTATTTCACGCTGATCGTTTTCGTCGTGGCCGCCGCGCTGATGTGGGGCGTCGTGCGGTCTCCTTGGGGCCGCGCGTTCAAGGGCTTGCGCGAAAACCCGATCCGCGCCGAAAGCCTCGGCGTCGACACGCGTCGGATCACGCTGCTGGCATTCGCCATTGGATCGGCCTTTGGCGGTCTCGCCGGCGCGCTGATTTCGCCGCTCGTGCAATATATCGAGCCGGCGTCATTCGCCTTCGCCCAGTCGCTCAGGGTCCTCTTGATGGTGGTGGTCGGCGGCGCCGGCCTTTTCTTCGGGCCGGTGCTCGGTGCGGCGGTGGTCATCCTGTTGCCGGAATTTCTGAGGTTCACCGAAGGTTATTATCTGATGATCTACGCCGCGGCGGTGATTGCGCTGATGGTATTCTGCCCGACCGGCCTGATCGGCCTCGGGCGGCGGCTCAGCGACCGGTTCCGGCCAAAGCGCGAGGCGCGCGCCGATATGAAGGTCGGAGCTCAGCTATGAGTGCTCCCGTGCTTTCGGTGCGCGACATTTCCAAGACGTTCGGAGCGATCCGCGCTGTGGACGGCGTGAGCTTCGACGTGCGCCCCGGGGAGATCCTCGGATTGATCGGGCCGAACGGCTCGGGGAAGTCTACGCTCTTCAACTGCATCCTCGGCCAGCTCACTCCGGACCGGGGGAAAGTGGAGGTGAACGGGCGGTCCGTTTCCGGCCGTCGCGCTTACGAATTGAACAGGCTCGGCGTCGGACGGACGTTCCAGCAGCTCTCGGTCTTTCCGCAGATGTCGGTCATCGACAACATCATTCTCGCGGGCCAAGAACATCGCGGCAGCCTGCTGTCGCGGCTCCTCGGCGCTCCCGACGCCGGGCTGACGGCGGAAGCCGACCAACTGATCGAATTCTTCCGCCTGACCCATCTGCGCGACGAGACGGCGGGCTCGCTGTCCTACGGGCAGCAGAAGCTGGTCGACGCGGCGATGGCCTTCATGGCGGGGCCAAGCCTCGTTCTTCTGGACGAACCGGCCGGCGGGGTGAACCTGACCATGCTCGCCGCGCTGAAGGAGCGGCTCGCGAGCTACAACCGCGAGCATGGGACGACCTTCGTGGTGATCGAGCACAACATGGAGTTCGTGATGTCGCTGTGCTCCCGCATCATCGTTCTCGCGGAGGGTCGGATCATCGCCGAAGGCCCGCCGGAGGAGGTGCGCGCCAACCCGACCGTCATCGACGCCTATCTCGGAGGATGACGTGCTGGAGGTGAAGGACGTCTATGGCGGCTACGGCAAGATCACCATCCTGAACGGGGTGAGCTTTGCGATCCCGCGCGCGTCGATCACGACGATGATCGGGCCGAATGGAGCGGGAAAATCGACCGTCTTCAAGGCGATCTTCGGATTGCTGAACATCCATTCCGGGATGATTCTGCTCGACGGGAAGGATGTGACCGGCGCCAAGCCGGCTCAGATGATAGGCCATGGGGTCACTTATGTGCCGCAGGGCCGCAACCTGATTCCGCAGCTTTCAGTTTGGCACAATCTCGAGCTCGGCGGCGTGACCTCGTCCGATCAGCCGAAGGTTCGCGCGCGAATCGAGGAAGTCATGGAGCAGTTCCCGATGCTGCGGCAGCGTCAGCATCAAAAGGCGATCGCGCTCTCCGGCGGCCAGCAGAAGCAGTTGGAGATTGCCCGATCGCTGATCCTCGACCCAAAGCTCATCCTGATCGACGAACCCTCCATCGGGCTCTCGCCCAACTTGGTGCACGAGGTCTTCGTCACGTTGCAGAAGCTGCGCGACAACGGCGTGACGGTGCTGATGGTGGAGCAGAACGCCAAGGCGGCGCTGGCGATGTCCGACTACGGGCTCGTCCTTGAATTGGGTCAGACCCGGATGCACGACCGAGCCGACACGCTTCTCGCCGATCGGCGGGTGGGCCACCTGTTCCTCGGAGGGAACATCGAGGAAGAAGCGGTCTGACGACGGCGGGGTGCTTGGCATGTATGAACCGGCTCCGATGTTGGCCCTTTTTCGTTGAAGGGATTGCGCGCCTTGATGCGTCGTCGTCGGCGAAACCCTGCGGCCTAAATGACAGAAATGGCGCTCGTCGAGCATCACGCCGAGACCGTGCAGCCGATCGTCAACCGCGCTTCCCAAGTGATGCCGGACGTCATGTCCAGCATGTTTTGAACCGTCATCGCTTTTTTGGCGTCATCCCCGTTCGAATGCCCCCTGTCACCAAAATCGCGGCTCAGCCGACAATATCGCTCCAGTACGCCGTCCTGCTTTTCAAGTTGAATCGAACCGGGCGCCCGACCTGGGGGAGCTTTGGTTCGGCGCCGCGGGAAACGGGCTGGCCCGAAGGGCCCGAGACCTCGAGACGGGCCTGCGTCTGCCGGGGGACTTTGCCCGTCGGAGTGATTTGCCGTCTTGACAAAATCAGAACTTTGCTCCACGCTGTTCTTGATTGCGGAATCCGCTTCGTGCCTGCCCGGCAGCCGCGCGGGTGAGGCAGTGGCTGTTTGAAAACCTGGCTCAACCACAACCGGCGCGCGAGCCGGGACGAAGGCGGAAATTTTTTTATTCCAATCGCTCGCAACTCATTGAAAAGTCCCGATTCAGAAAAATAAACGCTAGTAAACGCCAGCTATTTTACTAGCGCTTATTATCGTTTACTCGCGTTTATGCCTATCTTATTTGCATCGGCCTGTCGCCGGGCTCGCGTCCTGGTTGTCGAGATCAAAGATCGACGAGGTCACGCGGCGATCATGGCGCGATCGATGGATCCGAAAGAATGTCCCAGCCAGGCCCTGGCCCTATTGGGCGAACATAGACTAAAGTCGGGGTCGACTAGGAAGCATTCGTTAGCGCGTACGAAACGGTTTTCTCGCGCTGGAGACGAAGCCGCCGAATTCGTCCAATGGAAGAGCCAGGTATGCCGGCGGGAAGCCGATCGCGACGGAAGCGACCGGAATGGCGGAGCCCTCGAGCGCTTTGACCGCGGGCTCAACCATGGTCGGGTAGACGCAGACAGCGGCGACGGTCAGGCCTATTTCGGCGAGATCGAGCGCTTCGATGAGTTCGTCGCTGAGCGCACGGCGCGCCTTGGCGCAGAGCCGGCGCACGCGCCCGGCGTGTCGTCGCCCGAAAGCGTCGTCAGGTCGATGCAGATCATCGCCCTTCACGAGCCACGCCGCCTGCCATTCCTTCTTGACCGACCGGCGCGTGGTCAGCGTCGCGGCGCGTCGCTCGACCGCGCTCGCATTGACGCCGATGCTTTCAAACCCATCGGGGGCGAGCGGTGTCCCCGGGTTTGCGGGGCCGGTTGTGGCTTCTCGTGGGAAGAGCGGTTTCAGCGACGTTCATTCTCGACCTCGCTTTCGTGAAACGCTCGCCTGTCCTTCTCTTCGAGAAGGAACCGGGCCGTGGGCTCGTCGGTGACGAGCACATTGAGGTAGCGCGCCCGGATGCAGGCGCGCACGACGGCATGCTTCTCCGCGCCCGCCGCGACGCCGATCGAGAATTCCCGATTGGCGCAATCGCGCAAGTCGAGCCCGATGGTTCGCGCGTCGAGCTCCGGATCGACGACCTCGCCGGACGCGTCGATGAAGCGGCTCAGGATGTCGCCAACCGCGCCCTTGGCCTTGAGCGCCGCCTGCTCCTCGACCGTGATGAAGCCGGACTGCACGAGCACGGAATCGCTGACGATCGCGCCCATTCCAAAGCAGATCACCGGCGCGCGCCGTCCGATCGCGAGCACGCTCGCGATCGTCGGGTCCTGCTCGAGAGCCATGCGCGTCGCCGCATGGCCGAGGATCGCCGGCACCGGCAGGAGGGTCGCGGCGCCGTTGGCGGAGCGGGCGAAAAGTTCGGCGGTGTTGTTGGTGCGCGCCGAGGGCGCGCGGATGTTCATGGCGCCGTTCAGAAGGACAACCTCGACGCCCTCGTTCCACAACGGCGGAAGGCGCCGCGCGACCGCGCTCATCGTCCGCCCCCACGAGACGCCGATGAGCGGCATCGGGCCGAGCGAAGCGATGAACTGCGCGGCCGCCTGCGCCACGCTGTCGAGCGCGAGGGCCTCGTCGTCCTCCGTGGGCTCCCGCACCACCACGGCTTCCCTGAGGTCGAACCGCCGCTGCAGGCGGCTCTCGAGGTCGGGGCTCCGCGCCGTCCGCGGCACGATCTCGATGCGCACGATGCCGGATTCGCGTGCTTCGTTCAGGAGGCGGCGCGCCTGCCAGCGCGTGAGCCCGAGTTCCTCCGCGACCTCGCCGATCGTCATGTTGAGATCATAATAGCTCTTCGCCGCCCGGATCATCAAAAGCTCGCGCTGCTCGATCGACAGGCTGCGGAAAGGGACGTCGCGGTCCACGCTCTCAGACATGAGGCCAGCTCCGCAGCTGGCGCTCCGCCAGACGGTGCATGAGCGGCGTCAACAGCTCCGTCGCCTCACGATACTCGGAGAGCAGTTCGAGATAGCGGTCATGGGCGACCGGATCGGGATCGAGAACCGTAGCCGGCTGCGCGACCGCCTTGGCGGCCGCGAACAGGTCGGGCGCCAATCCCGCCCCGGTGGCCGCGCAGGCCGCGGTGCCGAGGATCGTGAGATTGACCTCGGGCAGGATCTGCATCGGCAGGCCCATCGCGTCCACCGTCGCCTTCAACCAGATCGGGTCCTTGGCGTAGCCGCCCGACGACACAACGCGCCGGCAGGCGACGCCAAGCTCGCTCATGCGCCTGAGCACGTTGGCGCTCGCCAGCGCCACCCCCTCGACCGCCGCGCGATAAAGAGCGGCCCGGTCATGCCCCAGCGACAGTCCGACGAAGGCGCCTCGGAGAAGCGGATCCCGGTACGGGGTGCGATTGCCCATGAAATAGTCGAGCGCGAGAATCCCCGCCCCCCCGACCGGAAGCGCCCCGCTTTCCTTCCACAGCAGATTGAGCCCGGAATCGTCCAGCCCGAACATATCGCGAGAGAGCCAGGACAGCACGGAGCCCGCCGAGAACTGGCCAGCCTCGACGAGCCAGTGGTCGTCCACGAGCGCATGAGGATAGGGGCCCCAGAAGCCGTCGACCGGCGAGCCCTGCGAAAGCTGGAATAATTGCACAGTCGAGGTGCCGCCGATCAACAGCAATTCGCCCGGCGCCATCGTGTCGGCGCCGGCCATGCCGATATGGGCGTCGATGCCGCCCTGCGCGAGCGCCGGCCGGTTCGACAGACCGAGATGCGCCGCCGCCTTCGCCGAAAGCCGCTCGATCGGCGCGCCGACCGGAAAGATCGACTTGGGCAGTTTGTCGGCGAGGTCGGGAACGCCGAACTCGGCGTAGAGATCATCGACGAACCTGCCTTCGACGGAATCATAGTTCCATTTGCAGGTCGCGTTCATGCGTGAGCCAACCCAGCAGCCGGTCAGCAGAAAATTGACGTAGTCGATGCATTCGCAGATCACTTCGGCGCCGGCGTAGATCTCAGGCTCATGAGCCGCGAGCCACATCGATTTCGGCACCAGCCACTCGGCCGCGTCGCCGCCGCCGGAATAGGCCATGACCGGGTGGCGCGAGGCCGCCGTCCGGTCCGCCTCCTGCGCGGCGCGGCAATCCATCCAGAGCAAGGCGGGACGTAGCGGCGTCCCGTCCCGCTTGCAGGCGACGACGGTCGAGGCGGTCGTGGCGACGCAGACGCCGTCGATCACCGGCCCGCCGAGATCGGCCATGAGGCCTCGGGTCGCCTTGCCGAGCGCTTCCCACCAGTCCACAGGCGACTGCTCGGCCCAACCCGGACGGGGGTGGCGCGTCTCGTAGGCGCTCTCGCGCTCGGCGACGACCGAGCGACGGTCGAAGTCGAAAACCCCGACGCGCACGCCGCCGGTGCCGAAATCGAGACCGAGCAGCAGCGCCATCGGTCAGGGCCTGAACATGACCTTGGAGAAATGTTCGTTGCGCCCCCGGATCGTTTCGAACATCCGCGGCAGGTCGCGAAGAGGGAGCTCATGGGTGATCATGAATTCCCATTTCAACGTTCCGTCGGCAAGCGCGGCGAGGCTGACCGTCCATTCCTTGCCCGGAAACGGCGGGCTGAAGGAATTCCATGCGCCGTGCAGCGACACCTCCTGGCGCAGGAAATGCTGGTAGGTCTTGTTGTCGAGGGACACGTCGGCGACGGGGATCCCGATGAACACGACATGCCCGCCGGGCGCCGCGAGCCGCGCCGCGAGATTGATCGAGGCCGGGACGCCAGCCGCCTCGATGACAAGGTCGCAAGGCAGGTCCGCCGGCACCTCGTGAGAAAGGAAGGTTTGCGTCGCGCCCGCTTCGCGCGCCTCCTCGAGCTTGGCGGAATTGAGATCGACCGCGACGATCTCGGTGCAGCCCATGAGCCGCATCCACTGGATCGCGAAGAGCCCGATCGGCCCGCATCCGACGATGGCGCCCCGCCCACCCATGGTGGGGGGCGCCTTCCAGACCGCATGCAGCGCGATCGAGGCCGGGTCGGTCATGGCGATGGCGCGCGGATCGGCGCCCTTCGGGGCCTTGAGAAGATTCTCGACCGGCGCCGCGACGAATTCGGCGTAAGCCCCGTCGCGCCGGCTGCCGAAATAATCGTAGTTGCGGCAGCGGGAGAATTTGCCGGTCAGGCACTGGTCGCAGACGCGGCACGGAAGCATCGGCGCGACGCCCACGAGCTCGCCGACGTCGTATCCTCTCACCCCTTCGCCGACCTCGACGATCTCGCCCGAGAACTCATGCCCGCAGATGATCGGCATGCGATGCGCGCCCTTCGTCAGCATGCGCGGAATGTCCGAGCCGCATACGCCGACCGCGGCGACCCTGAGCAGCGCTTCGCCCTCCTTCGCCGCGGGTTTGGGAACATCTTCGAGCCGGATGTCTCCGGGCTTGTTACATGACGGCAGCTTGCATCGAAGAAGTCCTTTGAAGTGCGAAACAAACCGCGCCGTCAGGCGGCGAGCGAAGAGGTAAAGCCGTCGAGCGCAAGGATGGCGTCGCGGACGGTCGCGACCGACAGCGGCGCAGCCGAGCGCCAGGAGGCGGAGCCGGGCGCGAGCGCGGCTTCGGCGACGCGTTCGATGTCCGCGTTGCTCGCCTTCGCGAGCTTCAGGTCGGCGAGCGTCGTCGGCAGGCCGAGAGCCCGGCAGAAGCGGGCCGTCTCTTCAATCTCCGTGAAGGGCCGTCCCTCGAGCATGAGGAGGCAGAGCGTCCCGAAGGCGACCTTCTCCCCATGGTAGAAGCCGTGCGTCTCGTCGAGCGCGGTCAGGCCGTCATGAATCCCGTGGCCGCCCGACACGCCGCAATTCTCGAAGCCGAGCCCGCTCAGAAGCGTGTTCGCCTCAATGATGTTTTCGACCGCCTGGGTCAGCGCGCCGCGTTCGGCGGCGTATTTGGCGGCGAGCGCGTCACGCAGGAGGACGTCGTAGCAGGCTCTCGCGAGCGCGAGGCCAGCGGTAGGCGCCGGGAAGCCGGAGGCGATAAAGTTTCGCGAATTGGTCTCGACATTGGAGCGCGCTTCGAACCATGTCGATAGCGCGTCGCCCATTCCAGCGACGAGGAAGCGCGCCGGCGCCTTCACGATCACCGCGCTGTCGACCAGCACGATGTCGGGGTTGCGCGGCAGGAACATCGACTCCTGGTAGACCCCGTCCGGCGTATAGCGCACCGCAATCGCGCTGCACGGCGCATCGGTCGAGGCGATGGTCGGAACGATCACGATCCGGGCCCCTGTCGCGCATGCCGCGACCTTGGCGGTGTCCGCGGTCTTTCCTCCGCCAATTCCGATCACAACCCCAGCGGACTGCTTGCGCACGAGATTCTCGACGCGAGCGATCTCCTCCGAAGAGCACTCGCCGCCGAAGCGCTCGACCGCGTGAGCAAGGCCGCTCGCTTCGAATGAAGCCCGCAGCGCCCCGCCCATCGAATCGAGGACGAAGCCGTCGACCAGCAGGAACGCCTTGTCGCCAAGCGGCTTCACATGAGCGGGCAGGCGTTCGATCTCGTTCGCGCGCTGGATATATTTGCCGGGGCCGCCGTAGGCCCTTCCGAACCCAACACGACCCTGTTCACGGCCGTCCATGACAAGCTCCCCTCAAAATTCTCAGAAGCCGCTGACGACGTAGCCGCCGTCGACCGGCAGGGTCGTCGCGGTGACGAAGAGCGCGGCTGGCGAGCAGAAGAAGATCGTCGCGCCGACCAGATCCTCGACCGTCCCCCACCGCTTCAGCGCCGCTTTCGCAGCGATCTTTCCGGCAGGCGTCGGATCGCTCCACAGCGCCTTCGTCATGTCGGTCTTGTGGTAGCCGGGGGCGATCGCGTTGACGCGTATGCCCTCAGGGCTGAAGCGATGCGCGAGCGTGCGCGTCAGTCCGAGAAGGCCAGTCTTGCTGGCCGAATAGGCCGGGACAGCGTCGTCGACGACATAGCTCAGCATCGCAGCGACGTTGACGATCGAGCCTTTCGACTTCGCCAGGAGCGGTCGCGCCGCCATCGAGAGGCGCATGACGCTGTTGAGATTGACGTCCATCACGTCGAGAAAGCCAGCCTCCTCATATTCCTTCTCAGGCTTCGCCACGCCGGCAGCGTTAACAAGCACGTCCAGGCCTGGAAACGCGCCGGCGAAGGCGTCGATCGCCTTGCGGTCGCGCACGTCGAGCAATTCGAAGCGAACGCCCTTTGCTTCGCCGTCCGCGCGCGCGGCGTCGAGACGCGCCTGCGAGGCTCCTGTGGCGGTCACCTCGGCGCCGAGCCGGGCGAATGCTTTCGCGAGACAGAGCCCGATGCCGCTGGTGCCGCCCGAGATCAGAACGCGCTTTCCGGCGAATAGGTCGGGGCGAAAAGTTCTGAGGATTTCGTCCATGAGTCAGAGGCCTTTCAATGAACGGCGGCAAGCGCGTCAAGGTCGTCGTAGAGCGCCTGTGAATGGGTGTAGAGCCGGTCGAAGACCGGCTTCATCCGCGCGTAAGCCTCGACCCATTCGGGGTCGGGTTCGACTTCGTCGACATGGCGCACGTAAGCTTCGACTGCGTCTTCGAGGCGGGCGAAACGGCCGGCCGCCGTGGCCGCCAGCGCGGCGCAGCCGACCACGCCGCATTCCGGCTCCTTCGGAACGACGATCGGCGCGCCGTAGACGCTCGCCTTGATCTTGAGCCAGAGCTGCGTCCTGGCGCCGCCGCCCGAGGCGATGACGCGCTCAATCTTGCGCCCTACGGCCTTCTCCATGATGCACAGGTGACGCGCGGCGGCGAAGGCGACGCCCTCGAGGACCGCGCGATGGAGATGCGCAAGCCCATGGGCCGCGCCGAGGCCAAAGAACTGCGCGCGCGCATTGCGATGCGCGCCAAGCCTCTCGCCCGTGAGGTAGGGCATGAAGATGAGCCCGTCCGAGCCGGCCGGCGCGGAAGCCGCGCGGGCCGTCATGTCGTCGTAGCTCAGGGCCTTTTCGTGAAAGGCGCGCCTGGCCCAGCGCATGGCGTCGCCCCCGGTTTCGAGAAGGACGAACGGACCCCAATGGCCCTCGATCGTCGCGACGTTGCAGATTTCGGGGTCGAGCAAGGGCGTATCGGCGATCAGCGTCAGAATGCATGACGTGCCTGTCACGTCGGAGGCAAGGCCCAGCCGGCACGCGCCCGAGCCGAGCAGCGCCATCGGATAGTCGGCGCCGCCGACCAGGACGGGGATCCCTTCCTGCAATCCGGTCTCGCTCGCGGCCGCGCGGGTGACCGCGCCGAGGATCTCCAGAGGCTCGCGGATCGGCGGCAGCTTGTCGGCGTCGAGCCCGAGCAGGCCGATCATCCGGTCCGACCAGGCCCTGGTGCGGGGATTCATCAGGAAACTGCACGAGGCGTCGCCGGAATCCATGGCGATCTCGCCGGTCAGCCGGAAGTTGACGTAGTCCTTCGGCATCACCATGACGCGGGCGGCGCGATAGGCGCCAGGATCGTTGCGCTTGAGCCACATGAGCTTGAAGCCGGGCCATGCCGGCGTCGGTGGGTTTCCGCTCTCGGCGAGATAGGTGGAGGCGGCGCGCTCGCGTTCGAAGTCCGCCACGATCGCGGCGGCGCGCTTGTCGTTCCACAAAGGCGCGGCGTCGCGCGTGAGGCGGCCGGCCTCATCGAGCAGCACTACGCCATGCATCTGGCCACAAGCCGAGATCGCCGCAATCCGCTCCCGCGCGCCTTCGATCGCGCCGAGCGCGTCGCGGATCGAGGCGGAGACGCCAGCCCACCAATCGAGCGGCTTTTGCTCCGCCCAGCCGAATTGCGGCACGATCTGATCGTGCTCGCGCGCCGAGATGTGAAGAATCGCTCCCGTCGAATCCACGAGCGCCGCGCGGACGCTGCCGGTGCCGATATCGATGGAAAGCGTGAGATCGCGGGCCATGCGTTCAGCGCTTCAGCGATCCGGCGCCGTATTGGATCAGCATGGCGAGCACAATGATGAGGCCCATATAGACGTTCTGGTTGTAGCCCGGGACGCCGGCCAGATTCATGATGTTGGCGATGATGCCCATGACCAGCGCCCCGAGCAGCGTATTGATGACCCCGCCGCGCCCGCCCATCAGGCTCGCGCCGCCGATGACGACGGCTGCGATCACGTCGAGCTCGGCTCCCACGCCGACCTGGGCCGAACCGACCCCAGTGCGGCTCGTCGCAATGATGCCCGCGAGGCCCGCGAGCGCGCCGGAGATCACGTAGACCGCGAGAATGTAGCGGGGCACCGCGATTCCGGAGAGCCGCACCGCCTCCTCGTTGGAGCCGATCGCGGTGATGATCCGGCCGAAGCTGGTGAAGTTGAGCACGATTCCGCCAACGAGGAAGATCGCGAACATCACGATCACCGGCTGAGGCAGGCCGAACAGGAAACCGGATCCGAAGTCAGCGAGCGCCTCGCCGCTGTCAGGGAGCGGGATGGGCCGGCCGGCGGAAAAGATCAGCGCAAGCCCGCGCGCGATCGCCATCATCGCGAGCGACATGACGAAGGAGGGCAGCTTCAGGTAGGCCACGAAGGCGCCCGTCACCACGCCGCAGGCCGCGCCTGAAAGGATCACAAGCACAATGCTCTCCGGCACGTTGAAACCGGAAAAGGCGATGAAATAGGCGCTGAGCACGCTGCCCAGCGCCGCAATCGATCCGACCGACAGGTCGATGCCGCGCGTCAGAATGACATAGAGCATTCCGACGGCCATGATGCCCGCGCTCGAGGCGACCTGCCGCAGAACGTTGAGCACGTTCGGCTTGGTCAGGAAGCTCGGCGACCAGAAGGACGCGGCCACCACCAGAACGATGAAGATGCCGAGCGTTCCGAAGCGATGCAGGAAGGCGCCAAAATCGAATCGGCTGCCGGTCTCCGGCTGGGCTTCTGTAATCGCCGCCATCGCCTACGCCACCCTTTCATATGATGCGCCGCGGGAGATCGCGAGCGAAAGCAGTTTTTCCTCGCTGTAATCCGGCGGCTTCAGCTCGCCGCGCAATCGTCCCTCGCCCATCACCAGGATCCGGTCGCAGAGTCCGAAGAGCTCCTGATGCTCGGAGGAAATCACCAGCACCGCCTTGCCTTCCTCGGCGAGTCTTGAGAATGATTTCGTAGATCTCGCTCTTCGCGCCGACATCCACGCCGCGCGTCGGCTCGTCGAGGATGATGACGTCGCCGTCGGCGAGAAACCATTTGGCGAGCACGACCTTCTGCTGGTTGCCGCCCGACAGGCTCGACACCGGCGCATCGATGCGCGAAGCCTTGAGCTTGAGGCTCGCGGCGAGCTCCATGACGATCTTCCGCTCGACGCCTTTGCGAATGAATCCGAGCCGGTTCACCACCGCCGAGAGCTTCGCCATGGTGGCGTTTACGCGAATGGGCGCGTCAAGCACCACGCCCTGAGCCTTGCGGTCCTCGGGAACGAGGCAGATGCCGGCCCTCACCGCCTCGGAGGGCGAACGTATCTTCCGCTCCGCGCCGTTAAGGAGGATCGCGCCGCTGTCGAGCCGGTCGGCGCCGAAGATCACCCGCGCGACCTCGCTGCGGCCCGACCCGACGAGGCCGCCAAGGCCCACGATCTCGCCAGCGCGCACGGAGAAGCTGATGTCGCGCACGAGGCGCCCGGCGTTGAGATTGCGCACGACGAGCCGCTCCTCGCCGATTTTGCGCTCGCCCTTTTCCGGGAACAAAGCCGACATCGGGCGGCCGACCATCATGCGGATCATCTCGTCGATCGAGAGCCCCTCGACGGGGCGGGTCGCGACGACCTGCCCGTCCTTCATCACGGTCACGCGGTCAGCGATGCGCAGCACCTCTTCGAGCCGGTGAGAAATGTAGACGACGCCGACGCCCTCGGAGCGCAGCCGGGCGATGATCTCATGCAGCCGTTCGGCGTCCTGGGCCGAGAGCACCGCGGTGGGCTCGTCGAAGACAATGATCTTGATCTTACGCGACAGCGCCTTGGCGATCTCGACCACCTGCTGATGCGCGACGGCGAGCGCGCCCGTCCGCTGAGAGGGATCAATGTTGAAGCCGAGCGAGCCGATCAGTTCGGAGGCGCGGCGCCGAAGCGTGCTCCAGGAAATCACGCCCGACAGTTCGCCGAGAAAGATGTTCTCCGCCACCGATAGGTCCGGCGCGAGCGCTAGCTCCTGATGGATGATGGCGATGCCCTGGGCGCGTGCTTCCCTCGGGCCCCGGAAATCGACATGTTTGCCCGCGATGCTCACCTCGCCGCTGCTCGGGGTCATTTCGCCCCCCAGCACCCGCATCAGGGTGGACTTGCCCGCGCCGTTTTCGCCAACCAGCGCATGGACCTCGCCGGTCCGAACCTCGAAATTCACGCCGCGCAGGGCGCGCACGCCGCCGAAGTTTTTCGTGATGGCCGCGAGCCGCGCGAGTTCGGCCATGACGCCCTCAAATGGAAAGAGAGGCGGCGGGGCTCGCCCCCGCCGCCGGTTCCGTCATATGCGGAATTTGGGGCTCAGAACACCGCGTCCTTGCGATAGTACTTGTCGACGTTCTCCTTGGTGATGACGTCGGGCTTGGTGAGGACGAGCTTGGGATAGTCGGCCGGAAGCTCGCCTTTGAGCGCCTTGACGCCGATATCGACGGCGGTGCGCGCCACGAGATCGGGATCGTTGAGGCCGGTCGCGCCGTACTTGCCTTCCTTGATGAGGGCGAGCGCCTCCTTCTGGCCGTCGGCGGCGGCGAGGACGAGCACGTCCTTCTTGCCGGCCGCTTCAAGCGCCTTGATCGCGCCGAGCACCATCGAGTCGTTCTCGCCCAGGATGACATTGGCGTCGGGGTGCGCCTGGAGCTGATCTTCGGCCGCCTTCAGCCCCCCGTCCGTGGACCATGAGCCCCAGCCTTGGCCAAGCACCTGGAAGCCGGCGTGGCCCTCGTTGACGAGCTGGCCCTCGAGCAGGCCCTTGAACACGCCGAGACGCCGGTCGCGGCCGACCTCGTTGCCCTGCGAGCCCGAGAGCAGGATCATCCTGATCGGCTTGCCTTCCATCTTCTTGGCCAGCCACTCGCCAACGAGATAGCCGTTCTGGTCGTTGGACGAGCGCACCTGGGTGATCACATGCGCCTTCGGGTTGATGCTCGAATCCATCACCACGACCTTCACGCCGGCCTTGGGGGCGGCGTTGGCGGCGGCGACCAGGCCCTCGGGGTCGCGGGGATTGAGGATGAGAAGGTTGACGCCCTTGGCGACCATGTCCTCGACATCGGAAATCTGCTTGTTCATGTCATTCTGGCCGTCCGACTGCGAGACTTCGCATCCGGCCTTTTTCGCCTCGTCGACGGCGGCGGCGACCTGGGCGGCGAAATACGGGGCGCTCAGCGTGTACATGGCGACGCCGACCTTGCAATCCGCGGCTTGGGCGGCGGCGCAGCAGCCAGCCGCAAGCGCTGCGGCCAGGGCTAAAGCCGATAGGGCTGATTTCGTCGAGTTTCCTCCACGATCCTTTTCTTGAGGGCTCATCGGCCCGCAACTTGTAGTCTAAGTACAGGGTAGAACGTCCGTCAAGACGGCATTCTGCGATAAATTTTTGCTTTCGCCGCTCATTTGGAAATTGTGCGGCGCGGTATGGCGGGATAAAGTGCAAAAATATGTCTACAATGCGTTATAAATATGTCTATATTTTCGGCGGGCTTGACGTAAACGTAGTATGACTACAAAAACGCCAGCCAATGTCCTTGCCGCATGATTCAGAGAGAGGGCCTATGAAGCTCATGGAGCCCGGCGTCTGCCGCGTCGACGTCGCACGGGGCGAACTGACCGGGGCCACCAACCGCTACGTGAAAACGCTCGCCGATCTCGATGGCCTCTATGAGGACGCCGCCGCCTTCGAGGCGCTCAAACGTGAGCGGGGCGATGAGGTCGTGTACGAAGTCACCGACTTCAAGCCGTCAGCCAAAGCCGGCGACATGATCATCGGCGTCACCAGGATGCGGCCGGGTAAAATCGGGCGCGAATATTTCCTCACCCGCGGCCACATCCACGCCAATGCCGATCGGCCGGAGATGTATTATGGCGAAAGCGGACGCGGGCTGATGCTGCTCGAGTCTCCGCAAGGCGAGATCCGCACAGTGGAGATTGAGCCGCGCGCCCTTTGCTACGTCCCGCCCTACTGGATCCATCGCTCGGTCAACACAGGCTCCGGCGAACTGGTGATGACCTTCGCCTATCCGGCCGATTCCGGTCAGGACTATGCGATCATCGAGGAGGCCGGCGGCATGAAGAGCCGCGTGGTGGACGACGGCAAGGGCGGCTGGCGGCTCATCGACAACGCGCGCTATCGCGGCCGCCCCGCCGAGCGGATCGCCCGCGTCTTTGCCTCGGCCAAGTGACGCGCCGCCGATGACCCCGCTTGAGCCGGCGACCGCCCCGACGCTCTATTTCTTCGGCGTAACGACGACGAAGAGCTCGATCATGAAGGTGTTTCCGGCCTGGGCGAAACGCCTCGGGCTCGACGGCGCCGTCATCAGGGGCGTCGATTTTCCGCTCCACGCGCCCCCTGAATCGTACCGGGCGGCGGTCGCGTTCCTGAAAGGCGATCCGAAGTCGCTCGGCGCGCTCGTCACGACGCACAAGATCGATCTCTACCGCGCCTGCCGCGACCATTTCGACGTCGTGGACCGCCACGCGCTCGTCATGGGCGAAACGAGCTGCCTGTCGAAGCAGAGGGACAAACTCGCCTGCCACGCCAAGGACCCGATTTCCTCCGGGCTCGCGATCGACGGCTTCCTGCCGGCGCGTCATTTCGAGCGCACGGGCGCCGAGATGTTTGCGATCGGCGCCGGCGGGTCGACCATCGCCATGACCTGGCATTTGATGCAAAAGACGCGCGGCGCCGACCGGCCCTCGCGCATCGTCGTCTCCGAGCGCGACCCGGCGCGCCTGAACGAGATCCGCCGCGTTCATGGTGAGATCGGCTCCGGCGTGCCCACCGACTATGTCCTCGCGGCGGACGCGCGCGACAACGATTCCGTGCTGGCCGGTCTCCGCCCCGGCTCGCTGATCGTCAATGCGACCGGCCTCGGCAAGGACGCGCCGGGCTCGCCGCTGACCGACGCCGCGCTATTTCCTGAGCGCGCAATCGCCTGGGACCTCAACTATCGCGGGGACCTGGTTTTCTTGAAGCAGGCCCGCGCGCAAGGCTCCCGCCGCGCGCTGCAGGTCGAGGACGGCTGGACCTATTTCCTTCATGGCTGGCTGCAGGTGATCGCCGAAGTCTTCCACATCGACATTCCCGTCCGCGGGCCCGAATTCGAGGCCCTGTCGGAGATCGCCCAGGGCGCCCGGCAGGGATGACGTACCGATCGCCGCGCGCTCGCGCCGGGGAGGGCGGCGCGGAGCAGGTTGGAGCCTTTTGCTCTTGAGTTTCCGTGGGGATCGCTTCGGCGCGTCTCCTCGGCCTACGTGACCCCCCAACCCTTTCTTAAGCTCGCTGGTAAGCTCCCAAGCGAGAGGCATCGCGGCCTCGTAGGCCTGATTCTGAAAATCAAAATTCTGAAAATCAAACATTTTCTTGCCAAACGGCGCATGTTGTCCTATGTTTGTTCTCATGGGGATATAGCGATCCCAGGCCGTGAGCCGCATTTTAGGCACCACACGTTTTGTGATGGGACATTGACCCGGCCTAGCAGGCTGATGAAAAAGTCCATTCCGCGTGTTTCAAACGGTGAACAACAGTGGAATCCAATGGAGTCCGAAACGGAATCGAACTGCGGCGGAAATGAGTTTTTCAATGGCCTGCTAGAGCATTTTCAGGACTGACGGAATTGGGGGGATTCCTTTTGGGTTGTGGTGATGATTTTCTGTGGCGATCGAATCGGCGCTGGGGAAACTCATGGGTGTTTCTTATTCGCAGGACCTTCGGGATCGGGTGCTGGCGGCGGTGGACGGCGGGTTGAGGGTCTATTCGGCCGCGCGGCTGTTTCGGGTCAGCGTGTCGTACATTTACAAGGCGCTCGGCCGGCGGCGTGCGACCGGCGATGTGACGGCCCACAAGTCGGGCGGCGGCCCAAAGCCGAAGCTTGCGGCCTATGACGAGGCGTTGCGCGCTCAGGTGGCGCAGAAAGGCGATATCACGCTGGTCGAACTGCAAGCGTGGCTTGCCGGCGATCATGCGGTGAGAGTCAGCGTCGGTTGTCTTTGGGCGCGGGTCCGGCATCTTGGGCTGACGCTCAAAAAAAGTCACAACGCGCCGCAGAGCAGGATCGTGCCGACGTAGCGGAAGCTCGCGAGCAATGGCGGGCGCAGCAGGGCGAATGGCGGCCGGACAATCTTGTGTTTGTCGACGAAACCGGCGCGTCGACCAAAATGACCCGGCTCTACGGCCGATGCCCGCGCGGCGAGCGCCTGGTCGCGCCGGTTCCGTGGGGCCATTGGAAGACGACGACCTTCATCGGCGCGCTGCGGCAAGACGGTCTGGTCGCGCCTTGCGCGTTCGACGGGCCGATCAACGGCGAGAAGTTCCGCGCCTGGGTCGAGCAGTTCCTCGTTCCCGAGCTCAAGCCCGGCGACATCGTCATCCTCGACAATCTGCCGAGCCATAAAGTGGAGGGCGTCAGAGCGGCGATCGAGAACGCCGGCGCCCGGCTGCTCTACTTGCCTTCCTACAGCCCCGATCTCAACCCGATCGAGCAGGGGTTCGCCAAACTCAAAGCCCTGCTGCGCAAAGCCGAGGCGCGAACCTTCGACGCCCTGATCCACGCCATCGCAACCGCACTCGAAACCTTCACTCCCGACGAATGCGCAAATTATCTCCCAAACTCAGGATATCGACGCCAATAATGAAAATGCTCTAGCGGGAGATAATGAATTAGCGTCTTTTGTAAGCGCGAATCAAAGGACTATTTGGTTTCCGGGAGCTTTAAAGAGTAGGGAACCTATAGAATATGTTAAGAACGATAATTGCGAAGTGATAAGCCAATTGTCTCATCATCGGACACAACTTGGGTCGTATTATTTGGGAGACGCGTAAAGAATTCTTTGCTTGGATAAGTTCATAAATCTTCGCCGCAAAGTACAACTTATATTGACTTCACCGCCATTTCCGCTGAACCACAAGAAAAATATGTAATAGGAGCGGGACGAATACGTCGCCTCGAGCGCCTTGAGCCGCTTCTTCATCGTCTCAAGAATCATGGCGCTGCCAGACGCCGCGAACGCCAGCCGGCGAGATCGAATGGCCGAGTTTGCGAAGCTCGTTGGCGATGCGGATCTGGCCATAAGCCGGCCGGTCCAGCGAAGCTTGACGATGATCGCTTCGACCTCCCTTCAGGATCGGCTTGCGCCGCGTCAGTTCCTGCAGCGCCAATTCGCCGCCGGCGTGGTAAAGCTCCTTGAAGCGGTAAAAGCTGTCGCGACTGTAGCCCATCATCTTGCAGGCCTGGCTGACGTTGCCGAGCTGCTTGGCCAGCTCCAGCAGCCCCACCTTGGCGCGAATGATCTTCTGTTCCTTGGTCATCGTCGGTGTCCTCTCAAAACGCCGAGGCCGGGCGCCGCGAACCCCGACCACTCCGCGCCCCGCCTCGGCTTCCGCCTCGGCTATGACACCGAATGTCAGATTAAGTCTTAACTACTGCAGATCAACGCTACGACAACGCCTATCTGTTCGGCGCGATCCGCCCAGCGCGGGGCGTCGGCGCCGCCTTGGCGCTGCCCCACGCCGACGCCGACATGATGCAGCTTCACCTCGACGAAATCTCGTGCAACGTCGCCGAGGGCGCTCACGCGGTGCTGCTTCTCGACCGGGCTGGATGGCACACGACGAGCAAGCTCGACGTCCCTGACGACATCACGCCGATCTTCCTGCCCTGGCGCGCGCCAGAGCTCAACCCAGTCGAGAACGTCTGGCAGTATCTGAGCCAGAATTGGCTCTCAAACACCGTGTTCGAAAACTACGACGCCATCGTCGACGCCGCATGCGAAGCCTGGCGCAAACTCATCGCTCAACCCAAAACGATCACATCCATCGGAATGCGCGACTGGGCGCTCGTCGGTCAGACGCTATGACCCTTGGTATAAGGCCTTCAAATCACTCCTGCGCGTCCACTTGTGCGCGCTTGCCGCAGACAGCGCCGGAGCCAGCCGCCCCGCCCATCGTTGGCGACCCCAATGAACCGCGCCGTCAGGCCTTTCCCGCAGCTCGGCGCTGGCGCGCCTTGGCCGTCGCCGCGGCCCGAAGCGCCGTCGCGGCGTCGACGATGGCTGCGGCCTCGCTGAGACGCGCCAGCGCCAGCGCCCGCACATCTTCAGCCGGCCAGAGCCGGCCACTGAGATCGAGGGCGTCAGCCGCCCGGCACGCGTCGGCGACGACAAACACCTGATAGCCGAGATCGGCGGCGTGCCGCGCCGACGCTTCGAGCGCCTGGGTCGCAAGCGCTCCGCAGACGACGAGGGTGGTCGCCCCGATCTCGTCCAGCCCGGCTTCGAGCGCTGTGCCAACGAAGGCGCTGGTCGCGTCGCCGGCGACAACGATCTCCCCGTCGGGCGGCGCGTGAGACGAGGCGGGCGGGCGCCGGCCGACATGGGCCAGCGCCAGGCCCTCGGCCCGCCAGGCGGCGACGAGCGCCGCGATGTTGTCGTCGGCCTTGGATGCGTGGCCCGCCACAGGGCCCGGATCGATCGACTCCTGCGCCTCGACAACGATGAGCACGGCGTCCGCGGGCAATCGCATGGCGCTCAGATCCGTCGCGGCGCAAGCGCCCAATAGTCGAGCTCGAGCACGACATGGGGCTCGTAACCCTCGCCCTCGCGCCAGGGAAAGTCGGCGCAAGGGTGGTTCTTGGTCGCGATTGTGCGCAGCCTCAAGCCGCCGACGTCGTCGCGGTGAGGCAGCGCCGCGGTCTCGACGACTTCGCTCCAGGCGAACACGGTGTCGCCGGCGAAGAGCGGCGCGACATGCCGGCCCCCATTGATCGCGGCTATATGGAAGGCGTTGGCAAGGCCGTTGAAACTCAAGGCGCGAGCGAGCGAGATGACATGCCCGCCATAGACGAGCCGACGTCCGAAGCGCCCCTGCCCTTCGCTGAACTGGTTGAAATGCACTCTCGCCGCGTTCTGATAGAGCCGGGTCGCCGTCTGATGCTCGGCCTCTTCGACGGTGACGCCATCGACATGATCGATCCGCTCGCCGGCGCGATAATCCTCGAATCGATGAGGCGCGCCGCTGAGCCCCTCGTCGAACGCCGCGCGATCGATGGGCGGGCAGGCCGCGCCGAGATTCGCCACGCCGACCGCCTCGGGGAGCTTGGGAACGTGGGTCTCAGGCGCAGGCGCACCCGGGTCGCGCTTTCTGACCATCACCCAGCGGACATAGTCGATGACCGTCTCGCCCCGCTGATTGAGCCCTTGCGAGCGTACATGGACGACGCCGCTCTGCTGGTTCGAGTTCTCCTTGAGCCCGATCACCTGGGAAACGGCGGAGAGCGTGTCGCCGGAAAAAACCGGCTTCAGGAAACGGCAATCGGCGTAGCCGAGGTTGGCGACGGCGTTCAGTGAGACGTCGGACACGGTCTTGCCGAACACGACATGGAAGGCGAGCAGATCGTCGACCGGGCTTTGAGGGTAGCCGATGGCGCGCGCGAAGGTTTCCGCGCTTTGCGGCGCGAAGCGGCCGCCGGTCAGCGCCGAATAAAGCGAGGCGTCGCCGCTCGTGAGCGTGCGCGGCGTCGGGTGACGAATCGTTTGCCCTAGGCGAAAGTCCTCGAAGAACCGGCCTGCGGCGGTCTTGGACGCTGGAGGAGCGGGCATCTGACGGTCAGAAGACGTAAGGGTAGATGTAGTAGATGATGATCCGCTCGATCAGCATGACGGCGAGCAGGAGAATGATCGGCGAAATGTCGACGCCGCCGGTATTAGGCAGAAAATTGCGGATCGGGCGGAGAAAGGGCTCTGTCAGCGCAAGGAACAGGTTCCAGATCGAACGAACGAAATCGTTGCGGATGTTGACCACCCCGAACGCGATCAGCCAGGAGAGGATAGCGCCTGCGATGATGACCCAGGTGTATAGATTGAGGACGACCATCACGATGTCGAGGATCGCGCGCATGAATTCTCCCAAGCTTTGAGAGGGCGCTCTTAGAAGCGGAGAAGCCCAGACCCCTGCGCCGACCTCGTTGACACAGATCGGACGCGCACGTAAACACCCGCGCGTCGGGGCTGTAGCTCAGTTGGGAGAGCGCTGCAATCGCACTGCAGAGGTCAGGGGTTCGAATCCCCTCAGCTCCACCAATAAATTCAAGATGTTATTAGAGGCCGAGTTTTTTTGATTTTTGGTGTAGCTACCGTATAGCTACCCCGGGCTCGCGGAGCTGGATCACCGTGGGGATCGGCCAAACCGGTGGCGGCTCGATCACTGTCGTTAGGGGGTATTTAGCCCGGGCGGTTCTTTCATTCAGCGGGTCAGTTTGTCGAAACGCGCTGGGTGCGCCCCGTCGTGTCGCTTCCCTCCGAACGCAGAGGTCACAGGTTCGAATCCTGTCGGGCGCGCCATTTTTCCACCACTTCGGAACAAAACTGGGCACCAAGCGATGCTCAGGCCAAACGACTTTCGTGTTCGTGCACCTGGGACGGGGACCGTGGACGGGATTGATAGGCGCTTCAAGTCGATGAGACCACAGCGGTTTCCCTTATCGGCGACCGATTGGCCACCGGAACCGGATGCACGCACTGAATCGACGGGTCTGTCTATCGAAGTTCAACACCACGGTACACAAACTCTGTGGCCAGCAATACTCCCGACCTCCACGGGAGGAGGCGAAGGAAGGCCGCTCAATATTTGGTTTGGAACAGAGTTGGGTCCGCCGAGGACTTGGCCCGGATGATTCAAGAGCGACTTCGTGTCCGCCCATCACAGTGTTAGCTAGATCGCCAACATGTCGCACGACAAAGCCGTTTTTTCCCACTAGTGGTCAAAATCAAACGTAAGAGTCCGGGGCGCCTTCCGCAATTTCAAGGAGTTCTCCGGCTTGCAAGGGGTTCGAAGCGTTTGATTCTATCCACTAGGTCGTTGTTATCACCAAAGCAACCATCCTCGCCGCCAATGCCATGTTCCGCACATTTATCTAACTCGCGCGCGGTCAATCGCGTCGCCGCACAGCCCGCCGCAGCATAGGGTTGCCCACCAAACTCGACCACGCACTCGATCCCGATCTGCTGCTCCGGCGTCAAATTGAGATTGAGGAACTTATCAGCGGCGCAACCCGCAAATTGAGTAGCGTCTCCCTGAGACTGCGCAGCACATCCGATCGCCGCCTTCGCATTCGGTGGCAAATTGTCGCCAAGGATCGACTCCCCAGCGCAAGTGGCGAATTCCTCGCTATCGAGATCGTTTGACTTGGCGCAATCTAGGACAGCGCGTTGTTGGTCGTTCAGCTGATCACCGAGCAAGCCGTCCTCTAGGCAACCGGCGAAGTCGTCTTCGTCATCCGAATGCCCAGACGCGCAATCAACAAGCTTTCGCTGCTCCGAAGACAGGTTCGAACCGATAATTTTCTCGGCGGCGCACTTTCCGAAAGTTTCTTTGTCACCTCCGCTATTCTGGGCGCAATTCACAATCGCCATGCTCTGTTGATCCAGGACGAGCGCTCCCTGGGTGCAGAGCACGAAGGCTGGCACACTTACCGTATTTTCTTGCCCGGTCTGTGCAGCGCATTGCTGAGCGCCGCCCAGACGCCCAGACGCCCAGACGCGACGGCTACAGGAGTCGAATCCATAGGTCGCCACGGAGGCGTTGCGGACGGGGTAACAGGGACCGGTCCTGGCAAAATCACATTCGGGGGCAGCGCGGGTGGCCAAGGTCGCACGATCGGCGGGGGCGGCGGGTAGTAGCTCAGCGGAGGTGGATAGATGACCGGAGGGCCCGGCCGAAACATTGGCGGCGGTGGCCGAAAGCCCGGCAAGGGGATTATTCCGCAAGGGCGCATTCCTCCCGGTCCCATGCACATCGGAACAGGCCCACGGGGGAAATATTGCGCGAATAGTTGCGAAGGCAGGAGCGCGACGACCACGGCCAATAAGCCGCAAACCCTGGAAAATCCCATGATCGCCGACCCTCCGACGATAAAGAAATAAACTTAGTGCCCAATGACCTAAATAAAATTCAGGATTTCGCGAGAGTCAAGTGGCGGCCGTCGCCGCACAGAAGCCGAGGCTTCATACAGGTGTAAACGTGTACCGCACAATGAAAAATAGCTTAAATGCCCTTATCATGACCGAATTCATGTTTCGGATACCAAACGCCGAGATCCTTCCGCAGCGCCGGATCGAAGGCTGCCAGGAACGGCTCATAGAAATACTGGACAGCGAACTTGTCATCGAACGACGAAAAGAACGCGGCGCGATCGACGCGATCGAGCGCGGCACCGGTCCAGCCGAGAACCTCGATAAGACCAAGCGCGCCGAGACGGCTCGGCGTCGCCACCTGTTCGAACAGATTGCCGACCATGGGGACATGCAGTGACCAGCCGGCGGCACGCCAGTCGAATTGGGCCGTCGATCCCGGCTTCTGTCGCGGCATCACTGCACCCACGCCGAAAAGATGCCGTAGTACTGCGCATGCGATATAACAACGAAGCCCTTTCCCATTCAGATGTTGACTTCTGAGTCAACCCTGCGTATAAGGATTGTGCGGCGATGAATTTGCGAATTACGGATCGAGCGTGGGCGGACATCGAAGCGCTATCGCCTGAGGAATATGAGAACATTGTCTCGGCGGTCAAAGTGATTCGCAGCATGACCTTCCTCCCTGGCAAGCCCGTTGCCGTTGTGAATGATCAATACGATATCTACCTCTATGAGCCGCCAAAGGGCGATCGGATGATTGTTTGTATGAGCGATCCCAGCATGCCTCACATTGGCGCTTTTGCTGGTCTATGGCGGCACCCCGGAGTGTCAAGAGCGGCTTTGAAGCGGATGGCTCTCGAAGCCGCGCATGCTGCAGGAATAGAGGTGCCACGTATATTCATACCAGGTTAGGAACAACCCATGACAGATAAGCTAGAAAAACTGAGGAGCTTCGATGAAGCTGACCGCGAGATTCTCCAGTCTCGTCCCGACGTTGCGGCCTTGTGGGATAAAACGGCACGTAGACGAGCTATTTCAAGTCTGCTCTTGAAAGCGCGCTATCGGGCCGGGCTAAGCCAGGCCCAACTGGCCGCTCATGCGGGCTGGGATAAGTCATACGTTTCTAGACTGGAGGGTCACGTTGAATTCTTTTCCCGACATCGAGACGATCTCCCGTTACATGACCGCTTGCAACGCTACAGTTGGCCTAATGGTCGTAGAAGTCGTTGATAAGATGCATACGGAGATTGTCGACGCCATTCCTCTCAATTCGACCAAATTAGGCGAATTGGTTGTAGCTGAGGCAATGGCTGAACTTCACGTCAAGGCTGGAGACTAAGGGAGTGTCTGCAGCTGCCATGGACCTCTGCGTTAATCTTGCGGGGCTCATTGGCATCGCGTTGTTGTCCTGGCCGGCTCTTTACGCGGCAAAGCTCGCTCGCCTAGCCATGCGCCTCCAAGCAATCAGTCCGCTTGACGATAGCCCACGGGCACAAACCGCTCACGAAAACGCAAAGGCAGAACTGGAAAGACAAAGGGCTGGGTGGGGTCCCGGTTTAAATTTCTGCCTCCTCGCCGGAACGGGTGTAACCGCACTTTCCTATGCAATCGGAATTCTCAAATATTTTATCTACCCGGGATAGTCATCACCTAGGAACCAGGGGAATATCTTTATAGTTTACGGGCGCGTCTGATTTATTACACTCGTTCTGTATGACTTCATTATCTGAATTTTTCGCACCAAGCTTTCTCGACCTTATTTTGTCGATCTCTACCAAAACTTCGTCAAAATCTCGTAGCTTCAGAATAATATTCTCTTTTTCCATATTATCTACCGTAACTTTTCGATGCCAGTGAAGGCGTTATTGTACTAAATCGGGAATCAAAATTCAATACGGAACAAATAACCTATTTCGATTGCTTCGCCAGGGGATCCTTCAACCATTTGCGCAGCAAAACTGCGGGCGCTCGCATACCCAAGCTTCTTGTAAAAACGGACTACGCCGAAATTTTCGCTAAGCACCAAAAGGTGTATCTTTCGGATGCCAGCTCGCTTGAGCCAGAGTTCTGCCGTATGAGCTGTCGCCCGACGCCACGCCTCCGACACTCTGGGGTGACGGCCACGTAGTAGATTGTGAATCGGCATGGAATAAGGACCCCGTTTTCGGGGTGATCGGCATCCAATCGGAACCCCGGGGATAAGGGTCCACACAGGCCTCCTGATCTCTTAGGGGGCCGAGTTCGAGATGCTGATTGTGGAGACGATCGCCAAAATTTGTCTGGCGTATTTTTCGCGAAAGATGACGATCAAGGCGATCTGCCGCGATTTGCGTGTTTCGCGCAAAGTGGTTCGGAGGGTCATCCGGTCGCAGGCGACAGAGTTCCGTTATCAGCGCGACGTCCAACCCCAGCCGAAAATCGGGCCTTGGCGCGAGCGGCTTGATTCATTGCTTTTGGAGAATGACGGCAAGCCGGCGCGCGAGCGGTTGACGCTCATTCGGGTCTTCGAGGAGCTGCGTGGGCTCGGCTATGAGGGCGGTTATGACGCGGTTCGCCGCTACGCCCGGGCCTGGAGCAAGGAGCGCGCGAGCGAGACGGCGAGCGCCTATGTGCCGCTGTCGTTTGCGCCGGGCGAGGCCTACCAGTTCGACTGGAGCCACGACATTGTTGTGATGGACGGGGTGACGACGACGGTGAAGGTCGCGCACGTTCGCCTCTGCCATAGCCGCATGATGCTGGTGCGCGCCTATCCGCGCGAAACGCAGGAGATGGTTTTCGACGCCCATGAGCGGGCGTTCGCATTCTTCAGGGGCGCCTGCTCGCGCGGCATCTACGACAACATGAAGACGGCGGTGGAGACGATCTTCATCGGCAAGGATCGGCAATACAATCGCCGCTTCCTCCAGATGTGCTCGCACCATCTTGTCGAGCCTGTCGCCTGCACGCCGGCGTCGGGCTGGGAGAAGGGCCAAGTCGAGAACCAGGTCGGCCTGGTGCGCGAGCGCTTCTTCACGCCGCGCTTGCGGGTCAAGAGCTATGACGAGCTGAACGCCTGGCTCATGGACAAATGCATCGCCTGGGCCAAGGCGCACGGCCATCCCGAACAACCCGACCGAACGATCTGGGAGGTGTTCGAGGAAGAGCGTCCCAAGCTCGTTCCCTATCGGGGTCGCTTCGACGGGTTCCATGCCTTGCCGGCCTCGGTGTCGAAGACCTGCCTGGTGCGGTTCGACAACAACAAATACTCGGTGAGCGCCGGCGCGGTCGGCCGCCCGGTCGACATCCATGCCTACGCCGATCGCGTCGTGATCCGCCAGGACGGGCGCATTGTGGCGGAGCATCCACGCTGTTACGGGCGCGGCGAGACGATCTACGATCCCTGGCATTACGTGCCGGTTCTGGCGCGCAAGCCCGGCGCTTTGCGCAACGGCGCGCCGTTCAAGGATTGGGTGTTGCCGACAGCGCTAGACCGGGTCCGGCGCAAGCTTGCCGGGTCCGACGACGGCGACCGGCAGATGGTCAAAATCCTCGCCGCCGTGCTGACCGACGGATTGCTTGCGGTGGAGGCCGCCTGCCTCCAGGCGCTGTCCGAAGGCGTCCATTCGGCCGACGTCGTCATCAACATCCTTGCGCGCCAGCGCGATCCCGGACCGGCGGCGACGATCATGACGCCCGACGCTTTGCGGCTCCGCCACGCGCCAATCGCCGACTGCGCCCGCTACGATCAACTCAGGAGCGCCTAACCCATGGAAAGAACCGAAGTCCTCGACATGATGAGCAGCCTCAAGCTCTACGGGATGAGGAGCGCCTACGACGAGACGCTGGCCACGGCGATCAAGCGCAAGCACGAGCCGCAGCGCTTCGTCGGCGATCTCCTGAAGGCCGAGATCTCAGAGAAGCAGGCGCGCTCGATCAAATACCAGCTCACCGTCGCCAAGCTGCCCCTGGCCAAGGACGTCGAAGACTTCGCCTTCAAGGACACGCCGATCAACGAGGCTCTCGTGCGCGACCTCGCCGCCGGCGGCTTCATCGCCCAGCAGCGCAACGTCGTCCTCGTCGGCGGAACCGGCACCGGCAAGACGCATCTGGCCATCGCCATCGCGCGAAGCTGCATCCGAGCTGGATCGCGCGGTCGCTTCTTCACCACCGTCGATCTCGTCAATCAGCTCGAGGCCGAGGGCCGTGCGGGTCGCCAAGGACGGCTCGCCGATTATCTCACCCGCCTCGACTTCGTGATCCTCGACGAACTCGGCTATCTCCCCTTCGCGCAGGCCGGCGGGCAGTTGCTGTTCCATCTCGTCAGCCGGCTTTACGAGCGCACCTCGATCATCGTCACCACCAACCTCGCCTTCGGCGAATGGCCGAGCGTCTTCGGCGATCCAAAAATGACAACCGCGCTGCTCGACCGCCTCACCCATCACTGCGACATCGTCGAGACCGGCAACGAAAGCTGGCGCTTCAAGAACCGCGCCTGACCTCACAACAACAGCCCCTCACCGATCCGCGCTCGCCCCGGCTGCGCAACCCCAACCAGCTACGCCGGGGCGTGCGCTGCCGCCTCGATCCGTCACCAACCAAGGGGTCCCTTTTGCACGCCGATCCGGGGGTCCGTTTCCGCGCCGATTGACACTGGCGCCGAAGCTGAGCGAAGCGCAGGCCCAACAAGCGATTGAACCGGTGCTTCGGCTGATTGGCGAAACGACCGATCCGAACGCGCTTCAATCGCTAGCCCGGGCGCTCCAGGCGCTGGCGCCGAAGCTGAGCGAAACGCAGGTTCAGCTAGCACTTGAATCGGTGCTACGTCAGATTAGCCGGACAACTAATCCCTTGGCGCTTCAGGCACTGGCAGAGGTGTTCCAGTCAATAGCGCCGAAGCTGACCGAGGCGCAGATCTCCCAGGCCCGAAATGTTGCGGTGTCCGGCTTGGGTTGGGCTGCGACTGAACAAGAAGCAACTGATTGGGCGAGGGCGCTGGTGGCGCTATCGCGTCAGTTCGATAAGGACCCAACCCCGAAGCTCGCTGCCGCAATCGCCTACCCAACGGCTGCAGGAGCTCCGACCGAAGTGTTGCTCGACGCGATCCGAGCACTACACCCCGATGCGCCGGCGAAAGAGGCTGGAACGAAAGCAGGTTTGGCTTGGCTAGAGTCGAAATATCTGGAGGTTGTTTCTCCTCCGATGTGCCCTCAACCGCTCCAGCCTGGCCTCGCATGTCCCGCAAGCTGAGCCTTCCCAAGTATCCAACGTTCGATGAGCTTCACATGCCTAATTCCGTGGTTGACCGACTCTCGGGCTCCTGAACGGCGTCGGATGCGGCCACGCACGCCCGGGCGCAATTCTCGGCGGAAAGATTGCGAGCACTGAACTGGACCCCATTCGTAGGACCACGAGGGGTTGAATTTAAGGTGTGATCTCGCCTGCGCTTGTCCTTCAAGAATCAAGCTGCTTCTTGCGGCTTCTGTCTCTGCTGTGGGTATGTGGGCAACGCGTTTGCGTTGTCCAAGCGAAGCGGCATATCCACAGCCCTCGCCGCCGCCTCGATTTTGTCCATGCCGCCGCGCCACACCGCCATCGGCATTTGGTTGTTCATCGCCTGGTGCGGGCGCCGAAAATTGTAAAAGGTCATCCAGGAACTGATGCCGGACCGCGCCTCGCCGCCATCGGCGTAGGCTTTCAGATGCACTTCTTCGTACTTGATCGAGCGCCACAGCCGTTCGATGAAAATGTTGTCCATGAAGCGGCCGCGTCCGTCCATCGAAATCACGACGCCGGCCGCCGCAAGCTTGCTGGTGAAAGCCTCGGCGGTGAAAGTGGAGCCCTGATCGGTATTGAAAATCCGCGGCTTTCCGAACCGAAGCAGCGCCTCCTCCAGCGCCGCCGCGCAGAAGCTCGCATCGTTGGTGTTCGACAGCCGCCACGCCAGAACCGCTCGGCTGGCCCAGTCGATGATCACCACCAGATAGAGGAAGCCGCATGCCATCGGGATGAAGGTCACGTCGGCCGCCCACACGTGGTTCGGCTCGACAATCTTCAGGCCGCGCAGCAGGTAGGGGTATATCTTGTGCCCGGGCGCGCCTTTGCTCGCGCCAGGGCGCGGAACCAGCGCCTCGATCCCCATCACCCGCATCAGCCGCCGCACCCGCTTGCGGTTGACCCCAGGGCCTTCCTTGTTGAGTTCGAAGGTCATTCGCCGCGAGCCGTAGAACGGAAGTTCGAGATGCAATTCGTCGATGCGGCGCATCACCGCCAGATCGTCCGCCTCGGCGACGGGCTTGGGGCGGTAGACCCCCGAGCGCGCCACGCTCAACAGCGCGCATTGGCGGCGCACCGACAGGTCCTTGCCAGGCCGTTCGACCATCGCTCTTCGATCGGGCGCGCTCATCGCCCTGGCCTCCTGGCCAAGAAATCCCGTTCGACCGTCAGTTGGCCGATCTTGGCGTAGAGCTTGGCCGTCTCGCGCTCGCGCTCCTCCTCGCCATCCCCCGAACCGCTCGCCCCTCGGGCGAACAGGCTCGCCGCATTGTCGAGAACTTGCTTCTTCAAGGCATAAATCTGGTTCGGATGCACCCCGTGCCGCTTCGCCAGTTCCGGAACCGTCGCATCCTCGCGCAGCGCCTCAACGGCAATCTTCGCTTTGAACGCCGCATCAAACTTCTTGCGTGACTTCGTCATTCCTCGCTCCATCGGTTGCGACAGAGCAGGACATTTCACACCTTAGCCAATGGTCCTAAATCCGGGGTCCAGCTCAAAGCCCTATTCGCTGGATCTTCGCGAGCGTGTAGTGAGTTACGTTGAGTCCGGGCATTCGCGGCGTGCGGCGGCGGCCCATTTCAGGGTGTCGCCCTCGTTTGTCATCAATTTGATGACGGCTTTTCGCGAGCGCGGGGCGGTTACGCCCAAGGCGCTCGGCGGCTGGCGACACAGCAAGCTCGACCCGCACCGCGTCTTCATCTTGCGCCGGGTGGCGGAGAAGGACGACATCAGTGCCGGAGCTGGCCGGTGAACTCCATGCCGCCAGCGGAGTGAAAGCCGACCCCGCCTCGCTGTCGCGCTGGCTGATCCGCAACGGCCTGAGCTTTAAAAAAAGCCTTCAGGCCAGCGAATGCGATCGGTCCGACGTGCGCCAGGCGCGCGAGGCGTGGAAGGCTGAACTGTAGTCGCTGGAACTTGATCTGACGGACGGCGTCTGGAGTCTGGTCTGGTCCGCCTGTCGGGTTTGCTCAGGCGGTGATCATTTTCTCCTTCGCAAGCGGTGTGGCGTCAAGGAACGTTTGCATCGGCGTTTTGCCGAAGCACCATCGTCCCTGGTGCGGCCTTTCCTCGTTGTAGTTCTTGACCCAATCATCGAGATCGCTCTGCAGCTCGCCGATCGAGCCGTAGATTTTCTTGCGGAAGGCGACGCGGTAGAACTCGTCGAGCACGGTGTTGTGGAACCGCTCAACAATTCCATTCGTTTGCGGGCTTTTGGTCTTGGTGCGCGAGTAATCGACATCCTCGAGCGCCAGGTAGAGCTCATATTCATGATGCTCGGGATTGCCGCAATATTCCGTGCCACGATCGGTCAGCACGCGGCAGAGCTTCACCTCGTGGGCGTCGTAGAAGGGCACGACGCGATCGTTGAGGAGATCGGCGGCGGTGATCGGCGTCTTGCGGTCATAGAGCTTGGCGAAGGCAACCTTGGCGTAGGTGTCGATGAAGGTCTGCTGGTAGATGCGTCCGACGCCCTTCATGTTGCCGACATGAGACAGGTGTCCTGGGCGCCGCAATAGCCTGGGCATTCGCTTTCGAACTCGCCATGCGCTTCCTTTTCGCTCTTGGCCTTCTCCAGCGCGGCGAGCTGGCTTTCCGTCAGCACCAGGCCTTCCTGGGCGACCTTGGCTTCGAGCGCCTTCAGCCGCTTCTTCATCGTCTCAAGATCATGGCGCTGCCAGACGCCGCGAACGCCAGCCGGCGAGATCGAATGGCCGAGTTTGCGAAGCTCGTTGGCGATGCGGATCTGGCCATAAGCCGGCCGGTCCAGCGAAAGCTCGACGATGATCGCTTCGACCTCGGGCGGCGTGCGGTTCTTCAGGATCGGCTTGCGCCGCGTCAGTTCCTGCAGCGCCAATTCGCCGCCGGCGTGGTAAAGCTCCTTGAAGCGGTAAAAGCTGTCGCGACTGTAGCCCATCATCTTGCAGGCCTGGCTGACGTTGCCGAGCTGCTTGGCCAGCTCCAGCAGCCCCACCTTGGCGCGAATGATCTTCTGTTCCTTGGTCATCGTCGGTGTCCTCTCAAAACGCCGAGGCTATGACACCGAATGTCAGATTAAGTCTTAACTACTGCATTTTAGCAAACCTTTATCGACACCTACGCCAAGTTTGCCTTCGCCATATGAGCGCAAGACGCCCATCACCGCGGCCGATCGCCTCAACGATCGCGTCGTGCCGTTCTATGATGCGAGGGAAGTGAGGCTCTGCCGCGTGCTGACGGATCGCGGCACGGAATTATTGCGGCAATCCCGAGCATCATGAATATGAGCTCTATCTGGCGCTCGAGGATGTCGATCACTCGCGCACCAGGACCAAAAGCCCGCAAACGAATGGAATTGTTGAGCGGTTCCACAAGACCGTGCTCGACGAGTTCTACCGCGTCGCCTTTCGCAAGAAGATCTATGGATTGATCACCGAACTTCAGGACGATCTCGATTCCTGGGTTCAAACCTACAACGAGAAAAGGCCGCATCAAGGGAGATGGTGCTTCGGCAAGACGCCAGCGCAGACCTTCCTTGACGCGATGCCTCTTGCGAAGGAGAAACTGATCGCGGCCTGACCACATCCGACAGACACACCGACCGCTCCCCAGGCGCCGACCGTCAGATCAAATACAAGCTACTGCACTTTGTACAATGAGCGACGCCCGCACCAGGCGCTGGCGGACCGCACGCCCATGGCGGTCTGGCGCGAGGCAATCGCCGGCGCCGGGGCTGTGGACATGATGGACACCGCATCCGCGTTGCCCACATGTCCACAGCAACAGAAGCAGACGCAGTCTCTCGCCGCGTGATAGAAAGGAATCCCGAGCGGTCGCGCCCCAACCAGCAAACCGCGTCAGGCGGTCCCGCTCTGCGGGTCCATTTCACTTGGCGTTTGACGCTGCCAACAGAACAAAGCTGTGGCCGTAGCCTGCTTGGTTGCGTCCAAAGAGCGTCATAGCCGAGGCTCCAGAGTATCCCCCCGTAGTCGGGGGTCGCGGTGGCTATTCCATAGAAAATTCATTGCATGATCAATTACGATGCCCCCGCCCTGCCCGGCCGAGCTATAGACCGGCAATCGCGTAAGCATGATTAATTCTCGAGGCGGCGAAGAGATACCGAGCGAACTTTCCGGCTCGGCGGTAACCGGGCGCTGCTGGTCGCCCCGCGCGTCGAGATCGTGAAAACCGCCAAGCGAATTGATGATTTACCGCTTGAAAAACCAAAATAACGCTTCGGTTCACGCAAAAGCCAAGAGCGATCAGTCCGCAGAATCATCCACTTGCGGTTCGATGACTTAGGCCCCACAAATATTAGTTGGCATCGCTGCGCGTATCAACGACTCCCACACCGCCCTCCTTAACACACGCTGTATACCCAGCGATCTTAGCACATTCTGAACTGGATAAATGCGATGCCAGAGCCAAGAACGAACTTGTTGATCCTTGGTTCTGGCGCGCGGGAGCACGCGTTGGCTCGGGCGTGCGCTAAGTCGCCTTTAGCCGGCAACCTGTTTGTGGCTCCTGGCAACCCCGGTTGCACAGCTGTGGCCCGGACTGTGCCGCTGAATGTAGCTGAACATGCAAACGTGATCGCCTTTTGTCAAAAGGAAGACATTGATCTGGTGGTGGTTGGGCCCGAAGCTCCGCTGGTGGCGGGATTGGCCGATGATCTATCAGACGCTGGCATATCGTGCTTCGGGCCAACGAGAGATGCGGCTCGGCTCGAAGGCTCGAAGGGATATGCCAAGGACTTTTGCCGGGAATTTGGCATACCAACAGCCGACTATCGGCGGTTCCGACATCCCAATGAGGCGAAGCGCTATATCCGCTGCCGTGGGGCGCCGATTGTAGTTAAAGTTGATGGGCTTGCCTCTGGTAAAGGGGTAGTCGTTGCGAAAACGGTTGACGAGGCCGAGGCCGCCGTCGAGGCCTCATTCGAATCCGCAGGAGCCGAAGTCGTCGTTGAGGAGTTCCTCGAAGGTGAGGAGGTTTCTTTTTTCGCACTGTGTGATGGCGCAGTCGCGATGCCTTTTGACAGCGCACAGGATTATAAGCGCGTCGACGAAGGCGATAAAGGTAATAATACTGGGGGGATGGGTGCCTATTCTCCACCGACTATTATGACGCCAGAACTAGGTCAGCGCATAATGCATGAAATTGTGGAACCTACACTGCGGGGAATGAATCAACGAGGCTCGCCATTTCGAGGGGTGCTGTTTGCAGGTTTGATGGTCAACGAGTTTGGGCCAAAATTGATCGAATTTAATGTTCGCTTTGGGGATCCTGAAGCGGAGGTTATCCTACCGCGCCTAAGAGACGACTTGTTGTCCCTTCTCGTCGCCTGTGCGAGCGGAACTCTGCGCGGCGGGCCGCCGAGGTTTTGCTCGGATGCTGCGCTGGCGGTCGTGATGGCAGCGCGAGGCTATCCGGGCGAGCCGCTACGCGGATCCGAGATTAAAGGACTTGAAGATGCCGCGGCACTGCCAGGAATTGTCGTTCTTCACGGAGGCACGCGTGAAGTCGACAGCGCCATCTTCTCGGACGGGGGACGAGTCCTCACGATTACCGCGCTTGGCAATGATGTTGCTGACGCACGCAAACGAGCATATGCGGCTATCGAACGAGTAAAATGGCCGGAAGGATTTTTCCGGCGCGACATCGGTTGGCGTTCGACACTTCGCGGTAGCAAAAAGTAGGCGTTGTGAACGGAAGTTGGGCCCGAACAGCAAATATTCTTAGGCCAAAAGTAGCTATAGCTCTCGGAGGCGGCGGTGCGCGGGGAATTGCGCACGTCTTGGCCCTGGAAGCTCTTGACGAAATGGCGATTTCCCCCGTGGCGATCGCCGGTACCTCTATGGGCGCCATTATCGGTGCCGCGTATCCGGCGGGAATTGAGGGTGGCGCTAGTCGAACTCATATAACTTCGAGTCGTGCACAATCGCTCCGACATCATGAGTAATACCAAAGGCTCTGCTGGCTGACTTATTGGGGGATTCCCGAATCGGGGCGATGCTGATTCAAGACGGCATGGAGGATTTGCGCCATGCCATCAGCGGTCAGATAGCGAGAGGATTATTCGGCGAAGGAGCTTCGGGCGTTGGCCCGGCGGTCGAAGGACGCCAGCCAGAGCCGTCGTCCTCTGTCGCTGGCTGCGGTCAGGGATGGAATGGATCGGGGATCGGCGGCGAAGATCGGCGGCATGGATCGCCAGACCTTGCGCGACTGGGTCCATCGCTTCAACGGCTCGGGTCCGCAGGGCCTGATCGACAACTGGACGGAGGGTCCCAAGCCTCGCCTGTCGGCGGAGCAACTGGCTCAGTTCGCGCAGATCGTCGAGGCTGGCCCGGACCGTGAGAAGGACGGGGTCGTGCGCTGGCGGCGGATCGATCTCAACGCGTCATCGCCGAGCGGTTCGGCGTCGACTTTCATCCCCGCTATGTCGGAAAGCTACTGCAGAAACTCGGCTTCTCGCACATGAGCGCACGGCCGCGTCACCCGGCGCAGGACGGGCGGATCGTCGAGGCTTCAAAAACGTATGGCCCGCCCCGTCTGCAAGGGGTTTGTCGAGATTGGCGCTGATCCAGTCTGCTTCAACGTATCCGGCCTCGAGGAGCTTCCTCCGGCCATGATGGAGATACGCGCGCTCCGGTCCTCATAAAACTCCCGGCGTCAGACCGCGCCGTTTTTTAAACCAGGCTTCCGGAGCGCCGTTCGACTGTCAGGCCATCCCGTCGTTACCCTCTCGCAAACCCCGTATTGACCGATGGACGCTTTGAGCGCGACCGGCCGAGCTCTATGCCGCCACCGGCATTCCTGTGACGGCGAACCGTTCTCCGCGCCGCAGCACCGCCCAGGCGATTCTCGCCAGCTTGTTGGCGAAGGCGACGACCGCAACATTGCGATGGGCCCTGCTCATCAGCTCTTTTGCCCAACGGCCGAGCGGCGTGTCGCGCTCAGCCACATAGGGCAGAGCCGCACGCGCTCCATGGATCAGCTGCCTACGCAGGTATTTGTTGCCGCGCTTGCTGATCCCGAGCAGCTTCGGCTTGCCGCCAGTTGTGAACTGACGGGGAACCAGGCCGAGCCACGCGGCGAGATCGCGCCCGCGGTCGAAGCTTTCCGCCCGACCGACGGCGGCGACAAGGGCGGATGCGACGATCGGGCCGACGCCGGGATTGTCGTCAGCCGCCGAGCCTCTTCGTTCTCCTTCACCCAGCGGACGAACTCGGCGTCGAACGCAGAGATCCGTCGATCGAGTTCCGCCCATTGCGCGCGAGCGTCGGCGACGAGCACGATCATCCGCGAGCTCAATCCCGCTCCGCCCTGCTCATCCATCAGCACGGCCAGGAACTGCTCGAGCTTCCGCTTGCCCTGCGGCGCGACCATTCCTCGCTCCAGCAGAATGGCGCGCAACTGATTGATCAGAGCTGTCCGCTCCCCGACCAACCGGTCTCGCGATCGATGAAGCGTCTGCATGTCGAGTTGGTCCTGGCTCTTCAGTTCGACAAAACGCATCGTCGGCCGCGTCGCCGCTTCCGCGATCCCCTCGGCGTCGCGATCGTCGTTCTTCTGCGCCTTGATGTAGGGCCGAACATATTCGGGCGACATCAGCCGGACATCGTGGCCGTGGGCGGCGAACACGCGGCCGAGATGATGAGCCCCGCAGCAGGCCTCCATCCCGACAACGCACGGAGGAAGCTTCTCCGCCAGAGCAATCAGTGTCTCGCGCCTTACCTTGCGACGCATCACAACCGCGCCGAACGCATCCAACCCAACCACGCTGCAGACGTTCTTGCCGAGGTCGACGCCAAGCACAGAGATATCCATCCCTTCCTCCTCCTGATTCGCCGGCGAGCCTACGACGCCGGAAGGAGGGGCGGGCCATTCCATAAAACTTCCCGCGCGCGTGTGACGTGCTCACCTCGCAGGGTTGCCCGAGATGTAGTCGTTGGAACTTGATCTGACGGACGGCGTCTGGAGTCTGGTCGGGTCCGCCTGTCGGGTTTGCTCAGGCGGCGATGATTTTCTCCTTCGCAAGAGGCGTCGCGTCAAGGAAGGTCTGCGCCGGCGTCTTGCCGAAGCACCATCTCCCTTGATGCGGCCTTTCCTCGTTGTAGTTCTTGACCCAGTCGATCGAGATCGCTCCGCAGCTCGCCGATCGAGCCGTAGATTTTCTTGCGGAAGGCGACGCGGTAGAACTCGTCGAGCACGGTGTTGTAGAACCGCTCAACAATTCCATTATCCGGTATGAGATCATCGGCGCCTCGTTGTCCGGCTGTTTCCGGAAGGGAACCGGCGATATGGTGAGCCCATCCGGGACACGGGGCGCCGGGAGCACGAAGGTGCGGGCAGGCCGTCGATAGACAGTGGGCCGAGAGCCCGAGCTCGTTACATGGCCGCCCCTTACGACTTTCCCGGATGCGCCGTGAGCGCGGATCAGTAGATGTCGTGTCGCCCGCCGGCTCCCGCTTCGAACGAACAGAGACGGAGGAGCGGGCATGCGGATCATTGGATTGGATATCCACCGCGCCTTCGCCGAGGCGGTCGCCTGGGACGACGGCGAGCTCAAACGGCTGGGGCGTGTCGACATGCGCCGCCATCTTCTCGAGGCTTTCGCAAAGAAGCTCGCCAAGGACGATATCGTTGTCATCGAAGCGACCGGCAACGCAGCCTCGGTCGCTGCGGTGATCGCGCCGCATGTAAAGCGGGTTGTGATCGCGAACCCGAAGCAGGTGCGCATCATCGCTCCTGCGAAGATCAAAACCGATACGATCGACGCCAGCGTACTCGCCCAACTTTATGCAAGCGGTTTTCTGCCGGAAGTCTGGATACCTGATGAGCCGACGCAGGCGCTTCGCCGGCAGGTGACCCGGCGCAACTAGATCGTCCGGCAGCGATCGCGCTTGAAGAACATCATCCAGTCGATCCTGCACAGCCACTTGATCCCCTCCTGCCCGCACGCCGATCTGTGCGGGGCGAGCGGACGGGCATGGCTTTTTCACCAGGTCTTGCCGGAGGACGAACGCCTTGCCGTCGAACGGCATCTGCGCGAGTTCGATCGGCTCGGCGATGACCTCAAGGTCATCGAGCGTGACCTTGCCCGTTCAGCGTTAGGGGACGAGGGCGTCAAACGCCTGATGACAATCCCAGGGGTCGACATGGTGGTGGCGCTCGCCATCGTGGCCGCGATCGGCGACGTGGGACGCTTCGAGCAGTCGCAGAAGCTGGTGAGCTACCTTGGCCTCAACCCGAGTGTGCGCCAATCGGGCCCTGGGCCAGCGTATCACGGCCGGATCACGAAGCAGGGCCGTGGGCATGCGCGCGGCATGCTTGTCGAGGCGGCTTGGGCGGCGGCGCGAGCGCCGGGTCCGTTGCGTGCGTTCTTCCTGCGAGTCCGCGCCCGCCGCGGTCAGCATGTCGCCGCTGTCGCGACCGCCCGTAAGCTCGCGGTGCTCATCTGGCATTTGCTGAGCAAAGGCGAAAGCTACGTGTGGGCCCGGCCGGCGTTGCACGCGAGGAAGCTGCGCGATCTGGAGCTGAAAGCGGGGTACAAGGCCGCGCGCGGCCAAAGAGGCGTGGCCCACGCGTACAATATCAAGAGCCATCGCGATCAGGAGCGCAGATGGGTCGAGCAAGCCGAGACGGCCTACGCGCGCTTCGTCTCCGGTTGGAATCCGCGTGGTCCCAAGCGGGTGCGCACGGGCGCCGCAACCGAGGTGCGACGATGAAGGCTGCGCGGCAGGGCTTGCGCCTCGCGCCCTGCTCTTCGCCGCGCGGTCACCCATGCGCGAGAGGAAAATAGCTCAGATCCCGCAAAAAAACACTTGTCGATCACATCAGTGGTTTGCGGGCTTTTGGTCTTGGTGCGCGAGTGGTCGACATCCTCGAGCGCCAGGTAGAGCTCATATTCATGATGCTCGGGATTGCCGCAATATTCCGTGCCACGATCGGTCAGCACGCGGCAGAGCTTCACCTCGTGGGCGTCGTAGAAGGGCACGACGCGATCGTTGAGGAGATCGGCGGCGGTGATCGGCGTCTTGCGGTCATAGAGCTTGGCGAAGGCAACCTTGGCGTAGGTGTCGATGAAGGTCTGCTGGTAGATGCGTCCGACCCCCTTCATGTTGCCGACATGAGACAGGTGTCCTGGGCGCCGCAATAGCCTGGGCATTCGCTTTCGAACTCGCCATGCGCTTCCTTTTCGCTCTTGGCCTTCTCCAGCGCGGCGAGCTGGCTTTCCGTCAGCACCAGGCCTTCCTGGGCGACCTTGGCCTCGAGCGCCTTGAGCCGCTTCTTCATCGTCTCAAGATCATGGCGCTGCCAGACGCCGCGAACGCCAGCCGGCGAGATCGAATGGCCGAGTTTGCGAAGCTCGTTGGCGATGCGGATCTGGCCATAAGCCGGCCGGTCCAGCGAAAGCTCGACGATGATCGCCTCGACCTCGGGCGGCGTGCGGTTCTTCAGGATCGGCTTGCGCCGCGTCAGTTCCTGCAGCGCCAATTCGCCGCCGGCGTGGTAAAGCTCCTTGAAGCGGTAAAAGCTGTCGCGACTGTAGCCCATCATCTTGCAGGCCTGGCTGACGTTGCCGAGCTGCTTGGCCAGCTCCAGCAGCCCCCAACTTGGCGCGAATGATCTTCTGTTCCTTGGTCATCGTCGGTGTCCTCTCAAAACGCCGAGGCCGGGCGCCGCGAACCCCGACCACTCCGCGCCCCGCCTCGGCTTCCGCCTCGGCTATGACACCGAATGTCAGATTAAGTCTTAACTACTGCAGACAATTCCTGCTGCGTGGCCTTGAGGCCGTGAAGGCAGAGTGGGCGCTGATCTGCACCGCCCACCGTCGATGAACACATAAGGATGGCGTGTTCGGAAAGATGGCGCTTCCAGGAGTCTTCCTATTCGGCCCACAGCCGTTCGGTGATCTCGCTCACCGCCGCCCGCGACAGAAGCCGTCTGCCCGTTTCGTTGGTGAACGCGTCCTCGATGTCGCGCGTCGACATGCCTCGCGCATGGAGTTCAACCGCCAGTCGTTCGACTTCCCGCGCGCGCCCGAAAGCGCACCCGTTATGTCGGAGACGAACGGTTCGGGCGTGTCGCGAACTTGCGGCGCCGAATAGTCCACCGCGCCTTCCGCCGTCTTCACTTTTCCTGGCCGATACTGGTTGCGGTAGCTCGCCTTCTCTCCTTCGCCACGTTCATAACGTTCCCGTCCGAGCACGTCGGAGACCTCGCCTTCGAGCGCCTCCTCGACGATCAACTGCAGCACAAGGCGAACCAGATCGCTTCGTCCGGCCGCCGTCCCCAACCCCCATTCATCAAAGCGCGAAGCTCCTCGCACCTGCGATCGGACGCGGATAGTCTTTCCAACGGCATGCTCCCTTAGTTCTACTGTGTCACGATGATCCCGGATTGGATCGTCGTGATGGCAAAGCTTGGCAACACGGGCAGCGCATGAGGCTGCGGGCGAGCGCGATCGTGAGTTGCCTTCGGATCGTCGCGATCGAATTTTCGACATGTCGTTCGGGTCGGATTGGCGGCGCCTCTGGGTTTGGGACGCGAGGATAGGCGAGACATTTGGCGCTGCCGGGGGCCTGAGGGGGGAATCGCCGCTCGTTCGCGGATGAGAAAACCGTAGGCGGCGATGCAGAGGACGGCGTGGTGATGGAATCCGCGCCAGCTTCGCCCTTCGAAATGGGCGAGGCCGAGCTCGCTTTTGAGTTCCTCGTAGTCGCGCTCGATGCGCCAGCGCAATTTGGCCGTGTCGACGAGAACGTCGAAAGGGATGTCTTCGGGCAGGGTCGAAAGCCAGTATTTCGTCGGCTCTTTTTCGCCCTCGGGCCATTCGATGAGAAGCCATTCCAGCGGATGAGGCGTTGAAAACTTCCAGTCCCGCGAAGCCGGCCGGATCCGCACGGCGGCGAAGCGCGAAGACAAGATTTCGTTAGAGCCCTCCCGCCATGGAACGATGCGCCAAGCCTCCTCGGGAAGCCCCCGCGCCAGCGTCTTGGCGGCAACAGGGATACGCCCGCCGTCGCGGCGCATACGCGATGGCGGGCGGCCTCGTCCGCTCCAGGGTTTGGGCGGCAGCGGTTCGACGCCAGGCGGCCAGACGCTGAGCGTCGATTGCACGCCAACCACATAGGTCAAACCGCTGGCTGTTACGGCGGAGCGGAACGCGCCGTCGGCCCCATAACCGGCATCGGTCAGCAGGACGCCCGGAGCGACGCCCGCTGCGAGGGCGGCCCTGATCTGAGCGAGGGCGATCTCTGGTTTGGTCTGGAATGTCACGTCGTCCGGGACACCAGCCTCCTTGCGCCGGGCTTCGTCCACAGCCCAATCTTCCGGCAGATAAAGCCGATAGGCAATCGGCAGGCTCGCCGCATGATTGGCGATCGAAAGCGTCACCGCGATCTGACAATTGTCGGTCTTGCCGAGCCGCCCGCAATATTGCCGGGCGACGCCCACTGAATGAACGCCTTTCTTGGCGAAGCCCGTGTCGTCGACAATCCAGGCCTCGATCTTCCCTTGCGCCTCGATCGCCGGCAGGACCAGTTCGCGCGCCTTGGCCAGAACCGCCTCGTCCGACCAAGCCGCCTGGCCGACCAGATGCAGAAGCGATTGATGCTTGGCCGAAACCCGAGCCGGCGCAATAATCGCCGCCATTGGCTCGACGCTCTTGCGTTCGCCGGGCATCAACAGGCCAGTGCAATAATCTTTGAAAGGCCCCGCACGATCCTCGCGGCGCAAAACTGTCGCCAAGGCTTCAACATATTCAGAAAAACGCGATTCACTCGATTGCGTCCAAAGCTCCATCTTCCCCGCCATTCGCCGACCAGCCGAATCGGCAGGTTACCAAATCCAAAGGCGCAGCGAATCTGCGCAAATGTGACTTAGTAGAATTAGCAGGCTGTTGAAGAAGGGTCCCGTTTCGCTTTGAGGACGGCTTCGTCGCCGTTTCGGTACTCGAACTCGATCTCGAGGGCGCCGTCGTCGAGAAGTTCGGCGGTTCCTTCGCCATCGACCTCGTCGCCTTCCTCGCAGCCGGCCCAGTGAAAGCCAATGGAGTCTCGCGCGGATTCGCCTTGGAGGCCGGCCTGCAAGGCGCCGAAGGCGATTTCGCCGCCTTGCGCGGTGATCGTCAGCCTCGTCGGGCCGCAGAGATCGAGGTGAGCCCGGTCCCAGGGGTCGGCCTCCACGATCCTCCAGCGGCCGATCAGTCGGCAGTTCGCCGGAACCTTCACGAGGAGGCCTCCAGCAGCTTCGGCAACCGCGCCAGATTGTAGGGGGCGGCTGCGAAGGTGAAGGCCCATCCGACACGCTCGCGACCACGGAACTTGGTTCGCTCCTGGCCGGCGATGGTCTTGATCCAGCCGAAGGCCTCCTCGATCCGTTTGCGGATGCGTTGGCTCACGGCGTAGCCCGCGTGTCGCGTCGTGCGGCCGTCAATCGCCGAGGAACGCCCATTGGCATTCTGCGCGACGTGAGGCGTCGCGTTCATCGAGCGCAGTTCATTGACGAAGTCCTCGGCGTCATAGGCTTTGTCGGCGCCGAGCGTGATGGGTCGCCGCCGATCGGCGCGCGGCTCGATCATGTGCAGCGCGGCGATCCGCTCGGCATGGCCGTTGGCCTCGGTCAAGCAGGCGTCGACAACGAGGCCGTTGCGGTTCTCCATCAGCGCATGTCCCATGAAGCAAAGCTTGGCTCCTTGCCCGGTCCCTTGCGATCCAGCCGCGCTTCCGGATCGGTCGTCGAAGCATGCGTCTCGTTGGAGCGCTTCTGGCCATGGAAATCCACTTCGCGATTCCGCCCGCCGTCCGCCGTCGGCGGTTCGTCCGAACCGTTCCTCGGGTCTTCGCCCGAGGACAGGCTCTTCGGTCGGAAACTCTTCATTGACGCCCAAGCCTCATTGACGCCCAAGCCTCGATCAGCGTGCCGTCAACCGAAAAATGGTCCGTGCTGAGCAGCCGTTTCACTCGCGGCTGCGCTAGCACCGCGGTCAACAGCTTGGCGGCGATGTCGCCCTCCAGAAGCCGCTCGCGGTTCTTCGAAAACGTCGAGTGATCCCAGGCCGCATCATCAACGCCGAGGCCGACAAACCAGCGAAACAGCAGGTCGAACTCCAGCCGCTCCATCAACTGCCGCTCTGAGCGGATCGAATAGAACGCCTGCAACAGCATCGCCCGCAGCAGCTTCTCAGGTGGGATCGAAGGACGGCCGCTCCGCGATTACAACTCCGAGAACTCGCCCGAAAGCGCCGCCAGCCCCTCGTTCACAACTCCGCCGATGATCCGAAGCGGATGGTCCTCGCCAACTCGCGCTTCGAGATCGACGCAACTGAATAGCGACCCCGACCGTTCGTCCCCGCCCCGCATCCCGTTCGTCTCCGTCAAACCGCCAAGACGAAAGAATCACATCACGATTCCGCTGGCCAGAGACTTTTTCAACGACCTGCTAGTGGCTCACGTCATTGAGTTTGACGGGATTGTCTGAATCAATGGCTTGGCGATTGCGCGATGGAGATGATTCGTGGCCAGGCAAGAGGTTGCCGTCAAGAAGTACGTAGTCAAGCTGAGCGAAGAGGAGCGCGCCCGGCTCGACGACTTTGTCCGCAGGGGCAAGCGCGCCGCGCATTTGCTGACGAAAGCTCGCATCCTTCTGAAAGCGGACGTGTCGGAGGCGGGCGAGGGATGGAGCGACAGCCGGATCGCCGAGGCGCTGGACACCAGCATCCCGACGATCGAGCGAACGCGACGGCAACTTGTCGTGGAAGGCTTCGAAGCCGTCCTGATGCGCAAGTACAATCCCAAATCGGCCCCTCGCCGGATTTTCGACGGCGCCGCGGAAGCCAAGCTGATCGCTCTGGCTTGCGGATCGGCCCCGGCTGGCCACGCCAGATGGACGCTGCGTCTTTTGGAGGAGAAAGTCGTCGAGTTGCAGATCGTCGGGAGCGCCAGTGACAACACGATCGGGCGGACGCTCAAAAAAACATTCTCCAGCCCCATCGCAAGCAGCAATGGGTGATCGCGCCCGAGGCCAGCGCCGCCTTCGTCGCCAACATGGAAGACGTGCTGGAAGTTTACCAGAGGCCGCACGATCCCAAGCGCCCCCTCGTATGCCTCGATGAAACGTCGAAGCAACTCATCGCCGAGACGCGCGCGCCGATCGCGGCCACGCCGGGACAAGCGGAGCGTTACGACTACGAATACGAGCGCAATGGCGTGGCCAATCTGTTCATGATGTTCGCGCCGCTCGAAGGCTGGCGGCGCGTGAAGGTCACGGACCGGCGCGCGGCCGTCGATTACGCCCACGCGCTCAAGGATTTGTCCGACATGCATTTTCCCGGCGCGGACAAGATCGTTCTGGTGCAGGACAATCTCAGCACGCATACGGCTGCGTCGCTCTACGAAGCCTTTCCCGCCGCCGAAGCGCGCCGCCTCGTCGAACGATTCGAATGGCATTACACGCCCAAGCACGGAAGCTGGCTCGACATGGCCGAATCCGAGCTCGCCGTCCTCTCGACCCAATGCCTCGATCGCCGCATCTGCGACAAGGCCGATCTGGTCGCCGAAGTCGCCGCCTGGCAAAAGCGCCGCAACACCCTGCACGCCAAAGCGGATTGGCAATTCACAACCGCCGACGCCCGCGTCAAGCTCGCAAGGCTATACCCTCAGTTCGTCTGACTCAGGCTACTAGTGGCCCTCGGCCGAACCGGAGCCTACTCTCCGCCTTGACGTCGGGCAGGGTGCATCCCAGCCCCTTTTCCAGCAATCCTAAGCCTTCAGCGTTCGTGTCGGTTAGTCTAGGCCCCAACGCGTGTGTGATGCCACAGCGCGGACCTGGCAGTCTCGATCAGTCGGACTCATCCACAGTTACGAATAATATATCCATCAAGAAAGGTGCGGGTCGAAAGCGCGGTCGAAGCGCACGGCCAGCGAGTCCATACGCTCCCCGAGTTGATGCTCCAGGTCATGAATGTCGGCGCGACTGGGCAGCCCGCGTAAGCGGTCAAGCAAATGTTCTCTTTTTGTTCTAGGCCCCGGAATTGCTGGCGTTAGCGAGGATCGTCACGCCCAAGTTTGGCGCGTATCGCGCGCCGTGACGCCCGGACGAGGCGAAAATTTTGAGCGTCTGGGCCTGCTCAAGCGGGTCGATGGCGTCGTCGCCAACCCGGTCCGCCGTCGCAAAAGTTTCCCCGCGCGTCGTGTCGCGGATCGAACTTTCCCTGGCCTTCAGCTTTGTCGTCCGCGATGGGCGCGCCCCCGATCGCCGGCGCAAGCCCCAAGTCCGCCCGCGCCTCCTCGCGCGTCTTGATGCCGGCGCCGACCAGGATCTGCAGCGTCTGCGCCTGCTCGAGCGGATCGATGGCGTCGTCGCCGACCCACACGAACTCGAGCGAAGGCTCGTTCATGCAGACGCAAATCACGTGGTCGAGCGCGTTCTTCACCCATCCCTTCAGCGGAACCAGCCCTTCCTGCGTCGCCTGCTGGCGAAGCGTCTCGCCGGTCGCGCGGTTGACCTGAGTCACGAACGGCGAAACGGGCACCGAGAAGGCGTAGCAGATGAGCCGCGCCAGCCACTCGTCATACTGGTCCTTGAGCGGCGGCTGGCGCGCCTCGATCAGCTTGAAGTCAGCCGGCATGAACTTGGTCTGCCGCCTTCGCGCCAGATTGCCGCTCATGAGCGCGTCGAAATAATCCTGGAACGAGCGGATCTGGTCGGCCGTCCATTCCTTCGGCAGTGTGGCGAAGGCGTCAGGCGTCGAGCCCGCCTTGTAATAGTCAAGCGTCGCGGCGTCGCGTCTCAGCGCGATATTGATGGTAAGCGTAATCTGCTCGACCGGGCTCATGCCATAGAGCCGATGGGCGCGGAGGTTGCGTGGGATGTAGATGAGCTCCTCGGTGGAGAAGTCGGCGGCGGGAACCCCTTTGAGGATCTGCTGGTAGGCGGGATCCGGCGGCTCGGGCGCGCGCCCGTCCTCGCCGATTAGCGGCTTGATCGTCGCTCCGTCGATGACGTCGAGCGAGTAGAGCGAGCCGCCGCGATTGTAGCGCGGATAGATCGTCGCCGCGTCGATGACCAGCATGTCCTCGAGCAGCATGCGCAGCCAGTCGGCGAACGAATGCTGGCGGTCGGGCCGGGCGAGGAAGCCCGTGACCTGATCGATCGCCTGCGAGCTTGCCGACGAATCGTTGCGGTTGCGCGGGCGCACTGCATAGCTTTGCGCGGCGATCTGGTCCTTGCGGGTCTCGATGACCGAGCGGAGCAGCGGCAAGGCGTCGGCGAGTCCGCGCAATTCGCCGAACGAAACGCCGTCGTCCGACCGCGGGATATAGTTGAGGTTGGCGCCGAACGGATAGTCCCACTGGCGCCCTTTGACTTCGGGCGGGGCCATGGGAGCCAGCGGCTGCAGCGGCCCGAACCAGGTGTCCGGGGAGACGCCGGTGATCACATAGCGCCCAGCATCGGCGAGGCGGGCGAAAACGCTTGGGGGCAGGGCGCGTCTGACGGGTTCCGACATGGGCGTGGTTTCCTTGGATCTCGCTCCTCCGCCTTATCGGCGGCGCATGGGCGGGAGAGTGGTGTGGAAATGAGGGCGAAACAGCGGAGGCGGGCGCGAGCGCCTTCGCCTTCCGTTAGGGATTGGGCCCTACCATCGCCCGCGTTGAGGCTTACGCGAGCGGGGAAGGGTGATGATGCGCTTTTCTGTTGCGCTGGTCGCCATAGCCGTCTGCCTGCCGGCCTCCGCTCTCGCTCAGCCGCGCTGGACCTTCTGCGTCGCTGCGTCGAAGAGCGGCGCCGACGTCTGGATCACGAACGTGTTCGCCGCCGAGCGCGATCGCGAGCAACTCGAGAGTGCGTTCAGGGCCATGCTCGCGCGCGTGGGCGCCGCAGGCGCCGACGCGCAGTGTCCGCTGCCCCGCGAGGACAAGACAGACGTGGTCAACGCCGAGTTCGAGGCCGAGGAGTTCAACCGCAGGCTTGGCGCGACCCTGCACGCGGCGCCGACCGCTGAATTTCCGCCGCGGCGGTAGCGTTCTCTACCCGGAAATCCGCGTGATCGCCGGCTCCATTTGGCCAGACCACGCGAGTTCGATAGACGGCGCCGGGCGCGACGGACTGCACCGCGTGCGGCCGCAAGGCCACGATGCAGGTTCCGCCTGGTTGGCGCACTGAAGGGTAGATGATCCCGTTGAGTCCCCGCGCCCGCGCCGCGTCGGCGATCGCGTTGCCGACCGGATAGCCGACCGCAGGGTCCGGATCGAGACAGGGGTGCTCGGGCGTCCCGCGAAGATCGACGAACTCGCCCGCCATGCTGGCGAACATTTCCGCGTAGTCGACGACGCCCTTGAGCAACCCCGACCGCGCCAGGAACTCAGCCATGTGCCAGGCGACCTCCCGGAGACTGGTCTCGACGTCGAGCGCCGCATACCAGGCGCCGCGCGCCGCGTTGAACCGGTTCGGCTCGCGCGGCTTCCAATAGGCGAAGGCGGCATTGACGAAACTCGCATAAGGCACGCCGTGGAGGAACTCGTCGCGGTCGATCCCTTCGGCGCCCCGGCTCTCCGCCAGGAGGCGCCCGCTCGTCGCCCCCTCGATCTCGGCGAGCGCCGCCGCATCGTCGGCTGAAACGAGGCCCTCCAGCACCGGCGGGCGCAGCCGCGCCGTCGACACGAGCCGGACGGTGCGCGGAAACGCCTCCCTTACGACCGGCAGGCCGTCAATCATGCGTTAGAACATTGTCCGAGCAGATGTGGGCAACGCGTCATCGCGAGCCATAGGGCGTCGAGAGACGCCCGCCTTTCGACGGGCTATCGCGAAGCGATCCAGAGATCGTAGGGCTCCTCGCTTCTCTGGATTGCTTCGTCGCTTGCGCTTCTCGCAATGACGACTCACGATTTGGAATTTCGCGCTGAAGAATCACAGCCCGCCGCGCGCGGCGTCGATAGTGCGGCGGACCTCGAGCATCCTTGGGATGCCGCCTTCGATCATGGCGCCGATGGGGGTCTGACGGTCGAACAGCGGCCCGCGATTGGGCCGGCGCGTCCATTCGTCGGCGGTTGCGTCGGCAAACAGAAGATGCAGTCCTTTATATACGCCGACCAAGGCGGAGACGCGCGTCAACTGGTCCTGGCTCAAGGTCGGGCGGTAGCCGCGCTTCATGCGGTCGAGCGTGCTCGCCGAAACCCCGAGCAGGGCGGAAGCCTCCGCGTTCGACAGGCCCCAGGCTTTCATGAGCGCGAGAAACGCCTTGAGCGCGACCTCGCTCAACCGCGCCCTGTCGCTTTCCGCGGCGAAGGTCTGGGGCTCGCCGCCTTCTAACGTTGACTGTCTCGCGAGGCTAATTGCCGGCATATCGCATCTCCTGATGGACATATACGCGTCATTTGACGCGATATCCAGGAAATTCATGATCCGCGGCGCCCCGATCGAAGTTTGCCTAACAGCGCGGGCTATCGGACGCGCCGCTGTTATCCCGGCTTTTGACCCGCGACCTTATCGCCGCCCCCCGTCCAAAACTCATACATCCCCCCCGGGCTCGCCCGCCCCACCCCGAGCAGGTCGGCCAGCGCCCAGACCAGCGCATCGGCCCGGTCGGGCGAGAAGCCCGCGGCGCGGCGGTCGAAGTCGGGGGTCAGCGCGCAGAGCTGGTCCTCGAGCTTGCCGAATGCGCCGACATGAAACACGAGCCCGCGCTCATAAGCCGCGGCGATCGGCTCCGCGCGCAGGAATTTTCCCCGCGTCGCGTGAACCGCGCGCACCGGCAGGTTTGGCTCGCTCTGGCGCAACACCTCGGCCACCATGTCGCCGCCCTGGTTGATCTCGGCTACGACCCGGTTGGCGTTGAAGCCGCGAAAGGCAGCGCCGACCCGCGCGCCCCACGCCCCCGGGGTCTCGCCCTGGCTCGTCAGGTCGGCGAGCACATAGAAAAGGCCGTTTTCCGCTTTCCCCGCCACGACCAGCCCGCATTCGTCGGATTTCGAGCCCGAGCGCGCCGGCGGATCGACCGCGACCACGACCTCGGCGAATTCCTTCGGCGCCGCCTCCGGGGCGACCCGCTGGCGCTCAAGGAGCGCGCGCGTCCATAAAGCGCCAGGCGTCTCCTCGACGATTTCGGCGAACAATTCCTGCCGGCCGATGGCGCGCCCTTTATAGCGCGCCGTGATGCGCTCGAAGAACGCCCGCGCCAGATGCGCCTTATTGTCGAAGGTCGAGCCGCGGGTGACGATCGTGTCCTTACCGGCGGCCAGAGCCTTGATGATCTTGCTCGGGCGCGGCGTCGTGGTGACGACCGCCTGCGGCCTGTCGCCGAGCCTTAACCCCAGCATCGCCTGGTCGAAGGCGTCGGGCTGGCGCCAGGCGGCCAGCTCGTCGCACCACAATTTCATGTGCTGCTTGCCGCGCAGCCGGTCCGGCTCCTCGGCCGAGAAGAGCTGGCTCACCGCGCCGTTCGGCCATTCGAGCCTGAGGTCGGTGGCGTGAAACTCAGGCCGCTCGTCGCGCCGGCAACAGGCGAGAATGCCGGATTCGCCTTTCACCATGATGTCGCGCGCGTCGGCGAGGGTCGCGCCGATCAGGTTGACGATCGGGTAAGCGTCGATCCATCGGCGCACCGCCTCCGCGCCGGCGCGCGTCTTGCCCGCGCCGCGTCCGGCGAGGATGAGCCAGATGATCCAGTCGCCCTCGGGCGCCGCCTGGTCGTCGCGCGCCCAGAACCTCCAGTCATGGAACAATTGTGCGCATTCGCGCGGCGTCATCTCCTGCAGCAGTTGCACGCGCGTTTCGAGTTCGAGGTTCACGAGATCAGCGATGCGCATGATCCGCTCGCCGGAGCCAGGGGGCTCGCAGGCCCGGCGGGCTCAGCGGCGTCGTCCGTCATTCGGCGGGTTTTTGCGGCTGGAGGCGCTCGGCGACCTCGTTGATCTTCTTGAGGAGCCGCGCGCGGTCCTCATCGTCGTACCGTTCAGGAAGGCGCTTGGCCTTCGAAAATCCGTGATACCGGTCGAGCCGGTCGACGATCTTGAGCGCTCTGTCGATCGCCTCGAGATCGCCCTTCTGGATGCGGTCGACGAGCTTGGCTATCATCCGCTCGAGCCGGGTGATCTGCAGCCGGGCGAATTCCTCGGCCGGCGCGATCCAGCGGCTGCGCAACGCCTCACGCAGGATGTTTTCCGTTCGCGTCCGGGTCAGCCGCTCCGCCTTGCTGATTTCCTCGACGCCTGCGCCGCCGACAAGAGCGGCGAGCACCCGCTGGGTGACGGTGGTTCTGCGGCGTTTCGGCTGGTTCGGCGGGGTCGCGTCGGGCATGATCGCTCTTCAAAGGGATGTGGAGGGAGAGCCCGCGCAGGCCGACGGGCGCCGCGATGTCGCGCGCGCTTTTAGCTTCTGGCGGGCGGAGAGGGGTCTGGGAGAACAGGGGGCCACGCGTTAGGCGCGTGTCTCGACCTTGATCTACTATGCCGGGACCGGCGTGAGAGCGCAAGCTTTTGTTCCTGTTTTGTTCGATTGCATGCCTTCGCAGAGACTTCACCAAGAATATCAATATGTTGCCGCCAGCATCTGGCGTTGCAGCTCCGAGTGCGGGCTCAAATCGCCGGCGAGCGTCGTTTGGCTCCTGAGTTTTCCTCTAATAATGTATGACATTAATAGAGGCTGTCAACAGATTGATAAATATCAGATGCTTTTGATAAGGCGCGGTGCGTCACCTGGCTTTCACAAGCTTTCGCCAGGGTCCGGGCAGACCGCAAGGGTCCCGATTCCGGTTGACCGGGGGGCTGTCATCGAATTGAGTTGCAGAAAATCGAGCTTAAGTCCCTGAAACCGTTGAGTCGCGTGCAGAATCGAACAGGCGCTGGCGGCGCAACGGCGCTGGCGGCCGTCTGGCGCTCGGTCCGGCCATCGGCGCAGCGGGCGGGATTCGTGTAATTGCTATGGGAGCGCTTTAGCCGAGGCGGGGCGAAACGTGATCATTGTCCACTATCCCATTGACACCGAGCTGACGGCGGAGGCCGTTCCGAAAGGCAGGCTGGCGCGGACAATTCTCGACCGCGCCGAGCCGATCCCGCCCGGAGCGGTCTGGATCGACATGGTCGAGCCGACCCCGGAGGAGGACCAGAAGGTCGAGCGTTTTCTCGGCTGCAGGGTGCCGTCGCACGCGGACCCCGATTTCGTCCAGCCTTCCGAATCCTATTACGCCGAGAATGGGGTCCGCTACCTGCACGCAAGCGTCGTCAGCGAGGCTGAAAATACGCCCGACGTCACCGACGTCACCTTCATCCTAGCGCCGAAGACCTTCGTCACCCTGCGCTACGATGCGAGTGACGCCTTCGAGCTTTTCGGTCAGAAACTGGGCAAGTCCCCGCCCCGGACGCTACACCCCGACGGGGTGGCGGTCGGCCTCGTCAACGCCATCGTCGACCGCTCGGCGCGGGCGCTGAACAAGGTCGGCGTCGAGCTCGAACTCGATCGCCAGCCGCGTGTTTCGCGCCAAGGGCGACCAGGGCACGCGCAGCCGGATCTATACCGAGACGCTGGACGCCCTCGGCCGGGAGGACGAGAAGATCTCGAACCTGCGCGAAAGCCTGGTCGAGATTGAGCGGCTCCTCCTGTTCCTGTCGTCGGAAGGGCGCTCCGCGGACGCGCCGAAGCCGGTGCGCGAGGCGACGAAATCGGCTTTGCGCGACCTCGCGTCGCTCGAGCAGGACGCGAGCTTCAAGGCGCAGAAGGCGCAGTTCCTGCTCGACGCGACCCTCGGTTTCATCAACCTCGCGCAAAACGACATCATCAAGCTGTTTTCGGTGTTGGCGGTCATCTTCATGCCGCCGACGATGATCGCATCGGTCTACGGGATGAACTTCAAGGTCATGCCGGAGCTTGAATGGCCGTGGGGCTATCCGGCGGCGCTTGTGCTCATGGTGCTGGTCGCGGTGGGGCCATACGTCTTCTTCCGATGGAAGAAGTGGCTGTGAAGGAGGCGGTCGGGTTGCCCACCCGACTTATCGAGAACGGTGCTTGCGGGTCGGGCAAAGGGGCAACTTTTTCAATGCGTCGCGACCGAATGCTCGCCTGAGGAGCCGGGGCGGAGCTGAGGTCAGGCCTATGCGATTTGATACCGCGCAATGTTCGGGGATGCCGATTTGAGCGGCCATTTGCCGGGGTTGTCGGCGACGAACGCGACGTGGCCCTTACGGCCGGGCTGGATGAGGATAGTGTCGCGCCAATCGGGCTCCGGGCCGTTGTCCATCGAGGGCTAAAGCCGTGCGACATGGCCCCCAGGGGCGGCGCCGCCTGCGCCCGACGTCCGAAGCGCCAGCCGCCCGCCGCAAGCGCGCCGACCAAAACCGGGCGGACGGGCGGGAGTCACGCATCTGTTCCATTTTGGCCCACGGCGCTTGGCGCCGCGAATGCAGGCGACGGGTCTGCGGCGAAGAGGGCCTATCCATGCGCAAGGTCGCGTTATCGTTGGGTTTTGCCGCCGTTTGCGTCGCTTTCGGGCGATTTTTGTTCGCTCCGCCTTTCTTGGCCGGGCGCGCCAACAGTGCAACCGGGCTTTTGCTCGCGGCAGGCCTCTTCACCATCGCCATCGCCGCCGTCGTGCGCAAATGAGCCAGCGGGCCAGTGAGGTCCACTTTTTTATGGCGCCGAGCGGACAAGCTGATATAGAGCCCGGAAAGCAAATCGGCCTCGTCAAGCCGGCGCTTGCGGCGGGCGTGGCGGAATTGGTAGACGCGCCGGATTTAGGTTCCGGTGACGCAAGTCGTGGGGGTTCGAGCCCCTCCGCCCGCACCATTTCCCTCCCGACCCCGCAACGCCAATTGACGAGCGAACGGTTGGCAATTATCGGCCAGCGGCGGCCCTTGGCCGCGACGACGACAAGACGGAACGTAAGATGCAGGTGACCGAGACGCTCAGCCAGGGGCTTAAGCGGGAATACGATATTTCCCTGCCGGCCAGAGACTTAGCCTCCAAACTCGATGGGCAGCTGGCTGAATTGAAGGCGAAAGTCCGTATCAACGGCTTCCGCCCCGGCAAGGTGCCGGTCGAGCACCTGCGCAAAGTCTATGGCAAGTCGGTGATGGCCGATGTCGTGCAGGAAGCCATCGCCAGCGCGAACAAGAAGATCATCGACGACAACCATCTGCGGCTGGCCAGGGAGCCGAAGGTCGAGCTTCCGAGCGATCAGGCGGCTATTGAAGCCGCGCTCGAGGCGCGCGGCGACCTCAACTTCAAGGTCGCGCTCGAGGTGCTGCCGGTGTTCGAGATCGGCGATTTTTCGCAAATCCCGCTCGATCGCCTGACGGCGGACGTTGAGCCCGCCGATGTCGACGCCGCGCTCGAGCGCCTAGCGCAAGAGCGCCGCACTTACAGCGAGAAGCCGGCTGGCGCGGCGGCGGAGGTTCATGACCGCGTCACCATCGACTTTGACGGAACAATCGAGGGCGTTCCCTTCGAGGGCGGCGAAGGAAGGGACATCCAGGTAGCCCTCGGCTCGAGCACGTTTCTGCCTGGATTCGAGGACCAGTTGATCGGCGTCGCCACTGGCGACAAGCGCACGGTTCGCGCAACCTTTCCTGAGGCTTACGCCGTGAGAGCGCTGGCAGGAAAGACTGCGGATTTTGCGGCGACGGTAAAATCTGTCGCCGCGCCGGCCCCGCTTGCCTTAGACGACGAATTCGCCAAAAGCCTCGGTTCCGAAAGTCTCGACAAGCTCAAGGAGATGATCCGCGATCGGATCGCCGCTGAATATGCACGCGCGTCGCGGGACAAGCTTAAGCGCCAGCTGCTCGACAGGCTCGACCAGCTCTATTCCTTCGAGCTGCCGGAGGGCCTGGTCGATCAGGAGTTCAACTCGATTTGGGAGCAGGTGACGCGCGAGCAGCAGGCCTCAGGCCGCGGTTTCGCCGAGGAGAACACCACGGAAGAGGCGGCGCGCGCCGACTATCGCAAGATAGCCGAACGGCGGGTGCGCCTCGGGCTCTTGCTGGCCGAGGTCGGAACGCGGGCTGAGGTGAAGGTCTCGGACGAGGAGATGACCCAGGCGCTGGTCGCCCGGGCGCGCTCGTTCCCGGGCCAGGAAAAGCAGGTTTGGGATTTCTACCGCAACAACAGCCAGGCCTTAGCCGAATTGCGCGCTCCGATTTACGAAGAGAAGGTCGTTGACCATATCCTCGGCCTCGCCAAGGTCGAGGCGCGCAAAGTGACCAGGGAAGAGCTCCTCAAGCCTGTCGACGATGACCTTCCGGTCGGCCCGACAATTGGCAGCGAGGCGCCCGAGGCTTGATTCAGCAGGGGCCAGGCGCCTCTTTTCGAGATGGCCAGGGGCGCCTATGTTGAAGCGCTGGCCTCAACCGGCCAATTCTGGCGAAAGAAACGTCCTGATGCGCGATCCCGTCGACTACTATACGAATAATCTCGTGCCGATCGTTATCGAACAATCGGCCCGCGGTGAACGCTCGTTTGATATTTTCTCGCGGCTGTTGCGCGAACGCATCATTTTCATGATTGGTCCGGTCGACGACATCTCGGCTTCGCTGGTGGTCGCCCAACTGCTCTTTCTCGAGGCCGACAATCCGAAGAAGGAAATCGCCCTTTACGTCAATTCTCCGGGCGGGGTCGTCACCGCGGGACTGTCGATCTACGACACCATGCAGTTTATTCGTCCCAAAGTGACGACGATGTGCATCGGGCAGGCCGCGTCGATGGGCTCGCTTCTGCTTGCCGCCGGCGAGAAGGGGTCGCGGTTTGCGCTGCCGAATTCCCGCATCATGGTCCATCAGCCCTCGGGTGGTTTCCAGGGCCAGGCCTCGGATATCCAGCGGCACGCGGAGGACATTCTGAAAGTCAAGCGGCGGCTCAACGAGATCTACGTGCACCACACCGGTCAATCTTACGAAGCCATTGAAAGAACTCTAGATCGGGATCATTTCATGTCGGCGGAAGAAGCGAAGGCGTTCGGGATTGTCGACGAGGTGACGGTCAAGCGCACGCTGGAATTGGAAGAGGTGAAGGCTTAGCCCTCGGCCGAGGCGAGCTGCAAAGTTTTTCAGGACTTTGGAGCTAAGCTAGGATGATTTTTGCACCGTGGCCTTGATTTTGCGTGTAATTTGGTGGTTGCTAGTCAAATCCCAGGTTGACGCAATGGCCGCGGACGGAAGGCGGACTGAACTGGGGAGGAGCGGCGAGGCAGGGCCGAAGGCTACGTTTCGTTAGGGTGGTTTGGTTAGGCTGTCCGGTCAGGCGTTTATGACGCGCTTCGCCGGAAGCGGCCTAAATGGAGAAAAGCGATGGCCAAGGCCGAAGGCGACGCCAAAAATACGCTCTATTGCTCCTTCTGCGGCAAGAGCCAGCATGAAGTGCGCAAGCTCATCGCCGGGCCGACTGTATTCATCTGCGATGAATGTGTCGAACTATGCATGGACATCATCCGCGAGGAGAGCAAGACCGCGCTCGTCAAAAGCAAGGACGGCATTCCGACTCCCCGCGAAATTTGCAAGGTTCTCGACGACTATGTGATCGGCCAGCCGCAAGCCAAGCGCGTGCTTTCGGTCGCGGTCCATAATCACTACAAGCGCCTCAACCACGCCACCAAGCACGGCGACGTGGAACTGGCGAAATCGAATATTCTGCTGATCGGCCCGACCGGTTCGGGCAAGACGCTGCTCGCTCAGACTCTTGCGCGCATACTCGACGTGCCGTTCACGATGGCCGACGCAACGACTCTGACCGAAGCCGGCTATGTCGGCGAGGACGTCGAGAACATCATTTTGAAGCTTTTGCAGGCCTCCGACTACAACGTCGAGCGGGCGCAGCGCGGCATCGTCTACATTGACGAGATCGACAAGATCAGCCGCAAGTCGGACAATCCGTCGATCACCCGCGACGTATCGGGCGAAGGCGTGCAGCAGGCGCTACTCAAGATCATGGAAGGAACCATCGCAAGCGTTCCGCCGCAGGGCGGCCGCAAGCATCCCCAGCAGGAATTCCTGCAGGTCGACACGACCAATATCCTGTTCATCTGCGGCGGAGCCTTTTCTGGCCTCGAGCGAATCATCTCCGCGCGCGGCAAGGGCACTTCGATCGGCTTTTCCGCCAAGGTTCAGTCGCCCGACGACCGGCGCACGGGCGAAGTCTTTCGGGAGGTCGAGCCGGAGGATCTGCTGAAATTCGGCCTTATTCCGGAATTCGTTGGCAGACTGCCGGTCATCGCAACGCTTGAGGATCTCGACGAGGACGCGCTGAAGAAAATCCTGACCGAGCCGAAAAACGCGCTCGTCAAGCAATACCAGCGTCTGTTCGAAATGGAGAACACCGACCTCACGATTCAGGAAGAGGCGCTGGGCGTGGTCGCTAAAAAGGCGATCGAGCGGCGCACTGGCGCGCGCGGCTTGCGTTCGATCATGGAAAGCATCCTGCTCGATACGATGTTCGAGTTGCCGGGTCTCGATGGCGTCGAACAAGTCGTGATCGGTCCCGAGGTTGTCGAAGGCAAGGCACGCCCTCTTTACATCTATGCCGAGCGCGCCGAGCGCGCGAGCTGAGCCTGGCTCCGGGTCGCCGCGCCGCTTGAAAGTCGCGCGGCAGACGCCCATGTTTCGGTGGGAGAGCATGATTCTGTAACGCCGTCGTCTGGGCCTTGCGCAGAGTTGGCGCCGTACGCGAGAGTTTCGGGGGGCGGGTTCGCCCTAAAGATCTACAGATGAAGAAAGGCGGGACAGACGAATGGTCCGGTCCCGAGACTCAGGATAGCCATGACCAGCCAACACAAGTCGATCGCCCCCGGAACGCTCGACGTCTATCCCGTCCTTCCGCTGCGCGACATCGTCGTTTTCCCGCACATGATCGTCCCGCTGTTCGTCGGGCGCGAGAAGTCCATTCGTGCGCTCGAAGAGGTGATGAAGTCCGACAAGCCTATCCTGCTCGCGACCCAGAAGAACGCTGCGGATGATGATCCAGCCCCTGACGCCATCTTCTCGGCCGGTACGCTCGCTAGCGTTTTGCAGTTGCTCAAATTGCCCGACGGTACGGTCAAGGTGCTGGTCGAAGGTTCGACGCGCGCCCAGGTGACGCGCTTCGTGTCCGGCGACGGTTTCTTCCAGGCTGAAGCGCGGGCGATCGCCGACGAGCCAATCGAAAAGATTGAGGCCGAAGCCCTGTCACGGTCGGTCGTGTCGGAGTTCGAGAGCTACGTGAAGCTCAACAAGAAGATTTCGCCTGAGGTCGTGAGCGCGGTTAACCAGATTGACGATTACGGTAAGCTCGCCGATACCATCGCGTCGCACCTTGCGGTCAAGCTCTCCGACAAGCAGGCGATCTTAGAGATGCGCTCGATCGCCAAGCGATTCGAGAAGTGCCTCGCGCTCATGGAGAGCGAGATTTCGGTTCTGCAGGTCGAGAAGCGCATCCGAACGCGTGTCAAGCGCCAGATGGAGAAGACACAGCGCGAATACTACCTCAACGAGCAGATGAAGGCGATCCAGAAGGAACTCGGCGACGAGGAGGGCAAGGACGAAATGTCCGAGCTTGAGGACCGCATCAAGTCGACGAGACTCACTAAGGAAGCGCGCGAGAAGGCCCTCGGGGAGGTCAAGAAGCTGAGGCAGATGTCGCCGATGTCGGCGGAAGCTACGGTCGTGCGCAACTACCTCGATTGGCTGCTGTCCATCCCTTGGCAGAAGCGGTCGAAGATCAAGAAGGACTTGCCGTCCGCTCAGGCGATTCTCGACGCCGATCATTTCGGCCTCGACAAGGTCAAAGAGCGCATAGTCGAATACCTCGCCGTCCAGCAGCGGGCGAACAAGCTGACCGGCCCCATCCTGTGTCTCGTCGGTCCGCCCGGCGTCGGCAAGACCTCGCTCGGCAAGTCGATCGCGAGGGCGACTGGCCGCGAGTTCGTTCGCATGTCTCTTGGCGGGGTCCGCGACGAAGCGGAGATTCGCGGCCATCGGCGCACTTATATCGGCTCGATGCCGGGCAAAGTCATCCAGTCGATGCGCAAGGCCAAGACGTCGAATCCGCTCTTCCTGCTCGACGAGATTGATAAGATGGGCATGGATTTCCGCGGCGATCCGTCATCGGCTCTGCTCGAAGTTCTCGACCCGGAACAGAACTCGACCTTCAATGATCATTATCTGGAAGTCGACTACGACTTATCGGGGGTCATGTTCGTGACCACCGCCAACACTCTGAATATCCCGCCCGCCCTCATGGATCGGATGGAGATCATTCGCATTGCGGGATACACGGAAGACGAGAAGCTGGAGATCGCCAAGCGGCATCTCTTGCCCCATTCGATGACCAAGCACGGACTCGACGCCAAGGAATGGGTCGTTGAGGACAACGCAATCATGGAGCTCATCCGGCGCTACACGCGGGAAGCCGGCGTTCGCAACCTTGAGCGCGAGATATCCAACCTCGCTCGCAAGGCCGTGAAGGAGATCCTCACCAACAAGAGCAAGACGATCGTCGTCAAAGGAACAAACGTCTCCGAGTTCCTTGGCCCGCCCAAGTATCGCTATGGCGAAATCGAAGCCGACGATCAGGTGGGGCTCGTGACCGGGCTTGCCTGGACAGAGGTCGGAGGCGAATTGCTGACGATTGAAGGGGTCATGATGCCTGGTAAGGGTCGCATGACGGTGACTGGAAATCTCAGGGACGTGATGAAGGAGTTGATTTCCGCCGCAGCATCCTACGTTCGTTCGCGCGCCGTCGACTTCGGAATTGAGCCGCCCTTGTTCGATAAGCGCGACATCCATGTGCATGTGCCGGAAGGCGCAACGCCCAAGGATGGGCCATCTGCGGGCGTCGGCATGGCGACTGTCATCGTCTCGATGCTGACGGGGATTCCAGTGCGGCGCGACATCGCCATGACCGGCGAGATCACGCTGCGCGGACGCGTGCTCCCCATCGGGGGGCTTAAGGAAAAACTGCTCGCGGCGCTGAGAGGCGGGATCAAGAAAGTCCTTATACCGGAGGACAACACCAAGGACTTGGCCGAGATCCCCAATTCGGTTAAGAACGGGCTCGAAATTGTGCCCGTTTCCCGAATGGACGAAGTAATAGGCCACGCCCTCATGCGCCGACCGACCCCGATCGTGTGGGAAGAGGACACCACGGCGCCCCCGCCTTCGGGGCCCGTCGAGGACGACAGCCAAGGTCTCGTGGCGCACTGACAGGCTGGTCGCACCGTCGGCCGGAGAACGCGGATTTCCGGTGCGTCGGAAGGTCTGTGGTAGCCTTAGATCGCCGCGAATTCTCCAGAATTCGCGGCCTTTTTTGTCTGGGAGGGCAGTTTTAGGCTCTTTTTTCGTGCTTGGTCCCGGCGGACGCTTGCGTTCCTGCGACGAAACGGCGAGCTATGAATTGAACTCTGCTGTCGATTTGTCTGGGGCGGCGATGGGCGCCTTGAGGGAAGGGACGGGTATGAGCGCGCGGCGGCGCGCGGCGCCGCTTAACAGCGGCGGTCAGGGCGCCGGACTTCAGAATTGGCGCCGAACAATCGAGCGCCGCAGTCGGAGAGGCCAAAATGAATAAGCTTGAGCTCGTCGATCATATTGCCACGGAGGCGGAACTGACCAAGGTTTCCGCGGCGGCGGCGCTTGAGGCAGTGCTGGAGGGCATCACCAACACGTTGAAGAAGGGCGATGAGGTGCGGCTCGTCGGTTTCGGCACCTTCTCGGTTCGCGAGCGCGCTGCCGGGAAGGGGCGCAACCCGGCGACCGGCAAAGAGATCAAAATCGCCGCGTCGAGAAACGCGCGCTTTAAGCCCGGCGCAGCGCTGAAGGCGAGCCTTAACAAGAAGGCGACAAAGAAGTAAAACGAGTCGCCGCGGTCCGCGGCGCTTCAATGGGCCCAGTCGGGACGGTCGCAGGGCTGCTTGGTCGTCCCGTTACTATCGAAGCATAGCTCCTGCTTCCGCTTGGCGAGCCTGCCGTGAGCCTGTTATCTTGACGTTCGCCGGACCAGGCGATCGGCGATGTGAAGGGCGGTTAGCTCAGTTGGCAGAGCATCTCGTTTACACCGAGAGGGTCGGCGGTTCGAGCCCGTCACCGCCCACCATCTTCGGGTTTCCGAGGGTGTTGTCAGTGCTGGTCGCCGCGTTCGCGCTGGCGGGGATGGGAGTCACGCAGGCTGCGGCTCAGCAGCATGGCGCCCCAATGAGTTTCCATGTCGCGCCGCTCGAATCGCGCGAGTGCGGTCGGCATTGTCCCGACGTCATAGTGGCTGATGGGGTTATCGAGGCCGAGACCCCACTGGCCTTTGTCAATTTTCTCAAGTCCGGAAGCTCCGACACGAGGTTGCGGCGGATCGTTTTTTTCAACTCCAGAGGCGGCAATGTCGTCGCTTCGATGGTCTTCGGCCATATTCTGCGGGGCCTGCGCATCGCCGGCGTCGTCGGACGGTTCGAGGCGGCCGGAGATCCGGGGCCATACGTCGGCGAATGCCTATCGGCCTGCGTCTATGCGCTGATGGGCGCCGTGCGTCGTGTCGCGCCTCCCGGCAGCGAGGTCGGGCTGCACAGAATGTCCATCGTCGAGAATGAGGGGACCGGCCTTTTCGGATCGCAGTCGAAGCGCAGTTTCGCCGATCCGCCGATGGTCGCCGTGCTCGGACGCTACGCGAGACGGATGGGCGTCGACCCCGCGCTGGTCAAGAAGGCGGAATCGCTGCCGCCCGACACCGTCCACGTTCTTACGCGCGAGGAAATGCGGCGCTGGTCGTTGGCGACAAGCCAATTCTAACAGGTTGGGAATCGCGGTTCGCAGGCGCTCGCTATCCTTGACTTGGAAGCGCGCCTAGCTTATCCGGTCGCGCTCCCGCGGGGGAGTAGCTCAGTTGGTTAGAGCGCCGGCCTGTCACGCCGGAGGTCGCGGGTTCAAGTCCCGTCTCTCTCGCCAGTTTCCCTCCCTCGATTGATCGCTTGATGCGTCGCCGGAAGGGCGCTCGTCCGACGCATTCGGCTCAGCCGCGAGCTTAAAATTCCACGCGCTGGCGCAGTGTACGATTTTGCGCGCGACACAGTCTTTTCAGTTGCTTAACCTCATTTTTCTGCAACTCGAAATAACAATAATACATAATATATCTGTGTTAAAGCGATGCTTTAAAATACCCTGTGTTCGGATGGTATCGTCATCGCGAGCAGCCCTTGCTCTGAGCCCTGGCCGCGGCGATCAGAGGCCTCGCGACCCCGACCTGCCACTGTATTATTGGGGCGGACGGCCCCGATCCGGCATCCGTGCGCCACGATGAGGCTTGTCAAAGACTTCATCTGAGAGGGGCCGCTCGTGAAAAGGCTATGCGCAATTGGCATGGACACGTCCAAGCGTTTCTTTCAGCTTCATGGCGTCGACGCGAGCGAACAGGTTGCGCTGCGCCGCCAGTTGACGCGCGCCCAGGCGCTGTCCTTCTTCGAGTGGCTGCCGGCGACGGTGGCGGCGATGGAGGCGTGCGGCGCGGCGCAACATTGGGCCCGAGTTGACGCGGCTTGGGCACACGAGGTGCTGTTGACCGCGCCACAGCTTGCCAAGCCCTATGTGGCGCGCGGCAAGAACGCTGCGGCCTATGCGGCGACGCTGTGCGAGGCGGCAAGCCGCCGCAGATGCGCTTCGCGCCGGCGAAAACTGCTTACGCGCAAGGTCCGGGCGCGCCGCAATCACAGCCTTTCGCCTTGCATGCTACGCTGCGCTGCGATACGCCTTGAACAAAGGCGGGGCGCCGCTGCTCCGGCGCGCTTCCATGCGCCCCGGTCAAAGACTTGAAGAGCGAGGCCATGCCGAGTCTTATTTCTGACTATATGCCGCTGGTCATATTCATAATTATCGCCGCCCTTATAAGCGGGGCGCTGTTGATCGTCCCGTTTCTCGTCGCCTACCGCGCGCCCGACACCGAAAAGCTTTCGCCCTACGAGTGCGGTTTTCCTCCGTTCGACGATGCTCGGATGCGCTTCGATGCGCGCTTTTACCTTGTCTCGCTCCTGTTCATTATCTTCGATCTTGAGGTCGCGTTCCTGTTTCCTTGGGCGATCGTATTCCACGACCTCGGGGCGCTGGGATTCTGGTCGATGATGCTCTTTCTGGGGGTGTTGACCATCGGGTTCGTATACGAATGGAGCAAAGGAGCGCTGGAATGGGATTGAGCGCCAGCCCGACCGTCGCCCTTGGTCCAACCGATCTCCGCGATCCGCTGACCGGTGAGCCGCTTCGGCCGGAGGACCGATATTATGGCTCAATCAGCGATGAACTCGCTGACAAGGGGTTTCTCGTCACCACGACCGACGACCTCATCCAATGGGCGCGCACTGGCTCGCTGATGTGGATGACCTTCGGGCTTGCCTGCTGTGCGGTCGAGATGATGCAGGTCTCGATGCCGCGGTTCGACATCGAGCGTTTTGGTTTTGCGCCGCGCGCTAGTCCCCGCCAGTCCGATGTGATGATTGTCGCGGGGACGCTGACGAACAAGATGGCACCGGCGCTGCGCAAGGTCTACGATCAGATGCCTGAGCCGCGCTACGTCATCTCGATGGGCTCCTGCGCCAACGGCGGCGGCTACTACCACTATTCGTATTCGGTTGTGCGCGGCTGCGACCGCATCGTTCCCGTCGACATCTACGTGCCTGGCTGCCCGCCGACCGCGGAGGCGCTGCTCTATGGAGTGCTGATGCTGCAGAAGAAAATCCGCCGCACTGGGACGATCGAACGCTGAAGGCGTGCGTAGCGAATTGAGAGGCCAGACTTAGACGAATGGACGACCAGCTGCAGATTGTCGCGGCAAAGCTTGCCGCCGCCGCGCCCGGAGCGGTGCTGGAATTGACGTTCGCGTTTGGCGACGTCACGCTGACTGTCGATCCCGCGCGCATCCTTGAGACGCTCCAATTCCTTCGCGACGATCTTGGGGCTCAATTCGTTTCGATCATTGATATTACGGCGGTCGATTATCCGCAGCGTGAGAAGCGCTTCGACGTCGTCTATCATCTGTTGTCGCCGAAGCTGAACCGGCGGATTCGGGTCAAAGCCGCGGCCGACGAAGACACGCCGATTGCCAGCGCGACCGCCGTCTATCCTGGCGCTGACTGGTACGAGCGTGAGGTTTACGATCTGTTTGGCGTGCTGTTCGAGGGTCATCCGGATTTGCGGCGGATCCTGACGGACTACGGATTCGATGGTCATCCGCTGCGGAAAGATTTCCCGATGACCGGCTTCGTTGAGGTGCGTTATGACGATGCGGAAAAACGGGTGCGCTACGAGCCGGTTCGGCTCAATCAGGAATTCCGTCAGTTCGATTTTCTGAGCCCGTGGGAGGGTCCGCCGCTGCCAGGCGACGAGAAGGCGAAAGACGAGGGTCGATAGTAGGCGAACGGCAGCCGGATCGGGATCATGAACGACCAGAACCTACGAAACTTTTCGATCAATTTTGGCCCGCAACATCCAGCGGCCCATGGCGTGCTGCGTCTCGTGCTCGAGCTTGACGGTGAGGTGGTCGAGCGCGTCGACCCCCATATCGGCCTCCTGCATCGCGGCACTGAAAAGCTCATGGAGGCGCGCACCTACTTGCAGAACGTGCCCTATCTCGATCGGCTCGACTATGTCGCGCCGATGAATCAGGAGCACGCGTACGCCCTCGCGGTCGAGCGGCTTCTCGGCATTACGGTGCCACGGCGCGGCCAGCTCATCCGCGTGCTCTATTGCGAGATCGGCCGCCTGTTGTCGCATTTGCTCCAGATCACCACTCAAGCGATGGACGTCGGCGCGCTGACCCCGCCGCTTTGGGGGTTCGAGGAGCGCGAGAAGCTGATGGTCTTCTACGAGCGGGCAAGCGGATCGCGCATGCACGCCGCCTATTTCCGCCCTGGCGGCGTCCATCAGGATCTGCCGCGCAAACTCATCGACGACATCGAGGCCTTCTGCGACCCGTTCCTCGGGATCTGCGACGATCTCGAGACCCTGCTGACTGGAAATCGCATTTTCAAACAGCGCAATGTCGACATCGGCGTGGTCAAGCTGGCGGACGCCTGGGCGTGGGGCTTCTCGGGCGTCATGGTGCGCGGCTCCGGCGCGCCGTGGGACCTGCGCAAGGCGCAGCCCTACGAATGCTACGAGGAAATGGATTTCGATATTCCCGTCGGCAAGAACGGCGACTGCTACGATCGCTATGTCATCCGTATGGAGGAGATGCGCCAGTCGGTGAAGATCATGCGGCAGTGCTGCGAGAAGCTGAACTCACTTGGCGGCGAAGGCCCGGTGGTGACCGACGACGGCAAGGTCGCGCCGCCCCGGCGCGGCGAGATGAAGCGGTCGATGGAGGCGCTCATCCATCATTTCAAGCTCTACACCGAGGGCTACAAAGTTCCGGCTGGCGAGGTTTATGCTGCGGTCGAAGCGCCCAAGGGCGAGTTTGGCGTCTATCTCGTGTCCGATGGCTCGAACAAACCATACCGCGTCAAGCTTCGCGCGCCCGGTTTCGCGCATCTTCAGGCGATGGATTTTCTGTGCCGCAAGCACATGCTCGCGGACATCAGCGCGATCCTCGGCTCACTCGACATTGTGTTCGGCGAGGTCGACCGATGATCGCTCCTCGCCAGGGGGCGCGCTTCAGCTTGACCACGCATTCGAGGAACGTTTGACCGATGTCCGTCCGCCGCTTCGCCGACGAGCAGCCGACAAGCTTCGAGTTCACACCGGAAAACAGGGCGTGGGCGGAGCAGGAGCTGGCCAAATATCCTCCCGGCCGGCAGGCGTCAGCGGTGCTCGCGCTGTTGTGGCGCGCGCAGAAGCAGAACGGCTACTGGCTGCCGCGGGCGGCGATCGAAAAGGTCGCGGCGATGCTCGACATGCCCAACATTCGAGTGCTCGAGGTCGCGACCTTCTATACGATGTTCAATCTGGCGCCGGTCGGGCGCCACTACGTGCAGGTCTGCGGCACGACGCCGTGCATGCTGTCTGGATCGGACGACATCAAGGCGGTCTGCCGCAAGCGCATCGGCGAACAGGGCCATGTTTCGGCGGACGGCTTGTTCGCCTGGATCGAGGTCGAATGCCTGGGAGCATGCTGCAACGCGCCGATGGTCCAGATCAACGATGACTATTACGAGGACCTGACGCCGGAGAGCTTCGCCAAGCTTCTCGAGGATCTCGCGATGGGCCGGCCGGTCAAGACCGGCTCGCAGATCGGGCGCGTCTCATCGGAGCCGGTCGGCGGCCTGACCGCGCTGACGACGCTCTACGGCGTTGACGGCCATGGCGCGCCGAAGGCGCCGGCTGGCGACGGCGGGCCGAAAGGCAAGAAAGCCCATACAGGCCTTCCGACCGAGAAGATCGGGAACTGAGCGATGCTGGACGACAAGGATCGGATCTTCACCAATCTCTACGGGTTCGGCGACCGTGGCCTCGAAGGCGCGCGGGCGCGCGGCAATTGGGATGGGACCAAGGCGATCATCGACAAGGGCCGCGACTGGATCATCGCGGAAATGAAAGCTTCCGGCCTGCGCGGACGTGGCGGCGCGGGCTTTCCGACCGGGCTCAAATGGTCGTTCATGCCCAAGACCGTCGACCCCAAACGCCCACATTACTTGGTTATCAACGCCGACGAATCCGAGCCTGGGACCTGCAAGGACCGGGAGATCATGCGCAACGACCCGCACACGCTGGTCGAGGGCGCATTGCTCGCCTCGTTCGCCATGGGCGCCCACGCGGCCTATGTCTATGTGCGCGGCGAATTCATCCTGGAGCGCCGACATCTCGAGGCCGCGGTCGCGGAAGCCTATGAGGCGCGGCTCATCGGCAAGAACAATATTCACGGCTGGCCGTTTGATCTCTATGTCCATCATGGCGCCGGGGCCTATATCTGCGGCGAAGAGACGGCGATGCTCGAATCGCTCGAGGGTAAGAAGGGCATGCCGCGCATGAAGCCGCCCTTTCCCGCAGGGATGGGTCTCTACGGGTCTCCGACGACGGTCAATAACGTCGAGTTGATCGCCGTCGCGCCGACGATTTTGCGGCGTGGCGCGTCATGGTTCACGAGTTTTGGCGCCCCCAACAATTCCGGCACCAAGGTCTTCAGCGTCTCCGGTCACGTCAACAGGCCGTGCAACGTAGAGGAAGCGATGTCGATCCCGTTCCGCGAGCTGATCGACAAGCACTGCGGCGGCGTGCGCGGCGGTTGGGACAATCTGCTTGCGGTCATTCCTGGCGGAGCGTCGGTGCGGCTCCTTCCCGCTGCCCAGATCATAGACTGCCCGATGGATTTTGACTCGCTCGCCAAGCTGAAGTCTGGCCTTGGCACGGCGGCGGCGATCGTGATGGACAAGTCGACCGACGTCATCCGCGCCATCGCGCGCCTGTCGTATTTCTATAAGCACGAGAGTTGCGGCCAATGTACCCCCTGCCGCGAAGGCGCGGGATGGATGTGGCGGGTCATGCAGCGCATGGTCGAGGGCCGTGCGCAAAAGCGCGAGATCGACATGCTGCTCGATGTCACCAAGCAGGTGGAAGGGCACACGATCTGCGCTCTCGGCGATGCGGCGGCATGGCCGATCCAGGGACTCATCGCCCATTTCCGCCCCGAGATCGAGCGGCGCATCGACCAATATGCGGCTAACCCGCATAGCGAACCTTTGCCGGTGGCGGCGGAGTAGGGGATGACGAGCCAGATCGCCCAACTGAACATCGGCCGGTTCCGCTATCCGCCGGACGATCCGCGCATGGCCGGATTCATGACAAACCTCGATCGCATCAACACTCTTGCGGAGCGAAGCGAGGGTTTTGTTTGGCGCCTTAAGGACGAGAGCAACAATGCGACCGCCATCCGTCCGGCGAGCGATCCGACGATGGCGGTCAACCTGTCCGTGTGGGAGAACGTGGAAGCGCTGGAGCGGTTCGTCTGGGCGACGGTGCACAAGCAGTTCTATAATCGCAAGGGCGACTGGTTCGAAAAGCTGGGGACGCCGCATTTCGTCATGTGGCCGATAGCCGCCGGGCATATTCCGGACCTCGAGGAGGCGATGGGCCGGCTTGAGCATCTGACGTCCAATGGCGACAGCGATTTCGCCTTTGGCTGGGGCCATCTCGCGCATATCAAGCTGTGGCTTAGCCGGAAATGCGGATGACGGTCGGACCGACGTGATGCAGATCGAGAGCGAAAAGCAGCGGATGGATGGTCATAGAGCCGACCGCGCGCCGGGCACGGGGCGATAAGCGCATGAGCAGGATCGTTATCGACGGCAACGAAATCGACGTTCCCGCCGAATACACGCTTCTTCAAGCTTGTGAGGCGGCGGGCGCCGAGATCCCGCGATTCTGCTTCCACGAGCGGCTGTCGATCGCCGGCAACTGCCGGATGTGCCTCGTCGAAGTGCAGGGCGGACCGCCAAAACCGACGGCGTCCTGCGCCATGGGAGTCAAGGATCTGCGGCCCGGTCCGAACGGCGAGCCTCCGGTCGTTCTGACCAACTCGCCGATGGCCCGCAAGGCCCGTAAGGGCGTGATGGAGTTCCTGCTCATCAATCATCCGCTCGACTGTCCGATCTGCGATCAGGGCGGCGAATGCGATCTGCAGGATCAGGCGATGGCCTATGGAGCCGACACGTCGCGCTTCTCCGAGAACAAGAGGGCGGTGGAGGACAAATATATCGGGGCGCTGGTCAAGACCTCGATGAACCGCTGCATCCAGTGCACGCGTTGCGTTCGCTTTGTGACAGAAGTCGCGGGCGTTCCGGAACTGGGCGCCATCGGCCGCGGCGAGGACATGGAGATCACCTCATATCTCGAGCAGGCGCTCACTTCCGAGTTGCAGGGCAACGTCGTCGACCTCTGTCCGGTCGGCGCCCTGACCTCGAAGCCGAACGCCTTCCACGCCCGGCCGTGGGAATACGTCAAGACCGAGTTGGTCGACGTCATGGATGCGCTGGGCTCTGCGATTCGCGCGGACTCGCGTGGACGCGAGATCGTGCGAATCTTGCCACGCGTCAACGACGCCATCAACGAGGAATGGATTTCCGACAAAACGCGGCATATTGTCGACGGATTGAAGACGCAGCGGCTCGATCGTCCATATGTGCGTGTCGACGGCAGGCTCAGGCCCGCGAGCTGGGCGGAGGCCTTCACCGCGGTCGCAGGGAAAGTTGCGGCTGCTTCGCCGTCTCGAGTTCGGCGCGATCGTCGGCGACTTGGCGACGGTCGAAGAAATGTTCGCGCTTAAATCGCTTTTCGCCAAGCTTGGCTCGGCCAACATCGATTGCCGGCAGGACGGCTCCAAACTGCATCCAAAATTCGGTCGCGCGTCCTATCTTTTCAATTCGACGATCGCTGGGGTCGAGCAGGCGGACGCCATTTTCATCGTCGGCTCGAACCCGCGCCATGAGGCGGCGGTTTTCAACGCGCGCATCCGCAAGCGCTGGCTCAAGGGCGGCGCGCCGATAGGCGTGATCGGCGCCAGAGCCGATCTGACGTACGACTACCGTTACCTCGGGGCGGGACCGGACACGCTAGCGCAAGCCTTTGATAAACCATTGGAGGGCGTGGCCAAGCCAATGATGATCGCGGGCGCCGGCGCGTTTGCCAGGCCCGACGGTGTCGCCGTTCTGGCGAGCCTCGCCAAGGCGGCCGGCGCGGCGGGCGTCATCAAGGACGGATGGAACGGTTTCAATGTTCTGCACAACGCAGCCTCGCGTGTCGGCGGGCTCGATCTAGGCCTCGTGCCGGGCGAAGACGGCCTCGACGCGCCGGCGATGGCGAAGGCGAACGCGCTCGACGTGCTCATCAACCTCGGGGCGGACGAGATCGGCATCGAACCGGGCGCATTCGTGGTTTACATCGGCGCCCACGGCGACCGAGGGGCGCATCGCGCGGACGTCATCCTGCCGGGCGCGGCCTATACCGAAAAAACCGGCATCTACGTCAATACCGAAGGGCGGCCGCAGTTTGCTGAGCGCGCGGTCTTCCCGCCTGGAGACGCGCGCGAGGATTGGTCGATCCTGCGCGCTCTGTCGGATCCGCTTGGCGTGAGGCTGCCCTTCGATTCGCTCACCCAACTGCGGGCGGCCCTCGCTGTCGCCTATCCGTTCCTGGTGCGGTTCGACGCCATTGCGCCGGCGGATGCGAGCGTTTTCACCTCGATCGCCGCGCTCGGCGGTGCGATCGATAAGGCGCCGTTCGTTCCGGCCGTCACCGATTTTTATTTCACCAATCCGATCGCGCGCGCCTCCCGCGTCATGGCCGAATGTTCGGCTCTGGCCCCGGGCGTTCAGCGCGAGGCGGCCGAGTAAAGCGGCTCCACGATGACCAGCGCTACGCCCTCGCGTTCTGTTCCTCCGTCCTGGGGCTTGATCCTCGGCGCGGTTGCGGTCGTCGTTATCGTGATCGTCGCCGCGTTGTGGCTTCTGATCAGCAGCGGGGCCATGTCCGCGTTCGGCCACTGGATGCATGAAAGTGATTTCGGCTCATTGTTGCGGCATGTGCTGGAAAGCCTGTTGCTCCTGGTGTGCCTCCTCCTCTCTACTGCGGCGCTCATCTATCTCGAGCGCAAGATCTGGGGCGCGGTGCAGTTGCGGCGTGGACCCAATGTGGTCGGGCCGTGGGGGATTCTTCAGCCCTTCGCGGACTTCTTCAAGTTCATGTTGAAGGAGCCCGTTATTCCGGCGAGCGCAAACAAAGGCGTGTTCGTGCTGGCGCCGCTGGTTTCGGTTGTGCTGGCGATGGCCGCTTGGGCGGTCATTCCTGTGGCCGACGGCTGGTCGATCAGCGACATCAACGTAGGCGTCCTTTTCCTCTTCGCGGTCTCCTCGCTCGGCGTATACGGCATCATCATGGCGGGCTGGGCGTCCAACTCGAAATATCCGCTGCTCTCGGCCCTTCGTTCGGCGGCGCAGATGGTGTCCTATGAAGTGTCGATCGGCTTCGTCATCGTCACCGTGGTGATGTGCGCGGGCTCGCTCAATCTGTCGAACATCGTGCGCGCCCAGGACACGCGGTTCGGCCTCCTCGGCTGGTACTGGCTGCCGCTGCTGCCGATGTTCATCATCTTCTTTGTCTCCGCGCTCGCCGAGACGAACAGGCCGCCGTTTGATTTGACCGAAGCGGAATCGGAGCTCGTCGCCGGCTATTCGGTCGAATATTCCGCTTCGCTTTTCCTCTTGCAGTATCTGACCGAGCTGGTCGCCGTCCTGACCATGTCGGCGATGACGGCGGTGCTGTTTCTCGGCGGATGGCTGTCGCCGGTGCCGTTTCCGCCCTTCACCTGGGTGCCCGGCCTTATCTGGTTTCTGATAAAAGCGTGGTCGGTGGTGTTCATGTTCTCGATGGTGAAGGCGTTCGTGCCCCGCTATCGTTACGACCAGTTGATGCGGCTCGGCTGGAAGGTGTTCCTGCCAATCTCGCTGGTGATGGTGGTGCTCGTGGCCGGCGTGCTCGAATTCACTGGTCTTGGCGCGAGCGCCTCCGTTCCTTTGCGCTGACCGGGAGAGGAAAAGTCATGGCGCTCAGGCTAGCTCAATCCGCGCGCTCGGTGTTCCTCGGTGAATTCCTGGCGGCGCTTACGTTGTCGGTTCAGTACATGTTCAAGCCGAAAGCGACGTTGAACTATCCGCATGAGAAGTCGCCGCTGAGCCCGCGATTCCGCGGCGAGCACGCGCTGCGCCGTTATCCAAACGGCGAGGAGCGATGCATCGCCTGCAAGCTCTGCGAGGCGATTTGTCCGGCGCAGGCGATCACGATTGAGGCGGGGCCGCGGCGCAACGACGGCACGCGCCGCACGACGCGCTATGACATCGACATGGTCAAGTGCATCTACTGCGGCATGTGCCAGGAAGCCTGTCCGGTCGATGCGATCGTCGAAGGGCCGAACTTTGAATTCGCGACCGAGACGCGCGAAGAACTTTACTACGATAAGCAGCGATTGCTGGCCAACGGCGATCGCTGGGAGCGGGAGTTGGCGCGCAACATCGCGATGGACGCGCCGTATCGATAATCGTCTTCTCCCCTCGCAAGGAGAAGGAAGCCGACAAGGCCAGCCGGAGGGCTCTGCCGGCGAATGTCTTTGCCCGGTCGGACGCGGGGCCGCAACGGGCGCCAAATAAAGCCGGCGCTCCGCGCCGCCCGGCCGTCCCTTTCCGTGAGGGAAGGGGACGATCGGACAGGGGACTTATGACAAGAGGCGGACGATGCAGGCCGATGCTTTGTTCTTTTGGATTTTCGCGCCGGTTCTTGTGGCGTCCGCTTTCGCCGTCATTTTCGCCAGGAACCCGGTGCACTCGGTTCTCTTCCTGATTCTTTCCTTCGTCTGTGCGGCCGGCTTGTTCCTGCTGATGGGCGCGGAGTTTCTGGCGATGCTTCTGGTCGTCGTCTATGTCGGCGCGGTTGCGGTGCTGTTCCTGTTCATCGTCATGCTGCTCGACGTGGACTTTGCTCGGCTGAAGCAGGGCTTTGTCCAATACTTGCCGCAGGGGTTGCTGATTGCGCTGGTGGTGGCGATTGAGCTTATCTACGTCGTCTCGGGTCTCGGCCCCTCGCCGCGGGCCGCCGTCCCCGCGACTCCGGTGGGCACGCTCAGCAACTCGGCCGCCCTAGGCGAGGTGCTCTACACGCGATATTTCTACTTCTTTCAGGCGGCGGGCATGATTCTGCTTACCGCGATGATCGGCGCGATCGTGCTGACCCTTCACCACAAGCCGGGGGTCAAGCGCCAGGACGTCGGCGCGCAGGTGGCTCGCGATCCCGAAACTGCGGTCGAGGTTCGCAAGGTCGCCTCACGGGCCGGCATCTGAAGGATTACGCGGATGGGAATCGACCTTACGCACTATCTCACGCTCGCCGCGATCGTGTTCACGATCGGCGTCGCTGGCATCATCCTCAACCACAAGAACATCATCATCATCTTGATGTCGGTCGAACTCATCCTCCTGTCCGTCAACATCAACCTCGTCGCCTTTTCAACCTATTCGGGCGATCTGACTGGTCAGGCGTTTGCGCTCTTCATCCTCACTGTCGCCGCGGCTGAGGCGGCGATTGGGCTCGCGATCCTGGTTGCCTATTACCGCAATCGCGGCTCGATCGCGGTTGAGGACATAAACTCGTTGAAGGGCTGAGACGGTTTCATGTACGAGTTGATCGTCTTCCTGCCGCTTCTCGGTTTCCTGATCGCGGGCGTTTTCGGGCCCTGGATCGGAGCCCGCGGCGCTGAATACGTCACCTGCAGTCTTCTCGGCGTTTGCTTCGTCCTCTCATGGATCGCGTTCGTCATGGTCGCGGGCGGCGCGGACGCTCATGTTCCAATCGCCAATTGGTTCACCTCAGGCAAGCTCGTCGCCGCCTGGGCTTTGCGGATAGACACACTGACCGCCGTCATGCTCGTCGTGGTGACGACCGTGTCGTTCCTCGTCCATGTCTACTCGATCGGCTACATGTCGGAGGACCCGTCGCGGCCGCGCTTCTTCGCTTACCTCTCGCTCTTCACCTTCGCGATGTTGATGCTGGTGACGGCGGACAATCTGGTGCAGCTGTTTTTCGGCTGGGAGGGCGTCGGTTTGATGTCCTATCTGTTGATCGGCTTCTGGTATGACCGGCCTTCCGCAAACGCCGCCGCGATCAAGGCGTTCGTCGTCAACCGGGTGGGTGACTTCGGCTTTTCGCTTGGCATCTTTCTCACCTTCTATCTGACTGGGTCGATCGCCTTCGATCAGGTCTTCGCGGCCGCGCCCGGTCTCGTCGGTAAGACCGTGCATTTTATCGGCTTCAACTGGGACGCGTTGACGCTCGTTTGCTTGCTCTTGTTCATGGGCGCGATGGGCAAGTCGGCGCAGTTCCTGCTGCACACCTGGCTCCCGGACGCGATGGAGGGCCCGACCCCGGTCTCGGCTCTCATTCATGCGGCGACCATGGTGACGGCGGGCGTGTTCATGGTCGCGAGACTCTCGCCGCTATTCGAATTGTCGCCGGCCGCGCTCAGCGTTGTCACCATCGTCGGCGGGACGACCGCGTTCTTCGCCGCCACCGTCGGTCTGGTGCAGAACGACATCAAGAAAGTGATCGCCTATTCGACCTGCTCGCAGCTTGGCTACATGTTCGTCGGCCTCGGCGTCGGCGGCTACAGCCTCGGCATTTTTCATCTCTTCACTCACGCCTTCTTCAAGGCGCTGTTGTTCCTCGGTGCGGGCTCGATCATCACGGCGATGCATCACGAGCAGGACATGCGCGCGATGGGGGGGCTGCGGCGGGAGATTCCTTTCACGTTTTGGATGATGATGATCGGGACGCTCGCCCTCACCGGCGTCGGGATTCCGTTCACGTCGATCGGCTTTGCGGGCTTCGTCTCCAAGGACGCGATCATCGAGGCTGCGTTCGCCTCGCACCGCTACGGCGCGATCTATGGGTTCTTGTGCACCGACATTGCAGCAGGCCTGACCGCCTTCTATTCTTGGCGTCTGATGTTCATGACCTTTTTCGGCGCGCGCGGCGACTGGTCGGCCAGCCTGCCCGGCGCGCATGACGGTGATGGTCACGGGGATCATGGCCACGGCGATCATTCCGCACATGAATCGCCGCTAGTGATGTTGGCGCCCCTCGCCGTTCTAGCGCTCGGGGCGACCGTGGCCGGCACCGTCTTCCGCTATCTCTTCATCGGCGGCGGCTTCGAGTCGTTCTGGCGCCAATCGCTGTTCTTCGGACCGGACAATCATCTACTCGAGGACATGGAGCACGTGCCTGCGCTGGTCTCGGTGTCGCCGAGCCTATTCATGCTGGGCGGGCTCCTCGTCGCCTATTACTTGTACATCGTCGACCGCACCGCGCCGCAGCGGCTGGCGGCCGATTTTCCCGCGCTCTATCGCTTCCTGCTCAACAAGTGGTACTTCGACGAGCTTTACGACTTCATCTTCGTGCGGCCGGCTTTCGCGATCGGCCGTTTGTTCTGGAAGGGCGGCGACGGCGCGATCATCGATGGTTTCGGGCCGGACGGCGTCTCGGCGCGGGTTCTCGATGTCGCCCGTAGCGCGGTGCGGCTGCAGACCGGCTACGTGTACCACTACGCTTTCGCGATGCTTATCGGCGCCGCCGCGCTGACGACCTGGTATCTGTTCAACGGGGCCATGCGATGAACGGTTCCTGGATCCTCTCCGGCATCCTGGCGCTGCCGCTCATCGGCGCGTTGTTCATCCTGTTTCTGCCGGGCGACAGCGAGGCGACCAAGCGAAACGCGCGCTGGATTGCGTTGTTCGCGACCCTGATCACGTTCGCCCTGAGCCTCGTCGCCTGGTCCCGCTTCGATCCGGCCCAGCCCGGCTTTCAGCTCGTCGAGGAGCGCGACTGGTTCTCGCACGCGATCCTGTACAAGCTTGGCGTCGATGGCATTTCGATGCCGTTCGTCCTGCTCACCACGTTTCTCATGCCGATCTGCATTGTCGCGTCGTGGACGCCGATTCAGACCCGCGTGAAGGAGTACATGATCACCTTCCTGGTGATGGAGACCCTGATGGTCGGCGTCTTCGTCGCGCTGGACCTGGTGCTCTTTTATCTGTTCTTCGAAGGCGGCCTCATCCCGATGTTCATCATCATCGGCGTCTGGGGCCATGGAAACCGGGTATACGCCGCCTTCAAGTTCTTCCTTTACACCTTCACCGGGTCGGTCCTGATGCTGCTTGCGATCATGGCCATGTACTGGACCGCGGGCACGACCGACGTCACGGTGCTTCTCAAGACGCATTTCCCGGCAAACATGCAGACCTGGCTGTGGCTCGGGTTCTTCGCCTCGTTCGCGATCAAAATGCCGATGTGGCCGGTCCACACCTGGTTGCCCGATGCGCATGTCGAAGCGCCTACCGCGGGATCGGTGATGTTGGCCGCCGTTCTTTTAAAAATGGGCGGTTACGGCTTCATCCGATTTTCGCTGCCAATGTTTCCGGACGCCTCGCTTTATTTCACTCCGCTCATTTTCGCTCTTTCGGTGATCGCAATCATCTACACCTCCCTGGTCGCGCTGGCGCAGGAGAGTATGAAGAAGCTGATCGCCTATTCGTCGGTCGCCCATATGGGCTTTGTGACGATGGGAATCTTTGCCGCCAACACCCAGGGGCTCCAGGGGGCGGTGTACCAAATGATAAGCCACGGACTCATCTCCGGCGCTCTCTTCCTTTGTGTCGGCGTCGTCTATGACCGTATGCACACATACGACATCGCCGCCTACGGCGAACTCGTGCAGCGCATGCCGTTCTATGCGGTCGCCTTCATGGTGTTTACGCTCGGCAATGTCGGGCTGCCTGGCACGACGGGCTTCATAGGCGAATTCCTGACCCTGATCGGGACCTTCCAGATCAACAATTGGGTCGCGTTCCTGGCCACGTTCGGCATAATCCTGTCCGCCTGCTATGCGCTCTATCTCTACCGCCGCATTATCTTTGGCGTCATCGAGAAGCCGAGCCTTATGGGCATAACCGACCTCACGGGTCGCGAGATCGCAACCCTGCTGCCGCTGGGGCTACTGATGCTCTTCTACGGCGTGCATCCGCAGCCGATCATCGACGCCAGCGCGGCCTCGATCGAGCAGATCATTCATGGCTTCGAACACGCGGTCACGGTGACGAAGTCGGCAGGGCTGTGACGGTTTAAGACTCTGCTCCGCGCGTCTACGGTCTTTGGAACGAGTGATGGTTATGCACGAGACGGCGATTTCTCTTCCCGTGTTTCTGCCGGAAGCCGTGCTGGCGCTGGGGACCCTGGCGCTTGTGCTCTATGGCGCCCTGCGGGGTGAGCGGGGCTCGGCTCTCATCAACGAGATCGCAGTCGGCCTGCTCGGCCTCGTCTTCATCCTGATGGTGGCCAGGAATCGCCCGATGGGCGTAACCTTCTACGGGTCCTTCGCCGACGACGCCTTCACCCGCTTCATGAGCGCGCTCACGCTGGTCGGTTCCCTGGTGACGCTTCTGTTGTCGATTGAGTTTATGCGGAAGGAGCGAATCGCCGGGTTCGAATTCCCGGTCCTTCTTCTCATTTCCACCCTCGGCATGCTGATGCTGATCTCGGCCAATGACTTCATCGCGCTCTACCTCGGTTTCGAGCTGATGAGCTTGGCGCTCTATGTGATCACGGCCTACCGGCGCCATGATGTGCGAGCCACGGAAGCCGGCCTGAAATACTTCGTTCTGGGCGCCTTGTCGTCTGGCATGATGCTCTACGGCATCTCGTTGGTCTACGGCTATTCCGGCTCGGTCGCCTTCGCCGCAGTGGCGAACGCCGTGCATGATCATGCGAGCATCGCCATATTGTTCGGGCTGGTGTTCGTTCTGGTCGGACTGGCGTTCAAGATTTCCGTTGTCCCGTTTCACATGTGGACGCCAGACGTCTATGAGGGCGCGCCGACACCGGTGACCATGTTCTTCGCCTCCGCGCCCAAGATCGCCGCGATGGCGGTCCTGGTTCGGGTGATGATCACCGCTTTTCCCGGCATCGCCCACGACTGGCGTCAGATCCTCACCTTCGTCTCGATCGCATCGATGGTGCTCGGAGCCTTCGCCGCCATCGGCCAGCGTAACTTCAAACGGCTGATGGCCTACTCCTCGATCGGCCATATGGGATACGCGCTGGTCGGGCTCGCGGCGGGCACAGTGGAGGGCGCGCAGAGCGTCGCCATCTATATGGCAATCTATGTGGTGATGACGCTTGGAACCTTCGCCGCCATCCTGTCGATGCGCCGCGCCGGCCGCGCGGTCGAGACGATGGCCGACCTCGCAGGCCTCGCGCGGACCGATCCGACCATGGCCTTCTTCCTCGCCGTGATGATGTTCTCGCTTGCGGGGGTTCCGCCGCTCGCCGGCTTTTTCGCCAAGTTCTATGTCTTCGCCGCCGCCATCAAGGCTGGCCTCTATGGCCTTTCGGTCATCGGCGTCCTGGCGAGCTGCGTGGCCGCGTATTATTATTTGAGGATCGTGAAGCTCATGTATTTCGATGAGCCGGCGACGGCGTTTGATCGTCCCGGCCCGGTTGCGAGCCTCGTGCTTGCCATTTCGGGGCTCCTGATCATCCTGTTCGTGTTCTTGCCTTCGCCGATCACCAACGCCGCGATGGCGGCCGCGCAGTCGCTCTTTTGATCGCCGCCCCCGGTGCGGGCAGTTCGCTTCGCGGCTGGCGCGTCGTTCGATACGGCGCGATCGATTCGACCAACGAGGAAGCGCGCCGCCGCGCGCTCGGGGGTGAGGCCGGGCGCCTGTGGATCGTCGCCGAAGAGCAGACCGCGGGAAGAGGCCGTCGCGGCCGCGTCTGGATCTCCCCGAAGGGCAACCTTCACGCGAGCGCGCTCATGATCGATCCCTGCCCGCCGGTGGTCGCGGCGCAACTCGGCTTCGTCGCCGGCGTGGCGCTCGCGCGCGCCGCAAGAGACCTCGGGGCGACCGATGTCGGCCTCAAATGGCCGAACGATCTGATGTCTCGAGGCGTGAAATGCGCAGGGATCCTCATCGAAGGAATTGGCCTCGGGGGCGGGCGGTCCGCGTGTGTGGTCGGGGTCGGCGTCAATTGCGCTTACGCGCCGGAAGGCCTCGGCTACGCAACCTCGTGCCTGACGAGGGCGGGGGGAGAAGCGGTAGGCCGCGGCGAATTGTTCGAGCGTCTCGTTCAGCAATTTGACGAGTGGCTCGACGTTTGGCGCGCTGGACAAGCATTCGATCGCATTCGCGCCTCCTGGCTCGATAGCGCCCTCGGGCTCGGCGAATGGATCGCGATCCAGAACGGCGCTGGCAGACGGGAGGGCGTATTCGAAGGGATTGACGCAGGGGGTCGCCTGCTTATGCGCTCCAAGCAGGGGCTCGAGACCATCGAAGCGGCGGACCTTGTGCTCTCGCCTCGCTTGGACACCGCGCCGGCGCCGGCGGTCTTGTTGGCTTCTCGTCCGTCAGAAGGCCGAGCCCGATGACCGGCGACAGCGAGCTCGTGTTCGTCCCGCTTGGCGGCTTGGGCGAGATCGGCATGAATTGCGCCCTTTACGGCTATGGACCAGCGAACGCGCGCCAATGGCTGATGGTCGACCTCGGCATTGGCTTCGCGGACGAAGACATGCCCGGCGTTGATCTCGTCATGCCCGATCTCGACTTCATCGAGAAGGCGAAGAAGAATCTGGTCGGCGTCGTCATCACCCATGCGCACGAGGACCATATCGGCGCCCTCGCCGAGCTCTGGCCCGGCCTAGGCGCGCCCGTCTATATGACGCGTTTCGCGGCAGGACTTGTCGAGGCCCGCCGGCTCGGCGAGCCCGGCGCGCCCGATATCCCCTTGAAGGTCGTTGAGCTCGGCGAGAGCGTCGCGATCGGCCCGTTCGTGGTCGAATTCATCCCCGTAGCCCATTCGATCCCAGAAAGCTCGGCGCTCGCGATTCGCTCGCCCGCAGGGCTTATCGTCCACACGGCCGATTGGAAGATCGACCCGACGCCGATCGTCGGCCTGCCAACCGATGAGGCGCGCTTCAGGGCGCTCGGCGACGAGGGCGTGCTGGCGCTCATCTGCGATTCGACCAACATTCTGCGCGAAGGCGAAAGCCCCTCCGAGCGTGGCGTCGCCAAGACGCTCGCCTGGGCCATCGGGCAGGCGAAGGGCAGGGTGGTTGTGACCACTTTCGCCTCCAACGTCGCCCGGCTGCGCGCGGCGGCTGAGGCCGGCTTCGCCGCCGGGCGGCAGGTCTGCATTCTCGGCCGGGCGATCGAGCGTGTCGTCGGAGTCGCGCGCGACTGCGGAATGCTTGACGGCTTGCCGCCGTTCCTGGGCGCAGACGCGTTCGAGCGCCTGCCGCGCGAGCGGATATTGGCGCTGGCTACCGGCAGCCAGGGCGAGCCGCGCGCGGCGCTCGCCCGCATGGCCGGCGACGATCATCCGACGGCGGAATTGAGCCGCGGGGACACCGTTATCTTCTCCTCGCGCACCATTCCCGGCAATGAAAAAGCGGTCGGCAGGATCGTCAATGCGTTTGTGCGCGCGGGAGTCGAGGTGGTTACCGACCGCACCGCGCTGGTGCACGTCTCTGGTCATCCGCGCCGGGCGGAGATGGCGAAAATGTACGCCTGGGTCCGCCCCAGGATCGCCGTGCCCGCGCATGGCGAGCCGTTGCACTTGAGCGAACATGCCGAGTTCGCCAGGGCCCAGGGCGTGCCGGAGGTCTTGCGCGCCTTCAACGGCGATCTTGTCCGGCTTGCGCCTGGGCAGGTCTATGCTTCGGGCAAGGTTTCAATCGGGCGCCGCGCGAAGGACGGCGCCATCCTATTGCCCCCGGATCAGGAATGCGTCCGCCAGCGCCGGAGGCTCAGTTTCGCCGGCGTCGTCTCCATCGCGATCGCGTTGACCCCGAAGGGCGAAATGGCGGGCGATCCGGACGTGATGATCGCCGGCCTGCCGGAGCGCACACGCGAAGGCGCCGCGATTGACGCGCTGATCGACGACGCGATCTTCGAAGCGTTCGAAAGCCTGCCGCCCAGCAAGCGGCGCGATGCTGAGGTCGTCTCCGGCGCGATCGAGCGCGCGGTGCGCGGTTCGGTCAACGCGGTCTGGGGCAAGAAGCCGCAAGTGCATGCGCTGGTGGTCGAGGTTTAGCCCCTGAACGGTTCAATCCAATTTCGATCCGCGCCCGATCGTAAAGACCATTCAGGGGGAGCAACATTGGCGAAAGACCTAGCCGGAAAGACCGCCTTCGTCACAGTGCGTCTGAACCGCTCAAAGTCATGATCGGCAAGCTGAACCACGTCGCAATAGCCGTCCCCGATCTAGAGAAGGCGGCCAGCGTCTACCGTGACACGCTCGGCGCGCGTGTCTCGGCTCCGCAGCCTGAGCCCGACCATGGCGTGACGGTTGTCTTCGTCGAATTGCCGAACACGAAGATCGAACTCCTTCATCCCCTGGGCGTGAACTCGCCGATCGCCAAGTTCCTGGAGCGCAACCCGCGACGGCGGCATTCACCATCTCTGCTATGAGGTCGAGGATATCATCGCCGCCCGCGATCATCTCAAGGCCAAAGGCGCGCGCGTGCTGGGCGACGGGAACCCGAGGATCGGCGCCCACGGCAAGCCGGTGCTGTTCTTGCACCCGAAGGACTTCGCTGGCGCGCTAATCGAGATCGAGCAGGTCTGACGGATGCGTCATTCCGCCGTCGGAGACGGCATGAGCCGCCTCGGCGCGGACGGCCTGCTCCTCGCCACCGCCTTCCTGTGGGGCGTGACGTTTGTCGCGCAGAAATACGCCGCGTCGACCATGCCGGCGCTCGCCTTCGTCGCGGCGCGTTTCGCCGTGTCGGCCGCAGCGCTAGCGCCGTTCGCGCTCTGGGAATTCCGCCGGAAACCGCATGCGCCGGGCCGCGACGAATGGCGCCTCGCGCTCGCGATCGGCCTCACGCTCTTCTTCGGCACCAGCCTGCAGCAGGCGGGGATCGAGACGACGAGCGCCACCAACGCCGGTTTCCTCACCGCCTGCTATGTCGTGCTGACGCCCTTCGTTGTCTGGGCGATCTCCGGCGTCCGCCCGCGCTCGATCGTCGTCGGAGCGGGCCTGGTGTCGCTCGTTGGCGCCTGGCTGCTCGCCTCCGGCGGCGGGCTCGGTCCTCCGAACCCTGGCGATGCGCTTGTGCTCCTGGCCGATTTCGCCTGGGCGACGGGCATCGCGCTCACCCCTATCTTCCTTGCTCGCTCCGGCCGCCCGCTGCTGCTCGCCTTCGTGCAATATGCGGTCTGCGCCGGCCTTGCGGCGCTGGGCTCCGCACTGTTCGAATCGATGGCCCCAGGCGCGCTCGTCGCCACAGCCCCGACGATCCTGTTTTCCGGAGTCATCTCGGGCGCGATCGCCTATACGATCCAGATCTTCGCTCAGGCCCACACGCCGCCCGCCGAGGCGGCGCTCATCCTGGCGCTTGAGAGCGTCTTCGCCGCGCTGGCGGCAGCGCTCCTGCTCGGCGAGCGTCTGACGGCCATCGGCGCGCTCGGCTGTGCGCTCATTCTCGTTGGCGCGGTCGCGGTTGAATTCGGGCCGCTGTTCGGGCGAAAGGCCACGAGCGGGGCGACGTGAGGTGGAAAAGCTTTCACTCCCCGAAGCGCGGCGAATCGCTCTTGCAGCCCAGGGGTTTGGCGCCCCGCGCCCCAAAAAGGTCACGGCCGCGCGGTGGATGAGGACCATCGACCAGCTGTCTCTCCATCAGATCGACAGCGTCAATGTGCTGGTCCGCGCCCACTACCTGCCGGCCTTCTCCCGCCTCGGACCCTACGACCGGTCGCTGATCGACACGGCCGCGTGGGGCGCCCGAAGAAGCGGCGGTTGTTCGAATACTGGGCCCACGAGGCGTCGCTTCTGCCGCTCTCGTTTCATCCCTTGCTGCGGTGGCGGATGGCCCGCGCGGATCGCGGCGAGGCCGGCTGGAAGGGTCTTCGGCTGTTCGCCGGCGAGCGCCGGGCCGAGGCGGAAGGCTTGCTCGAGCGCATCCGCAACGAAGGCCCCCGCGCCGCCTCGGAATTGGAGGAAAAGCGCGGCCGGTCGGGCTGGTGGGAATGGGGTGACGCCAAGCAGGCGCTCGAATGGCTGTTCTGGGCGGGACACATCACGACGGCGACGAGGCGTGGCGGGTTCGAGCGGGTCTACGACCTGACCGAGCGTGTGATACCGGCCGAGATCCTCGCGCTGAAGTCGCCGGGCGAGAAGGATGCGCAGCGCGCGCTCGTCGAGCGTGCGGCTTCCGCGCTTGGCGTCGCCACAGCGCAGGACCTGCGCGATTATTTCCGTCTTCGCCCGGACGAGGGGCGACGGGCGATCGAGTCGCTGCTTGAGGCGGGCGTACTTGAGCCGGTCGAGGTTCCCGGGTGGACCCATCTCGCCTATCTTCACCGGGACGCCCGCAAGCCCCGCCGCATCGCCGCGCGGGCGCTGCTGGCCCCGTTCGATCCGCTGGTCTGGGAGCGTTCCCGCGCCTTGCGGCTCTTTGACTTCCACTACCGGATCGAGATTTATACGCCGGCCGACAAGCGCCAGCACGGCTATTATGTCCTCCCGTTCCTGCTCGGCGACTGGCTCGTGGCGCGTCTCGACCTGAAGGCTGATCGCCAGGCCGGACGGTTGCTCGTCCATGCGGCGCATCTTGAGCCGCACGCCCCCGCGGACGTTATGGACGCGATTTCCGAGGAGCTTCACGCGATGGCGGACTGGCTTGGCCTTTCCGAGATCGTCCTGCCGTCCAAGCCGTTCCGCCGGGCGACAGATTGAAGAAGCGCTGACATTTCCGCCCTTCCGGGCTATAAGCCCGCCGCTGCAAGCCCCATGGACGAGTGGACACCCCGCCATGGCGGCTCGCACGTCGCCATGGAAAGGCCTTTCATGTCCGGCTCGATGCTGAGCAGTTCAGCGCTCGACGAGCGCCGGCGGCGGATTCTGTTTCGCGCCTGGCGCCGCGGCGTGCGCGAGATGGATCTGATCATGGGCCGCTTCGCCGATGCGCATTTGCCGACCATGAACGAAGACGAACTCGCCGAGTTCGAGCGTCTGCTCGACGTCCCTGACACGCAGGCGCTGGCCTGGATCATCGGCGGCGAGCCGGCGCCGCGCGAGTTCCGAACTCCGCTCTTCGCTCGACTGTGCGGGTCGCGATGACGAACGTCAGCGCGCTCCGCCGAGACGCAGGGAGTTTCACCACTCCCGCCATCCGTCGCCTCGAGGAGGGCGGCGCGGTTACGCTGGCGCGCGCTCCCGAAGGTTACGACGCCTTTGTCGTCGCCGAGCTGACGCGAGCGTTGGCGAAAGATGGCGAGCGGCGCGCCGTTACGCTCTGCTTTGTCGCGCGCGACGGCTTGCGCGCGCAGGCCTTCATCGACGCCTTGAGCTTCGCGGCGCCCGAGATCGAGGCGCTCTATTTTCCGTCCTGGGACTGCCAGCCGTACGACCGCGTTTCGCCCAACGCCGCCGTGTCGGCCGAGCGCATGACGGTGCTGGCGCGGCTCGCCAAGAGCCGCGGCGCCGTGGAGCGGCCGCGCATTCTCGTGGCCTCGGTCAATGCGCTGACGCAGCGCGCGCCGCCGCTCGCGTTCATCGCCTCGGCCGCTTTCTCCGCCGCCCCCGGCAACAGCGTGCGGATGGAGGACCTCGCGCGCTGGCTCGAGGCGAATGGCTACGCCCGCGCCAGCACGGTGCGCGACGTCGGCGATTACGCCTCGCGCGGCGGCATCCTCGATCTTTATCCGCCGGGCAGCGCGACGCCGATCCGGCTCGATTTCTTCGGCGATACGCTCGAATCGATCCGCGCCTTCGATCCGGAGACGCAGCGCTCGACCACGCAATTGCGCTCGCTTGACCTTGTGCCGATGAGCGAAACGCGGCTGACGACCGACTCGATCAAGCGCTTCCGTCAAGGCTATGCCGCTGAATTCGGGGCGCCCGCGCCAAGCGACGATCTTTACGCCGCCGTCAGCGAAGGCAGACGCGCGATCGGCGTCGAACATTGGCTGCCGCTGCTCTACGACAAGCTCGACACGATCTTTGACTATGTCGACGGTGCGCCGTTCGTGCTCGACGCGCGGGCAGAGGACGCGGCGCACGAGCGCATCGCGCTGATCGCCGACAATTACGCCGCACGCCGCGCGGCTTATGCGGAAGCTCCCGGCAAGTCGGACTATAAGCCGCTCCCGGCCGCTCGGCTTTATCTTGGCGAAGACGAGTGGAAGGAGCGGCTCGCCGCGCAGCCGCTGGCGCGCCTCACCCCCTTCGAAGGGCCTCCGGACGGAGCCGACGTCGTCGATTGCGGCGGACGGACCGGGCGCAATTTTGCTCCCGAACGGCAGAATGAGAGCGCCAACGTATTCGACGCCGCGGTCGCTCACGTCCGGGCGTTGGGCGGGCGGGGCCTGAACGTGATCGTTGCAAGCTGGAGCGACGGCTCGCGCGAGAGACTTAGCCATGTGCTCGCCGAGCACGGGCTCAAATCGCTCGAGTTCGTTTCATCCTACCATCAGGCGAAGACCGCGCGCGCGGGCGCGCTGCCGCTCGCCGTCATCGCGCTCGAACAGGGGTTCGAAGCGCCGGACTTCGCTGTTCTCGGCGAGCAGGACATTCTCGGCGACCGTCTCGTCCGCCAGTCGAAGCGCAGGCGCCGGGCGCAGGATGTGCTCGCCGAAGCGAGCGCGCTCACCGCTGGCGACCTCGTCGTCCATATCGATCACGGCGTCGGCCGTTTCGTCGGCCTGAAGACGATCGAAGCCGTGGGCGCGCCGCATGACTGCCTCGAGATCCACTATGCGGGCGGCGACCGGCTGTTCCTGCCGGTGGAGAATCTCGAGCTCCTGTCGCGCTACGGCTCGGAGACCGGCGAACTCGACAAGCTGGGCGGCGCGGGCTGGCAGTCGCGCAAGGCGAGGCTAAAGAAGCGCGTGCGCGAGATGGCGGGCGAGCTCATACGCGTCGCCGCCCAGCGCATGATGCACTCGGCGCCAAGACTGACTGCCCCCGAAGGTCTGTATGACGAGTTTTGCGCCCGCTTTCCTTACGACGAGACGCCGGACCAGGCGAGCGCGATCGACGCCGCGCTCGACGATCTGGCCGCGGGGCGCCCGATGGATCGGCTGGTGTGCGGCGACGTCGGTTTCGGCAAGACCGAGGTCGCGCTGCGCGCCGCCTTCGCCACGGCGATCAACGGCAAGCAGACCGCGATCATCGCGCCTACGACGCTGCTCGCGCGCCAGCACACCCAGAACTTTCGCCAGCGCTTCGCCGGCCTGCCGGTCAATGTCGGCCAGCTCTCGCGCATGGTGGGCGCGGCCGAAAGTCGCGAGGTGAAGAAAGGGCTCGCTGATGGTGGCCTCGACATTGTCGTCGGCACGCATGCGGTTCTGGGCAAGGCCGTGAGCTTCAAGGACCTCGGCCTCGTCGTCATCGACGAGGAGCAGCATTTCGGCGTCGGCCACAAGGAGCGGCTCAAGGAGCTGCGCTCGGAAGTGCATGTGCTGACGCTTTCCGCCACCCCGATTCCGCGCACGCTGCAACTGGCGATGACCGGGGTGCGCGAGATGTCGATCATCGCTACGCCCCCGATCGACCGGCTCGCGGTGCGCACATTCGTTTCGCCCTTCGACACGCTCATCGTTCGCGAGGCGCTGCTGCGCGAGCGCTACCGCGGCGGACAATGCTTCTATGTCTGCCCGCGCATCGAGGATCTCGACGAAGCGGCGGCGTTCCTGCGCCAGAACGCGCCCGAGTGCAAATTCGTCGTCGCCCACGGCCAGATGGCGCCGCGCGAGCTCGAAGACAAGGTCGGAGCCTTCTACGACGGCAAGTACGACATCCTCCTGTCGACCGCGATCGTCGAATCCGGCCTCGACATTCCGCGCGCCAACACGATGATCGTGCATCGCGCCGACATGTTCGGGCTCGCACAACTCTATCAGCTGCGGGGCCGCGTCGGCCGCTCCAAGATTCGCGCCTACGCCTATTTCACGACGCCGGCCAAGGCCAAGATCACGCCGCAGGCGGAGAAGCGCCTCCAGGTGCTGCAATCGCTCGACACGCTGGGAGCGGGTTTTCAGCTCGCAAGCCACGACCTGGACCTGCGCGGCGCCGGCAATCTTCTGGGCGAGGAGCAGTCGGGGCACATCAAGGAGGTCGGCTACGAACTCTATCAGCAGATGGTACGCGAGGCGGTCGAGCGCATCAAGTCGGGGGAGGAAGCGCCGGCCGAGGATATGTGGTCGCCGACCATCCAGCTTGGCGCGCCGGTGACGATTCCCGAATCCTATATTTCCGACCTGCCGACGCGGCTTGCTCTCTATCGTCGCCTCTCGGCGCTCGAGGACGAGGGTGAGATCGACGCGATGGGGGCCGAGATCATCGACCGCTTCGGTCCGCCCCCGGCCGAGGTCGGCCTGCTGTTGAGGCTGGTGCAGATCAAGGCTTTGTGCCGGCGCGCCAATGTCGAGAAGCTCGAGGCGGGGCCCAAGGGCCTGACGCTCGCCTTCCGCCACAGATCATTCGCCAACCCCACGGCGCTCGTGAAGTGGGTCGCCGCCCAGGGCGATCGCGCCTACGTGCGCCCTGACATGCGCATCGTCGTCACCGACGATTTCGAAAAGCTCGCCGACCGGCTCGAGGGCACGCTTAAGGTCATGCGCGAGATCGCGAAGATCGCGGGGAAGAAGGGGTAGAGCGATCTCAGTTCCGCAATTGCCGAATTTTTCCAGTTCGTACATCGCCCCGCCTGCAACTCGGACAGCGATGGTTCCGATATCATCCCAAAGTGCAAGTAGGCGCTGCATCTGCTTCGTCACCTTTGACGCTTTTAGCGCGGGCGCCAGAAAAAAGCCGATCAAACGGGAATTACGAAACGCCGTCTGCTCCGCCTTCTTCTTCGTGATGCTGGTGTCACCCGAGATCACAATCCAACGACCCTCTGCAGAAAGATGGTCGATCCGTGCCTATCCGGTTAAGGCAGACACCCACCATATGTAGGGTGGACCCATTCTCCCGAATTAAAGCTGGGCATAGGTTGGCGCCTCGACGTCGCCCGCGATGCCGAGCAGCGAGCGGAAGGCGTTGAACGGGTAGAAGCGCCGGTTGAAGCGGAACGTGAATTCGTTGAGGTAAGCTTGTAGATGCTTGGCGCTCACGCCGTGGTGGATGCCGTTGAGCCAGGTCTTCAAATTGGAGAAGACGAGATGAATCATCGGCATGAACTGTTCGGCAATTTCGGGATCGCCGCTTTCGGCAATCGGATGATGGTCGTAGCCCCGCTTACGCAAGCTGACGTAGCCGCTCCAATCGTCGGTGACGATCAGCGAGGCTGGCATGACGGCGTTCTCGACAAAGCCGCACAAGGAATCGGCGCTGCGGTCGGCGACGATGGCCAATCGCACACGACCGGCATAGCGACCGTCCCTGCGCTTGTCTTGCGCCGTCCCCGGCTTGCGATGGCGAACCTCGACAGCGGCGGACACCAATGTTTTGTGGTGGATGCCTCGGCCATCGCCGCGCGTCCTTCCACCGACCCAGGTCTCATCGACCTCGACATGCTCTTTCGCCCGACCACCGATACGATCCTGGTCCGGCCGCACCATGCCGGCGCGCAGTTTGTGAAGGATGCCAAACGCAGTTTCGTATCGTGTCAGCCCAAGTTGCCGCTGAAACTGAACCGCCGACATGCCCGGCGTCTGGCTGGCGACGAGATACGCGGCCCAGAACCAGACGCTAAGCGGCGTATGACTGCGCTCCATGACCGTGCCGGCCAAGAGGCCGGTTTGGCGTCGACACGCGCGGCATTCCAGAACACCGGGTCGGGTTGCAATGCGGAAGGGTTCACCAATCACGCCGCAATGCGAGCAGACAAAACCGTCAGGCCAACGCGCGCGCCCAAGATAGACAGCACACGCCGCGTCATTAGGAAACAGCTTCTGAAATTCGGGGAGCGATTGGGGAAAAGCCAGATCGTCCCGCTGGTGAATGTCCAAAGCCGCCATAACTGCGGCTACTAGCCCTAGTGGGTGCCTGAGTCAACCGGATAGGCACGGGTCGATCCAGTCGACGTCTTTAACCTTCGGGCCAAATTTGTCTCTGATGTGAACAACTTCATCTTCGCCGTCGAATAATGCGTTTAATGCCCTCGCGAGGGCCGCGGGAGGTTCTCGTCGATGATGACCTTCACGCCGCCGTCAGGGATCGCTCAAAAGCGACCGCGTCATTGACGACAGCAACTGGGACTTCAAAGAGACTAGCGGCTCGGCGTACCGAATTTTCCGCTTTCGCAGCGCTCGCTAGTGCAGCTGTCGGGGCGCCAAATTGTGCGGCGAGCGGCTTGCCGAACGATCGGCCGGGATCGATGACAATCGAAGGTTTTCCATGAAAAGGTCGCCATTGGGCGACCGATCCGTCGGCCAAATCGAGATCACGGAAGGTAGGCTCGACGACCTGCTTGAAAACCATCTGGCCAGTTTTCAGATCGATGATTGAAGAAGAAGGTTCGTCTAAGTTCTCCGTCTCCTCAGCTTGACTCAGGCTGTCGAGGAAGATGCTCTTCCCGTCGGTACGAAATCGATGCGTCGAAAACGGGCGGTCGTCGCCAATAATTCTGCGGGCCTTCTCCAGGCAGAGCCGGATAACGTTCAAGCCGACGTTATGCTTGAGGAAAGCCAGGACGAATCGCAGTTCGATCAGATCTCGAAAGCCGAGCTCCAGATTCCCTCCAAGATGAGGCACTTGCGGATGCCAGAGCGGTGCAGCGCGCACGACCGCTCCGCCGCTCTTTCGATACGAGTAACCGCCAAGCCAGCGCGAAATGCTTCGCGGAGTTGTCTTCAGCAGCCGCGCCGCCTCGGGGGCCGTGTAAAAGCCAATCCCGATCGGAACGATCTCAGCGACGGATAAAGTCTTTTGCATGCCGCGAGGATACACTTTCGCCGGAGGCGGTCAAAAGTTTGCAAGCGTCCGGATGCCGAACGTGGTTCGGCGCCGGCTCGCTATCGCCACTGCACGACTTGCCTTTCGATCGAGGTCCAACTCAGGACCCGCGCCCATCCACCGTGAACACGACGCGTTGGCCGCTGTCGTCGCCCGTCCATGCCTGTTCGACTTCGGACAACGGAACAGCTTTGGCCGCGATCCTGACGCCGCCGGACGCGGCCGCTTCGAGCCCCGCGCCGATGGCGGCGAGCAAGCGGTCGGGCGGCACGCTGCCGAGGCCGCTGCCGATCAGCGTGATCGGCGCCGCGGGCAAGACGGCGCTCGGCAGCGCGATGGTCTCGCCGCTCGCCGAGCCGACCCGGACGAACCGGATGGGCGCCGCCTTGCCCGCCTTGGCGGCCGAGGTCAGGAGGCGCTCGGCGCTCCTCCCCCACAGATAGTCGAGAACCACATCCACGCCCTTGTCGAACGCCGCCGCGAAGCCCTCGTCGAGCGCCGCCTCGTTCTCGACGAGGGGGATCGTCGCATCGGCGCCAAGCTCAGCCGCCTCCCGCAGCGCCTTAAGATTGCGGCCGGTTGCAATGACCTTCGCCGCGCCAAGCCGCTTGGCGATCTGCACCGCGAGCTGGCCCGCCGCGCCGGTCGCGCCGTTGACCAGCACGGTTTCTCCCGCCTTGAGCTTGGCGCGTTCCGTCAACGCCGCGCATGACGACATTGCGGGATTGTCGATCGCGGCGGCGGTTATGTCGTCGAGCCCGTCGGGCAACCGCAGGAACTGCGTCGACGGGACGACCGCCTCTTCCGCCATGGCGCCGTAGGGCGCGCGGGGCATGAGAAAATAGACCCGCCTGCCGTCGTCGAGCCGCCCAACGCCGTCGACGCCGGCGGCGAAGGGAAAAGAACGCGGGGCGCTGTAATGCGCGCCAGAGGCGCGGCCCCTCGCCAGGGGGCTGAGAGCCGCGGCCGAGACCCGGATGCGGTTTTCGCCGTCCGCCGGCTCGAACTCGGCGAAATCCCCGTAGATCGGCGTTTGACCGGGGCCCCGAACGATTGCGGCTTTCATTGCGGTCTTCCTTTCCGTCCCAATTATGTGTATGATACACATATATCCGGGCCAGACAATGGCGTAAAGGAAGAAAGTGCAAAATACACATATCGACGACCAGCTACGCGAGCTTCACCGCGCCCTTCTCGACATCGTCGGCGCGATGAACCGCCCGCAACGGGACGAGACGCTGATGAAGGAAGCCGGGATCCGGCTCGACCGCGCGCTGTTTCCGCTGCTGGTCGGCATCGAGCGGTACGGGCCGATCGGCGTGGTGGAGATGGCCGATCGCATCGGACGCGACTACACCACGATCAGTCGGCAGGTGGCGAAGCTGGAAAGCCTCGGTCTCGCCCAACGTCAGGAAAGCGCCGCCGACCGGCGGGTGCGCGAGGCGGTCATCACGCCGAAAGGCAAGGCCATGACAGACCTCGTCGACGCCACGCGGGAGCGAATCGGACGCGCTGTCTTCCAAACCTGGGAACCGCGCGAGTTCGACGAACTGGTGCGGCTCATGCGGAAATTCGCCGATGCCTTCCAGGACAATCTGCCCGGGGACACGTAATCCACGGCTCTTTCGCGATTGCCCGCGGCGCCGCCACGATGTCCTGAGTTTGTCCTTACACGCGGGAACTCGCGACAGGCTGCCCGAAGGCGACGCTCGTCGCGACGGCTTGGGCGCGGGCCGCCCGTCTGGCGCCCCGCGAAGCCGAACGGCATGAGAAATGGCGCCCGTGAGATCTAATAAACTGAATCAATTAGTATATCTCATTTTCGAGTTGCAGGAAAAAATTTCTGATTTGCATGAGTTTGTGGCGCTTCTCGATTTTTAGATTTTGTTTGTAGCACTTTGATGTAGTTACGATATTGTCCTTTGTGGCGCTCCATGGCGTTTGCCAGATTTTGATTGCTATATTTCTGATTTGCGCTCAAAAGCTTGCTAGCCAAAAGCTAGGAGCAGAGCGGAAATGGGTACGAGCTATCGGGTGAGGATAGGGCTGCGGGAAATCGCGGCCATGCAGCCAAACACAATTTTGTGGGATCTGGAGGTGAAGGGCTTCGTGGCCCGTCGCCAGTTCTCTGAGGTCGTGACCTTCAGCGTCGTCTACCGCACGCGGGAGGGAGTGCAGCGATGGCAGAAACTCGAACGCTTCCCGATCCTCACACCACACCTGGCGCGACAGGAAGCGATCAGAGTGCTTCGAGCCAGGGCGCTGGGACAGGACCCAGCCGGCGAAAGAATGGCCCTCAGAACCGGAATGACGGTCGCGCAACTCTGCGACGAATACCAACAGCGCGAGAATGGCAAAAAGCCAGCGACGATAAAATCCGACAATAGCAGGATCAAACTGCACATTAAGCCGAAGCTGGGGAAGTTCCGCGTAGCCTCCGTCACCGATGAACAGGTAGAAGATTTTATGCACTCGCTGTCACGAGGGAGCGCGGCCAGAACCGTCAGCCTCTTAAGCGTGATGTTCAGCTACGCCGTTAAGCGGAAGCTACGCCCAGATAACCCCTGCAAAGGGCTCGAAATGCCAGCGGACGTGAAACGCAATAGACGACTAAGTGACGCAGAATATGCGCAGCTAGGCTCGGCTCTCAAAGGTGGAATGATCTCAGACATATTCCTCTTGTTGGCAGTAACAGGATTCAGAAGCTCTGAGGCGAAAAACCTCCGTTGGTCGGAATGTGATTTTGAGAGCAACATTGTAACACTGGACGATACCAAAACAGGCGTTAGTGTTCGCCCACTCAGCAATATCGCGATAGAGATCATCAAGCGGCAAAAACGGAGTGGCACTCCATACGTGTTCGATTATGGCCACGGAAAGCCAATAGACCAACTCCGCCATCATTGGTTGTGACTCAAGATGCAAAGGGACGTAACGCCCCACGTGCTGCGCCATTCGTTCGCTTCATTAGCTGCTGACCTTGGCCTGGCCGACAGCAGCATTGCGGGCTTGATAGGTCACAAGCAGCAATCGATGACGAGCCGCTATCTCCACCTCGATAAAACGCTCATTAGCGCGGCGAACATCGTGGCCGCTGAAACGTTGCGATTGATGCGCGGCTAGAGCGTTTGGATTTTGGCTTGAATTGTGATGGGGATTCCCGAATTGCCGAAGTTCTGATTCAACCTGCGGGCTGGGCGGAGGCCAGCAGGGATGCCGAAGCCATATTCGCAGGACTTGCGCGATCGGGTCATCGACGCGGTGCTGAAAGGGGAGATGAGCCGTCGCGCGGCTGCGCGGCGGTACGAGGTCAGCGAATTGATTGCCGTCAAGTGGCTCGAACGCTTTGAGCGGAGTGGCTCGCGCGAACTGGTCGGGCATGGCGGCCATCGGCCATCCGCGCTCATGCCACATCGGGATTTTCTGGAGGCGGCGCGAGCTGGGAAGCCGGATATTACGCTTCAGGGTCTTTGCGATCGGTTGTTGTTCGAGCGCGGGATCAAAGCCGACGCCTCGATGATGAGCCGCTTCTTTCGCCGGATTGGCGTCACGTTTAAAAAAAGACCCTCGTGGCGAGCGAGCAGGACCGTCCGGACGTAAAACGCCATCGCCTACGCTGGCGGCACTATCAGGGCCTGATCGATCCCAGGCGTCTGGTCTTTATCGACGAGACCTGGACGAAAACCAACATGACCCGTCTGCGCGGCTGGGCGCCAAAAGGGCAGCGGCTGGTCGACAAGGTCCCTCACGGGCACTGGAAGACCGCGACTTTCCTCGCCGCCCTGCGCAACGATCGCATCGAGGCGCCCTGCCTGTTCAACGGACCCATCAACGGCGAGCGCTTTCTCGCCTACGTCCAGCAGTTCCTGGTTTCGACCCTCAAACCAGGCGACGTCGTCATCCTCGACAATCTCGGCTCTCACAAAGGAAAGGCCATCCGGCAGGCGATCCGGGCCGTCGGCGCCCGCCTGGTGTTCCTGCCGAAGTACTCACCCGACCTCAATCCGATCGAGCAGGTCTTCGCCAAGTTCAAAACCCTGCTTCGGAAAGCCGGCGCCCGAACATACGACGCTGTCGCCGACGCCACCGCCGCCATCCTCTCTCAGTACGCACCGCAAGAATGCGCCGCATACGTCAGGAACGCAGGATATGCGTAAATCCAATGGCAAGCCGCTCTAACGGCGCAATCCTAATACACAGTGAAATATCGGATTTGCAGGGAAGCTCGCCTAGGGGCTTGTTACGCTTCTAGGCTTCCCCCTACTGGCCGGCCCCGTTTAGGCCGCGATATCCCCCTAGAAACCGCAGGAATCGCCTAGGTCTGCCGGCCACTGGGAGCGGTCCGGCGATCCCGGCGACCCCGGCTCTTTTTGCTTTCTTGTCTAACGAGTATGGAGTTGGCACTCTTATGAGAACAGATCACGCTTTGGCGGCGCTGCTCGTCGCTCACGCTCTAGCTCTTGAAGCTTCAACAGCGCGCTCTTCAGCATCTGCCGTTGATTTTTTGGTAGTAGCGCATCTGACATTTCGTTCCACAAAACTTCTTCCATGGACGTTTCTTGGTAACAGCTGCGCCACATTCTAGACAAGCAAGTAGTGAGTCAGTCATTATTTTCGGCTCGCAAATAGATATGCACTAACATTGCATATTTCCCTAGACAATGCAACTCTTTTCATGTATAAGTCAGTACATAATCGTGCGGTACTTTACTCACTCCGCGGACGCTATTATTTGGAGTTACTCACAATGGCGTTCACACCTTCTACATTGCGCCAAATCCACGATTGTTTAGATCGTATATCCAAACGCCTCGACGAGGCTGAGGAGCGGCGCACCAGAGAGGACGCTGAAGAGGATCACGAACTGGAAGAGGAATTAGCTCACGGAAATACCATGCCAGTAGCGCCCAGCGCTCCGTTTGCTGTTAGCCCACCCGAAAAGATCCATGGCGAAGGAACAGATGATCAAGTGGAGTCACCTTGGCCGCCGAAGCCGCGCGTACCTGTTCCAATCGAAACTTTGTAGGAGCGCCCAATGCCAGCAACATCAGAACGCAACGAAAAGCTCAAGGCCGCAATGAGCCAAAAAAAGAAACACCATTGAACAAAGGGCCAGCGCAAGTTCCTTGTGGGCCAAGCCAAGATCACAGCGTCAAACGTTCCACCGGTCACGTTGAGCCAGGGACAGGCAGAAAGAGCTAATTGGCGCGCGACTAGATTAGAGGAGAATCATTATGACAGCGTACAGCGGCATGATTGATGAAGACGCGCTCAACGCTACACAAGCTGCTTACGATCCATTGTTCAGGATGCATAGGCCAACAGGTGCGCCGCCTCCGATGGAGCGTGAAAATGAAACAGCCTATCGCCGCAGATTGGCAGAGGCGCTTCAACAGCACGCGCCCAACTGCAAGGATTTTAACATCCGACATTCTACTGGGTCAGCGTTCGACGTTCTTGAGCGGCAGATTAAGGCTGATGCACAGAGAGAGGCTGACCATCCGACGCAGATACCAGAAGGCACTTTAAAAGAAAGAGTGACCTACGATCAGTCGGGTCGCCCAAGTTATTCTTATTTCGGTTCGCCCAGAGTATGGATGGATACTTTTGCACCGCCCGAGAAGATGCTTGTTGGAATTAGAGCCAATCTGCCGTTCCAGAAAGTTTAAGAGCTTCCACATGCCAGTGTTTTCTCCTCATCTGGCAGATGCGCTTTTCGTTCTCCAACGGTTGGAGCGCATTGATGGAAGGGAGGGCGGCAGGTTAGCTACCCAGCCGATTGCCGCCCTCTTTCTTTTCTGCGTAGATGATCAGAGTGTCATCATCGTGACAGACGTGACCTGTTTGCGTAGAGGCGCAACAAGGATGTGGATACAAAGGTTCTATGATTACGATCTCAAATCGTACCCGCGCGGCTATTATTTCAGCTTTCTCGGACTGGTACGCATCCTAAAATATAAGACAAACACGGTGATGGAAAAAGAGGATTACATCTTCATTATCGAAATATTCGGGCGTGAGTTTGTCATAAGATGAGGACCGCGCCAATGACGGTGGAAATTCATGACAAGCTAATTGCTTTGCTAGCTGGAGTCGATGAGTCGAACTAAGGAAGCGTAATTGAAATCGGAGAAGCAGCGCCACTTGGAGCAAATTGCTCAATCGGAGAGCGAAGTCAACTGTTGCAATGACGAACTAGAAGACATTTGTGAAAATCAACTCAGGCTGAAGCGCGAGATGGACGGTCCGCGTGACCAGCTATTCGCGCGTGGGGAAGAGGAAGCCGTCATTGCTGATGATGCGCACGTCGTCACGGATGGTGAGAACAGCAAAACCGATAGCGAAAGCTAAACGAGCCTGGATGCTGGGGCGAAGCATTTGAAGCAAGTGCGTTAGGCAGGGGCGCGGGATCGGGGCGGCCCGTTTCCAAACCGTCTAGCTCGTTTAAAATAAATCCCTAGTCTAGCGTTTATTGGACCATATACATCACGACTATCGAACACTTGTGGCGCACCATAGTTTCGATCTTCAGCCCAAAATTAGTTGATTGTTCGCTGAAGTCAATGCTGTACTTGCCGAAACGGTTCAGCACGTTCGTTCCCAACAACATCATAGAACCGACAGGTCCAACGCCTGCTCTTATGTGGTATAATGTTTTACCACCGATTGTAAATCTCCCAATGTCGATAACATTTTGGGTAGAGGTTGTGCCATCAGCAATTGTAAAACTTGCAGTGGCAATTACCACTGCGTCACCGATACTTATAAGTTGATCCGCAACGTCTTTTGGTAAAGACACCACAGTTGCACCAGTATCAATCAGCATCGTTGCTGGCGTGCTTATACCCAATGTAACATTGACAGTGTGTCCGCCAATGCCATCACTGGTAAGCGGAACCACTAGTCCAGAAGATTGTGGAGCAGGTTCTGGAGCGTATGCTGTTGCTGATGGTGGGATAACTTGCTGCGTATCACACGCACGCATTACTCCGTCAGACCCAGTGCAAGTATATCCTGGATTATTGGTTACTGCTGGCGGATTATCCACTGGACTGACAGGAAGAGAAACCCAATTGACTGGCGTATTATCTTTTTCATAAAGAAATTCACATAGCATCGTGCTTTGTTCACCACCACTCGTCCATTCCAACACTGGCTTACCATCAGGAGCAAGGTTGGGACGTAACTGCAAATCCATTGGCGCAGCAGTATCGTTGGTAACGCTCGTATACGTTATGCCATAAGACATAGTATATGAGCCATAACGAGGTTTGTCTGATCCTGCTTCTGAGAAATTGACTGTACCTTCTTGTGTATCAAATATAAGAAACCATTTCTCTCTATTTTTATTAGGAGAACACTGATCGACCACATATCTTCCGGCATGAGCTGGCGAAGCTATAGCCAGCGTCGCGAGCGACACTCCTAACATCAAGAGTTTCATTTTCGTATTCCTAGTGGGGAGCGCAACTCAAGCGAACATGGACCAAAAACCCGCGGACGATTTCAGTTCGCGAGCGTTGGATCGCCTTGCGCGGCCCTTTTGAGGGAGCACGCGCGTTAACGTGTTGGTAGTTGGTTGAGCATTGGACGTCTTGCTAATTCGAGCCAATCAGCACTAGTGGATAGAATCAAACGCTTCGAACCCCTTGCAAGCCGGAGAACTCCTTGAAATTGCGGAAGGCGCCCCGGAACTCTTTACGTTTGATTTTGACCACTAGATCGGGACAAGCCTAAAGCGTGGCTCGTATCATAACACGGGCATTGGTTGTTAATCAGCTCAGATTGATCAAATTTTGTGACTCGGGCGGGGGTCAGCACGCGTGGGCCGAACTTCCCGCTGTCACGGCTGGGGGCACGGCTCATATGTGTCCAGCTTGTGGAAATCGCCGGGTGACGGTGATGTTTGAGCCGCCGAGCAATGCTGCGCAGATGGGGAGTGGGTGATGGGGAGGCGTGCGCGGAAAATTCGGCTGGTCGCAATGCTGCGCTCGCCGAGAGGTTGATGGCACCGTTAGCCTTGTTGGTTGCCACCTTTAGACGAATGATTTCCAGAGTGAAATTATTTGTCAGCCAATTGTTAGCCTGGCAATTGAATATGAAAGGAAGCCTTAATTTCTGGCATCAAACAAAGGAGAATGAAAATGTTCGATATCACCGATAAGAAAATAACGGCTGAAATAAAAGGTACTCATCTTATAATCTATTGGACTGATGATGAAGGTGAGAAAAAAAGAAATTGGACGCTTAGAGAAAATTGATAGAGATAGTCCAGAAAAACTCAAAAAGAGAATTCATAGATTTTATGGTGCGCCACAAAGAAGGTAAGAGTAATCCATTTAATCTCAAGGAAACCACATAAAATAGCGAAACTATGGTGGGCGCACCAATGCGCTCTTTGTAGTGCCTCCATAGTCTCACATTGACGGTCCGATGAGCGATTGTCGTTTGCTTGGCCTCAGCTGTGCCTGCTTATCAGCATCAGCAATTGGAAAGAGAGTGGCGCATCAGGCAAGGGTGAGCAGGGGCAAGCGGGTTGAGCCGCCGTCGAATAGTCAGGCCCTTGGCTGATTACGAGAAGCTTTTTGCCAGCGCTCAAAATTTCGCGAGACGGGTAAGGCCACCATGCTCGGAACTGCGCTGAACTTCGCCGCCGCACTCGCAGGGCTAATTGCTGCGTGGCGCTGGTACCAAACGACAACGATCCGACCGCCCACCGAGCTGCCCTCCGGAGGTTCCACGACGATTGACACAGGGGGCCGCTTGTTGCGTTCATAAAGGAAATCGCGCGGTTGAATAGGCGAGCAGCGTCTTGGACCGCGTTTGCCGCCTTGTTGGAGGGCCTTGCGACCATCATCCATTACTATGGATGATGGGCCGAGCAAGGAGCGCGAATCGTCTCAGGTCGCGCCTCACGCAACAAGTATGGCATTTAAAGTATGGCATTTATGATGCCTGAGTTTCGATCTATCCCGCAACTGGCCAATGATTAGGAACGACCCAAGCGGGATCTGATGGCGCACCGTACTCAAGCGCTGATGAGCAGGACGCGCATATAATGATCGACGGCTGTAACCGAACTTTCTTTTTACAGCGCACACATTTTTTGCCTATGCTCTGTTTCTTGATGTGGAGAAAGAACGCAAGCTCCTCCGGATCATCATCTATTGCATAAAAACCAAAATTATCCTCGTATAGGCTTGACATGGTCCCTTTTCTTTCTGAGCAGCAGATTGCAGCGCACTTCATGAACAAGACGCAATAAAAAACACCCACGGACGATTTCTGGCCTGCGGGTGTTGGATCGGCTTGCGCCATGCAGCGCCGCTTAAAATGCTGGTAGCAACTCTAGCCCTAGACGTTTTGCTATTTCGAGCCAATCAACTGCTAGATCGCGCCAATGGGCTGAACGGTGGTCTTTGAGCCGCCGAGCAATGTTCAGCCGCTGTTCATACGAAATGGTTTTTTATTCACGAACGGGGCCAGGAAGCCTCGAAATCAGGGAGGTGGACAATGACTGAAGACGTTTCACGCCGAAAGATGCTTTCACTGCTTGGCTTTGGGGCTGCACTGGGCTTTGCGGTATCGGCAGTGCTGGAGCCGTTAGAGGCCGAAGCACAGGACACCACCACTACCCCGGCCACTCCGAACCCCACTGCGCCCGCTACCGGCACCGCGCCTGCCACCGGAACACGCGGGAGGAACCGGCGGACATCGCGACGCACCACTCGCCATCAGCGACGGGCCGCACGCCACGGTCACCCTGCTGCGCCCGCTGCAACAACTCCAGCGGCTCCAGCCGCTCCATCGCAATAGCAGCGCCCAGCGCTCAAGAGCACAAGGTCAGCCCCCAAACAAAAAGGACGAGGGAAGCCCATGCTTTCCTCGTCCTGAGTGTTCGAAAAACACAAGAGGTCTACGTTCCAAAGATGCCCGCGATTCGCCTGGGCTGGGGGATTCGCGAGGGGCCATTGGCTTGCCGTCAATCAACCGGTGCAGCAGGTTCAGAATGTGCGTCTTGGTCGGCACGCCGGCCTCCAGAGCCAGTTCGACGGCAGTGAGCACGGCCTGCTCGTCATGCTGGAGGACGAGAGCCAGAATCTCGACCATCTCGCGGTCGCCGCCCGGCGTCTTGAGCATGCGCTGTTGCAAGGCACGGAAGGCAGGCGGGAGTTCGGCGAACGGCGCGCCGTTGCGGAGTGCGCCCGGTTTGCGCTGAATGACCGCCAGATAGTGCCGCCAATCGAAAACGGTGGTCGTGCTCTTGCGTTGGTGGGAGCGGGCAAAAACGCGGCGATGTTCGCAGACGACTTGTCCCTCGGCGGCGACAACGATGCGTTCGGGATAAACTCGTACGCTGACTGGACGATTGGCGAAGGAGGCCGGCACGCTATAGCGATTGCGGTCCAGATGGACCAGGCACGTCGGCGACACGCGCTTGGCGTATTCGACGAAGCCGTCGAACGGGCGCGAAGGCTGCATCAGATGCTGGACCTCTTCGGCCCAGGCGTCGGCAATCGCGCCAGGATGCGAGGCGTGCGGCGTCTGCTCCCACAGCTCCCTGCATCGCATCTCCAGCCAGTCGTTCAGCGCCGCCAGGGAGGGGAAGCTGGGCATGGGCTGCCAGAGCCGATGGCGGGCGTCCTGGACGTTCTTCTCGATCTGCCCCTTCTCCCAACCGGACGCCGGATTGCAGAACTCCGCCTCGAACAGGAAGTGGCTGACCATGGCTGCGAACCGTGCGTTGACCTGGCGGTTCTTGCCGCGCCCGACTTTGTCGACCGCAGTGCGCATGTTGTCGTAGATGCCTCGCCGGGGAACGCCGCCCAGCACGCGGAAGGCGTGGTTATGGGCGTCGAACAGCATCTCGTGGGTCTGCTGCGGGTAGGCCCGGAGGAAGAAGGCGCGGCTGCAGGACAGTTTGAAGTGAGCGACCTGCAGCTTGGTTCGCTCGCCGGCAATGATCGCCCAATCTTCCGACCAGTCGAACTGGAACGCCTCGCCCGGCAAAAACGCCAGCGGCACGAACACGCCGCGGCCGCACGTCTTCTGTTCCTGTTGCCGAGCGGCCTTCCAGTCGCGAGCGAAGGCCGCCACGCGATTGTAGGAGCCGTCGTAACCGAGGGCGGCCAGATCGGCGTGCAATTGCTTGGTCGTCCGCTTCTGCTTGCGGGACTTCCCCGCCTCCTGCCGCAGCATATGCGACAGCTTGTCGGCGTAAGGGTCCAGCTTGCTCGGGCGGTCAGGGATGTTGAACCTCGGTTCAACGGTGTCCGAGCGCAGATATTTGCGGACTGTGTTCCTCGACAGCCCCGTGCGCCGCGATATCTCTCGGATCGAGAAATGGTCCCGGTAGTGCCAGCGTCGGATGACGCTCAGTAACTCCATGTCGATCACTCCATCGTCCCCCGCCTAGGCCAAGGGGGAAGGGTTCGAACATGGGTCAGTTCTCGGTGGAAAAACCCGTGGCGCCCGGGTCAGCTCTCAGTGGAAATCAACAGAGCCGAGGAGGAGCTTGATCGTGAGCGCCAATTTGAACTGAACCAGCTCAGGAACACACTCACATTCTCCGAACCACTCGCTATTGAAATCTGCGAGCGCGTCAGTTCCGGCGAGCTTTTGATCAGCATCTGCCAAGATGAACATTTACCGACAGTGCGCCGCGCGCTGCAGTGGATCAAAGAGAATCCGGAATTTGCCGCGCTCTACAAGGACTCCATCAGCGACCGCCTCGAAATTTTTTCAGAAGAGGTCATCAAGATCGCGGATGACGCCTCACGCGACTTCAGAGACGTGGTGCGCAACGGGAGGAGCGTCAGAGTTCTTGATGGGGACGCCATCGCGCGGGCGAAGTTGCGGGTGGAGGTCAGGCTAAAGCACTTGAAAGCTTATAAGCCCTCGATCTGGGGCGAGACTTCGACCCTCAATGTGAGATCCAGCGATCAAAATGACATGGACAACATGTCATCTGAGGATCTGGAAAGGAAAATCGCTGAACTTGAAACGAAAGAAAGCGCCGTCAGAGAGCCAAAGGCAGCATAAAATAGGCGCTCCTAAGAACCATCACAATCCTAGTAGCGCCAAATAGTTACTTGGTTACTTTGCCCGTGTGCAGGTCATGCAACCGTTCAGCTTCCTGTGAAAGTTGGGTTGCGATTTGATACCAGTTATTAACTTCGGGGCGGTCGTCTGGGTCAGTCTCGAACCTATCGATGGCTGCTAAGGTCTTAGCCAAAGCTTCGCCAAGCTGTTTACGAAATGCCGTCCAAAATTCCTGGCGCTTGCGCTTCGTCGCCGCTGCTCGGGTTTTGTCATTAATCGTGGCGTTACCCGTCTTTATTGTACCTCGGGCTTTTTGCTCTTTGGCCGCAGCATTGACTGACTTTTTGCCAGTCTTAACCGCCACTTTTAGGTCAGGGTCTTTTATTGTTTTGGCAGTCGAGACAGACCGTGTACTGACATTCAGGAGTTCAGCGGCTTTAGACTGTGAGACTTGACCTTTCTGCAAATTTGCAGAATGATCGCCCCCAACAGTCATGTTCGCGATTTCAGCCGCGATTGCCGCACGTTGACTCTCGTTCAAGTGGCGGCGGTGCAGATTCTTGCTGATCACAAATCCAAGCGCATCATCGCCTTCGTATTGCGTGAGGTCGTCTGGTCTTAGCTTAACCTCAGCCAAGTCACATGCGAGGTATCGGTCGCGGCCGTCCAAGACCTTGCCCTCATACAACGTGATCGGTTCCATTAGGCCCTTAGCTTTGATGTCTTCAGCGAGCGCCTTAATGTCTTGTTCCTCAAGTATCGGGAATATATGGGCAAGTGGGTGAAATTCGTACATCGGTTAATCTCCAATCTTAACGACGATCAGAAAGATTGGTACGCACCCATTCATCAATATCTGCTGTCGTGAACTTTGGACGGCGACGGAAGTACGTGACCTTGGGTGCTTCTCCACGAGAGATCATGCTGTAAAAGCTAGCTAGTGGATAAAATCAAACGGTTGAGTCCCGGCTTCCTTCTAGCAATTCCAATAGGTTGCGCCTTGCTTGGCGGGATCGAAGCGTTTGATTCTATCCACTAGTGGATAAAATCAAACGCGTCGAACCCCTTGCAAGCCGGAGAACTCCTTGAAATTGCGGAAGGCGCCCCGAACTCTTACGTTTGATTTTGACCACTAGTGGATAAAATCAAACGCTTCGAACCCCTTGCAAGCCGGAGAACTCCTTGAAATTGCGGAAGGCGCCCCGAACTCTTACGTTTGATTTTGACCACTAGGATAATGACTATGCCGTAGCGTTCCTTCAAATATGCCAGCGCTTCCGTGGGCGATAGCAGACGAGTTGGATTGTAGGGAGGCAGAGAATCCGCACGCATGGCGGCAGTCCTTTCCGTATGGACGCTGCGCTGCGTTGCTGGGCGCAGCTCAGACCGTCAGTTTTGGGGATAAGGACTTATAGAGCCCAGGACTGGATACACCGGAGGATTGAAGGACCGGTAGTCGACACCTGGGACTTACGGTGCCTAACTCAATCTATCCACATATGATCGGACAAATCAAGCGAAATTGTTTTGTTCTTTTTTGAGAATTCTGGCACTAGCAGCAGGTTTGCTAGCAACTTTTGAAGGCGAAAAAAGAAGGCAGTATCAATGAGTTAAGTTGCCTCAATTTTCGAGTTGCAGAAAAATGAGGTTAAGCGCTTGAAAAGCTTGAGTCGCGTGCAGAATCGGACACTCGTAGCCAACGTAGATTGTCGCCCGGTCTCCAGTCGCTGGGACAGGGCCTCGCTTCCGCCGATCCTCTGATTTATACGGGGCTTGCCCCCTCCAAGGCGCGAAAAACCTGCGAGGCGGCGCCCCTTCCGAACGCCCACATGGAGCCGCCGGGATGAAAGAGCCGCGCAAGTCGCCGCCACAGAAGCCGCCCACGAAAGCGGAGAAGAAGCTCGACGAGGAGCTCGAAGAGTCGTTTCCCGCCAGCGATCCGCCCTCCAATACGCCGACCTCCGCCGGCGGACCCGAACGGTCGCAGACGAAGCGCCCCGCGCCCCGCAAGCCGCCGCGACGGCCGTGATCGCGCCGCTTACGCTCGTCATGCCGGACGACGAACGGTCCCGTCGTCGCGGCTTTGCGTCTCGTCGTGCTCGATCACTCTCAGGCTCTCGACCACCGCCAAGCGTGGCCCTTGGCGCATCTCGGCGATCAGCGCTTCGACGGCGGCGGGCGGGCCGCAGATCAACGCCTCGACCGCGCCGTCGGACCGGTTGCGCACCCAGCCGGAGACGTTCAGTCTCAACGCCGCCCGGCGGGTGAACTCGCGATAGCCCACCCCCTGCACGACGCCTTCGACCATGACGCGGCGGACGACAGTGCAGGTCTCGGTCATCGTGCGTTATCATGCCCTCGGACGATGCGGCCCGCGACCGGCCGCGCCAGATACGGAGGCGCTCATGACGCTCGAAGAGGTTTTCGACATCGCCAGGCGGAAGCGGTTTCTCGTCGTGTCGACCGTCAACGAATCCGGCGCGCCCGAGGCGGCGCTGATGGGCTTTGCCCTGACGCAGGCGAACGAGATCGTGTTCGACACTCTGGCGTCGAGCCGCAAGGCCGTCAATCTGGCGCGCAACCCTAAGGCCGCGCTGGTCATCGGCTGGGACGACCAACATTTCTCTTCAGATCGAGGGCATAGCGCGGCGGCCGGTCGGCGACGACCTGGCGAGCGCCAAGGCGGCCTATTTCCGCGAGTGGCCGGATGGCCGCGCCCGCGAGAATTGGCCCGACATCGCCTATGTCGTCGTGAAGCCGAAGTGGATACGATATTCCAACTATGCCGCTGGTCCGCCGGTCGTCGAGGAGTTCAAGCTCTAGCCGCCGGATCGGCGGCGGCGCCCTCTCTTCGCCCGTTGCCCCGACGAGCGTTCGACATTTATACGCGAGCCGCCATGCTTACGCCGATTGGTGTCGGCGAGTGAGCTTGAAGGAGCCTCGATGATCCACGTCACCTTTCCCGACGGCGCTGAGCGCGCCTATGAGCCGGGCGTCTCCGGGCTCGAAATCGCCAAATCCATTTCCCCGTCGCTCGCCAAGCGCACTGTGGCGATGGTCCGCGATGGCGAGCTTGCCGATCTCGCCGACCCGATCGACCGCGACGCTACGCTCGAGTTCATCGCGCGCGACGATCCCCGCGCGCTCGAGCTGATCCGCCATGACGCGGCGCATGTTCTCGCCGAAGCCGTGCAGTCGCTCTGGCCCGGAACGCAGGTCACGATTGGCCCGGTGATCGAGAACGGCTTCTACTACGACTTCTTCCGCAACGAGCCGTTCACGCCCGAGGACTTCCCGGCGATCGAAAAGCGCATGCGCGAGATCATCGCCCGCGACAAGCCGTTCTCGAAGCGGGTTGTCTCGCGCGAGGAAGCGAAGAGCCTGTTCGAGAAGAAGGGCGAAGCGTTCAAGATCGAGTTGATCGACGCCATTCCTCCCGATCAGGAGGTGAAGCTCTATAGCCAGGGCGAGTGGACCGACCTCTGCCGCGGGCCGCACATGACCTCGACCGGCAAGGTCGGCGACGCTTTCAAGCTGATGAAGGTCGCCGGCGCCTATTGGCGCGGCGACTTCGAACAGGCCGATGCTGTCGCGCATCTACGCGACCGCATTCGCGAAGAAAGAAGAGCTCGACGCCTATCTGAAGCAGCTCGAGGAGGCCGAGAAGCGCGATCATCGCAAGCTCGCCCGCGAGATGGACCTGTTCCACACCCAGGAGGAAGGGCCGGGCTCGATCTTCTGGCACCCGAAGGGCTGGACCTTGTTCCAGACGCTGGTCGCCTACATGCGCCGCCGCCTCGCCGCCGACTATCAGGAGGTCAACGCGCCGCAGGTGCTCGACAAGCACCTGTGGGAGATCTCCGGGCATTGGGGCTGGTATCGCGAGAGCATGTTCATGTGCCGCCCGGCCGGCGACGAGGCCGAGACGGAGGATCTGCGCGTCTACGCGCTGAAACCCATGAACTGCCCCGGCCACGTGCAGATCTTCAAGCACGGCCTCCGCTCGTATCGCGAGCTGCCGCTGCGTCTTGCCGAATTCGGCGCGGTCAACCGCTACGAGCCGTCGGGAGCGCTCCATGGGCTCATGCGCGTGCGCTCCTTCACCCAGGACGACGCGCATATCTTCTGCACCGAAGAGCAGATGGCCGAGGAGTGTCACAAGATCAATGAACTCATCCTGTCGGTCTACGGCCACTTCGGCTTCGACAAGATCGTGGTGAAGCTCTCCACTCGCCCCGAGAAGCGCGTGGGAACCGACGCCATGTGGGACCACGCCGAGGCCGTGATGACTCGCGTGCTGGACGAGATCCGAACCCGCCATGGCAACATCGTTACGACCGCGCTCAACCCGGGCGAGGGCGCCTTCTATGGCCCGAAGTTCGAATATGTGCTGCGCGACGCGATTGGCCGCGATTGGCAGTGCGGCACGACGCAGGTCGATTTCAATCTGCCGGAGCGTTTCGGCGCGTTCTATATCGCGGGCAACAGCGAAAAAACGACGCCGGTGATGATTCATCGCGCCATCTGCGGCTCGATGGAGCGCTTCATCGGCATCCTGCTCGAACATCACGCCGGACATTTGCCGTTGTGGCTCGCGCCGGTGCAGATCGTTGTCTGCACCATCACCAGCGACGCCGATGAGGCGGCGCTTGCGTTCGCCGCCGCAGCGAAGAAGCGGGGGCTGCGAGTCGAGACCGACCTGAGAAACGAGAAGATCAACTACAAAGTGCGCGAGCACTCGTTGGCGAAGGTTCCGGTTCTCATCGCTCTCGGACGCAAGGAAGCGAGCGAAAACACCGTGTCGCTGCGCCGTCTCGGCTCCAATGCGCAAACCCCGATGGGCGTTGAGGAAGCGCTTGAGGCCCTGGCCAGCGAGGCGATGCCTCCAGACCTCCGAGGATGATGCCTCGTCAAGTCGGGGAAGTCCCCAGCCCGCGCGGATTGGCTTGATTTGGATCAAACTCCGGACCAAGATTTGCGGCCAAGCCATCTCGGCGAGGAGATTGGCAGGCGATGAATGTTCCGATCAGCGAAGCCAAGGCGCGTCTGACTGATCTGGTGCGACGGGCGGAGGCCGGCGACGAGGTCGTTCTGACTCGCCATGGCCGTCCAGTTGTGCGCTTGGCTCCAGTAGGGGCGCGGCCGGCGACCGGGCTTGAACGGAACATGACCCAGGAAAGAGCCCGCATCCTTGGCGATGCGTAGAGCCATCGACGCTCCGGTTCGGTGCCCCCGACGGGGCCGGGCGGGGCCCATGACCTGATGATCGCCGGCTTCGACAACCAGAGCGTGAGCTCCCAATAGATAAACAGGCATAAACGCCAGCAAACGCCACTAAACGCTAGTAAAAATGCTGGCGCTTACTAGCGTTTATTTTTCCGAATCTGGACTTTTCAATGGGTTGCGAGCGATTGGAATAAAAAAAGTAACTCCCAAGCCGTCTGTTTTCAGGCTGCGATTGCGAGGAGGAGTTGGGAGGGGTTTGCAGTGAGGGCTTTGAGAATGTTGAGGCCGTGCTTTCGTGCGGTGGAGACGATGGACCTCATGCGGACGAAGACGTGAGCGCCTTCGAAGGTGCGGAAGCCGCCCGAGATTTTCATTTTGACCTTGGCCATGCGCAGGTCCTGTTCGGCCAGGTTATTGGTGAACGGGACGTCGAAGTCGACGAGGAAGCGCAGGGTCTCGTCCTTGAAGGTCTTGAAGCGGATGAGGAGATTATGGCCTGGGCGCTGCTTCTTTCGTTTTTTCGAGCCGGGCGAAGGATCGAAGGCCGGCAGGGCGCGATGGAAGGCGAGCCCTTCCCGAACGGCCTGCCAGTAGCGGTCGACGAAGCCTTGCACGCGTTCGGGTTCGAGCGCCCGGGCGCCGGCCTCTTTGGCTTGGCGCACGGCCTTTGCGGCGTCGAGGAGGACGTCGCGCATGGCTTGCGCCCACGGCTCCTTGTCGATCTCGATGAGCGCCTTGAGTTCGCGCAGGTGATGGGCGTTGCAGAAGGCGTGAGCGACGTCCGCGAGGGCGTTGTAGGGGCGGAAATGGTCATGCACGACGACGCCGCCCTTCAACCCTGCGGGAACATCGCCGCGCGCCGCTCCGACCCGGTAGAAGGTATGGCTCCGGCTCGACGTCGTATGCAGCCATTGCAGGGAGCCTGCGATGCGAAAGCCGGTTTCGTCGAGATGCCTGACCTTGGCCCCGCCGACGCGCGTCCCGATCGCCTGATAGACGCCCTCCAGAGCCTGAGCCTTCTTGCCCATCCACGCGATCACGCTCGCCGGGCAGACGAGCGGCGCGCCGAACAGGTCCTGAAGCGCCTGCGCCGTCCGGTCCTCGGGCACAAGCTGCTGCACGTTGAGATAGACCGCCGCCGCCTTGATGCGCTCGCCATATTGGGTCGGCGAGATCACGCCGTCGGGGAACGCAGCCCGCGTCACGCCGCGGCATCGGGCGCAGGCATAGATGGCGCCCTGGTGCTCCGTGACCTCGATCAGCCGCTCGGGCAGGTCGAACACCTGACGCGTCTCCACCCCGGTCTGCATCGAAGCCGCGAGCGCCGCCCGGCAGCGCCGGCACGCCGCAGCCTCGTGTCGGACGACCCAGTCGGGCGTCGCCGTCCGCCGCAGCGTGTCGCCCTTGTGACCCCGCTGTCCCCCGCTCGCCTTGCCCGAACGGCCGCGAAGGCTGCCGGGAAGGCGCGACTTCTTCCTCAGCCCGTCGCTCGAAGGCGGCTTGGAGCTCGTCGTGCTGTCCAGATCCAGCCGGCGCCGAAGCTCGGCGTTCTCGGCTCGAAGGCCCTCGTTCTCCCGCCGCAAATCGGCGACCTCCGAGCGAAGCGCGGAAATCTCGCTCCGGAGCGCTTCGATCAGCGCCTGAACTTCGGCAGGGAGAATCATCCCCACCTTGACTCACGGTTCGCCCCCGCCCGTCTCGAAAATCTCGCAAAACCTCAACGATCTCACACACCGTGTGACAATTCGGACTCACCCGGCTTGGGAGTTACTAAAAAAATTCTCCCCGACTTCCCGTCTCGCGCGCCGGTTGTGTTTGAGCCAGCTTGTCAAACAGCCACGGCCCTCTTCGCCCAGCTTAACTCCGCGCGCGAGCGTGGCTTCCGTAATAGCGAACATGATGTGACAATCTTCTGATTTTGTCAAGACAAAAGTCGGCTCTTATAGCGTTATCTGTTGGTATGGTCCGTTTCCGATTGCGCCGGCGATCCAGTTTGGCGGGTCAAGGCGTTGGCCCCAGCCTTCGAGGGCGCGGCGCCAGCCGAGGTAGCTTGGCAGGTTGTTGGTGGCGACGGCGTTGAAGCGGTTGAGCCATTGCTTGAGGCGGCTGTGGTAGGCGTTGACGTTGTTGATATGCAGATGCGGCGCCTCGGGGGCCGGCTTTCCCGGCGAGGGCACAGCGTGGAAAGGAACGCCGGCTCGGCGGGCGAAGGCGGCCAACGGCTTGCCGCCATCGCCGACGAGATGATTTGCGGGCGTAACGACGCCCGTCAGCGCCGCAGCGATCGAGGCGTTGTCGTCCTGCGGCAGAACGGCGTCGAAGGTCGCGCCTTTCCGGTCGCGGGCGACGAGGACGGGAATGTTGTCCTGATAGGGGCCCGGATGCCGGGCCGTTCCGCCTCGCTTGCGCGCCTTGCGCGGCAGGTCGGACTAGCGGCCCTTGAAGGATTCGAGAATGAAGGTCTCATCCGCCTCGACGATTCCGCTCAAACTGCGAGGCTTGTCGTCGGGCCAGGCGCGCGCAGAAACCGATGCCGCCAGCGGAAGGCGGTGGTCGGATGGACGCCGCAGAGCGCCGCGGTCTTCGCCAGGCTCTTGCCCTCGATCATCGCCTGGGCGTGAGCGAGCCACTTCTCCTTCTTGCGCAGATGCGCCATGGGCGTTCTGGTCAAGGCGTTGAACGTGCGTCCGCAACTCTTGCAGCGGAATCGCAACAGCCCGTCCGAGCGGCCCCAGCCGACGATCTCGCGGCTGGCGCAATGCGGGCAGCCCCGGCTTTCCACCCGCTCAACGCCCGTCGTTCCAAGCGCATCCTCCGTCCGCTTGGCGCGTCGCTTTCCCGGTGAAGGCGCGGCCAAATCTTCCGGCGCGGCGGCGCCCTTTCCCACCTTCGTCAGCGCCTGCAGGGCCTGGCGCCGCTGCTCCACGCTCATCCCCGCAATCGCCGACAGCCAAGCCGAAAAGTCCTGAGCCCGCATGAATCACTCCCTCGACCCGACGCGATTCTAACCAAAACAATAGATAACGCTATAAGAGCCCAAAAGTCGACGACGGGCGAACCTGCTCCCGGAGTGGACCTACTTCGGAGCGACTGGATTTTCGGCCATCGAGGCTTCCATCCCGTGCGCCGCTGCGCCGAACCAAACCCGGCGGGGCTTCCGCCGCGATTCGACCGAAGGGCGGGACGGCCTTAAGCCGCAAAGGCAAAATCGTGAGGACCCGCGGTGCGTGACCCTATGGCGACGCGGCGATCCATTAGACTAAAGCTCTTCTTCTCGGCCTTTGTCGGGCGCGGCCCCGCCTGCGGCGCTTTGAGCGTGCTAACGGAACGAGAAGGCCGGCATCCGGCACGGACTTTGCCTCCTTCCGTTTTGCCAGCAAAAGCTCCATCTTAGTGGAGAGGTCAGGAGCGATAATGTCGTCTGAGGTCAGACAAACCGGCGCGCGCAATGCGCTCAGCTTTCGCTTTCGCGGCGGGGATGTCGAGCTCCGCCATTTCTCTCCGCGCACGACTGTTCTCGATTGGCTGCGGGAGGAGATGGGAGCCAAGGGAACGAAGGAAGGCTGCGCCGAAGGGGATTGCGGCGCATGCACGGTGGTGCTGGCGCGGCTCAAGGCCGGACGGCTCGCGTACGAGCCTTTCAACGCCTGTATTCTGCTCCTCGGCCAGCTCGATGGCGCCGAGCTGATCACGATCGAGGATCTCGCCTCAGGCGGCGAGCTGCATCCGTTGCAGCAGGCGATGATCGATTCTCACGCCTCGCAATGCGGCTTCTGCACGCCCGGGATCGTGATGAGCCTGTTCGCCGGCTATCATTCCGGCCAGCCCGCGACATATGCGGGGCTTTGCGACCAGCTTGCGGGCAATCTCTGCCGTTGCACCGGCTATCGCCCGATCCTGAGCGCGGCGCTCGAGACCTGCGACGGGGCGCCGGCCGACCATTTCGCAGCGACCGCTTCGCAGCGCGCCGCGGCGCTCGTCGCGCTCGACGACCATAGGGATGTGTTCGTCGGCGACGCGCGCGCGTTCTTCGCGGCGCCAGCGAGCCTCGGATCGTTTGCCGCGCTCTACGCCGAGCATCCGGACGCGACCCTCGTCGGGGGCGCGACCGATGTTGGACTTTGGATCACCAAGCAATTGCGCGATCTGACGCGCGTGATTTGGCTTGGCAGGGTCGCCGGACTGGACAGCATCGGCGAGAGCGCCGACGGGGCCCTGTCGATCGGCGCGGGCGTGAGCCTTGAAGCGGCCTGCCCGCTATTGGGCGCTATTCATCCCGACCTCGGCGAGCTCTTGCGCCGCTTCGGCTCGAAGCAGGTGCGGGCAAGCGGAACCGTCGGCGGCAATATCGCCAACGGTTCACCGATCGGCGATCTCGCGCCCGCCCTGATCGCGCTTGGAGGCAGGGTCATCTTGCGCAAGGGAGACAAGACGCGCGCGCTTCCCCTCGAGAACTTCTTCATCGCCTACGGCAAGCAGGATCGTGAGCCGGGCGAGTTCGTGCTCGCGGTCGAGGCCCCGCGGCTCGAGGCCCACCAGCGCTACCGCGCCTTCAAGGTGTCGAAGCGTTTCGACGAGGACATTTCCGCCGTCATGCTGGCGGCGCGCTTCGATCTCAATGGACGGCATATTCTTGGCGCCCGGATCGCTTGCGGCGGCATGGCGGCGACGCCGAAGCGTGCGGCGAACGCGGAGGCGGCGCTCGCCGGCGCGAGTCTCGACGACCCGCAGAGCTGGCGCGCGGCGCGGGAGGCGATCGGTGAGGATTTTACGCCGCTCACCGACATGCGCGCGAGCGCCGCCTATCGCATGACAGTCGCCGCCAATCTCCTGGAAAAGGCGCTCATGGAAATTTCTGACGCTGGCGCGCCGACCCGGATCGGAATGCTGCATGCCGCCGAGTGATGACTTAGCCGTCCTTGAAGGGCCTGCGACCACGGTCGTTCACAAGCCGCTGCCCCATGATTCCGCCCGTCTGCACGTTCAGGGCGCGGCGACCTATGTCGACGACATCGGCGAGCCTGCTGGCACACTGCATATCGCGATCGGCATGGCCAGCAAGGCCTCCGGAAAATTGAAGAGCCTGGGCCTGGAGGCCGTTCGCAGCGCCCCTGGCGTCGTCGCGGTCCTGACGGCGGCCGATATTCCGGGCAAAAACGACATCGCCCCGGTTTTCGCCGACGAATCCCTCTTCGTTGAACATGATGTGATGTTCCACGGCCAGGCTTTGTTCGCGGTCGTCGCGCGCACGCGCGATGAGGCGCGGCGCGCGGCGCGGCTCGCCAAGATCGACATCGAAGCCGAGACTCCCTCGGTCACGATCGCGGATGCGCTGGTCAGCGGCGCGCGCGTTCAGGACGACTATTCGTTCGGCCGCGGCGACGCGACAATCGCGATCGGCGAGGCCGCGCGGCGGCTTGAGGGTCAGCTTTCAATCGGCGGTCAGGAGCATTTCTATCTGGAGGGTCAAGCGTCGTTCGCGTTTCCCGGCGAGGCGGACGAGGTGACGGTGCATGCTTCGACGCAGGATCCGACCGAAACCCAGCACATCGTCGCCCGCATTCTCGGGATTCCCGACGCTTTCGTCACCGTGGAGACGCGCCGCATGGGAGGCGGCTTTGGCGGCAAGGAAAGCCAGGCCTGCGCCTGGGCTGCGATCGCGGCGCTCGCCGCGCGCCTTACCGGAAAGCCATGCAAAGTCCGCCTCGATCGCGACGACGACTTCACATTGACTGGCAAGCGCCACGATTTCCGCGCCGACTGGCGCGTGGGTTACGACGACAGGGGCGTGGTCGCTGGCTACGAGGTCGCGCTCAACGCGCGCTGCGGCTGTTCGGCGGACCTCTCGCCCGGAGTCTGTGACCGCGCGATGTTTCACGCCGGCAACGGCTACTGGCTTCCAGACGTCTCGATCCTCACCCGACGCCTGAAGACCAACACCGTCTCCAACACCGCATTCAGAGGTTTCGGCGGCCCGCAGGGCATGATCGCGATCGAGCGGGTGATGGACGCAATCGCGCGCGAGCGCGGTCTCGATCCGCTCGATGTGCGCAAGGCGAATTTGTTGCGCGCCGGCTTCGAACGCACGCCATACGATCAAACCGTCGAGGACTATGAGACTCAGCGGGCGATCATCGAAGAGCTCGAGGTTTCGAGCGACTATCGCGCCCGCCGCGAGCGGATCGCAGCTTTCAATGCAGGGAGTCCGATCATCAAGCGGGGCATCGCGCTGACGCCAGTGATGTTCGGCATTTCGTTCACGCTCATCCCACTCAATCAGGCGACCGCGCTGGTGCATGTTTATTCCGACGGCTCGATCCATCTCAATCACGGCGGCACCGAGATGGGGCAGGGCCTCTTCACCAAGGTCGCGCAGATCGTGGCGGAAGAGTTCGGCGTGCCGTTGCATTTCGTCCGCATCACTGCGACCAACACCGCTAAAGTCCCGAACGCCTCGCCGACTGCCGCTTCGTCCGGCACGGATCTCAACGGCATGGCGGGAAAGATCGCCGCGGGCGCGATCCGGGAGCGAATGACGGCCTTTGCCGCCGGGGCATGGAACGTTGCGCCGGAGGCGGTCGAGTTCCGCGACGCGCGTGTGTTCGCCGGCAACGTCTCCATGAGCTTTGGCGAGCTCGCCAAAGCGTGCCGGCTTGCGCGTGTGCAGCTGTCGCACTCCGGCTATTACAAGACACCGGAAATCCACTGGGACCGGCTCAGGGCGAAGGGACGTCCGTTCCTCTATTTCGCTTATGGCGCGTCCTGCTCGGAGGTCGCGATCGACACGCTGACGGGCGAGATGCGGGTCCTCCGCGCGGATGTGCTGCATGACGTTGGCGCATCGATCAATCCGGCGATCGACTTAGGCCAGGTTGAAGGCGCTTTCATCCAGGGCATGGGCTGGCTGACGACCGAGGAGCTGGTGTATGACGCTGATGGACGGCTGCTCACCCATGCGCCCGCGACCTACAAAATCCCCGTGGCTTCCGATACGCCTCCAATCTTCAATACCCGGCTCTTCACGCGGCCCAATCCGACTCCCAGCATCTACCGTTCGAAGGCGGTCGGCGAGCCGCCGTTGATGCATGGAATTTCGGTCTATTCCGCGATCCTCGACGCCGTGCATGCGACCAGTCCCAAAGGGCAGCCGAAGCTCGATCCGCCGTGCACGCCCGAATTGATCCTGAAAGCGATCGCGTCGCTCAACGGGGCGGCGTGAGAGGCCGCAATGAGGACCTTCCGCCGCCTCATCGAAGCGATTGAAGCCGAAGGCTCGGCGGCGCTGGTGACGCTCGCGCGTGTCGAGGGTTCGAGCCCGCGCGAAGAGGGCGCGCGCATGGTGGTGCGGCCGTCCGGCGGCTTCAACGGCACGATCGGCGGCGGGGCGCTGGAATTCGCGGCGCTCGATGCGGCTCAGGCGGCGTTGAGGAGAGGCCGCGGGCCCGCTTTCCGCCGCTCGCTCGCGCTCGGACCGGAGCTTGGGCAGTGCTGCGGCGGACGGGTCGAATGGCGGGTCGAAACATTTGACGCGCGCGATGTCGACGATCTTTCTGCCTTCGCGATCGCCGAGGGCAGCGCTGCAGCGGCGCTCAGCGCACGGCTAGGGCCGGATGGACGGGTTCAGCGGGCGCTCGGCTCAAGCGCTAGCGAACGCAAGCTCGCGCGTCTCGCCGGCGAGAGCTGGACGGAACCGCTCGGGGTGCGCGCGCGCGCGGTCTATCTGTTTGGCGCTGGCCACGTCGGACGGGCATTGGCGCTCGCGCTTGCGCCGCTGCCGTTCGCGGTGCGCTGGATCGATCCCAGGCGCGACGCGTTTCCCGCACACACGCCCGCGAATGTCACGCTCATTCATGCGTCCGAACCCGCCGCCGAACTCGAGAGCGCCCCCGACGGCGCGCTCGTCGTCGTCATGACCCATTCTCACGCTCTCGATCTCGAGATCGTCGCCGCGGCTCTCAAGCCCGAACGCTTCGGCTTCGTTGGCCTGATCGGTTCGTCGACCAAGCGGGCGCGGTTCTTGAGCCAGATGCGCGCGGCGGGCCTCACGGAGGTCCAGCTTGCCCGCCTCGTCTGCCCTATCGGGGTTCCAGGTCTCGAATCCAAGGACCCGGCGGTGATCGCAGCCTCGACCGCCGCGCAGCTTCTGATCGTAAGCGAGAAACTTGCCGCCGAGGAAGGCGCGCCAGGTGCGGGCATCTGGAACGGTGCGACGGCTTCCGCGCCTTGATAAGCGCATCCTTCCTATCGCGTTGGCGCGCTCAGCAAGCCTATAATGGATGCGCATGGCGCTCCATCGGTGTGGTTGCGACGGCGGGAAACTGGAGGTCAGGTGTCGGGATCTCACTCCGCCAACCTCTTCGATCTCATTGCAGCGCGAGCGCGGCATGCAGACAAGCTCGCGCTTGAAACCGGCGACGCAACCGCGCTGACCTACGGCGAGTTGTTCAGGCGCTCGGCCCAGGTGGCCAACGCGCTTGTCGCGCTGGGGGTCAAGCCTGGGGACCGGGTCGCGGCGCAGATCGAGAAGTCAACCGACGCAATCGTGCTCGCGCTGGCTTGCCTTCGCGCCGGCGCGGTTTTGTTGCCGCTGAACACCGCTTATACGCTTGCGGAGCTCGAATATTTCCTCGCCGACGCCGAGCCCGCTCTGACCCTCTGCCGCCTCGACTCGCTCGAGCCCGTTCGTGCGCTCGCGCATAGGCTCGACCTGCGTGCGGTCGAAAGTCTCGGCGTCAAGCGCGACGGCACATTCGCCGATGCAATCGCCGCGGCGCCGCCGGAGTTCGAGACGGTCCCGCGCGGAAGCGGCGATCTGGCCGCGATCCTCTACACCTCAGGCACTACCGGCCGCTCGAAGGGCGCGATGCTCACCCACGAGAATCTCACGTCGAACGCGCTGACGCTGATCGACTGCTGGCGTTTCACCCCCGCGGATCGGCTCATTCACGCGCTGCCGGTCTTTCACACCCATGGGCTGTTCGTGGCGGTCAATGTCGCGCTCCTGTCCGGCGCGACGATGATCTTCATGGCCCGGTTCGATCCGGACGCGGTGATCGCAACGCTGCCGGGAGCGACAGCGATGATGGGGGTCCCGACCTTCTACACGCGGCTGCTCGATCACTCCCTCCTCTCTCGCGAAGCATGCGCCAACATGCGGGTTTTCATCTCGGGCTCCGCGCCGCTGCTCGCCGAGACCCACGCCGCCTGGCGGGAGCGGACAGGCTTCGCCATTCTCGAGCGCTATGGCCTGACCGAAACGAGTATGATCACGTCAAACCCCTATGACCACGAACGCCGGCCGGGGACGGTCGGTTTCGCGCTGCCGGGAGTGAGCGTGCGCATCGCCGATCTCGAAAGCGGCGCGCCGGTTCAGGCTGGCGAAATCGGCGTCATCGAGGTCAAGGGGCCCAACGTCTTCGCCGGCTATTGGCGGATGCCGGAGAAGACCGCACAGGAGTTTCGGGCCGACGGCTACTTCATCACCGGCGACCTCGCCCGCGTCGACCGCGACGGCTACATCCACATCGTCGGGCGGGCGAAGGATCTCGTGATTTCCGGCGGCTTCAATGTCTATCCCAAGGAGGTCGAGACCGAGATCGACGCGATCGAGGGCGTGCTCGAGAGCGCGGTGTTCGGGGTGGCGCATGCGGATTTCGGCGAAGGCGTCACGGCGGCGGTGGTCGCGCGTCCGGGCGCGGCGCTGAGCGAAGCGGCGATCCTGTCCGCCCTCGGCGCCCGTTTGGCCAAGTTCAAGGCGCCCAAACGGATCATCCTTGTCGATTCCCTGCCGCGCAATGCAATGGGCAAGGTCCAAAAAGCGGCGCTGCGCGAAGCCCACAAGGACATTTATCGCCGCGCGTGAGAGAACTGGGCGCGCCCCAGGACAGTCAAACAAGACCAAAGAGATGTATAGCCCTTGGGGATTCGGTCGAATCCCCAAGGGCTGAGCTTTGATCGCGGTCCCCGGACGGCCTTATCCGAGCCGCCCGGAGGCGTGGGCGAGGATCGTGTAGACTTTGCCGGTGTTGGACAAGAGGTACGCCCGCCACTGCGCGCCGTCGCGGTCGGTATGACTGACTTTCGCCAGCAGCCGCTCGAACTCCTGCATGTAACGCGTCGTTGTGTCGCGGAATTGCGGGTCGGCGCGAATGCGGCGCCGAAGTTCGTCGAACGCCTGTTGGCCGGCCTCGGTATAGAGGCGGCGCGACGCAGCGCCCGTTTCGCCCCGTCGCCAACGATCCCACATCTCGACCGCAGCCTCGTTGTCGATGAGGCCCGCGATTTCTCGGCTCAGCGCCTCGAGCGTCTCCGCTCCCATGGACGACGCCTCGTCCGGCTCGTCGCGGGAGGCCGCGGCAAGCAGGTTCGAGAGCCATCCGGCCTGTCCCCGGTCGCTCGCCGACGCCGGCGCCAAAGGCGCAGGCGTCGCAGCCGGCCGCGATCCTATAGCGGACGAAGGCGGCCACGGCGGAGTCTGAGGCCGCGCCAGGGCCGGGCTTGGCTCGGACGCGCCGATCCGCCCGGCCGACGGAGCTCTCGATCGGAGGCGCGCCCACCGCTTCGGCGACACGCGCCAGCGCGGATTTGCTTCGCGACGCCACGACCTCTGGGACCTTCTCGGCCGCTCGCGGCAATGGCTTCTCGAGACGCGGCGCGGTCGTTGCTGCGGCTAGCGCATGCGGTTCGACGACGTCGTAGGTCGCTCCCGACTCTGAGACCAGCGCGGCGAGCTCCTTCAGCGCCCGGATCTGATCGGAAACAACCCGGCGCATCGCTTCGGCGGTTTCGCTTGTCTCCTGCGGCAGATCTAGCACGCCGCGGCGCAGCTCCTGGCGCGTCTGATCGAGTTCGCGCTGAACCTGGCTCGCCATGTCCTTCACTTCGGCGACCGACTGACGGAAGCGGTCAGCGGCATGTTCGAGCGCGCTGGTCAGCTGCGTGTTGGTCTGTTCGAGGGTCGTTTGCAACGTCTGGGCGGTTCGCTCGCGTTCCTTGGCCGCCGTGTCGCGAATGCTTTCAAACTGGCCGGCGACCGCAATCGACGCGCCCCTTGTAGCGGATGCGAGCGCGGCGCTGATCTCCTGAGCGCGAGCCTGGGCCCGGGCGAAACTGTCTTCGACGTTGGCCGCGAATCGCCCAAGCGTCGCTTCGAAAGCCTCGCCGCGGCCCGAGAGATCGCCGATGAGCGTTTGCAGGTTGCTGTGGCGGTGCTCAAGGGCGTGGTCGAGCGACTGCTGCTGCCGGGCGAGATCCTGTCCGACCGCTGCGAGCGCCTCCGCGTGCTGCGCGAGCTGTCCCGCGAGCGTGCTCGCGTCGGACTGGGTGGTGGCTGAGAGCCGCCCCAGGGTCGCGACCTGTGAGGCGATGCCGGTTAGCGCGTGCTGGAATTCGTCTACTCGTTCGGCGAGCCCGCTCTGAACCGCCGCCAATCGGTCCCCGGCCGATCCGATCGCCCGGTCGATGCCGGCGCTGGTTTGACCGAGATTGTCGATTGCGGATGTGAGTTCGTGGCGCAGCCGGTTCCCGGTGTCCGAGAGGGCCTCGACCGAGCTTTGAGCGCTGCGGGTTACTGTCTCCCGCAACGAGACGCCGGAGGCCTCCACCTGCTCGGTCAACCGTTTCAGCAACGCGTCGATCGTTTCGGCCGAGCGGTGAGTCGTCTCGGCCGCGACGCTGCGCAGCGTGTCGCTGGAATCGGCGACCTCCGAGCGCAACTGCCCGGTCAACGCGCTCAACGCGCGGACTGGATCCGCCGCGCTGCCGTTAACGGCGGCGATAAGCTCGTCCGTACGCCGTGTCAGCAAGGCCGCAAGGCCGGCCATCTGCTGGTCGAGGGTATGCATCGCGCGCTCGCCGACGCCGACGATTCTCGCCGAGACATCCTCGCCGCGCTCGCCGAGGGCGGTCACCAAATCGGCGCCTCTGCCCTCGATGACCTCGCGCAAGTCGTCGACCTTCGCTCTGATCGCGCTGGCGACGCTGGCGCCTCGGGCCGCCCAGATCGATTCGGCTTCCGACGCCGCGCTCATCAGAACTTCGCTCATCGTCTGAATGCGAGCGACAAGGCGCTCATCGATGGTCTCGGCGTTGCGGTTCGCCGCCTGCGCCAGGTCGGCCAGGCGCACGTCAATAACGCGCGCGCTTTGATCAGCGGTGTCGGCCAGAGCGGCCAGGCGCGCGTCAAAGATCTGCGCGCTCTGCCTAGTCGCGTCGGCGACGGCGACTTTATGGGAGTCGAACGCCGCGCCGATCGACGACTTGTGCATGTCCAGCATCGCCGTGACTTGCTGCGTGTGATCCCCCACCTTGTCTTCCAATTCCGCCCGGCTCGAGTTGAAGCGCCGGCTCAGGTCCTGCATGGGCGCGACGACCTGCTCCTTGAACTGATCGACGCTCATTCCGAGCGAGCGCGAGACGTCCTCGACCCCGCCAGTCAGTGTCGCGTTGATGTCTCGAGCGACGTTCGACAGTGTTTGTGTCAGTTCTTCGGCCCGCCTTTGCAGCGTCTCGCCGATTTCAGCCGATTTGGCGCTCATGCCTTCTGCGATTTCCCGACCGCCATCGCCGAGCGCTTTCGCGGTTTCGAGGGTGCTGCGGGCAAGGGTCTCGGTAAGGGTGCGACCACGCTGCGCGAGCGCGTCTTCGATCCGCGCGAGCAGGCCTTCGAGGGTCGAAGAGACTTCGTGAAGTTTTGCCCCGGCGCGCTCCTCGACCGCTTGCAGACGGCTGTCGAACAGCGCGGCCGCTTCCTCGTTTCTCCGGCCGAGCTTCTCGTCGATCGCGCCGCCGCGGTTGACGAGCGTTTCCTCGATTGCGGCCAGCTTGTCCCCAAGATCGGACGCGAGAGCCGCCGACCGGTCGCCAATCTGCCCGATGATTTCGCGGCCGCGCCCGTCGATTGCGCCTTCGAAGCGCGCAAGCCCGTCGCCGAGCGACGTTTCGACCCGGCGCGAATGGGTGGCCAAGGCGAAATCGACCGCATTGCGGTGCGCGGCCGAAGCGATTTCAAACTGCTCCAGTCGCTCCGCCGACTTTGTTGTCAAGTCTTCATTATAGTCGCCGAAGCGCTTGTCGAAGTCGTCGCGCCTGGCCTTCATCATGACGTCGATCGCGTCGAGATGACCGGCGATGCGCGCGTGGAGCTCGTCGGAATGGGACCCGAGGCGATCGATGACGTTATGACCGCTTTCGCCGACGAGCTCATCCAGCGCCTGGAGATATTCGCGCATGCGCTCAGTCTGCTGAGAAACGGCCTCCACGAGAGTCACGCCACGGTGGTTGATGATCTGGTCGAAGGCTGCGATCCGCTCGCTCAGCGCGTCATGCACGCCGCCCGCTCCGTTCGCGGCTGCGGCCGCGACCTCGCTGACAAGCGACGCGAGGCGCTCGTTGATCTGCGCCGTCTCAGAGTTCAGGCTGCTCAGGGATTGAGCCGCCGACGCCTCGATCTGCGCCTGGGCTAGGGCGCCTTCGGCCGAGATCACGCCGACGAGGCGATGCGTCGAATTCGTCGAACAGGGTCTCAAGCGCGCCATTCTGGGTATTGATAGCGCCGCGCAGTTGGGCTTCGCGAGCGTCGAATTGTTCGCCCCACCGCGCAGCGGCCGCGTCGAGGATAGCGGCTGCGTCTTCCGCGCGGTCCCGAATGAGCGCGCTCAGTCGCTCGCTTGACCCGGTGAGCCTGTCTTCAAGGACCTGGCCACGCACCACGACCGTGTCGTGCAGACGGTCCGCGGTGTCCCTCAGGCGCCCGACCAGATCGTCTCCATGGACGACGATCGTGTCGGAGAGCCGCGCGCCGCCGCTCTCGAGCCGCTCGATCAGCGAATCCGACCGGGCGCTAAAGTCGCGGGCGACCGCGTCGGTGGTCAGGCCGAGCTGATCGGCGACCGAGTTGCCTTGGGCGCGGATCGCGTCGACGGCTTGCGCGCTGCTCGAGTTGACCCGGCTGACGAAGTCCTCCGAATACGCGTCGACTGCGTTTCGGGCCGCCGCCGAGGCCCCGGCGAGTTGATCGGCGATGGAATCACCATGGAGGCGGATCGCCTGAGCGGCCTGTTCGCCGCTGGCGCCGATGCGAGCGACCACGGCGTCCGTGTGCTCGTCGACCGCGCCGCGCGTCGCCTCCGAGGTCTCAGCGAGCCGATCGGCGATGGAGTCGCCGTGGAAGCGGATCGCCTCGACAGCCTGTTCGCCGCTTGCGCTGACGCGCGCGACGACGTCATCCACATATTCGGCGACGGCGCTGCGTGTCGCCTCCGAGGCCTGAGAGAGCCGATCGGCGATCGAATCGCCATGGAAGCGGATCGCCTCCACAGCCTGTTCGCCGCTTGCGCTGACCCGCGCGACAACCTCGTCCGCATACTCGGCGACGGCGCTGCGCGCCGCCCCCGAGGTCTGGGAAAGGCGATTGGCGATCGTGTCGCCGTGGAAGCGGATCGCCTCGACAGCCTGTTCACCGCTTGCGCTGACCCGAGCGACAATCTCGTCCGCGTACTCGGCGACGGCGCCGCGGGTCGCCGCGGAGGTCTCGGAAAGCCGGTCGACGATCGTGTCGCCGTGGAAGCGGATCGCCTCGACAGCCTGTTCGCTGCTTGCGCCGACCCGAGCGACGACCTCGGCCGTGTAATCGGAGACGGCGCTGCGCGTCGCCTCGGAGGTCTGCACGAGTTGGTCGGCGACCAACTCGCCCTGGGCGCGGATCGCCTCGACGGTTTGTTCCCCGCTCGCGCTCACGCGGCCGACGACCTCGTCCGCGTAGGCGGAGACGGCTCCGCCCATCACGGCCGACGCTCCGGCGAGTTGGGTGGCGACCGATTCGCCGTGCGCGTTGATGGTTTCGGCGGCCTCGGCAAGGCGCGCCGCGACGATCTCGCCGTGGGTCCGCAGCGTCTGCGCGGCCTCGGCGCTGCTGGCGGAAACTCGGCTCACGACGGTGTCCGCATGGGCGCCGACGGCGTCGCTGGCTGAAGCGGCGGCCTCCGAGAGGCGGACAGCGACCGAGTCGCCGTGGAAGCGAATGGCTTCGAGGACCTCGGCGCTGCTGGCGTTGATACGGCCGACGACATCGTCGCCGTGGGCGCCAAAAGCGCCTGACACGGCCAGCGACGCCTCGGCAAGTTGATCGGCGATCGTGTCTCCGTGTCCCCGGATTGCCTCGACGGCCCGCGCGCTGCTGCCGCTGATTCGTCCAACCACATCGTCGGCGTGGGCGCCAACGGCGCTGCGCGCGAATTCGGCTGCGTCCGAAAGACGCGTCGCCACCCGGTCGCCATGCGCCTCGATCGCCTCGACGACGGAATCCTGCGAGGTCTGGATGCGTCCGATCAGATTGTCGCCCCGTTCCTCCAGGCGGGAGAGCAGGGTGTCGCCGACCGCCTTGAAACGATTGTCGACTTCCCCGACGCGCGCCAGGATCTCGCCGGCGGCCTTTTGGCTGGTGTTGGCAAGGCGTTCGGCCAAGGTCTCGCCGACCGCGGCGATCGATACGCTCATCCGCGCGCCTTCGGCGACGATGCGCTCGAGCGTCGCCGAGCCGGTCCGGTCCATCGCCATGTTAATGTCATCCGACGCCGCTCCGAGCGAAGCGTTCAGCTTCTGGCCGACTTCGGCGAGGCGCTCGCTCAAATTGCCGCCGGCCACGTCGAGGTCCGCCGTGATGCTGTCGTGAGCCGTCGCTATGGCGTCGCGAACCCGCGTCCCGCTGGTCACGATCGATTTGCGCTGATCGGCCATTTCGGCGATGAGCAGGCGGATCTTGCGCTCGTTGTCGGAATAGGATCGCTCGAGCGTCGAAACCTCAGAACGCACGCGGGTCTCGAGCTCCGCGGCGCGGGCAAGCGCACGCTCGACGCCGTCCCCCATCGACGTGAGCTCGCGACGGATGGCCTGCGAGAGGTTCGCGACATGTTCGCCCGCCATCGTCTCGGGCTCGGCGAGACGCACCGCCACTTGCGAGATCGCGCGCGCCGATTGTCGCAACTCGCGCAGCCGCCGCGAGAGCGCGGCAAAGGCGAACATGAAGATGATTGGTCCCAGGGCTGCCAATAGAAATAGCGGCGTTTCGGGCCGCAGGAGCATCTCAAGGGGCCGCCTCGAAGCCGAGGGCCACACCGACCCATAGGCGTAGAGCGCACAGATCGCCGCCCAGAGGAGTGAGGCAATCAGGGCGAGTATGAACGGCGTCCGGCTCGCTGGACGCGCATTCATAGCCTGCAAGACGGCGCCAACGTTCTCGCGGTCGTCGTTGGCGGGCGCCGCCGCCGAAATCGCCGATTTGGTTTCGCTGTCCGGAACGCCCTGCGGAGACGGGCCAGCGCGAAGGAGCGTCGGCGCGTCGCCGGCGAGTGGGCTCGGCTTCAGAACAGGCGCAGCGGTCGTCGTTTTGGCGGGAATGAGCTGGGACGAAGAGGCGTTATCGTCGGAAGCCAGCACGGCCTCATCGTCGTCAGTCAGGTTTAAGGCGCTCTCGATCGCCGACATCGCCGCCGAAACCGGATCCGTCGCCGGACTTTGTTTTGCCATCGCCTCACTCCATCCGCGCCGATCGTTACAAATAACCGGCGCGTGCGCCGAGCGTTTCCTGCGGCTTGCCCCAGCCGACCCAAACGCCTCGTATTAACCACGTTGCAGTCTACCGCCGAGCCTTAAGGATGAAAACCAGGCCGCCCGGGCAACTTGCAAACGTCGTTAACGCTTCGGTTACCATGTTTTTTCATAGTGTTCAGCCGATTAAGGCGGCCGCGCGCCCCAGCGCGGACCTTCGAGGGCAAACGGGCGGGTCTATGTTTGACAGCTCGGCCGACTTCGATCCACCTCTTGATCTGGTTCATCTGGCGCGCCAGTGCCTCGGCGATCACGAGCTCGAGGCCGAACTGCTCGGACTGTTCCGGCTGCAGGCGCGAGCATTGACGGCTGACTTATCCGATTCGCCGCTCCTGTCATTGGAATCCAAGGGAAAAATTGCTCACCGGCTTCGCGGCTCGGCGCTTGCCATTGGGGCCGGACGGGTCGCCGAGGCAGCGGGGCGGCTCGAGGAATTGGCGTCCGCCGGCGGCGACCAGCGCTCTGCGGAAGCGAACGCGACCGCCGCGCTCTTGTCCGCAGTTTCCGAGGCCCTCGCCGCAATCGACCGGATTCGGACCTAGTCGGAAAGACAGGAAGGCCTGGGATTGGTTCGGCCGCAGCCGGCGAGGCTCACCCCGCCGCAAAGATGAGGCGCGGAAATGCGCTTTCGGGGCGGCGCCGCTTGCTTGCCGCTGCGCTTCCTTTATGAAGGCGCGCGACCGGCCTGGGCCGGTACGCGTGTGACGGCGCGAACAGCCGTTCTCCCCGAGGAAAATCCGTTTCGATGCCCAAACTGACTTTCGTTGACGCGTCCGGGCAGTCGCGCTCAGTTGAGGCGCAGGTCGGCGCGACGGTCATGGAGACGGCGCTGCGCAACTCCATTCCCGGCATTGAGGCCGAGTGCGGCGGGGCCTGCGCCTGCGCCACTTGCCACGTCTATGTTTCGGAGGAGTGGACGGAAAAGACCGGCAAGGCCTCCCAGATGGAGGAGGACATGCTCGATTTCGCCTTCGAGGTGCGTCCCAACTCCAGGCTCTCCTGCCAGATTAAGGTCAGAGAAGAGCTGGACGGCCTCACTGTGACTACGCCGGCGAAGCAAGGATAAGAACAAAAGGAATCTGCATGAGCGAATTGTTAACCACCGACGTCGTGATCATTGGCGCGGGCCCGATCGGCCTGTTCGGCGTGTTCGAACTCGGCTTGCTCGACATGAAGGCGCATCTGATCGACATTCTGCCGAAGGCAGGCGGCCAATGCGCCGAACTCTATCCCGAGAAGCCGATCTACGACATTCCGGGATTTCCCGTGATCAACGGGCAAGAGCTTGTCGACAACTTGATGAAGCAGATCCACCCGTTCGGACCGAAGTTTCACCTTGGCGAGATGGTCGAACGGATGGAGGTCCTCGGTTCACGCGAGCAGCCCTTGTTCCGCATCGGCACCGACAACGACAAGACGATCGAGGCCAAGTCGGTGTTCATCGCCGCCGGCGGCGGGTCGTTCCAGCCGAAAAGGCCGCCGATCCCAGGCCTCGAGACTTACGAAAGCAAGAGCGTCTTCTATTCCGTTCGCAAGATGGAGCATTTCCGCGGCCGCCGCGTGGTGATCGTCGGCGGGGGCGATTCCGCGCTCGACTGGGCGCTCAACCTGCATCCCGTCGCGGACCGCATCACTCTGGTGCACCGCCGGGACGCGTTCCGGGCGGCGCCTCACTCGGTCAACGCCATGCGCGAACTGGTCAATTCGGGCGACATGGAATTCGTTCTCGGGCAGGTGACGGGGGTTAAGGGGGAGAGCGGCCAGCTTTCCGCGCTCACGATCCGCCGCGAAAACGGAGAGCACTACGACCACCCCTGTGACGACATGCTGCCGTTCTTCGGGCTGACGATGAAGCTCGGCCCGATCGCCAATTGGGGGATCAACCTCAACGAGAATCTGATCCCCGTCGACACTGCGAGGTTCGAAACCAGCGTTCCCGGCATTTTCGCCATCGGCGACATCAACACCTATCCGGGCAAGCTCAAGCTGATCCTGTCGGGCTTCCACGAGGCCACCCTCGCCGCCCAGCGCGCCCATCACTACGTCTATCCGGACAAGAAGCTGACCTTCCAGTACACCACCTCGTCCACCAGCCTGCAGCGCAAGCTTGGTGTGAGCTAAAGCCGGCAGGCTCAGCCTAACCGGGTCAGAATGTGATGTTCGTCCGCAGGCCGACCACGAGTTCGTTCTTGATCCGCTGCGCCGGAGCGTCCGGGTTCTCGAGTCCCATGCCGGGATTGATGAAATACTGGACGTCCGGCTGAACCACCCACGAAGGCAGGGCCTGAAACTGATAGCTCGCCTCGATGAAGGTCTCGCTCGAACGGATGGGGGTATAGACCGAAGGCTGGAAGAATTGCATTTGCCGGTCGAAGCCGGATGCCCCGCTGCTGGCCCACACGGTCCCCATTTCAACGCCGAAGGCATCGTTGTCGCGCCCCGGCAAGGGGGCGTGCAAGGCGAAGCCCGCGTTGATGCTGGCGCTGACGAGGTTGCGATCCTGGTATGGCGTGAACATGGGGCGGAGGAAGACGTTAAGACTGCGATTGGAATTGTCCTTCGAACGCCAGATCATCTGGTCCATGACGCCATAGAGTGAAAAGTCGCCATGACGCGCGGCCGGGGCGCCGTTGCTCAAGGGACTGGCGAGAGGCGCGCCCATTGTGTCGTACTGCTGGTCGTCGAATTTGTAGCTGTCGTACCAGGCGCCGATCTTGTAGACGCCCGGCAGCGGGCCGCCGCCGCCCGGCTTTCCCGACGCGCTCGAGCCAAGCGCGTATTGCAATTCGGCGATCGCCAGAGTCCCGGTGTCGAGCGGGAAGCTTACCCCATTCGGATTGCTCTCCGGCCCGTTCGGCGAATCGCGTGGGATGGGGCTCCCGTTGAAGACGCCAGCGAGCACAGTGACGCTGTCCGTCAGCTGCGCGCGCCCGCGAACCCCCAAGGCCCGCGAGCGGATAGGCGGGGCCGCCGCCAGGCAAATCTATTGTTGGAACCCCCGGCCAGCCCGACATCGCGCTGACGAAGAAGACGTTCGCGGTAGGCGCAATGGTGAATTCCTCGTCGAGGCTCTGCTCGCCGATCTTGATGTCGAATTTGTCGGTGAATTTCTGCAGATACCAGAGCTCCCAAAGCCGGACGCCGACCGGCGCCTCGATGTCGGACAGGGTCTGCAGGACCATGAGATTGTCCGCGGTCAGGTTTCCGCCCCAATACTGGAGGCCGCTCGCATTGAGCGTGCCGCCCTTGAGACCGAACGCCTTCTCGGTGTCCATTTGCAGCGTCACGGTGGTGAGGCCGTCCGCTTCAAAACCCTGTTTGACGCCGCCCGAGAGATTGCCGAACGTCTCGACGTTCTCGAGAATGCCGAGCGTAACGCCGTAATTGGCGAGGGCGGGCCGAAGCCCTCCCATGTCGCCGAGCAGGCTTTGATTTTGCCAGTCGCCGCTGAGCGCCCCCCATGGCCCGGCGGCCGGCTTCGAAGGGGTCGATGCGTCGGCCCGAAACTGCGGCTCCCCTGCTTGCGGGAAGGCGAGGGGCGCCGGACCGGGCCGATTCCCAAGGCCCGGCGGAAGCGTCCCGGCGGATCCCGGCGGTTGCGCAGATGGGTCCGCGAGGCCCGGGCCTGGAGAGAGGGCTGGGTCGGCGACGGCGGCGCCGGCAAGGCCAGCCATCGCAAGAGCGGCGGCGCTTCGGACCGCAGCCGGGCGGCTCAGAGCGACTCGACGGTGAAGAGGACGCAATCCATAAACTCCCGCCTGCCGACGACAGGATTTCGACCGTGCGGGGACCGCGATGTCAACAAGGCGGTCGGGCAAGGTTTCTGCAGGATAGAATCTTTGCAAAACCATTGGATGACAGCGGGTTATGGCGAGGCTTTGAGTTTAGCTGCCAGGGATCGGTCCAGCCGGCTGCAGATTGGCGGAGGATGGGCCCGGCGAGGCGGTCAGCGGGGTGTGCGATTCTGCGCGCGACGAAGCGATTTCAAAGGCTTAAGCTTCTTTTTCTGCAACTCGAATTGAATTGGCCGCGCCCGCGGACCAATCTGAATCTAATTTGTCAGTATAATTGTATAACATATTGATAAAGAAAGATTAATTGATACCAAGGCAACGCGACAGGCCAGACCCCGGCCAGGCCCGAAGCGCTTCGGGCCGGTGCGGCAAGGCGACGGGCGATCATCGACATGGCCTCGTATTTGGACCTTTGGCGCGGGCGACCCCTCCGATCGGCCGCCCGGCAAAGTTCCAGCCCTCCGGAACAAATTGAGAGGAGCGCGTGTTTACAGCGGCTCAATATTCACGCCAGTGTAGCGTTGAGGAGGGTAAAATGGGCCGTGGGATTTTGCTTTGGCTTCTTGGCGTTCCGATCCCGATCATCATCCTGATCGCGCTTCTCTACCACTAGAAAGCCTGCCGCCGAACGACCGCGCCAGCACAGGCCGGTCGTATCGTCTGGTGAACGCAGAGGTTTGAAACCCATGACTGAGGTCACACTCGAGACTCGCGCCCCATTGTCGACGGTGACAGTCGCGCCCGATCACGCCTCCGGCGTGTCGTGGGCGGCGGTGATCGCCGGCGCGTTCGTCGCTTCCGCGTTTTCCCTGGCGCTGGTGGCGCTGGGGGCGGGCATCGGCCTGATCTCGGTTTCGCCGTGGTCGAGCAACAATCCCTCGGTGACCACCTTCACCGTGCTTGCCGCTGCATGGTTCATCGCGGTCGAGCTCTTCGCGTGCGGTGTGGGCGGATACATCGCTGGACGACTGCGCGCCGGTTGGGCGCGTGTGCACACCGATGAGGTTTATTTCCGCGATACGGCGCATGGGCTCCTGGTTTGGGCGGTCGGGGCGGTGATCACCGCGGTGCTGCTGGCCTGGGCCGCAAGTTCGGCGGCGAGCGGAGCCGCGCGCCTCGCTGGCGCGGCGACCGAGATGGTCGGCGAGGCCACCGGCGCGGCGACCGGGCAAGCGGCCCGTCAGGCCGCATCGACGGTAGCCGACCCGACGGCCTATTTCGCCGATATGCTCTTCCGCAGCGATCACCCCGCTCCGGGCGATCAGGCCGCCGCGCAGGCGGAAGCTGGCCGGATCATGGCCCGGGCGCTCTATACCGGCGATCTTTCCGCCCCGGACAAGACCTATCTCGCCCAACTCGTCGCCAGCCGGGCGGGGATAAGCCAGCCGGATGCGGAGAAGCGCGTCGCCGACGTCTTCGACCAGGCGAAGAAGGCCAAGGCCGAGGCGGTGGACAAGGCCAAGGCGGCGGCGGACGCCGCCCGCAAGACGGGGGTCTATGTCGCCCTGTGGGCCTTTATCTCGCTCCTGGTCGGCGCTTTCTCGGCGAGCTACATGGCGACCGTCGGTGGGCGGCAGCGGGACGAAGCGCCGCTGTTTGATTAGCCCGCAGCGCGTCGTCGTCCCGACGTCACCGGGAAAGTTCAGGCGGTTCGGCCGCCTGAGCCTCGTCGGAGCCGGGTGATTCGCCATCGTCGAGCGGGGCGAAGGTGAGCGCCTTGCGCTGCGTCGGCAGGGCAAGAGGCGGAGCCTCGGCCGGCAGCCGGGGCTGCGGGCCGGCCGCCAGCTCATGATAGCGGTCGAGCGCCGCGACGACCCGCAGATAGGTCGCAATCGCCTTCATCTCGCCCAGCTCGACCGCGGCCTCCGCGAGCCTCAGCGCCTTCATGAGCCGTGCGACTTGCACCCGAGCGAAGCGTTGGGGCGCGTCGAGCCGCCGTTCGGCGAGCGCCCGGTCGACTTCGCGGCGAACTGTGGCGGAGCTGGCCTGCACCATTTTTGCGATCTGGCGCAAGGTATAGCCCGACATCATCAGGTTGAAGCAGCGCTCCCGCCGCTCGAGCCTGTTTTCGCGCCGCGCCCGCACTTCGGCTCGAGCCCCGGCGGCCTGCGGCGGGGGCGGTGGATGGTCGTTCATTTCTGTTTCTCCGTTGCATGGGGGAAAAACAGAGATTATAGCGCCGATTCTGTTTATCGGAAAGAACTTGTTTCGGGCCCCCCTCGAACCGGCCACTGGGCCTCTGCCCCGGCCCTCGCGCGCTCAGTGAACCGCCGCATACATGATTTTGGACTCGGTCGCCTCGGAAAGATCCATTTCCTCGACGATCCGTCCCTGCCGCGCGACGAGGATGCGATCCGAGAGCGCCAGGACTTCCGGCAGGTAGGACGAGATGACGACGACCGCGACGCCATCGTCGGCGAGTTCGTTGATGAAACGGTGGATCTCGACGATGGCGCCGACGTCGACGCCGCGGGTCGGCTCGTCGAAGATCACGAGCTCGGGCTTCTGGATCAGCGATTTTGCGATCACCACCTTCTGCTGATTTCCTCCCGAGAGCTCGATCACCCGTGCGCCGGGATCGATCGCACGCACGCCGAGGCGCTTCGTCCACTCGGCCGCCATCTCGCGCGCCTGCGCCATGGTGACGAGCTTAAGCGGGTTCTCGCCCTCCGTCAGCTTGCCGAGCTGAATATTCTCGGCGATCGACATGCTCTCGAAAAAGCCCTCGACCTTGCGGTCCTCGGTCACATAGACGATGCCGTCGACGACCGCGGGCCTTGGGGTCCGGTAGCGCACCGGGCGCGCCTTGAAGCGCACTTCGCCGCCGTGGAAGAAGTCCCGCTTCAGCACGCCGGCGACGATCTTCATCGTTTCGGTTCGCCCCGCGCCCACGAGCCCGAAGACGCCCGTGACCTGTCCTGAAAAGATCGAGAACGAGGTATTGCGAACGAGGCCGCCCATCGAGAGATTGCGCACGCTGAGGATTTCCGCGCCGTAGGGGCGGGTCTTGCGGGCTTGGGCGGACCCGTAGAGTTCGCCCGACAGACTTCGGCCGACCATCGCCTGCACCAGCCGCTCGCGGTCGAAATTGCTGGTTACGTCCGTCGCCACCACCTCGCCGTCGCGCAGCACCGTGATCCGGTCCGATAGCGCGAGGGCTTCCTCGAGCGCATGACTGATGAAGATGATCGACATGCCGCCCTGCTGCAGCCTGCGGACGAGATTGAAGAAGTGAAACTTCTCCTCGGGCGTGAGCGCTGCGGTCGGCTCGTCGAAGATCAGAACGCGCGCGTGATGGTGCACGGCGCGCGCGATCTCCACCATCTGCTTCTTGCCTGCGCCCAGCGTCGAGACGAGCGCCATCGGGTCAACATAGAAGTTGAGCGACAGCAGAAAGCGCTGGGCCTGGATATAGAGGCCGCGCAGCCGGTTGAAGAGCTTCTCCTCGCCAAGATAGATGTTCTGCGCCACGCTCATCGACGGGACGAGATTCGTCTCCTGAAACACCATGGCGACGCCGCGGGCGAGCGCCTCGGCGGGCGTCTTGAGGCGAAGCGGCTGGCCATCAAAGACCAGTTCGCCCGAGGTCAGCTCGTAGACGCCGGCGAGGACTTTCATCAGGGTCGACTTGCCTGCGCCGTTCTCGCCGACGATGGCGTGGATCTCGCCTGCGCCGAGCGTGAAGTCGACGTCCTTGATCGCCGGAATGCCGCGAAATGTCTTGGTCGCGCGCCTGAATTCGAGAATCGGGCTCACGATCGGCGCCCCGCTCCGTTTGAAAGGTCGATCGCGACGATCCGGCCCGAGCCCCTGGCGGCGACGTAGAGCGTCTCGCCAATCTCGCAGCAGGAGGTGACCCCGTGCACCGCTCCGTCGGCTCGGCTATGAAAGCTCGAGAGCGGGCGCATCGCGGGACTGCAGCGGGCGACAAGCCCGTAGGACCAGCTCGGCGACCAGGGCTTCAGCATATTGAGCTTCTTGCGCGCCCCGCCCTGGATTGGCTCGAGGAAGCTTGCGCCGCTCGACAGCGAAGGCGCAATCCAGAAGGCCGGATCGACGGTCTCGATCATGCGCCGGCGGTAGTCGTCCTCGCGCAGGACGAATTCGACCAGCTGATTGCGCGGCGCGAACAACGCAAGCCAGAACCCGCCGTCATGAGCCGGCGCGATGCGCCAGGGATAGGCGGGTAGGTCGGAGAGCAGCGGCTCGGGCGCGCCGCCTCTCTCAGTGTCGAGCGCGATCACCCGATGCAGCCACGTCTCCGAGAGGAGAAGCCGGCCGTCGCTCGCGCGCGCTAAGCCGCTAGGGAAGGCGAGGCCTTCGGCAAGCGGCTGGGGCGTGGAATCGGCGCGGGAAAGGTCGATGAGCCACACTGCCCCGCTCGCGCCGCGCTCCATGAGGTCGCGTTTCCAGTCGGCGGCGGTCCCGGCCGCCGCGCCGCTCGCGACAACGAGCCGGTTCAGATCGGGAAAAAGCCCCGCCGTCGGGCAGGTAAGGCCGCGTCCGCCCGCGGCTTTGATCATCCGGCCCGCGTGCGGGCCTTCGGCGATCAGCACGCCGCGCCCGTCGAGGCCGACCGCAAGACTGTCTCCGGGTCCCGCGGCGATGAAGCTCACCGCCGCGTCGAAAGCGCGTCGGTCCGAGATCGTAAGGTCTCTCCTATCGGGCGAGAGCCGCAAGATCTCCTTTCCGCTCGAGCAGACGAGCTCCCCTCTATGCAGCGTGAGGTTGTCGACGTCCGGCAGCGCCAGCGCGACACGCGCGGCGTCAAGCAACGCGTTCGGCCGCAACGGGCCATCCATCATGGGCACCGAGCCGGTCTCGTCGTCGAAACCGCGGAACGCGGCGTAGGCGCGCTTGAGAGCGGCGATCATTTCGCCTTGCCCCAATAATCGTCCTGGGCGTTCCAGTTGGGATCCGCGCCGGGAATCCTGTAGCGGCCGATGCGATTGTTGGAGACGCCGCCGAGATAGAGCCAGCCCTTGTGCTCGCGCATCGAGGTGATCATCGGGTGGTTGACGCCGCCTAGGTCCCACAGGCTCTCGACGACCCGCCCGTCCTCGTCAAACTTGATGACGCAGCCGGTGTTGATGTTCGGGTAGAGCCAGAGCTCGGGTGCGACGCGTTTCGCCATGCGGCGGCGAAAGCCGGGCATGGCGAGCGCGAGATCGAGCGCCGGCGTGCGCATGCCGAGCAGCGCCGCCCAGTAGCAGCCGTCCGACGCGCGGTTGATGTTGTCCGGATACCCCGGAAGATTGGCGATGACAGTTTCGACCTTTCCGGTCTTCGGGCCATCGAAATAGTAGCGCTTGATCGAACAGGTCCAGCTCTCGGCGAAGAAGAACGAGCAGCCGTCCCGCGACATGCAGACGCCGTTCGCGAACACAATCTTATGGATGATCGTTCGAGTTCGAGCCGGTCTTTGGATCGTAACAGACTATGCGCCCGTTGCCGCGGCTCTCGAGCGCATCGGTCGCCCATTCCTCCTGCTCGTACCGGACGGTCGCCTCGCTGAAATAGACGCGCCCGTCCGGCGCGACGTCAGCGTCGTCGGCGAGCCTCAGTCTCGAATCGTCGACGACCGAGAGCCAGCTTCGATTTGTCTCGTCGGTGAGTTTCGCGACCGTCCTGTCGGGCGAGACGGCGTAGAGGCCCATGCCGCCGATGCATACGAGAAGGTCCCCCTTGCGGTCGAACGCCATCCCGAGCGGATGGCCGCCGATGTGGGCGAACACTTCGCTGCGCTTGTGGTCTGGGCCGAAGAAACGGACAATGTCGCCGTGACGGGTGCCGCAATAGAGATTGTCGTCGCGGTCGAGGATGACGTCCTCCGGCCCCTCGATCTGGCCAAGGCCAATAATCTCCACCGAACGCAGCTTGTCGTTGAGCGCGTAAGGCGAGCCCGGATCGAGCGCGGACGGCGGGGGCGGAAGCGACAGATAAGCCGGCGACACATAGACCTTGGAGAGCCACTTGTCGCGATTGCGCAGGAAGCGCATGTCGACGAAGACCGCGGCGATGAGCACGCAGCCCAGCACGGTGGAGTTCACCGGCCCGGAGACACCGAAGCTCGTGAGGCTGTCGGTGACGATCAGGACGAGCAGCGCGCCCATGACCGCCTTGGCGACCGAGCCGCGCCCTCCGCCAAGCGAATTGCCGCCGAGGACCGCCGCGGTCAGCGCGGAGACCTCGAGCCCCACGCCTGTGTCCGCCCCCGTGCTGCCGATGCGGGCGGCGAACAGGAATCCGGCGAGCGCGCTCAGAACCGATGACCAGACATAGGCCAGGCAGACTGTGCGGCGCACCTTGATGCCGGCGTTATAGGCCGACCGCCGCGCGCCGCCTACGGCGGTGAGCCGCCAGCCGGGCCGCGTCCGCGACAGGACGATGTGCCAGACGATGGCGATGACGGCGGTCACGACAAGGGTAAAGGGCACGCCAAGGAAGGTTCCTTCGCCGATGAAGGTCCAGACGTCGGAATCCGAGAGACTCGAAATGATCGCCGTCGACGCCCGCAGGAAGACGATGTCGTAGATCGAGCGGAAGATGATGAGCGTGACCAGCGTTGTCAGGAAGGCGCGGAGCCGGAGATAGCCGACCAGATAGCCATTGATCGAGCCGCAGACGACGCCGAGCGCCATGACCGCGAGGAAGCTGAGCCAGACCGGCCAACCCTCGACATTCACGCAGATGAGCGAGAGCAGGACCGCGAGGGTGTAGACGGAGGCCACCGAGAGGTCGATGCCGCCCGAGATCATGACGATGGTCAGCCCGAGCACGATCAGCCCGAACTCGGCGAACTGCCGCCCGAGATCGCTGAGCCCGTTGATGGTGAGGAAGCCCGGGACCAGCGCGCTGAAAACGCAGACTGCGATAAGAAGGACGAGGAAGGGGATCGCGTTGTCGATCCAGCGCTTGGTCAGTATTTCCCCGATCAGGTGATCGGGGAAATACTGGTAGCGCAACTGGGTCAGCCGGTCCCTAGCCCCGCGCGTCACAGGCGCGCCCGTCCTGTCAGCAGGAAAGCCAGGGCGGCCTCCTACTTCAGCTCGTCGAGCGTCCAGCATTGGCGCGGCGTGATGCTGTCCTTCGTCTGCAGGGTGAGCGGCGTGAAATAGGTGGTCTGGATCGAGCCGGCCTTGGCGGGTGACAACAGGAGCTCGACAATCGCCTGATTGAGCGCATCGCCCTGCAGCGGTACGTCATAGCTCACGATCTCGCTGAGCAGCCCCTTGCTGATGTTGTCGCAGCCGGTCTTGCTGCCGCCGCCTGAAGTGACAATGAAGATCTGACCGGTCTTGCCGGCGGCCTGCACGGCGGCGCCTGCGCCGACGTCCTGGTTGTCCCAGTTGCCGACGATGCCGCAGAGGTCGGGGTGCTGCTGCAGCACAGTCTCGATGATGGCGCGCGCCTTTGCCGGATCGTAGGTCGCCGCCTGGTCGGCGACCACCTGAATCTCCGGATGATCGGCGAAGGTGTGATAGTAGGCGTAGAGCTCGTAGAGATTGGAGGCGGCGGTCGGCTGACCCTCGAGGATCGCGACCTTGCCCGATTTGCCGGATCCCTTCCCGCAATGATCGACGAGCGCCTGCGCCTCGATGAGGCCAACCTTCACCCAATCGGCGCCGACGTAGTAGTCGGTCGGATTGACGGTCTCGAGGTTCACCTGCAGCACCTTGATGCCCGCCTGCACGGCGCGCTGCTCAAGTTTGGCGTAGGACTGCAGGTCCGGATTGTGGACGATCAGGAGATCTGGCTTTTGCGAGATCGCCTCGGTGATGGCGCGCGTGCCCGCGTCGGTGCTCCAGTTGGGATCGCGGATCTCGAAGTCGTAGCCGAGGTCCTTGGCCTGCCGGCGCATGATCGCCGCCCAGCCTTCGGTGAGATCGAAGCCCATCGCCAGCGGCACGAAGATGACCTTCTTGCCCTTCAGCTTGTCATAGTACGGGGTGCGCTTGGCGTGGTTATCAAGACCCTTTTCCTCGGCCTGCGCGCCTGCGGCGGCCATGACCAAGCCGAGCGCAAGTATCAGCAGCATTCTCAGTTTCATTGCGGTCCTCCCTGTTTCACTTTTCCTAGTTAAGTTAGATGTCTCCCTGCTCCTGCTGGGCGGTCTGCTCGTCGCGAGGGTTGACGAAGCTGTCGATGACGATCGCGATGAGCAGGATCACGCTCTTGATCAGGTTCTGCTCGACATAGGGAATGTCCAGGATCGTCATGCCGTCGAGGAGCACGCCGATGAGCAGCGTGCCGACCAGCACATTGCGCACGCTCCCGCGCCCGCCGCTGAGGCCGATGCCGCCGAGCACCACGACGAGCAGCACGTCGTAGATCATGGTCGAGTTATAGACCCGGGTGCTCATGCCGTCCGACGTCGCCGCCATGACAAGGCCGGCCGCATAGGCGATGAGCGCCGTGATCACATATTGGGAGACGATGAGCGGGCGCAGAGGGACGCCCGCATTGCGCGCCGCCGAGGGATTGTCGCCGCTTGCATAAATGTAACGGCCGAAGCGGGTCCATCGCAGCACCGCCCAGAGCACGAGGGCGATAAGCGCGAAAAGCACGATCGGGAGGGGCAAGCCGAAGAGGTTGGCGGAGCCGACAAAATGGAAGAACGCCGACTCGTTTGGCGTGTTCTGGACATCCACCTCGAACAGCCAGGCCCGGCCCACGCCATAAATCACGAGGCCCATCGCAAGTGTGGTGAAGATCGCCGGGACAACGGCGTAGGCGATGAGGACGCCGCTGATCAATCCGGCGACAGTCGAGAAGGCTGCGCCGATGAGAAGCGCCCAGCCAACGGGCACGCCCTGGTGGGTCGCAAGCGACAACACCCAGGAGACAGCGACGACCATGATCGCGACCATCGCCAGATCGATCCCGCGCCCGATCACCACGAGCCCCATGCCGAGCCCAAGAATGCCGAGAATTGAGACGCTGCGCACGAGCGCGATAAGATTGCCCGGCGTCAAGAAATTGTGCAGCGTCAGCGAGAAGACGATGAACAGCCCAGCCGCAAGGGCGAAGACGACGCTTTCCTGCGTGATCCTGGGCCTGCGAAGATCGAGTGACGGCATGCGAGGTTTACCGAGCCGTCGGCGTGGGCCATCGAATGGCGCGCTCCAGCCCCGAAATTGGTGATTTGTTTTCGCGCCGAGGATCGACCGCCCGGCGGTTGATGCAAAGACGGGGGGAAGAAATAACAGTTATGATTTCCCGCATGAATTTGGCCGGGGTAGACGGTTGGCGCGCTCGCGACATGAGCGGACGCGCCCCGGGAGGTCCCTGCGATGCCGGCGCTCGGCGGACGCAATGCTCTGGTGACCGGGGCGGCGAGCGGCATTGGCAAGGCGATCGCCTCGGCGCTCCTTGAACGCGGCGTGCGGGTCACGTTCGCGGATATCGACGGCGAGGCCACGCGCGAGCTGGCCGGCGCGCTTGGTCCTCGCGCCTTGCCGCTCGAGCTCGACGTGACGAATTATCCGGCGGTCGACAGGCTTCTCGATGAGATCCCTGCGGACTTCCGCCCGATCGACATTCTGATCAACAATGCGGGGCACGACGTCGGCGGGCGAACCCATTTCGCCCGCGGCCCCGCGGACGACTGGACGAACATCCTCGACGTCAATCTGACCGGCATGATTCGGGTCACGCGCGCGGTCGTGCCGGGGATGATTGAACGGAACTCAGGAGACATCGTCAATATGAGCTCGATCAGCGCGCTCAGGCTCGTGCCTGAAATGGTCGCCTATACGACCAGCAAGGCTGGCGTCAGGGCGTTCAGCGACGGATTGCGCGCCGATCTTGCCGACACGGCGATCCGGGTGACCGAGGTGCTCCCCGGGCTTACGCGGACGAACATCATTCTCAAGCGCCACCGCGGCGACCGCAGCCTCGAGCAGGCCTATTTTGATCAGGCGCGGATCGCTCTCGAACCCGAGGATATCGCCCGCTCGGTGCTGTTCGCGCTGGAGCAGCCCGCGCACATGCAGATCGCTCAGATCTTCATTCTTCCGGTGAACCGGTGGTAGCCAATCGCCGGCCGGCCCTGGGCGCCGAAGAAAAGCGCCGCCGCTCCGGCTAGTGGATAAAATCAAACGGTTAGTCCGGCTTCCTTCTAGCGATTCCAATAGGTTGCGCCTTGCTTGGCGGGATCGAAGCGTTTGATTCTATCCACTAGCAGCGAACCTTGCGGAACGCGTAAACGCGACACCACCAGGACTGGTTGTCGGCGGCGCGGGCGATGAGCAATGTCGATGCCCGGGAGAAGGCCTCGACGAGGCTGTCGGGAACCGGCGGCGAGACGACGTCGGTCAACAACGCGCGGATCTCCTTGGCGGCCTCGTCGATGACCGTCTTGTTCTGCTCGACCCGCGCCTGCCCGTCGCTTGATTTGAGCGCCGCGTCGAACTCTTCTTCGGCCTGGGGGTCGCCGAGCTGCGCGACATAAGGCTGAATCTCCCGGCGCGGCTGAAAAATAACGGCCGGCTCTTTGATGACCGCGACCGCCAGCGTGAATATCAACGTATCAAGCGCTGTCAGAAGATACCAAAGCTCTTCCGTTCCTTTGACAGGTTCAGCCAGATCGGCGTCGGCCTTCTGGCTCTTGGGCGGCCGCCGGCGCCCCAGAACCGAAGCCAAGCCTGCCAAAAGAAAGTGTCTTCGGCGCACAACACCCTCCCCGGTGAACCGTCGCCCAAGCGCGCGCGAAGGGCGGCGAGGGCGGAAAGCGGAAGCCCAGCGCCGCGCGCTAAGGCGTTTGGCCTCTAAATGCTGCGATAGGCCATTGCAAGGCGGACTTCGCTCTTGCTGCGAAGCGGCCGATCGCCGGGATCGTCTTCGCCTGACCGGCCGGAATGGCGCGACTATTGCATGAAATATTCCGCAAGATCGTTGGTTTTCGTGCGGGCGGAGCGCCCGGGCGACATGAGAGGTTCGTGCCATGAAGGCTTTACCCCCGCTGCGCCGTCCCGCTTCCCTTGCAATCGTATCGCTGGCCGGCGCATCGGCCGCTCGTGCGGAGGACAAGGCGGCGATTTTGCTCCCCGGAAGCGCCAACGATCAGAGCTGGACGCGCTCGGCTATTCGATTCTAAAAAGCCTCGAGCCGCATGGCTTCAAGACGGCCTATTCGGAAAACGTCGCCGACGCCGATGAAGCCGAGGCGCTCCGCGACTACGCCAACCAAGGCTATGAGGTCGTCATGGGCCACTCCGGCCGCTTTGTCTCGGCGATGGAGCAGGTGGCGCCTGATTTCCCCAAGACGCAGTTCATCGCGGTCAGCGGCAATGAAGGCAAGCCGCCGAACGTGATGTCGATCGACTGGAACAATGCGCAATTTGGCTGCCAAGTTGGCCACCTTGCCGCCCGGATGAGCAAGACCGGCAAGGTGGGAGGCGTCTATGGACTGCAGGGCGTTCCGAACGTCACCGCGCAAGCCGGAGGGTTCCGCATCTGCGCGGAGAAGGCGGGAGCGAAAGTCACGATCCTCTACATCAAGGATATGGAAGGCGCCGCGGAGGCGAAGGAAGCGGCTCTTTCGCTGATCGCGGGAGGGGCGGACGTCATCACCGGCAAACTGAACGCCGCCGAAGCCGGCCTCATCCAGGCGGCGAAGGAAAAACATGTCTATGCGACGGGGCGCGGGCCGGACCAGACCAAGATCGCGCCTGAACTCGTGCTCACCAACATCGTCGAGGACTGGCCGGCGATGTTCGGCTCGACCGCCGATCAGGTGAAGTCAGGCAAGCTGTTCGGAACCTTCGTTCAATATGGATACGACACGGCGCCCGTCACCGGCGCCACGCTCGAATACGAACCTGGGAAGCCGTTCAATCCGATCGTTCCCGCAGCGGTCGTCAAGGAGCTTGATGACATGGCGGCTGAGTTCAAGACGGGAGCGCTGAAGATCGAGCCGACGGAGAAAGATGCGCGGAGCGGCGGGTGACGCCTGACGGGCGCCGGCGCCCGCCGCCCGTTCGGCTCGCGCCGCGTGGTCCGTGAGAACCATGGGCGCCCTTCTCGAAATGCGCGGGATCGCTCGCAGCTTTGGTCCGGTGCGGGCGGTCGACGGCGTCGATCTTGATCTGAACGAAGGCGAGATCCTTGGCCTTCTGGGCGAGAACGGCTCGGGCAAGAGCACGCTCATGAAGGTGCTGTTCGGCCTGATCGCGCCGGACGCGGGTTCGATCATGCTTCGCGACCAAAAGCTCGCCAGATATCGGCCGGCGGACGCGATGGCGCGCGGCGTCGCCATGATCCATCAGCATTTCATGCTGGTGGACGCCATGACGGTGGTCGAGAACGTCATGCTCGGCTGGGCGGAGGCGGGACGCATCCTGCGCCGCAGGGAAATGGCCCGGCGGGTGCGGGAGGAGAGCCTCCGCTACGGACTTGGTCTCGATCCCGACGCGCTTGTCGCCGACCTGCCGCTCGGCCGCCGGCAGCGGGTCGAGATCCTGAAAGCCGTGCTGCGCGACGCGCAACTCATGATCCTCGACGAGCCGACCTCCAATCTCGCGCCGAGCGAGGTTTCGGAACTGTTGTCAATCCTCCGGCGACTCCGGACACAAGGGAAAGGCATCGTCTTCATCACCCATAAGCTGCCGGAAGTGCTCGACGTCTGCGATCGGGTCGTCGTCCTGCGGCTAGGGCGCGTATCCGGAGAAGCGCGCGTCGGCGACGTCACGCGGGCGGAGCTCGCGACGATGATGGTCGGTCGCGACGTCACGACGCCGCATGCGCAGCGTAGGGCAGGGCAGGGCGGTGTGCGACTCTCGGTTGATCGCGTCGCCGGCCGGGGCCTTGGCCCGCCGTCTTTCGACGTGCGCGCGGGCGAAGTCCTCGGCGTCGCCGGCAACGGTCAGCTCGAACTTGTTGAGACCCTCGCGGGCTTGAGGCCCGCAAGCTCAGGCTCGATCCGGCTCGATGGCCGCGAGCTCGCCCGCGCGTCCGTCGACCAACGCGTCGGCGCCGGGCTCGCCTACATGCCCGCCGACCGCGGTCAGACGGCGCTGGTGAAGTCGATGTCGGTGGCCGAGAACCTGATGCTGCACGACAGCCGCCGGCGCCCTTTCGCGTCGGGCGTGTTTCTTTCCCCCGCGGCGATCGGGCGGAAGGCGGCCGCGCTCATGCGGGCCTCCGACATTCGGGCGCCCTCGACGGAAACCAGGGCCGCGCGGCTGTCAGGCGGCAATCAGCAGAAGATCGTCGTCGCGCGCGAGCTCGACCGGAAGCCGGCGGCGCTGATCGCCCATCAGCCCGCCTGGGGTCTCGATCCCGGCGCGACCCGCTTCGTCGTTGAACGGACGCTCGCGCTGCGGGAAGCGGGCGCGGCTATCCTCTACGTCTCTTCCGAACTTGAGGAGGTGCTCGACGTCTCCGACCGCGTGGCGGTTGTGGTGGACGGTCAGCTCCTCGGGATCATGGCGCGCGACACGATCGATCTCGCGCAGCTCGGCCTCTGGATGTCCGGCCGGGCCGCATGACGGAGGCGGCGCCGCCTGACTTGCGGGCTGCCGCGCCGCGCTTTGCTTCACTGCGATTCGTCGCAGCCGAAGGGATCGGGCTGCGCATCGTCGTGGCGGTCATTCTTTCGCTTCTCTCATCGGCGGCTCTGGTCGCTCTCTCCGGACACAATCCGCTTATCGCTTTCGCGGCGCTGGCGAGGGGGGCCGCTGGCTCGCCCCATCAGCTGGGCGTCGCGCTCAATCGGGCGACGCCCTATCTGCTGGCGGGAACAGGAGTTGCTTTCTGCTTTCGCGCCGGAAACATCAACATCGGCGCTGAAGGCCAGATCGCTCTCGGCGGCCTGGGCGCGGCGGCGGTCGCGCTTCACTGGCCGCAATACGCGTCCTGGGCCGTCGCGCCTGCTTCGTTGATCGGCGCGGCTATGTTCGGCGTCTTGTGGTCAGCGATCGCAACGGCCATCCATCTCGGGCGCCGCGTCCACGAGGTGCTTGTCACGCTCTTGTTGAATTTCGTTGGCGCCCTCATCGTCCAGGAGGCTCTGGCGGGAGCGCTTGGCCAGGCCGGCGCCGGGTTCCTGCAATCGCCGATCATGCCGCGCGGCGCATGGCTCTGGAGGCTGCCGGGAGTCGACGCGCATGTCGGATTCATCCTGGCGCTCGCCGTCGCCGCAGCGCTTTCGGTGACGCTGTGGTTGACTCCGTTCGGCTTCGCCATCCGCGTCGCCGGACGATCCCGCCCCGCCGCGGCCTATGCGGGATTTTCGATCGGCCGCCTCAGCTGGGCGGCCATGCTCCTGTCGGGCGCGCTCGCCGGTCTTGCCGGTTGGGTCGAGGTTCTCGGCATCCATCATCGGCTGATCGAGGGCTTCTCGCTCGGCTTCGGCTTCAAGGCGGTGACGGTCGCGCTTCTCGGCGCCGTCGAGCCATTGGCGGTCGCGCCCGCGGCGCTGTTCGTCGGTCTGCTCGAGGCTGGCTCGCTTTCGATGCAGTGGCAGATCGGCGTGCCCTGCGCCCTTGTCGTGGTGATCGAAGGCCTCACCATGCTGTTCATCCTCGCAGCGACTGTGAGGCGGGTGTGATCGAGTTCCTGGAAGCAGCGATCCGCATCGCGACGCCGCTCATGCTTGCCGCTTTGGGCGGCATCCTCTCCGAGCGCGCGGGCGTGTTTGCGGTCGGGCTCGAAGGCATGATGCTCATGGGCGCGTTCGGCGGCGCGATCGGCGCCTGGGCGACCGGCAGCGCGCTCGTCGGCGTGGCGCTGGCGATCTTAAGCGGAGCGGCGATCGGGCTTGTCGTGGCGGTCGTCACCGTCGCCTATCGGGCGGACAACATGGTCACAGGTCTCACGGCGAACATTTTGGCGGCGGGGCTGACGAACTACCTCATGCGCGTGCTGTCAGGCGGCGGCCGCCCGATCGCCATCCACCTGACTCCGCTTCCGCCCTGGCCCATTCCGGGGCTGGCAAATATTCCGCTCGTCGGGCCGCTTCTGTTTGCGCTGCCGCCGCTCACCTATGTCGCGATCGCTGGCTGTGTCGCGCTGGCGTTCTTTCTTGCGCGCACGCAGGGCGGCTTAACGCTGCGCGCGACTGGCGAAAGCCCGGAGACGGTTCTGGCCTCCGGCGCCGAGCCGTTCCGCGTGCGCATGGCTTCGGTCGTCGCCTGCGGCGCCGTCGCTGGAATTGGCGGCGCGGTGCTCTCCTTGCAACAGGTCGGAACGTTCACCGACGGCATGACCGGCGGTCGCGGTTATCTTGCGCTGGCGTCCCTCATCGTTGCGCGCTGGAATCCCTTCGGCGCGGCCATCGCCTGCCTCGCCTTCGGCGCGGCGGAAGCGTTCGAATTGCGCATGCAGGGCTTTGGCTTGCCGGTCAGCTCCTATGTCGTGCAAATGGCGCCCTATCTGATCGCGCTCCTCGTGCTCGCGGTTCTCGGGCGCGGGTCCCGGATGCCGGCCGCGATCGGGCAGCCGCTATCGTGGGACCAGTGAGCTGAAGGCGGCGGAGGCGCTTGAGGATTGGCCGCGAAAGCGAACCGGTTCAGCCGGGCTTGGTGGCGCCGCGCGCGATCTCCTCCGCGGCGTCTGCGAAGGCCTGACAGCCGAGAACGATGTCGGCCTCGCTCGTATCCTCTGTCCAGTGGTGGCTCACGCCTTTGATGCTGGGCACAAACAACATCGCCGCGGGAAGCTTACGCGCCAGGATCTGCGCGTCGTGCCCGGCGCCGCTCGGCATCGAGATGAAAGCGTCCGGCGCGTGCTTTTGCGCGGCGCGGCTCAACGCGTGCTGAAACGCCTGCGACATGAGCACCGGGCTCACGGTCCAAAGGGTCTCCATCGTGACGGCGCAGGGGCCCGCCGAATTGGCTTCGGCTACGAGGGCGATCAGCAGGTCCTCGAAACGCTGCAATTGCGCGGGCTCGATGTCGCGAACCTGGAACGTCATCTCGGCGCGTCCGGGAACGATGCTTGGCTGGCCGGGCTCAAGGCGAATTGCGCCGGCCGTCCAAACGCTGCGGGGGCCGGAAACTTGCGGGAAACGGTCCGCGACCGCCGCGGCGAGCCTGACGAGGGCGAGGCCCGCGTCCTTGCGGTGACCCATGCGCGTCGTGCCCGCGTGATTGGCCTCGCCGGCAAATGCGATGCGATATTGGCGGATGCCGACAATGCCCGTGACGACGCCGAGACGCAGGCCCGCTTCATCGAGCGTGTCGCCCTGTTCGATATGCGCTTCGAGATACCCGATGTAATCCGATGGCCTAACCGTCTCGCGCTTGCGCTCCGCGAGGCCTGCGGCCGCCAGCGCCTCACGCAAGGGCGTTCCGTCATTCTGGTCGCGCGCTTTGTCGATCTCTTCGTCGGTGACGTCGCCGATGAAGGAACGGCTTCCGAGAAAGAAGCCGAAATGTCCTTCCTCATCCGCCCAGGAGGCGACCTCTACGGGCAAATCCATTGTGCGAGGGTCGTCACGGAAGGCGCGAGCGACCTCAAGCCCGTAGATAACGCCGAGCGCGCCGTCGAGCCAGCCAGCGTGGTTCTGGGATTCGGTGTGCGAACCGATCAGGAGCTTGGGTCCGGTCACGCTCGGACGGCCGAAGATATTGCCGATTCCGTCGATCCACGCCTCAAGTCCGGCCTCCGAGAAACGTTGCGCGACCCAGCGGCGGGCCTCGACGTCCTCCGTCGAAAAGGTCGGCCGGTGCACGCCGCTCTTGTAAGCGCCGAACTCGGCCAGGCGACGGAGGTCGGCGAGCAGTCGCTCGCCATTGATCTGAGGCATTGGCGTCGTTTTTCAGCTCGGGTTGACCGCGAGGATGAGCTTGCCCGCGACCTGGCGTGAAGCCAGGCGGTCCAGCATCACGTCCGCTTCGCCGAAGGGGAACGTCTGTTCGAGCGGGACTTTCAGGCTCCCATCCATGATCCCGCCCACGACCGCGTCGATCGATTGGCGCCAGACGGCGGAGGAAAAGTTCGCGTGGCCGAGATGGAAGCGGGTGAAAGTGAGCGACTTCGCAACCAGCCCCTCCCACAGATTGGGAAACGGCCGGCCCTCCGCCTCGCCGAAGCTCACCACATGACCAAGCTTGCGGATGGTCGCGAAACTGCGGTCGAGGATGCTCGCGCCAGTCGAGTCCAGCACCTTGTCGACCCCGCTCCCGTTGGTGAATCGCGCAGCGACCTCAACGAAATCCTCGTCCTCCCGGTTGACCACCTTGGCCGCGCCAAACTCGAGCGCGCGCGCCTCTTTGCCCTTCGTGCCCACGGTTCCGATGACGGCGGCGCCAGCGCGCACGGCGAGCTGGGTCGCGAACAGGCCGACGCCGCCGCCGACGGGTGGAGCAGGATGACGTCGCCAGGCCTGGTCACGCTGACATTGTGGAGCAGATGCCAAGCCGTGAGCGCCTGAATGGGAAAGGCCGCCGCGACGTCGAACGCCATGCCCGGAGGAATCGGAATCAGGCGCTCGACCGGAGCCACGCATTGATCCGCGAAGCCTCCCGCCTCCTCCAGAAAAGCTGCGACGCGGTCCCCGACCTTCGGGCCGGTTACGCCCGCCCCGAGTGCCGCGATCCGCCCCGAGACCTCAAGCCCGCCGACAATCGGGTAGCCCTTCAGATGAGGATAGGTTCCGCTCACAATCATTGTGTCGGCGAAATTGCAGCCGCAATAGGCGACGTCGATCAGCGCTTCTCCGGGGCCGGGAATTGGCTGCGGCGCTTCGCCGACTGTCAGATTGTGTCTCGCGCCCGGAGCGTCGATGATGATCGCGCGCAAAGGTGTCCGCCCCGCGCGCTATTTCGGCGCCGCCGCTCGAAGCGCATCGGTGGCGGCCCTATCGAGGGCCTTGCCCCGGATGACGACGCCATAGTCCGATTGGGCCTGCTCGGTCGAAATATAGCCGTCGAGCACATCGCTCAAGACCGCCTCGGGATCCCGTTCGATTGGATCTCCGTAGCCGCCGCCGTTCGGTCCGACCGCCTTGAGCCGGTCGCCGCAGTTCGCTCCGCGATAGGGAACCTTGGACGGGAGAGCGCTCTCGCGGCCCGTCGCGGGGATGAGCGACAAGGAGGCGGTCGAGCCGTCCGCGCCGCCGGCGAATCCCCACGGACGATACTTGTGCCCCTCGCCCTCGACCGAGAACGCGCCGCCGGAGAGAAAGGCGAATTCGCGGACGGAGCCAATGCCGCCGCGCCACTTGCCCTTGGCGGGCGCCTGATCGCGCAACTCGTAGCGGTTGACGCGGAGCGGCAGATGCGACTCGATGTCCTCGATCGGGTTGTTGCGGGTGTTGGCGTAAAGCGTGTCGACGGCGTCCATCCCGTCCAGGCCCTCTCTGCCGCCGTAGCTCCCTTCGAGGATTTCCATCTGCACCCAGTGGCGGCCCTGATGGAGACCGGTGAACGCGACGCAGCGCAGATTGCCGATGCCCGCGCTCACCTGCCCGGGCACGCGTTGCGCAAGCGCCTTCATGACGGTGTCGGCGAGGGCGTTGCCGGGACAGAAGCGTGCGATCACCGGCGCGGGGAAGTCGGGGTTCGTTAGCGTTCCTTTCGGCGCGACAATATGGATCGGCCGCGTGAGCCCCATGTTCTGCGGCACATTCCCATAAACTGCGCTATCGAGAAGGATGGATCGGAGCGTTAGCCATATCGCACAGTCGACCGTGCCTTCGAGCGGCATGTTGATCGGCCGGTCGTCGACCTGCCGCGCCGCGCCGGTCAGATCCACGGTCATCTCATCGCCGCGCACTTTCAGCGTCGCCTTGATCTTGAGATCGCGACGTTTCGCCTCCTCGTCGTCCAGAAAACCGTCGATCGTCGTCTCGGCGGCGTAATCACCGTCGGGCAGCGCGCGGATCGCGTTGCGCATCAGGCGCTCGGAATAGTCCATCGGATCCTGATAGGCGAGGATAAGGGTCTCAAGCCCGTATTGCCGCACGAGCGCGTGAAACCGGTCGGCGCCGATCTCCGCCGCCTTGATCTGCGCCTCCATGTCGCCGACGACGAGATCGGATGCGCGGATATTGTCACGCAGGATCTGCCAGACGGCTCGGTTTGGCCGCCCGTCCTCGACGATCTTGATCGCCTTGAACTGCAGCCCTTCCGCATAGGCGTCGACCGCGCTGACGATGCCTGCGCTGCCGGGAGTCGAGGCGCCGATGTCCAGATGATGGGCGGTGGTGACCGAGAATCCGACCAACTGGCCGTCAAGAAAAACCGGCACGCAAAAGGCGACGTCCGGCCCGTGCGAAGCGCCCCCATAAGGGTCGTTGTGCATGATGACGTCGCCGGTACCGATCGATTCTCCGCGCCTCGCGAGCTCCTTTCGAATCCCCCGGATATATCCAGGGATCGGGCCAGACTGGAGCGGGGTGCTCATCTTGCACTCGCAAAGCTGGCCGCCCTCCGGGTCGGTCAGCGCGGCGCCGAAATCCTCGGACTCGCGGATGATGCTCGAATAGGCCATTCGCATGAGCTTGTGGCCCATCTCGATTGCAATGTTTTCAAGCGCGCCGTGGATGACGGCGGCCGTCACCGGATTGACGCGGGTCGCAGGCTGGGCTTCCGGCGCGACCGCGGAGTGAACCGTCATTGCAGGCCTCCGAGCGTGATGATGAGATTGCCGGTCCAGTCGACGCGGGCGGTCGCGCCGGGCGGGACGAGCGTGGTGCTGTCGGTTTGCAGGATCACCGCGGGACCGGAGAAGGTCTCCTCCAACGGAAGTTCGCTGCGCCGGTAGAAGGGCGTCTCGAAGCTCTCGAGCTTGCCGGCGACCCGAAACAAGCAAGGGCTGACGCGGGCCTTCGCTTTTTCGAGCGAGCCGCCTTTCGGCGCGTTCATCGCGCGCAGTTTCGGCACGCGTCCGACGCCGCTCACCCGCACGTTTACGATCTCGATCGGGCTCGCCTCGAAGGCGCGGCCATATTCGGCGGCATGCGCCGCGTGGAACGCCTTCCACGCCTGTGGCAGCGTTTCCTCCGTGATCTCGCCCTCCGGCAGGGGCACCCGCAGCTCATAACCTTGCCCGACGTAGCGAAGGTCGCCCGCGCGGGAGAAGGCTGCCTCGGAAAGGGGAATGTGATCCGCCTCGAACCGCGCCACGAGGCTGGCCTGCATGTCCGCGAGGCTTGTGTTGAGCTTCTTGAGATCGACCGCCCCGCTGACCTGAAACTCCGTCTGGACGGAGTCGTATTTGAAATCGGTCGTGAGAAGCCCCATGGCTGAGGTGATTCCCGGATAGGGCGGCGCGATGACTTCGGGAATGCCGAGAACGGCGGCGACCTCCGCGGCCTGCAGCGGACCGGCCCCGCCGAAGGCGACAAGCGAAAAGCCGCGCGGGTCGATGCCCTTCTGGATCGTACGGGAGCGGATCGCGTTCGCCATATTGGCGTTGATGACCGTGAGAACACCCTCCGCCGCCTCGCTGAGGCTGAGGCCGAGCTTGGCCCCGAGAGCGCCGACGGCGCGTCGCGCCGCTTCTGCGTCGAGCTTCATGCCCCCGCCGAGGAAGTCATCCGCTGTCGAGCCGGCCGAGAACCAGATTGGCGTCTGTCACGGTCGGCTCTTCGCCGCCCCTCCCGTAGGCGGCGGGGCCAGGAACGGCGCCCGCGCTGCGCGGTCCGACCCGAAACGCGCCGCCATGGTCGATATAGGCGATCGAGCCGCCGCCCGCGCCGATGGTATGGATGTCAATCATGGGCGTGAGCAGCGGGAAGCCTGCGATGGACGTCGAACGTGCGTCCGTTTCCGCCAACTTTCCATCGACGATGATTCCGATGTCCGCGCTCGTGCCCCCAATGTCGAACGTGATCAGCTTTCGTCGCTCCGCGAGCCCGCCGATCCATGCCCCCGCCAGCACGCCGGCCGCCAAGCCGGAGAGAAGCGTCAGCGTCGGCTTCTCCGACACCATGCTCGCAGTCGCCACGCCGCCGTTCGAGGCCATGATTCTCGAGATCGGCCGCAAGCCCCGCGCTTTTGAGCGACCGGTCGAGGTGGGTGATACACATCCGGACCTTCGGTCCGATGAAGGCGGCCAACGCGGCCGTTGTGAATCGCTCGAACTCGCGAAACTGCGGGGATACGAAGGAGGATGTGGTGACGAACGCCTCTGGAAGAATTTCAGACACGATCGCCTTGACGCGGTCCTCATGCGCCGGATTGAGGTAGGAGAAGAGGAAGCAGATGGCGACGGATTCCACGCCGGCCTCGCCAAGAGCGATCGCCGCGCTGCGCACCCCCTCTTCATCCAGCGGCTCGAGCTCCTCCCCGTGCGGCGGCGCCAAGCGTCCTTGGACCACCTTGCGATCGCGGCGTTTGATCAACGGACGATTCTGCCACGGCAGCTCCTGCCTTATCGAGTAGTGCTCGACCCGCTGATGGCGTCCGATATGCAGAACGTCGCGGAAGCCTTCATTGGTGATCATGCCTGCTCTCGCGCCCTTGTCCTCGAGCACCGCATTGGTCGCGGTCGTCGTCGCGTGGAAGACGAAGTCGATCTCATCGGGCTTTCGCTGAGCCGAAGCGAGCAGGCCCTCGATGCCCTTCATCACGCCGGTTGACGGATCCTCCGGCGTGGTGGGGACCTTGTTGATGGACATCGCGCCGGTCTCGAGGTCGGAGTAGATGAGGTCGGTGAACGTGCCGCCGACATCGACGCCAATGACTTTCATGGGAAGAGACTCCGAAGCTCCGGCTAGCCCCGTTTTCCTAGCCGGAAGCGACATGCCGCGAGCGGGATCGACCGGTCGCCGCGTCGGCTGTGAAATCTGCGAGACTGCAGGAAGACCGCACCCTCGAACTCCGATCGCAAAAAGCTTGCCATCTTCTGGGCCGCGGCATCGGTTCGCCAATGTGCAAAGCCCTCTGATCAAGCGGCTGTGCATGCTCCCGGCATGAACGTTGCTTCCATCGTGATGTCGCAGGGCTTTCACCATGACGACCGCCCGCGATCAACGGCTTCTGCAACGGAGACTTTTGAAATGGCGAACCGTTTATCGGTGTGGCGCGCCGTCGCCTTGAGCTTGGCGGCCTGCGGAGCCGTGGCGGGCTCGGCGCATGCGGATGATCTGTCGTATTTCGAGAAGCAAATCGAGCCGTTCAGGCACAAGCCGGAGTTCGTCGCGCCCGGTCCCGCGTTCGACGCGCAGGCCTGCATGAAGGGCAAGACAATCCTCAGCATTCCCGTATCGAGCGCCAATCCCTTCACCGCCAATATCGAAAAGGCCATGGCGGCTGCGGCAAAAAAAGTAGGCTTCAAGTTCATTACTTGGGAGAACCAAGGGCAAAGCTCGCAATGGGTGCAGGGCATGGACACCGCGGTGAACCAGAAGGTTGACCTCATCGATCTTCTGGCCGGGACCGACCCTCGCGTTCTCGTGCCGCAAGTGAAGGCTGCGCAGGCCGCGAAGATCCCCGTCATCGCCTCGCACTACAGCGGAGTCGAGCAAACAGCCGAAGTGAAGAAATACGCCGACGGAGACGTTCCTATCGACTACGCCAAGGCCGGGGCTCTCCTCGCCGACTGGGCGGTCGTCAAGACCAAGGGTCATATGAACGCCCTGGTCCTGATCTCGACGGGCGCGCTTTCGACCGATTCGATGATGTCGGGCATCGAAGCGGAGCTGAAACACTGCGACGACTGCAAGACGAAGGTGATGAATTTCCCGTCGTCGACTGGGGCACCCGCATCACGCCTGGCGTGCAGGCGGCGCTCCTCGCCGACCCGAAGATCAACTACATCATCGTGATCTATGACAGCATGAGCCAGTTCGTTGTTCCGGCGGTCACCATCACCGGATCGCAGAAAAAGCTTGGCGTCGACGCCTTCAACGGCACGCCGTTCGTGCTCGGACTCGTGCAGCAGGGACAGGTCGAAATGGATATCGGCGAGAATCTCGACTGGATCGGGCACGCGATCATCGACGCCGAGATGCGCCGGGTGTGCGGCCTGCCCCTCGTCTCGGATCCGAAGATTCCCTTCTATATTTTCACGCAGGAAAACGCGAAGGACGCGGGAACCCCGCCCCAGCTTTCCCAGGGCTACGGGGACGCCTATGTCAAGGGCTACGCGGACCTGTGGAAGCTTCACTAGCGGGAGCGCGTCCTCCCGCCGACGCCTCGCCCGCGCTTCGGCTTTGGGGCCTGAGCAAGACCTTTGGGGGCCAGAAGGCCCTCGACAATGCTTCACTCGCAGTCGCCCAGGGCGAGGTCCACGGTCTTCTCGGCCAGAACGGTTCGGGCAAGTCGACGCTCATCAAGGTTCTGGCGGGGTTTCACGCTCCGGACCCGGGGAGCCGCCTGCAGATCGGCGGCGCCGACGTTGCGCTGCCGCTGGCGCCGGGGGCCTTCCGAAAGCACCGAATGAGCTTCGTGCACCAGCATCTCGGACTCATCCCGAGCCTGACGGCGCTGGAGAATCTGCTGGTCGGACGGCTCGCGGAACGTGACGAATGGGCGATCAACTGGGCTGCGCAGCGGCGCGCCGCAAAACGCCTTCTTGCGACCTATGACATTGATCTCGATCCGGACGCGCGTGTGGCCGATATCCCTCCGGTCGAAAGGGCGCTCCTCGCCATCGTCCGCGCGATCGCGGAAATGAACGCGGAAGGCGGCGTCGGCGCTGGCCTTCTGGTTTTGGATGAGCCGACGCCGTTTCTCCCGAAGCGCGACGTCGACCGATTGTTCCAGCTTGTCCGGACCTTTGTGAGCAAAGGCGTGAGCGTTGTTTTCGTCTCTCACGACGTCGACGAGGTGATGGAGATCACCAACCGGGCGACAGTGCTGCGCGACGGCAAGGTCGCGGCGACGATAGAAACCAGCGCGGCTACGAAAGCCGACTTCATCGAGGCGATTGTCGGCCGAAAGCTGGCTCCGGCGGCGCCGCCTGCTCCTCCTGCCGTGCGCGGTTCGAGCCACGCCATCGTGCACAATCTCTCCGGGGGGACGATCGAGGGCTTTTCGCTGGATCTTGCGGCCGGAGAGGTCGTTGGCGTGACCGGTCTGATCGGCTCGGGATACGACGAAATTCCCTATCTCATCTACGGCGCGCGCAAGGCTCGCGCCGGCACGCTCGACATTGCGGGCCAAGGCGTCGAGCTCAGCGAGATCAAGCCGCGCGACGCCATCCGCCGCGGCGTTGTCCTGGTCCCCGCGGACAGGGCCAGCGCAGGGGTGATCGGTCCACTGCCGGTCGCCGACAACATCACCATGCCGACGCTCGGCTCGCGCTTCAGGCGGTGGATGCTGAGCCTGCGCGCGATGACCGCGGAAGCTGCGGAGATGGCCCGCCGTTTCGAGGTGCGGCCCGCCGATCCGACGATGAACATTGCTTCGCTCAGCGGCGGCAATCAGCAGAAGGTCGTGCTCGCCAAATGGTTCCAGATGGCGCCAAAGCTGATCCTTCTGGACGAGCCGACGCAGGGCGTCGACATCGGCGCGCGGCAGACGGTGTTCCGGCACATCGCCAGCGCAGCCTCGGCAGGCGCCGCCGTTCTTTGCGCGAGCTCGGACTACGAGCAGCTTGCCGCGATCAGCAGCCGGGTGCTGATCTTCGCGGCAGGCCGCGTCGTCGCGACCCTTGAAGGCGCTGAGATCAGCAAGGACGCCATCGCGGAGCGCAGCCTCGGCGGCGCGGGAGGCCTGGCATGACGCGCGGCGTACGAGCGAAGCAAGGCGGCGCGGCATGACCGAACTCAGCGCCTACGCATGCAGCCGCTGAGATGGAGCGCGCCCCGCATAAACCTCTGGCCTATCGGCTCGAGCAGTTCGGGCTGATCATCGTGCGGCTTCTGCTCATCGCGGCGTTCGGCTACTTGCGGCCTGACACGTTCCTGACGTGGCCCAATCTCTCCACGATCCTCGGCTCCCAGGCGGTTCTGGTCGTGGTGACGCTCGGCCTCATCATTCCGCTCACCGCCAACGACTTCGACCTCTCGATCGCGTTCATCATGACGCTGTCGTCCATGCTGGTCGCAGTCCTCAACGTCAACCATGGGATTGGCATCGGTTGGGCGGTGGTTTCGGCGCTTGCGCTCGGAGCCGCGATAGGCGTCATCAACGGTCTGCTCATCACCGTATTCCGCATCCATTCACTGATCGTGACCCTCGGCACCGGGACTTTTCTTCATGGCGTCACGCTTTGGCTCAGCGATTCGATGACGATCAGCGGGATTTCGCCCTCCCTCATTAATGCTGTGATTGTCGACCGTCTGTTCGGCGTGCCGCTCGAGTTTTACTATGCGATCACGCTTGCGGCTCTCGTCTGGTATCTGCTCGAATACACTGCGCTCGGGCGACGCATCCTTTTCGTCGGTCGCGGACGCGAAGTCGCGCGGCTGAGCGGCATCAATACCGACCGAATTCGGATCGCCTGCCTGACGGCGTCTGGCTTCTTCGGGGCCTTGGCCGGGGTGCTCTACGCAGGCACGCAGGGCGCCGCGGACCCAGTGTCCGGCGTCACCTATCAACTCCCCGCTTTCGCAGCGGCCTTTCTCGGCTCGACATGCATTGCGCCGGGGCGCTTCAATCCTTGGGGCGCGACAGTCGCCGTCTACTTCCTCGTGACCGGGATCACGGGTCTCGTCTTTCTGGGTTTCAGCTCGTTCATCCAGGAAATGTTCTATGGCGGGGCGCTTGTTATAGCCGTCACCTTGTCCCAGCTGGTTCGCGGGCGCCAGGAGCAGCAGTTTTGATCCCGCGTTCGTCAAGGGAAGCCACCACGTGATTCCTCGCTCGCTCGAACGCGACCTTGTCGGCTACGGATCCAGGCCGCCCGATCCACGCTGGCCGCGCGGGGCGCGTCTCGCGCTGAATTTCGTGCTCAATTACGAGGAGGGCTCCGAGTACAGCATGATGGATGGCGATGGCGTCAGCGACGCCGCCCTGACCGAAATGGCGAGCACGGCGGTGCCGCGCGGCGAACGCGACCTCGCCGCCGAGAGCATGGTTGAATACGGCAGCCGGGTCGGGTTCTGGCGCTTGCATAGAATCTTCCAGGAGCGTGGACTGCCGATGACGGTCTATGCCTGCGCGCTTGCGCTCGAGCGCAATCCGCCGGCTGCGACGGCCATACGAGAGGCAGGCTACGACATCTGTTGTCATGGCTGGCGCTGGGTCGAGCACTTCAAGCTCGACGAGGCGACCGAGCGGGAGCATATCCGCCGGGCGGTCGAGAGCCTCGAGCGAACGGTCGGACAGCGACCGCTAGGCTGGTACTGCCGCTACGGGCCGAGCGTCAACACGCGGCGCCTTGTCATGGAGGAGGGCGGCTTTCTCTATGACAGCGACAGCTATGCTGACGAACTCCCCTATTATGTGATGGCTGAGGGCCGCCCCCAGCTCGTCATCCCCTACACACTCACCAACAACGATACGAAATGGGCCGCGACGAACTTGGCGACCGGGGAGGACTTCCTCACGATGCTGCGGGAGGCCTTTGATTTTCTGTACGAGGAAGGACGGAAAGCGCCCAAGATGATGAACGTAGGCATGCACATGCGCCTCCTCGGCCATCCCAGCCGGGCGTCCGGCCTTGCTCGCTTCCTCGACTATGTGAAAAGCAAACCGGATGTCTGGGTCTGCCAGCGCCTGGATATCGCAAAGCATTGGCTTGCCGAGCATCCTTGCGAGGTCGCGCGATGAACCGCCTGAAGATGGAGCCGATCGGCGCGGAGGCGACAAAGCGAACTCGTGACCGTGACGCCGGCGTTCCGCCTGGAATTCGTCACCGCCGTCCCCGTGCGCGCGGCGCCTCTGGGGCATGGATTTCGTCAGGTATATTTGAAGCCGCGCGCGATAAGGCGCTCGCGTCGTCGCTGGCGACTATGATTTAGGCTGGACCCATGCTGTTTCGGACCGAACCCGAGGGCGTTCTCGCCATCAGTCAGCTGACCCACGCGTGGATTTCGGGGCAAATCCTGCGGGCCTGGGACGGGGCTCACGATGAACCGCTGCTGCTCGCAGCGGAGCAGCATGACATCGGCTGGCTGGACTGGGAGACGGCGCCGACTTTCAATACACAGTCTGGGCGCCCGCATCTCTTCCGCGAGATCGGCGCGGCGGTGCATTCGCCGATGTGGAGGCAAGGCGTCGAGCGTGCGCTCGGCGCCTGGGGCGCGCACGTAGCCTTGCTCGTCTCGCGCCATGGCGGAGTGATTTACCGGCGCTACACCGACCGGCACCGCACGGGCGAAGCGGACGCCGCAGCGGCGCAAGCGTATCTGGAGACGCAGGCGCCGATCGAGGCTGCGTGGGCTGACACGCTGGGCCTGGACGCCGCCGCCCTTCAGAAAGAGACAATGCTCGTGGCGCTGGTCGACACGCTGTCGCTGGCCCTGTGCGGCGAACTGAAGACGCCGATCGAACTGGAGGCGCCGAACAGGAGCGGAGGGACCGAAACGTTACGCCTTGTCGAAAGACCAGGACACGCTTTTGATTTCATCCTTTCGCCGTGGCCGCTCAAACAGGATGTCCTGACGGTCGAAGGCGAAGCGCGTCCGCTGCCGGCGACAGGGCGGTTCGCCGATGAAGGCGCCATGCGGACGTGGCTTCAGTCGCCAGAACGGGCGGTCTTTCGCGCGCGGTTGATGAACAAAAATTCCAGTTGATTGAACAGCCAGCATCCGCGACCTTGGCTGGCGACTTGACCGATCGGACCCAAGTGCGGCCGGCGATCGTCGGCGCCTTCCTCTTTGCGGGCGCTCGCCGCCCAGGCAAACATTTCGCTCCAAAATGTTAGAGATTTGGAAATCCACGTTCTACCCACTCGCGCCAAACAAATCGCCATCGCGGAGGTGCTGACTGAGATGGACAAGGAATTGACGGCGCTGGAGCGGCGGCGAGAGAAGACCCGCGCCGTCAAGCAGGCGATGATGCAGGAACTGCTCACCGGGAAGACGCGGCTCGTCGCTCGGGAGCCGGTCCATGGCTGTGCGACCGCGTTCCGAGCGCAGGACGCAGAACCGCGTCATCTCCCTCTTCACGATCCCGCTCAAATGGACGGGCTCGGCTACCGATACCTGGCGAATGGTTGAGACGGGAGAACAACCGATGCATCGAGGTCGACCTGCTGCGCGAGAATCTGAAAGCGCGCGGCTACTCGGATACCCATATCTCCGGTGCCCTGCAAAAACTGCTTGCCGCCGCGGACCCGACCGGCGTCACGCTTTATCAGGCGAATCTGCGGGTCTATAAGCTGCTGCGCTACGGCGTGGAAGTGCAGGTCGCGGCCGGACGACCCTTCGACGCCGTTCATCCGATCGACCGGGAGCAACCAGACAGAAACGATTTCGCGCTAGAGCATTTTCATTATTGGCGTCGATATCCTGAGTTTGGGAGATAATTTGCGCATTCGTCGGGAGTGAAGGTTTCGAGTGCGGTTGCGATGGCGTGGATCAGGGCGTCGAAGGTTCGCGCCTCGGCTTTGCGCAGCAGGGCTTTGAGTTTGGCGAACCCCTGCTCGATCGGGTTGAGATCGGGGCTGTAGGAAGGCAAGTAGAGCAGCCGGGCGCCGGCGTTCTCGATCGCCGCTCTGACGCCCTCCACTTTATGGCTCGGCAGATTGTCGAGGATGACGATGTCGCCGGGCTTGAGCTCGGGAACGAGGAACTGCTCGACCCAGGCGCGGAACTTCTCGCCGTTGATCGGCCCGTCGAACGCGCAAGGCGCGACCAGACCGTCTTGCCGCAGCGCGCCGATGAAGGTCGTCGTCTTCCAATGGCCCCACGGAACCGGCGCGACCAGGCGCTCGCCGCGCGGGCATCGGCCGTAGAGCCGGGTCATTTTGGTCGACGCGCCGGTTTCGTCGACAAACACAAGATTGTCCGGCCGCCATTCGCCCTGCTGCGCCCGCCATTGCTCGCGAGCTTCCGCTACGTCGGCACGATCCTGCTCTGCGGCGCGTTGTGACTTTTTTTGAGCGTCAGCCTAAGATGCAGGACCCGCGCCCAAAGACAACCGACGCTGACTCTCACCGCATGATCGCCGGCAAGCCACGCTTGCAGTTCGACCAGCGTGATATCGCCTTTCTGCGCCACCTGAGCGCGCAACGCCTCGTCATAGGCCGCAAGCTTCGGCTTTGGGCCGCCGCCCGACTTGTGGGCCGTCACATCGCCGGTCGCACGCCGCCGGCCGAGCGCCTTGTAAATGTACGACACGCTGACCCGAAACAGCCGCGCGGCCGAATAGACGCTGAGCCCCCCGTCCACCGCAGCCATCACCCGATCCCGAAGGTCCTGCGAATAAGCCACGCCCATGATACTCCCCAGCGCCGATTCGATCCGCGCAGAGAATCATCACCGCAACCCAGACGGAATCCCCTCGATTCCGTCAGTCCTGAAAATGCTCTAGCAGGCTGCTGAAAAAGTCACTGCGTTTGCGCAACGAGGGGTGGCAAGCGCAATTTTTTGCAGGCGGGCGCGGCTCACGTTCGAGGTTTTGGCGTGACGTCGGGTCATTGTTCTCTGGCTTTTCATGTCGCTGGACGCAGTTCGCCCGTTGCGGCCATAAGCTTGGGCAGGCGGACGATGTTGTAGGCGGCCATGGCGAAGACGAAAGCGGCGCGGACCTTGTCGAGGCCACGCACCTTCACCTGCATGAGGCCGCCGACCGTCTTCGTCCAGCCGAAGCCTTCCTCGATGCGTTTGCGCAGCCGCTGGCTGATCGCATAGCGCACACTCGCGGCGACCTCGCCCGGGACGGCGGTCTTGTGCGCCTTGCCATGCTTGCTCACCGTCCCGTTGATCGCGACATGCGGCTCAATCCCACGCGCCTTCAAGCCCTCGACGAAGGCCTCGGCGTCATAGCCCTTGTCGGCGCCGAGCGTCGCGCCAAAGGGCAAGCGCTGGCTGAAAGCAGCCGCCGCCTCGCGCTCGGCCGTTCCGGTCGCCAGCGTCGCCTCGGCCGCCCCACAAGACCGTTGCGGTTCTCCATCAGCGCATGGCCGAGATAGCAAAGACGGCTCTCCTGGCCTGCGCCTTTGCGATAAAGGCGCGCCTCCTTGTCGGTCGTCGAGGCGTGGGTTTTGTTCGAGCGCTTGGTCTTGCGGAAGTCGGCCTCGCGGTTGCGCCCCGGAGGCAGCGGCTCGCCCGGGTCGTTCCCCCGGCCTTCGCCAGAGGCGCTCTTGGGACGGAAGCTCTTCATCGACGCCCAGGCTTTCAACATCGTTCCATCGACCGAAAAATGCTCGGCGCTCAGAAGCCCCTTCACCTCCGGCAGGCCGAGAAGCGAAGACAGAAACTCTTGCGCGATCTCGTGGGTGAGCAGGCGGGTCGCGGTTCTTCGAGAAGGTCGAGGCGTCGAACACGCTCTCGTCGATCGTAAGCCCGACGAACCAGCGAAACAGCATGTCGAACTCCAGCCGTTCGACCAGCTGCCGCTCCGAGCGGATCGAATAGAGAAGCTGCACAAGCGAGGCCCGCAGCAATCGCTCCGGCGGGATCGAGGGACGCCCAATTCCCTCGTAAAGCGCCGAAAACCTCGCGTCGAGCTGGGCCAGCGCCGCGTTGGTCAGCCGCCGCATCGCCCGCAGCGGATGGTTCGCGGCGATCCGCCCCTCGACGTCGACGTAAGAGAACAACGTCCCGCTCGTCCGATCCTCGCCCCGCATCGATCCCCTCGCGAATCGCCTCGCCGACGCCAGCGAATCACCCCCCAAAGGCAAACACCAGAGCCCTTCCGCGCCACTTTTTCAGCAGCCTGCTAAGGCTTGGCGCGTGAGAGCGCGGCCGCGCGGCTCGCGGCGGCATAGAGATTGAGCCGCGAGTAGACGCCGAAGGCCGATCCGTCGTCGAGGAAGCCGCCGCCGGGTCCTTCCGTCTCGGTCAGGATGCGGTTCGCCTCCTCAAGGCTCAGCTTGGGAAAGGCCACGGTCAAGAGATAGCCGGCTTCGGGCGCGAGCGTGGCCACGTCTTCCACCTTGTCCGCAGTTTCGGGATGCGCGATCCCGAGCCCGTAGGTCTGCGTCGCGGCATAGAAGGCCTCGTTCATCGCGGGCGCGTTGAAGCGGCCGGTGTCCTGACGCGCGCAGGCTGCGATTGTGTCGCCACAGGCCGCCTCGAGCGCCTTCACAAGGTCGGCCCGTCCCGCCTCGACCGCCGCCCGGAAGTCGCTGATTGTCACCGGAACCTGAGGCTCGGACGTCTCGGTGACCATCGCAAAGTTCTTGAGCGGCCGGTTCATGTAGGCCGGATCGTTGGCGAGCAGATGGGCGAGATCATAGGTCGCGACGGTTCGCCCGCCGAGCACGTCCATCGCGTAATGCGCGCCCATGATGATGCGGTCGTTGCCATATTCAGCGGCGCGGACGACCATCTCCTGATAGCGCTCGGGCACGAGCACGGCGAGCAGGAGGGAGCCGATATAGCCGTAGGTCGTGTGTCCGCTCGGGAAGGACGGGCTGTCGACCAGATTCATGATCGGCCCGCGATTATAGACCTCGTTGCTGGCGGGAACGTTGAAATAGTCCGGCCCCACGATCGGGATGGTGCTGGGCTCGGTCTGAAACGGGCGCGAATCGCCATAAAGGTCAGCCCCGGGCGTTCCGGCCGGCCGGTCATAGGCCCGGCCAAAGGGATCGGGCGCGCCGTGGATGTCCTTGAAGATCGCCATGGCCTCGTCGGAAACCGGCTTCTTGCCGTTCGTCGTGCCATTGGCGAAGAAATATTTGCCGGCGTTCGAATTGGCGCCCGACGTCGAATTGGCGTAGGCGATCACGTCGGCCACGGCTTTTGAGATGCTGGTGAAGCTCTCCCGGTCGAGATAATGCGCGCGCGCTTGATAGGCCGCGCCCAAGGTCGAGCCGAAACCATCCGCCAGCTCAGCGAGATTGCCGTCGGTGATGAAGGCGTCGCGCAAAGCCTGCTGCTGCTGTTCGGCGAACGGCAGCAAAGTCGATTGGCGAATGGCGCCCGTCTGGATCCCGCCGGTGACGGTGAAGTTGGAGGCGAGCGCCGCCCGGCCGTCCGGCGTGCCGGCAAGCGCGGAGACCGGAGCAAGCCCCTTAAGGGCAGCCAGGTTGGTTGCGGTCTGGGCGTCGGCCGCGGCGCTGCTCAACATCAGGGTGAGAAGGCCGATCCCGAATATTCGTCTCTTCATGGCGCCGCTCCTTCGGGGCTCGATTGTCTGGCCTTTGTCGAGCGATTCCATTGCGCCATCAAGACAGCCTCCGTATCGGCGCGGGGAGCGGAACAGGGTTTTTCGCGGGGGAAGGGGGAGGCGCAAGCGATCCCGGCCGGCTCCAAACACAGGAGTTCAGTCCGACGTCAGGTTTCGATCTCCGATGCGCAGGCCGGCGCTCTTCTGGCCTATCTCGCGCTCAAGCCCAATCAGCACCGACAAGACGAAGGCGAGAGCAAGTTCCGAAAGCTGGAGCCAGCTCTGCCCAATCGGTTCTCCGAGCAGCATGTGATTGAGCATTTCGTCGCCTCGATCTATCCATCCGCCCCGCACTCTATGGCGTCGATTTGCTCGCCGCGACTGCCACGCGCTTGGCGAACGCCGCTATAAGCCCCCTGAGTCCCTCATCCTTGACCAGCACCAGAGCTCTGGTCGGAGTGACCCACTGAACCACCCGCTGCTCGACCTCCGGCCAGGCTTTGCTTTGTCGCTTGACGAGCAGCGGAAACACCCGGACCTCGCAGCTAACCCGAATGCCATTCGCGTCGAGCGTCTTGTTATAGGCGAAAAGGCCAATCGACTTTCCCCCGATCCGGCCCCTCACGCCGGCCTCTTCGAAAGCCTCCCTCGCGGCCGACTTGGCTGGCCGCAATCCCTTGATCGGCCAGCCCTTGGGAATGATCCATTGTCTCGACTGGCGCGTGGTGACGAGGAGGAATTCCAGCGCTGCGTCGGGCGTGAAACGATAAGGAAGCGCGCCATACTGCAATCGGACCGCGCGCTTCACCTTCCGTTTGCGTATCTTGCCAGGAATCTCCGCTTCTCCTCCAGACGCGCGAAACAAGGGCTTGGCGTCTTTGTTCCGCGGAGTCTGTTTTAATGACCAATTCGTGATTCCAGCCAGCGCCTTTTTTGCCGAGGCAAAAGTCAGGCAGGCGGCGGGGCGCTCACAGGTTCATCTGTGTCTGCACGACGAGCGCGAGGATCGTTTCGTCCTCCGAAACCACGCGGGTTTGCCAGACCTGGGTCCGCTTGCCGCGATGGACCAGGGTCGTGCGGCCTATCACGGTCGAGCCGACCGGCGCGGCGGCGATGAAATTGGTTTTGCTCTCGAGCGTCGTCGTTCCCTTGGCGTCGGCTGGCAGATTGATGAAGGCGGCGGCCGCGCCCAGCGTGTCGGCGAAGCTCATGATCGCCCCGCCGTGGACGACGCCGCCCAGTGTGCAGAGCTCGGGCCTGATCGGCATCCGCGCGGCGAGGGCGTCCGCCTCGGCGCTGATGAATTCGATTCCCAGCAACTGGGCGAACGGAAGTGGATTGGCGTTGATGCGGTCGATCAGCGACATGCGCCTTTCCCTTGGGCTTAAGCGCTCGAGCGCTGGCGGTTTGCCGCCTCTCGGCATAACATCGCCCGACGGGAGACGCTACGCGTGGGTTTTGGCATGGGCAGGCGTTGGATCGTGGGTCATCTAAACGGGCGGATCCGTCCCGAGGGCAGCCCGGTCCTGGCTATGTCGGCCGGACCGGTCCTGAACAGTTCGCGCTCGGCCGGTGCGGGCCGGGAACGCCGTTGCGCTGTACGGTCTCGGCTCATTTCGACGGCCGCAGCGGATCGGGCGAACGAAACGAACAGCGCGCTTGCGCGTTGAGGTTCGCCAGGGCCTGAGCGCGTCACTCGCGGGCTTTGGGGACGCAAAGGAGGAAGAGCCATGGTTCGAAGTCGTGTTCTTGCGGGCGCAACCCTTGCGGTGCTCGCGCTCGGGCTCGCCGGTTGCGACACGACCGGCTATCCCGGTTATGGCTACGGCGGCTATCCATACTACGGCGATGGCGGATACTACGGCGGCTATCCCTATTATGGAGGAATCTATTACGGCGGCGGCTACGGGTATGGCGGCGGCTACGGGTATGGGCGCCGGTATTATGGCGGCGGTTGGCATGGCGGCGGTTGGCATGGCGGCGGTTGGCATGGCGGCGGCTTCCACGGAGGAGGCTTCCACGGAGGAGGCTTCCATGGCGGGGGCTTCCATGGCGGCGGCTTCGGCGGCGGCGGTTTCCACGGCGGTGGTTTCCACGGCGGTGGCGGCGGCTTCCACGGCGGCGGCGGCGGCTTCCACGGCGGCGGCGGTTTTCATCATTAGACCGGTCGACGCGCGGGGGCGCCGGAAAGGTTGCCGATGGCGCCTCCGCTTCGGGGCACAGGCGCCCGAACGCCTGAGCCGACGGCTCGGCAAGCAAACCGAACGGCGCGCCTGCGCGTTGACGTTTAAGACTGGAGGGGCGTTCGCCCGTCCCGACAGTCTGTCGCTCGCCCCGGCAGGTTCCGGAGCGATCAGGCCGCCAAAGTAGAGAGCCATGGTTCCCAGTCGGGTTATTCTGAGCGCGGTCGTTGCGGCCCTCGCAGTCGCCCTCGCCGGTTGTCAGGAGACCGGCGTCTACCCCAACTCAGGATATGTCGAGCCGTTCTATGCCGGCGGGTACTACGGCGCGCCTTACTATGGCGGCGGGTATTACGGCGGCGGTTACTATGGCGGATACCGCTGGCGCGGCGGAGTCTACCGGCGGGTCGGCTATTATCATGGCGGCTTTTATCGTCGCGGCTATCATGGCTATCGCGGCGGCTATCACGGTGGCGGTTTCCGGCGACGTTAGGTCAGTCGGGTGCAGGCGGATCGCACGCCCCTGGTGGGTCGGCGCTTAGAGCCCTTCGAACAACGCCGTCGACAGATAGCGCTCGGCGAACGACGGGATGATGATGACGATCGTCTTGCCGGCGTTTTCCGGACGGCGGCCGACGTCGATCGCCGCGGCGATCGCGGCGCCGGAGGAGATGCCGACCGGAATTCCTTCGAGCCGCGCCACCAGGCGCGCGGTGTCGAAGGCGGTCTGGTTGCCGACCGCGACGATCTCGTCGATCACGCCGCGATCGAGAATCGCGGGAACGAAGCCGGCGCCAATGCCCTGAATCTTGTGCGGCCCCGGCGCTCCGCCGGCAAGGACCGGCGAATCCTCGGGTTCGACCGCAACCATGCGCACGCTCGGCTTTCGCGCCTTCAAGACCTCGCCCACGCCGGTGATCGTCCCGCCGGTACCGACGCCGGAGACGACGATGTCGACCTCGCCGCCGGTGTCGTTCCAGATCTCCTCAGCCGTCGTGCGGCGGTGGATATCCGGGTTGGCGGGGTTCTCGAACTGCTGCGGCATCACCGCGCCGGGCGTCGCCTCGATGATTTCATGCGCCTTGGCGATCGCGCCCTTCATGCCCTGCGCGGCGGGTGTGAGAACCAGTTCCGCCCCGAGCAGGGCCAGCATTTTGCGGCGCTCGATCGACATCGATTCGGGCATCACCAGAATGAGACGATAGCTGCGCGCCGCCGCGACGAAGGCGAGCGCAATTCCGGTGTTGCCGGAGGTCGGCTCGACCAAGACGCCCCGACCCGGCGAAATTTTGCCTTGCGCCTCGAGCGCGTCGATCATCGAGACGCCGATGCGGTCCTTGACGCTGGAGATCGGATTGAAGAACTCGAGCTTGGCCAGTAGGCGGGCGACGACGCCCTTCTCCTTGGCGATCCGGTCGATACGGACGAGGGGCGTATCGCCGATCGTGTCGGTGATCGACGCATAAACCTTCCCGCGGCCTGGCGTTCGCCGCGCAGCGCCTGCATCCGTCATTGGCCGCACCTCCAAAATGCGCATCGGGCCGCGCCGTTAGGCGCAGCCCGATGTTTAGCATTTTATGCGGCGCAAGACTATAGAATGCCGCAAATAACGATATCAGATAGCGAAATCGCCGGCGACCTTCTCGTCGTCGAGCACATGGGCCTTGTCGGCCGTTTCGCACATCTGTTCGACCGTGATCGCATCGAGGTTGGCGAGAAAGGTTTCGCCCGCCCGGCGCACAGCCGGATCGATCACCCGCTCGAGCAGAATCGAGTTCGCGCCGAGATCTTCCGGATCGGCGGTGCTTAGCGACATCGCGGTGCGCACGATCTCGCCCACAGTGATGCGCCGGCGCTCACGCGCCAGCTCGTAGCCGCCCCGCGGCCCGCGCACGCCCTTGAGGATCTTGGCGTGGACCAGGCCCTGGAGCAATGTCTCCAGATGCCGGGGGGGCAGTTTGTGACGCGCGGCCAAAGCTTTGGCCGCAACCGGCGCCGAGCGCGAATGCAACGCGACATCGACAACGGCGGCGATGGCGAGAACGCTCCGTCGCGACAATAAGTTCATATCTTACCTCCTACGATGAGCGCCCGGTGGAACCGAATCCATTTGAGCCACGGACGCTCGAAGTGAGACGCTCGCTCGAAATCAGAGCGACACGTTCCACAGAGCAAACGACGAGTTGCGCTATCCGCGCTCCACGCCGAACGACAAAGGGCTTGTCCCCAAAATTAACAAGGATGACACCAATTTCGCCGCGATAATCAGCGTCGATTGTCCCCGGACTGTTGAGGACCGTCACCCCATCCTTCAGAGCCAACCCTGATCGGGGCCGGATCTGCGCTTCAAATCCCTTTGGCAACTCTATCGCCATCCCGGTCGCAATTAACGCTCGCGACCCAGGGGCCAGGACTACCTCCTCACCCGCCGGAAGCGCCGCCACGAGGTCCATCCCTGAGGCATCCTCGCTCTCATAGGCGGGCAATTGCAAGTCCTCACCATGTGGTAATCGATAGTAACCAATCGTGATCATTGCCGCTTCGCCAACTCCACAGCGAGACGCCGCATAATGCCGTTGGCGACTTCGATTTTGCTCATCGGCGGCCAGGATTCTGCGCCGCGGGCGTCGATCACCTGAACCTGATTGGTTTCGCCACCGAACGTCGATGAGCCTTCCGCGACACTATTCGCGATGATGAGATCACAGCGCTTGCGTTGTAATTTGGACCTCGCGTTCGCGGTGACATTTTCAGTTTCAGCAGCGAATCCAATCACAACTGCTGGCCGCATTGCGGTCTTCTTTGCAATCTCGGCAAGTATATCGGGGTTTTCAACGAGCTGGAGCTTTGGAGACTCGCTGCTCTGTTTTTTGATCTTTTGGCTGGCGACGGTCTCCGCACGCCAATCGGCGACCGCCGCCGCCGCAATGAACGCGTCGGCGGGCAGGGCAGCCTCGACCGCGTGCTGCATTTCCCGCGCCGAACCGACGTGAATGACCTCGGCGCCAGCCGGATCGGGTAGCCCGACCGGGCCGGTTACCAGTGTCACTCTTGCGCCAGCGCCTATGGCGGCTTGCGCAATTGCATGTCCTTGACGCCCCGAGGACCGATTCCCAAGGAACCGGACCGGGTCGATCGGCTCGTAGGTCGGGCCGGAAGTGACAATGACATGCCGTCCCGTGAGGGGGCCCGAATCACGTGAGGAGGGCTCGAGGGAGTCACTGGGCGTCGTCTGGGCCAGCGCCTGCTCGATCGCTTCGACGATGGCGGGTGGTTCGGCCATGCGGCCCGGACCGAATTCGCCGCAGGCCATCGGCCCCGATTCGGGACCTATGACCAGAACGCCGTCGTCCCTGAGGCGCTCGAGGTTGCGCCGGGTGGCCGGGTGCAGCCACATTCTGACGTTCATCGCCGGAGCGACGAGCACACGTTTGTCCGTCGCCAGCAACAGGGTCGTCGCCATATCATCGGCAAGACCGGCGGCCATCCGGGCGAGAATATTCGCGCTCGCCGGGGCGACAACGAGGAGGTCGGCGGCGCGGGACAATTCTATGTGGCCGATCGTCGCCTCGTCTGTCAGGCTGAAGAGGTCGTCGCGGACGGGCTGCCCGCTGAGGGTGGCCGCCGACAGAGGAGAAATGAACTGCCGCGCGGCCGAAGTCATGACGACGCGAACAGTCGCGCCGCGGTCTCTCAGCCGACGAATCAACTCTAGGGACTTGTAGGCCGCGATTCCCCCACTAATGATCAGGAGAATGCGCGCGCGGGACAGCGGAACGCTGGTCATGCGATCGCCTAGCTCGGTTCGCCGCAGCGCGTCAGTCCCTGACGCAGGGAAGTCCTGGGTACGGCGCGTGAAAAGTCCATATGCGCGTTCATCCGCTTCTGCCCCTGCCTGGCCGTTGCGGTAGCCGCTTTCCTAACGCCACCTCCGACATCGGAGGAATGACACTAACCTTAACGAAAGTGCAATTAACACAATTGTGGTGTTGGCGGCGCGCGATTGCAATGGGGAGGGATTGTCCGGCGCTCGAGGGCCGGCTGCCTCGAGGCGGTGGCGATTTCCTCCTCGCCAAAACTGAAGGCGCAATTTGAGGGCGCATCGGCCTAGAGAACCCACCGATAGGCGGCGATGCACAGAAGCGCCAGCAAAAATCCCGTCAAAGCAAAAGCGAATCCCAGCCGTAGCTTGAGTTCCGGAACGACTTTCGCGATTTCCTTTTCGCCGTCAGTCTCCAGCCTGGCCGCGATTTGCTCAAGGCGGCCCGGGGCGTCGGCAAGGAAGGCGGCGATTGAGGAAAGAATCCGGCCGGCGTCCTCGATCCGCCCGACCGGGCCCAGGTTGTCCGCGATCCAGGCGCCAACCACGGGTTCGGCGGTCGACCACATATTGAGCTGAGGGTCGAGCTTTCGCGCCACGCCCTCGACGACAACCATTGTTTTCTGCAGCATCACCAGCTCGATCCTGGTCGTCATCTCGAACAACGAGGTGATTTCGAACAGGAGCGTCAACAACTTCGCCATCGAGATCTGGTCGGCGGTGCGGGAGTGAATGGGTTCGCCGATGGCGCGGAGCGCCTGGGCGAAATCCTCGACCCGATAGGCATGCGGCACGTAGCCTGCCTCGAAATGCACCTCGGCCACCCGCAGATAGTCCCGGCGAATGAATCCGATAAAGGATTTCCGCCAGAAACCGGCGCTCCTTCCTTCCCAGCCGGCCCATGATGCCGAAATCGACGGCGACGATGCGACCCAAATCGTCGACGAAGAAATTGCCCTGATGCATGTCGGCGTGGAAAAACCCGTCGCGCAGCGCAGTGCGCAGGAAGGTCTGGATCAGACTGCGCGCCAGTGCGCGAGGATCAAATCCGAGCCCAACCAGACGTTCCGGATCAGTCATCGGGACGCCGTCGATCCACTCCATCGTCATCACTTCGCGCGTGGTGCGGTTCCAGTCGACGGCGGGCGCGCGAATGTCCGGATCGTTCGCGGAATTTTCTGCGAATTCCGACGCCGCCGCGGCTTCGAGCCGGAAATCCATTTCCATCCGAACCGATCGGGCGAGCGTCTCGACCACCTGGCCGAGGCGCAAGCGGCGGAACTCCGGCGCCAGACCCTCAGCGAATCGCGCAGCGAAAGCCATGTCGGAGAGATCGCGCGCAAATCGCCGTTCAGTGCCGGCGCGCAACACTTTGACCGCCACGGTCCGCAAGCCTTCGTCAGTCTTCACCTCAGCGCGATGCACCTGGGCGATCGAAGCGGCCGCCACCGGCTCGCCAAAGCTCTCGAACAGCGATCCGATCTTCATCCCAAACGACGCCTCGACGATGGCGATCGCCGCCTCCCGGCTCATCGGCGCGACGCGGTCCTGCAATTGCTCGAGCTCCAAGGCGACTTTGCCGCCGACGATGTCCGGACGCGTCGAGAGAAATTGCCCAAGCTTGACGTACGACGGGCCCAATCGATCGATGGCTCGCGAGAGGCCGGCCAAACCGTCGCCGTCACGTTTCGCGATCAAGTTGGCGAACGCGAGCGGCAACCTCAATACAGGCGGCAAAGCGGCCGGGTCGACGCCGACAAACGCCCCTTCCCGCGCGAACACGAAAGCCGCATGCGCCAGCCTTAAGCCATGGCCGAGCGACGACAAGGTCCCCACAATCAGAGCTTCCAGCCCGAGTGGATGGCTACGATTCCCCCGCTCAGGCGGGTAAAGTCCACGCTGGACGAAGCCGGCCTCGCGGATCATCTCGGCGAATTGTTCAGGAGGGGGAAATCTGCGAATTGATTCGACGAGATAGCGGTAAGCGCTCCCGTCGCCGGTCACGACCTTTCCCATCGCCGGAATTGCGACGAAAGAATAAGCATCGTAAAGCTGGTCGACCACGGGCACATCGATGCGCGAAAACTCGAGGCAGAGGAAGCGCCCCCCGTGCTTGAGCACCCGATAGGCTTCCTTGAGGGCGTCCTCAATCCGCGGCACGTTCCGGATGCCGAAGGCGATCGCATAGGCGTCGAAGCGTGCGTCGGGGAGCGGCAGAGCCTCGGCGTTGCCTTCGACGAACCTCAACCGGTTGGCGTATGGGCGCCTCGCTGCGCGCCTTTTCGCCTGCTCCAACATGTCGGCGTTGACGTCAACGACGGTCACCTCCGTCAGCGGGCCGCCCGCTTTCGCGACGCGGATGGCCACATCGCCTGTCCCGCCCGCGACATCGATGTGAGAAAAAGGACGGCTGAGCGAGGGCCGCACCTTCGCAACGAGCGCGTCCTTCCACGCCCGGTGCAGGCCGAACGACATCAGGTCGTTCATCACGTCATACCGGGCGGCGACGCTGCGGAACACATCGTTCACCAGGCCCTGTTTTTCGTCCAGGCGAACGGTGCGTCGGCCGAAGTGCGTTTCATCGCGCGCGGCGGGCATCAGGGCTCTCCTTGTGGGCGCATGCTTAGCGCGCGCCGTCCGACGCGTACACCGCCGGTCAGTCCAGGCGCACCGGAATTCCCGCCTCCGCCATGCGGGCCTTGGCCTGCCGAATTGTGAATTCGCCGAAATGGAAGATCGACGCCGCGAGCACGGCGCTGGCGTGGCCTTGCCGCACGCCCTCGACGAGGTGGTCGAGATCGCCGACGCCGCCAGAGGCGATGACCGGTATGGCGACTGCATCGGCGACCGCGCGGGTCAGCTCGAGATCGAAACCCTGTTTCGATCCATCGCGATCCATCGAGGTCAACAGAATTTCGCCCGCGCCAAGCGCGGCGACTTCGCGGGCGTAGCCGATCGCCTCGATGCCGGTCGCACGACGCCCGCCGTGGGTGAAGATCTCCCAGCGGGGGGCCTGGCCAGGCGCCGAGACCCGCTTGGCGTCGATGGCGACGACGACGCATTGGGCGCCGAACTTCTCCGCCGCTTGACGCACGATGTCGCGATCGGCGACCGCCGCCGAATTGATCGAGGCCTTGTCGGCGCCGGCGAGCAAAAGGTTGCGGATATCGTCGGTGGTGCGGATTCCGCCGCCGACTGTCAGCGGCATGAAGCAGACCTCCGCCGTGCGCCTGACTACGTCGAGCAGAATGCCGCGGCCTTCGTGGCTCGCGGTGATGTCCAGAAAGCACAGCTCGTCCGCGCCCGCCTGATCATAGGCGATCGCGCTCTCGACCGGATCGCCGGCGTCGCGGAGATCGACGAATTTGACGCCCTTGACGACCCGGCCGCCCTTGACGTCGAGACAGGGGATGACCCGCGCTTTGAGAGTCACTGCGACAACCCTGCGGGCCGCTTCGCTCGCCCGCCGGCGCGAAGCGAGGGTCAGCGCGGCGCGCGGATCGAGCCGGCCGTCATAAAGAGCGCGTCCGACGATCGCCCCGGCGAGGCGGGCGCAATCGGGCTCGATCAGCCGCCTGACGTCCTCGATCGAGGCGAGGCCGCCAGAGGCGATGACCGGAATCTCGAGCTTATCGGCGAGCGCGATCGTGCTGTCGATATTGAGGCCGGCGAGAGCGCCGTCGCGCGCGATGTCGGTGTAGATGATCGCCGCGACGCCGGCGTCCTGAAACCGACGCGCGAGATCGAGAGCGGACATGTCCGAGGTTTTCGCCCAACCTTCGATCGCGACGACGCCATCGCGGGCGTCGACGCCGACAGCGATTCGGCCGGGATAAACCCGCGCCGCCTCACGCACGAAATCGGGATCGCGCACCGCCGCGGTTCCAATGATGACCCGGGTCACGCCGCTCTCCAGCCAACCGCGCACCGTCTTCATGTCGCGAATTCCGCCGCCCAGCTGGAGCCTCACTGTAAGCCCCGCCAGAATGCTTTGAACGGCCTCGGCGTTCATGGGCTTGCCGGCGAACGCGCCGTCGAGATCGACGACATGCAAATAGTCGAACCCTTGCTCAACGAACGCTCGCGCTTGAGCGGCGGGCTCGGCGTTGAAGATCGTCGCACGGGTCATGTCGCCCTGAACAAGGCGAACGCATGGCCGTCTTTGAGGTCGATGGCGGGAAACAGGATCACGGCCGCCACCTGAGGAAATTGGCGATCAGCTCAAGGCCAAGCATCTGGCTCTTTTCCGGGTGAAACTGCGATGCCGGCGATGTTGCCGCGGGCGACGATCGCCGTTACCGGGCCGCCGTACTCTGCGGTCGCGACTACGTCGTCAGCGTCATCCGCGTACAACTGATAGGAGTGAACGAAATAGGCGTGCAGCCCATCTGCGCCGGTCTTGACGCTGTCGAGAAGCGGATGGCTTCGCCGCATGTCGAGGGTGTTCCATCCCATGTGCGGTATCTTCAGCGCCGGATCGCGCGGCTTGATCGGCGCGACGTCGCCAGCAATCCAGTTCAGGCCAGCGACAACCTCATGCTCAAGGCCGCGCGTCGCCATGAGTTGCGCGCCGACGCAGATGCCAAGGAACGGCCGGCCCCGCTGGCGCACCGCCTCGTCCAGCGCCTCGACCATGCCGGAAACGCCATCGAGCCCGCGGCGGCAGTCCGCGAACGCGCCCACTCCCGGCAGCACGACATGATCGGCGCCCACCACATCCTCCGGGCGCGCGGTGACGCTCACCTCGCGGCTCAAGCCCGCCTCGCGCGCGGCGCGCTCGAAGGCCTTCCGCGCCGAGTGCAAATTGCCGGAGCCATAGTCGATGATGGCGACACTCATCCGCATGTCGCCCTAAAGCGCCCCCTTGGTCGAAGGCACCCGCTCGGCCTGACGCGAATCGATTGCAATTGCGGCGCGAAGCGCGCGGGCGACAGCCTTGAAAGCACGATTCGGCGATGTGATGGCTATTGGAGCCGTAAAGCGTCTCGATGTGCAGCGTGAGTCCGGCGTTGCCGGCGAAGGCCTGGAAGAACTCGCGCACAAGCTCGGTGTCGAAAGCGCCGATCCGCTCGGTCGGAAACTCGGTCTTGAAGACGAGGAACGGCCGGCCGGACACGTCGAGCGAGACCCGGGTCAAGGTCTCATCCATCGGCAACAGGCAGTCGGCGTAGCGGGTCAATCCCCGCTTGTCGCCAAGCGCTTTCATCAGCGCCTGCCCAAGCGCGATCCCTGCGTCCTCGACCGTATGATGATCGTCGATGTGGCGATCTCCCTCGGCCCGAATGGCGACGTCGATAAGGGAATGACGCGCCAGCTGGTCGAGCATATGATCGAAAAAGCCGATGCCGGTGGCGACGTCGGCAAGCCCCGATCCATCGAGATCAAGGCCGACCTCAATGCTCGTCTCGTTGGTCTTGCGTATGATTGCGCCCTTGCGCATGGCGATTTCTTTTGCCTCAAACCCCTTGGGCCGGGTGATAGCAAGCCGCGCCGCGCTTGGCCACCAAAACAGCGCCCGACAGCGCGACGGGTCGTGGGCGCGTCGCTGGGCGAGGCCGCGCGGGGGTTTCGTCGCGAGGCGAAATTCCATAAGTAATGGCGCGCACGCCATTAGACCGCAGAGGGAATGGACACAATATGAGGCCGACAAAATTCGGGGTAGGTCAAAGCATTAAGCGCGTCGAGGACGTTCGTCTGGTCAGCGGCCGGGGCAATTACGCATCCGACGCGGTCGACAAAGCCGAACTCAAAGCGGTTTTTCTGCGCAGTCCCTATGGGCATGCGAAATTCCGCATCGACGATCTCGAAGCCGCGCGCGCGGCGCCCGGCGTCAGAGCCGTCTACGTCGTCAGCGATTTCGCCGATCTTGGCGATCTGCCTTGCCTCGCTCCGGTCCCCAACGCCAATGGGTCGAAGACGCCGCTGAAGCCCTATCCGGTGATGGCCGCCGACGAAGCCCACCACGTCGGCGACATCGTCGCGATGGTGGTCGCCGACACGACTCTGCAGGCGCGCGACGCCGCCGAACTGATCGGCGTCACATGGGAAGAGCTTCCCGCCTCAGCCGACATGGAAGAGGCCATCCGGCCCGGAGCGCCGCTGGTCTTCGCCGGCGCGCCTGGCAACATCGCTTACGACAACCATATCGGGAACAAAAAAGCGACAGACGCCGCTTTCGCGGGCGCCGCGCACACCGTCCGGATCAAGATTGTCAATTCGCGCGTGGTGGCGAACTATATGGAGCCGCGTTCGGCCGTCGGGGAATACGACCCGGAAACCGGCCGCTTCACGCTGAACCTCGGAAGCCAGGGCGTGCACGGCGTTCGGGACGCGCTCGCAGGGCCGATTCTCAAGATTCCGCCAGAATCCCTTCGCGTCATCACCCAGGACGTGGGCGGCGGTTTTGGCACCAAGTCCGTCATGTATCGCGAATATCCGCTCGTTCTCGAAGCGGCCCGGCGCCTTGGGCGCCGGGTGGGCTGGCTGGCCGATCGCAGCGAGCATTTCGTCGGCGACGCGCAAGGCCGCGACAATGTGACCACGGCCGAAATGGCGCTTGATTCCGAGGGCCGGTTTCTGGCGCTGAGGGTCGATATCCTCGGCAATCTTGGCGCCTATCTGTCCCTGTTCGGGCCTTTCATTCCCTGGCTCGGCGCGTCGATGGCGACCGGCCCCTACCACATCGATGCGCTCTACGCGCGCGTTCGCGGGGTCTACACCCACACGGTTCCCGTCGACGCCTATCGGGGCGCCGGCCGGCCGGAGGCGGCTTATGTGCTCGAGCGCCTGGTCGACGCGTGCGCGCGGTCAAGCTTGGCGTCGCGCCCGAAGAGCTGCGCGCCCGCAATTTCGTCAGGCCCGACCAGATGCCCTATCACACCCACACCGATCGTGATTACGACGTCGGCGAGTTCGAGGGCGCGATGCGCGCATGCCTGAACAAGGCGGACCAGCGCGGGTTTCGCGCGCCGGCTGGAGGACGCGCGGATGCGTGGCAAGATCCGCGGATTCGGCTTCGCGAGCTATATCGAATGCACCGCGTGGAACGAGTCCGAGACGGGCTCCCTGACCTTGGAGAAAAACGGCGATTTCACGCTGACCATCGGCACCCAGTCCAACGGCCAGGGACATGAGACTGCCTACGCCCAGGCCGTCTCGCAATATCTCGACGTGCCGCTCGAGCGGATCAAGGTCGTTCAGGGCGACACCGATCGGGTCGCCACCGGCTTTGGCACGGGCGGCTCGCGATCCATCCCGATCGGCGCGGTCATGGTTTCGCGAGCTTCGGAGACGCTGGCCGCTTCGCTCAAGGAACTGGCGGCCGACAAGCTCGAGGCCGCGGTCGCGGACCTCGAGATCACCGACGGCACGGTGCGCATCGCCGGAACCGATCGCGCCATCTCCTACGCCGAGATCGCCGCCCTGCCGGGCGCCACAGCGGACAAACTGACGGCGACCCAGTCGTTCGCGCCGCCGAACGCGACCTATCCGAACGGCACCCACGCATGCGAGGTCGAGATCGACCCGGCCACGGGAGAAACGATGATCGTCCGCTACACCGTCGTCGACGACTTCGGTTTCACGTCTGAACCCCCTCTGCTCGCGGGGCAGGTCCACGGCGGGATCGCCCAGGGCGTCGGCCAGGCGCTGATGGAGCAGGCGGTGTTCGACCGCGAGGGCCAGTTGCTGACCGCAAGCTTCCTCGACTATTGCATGCCGCGCGCCGACAATCTGCTTACGTTCGATTTCGAGACGCGCAATGTGCCGTCGACCACCAATCCGATGGGCCTCAAGGGCGCGGGGGAAGCAGGCTCGATCGGCTCGACGCCGGCGGTGATGAACGCGGTCGCCGACGCCCTCTGGCGCGCCTATCGCGTCGAGCACATCGACATGCCCGCGACCCCGTTCGCCGTGTACAGCGCGATCAAGCGCTCGCATGCTCACGCGTAGCGTGAGCGGGTTCGGCGCGCCGCCGCGATGAGGCCGAAGATCAAGATCGCGTGATCGACCGGGGGCGTCGAGCGATTGCCCGACGCGCCCGGATCGATCTCGCCCGCGGCAATCCGCTGCGCCTTGGCGAGCCTCGCAGCCCGCAAGGCCTTCTCAGTCCGCTGCGATTTGCCCTGTGAGTTGCCCTGCGATTTGCGCCGCCGCCGAGGCCCGCGACTTAAGAGCAGACGCCGCCCGGGCCAAAGCGGATTGCGCCTCGTCTGGCGGCTTGCGCCGGCTCGAGGCGGTGCTAGACTGCCGGAACCTGGCGGGTGAAGATGGAGGGACTGATGCGCTCTAAGCTCGTGAAACTCGCGTTGGGCTGCGGATTTGCGGCCGCGTTCGTCGTCCCGGCGTTGGCCTGCGATTTCCATGCGACGTCGGCGCAGAATGACCAGGCGGTGGCCCAGTCGCAGCAGCAAACGACGCCCGACACGCCTCAGACGGCGCAGTCGCAACCGGCGCCGGACACTGGCTCGAACTAACCGCGGCATATTCGTCGGCGTTTGACAAAAATCCGCGCCGCGGTTCGCTCCGGCGGCGCGGATTTGTTTTTGCGTGGGCGCGAAGCGTGACGGCTCGTGGCTGGCGCGCGAGGTTCGCTACACCTTACAAGTCTTCGAGCGTCAGTTCGCCTCGCATGACGATATTGCCGGACGTCAACCCGCAGTCGACCGGCAGGGCGACGCCGGTGATCGCCGAGGCGGCGTCGGAAGCGAGGAAACCGACCGCTCTCGCGATATCGTCAGGCTCGACGATGCGCCCGAGCGGATACCAGCGCCGCAGCGTCTCCAAGACCTTGGGGTCCTTGGCGGCGCGCGCCTCCCAGAGCGGCGTGCGCACGGTGCCCGGCAATACGATATTGGCGCGGACGCCATAGGGCCCATATTCCTGAGCCAACGAGCGGGTCAGCGAGATCATCGCCGCCTTGGCGGCGCTATAGGCCGGATCGCCAAGCGCGCTGAGCCCATTGACCGAACCGATGCCGATGATGACGCCGGAACGCTTCGCCACCATGCCCGGGATGACGGCGTGCGCGCAGTCATAGGCGCTGTTCAGATTGCCGTTGATATCATGGCGCCAGCCGGCCGGGTCGGTGCGCGCGAAGGACCTGTAGGCGGAGCCGCCCGCGTTGTTGACGAGAATGTCGACCGGGCCCAACGCGTCGGCCAGCGAAGCGAAGGCGCGATCGACCTCGCGCGGTCTCGCTGATATCGGCGACGACGGAGAAGAAGCGCCTTGGCGGGCGCCTTGAGATCGGACGCCAGCGTCTCCACGCTCGCCTTCCTGTCGATGGCGGCGACCTTGGCGCCCTCGTCGATGAAGTAGCGGCAAAGGCTGCGCCCGACGCCGCCTGCGGCGCCCGTGATCGCGACCACCTTGCCTTCGAATGTCATGCGTGCGCGCGGTCACCCTTTCAACGCCCCTTCCAGAAGCCCTTTGAAGAACAGCCTCTGGGCGAAGCGTGAAGGCGATAATGCCCGGCGTCACGACGATCACGTAGACCGCGGCCAGATTGGGCCACGCCCATTGCCCCTGTCCGCCCTGGGCGGCGGCGAGGACCACGGGCATGGTGCGTTTGGCCTCGTCATCGATAAGCGTCAGGCACAACAGATACTCGCCCCAGGCCGCGACAAAATTGACGATGAAGATGACGACCAGGCCGTTGCGCACCATCGGCAAGCCGACTTCCCAAAGCGCCCGCCAATGGCCGGCGCCGTCGATCCTCGCCGATTCGAACATCTCATGCGGCACGAGCTGGAACATGCTGCGCATGATCAGGATGCTGATCGCGAGCTGCAGCGTGATGTAAGGCAGGATGAGGCCGCTCGTGTTGTTGATGAGGCCCAGCCAATGCTGCGTCTCGTAGATGCTGATGATCGAGACGACGCGCACCGGGAAATAGAGCGAGACAAGCAAAGCCGTCACCACGAGCCCCGCGCCGGCCGGCTTGATATGCACCAGCGCGTAACCCGCGAGCACGGCGCAGGCCGTCGTGAGCAGCACAGTCGCGGCCGTGACGTAGATGCTGTTGAACAGATTGATCGGCAGCGTCGCGATGTGCTGAAAGACGAAGCCGTAGTGGGTGAAATCGAAGTGCTTCGGCCAGAAATCGCCGCGCGCCGCGTCGGGCAGCGACTTGACCGACAGGAGCAGCACCCAGGCGAGCGGCAGCAGGATGATGAGATTGAACAGGTTGATGACCACGTGGCGAAGCGCCACGGTCCCGACAGACGAGGCGGCCTCATCTCGGAGTGCGCCGATATCGGCGTGATCGGCTTCGAGCGTCATCGTCAGCCTTTCGGACGGAAGATCCAGATGAGCCCCGCCATGACGAACATCATCGCGATCGCGCCGATCATGCCGATGGCGGCGGCGTAACCCTGGCGCCAGAGCCCGGTCTTGAACGCCTGGTCGTACATGAACATCGTCCAGGTATAGGTGGGCGAAGCGCGGTTGAAGCCGCCGAAGATGAGATATTCGTCGATCACCGCCATCGCCGAGCCGAAGCGCAGGACGACGAGGATCATCATGATCGGGGCGAGCTGCGGACGCGTCACATGCCAGAACACCTGCCACTCGCTGGCGCCGTCGATGCGCGCGGCGTCCGGCAGCTCCTTGGGAATCGCGGCAAGGCCCGCGATGAAGAAGATCGTGTGGTAGCCAAGGCCCCACCAGATTTCCATGATCGCAATCGCAGGCAGCGTGAGCGCGGTGCCGCCGAGCCATTGCGGCGCGTTTTGCAGCGTGAACAGTCCGAACGTGTTGACGAGCAGATGATTGATCGGCCCGCTCTGATAATTGTACATCCACTTCCACAGCACGAAGATCAGCGTGCTCGGAATCACCGCCGGGATCAGCAGGATCACGCGGTAGAGCGTGGCGAGGCGTTGGTTTCCCACCCGGTCGACGAGGATCGCCAGAAGCAGGGGCAGGATGATCGTTCCGGGCAGGAACATGATGGTGAACAGCGCCGCCCGCCCGAGGCTCGCCCACATCAGCGGGTCCTGAAGCGCCTGCGCGTAATTGGCGAACCCGACCCATTGCGCGGGCTTGTTCGACAGGAACTCGAAATTGGTGAAGCTCAGCCACAGGACCCGGACGATCGGCCAGACCTGATAGCCGACGAAGAAGATGAGCGCCGGCGCCAGGAACAGCCAGTCGCGCCAAGCCCTTCCGCATGACTCGAACTGGCCCGTCCGCGACCCGCGCGCCGAGTTCAGTCTCGCTGTCTATGATCGCCTGCGCCATTCACATCCGATACGTCGAGCCGCCTTGCGCAAAACGGCCGGTGGGAAGCGGGCGGCCACAGGCCGCCGCGCCCCGGGCGGTCAGCCCTTCTTGATTTCGGCCTGCACAGCTTCCTTCACTTTCGTCATCGCGACCTTCGGATCCGGCTCCTGACCCTTGAGGTAGGTCTCCCAGATCGGCTTGCCGATGACGAACTGCTGCAGCCCGAAGAGATTGTTGTCGATCGCCTTGGCGCGATCGAGCTGGCTGCGGACCAGCCCGACGAAGGGCGGCATCCAGTCGGGCTTGCTTCGCGTCCCAGCTCGGCGTAGATCGACTTGTAGGGCGGAAGCTGACCGGGATGGACGCCCGGCGTGCCGACGATCGAATCCTTCCAGATCTGCGGATCGTAGGTCAGCGCCTTGATGTACTCGGCGGCCTTCTCTTTGTTCTGTCCATACTTGAACAAGGCGCAGCCGGTCGTCCAGAACACGGTCGAGCCCTCGCCGTTGGTGAACTTGGGCAGCGGCCCAAGATGCAGGAGCTTCGGATCGTCCCAGCTCGCGGCCATGCGCAGAGGCGCGTTGAAGTACTTGAAATAGAGGCCGACGCGCTGCGCCTGGAAGGCGATTTCATCCGTGGTCGAGTTCACGCCGGCGTCGGAGGATCCTTCGAGCAGGATGTCGGGATTGGAATAGGCCATGATCTGCTTCATCAGCTTCAAGGCCTCGATCGCCGGCTCGCTGGTGAAGTCGAACAGGCCTTCGGGCGTGTAGACTTTCGTGCTCATGCTGTGGGTGACCGGCACGAGCGAACGCCAGCCGTGGGCGTCGAAAGTCGCGCCCCAGGGCGCAGCCTTCGAAATCGACGATCTTCTTCGAGCTTGCGAGGAACTCGTCCCATGTCGCGGGCGCGGCGTCTGGCACGCCGGCCTTGCTGGTGATGCCCGAATGCCAGGCCGAGCCGATGACGTCGAGCAGGAACGGCCAGCTGTACAGCTTGCCGTCGACGGTGCATTCCGCCCGGATCGACGGGATGATGTCGTCGATCACTTCCTTTGGGATGTAGTTGTCCCACGGCTCGATCACGCCGGCCTTGATGAAGGCCGACATTTCGACGAACGGCGTCTGGCCGACATAGACGTCCCAGGTGCTTTGCTTGTTCTTGGCCTCGGCGACGAAGCGCTCGATCCCGAAGCCTTCGACCGGCGCGATCTGGTAGTTGATGCCCGGGAACTTCTTGTTCACCTCCGGGATCGCCGGATGCAGGTCTTGAATCCACTGATAGAAGGTCGGGGTCAGCGGACGGTCCGCCGCGAAGGCTGGCTGGATGCCGGACCTCGCTGCGACTCCGACGTCCGGCCAGGCCCAGACCCGTAAACAGGCTGCGGGTGAGGAACTCGCGCCTGTCGATTCGGCCTTGGGCCAGCTCGCGGCGCGCCGCCTCCCGAAAGAGGTGCTCCTGTTCACTGCGTCCACTCATCTCCAACCTCCCAATGTGTCCGGTCCTAAGCGGCGTGAGCAAAAAGCGCGCCATGCGTTGCGGCCGGCGGTTCGTTAGCGCCCCGAGGCGAGCATAATTGGCCCGGAAAAGGCGCATAAGTCAAAGTGCTCAATTACCGGGCTTCGATGCTTTGCAGATGCGCGCCACCCGCTAAAACGAAATGCGCGACAAGAACGAGAGGGATCCGAGGCATGACTGTGCTCGACCAATTCCGGCTGGACGGCAAACGCATTCTGGTCACGGGCGGCAGCCGCGGGTTTGGCCGGGCGATCGCGCTCGCGGCGGCGGAGGCGGGCGCCGACGTCATGCTTGTCGCGCGCGATCCAGACGCGCTTGCCCGAACCGCGCAGGAGGTGCGCGAGCGCGGACGCGAAGCGCGGACCTATCCGGCGGATGTCGGCGACCCCGCGGCTTGCGAGGATCTTTGCCGGCGCGTGCTGGCGGAAGGAGCCGCCGATCGACGTCCTGGTCAACAATGTCGGCGGGCGCAGTGTCGATGCGCCGATCGAGACGGCCGACCTTGCAACTTGGCGGCGCTTCATCGACCTCAATCTCACCCATTGCTTCATCTGCACCAAGATGATCGGCGGCGCGATGCTTGCGCGCGGGGAGGGGCGGGTCATCAATATCGCTTCGATCAGCGGCCTCATCGCCAACCGCGGAATTGGCGGGCGCCACTATGAAACGGCGAAGGCCGCGGTCATCCATTTCACCCGCGCCACGGCCGCCGACTGGGCGGGGCGGGGAGTCACCGTAAACGCCATCTGTCCCGGCCTCTTCATGACCGAGCCGAACCAGGCCTGGGCCAAAAAAAATCCGCAGGTGATCGAGACGTTCGTGCGCGCAATCCCGATGGGTCGCGCCGGCGAACCTCAAGAAATCGGGCCGCTTGCGGTCTATCTCGCTTCGCCCGCTTCGAGCTATGTCACCGGCGCCGCCTTCGTGATCGACGGCGGTTACACCCTGTGGTGAAGGGCGCGAGGTTCAGCGCAGGCGCGTGGGCCTCTTCAGCGGGAAGCCCCAGCGATGACGGCGCGGACCGAAGCCGCGGAGGTGTCGAGCCGGTCATACTCGGGCGGTCTCAGTTCGCCGCCCATGAACACGTGCGGACGGCGAAACCGCATGCCGCTCGCGATGGGTTCGAGCGCGGCGAAATGGATCTCGCGAGGTCTCGGCCGCAGCGACGATTCTGTCGACGTTGCGCTCGCGTGATTCCTCCGCCCGGCATGACGACGATGCGGTCGCCTGCGCGCTCGATGAGTTCGACAATGAGCGGCAGGCCTTCGAGAACGCTCGCCTCCTGGCCCGAGGTCAGCACGCGATCCACGCCTAGTTCGATCAGCGTCTTCGAGCGCCCTGAACGGCTCGGGGGTCATGTCGAACGCGCGGTGAAAGGTCACGGAAAGCGGCCGGGCGAGCGCGATCAGTTCTCGCGTTCGCGCAATGTCGATTTCACCTGCCGCGCTCAAGAGGCCGATGACCACGCCGTCGGCGCCCTCGGCTTTGGCCGTCTCGATGTCCGATCTCATGGTCGCGAACTCGTCGTCATCGAACAGAAAGTCGCCGCCGCGCGGTCTGATCATCACATTGAGGCCAACGCCGGCAATCGTCCTCGCCTGACGGATCATCCCGCGGCTCGGCGTGATCCCGCCCTCCAGAAGGTCGGCGCACAGCTCGACCCGGTCAGCCCCCGCAGCCTTGGCGGCGCGGACGCCGGCGACCGAATCGACGCATATCTCAAAGATCATTGTGGCTCTCCCGTTGATCGCGCCTTGCAAAGCGGGTGTGGTAGGTAGCTAGAATGTGCGCCTCGCTTCGCATTGCTCAAGGTCATTCATGGCGACATCGTCTCTTCCTGTTCGCGTCCTGGTCGCCGGCGCAGGCGCCTTTGGCAAGGAGCATCTCGCGAGGCTCGCGCGGCGATCGGACGTCACCATAGTCGGGGTGGCCGATACGAATCCCGCCGTCTTCGAGCCGATAAGCTCCGCGCTTGGCGGCGTAAAGGTCTTGACCGATCCCTTGCGGCTGATCGACGAGGTCGAGGCTGACGCGATCATCGTCGCCACGCCGGCCGCCTCGCATGTCGAGATCTCCATGCGTGCGCTCGGCCGAAATCTCGTGCGTCTTGCTGGAGAAGCCCGTTGCGCCCAGCGCCGGCTCCGCCGCCCCGTTGCTTGCGGCCGAGCGTAGGTCGACCGGCTTCGTCCTGCCCGGCCACGTGTTGCGGTTTTCGCAGGACCATGTCCGGATGATTGAGATTGTCCGCTCGGGTCGAATCGGCAAGGTCATCTACGTGAACTCCCGCCGATACCGGGACGAGAGTCATGCCGTCCGCTACCCGGATAGCGACCCGATCCTGATGACCCTCATTCACGACATCGACCTTGCGCAATGGGTCGCCGGCTCAGACTTCCGTTCGGTTTTCGCCCGCCGGTCCGAGGGTCCTGGCTTCCGCACAATGACGGCGATGTCAGCAACCACGGCGACCGGCATTATCTGCGACTTGCGGACGGCCTGGACATTTGTCGACGGAGACCTGCCGCCTGACCGCGTTGAAGTGGTGGGAGATCGGGGCGGCGTCGAGCTCACTGTCGGAACGGGGCTTGAGCTTTATGCCGAGGGACGTCGCACAAGCTATCCAGCGGCCGAGGGGGATGATCCTTTGTGCAACGAGCAGGATCGCTTTCTGGCTTGCGTGCGCGATCGCTCGCAGGCGCCGGCGCTCGATCTCCCGCAAGCGCTCGCCGGACTGAAGCTGGCTGATGCGGCGATCGAATCCCTACGGCTTGGCAAGGCGATCCTTGTCCCCGCGTGAGGCTCGCGGAACGCCCGCCCATCAAACGGAACCGTCGGAGACAAGCCGTCAGTTCAGCCGCGCGCCCGTCTTCTCGTCGAACAGATGCGCCGAAGCGACATCCGGCGTCATCGGCAATGTCTCTCCGGGTTTCGCCGTCATGCGCTGACGGAACACCGCGACGATCTTCTGCTCGCCGAGTTTGGCGAACACCTGCGTCTCCTGACCGGTCGGCTCCAGCACCGAAACCTCCGCAGGCATGCCATCGGGTCCGCCGAGCGTAAGATGTTCGGGCCTTATTCCATAGATCGCCGGACGGCCATCGCTGCCCGGCGGCGCCGAGGCGAGCGGAAGACTGACGCTATTGTCGACCATGAAACGCGGCTTGTCGCCGATCCTTGATCTTGCCCTTGAGAAAATTCATCGAGGGCGACCCGATGAATCCGGCGACAAAGATATTCGTGGGCCTGTCGTAGAGGTCGAGCGGCGGTCCGATCTGCTCGACGACGCCATCGCGCAAAACGACGATTCGGTCGGCCATCGTCATGGCTTCGATCTGGTCGTGCGTGACATAGACGGTCGTGGTCTTCAGCCGCTGATGCAATTCCTTGATTTCGGCGCGCATCTGCACGCGCAATTTGGCGTCGAGATTCGACAGCGGCTCGTCAAACAGGAAGACTTGCGGATCGCGCACGATGGCGCGCCCCATCGCCACACGCTGACGCTGGCCGCCGGAAAGCTGCCGCGGATAGCGGTCGAGGAGGGACGTCACGTCCAATATTTCGGCCGCGCGCCGCACGCGCGTCTCGATCTCCGACCTGGAAGCGCGGCGCAGCTTCAAACCGAAGCCCATGTTTTCAGCGACGGTCTTATGGGGATAGAGCGCGTAGTTCTGGAACACCATGGCGATGTCGCGATCCTTAGGCGCGAGCTTGTTCACCACGCGGCTGCCGATCTTGACGACGCCGGACGTAATGCTCTCGAGCCCCGCGATCATGCGCAGCAGTGTCGACTTGCCGCAGCCCGAGGGGCCGACCAGGACAACGAAGTCGCCATCCGCGATGTCGAGGGAAATGCTGTGAATCACCTCATGCGCGCCATAGCTCTTGCGAACATCGACCACGTTGATTGACGCCATGCAAATGCTCCAACATTCTCCCGCAGAGATCGCGGTCCTATACGGGAATCACCGACTTCTCAAAGGGTATCCGCTTAACTTCCGTGCAACGGCCTTGCGGGTTGACCGCGGGCGCCGTCATCATGGCGCGCGATTTGACGTTTGAGAAGCTCCGATGACGGCGGAGCGGCTCCGGTTCGTGAAAGGCGATCTTGATGCAGCTTGATCTGGTTCTGCGAGGGGGCCGAGTTATCGATCCGTCCCAAGGCATCGACACGGTGACGGATGTCGGCTTCCAGAATGGGCGCGTCGCGGGAATCGGCGCGGAGCTTTCCGGCGCCGTGGTCAAGGACGTCAGCGGCCTTATCGTCACGCCTGGCCTCATCGACCTCCATACCCATGTCTATTGGGGCGGCACTTCGCTGGGGGTCGACCCTCTCCGTCTCGCTCGCGGCGGATGCACGACGCTCGTCGACGCTGGGCAGCGCGGGGCCGGGCAACTATCCCGGATTCCTGGAGCACGTCATCCGCCCATCGGCTCCGGTGCGGGTCCTCGCCTATCTCAACGTATCGTTCGCCGGGATCTACGGGTTCGCCCGGCGCGTCATGGTCGGCGAAAGCGGCGACCTCCGGCTGATGGCGCCGGCCGAAGCGGTCGAGGTCGCAAGCGCCAATCGCGACACGATCGTCGGGATCAAGGTTCGCGTCGGCCTGCACGCTTCCCAATATTCCGGCTTCGTCCCGCTCGACATCGCGCGCCAGGCGGCGGAAGAGCTTGGCCTGCCGATGATGGTTCATATCGATCATCCTCCGCCGACGCTCGAGGACGTTCTGGCGCGCCTGCGGCCTGGCGACGTTCTGACCCATTGCTTTCGTCCGTTCCCGAACAATCCCGCGACCGCCGAGGGCGGCGTGCGCGAAGCGGTGATCGAGGCGCGCAAGCGGGGGATTCTCTTCGACATCGGCCACGGCATGGGATCCTTCGCGTTCAAGACCGCCCGGACGATGGCGGCCAACGGATTCGCGCCCGACTGCATATCGAGCGACGTCCACGCCCTGTGCATCGACGGCCCCGCCTTCGATCTTCTGACGACGATGTCGAAATTCCTCTGTCTCGGCATGAAGCTCGACGACGTCCTGCGGGCGGCGACGGCGGCGCCGGCCAAGGCTTTGCGCCGCAGCGATCTCGGCAGCCTGAGGCCCGGGGGGTTGGGCGAAGCGTCGATCCTCGAACTCAAGACCGGCAAGTTCGACTATGTCGACGTGGTCGGCGAGCGAATGACCGGCGACTGGCGCCTGGAGCCGCGCGGAATTGTGCTGAACGGGCAATTGTGGAATGGCTGACGCGCCGAACCGTGGCAACCTCGCTTTCGGATGATTCGCTCATGAGCAACCCGACGCCCGAAGAGAAGCTTGCCGCCCTCGGCCTGACATTGCCGGTGGTCCCGACCCCGATGGCCAATTATGTCCCCTATCGCTGGGCGGGCAATCTCCTGTTCCTTTCAGGCCAGGGGCCGAAGAAGCCCGATGGAACGTTCGAGGTCGGGCGGCTCGGCAAGACCGCCACGGTCGATGACGGCTACCGGGCGGCGCGCCTCACCGGCCTGCAATTGCTGGCTGTCGCGAAGTCGGCGATCGGCGAGCTCACGCGCATCGAGGCGGTGGTGAAGCTCTTGGGCATGGTCAACGCCGAGCCCGACTTCGGCGATCACCCCAAGGTGATCAACGGCTGCTCGGATCTCTTTGTCGAAACGCTTGGCGACGCCGGCCGCCACGCCCGCTCAGCCGTCGGCATGGGCTCGCTTCCCAACGGCATCATGGTCGAGATCGAAGCCATTCTCCTGATCCGGTCCTGAGCAGTCACGGCGCGCTGCGCCGGTCCCAGGGGCGCGCGGGGAGGGGGCGTGGCCGCCGACGCGGTGGATTCAGCTCTAACCGCCATTTTACCGGCGCGCCCTAATGAATTCAGGACCTTAGGGCCCCTTTTACCGACGCCCTCAAAAGTCGCGCCCATTTTGCGGGTTTCGCTCGAACCCTCGAACGGAATAAGAACATAAACAACTTGTGTTATACAAATAGCCTCACGCGTGCATCATCGCGACCGCGATATCGCGATAGATGAGGGCGGCGCGGACGAGATCGTCCTTCGGGACATATTCGTCGGGCTGGTGAGCGACGTCGAGCGAGCCGGGGCCAAGCACGATGCCCACGGCGCCGACGTCCTGAAAATGAACGAGATCGCACCCGCCGGTCAGCCCTCCGGGCTGCGGAAACGTCACGCCATGCGCGCGGGAGATGGCGACCGCGTTGCGCACGAGCGGATCGTCGAGCGCGGTCTCCGCCGAGCCGGCCCTGGCGCGGATCGCCGCGATCTCGGCTTCGACGCCATGGTCGCGCCTGGCGCGGGTCAGCAGAGCGTGCAGATCGTCCAAGCGCGGCGTCGAGCGTCTCGCCCGGCAGCAGCCGCCGGTCGAGCACCATTTCGCAATTCTCCGGAATGACATTGTCTCCGATCCCGCCCGCGATGCGCGTGACCGACAGGCTGGCGTGGCCCACGAGAGGATGGTTGAGCGCCCTCAATTCGCGATCGCGCGCGTCGAAGAGTGACATCAGCCGGCTCGCGGCGAGGATCGCATTGACGCCAAGCTCCGGGCGGCCGGAATGCGCCGCCTTGCCCTTAGCGCGGATGAGCGGCCGCAGACAGCCCTTATGCGCCGCGAAGACCGCATTGTTGGTCGGCTCGCCGATCACGATCAGGTCGGGCTTTGGCTGCTGCTTTGCGAGAGCGCGCGAGCCGCCGCCGTTGATCTCCTCGTCGGCGACGAACATCAGAACCAGCGTTCCGCGCCATGAGCCGCGCTGCGAGGCGAGCAGGCGGCCCGCCTCGACCATCGCGACGATCGGTCCCTTGGCGTCGCAGGCGCCTCGGCCGAAGAGCTTGCCGTCGCGCTCCGTCAGCCGAAACGGATCGCTGCTCCAGCCGCCGCCGGCGGGAACCGTGTCCATATGCGAGTTGAAAGCGAAACACGGGCCGGCGCCGTTGTCGATGCGCCCGACGACATTGGCGCGGCCCTCCGCCAAGCGGCCGAATCTCCGTGGCGAAGCCGATGGCCTCGAGCTCGGAGGCAAGCAGCGCGGCGGCCTCGGTTTCCCGTCCCGGCGGGTTCTGCGTGTCGATGGCGACGAGCTGCTCAAGCAAATCGAGCGAGGCGCGCGACGTCGGGCGCGGGTTCGAGTTGCGCAAGGCTCACTGCACTTTCCCTCTCGCCGCGACTTCGTAGAAGGTTTCCACGCGCCCCTGCCGGGCGGCGTAGATCCGGTCGAACAGGTTCGTCACCACGCAGGCATGGTTGGGGATGACCGTGACGAGCTCGCCGATTTTGGGCTCCGTCGAGCCCGGCGGCGCGCGCACATGTCCGTGCTCTTCGCTCAAGCCATAGATCTCCCAGTCGGGATGCTCGAGGACGCGGCCATGCCCGTTGAGTCCGAGCAGGTCCGACGACAGGGTCTTCGATCCGGCGTCGATGACGCAGCGGTCCGGCGCCGCGTGCGACACGACCCTCGCCTGAACCTCTGAGCGCGCAATCGGCCAACGCGCCGATAGCCCTGGATCTCGACCAGAGACCGGTCGCTATAGATGTAGGTTCCGGGCCGGTGCTCCGTCGCGACCGTCACCTCATGGGCGCGGTAAAGATCGGGCGTTCCGCCGTTGCTGACGGTCTCGACGGCGAGCCCGGCGCGCTTGCAGAGATCGACGGCCTCGGTCAGCCACGCGTTGGTCTTCGCCATGGCGTTCTTGGGCGGATAGGTCATGAGGCCCTTGAATTTGAGGCCCGGCGCGCGATCGACTCGCTTGCGCCAGCGTGACGGCGCCGGCTGGCGAGGTCACGCCGCAACGCTGGGCTCCCGTATCGCATTCGACCAGGACCGGCAGCTCGAGACCGGCGCGCGACATGGCGGACGAGAGGCCCTCGACCGTTTCCTTCGAGTCGGCGACGACCTTGATGTCGGCGCGGCGGGCGAGCGCCACAAGGCGATCGAGCTTGCTCTGGCCGATCAGGTTGTAGGTCAGGAGGATGTCGGCGATGCCGGCGTCGACCATGACCTCCGCCTCGCCGAGCTTCTGGCAATTGATTCCCTTCGCGCCGAGCCTGATCTGCAAATGGGCGAATTCGGGGATCTTGTGGGTCTTGATGTGCGGACGAAGGCTCAAGCCATGACGATCGAGATAGGTCTGACAGCGGCGGAGATTGTTCTCCATCGCGTCGAGATCGACCACCGCGCAAGGCGTATCCAAATCCTGGACCAGCAACTTCATGACTCCTTCGATCGCGGGCGATTTTCTCGGCGGGACCGGTCGCGGCTCGATCGACTGCAGGGCATGACGTTACCGGTCCGCGTTTCGCGAAGTCAACGCGCCGGGCGTTTGGCGCGAAAGTTCGAACAGAGCTAGACAATCGCCGGTGGAGAGCGCGGCGGGATGAAACACTGACGCCGCGAACGCCGCCTGAACGACGGAGCTTTTAAGCGTGGCCGGACTGTACAGCGGACCGATCATCGACGCGCATTGCCATCTTTGGGATCTCGGCATGGACCGGCATCCCTGGCTTCGCCCGGTCGGAGGCGCGATTCAGGCGCTTGGCGATCTCGGCCCGATACGGCGAAACTATCTCGTCGACGACTACCGGCGCGACGCGGCCAACCAGAATGTGGTCGCCTCCGTGCACATAGAGGCCGCGTGGGACCGGACCGACGATCCGCTCGCCGAGATCCGCTGGCTCGAGACGCTCGACAAGTCGTCAGGCGTCGCCATCCGCTACGTCGGCTTCGCCGATCTCGCCGCCCCGGACGCAGGCGCCGCGCTCGACCGCCTCGCCGAAGTCGAGCGCTGCGTCGGCGTCCGGCAGATGCTGAGCTGGCATCCGGCCGATCCGGCCAGATCCTTCGCGCCGCGGCCGGGCATCGCGGATGAGCCCGACTTTCGCCGCGGCGTCGCGCTGCTCGCTCGCCACGGCCAGATCCTCGAACTGATGCTCTATCCTTACCAGGCCGACGAGGTCGCCCGGCTCGCGCGCGACTTCCCCGACCTGACGTTCATCGTCAACCACTGCGGCAGTCCGATCGATCGCGACCGCGACGGCATGGCGCGATGGAGGGAGGGCCTGAGGCTCATCGGCTCCGCGCCCAACGTCCAGATCAAGATTTCGGCGCTGACGGCTTATGACCCGTCCCCGACGCCGGAAAGCCTGCGCGAGGTCGCGCTTCATTGCATCGAATGCTTCGGCGTAGATCGATCGATGTTCGGCAGCGATTTCCCGGTCGGCCGCCTGTGGACGAGCTTCGACGCGATCTTCGATGGCTTCAAGGCGATGGTCCGCGATTTTTCCGAGGCCGAGCAAGCCGCGCTTTTCCATGACAATGCGCGGCGCGTCTATCGCATCGACGCGCTCTCAGCCGCGGCGCCTTGACATATCCCGTCGCGCTCAGCTTCGCTTGGCGGGCCATGCGCTTGGGCGGAAGGGACGATAATGCACCGGTCGATCTGGACATACGCCTGGGACCTTCTCGACATCGGCTACGATGCGGCGCTCGGAGAGATCCGAGATCGCGCCGGCGCGAACAGCGTCAGTCTCGCCACGCTCCTATCACGCCGGCCGCTTTGTCCAGCCGCGCAGCCCGAAGCGAAAGGTCTACTTTCCCGAGGACGGCACGATCTATTTTCACCCGACGCCCGCGCGCTGGGAGGGGCTTAAGATCCAGCCCAAGGTCGCCGAGGTCATTCATAAGGGCGGAGACGTGCTTCGCGAGCTCGTGCGCAGGCGCGACGCGGGCGGACTGAAGGTATGTTGCTGGACGGTCTGCCTGCACAACACCCGGCTCGGCATGCTGCATCCGGGAGCGGTCACGCGCAACGCGTTCGGCGATCCGAACTACTACAACCTCTGCCCATCGAACACGGACGCCCGCGCCTATGTCGGCGCGCTCGTCGAGGACCTGACCCACTCGTATCAACCCGATATCGTCGAGCTCGAGAGCCCGTCCTTCATGGGATTCGCGCATGGGTATCATCACGACAAGGACGGCGTCGGCTTCACCGCGGAGGACGAGTTCGCGATGTCGCTCTGCTTCTGCGACGTCCTGCCTCGCGCGCGCCAGGAAAGCCGGCGTCGACGGCGAAGCGGCCCGCCGCATTGTCGCGCAATGGATCGTCGAGGCTTGCGAGCAGGAGGCGCCGAAGCCGCGCTTCCCCGATTTTCCATCCGCCGGCGTCGAGGCTTTCCGCTCCTTCCCGGCGGTCCACGAATATCTCATCTGGCGCACCGAACCGGTGACCAGCCTCGTCGCCGAGATCAAGGCGCGCGCGCATGGGCAAAGCCGCGTCGTCCTGATCGATGAAGGATCGCTCGGCGGTTGCGATCTCGAGGCGATAGGCAAGATCTGCGACGGCGCGATTCTGTGCGTCTATGGCCTCGGGGCGGAAGAGGGCGCGGCCGTGATCAAAGCGGGCCGGGCGGCGCTGGGACCGGAGAAGTTCCTGAGCGCTGGCTTTCGCCTGTTCAATGGCGAGGTCGGCGGCGCCGAGGGCATGCGCGCTCGCGTCGACGCTTGCGTCGGAGCCGGAGCGAACGCGCTTAATTTCTACAATTACGGCCTCGTTCCGGCGCCGCGCCTCGACTGGATCCGCGCCGCCGTCAGCGGCCGTTGAAGGCGCTTACGCGCCCGCCGCCCGGCGCACGCCCTCTTCGACGGCGGCGAGCGCCTCGCGCGTTTTCGCCCCGTCCGGGCCGCCGGCCTGCGCCATGTCAGGGCGCCCGCCGCCGCCTTTGCCGCCGAGCGCCGCCGAGCCGAGCCTGACGAGGTCGACCGCATTGAAGCGGCTTATGAGGTCGGGCGTGACCGCGACGACAATGCTCGCCTTGCCGTCCTCGCTCGACGCGGCGATCGCCGCGACGCCCGAGCCGACGTTCTGCTTGGCCTCGTCGGCCAGCGACTTCAAATCCTTCATGTCGACGCCGCTGACCGCGCGGGCGTAGAATTTCACCCCGCCGACGTCGCGCACGGAATCATTCACCGTCGCGTTTCCGCCGCCCATCGCCAGCTTGCGCCTGGCGTCGGCAAGCTCGCGCTCGAGCTTGCGCTTGTCGTCGATCAGGGCTTCCAGCCGCTCCGCGGCTTCGCCAGCCGGCGCGCGCAAAAGCCCCGCGAGATCGGCGTACGCGCGCGCTTCCGCTTCGAGGCGCTTGCGCGCTTCGTCGCGCGTCTTGGCTTCGATGCGCCTCACGCCGGCCGCGACCGCGCTCTCGCCGACAACGGTGATGAGACCGATGTCGCCGGTGCGGCGCACATGGGTGCCGCCGCAAAGCTCGATCGAGTAGGTCCGCTCGTGGTCGTGGCCGTCGTCGATCGCACCCATGGAGACCACGCGCACCTCGTCGCCATATTTCTCGCCGAACAGGGCGCGGGCGCCGGAGGCGCGCGCATCGTCGAGGCCCATGAGCCGCGTCGTCACTTCGGCGTTCTCCAGCACCACATGATTGGCGATGTCCTCGACCTTTTCGAGTTCGGCGCGGCTGATCGGCTTCGGATGGGCGATGTCGAACCTGAGCCGCTCGGGCGAAACGAGCGAGCCCTTCTGCGCCACATGATCGCCGAGCACCATGCGCAAGGCTTCGTGCAAAATATGGGTCGCCGAATGATTGGCGCGCGTCGCCGTGCGCGCGTCATGATCGACGGAAAGCTCGACCGCGAGGCCCGGACGCGCGGCGCCTCCGATGACGGTCACGTCGTGAACGATGAGATCGCCGAGCTTCTTGCGCGTGTCGGTGACTTTGGCGCGAAAGCCCGGCGCGGTGATTTCGCCGACGTCGCCGACCTGCCCGCCGGCCTCGCCGTAGAACGGCGTCTGGTTGAGGATGAGCGAGCCGCTCTCGCCTCGCCTCCAGCGTCTCGACCTCGACGCCGTCCTTGAGGATCGCGCGGATCACGCCCTCCGCGGTCTCGGTCTCGTAGCCGAGAAACTCGGTCGCGCCGACGCGCTCGCGCAAGCCGTACCAGACCGTCTCGGTCGCGGCCTCCCCCGAGCCCGCCCAGGCGCGCCGCGCCTCGGCCCGCTGGCGCTCCATCGCGGCGTTGAACCCGTCGAGGTCGACCGAGAGGCCGCGGGCGCGCAATGCGTCCTGGGTCAGGTCGAGCGGAAACCCATAAGTGTCGTAGAGCCGGAACGCGGTCTCGCCGTTCAGCACGCCGCCGTCGCCAAGCGTGCGCGTCTCGTCCTCGAGAATGGCGAGGCCCCGCGCCAGCGCCGAGCGGAAGCGCGTCTCCTCGAGCTTCAGCGTCTCCGAGATGAGCGACTTCGGCCCGGATCAGCTCCGGATAGGCCTGGCCCATCTCGCGCGTCAGCGCCGGGACGAGGCGCCACATCAAGGGATCGCGCGCGCCGAGGATCTGCGCGTGGCGCATGGCGCGGCGCATGATGCGGCGGAGCACATAGCCGCGGCCCTCGTTCGACGGCAGCACGCCGTCGGCGACCAGGAAGGCGGAAGCGCGCAGATGGTCGGCGATCACGCGGTGCGAGGCGCGCTGCGGCCCGTCCGGATCGACGCCGGTGAGGTCGGCGCTGGCGCGGATGAGCGCCCGGAAAAGGTCGATGTCGTAATTGTCGTGCACGCCCTGCAGCACCGCGGCGATCCGCTCAAGCCCCATGCCGGTGTCGATCGAGGGGCGCGGCAGGTTGACCCGCTCGCCGTTGCCCAGCGTCTCGAACTGCATGAAGACGAGATTCCAGATCTCGATGAACCGGTCGCCGTCCGCGTCCGGCGAGCCGGGCGGACCGCCTGGAATGTGGTCGCCATGATCGTAGAAAATCTCCGAGCACGGGCCGCAGGGGCCGGTGTCGCCCATCGCCCAGAAATTGTCGCTTGTCGCGATGCGGATGATCCGCGCCTCCGGCAGGCCGGAGATCTTTCGCCACAGGTTGAACGCCTCGTCGTCGTCGTAATAGACGGTGACGGTGAGCTTCTCCGCCGGCAGCCCGAAGTCGCGCGTCAGAAGGTGCCAGGCGAATTCGATCGCCCGGTCCTTGAAATAATCGCCGAACGAGAAGTTGCCGAGCATCTCGAAGAAGGTGTGGTGGCGGGCGGTGTAGCCGACATTGTCGAGGTCGTTGTGCTTGCCGCCTGCGCGCACGCATTTCTGCGCCGTCGTCGCCCGGACGTAAGGGCGCTTCTCGACGCCGGTGAAGACATTCTTGAACTGCACCATCCCGGCGTTGGTGAACATGAGCGTCGGATCGTTGCGCGGCACGAGCGAGCTCGACGCCACGATAGCGTGTTCGTTCCTGCCGAAGAACTGGAGGAAGCTCGATCGAATGTCGTTGACGCCGCTCATGAACCAACAATCGCCTGAAATGGAGGCCGCCCGGCGCGTTCTTAAAACAAGGCCGCTGAAAGCGCCAATGGCGGGAGGAGGAAGTCAATATGGGGACTGGCCTCGTCGTCGTCGAGGCCGCGCCCCGGCTGCTCCAGACAGGCTCGCGCGCTTTCGGCGGCCTGCTTGTCGAAGCTTGCGCGCGCCGGCCCGAGAGCCAGCGCGGGGCACCGTCAGAGGAACACTTTGAACGCCGCCCACACCCCCTTCGGGTCCCACTGTCCCTGATAGACGGGCGGCGGCGGCGGGCCGCGCTTGACCAGCCGGTAAATCGCTTCCCACGCCGAGCGAGTAGAATATTCGAACGTGAACGCGATGTCCCGCTCAAGTTCGACATACTGGCCCATAAGTCCGAGATTGGTCGCCCCCTCCGGAACCACGGGCGGCCTGTCGCCGCGCTTGCGCCGCAGCCAGATGTTGTTCACGTAGGGCATGTTGCACGGAATGCAGATCGAGGACTTCAGAGTCTGCGTCCGATGTCTTGAACCGCAGGTGTTGCAGCAATTCCTTCAGGATCTCCTCGCCGGTGCATTCATACATGGGTTTGTCGAACCAGTTGCCCTTACGCTCGGGATAGAGCCCATAGCCCCACAACACAGACACGCCCGGCGGCTGCTCGAGGACTTCCGGCTGGTCGAAGATCGACAGCGAGATGACCCAGTTCGAAGTCCTTGAGCGTTAGAAGGCCGCCGCTTCCCGGACCGCTGCGGGTCAGAGCGGTCATCTCATCGAGGATTTCCTTGCCTTTCGTCGTGATCGTGAACGTCACCCAGCGCGAGTTGGCGATCCGGTCGGCGCCGAAGAACGCATCCGGATTGCCGAAGCCCTTATGTCTCTCAGCCAACTGCTTCCATAACGCCCATGACCGCCCGGGATGGGGCGGCGGGGGCGGCGCGGCCTTCATCGATCCGGTCGAAATGTCGGCCGCCTGCGACCCGGTCGTCACCAGCACGATATCGCCCGGAGAGACGTCGATGGAGGCCTCGGCGCCTCGCAGCTCAAAATCGAGGCGGTTGACGGTCAGGCGGCCGGGCGAGGAATCGAAAGCAAGGTCTTGCACGACGGCGCCGGTGACGAAGTTCACGTCGCGCTGTTTGAGCCAGGCAACCAGGGGTTTGACGAAGGCTTCGTGCTGGTTGAATTGCGAGCGCAGGACATGCGCCATGGTCGACAGGTCGGGGAACAGGTAGACGAAACGGTTCATGTAGCGGCGAAACTCGATCAGGCTGTGCTGCGGCAGCGAGCCCATGATCGTCGACCACAAGAGCCAGAATTCCGTGTCGAAGAACGGCTTCGAGAAGAACTCCTCGATGCGCCGCCCGTCCAGTCTCTCTTCCGAGGTTAGCGAGAGCCTGGCGAGGGCGAGGCCGTCGCTTAGGCTCAAGCCGTAACGCGGGCCCCGCAGGGGGCGGAGCTCGCGATCGACAATATGGGTCTGATCGACGAACGGACGCTCATTATTGAAGGTGAAGAATTGCTCGGCGACGGAAATGTTGGGGTAGGCTTCGGTCGGGATCGTCGCGAGTAAATCGAACGCGCAGCGGAATTCCTTGTCGAACACGGAGCCGGGCAGGTTGTAGCCGCTCTCAGCGTCGCCCTCGAGAAAGTAGCCGCCTCCGAGCTTGTCATCCGCCTCGTAGATTGTGATGTCCTGGCCGGGCGCGCCGGTGTTTCGGATGAGCAGCGCGGCCGCCGCGAGACCCGCAAATCCGCCGCCAACGATATGCGCCTTCATGGCCCCCTCCTTTGTTTTGGATATTGGCTTTCCTGAAAACAGATTTTCTCGACGCCCGCCCGCATGCCCCCGGGCCGCCCGGAACGGGCGAGGCTCGAAATGAACGCGCCATTATACGCGAATTCCGCCTCGTGCGCCGCCTGAAACGGACACGGGTCCGCTGCGGGCAAGGAGCGCGAATTTGGCTCTGGTCGCGTTAGCTGTTGTTTTCGGAATTCCGCCTTAGGGCGTCATGGCCGCCCCCGGACTGCGATCCGGGGCTTGATCCGGCCATCCACGCCGTCCCGTCGGCGATGACCTATGTCGCAATAGAATACTTTTTTCTTATCAGATGCTTGTCTTGATGGGCAGTGTTCTCGTGGATGATCGGGACAACCCCCCGGATCACAGTCCGGGGGCGGTCATGACGCTATCATGAGCTGTCCCGCCCTCACTACCCCGACCAACGCCATAAGACTCGCGAATTGCCTTTCGAAAAATAGAAACATAATTTATGCCAGAATCAAACCCCGCGGACGGCCGGCGGCGGGGAACGTAGGCGTGCGCGCGGATGGGATGCTTAGCCTTGCAACCTCACGCGCGAGTGGAAAAGGGGAGAAATTTTTCTACTTTTTTCGGCTATAACCCATTGAAAAGTCCCGATTCCGAAAAGTAAAAGAAAGTAAAAAAAAGCAAAAGAAAGCGATTTTGCTTTCCTTTCCTTTCGTTGGCTTTCGTGGAATTCGCCCTCAGGTTGTATTCGCCGCCGTGAGATTGGACGGTCCGCTAGCGGACATAGTCCCGCTGATAGCGCGGCCCAAGGCTGGTCAGGAGGTGATAGCCGATCGTGCCGCTGCGGGCGGCGAAGTCGTCGAGGCCGATCGTAGGGCCGAAGACCTCGACTCGGTCGCCAGGGCGGACGGCATCCTTGGGCACGTCGGTGAGGTCGACGATCGCGAGGTCCATCGACACGCGCCCGACGAGCGCGCAGCGCCGCCCGGCGACCGCGACCTCGGCGCCCGGCCTCGCATCGGTCGCGCCCGCGCCGCGCGGCAGGCCGTCGGCGTAGCCGACGAGCAGGGTCGCGAGCCGGGTCGGGCGCCTGGCCGTCCACTGGGCGTTGTAGCCGCAGGTCTGGCCGGCCTCGATCCAGCGGATCTGCTGGATCGCCGCAGTCAGCGTGACGACCGGCCGCATCGGGTTTAAGCGCCCCGGCGTCGGATTGCCGCCGTAAAGCGCATAGCCAGGCCGCGCCAGGTCGTAGACCGGGCAGGGCTCGAGGAACATGCCCGACGAATTGGCGAGAGAGGCGGGAAGGTGCGGGAAAGCCGCGCGGGCGGCCTCGAAAAGCTCGATCTGCGCCCGGTTGAGGGGATCCTCCGGGATCTCCGACGAGACGAAATGGCTGATCAGCAAGATCGGCCCCGCTTCGCGCGCCATGCCTCTCCATCGCCGCCTGCAGCGCGGTGAGGGACTCGAAGCCGAGCCGGTTCATGCCGGTGTCGAGATGGAGCGCGCGATGGCGAGGGCTTGCCGCGCTTAGCGGCGAAGGCGGACCAGCGGGCGAGCTCGTCCTCGGCCGCCGATCACCGGCGCAAGGCGATGCGCCGCATAGTCCGCCGGATCCGCCCCGCTCTCGAGGCCGTTGAGCACATAGATCCGGGCCTCTTCCGGCAGGACGCGGCGCGCCGCGATCCCCTCACTCAAATGGGCGACGAAGAAGACGCGCGCCCCGGCTCCCCAGAGCGCAGGCGCCGCTTCGGAGACGCCGGTCCCGTAGGCGTTGGCCTTGACGACGGCGGCGCAGCGCCCGGGCGCTACGCGGCGCGCCAGCGCGCGCCAATTGTCGGCGAGCGCGCCAAGGTCGATCGTGAGACGCCCCGGAGCGCTCACGGGCGCGACGCTGTCCTTCGGCCGAAGCGTTCCCAGGTCCCGAATCTGCATGGACCGATGTATAAGACCGTCGCAAGGCCGGAAGGCAAGCGCGCCGGGTTCACCCCGCGCCAGCGCGCCGCATGGACGAAGTTTAACCCGCTTTTCAAGCGGGCTCCCCCGGCGCCGCCTCGTTTTCGCCGCGGTCGCTGGCGAAGAGCGCTCAAGCGCGATACATCGCGCGGGACGGCGAGCTGCGAGGCAGGCGATTCGATGACCATGAGCTTCACCCGCAGGGCGGCGTTGAAGGCCGGCGCCGGTGGGACGCTGGCGGCGCTCGTCTGTCGGCCATTTGCCGCACTGGCCGACGATTCCGTCGAAACCCATGGCCTGTCGTCGTTCGGCGATCTGGCGCTGCCGCCCGACTTCCCGCATTTCACTTACGTCAACCCGAACGCGCCGACTGGCGGCCTGCTGTCGCTGCAGATCACCGGAACGAGCGGCAACCAGAACTTCGACACTTTCGACACGCTCAATATCTATTCCTGGAAGGGCAACGGCGCGGCCGGCATGTCGGCCACCTTCGACACGCTGATGACCGCCAACGGCGACGAACCCGATTCCGTCTACGGCCTGCTCGCACAATCGGTGCGGGTCTCCGCCGACAAGCTCGACTATCGCTTCAACCTGCGCCCCGAGGCGCGCTTTCGCGACGGCTCGAAAGTGACGGCGGCCGACGTCGCCTTCTCGCTCAATGTGCTGAAGGATAAGGGCCATCCGATCTACGCCATGCTGCTCAAGGAGGTGGACAAAGCCGAAGCCGAAGGCGATGACGTCGCCCATGTGCGCTTTGTCCAGGGGCGCAGCCGCGACGCGCATCTGATCGTCGTCGGCATGCCGGTGTTTTCGGCGGCGTGGTGGAAGGGGCGCGACTTCACCGCCGCCACGCTCGATGCGCCGCTGGGTTCAGGCCCCTATCAGGTCAAGACGTTCGAGCAGGGCCGGTTCATCGAATATGCGCGCGACCCCAGTTACTGGGGGGCGAAACTGCCGGTCAACCTCGGCCAGAACAATTTCGACCGCCTGCGCTTCGAATATTATCGCGAGCGGCAGGTCGCGTTCGAGGCGTTCAAGGCAGGCGCGATCAACTACCACGAGGAGTACACCTCGCGCTTCTGGGCGACCTCTTACGACTTTCCCGCCGTCAAGGACGGCCGGGTGAAGAAGGAGACCCTGCACGACGGCGCGCCGTCGCGCACGCAAGGCTGGTACCTCAACACCCGGCGCGATCAGTTCAAGGATCCGCGGGTGCGCGAAGCCATTGGCCTCTGCTTCGACTTCGAGTGGACCAACAAGAACGTCATGTATTCGGCCTATAAGCGGATCGTCTCCTACTTCCCCAACACCGACATGGAGGCGAAGGGCAAGCCGGGCCCGGACGAACTCAAGCTGCTCGAGCCGTTCCGCGACAAGCTCGACGCCGGCCGTCTTCGACGAGCCCTATGTCCCGCCGGTGAGCGACGGCTCCGGCAGCGATCGCAAGCTGCTCAAGCAGGCCTACGACCTTCTGCTCGCGGCCGGCTGCAAACGCGCAGGCGAGACCTTGATGCTGCCGGACGGCAAGCCGCTGACCATCGAATTTCTCGATTCCTCGAGCGCGCTCCAGCCGCATACGCTGCCGTTCATCCAGAACCTGGGCAAGCTCGGCATTCGGGCCAATTACCGCATCGTCGACCCGGCGCAATACAAGAGCCGCACCGACGCCTTCGACTTCGACGTGGTGACCACGGCGTCCGGGGGCACGTTCACGCCCGGCGTCGACCTGCGCAACGTCTATACGTCGGCAGTCCGCCAAGCAGAACGCCTCGCGCAATCTCGCCGGCGTCTCCGATCCGGTCGTGGACGCGCTGGTCGAAGCGATCGCCTCGGCGAAATCGCGCGACGACCTCAATTCGGCTTGCCGCGCGCTCGACCGGTCCTTGCGCGCCGGCCATTATTGGGTCCCGATGTGGTATCGCGACACGGCGTGGATCGCCCATTGGGACGTGTTTTCGCGTCCCGAGACGCCAGCCGAAGCTCGGCGTCGGCGCGCCCGGCACCTGGTGGTGGGACGAAGCGAAGGCCAAGACCATTGGGCTCGGATAGGCGCTTGCCGCTCCGCCTCGCTGAGACAGGCTGACGAGGCATGCTCGCCTATATTCTCCGCCGTCTGCTGCTGATGATCCCGACGATCCTCGGAATCATGGCGGTCTCCTTCGCGATCGTGCAATTCGTGCCCGGCGGCCCGGTCGAGCGCGCGATCGCGCAACTGCAGGGAGCGGACCAGAGCTCGACCGCCGGGTTCGGAGGCGGCGGCGGCCAGATCGGCGCGAGCGCGCAGGCCGGCGGCGACATCTCGTCGCGCTATCGCGGCTCGCAGGGGCTCGATCCGAAATTCATCAAGGAGCTGGAAAAGCAATACGGCTTCGACAAGCCGGCGCTGGAGCGGTTCTGGATTCTGGTGCGCGACTATTCGACCTTCAATTTCGGCAAGAGCTACTATCGCGACGTTCCGGTGCTCGAGCTGATCAAGGAAAAGCTGCCGGTCTCGATCTCGCTTGGGCTGTGGATGACGTTCATCTCCTACGCGATCTCGATCCCGCTCGGCGTCCGGAAGGCGGTCAAGGACGGCTCGCGCTTCGACACCGTCACCTCCGCGCTGGTCATCTTCGGTTACGCGATTCCGAGCTTCCTGTTCGCGGTCCTGCTGGTTGTGCTGTTCTGCGGCGGGTCGTTCTGGCAGATCTTTCCGCTGCGCGGGCTCACTTCCGACAATTTCGCCGACCTGAGCTGGCCGCACAAGATCCTCGACTATCTCTGGCACATCACGCTGCCGGTGACGTCGCTGGTGCTCGGCTCGTTCGCGACCTCGACGCTATTGACCAAGAATTCCTTCCTCGACGAGATCAAGAAGTCCTACGTGCAGACCGCCCGCATGAAGGGCCTGACCGAGCGGCGCGTGCTCTATGGCCATGTGTTCCGCAACGCCATGCTGATCGTGATCGCCGGCTTCCCCGGCGCGTTCATCGGCGCGTTCTTCACCGGCTCGCTTCTGATCGAACAGGTATTCTCGCTCGACGGCCTCGGCTATCTCTCCTACGATTCGCTCATTCAGCGCGACTATCCGGTCGTGCTCGCCAATCTTTATATCTTCGCCCTGATCGGTCTTGTCGTGAATCTCATTTCCGATCTCACCTACACCTGGATCGATCCGCGCATCGATTTCGAAACGCGCGAGGTGTGAGCTTGGTCGATACGGACCGCCTCGCCGAGCGCACTGATACCCAGCCGCAAGCCGACGTAGCGGCGAATCGCGCCATCCCACGCGACGAACAGACAGACACATGGGAGCAGGCGAAAGAACGCGCGAGCCTCGAACGCCGGCCGTGGCTCTCGCCGATGAACCAGCGCCGCCTCGACAATTTCCGCCGCAACAAGCGCGGCGCATGGTCGTTCTGGATCTTTCTCGTCCTGTTCGTTGCTTCCTTGTTCGCTGAATTCATCGCCAACGACCGGCCGCTGATCGCTTCGTACAAAGGCGAGCTCCTTTTCCCCGTCCTCCTCGACTATCCGGAGGACAAATTTGGAGGGTTCCAGGCGCGCGCGGATTTTCGCGATCCCTTCGTCGCCGATGAGATCAAAGCGCATGGATGGATGATCTGGCCGCCGATCCGCTTCGCCAACTCGACCACCATCCTCAACCCGCCGACCCCGCTGCCGACCCCGCCGACCTGGATGCTGACCGACGCCCAGTGCCGCGCCGCGCTCGACAAGCAAAACGTCAAGGACGCCGCGACCGTCCCCAGGCCCTGCAGCAGGCTCGAACCGCTCTGGCTTGGCTCCGATCAGGACGGGCACGACATCGTCGCCCGCCTCATCTACGGCTTTCGCATTTCGATCTTGTTCGGGCTCACGCTCGCCGGCGTCTCGTCGGTGATCGGCGTCTTCGCCGGCGCTGTGCAGGGCTATTTCGGCGGCTGGCTCGATCTGACCATGCAGCGGGTGATCGAGATCTGGTCGTCGCTGCCGCACCTCTACATCCTCATCATCCTCTCGGCGATCCTCGCGCCGAGCTTCTCTGTCCTGCTCGACGATCCTGCTGCTGTTCTCCTGGGTCAGCCTCGTTCACCTGGTGAGGGCCGAGTTCCTGCGCGCGCGCAATTTCGAATATGTCAACGCCGCGCGCGCGCTTGGCCTCTCCAACGCCAAGATCATCGTCAAGCACGTGCTGCCGAACGCCATGGTGGCGACGCTGACCTTCCTGCCGTTCATCGTCAATTCGTCGATCTCGCACGCTGACCTCGCTCGACTTTCTGGGCCTTGGCATGCCGCCCGGGTCGCCCTCGCTGGGCGAGCTCCTGCTGCAGGGCAAGTCCAATCTGTCGGCGCCGTGGATTGGACTGTCCGCCTTCGCCGTGACGGCGCTCATGCTTTCGCTGCTCATTTTCATCGGCGAGGCGGTGCGCGACGCCTTCGATCCCAGAAAGACATTCCTGTGAGCGAGGCGGCGCCGCTTCTGGACGTGCGCGACCTCACGATCGCGTTTGCGCAAGGCGGCGAGCGCAAAACCGTCGTTGACCGCGTTTCCTTTCGGCTCGAGAAAGGCCGGGCGCTGGCGCTGGTCGGCGAATCCGGCTCCGGCAAGACCGTCACCGCGCAAGCCATCGTGCGCCTGCTGCCGCAGCCCGCAGCCAGCTATCCGACTGGCGAGATCTTCTTCCGCGGCCGCGACGTGCTCAAAATGTCCGACGACGAATTGCGCAAGATGCGCGGCTCGCGCCGTCACCATGGTGTTTCAGGAGCCGATGACTTCGCTCAATCCGCTGCATACGATCGAGCGGCAGATCGGCGAGATCATCGCGCTCCACCACGGGCGCGGCGGCGGCGACGCCAACGCGAATCGTCGAGCTTCTGACCGAGGTCGGCATCGCCGACCCCGCTCAGCGGCTTCAGCGCCTATCCCCACCAGCTTTCGGGCGGGCAGCGCCAGCGGGTGATGATCGCCATGGCGCTCGCCAACCGCCCCGATCTCCTGATCGCCGACGAGCCGACGACGGCGCTCGACGTGACCGTGCAGGCGCAGATCCTGAAGCTGCTCAAGGATCTGCAGGCCAAGTTCGGCATGGCGATGCTGTTCATCACCCACGACCTCAACATTGTCCGGCGCATCGCCGACGATGTGATTGTGATGCAGCACGGAAAGATTGTCGAAGCGGGGGAAACCGCGCGCGTGTTCGCCGATCCGCGCCACCCTTATACCCGCGCGCTTCTCGCAGCGGAGCCGAAGGGCGATCCGCCGCCTGCCGATCGCGCCGCGCCGACCATCGCAAGCACCGACGACTTGCGCGTCTGGTTTCCGATCCGCAAAGGGTTTCTGCGCCGCACTGTCGCCTACGTCAAAGCGGTCGACGGCGTTTCGCTCGCCGTGCGCGAGGGGCAGACGGTCGGCGTCGTCGGCGAATCCGGCTCGGGCAAGACCACGCTTGGTCTTGCGATCTTGCGGCTCATCCGGTCGGAGGGACCGATCGTCTATTGCGGGCGGGCGATCGACGGCCTGCATTCCAAGGCGATGCGGCCGCTCCGGCGAGAAATGCAGATTGTATTCCAGGACCCTTACGGTTCGCTGTCGCCTCGCATGTCGGTGGCCGAGATCGTCGAAGAGGGGCTGATCGCGCAGGGCACGAAGCTGAACGCCGCCGAGCGGCGCGCGCGTCGTGGAGCAGGCGCTCGCCGACACCGGGCTCGATCCCTCGACGCTCGACCGCTATCCGCATGAGTTCTCAGGCGGCCAGCGCCAGCGCATCGCCATCGCTCGCGCCATGGCGCTCGATCCGCGGTTCGTGGTGCTTGACGAGCCGACCTCGGCGTTGGACATGTCGATCCAGGCGCAGATCGTCGACCTGTTGCGCGAATTGCAGCGGCGTCGCAACCTCGCCTATCTGTTCATCTCCCACGATCTGAGGGTCGTACGGGCGCTGGCGAGCGAGATCATCGTGATGCGGCGCGGCAAAGTGGTCGAGAGCGGCGAAGCGGCGGCGGTCTTCCGCGCGCCGCAGAATGAGTACACGCGAGCTCTGTTCGCCGCCGCCTTCGCCAACGAGGCGACGCTCGACGCCGCCGTCGTCAGCCAATGAGCGTCTTCGCCACGCACCGACTCGTCCTGAGATATGCGGAAGGCGGCGCGTCTCAAAGGATGATCAATGGCGCGCCCTTTTCCCTCCGGGAGAAGGTGGCGGGCGAAGCCTGCCGGATGAGGGCGAACCCCGGACCGCTCCCCCGTAGGAGAGGGCGGCCGTGACCCGCGCGATCCTTATCGTTCTCGACTCGGTCGGCTGCGGCGGCGCCGAGGACGCGGCTTATTATGGCGACGAGGGCGCGGACACGCTCGGCCATATCGCGGAGGCTTGCGCCGACGGACGCGGCGATCGCGAGGGCCTGAGGCGCGGGCCGCTGAGGTTGCCGCCGCCTCGAGGCGCTGGGGCTTGGCCGAGGCGATGAAGGCTTCGACCGGCCGCGCGCCGCCCGGCTTTGCGCTGTCCGAGCCGCGCGGCCAGTGGGGCTACGGAATCGAGACCTCGCGCGGCAAGGACACGCCGTCCGGCCATTGGGAGCTTGCCGGCGCGCCGGTCGATTTCGACTGGGGCTATTTCCCGGAGACGATCCCCGCCTTCCCCGCCTGGCTGACGGAAGCAATGATCGCCGAGGGCGAGCTTACCGGCATCCTCGGCAACCGTCACGCTTCCGGGCACGGCGGTGATCGAAGACTATGGCGAGGAGCACCTGCGAACGCTCCAACCCATCTGCTACACCTCCGCCGATTCGGTGCTCCAGATCGCCGCGCACGAAGAGGCGTTCGGCCTCGACCGCCTCTATGAGCTCTGCCGCCTCACGCGGAGGCTCTGCGACAGGCTGAAGATCGGACGGATTATTGCCCGGCCTTTTCTCGGCGCGAGCGCCAGGGACTTCGTCCGCACCGCCAACCGCAAGGATTTCGCTCTTCCCCCGCCGGATGGCAATCTACTACAGCGGGCGGCGCGCGCCGGCCGTCCAATCCTCTCCATCGGCAAGATCGGCGACATATTCGCCCATCGCGACACCGGGACCGAGCGCAAAGGGAAGAGCAACGACGGCAATATCGACCTTCTGCTCGACGCGCTCGCGACCACTCCGGAGAGTGGGCTCATCTTCGTCAATCTGGTCGATTTCGATACCGAATGGGGCCATCGCCGCGATGTCCCCGGTTATGCGGCCTGTCTCGAAGCTTTCGACCAGCGGCTCGGCGCGATCGAAGCGGCGATGCGCCCCACCGATTATTGCGTCATCACCGCCGACCACGGCAACGACCCGACGTTTCGCGGCTTCGATCATACGCGCGAGCATGTGCCGATCCTCGCGTTCGGCGCGGGCGCTCCGGCTGGACCGATCGGCGTCCGCTCGACGCTTGCGGACGTGGCGGAGACGATCGCCCCAAAGCTCGGCCTGCCGCGTGGACCGCATGGCCGCGCCTGGGCTGGATGAACATGGCGCCGCAACCGATTGGAATCGCCCAAAATGGGCTTGCCTACGCGTCGGCCCGCGAGCGCCGTGGCCGGAAAGCCCGGATTGCGCTGCGCGGCGGAAACCGTCATAACGCCCCCTCGTTATCAGGCCGGCGCAGGCCATTCGATCGCGGCGTCTTCGGCGAGCGGTCCTTAAGCGGCTTCGCCAGGCGGAGGGGTCCATGTCCGACGCATTCCAGGATCGCGAAAACACCTTCGAAAAGCAGTTCGCCCACGATGAGGACCTTCGCTTCAAGGCGGTCGCGCGGCGCAACAAGGCGGTCGCGCTCTGGGCCGCCGAGACGAAGGGCCTTTCCGGGGCGGACGCCGAGAAATACGCCAACGAGTTCGTCGGCGCGCAGGTCGGCAAGAGCGACGACGACGTCGCGGCCGCGCTCAAGGCGGACCTCGAAGGCGCCGGCGTCGATCTCTCCGATCATCGTCTGCGCAAGAAGATGGACGAGGCGATGGGAGCGGCGGTCGCCGCGGTCAAAGCCGGCAAGTAAGAGTCGGCCGCCGCGTCACTGGCCTGCGGGACGCGCGAGCGGCGCGAACGATGCCGCGACGGCTACGTAGACCTCTCGCTTGAACGGCACGACGAGATCAGGCAGGCGTTCGAAGCGCTCCCAGCGCCAGTCGTCGAATTCCGCGTCGTGCGCGCCGCTGGCAGGGCGGCGTACGTCGATTTCCTTCTCCGGGCCGACGAAGCGAAACAGGAACCACTTCTGGGTCTGTCCTCGGTAGCGACCGCCCCAGCGCCCGCGCGCTCCCTCAGGCAAATCATATTTGAGCCAGGTCGGCAACTCCGCGATCAATTCGATCGAGCGGACGCTGGTCTCCTCCCAGAGCTCGCGCCTGGCGGCTTCGAGCGGCTGCTCACCGGCGTCGATTCCCCCTTGCGGCATCTGCCAGGATCGTGCGTCCAAAGCCTCGGTAGCGCGTTTGCGCTTGCGATGGCCGATGAGCGCGTCGCCGGCCCGATTGACCAGCGCGACGCCGACGCATGGGCGATACAGTAGATCGCGGCTCATGGACCTAAGACTTACGGCTTCGACTGCGCGGGCGCCAGCCTGGCGGCGAGCGCTCGCGGCACATCGATGATCAGCGCCCTGGACGGCTCGCCGCCGCTTCCGCGCGTAACTTTGACCCCGCTCGCTGCTTCGACTTGCGCGGCCGACTCGATCGCCGGCGTCCGGCTTCATGCGCGCCAGCCGGGACGGCCGAGACAACCGGGGCCGCGGGCTTGGGCGGCGCGGGCAGCACTTCGACTTTCGCCACCGCGAACGGCTCGCCTCCGAGCGGCGCATTGCGGCGCGCGAGCCCGAAAAGGCCGAGCGCGAGCGCAACAGCCACAGCGCCGACGACCGCACGCCCGGTCACGCGAATTCGGCCAACCGGCGGCGCAGCCAAGGCGCCCGCGGTAAAACCGAGCGGTTCGTCCAGTTCGTCCCACACCTGCGCCGACGTCCCTCGTTCCTAAAATCCCAGGGTCGCCAATGAACCTTGCCCCAGCCTATACTCAATCGCCGCTCCATGGCGACCCGGAGGACACGCACTTACGGCTCTGGCATTCAAATCCCTCCGCGCATTGACCGCGCGCCCCGCGCTCCTGATAGTCGCGGCGTCGTCGAGGCCGCCGCATGTCCAACGATCCATTGTTGCAACCTTTTCAACTGCGCGGCTTGACACTGCGCAACCGCTTGATGTCGACCGCGCACGAGCCGGCCTATACCGAAGACGGCATGCCCAAAGAGCGCTATCGCCTCTATCACGCAGAAAAAGCCAAGGGAGGCATTGCGCTCACCATGATCGGCGGCTCCTCGGTGGTGGCGCCGGACAGCCCGCAGGCCTTCGGCAACATCGTTCTCTACAAGGACGAATGCGTGCGCTGGCTCAAGGAACTGGCCGACGACGTCCACGCCAAGGGCGCGGCGGTGATGATCCAGATCACGCATCTGGGCCGCCGCACGAGCTGGAGCAAGGACGACTGGCTGCCGGTGATCGCGCCTTCTCCTGTCCGCGAGCCAGCGCACCGCGCCTTCCCAAAGGCGATGGAGGATTGGGACTTTGCACGCGTGATCGCGGCTTATGCAGACGCGGCCGAACGGGTCAAAGCCGGCGGCCTCGATGGACTCGAATTCGAATGCTACGGCCATCTCATCGATCAGTTCTGGTCGCCGGCGACCAACAAGCGCCAGGACGAATATGGCGGATCGATCGACAATCGCCTCAGGTTCGGAATGGCAGTGTTCGAGGCGGTGCGGCGGCGCGTCGGCCCCGATTTCCTTCTTGGAGCGCGGCTGGTCTGCGACGAGGACTGGGAGCGGGGCCTGAGCCGGGAGGAGGGCATGGCGATCGCGCGCCGGCTGACCCGCTCGGGGCTGATCGACTTTCTCAACGTGATCCGCGGCCATATCGACACCGAAGAAGCGCTGAGCCGCGTCATTCCAGGCATGGGCGAGCGCTCGGCGCCGCATCTTGATTTCGCCGGCGAGGTGCGCGCCGAAACCCGCCTGCCGACCTTTCACGCCGCCCGCATCCAGGACGTCGCGACCGCGCGCCATGCGATTGAGAGCGGCAAGCTAGACATGGTCGGGATGACCCGCGCGCACCTGGCCGATCCGCATATCGCGCTTAAGGTTGCCGACGGTCGCGAAGCCGAGATCCGTCCATGCGTCGGCATGGGCTATTGCATCGACTCGATCTATTCCGGGCAGGCCGTCTGCATTCACAATCCTGCAACCGGCCGGGAGGAGACGATTCCCCATGTCGTCCCCCGCTCGGACGGGCCGAAGAAAAAGGTGGTCGTGGTCGGCGCGGGTCCGGGCGGCCTCGAGGCCGCGCGGGTCGCGGGCGAGCGCGGGCACGACGTCATCGTCCTGGAGGCCGCCCCGAAGCCCGGTGGCCAGATCGTGCTCGCCGCCGCGCTCAAGCGCCGGCGCGAGATCTTAGGGATCGTCGACTGGCGGATAAGCGAATGCGAGCGGCTAGGGGTCGCCTTTCGCTACAATGCCTTTGCCGAGGCCGGCGACGTGCTGGAGCTTGCTCCCGATGTGGTCGTCATCGCGACCGGAGGCGCGCCGAATGTCGAATTCCTCGACTCCGGGGGCGAGTTCGCGGTGACGAGCTGGGACCTCCTCTCCGGCGCGGCGCGGCCGAGCGGCGAAGTGATCGTCTACGACGACAACGGCGCCCATCCGGGTCTCACCGCCGCCGAATTCGTCGCCGAATCCGGGGCGAAACTCGAGATCGTCACGCCCGAACGCATGCTCGCGCCCGATGTGGGCGGCACGAGCTTTCCGCCCTATTTTCGCGCCTTCAGCCGCGCCGACGCCAAAGTCACGCTCAACCTCAGGCTTGAATTGATCGCGCGCCGGGGCAATCGCGTCGTTGGCGTTTTCCACGACGAATACGGGCGCCGGCGGGTCGAGAAGGAGGCCGACATGATCGTCGTCGAGCACGGCGCGGTTCCGGTCGACGATCTCTATTTCGAGCTCAAGGCGGGCTCGGTCAATCTCGGCGAGGTCGACTATTCCGCGCTCATCGCGGGGCGGCCGCAAACCGTCGTGAACAATCCCGACGGCGGCTATCGCCTGTTCCGGATCGGCGATGCGGTGGCGAGCCGCAACATTCATGCAGCGGTCTATGACGCGATCCGGCTGATGAAGGACATTTGATGGCCGCCAATCTGATCACCGACGTTGAGCGGCGTGCGGGTCGGATCGGCCGACGACGCGCGGCTCGCCTCTGGCGTCACCGTGGTTCTGTTCGACGAACCGGCGGTCGCGTCGATCGCGATCAACGGCGGGGCGCCGGCGCTGCGCGACACCGCCCTGTTGGAGCCGGAAATGACCATCGAGCGGGTCGACGGTTTCGTTCTGTCCGGCGGGTCGGCGTTCGGCCTCGACGCGGCGGGCGGGGCGATGGCCTATCTCGCCGAGATCGGACGCGGCTTCGAGCATCGCGGCGCGCGCGTTCCGATCGTGCCGGGCGCGAGCCTGTTCGATCTTCTGAACGGCGGCGACAAGGCCTGGGGCCGCAAGCCGCCCTACTGGGAGATGGGCTTCAAGGCCGCCTCGACCGCGGCGCTCAGTTTCGCGCTCGGAACCGCCGGCGCCGGGTTTGGCGCGACGACCTACGATCTCAAAGGGGGCTTGGGCTCCGCGAGCGCCGTGACGTCGAGCGGCTTTCGCGTTGGCGCGCTTGTGGTCGTCAATTCAGTCGGGCGGGCGACGCGCGGCGAAAGCCTGCACTTCTGGGCCAGCCCTTATGAGCGCGACAGCGAATTCGGCGGTCTCGGCTTCGGCCCGCAGCATATCGACGACCATTTGACGCTCCGCCTCAAGTCCGACACGCCCTCCAGCACCGACCTTGCTGTGGTCGTCACCGACGCGGCGCTGACCACGACGCAGCTCAAGCGCGTCGCCATGATGGCTCAGGACGGCTGCGCGCTGGCGCTGCGTCCCGCTCACGCGCCGATGGACAACGACGTCGTCTTCGCCGCCGCGACGGCGCGGGCAAGCGCCGTCCCCGACCTTCGCGATCTGACCGAGATCGGCATGCTCAGCGCCGAATGCGTGGCCCGGGCGATTGCGCGCGGCGTCTACGAGGCTTCGCCGCTGCCGGTTCCGGGAGCGCAGCCGACGTGGCGTGAGCGCGCGATGAATTCGACGGTCGAATGACGCGCGCCGCCGCGGCGTCTTCGAGTTTTCCTTTGCTGTCTTTTCTCGCCGCTTGCGGGCTCGTCAAAAAGGTCGCAGGATGAATTTCATGGGGAGTTCATCGTCGCTCGGTCTGCGTCGATTGCGCCTAACGCCTGAAGATTGCGCCCCAGCGGAATTATTCGTTAAGTGGCGCGACGCGCTCGGCGAGGTGTTCGAAGTCCGCGCGTCTCCTTCTGAGATCGCGGGGTTTCGGGGCGAGATCGATGTCCACGCCTCGGCGCGCTACGTGTTGAGCGCAAGCCGGCACACTCCGTTGTCGCTCATTCGGCGATCCACGAGCGCCGCCCATGAACGATTTGCGATCAGCCTGCAGGTCAACGGCTCGGCGACTGGGCTCGCGGGCGACGCCCCCATTCGAGTTCGAGCCTGGCGACGTAATCTTTGTCGATTTGTCGCAGGCGCTCGCGATGCGCGAATCGGCGCCGGACGGGTTTGTCGACGGCGTGACGCTCTGGACGGCGCGCGACCGGATTCTGCCGCTTGTCTCGAACGAGAACGCGCTGCACGGCCTGGTCCTGAAGGCCGAGTTGCCAGCGGGAACCATTGTCAGCGCGACGTTGCGGGCCTTCGCGAAAACAGCGCCGAAAATGCGGCTGACCGATTTCGACGCGGTCGCCGAAGGTCTCGTGGCGCTCGCGGCGAAATCGACCGCGCCGGCGCTCGCTCAAGAGGGCGATACTGGCGCTTCTCCTCCGCTCGCGACCTTCGTCACGATCCGTCGCTATATCGATCGGAACCTCGCTTCGCCGGATCTCAGCGCCGATTCGGTCGCCGCGGAGTTTGGCCTTTCCCGCGCCTCGCTCTATCGCCTGTTCGAACCGGTCGGCGGCATCGCCAAATATATTCGAAAGACGCGGTTGAACCGGGCGTTTCAAGAGATCACTGCGGCCGAACTCTCCAACCGGCGGATCGGCCATATCGCCTACACGCTCGGGTTCAAGAACGTGAGCGCCTTCAGCCGCGTCTTTCACGAAGTCTACGGCGTCCGGCCCGGGGAAGCACGCAAACGGGCGCGCCAGGCGGTGGCCAAGCCTGAATACGCCGTGCCCGCGCAGCCGGGCGAGTTGCTGACGCGCTGGCTTGACGCCCTCTCTGGCTGAATTCGCTCTGATGCGGTTAGGACCATCGCTTGGCGCCTGGATCGCGATCGTGCGGCCACAACGCGCCATTGGGCGCCCTGTCGCCACATTTTTCCGGACCCCGCGTCCGCCCATTGTTTTCTGGTTGAAGTTCGGCGAGGCTGGGCGACCGCTATCACCGGAGCGCGCCATGATTTGGCGAATTTTCGCCGTCTGCCTTCTCTTGGCCTTCGCCGCTGCGGCGCTGCCCGCGCGCGCGGCCGACAGCTTCGCGATCGGGGTGATGAATGACCAGTCCGGCCCCTACGCCGATCTGGCTGGGCCGGGCTCGGTCGAAATGGCGCGGATGGCGATCGCGGATTTCGGCGGCTCGGTGCTCGGCAAGCCGATCGAGTTCCTTGTCGCCGATCACCAAAACAAGGTCGACGTCGGCCTTTCCATCGCGCGGCAATGGTATGACGAGCGGGGCGTCAAGGCGATTTTCGACATCACCAATTCGGGCGTGGCGCTCGCGATCCAGGACCTGGCCAGGGCTCGCGACCGGATCGTCATTTTCGACCTCCGCCTCGTCGTCGGACCTCACCGGCAAGGCGTGCTCGCCCAATGGCGTCCAGTGGAACGCTGACAATTGGTCGAACGGCGTCGCGCTGATGCGGCTCCTCATCAAGCAGAAGCTCGACACTTTCTTCTTCATCACCGCCGACTACGCCTTCGGCGCTTCGCTCGAGGCGGACGCGCGGGCCGCCATCGCCGAGGCCGGCGGGACCGTCGTCGGCGCCGTGCGCTCGCCGCTCAACACCGCCGATTTCAGCTCCTATTTGCTCGACGCCCGAGGCTCCGGGGCCAAGGTTGTCGTGTTCGCCATCACCGGCGCGGACCTCTCCAATGCGCTGAAGCAGGCCAACGAGTTCAAGCTGTCGCCGGGGCAATATCTGGCGACGCCAATCACTTACTTGAGCGACGTCAACGCGATCGGCCTCGACGTCGCGCACGGTCTCACGTTCATGCAGTCCTGGTATTGGGACCTTGACGACCAGACGCGCGAATTCGCCAAGCGTTTCTACGCCCGCCGCGACCGCATGCCCAACGACAACCAAGTCGCCCTTTATTCCTCGGTGCGCCATTACTTCGAGGCGGTCGCCAAGGCTGGAACCGACGACGCCGGCGCAGTGATGAAGGCGATGCGCGAAGCGCCCATTCATGACATCTTCACCGCCGATGGAACGATTCGGGCTGACGGGCGCGTGCTGTACGACCGCTATCTGACACGGGTGAAGACGCCGGCGGAATCGAAATATCCGTGGGACTATCTGAGCGTCGTGGCCAAGATTCCGGCCGCCGACGCTTTCCGGCCGCCTGGCGCAGGCGGCTGCAAACTGGCGGCGCCTTGAGAGGCGCCGTGCGAGAGAGCGCGACCAAATCACTATAACGAGGGCTTGGGATGTCTGGACAATGAGCACGCGTGTCGATCGCCGCGGCCTTCTCGCCGGGATCGCGGTCCTGCTTGGGGGTTGCGCAAGCCAGGGCGGGGGTCCGTTCGGGGCTGCATTCTATCCACTCCGCAGCGCGGCCGAGTATGGCCCGATAGACGACCATGGGCACGAGATCCCCGGGCTCGACCTCTCCAAGATCGATCCGAGCCTGCTGCGCCAGCAAGTCGCTTTCTTTGGGCCCTATCGGCCGGGGACGATCGTCGTCAACATTGGCGAGCGGCGGCTCTATTTCGTCGAGCCCGGCGGCATGGCGATGCGCTACACTGTCGGCGTCGGCCGGGAGGAGGCGCTGAACTTCCGCGGTAACGCCGTTATAGGCCGAAAGGCCGAATGGCCGCACTGGACACCGACCGCTGACATGATTCGCCGCATGCCGATCTATGCGCACTACACGGCCGGGCTGCCGGGCGGCATCAACAACCCCCTGGGGGCGCGAGCGCTTTATCTTTATCGCGGCAATCAGGACACGCACTTCCGGCTGCACGGAACCAACGAGCCGGGCACGATCGGCACCAAGGTGTCGAGCGGCTGCATTCGTCTGTTCAATCACGACATCATCGATCTTTACAACCGCGCCAAGATTGGAACGCCGGTCATTGTACTGCAGGATGGGGAGTTGCCGGCCGAGGCGAGGGCTGAGGCCGACGGCGACTACGACCCCGGCGCCCAACCGATTGGACCCTCGGGGGGTCCGCCGGGCCCCTATGCCGAACCCCCGGGCCCCTATGCCGGACCGTATTACGAGCCGCCGCCGTGGGCGTCGGGATATTGATCCGCGTGGGGCGCCAGCACGGGCCGCGGCGATCCGGATCACCGGGGTCGCCGCTCCGCCATGGCGGGCACTTTCCCTTGTCATGGCGGAAACGATTTGTTAGACGACCGCCTTCGCTTCGCGCCCTTTGACGCGCAGCGAATGCGGTCATGGCGGAACTGGTAGACGCGCTAGCTTGAGGTGCTAGTTCTTTAACCGGAGTGGAGGTTCGAGTCCTCTTGACCGCACCATTTCAGCGCCTGCCCAGCCGATGCTCTCGTCTGTGTCGTCGCCGGAGCGCAAGTGGCTATGCGTGCCGGGGCCGGCACGCATAGCTGAGACGAGGGCACGGCAATTAGGGACTAGCGGGCCTGACACGGACAGCCGCTCCCCGGGCCTGAAGGACAAGGTCGCGGCTGGCGCGTCAACTGAACGAGGCTCCCTGCGACCTGATAGTCGAGACGGCGGAACTGGTGCAGGTGCAGCAGCGTCACATGCACTTCCGAAGCCGGAATCATCATCGTTCGCCAGAGATGGCTTGCGGGAACCTTGGCGGACGAGCCCTCCAGATCGGCGATCGTCTGCCCATAGAAGAGCAGGATGTCGTCGCTGCTGGGAATGGCGGAGAAAACCTTCGCCGAGCTGTCGCCCGCCCGACAACGGTCCGAGTTGCGTCGCCGTGTGGACCAGGTCGCGCGCTGCGCGCACGACGCCGTGCTCCGAAAGCGGACGTTTGGGAGAGTGAGGGCTCCAGCCTTGAAACTCTACGGCGCGACCTCAGCCGCGGCCGGAATTTCCGGCACGCCCGATACGATCAGCTCGAGCACCTCCTTCTGGGTCGTTTGGCCGACCACTCGGTCGCCGACATTCCGCCCGCGCTTGAGCACCATCACGCGATCGCCCACTTCGAAAATGTCAGTCATCCGGTGCGATATGATCACTTGCGCGACCCCGTGGACCTTCAATTCTGCAATCGTCTCGAGCAGCCGATGCGTCGCCGTCACCGACAGATTGGCGGTCGGCTCATCGAAAATGACCACCTTTGGCGCAAACGAAATCGCGCGGGCGATCGCCACCGACTGCTGGCGGCCGCCCGACAGGCTTTCGACCTTCTGGTAGACCGAGTTCACGTCGACCTTGAGTCGGTTCAGGATCTCGCGCGCGTCGCCATGCATGCGCGCGCGGTCGACGAAGATCCCGTACCGCATCGGCCACCGGCCTAGAGAAGATGTTCTGGGCGACGTCGAGATTTCCGCAGAGCGCGAAGTCCTGATAGATCATTTCGATGCCGCGTTCACGGCTCTCGTGCGGGCTCTTGAAGTGCACCGGCGCCCCATCGATGAAGATATCGCCCGCGTCGCGCTGGTAGGCGCCGGTGACGATTTTCATCAAGGTCGACTTGCCCGCCGAATTGTCGCCGACGAGCCCGAGCACTTCGCCCGGCATCAAGCGCAGATGGACGTCGACCAGCGCCTGCACCGGACCGAAGCTCTTGTAAATTCCACGCATCTCCACAATCGGCGTCGTCATGCCCTGTGCTCCAAGACCGGCGGGCGGTCGCCTCCTCGCCCGCTCTAATCCTGCCGAACCATGCGCCGAGGATATTCTTCTGGCGCAGCCAGATGTCGCCGATCACCGCGATGATCAGGATCAGCCCGATGAACACGTTCTGCCATTGCTGCGGCAGAACGAACGAGCTGCCGTCGCGAAGGATGATCTGAAGCGAAAGCAGCTGGCGAATGAGGGTGATGACGCCGGCGCCCGCGAGCGATCCGATCATCGTGCCGTAGCCGCCGAAGATTGAGCCGCCGCCGATGATGATCGAGGAGATGGCGTCGAGTTCGCGCAATTGCCCGGCGGTCGGAATGAAGCTGCGGTAGAAAGCGTCGTAGATCACGCCGGCGAAAGCCGCGCAGCGTCCCGGAAATCAACAGCGCGGTGAACCGGACACGGCGCGTATTGATGCCGGCGAAGGTCGCCGCGCGCTCGTTGCCGCCGACCGCAAGCACCTTCTGGCCGAACGTCGTGTAGGCCAGCACGACTCCGGCAATGGCCGCCACGACGATGACGAAGATCGTCTGCACGCTGACCGCCTTCGCGACGGCGAGCGCCCATCCGTGCGTCGGCGCGATTCCAAGCGTGTCGAGCAATTCGAACAGGCTGCGGCCGATAAGGTTGAAGGATTCGGGAAAGCCGTTGAGCTGCGTGCCCGCGACGATCGACGATCCGATGCCGCGCGCCCAGTAGAAGGTGCCCAGGGTCGCGATGAAGGCGGGAAGGCCGACATAGGCGGTGAGCCAGCCGTTGATCGCGCCGGCCAATACGCCGACCCCGATGGCGATGACGCCGGCGGCAAAGGGACCGAGGCTCGTGTCCTTCATGATGACGGCGGCGGTTGCGCCGGAAAGCGCCAGCACCGATCCGACGGAGAGATCGATGTCGCCGTTGGCCATCACGAAGGTGAGGCCGACCGCAAGCAGCGCGATCTCGGAAAACGCGAGCAGCATCGAGAACGAATTGTCGAGTCCCTCCCAGAAATCCGGCCTCGCCCAGAAGCCGAACAGCCAGAGCGCGACCAGCAGCATCACAGCCGCCGCGTCGCGCCGGTAGAAGAACGCCGCAATCCCGCGCTTGCCGAGGCCGCGCGCCTGCGACGTCGTGCCGCGCGTCTGGGCGCCGGACATGGCGACGCCGCCAAGATCGGGAATGACAGGCGGCGGCAGACCGCGCAGCCGCGCCCACGCTCTTGCGAGAATGCGACGGCGCACCAGCCAGGGCTCGATCAGCACCGCAATGATCAGGATGACGCCGAGAAACGCAGGCACCGCTCCGGGCGGTAGTTGCGAGACCGCGGCGACTTCCATCTTCTCGTCGCCGACCTGAATGACGCGGGTGATCGGCACGCCTTCGCGCAACACCTTGTCGATCAGGCCGACGAGGATCGCGCCGAGGCACGATCCGATCACGCGTCCGCGGCCGCCGAAGATCGCTGTGCCCCCGACAATCACCGAGGCGATGACGACGAGCTCGGCGCCAAGTCCGAATGCCGGGTCGGCGTCCTTGCTTTGCGCGAGATTCATCAGCCCGGCGACGACGGCGCAGAGCGAGGACAGCACATAAGAGCGCATCCGAACGAAGCGCGTGTTGATGCCGGCGTAGCGGGCGGCCTGCTCGTTCCCGCCGGTCGGCGTAGGTCGTCCAGCCATACGACGTATAGGCGAGAGCGACGGCGCCGATCGCCGCGATGATGACGAAGACGATGATCTGGTTATTGAAGCCGAGCGCGTTGATCTCGCCGATGCGGAAGAAGGTCGGATATTTGTCCGCCTTGAGTTCGAACGCGATGTTCTTGCCGCCGGTCAGCCCGAGAATCACGCCGCGGCCGATGAACAAGGTCGTCAGGGTCGCGATGAACGCCGGCACCTCGAGAACCGTGACGAGAAAGCCGTTGGTCAGGCCGATGAAGAGGCCGAGGGCAAGACAGGCGACGACGGCGGTCGTGACGTCGAGGTCGAAATAGCTCGGCGCGAACAGCATGCCAAAGAACGTCGCGGTCAGGCCGAACGTCGAGCCGACGGAAAGGTCGAGCTCCTTGTTGACCAGAACGAACGTCATCCCAACCGCCATGACGCCGTAGCGCGAAGCATCGCGCAACACCGAGAACAGCGCGGACGTCGAGCCGAAGAACGCGGGATTGAGGTAGAGGCCGCCGAGATAGAGCGCGGCCATGATCACGAGCAGGCCCACTTCCCATCCGCCGAACAGGAGCGACGAGCCGCGTCCGCTCTCGATCGGGCGCGTGACCGCGTTTGTGGCGCTCATGGCTTGGGCCGCCCAGCGAATCTCAGGTTAGGGGGATGCGCGTGACGCGTCATCGTCGGCCGCGCATCCCCTTGCGCGATGCTCTTCTAGTTTTCGAAGCGCTTGCCGACCTTCTCGACATTGTCCTTGGTGACGAGCTGCGCTCGCGTGTCGAGGTTGGCGGCGGCGATGTTGCGGTCGATCTGCAGATAGAGCTGCACGACGGGATAGAAGCCCTGCAGGAACGGCTGCTGGCCGAGCGAGCCCATCAGGGCGCCGCTCTTGATCTGTTCAAGCTGCTTCGGACCGAGATCGAAGCCGTAGGAGCAGACCTTGCCGTTCAGCTTGAGCTGCGAAATCGCGTCGCCGATCGCCGGCGTCACGCCGCCGTTCGGACCGAAGAGGCCGACCACGTCCTTGCGGCTCTCGATCAGCTGGATGATCGGGCCCGCGGTGATGTCGGTTCCGACGTCGACGCCGATATTGTTCGGGCCTGCGTCGACCTTGAAGTTGGCCAGCATGTTGTTCGCCTTGAGCGCCTTCAGCGTCGCCTGGAAGGCCGCGGTAACGCGGTTGTTCACCTCGATATTGCCGACCGGCACGGTATTCGGGAAGAGGATCGAGCCGCTCTTGATGTTGTTCTTGATCAGGCACTTGACGATCGCCTCGCCGCCGATCGCCGCCGCGCTCGCGTCCTGCCCGGTATGACTGATATTGCTGCGGTCGAACAGCGTCCCGTCAAAGGAATTGGTCGTGGCGACGACGACGCCCTTTTCCTCGAGCTTCTTGACGATATCGTTGTAGGCGCCGACCTGCGGCGTCGTCATGATCACGCCGTTGATGGTGGGATCGTTGACGATCTGGTTGAGGATCTGGATTTCGCGCGGAATGTCGTCGACCGCCGATTCCGAGCCGAGGCGGATCAGGTTGATCCCGAATGCATTGGCCGCGACTTGCGCGCCGACATAGACCGGATCGAAAAAGCCGTTGCCGGCGGTGTGGGTGATGATCGCGAAGGTGAGCGGTTTGCCGTCTTTTTTCGTTGTAGGGGATTCCTTGGCCGCGTCTTCGAACGAATAGCCGCCGACGGCTTTGTTGATGGCGCCCGATTGAGCCATCGCTCCCGAGCCCCAAAGGCAGCCTAGCGAAACGAGCAGGCCCAGAGACAGAGTATTCCTCATTCTGATTTCCTCCCACGTTGTTATGACCGGCAAGCTGTTTGTTCTCGACGTCGCCGGGATTGTCGGTCTCTCAAAATCACCCTTCCAAACCCGAGCGGGTCTGGACTACTCCTATTTATCCGGCGATTGGCGGCGCGAGAAGCGAATTCTAGTTGGAATGACATAGATCTTCGCCAAACCGTCGACGCGATATCAAAACGGCCTCGACGCTCACCTCGATACGGGCGCGTCCTCCCTCCTTGCCAAATAGCTCAACGTCGGTCTGGTCGGCTCCACCTTCAGCAGATCAGCGGCGATCGCGTCGCGCCAGAGCGCAGCTCGGATCGTTTGAATCGCGCGCCGCGGGGATAGGTCCGCAGATCAACTATTCTGTCGGGTCAGCGACAAGATTCAGGGCTACGCAAACGTGAAGGTATGCAAGTCGCATCCTGGTCGACAACCCGGCGACGCTGTACCAGTTCGATTAGCCGCGGTCACGGGCAGACGTATCTCCCGCCGTCCGGCGCTTTGAAGCAGCCGACCGACTCCGGAAACAGCGTCTTCGGCAACCAGAGCACCGCCTTCGGGAAGAAGATCGCGAAGGCGATCGTCGCAAAAGAAGATCACGTAGATCGGCAGCGACGCCCGCAGAGCTGACGAGAAGCGAACCCCGATGAACTTGGACGCCATCAGAAGCGACAGCCCGTATGGCGGCGTGATCAGGCCGAAGGCCAGCGTGATGATGAGCACGATGCCCATATGCACGCTGTTGATCGACGCCTGATCGGTCAGCTGATTGACGACCGGCATGAAAATGATGATCGCCGGGATCGGTTCAATGAAGTCCCCGACGATGGTGAACACCGCCACCAAGAGAAACATGATGGCGCGCGGATCGCCGTGCGCCATATCGCCGATCCACCCCGAGACGACGATTGGGCCGCGCAGATAGGCGAGCAGCCAACCGAACGCGGACGCCGCAGCAATGGTGATCAGCGGCAGCGAGTAGATCAATCCGGCTTGCACGAAGTCGCTCCACACCGACCGCATGTGGCGCGGATTGAGCGCCGGAATCACGACGATGAGAATGTAGGCGACGGCGACCACGCCGGCTTCGGTCGGCGTGAACCAGCCGGTCATGATGCCGCCGAGCAGGATCACCGGGATCAGTCCCGGCAGCGCCGCGGCTCGCGCAGCCGCAACAAGATTGAGGAAACTCGAGCGCGGCCGGCGAAAGCCGACGGGACCGAAAAAATAGCAGAACAGCATGAGGCCGGCGCCGATCATGACGCCCGGCAAAATGCCCGCGAGAAAGAGCCCCGCGATCGAAACATTGCCGACCGCGCCATAGACGACCGCCATGATGCTCGGCGGCACCAGATTGGCGATGGTCGAGGCGGCGGCGATGAGCGCAGCGACAAAGGCCGGCGAGTAGCCTTCCATCGCCATCGGGCGAGCCATCGTCCGGCTCAACACCGCAACGTCCGCCGACGATGAGCCCGACATGCCGGAAAAGAACATGCTGAAGACCGTGGTCACTTGAGCCAGTCCGCCGCGAATATGGCCGACCAGCGCCTGCGACAGTTCTGCGATGCGCACGACGACATTCGCCGATGTCATCAGTTCGCCGACCAGGAGAAAGAACGGGATCGCCATCAGGGCTTCAGAATCGACGCCATTGAACGCCTGCCCGACGATCGACTGCAGCGAGACCGGCGTCAGCATCGTGCCCACGATAACCCCCGCCATCAGCGAAAACGCCACCGGCACGCCGAGGTAACCGAGCGTGAGAAAGAGCGCCGTCATGATCAAAAGGATGGCGCTGTTCGGCATCGGGATTTAGGCTGCGGGCGCGGGGGGCGGAGACTCGAAGCCGTGGCGCAGGCCGTTGACGATCTGCTCGAGGCTGAATAGCGCCACTAGCGCGCCGCAGAGCGGAATGGGCGCGTAGAGATAGGCGATCGGCAGCATCGACGGCATGCGGAAGCTGCCGAAGCCAGTCAAGAAATTCTGCCAGCCATAAACGACGAGGAAGACGCCGACGCCCATGACGACGGCGCGATTTAAGACCTCGAACGCCCGTCGCGTCGGGCCGCTCATCGACTCGGTCAAGGCGAGCAGCTGCAGGTGATCGTTGCGCCGCGTCGCGACCGAGGCGCCGATGAAGACGCCGTAGATGAAGAAGGCCGACGTCACTTCCTGCGGCCAGAGCAGCGGATGGCCCGCGATCCTCGCGACGACGTCGAGCAAGGTCGTCGACGTGAAGCCGACCAGGCACACGCCGCAGAGCTGCATGAGTACGCGCTCGAGCGGGTCCAGCGCCGGCCACTTCAGGTGGCGATCGGCGGCGAGGACGAGGTCCGCGCGCCCGTCCATCGCTATTGGATCGAGCGGCAGACTTGCAGGATCTTCTCGGCGTGCGGGCCGAGGCCTTTGGCGAGCTTGTCCTGCAGCGGTTCGGCGATCTTGATGAAGCTCGCCTTGTCGACGTTGGTGACGACTTTGACGCCGAGCTTTTGTAGCTTGGCGAGCGACTTGTGCTCGAGCGCGATCGCCTGCCGCCGGCTGCTTTGAGCCGACTTCGGCCGCCGCCGCCTGCACCCAGCCCTTCTGTTCGTCGGTCAGCGACGACCACAGTTTATCGCTGACCCAGATGACGCTGTTGTTCGCCTCGTGCTCGGTCATCGACAGCACCGGCGCCACTTCATAGTGCTTGTTCGAGTCGTAGACGTTGACGCCATTCTCGGCGAAGTCGACGACGCCGGTCTGCAGCGAAGTGTAGACGCTGCCGAACGGCATGTGGACGGTCTGCGCGCCATAGGCGGGGAACAGCGTATCCTCGGTCGGGGTCGCCTGGACGCGCACCTTGAAGCCCTTGAGGTCGCCGACCGAGGTCACCGGGCGCTTGCCGTAGAGATCGCGAAGGCCGAGCGTGGCGAGCGCCAGCACGTGCCCGTCCTTGACGGTCGCGTCGAACATCTCCTTGACCGCCGCGATCAGCCGGGGGTCGCCGATCGCCTTGATCAACTGGTCTTCCGAACGGAAGAGATAGTGGATCGACAGCACGCCCGATTCCGGCGCGACGGTCGCCGCGTTGGCGGTCGAGCTGATCATGAAATCGATGTCGCCGGTGCGGATCTTTTGCAGCATCTGGGGCTCCTGCCCCAGTTGCGCGCCGGGAAACTGGTCGATCGCCATCGACCCGTGGCTCAACTCCATGAGCTTGCTATTGAAAAGGTCCGCCGCGACGCCGTAGCCGGTCGAATGCGGCTGGTCATAGGCGAAACTGAAATGGCGCGTCTGATCCGCCCGCGCCGCCACGCCGGCAAAAACGCCCATCGCGACTGCGATGACCGCCGCGCGCAACCGCCATTCGGCCCATCCCGCTTTCCTCCCGCTCGCCGCCGCATGGGCGACGCTGCGCCAACTTTTTGGGCTGAGCGTAGCCATATGCGCAACCCGTGTCCACGTCGGCTGAGCGCAGTGATAACCCGCAGGCTTTTCCGCAGCCGACTTCGACACTGTGGTGTGCTCAACTCTCGCTGAGCAAGGAACTTCCGCTTTTGGCCCGCGAGCCGACTTCTGATGAAACCGTGCTGTTCGTCCGCTTCGGGCAATAGCGGCATTGCCCGCGGGCGCACCGAATCGCTCAGATCGACCTGGAACGGTCATTGCTGTTGGTACGCAACGCAATGGTCTTTCGCATTTTGACACACGCCATCCGTTGCCCATCTCGGAGAACATGCTCGCCGCGCTCTCGGAGGAGATAACCGTTGCTGCTATAGAAACCCTCGGCGGTCAGAGAGGATTTCGCCTCCAAATATGTCGATCCTTGTTCACGCGCGGCCCGCTCAATTTCTCGAAGTAGAGCCGATCCGACTCCCCTCCAGCTCGCTGACGGCCTAACATAGCAAGCACGCAGCTCGTTCTTCTCAGCTACGATGGTGGACCACTCGCTCGCCGATCCCGTTCCGACCGCTCGCGATTTCCTCCAGGCCAGCAATCATGCGAAGAAGCGTGGACGTGCCGCATCCGAAGGGGCCGACTAGCACAACGAATTCGCCGTCTTCGGCCTCGATGTTCACGTTACGAATGACCTTGACTGAGCCGAAGGATTCTTCGACGTTCTCGATCTTAACGCCCGCCATGCGTGCGCTCCAATCGCGTGCGCGACGCGCTCCCGTGGACGCCGTCAATCTAGCGAGGACAGGAGTGCGGCGCCACCAGGATCTCATCGCTGGACGCCGCACCGCCCTCAATGATCAGCGCGACGCCGCCATTGGCTATCGCGCCCTCGCTCTCGTCCCGGGCCGCAAGCCGAACGCCATCGACGGTGACCTCGATTGTTTGGCCTTCAGTCGCGAGGATGAAGTGATAGGATCTCTCAAAGGACCACTCGAAAGGTGTTTCCGCGAGGACCGTCGTTTCGCCGTCCCGCGCGCGAACCAGCCGCAGGACATTCGATCGCACGAGAAGGACCGCGTAAAACCGTCGCAAACCCTGCACGCGAACGCCGATTCCTGCTTGTTCGGCAAGATGGACGGTGAGCGCCGTCTCGACCCGATAATCGCGCCACTGCCGGCTGCCATGAATGATCATGCCTTCGCCGCGGTCCTGTGAAATCCGGAAGGCCTGCGGGGAGGTCGTCGAGAAATTGTCGACCGCGTTGACCCAGGCGCGGCGCCAGAAGTCGCTCGGTTCGCGCGGCCGCCGCAACCGTACGTCCGGCGGCCCATCCCAGCGAAGCCAGTCAAGAACGATCGCGCCGTCCTGGGCGCTCCCCAGCGAACGGGCCGCAATACCGATGGATTGGATGGGCTGGCCATCTGTGTCGGGAAGACGCCAGTCGAGAACCGTCTCCTCGCCCGGCGCCAGCGCAACGCCCTCGGACTCAACAGCCTCAAGTGCGTCGGCCCGACGATATACAAGGACGCTTAGGCTGACAGCGACGTCGCCCACGTTCCGCGAATTGGCGATCACGCGAGCCCGCGCCGTTTGGCCGGAATAGATGAGCGGCGTCGCCATGAGCTCGTAGGTGCGCATGCGCGTGACTTCGGGAGACGTGAATGTCGGAGTCATCACGACGGCCGGCTCGAGCCCAAGCCGGGCGAACCGCAGCTCCAGCGCACGACTGGCGTCGAAGGGAATGTTCGCGAGCCCAAGGTAGTTAAGCCAGGTCTCGCCGATCTCGCGCGAGGTGAGATCGGCTCGGGCGCCGTGATCTTCAAGGGCGCGGATGAACGTAAAGGTTCCCGCAACGTCGTCGTCAGTGACGACTAACGGACAGTTCAGCCGCTCGTGCACGTAGCCCTCGATGGGCCCGAGTTCGCGCATGATCCGCTGATACGTCCAACCCTCGAACGGCCGCCCGAGATAGACGCCAATGAGCTTGCCTAGCACGGCCGCGTAAGCGCGCTCCGAATAGTCTAAAGGCAAAGCTGTCATCGCGCGCGCCTAGATGATTTCGAGATAGTCGCGGTCCGGGAGCGCCGGAAACGGCGCCGCCGGCAGCGTCTGATACCAGTAGGCGACAGAAGCGATGTCGTCCTGCAGCGGCAGGTAGCGCCGGTTCTCTTTCTCGGTGCGCCAGCCGATCGCCTGCAGCCTCACCTTGAGGTCCGTCTCGAAACGGATCGGATCCATGATGTGCCAACGGTAGAGGCCGAACCGCTCCTGCGACTGATAGGTCCCATCGGGCCGGATGACCTGGGGAAGTCCCGCGTAAGGAGTCGTGAACTGGATGTAAGCCCGCGCGAATGTCGGGTCGACGGTGCCGGCGTCGAAATTATAGGCGCCGCAGAAATAGTCCTCGGTCCCTGTGCCGTAGAGGGTCGGCCATTCGTCGCCATCCATAAAGAACTTGATCTCGCCTTCGCCCCACCAGCCCGAATTGTTGACGCCCCAGGCGACATAGGTTCCGACGTAGTGACCGCGACCGCGCACACCGTCGAGGACGACATAATCCTGCTTGAACGGCAGCGGGTTCGCGCGCTTGAAGCAGGCGTGGAAATAGGCAGCGTCTTCGGGAACGTCGGTCAAAGCATAGTTGATCTGCCAGTAGATGACGGCTTCGGCGTCCGGGTCGCGATTCTCGAGAGTAAGACGGGCGCGGCGTCGAAAAGGCATCTCCCAGTAGCAGTTGAAGGCGCGTCCTGGATTGACGCAAACGGCGAGCGAGCTCACGGGAGCGTAGCGGCCCCATCCGCAGGCAAAAAAGTCTCCGAGCGGCGCCTCGACCGACGGGTGGCTATGGTCGTCCCAGTGAATGCGCAGGATGAGATCACGCCAGCGCACGTGGGCGGGCGTGATCCAAATCTGCTGGATTGCGCCTTGCCCTTCGATGTCGCCAAGCAGCAGGGTCTCGCCCGGGGCGACGCGTTTCGATGGCGAGATCTTCCAGCCGCGTCCAAGGCCGCGAGCATGGATAGCGCCGGCGCCCTCAACGGCCATGCCGCCTTTACCCTTTTCGCCCGTCGGGTTTTCCGGGCTGATCGAACGCGACTTCGCCGAAGACAGCCGCGACAGATTGCCGAGATGCAATCCGAGACCCGAGAACCCCTCCGTCATGCCGCTTGCCTCATTCAATTCTGTCCGATTTACTTGATGCCTGTCGTCTTGATCGACTCGATGATGCGCTTCTGGAAGATCACAAACATGACGATCGTCGGGAGCGCCACGACGGTAGAGGCCTCCATCACATAGTTCCACGAGCCGTTATACTGCTGACGGAAACTGGCGATCGCGACCTGCACCATCCAGAGGTCCTGGTTCGACGTGATGGTCAGAGGCCAAAGGAAGGAGTTCCAGTTGGCGAGGAAGAAAAGGATCGCAAGCGCGGAGAGAATGGGCCGACTCAGTGGAACGATGATCGACCACCAGATACGGAAATAGCCGGCGCCATCGATCAACGCGGCCTCCTCGAGCTCGGGGGGAATAGCGAGGTAGAACTGGCGCAGAAGGAAGATGCCGAAGGCGTTGAAGATCGAAGGAATGATCAATCCGGCGTAGCTGTCGAGCATATGGAGCGTCCGCGCCAGGATGAAGAGCGGCACGATGATGACCGGTTGCGAGATCAGAAAGGTCGCGAACATCGCAAGAAAGATCGCGTCGCGTCCCGGAAAACGCAGACGCCCGAGCGCATAGCCGGCCATGGAATGCAAGATGAGCGCGACGACGGTCACCGCGGCGGAAACGAAGAGCGTGTTGAGAAGATAGCGGACGAAATCGACCTGGGTGAACACATAGAGAAGCTGGCCAGCGTCGGCCGCCGCGGAATGAGATTCGTGTCGAACACCTCGTTCGAAGGCTTCAGCGACATCGACAGCATCCAGAAGAGCGGCGCGACCGCCATGAAGGCGAGAATGACGCCCGCGAGATAGAGCGCAAGCCGGACCGGCTGCAGCATCGCGCGCTCGATCGCGTCGTCGTCCGCCGCCGCGGGGGCCGCCTCACTCATTGGTAAAGCGCCCACCTTCGGTAAGAAGAAACATGAGAACGGTGATCGCCATCAGCACGACGACGAGCACCGACGCCATTGCAGCCGCATAGCCGTATTCGTTGAACTGGAAAGCCTGCTGATAGATGTAGTAGATGGCGAGCGACGTCGAGTTCGCCGGGCCGCCCTTGGTCATGATGTAGATGAGATCGAACGTCTGCGACCCGCAGACCGCCGTCACCGTTGAAACGAGCAGGACGAAGAAGCTTGTCGGCCGCAACAGCGGCAGCGTGATCTGGAAGAAAGACTGGACGGGTCCGGCTCCGTCGATGCGGGCCGCTTCGTAATATTCCTTGGGAATGCCCTGCAGGCCGCCGAGAAAGATCAGCATGTAGAATCCCATCAGGAACCAGACGCTGATCGCGATGACGGTGCCGAGCGCAAAGCGAGGATCGCCGAGCCACGAAATCGACGCGATGCCGATTGTTGCGCCCAACTGGTTGAAGAGCCCGATCTTGTCGATGACCAGCACCTGCCAGACGAGAGCGACGACGACGAGACTCACCGTCTGGGGCATGAAGAGGAGCGTGCGGATGACGCCGTTGAAGCGGGTGTCCGCTTGCACAAGCAAGGCGAGTCCGAACCCAACGCCATAGAGCAGTGGCACGAGAGCGACGACGTAGAGGATCGTCACCCGAAGACTGCGCCAGAAGAGGGGATCGCCCAGCATCCGTCGATAACTGTCGAGCCCGACGAAAGTGTATTCGCCAAAGCCGCTGACTGAGAAAAAGCCGAGACTGAGCGACAGGATCATTGGCCCGCCGACGAAGATCAAGAGACCGATGGCGTCGGGCGCCACGAAAAGATAGCCCGCAATCCTTTCGCGCGCGACGTTGGACAGTCGCGGGCCGCGGTCGACCGAGGGCGCCCCGAGATGGGCGCCCTGTCTAGCTTCGGTTGTGTGATCCTGCATCAGAGGATCGGCGCGCCCTTATAGCCGGAGAGGAACGAGTTCGATCTGATCCGATGCCGCTTTGGCCGCCTGAGCAGGATCCTCGCCGTTCAACTGGCAAGACTGGATGGCGTCCGAGATCGCCTTGTAAGACGGGCGGAGGCATGCGCGGGTCCGCGCGGGCTCCCGGGTAGATCTCGTTGGTGAAGATCTTGAGGAACCCGGTTTCGAACGCGGCCTTGCCGGCCTCGAGCGCGGATTTGGTCGGCGGCATGTCGCTCTTCGCCTTGGTGCACCAGTCAACGATCCGGCCGGTCGAGCCGTCCTTCGGCGAGCCCAGCGCCCAGGCGACGAACTCGCCCGCGGCCTTCGGATTCCATCCCTTGGCGTTGGCGACAAAGGCCCAGCCGCCGCCGATGGTGAGATATTTCCCGCCCGGAGGCGTCGGCAGCTTGAACACGCCATACTTGAAGTTGGGCGCGCCCTCGCGCAATTGCGCGATCGCCCAGATGCCGACATTTTGCACGGCGCAATAACCCGAGCCCAGATTTGGGACCGTTGTCCCATGCCCCACCGCCCAGGGGCTTCCGTGGCGCGACGCCGGTGTTGATCGCGTCCTGCCAGAACTTCAGCGCCGACACCGTGGCGGGCGTGTTGAACGCGCTCTTGCCATCCTTCGTCTGGAAGTCGCCGCCGGTCTCCCAGAGGAAGGGGTACCAGGTGAAGTTCTGATAATACCCGGGGTTCGTCTCGAACAGGACGCCGTAGCGCTTCTGGTTGGTCAATTTCTTCGCAACGGCGAGAAGGTCCTCCCAGGTCTTGGGAACGTCTTTCTCGGTCAACCCGACCTCGTTGAAAGCGTCGACGCTGTAATACATCGCCATCGGCTCGACCTCGTAGGGAAGGCCGTAGATCTTGCCATCGACCATGCGGTTCGCGATGACGCTCGGAAGGAAGTCGTCGCGCGCGTTCTGCTCCATGAATGGCGTGAGGTCGAGAAGCACGAAACGGCTTGCTGATGACGCCGGACGATCGCGTCTGGCTTTTCAAACTCGGCGATCGGCTGTGGTACTCCGACAGCTCGTTCCGCCCGATCACGGCCGGGTATTCTTTGCTGTCCGGGCGAACAGTCCCTGCCCACGGCGGCGAGACAGAATTCGCGTACATGCGCGCCGCCTATGACGCGCTCGATGACGAAACGAAAGCCGAAATCGAAGACCTCGTTTGCGAGCACTCGCTCATCTATTCCCGCGAGGCGATCGGATTCTTCGATCTCACGCCCGAGGAGCGCGATCATTTCCAGCCTGTCCGTCATCGGCTCGTACGGGTCGACCCCAGGACGGGACGCAAGTCGTTGTTCTTGTCGGCCCATGCCGGCGCGATCGTCGGCTGGTCGATTCCCGAAGCTCGGGTGTTTCTGCGGGATCTGACAGAGCATGCAACGCAGCCGCGATTTGTCTATCGCCATGTCTGGCGCGCCGGCGACCTTGTGATGTGGGACAACAGGACGACCATGCATCGCGCCCGCAGGTTCGATCGCAATGAAATCCGCGATGTTCGGCGCACGACTCTTGCTGGGGCAACCGCATGAGCCGCGAGAAAGCTTAATTTTAATAGTCCTAGCGGCGGTGGACGCGGTTGGATGACCTTGGCGGAATGATTTTTAGGGCGGGGAGCGGACCTAGTCCAGATCGACAGCAAGGTCCGCTGTCGACGTATGATCGGGATAGGGGGACGCCTCGCGACGCCACCCCTCCCACACCACCGGGCATACGGGTCCCGTACCACGGCGGTTCGACCGAGTTAGGCTTGGGCGGGCGCATAGATTTGGGGAAGACCGAGCGTCTCGAAATAGTCGTTGCGTAGGGCTTGTTGGACCGCCGGGTGTCCGGACATGCGCCATAACCCGGTTGGTGAACCAGCCGCGACCGCCGCTGGGAACTTTGCTACGCCGCGACGGCGTAACTCCGCGAAGCGGTTTTGCCTGGTTCGCCATTGCCGCCAAAGATACACACGCAATCTTCGACGGATCCACGCTTCGAGGTTTGTGAGGACTTCGCGGGGTCTGGCAGAAGCCGAAGTAGCCGCGCCATCCCACGATGTATGGCTTCAGCTCTTTGATCAACTGTTGCAGACCGAACCCCCGTGTCCGGCGTGTCATGTCTCGGATCCGCTCTTTGAATGTGTCGAGAGCCTTTGGCGCGATGCGCCGCTCGCTCCCGTCATTCGAGATGCTGAACCCCAGAAACTTTCGCTCCTCCGGTCGCGCCACCGCGCTCTTCGCCGCGTTGACCTTGAGCCGCAGCTTGTTGGTCAAGAACCGGCTCACAGAGGCCATGACCCGTTCGCCGGCGCGACGGCTGCGAACATAGATGTTGCAGTCGTCGGCGTACCTGCAAAAGCGGTGACCGCGTCGGGCCAGTTCTTTGTCGAGGTCGTCAAGCACGAGATTGCTTAGGATGGGCGAAAGCGGGCCGCCCTGCGGCGTGCCCTCATCCACCGGACGGACCAAACCGTCTTCCATCACCCCGGCGTTGAGAAACGCCCGGATGAGTTTGAGCACAAGCTTATCGGACACCCGCGCGGCGACGCGCGCCATCAGGCTGTCGTGATTGAACTCGGTCGAAAAACTTTTCGAGATCGAGATCGACCACGACGTTGTAGCCGTCGGCGATGTAATGTTGCGCCTGAGCCACTGCCTGATGGGCGGAGCGCCCCGGTCGAAAGCCGTAACTGTGCTCGGAAAACGTCGGGTCCCACCGCTCTTGGAGAACTTGCAGCATAGCCTGCTGAATCAGTCTGTCGACGACGCAAGGCACGCCGAGCTTTCTGATCCCGCCGTCCGGCTTCGGGATTTCGACCCGTTTGACCGGCTGCGGCTGATAGGTTCCCTCAAGCAATTGAGCCCGAATGTTTGGCCAGTGCTCACGCAGGTAATCCTTGGCGGCGTCGATGGTCATTCCATCGACGCCAGGACTGCCCTTGTTGCTTCGAACGCGCTTCCACGCTCTTTCGAGATTCCCTCGATCACACACCTCCTCCATTAGTTGTTCCGCCAAGGCCGGACTTTCGGATGCTGGCTTCGCCATCAACGGTTCGGCATCCTCGGCCTCGGCGTCCAGGGCTTCACCCCGACCCTCCGCCACCAAGGTCTGAGACAATTGCTCGCCCAGAGTTTTCTGCCGCGTTCCGCTCATGAGTTGTCAGTCCTAATCGCCACTCTCAATCGTTCGGGCCTTCGGCCCTCGTTCCCGGCTCGGCCTATCTGTTTCTCTGCCTTTCGGCTTTGGAGTGCCTCACTAGCCTTGCCGACTGCTTGGCCTAATATGCCCTCTGCTGACTTCTGCATCCGCGGTCAGGACGCCTTGCGACGCCCTCAGTTCCGAAGTTGGAACGCGGGGCAGACCTCCCGGGGTAAGTTCGGTCGCCTTCCGTGCGCAGTTGCCGAATTCTACGCTTCGCGTCCTTGATGAATATGGACTTCGCGACTAGTCGCCCGCTCGTCCGACGCTCGCGCCTCATATCCGGTTCTTGTCCATCAACTCGCACATTTGCTCCGCGCTTCCTTCAGACCCCGCCTCGCGGCGATAGCCCTTGCGCATCGCTAACCCTTCACCTCCATCAGGCTGGGTAGAGGACTTTCACCTCCAAGCTACCGAACATGCCCGGCACACGACTAAACCGCTCGCGCGGTAGCCGCGGCGAGCGACGGCAGCAGGCTCTGCATTAAGACGAAAGCGAAGGCCTGGGCTTGTCTCAAGATCGTGGGGTTCAACCCCATGGGAGACAGGAGCTTTCGCGATGTCCGACAAGCCCATCAGCCCGCTGCGCCAGCGCATGATCGACGACATGACGGCGCGTCGATTTAAGGAGAAGGTGCAGAAGGACTACGTCCGGCACGTCAGAACCTTCGCGGCCATTCTCGGCCGTTCGCCGGACACGGCCACGAGCGAGGATCTCCGCCGATATCAATTGCATTTGGCCAAGCAGCAGATCAGCCCAGGGTCCATCAACGCCGCGATCAGCGCGCTGCGGTTCTTTTTCACCGTCACGCTCGAACGGCCCGACCTCGTTCGCCCTCTGACGATCGTGAACAAGCCGCGCAAGGCGCCGGTCGTGCTGAGTGAGGAGGAAGTGGCGCGTCTCCTCGAAGCCGCGCCGGGCCTCAAGTACAAAGCCGCGCTCAGCGTCGCCTACGGCGCAGGCCTGCGGGTGTCCGAAGTCGCGAACCTGAAGGTTGCCGATATTGACAGCCAGCGCATGACGCTGCGGGTCGAGCAGGGCAAGGGGCAGCGGGATCGCTATGTCATGCTCTCCCCGCAACTGCTCGAACTGTTGCGCGACTGGTGGCGGGCGGCGCGGCCGCAGGCTTGGCTCTTCCCCGGCCAGAACCCGGTCAACCCGATGTCCGCCCGCCAGCTTGGGCGCGCCGTCCACGCCGCCGCGAGCCTGGCGGGCATCGCCAAGCGCGTCTCGCCGCACACCTTGCGGCACAGCTTCGCCACCCACCTGCTCGAGCAGGACGTCGATATTCGCGTGATTCAGGTGTTGCTCGGACACGCCAAGCTCGAGACGACCGCGCTCTATACCCGCGTCGCCGTCAATACCATCCGCGACGTCAAGAGCCCGCTCGAGCGGCTGGGCGTCAACCTCGCGAGCCGATCGCCGCCCGCCTGACTGCGGCCGCATGGCGCGGCCTCGCCTGGAGGTCGCCGACGTCTTTCGCGCCCATGGGGCGGCGTGGCGCAAGGCCAACGCCGGCCATGTCGGCCTCGGCCAACTGAAGGTCATGTCGACGATCGAGACCTGCCGCACCGCCGCGCTCCGCGGACACGTTGAGCGCTGCGAGGACTGCGCGCACGAACGCATCGCCTACAATTCCTGCCGCAACCGGCACTGCCCGAAGTGTCAGGGCGCGGCGGCGCGGCAATGGCTCGCCGAGCGTGAGGCGGAGCTTCTGCCGGTTCCCTACTATCACGTCGTCTTCACGCTGCCGGCTTCGATCGGCGCGATCGCGTTCCAGAACAAGGCCGCCCTCTACAACCTCCTGTTCAGGTCTGCGGCCGAGACGCTGATCACCATCGCCGCCGACCCGAAGCATCTCGGCGCGCGCATCGGCCTCACCGCCGTGCTCCACACCTGGGGTTCGGCGCTTACCCATCATCCGCATGTTCACGTCATCGTTCCCGGCGGCGGCCTGTCGCCGGACGGCGGGCGCTGGATCGCCTGCAAGCCCGGCTTCTTCCTCCCAGTGCGCGTTCTGTCGCGTCTCTTCCGCCGCCTGTTTCTCGAAGGGCTCGCGGCCCTGCATATGGCTGGCCGCCTCGTCTTCCTCGGCGATCTCGCCCCGCTCGCCGACCGGCGCGCCTTCGACGCCGTCCTCGCGCGAGCGCGCCGAACTGAGTGGGTCATCTACGCCAAGCGCCCCTTCGCTGGACCCCGGGCCGTTCTCACCTATCTCGAGCGCTACACCCATCGCGTCGCCATCTCCAACTCGCGGCTGATCGCGCTCGACGAGGGCGGCGTCACCTTCAAGTGGAAAGACTACCGGATCAAAGGCCGCGACCGGCTCAGGACCATGACGCTCGACGCGGCCGAGTTCATCCGCCGCTTTCTCCTGCACGTGCTGCCCACCGGCTTCCACCGCATTCGCCACTATGGCCTGTTTGCCGACGCCGTTCGAGCCCGCAACATCGAGCGCGTCCGCCAAGCGCTCGCCGCGCCCGAACGCTCGCCCGCTGAGACGGACTGTGACTTCGAGGACCGTGACACCGAAGGACTTTCGTCTGCGCGCCGCTGCCCCTGTTGTGGCGGCCGGATGATCATCGTCGAAACCTTCGAAGGCGTGCGCCCCGCACGCTCACCATCGCCGACCCCGATCAGGATCGACACCTCATGACAATCGCCGCGCTTCCCGCCGCGCAGCGCCGATCGTCTTGGTCTCCAACCACACGCCGGAGCAGGGACACGATGTCCTCACGACCTCCGCACACTCTCTCCAGCCGCCATGCCAACACCAGGCCCTCGCATCCTCGCGATCGAAAAAGCTCGCCGTCTTTGTTCCTGACGATAACACCGGCCGCCGCCGGTCCCCGCCGCCACATCGGCGATCCCTCCGCGACCCCAAAATCCCCATAGGTCCCGCTCAGCCAACCGCGCCTCTTCCTCCCCGCGGTTTCCTCCTTACGAGACTTTCGGCCGCCGGCCCCGCGCCCAGTTACAGCGCGCCTGCAAAGGGCCGGCGTCCGAAACCCTTCAGTGAACCGGACGTAGCAGACTGTATCCTTGGACGCCTCGAGAAGGGCGGAAAGCGCCCGGACGACGCATCGTCGCAATCGTCGGACAATCCTGCCGGCGGCTGCCGATCTTGGGGACATGCATGATGCCGCTCACGGTGCGGCGATCATCCGTGCACTCGGAGCCCGATTGATTTGGTTTGAAACAAAGGTGGTTAACTAGTGCACTGACACAGACGGATGATTTACAAATTCGGGTGGATGTGCGAGTTTGTGGGCATGGCTCAAACCGTCTGTGTCCTTCCTCCCAGCGAAGATCGCCAGCGTCTGCTGGCCATTGTCGCGGATCGCAATCGCCCACTTAAACATGTGCGGCGGGCGCACATCGTCCTTTGTTCGGCCGACCGTTTGCCTGTGCAGGAAGTGGCGCGGCGGGCGGGCGTCAGCCGACCCGCGGTCTGGCGCTGGCAAGCGCGATACGCCGAGCAGGGCGTCCATGGTCTGCTGCGCGACAAGACGCGCAAGCCCGGCCGCGCTCCGCTTTCGGCCAGGGTCGTCGCCAAGGTTATGGACCTGACCTGCTCCGAGCCGCCGGGCCACGCCACGCATTGGACCGGCCGCGCCATGGCCAAAGCCGTCGGCGTCAGCCTGCGCGCCGTGCAGCGCTTGTGGGAGGCGCATCGGCTGCAGCCGCACCGCATTCGCACCTTCAAGCGCTCCAACGATCCTCAATTCGTCGAGAAGGTCGAGAACATCGTCGGCCTCTACATGGACCCGCCCAAGCACGCGGTCGTCGTCTCGATCGACGAGAAGGGCCAAATCCAGGCGCTCGACCGCACGCAACCGGGCCTGCCGCTCAAGCCCGGAAAATGCGGGACGATGACCCATGACTACAAGCGCAACGGCACGACCACGCTGTTCGCCGCGCTCAACCTCCTCGATGGAACCGTGATCGGCCGCTGCATGAGACGGCATCGCCACCAGGAGTTCATCCGCTTCCTCAATACCGTCGAGCGCGCTGTTCCGGCCGGAAAAGTCATCCACGCCATCGTCGACAATTACGCCGCCCACAAACAGCCCAAGGTTCTCAAATGGCTCGCCGATCATCCGCGCTGGACGTTCCATTTCACCCCGACATCGGCCTCCTGGCTCAACGCCGTCGAGGGCTTCTTCTCCGCCATCACGCGCCGCCGGATCCGACGTGGAGCCTTCCATTCCGTCGACCATTTGCAGAACGCGATCGCGCGCTACATCGAGTCCCACAACAGCGATTGTCGACCGTTCGTATGGACAACGTCCGCCAAAGCGATCTTCGAAAAACTGGCCCAGATCCCTGTACCTTCTGTCTAAGTCAGTGCACTAGCTCGTATGAACTGGACCCCATTCGTAGGACCACGAGGGGTTGAATTTAAGGTGTGATCTCGCCTGCGCTTGTCGTTCAAGAATCAAGCTGCTTCTTGCGGCTTCTGTCTCTGCTGTGGGTATGTGGGCAACGCGTTTGCGTTGTCCAAGCGAAGCGGCATATCCACAGCCCTCGCCGCCGCCTCGATTTTGTCCATGCCGCCGCGCCACACCGCCATCGGCATTTGGTTGTTCATCGCCTGGTGCGGGCGCCGAAAATTGTAAAAGGTCATCCAGGAACTGATGCCGGACCGCGCCTCGCCGCCATCGGCGTAGGCTTTCAGATGCACTTCTTCGTACTTGATCGAGCGCCACAGCCGTTCGATGAAAATGTTGTCCATGAAGCGGCCGCGTCCGTCCATCGAAATCACGACGCCGGCCGCCGCAAGCTTGCTGGTGAAAGCCTCGGCGGTGAAAGTGGAGCCCTGATCGGTATTGAAAATCCGCGGCTTTCCGAACCGAAGCAGCGCCTCCTCCAGCGCCGCCGCGCAGAAGCTCGCATCGTTGGTGTTCGACAGCCGCCATGCCAGAACCGCCCGGCTGGCCCAGTCGATGATCGCCACCAGATAGAGGAAGCCGCACGCCATTGGGATGTAGGTCACGTCGGCCGCCCAGACGTGGTTCGGCTCGATAATCTTCAGGCCGCGCAGCAGGTAGGGGTATATCTTGTGCCCGGGCGCGCCTTTGCTCGCGCCAGGGCGCGGAACCAGCGCCTCGATCCCCATCACCCGCATCAGCCGCCGCACCCGCTTGCGGTTGACCCCAGGGCCTTCCTTGTTGAGTTCGAAGGTCATTCGCCGCGAGCCGTAGAACGGAAGTTCGAGATGCAATTCGTCGATGCGGCGCATGGTTCGCTCGCGCTATCCGGCGCTCACGGTCTGGGACATGAACGTTCGCGAGGGCGCCGCAACTTCGGTCGATATCACGGGCGGCGGCGAAGATGCGCTGATCGTCCGGCCCGGGGCGGAGGTCGAGGCGAGAGGACTGCCCGACGGCGGCTTCGAATTCATCGCGTCGCTCTTGCGCGGGGAAACCGTCCTGGCGGCGGCGCAAGCCGCCATCACGGCATGCGCCGGTTTCGACATCGCGGCCACCTCTCCGGGCTCCTGGAGGCGGGCGCGATCATCGGTTTCTGCGGCGGCGAGACGAAGTCAACCTTCCTGGGGACCCACCAATGACGTCGACGCGCCCCTCTTCGCTGTTCGTCCAGGTCGCGGGTCTGATCAGCACATTGTCGGCCTGGCTCGGCCGGGCGGCCGCCCTGCTCGCGCCGCCGGTCATGAGGATCGCGCTCGCAGTTCCGTTCTTCAAGTCAGGCCTCACGCGCTGGGACGGGTTCCTTTCGTTGTCGCCAACCGCCGAGTATCTCTTCACGGAGGAGTTCAAGCTTCACATTTTCGGCGGAGCTTACGACTTCCCTGCGCCGGTCGTCGTCGCCCATATGGTCGGCATTGCCGAGATCACGCTGGCGATCCTGCTCGTCCTTGGCCTCGGCACGCTCTTCGTGGCGCTCGGCCTCCTCGTCATGACGGGCGTCATTCAGCTCGTCGTCCCGGATGGATGGTCGAATTTCCATCTGCCCTGGGGGGCTGGCGCTCGGCGTCATCGCCCTCGGTCCGGGCGTCCTCTCGCTCGACCATGTCATTGCGGTCGTCGGACTGCATCCCCATCGGGTGCTTCGAGCTGCCCAAGGCCGTCCGCTCTGAAGAGTGAACGAGTATAGTCAACGTTGTAGACGCACCAGCCAATGGAATTGGCTTTGCGCTGGAGTAGAATTGCAGGCCAACGTTGACGTTTAAGTTAATGTAATTTTTTCAAACTAGTGGATCAAATCAATCCGATAAGTCCGGCCCAATCCGAGTGATTTCAACGGTATGGCGGCACCGGCTCGGGTTCCAAACGTCGGATTCTATCCACTAGCGACTTTATTCGGAGCCTCCTCTTTCTTTAGGTCTTATTCAAAGCACGTTTAATCCAAATGGAGCAGACCCATGAATGACGTCAACCTTGCCAATCTCGCCGGGGGAATCGGAGCTGGCTTCGTCGCAACCATTGTCCTCTCCGCGGCCATGCTGATGAAAGAGGCCACGTATCTCATGCCGCAGGTTCACCGGTGGCTTCGAGTTACGGCTCAAAGCCGGATCGGTCCGCCATCCGGCGGACGTGGCCGCAACTCACGTGACATTGAAGTTGTCATCGGGCTCGGGAGGGGTTTGGTTCTTGATATCGCTGCTCACCACCCAATAGCCCCCTCGCCCACAGATGCTGGCCCCAGTAGCGCTTGCGCAACACGCCGAACTCGCTCAGCAGCTTGTGCGAACTGCGGCCCTTCAAGTGCTGCACAGCGCGCCACACCGACAGGCTCGGAGGGATCGACAGCAGCATGGGGACATGGTCGCGATTGATCGACCCCGCGTGCACCGCCATCTCATGCGCCCGCGCCGTCTCGCGCAGCAATTCGCGACAGCGAACCCCAACGCCGCCGCCAAGCACCGGGTAACGATACTTCGTCACCCAGACCAAGTGATACTTGCAGTCCCAGACCGTATGGCCGCCACGCTTGTACGCTTCCATCCAGCCAATCTACACCGGAAGCGCCCCCATCCAGCCGCCTAAAGGCGTGGGGTTTACCGATCCCCTATCGGGGACTCTAAATCCGGGGTCCAGCTCACAGAACCCCAGGTCGCCTCAAAGCAGGTCGCCCCTCTTGCAGACTCGAAAGGAAAAACAGGCATGGTCGATCATGGCCGTTTCGTCTGGTACGAGCTGATGACGACCGACATAAAATGCGCCAATGCCTTCTACGCCAGCGTCGTGGGCTGGAGCGCACGGGACGCCTTGATGCCGGGTCCGAACTATAGTCTGTTTACCATTGGAGATTCTCCCGTCGCCGGGTTGGTGAACGTGCCCGAGGACGCGAGGAGAACCGGGGCCACTCCGCACTGGATCGGATATGTCGGAGTCGACGACGTGGATGCCGCCGTCGACCGGATCAAGCGGCTTGGCGGGGCGGTGTACTTCCCACCGACGGACGTCCCCAACGTCAGCCGCTTTTCGGTCGTCGCCGACCCGCAAATGGCGACGCTTGCGTTGGTCACGGGGCAGAGATCGAGCCGGGCGCAGTCGGCCGGGCTGGGCGCGCCGGGGCGCGTGGGGTGGCATGAGTTGCTTGCCGCCGACTGGGAGAAGGCGTTCGCTTTCTACCGCGAGCTATTTGGCTGGCAAAAAGCCGACAGCCATGTCGGCGTGATGGGCATGTATCAGGGGTTCTCTGTTGGAGCGGAGACGATCGGCGGCATGTTCACCAAGCCTCCCACCTTGCCGCTTCCCTTTTGGCTTTACTATTTCAACATCGACGACATCCAAACGGCGGCGAAACGCGTGGAAGCCGGCGGCGGCCAAATCCTGTATGGCCCGACTGAGGTGCCGGGCGGCGCTTGGATCGTCCATTGCACGGACCCTCAGGGCGCCATATTCGCGCTGCTGGACAGGCGTAGGCGCAAAGCTGTTGGATATGTTTATTTCGAACGCATGGCGCCGCGCGACCCCTTGATGCGCTGAGCCGCCAACGGTCTTGATAAATCCGGCGCCGCAGATTGATCTTTATGCCCAGCGAACTTTGGCCGTTACATCGCCATGTGCTTGGCCGTTGCGCAGCCACGCCGAGGCCATGCGATTGTCAGGCGGAAGCTGCCGGTTTCGCGCCGCGACCGATCGCAAATTGACCGACTGGTCCCTCGACGTGGAATTCGACTCCCGTCATCTTTGCGAACAGATCGATATTCTCGATCCCGATCGCACATCCGCTGAGCCCCATGTCGGTCGCCATTAAGTAGAGCGTTTGCGTGAACACGCCGACGTCCTTCAGAATGAGCGCATAGGCGATCGAGCTGTACTTCCATGAAATCCGGCCAAAGCGCGCAGCGATCGTGATCAAGATCTGAGGCGCGGCGGGGACCCCCATTGCGTATTCAGCTCCCGCCAACAGCGCTTCGAGCTCATTCGTGGCGACGCCGATCAGCGCCAATGCGTGAGCGCCGGCGTCATAGTGGTAAAAGCCGCGTGCAAGCCCTTCGCATAGGTTGACGGCCAGATAGAGCTCGAGTTCATAGCTGGCGCCGGCCGACGGATACGGCCTGACGGTGTGACCACCGTCGTCGAGGTCGAGCGTCGCGTTCGATTTCGACAGGACCCGCGCGGTCCCGTCAAGAAACTGCGCAAGCTCGGCGAGCGTGATCGGTCGCTGGTCATCAAAGCTGCGTGTCGAACGGCGATTGCGCAGGGCCTTTGCGAGCGGCGAGATTGCCTTCAGGCGCCCTGCCGAAACCTTGCACAGATCAATCTTCTTTCCAGGCCAGTTTGGCCGCACGGCCGGCGGCGGAGAAATGACGCCGACATACGGATAAACTCCGCCCAGCGGATTAACGTGCCGACCTTCCGTGCTGCGCGTGTGGAATAGAAGATCATGAAAGTCCCAAAGAACGAGGCTGTGGTCACCCTCGGCCATTCGAAGCCCACTTTCGCCAGCACCGACCTTGAAAAGGATTTGGCAATCGAGGAGCAGGGCGAGAAGCTCGACGCCTGGAAAGCCCTCCCGCCGACGCAGTTGTTTGATTTGCCGCGGGGTGGAGAACATGGCGATGGCGGTGGCAATCTTCGGCTCACAAATCTTGAACAACGCGCTGGCGCGCGGCGATTCCAGGACCATCTCGGCGCCGCGCCGTCGCATGTACGCGAACCGCGACAGGACGAGAGCGTCGGCATTGCCGAGCTGCGGCGCTTGCGGCCAATACTCGGGAACCTGCGGTTCGATGACGACCAGGTCCCCGCCGTTGGGCGAGCGCCCAAGGCGGTACTCCAATAGACCGTGCCTAGCCAATCGCTGGACCAATCGACCAATCTCTTTGTCGATGTTCCGACTGTTGGACGCAAACGAGCTGAGGGGCAGGCCTGTGCGCAATTCCTGCGCGCGATTCGCGGCGCGCGCGCTGAACGTTCCCAAGCCGACCGAATAGCCATCGAAGCCGACGACAACTTCTCCGTTCGCCTGCGCTTCGAGCCTGACGTGACTGCGGAGCCGGGCGGAGACGGCGCCGCCGGCGCGGCCGGCCGCACTCTTGGTCCGGGAGCGCTCAAGCCGGGATCGCCTTCAGGTATGGGGGTGAATCGGATTGAGCTCGTTTTCCTTCAGCGGTCGGTCGCGCAATCCGAGCGTTACCGGCACATCGTAAAGCCGGCCAGGCGCGAATCGGCGATAGAAATGCCGCAATCCCGGGACGATCACGCGGACGACCGGCGTCTCGATGTCGGGACGCGTCTGATCGAGAACGAGGAAATCCAGGCCGGCTTCCTCCACAAGGGAGACGCAGGCCCTCACCTGCTCGCGCGTGTCGAGACGGCCAAACTTCGAGCCGAATTCGGGTTGGACCATCGGATTTCCGCTCGGCGTCAAATAGGGATGGTCCTGCAGGCGCAACGGAGTGGCGCCGTCGAGGCTCGATTTCTCTCCCGTCCCGCCGCCCATCAGACCCAGGGATAGAAATTGATTCAGCTCCGTCAGCGCCCGCAACAAGGCAATTTGCGCATCGAAATGCGCGCCGGAACCGAATTCAATATTTTCCCGCCCGTTTTGCATCCAGTGCGTGACTGCCACAAACGTCGGGATCCCGAGATCGCTGGTTACGTCGAGCACCCAAAGCCGGCGGCCGGTTTGGGCTAGCTGCTTTTGCAGATCGCGAACATAAGCATCATCGAACTGGCCGAGGTCCAATTCCGGCCGCCGCAGTCGATTGTACCACCAGATCGCGTATGCATCCCTTTCCACCAGCTCGAGGAATCCCTGGACGATCGCTTCCTCGAGCGTGTTGCCGGCCGCGCAGCCATTGGAATCCGCGGCGAAGGCGGCAGCGCCCCTGTAAAAGAAATACAACAGGCTGGTCGGAAGATATTTGAAGCGCGCGTCGCGCAGAGACCAGACCGGCGACCATTCGATCTTTGCGGATCGATCGAAGAGCGCCGGGATCGCGTTCCGCTCGTTCGAGCCGAGCGTCGGCGTCCGCAATTGCGCTGCGCTGAACTGAAGGACTTCGTTTGGAGGAATGGCCTCGTCTAACGGGAAATCGGCAAACCGCCGCTTCGCTCGAATCTCGTCGCCCTGAAAAATTCCAGAATAGCGCTCGATCGCCTCCATAAGCGCGCTGGCTTCACCCTGTTCGGCAGTGCTGCCTTTGCCGAAGCTGCCACTGCTCAGTCCCGCCCTGAGCTCATGGACCGTCTTCGCCGGCCCCGAGAAATTGTGCGTGGCATAGTAGTTGGTGTTCAAGGGCAAATCTGCTTGGATCCGCTCGAGACGTGAGACGACGCCGGTAAGCGGGCTCACGTGCCTGCGGAAACGTGCAACCGTGGCCGACGGCGAAACGCTGCGGTACCCGCCACTGGTCATAAGGACCTTGCCGCCCGCGCCAAGTTCGACCGGCGATGGTGCACGGCGTGGATCGCGCAGTTTCTTGCGCCCGCAGCTCGGACATTGCGGGCGGGTCGCCACATGATGCTTCACGATGGTCGAGCCCAACAGGTCGAGGCTGATGATGTGATCGCTCAATTGCGTGCGAAAATCCGTGGCGATCGCTTTCGCGACCTCGACGGCCGCGAGTTGGATGGCGGACTGTCCAAAGGTCTGTTGAGCCAGAGGCGAAACGGCGACGCAGCGGGCCTGTCTGCGGTCGAGGAGCGCCTTGACCTCCCGGTTCCTTGTCATCCGGTCGGCTAGACACATCCAGCAGGCGCTCTGCCCCGGTCTGAACACAGGCCCCACCAGCGGAAAAATGCCGGAGGGTTGGACGAGCATCCACGGGGCGCCATCCAACAAATGTTGCCCGTTCAATTCGGCCAATCGACCTTCGAGATAATCGTTCACCAACGTGACCGTCAGATTCGGGGAGCGCTTGACGACGCGAACGCCCAACCCGCTCAGGGCGGCCCCGAGTTCCGTTTCCCCTTGCACGTCGATTGATTGAATGCGCACACGGCATTTCTGGAGATTTTGCTGCGCGGTCTTCGGCGATAGGCCGAGGCTCGCCCAATAGGCTGCTACAGCGCCATTCGAAGACGTAGAGTGCAGGAAGGACATAGCGGCGGTCCACCAGCCGCTTTAGCGCTTCATGGATCTTGTCGGACGGAAAATCTGGTTCCAGGTCACGAACGAGTTGCTGAAAGCTCCTTCCACCTTTTCCTATCGCGGAGGCGAGCGCGCAATAGAGTTCGCCATGAAGCAGGAACTTCCGGTCCTCGGAATAGAGGCAGACGATATCGGGGGGTAGCACATAGACGCTGAAATTCGGCGCGAACTGCGGAACGACTTTGCCGCTAAGCTGTGTAAACTCGTTTTCGTGATCGCCTGTCATGACGTCTGCACAAGCACTTTCGCCGCAGCTCCAGGCACCGTCGCCAAGCGTATTCGCCGGCCCAGGGCTCCTTCGTCAAGCTCCCGCGCGCGTCACCTGAGAAGCGCTGCAAACAAGATCGTTGGCCGGGTCAAGCCTGATCAAAATAGGGCATGACGCCTTGTGTCTGTCAATGTAATCGCAAGGCGGTTCAGTCTAGCACCAGAGGGAGCAACCTCCCCACGACAAGCAGCAGCCGCCGCCCCAGCCCCAGCCCCAGCCGCAGCCGCCACAGCCGCCGCAGCCACCAAAGCCGCAGCCGCGAAAGCCAACGCCGCAGCCTCCAACGCGGCAACCGCGGCAGCCGCCAAAGCCGCCTCTGCAGCCTCCTCCGCAGCCTCGAAAGCCGCCGCCTCTGCAGCCTCCGCAGCCGTGTCCGCAGCCGCAGCCTCCTCGGAAAGCAGCAAGTTGCACGCCTGACTGGGAGTTTGCGAGGTCTTCTTTGTCGAAGAGATGGAATGTCGCCAGGCTGACGTCGGAGATTTCCTCCTCATCGAGACTGGGGACCTGAAACGACGCCGTATTCTGCCAGATTGCCACCGATCCAGCGGGCGGCGCCGCCAAAGACGCCGACGGCATCTCCGCTGGCGATCCGCCGGTCGACGCCGCCAAAGACATCCCGGCGATTCCCAGCACGGATACGGCCTTACTTGGACGGTTCCCCCTCGAAGCACGCTTAGCTTGCGCCATAGCAGAGTTCCTCCTCTACTTTCCTTCGACCAAATCAGCGATCAACGTATTGCATCCATTAGCACTTTTTTGTGACGCCGCGGTTTGCGTTCTCCATCTGCTTCACGTCGCTCAAAAACTCACTGGCGCGCTTCGGAGAAAGGGCCGCGGCCGTAGCTCACGCGAGGTCGCGATAGTCGTCAATCCGTGATCACGACACAATGAGCCCAGATCCAAGCGATCAGATGACGGGTCACATATTCTCTCCGATGTGACAGTGCCCAAGTTGATATTTTCCATAATGCCGATCGGGGAGCGTATGGGAAATGAGCCGATATGCACAGTTCGAATTGCGGGTGGCGTGGGGAATGTAATGGCCGGCCCGCCGAGCGGCGCACCAAGCCGCCGCTCGCGCGGACGACGGATTGTCACGTCTACGAAGAAGCGGAACCTGTTCGCCGGGAACAATGGCCCGGGCGGACTTGCTCGGCCCAGGCCATTGGGCAATCGTTCTCGACATCCGAGACCGGCGAGCGGAAGCGCAAATGGCATTCGTCCTCCCGGACCAAACGTGAGGCGCAGATCGAGCGCTCCCGCCTCGTCACAGAGTTCGCCCGAGGCTCCTACGTCGAGCCCTCCAAAACCACCCTTGCGGCTTTTCTCGACCAGTGGCTCACCCAGATTGAGCCACAAGTCGCGCCGCGCACGCACGAGCGCGACGAAAAGATCGCGCTAAAGAACCTCGTTCCACTGCTCGGTCAGAGCGTCCTGACAAAACTGCGGCCGGAGGAGATCGCGACAGCCTATTCCAAGGCGCTCAGATCGGGCCGAAGGGACGGTTCAGGCGGTCTGTCCGCGCGGACGGTCCACCATATGCACCGTATGCTGAAGCAGGCCCTGGCGATCGCCGTGCGTTGGCGCATGCTGGCCACAACCCCGTCGATAGTGTCGATCCCCCGAAGGTCGAGCGTCGCAAGATGGCCGTGCTCGTGGCTCACGTCATTGAGTTTGACGGGATTGTCTGAATCAATGGCTTGGCGATTGCGCGATGGAGATGATTCGTGGCCAGGCAAGAGGTTGCCGTCAAGAAGTACGTAGTCAAGCTTAGCGAAGAGGAGGCCCCGGCTGGCCACGCCAGATGGACGCTGCGTCTTTTGGAGGAGAAAGTCGTCGAGTTGCAGATCGTCGGGAGCGCCAGTGACAACACGATCGGGCGGACGCTCAAAAAAACATTCTCCAGCCCCATCGCAAGCAGCAATGGGTGATCGCGCCCGAGGCCAGCGCCGCCTTCGTCGCCAACATGGAAGACGTGCTGGAAGTTTACCAGAGGCCGCACGATCCCAAGCGCCCCCTCGTATGCCTCGATGAAACGTCGAAGCAACTCATCGCCGAGACGCGCGCGCCGATCGCGGCCACGCCGGGACAAGCGGAGCGTTACGACTACGAATACGAGCGCAATGGCGTGGCCAATCTGTTCATGATGTTCGCGCCGCTCGAAGGCTGGCGGCGCGTGAAGGTCACGGACCGGCGCGCGGCCGTCGATTACGCCCACGCGCTCAAGGATTTGTCCGACATGCATTTTCCCGGCGCGGACAAGATCGTTCTGGTGCAGGACAATCTCAGCACGCATACGGCTGCGTCGCTCTACGAAGCCTTTCCCGCCGCCGAAGCGCGCCGCCTCGTCAAACAATTCGAATGGCATTACACGCCCAAGCACGGAAGCTGGCTCGACATGGCCGAATCCGAGCTCGCCGTCCTCTCGACCCAATGCCTCGATCGCCGCATCTGCGACAAGGCCGATCTGGTCGCCGAAGTCGCCGCCTGGCAAAAGCGCCGCAACACCCTGCACGCCAAAGCGGATTGGCAATTCACAACCGCCGACGCCCGCGTCAAGCTCGCAAGGCTATACCCTCAGTTCGTCTGACTCAGGCTACTAGACGCGCAGAAGACTGGAGCCCGCTTTGCTCGCTCACTTCCGGAACACACGCATGTTTGCGCCGGTCCTTCTCGCGGTCATGTGCGGACTGCGGCGCGGTGCCATCACCGCTCTGCGTTGGGCGTCGATAGATCTTGTCCGCCGTCAACTCTCAGTCGTCGAGATCCCAGGCTGAAGAGCTTTTGATGGTCGGGTCCGGCTGACGGACCAAACCCACGTCGTTGCCCAAGCGGACGGTCAACCGCTCCACCCAACAGCTCACTCACGAATTCGTCCGCCTGCTCGCCGAGGTGAGCGATCAGCCCCGCATTCGCTTCCACGACTTGAGACACACGCACGCGACGCATTTACTCGCGAACGGCGTTCATCCTAAGGTGGCGCAGGAGCGCCTCGGTCATTCGAACGTGGGGATCACGCTCGACCTCTATAGCCATGTCCTGCCCTGCATGCAGGAGGACGCCGCAGTCAGGTTGACGCCGCGATCCGCGCGGCTAATAGACGCTCCTGAGACGGTTGGGGAGAAAAAGGGTGGCAAAAGGCGTTTTTCGAGTGAGCTTTGACTTGGGAGATGCCAATGATTTCAATCTTATGGAAGGATGGCCGAGTGGTTTAAGGCAGCGGTCTTGAAAACCGCCGTGGGCGCAAGTCCACCGTGAGTTCGAATCTCACTCCTTCCGCCAGAACGATACCGTAGAATACCGCTGGACGCCGCCTGAGGCCGCAAAAACATCCGCAACGTCAACGCCTTAGCCGCCGCTTATTACTGCCCGCCGCCGCTTGACGCCGCCCGGAAACGCGCTACATCTGCTAGGGATGGCGCTAGGGATGACGGTGTGACGCGACGCAACTGTCCGCCCAACTCAAGGCGTCCAGAACAAGAACGGACAGGACAAGACGACAGTGACGAAGACGATAGGCCGCCTCACGGCGCGCCAAGTGGAATCCGGCGCCCTTGAGCCGGGCCGCCACGCGGACGGCGGCAATCTGTATCTGAGCGTTTCCCAGTCGGGCGGGCGCTCATGGGCGTTCGTCTTTCGCTGGCATGGGCGGACTCGCGAGGCGGGCTTAGGCAAAGCGGGCAAGGGCGGCGTCAGCCTCGCGGAGGCGCGTCGGAAGGCCGAGCGGGGCCGGGCGCTGCTCAACGCCAAGCCGCCAGTCAATCCGCTCGACGCATGGCGCAAGCCTGACGAGGCGCGTCGCGTTCCCACATTCGCCGAGGCGGCCCGCGACTATATCGAGACACACGCGCCGTCCTGGCGCAACGCCAAGCACGCGGCGCAATGGAAAATGACGGTGCTCGGCTGAGCGAAGCTCGCCGGGCTGGACGGGATTCGGCGCGAGGCCGTCCGCAACGCCAAGCGCGACTATTGCCGCCCGCTGCACAATTTGCCGTGCGACAAGATCGAGACGCGCGACGTGCTCGCGGTGCTCAAGCCGCTATGGACGCGGGCACCGGAAACGGCGTCGCGGCTGAGAGGCCGCATCGAAACGGTGCTCGATTTCGCGCGGGAAGACGACGACACGCGTCCTAGTGTCGCGCGCTGGCGAGGCCACTTGGCCAAGAAGCTGCCGGCACCGCGCAAACTCGCTCGGCAGATCGGCAAGGGCCGCCATTTTCGGGCGCTGCCCTACAAAGACGTTCCGGCGCTCGTCGGCCGCTTGCAGGCTGACACGGGCGTGGCGGCGCGGGCGCTCGAATTTCTGCTGCTCACTGCGGCGCGCACGTCCGAGGCGATCGGCGCGACATGGGCCGAGATCAAACTCGACGAGCGCGTGTGGACGATTCCGGCCGAGCGCATGAAGGCGGACCAAGAGCATACTGTCCCGCTCTCGGCCCGCGCCCTCGCGATTCTCGACGCCATGCGCTTAAGCTTCGGCGACGAGCCGTCGTCTCATGTGTTTCCCGGCCGCTTCGACGGCAAGCCGTTAAGCGACATGGCGTTGCTGGCGCTCTTGCGCCGCATGGGCGTCGATTCGACGGCGCACGGATTCCGACGCTCGTTTCGCAGTTGGGCGGGCAAGACAACGAATTTTCCGAGCCGCGTCTGCGAAGCCGCGTTAGCCCACAAGCTCAGCGACAAAGTTGAGGACGCCTATTGGGACGGCGACCCGTTCGAGGCGCGCCGCAAGCTCATGGACGCCTGGGCCGCTTATTGCGAGCCGCCGACGCCGGACGTGAGCGACGGCGCGCCATCAAGCAACGTCTTCGCCCTGAGAGAGGCGAGAGCGGCGCGGGCCTGACGCCAAGGCGTCACCCGATGGCCAGGGAAGGCCGAGGACGCCCGTTAGGCCAGGACGGCGGCGAAGCCAGGGCCGTGCGCCCGAAAGCCCGCCAGCGTGGCGCTGTGGCCCGCGACGAGGCCAAGCCGCAGCCAGATTCCGAGAGCGCCACCGTCGGCCCTGTCATCCTGGCCGGAAGCAAGTCGCGCGCGATCTTTGACGAGGCGCTGCAATGGGCGCGCGACGCCCTGGCCGCGCCTCTTACAGCGCGCGAAGCCGACTTGCTCAAAGCCCTTTCGCCGAAAGCGCTCGCGGCGCTCGCCGCCTGCATATGGCTCGCGGCGTTCGGCGCCGTGGCGAGTTTTCAGCCTGACGTGGAAAAAGAGGGCAAGCAGCGCGGGATGGCGACGGCGAGGGCGAAGAAACTCGCCGGCGCGCCCAAGGCGACCAAAGATCGCCGCGCGCTGGTAGGAAAACTGCGCGAGAAGGCGAAGGGCCGCAGCAAGCGCGCTCGCGCCACTCGGATACAAGCCGAGCTTGAGAAGCGCGGGATAGTTGTGTGCGTCCGCACCGTCGAGCGCGATCTCGAAAAATAAAGCGCGACATCGTTGATAGTGGCTGTCGCAAACGGGCTTGCCGCCGAAGCTCGCGGGCGTTTTGATCGCGACCGTGATAGGCCGCAAGAGGACGCTTCACACATGGGACGGGCAATCAAAAAGCTTATGCCGTCGCCGCAACTGCTTAGCAAGCCGGACGCGGCGAGAGCGCTCGGCGGCGTGTCGCTCGACGTGATCGAGCGGCTGGTAAACAAGGGCCAGCTTGTGCGCGTGATGATCGGGCGCCGCGCTATGGTGAGTGTCAATTCGATCGACGCTTACATCGCCCGTGGCGGCTCAGCCGGAGCAAGCGGCGACGCCGCCTAAAGCCGCACTCTTTCCGGACAAGCCAAGCTTCAACGCGCCTTGGGCGCCACGGAGTCGGCTTGTCTCGAAAGCCCTCAAAAGGTGGCCGAGGGCGCTTCACAGTGGCCGCCCAAGGGAACGGGCACGACGATCATGCACACAAGCGACAGAGACTATGGCGACGCCCTGGCGACGCTGCAAAGGGTTCTCGCCGCCGACATGGAACTGGACGCAGACGCAAAAGCCGAAATCGCCCGCGCCGATGCGATCCTTCGCGAGCATGCCAAGCTCTCGGCGCCGAGCCGCCAAGAGGCGATGGGCGCGCTCGAAAGCGTCCTGAGCGAGATCGAAAACAGCGATTTCGCACAGGCCGAAAGCCGCCTGGATTCGGCGCTCGCAGCGGCGAGGGAGATCGGCCTCGTCGCCGCCAACCGGCTCGACGAACTCGAAACGCTCGAATGCGATGTCTGCCGCGCGGTTGATCTCGTTGAAGGCGCCACGGCCGGGTTTCGCCGGGTGATTGGCGATCTGAAGGCGGCGGGGGAAGCCCGCGTCAAGCGCGGTTACTGTCGTCTCGCCGACGCGGACGGCGTGCTGGAAACGGCGATTCGCGATCACAAGGGCAAGGAAGGCTTCGAGGACGGCAACGCCGAATCCGACGACGCGTGAAATTGAGGACACAACGGCCGCCTGGATTCTGGACGGCCCTTTTCGTGAGGGACAAGACCATGACCGAAAACATCGCAACGCTCGCGCCGTCCAAAGGCGCTCAAGAGCGCGCCGCCTCATTGGCTCATAGGCAGGAAGCCGAGCGCCTTTCCCTTGCGCTTTGCGAGCGCATCGCCGCTGCGATCACCGCCGCGCTGAGGCCGATCGCAGAAGACATTCCACGCGACGGCCGGATTCGCATCGACGTTCGCGCCGCTCAGATCGGCATTGGCCTGACCGTGAGCAACGCGGAAGTCGAAGACGGTCATGACGGCGACATCCCGTTTTGACGGGGGCGTGGCCATGCCAAAGAAGCCGCCTCCGCAGCGCGGCGGAAACACTATCCGCCGACGGCGTTTGCCGACACTGAGGAAATGAGCGGAATCGGGCGGCGTCCCTGGCGTCCGCCCATGCGCTCACACAAGGGACGCTAGGGACGTGGGACCACATCCGGGCCGCTATCTGCAACGCAAAAAGCTCACCGTGCGGACGTTTGGCGATCTGAAAGCGGCGCTCGCCAAGCCGCAGGGCGGGCCGCGCACGCCCGCACCGCCGCCGCTGAGGCTCATGACAGCCGCCAAGGCAATAAGCCCGCCAGCGCAGGCTCAGCCGCCTGGAGCCTCGCCCGCCGCCGCCGAGCCCATCGCCCGGCTGCGCGAGCGGCGATACGCGGCCTTGCTGTGGATGCAAGCGGCGTTTCCGGCTGTCTTCGATCCGAGGCGTCCAAAGCCGCTCAAGCTCGACGTACACGCGGACATCTGGCGGGAAGCCAAAGGGCGCGTGTCGTTTCCCGACGCGCGCAAGACGCTCGGCGTGGCGCTTGCCCGTCACTGCGCGTCGAAAGCCTATCTCGGCGCCCTCGCCCGTCCAGGCGCCCGCCGCTGCGATCTTAATGGCCAGCCGGGCGAAGCCGTCAGCGCCGAGCATCGCGACGAGGCGCAAGGCAGGCTCGCCGAGATCGAGCGCGAGCGGGCCGCGCGCCGCGAAAAAGGGCCGCCCAATGAAAGGCGGCCCGAGTTGGACAAGACGACTGCGACAACGGGGACAAGCCGCCATCGAAGGACAGAGTAAAGCGAGCCGACGACGAAGAGGGCGACGCCATGAATGTCGGCGGCGAGGATACGAGCGGGCGGGAATCCGGGCAAGGGCGAAGACCGGACGCCAGGACGCGCCGCCAGCGCGACCGCAACATGCGCAAGACGGATAAGCTGTTGCGCGACTGCCCGGCGCTGCACGCGGAATTTCTCACCGACGTGACGCGGACGCTCGACGCCGAGGCGGCCGAGCTTGAGCGGCGTCTCGCCGAGCTTGTGCGGCGCTGGCGCCTATCGCGGCTCACGCTGATCGATGGCGGCAAGCGGCTAAGCGTGAGACGGCGGCCATGAGCGCGCTCGGCTATCCGTCCGCCCGCGAGATCGCGCTTCATTACCGTGGCGACGGCAAGGCCAACGGCGGCGGCTGGCTGGCGTGCGACTGTCCGGCGCATCCGGACAAAAAGAAAAAGCTCGCGATCAAAGACCGCACGGACGGCAAGCTGGGCTCGCCGCTGTTCAAATGCTGGTCGCAGGATTGCGATCGTCGCGCGATCGTCTCTGCGCTCAAGGCTGCGGGCTTCGGGCCGAGGCGCGAAGATCACGGGCGAGCGAAGCCGCGCCGGCCTTCGTTAAGCCGCAGACGGGCGCCGACAAGGCCAAGCTAAGCAAAAGCCCTGTCGAGCGTTTCGCCAGGGCGCAGCCGCTCGATCCGGCGACGCCGCAGCCGTACTTGCTCAAGCGTAGCGTCGAGACAACTCGCTTTCCTGGCCTCGCCGACATGCTGCGCGTCACGCCTTACGGCTGGAAAGACGACGGCGGACAATGGCGCCCGGCGCTGATCGCGGCGCTCAGAGACAACGCGGGCGACATCAAAGCCGTCCAAACGACGTATCTGTCGGCCGATGGCGCCGCCAAGCGCGAAAAGCGCGACGACGAGCCGCAGCGGCGCACGCAAGGGAAACGACAGGGCGCGGCTGCGCGCTTCGGCCCGTCGAGCGAAACGATCATCCTTTGCGAGGGCGTCGAAGACGCCATGACGCTCGCGCTCGCGCTCGATCTCAAGACGCGCGTGTGCGCGCTCGGCGGGCATGATTTCGCGAATTTCGTTGCGCCCGATGGCGTGCGCGAGATCATCATCGCCGCTGATCGCGACCCTGACGGCGTAGGGCGAGACGGCGGCGCGCGACGCTGGGGCGGCGCTTGCTAGGGGCGGCGCAAGGGACAACAAGCCCGGAGAGCGAAAAGCCGTTTCCGGCCAAGGGGCGACGGCGGACGCTAGTTCCGCCGCGCCGCTCGTGATCCGCATCGCCCTGCCGCCGCAAGGCGAGGCCGCTGACGGCAAGCCGATCAAAGACATGAATGACGCGGTGCGCTTGAGGCAAGGCGCGGCGCTGGCCGAGGGCTTCGCGGCTGTGAGGCGCGCCATCGAGGCGGCGCAAGCTGTCACGTCGGCGTCGGACGGGACGGAATCGGGCGGCGCCGGCGGTGCCGGTCCCGCCGCCGAATTGAGCGACACGGAGTTTAACGCGCGCCTCGCCGAGGCGGCGGAGCTCAGCGAGACGCATTATCTGCGCCGCCGCGCCGCGCTGGCGAAAGAGCTTGGCGTCGCCGCCAGCGTGCTCGACAAACTCATCAAGGCGCAACGCGCGGCGCAAAGGGGAGCAGACGACGGCCTGCCGGGGCGCGCGGTCGAATTTGACGCGATCGAGTCCTGGCATGAGCGAGTCGACGGCGCGCAATTGCTCGACGACCTGTCGGCGGCGCTTGGCGCCTATGTCGCGATGGAGTCGCATCAGCGCGTCGGCTGCCCGCTGTGGACGGTCTTCGCGCACGCTCACGACCTGCGCGACGTGGCGCCGATTCTGGTCGTCGTCTCGCCCAAGCGGCGCTGCGGCAAGACCCGGCTTCTGGAAACGATAGCGCGGACGGCGCCCCGTCCCTTGATGCTCGGCGGCGGCGTCACGGCGGCGGCGCTGGCGCGCACGATCGAGGAAAGCCGTCCGACGCTGCTCATTGACGAATTTGACGCGCTGGCCAGCGGCGACGCCGAAAAAGCCGAGCAATTGCGCGGGCAACTGGACTCGTCGTTCAATCGCGCCGGGGCGCGCATGCTGAAAAGCGTTTCCCTGCCCGGCGGCGGCGGGGTAACGCGCTCGTTTCGACCTGGGCGCCGACGGCGGCGGCGGGCATCGGCCGGATTCCCGACACTGTGGCCGACCGGAGTCTGATCGTCCGGCTGGTCCGCAAGCTGACGGCGCAGAGGACCAAGCGCCTACGTCTGCGCGACGGCGCCGAGCTCGCCGTCCTGGCGCGTAAGATCGCGCGTTTCGTCATCGACAACGCCGAGCGGCTGTCGACCATTGACCCGACGCCGCTCGACGCGGCCAACGATCGCGCCATTGACGCTTGGGACACGCTGTTCGCGGTCGCCGACGTGGCGGGCGGCGAATGGCCGCAGCGGGCGCGGGCGGCGGCGCTCGCCTTTATCGGCGCCGACGAAGCCGAAGCGCTCGACAGCGACGTTGCGCTGCTGTTGCTCGCCGACGTGCGCGACATTTTCGACGGCGAAATGATTCTGGACAAAGAGGGCGCGCCGGTCGTCGACCTGTTCACGCGCGAGCCGCAGCGCACGGGCGGCACTGACCGCATCGCCACCAAGGCGCTGCTCGAAAGGCTATGCGCGCTTGAAGAGCGGCCCTGGAACGCTTGGGGGAAGGCGAAAAAGCCCATGACCGATATGGGGCTTGCCAAGCTGCTTAGGCCCTACGGCATCCGGTCAGGGACGATTCGGCTGGCCGACGACGTGACGCTAAAGGGCTACCATCGGCACGCTTTCGAAGACGCCTTTGCGCGCTATTTGCCCGATTCCGGTGTTTCAAGCCGTCACGCCGCCACAAGTGGTAGAAAACAAGGGGACTCCGAGGATTCTCAAGCCGCCACAAAAGAGAAGTGTGACGGCTCGGAAAATGCCGGTAAGCCCAATGATTCTGCGGGTTGTGACGGCGTGACGGCTTCAAAGCCGGAAAAAGGGCCACAAAACGTGTTGGGGGCTGATTCCGACGTGGCGGGCGCTCTCGTTTTCCGTGACGACGGGCCGCATCCCGGCGAGCCTGCCAAGGGCGACGACGACGAGGGCAAGGATGACCGCTAGCCTGCAATGCCCGGTCTGCGGCTTTTCCTATGTCCCGACGCTTGCTCAAGATCGCAAGGCGCATCGCCGCTGGCACGCCGAGCATTTGCGTCCTCGCCAGCCGAAGCCCGATCAGCGGCTTAAGGCCGAAGACATGCGAGTCGACCGTCGGAGTCCGCGCTGGCTGCATCGCTTGGTCTATGAGCGGGCGCGGGCGCTTCAACGCGGTCAGGGCTACGATTTTGCGCAGTGGAGCGAAGACGGCGGCGATCCGGAGGACACGGCCACGCGGCGCGACTATCACGCTTGGCTGTTGATCGAATTGGCCGCTGACGGCCCGATAGCCATAGGCGCGGCGGCTTTTAATTGGATTCTGTGGCGCAACATGCCGCCCTGCTGGCGGCTGGACTTCGTGTGGATAGCCGAGGGCTGGCGGCGGCGCGGCGCGCTGTCGCGGCGCTGGCCGATCTGGCGAGCGGCTTATGGCGACTTTGTTCTCGAAAGCCCGCTTAGCGATGCGATGCGATCATTTGTCGATAAGCAGGGAGGGCCGCCACATCCTGTCCAACGCGAAGCCTGGAAGGGCGGGGCGGGCCGATAACGAGCGCCGCGCTGCGCACGCAAGCCAAGCAAGAGCGCCGGGCGCGCCTGGAAGCCGAGCTTGGCGCGAAACAGCGCGCCTTGCCCGCGAAGCGTTATGGCGTGATCTATGCTGACCCGCCGTGGCGCTTTGAGCCTTATTCCCGCGTCACTGGCATGGACCGCGCGGCCGAGAATCACTATCCGACAAGCCCGCTCGCCGAGATCAAGGCTCTAAACGTGGCGGCGATCTCGGCCAAGGACTCCGTCCTGTTTTTGTGGGCGACCGTTCCCATGCTGCCGCAGGCGCTCGCGGTCATGGCCGCCTGGGGCTTCGCGTACAAGAGTCAATTCGCCTGGGTGAAAGATCGCGCAGGGATGGGCTACTGGAATCGCAACAAGCATGAGTTTCTGCTTGTCGGGACGCGCGGCCGGATTCCCGCGCCCGCGCCCGGAATGCAATGGCCGAGCGCCATCGAAGCGCCCGTCCGCCGACACAGCGAAAAGCCCGCCATCTTCTATCGGCTGATCGAAGGCTATTTCCCCACTCTGCCGAAGATCGAGCTTCATGCCCGCGCCGCGCTCAAGCGGCCGGGCTGGGACGTTTGGGGCCTCGAAGCCGCCGGGGCCTTCGCTATTCAACTCTCTCGACGGCGAGCCCGTCGAGGCGGAGCCAATGTCCGCCGAGGCCCTTTGACGCGACGCGCGTTTTCCCGCCTCAACGCGCTTGTCCCTGGCGCTGTCCCTCGGTTAGCTTGGGCATGTGCGGGGCGGAGACGTCCTGCTGACGCGTCTTGCCAGTCGCCGTGTGCGCCCGCCGTTTTCATGTTCCCCATGCATGGAGTCCGTCCGACGGCGATGGAACGCTGCATACGGATCGAAGGGCCGACAGGAAAGAGGGAGCGGAAATGTATTTATACGTTGAACTGTGGAACGCCAAGGCGTCCTGGCTGGCGCTGGGCCCCGACGATCGCGCCGCCTTCATGAAGAAGGTGGACGGGCTTCTGGGCGAGTTGATGTCCGACGACGTTAAGCTGATCGGCTGCACGATGAACGACGGCAGCACGGCTCCCCGCCTCGATTACTGCTATGTCGCGGTGTGGCGAATGAAGGATGTCACCGGCACGCACAAGGTCGCCGACGGCACCGCGCGCATCGGCTGGTATGAATATTTCGACCAGGTGAACATCGGCGGGGACTTGGTCGACGCGGACGCGCTCGTCAAGGAGATGATGTCCCTCTAGCGCAAATCGAAGCAATCCATCCGATGGCAATCGCTGTATTGCTTCGCTCCGCTCGAAATGACGGCCTCGCCGCCGGGACGGCGTTGCGAACTTGAAGGCGCGGACCTCAAGGGCCGTGCGCGTGATGGGACGGCAATTTGGAGAGATCCAGATAGGGATAGCTGTTCGCCGGAGGCAGCGCATAGGGGAAGGTTTTCAGCAGCGGCTGCGGGTTCAGTCGCGGAAACGGCGGATCCGAAATGGGGATGTAGCAGAAGGGATTGAGCTTCACGATCATCCAGAAAACCGCGTCCTCCACCAGATTCCGCCCGTTCGGATATTCCTGCGGCTGAGAGGGATCGAAGGTCAGGATGTCCGGCAGGAAGACGTCCGCCCAGGATTCGTCGGCCTGGATCTGCTGCAGGCGGTAGCGGAACATCTTGCCGTAGTTTACCCGATCGTTCACCGGCTCCGTCTCGTTGTATGTCTGCTTGGTCTGGCCGCCGTAGGGATAGGCTTTGGGATTCCGCCCCGTCGGCGGGTTCGGCAGGAAGATCGCCGTGACGGAGGCCCTGCCCGCGCGGTCGTAAGCCTTCCCGTCCTGCGAATTGGAGGTGACGCTCCACGCGTTGATTGTCTTGCCCTTGAGGTCCGGCGCTTCGAGCGCGACGATGGTGACGTTGGTCGGGCCGAACGTATCCTGGGCGCTGCCGTCGGTTGGAAGGCCGTCCGCGCTGAGCGCGAACTTCAGATCGTCCGAGACCGGCGAAATCAGACCGCGAAAATCGAAGAAGAACGGATCCTGCCGCGGACCGACGAACAGCTTCTCCCCGCTCGTTCCATAGATCACATTGGCGCAGGCGGCTCCATACTCGGTGCTGTCGCCGGTCGCGATCACCTCGCCGAGCGGCTTGTTCGACACCGCCTCATGGCCATGCGCCTTTCGCAGAGTGACACGCTGCGAGGGAACGTCGCCTTCGACCGTGATCTTGTACGAGAGGTCCGCGACGGCGTCGCCGTCGCGATCGATCTTGAACTCGTAAACCGCCTTCGCGTCGAGATGGATCTCTCTCGTGACCCGCGGATCGGGGTTCGTCAGCGGATTGAGCGAGATCATGAAAACGGGGCCGCCGCTTTCGCCGGGCCAAAGAAAGAAATCTCCGATGTCGACCATCGGACGTTCGTCGATGAACGCGGAATCCTTGTGATCGGACATGTCGCCCTTCCCTCCTCAAATGTCTGCCGCGTTGGCGCTCCGGCGCCCGGCCACGGCGCCGCCGCGGCCGCCTAGGAATTGTGTAAGGTTTTGATCTGCTTCATTATCTCGACGTAGATCGTGTCCTCGATAGTCTTGAGGAACCCGTCCTGGGGATTGTCCGCGTCCTCCGTGAACCAGGGATCCATCTGCGTGCTGATATTGAAATCGACGCCCGGAAAGCCGGGGGCGTCGAGGTGCTCCCGGGTCGCCTTGATCCCGAGGCGGGCGAGGAAGCTCCCCACAAATTCTGGGCCGTAGCCGGAAACGCTAAAGCTCGACGACGTGAGGATCAGTTCCACGTCGGAGGGGTTCTTGAGCTTGTCCCCGTCGACCGGCATCATGCTGAACGTCAGATAGAGCTGGTTGTTGAAGTTGTTCAGCCGGCCGATGTCCTGATTCCAGCTTCCGTCGGCGTTCCTGAAGTTGACCGCCCACGTCTGGATCGTCAGATCGCTGCCGAGCTGCTTGAAGAAATCATAGTGCGGCCCCTCGACGATCTGGGCGTTGGACTTGCCCACGAACCAGTCGCGGATGTGCTCGAGCTGCAGCTCGATCTCCTTCTCTGAAAGGCCATCCTTCTCGGCCGGGATGCGCTGAACGAAGGCGACGCGAAACGGGTCCTCCGGACGCGCCATGGTGCGGAGGCGGGCGTAAAGCTTCTTGCTGGAGAAGATGCACTGCTCCAGCAATTTGCCGTAGCCCTGCGGCGTCGGCCGGATCGCCTTGTGGGACATGTAGACGGCCGCGGCGGCGGCTCCCGGCTTGCTGCCTTCAATTCCATAAACGCCGACCGTCGGGTCCACGGCGCCATGGAAAACGACCGGCGATTTGAGCGACACGAGGTTGCGCATATTGCTGTCGCGGTAGCAGAGGCCGCCCGCGGGATAAGGGATATAGCCCGCCTTATGCGGATCGACGGTGATCGAAGTCGGCCTCGCCGAGAGCCAGATATTGCCTGAAGAGGTGGTCGCTCATCGGCGTTTGTGGGATGGGCGGGAGCGACTGTCCGGAGCGAAACGCGTGCGCTCCCGACGGCGACCGGGGCTCCTCGCGGCCGCGCAGCATTGACGCGAAATATCCGCCCCAGGCCGCATCCGCGTGAATGGTGAACTCGAGGCCGCGATCGCGGAACTCGTCCCGCAGCTGCACGATATCGTACAACGGATCGACGGCGCTCTCTTCCGTCGAGCCGATCACGGCGACGACCGTGACGACGGGGGTCCGAGTGTCCAACGCCTTCTGCAGGAAGGCGCGCAACGTATTGGGATTCCCGTGCAGGCGGCCGGCGCGATCGACCTCCTGACGCGCGTCGAGGTCGACATGCACATCCCATTGCTGGTTGGTTCCGAGCCCGAGGAGCGCAGCCGCCTTCGGCCACGAGTAGTGCTTGGTCGCCGGCGTCGTCAGGACAGGCAGGTTCTTCAATCCGCGGCTGAAAATGTACTCCTGGCAGGCGCCCGCACTTCCGAGCGCGGATACCGTGTACGGGGCCATGAGTGACGCCGTTTCGATCGGCCCGATGCCAGTCTGCGCCTTGATGAGCGCCGGAAGATTGACCACTGCCTCGATCGGAAGGTTCAGGAGCTCCCAGGCGGTGCAGTTGGCGAGGATCTTCGTCTGCTTGTCGAGAAGCGGCACTTTGAGGCCGAGAATGGGCGCCGCCTCGGCGACGTTTCGCGCCGCGGCAAGTAGGGCGGACGGAAAGAATTTCAGGTTCCGCGCCATCCACAGCCCTTCCATATTGGCGATGGATCCGTCGCAGGTGATGTGTCCCCAGGCACGGGGCCGGCTATTCGGGCACGCCTGGTCGGAATTGTCGTGCGGAACCCAGTAGCCCAGCATGCGGCAGAGATCGTCGCCGACGGCAATTTCCATCATCGTGGTGACCGGCGACGCCTCGGCGGCCACATTGTTCTGGTCGTAGAGCATCGCCGCGAAATACCCGGCGAGGCTCGGGATCGTGACGTCCCAGAGCATGTGCCCCTGGCTGCGCATGCTGAAGAACGCGCCCGACTCCTGAAGGGCTTTCAGCACGGCCTCGAAGTCGTGGCGGATTGTCTCGACCGAATGCTTGTAGTCGGGCGCGGCCTGCATCTCCGGCGTAATGAACTTGGGGTCTTGCGGATACACGTCGCGGCGGAAATTGAGGTGAGCCTCCAGCGCGGCGCCGATCAGGTCGCGCATCAGCTTGCCGTTCTCGCCCTTTGGACCGAGAAACCAGGTCGTGACGGCGTCGGCGCCGCCGCCGTCCAGACGGATGTCGTGCTTGTCGCGGATGGCGCCGAGCATGTCCGACATAAGGCGCTGCTTCATGGTGTTCCCCCGGCGTTGCAAACGCGCTTTTCGACGTTCCGTCCCTTCGAGCTCGTGGCGGCGCCGGCATCCCGATTTGAACGCCGCTCGACGGACCCGCCAAGAAATACTTGGCGCGAACTTCAATCGCCCAAGGCCATGCGAGTGTTGGTGAGGTTATCGGTGAAGTCAACGCGAACTAACGCGGCTGATCAATTGTGGTTAGCGTGCAGGAGGCGCGAGCAGGCCGGACGGCCCTCTCGCGGCGACGAATCAAACGAGCCGCCGCTTCAGCTCGTTCGTCTCCGGCGTCTCCCCATCGATCAGATGTGTGTGATGGCGGAGATGAAGCGCGTCGTCCGGTCCGACCATCGGCAGGATCTCGGCCGCGCTCAAAGCGGCGCGAGTGGCCAGCATGGCGGCGCCGGAGTCGCGGGCGGCGCGATGAGCGTGACGAAGCGTCCGTTCGACATCGCTCTTCCCGGCCTGATGGTCGATGACGGCGCTCAGGCGGTAGAGCTCCGGCGACCACCATCGCTCGCCCGTGCGTTCCGCGACCTCGAGCCCGGCCGACACCGCCAGCGTCGCGTCATCGATGGCGCCGCGCGCCAGCTGGACCTCCGCCAGAAGGCCCTGATGGAGGGGCAAAGCGAGGAGCGCGCCGGTCGACTTCCTGAGTTCGAGCCCTGCGATGACGCTTTCGACGGCCGCCTGCGCGTCGTCCCGCATCAGCGCCCGGCCCAGGAGAATCATCCCATAAGCCTGGTAGTGCGGGAGTGTGGCCGTGCGCGCCAGTTCGATCTCCTCGCGGGCCTTCGCCTGGGCTCGAACATGGTCGCCGAGAAAGACGGCGAGCCCGGTGACATAGTTGAGCGCATGCGCGCGGCTGATTGGATGATCGAGCGTCTCGGCGAGAGTCAGCATCTGGTCGGCCATGGCGGCCGCGGCGACCACCTCGCCGTTCAGCCAATGGAGCCAGCAACGGTGCGACATCGCCAGAACGCCCGGATCCAGGCCATGGATAACTCGGTGACGAGCGTGGGCGACGGCGTCGTATTTGTGAATGGCGCCGTCGAGCATCGTCGCCGCCTCGACTCCCATGCCCTGAAAGAATCGGATCGTCCCGAGCCATGTGAAAGCCTCGAGCAGCTCGTCGTCATCCGACCGCCTGTGGGCGACACCGAGCGCGGTCTGCGCCAATTCGGCGGCCTCCTCGATATGCTCGGTCACCAGGAAGTACGCGGTCAAGCCGTGCACCGTGCCGAACAATTCCGCGCTGTCGACTGCCGACTCGCAGAGGGACCGCGCACGCCGATAATTGTCTCCAACCTCTTCCGAGCCGTAGCCGCGCGCGGCGATGAGCGACGGGCCGAGCAGGAGCCGAAGCCGAAGTTCGCTCTCGCGCCGAGCTTCGGCGTCGAAGAAAGTCCTGGTCGCCCTCAGCGCCATCGTTACATGGTTGATCGCCTCGGAATGGGCCGATCGGGCGGCCGCTGCGCGCGCCGCCCTGGTAAACAGATCGGCCAACTCTTCGAAACGCTTCGCCTTGAACAGATGGATCGCGACCGCTTCAGGGCTGCGCTCGATTATCCTGGTGTCATGCGCTGGCAACGCATCCGCGATTGCTTCGGTTTCGGCGTTCGCGTCGCGCAACGCCTCGGCCGCGCGGCGGTGGAGCGCCTGGCGCCGGCTCTTGAGCAGGCTCTCGTAGGCTGCGTCCTGGATCAACGCGTGCTTGAAGCGGTAGGCGGCGGTCGGAGGTGCGCCTTCGACGAACAGGAGGTCGGCTTCCGTGAGCCGATCCAGCGCGGCTTGCAGGCGCAGCTCGTCGACACCCCCGTAGCCGGCCTCGGTAAGGCCGGCCTGGCCCGGTGGGCTGCGGTTGGCGACCGCAGCTCCAGGGGCGGCCACGTCGCGCAGCAGCCGGTACGAAAATTCTCGCCCCAGCACCGCGCCGATCTGCGCGACCTCGCGCGCTTCGCCGAGGCGGTCGAGGCGCGCGGCGAGCGATTGCTGCAAGGTCGGCGGAATCGCCTGTGCGCCACCCTGCACGTTGCGCTCGAGCAGAAGCCGTGTCACCTCCTCGACGAAGAGCGGTACGCCGCCCGTTCGCTCGCCCACTCCATCGATCATGTCGTCGGAGAGCGCATGCCGGTTTGCGATCTCGCCGACCATGCGGCGCACCTGCGCGCGGTCGAGCGGAGCGAGCGAAATGACGCCGTGGTGCGCGCGCATCACCCAGGGCGCCCGGAATTCTGGCCGCGTGGTGGCGACGACCAGCAAAGGGGACTGCGCGCCGCGCTCCGCGAGCCGGGCCATGAGATCGAGCGAGGTCGGATCGGCCCAGTGCAGATCCTCGAAGGCGAGCACCAACGGCTGCGACCGGGCCCCCGCCAGAACCCATGCCGTCATCGCCGCCAGTTGCCGGTGCCGCAATTCCTCGGGCGGCAACTTTGGCCGGCGGTCCTCCCGCAGCGGAATGTCGACCAGCGGCGCGAGCAAGGGCGCATATTCGGCCGCGTCAAGGCCGATCAGCCCTAACGTGTTCTCGAGGTCGGCGAGACGCCCCTCGTCGGTCGCGTCGTCGCCGCCAAAGCGCAGTCTCCCCCATTCCGCGAGCGGGTGGAGGGGCGTGTTCTGCAGGAGCTGCGAGGCGGCCCACTCGACCCAAGTGTGCGGCGTCTCGGCGATCTTGGCGCGGAATTCCTCGACGAGGCGTGACTTGCCGATGCCGGGCTCGCCGACGACCTGGACGAATTGGCCCTCGCCTTCGAGCGCGCGCGTCCAGCGACGCATCAGCAGGGCAATCTCGTCCTCACGGCCGACGAGTGGCGTCAGGGCGCGTGCGCCGCTCCGTCGGCCGGCGCCGCTCGCTCGAACGATGCGATAGAGCGTCACCGGCGCAGGCACGCCCTTGAGGTCATGCGCGCCCTTTTCCTCGACAGCAAACAGCCCGGCCGTCTGCCGCTGTACGCTCGCGGTGACGAGCACCGTCCCCGGTTCGGCCATCGCCTGCACCCGCGCCGCGACGTTCGGCGCCTCACCGAACACTTCGCCGGTCGCGTCGACGACGACAGAGCCGCACTCAAGGCCGATGCGAGCGGCAAGCTCGGGCGCACCCGATCGCGCGTTCTTGGCGTTGAGTTCAGCGAGGGCGCGCTGGATGGCGAGCGCGGCGCGAACGGCGCGCTCGGCGTCGTTCTCCTGCGCATGCGGGTAGCCGAACAGGGCCATCAGCCCGTCGCCGAGCTTCTTCAGCACATGGCCGCCGAGAGCCGTCACCGCCCCGGAGGCCTCGTCGAGATACGCGCCGACCAGGTTGCGCCAGTCCTCGGCGTCCAGCCTCGCCGCGAGACTCGTCGAGCCGACCAGATCGCAGAACATCACCGTGATCGGACGGCGCTCCGCCGAAATCTGCAGGCCGCAGGCCGGTGCGGGCTGGAGCGGGGAGGCAAGTGCATTCACAGATGGCGATTGGTCAGACAGAGCGGCGATTGCGGCGAGCAGCCTGCGCCGATCGCCGACCGCAGAGACACCGATGTCCTTGAGGTCGTCAGCCGTCAGCTGCGGCAGCACGTCCGCATCGATCTTGTTGTCCCGGAAACCCGCCTCGTATTGGTCGAGGCCGAGGCTGCGAAGCCACCCGCCGACGTCCATGGCCGCCTCCACATGGATACTTAGCGTAATCGCCGCGCGGAGACGTGTCCAGCGCTGCCGCGGACGCTCCGTATCGGGAGAGCCGAATGTGTGTCTGGGTCGAATTCGATCCGTTCGCTGAACGGCCGCTATTGGCGCATTTGAGACTTTGAGCGACGTCTCAAATCGTGAAGAGTTTCGGACGCCGTCAGGCGTCGGAAAGTCCCCGAGGAACGAACCCGCGGTAGGCAGGGCGGGGCCTATGGGGATTTGATGTTTTCGCTGTGCCGGGGCGTGCGGTTGTGAAGCGCGCAGGGCTTTATCGGAGGCGCTGAGCGAGAACGTTTCAAAGTGATTACGGCCGATATGGTAGAGCGGTGGCAGGCCATCTCAGGGATCGTGGCAATAATCTGCGCGCCTGACGAGCCGAGTGACGTCGTGAGCGCGCGGGTTGTCGATTGCCGAAGCGGCATTGCGACGACATGACGTGAGAATGAACCGCGCCGCCGGGTCACGACGGCGCCCCGGTTGCTGGGTAAGCGCGAGGCGGCGCCCTCGGCTGCATCCAACGCTCGAACGTCTCGATGATGCGCATGCGGCCGCCGCAGCAAGGACAGGGCGGGAGCGGGTCGGGCGGCTCTTCGGCGTCGACGCGTTCCGGCGCCGGCGCGGCCAGCAGCTCGCGGACGCGGGCGATGTTGGCCTTGCGTGTCGCACTCGCGAACAAACCGTAATGTCGAATGCGATGAAAGCCGTGGGGCAGGACATGCAGCAGGAAGCGACGCATGAACTCGTGTGCGTCGAGCGTCATGACCTGATGGCGCTGCGGGCCGCTGCGACGATAATCCTTGTAGCGGAAGGTCACGCCGGCCTTATCGAAGGCGATCAGGCGGCCATTCGAGATCGCGACCCGATGCGTGTAGAGCGAGAGATAGGCGAGCACCGCTTCGGGGCCGGCGAACGGCGCCTTGGCGTAGACCACCCATCGCTTGGTCCTGAGCGGCGCGAGATGGCGCAGGAAGCGACATCGGTCCGCGAGTTCGGCCTGATCGCCGAAGAAGACAAGCTTGCCCGCGTCGTGCAGATCCATCAGACGGGTCAGAAACAGTCGACGGAAGAGCTTGCCCAGCACCCGGACCGGCAGAAAGAAGGCCGGGCGCGCGCTGATCCAGCGCGAACCGTCGTTCGCGATGCCGCCGCCCGGCACGATCATGTGGACGTGCGGATGATGCGTCATCGCCGAGCCCCATGTGTGGAGCACGGCGGTGATGCCGATCCGGGCGCCAAGATGCCGGGGATCGGCGGCGATCGTCAGCATCGTCTCAGAGGCCGCCCGGAAAATTAGGTCGTAGACCGCCGCCTTGTTTTGCCAGGCGATGTCGGCCACCTCCGCCGGGAGCGTGAAGACGACGTGAAAATAGCCGACCGACAAAAGGTCGGCCTTGCGCTCGGCGAGCCAGGCTCGCGCCGCAGTGGCCTGACACTTGGGGCAATGCCGATTGCGGCAGGAGTTGTAGGCGACCCTGAGGTAGCCGCAGTCGTCGCAGCCATCGACATGGCCGCCGAGCGCCGCCGTCCGGCAGTTCTGGATCGCCGACACGACCCGCATCTGGGCAAGGCTCAGATGCCCCGCCTGGGCCAGACGATAGCTGGGACCCGCGGCCCGGAAGATATCGGCGACCTCCAGCGAGGAGGCCCGCACGGCGCCTCAGCCGCCGGGCGTCCCCGGGTCGGGCGCGATTATGCCGAGTTTGTCGAGCGGACTGGTCACGGCGCGCACCGTCCGCGTCGCTACCTTGGTGTAGAAGGCGGTGGTGTCCAGCTTGGCATGGCCGAGCAGCGCCTGGATGATGCGGATATCGACGCCGTCCTCGAGCAGATGCGTGGCGAAGCTGTGGCGCAGCGTATGCGGTCCCACCCGCTTGGCGATGTCCGCGGCGCGCGCCGCCTCGACGACGATCCTGTGCAACTGCCGGGTGCTGATCGGCTTGCCTGCATGCATGCCAGGAAACAGCCAGCCCTTGGGGTGCATGACGCCTTGTTGCCGACCGACCTTCCACCACTGGCGCAACAGGGCGAGCATATCCGCCGAGAGCATCGCGTTGCGATACTGCCCACCCTTGCCGCGTTCAACTCTGAGCAGCATGCGCTCGCTGTCGATGTCGCTGACCTTGAGGGTCGAGACCTCGGCAACGCGCAGGCCAGCGCCATAAGCGACCGACAGCGCCGCCTGGTGCTTGAGGCAGGTCGTCACGTTTAGCAGGCAGGCAACCTCATCGGGGCTCAACACCACCTGCATCTTCCACGGGTGCATCACCCGGACCAGCCTGCACGCGAGATCGGGCCGGTCGAGCGTGTTCGTGAAGAAGAACCGCAGCGCCGAGACGATGCTGTTCATGGTCGGCACGGGAACGCCAGCTTCGCGCTGCTCGACCTGGAAGCGGTGCAGATCTTCCGCCGTGGCCATGTCGGGCGAGCATCCCAGAAACGTGGCGAAGCGCCCGACGTCGCGGATGTAGTTGCGCTGCATCTCGGCGAGAACCGGCGCACATTCATGTCGTCGATCAGTCGTTGGCGCAGCGGGCTCATCGGGGTGGCGGCAAGTGGTTTGTTCATCGAAGGTTCCTCTGGTGAAAGGAGCCGCGATGCTCTGTCCCCCACTGACGCCGCTCAACCGACGCCCAAACGTCCCGAATTTACCTGACCCTCACCAGGTGCACGCCCTCCCGCGCAGCGGGTTCTTCTTCGACGTTAAGCGGCCGCTGCGGATCACGGCGGCGCACGCCCAAGTTGGGGGAGAGCGGCACTCAGGTCGCTCCTCGAAGAACACCCGTTCAAGTGCTTGATTGCGCTTCACTTCGGAGACCACTCGCGCGCCCTCCGCTGCCGCCTCGGCGATCTGATCGGGCGCCATCTTGGCAGTTAGTGAATCTCGAATTTTGAGCGCGAGCTCTCGTGTTGCGTCGTCCTCGGCGTGGGCGAGCGCGAGGGTCGACCACATGAGAGCCTGCGTGTCGTCCTGCGCCACCCCTTGGCTGTTAGCGTACAACCAGCTGAGGTTGGCCTGGGCGTAGGCATTCCCCTGATCAGCGGCCTTGCCGAACCAATGGAAGGCCTGCGCGAAGTCCTGCGGCATCCCCTCCTGGCCATCAGCGTACATCCATCCGAGGGTGGCCTGTGCGCGATCATTCCCCTGATCGGCGGCCTTGCCAAACCAATTGAAGGCTTGCACGAGGTCCTGCGGTAACCCCTGGCCTTTTGCGTACATCGCACCGAGATTGAATTGCGCTTGGGCATTTCCTTGATCTGCACCTTTTCGAAACCAGGCTACCGCTTGGGCGAGATCTTGCGCCACGCCATGGCCTTCGGCGTACATCGACCCGAGGCTGATCTGGGCGTCAGAGTCCCCTTGATTGGCGGCCTTACCGTACCATGAGGCGGCTTGCGCGTAGTCTTGTGACACCCCTTGGCCAATCTCAAACAACTGGCCGAGCTTTTGCTGTGCCACAGAATTCCCCTGATCTGCCGCCTTGCGGAGCCACTTGGCGGCCTCCGTGAAGTCCCGCTCGACACCTTCTCCATTCTCGTATGCTGTACCGAGGTTGACCTGTGCGTAAGCATTCCCTTGATCGGCGGCCTTGCGGGACCATTGGACGGCTTCCACAAAGTCCTGTTGAATCCCCAAGCCTTTATAGTACATCCAGCCGAGGCGGGCCTGTGCGTCGGGATTCCCCTGATCGGCGGCCTTGCGGTACCAATTGACTGCCTGCGCATAGTCTTGCGGAACCCCCTGGCCCTTCGCGTACATTGCGCCGAGATTGCGTTGCGCTTCGTCATACCCTTGGTCGGCGGCCTTGCGGTACCACGTCGCCGCCTGCCCATAGTCTTGCGGCGTCCCCTTGCCATTAGCGTACATCACGCCAAGCGTGAATTGTACGAGAGGCACCCCCTGATCGGCCAAGGGACGCAAGAGTCGCATCGCCGTCGCGTAATCGCCGCGCTGATACGCGGCTACACCTTCACCGAGTTGGCTTGCCGCGTGGATCACCGCGCTGACGTTCCGCCGGAATCATTTGGTCGGCCGCCGCGGCGCCGAATATGGAAAGCGCGAGAACGCAGCCGGCTGCGACTAGTCGCCAGTAGCCCGGGGCAACGCCAAAGAGGTCAACACGTAAAAATGTACACATGCGGGTTTGACTTCGGGGCGATCTGATTGGGATTTCGTCGCAGCGGACCCAGCCAAAATATCAGCTGTCGCCGCCAACCGGTAGCCAGTTTGAAATCCGGGGCGTTGGATTTCTCCCAAATTGCGTGGATTTTGGCGATTTCGCCTTTGGAAATGGAATTGCTCGAACTCAGTTACGATGCCTGCCATTGGACGTGCCAGGTCATCCGACCGCCACGTTCTGGCTAAACCCGATGCCAATGCACGTGCGTCGTTATGCTCATGCCTAAGCTTGAGTTTTCAGCTTCCTGGGCCGCGTTTCCGGGATGCCCCCAGCACTACTGGAGCATGAGGAGCGGCCAGCGGAATTGCAATGGCGGCAGACTGCGCGCCGCCCGCGACGTGTCTTTTCTGTCACGCCTCGCTGCATACCGAGGCAAGCTCGCCAAATCGCATCGCTGCGAAGGGCTTGAGTCTTGCCTGCTTCGGATCGGCTATCGTAGAAAATCTTTGAACGATCCAGGTTTGAGCGCAACGGCGGCTGAAATTCCCGAGGGGCTTGAGATGAGGGGCGTTGCAAAGGCGATCTGGGCAGCGGCCGGCATGCTCGCCGCGCCAACGGTCTTCGCGGCCGACCTGGCTCAGCCGCCCGCGCCGGCACCAATTCCGATGCCGGCGCTGTCTGACTGGCACTACGAGGTTTCGCTCGACGGCTGGGCGCCGAGCCTGAACGTCAGCATGGGCATACGGAACCTTCCCGCCCTCCCCCTCTCCGCCAACATCTTCCAGATTCTCCCGCATCTCGAAGGCTATCTCCCAGTGAGCGCCCTCGCCTACAATGACAATTTCATTGTCGGCCTCTCCCTTTTCTGGGTTCGCCTGGGCCTCCTCAAATCAGGTGATCGCGATTTCGGCGCGAACGCCGGCCTGACGATCAACGAGACGGCCGCCGCCGCGTACGGCGGCGTGAGGCTCCCAACAGCAGCTCCCGATTGGAGTGTCTACGCAACCCTCGGCGCCCGCTATTTCAATGTGAACGGGTCGGTCGAGTTGCAGGTCCCCCTTGGCGGTTATTCCCGTTTCGCATCGCAAGGCAGGTCTTGGGCCGACCCGTTCGCCGGAGTGACAGCACGCCATCGTATCGACGACAAATGGTTCATCGACTTCGAGGCGGATGCCGGCGGTTGGAGCGGGAGCGCGACGGCCCTGGCCTTCGGGGCGGTCGGATACAAGTGGAACCAGTCCCTGTTGTCGAGCGTGGGCTATCGCGTACTCTATGAATATTATCAGGGCGCCGCTATCAGCGGCAACGGCACCTTCCGCTTTCAGCAATATCTGTACGGGCCGCAGTTCACGACCACGTACACTTTCTGAGCGCGTCTCCCCGGCACGTCGGTTCAACGATCACAGGGATGGAAATGGCCTACCACCTCCAAGGACTATTGAGTTGGACAGCCATCAATATCGCTTAAGCCCGTTCGCGCGCCGCCCGCAATGACCGCTATTTGCGCGGAACTGCCGCTCACGACGTAAAGCTACCGTTGCAGATCGCGACCGCGAACGTCGCAAGTCGGCAGGTAAGCGGGCCTTGCGTGTAGGCGCGGAGTCCGCCGGAAGGCGACATTGCCATGACCCTTCACAGAAACGAATTCGACCTATCGTCAACCGCGCCGATCCGATTCGCTGACGCGCAAACGCGAGCTGCAAAGTCTGCCTTGCTGATCCTCTTTCATCCCTTGTCGACGAAGGCGCGGAGCGCTGCGGGCTGGCGCACGACGACGCCACCGTAGCCCTGTTCGATGAGCCCGAGCGCCGCCAGCCGGCCCAGCATCGTCCGTACGGAGCTGCGCGACAGGTTGGCTGCGCCCGCCAGATCGACCGGCTCCGGGTCTTCGGGATCCGTGGAGCGGTGCCCGGTCAGTCTCAAGAGCACCGCGGCGCAGCGTCGCTCGCTGTCCCGGATCAGGAGGTCTGCCGCAATGTTGAGGCCGATCTCGTTGTAGAAAAGAGCGGGCTGGAGGAAATGTCGCCACCACTCGGGACGACTGTTTAGGAGCTTTCTGACCTTGTCCTGAAGGACCCGGGCAAGCCAAACTGTCGTCTTGGCGGTCACCTCGACCCGGTGCGGCCGTTGATGAGAGAAGATCGGACTGTACCCAATCCAAAACGCTGGACGCGCGAAATGTAAAATCGGCTTGTCCGCGCGGCCACGAAACATCCTGAATTCCACGATGCCGCGCGCTAGGCCGCTCATCTCGCCGTTCCCTTCACCGCCAGTCTGGATTGGCGCGCCTGCCTCTAGGCGTTCCCAGCGGCAATGCGACAGCAAGGCACTCGGAACCCAGCAGGCGTCCCGCCAAGCCAAGCCCCGCGGCTCAGGACGTCCATGCCCTCTTCACGATCCATGTCGGAGGCCTCGGGTGCGACGAAATGACCCAGAAGCGCTCCAACTACTCGGAAATGCACCTACGGAGAAGCGAGCATGTGCTAAACGGCGAGGCGGTCGATCGGGGGACGTAGATGAACGAGACAGCTATTCGGGACTCGATGACCCGACGCCGTCGACGGCCCGGGAGTTGTCCGCGCCGTTAAGTCGGGTCCGGCGCTTTAGCGATCCCGACGAATACACAGGCGCCGTGCGGTGGACGAAGGCAGAACTTGTCGTCACGAAGCCGGGACGCTTCTCGTCGAAGCTGACGTCGATTGCTCTCTCCCGGACCTTGGCTCACCGCTTCACCGAGGCGCTTCCGCGGGTCTTGCGAAGCTATCATGCGTCGAACAGGGCGCTGATCTTCCTCAACACGGAGCGCGGAGCGGGCTTGTTCGCCGGCGCCGCCGAGTTTCCGTCCAATTCAATTCTCCGATTGAGGGATGGGGATAGCAGCTTTCTGCGGTCAACCGGTTCGGCCCGGTGGGGCACAGTGTCGATGCCGCTGGAGGATATGGAAGCCCTTGCATCGACCTTCGGTGGCAACGATTTCATGCCGCCGCGAGAGTCAGTCGTCGTCACGCCGAACGCCGGCGCAATGGCGCGACTGCAGAAGATCCACGCGGCCGCCGGTGAGCTCGCCGAGCAAGCGCCAGACGTCATTGCAGTGCCTGAAGCCGCCCGTGGTCTGGAGCAGTCCCTCCTCGCAGCGCTAGCCAACTGCCTCGTCACACAGGGCGCCGACCGACGGGAGACAGGAAGCCAACAACGAAAAGCAATCATGAGGCGCTTCTATGAGATGATGGAGGCGCATCCGGAGGGCGTTTTCCACACCCTCGAAATCTGCAAGGCGATCGGCGTTTCGAGCCCGCACCCTCAGCTCTTGCTGCAACGAGAAATTGGGGATGAGTCCCTATCGGTATTTGAAGCTGCGACAATTGAATTTGACGCGCAGGGCGCTCCGACGAGCCGATCCGCGGGCGGCGACCGTTACGATGGTCGCCACCGAACACGGCTTTTGGGACCTCGGTCGCTTCGCTTCGGCCTATCGGAGCTTATTCAGGGAGCTTCCCTCCGAGACGCTTCGTCTAGGCGCTGAAGCAGCGCCGATCGTGTGGGATCACGAAAACTTCCTGCGCGCTTCCGAAATTACGTAGCGGTGCACCTACGGGGTCCCCATTCTGCGCAGCCGGGAACGCAAACTTGTTTGCGGCAAGCGCAGAACGGAAATGCCGGGAAGTTCGACAGTCTCTTCCACGGATGCCGCCGACTACAAGGCGAGCGTCGCTGACATATTCGCCGAATTCACCGTGACAGGCCCAGGCCCCTTCGCCGCACATGTGGACCGAACCAGGCTTCGGCATATCAGTCTTCTGCAGGCGCGAGAGTTGCTGGCGCGCGTTGCTTATGTCGCACTGCTTCCGGACCAGGTCTTCATGTCCTTTGCAGCGGACCCGAAGTCGCCGCTCGTCTGGCGCGGGATTGCGCTTGAGCCCGACGAGATCATGCTGCACGGCTCCGGCGAGCATCTGCACCAGCGCACCTGCGGGCCAAGCCGCTGGGGCCTGATTTCGCTTTCGCCCGCTGCGCTCGCGGCCTATTGCCAGGCCGAGACGGGCGGCGATTTCCTGCTTCCGCAACCCGGCCGGATTGTTCGACCGCCGTCTCGCGACCGGAAATTGCTGCTTCGCATTCAGCGGGAGGCCGCGCGCCTCGCCGAAACGCGGCCTGCGATTGTCGGCCACCCCGAGGTCGTCCGCGCCATGGAACTCGAACTCGCCGGGCTGATTGTCCGGTGTCTGACCGAAGGCAAGGCGCGCGCCGAGCCCGCATCCGCGCGGCTTGGCGCCGACATCATGCAGCGCTTTGAGAGCGAGCTGGCGAAACGCCAAAAGCCCAATCCGACGGCTCTTGAACTTGCCGCGGCGGTCGGCGTTTCCGCCCAAACGCTCCACAAATATTGCATCGCGTTCCTTGGCGTCAGTCCGCGGCGATACCTGCAACTGAGGAAGCTGGCGTGCGCCCGCGCCGCGATCCGTCGCGCCGATCCCCGCACAGCCGGAATTGGCGAGATTGCTCGAATCGCCGGCTTCACCGACCCGGATCGTTTTGCCGACCTCTACAAGGCCGCCTATGGCGAGACGTCCGAGCGCGACCTTGCGGCGCGTCGGTGAATCGTGAGGTTGCCGCTTCAGAAATCGCGTCGATTGGCTCGGGGAGAAAAAATTCCGCCGCTTCCGGAATTACGTAGTCAGCCAGCCCAGGTCTTTGCCAGTCTCGTCCTTGGGCCCTGATCTCAGATCGAGGACGAGGTCGCCGCACAGGCCAGGCGCAACGGACTTGCGAGATTGCGTCGCGAACATTTTCGCGAAGCATGCGATGTCGGAGCACAGTCAAACGGAGAAGTAATCCATGAGTTTGTGGCGAAAAACCCTGACAGCTGGGGCGGCGCTGGCCGCGCTGGCCTCGACCACGGCGCTGACGGCGCCGAGCGCGATGGCGCAAGACAAGAAGCCGAACATCGTCATGCTGATGACCGACGACACCGGCTGGAACGATTTCGGCCCCTATTCCGGCGGCGGCAAGGCGCTCGGCCATCCGACGCCGAACGTCGACAAGATCGCAGAAGAGGGCGCGACCTTCACCAACTGGTACGGGCAGGCGAGCTGCACCGCCGGCCGCGCCTCGTTCATCACCGGGCGCATTCCGATCCGCTCGGCGCTGTCGATCGTCGTCGCGCCGGGCGACCCGAACTTCCTGCGCAAGGAGACGCCGACGATCGCCGAGTTCTTCAAGAAGAACGGCTACTCGACCTATTTCTCCGGCAAGTGGCATCTCGGCGACAAGCCGGAGTCCTATCCGATCGAGCACGGCTTCGACGAGATGAAGAATTTCGCCGCCTATTACGCCGGCGTCTACACCTACGACTACACCAACAAGTGGTTCCACCCGTGGTTCCCGTCGTACAATCCGGAATTCAAGAAGTATTTACAGCGAGAACGTGAACCTGAACGAGTGGGAGGGCGTCGCCGGCCAGCCGGCCAAGGACCTCGGCAAGATCGACCTACGAACGGTTCGCCACCTTCGACGAGGATCAGGCCGCCAACGCCGTCGCCTACATCAAGAAGCACGCCAGCGACGACAAGCCGTTCTTCATGGACGTGAATTATCTCAAGATGCACAACCCGACCAACGCCTCGCCCCGCTTTGCCGGCAAGTCGCATCTCGGCGACTATTCCGACTCGCTGATGGAGCTCGACGCCGACATCGGCGCCGTGATGGATGAGATCCGCAAGGATGCGCCCAACACCATCGTCATCGTCACCGCCGACAATGGCGCCTGGCTCGACGCCTACCCCGACGCCGGCACGACGCCGTTCCGCGGCGAGAAGGGCTCGCCCTTCGAGGGCGGCTGGCGGGTGCCGGGCATAATGTGGTGGCCGGGCCACATCCCTGCCCGCGCCCGGTACGACGAGATGATGTCGCATATCGACGCCTGGGCGACGCTCGCGGCCATGGTCGGCCTCACCCCTCCCCCGCATGAATGGGTCGGCAACGACGGCAAGCCGATCTATTTCGACTCGATCGACAACAGCGCCTACATCCTCGGCAAGGCGGAGCATTCGGCGCGCCGATCCTGGATCTATATCGACGGCGAGACCTTCCAGGGCATGCGGGCGGACGTCGCCGGAGATCCCGAGGAGACCTGGGTCAACATCGCGTGGAAATACCTCTACACGGCCAAGGATTCCTGGCTGGGTTCGGAGGCCAACTTGGGCTCGATCGGAGCGCTCTATAACCTGACCATGGACCCGTACGAGAAATACGACATGACGTTCAACGGCGCCGCGCCGGCGCGGGTGCTGACGACCTCGCCGGGCAGGTACGCGGGCCAGGACAATGGCTGGGGGCTGGCGATCCTTGCGCCGGTGGTTCTGGACTTCGACAAGTCGCTCATGAAATTCCCGAACATCCCGCGCTTTGTCGGCGGCGCCTCGAACGACCTCGTCCCGAACCTCCAGCGTCCCGACGATCCGGTCCCGCTGCTGAAGAAGCAGATCGAGCGGATGGGCGAGCCGCATGTCGAAGGCAGCGGCGGCTGAATTGCGGCCTCGAGCGAACGAAAGGGACGGCTTCGGCCGCCCCACGCCCCACCCTGTGGTAACTCCCAACCCTTGTCATGCCCGCGCACGCGGGCATCCAGAGTCGCTATGCGCAAGCCCGCTCAATTATTCGCACCGAGGCTCTGGATCCCCGCGTTCGCGGGGATGACACGTTGCGGCGGCGGCGCCACACCGCGCCGCATTGGCCTCGCCCTTTTGATCGCGCTGGTTGTGGCCGGCCCTGTCGCTGCCGTCCGCGCCGACGAGGCGCCGGTCGTCGCGACGCCGACGGGCGAGGCTCTGACGACCTGGGCCATTCACTGGTTCACCGAGATGATGGCTGGGCGGACCGTCCGCTCGCAATATGCGCCTGCCTTCGCGCCGCAGGTGACCGACGAGGCGGTCGCACGCATCGCGCACGATCTCAACAAGTACGGCGCGGCGCCGTTGCGCGCCGAGATCGTCAAAACCGAGAAGAAGGGCGATCAGACCTTCGCCATCGTCAAATTCGTCTTCCCGCGCGGCGACGCAACCAGCCTGCTCTTCGGCTTCGACGCGGCCGGCAAGGTCACCGGCTTCGCTCCCGCCGGCCTGGCGGGGGATTGATGTGACAAATGCAAGGATAGCGTCATCGATAAGACCTGCGGGGGCGGAGGCGCCGAGACAATGACCTGCATTAGAGGACCTGGACTGCTCGCAGGCGTGCTGGCGCTGTGTGCGTGCTGGATCTCCCCCGCCGACGCCCAGCAGGCGGCTCCCGACCCGGACCAGCCGACCGACGCGCGCGTCGACCATAACACCGTCGCCAAGGCGAACGAGGACGATATCGCCAAGGAGTTGGAGAATCCGATCGGCAATCTCACCATCCTGCCGTTCGAGAACTACACCAATTTCCAGGTCGGGCCGAACAAGGGCACGCAAAACATCCTCGAATTCGAGCCGGTCGTCCCGTTCCACCTCACCCCGGATTGGAACATCGTCGCCCGCGCGGTCATTCCCGTCGTCTGGAACCCGGATCTGTCGCCGTTCCCGAGCGTGCCGCAGGCGTTCGCGCCTGTTGATTTCTCCACGTTCCTCACCCCCAGTCACTCGACCAACGGCTGGCTTTGGGGCGTCGGCCCGATCGCCCAGCTCCCGACCTCCACCAGCCCGACCGTCGGCTCCAGCGTCTGGGGCCTTGGGCCCACCGCCGTTCTCGTCCATACGGGGGACAAGATCGTCGCCGGGCTGCTGGCGAACCAGGTCTGGTCGCTCGGCGGCGTGGAGCAAGGTCCGGGCGGCAAGCGCTATGCGTCGATGCTGCTCGAGCCCTTCTTCAACTACAATTTCGGCCACGGCTGGTTCGTGAGCTCGGCGCCGCTCATCACCGCCGACTGGGATTCGCCGGGAAGAAAATGGACGGTGCCCATCGGCCTCGAAGGAGGGCGGATTATCAAGCTCGGCGGCAAGCCGCCGATAAAGCTGTCGCTCGGCGGCTACTACAACGTCGTGACCCCGCAATACGGCGCGAAGTGGACCATCCAATCGGTGGTCGCGGTGATCTTTTGAGCGGACGGCGCTCGATGACGAAATAAGACTCTCAAACAGAGGAAACTCCCCATGACAACAACAGCCAACGACAAAGCGACACCAACCGTCATTCAAACCGACAAGGGCAAGGTGCGGTGTTCGCAGTTTGACACGCACCTGGAGGGTCTCGGCATTCCCTACGCGGCGCCCCCAATGGGCGACCTGCGGCTGAGGGCGCCTGTCGAGCATGCCGCATGGACCGAAGTGCGCGACGCGACGCGATTCGCGTCAGCAAGTCTTCAGGCCAAGACCGAGTACGACGGGGCGCAGGGCTCTGAAGACTGCCTCTATCTCAACGTCTACAAGCCCGGAGCTGGCGCCGCTGGCTCGCCGCTGCCCGTGATGATGTGGCTTCATGGAGGCGGGTTCGTCAACGGCTCCGGAAACGCCTTTTACGGCGCCTTCCTGGCGCAGACCGCGAACGTCATCGTGGTTACGGTGAACTATCGGCTTGGGCCATTGGGTTGGCTTGCGCTTCCTTCGCTCGCGGCCGAGGCGGGAGATCATTCGACCGGCAACTATGGCCTGCTTGACAGCATCGCTGCGCTGAAGTGGATCAAACGCAACATTTCCTCCTTTGGCGGGGATCCGGGGCGGGTGACGATCTTCGGACAGTCGGCGGGCGGTGAGCAGGTGTTGGCGCTGGTCGCTTCGCCCTTCGCCGCCGGACTGTTCCACAGGGCCATCTCAATGAGTGCGCCGGCGGGGTTGAGTTTGCCGACGGTCGCCCAAATCGCGCCAAAGCGAGAGGAATTCGCCGCCAAACTGGGCTGCGGCGACAAGGCGACGCAGCCCGCGTGTCTACGGCGCCCGACGGCCCGGCAAATCCTCGATGCCGCGGAAGAAGGCTGGAACGTTCTGGCGGACGCAGGCCTGTCGTGGACCCCCACGGTGGACGGGGCCGTCCTGCCTGACCAATGGCTCAACGTCTTCCGTCAGGGACGCTTCAACAAGGTGCCCGTGATGGTGGGGCATACGAAGGAAGAGATTCGCCTGATGGGCGCAATATTCGAAAACGACGCCGGGGGGAAAATGACGTTGGCGCAGCCAAAAGATTCTGAAAGGGCTGATTGGGCCGAAGGCGGAGAAAGTCATGCAGGAGTACGGGCTCGACACTGCGCCGGAACCCAACGACGCGGTCGCGAAAGCCGTTACTGACTTTCTGTTCGCAACCGGCGAAGAAAATGACCGTGACGCGCTTGCGAAACACGTACCCGTGTTCGCGTATCGAAGCTACGACCCGAACGCGCCCGAAAGCCACGTGCATGCGCTTTATTCCAAAATCGGAGCAGGCCACGACTCCGATTTGGCGTACCTCTTCCAATGGGATGACTTCGCGGGAAAGAAGCCCGAGTTCACGCCGGAGCAGCAGACGCTGGCGCTGCAGATGGGCCGCTACTTCGGACAGTTTGCTGCGTCCGGGGACCCAAATGGCGGCGACCTTCCGCACTGGCCGCCGACGAGCGCCGGCCAGATCCAGTGTCTGGAACCGGCAAGCATCGGCGGGGTGCGAAGCCTCCCGGTCAGCGCCTACCTTGATGAACACAGGATAGCGTTCTGGAGGGCTCTGATGTCGCCAGGTCACGCCCCTTCATGAGCGCCCGACAAGCCCGATCCGCCTCGTCGTTCTTCCTGCTCGGACGGCCGGACCGTCATCAGGATGAAGGACGACTGGAGCGCTTCTTCGCATTCAAGTGACCACTTCGGTTCGCCCAGCGTGAGGTCTGCCTGCCGGACGTCCCGATCGACGCCTCGGCCGACAAGCGAGAACCATCGTGACCGCCCGGGACAAAGCCAAAGCCGCCAGCGACGGACCGACGCTCTGCATGATGATGTGATTACTGACTCTCCGAGATGGAGCGTGACGCTATGGACACTGGCGACTGTATTGCGCGGGTCAAGCGAAGCTTGCTTGATCGAAAGTGATGTCGTCGTGAATGAGGGCGTTTGCGATGCCGACCATTCGGCGGGCGATGGCGACGAGGGCGACCTTTGCGGGTTTTCCTGCTGCGCGCAGGTCGAGATAGATCTGCTTGAACCTGGGATGGCTTCGCACCGCGACGAGGGCGGCCATGTAGAAGGCGGCGCGCAAGCAGGGCGACCCCCGGAGATGGCGTTGCGCCCGAGCGAAAGTCCGGATTGCGACGGATGGGGCGCGAGGCCTGCGAGGCTCGCGGCTTCCTTTCGTCCGATTTCGCCCAGCTCCGGCATTTCGATGACGACCAGGGTGGAGATGCGCGCAGCAATGCCGGGCATAGAGGACAGAATGGCGCGCCGGCGCGCCATTCTGTCCTCGGCCTCAATGCGGCAGTCGAGTTCGGCTTCGATCGCCCGGCGTCTGTCTTCGAGCAGCGCGATCATCTCCCGGCAGGAGTTGAGAATCAGCGGATCGAAGGCCTGCTTGAGGCGTGTCTTCTCGATCGCGATGGATTCAGTCAGCTGCCGCCGCCTTGCCGACAGCGCCTTGAGACCCGCCTGTCCGGCGTCCCTGAGAGGTCGCAGCTCATCGGCCATGACGTGAGCAAAGCGCGCAATCAGGCTTGCGTCCAGCTTGTCCGTCTTGGCGATGAGGCCCTCGGCGTTGCGAAACGCCTTGATCCGCCGCGGATTGACCATAAAGACCGTGACGTCCGCTTCGATCAGCGCCGCCGTCAGCCTCCGCGCATAGCCCCCGATCGCCTCCAGCGCCACCCGGCCCACGCCACGCTGGCCCAGGGCGGCGACAATTGTTGCAATACCCGCCTCGTTGTTGCGCACACGGATCGGCTTGCCGAAGGGATGAAACCCGAGGTCAAGCCAAGTCGAGCCGACGTCAACGCCGGCTGAAACGGAACTCTCCAGCATGAGATTGATCCTGTCCTATACGCGGGCGCGCCTTAAGGCGGCCCCTGCGACTGTTCGGAACAAACACCCGCATCCAGGACCCAGCCAGAGTCCGAGCCCCTCGATCCGATAGAGCACGAAACAAGGCCCCGGATTCCCACGATCGCCGGATGCAACGACTTGATCTTATCCAAGCCGCCGCGCAGGTATAGGATTCCCGCTTGCACACGAGTTTTTCGCCGAGATCTGGCGTGCGCTCGACGGCGACGAGGCCTGGCTCGACCGGGTTCGCTTTCATGGCGAGGGCGCGCTGCCCTCACCCTGGGCCGTGACGGATCTCGCCGCGGCGACATTCGCTGCCGCGGGGGCCGCCGTGGGCGAACTGCTGGAGGCCGGGGGCCACGAGCCCTCGATGATCGAGGTGGACCGCGTGCTATCGAGCGGATGGTTCCACATCTTCCCCATGCCTCCCTCGACAGTGCTGCCCGGCTACGACGCCGTTCAAGGCGCAGGCCTGGCCCCGACGGCGTGGATGGTCGCGTTCGAAACGGCGGACGGAAAATGGCTTCGCGCCCAGGCCTCGTTCGCGACCCTGCAGAAGCGGCTCGCGGACGCTTTGGGAGTGCGCCAAGACCCCTCCGAGGTCGCGGTGGCAATCCGGAAGCATCAAGGCGACGAGGTCGAGCAGATGGTCGTGGACGCGAAGTGCACGGTGGCGATCGCCCGCACGCACGACGAGTGGTTGGCTCATCCCGCAGGACAGGCCGTGAATGCCGAGCCGATCTTCGCCGTGCAGGCTGGCGCGGCGATCGGCAACGCATGGAAGCCGGCGCCGGGTCGGGCGCTGGCCGGGATCAAGGTCCTCGACCTGACCCGCGTCGTCGCGGGACCAACGGGGACGCGCTTCCTCGCAGCCTGCGGCGCCGAGGTTCTTCGCATCGACTGCCCCGGCTCAGATGAATCGGCGGGTCCCTTCAAGCGGGTCCCTGACGACCTGATGCTGGGCAAGCGCTGGTCGTTTCTGGATCTTCGCAAGCCCGAAGACAAGGCTCGCTTTCTGGAGTTACTCTCGGAGGCAGACGTGTTGGTCCATGGCTATCGCCCGGAGGGGATCGACGGGCTCGTATCGCCCGAAGAACGCCAGCGGGCCAAGCCCGACCTCGTCGAGGTCGCGTTCCGCGCCTACGGGTGGACCGGCCCTTGGCAGCTACGACGCGGGTTCGACACGATCACTGAGTTCAGCACCGGGATCGCGTCGGGCAACCAGGCGTGGGCGCTCGAGAAGCCCGAGACGCGGCTTCCGCTCGTCGAGGTCGGCAAGTTGGTCGACGCTTCGTGTCCCCGAGAGTGCCCAGTAGAGGTGCTTGACGTGGCGACCGGCTACCAAATCGCTGCGGCCGTCGTCCGGGGGCTGACGCGAAGGCTCAAGACCGGCGAGGGATCGGTCACGCACATGTCGCTCACGCGCACCGCCGCGACCTTGACCAGCAAGGGATGGATTCCCGATATCGCACCGGTCATCAAGCTGCTCGACGGCGAAAACCTCGACGGACCGTTGGAGGATCGCGTCTACTCGAGCGCCCGCGGACCGGTCCGGCGCCTCCGCTTCCCGGTGACGATCGAGCGAAACCCGCTCTTCTGGGAACACCCCGCGGAGGAGCCGGGAGCTTCCAACCCCGTTTGGGTGACGCTTTCGCGGCAGCGCCCCAGGTAGGCCGCGAGGTCTGAAGAAGGTGTCGGCGCCTCGCTCGCCAAGCGCCGCCTCGCAGGCCTCGCCGCTTTCGGACTGGCCGGCTGCGCCAGCTCCGAAGGCTTTCTCTCGCCTGTCCCTTCCGCCGCCGACGCGCCCGGAACGAGCCATGTCGAAATGGTGGTGGCGACGACGCGTACGCGGGCCGAGTCGCCGGCGTTTCTGTTCGGCGGCGGCCGGGCGCCGCAGGCTCCTTCGCCGACATGGTCGTCTCGATCCCGCCGGACGGGCGCCGCCAGATCGGCGAGGTCCAATTGCCGCAGCAGCCTCCCGGCAATCCGGAGACGGATTTCGTCACCCTCAAATCCGAGATCATCACGAAGGATGAGGCGAAAGGCTCGCTTGCACGCCTGCTCGGCCAGTCACGCGAGAAGGAGGCCTTCGTCTTCGTGCACGGGTTCAACAACCGCTACGAGGACGCGGTGTACCGCTTCGCGCAGATCCTGCATGATTCCGAGGCCGCTGCCGACGTCGCGCCGATCCTCTTCACTTGGCCGTCGGCCGGCAACGTCTTCGCCTACAATTACGACCGCGACAGCGCCAACTACTCCCGCGACGATCTCGAAAAGCTGTTGCGTTATTTGCAGGACGACCCGCAGGTCAAAACCATCTCTATCCTGGCCCATTCGATGGGTAACTGGGTGACGCTCGAGGCGCTGAGGCAAATGGCGATCCGCGACGGACGCGTCGTCCCGAAGGTCAAGGTGGTTATGCTCGCGGACGCCGACGTCGACGTCGATATCGCGCGCGAGCAGATCGCGACGCTGGGACCGGAGCGCCCGCATATCGTTCTGTTCGTGAACGAGAAGGATCGCGCGCTCGCAGCCTCGAAGGACATCTGGGAAGCGCCCCGGCTCGGCGCCATCGATCCCGAAGTCGAACCTTACAAGAGCATGGTCGAGCAGGACCAGCTTTCGGTCATCAACATGACCCACATGCCCTCGCACGACTTTTTCAATCACGGCAAATACGCCGAGGACCCGCGAGTGGTCGAATTGATCGGCCGCAGGCTCGCGGCGGGCCAGGTGCTGACCGACCATCGCGTCGGCCTCGGGGCCCGGATCATGGCAGGTCACGTCGGGTGCGGCCGGTTCGTTCGGGCACGCCGCAGGTCTCGTCATTTCGGCCCCCGTCGCCGTCGTCGATCCAGAGACGCGCGATCACTTCGGCGACCAGGTCGACAAGCTCAAACAATTCCATGCGACGCATCGGCTCGGACCGACCCGAGTGAGGGAGCGGGGCGGCTGCGCATGTTGTCGCGAAGCTTTGAGGGCGATGTGAACCCGGCCTACATCTCGGCGTTCGGGGAAGGCCCGCTCACGGCGCACTTCGCCCCACCGTTGCCAATCAGGAATGGCAGCAATCGGTCGGATATGACGCGTTCGCCGAGCCGCCAGTGATTGGCCGCTTCTTGCGCTTAGCCGCCATCCTTGGCGCCGGCTTCGAATGCCCGCTCTCCGCCCTTACTGAGTTCATCGCCTGTCGGGTACCAAGCGTTTGATTTGAACCACTAGCGGCTAAGGCCCGCGTGTTCTCACGCTCTCGCTGCGAGGCGCGCGGGCTGTTTTCTCAACTGGCGAAACACAGGAGGAAACGACAATGGGCGACACCAGCAAGATCGTCCGCTCGCCCTGGAGCACGGGCCGAGGCGCGCAGCGTTCCGATCAGGGCCATGTCGCGTCCCATGTCGGGAAAGGCGCGGCGACGAATCCAAAGCTGCGCGCCGATCAGACTGCGCCCGTTGTCGGACAAACTCGCGGCGTGATCGACGAGGAAAAATATCTCGGCCCGAAGCGATGACGCCCGCGCAGATCGAGGCGCTTAGGCGCGGCGGCAAAGCTCTGCTCGACATGACGCGCGCTCAACGCCGCGCGAGCCAAGGGCCATGGACCGCGACACCACCGCCTATGTCCTGGCCGTGATCGCGAGCCGCGCGGGTGACGTGCTCGACGCCAACACGCTCGCCGAGATCGAGACGGCTCTCTGCGACAAGCCCGCGCCGATCATGCTGCCCGGCGCGATCGCCGAGCGCATCGAAGCCGTGCTTTCAGCCATCGAAGAACGACTCGCCGCGATGGAAGAGGCCGCGCTTGAGCGCAAGGCCGAGGACGAACGGCGCGCCGTCGAAGACGCCTTTATCGATGCGGCTGGGGAAACGCTGAATTAGGCGCATGGCCGCCTGCCGCTATTTTTCCCGCTAAACTAGCACGCCATGCCATTTCAGAAGGGACAGCCCAAGCCCGTCAACGGCGGCCGGCGCAAAGGGACGCCCAACAAGAAGAGTGTGGCGCGTGGAGCGCTGGAGGGCCTTCCCGACGCATTGGCGCATCTTGCTCAAGTGATGACGAGCAACGAGCCGAACATCACGCCGGAACTGAAATTGAGAGCCGCCGTTGCGCTGGCGCAGTATCAACGTCCGAGGCCGTATGCGGGGAAAGAGACTTTCACGGCGGCCATCGATTATGAGACGCCAAAGACGGTCGAAGCGGCGCGCGAGGCGATCCTGGCCCTTGGCGAACGCCTAGCCAAAGGCGAGATCAGCGTCGAGCTACACGACGGCCTGATTAACGGCCTTCGGGCCTTTCTCGGCGACAAGGCGGCTGAGCAAGAGCGCAAACTCGCCGAGCTTGAGGAAAGCTTGCGCAACGGCGAGATTGTCCCATGAGCTTCGACACGCGAATCGCGCGCCTGTTTCGTCGGCATGGACCGCCGAAGCCGTTTCTTCTGACAGTTGAGAACAGCCCGGAAGGCGACGGCGACGACGACGGGCTGATCTGCGGCGAGCATTACCAGCGAGCGCCCGACGAGACGCTGGCTGTGTTTCATGATCGGCTGCTTACGTGCGCCGAAGCGAAAGGCGCGCCGTTCGCCGCCGTCGGAAGCGGGCCATCGCGGCGGAAAGAGATCACGGCGCTGCGTTGCGGCGGCCTCACGGTCGAGACGTGATCTCGCGGAGAAGAGAGAGGGCAACACGAGGCCATGGGGCGCCCGCGCAAGCCGAATCCGCCGCCGCCCGACGCGCTCGCCGCCGCGCTCATGGTGGACAGCGAAGGCCGCCTCGCTTGGAGGGATAGGCCGAGGGACAACAAGCGCCACGCCGGACGGCTCGCGGGCAGTGTGCAACGCGGGCGTCGCATCGTCAGCATGAGGGACGCTGACGGCGTAATGAGGACAATCGCCGCCGACAGAGTCGCGTTTGTCCTGGCGCAAGGGCACTATCCGCAAGGCCGCGTCGCCTTTGTTGACGGCGACAGTTCAAATTTGAATCCGGCCAATCTGATCGAGACGCCGGGAAGGGCGCGCTCGCCTGGACGGCGCGGCGGCAAGCGGGCCGAGCGGGCGCTGGACATGGCGGCGCTCTTGGCGCTCGACGATGGGCCGCTGACGGTAAGCGAGCTTGCGGGCCAGACCGGCGCTGAGGCGACCAATACGCGGCGGCGGCTGTGCAAGCTGTTGGCGCAAGGGCTGGTGATCAGGCCGCAGTGCGCGCCTTCAAGAGGCTGGCTGTTGACGGCGGCGGGCCGCAAGGCGGCAAAGGACGCCGAGGCCGATCTGTGCGGGCCGGCGCCGCCGTTGCGCAACGGCCATGCTGTCCCATGGCTCAAGCCGATCGCCGACTATCGCCGCCACATGACCGACGAGGGCGGCGGGCGGCGCTTCGGGTGACGCTGATGGCCGCTAGGGACGGCGCTAGGGACGCAGGCACAAAGCGGCGAAAAGCTTAAGGATGTCAATGGTATGCTGCGGACACTCCTCCGCCATTGACCCAAAATCTTGACCTGAGGTCGCATTCAATCCCGCGGGAACTGGCGTAGTTTTGGAGCCTTGCAGGCAGCGTGCGGGTGGGTTCGGGCAAACCATCGGGCTCTCCGTCTCGCTGTGGGGGGAATTGTCCAGCGGCGGCGGGCAGGACGGAAGCCTCGAGGGCCTAAAGGCCAGTCGTTCTGCACAGGGACCGGCGCGCCGCCGGCAGCAGGTTGGTCCGTCGCCGACTTTGAGCCTCTTATAGCGTTATCTATTGTTTTGGTTAGAATCGCGTCGGGTCGAGGGAGTGATTCGATGCGGGCTCAGGACTTTTCGGCTTGGCTGTCGTCGATTGCGGGGATGAGCGTGGAGCAGCGGCGCCAGGCCCTGCAGGCGCTGACGAAGGTGGGAAAGGGCGCCGCCGCGCCGGAAGATTTGGCCGCGCCTTCACCGGGAAAGCGACGCGCCAAGCGGACGGAGGATGCGCTTGGAACGACGGGCGTTGAGCGGGTGGAAAGCCGGGGCTGCCCGCATTGCGCCAGCCGCGAGATCGTCGGCTGGGGCCGCTCGGACGGGCTGTTGCGATTCCGCTGCAAGAGTTGCGGACGCACGTTCAACGCCTTGACCAGAACGCCCATGGCGCATCTGCGCAAGAAGGAGAAGTGGCTCGCTCACGCCCAGGCGATGATCGAGGGCAAGAGCCTGGCGAAGACCGCGGCGCTCTGCGGCGTCCATCCGACCACCGCCTTCCGCTGGCGGCATCGGTTTCTGCGCGCGCCTGGCCCGACGACAAGCCTCGCAGTTTGAGCGGAATCGTCGAGGCGGATGAGACCTTCATTCTCGAATCCTTCAAGGGCCGCTAGTCCGACCTGCCGCGCAAGGCGCGCAAGCGAGGCGGAACGGCCCGGCATCCGGGCCCCTATCAGGACAACATTCCCGTCCTCGTCGCCCGCGACCGGAAAGGCGCGACCTTCGACGCCGTTCTGCCGCAGGACGACAACGCCTCGATCGCTGCGGCGCTGACGGGCGTCGTTACGCCCGCAAATCATCTCGTCGGCGATGGCGGCAAGCCGTTGGCCGCCTTCGCCCGCCGAGCCGGCGTTCCTTTCCACGCTGTGCCCTCGCCGGGAAAGCCGGCCCCCGAGGCGCCGCATCTGCATATCAACAACGTCAACGCCTACCACAGCCGCCTCAAGCAATGGCTCAACCGCTTCAACGGCGTCGCCACCAACAACCTGCCAAGCTACCTCGGCTGGCGCCGCGCCCTCGAAGGCTGGGGCCAACGCCTTGACCCGCCAAACTGGATCGCCGGCGCAATCGGAAACGGACCATACCAACAGATAACGCTATAAGAGCCGACTTTTGTCTTGACAAAATCAGAAGCATGTCGCATGATGTTTGTAATTGCGGAATCCGTTCTCGCGCTTGAGTTGGCCGGGCGAGGAGCGGCCGGTGCTATTTGACAAGCGCGCCTGGGCCACAACCGACGCGCGAGACGGGAAAGCCGAGGAGAATTTTTTAGTAACTCCCAAGCCGGGTGAGTCCGAATTGTCACACGGTGTGTGAGATCGTTGAGGTTTTGCGAGATTTTCGAGACGGGCGGGGGCGAACCGTGAGTCAAGGTGGGGATGATTCTCCCTGCCGAAGTTCAGGCGCTGATCGAAGCGCTCCGGAGCGAGATTTCCGCGCTTCGCTCGGAGGTCGCCGATTTGCGGCGGGAGAACGAGGGCCTTCGAGCCGAGAACGCCGAGCTTCGGCGCCGGCTGGATCTGGACAGCACGACGAGCTCCAAGCCGCCTTCGAGCGACGGGCTGAGGAAGAAGTCGCGCCTTCCCGGCAGCCTTCGCGGCCGTTCGGGCAAGGCGAGCGGGGGACAGCGGGGCCACAAGGGCGACACGCTGCGGCGGACGGCGACGCCCGACTGGGTCGTCCGACACGAGGCTGCGGCGTGCCGGCGCTGCCGGGCGGCGCTCGCGGCTTCGATGCAGACCGGGGTGGAGACGCGTCAGGTGTTCGACCTGCCCGAGCGGCTGATCGAGGTCACGGAGCACCAGGGCGCCATCTATGCCTGCGCCCGATGCCGCGGCGTGACGCGGGCTGCGTTCCCCGACGGCGTGATCTCGCCGACCCAATATGGCGAGCGCATCAAGGCGGCGGCGGTCTATCTCAACGTGCAGCAGCTTGTGCCCGAGGACCGGACGGCGCAGGCGCTTCAGGACCTGTTCGGCGCGCCGCTCGTCTGCCCGGCGAGCGTGATCGCGTGGATGGGCAAGAAGGCTCAGGCTCTGGAGGGCGTCTATCAGGCGATCGGGACGCGCGTCGGCGGGGCCAAGGTCAGGCATCTCGACGAAACCGGCTTTCGCATCGCAGGCTCCCTGCAATGGCTGCATACGACGTCGAGCCGGAGCCATACCTTCTACCGGGTCGGAGCGGCGCGCGGCGATGTTCCCGCAGGGTTGAAGGGCGGCGTCGTCGTGCATGACCATTTCCGCCCCTACAACGCCCTCGCGGACGTCGCTCACGCCTTCTGCAACGCCCATCACCTGCGCGAACTCAAGGCGCTCATCGAGATCGACAAGGAGCCGTGGGCGCAAGCCATGCGCGACGTCCTCCTCGACGCCGCAAAGGCCGTGCGCCAAGCCAAAGAGGCCGGCGCCCGGGCGCTCGAACCCGAACGCGTGCAAGGCTTCGTCGACCGCTACTGGCAGGCCGTTCGGGAAGGGCTCGCCTTCCATCGCGCCCTGCCGGCCTTCGATCCTTCGCCCGGCTCGAAAAAACGAAAGAAGCAGCGCCCAGGCCATAATCTCCTCATCCGCTTCAAGACCTTCAAGGACGAGACCCTGCGCTTCCTCGTCGACTTCGACGTCCCGTTCACCAATAACCTGGCCGAACAGGACCTGCGCATGGCCAAGGTCAAAATGAAAATCTCGGGCGGCTTCCGCACCTTCGAAGGCGCTCACGTCTTCGTCCGCATAGGTCCATCGTCTCCACCGCACGAAAGCACGGCCTCAACATTCTCAAAGCCCTCACTGCAAACCCCTCCCAACTCCTCCTCGCAATCGCAGCCTGAAAACAGACGGCTTGGGAGTTACCTTTTTTAGTAACTCCCAAGCCGGGTAAGTCCGAATTGTCACACGGTGTGTGAGATCGTTGAGGTTTTGCGAGATTTTCGAGACGGGCGGGGGCGAACCGTGAGTCAAGGTGGGGATGATTCTCCCTGCCGAAGTTCAGGCGCTGATCGAAGCGCTCCGGAGCGAGATTTCCGCGCTTCGCTCGGAGGTCGCCGATTTGCGGCGGGAGAACGAGGGCCTTCGAGCCGAGAACGCCGAGCTTCGGCGCCGGCTGGATCTGGACAGCACGACGAGCTCCAAGCCGCCTTCGAGCGACGGGCTGAGGAAGAAGTCGCGCCTTCCCGGCAGCCTTCGCGGCCGTTCGGGCAAGGCGAGCGGGGGACAGCGGGGCCACAAGGGCGACACGCTGCGGCGGACGGCGACGCCCGACTGGGTCGTCCGACACGAGGCTGCGGCGTGCCGGCGCTGCCGGGCGGCGCTCGCGGCTTCGATGCAGACCGGGGTGGAGACGCGTCAGGTGTTCGACCTGCCCGAGCGGCTGATCGAGGTCACGGAGCACCAGGGCGCCATCTATGCCTGCGCCCGATGCCGCGGCGTGACGCGGGCTGCGTTCCCCGACGGCGTGATCTCGCCGACCCAATATGGCGAGCGCATCAAGGCGGCGGCGGTCTATCTCAACGTGCAGCAGCTTGTGCCCGAGGACCGGACGGCGCAGGCGCTTCAGGACCTGTTCGGCGCGCCGCTCGTCTGCCCGGCGAGCGTGATCGCGTGGATGGGCAAGAAGGCTCAGGCTCTGGAGGGCGTCTATCAGGCGATCGGGACGCGCGTCGGCGGGGCCAAGGTCAGGCATCTCGACGAAACCGGCTTTCGCATCGCAGGCTCCCTGCAATGGCTGCATACGACGTCGAGCCGGAGCCATACCTTCTACCGGGTCGGAGCGGCGCGCGGCGATGTTCCCGCAGGGTTGAAGGGCGGCGTCGTCGTGCATGACCATTTCCGCCCCTACAACGCCCTCGCGGACGTCGCTCACGCCTTCTGCAACGCCCATCACCTGCGCGAACTCAAGGCGCTCATCGAGATCGACAAGGAGCCGTGGGCGCAAGCCATGCGCGACGTCCTCCTCGACGCCGCAAAGGCCGTGCGCCAAGCCAAAGAGGCCGGCGCCCGGGCGCTCGAACCCGAACGCGTGCAAGGCTTCGTCGACCGCTACTGGCAGGCCGTTCGGGAAGGGCTCGCCTTCCATCGCGCCCTGCCGGCCTTCGATCCTTCGCCCGGCTCGAAAAAACGAAAGAAGCAGCGCCCAGGCCATAATCTCCTCATCCGCTTCAAGACCTTCAAGGACGAGACCCTGCGCTTCCTCGTCGACTTCGACGTCCCGTTCACCAATAACCTGGCCGAACAGGACCTGCGCATGGCCAAGGTCAAAATGAAAATCTCGGGCGGCTTCCGCACCTTCGAAGGCGCTCACGTCTTCGTCCGCATGAGGTCCATCGTCTCCACCGCACGAAAGCACGGCCTCAACATTCTCAAAGCCCTCACTGCAAACCCCTCCCAACTCCTCCTCGCAATCGCAGCCTGAAAACAGACGGCTTGGGAGTTACCTTTTTTACTCCAACTGGCCGTAACCCATTGAAAAGTCATGATTCGAAAAAATAAACGCTAGTAAATTGGAGTCAATTAACTAGCGTTTACGAGCGTTTATGGGTGGTTATTGGCGCCGGCTTGGGGACGTCCTCGCGCCCTGGTTGTCGAAGCCGGCGATCATGAGCTCATGCGCCGCGACCAGTCCGGCGCCCGGCGGCGCAGCGAGCCTAGCGGCGGTTTTTTTATAGCGCGCCTCTCCGCGGCGTTCTACGGCAGGCCGTCACCGGTCGGCCACGCTCAAGGCTCGCGCCCGAATATCGCGGCCCGACCGCTTGCCAATTCGGCCCGAGTCGGGCATGAGCCGCCATCGGGCTATGGTCGGCGATGGCAATTCGACGAGTGAGGAGAGGCAATCCTTTGAGCGTTGCCAATTCCGCGATCCTGCCGCGCCCCAATTCCCTCGCCTCGCTCGTCGAGGGGGTTATTCTGTCCTGGGGCTGGCGCAGGCGGGTCATCGCCGTCGTCTCTGGCGCGACCGGCGCGCTCGCGCTGCCTCCCCTTTCGCTGTTTCCGCTGATCGCCGTTCCGCTGACCATCGCCGTCTGGCTCATCGACGGGGCCCAGGACCGCGGCTCAGGACGGCCTCTGAGCGGTTCGCTTGGCGCGGCGTTCGGCGCTGGCTGGTGGATGGGCTTCGGCTATTTTCTCGCCGGCCTCTGGTGGGTGGGCTCGGCCTTATTGGTCGAGGCGGACAAATTCGCCTGGGCGCTGCCGCTCGCGGTCGTGGCGCTGCCGGCCGTGCTCGCGGTCTTTCCCGCCGCGGGCTTCGTCTTGGCGCGGCTCCTTTGGTCGCCGGGGCCGCTTCGCCTTTTCGCCCTCGCCTTTGGGCTCGGGGTCGCGGAATGGGCGCGCGGCCTTCTGTTCACCGGCTTTCCCTGGAACGACCTTGGCATGGCGCTCGGCGTCAATCTTACGCTCGCCCAGACCGCCTCCCTCGTCGGCCTGCACGGGCTCACTTTCCTAACGATCGCGATCTTCGCCGCTCCGGCGACGCTATGGCGGGTGAGCCAGAGCCGGCTCAATCTCGCCCCCACGGTCGTGGCCGCGCTCGCGCTCGCGCTCATCGCCGCCTTTGGGGTGTTGAGGCTCACGGCGCCGGCGAGCGCAACCGTGCCCGGGGTGAGGCTGCGCCTGATCCAGGCGAATGTCGGCCAGGACGACGCAACATTCGGACCGGAGAACAAGCAGGCCATCCTGCGCCGCTATTTCGACTTGTCGGAGCGCGCGACCTCGCCGGACCGATCCGGGGTCAAAGACGTCACTCATCTGATCTGGCCCGAGTCGGCGTTTCCGTTCATTCTGTCGCGCGACCCTGAGGCGCTTTCCGAAATCGTCGACTTTCTTGGGTCCGGCGCGACCCTGATAACCGGCGCGGCGCGGCTGGAGGAGGAAAGCGGACCGCCCCGCTACTTCAACTCGATCGAGATCGTCGGCCGCAACGGCCTGTCGTCTGAGCGGTACGACAAGCAGCATCTGGTGCCGTTCGGCGAATATGTGCCATTCGCAAGACTGCTCGAGCGGGCGCATATCACCCAGATGGTCGACATCCCCGGCGGGTTCGAGCCTGGCGCGGGCCGCCGCATCCTTCGAGTTCCCGGCTTGCCGGACGCGATGCCGTTGATCTGTTACGAGGCGATCTTTCCGATCGAATTCGGCGACCTCATATCCGGCGCCGAGCGGCCGGGCTGGCTCCTCAACGTTACTGACGACGTCTGGTTTGGCCTGACCCCAGGGCCCTATCAGCACTATGCGCAAGCCCGGTTGCGCGCGATTGAACTTGGGCTTCCGCTGGTGCGCGACGCCAATTCCGGCATCTCGGCGGTGGTTGACGGCTTCGGGCGCGAAATCGCAGTCGCTCCGCTCGGCGCCGAGGGCGTCTTGGATGCCGAGTTGCCAGTTCCGCTTGCGCCCACGTGGCAGTCTCGCTTCGGATCGGCCAGCGCGATGCTGATCGGATTGGCGTTTTTAGCGGCGGCTTTTGCTGGCAAGGGCCGGGCGTAAACGAAGACCGCCGATTGTAAAATTGATCCCTTGCGCGTTATCCGAGTGTCAGCTATCTCAATTCCCTAAGGTCAGTTGATTCTAGCGCGGAACGCGCCGGCCCGCGGGGCATTGATATGATGTCGAAATCGTCGAACATCGTAGACGTTTATGTCGGGGCGCGCTTGCGCATGCGCCGGACTATGCTGGGCATGAGCCAGAGCCGGCTCGGCGAGTTTCTCGGCGTGACCTTCCAGCAGATCCAGAAATACGAAAAAGGCTCGAACCGAATCAGCGCCAGTCGTTTACAGCATACAGCTCGGGTTCTTGAAGTGTCGCCAGGCTATTTTTTTGAGGGCGCGCCAGCGGATTCCGGGGAGCCCGGCTTTGCGGAGGAATCCCCGCAATCCTATGTCGTTGATTTTCTCGCCTCGACTGAAGGACTGCAGCTCAACCGCGCCTTCTTACGTGTCCGTGACCCCAAGGTGCGACGCCGCATTGTCGACCTTGTCATTTCACTGGCGGCGCCCGAGGACGAAATCAGTGACGAATCGGTTGTTGCAGACGATTTGTCCGTTCGGTAAATCGAACAAACTGCCCAAAACGGCTTGACGCACCGAACGCAGGCTGTCAAAAGCGGCGCCGCGCGGCCAGCGACAAGCCGAGAGCCGCGTAGTTGTGGCCGCGAGCGGCAGCAGGAGATCGTCAGTATGGCTCGTCAATATTACGAGTTCACCAGTGAATCTGTGTCCGAGGGGCACCCTGACAAGGTTTGCGACCGGATTTCCGATGAAATTGTCGATCTCTTCTTTCGTGAAGGCGGAAAAGCGCGTCTCGATCCCTATCAAATTCGCGTCGCCTGTGAGAACTCTCGCCACGACCAATCGGGTCATCGTCGCTGGCGAGGTGCGCGGGCCCAAGATCTCCAACGAAGAGATCGAGGCGACAATCCGCAACGCGATCAAGGACATCGGTTACGAGCAGGACGGCTTCCATTGGCGCGACGCGAAGTGCGAGGTGCTGCTGCACGCTCAGTCAGCCGATATCGCACAAGGGGTGGACGCCGCCGGCAACAAGGACGAAGGGGCGGGCGACCAGGGAATTATGTTCGGCTATGCCTGCCGCGAAACGCCGGAATTGATGCCGGCGCCGCTATACTACGCCCACAAAATCCTGCGAACGATCTCGGAGGCCCGCCATTCCGGGGCCGAAAAGACGCTCGGACCCGACGCGAAGAGCCAGGTGACCGTCCGATATCAATACGGAAAACCTGTCGAGGCGACACAGATTGTCGTGTCGCATCAGCATCTCGTTGAATCGTTGACGTCCGAAGAGGTGGCCGAACTCGTGCGCCCGTACGTCACCGCCGCGCTGCCTGAGGGGTGGATCACGCCGAAGACGGTTTGGCACGTCAATCCGACCGGCAAGTTTTACATTGGCGGCCCCGACGGGGATTGCGGCCTGACCGGCCGCAAGATCATCGTCGATACGTATGGCGGCGCGGCTCCGCACGGCGGCGGCGCTTTTTCCGGCAAGGATCCGACCAAGGTCGATCGCTCGGCGGCTTATGCGGCGCGCTATCTGGCCAAGAATGTGGTCGCAGCCGGGTTGGCCGATCGTTGCACGATCCAGCTTTCCTACGCTATCGGTGTGGCGCGGCCCTTGTCGATCTACACCAACCTGCACGAGACGGGGCGCATCGACGAAGCGAAGCTCGAGACGGCGCTGACCGACGTTATGAATCTCACTCCGCGCGGGATTCGCGAGCACTTCAATTTGAACCGTCCGATCTTCGCGCGCACCTCGGCCTATGGTCATTTCGGACGCGCGCCGGAAGCCGATGGCGGCTTTTCTTGGGAAAAGACCGATCTCGCGGATACGCTGCGCGCGCTCGCCTGACCGGCGCGCTTATGTGGCCTATAGCTGCAAGCGGTGGACACTCGGGGTCGGCGCCGGCTGGAAGGCTCTACGGACGCAGCCGCGGCAAGACGCTTCGGGAGGGTCAGGAACGGTTGCTCGCCGAAGCGCTGCCGCTGTTTTCGATTGAGCCGGAGGCGTTGCCCGCGGGGGGTGCATTCGTCACGCCGCAGCGCGAGGTGTGGCTCGAGATCGGGTTCGGCGCCGGGGAACATCTCCTCGAGCAAGCGAAGGCCAACGCAGATGTCGGGCTCGTCGGCTGCGAGCCGTTTCTCAACGGCGTCGTTGCGGCGCTTGCCGGCCTCAAGCGCGACCGGCTCACCAATGTGCGCCTATGGCGCGGCGACGCCAAGGCTGTTATCGAGGCCGCCCCGGAAGCGTTCTTCTCCCGCGTGTTCATCCTCTATCCTGACCCCTGGCCAAAACGGCGCCACCACAAGCGGCGCGTCATTGCCCCGGGTATGATCGAGGCGCTGGCTCGGGTCATGCGCCGCGGCGCCGAGTTGCGCTTCGCGACCGACGTCGACGACTACGCCGGCTGGACGCTGACGCGCTTTCTCGCATCGCCCCATTTCCACTGGGCGGCGACTCGCGCCGAGGATTGGCGCCGCCCCTGGCCCGAGTGGCGCCCGACACGCTATGAGACCAAGGCGCGGTCGGAGGGCCGGGGGTCCGTTTACCTCACTTTCGTGCGTCTGTGAGCAAAAGACGGATTCTCCGGTCGAGGAGAATCACGTAAGCAGATCGTCCGATCGGAGAGGTTGTTATGCCCGAAAGCCTTGATCGCCGCACCCTGCTCAAGGGAGCGGCCGCGTCCGCGGCGGCGATGAATCCACTCGCGGAGGCGCTCGGCGCCCAGTCCGACGGGCTTCAGCTCGATCCGCCGGTCCCGTTCGCTTACGACCTTTTCAAGACGCAGGCGCGCGATCGCTCGCGGCAACCTTATGTTCCCCCGCCGCGTCCGGCGCCCGAGGTGCTGCAAAAGATCAACTACGAGGAATGGGGAAAAATCCGCTACCGCGACGACTTCGCCCTGTTCGCCGATGGACCGGGCCCGTTTCCGGTGACGTTCTTCCATCTCGGCTTGTTCTTCCAGAAGGCGGTCCGGATGCACGTCGTCGAGGGCGCCACGTCGCGGCAGATCATCTACGATCCGTCCTATTTCGAAATGCCGGCGAATTCGCCGGCGCGCAAGTTGCCCAAAGGCGCGGGCTTCGCGGGCCTGCGCGTCCAGGAGGCCCGAAATGGGCCGCTCGACTGGCGCAAGAATGACTGGGTCGCCTTCCTCGGGGCCGCCTATTTCCGCGCCATCGGGGAGCTCCGACAATATGGCCTGTCCTCGCGCGGCATTGCGCTCGACGTCGCGGTCGCCGACCGGCCGGAAGAGTTTCCCGACTTCACCGACTTCTACATCGAGCCCGGCGTCGGAGACGCGATCACCCTTTACGCGCTGATGGAGGGCCCCTCGATCGTCGGCGCGTTCCGGTTCCTGATGACGCGGGGCAAGGGCGTGGTGATGGACATCCAGGCGACGATGTTCATGCGCGCCCAAGTCTCGCGCTTCGGTATCGCGCCGCTGACCTCGATGTACTGGTTTTCCGAGACCAAGAAGGAGACCGCGATCGACTGGCGGCCGGAAGTCCACGATTTGGACGGCCTCGCGATGTGGTCGGGCAGCGGCGAGCGGCTGTGGCGGCCGCTCAACAATCCGCCCCATATCATCGTCTCGGCTTTCTCCGACAACAACCCGCGCGGCTTCGGCCTCCTGCAGCGCGACCGGGTGTTCGATCATTATCTCGACGGCGTCTTCTATGACCGCCGTCCGAGCCTGTGGGTCGAGCCGTTGCCGGGTCCGAGCGGCGAGGGTTGGGGCAAGGGGTCGATCCAGCTGTGCGAGATCCCGACCGACGATGAGATCCACGACAACGTGGTCGCGATGTGGGTGCCGGCCGAGCCGGTGCGCGCTGGCGCCGAGGTCAATCTCAACTACCGCCTGTACTGGCTCGCCGACGAACCTTATCCGAGCAAGCTTGCCGTGATATGGGCGACCCGGCTCGGGCGGGGAGGCCAACCGGGTCTGCCGCGTCCGAAGGGGATGAGGAAGTTCATGGTCGAGTTCCTCGGCGGTCCGCTGACCAGCTTGGCCTATGGCGTGAAACCCGACCTGGTCGTGTCGACCTCGCGCGGAACCTTCGGACCCTATCAGCTCGTCGAGCCCGTTCCTGACGGCGTCGCCGGCCATTGGCGGGCGCAGTTCGACCTCACCGTCGATGGGACCGAGCCTGTCGAGCTGCGCGCGTTCCTCAAGTCCGGCGGGGAGACCCTGACCGAGACCTGGATGTTCCAGTACCATCCTTTCTAGCGCGACGCGCAATGAGTCCACGCCGGGCCCTTGTCACGCCCGGCGGAGTGCAACCAGCGCGCGAATTCCACGAAAGCCAACGAAAGAAAAAGAAAGAAAAAGAAAGAAAAATCGCTTTCTTTCCCTTTCTTTTACTTTTCGGAATCGAGCCTTTTCAAAGGGTTATGGCCGAAAAAAGTAGAAAAAATTTCCCTCCCTTTTCACTCGCGCATGAGGTTGCAAATTAGGCGTCTCATCCGCGCGCACCGCCTCCGTTCCCGCCGGCGCCGGTCGCACGCGGGGTTGAATTCTGACTATCTGAATCACTATAGGCGGTACTTCCGATTTTTGCAAGAGAATTCGCGGCGCTCTAAATTCGCGGCGCGCCGCCCAGCAGACGCCACTGGGTCAACGCTGGCCGGAGCGCGGCGCCGGTCCTTCCGTCGATCGGGCCGCCATAATAGCCGGCGGACTTGAGCCGCGCCTGAAGCTGCCGGACGGTCTCGGCCGTCCAGATCTGCGTTTTCCCAGTAAGCTCGGCTCTCGCTTCGCCCGCATCCGTCGCGACCGCGCGCAAAAGGTCGTCCGCGGCGGCGGACGGGTTTTTGGCCACCCCGCGCCCTTCGTCGAGCAGGACGGCCGCGGCGCGGTAGCCCTCCGGATAGCCCTGAGCCGCGGCGCGCCGGAAAAGGGCGAGCGCTTCGCCCGGCGGCTTGCCGCCGACGCCGTTCGAGACGAGCGCGGCGAGGTCGTAAGCCGCGCGGGCCGAGCCGTCGTCGGAGGCCTTCTCCAGCAGATCAAGCGCGCGAGGAACGTCGACGTCGATCCCCTTGCCCTTGACAAGCGCGACAGCGAGGTCGAGCGCGCCGTCCGCGCTGCCGCGCTCAGCGGCTTTCTCATAGAGCGCATAGGCCGCCTTGAGGTCCTTTGGCGCGTGATCGCCCGTCTCGAGCAAAAGACCGAGACTGACCATGGCCCGGACGTCGTTGGCTTCCGCGGCCTTGCGATAAAGCATGACGGCTTCGTCGTAGCGTCCGGCGGCGAAGGTGGCGCGGGCGAGCAGAGCCTCATAATGGGCGATTTCCGGATGGGCCGCCACCGCCTGACCGCAGACCTGGACGGCGGCCTCCGCATTCCTCCTGAGAGACTCCATTTCGACGCCATTGACGCTGGCGGTGGCGTCGTGGGGGTGGGTCGCGAGGCGCTCGCAGGCCAATTCCGGCGACGATGACACCCGCTCAGCCGCCTCAAGGCTCGCGATCAGCGCCTTCGCGTCATCGACATGGGCTCCGTTCGGATAGCGCGCCAGGTAAAGCTCGGCGAGGCTCGCCCGTCGTTCGCTGCGCGCCACCGACCAGAGGACGGTTTCGACGTCCTCGCCAGATCGGGCGGTCGGCTGAGCGGCCTTTCCAGCTCCGGAGAGGAGAGAGCGGACATCGGCGGCGTGAGGCCCATCCGGGTAACGGTCGAGATAGGCTTGCAGCAGGTTCGGGTCGCGGTCCTTGCCGGCGAGGCGCCAGAGCTGCGTCTCAAGCGTCTCTTCCGGCGCACTGGCGCCGGCGAAATAGAACTGCTTGGTGAGCAGCGATTCGTCGGCGGGAATCTGCTGTCCTCCGGTCGCGGCGAAAACATCGTTGCGGACCGCGATCATCATGCTGGAGACGTCGGCGCCTGGCGTCGCCAGATGGGCGAGAAAGGCGGTGGCGAAAGGACTGTTGCGGCCCTCGCCGTCGAAAGCGACATTGTCGGGCTGGGTCGCGAAAGTGATGAAGAACCCGGGAAGCTTGCCAACGCGCGCGAGGCCGGGCGCGGGCACGGCGATTCCGGCGCCGGCGAAAGGATTGTTACGGCACGCGTCAAGAAAGACGAGGTGCACGCCCTTGCCCTGGCCGAGTTCGGCGAGCACGGCGTCGAGCGCAACCATCCGCGTGGCAAGGTCGTCGACCTTGCGCAATTCGGCGCCGACGGGGACGAGGTAGTTGCGCCCGGCGAACTGCAGGCCGTGCCCGGCGTAGTAGAAAAGCGACACATCCGCATTGGCCGACTCCAATGCGAATTCGTCGATGGCGCGCTGCATGGCCGCCAGACCGAGATTGACCTTGAGGGTGACCTTGAAGCCGAGCGACTTCAGCGTCGCGGCGACGTCTTCAGCGTCGTGAGGCGGGTTGGCCAGCGCAGGGACGGTCTTGTACGCGCCATTGCCGATGACGAGCGCAAACCGGCTCTCCGCCCGCGCCGGCAAAGCCGAGAGGGAGAGGACGATGGCGAGAAGCGCCGCTGCGGGCCACCCCCATCGCCCCGCGCAGCACTCGGGCATGCGCCGTCCAGCGAGCCATGGCGTCTCCTCGATCGCTCGACTAGAGACCGCCGGAGTTTACCAGAGCGACTGAGGTTCGGTCGAGAGCGCCGGCGACCACGTCGCCGTCGCGAAGCTCGCGGCCGCGCGTTTGGGGATCCTCCGAAAGAACGAGCGCGATCTCCTTGTGAATGGCCGCGACGGTCTGATGGAGCACGGCGATGGCCTCGCTGCGTGACCGCGCGGCGCGGACGCGGCGTGCGCCTTCGGCTACGATCGCCGGAACATTGCGCAATGCCGGCGGCAGCCGCGGCGCGAGGATTTGCAGCTTGGCGGCGTATTCGTCGAGGGCGTCGGCGATCGTCGCCTGGGTCAGGTTCTGGCAGCGACGGAAGTAATTCTCCAGCGACTGCGAGATCGCGCGAAGCGCCTGATCCGGATCGCTGAACCGGTTGGGATCCGGCAGCGGGGGCGGTTCGTCGCACGCCACGGTGAAATGCGGGAGCACCTGTTCGTAACCGCCGACGTCGTACTCGGTCTGGGCGGGGTTGTTGATCTGCGTCAGAGCCGGCAGGAAGCCGGGGTCGAACGGGAGGACCGTCGTTGGCTTGACCGTAAGCGTTCCGGGAGAGTTTCCTAAGGGAGCGATGGCGTAGTTCGGGTTCGACAGCGCAGTCACGAGCTGGGCGTATTGGCCGACCGGGGTGAACGGACTTAGCGGGATCTGAAGCGAGCCCAAGAATGCGCCAACGGTCGGATCGACCGTATCGCCGGGCAGCACGCCGAACAGCGAGGCTGCGCCGAGGATCGGCGTCGTTCCGAAGAAGGAGCTCGAATTGGCGACGCTGTAGGTGATCGCCAGCGGGTCAACGGTGAGCAGGCCCACGGAATCAAGGGCGAGAGCGTACCTGTCTGAAACCGCGAAGCTGCCTGGCGCGACCGTGATCTCATAAGGGCTGCCCGCGACGGGAGCCTTGGCCGGAGAGCCGAGCGAGGTCACGCTCGGCGTTCCGCCGTAGATTGCGGCCGCCGTATCGGGAAGGAACGCCCCGGCGACGCCCGGCTGAAGACCGCTGATGACATAGTCGGTCGCGACCCGGGACGCGACGTCCTGGCCGTAGGTCTTGGCGTCGTTGGTCGAGGTGACGGTGATCGTCGGCTGAAAGGCGAAAATGTAGCGGTTGCCCGTCGCCGTCACGGGCTGGCCGAGGATCGTATTCCACACCGCGGTATTGCCGCTGTTCAGGCCGTTGAAGACGTCGCCGGTCGGCGAGGCCGAATAAATCAGCCAGGGATCGAGGACGGCGCCCGGACCGACATTGTTGATGAAATTGCCGCTTGCCGCGAGAACGATCAGCCCGCCCGGAATGAAGTTCTGGACGGGAGAATTGACGGCGAGGTTACCGGCGGTCGAGACCTGGATCTCGGCGCCAGGGGTCCCGAACACGCCAGCGGCCACGCCGGATCCCGTCGCGGCGCTCGGCGTATCCGTTGCCGACGAAATGAAATAGTTCACAGTTCCGACAGTAAGTCCGGCCCCGGCGGTGTTGGCGAACTGGAAGCTGCCGGGCGCGGCGCCCGCGAGCGTCCCGATCGCATTGTTGGGATTGTTGAGGATGACGTCGCCCGTTCCATCGGATCCGGCGTGGGCGTAAAGCGCCAGCCCGCGCACCGGCCCGGTCTGGGTGATCGATCCCGTTATCGTCTGCAAGGCGATGGAGCCGCCGCTGCTTGTGATCCCGGCCGCTCCAACATCAAGCGCGCCGCTGTTGGAGAAACTGAAACCGCCGGGCGCCGAACCCGAAACCGAGCCGACCGTATTGAAGGCCGTGAGCGCGACGCGTCCGGTGGATGACGTCGCGCTGAGCGTCGGCGCCGCGATCGACCCAAGAGTTGTTTCGACGATGTCGGCGCCGTCGGTGAGCCCGAGCGACGATCCCGCGCCCGAGGCGGTGATCGAATCCCCGATCGATATGCGATTGGCGGCCTCCAGCGTCAACGAATTGGCGGATGTCCATGCGACCGGCCCTGAGACGGTGACGTTTCCCGCGTCCGTTCCAGGGCTGCCCGCGAGTCCGGTCGAAACGAACACATTGGTCGTTCCGAGCAGCCCGTCGATGGTGGCGGTATTGATCACTGAGGTCGCGGTCGGCGTGTAGACGCCGCCGGAAAATGACCCTCCCGAAGCGGATCCGCCAGAAATCGTTATGTCGAACGGATCGAGCAGCAGCGTCCCCGTTTTGCCCTTTGGCGCGGTGAGATCCGCGCCTCCGGTGAAATTGAGCACGCCATGTGTCGCCGGATTGGCGGAAACTTCCACATAGCCGCCGTCGCCGCCGCCCGGTCCGCCGGTCGCCGTGATGCGGCCGGCGAAATTCGTCGTCGCGTCGGACCATACCGCGACCGTGCCGCCGTCGCCCGAGGCGGTCGCGCTGGCGTTCAGCGTCGTGGCGTTGTCGATCGTCGTCGTCTGAGCCGATGTGAGGTCGCTCGCGCCGTGGAAATCGCCGCCGATCCGGATGGCGCCGCCGCCCGTCGCGCCGGAGGCGTCCACCGAAGTCGAGGCGAGGCTGACCGCATTCGTCCCAGTCACGGTGACCGAGCCGCCCCGCCCCTTGGCGCTGCTCGCCGCGAGCTTGGCCTGACGCAAGGCGAGGTTGTGGCCTGTGATCGCGATTGTTCCACCGGCCGTCCGGCCTGAGGCTCTCAGTCGTCCCGTCACCGAGACGTCCCCGCCGGGGCCGCCGCCGAGAATGATCGAACCCCCGCTGGCGCGCGCCGAAGTCACCGACAATGCGCCCGGCACATTGACCGCATTGCGGATCGCCTGCGCCACCGTCGCCGCCTTGAGCTCAACCGATCCGCCCGCGGCGCGGACCTTGCCCGATACGTCGATGAGCGCCTGCCCATCGGCCGTCTTCGTGTTCGTCGGAAGGGCGACCTGAAGAAAATTGTCGCCGGTCAGGTTCAGCGTCGCCTGCTCGCCCGAACCCATGCCGACCTTGCCCAGCGGCGCCGAGACGACGCCCGAATTCGCGACCGTGCCGCCGAGGAGGCCGACGAAGCCGCCCGGCGCGGCCGTGATCGACCCGGCGTTCGAGACGCCCGCGGAAGCGCCATCGCCCACAAAGTTGAGATTGCCCTTGTTGAAGTCGCTGTCGGCTATGCCAAGCGTGGAAGCGACAAACCCGCCGCCGGTCTGAACGGCGCCGGTCTTGGTGATTGCGATCCCGTTCGGGTTGACGAGATAGACTTGGCCGTTGGCCTGCAGTTGGCCGGCGATCGTCGACGTGGTCGAGCCGGTGACCCGGTTCAGGATCGCGGAAGACGAGTTCGGCTGGCTGAAGGTGACGCCATTGGCCGGGCCGATCGAAAAGCTCCCCCAATTGACGATGGCGCGCGGAGAAGTCTGATTGACCGTCATCGAGCCGCCCGACTGGCCGATCGACGCCGCGCCGGATGTGACGACGCCATGGCTCGGCAGGATGTTCTGGGCATGGGCAGGACCGAAAGCCAACGCCATCGTCGCCGCGAGGGCCCCCAAAGCGGCCGGACGGGCGGGCGAAAGTCGGTTCCTGGGGAATGGCATCCTCTAGCCCCGTTCGAACATCGACAGCGCAACCCTCAGAAATTCACGGCGAAGCCGACATTGCCGCGATACACTTGTCCCTCGCCGACGACGTTCGAGAAACCGCGAGCGAGTTCGATGGTGAACGTCGCTCCGAGCGGAAGGATTGTCGCCGCCGCGTCCGCGCCAACCCGCAGGCCAACGCCAAACGACTTGGCGCTGATGTGCCCCGGCTGCACCAGCGTCGGCTCGTCGATCCAGCCCTGCGAAGCGGCGCCGAAGATATAGGGCGAGACGGTCGCCCGCCCCTGCGCCCAGCCAAGCGGGTAGGGCCGCTGGATCTCGCCGCGCAGCGTCGCGCCTTCGTCGGCGCTGAATGTGCCGAGCGGATAGGCGGAGGCGGCCTGAAGCCCATCGAGCGAAAACTGCTCCGCGATGAACAGCGGATGGCCGAAGCTTGTCTGCGCCTGACCGATAAGAGCGCCTTGCAAATCGTAGGGCAGGGGCTGCGTCCAGGTCGCGTCGAGACCGAGCTTGCTGAAGGTCGGGAACGCGCCCTGCTGCGAGAGCGGGACGCCGGTCAGAGCGGCCTGCGTCTCGCTGCGTCCGCCCAGACCCTGGGAGAAGACGAGGGTCCCTGCCAGCAGGCCAGCGGGCAGCCGTAAGTGATCCTCGAGCTGAAGCCGCGCGACATTGTATTGGTCGTCATAGATATCGGTGTTGAATCCGATCGGCGAAAGATGTTCCTGGTCCCACTCGTAGGTCGCCTGAAAGGTCAAAGCCTGGGCGCGGGTGAGAACCAGGGGATAGCTCGCGCGGAAGGCGAAGCGCTGAAAATAGCCGACATCCGGGGGCGCCCCGGGAAACGGCGCGGGCCGCGTCACCGAGTTCGTGTATTCCGGGTTGATCTTGAGTTCGTCGACGCCGATCGGCAGCACCGCCCCGACGCCCAGAAGCTGCATTGGCGTCGTCGCGTCGAAAACCTTACCCAGATTGTAGCCGGTGGACGCGGCGCCATAAAGCTGCTCGCCGTAGCCGAAGGGGCTGTTGATCGCCAGCGCGCCGTTCAGCTCCCAATTTCCGAGTGACGCCGGCAGCCGGTTGTCGACCCCCACGGTTCCCGCGACAACGTTGTGGGTCGCCTCCAGGACGAGGAGCGTTCCACCGGCCTCGGCCCCGCGGGCGATCGTCGAACTGAGGACGAGCCCCGGAACGTCCGACGCCAGGATCAGCCTGCGCTCGATCTCGGCGAGCGTTACGTGGCGCTTGCCGATCAGCGAAGCAAGGCGCGCCTGAACGAGCGCGCGCTGCCTTTCGGGAACGCCTTTGACGTCGACGCCCTCGACAAATCCGTCAATCACGACAAGGCGAAGCGTCCCGCCGTTCTTGAGCTGCTGCGGGGGCACCGCGACGCGAACCAGCACGTAGCCGCGCGCGGCGTAGGCCTGTTCGATCGCGTTGGCGGCGGCGAAGATCTGGGCGACGGTTGTCCGGCCGCCTCTGAGTTTCGCGGTGATGGCCGCGGTGTCCGCTGCGAGTTCCGGAAAGCCGCCTTCCACCGTCACATTCGAGATGGCGACCGAGAGCTTCGCGGCGTTTGACGGCGCAGCGAGTCCCGCCGGACTGCTCAGGGTGATCGCGCCCGATGGACCGGCCGGTGGGGCCAGCGTGCTCGGCGTCACGCGCGACGGCGCCACCGCCTGTCCGTTTGCGAGATCTGTAGTCATCGATGAGGGCGACAGCCGCCACGGCTGTTCCCGCTCCCCACTTCGGAAGCACACGCCGTACGTTGCCTTCTCCAAGGCCCAAGCTGCCGCCCCGCCGCTGTTGCCCGTGGTTACAAATTCATCAGCGGGCAAAGAAAGGCAACTCCCTTGTGGCGAGCGCCGTCGGAATTTAGGCGAAGGAATGTCGAAATATCGCTCCTGTAACATGGAGGGCACACCATTAGGCGGGCGGGATCGGGCTGTTGGGGGCAATCTGTCGCGAGCCGGTTTTGACCGGAACGACGCCACGCCCTATTTCAGTTCGCCATGAAAGCCCTCGTCAAGGAAAAGCCGGAGCCGGGCCTGTGGCTTGAGGACCAGCCGATCCCCGAGATCGGTCCCGACGATGTGCTCGTGAAGGTCCACAAGACCGGCATCTGCGGCACCGACATCCACATCTTCAACTGGGACGAGTGGGCGCAGAAGACGATCCCGACGCCGATGACGGTCGGCCACGAATATTCGGGCGAGATCGCCGAACTCGGCGCCAATGTGCGGCGCTTGAAGGTCGGCCAGCGCGTGTCGGGCGAGGGCCACGTGATCGGCATGAGGAGCCGCGCCGCGCGCGGCGGGCGCTACCATCTCGATCCCGAGACGCGCGGCATCGGCGTCAACATCCCCGGCGCCTTCGCCGAGTATGTGCGCGTGCCGGCGTTCAACATCGTGCCTCTGCCCGACGACGTCGACGACGAGCTCGGCGCGATCCTCGATCCGCTCGGCAACGCCGTGCATACCGCGCTTGCTTTCGATCTCGTGGGCGAGGACGTGCTGATCACCGGGGCCGGGCCGATCGGCATCATGGCGGGCGCGGTCGCGCGCCATATCGGCGCGCGCCATGTCGTGATCACCGACATCAACCCGAAGCGCCTCAGGCTCGCGGAAGAAGTCGCCGACGTGGTCGCGGTCGACGTGTCGAAGACCGATCTCAAGGAGACGATGAGCCGCCTCAAGATGACCGAGGGCTTCGATGTCGTGCTCGAAATGAGCGGCGCGCCGGCGGCGTTCGATCAATTGTTCGACGCCATCATCACCGGCGGCCGGGTCGCGCTGCTCGGCCTGCCGGCGAAGCCCGCGCTGGTCGACTGGAACAAGATCATCTTCAAGCAGCTCACCATCAAGGGCATCTACGGGCGCGAGATGTTCGAGACCTGGCACAAGATGATCGCGATGCTGGAAAGCGGGCTCGACGTGCGCAAGGTCATCACCCACCGCCTGCCGGCGGAAAAATTCCTTGAAGGATTTGAGATCATGCGCCGGGGCGAGAGCGGCAAGATCGTGCTGGACTGGGACACGGACTACGCCTCCGCATAATAGCGGCTTGCAGCGAAGACTCGCCTATCTCATAACCCGAAGTGGGTGACTTCCGCTCATGACAGTGAATTGTGAAGGGCGAGAGAGCCTGTTGTTGACGAGCGGCCAGCATCCGATCCGCGCCAGGGCTGGGGCGCTGGAGCGCGGCCCTCCGAGGCCGTCCGAGTAAAGAGGGGAAGGAAAATGACGTCACGACCCGAGCTTCATCAACAGTACGACCTCATCGCCTCTTTCCAGCCTGCGCTTCACGCGCCGCAGACCTGGAACTACGAAAATGCGCCTCCTCTGTTCCGCGCCTTCATGCACCCGCCCCATGACGTTGGGGGTCAGCCCGATGTTCCGATCCGCTACGAGGAGAAGGAAGAGGAACAGTGGGAACTGAATACCTACGTGACCTGCGAGGTGCTCGGCTGGAGGGGCCTTTGGAACGCTGAAGAGCGGCGCCGGCGAGCCGACAACGATCTCGGCTATACGCTCTACATGGGCATGCCCTATTACGGGCGTTGGATTTGGGCCGCGGCCCGGATGCTGGTCGACAAAAAGCACATCTCGCTCAACGAATTGCTCGATAAGATTGCGGAGGTGAAAGCTCGCTATGAAAGCAAATGAAGCGACCAAAACCCCAGCCGCCCGCTTCGCGGTCGGTGACCGCGTCAAAGTGAAGGACATGCCGAACATGTTCTACACCCGCACCCAGAATTACGTGCGAGGCGCTATCGGCACGATCGCGGCTTGCACATACGAAGACCTCATTCCCGAGGACGAAGCCTTCAATTACGACGGAAAGCTCGAACAATATTACATCGTCCGGTTTCGTCAGAAGGATCTCTGGGAAGAGTATCCATTCGACAACGACACCTTGCAGACCGAAGCGCCGGAACATTGGCTTGAGCCCGTTGGAAAGTGACCGGCTGAAGACAATCGGCGGGCGCTCAAGACAACCGGAAGGACGGGAACAGGAGGGACGCCAATGAGCACGGGACACGAACATGATCATGCGGGCGATGGTCACGTCCATCACGGCCATGACCATAAAGCTGCGCCGATGGTGGAAGAGATAACGGACTACGAGGTTCTCGAGATTGCCGTGCGCGAGCTGGCGATCGAGCATGGCCTGTTTACCGCCGAGGACCATCGGAGGTTCACCGAATGGGCGGAGTCCATCGGACCGGCCAACGGCTCGCGCTTGGTGGCGAAGTGCTGGACGGATCCCGCTTTCAAGGCGCGGGTCATGAAGGACGCCGTCAAGGCCTGCAAGGAGATCGGGCTCGACTGGCTGGAGCCGACCGGATCCGGCACCCCGAGCGACTATACGAATTTCATCGTGCTCGAAGATACGCCGACGCTGCATCACGTAATCGTCTGCACGCTGTGCTCCTGCTATCCGCGGCCGATCCTCGGCATGTCCCCCGAATGGTATCGCACGACCAACTACCGGCGCAGGCTGGTCCGCTGGCCGCGCGAGGTGCTCGCCGAATTCGGATTGATCCTTCCGCCCGAGGTGGAGATCAGGGTCGAGGACTCGAACCAGAAGTGCCGTTTCATGGTCCTTCCAGCGAGGCCTAAGGGGACCGAAAACTGGACCGAAGAGCAACTCGCCGCGATCGTGACCCGCGACTGCATGATTGGGGTCGCCCTGCCGAGCCCGGGCAGAACGGCCGACGTTCATCCCCTCCACAAGGCCCGCCGTCCCGTCCAGGCTTCGGCGCAGCATGGGAGCGCCGCCGAATGAGCGTCACGAACGAGGGAGAGCTAAGTCGGATCGGACTGCTTGAGGCCATCCGGCGCCAGGGAAAGGAATGGGATGTTCTGGCGCCGCGCTACGGCGTCACCAATCCGAACCCGCCATGGAAAACCAGTCTGATCGGAACGAACGAGTGTCTCGCGGCCGGCGGGGCGCTTCCCGCGCTTGACCGGCGCAGAGCCGAGGATGAGCTCGGAGAGGCGGTCTATCGCGATGTTCCCGCGCCTGAACGCGAACTCCTCGCGCTCGTCCATACGATGCTGGGCCGCGGGTTGCTGGCCGAAGCGGAACTCGCCGCGCGGATGCGCGCCGTTCGATCGCGACTCGAGGAAGCATAGGGGCCGCGGGCCGCGGCCCAACCGGCAGGGCGGATCGCCGCCCGATGCGACGGATCGGAACTCCTTGCTGTTCGCCTGCCGATGGAGCCGGCATGATCGCTATTCCTTTCACAGCGGCGCGCCTATTTCTCCAACCCCTTCACGAACGCGTCGAACTCGGCGTCCGCGATCGGCACGAGATGCTTGTCCTCGGGGAACGCGCCCTTCCCGACATCGGCCCGGAACTCCTGGAAGGCTGCGATGCGCTCGCGCTGCAGGCGGTCGTATTCGGCGCGAAAGTTGCGATAGACCTTGGCGTGGCGCGGCTGATGGCCGCGCGAATAGCCGAGCACGTCCTCGGCGAACAGATATTGCGCGTCGCAGCCTGAGCCCGCGCCCATCGACATGAGAAAGAGCGTCGTGCGCTTCGAGATCTCGCTCGCCACGCGCGCCGGCACGACCTCGATCTCGGCCGCCACCGCGCCGGCGGCCTCGAGCTGCTTGACGTGCTTATAGACTTGCATCGCTTCGGCGGCGGTCTTGCCGACCGCCTTGAATCCGCCGGTCCATGTCGCGCGCGCGGGGATGAGCCCGACGTGGCCCACGACTGGTATGCCCTCGGCCGCGAGCTTCGCGATCGTATCGAGGCTGCCGGCGCAATAGAACGCGTCCCCGCCGATCATCAGGTTCTTGTGCGCGGCGCGCAGATAATCCTCGTAGGTGCAGTGCTGGCCGTAGATGAGCCCGACCTGAACGAAGCAGTCGCCCGCCGCCTCGCGCATCGCGGGCGACCACAGGTGTTCAACGATCGACAGAATATCGATGCCGGCTGCGGACGCCGCAGCCGCTTCTTCCGGCGTTTCGACGAACAGCATCGTCAATTGCCGCTTGCCTTTGACCGCGCGCAAGTCGGCGACCGTCATCCGCTTGTGTTTCGTCAAAGCCATGCCATGCCCTCCCGCATGCCTGTCCGATAAAGCAAGGACGCGGGGAAGCGCAACGCTCGCGTCGCCGAGAAACTGACCGATGAACGGATCCTGGTGAAACGCGGCGAGAGCGTAAGTCCAGAATTCTCTTCAGCGTCGCAGCCGTCATGGCGGCGTCGCAAGCGATAGCGCCTGCCTCGCGGCGTTCCTGAAGTCGATCATCGCCGGGCACGTGGACGCCAGCGCGTTGACCGCGCCGCCCGTTGCGGCGACAAACCGACATGATCCGCGGCCTGTTCATCCTGCTCGCCTTTCAGCTCGTCGGCGAGGTCGCGGCGCGCGGGCTCGCGCTTCCGGCGCCCGGCCCGGTGATCGGACTTGCCCTGCTCGTGGTCGCCCTCGGCCTCTACCAGCGCTGGCGCCCGCTCGACGAGGAGGCGCTGGCGGCGAGCGATCTCGGCCAGGCGGCGAGAGGGCTGCTCGCCGCCCTGCCGCTCCTGTTCGTGCCCGCGGGCGTCGGCGTGGTGCAGTATCTCGGCCTATTGCGCGAGCAGGGATTGGCGCTGGCCGCCGCGCTCGTCGTCTCGACGGTCGCGACGCTGATCGTCACCGTCGGCGTCTTCCTGCTCGTCAAGCGGCTTACTGGCGCGAAGGGCGAGGCATGACGCCGTTCCGCCTCTGGGTCTATCTGCAGACGACGCCGCTCTTCTGGCTGACGGCGACGCTCGCGGCCTTCCTTGTCGCCGACGCGCTGGCCAAGGCGGCGGGCCGGCGCCCGATCGTCAACCACGTCCTGATCGCTATCGCGCTCCTTGGCGGGCTGCTCAAGCTCACCGGCACGGACTACCAGACCTATTTCAACGGCGCGCAGTTCGTGCATTTCCTGCTCGGGCCGGCGACGGTCGCGCTCGGCGTGCCGATCTACGCCAACTTCGCGCTGGTCAGACGCAATGTCTGGCCGCTGGCGGCGGCGCTTCTCGTTGGCGCAGTCGTGGCGATCGCCTCGGCGGTGCTGGTCGCCAAGAGCGCTCGGCGCGCCGCGCGCGGTCCTGATCGCGGTCGCGCCGAAGTCGATCACTGCGGGCGTCGCGATGGCGGTGACCGAGGCGCTCGGCGGCGCGCCGCCGCTGACCGCCGTTCTCGTCATCGCCACCGGCATCCTCGGCGCGGTCATCGTGACCCCGCTCATGGACGCGCTCGGCGTCACCGACTACGCCGCGCGCGGCTTCGCCGTCGGCCTCGCCTCGCATGGCATCGGCACGGCGCGCGCGTTCGCGGTCGATCCGGTCGCGGGCGTGTTCGCCGGCCTCGCCATGGGGCTCAACGCCATCGTCACGCCGGCGGTGATCCCGGTGCTGCTGCCGTGGCTGATCGGTTGACGAAGAGGCGCGCCCTCTCACCGCCTCGGATAGCGTTCGCTCAAAAGCTCGAACAAAGCCCGCGCCGCCTGGATCTCGCCGCCGCTCGGCCCATGGGCGCGCGGCTTCGGGTTCCAGGCGTAGACGTCGAAATGCGCCCAGGATTTCGCCTTCTCGACGAACCGCCGAAGGAACAGCGCGGCGGTGATCGAGCCCGCCATGCCGGCGCCCGAGCCCGAATTGCTGATGTCGCCGACCGTCCCCTCGATCATCGCGTCATAGGGGCGCCAGAGCGGCATGCGCCATAAAGGATCGCGGACGCGAGCCGCGTGATCGGCGATCGCCGCCGCAAGCGCGTCGTCGTCGGTGTAGAAAGGCGGCAGGTCGGGGCCGAGCGCGACCCGCGCCGCGCCGGTCAGGGTCGCGAAGTCGAGCATGAGTTCCGGCGCGTCCTCATCGGCAGAGCGCGAGCGCGTCGGCGAGGATCATCCGCCCTTCGGCGTCGGTGTTGCCGACCTCGACCGAAATCCCCTTGCGGCTGACAATCACGTCGCCAGGCCGCATCGCCGGCGCCGATATCGCATTCTCGACGATCGGGATCACCGTCCTCAGGCGGAGATCGAGCCCCGCCTCCATGATGAGCCGCGCCAAGCGTCAGCGCCGTCGCCGCCCCGCCCATGTCCTTTTTCATCAGCTCCATGCCCGACGCCGGCTTGATGTCGAGGCCGCCGGTGTCGAAAGTGACGCCCTTGCCGATAATCGCCACTTTCGGCGCGTCCTCGCGTCCCCAGGAAAAGTCGACGAGCCGCGGCTGCTTCGGCGCCCGCGCGACCGACCGCGTGGACGAGGGGAAAGTTCGCGGCGACGAGTTCCTCGCCGCGCACCATGCTGACGCTGGCGTCGAAATGCTCGGCGAGCTTGACGGCCTCCTGTTCAAGCGCGTCGGGGCCGAGCGCGTTGGCGGGCGTGTTGACGAGGTCGCGACCGAAGGCGATCGCCTGTGCGATGCGCTGAATCCGGATCGCGTCGATCTCCTCGGGCGCCGACGAGTTGCGGCCTTGGCGACTTATCGGCCTTGAAGCGGTCGTAGCGATAGAGCGCGAGCAGAAAGCCGAGCGCGGCGAGATCGGCGTCTCGAGGCGGATTGGCGAACCGATAGACGCCTTCGGGCAGCGATGTCGCAAGCTTGCCGGGCCCGAACGGATCGCGCGTGGGCGCGTTCGCTTCGTCAACCCCGAACAGGACGCCCGCAAGCGCGCCGCGCTTGCCCGGGAGAAGCTGCAGGCGCCCGGCCTTTGGCTGGAAACCGCAATGTTCGGCGAAAGTCGCGGCGGCAGCCCCGATCGTCGATTTGACCGTCGGCCAGTTTTCCGCGCTGACCAGCCAGATCGGCGTCGCATCGGGCGTTGGCGGAGCGAATGCAAGCAAGGGCTTGGGCCTCCATCGGACGCAGTGAATAGGGCGCTCAGGCTTCCCTAAGCAACGGGTGGGTAGAGCAGCGAATGGCGCCGCCAAGCTCGGAGGGTTTGTCGAAGGGCACGGCGACGACCTCGACCTTCCGCTTCTCTATTTCCTTGATGAGGCGTTTGTGCTCGGCGCCAATAATGATGACGCCCGGTTCGAGGCAAAGCGTGTTGCAGCCGAGGGAATGAGCCTCCTCGGCGGTCGCTTCGATGACCTCCCAGTCCTTGATGGGCGCCGGGAGTTGACCTTCCTTCAGTCCTTGCATGAAGCACATGCAGAGTCCTTCTCGGATCGCGGCGAACATGCAATCGAGATGCAACCACTCCGGCGTCAGCGGCACGAGGTGTACGCGGTAACCGTCTGGTTCGAGATACCACTGCAGCCAGGCGGCGCCGGCCGGGCTCGAGGCGAGCGACGAAACCCCGACCAGAATATCCTTGCCGAGCACAAACGTATCGCCACCCTCAACGAAGGGCCGCGGATCATTGAGGAAGTCATCTTCCGTCTCGCCCGACAGGATCGGTGTCGTATCGGGCATTCGCACGTGTCGTGAATCCGGGTCCTCACTCAGACGCGTGCGAAGAAACTGTTCGTAGGCAAGATGTTCCTTGCAGCGGAACATCATGCGCAAATTGGTTCGATGACGTGCTTGCCGATGACGATTTGGGCATCACGGACGAACTGGTTAAAGAGGCCGACCGGGCTTGCCGCGATCTCGACATCTGTCAGAGGGCGGGGGCGGTGAACGACCACGCCGTGGTCCTCCAATACGCTCGCCAGCGCTTCGGTCTGTTCCATCATCCCCTTGGCGCGCTCGGGCATCGCCTGCTGCAGGGGGACGCCCTCCAATCCGTGCAGCATCGTCTTAAATCCGTGATACCGGCCCCAATCGGGGGACCATCGGGGAAACACGCACCGCGCGGGATCGCCAACCAAGACCTCCCTGAGCTTGCCCCATTCGTTGAAAACCCCCATGGGGCGTGCTTGCGTCGGCATCTCCGTCCTCCCTCCACCGTCTCCGGGCGATTGCCATTATGCCGATCGGGAAGCGCCTCGTCTCATTGTACGAGAGGCGATCTCTGGCTTGTGACGCGGACCCGCCGCCAAGGGGACATCGGCTAACTTTCACGATGAAGGGTTGGACGCCAAAGTTCAACCCGGATGGACGGAGCCAGGGTCTCCAGGCGCTCTCACGTCTTGCGCCCGGTCCCGAAAGCGGGGCAACCGGCTTCAACCGCCTTTGGCGCCCATTCCGGCTTGACTTGTCGGCGGCCTTGCGGTCGTTAGGGCCGCCGCGTTCAGATCAAACGCGCCTTGGAGTTCCCGAGCGCGCCCGAGGAGGATCGATTGTCCGAGCCAAGCGTGAACTCGAAGGTCCGCCTGCTCGGCGAGGTAGGGACAACCGACAAGTCATCCTTGTCGCTCGCGCCACGGACCCCCGCGCAATCGGCCGCGCCGCCCGTCTCGATCACGCCGCCCCCGCCGCACGCGCCAGTCCCGGCGGAGCCGATCTTCCTTGGCGATTCCGCCGACTGCGCGGACCTTCTGAACGCCGGCCCGATCGTGCAGCCGCTGGCTCAACTTTGCGTGACCCCTCAGGTTCAGACGCCTTTTCTGGCGGCGATCCTGGGGCCGTCCGGGGCCGGCAAGACATTCGCGCTCAGGCGTTTCGCGCAGGCGATCGAACAGCTCGGCGCTTCGTCAGCGACCGCCGGCGGCGGCGTCCTCCAGCGGGTCGTGCTGGCGCGCGTCGACGCCGCGAGCCGCATCGAGGCGCCGGTGGCGATCGCGAGCGCCGCGTATGCCGCGCTCGACCGGGAGCCGGGCGGCGTGGATTATTCGGGCCTCCTGGACGAAACCGGCCATGCCGGCGGCGATCCGCATCGCGCCGCGAGAGCGGCGTCCGATCGGCATGACGATCTCGTGAGGAAACTCGAAGCCGAGCGCACGCAGCGCGACGACGTCGAGGCCAAACGTGCGCGGATCGCCGATACGCTGGCGTTCGACACTCCCGGCTCTCGCCTCGACGTCTTCGCCCGCGCCCGCCGCGGAACGATCGAGGCGCAGTTGCGCCGGTTCGGATTTGCCGGCGCGGACGTCGACTCGAGCTATCGCAGTCTGGCGCGCGACATATCGACCCTCGGGGCCGGTGGGCGCGCCGCGGTCGTGATCCGCTCGATCTGGGCCTATGGCAGCCAGGCGCGCCTCATCCTGTGGGCGATCGTCGCCTTCGTGCTGGGCTTCCTCATCCGGCTGCTGCACAGCGACGCGGCCGTCGCCGCGGTCGGCGGCGCCAACGACTGGCTCAAGCCGGTCGCGGGCTGGATCGCCGCGCACGGCGACTGGTTCGACCGGGCGTCGGAGATCTTGTATCTCCTCGGCGCGCTGGCGATCGCGCTCAACCTGTGGCGCGCGCTTCAGTTCTCCAACATCCTCTTGCGCGGCTCGCGGCTGCTCACTTCCGAGGTCCGCGAACGACGCCAGGACCTCGACGCGCGATCGGCCCGGCTCAACCAGCGCGTCGCCACGCTGACCGCCGAGGCCGAGGCCGCGGCCAAGCGCGCGCAGGCGGCGAGCGAGCGCGTCGGCGGTAAGACGTCCGTCCGCGCCCCGGGGCCGGAATTTCTCGAGTCCGGCCATGCGCCGTCGGCGTCCGCGCGCGAGTTCCTCGCCGCGCTCAGCATGAGGATCGGGCGCTCCGCCGCGTCGGGACCGGCGCCGGACCGGCTCATCGTCGTCGTGGACAATCTCGATGCGCTGGCGCCCGAGGCGGCGGTGAACTGGATCGACGCCGCCCAGAGCGTGATCGGACAAGGCTGCGTCGGGTTGCTGGCGTTCGATCCCGTCCGGCTTGCACCTGCGCTCGGCGGGCCGGTCGAGGCGCGCCGGCGCCTCGGCAAATGGCTGCAGGTCACAATCAACCTGCCGGCCCGCAAGGCCGGCGAGGGCGAGGCGGTGGTCGCCAGGCTTCTCGCGCTCGCCCCACCGCCCGCCTCCGCGCCGGATCCGGCGGTCGCCGCGGCGCTCGTCGAGCCGCTGTCGAGCGCGGAGACGACGCTGCTCGCCGCGCTCGCGCCCTTGGCCGCGCATTCGCCGCGCGAGGCCAAGCGCTTCCTCAACGCCTATCGCCTGGCGCGCTGCTCGAACGCCCCGCGCCCGGTCATGGCGCTCATGCAGGCCGCGGCCTTCGCCGACGACGATGCGCAGGCGGCGCTGCGGTCGCGCCTCACTGACACAGCGGGCGAACTCACTGATGTCGCCGGTCCGCCGGCGCTGATCGCCGCCATCAGAGCCGCCCGCGCCGCCAACAACGGTTCGATCCCGATCGAGGACGCGCGCGCCGCGGCGGCGGTCGCCGACCGCTACGCCCTGCCGCTCTAACTCCCGGCCCCCGCCGCGCGATCAGGCGCTGGATGCAACCATGGCGCGAGTTGGAACGAAAGTAGAAGAAAGAAAAAGAAGGGAAAAGAAAGCGAAAAGGCCTTTCTTTTGCTTTCTTTTACTTTTCGGAATCGGGACTTTTCAAAGGGTTATGAGCGAAAAAAGCAAAAAAATTTCGGCCGCCTCAACTCGCGTTCCAGGTTGTGCGCCAACAAGCCTCAAACCGTTCCTCCATTCCTTTCTCACCGGCGGGCCTGAACCGCGCGGCGTCGATCTGACCAACAGAACCTTTATAGCGTATGTTTCTGATTTTGGCAAGGAAAATTCGTCCGCTCGCGGCTCGGCCCCGGCCCCAGGACCGCTCAGGTCTGGAAGAGCGCGCCTTTTCGGCCCCCGCGAATCAGCCCACAGTGCGCACATGATCGTCGAAATACTGGTTGAATATGCGCGGCGGATCCGCGAGCAACGTCGAGCGAGACCGACGAATGAGGAACTGGCGCTCGCCCCAGAATTCCAGCGCTTGCTGGAAGCGGTGCTCCCGCACGTATCCTCGAATTCTCTCGTAGTCGTCCCGGAGTATGCGACGCCGGGCGTCGGCCGACCGGATATTGCCCTCACGCGCGCAGGTCAGCCGCCTCGCGCTTTCGTTGAGTTGAAAGCGCCGACGAAGCCGGATGACCCAGCACGCTGGCGCGACGCTCACGACAAAAAGCAGTTCGAGCGGTTCAAATCACTGCCCGTTTGGGCTGTTTCGAACTTTTCGGTCCTGCGCGTTTTCAAGCGCGACGAGCAAATCCGTCCTCCTCTGGAGATCGTTCCGAAGATCGCGCTCGATCTGGAGACGACAGATGCGCGCGCGGAGCGCGCGATACGACAAGTTGATCCGGCTTCGCTGATAGCCGCGCTGACTCCGCTCGCTTTTGCCGAGCCCCCGCCGGCAAGGGACGCTGAGGCCCTGGCAACAAATCTGGCGTATGCCGCGCGGCTCGTCCGCGCCGTCGTCGCGGACCGCCTTGATGAACTCAATGCCACCGGCGCGACGAATGCTCCGCTTCAGGTGGTCCGCGAGGAATTCCGCGAAGTGCTGTACGCGCATCCGCAGGCGGCAGGTTACAACACTGGGCGCTTCGATCCGCTATTCGCAGCCGCCTTCTCCCAGACACTCGCGTTCGGACTGCTACTTGTTCGGGAAGCGTTGGATCGGGAGGTGGACAAGAATGCGTGGCAGCATATGCCGGCCGAACATGCGCTGATGCGTACAACACTTCGCGTGCTCAGCCAGGAAGAGATCGTAACCGACGTAGGCGTTGGCTTCGACGTCATTCTTGATACCGTCAACAGCTTCGATCCCGCAATTCTTGCGCGCGAGGCCGGACAAAAGGACCCGATCCTCTATTTCTACGAGGATTTCCTAAAGGTGTTCGACCCGGCCGCAAGAGAGCGCTACGGCGTCTACTACACCCCCGTCGAGGTCGTGACCTACATGGTCGCCGCGCTGGATCGCGCGTTGCGTGAAAATCTCCGGACGGCAGGACTGATTGACGAATCCGTGACCCTGCTCGATCCTGCATGTGGAACTGGCACATTCTTGCTGGCCGTAATTGATCGCGTTCGCGCATCGATTGAAGACGGACCCGGCGCGGTCCCTGGCGCGTTACGCGCACTGGCTTTGCGCCTATTTGGCTTCGAACTTCTCGTCGGGCCGTACGCTGTCGCCCATTATCGATTGGGTCACTCCATCGGGGCGTTGGGCGCCAACCAGCGCATCGGCGTTTTCCTTACGGACACGCTGGCCGAGCCCGGAGCCGCCGCGCCGGTGGGAAGACTGGGCTTTGTCGCCGAGAATATACGGACGGAGCGGCACGAAGCCGACCGGATCAAGCAGCGCCAGCCGATCCTCGCGATCATAGCAAACCCGCCCTATAGGCGCTTGGAAGCCGGCGAGATTGGCGAGCTTGTCGGCGACTGGATGAACGAGCTGTGGGACGATCTCAAAGCGCCGGTCCGCGACGCTGGCTGGGGCAATCAGCTCAACACGTTTCCCGAACTCTCGATTGCGTTCTGGCGCTGGGCGATCTGGAAAATCTTCGAGAGCGAAGGCGCGCCGCGGCGCGGCGTAGTGGCCTTCATTTCAAACAGGACCTTTCTCGCGGGGAAGCCGTATGCCGGACTTCGCGAGATGCTGAGAGAGCGCTTCGACCGGATTGAGATCATCGACCTGCGAGGCGATGTTAGACGTGGCGAGCGCGCCGGCGTCACGGGCGACCAAGGCGTTTTCAACATCCAGGTAGGGACCGCCATCACGCTTGCGATCGCGGACGGTAGCTCTGGCGCTGGGGCGCTTACGCATGTGACCTACACGGATTCGTGGGAAGAGGACATCTTCACAAAGTCGGCGAAGTTGAAATGGCTTCTCGAAGGACAGGATACCGGTACAAGGCCGGGCGCGATTCAGATTGATCGCGGAGGGTTAGAGCCCTTCAGGCCTCGCCCCTTTCAAGCGGTCGCCTGGCCGCCGCTGCCCTTGTGCTTCGTCTTCCACCGCTCGGGCCTTCAAACCAAGCGAGACGACTTTGTCTACGCTACCCGAAGGAACATATTGGAGCAGAGAATTGCCGAATACATTCGTGGACCAGACTCGGAGGCCCAAACTGCATTCAATGAGACCGCCATGAGAACGTGGAACAATGCGAAGGCTAAAGGCTTTCATCCAGAACGCATTGCGGAGGCCGCATATAGGCCACTGGATCAGCGCTTTCTATATAAGGACGACTCCTTTATCGATCGACCTCGCCCGAAATTGCAGGAGGCTTGGGGCAGAGAAAATAAGGCGCTTTACGCCCTGCCTTTTGCGACCGGCGAAGGACCGGCGGTTTGGTGCTATTGCTTGTTCCCCGACTATCACGCATTCCGTGGCAGTTACGGCGGCTATGCCTTTCCTTTGCGGGACCACCGCCCTGGCCACGGCCCGTTTAATGTTTCTGCATCTCTCCTAGAAGGGCTCGCGGCAAACTACGGCACGCAGGTCGATGCGCAAGACGCCTTCGACGCAATTCTCGCCCTACTGTCCGCCAGGTCCTACACATTGCGCTTTGCCGAGGACCTGGAGGATGTCTTTCCGCACGTCCCTTTTCCCAGCAACTTTGCCCTCTTTCGCGATGCAATCGGGTTGGGGCAAGAGATCCGCGCGGTCGAGACTTTCGAGCGTCCGCCGGGCGATCGTTTCCTCACTCGAGACGTCGCGCGTGTCGAGACAGAGGCCACCGAAGCCCTCCACGCAAGCGATTGGAACCAGGGCCAGATTTACCTTTGCGGCAACCGAACGGGCCGCGTGTCCGGCATCGCCGCAGACGTCTGGGATTTCGAGGTCAGCGGATATCGCGTGCTGTCCCGTTGGCTCGAGGGCCGCCAAGGATTGCCCGTGGATCATGCACTCGTCACGAGTATGCGAGACGTTGTGGGTAGGATCGCCGAGCTCATTGACCTTTTCGCTCGCGCCGATCAGATTCTCGCGCAGGCGCTGTCGGCGACTTTGAGTCGCGAAGCGCTCGGACTGAGCGAGAGTGAGCCCGCCGCTGTTGATGAATAACCATCAATCCGACCTCTTTGGTTTTCGACCGGCCCAGCGCGACCTGTTCGCCGACGAACCTCCGCGCAACAGCGGTGTTGGCCTCGCAAAGCCCGACGAAGTGAGGGCTCGCCTGCAAAAGATTCTCGCAGAGGCGCGGGCTGCGCAGTCTCTCCCGCCCTGGGACAAGCGTACGACCAGAATGTATCAGATCGTTTTCCCGCAAATGGCGAACTGGTTGCCGGAGGCCGAAGCGAAGCAGTTGCGCCTCGACTTCGAGCGAGAACTCGAGCGCTTGGCCGCAGCCTGAACCGTCGCGTCCAATCGACTTAGGCCTGCCTCTACCGCGCGCCCATCGGGGCGGGGCCGGCGCGCAGGTAGTAGCGGCGCCAGAGGCCCCTGAGCCACTTGCCAAAATTGTCGAGGTAAAGAAACACGACCGGGGTCGTGTACAGCGTCAGAACCTGGCTGACGATGAGCCCGCCGACGATGGTGATGCCGAGCGGATGGCGCAATTCCGAGCCTTCGCCGGTTCCAAACGCCAGCGGCAGCGCGCCGAACAGGGCGGCGAAGGTGGTCATCATGATCGGGCGGAAGCGCAAAAGGCAGGCCTCCTCGATCGCCTCGCGCGTGTCGCGCCCCTCGCGCTCCGCCTGAAGCGCGAAATCGACCATCAGAATCGCGTTCTTCTTCACGATGCCGATGAGCAGGAGGACGCCGATCGCGGCGATGACGGTGAACTGGGTGTCGGACGCCCACAGGGCCAGCGCTGCGCCGACGCTGGCCGAGAAGAGGGTCGAGAGGATGGTCAGGGGGTGGATCAGGCTCTCATAAAGAATGCCGAGCACGAGATAGATCGTCACCAGCGCGGCCCCGAACAGAAGCGGCATGCTCGATTGCGACTGCTGAAAGGTCGCCGCGGTGCCGGCGAACGCGCCCCGCACAGTGGACGGCATGTCGATGCGCTGAATGGCGTTGTCGATCTCGGTCTTGGCTTCGCTCAGTGACCGGCCGGGCGCGAGGTTGAACGAGATCGTCGTCGCCGCGAACTGGCCCTGATGGTTGACCCTGAGCGGCGTGTGGCCGGGCGAGAATTTGGCGAAGGCCGAGAGCGGAACCATCGTCTCGACCGAGGTCGAGACCGCAGCGCCGGTCGAGGCGGACGCGTGGCCGCTTGCGGCAATCGCATTGGTTGCGAGATTGCGCGCCGAATCGGCCGCGATCGTCGCCGCCGTGCTCTGGGTTCCGGTCGTGGATGTGTAATTGCCGGCCGCGAATCCGGTCTGTTGTACGCCCGTCGGATTGGCGCCCGACTTCGAGACATAGATCTGATTCAGCATCCGCGGATCCTGCCAGTATCGCGGCGCGACCTCCATGACGACGTGATACTGGTTGAGGGCATTGTAGATGGTCGAGACCTGACGCTGGCCGAAGGCGTCGTAGAGCGTGTTGTCGATCGCGCTCAAGGTGAGGCCGAGCTGCATGGCGGTGTCGCGGTTGATGTCGAGGTTGGTCTGAAGGCCGCCCATCTCCTGATCGGAGTTCACGTCCTTGACCACCGCGTTGCCCATCAGCGCCTGGGTGAGCTTGGGCGCCCAGGCGTAGAGCGTCTCGGGATCGTCGGAGAGCAGGGTGTACTGATAGGCCGAGTTGCTCTGCCGGCCGCCGGTTCTCAGGTCCGAGACGGCGAACATGAAGAGCCGCGCCCCCGCAACCTCGGCGAGCTTGGGGCGCAGCCGCGCCACGACCTCGTCAGCGGTGAGGTCGCGTTTGTCGGACGGCTTGAGCGACACATAGATGAAGCCGCTGTTGGTCGCCCGGCCGCCGGTGAAGCCGACCACGCTGTCGACCGCGGGATCGTCCTGGACGATCGTCTGCAATTGCTCGAACTTGGTCTTCATCGCCTGGAAGGAGATGCTCTGATCGCCCTGAATCCCGCCGATGATGAGGCCCGTGTCCTGCACCGGGAACAGGCCATAGCTCATGTGGTAGCGGAACATGTAGTAGTTGAGCCCGACCGTGGCCAGGAGCGACAACGCCACGGCGCCGGGGTGACGAAGCGCCACGCGCAGCGTCGAACGATAAAACGCGAGCATCGCATCGAAGACGCGCTCCGTCGCCCGATAGAGGCGTCCGTGCCGGACCTCACGCTCGCGCGGCAGGATCAGCGCGCACATCATCGGCGTCGTGGTCAGCGAGACGACCATTGAAATGAGCACCGCGACCGTCAGCGTCAGCGCGAATTCGGTGAACAGGCGCCCGACGATGCCGCCGAAGAAGAGCAGCGGCGCGAACACCGCGATCAGCGAAAGGGTGATCGAAATGACGGTGAAGCCGACTTCGCCCGCGCCGCGGATCGCGGCCTCCATCCGCGGCATGCCCTGTTCGAGATAGCGCGAGATGTTCTCGAGCACCACGATCGCGTCGTCGACGACGAAGCCGGTCGAAATCGTCAGCGCCATCAGGGACAGGTTGTTGAGGCTGAAGCCGAGGAGATACATCACCCCGAACGAGCCGATGATCGAGGTCGGCACCGCGACGCTCGGGATCGCCGCCGCCCGCACGCTGCGCAGGAACGCGAACACCACCAGAATGACCAGAAGGACCGCGATCACCAGCGTCTTTTCGGTGTCGTGCAGCGATTGCCGGATGGTCTTCGACCGGTCGACGGCGACCGTGAGATCGATGTCGCCCGGCAGCGAGGCGATGAGACGCGGCAGCTCGGCTTTCACGCCGTCGACCGCCTGAATGATGTTTGCGCCGGGCTGGCGCGACAGGATCACCGCGACGCCGGGCTTGCCGTTGACGAGGCCGGCGTTGCGAAGGTCCTCGACCGAGTCCTCGACGTCCGCGACATCGCTGAGCCTGATCGGCGCGCCATTGCGATAGGCGATCACCAGATCGCGATATTGCGCGGCGTGGGTCGCCTGATCGTTGGCGTAGATCTGATAGTGGGTGTCGTCGTCCTCGATCGCGCCCTTGGGGCTGTTGGCGTTGGCGGAGGCGAGCGCGGCGCGGATGTCCTCGAGCCCGATGCCATAGTGGAAGATCGCGCTCGGGTTGATCTCGACGCGCACCGCCGGCAGCGCCGCGCCGGAGATGTCGACCTCGCCGATGCCGGGAAGCTGCGACAGACGCTGCTGAAGAACGTTGGAGGCGAGGTCATAGAGCTGTCCCGCCGTGTGGGTGGTCGACGACATGGCGATGACCATGATCGGCGCGTCGGCCGGATTGACCTTATGGTAGGTCGGGTTCTGGCGCAGGCTGGTCGGCAGATCGACCCGCGCGGCGTTGATCGCCGCCTGCACGTCGCGGGCGGCGCCGTCGATGTCGCGATCGAGGCCGAATTGAAGGATGATGCGGGTCGTGCCGAGCGAGCTTTGCGACGTCATCTCGTTGACGTCGGCGATCTGGCCCAAATGGCGCTCGAGCGGCGCAGCGACCGAGGACGCCATGGTGTCTGGGCTCGCGCCCGGCATGTTCGCCTGAACCGAGATGACCGGAAAGTCGACCTGCGGCAGCGGCGAGACGGGCAATTGCGAATAGCCGAGGAGCCCGGCGAAGATGATGCCGATCGTCAGCAGCGCCGTCGCCACCGGCCGGCGGATGAAGAGCTCGGAAAAGCGGTTGTTCACGGCGTTTCCGTAGCGAACCTTGCCCCGGTCGCGCCCATGCCGAGACGCTCCCCGAGCCGCTCGAAGAAGAGATAGATGACCGGCGTCGTATAGAGCGTCAGCACCTGGGAGAAGGCGAGACCGCCGACAATCGCGAGCCCCAGCGGACGGCGAAGCTCCGAGCCGACGCCGGTTCCCAGCATCAGGGGCAGCGCGCCGAAGATCGCCGCGACCGTCGTCATCAGGATCGGACGCAGGCGCAAGAGACAGGCCTGATAGATCGCCTCGCGCGCCGGCAGCCCCTGCTCGCGCTGCGCGTCGAGGGCGAAGTCGATCATCATGATCGCATTCTTCTTGACGATGCCGATCAAGAGCACGATGCCGATCACGCCGATGATGTCGAGCCCGGCCCCGGCGGCGTTCAGCGTCAGTAGCGCGCCGATGCCGGCGGACGGCAGCGTGGTGAGGATCGTGATCGGATGGATGAAGCTCTCGTAGAGCACGCCGAGCACGATATACATGGCCGCGATCGCCGCCGCGAGCAGGAGCACCTCGTTCGACAGCGCTGACTGGAAGGCCTGCGCCGCGCCCTGGAAGCTGACCGCGAAGCTTGGCGGCAGGTCGATCTCCTTGAGCGCCTGCCCGATCGCGTCGACCGCCGCGCCGAGGGAGGCGCCCGGCGCGAGGTTGAACGAGATCGTCGTCACCGGAAACTGCTTCAGGTGCGAGATCTGCAGCGGCGCGGTCTTGACGGTGAAATTGGCGACCGATGGCAGCGGCGTCTGGCCGGTGGTCGTCGCCGCCGACGGCAGGTAGAGCGAATTGAGCGATTTCATCGAGCGCGCCATCGCTGGATCAACGTCGATGATGACGCGGTACTGGTTGCTCTGGGTGAAGATGGTCGAGATGATGCGCTGGCCGTAGGCGTCGTAGAGCGCATTGTCGACGATCGCGGGCGTGATGCCGAAGCGCGCCGCATTGGCGCGGTCGAGATCGACCATCACCGAGCGGCCGTCCGGCTGCAGATCGCTCGCCACGTCGACGATCGATGGAATCTGGCTCAAGCGCTGCAACACCTTGGGCGTCCAGGTCTCCAGCGTCTTGAGATCCTGGTTCTCGAGCGTGAACTGATATTGGGTCGCGCTGACCGCGGTGTCGATCGAGAGATCCTGCACCGGCTGCATGAACAGCGATATGCCGGGGACGCTCGCGGTCTCCTTTTGCAGTCGCCGGATGATCTCGCTCGCGGTCGCCTTGCGATCCGCATGCGGCTTCAGGTTGATGAGGAAGCGGCCGGAGTTGAGCGTGATGTTCGAGCCGTCGACGCCGATGAAGGAGCTGAGGCTTTCGACGTCCGGATCGGCGAGGATCACTTTGGCCAGCGCCTGCTGATGGTCGGCCATCTGGTCGAAGGAAATCGATTCCGCCGCCTGCGTCACGCCCTGGATGACGCCGGTGTCCTGGATCGGAAAGAACCCTTTCGGGATCGTCGCGTAGAGGTAGCCTGTGAGCAGGAACGTGCCGAGCGCAATCAGCAGCATGACGCCCTGATGATCGAGCGCGACGCGCAGCGTCGAGGCGTAGAAACGGGTCAGCGCCTGGAAGAACCGGCCGCCGCTCGCCTCGCCGCCATGGCCCCGCGGACGCAGAAGCTTGGCGCACAGCATCGGCACCAGGGTGAGCGAGACCACGGCGGAAATGACGATGGCCGCGGCGAGGGTGATCGCGAACTCATGGAAGAGCCGCCCGACGACGTCGCCCATGAACAGGAGCGGGATCAAAACCGCGATCAGCGACACGGTGAGCGAGATGATGGTGAAGCCGATCTGCGCCGACCCCTTCATCGCCGCGTCGTAGGGACTGTCGCCCTGCTCGAGAAAGCGGGCGATGTTCTCGATCACCACGATCGCGTCGTCGACGACGAAGCCGGTCGCGACGGTCAGCGCCATCAGCGACAGATTGTCGAGGCTGAAGCCGGCCTGATACATGATCGCCAGCGCGCCGATCAGCGACAGCGGCACCGACAGGCTCGGGATGATGGTCGCCGGGATGTTGCGCAGGAAGATGAATATGACCATCACGACCAGGCCGACCGCCAGCGCAAGCTCGAATTCGACGTCCTCGACCGAGGCGCGGATGGTGGTCGTGCGGTCGGTCAGCGGCTTGACCGTGATCGCCGCCGGCAGCGACTCGCGGAGCGAGGGCAACAGCCTCTTGATGCTGTCGACGACCTTGATGACGTTCGCGCCGGGCTGGCGCTGAATGTTGACGATCAGCGCCGGAGTCGTGTTCATCCAGGCCTTCAGGCGATTGTTCTCGGGCGCGATCTCGACCGTCGCGACGTCGGAGAGCCGGACCGGCGCGCCGTTGCGGTAGGCGATGACCGATTTCGCGTAATCGTTCGGGTCGCGGATCTGATCGTTGGCGTTGATCGCCGAGGCCTGCGCCGGCCCGTCGAAATTTCCCTTCGGCGTGTTGACGTTGAGGTTGGCGATCGTGGTGCGCAGATCGTCGAGGTTGACGCCGACGCCCGACAGGGCGAGCGGATTGACGTGGATGCGGACGGCGGGCCGCTGCCCGCCCGAGATCGAGACCAGTCCGACGCCGGGGAGTTGCGACAGTTTCGGCACGAGGCGGGTTTCGATGATGTCCTCGACCTCGGTCAGCTTCATCGAGTCCGAAGCGACGCCGAGCGTCAGAATCGGCGCGTCGGCCGGATTGACCTTGGCGTAGATCGGCGGCGCGGGCAGGTCGGCGGGCAGAAGATTGCCGGCGGCGTTGATCGCCGCCTGCACCTCCTGTTCGGCGATGTCGAGACCGATGTCGAGGCCGAACCGCAAGGTGATGACCGACGCGCCGGCGGAGCTTTGCGACATCATCTGGCTCAGGCTCGGCATCTGGCCGAATTGCCGCTCGAGCGGCGCCGTCACCGCCGAAGTCATCACCTCCGGGCTCGCGCCCGGATAAAAGGTCTGGACCTGGATCGTCGGATAGTCGACCTCGGGCAAGGCCGAGAGCGGCAGGAAGCGGAACGCCAGGACGCCGACGAGCAGAATCGCGATCATCAGGAGACTGGTCGCGACCGGACGATCGATGAAGATGCGGGAGGGGTTCACCGCCCTGCGCCTGCGGGCGGGGCCGCGGCGTCATTGCGCCGGGCCCTGCGCCGGCGCGCCGAGCGGCGGGCCGGCGCCGACGCGCCCTGCGTGGCGCTGGCTGGCGGCGCGCCCTGCGTGGCCGCATGGCCGGCGGGGCGGTCGGAGAAGCCGCTCCCGTAGCGGGCGAGCCCTCTGCGGCCCCGGACTGGGCGTGGCGATGGCGATGATGCTGGCCGTCGCCGCTCGGCCAGCCGGCCCGGCCTTGTTCATGCCCCTGCGCGGGCGCCTGCGCGCGGCGCCCGGCGGGTTGTCGACGACCTTGACCTTGGCGCCGTCGCGCAGACGGTCGACGCCGTCGATCACCACCTTGTCGCCCGCCTTGAGGCCCGAGGCGATCACGGTGTGCTTGCCGTCGGTCGGTCCGATGATCACGTCGCGCTTGGAGACCGTCGAATTGTCGTTGAGGAGATAGACGAAATTGCCCGATGCGCCGAGCTGGATCGCCGCGTTGGGCGCGAGCGTCGCGCCGGTCATGGTGTCGACCAGAAGGCGGACGTTGACGAACTGGTTGGGGAACAGGACCCCGTCGGGGTTGGCGAACGTCGCCCGCATCCTGATGGTGCCGGTGGTCACGTCGATCTGGCTGTCGTAGGTGGTCAGCGTTCCGGTCGCCAGCGCATGGACATTGTCGCGGTCGAGCACCGTGACCGGAAGCTTGGCGCCGGATTTGAGCCGCGCCGAGATGCGCGGCAGGTTGTCCTCGGGCGTCGTGAACACGACGCTGATCGGATCGATCTGGGTGATGACGACGATGCCGCTGGCGTCGGAGGGCTGCAGATAGTTCCCGGGATCGACGAGCCTCAAGCCCACCCGTCCGGTGACCGGCGAGACGATATGGGTGTAGCCGACGTTGAGCTCGGCCGTCTTGACCATCGCCTGGTCGGCGGCGATCGCGGCCTTGTCCTGGGCGACCAGCGCGATCTGATCGGCGACCTGCTGCATGGCGATCGAATCCTGTTTGGCGAGCTGCTGAAAGCGGGCGAGGTCGCCCTGGGCCTGGCCCAAAAGCGCCTGGTCCTTGGCCAATTGCCCCTGCGCCTGGGCGAGCGCCGCCTCGTAGGGGCGCGGATCGATCTGGGCGATGAAGTCGCCGGCCTTGACCGTCTGGCCTTCGGTGAAGCCGACGCTCTGCAAGGTGCCCGCGATCTGGGTGCGGATGGTCACGGTCTCGAACGGCGTCACCGTTCCCAGGGCGTCGATGGTCAGCGGCATGTCGCCGAGCGTCACCGGCGCCGACGCGCACGGTTTGCGGCGGCTGCGCCGGCCGGCCCGAGCTTTCCTCCCGGTTCGTGGGCGCGGCGTGATGCTCGAACCTCTGCCAGGCGAAGGCGCCCGCCGCCGGCCAGGACGGCGACGATCGCGATCCAAGCGAAACCGCTCCGCCGGCGCCGCGGCGCGTTTCGACGGGCGCGGGGGCCACGCGTTGCGTGACCTCGTGCGGCGCGGGCGTCGAGCGTTCCGCGACGTCGTCCGGTTTAAGGGCCTCGTTCATCCCTAAAGCTCACTTCATCATCTGGCTTGGCACGGATGAACTGTCGATTCAAATCAAGCTCGCGTGCGCGGGGTCCGCTCGATTTGGGTATCCCTGGCGACGGGGTCTAGTGCGGAGGGTGTTGCATTCTCGTTACCATTGCGTCATAAGCGCGGCCGGCGGCGTCGCCGTCATCGGATGCGGGTGTAGCTCAGGGGTAGAGCACAACCTTGCCAAGGTTGGGGTCGAGGGTTCGAATCCCTTCGCCCGCTCCAGTTTTTCTTACGAAAATCAATGACTTCGAACGGTCCTTCGGGGTCGTTGATCGCTTCCCCGCCCTAGACGTCAGAGCCGGGGGAAGCATGGGGGAAGCACCCGAAAGCGTAGTCGTAGCCCGCAGTTCCGTACGCACGACAGTCCGCGGTGGCGCCACGGCTGAACCCCAAGAGAGGGCCTCGCCGCACGCCTGATTGCTTTCCTGGATCCCGATGCGGACCACGTTCAGCTTCCCCTCCAGCTTCCTCGGTTCGCTACGCAGAGTGCGAAGCGATATCGTCGCTCAGTACCCCCGGCTGCCATGTGCATCAGCAGCACGAACCGAAGCGAGTCGGGTAAGCGCACTAACCCATGCGCCGCAGCAGAAGCCAACGACACCTCATCCAGCGCGTCGATCGCGACCGTCGAGGACCCGACCTGTTGGCGCTGTCGAAAAACCCGCTGCTTGCATACGCCAGTAGCACCTCGCCAAACTGGTACTTCGCGACGGCCCAATTGCCCGATCCGGGTCATTCACAAATGCGGACGCCCCCGACGCTGGCGCTTACCGGCGCGCGCGCTTTAAGGGCTACAAGCCCCGGGGACCGGGCTGCCCTCGTCAGTCCGAGAACCCGGTCGACCCCGGCGTGAACTTCAACTGCTTCGTGTTGTCGCGCACGACGCTGACATCCTCATCCTTGAAGCCTGCCGGCGCCTCTGCCTCGATCTCGAGTGTCAGCCTGACCCTCGCCCCGGGGCTTCTTTGCAATTCCATCACGACGGCATTCACGATCGCGTCGAACGCCTTCGCGGGCCGGTTCATGTCGATCTCGACCGAACCGTAGAACCTATGCGGCTTAGGCGGCGCCGGCGGGATTGGCGACGAGCCTGGCGCGCTTGGGGGCGGCGAAGTCGGTGGTGCAGGGCCTCCTGCTCCCGGCGCAGGCCCTGGCGGAGGAACAGGCACGGACGACGTTTGTTGCTTGGCGACCTCGGCGCGAACGAGAAGCCCATGCGGGGCGAGGATTTCCGGGCGGCCTTCGCATCGATCAAGCCGGCGTATTGCCCTGCGGGCTGGTCAAACCCTTGCGCGTAACCGAAAGGCGCGCCGAACTTGCCGGTCGCTTGGCGGATGGGGGTCTCCAGCACCACACGGTCCCCGAACTTCGGCATGTAGGCGTGCGCCGAGAACCATTCCGCGACTTCGCTGATGGCGAGATGCGGGGTTTCCGCCGGCCAGCGCACCGACGGCGGCCCCGGCGGCGAGCGTCAGAGCAACGGCAAGGCCAGCGGGCGCGTCATGAAACACTGTGAGCCAAGCCACAAACATGCCCGAGGCCGCCAGCATGCTCTCGACCCCAAGATCGATCATGCCGACAAGGATTACCAGCGCTTCCCCGGCCGCCACGACAATGAGGAAGCTGGAGCTCGTGAGCAGAGCTTGGTGGTTTCTAGCTGTCAGAAAGGACGGCGCGAGAAGCTCAGCGACAGCGCAGATGGTTATGAAGAAAGCGAGGGGCCGCCGGATACTGCCAGGCCGACCCACTAGCGCAGCGCCAAGCGAACAAATCGTGTTCATGAGACGCCTTTCGATCGCCGCGCTGTGCTCCCCGTAAATCTGCTCCTAGCAATGACCAACCTTCACTGACGGTCCTAACGTTCCAGTCCGTCCCCTTGCAGGGATGCCTTCACCTCGAAATCAAGCTTCACACCAGCCCCCTTGTCCACGAATTGCAGCGTGTAGACTTTCTTGTAGTCGGTATCGGGCTTCACGATTCCGGCTTTCACCATTTCGTCGAAAAAGTCCTTGACCCGCGCGTCGGTCATCGCGCCGATCCCGAGTTTTGGCGCGTCGCCCGAATCGACGATCCCATATTCTTTGAGCTTGGCGATGGAATAGGCGATCTGGCCGTCGGTCATTCCCGGATTGGCGCGTTTGATCGCCGCATTGGCTTTGGCGTTGTCGCCGTAGAGATAGTGATACCAGCCGATCGCCGAAGCATTGACGAACCGTTGCACCAGATCCGGATTCCGCTCCACCGTGTCGCGCCGCGCTTCGATCAGCGACGAGTAGGTGGAATAGCCATGATCCGCGAGCAGGAAAACATTGGGTTTGAAATGCCCTTGCTGCTCGATCGCATAGGGCTCCGAGGTAAGATAACCCTCCTGGATCGAGTGTTTGTTGACGATGAATGGCGCGGAATCGAAATCGTACGGCTTGACGTTCGCATAACTGAATCCCCACGCTTTGATCATCCAGGCGTAGAAGGAGTACAAGCCGCCGGCGCTCACGTAAGCGGTTGAGGCTTTCGGCAGGTCGGTCCACTTGTCCAGGCCGACGCCCGGGTGCGACATGAAGATCTGCGGATCCTTCTGAAAGTCGGCGGCCACCGCAACAATTGGGACGTTGCGCTGTTCGGCCAGAAAATCGCCAAGCAGGTCGCCTGCCTGGAAGAAATCAATCTTGCCCACCAGCAAGAGCAATCCGCCGTCGCTCTGCGGGCTACCGGGCTGAATTGTGACGTCGAGTCCGTATTTGGCGTAGGTGCCGTCGACAACGGCTTGGTAATATCCGCCGGCCTCCGGGTCCGCCAGCCAGTTCAAGCCGAAGGTGACCTTGTCCAGCGCGAGGGCGGGACAGGACGAGGCGACAAGGACGGCAAGAGCGGCAAGACCCGCGAGAGAGAGAGCGCCAATCTTTTGTCCCGCCTCGGCAGACCCGAGTTGCTTGACCTTCTCCCCGGTGCGCATGCGTCAAATCCTTATTCGTCTACTGTCCTTGCGCGCGTCGCTTCTGCACGTTGTCGAGGTAAACGACGCCGGCGATGAGCAGGCCCTCGATCACCATCTGCCAGAAGGGATTGACGCCAAGCAGGTTTGCGCCGTTGCCGATGGTGGTGAACAGGATCGCGCCAATGAAGCAGCCGCCAATGGTCCCGCGTCCGCCGAATAGGCTGGCGCCGCCGACGACCGCGGCGGCGATCGCCTGAAGCTCCGCTCCCATGCCGGCGTTGGGATTGCCCATCGTCAACCGGGCGACGAGCAGCATGCCTCCGACTGCGGCGAATAGCGACGCGAGGCCGTAGGCCGCGAGCGTGACGCCGGTCACGTTGATGCCGACGCGGCGCGCCGCCTCGATGTTGCTGCCGAGCGCATACATGTAGCGCCCGAGCCGCGTCGCCCCGAGAAGGAATTGAGAGGCGGCGGCAAAAACGAGCATCACGACAAACATCGTCGGTATCCCGAAGACCGACGAGTTGGCGAAGTTCCCTAGCGAATCCGGCAGCCCCGCGATGGTCATGCCGCCTGAGACGAGCATGGTGAGGCCGCGGTAGCCCTGCAGTCCGGCGAGCGTGACGATGAAGGCCGGAATGCCCAGTTTATCGACGGCGAAGCCGTTGACGATTCCGATCGCAAGGCCGAGCGCGAGCGTCAACGGGGTGGCGATGACCACGCTCACGCCGTTCGCGAGCAGCATCGCGAACGCGACGCCGGTAAATCCGAGGACCGACCCGACCGACAGATCGATGCCGGCGGTGATGATGGTGAAAAGCTCGCCATAGGCCACGATCGCATCGATCGAGACCTGCCGCATGATGTTGAAGACGTTGCCCGAGGTCAGGAAGTACGGCGAGCCGATCGCAAGGCCGATCCAGAGCAGCACGGTGCAGCCGAGCACCCAAGTCTCGACCGGGAGCCGACGCCAGATTTCTGCCGCGAGGGCGGCGCGCGAACCGGACTTCGGCGTCGGCGCGGTGATCGTCGCCATTGTCGCCCTATCTCCATTTCGCGACCGGGCCCCAAAAGGTCAGGGCCCGGCCCGACCTGCGCGTCACCCTCCGAGGTAGGGGGAGAGCTGGTATTTCTTCGGGTTGAGCAATCCCGCCATCTGCGGGCTATTGATGTTCTCCTTGGTGACCACGTGCACGCCCGAATCGACGGTGTGCGGCAGCACCACCCCGTTCGCGGCGGCGAGCGCGTACCAGACGCCCGCATAGCCCATCATGAACGGGTTCTGCACGATCAACGCGTCAAGATTGCCGTCGCGCACGAATGCGATCTCCTGGTCGGAGGTGTCGAACGCGACTGCGCACATCTTCGATCCAAGTTTCTTCTCCTGAATCGCGCGGCCTGCGCCGTCGCCCTCCAGTTCATTGTCGGCGAAGAGGCCGATCAGCTGCGGATGGCTGGTCAGAATATCCTCGGCGTCAGACAGCGCCCGCCCGGGATCGTTGTTGCCGACGCGGTGATCGGCGATCTTAAGCCCGGGATATTTCTTCAGTTCGTTGACGAAGCCCTTGTCGCGGTCGTTGAGCGATTGCGCGCCGGCGAGCGCGGTCATGTAAGCGACCTCGCCCTCGTCCTTGCCGGTGCGGGCCTTGACGCACCGCGCCAGTTCGTCCGGCGCTTTCTCGCCGCCCGTCACATTGTTGGTGGCGAGGAAGGTCACGTATTTGTCTGTGTTTGCGTTCGAGTCGATCACGATCACTGGTATGCCGGCGTCCGTCGCGGCGGCGATCGGCTGGGCGAGCGCCTGCGCGTTGGTCGCGGCGATCACAATGGCGGTCGGCTTGGACTGGGTCGCATTCTCCATGATCGACACTTCCTTGGCGACGTCGGTCTCGGCGCTCGCGCCGAGCTTGGAGATCGTCACGCCCAGCTTTTTGGCCGCAGCGTCAGCGCCATCGAAGACGGTCGCCCAATATTGCGACGTGGTCGCCTTCACGATCACCGGGATGCGGACTTGGGCGAAATCCGCCGCCGCGGCCGGGGTTGCGGCAAGAGCCAGGGCCGTCGTCGCCAGCAGAGAAAGTTTCAACATGCGCATTCACCTTTCCTTGGGTTCGCCCCTCAGTCGATAAGCGCCTCCCTGGTTTGGCTGTACCCCGTCATGTACTTGATCAGGCCCTGCTGCGTGGTCTCAGCGACCGGCGTCACGTGGACGACCCGGCCTTGAAACATCACCGCCACCCGGTCCGCGACCTCGAGAATCTCGATGAGGTTGTGGCCGATGTAGATAACGCCGATGCCCTCGCGCGCGAGTTTGCGGGCGAGCTCGATGACATGCTCGCGCTCCATCACGGCGAGCGCGGCGGTCGGCTCGTCGAGGATCACGACCTTGGATTGCCAGTAGAGCGCGCGTGCGATCGCCACCGCCTGGCGCTGGCCGCCGGACAGGCGCGAGACCGTCGGCGCCTTGGGCGGAATGCGGCTTTCGACCCGACGCAGCAGCGCCTCGGTCTCGCCGCGTATTTTGCGATTATCGATCACCGTCAAAAGGCCGAACCAGCGTCGAACCGGTTCACGGCCGAGAAAGACATTGGCGCCGACTGAGAGATCGTCTGCGAGCGCGAGGTCCTGATAGACGGTTTCGATCCCGAGCCGGCGCGCGTCGGCCGGTCCATGAAGGTCCAGAAGCGCGCCGTTCAGCCGTATTTCGCCGGCGTCAGCCTTGTAGACGCCGGAAATGTGCTTGATCAGAGTCGACTTGCCAGCGCCGTTGTCGCCCACCAGCGCCAGCACTTCGCCAGCCTCGAGCGAGAGATCCGCCCCGCAGAGCGCGCGCACCGGTCCGAAGCTTTTGCGAAGACCGGCAACTTCGAGCAACGGCGGCACGGCTGGCCTTCCTTGCGTCGATGACCGGGACAGAAGCGGTACGCGCCTCTTAGTCACGACGGATCGAATTTGACAGCGTAATTTCTACAGCAACCCAATTTTCGGGGCAGTTTCCGAAAGGTTAAAGCGCGTTCATGTGTATGGTTTTTCTGGGTTCGATCGCTGAAGGCGCAATCAGAAGATTTGGTCTGACTGGATTGGCCAAAGGAGCGCCGATGCGGCGAGATGGTTGAACCCAAAGGTCCGCGCGACGGGGACGTAGTCCTCATGGCCGCCGCAGCCGCATGACCTCGCGCGCGGACCGATACTCGCGGACCACCCGGTCAGTCATCTCCTGGACGGAAGTCTCGGACGTCGGCTTGTCGAACGTGATCGCACCTTCTTCCACGAGATTGATGCGGTCGCAGACGTCGAAGATCTGGGCGTAGTTGTGGGCGACGATGATCATCGCGACTTCCCCGCTCTCCTTCAATCTTTGGATCAGCTCGAGAATCAGCGCCGACTCCTTCGCGCCCATCGCCGCGGTCGGTTCGTCGAGCAGGAGCACCTTCGCTTTTTGGTATACGGAGCGCGCGATGGCGACGGCCTGGCGTTGTCCGCCCGAGAGCTTGGCGACGTCGACATCAACGGAGGGGATCCTGACCCGCATGCGCTCGAGCATTTCGATCGCCCGCCGGCGCATCTGGCTCTCGTCGAGAATTCCAAGCGGCCCCCCGAACACCGGCTCGCGCTGAAGGAACATGTTGCGGTAGACGTTGAGCTCGTTGACGAGCGCCAGGTCCTGATATACCGCCTCGACACCGAGCGAGCGGGCGTGGCTGACTGACCGGAACTGAACGGGCCTGCCCTCAAAGTACAGTTGGCCGGCGCTCGGCCGGTAGTAGCCGGTGAAGATCTTCATCAAGGTCGACTTGCCGGCGCCGTTGTCGCCCAACAGTCCAAGAACCTCGCCGCGGCGCAGCGTCAGATTGACGTCCCTCAGCGCGACGATCTTTCCGAAGGATTTCTCGACGTGCTCGGCGCGCAGCACCTCCGGCCCGACTGGCGTCGCCATCATCCTCCTCCCCGTTCCCGCCACATCGTCAGCCGGACGTTGAAAGCCATGGTCAAAAGGATCGCGGCGCCGAGGATCATGTCGAAAGTGAAGGCGCTCACCCCGTTGAGCGTGAAACCGTCCTGGAGGATCCCCAGCGCCAGCGCGCCGATGAGGGCGCCGATGACGGTTCCGGAGCCGCCAGTCAGAAGCGTGCCGCCGATCACCGCCGAGGCGATGGCCATGAACATGATCTCCGATCCTCCCGCGAGCGGATCGATCGAGCCGATGCGGAACGAGTCGATGACCCCAGCGAAGCCGCCGAGCACGCTGCACAACACGAAATTGCTGATCTTGATGCTGGTCACTTTAATGCCGACCTCCGCGGCGGCGACCAGATTGCCGCCGGTGGCGATGGTGTGAAGCCCGAACCGAGTCCGGTTGAGCACGAACTGCAACACGATCGCGATCGCCAGCGCCCAGGCGAGCCTCGCCCATGGCGAGCCCCCGAAAGCCGCCGTGAACACTGCGCCCGCTTGCGGCTCGACGGGAAATCCGCCGGAGATCGTCAAGGTCAAGCCATTGATGAGAAACATCGTGCCGAGGGTGGTGACGAAAGCAGGCACGCTGAGAAAGGTGGTGATCGCCCCGTTGACGAGTCCGATCATTCCCGCGGCCGCCAAAGCGAGGACCATCGCCGCGCCAGACGGGATCCCGTCCGCACTAAGGAAATGCATAACGAAGGGGACGAGCGCATAGACCATCCCCACAGACAGATCGAGTTCGCCGCAGACCAGCACCATCACTTCGCCCGCGGCGATGATCGCGGTCGTCGCAGTGAAGTCGATAAGGTTCTTGATGTTGGAGACGGAGAGAAAAGTCGAATTGGTCGACTGGAAATAAACAGCGAGCAGGACGCAGGCGAGCAGGATGCTCGCCTCACGCCAGCGCAGCACGATATCGCCTATACGGCGCAGGCGAACTCGACTGCGGTGCATCAAGGCGATGCGAGTTGGCGTCGCCGCCGTCCCGCTTCGTTACGTCCTGCATTGCAGGAGCCCTTCGTCAGGCGGTGATCGGGCCGGACCGCGCGACGATCTTTTCGGCTGACGAATTCCCTTCGTACCGACTCTGCGTCGACCGGTACGGCTCGACATTGCTCTTGGTCACGAACTTGAGGCCGGTGTTGATCTCGGACGGCCCCGTCAGGCCGCCGGAGAATTTGAACATCGCCATTTCCATGACCGTGTAGAAGCCCTGCAGGTAAGGTTGCTGGTCGATGGTGAAGTCGAGATCGCCCTTTGCGATCGCGTCGAGCGTCTGAGGCAAGAGATCGAAGCCGCCGGCGTGCACGCCTTTGGCGGCGAGGCCGTACTTCTCCATCGCCTTGCCGACCGACATCGTGCTGCCCGCGTCGACCGCGAACATGCCTTTGACGTCCTTGTGCCCGACGTAATAGGAGTTGACCCGCGTCACTTCCTCGTTGACCGTGGGCCCAGTTGCGACTTCGCTCAGCTCGATCTTCTTGCCCGACGCCTTGATCGCGGCTTTCGCGCCATCGAGACGCGGCTGGATGTTGAGTTGCCCGGGCGTCGCGATAAAGCCGACGACCGGACCCTCGCCCACCAGCTCGACAATGCGCCGGCCGAGCGCTTCGCCGGAGGCGTAGAGATCCTGCCCGATATAGGCGAGGCGATTATTGCCCTTGGCGTCGGCGTTGTAGGAGAAGACGGGGATCCCCGCTTCGAGCGCCCTTTTGGTCGGTTCGTTGAAGGCGTGCAGGTCGACCAGCGATACCGCGATGCCGTCCACCTTTTCGGTGATCGCCGCGTCCATCGCATTCACCATCTGGGACGCGACCGATGTCTGCGATCCGGTCCACTGCCAAGTGCAGCCGAATACGGAGCACGCGTCGGCGATGCCGTACTGGGTCGGCACAAAGAACGGATTGGTGGTCACATGGTTGACGAACACGAATTTCCACTTTGGGTGAGCCGGCAGACCGGCTGACTTGTCCGCCGCGAATGCGGCCTGGCTACGGCCGACGCCGCGGAGCGCGAGCAGGGCTGCGCCCGAGCTCAAGCCACCCTGGAAGAGGGCGCGGCGCGACACGTTTGGCAGAACCTGAACCGGTTCATCGATTTGGATCCTTTTGAACATCTTGATCGCTCCTAATGGATTGAGACATCTCACCTCTTTGGAATGAAGACATCGCCCCCGAGGGCCGGCCTTCGGGGGCGCTGCTGTTACGATGGCAGGTTAGTTGGCAGGAATTTGTAGATCGTGGTCTGGCTATACTTTTCGCCTGGCTTCAGCTCTGTTGAGGGGAAGCTTGGATCATTGGGCGAATTGGGAAAATGCTGCGCTTCGAGCGTGAAGCCGCCCCAATGAGGGTACGTCTTACCGTCCTTGCCTTTCACATCGTTGAGGAAGTTCCCGGTATAGAACTGGACGCCGGGCTCGTTCGTGTACATCTCGATCGTCCGTCCGGATTTCGGATCGGTCACGGTCGCCGCCAGCGCATTGAGGTCGCCAGGATTGTTGAGGACGTAGTTGAAGTCGTAGCCGCCCTGTTTCGGCTCGGCGTATTTAAGCTGCTGGTTGTCGGCGTGTATGCGGGCGCCGATCGGGGTCGGCGTGGTGAAGCTGAGATCGGTCCCGGCCACGTCCATCATCTTGCCGGTCGGAATGAGCGTGCTGTCGATCGGCGTGATCTTGGCGGCGTTGATGGTCGCCACCTGGTCGAGCACGTTGCCGTTCCCTGCGCCGGCGAGATTGAAGTAGGTGTGGTTGGTCAGATTGATGACGGTCGGCTTGTCGGTGACCGCCGAGTAGTGGACGCGCAGGTCGTTATTGTTGTCGAGCGTATAGCGGGCGGTGACCGCGAGATCGCCCGGAAAGCCCATGTCGCCGTCGGGCGACCAAAGGCTTAGCTCGACGCCGACGCTATTGGGCGTTTCGATCGGGGAGGCGGCCCATACCTTCGTGTTGAAGCCCTTCGGGCCGCCGTGCAGAGTGTTGGGCGCATTGTTGATCGGCAAGTGATAGGTCTTGCCGTCGAGCGTAAACTCGCCCTTGGCGATGCGGTTGGCGTAGCGGCCGATAAGTGCTCCGAAGAAGGTGTCGGTCTTGAGGTAGCCATTGAGATTGTCGAAGCCGAGCGCCACGTCTTCGATCTTGCCGTTCTTGTCCGGGACCTTGATCGCCTGGACGGCGCCGCCGTAGGTGATGATGTCCACCTCCATGCCGCTGGCGTTCTTGAGGTGATACATTTCGACCTTTTGGCCGTCCGGCATTGCTCCAAACGGAGTCTCGGTCACGGAAAGAGAATGCGCCTGATCGTTCTCATTCGGGGCGGCGGCGAGGGCGCCGCCAGCGAGCGCCGTGGCGCCCAGCAAAAGCGCGGTCAGACCGACCGCTCCACCAAAACCTTTGAAGGGATGCATCCGTGTCCTCCCTGATTTGGGTTGGGGCTCCGCGGGCGCCGAACGAGACGGCCGCGCGCGATTTCCAGCTCGTATCTGGGGAGGGCGCTTAATCTTGGGCGACAGGCCGCCCAATTGCGGCGGCGTCATTAAGTGATTCTGTCCGCCGGATTAATTCGCGATAACTTTCCTGCGTGAGCGTAGAGGGGAATGACCCCTCGATTCACCGGATCATCTCGGACTTACGCCACAACCCGAAGACCAATCCTCACCCCTCCGCAAGCAGGAGCATGAGCGCAACCGCGATTTGCCGTCCCGGAACGAAAGCCTGAGCGCAGGGCCTCGCCGGCGCCGTGACGCCCGGTTTCCCCTTGCGTTTCATGCCGACGAATGTCCCATATGTAGGACTTGAGCGCCGCATTGCCGATACAGTGGGAGGGATCGAACGCCTCCGTTATGTGGTAGGAGCCGTCGATCAGAACGGCGAAATGCGCGCAAGCGGGCGGCAGCCCCGGCGCTACGACGGGAGGATCAGCGGATGGCGGCCATTCTTTTCCGGAACGTGCAGGTGTGGGATGGCTCGGCGGACGACCGCTTTCCCGGCGAGGTTCTCGTCGCCGGCAACCGGATTGCGAAAGTCGCCCGCGGAGACGGCCAGATCGCGGCGGAACACGCGGGAGAGACGATCGACGGATCGGGCCTCACGCTGATGCCCGGGCTGGTCGAAGGCCACTGCCACCTTTCCTTCTGCAACCCGATGCGCAACCAAGATCGAGAATGGATATCTCGCAGGGCCCCGCTACCGCGCGGCCGGGCCCGAGATCACGGTGACGGGCGGCCTCGGCGACGAGCGGAAGCAGCATATGCATGCGGAAAGCTTCGGCATGATCGCCGACGGACCGACGGAAATGCGCAAGGCGGTGCGGCTCTGTTGCCGCGGAGGGCGTCGACAATGTGAAGATCAATAATTTCCGGCGACGAATTCGTCTCCACCGCCCGCGCCGAGATCACTTCGATGAGCGAGGAGGAAGTCGCCGCCGCAGTCACGACCGCGCATGAATGGGGGAAGCGCGTCTCCTGCCATGCGCGCGCGGCCGCTTCCGTCAGCGCGCCGTTCGCAATAACGTCGACGTCATCTATCACTGCGACTTCGCCGACGAGGAAGCGCTCGACCTGCTCGAGTCCGTCAAGGACAAGATCTTTGTCGGCCCCGCGTTCGGGCTTGTGCACAATTCCGTATTCGAGGGCGATCGCGTCGGCATGACCCGCGAGGTGGTCGAGGCGATGCATCTGCCGCGCAAATTCGGGGCGACCTGCCGAACCTACCACGAGATGCGCAAGCGCGGCATGCGCGTCGTCATCGGAGGCGACTACGCCTTCCAGATCACGCCGATGGGCCAGAACGCCCGCGACATCGGGCATTTCGTCAAGTTCTTCGGCTATTCGCCCGCCGAAGCCCTGCGCTGCGCGACATCGGTGGGCGGCGCCCTCATGGGCCATGCTGGCGAGCTTGGCGTCGTTAAGCCGGGCGCGCTCGCGGACCTTCTGTTGGTCGAGGGAAACCCGCTCGCCGACCCGTCCGTTCTGGTCGGCCCGGATCGTCTGGCCATGATCATGAAGGACGGAAAAATGCACCGCGACCCGCGCGACCGCCTGCCTGCTCATGAGCGTCGCGCCGCGGAATAAGCCGGGCGGCGGAAATGCGCAAAGGAGGATGACAGTGGAGAGCGGGTCGCTCGCCCTCGAAATGGCCGGCATCAGCAAAAGCTTTCCCGGGGTCCGCGCGCTCGACGACGTGACCTTCGCTTGCGCGAAGGGCGAGGTGCATGCGCTGTGCGGCGAGAATGGCGCGGGCAAGTCGACGCTGATGAAGATTCTCGGCGCAGCCTATCAGCCTGACAGCGGCCGCATTCTGATCGACGGGCGCGTGGTCGCCTTATTCCATCCGGCCGCCGCTCGGAGGGCGGGAATCAGCGTCATCCATCAGGAGTTGAGCCTGCTGCCCTATCGCACGGTAGCCGAGAATGTCTTTCTCGGCGTCGAGCCAACCCGCTACGGCCTGCTTGACCGCGCCCGGATGCGCGCCGATGCGAGCCGGCTTCTGCGCCGGCTCGGCTCGTCGACCTCTCCGGACGCCGAAGCGGGGGCGCCTCTCGATCGCACAGCAGCAGGTGGTCGAGATCGCCAAGGCGCTCGCGGTCGACGCGCGCATCCTGGTAATGGACGAACCGACGGCGGCGCTCGAGCGCACCGAAGCCTCGCGCCTCCTCGACTTGGTCAAGCGCCTCAGCGCCGAGGGCGTCGCCCTCATCTACGTCTCGCACCGAATGCCGGAGATTCAGGCGGTCGCCGATCGGGTGACGGTGCTGAAGGACGGGCGCACCATCATGACGGCGCCGATCGCCGAGGCTCCGACTTCGCGCCTCGTGCGCGCCATGGTCGGCCGCGACGTCGCCGATTTCTACCCGCCGCGCGCCGTGAAGCCTCCGGGCGCTCCCGCGCTCACGATCCGCTCCGCCGGCAATCGGCGCCTTATGAATATCGACCTCGCGGTGCGATCCGGCGAGATCGTCGGGGTCGCGGGTCTTGAAGGCTCCGGCAAGACCGAGCTTGGCCGCGCGATCGCCGGCGACGAACCGTTCGAGAGCGGAACGATGGAGATCGGGGGCGCAAACGCCGCGCCGCGCCGCCCGCGCGCCGCGATCGCGGCGGGAGTGGGCCGCCTGTCCGAGGACCGCAAACACGAAGCGCTGCTGATGCAACAGTCGCTTCGCGACAATGCGGCCCTCATCCAGCGCGCGTTCGCCCGTTCGCTCGGCTCCCCGACGGCCGCGCCGATGAGGGTCGACGAGACGGACGAGCGCCTCAGGCGGCTCGATGTCCGGGCGGCGAATTTCGAACAGGAGGCGCGCCTGTTGTCGGGCGGCAACCAGCAGAGGTGATCATCGTCCGCTGGCTCGCGCGCGATCCCGAGGTGCTGGTCTTCTCCGAGCCGACGCGCGGCATCGACGTCGCCGCCAAGGCAGCCATCTACAAGATCATGCGCGATTTCGCCGACCGGGGGCGAGCGATTCTGATGATCTCCTCAGACCTGCCGGAGATCGTTGGCGTCAGCGACCGCATTCTCGTCATGCGCGAGGGCCGGGTCGCGGGCGAACTTCCGGGCGGCGCCGCCGAGGAGGCGATCATGGCGATCGCCGTCGGCCACGAGGACGGCGCGGGAGCGACGCTTCAATGAGCGGCTCAATGAGCAGCGCCGAGGCTGTCGCATTTCCGCGCCGGCGGCGCGGACTGAGCCCGCCCATCATCCTGCTCGTGGGCTCGATCGGGCTTTATGTCGGCGTCGCGCTCTCCACCGGCCAGTCGATGATGCTCCATCTCGACGGAATCGTCGGGCTGCTTCAGCGCATGGTGGGGCTCGGGCTCGTCGCCGTCGGTCAGACCTTCGCCATTCTTGCGGGATCGATCGACCTTTCGGTCGCCAATCTCATCAGCGTCGCGGCGGTGCTCGCTTCGTTCATCATGCAGGGGCGCCCGGATATGATGCTGCCGGCGGTCGCGGCCGTGCTCGCGATCTCGGCCGCTGTCAGGCGTTATCAATGGCGCGCTGATCTCGCGATTGCAGGTCAATCCGCTGATCGCGACGCTTGGCGTCGGGCTTTTCCTGCAAGGCATCCTCTCCGCGAGCTTCACCAATTTCGCCGGGTCCGCGCCCAAGGAGTTCCAGGCGGTCGCTTACGGAACGGTCGGCTTTGCGCCGTTCTCGGTGATCGGCCTTTTCGTTCTCGCCTTTCTTGGGTGGCTCCTTTTGCGGGCGACGAAATTCGGCGCGCACCTTTATGCGGTCGGCGGCAACTCGGAAGGCGCCCGGCTCGCCGGCATTCGCACCGATTTCGTCATGATGGGCGCGCACGCACTCTGCAGTCTTTGCGCCGGTCTGACCGGGCTTTATCTCGCGAGCCGCCTGCGCTCCGGCGCGCCATGGGTCGGGCGCGACGGCGTTTACGACCTCGAATCGATCGCTGGTCGTCGAGCATCGGCGAACAGCAGCACGCCCGCGAGCGTGCCCCAGACGCCGCCTCGGCACGCCGGCAAGCACCGTCCCTCCGATGACGACGACTTCGTTCAACATCCTTGGCGTCTCGGCCTATCCTAAGCTCGTCCTGCGCGGCGCGATCGTGATCGCCGCTGTCGCCGTCTAGCACCGTCCGTTCAAAAGAGCTGGCGGCATGACGCTTGCGCTCAAGGCCGATGCCCAGCGGCCAGCGCTCGCGCGCCGGATCAATTTCGCGGTTGTCGTCTTTCTCCTCTTCTATCTGGTGATCGGCTTTCTGCAGCCGCCTATCTCGAGCCGGCGGGAATCATGAATTTCCTCCGGCGCGCCGCGCTCGCCATCCTTGCAGCGGGGCAGGTTTTCGTCCTTGTCAGCGGCGGTTTCGATCTCTCGGTCGGGTCGCTTGTCGACCTTGACGGTGATCGGCGGCTCGATGCTGACCGCCAACGATCCCTCCAACACATGGTGGGCGATCGGCGTCCTTTATTGCATTGGCCTCGCTGTCGGGCTGATCAACGGCGCGGTGGTCGCCTACTTGCGAACGCCGTCGATCATCGCCACCCTCGGCGCGCTGCTCGCGATCAATGGCGTCGCGATGATCTGGTGCGGCGGCTCGCCGCGCGGCTACCTGCCGGAGAACTTCCGGATGTTCGGCCGCTTCGTGTTCCACGACGTGCCGCTCGTGAAGATCTTTCCCCTGGCGATTCTCGTGTTCGCCGTCGTCGCCGCGCTTGCGTGGTGGGGCCTGCACGGGACCGTGTTCGGGCGCCGCGTCTTCGCGGTCGGCGACAATCCGCGCGCGGCGCAGCTTGCGGGCGTTCGCGTGGACATGGTGCGGATCGGCGTCTTCGTCATTTCCGCGCTCGCGGCGGTGACGGCGGGAATCCTGCTCGGCGGATTCGGCGGCGTCTCGGTCGACGTCGGCGTCGGACTCGAACTGCAGGCCATCGCGGCCTGCGTCGTCGGCGGCGGTGCAGCTCATGGGGGGGCGCGGAACGGTCGTCGGCGCGATCGCCGGCGCGCTCATCATGACGGCGTTGTTCACGCTGCTCACCCTGCTCGGCTGGCCGCAGCCGCTGAAGGATACGGCGCAGGGGCTCATTCTGATTATCGCGGTCGCTTTCGGCGCCTGGCGCCGAAGGCGGGCGGGATAGGCGCAGCCCGCGACGACGCGCGCCGCATGGCCGCGCCGAACGTTCGGGCGGGTTCGTTGGAACGGCTGGAAAATCCAGCCATGAGGGAGGAAGCGTAATGAGACTGACAAAGTGAATAGCCCCGGGCGTCGCCGGCGCCGCGCTGATGGCGGGTCGCGCCCCAGGCGTTCGCGCAGAATTTCGACGATCCCAAGGAATTCGCAGGCCGCCCAGGACCTCTTGAAAATGACTCCGCAAGGTCCTGAGGGGAAGCCCTGGGAGCAGAACCTCGGCGGCAATGAGGTCGACACCACGAAATACAAGAAGCCGGGACCCTATCGCATCTGCTTCTCGAACGCCGGCGTCGACAATCCATGGCGCGTCGTCGGCTGGACTCAACATGCAGGCGCAGGTCGACGTGCTGAAAAATGACATCAAGTCCTTCAAGGTCGCCGGACGCGCAAGGCAAGGACGACAAGCAGATCTCCGACATCAACGCCTTCGTGCAGAGCGGCGACTGCGACGCCCTCATCGTCTCGCCGAACACGACGGCGGCGCTCACGCCCGCAGTCGAGGCGGCGTGCAAGAAGCTGCCGGTCATCGTGTTCGATCGCGGCGTGCTCACCCGATGCCCGGTAACCTTCGTCAATCCGATCGGCGGCTATGGCTGGGGCATTCAGACGGCGAACTTCATCGTCTCGAAATTGCCGAAGGGCGGCAAAGTGCTTGCGCTGCGCATCCTGCCCGGCGTCGACGTGCTCGAGACGCGTTGGTCGGCGGCGAATCGCATCTTCAAGGAGAACGGCGTCGATGTCGTCGGCGCAGAATTCACCGACGGCGACAACGCCAAGACGAAGCAGATCGTGGAGGACTACATCAACAGCTACGGGAAGATCGACGCGATCTGGATGGATGCCGGCGCAACCGCGGTGGCGGCGCTCGAAGCCTTCGAGGATTCCGGCCAGCCCTATCCGATCATCACCGGCGAGGACCAGGAAGACTTCCTCAAGAAGTGGAAGGACAAGGGCCTCACCGCGATGGCGCCGACCTACCCGACCTACCAGTGGCGCTCGCCGGTGATTGCGGCGGTCAAGATCCTCAAGGGCGAGCCGGTCATCGGCCCGACCTGGAAACTGCCGCAGCCGACGATCACCCAGGCCGATCTCGACAAGTACGTCGACGACAAGATGCCGCCGCTGCACTACGCGATGTGCGGCTGCAAGGACCTGCCTGGCTATCCGCAGCGCTGGGGCGGGAAGTAACGCGACACGGCGCGCCCCTACTCGCCGCCTATCGCGAGAAGGGGCGCGGCCACCTGAGTGTGTGAATGGCGAGGCTTGCTATCGGCTGTTGTAGCGATATCTGTTGGTCGTTGTGGAATTCAACCGATTCAGAAATCGATCCAAGGCCCGTCATGGCGAGCCATCAGGGCCGGCTCTAACTATGACGGTGAAACTCGTCGTGATCGACTCTCTCGCGTCAACTCGTCGTCTCTCAACCACACATAGATCGCCGGGATCACCAGAACGGTTAGCGCCGTCGATGAAGCAAGCCCGAAGACGAGCGAGATGGCGAGGCCCTGGAAGATTGGATCGGTCAGGATAAAGGCAGCGCCGATCATCGCTGCGGCCGCGGTCAGCACGATTGGCTTGAACCGCGTCGCGCCGGCCTCGACGAGCGCCTCTCGCAGCGAAACTGCGCCTGTCGCGCGGCGATGGCGGATGAAGTCCACCAGCAGTATTGAATTGCGCACGATGATGCCGGCCAGCGCAATGAAGCCGATCATAGAGGTGGCCGTAAACGCCGCGCCAAGCAGCCAATGACCGAGCACGATGCCGATCAGGGTGAGCGGCACAGGCACCAGGATGACCAGCGGCAGCAGGAACGAGCCGAACTGCGCGACGACCAGCAGATAGATGCCGAGGATCGCCACCATGAAAGCCGCGCCCATGTCGCGGAACGTCACATAGGTGACCTCCCACTCGCCGTCCCACAGCAGCGTAGGATGGGATTCGTCGACCGGTTGGCCGTGATACTTGATTTGTGGGGGGCCGCCCGGCCCCCAGTCCATCTTGGCGAGCGCGGCCTGAACCGCGAGCATGCCGTAGATCGGAGCCTCGAAGCGCCCGGCGACGTCGCCGCTCACCATTTCGGCGAAGCGCCCGTTGTGGCGGAAGATCGGATAGGAGGCGCGTTCATGGCTGACCTTGACCACATCCCCGAGTTCGACATTCTTGCCCTGCCGGAGCGTGCCGCCGGCGGGCAGCGGCGTCGAGAGCAGCCGCTCGTCGAGCGTCATCGCGGGCTTCGGCAATTTCACGCTGATGTCGATCGGCTTCGTGCCTCCGCCGCGTTGTGAGAAACCAACCTTCACGCCGCCGACAAGCGCGCCGATCGTGTCGTAGACCGCCTGCTCCTCGACGCCGTGGAATTCGAGCGCCTCCTGGTCGATCGAGAAGCGCAGCCGGTCCGACGGCTTGCCATAGCTGTCGTCGACGTCGACGATAAAATCGACCAATTCGAAGGCCTTGCGGATTTTCGCCGCGTTGGCGCGCCTCGTCTCCGCGTCCGGCCCATAGACCTCGGCCAGCAGCGTCGCCAGCACCGGAGGGCCCTGGCGGGACCTCGACGACCTTGAGCGCGGAACCGTCGGGCAACGGCAGATCTGCGAGTCGGCGGCGGATGTCGAGCGCGATCGCATGGCTCGCGCGGGCGCGCTCCCCTTTCGGCAAAAGGTTGATCGAGAGATCGCCCTGCTCCGGATTCTCGCGCAGATAATAATGGCGGACAAGGCCGTTGAAGTTGAACGGCGAGGCCGTCCCCGAATAAGCCTGGATCGAGATTAGCTCTGGCAGGGTCTTGAGCCGCTCGGCCGCCGTCATCAGCATGCGGTCGGTGTCCTCGAGGGTGGCGCCGTGCGGCAGGTCGAGCACGACCTGGATCTCCGACTTGTTGTCGAAGGGCAGCAGTTTGACGCGCACCGCCTCGGTGTAGAACAGCGTGCAGGCGGCGAGCGTGGCGGCGCCGACGGCGATGAGAAAGACCTTCGACCGGACGCGGCCCTTGAGCAGCGGCCGGGCGATCGCCGCGTAGAAGCGGCCCATCGCCCCGATGCCGTGCGCCCCATGCGCTGCGGCCGCGGCCGCCGCCTTTGTGCGCGTGAAGCGCAGCAGCAGCCACGGCGTCACCGTGACCGCGATGAAAAAAGAGAACAGCATCGCGATCGAGGCGTTGGCGGGAATGGGGCTCATGTACGGCCCCATCATGCCGGACACGAACATCATCGGCAGGAGCGCGGCGATAATGGTGAGCGTCGCTACGATGGTCGGATTGCCGACCTCCGCCACCGCCGCGATCGCAGCGTCGGTCCGATTGCGGCCGTCGTTCATCGCCCAGTGGCGCGCAATGTTCTCGACGATGACGATCGCGTCGTCGACGAGGATGCCGATCGAGAAAATCAGGGCGAAGAGGCTGACCCGGTTGATGGTGTAGCCCATCAGCCAGGAGGCGAAGAGGGTGAGCAGGATCGTGGCCGGGATGACGATGAGGACGACCAGGCCCTCCCGCCAGCCAATGGCGATCGTGATCAGAACGACGATCGAGACCGTCGCAAGCCCTAAGTGGAAGAGAAGCTCGTTGGCTTTCTCTGAAGCGGTGGCGCCGTAGTTGCGCGTGACGTCGACCTCGAGATCGGCGGGGACGACGCGGCCTTTGACGGCGTTAAGCCGTCGCATGACGTCCGCCGCCACGACGACCGCGTTGGCGCCCTTCCGCTTGGCGACGGCGATGGTCACCGCCGGACGGCGCTGCAATTGGCCGTTCGGAAGGCGGACGATCGTCCAGGCGCGATGCTCAGGCTCGGCGGCCCCGACCGTGACGTCAGCCACATCCTTGACGTAGACCGGCCGCCCGTCGCGCGTCGTCAGCAACAGGAGCCCGATGTCGGGCACGCCCTGAAGCGTCTGCCCGGCGAGGACTGGGAGAGACTTGCCCCCGTCGCGGAAGGCGCCGACGAGGAAGGAGCGATTGGCGTTGGTGAGCTTGTCGATCAGCTGGCTCAGCGTCACGCCATAGACAGCGAGGCGCTCGGGATCCGGCTCGACGCGGATCTGGTTCGGGCTGCCGCCGACGATATAGGTCGAGCCGACATTTTCGACCTTGGTGAGCTCGTGCTGCAGCTCCTGTGCGACCTGGAAGAGCGCATTGTCCGACCATTGGCCGGCGCGGTCTGGCCTCGCGGACAGCGTGAGGTCGACGATCGCCACGTCATTGATGCCACGGCCGATGATCAGCGGCTCGGGGATGCCTTTGGGCAGTTCGCCGATATGCGCGCGGATCTTCTCGTGCACGCGCATGATCGCGGTATCCTGATCAGTGCCGACGAGGAAGCGCGCGGTGACGACGACCCGGTCGTCCTCGGTCTGCGAGTAGACATGCTCGACGCCGTCGATGCCCTTGATGATGTCCTCGAGCGGGCGCGTCACCAACTCGACCGCCTGATCGGCCTTGTAGCCGTTGGCCTGGACGATGATGTCGACCATGGGGACGCTGATCTGCGGCTCCTCCTCGCGCGGCAGCGAGGCAAGCGCCAGCGCGCCGGCGACGATGGCCGCCAGCAGCAACAGAGGAGTGAGCGGCGAATTGATGAAGGTGCGGGTGAGCAGTCCTGAGAGTCCGAGCTTCATGGCTGAACCAGCCGGTCGCCGTCCTTGAGGCCGGAGAGGATCTCCACATCAGCGGCGCCGTGGGACTGCCCGATCTGGACCACCACTTCGCCCCCATCGGCCAGCTTCACGTAGTCGACCCCGGCGCGGCGATAGACGTAAGCGCGCGGCGCGACGATCGCCTTGCGCGTCCCGGTGCTGACATAGACGCGCGTGCGCTCGCCGACGAAATAGTCGCCGAGGCCCGGAACCTCGACGTCGGCGATGACCCGGCCGCCCTCGATCTCGGGATAGACGATGCGCACCTTGCCTTCGCGCCGTTCGCCGGTGTCCTCGAGGCCGCGCGCGCCGATCTGCACGACGTCGCCGGCGCGCATGAAGCGCGCGTGGCGCTCCGGCAGTTGCAGGCGCAGAATGTAGTGGTCCTCGGCGAGGGTCGCGATCGTCTCGCCAGGCAGGACGACCGAGCCTTCCTGCATGGGCGCCTTCAGAATGCGGCCTGCGGAGGGCGCGAGCACCGCTCCTTCCTTCATCTGCTGGAGGATGACGTCGCGATCGCTCTGCATCGCGTCCAGGGTGCGCTCAGCAACGTCGAGCACCGTTCTTGCGGCGTCGACCTGGACCTGGGTGCTGACGCCGCGCTTCTGCAATTCGACCGCGCGGTCATAGTCCGCTTTCGCCTTGTCGCGCTGCGACTGCTGCGAACTCGATGCGGGAATCGATTGCCTGCTTCTGCAGGACAAGCTTTGGATCAGCGACGACGGCGATCTCGGCCCCGGCCGCGACCTGTTGGCCTTCCTTGACGGTGAGGGAGGCGATCGTGCCGCCGATGCGGGCGCGGGCGGCGAGTTCGTGGACGGGCTCGACGGCGCCGATCACCGCTTTCTGGTCGGAGATGTCGGCGGGATGGACCACGAAAGGCTCGGCGGCCCAGGCGTTTCCCGCCAGAAGCAGCAGGGCGGCCGTGACGATAGTTGGGCGCATCGACAAAATTCCTCTTTGAGGCCTTGACTATATATTAGTATCTGCTAAATTAGCAACCATGAATTTAGGGGAACTGCAAAAGAAGGCCGGCACCGCTGAGGCCATGCTGAAGGCGGTGGCCAACCGCAACCGCCTCGTGATCCTTTGCGAGTTGCTGAAGGGCGAGCGCTCGGTGAGCGCGCTGCAGGCGGCGATCGGGCTTAGCCAGTCTGCGCTCTCTCAACACTTGGCGCGCTTGAGGGAGGACGAGATCGTCGCGACGCGACGCGAGTCGCAGACCATCTACTATTCACTCTCCAGCAAGCCGATCTCAAGTCTGATCGCACTTCTCTACGAACTTTATTGCGCCCCGAACTGTGACGTGGGGGCATCGCCCCACAAGATGAGGAGAAAGTAAAAATGACACTTGACCGCGCCGTCATGGCCTTCGCGGGTTGCATCGTACTGGTAAGCCTCGCACTCGCCCATCTGTTCAGCCCTTACTGGCTGCTGCTCACAACTTTCGCCGGCCTCAATCTCGTTCAGGCGTCGTTCACCGGCTTCTGTCCAGCCGCGGTGGTGTTCAAGCGACTCGGCGTCGGACCGGGCACGGCTTTCAAATAGAGAGTGGGCGCAGGCCACGCCTTGATCTGGATCATGGCCGTGGGCCGCGAACAGAGAGAGGATCAGGGGCGCTGGAAGCGCCTCGAGATGGTCAGAATGGGAGATTCGTATGCCGCGCATTGTCGTTTTGGGCGCCGGAATCGGCGGCGTTCCGATGGCCTTCGAGCTTCGCGAGAAGCTCGGCCGTAAAGCCGAGATCGACGTCGTCTCGGAATCGGAATGGTTCCAGTTCGTTCCATCCAATCCATGGGTCGCGGTGAGCTGGCGCAAGCCTGAAGACGTGAAGGTCCACCTGCCGCCGGTTTTCGTGCGCCTTGGGATCGGCTTCCACGCCTGCGGGGCGAAGCAGGTGCGCCCGGAGAAAAGCGAAGTGCTTCTCAACGACGGGCGCGCACTACCTTACGACTATCTCGTCATCGCGACGGGGCCGAAGCTCGCCTTTGACGAAATCGAAGGCTTTGGGCCACAAGCCAACACGCGCTCGATCTGCCACACCGACGACGCTGCAGCCGCGGCCACAAGCTGGGAGGCGTTCTGCAAGGATCCCGGCCCGATCGTGGTCGGCGCCGTTCAGGGCGCTTCCTGTTTCGGACCGGCGTATGAATATGCGCTAACCGCAGCCGCCGACTTGCGCCGCCGGAAGATCCGGAACCGCGCGCCGATGACCTTCATCACCTCCGAACCCTATATAGGCCACCTCGGGCTCGGCGGGGTCGGCGACACCAAGAGCCTGCTGGAGTTGATCCTCCGCGATCGCGACATCAAATGGATCACCAATGCGAAAATCGACCGGGTCGCTCCGGACATGGTCGAGGCGACCGAGGTCAATGACGACGGCTCGGTCAAAAAGACGCACAAGCTGACGTCGAAGTTTACGATGATGATCCCCGCCTTCCGCGGCGTCGATTGTCTCAAGGGCGAGGACGGCAAATGGATATCCGGCCTCACCAACCCGCGCGGCTTTGTGACGATGGACGAACATCAGCGGAACCCGAGCTTCCGCAACGTATTCGCGGTCGGCGTTTGCACCGCGATCCCGCCTTATGAGGCGACGCCTGTTCCGGTGGGCGTGCCCAAGACGGGCTACATGATCGAATCGATGGTGACTGCGACAGCTCGCAACATCGCGGATCTCATCGACGGTCGCGAGCCGACCCATGTCGCAACCTGGAACGCCGTTTGTCTCGCCGACTTTGGCGACAGCGGCGTCGCTTTCGTCGCGCTGCCGCAGATACCGCCCCGCAACGCCAATTGGTCGAGCCAAGGCTATTGGGTGCACCTGGCCAAGATCGGCTTTGAGAAATACTTCCTGCGCAAAGTGCGCAAGGGTAGCAGCGAACCGGGTTATGAGCGCTTCGTGATGAAGATGCTGGGCGCATCGCGCCTGCGCGAGCCGGAGCGAGCAATATCGACTTCGCCGCCTTGAGATTGGGCTTCAGTCGCGATCGTCCCACAGTCCTCTTTGGAGTGGTTGGAGGGCAACGTTCCGAAATCGGCTCGCCGCCCAATCGCGACATGACATACTCGGCCCGAAGCGCAATCGCTGTATTGCGTCGGCTCCGGCCGTTGGATCGTAGACTATTTACCTCAAAACCCACACCACCACCATGCGCGCCAGTTCTGGATTTAGCCGGCAAACGCCCTGGCTGCGGATGGCAAGTCCACCGGATCGAAGACATGCCCTTTGATGAAATCATGCATCGCACGATCGATCTTCGGCCGCTCTGGTTCCATTAAATCGAAAATGAGTTTCGACGAGCCGTCGCTGCCTTCGTGCATAATTCCAATTGTCGGGTCCTAGCCCTCGGAAATGGCCTTTATCCGAATTTCGCTTTCGAGCGCCGCATAGGCGTCATTCAGTATCGCATTGGCTGGTGCGCGGCGTTGCGATTGCCGGTGAGTTCCCGCGATGGTTGTCGGAGCCTCGGGCCCAGGCTTTGCGGGCGTCGCCTCGTTCGCGGCCTCGCAGCCGGCCCGCAAGCGCCTCGAAAAGCCGGACGTTGTCAGGGGTAAGGATCGACGCTTACGGCCGCTTCCGCTCAAAGGCTCTGCGCAGATTCTTAAGTCCGTCCCCGGCCAGCGCGTCCTGGCTCCCGGCAAGCGGCCGCCAGATCGAGACCGCCCGCGCGATCTCCTTGATCTCCGGGGTGAAGGCTTCGATCACCACCGGACCCTCGTAACCGGCATCGTGCAAGGCGTCCGCGATCGCGTCCCATGGCAGGTGATCCTCGCCAGGCGTGCCGCGGTCGTTGGAGCAGGCGTGGAATTCGACGATCTGGCCGGCTGCGCGCCGAATGGCGGATGGAACGTCCTTCTCTTCGATATTCATGTGGAACGTGTCGAGGAGCAGGCCGGCGTTTCTGGCGCCGATGTCAGCGAGGAGCGCGAGACCCTGGTCGACCGTATTGACGAGATCCGTTTCGAAGCGGTTCAAGGGCTCGATCGCAAGCTTGACCGATCGCTCGGCTGCATAAGCCGCGGCGGCCCTGAGGCTCGAGACGGCGCGCGCCCACTCGCATTGAGCATTTGCGTGGCGCCGACTGCGGCATACATCGGCCCGGAGACGAAGGGGCTCCCGAGCAATGCGGCGAAGTCAATGCAGCGCTCGAGGTAGGCGAGCCCGTTCCGCCGCACCGCCGCGTCTTCCGAGGAAAGGTCGCGGCTCGGCCCGAAGGCGCCGCAGATGGTGAGCGCCATGCCCGCCTTGTCCGCATGAGCGCGAATTGAATCGGGGTCGAGCGTGCCTGGGTCCTCGACGCACATCTCGAGGATGTCGAAGCCGAAAGCCTTCGCTTTGTCCAGGAGGTTCAGCGTCGTGTTGGAGAAAGGCGAAACCCAGATGAAAGTGCTCGCGCCGTATCGCATCGCCGTCCTTTCCGCCGTTTCTTCCCGTCCTGCTCGTCTTGGAGCCTGTCGACGGGGCAATCAAGCGCCTCGGCTTAAGGCGGGATTCCTTTGAAACCTGCAAGCGAGGGCGTCGGCCGGCGAAGTGTGAGACGGGATGTGAATTGCGGCTCTTGCATGAACGGGATCGCCAGACGGCGAGCAAGATCGCCTCGATCCCAATGGCCGAGGGAAAAATCCTATCCCGTTTGCTTAATCTTCCAGCCCGGAGTTAATGTCGTTGGTGACGCCGACGACGCCTGGAATCGTCAGGGCGTCCGCCTCGGAGCACGACTTCTCGTAAACTCGATGAACCTGACCTTTAAGGGTCACCCAGCCGTCTTTTACGGCGACCTCGATGCAGTGGCGGGGAACGGCGAGATCCCAATAGAGCGCGGTAATGACCGCCAGCCGGATCTCCTCGTCATGCCGCAGTTCCCATTTCCGGTTCGACCCGTCCGCCGTTTCGTCGCTGAACTCCGAAAGCGTGTGAGCCGTATGCTGAATGGGAGTGCCGGACAGCGCCTGCTTGAGATTTTGTCCCACCGAAGTTTCCCTTTCCGCGTTCATGACGGGCCTCGCCCAAAACGAACGGGGGAGCGTCGAGGTTCCATGCATCTGGCCGATTTTTGAAAGCGCAGGCGCACAGGGTGTAAGCAATGGAACTAATCTTCGGGCCTCGGAATTGTCGAATTGGACATCCAGCCATGGTGGCGCTGGAGCGCCAGTTGGGGCGGCGAACCAACGCCGCGGGGCGGGGCTGAGATGAGAATCAGCGAAGGCAAGCCGTATCCGCTCGGAGCCACGGCGGACGCAGAGGGCGCGAACTTCGCCGTCTTTTCAGCCAACGCGACGCGGGTCGAGGTTTGCCTGTTCGACGCAAGCGGCCGCCGCGAGACCGACCGTTTCGAGCTTCCGGAGCTGACCGACGAAGTCTTCCACGGCCACCTGAGCGAAGTGGGCCCGCGGACCTTCTATGGGTTTCGCGTGCACGGTCCTTTCGAACCGGAGGCCGGCCACCGCTTCAACCCCAACAAGCTGCTGCTCGACCCTTACGCGCGTGCCCACGCGGGGAAGCTGACATGGGATCCCGCTGTTTTCGGATACACGATCGGAGCTGAGGGGGATGACCTGACCTTCGACGAGCGCGACAGCGCGCCCTTCGTGCCGAAGTCCGTGATCGTCGATCCGAATTTCGATTGGCGCGGCGAATATCGGCGCCGAAACGTCTCCTGGGAAAACACCATCATCTACGAGACGCATGTCAAGGGCTTCACGCAGTTGCACCCGGAGGTCGACGAGAAGCTGCGAGGCTTTTATGCGGGGCTCGGCTCGAAACCCGTCGTCGACTACATCAAGTCGCTCGGCGTCACGACCGTCGAACTGATGCCGATCCACACTTTCGTCGACGACAGCCACCTGCTCGAAAAGGGCCTGAAAAACTATTGGGGCTACAATTCGATCGGCTTTTTCGCGCCTGACCCGCGTTACGCTTCAGACGTGCCCAACTCGTTGCGCGAGTTCAAGGAGATGATCGCCCGTCTCCACGACGGCGGCCTCGAAGTGATCCTGGACGTCGTCTACAACCACACGGCGGAGGGCAACGAGCGCGGTCCGACGCTTTCCTTCAAGGGCATCGACAACAAGTCCTACTATCGTCTGATGCCGGATGAGCCGCGCTTCTACATCAACGACACAGGCACCGGAAACACGCTCAACCTCAGCCACCCTCGCGTCATCCAGATGGTGGCGGACAGCTTGCGCTATTGGGTGAGCGAAACGCGGGTCGACGGATTCCGCTTCGATCTCGGAACGATCCTCGCGCGCGAGCCCGACGGCTTCAACACCGAGAGCGGTTTTCTCAAAGTGGTCGGGCAGGACCCGCTGCTTGCCGAGGTCAAGCTGATCGCCGAGCCGTGGGATTGTGGTCCCGGCGGATATCAGGTGGGCGGATTTCCACCGGGCTGGGCCGAATGGAACGACCGGTTTCGCGATGACGTGCGCGACTTCTGGCGCGGCCAGGCGAGCGCGAAGACGCTGGCGCCGCGCCTCTGCGCTTCGCCCGACAAGTTCAACTTTCGCGGGCGAAAGCCCTGGGCGAGCGTCAACTTCGTCGCCGCTCACGACGGCTTCACGCTCGGCGACCTCGTCTCCTACAACGACAAACACAACGAGGCGAATGGCGAGGACAATCGCGACGGCAATTCCGACAATCGCTCATGGAACTGCGGCGCCGAGGGACCAACCGACGACAAAGACATACAAACGCTTGCGGCAGCGCCAGCTCCGCAATCTTCTCGCAACGCTGATCTTGTCTCAGGGAACGCCGATGGTCTGCGCCGGCGACGAATTCGGCCGGACGCAGAGCGGGAACAACAACGCCTATTGCCAGGACAACGAGACGAGCTGGGTGCAATTGGGACATGGACGAGGAGCGCCTGTCGCTCGTGAATTTCTTCCGTCGGCTGACCGCCGCCTTTCACCTTTATCCGGTGCTGCGGCGCTCGCGCTTCCTGAACGGCGAGATGGACCCGGACATCGAGGTCAAGGACGTCTCCTGGATCGACGCCGAATGGCTCGGAGATGACGCCGGAGGCCTGGGACAGCGACGCGACGCGCTGCTTCGGCATGCTGCTGGACGGCCGCGGGCAGGCGACCGGAATCAAGCGGCGAGGCGCTGACACTTCGCTGCTGATGGTGTTCAACGCCCATCACGAGGTCGTCGAGTTCACCCTGCCGCCGAGCTATGAAGCGGAAGGCTGGAATCGGCTCTTCGACACTGACGGACCCGCAATTGGCCGCAAGCCAATTCGACATCGGCGCCGTCTACGAAGTGACCGCGCGCTCCATGCTTCTGTTCGAGCGCGTGCCGGAGAAGGGACCGCTCGGGCCCGAAGTCGAGCGCACCATCGCGCTCGATTCGCGCAACGGCGCGGTGGCATTCGCGCTTCGGCCACAAGGCGATGATCGGTTCCGATCATGAGTCGGTCTAACTGGCCATCAGCACCGCGAAGGGCAGCGGATGGAGCCACTCTCGCACGGGACGCCGGACGTCGCATCGAGCCGCGAAACAGGTCGAACCAGCGGCCCTCGGGCAATGCGCGCGACGCGTTCCATTCGGGCTCCGCCTCGCGATGCGCGGGATAGCGCGCGATCATGACGGCGAGCTGCCGCTCTCCGGACGCGCGAACATAGCCGAAGGCCCAATCCGATCGATCGCCCTCGATGACGATCGGCTGATAGTCGCCGTCGCTGAAAATCTCCGGCTCCTCGCGACGGAGCGCGAGCAGCAGGGCGGTCGTCGCCAGCTTCACTCCGCCGTCCGGCCATTCGTCCATCAGCGTCTTGAATAGCGCCGGCGCGCTCGTCCGGGATCTCGAGACGGCGGCGAGAGCTCCGCCATCGCCGCCTCGCGGCGGGCGAAATCGACCGGCCGTCGATTGTCCGGATCGACGAGGTTGAGGTCCCACAGTTCGCAGCCCTGATAAATGTCAGGCACGCCGGGCGCCGTCAGTTTACCGACCGTCTGGGCGAGGCTGTTCTCGATTCCGAGCGCGCGCCACGCGCTCGCACGAACGGCAGGAAATTGGAAAGGAACGCCTTCGGACCTCAGCGCCTCCGCGCGAACGCCTGCGTCGCCTCTCATATTCCGCGTCGGGCGCGGCCCAGGACGAACGGCGCTTCGCCTCGCGCAGCGACTTCTCGATCGCGGGATGAATGCGGGCGCCATAGGCCTCCAGTTGCTTCGCGCTCGGGGCGCTCGAGCATGTCCATCGGCCAGGAGCCGACGAGCATCTGATAAAGCATGTATTCGTCGTTGCGGTCGGGCGCGGCGACGCCCTCCACATCGCCGCGCCTCGCGCGCAAGATGCGGCTCCAGGCCTCCACGCTGCCGGCGCCATTCCTCCGGCATTTCGGAGAGAACCGCGAGTCTCGCGCGATTGTCTTCGCCGCGCTTGGTGTCGTGGGTCGCGGTCGCCAGCATCGCGTGCGGCCAGTTTTGAGCGCGCGCGGCGTTCGCCTTGTGAAACGCGGGCGAGGGCGACGCCGAAGCGCTCAGGCGCGCCGCCGACCTCGTTGAGCGCGACGAACCGGTTGTAGCGATAGAAGGCGGTGTCCTCGACCCCCTTGGCCATCACCGGGCCGGAGAACTGCTGCACTTTCATCGCGAAGCGCAGCGCCGCGGCGCGGCTGAGCTCCTGCGTCGGCGGCTGTTCCGTCTCCGCCATCAGCACGTTCTGCAGGAAATCGAAGGCCGACGGATGCACGTCCGGATCGGACACGCCGGGCGCGCGTCATCGCCCAGGCGATATCGCGCCGGTCGGCGTCGGCCGGCATAGCCGCTCAAAGTCGACATAGGTGCGGTAGACGGGAAAGCTTGCGACGATCTGTTTGATCGCGCGCTGGAGCAGCGCGCGCGTCAGATCCGCGGTCATCGGACTTTCGAGCAGCCAGGCGCGCGGCGCGGCGGCCAAGCGCGTTGAGCTCGCTCGCCATTTCATTTTCCATGATCCGCAGCTTGCCGTCGCGCGCGACCGTCTCGAAATCCTGGTCCGTCGCCAGCGAAGGTCGCGATAGGCCTGGCGTGAAGGCCGGCTCGGATGCCGGAGTCCACCAGCACTCCAAGCGCGAGGTTGGCGTAGTCGTAGCCGGTCGTGCCCTCGACCGGCCAGTCGGCGCGCAACGACTCGTGCGACGCCAGGATCTTCTCGACGACCAGATAAAACGGCCGGCGTCGCGCCGGCGCGAAGCGCCTCGAGATAGGCCTTGGGATCGAACAGCCCGTCGATATGATCGATCCGCAGGCCGTCGATTTCGCCGCTTTCGAGCATGCGGAAGACGCGGGCATGCGCGTGCGCGAAGACCGGGCCGACCTCGATGCGAAGACCCGCAAGGTCATTGATGTTGAAGAAGCGGCGGTAGTTGATCTCGTCCTCGGCGACGCGATGAAAAGCGACGCGCCAGAACTGCTCGCCGATGAGCCGATCGAGTTCGCGCCAGTCGCTGTTGAACCCCTCGACCCGAGCTTCGATCGCCGCCCGCGCCCCGTCATCCTTCGTTGCGCGAGCGCGACGAGTTCGCTCTTCAGCGCCCGCGCCCTTTCCGCCACCTGCGGGCGCCATTGCGGCAGGTCGAGAAACAGGTCCGCCATGCCGGTCCAGCGCCGGGTGTCTGATGGCCAAGGATCGCGGGATAGGTCAGCGGGCAGATCGGCAGCTTGTGCGCGTCATAGGCCCAAACGGCGAAACTTCCGTCGCTTTCGAACTTGAGCTTGAGCTTCCCGCCCCTCAGCTCTTCGCCATATTGCGCGCCGAGCACGGGCGCGAGCAGCTTGCCCTGTTGAGCCGGCCAGTCGATGTCGAACCAGCCCGCATATTGGGACTGCGGACCCCATTCCAGAACGTCGAGCCACAGCGGATTGTCGGCGCCCCACACGCCCACGTGGTTGGGGACGATGTCCAGAATTCGCCCGAGCCCTTCGCGGCGGAACGCTTCGATCATCGCCGCGAATTCGGCTTCGGTCCCGAGTTCCGGATTGAGCTGGTTGTGATCGGTGATGTCATAGCCGTGCACGCTGCCGGGCCGCGCCTTGAAGATGGGCGAGAGATAGACGTGGCTGACGCCGAGCCGCGCGAGGTAAGGCGCGATCGCCGCCGCCTCGCTGAACCCGAAGCCGGCGCGCAGTTGCAGGCGGTAGGTCGCGCGGGGAACGTTCATGCCGGTTCGATCGCCCAGCGCACGCTCCAGGGGCCGAGCGTCGCTTCGGCCTCGCCGCAGCGCCAGAAACTGGCCGTTCGCCGATCGGAGGGAGCTTCGATTTCGCGCGCCGAGAGATTGGCGTCGAGCACAAGGCGGCGCTCCCTGGCCTGCCACGACGACCCGCACGGCCTGTTCGCCCAGCACGAGCGCCTCGCCGCCATGCCGGATATGAGGCAGCAGCGGCCGGACATGTTCGCGGCGCGCCTCGAGCAGATGCGCGATAATAGGCCAGATGATCCGCGTCGACCCGGCCCCAGTCGAGCTTGGACGAAAGGAACGTGGCTTCCGCGCACGGATCGGGAATCTTCGCCACCCGTTCCGGATCGGCGAACTCCGGAAAGCGCGAGAATTCCTCGCGCCGTCCCTTGCGCACGGCCTCCGCCAGTTCCCCGTTGAAGTCGCAGAAGAACAGAAATGGCTGCGTCGCGCCCCATTCCTCGCCCATGAACAGCATCGGGATCTGGGGAGCGAGCAGATAGACGCTTGCAAGCGCGCGGATGGCTTCGGGCGGAGCCAGCGTGTTCAGCCTTTCGCCGAACGCGCGATTGCCGATCTGGTCGTGATTCTGGATGAATGAGACGAAAGCGCCCGGCGGCAAGTCCCGCGCTTGGGCCCGCCGCGCGGCGCGTCACGATAGGGCATCATCTCGCCCTGATAGGCGAAGCCTTCGGCGAGCGCTCTTCCCAGAAGCTCCGTCCGGCCGTAGGCGGCGTAATAGCCGCTGCTCTCATGCGTCGCCGCGACGTGCAGAACGTGATGAATGTCGTCGTTCCATTGCGCGGTGTAGAGCTCGGCCTTGCCGCCGCGGCGCGTCAGGCGGCGCGGATCGTTGTCTCTCGTTCTCGAGCAGCAAGTGGATGGGCCGCTGAGAAGCGCGAGCGAAGCCTCGCCGCGAGTTCGTCGAGCAGATCGGGCCGCGTGTCGTCCTTGATCGCGTGGACGGCGTCGAAGCGCAGTCCGTCGAGATGAAATTCCTCGATCCAATATTCGGCGTTCTCGATGAAGAAGTCGCGCACGGGCCGCGAGTTCGCTCCGTCGAACTGGATCGCGTCGCCCCACGGGGTCTTATGCCGGCTGGTGAAGAAATCGGGCGCATAGAGCGGAAGGAAATTCCCCTCGGGACCGAAGTGGTTGTAAACGACGTCGAGCAGCACCGCGATCCCGCGCTCGTGCGCCGCCTCGACGAAGGCTTTGAAATCCTCCGGCCGGCCGTAGCTCGCATCGGGAGCGTAGGGAAACGCGCCGTCATAGCCCCAGTTCCAGCGGCCGCTGAAATCGCTGACCGGCATGATCTCGACGGCTGTAACGCCGAGGTCCGCCAGATGATCCAGCTTCGATGCGGCTCCCGCGAACGTGCCCTCAGGCGAAAAAGCGCCGAGATGGAGCTCGTAAAGCACGATGTCGTCCCATTCGCGGCCCTCCCAGGATTCCCGCCAGCGATAGGCGCCGGGATCGATCGCCTCGCTCGGGCCGTTGACGTCGTCGGGCTGAAACCGGGACGCCGGGTCCGGAACCTCACGGCCGCCCGGCAGCGCGAACCGATAGCGCGCCCCCGCGCCAAGTCCTTCCACGAAGGTTTCGAAGAAGCCATTCTGCCCGAGGTCATGGCGAACGGCGCGTCTCTTCCCTCGATCACGAGGTCCACCTGAGCTTGAGACGGAGCCCAGAGACGAAAGCGTATCCCGTCTCGCTCGAAAGAGGGGCCGTGCGTCCATTTCATTCAGCGGTCTTTCGCTTCGCGGCCGGAATCGACCCGTTTCAATCGCCACTTACAAGCAGCCGGGCGCCGTGCAGTTCCCGAAAAACTAATAAGCGCCCACGAGGCCCCGGCGGACTTGCGGCGCGACCAGCCTTGTGCGGTTCTTGGATAGGGCGCCAACACGGGAACAAATAGCATGGCCGCCAGCCCCTATGGCTTCTGGACATCCCCCATCACTTCCGATCTCGTTGTCGCCGACTTCATCCGTCTCGAGCAGGTCGCGCTCGACGGCGAGGCGATCTACTGGAGCGAGACCCAGCCGCAAATGCAGGGGCGGACTTTCGTCTACCGCATCGGCGCGGACGGGGAGCGGGAACGCGTAACCCCTGAAGACGACAACGCTTTCAGCGTCCGCACGCGCGCGCATGAATATGGAGGCGGCGCGTTCGCCGTCAGCGACGGAGCGATCTACTTTTCCAACAATAGCGATCAGCGGCTCTATCGCCAGGAGGCAGGCCGGCCGCCAAGCCCGTTGACCCCCGCTCCAGCCGGCGGCGCCCCGGACGCGCTGCGCTACGCCGATGGAATCATCGATCGTCGTCGGGCGCGCATGGTCTGCGTCAGGGAGGATCATACGGGCGGAGGCGAGGCGATCACGGCGCTCGTCGCCGTTGACCTTTCCGGCAGAGCCCCAACCCAGGTGCTCGTCTCGGGAAACGACTTCTACTCGACGCCGCGTCTCAGCCCCGACGGAAACCGCCTGTCCTGGCTGACTTGGCGTCACCCCGACATGCCCTGGGTGGCGACGGAGGCATGGGTCGGGGACATCCTGCTCGACGGGACAATCGGAAATCCGCGCCGCGTCGCGGGCGGGCGGGGCGAGTCGGTGTTCCAGCCGGAATGGTCGCCGGACGGCGATCTCCATTTCGTCTCGGACCGAGGTTCGGGCTGGTGGAATCTCTATCGCGAGCGCAACGGGGCGACCGAGCCCATGACGGCGATGGACGCCGAATTCGGGCGGCCGCAATGGCAGTTCGGCATGTCGACCTACGCCTTCGAATCCGCCGCGCGCCTCATCGCATGTTTCGTGCGGGACGGCGCCTGGACGCTGGCTGCGATCGACACGAGCTCCAAGCGCTTCGAGGTCATTCCGACCCCGTTCACCGACATAGCCCAGCTCCGCGCGGCTCCGGGACGGGCTGTGCTCATCGGCGGGTCCCCTTCCGAAGCCCCCGCGCTCGTCGATCTCGACTTCAGCAGCGGAAGGCGCCGGGTTCTGCGCCGCTCGTTCCAGCTCCGCGAGGACATCCGCCGCTACGTTTCGGCGCCCCAGGCGATCTCGTTCCCGACGGGCGGCGCGGAGACGGCCCGCGCGCTCTACTATCCGCCTTTTTCGCCCGAATTCGTAGCGCCAGCGGAGCGAGAAGATTCCGGTGCTGGTGAAGAGCCACGGCGGGCCGACGTCAGCCGCCTCGAGCACGCCTTCGCTTTCGCATCCAATACTGGACGAGCCGCGGCATCGGGGTCATCGACGTCGATCTACCGGCGGCAGCACCGGCTACGGCCGTCCCTACCGGCCGGCTCGAAAAGACATGGGGCCTCGTCGATGTCGAGGACTGCGTCGCGGGCGCGCGCTGGCTCGTCGAGAACCACAACGCCGATCCTCAGCGGCTCATGATCTCGGGCGGCAGCGCGGGAGGCTATACGACGCTCCGCGCGCTCACCCCCGAAGACGGCGCGACATTTCAGCGCGCGGCGCCAGCTATTACGGGGTTAGCGACCTCGAGGCGCTGGCGCGCGACACCCACAAGTTCGAGATCCCGCTATCTCGACTGGCTGATCGGCCCCTATCCGCAAGAGCGAAGACGCTCTACGCCGAGCGCTCCCCGCTCAACCACGCCGATCGGCTCGTCGCGCCAGTCATCTTCTTCCAGGGATCGGCGGATCGGGTCGTGCCGCCGAACCAGACCGAGCTCATGGTCGCCGCGCTGAAGGCGCCGCGGCATTCCCGCCGGCTATCTCCTGTTCGAGGGCGAGCAGCACGGTTTCCGGCGGGCCGAGAACATCAAACGGGCGCTCGACGCGGAGCTTTATTTCTACGCGCTGCTGGTCCTGCGCTCCGGGCTCCGATTCTGAGCCAAGCGTGAGCTGTTGATGGGATGGAACCACCGCCGTCATTGCGACCCCCGGATCAAGTCCGGGGGAGCAATCCAGCGATCGTATGGCGCCCGTGTTCTCCTCGGATTGCTCGTCGCTGCGCTCCTCGCAATGACAATTTCTATCCGACCACAGCGCGCTCTAGCGGCATTTTTACCGGCGCGCGTCAATGATTTCAGTCGCTTAGGACCCCGTTTAGTTCCGCGCCTTCGCAAGCTCAGAAACGCCGCCCTTTGAGCGCGACAGGGGAAGTCTTTTAAACAAAAAAAAATATGTGATATAGGCGAGGTGAGCGGGACCCTCACAGGAGCAAGGGCTGAGCCGCTCTCGCGGCGGCTTTGAGCGGGGGCAGAAACTGGGCGACCATGTCGTCCAGCGATACGCGGTCGACATGGGCGCCGACGTTGATCGCTGCAATCACCGCTCCGTCATACCGCCTGACCGGAACGGCGATCGAGCGAAAGCCGGGCTCGGCCTCGCGATCGACCAGCGAATAGCCTTTGGCCCGGTCCTCCGCGATGATCGCGGCCAAGCGGCCGGGATCGAGCACAGTGCGCTCGGTCATGGCCACACGCTCCGCCCGGTGCAGCGCCTCGATCAGAAGCGCGTTCGGAAGGCGCCCGAGCAAAACGCGTCCGACCGAGGTGCAGAAGGCGGGCAGGCGATAGCCAATGTCGATTCCGGCCGAAAACACCCTGGCGGGGCTCGCGCGCGCGACAAAGACCGCCTCTTCGCCGTCAAGAATCGCCATCGAACAGACCTCGCGCGTTTCGGTCGCCACCTCATCGATCATCGGCTGGAGAACCGCGACGATCTGGTTCGACGACAGATAGGCGGACGCAAGCGACAGGACGCGGGGGGTGAGCGCGAACAGGCGCCCGTCGCTGTCGACGAAGCCGCCCCGCTGGAAGGTGAACAGGATGCGCCGCGCCGTCGCCCGGGCGAGACCGGCGGCTTTCGCGACTTCGCTGAGGCTCATCGGCTTGCCCCCGGCCCCGAGAACCTGCAGCGTGCGCAAACCGCGGTCGAGGCTTTCGATATATTCAGGAGCGGCGGGCGCTTTGATCTCGGTCGCTATGGCGGCGTCCTCCTTTGCGGTTACACCAAGACTCTCATGATCGAACCGATCATCGCCTTGTGGCTGAAGCGCGAATGCGCGCCCGCGCCGCCCGTGCGGAATCGAGCGCGATGAGTTGCGCTCAATTAGAATGAATATTAGGTGTTCGACAGACGAACATATAACCCCGCTATACGTCGCTCCAAACGACGCGGAGCCGGCTTCCGGACGCCTGGAAAAGGGCTTGCGACGCTTGTCGCCGAAATGGACCTGTGCAACAATCGGACAAACGTTCGGCAGACGAACGCCTCGCTATCTCAGGCTGAGGAGACCGCGCAATGATGAATTAGGAACAGAACGACCGGATCACCCGGATCGGGCCCGACACGCCCTGCGGCCGGCTGATGCGCAACTACTGGCAGCCCGCCGCGCTGACGGCGGAACTCGCCGGGCCCCGGCCCATCAAACCCGTCCGGTTGCTCGGAGAGGACTTCGTCCTGTTCCGCGATGAAGCGGGGCGGCTCGGATTGATGGACCGCGATTGTCCGCATCGCGGCGCGGACCTGGCTTTCGGGCGGCTCGAGAACGGCGGTCTGCGCTGCGCGTTCCATGGCTGGCTGTTCGACGTCGAGGGGAAATGCCTCGAAACGCCAGCCGAGCCCGCGAATTCACCGCTCTGCCAGAACATCCGCCAGCGCGCCTGTCCGGTGGTGGAGCGGAGCGGAATCCTCTGGGCCTATCTCGGCGAGGGCGAGCCGCCGGCTTTCCCCGAGATCGACTGCTTCGTCGCGCCTGACGCTTATACGTTCGCGTTCAAGGGGCTGATGGAATGCAACTGGCTTCAGGCGCTCGAAGTCGGCATCGATCCGGCGCACGCCTCGTTCCTGCATCGCTTCTTCGAGGACGAGGACACCTCCGTCGCGTATGGCAAGCAGTTCCGCGCCGCCTCCGCCGGCTCCGCGCTTCCGATGACCCGGATTTTGCGGGAATACGATCGCCCGATCATCAATGTCGAGCGCACCGAATATGGGCTTCGCCTGATCGCGCTTCGCCAGCTCAATGAAGAACAGATGCATGTGCGGGTGACCAATCAGCTCTTCCCGCACGCCTTCGTCATCCCGATGAGCGCCGAGATGACGATCACGCAATGGCATATCCCGGTCGATGACGAGAATTGCTACTGGTATGCGATCTTCACGAGCTACGCGGGCCCCGTGGACAAGCAGAAAATGCGCGACCAGCGGCTCGAGCTCTACGCGCTGCCGGACTATCGCTCGCGCCGCAACAAGGCCAACGACTACGGCTTCGATCCGCACGAGCAGGCGACCGAAACCTATACGGGCATGGGCCTCGACATCAACGTGCATGACCAATGGGCGGTCGAATTGATGGGCAGGATTCAGAACCGCACGCGCGAACATCTCGGGCAATCGGACAAGGCCATCATTCAGTACCGGCGGCTCCTGCGCGAGCAGATCGAAAAGGCGCAAGGGGGGCAGAAGCCGATGCTCTTCCTTGACGCTACGAGCGCGCGCGGCGTTCAGGGTCCCGCCACGATGGACGGCGTCGGGCCGGCGCTTGGCTGGGAGACCTATTGGATGGAGGTCGACGTGAGGCGCCGCAGGGGCGCGCCCTGGATGGCGCCCGCTCAAGCAGAGACTACGGCCAAAACGCCGCGCCTGTCGGCCGCGGAATAGAGGGCGGCGTCGGGCCGGGGAGCCGCTCTTGAGTTTGGTTGCGCGACATGGACTGTGGTCGAAGGAGCAGGAATCCGCCGCAGCCGGGATTCGCGAACGCGTCGAGAAGCATGGCCTCGAGACGGTTCGATTCTCGTTTCCCGACCAGCATGGAATTCTGCGCGGCAAGACCCTGATCGCGAGTGACGCGCTGAGCGCGCTCGAGAACGGCTGCATGGCGACGACCACCCTTCTCGCCAAGGACACCTCGCACCGAACCGTCTTTCCGGTCTTCACCGCCGGCGGCGGATTTGGGATGGCGGAGATGCAGGGCGCGGCCGATCTCCTGCTCATTCCCGATCCGACGACTTTCCAGGTTCTGCCATGGGCGGCGGGCGCGGGCTGGGTTCTGTGCGATCTTTATTTCGCCAATGGCCGGCCGGTCCCTTTCGCCACGCGCGGCCTCATGCGCTCGGTGCTCAGAGAGCTTGCGAAGCGCGGCTTCGACCTCAAGGCGGGAATCGAAGTCGAGTTTCATCTGTTCAGGCTCGAGGATGGCCGTACGGCCCCCGAGCACGCCGGCCAGCCGGGCGAGCCGCCGGAAGTTTCTCTGCTCTCACATGGCTATCAATATCTGACCGAGCAGCGCTACGATCTCATGGAGCCGGCGCTCGAACTGATCCGCCGCGACGTGATGGCGCTCGGCCTGCCGTTGCGCTCGATCGAAGTCGAATACGGCCCGAGCCAGTGCGAATTCGTCTTCAGGCCCTCGATCGGGCTTGCGGCGGCCGACACGATGACGCTCTTTCGCAGCGCGGTGAAACAGGTCGCCCGGCGGCATGGCTATCACGCGACCTTCATGTGCCGGCCGAAGATTCCCAATGTCATGTCCTCGGGCTGGCACCTGCACCAATCGCTCGTTTCCCGGGAGACCGGCGAGAACGCATTCATGTCGAATCGCGAGGACGAGCCCTTGTCCGCGCTGGGTCGCGCTTATATGGCGGGCCTGCTCGCCCATGCGCGCGCTTCGACCGTCTTTTCGACGCCGACGATCAACGGCTACAAACGCTATCGCTCCTATTCGCTTGCTCCGGACCGGGTGATCTGGGGACGCGACAATCGTGGCGTGATGATCCGCGTGCTGGGCGGCCCGAACGATCCCGCGACCCGTCTCGAGAACCGCGTCGGCGAGCCGGCCGCCAACCCCTATCTCTACATGGCCTCGCAGGTTCTCGCCGGCCTCGACGGCGTGGACCGGGCCCTCGATCCCGGGCCCTCGGCCGACACGCCTTACGAAACCGAGGCTGAGCTTTTGCCTAGTGGATAGAATCAAACGCTTCGAACCCCTTGCAAGCCGGAGAACTCCTTGAAATTGCGGAAGGCGCCCCGAACTCTTACGTTTGATTTTGACCACTAGGTCCTTGCGCGAAGCGGTGTTCGCGCTCCACGACGATCCTTTCTTTCGCGCGAAGATGGGGGCAGAGTTCGTCGACTATTACGTGCATATCAAGAATGCCGAGATCGACCGCTTCCAGTCCGAGGTGACGGACTGGGAGCAGCGCGAATATTTCGAGATGTTCTGAGTGGAGGCGGCTTAAGATGCGTCGGGAGATCGCAATGAATGGACTGAGCAGACTTCTTTTGGCGGGAATTGCTTTCTCCATGATGGGCGCCGCGGCTTTCGCGGATCCGATCAAGGTCGGCGTGATCGGGCCGATGTCCGGTCCGTTCGCCCTTTATGGGCAGAACTTCAAAATGGGGATCGACGCCTGGGTCGCGGAGCACGGCTCGAAAGTCGCAGGCCACGACGTCGAGTTCATCTATCGCGATGAGGGGACGCCGAATCCGGCCCATTCCAAGGCTCTGGCGCAGGAGCTTCTGGTCAAGGACAAGGTGGACTATCTCGCCGGCGCCTATTTCACTCCCGACGCGATGGCCATGGCGCCGCTTCTGGCGGAGGCGAAGACGCCGCTTGTCGTGATGAATGCGGCGACCTCGTCGATCACGACCAAGAGCCCGTATATTGTGCGAACCTCGTTCACGATGTGGCAGAACGCCGTGCCGGCGGCGAAGGCCGCGAAGGCCGCAGGCGCCAAGAAAGTCGCGATCGCGGTCAGCGACTACGGTCCAGGAATCGATGCGCTGGATGCGTTCAAGAAGACCTTCGAGGGCGAGGGCGGCTCGGTCGTCGAATCGATCCGCATGCCGCTCAGCACCACCGACTTCGGCCCGATCATGCAGCGCATCAAGGATTCGGGCGCCGACATGATCTTCACCTTTCTTCCCTCCGGCCCCCCGACGCTTGGATTCGTCAAGGCCTATATCGACAACGGCCTCAAGGCTCAGGGCGTCAAGCTGATATCGACCGGCGACGTCGTGCCGGATCCGGATCTCGCGGCGATCGGCGACGCGGGCATCGGCATCCTGTCGACCTACCATTATTCGGTCGCCCACGATTCTCCCGAGAACAAGGCCTTTCTGGCGCAGATCGCCAAGGACGGCGACAAGGTCGGCGAGGTGACAATGACCGCTGTTGCCGCTTATGACGGCGCGCGGCTCATCTACAAGATGATCGAAGCGACCAACGGCCAGCGCGATCCCGACAAGGCGATCGCCGCGGTCAAGGGCATGCAATGGATGAGCCCGCGCGGTCCCGTTTCGATCGATCCGGAGGCGCGGCACATCCGGCAGAACGTCTATCTGCGCAAAGTGGAAAAAGTGGACGGCAAGCTCGTCAACAAGGAAATCGAGACCTACAAGGATCAGCCCGACTGGAGTCTCGAGAAGCACTGATCCCGACGCAAGCTTGATCGGGAGCAGGCGCTCCATGCGAGGGCGCCCTCGGCGGCGCGTTTTCGGACGCGCCTCCGGGGAGGGCGACGGGTTGCGATGGCGCTGACCATACTCAGCCTCGTCATCGACGCCGTCTCTTATGGCATGGCGCTGTTCATCATATCGATCGGACTGTCGATCATGATGGGGCTCATGCGGGTGGTGAACCTCGCGCATGGCGCGTTCGCGATGATCGGCGGCTATTTCGCGTCCTATGCGCTGGTCAGTCTCGGCGCTCCGTATCTCGTCGCGGCGCTGATCGCGGTCATCGGGACGATCATCGTCTCTATCCCGTTCGAGCTTCTGCTTTACCGCCGCATTTACCGCAAGTCGGGTTCGCTGACGCAACTCCTCATGACCATCGGGATCACGTTCTTCATCATCGGAGTAATGAACTTCGTCTTCGGCCCGACGGTGAAGCCCATTCCTCTGCCGCCGTGGCTCAGCGGCCCGGTGGATATCGGCCTCCGGATGGTCCCGGCCCATCGCATCTTCGTCGTCATATGCGGCGCGCTCACCGCGCTCGCGCTCTGGGTCCTGTTCGACAGGACCGACTTCGGCGTGCGGCTCAGAGCCGCGGTCGATGACAGCGACATGGCGGAATCGCTCGGCATCCGAACCGATGTCCTTTATCTCCTGACATTCGCTTTGGCCGTGGGTCTCGCCGCTTTCGGTGGGGTCGTCGGCGCAGAGCTTCTGCCGATCGAACCTTATTACGCGCTGCGCTACATGGTGATCTTTCTGGTCGTCGTCTCCGTCGGCGGCGCAGGCTCCATCGCGGGAGCGCTGGCGGCGTCGTTCCTCCTAGGCCTTGCGGACACGACGGGGAAATATTTCATGCCGGAATACGGCGATTTCTTCTTTTACGCCGCGGTCATCGCGATCGTGTTCCTCTTTCCCAACGGACTCCTCGGGCGAGAGCCCGGATGAGCCTTGCTCCCGCCCGCTTCCCCATGGGCCTCAGCATCCCGCTGGGATCGGAGCTGGCCGCTCTGGCTGCGGTCGGGCTGCTTGGCGCGGTGGGATACGTGGTGTTTCCGGACGATCTTGCGTTCCTCACCCGTCTCATCAGCATCACGCTGCTCGTCCTGTCTCTCGATCTCGTGACCGGATATTGCGGCGTGGCGACGCTCGGACAGGCCGCGTTGTTCGGCGTCGCCGCCTATGCCGCCGGGAACGCCTGCATCGCCGGGCTCACCAATCCCTTCCTGCTTCTAATCGTCGGGATGCTGGCGGGGGTCGTGACCGGGGTCCCGTCCGGTCTTCTCATCGGCCGTTTTCGCGGTCTTCAGCAGCTCGTATTGTCGATCGCCTTCGGCGAGCTCATCGCCGCGCTGGCCAACAAGCTCACGCCATGGACCGGCGGCAGCGACGGCCTGTCGGGCGTTACGCCGGCGCCTGTGTTCGGCGTGTTCGATTTCGATCTTTACGGCCGCACGCCCTACTGGCTCTCCGTCGGGACGCTCGCCGTGATCATGGCGGCGCTCGCCGCTTTCGTGCGCTCGCCGTTCAGTCTGACTTGCGAAGCGATCCGCGACGACGATTTGCGCGCGCGGATGATCGGCCTCGCCGTCTATCCGCGCCTGGTCGCGATGTACGCCGTATCGGGCGCGGTCGCGGGCGCTGGCGGCGCGCTCAGCGCGATCACCACCGGCGTGGTCGGGCTCGACAGCGTGAGCTTCGAGCGCTCGGCCGAAGTTCTCGTCATGCTTGTTCTCGGGGGCGCGGGACGTCTCTGGGGCGCGCTTATGGGCGCGATCCTGTTCCAGGTATTCGAGCATTATGTCACCACGAGCAATCCGTATTCGTGGCTCGCCCTTGTCGGGCTCATGCTGATCGCCATCGTCGTTTTTGCGCCCGGCGGCCTCATGGCCGGCGTCGATCTCGCCCGGCGGCGGTGGACGAGGAGGCGCGCTTGACCGCGGCCCTGCGGATCGAGGGTCTTGCGCACCATTTCGGCGGCGTCATGGTGACGAACGACGTCTCGCTTGAGCTTTTTTCCGGGGACCGCGTCGCGCTCATCGGCCCCAATGGCGCGGGCAAGACGACGCTGGTCAATCTCATTTCGGGCCATCTCAAGCCGAACGGCGGCTCGATCGCGCTCGAAGGCCGCGACATCACGCGGATGAGCGCGGCCCGCCGCGCGCGCCTCGGGCTCGCGCGCACATTTCAGATCACTCGGCTCTTCCATTCGCTGACCGTCGGCCAGAACGTCGCGTTGCCGATCCTTCAACGGCGGAACTTAAGCAGACGGCTCTTGTCGCGGCGGAGGGACGAGCGCGCCGTCCGGCGGGACTGCGAAGCGCTGCTCGATGAGCTTCATCTCGCCCAGTTTCTCGACACGCCGGTTCGCGAACTCGCTTACGGACAACAGCGCCTTGTCGACATCGCCATCGGCCTTGCGCTCGAACCGCGCGTCCTCCTCCTGGACGAACCCGCCGCGGGCGTTCCGCACGACGAAGCGCCCCTCATCCTCGGCGCGATCGCCAGGCTGCGCCCGGATATCGCGGTCATGATGATCGAGCACGACATGGACCTTGTTTTCCGCTTCGCCAGGCGTGTGCTGGTGCTGGCGGAGGGCCGGCTGATATTCGCCGGCTCGCCCTCGGAGGTCGCCGCCGATCCGGGCGTCCGGCGCGCCTATCTCGGGAGCTACGCGCATGGCCGCGGCGAAGCTTGACGTCGACGACGTGACGGCCGGGTACGGCTCGACCGAGATCGTCTCCGGGATTTCCTTCTCGGTCTGCGCCGGAGAAAGGCTCGCGATCTTCGGGCGCAACGGCGTCGGAAAGACCACGCTGCTCGCCACGCTCATGGGCCTCACCTCCCTGCATCGGGGCCGCATTCTCTTGAACGGCGCCGATCTCGCGGGCTGCAGAACTTCGCTCCGCGCCGAGCGCGGTCTCGGCTATGTGCCGCAGACGCGCGTGATTTTCGGCTCGCTGACGGTCGAGGAGAATTTGCTGACCGGCCTCAAGGGCCGGCCGCGCGCCGACATCGCCGAGGCTTATGCGATGTTTCCGCGGCTCGCGGAGCGCCGATCCAGTCCAGGCCTGCGGCTCTCCGGGGGCGAGCAGCAGATGCTCTCGCTCGCACGTACGTTGCTCGGCGCCCCGCCGATCCTTCTGCTCGACGAGCCTCTGGAGGGCATCGCCCCCATCGTCTGCGACGAGATCATGGAGCGGCTGACCGAGCTCGCCGTGTCGCGCGAGATCGCCATCGTTCTGGTCGAGCAGCAGATCGAGCGGGCCATGGCGTTCGCGGAGCGCGCGATCGCGATGGAAAGAGGCCGGATCGTCTGGAGCGGCGCCTCGGTCGACCTCCAGCGCGACGCCGACCTCATCGACCGCGTCCTTGGCATGGGGCCCCGGCTGTGAGTTAGCGCTTTGATCCGCGAGAGACCGGCGTCCGCTTTTTCGCGCGCCGCGCTCTAGAGTGTGCCGTGATTGGATCGAACCACCACCGTCATTGCGAGCGGAGCGAAGCAATCCAGGGAACGTAAGGCGCTCGCGTTCTCTGGATTGCTTCGTCGCTGCGCTCCTCGCAATGACAATTCCCATCCGACCGCAGCGCGCTCTAGACCACGCTGCGATATTGGATTGTCTCGGCAGCTCCCGCTCGCCGGATCGACTCTTCGGCGGCGCCGATTATGGCGAGCGCGTCTGCGGCGTTCTGAAGCGTCGAGAGCGGCGCTGCCTTTCCCGGTACGACACGGTCGATGAAGTGGGTGAGCTGGTCGTGGAAGCTGTCCACGTAGTTGACTATGCCCCAGGCCGGGCCGCCCGCGTCGGGAAAGATCGCATCGTTCCAGGTGAAGCTGACGCCGCCCTTTTCCCCAAGGATCTTGTAGAGGACGGTCCAGGGATCCGAAGTCGGATCGGAGGCGGCGAAGCTGACCCAGAGATTGGCCAGAGCGCCGTCCGCGGTCTCGCAGCAAAGCGCAACCTGGTCCTCCGCATCCAGGTCCTTGTAGTGAACGCGGCTCGTCCGGGCCGAGACATTGAGCGGTCGCCCCGCGAGATAGAGCAGCGAATAGGCGTGGTGCACGGCGACCTCGCGCAAGACGCCGCCGTAGCGCCGCGCAACCTCTTCGGAATGAAAGAGGTTGTAGATGATCCAATAGCTCGCAACGACGCCAAACCGCTTTTCGTTCAGCAACCGCCGCGCCCTTTGGACGGACGGATTGTAGATATAGTTGTGCGCGGGCATGCAAATGCGGCCGGCGCGTCGCGCCGCTTCCGCCAGCGCGGCGATTGCGTCGTGCGTCTCCGCGATCGGCTTCTCGACGAGGACATGCTTGTGAGCGGCGAGGCAGGCCAGCGCATCGTCCGCGTGGGCGTGATTGGGGCTGAGCACGAGGCACGCCTCGACCTCGGGCGACGACAGCAGCGCGTCGCGACTCTCAAAGGCGCGACCGTTCAGGCGGCGCGCCAGCGCGTCGGCTCTGGGCCGGAAAGGATCATACACGCCGACGAAACGCGCCGGCGCCCCGCGTTCGATCGCCTGGGCGTAAAGCTCGCTGACAATTCCGGCGCCAAGGATTCCGACGCCGAGCGTCATGCGTTCGCTCCAAGGCCGTGGAAGCGCGCCGCGTTCGCGCCGAACACCTTGTCTGTTCCACGACGATCGAGACGGAGACCGAGCATGGCGGCCCTCATGGTCCATTCGCCATCTTCATCGCCGGGCGGATAGTCGCGCTGATGACTGTCGACGATCAACGAACAGCTCCTTGCGTGCTCGAACAGGGTCAGGTCAAGACGACATGGCGGGTCAATTCGTCGATCGAGGTGTCGGCTTTCGACACATCGATCACCTTGCGTCCATGGCTCATCACGACGAACCGATCGCACGCCTGATAGGCGTGATAGAGATTGTGGGTGACGAGGACGCTCGAAACCCCCTCGTCGCGCAGGCGCTTGATGTAGGCGAGCAGGCTCTCGGTCTCGCGGACCGAAAGCGCGCTCGTGGGCTCGTCGAGCAGCAGGATCCGACGTTTGAAATAGACGGCGCGCGCAATCGCCACGGCCTGTTTCTGACCGCCGGAGAGCGCGCCCACCTCCTTGTCCGGATTGTCGATGCCGCTGATGTGCACGGTGGTTCGCAAAACGTCGATCGCAACTTCGCGCATTTTGCGATGATCGAGAAAGCCTCTTCTCCCCACGAGCTCGCGACCCATGAAGATATTTCGTACGATCGACATGCTGTCGACCAGAGCCGTGTCCTGATAGATCGTCTCGATGCCGATCTTCTGGCTGTCCCGCCGCGAGCGGACCGCAACTGCGGCGCCGTCCACGAAAACGGCTCCGGTGTCCGGTTGGACAATGCCGGACATCATCTTGATCAGGGTCGATTTGCCTGCCCCGTTGTCGCCGAGAAGCCCCACCACTTCTCCAGCGCCAAGGTGAAAGTCCAAGCCGTCGAGCGCCAGCACGCCCCCAAAGCGTTTCGATACGTTGCGCACCTCGTACATGGGCGCGGTCATCGCTGTGCGCTCCGCGCGGCGACCTGGTTGAGGATGGCGGCGCCGACGATCAGCGCGCCAACGAAAATGTCGAGGTAGAACCCGGGAGCGCGCAAGAGCAGGAGCACGTCCTGAATGGTGTAGATCAGCGCGGCTCCCAGAAAGATCCCGAGCACGCTGCCGCGGCCCCCGCTCAAGGAAAGACCGCCAATCACGCAAGCCGCGATGGCCTGGAGTTCGAGGCCTGCGCCGCCCACCGGGGTGATGCTGTTGACCCTGGTGGCGCTGAATACGCCTGAGAGCGCGGCCATCCCGCCGGCCAGCGCGAACGCGACCAGCTTGACCTGGGCCGGCCGGATCCCGATCGCATAGGCGGCGTCGCGATTGCCGCCTACCGCAAACATGTGATTGCCGATGCGTCGATGCTGAAGCATGACGTGAAAGCCGACGCAGAAAAGCGCGAGCCAAAGGAAACTTGTCGGCAACAGTCCGATCGATCCGCCGAACACAGCCTGAAAAACCGGGTCTGGCTCGAACTCGATCGAAAGGGCGCCGTGCACGAGCAGGATCATGCCGCGCCAGAACAGCATCGCGCCCAGCGTCACGATGAACGAGGGCAGGGCGAAGCCAAGCGTGATCAATCCGTTGGCGACGCCGATCGCCGCTCCCAACGCGACCGCCGCGAGCAATCCTATCCATGCAGGGACAGAAAAGTCGTTGAGAAGAGCAGCGCCGACGATGCTCGCGAACGTATAGACCGAGCCGACCGACAGATCGAACTCGCCGGCGATCATCAAGACGCCGACGCCAAGCGAGATGATGCCCAACGTGGGGATCGCCTGCAGCATCACCGAGATGTTGCCGCTGGCGAGGTACCGGAACTGGGCGGGAAACATGAGAGCGCCCGCGATGCAGACGACCTGGATCGCGACGAACACGATGAGTATGCTTCCGCCCGGAATCTCGCCGACGCGCCGGACCCATCCCGCTGGACAATTCACGTCAGTCCTTCCGAAAGCCGGCGCTTCCGGAATTCCGGGCGTCACCAGCCAACTCCGCTAGCGGAACGTTCCCGCCCACTGAACCGCGTATTTGTAATTGGTCTTGTCGACCAGACCCAATCCGCCGGTCTTCATGTCCGAGGGATAGAGCCCATAGCGGATATTGAGCGCAAGCTGATGGATGGTGAAGAAGCCCTGGGAATAGGGCTGCTGATCCACCGTCGCCTCTATGTCGCCGCTCGCGATGCCGTCCAGAATCTCCTTCGAAACGTCGAAGCCGCCGACCGGCACCTTGAGCTTCGCCTCCTTCAGCGAGGGCAGGGCTTCGATCATGGGCTGCTCGCCAAGTCCGATGATCGCCTTCACGTCGCTGTGGCCAATGAGATACTGCACCATCTTGGTGCGGACTTCAGGCAGATTTCCTCCTGTGCCGACGATCTCGGACGTTGCCCCCACCTCGTCGAGCGCTTTCTGCACGCCTTCGTGCCGCAGAGTCGCGTAAGCGGCGTCGGGGAATTCGACAGGCGTGAAGACCAGGTCTCCTTTTTTCAAGTGGGCGGCGGCCACCATTCGCTTGCCGATCAGATAGCCGGCGGTGACGAAGTCCTGACCAATGAAAGCGAGACGGCAGCTGTCCGCCGCGCCCTTGGTGTTGTCGACGTTGAACGCGATCACGGGAATGCCGGCGTGCACCGCGTCGCAGATCGACTTCTTGAACGCGTGATCGTCCCAGATCACCGTGGCGATGCCATCGACCTTGTTGGCGACCGCGGTCTGAATGATGTTGTTTTGCAGGACCTGATCGTTGTTGGCGTATTGGATGTCGAGGTCGACGTCCGCCTCCTTGGCTGCGTCCTGGGCGCCTTTGATCAGCGGGTTGAAAAAGGGAACGCCAGGCGCGGTGTAAATAACCATGCTGATTTTCGTTTGAGCCGCCTGCGCGCCTGTCGCCAAGCAGGCCAATGCCGCGCCAAGCAGCGCAACCTTCACTCCCATGTTCTCCTCCCATCGATCGGATAGGCGCCGTCGAGGCGACGCCCTGTGTGAAGCTCGTCAAGCGGTTCAAACTAGCAATGTTGTTTTTTGCGCGCAAATCGAAAAATTGGACTTGAGAAAAGTTTTTGATGAAACTAATGGCGCTAACGTTTCGATTGACTATTTGGTGACGTACCCTGGGATTCCCTGTCGACGGTCGCACAAATTGCATGCAAAAGTCAGTGTGCCCATGGCTAAGATCACGCGCGACGTCCAACTCCACGCCTGCGGCCCCGCGCATCGTCACCTGATGTCCGCCCCGCGCAACGGCTTCTCAGTTCGGCATGGGGAAGGGCCGCAAGTCGCCTACGGTCGGGACTTCATTGAGCGCCATCCGGACCGGCTTCATGAATTCCGCTGAAGCGGATGTCGGAGAGGAACTCTCTCTCGCGTCGGTGCTGTATCAGGCCGTGCGGGCCAATATCAAGTCGGGGCGGCTGCCGCCTGGAACGCTCCTGAACGAACATCGGCTGGCCCAACAGCTGGCGGTCAGCCGCGCGCCGATCAGCCGAATGCTTCAAAGGCTTGCTGCGGATGGCGTCCTTATCCGCGTTGAGCCGCGCGGCTATCGCGTGCCCGGGGCGGGCGCGAGTGTGGTCAGGGGGACGCCAATCCTCGACCTGCCGCCCGACGCTCTCGGAATTGTCCGTGGCCGCGCAGGCTGGGAGAAGATCTGGGACCAGGTCGAAAAGGATCTGGTCGCGTGCATGCCGTTCGGCCGGTTCAAGATCAATGAGCTCGCCATGGCGGAGTATTACGGCGTCAGCCGAACCGTCACGCGGGATTTGCTCGGGAGGCTCGAAGCACGAAACCTCGCCGAGAAGGTCGGCAGATCGCAGCGCTTCCTGCGCGAACTCACCCCGGAGCTGATGAACGATCTCTATGAGGTGCGCAGGTTGCTCGAACCAACGGCGCTTGTGAGCGCGGCGCCGCGGCTTTCGAGGCCGCGTCTTGAGGAAATGCGCGTTGATCTGCTGCGAGGCGAGGAAAAATATCCGAACTTATCCGCCGCCGACATCGCGCGCTATGAAGACGGCCTGCATGTCGAATGCACCGAAGCCTGCCTCAACCGCTCTTTGGTGTCCGCGTTGCGCCAAAGCCAGCTTCCTATCCTCGCCACCAACCGTCTGTTTCAGATTTACCTTGGCATGCCGGCGCTCGAGCCTTTCCTGGCCGAACATCGGCTGGTGATCGAACTTATTCTGAACAACGCGCCCGATGCGGCTGCGGTCGCCCTCGACGCCCATCTTCGCAGCGCGACACGGAAGCAGCAAACAAGATTGAAGGACCTCAAGGCGCACCATCGTCCGACGGTCCCTCTCTATTTGCGTCAGGTCGGCGCAAATTAGCGCAGGTCCGCCCCTCCGGTGAGTGGCCGCCCTCAACGGCGCAATAACGAGGCTCCTTCGCCATCCGGCCTTCGCGCCGAAGCTGTTGAAGCCAGCGCCAGGAGACTGAGCTTGTCGAAATCCGAGCTCGGCCGGTCCGCGACGATACGGCCCAGGCGCATGCAGACAATGCGGTCCGCAACGCCGAGCAATTCCTCCAGGTCGGATGACGTGACGCAGATGCTGATGCCGGCATCCGCCAGCTTGCGCACCAGAGCGTGGATTCCAGCTTTCGCCTTTACGTCGACGCCGCGAGTGAAGTCATTGAGAAGGAGAACGCGCGGCCGAGCCTCGAGCGAGCGGGCGAGCAATATGCGCTGCTGGTTGCCTCCGGAAAGGCGTCCAACCGCATCATGCAACGCGTTGGCTCGCACGCCGACCTCAGCCATGCGCTCCGCGGCGACGTGGTCGAGGGTCTCCTTGTGCAGCCAGGCCGGCGCCATCCGCGCCACCAGCGCCGAGCCAATGTTGAACGATGCGTCCTGCTCGAGCCACAGTCCGTCCTTTTTACGGTCCGCGGGCATGTACGCAACGCCCTCCCGTATGGCCTGACTGGGATGTCTGAACTTGACGCGTCGCCCGTCAATCTCGATTACGCCTGGGACCGCTACGACCCCGCCGAGCATCTCGAGGACCCTCGAGACGCCGGAGCCTTCCAGCCCCGCGAGGCCGACCACCTCGCCAGCGCGCAGCGACAGATCAAGCTCCGGCATTCCTTGATCAGAACTCTTGAGCCTGATCGCGACGGGGCGCCGTTCCCGCCGCCGCGGTCATCGGCGGACGCTCGTTAGCGAGCTGGCCGACCATGGCGCGAGTGATCGTGGGAATGTCGGCGTCGGCGGTGCGCCAACGACCAACGACGCGGCCGTCCCGGAGCACGGTCAGCGCATCGGTGGTCTCGAAGACCTCGTCCAGGCGGTGAGACACAAAGATGACGCCCGCATCCTGGGCGACAATCGTCCGGATCGTGTCGAATAGACCTCTCGCTTCCGGCTTCGACAACGCCGAGGTGGGCTCGTCGAGCACAAGAACCCTCCCGCCGGAGCAGAGCGCGCGGGCGATCTCGACCAGCTGCCGGCTCGCGAGCGGAAGCTTTCCGGCGCGCGCCTTCGGATCGATCACGGCGCCGAGGCGGCGCAGCGTCGCTTCGACCCTGTCGCGACGAGCGCCCGCGGTGGTCCATCGAAACGCGCCTGACGGCAGGACGCTCGCGAACACATTCTCCTCGACCGTCCGGTCAGGGAACAGCATCAGCTCCTGATGAACGACGGTGAGGCCGGCGGCCCGCGCGGCCAAAACCGAGCCGAGCGGAACCTCCTTGTCAGCGACCCGGAGCGCTCCTGCGTCCGGCTTGACGGCGCCCGACAGGATGCCGATCAATGTGGATTTGCCGGCCCCGTTGGCGCCGAGAAGACCATGCACCTCGCCCGCGCCAACCTTGAGCGAAACGTCGACGAGAGCACGGATGCTGCCGAACCGCTTGCTGATGGCCGCCGCTTCCAGGAGCGGCCGGCGCTGGGCGTCGCTCATCCGCGGAAGCGTTCCTCGCGCACGAGGAACTGGGCGACATTCTCCTTCGTGACGATTTCGTTTGCCAGGTAGTAATTGCCGCCGGGCAGCTCCAGCTTCGGCGCGCCGAGGACGACCCGCTGATAGGCGTACATGATCGGCATGTAGCCTTGCAGATAGGGCTGTTGGCCGACCGTGCCGTCGATGAAGCCGTCACGGATCAATTCCAGCGTCTGGTAGAGCAGGTCGGTGCCAACGATCGGAAGCTTGAGGCCCTGGTTCTTGCGCACGAGGCCCGCGGCCGCCGTGTCCGGGCCGCAAAGCGGCATCATCGCGGCGAGGTCAGGATGAGCCCTCAGGATGTCTCGCATCGTGCCAAGCTCGCTCGCCATGTCAGCCGGATTGGTGTTGTAGACCCCGACATCGGTCATGCCCCCTTTTGTCACGCCTTCCTTCGCGCCCTTGATGCGCAGGTCGAGCGCAAGAGAGCCTGGCGCGCAGTTGGTCATCGCGACCTTGCCCTTGTTGCCGGCGAGCTTGGCGAGCAGCTGGCCCTGAACGACGGCGGCGCCGACCAGATCCTGGCCGAAATAGAGTTCGCGACCGCTGTTGGGCGAATCGTTGTTCGAGGTCACCACCAGCACGCCGTCCGCCATCGCCTTCTTGATTGGCGCGATCCAGGCGTCGGGTTCGAACGAGATCACGACGATCGCCTCATAGCCCGTGTTCAAGAGCTGCTGGAATTGGGCGAGCTGGTTGACCGTGTTGCCGTCCGGCACGCCGGTCCACAGCATGTCGATCCCAAGTTGCGCCCCGGCGTCCTCGGCGCCCGCCTTGGTTGGCGCGAAGTAGGGATTGCTGGTGCCGGGGCACGTCACCGCCATCTTGATCGGCTTCTTGTAGAATTTCTCGACCCAGGCTTTCCAGTCCGCCTTTTGCTGCGCGCGGGCCGGTTGGCCGGTCATCGTGGCTGCGCCCGCGGCGCTCGCCAGGCCAAGGAACTTGCCCAATTGGCGGCGGTCCAACTTCATTGTCATGCGCTTCATCCTCCCTTGTTCGCCAAGCGTCTCCGACGCAACCGTTGCGCTTGCAAAAATCAGCCGCCGCCGGCGGCGCGTTCGTTTCCTCTGGTCAACCAGATCAAGGTCATCGCCGCGATCAGGACAAGGCCGGACACGCCCTGCGTCCAATTCGGCGAGACGCCCCAGAGCACGATGAGGTTCTGAAAGATGCCGATCACGCAGAGCCCAAGCAGGACGCCAAGGATCGAGCCGCGGCCGCCGGTCAGCTTGACGCCGCCGATGATCACGGCCGCAAGCACGCTGAGCTCGTAGCCCGTTCCGGCGGTCGGGCTCGCGGTGTCGAGGTAGGCGACGGAGCAGACGCCCGACAAGCCTGCGATGAAGCCGGAAAAAGCGAGCAGCAGCACCCGGGTGCGCTCGACGTGGAAGCCGACCAGGCGGGCCGCCTGCGGATTGCTGCCGATCGCCAGCAGGCGGAAGCCTGACGAGGTCCAGCGCAGAACGATCTCGGCGATCAGCGCGACGATCAGGAAGAGGATCGTGATATGAGGGATCTGCGCGACCGCCCCCTGGCCAAACCAGTCGAAGAAGAACGCGTTCGCCGGCAGGCCGCCAACCGGCGAACCGTTGGCCAATGCGAGCGCAATCGCCCGGTAGATGCCGAGCGTCGCGAGGGTCATCACGACGACGGGAATTTTGATGACCTGCGCCACCAGTCCGTTGACCAGTCCGCAGGCGACGCCGACGAGCAATCCGCTCGCGATCGCGGCCGCGAGAGGATACCCCTGCCTCAGGACAAGCGCCGTCGCCACGCCGGTGAGACCGAAGATCGAGCCTACCGAAATGTCGATCTCGCCGGCCATCAAGACGAGTCCAACCCCGATCGACAGGAAGCCGAGGAAGGTTATGTTCTGAAGGATGCCGGTCAGGTTGCTGACCGTCACGAAATACGGGCTGCTCGACGCGCCGATGATGAAGAACACGACCAGCGCGATGAAGATGCCCAGTTCGTCCACGGCCAAGAGACGCCGCAAAGGCGAGCGTTTCGGCGCGTCTTCCGCGTCGCCAAAATTCGCCATTCCTGTATCCGCCTCAACAGGATTTGGCATAGGACGATATGGCGGTTTCAGTTAGGGTGCAGCCCGCGCCGGGCCTCTCGGGCCGAACATAATAGCCCCCCTCGACGCGGATGGGTTCGGCGAAGGCGTCCTTGATCCAGGGAATGTATTCCAGCATCGGCGTCGCTGGGTGCCAGTACGAGAGATGCACGTGCACCTGCCCCATGTCGCCGACATGAGAAACGACCGGCAGTCGATGCGCATGCGCCATCTCCGCCACCTGGATATATTCCGTGACGCCGGCGAGCCGGGTCACGTCAGGCTGGACATAGTCGACCGCAGTCGCATCGATGAAACTACGGAAGGCGTCCACGCTGTAGAGCTGCTCGCCCAGCGCGAGCGGGATCGAGGTTGAAGCGGCGAGAGCCGCGTGTGAGCCTATGTCGTCGAACCACATCGGCTCTTCGAACCAAAAGATATCGAGCGCTTCCGCCCGGGCGCAAAAACGCCGGCAGGTCGGCAGGCCCCACCGGCCATTGGCGTCGATGGCGATTGTGACGCGCGGCCCGACCGCCGCGCGAACCGCCTCGATCCGGTCGATGTCGATCATTGGATCGTCATGGCCGACCTTGAGCTTCAGGCGCCGGAAGCCGTCGTGCTCGACGGCTCGCCTGCTTTTGGCGACCAAGTCGTCCTTGGCGATCGAGAGCCAGCCTATGTCGGTGTTGTAGGCCTCGAGCTTTTCCTTGGCGGCGCCGCCAAGCAGCTTCCAGAGCGGCAGTCCTGCGGACTTGGCGCGCAGATCCCAAAGCGCGATGTCGATCGCCGCGAGCGCAAGATGGGTGATGCCGGCGCGGCCCACCCAGCGGACGGCGGGGAAATGGGCGAGCTTGCGCCAGAGCCGGTGGCCTTCCGAGGCGTCCTCGCCGATCAGAAGCGGAGCGTAGCTCTCCGCGATGCAAGAGGCGATCAGCCTGTCGGTCGGCAGATGCGCGTGCGTTCCGGTGAACCCGAAACCGGTCAGCCCGTCATCGGTGATGATCCTGGCGCCGACGACGCCCCAGTGCGTGACGGTATGCGTGGAGTTGGAAATCGACCCGCTCTTGATGGGAACGTGCAGAATGAAGGGCTCGACGGATCGGATCTTCAAAGCGACCGGCCTCCAATTCCGCTCCCGAATTGCCGCCTTGCGGGCGCCGCCCGAAAGGTCTAATGGTCCAACCAATCGGCTTTTACGGACCGCCTGTAATCATGTCAAGTATCGACGGCGAGTTATCTCCGCAGCCGTGTCGGCGTGCTATCTGAGGCCAATGAACAAGCCCCTGAAGCCGCAGGCCAGGCAAGCCGCGACGGATCGGCGGGCTCCGCCTCCCGCAAGTCGAGCCCGTGCGGCTCTATCGGCAGATCGCCGCGCTGATCAGCGACCGCATCGACGAAGGGCCGTTTCCGGTCGGTACGCTCCTGCCGGCCGAGCGCGATCTCGCCGACCAGCTGGGAGTAAGCCGGACATCGGTGCGGGAGGCTCTGATCGCGCTAGAGGTCGGCGGCAAGGTCTCGATTCGGGTTGGCCACGGCGTGCAGATTCTGCGGGCGACGCCGCGCATGGACCGTGTCGGCGCCAGCGCTGAAGTCAGCGAAGCCGACATCGGCCCGATCCAGATGATGGAGGCCCGCCGACTGATCGAGCCGCGCTCGGCCGAGCTTGCCGCATTGAACCACGACTCCTCCAATCTCGAGCGCATCGAGCGCGCCCTTGATGAACAGGCTCGGGCGGAGTCCGTTCAATCGGCCGAGTATCGCGACTGGGACCGCGCCTTCCATCTCGAGATTGCGAAGGCCAGCGGCAACGCCGCGCTTACGCTCCTTATCGGGACTCTCTGGGACTATCGACGCAAGCCGATGTTCGTGAAGATCGAGGAGTTGCTGATGGGCCCGGACCGCCTTTACAAGACGCCGGCCGAGCACAAGCGCATCTTTGCGGCGATCGCGGCGGGCGACAGGACCGCGGCTCGCAACGCTATGAAAGCCCATCTCGACGCGGTGCTCCGCGCCTTCTCGCGAGGACTTGGGCCGAACTGAGCAGCGCTGCCTATTTCGCCCGGCCGAATACAAGATGGGCCGCCCGGTTCCGCTCGATAAAGTCCCAGTCATAGGTGACGCCAAGGCCGGGATTGTCAGGTACGGGGACGCAGCCATTCGCGGCTAGCGCGTCTGGCTGGTCCGAATAGCCGCATAGATAGACCGGCGGCACAGTGTTCGGCATGTCGGGCCCGATCAGCGCCATCTCGTAAAAATGCGTATTTGGCGTCGCCGCCATGACGGCGCGGTGCGCGGGGCCGCAGGCATGGTATTGCACGTCGATGCCGAGCGCCTGACAAAAATGGGCGATCTTCAGCGCGCCTGTGATACCCATGTCGTATTCCGGATCGGCGTGGATCAGGTCGCCGCCGCCGCCGAGAATGAAGGCGGCTTTCGCCTCGAGCCCGCGCACGTGCTCGCAGACCAGAAGGGGCGTCTTGAGGCGTTCGCGCAAGCGCTTGTGCCCTTCGACCGCGCCTCCGGTGTCGCGATAGGGATCTTCGTACCAGAAGAAATCCGCTTCGTCGCAGGCCTCCCCGACCTTCAGCGCGTCGCGCCATGTCCTCAACTGCGAAGCGGGATCGATCATCAACGGCCAGTCGTCGCCGACGGCCTTGCGAACGCCGGCGATGGTCGAAATCTCGCGAGCGATATCGCCGTTATGCCAGCCATGGATCTTGAAGCCGGCGAAACCGCGTTGCTTGCAAGACACGGCATAGTCGGCAAAAGCCCGCGGCGTATCAAGGCCGCCGGGCTCATCCTGCCCGTGGTAGGTGCTGGCGTAGACCGGCAATGTCGTCCGGAACGCCGCCGAGCAGCCTCGCAACCGAAACATTGCGCCGTTTGCCGGCGAGGTCCCAGAGCGCAATGTCCAAGGGACCGTGGCCCATATGGTCGTAGGCGCGGACCTCGCGACGGAGGTCCTGCCAGATCTCCTCACGGGCGTCGGGATCGCGCCCGATGAGATGGGGCGCGAGCATGGAGGCCTGGCCGAAAGACGACGGCGTGCCGACCCAGTGGGTCACATATTCGCCGCGAGCGCCATCGTCCGTCTCGATGCGCACCGCCCAGCGCTGGGCCGGCATGCGTTCGTGCTTCTTGGCGATCAGGTTGCCGACGCCGGCGGCGCCGTGACTGGGAAGGCTGAGGCCCTGCACCTCAAAACGGAAAGAGCTAAGCTCGACAGAAGCGATGCGTGACATGAAGGCCTACAATCGTGCGGTTGGAAAATGGCTGGACACAGTCAGACTACGAGGACGGGCCGGATCCAGGAGCCGGTCGCGCCGGTGATCTTCAGCGGCAAAGCGATAAAGAGGCCCTCGCGCGCGCAATCCCGCGCGACATCCTCAAGATAGAGGTTTTCGATCAAGTGCACACCCTTTTCGACGAGCATCGCGCCATGCGTGGTGACGGCGGGGTCATCAAAAGGCAGCGGCTCGGTTCCCGTGGTGTCGGTCCCAAGCACGGACATGCCGCGTTCGTAAAGCCAGAGCGCCGCTTTCCTCCCCACTCCCGGCTCGGCGGCCTGAAAGGCCGCCTCGTTCTCGAAATCCTGGATCTTGCCGGTGCGCACGATCACAATATCGCCCGAGCGGATTTCGAGGCCGGTGCGAGCAAGTTCCTGTTTCAGATCGTCAACCGTGACCTCATAACGATCTGGCAACCGGCCAAGCCCCTTAAGGCCGGGAATATCGAGACAGACTGCGCGGCCCAGGATAGGGGGCACCGTCTCGACGCCATGCCGCTTCCAGCCCCGGTCGTCGCGCGACTCCGACGCCAAATGCCCGCCGTATATTCGACCGTCCTTCTGGATGTGGATGAGGGAATCGATGTGGGTGCCGATATGCAGCGCCCCGAACACCGACTCCACTGAATATTGGAACGGCGATTGTGCTCCGGTCCCCTCCGGCGTGTGGGTGAAGGACATGGCGAAGCGCACGAATTCCGGATTGTGCGGGATGCGCGAATTGAGCTCGAGCCCGAGATCGTAGACTCGGCCAGCCTTCGGCAGCTTGAGCGCTCCCCGAACGGTTTCATCCGTGATGCGCGAAAGCGCGCCGATCGCTTCCGCTTCAACCGGCTTCCGCTCGCCGTCGATCATTTTCCGTTCTCCCTTCGGAAGCCTGTATTCGTTCGCGTATCTAAAGGTCTAGTGGTCCAGCCAATATCCTAGGCTGATACCACGCCGCCGCTCAAGCGCCAGCGCCAGCAGTCTCATCGCAATAACCTATAGGGTATAGTTGACACAGGCAAGCGCATCCGTTCTAGTGCGCGGCGAGACACGTCCCACTGCTGGACAGTACCGAGGCCAATGCCCGCCGCCGTCGCCAGAGCAATCGAATCGAAACCGCTCGCGCGGCGCGGGCTCGCCGATGACGCCTACGAGACGCTCAAGGCTCTGATCTTCGACCGGCATATCGAGCCGGATAGCTGGATGGCGATCGATATTCTGGCCCGCGACCTCGGGGTTTCGCAAACGCCGATCCGCGAGGCTCTGGCTCGCCTCGAAAGCGACGGTCTGGTGATCCGGCGGGAAAATGGCCGCTATCGCACCGAACCGCTGCTGACAAAGAACTCGTTTCAGGCGCTCTACGCGGTGCGACTGCTGCTGGAGCCGAGCGCTGCGGGAGAGGCGGCGGTGCACATCGACAACGCGACGCTGGATGAATTGCGCGCCGCCGAACGAGCCTTGCACGTCGCGCCGATCGGCTCCGTCTACGCGCAATTCGCCCAGTTCACCGCCGGCAACGCAGCCTTCCACGACATCATCGCGCGAGCCTCGGGCAACCGCTTTCTGTTCGAGGCGATCCACCGGTTGCGCAGCCATCAACGGCTTGCGCAGCTCTATCTGCACCACGGGATTGTCGACGCCGGGCCAGCGCTTGAGGAGCATGAGGCGATCGTCGCGGCCATTGAGGCGCGCAATCGCAATGCCGCCGCCGACCTGATGCACAAACATATCGAGCGCTCTCGGAAAGAGCTTGAAAAGCTGATCGAGAGCGATCGATAGAACGGCTGCGGTTAACCGTAGCTTCGCAGTCGAGGCAAGGCCTCGCCAAGGAGGAGACATGGAGAATATTTCGAAGAAACACTACGCAGTGCTAGCCATGACCTGTAGCGCCATTGCCTGCGTGGCGACCAGTTTGCCGAACAACGCCTCCGCCGCTGATAAAGTCTACAATATCGCGCTAAGCAACTCATATATCGGCAATCAGTGGCGTGTGCAGATGGTCAATTTGACCAAAGCCTACGCAACAAAATACTACAAGGATAAGGTGAAGCTCACGGTGGTCAATTCCGGCACCGACGTGCAGGCTCAGATAGCGGCGATCGACGATATGATCTCGCAGAAGGTCGATGCGATCCTCGTTGATCCCGCCTCCGAATCGGCCCTCAATCCGGTTCTCGAAGAGGCCGCCAAACAGGGCATCGTGGTCGTCGACTTCGATCACGCCGTGACCGCCCCCTCCGCTTACAAGGTCGGCGTCGACTTCGTGAAGTTCGGCGGGATCATGGGCCAATGGATGGCCGAGACCCTGAACGGCAAGGGCGATATCATCATGAATCGCGGCGTGCCTGGCTTCGAGGGCGACAAGGCCGAATATACCGGCGCGACCCAGGCGCTGGCCAAATATCCCGGCATCCACATCGTCGCCGAAGTCTATGGCAAATGGGACGACAGCGTTTCTCAGGCCGAGATCATGAAGGTGCTGCCGGCCCATCCGAAGATCGACGGCATCATCAATCAGGCCGGCGATTACGGCGTGGTCCAGGCCCTTTTGAACCTGCACCGGCCGTTCGTGCCGATGACGGGCGAGGGCTCGAACGGCTGGCGGCTCTCGATGCTCAAATACAAGGACCAGGGGCTGAAGGGCATTTCTGTCGGCGACCCGCCGTCACTCGGCGCCTACGCCTTGAAGGTCGCGGTCGACGTGCTCGAAGGCCATCCGCCGGCCGACAAACTTATCAATGTCGGCATTCCGACGCTGACGACGGAGCAGCTAAAGGAGGGCGTCAACGTGTTCCCGGATCTGCCGCCCACCGTCTATGACGACGTTGAAATTCCCAATTCCGGCCTGCAGCCGCTGACGATCCAAGATTCGCTGGGCAAATAGCAACGCTAGCCAGAGGCGGCGACCCGCTGCCGCTTTTCCGATCGTTCATGCTGTCACTGAAGAGCATCGACAAGGACTTCGGCGCGACGCGCGCCGTCGTCAACGTCACCCTCGAGGCGGAGCCCGGCGCAGTGCTGGGCCTCGTCGGAGAGAACGGCGCGGGCAAGTCCACGCTGATCAAGATCGCCGGCGGTATTGTCCGCCAGGATCGCGGCGTGATCAGTCTCGACGGCAAGGCCATGGTCGGACTTGGTCCGGCGAGAGCCATCGCCCGCGGCGTCGTCAGCGTCTTCCAGGAGCTGACGCTGGTTCGCAGCCTGACGGTGGCGGAGAACCTGTTTCTGTCAGCGCCGCCGCGCCGCGCTTCGGCGTCGATCGATCGCCGTAAGCTCGAAGCCGACGCGCGGGCGCTCCTCGACGGCTACAATGTCGGCGCCTCGGCGACCGCCATCGTCGGCGACATGCCGCTCGGCCAGCAGCAGATGGTGGAGATCGTCCGCGCGGTGCGCCGCAAGCCCCGCGTCCTGCTTCTCGATGAGGCCACCGCGGCGCTCACCGCCGCCGAAGTCCAATGGCTCATGCGGATCGTCGAGGGGGAACGAAACCGCGGATCGATAATTCTGTTCATCTCGCACCGCTGGGAGGAGATCACGGCGTTCTGTCAGCGCGTCGCGGTGATGCGGAACGGCGAGCTTGTCACCCTGGCGGATGTCGACGACGTCTCGCACGAGCGTGCGGTCGAGCTGATGACCGGCGCCCGTCTGGGCGGCGTCTTTCCGGCAAAGCGATCGCCAGCCGTGTCCGGCCTTCTCGAAGCGCGCGGCCTCGTGAGCGATGTGCTGCACGGCGTCGACCTGCGGCTGGCCAAGGGCGAAATCCTTGGCGTCGGCGGCCTGGTCGGACAAGGACAGGACGCTCTCCTTAAATCGTTGTTCGGCGATCATCCGTTGCGCGCCGGAGAGATCTTCGTCGAGGACCGACCAGCGCGCTTCAGGAACCCGCGTGACGCCATCGCTCGCCACGTCGCCTACGTGCCGCAGGAACGGAAGATCGAGGGGCTTTTGCTCCAGAAGAGCGTGGCGGCCAATCTTTCCTTCGCCATTCTCCGGCAAATCTCGCGCCTGGCAGGCTTCATAGACCGGAAGGCCGAACGGCGGATCGTCGGCGACGCAATCGATCGCCTCAAGATTCGCGCGGTGTCGCCCAGCCAGGCCGTCGGGCAGTTAAGCGGCGGGAACCAGCAGAAGGTGCTGTTGCAGAAATGGCTGCTAACCAAGCCCGCCGTGCTCCTATTGAACGATGTGACTCGCGGCGTCGACATCGGCACGAAGACTCAGATTTATGCGATTGTTGCAGAGCTTGCCGCTTCCGGAATGGGCATCATCCTCTACTCGACCGACGCCCATGAGCTGGTTGGACTCGCCCATCGCGTTATTGTCATGACTGAGGGTCGTATAAGGGCCGAACTCGCGGGCGATGAGCTCACAGCTGAAGGCATAGTGCGGGCCTCAACCAGCGCCGAGGATGGCCGTGCCGCTGGGTCTTAGCGGTATCCGACGCCAGGGCGCCATTGGCGCGATCGCAACCTTCCTCGCGCTGTTCGTGATTGACCTTGCGCTGAAGGGCGGTCATTTCAGCGCGTTCGATCTGAAGACCCTCTGCATGAACGTCCTGCCGCTGGCGCTCGTCGCGCTGGGGCAATTCTTTGTTGTCATGACCAATGGGATCGACCTGTCCCTGGGGCCGGTGATGAGCGTCGCCGGCGCCATCGCGGCGCTCGCCTTCTCGACCAGCGTCTTTGGCGCGATCGCCCTCGCGCTTGGCGCGGCGGCGCTCGCAGGCGCATGCAACGGCATGCTGGTCGTCAGACTGCGTCTGCCGCCGATCCTGGCGACGCTCGCGACCATGTCGATCTTTCAGGGCGTGGCGCTGGTGATCATGCCAAGTCCCGGCGGAAACGTGCCCCCCGGCTTGACGGACGCCTTCACCAACGGTCTCGACTGGGCCCCGACCCCGCTTCTGCTGCTGATCGCGGTCACCGCCGTCACCTCCTGGATCATGAGCACCCCGCTCGGATTGTGGCTGCGGGCGATCGGCGGCGACGAGGGCGGCACGCGGTCGAGCGGAGTGCCGGTGAAGATGGTGAAGTTCTCGGCCTACGTCATCGCCGCGCTGCTCGCCGGCCTCGGCGGCTTCTATCTTGCGGTCGCGACCGCAAGCGGATCCCCGACGATCGGCGACAGCTTTATTCTGCTGTCGATCGCCGCGGTCGTGCTCGGCGGCGTCTCCATCACCGGCGGCCGCGGATCGACGACCGGCGCGGTATTCGGAGCGCTTACGCTAACGATCATCGGGCGCCTACTCTACTTCGCCGATCTGTCGTCCTTCTATCAAAGCCTGATCAACGGGGTGATCCTGATCGCAGTGGTGGGATTGGCGACCGTCCGGCAAGGACTGGCGAAACTCTGGCGGGCTGAACGCAATGCAAGATAGGGAGGCTGCGCGGAGCGCGATGCGCGCGCTTGCCCGTCCGGTGGCCCTGGCCCCGCTGACGATCCTCGGCGGCGTTGTTGTCCTGCTCATCGTGGGAGGCCTGCTGGCGCCGGGGTTCCTCGCGATATCGAACATCCTGCTGCTGTTGTCGCTTTCCGCCTATCTCGGCATCGCCGCCATTGGCGAGACAGTGGTGATTCTCACTGGCGGCATCGATCTCTCGATCGCCTGGACCATCACGGGCGCCAGCATCGTCTTCACTGGCGTGACGCAAGGCGACGACGCCCGTCTTTGGGCGGGCCTCGCGGCGGCGCTCGCCGTCGGAATTGGCGCGGGCTTCCTCAACGGGCTCGGCGTCGCCAAACTGAGAATCTCGCCGATCGTCATGACGCTCGGCATGAACAACATCATGCAGGGCCTCACCCTGATCTATTCGCAGGGAACTCCATCCGGATCGGCGACGGACAGCGTCAAATGGATCGCGACCGGCTGGATCGGGCCGGCGCCGGTGGTGGTGCTGGTGTGGATCGGGCTTGGCGTCATTGTCAGCATCGGCCTGCATGCGACGAGGGGCGGTCGCTATCTTTACGGTGTCGGCGAAAGCCCGGTCGTCAGCCGGCTTTCAGGCGTCGATAATGACTGGGTGATCATCGCCGCCTACGCCATCAGCGGCCTTTGCGCGGCGGTGACTGGCGTTCTCTTCACCGGGTTTTCGACCATGGCCTTTCTCGGGATGGGCGACCAGTTCGTGCTGCCCGCGATCGCCGCCGTGGTGCTCGGCGGCGCTTCGATTTACGGCGGGAGCGGAACCTACGCCGGCGCCTTCGTCGGCGCTTTCTTCCTCACAGTGCTTACGACCGTGCTGACGATCGTCAACATCTCGATCGGGTACCGCAACATCATTTATGGCCTCGTGATCATCGCGGCGGTGCTGCTCTATCGAGCCTACGCCCGGGAGCGCGAATAAAGCCGATAAAGGAGGATCAAATGGACGATTTCCCGATTGTCGATCCGCACCACCATCTCTGGGATCTCGAACGCTTCTCCTATCCCTGGCTGAGCGCGCGGCCTCTGCCGGCGAGCGTCGCTGGCGATGTCGCGCCAATCGCGAAATCCTATCTGCTCGACGACTATCTCGCCGATACGGCCAAGCAGAACGTCGTCAAATCCGTGCATGTCGACGCCGGCTTTGACCCGTCGCAGCCGGTGGAGGAGACGCGCTGGCTGCAATCGATTGCCGACCAACGCGGATTTCCGCACGGCATCGTTGCGCGGGCCGAGCTGCACCGGCCCGATGTCGAAACGACGCTCGCCTCTCATTGCCGGTTTCCGAATGTGCGCGGCATCCGTCACATCGTGAACTGGCATCCCGATCCGGCGAAGACCTACGTGACGAAGCCGGATTTCCTCACCGACCCCGCATGGTTGCGCGGCTTCGCGCAACTGAAACGCTACAATCTCTCGTTCGACCTGCAGCTCTATCCCTCGCAGATGGCGGATGCCGCGGCGCTTGCCGCGGCGCACGGCGACACCACGATCATCCTCAATCATGCCGGCATGCCGGTAGACCGCGACCCCGAGGGCCTGTCGCTCTGGCGCGCGGGCATGCGCGCCCTTGGCGCCCAGCCGAACGTCTGGGTGAAAATCTCGGGCTTCGGCATGGTGGACTGGCGCTGGACGGAGCAGAGCATCCGCCCGTTCGTGCTGGAAACGATCGAGATTTTCGGGCCTGACCGGTGCATGTTCGCCAGCAATTTCCCGGTCGACAAGCTCTACAGCAGCTTCGATGCGCTCTATGACGCCTTCAAAAGCATCGTCTCCGATTTTAGCGTCGGCGAGCGGCGAAAGCTCTTCTCTGACACTGCTCTTGCAGTTTATCGCATTTGAGGCCGCTTCGCATTTCTCCCCTCAGAAGCGCTCGGCGCCGGACGCTTTGCCGCTCGAGGTCCTGTCGACGACCTATGTGGCCGCTGTCGAGATCGCGCCCCTCCGGACTGCTCGTTGGGCGTCCCGGGACCGGCTCGTCCGTGTAGAAACGGAGCGACGAGTGCAAACTCTCAGCCTCCACGATCCACGTCACCACAAGATGGGCTGTTTTCCGGTGCAGGAGTTGCTTAACCTCAGGTTGCGGCGCAAGTTTCGCTGCGGCCGGCGCCGCAACCGAGGGCGATCCTGGAGAGTGAGATGGTGGACTGGGACCGGGTGACTCACGCAGACGTGGTGCGGGCGCTGAAGGCGTACGACCGCCTGGGGCCGGAGCGGTTCTTCGCTGAGCATGGTTTCGCCCCGACCACGACTTATGAGCTCGTCTGGGAAGAACGCCGTTACCCGCCGAAGGCGATCCTGGGCGCGGCCTATGAGTTCGCCACGGGAAAGCGTCTCGCCTCCGGCGACTTCGAGGGCGGCAAGTCAGGGGCCGTCAAAGTGCTCGGCCAGCTCGGATTTACCGTCCAGGAGAAGCGACGGCCAGCCAAATAAAGCGGGCCCCCTCATTTCCACTCGATTGTTTTGGTCGGGGCTGGAGGCGTTGATCGAGTTCGGTCATGCGTCCGAGCGTTGGCGGGGACCACGAACCGCCGGAAATTTTCGTGTCGTTCGGGCGACACGCGGCAGGAAACGGCGGGATTCCTGCGACAGGAAATTCGCGAGCGCCAGCGCGGGCGGCAACAACGCGCGGTCGCGCCGGTAAACGACATACCATCGTCTGACGACTGGCAGTCCAAGGATGTCGAGCGCGACGAGCCGGCCCTCGGCGAGCTCAGTCGCGACTGTGTGGCCCGAGATGAAAGCGACGCCGAGCCCCGCCATCACCGCCTGCTTGATGGTCTCGTTGCTGTCGATCTCCATGCCGATGTTCGGCTCGAAGCCGCGATCGGCGAAGCTTCGATGCATAAGGAGCCGAGTGCCGGAACCTAGCTCACGCACCAGGAAGGTCTCGTCCTTTAGCGCGTCAAGCGCCATCTTCCGGCGCCGGCCGAGGGGATGTCCGTGCGGCGCCACGATAAGGTGCGGATGATCGCCGATGAGCAGGCGCTCGAGGTCCATGTCGTCTGGCGGCCAGCCCGTGATCGCGATGTCGAGCGCGTACTCCCGCAGCGCCCGCAGAATTTCGTTTCGGTTGCCGATCGACAGTTTGATCTGGATTTTGGGGTGAGCGCGCGAAAAGCCGGCGATCGCGAACGGCACGAAATATTTCGCCGTGCTCACGGCGCCGATTGAGACCCCGCCGCCGGTCAGCCCTTTGATGGCGTCAACCGCTGCGGCGCTGTCGTTCACCGCAGCTGCGATCCGGTTATGAAGCGCGACGAGGTCGCGTCCAACCTCGGTCAGGATCATCCCGTCAGCGACGCGCTGAAGCAGCGGCAAGCCGACAAGATCCTGAAGACCGCGGATCTGCAGAGTTATGGCAGGCTGCGTCAGGCCCAAACGTCGCGCCGCGCCGGTGACGCTGCCGGTCGTCTCGATGGCGGCGAGAGCCCGCAATTGCCGGAGGGTCACGCTGCCCGCGAATGAAGCCATATTAGTAAAACTTCTATGTGACTAAGCATTTTTATATTTTCATTATACACTTTTCCATGTCAACCTGCTGCGCGGAGCGAGACGCCGCGACGGAAGAAGTCGGCGCGCTCCTGCCGCTCTTCGCCGTGCGGGGAGGGAGGAGGAAGACGTGGACGCGACCCTATTGCGGCGGCGCCTGGAGCTGGCAGCGCAGTGCAACAATGCCGAGGAGCGGTCGCGCAGGACGCAGATCGGGGCGATCGTGTCGGCGCTGGCGGCGGCTTCTCTCGACATTGCGGACATGATTGCGCTCGGCGCTTTGGCCGCGCCGGTTGATGGCGCGCCAGCCGGCGTCCGTGTTCGCGCGCATGAGATTCTCGCCGAGGCCCTTCGCGGCGAAGGCGTCCGCGCTTTCCTCTCGACGGAGGCCGACGAAATTGTGGTCCTCGACGAATCAGGCAGCTTCGCTGTGGAGGCCAATCCTCTCCTCGGATCGGCTGATCTTGATGCGAACATGACCGCCGGAACGACTTTTGCGATCAGCGAGGCGTGCCGCGAGGATGGGGAGCTTCCGGCAGGCGAGCCGTTCGCCGCGGGCTTCATCGTTTATGGCTTCCAGACCGTTCTGGCGCTAACGCTCGGCGGCAGCGTCGATCTCTTTACCCATGATCGACGCAACCGCTGTTGGCGACTGACGGCGCCCGCCGTGCGCATACCCGATTTCGCACAGGAATACGCCATCAACGCCGCGAACTATCGCCACTGGAACCCGGCTATCCGCGCTTTCGTCGATGATTGCTTGAAAGGCGCGGACAGCGACGATGGACGGGGCTTCACTTCACGCTGGAGTGGATCGCTCGTCGTGGAGGCGTTCCAGATTCTTAGGCGCGGCGGCGTTTTGCTTGACCCTGCGGACGGGCGTCGCGGCCATGAGCGCGGCCAGTCGCGGCTCCTGTGCGAGGCTCGGCCCGTCGCTTATGTCATCGAACAGGCCGGAGGGAGAGCTTCGACCGGCGGCGGCCCGCATTCTCGATCAGCGGGCGATGTCCGCGAATACGCGCACCCCGCTTATCTTTGGTTCGCGAGCCCTGGTCGAGCGCATCGAACGCCTCCATTCGCGGCCCGAAAGCCTTGCCGACGTTTCGCCGCTTTTCGGCAAGCGCGGCTTCTTCCGAGCCTGAGCGAAGTCAACAGCGATGTCAGTCAAACATCCCATCATTTCCGTCACCGGCTCTTCGGGCGCGGGCACGACGTCGATCCGAAAAACCTTCGAGGTCATCTTCCGCCGCGAGGGGATTGAGGCTGTCTATGTCGAGGGCGATTTGTTTCATCGCTACGACCGGGCCGAGATGCGCGCGGAAATGGCCGCGCAGGCGGAGCGGGGCAACAAACACTTCAGCCATTTCTCGCCCGAATCGAACCTTTTCGATCGGCTCGAGACCCTGTTCTCCGAGTTCGGCGCGACCGGAAAGGGACTGGCCCGCCACTATATTCACGACGATGAGGAGGCGACGCTCTACGGAGGAAAGCCGGGCGCCTTCACGCCGTGGGAGCCGCTGCCGCCGGCCGATCTCCTGCTCTACGAAGGCCTGCACGGCGCGGTGGTCGCTGACGGCGTTGACGTCGCAAGGCACGCCGATGTCAAGATCGGCGTTGTCCCGGTCATCAACCTCGAGTGGATCCAGAAGCTGCATCGGGATCGCAGCGCCCGCGGTTACTCGACCGAAGCGGTCACCGACACGATCCTTCGGCGGATGCCGGACTATGTGAACTACATCTGTCCGCAGTTCACCCTGACCGACATCAACTTCCAGCGCGTGCCTACGGTCGACACCTCGAATCCCTTCGTCGCGCGCTGGATTCCGACGGCGGATGAATTGATGGTCGTGATCCGGTTCAAGAATCCACGCGGCATCGATTTTCCGTATCTGCTCTCAATGATCGCGGGCAGTTTCATGTCGCGCGCCAATTCCATCGTCATTCACGGCGGCAAGCTTGATCTTGCGATGCAGCTCATCTTGACGCCGATGATCTTGAAACTGATCGACCAGAAAAGGCGAGCGTTATGACGGCGCCAGCTCGACCCGACGATCGGCGTCAGCGCCGCCTCAACCGCTTGAGCCGCCTTCCGGCTGACAGAGAAAGGAGCCCACGATGAATGCGCCAACCCTCACAGTCCGCGGAGCGGAACGCTATCGTTCCGGGGTCATGGAATACAAGCGCATGGGCTATTGGGAGCCCGACTACACGCCGAAGGATACGGACGTGATCGCGCTCTTCCGCGTCACGCCGCAGGAAGGCGTGGACCCGACCGAGGCGGCGGCGGCGGTCGCGGGCGAAAGCTCGACCGCGACATGGACGGTGGTGTGGACCGACCGGCTGACGGCTGCGGAAAAGTACCGCGCCAAATGCTACCGCGTCGATCCTGTGCCCAATACCCCCGGCCAGTATTTCGCCTATATCGCCTATGACCTCGACCTGTTCGAGCCGGGCTCGATCGCCAACCTCACCGCCTCGATCATCGGCAATGTGTTCGGCTTCAAGCCGCTGAAGGCGCTGCGCCTCGAGGATATGCGCCTGCCCGTCGCCTATGTGAAGACGTTCCAGGGGCCGGCGACCGGCATCGTCGTCGAGCGCGAGCGGCTCGACAAATTCGGTCGGCCGCTGCTCGGGGCGACGGTGAAGCCGAAGCTCGGCCTCTCCGGTCGCAACTACGGGCGGGTGGTCTACGAGGCGCTGAAGGGCGGCCTCGACTTCACCAAGGACGATGAGAACATCAACTCCCAGCCGTTCATGCACTGGCGCGACCGGTTTCTCTATTGCATGGAGGCGGTGAACCGGGCGCAGGCGGCGGCGGGCGAGGTGAAGGGCACCTATCTCAACGTCACCGCCGCGACGATGGAGGACATGTACGAGCGCGCCGAATTCGCGAAGGAGCTCGGCTCCTGCATCGTGATGATCGACCTCGTCATCGGCTACACCGCGATCCAGTCGATGTCGAAATGGGCGCGGCGCAACGACATGATCCTGCACCTGCACCGCGCCGGCCACTCGACCTATACGCGGCAGAAGTCGCATGGCGTGTCGTTCCGCGTCATCGCCAAATGGATGCGGCTTGCGGGCGTTGACCATATCCACGCCGGCACCGTCGTCGGCAAGCTCGAGGGCGATCCGAACACCACGCGCGGCTATTACGACATCTGCCGCGAGGACTACAATCCGCTGAACCTCGAGCACGGAGTCTTCTTCGATCAGCATTGGGCAAGCCTCAACAAGCTCATGCCGGTCGCGTCCGGCGGCATTCACGCAGGCCAGATGCATCAGCTTCTCGACCTTCTCAGCGAGGACGTCGTGCTGCAATTCGGCGGCGGCACGATCGGCCATCCAAAAGGCATTCAGGCCGGCGCGACCGCCAACCGCGTGGCGCTCGAAGCGATGATCCTCGCCCGCAACGAGGGCCGCGACTACGTGCACGAGGGGCCCGAGATTCTCGCCAAGGCGGCCGCGACCTGCACGCCTCTGCGTGAAGCGCTCGACGTCTGGAAGGACGTCACCTTCAATTATGCTTCGACCGATTTGCCCGACTTCGTGCCGTCAATGAGCGTTTCCGCCTGAGGAGGAACCCCATGCGCATCACCCAAGGCTGCTTCTCGTTTCTGCCGGATCTGACCGATGAGCAGATCCGGGCGCAGGTCCAGTATTGCCTCGACAAAGGTTGGGCGGTGAGCTTCGAGTTCACCGAGGATCCCCATCCCCGTAACACCTATTGGGACATGTGGGGCTTGCCGATGTTCGACCTGCGCGACGCCGCAGGCGTGATGAAGGAACTCGCCGAATGCCGGCGGGTCTATGGCGACCGATACATCAGACTTTGCGGCTTCGATTCGTCGCATGGCTGGGAGTTGGTGCGGATCTCGTTCCTGGTCAACCGTCCGAGGGAGGAGCCGGGCTTCCGCCTCGACCGGCAGGAGGCCGCGGGGCGAAGCATCCGCTATTCGACCCACGCCTATGTCGTCGATCGACCGGAGGGCCAACGTTACGCCTGACCTTCTTGCGACTCCGGCGCCGGGCACAAGCGCCCGCGCCTTGCCTCAAGGGATGCCTCCATGACCGTCGAAGCGCAAAATGGCGCCTCAGCGACTCCGACGATCCGGTTGCGCGCCGAATTCGAGGGCGCCCGCGTCGAGGAGGTCCTGGGCACGCTTGAGCGGAAGCTGGTCGGCCTGAAGCCGGTCAAGACGCGGATTCGCGAGATCGCCTCGCTCCTCGTCATCGAGCGGGTGCGGCAGAAGCTTGCGCTGACGAGCGAGACGCCGACGCTTCATATGTCCTTTACTGGAAATCCCGGCACGGGAAAGACCACGGTCGCGCTGCGCATGGCCGATCTCCTGCATCGTCTCGGCTTCGTGAGGCGTGGTCATCTCGTGTCGGTGACCCGCGACGATCTTGTCGGGCAATACATAGGCCACACAGCGCCCAAGACGAAGGAGATCCTCAAGAAGGCGATGGGAGGCGTGCTTTTCATCGACGAGGCTTACTATCTTCATCGCCCCGAGAACGAGCGGGACTACGGGCAGGAATCGATCGAGATTCTGCTGCAGGTGATGGAGACGCAGCGTGACGACCTGGTGGTCATCCTCGCCGGGTACGGCGATCGGATGGAGCGTTTCTTCGAAAGCAATCCCGGCTTCCGGTCCCGCATCGGGCACCACATCGACTTTCCAGACTACACGGAGGTCGAGCTTTTGCAGATCGCGGAGCTGATGCTTCAAGGGACCAACTTCAGGTTCAGTCCCGCTGCGCGCGAGGCTTTCGTCGCCTATATCGCCGCTCGGATGAAGCAGCCGCTCTTCTCCAACGCCAGGTCGATCCGGAATGCGCTCGGCCGTGCGAGGTTGCGGCAGGCCAGCCGCCTGATGAGCGACCTCGACCGCGACCTCACTGCCGACAACCTCATGACGATCGAGCCGTCGGATATTATCGCGAGCCGCGTTTTCAAGATTGCCGAAGAGCACGATCAGATCCGCGGGCAGGTGGACGAGGCGGCAACGAACGAACGTCTCTTGACGCCGCCAGGATGAAGGCCGACGCGGCGGGGTGCACCATCGGCCCCGCCTGCCAGTGGATCGACGTCGACGACGAAGGGGAAGCCGGACGAGAATTGGGTCTGGCAAGGCCGCTGCTGAACCCGCGCAATCATCGGGAACATAGCCAATTCGTGCGCCATGCGTTGGACACGGACAGTCGCACGCCGCCCAGAGCTCGCTGCGGTCGGAAGGAATCGTCATTGCGAGGAGGCCATAGGGCGTCGAAAGACGCCCGTCTTTCGACGGGCTATCGCGACGAAGCAATCCAGGAGTCGCGTGCGCCTTACGTTCCCCCGGATTGCTTCGCTCCGCTCGCAATGACAGTGGTGGTTCCATCCAATCACAGCACACTCTAAGGGTTGACTCGATCGAGCCGCCGCGTTCCGTTCGCGAGCATGGCGTGGCGTTCGCGCATGCAGTATCTCGACGACACCGGGTTCTGGGCCTGAGGGGTTCAGAGGAGACGCCGTCGTCGTCATAGCGCTCGAAGCGGCGCTCGGCCCGCGGCGAAATTGGCGCGAACCACGACGTCGTCCGCATCGAGGGCCGCCCGCGGCCGCAACAGAGGAAAAGCAGATGACCAAGAGAGTGCTTGTGGTCGGGCTCGGCAATATGGGGATGAGTCACGCCCTCGCTTACACCCGCATCCGGGGATTCGAGGTCGTCGGCCTGTGCGAGCGCCGGATCGCCGACCGGAAGCTGCCGCCGGAGCTCGCCAAGGCGAGGACGTTCGACAGCTTCGATAAAGCGCTCGCGGAGCTCAAACCCGACGTCGTTTCGATCAATACATTGCCCGACACGCATGCCGATTTCGCCATCAAGGCCATGGAGGCGGGCGCAGATGTGTTCGTCGAAAAGCCGCTCGCCGACAGCGTCGCGAGCGCCGAGAAGGTCGTCGCCGCGGCTCAGCGCACAAAGCGCAAACTTGTGGTCGGCTACATCCTTCGCCAGCATCCGTCCTGGATCAAGTTCATCGAGATCGCGCGCCAGCTCGGCTCTCCGCTCGTCTTCCGTATGAATCTCAATCAGCAGTCGAGCGGCGAGACCTGGGCCACGCACAAGCGGCTGATGCAGAGCTTTCCCCCGATCGTCGACTGCGGCGTGCACTATGTCGACGTGATGTGCCAGATGACGAAGGCGAAGCCGATCAAGGTTCACGCCATCGGCGCCAGGCTCACCGACGAGGCGCCGGTGAACAACTACGGGATGCTGCAGGTGATCTTCGAGGATGGATCGGTTGGTTGGTACGAAGCCGGCTGGGGACCGATGATGAGCGAGACCGCTTTCTTCGTCAAAGACGTGATCGGGCCGAAAGGCTCGGTGTCGATCGTGATGGCCGAAACCGCGGGCGCGGTGAAGTCCGACGACATCAACGCCCACACCAAGACGAACCAGATTCTCTGGCATCACGCCGACATGTCGAAACCGGACGAGCGGATCGACCTCAGCGACGAGCCCGACCACAACGCTCTGTGCGAGCGCGAGCAGCGCTATCTGCTCAAGGCGATCGACGAGGACATCGACCTCACCGATCACATGAACGACGCGGTCGAGAGTCTCAAGGTCGTCATCGCGGCGGACCGGTCGATCCACACGGGGCAGGTCGTCACGCTGTGAGAAAGTAATTAGGCCGGAAAGCGCCTGACAATTTCCTCCGGCCACGTTTCGCCCTCACTTCAGGCTTTGAACTCTGACAGGTTGGGTTAAGTATGCTTTGCGGAACCGGCCGGCGAGCCCCGGCAAGCGGGAGGGCCGGATCGCGGCGACGAGAACGGAGCGCCAGCGGGGCCTCTACGGCTCCGGGCCGCGAGCGCGACCCGGTCGGCGATGGGATAAGAGCGCGCCGTCGAACGGATAGGTTTGGAGCAGATCGAATGGACTATGTGAAGCTTGGAGGTACTGGACTTGAGGTTTCCAGGCTGTGTCTCGGGTGCATGACGTTCGGCGTTCCCGATCGCGGCGCGCATACGTGGACGCTGGACGACGAGAAGAGCAGGCCGATCATCAAGCGGGCGCTTGAACTTGGCGTCAATTTTTTCGACACCGCCAACATCTACTCGGACGGAACCAGCGAAGAGATCGTGGGCCGGGCGCTGAAGGCGCTCGCGAAGCGAGACGAGGTGGTGATCGCGACGAAGGTCTGGGCCCGGATGCGGCCCGGCCCGAACGGACAAGGCCTGTCGCGGGTCGCCATCATGACCGAGATCGACAACAGTTTGAGGCGGCTCGGCGTCGATCACGTCGACCTCTATCAGATTCATCGCAACGACCCGACCACGCCGATCGAGGAGACCATGGAAGCGCTCCATGATGTCGTGAAGGCGGGCAAGGCCCGCTACATCGGGGCCAGCAACATGGCCGCGTGGCAGTTCGCCCGCGCGCTCTACGTCGCCGACCGGCATGGCTGGACGCGTTTCGCGACGATGCAGGATCACCTGAACCTGCTCTACCGCGAAGAGGAGCGCGAGATGCTCCCGCTCTGCCGGGCGGAGGGAATCGGCGTCATTCCGTGGAGCCCGATGGCGCGCGGACGGTTGACGCGGAACTGGGACGAAACCAGCGACCGGCAGGAGACGGACGAGTTCGGCAAGACGCTTTACACGCGAAGCCTCGACTCCGACCGCCTGGTGATCGAGCGGGTGGCGGCGGTCGCGAAAGCGAGAGGCGTTCCCCGGGCGCAGGTCGCCCTGGCCTGGGTGTTGCAAAAGCCCGAGGTCAGCGCGCCGATCATCGGGGCCTCGAAGCTGCAGCATCTCGACGACGCGGTCGCGAGCCTCTCGCTGAAGCTTACGCCCGAGGAAATCGCGACCCTGGAGGAACCGTACACGCCCCATCCCGTTGCGGGGTGAAGGGGCGCGACGCAAAACCGCCGGCGGATGGCCCTCCGGTCACGCGATCTCGACGATGCGGAATCCGTCGACCTCCTTGACCACTTTGTGCCCCTTCCAGCGGTCGATGTCGTGCAGAACGACGAGGCGGCTGAGATCGCCGCCCAGTTCGTCATTCATCTTGTCGATTGTCTTGAGTTGTTCCCAGACGCTGCCGACGGCGTTGTTGAGCGGCACGTAGACGCCGTCGTTATTGTGGCCGGTGAACTGGCGCCGCGAGTACACGCAGTCGCCAGAGATCACCCGGCGGCCGGCCTTCGTCTCGAAGATCACGAATTGCTGGCCGATCGTATGCCCACTCCCGAGGCGCACGTGAACGCCGGGCAGGACGTTGTTCTTGTCGCCGTCGATCAGCGTCACGCGATGGGCGATCGAGGCGTCGAGCGCTGAGCGGATATTGTCGGGATCGACGATCGCGGTCAGGTGAGCAAAGCGTCGCGGAAGCGCGAAAGCTTCGTACCAGGAGAGAAGCTCGCTCTTCTGGATATAGAGGTGAGCGTTCGGGAATTCGGCGATCGAGCCCATGTGATCGAAGTGGGCGTGGGTGATGACGATGTCGCTGATCGCCTCCGGCGCAAGGTTCATTTCCGCCAGCATTCTAAGCGGCGAAATCCAGGTCGGGATGCCAAACTTTCGTGAGAAGCCGGAGCGGTGATCGTCCTGCATGAAGCCCGTGTCGACCAGCACGTTGCGACCGTCGCGCTGCGCCAGGATGAACGAGAAGGGCAGGTCCATTGTCCCCTCGCGATACATGCCGCTGATGAGATCGACCCAGGGCTGATCTTTCGAGCGCGCGTACTCCATGACATAGACTCGCCAGACCGCCGCCTCGTCCATCGCCTTCTCCTCAGCTTTCCGCCAGCATCCGCCCGAGACTCGAGAGCGCGACCGCAACGATAAGGATCGCGCCCTGGAACACATATTGGGAGTAGGTCGGCGCTCCGAAGATGTTGAGTCCGTTGAAGCCGAACACGATGATCAGCGTGCCGATGAATGTGCCGAGAACGTGGAACTCGCCGTCTCTGAGCGTGGCCGAGCCGAGGAAGACCGCGGCGAAGGCGGTCAGCAGATAGGAATCGGCGGCGCTGGTGGTGCCGCTTCCAAGGCGCGATGCAAGAAGCGTCCCCGTCAGGGCCGCGCAGACGCCGGAAATGATAAAGCCCAGGATCTTGATGCGATCGACACTGATGCCGGCGAGCCGGGCCGCGACCGGGTTGCCGCCTACCGCCTGGATCTCCTGACCGATCGACGTGCGTTCGACCAGCGCCCACAGCGCAGCCATCACCAGGGCCATCACGATGATCGGGTTGGGAATGCCGAACAGCCAACGGCCCAGCGCCAGCTGCAAGAAGCCTTCAGGGACGCCGGCGACGATCGGCACGCCGGCCGAATAGGCGAAGGCGAGCCCGACGATGATCGTGCCGACGCCGAGCGTTGCGATCACTGAGTTTACCCTGAGCTTCGTAACGATGAATCCGTTGACGACGCCGACCAGCGCGCCGAGCGCGAGCACGATGGCGATGGCGAGCCCAATGGGCAGCTTGTCATGGACGATGAGTCCGGTCACCAGCACGCCGTGCAGGCTCGCCGCATAGCCGATCGAGAGGTCGAGCTCGCCCACGATCACCGCAAGGGTGAGCCCGCCGGCGATGATCATGGCGAGCGAAGCCTGATTGAGCACATTGATGAAATTGTTGAAGGTTGGAAACGCCCCGGGCGACAGGATCGAAAAGACCACGATCATCGCTGCAAGCCCGAGGATCGTCGCATAACGGGCGAAAATCGAGAGACCCGCCCTGGCTGATGGCGACAGGCGCCGCGCGCTGATCGGAACGTCGCTCATGCCTGAATCCGCTCCGCATCTCCTGCGTAACTCGCCGCGATGATGCGCTCACGAGTCAAAGCCTCGCCGGCCAACTCATTGACGATGCGTCCCTCGGCCATGACAAGCGCCCGGTCGCACAGGTCCGGCAGCTCCTCGGGCTCGGAGGATATGACCAGCACCGCCATGCCCTCGCTCGCAAGGTTGCGGATGAGACGATGAATCTCGGCCCGCGCGCCCACGTCGACGCCGCGAGTGGGCTCGTCGAGAATGAGCACCCTCGGCCGGGACGCCAGCCAACGGGCGATGACGACTTTCTGTTGATTGCCGCCGCTCAGTCGCCCGACCGGCGCCTCGGCGCCGGTCGTTTTGATCGCGAGGTCGCGAATGGCGCGCTCGGCGAGCGCCTTCCGGCGGCCGCCGCTGATGAAGGGCAGAGCCTGGTGGACGACGATCGACTGCAGATTGGCGAGACTCACGTTGAACGCCAGGCTCTTGGAGAGGATCAATCCCTCGACCCGCCGCTCCTCGGGCACCAGGCCGACCCCGGACCTGACGGCGCCGGCAGGACTGGACGGCGCGTAAGGCTTCCCTTCGAGCGTCATCGAGCCCTCTTGCGGGCGGTCGACGCCAAACAGGAGACGCGCCAGCTCCGTCCTGCCGGCCCCGACGAGGCCGCCAAGCCCGAGGACTTCGCCTCTTCGCAAATCGAAGCTCACGCCTTTGACCCTCGGCGCGCGGGCGAGGGCGCGCGCGGAGAGGGCCGGCGCGCCGGAGGCTTGAGCGTTCGTCCGTTTCGCCGGCGCATCGACGGCGCCGCCGACGATCGCTTCGACAATCGCCTGCCGCGTCAGCTCCGCTTGCGCGAGCTCCGCCACCGAGCGGCCGTCGCGAAACACGGTCACGCGTTGGCAAAGTTCGAGAATTTCATCGAGCCGATGCGAGACGTAAAGCACCGCGACTCCCGACTGGCGGAGGTCGCGGATGATGCTGAACAGCCGCTCGGCCTCCGCCGCCGACAATGCGGCGGTCGGCTCGTCCATCACAATCAGCCGAGCCTTGAGCACCAGCGCGCGGGCAATGGCGATGAGCCAGTTCTCCGCCGTCGACATACCTTTGGCGTTGGCGTCGAGCGGCGCCCGCACGCCGACCCGCGCCGCGATCGGGGCGACATCCCTGGCGATCGCGCGCCAGTCGACGATGCCGAGCCGTGTCCTTTTCGGCATGCCGAGCATGATGTTCTCGAGCACCGTCATGCCGGGGACGAACGCCAGCTCCTGATGGATGAAGCTCATGCCGAGCTTGTTTGCGGCATGGGGGCTGTCGGCGACGAACCGCTTGCCGTCGACGAGAATGTCGCCGTCGTCAGCTTTTGTCAGACCCGCTAGGATGCGAATGAGGGTCGACTTACCGGCGCCGTTCGCGCCAACGAGCCCGTGCGCCTCGCCTGGAAAGATCGAAAGCGAGACGCCGCGCAGCGCCTGAGCGCCGCCATAACTCTTGCTGACCGATCTGATCGAGACAAACGGGATTGACTGAGGCGTCTCCGCGCGACCTGCCAAATCGTTCATGCCGCTCGCTGGCTTAAGTCATTTCAGGGCGGCTGGATGGTCCGCCAGGAATTTGTCGATATTGTCCCTGGTCACGAGAATAGCAGGAACTTCCACCGCTTTCGGGGTCCAGCTCGCCCCCGCCTTCACGATCTCCGGCAGGAGCGTGATCATGTTGTGGCCTTCGGTGTAGCTGTCCTGCCAGGCGGTTGCCGTCACGAACCCCTTCTTGATGTTCTCGAGCGCCTGCGCATTGCCGTTGACCCCATAGACCTTCACGTCGGCGCGATTTTGTGCGCGCAGCGAGCCGATCGCGCCAATCGCTGGATCGTCCCAGCATCCCCAGATGGCGAGGTTCTCCTTGCCGGGGGGATGCGAGGCGAGCCAGGCGTTGGCGTATTGGGCGCCATCCTCGAAATAGCCGGGAATGCGGACTTCGTTCTTGGTGACCTTGATGTCGGGATGCTCGGCGAGCGCCTTGTCGAGCTCGACCTCACGATTCCGGCACACTTCGCCGGTGTGATAGGTGAGCGCGAGCACCGATCCTTTTCCGTTCATTGTCTTGATCATGAGATCGTTGACCGGGATCACCATGGGGCCGCCCGATCCGTTCGTGGCGGCGACGCCGCCGCCCAGCCCGCCGCCCCAGGTCACGACGGGAATCTTGGCGCGCTTGGCCGCATCGAGCCCGGCGCCGATCGAGGAATAGGGGAAGACCATGTCGACGATAGCGGTCGCTCCGCGCTGGGCGAAGTTCTGAATCGCCGCGTTCGCCTGGTCGGCGTTGCCGGCGGCGTCGATCACCGAAACTTTCCAGCCGATCGACTTGGCGGCGTCCTGGGCGCCGGAGATGTATCGGGCGTTGTTGGCTTCGGTTGCGGAAATGGAGACGATGCCGACCAGCGGCTCGTCGGCGCTGGCCGGGGCCACGGTCGCCGCGAGCGCCGCGACGACGGCGGTGATCGCCAAGATTCTCATGTTCCCTCCCGTCCGAGATGGTCCGCCGTCTCCAGCGAAACGCGACTAACCGTTTCGCTGAGCTTCCCGCAATCCGATGCCAGGCGCAAGCGGAAAAATCCATGCAAGCCTTCATTTACATTCAAAAGCCAGCGATCTCGGCGCTTTACGAGGCGCCGCGATCGGCCGATAATGCGCCAAATCGATTTGCTGGAGGCCAATGGCCGCAACCATCAAAGACGTGGCGAGGACGGCGGGCGTTTCGACCGCGACCGTGTCGGCGGTCGTCAACGAGTCTGCGTATGTCAGTCCGGCGTTGCGCGCCCGCGTGCTGGAGGCGGTCCGGGACCTTGACTACGCGCCATCGCAGCTCGCCCGCAGGCTGAGGACGGGCGCGAGCGAGCTCATCGCGATCGTCGTCGCGGACCTTTCGAACCCGTTTTACGCGCGCGTCGTGTGCGCGGCGGAAGCGGCGGTCGTAGCCTGGGGGTTCTCGCTCGTCGTCTTCAACAGCGATGAGAAGCCGGAGGCGGAGAAGCGCATCATATCGCGGGTGCGCGCGCTCTGCTGCGAGGGACTGATCCTGGTGCCGGTCGGCGACGCGGTCGCCGCGCTTGGCCGCGACGCGGACAGCCGGCGCATCCCGACTGTCCTGTTTGGGCGCACGCTCGAGGGCGACGGGCTCGATGCGGTGACGATCGACAACTTCACCGCGAGCTACCGGGCGACGAACTACCTGATCGATCTTGGCCACAAGCGGATCGGGGCGATCACCGGTCCGCGGCGCCTCAGCACCGGGCTCGACCGCATCGAGGGCATGCAGTCCGCGATGAGCGTCAACGGACTGACTTTTGAGCCTCGCTTCGTCCGCTCGGGCGACTTTCGCGAGGAGGTCGCCTATTCGGCGGCGCGCGCGATGCTGGAGCAGACGGAGCGCCCGACCGCGCTCTATGTCGCCAACGGCCTCATGGCGCTCGGGGTGATGCGGGCAATTGCCGACATCGGCTTGAAATGCCCCGAGGATGTCTCGGTCGCCTCGACCGACAACATTCCGGGCATCAGGGGTCTCAGGCCCAATCTCACGCGCACCGAGCATCCGATCGTCGACATGGTGAACGAAGCTGTGCGGCTGCTCGTCGATCGCATGAAACGTGGCGACGCGGTCGAGGCGCGCCATGTGATCTTTCCCTCCGCGCTCATCGTCGGCGACAGCTGCGCTCCGCTGAGAGGGTAAAAAGGCCGGTGGCGGACCGAGGTCATGGTCGCTCCCCCGAAGCCTGCTCGGGCTCGATTGATGATCGAATGCGCGACGTTCCTATTTTCGACGCGCTGCGATACATTATTCAAGCAAATTCGTATCAGTTCGTCGCAATCCAGTGGCTAGTTCGATCGGATGTTTCGCTCGTAGCATCATCATGGGGTGGAATGTCCCGCTAACGTTTCCGACGACGCCGTCGGAGCGATAATGCAAAATGGAGGGAACGCAATATGAGATTGAGAGCCGCTTTGGCCGCCACTGTCGGCGGGGCGCTGGCCCTGGCCGCCGGTCTTGTGGGCGCCGCCAACGCGGAGGCCATCTGCACACACGATCTGCGGGTGCTCGCTCAACCGCGCGACGGGCTGACGTTGCTCGAGAAATACAAGGACGAGTTCAAAAAGCTGTCCGGCGCTTCGTTCGACATCGACTATCTCAACGAGAACGACCGCCGCGCCAAATCGCGCGCTGACGCCTCGACCGTGGGCAAATACAACGTCTATTACATCGACGAAGCGAATGTCGCGCTGTTCGCCTCCTCGAAGTGGGTCGTGCCGCTCCTCGACTATTATCCGAAGGAATACGATTTCGCCGACTTCGATCCCGGCCGTCAGAAAGTCGCGACCTACGAGGGCAAGGTCTATTTCGCGCCGCTGACCGGCGGCGGCGACTTGCTCGTCTACCGCAAGGATCTTTTGGAGAAGGCCGGGATTCCCGTGCCGAAGACGCTCGATGAGATGATCGCCGCGGTGAAGAAGCTGAACGACCCGGACCATGGCGTCTACGGGATCGCGCTGCGCGGCCAGCGCGGCTCGGGCGCCAACGTGTGGCGCTGGATGCCCTATTTCCGCGGCTTCGGCGGCAAGTGGTTCGACGGCAACACGCCAGTGTTCGACGGCGAACCGGCGGTGAAGGCGACGCAGGTTTATCTCGATCTGTTCAAGTACTCTCCGCCGGGCACCAAGACGGGAAGCTGGGACGAGTCGACCGGCGCCTTCCTCTCGGGGCAGGTGGCGCTGCTCGTTGAATCGACGCCGCTCGCGGGCGAAGCGATCGATCCGAAAGTGTCGAAGGTGGTCGGCAAGGTCGGCTACGCGCCGCCTCCCACGCCCCTGACCGGCGGCGGCTACGCGCACGGCCTCGCCATCGGGGCCAAAGGCAACAAGGATGATGCGGCGAAGAAATGCGCCGGCCTCTTCATCGCCTGGGCGACGTCGAAGGAGAACGAGAAGCGCCGCCTCGACGACGGCGAGTTCGGCGAGCTCAACCGCACCAGCATCATGACGAGCGACGAGTTCAACCAGAAGTTCGGCGCGGACCTCGGCCAGGCGCTGGCCGAGACGGCCAAGGTCACCGCCGTCAACTTCTGGCAGGACCCCGAATGGCCGAATCTCGGCGACCATTGGGGCATCGAGCTTGAAGAACTCGTCACCGGCACGCGCACCGACATCAAGGGCGCGCTTGACGAGCTCAACACCTACGCCAAGACCCTCGTCGCCAATCGCAAGTAGCGTGGCTTGAGGGAGCGCCCTTCCGCGCCGCGGAGGGGCGCCTCCGTTGCCCGACCGCCGTTCCTGATGCGAATCCGCACCCATCTGCCGATCGTCTTCACCGTGCCGACCATGGCGGTCCTCGCGGTGCTCGCCTTCGTGCCGACGGTCGACGCCGTCAATATCGCGCTGCAGAACCGCGAGCTCAGCAATCCCGACAGCGTCTATGTCGGCTTCGCCAATTTCCGCGCTTTGTTCAGCGACCCGCGCTTTCTCAATTCCGTCTGGGTGTCGGTCGAGTGGGAGCTGATCACCGTCATCGCGACGATGGCGGTCGCGATCCCGCTTGCGATTCTCATGTTCGAGGCGACGTCGCCCAAACTGCGCAACGCGCTCTGCGTGCTCTTCATTGTGCCCGTGCTGCTGCCGCGCGTGGCGGCGGCGTTCGTCTGGCGCTTCGCCTTCCATCCGCTGTTTGGGCTTGCGGTCTATCCGCTGAGGCTGATCACCGGCCATCCGATCGATCTTCTCGCCGATCCGCATACCGCGATGGCCACGGTCGCGATCGTCGACGTCTGGCAATGGGGACTGCTGTTCGCTGTCGTCATCGTCAAGCTCCTGGAGACGCTGCCGCGCCAGCCGCTCGAGGCGGCGCTGCTCGATCACGCGCGCACCTGGGAGGTCTACGCCTATGTGGCGCTGCCGATGCTGCGCGGCGCGCTCATCAGCCTCGTCTTCATCAAGATGGTCGAGTCGCTGCGCGCCTTCGATCTGATCTATGTTATGACGCGCGGCGGCCCTGGCATCTCGACCGAGACGCTCGACATGTACGCCTTCTCGCAAGGGTTCATTGAGTCCGGCCGCATCTCCTATGCGTCGAGCATGGCGGTCCTGATGATGATCGCAACGACGGTGGCCTTCACCATTCTCTGGCGACGGGCGAGACGGTGGCAAGAGGTTTGAGCCGGTTCGCGGCCCGCGTCGTCATCGCGCTCGTGGCGGCGGTGGTGATCGTGCCCCTTCTCTGGACGCTGCTCAGCGGATTCAAGAACCGTGTCGATATCGTGACGCCGACGCCGATGCTCTTCTTCACGCCGACGCTCGACAATTTCGCCTATGTGCTCGGGCGGGAGAGCGTGCGAACCGGTCTTTTGAACTCGATCATCGTTTCCGGATGCTCGGTGCTGATCGGCGCGGCGTTTGGCCTGCCGTGCGCCTACGCAGTCGCGCGATATCCGATGCGCTTCGCCCACGACATCCAGTTTTTCGTCCTGTCCCTGCGATTTCTGCCGCCGGTCGCGATCGCCATTCCGCTCATTGTCATCTGGCTGGACGTCGGCCTCTACGATACCCGCACTGCGCTGATCGTCACCTACAGTCTGCTCACGCTCGCAACGACCATCTGGCTCGCCATTCCCGCTTTCAAGCGCGTGCCCAGCTGAAATCGAGGAAGCGGCGTTCGTCGACGGCTACGGCCCTTACGCGATCTTTTTTCTTATCGCGCTGCCGGTCGCGTGGAAATCGTTGATCGGGGCGATCGTGTTTTCTTTCGTGCTCGTGTGGAACGAATTCCTCATCGCGCTGATGCTGACGACCTCCGACGCCAAGACGCTGCCGGTCGTCGCTTCCGAGATGACCCAGCTCGGCCGCGACGTTCCGTGGGGCATTCTCAACGCTTCGGTCATTCTGCTTTCGCTGCCGCCGCTCCTGTTTCTCGGCGTGTTAAGCAGCTTTTTGAGTTCCGCTTTGAAACCCAGAAATCAAGGATGATCCCCATGCGTGCGCTCGTTCTCGAACGGAAGCGGGTTCTTTCTCTTCGCGATATCGAACTGCCGAGCGCGCTCGGCCCGGATGACGTCCGGATCAGGCTGCATACGGTCGGCGTTTGCGGCAGCGACGTCCATTATTACACCCACGGCGGCATCGGCTCCTATATCGTGAAAAGCCCGATGGTGCTCGGGCACGAAGCCTCGGGGACGATAACCGAGGTCGGCGCCAACGTGCGCTCGCTCCATGTCGGCGACCGGGTCTGCATGGAGCCGGGCGTGCCGAACTTCCGCTCGAAGGCGACGAGGCTCGGCGTCTATAACGTCGATCCGGACGTGACGTTCTGGGCGACGCCCCCGGTGCATGGCTGTCTCACCGGCTCGGTTGTCCATCCCGCCGCCTTCACTTTCAAGTTGGCCGACAACGTCACTTACGAAGAGGGCGCGATGGTCGAACCCTTCGCCGTGGGCATGCAGGCGGCGACCCGCGCGCGGATCAAGCCGGGCGACGTCGCCGTCGTGCTCGGCGCGGGGCCGATCGGCATCATGGTGGCGCTCGCAGCGCTCGCGGGAGGCTGCAGCAAGGTCCTCATGAGCGACGTGCACCAGCCGAAGCTTGACATTGCCGCCCGCTATCCGGGGATCATTCCGGTCAACATCACCAAGCGCGATCTCGGCGAGGCGGTGAAGGCGGAGACCGGCAGACTGGGGCGCCGATATCGTGTTCGACGCGAGCGGCGCCGCGAAGGCGATCGAGGGCGCGGTCAGCCTTGCCTGTCCGGCGGGCGCGATCGTGCTGGTCGGCATTCCGGTCGATCCCGTCGCGCTCAATATTCCCGGCGCGATCAGCAAGGAATTGAGGATCGAGACGGTCTTCCGCTACGCCAATATGTACGAGCGGGCGCTCAACCTCATCGGCTCGGGCAAGGTCGACCTCAAGCCGCTCATCTCCTCGACCTTCGATTTCGAGCGTTCGATCGAGGCCTTCGAGCGCGCCGCGGAAGGGCGTCCCGCCGACGTCAAGCTGCAGATCGACATGACCAAAGCCGCCGCCTGAACCCATGGCCGAGCTGTCGTTTCGCAAGATCTCCAAGAAATACGGCGAGACCGAAGTCGTCTCGGGCTTCAACCTCGAGGTTCACAACCACGAGTTCATCGTGTTCCTCGGGCCGTCGGGCTGCGGCAAGTCGACGATCCTGCGGATGATCGCAGGGCTCGAGGAGATCACGGGCGGGGAGCTTTCGATCGACGGACGGGTGGTCAACGAGCTCCCGCCGCGCGAGCGCAACATCGCGATGGTGTTCCAGAGCTACGCGCTCTATCCGCATATGTCGGTGCGCGAAAACATCACGTTCGGTCTGCGCCGGATGAAGATCGCGGGCGAGCGAGATCGAGCGGCGCGTTGAGGCCGCCGCTGTGACGCTCGGCCTCGAGCCGTTCCTCGACCGCAAATCGACCGCGCTCTCCGGCGGCCAGCAGCAGCGCGTCGCGATCGCCCGCGCCATCGTCAAGACGCCGGGCGTGTTTCTGTTCGACGAACCGCTGTCGAACCTCGACGCCAAGCTGCGCAACCATATGCGCGTCGAGATCGCCAGATTGCATCAGCGGCTCAAAACGACGACGGTCTATGTCACCCATGACCAGCTTGAGGCGATGACGCTCGCCGACCGCATCGTCCTTCTGCGCAACGGCTTGATCGAACAGGTCGGAACGCCCGCGCGAAATCTTCGAGCGGCCGAACAGTCAATTCGTCGCCGCCTTCATCGGCACGCCGGCGATGAACTTCTTTGACGTCGACGTGAACGGGAGCGAACCCAACGCGAGCGGGTCGCAATGCGCCGCGCGCTCTTCATCGATCGCGAGCGCTTCGACCTTGACGGCGCGAAGACGGTCGTCGCCGGCGTCCGGCCCGCTCACTTCCGCGCCGCGAGCCCTTCCGACACCGTTAACGTCATCGACGGCGATGTTGACCTCATCGAATTCCTTGGCAATGACGCTCTGATCAATTTCAAATACGCCGGCGTCGAGATTGGCGTCCTTCTGCCGGCGCAACAATGTCCCGCGGTCGGCGATCACGTGCGGATGACGTTCTCGGACGATAACCTCCACGTCTTCGACAAGGAGACGGGTCGCTCGCTGGCGCGAGGACAATAAGGGGATGAGACATGGCGCGGAGAAGAGGCGCGGGCCGGCCGCCTGATTTCGAATCCATCGTCACCGATCCTTCGCAATCGTTCAAATGGCATCAGCACGATTGTCCAAGCAACATCGCGCGCTGGAACTATCATCCCGAATATGAAATTCACCTCATCACCCGCTCGCACGGGCGCCAGTTCGTCGGCGACTATATCGGCGAGTTCGGCCCCGGCAATCTCGTGCTCGCGGGCTCCAATCTGCCGCATAACTGGATCAGCGATCTCAAGCCCGGCGAGGTGATCGAAGGGCGGGACATGGTGATTCAGTTCGCCCCCGAATTGTTGCGCTCGCGGGCGGACGTCTTTCCCGAACTTGCCGATCTTGAGCCGTTCCTGACCGACGCCCTGAGGGGCTTCGAGTTCTTCGGCGACGCGGCGCGGGACGGCGCCGATCTCATGCGGCGCATCGGCGCGGCGCGCGGATTTCAGCGGCTGGCGCTGTTTTTTGAGCTCATCGATTTGCTTGCGCGCACGCCTGAAAGGAAGATCCTCGCTTCTCCGGACTATGCCCCGACCCTCGACAAGGAGACGCTCGGCGTCGTGCATGACGTCATCTCCTATATCGTCAACAATCTCTCGGGGACGGTCAGAATGTCGGAGGCGGCCGCGATCGCCGGGATGACGCAATCGGCTTTTTCCCGCTTCTTCAAGAAGAACACCGGCGCCAATTTCGTCGACTATTCGCGAAAGCTGCGCATTGGCCGAGCCTGCAAGCTCCTGTCGGACACCAAACGCCCGGTCACCGACATCTGCTTCGAGGTCGGCTACGCCAACATCTCCAACTTCAACCGCCATTTCCGCAAGGAGCGTGGCGTGACGCCCTCGCAATACAAGCGGCTCTCGAATCTGCCGCGCGATTCCAGCTTCGCCGTCCCCCTGAGCTCGGAGGAGCGGGCGGTTGGCGCGCCTCTACGCCATACTTTATCGCCTCGCGCTCACCCTCGCTTTCGTGCGAGGCGCCTTCGCCTGCCGGGGGTTCGTCTCGGGCTTGTCCTGTAATCCATAGGTCGTAAACGCGCGCGCGGTTTCGGCGATCTGTTCGTCTGTCAGGATGAATGGGTGGCCCAGCGCGAGCGCGAGGTAATATTGCCTGGCGATCGTCTCGAGCTCGACTGCGAGCCACATCGCCTTCTCCAGACTGGAGCCGAGCGCGATCATGCCATGATTGGCGAGGAGGCAGGCGTTTCGCCCCTCGAGGGCTTTCAGCGCAAGCTCCGACAGCTCCTTCGTGCCATAGCGGGCGTAGCCGGCGCAGCGTATTGTGGTCCCGCCAAAAGCGGCCATCATGTAATGGCAGGCCGGTATCTCTTTGCGGGCTATCGCCAGGACCGTCGCATAAGTCGAATGCGTGTGGACGATCGCGCCGACGTCCGGCCGCGACTTTGTGATGTCGAAGTGAAACCGCCACTCCGTCGATGGCTTCAGGGGTCCGCTCCATGAGCCGTACTCGCCCTCGAGCGGCATCGCGGCGATCGTCTCGGGCGTCATGGAATCGTAGGGGGTCGCGGACGGCGTGATGAGCAGGACATCCTTGTAGCGCGCGGAAATGTTGCCTGACGTGCCCTGATTGAGACCCGAGGCGTTCATCCACCGCGCCTTGGCCACGATGTTCGCCCGCAACGCCCTTTCTTCCCTTGTCATGGATCCACCCTTGTTGCCGCCTGCCAAACGCCCCGGAGTGAGGCGACGGCGGCGGAAGCATTCTTACGGATGCCTCGCTTCACTGTCTCTTGACACGCAGATTGCATCATGAAAAAAATCTCACGCCAAGAAAAAAATAACAGGGAGCGAAATGCGGGACGTCGTATCGCCGCCGGCCGACGAACGGGATGAGGAGCTCTGCGCCCGGGCGGCATGGCTTTATCACGGCGCGGGCCTTACTCAAGGCGAAGTAGCGAAACGTCTGGGGGTGCCGAGCGTCAAGGCGCATCGCCTGATCGCGCGCGCAAACCGGCTTGGCTTCGTCCATGTCTCAATCGACGCGCCAGTCTCGAGCTGCTTGGAGCTCGAAGATGCGCTGCTGCGAAGGTTCAAGCTGCAACATTGCGTGGTTGCGCCCAAGCTCGAGGACAGTCCCTTGCCCTTGCGGGCCTTGGGACTGGCTGGCGGCAGGTTTCTGCAATTGGCGATTGAGAGCGGAACGCACCGGGTGATCGGCGTTGGTCACGGCCGCACCCTTGCGGCTTGCGTCAGCCAACTGCCGCGCATGGACGTTCCCGACCTCAAGCTGGTCTCTCTCCTCGGTGGGATGACGCGTCGCTATGTGACGACGCCATTCGACGTCATCCATCGTCTTGCGGAGAAGACCAACGCTGCGGCTTACGTCCTGCCGCTTCCCTTTCTGGCCAACACGCGAGAGGACCGGAAGGTTCTGCTCGAGCAGCGCGGAGTCGCCGACGTGTTCCAGCTTGGCGTGGAATCGACCCTGCGGCTGGTCGGCGTCGGCGCGATCGACGATGACGCGTCAATTCTGTCGACGGGCTTGGTCGAGAGGCACGAATTTCAGGAAGCTCGCGCCCTCGGCGCCGTCGGCGAATTGCTTGGCCACCTGTTCTCCTCGAGCGGCGACGTGATCGAGAGCGGCGTGTCGGCGCGCTCGCTTTCCATGTCGGCGGCCGACATCCAGCGGCGCCCGACGGTCGCCGTCGCGGGGGGGAGAACCAAAACTCAGGCGATCAAAGGCGTGCTTGCAAGCGGATTGCTCCATGGCCTGATCACCGACGAGAGCACCGCGAAGAGTCTCGCGCGCTAGCAATCATCACACACGTGATGAGCAAAGAAGACAAGGAGGAAGCAATGAACAACAAGGCGAAAGATTTCTTTGAGGCCTTCAAGGCCGGCCAGATGAGCAGGCGCGAGTTGATGAGCGGCGCGGCGAAGCTGGGCATAGGCGCTGCGACAGCGAATTTCATGCTCAACGCCGCGGCGACTGGGGCGCTCGCGGCGGATTTCGACTGGAAGAAATTCCAGGGTACGAAGCTTCACCTTCTCCTGAACAAGCATCCTTACGCCGACGCGATGATCGCGGATCTCGCCAACTTCAAGAGCCTAACGGGCATGGATGTCACCTATGACATCTTCCCGGAGGATGTTTACTTCGACAAGGTGACCGCCGCCCTTTCGGCCAAGTCGAGCCAGTACGACGCGTTCATGACCGGCGCCTACATGACATGGACCTACGGGCCGGCCGGCTGGGTCGAAGACCTGAACCAGTGGATCAAGGACCCTGCCAAGACCAATCCGAAATACGACTGGGAGGACGTGCAGCCTGGCCTGCGCGCGTCGACCGCATGGAACGGCGTGCCGGGAGCGGCGCTCGGATCGGCCGACGCCAAGCAATGGTGCATCCCGTGGGGCTTCGAGCTCAACTCGACCACCTATAACCGGAAGATGTACGATAAGGTCGGAGTCAAGCCGGCCAACAATCTTCCCGAACTGCTCGAGACCGCCGCCAAGCTCACCAAGGACCTCGGCGGCCCATATGGCATCGGGGTGCGCGGCTCACGCTCCTGGGCGACGATTCATCCCGGCTTCCTGTCCGGCTACTCGAATTATGGACAGCGTGACTTCACCGTCACCGACGGTAAGCTGAAGGCCGCGATGAACACGGCCGAGTCCAAGGAATTCCACAAGATGTGGGTCAAGATGATCCAGGATTCCGGGCCGAAGAACTGGTCGACCTACACCTGGTACCAGGTCGGAACCGACCTCGGAGCAGGCGCCTCGGCGACGATCTTCGACGCCGACATTCTCGGCTATTTCATGGATGGCGGCGACAACAAGGAGAAGGGCAATCTCGGTTTCCACGCTTTCGCCGCCAACCCCGCCGCCAAAGCGCCGACACCGAACGTCTGGATCTGGTCGCTCGCGATGAACAGCGCGGGCAAGCAGAAGGACGCCGCCTGGTATTGGATGCAATGGGCGTCGTCGACCGAGCACGATCTGTTCGGCGCGCGCAAGATGGACTTCGTCAATCCCGTTCGCACCTCCGTCTGGAAGGACGATGAGTTCCGCAACCGGATCGATAAGTCCTACAGCGGCTACCTCGCGCAATACGACGCGTCGGCGCCCGGCGCCCGCATCTACTTCACCCCACAGCCCCTGTTCTTCGACGTCACCACCCAGTGGGCGGAGACGCTGCAGAAGATGGTCGCCAAGGAGGTCCCCGTCGACGAAGGGCTCGATCAACTGGCCGCTTCGATGGACAAGCAGCTCAAGGACGCAGGGCTAGGCTGAGCTGTCGGCTCCGGTGCGGCGCGCCAGCTCGACTTGTCGGCAAAGCGCGCCGCGCCGGTTTGGCCTCACATTTCTCTTGCCCAGCGCGGCCATGCGTCAGAGGTCGCGCGCAAGGTTCGCTTCGTGACCGACACCGCAGTCAAGCGCGCCGACGCTCCCGCGCGGCGCCGACGGATAAATTACCTGCCGTACCTGCTCAGCCTGCCGGCGCTGCTCGTCTGCATCGGCATCCTGATTCCGTTCGTCACCGCTATCTATTATTCGCTTCAGCGCTATCGTCTGAACCTGCCGATGATGCGGGGGTTCATCTGGTTTCAGAACTACATCGAGTTTCTAACGGACAGAGAATTCTGGCACACCGTTCAGGTGTCGCTCGAATATACCGTGCTGACGGTCGGCGTCGAGCTCGTGTTTGGCCTCGCCATCGCAATGCTGCTGCAGAAGCAGACCCGGATCAACAATCTGGTGTCGATTCTTCTTCTTCTGCCGCTCATGACTGCGCCAGCGATCGCCGCGCTGATGTGGAAGCTGATGACCAACCCCAACTTCGGCGTGCTCTCCTATCTGGTCCAGCTTCTTGGCGTCAGGGACTTCAAATGGGCCTCTGACCCCAACACAGCGCTATTCACCGTCGTGCTTGTCGACGTCTGGGTCTACACACCCTTCATCATGATCTTGCTTCTCGCCGGTTTGCGCTCACTGCCGACGCAACCGTTCGAGGCCGCCGCGCTCGACGGCGTTCCCAGGCGTTTCGTGTTTTTTCGCATCACATTGCCGATGCTGACGCCCTACATCATCACCGCGGCGCTGTTCCGGATGCTCGATTCGATCCAGCAATTCGACATCATCTATCCCATGACCCAGGGCGGGCCAGGCAACACGCTCCTGGTCTTCCAGGTCCGCGCGTATCTGGAGTTCTATCAATATACGAACGTCGGCAAGTCGGCCGCGCTTCTGATCATCCTGTGGGCGATCACTTACGCGTTGTCGCACGTGTTCATCAAACAATGGCTGAAGTTGCGCGAGCGCGCGCGCGGTCTGGCGTAGCGGGAGGCGGGCATGGAGCACACGTCGGTCGCTGAACGCATATTGCGGGGCGCGCTCGTCGTCCTGGTCGTGATATTCTTTCTCTTTCCGATCTTCTGGATCTTCCTCATGTCGTTCCAGACCAACGAGGAGATCCTCCGTATTCCGCCCAGCCTGTTCTTCACGCCCACGCTGGCGAATTACACGGCGCTGATCACGGGCAAGCTGGTTTCGGTGTCGGGCACGCTCGACATCGCGTTCATGCATAACCTCTGGAACAGCGTCCTTCTCTCGACAGCCTCGGTCGCCATCGCGCTTCTGCTCGGCGTGCCGGCGGCCTACGCCTTTGCGCGCTTCAAGTTCCGTCTGGGAGAGGACATCGCCTTCACGCTCCTGTCCTTTCGCTTCGCCCCGCCGCTGCTGGTTCTGCTGCCCCTGTCGCTCTACTTTCAGGAGCTCGGCCTGACCGACACCTATATCGGGTTGATCTGGGTCTATCAGCTGATCGCGCTGCCCCTCATCCTGTGGATCGTGCGCGGCTATTTCGAGGACATCTCGCCCGATATTGAATACGCCTATCGGGTCGCAGGGCATTCCTGGTGGCGCACCTTCACCCGCATCGCCATTCCGCTGGCCGGTCCGGGCATCGCGGCGGCGGGACTCTTGGCCTTCATTTTCTGCTGGAACAACTTCATCTTCGCGCTCATTCTCGCATCGGCGCAGAAGCAGCCGGTCACGGTTGGCGCGCTCGCCTTCGTAACCGCTTCAGGCATCCAGTATGGTCAGATCGCCGCGGCGATCGTCCTCTCCGTCGCGCCGACGCTGGCGCTCGCGCTTTACGCCCAGCGGTATCTTGTCGAGGGCCTCTCGCTTGGCGCGTTGAAGGGATAGCCATGGGCAAGCTCGAGCTTCAGGCGGTCAGCAAGCAATTCAAGACGGGCAAGGTGCTCGACCGGATTTCGCTCGCGGTCGAGGATGGAGAGATCGTGGCCATCTTTGGGCCTTCGGGCTCAGGCAAGACCCTGCTTCTGAGGATTGTCGCCGGTGTCGAGCAACCCGACGAGGGCCGCATTCTGCTCGCCGGCCGCGACATCACCGAGGATGCGCCGGAAGCGCGCGGGGTCGGAATGGCGTTCCAGAACTTCGCGCTCTTTCCGCACATGTCGGCGTTCGACAATGTCGCGAGCGCGCTTACCGCGCGCAATGCGCCCCGCGACGTCATTCGCGCCAAGGTCGAGAGGGTCGCCGCGCTTCTCAAGATCGATCATGTTCTCGGGCATGCGCCGCGCGAATTGTCCAACGGCCAGAAGCAGCGCACGGCGCTGGCCAGGGCGCTGGTAGCCGAACCGCAAATCCTGCTGCTTGACGATCCGCTGCGCAATGTCGACGCCAAGCTGCGCTACGAGATGCGCCTTGAACTTCCTTCGTTGCTGAAGCTTTATGGCTCGACCGTTCTCTATGTCACTCAGGACTACAAGGAAGCCATGGCGCTCGGGGACAGGATCGCGGTCCTGTCGGACCGGGAGTTCACACAGGTCGCGCGGCCTGCGGAGATATATGGAAAGCCAGCGACAATGAGCGTCGCCCGCCTGTTCGGCGACCCGACGATCAATCTTATTCCTGTTGCGCCGCTCGCGTCGGCCGCGGGGATGAAAATCGGGGTTGGGGGCGCCTCGGTGTCGCTTCCGCCAGGGTTTAGCGATCTGGCGGGCAAGCCGTGCATGCTTGGCGTGCGGGCGGAAACGATTGCGGTTGAGGACAGCAGCTCGCCGGACAGTTTCCCGGTCGAGGTGGTCGCCGTAACCCCGCTCAACGAGAAGACTCTTCTCCTTCTGCGCACCAACGATGGCCGCGAGGTCCTCGCCTCCGAAGCGGGGACCGCCGAGGCTCCGCGTCGGCACGGGCCCGCCTTCGCCCGCTTTGATCCGAGCGCGGCTCTTCTCTTCGACGGCGCGAGCGGGCGCCGCATCGCTCCGCAGGCGGCGTGAGAGCCATGTCCGGCGTCGCCCTCGCGCTCATCCACGTCGACAAGATCTACGAAAGGCGTGGGAAGCCGGCTGTCCACGCGGTGAAAGATCTTTGCATGGACATCGACCGGGGGGAGATCGTTGCGTTGCTCGGCTCGTCCGGGTGCGGGAAGACCTCGACCTTGCGCATGATAGCGGGCTTTGAAGAAGTCACCCGCGGAGACATCATTCTCGAGGGCCGGCGAATCAATCAGACGCCGCCGGCGCGTCGAAAGGTCGCGATGGCGTTCGAGGGCTATTCGCTCTATCCGCCTCTCACGGTCCGCGACAATATCGCCTTCGCCCTGAAAAGCTCGCGCATGGGGTCGAAGGAAGTGGAGAAATCTGTTGCGGAGGTCGCGCGGCTTCTGGACATCGAGTTGATCCTCGATCGATACCCCACATCCATCTCGGGCGGCCAGCAGCAGCGGGCGAGCCTCGGGCGAGCGCTCGTCCGCCAGGCCGATCTTTATCTGCTTGACGAACCCATGGGTCAGCTGGAGCCGCAGTTGCGCGCCGTTTTGCGAGGGCGGCTGAAGAGCCTCCTGGTCGATCGCCGTATGACTTCGATCTTCGTCACGCATGATCAGACCGAGGCCAATGCGCTCGCCGATCGCATCGCGGTCATGGAGGGGGGCGTGCTTCAGCAGTTCGCCAGTCAGAAGGATTTGCGTGAGCGGCCAGCCAATCTTTTTGTCGCGACATTCGTCGGCGAGCCGCCGATGAACGTGTTCGAATCCAGGGTCTTGAATGGCGACCGGTTTTGCTTCGCGATTGACGGCGGTCCGACCTTCGACTTCGCCAATGCGGAAGTCCCGTCCAAAGTTCGAGACGCGATCGGCAGGCGCGAGAAGGTCGTGGTCGGGGTCCGCCCCCACGCCGTACGGCTGGGAGTGGGGTCGGGCAATGCCCGCATCGTCTCCAATCAATGGCTCGGCGATCAAAGCCATCTGGCGATGGAGGTGGCGGGGAAGCTCATGGTCGCCGTCTCGCATGCGCCGATCCTGGCCAGCGCCGGCGAAAGTCTGCGCTTCGGCGTCTCCGCGGCGGATCTGCACGTGTTCGACGCGAGCACGACCGCGGCTTTGTCGCATGGTCTGGAGGCTGCATGAGCCACGCCTCTGTTCGAGCCCCGCGCGCGAAGTTCCGCCCATGACTCGCGATCTCCTATTGGGAATCGACGCCGGAACCTCCGTCATCAAGTCGGTCGCGTTCTCGCTTGCGGGCGAACAGGTGGCGGTCGCGGCGCGGCCCAATGTCTATCAAACGCTCGGGGCCGGTCAGGTCGAGCAGGACATGGGGCGGACCTGGGCCGATTGCGCCGCGACGCTGCGGGAGCTCGTCGAGCGCGTGCCGAACCTTTCGAGTCGTGTTGCGGCTCTCGGCGTGACGGCCCAGGGCGACGGATCGTGGCTCATCGACGCCGCGGGCGAACCGGTCGGCGGCGGCCTTCTTTGGCTCGATTCTCGCGCGGCCGGTCTGGTGTCGGACTATTTGAGAACCGACGCCTACCGCGAGCACTACGTTCGCACCGGGTCTGGCCTCAATGCGTGTATGGCTTCGGCTCAGCTGGCGTGGATGAAGCGCTGGCAACCCGAACGAATTGACCGCGCCGCCACCTGCTTTCACTGCAAGGACTGGCTGTACTTCAAGCTGACCGGGGCTCGCGTGACCGATCCGTCGGAGGGAAACTTCACCTTCGGCAACTATCGCACCCGGGAATACGAGCCCTCGATCCTTAAGGGCATGGGAATCGCCGATTGCGCGCGCCTGCTCCCGCCGATGATCGACGGCGTGAGTGAAGGCGGCAGGTTGTCCGCCGCGGCCGCGGCCGAAACGCAGCTGCCTCAAGGTTTGCCGGTGTCGCTCGCCTATCTCGATGTGGTCTGCACCGCGCTCGGCGGCGGGCTTTGCGATTCTGCTGGCGGCGTCGGGGTCTCGATCCTTGGCTCGACTGGAATGCACATGCGCTATGTTCCCGCGCCCGAGGATGTGCGGCTCAACGAGGACCGCTCCGGATATACGATGTGTCTGCCGATCGAGCGCGCCTGCGCCTCGATGCAGTCCAATCATCGCGGCGACGCTCAACATTGATTGGCTGATGGACATGGCCCGCGAGGCCGCGGAGATGGCGGGCGCCAAGACGAGTCGCACCGCGCTTCTCTCGGGCCTGGACGACAAGGTGCTTGCGGCCGCGCCCGGGCAGGCGGTTTACCATCCCTATATTTTTGAAGCGGGCGAGCGCGGCCCTTTCCTCGATCCCGACGCGCGGGCGCAATTCAGCGGGCTTTCGACCAGGACGAGTTTCGCTGGCCTGGCGCGCGCGGTGTTCGAAGGCCTCGCCTTCGCCGCCCGCGACTGCTACCTCGCTTCCGGATCGATCCCGAGCGAGGTGCGGCTCGGCGGAGGCGCGGCGCGGTCGCGAGCGATGCGGGCGATTCTCGCGGCCGCCCTCAACGTGAATGTGCGGACGCTTTCGCGCGAGGAACTCGGCGCCTCGGGCGCGGCGATGATGGCGGCGGTCAACATCGGGGTCCTGCCGAACATGCGCGCGTGCGCCGACGCCTGGGTCGCTCCGTTTCTCGACAAGCTCACCGTTCCGGATCCTGAGCTCAGCGGATTCTATTCGAAGCTTTACCCCGTCTACCGGACCATCAGAGGAGCCATGACGCCGGCTTGGGCGGACCTGGGGCGACTCAGACAGGAGTACGCCGCTTGAGCAAGGACCCCGCGCGCCCGACGCCGATCATCTCCATCATGGGCGACCGCTTCATGTTGCCGTCCATGTTCGAGCAGGCGATCCGGCGGAAGTGCGGAGACGACGCCGATATCAGATCGCACGAGATGCCCTGGCCGGACGAGCCGATGGAGCACGGATATGCCGAGCCGGGAATGGAGGGGCTGAAGGAGTATCAGGGTACGGCTGACGAGGTGGTGGCGCATATGGACGGCGCCGAGATCGCCGTCACCCATCTCGCGCCATTCTCCGCTGGCGTGATCGAACGGCTGCCCCGGTTGAAGCTGATCGCCGTCTCTCGCGGCGGCCCGGTGAACATCGACATGGACGCGGCGCGCAAGCGGAAGATTCTGCGTGGTCAACACTCCCGGACGAAACGCATCCGCGGTCGCCGAATTCACCATCGGCGCCATCCTCGCGGAAACTCGCCTCATAACGAGGGGGCACGAAAGCCTGCGTCGCGGCGAATGGCGGGGCGATCTCTATCGCGCCGACCTGACCGGCGAGGAATTGTCGGAAATGACGGTCGGCGTGATCGGCTACGGGCATGTGGGGACCAAGGTCGTGCGCATTCTGAAGGCGTTCGGCTGCCGCATTCTGGTTTGCGACCCTTACGTTCAATTGTCGGCCGAAGACTTGCGCGATGGAGTCGTTCAGGTCTCCGCTCGACCGGCTCTTGCGCGAGAGCGACGTCGTGACGCTGCACGCGCGCGTGACGGAGGAGACGCGCGGGTTCATTGGCCGCGATCAATTCGCGGAGATGAAGCCTGGCGCCTATTTCGTGAACACGGCGCGCGGCCCGATGGTCGACTATGACGCGCTGACAGAGGCGCTCAAGGCGCGGCGTCTGCGCGGCGCGGCGATCGAAACTTTCGCCGTCGAGCCTGCGCCCGCCAATCTGGAATTGCTGCGGCTCGACAATGTGACCTTGACGCCGCACATCGCCGGAGCCTCCGTCAAAACCGTGAAATTCGCCGCCGAAGCCGCGGCGGAGGAAGTTCGCCGTTACCTTGCAGGGGAAGGTCCCCTCAATCCCTGCTGAGCTGTCCGGTCACATGAGCTGTTCCGCGCGAAATTGCGAACTTCGATGACGCGAGACCTCGGCCAGTTCGACCTCATCGTCGTCGGCGGCGGCGTCAACGGAGCCGGCATCGCGCGCGACGCCGAGGGCCGCGGGCTTTCGGTGCTGTTGTGCGAGAAGGGCGATCTCGCGCAGGGCACGTCCTCCCGGTCGGGCAAGCTTGTCCACGGCGGGCTGCGCTATCTCGAGTACTATGAATTTCGTCTCGTCCGCGAAGCGCTGATCGAGCGGCGAGGTTCTGCTTCGTGCCGCGCCGCATATCATCTGGCCGATGCGGTTCGTCCTGCCGCACAGTCCCGAGCAACGGCCGGCTTGGATGGTCAGGGCGGGCCTCTTTCTCTACGATCATTTGGGCGGGCGCCGCATCTTGCCCTCGACCCGAAGCCTGGATCTGTCGACAGCGCCCGAGGGCGAGCCCATCCGCAAGAACTTTAAGCGCGCGTTTGAATATTCGGACTGCTGGGTGGACGATGCGCGACTCGTCGTTCTCAACGCTGTCGACATTCGCAACCGCGGCGGCGCGGTGCTGACCAGAACGTCGCTCGAATCGGCGCGACGCGAAGGCGACCAATGGCGTGTCGATCTGCGCAACCTCCGCGATGGCCAATTGCTTGCTGCGGCCGGCAAGGTGATCGTCAACGCCGCGGGTCCGTGGGTCGAGGACATTCTGCGTCGCGCAGGGCGCAACGCCGAGAGCCGCGTCCGGCTCGTCAAAGGCAGTCACATCATTACGCGCAAGTTCTGGAATGGCGACCAGGCTTATCTTCTGCAGCACAGCGACAAGCGGGTCATCTTCGTCAACCCCTATGAGGGCGACCTTGCGCTCATCGGCACGACGGACATTCCGTTTGAGGGGCGAGCCGAGGACGTGCGCGTCGATCCCGACGAAATCAAGTATCTCCTTTCCGTCGTTGACCGGTACTTCGAGGATGCGCCCAAGGCCGGCGACGTCGTCCACGCTTTTTCGGGCGTGCGCCCGCTTTTCGACGACAAGGCGGCCAACCCGAGCGCGGTGACGCGCGACTATGTCTTCGATGTGGAAGCGCCGGCCGGCCAAGCGCCGATGCTCTCTGTCTTTGGCGGCAAGATCACCACCTATCGAAGGCTTTCGGAGCACGCTCTGGAAAAGCTTTCGCCTTACTTCCCCCAGATGGCGGGTCCCTGGACAGAGCACGCGCCTTTGCCGGGAGGGGACATTCCTGGCGCCGATTTCTCACTCTTTCTACAGGAGCTGCGCAGGCGGCGTCCCTGGCTCCCGCAGGAAGTCGCCCGCGGCTATGCCCGGAGATATGGTTCGAGAGTCGAGAGTCTCCTGGAGGGCGCCAAGTCGATCGGCGACCTGGGGCGTCTGTTCGGCGGGACCCTTTATGAATCCGAGGCGCGTTTTCTTGTGGAGAACGAATGGGCGGTGGACGCTGAGGACATTCTCGAGAGACGAACGAAGCACGGGCTGCATCTCACGGACAGGCAGCGCGCGGATTTCGCGGCCTGGTTCGAGATGGCGACGCCACAGGCGGTCCGATGACTTTGGCCAGCAACGATGACGGTGAACTTCTTGCGCTGCGCGAGCTGTCGGCGGCGCTTGGCGCTGATCCGTTGCGGACGCAGGGCGCCGGCGGCAATACGTCGATCAAGCGCGACGGGGTCCTGTGGATCAAGGCGTCGGGGACATGGCTCGCCGACGCGCTCGCTCACGACATCATGACTCCCGTTCGCCTGGATCCCTTGCGCGAGGCGATTGCGCAGCGCGATCCGCGCGCCGCGGCTGCGGTCGACTTTGTAGACTCGGATCTGAATGCGAGCGGCCTGCGGCCTTCGATCGAGACCAGCGTTCATGCGGTGATTCCGTCTCCGGTTGTCGTTCATATTCATTGCGTGAACACGATCGCCCTCGCCGTCCGGCGTGACGGCGAGGCTCTCGTGCGCGAACGTCTCGGACGGCAAGCCGATGTCGCGTGCGCGTTCGTACCGTATCGCAAACCCGGCTTGCCGCTCGCCATGGCGGTCTCGGAACGATCGACAAGCGATACGAATGTTTTCGTTCTCGCCAATCATGGCCTCGTCGTCGCGGGCGGGACGGTCGCCGAAGTCGCCGATCGCACCGCGCGCGTATGCGAGGCGTTTTCCGCGCCGGCGCGCCCGGCGCCTGAGCCTGATGTCCAGGCGCTTTCCTCGATTATCGAGGGCTCCGAATATCGGCTGCCGCAAGATTCGACCGCGCACGCCGTCGTGCTCGATCCGAAAAGTCTGGCGATAGCCAGCCGCGGCTCGCTCTATCCCGATCACGTGGTCTTTCTCGGGCCCGGCCTCGTCACGGGAACAATCGTTGGGGGACGCCTCCGGGTGCCCGACAATCCCCGGCCGGTCCCAATGCTGGCCTTGCCCGGTCTCGGAATCGTGCTTCATCGTTCAGCGACGAAGAACGCGGACGCGATGGCGCGATGTCTTGCGGATGTTGCGGCTCGCAATCCCAGAAGACGCCCCGACGATTGTCCTGACCGCCGCCGAGGAGCGAGAATTGATGAACTGGGAAGCCGAGACCTACCGACAGTCGATCGCCAGATGAGCCTGAGACCCGATGCCCGCATGCGTTATTGGAATTGACGTCGGCACGTCCGGGGCGCGGGCGGCGGCTCTGGGGGACGACGGCGCCCTGCTGGCCTCGGCCGAGGCGGCGATGGCGGTCGGCGGCGACGCGACGGCGCCCGAGAGCTGGTGGGGCTCTGTGCGCGCCGCTCTCACGGATCTTGGCCGAAAATGGGACCTTGGCCGCGTGCGCGCGATAGCGGTCGATGGAACGTCCGGCACAGTGCTCGCGGTGGACGAGAGGGGAGCGCCGGTCGGGCGGCCGCGCATGTATGACGAGCCTTGCGACGACGAGGCCGTGCTGCGCGCGATCGCCGATCATGCGCCAGCCGGAAGCGCGGCCCGCGGCTCGACGTCCGCGCTCGCGAGGGTCCTGATGATGCAGCACCGGCCGGGCGCTCGCCACATCCTGCACCAGGCGGATTGGATCGCTGGAAGGCTGAGCGGAAGGTTCGATCGCAGCGACTGGAACAATGCGCTGAAGACCGGTTACGATCCTGTCGCGGCTCGATGGCCCGAGTGGATCGCGCGGGCCGGAGCGGATGTCGCGAAACTGCCGGTCGTTCTGGAGCCCGGCGCGCCGATCGGGCGCGTCTCTGAAGAGGCGGTGAGTCTTGGGATACCCGCTTCTGCGTGGGTCCATGCGGGGACGACGGACGGTTGCGCCTCGTTTCTGGCGACCGGCGCGGCGCAGACGGGCGACGGGGTGACCGCGCTCGGATCGACGCTCGTCGTCAAGCTCTTGTGCGACCAGCCGATTTTCGCTCCGGAGTTTGGCGTCTACAGCCATCGGATCGGTTCGGCCTGGCTTGCGGGCGGCGCCTCGAACACGGGCGGCAAGGTGATCGAACGGTTCTTCCCCCGTGATCGTCTTGCAGCGCTTTCCGCGGCGCTCAAACCGGAGGCGCCGACGGGTTTGAGCTACTACCCGCTATTGCGGCCAGGCGAGCGCTTCCCGGTCAACGACCCGCAGCTTGCGCCGCGGCTTGAGCCCAGGCCAGCCGACGACGCGATCTTCTTTCAGGCGATCCTGGAGGGCGTCGCCGCGATCGAGGCCGAAGCCTACCGCAAGCTCGCGGAGCTCGGCGCGCCCGAACTGCGCTCCGTCCGAACCGTGGGCGGCGGGGCCGTGAACGCGGCCTGGGCCAGGATTCGGCAGCGCCATCTGCCTGCTCCTTTGAAACAGGCGGATTCGCACCACGCTTGCGTGGGCGTCGCGCGTCTCGCGCTTCGGCGCCTCGGCGATTCCGGGTAGGCGCCTTGTCTCGTTTCCTCGCGCTCGCATCCTGCTTCAAGGCGGTTTTCTTCGATCAATATGGCGTCCTGCACGACGGACGAAGCCCATATCCGGGCGCAAGGGACGCGCTGGCCGCGCTGAAATCGCGTGGCGTGCGGATCGTCGTCCTCTCCAATTCCGGCCTCACCGGGGAGGCCAATGCGCAGCGTATGAAGACGCTGGGCTTTGACCGGGAGCTCTATCATTTCCTGGTCACCTCGGGCGATGTGGCGAGAACTCTGCTGAAGAGCGGGCGCGTTCCCGTGCGGCTCACGCCGGAAACCCGCTGCTTCACGATTTCGAGCAGCGGAGGCGACGAATTCGTTCGCGCCCTTGGCGTCGCCTCCGCGGCGGAGGGTGCGGCGGCCGATCTCGTGGTTATCGCGGGCTCTCGAGCCGACCGTTTCTCGCTCGACGATTATCGCAAGCTGCTTGCGCCGGCCGCCCGGCGCGGCGCGCCCTGCGTCTGCGTCAATCCGGACAGGCTCATGCTGACGGCAGCGGGCGTCGCTCCCGGGGCAGGGCGGATAGCCGAAATTTATCAGGAGCTGGGCGGCGACGTCACATGGATAGGCAAGCCTTTCGCCGACGTGTACCGGGCCGCCGCCAGCCTTTCCGATGTTGAGGATCCGGGCGACGTTCTTTGCGTAGGCGACAGTGTCGAGCATGACATCGTGGGCGCGCATGCGTTTGGCGCCTTGGCCGCGCTTGTGCGGACAGGAATTCTCGCCGACCTCTCCGATAAGGAGCTCGCGGCCGAGATTGGCCGGCATGGGACAGTTCCCGATTTCGTCGTTGAAAATCTGGCCTGGTAGCGCGTTGCCGAGAGCCGGCTCTGTGTTTGGGGGGGGGGGAACTTTTGTCTTGACAAAATCAGAACTTTTCGCTAGTTATTCTTGTTATCGGAATCTGTCTCTTCCAGTCCAAAAAGCCGGGCGGCGATGGGTTCTCGGCTGTTTGAAAACCTGCTCAACCACACCCCGCCGCGCGAGCCGGGAACCAGGAATTTTTTTCACTTTTTTCGCGCGTAACCCTTTGAAAAGTCCCGATTCCGAAAACTAAAGGAAAGCAAAAAAAAGCAAAAGAAAGCTATTTTGCTTGTCTTTGCTTTCGTTGACTTTCGTAGAATTCGCGCGATGGTTGCAATCGGGAAGGGTAAGGCGCCCAAGGCTGGCTCCGTGCTCAGGGGTCCCGGATCGCCTGTCTCAAAGCGCGTAGGCGGCGTCGTGGAACGCGATCTCCGCCTTCAGGACCTCCTCAAACAGCTCCGCCATGCGCGCTTGCCGGGCTCCGGCGAGGGTGGGTCCTCTTGCGTCGATCTCCGCGCGGACCCACGCGACATGTTCGGCGAACGCGCCTCCGGAATGGAGAGCGACCCAGTCGCGAATATAGGCCCGCGAAGAGGGCGTCTGGCTGGCCGCCGAGCACCAGGTCGAAACCGCCAAAGTGCAGGCGAGGATCTCCTCATAGCCCTGCGTCTCCGCCGCCTTGAGAAAGAGCGTGTGCAGCGGAAGCGTGAGCCCCTGCGGCGGAAGACCGGTGCGCTCATTGGAGGGCGCGCGCATCAGCGCGAAGGCGTCCACGAACACCTGCTCCTGGTCGGTGACGAGCCCGTAGAGACCCAAGCCCAGACGCCGCCGTTCCTCAAACGACGGCGCCTTGGCGACGGCATAGCCGAGCGCCCTCGCCGCAGTGTCCACGAAGCCATATTCGATCCTGAGATATCGGGCGAAGACGCGATCGGCGATGGCGTCCGTCGCGACCTCGCGAAAGAAGCGGTGGCGAAGGATCGCTCTCCATGTTCGATCCGCGCGGGCGCGCATGCGCTCCGAGAACGATGACGCTTCGTTCATGGCGCTTTGTTCATGGCGCTTTCCGGGCGCGGTCAACGAAAAGCTTGGCCCGGTCGCGATCGACGGGGTTCCACCAGCGCCCATCGACCTTCAAAGAGCTTGCGACGATGACGCCGTCGACGATGGCGAGAATGTCGCCGACATTATCGGAATCAACGCCGCTGCCGACAAGCGTCGGAAGCGAAGCGGCCGCCCGGATCTTGCGGAGATAGTCGAGATCGGCGGCGTGACCGGTCCGCTGGCCGGTGAAGATGACGACATCGGCGTTGAAAAACTCGACGTCGCGGACGAGCTCGGCGATCGGCCGATCCTGCACGATGGCGTGGGCGCCGTGCTCGACATGCGCGTCGGCGAAAACCTTGACGTCTCGCGCCTGAAGCAGGCTGCGGTAACGCGTCGCTTTCGCCGCCGCGCCTTCGATCAGGCCTTCGTTGGCGACATAGGCGTTGGCCCATTGATTGACGCGCACGAACCGCGCGCCTGCCGCGCTGGCAATCGCGAGAGCGTGAAGGGCGGCGTTGGCCAGAACGTTGATCCCGACCGGCAGCCCGGTTGCGCCCCGGACGCGATCGGTCGCGATCGCCATATGCGCCGCCGTTTCCGGGCCGATGTCCTCAGGTTTCGAGAAAGGGATGTCGCCGTGGTTCTCAACGATGAGACCGTCAAAGCCGGCGTCGGCGTAAGCTCTCGCATCGCCAAGCGCCCGCGCATAGATCGGCTCGACGCCGCCGCCGGAATAGTCTGGCGATCCCGGCAACGGCAGGAGGTGAACGACGCCGATCAGAACGGCGTTTGAGCGCCCGAACAGGGCTTTCAGCGCGCTCTCCGGTCTCGCGCGACAGAAGGCGCGTCCGTCATCGCCGCTCCTCCTCGAGGCGTCCGAGCGCGGCGCGCTCAAGAATGGCCGCCATCTCCTCGCGGGACGGAAAGGAAGCGAGGACCCCCTTTCGCGTGACCGAAATCGAAGCGGCTTCGGTCGCGGCCGCGAGCGCTTCTCTCCAGCCGCGGCCAAGAATCTTGGCGGCGATCAGAACGCCGCAGAACACGTCGCCGGCGCCGACTGTGTCGACCGCGCTCACCTCCGGCGCCGCCACGCGAAATGTGTCGTCGGCCGAGAAGAAAGCGGCGCCGTCGGCGCCCAATGTGAGAACGACCGCTCCTGCGCCTTTCCGGCGAAGCGTCCGCGCCGCCTCTTCCGCCGCGCCGTCCGCCAGCTCGATCGCCTCGCCGCGGTTGGCGACGACGAGATCGACGAGCGTCCAATTGTAATCGTGAGCGGCGTAGGTCGGCGACGGATTGAGCGCGGTTATCGCGCCCTTCGCCTTCGCCAGAGCGAGACAGTCCCGCGTGATGTCCGGACGCAAATTGCCCTGCATGACGACGAAGTCGCCCGGCGCGATCCATGCGTCAATCGGCGTCTCCGCAACCGGATCGAAATGGCGCGCCGCCTCGATGAGGCTCACAATCGTGTTCTCGCCACGGCGATTGACCGTAATGGCGCAGCGATCAGTCCCGTAAGACGAGGTCGCCAAGCCGTCCGTCAGCACGCCTTCGCTGGCGAGGCTGGACCGAATATCGCGCGCCCTCCGCGTCATCGCCGATTGCCGCGACAAGGCGAACTTTAGCGCCGCAACGCGCGGCAGCGACCGCCTGATTGGCGCCCTTGCCGCCAAGATCTTCGGAGGCTCCAAGAGCCACGATCGTTTCACCGGGCCGCGGAAAGCGGTCCACCTGCATGACGCTATCGACTGCGGCGTTGCCGATCACATGGATCATCGTGTTTGCCGTTCGCCGCCACCGCTCTGCGTTTTGCTCCCGTCAGCGCGCGCGATGCTCGGCGGAGAAAACCCGCCGCGGGTTTTCGATCGAGCATATGGTCGATCGTGCGCTGATCCATGCCATGGCGCTTCAGGCGCGGGACGAAATGCTTGAGGATATAGCCGTAGCCGAACCCGCCGTAGCGCACGAGCATCATCTTCAGGAACACGTCCTGCGACATGAGAATCGAGTTGCGACAGCCGTCCTCGACCAGCCTGCAGATGGCGATCGCGTTCTCCTCGTCGCACGGCGACTGCGCCTGCTGGTCGGCGTAGAAATAGTCCATGCCGATCATATCGTATTCGATGAAGGCGCCCCTGTCCGCCAGGCTCCGCTGATACTTGTGGTCGTGCAGGCTCGGGTTCATGTGGCAGAGCACCACATGACGAGGGTCCGCCCCTTCGCTCTCGATGACATCCAGGACCCGATGGGCGAGCCGCTCCCAGCCGGGAAGATGAATGGAGAGGGGAGCGCCGCTGAGCCTCGAGGCGCGCGCGGCGCCCCTCAGCACTTTTTCCTCGGAGGGGGTGAAGTCCTTGCTGATCCCGATTTCGCCGATAATTCCGGCGCAGACCTCAGGCTCGTCTTCCGAGACGCCACAGTCTTCCGCGATGGCCTCTGCGATCGCTTCGATCGTCATGTCCTTCACATAAGGCGGATGCGACGGCTCGAGGTAGAAGCCTGCGCCCATGACGATGTTAAGTCCGGTTCGCCGGCTGATCCTCTGCAACGCAGAGGGGTCCCGCCCAATTCCGAGATTGGTTGGATCGACGACGGTTTTCCCGCCATATTCGACCAAATGATCGAGCTCCTCGATCGCGGCCCTGACGTCGAGCAACGCGCAATTGTCGCGATTGAGGAACGGGTTCATCCGCAAATCGCCGATCATCGACATGTCGAGCGGCCGCTCGGCGATAGCGATCTCGGAGCCGCAACACGGGCGTCGCCACCAGCTCGAGGCGTCGAGCAGGATATGTTCGTGCATGAGCGTGACGCCCATCGCCTCGACAGGGATCGGGCCGAGCACCGTCCGCACAAATCCCGAATGCACGCCGGTCCTCGGCTTGGCCATGTGCCCCCTCTTTTCTTCAGCCGGCCTGCCGTCCCGCCCGGAACAGGCGGAAGTTGAGCCAGATGGCGATCAGAATGATGAACCCCTCGACGATCGGGGTTATGAACGGCGACATATGATAGAGGATGAGACCATTGCCGATCACCGCAATGGTCAGCGCGCCAAGCATGGTGCCGAGCATTGTGCCGCGGCCGCCGAACAGACTGGTTCCGCCCAGCACGACCGCGGCGATGACCTCGAGTTCGAATCCACCGCCGGCGTTGGACGAGCCGCTTCCCAGCCGGGCGGCGATAATAAGCCCCGCCACCGCGGCGGCAAATCCGCTCAGCGCATAGACCGCGGCAGCGATCTTTTTGGTGTCGACGCCCGCGCGCCGCACGGCTTCGGCGTTCGCGCCGACCCCGGTCACATACCGACCGAAGGTGGTTTCATTGAAGACGAAAAAGCCTATCGCCAGCGCGACGACGGCGATGATCGCCGGCATCGGCAACCCAAAGATCCAGCCTCGCCCGATCGCGTTGAACGGGCTCTGAGGATCGATCGGGATCGAATAGCCTTTCGTCAGAAGCAGGGCGGTCCCCCGGATGGAGCTTAAGCCTGCAAGCGTGACGACGAAGGCGGGAATGCCTTCATAGGCGATGAAGAAACCCTGGAAGAGGCCGATAACGATCCCGACCCCCAGCATCAACACGACCACCAGCGGCCAATAGAGACCGGCCTGCAGCGAAATCGCCGCCAGCGCGTTCACAAGCGCCAGTACCGAGCCGACCGAGAGGTCTATCCCCGCAGTCGTGATCACGAAGGTCATCGCGACCGCCACGATCATGAGCGGCGCGCTCTGCCGCAGGATATTAAGGATATTGATCTCTGTTAGAAAAGTCTTGGTGATCAGCGAGAACGTGACGGTCATCACGATAAAAAACGCCGCGATGCTGAGCACGCCCCCGTTGTCGCGGACGATCAGCCTGGCGCGATCGCCGAGCGCGGGGCGGCTTGCGATGGCCGTCAAGAGCGCGCCTCCCCTCGGCCCAGCGCTCCAGCGGAGATCGAGCGGAATTTTCGCCCGACGATAAGGTTGACGATCTCCTCTATATTCGTGTCGCCGATAAGCCGCTCGGCGACGCTGCGGCCCTCGTAGAGGACCATGATGCGGTCGCAGACCACGAACAGATCCTGCAGCCGGTGGGTGATGAGAATGACGCTCACGCCCTTGGCGCTTACTCTTCGAATGAGGTCGAGCACCGCGTCGACCTCCGCGACCGCCAGGGCCGCCGTCGGCTCGTCCATGACGAGGACCAGGGGACCGAAGGACACGGCGCGCCCGATCGCAATGCTCTGACGCTGACCGCCGGAAAAATTCTCGACCTTGAGCCGCGTGCTCGGCATGCGAATGCCCAGACGCTCGAGCATTCGAGAGGCGTCCGCGTGCATCTTGCGCTTGTCCATGACCGGCACGCCAAGGATGCGCCTGAGCGGCTCGCGGCCAAGCAGGAGGTTGCCGGCGACGTCGATCGTGTCGCAGAGCGACAGGTCCTGATACACCATTTCGACCCGCAGGCGCCGCGCGTCGGCGGGGGACGCGAAACGGACTTCGCTGCCGTCGAGAAGAATGCGGCCGGAATCGGGAATGACCGCGCCGGACAGGATCTTGCTCAGCGTCGATTTTCCTGCGCCATTGTCGCCGACCAGCCCAAGAACCTCGCCCGCCCGCAGGACGAGGTTGACGCCGTCGAGCGACTTGATGGCGCCGAAGGACTTGCCGATGTCCTCCATCTTTACCCGGACCGGCGCGTCGGCGGTCAACATCCGCTTGGATTCAACTTCCGGAAAGAGCGAGACAAGCGGGGAGGCGCCGAAGCCTTCCCAGTGGGGCGGTTCAAGCCGGCCTATTTGAAGAGGCTGCGGAACCTCTCGACATTTGCTTTGGTCACGATGCTGACGGGAATGTCGATGCTCGGGTTGACCTTCTCCCCCTTCTTGATCTTGAGCACGGTCTCAACGCCCGCCACGCCCTCCTGGAAGGGGTCCTGCTGAACGACGGCGACGATCCAGCCCTCGTCTATACCCTTAATCGCCTGGGCGGTGAGGTCCCAGCCGATGACTTTGACCTTGCCGGTCGCCTGCTGGCTGGTCACGGCGGAGATGGCGCCGACAAGCGCAGGCTCGCCGGTGGCGTAGAGTGCGGTCATGTCGGGGTTGGCGGTCATCAGATTCTCGGCTGCCGTGAGCGCCACATCCTGGATGTTCTGGCCATCGACCGTATCGAGGAATTTCACGCCCGGATCCGCCTGAGCCGCCGCCTTGAAGCCATCCAGGCGTTGGTTCTGAATGAAGGAGTTGAGCGCGCCAACGACGCCGACCTTGGCGGAGCCGCCCATCTTGGTCTTGACGTAGTCGGCGAAATATTTGCCGATCTCTTCGCCTGCGCCCTTGTTATCGACGCCGATGAAAGCTGCATTATCGCCGTCGGGAATGCGGGCGTCGATCGCGACGACGGGAATGCCGGCCTTCTTCGCCGCCGTGACGGCGGGCTTGACGCCGTTCACGTCGATGGCGATGAGCACGATGCCGTCGACCTTCTGGGCGATATAGTCCTCGATCGCGCTGTTCTGCGCCGCGGCGTTGTTGTTGGCGTTGAAGATGACGAGCTTTGCGCCCGCCTTGTCCGCCGCTTGTTTCGCGCCGTCGTTGATTTGATTAAAGAAGAGCGCCTGTTGGTTAATCGTGACGAGCGCGACTGTCTGCGCCTTCGCCGCAGCCATTCCAAGCGCGGCTGCGGCCAGCGCCAAGGCGCCCAAGGTCTTTATCGTCGATTTCATACCGCGCTCCATCGGGTTGGTTCGGAGGCCGAGCCGCGTCGCGTTTGAAACCGGCGCGGCGAACGATCGGACAAACGCAAGAACCGTGCCCTATTCTCGCCATGTCGCGCAAGTCTTGGCGGGAAAACTCCGGAACGATCCCTTGGTCGTCTCGCGAATAAAACTCTGAAAGGCCCGACCGCTCCCGACAAGTCGCGTATCGCAGAGGACGAATGGTGTTCCCGCTTGGCCCGCGAGGCCAGCGTCGAACTTGAGATAAAAGGACGGGACCGCATTCTCGGGCGCTTGCGCAAAGCGCTTGGCGTCGAGCGGGCAAATGCCCACGGTGCGCGTAATTGACTTGCCGCGAAGCGCCCGCTTAAGTCTTGTCTCCCTGCGTTAGCCGAGCGCTGGCTGAGTGCGAGCGCAGCGCCGCGCAACGTCTGGGCTTGGGTCCGGAGTTACGCGGCGCGAGAGGGAGGAAAAATTCATGCGTGTGCACGTCTACGAAACGCTTATGGCGATGCAGAGAAGCCGGCGCGATGTCCTAAAAGGAGCGGCGGGCGCCGCTGCGCTGGCCGCAAGCTCGTCCGTCCTGTCGTCCACGCCGTCCTTCGCTGAGGACAGCGTCGTCTCTCAAATCATGAAGATCCCTGGCGCCGGCAACGGCTCGCCGACTGACGCCGATTGGCAGAAGGTCGGCGCTCTCTGCCTCGGGCCGACCAAGGCCAACGTCAAGCAGGGCGAATTCGCCGGCGTCGACTTCTCTTTCATGGGGCTCAACAACCAGAACCTCCATAACTTCCTGTTTCGCGGTTTTCTGAAGCCGTGGGAGAGCTACACGGGAGCCTCGATCAAATGGATCGATCTGGCGCAGGCCGACTACAACGCAAGGCTGCAGCAGTCGATCGCGACCGGCACCGCAGACTTCGATATTCTCGAGATGGGCGCGCCCTTCGAAGGCGACATGGGCGTAAAGGACCTGCTTTCGGAAATGCCCGAGTGGGTGAAGACGCAGATCGACTTCGACGACTACGTCAACTACCTCAAACCGCCGGTCGGCACATGGAACGGCAAGATCCATCGGACCTGCATCGACAGCGACTGCCACACGATGAACAGACGCACCGACGTGTTCGGCGATTCCGGTCTCGCCAAGCAATGGGCGGACTGGAAGGACAAGGCCGACTTGAAGGACTGGGGCCCGCCGAAGACCTGGCAGCAATTGCAGCAGATCACCAAGTTCCTTAAGGGCAAGAAGGTTAAGGGCAAGGAGGTCTATGGCTTCCTCGATCAACCGAAGCCGTGGGGCGGGTTCCAGTTCTATTTCACCGCGAGCCGCGCGTCGGCCTACGCGAAATATCCGGGCGAAAAGAACTGGATGTTCGACGAGAACATGAAGCCGCTGGTCAACAACCCTGCCTGGGTGCGCGCTATCCAGGACGTCGTTGACGCCCTCCCAAACGAGCCCGCGGATCAGATCAACGCCGATCCCAACACGACCGCGTTCCAGCAGTTCCTGACCGGCACGGGCTCGCTGCTCGAGTGGTGGGGCGACGTCGGCACCGTCGCCAAGACCAGCGACACGGCGACGATCGGCGACGTGCTCGACTTCGACATCCTGCCCGCCTCCGACGACGTGTACAACTTCCGCAAGGGTCAGTGGGAGAAGCTGGCCACCGGGCCTAACGTCGCCCCCAACATGGCCTATCTTGGCTGGGGCATCTATGTGATGAAGAGAGTTGACAGCGACGAGAAACGCCATAAGGCCGCGTGGAGCGCGGCCGCGCATCTCGGCGGCAAGGACCTGTCGATGTGGACCGCGGCCTATCCGTCCGGCTTCCAGCCCTACCGGAAGAGCCACACCAACCTCGATCTGTGGGCGCTCGCCGGCTATGACAGGAAGTATATCGGCTCCTACATGGACTCGCAGTCGACGTCGTACAACCATCCGAACTCCTCGATCGAGCCGCGCATCCCGGGCATCTTCCAGTACTACAGCATTGCCGAGGATGAACTGCAGAAGACATTCGCGGGCAAGCAGACCGCACAGCAGGGCGCCGACAATGTCGCGGCCGCCTGGGAGAAGCTGACTGACAAGCTCGGGCGGGAGAACCAGGTCAAGTACTATAGGATCGCGATGGGCCTTGCCTGAGCAAGCCGTCCTTTCTCGCGCGATCGTTCGTCCGCCGCGCAATCAACGATGCGGACAATCGGTCGCGCGCGCCATTTTTCAGCCGCCGGCTCGCCGAGACGGACAACGCGCCGTGAGCAGCGGAAAACTTGAGGCGGCGCACGATGATGTCCTCCCGGGCCGGGCGTCCCTCGGCGCCTGGATCTTTCGTCTCGCTTCGGCGTTGCTCATCGTTGTTGCGGCTCTGCAAGCTGCGGCGGGGCTCGGCCTCGTCTCGTTGCGGTTTGTCGATTGGCGCCCGACGCTCTATGTTTTCTTGCTCTGGGCCTTGGCGCTCGGCGTCGAGCCAAGTCCTCCGGCACGGCGAAGCCGGCAAGCAAACGCTGTTCGTGCTGCCCGCCTTGTTGTTCACCGGCGGCGATGGTGATCTTCCCGACGCTCTTTGGGCTCTACATCGCCTTCACCGACTGGAATCTGAACGCGCAGTCGGCCACCATTTCAACGGACTCGACAATCTTCGCACCCTTTGGGGCGATTCCTATTTCTGGAACGCGCTCGGCAACATGGTCTTCTATGTGCTGACTGTGCTCGTCCAGTACGTGATCGCCTTCGGCCTTGCGCTTGCTGCTGAACGCCGACATCCGCGGGCGCAAGTTTTTCCGCGTCGCGTTTCTCATGCCATTCATGCTCAGTCCTGTTGCGGTAAGCTGGATGGTCGGCAAGTCGCTCATGGAAAACCGCTTCGGGCCCCTCGCAAATTTCGCCAGATGGCTCGGCTGGGAGAACGTCGCTTTTTTCACCGACCCCTGGATCGCCCGGACCGACGATCATCGCCATGGACGCCTGGGTCTGGATTCCGTTCATGGTGATCCTGCTGCTCGCTGGCTTGCAGGCGCTTCCGCATGAAGTGAAAGAAGCCGCCAAGGTTGATGGAGCGAACGCCTGGCAATCCTTCTGGGAGATCACGTTTCCACTCATGCTTCCGGTAAGCGTGACCGCGATCATTCTGCGGACCATCTTTGAACTGAAGCTTGCGGACATCGTGATCAATGTCACGTCGGGCGGTCCTGCCGGCGCAACCGACACGATCTCGAGCTTCGTCTATCGCGAATACCGCGATCGCTCGAATGTCGGCTATGCGACGATGGTGGCTGAGGTCTATCTCGTCATTATCATCATCTTCATCATGCTTCTCCTGAAGCGTCGCCAACCGCTACATGCAGAAGATGACCTGACGCGCGAAGGAATGGAAGGTTGGCACGTCCTGGAGAGACCGTTGTGACGACCGCGATCGCGAACTCGGCGGCGGACGAGGGCCAGATTGAACCTGGAGTCGCTGGCGTCCTGGGTCGCGCGCTTCGGCGGCAAAACGATCGTTTACGCGCTCCTCATCCTCTGGACGTTCATCGCGCTTTTCCCGATCTACTGGACGCTCTCGACCTCGATGAAGCTCGGGCGCGACGTCGTCCAGGGCCACCTCATCCCATGGGTCGATTTCGCGCCGTCCTGGAAAGGATGGCAGTCGCTCGGGCTTTCCCCCGACACGATCTTCGCGACCTCGGACGTGAGGGATGAATTCTTAAAGAAGTTCGTCAACAGCGTCATCTGCTCGGTCGGCGCCTCCGCTTTCGCAATTCTCATCGGCTCGCTCGCCGCCTACGGGCTCAGCCGTTTCGATTACAAGTTCGGCCCGTGGCGCAACAAGGACCTCTCGTTCTTCTTCGTCTCGCAGCTCATTCTGCCGCCAGTCGTCCTCGCGCTGCCGTTTCTCGTTCTCTACAAAGAGCTGGCGCTGCTCGACACGCGCATCGGCCTCATCCTCGTCTATACGTTGATGGTTCTGCCGATCGTGATCTGGGTGATGCGCGACCAGTTCGACACCATCCCGTTCGGAGATGGAGCAGGCCGCGCTGGTCGACGGCTGCACGACCTGGGGCGCGTTCCTCCGCATCGTCCTTCCGATCGCGCTGCCGGGGATGGTCGCGGCCTTCATCCTCTCGCTCGTTCTCTGCTGGAACGAGTATTTCTTCGCCTCGCTTCTGACAAGCTTCGACGCGCAGACCCTGCCCGTGATGGTGGCGAGCCAGACGGGCTCGTCCGGCATCAACTGGTGGACGATCGCGGCGCTCGCGACGGCGGCGATCACGCCGCTCCTGCTCATCGGCATTTTCCTCGAGCGCTATATCGTCATGGGCCTCACCGCGGGAGCGGGCAAATAGTCGGGGCATCCAGTGCCTGGCGCCGGTCCGTCGCGCGACCGCCTTCGGGCGCTCACGATGGAGCTTATGCTGATCCCTGGCCTTAGCGGGCACGAAGGCCGCGTGCGCCGGCGCCTCGCCGCCGAAATGGCGGGTTTGGGCCTCCCTGCGACGACCGATCGGCTCGGCAATTTGATCGCCACCGCTGAAGGCGACTCCGAGCCGGCCGAGCGTGATGCTCTTCGCCCATATGGACCAGCTCGGATTGGTCGTCCGGAAAATCGAGGCGAGCGGGTTCCTCCGTCTCGAGCGTCTCGGCGGGGTCCCTGAACGGGCGCTCGCCGCTCAGGAGCTTCTCATCTGCGTTGGCGAGGGCCGCGACATCCGCGCGGTCGTCGGCAACAAGAGCCACCATGCGACCAGCCCTGAGGAAAAGTACCGTGTCGTCCCCTACCAGGAGATCCTCGTCGACGCCGGCTTCTCAAGCGCCGAAGCCGCCTTATCCGCGGGCGTCAAGATCGGTTCGCCCGTGGTCTATGCGCCGAAAGCATTCGCGCTCGCTGAAGACAAGATCGCCGGAACCTCGGTCGACGATCGCGCCGGCTGCGCGGTCATCGTGGAGGTCGCGCGGCTGCTCGCGCCCTCTCGTCAACGACCGACGATCCATTTCGTCTTCTCGACCCAGGAAGAATACAATCTGCGCGGCGCGATGCCCGCGGCGCAGGCGCTGAAGCCCGATATCGCCATCCAGCTCGATCTCATGCTCGCGACCGATACGCCCGATATGCAGGCGCGCGGCGACCTTGCGCTCGGCGGCGGGCCCGGCATGAGCCTCTACAGCTTCCATGGACGCGGCACGTTGAACGGCACGATTCCGCATCCCGCGCTCGTCTCGCTTTTTGAACGCGCTGCGGAGCAAGCGGGTCTGCCGCTGCAGCGCAGTGCGCAAGTCGGCGTGCTCACCAACTCTTCCTATGTGCAGCTTGTCCATCACGGCGTCGCCGCGATCGACCTCGGCTTCCCTTGCCGCTACACGCATTCGGCTCTGGAGGTCTGCGATCTTTCCGATCTTGTAAGCCTCTCGACGCTCCTCGTCGCCGGACTCTCGAGCATTGAGGCTGACTTCAGCCTCAATCGCGACGACTATCCGGAATGAGCGCCACCCTCGGCATTGACATCGGGACATACGAATCGAAAGGCGTTCTCGTCGACGCCGAAGGCCGGGTGTTGGCGAGCGCGGCTCGCCCGCATGAGCTCATCGTGCCGCGCGCAGGCTGGGCTGAGCATCGCGCCGATGAAGATTGGTGGGCCGATTTCGTCTGGCTCAGTCGAAAGCTCCTTGCCGACAGCGGGCTCCGAGCATCGGAGGTGAAGGCTGTCGGCGCGAGCGCGATCGGCCCATGCATGCTGCCCGTCGACGCAGACGGCGCGCCGCTCATGAACGCCGTGCTTTATGGCGTGGACACCCGCGCCGCCCGTGAGATCGAGGATCTGACCGCCCGCATCGGCGCCGATCGCATCCTCTCGCACAGCGGCAACGCGCTGACTTCGCAGGCCGTCGGTCCGAAGATCCTGTGGCTCAAGCGCAACCGGCCGGACATCTACGCCAAGGCGCGGAATGTTCCTCAACTCGACATCGCTTCCTCGTCCATCGGCTGACCGGCCGTTTCGTCACCGATCATTACAGCGCTTCCAACGTCGCGCCGCTCTATGACATCGAAAAGGCGAGCGTGGAGCGACGCGCTCGCGCCGGACATCACCGAGCTTGAGCGTTTGCCGGAGATCGCCTGGACGACGGAGATCGCGGGCGGCGTCACCCGTCAGGCCGCGGAAGAAACTGGCCTTGCGTTTGGAACGCCGGTAATCGTGGGGACGATCGACGCGGCGGCGGAGGCGATCAGCGTCGGCGTCTTGGACGCGGGCGAAACTGATGCTGATGTACGGCTCGACGATCTTCACGATCCGGATCGGTTCCGAACGCATCAGGGATCCGCGGCTTTGGCATGCGCCGTGGCTGTTCGCCGGCCAGTACGCCTGCATGGCCGGCCTTGCGACTAGCGGGACGCTCACCCATTGGTTCGCCGATCAATTTGCCCGAGACCTAAGTCCGGAGGCGGCGATGGCCGCGCTGGCGGCGGAGGCTGAAGCATCGCCGCCAGGCGCCAACGGACTTATTTTTCTCCCCTATTTCTCCGGCGAACGGACGCCGATCCACGATCCGAATGCGAAAGGCGCCATCATCGGTCTGACTTTGGCGCATACGCGCGCGGATATGTACCGGGCTCTCCTTGAGGGCATCGCCTTCGCGACCAACCACATCTTCGACACTTACGCCGAGGCCGGCGCGCCGCCCTCGAACAATCGTCGCAGTCGGCGGGGGACTGCGAAACCGGATCTGGACACAGACCACGTCCGACGCCTCGGGCCTCAGGCAGGAGGTGCGGGAGATCAGCATCGGCGCCTCCTATGGCGACGCCTTTCTGGCGAGACTTGCGATCGGCGGCGTTTCCAGGTCCTCGATCAAGTGTTGGAACCCTGCCGCATACACAATTGAGCCGGACTTCAACAATGCGGCCGTCTACGGAAGGCGCTACGCCACGTTTCGCAAACTCTATCCGCGTATTCGTGACCTGACGCACGGACCTGGTGTTGACAGTGAAACCTGAAGATGAGGCCATGTGGCCGATGGCGAATACCAGTTTTGGTCAAGCAGGAGCACGCACCCGATGCTCGGCAACCGTCGCTCCCTGGACGGTCGCGGACATCGTCGCCAACGACATCGCAACCACCGGACCCGGATTCTACAGATTGGGGCCGGACCGCACGCGAAGCGACGGAACAGCCTTAAGACGGGTTCCGCACGCAAAGCCTCGGAGGAGGCCGTGCCGCGCGGACTGGAGCTTGGCGCGGCAATCACCGGCGGTGGCCCAACTAAGTAGCGCTTTTGCCGACGCGTCAGTGAATCATGGTGGCGACGATACGAAGCAATTGAAGTTCGCTCCGGTTGCCAACTCACTCGGGCGGCGGTTCGATGAGCTAGTGGATCAAATCAATCCGATGAGTCCGGCCCAATCCGAGTGATTTCAACGGCATGGCGGCACCGGCTCGGGTTCCAAACGTCGGATTCTATCCACTAGAGCATTTTCAGGACTGACGGAATCGAGGGGATTCCTTTTGGGTTGTGGTGATGATTCTCTGTGGCGATCGAATTGGCGCTGGGGAGACTCATGGGTGTTTCTTATTCGCAGGACCTTCGGGATCGGGTGCTGGCGGCGGTGGACGGCGGGTTGAGGGTCTATTCGGCCGCGCGGCTGTTTCGGGTCAGCGTGTCGTACATTTACAAGGCGCTCGGCCGGCGGCGTGCGACCGGCGATGTGACGGCCCACAAGTCGGGCAGCGGCCCGAAGCCGAAGCTTGCGGCCTATGACGAGGCGTTGCGCGCTCAGGTGGCGCAGAAAGGCGATATCACGCTGGTCGAACTGCAAGCGTGGCTTGCCGGCGATCATGCGGTGAAAGTCAGCGTCGGTTGTCTTTGGGCGCGGGTCCGGCATCTTGGGCTGACGCTCAAAAAAAGTCACAACGCGCCGCAGAGCAGGATCGTGCCGACGTAGCGGAAGCTCGCGAGCAATGGCGGGCGCAGCAGGGCGAATGGCGGCCGGACAATCTTGTGTTTGTCGACGAAACCGGCGCGTCGACCAAAATGACCCGGCTCTACGGCCGATGCCCGCGCGGCGAGCGCCTGGTCGCGCCGGTTCCGTGGGGCCATTGGAAGACGACGACCTTCATCGGCGCGCTGCGGCAAGACGGTCTGGTCGCGCCTTGCGCGTTCGACGGGCCGATCAACGGCGAGAAGTTCCGCGCCTGGGTCGAGCAGTTCCTCGTTCCCGAGCTCAAGCCCGGCGACATCGTCATCCTCGACAATCTGCCGAGCCATAAAGTGGAGGGCGTCAGAGCGGCGATCGAGAACGCCGGCGCCAGGCTGCTCTACTTGCCTTCCTACAGCCCCGATCTCAACCCGATCGAGCAGGGGTTCGCCAAACTCAAAGTGAACTGGACCCCATTCGTAGGACCACGAGGGGTTGAATTTAAGGTGTGATCTCGCCTGCGCTTGTCGTTCAAGAATCAAGCTGCTTCTTGCGGCTTCTGTCTCTGCTGTGGGTATGTGGGCAACGCGTTTGCGTTGTCCAAGCGAAGCGGCATATCCACAGCCCTCGCCGCCGCCTCGATTTTGTCCATGCCGCCGCGCCACACCGCCATCGGCATTTGGTTGTTCATCGCCTGGTGCGGGCGCCGAAAATTGTAAAAGGTCATCCAGGAACTGATGCCGGACCGCGCCTCGCCGCCATCGGCGTAGGCTTTCAGATGCACTTCTTCGTACTTGATCGAGCGCCACAGCCGTTCGATGAAAATGTTGTCCATGAAGCGGCCGCGTCCGTCCATCGAAATCACGACGCCGGCCGCCGCAAGCTTGCTGGTGAAAGCCTCGGCGGTGAAAGTGGAGCCCTGATCGGTATTGAAAATCCGCGGCTTTCCGAACCGAAGCAGCGCCTCCTCCAGCGCCGCCGCGCAGAAGCTCGCATCGTTGGTGTTCGACAGCCGCCATGCCAGAACCGCCCGGCTGGCCCAGTCGATGATCGCCACCAGATAGAGGAAGCCGCACGCCATTGGGATGTAGGTCACGTCGGCCGCCCAGACGTGGTTCGGCTCGATAATCTTCAGGCCGCGCAGCAGGTAGGGGTATATCTTGTGCCCGGGCGCGCCTTTGCTCGCGCCAGGGCGCGGAACCAGCGCCTCGATCCCCATCACCCGCATCAGCCGCCGCACCCGCTTGCGGTTGACCCCAGGGCCTTCCTTGTTGAGTTCGAAGGTCATTCGCCGCGAGCCGTAGAACGGAAGTTCGAGATGCAATTCGTCGATGCGGCGCATCACCGCCAGATCGTCCGCCTCGGCGACGGGCTTGGGGCGGTAGACCCCCGAGCGCGCCACGCTCAACAGCGCGCATTGGCGGCGCACCGACAGGTCCTTGCCAGGCCGTTCGACCATCGCTCTTCGATCGGGCGCGCTCATCGCCCTGGCCTCCTGGCCAAGAAATCCCGTTCGACCGTCAGTTGGCCGATCTTGGCGTAGAGCTTGGCCGTCTCGCGCTCGCGCTCCTTCTCGCCATCCCCCGAACCGCTCGCCCCTCGGGCGAACAGGCTCGCCGCATTGTCGAGAACTTGCTTCTTCAAGGCATAAATCTGGTTCGGATGCACCCCGTGCCGCTTCGCCAGTTCCGGAACCGTCGCATCCTCGCGCAGCGCCTCAACGGCAATCTTCGCTTTGAACGCCGCATCAAACTTCTTGCGTGACTTCGTCATTCCTCGCTCCATCGGTTGCGACAGAGCAGGACATTTCACACCTTAGCCAATGGTCCTAAATCCGGGGTCCAGCTCACTGGGCCCAATCTGCTGGCGATGATCCTGTTCGAGAAGTTTGGTCAACATCAGCCGCTCAATCGCCAGAGCGAGCGCTACGCCCGAGAAGGCGTGGATCTTAGCCTATCGACGCTCGCTGACCAGGTCGGCGCCTGCGCCGCCGCCTTGCGGCCCCTGCACAGGTTGATCGAACGCCACGTTCTGTCGGCTGAGCGCCTGCACGGCGATGACACCCGGTTCCGATCCTGGCGAAAGGCAAGACCGAAACTGGCCGCGTCTGGACTTACGTCCGCGACGACAGGCCGTTCGGCGGCAAGGACCCGCCGGCGGCGTTGTTCTACGCCTCGCGCGATCGCCGCGGCGAGCATCCTGAGCGTCATTTGACGAACTGGAGCGGCGTCCTCCAGGCCGACGCCCGCGCCAATCGTCGACGCTTTCATTGGCGGCGCGCTTCGGGAGGAGCGGGTTATCCAAAGTGGTTGCATGGAATTCACGGAAGCCGTACTGGGGGCTCGTACAGATGTTGTAAAAGAAGTTGTCTGGGTTCCTTCCCGCGGAGGTCGAGCAGACGAGCGCCGCGCCGCCATAGTCGATTGAACGAACCCGCTCCTTCGGCGCAGGAGAAAGGGGCTGAGGTGAAGCCTCCCGTCTGAGAGGATGTGATCGTCACATCCACCCCTCTCATGACAGGAGGCCCCCGATGGCCACCACGAGCCCTCTTCGCCAGCGCATGATCGAAGACATGATGATCCGCAACCTTTCGCGGGCGACGCAGCAATCATACATCTACGCGGTCGCGAGGTTCAGCCGCCATTTTAACTCATCCCCAGATCGTCTCGGCATGGAGGAAGTCCGCGCCTACCAACTGCATCTCGTCGCAAAGAACCATTCGTGGTCGCACATCAACCAAGTCGCATGCGCCTTGCGGTTCTTCTATGGCGTTACCCTGGGACAGAAGGAAGCCTTCGAACGGATCGTTTTCGGCAGAGAGCCTGAGAAGCTTCCGGCGGTCCTGAATGCCGAGGAAGTCGTACGCTTTCTGGAAGCGGTTGAGGGATTGCGCAATCGTATCGCGCTGACCACTGCTTATGCTGCAGGCTTGCGGGTCAAGGAAGTCACCCGTCTGAGAATCGCCTCTATCGACAGCACGCGGATGTTGCTCCACATCGAGATGGGCAAAGGCGGCAAGGAACGATACGCCATGTTATCGCCGCGCCTTCTCTACATTCTCCGCACCTATTGGCGGCGAGCGCGACCAAGTGTCTGGCTGTTCCAAGGCCAGGAACCCGGCAATCATGTGAGCACGGGCGCCTTGCAGGACGCTTGCCGCAGGGCGCGAAAGCAAGCCAGGATCGACAAGCCCGTCACCGCGCATACGTTGCGGCACAGTTTCGCCACCCATCTCCTGGAGGCTGGCGTCGACATTCGTATCATTCAGGCGTTGCTCGGCCATGCCGACCTGTCTTCGACGACGCGCTATGCACATGTCGCCACGAACCTGATCGCCAGTACGCCGTGCCCCTTCGATCGACTCTCATGCCAGTTGATCCCGCCTGAATAGCCGGCGCGCATGCGCTCGAAGCTGGAGGTGGCGGACATTTTCCGCCGCCACGGCGACACGTTTCGAGCTGCGCAGGGCAACCGGCTCTCCCTCGATCAACGCAAGGTCATGGCCGCGATTGAGGCATGCCGAACGTCGGCGCTCGGCGGTCATGTCGAGCGGTGCGAGGATTGCGGCGAGATCCGCGTCGCCTACAATTCCTGTCGCGATAGACACTGCCCAAAGTGTCAGGGCCTGGCGCGCCTCCAATGGCTGGCCAACCGTCGAACGGAGCTGCTACCCGTCGCCTATTTCCACGTCGTCTTCACCTTGCCGTCGCCAATCGCCGCGATCGCTCTCCAGAACAAGGCGCTCGTCTACGACATCCTGTTCAAGGCGGCGGCCGAGACAATCCGCGTCATCGCTGCCGACCCAAAATATCTCGGCGCCGAGACCGGCATGATCGCGATCCTGCACACATGGGGGCAGACCCTTACCCATCATCCCCATGTTCACTGCATCGTACCGGGCGGCGGCCTCGGACCGGACGGGCGCTGGGTCGCATGCAAGCCGAACTTCTTTCTCCCCGTTCATGTTCTCTCGCGCTGCTATCGTCGCCTGTTTCTCGAACGTCTGCAAACGGCGTTCGCCGCCGGCGGCATGACGTTTCACGGCGAACGCGCACGACTGCACGACCCCGCCGAGTTCGCGCAATATCTCAAACCGCTGACGAATATCCCCTGGGTAGTCTTTGCCAAACGTCCTTTCGCCGGCCCCTCCCAGATCCTCGATTATCTCGGTCGCTACACGCATCGCGTCGCCATCGCCAACGGCCGTCTTCTCGATTGCCAGAATGGCCGCGTCAGCTTTCGGTGGAAGGATTATCGCGCCCAAAACAAGTCCAAGGCGATGACGTTGGACGCCAACGAGTTCATGCGCCGCTTTCTCATGCACGTCTTGCCCAAGGGCTTTCGGCGCATTCGCCACTTCGGCTTCCTCGCCAACTCGTGCTGCGTACGAAAGCTCACTCGCATCCGCGTCGCCCTAGACGTTCCCAATCCCGATCCACGCATCAAACCCAAAGACTATCGCGAACGCTGCGCGCTGCTGACCGGCAAGCGTCTCGACATCTGCCCATGTTGCGGCGGTCGCATGGTCGACGTCGATTCACGGTCGCCCCGTTCGCCCACACGGCCCAAGCCACGATGTGACAGCTCATGACGCCAAGCTCGCCAACTGTGTCTTCGCGTCCAACCAGTGTTGACATGCGCGCGATCCAGCGTCGCACGTCGGCAAGCTCGCGCATCGTTGACCACCGACGACAATGTCGGCCCATAGACCCAGCAAAGATCGTCGTCGAGTATCCACGCTTCGCGACTCTCGCGCTCCGAACCTTCTCAAGAGTGTCGCCCACGCCCGCGCCGCCCGCCGCGAGCGCCGCGCTCAACGCACCTCACGAACGACCAACGCCCATAGGTCGGGGCTAACGACCCCGCAGCTTCGTTCAATCCGGCTTCAAATAGGTCCCGCATCATCCACGCGGAAGGCCCTTTGGCAGCGGGACCGATTTGAACCCTCAGGCAATAAAGGTCGGCTTGATCCCCTTCTCCCACAGCGCATCATCGAATTGTCGGACCGGTTGTCACCGTCCTTGGCGAATGCGGCCTCGTCGATCACGACACGTTGCGCTCGCCGGCCTCGGCCGGCGATCGCATTCTCCAAGGACCAGAAGTCGATGCGGCCACCGTTCGAGAGACGGATCACCGGAAGCGTCCTCGAGCTTGAATTGAGGATCGGCTGGAGCATTTGCGTCAGATCCAAATACACTTCGGACCAGGTCATATGCTGGGGAGCGAACCAGGCGCATTCCTCGCCTTGCACGAGCCCCTGCGCGATCCACGTCTTGGCGAACTTGCCGAACCGCCGTCCGCAACCGAAAAGCTTTGAAGCGATGAGGCCGCAGGGCCCAATGAGCGTTTAACTGCCCCAAATGCAATCGTTCGAGCGATATGCGCCGCCCGTGGGCTCTCGAGAGAACGGACATCGTGAACTTACTCGCCCTCTCGATTAATCCTCAGACGATCGCCACCATTCGGTAGGCGTCGCGTTGCGCCCAGCCGCGAAGTCGGCAGTCTTCTGGTTGGCGGTCTGATCCGGGTAGTCGGCGATCCAGTCCTCGACCAAGATCGGGTCCACGCCTGGATCGCCGTAACGCTTGGCGCCAGAACAATCGCGACTTTGCCGTCATCCCAGCTGGAGCGGTCGGTCAGCTCGTTGTCGGCCGGCATGTAGGCTTTGGCTTGGGCCTCCGTCAGATGGTCAAGCCTGATGACGGGGACTTCCTGAAGTGCAAGCAGCCGAGCCGCTTCTAATCGAGCATGGCCAGCGACAACTCGCTTTTCGCTGTCGACCAGTATCGGGGCGTTGAAGCCAAAAGCTTCGATGCCATGAGCGATCGCTTCGATTTGTTGCCGAGAATGCTTTCGAGGGTTAATCGGATTGGAAGGATCGAAGCCAGCAGTCCGTACTCCACAACAGACCGTCGCGTCTTTCGCGGGACACTTTTGCTCCGGCGTCCCAACCCGCTGAGGGGTTTCGACCACAATGGCGGTTTCGGCGGCATCCACGGGATTGCGTTATCGACGTCCGCGTAGTCGGACGAAATCTCGGCGTGGCGTCCGGCGGCAGCAATATAGGCTGAGAAAACGTGATCGATGACCGCTCATTCCCTAATCCCGGGATGTGCGATGCAGTCCGAATTCTACGATTTCGCGAACTCTTTTAGAGATTTAGCACCCATTTGAGCAAGCCAAAGAACCGCAATAGAAGTAGATTTCCCTGATAATTAGGGAACTCAGCTGTTCGGAGACCGGTTTGGCGAGACTGCGTCCACCACCACCGGCCAATTGATATCGCACGGTTTTTCAGTCTCTCTGAATATCCACGACATATCCGTGACTTGCATGCGGAAAGCGCATAAGAAGGTCCCCAGGAGACTGAGATTTTCGGCCTGCGGCGGCGGTACCCGCCTCCGGTTTCCACGCACAAAGTTCCGTTTCCGTCGAAGGTTGCGTAGCGTTTTCGAGAGACCGGTTCGCGTTATGGCGGAGCGTACTGCCGGTTCTTCGATTTCGGGCCGGTCATGGCAGTTTGTCGTCGAGTCTATTGGGACGCTGAGGAGATCAAACTCACAGCGTGGGAGACGCACGACTATCGCTGACTGGCGGTCAACATGCTGCCAGCTGACGCGTCGCGCTTGCGCTCATCAGATTGCGCGATGCCAGGGTTTAGAGCGATTCCGAGGGCACGCCACTGATTGGCCCAACTTGGCGGCATGTCCATCAGACGCGAACGCCGAGGCCGCGTAGAAGGGCTCCGTCGACTGCCGCCTGGACGATGTCCGGAGCAAGGAAGACGAGGGAAAGTCCCATGCAGGTTGATCGGTTGCTGATGCCTTCGCGGGCGGCGATCCCCTCAGTGCCTTCCAGCTTACTGGAAATCATTTCGTTGAGCCATCGTTGCCCCTTGGCGATGGCGGATAGGAGTTTCCTTCTCGCTTCAGCCCGGATCGGCCTCGCGGGCCGCCGGCCGATTTGTTCGTTGGCTGGATCACCTCGCGCTCGCGTCGAATGGTCTGTGGCGACCATGGGATCGCAATGACTTTGGAGGGGTGGTTAGAAACTTCAAGGAGCCGGACTTCAATGGACGCAGAGCCAAGGGGTGATCCTGTCGACGTTGGTAATGATTTTCTCGGCGCGTTCGCCGGCATCGGCGTCGAGCTCCGGACCTGGCAATTCGGCCGATGGCGGGGCGGACCGCAGCTCAATCTGTTTCACCGCAGGCAGAGCCTTGATGGCGTCGAGGACGATTTGCTCGACAGCTTCCGCCGCGACCCGTGGGAGCGATCCGGCTTCTTCCTTCCGACCTTGTTTCAGAACGCAAGAGACATAATAGCGGTAGCGCACTCCCTTCTTGATGGCGTAGGTCGGAGTCATCGGGTTGCCCCGATCGTCGAACAGCTTCCCCGTACGCAGGCGTTCTAGCTTTGACGCCGCAGGCGTCGCGCCTGACGATTTTCGGTCGGCTTGGTCTGGACCGATTCGAACAGCCTCGGTCGATGGTCGGCGCGTCCTTGCCGGGATAGCTCTTGTCGTGATGGTTGATCTCAGCGAGGTACATTCGGTTGCACCAGCATATGGGGCGAGTGGCCCATTGGTGAGGGCTCGGCCGCAGTTAGCGCGCCCTGAGGAAAGCGTTCGCCTTCGGGTGATGATTTCCCGCTCGCGCAGGTCCCGCTGCAACGCCGACAACGATCCCAGGGTCGAGATAGGGCGAGATGATCAACCGCACCGTGGCCGCTTCTTCCTCGTTGACGATCAGCTTGCGGTCCCGGATCTCGTAACCCATGGGAACCACGCCGCCGACCCAAGGCCTTTCCTCTTGGAGGCTGCGATCTTGTCTCGGATGCGCTCGCCGGTGAGTTCTCGCTCGAACTGGGCGAAGGACAGCAGTACGTTGAGCGTGAGCCCGCCCATGCTGGTGGTGGTATTGAATGCAGTAGTTAAGACTTAATCTGACATTCGGTGTCATAGCCGAGGCGGGGCGCGGAGTGGTCGGGGTTCGCGGCGCCCGGCCTCGGCGTTTTGAGAGGACACCGACGATGACCAAGGAACAGAAGATCATTCGCGCCAAGGTGGGGCTGCTGGAGCTGGCCAAGCAGCTCGGCAACGTCAGCCAGGCCTGCAAGATGATGGGCTACAGTCGCGACAGCTTTTACCGCTTCAAGGAGCTTTACCACGCCGGCGGCGAATTGGCGCTGCAGGAACTGACGCGGCGCAAGCCGATCCTGAAGAACCGCACGCCGCCCGAGGTCGAAGCGATCATCGTCGAGCTTTCGCTGGACCGGCCGGCTTATGGCCAGATCCGCATCGCCAACGAGCTTCGCAAACTCGGCCATTCGATCTCGCCGGCTGGCGTTCGCGGCGTCTGGCAGCGCCATGATCTTGAGACGATGAAGAAGCGGCTGAAGGCGCTCGAGGCCAAGGTCGCCCAGGAAGGCCTGGTGCTGACGGAAAGCCAGCTCGCCGCGCTGGAGAAGGCCAAGAGCGAAAAGGAAGCGCATGGCGAGTTCGAAAGCGAATGCCCAGGCTATTGCGGCGCCCAGGACACCTGTCTCATGTCGGCAACATGAAGGGCGTCGGACGCATCTACCAGCAGACCTTCATCGACACCTACGCCAAGGTTGCCTTCGCCAAGCTCTATGACCGCAAGACGCCGATCACCGCCGCCGATCTCCTCAACGATCGCGTCGTGCCCTTCTACGACGCCCACGAGGTGAAGCTCTGCCGCGTGCTGACCGATCGTGGCACGGAATATTGCGGCAATCCCGAGCATCATGAATATGAGCTCTACCTGGCGCTCGAGGATGTCGATTACTCGCGCACCAAGACCAAAAGCCCGCAAACGAATGGAATTGTTGAGCGGTTCCACAACACCGTGCTCGACGAGTTCTACCGCGTCGCCTTCCGCAAGAAAATCTACGGCTCGATCGGCGAGCTGCAGAGCGATCTCGATGATTGGGTCAAGAACTACAACGAGGAAAGGCCGCACCAGGGACGATGGTGCTTCGGCAAAACGCCGATGCAAACGTTCCTTGACGCCACACCGCTTGCGAAGGAGAAAATGATCACCGCCTGAGCAAACCCGACAGGCGGACCAGACCAGACTCCAGACGCCGTCCGTCAGATCAAGTTCCAGCGACTACAAATGCGCGACTGGGCGCTCGTCGGTCAGATGCTATGACCCTTGGTATAAGGTCCTTAAGGTTGGATCGCGGCGAATTTTGGCCGCGCGTGTCAGCATCAGGGTGGTGCCCAGAATGCAGCTCACGCCAACGATCGCTATATCTCCATCTGTTCCAACAGGGGATAATGCTACACGTGGTGAATTGGAGGAGGACCCCCTCGATGTCTCTAGATCTTCCTTATCAATCGCTGACGAGCGTCTCCGATCTCATTCGGAGAAAGCAATTGTCGTCGGCGGAGGTCACCGAAGCGCTTTTGCGGCGCATCGCGGAGCTCGACGGGCGCTATCGATCTTACGCAACCGTTCTTCCCGAGCGCGCAAGGAGCCAGGCCAAGGCGGCTGACGCGGAACTCGCACGGGGGCTCTGGCGCGGACCGCTCCATGGCGTGCCCATCGCCGTCAAGGATCTCTGCTACACGACATTCGCGCCGACTTCAGCCGGAACCAGGATCTTCAAGAGCTTCGTTCCATCCTTCAACGCGACCGTGGTGGACCGCCTCGAGGAGGCCGGCGCGATCCTTCTCGGAAAGCTGCAGATGACGGAAGGGGCGTATACGTCGCATCACCCGGATGTCCCGCCACCGCTCAATCCGTGGAATACGGGCTATTGGGTTGGCTCCTCCTCGACCGGGTCCGGCGTCGCGACCTCGCTCGGGCTCTGCTACGGCAGCCTCGGCAGCGACACCGGCGGTTCGATCCGATTTCCCTCCGCCACCTGCGGTCTCACAGGCATAAAGCCGACGTGGGGCCGGGTAAGCCGCTACGGCGTTTTCACGCTCGCGGAAACGCTGGACCATGTCGGTCCGATGACGCGGTCGGCTGCGGACGCCGCCGCAATGCTCGGCGTCATCGCCGGCGCCGACAGAAATGATCCGACAACCTACAAGGCGCCCGTCCCGGACTATCTCGAGGCCATCGGCGACAGCGTTCGCGGCCTGCAGGATCGGCGTCGATCGAGGCTACGCGACGGACGGCGTCGACGGGCAAGTCGTCGCGGCGCTGAGCGAAGCGGAGCGGGTGCTGAAGGGCCTTGGGCGCCACGATCCGCGAGGTGCAGTTCCCAGCCTACCAGAAGCTTGTCAGCCAGTGGATCGCGATGTGCTCGGTCGAGACGGCGGCCGCTCATGCCGACACCTATCCGGCGAGAAAGTCCGAATATGGGCCCGACCTTGCCAAGCTGATCGACCAGGGGCTTGCGACAAAGGGAACTGAGGTCGCAGGCATCGCCCTAGAACGCATGCGATTTTCTCGCGAGCTGTCCGAATTGTTCCAGGCTGTCGACGTCCTGCTCATTCCGACCATGCCGGTTCCGACCCCTAGCCTCGAACTCATGAAGGCCTACGGCGAGGATCCCAACGTGCTGCTCGGCATCCTGCGCTTCACGGCGCCTTTCGACTTCAGCGGAAGCCCAACGCTCACCTTGCCGAACGGCGTCGACTCGGCAGGCATGCCGCTCAGCATGCAACTTGTCGGCCCTCATCTCTCAGAAGACGTGCTGGTCCGCGCCGGCGCGGCCTTTCAGGGAGCCACGAGTTGGCACAAGCGCCGGCCACCCGCCGCCCAATAGAGATGCGCCCACGCCGGATGGAGGGGCAAGCGACGTGGCCGCGGCAGGCAAGCGGGCCTCGCCAAGCGGCGCTAAAGTGTGACACTGTGGCGACGTGAAGGGAACGGACCAGGTTGGCGCGGATCCTGCTTGTGATGGCGGAGCGTCAAGTTTCGTCGGCCTCGGACGGGCAACGGGTCTGTTCTCCATTCGCGTCGGGCTGGGGCGCGACGGCGAAGAACGTCGCGGCTAGAGGTATGGGAGTTCGGACATGATCAATCGCAGACAATTCCTTGGGACCGCCGCGGCTCTGGCTGGCGCAAGCGCTGTCAGCTGCGCCGGCCTTTGCGGCCGACCCTATCAAGGTCGGCAGCCTGCACGATCTTTCGGGCGGCCTCGACATCTATGGCAAGCCGATGGCCGACGCGCTTACCTTGGCCATCGAGGAAGCCAACGCCGCGGGCGGATTGCTGAACCGGCAACTCCAGCTGATCAATTACGACACCCAGTCGAGCATGCAGCTCTACACCCAGTTCGCCCAGCAGGCTGCCCTCAAGGACAAGGTTGCGGTGGTGCATGGCGGCATCACCTCCGCGTCGCGAGAGGTCATTCGCCCGGTGCTCGACAAATTCAAGACGCTATATTTCTACAACACTCAATATGAAGGCGGAGTTTGCGACCGTAATCAATTTGATACTGGCGTGACGCCCGCGCAGACCGTCGAGAAGCTCGTGCCCTACGCGATGAAAAAATGGGGTAAGAAAGTCTACGTCGTGGCTGCGGACTACAATTACGGCCAGATCACCTCGCAGTGGGTGAAGAAATACACCGTCGACAACGGAGGCGAAGTCCTCTCGATCGAGTTCTTCCCGCTCGACGTCACAAATTTTTCCTCCACCATCTCAAAGATTCAGGCGGCGAAGCCGCACTTCGTCTGGTCGGCGCTGGTCGGCGGCGCTCACATTTCTTTCTACCGCCAGTGGGCCGCGGCGGGCATGAACAAGAGCATCCCGATGGCGTCAACGACGTTCGGCGTCGGCAATGAGCAGATCGTGCTCTCGCCCGAAGAGGCGAACGGGATGCTAGTCTGCTACAACTATTTCGAGGGCGTCAAAAACCCCGCCAACACCGCTTTTCTCGCCGCATTCCATAAGCGCTTTGGCGCGGACTACCCCAATGTCACCGAGCTCGCGATGGGTACCTACCAGGGCTTCAATCTCTGGGCCGAGGGAGTGAAGAAAGCGCAAAGCGTCGACCGCATGAAAGTGATCGAGGCGCTTGAAACCGGAATCAGCATCGATGCGCCCTCGGGAAAGGTGACGATCGATCCGCCGACCCATCACTGCATCCTTGATGTTCACATCGCCGAGGTGAAAGACAAGAAATTCCTGTTGCTGGAAGACTTCTCGCAACAGAAGCCGTTGGACACCGCCGCAGTCTGTGACCTCAAGAAGAACCCGAACGACAACCAGCAATATGTGATTAAGTTCTGAGTGCGCCTATAGAACACAGCATAGAGGACCTCTTGTGGATCTCGTAGCGCTCCTGGCGATCCAGGTTCTCTATGCGATCGCCAGCCTCGCCCTCATGAGCGTGGGGCTGGCGATCATTTTCGGAATGATGAAGGTCATCAATCTGGCTCACGGCGAGTTTCTGATGCTCGGCGGCTACGCGGCGATCCAGGCGAACCGCCTCGGCCTCAGCATCTGGATCGCCATGCTGGTCGTCGCGCCGGTCGTCGTCGGCGCGATCGGCATTATTGTCGAGCGCGCCATCATTCGCTGGCTCTACGGCCGCATGATCGACACGATGCTCGCGACCTGGGGCTTAAGCCTGTTTCTCGTCGGCTTGAGCACGGCGATCTTCGGCAACACGACCGTCGGCCTTTCGGCGCCCTTGGGCAGCTTTGAAATCGGCCAGTATCGGACGAGCGCCTACACGCTTTTCGTCATCGGCGTCGCGATCGTCGTGCTCGGGGGCGTGCTCGCAATCCTGCGGTTCACCCGGTTCGGATTGATCGTGCGCGGCACGATGCAGAACGCGAATATGGCGGCGGCGCTCGGCGTCAATCCGAGCCATGTCTACTCCATCACCTTTGGCGCGGGCGCCGCCGTCACCGGTCTCGCCGGGGCCGTCATTGCGCCAGTGTCCGGGGTCTTCCCGACGATCGGCGCCGCTTACGTCGCCAAGTCCTTCATTACGGTGATCGGCGGCGGGGCTTCGATGGTGACCGGCACAGCCGCGGCTTCGACACTCTTCGGCGCCGTCAACCAGATCGCGACCTATGTGACGACGCCCATCTTCGGCGAGGTCGCGCTCCTTGCGGCCGCGATCGTGCTGATCCGCCTGCTTCCTCAAGGGATCACCGGCCGGTTCTTTCGAGGAAGCCTTTGACCGCGCGGTCCCTCAACCTTCTTGGGCTCGGCCTGGTCGCGGTCGTCGGCGCCGCGGTGCTTGTTCTCACGCCTCGGCTGTTCGATCTCGATGTCGTCCTCAACGTCACGGTCTACATGATCATGGCGGTGCTGGCCTTGTCCCTTGCGCTGGTCTGGGGATTCGGGGGCATCCTCTGTTTCGGACAAGCGGCGTTTTTCGGGCTTGGCGCCTACACGTACGCGATTGCGATGTTCAACATCGGCGAAAGCACGGCGCCGCTCCTTCTCGCCATCCTCGTCCCGGCGGCGTTTGCAGCGTTGCTCGGCTATTTCATGTTTTACGGCCGCATCAGCGACGTCTACCTCGGCGTCATCACGCTGACCGTGACCCTGATCCTGTTCAATTCCATCAATTCAACCGCGGGCCCTGAATTTCATATCGGCTCGGCCCGGCTTGGCGGCTTCAATGGCATTCCGGGCATTCCCTCCCTGAACATGCCCTTCTTCAAGGATTGGCAGATAGATCTCGAAGGCATGTTCTATCTCTCCACCGCCTCGCTGATCCTGGCCTATTTCGGGCTCAGGGCCCTGCTCGCCAGCCATTTTGGTCGCACGATCGTCGGCATCCGCGAGAACGAGCAGCGGGCGCAGCTGCTCGGCTATGATCCGCGCTTTTACAAGCTCGCGACCTTCACCATCGGCGCGGCGCTCGCCGGCTACGCGGGGTGCCTCTTCGCCAACTGGGGATCGTTCGTGAGCCCAACCATTTTTGGCCTGGCGCAATCGGCGCAGATCATCATTTGGGTGATCGTCGGCGGGCGCGGCACGCTGATCGGACCGATCCTCGGATGCGTCGGCATCCAGTGGCTGACCGCCGCGCTCGGCGCGAATGCGCCGAGCGGGACCGCCGGCTGGCAGGCGCTGGTCGGCAACGTTCCCTTGATCCTCGGCGCGATCCTGGTCGCGTTCGTCCTCCTCGTGCCCAAGGGCCTTGTGCCGACAATCGCCGACCTCGGGGGCGCGCTCAAAAGGCCGCGGACGCGCGCCCTCGTTGGCCGCGCGCAGGAGGCGGCTCCGAGATGAGTGAGCCGCTCCTCGAAACCCGCGGCCTCGGCATGCGTTTCGGCGGCGTTCACGCCGTACGTGACGTCAGCTTCACCCTCTACGAACGCGAGCTCCGGTGCCTGATCGGTCCGAACGGCGCGGGCAAAAGCACCTTTTTCAAAATGCTGACCGGCCAGCTCAAGCCGACGTCCGGCGCCGTGCTCCTGCGCGGCCAAGACGTGACCGGGGCGGAACCGCATGAAATCGCAAGGCGCGGCGTCGGCATCAAGACGCAGGTGCCGAGCGTTTTCGACGGCCTCACGGTGCGGGAGAATCTCTGGCTTGCTGTCACGCGGATGCATCGCGGGGCGCAGGCGCGCGCAACGGTCGACGCCATGCTTGAGCGTGTAGGTCTCGCAGCCATCGCATCGCGCCTCGTTGGCCAACTGGCGCATGGACAGCGTCAGTGGGTCGAACTCGGCGTGGTGTTGTCCACCGACCCCGATCTTGTTCTGCTCGACGAGCCAGCGGCCGGCATGACCGACCAGGAGGTGGCGCGCACTGTCGAGCTTGTGCGCGACATCAACCGGACCAAGGCGCTCATCGTGGTCGAGCATGACATGCAGTTCATCCGGATGATCGCGAGCAAGGTCACGGTTTTCAATCAGGGCACCATTCTGATGGAGGACGACGTCGAGGTCATCATGCACAGCCCGATCGTCCGCGACATCTATCTCGGAAAGCAGGCGGCGGCGTGATGCTGGACGTCAGCGACCTCGCCGCAGGCTATGGCCGCATCCCGATCCTCACCGGTGTGAGCTTCAGGGTCGCGCAAGGAGAATTCGTCGGCGTTCTCGGCCATAACGGCATGGGCAAGACAACGCTGCTCCGCACTCTAATGGGCTATGTTCCAGCGACCGCCGGACGCGTCATGCTGGAAGGGGCGGACATCACTCGTGCCGAGCCTCACCGGCGGGCGCGGGCCGGGATGGGCTATGTGCCTCAGGGGCGAGAGATCTTTCCGGGCCTCAGCGTGCGCGACAACTTGCGGATGGGCGCGGTGGCGCGGCCGAAAGACGAAGCCGCCGCGATCGAGTCCGTCCTGGAGATCTTCCCCCGGTTGAAGCGTCTGATCGATCGCTCCGGCGGAGCGCTTTCGGGCGGCGAGCAGCAATTGCTTGCGATGGCTCGCTGCCTGGTCGGCGATCCAAAGCTCATCCTCTTGGATGAACCGACGGAGGGCATTCAGCCGTCGATCATCGATGAAATCGTGGAGACGCTTTTAGGCCTGCGTTCGAAAGGCGGCCTCACGATGATCCTCGTCGAGCAGAATCTCGACTTTATCGCAGCGCTATCCGACCGGGTCTTGATCATCCAGAAGGGCGCCATCGTGCATTCCGCCAAGCCGGACGAATTGCATGGCCACGGTCTCGTAAACGAATTCATCGGCGTCAGCGGATGACGTGTCCGCATTGAACCTCGATGTCGCCTGGAAGCCAGAGGAAACGGGAGACGAGTTATGAGCGTGAAGCGTCCAACCCTCGAGCAGATGACGGATATCGTCGAAAGCCTTGGCATGACCATGACGAAGGAGCGCGTCGGCGAGTTCCTTTCGCTCATGGAAGGCAACTTCGCCGCTTATGATCTCGTCGATCAGATGCCGGACGACGTCCCGGTCGTCAAATATCCGCGCACCCCCGGATACCGGCCAAGCGCAGAGGAAAATCCGCTCAACGCCTGGTACGTGAAGACCGACATTCAGGGCGCGCCGAATGGCAAGTTGAAAGGCAAGACGGTCGCGGTGAAGGACAATGTCTGCGTCGCCGGCGTCCCGATGATGAACGGCTCGTCCACGCTCGAAGGCTATATTCCCAATATTGACGCGACGGTAGTCACTCGCCTGCTCGACGCCGGCGCGACGATCAAGGGCAAGGCGCATTGCGAATGTTTCTGCCTCTCCGGCGGGAGTCACACGGGCGCGCTGGGCCCCGTCCATAACCCGCACAAGCGCGGCTACTCCGCGGGCGGATCATCTTCCGGAAGCGGCGCCCTGGTCGCGGCGGGCGAAGTGGATCTTGCGATCGGCGGCGACCAGGGGGGCTCGATCCGCATGCCTGCCTCGTTCTGCGGCGTCTATGGAATGAAGCCGACCCACGGCCTGGTGCCCTATACCGGCGTCATGCCGATCGAATCCACGATCGACCACACCGGCCCGATTACCGCGACGGTTGCCGACAATGCGCTGATGCTGGAAGTTCTGGCCGGGCCGGACGGTCTCGACCCGCGTCAATATTCGCCTAAGGTCGGAAACTATCCGGCCGCGGCGAAGCGCGGCGCGAAGGGCCTCAAGATCGGCGTCGTGAAGCAAGGCTTCGGCCACGCCAATAGCGAGAAAGACGTCGACGCGAAAGTGCACGAGGCGACCAAGCGCTTCAAGGCGCTCGGCGCGAAGGTCGAGGAGGTGTCGATTCCCGAACATCTGATCGCCCCGGCGATCTGGACGCCGATCGCCCTCGAAGGCCTTCAGGCTCAGATGATGCTGGGCAACGGCATGGGCTTCAACTGGAAAGGCCTCTACACGGTTAGCCTCCTCGACGCTCACGCCGCCTGGCGGGACAAGGCCGACGATCTTTCCGACAGCCTCAAGATCTCGATGATGGTCGGTCAGTTTTTCCTGACCCACTATCGCGGGCGCTTCTACGCGAAGGCGCAAAATCTGGCGCGCAAGGTTCGCGGCTCTTATGACAAGGCGCTGGACTCGTATGATCTCCTGCTGATGCCGACCCTCCCGGTCAAGGCCACGCCCTTGCCCCCGAAGGACGCGCCGCTCGGACTCTACCTTCAGCGTGCGTTCGAAATGATCGGCAACACCGCGCCTTTCGACGTGACGGGTCATCCCGCGATGACCGTCCCCTGCGGGCTTGGCGACGGACTGCCAATCGGCGCCATGCTGATCGGCAAGCATTTCGATGAGGAGACGATCTACGCAGCCGCAGGCGCATTCGAGGCAGCGGGAGACTGGAAGAAGTTCTGACACGCCTCCTGGAACGGCAAATGCATGACACTAGTAGCCTGAGTCAGACGAACTGAGGGTATAGCCTTGCGAGCTTGACGCGGGCGTCGGCGGTTGTGAATTGCCAATCCGCTTTGGCGTGCAGGGTGTTGCGGCGCTTTTGCCAGGCGGCGACTTCGGCGACCAGATCGGCCTTGTCGCAGATGCGGCGATCGAGGCATTGGGTCGAGAGGACGGCGAGCTCGGATTCGGCCATGTCGAGCCAGCTTCCGTGCTTGGGCGTGTAATGCCATTCGAATCGTTTGACGAGGCGGCGCGCTTCGGCGGCGGGAAAGGCTTCGTAGAGCGACGCAGCCGTATGCGTGCTGAGATTGTCCTGCACCAGAACGATCTTGTCCGCGCCGGGAAAATGCATGTCGGACAAATCCTTGAGCGCGTGGGCGTAATCGACGGCCGCGCGCCGGTCCGTGACCTTCACGCGCCGCCAGCCTTCGAGCGGCGCGAACATCATGAACAGATTGGCCACGCCATTGCGCTCGTATTCGTAGTCGTAACGCTCCGCTTGTCCCGGCGTGGCCGCGATCGGCGCGCGCGTCTCGGCGATGAGTTGCTTCGACGTTTCATCGAGGCATACGAGGGGGCGCTTGGGATCGTGCGGCCTCTGGTAAACTTCCAGCACGTCTTCCATGTTGGCGACGAAGGCGGCGCTGGCCTCGGGCGCGATCACCCATTGCTGCTTGCGATGGGGCTGGAGAATGTTTTTTTGAGCGTCCGCCCGATCGTGTTGTCACTGGCGCTCCCGACGATCTGCAACTCGACGACTTTCTCCTCCAAAAGACGCAGCGTCCATCTGGCGTGGCCAGCCGGGGCCGATCCGCAAGCCAGAGCGATCAGCTTGGCTTCCGCGGCGCCGTCGAAAATCCGGCGAGGGGCCGATTTGGGATTGTACTTGCGCATCAGGACGGCTTCGAAGCCTTCCACGACAAGTTGCCGTCGCGTTCGCTCGATCGTCGGGATGCTGGTGTCCAGCGCCTCGGCGATCCGGCTGTCGCTCCATCCCTCGCCCGCCTCCGACACGTCCGCTTTCAGAAGGATGCGAGCTTTCGTCAGCAAATGCGCGGCGCGCTTGCCCCTGCGGACAAAGTCGTCGAGCCGGGCGCGCTCCTCTTCGCTCAGCTTGACTACGTACTTCTTGACGGCAACCTCTTGCCTGGCCACGAATCATCTCCATCGCGCAATCGCCAAGCCATTGATTCAGACAATCCCGTCAAACTCAATGACGTGAGCCACTAGCAGGCTGTTGAAGAAGGGTCCCGTTTCGCTTTGAGGACGGCTTCGTCGCCGTTTCGGTACTCGAACTCGATCTCGAGGGCGCCGTCGTCGAGAAGTTCGGCGGTTCCTTCGCCATCGACCTCGTCGCCTTCCTCGCAGCCAGCCCAGTGAAAGCCAATGGAGTCGCGCGCGTATTCGCCTTGGAGGCCGGCCTGCAAGGCGCCGAAGGCGATTTCGCCGCCTTGCGCGGTGATCGTCAGCCTCGTCGGGCCGCAGAGATCGAGGTGAGCCCGGTCCCAGGGGTCGGCCTCCACGATCCTCCAGCGGCCGATCAGTCGGCAGTTCGCCGGAACCTTCACGAGGAGGCCTCCAGCAGCTTCGGCAACCGCGCCAGATTGTAGGGGGCGGCTGCGAAGGTGAAGGCCCATCCGACACGCTCGCGACCACGGAACTTGGTTCGCTCCTGGCCGGCGATGGTCTTGATCCAGCCGAAGGCCTCCTCGATCCGTTTGCGGATGCGTTGGCTCACGGCGTAGCCCGCGTGTCGCGTCGTGCGGCCGTCAATCGCCGAGGAACGCCCATTGGCATTCTGCGCGACGTGAGGCGTCGCGTTCATCGAGCGCAGTTCATTGACGAAGTCCTCGGCGTCATAGGCTTTGTCGGCGCCGAGCGTGATGGTCGCCGCCGATCGGCGCGCGGCTCGATCATGTGCAGCGCGGCGATCCGCTCGGCATGGCCGTTGGCCTCGGTCAAGCAGGCGTCGACAACGAGGCCGTTGCGGTTCTCCATCAGCGCATGTCCCATGAAGCAAAGCTTGGCTCCTTGCCCGGTCCCTTGCGATCCAGCCGCGCTTCCGGATCGGTCGTCGAAGCATGCGTCTCGTTGGAGCGCTTCTGGCCATGGAAATCCACTTCGCGATTCCGCCCGCCGTCCGCCGTCGGCGGTTCGTCCGAACCGTTCCTCGGGTCTTCGCCCGAGGACAGGCTCTTCGGTCGGAACTCCTCATTGACGCCCAAGCCTCATTGACGCCCAAGCCTCGATCAGCGTGCCGTCAACCGAAAAATGGTCCGTGCTGAGCAGCCGTTTCACTCGCGGCTGCGCTAGCACCGCGGTCAACAGCTTGGCGGCGATGTCGCCCTCCAGAAGCCGCTCGCGGTTCTTCGAAAACGTCGAGTGATCCCAGGCCGCATCATCAACGCCGAGGCCGACAAACCAGCGAAACAGCAGGTCGAACTCCAGCCGCTCCATCAACTGCCGCTCTGAGCGGATCGAATAGAACGCCTGCAACAGCATCGCCCGCAGCAGCTTCTCAGGTGGGATCGAAGGACGGCCGCTCCGCGATTACAACTCCGAGAACTCGCCCGAAAGCGCCGCCAGCCCCTCGTTCACAACTCCGCCGATGATCCGAAGCGGATGGTCCTCGCCAACTCGCGCTTCGAGATCGACGCAACTGAATAGCGACCCCGACCGTTCGTCCCCGCCCCGCATCCCGTTCGTCTCCGTCAAACCGCCAAGACGAAAGAATCACATCACGATTCCGCCGGCCAGAGACTTTTTTAACGACCTGCTATGCTAGAGCGGCTTGCCATTGGATTTACGCATATCCTGCGTTCCTGACGTATGCGGCGCATTCTTGCGGTGCGTACTGAGAGAGGATGGCGGCGGTGGCGTCGGCGACAGCGTCGTATGTTCGGGCGCCGGCTTTCCGAAGCAGGGTTTTGAACTTGGCGAAGACCTGCTCGATCGGATTGAGGTCGGGTGAGTACTTCGGCAGGAACACCAGGCGGGCGCCGACGGCCCGGATCGCCTGCCGGATGGCCTTTCCTTTGTGAGAGCCGAGATTGTCGAGGATGACGACGTCGCCTGGTTTGAGGGTCGAAACCAGGAACTGCTGGACGTAGGCGAGAAAGCGCTCGCCGTTGATGGGTCCGTTGAACAGGCAGGGCGCCTCGATGCGATCGTTGCGCAGGGCGGCGAGGAAAGTCGCGGTCTTCCAGTGCCCGTGAGGGACCTTGTCGACCAGCCGCTGCCCTTTTGGCGCCCAGCCGCGCAGACGGGTCATGTTGGTTTTCGTCCAGGTCTCGTCGATAAAGACCAGACGCCTGGGATCGATCAGGCCCTGATAGTGCCGCCAGCGTAGGCGATGGCGTTTTACGTCCGGACGGTCCTGCTCGCTCGCCACGAGGGTCTTTTTTTAAACGTGACGCCAATCCGGCGAAAGAAGCGGCTCATCATCGAGGCGTCGGCTTTGATCCCGCGCTCGAACAACAACCGATCGCAAAGACCCTGAAGCGTAATATCCGGCTTCCCAGCTCGCGCCGCCTCCAGAAAATCCCGATGTGGCATGAGCGCGGATGGCCGATGGCCGCCATGCCCGACCAGTTCGCGCGAGCCACTCCGCTCAAAGCGTTCGAGCCACTTGACGGCAATCGATTCGCTGACCTCGTACCGCCGCGCAGCCGCGCGACGGCTCATCTCCCCTTTCAGCACCGCGTCGATGACCCGATCGCGCAAGTCCTGCGAATATGGCTTCGGCATCCCTGCTGGCCTCCGCCCAGCCCGCAGGTTGAATCAGAACTTCGGCGATTCGGGAATCCCCATCACGATTCAAGCCAAAATACAAACGCTCTAGGCGCCTAATCAAACGTCATTTCGAGCTGAGGCTTGATTACCGGCAATCCTGGTTCTGCTGAGGTCCGCGCGGAATTTCCTTCGGGCGAAAGTAGGGTCCCGATCAAAGGTGAGCTTGGCACATTTTTTCCGGCGGCATAGCCTTTGCTTGACGGTGCGCAGGCGCGACGTTCCTGGGGACGCCGCCGCATGAGGCTTGCTCAGAGTGAAGCAGACTCTAACGACTGCCGATAAGAAGCCGTCGGAACGTTTGGAGTGTTGGCAAGAGATCGTTCGCAAAAAATACGTTTCCGCCTCGGCCGAGACCCGGGTCGGAGAGGATGAATTTTCCGGGACGTTGACCAGCGGGGAACTGGGTTCTCTTATCGTGGCCGAGTTGCACGCGCCCTTGCACTTCGGGTCGCGGAAGGCTCGCGACGTCCGGAACGACGGGCAGGAGGTCTTTATCGTCAGCCTTATTCAGGAGGGCGAAGGCGAGTTGACTCAGTTTGGCCGCTCCGCCCGGGCGATCTTGTGATCTATGACGCGGGCGCCAAATTCGATTATGCACTGCGAGCGAAAACTCAGCCGGTGAAAATTCCGACACAGCTTCTTGAGCCGAAACTCGACCGGCCCAACGATTTTGTGGCGCGCACGATCGTTCGTGGCAATCCCCTATCGCCGGTATTCGGCGAACTTCTGGGCCGTTCTCTGGACATCGACCTTTCTCATGAGTTTGCGCCGTCGATCGCGAACCGGCTGTCGAACGCAATCGTCGACGCTATTGCCTCTATTTGCGATCTTGAACGTGACGCCTGGCCTGAGGCCAAAATTCCTGGGCCACTCGCGCGAGCGATGCGGTTTGCGCGCGCGAATCTGGACGACCCTGAACTTGGGCCCGGGGCGCTCGCGGCTGCCGGCGCAATGTCCGTGCGAACCCTCAACCGTCTTTTTGGCTCGCTGGGCGCGACGCCAATGCGGTGGGTGTGGGCGGAGCGACTGAAAGCTAGCCGCGTCGCGCTCATGCAAGGCGAGGTTCGCTCGGTCACGGACGCGGCTTTTGCGCATGGCTTCAGTGACCTCGGCCACTTCAGCCGAAGCTTCAAGCGGACATTCGGGATGTCGCCGCAAACGATGCTGAGGAAGTAATTTTCTTCGCCAGCGTAGTTGGAAGCATCGTACGCGACCGCCATCAGAGGATGAGATGGCGGCGGACGGGTCCGTATCAATCCCGCTTTCCGGCGCGACGCGCAATGCCGTCTGCAGCGGCCGAGCGGCCACGCTTCCGAAGTTATTTGATGATGGGAATTTTGCTCCGATCGATCGTCACGAAGACAGCAAAGATCAGCGCAGCGCCGAAAACGATCTGTTGCGCAAAAATGTCGACGCCGACGTAGGTCATGCCGATGCGGACGATCGAAACGATCAACGCGCCGACCATTGTGCGGCCGATGCTTCCGACGCCGCCGGTGATTGCCGTGCCTCCGACGATCACCGCAGCAATAGCGGGCAAGAGAAGCTGGTTGGCGAGGTCCGGGGAGCCGCTCGCCAGGCGCGCCGCGAGCACCACGCCCGCGAGCGAAGCGAACGCGCCCGACAGTCCGAACGCGATGATCTTATGTGGGTCTACCGAGATGCCGGCTGCGCGCGCAGCCGGTTCGCCCGCGCCGATCGCGGCGCTATAGCGTCCGAAGCGGGTGTAGCGCTGCGCCAGCATGCCGCCGATCGCCACAACGATCGCAATCAGGATCACGTTCGGAACGCCGAAGGCCCATGCGCCGGAAATCCACGCCGCCTGCTCGCGCCCCTCGTCGGTAAGGGAGACGGTGCGGCCGCCCTCCATCAAAAGCGACAGCCCGGTCATGATGCCTCCCGTCGCGAGCGTCGCCACAAACGAGGGAATGCGCAGTTTCACGTGAACAAATCCACTTGCGAGGCCCATCGCAAGGCCCACAAGGATCGTGATTACGAAGGCGGCGTAGCCGACCCGCGGCAGGAGCTCCGCCACGACCATGCTGGCGAAGGACGCCGCGGCCTGCACCGAAAGGTCGATCCCGCCCAGCATGATGACGAAGGTGAGCCCCGCGGCGAGAATGAACAGCACCGAGGCGTCGGCGAGCACGACCGAGGCCGTATTGAGGCTGGCAAATCCTGGTTCGGCAATATTCACGCCGACAGTGAGCAGGACGAGCAGCAAGAGGGGCGTATAGGGGCGAATCCGTTCAGCAAGGCCGACATGGAGGCTGTCGGTGGTAGTGAGGCTGGTCACAGGCTCTTCCCCGCCATCCCCACAAGTCGGTCCGCGGCGCTCACACCATATGCTCCAGGAGCGCGACCTGGGCCGGCTTGGCGTATGGCGGCGCGTCGAAGCGAGCCGTGATCTCACCGTCACGCATGACGAGAATAGTGTGGCAGAGGCCGATGGTTTCCTCCAGCGTGTCCGAGGTCAGCACGATCGCAACGCCGTCCGCCGAAAGATTGCGGATCATATCATAGACCTCTTCCTTGGCGCCGACATCGAGGCCGCGGGTCGGATGGTCAAGAATCAGGATATGCGAATCCGCCGTCAGCCATCGCGCGATCACAATCTTCTGCTGGTTGCCGCCGCTGAGGTTCCGGCAGACCTGCGCCGCGCTCGGTGTCTTGATGCGAAGCCTGCGGATCCATTCGTCTGCGATCGCTCGCTCGCGGCCATGATCGATAAAGCCATGGCGCATCGTCGCGTCGAGCCTCGCCAGCGTGATATTGGCGGCGACGGAAATATCCATCACCAGGCCTTCAACCCGCCGTTCCCGCGGGATGTAGCCAACTCCAGCCGCGACAGCCTGCGTGGGCGTTCTCAAGGTCGCCGGCCGCCCCTCGATAAGCAAGGCACCGGACGTCTGCGGCAGGAAGCCGAACAGAGTCCGCGTCAGTTCCTCGCGGCCCGAGCCAATGACGCCCGCGACCCCTAAGACTTCGCCGCGACGAAGGGTGAAATCCACGTTGCAGTAGGCGCCTTGAACGCCGAGCCCGCGCGCTTCCATGACGATCTCGTCCAATGGCGGCTTCTGGCGCGCTTCGCGGTAGTATTCCGCGTCGAGGTCGCGCCCAACCATCATCGCGTGAAGCACGGGAACGCTGGTTGCGCCCGCAGGCCTCTCGGCGACGATCTCGCCGTCCTTCATCACATAGATGCGGTCGCTGATCGCCAGGACTTCGTCGAGCCGGTGCGAGACGAAAACGAAGCTCGCGCGTGATTTCAAGCTCCTTATCCGCTCGAAAAGGATTTCTATGTCCTTGTTTTCGAGCACCGAGGTCGGCTCGTCGAGGAGGATCGTCAGGGGGGCGCTGGTGCGCTCTTCCAGCGACAGGGCCTTGGCGAGTTCGACCATCTGGCGTGCGGCAAATCCGAGTTCGCCCGCTTTCAGGGTCGGGTCGATATCGAGCCCGACCCGCGCGAGGCGTTCTCTGGCCGCCTCGATCATCCTCCGGCGCGAGATGACGCCGAACCGGGTGAAAGGCCGCTCATTCGCCAGATGGAGGTTGTCTGCGACCGACATATTGAGGAGCAGGGATTGCTCCTGAAAGACCATCGCGATGCCGTAGCGATTGGCTTGCGCGGTGTCGCGCAGCACGACCGGCGACCCATCGACGGCGATCGTACCGGCATCGGGCCTCATTCCGCCGGAGAGAATGCGCATGAGAGTGGACTTGCCGGCGCCGTTCTCGCCGATCAACCCCACGACCTCATGCGCGCCAATCGTGATCGTCGCGTTGCGCAGGGCCCTGACTGGACCAAAGCTCTTGCTGACGCCTTCGACCTTGAGCATCGGCCGACCTATTTGATGGTGAAAGAGCCGCTGCGGCGGATCGACAGCGCGACCGCGGCGATGATCATCAGCCCCTGCACAGTCTCGTGGATGTACGGCGAGATGCCTAAAAGAACCATGCCGTTGGCCAAGACCGCCACGATCATCACGCCGACCAGCGAACTGGCGACGCCGCCCCATCCGCCGGTGAGCGCGGTGCCGCCGACGACGACGGCGGTGACGGTCATGAAAAGACGGCCGTCTGCGATCGTCGTATTCGCCTGGCCGAGTTGCGCCGCTGCGAGCACGGCTGCGACGCCGGTGAAGAACCCCGCCAGCGTGAAAGCGAGAATGCGCGTGCGCTTGACCGGAACGCCGGAGAGCATCGCAATGTCCTCGCCGCCGCCGATCGCATAGATATAGCGTCCGAACCGCGTCCGGCGCTCGAGAAACAACGCCAGAAGAAACATCGCGGCGGCGATCCAGACCGCGAGCGGAAAGGCGAGGACGCGCTCAAAGGCGATTGCTCGGATGCCGTGATCGAGAACGCGCACCGCCGAGCCGCCGAGCGCCACCGTGCCGATGCCAAGCCCCACGAACCACAAGCCCAGCGTCGCCATGAAGGAGGGGATGCGCAGGACGACATGCACCAGGCCATTCATGAGGCCAAGCCCGGTGCATGCGACAATCGCCAGCACCGGTCCCCACCAACCGAAGTCGTGGTCGTTGCTGTCGTTGGCGCAAAGCAGCGCCACCAGCATCGCCCCGACGCACAGCACGCCTTCGATGGATAGATCGATGCTTCCCATCAAAATGATGAAGGTTGATCCCATCGCAAGGATCAGCGGAATGGCGGCGGAATTCGCCAGGCCCCAGACGACATTGCGAAAGCTGAAGAAGCTTGGATTGAGCAGCCCGAGGACGAGCGAAAGGCCAATCAGGACGATCAGCGGTCCAAAGTCCGCGAGCCGGCCTCCGCCGAACCGACGCTGAAAGGAGGGTCGATCCGGCTGAGGTCTGCTCTGCTCCGGCGCGGAAGCGGCCACGCTAGGCGTCGATTGAAAAGCCGGCGCCATTTCCCTCAACCCGCAATGATCCTCATCCGTAGACGATGGGGCTCGCGACTCGGCTCCACAAATCGGACCAGTCAATCTGCGGATGCGACTGAACCTGCGTCTTTATGTACTCTTCGACGTTGTCGCGCGTGATCTTGACCGTCTTCGCGTTGAATTCGCGATGCAGTTTCGGCTCCTTCGAGGGGTCGAATTTGCCTTGATGCGCCTCGAGGCCCATCGATAAACCGATGCCGCCCTGCCAATAGGGATCGGACGTCACCGTGCAGACGAATTCACCGGCCTTGACGGCCTCGACCGCCGCTTTGATCCCATCAATGCCGACGACGGGAATTTTGCCCGCGAGTCCCTGAGCGCGCAAGGCCTCGAGCGCGCCCGTGCCCATATCGTCATTGGCGGCCCACACGCCCTTGATCTTGTCTCCGAAGCGCGTCAGCCAGGACGCGGTGATGTCGAAGGCCTTTTGCGACTGCCAGTCGCCGGTCTGGAAGTCGAGAAGCTCGACCTTCGGGTGCTTCTTCAAGGTCTCCATCATGCCTTTGCGGCGATCGATGGCCGCCGAGTCGGAGATCATTCCCCCGACTGCGACGAAACCGCCTTCGCCGCCCATCGCCTTGAAGAGCTCCTCGGTGATATAGCTGCCGTTGGTCACCCCGTCGAACTCGATGTGCGAAATGTAATAGGGATCGAAGTCCCACGGATGAAGGTCGGCCGGCTTGTTCCACCAACTGACGACATAGACCTTGGCCTTGAAACAGGCTTCGACGATCGGCCGGGCGTCCGGCGTGTTGTTCGGATCGACGTTCAGCACCATGTCGCCGCCGGTCTTGGCGATCATCGCGCGAATGTCGGAAATGCCCTTCTCGCTGTTGGCTTCGGTGACAAGGATCGTGCCGGGAAGCCCGATCTGCTTGGCGAAAGCGTCGGCCCCGACCTTCCATACGGCGTGATAGGGATTGGAGAGAGAGCGGATGGACGTCACCAGCGCCGGCTGCCCGGCGGCCGCGCGCGCGCCAAGCGGATAGCCGGTGGCGAGCACGCCCGCGCCGAGCCCGGCGACTGATTGCAAAATCTGGCGGCGATTGATCCCCCGATGGGGGTCGTTTTTGGTCATGGCGAGAAGTCCTCCCTTGGAACGGTCGACCTTGTCGGTCACTCGTAATCGAGCTCTCGCGGACGAGACGGCATAGAGCGCGAACACACGGGCGTCGAAGGCGCAATGTTGTATGATGACCCTTCAACATGGCGACCTTACCAAGATGCAACGGGAGCGACAAGGGAGGAAAAGATGGATGACCTCCGCCAGGCGATCCCGAGCATCGTCCGCTCGTCCAGCCTCCCGGCTGCATCGCCGGAATTTCACTGATGAACGCACGGTCTCCTGCACGCGCTGAAGCAATCGCTGCCCTCGACGCAGTCTTGCCGGGCGGCGGCCTCATGACGGTGTACGAGGATCTCGCCCGTTTCAGCCGCGATTGGTCGGGCGATCACTATGGGCGGCCGCTGGCGGTCGCGCGTCCGCGTAGCGTCCAGGAAACCGCGGCGGTCCTGCGCCTATGCAGCGAACGCCGGATTCCGTCGTCCCCCAAGGCGGCCTTACGGGTCTCGTTGGAGCTGCGGTGCCGGCGCCGGGCGGAGGAGAGCTCGTTATCAGCCTCGAACGGCTTGACGCGGTGCGCATGGTCGACCCGATCGATTTTGCGATGATCGTCGAAGCCGGATGCATTCTTGAGAACGCCAAGAAGGCGGCGGAGAAAGAGGACTGTTTCCTCCCGATCACCCTCGGCGCGCAAGGCAGCTGCCGGATCGGCGGCAATGTCGCAACCAACGCCGGGGGCATGAATGTGCTGCGCTACGGCATGACACGAGACCTCGTCCTCGGTCTCGAGGTCGTCCTCAGCGATGGGCGCATCCGGAACGGCCTCAATGTGCTCCGCAAGGACAATCGCGGCTACGATCTCAAGCAGCTCTTCATCGGCAGTGAGGGAACGCTGGGCGTCGTGACTGCTGCCGCCTTCAAGCTCTTCCCGAAACCTGCTCAGGTCGAGACCGCGATGGTTGCGCTTCGCTCAGTGGCTGACGCAATGGCGCTCTACGCGCGGGCGCGCCGGAGCTGCGGCGACCTCGTCACAGCCTTCGAGCTGATCCTTCGAGACGGACTGGAGGTCGTCATTCGGGCGCGACGACTCGCCAGAGCCGCCCGAACGGGCTTATCCGGCTTATGTTCTGGTGGAACTCGCCTCCAGCGCGCCGATCGATCTTCGCACGTTGCTCGAGACGTTCCTGAGCGACGCGCAGGATTTGGTCGCCGATGGCGTCATCGCTCAGAGCCGCGCGCAGTCCGAGCGTTTCTGGCTCCATCGCGAGACGATGGTTGAGGCGCAGGGACGCGGCGGGCCCTATCTGCGCACAGATGTTTCCGTCCCGATCTCGAAACTCGCCATCTTCATCAATGAGGCCTTGCGCAATCTAAATCAACGCTATCCTGAGGCCTTGACGCTCGCCTACGGGCACGTCGGGGACGGCAATGTCCATCTCAACGTCATCCCGCCCGTCGGCGCAACGGCAGAGTCGATGACCCACCTGTTCGAGGGCTCCGAGGAAACGATTTTCGACGTGGTCGATCGTCTTCACGGCAGCATCAGCGCGGAGCACGGGATCGGGCGGGTGAAACAGAAGGCGTTCTTGAGCAGAACGGAGGACGTGGCTCTCGATCTTGCGTTCACGCTGAAACGCGCGCTCGATCCACACTTCTTGTTGAGCCCCGGTCGAATCCTCCCTGCGCCGACAACTCCGGAGCCATGAAGATGGGGTTGAAGCTCAGCAAGGTAGACCGAGGTCCTCACCTGCCGGCGCTGGTCGCCAGTTCAATCTCGCGCGAGATCGCGCAAGGCCGGTTGCTGTCCGGCGACAGGCTTCCCACCGAACAGGCCCTTGCGGCCACGTTCGGTGTCAGCCGCAACGTCGTGCGAGAGGCTATCGCCAAGCTGCGCTCGGAAGGACGCGTCTGGTCGCAGCAGGGTCGGGGAGCGTTCGTTGCTGATGCGGCCAATCCGACAGTGCTTTCGATCGACCATGACGCGCTTCAAGAGAGTGACGCTTTCGCGAGCCTGTTTGAGCTCTGCGGGATTCTCGAGGTTCACGCCGCTGCGCTCGCAGCCCGTCGTCGATCGAAGGATGATCTTGCGCGCATGCAGGACACGCTCGCGAGCATGACGGCTGCGCCGTATGGCAGCGTTCAATGGCTCAAGAAGGATATCGAGTTCCATACCGCTGTCGCGTGCGCGGCCGGCAACGCCTATATCGTCCAATTCGTCGGATTTGTTTCAGAGAAAGTGCGCGATAGCATCCTGGTGGCGGGCCGCAGCCACGCCTCAGACGAAATGGCTCGCGCTACCCTCGGCGAGCACGAGAGGATTTTCGTCGCTGTGAGGGCCGGCGCTCCCGCCGCGGCTCAAGAGGCGATGCGTGTTCATCTCGACAATGCTGCGGCTCGCGCCGGCGTCTACGCCGGCGACCGCGGCGCGCCGTCGAAATTGATGGGGCGCCGGAAGCGGAACGCGAAGGCGTCTTCGGTTCTGTCGCCGCTCTGACGGCACACTCTAGCAGGCTGCTGAAAAAGTGGCGCGGAAGGGCTCTGGTGTTTGCCTTTGGGGGGTGATTTGCTGGCGTCGGCGAGGCGATTCGCGAGGGGATCGATGCGGGGCGAGGATCGGACGAGCGGGGCGTTGTTCTCTTACGTCGACGTCGAGGGGCGGATCGCCGCGAACCATCCGGTGCGGGCGATGCGGCGGCTGACCAACGCGGCGCTGGCCCAGCTCGACGCGAGGTTTTCGGCGCTTTACGAGGGAATTGGGCGTCCCTCGATCCCGCCGGAGCGATTGCTGCGGGCCTCGCTTGTGCAGCTTCTCTATTCGATCCGCTCGGAGCGGCAGCTGGTCGAACGGCTGGAGTTCGACATGCTGTTTCGCTGGTTCGTCGGGCTTACGATCGACGAGAGCGTGTTCGACGCCTCGACCTTCTCGAAGAACCGCGACCGCCTGCTCACCCACGAGATCGCGCAAGAGTTTCTGTCTTCGCTTCTCGGCCTGCCGGAGGTGAAGGGGCTTCTGAGCGCCGAGCATTTTTCGGTCGATGGAACGATGTTGAAAGCCTGGGCGTCGATGAAGAGCTTCCGTCCCAAGAGCGCCTCTGGCGAAGGCCGGGGGAACGACCCGGGCGAGCCGCTGCCTCCGGGGCGCAACCGCGAGGCCGACTTCCGCAAGACCAAGCGCTCGAACAAAACCCACGCCTCGACGACCGACAAGGAGGCGCGCCTTTATCGCAAAGGCGCAGGCCAGGAGAGCCGTCTTTGCTATCTCGGCCATGCGCTGATGGAGAACCGCAACGGTCTTGTGGCGGCGCCCGAGGCGACGCTGGCGACCGGAACGGCCGAGCGCGAGGCGGCGGCTGCTTTCAGCCAGCGCTTGCCCTTTGGCGCGACGCTCGGCGCCGACAAGGGCTATGACGCCGAGGCCTTCGTCGAGGGCTTGAAGGCGCGTGGGATTGAGCCGCATGTCGCGATCAACGGGACGGTGAGCAAGCATGGCAAGGCGCGCAAGACCGCCGTCCCGGGCGAGGTCGCCGCGAGTGTGCGCTATGCGATCAGCCAGCGGCTGCGCAAACGCATCGAGGAAGGCTTCGGCTGGACGAAGACGGTCGGCGGCCTCATGCAGGTGAAGGTGCGTGGCCTCGACAAGGTCCGCGCCGCTTTCGTCTTCGCCATGGCCGCCTACAACATCGTCCGCCTGCCCAAGCTTATGGCCGCAACGGGCGAACTGCGTCCAGCGACATGAAAAGCCAGAGAACAATGACCCGACGTCACGCCAAAACCTCGAACGTGAGCCGCGCCCGCCTGCAAAAAATTGCGCTTGCCACCCCTCGTTGCGCAAACGCAGTGACTTTTTCAGCAGCCTGCTAGAGCATTTTCATTATTGGCGTCGATATCCTGAGTTTGGGAGATAATTTGCGCATTCGTCGGGAGTGAAGGTTTCGAGTGCGGTTGCGATGGCGTGGATCAGGGCGTCGAAGGTTCGCGCCTCGGCTTTGCGCAGCAGGGCTTTGAGTTTGGCGAACCCCTGCTCGATCGGGTTGAGATCGGGGCTGTAGGAAGGCAAGTAGAGCAGCCGGGCGCCGGCGTTCTCGATCGCCGCTCTGACGCCCTCCACTTTATGGCTCGGCAGATTGTCGAGGATGACGATGTCGCCGGGCTTGAGCTCGGGAACGAGGAACTGCTCGACCCAGGCGCGGAACTTCTCGCCGTTGATCGGCCCGTCGAACGCGCAAGGCGCGACCAGACCGTCTTGCCGCAGCGCGCCGATGAAGGTCGTCGTCTTCCAATGGCCCCACGGAACCGGCGCGACCAGGCGCTCGCCGCGCGGGCATCGGCCGTAGAGCCGGGTCATTTTGGTCGACGCGCCGGTTTCGTCGACAAACACAAGATTGTCCGGCCGCCATTCGCCCTGCTGCGCCCGCCATTGCTCGCGAGCTTCCGCTACGTCGGCACGATCCTGCTCTGCGGCGCGTTGTGACTTTTTTTGAGCGTCAGCCCAAGATGCCGGACCCGCGCCCAAAGACAACCAACGCTGACTCTCACCGCATGATCGCCGGCAAGCCACGCTTGCAGTTCGACCAGCGTGATATCGCCTTTCTGCGCCACCTGAGCGCGCAACGCCTCGTCATAGGCCGCAAGCTTCGGCTTTGGGCCGCCGCCCGACTTGTGGGCCGTCACATCGCCGGTCGCACGCCGCCGGCCGAGCGCCTTGTAAATGTACGACACGCTGACCCGAAACAGCCGCGCGGCCGAATAGACGCTGAGCCCCCCGTCCACCGCAGCCATCACCCGATCCCGAAGGTCCTGCGAATAAGCCACGCCCATGATACTCCCCAGCGCCAATTCGATCCGCGCAGAGAATCGTCACCGCAACCCAGACGGAATCCCCTCAATTCCGTCAGTCCTGAAAATGCTCTAGTAAACGCCAGCTATTTTGCTAACATTTATTTGCGTTTACTGGTGTTTACGGGCGTTTATTGTCAAGAGTTCCCGCGGGGCTCTCGCATAGGTTGTCGAACCCGGGATCCATGAGAACCACGCGGAGGGCCCGGCGCCCGGACCCGCGCTAGCCGAGCACATAGCGCGAGAACGCCAGAGCCTGTCGCGCGGCTTCGTCCATCTGGGGTTCGTCCGCGTTGTCGCTGAGATCGCGCCAGACCCGGATGTCAGCGCCGACCTGGCCGCCCATCTTGACAAACGGCTCCATCACGACCGCGCCCGAGTAACCGATCTCGCGCAGCGCCGCCCCGATTTCATGCCAGGGCAGCCGCCCTTTGCCGGGAACGCGCCGATTGTTCTCGCCCGTGTGGAAATGGCCGAGCAGCGGGCCGGCGGCGCGGATCGCCTGGCCGAAACTGTCCTCCTCGATATTCATATGAAACGTGTCGAGCATGACCTTTACATTGGGCTTATCGACCTCGCGGACGAAGGCGACCCCCTCGTCGGCGGTGTTGAGGACATGGTTCTCGAACCGGTTCAGCACCTCGAGGCACAGATTGACGCCGAGATTCGCGGCGAAATCGGCAAGGTTCGAGATACCCTCCAGGCCCCTCGCCCTGTCCGCCGCCTTGTCGACCGGCTTCGAATAGTCGATCGGCCAGTAGGAGTGGAGGGCGCCGCCGATGACGTGAATGTCGAGCTTGGCGAGGTTGGTCAGCGTCTCCTCAAAAAACGCCCGCCCCGCCTTTCTGATCGCCGGGTCTGCGGAAGACAGGTTTCTCTCGCGCGACGGACCCAGCCCGCAGTGAGGATGACGCCGTTGTCTCGGGCGGAGCGGCCGACTTCGGCGATATGCGCCGGACTATAGCTGTTGAGGTGGTGAGCGGCGATCTCGAGGACGTCGAAACCGAGCTCTGGCGACTTTCTCCACGTATTTCAGGCAGTCGGCGCTCCATTCCTGCTCCCAGTACGAATAGTAAATGCCGAACTTCAATTGCCTCTCCGTGGGTGAAGGAAAGCGCTGTCGCCGGCCGCTCCTACGAAGCCGCCTCCGAATGCGCGCCGACGATATGGGCGACGACGGCGTTCATGCTGGTGTCGAGGGTCGCGTCGTCCGCGATCACCTGACCCTGGCGCAAGACGACGATGCGATCGCAGACCGAGAACACGTCGGTCAAGCGGTGGCTGATCAGGATGACGGAAATGCCGTCCCGCTTGAGCGCGCGGATGAGGTCGAGCACATGTTCGACTTCGCGCACGGCAAGCGCGGCGGTCGGCTCGTCCATGATGACGAGCTTGGGGTTAAAGGTGAGCGCGCGAGCGATCGCGACCGATTGCTGCTGGCCGCCCGAAAGCTGGCCGGTCATCTGCGTGACGGACGGAATGCGCGCCCCGAGGCGAGCGACCATCGCATCGGCTTCGCTGCGCATCCGGGCCGTATCGATGAATCTCACGCCAAGGATGGAGCGCGTCAGCTCACGGCCGAGAAAGATATTCGACGCGACGTCGCGCATGCGGGCGAGCGCGAGATCCTGGTAGATCATCTCGACGCCGGCCTCACGGATTTCGCCGGGATCCTTGCCGACGATCGAGACGCCGCTGAAGCGAATCTCGCCGCCGTCGGGACGATGGACGCCGGTGATCGTCTTCATCAGCGTCGATTTGCCCGCGCCATTGTCGCCGACAAGCGCAACCGCGCTGCCCGCTTGAACCGAAAAGGTTACGCCGCGCAAGGCTTCGATCGCGCCGAAGGTCTTGCGGACATCCTTGAGCTCGAGCAGGCTCATCGCCGCCAGCCCTCCCGGCTGTTGATGCGATCGAGCCAGACAGCGAGGATCAGCACGGCTCCGATAGCGATCTGTTGGTAGAAAGGCCTGACGGCCATCAGATTGAGCCCGTTCTGCAATACGCCCATGATCAGGGCGCCGATCAGCGTGCCGATTACGCTGCCGCGGCCGCCGAACAGGTTCGTGCCGCCGAGAATGGCCGCGGTGATGGCGGTGAGCTCATAGTTCAATCCCGCGGTCGGCTCGCCCGAATTGATCCGCGCGGCGAACAAGAGGCCGGCAAGGCCAGAGAGCAGCCCGGAGAGCGTGTAGAGGAGCACTTTCATCCGCTCGACGCGCACGCCCATCGCACGCGCCGCGCCTTCGTTGTCGCCGATGACCTGGGCGTAGACGCCAAAGCGCGTATGGGCGAGCAGCACATGCGCGACGAGCGCGGTCAGCAGGAGCACGATGACCGGGGTCGGCACGCCGAACGGCCGCCCCTGGCCGAGCCAAACAATTTCGGGCAGGCAGGCCATAGATGGAAACCCCGTTGCTGAGCACCAATGCGAAACCGCGGGCGACGCCGAGCATGCCGAGCGTGACGATGAACGGCGGGATTGCGCCCTTGGTGATGAGGAAGCCGTTGAGGGCCCCGACGGCCGCACCCATCGCCAGGCAGCCCAGGACGCCGATCCACCAGGGCAGATCGAGGTTAGAGGTGAGCATCGCGCCGACGACACCCGACACCGCAAGGATCGATCCGACCGAGAGGTCGATGCCGGCCGAGCAGATGACGAACGTCATGCCGATCGCCAGGACGCCGAACACCGAGGTGGAGAGCAGAATGTTGAGAATGTTGGAGACAGAAAGGAAGGCGCTCGACAGCACCGCCATGGTCACGCAGAGCACCGCGAGCACGATAAGCAATTCGAGCCTGACGGCTCCGCCGCCGGCGAAGCGCGTGCGCCACGATGCGGACGCGGCGGGGTTTGACGCCGAAGTCATGTGACCATCCTGGAACCAAGCAGCGCTGCCCGCTCAGCCGAGCGAACGGGCGGCGCCGACCCTGGAGCTTACTTGACGTATTGCAGCAGTGGATCCTTGTTCGCCTCGATGACCTCCTTGGTCAGGACGAGGGTCGGAACGTAGGTCATCTCGGGGACTTTATCGCCGGCGAGGACTTTCTTGACGTCCTCGACCGCCTCCATTCCGACCAGATAGGGCAATTGGGCGACCGAGGCGTTGAGCCGGCCGGCCTTGATCGATTTGACCGCGTTGGTGTTGCCGTCGACGCCGATTACGATGATCTTGTCCTTGCCCGCCGAACGGGCCGCTTCGACCGCGCCGAGCGCCATGTCGTCATTGGCGGCGAAGATGGCGACCAGGTTTGGGGTGCGCTGCAGGGTGTCGTTGGTGATGTTGGCGGCTTTCAGGCTGTCCCAGTCGCCGGGCAGCGAGGCTGCGATGGTGAGGCCGGGAGCCTCTTTCTTGAGCTCCTCGACGAAGCCATGCGCGCGTTTCTCGCCTGTGATGTTGCCGGACAGGCCTTCGATCACCAGCACGGGCCCCTTGGCGTCCTTGCCGAGCACGCTGACCAGATAGTCGGCGGCCTTCCCGCCCGCCGCCTCATTGTCGGAGCCGATATGAAAGGCGACGTCGACGCCAGCCTTCTTGGTGATCGCGGGATCGAGGTTGTTGTCGAGGTCGACCACCGGCATCTTCATCTCGTTCGCCTGCTTGAGGCACGGCAGCAGGATGGTCGAGTTGATCGCCGCGGTGATCATCGCCGCCGGCTTCTTCTGCAGCATGGTATTGCAGGCGTTGAGCTGCGGCTCGGCCGCCTGATCGGATTCGACCGCGTCCAGGAAGATGTCGACGTCAGCCTTTTTCGCGCCCGCGTCGACGCCCTTTTCCATCGCGCCCCAGAAGGGGTTCGAGAGCGTCTTCATCAAGACCCCGTATACCGGCTTGTCGGCGGCGAAAGCCGCCGAGGCCGCGAGGCCCAGCGCGAGCGCCGCGATCGAGGCGAAGGTCAGACGTTTTAGCATGGTTCACTCCCTTGACGTTGTTCGTCGTTCAGCGGACCTCCGCGACGGCCTTGAGCCGAGGGCGGGCGGCCCCAGTCAATTCCCGCACCTTGAGGATGCAGGGAAGTTCGATGCGTTCGACCTCGCTCGCCGCCTCGCCCCTGATCCGCCGCATCAGGAGGCGCCAAGCGGCGGAAGCGAAATCGTCGATCGGCTGCGCGACGGTGCTCAGATAGGGCCTCAGCGCCCCCATCCAGTCGAAGTCGTCGAAGCCGACGATCGAGACGTCGCCGGGGATTTCTAGGCTGAGACCGCGCGCGGCCTTGATCGAGGCCAGCGCGCAAACATTGGTGAGGGCGAAAATCGCGGTCGGCCGATCGGCGCGGTCGCAGTTCAAGCTCGATCGCGCCGCGCAAGCTTTCGAGGTCCTGCCCGCCATAGATGACGCGGTCCCGCTCATTGAGCCCTGCTTCGACTGAGAGCGCGGCGGGCAGCCGGCGATGCGCTGCTCGACATTGTCGAGACGCTTGGAATGAGCGAGAATCGCGATGTCGCGGTGCCCGAGGTCGATGAGGTGGCGCGCCGCCGCATAGCCGCCGGCGAAGCAATCGGCGCAGCACGGTGTCGAATCCCGGCGCCTCCGGCCCCGCGGTCGATCAGCACCGCCGGGGGCAGGCGCGAGCTCTCCGCGCCGCTCCGTGAAGCGCGGCCATCGAATCGTCGCTCGCCGGCACGACGATGAGCCCGTCGATGCGGCGGGCGACCAGCGCCTCGACGCGGCGGCGCTCTTTCGCCGCATCCTCGCTCGTCGAGACGATCAGGAGATCGTAGCCGTCGCGTTCGGCGAGCGCTTCGACCCCATGCACGAGGCTGGCGAAAAAGACATTGGTGATGTCGGGGACGACCATGCCGACCAAGCGGGTGGACCGGCCTCGAAGTGCGCTGGCCGCGCGGTCGAGCCGATAGTCGAGCGCCGCGATCGCTTCGAGAACCTTGCGGCGGCTCGCCTCTCCGACCGGGCGATTGCCGTTGACGACGTTGGAGGCGGTCGCCGACCGATACCCCGGCGCGCAGCGCGACGTCCCGAATGGTCGGCGTTCTCCCCATCGACCGCTCGCCTCCCGGCGTCGCCGATAATTGAGCCGAGCTCGCCGCCGGCTTCTCTATAACGTTCTAGGCTACGTCTCGTTCCAGCCCGATGTCAAGCAACCCTGCCCTCAGCTGCGCTCGATCGGCTTCGAGCGCGACAGCGCGACCGTCTCGCGCTGGGCGCGCCGGCAGGAAAGCGGCGGCAGGCCGCGCAGGACGAGACCGGCGTCGGCGACCGTCTGCCGGCCGATCTCGTAGAGCGAATCGTTCATGGCGCCGGCGCGATGTGGCGACAGCAACAGGCCCTCGACCTTGCGCGCCGGCTCGTCGAGCGGCGCGGGCTCTTGCGGAAAGACGTCCGTTGCGGCGCGAAACCGCCCGCTCTCGACCTGGCGCAGGAACTCGGGGAAATCGACCACGCCCGGCGCGGCTCATCAGCAGGAACACCGAGCCCGGGGCGATCATCTCGAACTCGCGTTTTCCCAAAAAACCCTGGTTCTCGCTGGTCACGGAGGCGAACACGACGATGACCTGGCTCGTCGTCAACACCTCCTCGAGCGACGCGGCGGCGACGCCGAAGCCGGCCATGAAATGATCGGAAATCCACGGATCGTAGGCCTTGACCGGGCAGCCGAACGGCTGAAGCAGGGGAACGAAGGCGCGCGCGAGATCGCCGAAGCCGATGAGGCCGACGCGCGCGCCATAAAGCGAAAAGCACCCTTCCGCGCCGTCGAGCAGCCATTTCTCGTTGTCCCGCTCGCATGGCGCGATCCGCCGCAGTCACGCCGCGGCAGAGATCGATCGCCATTCCGAGCGCCATCTCGGCGACTGGCCTGGCGAAAGCCGAGCCCGGCGCCAGCACATGAATTCCGCGCTCAAAGCAGGTCTCGTAGTCGACGTTCTGCAGAAAATTCGTCTCGACGTTGATGATGGCGCGCAACTTCGGCGCGCGGTCGAGGCGCGCCTTCGGCATGTCGCTCTGGCCGATCAGGAGCGCCATCTCGGGGAGGTAGGATTCGAAGCGCTTGGCCGGCATGCGGCCCGAGCCCTCGTGGATCGCGAGCTCGCCAAGCTCCTCCAGCCGCGCCCAGATCTTCGGCTCGAAGATCTCCTCGAAAGATCGCGGCTGCGGGTCGATCACGATCAGGGGTTTCGCCACCAATCTCCTCCGTCCTCAATCTCGGTTTCGGTCACGTTCGGCAAGGAGGCGGCGAATACGCTCCAACACGAGCTGGTGGTCGTATGGCTTTCGTATCGGCGGCTCCTCCTCGCATAAGTCGCCGGCCGTGCGCGCCGCAGCAGCAACGGTTCCCACCGAAACAACCCTGACCCCGGGTTTATTTTGCCGCACCCAGGCTGCGAAAGCGAATCCGCCCGGCCCAAGCGTTTGGATATCCGCAAGCACAATGTCGATCGTTTGAGAACCCTCAGAAAGAAGTCTTTGCGCCTCCTCTGAGTTGATCGCCTCCAGCACCCGATATCCACACTCCCTGAGATAGTGGGCGAGCGGCGTCCGGACCAGCTCCTCGGCGTCTACAAGCAGAACGCAGGGCTCGTTCATCTCGTCTCCTTCTGTAGGAGCGCTGCGACCAAAGCGACAGCTTGCCGTACGTCGTAAGGCTTCGGAAGAAAGGCGTCGGCTGGGTGAACGCCTGGAGAATGGCCCGAGGTCAGCACGGTCGGCAGACCGGGCGCCTCAGCGCGGAGACGCTCGATGAGATCGACCCCATTCAGGGCGCCGGGCAGCTCGATGTCGGAAAGCACCAGATCCACCTGAACGCCCGCCTGAAAGTATGACAGGGCCTCGTCTGCGGTTGCAGCCTCGATGACTGAGAAGCCCTCGGTCCGCAATTCGTCGGCAATCAGGACGCGGATCAAGATTTCGTCTTCAACAACCAACACGCACGCAGGCGACTTCTGAGCCTTCGGCGCCGGCGCCATCCCCTGAGGCCCCCTCTTGTCTTGTCCCATTGAGCCTAACCCTCACCGGCGCTGCCAGGTTCCAGACGCCGGCGAGGCTGGGCGGAATTTCATCAAATATGATCAATTCGCGGTAGCCCCTCGTCCCCGCCCGGGACCGCATCGCGAACCACGAGTCCAAGGCCGCCGGCGAATCGGGACGGCGACAAGCCGCGCCGTCTCCCCTATATGAGCGGCATGTTCCGACGCTATAGCGCGCGCTTCGCCGTGGCGCCGATGATGGGTGGGATCGTTTGTATCGTTATTTGAGGGACTTAGATGGAGTCGTGTGCAGAAATCGCACACGTCAATTCTCATCCTCTTCCGTTTTCATTCGAGCGCTGGAGCCCGAAGCAGTGCTCGGGAGTGCGATTGGCGATTCATGCGGCGACGTTGACAGAGTCGCGCCGCAGTGTGACTTAACTGGAGGTTGTCGAGCGGGCAGTCCTCAAGCCCTCCTCCCTTTGAGGCCGCACTGCCAATTCTATCGTCAACTCCTGAAGGCGGAGACGGCGGACAGGGAAGTGCTCTCGACCGCTAGGTCAACGAGGCGCTCCCCGTCAGCTTCATCGCTGCGAGTTCTGGAGGATGCGCACAACGTCGTCCTCGTCGGCGGCCCAGGAACCGGCAAAACGCATCTCGCCACGGCGATCGGCGTTCAGGCCATCGAGCATCACCGAAACGCGTCCGGCTCTTCTCTACCGTCGAACTCGTCAACGCCCTCGAACATCAGAAGCTTCAGGGTAAGCCTGGGCAGATTGCGGGGCGGCTTGGCTACTCTGATCTCGTCATTCTAGTAAGCGCCGTCATTGATTTTGATGGCAGGTTCTGAATCTCTGTCGCTGGCATAGCAGCGATGGAGGTGATTCGTGGCCGGGAAAGAGATTGCCGTCAAGAAATACGTGGTGCGGCTGAGCGCGGAGGAGCGCGAGCAGCTCTCGGACTTCATCCGCTCGGGCAAGCGCTCGGCGCAATTGCTGACGAAGGCGCGCATCCTTTTGAAGGCGGATGTGTCGGACGCGGGCGAAGGCTGGAGCGACGGCAAGATCGCCGAGGCTCTGGACACCAGCGTCGCCAATGTCGAGCGGACGCGCCGGCAATTGGTGGAGGAAGGGTTCGAGGCGGTGCTGACCCGCAAATACAATCCGAACTCCGCGCCGCCCCGGATTTTCGACGGCGCGGCGGAAGCCAAGCTGATCGCGCTGGCTTGTGGGCCCGCTCCGGCGGGCTACGCCAGATGGACGCTGAGCCTGCTCGAAGAAAAAGTCGTCGAACTGAACATCGTCGAGAAAGCCAGCGACAACACGATCGGGCGCACGCTCAAAAAAACATTCTCAAGCCGCATCTCAAACAGCAATGGGTGATCGCGCCGCAGGCCAGCGCGGGCTTCGTCGCCAATATGGAAGACGTGCTGGAAGTCTATCAGCGGCCGCATGATCCTCAGCGCCCGGTGGTGTGTCTCGACGAGACCTCGAAGCAAATGATCAACGAGACGCGCGCTCCCATTCCCGCCGCGCCCGGACGCAAGGCGCGTCACGATTACGAATACGAACGCAATGGCGTGGCCAATCTGTTCATGATGTTCGCGCCGCTGGAAGGCTGGCGCTGCGTCAAGGTCACCGACCGCCACGCCGCGGTCGATTACGCCCATGTGCTCAAGGACTTGTCCGACACGCATTTTCCCGGCGCGGCGAAGATCGTGCTGGTGCAGGACAATCTCTCGACGCACACGCCGGCGTCGCTTTACGCCGCCTTCCCTGCCGCCGAAGCGCGCCGGCTCGTCGAGCGGTTCGAATGGCATTACACGCCAAAGCACGGCAGTTGGCTCGACATGGCGGAGTCCGAACTCGCCGTTCTCGCGACCCAATGTCTGGATCGCCGCATTCCCGACAAGCCGACGCTGATCGCGGAGGTCGCGGCCTGGCAGAACAATCGCAACAAGCATCACGTCAAGGCCGACTGGCAATTCACAACCAACGACGCCCGCGTCAAGCTCGAAACGGCTATACCCTCAGTTCGAATGACTCAGGCTACTAGACGTCATGTTCGGGGGCTGAGCCGGTGGCCCGCCCTTTCGTGCAGTTAAAGAACGAGGGTTGCTCGGGCATGCCGAGCCTAGCCTCATGCACGGAGGGCGGACCATGGGAAAGTATATCGAAGTTTTTGTGGCTTTCGACGTCGCCAAGAAGAAGCACGCCGTGGCGATCGCGGAGGGTGGCCGAACCGGGGAAGTCCGGTTTATGGGCGATATCGAGAACAATCCTGCGCCGATCGAGCGGACGATCAAAAGACTGGCTAACCGATACGACCGGCTGCATGTCTGCTTCGAAGCCGGGCCGACGGGATACGGACTCTATCGCCAGGTGCAGGCGCTCGGGCATGACTGCATGGTGGTTGCTCCGGCGCTAATCCCGAAACGAGCAGGCGAGCGGATCAAGACGAACCGTCGGGATGCGGTCACTCTGGCGCGTCTTCATCGGGCGGGTGAGCTTACTGGAGTGTGGGCGCCCGACCCGGCCCATGAGGCGGTCCGGGATCTTGCGCGCGCCCGGGAAGCGGCGGGGGACGATCTTCGGCGAAAGCGTCAGCAGCTTCTCTCTTTCCTCCTCCGGCATAGCCGGATTTACAGCGGCGGCGGCCACTGGACGCTGGCGCATCGGCGCTGGCTCGCCGCTCAGAAGTTCGACCATGCCGCGCAGCAGATTGTCTTTCAGGAAGCCATCGACGCGATCGAAGATTCTCTTCAACGCCTGCGTCGCGTCGAGAAGCAACTCGCCCTCGTTGTGCCGGAGTGGTCCATGGCGCCGGTCGTGGAAGCCTATCAAGCCATGCGTGGCGCTTCGTTTCTCGTCGCCGTGACCTTTGCCGCTGAGATCGGCGACGTGCGCCGGTTCGACACGCCAAGACAGCTCGCATCTTTCCTCGGGCTTGTCCCGGCGGAAAGCTCGACAGGCGACACAATCCGACGGATGGGCCTCACTCTGGCCGGCAATCGGCGAGCGCGGCGAGCACTCGTCGAGGCGGCCTGGACCTATCGTTATCCAGCGAGGGTCAGCGAGACCTTGAGAGCGCGGCTCGAAGGGCTGCCGAAGCCAGTGCGCGACATCGCCTGGAAGGCGCAGGTGCGTCTGTGCGCCCGCTATCGCCGCCTCAGCGCCACGGGCAAAAAGCCGCCCGTCGTCGTGGCCGCGATCGCCCGCGAAATGGCCGCTTTCCTATGGGCCATCGGACGGGAAGTCGCGCCCGCGTAAACACGACGCTCTCCCGCTGCGCAGACCCGGGAGCGGAGCACGAAAGGTGGGGAACTCCCGTCGCTAGTTATGTGGCCGGGCTCACGCCCGACGCCCGTCCTCTAGACCGAGGAAAGCCCCGAGACGTAGACACGGAAGGCGGTAACCAACCCGCGGATAAGAGTTTGATCAACCGTCGTATCTCGCTCCGCTCCCAGCTCTGCGCAGCTATAGCCTCCCTTCCCGACGGTGGTCTCGCCGAGCGGGCGCTCGACCGCGCCCAACTCCCTTGACTGCGAACATAAGAGCTAGCTAGGCCGTGTGGACGAATTTTCGCCAGTCGACGTTTTTGGGATTCCCGCGGTGAATCAAGGCATGATTTATAAGGCTCCGACTGAGTCAGGGGGCCGGGGCCTATGCCGACAAAGATGGATGACGACGATTGGGCGCACACGCTTGCGGTGTTTCGCGCCTGCCTGCCGCGCCGTGGGAGGAAGGCTGAGGACGATCGCCGCTTCCTCGAAGCGCTTCATTTCTTCACCGTCGAGAACGTTCGCTGGCGCGCGCTGCCGGAGCGCTTCGGTCCTTGGAACAGCGTGTGGAAGCGCTTCGATCGCTTGAGCAAGGCTCATGACGATGAGCGAAACCTCGAAGCGCAATTCACCCGAAACCCCATCCCGGACTCCCGTTCGCCGCGACAGGTCCGTGGCGGCGCGAAGAGCGGCACGGCTGGACAGGGCCGGGCGTGAGACGCGGATCGTCAGCCTCCTCAATCGCGGCGTTTCGGTCGCCGAGATCGCCACGCGCGAGGGGCTTTCGCTCAAGCGGATGCGCAATCTCGTTCGGGAGATCCTCGCCAAGCGCATGCCGTAGCCGCCGGCCGAGTTCCTCGCGCTTCAAGTGAGCCGGCTCAACGAAGCGCTGCTCGTGACCTACAGCGCGATGCACAATTCCGTCTCGGGAACGAACTTCGAGGGGGTCGATCGGGTGGTCCGGATCGTGCGCGAGTTCGACCGCTATCACGGATTTGCGTCCCATGCCGCGCCGCCGCGAGCGCCAGAGACTCTGCGGCTCGCAGTGCCGTCGCAGACTTCGCTTGTGCTCGAAGGCCCGATCTCGAGCGACTCGGAAATGGGCCGTAAGCCATTGAAATCGCTTAAAACGGACTCGAAACTGCGATCCGCCGGTCCGGCGTCTCCTAGACCGCCCTGTGAGACGCCGCGCTTCCACACCGCCGAGGGGTTGGGCGTTGCAAAGTTGCGCGAAAGAGAGAGTAAGTACCTAAAATCATTGGCGTACGAACTTTGGGCTCGCACTTTAAGTCCACTTAACCGGACGGGTCCTTCGCGCCAGAACGGAAGGCGTTGAGCCGCTGCTTCATGCGGCTGAGCCTCAAGAGATGGTCAGGCTCTCGTCTGAGCGCCACGGCGGTCGAGAGGATGTCGATGAGCACCAGCGCGGCGATGCGCGACGTCGTCGGCGTATAGACGTTGGTGTTGTCGAGCGTCTCGACGAGCAGCGTCACGTCTGAGAGCGCGCTGAGCGGCCCTTCGGCGCCCACGACGCCGATGAGGGTTGCGCCTGCGCGCCTGGCGATCTCCGCCGCCTCGACGATCTGCCGCGTCTGCCCGGTGTTCGAGATGGCGACCAGCGCGTCGCCCGGCCGCATCATGGAGGCCGCCATGATCTGCTGATGCGCGTCGACCTCGGCGCGGCTCGGAACGTCGAAGAGCGGAAATTTCTGCTGGGCGTCCATCGCCACGATGGCGGAGGCGCCATAGCCGAAAAAGGCGATCGAGCGCGCGCCTGCGAGGATGTCGACCGCCCGCTCGAGCGCGGCGCGGTCGAGATGGCGCCGCGCCCAGTCGAGGCTGGTCAGCGTATATTCGAAGATCTTGTCGGTGACCGCGCCAAGCCCATCCCGGTCGGAAATCACCGAGTGGGTCGCGGACTGGCCGAGCGCCAGGCTCTGGGCGAGACGCAGCTTGAACTCTTGAAAGCCCGAGTAGCCAACCGCAACGCAAAAGCGGATGACGGTCGGCTGGCTGACCCCCGCCAGCGCCGCAACCTCCGCCAGGCTCGATTCGAGGATGCGAGCCGGATCGCTCAGCACGAGATCGGCGACTTTGGCCTCCGATTTGCGCAACGTCGGCCGGGTCGCGCGCGTCCTCTCAAGGGCGCTGTTCACCGCACGCAGGGCTCCGGAATTCAGTGCAGTCTCCTTTGGGCCTCCGAGACTGGAGACACTCTAGGCTTCGGACTAGATCAGATCCACCAGATGGCGGCCGGCGCAAAGAACGCCTGCAGTCCCACGCCAATATCGGCGGTGCGGCGCTCGCGCCGGTCCCGTGCCAGACGATGGCGCACCTCCGGTCGATCCACGAAGCGCGAATCAAGACCTCTGTGCATCAGCATAGGTGAAAGGCTGAGGCTGCGCGATGCGGGCGGAAGGCGCGCCGCGTGGATCAGATCGAAGCTTGCCCAATATCGCGACGATCGCACGGACGTGAACACGGCGATCGCGAACGCGCGCGAGCTGGTCGACGACATTGGCGTCAAGGCGATCTGGGGGCACAGAGAGCCACGATTTCTCGATCGCCATGACGAAGATCACCAATCCGGCGAAAGTGCTGCAGTTCACCGGCAACAGCTCGCTCGGTTGCTGTCTGACCGAGGAATCGACTAAGCCGGGCGGGGCCGCTGCCCTACACGTTCCAGACGGAGCCGCAGGAGTTCCAGCGCAGCGGTAGCACCGCGAAAGGCGTCATAACGCTCCTCACGGAGGCGCTCGGCCGCAAGCCGAACACCTCGGTCGTGTTCGTTCAGGACGACGCGGGCGGCCAGTATCTTTCCTCCCGCTATGAGCTCGCGCTTAAGGCGGAGGGCGAGAAGACCGATCTCATCAAGTTCCCGCCGGACACCAAGGACTTCACGCCGCTGCTCACCCGCGTGAAGGCGGACAAGCCGGACGTGGTCCACATCTGGTAAAATGGCGACATCGTGATGATCCCCTATCCGCAGGCCGTCCAGCTCAATGTCGCGCCGTCATACTTCCTGTTCGGCGTTGATCCGGGCGTATGGCAGGACCGGGGCCTCAAGTCCGCGGTCCCGGTCACGCTGAGCTGCGTCCCTCGATCACCTTCGGGTCGTTTAACACCGCTTCCGTCGGGCCGTCAGCGATCTTGTTGCCGAAATGAAGCACAACCAGACGCGCGCAGAGTTCGGCCATCAGGCCAACATGATGATCGATGATGCAAATGCCGACTCCTAGTTGATGGAAGCAGGTGCGTGAGCTGGACGCTTTCTCCTTCGTTGAGTCCAGCCGCCGGCTCGCCAAGCAGGAGCTGCGCCGGGCGCCCGCCAAGCGCGACCGCCACCCCGAGACGCCGCAGATGCCGAACGGCATGGCGCTCGCGACTTCGTCAACGAAACCCTCCAACCCAACAAACTCCAGAAGCCTCCTCCGGCGACGACCATTGCGGCCCTGCGCCATCTTCCCGTCTCGAGCCGTGCTCGATCGCGATCTGCACGTTCTCCCGCACCGTAAGCGCCCGGAAACGACATGGCCTGCTGGAAGGTGCGGCCGAGGCCCAAGCGGCCGATCGTGTAGGCCGGCCTGCCTGCGATGTCGACGCCATTCCAATGAATGGTCCCGCCGTTCGGACGATAGACCCCGCAAACAGTGTTGAACAGGGTCGTCTTGCCAGAGCCGTTCGGGCCGATGACGCCGAGAATCTCTTCTGACCGAACCGTCATGTCGGCGCCCGCGAGCGCGACGACGCCCCCGAATGTCTTGCGCAGGCCTCTGATCTCAAGCGTCGTCACCGTTGGCAGCTCCTCAGCTCCGCGAAGCGCCAGCGTCGACCGCACCCGCGCGGCCGCGCGTCCCGCGAAGCGTCGCTATGGCCCATTCATAGCCGCATCCAGCCGATGCGATCAGGCCTCCAGGCAGCAGCATCACCACCGCGATCAGGGCGAGCCCATAGGCGATGCGCGAGTCGACCGGGTCGATGCGCATGACCTCGGGCAGAAACGTCACGATGATCGCCCCCGCCAATGGTCCAAAAATCGTCCGCGGGCCGCCGAGCATCACCATCATCGCGAAATAAAGGCTTGTCGCGCCGCCATAGAGGTCCGGCGAGATCTGTCGGAAATTATTAGGCCTGCAGGGCGCCGCCGACGCCGGCGAACAGTCCGCTAAGCATGAAGGCCAGAACCTTCTGCATGTTGGTGTTGACCCCGACGGACCGCGCGAGCGGTTCATTCTCACGAATGGAGCGCAAGGTGCGTCCGTATCGGGAACGGGCAATGCAATAGGCGCCCAGCATGCTGATGACCACGAACGCTGCGACAAGCATGTAGGTGTTTGCGAGCTTATCCAGCCTGACCCCGAGCACCGTTCCGATCGGCGGCAGGTCGAGCCCTGTCGCGGCGCCAGTGAACTTGCCCCCGTTGATGAGCACGATGCGCAGAAGCTCGCACATGACATACGTCGTGATGGCGAAATGGTGCCCGCTGATGCGCAGCGACGGCAGCCCGAACAGGCCCGCCGCTAGTGCGGCGACGAGCGCCGAGCGGGGCGTCGCCTCCCACATGTTCATCCCGAAATCGCGGGACAGGATCGCAGCGGTATAGGCGCCAAAACCCATAAGGCCGGCGTAGCCGAGCGACATGATCCCCGCTTGGCCAAAAGGGATCGCCATGCCGTAGAGGACGATCGCCGTCACGCCTGTCGTGACCGCGAAGGACAGCGCCCTGTACCCCGGATTGATCCAGGGAAAGGCGAACACGCCGACGACGACCAGCGCCGTTAGAATGACGCCGGCCGGCGACCAGCGAGCCGAACGTGTTTCCGGCATCGTCACAACCTGAGCCGCGGGCGCGTCCTTATTCAATCGCCGGCCCCATGGTGCCGCCGAACAGACCTTGCGGCCGGAAGATCAGGATCACAATCATGAGACCGAACGTGTAGGCATTGGTCCATTCCGGCGCGCCATAGGCGCCGCTGAACCCGTCGACCAGGCCGAGGATGAGCCCGGCCCCGACAACGCCTGGGACGTTGCCGAGCCCGGGCGATGAGCGCGACGGCAAAACCGAGCATAATCATCTCCGATCCGACAAACGGCGTCACCGGAAAGAGCGCAATCGTGAGCGCGCCCCCGAGCCCGGCGATCGCGCTGCCGTAGGTGAAAATCACCGTGATGTAGCGGCGGATCGGAATGCCCATGAGCTCCGCCGCCTGCCGATCGGCGAGGCTGGCGCGCAGCGCCAGGCCGTAGCGGCTGCGGGAAATCGTGAAAAAGGTGACCGCGACGACAAGGGCGGTGACCGCCACGACCACGACCCGCATCTTTATGAACCCGATCTCGCCGATCTCCCAGACGCCGGGAAATGGTTCAGGAATGCTCTTCGAAAACGAGTTCCAGATGCGGATGACGACGTGCTGGAGCACGATGGACAGGCCAAGCGAGGCCATGAAGCCGTTGTTCGGTCGGGTGAGCGTGAACTGGAACAGACCGCGCTCAAGCAGGAAGCCGATAAGGCCGACGGTGGCGACGGCGATGATCAGCGCCGGAACGTAGCCAAGGCCGTAACCGACCAGAACCCAGACGCCAATTGTGCCCAGCATGAGGAATTCGCCATGGGCGAAATTGATGATGCCGGTCAGTCCGAAAATCAGCGTGATCCCGATCCCCATGAGGATGATCACGCTCGCCACCGAAAGGCTGTTCACGAGTTCCTGAACAAAAGTCACCATCGCGTCGTTTCTCGGTCAGGGACGCTGTCCTCGTCGAGGCCCTCGCCTCGGCGGCTCATCACGAAACGATGAGCGCCATGAGCGCGAGATCGGCGGGTCGGGCGTTTCCTGGCCGGAAGAGGTCAACGCCGATCTTCCGCCCACGCCAGCCCCGCTCGATCATTCCGGGAGGCCTCGCGAACGACGAGCCTTCGGCGCCGTTCAGCCGCCCAGATCGCCCGGAGGAGGATCGGCCGGCGGCTGTTCGACCGCGCATTTGAACTTGTCCAAGGTATTCGGCTGGGCCAGACAGACTTCCGTCAAAGGTCACCTGGTGTCTGTCGTTGAAGGACAGCGGGACCTGCGAGACGACGCCCTGGTACTTCATCTTCTCGAGCTCGGCTGCGATCTTGTCCGTGTCGTCGACCGTGCCCGCCGCCTGCATCGCCTTCACGAACATGCCCACATAGTCATAGTAGAGCAGCGAGACCGACGACTGAACGCCCTTCGGCGCGCCCAGCGCGAAATATTGGTCGAAATAGTCCTTCGCGGCCTTGAACGGCGGGGCCCCCCAGCACACCGAGGTTTATCTCGGGGATGTGGAGTGAGCCTGCTCGATGTCGCAGATGTCTGGACCGCCTATGGCCCGATCGTGGTCAATCGCGGCGTCTCGATCGCCGTCGGTGAGGGTGAGATCGTCACGATCATCGGCTCGAACGGCGCGGGCAAGTCGACGCTCTTGAAGACGATCGCGGGCCTTATGCGTCCGAAAAGCGGGACGATCCGTCTCCTGAACGAAGACGTGACCGGGATCTATGCGGACGGAATCGCGCGTCGCGGGGCGGTCTAGTGCCGGAAGGCCGGCGCATCTTTCTCGATATCACGGTGCGGGACAACCTGCGGCTCGGCGGGTACTCTCGCATCGATTCGGCGGGCGTCGAACGCGATATCAAGGAAATGGAGTCGTTCTTTCCCATTCTTGCGGAAAAGCGGATGCAAAAGGCTCGACCTTGAGCGGCGGACAGCAGCAGATGCTCGCCATTGCGCGCGGCCTCATGGCGAAGCCCAAGATCCTCATCCTCGACGAACCGTCGCTCGGGCTTGCCCCGATCATCGTCCATGAAGTGCGCTCGATCATTCTTTCCGTGCGCGACAAGTTCGGAGCGGCGGTGCTGCTAGTGGAACAGAACGCGAGCCTTGCGCTTGCGGTCGCCGATCGGGGCTACATAATGCAGAATGGCCGTATCGTGGCGTCGGGAGCCATCGAAGACCTGCGCAGCCTCGATCTTGTGCGCGAGACCTATATGGGCAAACGCCAAGGCCGCCCGCGTTCGCCTGGCGGCGTGGCGAGATCCGCTTCATAACGACGGCGCGTACGACCGACCGACCCCGGCGCAAGCCCGCCGAGGGCCTCCCGACCAAAATCCTCGGGCGCGCCCCCAACCTCCCCTCCCAGGTCGCGCGCATGATCTCGGGCGAGATCCTCGCAGGGCGGCTCCAGGTCGGCGACCGGCTGCCGACCGAGCGCGCCCCCAGGCGAATACGCGCGCGACTCCATTGGCTTTCACTGGGCCGGCTGCGAGGAAGGCGACGAGGTCGATGGCGAAGGAACCGCCGAACTTCTCGACGACGGCACCCTCGAGATCGCGTTCGAGTACCGAAACGGCGCCGAAGCCGTCCTCAAAGCGAAACGGGACCCTTCTTCAACAGCCTGCTAGTGGTCAAAATCAAACGTAAGAGTCCGGGGCGCCTTCCGCAATTTCAAGGAGTTCTCCGGCTTGCAAGGGGTTCGAAGCGTTTGATTCTATCCACTAGTCTCTTATGTTCGCAGTCAAGGGAGTTGGGCGCGGTCGAGCGCCCGCTCGGCGAGACCACCGTCGGGAAGGGAGGCTATAGCTGCGCAGAGCTGGGAGCGGAGCGAGATACGACGGTTGATCAAACTCTTATCCGCGGGTTGGTTACCGCCTTCCGTGTCTACGTCTCGGGGCTTTCCTCGGTCTAGAGGACGGGCGTCGGGCGTGAGCCCGGCCACATAACTAGCGACGGGAGTTCCCCACCTTTCGTGCTCCGCTCCCGGGTCTGCGCAGCGGGAGAGCGTCGTGTTTACGCGGGCGCGACTTCCCGTCCGATGGCCCATAGGAAAGCGGCCATTTCGCGGGCGATCGCGGCCACGACGACGGGCGGCTTTTTGCCCGTGGCGCTGAGGCGGCGATAGCGGGCGCACAGACGCACCTGCGCCTTCCAGGCGATGTCGCGCACTGGCTTCGGCAGCCCTTCGAGCCGCGCTCTCAAGGTCTCGCTGACCCTCGCTGGATAACGATAGGTCCAGGCCGCCTCGACGAGTGCTCGCCGCGCTCGCCGATTGCCGGCCAGAGTGAGGCCCATCCGTCGGATTGTGTCGCCTGTCGAGCTTTCCGCCGGGACAAGCCCGAGGAAAGATGCGAGCTGTCTTGGCGTGTCGAACCGGCGCACGTCGCCGATCTCAGCGGCAAAGGTCACGGCGACGAGAAACGAAGCGCCACGCATGGCTTGATAGGCTTCCACGACCGGCGCCATGGACCACTCCGGCACAACGAGGGCGAGTTGCTTCTCGACGCGACGCAGGCGTTGAAGAGAATCTTCGATCGCGTCGATGGCTTCCTGAAAGACAATCTGCTGCGCGGCATGGTCGAACTTCTGACCGGCGAGCCAGCGCCGATGCGCCAGCGTCCAGTGGCCGCCGCCGCTGTAAATCCGGCTATGCCGGAGGAGGAAAGAGAGAAGCTGCTGACGCTTTCGCCGAAGATCGTCCCCCGCCGCTTCCCGGGCGCGCGCAAGATCCCGGACCGCCTCATGGGCCGGGTCGGGCGCCCACACTCCAGTAAGCTCACCCGCCCGATGAAGACGCGCCAGAGTGACCGCATCCCGACGGTTCGTCTTGATCCGCTCGCCTGCTCGTTTCGGGATTAGCGCCGGAGCAACCACCATGCAGTCATGCCCGAGCGCCTGCACCTGGCGATAGAGTCCGTATCCCGTCGGCCCGGCTTCGAAGCAGACATGCAGCCGGTCGTATCGGTTAGCCAGTCTTTTGATCGTCCGCTCGATCGGCGCAGGATTGTTCTCGACATCGCCCATAAACCGGACTTCCCCGGTTCGGCCACCCTCCGCGATCGCCACGGCGTGCTTCTTCTTGGCGACGTCGAAAGCCACAAAAACTTCGATATACTTTCCCATGGTCCGCCCTCCGTGCATGAGGCTAGTGGATAGAATCAAACGCTTCGAACCCCTTGCAAGCCGGAGAACTCCTTGAAATTGCGGAAGGCGCCCCGGACTTTACGTTTGATTTTGACCACTAGGCTCGGGATGCCCGAGCAACCCTCGTTCTTTAACTGCACGAAAGGGCGGGCCACCGGCTCAGCCCCCGAACATGACGTCTAGAGGTTGAACAGGCTCTCGATCGGGCGTTTTCGCCGCCTCCCGGGAACGGCAGGCGACCTCGTCAACCGAATCGCGTAGGATGCCCGCCCTTCCGTTTATGGGCCGAGCCCTCGACGTCGGTCGGCTAGAGCATTTTCAGGACTGACGGAATCGAGGGGATTCCGTCTGGGTTGCGGTGATGATTCTCTGCGCGGATCGAATTGGCGCTGGGGAGTATCATGGGCGTGGCTTATTCGCAGGACCTTCGGGATCGGGTGATGGCTGCGGTGGACGGGGGGCTCAGCGTCTATACGGCCGCGCGGCTGTTTCGGGTCAGCGTGTCGTACATTTACAAGGCGCTCGGCCGGCGGCGTGCGACCGGCGATGTGACGGCCCACAAGTCGGGCGGCGGCCCAAAGCCGAAGCTTGCGGCCTATGACGAGGCGTTGCGCGCTCAGGTGGCGCAGAAAGGCGATATCACGCTGGTCGAACTGCAAGCGTGGCTTGCCGGCGATCATGCGGTGAGAGTCAGCGTCGGTTGTCTTTGGGCGCGGGTCCTGCATCTTTGGGCTGACGCTCAAAAAAAGTCACAACGCGCCGCAGAGCAGGATCGTGCCGACGTAGCGGAAGCTCGCGAGCAATGGCGGGCGCAGCAGGGCGAATGGCGGCCGGACAATCTTGTGTTTGTCGACGAAACCGGCGCGTCGACCAAAATGACCCGGCTCTACGGCCGATGCCCGCGCGGCGAGCGCCTGGTCGCGCCGGTTCCGTGGGGCCATTGGAAGACGACGACCTTCATCGGCGCGCTGCGGCAAGACGGTCTGGTCGCGCCTTGCGCGTTCGACGGGCCGATCAACGGCGAGAAGTTCCGCGCCTGGGTCGAGCAGTTCCTCGTTCCCGAGCTCAAGCCCGGCGACATCGTCATCCTCGACAATCTGCCGAGCCATAAAGTGGAGGGCGTCAGAGCGGCGATCGAGAACGCCGGCGCCCGGCTGCTCTACTTGCCTTCCTACAGCCCCGATCTCAACCGATCGAGCAGGGGTTCGCCAAACTCAAAGCCCCTGATCCACGCCATCGCAACCGCACTCGAAACCTTCACCCCCGACGAATGCGCAAATTATCTCGCAAACTCAGGATATCGACGCCAATAATGAAAATGCTCTAGCGTTTATTTTTCCTAATCGAGCCTTTTCAAAGGGTTCCGGGCTATTGGAGTAAAAAATTCCTCCTCGGGTCTCGTTCGCGCAGTGGTTGTGGTCGAGCCAGGCTTTTCCCTTTTCAAACAGCCGCGGCCCCTTCCTCGCCGACCAGCTGCTGGCGCGGCCGCGAGAGAGGATTCAAGTGAGAACATATAGAGAACATTGCTCCTCTTGTCAAGGAAAACTCGCTTACCGAGCGAACGCCTGGCCGACGAGCGCCCGGGTCCGTCTTGAGAGCATTTTTGGCCGGAAGTCTTCTCCATCCCCTTCCGCGCCGCAGGCCGCCCGAGAGCAAATTGCTCTCATGGCCGGTCGAAGCGCGCCATGCGGTTCAGGCGTTGGGAATGTTGCGCGCCAAGGCTTCGAGCACCGCCATGCGCACCGCGACCCCCATCTCAACTTGTTCGCGAATGAGCGACTGCGCTCCGTCCGCGACAGCCGTGTCGATCTCGACGCCGCGATTCATCGGTCCCGGATGCATGACGAGCGCTCCGGGTTTGGCGTAGCTGAGCTTTTCTTCGTCCAGCCCGAAATAGCGGAAATATTCGCGCGCCGAAGGCACGAAGGCGCCGCTCATGCGCTCGCGCTGCAGGCGCAACATCATGACGATGTCGGCGTCCTTGAGCCCTGAGCGCATGTTACGGGCGACCTCGACGCCCATGCGTTCGACGCCGGCCGGAAGCAGCGTCGAGGGGCCGACGACGCGCACATAGGCGCCGAGCTTGCTCAAGAGCAGGATGTTCGAGCGCGCCACCCGCGAATGGAGGATGTCGCCGCAGATGGCGATGGTCAGGCCTTCGATGCGGCCGAGATTGCGCCGGATCGTCAAGGCGTCGAGCAGCGCCTGGGTCGGATGCTCGTGCGCGCCGTCGCCCGCGTTGACGACCGAGCAGTCGACCTTGCGGGCCAAAAGATGCACCGCGCCCGCCTGGTGGTGGCGCACCACCAGAATGTCGGGCCGCATGGCGTTGAGCGTCATGGCGGTGTCGATCAGCGTCTCGCCCTTTTTGACGCTCGACGCCCCCACCGCCATATTCATCACGTCCGCGCCAAGCCGTTTTCCCGCAAGCTCGAACGACGACTGGGTGCGGGTCGACGCCTCGAAGAACAGATTGATCTGTGTGCGTCCGCGCAAGGTCGCGCGCTTCTTCTCGACCTGCCGCGAGATCGTCACCGCTTCGTCAGAAAGATCGAGCAACGCCACGATCTCATCGCGTGATAGGTGCTCGATGCCGAGCAGATGGCGCTGGGCGAAGACAGGCGGGGAGGCGGTCATTGTGCCTTGGAGGGTCTTGAGGGCGCCGAATTATTGATCAAAAACGCTCGAGCCCGGCAAGCGTCGCTGAGTCCGGGCGCCCAGCGAAATATTTGTCGAGGCAACGCTGGAACACGTCGTCGTCCACGGCGCGCCTGCGCGAACAGGGTCATCGACGAGCGGAACTTCATCGCGTCGATCGGGCCGAAGATCTCGCGCGCGTTTCCGCCCTCAAGATCGAACACGAGCCTCGCGCATTCCCCCAGCCTCGGCCCAAGGACCGGGTGCGCGAGATAGGCTTTCGCCTCGTCGAGCGAGGCGACCCCGAAGCGGATCGCCATGGTGCTTTGGCCGAGGCCCGCGATCTGGGGAAAGATGAACCACATCCAGTGGCTTTGCTTTCGCCCGGCCTCAAGCTCTCGCCGCGCCTGCTGGTAAATCGACGCCTGCGCGTCGACGAAGCGTTCGAGGTTGAACGGATCCGCCATGCGCCTCCTCTAAAGGACTGTGCTGACGCCGGCGTTCTCAGTGCAGCGCCTACTGCCGAAGCTTGAGGGAGCGCCCGGCCATCAGCTCGCCTTTGGATAGTCCGCGCCGCGCGCCACCGCCTCGAGCGAAGCGTGCTCCTTCCGCACCGCTTCGATCTCGGCGCCCATCGCCTCGTATGCAAGGGCGCCGAGCGGCAGCCGGAGCGGGGGATGTTCCTGTTCGACCGTGGCGATGATCGCCTCGGACGCCCGAACCGGATCGCCCGGCTGATTTCCGCTATAGCTCTGGATCTGGCGCCGACGCCCGATCGCCGTCTCGGCGTAGGCTTCGACGGGCCTCTTCGGCGTCTTCAGAGAGCGGCCGGCCCAGTCGGTGCGGAAGGGACCGGGCTCGACGATGACGACCTTGATTCCGAATGGCGCGGCTTCTTTCGACAGCGCCTCCGACAGCCCCTCGACGGCGAATTTGGTCGCGGCGTAGTATCCGGAGCCCGGAAAACCGATGAAGCCGCCCATCGAGGAGACGTTGACGATCGCCCCCGACTTCTGGGCGCGCATGATCGGCAGCACCGCGCGTGTCATGGCCGCGAGGCCGAAAAAATTTGTGTCGAACATCGCGCGCACGTCAGCGTCATCGCCTTCCTCCACAGCCGCGAGATAGCCGTAGCCCGCGTTGTTGACGAGCACGTCGATACGGCCGAACCGAGCTTCGGTCGCCTTGACTGCGGCGTCGATCTGATCCTGCTTGTCGACATCGAGCTTGAGCGCAAGGCCGGTCTTGTCATGGCCCGCGACAATGTCGTCGACCTTGGCCTTGTCGCGCGCGGTCACAATGACGCGGTAGCCGCGCTTGAGAAGAATAACCGACAACTCGCGACCAAATCCGGTCGAACAGCCGGTGATGAACCAAACGGGTTTAGAAGGAGCGTCCGCCATGACGGCCCCGCATGTTGAAGGTGGGGAAGGCGAGAGTTTCGCACGATGGCCCCCGGGAGTGCAACGCTTGCTTGCGTCTGGCGCGCGTCGCCGTTTAGCCGATCCAGCCGGATACCGCCTATGTCGCGCTCGAAGCCTTCGCTTGCTAACGCAAGGGAAGGGGACATGCGGCGCGGCTCAATCTCGGCGGATTGTTTCGTCTATGCTCAGGCCAGGGTCGGCGACGCTTCGCTTCTTTACAAAAGGAGAGGATTTCTCGAAGACGGACGTCGAGCGCGCGGCCTGAGCGGCGCCGCTTCCCGTTCGCCCGAATTTGACAGGCGGCCTTGGGCTCTCCATATCCCGCGGCCGAACGGTCGGCGCCAATCGACACCGCGTCGCCGGCCGCTGAAGGATATTTCCTGAATGAAAGTCGTGATCGTCGAGTCGCCCGCCAAGGCGAAGACCATCAACAAATATCTCGGCAAGGACTACGACGTCTACGCCTCGTTCGGCCATGTGCGGGACCTCGCGGCGAAGGATGGCTCGGTCGACCCGGACGACGATTTCGCCATGCGCTGGGAGGTCGACGCGAAGGCCGCCAAGCGGTTGAGCGACATCGGCGGGGCGGTCAAAAACGCCGACCGAGTCGATTCTGGCGACCGACCCGGACCGGGAAGGCGAGGCGATCTCCTGGCACATCCATGAAATTCTCAAGAGCAAGAAGCTGCTCAAAGACAAGCGCGTCGATCGCGTGGTGTTCAACGCGGTGACCAAGGACGCGGTCCAGGAGGCCATGCGCAATCCGCGCGAGATCGACGAGGCCCTCGTCGACGCCTACCGGGCGCGTCGCGCGCTCGACTATCTGGTCGGCTTCAACCTCTCGCCGGTGCTTTGGCGCAAGCTGCCGGGCGCACGCTCGGCGGGGCGGGTGCAGTCGGTCGCGTTGCGCATCGTCTGCGACCGGGAGCTTGAGATCGAAAAGTTCGTTGCGCGCGAATATTGGTCGATCATCGCTCATTTGCGAACCGAAGCAAACGCGCCCTTCACCGCGCGGCTGGTCGGCGCCGACGGCAAGAAGATCAACCGGCTCGACATCGGCTCGGGCGTCGAGGCCGAAGCCTTCAAGACCGCGCTCGAGCAGGCCTTGTTCTCGGTCGCGGCGATCGAATCGAAGCCGGTCAAGCGCCACCCCTATCCGCCGTTCACCACGTCGACCCTTCAGCAGGAGGCCTCGCGCAAGCTCGGCCTCGCGCCGGCGCGCACCATGCAGATCGCCCAGCGCCTCTACGAGGGCGTCGATGTCGGCGAGGGCGCGGCGGACCTCATCACTTATATGCGCACCGACGGCGTCGACCTCGCGCCCGAAGCGGTCGCCTCGGCCCGGCGCGTCATCGCCAAGGATTTCGGCGACGATTATGTGCCGTCCGCCCCGCGCAAATACACTGCCAAGGCCAAGAACGCGCAGGAAGCGCACGAAGCGATCCGCCCGACCGACATGACCAAGCGTCCGCGCGACGTCGCCCGCCATCTCGAGCCCGAACAGGCGAAGCTCTACGAACTCATCTGGACGCGCACCATCGCCTGCCAGATGGAGAGCGCTGAGCTCGAGCGCACGACCGTCGACATTCTCGCTCAAGCGGGCGCACGCAAGCTCGAATTTCGCGCCACCGGCCAGATGGTGCGCTTTGCCGGGTTCCTCGCTCTCTACCAGGAGGGCCGCGACGACGAAGAGGACGAAGAATTCGAGCCGCCTGCCTCCGATGCGTCAAGGCGAGAAGCTCGCCAAGGAGCGGATCGACGCCAGCCAGCACTTCACCGAGCCGCCGCCCCGCTACACCGAGGCGACGCTGGTCAAGCGGATGGAGGAGCTCGGCATCGGCCGCCCCTCGACCTACGCCTCGACCATCGCGGTCCTCAAGGATCGCGACTACGTGCGGCTCGACAAGAAGCGGCTTTACCCTGAGGACAAAGGCCGGATCGTGACCGCCTTCCTCGAATCGTTCTTCGCCAAATACGTGGGCTACGATTTCACCGCCGATCTGGAAGAGAAGCTCGACAAGGTGTCGAACAGCGAGATCGACTGGAAGGCGCTGCTGCGCGACTTCTGGAACGATTTCTCCGGAGCGATCGGCGACATCAAGGACCTCGGCACGCGGCAGGTGCTCGATTCCTTAAACGAGCTTCTGGGCCCGCATATTTTTCCCTCTCGCGGCGACGGCGGCGACCCGCGCCTCTGTCCGCTCTGCGGCGAGGGCCAATTGTCGCTGAAACTCGGCAAATACGGCGCCTTCGTCGGCTGCTCGCGCTATCCCGAATGCAAGTACTCGCGCGTTCTGGCGCCGTCGGGCGCGGAGGCTTCGGAGGGCGACCGGCCAGGCGTCCGCGTGCTTGGACAAGATCCCTCGACCGGCGAAGAGATCACTCTGCGCAACGGACGCTTCGGCGACTACGTGCAGCAGGGGGAGGGCGACAAGCCCAAGCGCTCGTCGCTGCCGCGCGGCTTGAGCGCCGACGACGTGACGCTCGAGAAAGCCATCAAGCTGCTCGCCTTGCCCCGGGAAGTCGCGCGCCATCCGACGAGCGGGGAGCCGATCCTCGCCGGCATCGGCCGCTATGGCGCTTACGTGCAGCACGGCAAGACCTACGCCAACCTCGGGCGCGACGACGATGTGCTCGAGATCGGCGCCAACCGCGCGATCGACCTCGTCGTCGCGAAGGAGAGCGGGGCCGGCGGCTCGCGCTTCGGCGGCGGGGCGGGACGCGAACTTGGCGAGCATCCGGAAGGCGGCAAGGTCAGCGTGAAGGCCGGCCGGTTCGGCTCCTATGTCAATCATGGCAAGATCAACGCCACCCTGCCCAAAGGGACCGACCCGGCGAGCCTCACGCTCGAGGAGGCGATCGAGCTCATCAAGGCGAAAGCGGCGGGCGGCGGCGTGATCGGGCGCCTCGTCGGCGAGCACCCCGACGGCGGGCCGGTGACGGTGCGCGACGGGCGCTTCGGCGCTTATGTCAACTGGGGCAAGGTCAACGCCACCTTGCCCAAGGGAGCCAAGCCGGATTCCGTTACGCTCGCCCAGGCCCTGGACCTGCTGGCGGAACGCGAGGGCAAGCCTGCGGCCCGGCCGCGTAGACCGGCGAAAGCGCAGGCGAAGGCGAAAGCCGCGGAGACAAGAGCGAAACCCGCTGCGCCGAAACGGCCTGCGGCGAAGAAGGCCGCTGCGTCCAAGCCGAAATCCGCTGCCGGCAAGCGCGGATAGGCCCCCGCGTCTTGTCCCGCCGGGAAGCGCGTGGATCGAACATGCGCTGCCGGGCGCCGCTCCGTTCATGGCCCTCCTTGCCCCCGGCGGCGCAAAACGGCTGAACCCTTGCCGCCTTTGCGCGGGAGCCGGACCGAGCCGCAGTTCAGAGCGCGACGAGAGGGCTCGCGTTCTGCAAGGCGGCTCGTGCGCTCTCCAGCGCGTCGAAGGCGTGGATCCAGCCGAATTTTTCCGGAAAGCGCGCAACCAGCGCGTCCCTTCGCGTGGCCTCGGGGCCGTCGGCAAAATGAAGTCCGCGACTCCCCGACCAGGAGGCCCGCTGGATCGCGCGCGTCCTCGGGTGGCGCAGGGCTTCGTAAGCCGCGAACACGCCGTCCAGATCGCCCGGATCCGAGGCCGTGAGCTCGGCGAGCGCGACGGCGTCCTCGATGGTCGTGTTGGCGCCCTGCCCGTGATGTGGCAGCATGGCGTGCGCGGCGTCGCCGAGCAGCACGACGCGACCGCGCCGCCAGCGGCTGAGTGGCCTTGCAAGAAAAAGCCCCCAGCGCGCCTCGTGGCGCACCGCTGCAATCATCTCGGCGACGGCCGGATGCCAGCCTTGAAACAGCGCGAGCGCCTCGGCGTCGGTCGAGGGAAGAAGTCCCTTTTCCGCATGAGGCCAGTCGGGCGGGCCTTCTCGACCACCGCGAGGAAATTGACATGGGTCCCCGCGGCGCCGATCGCATAGTGAAGGAGGTGCGCCGACGGACCCATCCAGAACTGAATTGCCTGCGGGTCGAGCAGGGAGGGGAGTTTCGCGACCGGCACGATGCCGCGAAAGCCGCTCGTTCGGGAGTAGAGCAGCCCATCGTCGCCGGCCACGAAGCGCCGCGCGACGGACCGCACGCCGTCGGCCCCGATCACCGCATCGGCCTCGACGGTTTCGCCGTCGGCGAAGCTCAGCGTCATCGCGCCGCGCCGTTCGGAGAGGCCCGTGAGGCGCCGCCCGAGATGGAGGCGCTGCTTGTCGATGCGCGCGCCAAGCGCGTGCTGAAGATCCGCGCGATGAATTCCGCAATAGGGGGCGCCGAAACGCGCCCGATAGGCGCCGCCAAGCCGCATGCCGTGGGCGGCGATGCGTTTCCCGGTCCGGCCGTCGCGGTAGATGAACTCGGTCGGCTCGGTCGAGGCGGCGACGACCGGATCGAGAACCCCGAGGCGGCTGAGTTCGCGGGTGGCGTTGGCCGACAGCGCGACCGCCGCGCCGATTTCGGCGAGCGCCGACGCCTGCTCGTAGATGTCGGCGGAAAGGCCACGGCGCTAGAGGGCGAGCCAGAGCGTGAGACCCCCGACGCCGGCGCCGATAATTGCGAGCTTGGGTTTGCCGTCAGTCACATCGAAAAGTTTGCCACGTAAACATTGGTATGGGCAAGTCGAAGCGCGCCTGCTCTTTGAGCCCGCGGCTCACTCCGGCCTATGGCACACGGCCTCGATGTTGTTGCCATCCGGATCGAAGGCGAAGGCGGCGTAATAGTGCTCGTGATAATGAGGCCTCGGCCCGGGCGCGCCGTTGTCCCGCCCGCCAGCGGCCAGCGGCGCGCGGTAGAACGCATCGACTTCGGCGCGTGTTTCCGCGGTGAACGCGACGTGCGCGCCGCCCTTGGGCTTGCTTCCGGTGCCGATCCAGAAGAAAGCCTTGCGGTCCTTGCCGAAGCCGGCGTGGGCGTCGCCGCCCGTCTGTTCAGCGGTGACCTCCATGATGACGCCGATGCCGAGCGGCCTGAGGGCGCTTAGATAAAAGGCTTTCGCCCGCTCCATATCGGATACGGCAAGACCATATGGTCAATCATGATTTCGACCCCTCGCCTGCGCCGGCTGTCTCGACCTCGTCGCGGCGGCACAGGTTCGTGCTATAATGCGTTTAGAGAGTTCGGGCGCAAGCGCGAGTTTGCCGGGAGGGCCCGACGATGAATCCGATGAATGCGACGCAGGCCTATGCGGGCCATACGGCGGAAGCGGCCTATAGCCGCTGGGCGCCGATCTACGACCTGATCTTCGATCTGCCTTTCCATCCCGGCCGGGCGGCGGCGACGCGCGCGGCCAGCGAGGCCGCGGGCCCTGGCGGCGAGATCCTCGTGGTCGGCGTCGGCACCGGGCTCGAACTCCCGCTACTTCCGGGCAATGTGCTCGTGACGGGCATCGATATTTCGGCGCCGATGCTGCGCGCGGCTCGCGCGCGAGTTGAGCGCAAGCGGCTCGCTCAGGTGAAGGGGCTCCATGTGATGGACGCCGCCGCGCTCGAATTTCCCGACGCCGCGTTTGACGTCGCGCTTGCGCCCTACGTGATCAGCGTCGTTCCGCATCCCGAGCGGGCGCTCGAGGAGGCCTGGCGGGTGTTGCGGCCGGGGGGGACCCTGATCGTGATGAACCACTTCGCCGCGTCGGGGGGGCTTCGCGCCGCAATCGAGCGCCGGATGGAGACGGCCGCCGCCTGGCTCGGCTGGCATCCCAACTTTCCATACTCGGCGGTCGGAGACTGGATCGAGCAGCGCCCCGACGCGCGCATTGTCGAGCGCAGCGCTCTTCCACCGATGAAACTGTTCACGCTGCTCAGGATCGTGAAGGCCGGGTGACGTCGGGCGAGACGTCCGTTCGGATCGAGCCGATGACACTCGATCACGTAGAGGGCTATCGGCGCGCCCTCGATGTCGTGGCGCGCGAACGCAAATATTTGGCCATGCTCGAAGCTCTGCCCGAACCGGACACGCGGCGTTTCGTTGAGAGCAGCCTGGAAAACGGGAATCCGATGATGGTCGCGCTCGCCGGAGGGGAGGTCATCGGCTGGTGCGACGTTCGCCGCGAGTTCTTCCCGTCGCGCGCCCACCGCGGAACGCTCGGCCTGGGCGTGCTGCCGGAATGGCGCGGCCGCGGCGTCGGACGGCGCCTGCTCGAGGCGACTCTGGCGAAGGCGCGGCGCGCGGGCTTCGAACGCATCGAGCTCGATGTGCACGCCGACAACCAGCGCGCCATCGCTCTCTATGAAAAGGCGGGTTTCGTCCGGGAAGGGATTGTGCGCGATGCGAGCCTGATCGACAGCGTGTTTCGCGACGCCATCCTCATGGCGATCGTGGAGCGCTGAAACCCGTCCTTCGGCTCCCCGGGGGCGGACTCCAAGGCGCCGCCGAGCTTGTTTCCGTGGGCCGTCGAACTTACCTTGGCGCGTGGGGCGCGATTTTTGCGCCCCTTCAGAAATGGAACCCTTGCAAAATCAAAAAATACATCGGCGCCCGACAGGCGCCGCTCATAGCGCCGTGGAGCCAAAAGCCGCCGCGCTCCCTTCGCGTGAGGAGGTCATGGCCTTCATCCGCGGCGCGCCTGCGCCCAATGGCGAGCGAGCGCCGGCGCGGGTCACCAAGCGCGACATCGCGCGCGCCTTCGGCGTGAAGGGCGAGGCGAAAGCGGAATTGAAGCTCCTCATCAAGGATCTGCAGGCCGAAGGCGCTGTCGCGCGCGGCCGCAAGGCGCTGACCGTCGAGGGCCGGCTGCCTTCGCTCGTCGTCGCCGACATAGCCGAGCTCGCCCGTGACGGCGAACTGATCGCCAAGCCCGTGGAATGGAGCGGGGAAGGGGACTCGCCGCGCATTCTCGTGCGCCACTCCCGCGCCAAGCGGGACCGAGCCCCGACCCCGCGCGTTGGCGCGCGGGTCTTGATGCGGGTCGAGTTCGACGCCGACGCTGGGCCGAAAGCGCCCGCTTATTCCGGCCGGGTCGTCAAGATCCTCGACAAGCTCAAGGCGCGCGCGTTCGCCGTCTATCGCCTCGCGGCGGACGGTTCGGGACGGGCGCTTCCGGTCGAGAAGCGCGCGGCGGGACGCGAATTCGTCGTGCCCGCGGGGATGGCGGGCGAAGCGCGGGACGGCGACCTCGTCGCCATCGAGCCGTTGCGCGAGGGCCGCCTGGGGCTCCCGCCCGCGCGCGTTGTCGAGACCATCGGCTCAGTCAAGTCCGAGCGGGCGGTGAGCCTCATCGCGCTCGAGACCCATCATATCCCGCATGTCTTTTCCCCCGCTGCGCTCAAAGAGGCCGAAGCCGCGCGGCCCGTCCGGTTGACCGCCGCGCGCGAGGACTGGCGCACGTTGCCGCTGGTCACGATCGATCCGCCCGACGCAAAGGATCACGACGACGCGGTCCATGCCGTCCTCGATTCCGATCCGAAAAACCCAGGCGGATTCGTCGTTACCGTCGCCATCGCCGATGTAGCCGCTTACGTTCAACCCGGCATGGCGATGGACGCGCAAGCGCTCGAGCGCGGCAACTCGGTCTATTTCCCCGACCGCGTCGTGGCTATGCTGCCCGAGCGCATCTCCAACGACCTCTGCTCGCTGCGCCCGCTCGAGGACCGCCCGGCGCTCGCTGTGCGCATGGTTCTCGGCGCGGACGGGCGCAAGCGCGGGCACACGTTCCATCGCGTGATGATGCGCTCCGCCGCCAAGCTCTCTTACGAGCAGGCCCAGGCGGCGATTGACGGGCGGACGGACGAGACGACGAAGCCGCTCCTCGACGGCGTGCTGAAGCCCCTCTACGCCGCTCATTCCGTGATCAGAATTGAGCGCGAGCGGCGCAGTCCGCTCGATCTCGATCTGCCCGAGCGCAAGCTCGTTCTCGATTCCGAGGGGCGCCTTAAGGACGTGCGCTGGCCCGAGCGGCTCGATGCGCATCGGCTGATCGAGGAGTTCATGATCCTCGCCAATGTCGCCGCCGCCGAGGCGCTCGAAGCGGCGCATTCGCCGCTCCTCTATCGCGCCCATGACGCGCCGAGCGCCGAGAAGCTCGAGGACCTGATCGAGTTCCTGCGCACCATCGGCGTCAAGCTGGCCAAGGGCGAGCGCGTGCGCCCGTCGCATTTCAACGGCGTCCTCGCGCGGGTGCGCGGCCAGGCGGTCGAGGCTCTGGTCAACGAAGTGGTTCTACGCGCCCAGGCGCAGGCCGAGTATAGCCACGAGAATTACGGCCATTTCGGCCTCAACCTGCGCCGCTACGCCCATTTCACTTCGCCCATCCGGCGCTACGCCGATCTTATCGTCCATCGCGCCCTCATCCGTGCGCTCAACCTCGGGCCCGGCGGCCTGAACGACATGCGGGCGGGAGAACTGGCGCAGATCGCCGAGCACATCTCGGCGGCTGAACGGCGCGCCATGGCGGCGGAACGGGAAACCGTCGACCGCGTTATCGCTGCGCATCTGGCCGACCGGGTGGGCGCCCTTTTCTCGGGCCGCATCGCGGGCGTCACCCGCGCCGGCCTGTTCGTGAAACTGAGCGAAACCGGCGCCGACGGCTTCGTGCCTGCAGCGACCCTGGGCGACGATTATTTCCGCTTCGAGGAGGCGAACCGCGCTATGGTTGGAACGCGGACCAAGGAAACGTTCCGCCTCGGCGGCGAGGTCAAAGTCCGTCTCGTCGAGGCCGCGCCGTTCGCCGGAGCGCTCAGGTTCGAGATTGTGCGGGCCGGGTCCGAGGAGTCGCAGGGGATGCGAAACCGGCGCGCTCCTGCGGCGCGCAAGCCGACCTACAAGGGCAAGCGTCGATGAACGACATGTCCCGCATTTGGCGTATGCCGACGCCACCGCCGGATCGCTCGCTGCGCGAGGCGATGACGCGCGGCTTCTTCGGACGCTGTCCGGCCTGTGGTCGGGGTCGCCTGTTTCGCTCATATCTCAAGGTCGTCAACGTCTGCAGCACTTGCGGGGAGCCGCTCAGCGGCCACCGGGCGGACGATGCGCCGGCTTATCTGACGCTTCTGATCGTCGCCCACGGGGTTGGCGCCGGCATCCTGCTGTCGGATGAAACGTGGCCGCATTCCTCGCTTTTCTGGGTTGCGGTTTTCTGGGTCGCGGTGACCCTGGCGGCGAGTCTCCTCATCTTGCCTCGCGCCAAGGGGGCGATCGTCGGCCAGCAATGGGCGCTTTGCATGCACGGGTTCGCCGCGCACGGCGACCGGATGTGATCGAGCCCGCCCAGCCGGGACGGGCGCTGCGTCCGCGCGACGCGGCGACGCTCATTCTGGTCGAACGCTCGGAGCGGGGGGCGGGGCGGGTGCTGATGGGCAAGCGCCACGCCTCGCATCGATTCATGCCCGGCAAGTTCGTCTTTCCCGGCGGCCGGGTCGAGGCCGAAGACCGGCGCATGAGCGCAGCCGGCGCGCTCGACCCGCATGTCGAGGAGAAGCTTAACGCCCGGGTGCGGCGCCCCTCGCCCGGCTTCGCCCGGGCGCTGGCGCTGGCGGCGATCCGCGAGACATTTGAAGAGACGGGGCTCGCCATCGGCGTCGCCGATCATGGCGTCCCGGAAAACCCGCCGCCCGGCGCATGGACCCGCTTCGCGGCGACGGGCGTCCATCCGGCGCTCGACGCCATCGACTTCCTCGCCCGCGCGATCACCCCGCCCGGGCGCACACGGCGCTTCGACGCCCGCTTTCTCATCGTCGACGCCCGCTTCATTGCGGGCCGCGTCGACGGCGCCGTTCATTCCGAGGCGGAATTGGTCGAACTCGTCTGGACGCCGCTTAACGAAGCGCGGAAGCTCGACCTGCCCGCGATCACCCACGCGGCGCTCGACGACCTCGCCCAGGCGCTCGAAGGGGGCCTCGACAAGCGCCGGCCGCGACCCTTCTATCGGGAGATCAGGGGCAAGCGGCTGCGCGAGCAGCTTTGACCCGGCCGTGTCCCCGCGGGGCCTTCCGCCAGTCCTTTTAAGTCCGAGCGGTCCCGAGGCCGCTGGATTCAACCAGGAGGCGAGTTCCGACGAAAGCGAACGAAAGCAAAGACAAGCAAAATCGCTTTCTTTTGCTTTTTTTCCCTTTCTTTTACTTTTCGGAATCGGGACTTTTCAATGGGTTACCGCCGAAAAAAATGAAAAAAATTTCGCCCCGCCCCAACTCGCGCATAGGGTTGCATGTCGTGCCCGGGCAACCCCGGTCCTCGCCGGCGGCTGCCGCAGGCGAATGTTTGTTCTGACCATCTGATCATCATAAATCAGACTTCTGTTTATCGCAAGGAAATTCCACCAACGGCCTCGCGCCTCGAGGAGCGCCGAAGGCGCGTCTCGAAGGACGCATCCAGCACGCTTTTCCCGGCGCCGTCCTCTGGACCATCCTTCGAGACGCGAGGCTTCGCCTCGCCCTCAGGATGAGGCGGTAGGGGGCTCGTCGTTGGCGCTCACGTCATAATCGAACGAATTTCGAATCCGGCACTCCAGCGCCCGATCACGCCGCCAGCCGAACCGGGGGCAATCGCCCGGCAAGCGCCATCAGCGCGAGATGATAGGCCCGCGCGGTGCGGTGCGAACGATTGTAACGGGCCATAACCACATCGAGCAGTTCGGTCATGATCTCGCCGTCGACCTCGGCCAAATGATCGAGCGTCAGTACGCAGGGATCGAGAGCGCCGACAAGGGTGTCCCGCAAATCCTCGAAGTCCTCCATCTCGCCCGCAATGAGCGCGCGCCATACGCGCGCGTGCAGGCGCGTCAGGTTGCGGGCAAGCTCCCGGTCGCTGATCAGTTTCCAGTATGCGCCGATCAGCCGGTCGTAGATGATCGGGTCGGACCATTGCTTGAGGCCAGAGAAGCCCTCGGACAGGTCGGCCAAAAGCATGGCAAGTCTCCTCAACGGCTTGTTTCGCAATGCGAATCAGGAGGTTAGGCCGGGCGACACGACGAGAAAAGTGATTGGCGATGGTTAACGCGGAGTAAATCGCCATAAATGTGTTTTCCACAGAATCTTTGCAGCGAACCCGCATTTCGACTTGACGCAGCGGAACGCTCTGAAATGGGCAGCGCCAGACGGCCGCCTTAAGGGTTCAGCGGCCGGCGGCGAACTCGGCCGGACGCGTCTCGCGCGCCAGCGCGTCGAGCACGGCGTTGATCATCCCGCTTTCATCGGAGCCGAAGAAGGCGGCGGCCACGTCGACATATTCGGTCACCACCACCCGCGCCGGCACGTCCGGGCGATTGCGCAATTCGTAGGACGCCGCGCGCAGGATGGCGCGCATCAGCGCCTCGATCCGGCGCAGCGGCCAGCCCTTGGCGAGCGTGTCGTCGAGGCCTCGGTCGATCGCCAGTTGATCCCGCAAGACGCCGGACACGACGTCGCGAAAAAACGCCGGGTCGGCGGGCGTATAGGCGTCGTCCTCGATCTCGCGCCCGAACCAGGGGGCCTCGAACTCGGCCAGGATATCGTTGAGGCTCTTGCCGGCGATCTCCATCTGATAGAGCGCCTGCGAGACCGCAAGCCGGGCCGCGGAGCGCTTGTCGGATCGTTTCATCGCTTGCTGAGGCCACGGGCGAGATGGGCGAGGCCGATCGCCGCGCGGGCCGCGTCGCCGCCCTTGTCGCCGCGTTCCGGATCGGCGCGCTCCGCGGCCTGTTCGATCGTCTCGGTGGTGAGAACGCCATTGCCGAGCGCAAGCCGGCGCTCAACCGACATATCCATCAGCGCTCGCGCCGACTCGCCTGCGACGATCTCGAAATGAAAGGTCTCCCCGCGCACGACGCAACCGAGCGCGACGGCGCCGTCATAAGGCCGGCCGGCGGCCTTCGCCGCATCGAGGGCCATCGCCATGCCGGCCGGAATCTCGAGGGCGCCAGTCACGCTGATGAGGTCATAGGTTGAGCCCGCGGCCTCGACCACGCGGGCTGCGCCGGCCAAAAGGTCGGCGCCGATCGCCTCGTAATAGCGCGCCTCGACAATGAGGAAGCGGCCGCCTTCGAAGCGAGGCAGAGTTGCGGCGGCCCGGCGCGGCTCGGCCATGGGTTGGATCTCTTCAGGGCTGTGTCAGGAACGGCGCCCGTCCATAAAGGCCGGGAGCGGGTGAGGCAAGGTTCGCTTACTGCCTTGAGCGCCAGCGCCCATACCGCCAGGGCCGCGCCCACGACGCCTGCAAGGGAAGGCGGTCGGGCGGCGGATCATAGCCGGAGCCGCCCCACGGGTGACAGCGGCACAGGCGCGCCGCGCCCATCCACGACCCCGCCCACAGGCCATGGCGCGCGATCGCTTCGTCCGCATAAGCCGAACAGCTCGGCAAGTACCGGCATTGCCCGCCAGCGAGGCTCGACAGCGTGAGCTGGTAGAAGCGGATCAGCGCGTGGGCGGCGCGGCGCGGCGTGAAAACGAGAGCGCTCATGGCGCAGGCGCGGCCTCGGAAGCCGTCTCGCGCGCGGCGATCTGGGCCAACGCGTCGGCGACCGCATCGAAGGTCAGAAGCGTGGAGGCGTGGCGGGCCTTATAGTCGCGCACCGGCACGAGCACGGCGAATTCGGCCCATTTGCCTTCCGGCGGAGGACCATTGGCCTTCAGCATCCGGGTCATGCGGTCGCGCAGGTCGTTGAGCTCCTCCGCGGTTGCGCCAATGACATGACGAGCCATCAACGACGATGACGCCTGTCCCAGCGCGCACGCCTTCACGTCATGAGCAAAATCGACCACCCGTCCGTCCTTGACGCGCAGATCCACCACGACGGTCGATCCGCATAGCCGCGAGTGGGCTTTCGCGCTTGCGTCCGGGTTCGGGAGCCTCCCGAGCCGCGGAATGTTGCCCGCAAGCTCAAGGATCCGCTGATTATAGATCTCGCTGATCATCGTCGCCCTTCAACGCCCCCTATATAGGTCGCGAGAAAGCCGAAATCGAGGGCTTAGGAGAGGACCGGCGCAAAGCTGCGCGCGACGAGAGACGGGCAAGAGACGGGCATGAACGACGAGAGCGCCAGATCAAAAGTCGCCCCAGACGCGGCGAGCAACCGGGAGGAGGGCCGCGCGTTTAATCCGAAATTCGGCGCCGACGGGCTCGCCACTTGCGTTACGATCGATGCGGCGCGCGGCGATGTGCTGATGGTGGCGCATATGAACGAGGCCGCTTTGCAGGCGACGCTGGCCACCGGAACTGTCCATTACTGGTCGCGCTCGCGCGGGGCGCTGTGGCGCAAGGGCGACACCTCGGGCCAGACCCAGACACTGGTCGAAATGCGGGTCGACTGCGACCAGGACGCCTTTCTGGCTTTCGTCACCGTCGCCGGCGACGGCGGGGCCTGCCATACCGGCCGGCGGTCGTGCTTCTATCGTCGGGTCGAGACGGACGGCGACGCGGCCCGGCTCGCCTTCATCGAACCGTCGACGCCAAGCGGATGATGGCCGGGCGAGACAATTTGTCCGGCGCTGTGGCGGGACCGTCCGATCGCAACCATGTTACGTTAATTCTCTGGCGATTTGTTGCGCGCAAGTTTAAATTTCCTGGGGGAACGCGGGCTTCGAGGATATTCAGACGAGTTCGATGATGTTCAGGGCGGCCTATCGCAGAATCGATATTGACCCCTCGCCTGGGGCTGGGGGCGGACGGTCCCGCCGGCCGAAGGTCGGAATCGTGCTCGGAGCGGGCGCTGCGCGCGGGTGGGCCCACATCGGCGCGCTGCGCGAACTCGATGCGATGGGCTTGCGGCTGGATGTCGTGGTCGGCTCGTCGATCGGCACCCTGGTCGGCGGCTGTTATGCGGCCGGCCGGCTCGAAATGCTGGAGACCTTCGCCCGCTCCTTGACCAGGCGACGGGTATTCGGCCTGCTTGATTTCTCGTTTACCGGCAGCGGCCTGATCGGGGGCCAGCGGCTCCGCACGAGGCTCGAGGCCGGACTTGGCGAGCTTCGCATCGAGGATTTGCCGGTCCGGTTTGCCGCCGTCGCGACCGAGATCGGCGGCGGCCACGAGATCTGGCTCCGGCGGGGGCTGCTGGTCGACGCGATTCGGGCCTCCTATGCCCTGCCTGGCGTGTTCGAGCCGGTGAAGCTCGACGGCCGCTGGCTGTTCGACGGCGCAATCGTCAATCCGGTCCCGGTCAGCGTCGCGCGCGCGCTCGGCGCCGAGCGCGTCATCGCGCTCAACATTTCGAGCGACCGCTTCGGCCGCGGCGCCGTCATTCAGGACCCGTTCGGCCGCCCCGAGCCCGCGCCCGCGGCCGAGGGGGCGGCGCCCGACAGCAGCGGCATGATCGCGCGATGGTGGCGCGGCGGCTCGACCCGGCTCAACGGCGAGACCGCCGCGCCGGGCCTCATGACCTCGATGGTCAGCGCGTTCGACATTCTCCAGGACCGCATCATGCGCTCGCGGCTGGCCGGCGACCCGCCCGACGCGCTGGTGCAGCTCAAGGTCGGCGACATCGGGATGTTCGAGTTCCATCGCGCCGACGAATTGATCGCGCTCGGGCGGGAGGCGGTCCGCAAGGCGGCGGCCGAAATCCAGGAACATATCGAGCCGGCGCGGCTCGACGCGGCCGGGGCTTAAAGCAGGTTGCCTTTGAATGGAATCGTCATCGCGAGGAAGCGAAGCGACGCGGCGATCCAGAGGGGCCGTAAGGCGCCCAATGACTTCTGGATTGCTTCGCTTCGCTCGCAATGACGGTCGTGGTTCGACCCGCCTTTCGGGAAAAACCGGCTTACACTTCTTCGCGGCCCGCTCTGACTCCGCGCCCGATCGGCTCAGGCGGTCGCGATATATTCGCGCAAAGCCTGCCGCTCGCTGTCGAGCGCGTTGACGTGGCGCTTGACCACATCTCCAATCGAGATGATGCCGATCAGGCGGCCGCCGTCGACCACCGGAACATGGCGAAAGCGCCCCGTCGTCATCGTCTGCATGACGTGATCGATCGTGTCGTCGACCGTGACCGTGATGACCTTCGGCGTCATGTGGCGCGATACGGGATCCTCGAGCGCGGCTGCGCCATGCCTGGCGATGACGCGCACTACGTCGCGCTCCGAAAGAATGCCCAGAACACTGTGCGAGGCGTCCGAAACGACCACCGCTCCCACGCCTTTCTCGGCGAGCAGCTCCACGACTTCCTTTAGGGTGCGATGCGGCTGAGTGGTGAAAACGTCGCGCCCCTTGTCGTTAAGAATGCGGGCAACTGTCATCCCTCTCTCCCCTTCGTCAGGCGGTCTTTTGGTCGAGCCGCCGTAGAATCGGTAAGATGCGCCCGCAAAATGGCGCGATCAAGTTCATTTTTGTTGAGGCGAACTAACGCAGTCCGCCGTCGACCTGATAGCATTGCTTAGTAATCATCGCGCTATCGTCGGCGGATAGAAACAGCGCCAGACGCGCGACATCTTCGGCAAGCAAGGTTTGGTTGAGGCACTGACGCGCCCGGAAGTCGGCGATGTCTTGCTCGTTCATCCAGAGGCGGCGTTGCCGCTCGGTGATGACCGCGCCCGGAGCGATGGCGTTGACGCGGATATTATCGGGCCCGAACTCGCGCGCCAGACTGTTCGTCAGGCCGACCACGGCGGCCTTGGCGGCGGAATAGACCGTGAGACGGGCGACCCCGATCATCCAGGCGGTCGAGGAAAAGTTGACGATCGCTCCGCCGCCAAGCTCGCGCATGGAGCGGCGCGCGATCTGGGCGGCGAAGAACTGGTGCTTGAGATTGAGCGCCATCGTCCGATCCCAGTCCGCTTCGCTCGTTTCGTCCGCGTCCTGGCGTTGATCATTCGCCGCGTTGTTGACGAGCACGCCGATCGGTCCCAGACGCTGCCGGACCTCCTCCATCGCCGCCTCGAGGGCGGCGATGTCGGCAAGGTCGCTGTGCAGAAAGAGCGGCGGAGGCCTCGAGGCGCCGATTTTCGCAACCAGGTCCCTGGACGGCTCTGCGGCGATGTCGACAAATGCGACATTGGCCTCCTGCGCGGCGAACGCCTCGACCATCGCCGCGCCAATGCCGGACCCGCCGCCGGTGATGAAGACAACCTTGTCGATCAGCGAGGGATAGCGGGCGAAGGTCATGGGATGGGGCCTGTTGTTGTGCGCGAAGGGGAGGGGGCCAAACTGAAGCGCCAATCGCCTGGGAAGGAACAGCGGCCCCCGCCCGGCGCTTGAGTGGGTCGCGCGAGGGCGCCGGTTCAATGTGGGTTGGCCAGATGCTTCCTAAGCAAAATCAGACAAATATATGTGGATTGGCTTGCCCCGTGACGGACCTTTCAACAATTATGGCGATTCAGCGAGGCGAAGCAAGCCGGCGCTCCGCCTCCTCGATCCAGTCTTTCAGCGGGGCGAGCAGCGGGCCTTGCGTCAGGCCGCCGCAGCCGCGCCCATGCGGGGCTTGCGCCCAGGCGACGATGGCGATCGCGGCCGATCCGTCCGCCGACCATACGGGAGCGCCGGAATCGCCGCTGCAGGCGCCGGCCGCCCTTCCAGCGGGATCGGCGGCCCAAATGAGAACCTTCGAGGCCGGCTCGCGGACGGCGAGCGTCACGCTACGCAGGGTGCCGCCCGACGCCCAATCGCCCTCGCGCGCCGCGCCGTAGCCCGAGACGATCGCTAACGCGCCGATCGGCGGCGGCCCGCCATCGGCGATCGCCGCGCCGGCGAAGCGGGCGCCAAGAGGACGGGCGGTCCGGATAAGAGCCAAGTCGATCGATTCGACGCGAGCCTTGATCGCATCGGCGCGGTAGAGCGGATGGGCAATCGCCGCATCGACCGGAATGATGACCGGCGCCCCCGCGGCGTCGCGATAGTAAACCGCCATGTCGCGCAAGGGCCGCAGGCAATGGGCGGCGGTGAGCAGAATGCGCGGGCTGAGCACGAGGCCCGTGCAGAAGCCGGCCTTGTCGCCGCCGCGGATCAGCACCATCGCCACCCGGTCGGCGAAGCGCCCGTCCGGCTGGGCGCCGACCAGCGCCCGCGCCGGAGCGCCTGACGCGGCCAGCCCCGCGGCGAGCGTCAGCAGGCGAAGAAAGCGGAAGCGCGGCGACGGCATTGCGCCTGGCTTGGTGCGCCAGAAGGCGCGGCGCATCAATCGGCTTATCGAGCGCCGCGTTTTTGCCCGTTTTCCGCCAACGTCATCCGCTTCCGGCTTCAATCGCACGGCTCGACCATTCACATTGCATTCAGCCGCAAGCGCCAACATGGTATCAAGTATCCGCAACAGAGGCTTTGCCGCCATGGCCGCGCTCGCCATGCTTTGCCGCGCAGGAGCGTGGTGCGCCCTGATGGGGTGCGCCGCGGCCTACGCCGCCGAAGTCGAGCCGCACGCCGCGGCGAAGAAGGTCTGTCTCAGCTCCGCCGAGACACGCGAAATGGTCAAGTCGCGCCGCCTGCTCGAGCCGTTCGCCGCGCTCAAGGCCGCCGGCGCGCAGCGCAAGGCCGAGCCGCTGTCGGCGAGGCTTTGCCGCACTGGAGAGGATTTCGTCTACGAGATCGTCCTCTTGCATCGGGATGGGCGCCTCGTGCATGTCCAGATGGAGGCCGGGACGGGGAAGATCGCCGCGCGCCCGACGCGTGAGCCTCGCGAGCCTCGCGAGCCGCAGGTCAAGAATTGATTTTCGCCCCGAATCAGGGGAAGCAAGTTGCCATGCGGCTTTTGGTGGTCGAGGACGATCGCGATCTCAACCGTCAGGTGTCCGGGGCGCTTGAGGCCGCGGGCTATGCGGTCGACCGCGCCTTCGACGGCGAGGAAGGCTGGTTTCGCGGCGACACCGAGCCTTATGACGCGGTCGTGCTCGACATCGGCCTGCCCAAGCGCGACGGGATCTCGGTCCTCGAGGCCTGGCGCAAGGCCGGGCGCACGATGCCGGTCCTGATGCTGACCGCTCGCGATCGATGGAGCGAGAAGGTCCAGGGCATCGACGCCGGCGCGGACGACTATGTCGCCAAGCCGTTTCACATGGAGGAAGTGCTGGCGCGCCTGCGCGCGCTTCTGCGCCGCGCCGCCGGCCACGCTTCGAGCGATCTCGCCGTCGGCCCGGTCAGGCTTGACGCCCGCGCCGGGCGCGTGACCGTCAACGCCGACGTGATCAAGCTGACCAGCCACGAATATCGCCTCTTATCCTATCTCATGCACCATGCGGGGCGCATCATCTCCCGCAGCGAGATCGTCGATCATCTCTACGAGCAGGATTTCGATCGCGACTCGAACACGATCGAGGTGTTCATCGGGCGATTGCGCAAGAAGCTCGGCGTCGACATCATCAAGACCGTGCGGGGCTTGGGCTACGCGGTCGGGGTGGAGGAGGAGAGCTCCGCGGCGCGGTGAGGCGCGCGGACGGGACATTCACCACAAGTCGCCTCCGTCTGGAGTTCCCGGCGCTCTCGGCAATTCTTCCGACGCCTTTCAGTCACCAGCGTCCGAAAGCGCGGACGTCAGATCGTCCACAATATCTCCGTGATGCTCGAGACCCACGGATAGTCGCAGGAGGCCCGGCTCGACGCCGGCGGCGGCAAGTTGGTCGGGCGATTGATGGGAGAAGATCATCGAGGCGGGGTGGATGATCAAAGTCTCCGTGCCGCCGAGGCTGGCCGCCGACGTGCACAGGCGCACGTTCCGCAGGACGTTCTGAGCCCGTTTGAAACGCTCCTCGGCGGTCGGACCCGCAACCTCGAAGGCCATCATGCCGCCAAAGCCGCCCGACATTTGCCGGCGTGCGAGTTCGTGCCGCGGATGCGAGGCGAGACCGGGATAGTAAACCTTCGCGACGCCGCGCGCCTTCACAAGCGCTTCGGCCACCAAAACTCCGGTCTGGTTGTGCTGGCGCATTCTGAGCGCATAGGTCTTGAGCCCGCGCCCGAGCAGCCACGCCTCCATGGGATGCAGCACCGGACCATGCACACGCGCATATTCCCAGACCGGCTCGATCAGCTTGCGCGACCCGGCGATCGCGCCCGCCGTCACATCGCTGTGGCCGTTGAGGTACTTTGTGGCGGAGTGCACGACGAGATCGACGCCGAGCGTCAGCGGAAGCTGGTTGAAGCTCGACGCAAAGGTGTTGTCCGTGACGACGATCGCGCCCTGCGCGTGGGCCAGCGCCGAAACGGCTTTAAGGTCGGTCAACGCCATGGTCGGGTTGGTCGGGGTTTCCGTGTAGACGAGGCGCGTCTTCGGACCAATCGCTTGGGCAAACGCCGCGATGTCGGTCTGGTCGACCTGCGTGACCTCTACGCCCTGCCGCGGCAGCCATTCTGTGAGAAGGGTGAGCGCTGCGGTGTAGTGCGCGGTTTGCGCGACGACGTGATCCCCGGCGCGCGCATTGCTTAAGATGGAAGCCGCAATCGCCGCGACGCCGGAGCCGACCGCGACCGCGCTTTCGGCGCCCTCGAGATCAGCGACAATGGCCTCGACATGCGCGACGTTGGGCGAGCCATACCGGGTGTAGAAACGTTGCGGATGCCAGCTCGCTGCGATCTCCGCCCCCAGTTCGGGCGTCGGCAAAACGTAGGTCGAGGTTTGGTAGATCGGGGAAGTGACAGGTTCGCCGCCTGGCGCCGCAGCAATCCTCGGATGTTGAAGCCGGGTCTCGATCCCGTGCATCTTTTCCGTCATCGCATTGCCCTCCCGTGAATCGCTTTCGCGCTTGTGGAGAATATGCGACCTTTTATGCCGAAACTCTGCGAAGTTAGGCGCACAGAACGATGGCTCTGCATAAAACCAGCGAAATTGACTCATTTGACGAGAAAATTCTGCAAGCCTTGCGGTCGGACGCACGAAAAACCAGCATCGAACTAGCCGAGGTCGTCGGCCTGTCGCCATCGAGTTGTCAGCGCCGGCAGCGCGACCTGGAACAGCGTGGAATCATTCGAGGCTACCGCGCCGAGATCGACCCTGCGGTGCTTGGTCGGTCATTCACGGTCTTTGCCGCCGTGCAGTTGGAGCGTCACGTGCGCAGCGACGTTCAAGCCTTCCAGAAGGCGGTCACACAGCTCCCCGGTATCCTCGAGGTGCACCATATTGCGGGAGCCTTCGACTATCTGCTCCGCGTCGCGGTTGCAGATCTGGCGAGCTACGAGATTTTCCACGCGGATCGTCTGACGGCGCTGCCAGGGGTGGCGCACATCACGTCGTATGTTGTGATGTCGAGGCTAAAGTGAAACATTTTGCGATCGTAATGACCCGCTCGTGGGTCGGAAGTGAAGGCGCAAGGCGGCGCTGTTCGCGGCAGCTCGAAGGTGGCGCCCTCTTCCGAAAGGCCGAGGGAGCCGTCCCACAAGCGTCATGAACCCCCCGCTTCTGAGTTGATAGATCCTTCGTAATCGCTTCCGAACAGGAATGCTCACTTCTTCCGCTTGGCGACGAAGTGCGCGGTCGCGCGCAAGGCGTCGCCAGCGGCGCCCACGCCCGCCGCATCAACCGCCGAGACCGCCTCGTCAACGAGGCGCGCGAGCTCGCGGCGCGCGCCGTCGAGCCCGAGCGCTCCGACCAGCGTACCTTTGTTCTGCGCCGCGTCCTTGCCGGCGCGCTTGCCCAGCGTCGCCGCGTCGCTTTCGACGTCGAGAATGTCATCGGCGATCTGAAACGCGGCGCCGATCGCGCGCCCGTAAGTTTCGAGCGCCGTCCGCGCCGTCGCGCCGGCGCCGGCGAGCCGCGTCCCCGCCTCGACGCTGAACTTGAGAAGCGCGCCGGTCTTCATCGCCTGCAGGCGCGCAATCTCCTCGACCGAAAGGGGCGCGGTTCTCCGCTCGGCTGCGATATCGAGCATCTGCCCGCCCACCATGCCCGCAACGCCGATGGCTCGCGCCAGCCCCAGACAGAGCGCGGCGCGCGCCTCGGCGAGCGGATCGGTCGCGGGGTCGGCCAGAATTTCGAACGCCAGCGCCTGCAGCGCGTCGCCGGCGAGGATCGCGGTCGCTTCGTCAAAGGCGCGATGCGTCGTGGGGCGGCCACGCCGCAAGTCGTCATCGTCCATCGACGGCAGATCGTCATGGATCAGGGAATAGGCGTGGACGCATTCGATCGCCGCGCCCGCGCGCCTCGGACCTTCGTCCGTGCGCCCAAGCGCCCGCGCCGTCTCGATGGTCAGGAAGGCTCTGAGCCGTTTTCCCCCGCCCAGCGTCGCATAGCGCATCGCCTCGATGAGGCGCTTGGGCCGCGCCGGCTCGCCCGGCCGGGGTTCGAGGCCGAGCAGGCCTTCGAGCTCGCGCTCGATCGCCGCCTGGGCTTGGGCTAGTCTCGCCGCGAAAGCGCTGTCATCCATCGGTGCGGCTTGAACCTCAAGCGCCGTAGTCGGCCGGGTCGAAGACCCGCTTGGTCGAGCAGAACTCGCAGGTGACGCCGATCATCCCGTCATCCCCCACCATCTCCCTGACCTCCTCCACCGGAAAAGAGCGCAACATCGCGTCGACCCCCTCGGCGGAGCAGCGGCAGACCGCGGCGAGCGGGGTCGGCGCATAGACGCGCACGCCCCGCTCGTTGAACAGGCGGAACAGCAGCCGCTCGCCCGACAGCGTCGGATCGATCAGTTCGTGGGCTTCGGTCGTCGCGGCGCGCGTCTTGGCTTCCGTCCACGCGTCGTCTTCGGCGACGGTATGAAGCTCGACGCCCTCGGGCGCGTCGCCCGGAGGAAAGTCCGCCTTGAGCCGCCGCCCGCCCGTTTCCGGCAGGTATTGGACGACAAGCCCGCCGGCGCGCCAGGCCGCGCCGCCCGTGGTCACGATTTCCCCGACCGCGAGGCGCGCCAGCGTCGGGATCTGCTCCGAGCGCTCGAAATAATGATGCGCCGCCGCTTCGAGCCCCTGACCCTCGAGCGCGATCACGCCCTGATAGCGGTTCATGTCGCCGCCGGGATCGATGGTGAAGGCCATATGGCCCTGGCCGAGCAGGTCGTCGCCGGCCTGCGACGCGCGCTCGAGCCGGGCCTTGTCGAACCGGGCGAGCGCGCGCAGATGCGAAGGCGCGTCGAAATCGACCAAGAGCATGGTGACAGGCCCGTCGCTCTTGGTCTGCAACTGAAAGCGGCCGCTCGTCTTCAAGGTCGAGCCGAGCAGCGCTGCAAGCGTCACGGCTTCCGCCACCAGCTTCGACACGGGTTCCGGATAATCGTGGCGCTTGAGCATGAGGTCGATCGCGGGCCCTAAGCGCACGAGACGACCCCTGACGCTTAAGGATTCGACGGCGAACGGCAGCACGATGTCGTCGACGACCTCGGCCGAGGCGGCGCGCTCGAGAACTGTCATGGCGTCGCTCCAAGGCACCACGCCAGCACCCCCTTCTGCGCGTGTAGGCGGTTTTCCGCTTCGTCGAACACCACCGACTGAGGCCCGTCGATCACTTCGTCCGTCACCTCCTCGCCGCGATGGGCCGGCAGGCAGTGCATGAAGACGGCGTCCGGCGCCGCGTGGCTCATGAGCTTGGCGTTGACCTGATAGGGCGCGAGCAGGTTGTGGCGCCGGCCCTCGTCCTCGTCGCCCATCGACACCCAGCAATCCGAGATGACCGCCGCCGCGTCGCGGGCGGCCTCGACCGGGTCGACGCCGATCGCGATGTTCGCGCCAGCCTTCTTCGCCGCGGCGAGCCGCTGCCTGCTTGGCTGCAATTCCGGCGGACAGGCGATCTCGAGCCGGAAGTCGAAGCGCGCCGAAGCGTCGATCCAGGACGACAGCACGTTGTTGTAGTCGCCGGACCAGGCGACCTTGCGCCCGCGGATAGGCCCGCGCTTCTCCTCGAAGGTCATGAGATCGGCCAGCACCTGGCAAGGATGCGACTGCTTGGTGAGGCCGTTGATCACCGGGATCGTCGCATGCGCCGCCATTTCCCGCATGTCGTCATGGGAGAGGATGCGGATGACGATCGCATCGACATAGCGCGACAGCACCCGAGCCGTGTCGGCGATGGTCTCGCCGCGGCCGAGCTGCATCTCGGCCCCGGTCAGCATGATCAACTCGCCGCCGAGTTCGCGCATGCCGACGTCGAACGAGACGCGGGTGCGGGTCGAAGGCCGGTCGAAGATCATCGCCAGCGTCTTGCCGGCGAGCGGACGCGACGGCGCCTCCGCGCCCTTGACCCGCCCCGCCTTCATCGCCGAGGCGGCGTCGAGGATGCCGCGGAGCTGTCCGGTCGAAAGCTCGAGCAGATCGAGGAAATGCCTCGGCTCAGTATGAACGGTTGCGTCCATGCTTTCGCTTCACTTCGCAGTCGCCGTCACGCGCTGTTCCACCGCTTCGCAAGCCGCGTCCAGCCGCCGCACGCCTTCGGCGATCTCCTCGTCGGTGACCACGAGGGGCGGCATGACGCGCACCACGTTGTCGCCCGCGGGAATGACGAGAAGCTTCCGCTCGAGCGCGGCGTCGGTGAACTTGGCCGGCGGAACCTTGAGCTTGAGGCCGATCATCAGTCCCTCGCCGCGAACCTCCTCGATCACGCCGTGATGGCGGTCCTTGAGCTCCGCCAGCCTCTGGCGCATGTCCAGTCCCAGCCTCGCGACCCGCTCGAGAAAGCCCGGCGCGAGGATGACGTCGAGCGTGGCGTTGCCGACCGCCATCGCCAGCGTATTGCCGCCGAAGGTCGTGCCATGGACACCGGTGGTGAGCCCGCGCGCCGCGTCCGCGGTCGCGAGGCAGGCGGACATCGGAAAGCCTCCGCCGATCCCCTTGGCGGAGGTGAGGATGTCGGGATGGATCCCGCAATGCTCATAGGCGAAGAAGCGCCCGGTGCGCCCGACCCCCGTCTGCACTTCGTCAAAGATCAGCAGCAGGCCGCGCCGGTCGCAGATCTCGCGCAAGCCCCGCAGGAAGGACCGGGGAATGACCCGCACCCCGCCCTCGCCCTGGATCGGCTCGATCATGATCATGCCGGTCTCCGGCCCGATCGCCGCCTCGACCGCATCGAGGTCGGTCACCGGGATCTGGTCGAAGCCGTCGACCTTTGGGCCGAAGCCGTCGAGATATTTGGCCTGGCCGCCGGCGGCGATCATCGCCAGCGTGCGGCCGTGAAACGCCCCTTCGAAGGTAAGGGTGCGATAGCGCTCGGGATGGCCGTCGACCGAATGGCGCCGCCGCGCCATCTTGATCGCGGCCTCGTTCGCCTCGGCCCCTGAGTTGGCGAAGAAAACGAGATCGGCGAAGGTGGCGTCGGCGAGGCGGCGCGCAAAGCGCTCCCCCTCCGGATTCTGATAGAGATTCGAAACATGCCACAGCTTCGACCCCTGAGTCGCCAGGGTTTCGACGAGGTGGGGATGGGCGTGGCCGACCGAGGTCACGGCGATGCCGGCGCCGAAATCGAGATAAAGCTCGCCGGTCGTCGAGGTGAGCCATGAGCCCTCGCCGCGCTCGAAAGCGACATTCGCCCGCGCGTAGGTCGGAACGATAGCGGAAGCCGCGTCGGCGAGACTCACCGTCAACTCCTTGTGGCAGCTCGGGAATCCGGCCTCCCGAGATCGGCGTGCAGGGCTGAAATAAAAACGCCGCCCCGCTAGGGCGGCCGCCGAATGCGCCGTTACTATAGCGGAAGGCGCTCGATCGGGTCAAATGGCGCGACGGGGCGGCCGCCCTAACGTCTTGATCCAACTCGCTGAGCCGCCCGGCTTGATCCGGTCCGCCAAGAGTTGGGGAAAACCTCGTCCAATGGGTATCGAGCTGGGGAAAAGCTCGTTCAAGCGGCGCTGGGGACTCTTGCGCGAGATTCAACGAGTAGTGTAGTTTTGCCCTCGAGGCCCACGAGATGTCGTGGGGGATGGGTTTCCTGGAGTGCCGGTTCGCGTTACCGCCCGACGAGGTCCGTCGGGCGAGGGGGTCGGATTCTGCGTAAGCGAGGCCTTTGGCGAGGATTGACGGGGCGAGGCGGCTATGGCTTGGACGGACGAGATAGTCGAGCAACTCAAGCAGCATTGGACGGACGGCAAGAGCGCAAGCCAGATCGCGAGCTTGCTCGGCAACGGCCTCACCCGCAATGCGATCATCGGAAAGGTCCATCGGCTGGGTTTGGCCGGCCGGGCCAAGACCCCGGGCGCGAATGTTCCGCGTCCTCGCCGTTTGCCGCCGCCGCCGGCCCATCGCATGGCCGGGCCGCAGCGGCTCGCTTCCGCGGCCCCTCGGATGATGCGCGGGGCGACGGCGCTTGCGATCGCCCCGCAAGCGCTGGCGGAGGTTGAGGAGGAGCAGGCGTTCGAGAGCGTGGTCGTGCCGATGTCGCTCAGGGTGACCATCCTCGAGCTCAAGGAGGCGATGTGCCGCTGGCCGCTCGGCGACCCGTCCAGCGCCGAATTCCGGTATTGTGGTTCACCCAAGACGTCGGGGCCCTATTGCGCCTACCATGGCGGTCTCGCCTACCAGCCGGTGCAGGAGCGCCGCCGCGACCGCGATCGCGACCGCTCCCGGCGGGTCCTGGTGCGCTAGCTCGGATAGAATCGGCGCGATGTCACATTGGATCTCTCGAGCCGGTGCCGCCATACCGTTGAAACATCGTCTCTGCCAGTTGTCAGGCCAACCTATTCAACCAAGCCCGCCTTTCTGAGCCCATCAACGACGGTCTCGAAGTCGGCTGGGTTCTTGTAGGGCAGCACCTTGCGCCTGTGTTCCAGAGAATAGGCGGGGTTGACGCGAAGGACCTCGCGCCACTGTTCGCGCGCCTCGTCGAGACGGCCCGTCTGGCCGAAGTCGCGGCTAGGAGCACACGGGAGGCGTCGGTCTCGGGGGTGCGGAAGATCCGCCGCTTGAGGCGTTTTCGCTTCCTCGTATCGTTGCATTGATAGTCGGCCTGGCCTTTAAAGTGCAGCCACATGCCGGGGCACAAAGGTTTAGCGCCATCGCTCGCTCGAAATAGCGCAGCGCCTCCGCCGAGCGGCCGCCGTATGCAGGATAACGCCGAGCCGTTCAAGGCCTCAGCGTCATTCGGGTTGTTGGCGATAGCGGTCTTTCCCGCGCGGATCGCGTCGTCGTAGCGCCACATCCAGAGATTGGCGAAGATCAGAGCCCAATAAGCGGCGGGCAATTTCGGATCGAGCGCCGCTGACCGGGTGGCCGCCTCATAGGCGAGATCGAGCGAACGTGACGGCTGGTCGGTCCATTGACTGACATAGTCGTTGATTTGCGCAGCCCCAGCCAAGCGAATCCCGGCGCGAATTGCGGGTCGAGTTCGGTGGTGCGGAGTAGCAGCTCCCGCGCCTGGGCGTTCGGCTCTTTTGCGTGCCGCCACCATAATTCCCGCCCGCGCAGGAAGCAGTCGAAAGCCTCCATATTGTCGGTCTGCTCCGACCAACAGCCGACGGCGATCGCCCTGAGCGAGGTTGAGCGAAAGCGCGCCCACGATCTGCCCGGTCACATCATCCTGCACGGCGAAAATGTCGGTCAGGTCCCGATCGAACCGCTCCGCCCAGAGATGGCCGTCATTGGTGGCGTCGATGAGCTGAGCCGTGATCCGCACGCGCTTTTCGACTTTGCGCACGCTGCCCTCGAGGACATAGCGGACGCCGAGAGTCTTGCCGATCTCCTGGACCTGGACGTTCTTGCCCTTGAAGGAGAATGAGGAGTTGCGGGCGATAACGAAGAGCTGAGACAGTTTCGACAGGGCCGTTATGATGTCCTCGGAGAGCCGTCGGCGAAATAGTCCTGCTCCGGGTCGCCACTCATGTTTTGAAAGGGCAGGACTGCAATCGAGGGCCTGTCTCTGGTTGCGGCCGCGACCTCCGGCTTTGTTGCGCAGCCGAATTCAGCTGTCGCGGAGTCGTCGATGGCCACACGATAGGCGCGCACGGGCCGAGCGATGTTTTTAAGGTCTCGTTCGCCGAGATCGACGAAGCTGGCTTCGACCCGCCCACGCACATGCTCATAGACCGAGCCGGATATCAGCACCCCGCCGGGTTCGCAGATTCCCTCCAAACGCGCCGCGATATTGACCCCCTCGCCAAGGATGTCTTCGCCTTCGATCAGCACGTCGCCGAGATGAACGCCGACGCGATAGACGATGCGCTTGCTCTCAGGCGTTTCGGCGTTTCGCTCGACCATCAGTCTCTGGATTGCGGCCGCGCATTCGACTGCGTCGACCACGGACGGAAACTCCACCAGCAGCCCGTCGCCCATCGTCTTGACGATACGCCCGCCCCTGTCCGACACGAACGGTCGCGCCGCGTCCCGATGCTCCCGAACGACCCTCGCCGTCCCTGCCTCATCCTCCCCCATCAGGCGGGAATAGCCGACGACGTCGACGGCCATGATCGCGGCGAGCTTGCGTGTTTCGGCCATTTGGTTCCCCACGCCGTCCTAGCACAATAATAAGCGGAGCGTACGGAGACCCGATCGATTGGAAGCACTCACGATCCGGTCGAGGAGTGGCGGCTATTTGCGCATTCCCGCCGTTCCGCCCGATGCGCCGATCCCCCGCGGCGCTCGCGCTCAGGGCTTCGGTGTCGGCTGCAGCGGCACGGTCGCGACGAACGAGGAGCCCTGGCCGAGGCGGCTCGTGATGGTCAGCCTGCCCGCGGTGGCGGGTGAGGATGTGCTTGACGATGGCGAGGCCGAGACCGGTCCCGTTCTTGGCCCGGCTCTGGGTCACGTCGACGCGGTAGAAGCGCTCGGTCAGCCGCGGCAGGTGCTCGGGCGCGATGCCGTGTCCGTAGTCCCGCACGCTCAGGCTGCCTTCCTTTTCCGTCGCCGAGACGGCGACCTCCACCACGCGGGCGCCCTCCAGATCGAGCCGAACGCCATATTTGATCGCGTTCTCGATCAGGTTCTCGGCGACCCGCATGAGTTCGTCGCGGTCGCCGGCCACCATCACCGGCTCGTCGGCGCCAAGACGGATCTCGACGCCGAGATCCCCGGCCATCGGCGTCAGCGCGTCGACGACGCTGCGGGTGGTCTGCGCCAGATCGACCGTGGTTTCGGGCCGCACATGCTGCTTCTGCTCGATGCGCGAAAGCGACAGCAGGTCCTCGATCAGCCGGGCCATGCGCCGCCCCTGTTCACGCATGATGGCGAGGAAGCGGTCGCGCGCCTTCGGGTCGTCGTGCGCCGAGCCTTGCAGGGTCTCGATGAAGCCGAGCAGCGAGGCGAGCGGGGTGCGCAACTCGTGACTGGCGTTGGCGATGAAGTCGACGCGCAGCCGCTCGACGCGCCGAGCCTCGGTCTGGTCGCGCAAGGTGATGAGCGTCGCCACGACTTCGCCGTTCGACGTCGCGAGCGGCGCGACGGTGACCTCGAACAGCCGTTCGACCGGCACGCGTTCGCTCCACTGCACCGTCTCGGCCTCGCCGCTCGCCATCACCCGGCGGCGTGCGTCGATGACGTCGGGGGCGCGCAAGCCCAGCACGAAGGGATCGCCGATCCTCAGCCCCGGCAACAGATCGAGCGCCGGCTTGTTGGCCGCCGCCGCGCGCTCATCCGCGCTGACGATAACCGCAGGCTCCGGCATCGCGCCGATGATCTCAGCCGCGAACGGAGACCCCACAAGCTCAGCGAGTTTCCGCGCCTCGAGGCTCTTCATCGCCCAGCGGGCCAATCGTCGGACGGGTTCGACATCGCTTCGCGCAGCGAACGCCAGCGGCGCACCGCCTCGACGCCGCCAAGCATCGCCATCGCGATGAGAAAGGGGACGGCGTAATAGATGACGCGAAAGATGAGGAGCGAGGCCAGCACGGCGTCCTGGGAGCCGCCGACCCCCTGCAGGATCGTCGCCTCGAACACCCCGAGGCCGCCGGGCGCGTGGCTGGCGATCCCGAGTACGGAGGCGAACGAATAAAGCGTTGCGAAAACGGGGAAGCCGAAGCGGCTGTCGTGTGGCAGCAGAACATAAAGCGCGGCCGCGGCCGAGCAGATGTCGATGACGCCGAGCGCCATTTGCCCGAGCGTCAGACGGAGACCTGGGGGCCTCACGCCGAGAACCGTCACCTCCTGCCGGCGCATGCGCCTGACCCAGGCGAGATAGGCGATCACCGCGCCGATAACCGCCAAGCCGATCAGACGATTGGCGAGCGGGTGGAAATGATCGATGTCGGCGATCGGATCGGAGGCCGACAGGAACCCGGAGCCGACCACCAGCCCCATGCCCAGCCAGAACGTGATCCCGGCCACGACCGTCAGACTCGCGACCTTGCCGGCGGAGAGGCCAGCCGGCCCATAGATCCAGTAGCGGACCGCGCCCCCGGTCACCAACGGAAAGCCGAGCGTGAACGAAAGCGCGTAGCTCGCGAACGACGCCAGAGCCGTCAACCGATAGGGGACCTTGATCCTCAGGTGATGGAGCGCCAGCCCATCATAGCCGGTGAGCGCGAGGTAGCTTATCGCGGCGAAAACGAACGAGAGCAGGATCTGATCGCCGCCCATCCCGGCGATGGCGGCCTTGAACTTGGCCGGATCGACGCGCGCAAGGGTGCGCACAAAGATGGTCAGCGAAACGATGATGATGATGACGCTCGCCGCCATGCCGAACCGTCGAAGCGCCGAGCGATGGCGCCTTATGGCCTCGATCAGACGTTCGACGAGCGTTGGCTGCTTGGGCGGCGGCGCTTCGATCGGCGCCCGGTCTTCAGCCGGGAGCCGTTTCTGGGCTTGCGCCATGCCTTGATCCTATTGACGACGCAGCCGCCTATAGGGCCACGCCGCCTGAGGCGCAAGCGGCGGGGCGGTGCACAAGTGTTAACCCACCGTCACGCGCTGCCTGGTCTTCCACGAGCGGTAGGCTGCGTCGGCAAGGAGCAGCGCCTTGAGGCCATCTTCGCCGTCCGGGCGAGGTTTCTTTCCAGCTTTCACCGCGGCGATGAAAGCGTCGAGCTCGTTGCGATAGGCCGCCTCGTAGCGCTCGAGGAAAAAATTGAGCGCCTTGTCGCTGGTGAAGCCATGCATGCCCGCCCATTCTACTGTCGTCTCGCGTATATTGGCCGCGGACAGCATGCCGTTCACGCCATGCGCCTCGACCCGCTGGTCATAGCCGTAAGTCGCGCGGCGCGAATTGGAGATCTGGGCCACCTTGCCGGAGGCGGTCTCCATGATGACGGCCGCGGTGTCGATGTCGCCGGCCTCCCCGATCGCCTTGTCGACGAGCGCCGACCCCATGGCGCTGACCGCAACCAGCTCCTCGCCAAGCACAAACCGGGCGATGTCGAAATCGTGGATCATCATGTCGCGGAAGAGGCCGCCGGACCGGGCGATGTAGGAAAGGGGCGGGGGCCCGGGATCGCGCGAGGTGATCGAGACGATTTCGAGCGCGCCGATCGCGCCCTCGGCGACTCGCTGGCGCAGGGCGGCAAAATTGGGGTCGAAGCGGCGGTTGAAGCCGACCATCAGCGTCGCGCCGGTCTGTTTGACCACTTCGAGGCAGGCGCGAACGCGGCCAACGTCGAGATCGATCGGCTTCTCGCAGAAGATCGCCTTGCCGGCGCGGGCGGCGCGCTCGATGAGATCGGCGTGGGTGTCGGTCGGCGAGCAGATGGCGACCGCGTCGACGTCCTTCGATGCGAGGATCGCGTCGATGTCAGCGACTTTGGCGCCTGTGCTTTCGGCCAAAGCGGCGGCGGCGGCCGGGTCGGCGTCGGCGACGAAGGCCACACTGCTGCCGGGACGCGTGGCGGCGTTGCCGCCATGGATCTTGCCGATCCGTCCCGCCCCGATAATCCCAAATCGCATACGCTCCTCCCGTGTGGCGCCATCGTCCTGGCGCCCTGTCGAAAAAAGAATATACGTTCCATATTGACTTGGGAATAGAATTTTTGTTTCATTCAACACGAAGCGACCCGGCAAGTCCGCCTTCAGCCGCCGACGCTTTGCCCCGAGGAGAGAACGCTCATGGCCAAAACCTCCGCGCCCGAGGTCGGCGCGCGCCCAGCCTATCGAGGGCCGGCCAATCTGAGCGGCAAGGTCGCCATCGTCACCGGCGGCACGCAGGGTTTGGGCGAGGCGATTGCGCGACTGTTCGCTGACCGCGGCGCGGCGGGGCTGGTGATCTGCGGCCGCAACGCCAAGGCGGGCGAGCGGGTCGCGGGCGAAATCTCATCGACAGGGTGTCCGACGGTCTTCGTCCAGGCCGATCTTGCGAGGGTCGCCGACTGCCGAAAAGTGGTCGCGAAGGCCGACGAGCGCTTCGGGCGCGTCGACGCGCTGGTCAACGCGGCCGCGCTTACCGACCGCGGCGATATTTTCGACACAACCGAGCAACGCTTCAACGAAATCTTCGACGTTAACGTGCGCGCGCCCTTCTTCCTTATTCAGGAGAGCGTTCGAATCATGCGGCGTGAGAAGATTGCGGGCTCGATTGTCAACATCCAGTCGATGTCGGGCCACGGCGGGCAGCCCTTCATCACCGCCTATTGCGCCTCGAAGGGCGCGCTCGCCACCCTCACTCGCAACGTCGCCCATTCGCTGCTCAAATTCCGTATCCGCGTCAACGGGCTCAACATCGGCTGGATGTCGACCCCGGGCGAGGACCGCATCATGAAGACCTATCACGGCGCCAAGGAGGGGTGGCTGGAAGAGGCCGTCAAGTCGAAGCCGTTCGGCCGCCTCATCGACCCCAAGGAAGTCGCGCGCGCCTGCGCCTTCCTGTGCTCAGACGAATCCGGGCTCATGACGGGCTCGAACATCGACTTCGATCAGAATGTGGTCGGCACGGCCGATCCGCCGATCGAGCCGTGAGCCTGGCCCATGGCGCCTGAACCCCGCCTGGACGTCATCACCATCGGCCGCTCGTCCGTCGACCTTTACGGCGCGCAGGTCGGCGGCCGCCTCGAGGACATGGCGAGCTTCTCCAAGGCCGTCGGCGGCTGTCCGACCAATATCGCCATCGGCACGGCGCGGCTCGGGCTGAAAAGCGGCCTCATCACCCGCGTCGGCGACGAGCACATGGGCCGATTCATTCGCGAACAATGCGATCGCGAGGGCGTCGACGTCTCCGGAGTCCACACCGATCCGGTGCGGCTCACCTCGCTCGTGCTGCTCGGCATCCGCGACGAAAAGACCTTCCCGCTGATCTTCTATCGCGACAATTGCGCCGACAGCGCGCTCGACGAGAGCGACATAGATCCGGCTTACATCGAAAGCGCCAAGGCGGTCCTGGTGAGCGGCACCCATTTCGCGCGCGCCAACACCGCCGCCGCGCAGCTCAAGGCGATGCGGATCGCCCGCGCCGCCGGGCGCAGGGTCGTCTTCGACATCGATTACCGGCCGAACTTATGGGGGCTCGCCGGCCACGGCGCGGGCGAGGAGCGTTACATCAAGTCGGGCGAAGTCACGAAGAAGTCTCGCCGCCATCGTGCCCCAATGCGATCTGATCGTCGGCACCGAAGAGGAGATGATGATCGCCGGCGGCGCCGACGATCCGCTCGGAGCGCTGAAAGCCGTGCGGGCCTCAAGCCAGGCGACCCTGGTGCTTAAGCGCGGCCCGATGGGCTGCGTCGTGTTCCCCGGCGCGATTCCCAATTCGCTCGATGAGGGCGTCAAGGGGCCGGGTTTTCCGGTCGAGGTCTATAATGTGCTCGGCGCCGGTGACGCCTTCATGTCGGGCTTGCTGCGTGGTTGGCTGCGCGACGAGCCGCTCGAGACCTGCTGCGCCTACGCCAACGCCAACGGCGCCTTCGCCGTCTCGCGGCTCTTGTGCTCGGCCGAATATCCGACCTGGGCCGAACTCAGCCGCTTTCTTGAGCGCGGCTCGCCCCATCGGGCGCTGCGCCGGGACGAAACGCTCAATCATATCCACTGGGCGACGACGCGCCGCGCCGAGTCGCCCACGATCATGGCGCTGGCGATCGACCATCGCGCCCAACTCGAGAAGATCGTCGCCGACGCCGGGGCGCCGCGCGAGCGCATCAGCGACCTCAAGCTGCTCGCGGTCGAGGCCGCCGCCAAGGTCGCCGCCGGCCGGCCCGGCTATGGCATGCTGCTTGACGGCAGATATGGCCGCGAGGCCCTGTTCCGCGCCATCGATCACGGCTTCTGGATCGGCCGCCCGGTCGAGGAGCCGGGCTCCCGCCCGCTCGAATTCGAGTATGGCGGCTCGCTCGGGGTCAAGCTCATCGAATGGCCGGTCGCCCACACGATCAAGTGCCTGTGCTTCTACCACCCCGACGATTCCGCGGAGATGAAGGCCCGGCAGGAGCGCGAGCTCCTGCGCCTGCACGACGCCGCGCGCACGCTCGAGCGCGAATTGCTGATCGAGATCATCGCCAGCAAGAACGGGCCGATCGACGATCGCACAACCGCCCGCGTCGTCGCGCGGCTTTATGAGATCGGGATCAAGCCGGACTGGTGGAAGCTGGAAGGCCAGGCCAGCAAAGCGGCGTGGGACAATGTCGCGCGCGCGATCGAAACCGGCGATCCCTCATGCCGCGGAATCATGCTGCTGGGGCTCGAGGCGCCGGAAGACGACCTGGCGCAGGCCTTTGCGCTGGCGCGCGATTGCAGCCTGGTCAAGGGCTTCGCCGTCGGGCGCACGATCTTCGTCGAGCCGGCGGTCGAGTGGTTCGCCGGCCGCATCGACGATCGCGAGGCGGTCGAGCGCATGGCCGGCGCGTTTGCGCGATTGGGCGATCTCTGGCGCGCAGCCGGGCGATCAACAATGAACGAAGCGGGAAGGCGTGCGCCATGACAACGATCCGGTTGACTGCCGCTCAGGCGATGGTTCGATTCCTGAGCGCCCAGCGGGTCGAGATCGACGGGCGCAGGGAACGCCTGTTCGAGGGCGTGTTCGCGATCTTCGGCCATGGCAACGTGGCCGGCATGGGTGAGGCGCTCTATGGCGCGCGCGACGCGCTCCCGACCTATCGCGCCCATAACGAGCAGGCGATGGCGCTTGCCGCGATCGCCTTCGCGAAGGCCTCGCGCCGCCAGCGGATGATGGCCTGCACAAGTTCGATCGGCCCGGGCGCGACCAACATGGTCACCGCCGCCGCGGTCGCGCAGGTCAATCGGCTGCCCGTGCTCCTGATCCCAGGCGACGTGTTCGCGAGCCGCAGGCCCGATCCCGTTCTGCAACAGGTCGAGGACTTCGCCGACGGAACGGTGAGCGCCAATGACTGCTTTAAACCCGTGTCGCGCTATTTCGATCGCATCGCGCGGCCCGAGCAGATCGTGCCCGCGCTCAATCGAGCGATCGCGGTCCTGACCGATCCCGCCGAGTGCGGGCCGGTGACGCTCGCGTTTTGCCAGGACGTGCAGACCGAGGCTTACGACTATCCGGTGAGCTTTTTCGACGAGCGCGTGCATCGGCTGCGCCGCATCGCGCCCGACCCGCGCGAGGTCGATGAAGCTGCAGCGCTCCTTAAGAAGGCGAAGAAGCCATTCGTGATCTCAGGCGGCGGCGTCCTTTATTCCGACGCCGAGCGCGAGCTGATCGAATTTTGCGAGAAGCGTGGAATTCCGGTCAGCGAAACGCAGGCCGGCAAGTCGGCGACGCCGGCCGATCATCCACTCGCCATGGGCGCGGTCGGCGTCACCGGAACCGGCGCGGCCAACGTGCTCGCGGCCGAGGCGGACGTTGTGCTTGGCGTCGGCACCCGGTTCGCCGACTTCACCACAGCCTCCTGGGCCCTGTTCAAGAACCCCGACCGGCGATTGATCAGCGTCAATGTCCAGCCCTTCGATGCGGCCAAGCATCGCGCTCTGCCGGTCGTCGGCGACGCCCGGGCGGCGCTCGCCGCGCTCGATGCCAATCTTGGGACCTGGAGGGCGCCGCGCGCCTGGAGCGACGGCGCGGCGAAGGCGAAAGCCGAGTGGGAAGCGACCGCCGCCCGCTATGTCGCGCCGACCAACGCGCCGGCGCCGACCGACGCCGAAGTGCTCGGCGCCCTCATGCGCGCGGGCGAAAAGTCGGACGTCGTGGTCTGCGCCGCCGGCGGACTGCCGGGCGAATTGCACAAGCTGTGGCGGGCGGGCGCCGCGCTCGGCTACCATGTCGAATACGGCTATTCGTGCATGGGCTATGAAATCGCCGGCGGCATCGGCGTCAAGATGGCTTTGCCAGATCGGGAAGTGGTGGTGGTGGTCGGTGACGGCTCGTATCTCATGATGAATTCCGAGATCGCGACTTCCGTGATGCTGGGGCAAAAGCTCATCATCGTAGTCAATGACAACCGTGGCTTCGGCTGCATCAACCGGCTGCAGCATGCGACCGGAGGGGCGCCGTTCAACAATCTTCTGCGCGACGCGCGGCATGAGACGCTGCCGGACATCGACTTCGTCGCCCACGCGCGGGCGCTCGGGGCGGAAGCGGTGAAGGCCCGCTCGATCGCGGAGCTTGAAACGGCGTTCAAGGCGGCGCGCGCGGCGAAATCGACCCAGGTGATCGTGATCGACACCGATCCCGTGGGGTCGACCGACGCCGGCGGCTTCTGGTGGGACGTCGCTGTCCCGGCGGTCTCCGAGCGAAGGCAAGTCGACGAGGCGCGCCGCGGCTACGAGGAGGCGAAGAAGCTGCAGCGGGTCGGAGACTAGCCATGACCATTCGCATCGGCGCCAATCCGATCGGCTGGAGCAACGACGATCTTCAGGAAATCGGCGGCGATACGCCGCTCGAAACCTGCCTGGCCGAGGCAAAAGAGGCGGGCGTCGCCGGCATGGAGAAGGGCCACAAGCTTCCGACCGATGGCGCGGCGCTGAAGGACAAGCTCGCCGAGTTTGGCCTCAGCTTCGTCGGCGGCTGGTATTCGACCGAATTGCTCAAGCGCTCGGCGCGCGACGAGTTCAAGGCGGCGAAAGCGCATATCGCCATGACCAAGGGCGCCGGGGCCGAGATCGTCATCGTCGCCGAGACGTCGAACGCGATTCACGGCGACCGCTCGAAGCCCTTGTCCGAGCGGCCGCGCCTGCACAAAGGCGACTGGGCCGGCTACGGCGCAAAGCTGACCGAGTTTGCCGAGCGGCTCGCCGGCGAGGGTCTCAAGCTCTGCTATCATCACCACATGGGCACGATCATCCAGTCGGAGCGCGACATCGACGCGCTCATGGCGCACACCAAGGCGCCCGTGCATTTGCTGCTCGACACCGGCCATGCGCGCTGGGGCGGCGCCGATCCGGCGGCGCTCGCGCGCGCCTATCGCTCGCGCATTGGCCACGTGCATTGCAAGGACGTGCGCGAAGCGACGATGCACCAATCCAACGCCGCCGACTGGAGCTTCCTCGATTCGATCCTAGGACAAGGCAAGGAACTCGGCGTCTACACCGTGCCGGGCGACGGGGCGATCGACTATGTCTCCGTGTTCGAGGAGTTGAAGGGCTATTCCGGCTGGGTCGTGCTCGAAGCCGAGCAGGACCCGAAGAAAGCGCCCGCGCTGCCTTACGCGAAAAAGGGCGTCGCGCACATCCGCGCCGCGCTGAAGGAAGCGGGATTGACGTAGTCTCGCCTCCCCCTCGGGGAAAGGGGAGGGAGGAAATTCAAGCCGCGCGCGGCTTGATCGACTCGAGTTCGGGACCCAGTTCGCGACGGCGGGCCATCAGATCGTGATCAGCCTGCAGGCCGAGGAAGAAGCCAGGCGTGAGGCCGAAATAGCGGGTGAGCCGCAGGTCGGTATCCGCCGTGACCGCGCGCTTGCCCAGCACGATCTCGTTGATCCGGCGTGGCGGGACGCGCACGGCGAGGGCGAGCGCGGTTTGGCTGAGACCCAGCGGACGCAGGAAGTCTTCCAGTAGTATGTCGCCCGGCGTCGGGTTGGGCAGCAACTCGGCCTCAGTGGTAATCGACGATTTGGACATCGGCCGGACCTCCTTCCCGCCAAATAAAGCAGATTCGCCACTGGTTATTGATGCGAATCGAATATTGCCCCTCCCGCTCGCCCTTTAATCCTTCGAGGCGGTTGCCGGGCGGAACGCGGAGGTCGCTGAGCCCCCGAGCCTGATTGAGGAGACGCAGCTTGCGCAACGCGGTCCCTGTATCTCGAACGGGAGCCGCCGACTTCGGCGGCCCGACCAGATCAGAGCCGTCTCCTCGTCAGCGAAGCTCTGGATCATAGAGGATTATAACGCATAACGTTATGGGCTTAACACGATGTTCGTGAAGTTGTTCGCACTGCGTGACGTTTCTGGGCGTCGCCTGTTGCGGTAGGATAAAAGAGTATCCGGACATCGCGGTCGCGGGCGTAAGCCGCAAGAGGCTCTTCTCCGGCTAATGGAACGAGAGGGATCAGAGGAAACGCAATGGCGCAATCGAAACTGCTCGTGCATCCGCAAAAAGGCGCCGATGGCGTGGGCCATCGCATCACCCCGGCCAGCGCCGGATGGCGCTATGTCGGCTTCGAGACGCGCACGCTGAAGCAGGGCGCGAAGTCCAAGCTGGACACGGGCGGCGAAGAGGTCTGCGTCGTCATTCTCTCCGGCAAGGCGCGCGTGACCGCGGACGGCTTCGATTCCGGGATCATCGGCGAGCGCAAAAGCGTGTTCGATGGGCTGCCCTGGTCGGTCTATCTGCCCCCACACAGCGCGGCGACGATCGAAGCGGCGTCCGACTGCCACGTGGCTTTGTGCTCCGCGCCGGCGAGCGGCAAGTTCAAGGCGCGCGTGATCAAGCCTGCCGACGTCGGGACGCTCACCCGTGGATCGGGCACGAACGCGCGCCATGTCCGCAACGTCCTGCCTGAAGACGCCGAGGCCGAGAGCGTGCTGGTCGTAGAAGTCATCACGCCTGGCGGCCACTGGTCGAGCTATCCGCCCCATAAGCACGACCGCGACGCGCTGCCGGACGAATCCTATCTCGAGGAGACCTATTATCATCGCTTGAAGCCTGCCCAGGGCTTCGCTCTCCAGCGGGTCTATACGGACGACCGTTCGCTCGACGAGACGCTGGCCGTCGGCGACGGCGACGTCGTGCTGGTGCCGAAAGGCTATCACCCCGTCGGCGCCCCGCACGGCTATGACCTTTACTATCTCAACGTCATGGCGGGGCCGAAGCGCGTCTGGCGCTTTCACAACGATCCCGCCCACGAATGGCTGATGGCGCAGCCTGCCTGAGGCCCGCGTCGTTAATCCCGGCCGATCGCTTTAGGCCCGTCGTTTGCCGACGGCGGCCTTTGCCTTCGGCTTCACCGGGCGGCGCTTTTTCACAGCTCCCGTCTTGGACGCTTCGCGCTCGTTCTTGCCGCCAAACCCGGCCGCGCGCAAAGCCTGCTCGACACGGGCGTTGTAGCCGCGCCCGCTGGCCTTGATGCTCGCGACGACGTCCGAGGCCAGCCGGAACCCGATATGGACTTTCGGCGATTGAGCCTTGGGCCGGCCGAGCTTGCGGCGAAACTCGTCCATGGCCTCGATGAACTCGGGCATCACCTCGCGCATGGGCCGCATGCCCCTGAAATCCTCGTGGGTCAGCTCTCGCACTTCGCCCTCTTCATCAGTCAGGGGCGGCCTTCTCTTCGGCATAGAACCTTTCCTCGCGCTTGTTGGCCTTGCGAAAACTGATGATTTGAAACGCATCGCCACGAATGCAAAAGCAGACGACGTGAAGCCGGCCCTGCCTCGGCGCATACGGCAGGTATCGCGTTTCGCCGTAAGATTGGCGGTGATCCTCGATCGTGTGCGCCGCGCTCCAATCCAGCTCCGCAGTCAGTTCGAACGGCAGATCGCGCGTCTTTGGCGTTCCGCGCGCTTTTCGCCGGGTCAAACTCGATCTTCACGCATTATTGTGGCAACAAAAAAGACTTTGGTCAATCCGCCGCGAACGGCGAGAACCCACACGCCAATTCTCTCCCGCAGGAGAGGGGCGTAAAGGTCCATCACTCGAACCCCCCGGCGCTAACCCGCGCCCTTCCCTTTGCGCCTTTCGACCTCCGCGATGAAGGCGGCGACCGCCCGCCCGATCGTCTCGGGATGGTCTTCCTGCAGGAAATGAACGCCGTCCCCGAGCCTGACGAGCCGGCAGTCCTTGAGCTTGCGGGCGAAATCCTCGGCGAGCGCAGGCGAGACGAGCGCGCCGGGATCGGCCGCGAATAGGAGCTTGGGATAGTTCGAAAGGGCGAGCGCGGCGTGGGCCGTCTCCATCATCGCGGCGACGTCGGCGGGCTCTCCGGCGATCGGGATTTCGTTGGGGAAGCGCCATGTCGGCCGTCGCGACTGAGGCGTGGGGAAAGGCGCGCGATAGACCGCCATTTCCTCGTCGCTGAGCTTGCGTCGCATGCCGCCCGGCAGCACGCGTTCGACGAAGACATTTTCCTCGAGGATCAGCTGTTCTCCCTCGCCAGGGGTGCGGAACTTGCGGAAGATTTCTCGCGCGCGCGAGCCCCTGATGAATTCGTCCCAGGTCGGGAACGGCGCGACGAACTCCATGAACGCGAGCCCGCGGACAAAATCCGGGCGCCGCTCGGCCAGGAGAAAGGCAAGCGCCGTTCCCCAATCCTGCGCGACGAGATAGGCCGAGCCGATCCCCGCCTTGGCGAGGAACGCGTCGAGATAGCGGACATGATCCTCGAGACGATAGGCAATGTCCGGCTTGCCCGACTGGCCGAAGCCGATCAGGTCCGGCGCGATGCAATGGGCGACCGGCGCGACAAGAGGCATGATGTTGCGCCAGATGAAGGACGAGGTCGGATTGCCGTGCAGGAAGAGGGCGACCGGCGAGTCGAGGCGACCGGCCTCCCGGTAAGCCATCTCCGAAGTCGAGTACGGAAAGCTTCGGCAGGGCGATATCCGGATTCATGGGCGAGGCTCCTTGAATATTGTGGCGAAGGCGATGCGCTTGAAGCGCTCGAGCGGTTCGGCGTTGCGCTCGACTTTCATCCGCATGATCGCGCCCTCCCACGAGGCGAGCAGGAATTCGGCCAGGTCCTCCGGAGCGAATGTCCCGGCGATCTCGCCCGCCGCCTGGCCTTCGGCGATGCAGGCGGCGAAGGGGGCGCGCCACTCGGCGAAGATCCCGGCGAGCCGCGCCCGCAGCCTCTCGCTTTGCGGCGCAGCTTCGAGACTGAAATCGCCGATCAGGCAGCCGCGGCGGAACTGATCTTGAGCAAGCCGGTCAGTGATGAGGTCGAGATAGCGCTCGAGGCGCGCGCGGGGCTTCAGCCTGCGATCGTTAAGCGCCTCGGCGACCGCCCGTTGAGTCCCGTCGAAGTATAGGTCGAGCACCTCGCGCGCGAATTCCTCCTTCGAGCGGAAGTGGTTGGTGAACGAGCCCTGCGGGGCCTGCGCCTCGGCGACGACGTCGCGCACGGCCGCGCCGGCGTAGCCTTTGCGGATCATGACGGCGAGGCCGGCTTCGAGGATTCGCTCACGGTTAGACGGCTTGGACACGAACGGTACAATACGTACGTACGTATTGTAGTCAAGCTCCCTCCGCAGACCGGCCCTGCCCGCTGGGAACTTACGGAGGCTCGTCCCGCTTGCCGCGCACGCGGTTTGCGCGTCATATCGCGGCCTGAAAAAGTTCGTGGAGGAGCCCCGTGGATCTCGGCCAAACCGACAAAGTCCGTCCGCTTATCGCCGCCGTCCGGGCGATGGTGCGCGACGAGATCATGCCGCTCGAGGAAGAGTACCATGCCGAGGTCGGGCGTGATGGCGACCGCTTCAAGCCGACCAAGCGGATGGTCGAAATCCTGGAATCGCTCAAGGCGAAGGCGCGGGCCAAGGGCCTGTGGAACTTCTGGCTGACCGCCTCCGACAGGGGCTACGGTCTCACCACCGTCGAATACGCCTATCTCGCAGAGGAAATGGGCTGGTCGCCGCTCGCCTCCGAGGTCTTCAATTGCTCCGCTCCCGACACCGGCAACATGGAAGTGATCGAGCGCTTCGGCTCGCCCGAGCAGAAGGCGCGCTGGCTGCCTGACCTTCTCGAGGGTCGCGCGCGTTCGGCCTATCTCATGACCGAGCCCGGCGTCGCCTCGTCGGATGCGACCAACATCGCCATGGACGCGCGCCTCGACGGCGACGAATGGGTGCTCAATGGCGAGAAATGGTGGTCGTCCGGCGCCGGCGATCCGCGCTGCTCGCTCTATATCACCATGACGCTCACCGACCCTGGCGCCGCGCCGCATTCGCGCCATTCGATGCTGTTCGTCCCGGCAGCGGCCAAGGGCATCGAGATCTTGCGGGCGATGAAGGTCTATGGCGACGACGACGCGCCGCATGGACACATGCACATCCGATTTCGCGATGTGAGGGTCGCGAATAAGCACGCGATGATCCTTGGCCGCGGGCGCGGATTCGAGATCGCGCAAGGGCGGCTTGGTCCGGGCCGCATCCACCACTGCATGCGCGCGATCGGCCAGGCCGAGCGGGCGCTCGAGGCGATGTGCCGGCGCGCCGCGGCGCGGTCGGCGTTCGGCCAGAAGCTGGCGCGGCTCGGGGCCAATCCGGACATCATCGCCGAAGCGCGCATGAGCATCGAGATGGCGCGCCTCTTGTGCCTCAAGGCGGCCTGGGCCATGGACACGCAAGGCGTGCGCGCCGCAGCGCCGCTCATCTCGCAGATCAAGGTGATCGCGCCGCGCATCGCGCTCGACGTGATCGACCAGGCGGTGCAGATGCACGGCGGCGCGGGCGTCAGCCAGGATTTCCCGCTCGCCCGCATGTGGACTCACGTGCGCACGTCTGCGCCTCGCCGACGGGCCCGACGCTGTGCACCGGCGGGTGATCGCCAAGGCCGAGATGAAACGCTACACCAACGAGGCGGGCGGGCGGTGATCGGCGTTTTCCCCGAGGATACGAGCGCGCTCGACGCCTGGGCCAAGGCCCATGTCGAGGGCTGGCGCGGCCCGAGCGTGGTGAAGAAATTCCCCACCGGACAGTCGAACCCGACCTATCGGATCGACGCTGCGAGCGGCCCCTACGTGCTGCGCCGCAAGCCGCCGGGCAAGCTCCTGAAAATGGCCCATATGATCGAGCGCGAGTTCCGGGTGCTGAAGGCGCTGGAAGGGGTGGGCTACCCGGCGCCGCGCGCGCTGGCGCTGTGCGAAGACGAGGGCGTGATCGGCACGGCGTTCTATCTCATGGCCTTCGTCGACGGCCGCGTGCTTTGGAACCCGGCGCTGCCGGAGCTTGAGCGCGAAGAGCGTGCGCCGATCTATGATTCCATGAACGAGGGCCTCGCCCGCCTGCACTCGATCGACGTCGCCGCCGCGGGCCTGTCTGACTATGGCAGGCCTGGCGGCTATTTCGCCCGCCAGTATCAGCGCTGGACGGATCAGTATCGGGCGAGCGAGACGGCGCGGATCGAGGACATGGAGCGCCTGATCGCCTGGCTTGCGGACAAAATCCTGGCGGACGACGGCCGCGTCGCGCTGGCGCATGGCGACTGGCGCATCGACAACATGATCTTCGATTCGAACTCGCCGCGCCTGCTTGCGGTCCTCGACTGGGAATTGTCGACGCTCGGCCACCCGTTCGCCGACCTCGCCTACCAGTGCATGCAATGGCGGCTTCCGAATGAGCGGTATCGCGGCCTCGGAGGCGTTGACCGCGCCGCCAACGGCATACCGACCGAAGCCGAATATGTCGCCGCCTATTGCAAGCGCATGGGGCTTGAGAGCATTCCGAACTGGACCTTCCTCGTCGCCTTCAGCTTCTTCCGCAGCATCGCGATCCACCAGGGCGTCTACAAGCGCTCGCTCGACGGCAACGCATCGAACCCGGAGCTCGCCCGGCAAGCGGGCGAGTCCATGCCGTTCGTGGCGCATGTCGCGTGGGAGGGAGTTGAGGCCGCCGCTTGAGCCCATGTTCTCTGCCTCGTCGCCTTCTTGCGAACGCAAGCGTCTTGCCCGCAATGACCGCCCATGTTAAGCGGCGCCGACCCTGCGGCGAGCGCTTGAGCCCGTCAGACCTCGGAGAGGTGGCAGAGTGGTCGATCGCACCGCACTCGAAATGCGGAGTACGCGCAAGTGTACCGGGGGTTCGAATCCCTCCCTCTCCGCCACGATCTAAAGTCTTGATATTACGGTATAATATGGCATATGCCGGCTCGGCTGCGGACCGGATTTCCGGACCAGCGACGGGAGGGGCGTTGATCGCGAAGTCGTTCACGCCCCTCGCGCCATGACCATCGCCAAGTTGGATCTGTCGGGACTGAAGTGTCCCCTGCCGGCGCTGAAGACACGCAGGGCGCTCAAATCCCTGGCGCCGGGCGATCTCCTCGAGGTGCGCTGCACCGATCCCATGGCGGCGATCGACATTCCGCATTTGGTCGGGATGACGGGCGACCGGCTGGAGGCGATCGAGCGGAGCGCGATCGCTATCGTGTTCCGCATTGAAAAATCCGCTCCAGCGCTTGCGTCCAAGGCGCCTTGCTGATCATCGCGGGGCGCCGGAAACCTGGAATTCATCACGGCGTTGTGATCCCGTTCGGTTTGACACGCGAAAGCGGCGGACACGACACTTGGAGAGCCCGGACGGAACCACGGCGCATCAGCGCCGAAAGGAGGAAGCGATGAGTGAATTCTCGCGCCGTGATCTTCTCTCGACCGCAGTGGTCGCCGGGGCGGCGATGACCGCGACGGCCGCGAACGCCGCCGACCAGATTCCCGAGCCGAGCCGCGCGCCCGGGGTCGGCGGCACCGATCCCGTTCCGGGCGACGTCGCGCGCGAGGCGCAGAACCCTGACCTCATCAATCCGCCGGCGACCGATTCGGGAACCCTCCCCAACCTCAGATTTTCCTTCGCCGACGCGCATGTGAGGCAGTCGAGCGGCGGTTGGACGCGGCAGGTCACCGTGCGGGAGCTTGCCATCTCGAAACCGATCGCGGGCGTCGACATGCGGCTCAACGCCGGCGGAATCCGCGAGCTTCATTGGCACAAGCAGGCCGAATGGGCCTACATGCTTTATGGAACGGCCCGCATCACGGCGATCGACCCGCACGGGCGCAACTTCGTCGACGACGTCGGCGTCGGCGACCTCTGGTATTTCGCTGGTGGCATTCCCCATTCGATCCAGGGGCTCGGCCCGGACGGGTGCGAATTCCTGCTCGTCTTCGACGACGGCGATTTTGACGAGGACAGCACGTTCCTGCTCAGCGACTGGTTCAAGCACGTCCCGCCTGAGGTCCTGGGCAAGAATTTCGCCGTACCGGCCGATCTGTTCGGGCATACCCCCGATCCGCGTGAGCTCTACATCTTCAAGGCGCCCGTCCCCGGCTCGCTCGGTCCCGACAAGCTGATGGGCGCCGAGCCGGTTCCGCAAACCTTCAGCCACCACATGACTGCGCAGGAGCCGATCAAGACCAAGGGCGGAACGGTGCGGATCACCGATTCGAGCGTCTTTCCCGCCTCGAAGAACATCGCGGCCGCCCTGGTCGAGGTCGAGCCCGGCGGGATGCGGGAGTTGCACTGGCACTCGAACACCGACGAATGGCAATATTACCTCGAAGGCCAGGCGCGCATGGGCGTGTTCGCGTCGAATGGCCAGGCGCGGACCTTCGACTTCCGCGGCGGGGACGTGGGCTTCGTCCCCTTCGCCATGGGCCATTATATCGAGAATACCGGCTCGACCCGCTTGCGCTTTCTCGAGATCTTCAAGAGCAGCTACTACGCCGACGTGTCGCTCAATCAATGGCTGGCGCTGACGCCGCCCGAGCTTGTGAAAGAGCACCTCAGGCTGGACAGCGAGTTCATGGACGCGCTGAGAAAGACCAAGGCGCCGGTGGTTCCGGCCTGAGCGCGCGCGGCGGCACGGCCTCCCGTGCGGATCGACCAGCGCTGCTGGCTGAGCCCTGTCGGGAGCGGCTTTGGGCGCCGGCGTTAGGCATAGGCCTAACCCAAGCAGAGCGCGACTTTTGGCGCTTATAGCGTTACCTGTGGTTGGCCTCTTCGGCCCCTAATTTCTGTTTTTCGTCATGGCCGGGCTTGACCCGGCCATCCACGTGAACACTGGCTGGATCGTATAATACATGATATTGTGAAAGATTATGGATAATGCTCCAAAACATCGCTGGCGATACGTGGATGGCCGGGTCAAGCCGGCCATGACGCCTCAGGCAAAAGTCAGAAACCACAGAGAGCGCTATGAGAGTCCGACTTTTCTTTGACAAAATCAGAAATTTTGGCTATAGATATTCACATTGACGGAAATCCGCCCGGCACCGGAGTCCAGCCCGGCGGGGAAGGTGTGGCTGTTTGAAACCCTGGCTCAATCACAACCGGCGCGCGAGTTCGGAAGGAACGCGGAGATTTTTTATGTAACTCCCAAGCCGGGTGAGTCCGAATTGTCACACGGTGTGTGAGATCGTTGAGGTTTTGCGAGATTTTCGAGACGGGCGGGGGCGAACCGTGAGTTAAGGTGGGGATGATTTTCCCTGCCGAAGTTCAGGCGCTGATCGAAGCGCTCCGGAGCGAGATTTCCGCGCTTCGCTCGGAGGTCGCCGATTTGCGGCGGGAGAACGAGGGCCTTCGAGCCGAGAACGCCGAGCTTCGGCGCCGGCTGGATCTGGACAGCACGACGAGCTCCAAGCCGCCTTCGAGCGACGGGCTGAGGAAGAAGTCGCGCCTTCCCGGCAGCCTTCGCGGCCGTTCGGGCAAGGCGAGCGGGGGACAGCGGGGCCACAAGGGCGACACGCTGCGGCGGACGGCGACGCCCGACGGGTCGTCCGACACGAGGCTGCGGCGTGCCGGCGCTGCCGGGCGGCGCTCGCGGCTTCGATGCAGACCGGGGTGGAGACGCGTCAGGTGTTCGACCTGCCCGAGCGGCTGATCGAGGTCACGGAGCACCAGGGCGCCATCTATGCCTGCGCCCGATGCCGCGGCGTGACGCGGGCTGCGTTCCCCGACGGCGTGATCTCGCCGACCCAATATGGCGAGCGCATCAAGGCGGCGGCGGTCTATCTCAACGTGCAGCAGCTTGTGCCCGAGGACCGGACGGCGCAGGCGCTTCAGGACCTGTTCGGCGCGCCGCTCGTCTGCCCGGCGAGCGTGATCGCGTGGATGGGCAAGAAGGCTCAGGCTCTGGAGGGCGTCTATCAGGCGATCGGGACGCGCGTCGGCGGGGCCAAGGTCAGGCATCTCGACGAAACCGGCTTTCGCCTCGCAGGCTCCCTGCAATGGCTGCATACGACGTCGAGCCGGAGCCATACCTTCTACCGGGTCGGAGCGGCGCGCGGCGATGTTCCCGCAGGGTTGAAGGGCGGCGTCGTCGTGCATGACCATTTCCGCCCCTACAACGCCCTCGCGGACGTCGCTCACGCCTTCTGCAACGCCCATCACCTGCGCGAACTCAAGGCGCTCATCGAGATCGACAAGGAGCCGTGGGCGCAAGCCATGCGCGACGTCCTCCTCGACGCCGCAAAGGCCGTGCGCCAAGCCAAAGAGGCCGGCGCCCGGGCGCTCGAACCCGAACGCGTGCAAGGCTTCGTCGACCGCTACTGGCAGGCCGTTCGGGAAGGGCTCGCCTTCCATCGCGCCCTGCCGGCCTTCGATCCTTCGCCCGGCTCGAAAAAACGAAAGAAGCAGCGCCCAGGCCATAATCTCCTCATCCGCTTCAAGACCTTCAAGGACGAGACCCTGCGCTTCCTCGTCGACTTCGACGTCCCGTTCACCAATAACCTGGCCGAACAGGACCTGCGCATGGCCAAGGTCAAAATGAAAATCTCGGGCGGCTTCCGCACCTTCGAAGGCGCTCACGTCTTCGTCCGCATGAGGTCCATCGTCTCCACCGCACGAAAGCACGGCCTCAACATTCTCAAAGCCCTCACTGCAAACCCCTCCCAACTCCTCCTCGCAATCGCAGCCTGAAAACAGACGGCTTGGGAGTTACCTTTTTTACTCCAACTGGCCGTAACCCATTGAAAAGTCCAGATTCGAAAAAATAAACGCTAGCAAACGCTAGCTATTTTACTAGCGCTTACTAGCATTTATTGGCGTTTGCTGGCGTTTATGCCCCTTCGTTTGCGGAGAGCTCGCGCCCTGGTTGTCGAAGCTGGATGGGGCCATGCGGCGCGACCGACACGATGCCGGGAGCCGCGGTGCGAAAGGAGGCCTTGAGGCGCGACAGCAATTCCAATGCGGCAGGCTCTATCGCCTGACGCGGCGTGATTTAGCGCCGCTCCTCCAGTTGCCTGACCCCGCTGCTCGAGGCGCTGCATCGCAAGGGTCAGCGCCCTCGTAGCCGAGCTTGTGGGTATCGCCAAAACTCGCCAGCGCGGCCATAGTGCTCTGGTGTTGATCGCGAGTGATCTGGAGACCATGCCAGACGATATAGACGATGGCTCCCAGTAGAATGACGATAACCCAAATAGCAATTTCGGTCATGCGAAGCCAAGGAATGGAGGGACAACAATGTTTATATCAAAAGTGGAGCTTCCAAGCGAGCGCGCAACTTAAGCAGGTCACAAAGGAAGATCCTGAGCCAGAAAAGTCTCGTGATCAAACAACGCTCTTTTGTGACAGGCCCTCAGTACGTGGGGCGCGACGCGACACTGGACTGGGTCGGGGGCTCAGTCCGCGCAGAAGCTGGCCCTGTGGCCCGTAACTGGCGTTTCTGCGCCCGCCCTTAGGGCGCTCTTTCAAGGATGTCAGATCGTTCCTAGCGCAACGCGTCGAAAAGCTACATGAAGCCCGATCGTCTACCCCGCCGTGCGAACACAGTTTAAGCTCCGGCATTTCGTGTGTCCTTGAGAGAGTGTTCATGTCCGGTTCGATTGCGAAACAAGCCGTTGTCATTGGCGCAGGCATGGGCGGGTTGTGCGCAGCGAAAGCTGTCGCGCCGTTCTTCGAAACCGTGACCGTTCTGGAACGCGACGCGCTGCCCCAAACGCCGAGCCCCCGTGCGGGCACGCCGCAGGACCGCCAGCTGCACGTCCTTCTCGCCGGCGGAAGCCGCGCACTGGAAAGCCTATTTGGCGGCGTTGAAAACAAGTTGATCGAAGCTGGCGCCGTCAAGGTGCAGCTGAACCGCGACGTCCGCTTGGAATACCCGGGATGCGACTTTCTGCCGAGGCGCGACCTTGGCGTTCCCGTCACATGCCAGTCTCGCCCGCTTTTGGAATGGATTTGTCGGAAGGAATTGCAGCGCGAGCCGAATGTCGAGATCCGGCCGCGCTGCCGGGTGAGCGCTCTCTCACCCTCCACGGACCTCGACGCCGTGACAGGGGTCCGATTCGATCAGGACAGCGCGGCTACGACTGTTGCGGCCGACCTCATCATCGATGCTTCGGGCAGGGCGGCGCCGACGCTGTCCTTCCTGGAGGCGACAGGTCGAAGAAAACCGTCGGAAAGCGAGATTGGAATCGACATGGCGTATGGCTCTGTCATCTTCGAGCCGCCAAGCGATCCGCCGGATTGGAAGCTGGTCAACCATCTAGCCGCCAAGCCTCAGGGCCGTCGTAGCGGAGTGATTGCCCCTCTGGAAGGTGAGCGGTGGATTGTGACGCTGATGGGGGCCCATGGGGATGGTCCTCCAAATGACCTCGACGGGTTCAGGGCTTTCGCCAAGAGCCTCCGCGCGCCGACAATCTACAACGCGATCGAAGGCGCCAAGCCATTAAGCGACATCATTCGCTTCAACCTTCCAAGCAGTCTCATGCGGCATTTCGACAAGGTTGAGCGCTTTCCTCGGGGTCTCATTCCGCTCGGAGATTCGATCTGCCAATTCAATCCCGTTTTCGGGCAGGGCATGAGCGTCGCCGCTCAGCAGGGCGTGGCTCTCCGCCACATCCTTAAGTCGCGCCGGGCCGAGGCTGATCCGTTGGCCGGGCTCGCTGACGCCTTTTTCGCCGAGGCGCGCGCAACCATCGAGACGCCCTGGGCGGTCGCGATGTCCGATCTTGCCTATCCGCAAACGCGAGGGGAGCGGCCGGCGGATTTAGCGCAACGCATGCAGTTCCAAGCCCGGCTGCAGCGGCTCATGATCGAGGATCCTACCGTCCAGAAAGTTGTCACTGAGGTCAACCATCTCATCAGGCCAAGGAGCGCGCTGAAAGACCCTGAGCTTGTTGAGCGCGTGAGAGCAATGACCCTGTCTTAAGGCCTCGGAAAAGGCCGCGGCGGAGCCACTGTTCCCACGAAACTGTTTTGATTCAGAAATCGCTGGCGATCCCCTTGACTTCCCAGTCGCCATAGCGCGCCGGATCAAGGCCGCCGCGGCCATCGAGCTCGCGAGGCGGGGCAGGCTTCGCCTCGGCCCGCCGCGCCTCTGCTTCGTCAAGCGCCCTTTGCGCCGCATCCGGCAGATCGCGCGCCGCTGGCTTGCCCGTCTGCGGGCGGGCGTCCGGGTGCGGAGGCTGGTCATTCATATCGGGGTCGCCTCAACTTCGTTCGGTAAAGGTCGGGGGAGGGGTCTTGCTTCGTCAGCCGGGGTGGCGAAGCGCGCGTTTCACAGGCGCGTTTCGAGGTCCTTGGCGGCTTCCTCAGGCGGGCGCTCGACGTTGAACGCCTCGACGAAGGCGCCGTTCTTATCCATCAGATAGACGACCGAACTGTGGTCCATGGAATAGTCGCCGTCCGGCTGCTTCTCCCCCTTGCGGGCGAACACCCGAAAAGTCTTCTCCGTGGCTGCGACGGATTGCGGGCTGCCGGATAGTCCCACGATGGCGGGATTGAAGCTGCTGACGTAGTCCTGCATGACCTTCGGCGTGTCGCGCTCCGGGTCGACGGTGATGAAGAGAGCCGGAATAGCCTTATTCCCCATCTTGTTCAGAATGTCGGAAATGTGCGCGAGCTCGGTTGGACAGACATCAGGGCAGTGGGTGTATCCGAAATAGACGAGGAACGGCCGTCCGCGCAGCGTCTGGTCGCTGACCGTCTTGCCGTCGCCGTTCTGAAGAGCGAAAGGTCCCCCGATCAGAGCGGCGCGCGGTCTCTCGGACGGACTTATGAGTATGAACGCAGCGAATCCGAGCGCGACAACAACGAACGCGGTCGCCGCGGCGCGGACCGCAAACACCGCTGATCGTGGTTCCTTGTTGGGTTGGGCTTCCGGCATCGGACCTCCATTCGGCCTCGGTCGGCAGCCTGCATAGCCGCCAAATTGGGCGATCTCCAGACCCGGATGGTCCAAGCCGATAGAAACCTGCTATTGACGTCGCCTTGGCGCCACCGCCACGACAAACGCCTGGATTGGGCCTATGGTCCTGCGTCAACTCGAATATCTCGCGGCCCTCGCCCGCGAAAAGCATTTTGGCCGCGCCGCGGATGCGTGCCATGTGTCGCAGCCGACCCTATCGGCCGCCATTCGGCTCCTGGAAGAGGACCTCGGCGCGCCGATCGTCGAGCGCGGCCATCGGTATGTCGGTCTGACCCCGCAGGGGCAGGTCGCCCTGGAGCATGTCCATCGGATCCTTGCCGAGGTCGAGAATCTTCGCCGCGGGCTGGAGGAGATCGACAAGGGCCTTACCGGCCGTCTTCGGATCGGCGCCATCCCGACCGCGCTGCCGATCGTCTCCCAGCTCACCGGTCCGTTCTTCAACCGCTTTCCGGGCGTGACGGTCGCCGTAATGTCCTTGAACAGCCAGGAGATCGATCGCGGGATCGAAGATTTCGAACTCGACGCGGGCCTTACCTATCTCGACGCCGAACCGCTCGGGCACGTCAAAGCCAAACCCATTTGCATCGAGGAATATCTGTTTCTCACGCCAATGACCGGCGCGTTCGCCGGCAAATCGCAGGTCACGTGGCGCGAGGCGGCCAGCGCGCCTTTGTGCCTGCTCACCCCCGACATGCAGAACCGGCGGATCATCGACGGCGTCTTTCGCTCGGTCGGCGCGAAGCCGGTTCCCGCGGTGGAGACCAACTCGATTTACAACCTCGTCTCGCATGTAAGCGCGGGCCAGTGGTCGGCAATCGTGCCGCGGCAGTTGTTGCGCTTCTTCGGCTTGCCGGCGGGTACGCGCGCGATTGAGCTCGTCGAGCCGGTCGCTCAGCGCACGATTGGCCTCGTGATGAGCGACCGCGAGCCGCCCTCGCCGCTCGCTCGGAATCTGTTCGCGATGCAATTGCCCGACGATATCGCGGCGCTCATCCGGCCACCAAACCCGCTCGGCGAGGCGGAAGGGAATGCGGCCCGATAGGATTCATCTATCGGACCTTCCAAACGTTCAATTTGAATCTGCGTCTCCCAGAGCGCATTGTCTATGGGACTTGGGAGGATGTTTTGTCCGGCCGAACGGCCTTTGATGTGGATTTGGCGCGAACGCTCATCGATCGTAAGCGGGAGGCGCGGGGGTCGATGCTCCCGATCCTGCACGATTTGCAAACGCAGTTCGGTTACATCGACGAGCGCGTAATCCCGCTCATCGCTGACGCGCTCAACGTTTCGCGAGCCGAAACCCTCGGCGTGATCAGCTTTTATCACGATTTCCAGCGCTCGCCGATCGACGGCCGGGTGTTGAAGCTTTGCCGCGCCGAGTCCTGTCAGGCGATGGGCTGCGAAGAGCTGGTTTCCCATCTTGCGGTCCGTCATGGAATCCCGGTCGATGATGTGGTTGAAAGCTCCGAGCTTCACGTCGAAACAGTCTATTGCCTGGGCAATTGCGCGTTGTCTCCGTCCGCGCTGCTCGACGGCGAGCCGATCGGCCGTCTCGACCGAGATCGCATCGACGCGATCGTCGCCGACGCGCAAGGGAAGACGCAATGAGCGCGCGTGTCTTCATCCCTAACGATTCTTCGGCTGTGTCGGTCGGCGCCGACATCGTCGCCCGCGGAATTGCCAACGAAGCGCGCCGCCGCGGCCTCGAGATCGAGCTCGTGCGGACCGGATCGCGCGGCCTTTTCTGGCTCGAACCGCTGGTCGAGGTCGAGATCGCCGCGGGCCGTGTCGGCTATGGTCCGATCGCGCCTGGCGAGGTGGCTCAACTGTTCGAGGCGGATTTCTTGAGCGGCGGCGCGCATCCCAGGGCGCTCGGCCGTGTCGACGACATCCCCTACCTCGCCAGGCAGCAGCGCCTCATCTTTGCACGCTGCGGTGTGACAGACCCGCTGTCGCTCGACGACTACCGTCGTCATGGCGGGCTTCGCGGCCTCGAACGCGCGCTGGCGCTCGGGCCGAAAGCGACGATCGAGGAGGTTTTGGCCTCTGGCCTCCGCGGACGTGGCGGGGCAGGGTTTCCGACAGGGATCAAATGGCGCACGACCGCCGGAATCGAGGCCGATCAGAAATACATCGTCTGCAACGCCGACGAGGGCGACAGCGGCACTTTCGCCGACCGTATGTTGATGGAGGGCGACCCCTTCCTTTTGATCGAGGGCATGGCCATCGCGGCGCTCGCGGTCGGCGCAACGATAGGCTACGTCTATATCCGCTCCGAATATCCGCACGCGTTCGCCACATTCGAGCGGGCGGTCGAGCGGGCGCGGGCGGGCGGCGTGCTCGGCCCAAGCGTGCTTGGCTCAGGCAGGGCGTTCGACCTCGAGGCCAGACTCGGCGCTGGCGCCTATATCTGTGGCGAAGAGACCTCGCTTCTGGAAAGCCTGGAAGGCAAGCGGGGGCAGATCCGCGCCAAGCCCCCCTTGCCTGCGATCAAAGGCCTGTTTGGCCAGCCGACGGTCGTCAACAACGTGCTGAGCTTCGCCTCCGCGCCATGGATTCTTGAGCATGGCGGCAAGGCCTATGCCGACTATGGGGTGGGCCGGTCGCGCGGCTCGCAGCCGTTTCAGCTCGCCGGCAATATCCGCTATGGCGGCCTCGTCGAGCTCGCCTTCGGCGTGACTTTGCGCGAACTCGTCGAAGGGTTTGGCGGCGGCTCGCGCACCGGCCGGCCGATCCGCGCGGTTCAGGTCGGCGGCCCGCTGGGCGCCTATCTTCCGGCTTCGCTCCTCGATACGCCGCTCGACTATGAGTCGCTGGCTGCGGTCAACGGCATGCTCGGCCATGGCGGGATCGTCGCGTTCGACGACAGCGTCGACATGGCGCGTCAGGCTCGCTTCGCGTTCGAGTTCTGCGCCAAGGAAAGCTGCGGCAAATGCACGCCCTGCCGGATCGGCTCGGTCCGCGGGGCGGAGACGGTCGACAAGATCATCGCCGGACTGGAGCGCCAAAAGAACCTCCAGCTCTTGCGCGATCTGTGCGAGGTGATGACGGACGGGTCGCTCTGCGCGCTCGGCGGGCTCGCGCCCATGCCGGTCTTAAGCGCGCTCAATCATTTCAGCGAGGATTTCGCCAAGGCGCCGGCGCGCGCCGCGGCGGAATAGGAGATCAGCCCATGGCGCTGTTGCAGGAACTTGATACGGGCACGCCGATCCGAACGGGGGAGGCGACCGCCACGCTGACGATCGACGGGCGCAAGGTCAGTGTGCCTCCTGGCACGTCGGTAATGGCCGCCGCTGCCCTCATCGACAATCCGATCCCCAAGCTGTGCGCGACGGATAGCCTTGAGGCGTTCGGCTCGTGCCGGCTCTGTCTGGTCGAGATCGAGGGCCGAAAAGGAACGCCGGCCTCCTGCACGACGCCTGCGGAAAACGGTATGGTAGTTCACACCCGGACGCCTAGGCTGCAGAGATTGCGGCGTGGGGTGATGGAGCTCTACGCATCCGACCATCCGCTCGACACTCTCACCTCCAGCGCCAATTGCGATAGCGAGTTCCAGACCCAGGCGGCGATCGTCGGCCTCCGCGAGGTGCGCTACGGCCCAGACGGCGCCAATCATCTCAATGCCCCGGTCGACGCCTCCAATCCCTATTTCACCTTCGACCCCGCGGCATGCATCGTCTGTTCGCGCTGCGTGCGCGCCTGCGAGGAGGTCCAGGGCACGTTCGCGCTGACGATCTTGGGGCGCGGTTTCGAGTCCAGAGTGGGGACCGGCGGCGTCGATTTCCTGTCGTCCGAATGCGTGTCCTGCGGCGCCTGCGTCCAGGCCTGCCCGACCTCGGCGCTCAACGAAAAGTCGGTGATCGAAATGGGAGTGCCGGAGCGGACGGTGGTGACCACCTGCGCCTATTGCGGCGTCGGCTGCTCATTCAAGGCGGAGCTCAAGGGCGACGAGGTCGTTCGCATGGTCCCGTACAAGGCCGGCCAGGCCAATGACGGGCATTCCTGCGTCAAGGGCCGGTTCGCCTATGGCTACGCGACCCACAAGGACCGAATTCTCAAGCCGATGATCCGTGAGCGCATCGAAGACCCGTGGCGCGAGGTCACCTGGGACGAGGCGATCGCCTATGCGGCGAATGAATTCAAACGCATCCAGGCGAAGTACGGCCGCGACTCGGTCGGGGCGATCAGTTCCTCGCGCTGCACCAATGAGGAAGTGTTTCTGGTTCAGAAGATGGTCCGGGCCGGGTTCGGCAACAACAACGTCGACACCTGCGCTCGCGTTTGCCACTCTCCGACCGGCTTCGGGCTCTCCAAGACCTACGGCACCTCGGCGGGCACGCAGGATTTCAAGTCGGTCGAAAAGGCGGACGTCGTGGTCGTGATCGGCGCGAATCCGACCGACGCCCATCCGGTCTTTGCCTCTCGCCTCAAGAAACGTCTGCGCGCTGGCGCGCGGCTCATTATCATCGATCCGCGCCGCATCGATGTGGTCAGGAGCCCGCACGTCCAGGCCGACTATCATCTCGCGCTGAAGCCCGGAACGAACGTCGCGGTTCTGAACGCAATCGCGCATGTCGTCGTTACCGAAGGCCTCGTGAATGAGGCGTTCGTGCGCGAGCGCTGCGACTGGGACAATTTCGAGTCCTGGGCGCGGTTCATCGCCGATCCGCGTCATTCGCCGGAGGCCACCGCAGCGGCCAGCGGCATTGATCCGCAGGAGCTGCGCGCGGCGGCGCGTCTTTATGCGACCGGCGGCAATGCGGCGATCTATTACGGGCTTGGCGTGACCGAGCACAGCCAGGGCTCGACCGCGGTGATGGCGATCGCCAATCTCGCCATGGCGACCGGAAACATCGGTCGCGAGGGCGTTGGCGTCAACCCGCTGCGCGGGCAGAACAACGTGCAGGGCTCATGCGACATGGGCTCGTTCCCGCACGAGTTTTCCGGCTACCGGCACGTGTCGACCGACGCCGTGCGCGAAGTTTTCGAGCGCATGTGGGGCGTTCCGCTCAGCAAGGAGCCGGGCCTGCGCATTCCCAACATGATCGACGAGGCGGTCGACGGCTCGTTCAAGTGGCTCTATGTGCAGGGCGAGGACATCGCGCAGTCCGACCCGGACACCAAGCATATCACCGCAGGCTTGCGCGCGATGGAATGCGTCGTCGTGCAGGATCTGTTCCTCAACGAGACGGCTCGCTACGCCCGCGTGTTCCTGCCCGGCGCGTCATTTCTGGAGAAGGACGGCACCTTCACCAACGCCGAGCGCCGCATCAGCCGCGTGCGCCAGGCGATTCCTCCGCTCGCCGGCCTCGCCGACTGGGAGGCGACGATGGCGCTCGCCAACGCGATCGGCGCGCCGATGCATTACAAGCATCCGAGCGAGATCATGGACGAGATCGCCGCCACGACGCCGACGTTCAAGGGTGTGTCCTATGCCCGCCTCGACGAACTCGGCTCGATCCAGTGGCCCTGCAACGATGCGGCGCCGACGGGCACGCCGGTCATGCATGTCGATCGCTTCGTGCGCGGCAAGGGCCAGTTCATGCTGACCGAATTCGTCGCCACGGAAGAGCGGGTTGGACCGCGCTTCCCGCTTCTGCTGACGACCGGCCGAATCCTGTCGCAATATAACGTCGGCGCGCAGACAAGGCGGACCGCCAACGAGCTTTGGCATGACGAGGATGTGCTCGAGATTCATCCTTTCGACGCCGACGAGCGTGGCGTGCGCGATGGCGATCTCGTGGCGCTCATGAGCCGCACCGGCGAGATTTCGCTGCACGCCAGGATCACCGAGCGGGTGCAGCCCGGAGTCGTCTATACGACCTTCCATCATGCCGCGACCGGCGCTAACGTGGTCACCACCGATTACTCGGATTGGGCGACCAACTGTCCCGAATACAAGGTGACGGCGGTGCAGGTACGACGAACTAATCACTTCTCCGACTGGCAAATGCGCGATCGCGAGGAGGGGGTTTCGTTGCGCCGGATCGGGAAGGCTTTGGCCGATGCGGCCGAGTGAGGGCTTAGGCTCAATCGAAGTCCGGGTCCGAGACTTTTCGTACGATTCCGGCGCGCGTGGGCCCGACTTCACCCGGGCGGTCGCCGTCGAGGCGCCGGTTCAGATTGTCATAGGCGCCGCGCCCTTCGCGGTCATGATGGCGACGCCGCAGGATCTCGAGGATTTCGCCTGCGGCTTTGCGCTGACCGAGCAGATCGCCGAGACGGTCAAGGACATTCGGGGCGTGGAGGTCGAGCGGGCCGACGACGGCTGGAAAGTCAAGATCGCGGTTTCGAGTGAACGGCTGCAGGCGCATCTGGCGCGCGGCCGGGCGATGAGCGGACGCACCGGCTGTGGTCTTTGCGGCATCGAGGATTTCTCGCAGATGCCCTCAGCCTCCCCGCTCCATCCGCAGGCGCCGATCGCTGCCGCCGCGATTCGCGTCGCCCTTGCAGATTTGGAGACACAACAGCCTCTCAATCAGCTGACCCGCGCCGTCCACGCTGCGGCATGGTGCGGACGAGATGGAACAATCGTCCTGGTCCGCGAGGACGTCGGGCGGCACAATGCGCTCGACAAGGCGATCGGCGCGCTCGCGCGAGCAGGCGTGGCGCCGGACAGCGGGTTCCTTGTCATCACCAGCCGCTGCTCGTTCGAAATGGTGGCCAAGGCCGCAATCTTCGGCGCGGGAACGCTGGTGGCGGTTTCGGCGCCGACCTCGCTCGCGCTCGATCGCGCTCAGCGGTTCGGCGTTCGCCTGATCGCTGTCGCGCGCCGCGACCAGGCTTTGTGCTTCGATGGCGGCGAGGACGAAGCGAGTGGAGGATTGGCGGCTTGACGACCGGCACGATCGACAAACTGGTGCGCATGGCCAATCAGATCGGCGAATTCTACGCCGCGATGCCCGAGCGGGAAGCGACGGAAGGCGCAGCCTCGCATCTCAGACTATACTGGACGCCCAAGATGATTCGCGAGATCATCGCCTTCGCCGATCAAGGCCATTCCTGCCTCAACGCCGTCGCGGCGCGCGCGGTCCAGTCATTGAAGGAGACCGCGCCGGCCGCATAGACCTCCGGGGTCCATGTTTCGTTGGCCGCGCCCTCCCAACCTCCTGCGGCTCTTTGTCGGCCAGCACATCATCAACGGCTTGAGCGTCGGCCTAGGCGTGATCGCGGTCGCGCTCATGGCCTCCGCGGTGTTCGGCTTCGCCGCCGGCCAGCCGGCGACTTTAGGCGCAATATCGGCCAGCATATCCGATCTTCCCGCGCCCTGGCGGGAAAAGGCGCGGACGATGGGCTTCGGCTTCGCGCTGGCGCTCCTCTCGACCGTTGCGATCCAACTCGCGCTGCCGTGGCCGGTCGCAGCCCTCCTTATGATCGGCGCAATCAGTTTCGTCGGCGGCCTCGTCACCGGCCTCGGCCGATGGGCGGTCGCGGTCGGCATGCAGGCGGTCATCCCCATGGTCTTCATTCTGGGATTTCCGCGCGAAACCTTTCCGGCCGCGGTTCGGATCGAGCTCATGTTCGGCGCGGGCGGCGTCGCCTATATCGTCATTGCTCTCCTCGCGACCGTCTTCACCGACGACAGCGCCCGGAGGATGGTCGCGAGCGAAACGATCCGCGAATTTTCGATCTACATGCGCGCGGTCGCCGCCGTGTTCGATCCCGGCCGGGAGCTGACCGCGGCTTATGGCGTGACCATCCGCCAGCAATCCGCCCTTTCGGAGCAATTGCAATCGGCGCGCTCCCTTTTGCTCGAACGGCCCGGGACGTCGGGAGAGCGCCTGCGGCTGGCCGCCTCAATCGGTATCCTGCTCGACGCCCTCGACGCTCTGGTCGCCGCTCAGTGCGACGTCGAGCTCATCCGGCAGACGCCCGCGGCGGCGACAGTGCTGGCGCGCATCGGCGACGCCCTGCGGGTCGGCTCGCTTGATCTTGAGCATCTGAGCCTGGAGCTCCTGACCACCGGCCATCCCACTCTGCCGCCCGACCATCAGCTCGCCATTGACGCGCTCAAGGCCGAGGCGGCGCGGGTCGAAGGCGAGGCGATGGATACGAAATCGCGCGCGGCGCTCGCCACGGCGACCTGGCGACTCGCTCTCTCGCTCGGCCAAGTCCGGCGCCTCGAGCAGTCGCTGTCGAACGACGCGACGGCGCGGGCCGCCATCGGCGATGTCGACCTCGCCGCCTTCATCCCGCAGCGAACCTACGCGTTGGGCGCGCTCGTCCCGCATTTGAGCCGGGACTCCCCGGTCATGCGATTCGCCGTGCGCCTGTCGTTGGCCATGATGGCCGGCGCGGTGGTCGCCCAATCGCTCGGCGACAAGCGGCATGGCAACTGGGTCGTGCTAACGATTGCGGTCGTGATGCGCGCCGGCTACGGCCTCACCCGGCAGCGGCGCGACGACCGCATCATCGGCACCCTCATCGGCTGCGTGCTGGCGGCGGGCTCGGTCGCCTATCTGCCTGTCGCCGCGCTGGTTGCGCTGCAGGGCGTGGCGGTCGCGGTGATCCACAGCTTCGCGCGGCTCAACTACCGCATATCCGCCACCGGCGCCTCGGTGATGGCCCTGGTGTCGCTGCATCTGGTCGAGCCATGGGTCTCGGCGCCCATCCTGGAGCGGCTCGCCGATACGCTGGTCGGGGCTGCGATTGCGCATCTCTTCAACTATTTCTGGCCGCGCTGGGAATTTCTCGAGGCGCCGGGGCTGGCGCGCCGCCTTCAGGCGCAGCTTGCCGCCTTCAGCGCCGCGGCGCTGGCGAGCGAGGTCAGCGATCACGACTATCGGCTGGCGCGCAAGAACGTGATCGAGGCGATGGCGGCGCTTTCCGATTCGGCGGGGCGGATGAGCATCGAGCCGATGCGGGCGCGCAGGGGCCTCGACGAGATGGCCGAGCTGCTCATCGCGGCTTTCAGCCTGGTGGCTCAGCTCTCGGCGGCCCGCCTTGCTGTCCAGACCGGCGGCCGCGGCCCCGATCCTGCCATCCGCGATTGGCTCAAGGCGCTCCTGGTCGGTCCGTCCGGCGCGCCCGCCGAGGCTCCCGCCGGACCGCTCGCCGCCGCCGCGCTCGCGGTCACCGCCGCCGCCCGCAACTACGAACGGGCCGCTCAGAGCGAGGCGAGGTGAGGGAGGGCAGGCGCGCGCACAAAGTTACGCGCGCCAATGAGGTCGGGGTCCGGCCGAATCGCTAAGGGCTCGAACCGATCGCTGAAATGAGCCCCTTGACCTCATCCTTAAGCCGCGATTCCGTGGCCTTGGCTTCCGTCAGGATCCAGTCGACGACCACCCTCACGTCGTCGCGCGGAGCTTGATCCGCCTGGACAAGCCAGTAGGCGTGGCCCTCCGGCTGGTCCACCGCCGCGCCGTCGACCGTAGCGAGCCGGCCCTGCAAGAGCAGCGGCTCGACAAGGGCGATGCCGCCGAGCGCGATTCCCTGGCCCTCCAACGCGGCCCGGATCGCGTGATCGTACTGATTGAAGCGCAAAACGCCTTTGGGCCTGACGGCGCTGAGCCCCATGGAATGGAGCCGGTCGCCCCATTGCAGCCAGGGCCGGTTCGAGTTGTCGTATTCGATAAGGACATGGTTTGCGATCGACTCCGCGTCGAGCCGGCTCACGCGGAGCGAGGGATGGGCGATGGGCGCAACCGCTTCGCCGAACAGCCGCTGCGACCCCCGGGGCGCGTTCGCGGCCGCGCAATAGCGAATTGCGACATCCGCATTCCGCGTTCTCAGATCGACCACGCTGTTGTTGGCCGCTACCCGGACGTCGATCTCCGGATGGCGCTGCTGGAAGCCGCCAAGGCGCGGCAGAATCCATAAACTGGTGAGGCCGATGGTTGCGGTGATCGTCACCGGCTGGCGCTCGTTCCCGGCGGCGAGCGCCTCGACGCCGTCCTGAAGCTGTCGCAGAGCGCTGTCGGCGACGCGGAAGAACCGTTCGCCTTCCGCAGTGAAGCGGATCGAGCGATAACCGCGATTGAGGAGACGCACGCCAAGCGCGTCCTCGAGCGCGATAATCTGCCGGCTGACGGCCGATTGGGTGAGAAAGAGGTCCTGGGCGGCGAGCGTCATGCTCATCCGCCGGCCGACGGCGACAAAGCCGCGGACAAGATCCAGCGAAGGCAGCCGAATGGGACCCTTTCGCATGTCTATTTCTCATGCGAGCTCGCCTCACTCCTGGCCTGGAGCGCCCCATCTGTCAAGCCGGCCGTGATGACGGCCGAGGCGTCCAATGATGAACGCATTCCTTAAGCGCATGCGAACAATGAGGAAACATTGTTTGACGCCCGAAGCCGCCTTTCCTATCTCAGAGACCGAAAAAAGCCGAACCCCGCGGCTCGCCGGCATCCGGAAATCTCAGCCGCTCGGGTTCGTCTTATAGGACGCCGTCGCCTGGGAGGCCGACATGCTTCGGATCGCATCGCCGTATATCGGACGATCGTCGCCGTCCTTCGCCGGATGGCGAAGCGCATTGCAGCTATGGATTCGGCGGGCGCGGCAACGCGACCAACTCGCGCGCATGTAGAACGGCGAATTGCACGACATCGGCATTACCGCGGCCGACCGCTGGGCGGAAATCAACAAGGCATGGTGGCGCGATTAAAGGAGCCGATGGGGTCGGCTTCGAGCGCGGGCGTCAAAGCCGCTTCTCGAACCAGTGATCGGCGTATGGGTTGTCGTCGAAGCGGGCGATCTCCCGATAGCCTTCCTTTCGGTAGAGCGCGTGGGCTTCCGTCAGCGCCCGGTTGGTGTCGAGCCGTAGGGTCTTGAGCCCCACTTCGCGGGCGGCGGCCTCCAGCGTTCGCACCACCCGGCGCGCGATCCCCAGTCCCCGGGCGGACGGAGCGGTCCACACCCGCTTGATTTCACCGGTCGTTTTGCCGACGCGCTTGAACCCGCCGCACCCAACCGCTTCCCCGTCGAGCCGGGCGATAACGAAAAGACCTGACGGAGGCGTCATCGCTCCGGCAGGAGCGGAATGGTCCGCGGAGGCGTCGAAGCCGCTCTCAAAACGCACCTCAAGCTCCTGGAAGTAGGCGTCGAGACATCGGCGCGCATCGGCGCTGTCGGGCGATTCGGCCCCGACCTCGATCGAGGTCGCGCGGATCAGTCGCTCGACTTCGTCCATGGCGTTCAGCAAACGGTCGCGCTCGGCGGCGTCGAGCGGGGCGAGCATGGACGCCGCGAGATTGTCCGAGAGCCGGTCATAGGCTGCCCGTTCCGCGCTCCCCTTGCGTGTCAGGCTCACACGGCGGCGTCGACCGTCCCCAACGCCTTTCGTCACCGTGATCAACCCCTGTGTCGTCAGGGATTGGAGCAAGCGGCTGAGATAGCCCGAATCGAGTCCGAGCTTGCCGCGAAGCGTGCGGAGATCGACGCCGTCGGCCCCGATCTCGAACAGAAGCCGCGCCTCCGCCAGCGGCCGTCCCCGGCGCAGGTAGTCGACCTCGAGCGCGCCGACACGTTGCGTCACGGCGCGGTTGAAGCGGCGGATCTGCAGCAGCTGGCTCTCGTCCATTCTCTGACTTTAGTCAGATATGTGCCGGTTTCAAGCCTCCCGGCGGCGAGGCTCGGCCTCAAGATCGTCGGCGCGGCCCCAGGACAGAAAGAGAGCCCGGCGGCCCTTAACGTCGCGCCCGATATTGTGATCGGCGGCGCGGCGTCAAACCGCAACAGAACCAATTGCAGCCGAGCCGGAAACAGCGTTACACTGAGCTTGAGCGCAACCGGCGCGCGCCGTCCTTGCCGTGCTCTGCATCTCGCATCGCGGCTCGCGCCCAAGAAAAAAGCGTCGATGCCGGCTCGCCCGCGGAACGCGCGGCGCGCCGGAACGTTGAGGGCAACGGGGCTCCTTGGTGAGGGAGACTATGATGCCAAACGTGGAATACGCACTAGCGTCAGGGCACTCGGTTCGCTATCTGGACGTGGCCCCAATGATTGTGTCGCTTCGGTTCCAGCCTTCCGATTTCGAATACGCTCATGGCTGGCTTCATCATGTGCCAAGCCGCCATCGCTTCCAGTTCGACAGGAAGGGGCGGGTTACGATCGACGCGCTTTGCGGCTGCGCCGCTATGTCGGTGAGACCCGAGCAGGCCGACGAACTCCACTCGATGTTCAAGACCTGGCGGCAGCACTATTGGGTTCCTATGGAGCAGAACCGCGAATTCGCGTCGCACTTCAAAGAGCCCAACGCGTGGGTGAGGCTGTTCCGCGATATGCGGATGGCTTGGCGGCGCTTCCGGCGCGAGGCGGAGCCGGTGACCATTCCGGTGGAAGCGGTGTCGGCGACGCCGGCGGAATAGCCGGAAGCTCGGATTCGAAAAGGCCGCTCCGTCCGCTGCGGAGCGGGGAAGTGCGTTCCATGAAATTCCCGCGGCGCTGGCGGCGTCGCGGGGGTTTCTGTTGACTGGCGCGCCGCCAGCAAGCTTGGGCGCCCGGAAAGGGGATTTACGTCAAACAATCCCCGAAGACGACCCGGCGACTGCAGGGCGTTCCTTCGCTTTGACACGGCGATAGTTCGACGCCCGATAGACCGCGATTGGGTCGATCGCGCCGCCGTTGCGCGCGCGCGCTTCCGCCAGGATTGGCGACACGTCGGCGAGAAAGCCAGCCTTCAGAATACGGTGGCCGAGCATGGCGTCGTTGTCCGCTTGCGCCGCGGCGAGCGCATCCCGGTCGACAATAAGGGCCTGCGCATAGGCGCGCTGCGTCTCCATTGCCGAGGCCATCAGGCTCTCAATCGGGTCGGTGACATTGTGCGACTGGTCAAGCATATAGGCCGGATCAAAGCCCGGGGCGTGGCGGGCGGCGGCGTCGACGAGTTCATTGAAGACGAGGAACAGGCGGAACGGGTCGATGGCGCCCGTGTCCAGGTCGTCGTCGCCGTATTTCGAATCATTGAAATGGAAGCCGGCGAGACGCTGGACGCGGATCAGCCGCGCCACGATCTGCTCGATATTGACGTTGGGCGCATGGTGCCCGAGGTCAACGAGGCAGAACGCCTTCGGTCCTAACGCCTCAGCCGCCATGAGGCTCGAGCCCCAGTCTGAAATGACGGTCGAATAGAACGCGGGCTCATAGAGCTTGTGCTCGATAAAGACACGCCAGTCTTGAGGCAGCCGCGCGTAAATCTCGGTCACCGATTTAAGATACCAGTCGAACACGCGGTTGAGGTTCGATTGACCCGGAAAGTTCGAGCCGTCCGCGATCCACACCGTCAGCGCTTTCGACCCGAGCTTCTGGCCGATTTCTATGCACTCGATATTGTGGGCGATAGCCTGGTCGCGCACCGCCTTTTGGCTGTTGGCCAGCGAGCCGAATTTATATGTCAGCGTCTGTCCGGCTGCGTCCTGAAAGGTGTTGGAGTTGACCGCGTCGAAGCCGACGCCGAGCGTCGCTGCGCGCTCAGCGAGCTCCCGATAATCGCTGACTTTGTCCCATGGGTAATGCGGCGAGCAGGTCGGCGTTGCGCGCGTTAGCTGATGGATGGTCGCGCAATCCTCGATCTTGTCGAAGATTCCGCGCGGCTCGCCCACACCCGGAAAGCGCGCAAAGCGCGTGCCGCCGGTACCCACTCCCCAGGTCGGAACCGCGACTGCGAAGGCGGCGACCTTGGCGGTGATCGCCTCGATATCGACGCCGGAGCGTCCGAGCCGCCGGCCGAGCGCCGCATAGTCCTCGGCTTGCGCGGCGGCGAGCCTGGCGTTCTCCTCCGCGATCAGCGCGTCAGGGATGCGATAGGACATCGCCGCTCCGTTTTACGAGTTCGTCCGATCACCGGGTGAAGCTCACCGCGTTGCCGGCGTCGACGTTGAGGATATTGCCGGTGCTCTTGGATGAGAGATCGGAGGCGAAATAATAGACCGCCTCGGCGATGTCCTCGGGGTACACAGACCGTTTCAACAGTGAGCGCTGCCGGTAGACCTCTTCGAGTTCATCCTCGGTCACCTTATTCGACGCCGCCCGCTGGGCCCGCCATTCGCCCTGCCAGATCTTCGAGCCGCGCAGCACGGCGTCCGGATTGACCGTATTGGCGCGGATGCCGAACGGCGCGCCTTCGAGCGCGATAGAGCGTGCAAGATGCACTTCGGCTGCTTTGGCGGCGCAATAGGCCGACGCGCCCGGAGAGGCCGCAAGCGCGTTCTTCGACGCGATGAAGACGATGGCGCCGCCGAGGCCCTGCTCCTTCATGATTTCGATAGCCGCCGCGCGCGGCAAGGAAATATCCCGTCGCTAGGATCGACATGTTGCGGTTCCAAAGTTCGAGCGAAGTGTCCTCGAACGCAGCCGCTGAGGCGATGCCGGCGTTGGCGACGACAATGTCCATGCCGCCGAAGGCGATGAGGGCCTCGTGAAAGGCGGCCTCGACCGAGGGCTCGCTCGTCACGTCGACATGGATTCCCGCGACCACGTCCTTGCCGTACCGCTTGCTGAACTCGGCGACCGCCGCATCGAGGCTCTGAGCGTCGATGTCGGCGAGCACGACGCAGGCGCCTTCGCCCATGAGTCGCGCAGCGATCGCCTTTCCGATGCCGCCAGCGCCGCCAGTCACCAGCGCGATCCGCCCGGCGAGCGACTTCGGCTTCGGCATGCGCTGAAGCTTCGCCTCCTCGAGCAGCCAATATTCAATATTGAAGGCCTCCTGCTCGTCCAGTCCGACATAGCGGCCGACGCCGGTCGCGCCACGCATCACGTTGATTGCGTTGACGTAGAATTCCGAGGCGATGCGGGCGGTTGATTTGTCCTTGGCGAAGGAGAGCATGCCGACCCCCGGCACGAGATAGATCACCGGGTTGGGATCGCGCATGGGCGGCGAGTTCGGCATGCTTGCAGCGCTCATAATAGGCTCTGTAGCCGGCGCGATAGTCGGAAAGCTCCTTATCGAGCGATGCGATCACGCCGTCGAGGTTGCGCGCCAGCGGGTCGAAGGGCAGCACGAGCGGGCGGATCTTCGTGCGCAGGAAATGATCCGGGCAAGACGTCCCGAGCGCGGCCAGCGGCTTGAGATCGCGAGCATTGACGAACTCGAGCACCGCTGGCGAATCGGTGAAGTGCCCGACCTTGCGCTCGCTTGAGGAAATATACTTGCGAATGGCCGGCAACAGCTTCGCCGCGACATCGCGTCGGTCCGCCCGGGCCAGCGCCTCGACGCGCGGTCCCCCGAAGGCGGCGTCCGCGCGCGTTTGCGCTGAGCCATTGGGCCGCCTTGTTGATCATTTCGAGCGTGATTCGATAGCAGTCCTTCGAGGTCGGCCCCCAGGTGAAGAGACCGTGGCCGCCGAGCACCACGCCCTTCAGGTTCGGATTGGCCTCGGCCATCGCCCCGAGCTTGAGCCCGAGGTCGAAGCCCGGCCGCTGCCACGGCAGGAAGCCGAGCTCACCGCCATAGATCTCGCGCGTCAGCGCTTCGGCCTTCTCGCTTGCCGCGATCGCGATCACCGCGTCGGCGTGAACGTGGTCGACATGCGCGTGCGGAACGAATCCATGCAGTGGCGTGTCGATCGAGGTTGCGCGCGGATTGAGGTTGAACGTGCAATGATTGTACAACCGACCATCTCGTCCTCGTGATCGAGGCCGCGATAGATCGATTTGAGGCTGAGAAGCTTGTCCATGTAGAGCGTCGAGAAGCCGTCGAGCTTCATCGAGCCGATGTCCCCGCCGGAGCCCTTGACCCAGAGGACTTTTGTCGGCGCGCCGGTCAGGGGATCCTTCGCCGCCACCTTGGCCGATGTATTGCCGCCGCCGAAATTGGTGATGCGCAGGTCGCCCCCGAGCAGATTGGAGCGGTAAAGCAGCTGGCCGGGCTCGTCGAGGGAGGCTGCATGCTCGTCGTCCCAGAGATCGGGCAACGGAGCGTCAAAACGAAGTTGGTCGCCGCCCATGGGTCCGTTCCTCTCGATGACGCGCAATTTTCATTCGTCAATAGGCAAACGATCGAAGTCCGTCAACATTCTTGCGCGATTCGGCCCGGCAATGAGCGATTTTGATCGAGCTTGATTGACATGGCGTTCGGCCTTGTGGCAGTGACAATGGCAACGATAATGTTCGGAGGAACGACAAGGCTCATGCGCGAGAGACAGCGCGTCGAAATCGTCCGCGACCTGCTCGCCGCGCAAGGCTTCCTCTCAATTTCCGACCTGATGGCTGCGACGGGCGTCTCCGCCGCTTCGGCCCGGCGTGACGCTGGGCGCCTCGCGGCGGCCGGCTACGGCGAACGGGTCTACGGCGGCATCCAGGCTATTCGCGGCCCCTTGTCCCGACGGATGACTCAGGGGTCGCTCGAGACGCCGGCGTTCGACATCAGCCGGGCGATCAACATCGAAGCCAAACGCGCCATTGCGCGTCGCGCCCTGGAAATGTGCGAAGACGGCGACTCGATCATCATCAACGGCGGCACAACCACGTTCCAGATGGCGGAGTTCTTGCGCTCAACCCGGCTCGAGATCTTGACCAATTCCTACCCGCTTGCCGAGTTTCTCATTCGGGAAACGCAGAACCGCGTCGTCTTGCCGGGCGGGGAGGTCTACCGCGACCAGAAAATCATTGTCGCGCCCTTCGACGACGACGCGATTCAACACTATTCGGCGCGCATCATGTTCATGAGCGCCATCTCGATCGGCCCGCTCGGCGTGATCGAGGGCGACCCCTTGATCGCGCGCGCGGAGATGAAACTTTTGCGCCGCGCCGACAAGCTGGTTGTTCTGGCGGACGCTTCGAAATTCGCCCAGCGCGGCAGCCTCGTGGTCTGTCCGCTCAGCCGCATTCACGCGCTCATCACCGACCGGGCCGCGCCGCCGGAAGCGCTCGCGATGCTTCGCGCCGCCGGCGTCGAGACGATTGTCGTCGATCCCGAGACGCGCGCGACGGAGGCGGCGTGAGCGCGGCGCTGAAGACTGACCCCGCGCCCGGCGCCGCCGCGCCGCTGCTCGAGGTGCGCGAGATCGAGAAAACGTTTCCGGGCGTGCGCGCGCTATCGGGCGTTTCGTTCGACGTCCGCGCGGGCGAGGTCCACGCCCTCCTCGGCGAGAACGGGGCGGGAAAATCGACGCTGATCAAGATGGTGTCCGGCGTCTATGAGCCCGATGCGGGTTCGATTCTGGTCGACGGGACGAAGGTCCAGTTTTCCGCGCCGGACGATGCGCGCCGCGCGGGCGTGGCGACGATCTATCAGGAACTGCTGCTCTTTCCCGAGCTCAGCGTCGCCGAAAACATCTTCCTTGGTCACGCTCCGCAGGCGGGCGCGGGCCGCATTGATTGGCGGGCGATGCGCGCGAAAGCTCAGCACCTGCTCGATTCGCTCGAAATCGACGATCTCGTCCCCGATCAGATCGTCGGCGCACTGACCGTCGGCAACCGGCAGCGCGTCGAGATCTTGCGCGCGCTGTCGCACGACGCTCGCATCCTCATCATGGACGAGCCGACCGCCGCGCTGACCGAAAGCGACGTGACGCGCCTGTTCGACGTCGTGCGCCGTCTCAAGCGGCGGGACGTCGGGATCGTCTACATCAGCCATCGCCTCGACGAGATTTTCGCCATCGCCGATCGCGTCACGGTGCTGCGCGACGGCGCCTATGTCGGCTCGCGCGATGTCGGCGACACCAACGCCGCCGAACTCGTGCAGATGATGGTCGGGCGGCGGATCGACAATCTCTTTCCGAAGACGCCGGCGCCGATCGGCGCGCCCGTCCTCGAGGCGCGCGATCTCGTGCGCCGGCCGCTGACCAAGGGCGTGAGCTCTCACGGTGAGGGCGGGCGAGATCGTTGGCCTCGCGGGCCTCGTGGGATCCGGCCGCAGCGAACTGGCGCAGACGCTGTTCGGCATGACGCCGGCCGAATTCGGGTGAGATCCGGCTCAACGGCGAAGCCGTGCGGATCGATTTGCCGGGAGCCGCGCGCGCGAAGGGCCTCGCTTATGTGCCCGAGGATCGAGGCGCGCAAGGCCTCGTCCGGCGGATGAGCGTTCTGCACAACTTCTCCCTCGCCGCGCTCGGCGCGCTCTCGCACGCCGGGTTTATTGATCGGGCCGGCGAGCGGCGGATGGCGGAGGAAGGCGTCAAGCGATTCAGCGTGAAGACGAGTTCCGTTGATGAGATCGCGGGGCGCCTTTCCGGCGGCAACCAACAGAAAATCGTGCTTGGCAAGTGGCTCGCCAATAACCCCAAGTTGCTCATTCTCGACGAACCGACGCGGGGCATCGACGTCGGCGCCAAGGCCGAGATCCACCGCCTGATGAGTCAGCTCGCCGGCGAGGGCGTCGCCATCCTGATGATTTCGAGCGAATTGCCCGAGGTTCTGGGCATGAGCGACCGCGTGCTCGTGATGCGCGAGGGCCGGCTCGTGGGCGAGTTCGACCGCGCCGAAGCGACCTCCGAGGCGGTCGGCGCTGCGATGATGGGGGAAACGTCGAGCGCGGGGAGGGCGGCTTGAGCGCGACCACGATCGCAAGCCCAGGCTACGCCCGCCGCGCCGCGTTTCGCCGCCTCGTCGGCCAGGAGGCTCTGCTCGCGGTTGCGATCATTGGCCTCGCCATCGTTGTCGGCTTCATCAACCCGCGCTTCCTCGCGACGCGGAACCTTTCCGACCTTCTGCTCGGCAACGCTTATATCGCGATCGCCGCCATCGGCATGTCGATGGTGATCATCTCCGGCAGCATCGATATTTCCGTCGGCGCGCTGATTGGGGTTTTGGCGACGATCAGCGGATCGCTGGCCGTCGCGGGCGCGCCGATTGTCGTCGCCTGGCTCGTTCCGATCCTTGTCGGCGTCGCGGTGATGGCGGCGCAGGGGGCGATCGTCGCCTATCTCCGAATTCCGTCGATCGTCGTCACGCTCGGCATGCTGTCGATCCTCAAAGGCGGCCTCATCAGCGTGACCGGCGGCAAATGGATCACCGACCTGCCGCAGAACTTCCATCTCGCCGACCTCTCCGTGTTCGGCGTTCCGATGCCGGTCGTCATCATGGTGCTCGCGACCGTGCTCGCGGCGCTGTGGATGCGCAATTCGCCGAGCGGGCGGGCGATCTACGCCACCGGCGGCAATCCCGAGGCCGCGCGCCTCTGCGGCGTCAATCCGCAGCGCACCGTCCTGATGGTGTTTGCGCTGCATGGCCTCTTCGCCGGCGTCGCCTCGCTCGTCTATGCGACCCAGCTCAGGGTGATCCAGTCGACCACCCCGCAGGGCCTCGAACTCACCATCATCACCGCGGCGGTGGTCGGCGGCGTCAGCATCCTGGGCGGCGTCGGCACCGTCGTGGGCTCGACGCTGGCCGCCATTCTCATCGCCGAAATCACAAGCGCGCTCGTCTTCATCAACGTTTCCCCCTACTGGACGGACGCCTTGCGCGGCGCGCTCATTCTCGCCACCGTGATCGCTGACATCCTGCGGCGCCAGCGCCGCGCCGCCCAGGGGTGGAAGCGATGAGCCTGGGCGTCGAGACCCGCGCGTTTCGCGTCTCCCCGTGGCTCAAGCGGCACGAGACGCTGCTCGCGATCATCCTTCTGATCGCGCTCGTCGGCCTTGGCGCGTTCAACGACCGCTTTCTCACCGTCGACAACCTCCTCGACCAGGGTCGTTTCATCAGCGAGACCGGTCTGATCGCGCTGCCGATGACCTTCATCATCATCACCGGCGGCATCGACCTCTCAGTCGGCGCGATCGTGGGTTTGTGCGCGATCATGCTCGGCTATTCGTGGAAGAATTTCGGCTTTCCCTTGCCGCTGGCGATCGCCTTCGCCCTAGCCGTCGGCGCGGTCGCGGGCTTCGTCAACGGCCTGGTCATCACCCGGGTGAAAGTGCCGCCGCTCATCATGACCATAGCAACGCTTGCGCTCTATCGCGGCCTCGCCGAAGGGGTGAGCCAGGCGCGCTCGGTGCGCGGCTATCCGGAATGGTTCTATTTTCTTGGCCAGGGGAGCGTTTTCGGCGTGCCGACGCAGCTTCTGGTTCTGATCGTCCTCATCGTGATCGCGGGCGTCGCGCTCGACCGGACGACCTTTGGCCGCACGCTCTACGCGATCGGCGCGAACGAGACGGCGGCGCGCTTCTCGGCCCTGCCGGTCGATCGGGTGAAACTCATCGTCTACACGCTGTCCGGCCTGGCTTCAGGCCTTGCCGCCTGGGTCCTCGTCTCGCGCGTGACGACCACGCGGATGGATATGGGGACCGGCTACGAGCTCGACGTCATCGCCGCTGTCGTTCTCGGCGGCGCCAGCATCTTTGGCGGCTCCGGCACCATCTGGGGCACAGTCATCGGCCTCGTCATGATCCAGCTCTTGAAGAACGGTCTGGCGTTGACGGGGGTCAAGGGCGACGCGACAATCGTTGTCATCGGCGTCGCGCTCATTCTTTCGGTGCTCATCGCGAGCTCGCTCGAGCGCCGCCGGGATTGAATACGAGAAATCGGCCGCGCTCATGCGGCGAATAAGGGAGGAAGCGAACATGAAATCGAAAACCCTGCTGACCACTGTGGCGGCCCTCGCGCTCGCGGCGTGGACGACTCAGGCCAGCGCCGCCAGCAAGTGGGATGGCGCCGACGACCTGCCGACGAACCCGCTCGCCTGTGGCGCAGGCGAGGCTGCGGCCCCGGCCGCCGCCAAGCCTTATGACGGCGGCCAGCCAACCAATCCGCCCAACAAGGCGGGCAAGGAGATCACGCTCGTCGATGTGCCGAAGCTGATCGGCATCGGCTACTTCAACGCGACCTCCAAGGGCATGCAGGATGCGGCCAAGGAGCTCGGCAACGTGAAAGTGACGACCGACGGGCCGACGGAAGCCAAGATCGACGAGCAGATCAAGTTCATCGACAATTACATCACCCGCGGCGTCGACGGCATCCTGTTCGCGGCCAACGATCCGGTCGCCATCGCGCCGGTGCTCAAGAAGGCCTTGTCGAAGGGCATCCATGTCGTCGGCTACGACGCCAACTCGACCCCCGACGCGCGCGAATGGTTCGTCAACCAGGCCGAGTTCAACGGCATCGGCAAGGCGATGATGGACTCGATGGCCAAGGAGATCGGCGAGGACGGCAGTTTCGCCATCGTGACCTCGACCTTCACCACGCCGAACCAGGCGCGCTGGATCGCCGAGATGCAGGCCTATACCGAAAAGTGCCACCCGAAGATGAAGTGGCTGGAGACGGTCGAAGCGCAGGAGGACAACAACCTGTCGTTCAATCAGGCGACCACGTTGATCAATAAATACGGCGACAAGCTCAAGGGTCTCTTCGGCATGACATCGGTCGCGACGCCGGCTTCCGCTGAAGCGGTCACCAAGGCCGGGCAGTGCGGCAAGGTCGCGGTCGTCGGCCTCGCAACGCCGAACGCAATGAAGCCTTACCTCAAGACCGACTGCGTCAAGTCGGTCGTGTTGTGGAATCCGATCGATCTCGGCTACGCCGCGACTTACGTCATGCGCGCGGTCGTCGACGGCAAGCTCAAGCCTGGCTCGACCTCGGTCGAAGCAGGCAAGCTCGGCAAGCTCAACGTGGTCAACGGCAGCGAAATCCTCCTCGGAGCTCCATTCATCTACACCAAGGAGAACATCAACAAGTTCGACTTCTGAGCCCAACACCCTCTTCCCGCTCGCGGGGAGAGGGGCCTCTCCTTGCCCCTCATCTAACCTTCTCCCCGCATAGCCCGTCGAGAGACGGGCGTCTTTCAACGCCCTTCGCGGGGAGAAGTGACAAGCATGCGATCCATGCGTCGCTTCGCGCTCGAGATGTTTCCTGAAGTCCGGCCAGGGGGAGGATAACTCCTGCCGCCACGACGTCGTTTACCCCGAGTGAGCCCATGAACGGCTGCGTCGCTGTCTTCGACATCGGCAAGACGAACATCAAGCTCGTCGTCTTCGATCGCGGCGGAGCGATTCTCGCCGAGCGGTCCGCGCCGAACGGGCCGCTCGAGCCGGATGCGGCATGGCCGTATCTGCGGCTCGACACCTCCCGCGCATGGGCTTTCCTGATTGGCGCGCTGAAGGAGGTCGGCGCGCGCTTCTTCATCGAGGCGATCTCGATTGCGGCGCATGGCGCGGCGGGCGTCCTTGTCACGGATGAGAGCGACGCGCTGCCGGCTGTGGACTACGAGTTCGACGGCTATGGCGCGCTTGCGGCTGAATACGACAAGGTCCGGCCGCCGTTCGAGGAGACGCTGTCGCCATGCCTGCCGCGCGGGCTCAATCTCGGAAGGCAGGTCTTCTATCTGGCGCGCCAATTCCCGGCTGAGTTCAAGGCTGCGCGCGCGTTCCTCGGCTATCCGCAATATTGGTCGTGGCGCCTCAGCGGAGTCGCGGCGACCGAATTCACCTCCGTCGCCTCGCACACGGATCTCTGGCGGCCGATGGAGGGCAGGCTTTCAAGCCTCGTGGACGAACTCGGCTGGCGGCGGCTTTTCCCGCCGATGCGCAAAGCCTGGGATACGCTTGGAACGCTCAAGCCCGAGATCGCCGCGGCGACCGGCCTTGCGCCCAATGTGCGCGTCGTCTGCGGCGCGCATGATTCGAACGCCTCCCTCGTGCCCCATCTCATGTCGCGGCGCGATCCTTTCACCGTCATCTCCACCGGCACCTGGGTCATCATCATGACGGTCGGGGGAAAAAGCCGTCTCGACCCGGAAGCCGACATGCTGGCCAACGTCGATGTGCGCGGCGTTCCCGTGCCGACCGCGCGCTTCATGGGCGGGCGAGAATTTGCGATCCTTGCCGGCGAAACGCCGGCCGATGCAGGCGAAGCCCACGTCGCGGCCGTGATCGCGTCCGGCGTCATGGCTCTGCCCGCCTTCACTGATCAGGGCGGACCGTTCGGCGCGCGCAAAGGGCGGATCGAGGGCGAGGCGCCCGCGGCGCCGGCGGCCTGGACGGCCCTCGCCACGCTCTACGCCGCTTTGGTGACGGCGCATGTCCTTAAGCGGCTCGACGCGCCGGGCGACCTCATCGTCGAAGGCGGGTTCACCCGATCGCCCGCGTTCGCCGCCGTACTTGCCGCGCTTATGCCGGGCCGGCAGGTTGTCATCGCGCCCGCCGCCGCAGGCGCTGCGGCCGGCGCGGCGATGCTTGCGCATTGGGGTGGGACGCATGCGCCGCCGCGGCTCGAGCCCGCGCGCGCCTGGGTCCTGCCGGGGCTCGAGGCCTACCGGGAGCGCTGGGAGCGCGTGCTTTAGTCCGGCAGGCGCCCGTGGCCCCGGGGGGCCGACGCCGGCCGGGGATCGCTTTTGGTTTGACAAAATCAGAAATATGTGTAACTCTTTTCTCTGGGCGGAATCCGCTCGGGCGCTCAGGCTCGGCCGGGCAAGGGGAGCCCGCGGCTGTTTGAAAAGAGAAAAAGGCTGGCTCAACCACAACCGGCGCGCGAGCCGGAACGAAGCGGGACATTTTTTTAGTAACTCCCAAGCCGTCTGTTTTCAGGCTGCGATTGCGAGGAGGAGTTGGGAGGGGTTTGCAGTGAGGGCTTTGAGAATGTTGAGGCCGTGCTTTCGTGCGGTGGAGACGATGGACCTCATGCGGACGAAGACGTGAGCGCCTTCGAAGGTGCGGAAGCCGCCCGAGATTTTCATTTTGACCTTGGCCATGCGCAGGTCCTGTTCGGCCAGGTTATTGGTGAACGGGACGTCGAAGTCGACGAGGAAGCGCAGGGTCTCGTCCTTGAAGGTCTTGAAGCGGATGAGGAGATTATGGCCTGGGCGCTGCTTCTTTCGTTTTTTCGAGCCGGGCGAAGGATCGAAGGCCGGCAGGGCGCGATGGAAGGCGAGCCCTTCCCGAACGGCCTGCCAGTAGCGGTCGACGAAGCCTTGCACGCGTTCGGGTTCGAGCGCCCGGGCGCCGGCCTCTTTGGCTTGGCGCACGGCCTTTGCGGCGTCGAGGAGGACGTCGCGCATGGCTTGCGCCCACGGCTCCTTGTCGATCTCGATGAGCGCCTTGAGTTCGCGCAGGTGATGGGCGTTGCAGAAGGCGTGAGCGACGTCCGCGAGGGCGTTGTAGGGGCGGAAATGGTCATGCACGACGACGCCGCCCTTCAACCCTGCGGGAACATCGCCGCGCGCCGCTCCGACCCGGTAGAAGGTATGGCTCCGGCTCGACGTCGTATGCAGCCATTGCAGGGAGCCTGCGATGCGAAAGCCGGTTTCGTCGAGATGCCTGACCTTGGCCCCGCCGACGCGCGTCCCGATCGCCTGATAGACGCCCTCCAGAGCCTGAGCCTTCTTGCCCATCCACGCGATCACGCTCGCCGGGCAGACGAGCGGCGCGCCGAACAGGTCCTGAAGCGCCTGCGCCGTCCGGTCCTCGGGCACAAGCTGCTGCACGTTGAGATAGACCGCCGCCGCCTTGATGCGCTCGCCATATTGGGTCGGCGAGATCACGCCGTCGGGGAACGCAGCCCGCGTCACGCCGCGGCATCGGGCGCAGGCATAGATGGCGCCCTGGTGCTCCGTGACCTCGATCAGCCGCTCGGGCAGGTCGAACACCTGACGCGTCTCCACCCCGGTCTGCATCGAAGCCGCGAGCGCCGCCCGGCAGCGCCGGCACGCCGCAGCCTCGTGTCGGACGACCCAGTCGGGCGTCGCCGTCCGCCGCAGCGTGTCGCCCTTGTGGCCCCGCTGTCCCCCGCTCGCCTTGCCCGAACGGCCGCGAAGGCTGCCGGGAAGGCGCGACTTCTTCCTCAGCCCGTCGCTCGAAGGCGGCTTGGAGCTCGTCGTGCTGTCCAGATCCAGCCGGCGCCGAAGCTCGGCGTTCTCGGCTCGAAGGCCCTCGTTCTCCCGCCGCAAATCGGCGACCTCCGAGCGAAGCGCGGAAATCTCGCTCCGGAGCGCTTCGATCAGCGCCTGAACTTCGGCAGGGAGAATCATCCCCACCTTTACTCACGGTTCGCCCCCGCCCGTCTCGAAAATCTCGCAAAACCTCAACGATCTCACACACCGTGTGACAATTCGGACTCACCCGGCTTGGGAGTTACTTTTTTTACTCCAATCGCTCGCAACCCATTGAAAAAGCTCGATTCGGAAAAATAAACGCTAGTAAATTGGAGTCAATTTACTAGCGTTTACGCGCGTTTAGTGGCGTTTACGAGCGTTTATTTGCCCCGCTCGTCGGCGGCCTCGCGCGCTGGTTGTCGAAACCGAATACCCAAGGCGGCGCGTCGCGGCGCGCTGGCCGTGCAACCTTCCCGCCACGATCTCGTTACACATTCGCGGCAATGCGGGGGACGCTCATGTCGGCCACATCCACCCATGCGCCGGGAGAGGTTTCGACACTCGTTCCGGCGCGGCTCGAGCGGCTGCCATGGGGCCGTTTCCACGTTCTGGTCATCGTCGCGCTGGGGATCACCTGGATCCTCGACGGGCTCGAAGTCACGCTCGCCGGCTCCGTCGCGCCAGCCCTGAAGGAAAGCCCGGCGCTGCGATTTTCGGATTCCGAGGTCGGCCTCGCCGGCAGCGCCTATCTGCTCGGCGCGGTCGTCGGCGCGTTGTTCTTCGGCTGGCTCACCGACCGGCTTGGACGCAAGAAGCTCTTCTTCACCACCATCGTTGTCTACCTCGTCGCCACGGCGATGACCGGACTTGCGTGGAACGGCTTCTCCTTCTTTGCTTTCCGCTTCTTCACCGGCTGTGGCATCGGCGGCGAATATTCCGCCATCAATTCGACCATCCAGGAACTGGTGCCGGCGCGCTTCCGCGGTCAGCTCGACCTCATCATCAACGGCAGTTTCTGGGTCGGGGCGGCGCTCGGCGCTCTGGTCGCGGTCGTGCTGCTCAATCCGGCGCTCGTCCCTTCCGCGTTCGGATGGCGCCTCGCCTTTCTGACCGGCGCTGTTCTTGGCGTGGCCGTCTTCTTCATGCGGATGTGGATTCCCGAGAGCCCGCGCTGGCTCGTGATCCACGGCCGGGAAAAAGAGGGCGAGGCCGTCGTTACGGGAATCGAAAAGCGATTCCGCGATCAAGGCGCCAATCTCAAGCCGGTCGCCCCCGACGCCGCCATTCGCTTTCGCTCGCGCGATCACACGCCGCTTGCGGAAGTGTTCGACACGCTGATCAACCGCCATCGCGTGCAGACCTTTGTCGGGCTCACGCTGATGGCGGCGCAAGCCTTCTTCTACAACGCCATCTTTTTCACCTATGCCCTCGTCCTGACCAAGTTCTACGCGGTGAGCTCCGCCGCCGTCGGCTGGTACATCCTGCCTTTCGCGCTCAGCAATTTCCTCGGGCCGGTCGTTCTCGGGCGCCTGTTCGACACCTATGGGCGCAGGCTCATGATCACGCTGACCTATGGTCTCACAGGCGTGCTCATGATCGCGGTCGCCGTCGCCTTCAAACAGGATCTCTTCTCGGCGATGGGCCAGACCGTCGGCTGGATGATCGTGTTCTTCATTGCCTCTCCGGCGGCGAGTTCGGCCTATCTCACGGTCAGCGAGACCTTCCCGATCGAGATTCGCGCGCTGGCGATTGCGATCTTTTACGCCATCGGGACCGGCGTCGGCGGCGTCGCCGCGCCGCTCGTCTTCGGCAAGCTGATCGAAAGCGGCTCGCGGACCAGCATCTTCGGCGGCTACGTTTTCGCCGCGTGTCTGATGCTCGCCGCCGCAATCGTCGCCTGGCTCTACGCGATCAACGCCGAGCGCAAACCCCTCGAGCAGGTGGCGAAGCCGCTGTCGGCGGTAGCGTAGGGGCCGGCTTTACCGGGAAGCAAACCCCGCTTTCGCGGCGTCCGTCACCGGCGCAAACAGCGAAACGGCCGTGCCTTCGGGGTCGCGGAACTGCGCGGTGCGATTGCCCCACGGCATCACCTTCGGCTCATGCACCACCTCGACTTTGTCTTTCAGACGCGCGAACTCGGCGTCGACATCGTCGACCCGGAATTCGACAATCGCGCTGCGGTTGGCGGCAGGCTCGGCGCTGCCTTGCTTGAATAAAGCGACCGTCTCGACGCTCCCGATGGCGAGCGTGGCGGACGGGGTGACGATCTCGGCGAAGACGGGAGCGAGCCATTCGGCGCGCTGGCCCGTCACCAGTTCGTAGAACGCAACCATGCCCTTGATGTCCGTGGCGACGAGACGGGTGGAGGCGAATTTCATGCGGCTGATCCTTTCGATCGCGCCGCAGACTGCGGCGATGAAGGGCCTTGTCGCATGAGGCTGCTGACACCATTCTGGCAGCAGGAGTCAGCACATCCATGCGTCGCGCCGACCGGCTGTTTCAGATCATCCAGATTCTCCGCAGGTCCACCCGACCGGTGACTGCGGCCGCCTTGGCGGCCGAACTCGAAGTCTCGAAGCGCACGGTCTACCGCGACGTCGCCGACCTGGTCGGCCAGCGGGTTCCGATCGACGGCGAGGCGGGCTTGGGCTACCTGCTCAGCGCCGACTACGACATGCCGCCGCTCATGCTGACGGCGGATGAAATCGAGGCGGTGATGCTGGGAGCGCAATGGGTGGCCGGCCGCTCCGACAAGGTTCTTTCCAATGCGGCCCGCGACGTGATGGCCAAGATCGCCGCGGTCGTGCCCGAACGCCTGCGTCCGTTCATCGCCGAGCCCAGCGTCGGCGTGAAGCCGGCGCTCGCGGAGCCGGAGGAGACCATCGACCCTTCACGCCTCAGATCGGCGATCCGCGACGGCCGAGGCTCAGGCTCCGCTACCGCTCCGAGACTGGCGCGGAGACCGAGCGGATCGTGTGGCCGGTGATCCTCGGCTATGCCGAGACGAGCCGCCTATTGGTCGCGTGGTGCGAGCTGCGCCGGGGGTTCCGGCACTCGCTCATGCTGACGGCGGATGAAATCGAGGCGGTGATGCTGGGAGCGCAATGGGTGGCCGGCCGCTCCGACAAGGTTCTTTCCAATGCGGCCCGCGACGTGATGGCCAAGATCGCCGCGGTCGTGCCCGAACGCCTGCGTCCGTTCATCGCCGAGCCCAGCGTCGGCGTGAAGCCGGCGCTCGCGGAGCCGGAGGAGACCATCGACCCTTCACGCCTCAGATCGGCGATCCGCGACGGCCGAGGCTCAGGCTCCGCTACCGCTCCGAGACTGGCGCGGAGACCGAGCGGATCGTGTGGCCGGTGATCCTCGGCTATGCCGAGACGAGCCGCCTATTGGTCGCGTGGTGCGAGCTGCGCCGGGGGTTCCGGCACTTCCGCACCGACCGGATCATCGAGGCCGAGACCCTCGATGAAGGCGTTGGTCTTCGCCCAGGCGAATTGCGACGGCGCTGGCAGCGCTGGCGCGAAACGAATGCGGCCTAGCCGGCCGCCATTCGATCAAATCGCAGCCTGCTCTGGATTCTTTGATTTCGCGCGCTTTCTGGCGAAAAACCGGCCTCCACTTTTTCGCCGCGCGCTCTAGTTCTACTGTGTCACGATGATCCCGGATTGGATCGTCGTGATGGCAAAGCTTGGCAACACGGGCAGCGCATGAGGCTGCGGGCGAGCGCGATCGTGAGTTGCCTTCGGATCGTCGCGATCGAATTTTCGACATGTCGTTCGGGTCGGATTGGCGGCGCCTCTGGGTTTGGGACGCGAGGATAGGCGAGACATTTGGCGCTGCCGGGGGCCTGAGGGGGGAATCGCCGCTCGTTCGCGGATGAGAAAACCGTAGGCGGCGATGCAGAGGACGGCGTGGTGATGGAATCCGCGCCAGCTTCGCCCTTCGAAATGGGCGAGGCCGAGCTCGCTTTTGAGTTCCTCGTAGTCGCGCTCGATGCGCCAGCGCAATTTGGCCGTGTCGACGAGAACGTCGAAAGGGATGTCTTCGGGCAGGGTCGAAAGCCAGTATTTCGTCGGCTCTTTTTCGCCCTCGGGCCATTCGATGAGAAGCCATTCCAGCGGATGAGGCGTTGAAAACTTCCAGTCCCGCGAAGCCGGCCGGATCCGCACGGCGGCGAAGCGCGAAGACAAGATTTCGTTAGAGCCCTCCCGCCATGGAACGATGCGCCAAGCCTCCTCGGGAAGCCCCCGCGCCAGCGTCTTGGCGGCAACAGGGATACGCCCGCCGTCGCGGCGCATACGCGATGGCGGGCGGCCTCGTCCGCTCCAGGGTTTGGGCGGCAGCGGTTCGACGCCAGGCGGCCAGACGCTGAGCGTCGATTGCACGCCAACCACATAGGTCAAACCGCTGGCTGTTACGGCGGAGCGGAACGCGCCGTCGGCCCCATAACCGGCATCGGTCAGCAGGACGCCCGGAGCGACGCCCGCTGCGAGGGCGGCCCTGATCTGAGCGAGGGCGATCTCTGGTTTGGTCTGGAATGTCACGTCGTCCGGGACACCAGCCTCCTTGCGCCGGGCTTCGTCCACAGCCCAATCTTCCGGCAGATAAAGCCGATAGGCAATCGGCAGGCTCGCCGCATGATTGGCGATCGAAAGCGTCACCGCGATCTGACAATTGTCGGTCTTGCCGAGCCGCCCGCAATATTGCCGGGCGACGCCCACTGAATGAACGCCTTTCTTGGCGAAGCCCGTGTCGTCGACAATCCAGGCCTCGATCTTCCCTTGCGCCTCGATCGCCGGCAGGACCAGTTCGCGCGCCTTGGCCAGAACCGCCTCGTCCGACCAAGCCGCCTGGCCGACCAGATGCAGAAGCGATTGATGCTTGGCCGAAACCCGAGCCGGCGCAATAATCGCCGCCATTGGCTCGACGCTCTTGCGTTCGCCGGGCATCAACAGGCCAGTGCAATAATCTTTGAAAGGCCCCGCACGATCCTCGCGGCGCAAAACTGTCGCCAAGGCTTCAACATATTCAGAAAAACGCGATTCACTCGATTGCGTCCAAAGCTCCATCTTCCCCGCCATTCGCCGACCAGCCGAATCGGCAGGTTACCAAATCCAAAGGCGCAGCGAATCTGCGCAAATGTGACTCAGTAGAACTAGCAGGCTGCTGAAAAAGTCACTGCGTTTGCGCAACGAGGGGTGCAAGCGCAATTTTTTGCAGGCGGGCGCGGCTCACGTTCGAGGTTTTGGCGTGACGTCGGGTCATTGTTCTCTGGCTTTTCATGTCGCTGGACGCAGTTCGCCCGTTGCGGCCATAAGCCTGGGCAGGCGGACGATGTTGTAGGCGGCCATGGCGAAGACGAAAGCGGCGCGGACCTTGTCGAGGCCACGCACCTTCACCTGCATGAGGCCGCCGACCGTCTTCGTCCAGCCGAAGACGGACCGATAGGCAGGAGTGAAATTTAAATTATACTTCATAAATAAAAATTAGTAATGTATATTTTATCATAGACTGGAATATGATCAGGAATATGATGAAGAGAAATTTATAAAGCATGTTATATGAAGAGTAATTTACCCGTAATTTGTGCTAGTTCTGCAACACTGAAGAAATAATGGCGTTCGCTTGGCGATTTATAGTCTAATCTGAGTTGAGAGCTGGGGTAATATGCGTATGGTCAACTCCGCGAGGGGGCGATTCCCGATCGCGGCCGGGTCCGATGACTTGCTGGGGCAGTTCGCCAATTGGCGGTCAGGCGAAAACCGACCCGAGGACCATAATGATGAACTGGAGGTCACATATGACGCTCATCAAGAGCATTCTGTTGGGGTCGGCGGCGGGGATCTTCGCGGTCGCCACCGCGCAGGCAGCTGATCTTCCGACAAGGAAGGCTGCGCCGGTCGAATATGTTCGAGTTTGCAACGTCGGCGGCATCACGGGCTGGACCCTGCCAGGCTCCGACACCTGCGTGAAGCTGTCGGGCTACATCACCGCGCAGATCGAGGGCGGCAACCTCAACACCCAGTATAACTATGGCTCGATCTCAGACGCGGCCACGGCTGCTGCGAATCCTCTGATTCCTCAAAGTCCTGCGGTCGCGGCGGCTTTGGCGGGCATTTCCGGTCTGGACTCCCGCACCACTCAGCGGGTCCTCCTTCAGGCCAGCGCCGCTCAAAATAACACGACCTTCAATCGCAATGAATTCGGCTGGACGACCCGCGCCAACTTCGGGCTCGATATCGCCTCGAACACCGCCTATGGCCCCCTGATTGGACATTTCGATATCAATGCTGAAGCGGGCAGCGGGTTCGACACCGTCAACGCCATCTACCTCAACACCGGCTATCTGACCTGGGCTGGCATCACGGCTGGTAAGGCGCAGTCGTTCTTCTCGTTCACCGGCGGCGGCGACAACTGGGCGAACTTCGCCTCGCCCGACCGGAAGGGGTACAATGAGCCTACCCTGCTTGCCTATACCGCCTCCTTTGGCGGCGGCTTCACGGCCACGGTCTCGGCGGAGAATCCAGGCCAGGTGAACCAGTTTGGCGCCTCGGGCAACAACGGCACCGATTTCGGCGGCCCGGCTTTCGGTACGATCGGTGGCTTGAGCCCGTCGCTGATCACCTTCGGCGGTCAGAAATGGCCAGACTTCGTCGGCGCGTTGCACGTCAAGCAGGGCTGGGGCGAGGCCCAGGTCTCGGGCGTCATCCACAACGTCAATGTGTATGACAACGCCTACAACGGCGCTCCGTTTGACGTTCCCGGGGCTATTGGCACGGGGGGCTGCGGCCTCACCAGCCTTGACGCCTGCAACGCCCAACACAACCAGATCGGCTGGGGCGTCGACGCCGGCGTGAAGATCAACCTGCCTTCGTTCGGCGCGGGCGATGACGCCCTCCTCACCGGCGCTTACACCCAGAGCGCGGTCTGGTACTCGGGTCTGCCGGACATGATGTGGGGCGAGAACGGCCAAGTGAACGGCAACGGTCAGCCGATGTTCATGCAGGACGCGTTCTTCAACCCCGTAACCAACTCGTGGTCGAAGCCGACCGCGTGGTCGGTCTCGGCCCTGATCGAGCATCACTTCACGCCGCAGTTCTACCTCGACCTCGAAGGTTCGGTCGGCCAGTTGAAGTGGAGCAACCAGGGCGGCGGCTGCAGCCTCATTGGCTTGGCCGGGTGCACCACCGCGTCGTTCGCGACCGGCGCGATTTCGCCCAGCGCGACGACCTGGCTGATTGGCGCGGACCTCGGTTGGAACCCGGTCACCAACCTCAACTTCGACCTCGAGTTGATGTATCAGAGCACGAACCAGAGCGCTCCGGCCGGCTTTCTTGGGACGGTCTACAATGCGGGCCAGACGAACGAATTCTTCGTGCCGGGCGACTGGCATGGGGTCAGCGACGGTTTCGCCGGCCGTCTCCGCATCACCCGTTACTTCTGATCGCATCGCGATCGGTTGAAACTGACGGCCCCGGAGCGAGAGCTCCGGGGTTTTTTTGTCCGGCTCGGCTTGATTCCGGCGTGAGGATCCTGGCTCCGCGACCCCAGTGGGCTTGCTGCGGAGATGAGCGGGCCGTCAAGATCGGCGCCAGTGTCGTTGGGCCGCTCGGTCGAATCGCCGAGGGCGCGGCCTCGCGCCTCAAGCCGAGGGCCGCAAGCGCCGCAAAATCCCGGCCGCACGGGCGGCGAGGTCGGAGCGCGCGCCAGGTTTGTTGAGGCGCGAGCCGAAAGCCCTCAGTGATCCGCGTTCAATTTGAAGCCGACCGATCTGACAGAGACGATAATGCGTCGATTGCCGGTCGGGTCGAGCTTGCGGCGCAAATTGCCGATCTGGACGTCGACGATGTTGGTGTACGCCGGGGGCTGGAAATTCCAAACGTCCTCGAGCAGCATGGCTCGAGTCAGGTTTGGCCGGGACGGCGCATAAAGTATTCGAGCAGCCTGAATTCCATCGGAACCAGGTCGATCAGCTTGCCCTCGCGCCTGACCGTTCGCTCGATCAAGTCCATTTCCAAATCGCCCACCCTAAGCCGAATGACGCCCGTGTCAGCGCCCCGGCGCAAGAGGGCCTCGACGCGCGCGGTCAGTTCGCGAATATCGAACGGTTTGGCCAAATATTGGTCGCAGCCGGCTTTAAATCCCGCAATTCGTTCATCAACGGACGTGAACCCACTGATGACCAGGACAGGGGTCGACTTTCCTTCGGCGCGCAAAGCTTCAACGATGGAAAGTCCGTCCTCACCGCGCAAGGTTCGATCAACGACGAGGACCGCCAAGTCGTCGGAATCAGCCGCCCGAAGCCCTTCGGTCAATGTCTGCGCAACCTTGACCGTGTGACCACCCGCCTGCAGGTCGAGGCGCATTTCCTCCGCGAGTTCGCGGTCATCCTCAATGATGAGAACGAGACTGCCTCCTCCGGGCTTCGACTCTTCCTCGCGCAATACGACCAAGTCTACAGAAGAGAAAGACGAAACGCTCATTGTTTTTGCGCCGGGTTCTGTTTACCTCACTTGCGCGTCTAAACGCCAATCAGCTATATCACGGGAGGTTTGCTGCTCAAGTTTCATCTTATAAAGAATATATTATAAAGAATACATCATAAATATGCGTTTATAAAAAATTATTTGGGTATCTTCTGTCGGCGATTATCCACGTTACTGGCATGTCTTAGGACGATGCCCGCAGCGCATTGGCTTACGGACCAGACAGCGATCGAAGTCTCGCCTTCCCAGTCTCAAGAAGGGCGAATCAGGCCGGACTACGGTCGAAATCTTGGCGATCCGATTAACGCCGCGAGCCTGCATATCGAGCCGCCATCGGCAGCCGCCGGCGGTCAAGACAGTCGTCAAATAAGCGCCTGGGCTTCGCGAGTTTTTGCTTAATACATTGATATATCTATATAAAATGATTGCGGCCGGTTTGGGGCGAAATCAAGTGACAATTATGCAACATAGTCCGGGAAACGATGTCTGACGCCCGATTTATGAAGAAAATTTATTGTGTCCAAATTTAGAGAAGCTATGGTGTCGCAGGTGAGCGGGAGTTTCCCGATCGCGGAGGTCGGCGGCATTTGCTGGGGCAAAGCGCCGCGATCAGGTCAAACGGGACGAGGGGGCTGATCGCCTTCGACTGCATTAGGTCCAAGAGCGGGCCGCGGAAGTCGAAAGTGAGAAGAAAACCGACGCCCAATATGCAACTGGAGGTCACAAATGACGCTCATCAAGAGCCTTCTGCTGGGTTCGGCGGCCGGCATCGTCGCCGTCGCCACCGCGCAGGCGGCTGATCTTCCGACCAGGAAGGCTGCGCCGGTCGAATATGTTCGAGTTTGCAACGTCGGCGGCATCACCGGCTGGACCCTGCCGGGCTCCGACACCTGCGTGAAGCTGTCGGGCTACATCACCGCGCAGATCGAGGGCGGCAACCTCAACACCCAGTATAACTATGGCTCGATCTCAGACGCGGCCACGGCTGCTGCGAATCCTCTGATTCCTCAAAGTCCTGCGGTCGCGGCGGCTTTGGCGGGCATTTCCGGTCTGGACTCCCGCACCACTCAGCGGGTCCTCCTTCAGGCCAGCGCCGCTCAAAATAACACGACCTTCAATCGCAATGAGATTCGGCTGGACGACCCGCGCCAACTTCGGGTTTGATATCGCCTCGAACACCGCCTATGGCCCCCTTGATTGGACATTTCGATATCAATGCTGAAGCGGGCAACGGGTTCGACACCGTCAACGCCATCTACCTCAACACCGGCTATCTGACCTGGGCCGGCATCACGGCTGGTAAGGCGCAGTCGTTCTTCTCGTTCACCGGCGGCGGCGACAACTGGGCGAACTTCGCCTCGCCCGACCGGAAGGGCTTCAATGAGCCTAACCTCATTGCCTATACCGCCTCCTTTGGCGGCGGCTTCACGGCGACGATCTCGGCGGAGAATCCCGGCCAGAACCTCATTGGCGGCGCCTCGGGCAACAACGGCACCGATTTCGGCAGCCCGAGTTTCAATACGATCGGTGGCTTGAGCCCGTCGCTGATCACCTTCGGCGGTCAGAAATGGCCAGACTTCGTCGGCGCGCTGCACGTCAAGCAGGGCTGGGGCGAGGCCCAGGTCTCGGGCGTGATTCATAACGTTAACGTCCAGGACACCGCTTACAACGTCGCTCCATTTAACACTGTCACCGGGTCCGCGGGCTGCGGCCTCACCAGCCTTGACGCCTGCAACGCGCAACACGACCAGATCGGCTGGGGCATCGACGCCGGCGTGAAGATCAACCTGCCTTCGTTCGGCGCGGGCGATGACGCCCTCCTCACCGGCGCCTACACCCAGAGCGCGGTCTGGTACTCGGGTCTGCCGGACATGATGTGGGGCGAGAACGGCCAAGTGAACGGCAACGGTCAGCCGATGTTCATGCAGGACGCGTTCTTCAACCCCGTAACCAACTCGTGGTCGAAGCCGACCGCGTGGTCGGTCTCGGCCTTGATCGAGCATCACTTCACGCCGCAGTTCTACCTCGACCTCGAAGGTTCGGTCGGCCAGTTGAAGTGGAGCAACCAGGGCGGCGGCTGCAGCCTCATTGGCTTGGCCGGGTGCACCACCGCGTCGTTCGCGACCGGCGCGATTTCGCCCAGCGCGACGACTTGGCTGATTGGCGCAGACCTCGGCTGGAACCCGGTCACCAACCTCAACTTCGACCTCGAGTTGATGTATCAGAGCACGAACCAGAGCGCGCCGGCCGGCTTCCTTGGGACGGTCTACAATTGGGGCCAGACGAACCAGTTCTTCGTGCCGGGCGACTGGCATGGGGTCAGCGACGGTTTCGCCGGCCGTCTCCGCATCACCCGTTACTTCTGATCGCATCGCGATCGGTTGAAACTGACGGCCCCGGAGCGAGAGCTCCGGGGCTCTTTTATTGGCGTTCCGCGCCGGCGCCGGCCCAAAGCGCGCTCTCGCCACATTAGAGGTTGCGCGCGCCCGCGGCGGAGCCGATGATGCGCGCGCCGACCCGTCCTCATCCTTTCGCGCCGATCCGTCCTGGTTGAAACGCACAGGCGCCGCCACGACGTTATTGGCGGCGCGGGGCGAATTTGGTCGGCTTTACGCGATGATGCGGCAATACGAATTGGTGGAGCGGGTCCGCCGCTACAATCCTCGCGCCGACGAGGATGTCCTCAATCGCGCCTACGTGTTCGCGATGAAGGCGCACGGCAGCCAGAAGCGAGCCTCGGGCGATCCCTATTTCTCCCATCCGCTCGAAGTGGCGGCCATCCTGACCGAGCTTAAGGTTGACGACGCCACCATCGTGGCGGCGATGCTGCACGACACGATCGAAGACACGACGGTCACGCGCGAGGAGGTCGACAAGGCGTTCGGCGAGGAGATCGGCGGGCTGGTGGACGGCCTGACCAAGCTCGGCAAGCTGGACTTCGTCACCAAGCACGCGGAGCAGGCCGAGAATTTCCGCAAGCTTCTGCTCGCCATCGCCGATGACGCCCGCGTCCTCCTGGTCAAGCTCGCCGACCGCCTGCACAACATGCGCACGCTCCAATTCATGCCGGCGGACAAGCGCGTTCGCATCGCGGAGGACACGCTCGACATTTATGCTCCGCTCGCCGGGCGCATGGGTATGCAGAGCATGCGCAACGAGCTCGAAGACCTCGCCTTTCGCTGCCTGATGCCGGACGCCTATCAACTCATCGTGGCGCGTCTCGAGGCGATGAAGTCCAAGAACGGCGCGATCATCGCGCGCATCGCCGCGGAGCTCACAGATCAGTTCGCCCGCCGCGGCATCAAGGTTGAAGTGAAGGGCCGCCAGAAGCAGCCCTATTCCATCTGGCGCAAGATGGAGCGCCGCTCGATCGCCTTCGAGCAATTGTCCGACATCTACGGGTTTCGCATTCTCGTCGACACGGTCGCCGACTGTTACGCCGCGGTCGGGGTTGCGCATACGACCTGGCCGAGCGTTCCGGGGCGCTTCAAGGATTATATCTCGACGCCGAAGCAGAACGATTATCGCTCGATCCACACCACGGTCATCGGGCCGGGCAGCCAGCGGGTCGAGCTGCAGATCCGCACCCATGAGATGCACGAAGTGGCCGAATACGGCATCGCCGCGCACTCCGCCTATAAGGACATAGGGCTCAGCGCCGACGCCCCGACGGTCAGCGAAACCCGGGCCTACCGGGGATTGAGGCAGACGATCGAGGCGCTGGCGAGCGACGACCCGGAAGAGTTCCGCGATCACACCAAGCTCGAGCTGTTTCACGACCAGGTGTTCTGCTTCACCCCCAAGGGGCGGCTCATCGCGCTCCCGCGCGGCGCAACCGCGATCGACTTTGCCTATGCGGTGCACACCGATGTCGGCAATTCGGCGGTCGGGTGCAAGATCAATGGCCGAATCGCGCCGCTCATCTCCGAATTGCACAACGGCGACGAAGTGCAGATCTCGCGCGCCGAGGGCGGCTCGCCGCCGGCGGCGTGGGACAGCGTGGTGGTCACGGGCCGCGCCCGCGCCGCCATCCGCCGCGCGACGCGCGAGGCGGCGAAAGCGCAATTCGGCGGCCTTGGGCGCCAGATCGTCGAGCGTGCGTTCGAGCGCGCGGGCAAGAAGTTCGCCGAAGCGAAGCTCAAGGCGGCGCTGCCGCGTCTGGCGCGCGCCTCGATCGACGATGTGTTCATCGGGGTTGGTCGCGGCGAGATTTTCTCCACCGACGTGGTGCGCGCCGTGTTTCCGAACTTCAAGGAGGAGCGCAGGTTGGGCCCGGCGATTCCCCATAACGAGAGCGGCTGGTTCGGGTTGCCGAAGGCGGTCGATCTCGTGTTCCGCGTCCCCGGCGAATCCGACGCCGGCAGTTTGCCGCTGCGCGGGATCGACCTCGACACGCCGGTGAAGTTTGCGCCGAAGGGCGGCGCGGTGCCGGGCGAGCGGATCGTTGGCGTTCGCGAGGAGGACGGCATCGTCATCCATCCGATCCATTCGCCCGCGCTCACCAAATTCGATGACCGGCCGGAGCTGTGGCTCGACGTGCGCTGGGACCTCGAGAACGCGGCGGCGGCGCTCTATTCCACCCAGATCGTGGTCACCCTCCTGAACGAGCCCGGGGCGCTCGGCGTGATCGCCACCACCATCGGGGAAAACGGCGCCAATATCGATTCGGTTGCGACCTCACCGAGCGGCGCCGACTTCCGGCGGTTCGTCATCGATCTGCAGGTGCGCGACATCCAGCATCTCAACGCGGTGCTGTCGCAGCTCAGGGATAAGTCCGTCGTTCACAAGGTCGAGCGGCTGAGCGGATAGGCCGCGATGCCGCTCTATTTCGCTTATGGCTCCAACATGAACGCGGGCGCGATGGCTCGCCGCTGCCCGCGCTCGAAGGCGCTCGGGCTCGCGCGGCTCGAGCGGCACAGGCTCGCCGTTATGCGCGAGGGCTGGCTCACCGCCGTTCGCGATCCGCGCTCCGCGGTGCATGGCGTGCTCTGGGATCTGGCGCTTGCCGATGTCGGGGCGCTCGACCGCTACGAAGGCGTGCCGCAGGGCCTCTACGCCAAGCTCATGCAGGCGGTGATCGCCGAGCGCGGGCCGAAGCAGGCGATCGTCTATTTCGGCGCCAACGCTGGCCCTGGCCCGCCGCGTCCCGATTACATGGCGGACGTCCTCGCCGCGGCGCGCGCATGGCCGCTGCCTGCGGAGGGGATCGCGGCGCTGGAGAGAATGGCGCAGAGGTAGGCGCCGCGCTCTCGACCGGGGCCGAGTGGCGTGCCGCGCACAAGTTTACACGGGTTCAATATTTCAATGGCTTAGCTGCGCTTTTACGCAACTTCGTAACTCCCAAGCCGTCTGTTTTCAGGCTGCGATTGCGAGGAGGAGTTGGGAGGGGTTTGCAGTGAGGGCTTTGAGAATGTTGAGGCCGTGCTTTCGTGCGGTGGAGACGATGGACCTCATGCGGACGAAGACGTGAGCGCCTTCGAAGGTGCGGAAGCCGCCCGAGATTTTCATTTTGACCTTGGCCATGCGCAGGTCCTGTTCGGCCAGGTTATTGGTGAACGGGACGTCGAAGTCGACGAGGAAGCGCAGGGTCTCGTCCTTGAAGGTCTTGAAGCGGATGAGGAGATTATGGCCTGGGCGCTGCTTCTTTCGTTTTTTCGAGCCGGGCGAAGGATCGAAGGCCGGCAGGGCGCGATGGAAGGCGAGCCCTTCCCGAACGGCCTGCCAGTAGCGGTCGACGAAGCCTTGCACGCGTTCGGGTTCGAGCGCCCGGGCGCCGGCCTCTTTGGCTTGGCGCACGGCCTTTGCGGCGTCGAGGAGGACGTCGCGCATGGCTTGCGCCCACGGCTCCTTGTCGATCTCGATGAGCGCCTTGAGTTCGCGCAGGTGATGGGCGTTGCAGAAGGCGTGAGCGACGTCCGCGAGGGCGTTGTAGGGGCGGAAATGGTCATGCACGACGACGCCGCCCTTCAACCCTGCGGGAACATCGCCGCGCGCCGCTCCGACCCGGTAGAAGGTATGGCTCCGGCTCGACGTCGTATGCAGCCATTGCAGGGAGCCTGCGATGCGAAAGCCGGTTTCGTCGAGATGCCTGACCTTGGCCCCGCCGACGCGCGTCCCGATCGCCTGATAGACGCCCTCCAGAGCCTGAGCCTTCTTGCCCATCCACGCGATCACGCTCGCCGGGCAGACGAGCGGCGCGCCGAACAGGTCCTGAAGCGCCTGCGCCGTCCGGTCCTCGGGCACAAGCTGCTGCACGTTGAGATAGACCGCCGCCGCCTTGATGCGCTCGCCATATTGGGTCGGCGAGATCACGCCGTCGGGGAACGCAGCCCGCGTCACGCCGCGGCATCGGGCGCAGGCATAGATGGCGCCCTGGTGCTCCGTGACCTCGATCAGCCGCTCGGGCAGGTCGAACACCTGACGCGTCTCCACCCCGGTCTGCATCGAAGCCGCGAGCGCCGCCCGGCAGCGCCGGCACGCCGCAGCCTCGTGTCGGACGACCCAGTCGGGCGTCGCCGTCCGCCGCAGCGTGTCGCCCTTGTGGCCCCGCTGTCCCCCGCTCGCCTTGCCCGAACGGCCGCGAAGGCTGCCGGGAAGGCGCGACTTCTTCCTCAGCCCGTCGCTCGAAGGCGGCTTGGAGCTCGTCGTGCTGTCCAGATCCAGCCGGCGCCGAAGCTCGGCGTTCTCGGCTCGAAGGCCCTCGTTCTCCCGCCGCAAATCGGCGACCTCCGAGCGAAGCGCGGAAATCTCGCTCCGGAGCGCTTCGATCAGCGCCTGAACTTCGGCAGGGAAAATCATCCCCACCTTAACTCACGGTTCGCCCCCGCCCGTCTCGAAAATCTCGCAAAACCTCAACGATCTCACACACCGTGTGACAATTCGGACTCACCCGGCTTGGGAGTTACGCAACTTTTTTCGTCTTGGTTCCGGCTTCCCAGGCGTGAGCGGGGGGCCTGGTCATGGGTCACGCTGGCGAAAGACCTCATGCGCCAGGCGTGCGAGATGGAACTCGGGCGATCGATTCCGAGCCAAGGAGACGGAACCCGACGGCTTGGCATTTCCAAATCCGTTTGAGCGTTTTCAATCGTTTGCGGCGTCACTCCTGAGTGATTCCCCTGCTCTCAACGCCAAAGTCCCGGCCGCGCCTCGCCCCCCGGGAAAGCGCAATCGAGCTTATCGCTAATTCTGAAAAACAGTATCACGCCTCGGCCGGCGGCAAGAATTTGTCGATTTTTTCTTAATCGCGTCCGGCCCTCGGCCCAGCGGTCCAGCCGCCTGCCCGTGTAGCGGCAGCCGCCCGAGGTCAGCGAAGGGTCCTCGCCGAAAGTCTGATAGCCGAACCTGGTCAGCGCCCCGGAGCGATCCGGTTGTCCGAGCGAAGCCTCAATTTGACGCGGCCATTCCCGGGGCCTGGCCGGTCGCGCCGCCGAGGCTCAGCCATACATTCGGATCGTCCTGGGCCTGGCGCTTGTAGAACTGATAGCCGGTGGCGCTCCACGGACGGACCTCGTCCGACAGGTTGTCGAGCACGAAGTCGCCGCGGTCGGTCTTGACGGTGAGCACCGCGTGGCCTTCGCCATTGAGGTCCCGCACGATCGTCATGAGCAGCGCCTGGCGAGGAAAGCCCCGCTCGACGAGCAGCTTGCGCTTGAACAAAGCGTAGATCTTGCAGTCGCCCTTGCCGTCGACCGGATAGTCCCAATGGTCGAGCGTCGTTCCCCAATGGTCGAGGTTGCTGATCGGCTCGATAGCGTTGTTTGCCTTCAGGTTGATCTCGGTGAGGATCTTCCAGGTCTGCCGGGTCAGCCGCACTTCCATGGGCTTGAGCTTGCCCAACGTGCACTCTTCGGCGTGGCGGTTGCAGAAGTCGACCCAGCCGTAGGGAATCGAGGCTTCGCCGCCGACGGGCATGCGGGTCGCGCGGGGGAGCCCCTGCTCGGACGCCTCCACGAAGGTGATCCAGGCGAAGCCGAAGATCAGCGCAGGAGCCACAAAGCGAAAAAGCCGAGAGAGCATTGGTTGTCCGCCAGGTTCGATGCGGACACTATCGTCGCCGCGGCTTGGCGGGCGCCGAAAAAAATCCCTCGAATTTTATCTATTGACGCGCGTCCGGGCCATGAAATTCGTTAACGTTGACGAGGTGTGAGGCTGGTCGCCGGCGGGCGCAGAGAGTCGGCGGGCGTCGAGGGACATCGGGGCGCGCTTCGGTGGTCTATGGCGTCGTGTGGATCTGGCGCCGCGGCGCGGTCGAGGTCCAGCGCGGCTATGGGCCGCAACGCGGAGCGGATCAGCGACTATCTCGAATTGCCTGGATTCGAAGCGCTCCCGGGACGTGCGTCCTACTGCTGTCAAGAGTTGAGCTTATCGAGGCCGATCGCAGGAAAATCCTGCATTGCGTGCGTCAAGTCAAAGAACACAGTTTCGAGAGGCGCCATGTAGCGGAGGCTAACGTCAGGGGAGCGGGCGATGTCCACACGGTATTTCAGTCGGTTGCTGACCAGTACGGCTTTGCCGTTTGCGCTGATGACGGCAACCGCCGCCGGACTTCATGCTGAGGTTGTCACGGTTCCGACCGTGCCGCGCTCCCTGGACGGCGCCAACGGCGCAAACAGCGACACCGGCAATGGAGGAAATGGCTCGCCGGGCGGCGACGCGTCGGCGATCGCCAATTCGACGACAGACTCCTCGAACACGGCCAACGCTTTCGGCGGCGCCGGCGGGGCGGGCGGCGCTGGCGCTCCAGGTTTCAATGACGGCAACGGCGGAAAGGGCGGCATGGCGACCGCCATTGCAACGACAACGACGCCAGACGCTTTGGGAGATGGCTCGGCGACTGCCTTTGCCAATGGCGGCGCTGGCGGCGGCGTGACTTTCGGCACAGGCGTTGGCGACAACTGGCGGAAACGGCGGCAAGAGCGCGGCGCTGGCGAGCGTCTCAGGCGTAAGCCAGGCGACCGTATCGGCCACTGCGATCGGTGGAGCGGGGGGCTCGGCGGCCCCTACCCCTCCTTCCCTGGGAATGGCGGGATCGGGGGTGGTGCGGCGGCCGGCGCGACCGGCTTCGCCAGCGGGGCCGTCACGGTCTCGGCGAGCGCCACGGGCGGCGCTGGCGGCGACGCCCCGAGCGCTGGCAATGCTGGAAACGGGGGCAGCGTCGGTTTCTCAACCGGCGGGGCCGGCCCCGCCGTCGCCGGATATTCGACCTCCGGCAGCGCAGTCACGGTCACGGCGACGGCGACAGGAGGCGCGGGCGGCGGAGGCGATTTCTTCTCCATCTACGGCGGCAATGGCGCCTCCGTATCGCTTCTCAGCAATGGCGGGCCCGAATAGCGTCGTCGGCGGGGCTACCACCGGGGCGCTGAACTTGACGCAGTCGGCGATCGGCGGCGCCGGCGGCCTGCCGGCGAAGCAAGCGGGTCCGCCGGCGACGCTTCGAGTACGCTGAGCGGGCGACAATCCATCGTCGTCGATCGCGTACAATCTGATCGCCAACGCGACTGGCGGGGCGGGGGGCGGCGCGAAGCTCTTCAGCACCTCCAGCTCCTGGCGGCGACGCAACCGCGGCAACGAACGCGATTAGCGCGACCGTTAACGGCAGCGTCAGCGCTTCCGCCGCTGCCATCGGCGGCGACGCGGGCTTTGGATCTGTCAACGCGCCGGGAGAACGAGGCGGAAACGGCATGGCGTCGTCCACCGCGGTCGAGAGCGGCCTTGGCGGCGTGGCCAATTCGACCGCGAGCGCCGCTGGCGGCCCCGGCGCAGGCGCGGGCGGCTGCCAGCGGCGGGCGACGGAGGAAGCGCGACCGCAAACGCCAAGGCGACGGCGACGAACGGCGGATTGGCCAACGCATCAGCGAACGCCACAGGCGGCGATGGAAGCGGCGGGGAGGGCGGCGCCGGCAACGGCGGCGCGGCAATCGCGTTGGCGGACGCGGTCTCCTCGAGCGGCGGCTCAGCGAATGCGATGGCGACTGGCGGTAAGGCCGGCCAAACAGATTTTCCCGGAGGGAACGGGGGCGCCGCGACCGCCTCGGCCAAATCGATCAGCTGGACTGACGGTCCAGCGACTGCCAAGCTGCGGCCATCGGCGGCGGCGGCAGCGCACCGGGAGGCCAGTTGCGCCGCCGCCGCCGCTGCTGGCGACTCGACCGCGCTCGGGGGAGCCGCGACGACTGTAGTGACCGCAAGCGGCGGTACGGGCGCCGACAGCTTCGGCGGTGGCTTCGGCCCGAGCGTCGGCGGCAATGGAGGCGCCGCGGCGGCCGCCGCCAATTCGGCCGCGGGCGGGGGCGGCGACGGGACGACAACGGCGACCTCAAGCGGCGGAACCAGCGGCTACGGCTTACTTGCAGGAGGTAATGGAGGCGCTGCGAAGTCGATAGCCAATTCGACCGCGGGTGCGGGCGGCGCAGCGACCGCCCGGCTACCGCGAATGGCGGATCCGGCGGCGCGGGAGTCTGCGGCGAGGGCGCTGCAGCGGGCAATGGAGGCGACGCGACGGCGACGGCCGATTCGACAGCGCGCGGGGGCGGCGCGGCGACGGCCGCGGCGACAGCGACCGGCGGCGCAGCCGGCGTTACTCTGCAGGAGCGCTCTGGAACGCAAGGCGCCGCGAACGCAAGCTCGACGGCGACGACCGACCATGGCGCGATCGCGCAGGCGCAGTCGACCGCGGTCGGATCGAGCGGCGAGGCCCAGTCGACGGCCGGGACGAGCTTTACCAACGTCAAGGTTCAGTCGACGGCCACCGCTCCGACCGGCAGCACGGCGACGACAAACGCGATCGCTCAAGCCGGCGGGTCCGGTCAGGCTTTCAGCAACCCCGGCCAGACTGCCTACGCCTTCGCGGTCGGAGCTCCTGACAAGGCCTACGCGACGTCGCTCATCGGGAGCGCGGGCACGGTCGCCGACGCGCTGCTCGGGCCGCGCGACGCGATCTTCGGCGCCGCCATCCTCGGCGCCAATTACGCACCCGACGGCGGCGGCGAAAGCCACACCTACAGCGCAACCTCGACGTTCGATTTCGGTTATGGCGGCGACGTGCTGCTCGGGCTGATCGACAATCAAGAGACCGGCTTCGACGGCGGGCTCGGCTTCCAGTCGATGGATTTCTATGTCGTCGCCGACGGCGTCAAAATTGACGATTGGACCTTCACAAGTTTGGCGGCCGCGGACAGCTTTTTCCAGGATCAGGTCATCGATCTGGGCTCGTCTTTTGGGCCCGGCGTCGCTTTGACGTTCGGCTACAATCTCGTCGCTGACGGAAGCGGCGGCTATGGCTTCGACTTCGCCGTTGGCGGGGCGGTTCCCGAGCCCTCGACCTGGGCGATGATGGCGCTCGGCTTCGCGGGGCTGGGCTTCCTCGGCTATCGCGCCCGACGCGCCGAAGCGCGCCGCTCCGTCGCCAAGTTGGCGTAGAGGTCGGGCGCGAGCATCGATCGCCGTTGTCATCGCCACGGCGCGGGCGATTTTTCGCCCGCCGACGTCGCCATCGCGTGAGGCGAACTCGTCCGATTCGGACCGCTATTTCGCCGCGTTCGCCCTGCGCTTCGCCGCCGTGGGCCTCCACGTGTTCCGCATGCTCGGCCGCGATATTGGCGTAGTGGTCCGGCACGTACATGTCTTTCGGGACCGGGTGCGGTGGTATTCGGGGTTGTGCACGCGCGGCGGCAGGATCGGCTTCTCGTGCGGCACTTCCTGGTAAGGCACGCGGGTCAAGAGGTGGGCGATGCAATTGAGGCGGGCGCGCTTCTTGTCGACCGCCTCGACCACCCACCATGGCGCCTCAGGGATGTGCGTGCGCTCGAGCATGATCTCCTTGGCCTTGGTGTAGGCCTCCCAGCGGCGCCGCGATTCGAGGTCCATCGGCGAGAGCTTCCACTGCTTGAGCGGATCGTTGATGCGCATGAGAAAGCGCAGGTGCTGCTCGTCGTCGGTGATCGAGAACCAGTATTTGACCAGCACGATCCCTGAGCGCACCAGGAGGCGCTCGAACTCCGGCGCGGACTGGAAGAAGTCCTCGTATTCCTCGTCGGTGCAGAAGCCCATCACCCGTTCGACGCCGGCGCGGTTGTACCAGCTGCGGTCGAACAGAACGATCTCGCCGCCGGCCGGCAGATGCGGAACGTAGCGCTGGAAGTACCACTGGCTGCGCTCGCGCTCGGTCGGCGCGGGCAGCGCGACTGTGCGGACGACGCGCGGGTTGAGGCGCTGCATGACGCGCTTGATGGCCCCGCCCTTGCCCGCCGAGTTCCCGTCCCTCGAAGATCACGACCAGCTTGAGCTTCTTGGCCACGACCCAGTCCTGGAGCTTGATGAGCTCACGCTGCAGACGCAACAGCTCCTTGAAATAAAGCCGCCGCGGCAAAGTATCGTGCGTTTGCAAGATGTTCGGTCTCCGACAAGAGGTCGGCGAGCTGGTCGTCCTCGAGTTCGAGCTCGATGTCCTCGTCGAGATTGTCCTGGATCTCGGCGTTGACGCGCTTCTGGAGCTCGCTGACCGGACCGTTTTTTATCCGCGCTCATTGTTCGCTTCCCTGGTTGGCGCCAGCGCCGCGACGAAACGGCGGCGGTGAGGCGAAATGTTCGACGATCGCTGCGACAGTTTTGCGACAGGCCCGCCGTTGGGGATCCGAGTTGGCGCGGTTGCTGGCCGCTTGAAAGCTCATGTCGTGAGGCGCCGCCAAACGTTCGACCGGCGCTTGACTCTGCCGCGCCGCTATCGTCCCTTTTGCCCAAAGAGAAGTGAACGCCTGCCGAAACGGAGGACCTTTAGCCCGACCCATGACTTCTAGCCATTCGGACAATCCCGATCAATCGCAGGAGGCGGTTTTCCGCTTTCTCGCCGATCCCCGCACGCACGGGCTTGCCGAGCCGGTGGGTCGCGTAGACACCGCCAACGCGGTCGTATTTCTCGCCGGCGCCGACGCTTACAAGGTCAAGCGGGCGGTCAAGTTCCCGTTCATGGACCTGTCGACGCTCGACAAGCGCCGCGAGGCTTGCGAGGCCGAGATCGCCGTCAACCGCGCCTCAGCGCCGCAAATCTATCTCGCGGCGGCTGCCGATTACGCGACGGGGCGGGACGTTCGCGATCGGGGGAGACGGCGAGATCGTCGAATGGGTCGTCCACATGCGCCGATTCGACGAGAACGCCACGCTCGACCGGATCGCGGACCGGGGCGGCGTCCCGGACGCGATCATCGACAAGATGGCGCTCGCCATCCGCCGCTCGCACGCTCGCGCGCCGCTCAGGGACGCCGCGCGAGCCACGCATGCGCTCGAGACCTACATCGAGCAGAACGACGCCGCCTTCGCCGAGCGGCCCGATCTCTTCGATCCCGCGGCCGCGCGCAAGCTCACCCACGATGCGCGGCTTGCGTTCGCGATTCTGCGCCCGGTCCTGCTCAGGCGCGGCGAGGCCGGTTTCGTTCGCCGCTGTCACGGCGATCTGCATCTGCGCAACATCGTTCTCATCGACGGCGAGCCGACTCTGTTCGACGCGGTCGAGTTTTCGGACGAGATCGCGAGCGGGGACGTTCTCTACGATCTGGCGTTTCTGTTGATGGATCTGGAGGAGCGCGGCCTGCGCGCCTCCGCCAACCGGCTTTTCAACCGCTATCTCGCGCCCGAGCCGCCGGAGGCCTTGACCGGCCTTGTCGCGCTGCCCCTGTTCTTGAGCCTGCGCGCCGCAATCCGGGCCAAGGTCGAGGCGGCCGGCGCCGACCGGCTCGAGGGCGAAAAGCGTGACGAAGCGCGCGCGCTCGGGCGCCGCTATTTCGATCGCGCAATCCGGTTTCTCGCCTACCTTGCACCCCGGCTGGTCGCTGTCGGCGGGCTCTCCGGCGTGGGAAAAAGCGCGCTCGGCGGCGCGCTCGCCCCTGAGATCGGCCGGGCGCCCGGCGCGCTCTGGCTGCGCAGCGACCTCGAGCGCAAGGCGATGTTCGAAGTCGCGGAGACGGCGCCGCTGCCAGCCTCGGCCTATGCGAGCGACGTCACGCGCGACGTCTATCACCGGCTTATCGACAAGGCCCGGATCGCGCTCCGGGCAGGGCAGTCGGTCCTCCTCGACGCGACCTTCGCGACCGCCGCCGAGCGCAGCGCCGCGGCCAACGCGGCGGCGGAGGTCGGCGTCGCCTTCACTGGGCTCTTTCTCGAAGCGCCCCTTGCGACGCGCCTTGAGCGCATCGCCTCCCGGCGCGATGACGCTTCCGACGCCGACGCCGATGTGGCGCGCCGGCAGACGATGGATCCTCTTAGCGAGAAAGGATGGAAGGCGCTCGATGCTTCGGGCAGCTTGAGCGACACGACGGCCCTGGCGCGGGCGCGGCTCGGGGAAGACAAGCGTCGGTCGCTCGCCAGCGGCGCCTCAACTTGAATTTTTTGTCACACTGCTTTGCGGGAAATGTTCGACGGCGCCATCAATGTGAACCCAATGATGTTTCGACTGCTCAAACACCGACCTGAGGGGAGCCGGGTATTTTGGGTCCGCCAGCGCGCCGATCGCAACGCCGATCAGTGACGGAAGTTTGTCGGCCTTCCAGTAGATCGTTGACCCGCAATTTGGACAAAAATAGGTGTGGACCTTGCCGCCGCTTGCTGCATCGCGGGTGTATTCACTCGGAGTTCCGGAAATGACGACGACGTCGGCCGGATAAAATGCGCCTACGCCAAATGGCGCGCCGGTCCTCCGCTGGCAGTCAAGACAATGACAGGCGACAACCAATTTTGATGGTTCTGGAAGCGTCAGTGTGAGAGCGCCGCAACTGCATCGGGCGTCAGCCATTGGGAAACCTTCCGTTTTCTGAAGCGAGATTTCGAACCCAGAACGCTACTCGCCGGGGAGCCTTGATCGAGGGGCCAGGATCGATCCTCATGAAATGTTCATGTCGCGTTCAGTGGGACGGCGGCATGAGGGGGAATGAGCTCGGCGCCTGCCGGGCTGGGAGAGGGCTGGCGAAATCGCCGGGGCGCCCATATCGGAGGGATTAACGATGATCAGAACGTCTTTCAGGATTGCGCTTTCGGCGTTTTTGTTCGCCGGCGCCCTCGGTCTGGCCTCGACCGGCGCCGCGCAGGCGCAAAGCATCATGAAGCAGTGCGGCGACGACTGGAAGGCCGCCAAGGCGAACAACACCACCAACGGCATGAAATGGCCGGAGTTCCTGAAGCAATGCCGCGTGCAGAAGGAAGCCGCCGCGCCGGCCCCGGCTCCCGCCGCTGCTCCTGCCCCCGCGCCCGCTCCGCTCGCGCCCGGCGCCGGCGCCGACCTATCAGCCGAAGCCGAAGCCCATGCAAGCCGCTCGCCCGACGGGCGCTGGCCAATTCGCTTCAGAGGGGGAAGCCAAGGCCCGCTGCCCCGGCGACACGGTGGTCTGGGTCAACACCAAGGGCAAGTCCCACACCTACCACTATTCAGGCTCACGCTGGTACGGAACGACCAAGCAGGGCGCCTATATGTGCGAGGCTGATGCTGGCGCTGCCGGCTACCATGCGTCGAAGAGCAGGACGGAGCAGAAGAAGCAGCAGCCTTAAGCGGACGAGCTCTCGAGGCTATTCGACGAGCCGAGCGGTCGGGGCCGCTCGGCTCGTTTGCGTTCGAGTCGCCCGTCGTCGCGGCAAAAGAGGCTAAGCTCTTGGACTGAAGGGTCACGCAGTGGCCCTCTTGGCGGGGAGAGACGCGAGCCCAGAAGACGCTTGCGGTCAAAGCAGATCTGCGGCACAATCGATTGGTTGTTTCAGGCTTGGACTGGGCGGCGAAGTCTGAACCGTGACGCATGGACCTTTCGATGAGGGGCGAACGGCTATCTCGGGTCAACGCTGATCACCTTCGCCGTGGCGAGGCGATTCGCGACTCGATGGCAAGCCGATCCGCGCATGCCTCCGGGTCCGGCGCGCTTGATGCGTTTCGTCGGCTTTCAGGGCGGCCACGATCTTGACTGGTCAAATCTGTTAAAATACTACGTAGTCGAGCGCGCGTGGACGGAACATAAGCGTATGGCGAACGGAATCCGGGATCAGAAAGGCGCCAGCAATGCCTAAGACATTTTTGTCGGCAGCGGCCGTCCTTATCGAGGCCATGGCTTTGCTTGGAACATCACCCGCGCGAGCTGTCACCCTCTTGTCGCTGGTCAATGCGCCCACTACAACCGACACGACCTACGATCTCTTTTTTACCGCCACGGCGCCGACAACGAAGATCTCCATCGGCGGCTACGATCACCCGGGCTTCGAATACGTATTGGACATCCGCGTCACGCTGGGCGGCGGAGAGAACCTGCTCGGCGAAAGCTGGGTGCGTACGCCGGCCGGATCAGGTAGCGAGGCCACGCAGGGCAACGGATTGTTGACGTTCGGAGACATTTCTTCGGGAAATTTCGCCACGTTCTCTCAGAGCTTCGCGACGACTAAAGGCGACACTTACCTTCTGTCGTTTCACTTCGCCAACTCGCTTGACGGGTCGAGCTTTCCCAACGATCCGAGCGAGCTTCTGGTGACGACCGATGCCGGGCTCCCCCGCACTCTCGCCGTTCCTGAGCTGTCCACTTGGACAATGGCGCTTCTCGGCTTTGTGGGACTGGGTTTTGTCGGATATCGTCAAGGTTGGAAGGCTCAATCGAAGACCGAGACGGCGTGAAATCGGCGCCCGACAATTTTATTGCGGTTTGGCTTGGCAGTTGGGCGCAACATTCGAGCCGGACATCCCGCTTCTTCTGATTGCCGCGGCGTAGCGGGAGGGGCTTTGAAGGCGGCGGGGGCAAGATCGGAAGCGCGCACTGCTTCGCTTGTCGCTTGGACGTGCCTCATCGTGCTGTGCGATTCCGGGAGCGTCGCGTTCGCGGCCTGCGCCATCAACAATTCTACCGAACTCCTCGCAGTCCCCGGGGAGACCTGCTCAGTTTCTGGGATGACCTACCTCGGAAACTCCACGACGATCGCGGTCCGAGTGTCGGGCCCGGACACCAATATATTCTGGACGAGCGAAGGGCTGTCTAAGATCTTGGGCACCGGGCTCCCCGCGGTGCAGGCTGACAACGGCGGATCTATAGCAATCACCGGTGGCGCGATCCGGACGTCCGGGCCCGCCGCTCCGGCAATCCTTTCGATAGGCGGCGGCTCCAGCGTGATGCTCAGCGAGGGGACCACAATCGAGACCTTTGGCGACAGATCGGCGGCACTGGCGGTGAGCGGCTCAGGCGCGTCGCTGACCGCCACAGGGGCCGATCCGTCGACCGGCGTCATCGCCAAGACCGACGGCCTTGGTTCGATCGGCGCAACCAATGGCTTCGGTTCGGAACTCGAGCCCGGCGGCACGATGAATTTGACGAACACGGCCATCACCACTGAAGGCCAAGACGCGCACGCTGTGGCCGTCAGCGGCGCGGGCTCAGTGACAAATCTCGGAGTGGGAAACGCCCTGTCCACTAACGGAGACGGCGCGATCGGAATTTATGCGACCGGTGGCGGCGTCGTGAACGGAACCGGAGGAGTTGTTGCGATCTCGACAGCGGGAACCAATTCCGAGGCGACCGGCTTGGGCGCCTTCGGCGTCAATGCCGACGGCCCAGGCTCGCAAGTCAATCTGGCCGGGCTAACAGTGAAGACGGCGGGGGCGAATGCTTACGGCCTGTTCGCCAGCAATGGCGGAGTAATCGACGCTCCGGATGCAGCCGAATGTCACGACGTCCGGGACAGGCGCAATCGGCGTGTACGCGTCCGGGTCCTCGGAATCCGCCGGCTCGGATCCGCCTTCGCTGATCACCATCAACAACGCCATGATCACGACCAACGGCAATTCCGCCCCGGGCGTGCAGGCCGATAGCGGCGGGCAGGTGACGGTGAGCGGCGGTTCGGTGACGACCTCGGGCATTGGCGCGCCAGGCCTCTCTGTCGACGGCGCCGGCTCGAAGATCATGGCATCGAACGTCGCCGTCATGACGAACGGCGGCTTCGATCTGAGCACGGAAAGTTTCTCCTTCGGAGTCATTGCATCGAACGGAGGAAGCGCGACGGTTTCAGGAGGTTCGGTTACGACCAACGGGCCGGTCGCTCATGGCGTTTTCGCTTTCAATGGCGGCAGCATAGCTCTCAGCGACGGGACCACAGTTCTGACGACCGGCGGCGGGTCGTTCGGCTTGTTTGTAAACGGCGCGGGGTCTTCGCTGACGGCGACCGACGTCAGCGTCACGACGCATGGCGGCATTGGGCCCACCTTCGGCGACGCCGCGATCGGCGCCTACAATGGTTTTGCGTCGCCTGGCGACCCGACCGGCGGCGCGATGACGCTGACCGACACGATCATCACCACGACGGGCATGGCGGCGGTTGGCGTGGAAACAAACAGCGGCGGCGTCACCAACATCAGCGGCGGCGCAGTCAATACGTCAGGTCAGGACGCGCATGCGCTCTTCGTCACCGGCGCGGGCTCAACAGTTAACCTGAGCGGCGGGACCACGTTCGCGACGCAAGGAGACGGGGCGATCGGACTTTACGCCACTCAAGGCGGCGTCATCAATGCGTCTGGCCAGACCACGGTCGCGACCACGGGACGGCTTCGGCCTCGACCGGCCTTCCCGCCTATGGCGTCAACGCCGACGGCGCAGGTTCTCAGGTCAACCTCGCTGCGGCGACGATCACGACAACCGGCGAGGGCGCGGCCGGACTTTACGCCAGTGACGTCACGGGTTCGGGTCACGGAGCCGCAATTGCGGTTTCGGGACCGCTCGGCATTGTGACCGCGAGGCCCGTCAGCCTATGGCGCGTGGGCGCAAGGCGCAGGTTCGACGATTGCGCTCAACGGCCCGACGACCATCGCGCTCAGCGGGGATAATACCGCTGGCCTCATGGCGGCGGCTGGCGGCGCCATATCGGCGCGAGGCTCGACCTCCATCGCCGTTTCCGGCGCTGGATCCATGGGCGTGCAGGCGCTTTCGGGCATGGTCACGGCTTCCGGCGCTCTCAACGTCACGACGTCGCAGGCGACGGCCACGGCTTTCGCTCTCGGCGGGGCTTCGCCGTCGATCATCGCCTCGGGCGGGGGAACGGTCTCCGCCGCGGGCAATGCAATTGACCTTCACCAACGCCACGAACGCCGTCGCGACCTTCGACAATTTCAACATCAAGAATGCGGCGGGCGATCTGATTTTCGCCGATCCGTCGAGCGCAACCATCAATTTCAACAACACCGTCGCGAACGCCGGCGCCGGCAATCTCCTCAACGCCACGGTCGGCAGCACGGTCGCGTTCAACGCCAATGCGTCGACGCTGACCGGCGCAATTCGAGACCGACTCGACCTCGCTCACCAATGTGTCGCTGGCCAACGGCACGAACTGGACGATGAGCGCTTCGTCGACGGTGACGAACCTCAACCTTACGAACAGCGCGATCGTCTTTGCGCCGTCCGGCGGCTTCAAGACCCTGATCGCTTGGCTCCTATGTCGGGACGGGGGCGAACATCACGCTGAACACCGCGCTCGGAGGCCGAGCGCCGGATCCACCGACCAGCTGGTCATCAATGGCGGCTCGGCTGCAGGCTCGACGTCGCTCACGATCAAGAACGCCAGCGGGGCGGCGGGCGCGGCGACGACCGGCAACGGGATTCCGGTAGTCGCCGTGAGCAACGGCGGGACCACATCGACGAACGCTTTTTATCTGGCCAACCGCACGCCGATCCTCGCGGGGGGATACGAATATACCCTTGGGCGTGATTCCAATCAGGACTGGTATCTGACCTCGAGCCCGGCGGCGAGCATGAGCCAGATCCAAAGCTCGGTCACAAGTCTCGCCCAGGCGCAACTCAAACAGTTGATCACCAGCCGGGTGCTCGGCTCGTTGCTTCTCGGCGCCACCGAGCAGGTCAACGGCTGTAGTTGCGGCGGGGGCTTTGCTTCGATCGGGTCCTTTTCGCTTGGCTCGCACGGGCGATGGGCGCTCAACGACAGCGTGACCCTGCTCGCCGGAGCCGCGTTCGAGAGCTATTATCAGGATGGGGCCAATGTGAGAGCCGCACCGATCGTCGCCGCGTCGCTTCGCTACGATCCTCCGAACTGGGGCAAGAGCCGCCCGTTCTTCGAAGTGGGCGCCGCGCTTTCGCCCTATATCGACACCACCTACACCCGCTATTACACCAACGGGCTCACTCCGGCGCAGGGGGTCGGGTCGGCGGTCGACCGGTCGATTTCGGTTTTCGGACGCGTTGGCTGGGTCGATCGGCTTACGCCGATCGATGAAGCGGCCGTATTCGCGGATCTGGTCCGCGGCTGGCAGCAATCGGGCGGCTACACCGAAGCGGCGAGCGCGGTCAATCCCTTCCCCGCTACTGTGAGCACGGGCGTCGACCGGCAGGATGTCGTGCGTTTTGGCGCCCAATACACGCGCCTCCTGTTCGGCAACATCGAGGGAAATATCAACGGCGCAATCGCTTACGGCTTTGACAACGAGTTCGGGTCGCGGGTCAATGTGACCAGCTTTGGGTCGGTTGCGCCTTACCCGCTGCTCAACTCCGCCTGGACCGAGTTTGGTGGCCGACTGGCCTATCGGTTCTCGCGAAATCTGGTGGTGGACGCCTTCCTGATCGGCACGCTCGGTGGCGAGATCGGCCCAACGCTCCATGGGGGCCTCGGGGTACGCTACGCGTTTTGATATCGGCGCTATTTTTCGTCGAGTGCGATCAGCAGGGCGCCAATCGGGGTCCTGCGCGCTTGTCGGCCAATTGGCCGAATCGGCGCAGGTTGTACGAGTAGAGGCCGCGAACCGCGGCAGGCGCGAGGGCCGCGGCTTCCTTCGCCATGGAGATCGCGGCGGCGAAGTCCCGGTTCCGGTAAGCCGCGAGCATCGCCGCGTGAAGGCGGCTCAGGTCCGCAAATTCGTCGCTTCGCGGCGAGCGCCTGAGTCTCCCGCCAGCGCGTAAAGTCCGACCGGGCGGGTCTTGCCCTTGACCAGGACGGAATCGATCTCGAGCCAGGCGAAATCGGGCGCTTCGGAGCGGACCGTCTCGCTGCCGATAATGTCGACCTCGAAAATCTTGCAGGCGCCTTCCAGTCGCGAGGCGACGTTCACTTCGTCGCCGATCGCCGAATAGTCGAATCGGCGCAGCGAGCCCAGATTGCCGACGCAGCACTCGCCCGAATTGAGCCCGATGCCGAACCGCACCGGCTTGAACGGGCGCCCATCGGCCTCGGCGCGGCTGCGCCACCCCTCGTTGAGCGTGACCAGCGTCTCGCGCATCGTGAGCGCCGATTCGACCGCGTGCGCCGGCATGATCGGGATCGTCGAGCGGGGCGTTCCAGAACGCCATGATGGCGTCGCCCATGTATTTGTCGACGGTGCCCATCCGGTCGAGAATCGCGTCGGTCATCGGCGTCAGATATTCGTTGAGGAAGTGGGTGAGCTCCGACGCGTTGAACCCCTCCGAGATGGTCGTGAACGACCGGATGTCGCAGAACAGCAACGTCAGTTCGCGCTGCAAGCCGCCGAGCTCGAGCGCGCCCGGCATTTCCGCGAGGCGCGCCACCACCGCGGGCGAGACGAACCGGCCAAAGGCGGAACGGATCTCGCGCTCCTGATGGCGCTTCACCGCATAGAGGGTCGAGACGCCGGTGAAATAGACCGCGGCGGCGGAAAACGCCGGATAGGTCGGCTCGATCAGCACGCCGTGACGGGAAAACGCGAACCAGCTCACCGCGACGATCGCGCCGACCACGGCGGCGAAGACGAGCGCCGCGAGATAGGGCGCCAGTATCCAGGTCGTCGCCACGAGCGCCGCGCAGATGAGCGCCGTCGCCATCCACTCCGCGCTCGGCGCCCAATCGGGCCTTCTCAGCGTCTGGCCGCTCAGGAGCTGCTCGACGATCTGCGCATGGGCCTCGACGCCTGGCATCGCCGGCGACAACGGCGTGGCGACGATGTCCGAGAGCAGCGCTGCGGACGCGCCGACAGAACACGATCGCGCCGCGTAAGATCGCTGAGGTCCGCTCCCGGTTCGAGAGCCTTCCATGCCGGGATCGAGCGGCGCGGGTCAGGACGCGCGAAATAGACCCGGATGTCCCCGGCGGGATCGGTATCAATCGTCAAGTCGCCGTTGCGAATCGCCAGGACGCCGTACACTTCCCCGAAGGCGGTTTCGCCGCTGGCGTTCGACGACTTGACGATATAGGTCGAGGCGCCCTGCGCGACGCGCAGCGCCTCCATGGCGAGACTGGGATGCAGGGCGCCGTCCACGTTGAGGATGAGCGGCACCCGCCGCACGACCCTGTCGGAGTCCGGCCGCCAATTGAGGAAGCCGACGCCTGCCGCATGCTGGGCGAGCTCGGGACAAAGGCGCGAGAGCGCCCGGCGAAGGCGTCAGGAACTTCGTCGCGTCGTCGCCGGCGGTGACGAATCCCGCCTTGACGGACCCGCCGGCGCCATTGGGCGCCTCGGAGACGAAGCTGCCGAGCACGACGGGCGCGCCATCGATGGCGCGGGCGAAGACATCGTCAGGGGTCTCTCCGGTCGCGCGCGTTGGCGTCGGCGCGGTCCTTTTCCGAGAACAGGAAATCGAAGGCGATCGCCGCGGCCCCGGCGCGCTTCAGCGCCTCGACGAGCGCGGCAAGGCGCTCGCGCGGCCACGGCCATTGCCCGAGCCGCTTGAGCGATTCGTCGTCGATCTGCGACGATGCGGACCGGCTGGTCGAACGCGTAAGGGCGCGGCTTCCAGCGCTGGTACTGGTCGAACACCAGATTCTGCATCACGGCGCGCGTCGGCGCGCCGATGACGCCAGCGAGCAACGCCAGCGCGCAAGCCGTCGCCGTGGTCAATGCGTAAAGTCTGGCCTCGTTCGCCCTTCGCATGCCGTCCTTGCCGCCCGCCGGCCCCCAAGATCGAGGAAACGCCTGCCTTGTCAAGCCGATGCGCCCGGCCGGGACGCCCGACCGCCAGGCTGGCGGAAGCTTGCGCCGGAATATCCGCCGATTGTTTGACCGCAGTGCGGATTGATCAGGCCGTGTCCCGGTCAGGCGGCGCCCGGCAAGTCTCTCCGGTCTCGCCCGGAGCGAGCGGCCGAAGAAAGCGTTCGACGCCGAAGTCGACCGCGATCCTGTTGGCCTCATGTCCGGGATCGACGCCGTAGCGGCGCAGAAAGGCGTAAAAGGCGCTGGCGGCCAGGTCGACCGGCGCTGCGTGCCGGACAGCGACCGAGCCGATGACCCCGACGCGTCGCGGGTCCGCAGGCTGCGCGCACCGCCGGTCCCAGCAGCAGGTCGCTGCCCCAGCCGCTGACCGATTCCGCGAACACCCATTTCGCGCATTCGAGCGCCCGCCGCGTCAAGGCCGGCGCCATGATCTCGACCGACGATACGCGCATCACGCCGGGCCCGGCGGACGGTCTTTTCAGGAACGGATAGGCGGTGGCCGAATCTGCGGTGAGCGCCGGCTGCGCAAGGTCGAGCTTTTCCGCCGTCCATGGCGCGGAAGAGAGCCTCGATCCCGGCGGCGTCGATTTCGACGTCGTCGTCGAGAAACAGGACCGCCTGATAACGCAGGAGCAGATCGGGCCTCAGCTCCATGAGACGGCGAATGGCGGTCGTCTTGGTTCCGGCCTGAATGAATGGCGATGTCCGCCTTCGGATGGACGCTCTCCCTCGTGATAATAGTTGAGGAGAACGTCATAGCTGCGCGGCTCTTGCAGGTAGGCGGCGTCAAACCCTTGGCCGCACTGGACGAAGACGAGAACGTTGCGCTCCGAATGAGCCGCTTCGCGTTCGATGCGCAGCCGCCCATCGGCATAGAAGCGGTCCTGGCGCGCCCGCAATTCCTGCCGGTTGAGCGGCGGCCCCATCTCGCCCTCGGTGAGCGTGCGGTCGAAGACCCGGAAGGCCGCCTCCTCGAGCGAGCGGGGCTTCACGCCGCGCGTGATGTCGCGGACGAACTCCACATCGATATCCGCGCCGCGGACGCCTGCCAGCCCGCAATCCGCGCTCGAGAAAGTGCAGGAACGGATGGGGATGGCTCTGCGCCCAATCCGGGTTCTGCGACACGTACCAGGCATGGTCGAATTCGGCGGAAGGGGAGGGCGCGTTCGGCTCGGGGCGCGCGAGGTAAAGCTCGAGCAAGCCTCCGTTCGCGCCTTTTCGCAACGGCCGCGTGGGCGCGGAAGGCCGCAGGATCGAAGAAAGCGTTGGGACGATAGCCGAGCCTCTCGCCGATCAGCGCGTAATGCGCCGGCGCGAACGGCGCGGCGAGGCCGCTGAGCAAGGCGCCGCCGCGGCGTAGAGGCGCGCCCAGAACGCCCGCCGGCTTCTCTCCGGAAGCCCGATGTGGAGGCCCATGGCACGCCTATAGTTTCCGCTCATCGGGAGGGCAAGGCGCGGCTCTTGCGGGAGCGCGCGGCGAAAAAAGGGGATGCCGGTTTTTCGCGCGAAAGCGCGCGAATCTAGGGAAGTGCAGAGGGCTTGGCGATTTGACCAAATCGCCAAGCCCTCTAGCCCGCGCGCGTCGGGCCGAAGACAGTCTCGAAGGCCGCGTGCAGCGCCGCGTCTGCCTGGCCCATGGTCGCGGGGCGGCCGAGGTCGGCGAGACTGGTGACGCCGTAATGCGCCTCCCGAATCCCGCACGGAGCGATGCCGGAAAAATGCTCAAGATTGGGATCGACGTTGAGCGCGACGCCGTGCAGCGTCACCCAGCGCCGCACCCGCACCCCGATGGCGGCGATCTTGTCCTCGGCCGTTTCTCCCGATGGCGACGCCGGCTTGTCGGGCCGCCTGACCCATACGCCGACCCGGGCCTCGCGCGTTTCGCCGGCGACGTCGAACGCCTTCAGCGTCTCGATCAGCCAGGCTTCGAGCGAGGCCACATAGGCGCGAACGTCCGGCCGGCGGCGCTTGAGGTCGAGCATGAGATAGGCGACCCGCTGCCCGGGCCCGTGATAGGTGAACTGGCCGCCGCGGCCGGCGCGATGGACCGGAAAGCGCGCGTCGATAAGGTCGCTGTCCTTGGCGCTCGTGCCGGCGGTGTAGAGGGGCGGATGCTCGATGAGCCAGACCCGTTCAGGCGCGTCGCCCCGCGCAATCGCCTCGGCGCGCGCCTCCATCTCGTGAAGCGCGTCTGCATATTGCGTCGGTCCGGGGGTGACGACCCATTCGACCGGCGGCGCGTCGGAAGAGCCAAGCAGGGGCGCGCGGGGGCTGAGGCGCGAATTGAACACGCGGCCTTCTATCAGAACGGGCGCCTCTGCGCGAGCCACGGACGCTGAGCCGCGCGCCTTATTGGGTTCGTTCCGCCAAAAGCGCGGGCGGGCGGCGCAGCCCAGTTGCCCGCGCGAGTCAAACTCGCGCAACCCGTTGCGTGTATTGGGTTTTCCGCCGATGGCTAGACATATTTGGGCTTGACGCATCAAGGCAATTGGCGCTTCTTTTCTGTGGTCGCCAGGAGGCGTTGCACGACTGCGTAGCTGGTTGCGTTGGGGGGCAGATTCTTGAGGTCCGTGGCCGCCCCGAACCTTTGGTGGGCTGCCGCAGGCGCTCTGATGGGTCTCGTCGGCGCGCCGGCGGGCGCATGGGGCGGCGCCTGGACCCTGCCGCAGGGAACCGGCCAGGTCATCGAAACCTTGTACGGCTGGACCGGGTTCGGTCCGCCCTGGGGCGGTAATCCCCCGGCCAACCAGAGCCGCTTCGACGCCCAGACCTATGTTCAATTCGGCCTGACCGACTCGCTGACCGCTTTCGGCGAGACGGCGTTCGAACATTATGCGATCGGCGAGCCGACGCCGGACACCTTCAATGGTCTCGACTATTCGGGACTGGGCCTGAGGCAGAAGCTCTGGTCGACGGGCGAATGGGTGTTCTCGGGCGAGGCGGCCGCGTTCATCCCCGGCGCCCACGATTCGAAGGCGCCCGCGCAGGAGGGCAATACCGGATGGGCGGGCGAGGCGCGCCTCAACGCGGGCCGCAATTTCTCGCTGGCGGGAATTCCGTTCCTCGGCTCGGTTCCGGGCTTTCTCGACGCCGAGGTCGCCTATCGTCTGCGCACCGAAGGCCCGCCCGACGAATGGCATGGGGATCTCACGGTCGGATTCAAGTTCACCGCCAAGATCATGCTGATGCTCCAGGACTTCACCACGGTCTCGATGTCGACGAACAACCCGATATTCCCGGCCTGGCGCCAGTCGACAGCCGAGGCGAGCGTGGTCTATGCGCTGAGCCGCGCATGGTCGATTCAGGCCGGCGTGTTCTCGACCGTCTGGACGGTCAGGACCAACAGCGAGCATGGCGCGGTGCTCGCCGTGTGGTGGAATTTTTGACGGCGGGGGTGTGCGCGCATCCATTTGAAGTTGGCGGCTGACGGACGGTCGAGGGCAAGCTGAGAGGGTCCCATTCGGCCGCTCTTTTTTCGAGCTGTGACGCCGGTCACGGCGCGGCGCGAGCGTTGCGCTTATAGCACGCGCGTGAAACGGGGCTGAGCTGCCAGGAGTTTGTGAAATGTCCTATCACCGGGGGCCACATGATCTACGGCTCGCGATCGCCTTCGAAGCGGAAGCGCTCATTTCCGGTTTTGGCGATGAGGCCCGCGCTGAAGCCCGCCGTCGCGCTCAGGAAGCGAGCAGCGATTTCCTGGCGAGAGACTGGAGCGAAGTGGCGCTCAAGGTCACCCGGAAGAGAGGAAACCGCTCGTCGTTGCTCGCCCGAATGTTTCATTGACCGCGAGGAACGCCGCAGTCTCCGCTTTGCGGCGCCGGGGCGAGAGGCGAAGACAGAGCGATCTTTTCGCCCCGCCAAACGATCGCCCGAGTTGATGTGAACGGGTCAGCCCGCCGCCCGGTCCGCCGCGCCCTTGCGGTAATGGTAGTTCTTGTCGATCCGCTCCATCAGATAGTCGCCGTAGCGGACCGGCGGAGTTTCGGCCTTCCGCCCAATGGCGGGCAGGTCGGCAGCGCTTCGATCATTTCGTCCATGCCCGGATCGAAAAAGAACGGCTGGGACTAGCGTTCGCGCCCGGAGCGGTTGATCACGCGGTGCGGCGTCGACACGAAACGTTCGTTGGTCCAGGGGGCGAGAATGTCGCCGACATTCATGACGAAAGTGTCGGGGATGGGCGGGGCGGCGATCCATTCGTCGGCCTTGTTCCGAACTTCCAGGCCGCCCACCTCGTCCTGCGCCAATAGCGTGATGTAGCCGTAGTCGGTATGCGGAGCCGAGCCGAACAGACCGATCTCCTTGGGCTGTGTCGGATAGTCCAGCAGCCGCAGGAAGGTCGTCGGCTTTTCGAAGCACCGGTCCATGCTGTCCTCGGGCAGGTCGATCGCGATTGCGATCGCGTGGACGAGCCTTCGGGCGAGACCGGTCATCTCCGCGACGTTAGTGTTCGATGACCGCGCGAAACCCAGGCAGCGCCGCTTCGTCCGGCCACTGGTTCGGCCCCTGCAAAGGCTCGCCGCCGAGGACGCGCGGGTCGTCCGGCGCGGTTTCATGCAGAAAGAAGATCGATTCGCTCTGATTCGGTTTGCTCACCCTGGCGATTGAGGAGGTGACGATCGTCGAGCCTGCGAAGGGAAGGTAGCCCCTGAAATTGCGGTCGATCCTGAGCTTGAGCTTCTCCGACTCGGGAAGCGCGAAAAAGGCTTGCTCATGTCGCGCACAGCCTCGACCGCGGCGCGCCGGACGCGATGACCGGCGATATAAAGAAAGCCTACTGATTCCAGATGTCCGCGCAGTGCCTGCTCGACATCGCGGACGGCGCTTGTTTTGGACGCGTAGAGTCCGGAAACGTCGAGAATTGGAATTTGGGAAAACTCTCCGCGTGCTCCGTCCATGCCGGACTCCTGCTCGAAACAGCGCTACCGTATGCTCCGACCGTCCGGTCGACAAGAAACGAGCCTCGGCACAACACGCTTCCGGATCTGAAGTGGCGCCGCGCAAGATCATCATCGACACTGACCCCGGTCAGGACGACGCTTTCGCAATTCTTTTCGCGCTGGGGCTCCGGCCGAGCTCGAAGTCGTCGGGATCACGACGGTGCGCGGCAACGTTCCTCTGGCGCGTACTTCGGAGAATGCGCTCAAGGTCGTAGAGCTTGCACGCCGACCCGACGTGCCGGTCTATGCCGGATGTCCGGGGCCGATGGTCAGGAAACTCAAAACCGCCGAGCACGCGCATGGGCCGACAGGACTCGACGGCGCCAGCCTGCCCCCGCCCGTGACACCTCTCCAGAGGGAGCATGCCGTAGACTATCTCGTGCGCGCGATCATGACGGCGCCGGAGAACGAACTGACCGTCTGCACCCTTGGGCCGATGACCAATCTCGCCATGGCGATGGTCATGGAGCCGCGCGTCATTTCGCGTCTGCGCGAGGTCGTGCTGATGGGCGGAGGCTTCTTCCAGGGCGGCAACGCGACGCCGGCCGCCGAGTTCAACATCTTCGTCGATCCGGATCGCTTGCCTGACACGAGATCAGGCATCGAGCGGATGATGGCAGGCGACCGTATGGCCGGGAAGGAGCGTGCGCGTCTCCGGCGTGAGCTTCGTGCAAACTTCGGTCGCTCGCAGGCAGCGCGTATGGAAGCGGCAGCCGGCCGGAATGGCTGACGGGTCCGGCGTCTCCCCCTTCAGAACGATGCGCGTCCGCGTGCGCTCGAGAACGGGATCGGGCAACGGAATCGCAGACAGGAGCGCGGCCGTGTAGGGATGCAGCGGAGTCCTGAACAGCGAGTTGCGCGGCGCGCGCTCCACCACCTGGCCGAGATACATGACCGCGACCTCCGGCACATATGCGCCACGATGCTGAGGTCGTGGCTGATGAACAGCATTGTGAGGCCGCTCCGCCTTTGCAACTCTCGCAATAGGTTCATGATCTGCGCCCGCGTCGAGACGTCGAGCGCGGACACAGGCTCGTCGGCGACGATGAACGCGGGATCTGTGCTGATCGCCCGCGCGATAACCGCGCGCTGGCGCTGGCCGCCGGACACTTCGTGCGGGTAGCGGCCCGAAAAGGCCGTGGACAGGCCGGCGAGGGTGAGAACCTCGCCCGCCCGCTCGCGGGCCGCCACGCGTGAAAAACCCTGAACGCGCAGATGCTCGACAATCGTGTCGCCGAGAGTCATGCGCGGGTTGAGCGCGCCGGATGGATCCTGGAACACGATCTGCCGCTGCCGACGCAGGCGGACAAGCTTCGCGCGCCCGGCGCCGGCGACCGACTCGCCCTCGAAGCGCACTTCGCCCCCGCTCGGGTTTTGCAGGCCGACGAGGGTTCGCCCCAGCGTGCTCTTTCCGCTGCCGCTCTCCCCTACGAGGCCGAGCGTGGCGCCGTGGCCGATCGTAAGATCAACGCCGTCGACGGCGCGCAGCAGCCGTTTCCCCGGAGCTTGTAATGCAGGGCGAGACCGATCGCTTCGACGATCGCCTCGCTCACGAAGCTCTCCAGCAGGCGGCCTGATGGTCCGCGCCCAAGGACCGCAGCGGCGGCGCCTCGCGGCAGACTTCGGCGGCGAGCGGACAGCGCGGCGCGAAGCGGCAGCCTGGGAGCGCGTGGGCGTCATGGACCGCGCCGGCGATGGTCGGCATCTCCTCGTCCCATCCGCTGTCGAGGCGCGGGATCGAGCGCAGCAGCCCCTGCGTATAGGGATGCTTCGGATCGGCGAACAGCCGGTCGGTCGGGGCGGTCTCGACAATGACGCCGGCGTACATGACGGCCACGCGATTCGTCACGCCCGCGACGACGCCGAGATCGTGCGTGATCAGGATCATGCTCATGGCGCCGTCGCGCGCGATGCTGCGCAGGAGTTCGAGGATCTGCGCCTGCACCGTCACGTCGAGAGCGGTGGTCGGTTCGTCCGCAAGCAGGAGCCGGGGCGAACAGGCGATCGCCATCGCGATGATGACGCGCTGGCACATGCCCCCGGACATCTCATGCGGATAGACGCGCAGGCGCTCCTCGGGGGCCGCGATGCCGACCTTGCGAAAGAGGTCGATTGTTCGGGCGCGCGCCTCCTTGGCGCCAAGGCTGCGATGGGTCCGCAACGTCTCTGCGACCTGGTCGCCGACGCGAATCATCGGATGAAGCGCCGTGACCGGGTCCTGGAAGATCATGCCGATCGTCGCGCCACGGATCTCGCGCATCCGCTCCTCGGCGAGCGGCGACGAGGTCCACGCCTTCGAACCACGCGTGTCCGCCGGTTTCAGCGCCCTGAAGCAACCGCATGAGCGCCATCGCCGTCGTCGACTTGCCGCATCCGCTCTCACCGACAAGCCCAAGCGTTTCGCCTGCGTCGAGCGTGAAGGAGACGCGGTCGACAGCCTTCGTTCGGCCGAAGGCGACTGTGAGATCCTCGACCGCGAGAAGACGCGCCGCGCCGCTCATCGCTGGCTCACCTTCGGATCGAGCGCGTCGCGAAGCCCGTCGCCGATGAAGTTGAAGCTCGTCACGGCAAGCGTGATCGCAAGCCCCGGCATGACGGCCAGCCAGGGATCGACCAGGAAGTCGCTCTGAGCGTTGGTGAGCATGTTGCCCCAGCTCGCCTGCGGCGGCTGGATGCCGTATCCGAGGAAGCTGATGTAGCTTTCGAGCAGGATCGCGTTGGCGGTGTTGAGCGTCGCGGCGACGAGAATGGGCGCCGTCACGTTGGGCAGAATCTGCCGCAGGATGATGCGCCAGGCCGGCGCTCCCACCATGCGGGCGGCCGCGACAAAATCTGCGGATCTGAGGACGCGTATCTGGCCATAGATGACGCGGGCGAGCTCCATCCAGCAGGTGAGGCCGATCATCAGCGAAATGGAGGCGAGACTCGGCGTCACGAAAGCCGCGACGAACAAGAGCAGGAATACGCTCGGAAAACACAGCATCGTGTCGGTGACGCGCATGAGCGCCATGTCGACCCAGCCGCCCAGATAGGCCGCGAATGCGCCGATCGCGAAACCGACGATCACCGTCACCGCCATCGCGGCGACGCCGACCGAGAGCGAAATCTGGCCTGCGTACATGAGGCGCGTGAGCACATCGCGTCCAAGGTCGTCGCTGCCGAGCAGATGGCCGGGCGACAGCGGCGGGGCGTACCGGTTGGCGATGTCGACGTCGTCGGGATTGTACGGCGAAAGCCATGAGGCGAAGGCGGCGCTCAGAACGAGCGCGACGATCACCACAAGGCCGAGCGCGGCGAGCCGATGGCGGAAGAAGTGGCGCGACGCGTGACGGCGCGGCGGCGCGACGGCTGGCGGCGTCCCGACAACCGAGTCAAACATGCGCGATCTTCACGCGCGGGTCGACGAGCGCAATCAGGATGTCGGCGATCAGATTGCCGAGCACGACGACGAAAGCGCCGACCATTAGGATCGCCATGAGAACGGGATAGTCGCGCGAGCCGAGCGCGTTGACGAAGAGAAGGCCCATTCCGGGCCAGCTGAACACCGTCTCGGTGACGAGCGCGCCGCCGACGAGCAGCGGGAGCTGCAATCCGCCGAGCGTGATCAGCGGCACGGAGCGCCGCCCGCAGCGCATGATTGACGAGGACGCGGCTCGGCCGCAGCCCCTTGGCCCGCGCCGTGCGGATGAAGTCCTGATTGAGGATCTCGAGCATATAGGAGCGCGTATAGCGGCTCCATTGCGCGACCAGCACGAGCGCGAGCACGGCGACCGGCAGGATGAGATGCCGCAGCGCATCGAGGAAGCCGCCGCCGTCGGTGCTGTGATTCCCGCCCGCCGGCAGCCAGCCCAGAGTCTGCGCGAAAATGAAGATCGCGAGCAGGCCGAACCAGAAGGTCGGCAGCGACAGCGCCACCATCGCCGCGACCGCCGTGGCATGGTCGAGAAGCGAACCACGCTTCACCGCCGACAGGATTCCGATCGCCACTCCGATGAGAAGCGACAGGCAGAGCGCCGATCCCATCAGCTCGAAAGTCGCGGGCAGCCGGTCGAACACGACGTCGCGCACCGGCTGGCCGCCGAAGAAGCTATAGCCCCAATTGCCGGTGAAGACGCCGGCGGCCCATTTGAAATATTGCACCCAGACCGGCTGATCGAGCCCGAACTGAACCTTGATGCGCTGAATGTCCTGCGCGGTCACCGTCGGGTTCAGCGTATACATCGCGAGCGGCCCGCCCGGGGCGAGGTGCATCAGCGCGAAGCCGATGACCGAAACGCCCACAAGCAGGACCGCCGATTGGGCCAGGCGGTTGACCAGGAAGCGGCCCACGCCGACGGCTCAGGTGGTCGTCCAGTCCGCCGTGTTCCAGAGTTCGAGGTCAGGTAGGGATTCACCTCGTAGCCCTTCATCCGATCCCTGACGCCGACGATCGACTGGTAGGAGAAGATCGGGGCGAAGGGCAGGTCGTCGAGCAGGATCGCCTGGATCTTGTCGTAGATCGCCTTGCGCTCCTCGAGATTGGTGGTCGCCACGCCCCTGATCGGAAAGCTTGTCGATTTCCGGATTCTGGTACTGCACATAATTCGAGCCGCTGCCGCCCTTGGCCGGAATAGCGGTGGAGCGGATGCGGTCGCCATAGTCCGGGTCGGGGTAGAGCAGCGCGTCCCAGCCCACCATCAAGCGTGTCGAACTGGCTCTGCACCGTGTAGTCCCCCCACACGACAGACGCCGGCATATTCTTGATCGTCATCTCGACGTTGATCTTCTTCAGGTTCTGCTGGACCAGCTGTTGCGCCTGCTCGCGCGACTTGTTGCCGGCGGTGGTCGACATGGTGAATGCGAGGCGGACCCCGTCCTTGGCGCGCACACCGTCGGAAGCGACCTTCCAGCCCGCCTCGTCCAGAAGCGCGCCGCCTTCTTCGGATCGTAGCCGGGATCGACGAGCGCCTTGTTGTAGGCCCAGTGGTTCGGGGGCAGGTAGCTCAGCGTCGGAACTGGCACGCCGTAATAGACGGCGTCGATCCATCCCTTGCGGTCGACCGCCATGTAGAGCGCCTTGCGCACCCGCTTGTCCTCGAACTGAGGTTTGCCGCAATTGAAGATAGATGAATTCCACGAACGGGTTCGGGTTCAAGCACGGCCTTCGCGCCGGAATCGCCTTGGCCCGCTGATAGAGCAGCGGCGGAATGCCCTGGATGTCGTAGACGTCGACCTCGCCGGTCTGGAACTGCGCGAACAGCGTCTGCTGGTCGGGCACGTATTTCTGGATGAGCGAGGTCAGCTTCGGCGCGCCGCCGTGATATTTCGGGTTCGGCTCGAAAGAAATGTAGCTGCCCGCAACCCGCTCCTTGAACTTGAACGGACCCGTGCCGACCGGATTGGTGTTGAACGGCGCCGTGTTGATGTCCGGAACCGACGCGAGGATATGCTTGGGGATGACGCTCGTCTTCTGCCACGAGACGAGATACGGCGCAAAACTGTCCTTGAGCTTGATCTCGATCGTGTGCGGGTCCTTCACGGCATAATGCTCGACATGCTCATGACCCTGACGGCTGCGCACCGCCACTTTCGGGTTCATGATGACGTCGAGCGTGAAGGCGACGTCGTCGGCGGAAAACGGCTGGCCCGTCGTGCCACGTTACGTCGGGCCGCAGCTTGATCGTCCAGATGAGGCCGTCCTTCGAGACGCCGCCGTTTTCCACGGTCGGGATCTCGGTCGCAAGATTGGGAATGAACTTTCCCTGGGGATCGATCTTCCACAGAGAATCGAAGACGGTGAATTCGACGCATGTCTCGACGCCGGTGTTTACGTAGAGCAGCGGATTGAAGTTGACCGCCTCCTGCGTCACGCCGACCACGCATTGACCCGCCGCGGCCGCCTTCGCGGGGTCGGAGAGGACAAGCGACGCGACGCCAACGCCGCCCAAGGGCGGGCAGCGCGAGGCCTGCGAGCAGAATTTCCCGGCGGCTCAGCCCGCGTTCCGTGGAAGCGCTGTCTGCCGGCATGGTCGCAAGCCGATTTTCCGTCATGTTCCTCTCCTTCGGTAGAACCGAGCCTTGTCCGGCTAGAAATCCAACGCCTGTTTCAAGTCGTCGATCAGATCACAAGCATCTTCCAGGCCAACCGAGAGCCTCATCAGTCCATCGTAACGCCGGTCGCAGCTTCGGCGAGTCTGGCCCTTTTGCCGCGCCTGGGCGAGCCCGCCGGGATGCATGATGGCGATTCGACATCGCCGAGGCTCACCGCGCGGGCGATGAGCTGCAGCCGGTTCATCAACCGGACCGCGCCGTCGTAGCCTGACCTCAGCTCGAAGGACATCATGCCGCTGCCGCCGCTCATCTGGCGGCGCGCGATCGCGTGAGCGCGGATAGGCCGGGAGGAACGGGTAGCGAACGACGCGCACCGCCGGATGGGCGGCCAGCATCTCGGCCACCGCCAGCGCGTTCTCGCCATGCTGGCGCATCCGCAGATGCAGGGTTTTGAGGCCGCGCAGGACGAGGAAGCAGGCCATCGGAGAGAGCGTCGCGCCGGTAAGATAGCGCAGGCCACGGTTTCGCACGGCGTGCACCGTGGGGGCGTCGCCGACCACGACGCCGCCGAGCAGATCGCCATGGCCGTTGATATATTTGGTGAGGGAATGGACCACGACATCGGCGCCGTGTTCGAGCGGTCGCTGGAGGGCTGGCGAGGCGAAGGTCGAGTCGACGACGACGATCGGCCCCGCGGCATGGGCTGCCTCCGACAGCGCCCAAATATCGAGCACATCGCCGGTCGGATTGATCGGGGTCTCGAAATAGAGGAAGCGGCTTTTCGGTGTGATTGCGCGTTGAAGCGCCTCGGGCTACGAGAGGTCGATTTTTGACCAGATTGGCTCCAAGCCGCGGCAGCCTTCTTCGGTCAGAGCCCTCGTGTTGGAGTAGAACGTCTCGTGGACGATGATCTCGTCGCCTATTTCATCAGCGACAGGAACAGCGAGGCGATGGCGGCCATGCCCGACGCCGTGACGACGGCCGCCTCCGCGCCCTCGAGATCGGCGATCCGGCGCTCGAGCAGATCCTGGGTCGGATTATGTTCACGGCCATAGAGGAAGCCGGGCTCCTCGTCAGCGATCACCGCATTGGCCGCTTCGACGTCCGGAAACGCGAAGGTCGAGGTCATGTAGATCGGCGGCGCCACGGCGCCTCGATCCTCCAGCGGATTTTAGCCGGAATGAATCGCGCGGGTCTGGAAGCCGAAAGCGCGATTGGGGAGATGCGACATTACGTAGGTCCTGAGTTCCGGCATAGCGGAGCGATAGGGCTTAAGCGCCGGCTCGAACCGCACGCCATAACGGGCGGAGGCTTCGAGAAACTCCTCGATCAGCCAGCGCGCGTAGGTCGAGGCGACAATGAGGTCGAAGGTGGGTGTCGTGTCGGCGAGACGGATGCCGCAGGCGACATCCGCGACACGCGTCATCGCCGCGGAACCGGTCCCGAAGGCGCGCGGATGGAGGTCGAGACGGCAGCAGGTCGCGAGCACTGAGCGGGCCGGCGCGCCAGCGAAACGGACTACGCTATGGCCGCTGCTCTGATCGACCGCTGCGCCGAGGCCACCCGTCGCAGCGTCGACCCGGGCGCGAAAAGCGCCTGGCGCAGACGGTTCGCTCTCCAGGAGCCAGCCGCCCGGCTGGACCCAGGTGGCGTCGGCTTTGGCGCCCGCCGCCCACCGCCCGGGCGGCGGAAGGTCGAGGCCGAAGGCTCGCCTTGATCGCGGCGGCGAGCGGGTCCGCCTTCTCCTTTCGCGCGATCAGGCGCACCAGGCTGCGCGGGCGTTCACAAACGGCGAGTGTGTTTTCGGGTCTCGTCCGATCAGGCGCGGACACGGGCGTTCTCCGGATCGACGAAGCACGGGCTGGTCACGACGACCTCGACGCGCTCGTCATGCAGGGGCGAAACCGCCCAAAGGCGCTTGCCGCGCCAGCTCTCCGCCTCCTCGATGAAGGCAAGGCCGATCCATTGCTCGAGCTCGACCGAGCGCGTGACGCTGGTGACGTGGCCCAGGCTCGCGGACGAATCCGACTCCGCAACGAGATGCGCGCCGCCGCGAAGGCGCTGCGCCTTGTCCACGGGATGAATTCCGGTCAGGCGAGGGCGACGCGGATCGGCCATCGCGGGCCGTTCGGCCAGAATCCGGCCGACAAAGTCGCTCTTCTTCTTCACGATCCGCCCGAGGCCGAGATCGGCGGCGGTCGTGGATCCGCCGAGCTCATGGCCCGCCGGGTGGCCCTTCTCGATCCGCAGCACGCCCATCGCCTCGAGACCGTAGGGCGCGATTGCGAACGCGCGCCCGGCGTCAAGGATGGCCTCCCAGACCTGCTCGGCAAAACATGAAGGCGCAGCGACTTCGTAGGCAAGCTCGCCCGAAAAGCTGATGCGGAAGATTCGCGCCGGTACGCCGCCGATCATGCCTTCGCCCGCCGCCATGAAGGGGAAGGCCGTATTCGACAGGTCGAGGCCAGCGACGATTTTCATCAGCGTGTCTCAACTCCGCGGCCCCGCGACCGACATCTGCGCCCATTCGTCGGTCACCGAGCAGAACATGAGGTCGAGTTCAGGCCAGACCGTCTGGGCGTGGAACTCCATGTGCTCGAGGACGGCCGCCGCCGCGCCCATGGTCGTGGTCACAACGAAGTGCTCAAGCCCGAACCGCGAGACGGTTCCATCGTCGAAGACGATCCCGTCCTCGCGCAGCATCAGCCCATACCGCGCGCGGCCGACGGGCAGCGTCGATATCGTATTCGCGTAGAGGCGGTCCAGGAAGATGGCGGCGTCCGGGCCCTGCACGTCGATCTTGCCGAGCGTCGAGACGTCGCAGAGGCCGACGCCGGAGCGCACCATGCGCGCCTCGCGCAAGATCGCCGTCCACGCGTCCTCGCCCGCGCTTTGGTAGTAGAACGGACGCATCCATGCAGCCGCCCGCTGCATGACGGCCTCGTGGCGGATGTGCCAGTCGTGCAGGGCGGTGCGTCGGACGGGCTCGAACCGGTCGCCGGTGGCGCGTCCGGCGAAGGCGCCGAATGCGACTGGCGCCGTATAGGGCCGGAAGGTCGGCAGCCCAACCGCTTCGGGCGTCTCGCCTCGCGCCTCCGCCAGGATCGCGGCGCCGACGAGGCCGCCGATCTTGCCCTGGTCGGTCGCCATATTGTGGGTCGTGTACCGCTTGGCGTGCTCGATGTGACTGAAGCCCTCGCGATGCGCGAGGCGGATGTTGTCCGCCGTGACGTCGTGCTGGAGATCGACGAAGCTCTTGCCGCGTCCCCTGACTTCCCATAGCGGCTCCACAGGGAGGGCGGGCGGCTCATCTTTCGGCAAGGGAAAATCGGCGTCGCCCGGAAAGCCCGCGAGGCGCGCCGCCTCGCGTCCGGCGGCAAGGCCGTCGCGAGCGGGGGCCCCAATCCCGGACAAACCCCGGGCCGCTCCGGCGGACCGCTCGGCCTGAACCGGCGCGCCGGGGATCGGGCTCGCAAGCTCAGCGCTCCACGCCGTCTTGGCGCCCGACTGGCTCGCCAGATCGACATTCGGGTTCCAGCCTCCCGAGACGCAGAGGAGGTCGGCCTCGACCGTCTTGGCGTTTCCGGCGCCTCCGCGACGACGGACCTCGACCCGGCGCCCATCGAAGCCTGCGACTTCGCAGCCTAAGCGCACAACAAGGCCGTCCGCATCTGGACCCGTCGCCCGGGCTTCGATCACCGTCACCCGCTCAAGCCCCGCTTCCTTCAAGCTCGCGAGCCGTCGCATAGGCGCTGTCATTGGTGGTGAAGACCACCGCGCGACGCCCCGCCGCGACGCCGAACCGGCGCAGATAGGCGAGCGCCGCCCCCGCCATCATGACCCCCGGCCGGTCGTTGCCCGGGAAAGCAATGAGCCGCTCCGTTGCGCCGGGCGCCAGCACCGCTTGCTTCGCGCGGATGACGCGGCGGCGCTGCCGTAGTCCGCCTTCACCGGGGGGCCCGTCCGAAAGCTTCTCGACCGCGCCAAGGCAATTGTGGTCGTAATAGCCGAAGACGTTGGCGCGCTTGAGGACGGTGACCTCCGGCATCGTCTCGAGCGCAGCGATCATATCCTGGCGCCAGCTCTCCAGCGCTGGGGCGAGCAACAGGGCGCCGCCGAGCAGGCTGTCGCGCTCGCACAGAATGACACGCGCCCCAGCGCCGCCGGCGGCCCGCGCCGCCGCAAGGCCGGCCGGGCCACTCCCGACGACGAGCACATCGCAATGGTCGTTCACAGCCTCATAGGCGTCGGGACCGGTCGCATAGGTCGCCCTTCCGAGCCCGGCGGCGCGACGGATCAGCGGCTCGTAAAGCTTCTCCCAGAAGGCGGCCGGCCACATGAAGGTCTTGTAGTAGAATCCAGCTGAAAACATTTTACCCGCGAGGCCGTTGGTCGCCATGAGGTCGAAGGCGAGCGAGGGCCAATGGTTTTGGCTTCGCGCGACGAGGCCGTCGAACAGTTCGACTTCGGTCGCCTTAGAGTTCGGCTCCGTGCGTGCCCCTTCGCCGAGTTCGACCAGCGCGTTCGGCTCCTCGGCGCCCGCGGTCAGTATTCCGCGCGGCCGGTGATATTTGAAGCTGCGGCCGATAAGGTTCACGCCATTGGCGATCAGCGCGGAAGCGAGCGTATCTCCGGGATGGCCTTCGAGAACCTTCCCGTCGAAGCGGAACGCGAGTCGCCGGCCGCGATCGATGAAGCCCCCGTGCGGAAGCCGGTAGCCGCTCATGCGAGTGGGCGTGGAAGGGTTTCGCCGGGGGCGGCGGCCGCGCGGACCCCGTGGGTCAGGGTATTGCGCTCGACTTTCAGCCATTGTCGGCAGCCGGCGTAATGGTGCCACCATTCGCTGTGCCAGCCGCGCGGATTTAAGCGCGTATAGACGTAATCGTAGAAGGCCTGCTCGCCCGCGTCCGGCGGCGGCCGCTTCACGCTGGCGTCGCCGCGATAGTGGAACTCGTCCTCGGGCCGGGGGCCGCAGAAGGGGCAGGGGATTAGCTGCATGGCGTCTATTGCGCCCAGGGGCTGGGACCAGCGCCGCCCTCTTCGATGAGGCGCCCTTCGCGAAAGCGGTCGATCGTGAGATCGGCGTTGAGCGGATGAGGCTCGTCCATCGCGATCGTGTGGGCGAAGCACCAACCCGAGGCCGGCGTCGCCTTGAAGCCTCCATAGCACCAGCCGCCGTTGAAATAGAGGCCCGAGACCGGCGTCTTGCAGATGAAGGGCGAGCCGTCCATCGTCATGTCCATTACGCCAGCCCATTGACGCAGGACCCTGAGGCGCGAAAGCGACGGCATCATCGCGACGGCAGCGCCCATCAGGTGCTCGACCAGGGGAAGATTGCCGCGCTGGGAGTAGGAGTTGTAGCCGTCGAGGTTGCCGCCGAACACGAGGCCGCCCTTGTCAGACTGGCTGATATAGAAATGGCCGGCGCCGAAGGTTGCGACGCAGTCGATATAGGGCTTGATAGCCTCCGACATGAAAGCCTGCAGGAGATGGGTCTCGACCGGAAGGGTGAGGCCCGCCATCGCGGCGAGCCGGGAGGTGTTTCCGGCGACCGCCACGCCGACCTTGCCGGCTCCGATGAAGCCCCGCGTCGTTTCGACGCCGACGACCCTTCCGCGGTCACGCCGAATGCCCGTCACCTCGCAATGCTCAAGGATGTCCACCCCGCGCCGGTCGGCCGCGCGAGCGAAGCCCCAGATCACCGCGTCGTGCCGCGCTGTGCCGCCGCGCGGCTGCAGGAGCCCGCCGAGAATTGGGAACATCGGGTTGTCCATCGCCGCCATCGGCAGCATGGAGCGAACCCCATCCCGATCGAGGAGCACCGCGTCAACGCCCTGCAGGCGCATCGAGTTGCCGCGCCTTATTGCGAAATCCCGCTCGCCGTCGGTATGGAAAATATTGAGCACCCCGCGTTGGCGCATCATCACGTTGTAGTTGAGGTCTCGCTCCAGGCCCTCCCACAACTGCAGCGACTTCTCGTAAAAACGGGTGTTGCTGGGCAGCATGTAATTCGAGCGGACGATGGTCGTGTTGCGGCCGCCGTTGCCGAGACCGATCGGCCCCTTTTCAACCACTGCGACATTGGCGATCCCATGCTGGCTTGCGAGATAATGAGCCGTTGCAAGACCGTGGCCTCCACCGCCCACGATCACGACGTCGTATCGCGGCTTCGGCTCCGGCTTGCGCCAGGCCGGCTTCCAGCCGCTGTTGCCGCGAAGAGCTTCCGCAAAGAGCCGCCAGCCGGAGTAATGGTCGTTCATGGCATTATGCCGCATCGACGTGAACGGCCGCGCTCCCGGGCGGCAGCCAGCCCTTCCGCTCGCGCTAGCCCGGCGCGAGGTTGCCGAAGCGCGACAGGCGGAAAGTGGAGAGATCCGCGAAGCTGCACCGGCCTTCGGTCACGATCTCGGCGATCGCCCGGCCGCCCGCTGGCGAAAGGTCGAAGCCGACACTCGACATGGTGGCTGCCGTCGCGTTGTCGGCGGTTGGCAGTCGATCGATCACTGGCCGTCCGTCGGGCGTATTCTCGACAATGCCGGCCCAGGTGCGAATGACGCGCGCGTGAGCCGCCTTCCGAAGGAGCTCTGCGAGGCGCTTGGCGATATTGCGGGCGATCGGACTCGAGGGCTTGAGCGCTTCGGACCCAATCCCACCGGCCGGCAACCATTCGTGCGGACCGCCGCCATAAGCCAGATTGCCGGACGCTTCCCAACCGACAACGCCTTTTTCGATGACGAGCACATCCACCCCGGAGCGCGCGAGCCACCAGGCGGCGCTGAGTCCAGTGACGCCAGCGCCCACGATGACGACTGAGGCGCCTTTGGGCGGCGCGCCATCGCTCATCGGCCGCTCTTGTCGTCCAGGGCGGGCAGCGGCTCCCAGAAGGGGATCCATTGGCTATCGATGCCGAACCAGGTGTCCCAGTGCTCTGCGATGGCGTGCTGCTCCGGTTCATCGGCGAAGGCGGCAAGAGGCACTGGACGCGCCGGCGCGCGATAGCTCGGGAGCGGGATGGCGCTGAGCGCCACACCCGTCGCCTCCGCCAGCGCCGCCGCCGCCGCTCGCGCCGCGCGCATCCCCTCGGCCGAGGACGCTTCTGGTGGATCGGCCTTGATCCCGATGCAATCGCCGGCGCCGAACAGCATTGGCTCGGTCGTTCGTCCGTCGGCGTCGACCAGAGGAACATGGCCCCCGCTTTCCGACCGGAAGACGATCGCGGCGCCTGCGATGTCAAAGAACTCGATCGCTGGCGCGGCCCCCGTTGCGAGCACGATTGTGTCACACGGGATCGTGGTTTCGCTCTGCCCGTTATCGAGACGAACGATGGATGCGCCCGTCACGCCATCACGCCCGAAAGCTCGGCGGATCATGCTGCCGGCAAGAATCTTTACGCCCGAAGTCGCGAGGCGGGAGCAGCCGGCTGAATTGATCGCCTCGCGCGCAGCTTCGACAATCGCCGCCACCGTGCGTCCTGTCGATCGCAGGGCTGCGGCCAGGGAGGTCGCCTCCGCGCTGGAGCCAAGTATGACGAACGTTCGCCCTTCAAGGGCGTCATATCGTCGAAGCAGATGATGGGCTGCTGTCGCGCCCATGACGCCGGGAACATTCCAGCCGGGGAACGCGACCCCTACGTCGCGCCGGCCCGTCGCCAGAATGGCGGCGTCAAAATCGCAGAACCAGCTCGCGGCGCCGTCGGTCAGCCCAGCCGCGCGCCGCCCGACCCAGGAGACGCCGGGGCGCGGCGCGACCAGACGGAGACGCCCAGCCGAACGTCAACCCGGCCTCGAAGGCGTCGCCGAGGGCCGGATCGTTGGCGACGATCGTCTCGATCATCGAGTTGCGATTTCGGACCGCCCCCGTCATCCGGCCGCCGAAATGGAACGGAACCTCAAGCCCCATCGACGCAGGGTCCAAAGGATTCTCGTCGAAGAGCATGAGCTTGAGCCCAAGGCGGGCACCCTCGATCGCCGCTGCGCATCCTGCAGGCCCGGCTCCGACGACGAGCAGCTGGACGCGCTCGCGTGGCGTCAGCCGCTTGCCGTTGGTGGAGACCGGGTCGAACCCTCGACTCAAAACATCATTCCCATTCCGCCGCTCTCGTCAGGTGTGACGGGGCGCCGGGAGCCAGCGTATCGAAAAACGACAGCCTCATCTATTCCCAACCCAAAAAATAGGTTGGGATCTGGACGCGCAGAAACGCGGGGATACAGATACCTGGACAAATATCACGCGGGCCTCCGAAACCTCAGCTCGTCATTTTCCAGCTTCCGTCGGGCTGTTTGCACCCCGTCCCGTGGCCGCGGTTCGGCCGGCCGGCGATATAGATGGTCTGCGAATAGGCGCGGCAGTCGCCGGTTGCGGCGCCGGGCTCGATGAAGCCGAATACGCCGTGGGCCCCGCGCCACGAACGACGCTGGCCCGAGCTGAGCGCCGCGATCTTCGCGTTCCATGCGGTCGCGCGGTCGTCGTCCGTCAGCGACGCCCCGACCGGCCCGCCGAGGACGCCGCCAAGCGCCGCGCCGGTCGGAATGGGCGGTGAGGGGACGCCGGCCGGAGCCGACGCGACGCTAGACGCTGCGGCGCCGGGCGGGGTGAGCGCGCCGGCGACAGGCGGCGCGCCGTTCGAGCCGACGCTTTGACAGCCCGCGAGGCCAATGGCTCCGAACGCGACCATGAGAAGGATCAGCCGCATAGATGCTTCTCCCGAAATCATAAGGGTGCGCCTTAAACGCACGGCAGGCTGAGGATCGCTCGCAAGCCCCCGAGCGGACTTTCGTCGAGTTGCAATGAACCGCCATAGATCGAGGCGAGTTCGACGACAATCGACAGGCCGAGGCCGGAGCCGGGGCGCGACTCGTCGAGCCGCTTGCCCCTCTCGAGCGCCGCCGCCCGCGCGCTTTTATCGAGGCCCGGACCGTCATCGTTGATCTCGGCAATGAGAAAGCGGTAGGCGTCGCTACCCTCCGCCGTGGCGCGCGCGGCGTGGATCGACACGCGTTCGCGCGCCCATTTTCCGGCGTTGTCCAACAGGTTGCCAATGAGGTCGGTGAGATCCTGGGCCTCGCCGCGAAACTTGAGGCCGGGCTGCAACTCGACATCGAATGTCAGGGCCCGGTCGCCATGCAGCTTCTCGAAAGTGCGGACGAGCCCATCGACGACCGGCTTCACCTCAGTCGCCGCTCCGAAGGTCCTGGCGCGGGCGGCGGCGCGGGCGCGGTCGAGATAGAAGGTCACCTGCCGGCGCATGATCTCGGTCTGTTCGCGCACCTTCTCCGATAGGCTTGGACTCTCTAAATCGGCCTCGTTCATGAGAACGCTGAGCGGCGTCTTGAGCGCATGGGCGAGATTGCCGACCTGGGTCCGAGCACGCTCGACGATCTCCCGGTTGGCGTCGATCAGCTGATTGACTTCGAGCGCCAGCGGAGCGACGTCCTGCGGAAATTCGCCGGCGATGCGTTCGGCCTCGCCGCGGCGAATCGCCGCCACGCCTTCGCGCAGGACCCGCAGCGGCCGCAGACCAAACCGGACCGCAAGCGCCGTTGAGCCGATCAGCGCCGCCGCCAGCGCCAGAAACGTGGTCGCGAGCCCCCATTCGAAGCTGCGCTCCTGACCCTGGATCGCGTCGCCGGGAGCGGCGACCTGAACCAGAAAGCGCCCGTCATCACCGGCATCGATCTGGCGTTGGATCATCCTCACCTGATGTCCGCCCGGACCGACCGCGTAGCCGCTGAGGATTGCGCCCGGATCATCGCCGACGGCGGGAAGTTGGGGCAGTTGGGTTGCGAACAGCGACTTGGAGGCGCGGATTTCCGGCGGGTTCACATCCGTGCGGGTGATCTGCCAATACCAGCCGGAGAACGCGAGCTCGAATTGTGGCGCGATCGCTGCCGGCGCGCCCGCTTTTCCTTCGTCATTCGGCGGCGCGATATTGGCGACCAGCGCTTTCAAATAGACCCCAAGCTGATCGTCGAAGTTAGCCTCGGTCCATTGCTTGTTGAGCGCGCTCAAGCCCAAGCCGGCGAGCGCGAGGATGAGCGTGCTCCAGAACGCCGCCGAGAGAAAAAGGCGGAAGCGATCGACCGCGCGCTGAGCGCCTTGACCATCAAGCCGCTTACGGAACTTCCCGCACCGCTCCGCGCGCCGCGCTGGTCGCGAACGCCGCGTAGGCGCGCAGAGCCGTCGACACCGCCCGCTTGCGCGGCTGAGCCGGCTTCCAGGCGCTCGCGCCCTTGCGCTCCATCTCCGCCCGGCGATGGCTCAGCGTCACCTCGTCGACGAGGAGGTTGATCGAGCGGGCAGGAATGTCGATCGCGATCTCGTCGCCCTCTTCGATCAGCGCGATCGCCCCGCCCTCCGCCGCTTCCGGCGAGACATGGCCGATCGAGAGGCCCGAGGTGCCCCCAGAGAAGCGCCCGTCGGTGACCAGGGCGCAAGCCTTGCCGAGCCCGCGCGATTTCAGATAGCTGGTCGGATAGAGCATTTCCTGCATGCCCGGGCCGCCGCGCGGCCCCTCGTAGCGGATGACGACGACATCGCCCGCGCCGACCTTGCCGCCCAGAATCCCCTGCACCGCGTCGTCCTGGCTTTCGAAGATGCACGCCGGGCCCTTGAACTTGAGGCTGGCGGCGTCGACTCCGGCCGTCTTCACGATCGAACCGTCAATCGCGATATTGCCGTACAGCACCGCGAGGCCGCCGTCCTTGGAGAAGGCGTGCTCGGCGTCGCGGATCACGCCCTTCGCGCGATCCTCGTCGAGCGAGGGGTAGCGCGCCGACTGGCTGAACGCGACCTGGGTCGGCACGCCCCCGGGCCCGGCCAGGAAGAATTCGCGCGTCGCGTTGCCGCCTGCGCGCATGATGTCGTTGAGCGACAGCGCATGGTCGAGCGACTCCGCATGCACCATGGAGACGTCGCGGTTGAGCAGGCCCGCGCGGTCGAGCTCGCCCAATATCCCCATCACCCCGCCCGCCCGATGCACGTCCTCGACATGCACGTCGGCGACCGAAGGGGCGATCTTGCACAGGCAGGGCACGCGGCGCGACAACCGGTCGATGTCGGCCATGGTGAAGTCGATTCCCGCTTCGTGCGCGGCGGCGAGCAGGTGGAGGACGGTGTTGGTCGAGCCGCCCATGGCGATGTCGAGGGTCATGGCGTTCTCGAACGCCTTGAAGGTGGCGATGCCCCGCGGCAGCGCGCCCTCGTCGCCCTCTTCGTACCAGCGCCGGGCGAGATCGACGATGAGATGTCCGGCCTCGACGAACAGGCGCCGGCGGTCGGCGTGGGTCGCCACCACCGTGCCGTTGCCGGGCAGCGACAGGCCCAGCGCCTCGGTCAGGCAGTTCATCGAATTGGCGGTGAACATCCCCGAACACGAGCCGCAGGTCGGGCAGGCGGAGCGCTCGAGCACCGCGACGTCGGCGTCGGAGACCTTGGAGTCGGCGGCGGCCACCATCGCGTCGACAAGGTCGACGCTGCGCGCGCCGGTCGAGAGCTTGACCTTGCCCGCCTCCATCGGGCCGCCGGAGACGAACACCGCGGGGATGTTGAGGCGCATCGCCGCCATCAGCATGCCGGGCGTGATCTTGTCGCAGTTCGAGATGCACACCAGCGCGTCGGCGCAATGGGCGTTGGCCATGTATTCGACGCTGTCGGCGATCAGTTCGCGCGAAGGCAGCGAATAGAGCATGCCGTCGTGGCCCATGGCGATGCCGTCATCCACGGCGATGGTGTCGAACTCCTTGGCGACCCCGCCGGCGGCCTCGACCTCCCGCGCCACCAGTTGCCCGAGATCCTTCAGGTGCACATGGCCGGGCACGAACTGGGTGAAGGAATTGGCGATGGCGATGATCGGCTTGCCGAAATCCCCGTCCTTCATGCCGGTCGCGCGCCAGAGGCCGCGGGCGCCCGCCATGTTGCGGCCATGGGTCGAGGTGCGGGAGCGATAGGGAGGCATGTTTCGCCTATAGGTGGAAGCGGCGGCGCGTCAGCGCCGATGGCCTGTCATAATCGCATTTTCTCGCCGCCGCCAGCAAGGGGGCCGCCTCAGGGGCCGGTCCCTAAACCCCGTTTGGTTTTTCGAAGCCGACGAGAGCGGGGCGATCGGCTCTCGGTATCCGACTTTTTCGGCCAGTTTCCGGCGTCTGCTCAGATTCCTAAATGTTTGGATTGAATCCAAAATTCCGGAAGTTCACGCTCCTCGGGCGGTACGGTGTTCGGACCCCGAGCCGGCGATCGGGCGACAGAGTTCCATCGACGCGGCGCGGAATTCGACTATGATCCGGGATTTTCACCGGAGCGACCGCCATGCCCGAACCGCTTTCCCAGAACCAACGACAGGGCAAGCTGACGACCCCGCTTGGTCCCACGGCGTTGGCCTTGTTCCGGTTCAGCGCGATCGAAGGCCTTAGCGAATTGTTCGAATTCCGCGTCGAGGCGATCAGCGAGCAAGGCGGGCTCGATTTCGCTTCGACGATCGGTCTTGGCTCAACCGTCGAACTTCTGACCCAGGACGGCCAGAAGCGTTATTTCCATGGGCTTTTGACCGAGGCGCGCTGGGACGGGACCCGGCAAGATCTCTATGCCTACCAGCTCGTGCTGAGGCCCTGGCTCTGGCTGCTGACCCGGACTTCGGATTGCCGCATTTTCAAGCAGATGACGCCAATCGCGATTATCAAACAGGTTTTCTCCGACCGCGGCTTGTCCGACTTCCATGACGCAACGACGGGCTCGCCGCCCACGCTTGAATATTGCGTGCAATACCGCGAGACGGATTTCAACTTTGTCTCGCGGCTCATGGAGGAATACGGCGTCTATTATTTTTTCGAACATTCCGACAGCAAGCACACGCTCGTGCTGGCCGACGGCAAGTCGAGCCACAAGGAAGTTCCCGGTCTTTCGTCAGTGCCCTACAATCCGATCGCCGACGCTGGACGGAAAGAGCAGCAATACCTAGACACCTGGGCGCTCGGGCGCCGCGCGCAGAGCGGCAAGTTCACGCTCGAGGATTACGGTTACAAGAAACCGTCGTCCAACTTGCTCGCGCAGTCGCAAAAGCCCGGCGGCTACGCCCACGATTCCATGGAGATGTTCGATTACACCTATAGTTACGTCGATACGGAGGGCAATGACCTTGTTGATCAGAGAGTCGGCGAAAAGATTGCGAAATACAGGGTTGAAGGCGCCCAATCGCTCGACAAGCGCCGCTCCGCCACCGGCGCCGCAGCCTCATTACTTCCCGGCGGTCTGACCACGCTCGAACGCCATCCCGAAGGCGGCGAGAACATGGAGTACCTGGTCACGCGCTGCACTCATGATTTCCAGGGGGAAAGCTACCGTTCGGGCGCCGGCGGCGGTTTCGGCTACGTTGGCAATTACGAGATGACTCCAAGCGACCGCCCGTTCCGCGCTCCGCTCGTCACCCGCAAGCCTGAAATCTCCGGCGTCCAGTCCGCTCTCGTCATCAAGGACAAGGGAGGCCCTGAGATCGAGGTGGACAAGCTCGGCCGAATCCTCGTGCAGTTCTATTGGGACCGCAAGAAGAAGCCATCACGCAGGGTTCGGGTCGCTCAAGTCTGGGCGGGGAGCAATCGTGGAGCGCTGTTCACGCCCCGAGTCGGCGACGAGGTCTTGGTTGTCTACGAGGAGGGAGATCCCGACCGGCCGATCGTCATCGGCTCGGTCTATAACGGGACCAACACGGTGCCGATGACCTTGCCCGACAAGAAAGTCAAGTCAGGCGTTCTCACCCAGTCCAGCACCGGCGGCAACGGCTACAACATGTTCTTGTTTGACGATACGGCCGGCAGCGAGAAGGTGAAATTACGGGCGCAGAAGGACCTCATGTTCAAGGCGCTCCACAACGAGCAGCGCGACATTCTGAACGACCAGACAGAGAATATCGGCAACGACGAGACGATAAACGTCGGCTTCCCTAGCGGCAGCGGCAATTTCACCTTGAACGCGCTGAGCAAGGTGACGATCAACGTCGGCCCTCAGGGGTCGCCAATGACCCAGCTGATCATGGACACATCCAGCATTACGCTGAATGTCGGCCCGGGCGGCTCAATGAGCCAGATCGTCATGAACCAGACCAGCATAACGATGCAGTCGACGACGATCACCGTAACGGGCAACGCGACCGTCAGCGTCACCGCTCCCATGGTCAAGATCAACAGCTGAGCCTCGTCGGTTCGCGAAGCCCGGTCGGACGGAACGAGACTGTCGAGAGGCCGCCTTGCCCGTCGCTATTTCATGGAGCGGCGCCTCGTTTCAGCGAAAAGGAAAGACGCATGTCGACGCGACTTCGTTTCAACACGGCAAAGCAAGTGTTCGACGCGTTTCCCAAAGTCACCGCTGAAATCGACCTTCGGCCGACAGAGGAGCCTCCGGTCGATTTCGCGCGCAAGCTGCTCGCTCGAGCGCGCCGTTTCGACGCCATAATTTACACCGCGTGTCTTCTGCCGCGGCGCGAGGCTGTCTGGTGGGGTTGCCAGTGCGTGCGGGCGCTTCACGGAGACAAGGCGGACGAGGCGCTCTTGGCCGTCGAGGCTTGGGTGCGGGCTCCCGAGGAGCAGCAGCGTCGCGCCGTCCTGCAAATCGCCGCGTCCGGCGACACCGGCGTTGCGACGACATGGCTCGCCTGGGCCGCCGGTCATTCCGGCGGCAGCGTCGCGCCCGAAGACTTGGCTCCGGTGCACGCATCGCCGGACGCGACGGCGATCAACCTGAAAGCGGCGGTCATCCTGGCCATCGTCCAGCATCCCATGACCGAGGCCCTCGCCTGGATAAGAGCTTGCGTTGAAGCTGGCCTCCGCTTCGCCGAGGGCGGAGACGCCAAAGTGCTTCCGCCGACGGCCATCCCAGCCAAGCCCGGCGCAGTCTGATGGCGGCGGAGCGTCACTCGCGACGGGGCGCCCGGCGGCGCACCCGTGCGGGGCCAGTCACGGAATCATCTCGGTCACTTCGCCGGGATACAAGATCGTGATCGTCCCACCCAACGCGCATTGCAGGAAGCTGACGTTGTCGAGGGCGGGAACCCCGTCGAGAATCACCGGCGGCGAAACGGCGCCAGTGACCCAGGGCGCGGGGGTCGCCGGAGTGCAGGGCACGGGCGTCGGCGTCCCCATCGCCGCCGCCGTCGCCGAGACGACGGCGGGATTGCCCGGCGACATGCACATTCCAAACGGCATGACGTTCGTCATCGGCACATGGTCGTTGATGTTGGCCGCCGGCTGATCGCTCGTGATCATTCGGTGGATCGGCAGCACGACGAAGGTGCTGATACCCGGAGGCACTGCGAAACTGCATTTCAGCGTCGCGCCGTTGCAAACGTGGAATGGCATCCGTCCGTCTCCTTGCAGCAAACCCTAAACAATCTTCTTCGCCCGACTCTTCCTTCAACCCCGCTTGCCCGGGTTCAGGTTACCTCTCATGGGTCAGCGTTTCGCGCGCTTCGAGTGAATCCAAAGGTGGAATGCAACGCCTTACAGTCGTCTGCATTAGCTTTATGAACCCGGCGGTTCAAAGTGCAGAAGCAGAATCGCGCAGATTTTCGCGAGCGCGCCTGAGTGGTATGTCCAGACAGATATATCGCACCAGGCGAAATCGGGCTTGAATTGCCCGCGCGCGCGCTTTCTACTGGAGGCGCCTCGGGCGCGGCTTCGCATCCGGCGGTCATGAAGGTTAGGAGGGCTCAGCTATGGAGCTCAGTCGTCGCGGCTTCATCAAAATCACCGCCGCCAGTCTCGCGGCTTCGAGCTTCGGCGCTCTCGGCTTCGGCGACGCGGGCGAAGCGCTCGCCGCTTCGGTCCGGCCGTTCAAGCTGACGGCGGCGAGCGAGACCCGCAACACCTGCACCTATTGCTCGGTCGCCTGCGGCATCCTGGTTTACAGCCTCGGCGACCGGGCGAAGAACGCCGTCTCCGACATCATTCACATTGAGGGCGACCCGGATCATCCGGTGAACCGCGGCACGCTCTGCCCCAAGGGCTCCGCGTTGCTCGACATCGTCCATTCGCCCAGCCGGCTCAAGGCTCCGAAATACCGCGCCCCGGGCGCAAACGCGTTCGAGGAAGTCTCCTGGGATTTCGCGCTCGACCGCATCGCGAAGCTCATGAAGGAGGATAGGGACAAGAACTTCATCGCCAAAAACAAGGATGGGACGACCGTCAATCGCTGGATTTCGGCTGGAATGCTGGCGGCGTCGGCGTCCTCCAACGAGACGGCCTTCATCACCTGGAAGGTCGCCCGCGCTCTCGGCATGGTGGCGTTCGACAACCAGGCGCGCGTCTGACACGGACCGACGGTGGCCAGTCTGGCCCCAACATTCGGTCGTGGCGCGATGACCAACACCTGGCAGGACATCAAGAACGCCGACGTCGTGGTGGTCATGGGCGGCAACGCCGCCGAAGCCCATCCGTGCGGCTTCAAATGGGTGATCGAGGCGAAGATCGAGCACGGCGCCAAGCTCGTCGTTATTGATCCGCGTTTCACCCGCACCGCGTCTGTGGCGGACGTCTACATCCCGATCCGTCCGGGCACGGACATCGCCTTCCTAAACGGGCTGATCCGCTACCTGATCGAGAAGGACAAGCTGCAGCACGAATATGTGCGCGCCTACTCCAACGCCGGCCTCATCGTGAAAGAGGGTTTCGGCTTCGAGGACGGGCTATTCACCGGCTACGATGAAGAGACGCGTTCCTACGACAAGTCGAGCTGGGACTATGAGCGCGACGACCAGGGCTTCGCCAAGGTCGACGACACGTGGGCCAATCCGCGCTGCGTCATCAATCTTCTGAAGAAGCACGTCGACCGCTACACGCCCGAGATGGTGTCGCGCATCTGCGGCACGCCGCAGGACAAGTTTTTGCACGCGTGCGAACTGTTCGCTTCGTGCTCGACCCCTGACAGAGCGCTCACCAGCCTGTTCGCGCTTGGCTGGACGCAGCACTCGGTTGGATCGCAGAACATCCGCACCATGGCGATGATCCAGCTCCTGCTCGGCAACATCGGCGTGCTCGGCGGCGGCATGAACGCGCTGCGCGGCCATTCCAACATCCAGGGCCTCACCGACCTCGGCCTCTTGTCGAACCTCATCCCCGGCTATTTGACGCTGCCGAAGGATAAGGAAGCGGCGTTCGACGACTACATGAAGGCCAACGCGAACAAGCCGCTGAGGCCAGGGCAGGTCAGCTACTGGCAGAACTACAAGAAGTTCTTCGTGAGCTTCCAGAAGGCGATCTTTGGCGACGCCGCGACCGCCGACAACAATTGGGCCTATGACTGGCTGCCCAAGCTCGACATCCCGCTCTACGACATCATCAAGGCCTTCGAGATGATGGATAAGGGAGAGATGAACGGCTACATCTGCCAGGGCTTCAATCCGCTGCAGGCCTTTCCGGATCAAGCCAAGATTCGCAGTGCTCTGGGCAAGCTCAGATATCTCGTGGTGATGGATCCGCTCGACACCGAGACCTCCCGCTTCTGGGAGAATTTCGGGCCGCACAATCCGTCCGACCCGGCGAAGATCGAGACCGAGGTGTTCCAGCTTCCGACCACCTGCTTCGCCGAAGAAGACGGCGCGCTCGTCAATTCGGCGCGCTGGCTGCAATGGCACTGGAAGGCGGCGCCGCCGCCCGGCGAGGCGCGACCCGACATCTGGATCATGGCCGGGCTCTTCGATCGCTTGCGCGAAATGTATCGAAAGGACGGCGGCGCCTTTCCCGATCCGCTCCTCCATCTGACCTGGGATTACGTCAATCCGGTCGACCCGAACCCGGAGGAGATCGCCCGGGAGATGAACGGTCGGGCGCTCACGGACCTTAAGGACGATTCGGGCAAGACGATCGTGAAAGCCGGCCGCCAGCTCGACGGCTTCGCGCAATTGCGCGACGACGGCTCGACCATGTGCGGCTGCTGGATCTTCTCGGGCTGCTTTACCGAGGCCGGCAACCAGATGGCGCGGCGCGACGCGACCGATCCGCGCGAGGCCGGCATCGCGCCGAACTGGGCGTGGGCGTGGCCGGCGAACCGCCGCATCCTCTATAATCGCGCCAGCGCCGATCCATCGGGAAAGCCGTGGAATCCCGCCAAGTCGCTGATCGAGTGGAACGGCGAAAAGTGGGTCGGCCTCGACGTGCCGGACTTTGTCCCCACGACGCCGCCGTCCGCCGGCGTGGGCCCGTTCATCATGCAGCAGGAGGGCCTCGGGCGCCTGTTCGCTCTCGACAAGATGGTGGAAGGTCCGTTCCCCGAACATTACGAGCCGTTCGAAAGCCCGTCCGAGAACGTTCTGCACCCCAAGGTGCGCAACAATCCCGCCGCGCGCGTCTTCACCGACGACCGCAAGAATTTCGGCTCAGCGAGCGAGTTCCCTTATGTCGGCACGACTTATCGCCTCACCGAGCACTTCCACTTCTGGACCAAGCACGCGCTCATCAATGCGATCCTGCAGCCCGAGCAGTTCGTCGAGATCGGTGAGGCGCTGGCGAAGGAGAAGGGGATCGAGCAGGCGGGCTGGGTGCGCGTCTCTTGCAAGCGCGGCGCAATCGTCTGCAAGGCTTATGTGACCAAGCGGATCAAGCCGATGACCGTGGACGGCAAGCCGACGCACGTGATCGGCGTCCCGCTGCATTGGGGTTTCACTGGCCAGACGCTCAAGGGCTACGCCGCGAACGCGCTGACGCCCTCAGTCGGGGACGCCAACACGGAGACGCCGGAGTTCAAGGCGTTTCTCGTCAATATCGAAAAGGTCGCAGCGCCCAGCGCGTGAAGGATGATTCATGTCCAATCTGCAGTCGCAGGACTACATCCGCATCTCGGCCACGACCATCACCCCGCCGTCGGTTCGCCGGCACGAGCAGGAGGTCGCCAAGCTCATCGACGTCACCCGATGCATCGGCTGCAAGGCGTGCCAGGCCGCCTGCATGGAATGGAATGACCTGCGCGGCGAGGTCGGGCATTTCGAAGGAACCTATGACAATCCCCTCGATCTGGATCCCAACACCTGGACGCTGATGCGCTTCACCGAATGGGAGAACGACAAGGGCGACCTCGAATGGCTGATCCGCAAGGACGGCTGCATGCATTGCGAGGATCCGGGCTGCCTCAAGGCCTGTCCCGCGCCCGGCGCGATCGTTCAATATGCCAACGGCATCGTCGATTTCATCAGCGAGAACTGCATCGGCTGCGGCTATTGCATCAAGGGCTGCCCGTTCAACATCCCGCGCGTCAGCAAGGTCGATCACAAATCCTACAAATGCACGCTCTGCTCCGACCGCGTCACAGTTGGCCGTGAGCCGGCCTGCGTCAAGGCCTGCCCGACGGGGGCGATCATGTTCGGCTCGAAGTCTGACATGACGCATTGGGCTGGCGAGCGCGTCATCGACCTCAAGGCGCGTGGCTTCGAGAACGCGGGCCTCTACGATCCGCCCGGGGTCAGCGGAACGCATGTGATGTATGTGCTGCACCACGCCGATCGGCCATCGCTCTACGCCGGGCTGCCCGTCAATCCGAAGATCAGCGCGCTGGTCCAGGTCTGGAAGGGCGTGTTGAAGCCGCTCGCCGTGGCCGGCGTCGCGCTCGCCGCGGTCACCGGGTTCTTCCACTGGATCATCGAAGGGCCGAACGAAGTCCAGCCCGAGGACGACAGCGCGGCGGCGAAGCTCATTCGCGAGTCGGCCGACGAAACCAGGGCGCGCGCAACATGAGCTATCCGCCTGGGACCTTCATCCGCAACACGACGGCGGCGCGGATCAACCACTGGATTACGGCCGCCTGTTTCGTGCTCCTGATGCTCTCGGGCCTTTCGATGTTCCACCCGCTGCTCTTCTGGCTCTCGGCGCTGTTCGGCAGCGGCCAGTGGGCGCGCGCAATTCATCCCTGGATCGGCTGCGTGCTGCTGATTAGCTACGCCGGACTCGTCGTACAGTTCTGGCGCGACAATTTCTGGAACCGCGACGACTTGGCCTGGATGCACGCCTTCGGCCGCGTGCTTCGTAATGAGGAAGAAGGCGTCGCGGAACTCGGGCGGTTCAACGCGGGGCAGAAATTCGTCTTCTGGTCGATGGCGCTGCTCGTGCCTGCGCTCTTCCTCACCGGCCTCGTCATCTGGGAAGTCTACTTTGGCGCCGCGACCTCGATCGAGACGCAACGCGCTGCGGCGCTCATTCACAGCTATCTGGCGATCGCGGCGATCATCATCTGGATCACCCACGTCTACGCGGCGATCTGGGTGCGCGGCTCGATGCGCGCGATGACGCAGGGCTGGGTCACGCACGGCTGGGCGTGGCGCCACCACCGCAAATGGCTGCGCAGTCTGGTGGCGACCGGATCGCCTGGGCCTCGTCCGCGACGCGCCGGCGACGGTTCGTGAGGCAAGGCGAGTCGACGCCGAAGGGCGGCTGGATCGGCAGCGCCTCGGGCGGCGTTAAGGCGCCGGAGCCGATCGTTCTTCCCGATCCCAGCCGGCGCTTTTCCCGCACGGCCGAGCGGCTCGAGCGGCTTGCGGACGGTCATGCGGCGGAAGGCTGGCTTGCCTTCATGGTCGGGGCGGCGCGCGCGCAGGCGGCAGCGGCGGCGAAGCTCCCTTGGCCTCGCGCCCCCGACAAAACCGCCGTCGGTCGGGCGGTCGCGGCGCGCATTCCGCCGATAGCCGCCGATGGGCATCGCCGCGACGCGGCATGGCGCGACGGCCTTGCGACGCTCATCGAAAACTTCGACGCGACGGCGGCGCCCGCTTCAGTGGCGGCGACGATAGCGGAGATGCGCCAGCGCGACGCAGAGGAAATGGAGCGGCTCGCCGACGCCTTCCTGCGCGGCGGCGTCGATCCCGCCGACGCCGGCGCGGCGTTCTGGATCGCCGCGGCGCTGCAGGTCTATTTCACCCGCCTCGCGGCGACCTTGCGGGCCTCCGACCTCCGGCTGCTCGAGCGGCGCGATCTCTGCCCGTCATGCGGCTCGACCTCGTCGGCTGGCGTCATCACCGCGTCAGGCCAGAATCCCGGCGCGCGCTATCTCCATTGCTCGCTCTGCTCGACCGCCTGGAATCACACCCGCGCCGTCTGCATCGTCTGCGGCGGTTCGCGCACGCTTGCGCTGCGCGGCGTCGAAGGCGATTACGGCCTCGCGCGCGCCGAGACCTGCGATGAATGCGGAACATACGCCAAGGTCTTCTACGAGGAGAAAGACGCCGGCGTCGATCCTTACGCCGACGATCTCGCGACGCTCGGCCTCGACATGATGGTGGGCGAAGCCGGCTGGTCGCGTCACGCGCCCCATCCGCTGCTGTTGGTCGGGTAGGGTGATCCGCGACGAATTCAGGGCCTGCGCCTTCTTGGAGAAGGCCGCGGGCGACCCCCGCCGGATGAGGGACGCGCCCTGAAGTCGGGCGCGTCGCGCGCCGATCGGCCCTCTGTCTTGATCCGGCGCGCGCATCTGAGATAGGCCTTAAGCCAATGCATCGGGTCTGGCTCATAACCGGCGCTTCGAGCGGCTTTGGCCGCGCGCTCGCCGAAGCCGTGCTGAAGCGGGGGACGACGCGGTCGTCTGCGCCCGCCGAAGGGCGACGCTCGACTCGCTTGCCTCGCCTTTTGGGAAGTCCGCCCTTGCGATCGAACTCGACGTTACGAATGCGGAGGCTCGCCTGAGAGCCGTCGACGCCGCGCTCGATCGTTTCGGCCGCATTGACGCCCTCGCCAATATCGCCGGGCGCGGCTCACTTGGCGCGGCTGAGGAATTCTCGCCCGATCAGTTGCGAGAGCAGATGGAGGTGAATTTCTTCGCCGCGGCAGAGATGACCCGGGCCGTGCTGCCGGCGATGCGGGCGCAAAGAAGCGGCCGCATCCTGCAGCTCACCAGCATCGGCGGTCTTGTCTCGATTGGCGGGTTCGGACCCTATTGCGCCTCGAAATTCGCGCTCGAAGGTTGGAGCCAGGCGCTGCGGGACGAGGTCAAGCCGCTCGGCATCGGGGTCACGATCGTAGCCCCCGGCGCCTTCCGCACCGAGTTCGCTGGCGCCATCAACATGCGGCCCGAGCGGCGCATCGACGCCTATCGTCCGACGATCGATCCGATCGAAGCCTATCTCTACGGCGGCGACGGCAAGCAGCCTGGCGATCCGGCCAAGGCGGCCGACGCCATGATCGCCGCGGTGGAGAGCGACGATCCGCCGTTGCATCTCCTGCTCGGCGCCGACGCGATCGGAATTTGGGAGGAGAAGCAAGCGGCTTTCACCAGCGAGCTTGGGTGCTGGAGAGCCGTTGGCGAGGCGACAGCCATCGACGGCGCCGCGGCTGCGCCGATCGGCGGCTCATGAGCGCCGCATCGCACGCGGAGCATAATCGGGCGGCGCCACTTACGTTTTGGAGGCGGTTGGGAAGCGGCTCACGAGGGGAGAAAACGAAATGCGGTCACTTGTCGCGAGCGCCGCCATTGCGGCGCTGCTCGCCGTTTCTGGCTGCGCCAAGGGCGACAAGGGCGACCAAGGCCCGCCGGGGCAGCAAGGGCAGGAGGGTCCCGCAGGCCCGCCTGGGTCGAAGGGCCAACTGGGCGCGGTCGGTGCGATCGGACCGCAGGGGCCCAAGGGCGACGCAGGCGCTGAAGGCCCGCCGGGTCCCAAAGGCGAAACTGGCCCGGCTGGGCCTCCTGGACCGCCTGGGCCGCCCGGAGCTGACGGGCCGCCTGGGCCGAAGGGCGATACGGGCGTCGCAGGGGCCACCGGGCTGCAAGGCCCAAAGGGTGAGCCGGGGCCAGAAGGGGCGGGAGGACCCCAGGGACCGAAAGGCGATTCCGGCGAGATTGGGCCAGCCGGTCCCGCCGGACCGTCCGGGCCCACGGGGCCCAAAGGTGAAGTCGGCGCGCTGGGGCCTCCGGGACCGCCCGGGCCAGCGGGATCCCCTGGGCCCAAGGGCGAAGCTGGCGCCGTGGGGACAGTCGGCGCGATTGGCCCGGCCGGGCCGCCAGGACCGAAAGGCGCGCCGGGGCCGCAGGGGCCGGCTGGACCCGAAGGACCGAAGGGCGATTCCGGCGAGATTGGGCCAGCCGGTCCCGCCGGACCGTCCGGGCCCACGGGGCCCAAAGGTGAAGTCGGCGCGCTGGGGCCTCCGGGACCGCCCGGGCCAGCGGGATCCCCTGGGCCCAAGGGTGAAGCGGGATCAGTGGGCGCGGTCGGCGCGATTGGCCCGGCCGGGCCGCCAGGACCGAAAGGCGCGCCGGGGCCGCAGGGGCAGGCTGGACCCGAAGGACCGAAGGGCGCGGTCGGCGCGATTGGCCCGGCTGGGCCGGCTGGACCGCCAGGGCCCAAGGGCGAAGTCGGCGCGATTGGCCCCGCCGGGCCGCCTGGACCGAAAGGCGCGCCCGGAGCGCAGGGAGCGAAGGGCGAGGTCGGCGCGATCGGGCGCGAGGGGCCGGCAGGACCTCCGGGGCCCAAGGGCGACGCGGGAACAGTCGGTGCGGTCGGTCCCCAGGGACCGGCTGGGCTTCCGGGACACACCGGACCCTCCGGGCCGCCGGGTCCGCAAGGCCCCGCAGGACCGCCTGTCGCCGGGGCGAGTTTCCGGGTGGTCAGCGATCCCGCTCAAGCCTCGTGCGGCGCGGGCGAGATCATGGCCAGCGCCTATTGCGCCGGCGGCGGCGCTCCGCACATCGACGGAACGACCGGCGCGAGCTGCGACGGCGCGAAGGCGGTGATCGTCTGCGCGAAGCAATAGCGGCCATTCAGGCGGCCCCTTGCGATGTGCGGGCGACGTCGCAAGGGCTGAGCGGATCGGACGGGACGCGCCCCAAGTTTGACGACGGCGAAGCGGCGCGCGAAGCGGACTTGTTCACCGGGGGTTCATCGGACCCGCGACAGGCTGAAAGGCGCGAGCCTCGCGTTTGCGAGATTGGGTCGCGAAGGATGATAACAAGCCGCGTGTAGGGAGGTTGGTGATGTCGAAGTCAAAGTTGGCGCTCAGCGCTGCGATGATGGCGCTCTCGATGGGTCTCGTTGTCGGTTCTCCAAGTCCTGCCAGCGCCGCCAAGTTCTGCGCGCAGCTGAGAGGCTCGACAGCCACTGGACATCCTGACTGCTCATTCTCGACGCTCGAGGCGTGCCGGGCGCGCGTCAGGCATAGGGGCGGCGGGCACTGCTACAAATTGCACCACTGAGACTTCAGCCTCGGGTCGAACTCTCCCGAGTTGAGATTTTGGCCCCCAGGGCCCATTCTCGTGGTCCGGGGCGCAATCGGCACTGCCGGCGAACTCGCCCGGGACCCGGCGGATGGCCGGCGTCCGCGAAACTCAACAAGCAAGAGACCTGGGGCGAAGCAATCGCCTTGGGCTCGTCAGCAGGAGGAAGCGATGCATCGACTTACGGTTCTCTATCCGGCAAAGGACGGGGAAGCTTTCAACTACGACTATTATTTCAACAATCACCACAAGCTTGTCGTCGCGCGACTGAAGCCGGAGGGATTGGTCAGCTGCGAATTCGACAAGGGCCTGTCCGATCCTGGTGGCGGCAAGGCGCCCTATGTCGCTATCGCCTATCTCAAATTTGGGTCTGCCGACCAGCTCCAAAAAGCGCTCGTCAAGCACGGCGCGGAGATCGTGGGGGACATCGCCAACTACACGAAGATCGAACCGATCATGCAAGTGAACGAGGTCATGGCGAGCTGAGACAGGACCTCGTTTAGGGCGCATTCGTGGTGCCGTCCGTCGGCGGCGCGCGTTCTACCGGCCCGGATACCAATATGCGGCCTGCGGCTTCGTGCGATCGACGACCACGAACTGGTTGGCGAACACGCGGTAGGTCGGGCTCCAGTCGCCGTCGGGCCATTGCACCCTGATTTCCGCCCGCTCGGCGGTGCCCAGACCCACATGGATCCAGCTGGCGTGGCCTGAGGCGTCGCCGCCGCCGACCTCAACCGTACGGGCCTGAACGTGCAGGCCCGTCTTGATCGAGATCTTCGCTCCGACCGCATCGCGATTCGGGTTCTGCTCCACGAGCCGGATCTCGCTCCAGTTTCCGGCCGGCATGGCGGAGCCATCGTCGGATTTGGCCCCGAGGTTGCGGAAGAGCGTCACATTCGAGCCGCGGTTGATCTGCAGGATGTCGAGATTCCCGTCGAGATTGAAGTCCGCGATGATCGCGCCGCGCCCTTTATGGTCGCGCGCAATGCCCAATTCCATGCCGCTCTCCGCGAATTTGCCGTTCCATTGGCCGAGCAGAAGGTTGCTCGGGTCATTGGCGGCGAAGTCCGGCATCTGTTCGACGTTGCCCTTGGAGACGAAAATGTCGAGGAGCCCGTCATTGTTGAAGTCGGCGAATTCCGAGTGCCAGGCCGTTGAGGGCCGCTTGTCGCCGCCGGTATAGGGAATGTGGGCGGTCGCGCCGACTTCACCGGCGATGTCGCGATAGATTGGCATTTCGCCGCGCCCGGCGTCTGGATCCAGCTTCTGCAGCCTGGCGTCGCCCATCGAGGTGAGGAAGTATTCCGGATAGCCGGAGCCGTCGAGGTCGCCCTCGGCGATACCCATGCCGTAGATCGTCACGTGCCGCCATCCGTCGGCGCGGCCGTAGAGGCGCGGCGCCTTGCCTGGCTCGATGCGCCACAACTGCTCTTCGCCGCCCCGGTAATATTGCCGGTCGTTGGAGACTCGCAGCGACGGGACGCCCGACTTGTTCCAGTCCGTGAACAGCATCGAGAGCGCGCAGAAGCCGGGGATGAGCGGGGTGCGCACCGAATAGTCCGGCTTGTCGCCGGGCTGCGGACGGTAGAGCGAATTTTCCTCGCACGTGCCCCATGGCGACCCGGGCGCGCTGCGGTCGACATAGTGGCCGATGGCGAGGGTCGGAAATTTCTGTCCCCGCTCCCACTCGGCGGCGAAAGAGGTGATCCAACCCGAATCGCCGTCGAAATTCCATTCCCGGTTCATCAGGGTGAACGTGCAGTTCGGGCCGCCTTTGAGGAGAAGCGCGCTCCCCACCCTGAGGACGAAAAGGTCCGTGCGGCCGTCGCCGTCAATGTCGAGCGGATAGGCGCCGATGACATTGGTGAGCAGTTTCGGATCGCCGATGTCGAGCGCCTTTTCCTCGAACTGCAACGGACCGCCGGCCTTGGATTTGTTGACGTAAAGCTTGGCGGGATTCTTGCCCCCCGCCAGGAAGACAGAGGGGAAGCCCGAGCCGTCGCAGTCGAGCGCCGCGCCTCCGCCGCCGACGAAGAACTCCCATGGGCCGTCATAGAAGCTGTTGAGCCCGGCCGCGTCCGTCTCCTCGTGCATGAGCGGAATGTCGCCGAGCGGCTTTGCCGGGCTCTCGCCGGCGCGCGCCGCGGTGATGAGGGCGAGCGCCGCGAGCAAACAGAAGACGATCCGCATCACTGCGCCTCGATGACCTGGGTGCGCAGGAAAGCGATGACCGTGTCCTGCTCGTCCGGCGAGAGCGCGAGATAGGCGTCGCGCGCGAAACGCGCGTCGCCCCCATGCGCCGCAATGATCTCGCCGAGCATCCGAAACGCGCCATTGTGCCCATAGGGCGCGGTCGAGCCGACGCCCCACAGCCGTGGCGTCAGGAACACATCGCGCTCCACGAAGCGTTGCGCCTGCAATTCGTTGCCGAGCGCATTGACCTGTTCGTCGACCATGAGATGGCGTTTCAGGTCGCTGAAGACTGGGATCAGATATTCGCCCTTGTCGTTCCTCTTGAGCGTCTTGGCGAAGGCGAGCTGGCCAAGGTCAATGCGAATGACCCCGTGCGTCTCGCCCTTCCGCAGCGTGCCCGGCCATGTCGTAAGGCGCGGGATCGGTGAAAACGAGCGATTTGAGCGGCAGCGTCTGGCGGTGGCAGGAGACACACCCGAGCTCCTCGAAATGCTTCTCCCCCTTTTGGGCTGCGGTCCGCCAGTCGTCGGGCAGGTCCGTCTTGACGGTTGGCGGGGGCAGCGTCGCGACAAAGGCGACGAGCGCGGAGACGTCGCCGTCGGTGATCGCGTCGGGGACGCCGGCGCCGGAAAAATCGTGGCTGCCGGTCCAGCGCACGCCGAAGCGCTCGACCGCCTCCATGCCGTGATGGATGTTGAGCGCGTTGATGGTGAATTGCCTGAGCGAGGTGAACACGCCCTTGCGGCTGAAGGGTCTCACGATGAGGTCGGCGTCGACGCCCTCGACGGAGTCGAGGTCCACCATGCCGTCCGGGTGAGCCTCGAGCGAGCCGAAGCGCACGCCCTTGCTCACGAGATCGGCGCGCACGGGCTGGCCGGTCGCGCGCGCCTGCAGTCACCGCGCCTTTGCGGATGCCTTGCAGGTCCGCTGTCATCTCGCGCGCCAGCAGCTCGATGAAGCCTGCGCCCATGAGCGAGACCGGGTGACGCTCGCTCGAAAAGGTCGGATCGGTCGAATTGAACTGCGCGAACTCGAAGCCCTCCGAGATGAAGGCGTTCGAGGCGTCGTCCGCCGACGCGCCGAGAACGGGATCGTTGTGGCAGCCGAAACAGGAGTTCGAATCCGGACCGCTGGTGCGGCTGAACGGCGGATTGACGCCGTTCTTGCGCTTGGTCGGGATGATCGCCTGCGTCGCCATCGGGCGCCCGGCGCCGTCGGCGGTGGTGAACTTCGCTTTGAACAGCTGGCGCCCCCGCGCGATGAGCGCGGGCAGGGCCGACGGGCCGGCAGCGGCGATCGCATTGAAATCGAGATGGGAGCCCTCGGGAAAGACGCGCTCGTCCCAGCTTGCCGCCGGACGCTGAGGCGCCGATGAACAAGACCGACGCCGCGCACAGAGCGACCGGCAAGCCCAAAAGCCGCTTCATGGTCCTCCCATCGCCCTTTGTCGAAAAGCGCCGCCGGAGCGCGCCGCGATAAGCGCCATCATTCTCATGTCGAGGGCGCGCGCCGCAAGCGCCTCGATCGCCGGAATGTCTCGACCGAACCGACCAGACGCTAAGCCCGATAAACCAGATTGGACATAGTCCTTTTGGCGCATTGACAGTGTCAGCAGGCCTCACCATTGTCTCGTAGCGCTGAACATTGTCCGGCTTCGGTCGGAGGACGCGTGTTTTTTGCGGCGGGGCCGCCGGTCGGGGGAAAAATGGGAGGGAAATCATGAAATCGTTGAAAAACCTGGCGATGGGCGCGGTTTTGCTGGCGTCCGCGAGCATCGTCTCTTTCGCTGCGATGGCGAAGGACCTGACGGTCGGGGTCTCGTGGTCGAACTTCCAGGAGGAACGCTGGAAGACCGACGAGGCGGCGATCAAAAAGGCGCTCGGGGCTCACGGCGCCAAATACATCTCGGCCGACGCCCAGGCCTCGCCGACCAAGCAGCTGACCGACGTCGAGGATCTCATCTCCAAGGGCGCCAATGTGCTCATCATCCTCGCCATGGATTCGGAGGCGATCCTGCCTGCGGTCAAGAAGGCGAGCGACGAAGGCATCCCGGTCATCGCCTATGACCGCCTGATCGAGAGCCCGAACGTGCTCTACATCACCTTCAACAACGTCGAGGTCGGCCGCATGATGGCGAAAGCAATCACGGCGGTGAAGCCGGCCGGCAACTTCGCCTTCATCAAGGGCGACAAGGGCGATCCGAACGCCGACTTTCTGTTCTCGGGCATCACGGAAGTGCTGAAGCCGGCGATGGACGCGGGCAAGATCAAGAACGTCGGCATGTCCTATACCGACGGCTGGAAGCCCGACAACGCGCAGAAGGAAATGGAGCAGATCCTCACCAAGAACAACAACAAGGTCGACGCGGTGCTGTCCGAGAACGACGGCATGGCGGGCGGCGTCGTGGCCGCGCTCGCGGCGCAGGGCATGGCGGGCTCGGTTCCGGTTTCCGGCCAGGACGGCGACCACGCCGCGATCAACCGCATCGCGCTCGGCACGCAGACCGTCTCGATCTGGAAGGACGCCCGCGATCTTGGCAAGACCGCCGGCGAAGCGGCGGTCGCGCTCGGCGACGGCAAGAAGATGACCGCCATTCCCAATGTGAAGCCGTTCACCGGCGGCGCCAAGGGCGTCAAGGTCAATGGCATCCTCCTGACCCCGCTCCCGATCACCAGGGCGAATCTCAACGTGATCGTCGACAAGGGCTGGATCACCAAGGCCGAGGTCTGCAACGGGGTGAAGCCCGGCACGGTCAAGTTCTGCGGCTGAGTTGACCGCATCTTCATGCAGTGAAAGAAAGGAAACCGCGCCGTTCTTCAAGGGCGGCGCGGTTTTCTGTTGCAGCGCCGCGCACGCGGGCGGCCACGGTCGTAAAGCCCAGGGATCGGGAGGAGCCATGACCTCTGCGGCGCCGAGCGCGACCAGCGCGGCTCCCAACGAGCCGGCTCTTCGACGCCTGCTGAGAGCCACCGAAGTCGACACCCGCATGATCGGCATGATCGGCGCGCTGGCGCTGATCTGGATCGGTTTCAACATTATTACCTGGGCTCAAACCGGCGAGGGCCTGTTCCTGTCGCCGCGCAACTTATGGAACCTGAGCGTCCAGACATCGTCGATCGCGGTCATGGCGACGGGCATGGTGCTCGTCATCGTCATGCGCCATATCGACCTTTCGGTCGGCTCGATCGTGGGCTTCACATCGACGATCATCGGCGTCGCCCAGGTCCGCATCCTGCCGCTCTATCTCGGCCTCGACAATCCGGCGATCTGGATCATCGCCGTGATCCTCGCGCTCGCGATCGGCGCGGCGATCGGCGCCTTTCAGGGCTCGCTGGTCGCCTACATCGGCATTCCGTCCTTCATCGTCACCCTCGGCGGGCAATTGTTCTGGCGCGGCGCGGCGTGGTGGGTGACGACGGGTCAGACGATCGCGCCGCTCGACGAGCGCTTCGCGCTGATGGGCGGGGGACCGCACGGCTCGATCGGAGCGACGGCGAGCTGGACATTGGCGGCGATCTGCTGCGCGGGCATCGTGTTCGGCCTGTACGCCGGCCGTCAGCGCCGCGCGCGGTTCCGTTTCCCGCAGCGGCCGATGTGGGCCGAATATGTTATCGCGATCGTCGGCTGCTTCATCGTCCTTGGCGCGACGGGAATCGTCAACGCCTATCCCTGGCCTGAGCGGGTCGCCGCGGCCTATGCGAAGGCCAACGCCATTCCCGTGCCCGAGGGCGGGCTGTTCATTTCGACCGGATACGCGATTCCCGGTGCTGATCGCGCTCCTCAGCCGGCGTCGTGATGACCTTCCTCGCCGGGCGGACCCGGTTCGGCCGCTATGTCTACGCCACCGGCGGCAATCCGGAAGCCGCCGAACTCGCCGGCGTCAACACCAAGAAGATCACGATTCTCGTCTTTGCGCTGATGGGCGCGCTGGCGGGGGTCGCGGCCTGCATCGATTCGGCGCGGCTCGAACTCGGCGACCAACGTGCTCGGGCAGTTCGACGAGCTTTACGTGATCGCGGCCGCGGTGATCGGCGGCACCTCGCTCGCCGGCGGCGTCGGCACGATCTACGGCGCGCTCATCGGCGCGCTTGTCATCCAGTCGCTGCAATCGGGCATGGTGCTGCTCGGCCTGGACTCGGCCTTCCAGCAGATGGTGGTCGGCGTGGTGCTCGTCGGCGCGGTCGGCATCGACACCTTCTACCGCCGCAGAACCGCCAAGGGTTGAGCCATGGACGCGAACGCCCAAACGCCGCTGGTCGAGATGAAGGACATCTCGATCGCCTTCGGCGGCGTCAAGGCCGTCGACCACGCCTATATCGATCTCTATCCCGGCGAGGTGGTCGGCCTGCTCGGCCACAACGGCGCGGGCAAGTCCTGCCTCATCAAGATCCTCAGCGGCGCCTACAAGCGCGACTGCGGGACAGATCTTCATCGATGGGCAGGAAGCCAGGATCGACAACCCGCGCGACGCCAAGCACTATGGCATCGAGACGGTGTATCAGGCGCTCGCGCTCGCCGACAATGTCGACGCGGCCTCGAACCTCTATCTCGGCCGCGAGCTGCTCACCCGCTGGGGAACGCTCGACGACGCCTCGATGGAGGCCGAGGCGCGCAAGGTGATGGGGCGGCTCAACCCGAACTTCCGCCGCTTCAAGGAGCCGGTGGTCGCGCTCTCCGGCGGCCAGCGCCAGTCGGTCGCGATCGCCCGGGCGATCCATTTCGACGCCAAGGTCCTCATCATGGACGAGCCGACGGCGGCGCTCGGCCCCGCCGAGACGGCGCAGGTCGGCGAGCTCGTCAAGCAGCTTAAGGCGCAGGGCCTCGGCATCTTCCTCATCAGCCACGACATCCATGACGTGTTCGACCTCGCCGACCGCGTGACGGTGATGAAGAACGGCCAGGTCGTCGGCTCGGGCCGCGTGCAGGACATGACCAAGGACGAAGTGCTTGGCATGATCATCCTCGGCAAATGCCCGGCCGGCGCGATTCCCGGGCCGGGCGCGATGGCGAGCTGAAGGCGCGCGGCGCCCGTCCGCGGCCGATTGCCGCTGAGACGTTCGAGGCTGGGCCACCCATGTCGGACTTGGTCCTATCCATCATTCTGGGCGTCGCGCTCGCCGCGGCGACCGGCTTTCGCGTCTTTCTGCCGATGCTCATCGTCTCGGGAGCGGCCTATACCGGGCATCTGCATCTGGACGACAGTTTCGCCTGGCTCGGCTCGCTGTCCGCGCTGATCATGCTGAGCGTCGCCGCGCTCGTGGAAGTGGCGGCCTATTATATTCCGGTCATCGACAACATGCTTGACGCCCTGGCGACGCCGGCCGCCTTCGTCGCCGGCACGATCGTGTCGGCGGCGGTCATGATCGATGCGCCGCCGATGGTGAAGTGGACCGCGGCGATCATCGCCGGCGGCGGCGTCGCCGGATTGACGCAAGGGCTGACCGGGATTCTCAGAGCTCACTCGACCGTTCTGACCGGAGGCCTGGGCAACTCCGTCATCGCGACCGCGGAGCTTGGCGGCGCCGTCCTGATTTCGTTTCTGGCCCTCGCCGCGCCGGCCGCCGCGCTCGCGCTGGTCGTCCTGTTCCTCCTGCTCGCGATACGGCTGCTCCGCCGCGTCGTCGGGAGCGCAAAATCATCGGGCGGCCCGCCCTAGGCGACCCCCGCTCCCGGCGTTGACCGTCAGACGCCGACCGCGCGCCAGCTGGATCCCGGATTGGGACCTACAATCTGGCTTCCCCCGGCGACCTGGGTGAGGCCGTTCATCTCCCAGATCACAGCCTGGCCGCTCGCGTTCTGGAACAGAATGTCGGAGAAGCCGTCGCCGTTGTAGTCGCTGGCGCCGACCGCCTTCCAGCTCGCGCCGGGATTGGGGCCGACCGCGGCGCTTCCCCCGGCGATCTGGTTGAGGCCGTTCATCTCCCAGATCGCGACCTGACCGCTGGTGTTCTGCCACAGGATGTCGGCGTGGCCGTCGCCGTTGAAGTCGCCGATCCCGACCGCTTTCCAGCTCGGCCCGGGATTGGGGCCGACCACCGCCGGCGCCGCCGAGGAGCTGGCTCGTTCCGTTCATCTCCCTGATCGTCGCCCTGCCCATGCCGTTGTCGGCCTGCTCCGGGAGCCTTTCGCGACGCCGCGATGATTGAGAACTCGGAGACCGCTTGGCAATAGGTAGAACTACCCCGCGGCCGGGCGGGACGGAGCGCCCGTCAGGGCGGAGCCCTGGCGGCGGCTCGCCGCCAATCTAAGCAGAGATTCTTGGCATGGCCAACGGATCGGGGGTGCGCTCGCGGTTGAGATCGATGACGGCGTCATGGATGGCTTGGTCGAGGGCGGCGACGTCTGTGAAGGTCTGGTGGGCGAGGTGATGGGCCTTAAGATCGCGCCAGACCGGCTCGATTTCATTGAGTTCGGGGGCGTATTTCGGCAGCCACTCGACGGTGAGCCAGTGTGCGCGGGCGGCCAGGGCGGCAAGCGAGCGTTTGCTGGTGTGGATCGGACCATTGTCCTCGACCAGCACGACCGGCTTGGCCTGTCGCCCGGGCTGCGGTCCGAAGAGACGGTCGAGTTGCTCCAGATGGGCGATGAAATCGCTGCTGCGCTTGGTCGGGCAGGTCAGGACGATGAGTTGGCGCGTGACGTGATCAAGCGACCCCAGCATCGCGACCTTCTTGGCCTGCCCAGGCGCCGGCACACGCAAGTCCGCCCCCGACTTCGCCCAGGCGCGGGCGAGATAGGGATGCGTCAGCGCCTCGCTCTCATCGCCGTAGAGAAGAACAATGTCGCCCGCTTCGGCCTGCTGTTTGCGCAGTTGCAGGCGCAGGCCCACCCGTTCCACCTCGCTTTCCGTCTGACGTCCCTTCAGCGTGTGCCGGGGCCGCCGCCAACGGAACTTTTTTTTCGCAAGGCCTTGGACAGTTGCGAACGGCTGATGCGCACGCCCTCGCGCGCTTCGATCTCGGCGCGGAGGCGGGGGATCGTCCAGTTGCGCCGGTCGGCCACAGGTTCTTCCAGCAAGGGGGTGACGACGCGCAAGGCGGCTTCACTCTTCACCGGAGGCGGGCCTGGCGCGATGCTGGTCTTCAGCGCTGCGACACCGCCAGCGGTGAAGTCGCTGCGCCACAGGCGAACCGTATCTTCGCGCACGCCAAACGCCTCCGCGATCTTGGAGCTGGTCCAACCAGCCAGCGTCAAAAGCACGGCGCGCGCCCGGTCCGCCTCGCCGCGATCACGTAAATCGGCAAGAGCCAAGAGGCCGGCGCGTTGTTCATCGCTCGCCATAACCGGAGACTTTCCCGCCATGCCATACACCTTGCGAATCGGCCCAGGCAGCAAACCGCAAAAAACCTATCCGTTGGTTAGCCAAACGGAATCTGCTTAGCCGTTGCGTCGGACACAATCGGGAAACCAGGACGCTCACAACTCCGTCACAGTTCGGCGGTTTCGGGCACAAAAACACGTAATCGGGCTTCCAGCCTTGACAGCGGAGTGGGCCGCACGCAGAATTAATTCGCAATGCGGATAAAATGATGCAAAGGGAGGAACACATGCGCCGCGCTCGATGGCCTTTGATTGCATCGTTTATCGCAGGGCTGGCGACGCCGGTGTTCGCCGATGTCAATGTCTCCATTGTGGATGTTCAAGAAAGCGCGACGGCGAGAGCGCTTTGGGACCGTATCGCGAAAGATTATGAAGCTGAACACAAGGGCGTGACAGTTCGTTTCCGATACATCGAGGGGGAGTCTTATAAAGAAAAACTTCCAACGATGTTGCAATCCGACCAACGGCCGGACCTTGTTTACAGTTGGGGCGGCGGCGTCATGAAGGCGCAAGACCAGGCTGGGTTTTTGAAGGACATCACCAAGGATGTCGCGGCCACCGACGCGAATCTCGCCCAAACGGCGGCTAACGCATTCAAGGTCGACGGCAAGACGGTCGGCGTCCCATTCGACACCGGGCTCGTCGCTTTCTATTACAACAAAGATCTATTCAAAAAAGCAGGCGTCAATGCTGACGCCATCAAAACCTGGGACGACTTCCTCGGCGCGATCAAAGCGCTCAAAGCCGCCGGGATAACGCCGATCACTATCGGCGGCAGTGATAAGTGGCCGATGCACTTCTATTATTCGTATCTCATCATGCGGATTGGCGGCGAGAACGCGCTCACCGACGCCAAGGCCGGAAAAGACGGCGGTTTCAAGAACGCCACGTTTGTCGAAGCGGGCAAACGTCTACGCGAACTCGCTGCGCTCGAACCCTTCCAGGCCGGTTACCTCACGACGAAATATGGCCCGGCTGCAGGCATGTTCGGCGACGGCAAGGGGGCGATGCAACTCATGTTCGAGTTGCTGCCAGCCATGCAAGGCCCCATGTCGGCCGACGGCAAGGGGCTACCCGAGGACGACATCGGCATCTTCGCCTTCCCCGTCCTGCCGGGCGGGAAAGGAAAGGCGACGGATACGCTCGGGGGCATCCATGGATTCCTCGTCACCAAGAGCGCCCCTCCGGAGGCGATCGACTTCCTCAAGTTCTTCAGCCAGGAAAAATATGCCAAAGAAGCTGCGGCGTCCGGCGGCTATATCCCCATATACAAGGGTGCGGAGACGGCGATAAAGGATCCTCTCTTCCGGGAGATTGCCGACATCTTGTCCAAGACCACCTATCATCAGAATTTTCTCGATCAGGACCTCGGACCCTCCCTGGGCCGCGTCATTAACGACGTTTCGGTCTCGGTCGCCGCCGGCCAGATGACGCCGGAGGCCGCCGCCGCAGCGATCCAGGACGCAGCGGATCAGCAATGACGCGGACGCCGACAGATAGCGGGCGGCGCATTGGTGGTCGCGGGGCAGCGCGACAGCTTAAATCCGCATCCGGGACAAAAGCTGCCAGGCGCTTTGATCCGGGTCTTCTCCGGAAGGAGGCTAGCTGCCTTATTCAAACTCGCCGACTACCGCGTAATCTGGTGGCCTTGACGCCGCCGCCCGGTTTCTCTAGTGTTGCGGCAGTTTTGAATCTGGGGCGACGCGACGTGGCGCAGCTTATCGTACCTTTGGCGCTAGAAACCGGGCAGACATAAGGTCTGCATCCGTTAGCTAGCGCTTACCCGAAGGCCCCTTTGAGGGCCTTTTTTGTTGCCTCGAATTCGCGATTGACGAGAAAAAGCGGAGAGTTGCGATTATGGCCAAGCAGATGACCGGCGCGGAAATGGTCGTTGAGGCGCTGAAGGACCAGGGCGTCGACATGGTCTTCGGCTATCCGGGCGGCGCGGTGCTGCCGATCTACGACGCCATCTTCCACCAGAACAAGCTCCGCCACATTCTCGTGCGCCACGAGCAGGGCGCGGCCCACGCCGCGGAGGGTTATGCGCGCTCGACCGGAAAGGTCGGCGTTCTCCTGGTCACCTCCGGCCCCGGCGCGACCAACGCCATCACCGGCCTCACCGACGCGCTCATGGACTCGATCCCGCTGGTCTGCATCACCGGCCAGGTGCCGACCCACCTGATCGGCTCCGACGCCTTTCAGGAGTGCGACACGACCGGCATCACCCGCAGCTGCACCAAACACAATTACCTTGTGCGCCGCGTCGAAGATCTGCCGCGCATCCTGCACGAGGCCTTCTACATCGCATCGCACGGCCGCCCCGGTCCGGTGGTTGTCGACATTCCGAAGGACGTGCAGTTCGCCAGCGGGGCCTATGCGTTCCAGAAGGACATCCAGCACAAGACCTATCAGCCACAGCTCAAGGGGGACCTGGAGCGCGTCCGCCACGCGGTCGAGATGATGGCGGCGGCGAAGAAGCCGGTCTTCTACACCGGCGGCGGCGTTATCAATTCCGGCCCGCACGCCTCGACGCTCTTGCGGGAGCTCGTCCGCACGACCGGGTTTCCTGTCACCTCGACGCTGATGGGGCTTGGCGCCTATCCTGCATCCGACAAGCAATGGCTGGGCATGCTCGGCATGCACGGTTCATTCGAAGCCAATAACGCCATGCATGATTGCGATCTCATGATCTGCGTCGGCGCGCGTTTTGACGACCGCATTACGGGGCGCCTCGACGCCTTCTCACCGAAGTCGAGGAAGATCCATATCGACATCGATCCGTCCTCGATTAACAAGAACGTCAAAGTCGATCTCGGAATCGTCGGCGACTGTGCGCATGTGCTGGAGGACATGGCGCGGTTGTGGCGGGCGGAGTCGCATCAGGTCGAGCCAGCCGCGCTCGCCAAATGGTGGAGCGCGATCGACGGCTGGCGGGCTCGCAATTCGTTTGGTTTCCGCAATTCCGATAAGATCATCAAGCCCCAGCACGCGGTGAAGAGGCTTTACGAGCTGACCAGGGGCCGCGACACCTACATCACCACTGAGGTCGGCCAGCACCAGATGTGGGCCGCGCAGCACTTTGCCTTTGAGGAGCCGAACCGGTGGATGACCTCGGGCGGCCTCGGGACCATGGGCTACGGGCTGCCGGCCGCGATCGGCGCCCAGCTCGCCCACCCGCAGTCGCTGGTCATCGACATCGCGGGCGAAGCTTCGATCCTGATGAACATGCAGGAGATGTCGACGGCGGTGCAGTATCGCCTGCCGGTCAAGATCTTCATTCTCAACAACCAGTACATGGGCATGGTGCGCCAATGGCAGGAGCTTCTGCATGGCGGGCGCTATTCGGAGAGCTACACCAATTCGCTGCCCGACTTCGTCAAGCTGGCCGAAGCTTATGGCGCGCACGGGATCCGCTGCTCCGATCCCTCGAAGCTCGATGCGGCGATCATCGAGATGATCGAAACTCCAAAGCCGGTCATCTTCGATTGTCTGGTCGATCAGAAGGAAAACTGCTTCCCGATGATCCCTTCGGGCAAGGCGCATAACGAAATGATCATGGCCGAGCTTGAGGACGACGCCGGCGTCGAACTCGATAACATTATCGACGAGAAGGGCAAGATGCTGGTCTGACCGTCGTCCTATCGGAGGAGCGGCGAGGGCGAGGACTTTTTGCGATGTTCACTTTGCAAGAGATGCGTCAGGCGCACGAGCTCGTGCTTAACGCGTTGCGTCCAACGCCGGGGATTGCCTGGCCGCTCCTGGACGAGCGGCTTGGCGCCCAGGTCGTGGTCAAGCACGAGAACCACCTGCCGACCGGCGCCTTCAAGGTGCGCGGCGGCCTCACCTATGTCGACGCGCTCATCAAGCGCGAGCCCGGGACGCGCGGGCTCATTTCAGCGACGCGGGGCAATCATGGGGCAAGTCTCGCCTTCGCCGGGCGGCGCGCCGGCCTCAAAGTGACGATCCTCGCGCCGCAAGGCAATTCGAGGGAGAAGAACGCCGCCATGCGCGCCCTTGGCGCCGAACTGATCGAATTCGGGCGCGACTTTCAGGCCGCGCGCGAGGAGGCGATGCGGCTTGCCGCGTTGCGCGGCCTGCACATGGTTCCCTCCTTCCATTGCGATCTGACGCTCGGCGTCGGAACTTACGCGCTCGAGCTCCTAAGCGAGCGCTCCGACCTGGATGTGCTTTATGTTCCGATCGGCCAGGGTTCCGGAATCTGTGGTTGCATCGCCGCGCGCGACGCTTTGGGTCTGAAGACCGAGATCGTCGGTGTGCAGTCGACGGAAGCGCCGGCCTATGCGCTGTCGTTCGCCGCCGGCCGGGTCGTGCCCACCAACAGCGCCGATACGCTCGCCGACGGCATGGCGACGCGCGTTCCCGACCAGGAGGCGCTCGGGGTGATCGCCAAGGGCGCCGCGCGGATCACGCTGGTCAGCGACGACGAGGTTGCGGCGGCGGTGCGCGCCTATTGGACCGATACCCACAATCTCGCCGAGGGCGCGGGCGCCGCGGCGCTCGCTGCCGCGATGAAGGAGCGATCGCGCCTCAAGGGACGGAAAGTCGGGCTCGTGCTCTCGGGCGGCAATATCGACCTCGATCTCTTCCAGCGATGGATCATGAGCGAGCCGAACGCCGCGGCCGCCTGAAGGACAAGGCGATGCGCCGCCACTCGCAGGCCGGCGCGAACAAGGATAATCACGCGCATGAGCAAGACTTCGCTTCTCCAGCCTCTTTCGCCCTATTCCTCCGCAGGGGCAAAATCCAATGTCGAAACCCACACGCTCTCGGTGCTGGTCGACAACGAGCCGGGCGTGCTCGCCCGCGTCGTCGGCATGTTCTCAGGGCGGGGTTACAACATCGAGAGCCTGACGGTCGCCGAGGTGGCGCACGAGACGCATCTCTCTCGGATCACCATCGTCACATCGGGCACGCCGGAGATCATCGAGCAGATCCGCCATCAGCTCGAGCGACTGGTTCCCGTCCACTCGGTGAACGACCTGACGCTGACCGTGCGCGCGATCGAGCGCGAGTTGGCGATGATCAAAGTGAGGGGCAAGGGCGAGAACCGGGTCGAGGCGATGCGGCTCGCCGACGCCTTCCGCGCCAAGGTGATCGACGCGACGACCGAAAGCTTCATCTTCGAACTGACCGGAGCGCCTCGCAAGATCGACGATTTCGTCGAGCTCATGCGGCCGATCGGGCTCGTTGAAGTCTCGCGCACCGGAGTCGCCGCGATATCCCGCGGGCCGGAACCGATCTAAGCAGAGATTCTTGGCATGGCCAACGGATCGGGGGTGCGCTCGCGGTTGAGATCGATGACGGCGTCATGGATGGCTTGGTCGAGGGCGGCGACGTCTGTGAAGGTCTGGTGGGCGAGGTGATGGGCCTTAAGATCGCGCCAGACCGGCTCGATTTCATTGAGTTCGGGGGCGTAGTTCGGCAGCCACTCGACGGTGAGCCAGTGTGCGCGGGCGGCCAGGGCGGCAAGCGAGCGTTTGCTGGTGTGGATCGGACCATTGTCCTCGACCAGCACGACCGGCTTGGCCTGTCGCCCGGGCTGCGGTCCGAAGAGACGGTCGAGTTGCTCCAGATGGGCGATGAAATCGCTGCTGCGCTTGGTCGGGCAGGTCAGGACGATGAGTTGGCGCGTGACGTGATCAAGCGACCCCAGCATCGCGACCTTCTTGGCCTGCCCAGGCGCCGGCACACGCAAGTCCGCCCCCGACTTCGCCCAGGCGCGGGCGAGATAGGGATGCGTCAGCGCCTCGCTCTCATCGCCGTAGAGAAGAACAATGTCGCCCGCTTCGGCCTGCTGTTTGCGCAGTTGCAGGCGCAGGCCCACCCGTTCCACCTCGCTTTCCGTCTGACGTCCCTTCAGCGTGTGCCGGGGCCGCCGCCAACGGAACTTTTTTTTCGCAAGGCCTTGGACAGTTGCGAACGGCTGATGCGCACGCCCTCGCGCGCTTCGATCTCGGCGCGGAGGCGGGGGATCGTCCAGTTGCGCCGGTCGGCCACAGGTTCTTCCAGCAAGGGGGTGACGACGCGCAAGGCGGCTTCACTCTTCACCGGAGGCGGGCCTGGCGCGATGCTGGTCTTCAGCGCTGCGACACCGCCAGCGGTGAAGTCGCTGCGCCACAGGCGAACCGTATCTTCGCGCACGCTAAACGCCTCCGCGATCTTGGAGCTGGTCCAACCAGCCAGCGTCAAAAGCACGGCGCGCGCCCGGTCCGCCTCGCCGCGATCACGTGAATTGGCAAGAGCCAAGAGGCCGGCGCGTTGTTCATCGCTCGCCATAACCGGAGACTTTCCCGCCATGCCATACACCTTGCGAATTGGCGCAGGCAGCAAACCGCAAAAAACCTATCCGTTGGTTAGCCAAACGGAATTCTGCTTAGGCGCCGTTGCTATCGAGGTTGTCCGTCCGAGGCTGGACGGGAGGTTGTGGTCGCCACACGTCGGTTCGCCAATCTCACGAGTGGTAGCGGACTCGGGTGATCAGATCATTGAAGCTAAGGAAAAACATCAGCGCCAGGAACATGAAGGCCGCGCAAGCGACGAGGCGCAGGAGAGCCGGCTCCGTCGCGACGCCGACGAGCCCGAAGGCGAGCGTCAGCAGCATCACGGCGGCCAGCGCCAAAGCTCCGCCGAGGCGGAGATCGCCCGAGCCGTAAGCGCCAAGCAGCACGACGCACACGAGCGTAATGAGCATGATCCCCCAGGCGAGCACGGGGCCGCGCCAGTGCAAATTCTCCGCTCGACCGTCGGCGGCGCTCATCCTCGCCCCAGATGTAGAGAACCGGAAAAAGCACGATCCAGAACGCGTCGACCAGGTGCCAATAGAGCGACGCCACCTCGAGTTGCGGCGATTCGAGGCTCAGGCGGCGCCTTCGCGTGAGCCAGGTCAGGCGCGAAACCAGCCCGATCCCAACAGCCAAATGGACCGCGTGGAGGCCGGTCATGATCCAGTAGAACGCCCAGAAGATCTGCGCCGCAGTCTCGCCCAGCGCGAAATCGAACGCCGGATAGAGATGGCGTCTCAAGTCGTCACGATACTCGAAGCCCTTGATGACGAGGAAGAGCGCGCCAAGAACGGCCGTCGCCGCGAGCAGGCGGGCGGCGAGATTCCGGTCGCCGATCTTCGCCGCGCGCACGGCGAGCGTCATCGTGAGGCTGCTCGTGACCAGGACGGCCGTGTTGGCCGCCCCATAGGCGATTTCCGTCTCACGCGCGGCCGCCTGAAACTCCGCGACATTCAGCGACCGCGTGAAGCTGAACGCCAGGAAGACCGCGCCGAAGAACAGCATCTCGCTCATAAGAAAAAGCCACATGCCAAGCGTCGCCGCCTCCCGCTGGCGCGCGACGTCGGACCAGGGTTCGCGCAATGGGTCGGGCGGCGCGACGACGCCGGGCGAAGCGCTGATCGCGGCGCCGGTCATGGCGAAATTCCGCCAGGGCTGGGCGCGACGCCGGGCTGGGCGCGAACCGTGTCGATGTCGCAAGTCTCGGGCTCCGGCGCGGCTTGCGCGTCATGGTGGTCATAAGGCTCCCCATTGACGACTGGCATGGTCGCGAAATTGTGCGTGGGCGGCGGCGAGGTCGTCCGCCACTCGAGGCCGGTCGCGTTCCACGGATTGGCGGGCGACCTCTGCCCATAAACCAGGGACCAGGCGAGGTAGAGGAACGGCATGAGGTAGGCTGCGGCCAGCACCACGGCGCCGGTCGAGGACATCACGTTCCAGGCCTGAAACTCGGGCGGGTAGGTATGGTAGCGCCGCGGCATACCGAGGTAGCCAAGGATGAACTGCGGAAAGAACGTGAAGTTGAAGCCGAAGAACATCAGGAACGCAGCGAAGCGCGCCCAGGATTCCGGATAGAGCCGGCCGGTGATCTTCGGCCACCAGAAATGTAGGCCGGCGAAATAGGCCGACACCGCGCCGCCGACCATGACGTAGTGGAAATGTGCGATGACGAAGTAGGTGCCCGTCACCTGCACGACGTCGATCGGAATCGAGGCGAGGAAGAGGCCGGTCAGGCCGCCGACCGTGAACAGGCCGACGAACCCGAGCGCATAGAGCATCGGTGCTTCGAATGTGATCTGCCCGCGATAGAGGGTCGCCGTCCAGTTGAACACTTTGATCGCCGATGGCACGGCGACGATGAACGAAAGGAAAGAAAACACGAGGTTGGCGAACACCGACTGTCCCGACACGAACATGTGATGTCCCCAGACGGCGAAGCCGATGATTGCGATGGCCAGCATCGAATAGATCATCGCCGAATAGCCGAACACGCGCCGCCGCGCGAAGCAGGTGATCACCTCCGAAACGACCCCAAACGCCGGCAGGATCATGATGTAGACCGCCGGATGCGAATAGAACCAGAAGAGGTGCTGGAAGAGCAGCGGATCTCCGCCGCGGAAGGCGTCGAACACCGGCAGACCGAACCAACGGTCGGCTACGACGAGCACGAGCGTCATCGCCAGGACCGGCGTCGCCAGGATCATCACGAGGCTCGTCGCGTAAATCGACCAGACGAACAGCGGCAGGCGAAACCAGGTCAGACCCGGGGCTCGCAAGGTGTGGGTCGTCGAGACGAAATTGACGCCCGTCGCGATGGTGCCGAAACCTGCGACGATCACGCCGATAACGGCGATCGAGATATTGCCGCTCGAGTAGACGGTCGAATAGGGCGGATAGAATGTCCACCCGGTGTCGACGCCGCCCATCAGCGTCGCGCCAAGCACCAGGAGCCCGCCGGTCAGCGTCAGATACCAGCTCGCGAGGTTGAGTTTCGGGAAGGCGACGTCCGGAGCTCCGATCATCAGCGGCAGCAGGAAATTCCCGAGCGTCGTCGGAATGAGTGGCACGAGAAAGAACCAGACCATAATGATCCCGTGCAGCGTGAATACGCGATTGTAGCTGTCGTCGGTGAGGAACGTGGGCGTCGGCGAGAAGAGCTCGAGACGAATCATTGTGGCTGCGGCCCCGCCGATGAAGAAAAAGGCGGTGACCATGAGCGCGTAGAGAATCGCGATCCGCTTGTGGTCCGTCGTCAGCAGCCATTCGCTCAGGCCTCCCCCTTGCGAATCGAGATAGCTCCCGGTGGCCGTGTGCCCGCGCGGGGGCGCGGCGCCGTTGAAGGACGCTGTGGCGTCGGTCATCGGGAAGCTCCGGTTCGAGGGGAGAGAGAGCGGATATAAGCGGTGAGCGCGAGGATCTGGCCGTCGTCGACCTCGTCCTTGAACGAAGGCATGATCGGCGGATACCCGGCGGGAGGATCGGCCGTCGGGTCAAGAATGCAATCGCGGATCCAGGCCTCGTCGACAAGGACAAATCGCCCGCTGGCGAGCGGGACGCGGCGACCGAAGAGTCCGTGGAAATCGGGCGCATGGATGGGACCGCCGGGGGTGTGGCAGCCGGCGCATCCGAGGCTCACGAAGAGCGCCTTGCCCTGCGCCACGAGGTCCCCTCCCGCCGGCTGGCTCACCAGCCAGGCGGCGAAGTCCGGTTTGCTCATCACGACGATCGACCCAATCATCGCGGAATGCGCCGTGCCGCAGAACTGGGTGCAATAAAGGCGGAACGCGCCGATTTTGGTCGCCTGAAACCACACCTCGACGTAGGGCCCAGGAAGGATGTCCTGCTTGATGCGAAAGTCAGGCACGGCGAACGAGTGGATGACGTCCTGCGAAGTCATCACCAACCGGACCGGGTCGCCGACCGGAAGGTGCAAGGTGTTGATCTCGCGCAGGCCGTTGGGATGCTGGATCTTCCACATCCATTGCTTGGCGACGACATGGATCTCCATGGCCTTGCGCGGCGGCAGGAGAAGGGAAATTTGATTCGAGCCCGCCCACCAGAAGAACAGGAGGAAGCTGACCAGCGTCGACACCGTCCAGCCGATTTCGACCTCATGCTGCAACACGGCCGGCATGGCGCCGCGCGGCGCAGGCGAGCCCCGGCGATAGCGATAGGCGAAAATCACAATCAGGCCGGCCACCAGAATGACGATGGCGAGCGAGGCGCCGATCAGCGCAAAGTAAAGCGTGTCGGTCTTCGGCGCGAAGGTCGAAGCGGATTGCGGCATGAACGTGATCGCGTTCACGCGCGCCTCGCGGGTGTGTGTCTTAAGAGCGCGATGAAGCCGACGGCGATGGCGAGAACGGTCGCGATCCCTCCGGCTGCAAGCAGGATGCGGACTCGATTGGTGTAGAAGCCGACCGAAGCGCTGAAGCCGTAACAGAGGAGCCGCACTTGATCGACGATCGCCCCGATCGCTCCCTTGCCCGCCTCGACCAGCGCGAGCCGCACGTCGCCGCCTGAGATCGCGAGTCCAGAAAGGACGCGGGAAAGACGGCCGTTGGCGGTTACGACGAGCAGCGCGACCGGATGCGCGTAGCGTCCGCGCTCGGCGTCGTACGCATAGTGGTAACCGACGGCGGCTGTGAGCCGCGCCACGACAGGCGCGCTTGCCATCAGCGCGGTCGTCGCCCGACCGACGGGGGTGTCGAATCCGATCTGGCCGCCGACCATGCGTTTGCCGTCGTCGGCGCTCGCGCGCGGATTAAAACCGATCACGACGAGTCGAAAATCGGCGCCCGGCGTAAGTCCGCTTTTCGCAAGCGCGTCGCCGGCGAGCGCGAGGATCGGCGAGCAGAGCTGCGGACAATCATAATCGGCGAAGATCACGACCGAGGGACGGCCGCCGATGGCGGCGCCGAGCGTCATCGGCCGCCCGTCGAGGCCTGTCAGGCGTGCGTCCAGAGGGAGAGTCGCGCCGGGCGGCGGCCGCACCCCGACATCCGTCAACTGGTCGGGCGCGAGCGCGGCCCCGGCCGGCTTGCAGGTGAGGATGGCCGTTGCAAGAGCAAACGCGCGGGCCAGCACGTGAAGACGGGTTTTCATCGCGTCGATCCGTCCTTGGGCTGCTCCGCCGGCTCCCTGTTTGCCGGCGCCACCGGCTCGTAGGCCCGTGCCCCGCGCGCCGCCACGAGCCGCATCGCCCGCTCGATCGGAATCTGGAAGGCGCCATGAGCGCGATCGAGCCAGCGAAACCGCTGAAGATCGGCTTGCTGCCTCGCGATCTCCGGGTCGCGCAAGCCGTCCGCGAGCGTCTGAAGTCGCGGAGATGGGAACTCCTCGACCTTGACGAACGTCGTGTCGCGCGCGAGCGCCTTATAGAAAAAGAAAAGCCCGATCGCGGCCGCGACCACGAAAATGAAAAACCCGGCCATGATCGCGGCGATGGCGCCTTCTCGCACCGCCGGACTTTCGCGCGCCTCGTCCCACTCGGCGCTCATGGCGATTTCTCCCGCGTGCGCAGGCCAGCGATCCGGGGCGCCAAGCGCCGATCGAAATAGGGGGCCAATCCGATCGACACGCATCCCATCGCGAAGAAAGCCAATAGCGCAGCGGCGGCGGTGAGATTCGGCGCTGAAGGCCCAGCGAGCCAGAGATCGTGGAGAAAGATTCCGACAAGGGCGGCAACGCCCATCGCTCGCAATGCCGAAGGGCTCGCCCGGACCCGCTCCCATGCGCAGCCGACGATCGGCGTGATCGCGCCGATGAGCACGGCGCCGACGAGAAAGACGCCCTGGAGCCCATGCGCGCGCGTCAGGTACCAGGCCGCGTCGACGGGCTGGTCGCCGTACCATTTGACGATGAAGGTCATCAATCCAAGGTAGAAGGCGCCGAGCGAGGTCGCGAACAGGAGAGCGCCGATATCCCCGTCGGCGATTTCGACAGAACGACGCGGCTGAACGACGGCGATCGCAGCTAACGCGAGCATGATCTGCAGCACCGCGATCTCCACGCCGAACGCCGAACCGCTGTAACGGGGGTCAATCGAGAGCATCCATTGGACGGCGACAAGGCTGACGGCGAAGCCGTGAAAAACGAGCGCGATCGATGCGCCGAGCAGGCCGAGCGTCCCCGCCGCCAGCAATGCGCCGATCGTCGCCCAACCAATGACAGCCACGAACCCGACGGCCGCAAAGGCGGGAACGTTGAGATAGAAATGGGCCACATCCGGCGCGGTCGCCGCATCGCTGGCGGCCCACGGGTACAGCGTCTTGAGGCCGGTGAAGAGAACCGCAAAGAAAATCGGCAACGGGAGCGCGCAGAGCGCACCAAGGCGCAAGACCGGCGCCGACGCGAGGCCCCACCTTCCGCCGGTCGTCTCATGGATCAAGAGAAGGACAATCGCCCCGATCGGCGCGGAGCTCCAGACGAGGAACCCAACCAGCCATCCCCAGGCCGCCGCACGAGGGGCGAAGACGGCGCCGATTGCGAGCAGGCCCGCCGCGAGCAATCCGGCCAGCAAGACCGCGCCTGGCCTGGAAACAAGGTCAAACGCCCGTTCGTCGCGGGGGGTCGGCGCGCTCATGGCTGGCCTCTTTTCGCCGCTCCGTCCGCCGCAGCCTCCGGCGCCTCGGCTAGCGTCGCCGAGCGGCTTTGCTGAAGCGCGCGGATGTAGGCGGCGATAGCCCAGCGGTCGTGCGGGGGAACGCGCGAGCCATAGGAATACATGACGCCATAGCCGTTGGTGATCGTGTCGAAGAAGAGCTGAGCCTGCGCCTGCATGAGCTTCGGCTCATAATAGGAAGGAGGGCGCGGAAAGCCGCGCCGCACGATGGCGTCCCCGTCGCCCTCATAGCCGTGGCAGGGAGCGCAGAAGATCCCGAACCGCTCCTTGCCGCGCTCGAGCAGCGCCATGTCGACCGGCGGCGGAACAGCGCTCGCCTGGTCGTATTCCTTGTCGCCCTGCGACACCGTCCCCTCCGGCAGCGGCTGGGCAGCGGAGCCGTTCGCGAAGGCCGGCGCTGGGTCGTTCGTCCCATAGTGCGGCTGACGCGTCATCGACTGATCGGTGCAGCCGGCCGAGGCGAGCGACAGGAGCAGAAGAAGCGCCGCTCTCATGCCGGCCTCGCCTCGATCCGGAGCGCCTTGGCGTCCAGGAGCAGCGCGCGCAGGCGGGTGTCCGCTGGCTCGTCCTCTGGCGCCGCCATCAGGAGGAAATAGCATCGTCGGTCGCCCGCTCGATTCGGTCCCAGTCGAACAGCGGATGGTTGAGCGCGCGGCAGGCCGCAAAGGACGAGGAAGGCGATGAATCCTGCAAGACCCGCAGCGAGCACGCCGACTTCGAATGGCGCCAGCAGGAAGATCGGCCAGCTGTTGAGCGGCCTTCCGCCCGAAATCGATGGGATAGGCGAAGATCGCGCTCCACGAACTCGAGACCATAGGCAAAGGCGGCGACGCCGACTCCGGCGATCAGCATCGGCCAGCGGACCGGCGATTTCTTGAGGTCGAGGGCGCCATCGATGCCTTCGACGGGGCAGGGCGTGAGCGCATCGAGCGCGCGGAAGCCCTCGTCGCGTACGCGCCGCGCTGCGGCGGTCAGGGCGCCGGGATTACCGAACTCGGCGATCAGGAATGGCTCGCCTCGCGCGCTCATGTCCCAGCCTCCCGGTGACGAAGCTCTCGCGCCTCGAACATCGGCACGACCGGAAAGAAAGCTGTGCGACAGCGTGTTCCAGACGATGAGGATGCGCTCGAGCCACATTCCGACGAGGATGGCCAACGACACGCCGATGATCACGGCGAGACTCGCGCGCATCCGCGGCGACCAGAGAATTTGCGGCGCGACCACGTTGCAGAACAGCATGGCCGCATAAAGCTTCCAGTAGGCCCCGGTGAACTCGAACTTGACGAGGTCGCGGTCGGCCGGATTGCCTCCGTACCATGCAGCGAAATATTCGCTGAGATAGGAGAGGCCCATGACGATCGACGCCATCAGCATGATCTTCGCCATGGCTTCGAAGTGGCGCATGGTGATGAGCCCCTGAAGCCCGAAGGCGCGCGTGATGGTTGCGGCGAGCAGGACAACCAGCGCGAAGCCCGAATACATGGCGCCGACGACGAAATAGGGCGGAAAAATCGGCTCGCGCCAGCCGGGCATCAGGCTCGCGGCGAAATCGAGGCCGACGATGGAATGGACCGAGCAGACGAGCGGCGTCGCCAGAGCCGCGAGCGTGATCTGCAGCCGGTGGTAGTGTCGCCAGTGTCTGGCGGAGCCGCGCCAGCCGAGGGCCGCGACCCCGTAGATCTTCCGCCATGCTCCGGTCGAGCGGTCGCGCACTGTCGCCAGATCGGGAAGGACGCCGACGTACCAGAAGACGATCGAGAAGATCAGATAGCTGACGATCGCCCAGAAATCCCAGACGAGCGCGCTGCGCCATTGCGGCCAGATCCGCATCGTGTCGGGATAGGGCGCGAGCCAGTAGAAATAGAGCGGTCGCCCAAGATGAAAGATCGGGAAGAGCCCGGCGATCGACACCGCAAACAGCGTCATCGCCTCCGCGAAACGGCTGATCGTGGCGCGCCATGATTGCCGGGTGAGCACGAGCAGGGAGGATATCAGTGTGCCCGCGTTGCCGAGGCCGATCCACCACACGTAATTCGCGATCGGCGAAGCCCCATACGACGCTGGTGTTGTTCCCAAAGATGCCGATGCCCGCGGTTAACAGCGTATAGACGCCATAGAGCGTAGCAAGCGTTCCGGCGGAGCAGATGAGGAAGGCGATCCACCACCGCCTTCCAGCCGGACGCATGAGCGGCGCGCAGACGAGGTCGGTGATCGTCCGGTCATTGATTGTGCGCGGAAGGATCGGAAGCTCCTGCAGCGCGGGCGCCCGATCGAAGGCGGAAGCGACGCTCATGCGCCGCCTCCAAGCTCCGGGTTCGAATTGCGGAGCTTCGCCAGATAGGTGGTGCGCGGCCGCGTGCCGAGATCGCCCAGGAGAACATAGTGCTGGGGCTCGCGGCGGAGCTTCGAGACGGTCGAATTTGGGTCGACGAGGTTGCCGAACTGGATGGCGCGGGTGGGGCAGGCGGCCTGACAGGCGGTGACGACTTCGCCTTCTCCGATGAGGCGCGTCTCACGCTCGGCGAGGCGCCGGGCGCGACTGATGCGCTGCTCGCAGTAGGTGCACTTCTCCATCACGCCGCGGGCCCGGACGCTGACGTCGGGATTGTTCGCGGCCTTGACGATCGGATCGCCGAGATTGCGATATTCCTGGCCGTCGGCGTAGCCGAAGCAGTTGAAGCGCCGCACCTTGTAGGGGCAGTTCGACTGGCAGAAGCGCGTGCCGATGCAGCGATTGTAGACCTGGACGTTGAGGCCTTCGTGATCGTGCACCGAGGCTTCGACAGGACAGACCGGCTCGCAGGGCGCCGCCTCGCACTGCATGCAGGGCACCGGCTGAAACACCGCCCGGGGGTCGGGCGGCGCGCCGTGGTCGTAAGCGTCGATCCTGCAGCCAATGCATGTCGCGGCCCCGGCTGATTTCGTCCGGCCCGATCGACAGGCACGTTGTTTTCCGACTGGCAGGCGACGACGCAGGCGTTGCAGCCGATGCAGGCGTCCGTGTCGATGACCATCGCCCACGCATAAGGGTCGCCAGTTTGGGTCGGCCACGGCGGGAAGAAGCTTGGCGTTGGCGGCGGCGCCGGCGCCTTGGCGCCGACCTCGCTCTCCGGCGCCAGCTCCTCAGCCTTGCCCTCTAGCGCAAAGAGCCCTGCGGTGGCGGGCGAGAGATGGCCACTCGAGCCGATCCGGCGAACCGACACGGCTGCCGCGATCCAGGGCGACGACGTTGTGCGCAGGGGCGCGACGTTGAAGCCGATGTCGTCGCCGATCGCGCCAGCATGCTTGCGGCCGTAGCCGAGCGAGAGCTGGAGCACTCCCGGGGCCAGACCATTGGATAGGCGCATCGGACCGAAAAGTGAGCGATCGCCGGCGCGAAGCTCCACCTCGTCGCCTTCCTTGATTGCGAGGCGATTCGCGTCCTCGGGCGCCATCTCGACGGCGTTGCCCCACACGGCCTTGGAGAAGGGCTGCGGACATTCCTGAAGCCAGGCGCTGTTGGCGAAGCGCCCGTCGAAAACCGAGGGGTCGGTGCGAAAGATCGCGGACATTCCGCCATGCGAAGGGGTCGGCGTCCATCCGGGGAACTTGGCGTCGGGTTTTGCGACCGGCTTAGGAGCCGTGTCGGCGATCACGCCGTCGAAGAGCGCCTGGCGCCAGCGCCGGTCGAAGTCTTGCTCTCCCCAGCGCGACCGCCAAGTGGTGCGGATCCGCTCATAGTCGCTTCCACGCTGCTCTCCTTCGCCGGCCAGCGTCGCGAGAAGCCGATGGGCGCTGTAGGAACTCGTGCAAGGGCCGGATCAACGGCTGAACGATGCTGACCGCTCCGTCGGGGCCGGCGATGTCGGACCAGCTTTCGAGCGGATGGGGCATCGGCAAATGCCAGGTCGAAGCCGCCGCGGTCTCGTCATAGTGGAGTCCGAGATGGACCCGGAAGGGCGCTCGATTGACCCTCGCTTCGAATTCGAGATCGCCCGGAGCGGCGGCCACGGGGTTCGAGTTGAGAATGACGAGCGTCTCGACCTTTCGGTGCTGAAGATCGTCGGTGAGCTCGGCGAGCGTTCCCGCTCGCGCCTGCCTAGGATCGACGTCGAAGGCGTCGACAGGCGCCTTGAGCCGGTCGTTGATCCACATGCCGAGCGCCCGTGCGTTCGCCAATGCAGGCCCGACCCGCACGAGGGCCTCGGCCGGCGGCCGCGCGAAGGTCCTTCGCGGCGGCGTCGATGAAACGCGCGTGCTCGCGGGGCAGTTCGGGGCGCGTCTGCGCGCCCAAGGCCCCGGCGAGCGCAGCGACCGTCGCCTCGATCGCCGCCGGGCCCGCCGCCAGACGATGGTCGGCGAAGGCGCCGGTCAGGGTCATGCCGCACTCGACCGCGTAGAAGCGGAAGGAGGCTCGATCTTGCTTGCGCCGATCGACGAGCTCGCGCCCGAAGCGGACTTGATCAGGCCCGCAGCCGAGCGGATCGGCTTCGAAGGCGACCATGGCATCGGCTTCGCTGAAGCGCGGTCTCAACCTGAGCGGCTTGCCGTAAACCGCTTCCGCCGCATCGTCGTCGGAATCCTCGGTGGGCTCGAACACGTGCCAGCGCATGTTCGGGTAGGCTTTCAGAGCGACCTCGATCTGATCGAGCAAAGTCGGCGAGGTGACTCGGCCGCTGAGCAGGCGTAAGCCCGATCCTTTCCCGGCTGCCTCGGCGGCGAGGCGGGCCCGAAGGGCGAGCTCGAACGCCGGCCAATCGCTGATCTCTCCCGCGGCGCGGATCGCCTGCGAGCGGTCCGGATCGTAAAGCGCCAGGATCTCCGCCTGAGCGAATACGTCCGTGGCGCCGAGGCTGGCGGGATGGCGCGGATTGCCTTCAACCTTGATCGGACGTCCCTCGAATGAGGTGACCAGCGCGCCGCGGCGTAACCCGCCAGAGGAAGCGCGGTCGCATAGCGCTGGGCGACGTCCGGAACGAGGCCCTCGGGTAGCTTCACATATGGGAGCTCCTCGAGGGTGACATTCGCGACGGTCTCTTCGTCCGGCTGCTTGCAGCCCGCCGCCATCGAAGCGGCGCCGGCGGCAAGGAGGCTCAGCGCAGCGCGACGCGAAACCCCGCCGGGACCTCCTCGGCCCGGCGGTCTCACCGGTGGCACACGGAGCAATCGATGAGATGGGCGGTGTCGATCTCATAGTGCGCCATGAGCTTGCGACCCTCCTCGCTCTGGTCGGGCGGAGGCGACCAGGAATTCGGCGAACACGTCCTCGGGCTTGCGCAAATAGGGCGCTGGATCGCGGTGACAGTTGATGCACCAGCCCATCGTCATGGGTTCGGCCTGCTTCGTCAGCGGCATCTGGTCGACCTGCCCATGGCAGGTGGTGCAGCCGACGCCCTTGGCGATGTGAATCGAATGATCGAAATAGACGTAGTCAGGCAGCGCGTGCACCCTTTCCCACCGAATCGGCGCGCCGCTCACGAGCCCGTCGCGCGCCGGCGCCAGCACTGACGCTTGCGTGAATATCTGCGAATGGCACGTCATGCAGACCTCGGTCGGCGGAATTCCGGCCCACCGCGAGGTCTCGACCCCGAAATGGCAGTAGCGGCAGTCGAGACCGTCGAATCCGACGTGGTGCTCGTGGCTGAAAGGGAATGGGCTGCGTGTGGAAAAGAAATTGCCCCGTGACCAGCGGCGAACGGGTAATCGCATAGCCCCCGCCGACCAGAATCGCCGGAGACGCCGCGAGCGCGAACAGAACGACGCGGACCCAAATGTCCGCGTAAGGCGAGAAGAGCTGCGCCATGGACTTCCGCGTCGGCTGCGAACGAGCAAAACTCCCATCGGACCCGTTTGTTCCCACGCGCAACTTTTTTGAGGCGAATCGAGCCTGGGCAACTCGTCCCACTCCCCAAGCAATTCCTGCTAAGCGCCGGTCAGCGCCGGCGCGCCATCAAATGCGGCGTTGCATTAGTGCCGCGCCTCGAGGTTGAAGCGATCGTACCAAGAACCTCTTGAGTCGAGCCGGATGACGCGCGTGAGGGCCGCCATCCGTTATCGCGAAGCGCGGTTCGGGCGGCGCAAATTCCGGGGAGCCCATCGTGATGGGCTCCTTTACGGACGTGGCCGCTTCGACGGAAATCAAGGCTTGCTGGCGCCGCCTGGCGTGGTGGGCTGGGAACCCCCGGTCGAGCTCGGTCCGGGCGTCGCTCCGGCGCTGTTGCTGCTTCCACCCATATGCTTCGAATTGCTGGCGGAGTTGGAGGATGGCGTCTCCTCGGTCAGCGCCGTCACCGAATCGGGACTGATGACCATCATGACCGGAGAGCCCTCAGAGTTCTTGGCTCGCACGATAAACGATGAAGGCATCATGGTGATGTTCGTAAACCCGGCCTTGCTGAGATCGGAGCGCAGCTTCTGGGCCACATGCATATTTGCGCCGCCCGTCATGGCCGAGTTCGCGTTCGTCTCACTCTGTCCCTTCTGCATTGAACTATCGGAACTCGCCGCGGCCGAGTTGGCGTTCGCGTTAGTCTGGCCGTGTTGCATTTGGGTCTGGGAATCTGTCGCAGCGCCTTTGGTCGGTCCGCTGCCGGCATCGTTCGTGGCTTTTGCGCCGGTCGTCGGGCCGCTGCCAGCGTCGCCCTGCGCCGCCAAGGCCGGCGACGCGAGGCCGCCTGCGAGTATGAACGCGCACGCATATTTGGTTATTGGTTTCATGGGCTGTCTCCTCAAGGATAGCCGCCCAGCCACAAGCCAACTCTCGGTCTGACCCTCAGTTCCAACGCGCGAGGAATTTTTACTGTCGCGGGCGCGCTGATGCGTGGTCTCCGGCAAGAACAAAGGCGGGCGCAGGCGGACGGTCGAGATGTCGCCGCACTGTCCCTGGTCAAGCGAAAAGCGCGGCTCGAGCCGTTGGTCAGCTGGCCATCGAGATCGAGGCGCAGACGAGCCTCGTTCGCTCTTCTGGAGAACGGCTGTCCTGCCGGCGGTCCTTGGAAATGCTCCGGAACCATCGCGGAGGCCGGACGTTACTTGGGTTATCGGTAGCTACCGCGCTCGCGAGCGCGATGGCAGGCGCGGAGCCTCCAATCCGAAGGAGCCGCTATGACCTCGATGACCGCCGGCGATGTGCTCGTCAACACTTTGACTGAATGGGGCGTGGGCAACGTATTTGGCATTCCCGGCCCCGCGCTGATCGAGGCGACCGTCGATCCGAACGAGCCGCCGATGCCGCCGAAGATCGAGGCGAAACAGGCGATGAACTTCGCGCAGGCGCTCGCGAAGGGCACGCCCGGCGGCGGCAAGATCGCGCTCACCGTCGCTTCCGACAAGGTCCGCGAACTGGTGTGAGCGATGCGTCCCGGCGGCGAAGCGGCTGTGGCCCGCGTCACGGCCAAGGCCTATTCCATTCCGACGGACGCGCCGGAATCGGACGGCACGATCGCCTGGGACTCAACCACCATGGTGATCGCCGAAGTGGAGGCCGGCGGCGAAATCGGCCTCGGCTACACCTATTGCGACAAAGCCTGCGCCGGCGTGATCGAGGGCGTGCTCGCGAAGGCGCTCAAGGACAAGGACGCCATGGCGATCGAAGGCTGCTGGTCGGCGATGAACGCCGCAGTGCGCAACGCCGGGCGCCCAGGGATCGCGTCCTGCGCAATCTCGGCCATCGACATCGCGCTTTGGGACCTGAAGGCGAAACTCTTCCGCGTTCCGCTTGCGATGCTGCTCGGGCTCGCGCGCCAGACCGTGCCGGTCTATGGCAGCGGCGGCTTCACCTCTTACGACGACGCGCGTCTCAAGGAGGAGCTTGGCGGCTGGGCTGCCGATGGCTGCGCCTTCGTGAAGATGAAAGTCGGCCGTGAACCCGGGCGCGACCTGAAGCGGGCCGAGGCGACCAAGAGCGTCATCGGCGATGCGGCGTTGTTCGTCGACGCCAACGGCGCCTACGACCGCAAACAGGCGCTGGGCTTCGCAGAGGCTTTCGCAAGGCTCGGAGTCAGGTGGTTCGAGGAGCCCGTATCGAGCGACGATCTTGTTGGGTTACGGCTTCTGCGCGATCGCGCCCCGGCTTCGATGCAGATCGTGGCTGGCGAATACGGCTATACGCCCTACTATTTACGCGCGATGCTGGAGGCGGGCGCAATAGACGTGCTGCAGGCCGACGCGACCCGCTGCGGCGGAATCACAGGATTTCTGCGCGCCGCGGCGCTGTGCGACGCTTTCCAGATTCCGCTCTCGTCGCATTGCGGACCGGCCGTCCATGTCGCGCCGGCTTCGGCGGCGCCGAGGCTCATTCACATGGAGTGGTTTCACGATCATGTCCGCATCGAGCGGATGCTGTTCGACGGCGCTCCGCTCCTTAAGGACGGCTCCATCGCTCCCAACTTTTCGCAGCCTGGACACGGTCTGACGCTTCGCGCCGCCGACGCCCGAAAATACGAGGCCTGAAATGACCGATCTCCTGGAGAGCGCCCACCGGGTCGCGGGGACGCGCGCGGCCGGAGGCCGCCTGACGCGCGAGGGCGTCGAGGTCCCCCAGGCGCAGATCGAAAAGCTGAAGGCGGCGCTTGAGCTTGTGCTCGAAGGCGAGGTGCGCTTTTCGATCGGGGATCGGGCGCTCTACGCGACCGACGCTTCGAACTATCGGCAAATTCCCTATGGCGTTGTGCTGCCGAAGACCGCCGAAGACGTCGTCGCGGCGGTCCGCCTCTGCAATGCGCACGACGCTCCCATCACGCCGAGGGGCGGCGGGACGAGCCTTGCCGGGCAGACCTGCAACACCTCGATCATTATCGACTTCTCAAAATACATGCACCGCATCCTGTCGATCGACCCGGAGCGGCGGCTCGCCGTGGTCGAGCCTGGCTGCATCCTCGACCATCTCCGCTCGGAGGCCAACAAGCACGGCCTCACCTTCGGGCCCGATCCGGCGACACACGATCACAACACGCTCGGCGGCATGATCGGCAACGATTCCTGCGGGGTCCATTCCGTGATGGCTTTCCGGACCGCCGACAATGTGCACGCGCTTGATATCCTCACCTATGACGGGCTCCGGATGACGGTCGGCCCGACCTCGCCCGGGGAGCTGGTCAGCATCCTCGCAAGCGGAGGCAAGCGCGCGGAAATCTATCGAAGCATGCGGGATTTCTGGCGCGAGCACGGCGAGCGCTTCAATCAGGTCTATCCGCAGATTCCCCGCCGTATATCGGGATACGAAAATCTGGACCAGCTCTCGCCCGACAAGGGCATGAACGTCGCCCGCGCGCTGGTGGGGACCGAGGCGACTTGCGTCATTGTTCTCAGCGCCACGCTCAATCTCGTGCCCAATCCTCCGGAGCGGGCGCTCGCGATCGTCGGCTTTGACGACGTTTTCGCCGCCGGCGACGCAGTGCCCGACGCGCTGAAGACAAAGCCGATCGGGCTTGAGGGCATCGATCATCTCTTAGTCGAATACATGAAGAAAAAGCGCTTCAAGCTGAGCGATCTTGAAGTGCTGCCCGATGGCCACGCCTGGCTCGTCGCCGAATTCGGCGCCGACACGGCCGACGAGGCCGCCGCAAAGGCTCAAGCTCTGATCGACAAGATGAAGGCCGAGGGCCACGCCTGCAACCTCGTCAAGGACAAGGCCAAGCAGCAGGAAGTCTGGGACGTCCGCGACGCGGCGCTGGCGGTGACCGCGCATGTGCCTGGAGAGAGCGCGACGTGGCCGGGCTGGGAGGACAGCGCCGTCAGGCCCGACGACATCGGCCAATATCTGCGCGAACTCAAGGCGCTGTTCCACAAGCACGGCTATGACGCCTCCGTGTACGGTCATTTCGGCGACGGACTTGTACACTGTCGCATCAACTTCGATCTTTCGACCGAAGCGGGGCTCAGGAACTGGCAGGCATTCCTGGAAGAGGCGGCCGATCTCGTCGTCAAATACGGCGGCTCGCTTTCCGGCGAGCACGGAGACGGGCAAGCGCGGGGCGCGCTGCTCGAGCGCATCTATGGCGCCGACCTCATGGCGGCCCAGCGCGCTTTCCGCGCGATCTGGGATTCCCGCGAGCGCATGAATCCCGGCAAAATTCTCGACCCCTATCCGATAGCCGCCAATCTCCGGGTCGGGCCTTCCTATCAGCCGCGCGAGCTCAAGGGGCTGTTCGCCTATCCGGAGGATGACGGCAGCTTCACCAAGGCGACCTTGCGCTGCGTGGGCGTCGGCAAGTGCCGGCGGCGCGACACGAAGGACGGCGTCATGTGTCCGAGCTATCTCGGCACCAACGAGGAAAAATATTCGACCCGCGGGCGCGCGCGTCTGCTCTTCGAGATGATGCGCGGCGACGTTCTGAGGGATGGCTTTGCTGATGCGGCGGTCGAGGAGGTGCTCGATCTCTGCCTCGCCTGCAAAGGCTGCAAGCACGACTGTCCGGTCGAGACGGACATGGCGACTTACAAAGCGGAGTTTCGCGCCCGCCACTACGCGCGAAAGCTGCGCCCCCGCGCAGCCTACAGCATGGGCCAGATCGCGCGCTGGGCGCGGTTCGCCTCTCATGCGCCGCAGTTCGCCAATTTCATCGGCAGCGCTCCCGGCCTGTCGAGCCTCGTCAAACGCATCGGCGGCATCGCCCAGGAGCGCCGGATGCCGCGGTTCGCGAACGAGACCTATCGCGCCTGGCGGCGGCGCCATCCCGCGCGCAACGGCAGTGAGCGCGTGATCCTGTGGCCGGATACGTTCAACAATTACTTCCGGCCGGATACGGCGATCGCGGCGACGCGCCTGCTCGAAGGGCTGGGATTTCAGGTCGATATTCCCGCCACGCCGCTTTGCTGCGGGCGTCCGCTTTACGATTGGGGCTGGGTTGACCAGGCGAAAGCCCTGTGGCGGAACACTTTGAAAGCGATGGGGAGGACATCCGCAGCGGAGACCCGATAATCGGGCTTGAGCCGGCGTGCGTGTCCGCGTTCCGCGACGAATTGCCAAACCTGTTTCCCGGCGATGCGCAGGCGCAGGCGCTGTCGAAGCAGACGCGCTTTCTGACCGAGTTTTTAAAGGACCGGGGTCTCTCGCTCGCGCCTCCGGATTCGCGCGCGCCTCTTCTTGTTCAGTTTCATTGCCATCACCATTCGGTGCTCGACAAGAAGGCCGAGTCGAGAGCTCATCGAGGCGTTGCCCGCGCCATCTCAGGTCTTGCAGCACGGATGCTGCGGCATGGCCGGCGCCTTCGGGTTCGAGACGGCCAAATACGCCCTCTCCCGCACGATCGCCGAGCGCGGCCTCCTGCCGGAAATCGCCAACGCGCCGAAAGACGCCATCATAATCGCTAATGGCTTCAGCTGCCGCGAGCAGATCGAGCAGCTGAGCGGCCGCGCGACTATGCATCTTGCGCAATATCTTGCGTCCGCTGGGTCGTAGGTCAGGGTCCTGGCTTGGGCCGGATCGAGCGCGCGCGTCTCGGAGCCTTGGCTTCGGCGCGGGGGGCGACGGGGTGGGCGATTGGGATGGGGAAGGCGACCCGATCGCTCTCAAGCGCAGCTCGGGCGCCTGTCGGGGGCGAGTTTGTTTTGACAAAAAGAGAAATATGAGTTATGTATTCTTTATTGCGGAATCTGTCTCGCGCGTGGCTCTCCGCGGGCGAGCAGAAGCCGTAGCTATTTGACAAGCTGGGCCAACACAACCCACGCGCGAAGCAATGAAGCGAGACGGATTTTTTTTACTCCAATCGCTTGCAACCCACTGAAAAGTCCCGATTCGGAAAAATAAACGCTAGTAAATTGGAGTTGATTTACTAGCGTTTACGAGCGTTTACGAGCGTTTAGGCGCGTTTATGGGCGCTTATTTGCATCGGCTCGTCGCAAGCCTCGCGCTCTGGTTGTAAGATCATGAGGTATGCCGCAGGCTCCAGACGATCAGCGGGAGGCCCGCGGCCGCTTCGCGCGCGGGGCCGCCAGAAGCCCGAGCACGAAAAAGATCGCCGCGCCGCCGGCGACGATCGCCGCGCGCGTCTCCGCGCCCGGATAAATGGTTGCGTGCGACTTCGCTTCCGCGTCGAAGGAGCAGTGGGCGCGGTGCAGGTCCGTGATCGGCTTCATCAGATTGTCGCGCCGCTCCGCTTGGACAAGGCGCGGCCTGTCCTGCCCGCTCACGGCGGTGCGGGCGAGGAACCAGTCCATGAACTCGGGCGCGATCGTTGCCGACGATGGTCATCAGCGTCGGCGTGCCGACCCAGTATTCGCGCGCACCCGTCCTCGCGGCCAGCAATACGGCCTCCGCCGCGGCCTCGGGCTGGTAGATCGTCCCCATCGGCTTCGGCTGGTGGGCGCGATGCGTGCGCGCCCAGTCGAACTGCGGCGTGTTCATCGCCGGCAGTTCGAGGATGGATACGATGACGGGCGAGTGGTCATGTTCAAGCTCGGTCCGCAGCGAGGCGGTGAAACCGCGGATCGCGTGCTTGGCGCCGCAATAGGCCGACTGAAGAGGAATTCCGCGGTAAGCAAGCGCCGAGCCGATGTTGATGATCTGCCCGCGCGCCTGCTCTCGCATGTGCCTCAGCGCCGCCATCGAGCCATGGACGACTCCGAGATAGGTCACCTCCGTCACGCGGCGGAATTCGTCCGGCGACATCTCGCTGACCGTCGAGAAGACGGTCAGCATCGCGTCGTTGACCCATACGTCTATGGGCCCGAGTTCCTGCGCGAACCGGTCGGCGGCGGCGAAGACGGCGTTTGCGTCGCTCACATCGATGGGCGCGGTCGCGGTCCGTTCGGCGCCGGTCGCGCTCAATTCATTGGCAAGCGCGTCGAGCGCGGCGCCGTCACGCGAGATCAGGCCGAGCTTCGCGCCTTCCCGCGCGAATAGCGTTGCGACAGCGCGTCCGACGCCGGCGCCGGCGCCGGTGACGACGATCACTTTTCCGGCGAAAGCCTTGTCCTCAGACATTGTTCATCCTTTCAATAGCCGGCTTTGCTGCGGCTACGCTGGACCCGTCTCCTGTCAGATCGAAGCCCGGCCAGCAGAGCCAAACGACGCGCCGAAGCGCTCAACGCGGGCGGGGCAATTGCCGTCGAGTTGAAACCAGGTTCGACTAAGCCTGCTTATGCGATCCGGTTACCACGCGACCGGTTCCAAATTCATGGCGATCACGCGATCAAATCTGCACGGGGCGGGCTTCCGCGCCGGCTAGACCCCCAGATAGCGCGTGAGGTCAGGGTGCGCCTTGATCTCCGCGGCCGGGCCTTCGCGGGCGATATGGCCATTGTTGATGATGTAGACGCGCTGCGCCAGCGCCAATGTCGCGGCCAGATTCTGCTCGACCAGCACGATGGTCTGACCGTTCCGCGCCAACTCGCGGCAGGCGTGCACCAGATCCTGGACGATGATCGGCGCCAGCCCCTCGAACGGCTCGTCAAGCAGAATGATCTTCGGATCGCGCACCAGCGCGCGCGCAATCGCCAGCATCTGCTGCTCGCCTCCGGAGAGGTCAGTGCCGCGACTCGTTCGGCGTTCCTTGAGCCGCGGGAACATCGCGTAAATGCGCTCGATCGGCCATCGGCTCTTGGCGGTCAGCCCCGCGAGGACGATGTTCTCTTCGACGTTGAGACTGCCGAAGATGCGACGGTCCTCGTGCACGAGCTGCATGCCGAGACGCGCGATGCAGTGGGGCCTCTCAGCGACCAGTTCGACGCCGTCGAGCTTGATGCTGCCGCTCCGCCGGGCGACGATGCCCATCAGACTCTTGAGCGTCGTGCTCTTGCCGGCGCCGTTCCGGCCCACGAGCGCGACCGCCTCGTGCTTCTCCACCCGCAAGGAGACATCGAACAGGATGTGGCTGTCGCCGTAATAAGCGTTAAGCCCGTTGACTTCGAGCAGGCTCACGCGGCCTCTCCATGAATGCCGCCGAGATAGGCCTCCTGCACCTTTGCATTGACTTTGATCTCTTCCGGAGCGCCCTCGACCAGCACGCGGCCCTCCTGCAGCACCGTCACTCTTTCGACCAGCTCAAACAGCGAGTCCATGTCATGATCGATGATGATCAACGTACGGTCGCGCGCAATCGACTTGAGCAAGGCGACCGTCTCGACACGCTCGCGCGGGCTCATGCCGGCGAGAGGCTCGTCGAGCAGAAGCAGCTTCGGCAAGGTCGCGAGCGCGAGCCCGATCTCCAGCCGTCGCTTCTCGCCATAGGCAAGCTCGGACACCGGAACGTCGGGCCTCTCGGTCAAATTGACGAGCGCGAGCGTCTGGTCGACAAGCTCGTCGAGGCCCGGGACATGCTCGATGCTGCGGAACAGATCCAGTTTGAACTTGCCGCGGATCCGCGCTAGCGCCGCGACCCTCAGATTCTGCCTGACCGTCAGCCGATCGAAGAGCTGATTGAGCTGATAGCTCTTGGTGAGTCCGAGCTGGCAGACGTCGCTGACGCTCAAGCCCGTGATGTCTCGGCCTTCGAGGACGATTTTGCCGGATGTCGGCGCCGTCTCACAGGTCAGCATCTTGAAGAAGGTGCTTTTCCCCGCACCATTCGGCCCGATAATGCCGCGTATCTCACCACGGTTGACGACGAAATCGATGTTGCTGTTGGCGGTGAGGCCGCCATAGCGCTTGCTGAGGCCCTTCGCCTCGAGAATCAGCTCGGGGCTACGTTCGCGGCCGCCCGGCGGAGTTGCCGCGACGACTTTAATGGCGGATGGGGAGGCAGCCGGTTTGACGGTCTCCCTGGCGGGCGCCCTCGTCTTCCTCGAGCCCGCGGCCAGTCGGTAAAGATCGACGATCGCGCCAACGATTCCGCGCCTCAAGAAACAGACGAGCAGCACGAACACCACGCCGAGCACGAGCCTCCAGGTCGCGCCAAGATGCAAAGTGTTCTGGAAGAAGTCGCTGAGATATAGCCATACGGTCGCGCCGACCAGCGGCCCGAACAGCGTTCCCGCGCCGCCGATCGCGGTCTGCATGACGAGCTGGCCGGACGTGTCGAACATGAACGCGTCCGGCGGCATGAAGCCTTGCATGATGGCGAGGAGGCCGCCGGCGAATCCGGCATAAGCGGCCGCTACCACGAAGGCAGTGAGCTTATAGCCATGAATGTTATGACCCAGCGCCGAGGCCCGCAGCGGGTTGTCGCGTAGGGCGCTCAAGATCGCTCCCACCGGCGAGCGCACAATGCGCAGCGCGATCGCGAGCCCGACGAAGTACCAGAACGCGAGGAAGACATACATCGACCAGTCGCTGTCGAAGCGCAGCTTCGTAAAGCCGAGATCGAAGCTCGGCGCCGGCACGCCAGGCAGGCCGTTCTCTCCGCCCGTGAAGTCCGACAGCGGATTGAACTCGATGAAGAAAAACACCTCCGCGATCGCCACCGTAATCATCGCGAAATAAATGCCCGTGCGCCTGAGCGCGATCAGGCCGACGAGAAAACCGACGACACCCGCGACGATCGCGCCAATCACGATCGACGTCAGCACGTAGGGGAAGTTGACGGCGGTCAAGAGGTAGGCTGCGAACATGCCGCCCGTGCCGAAGAAAGCGGACTGGCCGAAGGACAAGAGACCGGCGTAGCCGAACAGCAAATCGAAGCCGAGCCCGAACAGTCCCCATATCAGGATGCGATTGATGGTCGTCGGCGCGAAACCGAGATGGGGCAGCACGAAGGGCGCGGCAATCAACCCGACGACCGTTAGCGCTTCGGCGAGAAAAGGTCGCTTCCCGGTCATGGAGGGCCCGCGCTCACTCGCGGCCCGCCGCGCCGAGAAGTCCATAGGGGCGGAGCACCAGCACGAGCGTCATCGCGACGAACAGCATGACGTAGGCATAACCCGGATTGAACATCGAGGTGAGGCTGATGATCTCGCCGGCCAGGAGGCCGCCAAGCACCGCGCCCGGAAACGAGCCGACTCCGCCGATGACGACGACGACGAAGGTCTGCACAAGAATGGACTCGCCGATATCGGGTGAAATCGACACCACCGGAGCATTGACGATGCCGGCGAAGCCGGCCGCCATGGCGCCGATGCCGAACACCAGCATGAAGATCTTGTAGACGTCGATCCCAAGCGAATTGACCATCACCGAATCCTCGATTCCCGCCCGCACGATCATGCCGATGCGCGAGCGATACAGGACGAAATAGAGCGCGAGCAGCGCCGCCGAGACGATTGCCAGCAGCGCCAGACGATAGGTCGGATAGACCATGAAGCCGAGCGGCGTGATTCCGGTCAGCAGCGACGGCGGCGGCACCGTCTTCGACAGGCTGCCGAAGAAGAAGCGCACGGCCTCCACGAACACGATGCCGAGGCCGAAGGTGACCAGAAGCTGGTCCTCGTTCGGGCGGGCATAGAAATGGCGGATGATCAGCCGCTCCGTCAGCACCCCGACCAGCATCACGAAGAGCGACCCGGCGATCACCGCCAGGATGAAGGACCCGGAATAGGAATAGGCTACCCAGCCGGCATAGCCGCCGAGCATGAACATCGCGCCATGGGCGAGATTCAGCACGCCCAGCATGCCGTAGATGATCGTCAGGCCGGATGCGATCAGGGCAAGCAGCGCGCCCAGCACCAACCCGTTGAAACATTGCGATATGAAATTAGCCCAGTTGATCACGCCGCCTGCCGCACCGACACGGATGAACCAAAGGCGCCGCAGCCGTGTCCGCGACGATGACAGGCAATCCGTCAAACCGCCTGTAAGTCAAGCGGTTCGACCGGAAAACGGGGAGCTTGCGTGTCGATCCGCTGGGTCGCCGGCGAAACGACGAGCCTTCCCGGCCTCCTGGGAAGCCGGGAAGGGATTGTCGGCTCAGGTGTAATCGCCAAGCTTGCACGCGGGATCCGGTTTCCCCATCAGCGGCTCGCCTGGCACCACTTCGAGCACCTCCCAGAAGTCCTCGGGGTTCTTCATGTCCTTCGGGGCCTTGCCGCGGACGATGATGACCGGCCGGATCAACTGATGATCCTCGGGGCGGAAACGCACGTCGCCCACAAATGACGGGAATGTCTCGCCCTTCTCGTACTGCTTGATGACGTCCGGCGGGTAGAAGCTGCCGGCTTCGGAGACCATGCGTGCCCAGATCGCGAACTGCATGTAGGCGTTCTCCGCGCCCCATTCCGGACGGTAGTTGTACTTCTTCTGGAAGGCGTCGACGAACATCTTCGCCAACGGGTACTTGTCCTCCAGCGTCCACCAGAAGTCGGTGGCGGCGAACACGCCTTCAGTGAGTTCCGGGCCGACCTCCTTGGCGAGGAACGGGATCTGATAGGGGATCACCATCTTCATCTTCGGGGTCAGCCCGAACTGCTTCGCCTGCTGCACCGACAGCACGGCGTCGCGTCCCCAATTGACGTTGATGATGAATTCCGCGCCGGAATTGGCGATGTTGGTGAGATACTGGCTGAAATCCTGTGTTCCGAGCGGCGACACTTGGTCCGTCACCTGGGTCCACCCGCCCTGTGAGGTCAGGTAATCGTTCACTGACTTCGTCACCGTGTGGCCATAGGTGTAGTCCGGCGTCATGAACGCCGCCTTCCTGCCCTTTCCGAAGTTCTTGAGCAAAACCGGCCCGATCGCATTGGCCGCCGTCTCGCCGTAGAAGCACTGACGGAACGAATAGCGCGCGCAGTCCTTGCCGGTTGTGTCGTTCGACCCCGAGATGGCGACGAGATAGAGGATCTTCTCGCGCTGGGCGAATTTGTTGAGCGCGACCGCGACCGCCGACGAGGTCGACCCGGTCATGGCGATGATCTTATTGTCGTTGATGAAGACCTGATGTTCCTGCACTGCATTGTTCGGCTTGGCGGCCGAGTTGGCGACGACCAGCTTCACCTGCTTGCCGAGCACGCCCTTGGTCACCTTGGGCGCGATTTGCTTGATGAGATCATTGCCCTCATTGAGGTGTTCGACGGCAAGCTGCATGCCCTTGAGTTCATCCTCGCCCTGCACGGCATAGGCGCCCGTGCGCGGCACCGTGGCGCCGATCGTGACCGAATCGCCCTTCGAGCCGGCCGGCCAAGTGCCGAGCGCCGGCTTGTCGTCGGCATAGGCCCAGCCGACCTGACCAACGAGGCCGGGTATCAGGGTCGCGCCAGCGACCCCGCCTCCGAGCTGCAACAGGCGGCGGCGCGAAAAGCCGAACCCTTTGTTTCCGAAATTGAACTCCGTCATTTTCTTCCTCCCATGGATGTCCAGTGCGCGCCGGCCGCTCCACGCTTGCTGCGAACAAATGCGGGGGCTCGGGGCGTCTTGCGACCCAGGCCGAGCAGACTATGGTCAAGAGAGGGCGTCAATTCGACTTTCGTTCGCGAGGCGGAGGCCCGCGAGGCGCGCGTTGGGACTGAACGACGCCCAAACTCGATATGGCGGTCAATCGATTACGTCCAGGGTTCCACAATCCGATTCGCAGGCACTCGACCATTGGCGACAGCCCAATTGCTCGAAAGAAAGGTCGGAATAGCTTTACTGTCTGTCCACGGGACCGGCACGCCAGTCTCCATCTTGGGCTTAGAGGCGGGTGATCGAACGGGTCCGTTTCAGATCCCGTTGTAGTTAAGGACATAGATGCCGTGGTTCTTATCGGTGACGAATATATTTCGGCGGTTGTCGACTAAAACATCCTCAGACTGTGTCACTAACCCTGTAGCCGGCAGCAACCCGCGCCTTTCCACTGGGTCCGGCGCGAGAAAAAACCCCACTTCGCGAGGCGTTCTTTCGTCCGAAATGTCGTAGATGCGCAGGCCGGCGTTGAAGTAGGTAAGAAACACTAGGTTCTCATTATGATAAAGGACGTCCTGATATTGTTGCTGATGCTGGTTGTGGGGACCGAACCGGCCGGGTCGCTCGTAAAAGTTGCGTACGCCCAGGCCTTGAGGCGGGACGGGCTGAGGAAATAGCGAAATCAAACGAGGGTTTGTTTCGTCCGAAATATCGACGATTCCCGCATAGCCAAGGGGTTCGGCGCCCTGCTCTTCAATGGCTTCCGAGTTGACGACGACGAGCGGTCGATCGCCCAGCGGGACTGCGGTATGGACGGAGATGAAAGCCTGGAACGGTGGAGAGAACGGCAGGTCGCCAACGAGCCTGGGCGCCTTCACATCGGAGATGTCGAGGATGACAAACCCGCCGGCGCTGTAAGGAAGATACGCTCTTTCGCCCCGAACGTATGCGCCTCCATGAAGCAGCGTCCCGAACTTGACGCCGGGCTCACCCCCAGCCGTCCATTGACCGTGACGCCACCAGCGCGAGACCTCAAACGGGCTTGCAGGATTGCTGATGTCGACGATCTGATAGATGTGGCCATCATAGCCCTCGGGCAGGGCGGTCGTGTGAACGTAAGGGCCGCCGGCGTAGAAATTCCGGTGGGTGCCCTTCCCTCCCGTACGATAGAATTCCGAGCTCCTTCGGATTTTCGGGGTCCGCCAAATTCCAGATGACGAATCCTTCGCCGAAGGCGCCGCCGGATTGAGTTCCCCATCCCTCCGGGACCCGCTCCTGGGATGTGATCATCAGGCCGTCTGCAACCTGGACCTGCAGGGTCCAGGTATTTGGCGGGCCGGCCACGAAGCGGATGACGCGCGGGGTCGCGGCGTCGGTGATCTCGATCACCGAGAACCCGCTGTGCCAAAGATGCGCGACGTACAGATACCAACGATCCCCAGCTTTGTGGATCGCCATTTTAAATCCAGGGCGACGGTCGAGGTCCGTGTAGCCAATCGCTTCCATATTCCAAGAAAGCGGTTCACCCTTTGGGAAGCTGTTAGACAAGTCACGCTCCAAAGCGTTAACGATTCACCATGAACCGCAATGACCGGTTCGGTTCCTATTATTCTTTCGGCGCGGTGCTCGGGCTGAATTCACACTGGTCAGCCTATCCGCGAAGCAAGGTCTCGTCGTTGGCGGAACCTTTAAAATCACGACGGTCGTTTGGTTGGATTCGCCGGAGCCGGTTGGAGACCGTTGTCGAGCTGTGCGTACCTCTGAAGGTCGGAGGTCTTCCGAGATCAGAAGGACCCTGGTTGCTAGGATCGCGCGGCGACGGGTGAGGACGATTCGCTGCCTGCTAGCCTGCGGTTTCGGCGCCGTCGACCGGCACAATGATTCCCGAAAGATGACGCGGCGCGTCCAAAAGGAGATAGACCGCGACATTCGCGACTTCCTCCGGCGGCGCGATCCGACCGTTGGGGCTCAGCTCTCTGAGTCGCTTGTACCCGAGCTCTGTGTCGCCGCCGCCGGTCGACGTCGCCACCGGCGCCAACAAAGGCGTGTCCATCGAGGCGGGGCAAAGCAGGTTCACTCGAATATTGTCCGCCCCGTGCTCGAGCGCGGCGCACCTGGTCAAACCTAAAAGAGCGTGTTTGGACGACACATAGGCTGGCACTTCCTTCCAGCCACGATTGGAGAGCGAAGAGCCGGTATTCACGATGGCTCCGCCGCCCCCCCGAACCATGAGCGGAATGGCATATTTCATCGTTAGCCAGCAGCTGTAGAAGTTGGTCTGCATGACCCGCCAAAGCTCTTCGTCTTCATAGTCCAAAAATGGCTTCACGGCGCCCTGGATCCCGGCGTTGTTCGATAGCGCATCGAGCTTTCCCCAACGGTCAGTCGCAGCCTGAATCAGGCCCTTCACGTCAGCCGGATTAGAAAGGTCTGCCGGATGAACGGCGATTTCTCCGCGCGACTCTCGCTCCGCGGCGCAGGCACGCAAAGCCTTCTCGTTCAGGTCCGTAGCCAACACCGCGGCGCCGCGGGCGCTAAGCTGCCCAACGATCTCGGAACCAAGCCCGCCTGCCGCGCCCGTGACGACAACGACCTTTTCTTCCGCCACTTAAGCCTCCTCCCGTTCAAAACCCATATCGAAACGCGGACGGTCACATGCCACGGCGCCCTTCATCCGTCTTTGGAGGACATAACAAAAGAATCGATCTCGTTCTGGACTCTTTGCCAGCGACTTCGCCGGGGGATGGACGCACTCGGTGCGCACCACGATTGATCGGATGCGGCAGCCGGCGTGTCCGTCGCGGGCTTGACTTGTTCCGGCCGTGGGTGGGTATTGGTGACGGCCTTTTCTCTTCGCCGTCAGGACGCAGCTAAATCCGATTCCGTACGTGCTCCTCGCGGCCATACCCGGCCACAACGACCATCATGACGATCCCGAGCAGGATCTGGAGTGTCGTCGAATCAACGTTCAGGCCGTTGAAGAGCAGCGTGAATTGGGTGAAGATTAGCGTCCCAAGGACCGTTCGCCAGTAGTCGCCGCGTCCCCCCTGCAGGGTCGTTCCGCCCAAGACCACGCAGACGATCGTCTGGAAGAGGTATGGGTCTCCCAGGCTCATTGCGCCCTGATCCGCGAAGCCGGCGAGCATGATGCCGGCGATCGCGGGAAGACGGAGCTAAGAGCGAACGCTCCCATCCACACCGCAGTGGTGTTAACCCGCGCGAGGTCGGCTGCGCGCGGGTTGGATCCGGTTGCATACAGCTGTCGGCCGAAGGACGTCCGCGTCAGGAGCAAACCGATCAGGATCGCGACCAGCAGCCACAGCAGGACGACCGGCGGCAGAGGTACGAGGCTGGTCGTCTGACTTGGGGATGTGAAGGCTTGCAACCACTTCGGAGGGGCGGCGGTCGCTCTTCCCCCGTTCGGACCGACCGCGCGCACGAGCCCGGTGAGGATCGCTCCGGTCCCAATCGTGATCAGGAGCGGATGGATCGCGAACCGCTTTGATACGAACCCGTTGAACGCCCCAATAATCGCGGCCATGAGAAGGAGGAGTCCGGCGGCGACCGAGAACGCCCAACGATGGGCGCCGGTCAGCTCACAGATGAAGACGTTCGCCATCCCGATAACTGCGGGAATCGATAGATCCAGGCCTCCCAGCAATGCCGCGAACGTCTGCCCAGCGCTGGCTAGGCCCACGAATGACGCGAGGACGAAGATCGCCGTAATGCTCCGCCAGCCGCTGTCCCCTGGAACGATCGCGATCGTCACGACGTAGATCACGACCACGGCCGTTAGCTGCAGCCATGGTAGATCGCCGCCGCGTCTGAGGATCGCCACAAGATCCCCCGGATTCGCAGCCGGTCCGGCGGTCAAACTCCGCCCCGGCGCATTCCGGCCCCCATGGTCAATTGCGAACCGATAACGAGACTGGCGACCAGAATCGAACCATAGATGAGGGGGAGCCAGAGCGAGGTGAGTCCCAGGGCCGCCAGCAGCGATTGGATGAGGAAGATCACCAGCGCGCCCAGGAACGCCTCTGTAAGGCCCCCTTTGCCACCCGCCAGGCTCGTGCCGCCAAGCGCCACGGCGGCGATAGCGACTACCGTGTACTGAGGACCGAGCGCCGCATCGGCAGCGGAGAGCCCCGAGCTGAGCGCGACCCCGGCGACCGCTGCAAACAGGCCTCCGAGGCCATAGGCGATAACTTTCACGGCCGCAGTATTCATTCCGGTCGAGAAGGCGGCCGGCTCGTCGCCGCCGACCGCGAGAAGCGCCTTGTGGTACGGGATTGCGTGCAGAGCAGCCCACACGACGACGGGCGCCGCCATGAGCAGCAGGGAGCCCGGGATCGGCCCGATCCCGGCCTGAAGCTGCACCGCCCAGTCGGGCGCCGGACCCGCGGGGGTCGGGAGGAGCTTGACGTCGAGACCGGCGAGGATCAGGTACGTGCCGATGGTCGCCACGACGGGCTGGATCCGCACCACGGCGACGATCAGGCCGTTGACGATTCCAACGCCGGCGCCAACCGAGAGGCAAACGAGGGGCGTAATCAGCGGCCCCTGAAGCGCCGGCGGCAGCACCGGCGAAACGACAAGAATGTTCACAAGGCCCAGCAAAGGGCCGATGGAAACGTCTATTCCGCCCGCCAGGATGGATGGCGTGCTCGCCACGGCGGCCAACGCGAGCGGCGCGAACAAGTCGAGATTGCCGCTGATGTACTGCGGCGCGGCGAACTGCGGCTGGACGAGAGTGTTTACAGCGATCAGGAGGATGGTCAGGCCGGCGGCCAGGGCCCAAGGCCTGCTGAGCACGGTCGCCCACCTCATGCGGTTTGCTCTCGTCCGAAGAAGCTTGCGATCAGGCGCTGCCGGTCAATGTCGTCTCGCCCGAACTCGGTGAACAGCGCGCCCTCCCTGAACACCATCACCCGGTCCATGTATGTGAGGAGCTCATCGACTTCCGTCGAGAGCATCACGATCGCGATGTCCCTCGCTGCGATCTCGTGCAGCCTCACGTAGATGTCCTGCTTGGTCGCATGATCGACGCCACGGGTGGGGTCGTTGAGCAGCAGCACGCGGGGTTCCGTCGCAAGCCAGCGAGCGATTATGACCTTCTGCTGGTTGCCGCCGCTCAATGACGTGATCCGGAGGGACGGACGCGCCGCCTTGATCGCGAACGCCTCCGCGAAATGTCTGGTAGTCGGCGGATCATGCCCCTGATGGACAGGAGCCCCCAGCGTGAGTCTCTCGAGATGCTGGGCATGACGAAATTGTCGAGAACCGACAGCGGCGCGAAGATTCCCTCTGCCTTGCGGTCACGCGGGACGTAGGCGACACCCATCGCCGCCGCGTCGTTTGCGTTGGCGATTGCCCGTCTGGCGCCCTCTTCGATCGCCGAGACGCTGCCTGCAAACGGTCTCCGAAGCCCGGCCAGCGTCTGCAGGAATACCTCCTGCCCGTGGCCTTCGAGGCCGCCCAGCCCGACGACTTCGCCCGGGCGCACCTTGGCGTCGAGGGGCTTCGCTCCTTCCCGGAGCATGACGCCGTCGGCGGCGATTGCGAACGAGGGCCCTGTCGGCCTGATGCACCCTAGCGTTCGTCCGGCCGGCGGCTAAAGGGGCCTCCACGCCCGACATCAGCCTGAACAGTGTCGCGGGCGTCGCCTCGGACCGGTCAAGGGTCGATACGGTTGAGCCAGAGCGCAGGACCGTCACCCGATCAGCGATCGTCTCCACTTCGTCCATCCGATGGGAGATAAAGGCGGTCGCTACTCCGGCGGTTCGCAGTTCCCGGATGATCTCGAACAACCGATCTCGCACCCTGAAGTCGAGAGCCGAGGTCGACTCGTCGAGCAGCAGCACTCGGGGCGCCTGCATGAGGGCGCGAACGATGGCGCATACCTGGCCGACGCCGAGTCCCAACGACCCGACCGGCGCCTCGACATCGATATTCTGGTCGAGCAGCCGAGCGAGATAGGCCTCTATCTGCGCCCGGCGGCGGGCGGGTTGGCTGCGGCGCCGGACCAGTCCGTCCAGCCCGAGCTGGATGTTGTCGAGAACTGATAACCCAGGGACGAGAAGCACCTCCTGAAACACCGTTGCGATCCCCAGTCGACGCGCCGAGCTGGGCGCCGCGAAGCCCGGGTGCGCGGATCCGGCCACAATGATGGCGCCACGATCGGGCCGGACGAGCCCAGACAGGATCTTGATCAGCGTGCTCTTGCCGCTGCCGTTCTCGCCCATGAGCACCAGGATTTCGCCGCGGCGCAAGGTGAGGGAGCACGACGTTAGAGCGCGCGTTTCGCCATAGGCTTTTGCGACCGCGGATACCTCGAGGATTACGTCCCCTGAATGCGCCGCATTGTCGGTCATCCGCGCAACTCTACCAACCATCACTCACGGCCAGTTGGAGCTCGTCTGCGCGCTGCCCCCGGCCCGAGGTCATTCCTTTGAATCTGCCTGGCTCACCGGATCGTCGGCGCGGGCTTATCGAACAGAGGCGCGAGAATGTCGTCGCTGAGGTACTTGCCCACCGTCTGATCCGTCATGCCAGGCGTATCGGGCGTCCACGAGGCGTCGACCCAGCTGCTCAGGTCGTTGACGGTCAGCGTCGGGATCTGAGCCGGAATGTCGCTGACCTTGAGGCCCTGGCCCTGCAGCACCTTGAGAGCGACCCGCATCGCTGCGTCCGCCCCGCTCGCCGACGCGCAAGGCATTGGCTCCGCCGATGAAGCCTTTGTCCTTGTTGGCTTTCCAGTAGGCGAGGTATCCCTTGTCGGGATTGCCATTTACAACCGCCGGAACCGGGACACCGGCTGTCTTGAATGCCTGAATGGCAGGGATCGCCATCCCGGAGGAATCCCAGACGCCATCGATCTTCTGACCCCGGTGGGTCTCGACACACCACCAGCGAACTGCACTCTTATCCAACCGACCTTTGGGATCGGCTGAAGTCACGCATCCGTTTCATCCATTGCGCGGGCGGCGGTTCGTCGTTTTGAAGGTTCGCCATGTCTCGGGAATCGAGACGCTGAGCCTGCGCCACGCCGACCTCGGCTCATTCGCAATGCCACGTGAATGGACCGACTGGGCGCCCCCGGGCGGGCAGGCTTCTAGCGGCGCCGTTTCGTTGCTCGTCGACGCCTTTGGCTTGGTCGCGCTTGCTGAACTCCTCACTTCCTTCGCCAAGAACGCTTCCGAGGTTGACCGATGAATCCGATTTTGATTCATTCGGACAGACATGTGATTCGGTCCGATGGACATCCGGAATGCCTGAGGGTTCAAATAGGTCCCGCGGCCAAAGGGCCTTCCGCGTGGATGATGCGGGACCTATTTGAAGCCGGATTGAACGAAGCTGCGGGGTCGTTAGCCGCCGACCTATGGGCGTTGGTCGTTCGTGAGGTGCGTTGAGCGCGGCGCTCGCGGCGGGCGGCGCGGGCGTGGGCGACACTCTTGAGAAGGTTCGGAGCGCGATAGTCGCGAAGCGTGGATACTCGACGACGATCTTTGCTGGGTTTATGGGCCGACATTGTCGTCGGCGGTCAACGATGCGCGAGCTTGCCGACGCGCGACGCTGGATCGCGCGCATGTCAACACTGGTTGGACGCGAAGACATGGTTGGCGAGCTTGGCGTCATGAGCTGTCACATCGTGGCTTTGGCCGTGGGGGCGAACGGGGCGGCCGTGAATCGACGTCGACCATGCGACCGCCGCAACAAGGGCAAATGTCGAGGCGCTTGCCGGTGAGCAGCGCGCAGCGCTCGCGATAGTCTTTGGGTTTGATGCGTGGCTCGGGATTGGGAACGTCGAGCGCGGCGCGAATGCGAGCGAGCTTTTGGACGCAGCAAGCGTTGGCGAGGAAGCCGAAGTGGCGAATGCGGCGGAAGCCCTTGGGCAAGACGTGCATGAGAAAGCGGCGCATGAACTCGTTGGCGTCCAACGTCATCGCCTTGGACTTGTTTTGGGCGCGATAATCCTTCCACCGAAAGCTGACGCGGCCATTCTGGCAATCGAGAAGACGGCCGTTGGCGATGGCGACGCGATGCGTGTAGCGACCGAGATAATCGAGGATCTGTGAGGGGCCGGCGAAAGGACGTTTGGCGAAGACGACCCAGGGGATATTCGTCAGCGGTTTGAGATATTGCGCGAACTCGGCGGGGTCGTGCAGTCGTGCGAGTTCGCCGTGAAACGTCAGGCCGCCGGCGGCGAACGCCGTTCGCAAACGTTCGAGAAACAGGCGACGATAGCAGCGCGAGAGAACATGAACGGGGAGAAAGAAGTTCGGCTTGCATGCGACCCAGCGCCCGTCCGGTCCGAGGCCGCCGCCCGGCACGATGCAGTGAACATGGGGATGATGGGTGAGGGTCTGCCCCCATGTGTGCAGGATCGCGATCATGCCGGTCTCGGCGCCGAGATGTTTTGGGTCGGCAGCGATGACGCGGATCGTCTGGGCGGCCGCCTTGAACAGGATGTCGTAGACGAGCGCCTTGTTCTGGAGAGCGATCGCCGCGATTGGCGACGGCACGGTGAAGACGACATGGAAATAGGCGACGGGCAGCAGTTCGGCGCGGCGATCTGCAAGCCATTGGAGGCGCGCCAGACCCTGGCACTTCGGGCAATGCCTATCGCGGCAGGAATTGTAGGCGACGCGGATCTCGCCGCAATCCTCGCACCGCTCGACATGACCGCCGAGCGCCGACGTTCGGCATGCCTCGATCGCGGCCATGACCTTGCGTTGATCGAGGGAGAGCCGGTTGCCCTGCGCAGCGCGAAACGTGTCGCCGTGGCGGCGGAAAATGTCCGCCACCTCCAGCTTCGAACGCATGCGCGCCGGCTATTCAGGCGGGATCAACTGGCATGAGAGTCGATCGAAGGGGCACGGCGTGCTGGCGATCAGGTTCGTGGCGACATGTGCATAGCGCGTCGTCGAAGACAGGTCGGCATGGCCGAGCAACGCCTGAATGATGCGAATGTCGACGCCAGCCTCCAGGAGATGGGTGGCGAAACTGTGCCGCAACGTATGCGCGGTGACGGGCTTGTCGATCCTGGCTTGCTTTCGCGCCCTGCGGCAAGCGTCCTGCAAGGCGCCCGTGCTCACATGATTGCCGGGTTCCTGGCCTTGGAACAGCCAGACACTTGGTCGCGCTCGCCGCCAATAGGTGCGGAGAATGTAGAGAAGGCGCGGCGACAACATGGCGTATCGTTCCTTGCCGCCTTTGCCCATCTCGATGTGGATCAACATCCGCGTGCTGTCGATAGAGGCGATCCTCAGACGCGTGACTTCCCTGACCCGCAAGCCTGCAGCATAAGCAGTGGTCAGCGCGATACGATTGCGCAATCCCTCAACCGCTTCCAGAAAGCGTACGACTTCCTCGGCATTCAGGACCGCCGGAAGCTTCTCAGGCTCTCTGCCGAAAACGATCCGTTCGAAGGCCTCCTTCTGTCCCAGGGTAACGCCATAGAAGAACCGCAAGGCGCATGCGACTTGGTTGATGTGCGACCACGAATGGTTCTTTGCGACGAGATGCAGTTGGTAGGCGCGGACCTCCTCCATGCCGAGACGATCTGGGGATGAGTTAAAATGGCGGCTGAACCTCGCGACCGCGTAGATGTATGATTGCTGCGTCGCCCGCGAAAGGTTGCGGATCATCATGTCTTCGATCATGCGCTGGCGAAGAGGGCTCGTCGTGGCCATCGGGGGCCTCCTGTCATGAGAGGGGGTGGATGTGACGATCACATCCTCTCAGACGGGAGGCTTCACCTCAGCCCCTTTCCTCCTGCGCCGAAGGAGCAGGTTCGTTCAATCTTTCTTCCCCCGTGCTGCGCAGACGTCGCCGCCGAATCGTGCGCGACTTGCCCCCGATCGAACAGGTTCTGCGTGGAACATTGGTCGAAACATACAAGCGCTGCGGCCGGCAGAACTGCCACTGCGTCGACGGACCTGGACACGGGCCCAAACGATATCTGTCCATCAGCCAGCCTGGAACGGGCGGCCGGCAGCGCAGAGATTATGTGCCAAACGACATCCACGAACAGGTCGCGCAATTGATCGGCAATTTCCGCGCCTTGCGCACTGCGCTCGACGAGATTTGTGCGATCAACACGGAACTCCTGCGACGGCGCGAGGAGCTTGGATAAATCGTCATGGACCCGGCGCTCGTCGATTTCGACTTCGCCAAGGCGGGCGCCATCCTCGCCGACATGGTTGCGTCCTATCTTGCCGCCGGCGCCCCGCCGTTCAATCCGGAGGGGGCCGATGACGATGAATTCGAAGATTGCCGATCAACACCTGGCGCGGCAGGCCTGCATTTACATCCGCCAGTCGACGATGGGGCAGGTCCGCTTCAACCAGGAGAGCACGGAACGCCAATACAATCTGAAGAGCAAAGCCGAGTTGCTCGGCTGGAAAGGCGACCAGATCCGCATCCTCGACCGGGATCTCGGCCAATCCGGGAGTGCGGCGACCAACCGGGAAGACTTCAAAGCCTTGGTCGGCGAAGTGGCTATGGGCCGGGTTGGAGCGATCTTTTCCTTGGAAGCGTCGCGGCTGGCGCGATCGAACCAGGATTGGCATCGCCTCCTGGAACTCTGCGCCATCACCAGTACGCTCGTGATCGACGAGGATGGTTGCTACAATCCGGCCGAGTTCAACGATGGGCTTGTATTGGGGATGAAGGGCACGTTCGCCCAAGCGGAATTACACATTATCCGCGCCCGCCTCCATGGAGGTAAACTCAACAAGGCGTCCAAGGGCGAATTGCGTTTCCCCCTGCCGGTCGGATTTGTCTTCGAGGGCGACAAGATCGCGCTCGATCCGGATCAGGAGGTCCAAGGCGCAGTCCGCACGGTCTTTGACTTGTTCGCGCGAGAGAACACAGCCTTCGGCGTCGTGCAACGCTACAATGAACTCGATCTACGCTTCCCACGTCGCGCGTATGGCGGCGCGTGGGACGGCAAACTTCTCTGGGGCAGACTGACCCATTCGCGGGTTCTTGGCATCCTTGCCAATCCGTCCTACGCCGGCGCCTATGTGTTCGGACGTCACCAATCGTCTAAAGAGGTGGGATCGTCCGGCGAGGTTCGGACACGATCGCGCCTGATGCCACAGGATGCCTGGCGCGTTGTGATCCCCGACCACCACGAAGCCTATATCTCCGCGGATCAGTTCATCGCCAACCGGCAGCGTCTGAGCACGAATTGGACGAACGCCGAAGGGCTTTCCGGTCCCGCGCGAGAGGGCCTCTGCCTCTTGCAGGGCTTGCTCCTCTGCGGGGGTTGCGGACGCCGTCTCGGGGTTCGCTACACCGGGAACGGAGGCATCTACCCGCTCTATCAATGCGTTTGGAAACATCGGGAGGCCTTGGCGTCCCGTGCTTGTTTGACGGCGCCTTCGACATCCCTCGATCAGGCCATCAGCGAGCGGCTGGTCAGCGCCATCACCCCGGTGACGATCGAACTCGCGCTCGCGGCGCTGGCCAATCTGGAAGAACGGGATCGCGGCATCGGAGCCCAATGGCGGATGCGGATCGAGCGCGCGCGCTATGACGCCGAACTCGCCGAACGGCGCTACGAGGCGGTCGATCCCGGCAACCGATTGATCGCAGCGACGCTCGAAACGCGCTGGAACGACGCCGTGCAGCGCCTGCATGATCTCGAAGCTGAATTGGCCGCCTTCGAACGCAAGACCATGCGGGCGGTCACCGCCGAGCAGAAGCAGCAGATTCTCCAGCTGGCAAATGACTTCCCTCGCCTATGGGCCGCGACCACCACGACCCCTCGAGATCGTAAGCGCATTCTGCGCTTACTGGTGCGCGACATCACCGTGACGAAGGGACCGGAGCCGAAGGCCCTCGGATTGCACATTCGCTGGCAAGGCGGGGAAACTGAAACATTGCGGCTCCAACTCCCGCAGAACAGGGCGGAGGCGATCCGCTATCCCATGGCATTCGTAACCCGGATCAGAGAGTTGGCAGCCGATCATCGTGACGACGACATCGTCGCCGTGCTGCGCGCCGAAGGTCAAAAAAGCACGACGACCGGTAAGCCAATTACATTGGGTACGATCAAATGGCTGAGGTACAAATATCGCATTCCAGCTCCGCCGCCTCCCAAAGGGACGGTGAACGTTCGCCAAGTTCGAGAGAGATATGGCGTCAGCCTTTGGGTCGTCCATTACTGGATCGAACGCGGCATCGTTCCGGCGGTGCAACGCAAGCGGAATGCGCCCTATGCCATCACGATCGACACCGAGTTGGATCAGCGCCTTCGAGAATGGGCCGTCAACTCAGCCCATCTTCATCTATCATCCCCAACGCAAACTGCTTGAGGTGCAATATGCCCGTCGTGTCGAGATACTGAAGGGTCATCGACTTGGCCGTCGCCGGGTCCCAGTTCGCCTCAAGCGTCTGCACGACCTTGACGCCGGGGCAATTGTCGAACACCGAGTGCGCCCCCTTCTCGAAGAGCGTGTTGTCGGGGTTGCCGGGGAGGCCGGAGACCATCAGCACGCTGCCTTTGCCGCCCATGCCGGTGACCAGCTCTTCGGCCTTGGTTCCACCGTACTGGACGGCGTTGCCGCCAACGTTGATCGCGTGGATCGAATGGGCAGGGGAGTCCTGGGTAACGACGACAATGCCGGCCGCAAACGCCTGGTCGATGACCCCATCGAGCGCGCTTTCCGAATTCGGCTCGACAACAATCGCGTCGTATCCCTGCTCGATGGCCGTGCGCATCTGCTGGATCTGAACGGGGACAGATGCGTCGGCATGGACCTGAGTGAAATCGCTGATCAGGCCGGCCGCCTTCATCGCGCTGGCTGTCTTTTCGAACTGCGCGATCTGGATCACATGCCAGTCATTGCCAACGAAGTTGCCGATGTGGATGACTTTCCACGGCGCTGGGTGCTTCGGCTTGAAGTTCTCGTACGGGCTTTTCTTGATTGGAATCGGGTAGTCCAGGTAGCCGGCGAGGGTCGCCTTCGGAAGGCCGGCGAGCACGCCCGTGTTGTCCTGAGGCTGCTTACTAGGCATCTCGCCACACGGATAACCCAACGTGCCGTTTGCCGCGACCGCAGCACTGGCCTGAGCCAGGCCCAGAGCCGCCAGCGCGGCGAATGCAAACCGCGGGCGCCACGATCTCCCGGTCCGCTCAAGTTCAGCTTTCATCGACTGCTCCTCCCGTTGCAAGTCGCCCATATCGGAAGCTTGGCTCCCAAGGGGCTCCGTAGCCTGGTTGGCGTCGAAGACACCCAAGGCTAACTTTTTGGATATCGATCTTGCTCAGGCTTTTTTGGCATATCGACCTTGCCCGGTCTTTGGACGGCGTCACAAAGGAATCGATCCCTTTTTGGATTCCTTGCCAGCGACGTTTCGGGGAAACGCGCGCACGCCGCCAACTGGTTGACCGATGTTGCGGCCGGCTTTCTTGCGCGCGAGGCCTAGCGGCCGGGAAGCGCGGGTGGCCCGGCAAATGCGTACGATCAGAAACGAACCGCTGATGAGCCGACTTCGAGCGTTAACTGGACTCAGCTTGCGGAACGCCGAACAACGCCTGACGCCAGCGCGACACGGGGTTCCTTGATCTTGCAGGGTTAGGCGTTCGGCAACCGGATAGTCATCCAACCATTGGCAAGCCGGATAAGATCGGTTCTCGGCGTTAGGCAAAACCGCCATCGGCTTTTGGCGCGGCTATGCGCCAAGATAATCGGCTGACAATGAGACGGGAGGAAACGCATGTCATATCCCCGCTTTTCGATTAGCGAGGCCAGCACCCACCCGGCGACCTACGAAGAGGATCTCGCGGCCTATAAGGCCGGGGGCGCTGACGGCATCGGCATCTGGGAATTCAAACTCCCCGATGGAGATGACGGGCGAAGCATTGACGCGCTACGCGCTTCAGGTCTTACGCCGACCATCTGCGTTCCTAAAGCGCCGTGCATACTGCCCGATTTCCTGTTCCCTGAGCCGCGCGATCCGGTTGAGCGCCGCAAGGCGCTTTGCGCCTCGGTCCGTCGGTTCGCCGCCTTTAATCCGGTCGGCGTCATGGTGGTCCCAGGACCGCCCGGCGACGATCCTGCTCAGACGCGCCGCATGGTCGTCGAGGGCGTCAAGGCCGCAGCCGATGTGGCGGGCGAGCTTGGCGTCACGATTGGCTTCGAGCAAATCCGCAAGGACGCCAGCTCATTGATTTGGACTCTGCCGCAAACCCTGGACATCATCGAGGACATCGGCGCCCCAAACATCAAAATCATCTTTGACACTTGGCACTTCTGGGACCTGCCGGGCGTAGTGGACGACCTGCGCAAATACGCGGACCGATTCATCTGCATTCAGGTCAACGACCGACGCCAGCCCCGCAGCTGGGGCGACAGGTTGATCCCCGGGGACGGCGACTTCGACCTGCCGGCCTTTTTCGGGGCGCTGGAGAGCGGCGGCTTTAAGGGCTGGTACGATCTTGAGATTTTTTCGGACAATGGCCTCTGGGGCCAGACCTATCCGAATTCCCTCTACAATCTCGAACCGGCCGAGCTCGCCAAACGCGCCGTCGCGGGCTTCCGAAAAGAATGGGACAAGCGAAAGGCGGCGGTCACGCAATGACGGAGCCGCGCTTGGCTGCTCCCTCGCCAGCCGGACAACCCAGCGCTTCATGTATGGGCAAAGATCTCCGGTCCAAAATTGGTGCCGCAAGAGAGATTTCGAACTCCCGACCCCATCATTACGAATGACGTGCTCTACCAGCTGAGCTATTGCGGCTCCGGGCAACGCCGCGCCGGCGGCGCGTTTCGGACGGCGCCGCTGTCTATGCCAGTTTTCCCTCTCTTGGCAATACGCCCGAACGCGCCCGCGAGGGCCGCGTCCCGCTAGGAATGCGCCGGGATGTCGCCTAGAAGCTGAGCCGGGCGGCGTCAGAACGGCCGCGGGAACATGGATGGAAGGAGCGGCCTAGATGGCGGGACGATTGGCGGGCAAGGCGGCCTTGTTGACGGCGGCGGCGGCGGGCATCGGGCGCGCGACGGCCGAGGCCTTCGCGCAGGAGGGGGCGCGCGTGATCGCGACCGACATCGACGTCGCCGGGCTCGCCGGCCTCAACGCCGAGACGCGCAGGCTCGACGTGCGCTCGAACGAGGCGGTCGAGGCGCTCGCGCGCGAGATCGGGCCGATCGACGTCCTCTTCAACTGCGCCGGCTTCGTTCACCACGGCACCGTCCTCACCACCTCGGACGCCGACTGGGACTTCTCGTTCGATCTCAACGTCAAGTCGATGCACCGTACGATCCGCGCCTTTCTGCCGGGCATGCTGGAGAAAGGCGCCGGCTCGATCGTCAACATCGCCTCCGGCGCCTCCTCGGTGCGCGGCATCGCCAACCGCTACGCCTACGGCGCCTCGAAGGCGGCCGTGATCGGCCTCACCAAGTCGGTGGCGGCCGACTTCATCCGCAAGGGCGTGCGCTGCAACGCCATCTGTCCCGGCACGATCGAGAGCCCCTCGCTCGACGGGCGGATCGAGACCTTAAGCAAATCGAGCGGCGAGCCGATCGACAAGGTCCGCCAGGCCTTCATCGACCGCCAACCGATGGGCCGACTCGGCAAGCCGGAGGAGATCGCCGCCATCGCCCTCTACCTCGCCTCCGACGAGAGCGCCTTCGCCACCGGCCAGGCGTTCATCATCGACGGCGGATTTGCGCTTTAGGGTTGTATCCGTGCCGGCAATATAAGCCAATAAACGCCAGTAAAAGCGCGTAAACGCTAGTAAATTGACTCCAATTTACTAGCGTTTATTTTTCCGAATCGGGATTTTTCAATGGGTTGCGAGCGATTGGAGTAAAATAAATTTCGTTCCCTAACCTCAGGTTGTGCGCCGCCTCAGGCGCGTCCGCACGTCTCCCGTGCGGGAACCGGCGCGATCCCGCCGATAGAGACTGGTATAGCATGAATTCGGAAGATCGAAAAGAAATTTATTGATTTTGAGAAATCCAGCGCTGGGACCTTCGCGCGCGGGCGAGGGCGGCCGTGTCGACCGGCAATTTCGCGCACGGGCGAGCGGCGGACGCCCGTGCTCCAGGCGGCCCGGCTTCAAGCCATAAGCTCGACCAGATGCGCGCGCGACGGCCCCGGCTCGAACGGATCGCCGAAATATTGCGTCTCGCGGGCGACCTTGCCGTCGCGGAACTCCATGATGCTGACCGTGTAGGACGGCCGCCCGTCATAGGTCAGAACGAATTCCGTGACCCAGAGGTCGCCCGCGCCGACGATCCGGCGCACCGTGAAGCGCTTCTGGTTCGGCTGCACGGTGCGCGACGCCTGGATGTTGCGCCGGCCGCGGATACGCTCGCCCGATTGCGGATATTCGAGCACCGCGTCGTCGCGATAGATGTCATGCTCGGTCTCGAAATCGTTGGCGTCGGAAGCGGCCCAGTGCCGATCCAGAGCCGCCCGAATCTCTGTGTCTTCCATGGCACGGCCTCCTTGAGCATCGCCTCGATGACGAGCCATCGTAGCATGCGCTGATCGAGCTCGGGCGTTCCAGCGAGCGAGCGTGTCCCGCTTTGCTGTGCGCTAGCTGACGGAGCGCGTTGTATCTGCATCGTAATGTCCATTGCCAATCAGGTTTCGGAGTGATTGAAATACCAGGAATCTACGGGAAGCAGGCTTTGAATGGGCTCGCTGTGGGCGTTTTTGAGGAAGCCTAAGAACCAGAAGACGCTCTCCTGGATCGCCGGCGGCTTGGTCATTGTCGTGGGTGGCGCGCGGGCCGTCTTCACTTATGTTTGGCCGCATGAGGAAGGCCCGAAGATCGTCTGCGCGCAGCAAGGCGGGGTCGCGGCCGGGCGCGACGCCAGCAGCAACACCATCACCATCAATGGAAATCAGCAGGTACCAACGGGAGCGAAACAGGCGCCATGCGTCGAGGATGGCAAGCTGCACTAGGGCTCATGCTGATAGTGATCGCGTTGCCGCCAGCAGCGCGCGCGGCGGGCGATAGCGCGGTTGGCGCTGCTCCGTGCGGCATCGCGGCCGGACGGGACGCGAGCAATAATACGCTCACCTGCAATTTCGGACTGACGCCCGAGCAATTGAAGCAGCTGACTGAAGCAGCAGTAAGGGGCGCGACCGAGCCGTTGGCCCATCAGATCGTCGACATCAGCAAGACGCTCGGCGTGACCGAGGGCGCCGCTGAAACGCTTTTGAAGATTATCGGGGAGGATCCAAACATTCCCGTGGACAAGCTTGCGGAGGCGCTGAGCAAGGTCGGTGCCGACTATCAGCGGCTTCTGGCGCGACTGGGCGCGTTGAACCCTGACAATGCAGTCGCGCGCTCTTTGGTCGATCAAGCCAAGCCGGAGATCAACGCCGGGCATTTCGACCATGCTCGCGAGCTTTTGCGGCAAGCGACCCAAGCGCAAATTGCCGCTGCGCAACAGGCGCGCCAACTGAGACAGGAGGCGCAGGCGGCCGAGGACGCACAAATGCTTGGCGCGGCGAGTTCGACCGCCGCCGAGGGCGACGTGGCGCTAACCGAACGCAATTACAAGGAAGCGGCGGAACTGTTCGGCCAGGCTGCCGACGATGTCCCGAGCGGACACGCAAGCGAACACGGCGGATATCTCATGCGGCGGGAGGACGCCCTCTATCGGCAGGGGGACGAGCTCGGAGATAACGCGGCGCTGAGCAGCGCGACTGAGGTCTGCAAACGTGCTTTGGCGGACTATCCACGTGAGCGTGTTCCGCTCGACTGGGCGATGACGCAGAACAATCTTGGCAGTGCGCTGGCAACCCTCGGCGAGCGCGAAAGCGGCACGGAGAAGCTCGAGCAGGCGGTCGCGGCCTATCACGCTGCGCTGGAGGAATGGACCCGCGGAAGGGTTCCGCTTCTGTGGGCGGAGGCACAAAGCAATCTCGGCAGTGCACTCGAAGCGCTTGGCGAGCGGGAGAGCGGGACGGAGAAGCTCGAGCAGGCGGTCGCGGCCTATCAACGCTGCGCTGGAGGAATGGACCCGCGGAAGGATTCCGCTCAATTGGGCTACGACGCAGAACGATCTCGGCAACGCGCTGGCAAGGCTCGGCGAGCGGGACAGCGGGACGGAGAAGCTCGACTGTCAATCGGCGCGGAAACGGACCCCCGGATTGGAGTGGGCCCCTTGGGGCGGACAGTTGGGCGAGCAGAATTGACCCTTGGACCGGGCTTTCGAAGGATGGAAGCTTATGGCCAGGCACCGCACGCATAGCATCGAGTTCAAGCGTCAAGTCGCTCAGGAGTTTCTGGCTGGCGATACCCTTCATGGGCTCGCCAAACGACATGACATCTGTCGAAACCTGATCCGGGTCTGGGTCCAGAAGTATGAGGTCGGCGCCTTTGATGAGGACGCCGCAGCCGCAGATCTTCTCCAGCATTATGAAGCCCGGATCGCATCGCTCGAGCGGCTTGTCGGCAAGCAGGCGCTGGAACTCGAGTTTCTAAAGGGGGCTCTGAAAAGCGCACCGCGGCTGAAAGGCGCGACTACGTCCGTCGTTGTCGGCCCCCGGGCTTCAGCATCGCAAAAGGATGCCGGCTGATGGGAATCGCCCGCTCGACCTTCTACGACAAACCCGCCACGCAGGACGACACCGCGATCGTCGCGGCGATTTCCACGATCTGCGAGGAATTCGAATTCTATGGTTGGCGGCGCGTTCGCGCCGAGCTTCGGCATCGAGGCCTGACCGTCAATCACAAGAAGGTCCGGAGACTGATGCGCGAGCACGATCTCCAGCCGCGCCGACGCCGCCGCTATGTGGCGACAACCGACAGCGATCACGATCAGCCGATCTACCCCAATCGCGCTAAGGACCTGACGATTGACGGGCCTGACCAGCTCTGGGTCGCGGACATCACGTATGTCGCCATCCTTGAAGGCTTCGCCTACGTCGCAGTGATCCTCGACGCTTGGTCGCGCCGAGCGGTCGGATATGCCATCAGCCGCTCGATCGACGTCCGCCTGACGCTGGCCGCCCTGAACGCCGCACTCGAGTGGCGAAACCCGCCGCCAGGCTGCGTTCATCACACGGACAGAGGGTCGCAATATGCCGCTCAGGGCTATCGGGAGGCGTTGCTTCGGCACGGCCTCGTCGGTTCGATGGGGCGCAGAGGCAACCCTTACGACAATCCGAAGGCAGAGAGCTTCATGAAAACGCTGAAGGTCGAAGCCGCCTATCCGATGGCCTACCAAACCTTCGCTGACGTCGCCGACGATCTTCCGAGATTCATCGACGAGGTTTACAACGCTCGTCGTCTCCACTCAGCGCTGGGCTATCTCAGCCCGCAACAGTTCGAGGATCGCAATCCCCGGCCGACGGTCAAAACAGCCGCCTGATTCTTGTCCGCCCCAAGGGGCCCACTCCAGATCGGCGTGCAAAAGGGACCCCTTGGTTGGTGACGGATCGAGGCGGCAGCGCACGCCCCGGCGTAGCTGGTTGGGGTTGCGCAGCCGGGGCGAGCGCGGATCGGTGAGGGGCTGTTGTTGTGAGGTCAGGCGCGGTTCTTGAAGCGCCAGCTTTCGTTGCCGGTCTCGACGATGTCGCAGTGATGGGTGAGGCGGTCGAGCAGCGCGGTTGTCATTTTTGGATCGCCGAAGACGCTCGGCCATTCGCCGAAGGCGAGGTTGGTGGTGACGATGATCGAGGTGCGCTCGTAAAGCCGGCTGACGAGATGGAACAGCAACTGCCCGCCGGCCTGCGCGAAGGGGAGATAGCCGAGTTCGTCGAGGATCACGAAGTCGAGGCGGGTGAGATAATCGGCGAGCCGTCCTTGGCGACCCGCACGGCCCTCGGCCTCGAGCTGATTGACGAGATCGACGGTGGTGAAGAAGCGACCGCGCGATCCAGCTCGGATGCAGCTTCGCGCGATGGCGATGGCCAGATGCGTCTTGCCGGTGCCGGTTCCGCCGACGAGGACGACGTTGCGCTGCTGGGCGATGAAGCCGCCGGCGGCGAGGTCGCGCACGAGAGCCTCGTTGATCGGCGTGTCCTTGAAGGCGAAGTCTTCGACGTCCTTGGCCAGGGGCAGCTTGGCGACGGTGAGCTGGTATTTGATCGAGCGCGCCTGCTTCTCTGAGATCTCGGCCTTCAGGAGATCGCCGACGAAGCGCTGCGGCTCGTGCTTGCGCTTGATCGCCGTGGCCAGCGTCTCGTCGTAGGCGCTCCTCATCCCGTAGAGCTTGAGGCTGCTCATCATGTCGAGGACTTCGGTTCTTTCCATGGGTTAGGCGCTCCTGAGTTGATCGTAGCGGGCGCAGTCGGCGATTGGCGCGTGGCGGAGCCGCAAAGCGTCGGGCGTCATGATCGTCGCCGCCGGTCCGGGATCGCGCTGGCGCGCAAGGATGTTGATGACGACGTCGGCCGAATGGACGCCTTCGGACAGCGCCTGGAGGCAGGCGGCCTCCACCGCAAGCAATCCGTCGGTCAGCACGGCGGCGAGGATTTTGACCATCTGCCGGTCGCCGTCGTCGGACCCGGCAAGCTTGCGCCGGACCCGGTCTAGCGCTGTCGGCAACACCCAATCCTTGAACGGCGCGCCGTTGCGCAAAGCGCCGGGCTTGCGCGCCAGAACCGGCACGTAATGCCAGGGATCGTAGATCGTCTCGCCGCGCCCGTAACAGCGTGGATGCTCCGCCACAATGCGCCCGTCCTGGCGGATCACGACGCGATCGGCGTAGGCGTGGATGTCGACCGGGCGGCCGACCGCGCCGGCGCTCACCGAGTATTTGTTGTTGTCGAACCGCACCAGGCAGGTCTTCGACACCGAGGCCGGCAAGGTATGGAACCCGTCGAAGCGACCCCGATAGGGAACGAGCTTGGGACGCTCTTCCTCGAACACCTCCCAGATCGTTCGGTCGGGTTGTTCGGGATGGCCGTGCGCCTTGGCCCAGGCGATGCATTTGTCCATGAGCCAGGCGTTCAGCTCGTCATAGCTCTTGACCCGCAAGCGCGGCGTGAAGAAGCGCTCGCGCACCAGGCCGACCTGGTTCTCGACTTGGCCCTTCTCCCAGCCCGACGCCGGCGTGCAGGCGACAGGCTCGACAAGATGGTGCGAGCACATCTGGAGGAAGCGGCGATTGTATTGCCGATCCTTGCCGATGAAGATCGTCTCCACCGCCGTCTTCATGTTGTCGTAGATGCCGCGCGAGCAGGCGCCCCTGAAGAATGCGAACGCCCGCTCATGGGCGTCGAAAACCATCTCCTGCGTTTCGCGCGGATAGGCGCGCACCAGCATCATGCGGCTATGGCAGAGGCGAACGTGCGCGACCTTCACCGTCGTCGTCACCCCGTCCATCACAACAATGTCGTGGCTCCAGTCGAACTGGTAGGCCTCGCCCGGCGCAAACGACAGCGGCACATAGGCGCTCGCCGTCTCGCTCGCGCGCTCCTTGCTCCAGGCCCGGGCGTAGCGGCGAACCGCGTCATAACCGCCCTCATAGCCGAGCCCACGCAGCTCCTCGAAGACCCGAATGAGCGTCAACCGCTCGCGCGCCGGCTTGCCGTCATTCTCCAAAAGCAATGAATCAAGCCGCTCGCGCCAAGGCCCGATTTTCGGCTGGGGTTGGACGTCGCGCTGATAACGGAACTCTGTCGCCTGCGACCGGATGACCCTCCGAACCACTTTGCGCGAAACACGCAAATCGCGGCAGATCGCCTTGATCGTCATCTTTCGCGAAAAATACGCCAGACAAATTTTGGCGATCGTCTCCACAATCAGCATCTCGAACTCGGCCCCCTAAGAGATCAGGAGGCCTGTGTGGACCCTTATCCCCGGGGTTCCGATTGGATGCCGATCACCCCGAAAACGGGGTCCTTATTCCATGCCAATTCACAGCTCGACCAGGCGGTCGCGGCCTATCGCGCGGCGCTGGAGGAACAGACCCGCGAGCGGGTTCCGCTCGGCTGGGCGATGACGCAGAACAATCTTGGCAATGCGCTGGCGACGCTCGGCGAGCGCGAAAACAGCACGGAGAAACTCGAAGAGGCGGTTGCGGCCTATCGGGCGGCGCTGAAAGAGCGGACACACGAGCGGGTTCCGCTCCTGTGGGCGGAGACGCAGACTAATTTGGGCAATGCGTTTACAAAACTCGGGGAGCGGGAGAGCGGGACAGAGAAGCTCGAGGAGGCGGTCGCGGCCTATCGTGCGGCACTCTTAGAGTACACGCGCGAGCGGGCTCCGCTCCAATGGGCGGCGACGCAGATGAATCTCGGGACTGCGCTCGAAACGCTTGGGGAGCGGGAGAGCGGTACGGAGAACCTCAAGCAGGCGGTCGCCGCGTGTCGCGCGGCGCTGCAGGAATTGAACTCGTGAGCGTGTCCCGCTCGAATGGGGGGCGACGCAGAACAATCTCGGCGTTGCGCTTCGAGCGCTCGGCGAGCGAGATAACGGCACGGCGCGGCTGGAGCAAGCGGTCGCGGCTTTTCGGGAGGCGCTCGAGGAAAGGACGCGCGAGCGGGTTCCGATCGACTGGGCGCAGACGCAAATGAATCTCGGCCGCGCGCTTAGGGCGCTCGGCGAACGGCAGAGCGGGACGGCGCGGCTCGAGGAGGCGGTCGCTGCCTTTCGCTCGGCCCTTGAGGAGCAAACGCGCGAGCGGGTACCGTTGCAATGGGCGAGGACCACAGACAATCAGGGGAACGCGATGATGCTGATCGCGGCGCGCACCAATAACCGGGCACTCGCCGAGACCGCTCTACGCGAGATCGAGACGGCGTACGAAACGGCGCAATCAGGCGGCCAGCAGGCTGCGGCCGCTCTGTTTCAGGCGCAGTTGACAAAGGCGCGGGCGATTCGCGACCGGCTCAATAGCAAGTAAGGGGCGCTACTGCACAGCCTTGCGCGCCAGCTCCGCGCCGGCGGCGAGCGCCGCAAGCTTAGCGTAAGCGATGTCCGACGCCATCGGCGCCATGCCGCAATTGGTGCAAGGATAGAGCCGTTCTGGCGGGACATAGTCGAGCGCGGCGCGGATGGTGTCTGCGACCTCCTCCGGCGTCTCGACGGCGTTCGACGCGACGTCGATGCAGCCGATCATCACATCCTTGCCCTTAAGCAGGCCGATCAGCTCGATCGGCACGTGCGCATTGCGGCATTCGAGCGACACCTGGTCGATCCGGCTCGCCGCGAGCGCAGGGAAGGTCTCCTCATATTGGCGCCAATGCTCGCCGAGCGTCGCCTTCCAGTCATTGTTGGCCTTGATGCCATAGCCGTAGCAGATGTGGACGGCAGTCCTGCATCGAAGCCCCTCAGCGGCGCGCTCGAGCGCGGCGACGCCCCATTCCTTGACGTCGCGCATGTAGACGTTGAAGGCGGGCTCGTCGAACTGGACCACGTCGACGCCGAGCTTTTCGAGCTCGTGCGCCTCCTCGTTCAGCGCCGCGGCGAAGGCGTGGGCGAGGGCGGGGCGATCGCGATAATGCTCATCCGCGATCGTGTCGGCGATGGTCATCGGGCCGGGCAGGGTGAATTTGAGCTTGCGCCTGGTGTGGGCGCGCGCCGCGCTCGCCTCGAGCTTGTGGACGGAGCCCTTGCGGCGGATCGGGCCGGTCACGGTCGGAACCTCGGCCTTGTAGCGATCGGCGCGGATGCCGATCGTCTTGCGGCGGGTAAAGTCGATCCCGTCGAGATTGGCGAGGAAGCCGTGCACGAAATGGATGCGCGCCTGCTCGCCGTCGCTGACGATGTCGATGCCGGCGTCCTCCTGCCGTTTCACAGCGAGGATTGTGGCATCGATCTTGCCTGCCTCGAGAGCGGCGCCTTCCAGCTTCCAGGCAGGCCAGAGCTTTTCCGTTTCCGCAAGCCAGAGGGGTTTGGGCAGGCTGCCGGCGACCGTGGTTTCGAACATGTCGGATCCTCTTGGGGAGTATCCGCGCCGAACCCGCGCGGCGCAGCGACGAGGGTGATGCGCGCAACTCAGAGGAAACGTCAAGCGATCGCGCCAGCGGCGCCGGCGAGCGCAGCAAGTCGGCGCCGTCCCGAAAAGGCCGCGTCCTCCAATTTCCATCGGTTCGAAGGCGCTATATGCTCAGCGGGCTTCCCCGCCAGTTTTGGCGATTGGCGGCTGCCTCCGGGCTGATTTCATCGAGGCTGAAATGATTCGTGACCTCAGCGCCTCGGAGGACCGCCCGCTGACCGTGAATTGCAGCGTATGCGTCGTTGGCGGCGGCATCGCGGGCCTGATCGCCGCCTCCCGGCTCAGCGCATCGGGACGGCGCGTCGTCGTTCTCGAAAGCGGCGATCGAAAGCCGCTCGACCGGTTCGACGTCTTCAACGCGGTCGAGCAAACTGGATCAAATTACCTGCACGACGTGACCGGCCGGGTGCGCGCGCTTGGCGGGACGTCGAACACGTGGGGCGGGCGCATAATGCCGCTTGCGCCTCATGACATGGGGCCTCGGGATTATCTTGGTTTGTGCGCCTGGCCAATCGACAGGGCCGAACTTGACCGCTTCGTCCCGGAAATCGAGCGCCTGTTTCGCTTGGATCAAAGCTCGTATGAAGAACTACCTGGTTCACGGCTGCGTCGAAAAGACCCGCTGCCCGACGGTCGGCCGGATATGACTCCCAGATGGTCGAAGTGGCCGACCTTTCGCCGGCGCAATGTCGCCCACCTTCTCCGGGACATGATCGCGGCCAACCGCAACCCCGAGATCTGGCTCAACGCGACTGCATGCGACTTGCTCGTCGACGATCCCGCCGGTCGCCTTGCGGGCGTGAAAGCCATGAGCGTCAACGGGAAGCGCATGACGGTTATGGCCGATTCGTTCATCCTGGCGGCCGGGACTTTCGAGACGACAAGGCTTTTGCTTCAGCTTGACGCGCTGACGGAGGGGCGTGCGTTCTCAGGCTGCGAGGCGCTCGGCCGATACTTCAACGACCATCTCAAGATCGAGGCGGGCCGCATCCAGCCGCTCGACAGCAAGCGGACCAATCTCGCCTTCGGCTATCACATCGGCGGCTCGACGCGCCGAGGGCTCCACCTGGAGACCACCGCCGCCGCCCAACGCGAAGACCAAGCCGCGAGCGGCTACGTTACAATTCGCGCAGAGTATCGGGCCGCTGTCGCTCCATCATTATTTGCGCAATGTCGGAAAATCGGCTCAGGCCCGCCAGTTCTCCGATCTCGCGCCGAGGCGCGAGATCGCGAAGGATCTGCGGAACTTCGCGCCGGCCCTCTATTGGAGAGTTCGACACAAGCAAATGTATTTCAGCCCATCCATCGACCTTTTCGTCGATGCGCGGATCGAGCAAGCGCCGAACTCGGGTTCACGCCTCACGCTTTCCAAGCAGCGTGACAAGCTTGGCCAGCCGATGCTGGAGATGGACTGGCGGAAGACGGCTCTCGACGGGCGCACCCTTCGGTCGGTTTTGCTGCGCGCGCGCCGGTTCTGGCGATCGACCGGTCTTGAGACGACGAGCCCGGTCGTATGGTCGGTCGATCCGGACCGCGACGACCTGATCGAGGGCGCCATCGACACCCGCCATCCCGCCGGAACGGCGCGCATGGGCGTCGATCCGCGGACGTCGGTGGTCGATCCGCGCCTCGCCTGTCATGCGGCGCCGAACATCTTCGTCGCCAGCGCAGCCGTGTTCCCCTCGTCGGGAAGCGCCAATCCGACGCTGACAATCATGCAGATCGCCTGCCGGGCCGCCGAAAGCGTGATGGCGGCGCGCTGAGCGAGCCCGCTCACCCGAGCTTGTAGTCGCGCGTCGCCTCGGGATCGTCGGTCGCGTAGCTCAGCGCCATAAGCTCGCTCCACGCGTCGTCCGGGATGGGGAAGCGGGCCCAGTCGACCGTCTGCTTGACCCGCTCGGGCCTGGTCACGCCGCAGATGGTCGAGGCGATGCGCGGGTCGCGCAGCGAGAATTGCAGCGCCGCCGCGCCTGGCGGCACGCCATGGAGCGTGCAGATCGCCTCGATCTTGCGGATCGGATCGAGCATGTCCTCTGAAGCTTCCTGATAGGCGTAGCGCGGATAGTTCGTCGATCCCTTGGCGAGCACGCCGCTCGCATAAGGCGCCGCGTTGAGGACGGCGATCCCTCGCGAGGCCGCGAGATCGAGCATCGCCTCGGCGTTGCGATTGGCGAGAGTGAAGCGATTGTGGGTGATCAGCGCGTCGAAATCCCAGTCGCGCAGAAGCGGCGTCATCTGGGAGACGACGCCGGCCGCGAGCCCCACCGCCCTCGCCAGCCCCTCCTCCTTCATGCGGAAGAGTTCGCCGAGCGCGCCGTCCCTGCCGGTGGCCTCGTCGAACGAGCGGGCATGCTCGGGATCGTGCAGATTGAGGAGGTCGACCCGATCGAGGCCCAGCGCCTTGAGGCTCTGCTCGAGCGAACGGCGGGCGCGCGCCGCGTCGAACGCGTTGGTCTCGAAATCGCGGTCGAGCTTGGTCGAGACGACGAAGCCTTCAGGCAGGCCGCCGCGCTCGCGAATGACGGCGCCGATCCGCTCCTCGCTGCGGCCGAGCCCATAATTGCGCGCGGTGTCGATGAAATTGGCCGGCCCGTCGAAAATGGCGTGGAGCGTCGCCCTGGCGCGCGCCTCGTCGACGCCATAGCCGTAGGTGTCAGGCATGTCGCCGATGCCGGAGGAGCCGAAGCAGATGGACGTGACCATGATATCGGTGCGGCCCAGGCGAACCTTGTCCATGACGCCCTCAGCCATCGCGAGCCCTCCTTGGTTGGCGCCGCATCCCTAAAGCGCCGGCGCCGCCCGGGCAAGCGCGGCGGACTTACGCCCGACAATGCGGCGCGCCATGTTCACGCCATGGCTTCCGCTAGCGGGCTTTTGTCGCGAAAGGGTTTAGCGTGAGAACGCCAAGGCCCTCAAAATCTCGCACGTTACGGGTGACGACGGTCAAGCGGTGAACCGCGGCGGTCGCCGCGATCATCGCGTCTTCAATGAGGTTGTCGCTCCGACGATGCATCAGCCGCGCCCACACGCGGAAGGTCTGCGCGTCCATGCTCAGGACATTGTAGGTCCCGGCGACCTCAGCCAGCCAAGCCTCAATCGCGGCCGCCTTGGCTTCATCCTGTTCGCGCGTGATTTCCACGCCCGACTGGATCTCCCCGATCGTCACGGCGGAGATATGCAGGTCGTGATCCTGCACGTCTTGGAGCCATGCGAGCAGGGTGCCATGCGGACGAGTCCGTCGCAGTTCCGAGACGACATTCGTATCGAGGAGGTACATTGGTCGTCAGTCGAGACCGAGGACCGGACGGCGGCGCCGACCGCCCCGCGCGGGAATGATCAACTCTCCCCGCGCATCGTTCGTCAGCAAGAGCGCCTTCAGTGTGGGCTTGGCCGCGCGTTCCAGTCTTCGCCAATCGCTCGCCGGCACGAGGACGGCGGCCTCGGCGCCGCGTTTGGTGACGACCTGCGGGCCTTCCCTCAGGCAGGTTTCCAGCATCTCGCTGAAACGAGCCTTTGCATCTTGGACAGCCCAGGCGCGCACGTTCATCTCCTCTCGCCCGCTAAAGACTAGTTAGATAACTAGTCTTTGCAGGATCGCTTTGCAATAGGATGAGGCGTGACATCGTGAGAGCTTGTGACATTCTCAATCCTTCATCGCCTGCAAACACTCGGCGCGCCCGCGCGGGACGAGGTTGGCATTGCCGAACGCCGCAAAACAGCTAGGGTTAGCCCATCGCGATGCGAAGATCGCAGACCGAGCAACACAAGGGAGGCAGCCCGACTATGCGCATCGCCAGCATTTCCGTCGCCGCGGCGACATTTCTGATCTCCGCCGGATCGGCGTTCGCGCTTGATTCCAGCGTGACCATGACATCCTCGATGTCGCCCGACGACTTGTGGAAGAAGGTCGGCGACTTCTGCGGCATCGCGAACTGGCATCCGGCGATCGAGAAATGCGCGCTAAGCGCCGACGGTAAAGAGCGCACACTCTCGCTCAAGGGCGGCGGCACGGTCGTCGAAAGGCTGGAGAAGCTCGATAACGCCAATCACACTTACACCTATACGATCATCTCCGGCCTGCCCGCCGCCAACTATCATTCGACGATCAGCGTCTCGCCCGACCCGAAGGGCTCGTCCGTGAAATGGGTGGGCGCATACGAAGCCAAGGGCGTTACCGACGCCGAGGCCAAGAAAATCTTCGACGGCATCTACGAGGCCGGCGAAAAATCGTTGGTCGGCGGCTGAAGAGGGCGCCGCGCCTCGCGAGGGGTGGGAACCTGCTCCTTGCTCGATCGGGAGGGCTTTCGTGCGGGGCCCGTTGTTTCTCGTTTTGCTCCTCCTTGCCGGATGCGATGACGCGCCTGGCGAGTGGGCGGCGATCGTCTACCCCGACCGGACCGACCGCACGCGGTTCGACGTGACGCCGCGCTTCAAGACCTTCAGCTACTGCCGCGACCAGGCGATCGAGCGAATGAAGGCGATTCAGGTGAAAAGCGGCGGCGACTACGAATGCGGCTTTCAGTGCGAACTCGGCGGCGATCCGCACCGGATGAACGTCTGCAAGGAAATCCGCAAGTAGCGGCTATCCGCACTTGGCGCTGAACGCCGCGAACTCGGCTTCGGTCGGGTAGGATTTCTGCGCGCCGTGGCGGGTGACCGAGAACGCGGAATATCGGGTCGCCTCGGTGAGCGCCGCGTCGACGGACAAGCCCCCCGCGAGATAGCGGGCGAAGCTGCCGATGAAGGCGTCGCCGGCGCCGGTGGTGTCGACCGGCTGAACCTTGACGGGCGCGATTGGGCGCGCGCCCTCGCGCGTCGCGAGCAGCGCGCCGCGCGCGCCGAGCGTCACGATGACCGTCTCGACGCCCTGGCTGACGAGACTTTGCGCGGCGGCTGAGACCTCGGCTTCGGATTCCACCGGCATGTCGGTGAGGATCGCGAGCTCGGTCTCGTTGGGGATGAGGAAGCTCGCTTGGCGTGACGACGCCCATGTCGAGGTTGCGCCGCGCCGGCGCCGGGTTGAGCACGGTCCTGACGCCGTTGGGCCGGCCGAAGCGAAGCGCCGCATAGGCGGTCTCGAGCTGGATCTCGAGCTGGAGCAGGATGAGATCGCAAAGCTTGAGCGCCTCGCTCGCGGCTTCGACGTCGGCTGCGCTCAAGTCGCCGTTCGCTCCTGCGACGATGAGGATCGAATTGTCGCCCGACTTCTCGTCGACTAGGATCGTCGCCGTGCCGGTCGACTGGTTCGGGATGCGCCGGACATGGCGCGTGTCGATCCCATAACTCTCGAAATTCTTGAGCGCGCTCTCGCCCAGGCCATCGTCGCCGAGATTGGTGACCATCACCACTTCGGCGCCAAGCTTGGCCGCGGCGACCGCCTGATTGGCGCCCTTGCCGCCGAAACTCGTCTCGAAGTGCCTGGCGAGGACCGTCTCGCCCCAGACCGGCATGCGCTCGACGGTGGTCGTCAGATCCATGTTGGTCGAGCCGATCACTCCGATGCGCGGACGCTTGTCCCCCACTCTTTCCTCCCTCCAATGGCCGTCCCTTGGGGCCGAAGGCCGCGCGCCAGCCTCAGTTCACCCGGGTGAATCCGTCCGCGCTCCAGTCTTCGCTGCCGACGCCATGGTGGAGGAAGAAGACGCCGCCGGGATCGTATTTCGTCTTGACCGCGCGAAGCCTTGCGTAGTTGTCGCCCCAGAACGCGTCCTGCCAGTTCGGCTGAAAAAAGTCGGTCTCCCACACATAGGAGCCGACGCGCGGCAGGAGCTTGCGGATTTCGTCCATCGTCGCGGTCACGGCCGCAGCTTGGCTACGCGCCTCCGCTTCATCCGGCTCGTGGCCCGGAACGCCCGGATAGGCGGGAGGCCCGGCGGCGCCGCTGATCGCCAGCGCAAAGGCGTCGGCGACGGCGGGATTCATGGGCGTATCCCCGGCCGCGGCGATCGCCTCCGCGGTCGCGCCCGCGAGCCCCTTGTTGAAATGCAGCGCGACGCCGCGATGCCGAGCCGCCGCGATGAGCGCATCGGCCAGCCGCTCGCGCTGATCGTCGGCGAGCAGCGACTTGGGCAGCCAAGCGGACTGGTAGGCATGCCACACCACGCCCGTCTCTCCGAGGTTGCTCGCCCAAAAGATGTCGTCCGCCGGCGCGCCTGGACGGTCGTCCGAGAGGACCAGCCCCGGAATGCGCGTCAGAAACGCCGGATCCCAGAGATGGCGCGCGGGTGCGCTGACAATCCTGGGCGCCGAGAGAGTGCTGAAATCCTGGGGGGACGCCGAAACCCAGTCGAAGAACGGGCGCCATGTCGCCTCGGCCTCATGCTGATCGAGGCCTTGGAGCACCATCGAAATCGACAGAACGCCGCCCGGGGCGAACACAAGCTGCTCGCCCCAGTGCGGATTGAAGAGCGCCTGGGCGTAAAACTCGATGATCTTGCCGACGAGCCTGCGATACGCATCGTCCGAGGCCGCCTTGATCGTCCCGAACACGACCCCGAGAGACAAAGGAAGCGCGTGCGTGCGCAGGGTGACACGGGTGACAACACCAAACCCGCCGCCGCCGCCTTTGAGCGCCCAGAAGAGATCGGCGTTCGTGCAGGCGTTGGCGATCCTGACCTCGCCGTCGGCGGTCACAACCTCCGCCTCGATGAGGTTCGCGCCGGCCGTTCCATGGGCCTTCGAGAAGCTGCCGAACCCGCCGCCGAGCACGAGGCCGACCACGCCAACGGTGAGGCATCCGCCGCCCTGCACATAGCGGCCGCCCCTCGTGGTCACCTCGTTATAGACATGTCCCCAGATCGCGCCCGGCTCGACCGACACGGTCGGTTGCGGCTCCGCGCGGCCCTCGCAACCGGCGCCGACGAAGGCGTCGTGCAGCTTCACCGCGTTCATGTGGCGGGTCCAGACGAGGAGCGAGTTGGCCGCGTTGGATGATCCCTGGTAGCTGTGGCCGCCGCCCTTCACCACCAGCCGCAGATTGTTCGTCCGCGCGAAATTGACCGCGGCGACGACATCCTGCGTCGTCTTGGCGGCGACGGCGTAGACGCTCGGCTCCGATGTCCACGCCCCGACCCAGCCGAGTGACTGGGTGAGCCCGACCTCGTCGCCGAGATAGTAGGGATTCTTCAGCTCCTTGAACACTTGCGCACAAGCTGCGTCGAACGAGCCGCCGATGCAGTCGGCAAGCGGCGAGCGCACTTTGATGAGGCGCCCCTCCACTTCGCCGCTGAGCTTTTCCCACGCTGCTTCCGAAGGCCATGCAGGATCGCCGAGACGGACGCGCGTTTTCGGAGCCGCGGTCTGCGCCGAAGCCGAGACGCCGGAGAGGAAACTGCCGACAACGGGAAGGGAGGAGAGGATCTCAAGCAGGCGCCTCCGATTGACTCGCTTCGCCATATCGCCGCTCCATGGTCGCCGGACGGTTGGCTCTCTAGCCCTTTGTGCGGAGCCCTTTCAAGGCGCCGCGGCGCGTTCGACCTCGGCCGCGAGCGTGTCGGGCAGATCGATTTCGGCGGCCGTCGCGCGCCGTCCGGGAATGTGGACGCCGGAGCGGGCGAGCCGGTCGAGCTCAAGTCTGAGCCGGCTTGGAAAGTCCGGCTCCAGCAACGCGGCCGCGATGGCGACGACTGTCAGGCCCGCGCCGGGCGAGCGATCGCCTGAAGTGAACGAGGGCGCGTCGAGAGCCCAGTGCGCTCCCGTCAACCCTGCCGCCATGACCTCGACCATCAGCGCGATATTGGCGCCGCGCGCGCCGCCAAAGGCCAGAAGCGCGCCGCGCAACGCGGCGTTCGGATCGGTGGTCGGGCGGCCGTCGGCGTCGATGGCCCAGCCTGACGGCAGCGCCTCGCCGCGATCCGCGTAGCGCCTGAGCTCGACATAGGCCGTCGCGCTCGAGGCCTGGTCGATGAGAAGCGGCGCACCATCGGCGACCGGCGCGGCGAAGGCGAGCGGGTTGGTGCAATAGACGGGCCTGCGCGCTCCAGCGACCGTCATCAGCGCTGGCCCGCTGGTCGCGGCGAACGAGACCAGTCCGGCCTCCGCGAGACGGCGCGGGTAATAGCCGAGTTCGCCGGTGGTGTAGCTTCCCTTCTGCGTGAACAGCGCGATTCCGAAGGTCCCGGCGCGACCCCGCAGATCGTCGAAGATGCGATCGAAGCCAAGCTGCGCAATCCCGCCTCTGGCGTCGCAATGGATCGCGGCCGGGGCCGGCGAAGTTATGAGCGGTTCGGCGTCGCCGTTGATGCGGCCCTCCCGCAGCGCCGCAAGATAGTCGAGGAGATGGCCAAAGCCGATCGAGCTTCTGCCGTGCGCGTCGGCGGAAACGGTCGCTCGCGCCAGCGACAGCGCCGCTTCGTCGCTTAAGCCGGCGGCGCGACATGCGCGAGCGGCGAGGCCGGTCGCCTCGTCGAGGCTCAGGCGCCGCGTCATGCGAACACCGGCAAATGTCGCACGCTTCGTTTCGGGAGAACTTCGAGCACGATCATGCGCCCCGCGCGCCCTCGCGCCTCCACGCCAGAAGCTCGTCTCGGCTTACGGACTTTGCCCGTGCCCGCGCGGCCCGCGCCTCGGCGACAAGCGCGCCTAGGTCGTTCACCTTCTCGATGCGCGTCAGCCGGGCGATCGGCTCGTCGCCACGCGCGATGATGATCTCCTCGCCCGCCTCGACCCTGACGAGAAGATCGGAAAGATGCGTCTTCGCCTCGCCGACCTTGACAATGATGGCCATTCGAAAGGGCCTCCGCTCGCTGGCAAACGGGCCAGCTGAGTGTGTCGCGTCCAGGTTAGTTGATCAAGCGCTTGGCCAACCCGTCATGCGAACACCGGCTCCATGCGCTCGAGCGCCTCGACCGGCAGATGACACTTGATCGTGTGGCCGTGCGCGACGGTTCGCGTCGGCGGCATTTCAAGCTCGCATAAATTCCCCGGAACGTCGCGCTTGTGCCCGCAGCGGGTCTGGAACGGGCAGCCGCTCGGCGGCGACAGCGCCGAGGGGATCTCGCCCTCGAGCACCACGTGGCGCTTCTTCACGCTCAAGTCGGCGATCGGGATCGCCGACAGAAGCGCCTCGGTATAGGGGTGGAAGGGCGGCGCGAAAATCTGCTCGGTTGCGCCCATCTCGAGGATGTGGCCGAGATACATGACCGCGACCCGGTCAGCGAGATAGCGCACCACCGACAGGTCGTGGCTGATGAACACCATCGTCGTCTTCGATTCGCGCTGCAGGCTCATCAGGAGCTCGCTGATCGCGGCCTGCACCGAAACGTCGAGCGCCGACATCGGCTCGTCGGCGATGATCACTCGGGGCCGCCCGGCGAAGGCGCGCGCAACGCCGATGCGCTGCTTCTGGCCGCCCGACAATTGCCGCGGGCTGCGCCCAGCGAAGGCGCGCGGCAGCTTCACGAGATCAAGCAGCCGCAGCATCATGTCGCGCCGATCGGACAAGTTCGCGCCGACGCGAAAGCGCTCGAGCGTGCGCACGATCTGCGAGCCGACCGAATAGCTCGGATTGAGGGTGTCGAACGGATTCTGGAAAATCATCTGGATCGAGGCGATGGTCTTCACCGCCCGGCTTTCGACAGCCTGGCCCTGAATCTCCTCGCCATCGAAAGCGACCACGCCCTCGCTCGCGGTCTCGAGCCCCAGAAGCACCTTGGCGAGGGTCGACTTGCCGCAGCCCGATTCGCCCACGATCGCCAACACCTCGGCCTCACGGGCCTCGAAGGAAATGTCCTCGACCGCCTTGACCGCGCGGCCCTCGCCCCTGCCGAACAGGGCGCTCGCGGCGACGCGATAATGTTTCTTGAGCCGCGTGACGTCGAGGACCGGCGCGCCGATCCTGACCGGCTCGAGCCGCGCCGCCGGCCGCAACGCTCGAGCCCAGTCGATCGCCTCGATTCTGAGGCAACGGCTCTCATGGCCGCGCGCGCCGTCGACCTCGCGCATCGGCACATCGGCTTGATCGCACAGGCCTGCGACAAAATAGCCGCAGCGCGGCCCGAAGTTGCAGCCCGGCGGGCGCTCATGGGGCAGCGGCAACTGGCCGGGAATGGGAACGAGCGGCTTGTCGTTCTTGTTCGTTCCCGGCATCGGGATCGAGCGGAACAGGCCCTGTGTGTAAGGGTGGCGCACGGCGCCGAACACGTCGTGGACCGCGCCCCTTTCGACCGCCTCGCCCGAATACATCACCGTCACTTCGTCGCAAGTCTCGAGGATGAGCCCGAGATTGTGGGAGATGAAAAGCGTGGACGCGCCGGCGCGGGCGGTAAGGTCCTTGACCAGCGCGACAATGCCGGCTTCCACCGTGACGTCGAGCGCGGTGGTTGGCTCGTCGAGGATCAAGAGCTTCGGATTCGACAGAAGCGCCATCGCGATGACGACGCGCTGCTGCTGGCCGCCGCTCAGCTGATGGGGATAGGCGCGCATGACGCGGTCGGGATCGGGCAGGCGCACCGCCTTGACCATGTCGAGGGCGCGCCTGCGCGCCTCCTCGCGCGAGACCTTGTCGTGGATCAGCGGCACTTCCATGAGCTGCCGCCCGACCAGCATCGTCGGATTGAGCGAGGCCATCGGCTCCTGATAGACCATGGCGATCTTCGAGCCGCGGATGGCGCTGAGCTCCGCGGCGTTGAGGTTAGCCATGTCGCGGCCCTCGAAGCGGATCGCGCCATCGGTGATGCGCCCGAGCCCGGGCAGATCGCGCAGAATGGCGAGCGCGACGGTCGACTTGCCGCAGCCCGATTCGCCGACGAGCCCCATCGCCTGCCCGGGCATGATCCGGCAGGAGAAGTCCATCACCGCGGGAATTTCGGCGGCGCGGGTGAAGAACGAGATGCCGAGACGGTCGATTTCGAGAAGGGGCGCCGCCATGGCTTGCTCCGTCAATCGCGCAGCGACTGCTCGCGGATCGCGTCGGCGAGCAGGTTGAGGCCCAGCACGAACGACATCAGCGCCAGCGCCGGGGGCAAGGCAGGGTGGACATAGATGCGCATGAAGCGGCTCAATTCATTGATCATCGTCCCCCAGTTGGGGCTTTCGGGCGGCATCCCTAAGCCGAAATAGCCGAGCGCGCCTAGCAGGATGGTGGTGTAGCCGATGCGCAGGCAGACGTCGACGATCAGCGGCCCGCGCGCGTTGGGCAGGATCTCCCACAGCATCACATACCACGGGCTTTCGCCCCGGGTCTGCGCGGCGAACACATATTCGCGCGTCTTGATGTCGAGGGTCAGGCCGCGCACGATGCGGAAGATGCCGGGGCCGGAGGCCAGCGCGACGGCGACGAAAATGTTGAGCGTGCTCGGACTGACCTGAATGAGCCTGAACGGGTCGGCGTTGAACACGAAGGTCGCAAACAACCATGTACCCGCGAGCAGGGTCAGCCCCAGCCGGAGCGCGAGCGCAGCCGGCCTCGCCCGATAGCCGGCGATGAACGCGACGCTCAGGAGCACGACCGGAAAGGCGAAGAAGACCGCGGCCAGCGCATAGGGGATCGGCGTCTCCAGAATGCCCGGCGAGACCAAGAGGTAGAAGAGGACGATGATCGGGAAGGCGAGCACCAGATTGGTCAGGAACGACAGCAGGGCGTCGATCCGCCCGCCGAAATAGCCGGCCGGGAGCCCGAGCATGATCCCGGCCGAGAGCGCGAGCAGCGTCGCCAGCGGCGCAATGATAAGCACGATGCGGGCGCCGGCGATGACCCGCCCGAATACGTCGCGCGCCAGCTTGTCGCCGCCGAAGAGATAGGGCAGGCCGGAATGCGGATCGATCGCGCCGGGCGACGCGAACTGCAATTCCGCGATCTGGCCGAGCGGATCGAAAAGCTCGATCTTTCTGGCGAAAATCGCCGCAAATAGCCAGAAGCCGACCAGGAAGAGGCCGGCGAATCCGACGCCGCTTCCCACCACATGCCCATAAAGCCCGAGCCTCTTGCGGAAGACGAGGCTCAGGCCCAGGACGAGCGCGAGACTTGCCCAGATCGGAATAAGCTGCACAAGGATCTTGAGGACAATCTCGCCGGGGCTCAGGAACTGCAAGCGCGCTCCCCTAATGCACGCGGATGCGCGGATTGAGCCAGGCGTAGCCGATGTCCGAGATGAGCTGCGTGAGCAGCACCAGGATCACCGAAACGAGCGAGCAGGCGAGCAGGAGATCGATGTCGTTGTTGCCGGCGGCGTCGACCAGAGCCTGGCCGAAGCCCTGGTAGCGGAACATCACCTCGACGATGACCACGCCGGTCAGGAGCCACGGAAACAGGAGCATGATGACGGTGAACGGCGCGATCAGCGCATTGCGCAGCGCGTGCTTGAGCACGACTGCTCCGAAGCTCAAGCCCTTGAGCCGGGCGGTGCGGATATATTGCGCGTTCATCACTTCGATCATCGAGGCGCGGGTCATGCGCGCGACATAGCCCATGCCAAGGATCGCGACCGTCGCGACCGGCAAGGCGAAATTATGGAACGTCATGTGACCTTCGGTCGCGGCGGCCGCCGAACCGCTGAGCCAGCCGAGCCAGGCGGCAAAGACGATGGTGAGCACAACACCTGAAACGTATTCGGGCGTCGATGTCGTCGCGATCGAGAGAATCGACAGGACGCGATCGGTGCGCGAGCCCTCGCGCATCCCGGCGACGACGCCGATCGCGAGCGCGGTCGGGATCATCACCACGAGCACCCAGAACATGAGGATCGCCGTCGCCTTCACCGCGGGCCCGAGCTTCTCGGCGACCTTGACCTTGAAGCTGGTCGAGCAGCCAAGGTCCCCCTGTAGCACGCCTGAGAACCTGGGCGTCTTCGGCTCGTCGCAGAACGAGAAGCGGGGCGTCGCAACGCCCGTCTTGGGGTCGATGTTGGGCTGTTTGGGCCAGATGCCGAGCCAGGCGGCGTAGCGCTCGAGGAAGGGGCGGCGGTAGCCGTTCTTGACGAGCCAGCTCTCCAGCGCCTGGTCGGAGGCGTGCATCTCGGTCTGGCTGATCGCGAGCTTGCGAAGGTTCGGCTCGAGATTGACGAGATAGAAGACGATGAGGGTGAGGCACAGCATCGTCAGCAGCATCGCGCCGAGGCGGCGAGCCAGGAATGACGCCATTGTCCCGCCCCTCCTTCGCGGTTCAGAACGCCGGCCGATCCGCTTTCACAGCGTCGGATCGACCGGCGGCCGCCATCTTTCGCGCTCCGGGCCTCAGGCGTTGAGCCATACGCGCTCGAGATGGGTCTCGTAGAGGGGATGCATTCCGTAATCCATCACCGCCTTGGTGCGGTGGTTGTAGAGCGTCAGCCAGTAGGCCTGGATGATGATGCCCGAATCCTGGAGGATCTGCTCGAGATCCTTCATCACCACCTTGCGCTCTTTCGGGTCGGGAATGGCCAGCGCCTTCTCGAGCTTGGAGTCGAATTCCGGGTTGGAATAGGCGGTCTCGTTCCAGGCTTCGCCGGTGCGGTAGGCGAGGGCGAGAACCTGAACGCCGAGCGGGCGCATGTTCCATTCGGTGATCGAATAGGGATATTTCGTCCAGTCGTTCCAGAAGGTCGAGCCGGGCAGCACGGTGCGTTTCACCTTGAAGCCCGCCTCGCGCAATTGCGCCGCGATGGCGTCGCCCGTGTTCTTCTCATATTCCTCGTCGCTGGTGATGAGCTCGTGCTCGAAGTCCATCTTGCCCGCGTCGGTCATCAGCTTCTTGGCGCCGGCGAGATCGCGCAGCTTCTTGGGCAGCGGCGCATATTCCGGGTGGATCGGCGCGACGTGGAAGTTTTCGCCGACCGTGCCATAGTCCTCGACGCCGAGCTTGAGAACGGTCGCATTGTCGACCGCCATCTGCAACGCGTTGCGCACCCGCTGGTCGTCATAGGGCTTCTGCTTGACGTTGGTGCGGGCGACGACGGTCGCCGACGTCCGGACGTCGGAACGCACGAGCCCCGACTTGTCCAGGATCTTCACATAGGACGCGTCGGTCTTCATCGTGCAGTCGAGCTCCTCGGCTTCGAAGGCGCTGACGGTGGCGGAAATATCCGGCCCGTAATCGATGAACTCGACGCCGTCGAGGTAAGCGTCGCCGCCCCACCATTTGCCGTTGGTCCGCCGCTTGAACGCCGCCTTCTTGCCGACCTCGAAAGAAACCAGCTCGAACGCGCCGGTCCCGATCGGATGCTTGATGAGATCCTTGCCATCCTTTTCGAAATCGTGATGGACGATCAGCCCCGGATAGTCCGTCATGCCCGGTATGATGGTGATGTCGGGGTTCTTCAAGGACAGCTTCACCGTGTGATCGTCGACCTTGGTGATTGCGCCCTCGCGCGCCTTTTTGGTCGCCGGGTCGATGAGCGCGCCCATGCGCGCGGCCATCGAATTGCCCGCGACCGACTGGTCGCACCAGCGATTGAGGTTGAAGATAACGTCGTCGGCGTTGAAGGCGTCGCCATTGTTCCAGGTTACGCCTTTGCGCGCGTGCAGGACATATTCGGTCGCATTCGCATTGACGTCCCAGGATTCGAGCAGCGCCGGCTCGAAGGTGAACTGGCGGGTATAGGTGACGAGCGAGTCAAGGAACTGGCGCCCAACGTTGCCCATCTCCGGCCAGTCGTAGGTGCGCGGATCCTTCTGGTCCTTGACGAACATGCCGACCCTGAGCGTTCCTCCCTTCTTGGGCGTATCGGCGAACGCCGGCGTCGGCGCCGCGAGGCCGAGCATGCCGTAGGCGGCGGCGGTCGAGGCGCCGAAGATGGTGGCGAGCGCGAGAAACTCGCGCCGGTCGATCGCTCCCGCTCTGGCTTCCGCCGCCCAGGTTTTCAGGCTTTTGCGCCAGAACCCGCTCTTGAGCTTTTCGCCGATCATTCCCGTTCTCCTCCTTGTTCTTCATAAAACCGGCGCTGCGACAGGTCTCATCGCGCACGCTCGCGGGCGCCCTTCGAAGCTTCTAGTGGTCAAAATCAAACGTAAGAGTCCGGGGCGCCTTCCGCAATTTCAAGGAGTTCTCCGGCTTGCAAGGGGTTCGAAGCGTTTGATTCTATCCACTAGGGCGTCCAACCGGATTCCTCCCAACGGGCGCCCAAATTCCTGGCGCCGATCTTCTGTTTGCGCTTTGCGTCGCGGCAACCTGATCGCAACATGGACACGCGTGTACACTCGGGAGGGGACGCTAACGCGATTGCAAAAACCGTGCAACGCCGGGTTCCGCTCTCAGGATCACGCTTCGTCCATGGCGCGCCTGCGCGCGTGCGCGATGTGCAGCGCCTTGGCCAGCGCCTGCCCGAGGCTTAAGTCCCGGCGCCGGCGCAGGTAGTTCTGAAAATCGTAGATGGTGACGGCCGGACAGACCTCGAATTCGAAAAAGATGGGCTGGCCTTCGGCGTCGATGCGGAAATCGATCGAGAAAACATCGCGAAGGCCGATCAGCCGCGCGAGGCGGACGCTGAAGTCGAGGATCCGCGCTACCGCTTGCCTGGATCGCTCGCTCGTCTCTTCCTGCACGTCGATCATGCGCGGCGTGAAGGCGGCTGCGTGCGCGGCGCCGAAGCCGCCGCGTCCGCCGGCGGTGTTGCTCGCCCCCGACAGCGTTTCGTTGTCCTTCATGGTGAGAAACGCCCCGCCGGTCTCGCTCTTAGGATCCTTCACGATCTGTTCGACGCCGAACTGTTCGGCGAATTCGCCGCCCAGATCCATGAAGCTCACCCGCACGTCGTCGCCTTCGACGAACGGCTGGATGAGGGTCCGGTCGCGATAGCGCTCCCAGATGCGCCGCGCCCGGTCGTTCGCCTCTACTCGATCGTGGCACAGACTGTCGGTGAAAATGCCGATCTTCGCGCCGAGCGTATTGGGCTTGACGAACAGCGGAATGTGCTGCCCCGGCCAGTCGCCGAGGGCGGCGATTTCCGTATCCCCTTCCATGAGCCTGGTCGGCGGGACGGGAAGGCCGGCGGCGGCGGCGAGCGAGAGGCTTGCGAACTTGTCTTGGCAAAGGTGCGCCGCGGCGGCCGGGCTGCCGAACCGCGCGAAGCCCGCGAGGCGAGCGAGAGCGGGAACCGAGGAGCCGCGATAGAAGCGCACGCCGTCGTTGAGCGTCCATACGATTGTCCGATCGCGCCGCGGCGCCGATTCTCCCAGCCGCCCCGGGAGGTCGTCGAGGGCGACGAATTCGGCGGCGATTCCCTTTTCGCGCAGCGCTTGCGCGATTTCATCGATGAACAGCGGCAGGTCAGTCGACTGGGCGAGATAGACGGCGATCTCGGCGGCGACGTCGGCAGGATAGCCGAACGCTTCGAGCCGGCGACGCGCCGCATCCTCGCTCTCGAACGCGATCACCGCGTTGGACAGCGTCGCTCCGCCTTCGCCCAGGGGCGCACCCGGCGGCCTGTTCATCGGATCGACTATCATCGGGACAGGGTAGGGCGGCGCGTCGAGCGGGACAAACTCGATCATTTAGGCGCCCGAACCTGAATTCCGTGCGCCCGCCGGGTGTGATATCGACCCCGCGGCGTTGAGATGGGGCGCGAAGCGCGGCCGCTGAAGAGGAGAACGCTTGACGTGAAAGTCGACGGACGCGCGTACCGCACGATCTGGCTCAACGAAGACGGCTCGAGCGTCGACGTGATCGACCAGCGCTGGCTGCCGCATGCGTTCAAGGTCGCGACGCTCACCAGCGTCGACGAGGCGGCGACGGCGATCCGCGACATGTGGGTGCGCGGGGCGCCGCTGATCGGCGCGACCGCGGCCTATGGACTCGCGCTCGCCATGCGCGACGACCCGAGCGACGCGGCGCTCGACGCGGCGCGCGAAAAGCTCGCCGCCACGCGGCCGACGGCGATCAACCTGCGCTGGGCGCTCGATGCGGTGCGAAAGCTTCTCTCCCCGCTCGCCCCGCAGGCGCGGGCCGCTGCTGCATATGCCGCGGCCAGGCGCATCGCCGACGAGGATGTCGAGATCAATCGCGCCATCGGCGCGCATGGCCTCAAGATCCTTCGCCGCCTGGCGGCGGACAAGAAGCCTGGCGAACCGGTCAACATCCTCACCCATTGCAACGCCGGCTGGCTCGCGACGGTCGACTACGGCACCGCGACCGCGCCGATTTATCTGGCGATGGATGAGGGGTTGAGCGTCCATGTCTATGTCGACGAGACCCGCCCGCGCAATCAGGGCGCCTCCCTCACCGCCTGGGAGTTCGCCCATCACGGCGCGCCGCACACGCTCATCGTCGATAACGCCGGCGGCCATCTGATGCAGCATGGGCTCGTCGACATGGTGATCGTGGGCACGGACCGGACGACCGCCAGCGGCGATGTCTGCAACAAGATCGGCACCTATCTGAAAGCGCTCGCGGCCCGCGACAATGCGGTGCCGTTTTACGTGGCGCTGCCGTCGCCGACCATCGACTGGACGGTTCGCGACGGGAGAGAAATCCCGATCGAGGAGCGCAGCTCTGACGAAGTCAACTTCGTCCAGGGCCGGAGCGACGACGGGGCGATCACGCGTGTAAGGATCGCGCCGGAAGGGAGCCGCGCCGCGAATCCCGCGTTCGACGTCACCCCGGCCCGACTTGTGACCGGGTTGATCACCGAGCGCGGAATCGCGGAAGCATCGCTCGAGGGGCTGAAGGCGCTGTTTCCGGAATGCGTTTGACCGGGCGGACGAGTTTGGCCCTGGGGGGTGTTGCATGATGCGTCCGCTTGCGGGCCTGAAGGTCGTCGAGTTCGAGGGGATCGGCCCAGGTCCGCTCGCCGGCCGCATGCTCGCGGATCTCGGCGCCGACGTGGCTGCGATCGTTCGCCCGGACAAGGCGGCGCTCGGCGACCCGGACCGCCCCTTGTCGGATGGTCCGCTGCGGCGCGGCAAGCGTGTCGTCGCGCTCGATCTCAAGCGCGCTGAAGCCATGTCGGAGGCGCTGGCGATGATCGAGACGGCCGACGCGCTGATCGAGGGCAATCGGCCGGGCGTGATGGAGCGGCTCAAGCTCGGCCCCGCCGACTGCGCCAGGCGCAATCCGCGGCTCGTCTACGCGCGCATGACGGGCTGGGGGCAGGACGGGCCGCTCGCGCGCGCCGCGGGCCACGATCTCAACTATCTGGCGCTGAGCGGCGTGCTCTCGCTTGCCGCCCGCGACGGGCAGGCGCCGATGGCGCCGCCGACGGTTCTCGGCGACGGAGGCGGCGCGCTCGGCCTCGCCTTCGGGGTGCTCGCCGCCGTTTTCGCGGCTCAACGCAGCGGCAAGGGCTGCGTGGTCGACTGCTCGATCATTGACGTCGTGGCGAATTTGGGCGGCATCGCGCTCGCCGCCCGCGCCGCCGGAATGCTGGACGCGCCAAGCCCGTTTCACGACTCTCCTTTCTATGACGTCTACGCCTGCGCCGACGGCCGCTATGTGTCCGTTGGCGCGCTCGAGCCGAAGTTCTATCGCGAACTCCTCGAGAAGCTCGGCCTTGCCGACGTCGACCCAAAGGCGCAATACGACCGCGCCGCCTGGCCGGCGCTGAAGGCGCGGCTCAGTGCGCTGTTTGAGAGCCGGCCGAGCGCGCATTGGCGCGCGCTGCTCGAGGGCGGCGACGCGTGCTTCGCCCCCGTGCTGAGCCTCGCGGAAGCCGCGGCCCATCCGCACAATGCGGCGCGCGGCGTCTATAAGCGCGGAGCGGACGGCGAACTGGACGCGGCTGGCGCGCCGCGCTTCCTACCGCTCCTGCCGCTTGACTGATCTGGCTCGCGGCCAGCTACGAAGGACGAGACCAGACGATGTCACATCTCGCGACGCCCGAACCGCTTGTGTTTCCCAATCCGGAACCGCCGAAACGGTGCGAAACGATCGAAGTCCGTCCCGGCGTCTTCTGGGCGCGCTTTCCCCTCCCGTTCCGGCTCGATCACGTCAACATCTATCTGATCGAGGATGGCGATGGCCTCGCGGTCATCGATGCGGGAATCGACGACGCGCAATCGCGCGCCGCCTGGGATGCGCTGCTCGCTGGCCCGCTGGCCGGGCGCCGCCTGACGCGGATCATCGCCACCCACTTCCACCCGGACCATGTCGGCCTCGCAGGGTGGCTCTGCGAGCGCTTCGGCCTGCAGCTTGCGATGAGCGAGGCGGAATATCTGATCGCGCTCAATATCCGTCTCGATCCGCAAGGGCTGAAATCCGAGCCCTATCGCAGCTTCTATCGCTCGCATGGGCTCACAGAGGAGAGCACGGAGCTCCTGCTCGGGAACGGGTTGCACTATCTGAGAATGGTCTCCCCGCCTCCGAGGACGTTTCTGCGTCTCATCGCCGAGGAGCGGATCAGGATCGGCGGGCGGGAGTTCGAAGTGATGACGGGCGCCGGCCATTCGCCCGAGCAGGTGATGCTCTATTCGAAAGCCGACAATTTCGTTCTCATCGGCGATCAGGTGCTGGCCAAGATCTCCCCCAACGTCAGCGTCGAGGCGATGGATCCCGCTGGGGATCCGCTCGGCGCCTATCTGCGTTCGCTGGAAAGGCTGAAGCGCGCGCTGCCGGAGGATGTGCTGGTTCTGCCCGGGCACAGGCTGCCGTTCCTCGGCCTGCACGCGCGCGCCGACGAACTCATCGCCCACCACGAGGCGCGCTGCATCGCCATTCTCGAGGCTTGCAAGGCAGGGCCGCAGACGGTGGGCGAACTCGTGCCGGTCATTTTCGGGCGCACCATCGACGACCCGCACCAGCTCACCTTCGCCTTCAGCGAAGCGCTCGCGCATGTGAACATCCTCGTCCGCGGCGGGCGGCTGCGCATCGCCAAAGCCGCCCAGGGCCTGGCGCTCGAGGCGGCGTGAAGGCCTTGGCCGAGATTCCAAGCGTTCGTCGAATTCTTCGTAGGGCTTGGCGCGACTAAGCCGCGGCCAGCACCGCTTTCCGGACGGTCTCCGGCAACTCGATCAGGCGGAACAATGCCTTGGGATAAAGATAATCCTCGCCCAACTCATCGATGATGCGCAATAATCCATGCGGTTCGGCGTCGCTGTCTCGAACCGTAACTTAGATTTTTCGTTTCTCGAGGGACGCAGGATAGCCGTTGTTATCGATGCAAACGACCAGTTGTTTGGCTCGCGGTTTCGCCATGGATTTATGTTTCTTAACTGCCTAGGTGGCGGCTTCGAAATGTCGCCGAACTCTAGAGCGGCTTGCCATTGGATTTACGCATATCCTGCGTTCCTGACGTATGCGGCGCATTCTTGCGGTGCGTACTGAGAGAGGATGGCGGCGGTGGCGTCGGCGACAGCGTCGTATGTTCGGGCGCCGGCTTTCCGAAGCAGGGTTTTGAACTTGGCGAAGACCTGCTCGATCGGATTGAGGTCGGGTGAGTACTTCGGCAGGAACACCAGGCGGGCGCCGACGGCCCGGATCGCCTGCCGGATGGCCTTTCCTTTGTGAGAGCCGAGATTGTCGAGGATGACGACGTCGCCTGGTTTGAGGGTCGAAACCAGGAACTGCTGGACGTAGGCGAGAAAGCGCTCGCCGTTGATGGGTCCGTTGAACAGGCAGGGCGCCTCGATGCGATCGTTGCGCAGGGCGGCGAGGAAAGTCGCGGTCTTCCAGTGCCCGTGAGGGACCTTGTCGACCAGCCGCTGCCCTTTTGGCGCCCAGCCGCGCAGACGGGTCATGTTGGTTTTCGTCCAGGTCTCGTCGATAAAGACCAGACGCCTGGGATCGATCAGGCCCTGATAGTGCCGCCAGCGTAGGCGATGGCGTTTTACGTCCGGACGGTCCTGCTCGCTCGCCACGAGGGTCTTTTTTTAAACGTGACGCCAATCCGGCGAAAGAAGCGGCTCATCATCGAGGCGTCGGCTTTGATCCCGCGCTCGAACAACAACCGATCGCAAAGACCCTGAAGCGTAATATCCGGCTTCCCAGCTCGCGCCGCCTCCAGAAAATCCCGATGTGGCATGAGCGCGGATGGCCGATGGCCGCCATGCCCGACCAGTTCGCGCGAGCCACTCCGCTCAAAGCGTTCGAGCCACTTGACGGCAATCAATTCGCTGACCTCGTACCGCCGCGCAGCCGCGCGACGGCTCATCTCCCCTTTCAGCACCGCGTCGATGACCCGATCGCGCAAGTCCTGCGAATATGGCTTCGGCATCCCTGCTGGCCTCCGCCCAGCCCGCAGGTTGAATCAGAACTTCGGCGATTCGGGAATCCCCATCACAATTCAAGCCAAAATCCAAACGCTCTAGGGACCTCATCCTGAGGAGACGCGCAGCGCGCGGCGTCTCGAAGGATGATCCAGCGTAGCGGTGTCTGCGTCATGGAGCGTCCTTCGAGGCCGCTTCGCGGCGCCTCAGACGAGGCCGGAGTCTAGCTGGGCTGCGTCCCATTCCGGCGGCTTCATACCAGTGTATCTCAGCGAGATGAACTGAACGTCGCACATCGCCGTCACGATGTCCGGATGCTCTCCTAAAACCCCGCCAGCACGATCTTGCCGATCGCGCCGCCCGTCTTGAGGAACCGCATCGCCCGCATCAGGTTCGGCAGCGTCGATGCGTCCGTAGTTCTCCCGCATGGTCGAGCGAACGCGCCCGGAATCGACGAGTTCGGCGACCTCGTTCAGGAGCCTGTGCTGGGCCTCGATGTCGGCGGTCTGAAACAAGGGCCGCGTGAACATGAGCTCAAAGTGAATGGACACGCTCTTTCGCCCTGAAGACGAAAAGATCGGCCGCTTCGGCGTTGATGAGCGCGATGCGTCCCTGCGGCGCGATCAATTCGGCGAGGTCGGCGATGAGGCCGCCAATGGGCGCCGTCGCGAAGATGAAAGCGGGCCCGCCGAGACCGAGCGCAGCGATCTGTGGCGCGAGCGGCTTCTTGTGGTCGATGACATGGTGCGCGCCCATGTCCTTCGCCCATTGCACGGTCTCGGGCCGCGACGCGGTCGCCACGATCGTAAGATCGGTCAATTGCCGCGCGAGCTGAATGGCGATCGAACCGACGCCGCCGGCGCCGCCGAGGATCAGGATCGCGCGCGCCGCGCCGGGAACGGGCTTTCGCGACGTCGAGCCGGTCGAACATCGCCTCCCAGGCGGTGATCGCCGTCAAGGGCAAAGCCGCGGCGGCGGCGAAATCGAGCGTGCGCGGCTTGCGCCCGACGATCCGCTCGTCGACGAGATGAAACTCCATGTTCGCGCCCTGGCGGCCGACGCTGCCGGCGTAGAACACTTCGTCGCCCGGCTTGAAGAGCCGCGCCTCAGCCCGGTCTCCGCGACCACGCCGGCGGCGTCGTAGCCGACGACCTTGATTGCGTCCGCGTCGGAGGCCCGCCGGGGCCCCCGCCGCTCGCCACTTTGTAATCGACGGGATTGACCGAAACCGCGCGCACCTCGACGAGAAGATCGCGACCCTGCGGCTTTGGCCGGGGAATGTCGAACGCCTCCAGATGATCGAGCTCGGGGCTCGGTTTGCGATATCCGATCGCCCGCATGCGTCGCCCCTCCTCTTGACTTCAAGCCCAGAATCGCCGGCTCGCGAGGCGCGCGCCCTCCGCGAGCGCGGCGAGCTTCGCCCAGACGATGTCCGGATCGACCGCGGCCTGACCGACCCAGGTGCCGTAACCGCAATCGCTTCCGGCGATGACGTTTTCGCGCCCGACCAGCCTGGCGTAATTGGCGATCCGGTTCGCGATCACTTCGGGGTGTTCGATGAAGTTCGACTTCGACTCGATCACGCCCGGAATCAGCACCTTGCCTTCGCGGCAGCTTCACCTTTTCGAACACGGCGAATTCATGGGCGTGGCGCGGATTGGCCGCTTCCAGGGAGAGCGCCGGCGGGTCGGCGCTTCAGCACGATGTCGACGATGTCGGCCAGAGGAACGTCGCAGTGATGCGGCCCTTCATAATTGCCCCAGCACAGTGCATCCGCATCCGCTCGGCGGGAATGTTTTCGAACGCGCCGTTCAGCGCTTCGACATGTTCGGCGGCGCGCTTGCGAAACTCGGTGAGTTCGAGATTGGCGTACTGGATATGACGGCCCATCGCCAGGTCCGGGCAGTCGATCTGCAGATCGAAGCCCGCGGCGACGATCGCCTCGTATTCCGGCTTCATCGCCGCTGCGATCGCCGCGAGATAGGCGCTCTGGCTCGGATAATAGTCGTTGTGAAAGAAGAGGGATATGACGCCCGGAGACGCGGCGGTCATGAACGGCCGCTGCGCAGGCGCGTCTCCGACCGCCGCCCGCAGATTGTCGACGTCGCGGCGCACGCCATCCGGGTCCGAGACGGCGATGGGGCCGTTGCACGCCGGCGTCTTCCGGCGCGAGCGTCCGGGATCGCCGAAGACGCGCTTCGCCATATTGGGGAAGTCGACGAGGTCCTGATAGACGAAAGTGTTCCCTGCGCCGCCGAATCCCGACAGGCGATCCTTGATGTAGGTCGCGTAGCTCGGCTTCGACATTTCGCCGTCGTTGACGATGTCGAGGCCCGCGCTTCGTCTGCCTGTCGACGACCTCCTTGACCGCCGTTCTCGTGCGCTTGGCCAGGGCCGCGATGTCGACCTCCTTTCCCTCCTCCTTGGCGTACATCATCTGAACGAGGTCGTCCGGGCGCGGCAGGCTGCCGGTATGGGTGGTCAGAAAGCGGTCGACGCTGAAGGGCATTTGGATCACCGATGGTTCGGGACGCGCCGCCGCGCGCAACATAGGTCGAACCACTACCGCATCTTATCGTCTATGCCGGCTTCCGGCCGCGAGACTGTCTTACGCCTCGTTCAGCCCCGCGCCGCGCTCGCCGAGAAACGCAGCGCCTTTGGCGGTGAGCGCATAGGCCGAGCCCGGATGGTCGCCTGTCGGCTGCGCGTAACCCGCCATGAGCAGCCGCGCGAGGTCGCGCTTCTGTTCGCTGAGTGGCCTCGGAATCGTCATGCTCTTCGATGGCGCAGAGCAGCGCGATTTGAGAGTTCTGTCAGCTCGTCGGACATTCGGCCCCTCCCTTTCCACTCCCTGCATCCTAACCGATTGTCATCAGGCTTGCATTGCCGCCTGCCGCGGCCGCCCGCGCTTAAGGCGCACACTGGCCAGAGCTGACGAAAATGCTAGCGAGGATATCCGTAATGAGATATCTTATCACTCAAGGATATCATCGGAGGGCGTGGATGCATGTTTCGAAGTGGGGCAACAGCCTGGCCGTGAGGCTGCCTAGGGCTCTTGTCGAGGCCCTCGGTCTGAGGGTCGGCGACGAAATCGACCTAACCGCTTTGCCGGGAGGGGCTGTCGGCGTCAGAAAAGTCGACCCCGGAGCGGAATTCCTCGCCCGGATGGCCGAGTTCAACGTGCGAGCGCCGAAAGGATATCAATTCGATCGCGACGCGGCGAACGAGCGGTGAGCGCCTTCTGGGACACAAATGTTTTTGTCTACGCGTTCATAGCGGGCCCGAAACAGCAAATTGCTCGCCGCGGCCTCATGTCCGGAGGCGTCATCAGCGTCCAGGTGCTCAACGAGTTCACGAATGTGATGACCCGCAAGATGCGGCAGTCTTGGGAGGACGTGGAACGGTTCCTTTCAGCCATCCACGTGCGCTTTCCCACCGCCGCGCCGCTGACTATTCAAACCCACGTCACCGCGCGCGCGCTAGCGCGAGATCATTCGATCGCCTTTTACGATGCGCTTATCGTCGCCGCTGCGATCGAGGCGGAGCTGCGATCGCCTCTATAGCGAAGACCTGCAACACGGACGGCGGTTCGGCGACTGTGTCGTCCTCGACCCGTTCCGCGACGCCCGCTTCTGACGTCGCGCGTGTCCGCGGCGACGGCGCCTGCATCCTATCCGATCGTCATCAGGCTCGCATTGCCGCCGGCCGCGGCGGTGTTGGTCGCGATCGCGCATTCCTCGACGAGGTCGGCGAGGTTGTAGTCCTCGCCGGCGGCGAGGCGGGCGCTGGACAGCGCCTGAAGCCGCACGATCGGGCCAGCGCGGCCCGCGAGCTTGCGCGAGGCCTCCGCGGTCGCCGCCTCGTCGCCTTCGAGGAGGGCGAAGGCGAGGGCGGGCGCGCTCAAGCGGATCCGCGACGCGCGCGATCCGATGGCGCGAGCTCCGCCGGCAATCCCGACAAGCGCGCGCTCCGCGAGCGCCGCGTCGACCACCGCGTCGTTGCCGGTCGCCAGGATCGCGCCGATCTGGATGAGAAGGCCGCTTTCGCTCGCCGCGACCGCCGCGATGCGGCCGCGCCGGCCGAAGCGCGTAGACGTTGCGCTCGCCGACCGGGCCTTTGAGCTCCGACGCGCGCGCCGAGCGGCGAGCGCGCCATCATGCCCACGCAACGCTCGGCCTCCTGGCGCATGGCCGCTGCCTGGCCAGCCAGTCGCCATAGGCGCGGATGCCGCCAGTCGCTCGCGCCCGCGCCTTCCACGCCGTCGAGCGCGCCCGGCGCCGGCTCGGCGACGAGGCGCGAAAGATAGAGCGGGCCGCCGGCCTTGGGCCCCGTGCCCGACAGCCTCGAGCCGCCGAACGGCTGCACGCCGACCGTCGCGCCGATGATATTGCGGTTGACGTAGATGTTGCCGGCCTCGATGCGCTCGACGACGCGCGCGATCGTCTCGTCGATGCGGGTGTGGAGGCCGAAGGTGAGGCCGTAGCCCGCGGCGTTGATGTCGTCGATCAGCTTGTCGAGCGCCTCGCGCTTGAAGCGCAGCACGTGCAGCACCGGCCCGAACACCTCGCGCTCGACGTCGGCGATCCTGCTCACTTCGATCAGCGTCGGGCGCGACGAACGTGCCGCGCGCGGCGCTTCGCCGAGCGGAGTTTGGGTCACCTTGTGGCCGCGGCCGCGCATCGTTTCGATGTGCTTCGCAATCGCGTCGCGCGCCTCCGCGGTGATGACCGGGCCGACGTCGACCGAGAGCTTGCGCGGATCGCCGACCTCGAGCTCGGCCATCGCGCCTTTCAGCATCGTCGAGCATGCGGTCGGCGACATCGTCCTGCAGGCAGAGGATGCGCAAAGCCGAACAGCGCTGGCCGGCCGAATCGAACGCCGACGACAAGACGTCGACGACGACCTGCTCGGCGAGCGCCGAGGAATCGACCACCATCGCGTTGAGGCCGCCGGTTTCGGCGATGAGGGCGAGGGGCGCGCCGCGGCCGCGTGAGGCGGCCGGCGAGCTCCTTTTCGATCAGTCGCGCGACCGGCGTCGAGCCGGTGAAGACGACGCCCTGGACGCGCGGGTCGGCGACCAGCGCCGCGCCGACTTCGCCCGCGCCCGGCATGAGCTGCAGCGCGTCGCGCGGAACGCCAGCCTCGTGCATGAGCGCGCACGGCTTCGGCGGCGATGAGCGGCGTCTCCTCGGCGGGCTTGGCGATCACGGAATTGCCCGCCGCGAGCGCGGCGGCGACTTGGCCGGTGAAGATCGCGAGCGGAAAGTTCCAGGGACTGATGCAGACGACGAGGCCGAGCGGGGCAGGGGAGCCGGGCAGCAACGTGCGCGCCGCCTCGTGCGCGTAGTAGCGCAGGAAGTCGGCCGCCTCGCGCACTTCCGCGACCGCATTGGCGTAGGACTTGCCGGCCTCGCGCACGATGAGGCCGACGAGCGGATCGTTTCGCGCTTCGAGCAGGTCGGCGGCGCGGCGCAGGATCGCCGCCCGCTCGGAGGGCGGGATCGCGGCGAAAGCGGGCGCGGCGCGGTCGCCGACGTCCGAGCGCCGCGGCGATCTCGTCGGCGCGCGCATGACGGGTGAAGCCGACGACGTCGCCCGGTTCGGCGGGGTTCAGGACCGGCTCGCCCGGCTCGTCCTCCGCCGCGCCGGGCGGAAAGGCGCGCCACGGCGTCTCGGCGCTTGCGTCGAGGCCGCTCGGCGAGCTTGGCCAGGCGTCCTTCGTCGGAGAAATCGAGCCCGCGCGAGTTGACGCGATCGGGCGCATAGAGGTCGCGCGGCGCCGCGATCTTGTCGTGCGGCGCCCCGATCGGCTGGATCGCGCGGGCGACCGCGACCGGGTCGGCGACGAGGTCGTCGATGGCCAGGCTCGCGTCGGCGACGCGGTTGACGAACGAGGTGTTGGCGCCGTTCTCGAGCAGGCGGCGAACGAGATAGGCGAGCAGCGTCTCGTGCGAGCCGACCGGCGCGTAGACCCGGCACGGCCGGTCGAGCTTGTCGCGGCCGACCACCTCCTCGTAGAGCGGCTCGCCCATGCCGTGCAGGCACTGGAATTCGTACTGGCCGCGATAGAAATCGGGACCGGCGAAGACGAGCACGGAGGCGAGCGTCTGCGCGTTGTGGGTGGCGAATTGCGGATAGACCGCGTCCGGCGCCGCGAGCAATTTGCGCGCGCAGGCGAGGTAGCTGACGTCGGTGTAGACCTTGCGGGTGAATACCGGAAAGCCGTCGAGGCCGTCGACCTGCGCGCGCTTGATCTCCGAATCCCAATAGGCGCCCTTGACGAGGCGGACCATCAGCCGGCGGCCCGAGCGGCGCGCGAGATCGATCAGCCAGTCGATGACCGCCGCGCAGCGTTTGCCATAGGCCTGGATGACGAAGCCGAGCCCGTTCCAGCCCTTGAGATCCGGGTCGAGCGAAAGCGCCTCGAGGATATCGAGCGACAGATCGAGCCGGTCGGCTTCCTCGGCGTCGATGTTGAAGCCGATGTCATAGGATTTGGCGAGCGCCGCGAGCGCTTTCACGCGCGGCAGGAGCTCGTTCATCACGCGGGCGCGCTTGATGCGCTGATAGCGCGGGTGGAGCGCCGAAAGCTTGATCGAAATGCCGGGCCCTTCATAGATGCCGCGACGATGCGAGGCCCGGCCGATGGCGTGGACGGCGCGCTCGTATTCGTCGAGATAGCGCGCCGCGTCCTCGGCGGTGGTCGCCGCTTCGCCGAGCATGTCGTAGGAGAAGGTGAAGCCGCGCGCCTCGCGCTCGCGGCTGTTTCCGATCGCCTCCTCGATCGTGCGCCCGGTGACGAACTGCTCGCCCATGAGGCGCATGGCGACGTCGACGCCGGCGCGGATGATCGGCTCGCCGCTGCGCGCGATGAGGCGGGTCAGCGCCGCCGACAGGCCCTGCTCGCTGGTCGTCGTCACCAGCCGGCCGGTCAGCACCAGGCCCCAGGTGGCGGCGTTGACGAACAGCGACGGGCTGTGGCCGAGATGCGCGCGCCAGTCGCCGGGCGCGAGCTTGTCGCGGATCAGCGCGTCGCGCGTCGCGGCGTCGGGAATGCGCAGCAGCGCCTCGGCGAGGCACATCAGCGCCACCCCCTCCTGGCTCGACAGCGAATATTCGTGGATCAGGCCCTCGACGCCGCTCGAGCGCGTCTTGGCCCGAAGCTTGGCGACCAGGCTGCGGGCGAGCGTCCGGATGCGGTTCGCCTCGTCGGCGTTCGCGGTCGCCAGCTCAAGGAGCGGCGGCACGCATTCGGGCTCCGGGCGCCCGGTAGGCGGCGGTGATCGCGCTCCTCAGCGGCGTTTGCGGGCGCGACCTCGGAGCGGAACGCGGCGAAGACGTCGGCGGCGTCGGTCATGTCAGGCTCCCGAAGGCCATCCCAGACCTCGCGCGCGGCGACTGGACGGCCAGCGGCGATCTTATTCTCGGGAAAGGCGTTTTGCCTATGTCGTCAGATCCGCAGAGCCGGCTCCGGCGTATGCCGTGTGGCCGTTCGCAATTCCCGGGACTGGATTCACGCTTAGACGAACGAGTGCGACATGCGACAGGGATGCAGAGGCGAGGACCGGCCATGCGCGTAATCGGCTTCGCCGGGTGGAGCGGAGCGGGCAAGACGACGCTCATCGTCCGGCTCATCCCCGAGCTCAACCGCCGCGGCTTGAGCGTTTCGACGATCAAGCACGCCCACCACAATTTCGACCTCGATCAGCCGGGCAAGGATTCCTACGAGCATCGCGCCGCCGGCGCTGAAGAGGTGCTGGTCGCTTCCGCCAATCGGGTCGCGCTGATGCGGGAATTGCGCGGAGCGCCGGAGCCGTCGCTGGCCGAGCTCTTGCGGCTGCTCAAGCCCGTCGACCTTGTCCTGGTCGAGGGCTTCAAGCGCGATCCGCTGCCCAAGATCGAGGTCTTTCGCGCCGCCAACGGCAAGCCGCCGATTTATCCCGACGACCGCGAACATCGTCGCGCTGATCAGCGACGCCGTCGAGCCGTCCGGCGCGCCTGCCGCATGCGTCGATCGACGACATCGCCGCCGCGGCCGACCTTGTGCTCGCGCATGCGCCAGCCTGTCGCCGCGATTCTCGCCGCGTTTGAGCGCGTCGTGAACGCCGACTTCCGCCGTTTTGCGCGCCCCACTGACGATGCGACAATGCCGCCCGTGATGGAACACGAGACTGAACGATGAGCGACGCCACGGCGCCGGCTCTGAGCCGGCGAAGATTGTTCGAGATCATCGGCGCGAGCGTCGGCGGCGCGGCGGCCTATCAGGCGATGACCCGGCTTGGATATGCGGAGGAATCGCCATACCGCGGGCCGATCAAGCTCGACGGCGATCCCAAGGGCGCCTCGGTCATCATTCTGGGCGCCGGCCTCGCCGGAATGACGGCGGCGATCGAGCTCGAGCGCGCGGGCTACAACGTGAGCGTGCTCGAATACAACCCTCGTCCCGGCGGGCGGAACTGGACGATCCGGGGCGGCGACGTCTACACCGAGCTCGGCGGCGCGACGCAAACCTGCGAGTTCGACGCCGGCCTCTATCTCAATCCGGGGCCGTGGCGCATCCCCTATCATCATTACGCGATCCTCGACTATTGCCGCCGTTTCGGGGTCGCGCTCGAGCCGTTCATCCAGCTCAATCACAACGCCTATCTGCATTCCGCCAACGCGTTCGACGGCAAGCCGCAGCGCATCCGCGACATCAAGGCCGATTTCGACGGCGGCGTCGCCGAGCTCCTGGCCAAGGCGACGAAAAAGGGCGCGCTCGACGACGCGGTGTCGACGGAGGATCAGGCAGATCCTGCTCGAGGCGCTGCGGTCGCTCGGCGCGCTCGACAAGGATTTCCGCTACCGGGCCGGCGAGGATTCGGCGGCTCATCGCGGCTATGCGAAGCATCCGGGAGGCGGCCTCGGCGCCGAGCCGGTCGCCGGCGAGCCGATCGGGCTGCACGACATTCTGACCTCGCGCCTGTGGCGGGGCCTGCAGAGTTTCCTGCTCTACGATTTTCAGACCACCATGTTCCAGCCGGTCGGCGGCATGGGCAGGATCGGCGAGGCCTTCGCGCGGCAGATCCCGGATCGCATTCGATATGGCGCGAAAGTCGTCGCCATCCGGCAGAACGAGACCGGCGTGACCGTCGCCTTCGAGGACCTCGTCGCCGGCGGGACGGTTCAGGAGGCGAAGGCCGACTGGTGCGTGTGCGCGCTTCCGCTCAGCATCCTGAGCCAGATCCCGATCAACGTGTCCGCGCCGATGAAGGCGGCGATCGACGCTGTTCCCTATGCGTCCGCGGTCAAATTCGGGCTGCAGTTCTCGCGCCGGTTCTGGGAGGAGGACGAGCACATCTTCGGCGGCATCAGCTACACCGATCTGCCGATCCGCCAGATTTCCTATCCGAGCACGAATTTCAACGCCGGCGGCAAGGGCGTGCTGCTCGGCGGCTACACGTTCGACGGACCGAACTCCTACGAGTTCACCGCGATGCCGCCGGCCGAGCGAGTGAAGCGCGCGGTCGAGTTCGGCGCCCAGATCCACCCGCAATATCTGACCGAGTTCGAGAACGGCGTCTCGGTCGCCTGGAGCCGGGTCCCGTTCACGCTTGGCTGCGCGGGCGACTGGTCGGATGAAGCGCGAAAGGCGCATTACAACGACCTCTGCCAGATCGACGGCCGGATCGTGCTGGCCGGCGAACACGCCTCCTACATTCCGGCCTGGCAGGAGGGCGCGATCCTCTCGGCGCTGGACGCGATCCAGCGCCTGCACAAGCGGGTCGTCGCGTCATGAGACGCGTTCGCGCTGCTGCGCGATTGCGCTCGTCGTTTCGGCGGCGGCTGCGCCTGCCGGCGCTGGCCGATGAAGCGCCGGCGAAAAGCGCCGGCATGAGCCACGGCTGGGAATTTGCGCGAACAGGGCGGAGCGGACCTGTACGGCCATGTCTGCGCCGCCTGCCATCAGCCGGACGCGAAAGGCGCGGTCGGCGCCGGCGCCTATCCGCCGCTCGCGGACGACAAGGACCTCGCTTCGGCCGATTTCATGCTCGGCGTGGTGCTTCGGGGCCTCGAAGGCATGCCGCCGGTCGGCGGCATGATGAGCGACGCGCAGGTCGCCGACGTCGTCAATTATGTCCGCACCCATTTCGGCAATGCTTACCCGGGCGCCGTCTCGGCCGCGGAGGTTGCGGCGGCGAGGCGGCGGGCGGGCGCGCCGCCCTGACGAATGGTCTCGCAGTGCCTGAGGTAATAACATAATTGTCATATGTTATACAATCAAGCCGGAGCCCATTCCCCCTGATTTTTGAGGGCGGAACTAAACGGGGTCGTAATGCACTGAAAACATTGGGGCGCGCCGGTAAAAATGCCGGTACAGCAGGGCGCCGGGTCCTTCGACCGAAAGGCGCAGCCGCGCGAAACCTTCTCAAGACGGCGACACGGCCTCGCTGTCCGCGGGCGACTGGCGCCGCTCTGGCCTTCGCCGGCTCGAGCGCCGAGGAAACCGCGTCGTCCACCCGCTCGAGCCAGACGAACGTCAGTTGCTGGCGCACCTCTTCGGGGATGTCCTCGAAGTCCTTCCGGTTGCGCGCCGGCAGCATGACGCGCTTCAAGCCCGGCCCTGTGCGCGGCGACGACCTTCTCCTTGATGCCGCCGACCGGAAGCACGAGGCCTCTGAGGCTGATCTCCCCGGTCATCGCGGTGTCGCTGCGCATGGTGCGATCGGTCATGAGCGAAACGAGCGCCATGAACATCGCCACCCCGGCGCTCGGGCCGTCCTTCGGCGTCGCGCCCGCCGGCACGTGGATATGGATGTCGGTCTTCTCGAAGCGCGACGGGTCGATTCCATACGAGGCGGCGCGATTCTTGACGATGCTGAGCGCGGCCTGCGCGCTTTCCTTCATCACGTCGCCGAGTTGGCCGGTGAGGATCAGCCGGCCGCCGCCCGGAGTGGCGGTCGCCTCGATGAACAGGATGTCGCCGCCGACCGGCGTCCAGGCGAGCCCGGTCGCCACGCCCGGGACGCTGGTCCGCATCGCGACCTCGTCCTCGAACGAGCGGCGGGCCCAGAATGCTCGAGGAGATCGCCGGCGGAGATCGTGATCGGGCCGCTCTCGCCCTCCGCGACCCGCATCGCGGCCTGGCGCAGCACCCGTGCCGATCTCGCGCTCCAGGCTTCGAACGCCAGCCTCCCGCGTGTAGCGCTCGATGATCGCCCTGGAGCGCGTCATCGGCGATCTCGACCTGCTCGGGCTTGAGGCCGTTCGCGTTCAATTGGCGTCGAACGAGATAGCGGCGCGCGATCTGAAACTTTTCGCTTGCCGTGTAGCCGGAGAGACTGATGATCTCCATGCGGTCGCGAAGCGGGCCGGGAATGGTGTCGAGCATGTTCGCCGTGGCGATGAACACGACGCGGCTGAGGTCGAACGGCACGGCGAGATAATTGTCGCGGAAGGTGTTGTTCTGCTCGGGATCCAGCACCTCCAGCATCGCGGAGGCCGGGTCGCCCTGGATGCCGGCGCCGAGCTTGTCGATCTCGTCGAGCATCATGACGCAGTCGCGAGTGCCGGCCTTGCGGATCGCCTGAATGATGTTGCCGGGCAAGAGCGCCGATATAGGTTCGCCGATGGCCGCGGATCTCCGCTTCGTCGTGCACGCCGCCGAGGCTGACCCGGACAAACTTGCGGTTCATGGCGCGCGCGATCGACTGACCGAGCGACGTCTTGCCGACGCCGGGAGGCCCGACAAAGCAGAGGATCGGCGCCTTGCCGTCCGGCGAGAGCTTGCGAACGGCGAGATATTCGATGATCCGGCGCTTGATCTTCTCAAGCCCGAAGTGATCCTCGTCGAGGATGCGCCGCGCCGCGGCGATGTCGATCGGCGCCTCCTCGGGCAGCGCCCACGGCAGGTCCACCAGCCAGTCGAGGTAGGTCCGCACCATGCCGTACTCGCCCGCGGCCTCGGGCATGCGCTGCAGCCGGCGCAATTCCTTGCGCGCCTGATCGTCGACCTCCTTCGGCATATGCGCGTTGGCGATCGCCTTCTCGAGTTCGGCGATCTCGGCCGACTTTCCCTCGTCCGCTTCGCCGAGCTGGCGCTGAATCGCCGCCATCTGCTCGCGCAGCAGGACCTCGCGGTTGCGGGAGTCGAGCGAGGCCTTGGTCTCCCGGCCGATCTCCTGCGACAGCCGAAGCACCTCGATCCGATGCGCGAGCAGTCGCGAGACCCGCTCCATCCGGGCGCCGATGTCCACCGTCTCGAGGATCTCCTGCTTCTCGTCCGGCGTCGCGTCCATGAAGGTCGCCACCAAATCGGCGAGCGCGCCCGGCGCATCGACGCCCTGGATGGTCGCCAGCAATTCGTTGGGCGCTTGCGGCAGGAGCTGGATCGCCTCGATCGCCTGGCCCTTGAGATGAAGGAAACGGGCCTCGATCTCGTTCGACGTCGGAGTGGGCTCGGGAATCCTTTCCGTCCTGGCGACGAAGAACGGCCAGCCGGTCAGATAGTCGTCGACCCGGAACCGCTGCTCTCCCTGGCAGATGAGATGATTCGTGCCGTCCGGCGCGGTGATGTAGCGAACGATATTGGCGACCGTCCCCATTCGATGCAGGTCGACGGGCAGGGGATCGGCGATCTCGGCGTTGCGCTGCATCACGATGCCGACCGGCTTTTGCTCCCTCACCGCTCGTCTGCGCCGCCAGCACCGAACGGGGACGGCCGAGGGTGATCGGCAGCACCGTTCCCGGAAACAGCACCATGCCGCGCACCGGCACGATGATCAGGGCGTCGGGCGGCAATGGCGGCGAAGGCGCCGCGCCGAGAGTTCTCTTCGGAGCCGATCGCGGCGTCAGCCATTCGGGGCCTCCGATTTCTCCAGCGTAATGAGCAGGTAGCCGTTGGAATTCCGATCGATGAATGGCGCTGTAGCGGCCCGCGGGCAGACGGATGCGGCGTTCAAATCGGCCTTGCGGCAGTTCGAGGCGGTGGATGATCGCGGTCCGCATCTCCTCCGGATAGGTCCGACATCCCGAGATCAGCAATTCGCCCTGATTGATGACCGCCTTGACCTCGTCGAAGTCGACGCCCGGCAGAGCGACCAGCACCAGCACCGCGCGTTCGGTCTCGAGGACGTCGACTGGCGGCTCCCAGGCGACCGGGGAGCGCGAGCCGGACGGCTGAAAGAATTGCCGATGCATGCGCTCCGCGCGCGCCAGCATCTCGAAGGCCTCCGACCACATCCAATAGCTTGGAAATTTTGCTTCCATCGCCTCACCCGAACCCGGCAGCGCCGGTTTTTGATCCAGAGCCTGTCGATGCTCAATAGCGCAATTCCGGCCCGCGTTCATCCCGCGCTAGGCGCTCGTTGTCCGGATCGAAAGATGGTCTTTCGCGCCAGCGAACGCCTCCGAAATGGGATTGCGGCGCCATTTACAGATCGCCGGCCGGGGCGGCTCGATGCTTCGCGGACCGGCCGCAAGCCGTGTCGAAGGAGGGCAGGGGAGATGTTGCACTCGTCGATTGAGATCCTGACGACGCCGCGCCGAGACGATCTCGACCTTTTGCGGATCGCCAACGGCTCGGGGCTTTCGGTCAGCGTCCTGCCGAGCGGCGCGATCTTCGCCATCGAGCACAGTGCGAAGCGAACCGCCGGATCATGATCAATCAGACGCTCGCCTTGCCGATCGCCAACGGCATGGCGCGCCTCTATCTGCGCATGGGCGGACCGGAGCCGGCGATTCTGCCCGTCATCGGCCCCGAGGCAAGGCTTCGCGTCGGCGCCGCGGACGACCGCTATGTCTGGGAGGGAGAAGAGAGCGGCGTCGGCCATCGGGTCACGCTCTGGCTGCATCCGCGACTGAACGCCTGGTTCTGGCGGGTCGAAGTCGTCAACGACCGCGACAGCGGAGCTCCCCTGCGACGCTGTCTCTCATCCAGGATCTCGGGCTTGGCGATCAGGGCTTCCTGATGAACAACGAGGCCTACGCCAGTCAGTATCTCGACCATCACGTCGCGCAGTCATCCGCGCCTGGGCCATGTTCTGATGGGCAGGCAAAACCTGTCGCAAGGCGGAGCGCTATCCCTGGGCGGCGCATGGCTGCCTGGAAGGCGCCGCGGGCTTCGCGACCGATTTTCGCCAGGTGATGGGACCCGGCTTACCGCGACGCCGATCAGCTCGGCGTTCCGTTCGGGACGAGCCTGCCGTCCGAACGCCTTCAGTTCGAGACGGCATGCGCGGCTCTGCAGTCGAAGGCTGTGACGCTCGAGCCCGGGCGCGACGACCTCCTGGACGTTTTTTGGCTTTCTTGAGCCCGACCACCCTGCGGCGTCGAGCGACGCCGACCTGAGCCAGGTCGAGGCTGTCGAAAGCGCCAGCAAGGACTGGGCGGCGCGCGATGTCGCCCTGTCCGGCGCCGCCGCGAAGTCTGCTCCACGAAGCCCCATCCGCCGTCGCCGAGGCGCTCGACGAGAAGGCGATCAAAAGCGCGCTACCGCAGGCGCACGCATGTCGAGCGGGTCGACGGCCAGCTTCTGTCTTTCTTTGTTCCGGGGAGAACGCACAGCCGCCATGTCGTCCTGCGCGACAAGGAGCGCATCGTGGCGCGCCGCCACGGCTCCCTGATTCGCAGCGGGCAGTCGATGCTGCCCGACGAGGCGATTCTGTGCGCGACCGCATGGATGCATGGCGTGTTCGGGGCGCAGCTCACCATCGGCAACACGTCCTTCCACAAGCTCTTCTCCGTCTCGCGCGATCCCTACAACATCACCCGCGCCAGCGGACTGCGCATGTTGATGGAGACGAAGGACGGATGGCGGTTGCTGACCGTCCCTTCCGCCTTCGAAATGGGCCTGAGCGATTGCCGCTGGATCTATCGGCTGGGCCAGCGAACCGTCACGGTCTCGGCGACCGTTTGCGGCGACGAGCCCGCCATGCAATGGCGCGTCACGGTCGAAGGGCCAAGATGCCGCTTTCTCGTTTTCGGCCATCTCGTCCTCGGCGAGCAGGAATTCGGGCCTGCCGGCCGCATCGAGATCGACTCGCAGCGCAAGCGCTTCACTTTCCGGCCGGATCTCAACGACCGCTGGGGCCAGCAATATCCCGAGGCTGTCTATCGCCTGGTGACGAGCACGCCCGGGCGCATCGAAGCCATTGGCGGCGACGAACTGCTGTACGCCGACGGCAAGCGCCGCAGCGGCGGATACGCCGCGATCCGGACGCGGCCGACGAATGAATTCGTGTTCGCGGTCGTGGGCTCCATGACCGACGCAAAGCAGGCCGATGCGCTGGCGTCAAAATACGCCAAGCCGGTCGACGAAGCCGCGATGCTCAAGCCCGCCGATCGCTTCTGGCGCAACCTCACGCGCGGCGTTCGGGTGAAGAGCGCCAAGAATTCCGCGGACGCGCTTGCCGTCGACACGATCCTCCCCTGGCTCGCGCATGACGGCATGATCCATCTCACCGCGCCGCACGGTCTCGAACAATATACCGGCGGCGCCTGGGGCACGCGCGACGTCTGCCAGGGCTCGATCGAACTCCTGCTGACGCTCGAGCATGATCAGCCGGTCAAAGAGATTCTGCGCATCCTCTTCGCCCAGCAATACGAGGAGAGCGGCGACTGGCCGCAATGGTTCATGCTCGAACCCTATTCCGTGGTGCAGGACAAGGAGTCGCACGGCGACATCATCGTCTGGCCGCTCAAGGCGCTCTGCGACTATATCGAGGCCACCGGCGATTTCGCCTTCCTCGATGAGGCGATCGCGTGGCGCCGCGCGGACAATTTCGAGAAGACCGCCGCACGCCGACCCGGTGACCGCCCACATCGACAAGCTGATCGAGACGGTGCGCGCGCGCTTCATTCCGGGCACGAACCTCGTTCGCTATGGCAACGGCGACTGGAACGATTCGCTGCGGCCGGTCGACCCGACGAAGCGCGACTGGATGACGAGCGCCTGGACGGTCGTTCTGCTCTACGAGCAGCTTCGCCGCTACGCCGAAATCCTTCGTCAGGCGAAGCGCGCGCCGAAGCGGGCCAAGGAGCTCGACGCGCTCGCGGCCGCGATGCGCAAGGACTTCAACACCTATCTTATTCGCGACGGAGTCGTCGCCGGCTATGGCGTGTTTCGCCCGGAGGGCGGCGAGCCTGAGCTTTTGCTGCACCCGAGCGACAAGCAAACGGGCCTCGCCTTCTCGCTCTTGCCGATGACGCAGAGCATGATCGGCGGCATGTTCACCCAGGCCCAGGCGCGCGAGCACTTGAGCCTGATCCGCAAGCATCTGCTTTTTTCCGACGGCGCGCGGCTCATGGACAAGCCGATCGCCTATCACGGCGGCCCGGAGACGTTCTTTCAGCGGGCGGAATCGGCCGCCTTCTTCGGCCGCGAAATCGGGCTCATGTATACGCATTCGCATCTGCGCTATGGCGAGGCGATGAGCGACATCGGCGAATTCGACGCGCTGTGGGAGGCGCTATTGGTCGCCAACCCGATCGCCGTGACCGATGAGCTTCCGAACGCCTCGCTGAGGCAGCGCAACGCTTATTTCAGTTCAGCAGCGACGCGGCCTTCCAGGACCGCTATCAGGCGAGCGACGAATGGGCGCGCGTCAAAGCGAACTCGATCGCCGTCGATGGCGGCTGGCGCGTCTATTCGAGCGGCCCTGGCCTCTACGCCAACATGCTGATTCGCCACGCTTTCGGGCTTCGACGCCAATTCGGCAAGCGAATCGTGACGCCGGGCTTGAGAAAGTCGCGCAAGGACCTCAGCCTCGAATGGCCCGGGCGGCCCGGCGGCGGCTCGCGGCGGCGGTGATGAAGGCGGCGTAGCTCCAGGCGAGCTGTTTGGCCGAAGTCTGAGCGCCCGTCGCCCGATCGAATTGTTCCGAGAGATCGCCGCTCGGCGGTGTGTACGCCTGCACGGTTCGCATGAACGTATCGCCGCGTTCGAAAGCCGCCTTCGCCGGATCCTCATCGCCCAGACGTTCGCGAAAGCGCGCGTTCTCGCTGGTCGCGGCCAGATCGGCGCCGGATCGCAGCGCAATCGCCAGTCTGAAATAGAACTCGGCCGCGGCGAGCGTCGCCAGATACCAGGGGTTGCCGCCGAAATACGCGTCGTTTGCGTAGCGCCCCATTGCCGGGCCACGGTCAGACGGGCGCTCGACGATTGATCGGATATTCGGCGTCGAACAGGTCTTCGAGCGCGGTCAGTGTCGCCTGAGCCCGCGGGTCGAGCACGCTATGCGCTCCTTTCGTGCGCCCGGCGTGGAGCACGCCGAGAATCACCGAAATGTCGAGAGCCTTTTCCGGGACGCCGCCGACGACGCCGGTCCTTGAGCGGTAATAGCCGTCAGCCGCGCTCCAATAGGCGTCGAGGCTCGGCGCAAGCTCGTCCGCGATGGAGCGGCAGGCGCGCGGCGCGGGACGTCGTCACCGATTTCCTCAAGCCATTCGGCGCCGCGAGCGAGCGCTTCGGCTTGTACGAGCTGCGTATAATAATGATACCCGCATTCCTCCTCCCAGATGTCGAATGAAGGCTCTCGCGCGCGTGACCGGATGAAGTCCAGATCGCCAATCGACAAGCTCCAGCATGGCCGGTCGCAGCGCCTCGTCCAAGTCCGGTCCGCGCGTCTCGCCACCGCTTAAGCGCAAGCACTCGAAGCGCCGGCCCATCATTCTGCGGGCGCGCCCAACGGGTGAAATCGAGCGTTCCGTCCGGATTGACGCGGGCTTCCGCCAGCGCCGCGTCGCCGATAGACCGCCGCGATCTCGGCGTCGGGCCGCACATATTGCAGGAAGGAGGGCTGAACTTTCTCCCGGAAGCGCCCCTCGTGCGAGAAGCTCGCGCCCGTCCAGATTGCGCAGCGCTCGACTGAACTCGACAAATTCGCGCAAACGCTCGACGGCGATTCGCTTCTCGAACCCCTCGGCCTTCGCCACGCGCAACGCGTCGATGACGATCGCCGAATCCCGGAACCAGTGAAAGAAATAGTCGGGGTCGGGATCGTAAGCGGCGAGGACCGGCGAGGCCACCACCGATCCCGGCCGCGGAACGACGCGCTGTCCGAAACCGGGACGCTCCTTGACGAGATCCGTGGCCGAGATCGGCGCGCAGCATCGCGCCCGCCGCGAAGCGCGCTTCTTTCTCTATCCAGTCGTCGAGCGCAGTCACGCTACCGCTGAAGCGAAATGCGGACTTTTGAAGCCCAGCCTCTTCATCCCCTCGCGGATCTCGGGAATGCCCATGAACAGCTTCCAGATGAGGCCGCTGCGGTAGTTCTCGATCATGACGACGATCGGCCCCTGGCTGATCGCAAGGTAGCTGTCGGCATACCAATCATGTTGCTCGCTGAAACCGTCGATGAAGCCGAACCGTCCCCAGATCTTGTCGCCGAGATCGTCATGGAAGTGCCGCAGCGCCGCCATCGCCTCCGTCGGCGCGTAAGGGAAGCTCGCCGAGCGCCGCGCTCGGCGTGATGACGCCCTTGTCGTTGGTGGGCGAATGCGCGACGTAGCCCTTGATCGAGTCGCCGGCAGTGAGGCCCCAGCAGTTCGGACCGTAGCCCTTGTACCCGAGCGGGTTGCGCACGCAGTAGGCGTAGTTGATGCGCGTATGAGCGACGTTCTGCTTCCAATAGTCCGCGTAGGCGTCGCTGAGCCCGCGCGGATCGATGCCGCAGAAGGAATAATGGGTGAAGAAGAGCGGCCCTCCCCAGTCGGGTCCGAGCGGAAGCTCCACGCCCTCGAAACTCTGCCGGTTGAGGAACTGACGGCTCTGGGCCCAGCCTTCGTGATAGGCTTCGACCGCGATCGGATAGCGCGGCGCGGACGCGGCCAGCACGTAAGCGATGAGGCACTCGTTCCAGCCGCGGACGGGATGGTTCAGCGCGAAGCCGTTGGTCGGGCTCCAATGCCAGGTGAGCGCGATTCGGCCGCCCTGGGTGTACCAATCCCACTCCGCCTCGCTCCAGAGGTAGCGTGATGCGATCGCGAACGCGCTTTTCCTCCGGCGGCGTCGCGGTCGAAATAGGCGCGCGCGCATAGAAGCCCCTGGAACAGGAAAGCGCTCTCGACCAGATCGGCGCCGTCATCCTTGCGGCTGAACGGTTTTGTCGCGCCGGTCTCGCCGTGCATGAAATGGGGATAGAGGCCGTGATAGCAGGTCGCTCTCTCGAGGCAGTCCAGCATCGTCGAGAGGCGGGCGAGCGCCTGGCTCGCGTCACCCATCCGCGCTCGCAGGCCACGATCATAGCCATCACGCCAAAGCCGGAGCCGCCGGTGGCGACGATGTCGTCCGCCGGGATCGGCCAGCCGTCCCGTGCGATCGCGCGCGAGCCCGCTCGCCGGCTGCGCGCCGTCCCAGAAAAAGAGGAAAGTCTGGCGCTGGACGAGGTCGAGCAAGTTGCTCGTCGGACAGCTTCTCCTTGCGCTTGACTTCCTTGTGATGCTCGGCGGATTTCGTGGCTTGGTTTTTGCGGAATGTGGCATCGACGTCCTGTCTATTCGGCGGAAAGGGATTCGGCGTCGGATTCTGGGCGTTTCAGCCATTCGCGTGTTCGCGCTCCGGTTCGAACTTCTGCCCGCCCGGATCCATGACCAGATGCAGCTTGCGGGGATAGAAGCCGGTTTCCGGCTGGTCATGGCCGATGTTGATGATGCCGATTTCGGACAGTTCGCTCGAGAAGAGCGCCCTGATGCGCTCGCGCGAATTCGGATCGAGAGCGTCGAGCGCGTCGTTCACCACGACCCAGCTGCGGCCTTTGCAGGACGACCCGGGCAAAGGCGAGGCATTGCTTCTCGTCGTCGGTCAATTCCCGGTCCCATCGGTTCTCCTTGTCGAGGTGCGGCTCGAGATGCTCCAGTCCGACATCGGCGAGCGCATTGGCGATGACGGCGGCGTCAAAGTAATCGCTCGCCGAGTGCGGATAGGCGACGACCTCGCGCAGCGCGCCGGGCGGGATATAGGCTCGCACCGGCATGAACATGATCGTGTTGCGCGCCGGGTGGGTGATCTCGCCCGCTCCCCCACGGCCAAAGCCCGCCGATGGCGCGAAACAGCAAGGCTTTTTCCTCGCCATTTTCGCCGGCGATGAGGACGCGTTCGTTGGCGTCATGTTCGCGTGCGGTTCGCTCAGCATGACGCAGCCCTGCCGGCGAGGCGACGTGAAGATCGTCGATCTTTATCGACGGCTCCTCCGCTTCGGTGAAATTGATGCGGCTCGTCGCCTGGCCGAGATCGTCCATTCCCATGATCGCCTTTCGGAACCGCGCCACGCGCAAGAGCGTCGCCCGCCAGTCCGCGAGATTGGAGAAATTGTCGACGAACCATCGAAGCGCGTTCTGCACCTGGTTGAAGGCGCCGACGATCACCATCAGTTCGCCGAAGCTCATGTTGCTCCGGAAATAGGCTGGGGCCGCGACCAGAATCGGCGCTATGATCGTAAACCAGCCATAGCCGGCGGTGACCCAGGTCAGCCGCGTCACGGCGTTGACGATCCGCCATGAAATGTCGAGCACGTCGCCGAACACCCCGTTCAGGCGCCCTCCCTCTCATCGGCTTCGCCGCCGTAAAGGGTGATGCCGTCGATGTGCTCGTTGATTCGCACGAGCGCGAAACGAAAATCGGCCTCTCGCGCATAGTGCTCGGCATTGAGATTGATCAGCGGGCGCCCGACCCGCCAGCTCACAAAGGACGCAGCGCCTGCGTAAACCAGCGCGCACCATACGAGATAGCCGGGCGGGGAGAAGTCGCGGCCGGCGAACGGCAGAAACTGGCCCTTCGAGAGCCCCCAGAGGACGCCGACGAACGTGAGCAGAAGAAGGCTCGACTGCAGAAGGCCGATCCCTAAGTCGGTCGAGAGATCGGTCAGATGCTGGGCGTCGGCCTGGAGGCGCTGGTCGGGATTGGCGCCGAGCGGGCCCGAATTCGACAGGCGGAAAGCGCGCTTGGGCTTGAGCCACTGGTCCAGGAGATCGTTCACCAGCCCTTGGCGCAGGACGACTTTCGAGCTCTGATTGAGCCACATCTGCGCGACGTTGAGGACGAGCAATATGCCCGCGATCTCGCCGAAGACCCCAAGCTGGGTCAGGAAGCCGGACATGTCCTTGTTGGTCAGCGCATTGTAGAATGGGCGGTTCCAGGAATTGAGCCTGATTTGCATGTAGGCCGTGGCGCCGACGACCACGATCAGACCGCCGGCCAGCGCCAGGAGTTTGTTGCGCTGGCGCGAAACCCAGAACGCCGAAGCCATCCAAATGAAATCGGAGAACGAGGCCTGCGAGCGACGCGCCTTCTCCGCTGCCGCCGTTTCCGGTGGCTTTTTAGGACTGTTCCGCCATCAAGTCTCCCTCCCCCTGTCGCCCATTCTCGCATGATCCGGTCGCGTCGTCCTCGGGGATATTCGCGCCTCGGGGTCAACTGTTGCATTGGCGGACGCAGCTTGCGAAGCCTGTTTCCGATCCAAAGAAGGTCGCGGATCGTAACCATCGGCTCATCCGCTCAAGAGAAGGCAAGAGCATGGGACGCATCGATACATTGCTCGCGGCAATGACGCTCGAGGAAAAGATCGGGCAGCTCAACATGGTCGCCGCGTCCCGCGTGGTCACCGGTCCCGGCGAGCTTCGCGACCTGCATGAGGGGATTCGGACCGGGCGGATCGGAAATCTGCTCAATCTCTGGGGCGCGGACGAGACGCGCGCCGTCCAGCGCCTCGCGGTGGAAGAATCCCGCCTCGGCGTTCCCTTGCTCATGGGCCTCGACGTCATCCATGGCCACCGCACGATTTTTCCCGTCTCCCTGGCGGAAGCGCTGCCTGTTCGCTCCTGACCTTTGGGAGAAAACGGCGCGCGTCGCCGCCGAGGAGGCGGCGGAGGATGGGGTCGCGCTGACTTTCGCGCCGATGCTCGACGTGGCGCGCGACCCGCGCTGGGGACGCATCGTCGAAAGCCCTGGCGAGGATACCTGGGTCGCCTGCGCAGATGGCGGCGGCCAAGACGCGAGGCTTCCAGGGACGAGACCTTGCGGCGCCGGGATAGCCTTGCCGCCACGGCCAAGCATCTCTGCGCCTATGGCGCCGTCGACCGCCGGCCGCGAATACGCCTCGGCCGACGTGTCCGAGAGAACGCTGCACGAGATTTACCTGCCGCCGTTCGCGGCGGCGGTCGCTGCCGGGGTCGCGGCGATCATGCCGGCGTTCATCGACGTCGCGGGCGTCGCCATGACCGCCAACGCCAAGCTGATGCAAGGCTGGCTCGAGGCGAGTTGTCGGCTTCGACGGCGTTCTGATCAGCGACTACAACGCCGTCGCGGAGCTTATCAATCATGGCGTGGCGGCGGACCTCGTCGAGGCCGCGGCGCTCGCGCTCAATGCCGGCGTCGACATCGATATGACGAGCGGCGCGTACGCTCAGTGCCTGCCCGATGCGCTCAAGCGCGGTCTCGTGACGATGGCCGCGATCGACGCCAGCGTGCGGCGGGTGCTCGAGCTGAAGGAGCGCCTCGGCCTCTTCGATCGATCCCTATCGCCGCGGGATCGGCGCAGCCGCAGGCCAGCCGGAGCGGCGGAGCGCCGCGAGCTGGCGCGCGAGGCGGCGCGACGGGCGATCGTGCTCATGTCCAACCGCGCGCAAGTCTTGCCGCTTTCCCACGAAATCAGGCGCCTCGCCGTTATTGGCCCTTTGGCTGCGGCGCCGGGCGAGATGCTGGGATCGTGGGCTTCGGCGGGCCGGCCTGAGGACGCCGTGTCCATTCTGGAAGGGCTCAAGGCGGCCCTGCCGCAATGCCGGATCGACCACGCCGCGGGCGTCGACATCGCCGGAGGAAGCACGGACGGAATATCGGCCGCTCTCGCTCTCTGCGCCGCCGCCGAAATCATCGTGCTCTGCCTTGGCGAGAGCGCGGCGATGAGCGGAGAGGCGGCGAGCCGAACCGATCTCGGCCTGCCCGGGCGCCAGCGCGCGCTCGCCGAAGCGGTCCTTGACCTTGGCAAACCGGTCGTCGTGACGCTGTCCTCGGGCCGGCCGCTCACCCTGCCGTGGCTGTTCGAGCGGGCCGACGCGGTGCTGGCGACCTGGTTCCTTGGGCTGCGAGGCCGGACACGCGGTCGCCGACGTTCTGACCGGGAAATTCAATCCGACCGGACGATTGCCGGTGAGCTGGCCGCGCCATGTCGGGCAGGTCCCGATCTTCTACAACGAGCTGCCTTCCGGCCGCCCCTATGCGCCGGGCGTGCACTACTCGAGCACCTATCTCGATCAGCCGCCGACGCCGCAATTTCCTTTTGGACATGGCCTCTCATACAGCCGCTTTGCGCTTAGCGATCTTCGCTGCGACGCCGACCCGCGTGAAAGCCGGATGACACGATCGAGGTGTCGCTCGAGGCTCATAACGAGAGCTCGGTGGACGGAGAGGCGACGCTGTTCCTGTTCGTGCGCGATCCCGTCGCGAGCGTCGCGCGGCCGCTGTTGGAGCTCAAGGGCGTGCAGAAGGTCGATCTCAAGGCCGGAGAGCGCAAGGATGTGACGTGGCGGCTCCCGGTCGAGGACCTGTCCTTCGTTGGCCAGAGCCTCGAGCGCGTCCTGGAGCCAGGGCGGTTCGAGATCCATGTCGGCCAAAGCGCCGATCCGGGCGACCTTCTGAGTTGCGCCATCGAATTGGTCCTGTGAGCTCGGGCCTCGGCGCTGCTCGTTCGGGCCCTGCGCTTGGTCTAACGGCATTTTTACCGGCGCGCCCTATGTTTTCAGTGGGTTAGGACCCCGTTTAGTTCCGCCCCCAAATTTGCCCGCTTCGGACCCGGAGGGCCGCGTCCATTATAACAGTATTAAGTCTGTTATAGTTGGCGATTTCTCCGTGGCTTTCGGCGACGCCGCAGACCGTCGCCAGAATCGCGATGCGATCGTCGAACAAAAACGTGAATGATCCCGCGCGGGAGCCATAGGGATTTCCGGCTGAAAGCTTTCGCGGCTCGTTCCAATCAACAGTTTCGAGAAGAATTATTAGCGGGCGCTTCGATAACGGGCCTCAATTTGGTAAGCTTTACGCATGGATCGTGAAAGCGGACAAAACGTTGCTTCGGCGGACATGGAATCGGTCGGCGAGGCGGGCGCGATTGCTGCGGAGGCCAAAGGCGCGCTCGAAGCGCCTCCTTCGACTGTCCTCGTCACCGGCGCGAGCGGCTTTCTCGGATCGGCCATCGCGGCCGCGCTTCGAGCCCGCGGCCACGATGTCCGCGTGCTGGCGCGTCGATCGAGCCCGCGCACGAATCTCGATCCCGCCGACACGGTGTGCGAGGGCGACCTGCGTGATCGCGCCTCCCTGGCGGCGGCGCTGAAGGGCGCCCGATTCCTGTTTCACGCCGCCGCCGATTACCGGCTCTGGGCGCGAGACCCGGACGAGATCCGCCGCAACAATGTCGAGGGAACGCGGCTCATCATGGAGGAGGCGCTCCGCGCCGGCGTCGAGCGCATCGTCTACACCAGCAGCGTGGCGACCCTGAAGCTCGCGGACCGCAGCGCCGCGACGGAGGATGCGCCTCTCGCCGAAGGCGAGGGGATCGGCGCCTACAAGCGCAGCAAGGTCGCGGCCGAGCGTCTGGTTGAGACCATGATGCGCAGCGCGACGGGCTGCCGGCGGTGATCGTCAACCCTTCGACGCCGATCGGCCCGCGCGACGTCAAGCCCACGCCGACCGGCCGCATCATTGTCGAGGCCGCCTCGGGCCGCATGCCGGCCTTCGTCGACACGGGGCTCAATCTCGCGCATGTCGATGACGTCGCCGCCGGCCATCGTCGCCGCGCTGGAGCGAGGCCGGATCGGCGAGCGCTATATCCTCGGCGGCGACAACGTCCTCCTCGCCGACATGCTGGCCGACATCGCCCGCCTTGTCGGGCGCCGGCCGCCCACGTTAAAGCTGCCGCGGACGATGCTCTTTCCCATCGCTTATGGAGCGGAGTGGCTCGCGAACCTTCGCGGCGTCGAGCCTTTCATCACCATCGACGGCCTGCGGATGGCGCGCCATCGGATGTTCTTCGACGATTCCAAGGCGCGCCGCGAGCTCGGCTATGTTTCGAGGCCCTATCGTGAGGGCCTTGCCGACGCGATCGCCTGGTTTCGCGCGCACGGGCTTCTCGAATGATCGTCGCCGCCGTCTCCCTCCTTCCGCTCGCCATCTGGGCCTATCTGCTGTTCGGCAGGGGATGGTTCTGGCTGTGCCGCGAGCGCGACGATTTCCGCCGCCGCGGCGAACAATGTCGGAGTGGAGCGCGCTGCATTCGGATCGGATCGTCATCGCGAGGAGCGAAGCGACGCGGCGATCCAGGCCTTCGTAAGGCGCCCGACGACTCCTGGATTGCTTCGCTTCGCTCGCAATGACGACGACGGTTCGGCCCAAATCCAATCTGTTGCAAGCAACGAGTCAGCCTGGCCGAGCGTCGTCGCCGTCATCCCGGCGCGCGATGAGGCCGACATGATCGCCTTGAGCGTCGGCTCTCTCCTGCGGCAGGACTATCAGGGACGATTCTCCGTGGTCGTGGTCGACGATCAGAGCACGGATGGCACGGCCGCCGCCGCCTTGGCCGCCGCGGGCGCGGCGCAGGCCGCTGATCGGCTCCAGATCGTGACCGGAAACGGCCCGCCGCCGGGTTGGACCGGCAAATTGTCGGCGATGCGCCAGGGCCTGGCCGAGCTCGAGGCTGGCCCGTCGCCGCCTGAATTCGTCCTGTTCACCGACGCCGACATCGCCTATGCGCCACACGTGCTTTCACGTCTCGTCGCAATCGCCCATGCGAACAAAAGCGCGCTGACGTCGTTGATGGTCAAGCTGCGCTGCGAGAGCGCGGCTGAGCGCTGGCTCGCCCCAGCCTTCGTCTTCTTCTTTCAGATGCTCTATCCCTTCGCCTGGGTGAACGATTCGCGACGAGGCACAGCTGCGGCGGCAGGCGGCTCCATGCTCGTGCGACGTCGAGTCGCTTCGCATGGCGGGAGGTCTCGAGGCCGTGCGCGGCGCGTTGATCGACGATTGCGCTTTGGGCGCGCTCATGAAAGGGCAGGGGCCGATCTGGCTTGGCCTGACGGAGGACGTGCATAGTCTGCGCGCCTATCCGACCTTCGCCGACTTCGGCCGGATGGTGGCGCGCTCGGCCTTCGCCGAATTGCGCTATTCGCCGCTGCGCCTCGCCGGCGCTATTGCGGGCATGGCCCTTGTCTATGTTGCGCCGCCGCTCTTCGCCATATTCGCGCGGGGCTTGGCGCAGGCCGCTGGCGCGCTCGCATGGGCGATGATGGCGCTTGCGCTGATGCCGACGCTCAAGCTTTACAAACGCCCCCTCGTTGGCGCTCTCGCCCTTCCGGCCATCGCCGTGGCCTATGTCGCCTTCACCTTCGATTCCGCGCTACAATATTGGCGGGGGCGCGGGGGTTACTGGAAGGGACGAATCCAGGCGCCGATGCGGGAGACGGGGCGCGCATGACGACGGTGAGTGAGGCCCTTTCCGGCAAGGGTCACCGCGACGAGAACTTTCCCGTCGCCTCGTGGCTGCTCAGCGAGCACCGGCGCGGTCCGATCCTCGCCTTCTATCGTTTCGTGCGCGCCGCCGACGATGTCGCCGATCACCCGTCGCTGTCGCCGGAAACGAAGCTCAAGCTTCTCGACGATCTCGACGATGCGCTGACCGGGCGTGGACCGCCCGATCCTCATGCCGAGCCTTTGAAGCTGGCGCTCGCTGAGACTGGCTTGAGCCCGAAGCATGCGCTCGATCTCATCAAGGCCTTTCGGCTCGATGCGCGAAAGAACCGCTACGCCAACTGGTCGGAGCTGATGGACTATTGCGCGCTCTCGGCGGCGCCGGTCGGCCGCTTCGTTCTCGACGTGCATGGAGAGGACCCGGCGATCTGGCCCGCGTCCGACGCCTTGTGCGCGGCGTTGCAGGTCATCAATCACCTGCAGGATTGCGCTGACGACTATAAGCGCCTGAACCGCGTCTATCTGCCGCTCGATACGCTCGTCGGCCATGGCGCCACGGTCGAGATGCTGGATCAGCCGAAGGCGCCGCCTCCCCTGCGTGGCGCGCTTCACGAGCTTACTCGCCGCACGAGCGAGCTTGTGGCGCAGGGCGGGGGGTTCATCCCTGAGATCAGAGACGTGCGGCTCGGGGCGGAGATCGCCGCGATCCACGCGCTTGCCCGGCGTCTCGCGCGGGATCTCGAAAGCCGCGACCCGTTGAGCGAGCGGGTCCATCTCGGCAAGGCGGGCTTCGCGCTCATCGGCGGACTCGGCGCCGCGCGGTTTCTTGGTTCAGCGGTGATGCGCTTCGGGCGCGCGCGGGCGAAAGCGGTCGCATGAGCTCGCAAGCCGCAGCGCCCGCGGCGCACAGTTCCTCCTTCTATGCCGCAATGCGCGTCCTGCCGGAGCGCCGGCGCGAGGCGATGTTGGCGCTCTACGACTTCTGCCGCGCCGTCGACGACATCGCTGATGACCGCGGGCCGGCGACTCCGGCTGAGCGCCTGGCCGCGCTCGAGCGTTGGCGCGGCGACATCGCGGCGATGTTCGCGGGCGAAGCGCCTGCGCATCTCGCCGCCCTCGATGAAGCGACGCGCGTCTACCGTCTCTCCCAGGAGGACTTCGACGCCGTCATCGACGGCATGGCGATGGATGCCGAACAAGACATTCGGGCGCCGGACTGGGCGACGCTGGACCTCTATTGCGATCGGGTGGCCTCCGCCGTCGGCCGGCTTTCGGTGCGCATTTTCGGCCTGCCTCGGGAACCCGGCGAAGCGCTGGCCTACCATCTGGGCCGCGCGCTCCAGCTCACCAACATCCTGCGCGACGTCGACGAGGACGCAAGCGCGGGCCGGCTCTACCTGCCGCGCGAGGCGCTCGCAGCCGCCGGCGTGACGACCGACGAGCCGCTGGCGGCGGCGGCGGACCCGAAGCTCCCGGTAGCCTGCTTCGCGGTGGCCGAGCGCGCTCGCGAACATTTCGACAAGGCTCACGCGACCATGGCGGCCTCGCCGAGAGCGGCGGTCAAGGCGCCGCGGCTGATGGCCGTCGCCTATGGCTCGATCCTCGACAGGATGGTGAAAGAGGGCTTCGCCCCGCCGCGACGGCGCGCGAGGGCGAGCCGGCTGCGCCTTCTTGGAGCGCTGCTGCGCTATGGCATCCTGTGAGCGCTGGCGTGGTCCATGTCGTCGGCGCCGGGATCGCGGGCTTGAGCGCGGCGGTGCGCCTTGTCGACGCGGGACGCAAGGTCGTTGTGCATGAGGCCGCGTCCTTCGCCGGCGGCCGTTGCCGGTCCTATCTTGATCCAACGCTTGGCGTCGTCATCGACAACGGCAACCATCTCTTGCTGTCAGGCAATCATGAGGCGCTGGACTATCTCGATCGGATCGGCGCGCGGGAGACGTTGCACGATCCAGGCAGCGCGGTCTTCGACTTCGCGGACCTTGCGAGCGGCGAGCGGTGGCGGCTCGATCTCAGCGAAGGCCGAATCCCATGGTGGCTGTTCGATCGGAAGAGACGCGTCCCGGGCACGGCGCTCGGCGAATACTTCGCCCCGCTCGGGGTGTTCATGAAGGGGGGAAGCGCGACTGTCGGCGAGGCGATGGATTGCGGGGGCCCGCTCTACGAGCGGCTCTGGCGCCCCCTCCTGACCTCGGCGCTCAACACAAATCCTCCGGAAAGCTCCGCCGCGCTGACCGCAGCTTTGCTGCGCGGGACTCTCGGCGCGGGGGGACGGGCCTGCCGCCCGCTGTTCGCGGGCCATGGGCTCGCGAATAGTTTCATCGATCCGGCGCTCGCTTTTCTCGCCGCAAGAGGATCTCCGGTCCGGTTCGGCGAGCGCTTAAGGGCGATCCGTTTCGAGGGCGCGCGCGCGGTCGCGCTTGACTTCGACCGGTCGCAGGAGGCGCTCGGCGCGGAGGATTCCGTGATCCTCGCCACGCCGCCATGGATCGCCAGGGACCTCCTTCCGGGCCTCACGGCGCCGGACGAATTCCGCGCTATCCTGAACGTCCATTTTCAGATTGCGCCGCCGCGCGGGCAGACGGCGATCCTCGGCGTCGTCAACGCGGAGATCGAATGGCTGTTTGCTTTCGAAGACCGGCTCTCGGTGACCATCAGCAACGCCGACCGGCTCATCGACCGTCCGCGCGAACAGCTTGCGGCGCAAATCTGGCGGGAGGCCGCGGCGCTGACCGGTCTCGCCCCCGGCCTGCCGCCCTGGCAGATCGTCAAGGAAAAGCGCGCGACCTTCGCCGCGACGCCGGCGCAGAACGCGAAACGCCCGGATTCGCGCACAAAATGGGCGAACGTCCTCCTCGCCGGCGACTGGATCCAGACCGGCTTGCCCGCCACGATCGAAGGCGCCGTGCGTTCGGGCTATAAGGCCGCTTCGATCATAGCGGGATCGGGCGCTCATGCGCCAGGACGCCGCGGCGTGAGTAGTTAGACATGAACGTCGCCCTCGATCCATCTCAAGTCGCGCCGCCGCTGGAGGCTCTGGAACGGAACATCGCGCGCGCGTCGAAGGCGCTGCTCGCCAGCCAGCACGAGGACGGCCATTGGTGCTTCGAGCTCGAGGCCGACGCGACGATCCCGGCCGAATATGTGCTCTTGAGGCACTTTCGCGGCGAAGAGCCCGATCTTAAGCTCGAGCGGCTGATCGCCGTCTATCTGCGGCGGATCCAGGGGGACCATGGCGGCTGGCCGCTCGTTCACGATGGGCCCTTCGACATGAGCGCCAGCGTGAAAGCCTATTTCGCGCTGAAAATGATCGGCGACGACATCGAGGCGCCGCACATGGCCCGTGCGCGCGAAGCGATCCTCGCCAATGGCGGGGCGGCGAAGAGCAATGTCTTCACCCGCTTCCTGCTTGCGCTCTACGGCCAAATTCCCTGGCGCGGCGTCCCGACCATGCCGGTCGAGATCATGCTTCTGCCGCGCTGGTTTCCGTTTCATCTCGACAAGGTGTCCTATTGGGCGCGCACGGTCATGGTCCCGCTCCTGGTCCTGCAGGCGCTGAAACCCCGCGCCGTCAATCGGCGCGGCGTTACGATCGGGGAGTTGTTCACGGCTCCGCCGGAGACAGTGCGCAAGTGGCCGACCGGCGCCCACCAGACTTGGGCTGCCGTGAAGTTCTTTGGCGGGATCGACTGGCTCTTGAAGCGCGCCGAGCCTTTCTTTCCGGTCTCCCTGCGCCGCCGCGCCATCGCCGCGGCGGAAGCTTTCGTGACCGAGCGCCTCAATGGCGAGGATGGTCTTGGCGCGATCTATCCCGCCATGGCGAACAGTGTGCTGATGTATGACGCGCTCGGCTACGCGCCGAATCATCCGCATCTCACGGTGGCGCGCCAGTCGATCGAGAAGCTTCTCGTCGTCGGCAAGGACGAGGCCTATTGCCAGCCCTGCCTGTCGCCGGTGTGGGACACGGCGCTCGCCGCTCATGCGCTGCTTGAGACTGGAGGCGAAGCCGGGGCTAAGCCCGTGCGGGCGGCGCTCGACTGGCTCGCGCCGCTCCAGGTGCTCGACGTCAAGGGCGACTGGGCGGTCCAGCGTCCCAACGTGCGGCCTGGCGGCTGGGCGTTCCAATACGCCAATCCACACTATCCCGATCTCGACGACACCGCGGTGGTGGCGATGGCGATGGACCGGGCGGATCGCGGCGGCCTAACCGGCGCGCCCGACGCCCATTCGCCGGCGATCGCGCGAGCGCGCGAATGGATCGAGGGCTTGCAGAGCCGCGATGGCGCGTGGGCCGCTTTCGACGCCGACAACACCTATCACTATCTCAATCACATCCCGTTCGCCGACCACGGCGCGCTGCTCGACCCGCCAACCGCGGACGTCACGGCGCGCTGCATCTCCATGCTCGCCCAGTTCGGCGAAACACGCGAGACGAGTCCGGTCCTCAAGCGCGGGATCGACGCGCTTCTGGCCGATCAGGAAAAGGACGGAAGCTGGTTTGGCCGCTGGGGCATGAACTATGTTTACGGAACCTGGTCGCGCTTTATGCGCGCTCGCGATCGCCGGCCAGGACCCGCAATCGGAGCCGGTGCGTCGCGCCGTCGCGTGGCTCGAGCGGATCCAGAATCCGGACGGCGGCTGGGGAGAGAGCGCGGGCAGCTACAAGCTCGACTACAAGGGCTACGAACCCGCGCCGAGCGCCGCCTCGCAGACGGCGTGGGCGCTCCTCGGGCTGATGGCGGCGGGCGAAGCCGATCATCCCGCCGTGGCGCGCGGAATTGCTTATCTCGCCGCGACGCAAGGCGAGGACGGCTTCTGGAGCGAGCCGTTCCATACCGCGACGGGTTTTCCGCGCGTGTTCTATTTGCGTTATCACGGTTATTCGAAGTTTTTTCCGCTTTGGGCGCTGGCCCGCTATCGCAATCTCAAGCGCGGCAACAGCCGGGCGCCTGCGTTCGGCATGTGAAGCGCCGCCAGCCGCCCCGAATCAGGACAGGACCGAGCCAGCCCTGTTTCTGCACGACAATTGAGCGCTTTGCTGTCGCAATCCGGTCATATATACTTCAAGTTTTCGTCACGCCTGTGGATAAAGGGCGGACCCCGCTTACGTCGTCAGCGGGCACCGTGGGGATCACTGACCGAATGCAAAAGAACATCAAGGTCGCCATCGCCGGCGTCGGCAATTGCGCCAGCGCGCTGGTGCAGGGCGTGGAATATTACCGGAGCCGCCGCAACGCGGCGCTGGACGGCGTGATGCGTCAGACGATCGGCGGCTACCGCGCGAGCGACGTCGAGTTCGTCGCCGCCTTCGACGTCGACCAGCGCAAGGTCGGCCGGCCGCTCGAGGAGGCGATCTTCGCCAAGCCGAACAACACGCGCGTGTTTCAGAGCTCGCTGCCGGTCTCGAACGTCGTCGTCCAGATGGGCCCCCAGTTCGACGGCGTGGCGCCGCATATGGCGGACTACGACGACGACGTCGCCTTCCGTCCGGCCGATCTCGAGCCGACCGACATCACCGAGGCTTTGCGCAAGTCGGGCGCCGAGGTGCTGCTGTGCTATCTGCCGGTCGGCTCGGACAAGGCGGTCAAGCATTACGCGCAAGCCTGCCTCGACGCGGGCGTCGCGCATGGTCAATTGCGTGCCGGTCTTCCTCGCCTCCGATCCCGAATGGGCGCAGAAGTTCCAGCGACGCCGGGCTGCCGATCGTCGGCGACGACATCAAGAGCCAGGTCGGCGCGACCATCGTCCATCGCTCGCTCGCCCGGCTGTTCGCCGACCGCGGCGTCGCCCTCGACCGGACCTACCAGCTCAACACCGCCGGCAACACCGACTTCCTCAACATGCTGGAGCGCAAGCGGCTCAAGTCGAAGAAGCTCTCCAAGACCGAATCCGTCCAGTCGCAGCTCGACGAGCGGCTCGACGACGCGGACATCCATATCGGCCCGTCCGACTACATTCCCTGGCAGCATGACAACAAGATCGCCTTCATCCGCCTGGAGGGCCGCGGCTTCGGCGACGCGCCGCTGGAGATCGAACTCAGGCTGTCGGTGCAGGATTCCTCGAACAGCGCCGGCGTCGTCATCGACGCGCTGCGCTGCGCCAAGCTGGGATTGGAACGCGGCGTCGGCGGGCCGCTCGAGGCGCCGTCGGCCTACTATATGAAGAGCCCGCCGCGCCAGTTCCGCGACAGCGTCGCGCGCGACGCCTGCAACGCGTTCATCGACGGCGAGCCTTTCGAACTTCCCGGAGCGGCGACGAAGAGCCCAAAGGTTGCGGGCCGCGGCCGCTGACAGTGCAAGCGATCGAAACGGTGCTGTTCGATTTTGGCGGCACGCTCGACTCCGACGGAGTGGCGTGGAAGGAGCGCTTCCACGCCCTTTACCGTGCCGAAGGACTGGATCTTTCCGCCGAGGCTTTTGCGCCTGCCTTTTACGCCGCCGATGACGCGCTGGTCGGCGGGCTCGCGCCGGCGACGGGCCTTGAGGAGACGGTGCACGCGCTGGCCGCGGATCTCGAGGCCGAATTGGCGCGACGCGGATTTGGCGCGGACGAGGCGCTCGCGGGCGAACGTGTCGCCTCGCGCTTCCTGGCCGACATGTCCGCCGCCTTCGCCCGCAACCGGCCGGTTCTCGAGACGCTCGGCGCACGCTACCGGCTCGGCGTGGTGTCGAACTTCTACGGCAACCTCGAAGCGGCATGCGCAAGCTCGGGTCTCGCTCGCCTGTTCGGGGTCATGACGGACAGTCAGCGCGTCGGCGCCGAAAAGCCCGAGCCGGCGATTTTCCGCGCTGCTCTCGCCGCGCTCGAAGCGGCGCCGGAGACGGCGGTGATGGTCGGCGATTCCTTGCGCCGCGACTGCGAGGGCGCCCGGCGCACTGGCATGGGCTTCATCTGGATCGCGCCCGAAGACGTCCAGGCCGCCGAACGCGGCTGCGCCGCGGACGCTCGCGTTCTCGCCGCTGTGACCCGGCTGCCGGATCTCATCGACATCCTGACATGATGGCCAGCCCGGAATCTCTCGCCTTGCGCGGAGGCGTCATCGCCGCCGGCCATGGGACGCGGCTGCGCGCCGACGGCTATCGCGTCAGCAAGCCGATGACCCCGGTCGGCGGGCGGCCGCTGATCGACCATGCGCTTGAGCGCTTTCGCGCCGTCGGCGTTCGTCAGGTGACCGTCATCATCAACGAAGAGAGCGACGATTGCCGGCTTTGGCTCGGCGATCACGCTCAAGATTTCGATCTCGACCTGATCGTGCGCACGACCCCCTCGTCCTACGCGAGCTTTGCGCTTGTCGCCGAGCGGCTCGCCGGCGTGCCAGCGCTCATCACGACGGTCGACACGATCATGCCGATCGACGCCTTTCGGCATTTTGTCGACTCGGCCGTCTGCTTTTCCGAGCGACGCGGTCGTGCTCGGCCTGACCGCTCATGTCGACGACGAGAATCCCTTGTGGGCGACTTTGCACGAGGACGGGCGCGTTCTTCGGCTCGGCGGCGATCAGGGCAGCCATGTCACGGGCGGGATCTATTGGCTGCCGGCTCAATCGATCGCGGCGCCGACGGCAGGTTTCGACCGCCTGCGCGACTATCTCAAATGGCTCGTCGAAGCCGGCCAGCCGGTCTATGGCGTCGTCTTGCCGCTGGTGTTCGACATCGATCGGGCGCGCGACGTTGAGGCCGCGGAGTTGGCCGGCCTCTGCCGCCGGCCTGAGAACGCAGGCGCATGACCATGGGCCTGACCTGTGTGGGCGTGCTGCGCGAGCCCGCCCACTCGCCCGGGCGCGTCGATGACGACGCCGCGATCATGCGGAGCGTCGCTGACGCCTTGACGGAGCGGGGGTTCAGCGTCGAACTGGTCGCGGCCGAGGCCGTGATGGACGCGCCTTCGGCCAACTTGTTCGTCATGTGCGAGCGCGGCACGGTTCTCGATCGTCTAGCCGCGATGGAGAAAGCAGGCTCGATCGTCGTCAACTCGCCGGCAGCCATTCGCAACACCTACCGCCACCGCATGGTCGAGCTGTTCACGCGGCATCGCGTGTCCGCGCCCATGAGCTGGATCGTCTCCGCCGACGCGAACAAGCCCCGGCCGGCCGACTGCGCCTGGGTCAAGCGCTACGATTTCCACGCGACGCAACGCGACGACGTGATGTACGCCGCCTCGGAGACGGGGTGGCGCGAGGCGTTGCGCCGTTTCGCCGAGCGCGGCATTCCCTTTGTCGTCGCCCAGGAGCATGTGCCGGGGGACCTCATCAAATTCTACGGCGTCCGGAATGGCGCGGAAGCGAAAGACGCCAACTGGTTCCAATGGTTCTATCATCGCGACAAGGGCATGCTGGGTCATTCCTTCGATCCGGCTCGCCTGAGCAAGGCCGCCTTCGACGCCGCGGCCGCGCTTGGCCTCGAGATCTTCGGCGGCGACGCCGTCATCAAGCCCAACGGCGAGCCGATGATCATCGACCTCAACGCGTGGCCGAGCTATGCGCTCTACCGCGATCGCGCCGCGCAGGCGATCGCCGATTGCCTGACCGAGCGCTTCCGGCGGCGCCCGCGCTTGGTCGCCTCAGCAAGGAATTGATCTCGTTGAACGAAGTCCCGTCCCCGACCGCGGCATTCCAACGCCGCGCCGTGCCCGGCCCCAAATCGAAGGCGATCTTCGACGAGGAGGCCAAGGCGATGGCGCCGGGCCTGCAGTCGATCGCGCTCTTTTCGCAGATCGTCGTCGACCACGCCGAGGGCTGCACCATCACCGACGTCGACGGCAACCGAATATCTCGACTTCATCGCCGGCATCGCGGTTGGCAGCGTCGGACACGGCCATCCGCACTATGTGAAGCGCATCAAGGAGCAGCTCGAACGGGCGACCTTCGGCAGCTTCACGACCGAAACGCGGGCGCGCTTCCTCAATCTCGTCGCGTCGCTGTTGCCGGACGGACTCACGCATCTGCAATTGTTCTCCGGCGGCGCGGAGGCGGTCGAGGCGGCGTTCCGGCTTGCCAAGTCGGTGACCAAGAAGTTCGAGTTCATCGGCTTCTGGGGCGGCTTCCACGGCAAGAGCCAGGGCGTGATCGGCATGCTGGGCGGCGGCTACCGCAATCACCAGGGGCCGTTTCCGCCGGGCATGCATCATTCGCCCTATGCGAACTGCTACCGCTGCCCGTTCAACCTTCAGCATCCGTCGTGCGGCCTGGCCTGCGCCGAGCATCTGCGCAACGTGATCAAGAACGACACCCAGGGCGAGCTTGCGGCGATCATCATCGAGCCGATGCAGGGTACGGCCGGCAACGTGATTCCACCCGACGACTTCATCCACGCGGTGCGCGAGATCGCGACCGAGGCCGGCGCGCTCCTGATCGCCGACGAAATTCTCGTTGGCTTCGGCCGCACCGGCAAGATGTGGGCCTCCGATCACTTCGGGCTGAAACCCGACATCATGACGATCGGCAAGGGTATCGGCGGCGGCTTTCCCTTAAGCGCCGTCGCCTCGTCGCTCGAGCGCATGTCGGCGACGCCCTTCGGCGAGCCGAGCGGTTCTTCGTCGAGCTACGGCGGCAATCCGCTCGCCGCAGCCGCTGGGCTCGGCGCGGTCGAGGCGATCCTTGAGGACAAGCTCGTCGAGAACTCGGCGCGCGTCGGCGCCAAGATGCTCGACGCCTTGAAGAAGGTGCAGGAGAAGTATCGCTTCATTGGCGACGTGCGCGGACGGGGCCTCCTGATCGGCGTGGAGATGGTTTCCGATCGCAAGACGAAAGCGCCGCTCGACAAAAAGATCACCCGCGCGCTCTTCCATGAGGCGCTCGAGCGCGGCCTCATCACCATGTCCTATTCAAACGTCATCCGCATCAATCCGCCTTTGGTCATCACCGAAGAGGAAGCGTTGCGCGGGGTCGATATTCTCGATCAGTCGTTCGCCGCGATCGCGCGCCGGTTCGGCCTCGACTGAGCCAGCTCGTTGCTCAAAGGCGCGTTCATCGGCTTCGGCAATGTCGCGGCCAACGGGCACATGCCCGGCTGGCTCGCCCGCGACGACGTGCGGATCGTCGCGGCGACCGACGCCGCCGCGCCGCGACGAGAGGCGTTCCTCTCGCTCTGTCCCGACGGCCGGTGGCATGAAACCGTCGACAATCTGTTATCGGGAGAAAAGCTCGATTTCGTCGACATCTGCGCGCCGCCCGGCAGCCACGCAGCGCTGATCGAACGGGCGCTGGACGCGGGCCTTCATGTGCTGAGCGAAAAGCCGTTGGTCACGCGCGTCGAGGACGCGGAGCGCGTGGCGGGCGCCGCCGCACGCTCGGGACGCGTCCTGCATACGGTGCACAATTGGCTTCATGCGCCGATCTGCCGCAAGATTACGGCTCTTGTTGACGAGGGCGCCGTCGGGCCCGTGCGGAGCGTCCGCTGGCGGACGCTGAGAACGCAACCGGCGATCGCGGTGAGCGCGGAGGGAGTCGCGAACTGGCGCGTCGACCCCGTCCAGGCGGGCGGCGGCATCCTCAGCGATCACGGCTGGCACGCGCTCTATTGCGTCACGCGCTGGGCAGGCGTTCCCGAAGGCGTCGCAGCAACGCTCAAGACGCGCCGCTTCCACGATCAGCCGCTCGAAGACACGGCGAGCGTTGACCTCATTACGGCCGCCGGCGTGAGCACCATTTTTTTGACCTGGGCCGCCGACGAGCGCTCGAACGGAATCGAGATCGAGGGCGAAAAGGGCGACATCCGCGTCATCGGCGACGCGGTGATTCTGAAATCGCGAGCCGGTGAGCGCCGTTGGACCTCGCCGTCCCTGTCGGAGGGATCGCACCACCCTGACTGGTTTGGCGGAGTGGCGGCGGACTTTGTCGCCGCGGCGACAGGCGCGGCCAGGAGCAACCTGGACGAAGCTCTGTTATGCGCCCTGCTGATCGACGCCGCCCAGCGGTCGAGCGCCGCGGGCGGCGCCCGCGTCGCCCTCGCTGGATAAGCCGAGGGTCAGCGCCGTCGCGTCGCTTGCGTCAGTCGTTCTGACCCGGACCACCGCGAGTCGCCTCGAACAGGAACCAGGTCCGCCGCTCCGTCTCGTCGATCCAGACTTCGAGCAGGCTCGCAGTCGCGACGTCGCCATACTCGTCGCACACGTCGTGAACCTCGCGCATGCTCGACGTCAGGCTCTTATTGTCGTCGCGCAGTTCCGCCAGCATGTCCTTCGGATCGACATAGTCGGCGTCGTTGTCGAGAATGCGCTGGCGACGCGCGATGTCGCCGATCGAGCGGAGGCTCGTCCCACCGATCTTGCGCGCCCGCTCGGCGATCGGGTCGGTCATGGCGAAAATCTGGTCCCCGTGCTCGTCCAAAAGCAGATGATAGTCGCGGAAATGCGCGCCGCTCATGTGCCAGTGGAAGTTCTTGGTCTTCATGTAGAGAGCGAAGACGTCGGCCAGCAATCCCGCGAGCGCGGCCGAAACGTCCCGCGTCGCCTCCGGCTTGAGATCGGTCGGCGTGCCGAGGCGCTCGCGCACGTGATTCTTTGGCCCCTCGACCCTGGGTCTCTTTCGCCGCTGTCTCTTCGTCATTCCGGCCTCCTTGGGTTTGTTTCCGCATCATTGCAAAAGCGCAGGAAAACCCCTGGTAAGTAAGCTCTCAGGTTAGCGCTCGCCAGCACGGCCTCGCCTGGGGGTCGTCCAGCCTTTGCGCGACCTGCCGCGCCGATCCAGTCCCCCCGCGAACTTCAGTAAAGGTTGGGAACGCTGTAAACCGCGGAAAGTTCCAGATTAAGGCGCATGCCCCCAAACATCAAACGCTGGGCGCGCGGGAGGCGAGCCGCGCGTCGAGCGGTCACAATCGCCGCTCGACCATCATCTCCTTGATGTGGACGATCGCCTTGGCGGGGTTCAGGCCCTTGGGGCAGGTCTGGGCGCAGTTCATGATCGTGTGGCAGCGATAGAGGCGAAACGGATCCTCGAGATTGTCGAGCCGCTCGCCCTGCGCCTCGTCGCGCGAGTTGATGAGCCAGCGATAGGCCTGCAGCAGGACCGCCGGCCCGAGATAGCGGTCGCCGTTCCACCAATAGCTTGGGCAGGAGGTCGAGCAGCACGCGCACAGGATGCACTCGTAGAGGCCGTCGAGCTTCGCCCGCTCCTCCGGCGACTGCAGCCATTCCTTCTCCGGCGCCGGGCTCACGGTCTTCAGCCACGGCTCGATCGAGGCGTGCTGAGCGAAGAAGACCGAGAGATCGGGCACCAGATCCTTGATCACCTCCTGGTGGGGCAGCGGATAGATCGTCACCGGCGCCGCGACGTCGTCGATGCCGCGGGTGCAGGCGAGCGTGTTCATGCCCCCGATGTTCATCGCGCACGAACCGCACACCCCTTCGCGGCACGAGCGGCGGAAGGTCAGCGTCGAATTCGATCTTGGATTTGATCCAGATGAGCGCGTCGAGGACCATCGGCCCGCAATCGTCGCGGTCGACGAAGTAAACGTCCATGCGCGGATTGGCGCCGTCGTCCGGGTTCCAGCGATAGATGCGGAACTCGGTCGAGGCGCGTCGCGTTGGCCGGCTTCGGCCAGGTCTTGCCGGGCTTGATGCGCGAGTTTTCGGGCAGCGTCAGTTGGACCATAGACTATGCTTTCAGGCTGACGTAGCGGCCGAATCGAAGTCATTCATTTCAAATTGGCCTAGGTCAATACCCATGGATTTTAAATTCGCGTACTTAGGTCCTTGGTTGAGTTTGTTGAATTGACCCATAACAGAAGTGATTTTTGCGCCTGATGGAATTTCGGCGTACTTTTCAAGCCTAAGGAGTTGCCGTCCAGGATGTTTTTTACCGCTCTCATCTACGTAGCTCGGCTTGTGTAGCGTCGGTAAACCGTTCAGAGTCGCTATGAAATATGGTTCCGCCTTTTCGTGCGTTAATCGCTCATGTTTCTCCTTGGCTAAGCGGCGATTAACCAAGCACAGAACGTATTTGATATTATGCTTTTGAATCGTCGTTACGTCATCCCCAATTGGCCAATATCCGCACCCGTGTTCTGCTTGCATCTGAGGGATCGATTTGTAGTTTGAAACGATAATTGTATCGGTGTCTTTTTTCATTTTTCTGCCCTCGCGACCGTCTCCTCTACCCAGCTCAATACACCCGCGCCTTCGGCTCGATGTAGCCGATGTCGTTGCTCATCGTGTAGGCGTGCACCGGCCGGTAGTCGAGCCTCACCGTCTGCTTCAGGGGATCGATCCAGGCGAGCGTATGCTTCATCCAGTTGACGTCGTCGCGCTTGGGATAATCCTCGCGCGCATGCGCGCCGCGGCTCTCGGTGCGGTTGAGCGCGCCCTCCATCGTCACCACCGCCTGCACGATCAGATTGTCGTATTCGAGCGTCTCGACGAGATCGGAGTTCCAGATCAGCGAACGGTCGGTGACCGAAACGTCCGCGCCCGAGCGCCAGGCGGCGTGAATCTTCTCCTTGCCTTCGGCGAGCACCTCGCCGGTGCGGAACACCGCGCAATTGGTCTGCATGACCATCTGCATGTTGAGGCGCAGCATCGCGGTCGGCGTCTTGCCCTTCGCGTTGCGGAACCGGTCGAGGCGGGAAAGCGCGAACTCGGCGCTGTCTTTGGCGAGCTCGGGCTGACTGTCGCCGGGCTTCAGCGTCGCGGCGGCGCGCAGGCCCGCGGCGCGGCCGAAGACGACGAGATCGATCAGTGAGTTCGAGCCGAGCCTGTTCGCGCCATGCACCGATACGCATGCCGCTTCGCCCAGCGCCATCAGTCCCGGCACGATCGAATCCGGGTCGCCGTTGACCTTGGTCAGAACCTCGCCGTGATAGTTCGTCGGAATGCCGCCCATATTGTAGTGAACGGTAGGCAGAACGGGGATCGGCTCCTTGGTCAGATCCACGCCGGAGAAGATGCGCGCGCTCTCGGAAATGCCAGGCAAACGCTCGTGCAGCACCTTGGGATCGAGATGGTCGAGGTGCAGGAAAATATGGTCCTTGTTCTTGCCGACGCCGCGGCCCTCGCGAATCTCCATCGTCATCGAGCGGCTGACGACGTCGCGCGAGGCGAGGTCCTTGGCGTGCGGCGCGTAGCGCTCCATGAAGCGCTCGCCCTCTGAATTGACGAGATAGCCGCCTTCGCCGCGCGCGCCCTCGGTGATGAGGCAGCCGGCGCCGTAAATGCCGGTCGGATGGAACTGCACGAACTCCATGTCCTGCAGCGGCAGGCCGGCGCGCAGCGCCATCGCGTTGCCGTCGCCGGTGCAGGTGTGGGCCGAAGTGGCCGAGAAATAGGCGCGGCCGTAGCCACCGGTGGCGAGGACGGTGGTCTGGGCGCGGAACCTATGAATCGTCCCATCGTCCAGCTTGAGGCACACGACGCCGCGCACTGCGCCCTCGGCGTCGCGGATGAGATCGATGGCGAAATACTCGATGAAGAATTGACACTTCGCCTTCAGCGCCTGGCCGTAAAGCGTGTGCAGGATGGCGTGCCCGGTGCGATCGGCGGCGGCGCAGGTGCGCTGGGCCACGCCCTTGCCGAAGTCAGTCGTCATGCCGCCGAACGGGCGCTGATAGATCTTGCCCGCCTCGGTGCGGGAGAATGGCACGCCCCAATGATCCAGTTCGTAGACCGCTTCCGGCGCGTGGCGACACATGTATTCGATCGCGTCCTGGTCGCCGAGCCAGTCCGAGCCCTTGACCGTGTCGTACATGTGCCACCGCCAGTCGTCGGGGCCCATGTTGCCGAGGGAAGCGGAAATGCCGCCCTGCGCGGCGACCGTGTGCGAGCGGGTCGGGAACACTTTCGAGATGCATGCCGTGCGCAGACCCGCCTGGGCGCAGCCGACGCTGGCGCGCAAGCCCGCGCCGCCCGCGCCGACCACCACGATGTCGAACGTGTGGTCGGTGATCGGATAGGCCTTGCCCCCGAGCGCCGGCGCGCTCTGCGCAGAAGAGCCATTGGTCGCCATCGATGTTCGTCTTCTTAAGAGTTGCTCAGGTGAAGGCGACTCGCAGCGTCGCGTAGACGCAGGCTAGCGCCAGAAGCGCGGCAAAACAGGTGTTGGCGGCGAGCGCCCACGCGCGCGACTGCCCGCCGATGTAGTCGATGATGACGGAGCGCATGCCGAGCTCCATGTGGACGATGCCGGCGAGGACGAAAGCCAAGAGCAGAATGGCCGAAATCGGGCGCGCGAGCTCCGCTCGCACGCCGTTATAGTCCTTGCGCGACAGGTCGAGCATGAGCCAGACGAAGCCGATCGTGAGCGGGACGAGCGCGAGCGAGGTCACGTGAACGAGCCACGCTTCGGCCGCGCCCATGCGCGCCGAGCCAAGAAACCGGACCCGGCCGAGAGGGGTGCGCAGATCGCTCGGATGATCGGCCAACGCGATGCTCCTTACCGGACGGCGTAGCCTATGATCCAAACGAGGATCGTCAGCGCAAAACCCCCGATCAGCGTCGCCCACGCCATCTGATCGCGCAACGGCGCGTCCAGGCCGTAGCCGGCGTCCCATATGATGTGCCGAAGGCCCCCGACGAGGTGATGGAACAGCGCCCAGGTGACGGCGAACAGGACGACTTGCCCGATGAACGAGCCGAGAAAATCGGAAAAGACGGCGAAACTCGAGGCGTCGGCCGAGGCGGCGATGAGGAACCACGCGAGCAGCAGAACGCCGACATAAAGCGCGACGCCGCTGATGCGATGGGCGATCGACATCGCCAATGTCATCGTCCAGCGATAAATGCCCAAATGCGGCGACAATGGCCGCGGATGGCGCGGACCAGGCAGAGCGTCGCTCGACGCCATTACGTTGATTCCTACTGCTGTTCGATTGCCGTTCTAGACCCCTCGGTTGGCGTCCGCAACGACGATCGGCTTCACCGCTTCACATAGTGAGGCCGGCAGCGCATTTCCAATCATGCGACGAGCGCCGCCTCGACTTCCGCGCGTGTCGGCGGATCGGAGCCCTTGCGCGTGCAGGTGATTGCGGAAGCGGCCGCGGCAAAGCTGAGCCACTTTTCCAGGTCGCTCCGAGACGGAGTGGGCGCCTTGGCGCCGAGCGCCTGGTCGCGGTCCATCGCCGACAGGAGCGCAGACATGAAACTATCCCCAGCGCCGACGGTGTCGACGACCTCGACGCGGCGCGCCGGAACCTCGATCCGCTGATCCCCAAGCATCGCGACGGCGCCGCGTTCGCCCAGCGTCGCGACGCAAAACCGTGGGCCGGACTTCGCCCAGGCGGCGAGGCTGTCCTCGACGCCGCGGTCGGGATAGAGCCACTCGAGGTCTTCCTGGCTGGCCTTGACCAGATGTGCGAGCGAGACTTGCCGCTCGGCGAGGCGCCTCACCGCGTCGCGATCCGGCGTCACAAGAGGCCGGATGTTGGGATCGAAGCTGACGGTTGCGCTGAGGCGCGCTTCCGTCAGCGCGCGGACGACGGACTGACCATGGCGCGGATCGAGGGCCGCGACCGAGCCGACATGCAGGTGCCGACCGCCCTTGGGCCATTCGGCCGGAAAAGGCCACGGGCCGTCGAAGGCGGTCGCGTCGAGGTAGAAGGAATAGCGCGAACCGGTTTTGGCGGTGCCGCGCATCACGAAGGCGAGCATGGTCGGGCGGACGTCACGCGCGACGAAGCTCAGATCGACGCCGTTTTCGGCCAACGAACTGGCGAGCGCCTCGCCGTTGCCGTCCGCCGAGATGCGCGAGACGAACGCCGTCTGCGCGCCGAGCCGCGCAAGCCCGATCGCGACATTGTAGGGCGAGCCGCCGAGCGCCACGTCGTAGGCGCCCGCCTTGACGGGATCGGGGATGAGATCGATTAGCGCCTCGCCGGAGACCAGGATCATGTGTTTCCCCCCGGAATCGCCCGCGGCCTTCAGGCCATCGTATAGGCGGTCTTGACGGTCGTATAGAACTCCGCCGCATAGCGTCCCTGCTCGCGCGGACCGAGGTTCGAAGCCTTACGGCCGCCGAACGGCGCATGATAGTCGACGCCCGCCGTCGGCAGATTGACCATTGTCATGCCGACCTCGGCGTTGCGCTTGAAATGCGACGCGTGCTTGAGGCTCGTGGTGCAGATGCCGGCGCACAGGCCAAACTCGGTGTCGTTAGCGATCGCCAGCGCATGCTCATAGTCGCGCGCCGGGATCATCGCCGAGACAGGGCCGAAAATTTCCTCGCGCGAGATGCGCATCTGGTTGTCGGCGTCGAGGAAGAGAGCAGGCGCCATGTAGAATCCGGGCGTCGCCCGGTTGAGCCGCTCGCCGCCAAGCGCGAGCTTGGCGCCTTCGCCCTGGCCGATCCCGATATAGGAGAGATCCTGCTCGAATTGCGAAGCGTCGACGACCGGCCCGACGTGCGTTCCAGCTTTCAGCGCATCGTCGATCACGAGGCCGCGCATCCGCTCCATCAGCGCGTCCGCGAAACGCCGGTAGATCGGCTCCTCGACGATGAGTCGCGACGAGGCTGTGCAGCGCTGGCCGGTCGAGAAATAGGCGCCGTTGACCGCGCATTCGACCGCCGTCTTGAGGTCGGCGTCGGCGAGAACGATGAGTGGGTTCTTGCCACCCATTTCGAGCTGGAACCGGCGCATGGCCTTGGCGCAGGCGGCCGCGACCTTGGCGCCGGTCGCGACCGAGCCGGTGAACGTGACCGCGTCGACCTTTTTGTGCTCCAGAATCGCCTGGCCCACGACCGAGCCGCGCCCGATCACCAGGTTGAACACGCCCTTGGGCACGCCCGCGCGCACGACGATTTCAGATAGCGCATGGGCCGAGCCGGGGACAAGGTCGGCGGGCTTGAAGACGATTGTGTTGCCATAGGCCAGAGCCGGCGCGATCTTCCAGGCGGGGATAGCGATCGGGAAGTTCCATGGCGCGATGATGCCGACAACGCCGAGCGGCTCGCGCGTGACCTCGATGTCGACGTTGGGCCTCACGCTCGCGAATTTCTCACCTGGAATCCGCAAGGCTTCGCCGGCGAAGAAGTCGAAGATCTGCCCGGCTCGGGTCGCCTCGCCAATTCCCTCCGCAAGCGTCTTGCCTTCCTCGCGCGAGAGCAGGCGTCCGAGCTCCTCGCGGCGGGCGAGAATTTCGGTCGAAGCGCGCAACAGGATGTCGTGGCGCTCCTGCGGCGTCGTGCGCGACCAGGCAGGAAACGCCGCGTGCGCGGCGTCGATCGCGGCGTTCGTCTGAGCCGCGTCGGCCTGTGCGTATTCGCCGACGACGTCGTTCGTGTTCGACGGATTGATGTCGCGAGTGACGCTTCCGCCGTCGACCCATTCTCCGGCGATAAAGTTCTGGTGCGCGCCCATGGCTTCGTATCCCTAAGTTGTCATCCAAATTTCTGGCGCGGAGCGGCTTAAATCAAGCCCCGCCTGGCGAGATTGCGCATAAGCGCGCCGGCGCCGAACGTCCAGCGCTCGCACTCTTCGCATGGCCGCATGCGATTGACGAGGCGGCCGAGCTTCTCCGTGCTGATCGTGACGATATCGCCCGACTTATGCGTGAAACCCATGCCCGGAGCGCCGCGATCGGCCACCGGCGCGAACATCGTCCCCAAAAGGAGGACGAAGCCGTCCGGATAGGCGTGGTTCGCGCCGATCGTCTGCGCGACGATATCGGTCGGATCGCGGCTGATCTTGGCCATCGAGGAGCCGCCCTCGAGGCGGAAATCGTCCTCGCCCTCGACCACAAGGGAGATCGTCGCCCGCCTTACGTCGTCGAGGGTGAATGTCTCGTCGAAGAAGCGCAAGAAAGGGCCGATCGCGCAGCTCGCGTTCTGATCCTTCGCCTTGCCGAGCAGGAGCGCCGAGCGCCCCTCGAAATCGCGCAGGTTGACGTCGTTGGCGAGCGTCGCGCCGACGATTGCGCCGCTCGATGCGACCGCGATCGCGACCTCGGGTTCGGGATTGTTCCACATCGAGGCGCTATGGAAGCCGGCGTCGTCGCCGGTTCCGACCGCCGACATCGGCTGGCTTTTGGTGAACACTTCCGCGTCGGGGCCGATGCCGACTTCAAGATATTGTGACCAGGCGCCGGCCTTGACCAGCGCATCCTTGAGCCGCATCGCCGCGGGCGAGCCGGGCTTGAGAGTGCTGAGGTCATCGCCGAGCGCTCGCACGATCTCTTCGCGCGCCTTCGCCGCGCCTTCGCGGCTGCCGCGCGCGCGCTCCTCGATCACCCGCTCGAGCAGCGACTGCGCGAAGGTGACGCCGGCCGCCTTGATCGCCTGGAGGTCGATGGGCGCGAGCAGGCGCGGCGCGCCAGAGGCTCGGCTGTCGCGCGGGGTGTGAGCGAGAATATCCTCGAGCGCCCCGATGCGTGGACCTTCCGCCGCCCGCAGCGCTTCGGCCGGCGACGGCGATTCGCAAAGATCGCGCATTGTCGGGAACGCCGCGCTGATGTCGAAGACGCCATCCTCCCTGACGGCGGCGACCGAAGGCCCACTGACATCGGGCAGCCAGACGCGCGCCGCCAGAGCGCCGGCGAAGCCGTCGTCAGGCAGCGTGATCCCCTCGGTCAAGTTGAGCGTCGTCATCGGCCCTCCCACGGCGCGGCGTCTCGGAGGATTGACGGGGCCGCGCGGTCTCTCTAGCGTCTAACATGTTAGCGGGACCAGGCGAAGCGTTTCGCTCGGCTTCAATTGGCGGGGAGGAATTTGGCGAAGGGCGCCCATTCGAAGGCGGACGCCGTGTACGGCGAACTGAAGGAGGCGATTCTCTCCGGCGCGCTTGAACCCGGCAGCCTGATCGACAAGGCGGGACTTGTGCGAAAAGCTTCGGGTTTCGCGCTTTCCCGTTTCCGCCGCCGTCAGCCGCCTCGCCTATGATCGTCTCGTCGACGTCGAGCCCCAGCATGGCTCGTTCGTCACGCGGATCTCGCTCAACGACGTGCGGGAGCGATTGTTCATCCGCGGCGCGCTCGAGGGAGAGATCGCCGCCGAGGCGGCTCGCCGGATGACGCGCGCCGACAAGGACGCGCTCGCCGCCAATCTCAAGCAGGAAGCCGCGGCGGTCGGCGCCGAGGATCGGACTAAGTTCTACGCGCTCGACGTGGCGTTCCACCGGATATTAACCGATCGCCTGGGCATGGCGCGCGCCGACGATGTCCTCGAGTCGCTGCGCGTCCATCTGGAAAGAACGCGTCAGGCTGACTATGTCTACCGCGGGGCAGCTGCGCGCGTCGCTCAATGAGCACTCCGCGATCGCCGCTGCGATCGAAGCTGAGGACCCCGCCGCGGCGCGCGAAGCGATGAAACGCCACCTCACAATCACTGGCGCGCGGCTTGAGATCTCTCGCAAAGCAGCAGCCTGATCTTTTTTCACCCTAAGCCAGCAGACGAGCAATCATGACAACGCCTCGCGCTCTTCGCCTCGACCCCTCGGACAATGTGATCATCGCCATCGACGATATTCTCGCTGGCGCCGAACCGGCGGGAGGCGTCCGCGCGCGCGAGCGGGTGCCCAAGGGCCACAAGATGGCGGCCGTCGCGGTCGGAGAGGGCGCGCCGATCCGCAAGTTCGGACAGATCATCGGCTTCGCCTCCCGGCCGATTGCGCCGGCGAGTGGGTGCACGAGCACAATTGCGCGGTGAATGAATTCGCGCGCGACTATCATTTTGGCGAGGACACGCGCGCTCGAGAACATCCTGCCGGTTGAGGAGCAGCCGACCTTTCAGGGCTTTCGGCGCGGCGAACGGCAAGGTCGGGACGCGCAACTATCTCGCGGTCCTGACTTCGGTGAATTGCTCGGCGACTGTCGCCCGGCTGATCGCGAAGGAGGTCGAGCGCTCGGAAATTCTCGCCGACTACCCGCATGTCGACGGCGTCATCGCGCTCGTGCATGGCACGGGTTGCGGCATCGCCGCCAAGGGCGAGGGATTCGACGCGCTCATGCGCACCCAATGGGGCTACGCCGGAAATCCCAACATTGGCGCGACGCTGATGGTCGGGCTTGGCTGCGAGGTGTTTCAGATCGGCCGCATGAAGGAGGAATACGGGATCGTCGAAAGCGAGTCGTTCCACAGCCTGACGATCCAGGCGACCGGGGGCACGCGCAAGACGGTCGCGGCCGGCGTCGAGCGCATCCGCGCCATGCTGCCTGCGCTCAACCGCGTCGAGCGAACGCCGACGCCCGCGAGCGAGCTTACGCTCGCGCTTCAGTGCGGCGGCTCGGACGGCTATTCGGGCATCACCGCCAATCCCGCCCTTGGCGCCGCGGCCGACATTCTGGTGCGCAACGGCGGCACGGCGATTCTTTCCGAGACGCCGGAGATCTACGGCGCCGAGCATTTGCTGACCCGGCGCGCCGCGACGCCGGAAATCGGCCACAAGCTCGTCGAGCGCATCCGTTGGTGGGAGGACTATTGCGCCCGCAACGGCGGCGAGATGAACAACAATCCCTCGCCCGGAAACAAGGCCGGCGGCTTGACGACCATTCTCGAGAAATCCCTGGGCGCGGCGGCGAAGGGCGGCACGACCGCGCTCAACGAAGTCTACAGATACGCCGAGCCGGTGACCGCGAAGGGCTTCGTGTTCATGGATACGCCGGGCTACGATCCCGTGTCGGCGACCGGGCAGGTCGCCGGCGGCGCCAACGTGCTCTGCCTTCACCACCGGGCGCGGCTCGGCTTACGGTTGCAAGCCGACGCCGTCGGTCAAACTCGCCACCAACAATGACACGTACCGCAGGATGATCGAGGATATGGACATCAATTGCGGCGACGTCGTCGACGGCGTCTCGATCGCCGAGAAGGGCAGGGAGATTTTCGACAAGATCCTCGCGGTCGCTTCCGGCGAACGGACCAAGTCCGAGCTCCTGGGCTATGGCGACGCGGAATTCACGCCCTGGCAGATCGGAGCGACGATGTGACGGTCGACCGCTGATTTTCTCGTCCGGGGCCTGATGAAGACTGCGCTGCTGTTCGATCTCGATGGAACGCTCGTGGACAGCGACGCCGAGCATCTCGTTGCGTTCCAGCGCGTATTTGCGCCGCACGGGATTGCGCTCGATCGTTCCGAATACGCGGCGAATATCATGGGCGCGCCCAACGAATTGATCGCCAGTCGCTACCTTTCGCACTTGTCGCTCCTCGAGCAGGCCGCGACTCTTGGACGCCAAGGAGGCGGCCTACCGCGACGCTTTGGGCGAGCTCGAGCCTATTCTCGGCGCGCTGGCGCTGCTCGACTACGCCGACCGGCGCGGGCTCAAGCGCGCGGTGGTCACGAACGCGCCGCGCGCCAACGCTGAGAAGGTTCTGGCGGCGCTGGGGATCGGGCAGCGCTTGCCGATCCTGGTGATCGGCGGCGAGCTTCAGCGCTCCAAGCCCGATCCTTTGCCCTATCTGACGGCGCTCGAGCGCACCGGCGCGGTCGGCCGCCCATTCGCTCGCCTTCGAAGATTCTCTGTCGGGCGTTCGCGCCGCCGCCGCCGCGGGGCTCGCCGTGGTGGGCATGACGACGACGCTGGATTCGCGAACGCTGATCGAGGCGGGCGCGACATTCGCGGCCAGCAATTTCACCGATCCGCGGATCTTCGAGCTGATTGAAGCGCGCCTGAGTTCCGGCGCTGAAGAAGGGGCAAAAGCGTGAGACTGGCGCAATTCATCGACGAGAACGGCAAGCGGGCGCTTGCCGTCACCGCGCGCGGCGAGAGCCGGCTGGTCAAAGGCGCGCGCACGACGCTCGATCTCGCGCGCCAGGCGATCGCCGAGGGCGTTTCGATTCGCAAGCTCATCGCCGATCGGGGAGTCGGCAAGCCGGTCGATCTTGCGCGGGCGCTGAAAGAGCGGCGCGTTCTCACGCCGATCGATCACAAGGATCCCGCGCATGTGATCGTGACCGGGACGGGCCTTACGCATCTGGGTTCGGCCGAGGGACGCGACAAGATGCACAAGGATCTCGCCGATCCGGCCAAGCTCACCAACTCGATGCGCATGTTCAAGCTCGGCCTCGAGGGCGGCAAGCCGGCCAAGGGCGAAACCGGCGCGCAGCCCGAATGGTTCTATAAGGGCGACGGCTCAATCCTCGCGCCGCCGGAGGGCGATCTGCCCAGTCCGGCTTTTGCGCTCGACGGCGGCGAGGAGCCGGAGATCGTTGGGATTTATCTGATCGATGACGCCGGCGCTCCCGGTTCGGATCGGGTTCGCGCTCGGCAACGAGTTTTCCGATCATGTCACCGAACGGCAGAACTATCTCTGGCTCGCGCACTCGAAGCTCCGGCCAGCAAGCCTCGGTCCGGAATTGCTGGTCGGCGATCTGCCGGCCGACGTCAACGGCGTGTCGCGCATCCGGCGAGGCGAAGGAAGTGATCTGGGAGAAGCCGTTCCTGTCCGGCGAGCAGAACATGGCCCATTCGATCGCCAATCTCGAGGCGCATCATTTCAAATATGCCTTGTTCCGGCGCCCGGGCGACGTCCACGTCCATTTCTTCGGGACCGCGACGCTCTCGTTCAGCGACGGCGTGAAGACGAGAAAGGCGACATGTTCGAGATCGAATCCGAGCCCTTCGGCCTGCCGCTTCGCAATCGGCTCTGCGACGGAAAAGTCCGCCAAAGGCGCGGGTGCGAGCGCTTTAGGCGGCCGCTGGCCTCTCGGAGCCGACCACGGCGAACGAGCCTATTCCCCGATCACGGTTGCGCGCGCCCGCTGCCACCAGCCGCTGCGGCGGGGCCGAGGCGGCTCGGCGCTGCGCGGAGACGCCGGCGCTCGGCGCGGGCCGGTTCGGCCTCCGCAGGCGCAGACGGCTCTGCGATTCGGCTCTGCGCTGGCGCCGCTCGGCGCCGCGCTCTCCGGCCTCAACCGCGACCGCTCGACGCGACTCGGCGCCGGTTCGGCCAGCGTCGGCTCTCGACCGGAAACCGCGTCGACCGCAGGCGGCGGCGGGGGAGTAGTCCGCCTCGGACGCGGCGAATTCCTCCTCGAGCGCGAGCGAAGGCGGCGAATTCAAAGCCGGCGCCGCCCGTCTCGGGCCTGCCTTCTCCATCCGACCGACGCGGGAACCGGTTTCGCTCGCCGCGCGAGCCCCTGGGGCGTCGGCGCGCTCCTCTTCGCTGCGCGGACCTCTGCCGCACGAACGCGTCGCCCTCGCCACTCGGCGCACCGGAGGTCGCCGCCGATTTCGGCGACGGCCGCCAACCCGTCGTCCGTCGGCTGCGGGGCGTCCTGCGAGACGCTTTCGCCGAACGAGCGCTCTCCGCCGCGACGGCGCCGGCGGCGTCGGCGTCGCCGGCCGGCGTCGCCCTCTTCCTGAGAAGCCGCCGCGGTCGCTCGCTGCGCGCGGCCTCCTCATTCTCCTCGCCTGGCGCTTCGAGGGTCTCCTCATCCTCTGCCTCGATCGGTCGCCGCTTCCTCGATGATCGGGGTGATGTCTTCCGCCGGCGATTTCGCCGGCTCCGACTTCACTCTTGACGCCGGTCGCCGGCTCGCCACGCTCGATCGCGTGGTAGTTGGCGCCGGTCAGCGTATCGTCCGCCTCGACGACGATCGCGACGCCGAACCGGCGCTCGAGGTCGCGCAGATTGGCGCGCTTCTGGTTGAGAATATAGAGCGCCACGGGCGTGCGGGTGCGCACGGTGAGGTCATGGGTCGAGCTCTTGATCAGGGCGTCCTCGAGCACGCGCAGCACATGCAGCGCGATCGAAGCGGTCGATCGCACGACGCCGGCGCCCTGGCAGTGAGGGCAGACCACGGTCGAGCCTTCGAGAACGCCGGTGCGGATGCGCTGACGCGACATTTCGAGCAGACCGAAGTGCGAAATGCGCCCGACCTGGATGCGCGCGCGGTCATTTTTCAGCGCATCCTTGATCCGCCTCTCGACCGAGCGATTGTTGCGCGATTCCTCCATGTCGATGAAGTCGACGACGATGAGCCCGGCAAGGTCGCGCAGACGCAGCTGACGCGCGATCTCATCGGCCGCCTCGAGATTGGTGCGCAGCGCGGTGTCCTCGATATTGTGCTCGCGCGTCGATCGGCCCGAATTGACGTCGATCGCGACCAGCGCCTCGGTCTGGTTGATGACGATGTAGCCGCCCGACTTCAGCGTCACCTGGTTCGAGAACATCGCGTCGAGTTGCGATTCGACGCCAGCCTTGGCGAAGACCGGCGGGTGTCGCGATAGAGCTGCACGCTGTTGACGTGGCTCGGCATCAGGAGCCGCATGAACTGCCTGGCTTCGCGATAGCCGGTTTCGCCCGCGACGACGATCTCCTCGACCTCCTTGCTGTAGAGATCGCGGATCGCCCGCTTGATGAGCGAGCCTTCCTCGTAGACGAGCGTCGGCGCGCTCGATGCGAGCGTCGTCTCCCGCACGGTCTCCCACATCCTGCAGCAGATATTCGAAATCGCGCTTGACCTCGGCCTTGGTGCGCGAAGCGCCGGCGGTGCGGAGAATCACCCCCATGCCCTCCGGAACGTCCAGTTCCTCGGCGATCGCCTTCAACCGGCCGCGGTCCTGGGCGTTGGTGATTTTGCGCGAAATGCCGCCGCCGCGCGCGGTATTGGGCATCAAAACCGAGTAGCGCCCAGCCAGCGACAGGTAAGTCGTGAGCGCCGCCCCCTTGTTGCCGCGCTCCTCCTTGACGACCTGCACCAGCAGAACCTGCCGGCGCTTGATGACTTCCTGAATCTTGTACTGGCGGCGCGATCGCTGAGGACGGCGCGGAACCTCCTCCATCGCGTCGCCGCCGATCTGCTCGACCGGCTCGCCTTCATCCTCGCTCCGCAGCTTGGCGGTCGCCACGCGCTCTTCGGAGCCGCCCTCGAGCGTCGTGACTTCGTCAACGTCTTCCTCGAGGGGGCGCTCCTCGGGCTCGGCGTTCCCTCGGTCGGGCGGCGTCGACGTGTTCAGTCGGCGGTCAACTGCGACCGAAGGGACCTTCAGCTGGCGTCGCGCGGCCTCCGGCGCGGCGGAATCCGAAGGCTTTGCACCGTCCGCCGCCGCTTCATCGTCTCGATCCTCGACCGGGCTCATCGGCCCGCGGGCGCGACGGTCGCGACCGGGTTTGTCTCCTCCGGAGCGGCCATCGGGCGAGCAACTCGGCGACCCCCGGCTCGATATCCGGGGCGAGCTCCCTCGGCATTCGCCGAAGGGGTGGCCAGAAGCGGATTCACTCCGCGCCAAACTCATCCGCGAACGCAGGTTCCGAAACCGTCTCGCCTGTCCTCGGCGCGCGCTTCGACCTCCGGGCCGCCGCGGGCGCCGGTGGCGCCGGCTGCGTCTTTCGCCGCTGGCCTCTTCGTCCTCCTCCCGCTGAGACAGCGCTTCCTCCTCAAGAAGCGCCTGCCGGTCGGCGACCGGAATTTGGTAATAGTCCGGATGAATTTCGGAGAAGGCGAGAAAGCCGTGGCGATTGCCGCCATAGTCGATGAAAGCGGCCTGGAGCGACGGCTCTACGCGGGTGACCTTGGCAAGATAGATATTCCCGCGCAGCGGTCTCTTGCTTGCCGACTCGAAGTCAAACTCCTCGACTCGATTGCCTCGCAAAACCACCACCCGGGTTTCCTCCGGATGGGAGGCGTCGATGATCATTTTGTTGGCCATGATAAACTCTCTCGCCGCGCACGAGAATTCGCGGCGAGGGCCGATTGGGCCGCCCGACTCGCGCCGCGCGGGGCGTCTATGTTGGAGATGGAAAAATGGGGAAACTGGGCGGCAGGCGCCGCCGCGGCTCAGGAGGCTGTTCGAACGCGACCGCGCCGCGATGGATGCGCTCCGCGCCGCCCGAATGGCGGCCGGAGACTTGTGGATTTGCCATCGGGACATCGTCAACCTGAAAACAAGGCGTGGCTGACACGCCACCATTCAAGCGGCGCCGCATGGCGCCCATGTCACGATCCGAGCCGCGCCGCCGGCCTTTGTCCGGCAGGTCGATCCTGGCTTCCGCCTCCGTCTTCCCGCACGGACCTCGCTCGCCGGACCTCGAGAGTGGCAAGCAATCCGGCGGGCCGACAACCCGCCCCGGCGCTGTTCGCGCAGCCTACAGGCCATCACATGATGGTCCCGGCAAATGCCTCGCTCAACCGAAGAACGAGCCGACCGCGCGAACTCCGGTCCGAATTCGTAACGCGCCTTAAATAGGCGCCGTCGAGCGCCTTGGCAAGTTCTTTTCCTAGTCTGTGATTTTCCGGCGCCCCCTGGCGGCGCTGCTCCTAGGGCTGGGCCGACATTACGCCTTAGGCTTCGTTAACTCGTCGTAAAGGTGTTTCCCGCTCATTTTTGCTTGCGTGGTCCTGCCCGGCCGGTCGGGCGCCGGGCGTTTGCGCCGGAGGCGGCATTGGCTCTATAGCACAACGGCGCGGCGCCGAGGGGGAACCGGAATGGCGCGAATGGGATGGCTGGCGGCTCTTGCTGTCCTCATTCTGATGGCGATGTCGCTTAAGAGCGGGTTCGCCGAGGACGCGGGCGCGCCGGTCGCGGTCGGCGTGCGGCTCTCGCAGGACGAGAGCGCGGCCAAACTGGTGTTCGACCTGTCGCGATCGGTTGACGCGAGCGCGTCCGCCTTGGCCTCGCCCGATCGCATTGTTGTCGACATGCCGGAGGTGAATTTTCAACTCGATCCGTCAGTCGGCCGGGTTGGCGGGCTACGGCCAATGCTTCGCTCGTGAAGGATTTTCGCTTCGGCCTGCTTGCCCCCGGCAAGTCCCGGATCGTCATCGACCTTGCGAGAAGCGCCTGTCCCGCGGAGGTTTCGGCCAGACCGATCGTCGAAGGCGAACCGGCTGCGCGGCTTACGATCGAGCTTAAACCCTGCGATCCCTCAGCTTTTGCGGCGATCGTTCGCGCCCCTGCTGTTTCAGCGGTAGACTCGGTTTCCGCAGCGGCTCAAGCGCAGCCGGTCATAGTCCTTGATCCGGGTCACGGCGGCGTCGACAGCGGCGCGCGCGGATTTCACGGGGTGCAGGAGAAGACCCTGGTTTTTGATTTCTGCGCCGAACTGAAGCGACAGCTCGACGCGACGAAGCGCTACAGCATTGTGATGACGCGCGACGGCGATCAGTATGTCGATCTCGACGATCGAGTCGACATCGCACGCAAGGCGAATGCGTCCTTGTTCATCTCCGTCCATGCCGATACGCTGAGCGAGGACCCGAACGTTAGCGGCTCGACGGTCTACACCGTGGCCGACCGCGCTTCGGATGCGGAGGCTGCGCGCATCGCGGCCCGGGAGAACGCCGCCGACAGGAAGCCCGGCGGCGGCAGTCGTCTCGCAAATCCGGATGTCGCCGATATTCTGTTTGATCTCAAGCGCCGCGAGACCCGGACCTACGCCCACATCTTCTCGCGCGGCCTTGTCGACAACCTGCGCGGCGCCTCGAAGCTCAACCACAACCCAGAGCGTTCGGCGGGCTTTGTCGTTCTGAAGGCGCCGGAGTTTCCCTCCGTCCTCGTCGAGCTCGGCTATCTTTCGAACCCACAGGATGTCCAGTCCCTCTCCTCGCCGGAGTGGCGGGCCAAGGCGGCGGCCGCGATGGTCAAAGCCATTGATGCATTCTTTGCCGGACCTGGAACGCCGGACGGCGTCCCATCGGCCGAAGGCGGCGTCGCCTCGTCGGCCGTGCAGACCGGGCGCCTCCAGCGCATTAAGACTTGCAGCGCATTAGGACCTGCAGCGCATTAAGGCTTGCGCCCAGCGGGCCCGCTGGGCTATTGGCGTCACGGTTTCCGGGGCGAGGCGCAGCGATCATAGATTCGCCTCACTCGGGCACGACAGGATGCAAGCTGGGGGGCTTGATCCCCACCCGGATCCCGGCGGCGTGAGGGACGTCCGCAGATCGGTCTCGTAGCGTTCGCGCCTTCGGGCGGTGCAATTCAGTTCGTCTCGACGCCCCGAGCGCTCGCCGACGGGCGCAAGGGAAGGCTTCCATCGAGAGATGCGCGGGATCGCTCGTATCATCGGTTTCATATTTGCGACTGGCGCGTTGCTGTTTGTCGTGGCGGCGGCGGTTTTTGCCGGTGTCTTGTGGAAGTACGAACAAGAGCTTCCGGATTACTCCGTGCTCAAGAACTATGAGCCGCCGGTCATGACGCGTGTCCACGCCGCGGATGGCAGCCTGCTCGCCGAATATTCGCGCGAGCGCAGGCTCTATCTGCCATCGGACGAAATTCCCGACTTGGTCAAGCACGCCTTCATTTCGGCCGAGGACAAGAACTTCTATAGCCACTGGGGCGTCGATCCCGAGGGCATCGTACGCGCGGGCCTCATTTACCTGCAGGGTTCGCGGCACATTCAGGGCGCCTCGACCATTACCCAGCAGGTGGCCAAGAATTTTCTCTTGAACTCGGACCGGACTTTCAATCGAAAGATCCGCGAGATTCTGCTGAGCTTGCGCATAGAATCCGCCTACTCGAAGGAAAAGATCCTCGAGCTCTACCTCAACGAGATTTACCTCGGTCTTTCCAACTACGGCGTCGCCGCCGCTGCGCTCGGTTATTTCAACAAGTCCGTGCACGAGCTGACCATCGCCGAAGCCGCCTATTTAGCGGCGTTGCCGAAGGAGCCGAGCTCGCTGAACCCGTTTCGTGATCATGACCGCGCGATCGAAAGGCGGAACTATGTCATCGGTCGCATGCAGGAAGACGGCTACATCACCGCCAAACAGGCGGACGAGGCGCGCGCCGAGCCGTTGGTCGTCAATCCGCGCGTGCTGACGCCGAACTCCATCGCCGCGGGATTCTTCGCCGAAGAAGTCCGGCGCGAATTGCAGGAACGCTACGGTGAGCAGAAGCTTTACGAGGGCGGTCTCTCTGTTCGCACCACGCTCGACCCGAAAATTCAGCTGATGGCGCGTAAGGCGCTGGTCGACGGTCTCGTGCGCTATGACGAGGCCTATGGCTGGCATGGCACGCTCAAGACCATCGACATCGGCCAGGATTGGGGCGTTCCCCTGGCTGACATTCCCGCTTACGGCGACATCAAGCCTTGGGTTCTGGCGGTCGCGCTTGACGTCAGCAACACGGCCATCCGGATCGGCCTTCAGCCACAGCGAGACAAGTCGGGCGCGGTTGTCGCCGATCGCCGGACGGGCGCGGTCACGCTTGAAGGAGCGCGCTGGACGGGCCGCGGGCTGAAGAACCTGGTCAAACCCGGCGACGTCTTTTACGTCGAACCGATTGGCGGCCGCGACGGTGAATATCGCCTCCGCCAGATCCCGGAAGTGTCCGGCGCCTGCATCGCGATGGACCCGTTCACGGGCCGCGTGCTGGCGATGGTCGGCGGCTTCTCGTTTGACGAATCGGAATTCAACCGCGCGACGCAGGCCCAGCGACAGCCGGGCTCCTCGTTCAAGCCTTTCGTCTATGGGGCCGCGCTCGACCACGGCTACACGCCCTCTTCGATCATCGCCGACGCGCCGGTCACCATCGATATGGGCTATGGCCAATATTGGTCGCCGGCAAACTTCGAAGGCGAATCCACCGGGCCTCGGACGTTGCGGTTCGGCGTCGAGCATTCGATCAACCTGATGACCGTGAGGCTCGCGCGCGACATCGGCATGCCGCTGATCGTCGAATACGCCAAGCGCTTCGGCGTCTACGACAATCTGGCGCCGCTGCTGTCGATGTCGATCGGCGCCGGCGAGACGACGGTGCTGCGCATGGTCACCGCCTATTCGATGTTCGCCAACGGCGGCAAGAGGGTGAAGGCGACGCTGATCGATCGCATCCAGGATCGTTGGGGCAATACGATCTATAAGCACGACGAACGCATCTGCGAGGGATGCGACGCCCCGACATGGAACAATCAGCCTGAGCCGCGCCTGATCGACAAGCGCGAACAAGTGATCGACCCGCTGACCGCCTATCAGGTCACCTCCATCCTGGAGGGGGTCATCCAACGCGGCACCGGCATCGCGATCAAGGAGCTGGGCAGGACTCTGGCGGGCAAGACCGGCACGACCAACGACGCCAAAGACCTCTGGTTCATCGGCTATTCGCCGAACCTCACGTTCGGCGTGTTCATGGGCTACGACAAGCCGCGTTCGCTTGGCGGCAAGGCCCAGGCGGCGCTCTACACCGCGCCGATCTTTCGCGACTTCATGAAAATGGCGCTCAAGGACACCCCCGACACGCCCTTCCGCATTCCGCCCGGAATCAAGCTGATTTCGGTCGACGTCAAAACCGGCATGCGGGCGACCGGGCCCGGCACGATCATGGAGGCCTTCAAGCCCGGCACCGGGCCGCCCGACAGCTATGGCGGCGGCGGGGGTGGTGGTGGCTGGCCGGAAACCTCCGCGCGCAGCGAACGCTCGGTCGGCTCGGGGACGGGTGGGCTCTATTGAGGGGCTCCAGTCTTTGCCGGGGCGCGAGCCGGACCCTGACAACGCCCGGTGGCGGCCCCGGCGCTCCATCGGGGGCCGTCAGGCTCGCGCCGCTGAGCGCTGTCTTCAGCGGGGACATTGCACTCCTAAATTCGTTGGTTGGATCATGCGCGCCGAAGCTGAACAGTTGGCCGAATTCAATCAAGCAGTCCGTCGGACTGCTGAGGAGGCATCTTTGACGTCGAGGCCGCAACGCGACGTCTTGGCGAACTGAACGCGAAATCCGAAGATCCGAACCTATGGACTGATCCCGAAATCCGCCGAAAAGGTGATGCGCGAGCGCACCATGCTGGAAGACCGGCTGGGCTCGCTGACGAAGATCGAGCGCGATCTCGACGACGCGACGACTCTGGTCGAGCTTGGCGAAGCCGAGGGCGACGCAGCGGCGGAAACCGAGGGAATCGCAGCCCTCAAGGCGCTGAAAGCCGAAGGCGAGCGGCGCCAGCTCGAAGCCCTGCTTTCGGGCGAGGCCGACGCCAACGACACCTATGTCGAAGTCCATTCCGGGGCGGGCGGCACGGAGAGCTGCGACTGGGCGCGGATGCTGTTGCGCATGTACGTGCGCTGGGCGGAGCGGCGAAAGTTCGAGGTCGAGCTGATCGAAGAGACGGACGGCGACGAGGCAGGCGTCAAGTCCGCGACCATCGTCGTCAAGGGCCATAACGCGCATGGCTGGCTGAAGACCGAGTCGGGCGTCCATCGCCTGGTGCGCATATCCCCGTTCGATTCCAACGCGCGCCGGCACACGAGCTTCGCCTCCGTCTGGGTCTATCCGGTCGTCGACGACCGGATCAAGATCGAGGTCAACGAGGGCGATTGCCGGATCGACACGTATCGCGCCTCCGGCGCCGGCGGGCAGCACGTCAACAAGACCGAATCGGCGGTGCGCATCACCCACATTCCGACCGGCATCGTCGTCGCCTGCCAGTCCGAGCGCTCGCAGCACAAGAACCGGGCGACCGCCTGGAACATGCTGCGCGCGCGCCTTTATGAACTCGAGCTGCAGAAGCGCGAGGAGAAGGCCAACGCCGACGCCGCGTCCAAGACCGACATCGGCTGGGGCCACCAGATCCGCTCGTATGTGCTTCAGCCCTATCAGATGGTGAAGGACCTTCGCACCGGCCACGTTTCGAGTTCGCCCGACGAGGTGCTCGACGGGGACCTCGACCCGTTCATGGAGGCTTCGCTGGCGCAGCGCCTCTCCGGACGGACGGTCGCGGTCGAGGACGTCGAATAGGCCGGCGTCCGCCCGTCGGCGCTTTACTCAACCAGCGCGCGCGCCGCCTCGTCAGCCGATGCGAATAAGCGCCAATAAACGCGCTTACGCTAAACGCTAGTTAATTGACTCCGATTTACTAGCGTTTATTTTTTCGAATTGGGACTTTTCAATGGGTTATGAGCGTTTGGAGTAAAAAAATTCTTCCCTCGCTCCTTTAACTCGCGCGTCGGTTGTGGTTCCCTTCATTCAAACGGCGGCGACCCCTTGTATCCCCCCGTCGGGTCGGATGATATTCTGTCCATACGAACATGTGTAGGGCAAATTTCCGATTTTGTCAATGTTTTGCTAGGGACGGGGTTCGCCCGCCCGGCCGAACATAGCGCCGGGAGCAGCTTTGCCCCACGCATCAATTCGCCGCCGCCCATGACAGTCTTGCCTGCGCGCTGCCCCTCGACAATCCGTATCGCGCCCGAGCCACAGGCGATCCGCATGTCCTCCGAGAGAAGCGCGCCGGCGGGCCCGTCGCCGGGCGCGACCTCGGCGCGGAAAAACTTCACGCTCTCCTCGCGATCGCCGATCACGACCCTGGAAAAGGCGCCGGGCGCGGGCGAGAGCCCGTGGATCTGGTTGCGGACGGTCTCCGAGGCTTGAGTCCAGTCGATCTCCGCCTCGCTCTTCTCGATTTTGCGGGCGTAGCAGGCGCCGGCGGCGGGTTGTGGCGCGAACGACAATCGGCCCGCTTCGAGCGCCTTGAGGGCGCTGACCGCAAGCCGGGCGGCGACCGCGGAAAGGCGGCGCGTCAGATCTCCAGCCGTGTCGTCGGGGCGCAGGGGGATGATTTCGCGTAATCCGACCGGCCCGGTGTCGAGGCCGGCCTCCATCAGCATGACGTCGACGCCCGTTTCCTTGTCGCCGGCCATGATCGCCCTCTGGATCGGCGCCGCGCCTCGCCAGCGCGGCAACAGGGAGGCGTGCAGGTTGAGACAACCGAGCCTCGGCGCTTCGAGAACGGGAACCGGCAGAATGAGGCCGTAAGCCGCGACCACTGCGACGTCCGCGGCCAACTCTCTGAAGGCCTTCTGGACTTCGGCGTCGCGCAATGTGCGCGGCGTGAACACCGGGACGCCAAGCGAATCCGCCGCCTCATGAACCGGCGCTTTCCTGATCTCGAGCCCTCGGCGGCCGCCGCGCGCGGGCTCGCGCGTATAGACGGCGGCAAGCTCGAAGCCGCCGTTTGAGATTGCCATCAGCGCCGGAACCGCGAATTCCGGCGTGCCCATGAAGATGACGCGCATCGTTGGTCAGCGACTCCGCCTCGAAGCCGCATGTTGCCCGATGTCTCCGCGCAAGGCGAAGCCTTTCAAAGGCGCGTCGCGGATTTCACCCGCGCGGCGGACTGAGGCGCCGCCAGCGCGGCGTCATGCGCTTCATGACGTCGTCGCTATCCGCGAAATGGTGTTTCAGCGCGCCAGCGACGTGGAGCACGACCAGGGCGGCGATCGTCCAGGCGGCGATTTTGTGCGCAAGCACGGCGTCGGCGAACAGCGACGGGTCGGGCGGGGCGATATTCGGAATGACGAACAGATCGAAGAATCGGGTCGGCACCGGCAGCGGCGACGCCGAGACGACGAGCCAGCCGGAGACGATCGCGCAAACCATCAGGATATAGAGCGACGCCTGGGTGGCCGCCGCGAGCCGCCGCTCCCAGCGCGGGGAAACAGGCGCCGGAGGCGAAGCGCTGACGGACCGCGCCGCGAGCCGGGCGGCTGTCAGCACGAGCGCGACGAAGCCCCAGGATTTGTGCCACTGGTAGATGTCGAACGTCCAGGCGCTGTCGAGGCCGCCGTGGATCATCGCCCACCCCATGGCGATCAAAGCGAGAATGATCGCGCCCGCCGCCCAGTGGAGCGAAACGATCAATCCGCTCCACCGCGCGGGCCGAGCCGTCGCGCTCAAAGTTGGACAGCCGCGCTCGAAATCACCAGTTGAACGTCACGGGAGACCAGCGGAAACCCGGAATTCATGCCGAACTCCAGCCTGTCGATATTGGTTTTCGCCAGGAAGGCGAGCTTCTGGGAGCCGTCGGCGTCTTCTCGCTGAACCGCGACATCGACACTGAGCGGGCGGGTCACGCCAAGCAGAGTGAGTTCGCCGTTCACCCGGACCGTATGGTCGTTGATCTTTGCGACCGAATTCGAGACGAAGTCGATCGACGGGAAACGCGAAGAATTGAGGAAAGCGCCGGAGCGCAAATAGTCGTCGAAAGACGTCGAGCCGACGTCCACCGACTGCGACTGGACGTGGAACGAGACGCTGCTCTTGTCGGGATGAGCGAAATCGACCGAGATGCGCCCGGTAAACTGCCGGAATTGTCCGTGCGTCTGCGGATAACCGATCGCATCGATCGCAAAGGCGATATGCGTTCGGGAAGGGTCGATCCGCCAATTGACGGCGGCCAGCGCGGGCGCGGGGAGGGCCAGGATCAGCGCGGCGCAAGCAATGCGGGCGCGCCTCGCAATCCTATCGAAGTCAATCATAATGTCCTCTTTTTGCTTCTTCGTTGAACAAATGCTTGCCGGCTAGCTAGTCACGCCGTTAACAATCGCCAGAGGAACCTATTCGTTTGTTGTCTTCACATGTGCGCGACCGGAGCGGAGGAGGGAAAGGCTCAAACCCGCTTTTCTAGCGTTTGCGCCAGGGCGACAGCCCGCTCCTCAGAGATATGGCCGATGACCAGATGGCCGCGTCCGCCGCGCGACCAAAAGGCGAGCGCGAGATCGCCGCGGCGCTCGGAGCGCAGCGGCGCGTCCGGCGCGTGATTGGCGAGGATGCAAAACAGCACCGGAGCGCCCGAAGGATCGACATAGGCGATCACGCCCAATGGCGAACCTTCGTAGGCAAGCATGAACGCGGTCGTGAACCGCAGGCCGGGCAGGGCGATGTTTTCAGGCGTCAGGTTCGCGCCCACCTTGGCGCCGACCGCGCTCAGTTCCGCCGCCTGCAGCGCGGCGTCCGGATTGAGAGGACTGAAGGTCTCGTTGGTATAGAGGTTCGTGTATTCGACGACGGCGGAGCGCCAATTGTCCTGTTCGCTCGATGAGCCCAAAGGCTCGACGCGGCCCATAGCGGCCGCGCCCGCCGCGAGGAGGCCAATGACAATTCCGGCCGCAAGCTCGCGGAGCGCGAACCCGGCGAAGCGCCTCGAGCGGCCGGCGAAGCGGTTCGTCGGCGGGAAGCGCGGCGCGGAGACGAGCGAGCGGAGCCTGCCCGAGCAGCTCGTCGAAGGACGGGGCGAGCGGCGCGCCGGCCTGCCCGCAGCTCCTCGTAACGCTGGCGCAACCGCTCATCGGCCGCCAGACGCGCCAGAAGGGCGGCTCTGCTGCTTTCGTCGAGCTCGTTGTCGATCAGCGCGACAAGTTCGGCGTCATCGTCAGACATCGATCAAGCCTGCTGCGCCCTCCCTACTTCAGTTTCGCCAGCGCCGCCCGCCCGGCGGCCAGCCTGCTCATGATCGTGCCGATCGGAACGCCGAGCGTCGCCGCCGCCTCGGCGTAACTGTAGCCTTCGGCGTAAACCAGCAGACAGCGTCTCGCGCTGCGCCTCGGGAAGGCGGCCAATCGCTCTTAACACCGCGGACGCCGTAATATTCATTTCGATTTCCCGCGCGCCGTCGGTTGTCAGCGCGTCCTCGGCGTCGACGAAGCCGCCGCCTTCGCGAATCCGTCGCGACCGGATCTCATTAAGCCAGATCGAGCGAAGAATCGCGAACAGCCAGCGGTCGACCCGCGTTCCCGGGACGAACTGATCGGCCCGCTCGATGGCGCGCAGGCACGTGGCCTGCACGAGGTCGTCGGCGACGTCGCGCGCCCTCGACAGCACGAGCGCATATCGCCAGAGGCGCGCGAGCGAGGGCTCAAGCCCAGCCCGCACTTCCCGTCGGCTCGCTTCGCTCATGGCCCCGCTTGAGTTCGCTCGCGGCTCTCTTAGGGCATCATCGCCCGAGATGCGACGCGCCAGCCGCATTTTTTTGTCGCGGCCGGCGCCGCGCCGGACAGCGTCGGCGCGAATAAATGGCGGGCTGGCGTGTTTCCTGGGCTCCGTATCTCAATCGGAAGGAACCTGGCGATGCGCGCTTGTCATCCAATTCGATCACCAAAAGGGACGCGGCTTCGTTTCGGCGCTGTGCTGTGGATTGCTGGTCGCCGGTCTCGCCTTCGCCTCGCCCGCCTTCGCCGCCGGCGGCGGCGGAGGAGGGGGCGGCGGCGGTGGCGGCGGAGCGGGGGGCGGCGCCGGAGGCGGAGCAGGCGCAGGAGCGGGGGCGGCGCTGGAGGGGGAGCGGGCGCGGGGGGCGCAGGCGGCGGCGCCGGAGGCGGAGGGGCAGGCGGCGGAGGCGGCGGGTTCGTTCGCCCAGTTTACCGGGACGCGCCGCGGGCACAGGTCCCCTCGGACCTCACGATTTGCACCCCGGGCCTGGTCTGGGACCGAAGCATCGCAAGTGTCTGATGAGGCATAGCGGCGTCCTGCCCGACCCAGAGCTGACCGAATACGCCTATGCGCTCGCCAAGGCCGACCGCTACCAGGAAGCGATCGACGTGCTCGACCTCCTCGACAACCCGAACACCCCGCGCGCCCTCAACTATCGCGGCTATGCGACCCGCAAGCTTGGACGCACCGACGAGGGAATCAGCTATTATCTCAAGTCGGTCGCGCTCGATCCCGCCTATCCGCAGGTGCGCGAATACCTTGGCGAAGCCTATGTCATCGAAGGCAAGTACGGCCTCGCCAAGGACCAGCTGGCGACGATCGAGAAGCTTTGCGGCAAGGACTGCGAGTATTATGAGGATCTGGCCGGCGCGCTGACGCAGGCGCACGCGCTTTGATCTGGCGGCGTGCGTCGCGCGGTCGACGGAAGGGAAATGACGATGTCGCAGGCGCGATACACGCGCGAAGGGGCCGCGCCCGGCGCAGCCGGGCTTGCTTTCGACGCGGACCTCAATTTCCTTGTCACGCTGGGCTGGCCCGCTCGGGCTGCTCGCCCGCGCGATGCTGGCTTACATTTTCATCGTCGAGGGCGTGGGCAAGATCGCAGGCTACGCCGGCGTCGCCGGCTATATGCAGGCGCACGGGGTGGACGGGCGGCTGCTGCCGCTGGTCATTCTGACCGAACTCGGCGGCGGCCTGCTGGTGCTCTTCGGCTGGAAGACGCGCTGGGCGGCGATCGCGCTTTTCGGCTTTTGCCTGCTGACGGCGCTGTTCTTCCACATGGGCGCCGATCAGGCGATTCAATTGCAGAAGAATGTCGCGATGGCCGGCGGCTTTCTCACCCTGGCCGTGCTCGGCCCCGGCCCCTGGTCGCTCGACGCCTGGCGCGGCCGCTCCGTCTAGGGGCGGCGGGCCGGGGCGGCGCCGGCCTCGCGGGCGATTGATTTCGGCCATGCCGTCAGCCATATGGTCGTGGGTGAGCGGGTTCGAACCGCCTGACCTTCATCCCCCTGACTGGCGTTTCGAGCGGCTCGCCTTGCCGCGGCCTTGGCGCGCGGCCTATAGAAACCTTCAGCGCTCTTTGCTGGCGCTCATCTTTTGAAGGCCCCGAATGTCGAGCGTCGACGTCAAGCCGACCAATCGCAAGCCAGGCGGCAAGGCTGAAATGCCGAACGAGCCGTTCAAGCGGGCGCTCGCCTCGTGCACGCGGGCGCTGGCGCGTCAGCCTGAGCTCGAGATCGCCTTCTCGGCCGACAAGCCGTCCCTGATCGCCTCGCCCGAGGGCGCCAAGGCGCGGCTGCCCGAGCCGCCGCGCAAGCCCAATCCGCGCGAGGCGGCGATCGTCCGCGGTCTCGCCGATTCCTTCGCCCTCCGGCTCGCCTGCCACAGCGACGCGCTGCACCGGCGCCTCGCGCCGCAGAGCCCGCCGGCGCGCGCCCTGTTCGACGCGGTCGAGCAGGCGCGGGTCGAGGCCATCGGCTCGCGCCGCATGCAGGGCGTGGCGTCGAACATCACCGCCATGCTCGACGATCGCTACCACCGCAGCCCCTTCGCCGAAGCGCGCACGCGCGAGGAGGCGCCGATGGAGGACGCGGTGGCGATGCTCGCCCGTGAGCGCATGACCGGGCTCGCGCCGCCGCGCGGCGCGGCGCGGCTGGTCGAGCTCTGGCGCCCCTTTATCGAGGAGAAGGCCGGCGCCGATCTCGATCGGCTGACCGACGCGCTCCTCGACCAGCGCGCTTATGCGAAGCTGGTGCGCAAGGTCCTCTCGTCCCTGGGGCTCTGCGAACGAGTCCGACGCCGACGCCGAGGAATCGGACGACGAGACGGAGGACAAGAAGCCGCCCGAGGAGGCCGACGAGGCGGAAGGCGAGGGCGAAGACCAGTCGAGCCAGGATTCGATGCAGCGCGAGGCGGCCGACGAGACGGCCGACGACGCCGATGAAGGCGCCATGGACACGGTCGAGGCGCCGTCGTCGGAACTGGAGGACGAGGGGGAAGCGGGCGAAGCGGAAGAAGCGGCGGAGAGCCGCCCGCCGCAGCCTCAGGCCACGGAGAAGCGCGGGCCCGGACTACAAGGCCTTCACCACCCGGTTCGACGAGATCGTCGAAGCCGACGAATTGTGCGACCCCGACGAATTGCAGCGGCTGCGCGACTATCTCGACAAGCAATTGCAGAATCTCCACTCGGTCGTCGCCCGTCTCGCCAACCGGCTGCAGCGGCGCCTGATGGCGCAGCAGAGCCGCTCGTGGGAGTTCGACCTCGAAGAGGGCGTGCTCGACACCGCGCGCCTGCCCCGCATCATCATCGATTCCCAGCAGCCCCTGTCCTTCAAGCAGGAGAAGGACATGGCGTTCCGCGACACGTCGGTGACGCTGCTGATCGACAATTCCGGCTCGATGCGCGGCCGCCCGATCACGGTCGCGGCGACCTGCGCCGACATTCTCGCCCGCACGCTCGAGCGCTGCGGCGTCAAGGTCGAGATTCTCGGCTTCACCACCCGCGCCTGGAAAGGCGGACAGTCGCGCGAGGCCTGGCTTCAGGCCGGCAAGCCCCCCAATCCGGGGCGCCTCAACGACCTGCGCCATCTCATCTACAAGTCCGCGGACGCGCCCTGGCGGCGCGCGCGCAAGAACCTCGGGCTCATGATGCGCGAGGGGCTGCTCAAGGAGAACATCGACGGCGAAGCGCTCGACTGGGCGCACCAGCGGCTTCTCGGCCGGTCCGAGCAGCGCAAGATCCTGATGATGATCTCCGACGGCGCGCCGGTCGACGATTCGACGCTGTCGGTCAATCCGGGCAATTATCTCGAGCGCCACCTGCGCCACGTGATCGAGGAGATCGAGACCCGCTCGCCGGTCGAGCTCATCGCCATCGGCATCGGCCATGACGTGACGCGCTACTATAAGCGCGCGGTGACGATCGTCGACGCGGAGGAACTGGGCGGGGCGATGACGGAGAAGCTCGCCGAACTGTTCGACGAGAACGCCACGCTTCCCGAACCGGCGAAGCCCGCCGCGGGCGCCAAGGCGGGGCCGGAAGGCGGCCTGAGAGGCGAGGCGTTCGTGACCGGATTTTTTAGCCTAGCCGCACTTTTACCGGCACGCCGTAAGGATTTCAAAAGCTTAGGACCCGGTTTACCGGCGCGCTCAGGAAAGACGGTTTAGGACGCGGATCTCGGGGAGGGCGCGCCGAACAAGCGATGGGAATAGGGCCGGAGGCGACGACCCGCCCGAAGCACAATAAAACATATATAATATGTAATTTGGTGAAAAGGGGAAGTTCGGCCCGCGCGGGCAGGCCAGCGTCTCGAATAGAGCCTCAAAGCCGTTTTTGCCCAGCTTTGCATTCTCTATTTGGACGCCCTCCGAGACTTCCTATCTATCTGCGCATGAACGCATCCGCCCGCCCTCGACGTCCGCTCCTCACCCGCCGGCGAGCCCGATCTGTTCACGGCGCCCGCCGGCCTGCCGGAAGGGTTCCGCTATCAGGCCGGACATTCTGTCCCCCGACGAGGAGGAGGCGCTCGCGCGCGAGCTTGACGCGCTGCCGTTCAAGCCGTTCGACTTCCACGGCTACCTCGCCAATCGGCAGGTCGTGAGCTTCGGCTACCGTTATGATTACGGCAGCCGCTCGGTGGTCGAGGCGGCGCCGTTTCCTTCGTTTCTTGACCCGCTGCGGCGCAAGGTCGCGGCGATTTTCGGCCGGCCGGAGGAGGCGTTCCGCCAGGCCCTCATCAACGAATATCGGCCCGGCGCCGGAATCGGCTGGCATCGCGATAAGGCTCAGTTCCACGAGGTGGTCGGCGTGTCGCTGCTTCATCCCTGCAACTTGCGCTTTCGCCGCAAGTCGGGCGAGACGTGGCAGCGCGCGTCTCTCACGGTCGAGCCGCGCTCGGCTTATCTTCTGTCAGGGCCAGCCCGCACAGTCTGGGAGCACAGCATTCCGGCCCTCGACCGCCTGCGTTATTCGATCACCTTGCGGACGCTGGTTGCGAGGGCGGCAGTCGAGGCCCCTGACCGGGAGCGCGAATAGCCAGCCCCGGATCGAGCCGCGCGTCCATGCAGGTGAGGATGGCGAAGCCTCTTGCCGCGGCTTGCTCCCTCATCGCGAGAACAGCCACAGGATGACCGACAGGACGACGCTCAAAAGAATGCCCGTCGTGATCGGCGCGTAGAAGGTGAAGCCTTCGCGCTGAATGAAAATGTCGCCGGGAAGGCGGCCAAGGCCCAGCCGCGTTATCCACGGCCACAAGAGACCAACCGCGGCGATGGCGAGGCCGATGACGATCAACGCGCGGGACATGGGTTTCCAAGCTCTATCTGCGTTATCCTGACGATGCTCGACGCTCCGATAGTCCAGCGGCGATCTGGTTGACACTAGTTTCCATTGGTGCTCTGGATTGCTTGGCAGCAAATCCTCTTTTACTTGCTTTGGGCAGTATAATGGAGACATCCCTAAGATCAGCGGGGGGCTGTTCGAGGCGCGACGCTCGCCCGGCGACCATCACCAATTCGGGAAACTGGACGATCATCCGCTACCTCGCGTTCTCGACGACGAGTGATTTTTTTGGCGGCGGCTTTGGATCGGAGTGAAACCCATGATGATGGAGCGGGCCCTCAAAATCCTGATGACCGGCGGGCTGGCGGTCCTCTGTTGCTTTGATCGCGATCGGAAACATCAATGACCCGGATTTGAATCAAAGGTTCGTGCAGCATGTCCTCAGCATGGACACAGTCGAGGGCCGGGTTGCGGCCCATGGGGTCAGAAGCCCGCTCGTCTGGGAAATCGGCTTTTGGTCGATCGTCGCCGGGGAGGCGCTGACCGCCGCTCTTTTCGCCTGGGGAACGGTCGAGCTCTCGCGCGCCCGCCTATCCAAGGCGCGAGTTTTTCACGAGGCCAAGCGTTTTGTCTACGCCGGGGCCGGCTGCGCGTTCCTGATCTGGTTCATCGGCTTTTCCGCGGTCGGCGGGGAATGGTTCGCGATGTGGCAGCCTCCGATCTGGAACGGCGAGCAGACCGCCTTTCGTGTCTTCGCTTCCATTCTCCTGGTCTCCATCTTCATCGCTCTATCCGACTGCGAGATTGCCTGAAACGAGTCCAGCGGCAAGACGGGGGTCGTCTCGCGCAGCGCCTCCTGAAGAGCGCCTTCGACGCCGCTACGGGTCTTCACTTCGGCCTGAGATCGAGGCCCACCCCCTTGTCGACGAACTGCAGCGTGTAGGCCTTCTTATAGTCGGTGCGCCTGTCGACCATGCCGACCGCCACCATCTTGTCGAAGAAGTCCTTCCAGCGCGCGTCGGTCATCGCGCCGATGCCGAGCTTGAGCGTATCGCCGGAATCGACGATGCCATGTTCTTTCATCTCCTCGATCGAGAAGGCGATCTGGTCGTCGTTGATGTCCGGATTGTCCGTGCTTGATGAGCGCGTTGGCTTTGGAATTGTCGCCGTAGAGATAGTGATACCAGCCGATCGCGGATGCATCGACGAAGCGCTGCACCAGATCGGGGCTCTTCTCCACGATCCCGGCGCGCGTCACGATCAAGGTCGAATAGGTGTCGTAGCCGTAGTCGGAGAGCAGGAACACGTTGGGCTTGAAATGGCCCTGCCTTTCGATCTCGTACGGCTCGGCGGTGACGTAGCCTTGCTGGATCGAGTTCTTGTTCATGATGAAGGGGGCGGAGTTGAAATTGTACGGCCGGATGCTCTCGTCCTTGAAGCCGTAGGCGAGCCGGAGCCAGGCGTAGAAAGTCTGGATCGCGCCGGCGCCGACATAGACCGGCTTGGCCTTGGGAAGATCGTCCCATTTGTCCAACCCCACATCCGGGTGCGACATCAGAAATCTGCGGGCTCTTCTGGAAGTCGGCGGCGACCGCGACCAGGGGAAGCTTGGCCTCGGCCGACAGCAGGTTGCCGATCATGTCGCCGCCCATGAAGAAATCGAGCTTGCCGAACAGGAGCATGAGGCCGCCATTCGCCTGCGGGCCGCCGGGCACGATCGTCACGTCGAGGCCATATTTCGCATAAGTGCCGTCGGCGACCGCCTGATAGAAGCCGCCCGCTTCCGGATCGGCCATCCAGTTGGTGCCGAACTTCACCTTGTCGAGCGCCAAAGCCGGCCCGGCCAAGCCGATAAGTCCCGCTAGCGCCGCAAGCATGGCCAATCGCATCGGATACGCTCCGCCGTATGGCCGCTCGCGAGGCGGTCGCCTCAAAAGGCGTTCGACCCGGGCTCGCCCCAACCTTGCGGCGATTCGCCCGCCGTCCCCCGAGCCGCATTGCCGGCCTGCGAAATATAATAGGACGTCAGATCGTACACAAATGCGGCGTCCTCGCCGGGCAGATAAGACGCCTCGACATGATAGGAGAGGAATTCAAGCGCGTAGGCCGCGCCAATGTCATGCTCGTAGCGGCGCCGCGCGTCGCGCCTCATTTCGTTGACCGTGTGCTTGCGGATGCGGACCTCACAGTGCTTGACTGGCCCGAATCGTTCGACCCAGTCGTTGAACAGATGATTGAGCCCGCGGCCGAAGCGCTCGGCCTGCTCGTCTCCGAGATCGTTGACGTAGAGGGACGCGTTCTCGAGCCGCCGTTTGAGCTTTGCCCCGCGCGCTTCCTGCAACCGTGTCCTGATCTGTCCAAGCATGGCCTTGACGAGGATGCGTCGCGCCCGCAAACGACCCTGGACGCGTAACGGTCGGCCCCGAGGGGCGCTCCACCATAGCATCGACCATCCGGCAAGATTGATTGCAGCGCCAGCCTCTGAGAAGCTTTCTCGCTGATCGGTGTCGCCGCCGGAGTGGAATTGGGGAATCTTTCCATGTCTGACGTGACGTTGGGCAATCGGCTCGACCGGCCAGTGGATGACAAGTCCGACCACGTCCTTGGCGCTCCGGACGCCGCCATCACGCTCGTCGAATATGGCAGCTACGCGTGTCCCTATTGCCGCGCGGCGAACGAGCGGATCGCGGAAGTGCGCGATCAGTTCGGCGACCGCATGCGCTACGTCTTCCGCCATCGGCCGCTCACCGGCGTCGAGCTTGCCCGCCGCGCCGCCGAACTGGTGGAGCGGGCCGAAGACTCGAAGGATTTCTGGGACGCGCATATCAATTTGATGACGCGCTCCGAGACCCTGACCGAGGATGACGTGAAGGCCGTCGCGCGCGACCTCGGCGTCGCCGCCGATTGCGGCCCGCCGGACGATCCGGCGGTTATCCGGGCGAAGGCGAGGGTCGACGCGGACGAGGCCAGCGCCGCCGCCAGCGGGGCGATCGTCACCCCGACCTTCTTCATCAATGGCCGCCGCTACGACGGGCCGTGGGACGAAAGCGCGCTTGCCGATGCGATGCTGGGCACGCTCGGTCATCGGGTGCGCTCGGCGGCGCTCGATTTCGCCAGCTGGGGACCATCGGCGGGCGCCCTCCTCATGCTCGCGACGATCGTCGCCGTCGCCTTGACCAACAGCCGCCTGGGGCCGGAGTTCGCCGCGTTCTGGGACCAACAATTCGGCCTCATGTTCGGCGGTCACGCCTTTTCGCTGTCGCTCAAGCATTGGATCGACGACGGGCTGCTCACCCTGTTCTTTCTTGTCGTCGGTCTCGAGATCAAGCGAGAGTTCACCGTCGGCCATCTCTCGGGCTGGCGCTCCGCCGCGCTGCCGGTCGCGGGCGCGATCGGCGGCATGGCCGCGCCGGCGGCGCTCTATCTGCTCTTCGTTCCGTCCGGCGCGTGGTCGCACGGCTGGGGCGTGCCGATGTCGACCGACACCGCCTTCGCGGTGGCGCTGATCGTGATGCTGGGAGCGCGGGTCCCGGTTGAACTGCGCATCTTCCTCACCGCGGCGGCGATCGTCGACGACCTCGGGACGATCCTCGCGGTCGCCATATTCTATTCGGGCGAACTCAATCTCATTTATCTTGCGCCGGCGGCGGTGCTCATCGGGGCGCTCGCGATGCTGAACCGGTCGCATGTTTATGCGCTCGCGCCCTATGTCATGGTCGGCGTCGCCCTGTGGGCGTGCGTCATGGCGAGCGGCCTGCATCCGACGCTTGCGGGCGTGATTCTGGCGCTGTTCATTCCCACGAGACCGCCGCCCAACCTGACCGCGCTGACCACCCAGGCGAGCGCCCTTATCGCCGCCGAAGCGGCGCGCGGCGGCGAGGTGCTGCATCATGGGCCGTCCACGCCGGCCTTGCGCGCGCTTGACGCGATCCACGACCGGATCGAGTCGCCGGCCGACCGTCTGCTGCGTCATGCCGGCGCGCGATCGAGTTATCTGGTGCTGCCGCTGTTCGCCCTGGCCAACGCCGGCGTCGTGTTGAGTGCGGAGACGTTCAGCGGCCGCGAGCGGCTGATGGCGGCGATCATCGCCGGGCTTGTGATCGGCAAGCCGCTCGGTATCCTGCTTGCCTCGGCGCTCGCCGTCGCGACGCGGCTTGCGCTCAAGCCGAAACAATATTCCTGGGCCCAGCTTGCGGGAGCGGGGGCGCTGGGGGAATCGGATTCACGATGTCGCTGTTCGTCGCAGGCGAAGCGTTCCCTCTGGAGGCGGATTTCGAGGCCGCCAAGATCGGGGTATTCATCGGTTCGGTCCTGTCCGCCCTCGTCGGCGTCACGGCGCTGATCTTCGGCGCGCGTGGACCGCGGCCATAAGGCGGCGTTGCAAGATGGCGCGGGAGCCGCCAGATGGAGCGCCTCGGCGGCGCGCGGACTTGCGGGCGGCTCGGCGCGAACATAACGAAAAAGAAGGTTTCGATCATGAGCCATGTCACCTACACAGTCGTCGAGCACGACGGCGGATGGGCCTATAAAGCCGGCGACGTCTTTTCCGAGACTTTTCCCACCCGCGAGGAGGCTCACGCCGCTGCGGCGCGGGCCGCCCAGGAGCAGCGCGTTCCGGGCCAGGGCGGCCCGATCGAATACGAGGACAGCTCCGGCCGCTGGCATGAGGAAGACGAAAGTGGTGGCGACCGCCCGGACACTGACATCAAGGACTGAGGGCCGCGGGGCGAGGCCTTATCCGGCGGCGCGAACGCCAGGCTTCGCACCTAGGCCGACTTTCCAGGAGGTAATTCCCATGAAGGCGATCGTGGTAACGGATCGGGCTTCGGGAACTGCCGGGATGAAGCTGGTGGAGCGGCCCGAGCCGCAGGGGGCGGCGCTTGCCGGCCTCTCGGGCGCGAACTACGGCGATGTCGTTGTTCAGGTCCATGCGTCGGGATTCACCGGGGACGAGCTAGGGTGGCCCTCGACCTGGATCGATCGTCTCGGTCGTGACCGGACGCCTTCGATCCCCGGCCACGAGCTGGCCGGAGTGGTCACCGCCCTCAGCTATGGAACGACGGGGCTGTCGGTGGGACAGCGGGTGTTCGGCCTCACGGACTGGACTCGCGACGGCACGCTGGCGGAGTATGTAGCCGTCGAGGCGCGTAACCTCGCGCCGCTGCCGGGGGACGTTGATTTCACGGTGGGCGCGGCCCTCGTGATGTCGGGCCTGACCGCGTGGCAGGGGCTGTTCGAGCACGGCCGCCTTTGTGCGGGGCAGAGCGTCCTTGTGCACGGCGCGGCCGGCGTAGTCGGTTCAATGGCGACCCAGCTCGCGCGTGAGGCCGGGGCGTATGTCATCGGCACGGGGCGCGCTGCCGGCCGGCAGACGGCTCTCGACTTTGGCGCGCAGGAGTTCGTCGACCTCGATAGCGACGCTCTGGAAGATGTCGGCGGCGTCGATCTGGTTTTCGATGTCCTCGGCGGCGACATCGCGAAGCGGTCTGCGGGCGTGATTCGAGCCGGAGGAACACTGGTGACTATCACCGGCCCGACTGAGGCGCGGCCCGCTGACGGCCGGACGGTTTTCTTCGTCGTCGTACCCGATCGCGCCCAACTGAGTGAGATTGTCCGGCGGGCTCGTGACGGACGAGTGCGGACAAACATCGGCAACGTGGCTGCCCTCGACGATGCCGTCGCCGCCTTCAACCCGACCGAACGGATCAAGGGAAAGACGATCATCCGCGCTCGTCCGTGACGACTCGGGGAGGGCGAGCGGTGCTGCCCTCCCCGTGGATCATCGCCGGCCGCAACGACGCCGCCGCCCCACGACGAGGGCCTGCACCCGCGAGCGCCGCGAGGGAAGGGCGGTTAGGCCGTTGTGTTGTCAGGATTTAGCGAGGCGCTCAACCGAGCGCAAGTCATTGACGAAGCTCGCGTAATTCGACCGCTTGTCTTCCTCATCTTTGAGGCGGAGCAGCGCGGACGGATGAATGGTGACGAAGACCCGCAGTCCGTTCGCTGCATCGAGGACGGCGCCGCGATTGGCGCCGACGGGAATGGCCCGGCCCGTCAGCCCTTGCGCCGCCGTCGCGCCGAGGGCGACGACGAGCCGCGGTCTTACGACCTCGATCTCGTCGAATAGCCACCGCCGGCATATCCTGATCTCGCTCGCGTTGGGGCGTTTGTGCAGCCGCCGCTTTCCCCGCCGGTTCAAAACTTGAAATGCTTGACCGCATTGGTCACGTAAACGCTGGCGCGGTCGACCCCCGCCTCCGCGAGCGCCTTGTCCATCAGAAGCCCCGCCGGCCCGACAAACGGGCGGCCTTCCCGGTCTTCGCGATCGCCGGGTTGCTCGCCGACCAGCATGACCTGCGCGTCCGGCGGCCCCTCGCCGAATACGGTCTGGGTCGCATCTTTCCACGACGGGCAGGCGCGGCAGGAAGCGGCTTCGCCACGCAAGCCGTCGAGGGTGTTTTCCGCGATCATCATTCGCCCGCGCCAATTCCAGCGTCCGGCCGCAACATCAGTCGCTGAGGACCCTCACGGCCGGACGAACACCTCAACGAGAACCCAGGCGACCATCACCAGCACGAGGCTGGCGATGACGACATATCGGAGATTATATCCGGTCGCGCCGCCCCGCACGGCGGTTTTGTTGTCTTCGGTCACGACAGGACGTTCGTGCGGATCCATCGAACGCATCCCTTCACCAGGATCGGCGAGGATCGCTTCCGGCGCGAAGCGCCGGCGAAGCCGGATCCTGATCGCCAAAAAGCGGGCGCGCGCGGGCGCCCATAGGAATGGGAAACACGGGACCGGCCGAATTGTTCCCCAGGCGGAGCAGGCTCCCCGGCTGCGGGCAACTGGCTTTTCAGCTCGCCGGCGCCTGGTTTTTAAGGCCCAGCACGTCGATACGCTCGATCGAGGGCGGCTTGGCGAAGAGCTCGTCTGCCTTGGCCATCAGCGCCTGCGCGATCGGCCCCCTGAGGTGGGCCTGGCGGCCGGCTTCGTCCTCGAAGGCGTCAAATACGGCGAAGGCGCTCTGGGAGAGCTGCAGCGCAAACCAGATCGGCGTCGTCGCCTCCTGATTGGCCATGGAAAGCCCCGCCGCCAGGAAAGCGGCGACGTCCGCTTCCTTGCCCGGCTTGGCGTCGAGACGAACGAACAGCGCATGCTTGATCATTGACGGCTCCTCAATTGGCGGTCGCGCGACGCCCGACCAAGGGGAGCTTTACACGCAGAGCCGCGCCCGCGATGCTGGCAGAAATGACATCATTATATCAATATGGCCATGAACGTCACCGTGCTTGCGCTGGACGGGGTGTTCGACACCGGTCTCGCCATCGTGCTCGATGCGCTGACCACGGCGAACGATCTCGGCGCCGGCCAGACCAAAGCCGGCGCGCCTTTTGCCATATCGGTCGCTGGGCTGCGCCGTTCGGTCTTGAGCGCGCAGCGCTTTGGCGTTCCCGTGCGGCCCGCCGTCGCGTGCCCGCGCCCCGATCTCGTGATCGTCCCGGCGCTTGGCTACAAGCAGGCGGGGCCGCTTCTCGAGGCACTGAAACGGGCGGACGTGGTCGAGGCGGCCAGGGCCTTGCGCGCCTGGCGGGCCTCAGGGGCGCAGATCGCCGCCGCCTGCGTCGGGACGTTCGTCCTTGCCGAGAGCGGAATGCTCGACGGACACGAGGCGACGACGACCTGGTGGCTCAACCCTCTGTTCCGCCAGCTTTATCCCTCCGTGCGCCTCGACACGAGCCGAATGCTGGTCAGCTCCGGACCGTTCCTCACCGCCGGCGCGGCGTTCAGTCACATGGATATGATGCTTTGGCTGATCCGCCAGATCAGCCCGGAACTGGCCGGGCTCGTGGCCAGATATCTGGTGGTCGATCAGCGCCCCTCACAAGCCGCCTATATCATCTCCGATCATCTGACGCATGCCGACCCATTGGTGCAAAGATTCGACCGCTGGGCGCGCGATCATCTCAGCGAGGGGTTCAGGCTCGAGGCCGCCGCGGTCGCGGTCGGCGCCAGCACGCGCACCCTGACCCGGCGGGTGCGCGAAGTGATCGGCAAGACGCCGCTCTCCCATGTCCGGGATCTCAGGATCGAGCGCGCGGTGCATCTTTTGAAGACGACCGGGACCAGCGTCGACCGGATCGCCGAGTCCGTCGGCTATGTCGACGGCGCCACGCTTCGCACGCTGCTCCGGCAGCGGCTCAAGATGGGAATTCGCGAAATCAGGCGAGCCTGAGAGCGCAGGCGGCGAGCTTCGCGCGGGAGTTCAGCTTGGCGGCTTGGAGGCGGCGCGAGGGCGCCGGTACGCAACGAGCGCCGCGGCAAGCGCCGTCCATCCGGTCTGATGCGAGGCGCCAAGACCCTCGCCGGTCTCGCCGTGGAAGTATTCATAAAAAAGGAGCGAATCCCGCCAGACGGGGTCTTTCTGGAAACGGGGGTTAGCGCCATGGGCCGGGCGCCGGCCGTTCGCGTCGAGCATGAAACAGACTGAGCAAGACGGCGCCTGAGTTCATCGCGGCGACCTGGTTCAAATTCGCCCTGCGGCCCGATCCGGTCGGCAGCTCGACCGTCAACTCGTCGCCGAAGAAATTGTGAAGGTGCCGCAGCAACTCGATGGCGAGGAAGTTCAGCGGAAACCAGACCGGCCCCCGCCAGTTGGAGTTGCCGCCAAAGAGGCCGGTGCGCAACTCCCCAGGCTCGTAGTCGAGCCGGCAGGTCCGACCGTCGAAATCGAGAACCAGAGGGTGTTCCAGGTGGTAGCGCGAGAGCGATCTCAATCCGTAAGGCGACAGAAATTCGCTCTCGTCGAGCATACGGGCCAGGATGCGCTGGAAGCGCGACTTCTCGACGAGCGAGATCAGACCGGGCCGGCCGCTCGGACGGGAGATAGTAGAGATGGTTCTTCGTCCGCAACCTATGCTCGAGGTACCAGCGCGCCCGTTCGCGAAACATCGGCAATCGCTGCCATAGCGAGGGGTCGAGCTCCACCGCGGCGAAGACTGGCAGAAGTCCCACCATCGAGCGCGCCCGCACCGTGATCGCCGAGCCGTCCTGCGTGCGCAGCCGGTCGTAGAAAAACCCATCCTGCTCGTCCCACAGGTTCTCCATGGCGGCGGCGATCAGCGCGAAGTGCTCGAAGAATTTGATGGCGACATCTTCGTAGACCGGGTTGCGATTGGCGAGCAGGAGCGCGATCTCGAGCATGTTGAGGCAGTATTTCGCCATCCAGGCCGTGCCGTCCGATTGCTCAAGCACTTCGCCTTGGAGCATCTTCGAGCGGTCGAACGGGCCGATGTTGTCGAGCCCGAGAAAGCCGCCTTCGAAAATGTTATCCCCTCGCGCGTCCTCGCGGTTGACCCACCAGGTGAAGTTGATCAACAGCTTATTGAAGACGCGCGCAAGGAAATCGAAATCCGTGGCCCCGTCGATGCGAAACACCGCCAGCGCGGCCCATGCCTGGACCGGCGGATTCACATCGCTGAAGTTCCATTCGTACGCCGGCAATTGGCCCGTTCGGATGCATGTACCATTCGCGTGCGAGCAGCAGCAGCTGATTCTTCGCCATCGCCGGGTCGGTGTGGGCGAGAACCACGCTGTGAAAAGCGAGATCCCACGAAGCATACCAAGGGTACTCCCACTTATCCGGCATCGCGACGATGTGGTGATTGTTGAGGTGGCGCCATCCCGAGTTGCGGCCGGATTTCCGCGCTTCCGGGGGCGGCACCTTGTCGCCCTCGAGCCAGCGCGGCGACGTCATAGTGATAGAATTGCAAGCTCCAGCTCATTCCCGCAAACGCTTGCCGCATCACCATCGCTTCTTCGTCGCTCGTTCCTTCCGGGCGTAGCGCCGCGTAATATTCGTCGGCTTCGCGGCTTCGATCGGCGAGCGTCTGCTCGAAGTCCTCGCCGAGATCGACGGCCCTGCCTGGAGTGTCGCGGGCCAGGCGCAGCCTGAGCTCGACAGTCTCGCCGGCCCCGACCGTAACGCGATGCCAGCACGCCATCTTCGTGCCGCGTCGTTCGGGATTGACCGTCGCCGCGCCATTGACGACGTGGTCGTTGACGCCATCCTTGGGATAGGGCGTCGAAGCGGCGCCGCCGAAGAGTTTCGGGATGTTGGTCTCGTTGTCGCAAAACAACAGCGTGGGCGGATGGCCTGCGGGATCAGGGCCGGCCGACGAGCTTCCATGCGCCGAGCTTTCGTCCTCGGCGATGACGGCGCAGTCCGTCTCGTTCGGACGCGTCGCGAATCACAGGCTTGGCGACGCCGTCCTCCCAGGACCATCGGTTGCGGAACCAGAGCGTCGGCAGGATATGGAGCTCGGCCGGCTCTGGCCCCACGTTGCGCGCGGTGATGCGAATGCAGATGTCGTCGGGCGCGGCCTTGGCGTAGTCCGCAGTGATCTGCCAATACCGATCGCCGTCGAATATTCCGGTGTCGAGAAGCTCGAATTCCGGATCGTCCCGCGTACGGCGCGCGTTCTCCTCCCGCAGGCGCGCATATGGAAACTCGGCTTGCGGATAGTGATAGCGCCAGCGCAGCCAGGAGGCGGTCGGGGTCGCGTCGAGATACCACCAGTATTCCTTGGCGTCCTCGCCGTGATTGCCCTCCGGCCCGCTGAGACCGAAAATTCGCTCCTTCAGGATGGGATCGCGTCCGTTCCAGAACGAGAGCGCGAAACAAAGACGCTGCCCGCGATCGCAGAGGCCCGCCAGGCCGTCCTCGCTCCAGCGGTAGGCGCGTGAGCGCGCGTGGTCGAACGGAAAGTAGCGCCAGGCGTCGCCGTCGGCGCTGTAGTCCTCGCGCACGGTGCCCCAGGCGCGTTCCGCGACATAAGGACCGACGAGCTTCCAATCGCCCCCGGCGGCGGCGGCCGATCCCTCCGCGAGCCGCGCGTGTTCGGCGGAAAGGGCCGCTTTGTGCTGGTCGCTGCCGCTCATGGTGGAGCGCATCCTAGCATCGGACTTCATTTTCGATGCAAGGGGCGCAGCCATTACTCGCCGCGAGCCGCCATAGCCGCGGGACTTCGGCGGTCGCGGGGCGTGCGCCTGATCCTGCGGCTATTTTGCGGCCGGCTTCTCCAGGTGCCCGCCGAACTGGAAGCGCATCGCCGAGAGCAGCTTGTTCTGGTAGTCGGCATCGCCGCGCGAAAAGAACCGCTCGTAGAGGGCGGTGCTCAGCACCGGCACCGGCACGCCTTCGTCGATCGCCGCCTTGATCGTCCAGCGGCCTTCGCCTGAGTCGGACACGCGCCCGGAAAACTTCGCGAGCGCCGGAATCTTCGGTCAGCGCCGTCGCCGTGAGATCGAGCAGCCACGAGGCGATCACGCTGCCGCGCCGCCAGACCTCGGCGACGTCGGGCAGATTGATGTCGTACTTGTAATGATCGGGATTGCTCAGCGGCGTCGTCTCGGCGTCGATCGCATGGGTCTTCTTGCCGATGTTCGCGGCTCGAAGGATGTCCAGTCCCTCCGCGTAAGCCGCCATGATGCCGTATTCGATGCCGTTGTGGACCATCTTGACGAAGTGGCCGGCGCCGTTCGGACCGCAATGGAGATATCCGAATTCGGCCGTCGTCGGGGCGCCCTTGCGGCCGGGGGTTCGCGGAATGGAGCCTGCGCCGGGCGCGAGCGTCTTGAAGATCGGATCGAGACGCTGGACCTCGTGATCGGGGCCGCCGATCATCATGCAATAGCCGCGCTCGAGGCCCCAGACGCCGCCGCTGGTGCCGACGTCGATATAATTGACGCCTTTCGACATGAGTTCATGGGCGCGGCGGATATCGTCGACATAGTAGGAATTGCCGCCGTCGATGATCGTGTCGCCAGATTCGAGCGCCGGCAAGAAGGTCGGCGATGGTCTGGTCGACCACCGCCGCGGGAACCATGAGCCAGACCGCGCGCGGCTTTTCCAGTTTCTTGACGAGCTCGGCAAGCGAAGAACTGCCGGTCGCCTTTTCGTCGACGAGTTCCTCGACGGCCTTGGGGGACATATCGAAGACCACGCACTCGTGGCCACCGGTCAGGAGCCTGCGAACCATGTTGGCGCCCATGCGCCCCAGTCCGACCATTCCAAGTTGCATTGAGCGGCTCCTTCAGACGTGTGACGCGATCCAGTCGCGCTAGGATTGTTTCGACTTTACCTTCGGGCGCAACTTCGTAGCAACAGCGGGCCCCACCTGGACTGCGGGCGATTCGGATCTCGGGGCGTTTTCCCACATCAGGAATCCGCCGCGGAATGCGTTCGCGTTGTCGCCCAGCCGACATCGCGGCGGCAGCTCCTTCAGAATCTTGGCGTTGCCGCCGCCGAGCACGATATCGTCGGGCTCGAGCGCGGCGACCAATCGGTCAACCACGTCAAAAACGTGCTTGCGCCACCGCTTTTTGCCTAGCCGCTCCAGTCCGCGCTCGCCGACATAGTCCTCATAGGTGGCCTTCTTGTAAGGCAGATGACCAAGCTCCATCGGCTCCACGATTCCGTTCACGATGAGCGTCGAGCCGAGCCCGGTTCCGAGCCCGAGGAACAACATCTTGCCCTTTTTGTAGCTGCCGAGCGCCTGCATCGCCGCGTCGTTGATGACTTTGACCGGCCGGCCGAATCCCGTGCTGAAATCGAAGCCCATCCAGCCGGGCCCGAGATTCTTCGGATCCGCGACCGGCCGATTGTGCAGGACCGGGCCCGGATAGCCGATCGACACGACGTCATAGCTCCAGTCGCCGGCGAGCCGCCGGACTCCCGACACCATCTCCTGAGCCGTCATCTTCGGTCCGGAATCGAACTCCCGCTTCTCGGTCTGGCCGGATGCGAGGATTTTGACGTGGGTTCCGCCGACGTCGATGACCAATACGTTCATGGGACCCCTCATTGCGGGCTCGTCGTCGCCAGCGCGGCGCGCTTGAAGGGGACCATGCCCTGCGTCAGGGCGATGCGCTAGTCTCTCGTGAATGTTTGCGCTTCTCCGGCCGGCTTGGCCAAGCGCTCGAATCTCAACCTAGCGGCCACCATCATCGCCAACGGGCATGACAGTCCTTACGGGTCTCTGGCCGCAGCGCCCGCACGGGGCTATGTAATTGGTCAGTAAAGAACTCGGAGGATGAAACCAATGAACGCCCGCCGACTTGTTGCAGTCGCAGGACTCGCCCTCGCCTTGAGCGCGCCCGGGGCCCACGCTGATGATTGCCAGACAATGCTGGTTAACCTCGCTGGTGAAGCTGACCTGCACGCAGTTCAAATTCATAGTTACAACAAGCTTATTCAGGCGCTTGACCCAACGCTTACCAGCAAACCCCTATCAGACACCGAGCGTCTAATGGTGCAGGTGAATGCAACCAAAGCCCGCGACAGCGCAAAGGTGTTTGCCGATCACTTGCGCGCCTATGTGCGCTGCACAACTGAGCGGTGGGTCCCGCTGGAGATCGATCAAGTCATGCAGCAAATGACTGCGGCGCAAGGCACGCTCGATTACCTAGCCGCCCATTAACCAAAGGCCCGTCTTGGTTCGTTTTTCGGGTGTTCGGTCGATTATCGTGATCGCGCCGCCATTGGCGCGCACGGAAGGATGAACGATGACAACCCGCACAAGACCAAGGCCGCCAAGCGCGCCGCGCCCCAAGGAGCGCGCTGGTAGTGCCTCGGTTTGGGATTCGGCTACTTCCTTCGCTTGGCCGAGCCGTGCTCTTTATGTTGATCGAGCGGTTCCTCGCAATGGTGCAATAACTCACCTGTCTCTTCGTCTTTGACAGTTTCGCTATACCAGTTGCCGAACCCGACCCGCTTCATGACCCAGACTTTAAATGCAAACTTTCCGGGAAGCCCGCGCTGCGATTCGGTACCAACAAAAAAGCGGAGAAACCAGCCGCGCTTGCGGCCCTTGCCTTCTTCCCTAGCTTCACCTGCAACTGAGACCGTTTGTCGGGAGGCAATATGAAGGTTCAACTCGTGCCGTTTGGCCATTGCTATCGCTCCTGACGGCCTCCCGATATTACACCGGATTCACGCCCGAGACCGGCCACGGATCAGTCGGGGCGCGGCGCCCTACGCCTCGACCGAAAGTTGACGCGATGTTCGCCGTCGCACTGTACCCCGGAGCCCCCTCGCGCCCCCGCCAATGGGTCATTTGCGGAAAAGGGTCCTCCAGTTCGTGTCGCCGTCCGGGACCTCAATAGCCCACGATGAGAAATACGGCAGACTTTGATTGTTAGACCGCTCGGGAGACCCATTCTCCACATCAAAAGCGAGAGCTTGCTCCGGGGCCGACCCAGAGATCGCGATCTTTCCTTCCATCAAGAACGCCGAACCGAGGAGCTCGGCGTTAGTGCACGCTCCCGCACCTAAAATGCTCGGTTCGAACGAGACAACGAGTTGAGCGTCCTCGAAAACAAGAACTGGTTCGGGCGTCGCGTGATCAATCTGAAAGACGGTCCAAGCCTCGTCTTGTCTACCTTTCGAAAACCTGATCCAGCTCTTGCCACCTCGAGGATCACTCACGACAAGCCCGATGGCCAACCCGCCAGACCCGAAGCGTGCGCAGACCGTTCCCGGCTCCGCGTCAACAAATTTACGAAGCCGTATTTTTGGAAAAACATCCATCGCTTTTCCTCCAAACGGCGCGGCAGCCCGACGTTCCTTAGCCGCTGGTTAGCCCGGCACGTACTATCGACCGCAGAGAAGGGATCCATTGTCGGTGCGCCGTAGGGCCGGGCGAACCTGTGCGCGAGCAGCGACGAGAAACCGCAAGCCCTTGGAAACATTGGTCGGAGTGAGAGGATTCGAACCTCCGACCCCATCGTCCCGAACGATGTGCGCTACCAGGCTGCGCTACACTCCGACATGCCGCGCGAGGCGCGCGGCTAGCCGGCTATATACGGGCGGCCGCGCCGACAAGCAAGCGCCGTGGAGCAACCCAAGAGCAATCCCCAACGGCCGCGGCTCCGCCCGGGCCTGAGCGCGCGCTGCCGCCTTGCTCCCGCAAGCGATCGAAGGCTAAGCTCATGCTCAAGGGCGCGACTGGCGAGTGGACGGTCGAGGCGTTCCCGCCGCGCCAAAGGCCCCAGAGGAGCGCTTAATGAGTTTTCGTCTCAGACTTCTCGCCTTCGCTGCGGCGCTCATGGCTTCCGCCGGGGCGCTCATGGCCTCCGCCGGCGCGGCGGCCGCGGCTGACGATCTCAAGATCGCTCTCATCCAAGGGTTCACCGGCCCTCTGCAAGCCTACGCCAAGCAGACCGAGACGGGTCTCAGGCTCGGGTTCGAATACGCCACCAAGGGAACGATGGAGGTCGACGGGCGCAAGATCGTCATCATCACCAAAGACGACCAGGGCAAGCCGGACCTCGCCAAGAGCGCGCTTGCCGAAGCTTATGAGGATGACGGCGCCGACATCGCTGTCGGCACCACCTCTTCCGCCGCGGCCATCGCCATGCTGCCGGTCGCCGAGGAGCACAAGAAGATCCTCGTCGTCGAGCCTGCGGTCGCCGACCAGATCACCGGCGACAAGTGGAACCGCTACATTTTCCGCACCGCGCGCAATTCCTCGCAGGACGCGATTTCGAATGCGGTCGCGATCGGCAAGCCCGGGGTGCATATCGCGACGCTGGCGCAGGATTACGCCTTCGGCCGCGACGGCGTGGCGGCCTTCAAGCAGGCGCTGGCCAAGACCGGAGCGACCGTCGACGCGGAGGAATATGCGCCGATCAACACCACCGATTTCACCGCGCCCGCGCAGCGCCTGTTCGACGCGCTGAAGGACAAGCCTGGCCGCAAGATCATCTGGATCATCTGGGCGGGCGGCGGCGATCCGCTCGACAAGCTCGCCGATCTCGATCCCGGCCGCTACGGCATCGAGCTCTCGACGGGGGGCAACATCCTGCCCGCGCTTGTCGCCTACAAGCGCTTTCCCGGCCTTGAGGGCGCGACCTATTACTACTACGGCATTCCCAAGAATCCGGTGAACGACTGGCTGGTCAAGGAGCACGAGAAGCGGTTCGACGCTCCGCCGGACTTCTTCACCTGCGGCGGCTTCGCGGCGGCGATGGCGATCGTGACCGCGGTCGAGAAGGCCAAATCGACCGACACGGAAAAGCTGATCAGCACCATGGAGGGCATGAAGTTCCAAACACCCAAGGGCGAGATGATCTTCCGCAAGCAGGACCATCAGGCGCTGCAGTCGATGTACGCCTTCAAGATCAAGGTTGACCCGAAGGTCGCCTGGGGCATCCCCGAACTCACCCGCGAGCTGACAATCGAGGATATGGATATCCCGATCCGCAACAAGCGATGATTCCGTCGCTGGAGACGCGGGACGTGACCATCCGCTTCGGCGGCCACGTCGCGGTCGACCACGTCTCCTGCGCTTTCTCTCCGGGCCAGCTCACCGCCATCGTCGGGCCGAACGGCGCCGGCAAGACTACCTATTTCAACCTGATGTCTGGACAGCTTGGCGCGTCCGACGGAGCGGTGCTGATCGGGGGAGAGGACGTCACGCGTTTGAGCGCGCCTCAGCGCACGCGGCTCGGCCTCGGGCGCGCGTTTCAGCTCACCAACCTCTTCCCTCGTCTCAGCGTCGCTGAAAACGTGCGCCTCGCGACCCAGGCTAGGGCCGGCGTTCATTACGACATGCGCCGGCCGTGGGCCGTGCGCGCTGATCTCATCGCACGCGCCGATTCCGTGCTCGATTCGGTCGGCCTTCTCAGCAAGCGCGACGCGCTCGCCTCCGCGCTGTCGCACGGCGATCAGCGCAAGCTGGAAGTCGCGATGATGATGGCGCTCGAGCCGACGATCTACATGTTCGACGAGCCGACGGCGGGCATGAGCGTCGATGAGGTTCCGGTGGTGCTCGATCTCATCGCGCGGCTCAAGACCGACAAGACCAAGACCATCCTTCTGGTCGAGCACAAGATGGACGTCGTGCGCTCGCTCGCCGACCGCATCATTGTCCTGAACAACGGCCAGTTGGTCGCCGATGGCGAGCCGGCGGCGGTGATCGCCTCTCCGATCGTGCAGGAAGCCTATCTCGGCGTGAGCCCCGGCAAGGCCGCATGAGCGCGGCGCTCACGCTTGAGGGCGTGCACACGCATATCGGCCGCTATCACATCCTGCAGGGCGTCGACTTCGACGCGCCGGCTGGACGGACGACTATGTTGCTCGGCCGCAACGGCGCCGGCAAGACGACTACGCTGCGCACTGTCATGGGCCTCTGGCGCGCCTCCAAAGGGTGCATCGCGCTTGGGCCCATGCCGCTGCAGACCCTGCGCCCGAGCGACGTCGCGCGTCTCGGCGTCGGCTATGCGCCGGAGACCATGGCTTTGTTCTCCGATCTCTCCGTCAAGGAAAACCTCGTGCTGGGCGCGCGGCAGGGTCCGCTCGACGACGCGCGCCTTGCCTGGATCTTCGGCTTCTTTCCAGCCCTGAGAAAATTCTGGCTGTCGCGCGCCGGCGCCTTGTCCGGCGGGCAGAAGCAGATGCTGTCGATCGCCCGCGCCATCGTCGAGCCGCGAGAGCTGTTGCTCATCGACGAGCCGACCAAGGGGCTCGCGCCGGCGATCGTCGGCTCGCTCATCGCTTGCCTCAATGAGATCAAGACGACGGGCGTCACCATCCTCATGGTCGAGCAGAACTTTCGCGTCGCGCGCGAAGTCGGCGACGAGGTGCGGGTCATGGACAACGGCCGCGTCGTCCATCGCGGCCGTATGGCCGAGCTCGCCGCTGACGAACGCCTGCAGAACCGCCTGCTCGGCCTCAGTCTCGATTCGCATCAATGAGCGCGCTCGACGTCGGCCAGGCGCTGCCGCGCCGCAGGATGGAGGTTCTGCCGGCGCTGACGCCGCTCCTGGTCGCGCTCGTCGCCGCGCCATTCATCGGTTCGTTCTCCACTTTCGTTACGCTGACCGCGGCCGGGCTTGCGATGGGGATGATGATCTTCACCATGGCCTCAGGCCTCACGCTCGTCTTCGGCATGATGGATGTGCTCAATTTCGGCCACGGCGCCTTCATCGCGCTCGGCGCCTATGCGGCGACGCTTGTTTTCTCGCCGCTGGCAACGTGGTCGAGCGCCGATTCCTTCTGGGCCAATCTCGCCGTCTTCGTTCTCGCCGCGGTCGCGGCCGCCGTCATTTGCGGCGCCTTCGGCTTTGTGTTCGAGCGCCTGATCGTGAAGCCCGTCTACGGGCAGCACCTGAAGCAGATTCTGGCCACCATCGGCGGCGCGATCATCGCCGAGCAATTGCTCTATGCTGTCTTTGGCCCGGCGCAGATCCCGCTTGTCCTTCCGAAGACCTTCGAGGGCTCGTTCGTGTTCGGCGAGGCGGCGATCGAGAAATATCGCGTGCTGGCGACGCTGGTCGGGCTTGCGGTGTTCGCTGGCGAGATGCTGGTCCTCAACCGCACCAAGATCGGCCTGCTAATCCGCGCCGGCGTCGAGAATCGCGAGATGGTCGAGGCGCTCGGCTATCGCGTCGACCGGCTGTTCGTGGCGGTGTTCATGGCCGGCTCGGCTCTTGCCGGACTGGGCGGAGCGATGATGGCGCTCTATCGCGGCCAGGCTCACGCGACCATCGGCGGCGAGTTCCTCGTCCTGTGCTTCATCGTCATCATCATTGGGGGCCTGGGCTCCGTCGGCGGCTCGTTCGTCGCTTCGATCCTGGTCGCGCTGATCGCCAATTACGCCGGCTTTCTCGTCCCCAAACTCGCGCTCGTGTCGAACATCCTGGCGATGGTCGCAGTGCTGCTGTGGCGCCCGCGCGGGCTCTACCCGGTCAGCGGGCGATGAGCATTCTTTCGGGCGATCCGCCGCGCGGGCGCGCGCTGCAAGTCCTGCTCATTCTCATCGTCCTCGCATTGGCGGGGGCGCCGTTCCTGTTCCACGGCGCGAAGCCACTCAACGTCGCGGCCAAGACCTGCGTGATGATCCTGCTCGTCGCTTCCTACGACCTTCTGCTCGGCTATACCGGAATTGTATCGTTCGCTCACGTCATGTTCTTCGGCGTCGGAGCGTATGGCGTCGGCCTCATGCTCTATACGGTCGGAGCGAGCTGGAGCGCGCTGCTGCTGGGGCTCGTCGCCGCCGCTCTGCTGTCGCTCGCGCTGGCGCTGGCCATCGGCCTCTTTTCGCTCAGGGTGCAGTCGATCTTCTTCGCCATGGTGACGCTCGCTGTCGCCTATGCCTTCAACGTGCTGGCGTCGCAGCTTTCCTGGCTGACCGGCGGCGAGGACGGGCGGTCGTTCAAGGTTCCCGAAGTTCTGCAGCCGGGCTTCCGGCTGGTTCACGACAAGGTTTTCGGCGTCCCGATCACCGGCAAGATCCTCAGCTATTATCTCGTGCTCGCCGTCGTCATGATCGCCTTTCTCGTGTTGCTAAGGGTGGTGAACTCGCCGTTCGGCCGCGTCCTGCAGGCGATCCGCGAGAACCCGTTCCGCGCCGAGGCGCTGGGCTATCGCATCGTCTTCCATCGCACGCTCGCGACCTGCATCTCGGCGCTCGGCGCGACGCTCGCAGGCGCGCTGTTCGGACTGTGGCTGCGCTACGTCGGGCCCGACACGGCGCTCTCCTTTTCCATCCAGGTCGACGTCCTGGTGATGGTCGTCGTCGGCGGCATGGGCTCGCTCTATGGCGCGATCATCGGCGCGGCTCTGTTTGTCTACGCCGAGAGCTACTTGCAGGACGTGATGGCCGCGCTCTCTCAAGCCGCGGCCGACGCGCGCCTGCCGCTCCTGCCGGCTCTGCTCCATCCCGACCGCTGGCTGCTCTGGCTCGGCCTCGCCTTCGTGCTCGCGGTCTATTTCGCCCCGTCCGGCATTGTCGGCGCGCTCAAGGCCGACGAGGCGAACCGGCGCTGACGCCGTCCGCCTTGCGAGTGTTCAGAGCCAGCCATACTTAAATTCTTGGACTTAAATACGGAGAACGGCGATGAAAGTCGGGATCATCGGCTCGGGCGTGGTCGGACAGACGTTAGCGGCAGGATTCGCCAAACTTGGCCATGAGGTTGAGATCGGCACCCGCGATCCCGCCAAGCTCAAGGATTGGTCGGCGAAAAATCCGCGCGTCAAGGTCAAGTCGTCCGCCGACGCGGCGGCGTTCGGCGACGTCGTCGTACTGGCGGTCGCCGGCGAAGCCGCGCTCGAGGCGTTGAAGCAGGCCGGGGCCGCCGCGATCGCGGGCAAGACGGTGATCGACGCCTGCAATCCGATCGGCGGCGGACCGCCCGTCAATGGCGTGCTCTCGTTCTTCACGCCTCAGAACGAATCTCTGATGGAGCAACTGCAGAAGGCCTATCCGTCAGCCCATTTCGTCAAGGCGTTCAATTCCGTCGGCAATGGGCAGATGGTCAACCCGCACTTCGCCGGCGGCAGGCCGACGATGTTCATCTGTGGCGATGACGCCAACGCCAAGCGCGTGGTGAGACAAATCCTCGACCAGTTCGGCTGGGATGCGGAGGACATGGGCGCGGTCGAGGCGGCGCGCGCCATCGAGCCGCTTTGCAGGCTCTGGTGCATTCCCGGCATAGGGAAGAACGACTGGTCGCCACACGCGTTCAAGCTGTTGCGCTGATCGCGAACACTGGCGCGCCATTCGATAACGCATCAGGCTTTCGCGGACGCGTCGATCACCGAGCGCAGTTTATGCGCGATTTCCTCCTGCGTGTACGGCTTGGCGATGAACTGCACCCCCGGGTCAAGCCGCCCGTCATGGATGATGGCGTTTCGGGCATAACCGGTGGTGAAAAGGACGGGCAGATCGGGGCGCAGGACGGCCGCCTCCTCGGAGAGCGCCCGGCCGTTCATCCCCTGGGGGAGAACGACGTCGGTGAACAGGATGTCGATCCGCGCGCTTTTTTTCAGCTGCGCCAGCGCCTCCACGCCGTTGCGTGCGGCCAGGACCGAATAGCCGAGATCATCAAGCAGAGCGACGGTCGACTCGCGCACGTCGTCGTCGTCCTCCACGACAAGTACGACCTCGCCCGGGAGAGCCCGCGCGCTTGGCGCCCCTTCCTCCCGCTTGGCGGCAGGGGCGGATTCGACCCGCGCCGCGCCCTCCATGCGGGGCAAGTAGATTTTGACCGTGGTCCCGTGGCCGACTTCACTATAGATGCGCACGTGGCCTTTGGATTGTTTGACGAAACCATGAATCATCGCGAGTCCAAGGCCAGGTGCGGGCTGGCGCGCTTTTGGTGGTGAAGAACGGCTCGAACACCCTGGTCAAGGTCTCCGGCGGGATACCGGTTCCGGTGTCGCTGACCGAGAGCAGCGCATATTGGCCAGGCGTCACGTCGCCGAATCGTCGGCAATACGCTTCGTCCAGGTAGGCGTTCATGGTTTCAATCGTGATCCGGCCTCCTTTAGGCATCGCGTCGCGCGCGTTGACAACGAGATTGACGATCGCATTCTCAAGCTGGCCGGCGTCGACAAACGTGGGCCAGAGACCGCTTCCGTGGATGGTCTCGATCGCGATCGTTTCGCCGACCGTGCGGGTCAGCATGTCGGAAAGGCTCCCAACCAGCCGGTTGAGGTCGACCTGCTGCGGCGCCAGCACCTGCTGGCGGGAGAACGCGAGCAGGCGCTGGGTCAGGGAGGCAGCCCGCCTGGCGCCCTGCAATGCTGCCGTGATTGGCCGGGCGATTGTGGTGGGCGCATCCGGCTGAGAGCGAGCCAGACGCCGCTCAACCGAGTCGAGATTGCCGATCACGATGGTCATCAGATTGTTGAAGTCGTGAGCGATGCCCCCGGCCAGCAGACCGATCGACTCCATCTTCTGGGTCTGGACCAGCATGGCTTGGGCTTCCTTGCGCACCTGGGTTTCCTCAGCCAGCGCGTCGGAACGCTCCTTCAATTCACGGATGAGGGCGCCGCTCATGGAGAGCGCGCCGAGAGCGGCCCCGCCCGCGCTCAGAAGGCCGATGAGGACCAGACCCAGGAAAATCGCCCGGGCCGTCGATTCTGAAGCTTGCCGCATGTTGAGAAGGTCGCTCTCGGCCTTGCTGAACGCGCCGATCGAAGCGCGGGCCGATTCCAGGATCTGCGGACCGCCCCTCGTCATGGCCTCGACAGCCTCGGCGAACTGGCCCTTTCGGCCGAGCTCGATGGTCTTTGCCGACGTCGCTAGCATGCCATCAATCAGCGCGCCCATGCGCGCCACCCGCGCTATTTGCTCGGGATTGTCTGCGACATGCGATCGCAAACCGGCCAGCGCCTGTGGAATCGCGGCGCGGGCTCTTATAGGGCGCGAGATACGCGTCCGATCGAGTCAGGAGGTAGCCGCGCCGCCCGAGTTCGACATCCTGAACCTCGCTGAGCAATCCCGCCGCCCTGGCCTGCGCCTCGAGCGAATGCGCCACCCAGTCGGCGGCGCGATTGACCCGCAGGGCCATCCCCGTGGCCAGAACGCCGACCAGCAACAGGAGGGCGAAACTCGTCAGCGCCAGGATGTTGGCCGCGCGCCGGCCGAGGTTCGGCCAAGCCCGTCCGGCCAAGGACGCCCTCTCCGCGATCGGCATTGCTCGATCATTCACGATGCGAGGACTCGCGCCTTGTTTGACAGGTTGATTGTGATACGCTCCGGCCGCCGTGGCAACCGGAGGCTGAATGGCAAGGATACTGGTCGTCGACGACGAGCCGCTGATCACCGCGATGATGGAAGACTGGTTGTCGGAACTGGGTCACGTCGTAGTCGGCCCGGCGCACAGTCTGGCCCGAGCGCTGGAGCTGGCGAACGGTGAGATCGACGCCGCCGTCGTCGACGTGTCGCTTGGTAAGGACAATTCCTATCCGCTTGTCGAGGCCTTGATCGCGCGGGGGGTGCCATTCGCTCTGGCGACGGGCCACGGGCGAGAGGGGATAGAGCCGAGACACCGCGACCGCTCAATGCTCATGAAGCCGTTCGAATTCGCCGCCTTTCGCTCCACGATCGATGAACTGGCGGCCCGAAGCGGCCCGAGTCTAAGCGCCGGGGCGCCAGGCGCCTCATCAGGCGGCCCTATCTCAGCGACGCATTGATAGCGTCCAGCGCCTTCGATCCCGGGCACAGTTCGCGCTCCGAGAATTCGTTCAGCGGCGGGTAGCAGCGAGCCGCAGGGCAATCAGAAGCTCAGCGTCGCGGCGCCCTTCATGATCAGTTCGTGCATGGCGCTGGCGCCGACGATCTTTACTCCGTCGATGAAGTCCTCGGCTGTATAACCGCGCGCTTTGACGCACGGAGGGCAGGCCCAGATTGTGCCTCCGCGATGTAAGAAGTCCGCGACCAGCGACCCCAACGGGTCAAGCGGCGGGACGTGGGTCACGTCGATCGCTCGCTTGCGCACGAGATCGACCGCCGCGCTTGTCAGGAACGCATAGACCTTCAAGCCGGCGGTTATGCCGCCGTTGGCGATGGTGAACGCGACGGACGACAGTTCATGATCCGTCCCCCGCGTCATGAGGACGACCAGTTCACGAGACGCTTCTGGCATGGAAGACGCTCCCTTGTCGAAATATGATCAGTCAAGACCGGCTGGCTTGGCAGACCGTTAATCCTAGTCTAGCGGAAAGGATGCCCGCTGTCCTATCCGACAGTACGAGTTTTTTGCCTGAAACGCCGGAAGCGGCCCGCATTGGGAGGCGCGCCGTTGGATGTGCTGTCTGATGTCCTCAGGCTGATCCGGCTCAAGGGCTCGCTGTTTCTGAACGGTGAGTTCTGCGAGCCTTGGTGCGTTTCCGCGCCGAGCGCGGCCGAAATGGCGGCGATGCTCTCCTCCCGCTACGAACGCATGGCGATTTGCCACATCGTCATCGAGGGCCGCTGTTGGGCGCAGATCCCCGGTGACGATCCGGTTGTGCTCGCAGCCGGCGACGCAGTTGTCCTCCCGCACGGCGACGCACATTTGCTTGGAAGCGGCGCACGCAATGCGCCACCGGCGGTTCGCGATGCGGTCGCGCTCAAGCTGCCAGAACTAACGCTGACCCGATACGGCGGAGACTGTCCGAGCACAAGGGTCGTCTGCGGCTGGTTCGGCTATGAAAGCGATGTCGCCAATCCGGCGATTCCCGCCTTGCCGCGCCTCTTTCGGGTCGACATCCGCAACCGGCCCGCAGGTCCTTGGCTTGAAGGCTCGATCCGGTACGCGGTAAGCGAGGCGGCCTCGCCGCGCCCCGGCTTCGGCGTTCTCGCCGATCGGTTGGCTGAGGTTCTCTTTGTCGAAGCGCTGCGCGGCTATATCGAATTGCTGCCTGAAGATGAGAACGGCTGGCTCGGCGCGCTCCGCGACCCATTGGTCGGGCGGTGCGTCGCGCTTCTCCACGAACGTCCGTCCCATGACTGGACCGTGAGCGACCTCGCGCGGTCGGTGAGCGGGTCGCGCACGGTGCTCGCCGAGAGGTTTACGGCTCAGGTCGGCGTTCCGCCGATGCAATATCTGGCCCAATGGCGGATCGCGCTCGCCGCCAACCTTCTTCGCGACAACCGCACGAGTCTGGGTCGCGTCGCGCGTCAGGTCGGCTACGAATCCGAGGCGGGTTTCAATCGCGCCTTCAAGCGAGGCTGCGGGCTCTCGCCCGGCGCATGGCGGAGGATAAACGACCGCGCCCACTTGAGCGGACCGCAGGCCGCAGGCCGAACGCACGTCAGTCGGTAAAGGGGCGTCTCATCCGGCGGCGCTATCTCAGCGACGCGTTGATCGCGTCCAGAGCCTTCGATCCCGGGCACAATTCGCGCTCCGAGAATTCGTTCAGCGGCCGCGCGGCGGTGCCGAGAACCTCGTGCAGTTCCTCGGCCTCGTCATCGAGATAGATGAGGCCGGTCGCGATCTCCCCGGCGAGCCTCGCGCGCTCGAGGGTCGCGAGCGCCAGCGACCGGTCGCGGCAATTGTGATCGGCGTCGAGCTTGCGCAGAACGATGGTCGAGCCGTCGTGCATCATGACCGCCTGGCTTCCGCCTTCCGCGTAATCCACCTCGATCGGGTCGCGCCCGATGATGACATCGAGCGCGTTGACGGCGATATTGTGCTCGCGCACGTAGTCGAAGCTCTTGGTCGAGCCGGCGTGATTGTTGAACGTGACGCAAGGCGAAATGACGTCGATGAAGGCCGCGCCCTTGTGCTCGAACGCGGTCTTGATGAGCGGCACGAGCTGCGCCTTGTCGCCGGAAAAGCTGCGCGCCACGAACGAAGCCCCGAGCCCGATCGCCATGCTGACGAGATCGATCGGCTGGTTCTGCGCGTCCGCGCCCTTCTTGCTCTTCGAGCCGCGGTCGGCGGTGGCCGAGAATTGCCCCTTGGTCAGCCCGTACACGCCGTTGTTCTCGACGATATAAACCATGTTGACGCCACGCCGCATGGCGTGGGCGAACTGGCCGAGCCCGATCGACGCCGTATCGCCGTCGCCGGAGACGCCGAGATAGATAAGGTCGCGGTTGGCCAGATTGGCGCCGGTCAGCACCGAGGGCATGCGCCCGTGCACCGAGTTGAAGCCGTGGCTCTGGCCCAGCATGTAGGTCGGCGTCTTGGATGAGCACCCGATCCCGCTCAGTTTGGCGACCCGGTGCGGCGGCAGGCTCAGTTCGAAGCAGGCGTGGATGATCGCCGAGCTGATCGCGTCGTGCCCGCAGCCGGCGCACAAGGTCGACATCGCGCCTTCGTAGTCGCGGTGGGTGAAGCCGAGCGCGTTGACCGGGATCGATGGGTGGTGAAATTTCGGCTTGGCGAGATAGCTCATTCGGCGGCCTCGAGCGGTTGGGGCGCAGCCGGCTCGCGCAGGCGCGTCGCGATTTCGCGATGAATGTAGCGGGCGGACGTCGGCATCCCGTTGAAGTGGAGGATCGGCGTCCAGCGGTCGGTCGCAACCCCGAGATCGGTCGAGATCAGCGTGCGCATCTGCGCGTCGCGATTTTGCTCGACCACGAAGATCCGGTCGTGGCTCGCGATGAACTCCTGGACCTCGTGCGTCATCGGAAACGCGCGGATGCGCAGGGCGTCGACATAGATGTCCTCGTCCGCCAGCATCTTCTGGGCTTCGTCCATCGGGGCGGCGGTCGATCCGTAATGGAGGACGCCGATCCGGGTCGGCTTCTCCGCCCGCTTGAGCGCGGGCCGCGGCAGGAGGCTGCGCGCGGTCTCGAATTTGTGCTCGAGCCGCTCCATGTTGTCGATGTAGGGCAGGCCTTCCTCGGTATAGCGCGCGAAACGGTCGCGGCTGGTGCCGCGGGTGAAATAGGCGCCGAGTGTCGGATGCGCGCCGGGCAGGGTGCGGTAGGGGATTCCGTCGCCGTCGACATCGTCGTAGCGTCCGAAATTCGGGGCCTTTTCCAGCGCCTCGAATGAGAGAACCTTTCCCCGGTCGTAGACATTGGCGTCGTCCCACTGGAACGGCGCGCACAAGTGCGAATTCATGCCGATGTCGAGATCGAGCATGACGAAGACGACCGTTTGCAGCCGCTCGGCGAGATCGAAGGCGTGCGCGGCGAATTCGAACGCCTCGTTCGGCCCGTCGGGAATAAGCAGGACGTGCTTGGTGTCGCCGTGCGAGGCGAAGGCGCAGGAGATGAGGTCGGACTGCTGGGTGCGGGTCGGCATTCCGGTCGATGGGCCCCCGCGCTGCACGTCAAACACGACCACCGGAATTTCGGCGAAATAGGCGAGGCCGAAGAATTCCTGCATCAGCGAGATGCCGGGCCCGGAGGTCGCGGTGAAGGCCCGCGCGCCGTTCCAGCCCGCTCCGACCGCGACGCCGATGGCGGCGATCTCGTCCTCGGCCTGAAGGATGGCGTAGTTCTTCTTGCCCGTCGCCTTGTCGACCCGGTAGCGCGCGCAATTGCGCTCGAACGCTTCCGCCAGCGACGTGGATGGCGTGATCGGATACCAGGCGCAGACGGTGGCCCCGCCATAGACGGCGCCGAGGCCGGCGGCGAAATTGCCCTCGACAAGAATCCGGTCCCCGACTGCGTCGCTGCGCCTGAGCCGGACGCCGAGCGGACACTGGAAGCGGGACTTCGCCTCGTCGTAGCCAATTCTGAGCGCCCCTAGATTGGCGGCGATCAGCTTGTCCTTGCCCTTGAATCGCTCGCCGATCAGCGTCTCGACGACTTCAAGCTCGATGTCGAGAAGCGCCGCGAGCGCGCCGACGTAGACGATGTTCTTGTAGAGTTGGCGCTGCCTCGGATCGTCATATTGGGCGGTGCAGATCGCGGTCAGCGGCAGCCCCAGGACCTCGATGTCGTTGCGGGTCAGAAGGTGGCCGACGGGCCGCGTCGAATCGTAGAAGAGGTAGCCGCCGGGCTCGAGCGCCGCGACATCCTGCGCGAAGGTCTGCGGATTCATCGCGACCAGAATGTCGGCGCCTCCGCGCGCGCCGAGCCAGCCTTCCTCGCTCACTCGCACTTCGTACCAGGTCGGAAGGCCCTGAATGTTGGAGGGGAAGATGTTGCGCGGCGCAATCGGCACGCCCATCCGCAGGATGGACTGCGCGAACAGCAGATTGGCGCTTGCCGATCCCGAGCCGTTGACGTTGGCGAAGCGAATGACGAAGTCGTTTACAGCGCTGATTGGCATGTGTGTCCGGCTTGCGCCATTTCGATCGTGAACTTCATCATGTCCCAGGCGCCGGTCGGGCAGCGTTCGGCGCACAGCCCGCAATGCAGGCAGAGATCCTCGTCCTTTACCATTACCCGACGGGTCTTGACCGGCTCCGAGACATAGATCGCCTGAGTGAGATTGAGCGCCGGCGCCTCCAGCGACTGCCTGAGCTCGGGTTCGGGCGCGTTGGGCACGAAGGAGATGCAGTCGATCGGGCACACGTCGACGCACGCGTCGCACTCGATGCACAGCGGCGCCGAGAACACGGTCTGGACGTCGCAATTGAGGCAGCGCTGCGCTTCGCCGAGGGCTTGGCTAAGATCGAAGCCGAGCTCGACCTCGGTCTTGATGTTTTTCAGCGCGACGTTGTTCTCGACATGGGGAACCTTGAACCGCCGGTCGAGGGTGATCGCATTATCGTAGGACCATTCGTGGATGCCCATCTTCTGGCTCACGAGATTGGTCATCGGAGGGGGCCGGTCGCGCTCATCCGCGCCGCGGCAGAAGGCGTCGATCGAGATCGCCGCCTCATGGCCGTGGGCGACCGCGGTGATGATGTTCTTGGGGCCGAAGGCGGAGTTGCCGCCGAAAAAGACGTTTTTCAGGCTCGACTGAAAAGTCAGCGGATCGACGGCCGGCATGCCGTCGCGGCCGAAGGCGAGCCCCATGTCGGTCTCGATCCAGGGGAACGCGTTCTCCTGGCCGACCGCGATCAGGACATCGTCGCATTCGATCGTCACGTCCGGCTCGCCGGTCGGCGTCAGCACGCGGCGCCCGCGCTCGTCTTTTTTCGCCTCCATTTTTTCGAAGATGACGCCGGTGAGGCGTCCCGCCTCATGGGTAAAGGCCTTGGGGGCGAGGAAGTTCATGATCGCGACGCCTTCGCGCATCGCGTCTTCCTTTTCCCATGGCGAGGCCTTCATCTCGGCGAAGCCGGAGCGCACCACGACCTTGACTTCGGCGCCGCCGAGGCGCCGCGCCGTCCGGCAGCAATCCATCGCCGTGTTGCCGCCGCCGAGCACGACGACGCGCCGGCCGATCGACGAGACATGGCCGAATGAGACGCTGGAGAGCCAATCGATGCCGATATGGATGTGGCTTAAGGCTTCGCGGCGGCCCGGAATCTCGAGGTTCCGCCCCCGCGGCGCGCCGCAGCCGACGAAAATCGCGTCGTAGCCCTCGGCCATGAGGCCCTTGAGGCTGTCGATGCGCCGCTCGGCGACGAACTGGCCGCCGGTCGACAAGGCGTAGCCGACCTCCTCGTCGATGATCTCGTCGGGCAGGCGGAATTTCGGGATCTGGCTGCGCATCATGCCGCCGGCGCGCGAATCGGAATCGAACACCACGACCTCGTAGCCGATCGCCGCCAGATCGCGCGCGACCGTCAGCGACGCCGGGCCTGCGCCGACGCAGGCGACGCGCTTGCCGTTGTGCTCATTCGGGGCGCCGGGGATCAGCGCGGCGATGTCTTGCTTGTAGTCGGCGGCGACGCGCTTGAGCCGGCAGATGGCGACCGGCTGTTCCTCGAGGCGTCCGCGGCGGCAAGCGGGCTCGCATGGACGGTCGCATGTGCGTCCCAGAATCCCCGGAAACACATTCGACTGCCAATTGATCATATAGGCGGCGTTGTAATCCCCCGCGGAGATCTTGCGGATATATTCGGGGACTGGGGTGTGCGCCGGACACGCCCACTGACAGTCGACGACTTTATGAAAGTAGTTCGGGTCGGAGACGTCGGTCGGCTCCACGCCGGTTCGTCCTTCCGCCCGTTCAGATGCCAGCGTTTCGGTGTCCATATCTTACGTCTTACGCCAACCTTCGGACGAAATTATTAAAATCGGCCCGGAAGGCGACAAAAGGTCGTGAAGTGGGTATTGGATCGCCATTTTTACGTCAAGCGAGAGCGCAAAACCGCGCCAAACGCTCAAGTTTCCTCCCTTAAATGCGGCCAAGTGTCCGAAAGCCGATAGCCCGAGGGCCACGGATCGTCCGGATCGAGCATATACTGGTTAATCCCGGTAATCCAGCCCCGGCCGGAAATAATCGGGATGATCGCCGGCGCGGGCCGCCGACCGTCGTCCCGCGCGCGATCCGGCAGAGGAATTCGGAGCCGATGATCGAGCGGGCGCGATAGACGTCGCCCTCGCGCATCAGTCCGCGCGCGCTCAAAGTCGGCCATGCGGGCCGAACAGCCGGTCCCGGTCGGCGACCGGTCGATCTTGCCGGGGCGGACAACGCACGCGTTGCGAGCCTCGAAGATCGTTTCCCTCGCGCGCGAGCGGCCCGGCGAAGAGGCAGAACGAGATGTGATCCCAGCCATTGGCGCTCGGGATGGGAGAAGCCGAGCTGCTCGTTGGCGGCGGCGATGATGCGGACGCCAGTTTCCGCGAGGTCGCGCGCTTCGTCCGGTTGTATCGCAAACCCGAGCGCCGCGGCGTCGACGATGACGAAACTGTCGCCGCCGTAAGCGATGTCGACTTTGAGCGCGCCTAAGCCCTCGACCTCGAGCGGCGCATCGAGCTTGTCGGCGAACGAGGGCACGTTTTCGATCGAGATGCGCTCGGCCTTGCCGTTGCTGCACTCGGCGGTGACAGCGACAAGCCCGCCGGGCGCTTCGAGGGTGAAGCGTGTTTGAGGCTCCTGCATCGGCAGAATGCCGGCGTCGAGAAACACGGTTGCGACGCAGATCGCGTTCGAGCCGGACATTGGCGGGGTGTCCTCGGGCTCCATGATGATGAAACCCATTTGCGCCTTCGGGTTCTTGGGCGGCACGAGCAGGTTGACGTGACGGAAAACCCCGCCGCGCGGCTCGTTGAAGAGAAAATCGCGCAGGGCGCCGTCGCTGGCGATGAAACGCGACTGCTCCCA
>CAVZWU010000010.1:0-145841 GCA_963779095.1 uncultured Alphaproteobacteria bacterium | reverse complement strand
GTGGCGCTGATTATTCTCACCCTGCTGGCGATCTATCGGCCCGAAACGCCGCGAGTCGGAATCCTGCGGTTTCCGACGACGCGAGGCGACCGGTTCTTCGTCACCCTCATTGGGTCGGCTTTCATTTTTGTTTTCTGGCTGCGGCTTCGTGGGGGCGCCTTGGTACCCGCTGGCCGCCTCGGTGGTTTACGGCATCGCGATGTTTCGTTTTGCTTAAAGCCGTATCGCCCGTCGCGCATGGTGTGCGGCGGCTTTCAAGGGAGGAAACCATGGACGTGAAACGTCGTGACGTATTGAAGGGAGCGGCGGCGGTCGCCGCCTCTGCGGCGACTGTAGGGGGAGCCGCGATCATCTCGTCGACACCCACCTATGCCCAACAGGTCGATGCGGCGAAGAAATGGATCGATAGCGAGTTTCAGCCGTCGACCCTCAGCAAAGACCAGCAGATGGCCGAGATGGAGTGGTTCATCAAGGCGTCGACGCCGTTCAAGGGGATGAAGGTCAGCACGGCCTCGGAAATCCTTGGCATCCACGAATATGAATCCAAGACCCTGACCAAGGCCTTCGCCGAGATCACCGGCATCCAGGTCAACCACGAGATGATGGACGAGGGCCTGATCGTCGACAAGATCTCGGTCGAGATTAGTCCGGCAAGCCGATCTATGATTTCTGGATGAACGATTCCGACTTCATCGGCACGCACCCTCGCTACAACGATATCGTCGGCGGATCGCTCACCGACTTCATGGCCGGGGAAGGCAAGGACATCACCAATCCGAACCTCGACCTCAAGGATTTCATCGGCCTTTCCTTCGGCACGTTCACCGACGGCAAGCTCTACCAGTTGCCTGACCAGCAGTTCGCGAACCTCTATTGGTTCCGCTACGACTGGTTCCAGAAGCCCGAGCTCAAGGCCGCGTTCAAGGCCAAGTTTGGCTATGACCTCGGCGTGCCAGTCAATTGGTCGGCGTATGAAGACATCGCCGACTTCTTCACCAACACCGTGAAGGAAATCGACGGCCAGAAAGTCTATGGCCACATGGACTACGGCAAGAAGGATCCCTCGCTCGGCTGGCGCTTCACCGACGCCTGGCTCTCGATGGCCGGCAACGGCGACCGCGGCCTGCCAACGGCCGGCCGGTCGACGAATGGGGCATCCGCGCCGAGAACGGCATTCCGGTCGGCTCCTCGATCAGCCGCGGCGGCGACGCCAATGGCCCCGCGGCCGTCTATGCGCTCGCCAAGTTCGTCGAGTGGCTGAAAAAATATGCTCCGCCGGAAGCCGCCGGCATGGACTTCCTCGAGGCGGGCGCGGTGCCGGGACAGGGCCACATCGCCCAGCAGATCTTCTGGTACAGCGCCTTCACCGCGGCGCTCTCCAAGCCCGATCTGCCGGTGATGAACAAGGACGGCACGCCGAAATGGCGCATGGCGCCGAGCCCGCATGGCGCCTACTGGAAGGAAGGCATGAAGCTCGGCTACCAGGACGTCGGCTGCTGGACCCTGCTCAAATACGCTCCGCTCGAGCGCGTGAAGGCGGGCTGGCTCTATTCGCAGTTCTGCGTGTCGAAGACCGTCAGCCTGAAGAAGTCGGTCACCTTCCTGCATGTGATTCGCGAGAGCGACATCCAGAGCCAGGCGATGACCGACCTTGCTCCGAAAGTCGGCGGCTGGGTCGAGTTCTATCGCAGCCCGGCGCGCAAGCTCTGGACGCCGACCGGCATCAACGTGCCCGAATACGGCAAGCTGGCTCAGGTCTGGTGGCAGAACGTCTCCAAGGGCATCTCCGGCGAGGAAACGTATCAGCAGGCGATGGACGGTCTGGCCCGAGATCAGGACGCGATCATGACGCGGCTTGAGAAGTCCGGCGCCCAAGGCAAGCTCGGGCCGAAGATGAACGAGGAGCGGGACCCCGAATATTGGTACGCCAAGGCCGAGAAGGACGGCACGCTCGCGCCCCAGCGCAAGCTCGCCAATGAAAAGCCGCCAGGAGAAACCATCGACTACGACGAACTCGTGAAGACCTGGACCGACCCGTCCAAGAAGTAGCGGTTCCAGGACTTCGTTTCGTCAACCGGGTCGGGCGTAATCGCCCGACCCCTTTCCGTTTGGGCAGGGATCGCCCCCATGACCGGGCATGTTCTCGTCGTCGACCAGGGCACGACCTCGACGCGCTCGATCATTTTCGGGCCCGACGCCGCGCTCGTCGCGATGGCGCAGGAGGAGTTCCCGCAAATCTTTCCTCGAGCCGGGCTGGGTCGAGCACGACCCGGAATCGCTGTGGCGAACCACGCTCTCGACCGCGCGGCAGGCTCTCTCCAGAGCCGGCGTCGAACCGAGCGCGCTCGCCGGACTCGGGATCACCAACCAGCGCGAAACGACGCTGGTCTGGAGCCGGACGACCGGCCGTCCGATCCACAATGCGATCGTCTGGCAGGATCGGCGCACCGCGCCCCTTTGCGCCGAACTCAAGGAGCGCGGATGCGAGACGCTCGTGTCGCACGCGCGCCGGCCTGCTGCTCGATCCTTATTTCTCGGCGACGAAAATCGCCTGGATCCTCGACAATGTTCCCGGCGCGCGCGCTGAAGCGGAACGCGGAGACCTCGCCTTCGGCACCGTCGACAGCTTTCTCGTCTGGCGCCTGACCAACGGCAAGGTTCACGTCACCGACGCCACCAACGCCTCGCGGACGCTGCTGTTCAACATCCACTCGGGCGCATGGGACGACGACCTTCTCGCGCTCTTCCGGTCCCAAGGTCGATGCTGCCCGAGGTCAAGGATTGCGCCGCCGAATTCGGCGAGGCGGCGGCCGAACATCTCGGCGTCGCGATCCCCATCCGCGGCATCGCCGGGGACCAGCAGGCGGCGCTGATCGGCCAGGCGTGCTTTCGTCCCGGAATGGTGAAGTCGACTTATGGGACGGGATGCTTCGCTCTCGTCAACACCGGCGACAAGGCGATCGAGTCGACCCACAAACTGCTTACGACCATTGGCTATCAGTTCAGGGGCAAGCGGACCTACGCGCTTGAAGGCTCGATCTTCTCGGCGGGCGCGACAGTGCAATGGCTGCGCGACGGGCTCGGCATTCTCGCGAGCGCCCCGGAAGCTGGCGAACTGGCGGCGACCGCCGACCCCCGCCAAGAGGTCTATCTGGTGCCGGCCTTCACCGGCCTTGGCGCTCCCCATTGGGACAGCGAGGCGCGCGCCGCGATCTTTGGCCTGACGCGCGGCGCGACGCGCAAGGAGATCGTGCGCGCGGCGCTCGAAAGCGTCGGCTATCAGACCCGCGACCTCATCGACGCGATGCGCGCCGATTGCGAGGGGCTGTGGGAGGGCGAATTCGCTTCCGTCATCCGGGTCGACGGGGGAATGAGCGCGAGCGACTGGACGATGCAGTTCCTCGCCGACATGATGGATGCGCAGGTCGACCGTCCCGAGATTTTCGAGACGACCGCGTTGGCGCTGGCTATCTCGCAGGCTGGCAGGCGGGCCTCTACCCCGAGCCCGATGAGTTCGCGAAGACCTGGCGGCGGCAGGCGAGCTTCACGCCGGCGATGGCGGCAGCGAACGCGAGGCCCGTTATCGCGGCTGGCGCGAGGCCGTCGCGCGCACCGTCCTGCGGCCGGAGATCTAGAGTTCATGCGGATCGTGTTTCGCTGCGATCCGGCGATCGAGAATGAGCTGATGCGCCCCGTCCCGGCGCGCGCGGCGTTGCCTGACTGGCTGCGCACGATGCCGCGGATAGCCTTTTCCGAGCTTCACGGGCAGGAGGTGCGGACGGTCAAGCAATGCCCGCCCTTCGTCGACGCGATGTCGCACGGCTTCATCATTCCCCTGCCCTGCGACGTCACCGTTCGCGACGGCGTTCTGTCCTGGGACTGGGACCATCCCGCGCTGACCGTCGAAGCCCACCCGCGCTCGCCGGTCAGCTTTCATGTTCCCGCCCAAGTGACCGGGACGCCTTTTTTCGATCCCGAAGTCGCGATCGTGAAGTTCAACAGCTTCTGGACGATTGAGCTCGAGCCGGGCTATTCGCTGTTCGCTACGCATCCCGTGAACCGGGCGGATCTTCCGTTCCGCTTGTTGACCGGGGTCGTCGATTGCGACCGCTTCACCGACGTCGGCATCCTGTTTCCTGCGGTGTGGGCGGACCCGAATTTCGAAGGCGTCCTGCCCCGCGGCACGCCGTCGCGCAGTGCTTCCCGATTCTGCGCGAGGCGCTCGAGCTGCAATTCCAGCCTTTCTCGGCGGAAGAAGCGGAACGCTATCAGTCGACAGCAAAGGCGCTGCTTTCGCATCCCGGCGCCTATCGGCGCAGATTTCGCGTGCGGCGCGAGCGCTCAGGCCTCGAGCAGGCGCCGCAGCCGAGCCGGGTTGAGCCATAGGCGGCCTCTCTTGGCGGACGTCAGCGCCTGGGCGATGCGCCCGAAAGTATCGGGCCGAAGCCGCATCGCGCGCCGGTACAAATCCATCGCGGCGTCGAGATCGCCCGAGTTTTGAAGATTGAGCCCCAGGTTGACATGGGCCTCGGGAACGTTCGGCTCGATCTTGACGCTGCGCCGGTAGGCCTCGATCGCGCCCGGCGTGTCGCGCAAGTCTTCGCAGACCAGCCCAAGCGCGAACCAGACGCGGCCATCGTCCGGCCGAAGGGTCAGGGCTCGCTCGAGCTCCGCCCGGGCCGCTTGCCGTTCGCCCGTCTGTCGCAGGCACGCTGCAAGCGCGGCTCTCGCTTCGGCAAGGTCCGGCGCCGCTTCAAGCGCCCGTCGGAAGGCGACGATCGCCTCCCGCGGGCGCTCGACCGCCTGCAGCGCCGCGCCCAATCGGGCGTGGTCCATCGGATCGGCTGACGATTCGGCCGCGCGCGCAAAGGCCGGCAAGGCCGTCTCCAGTTGGCCTGCCTTGCGCAGCGCCTCCCCGATCTCGCGCCAGCCGTCGACAATGCTCGGGAAGCGGCGCATGAGGTCTTCAAGCACGGACCGCGCTTCCCCTGCCCCCGTTTCGATCAGCATCAGACACGTCAGAAAGGCGGCCTCCGGCCGATCGGGGGCGAGGGTGCCGGCGCGCTCCAGCCATCCTCGCGCCTGGGCGATGTCTCCCGCCGCGCGCGCCACGCGCGCCGCGACGATGAGGGTCGGCGCGTGATCGGGGCGCAGAGCAAGGCTCGACTTCGCCCAGCGCGCGGCCTCGTCCAGGCGGCCGCTCCGGAGCGCGATCGTCGCCGCCAGCTGGTGCGCCGCCGGATCTTGCGGAGCCGAATCCAAGATCCGGCCGCAGAGAGCTTCCGCGTTCCCGATCCTACCGGCGCGGAGCTCCGCCAAAGCGCCCTCAAACGCGGACCGCCAACTCGTTTGTGGCTCTGTCATCGAATCCTGAAGTCCGAGCCTGACCGCCAAGACTAGGCTACCATGCACCGCTGAGCGAGCCGCGAATTTCTTCCCTAAGAGGATAACCGCGTAACCCAACTCTTGCCGTCCGCAGGCCGGCGTCGCCTTTGCCCCGCTCTGTGGCGTTGGCGCAGGGGCAGGAGCGCTGTGGTCGTGGTTGGAGGCGCCAGTCCCGGGCAAGCGTTATTCTCGCGCGCTTCTCTGGATCGCGATCCTCATATGCGTGGCCGTCCACCATTGGGCGCGCCAATCATCCTCGCTGGGGAATCAATCTCCGCTGAGCCTTCTGTCGGGCAAAGACTTCGTGGCCCTCGCGATCGAGAATGCGCACGCCGATCGTCTGAGGCGGCCACTTTATGTTCGCGGCGGCGATGATTGCGGCCGGCGCGTCCGCCACTTCAACCTGCTTCTCTGTCAAATTCGTCGGGCCGCAGTCGAGCGTTCCGCAAACAAACTGGATCCGGAACGTCCGCGGCTTTTCCGCCACGATCTCGGTCGATCTGTCGTCTGAACCGTGCACGCACGTCCGGCGGGCGACGACCAACGCAACCCGACTCCAGTCTCGCGCCGTTTCGTCCCCTGTGGCCTTCCGCTCCCGCCGGCGCGCCTCCGCATAAGCTTCATCGCCAAACTTGCGCATCAACTCGCCCGCGACGGCGCGTATTCGCTCCATCCTTTCCAGGCGCCAAAGCAACCATGCAAGCATATCCGCGCCCTTTATTTGACGCCGGACCGTGGCTCGGGGCGCGCGCCCTAGCGACAACGCGTCGCTTACCCAACGGATTGCGCAATATTCGACCACTCCTGTTGACGGATAGTTAATGGCGGCCAAGATGAAAGTCTGGGGCGAGAGATAATCGGCCCCGTCATCGACGAACCCCACGGCGATGGCTTCCGCCGATATCGCGCGGTTTGAGCCCGCCGCATAGTCGCCTTCAGCCGGCAGACCCTGCGAATTGGCGCTCGTTCAGGATCAGGCGTTTGGCCGAAGCGAGACAAGCGTCATTCCGTCGCGTGCACGTTCGCGAACAGCGCCTCGCGCAGGTCGAGTTCGCGCTCGATGCGGCGGCGCGCGTCGCCCTTCAGTTCGTCGTCGAGGTAAAGCCTGTTGACCAGTCCCCGCTCGGTTTCGATCAGCGCGAGTTCGAGTTCGTCGCTGAGTTCGGCGAGCTTCTTGCGACGCTCGTCGCCGTCATTGTGACGTTCGATGTCCTCGAGCCGGTTGCGATGGTGGACGCGCATCGGCTCGACGACGGCCTGCGGAAGCTTGCGGCTCTGTGCGAGCGCGTCGATCTGGTCGATCGCCGCCACGATGGCGCGCCTGCGAGCCTTGTACTCCTCCTCCCGCTCGGCCTGCCGCTCGCGGCGGCCGGCGTTGGCGAGACCGAGCCCCCACGCCACCGCCGGCAAGGTCAGCCCTATGCCGACCAGGGTCACGAACAAAACGCTAAAGGTGAGAATCAGGATCAGATCACGGTCGGGAAATGGACTTCCGTCCGCCACGGTGAAGGGGATAGCGAGGGCGGCGGCCAGGGAGACAATGCCGCGGATGCCGGTGAACGCCAGCAGGAACGGGTGCTGCCATGGCGGCGAAGGATCTTTGCGGCGGATCGCGGGGACGAACCAGCGCGGCAGATAAGTCCCGGGAAACATCCACACGAAGCGGGCTGCGATGACAACCGCGCAGACGACGGCGGCGGCGAAGGCCACTTGGGCGGTCATGTAGTGGTGAATGCCGGCTATAACCGCTCGCGCCTGCAAGCCGGTGATGAGAAAAACCATGCCCTCGATGAGATAGGTCAGGAAGTCCCAGAACACGACGCCCGGAAGTCGCGTCCTTGCCGGGATCAGGCGAGAGCCGTTCCAACTGACATAGAGTCCGGCCGCGACTGTGGCGAGCACGCCGGAGCCGCCAAGCTGTTCGGGCGGCCAATAGGCGATGAAAGGCGTCAGGATCGACAGCATGAACTCGATGCCGGGGTCGCGAACCCACCGGCGCAGGCGCAGCATGATCCAGCCGACGCCTATTCCCCATACGACCTCTCCCGCAAGGATGGCCACAAACGTGCCTGCGGCCTCGACGAACGAGAACGATCCGGCGCTGACCGCGGTGACCGCGAACCGATAAAGGACAAGCGCCGTTGCGTCATTCGCAAGCCCTTCGCCCTCGAGAATGACAAGCAGGCGCCTCGGAAGCTGCATGCGTTCTGCGATCGCCAGGGGCGCAACAGCGTCGGGAGGCGAAATGATGGCGCCCAATACGAAGCCGACCGCCCAGGGAAAGCCCAGAAGAAAGTGGCTCGCCGCCGCGACCGTGACGGTGGTGAACACGACGCAGCCGACGGCCAGCAGCGTTATTGCGCGCAGGTTGAAGCGGAACTCCTTCCAGCTCATTTTCACCGCGTCCCAATAGATGATGGGCGGCAGCACGAGCACCAGGACGAGGTCGGGGGCGAGTTGCAAGGTCGGCAGGTCGGGAATCAGCGCAAGCCCGACGCCTGTGATCACGAGCAGAATGGCAGGCGGAATTTTCAGCCGCTTCGCCACCAGCGCGACCGCGGAAATGACGGCCAGAAGCACGATGAGAAGCTGAAACGTCTCGGTCATCTTCGCCCCTGCCGCGCACCGCTTGCGTTCCACGCCGGGAACGACATTCATCGAAGGCCATTGTTAGTCGGGATGGGGCGGAGCCGCCAAATGCTTCACCGCTTGCTGAGCGAGGTTGAGGGCAATGAGGGGCCCAGAGCTGCGGGCGCTGCGATAAAGACAACTTGGCAAGCGTCGCCGACGCTGGCTGCGGCCGCAACTCGCGGGTGGCCCGTGAGCCGAGTGCTGCTACGTCAGCAAACGCGCGCCAGCGGCCGTTCTAGCGGTCCTCAACATTGACGGTGCCGCGTGGCGTCGCCGATCCGCGTGCGAAAGGCGGCCTTCGGCAGCGCATTTTCATGGCGTTCATCTGTCATCGGACGTGGGACACGCGATTCACGATCACCAGCGGGACGGCAATCCACGAATATGCCGAAGAGTGCGCGACCGCCACTGACGCGCTCGACCGCGTACGGATGATGGCCTCGAACCTGTCAAACATCCGCTTTTGCAAAGAGGACGCGCCTTGCCTTGCTCTTTCCACAAACTCAAGGGGTTGGCGGCGCATGAAACGAGGCGGATGACGCGTGAGCGACTTTGCGGGCCACGATCACAACCCGGCTGCGCAACCTCGCGCAACGGCCTCGCCGCTGACCACCGCGACCGCCGGCGGCGGCCTTTTGTTTGGGCCGTGATTGCCCCGCACTGAGCGTCGTCTTCCCAGCGCCGGGAAACGCCACCGGTCGCGATAGGTGGCAACGCAATATCTTTTGACGCTGCGAGGTCCGTGAAAATCTGGCCTTAACTGCTGGTGAGCGCACCGGGACTCGAACCGAGAGCCGCCTGATTAAAAAAATCAGCTCATGCCTTGAGGCACGCTTGATTGCCTCAGGCTCGGAGCGCCGAGTTCAAGGAATTCCCTCCGTTTTTTCGCGAGATCGCCACGACCTGCCGCTTCGACTTTATCCTCTCTCTGGTGGCGGTGGATGGCGTTCGCTGCGGGCTTGGTCCTTAAGAGTTATGTACATTAGCGTGAGATAAACGGCTGGCATGACACCCAGAATTATCGCCAGCAAGAAAAGGCTTGGCGGCCCGCATTCGAGGCGCGAAAATCGATACGCCGACCAAATCACGGCGACGATGATTACCGCCAAGCCAATCCACCACGGCATCAACGGATTGCGCGCTCGCTTCAAGTCAACCATCACCACCTCCCTTGCTTCACGACATATAGGAAACATGGCGACTTGAGAAATCGTCACTACGTCATGAGCGCCTTAACGGCTTCGGCGCGATTCTGCTGCAAAGAGCAGTTCGTCGGTTGGCGCTGAACTTTGCCTGCGCCCGGCTGACCATATGGTCCGGCCAATTACCGTCCGCCAGGCATTCAAGCGCTTTTCTCTCGTTTTCCCGCCCTCGCGCTATTGGACCCAATTTAGACCCACGACGCATCATCCTGGCGCGCTCGCCGCCGGGCTTGAAAAAAGAACTGACAAGGCGCATCGCTTCGCCCGCCCCAGCGGCGCGGCGACGCCAATCCTGGGTCCTCACGACGAGAGTTCGATGCTACCGGGCTGGACAATCCACTCGGTGTATCGCGCAAAAGGTCGAGATGTATGGACGAATTTGTCTACCCCGCTCACGGACCTCGCTACCAAGAGACGTTTCCTACATTGACGGCGCCCGAAATCGACCGATTGCGGCGCTATGGATCACCGCGCAAATATTCGGACGGGGAGAAGCTGTTCGAAGCCGGAAAACTCAGCCCAGGCATGTTTGTCGTGCTCAAGGGCGTCCTGTCGATTGTCCAGCGCGATGGCCTCGGCCATGTGACTCCGATCGTCGAACAGGGCCCGGGTCAATTCACGGCTGAGGCCGGTCAGCTCTCCAGGCGCTCGGCGATCACGGACGGCACGGCGAAGGGCGACGTCGAGACCTTGCTCATTCCGACCGAAGGTCTGCGTTCGCTGCTGATCGCCGAAGCCGAGCTCGGCGAGCGCATCATGCGGGCGCTCATTCTTCGCCGGGTGGCTTTGCTTCAAGCCGGCCTCGCGGGCCCTGTCCTCATCGGCGCGCCGGGCGGGGCGGATGTGATCCGGCTCGAGGGCTTTCTCGCCAGAAACGGCATTCCCAACCATTTGCTCGATCCGGCCAAGGACCCCGAAGCCAAAGAGGTGATCGGCCGATATGCGGATCTCGCCGGCGGGTTGCCTTTGGTGGTCTGTCCCGACGGCTCGGTGCTCGGCAATCCTTCGGAGCAGGCGCTCGCGCGCCAGATCGGCATGACGCCTGTGTGGCGGACGAACTTCGTCTACGACGTGGCGGTGGTCGGCGCCGGGCCCGCAGGGCCTCTCGACCGCCGTCTACGCGTGCTCCGAGGGCCTCTCCGTTGCGGTTCTCGACGCCCGCGCTTTCGGCGGCCAGGCGGGAGCCAGCGCCCGGATCGAGAATTACTTCGGCTTTCCGACCGGAATCAGCGGCCAGGCGCTGACCGCCCGCGCCTTCATTCAGGCGCAGAAATTCGGCGCCGACGTCATGATTCCGGTCGCTGTCAAAACGCTCGACTGCACCCGCGTCGACGGCGCGTTCGTCCTGGAGGCCGAGGGCGGCGAGCGCCTTCACGCCCGGTCGGTCGTGGTCGCCAGCGGCGCGCGCTACCGGCGCCCCGCGCTCGCCGACATCGCCCGGTTCGAGGGCCGCGGCGTCTGGTACTGGGCGTCGCAGATCGAAGCGCGCCTGTGCGCCGGCGAAGAGGTCGTCCTGGTCGGCGGCGGCAATTCGGCCGGTCAGGCCGCGGTGTTTCTTTCCGGCCATGCCTCGAGGGTGCGCATGATGGTCAGGGGGCCGGGTCTCGCGGAAAGCATGTCGCGCTACCTGATCGACCGCATCGCCGCCGCGCCGAACATCGAGCTCATGACGGAAACCGAGATCATCGCACTGATCGGTTCGCCCGGCGGCGGCATCGAGGCGGTGCGGTGGCGCGACCGTCGCGTCGGGAAGGAGGCCGAGGCGCCGGCCCGAAACGTCTTTCTGTTCATCGGCGCGGATCCCGCCACCGAATGGCTGCAGGGCTGCGTCGCGCTGGACAAGGCGGGCTTCGTGACGACCGGCATGGCACCGGCGAATGGCGCCTCCGTCCCATCACCGCTTGAATCGTCCGTGCCAGGCGTGTTCGCGGTCGGCGACGTGAGGTCCGGGTCGGTCAAGCGGGTCGGCGGGGCGATCGGCGAGGGCGCCGCGGTGGTGGCGGCGATTCATAAGTCGCTCGCGCATTCTGCAGGTCCTCACCTCTAACGTTGCGAGCGATCCATGACGACGAAGACTTGCACGCATCTGAACGCCATTCGCGACGTGACGCCGAGCGCGCTCGGCTGCGAGGAATGCCTGAAGACCGGCGACAGGTGGGTTCATTTGCGCATCTGCCGCACATGCGGTCATGTCGGATGCTGCGACCAGTCCCCGAACCAGCACGCGACCAAGCATTTTCAGGTCACCCGCCATCCCATCATTGAGGGCTATGATCCGCCGGAAGGCTGGGGATGGTGCTACGTCGACGAAGTGATGTTCGATCTCTCGGACCAAATGACGTCGCACAACGGTCCGATCCCGCGTTACTATTAGGGCGCGTCTAGGCGGGCTCTTCGCGGCCTTGCTCGGCAGCGCGGTTCCGCTTCCACGACCGCGGGGCGCGCTGAGGCGCAACCAGATAGCGGACGGCGGCGGGCGCCTTCAGGAGCTGGCTCACCTTGTCCTCCATCATCTGGTCGGCGACGGTCACGCGCGCCTGGCGATATTTGAGTTCGAGCGCGGAATGGATGAGGAAGGTCTCGATCATCTTGCCGGGCTCGACCGGGTCGTCGAACATGTGCCACCCATAGGCGCCGTCGCGCATCCGCTCGAGGCTGACGTCCTGCATCAGAGCGAGGAAGGCGCTTCTGTCCGACGGGTCGATCCTATAGTCGATGAGCGCGAGGATCGGTCCCTCATCGTCGGCGAAGCGATTGAGGAAGACGGGGGCGCGCCAGCGCATCGACGGACTGAGATTCTCCGCTTCTCCCGTTTCAAGCTTCCACCCCCATGTGAGCGCCCAGCCGATCAACGCGCCTATGCCGGCCGATGAGAGGGCGAAGGGCACCCCCTTGAGCGCCGCCACTTCGCCCCATACGGCGCTGCCGAGCGTCAGCGCGCCAAAGTAGACAGTGAGGAAAATCGCCAAGCCCCGACCGCGCACCCATTCCGGCAAAGCCACCTGAGCGGAGACGAAGAACGTTGTCAGAACGACGATCGACGAGGCGCCGGCGACCAAACTGGCGGCGAGCGCCATGAGAGGCCCGCGCGCGGCGGCGAGCAGAAAGAGCGAGACGACGGTCCCGAACACGCCAAGAGCGGCCTGCCCATTCGCGCCGAACCGTTTCTTCAGCCAGTCGAGCGCGAATGTGGCCAGGATCGAGCCGACGCCGATGGCGGCCATCAGTTGGCCATAAACCTCCGCCCCGTGGCTCCCCTGGCGGCGAGCGATCAGCGGCAGCAAGGCCAGGTAGGCGCTGGCGAAGGGAAAGAAGGCGAATGCGCGGATGAGCGTGGCGTCCATTTCGCGGCTGTATCGGACGTAACGCACGCCCGCGGTCATGGCGCTGATCAGGCGTTCGGCCGGCAGAGTTTCCTTCGGCCGCGGCGGCGCCCGCCACCAGATCAGTGCCGCAAGCAGCATGAGATTGCCGACGCAGCAGCACCAGAACGGAAGGGCTATGCTGAACCGTCCGATCGCATATCCGGCGATCGCCGGACCGATCGCCCGCGCGACGTTATAGCTCGCGGTGTCGATTGCGATCGCGCTGTCGAGTTCCGGCCTCGGCACGAGGATCGGGGTGATGAGGAGCCACGCGGGCGCCGCGAGCGCGCCGCCCATGCCTAACAGGAACGTGGTGGCGAGCAGCGAAAGCGGGCTCGCCAGCCCAGCCGAGACCGCAGCCGAAAATGCGATCGAAACCGCCGCCCCGGCCGCCCCGGCGACGATCAGGAGCCGGCGCGGATCCACCACATCGCTCAGCGCGCCGGCGGGCAAAGTCAAGAGGAACATCGGCAAGGTCGTGGCCACCTGAACGGCCGAAACCATGATCGGGCTTGGATTGAGGCTGGTCATCAGCCAGGCCGAACCTGTGTCGTACATCGCAAGCCCGACGCTCGAGAGCGATGTCGCGACCAGGATGACCATGAAAGCGCGATTGCCGAGCAGGCCCGAGGGGAGCTCGGCGCTCGGCGGCGACTGCGGGTCGACGTTCAGTTCGGTGGTCAAGTCATCCGCCCAACGTCCGGAACGCGGTCCGGCGCCGGAAATTGCGTGCCCGCAATGAGCCGCTTTGGCAAGCGCAACCAGACGGTGCGGCGGGCTTACAGATTCTGGCGCAGGAACGCGCCCGCGTGCGCAAGCGCGCGCCGGCCGGGCTCGAGCCGCGCGTTCCAGAGCGGCCATGCGTGGATCATATGCGGCCAGATTTCCAGGGTGACCGGAACGTCGGCCGCGCCGGCCGCGGCGGCAACCCGGACGGAATCGTCGAGCAGGGTCTCTGCCGAACCGACCTGGATCAGGATCGGCGGCAGCCCGTCGAGACTGGCGTAGAGAGGCGAGAGGCGCGGGTCCCTGCGGTCCATGCCCTGAGGCGCAAAGGCGGCGGCCAGCTCCTCCAGGTACGCCTTATGAATGAGCGGATCGTCGGCGCTCTTGCTCTCAAGCGTCGCGCCCGACATGGCGAGATCGGTCCACGGCGACACGAGCCAAAGGCAGCCCGGCAGGCCCTCGCCCGCGCGCTTGAGCTCCAAGGCGAGGGCAAGCGTCAGATTGGCGCCCGCGCTGTCGCCGCCGACCGCGATTTGTTTTGCAGGGTAACCCTGCTTGCGCAGCAGCCGCCACGCCGTCAGCGCGTCGTCGAGGGCGGCGGGAAACGGATGCTCGGGGGCGAGGCGGTAGCCGACGCGCCAGCGTGCGCAGACCCCCTGCCCGTCCGGCCTCGGTCACCATCCGGCGGTGGCTGACGATCGAACCCGAGCAATAGCCTCCGCCATGAAAGTAGATCAGCACACGGGAGGCGTCGGCGCCGGGGACGATCGACCATTCTCCGGGCACGCCGTCGAGATCGACCGCCTCGAGCTTGACGTCTTCGGCGACCGGCCATGTGGCCCCGACCTCGTCGAGGCGCCGGCGGCGCTCCGCCCAGCCGACCGGCCGCGGCTTGGCGCTGAGCAGAGCGCGAATGGCGTCGATTTCGCTTTGCGGCACGGACGATTCCTCCATGTCGCCACATCCTATGCCGGTCTGATCCGATCCGACAGCGCGCGAGCGGGGGAAGGTTGGAAGCGAGCTGGATTTGTCTTGAGGTTACGCAATACGTATTGTATATATAGACCGAGTGATCGTTGGCTTTGCGGACAGCAAAACCGAGGGATTTTTCCGGGAAGGCGTCTGCCCGGCTCGCTGGCGCGTCATCTCGAAGGCAATCGCTCGAAAACTGGACATGCTAGACGCGGCGCCGACGTTGGCGGCGTTAGGGTCACCGCCCGGGAATCGGCTGGAGGCCCTTAAGGCTGACAGAGCGGGACAGTTCAGCATTCGCGTCAACCAGCAATGGCGCATCTGCTTTGTCTGGACCGAAGCTGGCCCGGACCGGGTTGAAGTGGTCGACTATCATTGAAGGAGCGTGTCGTGCCCCGACTGCGAACACATCCTGGCGAGGTCCTCGCCGAGGAATACCTCCGGCCTCTCGGCCTCTCGGCGAGCGGACTGGCTCAGGCCATCGGCGTCCCTCCCAATCGCATCAGCGACATCATTCGCCAGAGGCGGGACGTGTCCGCCGACACCGCAATTCGACTCGGCAAATTCTTCGCCGTCGACCCGCGCTTTTGGCTGAACCTGCAAACAGCTTACGACCTGTCGCGGGCCGAAAGTGAACATGACTATTCGAGCGTGCGGCCCCGCTCAAAAGCGCCCGCCTAGGAGCGATACGCGGTAGCAACCCTGGACGCGCGAGGCGAATCGCCGCTCAGCGCACCTCGCAGCGCAACCCCTCGCGCTCCGCCAGGATCGGCAGAAGCGCGTGGAACATGAGCGCGGCGACCTTTTCGTCGCCCCGTTCGGTGAAGTGGACGATGTCGAGATAGAGGTCGTCGTCCCATTGCCCATCGACGCCCGCGGCCATGTCGATCAGTGGCGCGCCCTCCTCGCCGGCGATGAGCTTGACCATCCGATTGTGGGCGGCGTTGGCGGCGATGATGTCGTCGATCGGCTTGAACACCGCGCCGTAGAAATCCTTGACCTTGCGCGGGCTCTGCTCGTTGACCGCCATGGTCGAATCGGCGAGCGCGATGTCCGCGCCGCCCGCGCGCGCAAGCGCGATGAGCTTGCGATAGTCTTCCGCGTATCGGGTCTTCATGAGTTCCGCGTCGGTCATCGGCGCGAGCGCCGGCAGCTGCGCGTGAGCCGAATTCCGATCGCGCCAATCGTGGGCCGAGCGCTCGATCGTTAGCGCGGCGCGGGCGATCAGCGCCGAGGCGCGGGGCCTTACGCCCGGCTCCTTAGGCTCCGGGACGCGTCTCAAGCCGAACGGCAGGAAGCCGTTCATTCCGTGCGTGCTGACGATCAGATCGGGCTTCAGCGGCAGAATGTCGCGGCGCATGCGCTCGAGATTGTCCTCGAGCGTATAGGCCTCGGTTCCGGCGTTGAGAACCTCGATCCGGCGACCGCATGAGGCGTGGCGGTCGAACAGGTCCTGCAGCAGTTCGGGCCAGGGCTTCTCGCCGTCGCGCAGCGTCGGCCCGAAGGTCTGGGATTCGCCGAGCGCCACAATGCGGAAGGCGTCGCCCTTGTCGCGCGGCATGTCGGGTCCGCGAAAGCCGAGATTGTTGATGCGGATCGTCGTGTCGAACATGCGCCCCGAACTGCCGGGAACGAGGACGAAGGGCAGCTTCTTCTGCGGGTCCGGAGCGTCGATCGCCGCCCTGATCCCGTCCTCCCGGATCCATTCGTGGAGATAGTAGAACCACCAGGTGGCGAACGCCGCCGGATTGGCGTGCGCGGCGCGATAGGAATAGGTCGGAGCCGCGACGGTCGCGACCAGCGGCAATCCGGTCGAGCGGCGGTAGAGACCGTCGGCGAGCGGCAGCGCCAGCGCGAACAAGAGGAAGGCGCGCGCCGCGACGGCGAGCGCGCCCATTGAATGGGGACGCGCTCAGCTCCGCGAGCGCAAGGACGAAGAAGCGCGGTCGCGACAAGAAGCGGATAGAACGCATAGGGCTTGTCGGCCATGAAGGCGTTGCGGGCGAACACCCCGCAGGCAAGCGCCGCAACGGCAAGCACAACGGTGAGAAGCCAGGGACGCAAGGGCCATGGCTCGCCTTGCGGGGCGACAATCGCCGCGGCCCCGCGACGCGCCACCCCGTAATAGGGCCGCGCCGCCAGGATCGGCCGCTCGAATCCGGCGAAGAAGATCGTCGACAGCGCAAGGGTCGCGAGCACGTAGATTGTCAGTTGCAGCGAGAGCGGCGCGGTCGCGAGCATCGGCTTCAGCGCCATGATGACGATGAGGTGGAAGAGATAGACCGAGTAGGAGACGCGGCCGAGAAAGAAGCTCGCACCCCTGACGAGACGATTGCGGAAGAGGCCCTCGGCCCGCCACAGCGCGCCGACCGCGATCATGCCGAACGCCGCCGAGACATAAGGAAACGCAAGCTGAGCCGAGGCGGCGCCCTCGACGGCCATGATGGCGACGGCGAGCTCAACGGGAATCGCAACGCCGAGCAGCGCGAGCAATAGGCCCAGACGCGCCCGGCCCGAGGCGTCGTCCAAAGCGATCGGCGGACTGCGCTCAAGCGCGAGATAGAGCAAAAAGCCCCAGACGATCGAGTCGATGCGAAAAAGCGTCACCCGCCGGACATTCAGGTCCCAGTCGTGCGGCGCGATCGAGAACCGCAGCGCCGCAACAACCAGAATGACCAGGACTGCGAACATCGCCTCGAGCCGCCGGTCGTGTCTTCCGAAGAGCGTTGCGACAAGAAACAGGGCCGGCGCAAACAGCAGATAGAACCATTCCTCGACCGCGAGACTCCAGGCGACCGGATAGAAGTCGACGTGGTTGGCGGAGGAAAAAAGGTTCTCTACGTAGAAGAGATAGCGGACAAAGTCCGCGGTCATCAGGTTGCCTGTCAGGACCGCAATGACGATGAGCGCGACGACATAGGGCGGGATGGTTCGCATCCAGCGTCGGACGAGAAACACGCCGAGATTGCGCCATGGCTTCGCGACCACCCAGTCGACGATCTGGGGCGCGAGCACGAAGCCGCTGAGGACGAAAAAGACTTCGACGCCGGCGATCGCGAACGCTTCAGCGAACGGCTGAAACGGGGCGTTGGCGGTCAGATAATGAGGAATCGCGACCGCGAACGCCGCCGCTCCACGCAGGAAGTCGAGCGCGGCGCGGCGCTTCATTTCGGCGCGGTATAGACGAACGGGGCGTTGGCCGTCTGCCCGGCCAGCGCGAACAGAACGACCAGCGCCGCAAGGCAGACGAGGGCCGCAGTCGCCCAGGGGCCTTTGAGGAACCGGAGGCCGAATTGAACCATTCCGAGCGCATCTCCGTTGCAAGCAGGCGACCCGCGACCGCATAGGAATTGTGACCGCAGCCGCCTACCCCATCCCGGCGCGTCTGTCATGCGGCGGTTCTTCGGGCGGCCGCGCCGCAATCCTCGGGTTGAGATCCAGCCATGAGGGCGCGAAGGCGGCCCGGCGCGATCGCGACCGTCCATCCGGTCCCGGCTCGGGATTCTGGTTTTGCTTGCGATTAAGGGCGCGAATTGCGCGCGGACCCTCGCTCACCGCGCCGGCGGCGCAACGGACCCAGCGAGAGCGCCGAACGGCTTGAGGAAATTCTTGACGAGGTCTCTGACCGGAGCCGGCGGCGGCGACCCCTTGGCGCGCGCGTCGTGCAGGGCCGCGGCAGTCTGCCGGTCGTTGTCGCTCGCGAGCTCGAAATCGTGCTGGTACAGCTCGCGGATCCAGGCCTCCTTCGAGTTCGCCGAGGCGTCGTTGGCGACCTCGAGCCACATCAAACCGCGGGAGCGCTGATGCGGCACGCCGTCGCCGGTAAAGAGCATATGTCCAAGCAAAGCCTGCGAGGGGGCATGACCCTTCTGGGCCGCCACCGCCAGCCAGCGAACGGCGGCGATATTGTCCTTGGCGACGCCGCCTGCACCGACCAGGTACATGTGGGCGAGATTATACTGCGCGTTCGGGTCGCCGAAGATCGTCGCGGCGTACTGGAACAGTTCGTGCGCCCGCCGCGGATCGGGTCGAACGTCACTGTTCGGTATTCCGTTCAGGCAATAGACGCCGACCGCAACGAAGGCGTTGGAGATCGCGCTCAAGTTCCGTCGATCGGGCTGATCCTCGTCGTAGTCTTCGACCAGCTCGTTGAAGTAGTGGTAGGCCTTCACGTCATCGCGCTGCACGCCCTGGCCATCCGCATACATCTGGCCCAGTTTCCAGCGCGCAAGATCCTGCCCGCCGTCCGCTGCGTAAGTGAGAGCGGCGACCGACGCGTCGGCGTCCCCCGCCTTCAAGTCATCAACGCCGGCGCGCAGCGCCTGCTGAGGATTGGTGAAGTTCTTCGGAATCTTCTCCGACGGGTTCGCGGTCGTCCCGTCGAAAGCAAGAGCCGGGGCCAATCCCAGCGTCATGGACCCTATGACGGCGAATGCGAAGCGGCGACGCAACGGCGCCTTCTCAACCAGTACCTCCGCACACGCCACCACGCGCATATCGATCCCGAGTTGCCACCCTGCCGCGTCGCGGGGTGAGGACCTCGGCGACACGGACGATTTTCCTCAATAACGGGGGCGGAAACTGCGGGCCGTTTATGGCGCAATCGCGGCGCATTCCAGCCCGAATCCCGACTCGCTGGAGTTGCATCAGAGATGTTGCGCAAAAGCAACAATTTGCCTCTTCAGACGCCACTCAAATCCGCTCCAGACGCTCGCGCGCGTTGTTAAGCTTAACGAGCCGCGCCTGGAACGTCTCAAGCCGCTCCTGGTGTTCGGCGATGATCTCCTCCGGCGCCCGGGCGACGAAGTCGTCGTTGCCGAGTTTCGCTTCCACCTTGGCGATTTCGAGCTTCTCCTTGGCGATCTCCCGGTCGAGACGCGCCTTCTCAGCCTTGAAATCGACAACCCCGGCGAGCAGTAGCGCGACCGTCTCGCCACGCACGACGAGGAGCAGCGCGCCGGGCGGCGGGGCCTGCGCCGTTTCAATCGAGCCGACGCGGGCGAGACGCCCGATGCTCTCGCTCCAGGCGCGCGCACTTCTTTCCGCGCGCTCGCTTGGCGCGACGAGAATGAGCGGCGTCAGGTTGGAGGGCGCGACGCCCATCTCCGATCTCACCGACCGGATCTCGGCGATCAGGTCGACGACCCAGCCGACCTCGGCTTCGACGTCTCCGTCGACCTCGAGGCCCTGCGCGGGCCACGGGCCCAACGCCAAGGGCCCCTCGCGCCGAGGCCCGGTTTCCCCCGTGATCGCCCAAAGCTCCTCGGTGAGGAACGGCATGAAGGGATGCAGCATCGCATAGATCGTGTCGAGCACATGGGCGATCGTCGCCCGGCTCTCCGCCTTGGCCGCAGGGTCGACGGGTCCCTGGAGCAGGGGCTTGGCGAGTTCGAGATGCCAGTCGCAGAACACGCTCCAGACGAACCGATAGACCGCGTTGGCGGCGTCGTTGAAGCGATAGGCTTCGATCGCTCCCGCCGTTTCCGTCGCCGCTCGGGCGGCCTCGCCGAGGATCCAGCGGTTGAGCGGTTCGCGCGCGGCTGACGGATCGAACCCCTCGACGCGGATGCAGCCGTTCATCTCGGCGAAGCGCGAGGCGTTCCAGAGCTTGGTCGCGAAGTTGCGGTAGCCCTCGATCCTGGCTTCGCTCAGCTTGATGTCCCTGCCCTGCGCCGCCATCGCCGCCAGAGTGAAGCGCAGCGCATCGGCGCCGAAGCGGTCGATCAGATCGATCGGGTCGATGACGTTGCCCTTCGACTTCGACATCTTGGCCCCCTTCTCGTCGCGCACGAGGGCGTGGATGTAGACGTCGTGGAAGGGAACGTCCGGCATGAAATGGAGCCCCATCATCATCATCCGCGCCACCCAGAAGAAGATGATGTCGAAGCCGGTGACGAGCGTGTCGGTCGGGTAGAAGCGCTTGAGCTCCGGCGTCTCGTCGGGCCAGCCCAAAGTCGAGAACGGCCACAAAGCCGAAGAGAACCAGGTGTCGAGCACGTCCTCGTCGCGCGTGAACGTCTCCGCCAGCCTCACGGGATCGTTCGCCAGAGCCTGAGCCTCGGCTTCGGTGAGGGCGCCTCGCTCAACGCCGTCGGCGAGCCCCGCGGCATAGGCCGCGTCTTCCGCCTCCTCGACATAGACTGCGCCCCAGGGGGAATACCAGGCCGGAATTTGGTGTCCCCACCAGAGTTGGCGCGACACGCACCAGGGCTGGATGTTGCCCAGCCAATCGAAATAGGTCTTCTCCCAGGTCTTGGGAACGAACTGTGTCTTGCCCTCGCGCACCGCCTCGATCGCCGGCTCGGCCAGCGTCTTGGCGTCGACATACCACTGGTCGGTGAGCCACGGCTCGATCACCACGTTCGAGCGGTCGCCGTGCGGCACGGCGTGCGCATGTGGCTCGATCCTGGCCAGAAGACCGGCCAGCGCCATCATCTCGACGATCCGGCTTCGCGCGACGAAGCGGTCCTGGCCATCGACGGCGGCGATGAGCCGCGCGTGATCCTGGTCGCTCTCGAGCCCCTCGAAGAAGTCGACGTTGCCCTTGAGCGTCACGCGCCCTTGCGCATCGAGGATATTGATCGCCCGCACGCCTTCAGCCTCATGCCGCTTGCCGACCTCGAAATCGTTGAAGTCGTGCGCCGGCGTGATCTTGACCGCGCCTGCGCCCTTCTCGGGATCGGAATATTCGTCGGCGACCATCGCGATCAGGCGCCCGACCAGCGGCAACCGAAGACGCTTGCCGAACAGATGCTGGTAGCGCGGATCGTCGGGGTGCGCCGCGACCGCCGTGTCGCCCAGCATCGTCTCCGGCCGCGTGGTGGCGACCGTCACCCGCTCGCCGGTCTCTTCGCCGTCGTCGTCCACCACCGGGTATTCGAAGTAATAAAGGCGCCCATTCGGATTTTTGGCGAGAACCTTGGCGAGCGCCGCGGCGTCGAGCGGCGCGCCGTCCTCCCGCGACCACTTGAACGAGCCTTTGCTCTCGACCTGGACGACCTCGAGGTCCGAGATCGCGGTCTGAAACTTCGGGTCCCAGTTGACGAGCCGCTTGTCCTTGTAGACGAGCCCTTCGCGATAGAGCTGAACGAACACTTTCGCGACCGCGCGCGACAGACCCTCGTCGAGGGTGAACCGCTCTCGGCTCCAGTCGCACGACGCCCCGAGGCGCTTGAGCTGGGCGACGATCGCGCCGCCCAATTCCGCCTTCCACGCCCAGACGCGCTCGACAAACGCCTTGCGGCCGAGCGCGCGCCGGTCCGGCTCCTGCCGCTCCATCAGCATGCGTTCGACCACCATCTGTGTGGCGATGCCGGCGTGATCGACGCCCGGCTGCCAGAGCACGTCGCGCCCGCTCATGCGCCAGTAGCGGCACACGATGTCCTGCAGCGTGTTGTTGAGCGCGTGGCCCATATGCAGATTGCCGGTGACGTTCGGCGGCGGGATGACGACGCAAAACGGCTGAGCCGCCGCCCGGTCGGGGCGGCCGGCCCGGAATGCGCCCGTTTCCTCCCAAAGCGCGGAGGCGCGGCCTTCGGCCGCAGCGAAGTCGAACGATCTGTCCATCATGGAATACTGGTCCGCGTGATACCCGCCGGAGCCGCGTTCAAGATCGGCTGGGGACCATCCGAGCGGCGCTGGCAGCCGCATGCGCAAAAAAAGCGCAAGCGCCGGAGCGCGCTATAAACGCATCGCCGTCGAAGTCAACGCGCGGGCGAGGAGGCGCGCGCCGCCTATCTTCCGCCGCGCGCGACGCGCTGGATTTCCGCCCGCACCAGACGCTCGACAATGGCCGGGAGGTTCTCGTCGAGCCACTGCTTGAGCATCGGCCGCAAGGTCTCGCGCACCATCTCGTCGGCAAGCTCGGCGCTGCGAACCGCGAGATCGGCCGACAGGGCCCCGAATGACAACGCAGCCGCCTCCCTCGCCTCGGGCGACATCAGCGCCTCCTCGTTGCGCTCAGGCGTTTCCGCAGCCCGTTCCCCCTCGACCTGCGGTCGTCGCCATACGACCGTCGGCCCGCTGGCGTCCGGGCGCTGGGAGAGCTCCGGGGCGTCGCCCTGCGGCGCGGGGGCGTCCTTGGAATGCACGATTTGCGGCATAGGCGCGAGAGCCGGGTGCGGGGGCTTTGGCGCCGCGCCCTTGGCGGCGTTCCGTTCGTCGCCGATGATGTCGCGGATCGAGGCGAGGATCTCCTCCATCGAGGGCTCGTGGGCCCGCTGCGCCCGCTCGATCGCCTCAAGGTCGCGGCCGCCGGAATTCGAATTGACCGCGCTCATCAGACCGCCCTGCCCCATCCGAGGCCTTGTCCCGTGCGCCTGGCGAGAAGCATCAACTCAACCGCGCTGGCGCCGACCGCCGAATCGAACGGCGACATCCCCAACAATAGTCGCTCTCGGCCGTCCCCGACAAGCGACGGCGAACCCAAAAGACCTTACTGTCCGCTCGGCGTCCTAAGCCCGATCCACTTGCTCTTGACCTGATCGAAATGCACACGCGGATCGTACTCGGCGACCGAAAGTCCGAGGGTCGGGATGTTGAGCCGGCCGATCGCCGACAGTAACGAATACGAATCGACGACCTGGTCGTGTTCGGCCTGAACCAGCGTCGTTCGCGCCTGTAATAAAGCCTGTTGGGCGTTGAGCACGTCGAGCGTGGTCCGCTGGCCGACCTTGGCCTCTTCGCGCACGCCGGTCAGCGCCACTTCGTTGGCCGAGACCGACGCGCGGGCGGCGCGCACCACACCGACCGCAGCTTGATTGAGGCCCCAGGCGGCGACCACAGCCTGGCGGACCTGGTTGCGCATGGAGTCGGTCTGGATCTCCTGTTGCGACAGGCTCTCCTTCGCCTGCCGGGTCGTAGCGTACTCCGCCCCGCCCTGATAGATCGGGATGTTGATTTGTCCCATGATCTGCCCGGACAGCACGCGAAAACCAGGGATCCCGCTTGCGTCGTACTGGTTCGTGATTGAGGCGGAGAGCCCGATGGTCGGATAAAGCGCGCCTTCGGCGATTTTCACCTCCAATTGCGCCGCATCGACGCCATGCAGAGAGGCGCTAATCGCCGGATGCTCGACCTGCGAGATCGATATCGCCTCGGGCAGGGTTTTCGGCAGCGGCCTCATAAGCGGCTTCACCGGCGCAAGGCTTTTTGGCTGATCGCCGATGAACTGGCGGTAGCGCGCGACCGCGGCCTGCAGCGTCGCCACAGCGCTGAGCGCGGTGCCCTGGCCCTGAGCCAGGCTCGCTTCCGCCTGCGCCACGTCGGTGCGCGTCACTTCGCCGACCGTGAACCGGTCGCGGGTCTCGCGGAGCTGTTCTTTCAACACATCGACGTTGTTTCGGTCGAGGTCGAGAATGGCCGTGTCCTCCAGCACGTCCATATAGGCGGTGACACCCGAAAGAAGGGTGTTCTGCTCGGTGTTGCGCAACTGCTCCCGCGCTCCGAAGACCTTCGACTCCGCCTGACGGATGGAGTTGAGCGTGCGGTTGCCGTTGAAGACGGTCTCGTTGGCGGTGACTCCGTAGCCCCGCGGAAAGAGATCGACCATTGTGCTGCCGGAGGCGGTGGCATTCGGGCCAAACAAACTGGTTTGGGCGCGTTCGGTGGCTATATTGGCCGTTCCGGTGACGGTCGGCAGGTAGCCAGCGTTCGCTATCGGGACGGCTTCGTCCGCCACCCGGACCGCGGCGCGCTGCGTGTTGATGTCGGGATTGGTCAGATAGGCCTTGATGAGCGCGCCGCCGATCGTTTCCGCGCGGCCCGCTCCGGCGCTGATCGCCGTCAAACTAGCCGCCGCAAGGAGCGTCCAACGAAAGAGGCGTCGCGGTTCTGCGCCGCATCCCGCGGCGCGCCGCTCCCGAATTGCCCCTGAGCCCCAGATCATCCTCACCTCATGCGCCTTCGCCGCTCGCGGAACGGAGCGGTCGAACCCTCGCCATCGCGCAACTTGCACCCTCCGACGCGAGAATCAAAGACGCCAGCGCGCCCGCCGAGACAGACTGCAAAAACGCCGCCTCCCGTCCGCTTGCCGAAAGCGGACCAAAACGACCGGCATCATAGGCGGAGAAATCCTGATCGCGCTACGGAGGCGGCGCCGTGCAACTGCACGACGCCCATTTTTCCGCCGAGCGTCGCAAAGATGAGACACCTCACGGGGAGGCCGCCTGCCGAGTCGCCGGCGAGGCTTAGAAGATAAAGCTGACGCGCGACTGAAAGCCGTCGAGGGGGTCAGCCTTGGTCTCGAACAGCGCCCGCCGGCCGACCGCCCCGCCGGATTTCTCGTACAGGACGGCCTGGGACGAGTTGGAGGAAGCGTCGATGCCGACGAGACGTCCCGGATCGGCGAGCAAGGCGAGGAGGCTGTCGGGGGAGCGCCCGAATGCGCCCTCGACGACGATGAGGTCGAAGGGCCCGAGATTGGCGGCCCCTCCCTCGAGCGCGCCCACGACCACAATAACGTTCGCCCGGCCGTGAAGCTCGGCTTTGGCTGCTTCGGCCGCGCCTGCGTCCGATTCCAGCAAGACGACCTTGGCGCCCATCCTATCGAGGATCTCCGCGCCATAGCCGGATCCGCCCGCAATATCGAGGGCGCGATCGCCGGCGACGACCATCGCCGCCTGCAGCATGCGCGCGAGCGTCACAGGCGCGAGCAGCCGGCGCACCTTCGCCCCGCGTGCGGGAAGTTCGCGATCGAGATACGCCAGGGGCTCGTATTCGGGCGCAACGAAGCGCTGTCGCGGCGCCTGGAGGAACGCCGCGAGTAGGGCCTTGTCGGCGACTCCGCCGGTGCGCAGCTGGCTGTTAACCATGTGCAGGCGCCGGTCACCCATTGTCTCAGCGGAAATGTGCGCCCCCTTGGCTCAGATCCACATTACGGGACAGATTCGCCCGCAAACCCTCTCGATGTTTGACCAAAAAAACGCGATTTCCGGGCCAAACGGCTTGAAATCAAATGGTCTTTCGTTCGCATCGAAACGAGGCTCAGGGCGCAGTCCAGTATCGAGCGGAGGCCGGCCGCGCCGACGAAACGCGACAGCCGCTCCCGCGCGAAAAGCGCCGCGCGCCTGGCGGCTAGGATTAGCCGCGCAGGGGTCTACAGGCAAGCCGCCAGGGAGCTATTCTTCCTCGTCCTTCGGAAGATCAAAGCGCCCGTCTGCGGCTTTTTCTTCCCAGTTCGGAACGCCGAGTTGCGCGTTGACAGGCATGTCATGGGCGCGTCTTTCCTGGTCGATCTTGGCTTTCAGTTCGCTCGACTTTTCCTCCAATTCCTTCAGCGATTTGGAGAAGTCCTCTCCCGCTGGCTTGTCAGGGTCTTGGCCTTGCATGCTCGACCTCCCGCCGGAAAAAGTGATCCAGGAAAAAATGCGCGACGCGCGAACCCGTTCCCGGGCGGTCGTGACTCGCGCCGCCGGCCCCCGCCCAATATCCCGGGAGGGGCCTAGACCGCCGGAGCCGGGACCCCGAGTGCGGCGGCGATGTGAGCGACCGTCGCCTTTTCTGTTTCGCTGACCTGAGTCCCGCCAAAGCCGAGGAAACCGCCTTCCGGCGCCGCTTCCGCTACCGATTTGGCCACGCCGGCGAGCCAGGTCTTGAAGGGCGCGGCGTCCGGGCCGCCCTTGGCGTCGAGCAGGGCGGCGGCGGCCTTCAGGGAGTCCAGGGCCTTCGAGACGATGTCGGCCGGGGCTTTCGCGCCGGAAATGGCCGCCTTCACGCCGTCCTGGGCGAGGCCACGCCCTTCCGAGGTCTCAAACTCGCCGGCGACCGCCTTGACGAGCGCGTCCGCGTTCGGATCAGCCTTGGCGTCAAGCAGGGCCCGCGCGCTCGCCATGCTCTCCCTCAGCATCCCGATCAGGCCGCTCGGATCGGCGGCGGAGATGGCGACGCCCACGAGAAGCGGGCTTTGAATGAGAAGCTTCCATTCATCCGCCGTGAAATCAGCCTTCGTCGCCATGCTCGCCTCCTGGGTTTCGTCCGAGGCGCGCTCGTCGCCGGAATTGCCGACGAAAGCCCCGACGTTCCCCTCCGCGTAAAACGCTTTATCTATCTAAGCTCTTGATCTTACTGGAGGCCTCGCCCGGAATCGAACCGGGGTGCAAGGATTTGCAGTCCTCTGCGTAGCCACTCCGCCACGAGGCCGACGATGAAGATGAAGCAGCATCGCGCGGCGCGGGCTATAGCAAGGATTCATTCCCGCTCGCAAGGCGCCTTTCACCCGCGCGCCAGAGGCGAACCCCGCAGCAGCGGCAGCCCGAGGAAATAGGCCGCCGTCGCGATCAGCCCCCAGCCGACCCACGCCGGCGGCGCCAGTTTCTCGAAGATCGCGACCGCCGCCAGCGCGAACCACGCGCAGGTTACGGCGATGGTCGGGCCCCGCAACCGGGCGACCCGCAACGGGTGCACGAACACAATCGGCGTGAACATGAGCGCCGTCGCGCCGAGCAGAATGACAGCGCTGACCAGCCATGGCGGCCGAAGGACGAACAGATAGAAGACGACGAGGTTCCAGGTCGCCGGAAACCCCCGAAACCACAAGTCGTCCGTTTTCATGCGGGTGTCGGCGAAATAGAGCGCCGAGGCCATCACCACCACAAGCCCGATCCAGAATGAAGCCTGGGTCGGCATCAGGTCCGAACGCCACAGCGCCGCCACCGGCACCAGCACATAGGTGAGGAAGTCGACCACCAGGTCGAGAACGGCGCCGTCGATCGAGGCGGCCGTCACCTGCACCCGCGCGGCGCGCGCCAGCGTGCCGTCGATTCCGTCGATGAAAAGCGCAAGTCCGAGCCAGGCGAAGCAGACCGCAAAATTCCGCTCGATCGCCGCATAAAGCGCAAGCAGCGCCACCGCCCCGCCGGAGGCGGTGAACAGATGGACCGAGAAACCCGCGGCGCTCGCGACGCCGACCGGTCGCTTTTCGATCGACATTCCCTGCCCCATCCGCCTTCCGCGCCATTCGCAGGTCGCGCCGCCGCCCTCGGCTTGACCTTATAACTTTCGCCTTTATCAAAGTCGGGCGCCGGCGTCTCCTCAATCGCAACCGGGCGCGGCGTCGGAAAGCGCGCGGGATCCTACATGAACAAAGGCGATGAGTTTGCCGAGCGCGGCGCGGACGTCCTGGTCGCCGGGGCGGGGCTCGCCGGGCTGACCGCCGCCTTCGGCTACGCGCAGGCCGGCTTCGACGTCATCTCAAGCGGCCCCGCGGAGCGGACCGGACGGGGGCGCACCGTCGCCTTGCTCGACCAGTCGGTCGCCTTTCTCAAGTCCGTTGGCCTCTGGGCGAGTTTGCAATCCCAGGCTTCGCCTCTGCGCGCCCTGCGCCTCATCGACGACACCGGCGCGTTATTCCCGCCGCGTCCGGTTGAATTTCGCGCGTCTGAAATCGGCCTCGACGCGTTCGGCTGGAACATCGAAAACGACCGGATGGCCGAGACCGTCGGCGCCGCGATCGCTCAATCTCGCGGTGTCGAGCGCATTTCGACCGGGGTGGCGGCTTATGATTTTGGCGCCGACGCCGTCCGGGCGCGGCTCGAGGACGGACGCGTCATCTCGGCGCGGCTCGCGATCGGCGCCGACGGGCGCGATTCGAAAGCGCGGCGCGACGCTGGGCTCGAAGCCCGCATCCATCGCTATCCACAGAGCGCGTTGACCGCGCGCCTCGCCCATCGGCTGCCGCACGAGGGCTTTTCGACCGAATTCCACACCCGAGGCGGCCCGTTTACGCTCGTTCCCCTGCCGGCCGGCGCGACCGGGCCCAACCGCTCGAGCCTCGTCTGGGTCATGGGGCAAGAGGACGCGCGTCGGCGCGCGGCGCTCGATGACGACGCGCTTTCACGGGAAATTGAACTTGCGGCGCATTCGCTGCTTGGCGCGATGCACATCGAGGGCGAGCGCGGTTTCTTCCCGATGACGCGCCAAATCGCGCCGAAGATCGCCGCTGACCGGCTGGCGCTGGTCGGCGACGCGGCGCATGTGCTGCCGCCCATCGGCGCGCAGGGGCTCAATCTGGGCCTGCGCGATGTCGAGGCGATCATCGCCTGCGCGGTCGAAGCGCGCACTTTAACGCGAGATATCGGCGGAGCGGAGACCTTGCGGGCCTACGAGCGCATGCGGCGCGCCGACATCGCGCTTCGGACCGGGGCGGTTGACGGCCTGAACCGGTCATTGCTCATTCGCTTTGCGCCCGTCGATTTCGCACGCGGCGCGGGCCTGGCGGGGCTCGCGCGCGTCGGGCCGCTGCGCCGCTTCGTCATGCGCGCCGGGATCGGGCCCGGTTTGGCGGGTCGATTGCCTTAATCTGAACCTATTGAAGGTTGACGGCGTTTCTTGCGAAGTCGGTCCGTGGCATGCATTGCTCGCCCGCCAGATCTTTGATTCCAAGAGAAGAAGCTTAAAAAATGTCGTCAACGACCGCCGACGCCGCCGTTCCGTCTCAAACTGTCGCCACGGGCGACCGCGAAGAGAGGCGCGTCAATTTGTTCAGCCTTTGCATTTTGGCTCTGGGGGTCGGGATCTTTACCGGGATCGGCGCGGTGGTGCTGCGCTCGCTGATCGGCCTCATCCACAACTTGATGATCAACGGCGTGTTCAAGATCGCCTATGACGCCAACATCCTCGAGGGGCCGAGCCGGTGGGGAAACTGGGTCATTCTTTCGCCGATCCTCGGCGGCCTCGTCGTCGTTTATATGGTGGAGCGCTTCGCGCCCGAGGCCAAAGGGCATGGCGTCCCCGAGGTGATGGACGCAATCTTCTATAAGCGCGGCGACATCCGCGGCGTGGTCGCCGTGATCAAGTCCCTCGCCTCGGCGCTTTCGATCGGTTCGGGCGCGTCGGTCGGCCGGGAGGGGCCGATCATCCAGATCGGCTCGGCGCTGGGCTCGGCCTTTTCGCAGGCGATCGGGCTTTCGACAGGCCAGAAGATCACCCTGCTTTCGGCCGGCGCCGGCGCGGGCATCGCGGCCACCTTCAACACGCCGATCGGGGGCGTCCTGTTCGCGATCGAGATCCTTCTGCCCGAAGTCTCGAACCGCACCTTTCTCCCGGTGGTCATCGCGACGGGCGCCGCAACTCTCGTCGGGCGCATTCTCATCGGCCCCAACCCGGCCTTCGCCGTTCCCGAGGTGTTCTTTCCGGCCGCCAACGCCTTCGGCGTCGAGGAGGCGATCGCCTTCGTCTGCCTCGGCGTTTTGTGCGGCGTCGCCTCCTGGGCCTTCATCCGGCTTCTCGTGTTCATGGAGGACGGCTTTCCCAAGCTGCCGGGCGGCATCTACGTCCAGAACATCATCGGCATGACGCTGGTCGGCCTCATGATGATCGGCTGCATGAACGCCTTCGGGCATTCCTATGTCGACGGCGTGGGCTACGGCGTCATCCAGGCGATCCTCGACCAGGGCATGACGGCGACCGGGCTCCTGGTTCTGCTGTTCGGGCTCAAACTGCTGGCGACGACGATCAGCCTCGGCTGCGGCGCTTCGGGCGGCATCTTTTCCCCCTCGCTCTTCATGGGCGCGACCCTCGGCGCGGCCTTCGCCTCACTCGCCGCGCTCGTGCTCCCGAACGCCGGCCTGACCCTGCCGTCGGCGGCAATCGTCGGCATGGCGGCGGTGGTGGGGGCTGGCACCGGCGGCGTCATGACCGCCATCATCATGGTGTTCGAGATGACGCGCGACTACGCGATCATCGTGCCGGTCATCGTCGCCGTCGCGGTCGCGGCCGGGGTGAGGCGCGCGCTCATCGCGGAGACGATCTACACCATCAAGCTGCGCCATCGGGGTCACAGCATCCCGAAGGAGCGTTACGTCAACCTCTATCTCGTCCAGCAGACGCAGCAGGTCATGGAGCGGCGCTTCATCCTCGCCAAGGCGGGTTCGACTCTGCGCGAATGCATGGGCTGGGAAGATATCGACGACCTTCGGGCGATCATTGTCGAGCACGAGGGCCGCATCATCGGCCTCGTGCCGCCCCGTTCCGGGATCTGGCGCGAAAGCGTCAACAACCCGGACCGGCCGGTGGAGGACTTCGTCGAGAAGCGGATAGTCGTCTGCCGCGACGTCGATCTGTTGAGCCTGGTGCTGGCGCGCCTCAAGCGTCACGGCGCGGGCGCGGCGATCGTCTTTACCGGCACGCACCGGCCGCGCGCCAGCGACGTGGTCGGCGTGATCACCAAGCGCGCGATCGCCGACGCGGTCATCGAGAGTTACGAGAACTGAGCGCGGGCGTCAGCCTGGCCTGTTCAGGACCTCGGCGATGTAGGGCGCCAAGAGCTTCCGCGCTTCGCGGATGAGCGCTGCGGCGCGCTCGTCCTCGGCCGCCGCGAGCGCGGGGACCATCTTCATCACCTGGTTCGCGATGATTGCGGCTGCGGCCGCCTCGTCCTCGCCGAGCGCCGGGTTGGCGGCGCGAAGGATCGCGGCGATCCGTCCGCGCAGGGCGTCGCCGAGCGGCTTCCGACGCTCGACAATGCTGGCAAGTTCACTCGAAAGCGCGATTGTCGCGGCCCGGTCGGTTCCGAGCGCGAGCTTATGGTCGATCAGCAAGTCCGCGAGCTCCGCCGGCGACCGCCCGGGAGCGGCCTCCTCGACCCGCGCGAAGGACGCCGCCGCCCGCTCGGCGAAACGGTTGAAGAGCGCTTCCGCAAGCGCCTCCTTGGAGGGAAAAAACTGGTAGAGCGAGCCGATCGCCGCGCCGGCGCGGCTCGCGATCTCGGTCATTGTGGTGGCCTCGTAGCCCTTCTCGGCGAAGAGCTCGGCGCCGGCGTCGAGGAGAGCGGCGACGCGCTGCTTTCCACGCTCCCGCTTCGGCTCCTTGGCCGTCTGCTGGATTTCGATTGACATTTATGAGGAAACCTCATATTGACGATTTATGAGTATCCCTCATAACTCTTTCCCGCGCAACCCTCGCGCTTTCCGCCATCCTCCCTCTTGGAGCCCGCCGATGATCCTTCTCGACCCAGGGACGACCGCCCTCGTGCTGATCGACCTGCAAACCGGGATCCTCGGCCGCAAGCTCGAGCCGCTCCCGGCGGACCAGCTCATCGACGCGGGCAAGGCGCTCGCCCGGCGGTTTCGCGCTGAAGGCGCGCCGGTCGTCCTGGTCAACGTGGCCCCCAAGATGGATGAAACGCGCGCCGTCGACGAGCCTTCCGCCCTGCCCAGGACCCTGCCCGCGGGCTTTGCCGATCTCGCTCCCGGCCTCGCGGCGCCGGGCGACATTCTAATCACCAAGTCGACTTGGGGCGCGTTTTTCCGCACCGACCTCGATTCCGAGCTCAGGCGCCGCGGGATAAGGACCATCGTGCCCGGCGGAGTCGCCACCCAATTCGGCGTCGAATTGACCGCGCGCCAGGCTTGGGAGCTTGGCTACGAACTGATCATCATGCGCGACGCGACGACCAGCATGGCGATCGAGCCGCACGAAACGACGATGCGGCATATCTTTCCGCGCATCGCCCGGGTGACGGACAGCGGGGCGCTCGCTTTCGCAAGCGCCTGAGGACGGAATGTCGCTCTTCACCCTGCGCGAGCGACCGCCGGCCCTGCAATGGGCCGTGCTTCTCATCGCGTCGGTCGTCTGGGTTAGCGCCTTCGAGCTCCTGCGCCTCCCCGCGGCGCTGATGCTCGGCGCGATCGCGGCCGGGATCCTGCTCTCCTGGTTTGAGGGACGCGTCAAGATTCCCTCCTGGGCCTTTGTTATTGCGCAAGGTTTTGTCGGCTGCCTGGTGGCGCGAAGCATCACGCCGGACATCCTGACGACGATTGTCCGGAAATGGCCGATGTTCCTCATCTTGATCGGCGCGGTGGTTGTTTTCGCCGCAATTCTCGGTTTTGTACTCGCCCGCCTGAAGGTGTTTCCCGGCACGACGGCGGTCTGGGGCTCCTCGCCCGGCGCGGCGACCGCCATGGTGCTGATGGCCGAAGCTTTCGGCGGCGACATCAGGCTGGTCGCCGTCATGCAATATCTGCGCGTCGCCTGCGTCGGACTGGTGGCGTCGATTGTCGCGCGCGCTTTTTCGGCCTCGGGGGGCGCGGCGCCCGCCGCGATCGACTGGTTCCCGCCCGTGGCGGCCGCGCCGCTCCTGGGAACGGTGGCCTTGGCCGTCGGCGGCGCGGTCGTGGGCGTGAAATCCCGGATCCCGGCTGGCCCGCTCCTGCTGCCGCTCCTCATCGGCGCCCCCCTTTCGACCACCCATATGCTGGCGATCACGCTGCCGCCGTGGCTTCTGGCGATCTCATACGCGCTGGTCGGCTGGTCCATCGGCCTCCGGTTCACGCGCGCGATCGTGCTCTACGCGGCCAAGCAATTGCCTAAGATCTTCGCTTCGATCTTCACCCTGATCGCCATGTGCGGCGGTCTCGGCTTCGCTCTTCACGAGGCGGCGGGAACGGATCCGCTGACCGCCTATCTGGCCACGAGCCCCGGCGGGGCGGATGCGGTCGCGATCATCGCCGCGTCGTCCCCGGTCGACGTTCCCTTCGTCATGGCGATGCAGATCGGACGGCTCCTGATGGTGATCCTGATCGGCCCCGGCCTCGCGCGCATGATCGCGCGCTGGAGCGGCGCGGCCGGACCCGCATCCTCAAAAGTTCAAGCCTCCGAATAGGAGTTGGCCGCAATGCTCAGTATTCCCTGGTATATTTTTCTGCTGCAATTCGTAGCCGGAATGTTTCTCGCCAATGGCGTGCCGCATTTCGTTCAGGGGATCAGCGACCACTGGTTTCAGACCCCGTTCGCCTCCCCGCCGGGGGTCGGCTAATCCTCAGCCATCGTCAACGTGCTGTGGGGGTCCTTCAATCTTGCTGTCGGCTTCGCGCTCCTGTTCGCGTTCGCCCCCAAAGGCGCGGACGTCATTCTCGAATGGGCGTTCGTGGGCCTCGGCGCGCTCGTCGTCGCGCTCTTTTGCGCCTGGCATTTCGGGCGGGTGCGCTCGGGGCGCGACTAAAGCCCTTCCAGTTTCGGCGAGCGCCAGTCCGTGAATTCTCCACCGCCTGAAAGGCGGTGGCTTCGAGTTACGGCTCAAAGCCGGATCGGTCCGCCATCCGGCGGACGTGGCCGCAACTCACGTGACATTGAAGTTGTCATCGGGCTCGGGAGGGGTTTGGTTCTTGACTTGTCTTACTTCGCTGCTCACCACCCAATAGCCCCCTCGCCCACAGATGCTGGCCCCAGTAGCGCTTGCGCAACACGCCGAACTCGCTCAGCAGCTTGTGCGAACTGCGGCCCTTCAAGTGCTGCACAGCGCGCCACACCGACAGGCTCGGAGGGATCGACAGCAGCATGGGGACATGGTCGCGATTGATCGACCCCGCATGCACCGCCATCTCATGCGCCCGCGCCGTCTCGCGCAGCAATTCGCGACAGCGAACCCCAACGTCGCCGCCAAGCCCCGGGTAACGATACTTCGTCACCCAGACCAAGTGATACTTGCAGTCCCAGACCGTATGGCCGCCACGCTTGTACGCTTCCATCCAGCCAATCTACACCGGAAGCGCCCCCATCCAGCCGCCTAAAGGCGTGGGGTTTACCGATCCCCTATCGGGGACTCTAAACTATGGTCGGCGCTGCACTGTCTACGAAAAGGACCCAGTAGAGACTGCAGAACTTGTCCCGAGCCTGGCCCCTAGACGTAATCGCCGCCGACCGTCGTCCAGCCGCTCAATCAGCTATGCTTGAAAATCTGCCAGCTCGTGCTGACGACGCCCAAGTCCTGGTAGGCGAAGCCGCCCGAGGTATTGGCGTTCCAGAGCGCGACATCCCCGTTTGTGTTTCGCCAGAGGATGCTTCTCTTCCGCCGCCATTGAAATCGCCAGTTCCCTCGATCTGCCAGCTGGACGCGACGACGCCCAAGTCTTCGCCGGTAAAGCCCCCCGAGCCATTCGCGTTCCAGAGCCTGACATCGCCATTCGCATTGCGCCACAGGATGCCGTCTTCGCCCTTGCCGTTGAAATCGCCGGTTCCTTCGATCTGCCAATTGGAACCGACAACGCCCAAGTCTTGGCCCGTGAAGCCCCCCGAGCCATTCGCGTTCCAGAGCGCGACATCGCCATTCGCGTTGCGCCACAGGATGCCGTCTTCGCCCTTGCCGTTGAAATCGCCGGTTCCTTCGATCTGCCAACCGGAACCGACAACGCCCAAGTCTTGGCCTGTGAAGCCCCCCGAGCCATTCGCGTTCCAGAGCCCGACATCGCCATTCGCATTGCGCCACAGGATGCCGTCTTCGCCCTTGCCGTTGAAATCGCCGGTTCCTTCGATCTGCCAATTGGAACCGACAACGCCCAAGTCTTGGCCCGTGAAGCCCCCCGAGCCATTCGCGTTCCAGAGCGCGACATCGCCATTCGCATTGCGCCACAGGATGCCGTCTTCGCCCTTGCCGTTGAAATCGCCGGTTCCTTCGATCTGCCAATTGGAACCGACAACGCCCAAGTCTTGGCCTGTGAAGCCCCCCGAGCCATTGGCCTTCCACAGACCGACATCGCCGTTGCTGTTGCGCCACAGGATGTTACTGCTTGTCGCCGGCGGAGAGGTCGAAGCCTTGGTCACAAAACCGCTATTGGCAATTTCGAACGCGGTGCCATCGCCAGCCGCTCCGCCACCGGCTGTCGCGCCGAAGAGATCCCCGGCGGCGTCGGCGATCAGACCGGCAGACGGAAGCGCCCCGTTGGCGCCATTGAAGCTGAGCAGCGTGACCGGCGTGTAACTGCCGCCGCCGTTGTTCACGAGCTCGAACACCGTGCCGTCGCCCCCCAGCTGACCAAGCGCGTTATACGCCCCGCCCTCGCCTGTCGTGCCGAACAGGTCCCCGGCGGCGTCAGCGATCAGACCGCCGCCCGGATTCGCCCCGTCGGCGCCGTTGAAGCTAAGGAGCGTGACCGGCGTGTAGCCGCCGCCGTTGTTCACGAGCTCGAACACCGTGCCGTAGCCGTACGCCCCGCCCGACGATGTCGTGCCGAAGAGGTTCCCGGCGGCGTCGGTGATCAAGCTGCTGGCAAACCGCCCGTCGGCGCCGTTGAAACTGAGGAGCGTGACCGGCGTATAGCCGCCGCCGTCGCGCACCAGCTCGAACACCGTACCATAGCCGTTCGCCCCGCCCGAGGGTGTCACGCCGAAGAGGTCCCCGTTGGCGTCGACGGTCAGACTATCGGCCGGGCCTGCCCCGTTGGCGCCGTCAAAGCTGAATAGTGTTGTAGGCGTGCTGGCGTAGCCGGCGCCGGCTTTGGCGATCTCGAACACCGTGCCATCGCCGTTCGCCCCGCCCGACGCTGTCGTGCCGAAAAGGTTCCCGGCGGCGTCGGCGATCAGACCGCCGACCGGGCTTGAGCCTTTGGCGCCGTTGAAGCTGAGCAGCGTGACCAGCGTGTAGGCGTCGCCGTGGTTCACGAGCTCGAACACCGCGCCATCGCCGGCCGCCCCGCCCGAGGGTATCGTGCCGAACAGGTCGCCGGCGGCGTCAGCGATCACGCCGCTGTCCGATCCTGCCACGCCGGGGGTGTTGGTGAAGCTGAGCAGCGTGACCGGCGTATAGGCGCCACCGCCGTTGTTGACGAGCTCGAACACGGCGCCATAGCCGTAGACCCCGCCGGTTGCTGTCATGCCGAAGAGGTCCCCGGCGGCGTCGGCGCTCAGAGCGGCATCCGGAAACTGCCCGCTGGCGCCGTTGAAATTTGCCAGCGTCGTTAGAACAGGGGTCATAGCTAGCCCTCCCACAGCAAACAATCGCCAGCGCCGCTTGTGATCGTCACATCATCGTCAGCCACCGCTGGCGGGCGGAGGAGATCGTGCTTCCCCCTGTCTTGCCCGCGAAGCCAGCGCCGCCGGCCCCGACGCCGAGGGTGATTTTGTTGGCGCCGCAGACGAAGGGGTGGACGGCGCCATCACCGAAGTGCGGGTGTCTCCGTTGCGATTGTCGTCGGACGCGGAAAGATTGTCGCATCGCCAACGATAATCGTTGTCATTTCCCGCCTCTTCCAAGGATAAGCTAAGTAAACCTTTAGCGCAGGGCCGAGCTGGCCAGTCGTGCGAGGTCACTCCGGCAGCGCCCTAAGCTTCCGTTAGATAAGCACCAGGACCCACAGACTGCAAGCGGCATTTTCCGGGTTGTAGAGCGCGACGGACTTCGGCGAGGAGTTTGTCGGGCGTTGACGTTTAGAAAGCGCGCTGTTCTGGCGGCGACGCGCTGTCCGGCGACGGAACGGCAGTTCGAGCCGTCGTCATCGCAAGGAACGCGGGGGTGCCCAGGATTTCCGGGATCGCTCCGTCGCTCGAGCGCCTCATGGCGTCAGAACCGGGCCGCTGAGCAAAAGCTCCGCTTCGCTGCGGGTCGTGATCACCCGGTCGATCAGGCCCCAGTCGCGGGCGCTTTCCGCATCCATGAAATGGTCGCGGTCGAGTGTGCGCTCGACCTCTTCATAAGTTCGGCCGCAATGTTTGGCGTAGAGGCGGGTGAGGCGTTTCTTAGTCTGAAGGATGTCCTCGGCGTGGATCAGGATGTCGGACGCCTGACCCTGAAATCCGCCGAGCGGCTGATGGACGTGGAGGCTGGCGTTGGGCAGGGCGGCGCGCTCGCCTGGCTCGCCCGCCATCAGGAGAAACGAGCCCATCGACCGGGCGGTGCCGACGCAGAGCGTGCGGACGGGCGACTTGATGAATTGCATCGTGTCGTACATCGCAAGCCCGCTGGTCACGACGCCGCCATAGGAGTTGATGTAAAGGTCGATCGGCTTCTTCGGGTTGTCGGCCTCGAGGAACAACAACTGCGCGCAGACGAGCGACGCCGTCTGGTCGTTGACCTCGCCGGTGAGAAAGACGATCCGCTCGCGAAGCAGGCGGGAAAAGATGTCGAAGGACCGCTCGCCGCGGTTCGACTGTTCGAGCACCATGGGGACAAGCTGCATCGTGTCGCGCATGGGCGAATTCCCTTTCAGGCTGCGAGGTTGAGCGGCTTTAAGCCGCGAGGCTTACGGCGCGGAGATTGTCGTTGGCGCTGCTCAGGCGCCGGTCGCCCTCGATGCGATGGATGACCCGGAACAGCGTCCCGCCCTTGTTTCCAGGCTCGATGCGGAAGGTCACGGTGCTTTCGGGAAACGGAGCGCCTTGCTCGCGCATCCGGTAGCGGATCTCGACGCCCGGAATGGAGGCGACGGGCTCGGGCTCGGCGAGGTCGGCCTCGGGCAGCCATCGGTCGCGAAAGGCGGCGACGGCGATGGCGCGCCAGACCTTTTCCGGCGCGGCGTCGAGCTCGTACTCGAGCGCGATCTCGGCCTCTTCGGTTTCCTCGCGGGGATCGCTTGTGTCGCTCATTGATCCATGTCCTTCAGAAGCGCCTTGAGATCGTCGATGCGGCGCGGCCAATAGACCCGGTAGCGGGCGAGCCATTGGCCGATCCGGGCGAGACCCTCGGGGTCCACCTCGTAGTTGACGAACCGGCCGTCGCGGCGCTCGCGCACCAGCCCGGCCGAGCGCAGAACAGCCAGATGCTGCGACATGGCGGGCTGGCTGATCGTCATGCCTTGCCTGAGGTCGCTCGCGTTCATCGCCCCGACAGCGAGCTTTTCGAACACGCTGCGGCGGGTCGGATCGGCCAGGGCCCTGAAGATGTCGCTCTCCATGGGCTACAGATAAGCACATACTTATGTGACGTGCAAGCCGCTGCGCGGGTCTCGTGAGGCCGGCGGCGGCCGCTTATGCCTAAGCGCGCGGGCCGGTCCCCGCCCGGACATAGGCGCGCTCGCCGGTGGTCGGCGAATACCAGACTTCCAGCATCGCGCCGGAACGGGGATCGAGGAAGCGCTCGCCGGTCAGGCGGAAGTCGCCGCGGGGCGGGGCGTCGAGCGGCTCACGCTTGTAGCCGCGGCTGCGAAAGACAAGCCAGACGATAAGGAGGGCGATGAAAAAGCCGACCGGAAACAGAAAAGGAAAACAGCGGATCATGAAACGGGTTCGATTACCGCCGCCGTGCCGTAAGCCACGATTTCGCTCATCGTATTGCCGATCTCGGCGCTGTCGTAGCGCATCATGAAATCGCGTTGGCACCCATCGCGGTCGCGTTCTCGACCAGCCGGTCGAGCGCATGGCGGCGCGCTTCCTCAAGGAGGCGCGTATATTCGTGGATCTCCCCGCCGACAATGGTGCGCAAGCCGGCCATGATGTTGCCGCCGAGCCCCCGGCTGCGGACAACGACCCCGAAACATTGTCCGAGCGTCTGGACGGCGCGATGGCCGGCGATGGATTCCGTGGTGGCGACGATCATGCGCGAATCTCCTGAGCGTTCTCTCCGGGAGCTTCGCACGCCACGCCTAACCAACGGTTGCGTTGCGGGACGGCGCGGCGCCGATCTATGGCGGCGGCTGCCTGTTGATCATCGCTGCGCCGACCAGGCATGCCGCCTCGTCCTGCGAGCCCGCGCCGCCGGAACAGCCGATCGCGCCGATGAGCCTGCCGTTCTCGATCAAGGGAATCCCTCCGCGCGAGGCGATGACATCGTCGAGGGTCAATTGATATTTGTAATCGTTGTTCTGAATTCCCTCCTCGAAGACCTTGGTCCGACGGCGGAATTTGACCGCCGTGCGCGCCTTGTGCTCCGAAATTGCGATCGAGCCGAGCTGCGCGCCGTCCATACGGGCGAAGGCGACCAAATTAGCCCCCGAGTTGACCACGGCGATATTGAGCGCCCAGCCGCGATTCAGGGCCTCGCCTATGACCGCGGCGATCGCCCCTTGAGCGCGGAAGAGCGAAATCGGCGCGCCATAGGGCGTCGAGAACGGCATCGTGTCGGGGATGACGTCGAGCGGATTGGCCTGCTGCGCGCTTGCCGCGCTTGAGAAGCCAAGAAAGGCAGTCAAAATCGCCGCGCGCAGCCGAAGCATCATGGTCGCTCCTCCCCGACGTTCCTAAAGGATTATTGCGCGGCGCACTGGCGCTCGGCAAGGACGTGTTGGCGCGATGGCGACGCTTTACGAAACCACCGATCCGACTTAGCTTTCTTGAAACGCGATCTGGCGGCTGTTGGAGCTGGGAAATGATGCTTGGAGCCCGAACTCTCATTCTGATCGGCCTTGCGAGCCTGGGCGTCGCGACGACCGGAGCCTCGGCGCAATCGCTGTTCAATCTTCCATTCACCCTGCCGGGCGCCGCGCCGCCGCCCAATCCGCAGACCTATCTGCCGCCGGACGCCGATCCGAACTATTCGACGCCCGGAGGCTTCGACGAAGACGTCGACATGACCCGCACCACCCGCAAGGAGGTGCGCGATCCGACGGGCGAGCCGCCGGGCACGGTCACCATCAATACCCATGAGCGTAAGCTCTATCTCTCGCTCGGCGACGGCCGGGCGCTGCAATATGGGATCGGGGTCGGGCGCCAGGGCTTCGCCTGGAAGGGCAAGGCGGAGATCGGCCGAAAGGCGTTCTGGCCCGGCTGGACCCCGCCGCCGGAAATGTTGGCGCGGCAGCGGGATCTGCCCGTGCACATGGACGGGGGCATGGAGAACCCGCTTGGCGCCCGCGCGCTCTACCTGTTCGAGGACAAGAAGGACACGCTCTTTCGCATCCATGGGACCAATGAGCCGAGCTCGATCGGCAAGGCCGTGTCGTCCGGGTGCATCCGGATGCTCGACGCCGACGTGATCGACCTCTACGGGCGGGTCGGGAAGGGGACGCCGGTCGTCGTGCTGTGAGCCCTCACCCCGCGCCTCACGCCAGCCTCCCTTCCTTGGGGAGAGGGGTCAATCCGCCACCGTAAACACGGCGCAGGGCGCGGCGACGCCGCGCAGGGCCTGCTCGCCGAGCGGGACCAGCGCTTCGGTAGCCTCTGCGGCGAAGGCGCCCGAGACGAGCACGGCGCGGTCAAGCGGGCGGCACAGGTCCTGCAAACGGCTGACCAGATTGACGGCGGGGCCAATCGCGGTGAAGTCCAGCCGGTCGGCGGCGCCGATGTTGCCCCACAGCATTTCGCCCAGATGCAGCGCGACGCCGAAAGGCAGGGGTTCCAGCCCATCTCGTCGGCGCGCCGCGTCGAGATGCGCCATTCCGCTGCGCGCCGCGGCGACCGCCTTGAGCGCGGCGTCGCAGGCGCTGCGCGGCGACCCACCGGGAACCGGAAAGATCGCCAGCACGCCATCGCCCATGAATTTGAGCACTTCCCCGCCGAAGGCGTGCACCGCGCCGGCGATGCGGTCGAACCAGGCGTCGAGCGCCGCGATCACCTCGGACGGCGGCGCGCTTTCCGAGAAGCCGGTGAAGCCACGCAGGTCGGCGAACAGGAGCGCCGCCTCGATGGTCTCGCCGACGCCGCGCCTGAGCGGGCCGGCAAGCACGCGCGCGGCGCTGCGCCGGCCGAGATAGGCCTCGAGCGCAGCCGTCAGGGTCGCGCGGGCGCCGAGCGCCGCAAGCGGGGCCATGGCGAAGCGTGCGGCCTCGCTGAGGCGGCCGGCCTCCTCTGGCGTGAACGGACGCGGACCCACCCAGCCGAGCCTCGGCCCGTCGGGGGCCGGCCCGATCGCGTCTTCATGCACCGGGCCGGGGCCAAGGCCGGCAAGCCAGCGCCGGCCGGATTCGCCGGGCTCGCCCGCCGCATCGGGGGCCCAGGGTCCGCCAGCCACAAATCCCAGGGCCTCGATCACCTCGCCGCTTCCCGCCCGCCACAACAGGGCGCGCCGGGCGATGAGCGGGTGGGGCGACGCCAGGGTGAGCGCCCCGCCGGCGAGCGCCGCGCCGTCCTCGATCAAGCGCCCCCCGAGCCCCGACAGAAAAAGCTCGGCCGTGGGCGTCCGGGTGGCCTCGTCAACCAGCCAGGCGAGGGTCGAGTTGAGCTGCATGGATGGATCATCGGCCGGACCTGGCCCGGCTGTCATCAGCGTTTCGCCTCGCCGTCCGCGGGTGAATTATTCAACTAAACGGTTGAATGTCGTCGGACGCTGCCTCATGTTCGATTCCGTCGACCCGCTTGATGTCGATTTGACGAAGGGTCGCCCGTCTTAGGACCGAAATGCGTTTTCAATGGAGAACAATCCGATGGATGAATCCCTCGTGGTCCACCGCGAAACCCAGATCGCGGCCTCGCCCGCGACCGTCTTCGCCTTCCTGACCGATCCGCAAAAGATCATGAGCTGGATGGGCGCCGAGGCGACCACGGAGGTCCATCCGGGCGGACTCTATCTGGTCAAGGACGTCGCCGGGCGGCCAGACCGCACCGCGCGCGGACAATTCCGCGAGGTGGTGCCGGTCCATCGCCTCGCCTACAGCTTCGGCTGGGAGGGCGACGACGAGGTGCCCCCTGGCTCGGGCCTGGTCGAGATCGACCTCCTCGACCGGGACGGCGGCACGCTCATGCGCATGACCCATACCGGACTGCCCAACGCCGCCCAATGCGCGGGCCACGCCAGGGGTTGGGCCTATTATCTGGGCCGGCTGGGTGTGGTGGCCGCAGGCGGAAACCCGGGCGTCGATCGAGGGCCCCCTGGCCACGGTTAGCGCGCCCTTGCGTCATGCCCGCGCAGGCATGACGCCCTGATTGCAGGTCGCCTTGGCAAAGGCTTACGGCTTCCGTTTCGCACGAGCGTGCGGCTCCTACTTCCTGGCGGATACAACCTTCGGGCGAGTTCCGCGAAAGCGAACGAAAGCAAAAGCAAGCAAATTCGCTTTCTTTTGTTTCTTTTGCTTTTTTTTACTTTTCGGAATCGGGACTTTTCAAAGGGTTACGAGCGAAAAAAGCAGAAAAAATTCCCCGCCGCTCCAACTCGCGCGGCAGGTTGTGGACAGGCGGCTCAACGACAGGCTCCAAATCGCGCGCTCCTTCTCCTCGCCCCGGCGCTGGCGAGGCGCGGAGGTTGATTCCGTGAATACGAATAGATATAAAGCATATTTCTGTTTTACGCAATCTGTGATTTTCGTCCAATTCGATACATGAAGATATTGCAAACGCTTAACAGGGTGTTCCCATAACTTGCATTAACTGCTTGAGGTGCGCCGTCGTCACAAAAGCCGGCCCTGCTGCTCCTCGCTTTCGCGGCTCGCCTTCTTGAGGCTTTCGGTATGGCCAAATGGGACTTGGGGGCGCTTGCCGTCGATCACTTGTGCGGCGGTGAGGATTTGCAGTCGGGGAACCTTGCCTCCGCCGCTGTCGTAAAGGCCGGCCGAAGCCGCCTCCTTCTCCATTTCGCGTGTCGCCGGGTTCAGGGTGAGGAAAACGCCGAGCTTCGCGCCCTCCCGCTCCATCGTGCCCTTGAGATCGCGGACGTGGGCTGAATTCGTCGCGCCGCCCTTGACCGAAATGATCGCCATCTGCGGCTTGTTGTCGGCGTCGCGGAAATGAAGGTAGCCGTCGATCCCGCGATCCATGCCCTTCTTGCCGCCCTTGTACGGCTGGCCGCCGATGGTGGCGACGATCCATTTCTGGAACTCGTGCTTGTCGCGCTCGGCGAGGTCGCGCGCCGCGTCGGCGTCCTTCGGCACGCCGTGGACCTCGTAGGCGATGCCGGGAAACGCCTCCTTGAGGCGGCGCTCGATGAGCGCAATGGCGAGATGCGTGACGTCGATGCCGATCCACTGGCGCTTGAGCTTCTGCGCCGCGTGAACCGTGGTGCCGCAGCCACAGAATGGATCGAGCACGACGTCGCCCTCGTTTGAAGAAGCGGCGATGATGCGTTCGAGAAGGGCCGTGGGTTTTTGGGTGGGATAGCCGAGGCGTTCGCCAGAGGTCGGAGCCATCCCAAGATCAGTCCATATGTCCTGCAACGGCGCCCCCCTCGCCTGATGCTGATACTCCTTAAGGCCATCTTTCCGAGGCCGTCCGTCCTTCTGCAGCAAGATACGCGGCCGCGAATAGGCGCTCAAGCTCGTCTTCGCTAAAGCGCCACTGCCGGCTCTGGCCGGGGTGCACGCCGCGCCACACGACAGTCCGGGTCGAGGAAAAATGTGGAGCAGTCAAATTTTCTGCACGAAACCGTCCGCCTTGGTCGGAGTATTTATATCGAGAAAGCTGCTCTTCTGAGTATTTCCCTTCCGCGTGATTAAATATTTTATGTGTTGTTCTGGAGTAGAATAATATTCTATCACCAATTCGACCATACCTGTTGGGATCATTATGCGATGTCGTCCGCTTCCAACATATCTCGTTGAGAAATCTCTCAAGTCCAAAAATCGCGTCCATCAAAATCTTGAGATAGTGGCTCGCGGTCGGATCGCAGTGCAAATAGAGCGATCCGGTCGGCTTCAGCACCCGATGCAATTCGATCAGCCGCACCGCCATCATCGCCAGATAGGCCATCATGTCGTTGGCGCCGAGCGCCGAGCGCATCGCCTTCAGCATGATCGCCGCGTCGGAGTGGCCGCCGGTCAGCACCTCGTCGAAGGCGCGCTCGGCGGATTCGTTCCAGTGCCAGGTGTCGTCGAACGCCTCGATCTGCGCCGGCGACTGCGCGCCGCTCGGCGCCTTGAACAAGACGTTATAGGAGGCGTTCGAGTTGAAGGGCGGATCGAGATAGACGAGATCGACGCTTTCGCTGGCGATGCTGGCGCGCAGCACGTCGAGATTGTCGCCGTAATAGAGCTTGTTGGTCATGCCGAGCCGCCGCCCCGAATCACGCGCGCCTTGGTTTATATCCGGCGCGAGCAAGCTCAAATCGCCTATCGCGCCAAGCCGTTCCTCGTTTGTTCTAGCGTGTACTCGCGCGCCGCGCAAGCGCGGCCTTCTCGGATGGCTCGCTCATCCGGCGGGCTTCGCCCCGTCCCTTCTCCGCGGGGAGAAGGGGAAGAAATCGGCGACCGTTGGCCTGACAAGAAAGGTCCGCTTTCCGCTCTTCTCGCGGCGTCCAAGGATGCAGCCTGCTACGTCCGGTTCACGTCGGGTCCTGCCGTTCGATTGTTCGCGACAACCGTCTTCTCAGGGTCGAAACCGGACTCGTCTGATTGAGTTTTGACCCAAGAACCGCTCACCCCCCTCCCCGCCCCGCGTCCATCAGCCGGGCGGCGTAGCGGGCCATCTGGTCGACCTCGATATTGACTTTGTCGCCCGCCTTGCGCTCGCCCCAGGTCGTCACCGTGAGCGTGTGCGGGATGAGCAGGACCTCGAAGGCGTCGCCCTCGACCGCGTTCACGGTCAATGACGTCCCGTCGAGCGCGACCGAGCCCTTCACGGCGATGAATTTCGCCAAATCCTTTGGCGCGCGGAAACGGAAATGCGCCATGCCGTCAAAGTCTCGCCGCGACACGATTTCCGCGACCCCGTCGACATGGCCGCTCACCATATGGCCGCCGAGTTCGTCGCCGACCTTGAGCGACCGCTCGAGGTTGACATGGCGCCCCGCCCGCCAAGCTCCGAGCGTCGTCACCGCGAGCGTCTCGGCCCCAACGTCGAAAGCGATCGTCGAGCCACCCTTGCCTGGCTCGATGCCGACCACTGTGAGGCATGCGCCGGAATTGGCGATCGACGCCCCGACGGAAATCGTGTCGGCGTCGTAGGCGCTTGCGATCCTGAGTCGCCGCAAGTTGCCGGACAGCTCAATATCAGTCACTTGTCCGACATCGCTTATAATTCCGGTGAACATCTGAGCGTCCTCGCATCCGCCTGTATCATGCCCTCGGCGCGCTCCGCGCCCTGGGGCCTTTTGCTAATTTGCCAGATATACTTTCCTCCCGCGGGTCACTCTCCGTGGGGAACGCTGTCCTCACCTCCACAAATTGGTGCAGGTCCTTGCCCGAAGGGATATGATAGGCATGCGTCGAGCCAGAGCAGATTTACATGCCAACCATGGCGCCAGGGACCCGACGTGCTTTGTTTCGCGAAGAACCTGATTCGCGATCAAAACTATATTGGCTAGACATTGATGTGGTTTTCAATGACATAACTCGCCAGCAACAAATGATATCTAGCAAAATCGTCGTCCGTCAGCCCTCATCCTTCCAGTATTCCATTCTACATGGCGTCGGCACGGTCGCAAACGCGCTGACTGTTGGCGACAAGACGTCAACTTTTGACCGTTTCCGGGCCGATGTCGCTGCGCTTGTACAAACCGAGGGTAACTTTGGACTTCCTGATTTGCACCGGTCAGCCAGAATGGTTTGGAATGAAGTGGATCTACGCTCCCCGCGGCTGGAAATCTACGTGCAAGCCAAGATGTTGCGGCACCTGGTAGAGCTGTATGTAACAAAGCGCGTTGATACAGTCATAATGTCGATGAAAATTGCGGTTGAGCGACAGGACACTATAGATACAAGTGCTGAGTCCGAGCTATTACCGCTTCTCGACAAAGATGGACACCTTTATTTCCGACGGACTTAGTGCGAACTCCTGTCTGTGCACGCTTCCTTGGATCGTGAGCACGCTCGGAATCGTCCTGGGGTCTGAATGGAAAGCGTCCAGTAGCCCTGCGCAGGGGCTCTCCGTGAACCTCGAGGAGAAGGCCTTTTTATTTGGATCTGCTTGGATTTGCTTGAACGGATGGCTGCGGTCCGATTTTAGCGGGGTGCGCAAGCTCCAGTCGGCCCACCCGCTCCCAGAGCCGCATCGTGTCCGGTCCGTAGACAGCGGTTTCAACGGGCCGATAGCGTGATCCATCGGTCAGGGCGGCGCGGGCCTCCGGGTCGAGCGCCGCGACGCCCGGCCGGCCGAGCGGCTTCTCCGCGGTGATGAGCGCGACCTCATCGGCAAGCTTGAGCGCGATGAGCCGGGCCGCGACCCGCGGACCGCCTTCGCTGAACACCCGGGTGATCCCGCGGACGCTGAGCGCGCTCAGCGCATGGCGGAGATCGACATTGCCGTCTGTGTCGAGCGGGACACGCTCGATCATCATGCCCGCGTTCTCAAGCCGCGAGGCCGCTTCGTCCGGCGCCTCCGCGCCAGCAATGATCAGAGTCGGCGCCTCGCTTGCGGTCGCGGCCAGACGCGAGCGCTCGGGCAGCCGCAGATGGGTGTCGAGGACGACGCGCAACGGCTTGCGATCGACGCCGGGGAGCCGCACCGTCAGCGCCGGATCATCGGCGAGCGCCGTCCCGATCCCGACCATGATCGCCTCGTGGCTCGCGCGCATCATCTGGACGCGGAGGTCGGCGATGGGGCCGGTGATCCGCAGGCGCGCGTCATGGGCGCCGGCGGCGGCGAAACCGTCCGCCGTCTCCGCGAGCTTCAGTGTCACGCACGGGCGCCACGCCGTGACCCTGCGGATATGACCCAGATGATCGCGGCGCGCCTGATCGGCCCCCGCGCCGACCGAGACGGCGATCCCAGCTTCTCTCAACCGTGCGTGCCCCTCGCCGCCGACGAGCGGATTGGGATCCTCCATGGCCGAGACGACGCGGCCCACGCCCGCCGCGATGACGGCGTCGGCGCAGGGGCCCGAGATGCCGAAATGCGAGCAGGGCTCAAGCGTGACATAGAGCGTCGCGCCGCGCGCCGCTTCGCCAGCCTGATCGATGGCGATCCGCTCGGCGTGCGGCCTTCCCCCGGGCGCCGTGGCGCCCCGCCCGACGACGGCGCCGTCCTTCACCAGGATCGCCCCGACCGCGGGATTGGGGGCCGTGAGCCCAAGCGAGCGTGAGCCCAGGTTGAGCGCCGCCTCCATCCAGCGCAGATCCTCTTGCGGGTCTGCGGCTGCGCCTTCGCTCATGAAGCGGGCGCGTCCCGGCGTTGCCGTCGCGGCTCGCGCGCCGGGACGGGATCAGGCTCAGCCTCGAGTTCGCCGACGATGGCGTTGAAGTCCCGCGCCTCGCGGAAATTGCGGTAGACCGAGGCGAAACGCACATAAGCCACGTCGTCGAGCGCCTTCAGGCCTTCCATCACCAGTTCGCCGATCCTTTCGGTCGGGATGTCGCCGTCGGTCTGGCTTTCGAGCTGGCGAACGACGCCGTTGATCATGCGTTCCACCCGGTCGGGCTCGACCGAGCGCTTGCGCAGCGCGACCTGGACCGAACGGACGAGCTTGTCGCGGTCGAACGGCGCGCGGCGGCCGTTCTTCTTGACCACCATGAGTTCGCGCAGCTGCACGCGCTCGAAGGTGGTGAAGCGGCCGCCGCAATCGGGGCAGATGCGCCGCCGGCGGATCGACGAGGAATCGTCGGTCGGCCGCGAGTCCTTCACTTGCGTATCGAGGCCGCCGCAATAGGGGCATCGCATCTGAGCCCGCCCTTCAAAAGTCCTCTCGGCGCCCTAATAGATCGGGAACCGCCGGGTGAGTTCGGCGACGTCCCCGCGCACCTTCTCTTCCACCGCCACATTCCCCAATTCGCCGCTCTGCGCCAAGCCATCCAAGACCTCGACGACCAACCGTCCGACCTTGGCGAACTCGCCCGTCCCGAATCCGCGCGAAGTGGCCGCCGGCGATCCGAGGCGAATGCCCGAGGTCACCATCGGCTTCTGCGGGTCGAACGGGATGCCGTTCTTGTTGCAGGTGATATCGGCGCGATCGAGGGCGGCTTCGGCCGCCTTGCCGGTCAAGCCCTTCGGCGTCAAATCGACCAGCATCAGGTGGTTGTCGGTGCCTCCCGTCACAAGCTTGTAGCCTCCGGCGAGGATCGGTTCGGCGAGCGCCTTGGCGTTGGCGACCACGGCGTGGGCGTAAGCCTTGAATTCGGGGGTCAGCGCCTCGTGGAACGAGACCGCCTTGGCGGCGATGACATGCATGAGCGGTCCGCCCTGGAGGCCGGGGAAGATCGCCGAGTTGATCTTCTTGGCGAGGTCCGCGTCATTGGTGAGGATCATGCCGCCGCGCGGCCCTCGCAGAGTCTTGTGGGTTGTGGTGGTGACGACATGGGCGTGGGGAAAGGGCGAGGGATGGGCGCCGCCGGCGACCAGTCCGGCGAAATGGGCGATGTCGACGACGAAATAGGCGCCGACCGAGTCGCAGATCGCCCGGAAGCGGGCGAAGTCCCAATGGCGGGCATAGGCTGAGCCGCCGGCCATGATCAGTTTCGGCTTGTGCTCGCGCGCAAGCGACTCGACCTGATCCATGTCGATCCGATGCGTCGTCCGGTCGACCCCGTAAGCGGCCACCTTGAACCAGCGCCCGGACATGTTGACCGGCGAGCCATGGGTGAGGTGTCCCCCCGCCGCCAGGTCGAGACCCATGAACGTGTCGCCGGGCGCCATGAGCGCCATGAACACGCCCTGGTTGGCCTGGCTGCCGGAATTGGGCTGGACGTTGGCGAAGCGACAGTCGAACAATCGGCAGGCGCGCTCGATCGCCAGAGTCTCCGCGATGTCGACGAACTGGCAGCCGCCGTAATAGCGTTTGCCTGGATAGCCTTCTGCGTATTTGTTGGTCAGGACCGAGCCCTGGGCCTCGAGCACGGCGCGCGACACGATGTTTTCCGATGCGATGAGTTCGATCCCGTCACGCTGGCGGCCAAGCTCGAGCTCGATCGCGCGGGCGATCTCCGGATCGGCGTCAGCTAAGCTTGCGGAAAAGAACGAGTTCGAACGGATCGATGTCGCGGCGACGGGGGCTTGAGCGGTGACGTTCATGGCGGCGGACCTTCCATAATCTTGAGGCGGCTTTAACACGGCGAATGCGCGGCGGGCAAAGACGCCAGTGCGCGCAAACAAAAAGGCCGCCCCGGGGCGGCCTTTTTGAAGAAGCGTCTCTCCAGCCTCGATCAGGCGGCCGCGGGCCTGATCGCGAGACGGCGTGACAGACCGGGGCGACCGAGGCCCTCAAGGGTTATCGCGCAAGCCGAAAACGCGGGAACGGCCGATAGTCTAGTCATGAGAGACATCCGTCACTGTCATCGACGCGGCTAGTAGGAACGAGATATCGTCCGCGACGTGCGCGGATGTCAAGAGATTGTCCGGGCCCAGGACCTATGAGACGACCGATGTTGCGAAGCCATCAACGGCCGGGATTGCCTGGCGGCGGGCCGTCTCGCATCTATCTGAGCCCGAACAGAGATCGGCGCGGTAAGCGCTCACCCATGAAAGGCCGACGGCCCTCGTCTTCCGGGGCGCAATCGCTCAGCGGCCCTTGCCGGCGCCGGGGAAAATGACGACCTCGTCCTTCGCCACGCGGTCGAGCAACGCGTGGGCTTCGTCGTCGAGGAGGTCCCTGTCGACGCTTTCCGGCCTCAGGCTGGCGACGCGCAGTTCCCAGCGCGATCGTTCATCCTTCAGGACAGCGAGCTCGGACTTGAGCTCGACCGCCTCGGCGTCGAATTTCGCCGCAGCCTTGAGCCCATGCTCGCCGTTCGAGGCGCCCCACACGAGGTAGCCGCTCGTGGCGCCAAGCACGAGGTAGAGAACGATCGGCGTCAGAATCGAGCGCAGGCGAGTCCTTACGACCATGCGCGATCCTGTGGGGACCGTAGTTAAGACCGCGTTACCGTCGGCGCAGGACGACGCAAGTGGGAGAATGCCGCGGTCGGCACCGGCCATACTCGCTGGACCTAATGCGGCGCGGGAGAATTGACCTCGGCCGGAGCTGACGGAGTTGTCGGCGCGGGATCCGGCAACTCCGTCTCAATGGGAGTCTGCAAATTCTGGGGTCGCTCGAGGGGGACCTCTTTGATCGAATATATGTATAACACATATATCATGAAAAATGCAAGTGAAAGGGTCAATATTAAAAGGCCCGCGATCGACGCCTTGACCGACACTTTGCCAGACTCAATCGCCAGTTCGCTATCCTTAGTGAATATATCTTTGCCGGTTGTGGCCAAGCGATACGACAGAAATAACTGCACGGCAGACATGAGAACGCCGGACATTGTGATCGTCACAACGAGCCACAGGTTCACCCGTTCGTCGAATTCCTGATCGATAAATTTTCTGCGCCTGATAATGAAATCGTCGAGATAGAGGCCGTTGAAAATTTGATTTCCGCACAATTTCCAGACGCGATCATAGAGGCCGGGCGTCACTCTAGCAGCTGCGATGGTGCTGAAAACTCGCTCTGTGCATTTGCGCATCGTCTCGCCGTGGTTGGACATATCGACGAGACTGTCCGGCGCTAGAGGTGTCCGCGATCGGAGCACGACGGCTAGAATAGCGCCGCCAACCAAAACGCCGCCGATAAAAACAGCGATATACTTAGAATATTTCTTAACGCTGAGGTCTGACATTGCATCAATCCACAGTGCCCCATTCACCGTGGCATGAGCATCGATCCCCGCTATGTTTCAGTGCTGACGAGGTTCTTGTGCAGGCCGCGCCAGCGTCCTCTTCGGAGTCATTGATGGTGCAGCTATATCTGAAGTTACCAGCCGCACCTCCGTTCGCTTCAGAGTAGCTGCCGTTCCTAGGCTGCCCGCGGGTATCTCCAACACGCTGGCCGTCGGGTCGATAATATCCGCCGCCGCTTGTGTTATTTCCCGTATATCCGCCTTGGCCTCCAGGATTCCCGCCGCCGTCAGAATATCTCTGACCGCCACCATTCGAGCTTTGCCCTTGTTCGCCGCCAACTGAACGGCCGGTTGTGTAGGGATTGCTCAATCCTCCCGGTACATAACGATGGTAATGGCCTCCAGTTGAGGAAGGCGCCGTAACCTGACGGGCGACCATGTTTTGTCTCTGGCTCGCGCTTGACGCGGCGCCGGCGCTATATGGATTGTTCAATCCGCCCGGCACGTCATATCCGTGAGGCCGGTGTGAGAACGGCATCGGGCCATGGGCGAACCGCATAGAATTGCGCCAAAAAGGATAGGGCCTATGCATGAAAGGATACGGCCTGTGCATGAGGGGCGTCCTGTAGTATCCGCAACCGCCCGGATAGCAGAATTGAGCTTCGGCGCTCGTCGCGTCACCTGCCAAAAATAGGATGCCTGCCAATGTAAGACGATGCATCAGCATGAGACGCCTCCAATAAAATGGTATCCGTCTAATGGCCTCCGTTGATTATGCTTGACACAAAATCCGTGAACTCAGCTGTGCGCGAGATCACACCGCCTTGATCGCCTCCCGCCCGGCATAGCGGGCCTGGTCGCCAAGCTCCTCCTCGACACGGATCAGCTGGTTGTATTTGGCCAAGCGATCGGACCTGGAAAGCGAGCCGGTCTTGATCTGTCCGCAATTGGTCGCGACCGCGAGGTCGGCGATGGTTGAAATCCTCTGTTTCGCCCGACCGATGCGACATCACGGCGGTATAACCCGCGCGGTGCGCCATTTCGACGGCGGCCAGCGTCTCGCTCAGGGTGCCGATCTGGTTCACCTTGATGAGGATCGAATTCGCAACGCCCTCCTTGATCCCGCGATCGAGGATCTCGACGTTGGTGACAAAGATGTCGTCGCCGACCAGCTGCCGGCGCGAACCGAGCTTCTGGGTCAAGAGCTTCCAGCCCGCCCAGTCCTGCTCGGCCATGCCGTCCTCGATCGAGAGGATCGGATAGGCGTCGGCCAGCTTGACGAGATAGTCGACCTGTTCCTCGACCGACCGTGTGACACCTTCGCCGGAATAGACATAGGCCCCGTCCTTGAAGAATTCGGAGGCCGCGGGATCAAGCGCGAGCGCAATGTCGACGCCAGGCTTGAACCCGGCCGCCTCGATCGCCTTGACGCAGAAGTCGAGCGCCGCCTCCGCCGAGGGCAGATTCGGAGCGAAGCCGCCTTCGTCGCCGACGTTGGTGTTGTGCCCGGCTTTTTTCAGCGCAGCCTTGAGCGCATGAAACGTTTCCGCGCCCCAACGGACCGCCTCGGCAAACGAAGGCGCGCCGACCGGCATGATCATGAATTCCTGGAAGTCGATCGGATTGTCGGCGTGCACGCCGCCGTTCACGACGTTCATCATTGGCGTCGGCAGCACCCTGGCCATCGTTCCGCCAACGTATCGATAGAGCGGCAACCCGGAGGCTTCCGCCGCCGCCTTGGCGACCGCAAGCGAGACGCCGAGAATTGCGTTGGCGCCGAGCTTCGACTTGTTGTCCGTGCCGTCGAGCGCGATCATCGTCTCGTCAATCTTGAGCTGATCTTCGGCCTCGAGGCCAGAGACAGCGTCGAAAAGGTCGCGATTGACCGCCTCGACCGCTTTCAGGACGCCCTTGCCGCCGAAGCGGCCCTTGTCTCCGTCACGCAGCTCCACCGCCTCGCGCGTGCCGGTCGAAGCCCCCGACGGAACGGCGGCCCGCCCCATCGAGCCGTCTTCCAACACGACATCCACCTCGACCGTTGGATTGCCGCGGCTATCAAGGATTTCGCGGCCGACGACGTTAACGATCGCAGTCATTTTAACTCCAGGGCTGCAGCATCGACTTGATTCTTACGGCATACGGGTAACTGATGAAAGACGAGGAGTCGCGCCAGGGTGGCCGGATTGCCTAGCACTTTTGCATTCGCTGATGCACATTTGACCAAAATGGACCAAGCCAGAAAAAATATGCATGGCAGGGCCGCCAAGCCGCGTGACACAGCCAGAAATTTCGACTAGCAATGATCTGCTAAAAGGAGGCCGCTGCCAAAAGGTTTGGCGCCGGACGCCGTAGGGTCTGTGGGAGGACAAAGCGTTCGACAGTCTTGAGCCGCCGCCAGTCATGCGGAGAGGATAATAGAAAAACCCGGGATTGTGAAACGCAATAAGATAATGGGAAAAAGGGGCGAGACACCGCAATGGTGCCTCGCCCCTTCTGTTTCTGAAGTGGACTTCTTTACTTCGCCGCGAAGCAACGGCCGCGCTTAAGTGTCTTCACCCTAGCATAAACTTGACTGGCGATTGAACCATCACTCGCCGCCGGATCGAAGATCTTAATTTGCGACCCCCGGCCTCAACGTCTCTCCGCCTCGCCTTCTGCCCAATTTCGTTGCGTCTCGGCGATATAGGCGTCGAGGCGCCCTTCCTTGATCGCAAGCCGGGCGCCGGACATAAGGTCTTGATAATAGGCGAGGTTGATTTCGGTCAGGCCCATCATCGCAAGGATCTCGCCCGACTTCGTCAGATGTCGCCAGTAGGCGCGGGAATAGTCGCGCGCCACCAGAGACGACGATAGCGGATCGATCGGGCGGGAATCGTCGGTGAAGCGCGCGTTGCGCAGGTTGAGACGGCCTCGGCGGGTAAAGACGAGCCCATGCCTTCCCGCTCGGGTCGGCATCACGCAATCGAACATGTCGACGCCGCGCCTAACCGACTGAAGAAGATCGTCGGGCGTTCCCACTCCCATCAGATAGCGCGGCTTGGCGAAGGGGAGATGCGGGACCACGGCCTCGATCATCTCGAGCATCGCCGCCTGCGGCTCGCCGACCGCCAATCCCCCGATGGCGTAGCCGTAGAAGTCCATCTCGGCCAGTCCTTCGGCGCTGAACACTCGAAGATCCTTTTCCGTCCCGCCCTGGACGATGCCGAATACCGCCCTGCCCGGCTGTTCGCCGAAGGCGATCTTCGACCGCTCGGCCCATCGAAGCGAGAGGCGCATCGCGCGCTCGGCCTCTTCATGCGAGCATGGCAGCCTCACGCACTCGTCGAGCTGCATCTGGATGTCCGAGCCCAGGAGGCGCTGGACTTCCATCGAGCGCTCCGGCGTCAGCTCATGGCGCGATCCGTCGATATGCGACTGGAAGGTCACGCCGCGCTCGCTGAGCTTGCGCAGTTTCGCGAGGCTCATCACCTGAAAGCCGCCGGAATCGGTGAGGATGGGATGGGGCCAGTTCATGAATTTGTGCAAGCCGCCGAGCGCGGCGATCCGCTCCGCGCCGGGGGCCAGCATCAGATGATAGGTGTTGGACAGAACGACGTCGTAGCCGAGCGCTCTTACCGCGTTCGGATACATGGCCTTGACGGTCGCCGCGGTGCCAACCGGCATGAAGGCTGGCGTGCGAATGACGCCGCGCGGCATCGAAATTTCGCCCAGACGCGCTTCGCCATCGGTGGCATGCACGGCGAAGGAGAATTCGTCGCTCATGCGCGATGGTCCGGCGCGCTTGCAACGCCCGCGCGGATCAGCAGGCAGGCGTCGCCGTACGAATAAAACCGATAGCCGGCTTGAATGGCGTGCGCGTAAGCCGCGCGCATGATCTTCAAGCCCGCTGAACGCCGAGACCAGCATGAACAGCGTCGATCGCGGCAAATGAAAGTTGGTGATGAGCGCGTCGACGACGCGAAACTCATAACCGGGGGTGATGAAAATATCCGTGTCGTCCCGAAAATGGCCGAAGCCGGCCATTCGCGTCAGCTGCGCTCTCGAGGAGGCGCGCAGATGTCGTGCCGACGCAGACGATCCGGCCTCCATCCTCCCGCACGGCGTTCAGCGCTTCGGCTGTCGTCGCGTCGATCGAACCCCACTCGGAATGCATCTTGTGGTCGCGCGTATCCTCGACCCTGACCGGCGCGAATGTTCCGGCGCCGACATGCAGCGTGACGCGATGCAGCGCGACGCCGCGCGTCGCGAGACGAGCGACCAGCGACGGAGTGAAATGCAGTCCCGCCGTCGGCGCCGCCACCGCGCCGGGATTGGCGGCGAACATCGTCTGGTAGTCGGCGCGGTCGGCTGGGCGATCAAAGGCGGCGCGAGGCGATGTAAGGCGGCAAGGGAGGCGCGCCAAGCCGCTCGATCGCCTCGTCCAACGCCGCGCCGGCGAAGTCAAAGCGCAGCAGAACCTCGCCCGCTTCGCCTTTGTCCTCCACTTCCGCGTCGAGCGCCGCGAGAAGGCAGACCATGCTTTCGCGCGATTCGCCGAAACGGATCCGCTCGCCGACCTTGAGCCTCTTGGCCGGCCGCGCGAGCGCCCGCCAGCGGCAATCGTCGACGCGCTCAATCAGCGTCGCTTCGATTGAAGCGGCGGCGTCGCCTCTCGACTCGCACGCCATCGAGCCGGGCCGCGATGACCCGCGTATCATTGACGACGAGCGCGTCGCGCGGGTTCAAGAAGTCCGGCAGATCGCGCACATGCGCGTCGCGTCAGGGCGCCGTCGGCGCCGACGACCAGCATCCGCGCGCTGTCGCGCGGATTCGCCGGAGCGAGCGCGATGCGCTCGGCGGGAAGAACGAAATCGAAGGCGTCGACGCGCATCGCGGTCATCGCCATCCTGTCGAAGCTGTCAAACCGCGTGAAATCGCGCAGCCGGACTCGACAGCCTCGCCCGGCTCAGGCTGTCAGCTCAGAGCTCGCCTTGACGATCTTGTCGGGCTCGCGAACGGGTTCGCCGCGCTTGATCTTGTCGACGTTCTCCATGCCCGACACGACCTTGCCCCAGACCGTATATTTGCGGTCGAGGAAGGGCGCGTCGGCGAAGCAGATGAAGAACTGCGAATTGGCCGAATCCGGGCTCGCGGCGCGCGCCATCGACACCGTGCCGCGCTTGTGCGGCTCGGCGTTGAACTCGGCTTTGAGGTTGGGGTACTTCGACCCGCCGGTTCCGGTTCCGTGCGGACAGCCGGTCTGGGCCATGAAGCCGTCGATCACCCGGTGAAAGACGATGCCGTCATAGAAGCCCTCGGAGACGAGGCGCTTGATATGCGCGACATGCCCCGGCGCGAGCGGCCGGGTTCATTTCGATCACCACCGGGCCCTTGCTCGTCTCGAGGGTCAGCGTATCGCCTGGGCTGCTCATGTCATTGCTCCTTACTTCGCGCCAGACGCCATGCGCATGGTGACGATCTTGTCCGGGTTCTCGACCGCGCCATTGTTGGCCTCGGTTCCCGCCTTGATCTTGTCGACGACGTCCATGCCCGAGACGACTTCGCCGAAGGCCGTATATTTGCCGTCGAGGAATCCGCCGTCGCCGAACATGATGAAGAATTGCGAGTTGGCCGAATTCGGATCGTCCGTCCGCGCCATGCCGAGGATGCCGCGCTTGAAATGCGTCTGGTTGAACTCGGCCGGCAGGTTGGGCAGCTTCGAGCCGCCCGCCGCCAGTTCCGGTCGGATCGCCGGTCTGGGCCATGAACCCTGGAATGACGCGGTGGAACGTCAGCCCGTCGTAGAACTTGTCCTTCACCAGCGTCTTGAACTGGGCGACCGTCTTGGGCGCCCAGTCGGGGTGGAGGAGGATCGTGACCTTGCCGTGCTTCGTCGTCATGATGACGGTGTTGTCGGGGTCGCCGGCGGCATAGGCCGCCGAAGCGGCGAGGAGCGGTAGCCAGAGCGCAACGCGTCGGCTGCAAGCAAACATGAACGGGTCCTTAAAAAGCGGTCGCCGGATCGCGGCGCGCGGCTTGATAGCAGGTTAAAGAGGCATTGCAACCCACGAGCCGAGCCGGCGCCGGTCTCCGGTTTGCGTCCCGACCGGAGCGCAGTTGGTCGCGAAAAATTCACCGCTTTCGCGCAATAGCCTGATATCCGGACCCTTGCGGGCGTCATAGCACGCACGCTATCGTCGCCAGTTCACACTCCAAGCCATCCGAGCAACATGTCCCGAACCTCTTGTCTCCTCGCCGCTTTCGCCGCGCTGATCGCCTCCGCCCCGCCGCCTTTGGCGGCCGCGCCGGTGACGCGCCAATGCGACTATAAGGGCGAAGGCAAGCTCGGGCCGCTGCGTCGTCGCCTATGACGAATCTGCCCGCCTGGTCCGGGTCACCACGTCCGACGGCCGCATCTGGCGCTATCAGGACGGCGCGATCGGCCGCCTCGGCCCTACACTCGCCGCCGCCGACGATCCGGGCCCGGTCGAGCAGTTCGTCACCTTGAAGGCCGGCAAAGTTGAGGTTGGCTTCCGCTGGCCGGATGACGGCACGACCGGCCACCTGGCTTATTTCGACCTGCTGGCGTTCAAGAACCCGGCGAAGCGCTGCGTCTGGCGCTCGCTTTGGGACTTCGCGATGGGGTGACGCGCGTCGCTCGCCTTGCGCGCGCGACCTGCTCGCGGTCCGTCGGGCGACGGCCGCCGCAATCGCTTGAGGCGGACGGCTACCCCATCGGCATCGGACCCATGTTCTGGTTCAGGTTGTACATGATCCAGAGCGACCCGACGAGGATCAGGAAAGACGATCAGGACGCCGAACGCGAGCGCCAGCACGTTGTTGACGTTGTCCGGGCCGGTGGTGATGTGCAGGAAGAAGACGAGGTGCACGCCGATCTGAGCGATCGCCAGCACCACAAGCGCGATCGGAATGCTGGGGCGCCAAACCAGGTACGTCCCGGCGATGAAGAAAGACACCGCCGTCAGCAGGATCGCGAGGCCGAGGCCGATGAGATAGCCAACGACGCCTTCCGCGATCTCGTGGCGTCCTGCGGGCTCGTCGCCGGGAGCATGGTCGGCGCCGTGCAGCGGTTCGTAGTCGTCCATCGAGCTCATGCGCCTGCTCCGAAAAGATAGACCACCGTGAAGATCGCGACCCAGATGATGTCGAGCGTGTGCCAGAACAGCGCGAAGCAAAGGACGCGGCGCAGAATGTCGGCGCGATAGCCCTTGGCGAACACCTGCGCGATCATCGTCAAGAGCCATAAGGTCCCGAGGGTGACGTGAACGCCGTGGCAACCGACCAGGGTGAAGAAGGCGGATAGGAACGCGCTGCGCGTCGGTCCCGCGCCCTGAGCGATCATGCCGACGAATTCGTGAATCTCGATCGACAGGAAGCCCAGTCCGAGCACGCAAGTCGCCGCCATGCCGCCGTAGTACATGAGGCCGTTGTGCGCCCTCGCGCCGATCGCGGCCAGGCCGCAGGTGAAGCTCGAAAGCAAGAGGCAGGCGGTCTCGATCGCGACATTGTGCAGATCGAACAGATCCTTGCCGCTCGGCCCGCCCGCGGTCTCGTCCGACAGCACCGCATAGGTGGCGAAAAACGCCGAGAACATGATGATGTCGCTGAGCAGGAAGATCCAGAAGCCGTAGCCGACGATGATGCGCTTGGAGGCCGGATCCGTGTGATCGAAAATCGCTCGGCGGGGCCATGGCCGTGCGCTCTCCTCGCGCCGGCCGTCGCCGTAGTCCGCGCCTGCCTGAAAGGCCGTCATGACAGGGCCTCCGCGGTCGCGAGCGCTTCGACCGCGCGCGCGGCGATTGGCGCGGTCGATGCGCGCGACCTCCTCGGCCGGAATCTCATATTCGGTGCGATCGCGCCAGGCGAAGACGACGAATGTCGCGAAAGCGCCGACGAGGCTGACGATGACCAGCCACCAGATCTGCCAGATCATGCCGAAGCCGGCGAATGTCGCGAAGAAGGCGCAGACAAAGCCGGTCGCGCTGTTTCGCGGCATCTCGATCGGCTTGTAGACCGGCTCGACTTTGGGCCCAGCCCCACGCTCGGCCAGGCGCTGTGTGCGCCAATAGTCGTCTATGCTCTCGACTTGAGGCAGGACCGCGAAATTGAACACCGGCGGCGGCGAAGACGTCGACCATTCGAGCGTGCGGCCCATCCACGGGTCGCCGGTCTCGTCGCGCAGTTGCTCGCGATCGCGGATGCTGAGAACGAGCTGGACCGCCTGACACACGATGCCGGCGAGAATGACGGCCGCGCCCAATGCCGCAACCAGGAGCCAGGGATGCCATTCCGGCACATCGTAATGTTGCATTCGCCGGGTCATGCCCATGAGGCCCACGACATAGAGCGGCACGAAGGCGAGGTAGAAGCCGACAAACCAGCACCAGAAAGCAGCCTTGCCCCAGCCCTCATGCAGACGGAAGCCAAACGCTTTCGGGAACCAGTAGGTGTAGCCGGCGAACGCCCCGAACAGCACGCCGCCGATGATCACGTTATGGAAATGCGCGACCAGGAACAGGCTGTTGTGCACCATGAAATCCGCGGGCGGAACCGCGAGCAAGACGCCGGTCAGGCCGCCGATAATGAAGGTCACCATGAAACCGATCGACCACAGCATCGGCGTCGCGTAGACGATCCGGCCGCCATACATGGTGAACAGCCAGTTGTAGATCTTCACGCCCGTTGGGACCGCGATGACCATCGACGCGATGCCGAAGATCGCGTTGACGTTCGCGCCGGCGCCCATGGTGAAGAAGTGATGCAGCCACACCATGAAGGAGACGACGCAGATCGCCAGGGTCGCGAGCACCATCGAGCGGTAGCCGAACAGCGGCTTGCGAGAGAAGGTCGCGACGACTTCGGAGAACACGCCAAACGCCGGCAGGATGAGGATGTAAACCTCCGGGTGGCCCCACACCCAGATGAGGTTCATGAACATCATCATGTTGCCGCCGGCCTCATTGGTGAAGAAGTGGAAGCCGAGGTAGCGGTCGAGCGTCAGCATCGCGAGCGTGGCGGTCAGAACCGGGAATGCGGCGACGATGAGCAGATTGGCGGCGAGCGCCGTCCAGCAGAAAACCGGCATGCGCATATAGGTCATGCCGGGGGCGTGAATTTTGAGAATGGTGGTGACGAAGTTCACCCCCGTCATCAGCGTCCCGACGCCGGAAATCTGGACGCCCCATAAGTAATAGTCGACGCCGACGCCGGGCGAATAGGTAAGCTCCGAAAGCGGCGGAAACGGCAGCCAGCCGGTGCGCGCGAACTCGCCGACCACCAGCGAGATGTTGATCAGGAGCGCGCCGGTCGCGGTCAGCCAGAAGCTGACCGAATTGAGCGTCGGAAAGGCGACGTCGCGCACGCCGAGTTGCAGCGGCAAGACGAAATTCATCAGCCCGATCACGAACGGCATGGCGACGAAGAAGATCATGATCGTGCCGTGGGCGGAGAAGATCTGGTTGTAGTGCTCCGGCGGCAGATAACCCTGGCGACCTAAACGCAATCGCCTGCTGCGAGCGCATCATGATCGCGTCGATGAAGCCGCGCAGCAGCATCACGGCGGCCAGCGTGACGTACATGATGCCGATCCGCTTGTGATCGACGCTGGTGATCCATTCGCTCCACAGATAGGGGACCCAGCCTTTGATGGTGATGAAAGCGATCACGCCGAGCATCACCGCGACGACAAAGGCGCCCGCGAACAGGGGAATCGGCTGGTCGAAGGGAATGGCGCCCCAGCTCAGCTTGCCGAACATCTCAGTTCCCCTTCCGCACGCCGGCGCCCGGATTGGTCTCGGCGATCGGGCCGGGACCTGGCGGCAACGTCTGATCGAGAATCTTGTCAAACAATCCGTCTGCGACCGTCTTGAACGTGAACGGCTCCTGCACGACGCTTTGCTTGGAAAGCTCGATATAGCGCTGCCGGCGTGAGATCTTCGCCCGAGCGCGCGCGTCTGGCCAAGCCAATCGTAAAATTCCGGCGACGTTTTCGCCACGACCTCGAAATGCATGTCCGCGAATCCGTCGCCGCTCAGCTGAGTGGCGAGGCCGCGAAACGTGCCGGGCTCATCGGCCGCGAGTGAAGAGCTGCGTGCGCATCCGGTTCATGGTGTAGATCATGCTGCCGAGCTGAGGGGACGAAGAAAGCGGTCATCACGCTTCCCGAGGTCAGCGAAAAGTGGATCGGAACGCCGGCGGGAATCACCAGGCGATTGACGCTGGCGACATGCTGATCGGGGTAGATGAACAGCCACTTCCAGTCGAGCGACACGACCTGAACGTTGAGCGGCTCCTCAGTTGGACTCGATCGGCTTCGCCGGATCGAGATCATGCGAACCGATCCAGGCGACGCCGCCCAAGAGCATGATGGTCAGCAGCGGAATCGCCCACACGATCAATTCCAGCGAACCGGAATATTCGAAGTCCGGCAGATATTGCGCCCGGGTGTTGGAAGATCGGAACCACCACGCGACCGCGAGCGTGGCGATGATCGTCGGAACCACGATGGCGAGCATAATGGCGACCGAATTGATCAGGATTTGCAGATTGGCGTCGCCGATCGGGCCTTTCGGATCGAGCACGCCCAAATCGCAGCCGCTCAGAAGCAGAGCGGCGCTCAACGGCGCCAGCCTGAAAGCTAGTCTTCGCACCCCACCCCAGAGGATCATGGCGCCGCCCGCCTGTCTCACTCCTCGTCGAGATCTCTCGAGGAGCCGACACCGCAGTCGACTCGTCCAATCGCCCCAAGTCAACCCCGACTTCACCCGCGAATTCTTTCGCGGGATCGAAAACAGCATGACATGGCTTGACAGGACCGGGATCAAGTTCAAGCCCACGGCCGTTTGTCCTGTGTCGCTAAGATCCGGCGCGCTCAGCGCTAAGCGGGCTGTTTGACATTAAGGGAACCGGACGTGCGCGTGAACGACGGATGCAGAGACTTGGGAGGACGGAATGGCTGAAGATCAGGCGCAACCGCCCGGCCCCGATCTCGCGCTGGGAATCTCCACCGCCGAACTGCCAGATGGCGGCAAGCTCGTCGGCCATGTGGAGAAAGAGCCGGTGCTGCTCGTGCGTCGCGGCGCCGAAATGTTCGCGATCGGCGCTCAGTGCACCCACTATAACGGCCCGCTCGCGGAGGGGCTCGTTGTCGACGGCGCGGTGCGCTGTCCCTGGCATCACGCCTGCTTCGATCTTCGCACCGGAGAAGCGTTGCGCGCGCCGGCGTTCAGTCCGGTCGATACTTGGCGGGTCGAGGAGCGCGACGGAAAGATCTTCGTGCGCGAGAAGCTGCGCCCGGCCTGAAGCGAGGCCGCGCGCGAAGCCTGATGAGCCGAGGAGGATCGTGATCGTCGGCGGCGGCGCGGCGGGATTCGCCGCGGCCGAGATGCTGCGGCGGCGGAAATACGAGGGCGGAATCGTCATGCTGAGCAGCGACGATGCGCCGCCGGTCGACCGGCCGAACCTGTCGAAGGACTATCTCGCCGGCAGCGCGCCGGAGGAATGGCTGCCGCTGCGCGACGCAGAGCTTCTATTCCGACAACTCCATCGACCTTCGGCTCAATACGACCGTCGCCGCGATCGACACACGCGCGCGCGAAGTCTCGCTCGCTGGCGGCGACAAGCTCCCCTTCGACCGCCTGCTTCTCGCGACCGGCGCCGAGCCCGTGTCCCCTTCCATCCCCGGCGCCAAGCCGTCGGACGTGCTTGTGCTTCGATCGCTCAAGGACTGCCGGGCGATCATCGAGCGGGCGAAGACGGCGCGCCGGGCGGTCGTGCTCGGCGCGAGCTTCATCGGCCTTGAAGTCGCGGCCTCGCTGCAGCGCGCGCAACATCGAGGTCCATGTCGTCGCGCCGGAAGAGCGTCCGATGGAGAAAATTCTGGGCCCCGACTTCAGCCGCCTCGTGCAAGCGATTCACGAGAGCCACGGCGTCGTCTTCCATTTGCGCGAGACGGCGAGCGGCGTCGAGGGCAAGCGCGTAACGCTTAAGCGGCGGAAGCCGTCCTCGAGGCCGATCTCATTGTCGCCGGGCTTGGCGTGCGTCCGCGTCTCGGCCTCGCCGAAGCGGCCGGCCTGAAGATCGACCGCGGCGTCGCCGTAGACGCCTTTCTCGAAACGAGCGCGCCGGGATTTTCGCCGCCGGCGACATCGCGCGCTGGCCGGACCGCCTCACGGGCGAGGCCATTCGCGTCGAGCATTGGGTCGTGGCGGAACGGCAGGGACAGACGGCGGCGCTCAACATGCTGGGCGAGCGCGAGCCATTCGACGCGGTTCCGTTCTTCTGGAGCCAGCACTATGACATGCCGATCAACTACGTCGGCCATGCCGAGAAGTGGGACGAACTCGCCGTCGAAGGCGATATCGCGCGACAAGGACGGCCTCGTGCGCATGCGGCGCGCCGGACGCACGCTCGCGGTCGCCTCGGTCTTTCGCGATCTTGAGAACCTCGAGGCCGAGGTCAGCCTGGAGCGGGAGGCGCGCGAAGGCGCGGCCTGATAAAGCTCAAGCCCGGATTGATCCGCCGAGCGCGGCTCGGCTAGGTCAAAGCGCATGGACGTGGATCGCCCCTCGCTCGCGGCGCTTGCCGAAGAGATCCGGGCCTGCCGCGTCTGCCGGGACGCGCCGCGCTACGGATCGCCGCTGCCGCACGAGCCGCGCCCCGTCCTCCAGGTCTCAACCTCGGCCCGCATCTGCATCGTCGGGCAGGCGCCGGGCGTCCGTGCGCATGCGTCAGGACGCCCATACACCGATCCGTCTGGCGTCCGGCTGCGCGGCTGGCTCGGCATCGGCGAGGATATTTTCTACAATTCTGAGATCGTCGCAGTAGCCGCCATGGGCTTCTGCTTCCCCGGCCTCGACGCCAAGGGCGGCGATCTGCCCCCGCGCCGCGAATGCGCCGAATTGTGGCGCAAGCAAATGTTCGCGCTCCTGCCCAATCTGGAGCTCATTCTGCTGGTCGGCCAGTACGCCCAGAAGTGGCGTCTTGGCCCGAGGATTATCGGGAAGAGCTTGAGCGAAACGGTCGCCCGGTGGCGCGACGTCTATCAGTCGACCGGTCATCCGCGCCTCATGCCCATGCCGCATCCCTCCTGGCGGAACAACGCCTGGCTCAAGCGCAATCCGTGGTTCGAAGCGGAACTGTTGCCGGTGGTGCGGGCCGAGGTGGCCCGGCTCGTGAAGTCGACGAGCGACTCCCGCATCAATGATTTTGCAGCCGTCCAAGACTGACGTAGTCTGGCCACGCCGGTCAAGCGGGTCTCCGCGGGCCGCAGGGAGGACAGAGCATGAGCGGCGCCATAGCCCGCCGAGGCTTCCTCAAGGCCATGGGAGCGACGATCATCGTGGCAGAGCGGATTCGATGCGGCAGCAGGACAGGCTGCAGACCGTGCCCTGGTCGGCGGGAACCGAACCGCCAAAACTCAAGGCGCCGCCGAACGCCTGCGACTGCCACATGCACATTTACGACAGCCGCTTTCCGGTCGCGCCTAACGCCAAGCTCAGCCTCCCGATGCGACGGTCGACGACTATCGCCTGTTTGCAGAAGCGCATCGGCACGACGCGCAACGTTGTCGTCACGCCATCGACCTACGGCACGGACAATTCCTGCACCCTCGACGCGATGGCCAAGCTCGGCCCGAGCGCGCGCGGCGTCGCGGTGGTCGATACGAGCGTCACCGACGCCGAACTCAAGCGGCTGAACGGCCTCGGCATTCGCGGCATACGCTTCAATCTCGTCCAGTCCGGCGCGACGACGATCGACATGCTCGAGCCCTTGTCGAAGCGCGTCAACGATCTCGGCTGGCACGTGCAGATCCATATGCTGGGCGAGCAGATCGTCGAGGCTGCAGACCTTCTGCAGCGGCTGCCCTCGCCGATCGTGTTCGACCATATGGCGCGCATTCCTGAACCGGCGGGCGTCGATCATCCGGCATTCGCACTGGTGATGAGACTGCTCGACAGGGGCCGGACCTGGGTGAAGCTCTCCGGCGCCTACATGGACACCAAGGTCGGGCCTCCGAGCTACGCGGATGTCAGCAAGGTCGCGCGGGCCTATGTGAAGGCCGCGCCGGAGCGACTGGTCTGGGCGCAGCGACTGGCCCCACCCGACCGAAAAGGCCGATTCCAAGCCCGACGACGCCGTCCTGTTCGACCTCATGAGCCATTGGGCGCCCGACGAAGCGATCCGCAATCGGATCCTGGTCGACAATCCCGCCGCGCTCTATGGGTTCGGGTAGCGCAACGGGCCGTGGACCGGCGCAGCCCGGATGCCGCGCAAAGGCGGGCAGCCGGCGCGCTGAATTTTGAGCGTCTGAGGTATTGCGAAAAAACAGAAATTAATGTTATATGTTTCTATTGGACAGAGCGACGCCGCGCCACAGGAGGTGTTCCGATCGAGGATGGAGACGCAGGATGGAACCGACGTCATCGTTGAGCGGAGCGCGCCCGGGACGCGGCGAATTTTTTTATTCCAATCGCTTGTAACCCATTGAAAAGTCCCGATTTGGAAAAATAAACGCTAGTAAATTGGAGTCAATTTACTAGCGTTTAGGCGCGTTTATTGTGTTTAAGCGCGCTTATTTGAACGGCTTTCGCCGTCGCATGGCGCTCGCGCGGCCAGCGATCGGGCGACTATATGAGGAGGCCGCGGCGATCCCGCGCCGCAGGACGAGTTCAACGAGATGAGCAGATACGCCGGCCTCGCGGACTTCATCGACCGGCATCGGCGCCTTTTCGTCCTGACCGGCGCCGGCTGCAGCACGGGTTCGGGCATTCCCGACTACCGCGACGGCGAGGGCAAGTGGAAGCGCGCCCAGCCGGTCACCTACCAGGCCTTCATGGGCCAGGAGACAACGCGCCGGCGCTATTGGGCGCGCAGCCTCATCGGCTGGCGGCGCATTGATGAAGCCCGGCCCAATGTGGCGCATCGCGCCTTGGCGCTGCTCGAGAGCAGAGGCGGAATGGAGCTTCTTTTGACCCAGAACGTGGACCGGCTGCATCAGGCGGCCGGCAGCACGCGGGTCCTCGACCTGCACGGGCGGATCGATCGCGTCCGCTGCACGCATTGCGAGGCAAGTTCGCCGCGCGCCGAACTGCAGGACGAACTTGGCCGGCTAAACCCAGGATGGCTCGATCTCGACGCGGGGCAAGCGCCGGACGGCGACGCCGACCTCGAAGGCGCCGACTTTTCCTCGTTCGCCGTTCCGACCTGCCGGCGCTGCGGCGGCCTGCTCAAGCCCGACGTGGTGTTCTTCGGCGAGAACGTTCCCCGCGAGCGGGTCGACCGGGCCCTGGGGCATCTGGATGAGGCCGACGCCATGCTGATCGTCGGCTCCTCACTCATGGTCTACTCAGGCTTCCGCTTCGTCGAGCGTGCGGCCAGCCTTGGAATGCCGGTGGCCGCGGTCAATCTTGGCCGAACCCGGGCGGATGAGTTGCTCACGCTGAAGGCGGAGGAGCCATGCGAATTCGCGCTCGCTTTCCTGTTGGAGGCGCGAGCCGCGTCAGGCTCGATCCAGCCTGCTCAATTATAAATCCATGGCTCGAACGACAGGCGAAGAATTGGGGAGCCATGACGATGCGCTCGATGTGTGCGGGGATCGCCCTGCTCGGCCTTGCCGGCTCAGCCGCCGCCCAGCCCCAGGCGCTCGGCCCACAGGCCAATCTCCCCTATCCGGCTTGCGGAGACATGGCCGCGCTGAGAGCCAATTTGACCGGCGCGCCCGATCCCTCGCCGAAAAGCAACGCCATCCTGCGCCGGCTCGGCGTTCGTTGTGTCGCCCCTTCGGCGCCGCAGCTTCGCGCCCGCTACTAAGAACGGCTCAAGAAAACCTCTCAAAGCCGCGCGCCCGCGAAAAGACGGCCGCCCGAAGGCGACCGTCTTCGAGACGGCGCCAGCGGCGCCGTTCAGCGCAGGATCGCCGAGGTCACCGGCCACGTCACGGACAGACTCACGATCAGCGCCACCGCCGCCAGGCAGCCCAGCCGCATTTTCTCCCGCGCGCTCTCGGGCAATGCGGTGATCATCAGAACCGCAAAGACGAGGACGAGGAACCCCGCGGGGAGATTGGCGGCCGAAGGGTGGAACACGGCGTAGATGAAGTCGCCGAGGGTCGAGTTGAACTGATCTAATCCATCCATCGAGTTGCTCCTTTTAAGAGCCGTCAATGTGATATGCAATTAATCGATGATCTCGCCAAGAACATCTTAAGTTTAACCTTTACGGCAAAACTATACTTAATAATCCGTTCAATCGAACCGTCAAACCCACGGGCGGCGCGGACCGCGCCAAGCTCGAATAGCGATTGACAACGGGCGCGCGCACTGGCGCATTGCCCCTCTTTCGCTTCAATGCCGACGCTCAAGCCCGGCGCCGCCCGCTCGAGGAGACCAGGTTCATGCGCATCGAGCCCGCGTTTCTGTTCGATCTCGATGGCACCCTGGTGGACAGCGTCTACCAGCATGTGCTGGCGTGGAAGGAGGCCCTCGACACTGAGGGCGTCGACCTCTCCGTCTGGCGCATCCATCGCAAGATCGGCATGAGCGGCGGCCTGTTCACCAACCAGCTCCGCCGCGAAACCGGAGTCGACCTCAGCGAAGAACGCCTCGAGCGCCTGCGCCGGCTGCATGCGGAGGCCTATCGCCGGATGTCGGACCATATCCGCCCCCTGCCCGGCGCGCGCGAATTACTGGGCTATCTCACCAAGGAAGGCGTCCCTTGGGCGATCGCCACCAGCGGCCGGATGGAGACGGCGGCGGTCAACCTCGCGGCGCTCGGCGTCGATCCCGATCGAACCCCCGTCGTGACGCGCGATCAGGTCAAGCACGCCAAGCCCGATCCCGACCTGTTCCTCGCCGCGGCCAAGCGACTGAACGCGCCGATCGAGACCGCCATCGTCATCGGCGACAGCATCTGGGACATGCTGGCCGCGGCGCGCTGCCGCGCGCTCGGCGTCGGGCTCCTGTGCGGCGGCTACGGCGCGACCGAATTGCAGCAGGCCACGGCCTTCCGCGTGTACGAGGACCCGGCCGACCTGCTCGTCCATATCGATGAGGTCGGCGGACGCAGGTGAGGCGGCGAGGTTGGCCTCAAGGCCCCGCCCTGAGTTCCCCCATCGTCTTTACGAATTGCGCGGCGATCTGGTCTCTGAATACATGGCGGCCCTCAGCGACGACCTTCAGTCCGCTGCTCCACACGCAATCGACCAGCGCATTGCCAACCGAAAAAATCCACGCGTCGAGGATCTGATCGTCTACTTTGCCAGCCAGGGTCGGATGATCAGCGCGAAAGGTCAGAATGTCCGCCGCTGCGCCTGGCGCGAGCTTGCCCGAGTTCCGTCTCAAAGCCTGGGCCCCGCCGCGCCAGACCGCCTCGAGCATCGCCCGCCCGCACGACATCCCCGGCGGGGCGCACACATTGCGCGCCCGCTCGCGCAGCCGTTGCGCATATTCGAGCTGGCGGAGTTCGCCGGCGACTCCGATCGAGACATTGGAATCCGTGCCGACGCCATAGCGCCCGCCGTAGCGGATGTAATAGGCCGCATTGAAGATCCCGTCGCCAAGATTGGCTTCCGTCACCGGACAGAGCCCGGCGACCGCGCCCGAACGCACGAGGTCCCGCGTCTCGCCCCCGTCCATATGCGTCGCATGAATAAGGCACCACCGCTCGCCGACGCCCATATTGTCCAAGAGCCAGCGCACCGGGCGCACCCCGAGCGAAGCGACGCAATCCTCGACTTCCTTGACCTGCTCGGCAGCGTGAATGTGGATGGGGCCACCGCCGGCGAGCGGCGCCAGCTCCAGGAGTTCCGCCGGGGTCACGGCGCGAAGGCTGTGCGGGGCGATGCCGATCGCCTGGCCCGCCGTCTTGTTGATCATGCCCCGACAATCCTCGAGGAGCCGCGCGAACGACGCAACGTCGGTGACGAACCGCCTCTGTTCGGGCGTCGGCTGCGCGCCGCCGAAGGTCGAATGGGCGTAGAAGACCGGCAGGAGCGTGATTCCGATGCCGGCGCGGCCGGCCGCAGCGAGGATTCGACCGGCCATTTCCGCCGGCCGCTCATAAGGCGAGCCGTCTGGAGCATTGTGGAGATAGTGGAACTCGGCTACGGCGGCGAACCCTGCCTCCAGCATCTCGACATAGAGCTGCGCGGCGACCGCCTCCACATCATCCGGCGACATCGTGAGCGCGAACCGATACATGACCTCGCGCCAGGTCCAGAATGTGTCGGCCTCCTTGCCCCTCGCTTCCGCAAGCCCTGCCATCGCGCGCTGGAAGGCATGGCTGTGGAGGTTCATTGCCGCCGGCGCCATGATCGCGTGAAGTTCATCCCCCTCCTGCGCTGAGGCTTCTGTTTGCACCGCGGCGATCGCGCCACCCTCGATCGTCACGCGCACGTCGGACTTCCAACCTTCGGAGGTCAGCGCTCTCGCAGCATGAAGGACGGGCACCTTTGCCTCCGCTTCTCGCGACCGGTCACCGCCCGCCGGCCGCTTGCCTTTCGGACGATTAGGTCTAAGCCGTTGGCCGCCATGGTTCAAACAAGCCGCGCCGGCCGCCTCGACACGGTCTGGATCAATGCGCGTCTCGCGACCCTCGCCGAGGGGCGCTCGGGGCCCGGAGTCATCGAATCCGGCGCGATCGCCGCGCGCGACGGACGCATTGTCTTCGTCGGCTCTAGAGAGGACCTTCCCGCCGCCGCGCGCGACGCTGAGCGGGTCGTCGATTGCGAGGGGCGCTGGATCACGCCCGCGCTCATCGATTGCCACACCCATCTCGTCTACGGGGGCGAATCGCGCGCACGAGTTCGAGCTGAGACTCGCCGGCGCCAGTTACGAGGAGATCGCCCGCTCAGGCGGCGGCATTCTCTCCACCGTGCGCGCGACCCGCGCCGCGAGCGAGGACGAGCTCCTGAGCTCCGCGCTGAAGCGGCTGGACGCCCTGATCGCCGAGGGCGTCGGAACGGTGGAAGTGAAATCCGGCTACGGGCTCGACCTTGCCGCCGAGCGCAAATCGCTACGCGTCGCTCGCCGTCTCGCCGCGGAACGCAACATCGCGGTACGCGCGACGTTCCTCGGCGCGCATGCGCTGCCGTCCGAATACGCGGACAAACGCGACGCCTATGTCGCCTATGTCGCCAATGTCATGATCCCGGCGCTTGCGGGCGAAGGCGTGATCGACGCGGTCGACGGTTTTTGCGAGACGATCGCCTTCACCTGCGACGAGATCGCCCAAGTGTTCGCTGCCGCGAAGCACGCAGGGCTTCCGGTCAAGCTGCATGCGGATCAATTGTCGAATTCGGGCGGCGCCGCGCTTGCCGCGAAGTTTGGCGCGCTCTCGGCCGATCATCTCGAATATGCGGACGAACACGGCCTTGCCGCGATGGCGAAAGCCGGCGTCGTCGCTGTGCTGCTGCCCGGCGCCTATTATGTGCTGAAGGAGCGTCGCGCGCCGCCGGTCGAGCTCATGCGCAAGCATCGGCTGCCGATGGCGGTCGCCACCGACTCCAATCCGGGCACTTCGCCGCTGACCTCGATCCTGCTCGCGCTCAATATGGCGGCGACCTTGTTCGGGCTCACGGTCGACGAATGCATCGCCGGCGCGACCCGCAACGCGGCGCGGGCGCTAGGCCTCGGCCACGAGACGGGGACGCTCGAGCCCGGCAAATGGGCCGACCTTGCGATCTGGGACATCGACCGCCCGGCCGAGCTTGTCTATCGGCTCGGCTTCAATCCCCTCCACGCGCGCGTCTGGAGGGGGCGGTGACCGTCGTCCTTCGGCCGGGAGAAGCGTCGCTCGCCGACTGGCGCGCGATCTGGAACGGCGCGCCGGTCACGGTCGATCCGTCTTCTCATGCTCGCGTCGCCGCGAGCGCGGCGGCGGTCGAGCGGATTCTCGCTCGCGGCGAACCGGTCTACGGGATCAACACCGGCTTCGGCAAACTGGCGGGCGTCCGCATCGCGCCGCAGGACCTCGCCCAGCTTCAGCGCAACATCGTGCTCTCGCACGCAGCCGGCGTGGGAGAGCCGACCCCAGTCGCCACGACCCGCCTCATGATGGCGCTGAAACTCGGCAGCTTGGCGCAAGGCGCCTCGGGCGTTCAACCGCAGACGTTTCGCCTCATCGAAGCGATGCTCGCGCGCGGGCTAACTCCCGTCATCCCGTCCCAGGGGTCGGTCGGCGCTTCCGGCGATCTGGCTCCGCTCGCTCATATGGCGGCGGCGATGATCGGCGTGGGCGAGGCCCGCGTGGGCAATCGCGTCGCGCCCGCCGCCGCGGCGCTCACCGAAGTCGGGCTCGAGCCGATCGCGCTTGAGCCCAAGGAGGGGCTCGCGCTGCTCAACGGAACGCAATTCTCCACAGCCAACGCGCTTGTCGGCCTGTTCAAGGTCGAAACGCTGTTCAGGTCCGCCTTGGCGACTGGCGCGCTGTCCACCGACGGCGCGCGCGGATCGGACACGCCGTTCGACGCGCGCATCCATGCGCTGAGGCGCCATGCCGGCCAGATCGAAGTCGCCGCGGCGCTGCGCGCGCTGCTTCAGGGAAGCGCCATTCGCGCCTCGCACCTGACTGGCGACGAGAGGGTCCAGGATCCCTATTGCCTGCGTTGTCAGCCGCAGGTGATGGGCGCCTGCCTCGATCTCCTGCGCCAGGCGGCCGCGATTCTCCTCGTCGAAGCCAACGGCGTTTCCGACAATCCGCTCATCTTCGCGGAAACGGACGAGGCGCTGTCAGGCGGCAATTTTCACGCCGAGCCTGTTGCCTTCGCCGCCGACATGATCGCGCTGGCGATTTGCGAAATCGGTTCGCTGGCCGAGCGCCGGATCGCGATGCTCGTCGATCCCGCGCTTTCCTGCCTGCCGGCGTTTCTGACCCCGAAGCCCGGACTCAATTCCGGATTCATGATCGCCCAGGTGACGGCCGCGGCGCTGGTCGCCGAGAACAAGACCCGCGCCTATCCCGCGAGCGTCGACTCGATCCCGACCTCAGCCAACCAGGAGGATCACGTCTCGATGGCGGCCCATGGGGCAAGACGCCTCGATCCGATGGCGGACAACGCAATGTCGATCATCGGCATCGAGGTTATCGCCGCCGCCCAGGCGTGCGATTTTCACAGCCCGCTCTTATCCAGCGCCCCGCTTGAAGCGCTACGGGCGCTCTTGCGCCGCGAGGTTCCGCATCTCGAGGAGGACCGCTACTTTCACCCGGACATCGCCGCGGCGACCAAACTCGTCAGCGACGGCGCCGTCATCGACGCTGTCGGCGCCGCGGCGCTGCCCGGACTTGAGAGGCGCGCACGATGAGCGCCGAGCATCCCGACTGGCTCATCGTAGAGCGGCGCAACGCGCCGCTCATCGTCAGCATTCCTCACGCGGGCGTTGACCTTCTGGGGTCTGAGGCGGCCTTCGCCGATCCCTGGCTCGCGCGCAAGGACGCGGACTGGCGGCTCGACGAGCTTTACGATTTCATCGCGCCGCTCGGGGCTACGCTCCTGCGCACCCGGCTTTCGCGCTCGATCATCGACGTCAATCGCGATCCGAGCGGCGCATCCCTCTATCCGGGTCGGGCGACCACGGAGCTCGTGCCTAGCACGACCTTCGACGGCGAGCCGCTCTACCGGCCGACCAAGCGCCGGACGCGGCTGAAATCGCCGGGCGACCCCGGCTATATTTCGATCCCTATCATGCGGCGCTCGCGGCCGAGATCGCCCGCCTCCGCCGGAATTATAGGCGCGTAGGGCTGTTCGACGCCCATTCCATTCGCTCCAGAATCCCGCGCCTGTTCGAGGGCGAACTGTCAGTGTTCAATCTCGGCACGAATTCCGGCGCCAGCTGCAGCCATGAACTGCGCGAGACGGTCGGCAAGTTGCTCGCCGGCAGCGGGCGAAGCTCCGTCGTCGACGGCCGCTTCAAGGGCGGCTGGATCACGCGCGCCTATGGGCGCCCGGGCGAAGGGGTCGAGGCTGTGCAGCTCGAGCTTGCGTGCCGGGCCTACATGCACGAGCCCGAGCTCCCGGCGCCCAACAACTGGCCAACGCCGATCGACGAGGTCCGCGCGGCGCCGATGCGCGCGACGATCAGGCGCGTTCTCGAGGCGATCCTCGAATGGGTGAGCCAATGATCTCGATGTTCGCGTCTTTGGGCCGTCATTGCGAGGAGCGCGGCGACCAAGCAATCCAGGGAACGCAGGCGCCCTTCGATCCCTGGATTGCTTCGCTTCGCTCGCAATGACGGTGTGTCGTCTTGTATGAAAGGCTAGTCCGATGACTGCGTCCGGCCGTATCGACAATATGCGAGTCGTCCGCAGCCCGCGCGGAGCCGAGCTCAGCGCCAAAAGCTGGCTCACCGAAGCGCCGATGCGGATGCTGATGAACAATCTCGATCCCGACGTCGCCGAGCGGCCGGGCGAGCTGGTCGTTTATGGCGGCATCGGGCGGGCGGCGCGCGACTGGCAGGCGTTCGACCGCATCGTCGCGAGCCTGCAGCGCCTCGAGCGGGATCAGACGCTGCTCGTCCAATCCGGCAAACCGGTCGGCGTGTTCCGCACCCATGCCGACGCGCCCCGCGTGCTGATCGCCAACTCCAATCTCGTGCCGCACTGGGCGACCTGGGACTGTTTCAACGAGCTCGATCGCAAGGGGCTCATGATGTACGGCCAGATGACCGCGGGCTCGTGGATCTATATCGGCTCGCAGGGCATCGTGCAGGGCACCTACGAGACCTTCGTCGAGATGGGGCGCAGGCACTTTGGCGGCGACCTCAGAGGAAAATGGATTCTCACCGCCGGTCTCGGCGGCATGGGCGGCGCGCAGCCCCTCGCGGCGTCGATGGCCGGCGCTTCGTTGCTCGCCGTCGAATGCCGGCCGTCCAGCATCGAATTTCGCCTGCGCACCGGCTATGTCGACGTCCAGGCCAAGGACCTTGACGAGGCGCTCGTCATCATCGAACGCTCGACGAAGGCGCGCAAAGCCGTCTCCGTCGCGCTGCTCGGCAATGCCGGCGAAGTGCTGCCTGAGCTTCTGCGCCGCGGCGTCAAGCCCGACATCGTCACCGACCAGACCTCGGCGCATGATCCGATCAACGGCTATCTGCCCAAGGGCTGGAGCCTGCAGCAATGGGAGGACCGCCGCGCGAGCGATCCCAAGGGTGTTGAGCGCGCGGCGAAAGCGTCAATGGGCGAGCATGTGCGCGCGATGTTGTCTTACGCCCATGCCGGCGTCCCGACCGTCGACTACGGCAACAACATCCGCCAGATGGCGCTCGAGGAAGGCGTCAAGGACGCGTTCGACTTCCCGGGCTTCGTGCCGGCCTATATCCGGCCGCTGTTCTGCCGTGGCGTCGGCCCCTTTCGATGGGCCGCGTTGTCCGGCGATCCCGAGGACATTTTCAGGACCGACGCCAGGGTCAAGGCGCTCATGCCGGACAACCCGCATCTCCGCAACTGGCTCGACATGGCGCGCTCGCGCATCAAGTTCCAGGGCCTGCCGGCGCGCATCTGCTGGGTGGGCTTAGGGGACCGGCACCGCCTCGGGCTTGCCTTCAATGAAATGGTCGCCTCAGGCGAACTCAAGGCGCCAATCGTCATCGGCCGCGATCATCTCGATTCCGGCTCCGTCGCCTCCCCCAACCGCGAAACGGAAGCGATGCAGGACGGCTCCGACGCCGTCTCCGACTGGCCGCTGCTCAACGCGCTCTTGAATTGCGCCTCGGGCGCGACCTGGGTATCGATCCACCACGGCGGGGGTGTCGGCATGGGCTTTTCGCAGCACGCGGGCATGGTCGTCGTCGCTGATGGCACACCGGAGGCGGCGCGGCGCATCGAGCGGGTCTTGTGGAATGATCCGGCCAGCGGCGTGATGCGCCACGCCGACGCCGGCTACGAAGCCGCGATCGCCTGCGCGCGCGAGAAGGGCCTCGATTTGCCGAGCCTTGAGAAATGAATCGCTGGCCCCGCTTCCCGCGAGAAGGGTCAGGGATGAGGCTTGGCTGCCCGTGTGGGCGAGTTTGACGATGGCGGCGTCGCCATCATCCGAGAAAGGGAGGAACCATGAAGCCCACAGTCGAGCCGGCCAAAGCAGTCGGGATGAACGCCCGGCGCCTCGAGCGCATTCTCCCGGCGATGCAGGCTTATGTCGATCGCGGCGTTTACGCCGGGATCACGACGCTGATCGCCCGGCGCGGCAAGGTCGTGCATGCGGGGCAGTTCGGCTGGCGCGACAAGGAGGCGGGCGAGGCGATGACGGCCGACACGATCTTCCGCCTCTACTCGATGACCAAGCCGATCATCTGCACAGCGCTCATGACGCTGCTCGAGGAAGGGCGCTTCAGGCTCATTGATCCGCTGGCGAAATACGTTCCGGCCTTTGGGGCGATCAAGGTCAGGGAAGCCGACGGAAGTCTCGTCGCTCCCGTGCGCCCGGTCATGGTCCGCGACCTGATGACCCATATGAGCGGTCTTTCCTACCATTTCGTCGAGAATTCTTCTCCTCTCGGGCTCATGTACAACGAGGGTATGCTTCTGGACGCAGAGCGCCCGCTGGCGGCGGCGATTGACGATCTGGCGCGCTTTCCCCTCGCCTTCCAGCCGGGGACGAAATGGCGCTACAGCGTCGGCATCGACGTCGCGGCCCGGGTGATCGAGGTGATCTCTGGCCGTCCGCTCGGCGCCTTCTTGCGCGAGCGTCTGTTCGAGCCGCTCGACATGACCGACACGGCCTTCGGCGTCCCGCCAAAGAAGCGCGCCCGTGTGGCGGCCATGTATGGCCGTCCTGACGTCATCTCTCCCGGCACGACGATGATGAGCGAGTTCGCCGCCTGGATGGCGGGGGTCAACGACCGGCTCGACGTGTCGAAGTCCTACCCGGTCGATTCGCCGGACGTGTTTGTTCGCGGCGGCCATGGCCTGTTCAGCACCACCGGCGATTATTTCCGCTTCGCCCAGATGCTGGCCAACGGGGGCGAACTGAACGGCGCGCGGATTCTCGGGCGCAAGACGCTCGAGCTCATGCACTCGAACTTCGTGCCGGCGGGACTGCTGCCTCTCGAGATCGGCGGCCTGCCCATGCCCGGCTATGGCTTCGGCCTCGGCTCACGGGTGCTGATGGATGTGGCGCAATCCGGGGCGCCGGGCTCGGTGGGCGAGTTCGGCTGGTCGGGAGCGGCGAAGACCCACTACTGGGTCGACCCGAAGGAAGAGCTGGTCGGCCTGTTCATGACTCAGTCGATGATGAGCTTCGACCTGCCAGAGCTCGACCTGAGGGCGCTCGCCTATCAGGCGATCGAGGATTGACGGCGGGCGCGGGACGCTGGAGTGCGCAGCCAGTCGCACACTGTGCGCTCAATCACATCGGTCCATGTGAATTTCGTGAAACCGTCGTTCTGCCAATAAAACCGGCAACCCGAAAGGACAAGCACATGGCGGCTACGAGACATTTTTTTGAAGCGGCGATTGATCCCGCAGCTTTGGTTCTCCACGGCAAGTGGCTTGATATTTACTATCAGATCCATCATCCGAATGAGCCCGCGTCCGCAACAATCGCAAAAGTTTTGCGGGAGGCGCCGGCGGCGGAGCGCGAGGTCGTCCTGGCGCGCGCCGGTCAATTGGCGGCGTTTGCCGCCGAGGCCCAGAAGGCGGCGGGCGCCAGGGCTTAAGCGCACAAACAGGCAAGCTCCGCCCGGCGTTCGGTCGATAAGACCAACGCCGGGCGGAGCTCTCCCTGCAAGGACGGCTTCGTCGGATGGCTAATGGGTGGTGAGGGCCGGCGCACGGGCGTCGAGCACAAATGGTCTCGGGCTCTTTGCTCGCCGACGGTCTTTGGCGCTCCCCTTGTTCGACGAACCATGGCACATTGGCGCCTCCGCCCGGCTGAAGGAGCCGCGCTTGCGCATCGCCACCTGGAACGTCAATTCCGTCCGCCAAAGGCTGCCCCACCTCCTCGCCTATCTGAAGGAGGTTCAGCCCGACGTTCTTTGCCTGCAGGAGATCAAGTGCCTCGACGAGCAGTTTCCGCGCATGGAGGTCGAGGAGCTCGGCTACAACATCGAGACCCATGGCCAGAAGACGTTCAACGGCGTCGCCATCCTCTCCAAGCGCCCGTTCGAGGTCGCGCGCGGCCTGCCGGGCGACGAGAACGACTTCGCAGTCGCGCTATATCGAGGCGGTCGTCCCGGCCGGAGACGGCGTGGTGCGGGTGGCGAGCGTCTATCTGCCGAACGGCAATCCGGTCGGCTCGGAGAAATACCCTTACAAGCTCGCCTTCCTGGAGCGGCTCATCCTCCATGCGCGCCAGCTTCTCGAATACGAGGAGCCGCTGGTGCTGGCGGGCGATTTCAATGTCATTCCCGACGCGCGCGACGCGACGCGCGCCGAGGACTGGATCAACGACGCTCTGTTCCTGCCGCAGACGCGGTCGAAGTTCCGCGAGCTCCTGGCGCTCGGCCTGACCGACGCCCTGCGCGCGACCACCGACGCTCGCCGGCCTCTACACCTTCTGGGACTATCAGGCGGGCGCCTGGCAGAAGAACAACGGCATCCGCATCGACCATCTGCTCCTGTCGCCCGAGGCCGCCGACCGGCTGCAATCGGTCGCGATCGACAAGGAGATGCGCGGGCGCGACAAGGCCTCGGACCATACGCCGGTTCGAGTCGACTTGGCGCCGTAAGGCGACGTCGCGCGGGGGGTGTCATGGATTTGCCGAGCTTGTTCGATCTCAGCGGCAAGACGGCGCTTGTCACCGGCTCGTCGGAAGGCCTCGGGCTTGCGATGGCGCGGGGCCTCGCGGCGGCAGGCGCGGCAATCATTCTCAACGGCCGCGACGAGAAGAAGCTGGCGCCGAGCCGCCAAGTCCCTTGTCGAGGCTGGGCATAAGGTCAAAACGCGCGCCTTCGACGTCGCCGACGAAGCGGCGGTCCTCGCCGCCTTCGAGCATTTCGACGCCGAGGGCGTCGCGATCGACATTCTCGTCAACAACGCCGGGATTCAGTTCCGCAAGCCGATGGTGGATCTCACGACCGACGAATGGCGCCGCGTGGTCGAGATCCATCTCACCGGCTCGTTCCAGGTCGGCCGCGAGGCGGCGAAGCGCATGATCAAGCGCGGGCGCGGCGGCAAGATCATCAACATCGCCTCGCTCGCGAGCGAGGTCGCGCGCGCGACGATTTCCCCCTACGTCGCCGCGAAGGGCGGCGTCAGGATGCTCACCCGCTCCATGGCGGCGGAATGGGCGCAGCACGACATCCAGGCCAATGCGATCGGCCCCGGCTATATCGCGACCGAAATGAACCGGGCGCTGCTCGACGACCCCAAGTTCGACGCCTGGGTCAAAGGCCGCACGCCTTCCGGACGGTGGGGCAAGCCGGACGATCTCATCGGCGTCACGGTGTTCCTCGCCTCGCCCGCCTCGGACTACGTGAACGGCCAGATCATCTATGTCGATGGCGGGCTGCTCGCCGTGATATGATCATGGGGCCATGACCGCGGCCAGTCCCACGATCGGCAAGTCCGGCGGCGCTTCGCTGGCGGAGCGGTTGCGCGACCGCGACGCCCGCGCTCCTCTTCGGCCTGAGATTGTGGGCTTCCGTCTGCCTTGTCGCTCTATGTCGCCTTCGCGCTTGAGCTCAGCGAGCCCTCGTGGGCTGCGACGACAGCCGCGCTCGTCTGCCAGCCGGTGCTCGGAGCCTCGCTGCGCAAATCGATGTTCCGAATGATCGGAACCGTGATCGGCGCCATCGCGATCGTGATCCTCGCCGCCTTCTTTCGCCAGGATCGGGTGGGCTTTCTCGTCGGACTTACGCTCTGGTGCGCGGCCTCCGCCTTCGTCGCGACGCTCTTGCGCAATTTCGCCGCTTACGCCGCGGCGCTCGCCGGCTACACCGCGGCGATCATTGCGATCGACGTTCTCGGGCCGGTCGGAAGCACGAACGGCATCGTCTTCATCTTCGCCATCGACCGCGCGCTCGAGATTTGCATCGGCATCGTCTCCGCGGGAGTCGTGCTCGCCTTGACCGATCTCGGCCACTCGCGGCGAAAGCTCGCGACGGAATGCGCGGCCCTGTCGAGCGCGATCATGGATGGGTTTGCCGATTGCTTTTGCGACCGCGAGCGCCAACCTCGACCAGTTTCGCGCGCTTCGACGCGACCTCTTGCGGCGCGTCATCGCGCTCGATCCGATGATCGACGCGGCGATCGGCGAGGCGTCCGACCTGCGCTATCGTTCGGCAGTGCTGCAGCGGGCGGTGTCGGGCCTCATGGAGACGATCTCCGCCTGGCGCAAGGTTGCGTTTGCGATTGCGCTAAGCGGCGACTCGACGACCCCTGCGCGAGGCCAACGCCGTTCACGACCTGCTCCCGCGCGCGCGGCTTTCGCCCGGACGCGACCGAGTTCGACCGAAGAGCCGGCGGAGTTGCGCGACGCGTGCTGCTCCGCGGTGCGGTCGCTGACCGCGCTTCGACGCTGAGACGCCGATGCAGAGGCTGCTTGGCGGATAACGCCGCCGTCGGCATGCTTGGCATGGCCCGCGCTCTCAATGGCCTCACGGGCGTGATCGACCCCCGCGACGTCATCCGCGTGAAAGGAAGGGCGCGCTTGCGCGTCGCCGACTGGATGCCGGCGTTTGTCAACGCGGTGCGCGTTCTCTTCGCGGTCGGGGCGATCTCGCTGTTCTGGATCGTGAGCGCCTGGCCGAACGGCGTTGCGGCGATCACCTTCTGCGCCGTGATCGTCATCCTCCTGCCGCCGTCGGGAGATGCGGCCTATTCCGCGTCGATCATGTTTCTCCAGGGAAGCGCTCTGAGCGCGGTCCTCGCCGCTATCGTGGTGTTCGGGATCCTTCCGAAGGCGACGAGCTTTCCCACGCTCTGTCTGGCGCTCGGACTCGTGCTCGTGCCGCTCGGATTTCTGAACGCTCGGGGCTGGAAGCCGATGTTCACCTTCGCGGCGGCCGTCAACTTCCTGCCGATGCTCAACATCACGAACGGCATGACCTATGACGGGTCGCGCGTTCTGGAACGGCGCGATCGCCATTCTCGCCGGCATCGCCGTTGGCGTGGTCGCCATGCTGCGTTATCCCTCCGCTGTCGCCGGCGATCCGCACCCAGAGGCTGCTCTCGTTGACGCTCGGCGATTTCCGGCGGCTTGTGAAACGCGCTTCGCCAGGAAGGCCGGACGATTGGGAGAGCAAGGGCGTCGCCCGCTTGCTCGCGATGCCCGACAAGGCCGAGCCGGCAAGAGCGCGCCGAACTCGCCGCGATGGTCGCGGTCGGCAAGGAGATCGTGCGCCTTCGCCATATCGCGCCGCGCTTCGTCCCGAGCGCGATGGTCGACGCGGCGCTCGCGCCGCTCGCCGAAGGACGAAGCGGCGAAGCGATCGCGCGCCTTGACGACATCGACCGCCGGGTCGCCGCCCTGCCCCACGCGAGGTCCCGTATCCTGTTGAGCCTCAGGGCCAGCATCCTGGCGATTTCCGGCCAGCTCTCCGAATTCGCCGCTTATTTCGACCGGCCGCTCCGATGAGATTCAACGAAATCAACCTGTTCGGGCTTTACGTGGCGCCGATCGCGGTGATCCTCGGCGTCGCCTGGGTCATCTATCTCCTGCTGAGGCGAGCGGGCGACCGCGTCGGCCTGACCGAGCGGGTTTGGCATCCGGCTCTGTTTGAGCTGGCGCTCTATGTTATGATTGTCTCGTCGATCGTCCTTGTCATGGCGCGCTGGGGTCGCTGATGTCCCGGCGTCGAGTTGAAGGCCAACGACGTTGGGGCCGCTGCCGGCGATCAAGCGCCGGTCGGTCCTGTCGTCCGTTCACGCTCGTGCCTGTTCTCGCCACTCTGGCCGCGGTCGCCGTCGCGGCCCTGCTCGGCTGGCAGGCGTGGCAATATTACATGGGCGCGCCATGGACGCGCGACGGCGCGGTCCGCGCCTATGTCGTGAAAATCGCCCCTCAGGTCGCCGGCGAGATCGTGAAATTGCCGATCGCCGACAACCAGTTCGTCCACAAGGGCGATCTTCTGATGCTGATTGATCCGAGGAACTATTCGATCGCCGTCCGGCAGGCGCAGGCGGCGGTCGAGCAGGCGCAAGCGGTCGCCGACAACGCGAACGCCGAAATGATCCGGCGCTCGAAGCTCAACGACATCGCGGTCACGATGGAGGAGAGGCAGACCTATATCAGCCAGGCGGCCGACGCCGAGGCGTCCTACCAGACGGCGCTCGCGAACCTCGAGCAGGCGCGGAGTCAATTTCAAGCGCACGCAGGTCCGCTCTCCGGTCAACGGCTATGTCACCAATCTTTCCGCCCAGCTTGGCAACTATGCCGATGTGGGGGCCCTCCAGCTTTCGGTCGTCAACTCCGACTCCTACTGGGTCGACGCCTATTTCGAGGAGACGGCGCTGAGCCGGATCCATGAAGGCGACGCCGCGACGATCAAGCTCATGGGGTACACTCCGCTGCTGCGCGGCAGGGTTCAAGGGCTCGCGCGCGGCATCAACGTCCCGAATGCGACGCCCGACGCTTCCGGGCTCGCCTCGGTCAATCCGATCTTCACCTTCGTGCGCCTCGCCCAGCGCGTGCCGGTGCGCATCCACATCGATGAGGTTCCGGAGGGCGTCAAACTTGTCGCCGGCATGACCGCGACGGTGCAGATCGAGCCGAATACGGCGCCCGCGGCTCAGAATTCAAAACCGGCGTCGGCGGAGGTTAGCGAAACAGGGACGCGGGCGCCTTCCTCGCAGACTCTTGCCGAGGCTGCGCGGGAGGCAGGGCTGCGGACGACCGCTCCGTCGCAAACTTCGCCTGAGCCGGTCGCCCACGCCGCGGTCCCCCCGCCCGCGCAGCCTGCTGTCCGGGAGCGCATTGTAGCGCAGTCGCCGCCGCTGCCGGTCGCGCAGGGCGTCTCGCCATCGTCGGCGCCAGGCGCATCCAGCGACCAACTGTCAGTGCCGCTCCCGCCCTCGCCGCAGGCGGCCGCTGCGGCGGATGCGGCGTCCGCCGATCTCAAGACGCTCGAACAACAGATCACCGCCAACCCTCCCTCCGGGTCCGCCTCGCCGGCGACAGCGGGCAGTCACGGAAACGGAGCGGTCGCAGACGCGATAGGGCCGAGCGACTATCTCGGCCAGACCTACGACCTCGAGGGCGGCCAGGGCGCGGCACCAGCGCCAAGGCCCCGATCTCCTGACTCGATCCGCCGGCGCGCCCACTCCAGGTGGCGGCGCCTGCCGCGGACCTCGCGGTAATTATCGGCGGGCCGCGGCGGTAACCATCTCCGGGGTCTTCTGAATTTGGACGAGATTGGCGTCTGCGCCCTCTCTCGGCCCGGTATGTCTAGCCCTTTCTGTCTATCGCCAGAAAATACAGCCCAAATATACACTAATTCCCACTGGCGAGTTTAAAGCCTCGTCCAGCCCCGGCTCCGCATAATTCGCCGGCCCGGGCATTACGCATTTCTTCAAACAATCAGCCAATTCCGCCGTCGCCCACAGCGGTCAACGAGGAAGGTCGTCCCAATGCTAGCCGTTGACACTCAAAGCCTTTTTTCCGCCCCTCAAGAAACCGCGTCAATCGGCAACAAGGCGGCCGGCAAATCCGAGATTTTGCTCACTTCGGACAAAGCGGTCGCGACCTTCATCGGCGTCCGTTGGGATGGCGACAAAGTGCGCGGCCTAAGGATCGAGCTCAGCGACGGCTCGTTCAAGGAGGCCGGCGGATACGGTGACGCCAAATACGCGCTGACTTCATATCGCTTCGCTCCAGGCGAAACCCTTGTCAGCGCGGAGCTCAGAGATTCCGGGTATGGCTATGGAAGCCTGCGCCAGATCCAGTTCGAAACGTCGCTTAAGAAGGCTTTCGAAGCCGGAGCGGGCGGCTTCGACCACGAAGCCTCGCTCGCGGTCGAGGGCGCGGAGCTGGTCGGGTTTCACGCCTGGGTCAATTCCGACAATTTCATCAACGCCCTCGCCTTCATCGTCCGCCTGCCCCCGCCCAAGCCGATCGTCCATCGGCCATGGTTTGCGACGCGCTCCGTCGGCAATCAGGCGGCCGCCGGAAGCGAGGTGGATCTCGCGTCCGAGACCTCGGTCGCGCGGGTCTTCTCGGTGCGCTGGGACGGCGACAAGGTGCGCGGGATCCGGATGGAATTGCGCGACGGCACGGTCAAGAGCGCCGGAGGAATCGACGACGTCAAGTATACGCTGACCACCTACACGTTCACTGACGGCGAAACGCTGAAGTCCTTGTCGTTCTCGAGTAGCGGATACGGCTACGGAAGTCTGCGGCGCATCGAATTCACGACCAGCACGGGAGCGACTTTCAAGGCGGGGCCGACCGGCATCGACGACATCGTGACCCCTCCGATATCAGGCGCACAGTTCGTTGGATTCCATGCGTGGGTCAATCCGGATAATTTCATCAATGCGATCGCTTTCCACGCCACCAACGACGAGCCGTTCACGGTCAGCCTGCGCAACTATTCGCCATGGGCGTGCGCGTACGCAAACGGCGCTGTGACGATCGACGGCAAGGCCGCGATTCAGGTCATCGACCAGGGCGGAAATAAGCACGGGATGAATACGAGCCACAATCGGATCGTGCGGGTTCAATCGGGCTCGGACGTGAGCGGATATTGCGCCTATGACGGCGCCGCGACGCTTACGATCGCGGTGTTCGGCGACGCCACTTTCGAAGCGAAATTTTCCGTCGATGACGGCGATGGATCGGTCTACGGGCCGATCGCCGGGATCAAGCCCCCGTCGGACAAATCAGCGCTCATCGACGCCCTGGTGCGCAAATACGCGCCCATCTACATGTTGAACGTCGACGAGGTCTATTGGCAGACGACGATCGACGCCTTCCTGCCGCACATGATCATCCAGAAAGCGACGGATCCGACCGGCTTGGCGCTCACGACGTTCTACAACGGCGCGCTCGACCGCAACGTCCTCGCCCAGCAAGCCACATTGCTGACCCAGGCGAACGCGAACTCCAACACGATGGCCTTCCTGCGCACCCGCGCCGATCTCAACCAGCCCTCCGACACGCAGGACTGGTTCAACGGCGCTCCGCCGACCAAGCCGGCTGAACTCGCTACTTATGCGATCGTAGTCGAGGGCGCCAACAAGCGGCTCGATACCGTCTACTGGTGGCTGTTCAACTATAACCAGGGCAAGACGGTCGCCGGGACCAGCTGGGGCAATCATGTCTCCGACTGGGAGCACGTGAAGGTCAAGCTCGATCAGGTCGACTTCGCGCATCCGCAGAACGAGGTCGTGGCAGGCGTGATGTACGACCACCACGGCGACCAGGACAACTTCAAGCCAGGGGACGGAAACACCGAATTCTCGGGCCGCCAGGTGCTGGTGCATCTCGCCAACGGCGATCACGAGACTTACGCGAAAGCCGGCGTTTACGACCGCCCGATGGGCACGCACGACTATTGCAAGGAGAACGCCTACCGGTTCGACCAGCGCGCGGGAACCGTCGAGATCTACCTGTGGAACGGCACCGGCTTCTCACAGATGCCGCCTGGGGCGACCCCGAACTTCAAGGATCCCGGATGGCTCACTTATCGCGGCCGCTGGGGAAACCACGAGCGTGACAGCTTGGCCGGGCAGGTTTCCGTGCTCGAGTCCGGCCCCGAGGGACCGTTCCGCCCCAGTGAATATCCGCCCCCGCTTCCGCTAAGCTAAGTCCCCGCTCCGGCCGCCCGTGGCGATGATGCGCATCGTCGCGGGCCGCTCGCCTCGCTGCTGACGGCGCCAAACGCGAGCCGCTTGGCGCTCATGCCTCAGAGGCTCCTGCGTTCGCATGGACCCATTCCGGCGACGCCGAAGGGCCAGCCCCAGTGGGGCCGCATGACCCAGCACTAAGCAGCCCGCGATTGGCGCCGCCTCGAGCGCTATGCTTTAAGCTCCGCCGAGTGGGACTTTCTTCGACGATGGGCGCCGCTCGAGCGGACGGTCTTGTGCGCGCCCGCGCCGGCGTCACTGCGATTTTCTTCGCCAACGGCCTCTGTATCGGCGCCTGGGCGGTCGCGATCCCCGAGATCAAGGCGCTCTTCGGCCTCTCCGCCGCGCGCCTGTCGATCGTGCTCCTGGCCGCGGGCGTGGGCGGCCTCGCCGCCATGCCGGTCGCAGGCCTCCTGCCGCCAAAGATCGGCGGCACCGGGCGAGCGCTCAGAATCTCCGGGACCGCTGACCGCGCTCCTGCTCGCCGCCCTTCCGCAGACTTATCTGCTGTCGCCGGGGATCGGTTTTCTCGCCGCATGCGCGTTTCTGTTCGGCTTCGTCAACATCCTCATGGATGTGCCGATGAACGCCCATGCGAGCGTCGTCGAGACGCGCTGGGGAAGCGCCATCATGTCCTCGTTTCACGCCGCCTGGAGCGCGGGCGGCCTCATCGGCTCGGCCTTCGGCGGCCTCCTCATCGCCCGCGGCGCCGGGCCAGCGCTTCAGCTCGGGAGTGAGGCCGGGATCGCCCTGGCGATCGCAGTCGTGGCCGGGTTTGCGATCGGTGTCGGCGACATCCGCGCGGCGACGCGCGTCTTCGTTCTGCCGGAACGCAAGCTCCTGGCGTTGAGCCTGATTGCGTTCCTCGCGGTCTTCGCGGAAGGGTCGGTCACGGACTGGAGCGCGCTCTACATGAGTTCGGAGGTCGGCGCCCCTAGCGGCGCGGCCGCCGCCGCATTCTCCGCCTATGCCCTCATGATGATCGTCGGGCGCCTGCTCGGCGACAGCGTCGTGCGCGCCATCGGCCGGACGCGCGTCATTCTCTATGGCGCGGTCCTGCTGTTCGCGGGCATCGGGCTGGCGACCGGGCGGCTCTCCGAACCGACCGCCATCGCCGGCTTTGCGCTCGTCGGCCTCGGCGTCGCAAACATGGTGCCGGCCGCCTTCAGCGCGAGCGCCGCCGCGGCAAGCTCGCCCTCGCTCGGCATCGCCATGTCGGCGACGATGGCCTATGCGTCGCTCCTGGTCGGGCCGCCCATTTTCGGAGCGATCGCGACGGTGTCGAGCTTGCGCCTCGCCTTTGCGATGTTGCTCCTCGCGGCGGCGGGGATCGCTGCATTGGCCGCCGCGCAGCGGGGCCCAGGCGCCTAACTCTACCGTGGGCGATTGAGGGCCTCGCGCAGCCCGGCGAAAACGCCAGGCGCCCGCGGACCTCCGGTCCAGTGGGCGACCACCGCGAGGCGCCTCACCGTTCCGCTCTGAAAGGCGTGCAGGAAATTGTCGTAGTTCTTGAACGACACGCAGCCATTGGAATCGCCGTTCGGGCCCAGCATGTAGGGATGCGCGAGCAGGCCAACGCGATTGAAGGTGAACCCTGCGCCGATCGGATTCAGGCGCAGCGCCTGGACGCCATGGAAGAGCGATTCGCGCAGCGTGAGCTGATAGACGCCAGGCGGGGTCGCGCCGCGATCGCGCTCATCGACGAAGCGCGGGTCGTCGATCCTGTCGCCAAGGCCCGAATGGGCTTCGAGCCGCGTTCCGTCCGGCAGATAGACGGTATGCGCGGAGATGTCGTAGATCGCGGTCGCCTGATCGTAGGGGATTGCGGGACTGACCGGCGGCGCCAGTTCGAGCGGCCGCGAAGGCGGCAACGGGGCAAGCACAACCGGGGGCAAGGACGGCGGAACGATCGTCGTGGCGTCCGGAGACGGCGTGGCGACATCGTCTTCCTCCTGCGGAACGCCGATCTGGATCGGCGGCGGTTCGAGGGCGGAAAGCCGTTCGGGCTCGGCCGTCTGGCTGTTTGCAGCCGGCGCCCGAGGCGGAGGCGCGGCGGCCAGCGCCGGCAAGGCCGCGGCGGCGGTTTTCGGCGCCGGGGCCGGACGCAGCAGAAGCGGCGTCACGAACACCGGGGCCAGGATCAGCGCCGCGAGGCCAAGACCGATCCCGATCCCGGGGATCGGAAGACGAAGATCACGGCGCACCGCGACCGTGGCGCTCGACTTGACGTCGGCCAGCGCCGTCTTGGGCGTGTCGGCCCTCGGCTTGACGTCGGCCGGCGCCGGCGCGCGCGTGTCCGCGCTCGGCTCGTCGGGCGGCGGCAGCACCCAGGTGGGGTATGGCTTCTGTCCGCAGAACAGGACGGGGCCCCCCGCTTTCTCTGCTTCGCGAGCCGCGGCAGCGCAGGGCCTCCCTCCCGGATCGGCCCCTCGCAAAACGCAGCAAGCACGTGAATAAACATGAGTAGTCCGAACTTATCAATCCGGCTGTGATCCTCATCACATCGCCGAAGCCGTCCGCCGGGCCGGGTCGGGTCGCGGCCCCGCTGACGCGGCTTTTGCTTTGGCTTCGCCTGGCGCATTGCAATCTCGCCGCCCGCCGGCGGCGCGCGGGCGGAGGGGACGGACATGAAGGTCGCGATAACCGCCGACGCCGCCGCGGGGCTGATACCCGACGGCGCCAGTCTTCTTATCGGCGGCTTCATGGGCGTGGGCTCGCCCCACCGCCTCATCGACGCGCTCGTTCGCCGCGGCGCGAAGAACCTGACCGTTATTGCCAATGACACGGCCTGGCCCGGCCGGGGGATCGGCAAGCTCGTCAGCGCGGGCGCGATCACGAAGCTCGTCGCCTCGCATATCGGCCTCAATCCGCAGACGCAGGCCAGCATGATCGGGGGCGAGATCGAGGTCGAGCTCGCGCCGCAAGGCACGCTGATCGAACGCATCCGCGCCGGCGGCGTCGGCTTAGGCGGCGTATTGACCGCGACCGGCCTCGGCACGCTGGTCGAGAAGGGCAAGCGGATCATCGAGGTCGGCGGCACGTCTTACTTGCTGGAGACGCCGATCCGCGCCGACTTCGCGCTCATCGGGGCGAAACAGGCCGACTACTACGGCAATCTCGAATATTCGCTGACCGCCCACAATTTCAATCCGATCATCGCGCTCGCCGGCGACGTCGTTATCGCCGAGCCGCAGACGATCGTTCCGGTCGGCGTCATCTCGCCCGATGCGGTCAAGACTCCCGGCGTGCTGGTGACCCACCTCCTGGAGAGGGCCTTCTGATGGACGCCAAGGAAATCATCGCCCGGCGCGTCGCCCAGGAGGTGAAAGCGGACATGCTGGTCAATCTTGGCATCGGACTGCCGAGCCTCGTCGCCAACTACCTGCCCAAGCACGTGCACGTGTTCTTCCAGGCGGAGAACGGCGTCATCGGGCTCGGCGCGCGGCCGCCCGAGGGCATGGAGGACCCGGACCTCACTGACGCCGGCGGCGGCTACGTCACCGCGATGCCGGGCGCGGCCTCGATCGACAGCGCCATGAGCTTCGGTCTCATCCGCGGCGGACATTTGGACATGACGGTCCTCGGCGGCCTCGAAGTCGACGAGCGAGGCTTCCTCGCCAACTGGATGGTGCCGGGCAAGATGGTGCCAGGCATGGGCGGGGCGATGGACCTCGTCTGCGGGGCCAAGAAGGTCGTCGTGGCGATGACCCACACCGCCAAGGGCGGACACAAGATCGTCGCGCGCTGCTCGCTCCCCTTGACCGCAACGCGCCGCGTCAGCCTCGTCGTCACCGAAATGGCGGTGATCGAGCCGACGGAGGCGGGCCTCATCCTGCGCGAGCGCGGGCCCGGCGTCTCAATCGGCGAAATTGAGGACGCGACCGGCGCGGCGCTGATCGTCGAGGCCGACCCGCCCGAGATGCAGCTGGGCTAGGGAACGACAGGCCCGATCCGAGGAACCTGGAACTTCACTCCTCTTCTCCGGTTTGACCGTGGATGTGCGTCGGACGCAGGTCCCGGAAAATGCGGCGGCGCCGAGACGCGCCGCGGCGCTCGCCACGTTTCGGTCACGAATTAAGACGCATGGTTAATGAGACGTGAGCGGCGGGGAAGCAGTCATGAACACCTATGTCCAAGAAACATTGGAACAATTTGCGCGAGCCACGCGTGCGATCGTTCCCTGTGAAAGTTGCCGCTACTTCCTTCTTTCCGCCGTAAATGAGGACGCCGAACCCGCCGCCTACGCCCTGGCCGCGAACGCGTGGGAGCGCGGCGTGTTCGACGGCGTCAGCCTGGAGGAAGTGCGGTTCGCCATGAAGGGCGTATTGAGAAAGGCCTATTATATCTGCCCTTCCTGCAGCCCGGATTGAAGACAGCAAGCGCCAGTCCGTCGCGCTCGCAGGCGCCGCTCGCCCGCTAAAGGGTTGGAATGGACGGGAGCCGGCGGACCGCCTTTGAGGCCTAGGCGCGCCATTCGGCCAGAGGCCGCGCGCGCCTCTTTGCGACGTTGACTTTGCCCCATGCCCCCGGCGTTTTCGATCGCGCCGCTGCGGTCGTCCCTCCCCCAGACGGTTCTGGTTCCCGTGTTTCGCGCAACCCAATCAGTTTAGCTTGCACTTTGGGCTTGCCGAACAAGGCGTGAACGATTAGGCTTTGTTCGCGATTTGTTTTAGTCATAATCGCGATTCGCCTACCCGCCTTCGATGGCGGCTCGGGCAGAGCCGTCTGGAGACCGATAATGCTGACAAAAAAGCAGAGCGAGCTACTGCGTTTCATCCATGAGCGCCTGCAGGACTCGGGCGTCCCGCCGTCGTTCGATGAAATGAAAGAAGCGCTGGACCTGCGCTCGAAATCCGGAATTCATCGTCTCATCATGGCGCTCGAGGAGCGCGGCTTCATCCGGCGCCTCGCCAATCGCGCCCGGGCGATCGAGGTCCTGCGGCTGCCCGAAATCGGCGACGGTCTCGGCGCCGAGGGTGCAGAGATTCTCGCCGAGCGTCATCCCGGGCAATCTCGGCCGCGTGCGGCCTGTCGCGTCGGCGCGCGATCCGGACGAGCGCGCCGCGGTCATGGTGCCGCTGATGGGCCGGATCGCCGCGGGCACCCCGATCTCGGCCATCCAGACGCGGCTCGAGACCTTCGCGATGCCGCCGGAATTTCTCGGCGGCGGCGAGCACTTCGCTCTCGAGGTGCGCGGCGATTCGATGATCGAAGCGGGAATTCTCGAGAACGACACCGTGATCATTCGCAAGCAGGACACCGCCGAGACTGGAGATATCGTGGTGGCGCTGGTCGACGAGGAGGAGGCGACGCTGAAGCGACTGCGCAAGCGCGGCGCCTCGATTGCGCTCGAGGCCGCCAATCCGGCTTATGAGACGCGAAATCTTCGGGCCCGACCGCGTCCGTGTTCAGGGGAAGATGGTGAGCCTGCTCCGCCGATACTGAGCAGGCCCGGTCGGCCAAGAAAAGGGAGGCCGGCTGAACGCGTCTTTTTGGAGGCGCTCCAAATCGCGTTCGAGCCGGCCAGCCCGGCGAGTCCCGGGGATGCGGCGGAACCGGGCCGCCGGGCGTCCTGTCAGCGGGGGGCTGACGAACAATCAAAGGATACGTTTGCCCGGCTCGCTTACAAGCAAAATCGGGACATTCAATTCAATCTAATAGTATTTACCTAAATAAATCTAGTTAATTCTTACGCTGCGTAAGTGTTATCCTTGAGCTATACTCGTGAAGACATGGTCACTTGGAAACCATATATTTTCACCCGTCGCCAGCGGCGCCCCTTGTTGAGATGTGTCGTCGGGCTCTTGCGGGGGCCCTGCGGGCGCCCCACCATGCGCGCCAGGAGGTGATTCGTTGGAAGCGGACGCATTTGGCGCCGATTTTGACCTCGCTCAGGCGACCGGCGAACCTGCTTTCACCGTCGATCTCGATGGTTTTGAAGGCCCGCTTGACCTGTTGCTCGAGCTTGCCCGCCGGCAACGGGTCGATTTGGCGCGCATCTCCATCCTGGCGCTTGCCGAGCAATATTTGCGCTTCGTCGAGGCGGCGCGAAAATTGCGCCTCGAGCTTGCCGCCGACTATCTGGTCATGGCGGCGTGGCTAGCGTTTCTGAAGTCCCGCCTGCTCCTGCCCGCTCCCGCGCAGCCGACGGAGATCAACGCTCCGGCGCTCGCCGAGGGCCTCGCGCAGCGGCTGCGTGCGCTGGCTGCGATCCGCAAGGCCGGGGAATATTTGATGAGCCGGCCTCGCCTCGGCCGCGATTTCTTCGCCAGGGGAGAGCCGGAAGCGGTTGAGCCGTCGGGGCGCGTCGTTTACCAGGCGAACCTCTATGACCTTTTGGCCGCCTACGCCCGGCAGTCCCAGCGTCATGCGCTGGCGCGCGTGCGCTTCAAGACGCGCGAGGTCTGGTCGCTCGCCGAGGCGCGCCAGGCTTTGTCCCGTCTGATCGGCGTGCAATCCGACTGGACGGCTTTCGATAATTTTCTCCTGGAGGCCTGCGCCGATTCCGATTTGCGCCGGAGCGCGCGCGCGTCCACTTTCGCCGCGTCGCTCGAACTCGCGCGCGAGGGCAGAATTGAACTGCGTCAGGAAAAGGCCTTCGCCCCGATCTGGCTGCGGCCGACCGGCGCCGATCCGGGCGAAGAGCGCGCCGCGTGACTTTCGCCCGTGATCCCGACTGTCGAAATCGCGCCGGGCGGGCGGGCGATCCGCGATCATGCGGCCAGCCCTCCTCGGCCGGCGGGTCGCGATGCTGTCCGTTCAATCGCAATTGAAGAAAGACGCTCCATGGCCCGCATGACCAGCGCAGAGAATGTCGCGCAATTATTCCCTTCAGCGGCGCGCGGCGTCTCGCTCGAGGACGTGCGCATCGCCGAGGCCCTCGTGTTCGCCGCAGCGGAGCCAGTGGAGGAATCGGCGATCGCCACGCGCCTCTCGGACGGGGCCGACGTTGAAGCGGTGATGGAGGAATTGCGCCGGCTTTACGAGGGCCGCGGCGTCAATCTGGCGCGGGTCGCGCGCCGGTGGATGTTCCGCACCGCCGATGACCTCGGCTGGGCGCTGGCGCGCGATCGTGAGGAAAAGCGGAAGCTGTCGCGCGCGGCGCTCGAAACGCTCGCCATCGTCGCCTACCATCAGCCGGTGACGCGCGCCGACATCGAGCAGATCCGTGGCGTGGCGGTGTCGAAGGGCGCGCTCGACGTGCTGATGGAGGCGGGCTGGGTGCGGATGCGCGGGCGCCGAAAGGCGCCGGGGCGGCCCATCACCTACGGCACGACGGCCGAGTTTCTGGTCGAGTTCGGACTCAACGCGATCGGCGATCTGCCCGGCCTCGATGAGCTTAAGGGTGCCGGATTGTTCGAAGGAAAATTGCCGGCCGGTTACGACGTCCCGCAACCGGACGACGCGGCCGCGCTGAGAGCGGACGAGGACCCGCTCGAAGAGGCTTCGCCCCTTGAGCAGGCCTGGGCGCCCGTCGCGCCGGAAGAGAGCTGAGCGGGCTACCCCGTTGGTAGTGTATCAGTTTGAATTCTCGCTCCGAGCCAAGTTTGGGCCAGACGCATCAGCGCGGCGCGTCCAGGCGAATTGTGTGATCATGCGGGAACGTATGTCAGTCTGATCACGTCCTCGCCAATTCGATCGCTAGCTACAAGGTGGAGCGGCGGCCGGGGACCGGTGAAAAATGGCTTGCCGCGACCAAGGACTACGGGATGGAGGTAGAGTCTATACTCGTCAATGAGGCCAAGGTCGGTTAGACTTCGCGCCAGATCTGGTCCGGCGACGTCGATCTCCCCAGTGCGTTTGGCCTTCAGCCTGCATGTCAACGCCTCGAGGTCGTCTGCCACAAGGGTCGCGTTGGGGCCGACTGACATAAGCGAGCGCGACACAACCCACTTCGGTTGGCTCCGCCAAGCGGCTGCGAAGTCGCGGAACTCCGCATCCCACTCGGGACGGTCTTCGTCCCAAATGCGCATCACCTCGTACATACGGCGACCGTACACACTGCCGGCCAGGCCGCGCACTTGCTCGATGAAGTGACGGAAGAGCACTGGGCCCGGCGCAAACGCCATGTGATCGACGTAGCCGTCCAGGGACTGGTTCATTCCGAAGACCAGCTTCGCCATGCCGCAAATCTCCACCCTAAGTCCTTCGGAATAGCTTGAGCCGGCGTTGCGCGAAAGTGAAGTGGGCCACGGTCCGCTTGCCACATTGTCGGCGTGACCAATAGCCAGAGGTCCGCTTTCCACCCGCTCCCAAATTAAACTGAGACACGACCTCCCCGTCACGGGGCATTGACGGCGTCAGGAAAGCGCGGAAAATGCGCGCGGCTCTGAAAAGATTTGCCGCCGTCCCTGTGGAGAGAGAATGTTGTCGCGATTAGCCCTTTGCATCGCCATCATGCTCTGCGCTGCTTCGGCGGCGCGCGCCCAAACGGCGCCGGTCCTGCCGCTCGCCGCGCATCGCGCGGCTTATGACATCTCGCTGGTCGATTCCTCGGGTCCGGCGCCATCGTCGGCCCAGACGCCAGTCTCGGCCACAGGCCTCATCGCGTACGAATTTCGCGGCTCCGCCTGCGAGGGCTACACGTCCAACTTTCGTCAGCTAACGGAAATGGAGCGCAGCGAGGGCGATCCGGTCTCCATGCAGGTGAACGCCATGTCGTTCGAGGACGGCAACGGGAAGTCGATGCGGTTCCAGATCGATTCCCAGGGTCTGCAGGACACGCCTCCGGTCGTCGGCGCCGCCACCCGCGGCGCTGGCGACGACATGCGCGTGGTGTTGACCAAACCGAGTCCGAAAACGCTGGACTTCGGCCACGACGTCCTCTTTCCGACCCAGCATATCGAGCGGCTGATCGAGGCCGCCAAGCGTGACGAGCACGTGCTGCAAGCGCGCGTCTATGACGGCTCCGACACCGGGGCGAAGATCTTCGCCACCATGTCGGTGATCGGAGCAGAAGCGACGAAGCCCGACGACGACACCCAGACGGCCTCGGCGCTGAGCGGTGTGCGCCGTTGGCCGGTGGTGATTTCCTATTTCGACGAAGCCAAGACCGACGCCCCGCCGGAATACACGCTTTCGTTCGACCTTTACGAGAATGGCGTGTCGGGCAGCCTCAAGCTCGACTATGGGGCGTTCGCGCTGCGCGCGCGCCTGCGCAAACTCGAGATCCTGCCGGTTCCGGCCTGCAAATAGGCTCCGGGTCAAAACCCAATCGCGTCAGGCGGCGCAACCGCTCTATTGCCGCGCCATCGCGATCTTGAACCGGTCCTCCGGGGTGATCAGGTGATTGTGGTCGTCATCTCCGAGGTCGATCTGCACCCATTCGATACTTCCCGTGAAGGCGTTTCCACTCGGCCCATAATCGGGGGAAGCGGGCGAGCCTGTGTCCGAACCGACGTCGCAGGCCTCATCGGCTGAATAGCCCATCGGAATGCTTCGCTCGACCCTTCCTTTGCCGACCGCTTGCCCGTCGTAGTAGAGCGTCACGTCACCGCCCTTGGCGAGTCCCCCGCCGTCGTATTTGAACTCCATCCGAACCTGATGTTTGCCCGCGGGGATCGGCTTCTCGGCCTCGGCGAAGAAATAGTCGATACCGAAGAAATTGAAGCAATATTTGAGCTTGCCCTCGTGGCAGTAAAGGGTCCAGCCGCCGGCTTCGCCGCCCTGCGTGACGATGACGCCCTTGGCGCCGCCTTCAGGGACGTCGATCTCACTCGTGACAGAGTAAGACTTGTTCTTGAGCTGCAGAACACAGCCCTCGCCGACCCGCATGCCGGGGAAAAGCAGCTGGGTGTTTCCGCGGATGAGCTGCGGACGCCCGGCGATGTCGGGGTTGATCCTCTCAAAGCCGCGATCGTCGATCGGCACGACGTTGTACTTGACCGCCTCGATCAGCCACAGCCGCTGCAGCTCCGCCAATTTCTTGGGATTTTCGGCGACGATGTTCTTCGACTGTGTCCAATCGTCTGGGCCATAGAGCTCCCAGACATCCTCATCGAACGGCAGCGGCCTATCCGCCTTCCACGGCGTTCGATGCTTCGTCACCGCGGTCCAACCTTGATGATAAATGCCGCGATTGCCCATCATCTCGAAATACTGGACGGTGTGGGTCTCGGGCGCGTTCGCGTCGCTGAACGTCGGCGCCATGCTGACGCCCTCGAGCGGCGCCTGCGAGATTCCGTTGACGAAGGTTGGTTCGGGCAATCCGATGACGTCGAGAATTGTCTTCGCCACGTCGATCACGTGATGGAACTGGCTGCGGATCTCGCCTTTGGCTTTCACGCCGTTCGGCCAATGGACGATCAGGCCGTTGCGGGTGCCGCCCCAATGCGACGCGACCTGCTTCGTCCACTGATAGGGCGCGCAAAGCGCGTGCGCCCAGCCGACCGCGTAGTGATTGTAGGCCTTGGGCGTGCCGAAATCATCGATCTTCGAGAGCAGGAATTCGGGCGTCTCGATCCCGGCCATGCCGTTCAACGTCGTCATCTCATTGAAGCAGCCGTTGATCGTCCCCTCCGCGGAGGCGCCGTTGTCCCCGATGATGTAATAGATCAGCGTGTCGTCGAGGACGCCGAGGTCGGAAAGCGTATCCACCAAGCGGCCGATATGATGATCGACCTGCTCCAGGAATCCGGCATAGATCTCCATCTGGCGCGCGAGAACGGGTTTTAGGTTCGCGGGCATCGCGTCCCACGAGGGAATTTCCTCGTGGCGGGCGGTGAGCGCGGCATCATTTGGAATGACGCCGAGCTTCTTTTGCCGCGCCAGCGATTCTTCGCGGAGTTTATCCCAGCCGCCGTCAAACTTGCCTTTGTATTTGTCCGACCATTCCTTCGGCACGTGATGGGGCGCGTGCGTCGCGCCCGGCGCGAAATACATCATGAACGGCTTGTCGGGCATCAGCGCTTTTTGCTGGCGCACCCAGGTGATGGCACGATTGGCCAGGTCCTCGGTGAGGGTATAGCCTTGCTCGGGAGTTTTGGGCGGCTCCACGGCGGATGTGCCTTCGTAGAGTCCGGGATAAAATTGGTTCGCCTCGCCGCCGACGAAGCCGTAAAAATATTCGAAACCGGAGCCGGTCGGCCACTGGTTGAATGGCCCCACAGGCGAGACTTCCCAAATGGGAACCTCGTGGCATTTGCCGAACTGCGCCGTCGAATACCCGTTGAGTTTCAATATTTCCGGGAGCGGCGCCTTTTCCTTGGGCCTGATGCTGCTGTTGCCCGGCGCCGACGTCGCCATCTCGGTGATCGCGCCCATGCCAACCGAATGATGGTTTCGGCCGGTGAGCATGGCCTGACGCGTGGGCGAGCACAAAGCGGTCGTATGGAAGCGGTTGTACTTCAGGCCGTTCGCCGCAAGGCGTTCGGCGGTGGGCGTGTTGCACGGTCCGCCAAACGCGCTTGAGGCGCCGAAGCCAACATCGTCTAGCAGCACGATCAGCACATTCGGCGCCCCTTTTGGCGGACGCAGGGGCACGATCGGAGGATATTTCGTATTCGGATCCTTCGCGTCGTAAGTGGTCAGCCCGACGTGCTTCGCGTCAGGGATCGGCAAAATGTGGCGAGGAAGCTTGTCGCTCGAATCTGCCACAGTCTTGGCTCCTTGGGTTAGGGGACACGGTTAATTCGCGAACATTGTAAACATGGGTTAGGCCGCAGGACGCGGGCTGTCCAGACACTGGCCTTAAAAGCGCACAAATTCATGACCGATTGAGCCTTGCCCCAGCGCGCTCACTTGCTGGTTGGCCCTGGCCGGAAGGCAAGGCCGCGCTGCACGGCGGCGGGGCCGAATTTTTCGCGCAAAGTCGCAATCGCCGCCTCCCGGAAGCGCTCGCGGCCGCCGTCGCGCGTGAGCAGGTCGTCGGCGTCCGCGCCTGCGGCCGGCGCGAGGTCCGTCGCGGCGACGCCCAACAGGCGATAGGCGACGCCGTCGGGCTGCGCGTCGAGAAGCGGGCGCGCCGCCGCGAACAGGCGCGGCGCGAGTTGCGTTGCGCCGAGCCCGCTGCGGCTGCGCGTTCGAAGCGAGAAGTCGGCCAGGCGCAGTTTCAGCGTCACCCCACAGGCGGCGAGGCCTTCCTTGCGCAGCCGGGTCGCGACGCGATCGCACTGGACGAGCAGGATGCGCGTGAGCTCGGCCTTGTCGGTGATGTCGCGGTCGAACGTCGTCTCGCTCGAAACGCTCTTTGTCTCGCGCTCCGCCGAGACCGCGCGGTCGTCGCGGCCCTGCGCCAGGCGCCACAGGCGCAGGCCGTCCTCGCCGAGGCGCAAGACGGCCTCGCGCTCGTCGATCCGCTGCAGATCGCCGATCAGGTGAAAGCCCAGCCGCTCCAGACGCTCCCGCCCTACCCTGCCCACGCCCCACAGAAGCGAGACGCTTTGCGGCGCAAGCCAGGCTCTCGCCTCGTCGCGCGAAAGCGAAGCGAAACCGCGCGGCTTCCTAAGATCGGAGGCGAGCTTCGCGAGAAACTTGCAGTAGCTCAGGCCGACCGAAACCGTGACGCCGACCTCCGCCTCGACACTGCGGGCGAAGCGGATGAGCGTCTCCGCGGCGCCCGCTCCGTTCGACTGCTCGCAGCCGTTGAGGTCGAGAAAAGCCTCGTCGATCGACAGCGGCTCGACGAGGGGCGTGAGACTCATCATCCGCGTCCGGATTTCGCGCCCGACCCGGGAATATTTGGCCATGTCGGGCGGCAGGATCACCGCATCGGGACACAAAGCCCGGGCTCGCGACATCGGCATCGCCGAGCGCACGCCAAATGTTCTGGCGATGTAGCAACAGGTGGCGACCACGCCGCGGGGCCCCGACCCGCCGACGATCAACGGCTTGTCGTTGAGACTCGGGTCGTCGCGTTTCTCGACCGCGGCGTAGAAGGCGTCGCAATCGACATGGGCGATGGCCAGGCCAGCGGCGTCTGCGAGATCGATCGTGCGCGGCGACCCGCAATGCGGGCATCGGACAGCACCGCCGGAATCCTTGCTCAGACAGTCGCGGCACAGCCGCAGCCGGGGCGGATCCATCCGCGCTTCACCCCTCGCCCGGGCCGCGGAGCGCGGCATGCGCCCGGGCGACCGCCTCGGGCTTCAGGCCGGCGTCGGCGGCGAAGGCGAGCAAAAGCGCCTCGTCGGCGACGAGATAGTCGAGCACCGAATCCAGGAACGCCGGGTCCCCAGCGGCGGTGCGAAGGTTGTGGGGGCCAAGACCGGTCAGGTTGAGGAACCGGCTCAGCCGGTCGGAATCCGCCGCGATGAAGGTCAGTCCGCTTACCGCCAGCGACCGTCCGGCCTCAAGGCTTGCCGATTGCTTCATTTTCAGGGAATCGCGCATAGTCCGATTCGCCTTTCGTAAATGTCTCGCCGCTAGTTTAGCTGGCGCGCCGGCCGAATTCACCTTTCACGGGACGCCCGATGCCCAAGACCGTGCTCATTGTTGAGGACAACGAACTCAACATGAAGCTGTTCAACGACCTCGTCGAGACCCGCGGGCACCGAATCGTGCAGACGCGCAACGGCATCGAAGCCGTCGATCTCGCGCGAAAGCATCGGCCCGACCTCATTTTGATGGACATTCAGCTGCCCGAGGTTTCCGGTCTCGAAGTGACGCAATGGCTGAAGGATGACGAGGAGCTCAAGAGCATACCCGTCGTCGCCGTCACGGCGTTCGCGATGAAGGGCGACGAGGAGAAAATCCGGCAGGGCGGCTGCGAGGCGTACCTCTCCAAGCCGATATCGGTCGCCAAGTTCTTCGAGACGATCGACCACTTTCTTGGGCCGGGAGCCAGCGCATGACGGCTCGCGTGCTGGTCGTCGATGACGTCCAGTCCAATCTCAAACTGCTTCAGGCGAGACTCGGCATTGAATATTTCGAGGTGCTGACGGCGACCAACGGTCCTGACGCGATCGCGATCTGCGAAAGGGGCGGGTGCGACATCGTCCTTCTCGACGTGAAGATGCCTGGCATGGACGGTTTCGAGGTTTGCCGGCGCCTCAGGACCACGCCTGAAACCGCTCATCTGCCGATCGTTCTCTTGACCGCGCTTGACCGGCCCGCTGACCGCGTGCGCGGCCTCGACTCCGGCGCGGACGACTTTTTGACGAAGCCGGTCGACGAAATCGCCCTGATCGCGCGCGTTCGCTCCCTCGTTCGGCTCAAGTTCTCGATCGACGAACTCTTGAGCCGGGCCGCGCATAGCGCGGAGCCGGGAATGATGGGGCTGGCCGAGGTTTTGGACCTCGACGCCTCGGAGCGCGGGCGAATCCTGGTTGTCGACGAGCAGCGCGCCTCATCCCAGCGCATGGCCGGCGCGCTCAAGCCTCATCACGACGTCATCCTCAGCGGCGAGCCCGGCGAGGCCCTGGCGAAGGCGCGCGAAGAGGCGATCGACCTTATGATCGTCAGTCTCGGCTTTGGCGCGTTCGATGGTCTCAGGCTGTGCAGTCAGGCCCGCTCGCGCGAGCGCGAGCGCAATCTGCCGATCCTGCTCATCGCCGACCCCGACGATCGTCCCAAGGTTCTGCGCGGCCTCGAACTCGGGGTCAACGACTACCTTACCCGCCCGATCGACCGGAATGAGCTTTTGGCGCGGGTGCGCACGAACCTGCGCCAGAAGCGCTACGCCGACCGGCTGCGCCAATCGGTGCAGCAATCGATCGAGATGGCGCTCTATGACGCGCTGACCGGCCTCAGCAATCGCCGCGCGCTCGAGCACCGCCTTCCCGCGATGATCGAAACCGCGCGTCGGCGCCCCGCCGCCCTGACCATGATGATTCTCGACATCGACCATTTCAAGCGGGTGAACGACACCTACGGTCATGACGTCGGCGATTTCGTGCTCAAGGGCTTCGCTGCTCAGCTGCAAGAGATCGTCCGCGGCGGTGACCTTCTCTGCCGGCTGGGCGGGGAGGAATTCGTCGTCGTGATGCCGGACGTCGACGGAACCCAAGCGGCGCGGATCGCGGAGCGCGCCCGCCGGACCACGGAGGGCCGGACGTTCGCCATCGACGGCGCAGCCGGCGCCGTTTCGATTACCGTCTCCATCGGTCTTGCCCAGTGGCGGGACGAATGGGATTCCGCCGAGCTCTATCGCCGGGCGGACCGCGCGCTTTATCTGTCGAAGTCGGCCGGCCGCAACCGGGTCACGCAGGACGCGGCGTGATCTGCCGCGTCCCGACAGCATAGCCGCGCTCGCTAGACGTCATGTTCGGGGGCTGAGCCGGTGGCCCGCCCTTTCGTGCAGTTAAAGAACGAGGGTTGCTCGGGCATGCCGAGCCTAGCCTCATGCACGGAGGGCGGACCATGGGAAAGTATATCGAAGTTTTTGTGGCTTTCGACGTCGCCAAGAAGAAGCACGCCGTGGCGATCGCGGAGGGTGGCCGAACCGGGGAAGTCCGGTTTATGGGCGATATCGAGAACAATCCTGCGCCGATCGAGCGGACGATCAAAAGACTGGCTAACCGATACGACCGGCTGCATGTCTGCTTCGAAGCCGGGCCGACGGGATACGGACTCTATCGCCAGGTGCAGGCGCTCGGGCATGACTGCATGGTGGTTGCTCCGGCGCTAATCCCGAAACGAGCAGGCGAGCGGATCAAGACGAACCGTCGGGATGCGGTCACTCTGGCGCGTCTTCATCGGGCGGGTGAGCTTACTGGAGTGTGGGCGCCCGACCCGGCCCATGAGGCGGTCCGGGATCTTGCGCGCGCCCGGGAAGCGGCGGGGGACGATCTTCGGCGAAAGCGTCAGCAGCTTCTCTCTTTCCTCCTCCGGCATAGCCGGATTTACAGCGGCGGCGGCCACTGGACGCTGGCGCATCGGCGCTGGCTCGCCGGTCAGAAGTTCGACCATGCCGCGCAGCAGATTGTCTTTCAGGAAGCCATCGACGCGATCGAAGATTCTCTTCAACGCCTGCGTCGCGTCGAGAAGCAACTCGCCCTCGTTGTGCCGGAGTGGTCCATGGCGCCGGTCGTGGAAGCCTATCAAGCCATGCGTGGCGCTTCGTTTCTCGTCGCCGTGACCTTTGCCGCTGAGATCGGCGACGTGCGCCGGTTCGACACGCCAAGACAGCTCGCATCTTTCCTCGGGCTTGTCCCGGCGGAAAGCTCGACAGGCGACACAATCCGACGGATGGGCCTCACTCTGGCCGGCAATCGGCGAGCGCGGCGAGCACTCGTCGAGGCGGCCTGGACCTATCGTTATCCAGCGAGGGTCAGCGAGACCTTGAGAGCGCGGCTCGAAGGGCTGCCGAAGCCAGTGCGCGACATCGCCTGGAAGGCGCAGGTGCGTCTGTGCGCCCGCTATCGCCGCCTCAGCGCCACGGGCAAAAAGCCGCCCGTCGTCGTGGCCGCGATCGCCCGCGAAATGGCCGCTTTCCTATGGGCCATCGGACGGGAAGTCGCGCCCGCGTAAACACGACGCTCTCCCGCTGCGCAGACCCGGGAGCGGAGCACGAAAGGTGGGGAACTCCCGTCGCTAGTTATGTGGCCGGGCTCACGCCCGACGCCCGTCCTCTAGACCGAGGAAAGCCCCGAGACGTAGACACGGAAGGCGGTAACCAACCCGCGGATAAGAGTTCTGATCAACCGTCGTATCTCGCTCCGCTCCCAGCTCTGCGCAGCTATAGCCTCCCTTCCCGACGGTGGTCTCGCCGAGCGGGCGCTCGACCGCGCCCAACTCCCTTGACTGCGAACATAAGAGTCGAACGGGCGCCAGTCAACGATGTCCTCGATGACCGCATCCTTGCCGTGCAGGCAGTGGTTCTGGGTGCCCGCGCCACGACGCCCCTGCGCATTATTCTCGACGACGCCGTCGCTCCGCTGCCAGCGGGCGTGATGCTGAGGCGACGTGACGAGGTCCCACAAAGCTTGTCTCGGCGCGGCGAAATCCCTCTCGACGAGCACATAGGCGCCGGCGCGCTGAACCAGGTTGCGCGCCGTCTCGATTTCCCGCGTCCACGCCTGCTCAAGGTCGCTCACCCAGCACTTCGTGTCCCCGATATGCTCGATCGCCTCGGAATGCTCGACGAGACCCTGCGCCGCGGGATCGATCCCCATCGCCCGCACGCAGGCGTCGGAATAGAGCGCATAGGCGCCCGACCCGAACGTCTTGCCGACGTCGTTCTTGAGCAGGCGGTGGATGAGGATCACGTCGCGGCCGGCGAGTTCCTCGCGGCCCGCCATCTTTTGCCGGATGAACTCGCCGTGATGAACCACGAACTTGACGTCAAGGCTCTGCATCCGCCTGCAGGCCTGGCACTCGCAAGTACTGGCCTGCTTGATGCTGCGGAGCCGCTTGCGGAACGCAAAATAGGCCTGTTCGATTGAATCCTGCATGAGCGATCCATCGAGCTTGTCGGCGAGAGCATAGACAAAGGCCGCGTCGCCTTCGAACTTGGCGAGCCGGAACGGCGGACGCAACGCCCTGACCAGAGTGTCCATGATGTCGGCGATGATGTCCTGGGCATGGTCGAGTTCGACGCCGGACACGAAGCGCGTGTAGCCGGATATGTCGGCGATCGCGAAACAGGCCGATTCCGCCTTCTGAAGCGAGCCCTCGCGTTCGATGCCCGCCAGAGGCGCGATGGTCCATGGCCCTCGAACGGGTCCAACGCTAACACGCGGCGCGCCAACAAACGAATGTCGGCCATCGTCGCGCGCAAAACGGCGCACGGGCCGCGGCGCGCGTAGAATGGCTCGGCCCGGCAGCCCTCTCAGGCGACGCCAAGCTCAGCCTTGATCGCCGCCAGCTCCCGCTCGCCGCGCTCCACGTCGAACGCTTGCGGCGGCGCGATCGCGGCGAGCGCCAATTTCGCCCGGCGCAGCGAGAGGCCAGCAAGGACCGGCGCGGCGGACGCCACGGCGCGAGCCTCCTCAAGATCGCCGTTGCAATGGAGCACGATATCGAGCCCCGCCTCGATCACCGCGGCGGCGCGCTCGTCGAACGGACCTTTCAGCGCCTTCATCGACAGGTCGTCGCTCATGATGAGACCGTCGAAGCCGATGGCGCCGCGCATGATCTCGGCGACCACCACAGGTGACATCGTCGCGGGGCGGCCTGGATCAATCGCGGTGTAGAGGAGATGCGCGCTCATCGCCATCGGCAAGTCTTTGAGCGCGGCAAACGGTGCGAAGTCGCGCTTGAGATCGCTGCGCGCGGCGTCGACGACAGGCAGCTCGTGATGGCTGTCCACACGCGCCCGGCCATGCCCCGGCATGTGCTTGACGACGGGCGCGACGCCGCCGGCGAGCAGTCCGTCGGCGAAAGCCCGGCCCATCGCCGCCACGCGCTCAGGTCGGGACGAGAAAGCCCGCGAGCCGATGGCGTTGTGCATGCCTTCGCCCGCTACATCGAGCACCGGCGCGCAGTCGATATTGATCCCGACTTCGTTGAGATCATGCGCGATCAGGCGCGCCACGAGACCGGCGGCGGCCGTGGCTTTGGATGGCTCCAGGCCCGCCTCGATCGCGGCTGCCGCGGGATAGGCGCGCCAGTGCGGCGGCGCCATCCGCTGCACCCGGCCGCCCTCCTGGTCGATCAGCACGGGCGCGTCGGCGCGGCCAACGCAGTCGCGGAACGACCGCGTCAGCGCACGCAGTTGCTCACGGTCGGCGACGTTGCGCTTGAAGAGAATCAGGCCCCAGGGATCATGCCCGCGCAGGAAGGCGCGTTCCTCGTCATTGAGCGCGAGGCCGGCGCAGCCGCAGATGAAGGCCTTGGGCATTCGCGGCTCCGCGCTCAGCTACTCGAACCAGCGGCGTCATTGCGAGCGAAGCGAAGCAATCCAGGGATGAAGAGCCAGGGTGGTGGCTCTGGATCGCCGCGTCCCCGCGGGGTCAAGCCCGCGGGTCCGCGCGATGAGGCTTTGCTCTGCACGCACCGAGTTCCGGACTAAGGCGCTGGAGCCCGAAGACGCTCCCGCTTACTTGACGATGAAGCACTGCCCGCCCTCGCCCTTGAGGCGAGCGCACATCGCCGCGGCGTCCGCCTTCGTCAGGCCGCTCACGCGCAGGCGGTAGATGGTTTCCCCGTGGACTTCCGCCTTGTGCACGCCGATGGGCGAGCCGTTGAGTTCGGCGCTGTATTTGCTTGTCAGCTGCGCGACCTTGGTCTTGGCTTCCGCTTCCGATTTGGGCGCGGCGAGTTGAACCGACCATCCGCCGGAAGTCGTCGCCGCGGTCGCGTCGACCGGCGGCGCGATCGCTCCGGTCGTTTCGGCCGCGTCAGCGACCTGCCCGGCCTTGGGCTTCTTCGCAGCCTTCTCCGGCTTCGCCGGAGCGGCGTTCTGCGCCGTTTCGGTGGGCGTCTCAGCGTTCGGGGCGGGCGGGGTCGTATCGGTCTTGCCGACGACGACCCGGGCTGCCGACTTCGGCGAAAGCTTCGTCGGCAAATCAAGCTTTGGCGTCGACGGCTCCGCGGCGCCAGTCGCTTCGCTAGAGGCCTGCGGCGCCGGCTGGCTCGGCGCTTCTTGCGGCGGCGCGGCGGCGGGTTTCGCGTCGCTTGCCGCCTGATCCGAAGAATTGGCCGCGATCGGGGTTCCGTCCGGCCGCAGCGAGACTGTGCGCACCGGTTTCGGAGTGGGGAATTCCGACGGCATGGACGGCGTCGGCGCGCCGGGCGGCGCCACGAGCGGCGTATTGCCGGTGGCGGCGAGCCCGGTCGGATCCGATCCCGCCGGCGGTTTCGCCTGATCGGCGGCTGCAGGCACGGTCGCGGCCGCCGGCGGATTGGCGGCGGCGGAGGGCGGATTGCTGAGCGACGCCTGCGCGTTCAAATCGAAGGGCTGCTCCTCGGTGTTGACGACCTTGACGGGTCCCGGCTTGGCGTTCCCCAAGAGCGACCCGCCGGGGTCATTCAAGGCGGCAGGCGTCTCGCTCTTGGGCGGCGCCACTTTGGTCGGTCCCTGAGCGGCCGCGATGAACGGAGGCGTTTTCGGCAGACCCGGGACCCCGCCTTTGAGTGCGAAGACCGCCCCGATCATCGCGACCCCTGCGATCGCCAGCGCCGAAACCGTGAGCTTCCAGCGCATCGGCCGGCGCTCTTCCTCCGGCTCCGCCACAAAGGCGCCGTCGGCGCGATGGGCGTCGAACTCATAGTCCTGCCGCGCCTCGCGGTCGGCCTCCGACGCGCCGGGCGCCAGTTCCTCCACCTCTTCGTCGATCGAGGGGCGAAGAGCCGCGGTTTCGATCGGCTGAGGGGGCTGCGTGCTTTCGGCGCCGGGTTCGGCGGCGCGGCGAGCCGGCGCCTCGCCGTTCGAGATCCCGAAGTGCGAGAATTCGACGAGGCGCGAAAGCTCCGCCAGGGGATCCTCGGCGCGCGGCTGGCCGCCACCCGCGGCGCGCAGCCGCCGCTCGAATTCGTCGAGGTTGATCTCGTCACCCGCACGTGACCCGGAAACACTCATATCATCCTCACCTGTCGCGAACTTTGCCTTGAGCGCGTCAGACGCGCTCAACAGGACAACGGTCCGCTAACGCATCTCTTCGGGGGCGCTAACGCCCAAAATTGACAAGGCGGAGGCCAAAACAAGGCTGACGCCCGCGACCAAAGCCAGTCTCGCATACGATAAAATTCGTTCATTTTCGTTAACAAACCGCAACTCGCGCGCATCTTTCCCGCGGTTCCAATGCGCGTGGAAACGCGTCGCCAGTTCGTAGGCGAAAAAGGCCACCCGGTGCGGTTCGTGCGCTTCCGCCGCCTGCCGGATAGCCCGCGGATATTGCCCGAAGGTGCGCATCAGCTCCCGCTCCCCCTCGTCGGTCAGAAGCGAGAGGTCGGCCCGGGCGAGCGCCTTCGGGTCAAGATCAAAATCGTCAAAGACGGCCTTGCCCTGCCTGAGCACGCTGCGGGCGCGGGCGTGCGCGTATTGCACGTAGAAAACGGGATTGTCCTGGCTCTGCTCGATCACCTTCATGAGGTCGAAATCGAGCGGCGCGTCGTTCTTGCGCATCAGCATGATGAAGCGGACGGCGTCCGCGCCGACCTCGTCCACGACCTCACGCAGCGTCACGAACTCGCCGGAGCGCTTCGACATTTTGACCGGCTCGCCGGCCCGCATGAGGCGCACGAGCTGGCAAAGCCGGACCTCGAGCTTCGCCTTGCCGTCCGAGAGCGCCGCGACCGCCGCCTGCATCCGCTTGACGTAGCCGCCGTGGTCGGCGCCCCACACGTCGACCAGGGTGCGGAAACCCCGATCGATCTTGGTCTTGTGATAGGCGATGTCGCTGGCGAAATAGGTGTATCCGCCGTCGGACTTGATCAGCGGCCGGTCGACGTCGTCGCCAAAGCCGGTCGAGCGGAACAGGGTCTGCTCGCGGTCCTCCCAATCGTCCGACGGCGCGCCCTTGGGTGGCGCCAGACGGCCCTGGTAGACGAGGCCCTTCGCCCGCAGCCATTCGATCGTCCTGGCGACCTGGTCCTGGCCCCCGTCCGCGCCGGTCAGCGCCCGCTCCGAGGCGAAAGCCTCATGGGTGATGTTGAGCGCGGCGAGGTCGTCGCGAATCATCGCCATCATCGCCTCGATGGCGCGCTTGCGCGCAAGGGGCAGCCATTCCGCCTCGGGCTTGCTCACCAGGCTCACGCCAAATTCGCGCGCGAGATACTCGCCGACGGGTTTCAGATAGTCGCCGGGATAGAGGCCCTCGGGGATTGGGCCGATGTCTTCACCGAGCGCCTCGCGGTAGCGAAGGAAGGCCGAGCGCGCCAGCACGTCGACCTGGCCGCCGGCGTCGTTGATGTAATATTCGCGCGTCGCCTTGCGGCCGGCGAAGACGAGCAGGCTCGCGAGCGCGTCGCCGAACACCGCGCCCCGCGCGTGGCCGACATGCATCGGCCCGGTTGGATTGGCGCTCACATATTCGACATTGACCGGCCCTTCCTTGCTCGGCGCCCCGGCCCCGAAACGGGTTCCCTGGATGAGGACGTCGGTGAGGACATTCAGGTAAACCTCTGGCTTCAGCACGATATTGATGAAGCCGGGGCCTGCGGCTTCGGCGCTCTGCACATCCGGCTCAAGCCTGAGATCGGCGACAAGCGCTTCCGCAAGCGCGCGCGGGCTGGAGCCGGCCTGTTTGGCTTCCCGCGCATAGACCATCGCCGCGTTGGTCGAGAGGTCGCCGTGGGCCGCGTCGCGCGGCGGCTCGACGACGAAGCGCCCAAGATCGAGATCGCGCGGCAATTCGCCCGCGGCGATCCGCTTTTCGATGAGACCGGCGATGCGCGACTGGAACTCGGCGAAGACGTTCATTATTCCTACCGAGAGGGCAGAGCCAATGCCTGCGCCTCGCTATTCAGCGTCATGGCCGGGCTTGCGCGCGCCTCTATCGCAAGTCGGAAGCCCCGTCAAAAAGCCGGGCGTGCTCGGCGATGGCGAACCGGTCGGTCATGCCGGCGATATAGTCGGCGACCGCGCGCGCCAGATCGCCGTTCTCCGTCCGGGCCGCCCATTCGGGAGGCATCAGCGACGGCTCGGCGAAATAGGCCTCAAACAGGCGCCGCACGATCGCGTCCGCCCGATCGCGGACCTTGCGCACCTCGGGATGGCGGTACATGCGGGCGAAGAGAAAGGCCTTGATGTCGCGATCGGCCGCCTCGATCGCGGGCGAATGCCCGACAAGGGCGCGGCCGGCGCGCGCGACCGCCTCGGGGCTCGCGACCTTCGATTCGGCGACCCGCCGGCGGCTCTCGCCGATCGCGTCTTCTATGAACCGGGTGATGACCCGCCGGGTGAGTTCGTGGATCGCGCGCGGCTCCTCGAGGCCGGGATGGAGGCCGTCGATCTCCCGCATGAGATCGCCAACAAACGGAACGGCGGCGCGAAGCTCGGCGAGCGGGAACAGGCCGGCCCGCAGGCCGTCATCGATGTCATGAGCGTCATAGGCGATATCGTCAGCGATCGCAGCCGCTTGCGCCTCGAGGCTCGCGTGCATGCTGAGGTCCAGACGCAGGGTCTTGTCGTAAGCGAGGATGGCGGGCGGGACGCCGTGCGCCTGGTAGCGCTCGGTCGGCGAGCCGGAGGCGTCGAGCAAGGGCCCATTGTGCTTGACGAGCCCGGAAAGCGTCGGCCGGCTCAGGTTGAGCCCGTCGAAGGCGGCATAATGGCGCTCGAGCTCGGTGACAATGCGCAAGGCCTGGCTGTTGTGGTCGAAGCCGCCATGCCCGGCCATGCAGGCGTCGAGCGCGTCCTCCCCCGTGTGTCCGAAAGGTGTGTGGCCGAGGTCGTGGCCTAGCGCGACCGCCTCGGCAAGGTCGTCGTCGAGCCGCAAGGCCCGCGCGAGCGCACGCGCGATCTGCGCCACCTCGATGGTGTGGGTGAGGCGGGTGCGGAAATGATCGCCCTCGTGATCGACGAACACTTGGGCTTTATGGGCGAGGCGGCGGAAGGCGGTCGAATGGACGATGCGGTCGCGGTCGCGTTGGAATTCGGTCCGCGTCGCCGACGGCGGCTCGGCGACAAGGCGGGGCGCGCGCGTGGGATCGGCGGCGTAGGGCGCGCGCGCCGTCAGGCTGGTATCGTCCGGCGTCCGCCTTGACATTGCGCTCTTTGCCCGGCGTCCATATCTTGGACCCAGCAGAAATTCTGACGGCGCCAGCTCCGCGGCGCAAGCGACTAAAGGGCATGGTCATGAACAAAGCGGTCTCTCCGGCACTCGAGGGGGTCACGATCAGCGAGAGCGCCGCCCGGCGGCTCAACGCCATCCTCAAGGGCGAAGCGGGCGCGGCCTTGCGCATCTCGGTCAAGGGCGGCGGCTGCTCGGGCTTCCAGTACGCCTTCGACGTCGACCGGACCCGCGCCGAGGACGATGTGGCGGTGACGCGCGACGGCGCGACGGTGCTGGTCGACCCCGTCTCGCTCGAAATGCTCAAAGGGGCCGAGCTCGACTTTGTCGACGACCTCATGGGCCAGTCGTTCCGGGTAAAGAATCCGAATGCGGTCGCCTCCTGCGGCTGCGGGGTGAGTTTTTCGGTCTAGCGGCCGAACCGCAGCCCTTTTGGGCAGACCGGAGTCCGGCTTCAACCCGTGGAAACAACCGCCGCATGAGAAATGGTCATAAGCGCCAGCAAACGTTAGTAAACGCTAGTAAAATAGCGAGCGTTTACTAACGTTTATTTTTTCGAACCGAGACTTCTCAATGCGTTGCGGCCGATTCACATAAAAAAATTTGTCCCGTCTTTGAGAGCCCCTTGCGGAATGCCCCAAGCCCATCGTTCCTCTCTGTCGCCTTGCGAAACGCTCGGCGACGCGCGAGTGCATGCTGATAATAAGAAGATATGTAACGCTGATTTCTGAATATGTCAATATATTGCTTGCGGATTCGATTGCTGCTCGGACGAGCCCATCCCAGCAGGCCCAGCGCGGCCGCGACCCTGGTTGGATCGCGGAGGCGTAGCCAAACCCCGAGACCGATCGTCTCGGAGGGGGACGCATCTGGGCGACTATCCCGCAGCGGCGTATTCGTAGATGTCTTCCTCCTGCGCGTTGTGAATTCGCGCGATGGTTTCGATCGATTCGATGATCCTCTGTCCGTCGCGCAGCAAGAGCGAATCGACGTCGGGGTCAGACAGCCCCTCGCACAAGCGCGACAGGAGATGGGCCAAGTGGAGGAGCTCGCGATGAACGCGGCTCATCGCCGCCAATCCGTAGCCGCTCGACAGCGACCTGCGAAGGCGGGGATAGACCAGCGTTTTATCGGCTTTTTCATGACTAACAATCGTGTCCGCTACAATCGCGTTCGCTTCCCGGATCATGGAGGCGCCGTCGGAGGCGGAAGCGTCCTCGAGCGCATCCACAATATCGCGCAGGCGGTCGAGGCTCTTCTCGACGCCCCGGTGTTCGTCGCGCAGCGCCTCGGCGTCGCGTGCCGCCATGCTCCTGCGCCGCCAGCCGCGACCTGAACCCAGGGCGCGCAAGGCGTTGAGAATGACGGCGACATCGATGGCTTCCTGCGTGAGCGCGCCTTCGACCGGGGCGAGCCAACCCAAAGCGGCGGCGATCATCGCGAGGCCGGACAAGGCCATTCCGACGGCCATGCTCTGAAAGGCGATTCCCTGCGTCCGGCGGGCGATCCTGACCGCCTCCGAAACCCGATCGAGCCGATCGACGAGAACGACGACGTCCGCCGCCTCGGACGAGGCGCTCGCCCCGCGCGCGCCCATCGCCACACCGACATGGGCGGCCGCCAGCGCCGGCGCGTCGTTGATTCCGTCGCCGACCATCAGGGTCGGGTTCAACGCCTGCTCGACCGACACCGCTTCGACCTTGTCCGCCGGGTCCCGTTCAGACAGCACCGCATCGAGGTCGAGCGCGGCGCCGATGGCTTCCGCAGTCTCGGCGCGATCGCCGGTGACCATGATGATCCGCGACACGCCGCAAGCCCGCAGAGATTGGACCGCGCGGGGGGCCTCGCGCCGCAATTCGTCGGCCAGCAGAATGGCGCCCGCCGGCGTTCCGTCGACGGCCACGAACACCGTCAGAGCGGAGTGAAGCGAGGCGCGGCGCAGCGTTCGCCTCGACCACGGACTTTTCGGCGGCGAATCGAAGACGAAGGCGTGCGAGCCAGCGCGCACCCGGCGTCCTTCGACCACGCCGGCGACACCCGAACCCATAGCCTCGCGAACATCGCTCGCGGCGCCGGTCGGCAATCGGCGCTCGCGCGCGGCGGCCACAATCGCCGCCGCGACGACGTGCTGGGAGGCCTGCTCGACGGAGGCCGCAAGGCGAAGCGCTTCGTCCGCGCTCCATCCGGGTGCGGTCTCAATTTCGATGAGCCGCGCGCCGCCGACGGTCAAAGTGCCAGTCTTGTCGAAAATGACGGTGCGGGTTTGCGCGAGCGCCTCCAGCGCCGCGCCCCCTTTCATGAGAACGCCTTGCCTCGCGGCTCTGGCCACGCCAGCGATGTAAGCGACCGGGGCGGCGAGAATGAGCGGACAGGGCGTCGCCGCCACGAGGACCGCCAGAGCCCGGACCGGATCGCCCGCAATCGCCCAGGCGACTCCTGCAAGGCCGACCGCAACCGGCAACAACAGCAGCGCGAACCGGTCCGCGAGGCGGATCGCCGGAGATTTCGCGGTCTGCGCCGCCGTCGCCATCCGAACGATGCCGGCGTAGGTGCTCTCGGTTTCGGTCGCCGTCGCCTCCATCGTGAAGGTTTGGCCGGCGTTGACCGCTCCGCTTCGGATCGCCTCGCCTCGATGCTTGCCGACTGGAATCGGCTCTCCGGACAGCGCGGCCTCGTCCAAAATCGCATCCGGGTCTGACAAGACGCCGTCGACGGGAACAACCTCGCCGGCGCGCACCAGAAGCGTGTCGCCGACCGCGATCTCCGAGACGGGAACGTCCTTCACCTCGTCGAGATTGGTCCGATGGGCGACGCGGGGCGCGCGGTCGACCAGCGCCTTGAGATCGCGTTCGGCGCGAGAGACCGCGAAATCCTCGAGCATCGTCCCGCCCGCGTACATGACCGCGACCACAATCGCCGCTAGATTTTCCTCAAGCAGCAGCGCGCCGGTCATCGACAAGAGCGCAATCACGTCGACCCCGGCGCGGCCAGCCAGGAGGTCGCGGACGATCGAGACGAGCAACCCGAGCGCGACCGGAATCGACCCTGCCGCCCAGGCCCTTTGCGCGAACCCATGGTCGCCCCGGGTCCAAAAGATCGCGCCCGCCGCCAATGCGATGAGGGCGATCGCGATCAGGGCCTGGTGGAGGATTCGCTCACGGGCGGCGCTCATCGATTCCCTCATGCGTTATTTTGCGCTTCACGACTTGCGTCATCGAAGCAGGCTGGGCGCGAAGTTGAGTTCGCTATTGTTCGGCCACCCCCCCCTCATAGAGGCGCGCGCCGAGCGTCGCTGAACGCGCCCCCTACCCAGCCGCCTCGGTCGACAAAGCCCAGCCGTCGCCCCGCACCCAATCCGTCCGGCTCGGCGCTTCGCCCAAGCGTAGCGAGCGCACCCGATCTGACCTGCCACGGCGGAACGCCTCGTTGAGCTTGCGCGCCATCGTAGGGTCCTGCGCGCCCTCGCAGGCGATGAACACGACGTCCATGAGGAAGCGGGCCGGCCAGGCATCGCCACGCTGCGGCCGCGTCACCATGAGCATGGCGCCGCTCGAACCCGCCGCCTGCAGAGGAAAGACGAGCCTTCCGCCGACCTTCAGCGCGTCGAGCCAGGCGCGAAGCGGATGCGAGGCGGCGGCGTTGACGTAGATGGCGTCGGCTTGAGGCAGGTCCTCGACGCCGGAGCGGGCGCGGACCTCGACCTGGGGGTAGCGCGTGAGATTGGCCGCGGCGCGCGCCGCGATGTCCGGCTCGATCTCGTAAGCCGTCACCTTGCCTGTCGCCCCGACCAGCTCGGCGAGGATCGCGGTGTAGTAGCCGGCGCCCGCGCCGATCTGGACGACGGTGTCGCCCGCCCTGAGTTCGAGCGCGGCGATCGAGAGCGCGTGCAGCGACGGCTGGCCGTTGTTGATCCCGCGCTCGGCGTCGATCGCGATGAGCACGTCTTCGTAGAGGCGGGCGGGGTCGTCGGACGAGCTGAGGCCAAAGAGACCGCCGGAGCCGATCCGCCAGGGCGGGGAGCCTGCGAAATCCTCGCGCGGGACCGCGGCGAACGCGGCTTCGATCCGCGGATCGCTGATCCCGGCGCGGCGCGCGACCTCGGCCGCATAGGCCCGCCGGCGCTTCTGAACTCGATCCGCCACGCCGTCCTCCTCCCGGTTTCTGATGACAATACGCCGGCTTCAACGGCCGCGCATTTGATCCTTGCGGCGGAGGCTCCGTGATAATGTTCGTCACGAATTGGACGCGAGAAACCCATTGGCGCGTCCCAAAGGAGAGGGTCAATGACGGGCGCCCGGGCGATGATCGTATGGGTCGCGGCGTTCGCCTGCGCCCTCCCCGCGGCGCTTGCTGACGAGACGGCGCCCGCCAACACGCTTATGGACCTTCAACGCCAGTTCGCCGCCTGCATGGCCGGGAAGCCGCTCGGACCGGCCGGCTCGCGGCTCACCATCATGCTGATGATGAAGCGTGACGGCTCGATCTTCGGCAAGCCGCGCATCACGTTTTCCCATCTCGAGGGCGACGCCGACGCTCGACAGCGCTTCGTCGACGACGCCGAACGCGCGATCGAAGCCTGTCTGCCCTTCAGAATAACGCCATCGCTCGGCGGCGCGATCGCCGGGCGCCCGTTTGTCATCACGCTGGGGCGGTCAAAGCCGGAGCAGAGGATTTAGCGCTTCTCGCCGCCGAAGCGCAAGCCCGCGCGCCGGACCGGCCAGGCTGTCACTTCAGCGAATTGCCGACCTCGGTGAACACCGTGCTCAACTGCGTGCCGACGCCCTGAACGGCCGCAATGATGACAATCGCAATGAGGCTTGCGATCAGCGCATATTCGATCGACGTCACGCCATCCTGGCTGGCCAGAAATCGCTTCAGGGTCTGCATCGCGCGGATTCCGTTTCTTGCTTGCCCGTCCAGGCAATGGAGAATTCCGCCGGGCGAGTTAGAGAATGCCTAATCGGAATGGTGGACTCGGAGCCGGGCCGGTGAATTGGTTCGCAAATCGTTTTGAAAACTCCCTCATTCTCGCCGCCTGGAGCCCGCGCCGCGCCCTCCTTTTTCGAAACCTGAACGGGCCGACAGGCGGGCGTCGTCCAGTCGCTCTCTCGGGCGTTTTTTGTTGACCGGTCGCACGCCAGCGGGGATTGAAGCGCGCCAGCGCCGCGGCGACGATCGCCCGCTAAAAGGAGCGCGCCGAATGCGGGAATCTCCCTACCCGTTGGGTCATCGTCGCGGCGGGCGGCCTTCTGGGCTGCGTCGCCATCGGTTCGATGTTTTCCTTGCCCGTCCTGCTCAAGCCCATCGCCCGGGACACCGGCTGGTCCGTGACCGGCGTGTCGAGCGCCATGACGATTGGCTTTCTTGCGATGGCGTTCGGCAGCATGGCCTGGGGCGGCCTCTCCGACCGGTTCGGTCCGCGCGTGCTCGTCATGACCGGCGCGATCGTCCTGGCGCTGAGCGTGGCCCTTGCATCCCAGGCGAGCTCGCTGCTCGCGTTTCATGATCTTTGGGCTGCTCGTCGGCGGAAGCGCGGCCGCCATCATCGTGCCGATGATGGCCTGCGTCACCGGCTGGTTCGACACGCATCGAAGTCTCGCGGTGTCGCTCGTCTCGGCGGGCATGGGCATGGCGCCGATGACCATGGCGCCCCTTGCCGCATGGCTGGTTTCAACCATGAGCTGGCGGACGACGCTCGAAATCCTGGCGATCGTCGCCGCAGCGCTCATGATCCCGGCGGCGCTGCTGGTGCGTCGCCCGCCGGCGCTCGTCGGCGTTAGCGCCATGCCTGGCGCCGAGCCCCAATCCGGCATGTCGGTCGGCGAGGCGTTGCGCTCGCCGCAATTCGTTGTGCTCGTGCTAACCAACTTCTTTTGCTGCGCGACCCACTCCGGCCCGATCTTCCATACAGTGAGCTATGCGCAGACATGCGGCATTCCGCTGGTGGCCGCCGTCTCGATCTACAGCGTCGAGGGCCTTGCGGGCATGGGCGGGCGGATCGGTTTCGGGCTCCTCGGCGACCGGTTCGGCGCCAAGCGCGTTCTGGTCCTCGGACTGCTGGCGCGGGCGTTCGGCGCGCTCGCCTACGTCTTCGCCCGGGGCTTGGGCGAGTTCTATACCGTCGCGGCTCTGTTCGGGTTCATCTATGCGGGCGTCATGCCGCTCTATGCGGTTCTGGCGCGCGAGAACTTTCCGCTGCGAATGATGGGAACCGTCATCGGCGGCACGGCCATGGCCGGCAGCCTCGGCATGGCGCTGGGACCGCTCGCCGGGGGGCTCATCTACGACGCGACCGCGAGCTACACTTGGCTCTATGTCGGCTCATGGGCGATGGGGATCGGCGCCTTCCTGATCGCCTCGACCTTCAGGCCCATGCAAAGGAGCGAGCCGGTTCCGGCGGCTGCGCCCGCGTGAGCACCGCCGCTTGCTTGGGTCGATCGGGAGGAAGCGCAGCCCGTTGACATCATGATGCCTGAGCCATAGCATCAAGATATGCGGACGACTCTCACCCTCGACGACGACGTGGCGGCCAAGCTCAAGGCGGAGCAGAGCCGCGCCGGCCTACCCTTCAAGGAGGTCGTCAACGAGACGCTGCGGCGCGGACTGGCGAGCCGACGCATCGCCGCGCGCAGTCCAACTTTCAGGGTCGCCACGCGCGATCTCGGCGCACTCCGGCCCGGGTTGTCACTGGACAATGTCGCGGAACTGATGGAGCAGACCGAAGGCTCGCTGCACCGGTGATTCTCGTCGACGCGAACCTCCTGCTCTATGCTTATCATCCGAGAGCGGAGCAGCATGACAAGAGCCGCGCGTGGCTCGAAGCGGCGCTTTCCGGGCCGGAGCTCGTGCGGTTCGCTTGGCTGACCCTTTGGGCTTTTCTGAGGATCGCCACCAATCCCAGGGTGTTCGAGCGTCCGCTTTCCGTTTCCGAGGCTGGCGCCGCAGTCTCCGCATGTCTCGCCCAGCCTGTTGCTGGCCTCCTGGAGCCGGGCGAACCGCACTGGGACATCTTGAGCCGCCTGATGCGCGACGGGCAGACCGCCGGTCCCCTGGTCATGGACGCCGTCCTCGCGGCGATCGCCATCGAACACGGCGCCACTTTATGCACGACCGATCGCGACTTCGCGCGCTTTGCCGGGCTCAAATGGATGAACCCGTTGACCGCGGGCGGCTAAGAACTCCTTAAACGCGACCCGACGTCTCGGTAGCAGTTGATGAACTCGCGGTAGACTGACCCTTCGCCATTAGTCTCGTAGGCGACATAGGCCCAGGGTTTTCCCCGCCGGTCCGCGCCCGTCCTCAGGATTCTCACGATCTCGCCGTTGTGAAGGGCGCCGATGACCTTGCCGTCAAACCGCCGCACGTTCAGCGAGTTCCGGTCGGGTCGGTGACCAGGCAGCGCGGCGAGGCCGACGCGACGTCGATTCCGACCATGGCGAGGACGGCGCCGACGAGCGTCGCGCCCCAAATCGCTTGCGCCAATGAACCCTCCCGCGCCGCCTCGGCTGGCGCCAAGCTGCCGCCGTCCAACGAGGTCTGATCTTTTGTCATTCCCGACGGGCGCGAAGCGAATGATCGGGAATCCAAGCCGAGGCGCACGAGCTCGACAGCCCTGGATTCCCGGTCGGACCTGCGGTCCACCGGGAATGACAACCCACTAGCCCTCGAACTTATTGTTCTTCGGGAAGCCTTTGGGCGGCAGGCGCCCCGCCTCGGCGCGATTGCCGATCCATTCGTTGAGCTCGGGCCTGGTCACGGTGAAGGTGCGACCGGCGGAGTCGCGCCAGGTAAGGCCATCGGAGACGGCGAACACCCTGGCGTCGGAAATCCCGCCGTCCTTGTAGCGCTGAAGCCGCGTGCCCTTGCCGCGCGCCATTTCATTGAGCTGCGTGAACGGGAAGACCAGAAGCTTGCGGTTCTGCCCGATGACCGCGACGTGGTCGCCGGCGGCGGGAACGATCAGCGCCGCGCTCGCCGGCGCCGCGACATTGAGCACCGCCCTGCCCTTGCGCGTCGAGGACAGAAGCTCGTCGTCGCCAACGACAAATCCGTTGCCGTCGCTCGACGCGATCAGGCGCTTCGCCCCGGCCGCATAGGCCCAGACGGCCACGATCGAAGCGCTCTCGTCCAGGTCGGCCATGAGCCGGATCGGCTCGCCCTGCCCTCGCCCGCCCGGCAGTTTAGACGCGTCGAGGGTGAAGACCTTGCCGTCGCTCGCCAGCACCAGGATCTTCGAGGTCGTTTCGGCGAAGAACGAGGTCTTCAGGCCGTCGTCGCCCTTGAACGTCGCTGTGGAGAGATCGGCGACCTGCCCCTTCATCGCCCGGATCCAACCTTTAAGCGAGACGACGATGGTCAAGGGCTCGCGCTCGATCATCGCTTCCGCGAGATCGGCGACGATGACTTCGGGCGCCGCTTCGAAACTGGTGCGGCGACGGCCAAGCGCAGTCTCCGGACCGAACTTCTTCCGTAAGTCGCGGACCTCGACGTCGATCATCCGCCACTGCTTCTTCTCGCTGGCGAGCAGCGCCTCGATCGAGGCCTTCTCCTTGGTCAGCTCGCCCTGCTCCTTGCGCAGCGCCATTTCCTCCAGCCGGCGCAGGCTTCTCAAGCGGGTGTCGAGGACGTAGACGACCTGCGGCTCGGTCAGGCTGAACCGGATCTTGAGGCGCTCCTTCGGATCATCGTCCTCGCGAACGATGCGGATGACCTCGTCGAGATTGAGAAAGACGATGATCATGCCGGCGAGCAGTTCGAGCCGCTTGTCGATCGCCGCCAGGCGATGGCGCGAGCGGCGCACCAGAACGTTGCGGCGATGGTCGAGCCATTGCCTCAGCGCTTCGCCAAGCGACACGACCCTCGGCGTCACGCCGTCTACCAGCACGTTCATGTTGACCGAGACGCGCGTCTCGAGCTCGGTCAGCCTGAACAGGGATTCCATCAGCGTTTCGGGCTCGACCGCGCGGGTGCGCGGCTCGAGCACGATCCGCACGTCCTCGGTCGAATTCGTCGCGGACGTCGGCAAGCAGCGGAAGCTTGCGCTCGTTGAGGAGATTGGCGATCTGCTCGATCAGCCGGGACTTCTGCACCCCGTAGGGAATCTCGCTGACGACGGCGACCCATCCGCCACGCCCGGCATCCTCCTTCGTCCATCGCGCCCGGACACGAAAGGCGCCGCGGCCGGTGCGGTAGGTCTCGAGGATCGCCGGCTTGTCGTCGATGACAATGCCGCCGGTCGGGAAGTCCGGCCCCTTCACAAACTCCATGAGCGAGGCCGTATCCGCCTTGGGCTCGTGGATGAGATGGAGCGCCGCGTCGCAGAGTTCGGCGATGTTGTGCGGCGGAATCGAGGTCGCCATGCCGACCGCGATGCCCTGCGCGCCGTTGGCGAGCAGGTTCGGAACGGCCGAGGGCATGACGATCGGCTCTTTCGTGTCGCCCGAGTAGTTGTCGCGCCAATCGACCGAATCTTCCTCGACGCCCTCCATGATGAGACGCGCGACATCGGTCATGCGCGCCTCGGTGTAGCGGTAGGCCGCGGCGTTATCGCCGTCGATATTGCCGAAATTGCCCTGCCCCTCGATCAAGGGATAGCGCGAGACGAAGTCCTGGGCGAGACGCACCAGCGCCTCGTAGATCGCCTGGTCGCCATGCGGATGAAACGAGCCCATCACGTCGCCGACGATCTTCGCGCATTTCCTGAACGCCGAGTTGGGGTCGAGCCTGAGGATGTGCATGCCGTAGAGGATGCGTCGGTGGACCGGTTTCAGCCCGTCGCGCGCGTCGGGAAGCGCGCGCCCCATGATCGTGGAAAGGGCGTAGGCAAGATAGCGCTCCTCGAGCGCCTCGCGCAGATTGACGTCGATCGGGACGGAAGGCGGGGCCGGAGGCGGCGGAACGGGTTTGGCCATAGGGCTTGGGGTTAAGCCGTGAGGTGAGTCGCGGCAAGCCCGCGTGCGGCCGCACACACCCCGTCCAGTTGGCGCGGGCGACGACTGGCGCCGCTCATAATCGACGTGAGATCAATTGCTTATCCTGTGCTGATCGAGTCTCGCATGACGAGACGAGGGCGCGTGATTGAAAGCTGGGGAACTTTCCGCGCGGCCGGCGAATTTGTTCGTCGCCTCGCCCGCCGAGCCTAGGAAGGGGAAGTGGAGCTGCATAAAAGTGCGCCAGATTGACCCTGCTCAATTATGCGCCACGCCGTCGAGGGCGGCCGGTTAGGCTGCGACGCGAAGCCCGATCCCGCTGCGGTCCGGCGGCTGGATCCCGGCGAGGAGCCGGCTGCCGCCAATCGACATCCTAACCATGGGAACTCCTCAAATTTGTTGTGAACGCGCGCTTGCCAACTGGACCATCCCGGCAGCAGCATTACATGGTGAGTCGGACCGGTGGCACGAGTCTTGCCCCGGCCATGTGGTCAGCGTGCACTTGAGTTGAGAGGAGGAAAACTCCCGGGGGTTCGGCATCAATCCAACTTGGAAACCCGCAAAGGGGACTGAGATGATTGCTCGAATCGCCATACTATTGTTCGCCTTATCCGCCAGCGGGGCGGAGGCGCATGACTACTGGTCGGACGGGAAGCCCGTTCCAGGCTGGGTGAAGGCTTCGTGCTGCGGACCGGCCGACGCCCATCATCTTCGCCCTGAGCAGGTCCACCGGGTGTCCGACGACTATTATGCGGTCGACGGCTATGTCCGCCGCATCCCGGTCGGTCAGGCGCTGCCGAGCCTGGACGGAGACTACTGGATCTTCTACCGGGACGATGGCGACGGAAGCCAGTCCGGGGTCTATTGCTTCTTCGTGCCGATGGCCTTTTGATTTTCGTCGAAGTTTGATGAACTTCGATCCGGCGCCGACTCGCTGATCGGCGCCGCGACGAAGTTTCGCGACTTTTCGATCGCAGGCGACGCGCGCGCCAGTGTCAAAGCTGGGCTTCCTCTCTCAGTCCGCGGCGCGCGGGGGTGACGCGCCGCGGCCAAGCGCTTACATGTCAGTCTGGCGGCGTTCGCGGTTCTGACCTGTGCGCGTCGCTCTGTCACCGCGTGGCGCGAGACGCGCCTTCCGAGCGCGCCTGTCGGGGAGGAGCGGCGATGTCGCCGATGATATCGATCGCCGCCGTCACCAAGCGCTACAAGTCAGGCCTCATCGCGCTCGACTCGGTCGATCTGGACATCGCCAGAGGCGAGATTTTCGCTCTCCTGGGCCCGAACGGCGCCGGCAAGACGACCCTGATCGGCGTCGTCTGCGGCACGGTGTCCATGACTTCGGGCCGGGTCCTCATCGACGGCCATGACGTCGTCCGCGACTTTCGCGCCGCGCGGCGAATCGTCGGCCTCGTGCCGCAAGAGATCGCGCTCGATATCTTCACCACGGTCCGCAAAGCCGTGACCTACAGCCGCGGGCTGTTCGGACGACCCGCCAATCCCGCATTCATCGAACAATTGATGCGCGACCTATCGTTGTGGGACAAGCGCGACACCAAGATTGTCGAACTCTCGGGCGGCATGAAACGGCGGGTGATGATCGCAAAGGCGCTCAGCCATGAGCCCGACGTGCTTTTCCTCGACGAGCCGACCGCCGGCGTCGACGTCAACCTGCGCCGCGACATGTGGGCGCTGGTGCAACGACTGCGCAGCGAAGGCGTCACCGTCATTCTCACCACTCATTACATCGAGGAGGCCGAGGAGATGGCGGACCGGGTCGGCGTCATTAACAACGGGCGGATCGTGCTGGTGGACGAAAAGACAGCGCTCATGCGCAAGCTCGGCAAGCGTCGCCTGACGCTCGCGCTCCAGAAGCCGCTGCCGGAGCTGCCAAAGGAACTGGCCGGCTGGCCGCTCGAACTCGAGGACCACGGCCAGCGCCTTTCTTATCGCTTCGACGCTTCGGCTGAGGACACCGGCGTTCCCACGCTTCTGCGTCGCCTGAACGAGATCGGCGTCGATTTCAAGGATCTCGACACCAGCACGACAACGCTCGAGGACATTTTCGTCGATCTGGTGGGACGGGCGGCGTGAAACCTTCGCGGGCGGTCAACCTCAACGGCGTCTGGTCGATATACCGGTCCGAAATGCAGCGCACCCAGCGCACAATTCTGCAGAGCGTGGCGACGCCGGTCATCACTACCGCGCTTTATTTCGTCGTGTTCGGCGCGGCGATCGGCGGCCGCATAAGCCTGGTCAGCGGGGTGAGCTACGGCGCATTCATCGTCCCTGGCCTGATGATGCTCTCGCTTCTGACCCAGAGCATTTCCAACGCCTCGATCGGCATCTACTTTCCCAAGTTCACCGGCCAGATCTACGAGCTCCTCTCGGCGCCCCTATCCTCGATCGAGGCGATCTGCGCCTATGTCGGCGCGGCGGCGACCAAGTCGATCGGCATCGGTCTCGTCATTCTCATAACCGCGGCGCTCTTGGTTCCGGTGCGCATCGAACACCCATTCTGGATGGCCGCCTTCCTTGCGCTGACCGCGATCGCCTTCAGTCTGTTCGGCTTCATCATCGGCGTCTGGGCCAAAAATTTCGAGCAGCTCGCGGTCATCCCGGCGCTGGTGGTGACGCCGCTCACCTTCCTTGGCGGGGCTTTCTATTCGATCGACATGCTGCCGCCCTTCTGGCGAACCGTTAGCCTGTTCAATCCCGTCGTCTATCTCATCAGCGGCTTTCGCTGGAGCTTCTACGGTCAGGGCGACGTCAGCGTCGCCGCAAGTCTCGGATTCACCGCGCTGTTCATCGCCGTGTGCCTGGCGATTTTGACCTGGATCTTCCGCACCGGATGGCGGCTGAAGCCGTGACGCCCCGCTGCTGAATTGACCGCCGCAGGGCTCGCCTTCAATATGGCTTGAACACCCCCCGCGGTTTGAAGGTTCTCCCCCATGCCCTCTGGACTCATCATCGTCACCGGAGGCTCGCGCGGCATCGGCGCGGCCATTTGCCGTCGCCTGGCGGTGGACGGATACGCGGTCGCCGTCAATTATGCCGCCAACGCCAAGGCCGCCGAGGCGACCGTCGGGGAAATCAAGAAATCGGACGGACGCGCTGGCGCATTCCAGGCCGACGTCGCCGACCCGGCTCAGATTCCCCGCCTGTTCGATGAGGCGACGCAGGCGCTCGGGCCGCTCGCCGGGCTCGTCAACAACGCCGGCGTTTCTGGCCGTTTCGCCCGCCTCGAGGATCGGGCGGTCGAAGAGCTGACCCAGCTTTTCGCGGTCAACACGATGGGAACCATCCTCGCCTGCAAGGAGGCCGTGCTCCGGCTTTCGACGAAGCGCGGCGGAAGCGGCGGCTCGATCGTCAACATTTCCTCGATCGCGGCCAGGCTTGGCGGGCTGCCGGGACTTGCGCCCTATGCGGCGACCAAAGGAGCGGTCGAAAGCTTCACCAAGGGGCTTGCGACCGAGGTTGGACCCGAGGGGATCCGGGTCAATGCGGTCGCGCCGGGGTTCACCGAGACCGACATGAACCGCAGCCAGCTCGCTGACGCCTCATTCCGCGCGCGCATCGAGGCGATGACGCCGTTGCGCCGCGTCGGCGTGTCCGAGGAGATCGCCGAGGCGGCGGCCTGGCTCATCTCGCCCGCGGCGCGGTTCGTCACCGGGGACGTGCTCACCGTTTCCGGGGGCCGTTAAGGAAAGCTGGATGGGACGGCCTGACGGAGTGGGTCGGCAATTGGCGCTTATCGCGTTCGCTGTTGTTTTTTGGGATTTCCGCCGTGAGGCGTCATGGCCGCGCTCGTCGCGGCCATCCACGCCGCCCCGCCGCGATGATCTCCGGCGCAAAAGGATCGTGTTTCATATCAGATGTTTATCCTGATGGAGCGGTGCTCTCGTGGGTGGCCGGGTCGAGCCCGGCCATGACGCCTTCATGACCCGTTTCGCCCTCCTGGAGCCCAAACTCGGTGGGCCAACGCGTAACGCCATATAAGTCGGCAATTGCTTGCTGGAAATCAGAACCTCGTGTAAGCTTGCCTGATGATCAACTTAGCCCGTCCGCATAGCCCCGACTGCGGCTCCCGTTCCGGCAATTCGGCTGGGCGTTGCTCCTCGGGATCAACGCGGCTTGTGTGGCCAATCTCGGGGCCAATCTTTTGGCCCGTCGGCGGACGGGGGCGGCTTCCGGGCTCTACCGGAGCCGCAAAAAAATTTCGCGTAACTCCCAAGCCGTCTGTTTTCAGGCTGCGATTGCGAGGAGGAGTTGGGAGGGGTTTGCAGTGAGGGCTTTGAGAATGTTGAGGCCGTGCTTTCGTGCGGTGGAGACGATGGACCTCATGCGGACGAAGACGTGAGCGCCTTCGAAGGTGCGGAAGCCGCCCGAGATTTTCATTTTGACCTTGGCCATGCGCAGGTCCTGTTCGGCCAGGTTATTGGTGAACGGGACGTCGAAGTCGACGAGGAAGCGCAGGGTCTCGTCCTTGAAGGTCTTGAAGCGGATGAGGAGATTATGGCCTGGGCGCTGCTTCTTTCGTTTTTTCGAGCCGGGCGAAGGATCGAAGGCCGGCAGGGCGCGATGGAAGGCGAGCCCTTCCCGAACGGCCTGCCAGTAGCGGTCGACGAAGCCTTGCACGCGTTCGGGTTCGAGCGCCCGGGCGCCGGCCTCTTTGGCTTGGCGCACGGCCTTTGCGGCGTCGAGGAGGACGTCGCGCATGGCTTGCGCCCACGGCTCCTTGTCGATCTCGATGAGCGCCTTGAGTTCGCGCAGGTGATGGGCGTTGCAGAAGGCGTGAGCGACGTCCGCGAGGGCGTTGTAGGGGCGGAAATGGTCATGCACGACGACGCCGCCCTTCAACCCTGCGGGAACATCGCCGCGCGCCGCTCCGACCCGGTAGAAGGTATGGCTCCGGCTCGACGTCGTATGCAGCCATTGCAGGGAGCCTGCGATGCGAAAGCCGGTTTCGTCGAGATGCCTGACCTTGGCCCCGCCGACGCGCGTCCCGATCGCCTGATAGACGCCCTCCAGAGCCTGAGCCTTCTTGCCCATCCACGCGATCACGCTCGCCGGGCAGACGAGCGGCGCGCCGAACAGGTCCTGAAGCGCCTGCGCCGTCCGGTCCTCGGGCACAAGCTGCTGCACGTTGAGATAGACCGCCGCCGCCTTGATGCGCTCGCCATATTGGGTCGGCGAGATCACGCCGTCGGGGAACGCAGCCCGCGTCACGCCGCGGCATCGGGCGCAGGCATAGATGGCGCCCTGGTGCTCCGTGACCTCGATCAGCCGCTCGGGCAGGTCGAACACCTGACGCGTCTCCACCCCGGTCTGCATCGAAGCCGCGAGCGCCGCCCGGCAGCGCCGGCACGCCGCAGCCTCGTGTCGGACGACCCAGTCGGGCGTCGCCGTCCGCCGCAGCGTGTCGCCCTTGTGGCCCCGCTGTCCCCCGCTCGCCTTGCCCGAACGGCCGCGAAGGCTGCCGGGAAGGCGCGACTTCTTCCTCAGCCCGTCGCTCGAAGGCGGCTTGGAGCTCGTCGTGCTGTCCAGATCCAGCCGGCGCCGAAGCTCGGCGTTCTCGGCTCGAAGGCCCTCGTTCTCCCGCCGCAAATCGGCGACCTCCGAGCGAAGCGCGGAAATCTCGCTCCGGAGCGCTTCGATCAGCGCCTGAACTTCGGCAGGGAGAATCATCCCCACCTTGACTCACGGTTCGCCCCCGCCCGTCTCGAAAATCTCGCAAAACCTCAACGATCTCACACACCGTGTGACAATTCGGACTCACCCGGCTTGGGAGTTACTTTTTTTACTCCAATCGCTCGCAACCCATTGAAAAAGCTCGATTCGGAAAAATAAACGCTAGTAAATTGGAGTCAATTTACTAGCGTTTACGCGCGTTTATTCCCGCTCAGTGACGTCGATTTGCACTTGACCCGGCGGCTATCCGAGAGCGCGCAGGACGCCCGGCAGCGCCTCCGGCAGGTCCTCGGCGATGAGCCCGGGGCCGACCGCCCGGCCGCAGGCGCCATGCAGCCAGACCGCGGCTGAGGCGGCTTCGAAGCCGGCCATGCCCTGCGCCCCCAGGCCCGCGACGAGGCCCGAGAGCACGTCGCCGGAGCCTGCGGTGGCGAGCCAGGGCGGCAGGTCCCAGCCGATGGTCGCCCGCCCGTCCGGCGCGGCGACCACCGTGTCGGCACCCTTGATGAGCACGACCGCGCCCATGAGGCGCGCCGCGGCCCGGGCGCGTGCGAGCTTGTCGTCGTCGAGGCTGACGCCGGCTGCGCCCCCGAACAGGCGGGCGAACTCACCCTCGTGGGGGGTGATAACGGCCTGATGGCCGCCTCGCGCAATGAGCGCGGCGAGGCGTCCCGCTTCGCCGGCGAAGCTCGACAGCGCGTCGGCGTCGAGCACGATGGTGCGGCTCTCGGCGGCCCTGGTCAGCGCCGCCGCGACCAGCTTGCGCAGCGTCGGCCCCACGCCCGCTCCGGGGCCGAGAGCGATCGCGCGCCGCCGCTCATCGGCAAGCAGCGCTTCGAATTCCCGGGCGTTCGCGAATGGCGCGACCATGACTGCGGTCAGGTGCGCCGCGTTGACGGGGACTGCGTCGGGCGGGCTCGCGACCGTGACGATGCCGGCGCCCGAGCGCAGCGCCGTCCGGGCCGCGAGCCGGGCGGCGCCGGTGCGGTGTCCTGCGCCCGACAGAACGAGAACCGCGCCGCGCGCATATTTGTGGCTCGCCGCGTTCGGGCGCGGCAGCGCCTTAAGCCAGACGGCGGGCGCGTTGACGAAAGCGTGCGGAGCGATGGGGCCGAGCGCGGCTTCAGGGATTCCGATGTCGGCTAGGCGGATTGCGCCGCAAAGCGCGCGTCCCGGCAGCAGCAGATGGCCGGGCTTGAGGCGGAAGAAAGTCACGCTCGCGTTCGCCTCGACAGCGACGCCGTGGACCCTGCCGGTTTCGCCGTCGACCCCGGAAGGGACATCGACAGCGAGCACGCAGCCACCGGCGCGCCTGAAGGCGTTGACGCGCTCGATGATCGTCTTCGCTTCGCCCTCGATGTCGCGGGCGAGCCCGGCCCCGAACAGCGCGTCGATCACGCAGTCGGCGCTCGCGATGTCAACTGCCGCAACACCGAGGGCCGGACCGGGATAGCGCACGGCGGCCAACGCCGGATCGCCTTTCAGCGCGTCGCGCCGACCGAGCAATCCGACCTCGACCTCGTATCCGCGCGAGGCGAGCAGCCGTGCTGCGACGAAGCCGTCGCCGCCGTTGCCGCCGGGGCCGCAGAGGACTGCGATCCGGCCGCGTGACTTTGTCAGCCGCGCCGCCTCGTCAGCGATCGCAAGACCCGCCCGCTCCATGAGCGCGATGCCCGGCGTGCCGGCCAAAATCGCAAAGCGATCGGCCTTGCTCATTTCAGCGGGCGTCAGCAGTTCCGGAAACGCCTTCGGATCGCGCATGGAAGCGAAGGTGCGCGACGCTTGCGCCGCGTGCAAGCGGCAAAAACACGCTTTCCATCGCGCCGGATTCTGGTATATCCCGCCGGCGCTGATCCCCGATAGCTCAGCTGGTAGAGCATTCGACTGTTAATCGAATGGTCGCAGGTTCGAGTCCTGCTCGGGGAGCCAACAAACTCAAAGACTTAGCCTCTGCTTCCTCCAGCAGAAAATGAAGTTTCGGCCGCTCTGGACAACGTCTGGGACAACAATCGCGAGATTTCGTTGTCCTTGGCGGTGGTAGGCGAACAAGTTGAAGACGCCTCGCAAAATCGACGCGGTAGACGCGCTTGGACGAATGCGGTTGATATCGTCAAGGTTACGGGAAGACGTCGGGACGGCAGATATTTCGTCCATTCTCTTGAACGCCGCTAACAATACGATTCCCAAGGGCCTAAAGGGGGTCTACACCCCGTTTGAACGCGCCTTTCTCGGAGGGCAAAATGCATTGGCTCTGAAGCTAGCGATGGACTTGGCGCGGATTTTCGATCTTTCCCAGGGAAAGAACGCCTATCCGGCGGAAGAGCAGACCAAAGCGTCGATACCGGTCTTGGCGGCTCTGTTGACGAGGCCAGATGTCCAAGACGGTCTGCTTCAAGATGCTGCAAAATGGGTTGCAGGCATCAAAATGGGCTACGTCGCCGGATCTCTGCCGCCCGATGTTGTTGAGGCTGACCTCGAGTTTATCAAAAATGGCTATCGATCTAGCTTTGTCGACGATTGCCAAAAGGCGATCGCGGACTTTCTCTCTCTCGCCCAAAGTCTGGTGAAGGACTTGGAAACGAATGCCGCACTTGTCCGCATTCGACAGTTCCGCGATTTCCGGCTTGCCCACTCCTTGTTCGATATTGAGCCCGATGCGTTGCCAATATATGCCGACCTGGAGCTCTTGCTCAGCATCGCGAAAGAAGCCACCAAGCACGCCTCGCTTGCGGTCGAAGGACACAACGTTGACTTCGATGATATGGCTCAGGAAGAGCGTAAAAACGCTGACGGCTATTACGCCTGTGTCCTCGATGGGCTCAAACGCGCGGCGCGGAGTTAATTCCCGTTTAGGAACTCGCGCCGCGGCCGAGGATTGGCCGAGTTTTTACCCATTGTGGGCGGGGAACATTGCCGGTCGCCGCCGCGGCGCGGTCGGCCTTGCTGTCATCGCACCGCTTTTCGGAGACCCAAAAGTTCCCTTGCCGAAGCGATATCTTCGCACAATCAAACGCACATTGATATAGGTCAGCCAAAACTCTGCAATGCCGCGCCCCAGTTCCTCCCGCTCAGCGTTGGTCGGCCCGTCAATGCACTTGGCGGCGTCTCGGTCGGCTTGCTTCACCCAAGTTTGAGCGTTCTTCGCCGCCAGCGCGTCCTTGGTGCGCTATGAGATCAACCGCCGCTCTTTCTCGGCCAAGGCCGCGTAAAGGTACAGCATGAACGGATCGGCGTCGGCGCCCAGCTCCGCGACGATAAACGGCGTACGATGGGTCATCAGCTCTAAAATGAAATGAACGTCGCGATTAAGACGGTCGAGTTTGGCGACGATGATCGGCGCCTTATGCTTCCTGGCTGTCTTGAGCGCTTCGGCGAGCTGTGGCCGCCGGTCGAGCGCGTCCGCGCCTTTCCCGGTTTCAATCTCGACGAAGGTCTCTACAGATCGAACCCCTCAGCCTCAGCGAAGCGGGCGAGCGCCGCTTGTTGCGCCTCGAGGCCGAGGCCGGAGCGCCCTTTGCTCGCGGTCGAGACACGGGTGTATGCGATGGCGGTTTTCACAGGTCTGGGCCCTTTCTGCGTCACACTGTGACGGTCGATGCCCTTCTTGCGCGCAAGGGCGAGGAGCTTCAACGAGGGACCGCTCGGGCGCACTTCGCCGCGCTCCCACCTGCTGACGATTATTGCGCTCACGTTCAGCGCCAGAGCGAAGGTCGCTTGGCTCATGTGCGACTGCTCGCGAATATGCCTGATCGCCGCGGGCGCCAAAAACTCCACGGGCGTCAGACAGCTTAGTTCTACTGAGTCACATTTGCGCAGATTCGCTGCGCCTTTGGATTTGGTAACCTGCCGATTTGGCTGGTCGGCGAATGGCGGGGAAGATGGAGCTTTGGACGCAATCGAGTGAATCGCGTTTTTCTGAATATGTTGAAGCCTTGGCGACAGTTTTGCGCCGCGAGGATCGTGCGGGGCCTTTCAAAGATTATTGCACTGGCCTGTTGATGCCCGGCGAACGCAAGAGCGTCGAGCCAATGGCGGCGATTATTGCGCCGGCTCGGGTTTCGGCCAAGCATCAATCGCTTCTGCATCTGGTCGGCCAGGCGGCTTGGTCGGACGAGGCGGTTCTGGCCAAGGCGCGCGAACTGGTCCTGCCGGCGATCGAGGCGCAAGGGAAGATCGAGGCCTGGATTGTCGACGACACGGGCTTCGCCAAGAAAGGCGTTCATTCAGTGGGCGTCGCCCGGCAATATTGCGGGCGGCTCGGCAAGACCGACAATTGTCAGATCGCGGTGACGCTTTCGATCGCCAATCATGCGGCGAGCCTGCCGATTGCCTATCGGCTTTATCTGCCGGAAGATTGGGCTGTGGACGAAGCCCGGCGCAAGGAGGCTGGTGTCCCGGACGACGTGACATTCCAGACCAAACCAGAGATCGCCCTCGCTCAGATCAGGGCCGCCCTCGCAGCGGGCGTCGCTCCGGGCGTCCTGCTGACCGATGCCGGTTATGGGGCCGACGGCGCGTTCCGCTCCGCCGTAACAGCCAGCGGTTTGACCTATGTGGTTGGCGTGCAATCGACGCTCAGCGTCTGGCCGCCTGGCGTCGAACCGCTGCCGCCCAAACCCTGGAGCGGACGAGGCCGCCCGCCATCGCGTATGCGCCGCGACGGCGGGCGTATCCCTGTTGCCGCCAAGACGCTGGCGCGGGGGCTTCCCGAGGAGGCTTGGCGCATCGTTCCATGGCGGGAGGGCTCTAACGAAATCTTGTCTTCGCGCTTCGCCGCCGTGCGGATCCGGCCGGCTTCGCGGGACTGGAAGTTTTCAACGCCTCATCCGCTGGAATGGCTTCTCATCGAATGGCCCGAGGGCGAAAAAGAGCCGACGAAATACTGGCTTTCGACCCTGCCCGAAGACATCCCTTTCGACGTTCTCGTCGACACGGCCAAATTGCGCTGGCGCATCGAGCGCGACTACGAGGAACTCAAAAGCGAGCTCGGCCTCGCCCATTTCGAAGGGCGAAGCTGGCGCGGATTCCATCACCACGCCGTCCTCTGCATCGCCGCCTACGGTTTTCTCATCCGCGAACGAGCGGCGATTCCCCCCTCAGGCCCCCGGCAGCGCCAAATGTCTCGCCTATCCTCGCGTCCCAAACCCAGAGGCGCCGCCAATCCGACCCGAACGACATGTCGAAAATTCGATCGCGACGATCCGAAGGCAACTCACGATCGCGCTCGCCCGCAGCCTCATGCGCTGCCCGTGTTGCCAAGCTTTGCCATCACGACGATCCAATCCGGGATCATCGTGACACAGTAGAATTAGCAGGCTGCTGAAAAAGTCACTGCGTTTGCGCAACGAGGGGTGCAAGCGCAATTTTTTGCAGGGGCGCGGCTCACGTTCGAGGTTTTGGCGTGACGTTGGGTCATTGTTCTCTGGCTTTTCATGTCGCTGGACGCAGTTCGCCCCTTGCGGCCATTAAGCTTGGGCAGGCGGACGATGTTGTAGGCGGCCATGGCGAAGACGAAAGCGGCGCGGACCTTGTCGAGGCCACGCACCTTCACCTGCATGAGGCCGCCGACCGTCTTCGTCCAGCCGAAGCCTTCCTCGATGCGTTTGCGCAGCCGCTGCCCCCGGGTCTAAAGCCCGAGGGGCACACGCGCGGCGACCTCGCCCGGGACGGCGGTCTTGCGCGCCTTGCCATGCTTGCTCACCGTCCCGTTGATCGCGACATGCGGCTCAATCCCACGCGCCTTCAAGCCCTCGACGAAGGCCTCGGCGTCATAGCCCTTGTCGGCGCCGAGCGTCGCCCCCTTGGGCAAGCGCTGGCTGAAAGCAGCCGCCGCCTCGCGCTCGGCCGTTCCGGTCGCCAGCGTCGCCTCGGCCGCCGCCACCAGACCGTTGCGGTTCTCCATCAGCGCATGGCCGAGATAGCAAAGGCGGCTCTCCTGGCCTGCGCCTTTGCGATAAAGGCGCGCCTCCTTGTCGGTCGTCGAGGCGTGCGTCGCGTTCGAGCGCTTGGTCTTGCGGAAGTCGGCCTCGCGGTTGCGTCCCGGAGGCGGCGGCTCGCCCGGGTCGTTCCCCCGGCCTTCGCCAGAGGCGCTCTTGGGACGGAAGCTCTTCATCGACGCCCAGGCTTTCAACATCGTTCCATCGACCGAAAAATGCTCGGCGCTCAGAAGCCCCTTCACCTCCAGGCGGTCGCGGTTCTTCGAGAAGGTCGAGGCGTCGAACACGCTCTCGTCGATCGTAAGCCCGACGAACCAGCGAAACAGCATGTCGAACTCCAGCCGTTCGACCGGCTGCCGCTCCGAGCGGATCGAATAGAGAAGCTGCAGAAGCGAAGCCCGCAGCAATCGCTCCGGCGGGATCGAGGGACGCCCGATTCCCTCGTAAAGCGCCGAAAACCTCGCGTCGAGCTGGGCCAGCGCCGCGTTGGTCAGCCGCCGCATCGCCCGCAGCGGATGGTTCGCGGCGATCCGCCCCTCGACGTCGACGTAAGAGAACAACGCCCCGCTCGTCCGATCCTCGCCCCCATCGATCCCCTCGCGAATCGCCTCGCCGACGCCAGCGAATCACGCCCCAAAGGCAAACACCAGAGCCCTTCCGCGCCACTCTTTCAGCAGCCTGCTAGATCGAAGTCGCGCATGGTGGCCTTGTCGATCACGCCCACAGCGTGAAGGTCCTTCGCAACCTCATGCAGCGACCGAAGCGCGGCGCTTCGGTATCGCTCGGTTCGGGTCATAACTTTAACTCTCTCCATCCTTCTTTGGCGACCGGCTCCTTCAGCTTCGCGTCCGTCAGTCCTTCGAGGAACCGGGTGTCCGTCGTCAGATGATTTGAGACATATTGCCGGCTTCCAGAAGGGAGGCTCTGGATTCAACCTGCCGGGCGCGCGGCCCGTGTTGCCAGTCGGCCGCGTAACGATCGAGCCGTCTTACGAACCGCTATTTCGTTTGGACTCTGTCTGAGCCGAGAGGATGAGGCGCACGCGCGATCATTCTGGCGCCCCCGCTTTCCGCAGGCCGTCCAACAAGAGCTCGAGCGCCGCGAGAAACGTCGGGTCGTCGCTGACTCCTGTCCAGACGGCGCGGTCGCGAGAGATCGTGTAGATCGGGTTGAGCGCGAGACCGGACTTTACTGCAGAACTCGCCTCGTCAAGTCGACCAAGATGCGCAAGCGCCGAGCCCAAGTGAAAATGTGCATGGGGAAAATTTGGGTTGGCCCCGATCGACCGCCGAAACCAAGCGACCGCCTGTTCGTAACTCCCTGGGGTGTTCTTGGACATGCCCGCGTAACTCATCCAAGTGAAAGCCCCCGGATCGCGCGGACTGAGCCGCAGGGCCTCGGCAATATGAGACTCGGCCTCTTCCGCGTGCCCAACAAAAAGCTTGCCATATCCAATGAGGGCATGGGCGTTGGCGAGATTTCGATCCAGTTCTAGCGCATGCTCACATCTTGCGATGCCCTCGGCGGCGCGCCTGGTCCATATGTCGACAAGACCGAGCCACATATGGCCGCGTGCATCGTTAGGGGCCAAGGACAGGGCCGTTTTCAATTTCGGCTCGGCCGCTGCGAAGGCGACCGACGGATCGGCCACGAGGGACATTGCCGCGACAGCGTGCGCCGCCGCCGATCCAATGAGCGCGTCGACATTGCTGGGATCGACAGCGAGCGCACGATCGTAGAATTGGCGCGCTTGCGCCAAATTGTTAGGAGTCGGACCTTTGTAAAGCCAAGCCGACCCCTGAAAACAGAGGTCCAGTGCGTCGGGGTTCGGGGCCTGTTCTGCACGGCGCGCCTCGGCCGCGATGAGTGGTGCACTCAGCGGGCCGGTCAAGCGCGTGACGATTTCGTCCTGCATGTCGAAGAGATCGGCGACAGGCTTATCGAACCGCTCCGCCCACAGATGACTGCCTGTCTCGGCATCGATGAGCTGAACGTTGACACGCATGCGCCTGCCGCTGCGCTGAACACTGCCCTCGAGGACATAACGGACGTTCAACTCATGGCCGATCGTCCTCGCGTCGATCGGCCTCCCTTTGTACGAAAATGCCGTATTGCGGGCGATCACGACCATGCCTCGTATGCGTGAGAAATCGGTCGTGAGGCTCTCCGTCACTCCGTCGGCAAAATATTCCTGCTCCGGATCGCCGCTGATATTTGCGAACGGCAAGACGACGATCGAGAAGCGTGGCGCGGAGGACTTGTCAGACACGGGCGCTGGCGCGGGTTTCGACGGAGCCGGCTGGCCGACGCGAAGCAAATAGACCCGGACCGGCTCGGCAATGTTCCTGAGCTCTTTCGGGCCTAGATCGCTGACCTCGAGTTCGATCCGTCCTTTCACCTGCCGGTAGGCGTCTTCAGAAAGACAGATCGCGCCGGGCGCGGCGATGCCCTCGAGCCGAGCGGCGATGTTGACGCTGTCCCCCATTAGGTCGCCGTCGGCCTCCTCCACGACGTCGCCCAAATGGACCCCGATCCTGAACTCGATGCGACGATCGGCCGGCACGCCCGCATTGCGTTCGACCATTGCGTCTTGCACTTCGATCGCGCAGCGAACGGCGTCGACGACGCTCCGGAACTCGACGATACTGCCGTCACCCGTACGCTTTACGACTTGCCCATTATGTACGGCGATGGTGGGATCGATCAGATCGCTGCGAAGGGTCCGCAGACGGGCTAGAATGCGGTCTTCGTCGGTGCCGGTAAGCCGGGAGTATCCGACCACATCCGAGACCAAGATCGCAGCAATCTTGCGGATTCCCACCATGGCGCGCCTCACGCGCCGTGAGGAGTAGCACAACAACCCGCCGGAGTCGGGCCCGTGTTGAGCTCATTTGGGGTTCGGCCATCGGATGACTGTCGATTTCCGTCGAGAACTGACCCGGGATTTCCATTGAGAACTGACCCGGCTTGATGATGGTTTTGGGATCAGGCGTTCGTCAAGTTTCGAGGTTTCTCCTTTGCGGGTTTGGCGGCTTTCGCCGAGCTGTTCTTGAAGCGGAAGCTGTCGTTTCCGGTTTCGAGAATGTGGCAGCGGTGGGTGAGACGATCGAGTAGAGCGGTCGTCATCTTCGGGTCGCCGAACACGGTTGCCCACTCGCCGAAGCTGAGATTGGTTGTGATGATGACGCTGGCACGCTCGTAGAGCTTGCTCAGCAGATGGAAGAGCAACGCCCCGCCGGAGGCGCTGAACGGCAGGTAGCCAAGCTCGTCGAGGATGACGAGATCGGAGTGAGTGAGCCGGGCGGCGATCTGTCCTGGCTTGCCCTGAAGCTTCTCTTGTTCGAGAGCGTTGACGAGTTCGACGGTGGAGAAGAAGCGGACGCGCTTGCGATGATGCTCGATCGCCTGGACGCCGATCGCGGTGGCGAGATGCGTCTTGCCCGTGCCGGGGCCGCCGACCAGGACGACATTGTGGGCGTCTTCCAGGAACTCGCAACGATGGAGTTGACGTGTGAGCGCCTCGTTGACCTCGCTGCTGGCGAAGTCGAAGCCGGCAAGGTCGCGATAGTTCGGAAAGCGGGCCGCTTTGAGCTGGTAGGCCGTCGACCTTACCTCCCTGTCGGCTGTTTCCGCCTTCAAGAGCTGCGATAGGATGGGCAGCGCCGCCTCAAAGGCCGGAGAGCCTTGCTCGGTCAGCTCGCCGACCGCCTGAGCCATGCCGTGCATTTTGAGGGTGCGCAGCATGATGACGACGGCGCCAGCGGCGGGATTATGACGCATGGCGCGCCTCCCGGGCTTGGCGCAGCGCATCGTAGCGTTCGACGTTGGCCTGCGGCTCGGAGGTGAGCGTCAAAGCATTAGGCGGCTTCACGACGGGGGGGTCGATTGGCTTGCCGTCAATCAACCGGTGCAGCAGGTTCAGAATGTGCGTCTTGGTCGGCACGCCGGCCTCCAGAGCCAGTTCGACGGCAGTGAGCACGGCCTGCTCGTCATGCTGGAGGACGAGAGCCAGAATCTCGACCATCTCGCGGTCGCCGCCCGGCGTCTTGAGCATGCGCTGTTGCAAGGCACGGAAGGCAGGCGGGAGTTCGGCGAACGGCGCGCCGTTGCGGAGTGCGCCCGGTTTGCGCTGAATGACCGCCAGATAGTGCCGCCAGTCGAAAACGGTGGTCGTGCTCTTGCGTTGGTGGGAGCGGGCAAAAACGCGGCGATGTTCGCAGACGACTTGTCCCTCGGCGGCGACAACGATGCGTTCGGGATAAACTCGTACGCTGACTGGACGATTGGCGAAGGAGGCCGGCACGCTATAGCGATTGCGGTCCAGATGGACCAGGCACGTCGGCGACACGCGCTTGGCGTATTCGACGAAGCCGTCGAACGGGCGCGAAGGCTGCATCAGATGCTGGACCTCTTCGGCCCAGGCGTCGGCAATCGCGCCAGGATGCGAGGCGTGCGGCGTCTGCTCCCACAGCTCCCTGCATCGCATCTCCAGCCAGTCGTTCAGCGCCGCCAGGGAGGGGAAGCTGGGCATGGGCTGCCAGAGCCGATGGCGGGCGTCCTGGACGTTCTTCTCGATCTGCCCCTTCTCCCAACCGGACGCCGGATTGCAGAACTCCGCCTCGAACAGGAAGTGGCTGACCATGGCTGCGAACCGTGCGTTGACCTGGCGGTTCTTGCCGCGCCCGACTTTGTCGACCGCAGTGCGCATGTTGTCGTAGATGCCTCGCCGGGGAACGCCGCCCAGCACGCGGAAGGCGTGGTTATGGGCGTCGAACAGCATCTCGTGGGTCTGCTGCGGGTAGGCCCGGAGGAAGAAGGCGCGGCTGCAGGACAGTTTGAAGTGAGCGACCTGCAGCTTGGTTCGCTCGCCGGCAATGATCGCCCAATCTTCCGACCAGTCGAACTGGAACGCCTCGCCCGGCAAAAACGCCAGCGGCACGAACACGCCGCGGCCGCACGTCTTCTGTTCCTGTTGCCGAGCGGCCTTCCAGTCGCGAGCGAAGGCCGCCACGCGATTGTAGGAGCCGTCGTAACCGAGGGCGGCCAGATCGGCGTGCAATTGCTTGGTCGTCCGCTTCTGCTTGCGGGACTTCCCCGCCTCCTGCCGCAGCATATGCGACAGCTTGTCGGCGTAAGGGTCCAGCTTGCTCGGGCGGTCAGGGATGTTGAACCTCGGTTCAACGGTGTCCGAGCGCAGATATTTGCGGACTGTGTTCCTCGACAGCCCCGTGCGCCGCGATATCTCTCGGATCGAGAAATGGTCCCGGTAGTGCCAGCGTCGGATGACGCTCAGTAACTCCATGTCGATCACTCCATCGTCCCCCGCCTAGGCCAAGGGGGAAGGGTTCGAACATGGGTCAGTTCTCGGTGGAAAAACCCGTGGCGCCCGGGTCAGCTCTCAGTGGAAATCAACATCAGGGGGTCGGCGTCAGGTTCTTCTGCAATCCTCCGCCGAGGATTGCGTGCGATGCCCATAGCCCGCCCGGTCGTTTGCCACAGGCCGCGCGCCTGAAGGACGGCGATCAGATCACGCTGGTCACAGCCGGCATGACAGCGCACCAGCACCTTGCCGTCATTGCCTGCGCTGATCGAAAGGCTCGGGCTCCGGTCGTCATGCGCCGGGCAGCGGGCCATCCATGTTGCCCCCGCGCGGCGCCCGCCGAGTGCCCTGGCGATGGTTTCAGCGTTCATGGCGCACCTCGCCGTCATTCGGCTCGGCGGGCGCGGCGTCGTCATTGGCGGCGGCAAGCCTTTCGGCGCGCGACCATTCGGCGAGCACGCCGAAGAAGCCGGTGACATCGTGAATGATCTGGCGGACGTCCTCGTCGGTGAGATCGCAACCGATGCGCCGTTGCCAGACTTGCCGGCTGCGGGCGATCTGCTTGTCCGCGTCATTGTCGTTTGCAGCGTCGAGACGTTTCATCGAAGACCTCACGGGCGGTTCCGCCGCTCCGTGCTCCTGGTCTCCGGTCTCGGACTCCCACCGATGACGCTGGACCCAAAGGGATTTGCATCTTCAGGCGTCCCCGTCTCAGGGATCACCGATCGTTCTCATGGCTTGGGCCGCTTCAGGGCGGCACCTCGTTCTCGCGGATGGTGAACTTGTGGCTCTTGCCGGCCCGGATCACGAGCTTGCGCTTGCCGCCGTTGGCGATCTCGCACGCGATCGAATAGTCGAAGAAGCCGTGCTTCAGGCCATCGATGACAAGCCCTTCGAGCTGGTCAAGGGCTTCGCGGACCTGCCCACTCGTGGCGCGCTGGAACGGCGGTTGGTCTGGTGGTTCAGCCATTGTGCAGCAATCCTTTCATGTTCTTGATGGTGGCGGCGAAGGCGAGCGCCCGAACGCTGGTCGCGTCGCCATAGAAGGCCATCACGTCGGCGCGCCGGGTGTCGCGATCCCGGAAGACGAACACCTTGCGCCGGCCCTCGTCGCGCAGGTTCACAAGCTCGTAGCCGGCGCACCGCAGGAAGCAGGCGAGATAGAAATCGCGCGTCTCGAACGCGACGTCCGCCCGGCTCGGCTCTTGCATCGTTCGTTCAGTTGACACTTGACGATCTCCTCAAAAAAAGGGTTACGCGCCGTTGGACAGAAGCCGCTGAAGCGGCACCGCGCGGTGCAAGAGCCCGAGCTTTTCGAGGCGGATGCGCATAGCGATCGGCGAAACCAGGAACTTCTCGGCAAAAGGCTTCGCAAAACTTTCGAGCGCCTGATCGTCGCTCTCGGTGAAGACAGCGCCGGGAATTCGCGCGATCTCGACAAAGGGGTGATCGATCGGTTCGGACGGCTGAAGCACCCGCTGCTTGCGATCGGAAAATGCTTCGTCCCAGGCGGCGAAGACCAGCTTGCGCGGCATCAGCACGCAGGAGGCATAGAAGTCGGCCTGCAATTCGATCCGCGCCTTGGCTTGACTGGTTCGGCAGACCACGCTTGGTGGCGCGTTGGGATCGAGGAGTGAGGTCTGCGCGGGGTCTTTGCCGAACAGATGACGATGCAGGCGCCAATGCCCTCCACCTTCGTGGGCGAGAGTGAAGCGATAGCGCCCTTCCTTGGCCGGATAGGCATCGGGATCGAGGCTCTCGTCGATCACGATGCGCTTTTGGTCGAAGTAGATGGCGCCCAGGATATCGGGATCGAATCCGATCCCCGAACGAGGAACGCCGAAGCGCCGGTGCATGTCGTCGAACTCGATGCCGATCTTCAGGTGCTTTTCCACGATGTCGTCGATCGGGATCGGCGCTTCGATCGTGACTCCACGCGCATGGGCATATTCGGCCAGGAGCGCCTGCGCGTCCTTTTCGATCGCCTCGTCGGGCACATAGGAAACGAACTTGGTCATTGATCGCCGATCCTCATCTGCATCTTGAAACCGTCATCGCCCGATCAGGCGCTCACTTGTCCTTCGCCTTCTGCGCGTTCAGGGCCAACCGGGCGATATCGTCCGTTGTCAATCCCTTCGTGGTCCGCAGCAAAGCCGCCAGCTCCACCGGGTGCCGCTTGATGATGTCCGACAGGTCGCTCGCCACCCGGCCCGCCCGCGCCAGCAACTCGTCCACGTCGCAGCCGATGATCTGCGCAATCGCCTTGACCTTGTCCTCGACCGGTGGCGCGAATTCGTCCCGCTCCACCTTCGACAGATACGTCGGGCTCACCCCGATCATTTTCGCCATTTCCCGCAACCCGATGTCCTTCGCCTCACGCTCGCGGCGAACGAACTCGCCGAACCTCTCCCCTGACATGCCGGTCTCTCCCGTCCCTTGTTTACGAACCACTTTACATCTGATTCGCGCCGATCCGTCAACTGGTACCTAAACACTGAAAGGCGAACCGCCGCCTTGGGCACTGGCGGGATTTGGATATCCACTATTCGGATGGCTGCCTGGTCCATGGGCTGCCCGGACGCGCCCAAGGCGAAGCGGGTCGTAGTCAGACCCAGCGACGATCCGTACCTCATCGTGGAGCTTGCGCCATTGTTGGCGGGACGCGAGTGGATGAGCCGCCGCTCGATCGGGAAGGCCCGCCTTTGTCAATCCGAGGCCGGGCCGCCGGCCGTTCTCGGTGAGGCAGCCTTAGCAGCCGATTATACGCGAGGCTCGACCGGGTCTCTCCAGTCAGATCGGCCGCTTTGCGCAAATAGCGGTCATTCGCGCCCAGGGTTAGAGAGCATTGAGCGCCAGGCGAGCGACCGCGGATGAGCAGATCGAAGCAACTGGCCCGTAGGCTTTTCGGCAATGACTTTCACACGGCCGATCGCAGTGGCTTGGGCTCCTTACGGCGCGGTTTCACTGGCCTTTTCGCGATCGCAGCGGGCAGCAGTGCGGTTCGGATGTTCTCAAAATCATAGAGGCGCAGAAGGAAATAGCCGATCCCGGCAACGCCCAGCAGAAGATTGGGAGATTCGCCTGCGCCCGGGACGCCGCATGGCCAGGGCGAACGCGTGTCCTCGAAGCGATCGAGCGCGCGGGCCGCAGCGTTCTCGGCTTCGCGTCTGAGATCCGGCCGCGACAGAACATCGGATGCCAGAATGAGCAGGTCGGCATTGCCCCCGTCGCCGTGACAAAACGAGAAATTCCCGGTTCCGGGCGACGCCTGTCCCAACATCGCCGCTGTGGTGCGCACTGCCGTTTCGGCTTCCGACAGGATCGATACGTCCTCCGGGAAAAGCTGATGGAGGGCGAGGCGGGCGAAACCTATGCCCGGCGCGCCATGGCACCAGGCCAGCATGCAAGGCGCTTCGCCGGTCGGTCCCGGCTGAACGAAGCTGCGCAAATCGGGCCAGTTGCCTTCGGACGCGCGAAAATAGGCGCGTTCGTAGCGCAAGCCCTCTCGAGCCGCGTCAACAAACTCGCGCCGCCCCGTCGTCGCGGAGAGAATTCCAAGTGCGTAGGCAATCCCTGAGACGCCATGCGCGAAGCCGAGCAGATGAGGCTCATTGGGCATGCCGAGCGTATCCCAGGACCAACCTTTGTCGGTGCGAGCGGCCACGCGTACTAAGAGCTCGCCGTGGCGGACGGCCGCCTCGACGAAATCATCGCGCTCGAAACGCTGAGCCGCCTCGATCAGAGCGGGGATCAGGCCGGCGCTGCCGTTGATGACGTCGAGCCGCTGCGGCAGCGGTGGGAGCTTGGCGCAGGCGAGCCACACGCCCCGTCCACGCTCGACAAGATCGTCGCGTTGAAGCGCGGCGCCCGCTTCGGCGCAGCATTGTGCGACGCCCGAAAGGCCGGCGTAAAATCCGTACTCGCCGGCGGCGGCCTGTTCGTCGACCGTGGCGAGGGCCTGCGCCAGCGCGCCGACCGCGGTCGCCGCAATGATTGGATCCTGGGTCAAGCGCGCCAGGCGCGCCAGAAAGAGGCCGATCCCCGCCGTGCCGTCGTAGACCGAGACCCCCATCGCGCGATGGACGCTGACCCATTGGCCGCCATGTGGCTCCATCGCCCAGCCGAGCCAGCCGCAGCGACCGTCATGCCAGACCGCGTCGCGGCAGAGCCGACGGCCTATGCGGGCGGCCGCCTCGAGAAAACGCTCGCGGCTCGCGGTCATGGCAGCTTCGCCTGTTGCGGCTGATCGAACGGGTCGACGCCGCCCGGGCCAAGCCATGGACGCTTGAGATCTAGGCCGGCTGCGGCGAAGCGCGTTTGCGTCGCGGCATAGCGCGCCGGCTCGCTCTGTTCGCCGCGGCGCCAGGCGTCGACAATGCCTTCGGCCGTGAGGCGGCATCGGTGCGAGCCGAAGCTTTCGCCGGTGCCGGGCTCGACAGCCGCGCCGACCCCCGGCCACAAGGTCTTAGTGAAGAGCGGCGTCGTGGCTTCCAACCGGACTTTCTCGCGGACAAACGCGACGATCCTCGCAGTGATGGGGAAATAACGGGCCCCGACGTAAAGCACCGCGGCGTCAGTGCGTCCGTACAGCGCGGGCGCGGTCGGCGTCTTGAGCTGGAACGGTGTTTGGAAGCGGTTGAGCGCCGCGGTCAGTTCGCTCACGAGCGATGCGGCGTCTTCGGCGCGGCAATGAAAATAGAGGCGCATCAGACTCAGATTGTCGGCCAGTTCGTCCAAGCTCTCGCCAAACGCGAAATAATAGCCAGGCTGCGCCTCGTAGGTTTCGCTCGGCGCACGCACGCTGACGCTCGAGCCAATTTGCGGCGTCATACCGGGCGCCGCGTCGAAAATGAAGGCGCCCGGGACAGCGATGCGTTCACGGTCGCCCTTGCGCACGAACGCCTGCCCGTTGGGGCCGAACTGATGGATGATCCAACCTCTGTCCCAACGCTCGCGGCCGGCATTGGCCGCAGCGAGTTGCCGCGCGAATTCGATATCTGGGATCGCGGCCTGTGTCGCGCGTGGAGGGCGGCGCGCGTAGCACCGGTCATAAAGAACGGCCTGGATCGCCTTGGCGAGCATATCGTCGCCCGGCGCCGACGCGGCGCCCGATACGGGCGCGGACTGAAAACTTCTGACGTCGCTCTCGGGTTCGCCGTCGAACGAAAACGCCACCGGCGATCGGATTTCGAATTTGTTCAGGACCCCGATGATCTCCTCGTGCAGATCGGGGCGCGGATCCGGTAGCTTCTCCGGCTGCTTTTCCCGTTGCTTGGCCCGCGCGCGCTTAGGCATCGAGGAAGTCCTTGACCGCGCGGGGCGGGTCTTTCAGCACATTGAGGCTGACTTGCAAAAGCGCGGCGGCGGCGGGGTCGACCTGCGAGACATACATCCGCTGCTCGATCGCCGACCACACCAGCCGCGCGGCGCCGAAGCGCATGCAGCGCTCAAGTTCGCGCTGCTCACGCGCCTCATCGAAGCCGCGGGTCGCGGCATAGGTCCGCCAAAAGACCTTGAGCACGGGGCGCATCGCCTCGAACGGCTGCGCTGCCATGCCGACATAGGCCTCGGGCGGCATGCCGCTTGCGATCGGCATCGACATGATCCAAGCCGAAAGGAAGCTCTGCAGCACTGCGCCGACGTCCCAGGCGGCGTCGCCGAAATCAGCCATCTCCCAATCGGCGATACGGAAGTCGAGACCCTCGCCCGATGGAAACACAAGCACGTTGTCCCACTTCATGTCGCCATGAATGAGACTGTCGAAACGCCACTCTGCGCCGAGCGCATCGAGCAAGCCCTCGAAGTCTTTGTGTTGTTGCAGGAGCGCCGAGATCACCGGCCCGATGTGTCCGAAATGCCCAAGCATCGTATGGCCACCGCGACTGAGCGTGAGGATCACCGGGATATGGCGTTGAAGCAAAGCCTTAAGCTTGTCGTTTTCGAGCAGCGCGCCGGCCTGGGAATGGTAGACGCCGAGGCCCTCGCCCAACATGCGGCCGATTTCGACCGGAAAGCCCTTGTTGCGCCCATGATAGGAGAGAAGGCTCTCGGCCTCCGGCAGCAATTCCATCACCAGCGTATGGCGGCTCTCGTCATAACGGATGAGGCGCGGCATGAGTCGGCTCAGCGCTGGAACGTCGCGCGCCAGTTCGTAACAGGCGGCCTCGCGCTTGAGCGTCAACATGGCGTCAGTCTGCATGTCGCGCATCTGCTTGACGAAGAGACCGGGGCGCCGTTGCGGATCACTTTGAAGTTGCGATTGCGCCGGCTCGCGTCAACGACCGAAATGCGCCCAGCGACGATTTCGTCGGCGCCGAGCAGTCCACGATCCATGAGGAAATACGCCAGATTGGCGGGGTTCAGATGCATGCTGCTCTTCTATCCGCCAACTGACGCCTGAGGCGCAAGAGCAGAGACTATTTGGGTTGATTGAATTATCCCCGCCTCGGCTCAAAAGAGCGAGGCGGGGGCGAATGTCATCGATTGATGACGCTCACATCAAGCAGGGGGTGAAAATCGTGCAATTCCCGGCAATCGAACAGGCTGGACCCTCCAGCGTATTCGGCTGTGTAAGGAACGCGCGCTCGACTGGCGTACCGGGTCCCACCGGTCCTGGGCCGATCTGACAGAACGCAGGATTGCAGGTTACGCAAGTTGCGAAGACTGTCGGACAGATGACCGAGCAATTAAAGACATTACGGGTCAGACAAAGGGCGTTGACAGTCTCCACAATACATTGCGGCGGCCGAGTACAACCGAGCGTGCATTGCAACGGGTGCTGCGTCACGCACGGCGCGCAGGTGAAGTGGTGCGACAGACACCCGCCGATTCGCGGTCGAGACATATGATCGAGCAATCGATGAAGCTCGGCCGCGCGTTCGCCGGTGCCGCGAATCCCGCTTGCGGCGCGGCAGCTGCCTGCGCGACTGGTCCTGGCTGACCGCCACCGGGGAAGCAAGCGACGCTGCAGCCGCCGATCTGATATTCGGACCGCAAGCGGGCGCCGGCGAGGCCACCAGCTGCGCATGTCGATGACAGACGGGATGCATGTGGCTTCCGTCGGGAACGGGCACTGCGGCTGGCCGCGCGTCGGGTTACACTGCAGGAAGCAGGTGCCCACGTGTATCGACTGACATGCCGGCCCAAAGACGGTGCAGTCGATCCCGCAACTGGCGGCCGGACAAGGCGTGCGATTTTGCGTTGCGCATGGTGCACAAGTGTGGAAATGCGATCCGCACCCCGGGCCGATAACAGTGCAGGCGATGCCGCAACTGACCCCCGGGCAAGGGGTGTGCTGCTGCGTCGGGCAGGGCGCGTGAAGAGTTGGGCAAAGGATAACCGTGCAGTCGACGCCGCAGCTGGCTCCCTGGCAAGGGGTGCGCTGCGTTAGCTGACACGGCGCGCAAGTGTGGAAATGCGATTGACATGCCGGGCCGAGAACGGTGCAGTCAACAAAGCACGTGGCCTGACGCGTGCGACATCCCGGTTCGAAAACCGTACACGCCGCTGAGACAACTTGGCACACATTTGGCAGTGTTACTCCGCATACCGGCCCGCCGAAGGTCGCCGGCATTGGCTGCGCGGCTGGGGCCGCGCCTTGCGCTCCCGCCTGAATCGCGCCCGCGAAATAATTTGCGAGCGCTTGGGCCGCGGGCGCCATCTTGTATTGCAGCGCTGCGTCCTTCTTGACCCAAAGGGTGACGCCGCCATGCGCATCCTGTTCGGCCGGCAATGGCGCCCGATGGAGGATCGCGGCCTGGGGGATTTCGACGTAGTTAGTGAGGTCCGGGCTTAGATAGAGGCGCTCGTGCGCCTCTTCCGACGAGGCCCCGAGATAGCCCGTAAGCAGCATCACATCGGGGACGTTCTTCGGATCGCTGACAATTTGGCGGATAAAATCTGCGCCGCCGGGACTGTTGCGGAGCTTGCGCCATGTCTTTCCTCCTCAAAATTTCGCGTCGACGACTTACAAAGCGCTTGGTGATATCTTGGCGACGTCGAACAATTTTATCTCGTTCAATCGTCCCGCCTCGCCGAAGGGGCGAGGCGGGAACGGACTCATTGGTCAATTGCGTCTACATGCAGATATTGATCGAGACTCGGCAGGGGTGAGTGGGCACGCCGCAGAGCGCCTCCGAGGGGAAGCAGTTAAACGAAAAATCCCTAACCTGCATCCCTTGTTGCCCAAACCCCTGCTGCCCTTGGAAACCGCACGCCAGGCTTTGCTGCGGACAGGCGAGACTGACCTGCGGGCAGGCCTGACCGGAAGCAACCGGACAGTTCACGGCGTTGGTGACCTGGCATCCAGGCGGCAGCGTGCAGATTTCCGACGGGTACGGACATTGTGGCTGGAAACGCGTCGGGTGACACTGCAGGAAGCAGGTGCCGGCGTAAACCGAGTGACATCCCGGGCCGGCGACGGTGCACGCCGCCGAGGCTATCTGGCAGACGTTCGGCAACGTCACGCCACATGCCGGTCCGCCGAAGGTCACCGCCTGAAGGTCCCTGCAAAGAACCTGCGCGAAACTCTGGCACCCCGCGCTTTGACAACCAGGCTGATTACCAAGTGTACACACATTGGGAGACTGGCAGGCGTTCGATGGGCAAACAGCGGTGAGGGGGTGGTTGCACGCTACCGCATGCGTGTTGAGACAAGGCGTGCGCTCTGTGGTGCCACCTAGTCCGGCTTGGGCGGCGGCGGCAACTCCGCCGCAAAGCAACCCTTGGGTGCACGCAAGCGAAGCTCCACACCCCACGTAGGTGCAGGCGCCCTGCGACTGGCAGAGCTGGTTCTGCGACGGACAGGCATGCGTGACGGGGCAGAAGCAGGTATTCGCGTGGGTGTTGATGCAAGGCGTGATTTCTGTCGGGCAATGAAGCGAACAATTGAAGGTTGCGCAATGCACCCCGATGGTGGCGCGTGGTCCGGCTGCGGCCCCGACGCCGCCGGGCGCGCCCTGCGCCCCGGCTTGAAATCGCGCCGGCGAAGTAATTCGCCAGCGCTTGCGCCGCGGGCGCCATCTTGTATTGCAGCGCTGCGTCCTTCTTCACCCAGAGCGTGACGCCGCCGTGCGCATCCTGCTCCTTCGGTAGAGGCGCCTGATGCAAAATGGCGGTATTCGGGATCTCGACGTAGTTGGTCAGGTCCGCGCTCAGGTATAGGCGCTCGTGGGCCTCTTCGGACGAGGCCCCGAGATAGCCGGTCAGCAGCATCACATCAGGGACATTTTTCGGATCGGTTACGATGTGTCGGATAAAATTATCGTTGCCGTCAGGGCTTCGGGGCGCTTGGGCCATATCATTCCTCCTGTGCGGTTTGCTATTTCGACTGACGAGGAGCGACGCGGAAATACGAGTAAACGATTGTCTGATTGGCGCAGTATTAATTCGACTCGAATGCCTTCACGTTGGCTCTCTAGAATTGATCAGCAATACCAAATTCTTCAATGATTTGCTGCGGCCGCGAATATAATCGGAAGCGCCTAGTTCTCGCAGTCGCGCGAATAACGTGCCGCAAGGATTGAGTGCTTGAAGTTGCGTAAGGCCAGGTTTGATGTTACGTCAGGGCCATCAAATTGGGCCCCCAAACTCTCTCCCCAATCATGTTTGCCTCTTTCGGGCTGCTAGCAAGCGCCGGTGATAGTAGGGATTGGCTGCGGTGCAGTATATGGGTAAAAATACCTACTGCCCGGCCGCAGTCGCCGGCCGTAGTAGCCATTGCAATCTATCCACGCCACAAGAGCATAAAACTCGGAACTTCGCTGTGACCGGGGTCACAGCATCGGCATAATCGAGCTACTTCCAACGCCTCTATGATCCGCCCGCCAACGCAACGCATGATCATCCTACAATTATCCGCTCCGTGGTCACTCAATCTTGCCGGACGGTGATCGTAGCCTCTCTCATTGAAATCTTCCACGCTTTTCAATGTGCCAGTTCCAGAAGCGGGCCTGGCGAGATCTTCCTAGCCGCAGGACGGCCAGTCACTCTCGAACGCTCCGCCGGCTCAATACCGGCAATCTACTAATGCCCGCCAAACGTGTGCGCCGTGAGAAGGCGGCGCTTTCCAGTGGGTGCGAGCCCCACCCGGCAAACGCTCCAGCCGGAAGCAACCGGAGCAGTCATGGAGGTGACGAAATGGCTGAAGCCTTCGGTGTAGCTGGTCACATATAGGTGACCGCTCAAGTGTGCGGGCCGCAACGCGAGTGAACGCTGAGCAGGCCTCGAAAAGGACGATGTGCAGGCCGACCCGACAACGTTATCGGGGAAGGCTGTTACGGCGGGGTGAGATGAGCGAGGACGACGCCCAGCCGCTGCACCGGGGTAGTGGCGGCAGCACGTACACAAGGAAAGCGCACGCAACACGGGAAGCCCCAAAGCGTGGTCAGGGATGACCAACCGGACGCCCGTGAGGGACAGGCCGGGCGCTCTGGGGTGGCGGAGAGGCTCGCAGTACCGCTGAAGCCGGGTAACGCCGGGGGAGGGAAGGGGCCTCAGTTCAAGACAGACGCAAGACGTAGTGAGGGACCTGGAGATTGGGCAACCTATCAACTCCGGACAGCGTTCAGAAACTGCAGACGGCGTTGCACGCGAAAGCGAAGGCAGAACCCGGCTATCGCTTCTATGCCCTCTACGACAAGATCAGCCGCGAGGACATTCTGGCGCACGCCTATGCTCAGTGCCGCTCCAACAAGGGCGCGCCGGGCGTGGACCGTCAGGACTTCGAGGCCGTCGAGGCGTACGGGGTCGAGCGATGGCTGGGCGAACTGGCGCTTGCGCTCAGGCAGGAGACTTACCGACCGGACCCTATCAGACGCGTTTTCATACCGAAGGCCAACGGCAAACTCAGGCCGCTGCGGGATCGGGTCTGCATGACGGCAGCGATGCTGGTGCTGGGGCCGATCTTCGAAGCCGACCTTCCACCGGAACTTTACGCCTACCGCCCCGGGCGGAACGCCCAACAGGCGGTGGTCGAGGTGGAAGAGCTGCTGTTTCGCGGCCATCCGGAAGTCGTGGACGCCGACCTCGCGGACTACTTCGGGAGCATTCCGCATGCCGAGCTTTTGAAGTCGGTAGCGCGCCGGATCGTTGATCGGCGCGTGCTGCATCTGATCAGGATGTGGCTGGATTGCCCCGTGGAAGAAACCGACGATCGCGGTCGGAGGACACGCACGACCGAGGCGCGAGACAAGCGGCGCGGCATTCCGCAGGGCTCACCTATCTCGCCGCTGCTGGCCAATATTTACATGCGCCGGTTCGTGCTGGGATGGAAGATGTTCGGGCTCGAGCGAACCCTCGGCGCGCGGCTCGTGACCTATGCAGACGACCTCGTGATCCTGTGCAGAAGGGGCAAGGCCGAAGCGGCCTTGCAAAGCCTGCGTGAGA
>CAVZWU010000009.1:0-72970 GCA_963779095.1 uncultured Alphaproteobacteria bacterium | reverse complement strand
GCTAATCGCCGACCCAGGCGGGCGCCCGCTTTGCCAGGAAGGCCTCAACTCCCTCCTTAAAGTCCCGGCTGCCATAGACGCGGGCGATGACCCCTTCCTCTGGCTCTGACGGCGCGCGCATGAACGTACGCGTCGCCGCGAGCGTGAGCGGAGCGTTGGCGAGGAGCTTGTCGAGGACTTCGGCCGCGCGAGTCTCGAGCATGTCCGGTTCCGCCAGCGCGATGAGAAAGCCCGCGGCAAACGCTTCTTCGGCCTCCAGAAGATCAGCCAGAAGCAGCATCCGCCGCGTCGGCCCCTGACCGAGAGCGCGCTCGAGCCGCATCAGGTTGGCGCGCGAGAGGCAATTGCCGAGCGTCCGCGCAACCGGAACGCCGAAACGAGAGCGGCTCGACGCGACCCGCAGGTCGCACGCGGTCGCGATCATAAGCCCCCCGCCCGTCGCCGGCCCATCGATCACCGCCAGCGTCGGCACCGGCAGCGCCTCGACCTCGGCCACGCCCCGCTCGAGGCGCGCCTCGTAGCGGACGCCGTCTTCGCCGGACTTGAAAGCGCGAAACTCGGCGATGTCGGTTCCGGCGACAAAGGCGCCGTTCGCGCCACGGAAAACCGCCGCGCGCAGTCCTGGCGTCGACGCGATCCGCCCGCAGGCGGCCGATAGCTCGTCATACATCGCGAGCGACATGGCGTTGCGCATTCCCGGACGATCGAAAGTGATCGTCGCCACACGCCCGTCGACCGCAAGCCTTACGCTCCCCGCGCTCAACGCCGGCCTCCTGTCGCGAGCCGGCGTTCGCTGTCCGAGAGGCCGAGCTCGGCGAAAATCTCGTCGTTGTGCTCTCCGAGCAGCGGCGGGGGCCGGCGAATCTGTTGGGGCGTCCCCCTGAGCTTCACTGGAAAGCCGATGTTGGGTATGGCGCCCTCGATGGGATGTTCGACCGTCATCTTCATCTCACGCGCCTTGACGTGATCGCTGGCGAACACCTCCGCATAGTCGCTGATCGGGCCGGCGGGCACGCCGGCGTCAAGGAGAAGCGAGACCCAATGATCACGGTCCTGCGTGAGAAATGTCTTCTCCAGATCGGCGGCGAGCGCCCCTCGATTGGCGAGCCGGTCGGCGTTGGTCTTGTAGCTCGGATTGGCCTTGAGATCCGGGCGCTCAAGGGCCTCGCAAAGCTTCAGCCACAGCCGATCGTTGTTCGCGCCGATGACGAAATATCCATCGCTGTCGCGGACCGCCTCATAAGGCGCCGCCATACGGTTGGCGGTGCCCAGGCGGCCGGGCACACGGCCCGTGCCCCAATATTCGCTGATGTCCCAAATGGAGAAGGCGATGCCCGCCTCGTAGAGCGAACCATCGATATACTGGCCGCGGCCGGTGGCCTGACGGCCGATATAGGCGGCGAGGATGGCGTAGAGGGTGAACAGCGAGCAGCCGATGTCCGTGACCGGCACGCCGGCCCTCGCAGGCGCACCGTCAGGGTCGCCGGTGACGCTGATGATGCCCGACGCCGCCTGGGCGATAAGGTCGAACCCCGGCCGGTCGGCCCAGGGGCCGGTTTGCCCGAATCCGGAGATGCTGGCGTAGATGATCGCCGGATTGACGGCCCGGACAGCCTCATAATCGACGCCGAGCTTCTTCATTGCCCCCGGCCGATAGTTCTCGACAATTACGTCCGCCGTCTCGGCGAGACGGAGGAACGCCTTGCGCCCGGCCTCGCTTTTGAGGTCGAGAATGATCGAGCGCTTGTTGCGGTTCATGTTCAGGAAACCAAGGCTGTCGTCGCCCTTGAGCTTGAAACCCATGGCGCGGCGGGCCTGGTCGCCCTCGGGAGGCTCGACCTTGATGACGTCCGCGCCAAGGTCGCCCAGAAGCATGCAGCAGAAGGGTCCCGCCATGACCTGGCAAACGTCGAGCACGCGCAGGGCCTGAAGCGGCAAGGGCGCTCCGGCGCTGTGTTGGGTTTCCATTGAATTGGGCATTTGGGACCTCCCTTGCGTCCCGCATATTAACGTCTCCGGCGGAGATCGCACTGCCGCGCTTTATTCTGATTGGGCGCGACGGAGGCGCGCCAAACGAAGATTTACCGGTTGCTATCGTTTTGGCCACATCTTCGCCTATGGAGCGTTTAAGTCCCCAAACGCGCCGCATTGCCGCCCCCTTCGCTCTGGCATAAGAGAGGCCGCCCATGGTCAATCTCGCCAACCCGACGGCGTTCCTGGATCTCGCCCGCCGTGTGCTCCCTTGGCTCGCGGCGGCGACGATTGCGCTGTTCGTCGTAGGCCTCTGGCTCTCCTTCGCCGCGCCGCCCGATTATCAGCAGGGCGAGACGGTCAAGATCATGTATCTGCACGTGCCGGCGGCCTGGATGGCGACCTTCGTCTATGCGGTAATGACCGCGGCTGCGCTCGGCACGCTGGTCTGGCGCCATCCGCTCGCCGACGCGGCGCAGAAGGCCGCGGCGCCGCTCGGCGCCGGCTTCACTTTCATCTGCCTCGCTACCGGATCGCTGTGGGGCAAACCGATGTGGGGAACCTATTGGGTCTGGGATGCGCGGCTGACGTCGGTGCTGGTGCTCTTCATCCTCTATCTCGGCATCATCGCGCTTTGGCGCGCGATCGACGATCCGGGCCGCGCGGCCAAAGCGGCGGCGATCCTGACGCTCGTCGGCGCCGTCGACTTGCCGATCATCAAATTCTCCGTCGACTGGTGGAACACGCTTCATCAGCCCGCGTCGGTCTTCCGGCTCGGCGGCCCGACGATCGCGCCAAGCCTGCTCATGCCGCTGATCGTCATGTCGCTCGCCTTCACCTGCCTCTTCCTCACCCTGCATCTCATGGCGATCCGCAACGAGATCCTGCGCCGGCGCATCGCCCGGGTGACGATGCTGGCGGCCGTCGAAGGCGACCGGCTCGCGCCGGAGCTCGCCGCCGGAGGCGCGCGATGAGCGATCCGCATATCGGTTTCATCGTTGCCGCCTATGCGGTCGCGGCCGTGACGATCGGCGCCATGATCGGCTGGGTGGTCCTGGACTCCCGCCGTTTGAACGCTGAGCTGGCTCGGGCGACGCGGGCGCTTGACGGCGCGCGGGGCGCGAAAGGCGCCGAGCGCCAATGAGCGTCGACGCCGAGACCGCCGGCCCACGGCCCCGCCGCTGGCTGGTCTATGCGCCGCTTATCGTCTTTTTGGCGCTCGCGTGGCTGTTGTTCGAGCGGCTCGGCGCCGGCGACCCGGCGAGCATTCCGTCGGTCCTGATCGGCCAGACTGCTCCGCCGCTCAATCTATCCGGCCTCGACGGCGGCCCACGCCTGACCGACGCCGACTTGCGCGCGGGCCATGTCAGCGTCGTCAATGTGTTCGGCTCCTGGTGCGAGCCCTGTCATGAGGAACATCCCAATCTGATGACGCTCGCCGCCGATCCCGAGCTCAAGAAGAAGGGCGTCGCCATTTATGGCGTGGCGCAAAGGGATTCGGACGAGAACGTGCGCCGCTTCCTGGGCGCCAAAGGCGACCCCTACGCCAAGGTGGGTCTCGACCCAGATAACCGGGCCGGCATCGATTGGGGAGTTTATGGGGTGCCTGAGACGTTCATCGTCAGGGGCGATGGCAAGCTGGTCTTCAAGCTGGTCGGGCCGATGAGCGCGGAGGCGCTTGAGAGCGAGATCAAGCCTCAGATCCTCAAGGCGATGAACTAGAGTGTACTGTGATTGGATGGAACCACCACCGTCATTGCGAGCGGAGCGAAGCAATCCACGGGAACGTAAGGCGCCCACGACTCCTGGATTGCTTCGTCGCTTCGCTCCTCGCAATGCTGGGTGGACGGCCCCCGACGGCATCTGTTGTGCCAAGCTGCGGGTGCATTTTCCCAGCGAGGAGACCGTCCGTCATGCAAGCTATCACAATCGAGCTCGATATCGCCAAGAGCGTCTTCCAGGTTCACGGCGAGGACGCCGAAGGCAGGGTCGTCATCCAGAAGCGCCTCGGGCGAAAGGCGATGATGACGTTTTTCGCCAAGCTTCCGCCGTGCCTGGTGGCGCTCGAGGCCTGCGGAACCTCGCATTACTGGGGCCGTACGCTGCGGGCTCTGGGCCACGAGGTCCGGCTGATCCCGGCGGCGTATGTGAGGCCGTTCGTCAAGCGCAACAAGACCGACGCGCGCGACGCGGCGGCGATTTGCGTCGCGGCCAGGCGGCCCGACATGCGGCAGGTGGCGATCAAGAGCGAGGAGCAGCAGGCCTCGCGGGCTTTGGAGCGTTCGCGCGAACTCATGGTCAAGCAGCGCACGCAAGCGATGAACAGCTTGCGGGCGATGCTGGCTGAGTTCGGCGTCGTGGCGGCGCAGGGGGCTCGCGGCTTCGCCGAACTGAGGGAGCGCCTGACGAGCGACGACCCGGGGCTTCCGCAGACGCTCATCGGCGCGTTGCGCCTCGTTCTCGCCCAGCTCGACAGTCTGACGCCGGCGATCGCGGCGCTCGAGGACAGGATCAAGGCGGTCGTCAAGGCCGATCCGGACATGCGGCGGCTCGCCCGCGTCCCCGGCGTCGGCTTTCTGACCGCCCATGCGGTGGTGGCGGCGATCGGGGACGGACGGCGGTTTAAGAGCGGGCGCGACTTCACCGCCTGGGGCGGCATGACCCCGCGCGAGACATCGTCCGCTGGCAAGCGGCGAATAAGGGGCGTGAGCCGGCAGGGGGAAAGCCGGTTGCGCAAACTGTTCGCCCTCGGGGCGGTCACCCTCCTGCGCAACGCCCGCTCGCGCCAAGACCGGGCCACCCAATGGCAGCGCGGCATTCTCGCCAGGCGGCCGATGAAGGTGGCGGTGATGGCGCAGGCCGCCAAGACCGCCAGGATCGTCTGGGCGGTCCTCACCTCGGGCAAGGAGTACGCGCCCGCGGCGGCCTGAGCGAAAGACGCAATCCCCTCTTCCTTCGATCAACCCGGTCGAAGGCAGGCTGAGCAAGGAGCAAGAGGAAAGCGACGGCAAAATGGTCAGGACCTGGGTCGGGACACTCCGCTTCGTCATCGCGCTATCCAAGCGCGCCGCAATGCTGGGAACCCGATCCGCAGCACCCATCGTGGCCGGCGGTCATGGACCGCACCAAAAGGCCGAATACATGACCGCTCCACACCAGTCGCCGACGCCGCCAAAAGCCCCTTGCAAAACGGGGGCCGTCCATACATGACGATCCATCCAACCGCAGCACGTTAAACAGCCAGCGCTGGAGCGGCTGGCGGATACCGGATCAGGCCGCCCGTGGCCGGCGCAGCCATTCGTCCAGACCGATCCGGCCGAGGCGCGCCTCGCCCAACGGCACAAGCGAGCGCTCCTCCACCCGACCGCCCCAGTATCGGGCCTCGGGGTCGCCCACCGCCTCCCGCGGGTCGCCGACCGCCTTGAGATAGCGGGCGACGATGGCGTTGAACGGCGCCCGTTCCGGGCCGGCGATCTCGATGACGCCGTTTCGCGGCGCCGCGAGCGCCGCCTCGGCGACGAAGGCGGCGACGTCGTCCGCGGCGATCGGTTGGAACAGAACGGGCGGAAGCCTGACGATGCCTCCATCCGCGGCCGAATCGGAGACGCCGCGAAGGAATTCCATGAACTGGGTCGAGCGCACGATGGTGTAGGGGATGCCGGAGGCCGCGATCAGTTTCTCCTGGGCGACCTTGGCGCGGAAATAGCCGTTGTCGGTCCGGTCGATTGCGACGATGGACAGCGCGACGTGATGCCGGACACCCGCTGCGGCCTCGGCCGGGAGAAGGTTGCGCTCGGAAGTCTCGAAGAATTCCAGCACCGCCTTGTCTTCAAACGAGGGCGAATTGGCGAGGTCGATCACCACCTGCGCGCCGGTCAGCGCCTCTTTGAGGCCCTCGCCGGTGATCGTATTGACACCGCTCTGGGGCGACGCAGCGACGACCTCGTGGCCGCGCTGGCGCAGAATGGCGACGGTCTTGGAGCCAATCAGACCAGTGCCGCCGATGACGACGATCTTCATGCCTAACCTCCCTTGAACCCAGCGCGCCTCCCCCGCGCGTTCACGCAATTGAGCGCGTCGAACTCCGCGTAACGCATTTGCCGCGTATTTGTTCCGCAAGTTTTCGGGAAGTTTTCGAGTCCATCGGCAAACACGCCGAAAGCGCGAGAACAACGCGTAGCTGTCGATCGCCGCTGTGCAAAGGCGGAGACCTCCTCGGGCCGATGAGCGCCGAGACGTTCGACCAAAATGCGGATGCAGTCTGTCTAAGACGTCAGCGCCTCGGCACGCCCGGCTCCGTTCGGCTTCGACTTGGCCGGCTTCGCGCCGGCCTCGATCCCGGCGATGAACTCGCGAATGCGCGGGGCGATCTCCTTGCGGAAGCGCGAGCCGTTGAACACGCCGTAATGGCCGACCCCGTTGGCCAAGTAATGATGTTTCCTGGCGTCGGGAATGTTGACGCACAATTCATTGGCGGCGTAGGTCTGGCCGACGCCCGAAATGTCGTCCTTTTCCCCTTCGACAGTCAGCAAGCCCGCATTGCGGATCGCGGTCAGGTCGACCGGCTTGCCGCGATGGGTCATCTCGCCCTTCGGCAGGGCGTGGCGCACGAATACCGTCTCGACCGTCTGCATGTAATATTCGGCGGCGAGATCCATCACAGCCATATATTCGTCATAGAACTCGCGATGTTTCTCGGCCGGATCCTCGTCGCCGGCGACCAGATGCTTGAACATGTCGAGGTGAGCGGTGACGTGGCGGTCGATGTTCATCGCCATAAAGCCGCTGAGCTGCAGAAAGCCCGGATAGACCTCGCGGCCGAAGCCGGGATAGGGAAAGGGCACGGTGTGCAGGCAGTTGCGGCGGAACCATTCGACGCCGCGCTTCTCGGCGAGCTTGTTGACTTCGGTCGGGCTGCGGCGGGTGTCCACCGGGCCGCCCATCAAGGTCAGGCTGGCGGGAGCGTTGCGGTCGCCGCCGGCCTCCATCAGCGCCGCCGCCACGAGCAGCGGCACGGACGGCTGGCAGACTCCGATGGTGTGCACGCCCGGACCGAGATGAGCCAGAATCTCGCGTAAGTAGTCGATATAGTCGTCGAGGTCGAAGGACCCGGCCGCCAATGGGACCATTCGCGCATCGGTCCAGTCGGTGATGTAAACGTCGAAATGCGGCAGGAGCGCCTCGACCGTGCCGCGAAGCAAGGTCGCGTAATGGCCCGACATCGGCGCGACGATGAGCAGCTTCGGTTGCCGGGCGCCGCCGGCGAAGCCGACGCGGACGAAGCGGAGCAGATTGCAAAACGGCCTGGTCCAGACGACGTCCTCCAGGACCGGATATGTGACGCCGTCGATCTGAACCTCGTCGAGCCCGAAAATCGGCTTGCCGTAGCGGCGCGTCATGCGCTCGAACAATTCCGCCCCGGCCGAGATATTCTTGCCAAAGAGGGTGTTGGAGAGCGGGTTCCAGGGATTGCGGAACACGAAATGGGCCGCGTCGGAAACCGCCCGCGCCGGCGCCAGCGCCGCGTGGGCCATCTCGTAGAGTTGGTAGGGGTAGCTCGGTGACATAGACACCACTCTGACGCGAACCGGGTTGTCTGGCATGCCAGACTATCGTTCGCATCGAAACATATCAATTTAGTCTTAAGGATTAGGCACAAGCACGATTTGGCGGCGCCGAGGCCGTCGGGCGCGCCCTGCTTGCGGCACGCTCCAACGTGCCGCCGGCGCTTGGCCCCGTCCCGCGGATCGCGCTCAGCCTGAAAGTCGGCGAAGACGGAAACTTGGCGCCGGGCTCCCCGAAGCGCGTCAGACTCCAGCTTTGCTCTTCAACTCAACGCCGGCGTCCGTCATGACCGCCGCCAGCTCGCCGGACTGGAACATCTCGCGCACGATGTCGCATCCGCCAACGAACTCTCCCTTGACGTAAAGCTGGGGAATCGTCGGCCAATTGGCGTATTCCTTGACGCCCTGACGAATGTCCGGGTCCTCGAGCACGTTCACCCCAACGACCGGGGCGCCAACGTAATCCAGAATCTGGATCACCTGGCCGGAAAACCCGCATTGTGGAAATTCCGGGGTTCCCTTCATGAACAGGACAACCGGATTTTCCGAGATGATCTTCTCGATACGTTCGCGAGCATCAGCCATGGATCAGGTCCTCATAGGAGCGGAGGTTCAAGGTCCCCGTCCCTTCGCCAGTGATATAATACGGGCCGCGAAGCAAAAGAAGAGCTATCAGCCCCCGGTCGCGTTCATGTGACGCTGGGTGGCCGGAGCCGCCGATCGCGCGATCACGAAGTCATGGCCCCTGGGCTTGCGCGCAATGGCTGCTCGGATAGCCGCTACGAGCGGACCGTCAGACTCGGAGCGGCGAAGCGGCTCGCGCAAATCCGCCGCATCCTCCTGGCCGAGACACATATACAAGGTGCCCGTGCAAGTGACGCGGACCCGATTGCAGCTTTCACAGAAATTGTGCGTAAGCGGCGTGATAAACCCCAGTCGCCCTCCGGTTTCCCTAACATCGTAATAGCGCGCCGGGCCGCCGGTGGCGTAAGTCGACGGGGCGAGGGTCAGGGCGTTTTCAAGTCGGGCGCGCAATTCGGTCAGTGGCAGGAACTGATCCGCCCGGTCGCGCTCCATGTCGCCAAGCGGCATCACCTCGATGAAGGTCAGGTCGAAGCCCCGTCCATGCGCCCATTTCACCAAGCCAAGGGCCTCGTCCTCGTTGAAGCCTTTGAGCGCGACCGTGTTGATCTTGACTTTGAGCCCCGCCGCGGCGGCGGCGTCGAGGCCAGCCAGGACAACCTTCAGATCGCCCCAGCGCGTCACCTGGCGAAACTTGTCCGGGTCGAGCGTGTCGAGCGAGACATTGACCCGCCGGACGCCGCAATCGGTAAGTTCGGAGGCAAAGCGGGCGAGCTGCGAACCATTGGTGGTGACGGTCACTTCATCGAGCGTCCCGGCGCTCAGATGTCGGGAGAGGCCATGAAACAGCGACATCACATTGCGCCTGACCAGCGGCTCGCCGCCGGTGATGCGAATCTTGCGGGCGCCGAGGCTGACGAATGTCGAGCACAATCGGTCGAGCTCTTCGAGCGACAAGATGTCCCGCTTGGGCAGGAAATTCATGTCCTCGGACATGCAGTAGACGCAGCGATAGTCGCAACGATCGGTGACCGAGATCCGCACATAGGCGATCGCGCGACCGAACGGGTCGACGAGCGGCCGAGCAACCACAGGCGCGTGAGCGTTCATTGGCCAATCATATAGACACGCGACGGCTTTAAGGAAAGGCGTCGGCCGCGCACGGCCAGCGCAAGGCGCTCTCCAGCCTCGTTGTATTCCACGCGTTACAACGATCGCGCCAACCGTTGACCGCCCATAGGGAAGGGCTTGGCGCCGTTGCGGCCTGCGGCTTGTCAAACCTGATCTTCGATCGCCGCAAGCCGCTCCGCTTCGGCGAGATCCTCGAGGGTGTTGGCGTTGAAGAAGGGATCGAGCGGCTCGCCCGGCCATGCCACGGGCGCGACGCGATAGCGGGCGATCCAGTCATCGACCTTGCGGAGGCCTTCGACGACGAGGGCGTGGCGCAACGCATCGCGCAAGGCGACGCTCCACAGTCCGATCACGGGGTGAGATCGCCCTCGGGAGGCCGCGACCGCAACCTGCGCGCCTTGAGCGCGCGCGCCTTGGCTCAGTCGCGCGACGAGATCCCGGGGCAGAAACGGGCAGTCCCCTGGAGCGCTGAGCATCCATTGCGCGCCAGGACGGTTGGCCGCCACCCAATCGAGCCCGGCGAGAATTCCGGCGAGCGGCCCTGGGTGATCCGCGATGCCGTCGGCGACGACAGGCAGCCCGAACGACGCAAAGCGCAGATGATCGCCATTGGCGTTGAGAAGAAGGCTTTGGCATTGCGGCTTGAGACGCTCGATGACGCGGACGAGAATGGTGCGCCCGCCAATTTCGCGCAACGGCTTGTCGCCGCCGCCCATCCGTCGCGCCAGACCACCCGCAAGCACCACGCCCGGCACGCCTGAAACTTCGCTCGTCACGATCCGCGACCTTTCACACCTGGCGAACCGCCTTGCAACCGGTCGTCAGTCGCCTCGGACCGCGCGGCTCAAGCGGACGCCGCCATGACACGGTCTATCCCGGCGAGGTCCCTGCACGTCGTGGCGCGGGTAAAGCCGCACTGCTTCGCGATCGCGGTCACGTCGGCTGCTTGTTGCGCGCCAAATTCGGCGAGCAGCCAGCCACGCGGAGCAAGCAGCGATCTCGATTCCGGCACGACACGCCGGTAGGCGGCAAGCCCGTCAAATCCGCCGTCCAGCGCAAGCCAAGGATCGAAATCGCGGACCTCGCGCGGCAGCTGTGGAAGATCGGCGGTCGGAATATAGGGCGGATTCGATACGATCAGGTCAAACGGCCCGTCGAGAGCCGTCATCCAGTCGCCAACATGAATCTCGGCCCTCTCAGACAGCCCGCAAGCGTCGAGATTTGCGAGCGCCACATTCGCCGCGTCGGTTGAAGCATCCACCCCGACGCCGCTCGCATTGGCGAACTCGACGAGCAGGCTGCACAACAGCGCGCCGGAGCCAACGCCAAGGTCGAGGACACGCAACGGCTCATCGCGCCGGTCGTCCAAAATCCTGCTCGCAGCTTCGACGATTGTTTCCGTTTCGGGGCGTGGGTCCAATACATGCGGCGAAACCGTCAGCGACAGACCCCAGAATTCGCGTCTGCCAACAATCCTCGAGAGAGGCTCGCCGTCGGCTCGCCTCGCGGCGAAATCTCGAACCCTCGGAGCCGCGGACCCAAGCGACTCCTGCGCGGCGGCGATCAACGCAACTTGAGAAACACCCAAGGCGGCGCAGAGGGTGATGCGCGCCTCTCGTCCCGGGTTTTCAATTCCACGGAGACGAAAAGCCTGGGTAAGACTGGCTAGCGCCTCGGAGCGCGTCGCGCCGGGCTCAAGCGCGAAACAGTTCGTCAAGCAACCTGGCCGTGGCAGTGTTTGAACTTCTTACCCGATCCGCAGGGACAGGGTTCATTCCGGCCCACTCGCCCCCATGTGGCGGGGTTCTTCGGGTCGCGGTCAGCCAGGGCTATTTCGGAAGTCGCCGCCAAAAGTCCCGCTTCCGCTGACGCAGGAAGAGAAGCCAGGGCGTATTCATTCTCGCCGGTGGCGGGATCGATGTGCTGATATTGCATCGAAGGGGGCTCAGGCTCGGGCTGCTGGAACCGCACCTCGACCCGCGACATTTGCGCGATCACCGATTCGTGCCACTGGGTGATCAATTCGCGAAACAGGTCGAAAGCTTCTGACTTGTACTCGTTCAGCGGATCCCGCTGGGCCATGCCACGCCAGCCGATGACCTGGCGCAGATGGTCGAGCGTGACGAGATGCTCGCGCCAGAGATGATCGAGCGACTGCAGGATCACCTGCTTTTCGATGTAGCGCATGACCTCGGGCGAGTTGCGCTCGACGCGCTGCGCATAGGCGTCCTCGGCCGCCTTGTGCAGCCTCGCCGCGACTTCCTCATCGGCGATGCCCTCTTCCTTGGCCCAGTCGTCGACGGGGAGATCGAGGCCAAGCTTGTTCTGGACGTCGGTCTTCAGCCCCGCAATGTCCCAAGCCTCCGGATAAGCGTCGTGCGGGATATGTTTGGCGACGACGTCGTCAATAACGCCAGTGCGCATGTCCTCGATCGTCAATTCGAGCGATTCCGACGCCATCATCCTGCGCCGGTCCTCGAAGATGACCTTGCGCTGGTCGTTCATCACATTGTCGAACTTGAGAATGTTCTTGCGGATGTCGAAGTTGCGCGCCTCGACCTTCTGCTGCGCCTTCTCGAGCGCCTTGTTGATCCACGGGTGGACGATCGCTTCGTCCTCTTTCAGTCCGAGGCGCTTGAGCATCGCGTCCATGCGCTCCGCTCCGAAGATGCGCATGAGATCGTCCTGCAACGACAGGAAGAACTTCGACCGGCCCGGATCCCCTTGCCGGCCGGATCGGCCGCGCAACTGGTTGTCGATGCGGCGGCTTTCGTGCCGCTCGGTGCCGATGATGTAGAGCCCGCCGGCGTCGATCGCCTTCCGCTTGAACTCGGCCACTTCGGCGCGGATTTCAGTCTCCCTTGCGGCCAGTTCCTCGGGCGTGGCGTTCGGGTCGGTCTCCTGGCGGATGCGCATGTCGACGTTGCCGCCGAGCTGGATGTCGGTGCCGCGGCCCGCCATGTTGGTGGCGACCGTGATCGCGCCCGGCACGCCCGCTTCAGCGACGATAAAAGCTTCCTGCTCGTGGAAGCGCGCGTTGAGCACCGCGAAGGTCTTCGCCGGTTTGCCTGAACGGGCCGCCGCGTAGAGCGGCTTCAGCGCGTCCTGTTGAGCGAAGTCGATCTTCTTGTAGCCGCGCCGCTCCAGCACCTCAGCCAGCACCTCCGACTTCTCGATCGAAGTGGTGCCGACCAGCATCGGCTGCATCTTGGCGTTGGCGTCTTCGATCTCGCGCACGACGGCGCGCATTTTCTCCTCGGTGGTGCGATAGACCTCGTCGTCCTCGTCGCTGCGCTTGATCGGCAGGTTGGTCGGAATCTCGACGACCGTAAGCTTGTAGATTTCCGCGAACTCGTCGGCCTCGGTCGCCGCGGTGCCGGTCATGCCCGCGAGCTTCTTGTAGAGGCGGAAATAGTTCTGGAAGGTTATCGATGCGAGCGTGACGTTCTCCGGCTGGACGGTCACCCCTTCCTTCGCCTCGAGCGCCTGATGCAGCCCCTCGGAATAGCGCCGCCCTGGCATCATGCGCCCCGTGAACTCGTCGACAATCACGACTTCGTCGTTGCGGACGATGTAATCCTTGTCGAGCTGGAAAAGCTTGTGCGCCCGCAGCGCCTGATTGAGGTGATGGACCAGCGTGGCGTTGGACGCTTCGTAGAGCGATCCTTCCATCACGCCGGCCGAGCGCAAAAGCTCCTCCGCGTGCTCGTTGCCGGCCTCGGTGAGGTTGACGGTGCGCTGCTTCTCGTCGAGTTCGTATTCCTCGCGCGACAAACTCGGAATGAGGGCGTTGACCGCGACATAAAGATTGGAGCGGTCCTCCGACGGGCCGGAAATGATGAGCGGGGTGCGCGCCTCGTCAACCAGGATCGAATCGACTTCGTCGACAATCGCGAAGGCGTGGCCGCGCTGGACCATCTGCGCCATGTCGTACTTCATGTTGTCGCGCAGGTAGTCGAAGCCGAACTCGTTGTTGGTGCCGTAGGTGACGTCGGCGGCGTAGGCCTCGCGGCGCTGATCGTCGTCAAGGCCGTGAACGATGACGCCGACGGTCATGCCCAGGAATTTGTAGATCTGGCCCATCCACTCGGAGTCGCGGCGGGCAAGGTAGTCATTGACCGTGATGACGTGAACGCCCTCTTCGGCAAGCGCGTTCAAATAAACCGCGGTGGTGGCGACCAGCGTCTTGCCCTCGCCGGTGCGCATCTCGGCGATCGCGCCCTCGTGCAGCACGAGCCCGCCGATGAGCTGGACATCGAAGTGGCGCTGCTTGAGGGTTCGCTTGGCGGCTTCGCGCACGGCGGCGAAAGCGGGCGCCATAAGGTCATCGAGCGTCTTGCCGGCCTTGAGCTCGGCCCGGAACTCATCCGTCTTGGCGCGCAATTGCTCGTCGGTCAGCGCCGCGAATTCGGGCTCGAGCGCATTGATGGCGGCGACCCTGGGCCTGTAGCTCTTCAGCCGGCGGTCGTTGGACGAGCCAAAGACCCGCTTCATCACGGAGTCGATTTTGAGCGCGCCGAGCATTTTCGACCTTTCCTATCCGCCCGTCCGAAGCGGGTGGCCCGCTTCTCTGCCCGGCCAAACGCGAGCGGAGGCGGCGCGGACGAGATGGCGGCAACAATAAAAAGCGCGAAAAAGGCCAAAAACCGCCCATTTTCGCGCAGCTAAACGGAATTGCTGGTCAGATAGGAGGCGCGCTCCGCCTTGTCAATGATCGCGGCTTTTTCCGCATGAGGCGCCGTCAGCGCTGACATTTCGAACAGTAGAAGGTCGAGCGCCCGGACTGGGCGATCCGGGCGATAGTTCCGCGACACCCCTCCCGCATGCAAGGCAATCCTTCGCGATCGTAGACTTTGAAGACGTGCTGAAAATAGCCCAGTTCCCCATTGGCCTGCCGGTGATCGCGCAATGTCGAACCGCCCGCCGCGACGGCTTCCTCGAGCACGGCGCGAATGGCCTCCGAAACGGCGGCGGCCGCTTTTGTGGGGGCGCCGCGCGCGTCGGCAAGAATGCTGGCTGGCCTCGAGGGCTTCAAACCGGCGCGGAAAAGCGCCTCGCAGACGTAGATGTTGCCGAGGCCCGCGATGCGCTTCTGGTCGAGCAGAGCCGATTTCAGCGGCGCGCGGGAGCCGGCGAACAGCGCCGCGAGCCGCGCGGCGTCAAATTCGGGCGCGAGCGGCTCAGCTCCGAGCCCGCGCATGCGCGGATGGCGCTCCAGCGCCTCGGTCGGCGCGAGGTCCATGAACCCGAAGCGTCGTGGATCATTATAGGTGACAACCCAGCCATTATCGAGGACGAGAACGACGTGATCGTGCTTCGGATCCTTCGATCGCTCATGATGGAACTTGCCCGGCGTCGAAGCCGCGGTCTTTTCCAAGCGGAACGAGCCGGACATACCCAGATGCGCGATCAGGGTCTCGCCGCCGTCCAACTGGAACAGGAGATATTTGGCCCGACGCTTGAGGTCGAGAATGCGCTGGCCGGTGAGCCGCTTGGCGAAAGCGGGGGGAAAGGGAAAGCGGATGTCGGCCCGGCGCAGTTCGACCTTGAGGATCCGGGCGCCGAGCATCGCGGGCTCAAGGCCGCGCCGCACAGTCTCGACCTCGGGCAGTTCAGGCATTTCGAAAGTCCCAACTCACGGATGAGAGAGCCGCACGATTTTTGCGGCTCTGACGTTATTCGCCACCCCCGGCCGGATCAAAGACCGGCGTCCATTGAACAGACTCGACGCGTTCCGCGCCGGTCGCCAGCATAATCAGGCGATCGAAGCCAAGCGCGGCGCCGCTTGCGTCCGGCATAACGGCAAGGGCTGCGAGGAAGTCCTCATCGATGGGATAGGAGGCGCCAAAAATTCGCTGCTGGTCGTCCATGGCGGCCACAAACCGTCGCCGCTGCTCATCCGGATCCCGCAACTCGTGGAAAGCATTGGCGAGTTCAACGCCGCAACAATAGAGCTCGAAACGTTCGGCGGCACGCGGATCGTCGAGGCTCACCCGGGCAAGGGCCGCCTCGCTCGCCGGATAGGCATGAAGGACAGTGGGCCGCCCTAGACCCAGATTTGGTTCGACCCGCTCGCTGAGAATTCGACTGAAAATATCCGACCAGTCGTCATCCGGCGCGACGCGAACGCCGGCATCCTTCGCGTGCCGGGCGAGCGTTTCCATGTCGGGGCGGCCGGTGACTGACAAACTGTCGTAAAGGTCGACGCCGGCGTAGCGCCGGAAAGCCTCCCGCACCGTCATTCGCTCCGGCGGCTCGAATGGACTGGCCTCGCGGCCACGATGGACGAAGGTTTTCGCCCCCGCGACATGGGCGGCAAGGGCGAGTATCGCAGCGCAGTCCTCAACGAGGCGCTCCAAGGGTGCGGCTGCCCGGTACCACTCCAGCATCACAAACTCGGGCGCGTGCAGGGCCGTTCGCTCGCGATTGCGGAAAACACTGGTCAGAGTGAAGATCCGCCTCTCTCCCGCGGCCAGAAGCTTTTTCATCGCGAATTCGGGCGAGGTGTGCAGATACGCCTCGTGTCGCGACCCGTCGGGCGAAATGAGCGTGGTCCCGAAGCCGTGCAAGTGGGTCTCATTTCCCGGCGAAGCCTGGAGGATGGCCGGTTGCGCCTCAACGAAGCCTTTGGCGTCGAACCAGCGCCGCAGCAGGGTCGAAACCACCGCTCGGGCGGCCAGCCGGCCACGCTGTTCAGCGTATCGGTCTTTGCTCCAGAAAGGCGGCGCCACGGTCGAACTCAAAAGACGCCGCGGCGGAAAGGAAGGGAGGATCGAAGTCGATCCCGGGTGGCGTTTGGCGGCAAAATCAGTATGGTGCGCGCGGCAAACACCGATCCGCCAATCAGCGCAAGTAAGCTATAGCGGGGGCGAATTCGCGCCCTCAATTCTGGGGACAAAACGTGAGAGTTATCGCAAGCTCGATTCGGAAGGGCAACATTATCGAACGTGATGACGGTCAGCTGTGCGTCGTTCTTTCGGCGGAAAGTTTTCATCCGGGCAAAGGCACGCCCACGACCCAAATTGACATGCGACGCCTTTCGGACGGCGTCAAGGTGACAGACCGGTACAAGACGACAGAGCAAGTGGAGCGCGCATTCGTCGAGGACAAGACTTTTGACTTCCTCTATTCGGATTCGGACGGCTATCACTTCATGAACGCCGACACCTACGACCAGCTTCAGGTCTCGACCGACGTGATCGGCGATCAGGCGCAGTGGCTTCAGGAAGGCATGAAAACGACTCTGTCCTTATTCAACGGGAACCCTGTCGCCATACAATTGCCGCCACGCGTTACATTGGAAGTGGTTGAAACCGAACCGGCGATGAAGGGCCAAACCGCCTCTTCATCCTATAAGCCCGCGAAGCTCGCCAATGGCGCGCGCGTGATGGTGCCCCCGCATATTTCGGTCGGGGCCCGGATCGTCATCCAGACCGAGGATGGCGGTTACGTGGAGCGCGCGAAGGACTGAACGCTCGAGCAGGTTGAGGGTCGGCCCCGACACGCGGCCCGACAAGCCAATCCGCTATCCGCCTGCCCGATGCGCGCCGGTCCATCTCCACCGGCGGCACACGCGTCAGGTTGCGTCAAAATCGAATCGGCGCCCGCAAGATTTTGCGAGACAACAACGAAAAATTGGTGTCTTATCGTTGGTTGGGGACACGGCGGCGATAGCAGAACCAATTTCAGCATCGCGCCGAAAAGGTTGGCGTTTTCGCGTCATGACCGTGAGTATAAATGAAGGACGTAATGCGCCCGCGCCAACGCTGCGCGCCAGCGCGCGTTCGCCGCATGATCGGGCTTCTTCGCCCTCCCATGGGCATGCCGACCATGCCGCGCGCGGACTTCCGCCGGAACTGGCTTTTCTTGCTGCAGAAGGGTTTCCGTCGGAACCGCTGCTGAATGCCGTGAGCGCGGCGCCTAAGACGGTTCTGCCGGTCGATCAGCTATTGAGCGAAGGCAAGATAACAGAGGAAGCCTATTATCGCGCCCTGGCGAGCCATCTCGGCTGCCAGTACTATTCTGGCTCCCCTCCCTTTGCGCGCGCGTTCGATGCGGTCAAAGGACTGCGCTGCGGCGTGGCGCCGCTCGAGGCGCGCGGCGCGGGTCCCCGGATGGTCATCGCGCCTCGCGCCAAGTTCGTCCCACGGCTGATCGAAGCGACGCGTTCCGGGACGATCCGCTCCGGGTCTTTCGCTGTGACCTCGCCGAAGCGTTTTGCAAGCCTGGTGTCGGCCCGCCACGGCGCGGACCTCCTCGATGTCGCTCTTGGCCGTCTTCCCTGGAGCCTCACCGCAAGGGAGGGAATGACCGCTTTGCAGATCGGAGCCGCCGGAGCGCTTGCGGCGCTGGCTTTGGTCCTTGGCGTTGCTGACTTCAACGCCCTGCAGGCTGTTTCGACGGCGATTCTCTGGTTTATTTTTTCGGCCTCTGTCACGCTTCGATCGATGGCGGCGGTCGCTAGCGGACAGGCGGTGTATCCTCCGAAACTCACTGATGATGAGCTGCCGAACTATACTGTCGTGGTGGCGCTTTATCGCGAGGCGGGGATCGTCGAGGACCTGGTCAAGGCGATAGACGCGTTCGATTATCCCAAGGGCAAGCTTGATATCAAGCTGGTCGTGGAGCAACGCGACGCCGAGACCCTAGGTCGAATTGTCGAACTGCGCCTGCCCGGCCGCTACGAGGTCATTGTGGCCCCTTCGGGCAAACCTCAGACAAAACCGCGCGCGCTCAATATCGCCCTGGCCAGCGCGCGGGGGGAATTGATCGTCGTTTATGACGCCGAAGACATCCCGGCCCCGGACCAATTGCGTCTCGCCGCGGCGCGTTTCGCCGCCGACAAAGACGTGGATTGTCTCCAGGCGCGTCTCGCTATCCGCAATCACAACGAGTCCTGGGTGTCCAAGGTCTTTGCAATTGAGTATGCGATATTGTTCGACGTCATCAATCCGGGCCTGTGCGCGCTCAATTTGCCAATTCCCCTCGGGGGCACGTCGAACCACTTCCGGGTTCAGTCCCTTGTCGGGGTTGGCGCCTGGGACGAGTGGAACGTCACCGAGGATGCGGACCTCGGCCTTCGCCTGGCGCGCTTCGGCTACAGGGTGAAAGCGCTCGATTCGGACACCTTGGAGGAAGCTCCGCATGAACTCGGAAATTGGTTCCGGCAACGCATGCGATGGCAAAAGGGCTGGATGCAAACCTTGATCGTCCATTCGAGGCGGCCAGTCTTTTTTTGGCGCGACCTCGGAGCACGACGAGCGATCGCCGCCACGACACTGATTGTCGGAGCCATCTTTGGCTGCCTCTTCTGGCCGTTTTTCGCCATGGGAACGATTTGGCGGGCGCTGACGGTCAGCGGCGCTCTCACACCCTCGCGGGAGCTGAGCGACGTCTTCACTTACATCCTGGCGCTGGCTGGGGTGTGGACAGTCCTCCTGCCGGCGCTGATCGCCGGCCGGCTCCGGCGCCTGAGAGTGAGCGCGAGCGCCCTTCTGCTGCTTCCTGTCTACTACCTGCTGGTGACTGCGGCGACCTGGGCGGCGATGCTTGATCTCCTCTTCCGGCCGCACTATTGGGCGAAGACCGCCCACGGAAGAAGTCGCCTGGCGCCAAGCCCGCTCGTCCGCCGAGCCCAACTTTCAGCGTAGCTTCGCGCGCGCCTTTTGGCCGACGAGCGTGGCATCGGCTGCGCGGGCTTGTTCGGCCGCGTTGAGGACAAGTGAAGAGCCAAGTGAAGAGCAATGTCGTCGCAACCCCTGCGTGAGGCCGCCGAAACGTCGAAGGCGTGGCCTTTCGAAGAAGCGCGAAAGCTGATCGCCCGCCTCGAACGCTCCGGACGCAAGGAAGTGATCTTCGAGACCGGCTATGGCCCCTCGGGTCTGCCGCATATCGGCACGTTTGGCGAAGTCGCACGCACAAGCATGGTGCGGCACGCGTTTGAGGTTCTCACGGAAGGCAGCGTCAAGACGAGGCTGATCGCCTTTTCCGACGACATGGACGGCCTGCGCAAGGTTCCCGACAACATTCCGAACCGCGACCTGATCCTGCCCCATCTCGGCAAGCCGCTGACCCGGGTTCCGGACCCCTTCGGCGAATATGCGAGCTTCGCCGAGCACAACAACGCGATGCTGCGCGCCTTTCTCGATCGGTTCGGCTTCGAATACGAATTCATGTCGTCGACCGAGACATACAAGTCCGGGCGGTTCGATCAGGCGCTCCTGCGGATGCTGGCCCTGTTCGACGAGGTGCAGGCGATCATGCTGCCCTCGCTGCGGGAGGAGCGGGCCGCCACCTATTCGCCCTTCTTGCCGCTCCACCCGAAAACAGGCGTGGTCATGCAGGCGCCGGTGCTGGCGCATGACCCGGCCGCGGGCACGATCCGATGGCGTGATCCGGCGACTTTGGAGGAGTTTGAAACGCCCGTGACCGGCGGGCGCTGCAAGCTGCAGTGGAAGCCTGACTGGGCGATGCGCTGGTACGCGCTCCGCGTCGATTACGAAATGGCGGGAAAGGATCTGATCGATTCGGTCAAGCTTTCGTCGCGTATCACGCGGGTTTTAGGGGCGGATCCGCCCGCCGGGTTCAATTATGAGCTCTTCCTCGACGAGAACGGGCAGAAGATCTCCAAGACCAAGGGCAACGGCCTCACGATCGACCAATGGCTGGCCTACGCCAGTCCGGAAAGCCTCTCGCTCTTCATGTTCCAGAAGCCGAGCGCGGCCAAGCGGCTCTATTTCGACGTCATTCCGCGCCACGTCGACGACTATCTCGGGTTTCTCGCCGCCTATCCGCGGCAGGCGTGGAAAGAGCGGCTCGGCAATCCGGTCTGGCATATTCATGCGGGAGCGCCGCCAGAGTCGGAGGCGCTGAGCGACGGCGAGCAGGGTTCGACCTCGATTTCCTTCGCCATGCTGCTCAATCTGGCCGCGGTCGCCAACAGCGACGACCCGGCCGTGCTTTGGGGGTTCCTTCGCCGCCACTATCCCTCGGCGTCGCCGGAGACCCACCCGCGGCTCGACAGCCTGGTTCGCTATGCGGTCGCCTATTTTCGCGATTTTGTCGCCCCCCGGAAGCGCTACCGCGAGGCGGACGAGGCCGAGCGCGGCGCGCTGGCTGCGATTTCCTCTCGCCTCGCGGACATGCCGGCGAGCGCAAGCGCGGAAGACATTCAGCACGCGCTTTATGACATCGCTCGGCCGATTCCCCGCTATCAGGATTTTTCCGCCAAGGGGGCGACCCCGGCGCGGCCGGGCGTCTCGAACGAGTTCTTCAACATGGTCTATGCCGTGCTGCTCGGCGAAAACCAGGGGCCCAGGCTCGGATCGTTCATCGCCATCTATGGGCTCGAGGAGACCCGCACTCTGATCGCGCGGGCGCTGAGTGGCGAGCTCAAGCGCGACCATCCCGCGCCCGCCCTCCCACTGGACGCGGCGGCGACTTAGCGGCCGAAAGCGGGCGGCGGCGGCCAACAATCTATTGCCGAAAATCAGAAAACAAGTTAAGCTCGCCCCATGAACAAAACTGACCTTTCGCATGGCCTCGGCCGCTGGCTCCCATTCCGGCTGCGAACGCGAGGAAACGCCGCGCGAAAAATTTTTCGCGAAAATCCCCTGTAACCCATTGAAAAGCCCCGATTTAGACGAGAGAATCCAAGGAAATCCAAGCTTTTCCAACCCCAAAAACGAGGGTTTCGAGGCCAAAGGGTCAGCCGCCCAAGAAAACCCAAACCGGAAACCCAAACCGGATCGACCGGAACACAATCGCGACCACCCGCCGGAAGAGCCAGACCAACTCCATCCAACTACAAAGCGCTTTAGTCATTCAAAGGCGCCTTCGACGCCGCTTCAACGCGTTGGAATTTCGAGCGCGCTGGCCAGCGCGCGCATGTCCGCCCACGCAAATCGCTTATGCGCCGGTTGCCGCAGCAGGAACGCCGGATGGAGCATGGCGAGGGCCCGGATTTCGCGGCCGTCCTGGCGCGGATAAGCGAACCATGAGCCCCGCGCGCGCGTGATCCCCGTCTGGACGCCCAGAAGCGTGCGAACCGCGGATCCGCCAAGGCAGACCAGATATTCCGGATCGGCGAGGTCGATCTGCCGCTTGATGAAAGGCAGACAGATCTGCGTCTCCTGAGGCGTCGGCGTTCGATTGCCGGGAGGGCGCCAGGGAACGACATTGGCGACATAGACGGTCTGCCGGTCCAGTCCGACCGCTCCCAGCATGCGATCCAGCAATTGCCCCGCCCTGCCCACGAACGGTCGTCCGAGCCGGTCTTCATCAGCGCCCGGGGCTTCGCCGACGAACATGACCCGTGAGCCTGGTACGCCGTCCGCAAAGACAAGCCGGGTGGCGGTCCGCTTGAGCGCGCACCCGTCGAAATCGGCCAATGCGGAGCGCAGCGCCTCGAGATCGGTCGCCCCTTCCGCAAGCGTGCGAGCCGAACTTTCCGCGGCGTCCGGCGGCGAACCCGCCTGGGCGCTGTGAGGCGCCGGGAACGCATTCCCGGAAGCCGCTTGCCGGGAAGCCGCTAGCGGGGCTTGGCGTATCGGCAGGTTCGGCGCATCCCGCCGGTCTCCGTTCTCGCGGGAACTCTCGGCGAAACGATCATGCGCCGTGTCGTCGAGCGCCTCGTAGACGCCGGCTCGAATCCACCAGCGAAGCGCCTCCGCGGCCGCGAGCGCGCCAGGTTGAAGATCAATGGAATCCCTTGTCGAAGACATTTGATCAGGACTGACCTCAATGCTTGCGCGGCCGCGCGAAGACAAACTATCATATTGAGTCTTGGAACGGGGCGCCGCGCTGGAAGCGGGCTGGCCGAGCGAAAGCGAACTCACGCAAAAATGCTGCGCGCCCAGCCTTGAAGGGCAAAAGGGATTATGGCCCAGGATTCGACACTGCCCGCGCGGGAATCGATGAATTACGATGTCGTGATCGTCGGCGCGGGTCCCGCGGGCCTGGCCGCGGCCATCCGGCTCAAGGAACTCGATTCCGACATCTCTGTCGTCATCGTGGAAAAGGGATCGACGGTCGGCGCGCATATCCTCTCGGGAGCCGTGATCGATCCCATCGGACTTGACCGGCTGATTCCCGACTGGCGTTCGGATGCGGAATGCCCGCTCAAGACCCCGGTTGCAGAAGATCAGTTCTATTATCTGACCGAGAGGGGAGCGCTGCGCTTGCCCAACTGGGCGATGCCGAAATTGATGGGCAACCATGGCAATCTCATCGGCTCGCTTGGCGCCATCGTGCGCTGGCTCGGCGCCCGCGCGGAGGCGCTCGGGGTCGAGATCTACCCTGGGTTTGCGGCGACAGAGCTTCTCTACGGCGACGAGGGGGAGGTCGTCGGCGTTGCGACGGGCGACATGGGCGTCGACCGCGACGGTCACCCGAAGGCCGGCTTCACCCGGGGGATGGAGCTTCTGGGCAAATACGTGCTGCTCGCCGAAGGAGCGCGCGGTTCGCTGTCGAAACAGGCGGTCGCGCGCTACGGTCTGGACAAGGCGAGCGGGCCGCAGAAATACGGAATCGGTCTCAAGGAACTGTGGCAGGTCGCCGAGAACCGCTTTTCCCCCGGCCTCGTCCGCCACACATTCGGCTGGCCTTTGTCCAAGGGCGCAAGCGGCGGCTCGTTCCTCTATCATTATGGCGACCGGCTGGTTTCGGTCGGGTTCGTCATCCATCTCAATTATCAGAACCCGACGCTCTCGCCCTTCGACGAGTTTCAGCGGTTCAAGACCCATCCGCTGGTGCGCGAGACCTTCCTGGGCGGAAAACGGATCGGCTATGGCGCGCGGGCGATCGCCTCCGGCGGCTGGCAGTCGGTCCCGAAGCTCGTCTTTCCCGGCGGGGCGTTCATCGGCTGCGCCGCGGGATTTGTGAACTTCGCCCGCATCAAGGGCTCGCATAACGCCATCCTGTCGGGAATGCTGGCGGCGGAAAGGACCCATGCGGCGCTGGCTGCGGGCCGGGCGAACGACGAACTCACCGATTATGAGAATTCCTGGCGGGATTCGGACATCGGCCGCGATCTCTATTCGGTCCGCAACGTGAAGCCGCTCTGGACCCGATACGGCCTGGTCACGGGGGTCGGCCTCGGCGGCTTCGACATGTGGACCAACGCCTTGTTCAAGGGCTCGGTCTTCGGCACGCTCAAGCACGGCAAGCCGGATAGCGACACGCTGAAGCCCTTGTCCGAAGTCACGCCCCTCGCCTATCCCAAGCCCGACGGCGTCTTAACCTTTGACAAAGCCTCTTCCGTCTATCTTTCGAACACAAACCACGAAGAGGATCAGCCTGTTCATCTTCGCTTGCATGATCCAGACGTCCCGATCCGCGATAATCTTCCCCGTTTCGGCGAGCCCGCGCGGCTCTATTGCCCGGCCGGGGTCTACGAGGTCGTCTACGCGAACGACGCCAGCCGCACGGACCCGCGCTTTGTCATCAACGCGCAGAACTGCGTCCATTGCAAAACCTGCGACATCAAGGACCCGGCCAGAAACATCGAGTGGACCCCGCCGGAGGGCGGGGGCGGGCCAAATTATCTCGATATGTGAGATGAGATTGCGCCGTGGCGCAAAATTGCCGTTTTCAACTGTCAGCGGGGGGTGGAATGACGCGCGTTTGGTTTGTCAGCGAGGCCGGGCGCTGTTTTATGCCGGCGCTCACCGACAATGTGTAGGAAACCCTAAAACATGCAGAGCCGTTCTCACTCTTGGCCGCCGCGGGTAGCCTTTTTTCTGGCGGCGGCTTTATCATTATCCGGTGGCGCGGCCTGGGCTGCGGCCGTGCAGACCGATGCGCCGTCGGAGAAACTGGAGATCGGCGACAGCCAACCCGGAAATTATCTTTCAGCTCTAATCGCCAGCGCCGACCGGGACACACCCGCCGCGGAAGTCTATTACCGGGAGGCGCTGCGAGCCGATCCCCGAAATCCCGATCTCTTGGAGCGCACCTTCGGCGCAGCGCTCTCCAACGGCGACGAAGCGAGCGCCAACTCTCTCGGCGAGAGGCTCCTTGCGCGCGATCAGAACAACAACCTGGCGCGCCTTGCAATCGCAGTTCACGATATCGGACAAGGCCAATTTGCGGCGGCGCGAGCCCACCTGGGGAGCGCCGACGCGTCGCGCGCGCGCGACGTGACCACAGCGCTGCTTACAGCCTGGTCCTATGCGGGCCAGTCTGATCTCCATCACGCGCTCGACGCCCTTGACCGCATTCACGACCGTTCAGTCCTCGCCTTTCGCGATTATCACGCGGGTCTGATCGCTGGTCTCCTAGGAAACTCTGCGGAGGCCGAGCGGAGGCTCAAGTCCGCCTACGACAATGACAAGAACAGCCTGCGTTTCGCCGATGCTTACGCCCGCGTCCTAGCCGGGGAGGGCAATCTAGCCGGAGCGACAAAGATATACGAGGATTTCGCGGCTGTTGTTCCTCACCATCCGCTAATCGAGCAAGCGCTCGCTGACCTTAAAGCGAATCACACGCTTGAACCCCTCGTGCACAGCGCAAAGGACGGCGCCGCGGAAGCGCTCTATGGCCTTGGAAGCGCGGGGAGCCGTCAGGGAGACGAGCTTCCGGCGCTCGTCTATCTTCGGTTGTCGCTCTATCTTAGGCCATCGAATGATTTGGCAGCGGTCACGCTGGCGAGCCTGTTCGAGCAGCTGAAACAAGGCGACCAAGTCATCGCCGCCTACAAGATGGTTCCATCATCATCGCCGTTGAAAATGAGCGCCGATATTCAAATTGCGCTCGAACTCGACGCGATGGGAAAAAACCAGGAGGCGACACAACGCCTCACGGAAATCGTAGCGGCGCGGCCGCACGATGTTGAAGCCCTAACCGCTCTGGCGGAGTTGCAACGGTCCGCGAAGAAATATGTCGAGGCGGCAGCGACCTATGATCGGGCGATCGCCGCTGTCGGAATTCCGCAACGGGACAATTGGACGCTGTTTTATTTCCGTGGAATTTGCTACGAGCGATCCAAGCAATGGCCGAAGGCGGAAGCCGACTTCAAAAAAGCTTTGGAGCTCTATCCGGACCAGCCGCTCGTCCTCAACTATCTTGGCTATTCCTGGGTGGACCAGGGGATGAACCTGGAAGAAGCGTTCAAGATGCTTCGCAGGGCCGTCGAATTACGCCCTAACGACGGTTATATCGTCGATAGCCTTGGGTGGGCCCATTACAAGCTGGGACAATACGCGGAAGCGGCGGGGACGCTGGAGAAGGCGATCGACCTGAAACCTGCCGATCCGGTTCTGAATGATCATCTCGGAGACGCATATTGGCGGGTCAACCGCCGCATCGAGGCGCACTTTCAGTGGAATCATGCTCGGGACATGGGACCCGATCCTGAAGATCTCCCGGAGATTTTGAAGAAGATCAAGGATGGACTTCCGGACGTGACAACCGGCGCCGGCGCGCAAAAGGCTTCGCCGAACAAGGAAGGCGGCGGCTGAGGCGCTTAATTCCGCCCGATGCGATGGCAGCGCGCTCCGGCGAAGATCAATTTGACTTTGCAGGTGCTGGGGCGCCGCGACGACGGATATCACGAGCTTGAGAGTCTCGTCGCATTCGCAGGGCTTTGCGACTGGCTCGGGTTCGAACCCGCCGACGATCTCGCTCTTGAGGTTTTCGGTCCTCGCGCTGATCAAATCGGCCCCATTGAAGAGAACCTTGTGGTGCGCGCGGCGCGATCGCTCGCCGCGCATGCGCCGGGCTTGAGACTTGGCCGCTTCCGGTTGATCAAGCGGTTGCCCGCCGCAGCGGGACTTGGCGGAGGTTCGGCGGACGCAGCCGCGGCCTTGCGGTTGCTCGCCGAAGAGGCCGGGCTGTCGGTCGATGATCCGCGCGTGCGCGCTTCCGCTCTCGCAACAGGCGCGGACGTCCTGGCCTGTCTTTCTCCACAAGCGCGAATCATGAAAGGCATCGGCGACCAGCTCGGTCCGGCGATTCACCTGCCCGACATTTTCGCGGTTCTGGTCAACCCCCAGGTTCAGGCACCGACGCCCAAGGTTTTCGCCGCGCTTGGCCTCGCGCCTGGGTCGAGACTGCAGTCAGCTGGCGGGTCGTTTCCCAAGGCGATATCTGATAGAGACGCCGTCCTGGATTCTCTTTCCGGGCGCCGGAACGATCTGGAGGCCGCGGCGATCCGGGTGGCCCCGCCGATCGCCGCTGTGCTCAAACGCTTGTCCCAAATCCCCGAAGCGAGGGTGGCAGGAATGTCGGGTTCGGGAGCAACCTGCTTTGCCCTGTTTGGCGATCGGCGCCGCGCGGCGGTCGCGCGTCGAATGATCGCGGCGGATCATCCAGGGTGGTGGGTCGAGGCGACCGGCCTTCAGTAGCTCGGGCGACAGCGCGTGCGTCTCGCGCGCCCGCCGCCAGATTCGCATATAATCCGAACGCGGGAAATGCCTGAGCCCGAGAACGATCGACTCGCCGTCACGATCCTTATGGGGTTTTTCGTCGCGCGCGCTTTTTTTGCTTTGATGCTCGGACTAGGCGTCGATGAAAGCTACACGGTCGCGATTTCGCGCGGCCTCGCCCTTTCCTATTTCGACCATCCGCCCCTGCATCTGTGGATCACGCATTTCGCCGCGCGCGCAGCCGGCGAAAACGTGGTCGCACGCGCGCCCTTTGTCGTCCTCTTCTTGGCGACGGGCTGGATCGCCTATCGATTTGCGGGCCGTCTTTTCGGCCCGCGGGCGGCTCTGATCGCGCTTTTCACCCTGAACGTTACGCCCTTCTTCTTCGCCTCCGCGGGAAGTTGGATCGTCCCGGACGGCCCGCTGCTGTTCGGGCTCGCGACGGCGGCGTGGGCTGCCAGCCGAGTGTTCTTTCCGGAACCGCGCGACGACCAGGCCTCTGCCTGGCGATTTTGGCTCCTTGCCGGCGTCGGCCTCGGTCTGGCTGGACTGTCGAAATACAGCGCGGTGCTGACCGCCGGCGGATTGGCGGCGTTCGTCCTGGTTTCACCCAGGCAGCGGCATTGGCTCAAACATCCTGCGCCGTATGTCTCGGCGGGCGTCGCCTTGGCGATGATAACGCCGGTCGTCGTGTGGAATGCGCGGCACGGTTGGGCGTCATTTGAATTCCAGGGCGCGCGTGGCGTACCTAGCGGCGGACTGCGTCCGGCGCAGTTCCTGACGATGGTCCTGGGCGAAATCGCTTTCCTGTCGCCCTGGATATTCGCGATACTGGTCGCGGGCGTCGTCGGCGCGTTCCGCCGTTGGCGCGACGATCGCTACCTGTTGCTGCTTTGTCTCAGTCTGCCGCCGATTGTTCTCTTCACACTGACGCCGCTTTGGGGCGGCCGCGGTCAACCTCACTGGACGATGCCCGGCTGGTTCTTTGCGTTCCCGCTCATGGGCGCATGGGTCGACCAGCTCGGCGTCTCCATTGTCGCGCTTCGCCGCTGGGCTTTGGCGTCGTCGGCGCTGCTAGCGGCGATCGCCGGAGCAGCTGTCGTGGACGCGTCCACGGGCTGGCCGTGGACGGTTCTCGCGGCCGGCTCCCGCTCCTCCGACCCCCTGCTCGAGAGCTTTGACTGGCGCGATCTCGCCAGGGCGCCGGTTTTTGACCCGCCGCCCAGCTTCATCATCTCGACCAAATGGTCGGATGCGGGGAAAATCGCGCTCGCCTTCGGGCCTCGGATCCCTGTTTTCGTGCTTTCGAACGATCCGCGCGGCTGGGCCTTCCTGGACGACAGCGAAAGACTTCGTCGGCCGGAGCGGAGTGATCGTCACGCCAGCCGCGGACGCCGCATCGGTTGGGACCGTCGCGGGGCCCCTGTTCGCCAGGCTGGGACAGCCCCAGTTTTATGCGCTGGGCCGTCTCGGCCGCCCCGAGATCAAGCTCGCTCTCATGCCGGCCGCCGGCTTGACGCGCTCCCTTCCGATGTCTTATCCGGGCGCGACCGGCAGATAGCGTTCATCGACGCTGAGCGAAAAAAGCGTGGCGTGGAATGGCCAGCGATGAAACGCCCGGGCAACCGACTCCGACACTTTCGGTCGTCGTCCCAACCTATCAGGAAGCGGCCAACATCCCAATTCTTTTCGAGCGCGTCAAAACCGCGCTCGAGGGCCTGCCCTGGGAGATGATTGTCGTCGATGACGACTCCCCCGACGGCACCTCGAATGTCGCTTTTGCGCTTGCGGCGGAGGATCCGCGCCTCCGCTGCCTGAGGCGCGTCAATCGCTCGGGTCTTGCGGGGGCGGTCATCGAGGGATGGATGTCGTCGAGCGCGGACTTCGTCGCGGTCATCGACGGCGATCTCCAGCATGACGAGACCCTTCTGCGGGAGATGTACCGTGCGCTCGCCAAGGGCTCGGCCAATTTGGCGATCGGGACCCGGATAAGGGAGGCGGATCGCGGCAGTCTCTCTCCGGCGCGACAGGCGCTCAGCGACATGGGCGCATGGTTCTTCAGGCGAATCGCGGGGACGGCCATTACCGACCCGATGAGCGGCTTCTTCATGGTTCGACGCGAGATCGCCTCGCGTCTCGCTCCCCGCCTTTCGCCCGACGGCTTCAAGATCCTGGTCGACGTGATTCTTTCAGCCGGCGGCGATCTGAAGATTGTCGAAGTCCCCTACCGGTTCCGCAAGCGCACCGCTGGCGAGTCCAAACTGACGCCGCTGGTCGGCATCGACTTCCTTGGGTTGGTCGTTCATCACGCCACCGCCGGCGCCCTTCCAACGCGCTTTGTCCTGTTCGCCATGATTGGAGCGAGCGGTCTTGTCGTCCATATTGTGACGCTTTCGGGTGTCCTTCACTGGTTTGGCGCGCTGAGCTTCGATTCCGGACAGCTCATCGCCACCGTTGTCGCAATGGCGAGCAACTTCATCCTGAACAATGAAATCACCTATAGTTCCTATCGCTACCGTGGGTTTGGCCTGATCGAGGGCTTCGCCGCTTTTGCCCTCGGATGCAGCGTCGGAGCCATCGCCAATATCGACGTCGCTTCGTGGCTCTTTAACGCTAGCGAGACTTGGTGGGTGGCGGGGCTGGCGGGCGCGTTACTGAGCGTCGTTTGGAATTACGCGGTCAGCACGAACCTCATTTGGCGACCGGGTCGGCGCCGATAAAACGGCCAAGCCCTCCCAGGGTTGGCAATTCGTGCGAGAGTGTGGTTACATTCAGTCCCGTTCACGAAAGACCAAGAGGAGCTTCGATGGAGGCCGCTGAGTCCGACGCCCTGGTCTTCTTCGGCGCTTCCGGCGATCTCGCCTTCAAGCAGATCTTTCCGGCTCTTCTGGGACTCGTGGCCGACGAAGGCGTCAACGTCCCGATCGTCGGCGTCGCGAAGGCCGGTTGGACGGTCGAGCAACTGCGGGCGCGCGCCAAGGACAGCATCCAGCAGCACGGCCGCGGCGACGACGCCGGACTCGCCAAGCTGTTGGGGCTTTTGCGATACGTCGACGGCGACTATAACGATCCGCGGACCTTTGCTGATTTGAAGAAGGCGCTTGGCGGCGCCAAGCGGCCGCTGCACTATCTCGCGATCCCGCCGAGCCTGTTTGGCGTGGTTGTCTCTGCGCTGGCCAAGGCCGGTCTTAACGTCGATGCGCGTCTCGTCGTCGAGAAGCCGTTCGGCCGCGATCAGGAGTTGGCTGAGGCGCTGAACCGGACGCTGCTCGAGTATTTCCCCGAGAGCGCGATCTTCCGCATCGACCACTATATGGGCAAGGAGCCGGTTCAGAACATCCTCTACACGCGGTTCGCCAACACGACGTTCGAGCCCTTGTGGAACCGCCATTATGTCCGCAGCGTCCAGATCACCATGGCGGAAGCCTTTGGCGTTCAGGACCGTGGCAGCTTCTACGACTCTGTCGGCGCCCTTCGCGACGTGGTTCAGAACCACATGCTGCAGGTCCTCGCCGTCGTGATGATGGATCCGCCGACCGGAGAGGCGCACGAGGCGCAGCGCGACCAGAAGGCCGCGCTCCTGAAGGCCGTACGGCCGCTTGACTCGGCGAACGTCGTGCGCGGGCAATATCGCGGCTATCGGGCGGTCAAGGGCGTGCGGCCGGATTCGACGGTCGAAACCTATGTCGCGGTGAGACTGTTCGTGGACAGCTGGCGCTGGGCGGGGGTTCCCATTTACATTCGCGCCGGCAAATGCCTGCCGCTCACCGCCGCCGAGGTGAGGGTCGACTTCGCGCCGCCGCCGCGTCCGACGTTCGGCGAAGATGCAGGCTCGTGCAGCTATCTGCGCATGCGGCTGGGACCGGACGTCAACTTCGGCATGGGACTGCGAATGAAGCACCCCGGAGAGCGGATGACCGGCGACGCCGTCGAGCTCACGCTGATGGAGCGGACCGCCTCGCAGATTCCGCCCTATCAGCGCCTGCTCGGCGACGCGATGCGCGGGAACGGCGAGCTGTTCGGGCGCGAAGACGCAATCGACGCACAATGGCGGATCGTGGAGTTGATCGTGAAGAATCCCCCGGCGGTGCAGGAATACGAACCCGGGACCTGGGGTCCCGCCTCGGCTGACGCGCTCATCGGCGCTGACGGTCCGTGGCGCAATCCCGCCCCGCCCCCAGCCGAAGCCGGCGATCGACACTGAGACTCTTCCGGGTCGAGCACGCTTCGAGCCGCAAGGCGGACTATGGCAGGCGTCTCAGAAAATTGGCGCGCCCGGACGGGTTCGAACCGCCAACCCTCGGTTTCGAAGACCGATACTCTATCCAGTTGAGCTACGGGCGCGAAAGCGCGCCCGCCATAGCACGAAGCGCGGGCGCGGTGGAAGCGCTTCAGGTTGGCGTCTTCTTGCCCGGGGCCCGAAAATGGACCTTCTTCTTGCCCGCTTGGTCCATTTCCTCGGGCGTCAACAGCACGATCGCCTTGCTCGCGATCAGACCGCTCTCGTTGACAGCGAGAGAGAGGGCCGCGGCGCTCACATTGTCGGGCAGGTCGACAATGACGAAACAATCGACGTCGCCGAATGCGAAATACATCGATTCGAGCTTCCCGCCGATCTCGCCGAGGTGCTTCTTGACAGCGTCGCGGCGGCCCGTGCCGCCTTCCTTTGCGAGACCGACGGCGCCTTCCGGACTGTAGCGGGCCTCGAACAGATATTTGGGCATCGGTCGTTCCTCCCTCGCCAATTCGTGTTCTGTGCGCCGTTTCGACAATCGAGTTCGAACTCCCCCGCGCGCCGGCGCTCAGCGAATCGCCACGAAGAACAGCCTCGGAAACGGCAGCAGCGCCACGCCGTCCGGCCCGGCCGGATAGGCCGTGGCGATTGCGCCCTCATAGCGCGCAAGGAAGGCTTCCCGCTCGCTCTCCTCGAGCGGGTCGATGAACGGGCGGAGACCAGTTCCCTTCACCCATTCGACAATCGCGCGCGCTCCCGCGAGCGGATGAAAGTAGATGGTGCGCCAGACGTCCAGGTTGGATGCATGGGCGCGCAGCAGGCGGAAATACCATTGGGCGCCGTGGCGCTCGGCGCGCGCCCCGGCGGCGTCCTTGAGCTTCGCGGCCCATGGGTCCTCGGCTGCGATCTCGCGCATCAGGCGGTGCGACGGCTCGTCGAGATTATCGGGCATTTGCGCCGCGAGCGCCCCGCCCAGAGCAAGCCTTGCAATCAGCGCCGGCAACAGCGTCTCGTGGCCCGGTATCCACTGCAGCGACGCATTGGCGAGGATCACGTCGAGGGGCTTCTCCGGGCGCCAGTCGCGAATGTCCCCGACCTCGAAAGCGATCTCGGGAAGGCGCTTGCGCGCCGCCTCGATCATGTCGGGCGACGAGTCGATCCCGACGATGAGCGAGTGTGGATAGCGATCGCGCAGGACTTCGGTCGAATTGCCCGGACCGCAGCCGATGTCGGCTGCGCGCGCGACATTTGCGAGCGGAATGCGCTGGACGAGATCGCGCACGGGCCGCGTGCGCTCCTCCTCGAACTTGAGGTATTGAGCCGCCGACCAGGTCATGGGCGGCTTCCCTTGAGGCGTGCGTTCGTCATGGCGCCCCGACGGCGCAAGCGGGCGGGCGCGCGGCTTGCCATGGCCCCGCGTTGAGGCCTAGCTTCGCGCCCGGCGGCCCCTCTACAAGGCGAATTGCGCATGGCGATTCTCATCCTCGGCCTCGTGATCTTCCTCGGTCTTCACTCGATCCGCATCGTCTCCGAGAGCGCGCGGGAGAAAGCGATCGCACGCTTCGGCGAGGGCCCGTGGAAGGGGATCTATTCGGCTCTGTCCGCGATCGGCTTCGTGCTGATCGTCTGGGGATTCGCACGGGCGCGCTATAACGCCCACCAGCTGTGGACGCCGCTGCCCGGCGCCAGGCACATAACGATGCTTCTGATGCTCGCCGCGCTCATTCTGCTCGCGAGCTACCTCTTCAAGCGGAGCCATATTACGGCGGCCGTCCACCATCCGATGCTGTGGTCGGTGCTCCTGTGGAGCGTCGGGCATCTCATGGCGAACGGCTCGGCGGCTGATCTCGCGTTGTTCGGCGCATTCCTCGTCTGGTCGGCCGCGGACCTCGCAACCTCCTACGCCCGCGACCGGCGCGACGGCGTCGTCTATCCGAAACCCGAGCTTGGCGCCACGGCCGGCGCGGTCGTCGTCGGGCTTGTCCTGTACGCGGTGCTGATCGCCCGTCTGCACCTGTGGCTGTTTGGCGTGTCGCCGCTCGCAGGATAGGCGCCCGACGCAAGCGTTGAATTCGCATCCTTCCAGGCCGCATACTGAGGGCTCAGAACGCGCGCAATTTGCGCGCCAGGGAGGCGAAGCGGCGATGGCCGAGAAATCCAAGACCAAATCGAACGGCGACGCCAAGCGGCAATTGCGCTCCCGGCAATGGTTCGACAATCCGGACAACCCGGGCATGACGGCGCTCTATCTCGAGCGCTACCTCAATTTCGGCTTGACGCCTGGCGAGCTTCGCTCCGGCAAGCCGATCATCGGCATCGCCCAGACCGGCTCCGATCTTTCGCCCTGCAATCGCCATCACCTCGAACTCGCCAAGCGCGTGCGCGACGGGATCACCGCGGCCGGGGGACTGGCGTTCGAATTTCCGGTCCACCCGATTCAGGAGACGGGCAAGCGGCCGACCGCGGCGCTCGACCGCAATCTCGCCTATCTTGGCCTCGTCGAAATCCTGATGGGCTATTTCATCGATGGCGTCGTGCTGACGACGGGCTGCGACAAGACGACGCCGGCCTGCATCATGGCCGCCGCGACGGTCAACATTCCCGCCATCGTGCTCTCCGGCGGTCCCATGCTCAACGGCTGGCATCACGGCCAGCGCAGCGGCTCGGGCACGGTCGTCTGGCAGGCGCGCTCCGACCTTGCCGAAGGCAAGATCGATTACGAAGAATTCATGGCGCTCGTGACCTCCTCCGCGCCGTCGGTCGGCCATTGCAACACGATGGGCACCGCCTCGACCATGAACTCGCTCGCCGAGGCGCTCGGCATGAGCCTGCCGGGCTGCGCGGCGATCCCCGCGCCCCACCGCGAGCGCGGCCAGATCGCCTATGAGACCGGCAGGCGGATCGTCGAGATGGTGTGGGAGGACCTGAAGCCGTCCGATATCCTTACCCGCGAGGCGTTCGAGAACACGATCGTGGTCAATAGCGCCATCGGCGGCTCGACCAACGCCCCGATCCACATCAACGCCATCGCCCGCCACATCGGCGTGCCGCTCACGATCGAGGATTGGGAGACGATCGGGCACAAGGTGCCGCTGCTCGTCAACATGCAGCCCGCGGGCAAATATCTCGGCGAGGAATATCATCGCGCCGGAGGCGTTCCCGCGGTGGTCAACGAGCTCATGAAGCGCAAGCTCATTCACGAGAAGGCGCTGACCGTGAACGGCAAGACCATGGGCGAGAATTGCGCGAAGATCCATTCGGACGATCCCGACGTCATCACGCCGATCGACAAGCCGCTCAAGGAGGACGCCGGCTTCATCGTGCTGAGCGGCAACCTGTTCAACGACGCGATCATGAAGACGAGCGTCATCGACGAGGAGTTCCGCGCCCGCTTCCTCTCCAACCCGAAGGACCCGGACGCGTTCGAGGGGCGGGCGATCGTGTTCGACGGGCCGGAAGACTATCATCGCCGCATCGACGACCCGAAGCTCAAGATCGACGAGCACAGCATCCTGTTCATTCGCGGCACGGGGCCGATCGGCTATCCGGGCGGGGCGGAAGTCGTCAACATGCAGCCGCCGGCGGCGCTCCTCAAGAAAGGCGTGCACGCGCTCCCCTGCGTCGGCGACGGCCGGCAATCGGGCACTTCCGGCTCGCCCTCGATCCTCAACGCTTCGCCCGAAGCGGCGGCGGGAGGGGGATTGGCGCTGCTCAAGACCGGCGACCGTGTGCGCATCGATCTCAAGAAGCGCTCCGCCAACATCCTGATCGCGGAGGCCGAATTGAACGAGCGTCGCGCCGCGCTCGCCGCCCAGGGCGGGTTCCACTTCCCCAAGAGCCAGACGCCATGGCAGCAGATCCAGCGGGAGATGGTGGCGCAGTTCGACGAGGGCATGGTGCTCAAGCCCGCCATTCAGTACCAGCGCCTGGCGCAGACGATGGGCGTGCCGCGCGACAACCATTGACGGGTTGGCGGCCTTCGTATATACGCTTGTGGATCGACCGTATGGACGAGGCCGACATGGGCATCAGCATCCGCGATCCCAAGGTTGGCGAGCTCGCGCGCGAACTCGCCAGCTTGCGCAAGACCAACATGACCGAGGCGATCGCCCATGCGCTGCGCAACGAACTCAAGCGCGAGCGCGACAAGCGGCCGCTCGTCGAGCGGCTGAAACAGCTAGCGGATGAAACGGTCGCTATGGGTCGGCCGGGCGGACACGTCATGACGAAGGACGAGATCGACGACTTATGGGGTCAGTGATCTTCGTCGACACGTCGGTCGTTGTCGCGATCCTGTTGAAAGAGTCGGATTGGCGTGACTTCTCACAAGCGATTGAGGCCGCCGAAACGAGACTGACGTCGGCCGTCGTACGTCTGGAAACTTGCATCGTTCTCGGAACCCGGCTGAAGCTCTCGCCACGTGAAGCGGAGAGACAGTTTGAGAGTTTCCTTCTGACCGCCGATATCGAGGAAGCGCCCATCGATTCCGCCATTGGCGCCGCGGCCGTGGCCTGCTTCGAGCGATACGGAAAAGGGCGCAACCCGGCGGCCCGGCTCAACTTCGCCGACTGCCTCTCCTACGCCTGCGCGAAGGCTCGCGGGGCGGCGTTGCTGTTCAAAGGCGACGATTTCGCGCAAACTGACGTCAAGGCGCGCTGAAGCCTGACGGCTTTTCGTCACGACGCCGCACCCGAAACGCCACGCGAGACAAGGCATGCCCGCCACCCAGCCTATCGGCCCTCTTGTCGACTCGCACCCCGCCAGCCGGCCCGAGCGGGTCACGCTCGAAGGCCGATGGATCACGCTCGCGCCGCTCAACGCCGACAAGCACGCCGGGGCGCTCTATGAAGGCTCGAACGGCGACCCGGCGCGGGAGGCCGTCTGGACCTATCTGTTCGACGGTCCCTATCGCAATCTCGAGGAATTTCGCGCCGCGATCGAGCTCAAGGCCCGCTCTGACGACCCGCTGTTCTTCGCCGTCGTCGACAACGCCACGGGGCGCGCGGTCGGCTACCAGACGCTGATGCGCATCGACGCCGCCAATCGCGTGATCGAGGTCGGCAACATCATGTACACGCCCTCGATGCAGCGCACCCCCGGCGCGACCGAGGCGCAATATCTGTTCGCGAGGCACGTGTTCGACGAGCTCGGCTATCGCCGCTACGAATGGAAGTGCCACGCCCTCAACGCGCCCTCGCGGCGCGCGGCGATCAGGTTTGGCTTCACGTTCGAGGGGATCTTTCGCCAGCACATGATCGTCAAGGGCCGCAATCGCGACACGGCGTGGTTCGCCATGCTCGACGGCGAATGGCCGGCGCGCAAGGCGGCCTATGAGCGCTGGCTTCAGCCGGACAATTTCGATGCGGGGGGCCGACAGAAGATGAGGCTCTCCGAACTCATGCCGACGGGGAATGAATAATGGCCACGATAGCCGAAAAACGCGCCCGCTTCGCCGAATTGCACGCGCGCGCCGGGCTGCTTCGTGATCCCCAACCCGTTCGACATCGGCTCGGCCAAATATCTCGCTTCGCTCGGCTTCCCGGCGCTCGCCTCCACCAGCGCCGGCATGGCGTTCGCGGCAGGAAAAGGCGACGGCGCCGTCGATCGCGCCTATACGCTGAGCCACCTCCGCGACCTCGCCGAAGCGACCGATCTGCCGCTCAACGCCGATTTCGAGGCTGGCTTCGCCCGCGACGCGGAGGGCGTGCACGAAAGCGCGCGGCTTTGCGTCGGCGCCGGCGTCTCCGGCTTTTCGATCGAGGACTACACCGGCGACCCCAAGGCGCCCCTCTACGGCCTGAGCGAAGCGACCGACCGGTTGCGCGCGGCGCGCGCGGCGATCAACGCCAGCGGCGAAAAGGTTCTGCTCACCGCCCGCAGCGAGGCGATTCTGCGCCAGGCCGGCGGGCTCCCCGAGGCGTTGCGGCGCCTCGAGGCCTATGCGGAAGCCGGCGCCGACGTGCTTTACGCGCCGCTGGTGAGGACGCCGGAGGAGGTCGCCGAGGTCGTGCGGGTCGCCGGCAAGCTGCCGGTCAACGTGCTCGCCGGCTGGCCGGGCTTCACCAAGACGCCAGCTCGAGGATCTCGGCGTCAAACGGATCAGCGTCGGGGGCGCGCTCGCCCGCGCCGCCTGGGGCGGGTTCATGCGAGCGGCGAAGGACATCGCCGAGCACGGCCGGTTCGACGCCTTCGCCGACCTGCCGACGATGAACGAGATCACCGCCGCGTTCGCGGACAAGGGCTGAAAGTCTCTGTGTATGGCGGAGGATATATCACAGAAATCTTTTGATCTATAGGGATTGAACGGCCACCGCGCAAGGCCGAATGCGCCATTCTGAAGCGCGCCGGTAAAGCGGGTCATAAGCCCCTGAAATCCTTGAGGCGCGCCGGTAAAATGGCGGCTACGCCCGGCGCGCGCCGGCCCGCGCTCCCCGAAATGCCGACGCCGCGAGAACACCCTAAACCCCCGCCGGCCGTCTCAGGTCGAGGGTCAGCGGAAACTCGGGATGCGGCGTCTCGGGCGCGGGCTCATAGCCGCCGGGCGTGTGGCCGCGCGCCTCGAAGCGCGCCAGGCGCCGCGCCTCGGCTTCGTTGGTGTTGACGGGAAACGTGTCGTAGTTGCGCCCGCCCGGATGGGCGACGTGATAGACGCAGCCGCCGAGCGCCCGACCGTTCCAGGCTATCGAAAATGTCGAACACCAGCGGCGCGTGGACCGGAACGGTCGGATGCATCGCCATCGCCGGCTTCCAGGCCTTGTAGCGCACCGCGCCGACCGCGACGCCATTGGTCGCGGTCTCGCGCAAGGGCATGCGACGCCGGTTGCAGGCGACGACGTAGCGCTCGGGATCGGAGGTCGTGAGCTTGACCTGCAGCCGCTCGGTCGAAGAGTTGGTGTAGCGCGCGGTGCCGCCGATCGCGCCGGTCTCGCCCAGCACATGCCACGGCTCGAGCGCCTGGCGCAGTTCGAGCTGAACGCCCTCGTACTTCGACCTCGCCGCAGAACGGAAAGCGGAACTCGGCCTGCGCTTCGTACCAGTCGGAGCGGAACGGCAGCCCTTGCGCCTTGAGATCGGCGAGCACGCCGAGAAAATCCTCCCAGACGAAATGCGGCAGCATGAACCGGTCGTGCAGCGACGCGCCCCAGCGCGGCAGCGGCCCGTCCAGCGGGCTCGCGCCATAGCCGCGAGAGGATCGCGCGGATCAGGAGCTGCTGGGCGAGGCTCATGCGCGCGTCCGGCGGCATCTCGAAGCTGCGGAACTCGACAAGCCCGAGGCGGCCGGTCGGCCCGTCGGGCGAATAAAGCTTGTCGATGCAGATTTCCGCCCGATGGGTGTTGCCGGTCACGTCGGTGAGAAGATTGCGCATCAGGCGGTCGAGCAGCCACGGCCGCGGGGCGGCGCCGTCTCCGGGCTTCGGGATTTGGGCGAGCGCGATCTCCAGTTCGTAAAGACTGTCGTGGCGCGCTTCGTCGACGCGCGGCGCCTGGCTGGTCGGGCCGATGAACAGGCCGGAGAAGAAATAGCTCAGGCTCGGGCGCCGCAGCCAATAGATGATCGAGGCTCTTGAGCAGGTCGGGACGCCTGAAGAAACGGGCTGTCGAGCGGCGTCGGGCCGCCGACGACGACATGATTGCCGCCGCCGGTTCCGGCATGCTTGCCGTCGATCATGAACTTGTCGGCGCCGAGCCGCGAAAGCCGCGCCTCCTCGTAGACCGCTTCGGTGGTGGCGACGCATTCGCGCCAGTTCGACGAGGGATGGATGTTGACTTCGATCACGCCCGGGTCCGGCGCGACGCGAATGACGTTGAGGCGCGGATCGACCGGCGGCGGGTAGCCCTCGATCTGCACCTGGCAGCCCGACCTTTTCCGCCGCCGCCTCGGCCGCGGCGACGAGTTCGAGATAATCCTCGAGCCGCTCGACCGGCGGCAGGAAGACGCATAGGCGTCCGTCGCGCGGCTCGACGGTCACCGCGGTGCGGACGGCGCCGTCGATATCGCCGAGCCGCTGCTCGACGCGCTCCTGCGCCGCCCCTTCCGCCGCGGCGAACGAGGCGACCCGCTGCGCGCGCTCCCGCGCGTCGTGGAAATCGGGCAAAGGCCCGCGCGGCTCGGTCGGATCGGCCTCGACGATATAGGGGTAGGAGGCGGGCGGAACATAAGGCAGCGCGCCCAAAGGCAGGCGGTAGCCGACCGGGCTGTCGCCGGGGACGAGATGCAGCGCGCCGCGGCGGGTCTTCCATCTTTCGCTGCGCCAGCTGATGCCCTCGGCCTTCGCCTGCCAGCGCTGGACCGGCAGCACGTAGCCGGAAGGCTCGGTCAGTCCGCGCGAAAAGACGCGGGCGATGCGGTGGCGCTGCTTCGGGATCCTTGAGCTCGGAATTCTCCGGCGAGACGTTCGGCGGCAGATTGGCCTCCTTCACGAGCCACTCGGCCGGATCCTCGTAGGCCGGCGCGACATAGTCGGGCTCGATGCCGAGCTCCGAGGCGATCGCGCCGAGCAGCGCCTTGCGCCTTCGTCGCTGGTCGCGCCGGTCTCTTCATCCCTCCGCGGCGATGCTCTTGGGGTTCCGCCAGATCGGCTTTCCGTCGCGCCGCCAGTAGAGCGAGAACGTCCAGCGCGGCAGGGATTCGCCCGGATACCATTTGCCCTGCCCGTAATGCAGGAAGCCGCCGGGCGCGAAGCGGTCGCGCAGGCGCCGGATCAGCCGGTCGGCGAGCGCGCGCTTGGTCGGGCCGACCGCGTCCGCGTTCCACTCGCCCGATTCGAAATCGTCGATCGAGACGAAGGTCGGCTCGCCGCCCATGGTCAACCGCACGTCGTCGGCCTTGAGCCGCGTGTCGACCTCCTCGCCGAGCGCGTCGAGCGCCTTCCACGCTACTTCCGAAAACGGCTTGGTGATGCGCGGATGTTCGGCGACCCGCTCGACGCGCATGTCGAAGTTGAAATCGACATTGGCGAAACTCGCCACGCCCGAAATCGGCGCGGCGTTGCGATAATGCGGCGTCGCGGCGAGCGGAATATGGCTTTCGCCGGTCAGCAGACCCGAGGTCGGATCGAGCCCGATCCAGCCGGCGCCGGGAAGATAGACCTCGGCCCAGGCGTGCAGATCGGTGAAGTCGTGGTCGGTGCCGGGCGGGCCGTCGAGCGCGACAAGATCGGGCTTGAGCTGAATGAGATAGCCGGACACGAACCGCGCGGCGAAGCCCAGATTGCGCAGGATCTGCACCAGAAGCCAGCTCGAATCGCGGCACGAGCCCGAGCCGCGCTCGAACGTCTCCTCCGGGCTCTGCACCCCCGGCTCCATGCGGATGAGATATTGCGATCTCGCGCGAAAGCCGCTGGTTGAGATCGACGACGAAATCGACCGTGCGCTTGGGCGTCCGGTCGATCCCGTTGCAGAAAGGCCTGGAGGCGCGGGCCCGCGGGCTCGGGCGTGCGGTAGATGACGAGATCGGGCCTGAGGTCCTCGCCATATTCGAACGGCCAGGTCTCCGCGCTCTCCTCGACGAAGAAATCGAACGGATTGTAGACCGTCATGTCGGCGACGACGTCGACCTCGATCTTCAGTTCGTTGACCAGCTCCGGAAAGACGTAGCGCGCGAGCCAGTTGCCGTAAGGGTCCTGCTGATGGTTCACGAAATGCTCGGCGGGCGAGACCTTCAGCGAATGCGAGATGACCCGGGTGCGGCTATGGGGCGCGGGCCTGAGCCGGATGATCTGCGGCCCGAGCGAGACCGGCCGGTCGTATTTGTAATGCGTCAGATGATGGATGGCGGCGCGGATCGACATGGGCTTCGCGGCGCGAACGGGTGAAGGATCGAAAGACCCTTTCATAATCTGCTGCGCCGCACAATCGCCCCGGCGGCGACGGCCAACCTCCTTGTGCGGCGCGGTCGGTGACCCCGCCGGCCGGGTCAGCGACCCGGCCCTACAAGGCGGCCGCGGATCGCCCGCAAACCCGCACGCCGCGAGCGTCTCCAGCATGTGCGGCGGCGCGGGCGCCTCGACCTCGACCGGCGGGTTCGACTTCGAGAGCGGCACGACGACCTTGCGGGCCAGCAGCTGGAGCGACACTTCGGCCCGCTCGCCATAGATCGCGTCGCCCAGGATTGGCCAGCCCTGCGACGCGCAATGGACGCGCAATTGGTGCGTCCGCCCTGTCTGCGGCTCAAGCTCCGCCCACGCGATCGGCGCGCCGCGCCAGATCCCCCGTCCCCTGATCCGCCAGAGCGTCAGCGCTTTTTGGCCTTTCGGATCAACCTTCATCCACCAGCCGCGCTTGTCGTCGAGCCGGCCGAGAGGCAGATCGATCACTCCGCTCTCGCCCTCGGGCCCGCCTACGACAATCGCCCAATAGGTCTTGGCGATCTTGCCCTGCTTGAACAAGAGGCCAAGTTTCTCTAAGGCCTTGTGATGCCGTCCGAGCACCAGGCAGCCTGCGGTGTCGCGGTCAAGGCGGTGCGCGAGCGACGGCTTGCGCGGCAGGCCAAAGCGCAGGGCGTCAAAATCGTCCTCGAGGCTCGGGCCGCCTTTCGGACCGGCGTGAACGGCGACGCCGGCGGGTTTATTGAGCACGAGCATCATCCCGTCTCGGTAAAGCAGCCGCGCTGTCGTTTCTTCCGGCGTCATGGGAAGAAATGGTATCCCAATATCGGCCGGGCCGGCATAGAGCTGAGGTCAAGAGGTTTTGAGCATTGGTTGAGGACGAGGAGAAGAAGGCCAAGTCTGGCTTGCTGCGCCGCTGGTTCGTCGGCGAAGCCCCGACAGCGCCGGTCGATGAGCCCCCGCCGCCGGCTGCCGTCCCAGCCGAGCTGCCAGTCTCGGTTGAAGCCCCACCGAGCGCCGGCCCGGCTCAGCCGGCGCCGAGGCTAAGCTGGCTTCAGCGCCTTCGCGCCGGCCTCTCGCGCTCGTCAACGACAATCGCGCGCGGCGTCGCCGACATCTTCACCAAGCGCAAGCTCGACGCCGCCTCTCTCGACGACCTCGAGGACGTCCTCATCCAGGCCGATCTCGGGCTCGCTGCGGCTTCCCGCATTCGCGACGCGGTCGCGCACGGGCGCTACGAGCGGGGGATCAGCCCGGAGGAAGTCAAGCAGATCCTCGCCGACGAGGTCGACCGCGCGCTCGTGCCGGTCGCCCGGCCGCTCACCATCGATCCCGACAAGCGCCCGTTCGTGATCCTCGTCGTCGGCGTCAACGGCTCGGGCAAGACGACGACCATCGGCAAGCTCGCCGCCAAGTTCCGGGCCGAAGGCAAGGCGGTCCTGCTCGCCGCGGGCGACACCTTTCGCGCCGCCGCGATCGAGCAATTGCGCATATGGGCGCGGCGCACGTTTTCCGCGCTCGTCGAGCGCGACCAGGGCGCCGACGCGGCCGGGCTCGCCTTCGACGCGCTGGCCAAAGCCCGCGAGCTTAACGTCGACGTCGTGCTGATGGACACCGCGGGGCGATTGCAGAATCGCACGGAGCTCATGAGCGAACTCGAGAAGATCATCCGCGTCATGAAGAAGATCGACGCCAGCGCGCCGCACGCGGTGCTGCTCGTGCTCGACGCGACGGTCGGGCAGAACGCGCATGAGCCAGGTCGAGATTTTCGGCCGCGTCGCAGGCGTCACCGGGCTGGTGATGACCAAGCTCGACGGCACCGCGCGCGGCGGGATTCTGGTCGCGATCGCCGACAAATTCGCGCTTCCCATTCATTTCATTGGCGTTGGCGAGGGCGTCGACGATCTCGAGCCGTTCGCCGCCCGCGACTTCGCCGATGCGATCGCGGGAATCGACAGAGAGGCGGCATGACTGCGCCCAGCGAATCGAGAACGCCAGTGGCCGAGACCGCCGCCTCGCCGCCGCGCAAGGCGCTCAATCCGATGCTCAAGTTCGCGCTCGAGCTCGGGCCGCTGGCGCTCTTCTTTATCGTCTATTCGCAGGCTCGGCATCTTCGCCGCGACCGGCGTCCTGATGGCGGGCGTCCTGGTCACGCTCGTCGTCTCCTACGCGATGCTGAGGCGCATCCCGATCATGCCGCTGGTGACGGCGGTGATTGTCCTCATCTTCGGCTCGCTCACCCTCATCCTGCATGACGAGACGCTGATCAAGATCAAGCCGACCGCGCTCTATCTTCTGTTCGGCGCGGCCTTGTTCGTCGGCCTCTGGCTCAAAAAGCCGCTGCTCAAGATCCTGTTCGACGGGGCGTTGCATGTGACGGAAGAAGGATGGCGCAAGCTCACCTGGCACTGGGCGTTCTTCTTCCTGGGGCTCGCCGTCCTCAACGAGATCGTCTGGCGCACCCAGACGACGGACCTCTGGGTCAAGTTCAAGACCTTCGGCTTCTTGCCGCTCACCCTCCTGTTCGCGCTCGCCCAGGCGCCCTTGATTATGAAATACGAGACGAAGGACGAGGAGCCGAGCGACGATTTCTAGCCCTGCGGGTGGATTCCGGCCACAGGGCATCTGGCGGCCGAAACGGACCGAACGAAGGGTCTCGAGGGACCGGGCTTACGGGACGGCGCGACCGACCCGCTACAACCCCGACTTGGATCGCTAAGCAGGTTTCTGCCGCGGCTCTTTTGTTCCTTTCCATATACTCGCAAGAGAACGATATATAGATAAAAACACATCGTTATTTCCTTGCCCTGAGGCGGACGGGCCGCCTAGATTCTTCCCGTCCAAGGGAGGAGAGGAATGACGATTCCTCATGAGCCGTGGCTCGTCCTGCTCTCGATCGCAATCGCGATTTAGGGCAGCTTCGTCGGTTTGTCCCTGGCCGCGGAGATCGACACGGCAACCGGATCTCACCGGCGCCTGCTCCTTGCCGGATCGGCGGTGACGCTGGCCACCGGCGTCTGGTCGATGCATTTCGTGGGCATGCTCGCCGCAAGCTTTCCAAGCGCGATCGACTATCTCGTGCTCCCTACGCTCGCGTCTTTCCTCATCTGCGTGATTGTTGTCGGGGTCGGCGTCTACGCCGCCCATGAGGCGCGACTGACCAAGCTGCGGGTGGCGCTCGGGGCGATGGCGATGGGCCTCGGCATCTCTGCGATGCATTATGTCGGCATGTCAGCGGTGCATCTGGCGGGCCCAACCTACCAGGAGCCCGGTTTTGTCGCGGCCTCGATCATCGTGTCGATCGCGGCGAGCGCTTTCGCGTTGCTCACGTTGGGCAGTCGCCCCACGCGCCGGCGCCTGTTCGTGGGCGCGGTCGTTCTTGGGCTGGCGATTTCGGGCATGCACTACACGGCCATGGCGGGAATGCGCCTCGACCCGCTGTGCTTCGACGTCAGCCGTTTCGTCGGCGCGGAATTGGCCTTGTCGCGCAACACGCTCGCCCTCCTCGCGACCGTGATTTCGTTCGGCGTCTCAGGCGCTTTCCTGCTCTCGCTCGTGCCCGACGCGCAGCCGAAAGCGGCGCGGCTGATGATGGGCCCCGAAGCCTTGGCGCCGGCGGCGGGACCTCCGATGCCGATTGATGTGGCCGAGATCGGGTCTGGCGCGGCGAACGTGCCTGTGGCGCGCTCTCTCCCCACCCCTTCAATCGCAAATATTCGGGTCGAGAAGGATGGTCGCGGGCGCTTCCTCGCCGTCGGCGACGTGTACGCCGTTCGCGCCAATGCGCACTACACTTTCATCCACGACGGCGAGAGGGAATATTTCTGCAATCGGTCAATCAGCGCGCTCGAAGCGGAGCTCGACCCGCGGGAGTTCGCGCGCGTGCATCGCAGCTATATCGTCCGGCTCGCGCGGGTGTCGCGAATCCGCAAATCGGGCGAAGCGGCCGTCGCGGAGCTTGGCGAGCCCGTGCGCTGCGCGGTCCCGATCGCACGCGGCCAACATCGCGAGATCAAGGCGCGAATTGAGTTGCTGCAACGCGGCGAGCGGGCCTACAGTTCGTGAGAAACGTCACCCTTGCTGACGCATCTCGTGCAGAATTGAGCCGTTTGGCGCCTTTTTCGGTCGAACAGTTGAGCCGCGGTTGATTGTGCAGCGCACCTTGACCTCCCCTCCCAGTATCCGGCGTCAAGTGAAAATCGGCCGGACGTCTTGCGCGGGAGGAGTGCTTGATCCCGGGATCGTTCGAATACCACCGTCCGTCCACCGTTAGGGAAGCCGTCGCCCTGCTCGGGCGCCTCGACAGTGAAGCGCGCCTGCTCGCCGGCGGACACAGTCTCATCCCGATGATGAAGCTGAGGCTCGCCCAGCCCAGCCATCTCATCGATCTCGCCGGAGTTGGAGAGCTCAAAGGCGTCCGGGTCGAGGGCGGCGAGGTCATCATCGGCGCAATGACCACCCAGCATGAGGTGATCGCGAGCGAAGAGCTTGCGACCCATGCGCCGATCCTTCGTGAGGCGGCCCAGCAGATCGCCGATCCGCAGGTGCGGTATCTCGGCACGATCGGCGGAAACGCGGCGAACGGCGATCCGGGCAACGACATGCCGGCCCTTTTGATGACGCTCGACGCGTCATATGAGCTTCGCGGCCCGGCGGGCGCGCGCAAGGTGAAGGCGCGCGAATATTACCTCGGCATCTACGAGACCGCGGCCGACCCCGGCGAGATCCTGACCGGGATCAGGGTGCCGATCCCGCCGAAACCGCACGGCTTCGCCTATGAGAAGCTCAAGCGGAAGGTCGGCGACTATGCGACGGCCGCGGCGGCGGTCATCCTCACTGTGGCCAACGGCCGCGTCGCAACCTGCGCCATCGGCCTCACCAATGTCGCCGACCGGCCCCTGCTGGCGTCCGGGGCGGCCGAGGCCGCCGTCGGCTCGGCGCTCGACAAGGCGGCCCTCGCGAGGGCTGCGGCCGCGGCGGAGGCCATTGCTTCGCCAGCCGAGGACGGACGCGGCTCTAGCGAATATCGCGCCAAGATGGCCGGGGTCATGACCGCGCGAGCGCTCACGCGCGCCTTCGCCCGCGCCGCAGCCTAGAGAGGCCCGCAAATGCCAAAGACCAACGTGGCGATGACCGTCAACGGCGGGGCGGTTTCGGCGGAAGTCGAACCGCGCACGCTTCTGATCCATTTTTTGCGCGAGAACCTGAATCTCACTGGCTCCCATATCGGCTGCGACACGACGCATTGCGGCGCATGCACGGTCGACGTCGATGGCAGATCGGTCAAGTCCTGCACGATGTTCGCAGTCCAGGCGCAGGGCGCCGACGTTCTAACGATCGAGGGCATGGCGGCGCCGGACGGCAAATTGCATGCGCTCCAGGAAGGCTTTCGTGAGATGCACGGGCTCCAGTGCGGCTATTGCACGCCGGGCATGATCATGCGCGCGCACCGCCTGTTGCAGGAAAACGCGAACCCGACCGAGAGCGAAATCCGCATCGGCATTTCGGGCAACCTGTGCCGCTGCACCGGCTACCAGAACATCGTCAAGGCGATCCAGTACGCCGCCGCCAAGCTCAATGGCGTCGAATTCAAGGAAGCCGCGGAATGAACGACGCTCCCTCTCCCACTTCGCTAGAGCGCGCCGACAAGCTGCAGGGCATGGGGTGCAAGCGCAAGCGCGTCGAGGACGTGCGCTTCACCCAGGGGCGCGGCAATTACGTCGACGACATCAAGCTGCCTGGCATGCTGCACGGCGATTTCCACCGCTCGAGCCACGGCCACGCCCGGATCGTCAGGATCGACACCTCCAAGGCGAAAGCGCTGGCGGGCGTCGTCGCGGTCCTGACCGCCGAGGACCTCAAGGGCGTCAATCTCGCCTGGATGCCGACGCTCGCCGGCGACGTGCAGATGGTGCTGGCCGACGGGAAGGTGCTGTTCCAGAACCAGGAAGTCGCCTTCGTCGTCGCGACCGACCGCTATATCGCCGCCGACGCCGCCGACCTCGTCGAGGTCGAATACGAGCCCCTGCCGGTCCTGGTCGATCCGTTCAAGACCATGGACGCCGACGCCCCTACCTTACGCGAGGACATCAAGGACAAAACCGAAGGCGCGCACGGGCCGCGCAAGCACCCGAACCACATCTTCACCTGGGCTGTCGGCGACAAGGAACTGACCGACGCCGCTTTCGCCAAAGCCGAGGTCGCGACCAGGGACCTCCTGAGCTATCAGCGCGTCCACCCTTGCCCGCTCGAGACCTGCCAGTGCGTGGTCAGCTTCGACAAGATCACCGGCGATCTCACCATCTACGGCACCTTCCAGGCGCCCCATGTGATCCGCACCGTGGTCGCGCTGATCGCCAGCCTTCCCGAGCAGAAGATCCACGTTATCTCGCCCGACATCGGCGGCGGCTTCGGCAACAAGGTCGGCGCCTATCCGGGCTATATCTGCGCCGCGGTCGCCTCGATCGTCACCGGGCTGCCGGTCAAATGGGTCGAGGATCGGATCGAGAACCTTTCGACCACCTCGTTCGCCCGCGACTATCACATGACGACCGAGATCGCGGCGACGCAGGATGGCCGGGTGACGGGCTTGCGCGTGCATATCCTCGCCGATCACGGCGCCTTCGACGCCTGCGCCGACCCGTCGAAATGGCCCGCAGGCTTTTCGAACATCGTCACCGGCTCCTACGACTTCCCGGTCGCGCATCTTTCGGTCGACGGCGTCTACACCAACAAGGCGCCGGGCGGAGTCGCGTATCGCTGTTCGTTCCGGGTGACGGAGGTAGCTTACGCGATCGAGCGCGCCATGGACATCATGGCGCAGAAGCTCAAGCTCGACCCGGTCGACTTTAGAATCAAGAATTTCATCAAGCGCGAGCAGTTCCCCTATCAATCGGCGCTCGGCTGGGAGTACGATTCCGGCGACTATCACACCGCCATGCAGAAGGCGATCGAGGCGACGAACTACCGCGCTTTGCGTGAAGAGCAGAAGGCGAAGCAGGAGGCGTTCAAACGCGGCGAGACGCGCGAACTCATGGGAATCGGCGTCTCCTTCTTCACCGAGATCGTCGGCGCCGGCCCGTCGAAGAATTGCGACATCCTCGGCATTGCGATGTTTGATTCCTGCGAGATCCGCATCCACCCGACCGGCAAGGGCATCGCGCGCATGGGCACGAAGAGCCAGGGCCAGGGTCACGAGACGACCTGGGCGCAGATCATCGCAACCGAGATCGGCATTCCCGCCGACGACATCACGGTCGAAGAGGGCAACACCGACACGGCGCCTTACGGGTTGGGCACCTACGGGTCGCGCTCGACCCCGGTGGCTGGCGCCGCGATCGCCATGGCCTCGCGCAAGATCAAGGCCAAGGCGCAGATGATCGCCGCCTTCATGCTCGAAGTGCATGAAGGTGATCTCGAATGGGACGTCGACCGTTTCCGCGTCAAGGGCAATCCCCAATCGTTCAAGACGATGAGCCAGATCGCCTGGGCCGCCTATAACAAAGTCCCGCCTGGCATGGAGCCAGGGCTCGAGGCGGTGAGCTACTATGATCCTCCGAACATGACCTATCCCTTCGGCGCCTATATCTGCGTGATGGACATCGACGTCGACACGGGCGTCCATAAAGTCAGGCGCTTTTACGCGCTCGACGATTGCGGCGTCCGCATCAATCCGATGATCATCGAGGGCCAGGTGCACGGCGGCTGCACCGAAGGCTACGCAATCGCCATGGGGCAGGAGATCGCCTACGACGAATCCGGCAACGTCAAGGGCGCGTCGCTGATGGACTTCTTCCTGCCGACCGCCGTCGAGACGCCCCACTGGGAGACAGACTATACGGTGACGCCCTCGCCGCACCACCCGATCGGCGCCAAGGGCGTCGGCGAGAGCCCGAATGTCGGCTCGGTTCCCTGCTTCGCCAATGCGGTGAACGACGCCTTCAAGTTTCTTGGCTCGACACATATCTCTATGCCGCACGACGCCTATCGCACCTGGCTCGCGGCGGAGAAGCTCGGGCTGCACGCGTGACCCCTCCTCTCTCCGAGCGAAGGTGGATGCGCCGAAGCGCGGCCGGATGAGGGCCTTTTGAAGTGACAGCGCCGCGATGAACGCCGATAGCCCCGCCCTCGCCCGCGGCCCCTCTCCCGGAAGGAGAGGGGAAAGCGTGCATGCCTAGCGAGCGAATCCCGCGCGAGACGATCGCCGCCAGGCTCGCGGAAACCGGCTATGTCGCCGATCGCGAGCTGGCGACCGCGCTCTGGATGATGGACTACCTCAAGCGCCCGCTCCTCATCGAAGGCGAGGCGGGCGTCGGCAAGACCGAGGTCGCCAAGGCGCTCGCCCTCGTGCATGGCTCCGAGCTCATCCGCATGCAGTGCTATGAAGGGCTCGACGCCAATTCGGCGCTCTACGAGTGGAACTATCAGCGTCAGCTCATTGCGATCAAGGCGCGCGAAGGATCGGGCGAGAGGCCCGAATTGATCGAGGCGCTGATCTTCTCCGAGGACTATCTGCTCGAGCGTCCGCTGCTGGCCGCCATCCGCAGGAAGGACCCGCCGGTCCTCTTGATCGACGAAGTCGATCGTGCGGACGAGGAGTTCGAGGCTTTTCTGCTCGAGCTTCTGTCCGACTTCCAGATCACGATTCCGGAGTTCGGAACCGTCAAGGCGCTGTCCATCCCGCGCGTCGTTCTGACCTCGAACGGAACGCGCGAATTGTCCGACGCGCTGCGCCGCCGTTGCCTCTACCACTATCTCGATTTTCCCGAAATCGACCGCGAAGCGGCGATCCTGGTGGCCCGTCAGCCGGGCATCGACGCGTCGTTCGCGCTTCAGCTCGCGCGCATGGTCGCTGGCCTGCGCAAGGAGGAATTGCGGAAGACGCCGGGGATCGCAGAGACGCTCGACTGGGCAGCGACTCTCGCGGGCCTCGGGGTCAGCGATCTCTCCGCGGAGCCGGAAATCGTCCACGCGACGCTTCTCGCATTGCTGAAGACCCACGAGGACAGAGCCCGCGTGACGCCCGAGGTGACCACGAGGCTCGCGGGGCGCGCAGCATGACCTCCTCCCTGGCGCCCCCCGCATCGCTTGGCGCCGGCATGCGTCGGAGGCTTGCGGGCTTTGCCCGGACGTTGCGCGGCGCGGGCTTCTCCGTTGGCCGCAGCGAGACGGGCGACGCCGCGCGCGTGATCGCAAGCCCACTCGCCGATCGCCCCGAGCGTTTGCGAGCGGCGCTGAAAGCCCTGCTCGCGTCCAACAGGAGCGAATACGAGCGCTTCGACGAATTGTTCGACGCCTTCTGGCGCGGGCGTGGGGTCAAGCGCGCCCATGCGACGGTCACGACGCTTGGCGCAGCAAATCGCAGCCGCCGCTTCGAGCCCGGCCCTGGCGGAACAGGCGCGGATGGACTTCAAGAGCGCGCGCAGGCGCACACCCCGGGCGGGCCAGCGGCCGAAGGACGGGGGCGCGAGCGCGGCGCATCGGCGCAGGAATCGCTTGGCCGGAAGGACTTCGCGCTTCTCGCGGCCGGGCCGGAGAGCGAGGAGGCGCTGGCGATTGCCGAAAGGCTCGCGCGCGCGACGCGCGCGCGCGTGACGCGGCGGGAGCGCGCCCGCCGCAAAGGCCGCCGCATCGACCTGCGCGCGACGCTGCGGCGCTCGGTCGCGCGCGGTGGAGAGCCGATCGACCTCAAGTTCAGGAAGCGGAAGCGTAAGCCGCTGCGGATCGTCGCGCTGCTCGACGCGTCCGGCTCCATGGAGCTCTACGTGCCGGTGTTCACCCGTTTCCTGCACGCTCTGTCGCAGGCGTTTGCGAAAGCCGAAGCCTATCTCTTCCATACGCGGCTCGCGCATGTGTCATCGGCGCTCCGCGAGCGGAACCCTCAGCGCGCGCTGGACCGGCTGTCGCTGATGGCGCAGGGCGTCGGCGGCGGCACGCGGATCGGCGATTGCCTGGCGGACTTCAACCGCGCCCATGCGAAGCAGGTCATCCATTCGCGCACGTGCGTGATGATCTTTTCGGACGGCTACGATACCGGCGAGCCCGAAAAGCTCGCCGCCGAGATGCGCGCGCTCAAGCGTCGCTGCCGCCGCGTCGTCTGGCTCAATCCTCTCACGGGCCGCGAGGGCTTCGCTCCCGTTGCGCGGGGCATGCGCGCCGCGCTGCCCTTCGTCGATCTTTTCGCGCCGGCGCACGACCTTGAGAGCCTGACCGTGCTCGAACGCTATCTCGCGAGGCTTTGACATGGGCGTGCTCGAGCGGGCCCTTGAGCATGAGGCGAATGGCGAGACCTTCGCGCTGGCGACGGTCGTGCGCACCGTTTCGGTTACCGCGGCCAAGGCAGGGGCGAAGGCGCTGATCACGCCGGATGGCGCGATCGAAGAGGGCTGGATCGGCGGCGGCTGCGCCCGCGCCGAGGTCGTGAAAGCGGCGCGGCAATGCCTTCTGGACGGCCGGTCCCGGCTCGTGTCGATCACGCCGCAGGAAGGTCTGGACGAACTCGGCGTCGCGCCTGGACAGGACAGAAAGGGCGTTCTCTTCGCCAAAAATTCGTGCCCAAGCCAGGGCACGATGGACGTCTTTGTCGAGCCGATCATGCCGAAACCAAGGCTGCTCATTCTTGGGGCGTCGCCGGTCGCCGTCGCGCTGGCCAAGCTCGCGCCGATTTTCGGCTTTGCGGTCACGGTCGCCGCGCAGCCGGCTGACCTCGGTCGCTTCGGAGAAGGTCCCGCGCGACTCGAGGGACTGCGCCCCGCCGTCGGCCGGGAACGGAGCCTTCGTCGTCATTTCTACCCAGGGCGCCGGAGACCGTGCGGCGCTCAAGGCCGTCGCCGCGATGCCGGCGCGCTATCGCGCTTTCGTCGGCTCGCGGCGGAAGGGCGAGACGCTGAAGCGGGAGCTCGCGGACGAGGGCGTTCCCGCCGAGAGTCTCAAGAGCGTCAAAGCCCCCGCGGGGCTCGACATTTCCGCGATCACCTCCGAGGAGATCGGGCTTTCGATCCTCGCCGAGATGACCGCCGTGCGCCGCCGTACCCAGCGGTTCGACCCGCCTGCCGATTCGTCTCAAGGCGCCGGCTGATGACCCACTTTCACTGTGACGCCGCGCGTGCCTTCGCACGCAGGCGATTGGCCGCCTCAGGCCAAGCTCGCCTTGGGCCGCGGCCCGCCGGTCGCCCAATCAAGAAGTTCGACGGTGTGGACGACGGGCGCCTTTGTTCCGCTCGCGATCTGCGTGAGGCAGCCGATATTGCCGGCGGCGATCAGATCAGGCGCGGTCGAAGCGATGTTCGCGACCTTTCTATCGCGAAGCCTGCGCGCGATCTCGGGCTGCAGCAGATTGTAGGTGCCCGCCGAGCCGCAGCACAGGTGCCCTTCGGGCGGGTCGAGCACCACGAACCCCGCTTGCCTCAACAGTCGCTTCGGCTCATCGCGGATCTGCTGCCCGTGCTGCAGCGAGCAGGCGCTGTGGTAGGCGACGCGCTGTCCCGTCGGGTTGACCGGAGTTTGCAGCCCGATCTCGCTCATAAGCTCAGTGACGTCTCGCGTCAGCGATGAGACGGCCTTTGCGGGCTCGGCGAGTTCGGGATCGTTGCGGAAGATGAACCCATAGTCCTTGACCATCGTGCCGCATCCGGATGCGTTGATGACGATCGCATCCAGTCCGCCGCCGGCGATCTCCCTCGTCCAGGCGAGAATGTTCGCGCGCGCGTAAGCATGCGCGTCCTGACCGAGGTGGTGCGTGAGCGCCCCGCAGCATCCGGCGCCCTCGGCGACAACGACCTCGCAGCCATGGCGGGTCAGGAGCCGGATCGTCGCCTCGTTGATCTGCGGGCGCGAGCACCTGTTGGGCGCAGCCGCTCATGAGCGCGACGCGACGCACCCGCTGGCCTTCGCTCTTGAACACCTGCGGCCGGTCGACGGGCGAAGGCGCGCGGCAGCCTTCGAGGAACGAGCGCGAGCGCCGCCTTCAGCCGCTCGGGCATAAGCCGGCCGAACGGCGCGCCGAGGCGCGCGACGCCAGATCGCGGCGCGAAACAGCCGTGGGGTTCGGCAGCACGATCGCGAAAGCGCGCCGCAACATTCTGTCGAACCACGGCCGCTTGAACGTCTTCTCGATATGGCGCCGGCCGTGATCGACGAGATGCATGTAGTTGACGCCCGAGGGGCAGGTCGTCATGCACGACAGGCACGAGAGGCAGCGGTCGATATGCTTGACCACCTCGGGCGTGGCCGGGCGGTCGTTCTCCAGCATCTCCTTGATGAGATAGATGCGGCCCCTTGGGCTGTCGAGCTCGTCGCCGAGCAGCACATAGGTCGGGCAGGTCGCGGTGCAGAAGCCGCAATGGACGCAGGCGCGCAAGATCTTTTCGGAGGCGCTGATTTCCGGGTCGGCGAGTTGAGCAGCGGTGAAGTTCGTCTGCATCAGAAGCCTTCGTGCATGCGTCCGGGATTGAGGACGCCGCGAGGGTCAAATCCCTTCTTCACCCGCGCGGTCAGCTCGGCGAGCGCGCCGCTCAAGGGCTCGAACACCGGCGTCGCGGCGCGAACGGTTTCCGGCGCCACGACCAGGGTGGCGTGGCCGCCCGCCGATCTCGACCGCGGGACGAACGATGTTCGCGCCGGCGTCCGGCCCCGCCTCTTCGGGGTCCAGGCTCAGCCAGATCAGTCCGCCGCCCCAATCGAAATAAAATTCCGCCGATTGCATCGCGGACAGAATCGAATGGGCGACAGACGGGCGCCCGGCTTGGCGTCGGACAGAGCCGCCAGACGATGCGCGATCCTGGTGCGAGAAAGGGCTGAACGGCGCCGACTTCCGACCAGAACGCCTCCGTCTCCGCTCTCGTTGAGACGCGCGCCGCGCCCGACCAACGATTCGAGCGCGCGGGCGCGATAGGCGACCGACGGCCGTGGGCCTTCCAGCCGCAGCGCCGTCGCCGCGCCGAGGCCCGCCGCCACACCGCCGACCTTCGAACGGCGCGCTGCGCGAGGCTGGGCAAATGCGCCGCGCCGGAAACCTCGAACGGCGAATTGAGCGCATGCGCCAACGTCGGAGATCGCGAGCTTCGTCGGCAAGCCCATGCAGCACGATGGTGCACGCTGTCTCAGGCTTCGGCATGACTTTGAGCGTGATCTCGGTCAGCGCCGACAATGTGCCATAGGCGCCCGCCTGCAGCTTGCACATGTCGTAGCCGGTGACGTTCTTGACCACCTTGCCGCCGGCCTTCCAGATTTCGCCGAAGCCGTTCACGGCGGAAAACCCGAGGACGTAGTCGCGCGCCGAGCCTGCGCGCACGCGGCGCGATCCAGCCAGTTGCAGGCGATCACGCCGCCCAGCGTCTGCTCGCCCTCCGCGCCGAGCAGCGCGCGCCAGTCCGGCGGCTCGAAGGCCAGCATCTGCCGGTTTTTCGCAAGCTCGGCGTTGATCGAGGCGAGCGGCTCGCCCGGGCCGCGCGGTCAAGACAAGTTCGGCGGGCTCGTATTCGACGATTCCCTCGAGCCGCGAAACGTCCAGAACGTGATCGGTCTTCATCGGTCGGCCGAGCGCGCGTTTTGTGCCGCCTCGCGACGATTTCGAGCGAATCGCCCTCGGCAACGACCCAGGAGATCATCTCCGCGATCTGCTTGGCGTCTGACGGGTGCAGCAACGACATCGTCGCGTCCGGCTCAGAAGCGCGGAAGGTCGGGAAACGCGACCTTGCCCGCATGCACATGCATGCGGCCGAGTTCGGCGCAGCGGCAGAGCTGCGGAAACACCTTGCCGGGATTGAGCAGGCCGTCCGAATCGAAGGCGCATTTCAGCCGCTGCTGCTGATTGAGGTCGACCTCGTTGAACATCGTGTCCATGAGATCGCGCTTCTCGACGCCGACCCCGTGCTCGCCGGTGAGAACGCCGCCGACCTGAACGCAAAGCCTCAGGATGTCCGCGCCGAACGCCTCCGCCCTCTCGAGTTCGCCCGGCTTGTTGGCGTCGTAGAGAATGAGCGGATGAAGATTGCCGTCGCCGGCGTGAAAGACGTTGGCGACGCGCAACCCGAAGCGCTCCTGCATCTGTTTCATCTGCTGAGGACGCGGCCGATCTCCCTGCGCGGGATCGTTCCGTCCATGCAGTAATAGTCGGGCGATATCCGGCCGACCGCCGGGAAAGCCGCCTTTCGTCCGGCCCAGAACAAGAGGCGCTCCTCTTCGGATTGGCTCGTCCGGCAGCTCGTCGCCCCATTGCGCTCGGCGATGGCCTCGACCTCGGCGATCAGATGATCGACTTCGGCCTCGCAGCCGTCGAGTTCGACGATCATGCAGCGCTTCGCAATCGAGCGGGTAGCCGGCGTGGACGAAGGCTTCGGCCGCCGCCACCGCCGGCCGATCCATGATTTCCATGCCGCCGGGAATGATCCCTGCCGCCGATCACCTCGGCGACGCAGTCGCCCGCGCCCTCGACGGTGGAGAAGCCGATGAGCAGCGCGCGCGCCCCCGGAGGCTTCGGCAGGATGCGGACCGTGACTTCGGTGACGACGCCGAGCATGCCCTCGGAGCCGACCATGACGCCGAGCAGGTCGTAGCCCGAGGAATCGAAATGCTTGCCGCCGAGGCGCACGATCTCGCCTTCGATCGTCACGATTTCGACGCCGATAACGTTGTTGGTCGTGAGGCCATATTTGAGGCAATGCACGCCGCCGGAATTCTCGGCGACATTGCCGCCGATCGTGCAGGCGATCTGGCTCGACGGATCGGGCGCGTAGTAGAGCCCCTGACCCTGCACGGCATGCGTGATGCCGAGATTGGTCACGCCGGGCTGAGCGACGACGCAGCGGTTGGCGACGTCGATCTCGAGGATCTTGTTGAACTTGCCCATGCCGAGAAGAACGCCGTCGGCGAGCGGCAAGGCGCCGCCGGAGAGCGAGGTTCCGGCGCCGCGCGGGACGACCTTGATCTTGTTCGCGGCGCAATAGCGCATGACCTCGACTGAACCTGCGCCGTCGTCTCCGGCAGCACCGCGACCATCGGCGGCTGCCGATAAGCCGTGAGCCCGTCGCATTCGAAGGCGCGCAATTCCTTCTCATGGTCGATCACGCCCTCGCCCGGAACGATCCGCCGGAGCGCTTCGACAATCTCGGCGCGGCGGCCAAGGACGCCGCGATCGGGTTCGGGCATGGCGATCATGGCGCGCCTCCAACGGCTTAAGACCATCCATGGGAACAGATATTGCGGGTCCGCGCAAAACCCAGAGCAGGATGGGTTTGGTGGGCGTCGCCGCCCGGGCGGCGGCCCAGCGCGATTTTTCCGAGCGGTATGCTTGTGTAAATCAGAAAGATCATGATATACACATTCATATCTGTCGAATTCAGGTCGGCGCGTTCCCTCGGCGTCCAAATCGAGCGAAACAAGGAGTGAAACAAGCGGCTTTGAGACATTTTGCACAGACCCTGAGACGAGGAAACATTTTTGTCTCCCAAGTTGGCCTTGTCGCCGCGTAACCGCATTGGAAGAGGTCGTAACAAAAAAGCTGTCAAGTCCTTGAAAATAAACAATGCAGCAAAATAGCGATTTTGCGCCCAACGATCTCAGACTTAAGTCCCCATCGCGAAACCCTTCGTTTCGTTTGGCGAAACTTCCTTTCGCTTTGCTGTTTCGGGCTCACGACGGGATCGAACCAGGGCCTCCGTTGCGCACAATTCAAACCGACCGCATGCCGCGCAAACCTCACCGCCTCCGAAGCTGTGTCCCAAAAAGTTGCGCAAAGGAGCAGCTAAGCCACTCAAATCATTGGCGGGCGTAAACTTGTGCGCAAGCCGCCGATCCTGCGCGTCGGTCAGCTGGGAATTGACGAGCACGGCGCGGAAGTCGTTGACATTGGTCAGCGTCGGCCCGGTGACGACCTGATCGCCGAGCGCCCGGAAAAAGCCGTGCGCGTCGTTGTCGGCGAGCAAAGCCCTGGCGTTGAGGCCGAGTCGCCTCGCGCGCTCGAGGCTGTCGGGGGTTATGATCGCGCCCGCGACCTCCTCGGCCCCGTCCACGCCGTCGGTGTCGCCGGCGATGGCGAAGATCCGAGGCCGGCCGTCGAGTTCAACCGCCAGCGACAGCAGGAATTCGACGTTCCGCCCGCCGCGGCCCGTTCCCTCGACCGTCACCGTCGTTTCTCCGCCGGAGATGAGCACGCACGGAGGGGGCGCCGGCTGGCCGTGGACGGCGACCTGACGCGCGATTCCGGCCATCACCTTCCCGACCTCGCGTCGCCTCGCCCTCGATCGCGTCGCCGAGGATGAGCGGGCGATAGCCGGCCCGGCTCGCGATCTCCGCCGCAGCCTCGAGCGAAGCTTGCGGAGCGGCGATGATGCGCGTTTCGCTGCGAGCGAAGGCCGGGTCGCCGGGCTTGGGAGTCTCGGACTTGCCGTCCTCAAGCAGCGCCTGCGACCGATGGAGGCGCGACGATGCCGTAGCGCTGCGATGACGGCCCTGGCGTCGGCGAGCGTCGTCGTGTCGGGCGTGGTCGGACCGGAGGCGATCACCGACGGATCGTCGCCCGGCACGTCGGAAATGATGAGAGACACGATCCTGGCGGGCGCGGCGGCGACCGCGAGCCGCCCGCCCTTGATCGCGGACAGGTGCTTGCGGACGCAGTTGATCTCATTGATGTTGGCGCCGCTTCTGAGCAGCGCCTTGTTCAGGGCCTGCTTGTCGTCCAGCGTGATCCCCGGCGCCGGCAACGAAAGCAGAGCGGAGCCGCCGCCCGATATCAGGCAGAGCGCGAGGTCGTCGGGGCCGAGGCCCTTGACGAGATCGAGAATCCTTCCGGCCGCCTATCTGTCCCGCGGCGTCGGGAATGGGATGGGCGGCCTCGACCACCTCGATCCGCTTCAAAGGGCCGACGCCGTGGCCGTAGCGCGTGACGACCAGGCCGGCGAGCGGCTTGTCGTCCGGCCAATGCGCTTCGACCGCGCGGGCCATCGACGCCGCGGCCTTGCCGGCGCCCACGACGACCGTTCGCCCCGCGGGCGGCGAGGGAAGGTTCGCAGGAACGGCTCTTGTCGGGGGAAGCCGCCGCGATCGCCGCGTCGAACATGTCCCGCAGCAGCTGGCGCTCTCGCATGGGGCTCGCTCCTCCTCGGCCTCGGCAGCCTCAGGCCGACGCTTTCCCTGGCCGATTTCGTGGCGGGCGAGTCCCTCGAGCACGCGAGCCATGCCGGAATGGTCCCATGCCGCGCCGCCCGCGGCGACGGCGGCGTTGAACAGCTCCTGGCACGCAGCCGTATTCGGCAGGCTGACGCCAAGCGAGCGCGCGCCCTGCAGCGCGAGGTTCAGGTCCTTCTGATGCAGCGCGATCCGGAAGCCGGGCTCGAAATTGCGCTTGATCATGCGTTCGCCGTGGACCTCGAGGATGCGGGAGGCGGCGAATCCGCCCATCAGCGCCTGCCGCACGCGGGCCGGATCGGCGCCGGCCTTGGAGGCGAAGACCAGCGCCTCGCCGACCGCCTCGATCGTCAAGGCGACGATGATCTGGTTGGCGACCTTGGTCGTCTGTCCGTCGCCATTGCCGCCGACGAGCGTGATGTTCTTGCCCATGAGCGCGAAGATCGGCTTGACCTTCTCGAAAGCGACCTCCGGCCCGCCGACCATGATCGTGAGGCTCGCCGCCTTGGCGCCGACCTCGCCCCCGGACACAGGCGCGTCGAGATATTCGCAGCCGAGGTCGTTGATCTTCTTGGCGAAGTCCTTGGTGGCGATCGGCGAGATCGAACTCATGTCGACGACGATCTTGCCGGGCGAAAGCCCTTCCGCGACGCCTTCGGGGCCAAAGAGAACCGTCTCGACGTCGGGCGTATCGGGGACCATGGTGATGATCACCTCGGCGTTCCGCGCGACCTCCTTCCCGTTGGCGCAGGCGACCGCGCCCTTATCGATGAGCTCTTTCGGCGGAGCGCGGCGCGTGTGAACGAAGAGCTCGTGGCCGCCGGCGAGGAGGTTGCCCGGCCATCGGGCCGTCCCATGATGCCGAGGCCGATGAAACCGATCTTTGCCATTCCATTTCTCCCGCGTCAGCGCGCCCGCATGTTCAGGCGACCTCTTTGGCGATGCAATCGTCCCTTGCCGATCTTACCCATCAATTGGGCGGGCGCCACTTGGACCTGATGCTGCGGAACCGGTTCCGAGGCGCCCCTCGAAAACTGTCAGGCCATCTCGTCGTCATTCTATCGCGAAAAACCTCAATCAATTGGTCCGTATTGAACCTCGGCGCGAGGCGCAGGCATCGGAACGGCCGCGAGCCGCTTTCCGCCGCCTTGCCTTGGCCTGCCTGCTGTGGCAGGAAGCCGCACGTCTCTTGGGCCGCGAGCCTTGGATGCTGCAGTAGCTCAGTGGTAGAGCACTCCCTTGGTAAGGGAGAGGTCGAGAGTTCAATCCTCTCTTGCAGCACCATATTTCGCCAATCTTTTCAATGTTTCCTCGGGAGAACTCTCCCCTTTCCCCCGCTCAATGCAGGCGAACAAAGCCGGAAAGACTGGCGTCGCCTGGGGGAAAATCGGGGGACGATGTACGAGTTCTGTTCCCTCACGGCTTCTCTGCCCTAACTCCGCTTTCTTCAGGAAAGCCCTATTCGTCGCGCCCTGGGCACGGGCCAACGGCCACCCTGAACCGAGGGGCAGCTTTCGAGGACCGCGTCTGGACGCAGGACCTTTTGGCGGGAAAACCCCGTAAGAAGCATCGAATCCGTCAAGGGGAACGAAGCTTAGTCCCGACCGGCCGGTCTAAGAGGCCGAACCCCAAGAACCAAAGTGCGGTTGCCTTCATATAAAACATCATCAATCAACTGGAAATAGACCATGGCCAGCCCTAAAACAATCATCAAGCTCTCGGACTACCAGAAGCCCCATGAATTTTCGCAGCCTTCCCAAAATAGCGCGAAAATCGCCTCTGCAAGCGACAGCACGAAAACCCACAAAGCCCCAGGGAACATGGGCCTTTCGCCTGTAAGCGACATCCCCCCTGCGGTGGAACTCGGAGGAACGACGGGAACGAGCAAGCCGTCGAAAGCGAAGTTGCAGAAAACGAAGTCCTCAAAAAAGAAATCCGCCAAGACACCTATCCCGGCCAAACCTGCTGTTACCGCTTCCCCAGGGCCGGAGGGGTACAAGATCGACTGCGCTACCCTGACCCCCGGCCAGCTTCACGCCGCCTACCCAGGCGAATACCAGTCTTGGAAAGACAGTAAGTCCCGCTGCAAAAAGAAAAATTGGCTATGGGCCAGCGAGTGGAACAGCTTCAAAGACTTCCTGCTTAGCATGGGGCCAAAGCCTTCACCCGCTCACACGCTCGACCGCATAGACAGTGCCGTTCCCGCATACGGCCCCGGCCTTTGCCAAAGGGCGGACAAGATCGCGCAAAACAACAACAAATCGGATAATATCAAGATCATCGTCCCACTGACCTACGAAGTATTTACGGCGCAGAAGCTGGCTAAGCTTCATGGCGTCAACGTGAAGACGGTCTACAAATGGAAATCTAACTACCATTCCGATTTGGAGCTGATCGCTGGCTCTTTTCGTCGACCGACATGATGGCGAAGGCGACTGGGCTCAGCGTGAGTTCGGTCCAACGCATCTGGCGCGCCCATGGTCTGCAACCGCACCGGATGCGCCAGTTCAAGCTGTCCAACGATCCGCGCTTCGTCGACAAATTGCGCGACGTCGTCGGGCTCTATGTCGATCCGCCCGCACACGCCATCGTCCTCGTGCCGACGCCATCGGCGGTCAACAGCACGATTTCAGCCCGCCAGACGCGCTTCTGAGGCGCGTTGCGGTCTTGCACCACAGCTTTGAGCCGGCGAATATCGGCGGACGAAACGGAGAGGGATTTTCCTGCGCGCATCGCGCAAACTCGCACGCCGAACTTGCCGCGGGAATCCCATCCGGGACTCAAATGTTAGGCTCGATCCAATAGGCCAGGCGCTACGCGCTGTTTACCCTGGTCGGTATCGCAGGCGAGGACGACCTCGACACTCCGGATCTCAACCTAAGGGTGGAAGCGGTCTCGAAGCGCGAAGCGCCAGCGAAGGGTAACGGAGCTAGTTCAACAGGGAACGCGGAGACCGCCGAGCTTGAGCCTGAGCGGGCTGCGACCGCAGAAAGCCTTGAGACGAAAGCGGAAGCTGACGCTTTGCCAACCACTCTGTCCAACGGCCAGTGGAACGGCAGGCGTAAGCGCGCCAGAAGCGAAGCGAGAATTCGTTCGACGTGCCCGATGCTAAGTATCGAGGAATCCGCCGCGCGAAGCGACAGGCTAATCGCGGACCTAATGGATAGAATCAAACGCTTCGAACCCCTTGCAAGCCGGAGAACTCCTTGAAATTGCGGAAGGCGCCCGAACTCTTACGTTTGATTTTGACCACTAGTGGATAGAATCAAACGCTTCGAACCCCTTGCAAGCCAGAGAACTCCTTGAAATTGCGGAAGGCCGCCGAACTCTTACGTTTGATTTTGACCACTAGTGGATCAAATCAATCCGATGAGTCCGGCCCAATCCGAGTGATTTCAACGGCGCGGCGGCACCGGCTCGGGTTCCAAACGTCGGATTCTATCCACTATTGGATCGAATCTAACGCTTGGTGCCCGCGTCTGACGGCGGCGATGATTTTGTCGGGATCGGCGGTCCAGGTGAAGGGCTGCGATTGCTGATTGTGCTCTTCGAGGAAGCGGTTGATCGCGGCTTGCAGGTCGGCGACAGACCGAAAGACGCCGCGTTTGAGCCTGCGCTTTGTGAGGGTCGCGAAGAAGCCCTCGACCGCGTTGAGCCAGGAAGCCGATGTCGGGGTGAAATGGAACGTCCATCGCGGATGGCGTTCGAGCCATCCGCGAACATTGGGATGCTTATGGGCGGCGTAGTTGTCGACGATGGCGTGAATCGTCTTTCCAACGGGAACCTGCTTCTCGATGACATTGAGGAAGCGAATGAACTCCTGATGGCGATGGCGCTGCATGTTGCGGCCGATGACCGTGCCGTCGAGGACGTTCATCGCGGCGAACAGCGTCGTCGTGCCGTGGCGCTCATAGTCGTGCGTCATGGTTCCGGCGCGACCCTTCTTCAGCGGCAGTCCGGGCTGTGTGCGGTCAAGCGCCTGAATCTGGCTCTTTTCGTCGACCGACAGGACGATGGCGTGTGCGGGCGGATCGACATAGAGCCCGACGACGTCGCGCAATTTGTCGACGAAGCGCGGATCGTTGGACAGCTTGAACTGGCGCATCCGGTGCGGTTGCAGACCATGGGCGCGCCAGATGCGTTGGACCGAACTCACGCTGAGCCCAGTCGCCTTCGCCATCAAGGCTCCGGTCCAGTGGGTCGTCTCACCAGGCGGGTCGCCAAGCGTCAAGGCGACAACGCGCTCCGTCGCCTCGGCGCTGAGGGGCTTGATTCGCGAGGGACGCGTCTTGTCACGAAGCAGGCCGTCGAACCCGTCCTCCAGAAAGCGTTCCTGCCAGCGCCAAACGCAGGTCTTGGACTTGGCCGTTCGCCGCATGATCTCGTTCGTGCCGACGCCATCGGCGGTCAACAGCACGATTTCAGCCCGCCAGACGTGCTTCTGCGGCGCGTTGCGGTCTTGCACCACAGCTTTGAGCCGGCGAATATCGGCGGACGAAACGGAGAGGGATTTTCCTGCGCGCATCGCGCAAACTCGCACGCCGAACTTGCCGCGGGAATCCCATCCGGGACTCAAATGTTAGGCTCGATCCACTAACTCAATTTCAATCGGCGGACGAGGCAGCGGACTGGGTTTACCAGAACATGCCGCTTAAGAACAAGCTAACCGCAGCCGATGCCGTCCTTGTCGAAGCGGCCTTCCGCGATCGACTAGCGATCCTTGAGGCCGAAACGTCAGCGCGCGAAAGCGGGCCGTCTTCAGGGGCAGTCAGTAGCAAAACGGATCTGAAAACGGATCTGAACGAGCTGCTGCCGGATCCTGGAGGAGCGCCTCCAACGGGACTATTGCAAGGGGCAGAGGTTGGATTGATGATCCTGCACGATCAGCCCGCGGCGCATTCGCGTCGTCTCGTCGCCAAGGCCATTCGCCTGCGGGACAAGGAGCATTGCAGATATGTGTCGACGCAGGCGTGCGTCATCTGCGGCCGGGCGCCGAGCGAAGCGCACCACATTCGCTTTGCTCAGCCTCGCGCGCTCAGTCGAAAGGTCAGCGACGAATATACGGTTCCGATCTGCCGGCTCCATCATCGCGAACTGCACCGCTACGGTGATGAGGCCTCATGGTGGGCCGGCGTTGGCGTCGATCCGTTGCCCATTGCGCTTGAACTCTGGAGGCGATCGCGATCAAGCCATGGCTAATTAGAGGGCCGGATGCGTGGTCATCATCCTCGACAGTTCCAGACCTCCACTCGTGACTGGCGATGGTGTTAGAAATTGTGCGCTAAGTTCGGCGCGGATGCGGAGAAACAGCGTGGTGAGGCTTGGTGACATCCTGCGACTGCGCTCGAAATCAAAGAAGAACGCCAAGCTGATCGCAGCCATCCATCGCACAGGTCTCTTCGACGCTGCCTACTATCTTGAGAACAATCCGGACGTGGCTGCGGATGGGGTAGACCCTGCCCTTCATTTTGCTCAGCGGGGTTGGAAAGAGGGGCGGAGGCCTTGCTCACAGTTCGACCCTGTGCTTTACCTTGAGCAGAATCCCGATGTAGCGAGGGCGGGTGTCAATCCCTTGCTGCACTATGCCGAGCGCGGCCGCGCGGAGGGTAGAAGAGGATCGCTTCCGGGAGGAACGGCGCGATCTGCAATTCGAACTTACAGCGAAGCCTGGGCGCCGTTGCCGGTGTTTACCGATCCTTGTGCCCCTCCGACTGTGACGATTCTCACAGATAGCATTGCGCCTGAATCAGTGTTCGGAGGCGTGGGCACAGCTATGGTGGTCGGGGCGATGGCGGCAAGGCGAATTGGGGCGCGGTTGCGACTTGCAACTCGGCACGGTCCCCCCGATCCAGCCGCGCTCGGACACGTCCTGAAGGCGAATCGGATCACATGGGATGGGGCTACGGAGTTTGCTTACATTCCTTTGAACGGCGAAAGGCCCTTGGCGCTGGGCGATGAAGACGTCGTCCTGACGACGTCCTGGTGGACCACGCGATCCGCGCTCGGCTCAATCCCCGCTTCACGGATCCTCTATCTTCTGCAAGAGGACGAGCGGATGTTCTATCCGTTCGGCGATGAGCGCCTGCGCTGTGCCGAAACGCTTTCGGAACCGGAGTTAAGAACCCTCGTCAATACGAAAATGCTCTTTGAGCACCTTGTCGGCGGTCCTGATGCATTACCCGGTATGAAGAACCGGAGCGATTGGTTCGAACCCGCCTTCCCGGCTATTCCGGAACCTGACATGCGAGAGGCGCCACGGGCGGGCAAAAGCAACTTTTTCTTCTACGCGAGGCCAAGCAACCAACGTAACTTGTATTGGCGCGGACTGGAGGTCATTGATTGCGCGATGCGCTCGGGAGTTCTTGCCCCCGAGGAATGGAACTTCCACTTCGTCGGTGGAAGGTTGCCGGACATCGAGCTGCCAGGCGGCGTCCGGCCGACCGTTTCCGCTGCGCTGCCTTGGTCGGACTACGCCGATCTCGTGTCGAAAATGGATCTCGGCCTTTGTCTCATGGATACGCCGCACCCTTCGTATCCCCCTTTAGATCTCGCGGCGGCGGGTGCGGTGGTTGTCACCAACACCCATGGGTCGAAGCAGTCGCTGCAGAATTGGTCAAACAATATCATTGCCACGCCCCCGACGCATCTCGGCGTTGGTTGACGCGTTGCGCCGCGGGGTGATGCTTTCTCGAGACACGGAGCAGCGCGCGGCCAATTTCGCGTCAAACAATATTTCTCGTGACTGGGAGTTCACGCTGCTGCCGGCTCTCGAGCGGGCTCTGCCCAATAAGGTCCGTTAAGGTTGTTCTTAAATATTCCGCCGCCAATCAACTACGTTGATCCATGGATCACAAGTTATGAAAGTCGGATGAGGCAACTATGCGCCCAACCCCGCCGCATCGCATACTTTTACGAACGCGCAGACACAAGCACTTTCCGGTATCGCGTATTCAATCCCGGGTTGACGTTGGCGGCCAATCCAAGCCACGAGGTTTCTGGCGCTTGGTTCGACCGTAGCGATTTATCCGCAGACGACGGCTTCATCGTTGAGGCCGATGCTCTCGTCATCTGCCGCGCGCGATACAATAGCGCCGTGGCGCAAATGATTTCCCGCGCCCGAGCAATCGGGATTCCGGTCCTCTTCGATTGTGACGATCTTGTTTTCGACACCAGCCGGCTGCACTTGTTGCTGGACTCGCTTAATCTGAATCAGCGCGATGAAGCCGTCTGGAATGACTGGTTCGCAAAGGTCAGCCGGACCGGCGCTGTTTTGCGCCTTTGCGACGCCTTTGTCACGACGAACGAATATTTGGCGGAGCGCGCGAAAGAATACCAGCCGCGACTGCGCACCGCGATCATGCCGAATTACCTCAATCCCCAGCAGCAGGCTCTGTCTGAAAGCCTCTACAACGCCAAGCGCAATTCGGGTTGGGCGAGGGACGGCGGGATTCACGTTGGCTATTTCAGCGGGTCCCCGTCCCATGCCCGCGATTTCGCCATCGTGGCCCCCGCGATCGCTCGCCTCATGCGGACAGACCCGCGAGTAGTTTTGCGCGTAGTCGGCTTTTTCGATCCTCATCCACAGCTAGCGGCGCTCAGAGACAGAATTGAGGTCGTGCCTCTGCAAGATTTTATCAATCTCCAACGCTCAATCGCTGAAGTCGAGATCAATATTGCCCCGCTTCAGGACAACGTTTTCACGAATTGCAAGTCCGAGCTTAAGTTTTTCGAGGCGGCGATCTGCGGAACATTAACGCTGGCGTCTCCCACCTTCGCGTTCCGCAAGGCGATTGAGCACGGGCGGACCGGGTTCCTCGTCGCGCCGCACGAGTGGGACGACGCGTTGCATCAAGCTGTGACGTTGGTTGAAGACAGAGTTGGCTATGAGGCGATTGCCGAAGCCGCCTTCGCCCAAGCGCGGGGCGTGTATGGTTGGGATATACAGGCCAAGACGATTTTGCGCGCCGTGTTCTGATGGGCGGAGGACAGACGCGCGCCCATTAAAGCCGGACGGCAAATCGCGCCAAAGCGCGGGCCAAACCCGTGAGCGGAGTCGGATAGAGCCGCTCGATCAAGGGCGAGAAACGCTTGACCCGCTCGCGAGTTCGGCAATTCATGACGGGAGCGATTTCCTTTATCTCGGACCAGGCGCGGTCGAGCGCCGGTGTGTCGCGCGCCCTGGAAGCCCGGATGAATTCGTGGAACGCGATCTTCATAAAGCGCGGGCCGATAATATTGTGGCGCCACCACAGGCCAAGATTGGGCTCGTCGGGAAAGGTGTCCGCCAGCTTCTTGAAGTAGATCATGCGAGATTGGCCCATTCTTGCGCTGAAGGAGGAGGAACCTCCGTAGTGGCGCCAACGCGAAACCGCGGCTTCGAGATAAACGTTTCGGTATCCTGCCCAAAAGATTCTTATGAACAGATCGTCATCTTCGTAGCCAGACAGACGTTCATCAAAATAGCCAACTCTCGAGATGGCTTCTTTGGAAACCAAAGCTGCGCTCGGCACAATGTAAAGATCTTGCGCGAGACATTGGCGAAGAGACGTCTTCGGATGAGTGGAGTCGATCTCATCAAGGTAGCAGCGCGCAATCATTCTTCCCTGACGATCCACCAGGTCGATGTTGCCGTAGACGACCGCCTAGGTCTTTAACCCGAGAATCAGAAAATGGCTGCGCCAGAATTGCAAGATGATCGTCGTACCAAACGTCGTCTTGATCAAGGAAAGCAATGTATTCAGATTGTGAATGCCTAATCGCCATATTCCGAGCTGACGACTGCCCCCCATTCTCCTTGCGCAGCAAGGTTATGGGATGTTGTGCGGTGAGGCGCTCGACTTTAGACGGACCGTCGTCTGTCGAGCCATCATCGACAACAATGACCTCGTCCGCAGGTCTGGTTTGTTTGAGGACGCTGTGGATTGCTTCTTCAATGAAATCGCCCCCGTTATATAGCGGAATCACCGCCGCGATCGTCATCTGCATCTACGAGCCTATCGAAGGAGATTGTCTCTACGGAAATGTAAACCGACATTGGCTGGACGAACCTCCTTTCTCGCAGCGCGGCGCGACAGAAGCCAGTGCTTTCGGGATTCGGACCAGCAATCAGCATCATCGATGACCTGCGCGGCTTTGCCGCCGCGCCGCGGTCAAAGGCTTCTTGACGACAGGGTTTCGGACAAGGCCGCATTCAACCAGCGCGCGAGTTCCTTCCAAATAAATCCAAATAAAACCAAGCGGAGAATCCTCAGCTGAGCGCAACTCCGCTTTGATCGCCGAGGCGTTTATCGCCTGGCTCTTAGTCTAAGTTTACGAGAAATCGCCCCGGCGCGTCTCCCGCGCTCTTTTGAGTTGCAGAAAAATGAGCCTAAGTGATTGGAATCGCCTCGTCGCTCCGTGAATCGTACACTGGGTCCCGGCGTACAATTTCTCGCGGGCCGGCAGGCCGCGGGACAGCCCGCTCCGCGGCTGCGTCATGGGCCAAGCCAGCTTGGAGTGCTTGCCGGCCATCTCATGGTGCGGCTAGCCATGTGCAGTTGGCCGATGTTTCGACTTTCGCCAATGCGCCCTTTGCTTCGCGCAATCAGACGCGGCGCGCTGCGTCAGGGAATTATTGGCGAGCCCTCAAGCGGCGTCCTGCGGAATGACGCGGCTGTCCGCTCCCAAGTCGTGCGAACGGAAGCGCCAGCGCATATCCGTACCGAGACGGCCCGCGGCCATGTGGCGCTCGAGGGTCTTGAGCCGCATATAGGGCGAGCTGCGGAAATCCTCGTCCGCAAAGCCCATGGCCCCAAGCCCCTCGCGCAGCCGGGTGATGGACTGATCCAGCGACAGTTGCGGAATGGAATCCGGGGCGAGCGACCGGAAGAGCGAGAAGTCCACGCGGTAGGAGCGCTTGTCGGGCGGCGCATTGGTGTTGATCGAAACTTTGGCGCCCGGAACCTGGCGGGCCACCGCCTCGGCGAGCTCGCGCACCTGATAGTTGCCCTCGTCCCGGCCGGCGTTCACCGCCAGAAACTCGCCCCCCTTGTCCTGCTTGCGGCGGATCGCCCACAAAATCGCGCGCGCCATGTCCTCGACGTCGATGAGCGGGCGCCAGGGCGTGCCGTCGCTGAGAACCGTGATCTCGCCCGAGGTGATGGCGCAGGCGACGAAGTCATTCAGCACCAGGTCGAGCCGCAGGCGGTCGGACATCCCGCATGCGGTTGCGAACCGGAGCGACGTGACCAGCATGCCTTTGCGATCAAGCTCCGCCATGGCTTTCTCCGAGCCGATCTTCGACCGCGCGTAGGCGGTCAGCGGATTGGTCGGGTCGGTCTCCTTGCGCGCTCCCCCTTCCGCGTAGCCGTACATGCTGCAGCTTGAGGCGAAGACGAAGCTTTTGACCCCGCGCTCGGCGGCCAGCCGGGCCATCCGCACAGTGGCGTCGCGGTTGATTTCACCGGTGACGGCTTCGAACTTGTTTCCCATCGGGTCGTTGGAAATGGCGGAAAGATGGACCACCGCATCGACGCCGTCCAGCAACTCGGCGGGAAACTCGCGGATGTCGCCGAACACCTGACGGTCCAGCCGGGCCTCGGGCAGGAGGCCAGCGCCAGTCAGGCTATGGCCGAAAAAGGCGGTGTCAAAGCCAATCAGCTCGGCGTCCGGCAGCCTGTCCCGAAGGAACCTTGTGAGGACGGGCCCAACATAGCCCATGTTTCCGGTTATCAGTATCCGCATGCTCGCTCCAACCTCTGCTGTGGCAGGTCCGCGGCGCGTTCCGCTCGCGGATCCGACCTTATTACCATTCTCGTTAAGAAGAAAGGCCGACGAGCGAGAGATTTTTTCCGTCGCCCGCGCAGAACCGCTCAAGCTTTCAACTCGGAGCTGGAACAAGGATTGCAACTTGCGCGTTGTGGCTGCCGGGGCGTAGAGAGCAGAGCGCTCTCAGGCCAAGGCGGCCCCGGCGGTACGGACGAAGCGAGAACACCACGCGCTCGGACAAAAAAACCTCGGACCGAAGCCGCTGCTGGCGCCGATGGGGCCGGCGAACCTATGCTGGCGGGTTTACTTCGTATTAATTCTGTGTAAAAGCGGTCTGGACAAAACGAGCCGCCGATCTTGGATCGAGGCGAGGAATCTCACGGACGGGTGTGCTGATGAATGTTGTTCTTTTTGCAGGCGCCAACGCGAGCAGCCACGAGGGCCTATGGGAAACCAACGGCACGGCAAGCGGGACCTTTGAACTCACTCACATCACGGGCGCGGACGCTTCGGGGATCGCTCCTGAGAGCTTCACAGCCTTCAACGGGATTGTGCTGTTCAGCGGCTTGGACGCGAACGGACATGCCCAGTTGTGGGCGACCAACGGCACGGCGGCCGGCACCCAGGAGCTGATCGGCATCGCTGGAGCGAACGCTTTCGTTTTCAATCCCAACGATTTCACAGTCTTCAATGGCAAGGTGCTGTTCGAAGGCACAGACCTTGGCGGCGTGTCCGGGTTGTGGACGACCAACGGGACGGCCGCCGGCACGCACGAACTGACCACCGTCGCGAAGAATCCGACCGATCTCACAGTTTTCAACGGTCAGGTGCTGTTCAGTGCCATCGTTTCGGGCACGCCCGTTTCGGGCGGGCGGTATGGGTTGTGGACGACGAACGGGACGGCCGCCGGCACGCACGAACTCGCTGTCTCCGGGGCGCCGACGACGGGATCAGGCTTGCTTCCGACCTACCTCACGGTCTTTGGGAGTGAGGCGCTGTTCAGCGGTATCGACGCTAGCGGGAAGGTCGGGTTGTGGGAGACGAACGGCAGCACCGCCACGAACGAGATCCCCGTAACCGGCGCAAGCGCTTCGGGGGTCAATCCAAGGGACCTGACGGTCTTTGGCGATGAGGTGCTGTTCAACGGCGTCGACTCCAGCGGAAACGTCGGCTTGTGGGCGTGGAACGGAACCAGCGCGACGGAACTCCTCCGCGTCGCCGGGGCTAACGCCTTTGGGCTCCATCCTCAAGACTTCACGGTTTACAATGGCGAGGTGCTGTTCAACGCCTTCGACGACAGCGGGCCCTCCAACGGTCCTATTACAAGGGCAAGCCGGGTTGTGGGTGACTGACGGAACCGCGGGCGGCACGCACGAGGTGGCTGGCACTTCGGGCCTCGATCCCACCGGCATGACCGTCTACAACGGGGTTGTGCTGTTCAGCGGCTTAGACGGGAGCGGACATGCCCAGTTGTGGAAGACCAACGGCGCCACCGTACAGGAGATAAGCACCGGTCTCGGCTCGCCAGCAGGGCTCATTCCATTTGATCTGACTTCGGTCAGCATTTCAACGCCGCCTCCAACCACCACGACACCGCCGAATTTCTTCAATAGCGACAACAAGGCCGACATCCTTTGGCAGAACGCCAATGGCGACACCGCGCTGTGGAACTCCAGCGCCTCGGGAGGCTTCACCCCTGAGGATCTGGGCATTGTCGGCGGCGGCTGGCAGATCGCCGGAACTGGCGACTTCAAGCGGGGCCGGTGAAGCCGGCATTTTATGGCGCAACAGCAACGGCGACACGGCCCTGTGGAACTCTAACGGCTCGGGCGGCTTCACCTCTAGGATCTGGGCGTCGTCGGCACGAGCTGGCAGGTCGCCGGAACCGGCGACTTCACCGGCACCGGCGAAGGCAGTATTTTGTGGCGCAACGCAATGGCGACACGGAGTTGTGGAATGCCAACGGCTCGGGCGGCTTCACCGGCGAGGATCTGGGCGTCGTCGGCACGAGCTGGCAGGTCGCCGGGACCGGCGACTTCACCGGCACCGGCGAAAGACAGTATTTTGTGGCGCAACGCCAATGGCGACACGGAGTTGTGGAATCCCAACGGCTCGGGCGGCTTCGTCGGCGAGGATCTGGGCGTCGTCGGCGACGAGCTGGCAGATCGCCGGAACCGGCGACTTCACCGGGACCGGCGAAAGACAGTATTTTGTGGCGCAACAGCAACGGCGACACGGAGTTGTGGAATCCCAACGGCTCTGGCGGCTTCATCGGCCTGAGGATCTGGGCGTCGTCAGCACGAGCTGGCAGATCGCTGGGACCGGCGATTTCAGCGGCAACGGCCAATCCGGGATTCTTTGGCGCAACAGCCAATGGCGATACCGAGTTGTGGAATCCCAACGGCTCTGGCGGCTTCATTGCCGAGGATCTGGGCGTCGTCAACGCAGCTGGTCTGTGCACAAAATTTTCAGTTGAGGGGGCAACCAGGCCCGTCCGCACACCCTCACCGGCGATTTCAACGGCGACGGCAAGGACATCGTTCTGCAGAACAACACTGGCGCGGCGGCGGTCTGGGACAAGGACGGCGCCGCTATCAGCCATTCCGGCATTCTCGCCAACTCCGGTCCGACATGGAGCGTCCGCTCCTGATCGCTTCGTATCACGCAGCCAAAAGATTTCGTCCGCCGTTGTCGCCGTCGCTATCGTGCGCTTGCGCTAGAGCGGCTTGCCATTGGATTTACGCATATCCTGCGTTCCTGACGTATGCGGCGCATTCTTGCGGTGCGTACTGAGAGAGGATGGCGGCGGTGGCGTCGGCGACAGCGTCGTATGTTCGGGCGCCGGCTTTCCGAAGCAGGGTTTTGAACTTGGCGAAGACCTGCTCGATCGGATTGAGGTCGGGTGAGTACTTCGGCAGGAACACCGGCGGGCCCGACGGCCCGGATCGCCTGCCGGATGGCCTTTCCTTTGTGAGAGCCGAGATTGTCGAGGATGACGACGTCGCCTGGTTTGAGGGTCGAAACCAGGAACTGCTGGACGTAGGCGAGAAAGCGCTCGCCGTTGATGGGTCCGTTGAACAGGCAGGGCGCCTCGATGCGATCGTTGCGCAGGGCGGCGAGGAAAGTCGCGGTCTTCCAGTGCCCGTGAGGGACCTTGTCGACCAGCCGCTGCCCTTTGGCGCCCAGCCGCGCAGACGGGTCATGTTGGTTTTCGTCCAGGTCTCGTCGATAAAGACCAGACGCCTGGGATCGATCAGGCCCTGATAGTGCCGCCAGCGTAGGCGATGGCGTTTTACGTCCGGACGGTCCTGCTCGCTCGCCACGAGGGTCTTTTTTTAAACGTGACGCCAATCCGGCGAAAGAAGCGGCTCATCATCAAGGCGTCGGCTTTGATCCCGCGCTCGAACAACAACCGATCGCAAAGACCCTGAAGCGTAATATCCGGCTTCCCAGCTCGCGCCGCCTCCAGAAAATCCCGATGTGGCATGAGCGCGGATGGCCGATGGCCGCCATGCCCGACCAGTTCGCGCGAGCCACTCCGCTCAAAGCGTTCGAGCCACTTGACGGCAATCAATTCGCTGACCTCGTACCGCCGCGCAGCCGCGCGACGGCTCATCTCCCCTTTCAGCACCGCGTCGATGACCCGATCGCGCAAGTCCTGCGAATATGGCTTCGGCATCCCTGCTGGCCTCCGCCCAGCCCGCAGGTAAATCAGAACTTCGGCGATTCGGAGATCCCCGTCACGATTCAAGCCAAAATCCAAACGCTCTAGAACGCCATCGGCGGGTTCTATCCACGCGGCGATACCAGTTTTGCGCTCGCGGCTCACTTCGTAGCGCCGAGACGGCAGGCGGGCTGTGGGTGACGAACGGGACGGCCACTCCCAGCGCGTGCTGACCGGCATAGCCGGCGCGGGCGCTACAGGGGTCGACTCTAGCGACCTGACCGTCTTCGACCACGGCCCGTCCGCTGGCCTTCATAAACATGCTGGCCAGCTGTGGTCGCGGCAGCAGCGTTAGTTCGTCCGGGATCGAACCTACGCCAATCCTGCCATTGGGCTTCTACCGCTGGAAGAACCCTTTCGTTCAAGCCTACAAGGACAATGGACCCTTGCAATGATCGTGAATATAGTTCATATGTGGAGCTTATCGCGGCAGACGCCCGCCACAGCGGCCGTCAGGGCTGGCTTCCGTTTTTTTGTTGGAGACGACGAGGCCGACTTATAAGGCGCAGGTGAGCGACACTGTCTTTCTGCTGAGCGATGTGTTCGACTACACCAGATACGCGAACGCCCCGGGTTTTTCCGAGGTTCGACGGCGCATCTTTATTCAGATGTTCAACTCGACCATCGTGCGCGCGCATGTGTCGGCGGCCGGAGCAAAGGGGGGCAAGAAGGCCAGGCGCTCGGCCGCTCGCGCGGCGGCTTCA
>CAVZWU010000008.1:0-220230 GCA_963779095.1 uncultured Alphaproteobacteria bacterium | reverse complement strand
CGCCGACGAGTACGGGCCGTCGGGGCTGAGGCGGCCTTACGTCGAGGCGTGCGGTCCGTCCCATCCCGATCCCGACGAGGCGGCCCGCGCGCGCTGGGCGTCGGGCTGGGTGATCTGCTGTCGCGCTGGCAGCGCTGGCTCGCTGGGTAGATTGGGCAGCCGTGACGCGGGTCCTGCTGGTCACCAACGACTTCCCGCCGCGCCCCGGCGGCATCCAGGCATACCTGGAGGCGTTGACGACCCACCTGGCCGACGACGGGCGAGCACACGCTGACGGTGTATGCGCCGCGCTGGAAGCGCGCCGAACAATACGACAGCAGCCGCGCCTTTCGAAGTGGTGCGCCATCCCGGCACGCTGATGCTGCCCGTGCCCGACGTGGATTGCGCGGATGCGGCAGCTGATCGCCGCACACGACGTCGACACCGTCTGGTTCGGGGCGGCCGCGCCGCTGGGGCTGCTGGGCCGGCGCGCCCGGCAGGCGGGCGCGAGCCGGGTGATGGCCAGCACGCACGGCCACGAGGTCGGCTGGTCGATGCTTCCGGTCGCGCGCTCCGCGCTGCGCCGCATCGGCGAGGACAGCGACGTGGTGACCTACATCAGCCGCTACACCCGCGACCGGTTCGCGTCCGCGTTCGGGCCCCGAACCGCGCTCGAGCACCTGCCGCCCGGCGTCGACGCCGAGCGGTTCCGCCCGGACGCCGCGCGCCCGCGCGGAGCTGCGCGCCCGCTATGGGCTCGGTGAGCGGCCGGTGATCGTGTGCGTGTCGCGGCTGGTGCCGCGCAAGGGCCAGGACATGCTGATCCGCGCGCTGCCGACGATCCGGTCGCCGGTCGACGGCGCCGCGCTGGTGATCGTCGGCGGCGGCCCCTACCTGCCGACACTGCGCCGGCTGGCCGGCAGCGTCGGCGTCGCCGACCACGTGATCTTCACCGGGGGCGTCGCGCCAGCGCGGAACTGCCCGCCCACCACGCGATGGCCGACGTGTTCGCGATGCCGTGCCGCACCCGCGGCGCCGGGCTGGACGTCGAGGGCCTCGGCATCGTGTACCTGGAGGCGTCGGCCAGCGGGGTGCCGGTGGTGGCCGGCCGGTCCGGGGGCGCACCGGAGTCGGTGCAAGAGGGACGCACCGGCTTCGTCGTCGACGGCCGGTCGCCCGATGAGATCGCCGAGGCGGTCAGCCGGATCCTCAACGACCCCGATCTCGCGGCGCGGATGGGTGAGGCGGGGCGGCGCTGGGTCCTCGATCGCTGGCGCTGGCAGACCCACGCCGCGCGGCTGGCGACGCTGCTGACGGTCTGAGTCAGCTGTACAGCGCCTCGATCTCGCTGGCGAACTTCTCGCGCGACGACCTTGCGCTTGACCTTCATCGTCGGGGTCAGTTCGCCGTGTCCTACGGTGAAGTCGACGCGGCAGGATCGTGAACTTCCGGATCGCCTCGGCCTTGCGACACCGCCTGGTTGGCCTCCTTGACCGCGCAGTCGATCTCGGCGACCAGGTCCGGGTCGTCGGCGAGGTCGCTCGACCGAGGCGTCGGCGGCCTTGCCGTTGCGCTCCTTCCAGCCGCGAACGCCTCGGGGTCGATCGTGATCAGCGCGGCGACGAACGGCTTCGCGTCACCGACCACCATCGCCTGGCTGATCAGCGGGTGCGCCCGCAGCTGGTCCTCGAGGACCGCGGGCGCGACGTTCTTGCCGCCGGCGGTGACGATGATCTCCTTCTTGCGGCCGATGATCGACAAGAAGCCCTCGTCGTCGATCTGCGCCAGGTCGCCGGTGTGGAACCAGCCGTCGGACGATGGCCTCCTTCGTGGCCTTCTCGTTGTGCCAGTAGCCGCTGAACACGACGCCGCCCTTGACCAGCAGCTCGCCGTCGTCGGCGACGCTTCATGCTGTTGCCCGGCAACGGCTTTCCGACCGAGCCGACCTTGATGCTCGTCGATCCGGTTGACCGTGATCGCGGCGCTGGTCTCGGTCAGGCCGTAGCCCTCGTAGATGGTCGAGCCCGACGCCGCGGTAGAAGTGGCCCAGCCGCGCGCCCAGCGGCGCGCCGCCGGAAATCGCCGCGCGGCAGTCGCCGCCGAGCGCGGCGCGCAGCTTGCCGTACACCAGCCTGTCGAACACTGCGTGCTTGGCGCGCAGCACGCACGACCCGGCGCCGCCCGTCTCCTGCGCCTTGCTGAACTCGATCGCCGTGTCTGACGGCGATCTCGAAAATCTTGCCCTTGCCGTCGTTTCGCGCGTTCTGCTCCGCGGTGTTGTACACCTTCTCGAACACGCGCGGCACCGACACCACGCAGTTCGGTTTGAACACGCGCGAACATCGGCACGAGGTTCTTGATGTCGCTGGTGTACCCGACGGTGACCTTGTTCTCGAACGCCGCCGACCGAGATGGCGCGCGCCAGCACGTGCGCCAGCGGCAGGAACACCAGCATGCGCTGGTGCTCGCCGCAGCAGCGTCGGGAACGCGTCTTTGGCGCCGCGGGTCTCGGACAAGGTTGGAGTGCGTCAGCTGGCACGCCCTTGGGCCGGCCGGTGGTGCCGGAGGTGTAGATCAGCGTGGCCGGATCGTCGGACTTGATCGCGGCCAGCCGGGCCTCCAGTTCGCTTGGAGTCAACCGACTTGCCCGGCCTCGGCGAGCACGTCCAGTGCGGGGGTCCCGAGCCGGCGATGCGCAGCACCTTGCGCAGCTCGGGCAGCTCGGAGAGCAGCTGTGATCGACCTTGTCGCCGTGCGCGTCGGTTTCGGGGAACGCCAGCACCGCGCCGGAATCCTGCAGAACCCAGCGCACCTGCTCCGCCGACGACGTCTCGTAGATCGGCACGGTGACCGCGCCGACGGCAAGGATCGCGAAATCCAGGATGGCCCATTCGTAGCGGGTGGCCGAGAAAATGGACACCCGGTCGCCCGGCCGCACACCCTCGGCGATCAAGCCCAGCGCAGTCGACCGGATCTGGGCAGCAGCCTGCGCGCACGTGACATCGGTCCACGCGCCGTCCACGAGGCGCTGAAAGATCGGGTAGTCGGGATCGTCGCGCTCGTGGGCGAACACCGAGTGAACGATGCTGTCGTGTTCGCCGACGGTGAAGGTGGCCGGAGCACTTAACTCACGCACGATCTAAGACCTAGCATCCGCCCGAGATCCCGGAGTGTGCAGTGTGTTCTCGTCGCAGGTAGCGGCTTTGCGTCGCATCGGCCCGGTCCGCCAGGATGACGAAGCCCGGCTGGCCGTCGGCGCCGGTCGTTCCGACGACCACCAGCGTTTCACTTCCCATGTCGGCGCGGGCACCCGCGACACCGTCGGCCAACAGCGTGAACGGGTTGACCGCATCGAGGTCAGCACCTTTGACCGCGATCGCAAGGTAGGGATGGTCCGCGGCGCCACCGGGAACGGTGACCACATGTAGCCGACGTCGGCGCCGTATTGTGCGATCGCCTTGCGCCCGGTACATCCTCGGCGAGGCGCCGGAGTGCCCGACGTGGATGTGCAACTGGTCCTGCGTGCGCCCAGTCTCGGAGTTGATCGCGAGGCTGATCCAGTCGCGTGGGAGCGCCCGGCCCGCGCGCTGATCGACGAACGTGCGCGCACGCCAGGCCGCCGCGAAGTAGTCGGGCTCGTCGGGTGCGAGGAGTTCCGGGCTTTCGATTCCGGTGACGCGCGCGGTGGGGATCAGGAGGAATTGCGTGGCGCCGCCGACGATGTCTTTGAGCACGGCATAACCGCGCTGCTCGCCGCCGCTGAGGTCGACACCCGCGAGCGCGGTCGTGGCGCCGCTGCTCGTCGGGAACGCACTGGCCGTGGACGATCTTCCAGAGCGCATTGGAGTCGGTTCGACCGTCGGCGAGCGCTACACCCATGCCCGGCGAGAAAAGGTGAGCATCAGTGCTGCCAGCAGCGGACGTAGCCATCAACGCCAAGGCGCCGGCCACGTAGGCCGTGGGAAGCTGTTGGGCCATGCACAGCATCCAGGTCGCCGATCAGACATTCGTCGCCGCGGACCCGGTGGACATCGGCAAGGCGGTCAGCGACGTTGCGAGCTGGCGGCGCTGGTGGCCGGATCTGCGGCTGGAGGTGGTCGAGGATCGAGGTGACAAGGGAATCCGCTGGACGGTCACCGGTGCCCTGACCGGAACCATGGAGGTGTGGTTGGAAGCCGATGCTCGATGGGGTCGTCCTGAACTACTTCCTGCACGCCGAACCGGCGGGCGCTGCAGCATGGCAGCTTGCGCGGATGGATCTCGCCAAGACCACCCACAGGCGCAGGGTTGCCGGCAAACGGATGGCGTTCGAGGTCAAGACGGTGCTGGAGAGGTCGCGACCAGTGGGAACATCGCGGCTGTCGTAATCGTGAGAAGTGGCACCAAGCCGAGCAGGGTACCGTTTGTGTTCAACAGCGATATAGCGACGACGAGGGAACAGACGAAGACGTGGCGGATTCGACCGCGCAGACGATCTACATCGATGCGGACCCGAAACAGTGATGGACGTGATCGCCGACATCGGCTCCTACCCGCAGTGGGTGTCGGAGTACTCGGAAACCGAGGTACTCGAGGCCGACGCGGAGGGCTATCCCAAGACAGCCCGGCTGGTGCTCGAGGCGGCCGTGCTCAAGGACACCATGGTGCTGTCCTACAATGGCCGACCGGACCACAAATCGGTCCGGTGGAGCCTGGTGTCCAGTTCGCTGCTGCGGTCGCTGAACGGCGCGTACCACCTGTCGCCCAAGGGATCTGGAACAGACGTCACCTACAGCTCTCGGTCGACTTGCTCATCCCGATGATCGGATTGCTTAAGCGCAAAGCCGAGCGTAGGTTGACCGACACCGCACTGAAGGACCTCAAGAAACGAGTCGAGGCTGAGTGAGTTCAGCACCGCCCGCCGCTCTGCGGATCAGTCTCTTCGTGGGGAAGGGCGGGGTAGGCAAGTCGACGCTGGCCGCGGCCACCGCGGTCTGTGATGCGCGCGCCGGTTTCCGGGTGCTCGCGGTGTCCACCGACCAGGCGCACTCGCTCGGGGACGTGCTCGGTACCCCGGTGGTCCCGACCGGAGAACGCCGTGCCAGCCCGGGTACTTGAGGACGACGTCGACGCCGGCGGCGGGTTTCTCGACGCGCTTGCGCTCGACACCCTGGCGCTGCTGGAGGCCCGCTGGGTTCAGGTCGCCCGGCCGCTGGCTAACCGTTTTGCCGATTCGGAACTGGCCGACGTTGCGCCTGAGGAACTGTCTGCGCTGCCCGGAATACAGGAAGTGCTCGGCCTGCACGAGGTGGGCGAACTCGCCGCCTCCGGGGAGTGGGACCACGTCGTGGTCGACTGCGCGTCGACCGCCGACGCGCTGCGGATGCTGACGCTGCCCGCGACGTTCGGCATGTACCTCGAGCGCGCGTGGCCGCGGCACCGCAGGTTGGCGCGGGCCACCGACGACCCCGGCTCGGCTGCTGTGGTGGCCTGCCGGAACGCATCACCGCAGGGATGGAAAACCTGTCACGCACTGCTGACCGACGGGTCGCGGGTGGGCGCCCCCCTGGTGCTGACCGCCGAGCGCGTGGTCGCGGCGGAGGCGATCCGCACGCTGGGGTCGCTTTCGCTGATGGGCGTGCGCGTCGACGAGCTGATCGTGAATCAGATTCTGGTCAAGGACGATTCGTACGAGTACCGCAACCTGCCAGATCATCCGGCGTTCGACTGGTACGCCGAACGCATCGCGGGGCAGCAGGCCGTGCTTGACGAGCTGGCGACCAAGATCGGCGAGGTCGAGCTGGTGCTGGCCCCACATATGGCCAGCGAGCCCATCGGCCCGAAGGCGCTGCTGCAGCTGCTGGACACCGTGCGCCGGGTCGACGGATCGCCGCCTCCCGGCCCGATCCACCCGGTCGTCGACAGGGAATCGGGGCAGGGCTCGATGCGGTCTACCGGCTGCGACTAGAGTTGCCGCAGATCGACCCCGGCTCGCTGACGCTCGGCCGGGTCGACGACGACCTGATCATCGGCTCCTGCAGGGATGCGGCGCCGGGTCCGGCTTGCGTCTGTGCTGCGACGATGCATCGTCACCGACGCGCAGCTGCGTGGCAGTGAACTGACAGTGCGATTTCGACCGAATCCGGAGGTGTGGCCGGCATGAGTGGCGCTCACCCCGAGATCCCGCCGAGCTGCGGCAGTTGGCGCAGGCGATCCTCGACCGTCTCGACCCCGCGGTGCGCGCGGCGGCAGCGCTAGCCTCGGGCCGCGGCGACTCGCCGGGAAGTGCCAGCAGGTGTGGTGCCCGGTGTGCGCGCTGGCCGCACTGGCCCAGGGCGAGCAGCACCCGATGCTCGACGTGATCGCCGAGCACAGCATCGCGTTGCTGACGATCGTGCGTGCGCTCGTCGACCCCGGAACGGCGCGTCGCCCTATCCGGCGGCACGTCGCCCGCCCGACGAGGGACGGGCCGAGACCGCCGATCGCCAACGACCGGGCCGAGTACCAACACCATAACCGATCACCGTCGAAGATTATTTACCGCTTGGTAAACGACCGATGGGCCGGTTGCGCGAAAAGCGACTTGTGGTCGCGTGCAGGTCGCGTGGGTACAGTTGGCGAAAAGCTTCGAAGGTGTGCACCCGAGCCAGGAGGGTCCATGTGGTATTGGCTGTTCAAGTACATCTTCATGGGCCCGCTACTGTCGCTGCTCGGACGGCCGAAAACCGAAGGACTTGAACACATCCGGACTGGTACGGCCATTCTGGCGAGCGACCACCTGGCGGTCGCGGACAGTTTCTTTTTGCCGCTGGTCGTCAAGCGCCGCATCACCTTCCTGGCCAAGGCGGAGTACTTCACTGGCACGGGGCTCAAAGGTTGGTTCATGCGCTGGTTCTATACGGTAGCGGGGAGGTGCCGATAGACGGCGGCGGCGCCGACACCGCGCAGGCGGCGCTCGACACCGCCCAGCGGCTGTTGGCCGGCAAGTTGCTGGGGATGTACCCCGAGGGGCCGGGGTCGCCCGACGGCCGCTTGTACAAGGGCAAGACCGGCCTGGCCCGGCTCGCGCTGGAGAGCGGTGTGCCGGTCATTCCGGTCGCGATGATCGGTACCGACGTCGTCAACCCGCCCGGCAGCAAGATGTGGCGCGTCGGCCGCGTCACCGTGAGGGATCGGCAAGCCGTTGGACTTCTCTCGCTTCGAGGGGCTGGCCGGCAACCGCTTCATCGAGCGGGCGGTGATCGACGAAGTGATCTACGAGCTGATGCAACTGTCCGGCCGGAGTACGTCGACCTCTACGCAGCCGATGTCAAGGACGGCAAGGCCAAGGACGTCGGTGCGGCGGAGCAGTCGGCCGCGGCATAGCCGTTCGTGCACATCACGCTGGATTTCGACGTCGTCTCTCGCGGGCGTCTGCCGCTGTTGTGGTGCCTGATCGCGTTCCTTCTCACGTTCCTGGTGACCCGGTCCATCGTGCGGTACATCCGCGCGCACGCCGACAGTGAGCGCACCGAGAAAGTGGTGGCAACCGCGCAACATCGGGCACGGCGCGCTGCACATCCACCACGTGGTGATCGGCGTGGTTCTGGTGGTGTCTCTCCGGTGTGACGATGGTGACGCTGGCCGTGATCGGGGAGTCCCCGAATTCACAGTCGCCGCGATCGTCTTCGGGATCGGCGCCGCTCTCGTCCTCGACGAGTTCGCCCTCATCCTGCATCTGGAGGACGTGTGCTGGGCCGAGGACGGACGGCGTCGAGGTGGACGCGGTGTTCGCGGCAGTCGCGGTCGCGGGGCTCTTGATCCTGGGCTTCAACCCGCTGTCGTTCTTCGACATCGGGATCTGGCGTGACGACCACTCGGTGGTGGCCAGGACCAGCGTGGTGGTGATGGCGCTGTTGGCGCTGGCGCTGGCGGTGGTCGTGCTGTTGAAGGGCAAGGTGTGGACCGGGCTCGTCGGCATGTTCATCACGCCACTGCTCTTTGTCGGCGCGGTCCGGCTGTCGCGCCCGCACGGACCGTGGGCCCGCTGGCGCTACACCGACAAACCGTACGAGATGTACCGCTCATTGGAGCGGGAGCGGCGGTATCGCCGGCCGATCGTGCAGGCGAAGCTGTGCTGCAGGACACGGTGTCAGGCATGCCGCAGTTTCCGACGACAAGCGGGTCGATGCGCAACTGGATCGCGAGATCCATGCCGCCAGAAGCCGCCGCCACGACGTCCTGCCGAACCGGTAACCGCCGCTTAGGCCACGCGTGCGCTACTTCTACGACACCGAGTTCATCGACGACGGCCGCACGATCGAGCTCATCTCGATCGGCGTGACCGCCGAGGATGGACGCGAATACTATGCGGTGTCGACGGATTCGACCCCGAGCGGGCGGGCCGGTGGTGCGTACGCATGTGCTGCCCAAGCTGCCCTCGCCGTCGTCGTCATCGTGGCGCTCGCGCAGGCAGATCCGGTCTGACCTGGAGGACTTCTTCGGCGTCGACGGAAACGAGTCCATCGAGCTGTGGGCCTGGGTGGGGGCCTATCACCACGTCGCGCTGTGCGAGTTGTGGGCCCGATGACCGCGCTGCCGCCGGCCATCCCGCGGTTCACCCGCGAACTGCGCCAGTATTGGGAAGAGAAGGGATGCCCCCGGATGCCGCCGCGACCCCGCGACTCGCACGACGCCCTGGTCGACGCGCGGCACAACCTGCGGCGGTACCGGCTGATCGCCGCCGCCGGAGGCGGCAATTCAAGCGAGGTGGCCCCCCGATAGCCTCGTTTCGCCTGGTTACTGTACGGGTGAACTGGACCGTTGACATCCCGATCGACCAGCTGCCGGCGCTGCCGCCGCTGCCTGCGGATCTGCGCGCCCGGCTGGATGCTGCGCTGGCCAAACCGGCCGCCCAGGCAGCCGACCTGGCCGGCCGATCAGGCCAAGGCGATGCGCACCGTCCTTGAAAGCGTGCCGCCCGTCACCGTCCCGTCCGAGATCCGGAAGCCTTGTCCCGCCTGCTCGCCGACGTCGCGCAGGGCAAGGCATTCCTACTTGCAGGGCGGCGACTGCGCCGAAGACGTTCATCAACAACGCCGAGCCGCACATCCGCGGAAACATCCGCACGCTGCTGCAGATGGCGGTGGTGCTGACCTACGGCGCCGGCGAAGATCGCCGTACAGCGGATGATGCGGGTCAACGACCCTGACCTCGGCGACTCGCCGGTCAAGCGTTGTGGCATCTACAAATGTTCGGCGACCCGAAGATGACGACCGCTCTACTCGATCGTCTCACCCACCGCTGCCACATTCTCGAAACCGGAAACGACAGCTTCCGCTTCAAGAACAGCTCGGCGAAAGCCGCCAAACCCGCAAAGGAGAAACCTCGAAACTTGACGAACGCCTGATCCCAAAACCATCATCAAGCCGGGTCAGTTCTCAATGGAAATCCCGGGTCAGTTCTCGACGGAAATCGACACGCCGAAGTCATTAAGAACAACCGCGTCCACGTCATCCCATACGTAGGGATGGCGGAGGAGATTTTCGCGTCCACTCCGGTCGTGTCAGAGCACCTTTTCCCCGGTCGAGACGGCAACGCGACATTCCAGGGATGGTCGAGGTCCAAGCGCGTGCTTGACCTCAAGAGCGGCGTGAAGGATTGGACCCTTCACGATCTCCGGCAAGTTTTCAGCACACGGGTCGCGGCATACGCGCAGCCGCATGTTTTGGAGCGCATCCTCAACCACAGCGCGGGGCAGATTTCAGGAGTCGCCAGAAGTTACAATAAGTTCCAGTATATGGCCGAAATGCGCGAGGCCCTACAAAAATGGGAGTCGCGCCTATTGACGATTTTGTGACATAGGCCGAAGCGGCGACGCGGAGTGTCACTCTCCGACATGACACTTTCTGTTGTGTGCTACGCCGTATGAAGGTACCGGTTGTTCCACACGGCTTCCGCTCCACCTTTGGCGGTTGGGCGGCAAACAGTCTCGCGGCCCCACCTAGACCGTCGGTGCCGGTCGCCGGGAGCCTCGCTGAACGCGCTTTTTTTCGGCCAAATGGAGACGACCGCAGTCTGCCGAATGTGCTAATGGAAGTCGTTGGTTGTAGCTCAAGTTAGTCAGATGAAAACCGGGCGTTGGACGGCGGTAAGTCAGTCTGCATTCGAGTGGGAACGGGAAGCACTGGACTTCCTTCGCGACCACCTGCCGGACCACGAGCCCTGGCGCGCTTGGTCCAACTTCGAGTTCATTGACGACGAGGGCCGTGTAAACGAAGTCGATGCCCTCGTTCTCACACCTGTTGGCCTTGTCCTCGTCGAGGTGAAGTCGCGGCCAGGCACCCTTCGAGGCGACGCCTATAGCTGGACCTGGACAACAGAGGGCCGGCAGGTCACCACCGACAACCCTCTGCCGCTTGCCAATAGGAAGGCGAAGCGCCTTGCCTCTGTCCTTCGCCGGCAAGAGGCTGCTCGGCCGGGGAGCATCGCGCGGCGCGCCTTGGATAGAGCCGCTCATTTTTCTCTCAGCCGTTCGTCAGCGTCCTGTTCTCGACCCTGGTACCGAGAAACGGGTCGTGCTCCGTGGTGCCCCAGGATCGCCCGACGACGCGGGAGTGATTGGGACCCTTGTTCGCGCCGACGAACTTGGCCTTCGACGCCGCGGCACCGCCTGACATTGCGGCGACCCGGGCGTGGGTGCGCGCGATCGAGCAAGCCGGAATTCGGGCTCCAGGACGCGGGCGTCGTGTTGGGGACTACGAACTTGGGCAGCTACTCGGGGAAGGAGAAAACTGGCAGGACTTCGCTGCCCGCCACGCAGCCACCGGCGTCCGCAGGCGCATCCGAGTTTATCCGTATGCACGAGCCGCGACGCCAGAGGCGCGCGATCGTCTCGCGCGCACCGCGCAGAGGGAATTTCGTGTTCTGGAGGGGGTCGAGCATGCTGGCATCCAGCGTGTCCTCGATTATCGCGAGGCGGAGCTCGGCCCGGCTCTTGTCTTTGAGTACGATCCCAAAGCTACCCGCCTCGACCGTTACCTCGGCCAAAGGCTCGCGAGCCTCGCTCTCGACCAGCGCCTGGCCCTTATCCGTCAGCTTGGCGAGGCGATGGCTTATGCTCATGGCAAGCGCCTCTACCATCGAGGCCTGGCGCCTCAGAGCATCCTTGTGCGCGACCCGGAGAGCGACGCCCCTCGCCTTCAGATCACTAATTGGCAGGTGGCAAGCAGCGGCGAAGGAACGAGCGCCGGCGCAGCCATGACCGCCGGCACGCTTCATGTTGAGGATCACCTCGCGGACCCCGCGAAGCTTTATCTGGCGCCCGAAGCAGCAGCGGGCGGGGACGAAGGCGCTGCCCGGGCCGATGTATTTTCTCTCGGCGCCATCGCTTACCATATTCTCACCGGGCGGCCCCCTGTCACCAGCCCGCTCGACTTACCCGGCCGACTGCGAGACGGGAACGGCCTGCTCCTATCTGGAGCGATGAATGGCGCAGGCCGCTGGCTTGAGGAGATGGTGCGCGTCTCCACTGCGCCTGTCGTTCGCGATCGTCCGCGGGATGCGCGGGAGTTTCTCGACTACCTTGCAGAGGCGGAGAAGGAGGCGCTTCCACCGGAGCCGGCTCCCGTAGCCGCCGCCGATCCGGCAACTGCTAATCCCGGCGACCGGCTCGACGGCGGCCTCATCGTCAAGCGTCGGCTCGGCCGCGGCGGCAGCGCCGACGTCCTCCTTGTCGAGCGTGAGGGTTCCGACGAGGAACTGGTTCTGAAGGTGGCGCTTGACGATGCTCACGCGGACCGAATCCGCGCCGAAGCGCGATGTTCTTCGCCGCCTCCACCAGCTCAGAACATCGTCCGCTTCGTCGCAGAGATCACGACCTCGGGCCGTCCCGCCATCCTCATGGAGCGGGCCGGCGACAAGACGCTCGCCCAGTGGATCCGCGGCGGCGACCCGCTCTCCCTCGACCTCATGCGCCGCTTTGGCGAACATCTCCTGTCGGCCGTCGATCACCTCGAGCAAGAAGGCATTGCCCATCGCGACATAAAACCGGACAACATTGGCATCGCCAAGGTCGCTGGCACTGGCGCCTATCGTCTGGTCCTCTTCGACTTCTCTCTGTCGCGTGCCCCGCTAGAGACGATCACAGCGGGGACGACGGCCGTATCTCGAACCTTTCTTGCCGGATCGTCGACCACCTCGGTGGGACCTGCACGCCGAGCGATACGCGGTAGCCGTGACACTTCACGAAATGCTGGCCACCGCGCCACCCAGCTATGGCGATGGCCTCACCGACCCGCGCCTTACTGAAGACGAGGCGACAATCGCCAGTCGATCGCTTTGATCCTGCGCTTCGTGATGGCCTTGCAGCTTTCTTCTCGCGCGCCCTCCGGCGCGATCCCGCTGAGCGATTCGGCAATGCCGAAGAGATGCTGCGCGCTTGGCGAGAAGCCTTCTCGCCGCTCGACCGCGCTACGTCCGTCGGCTGACAGCATCGAGGTGATTGCTCGTCGGCTTGACCGCACCAGCAGTATCGTGGAGGTCGGCTACGGCGTCGAGGCGCGCGAGGTGCTCGATCGGATGGGCATCCACACCGTTCATCAGCTCCTGGGCGTTCCACGGCTTCAGTTCCGCTACCTTACTGGCGTCGGCGACCGCATCCGGCGCGAAATCCGCGAGCGGGCCAAGCGCCTGGCGCAGCTTCGGCCCGACCTGGTGCCCGGCGGAATTACCGAGGAGGACGGTGGGCGCGCAAGCGTCGATCGCCTCGCTGAACAGCTTCTACCGCGCCGGCCGGCAGGGGATGAACGGCCGGAAGACCGGATCCTCGCCTACTACCTTGGAATCGATGACGACGCGCCAGCGTGGCCGACCGCCGGCGAGGTCGCCGCAGCCGTCGGCACGGCTCGCAGCGGCGTCGCCGATGCGCTCGAGGCAGCGCGCGACCGGTGGCACAAGAGCGCCGAACTGAATGCCGTCCGCTCCGAGATCGACGCGCTCATTAACTGCCGCGGGCGGCGTCGCTTCAGTAGACGAACTTGCGGCCCAGCTGCTGGCTCCCGTGGATCTGTTGAAGATGACGAGCGACAGCGATCGCGCCGCGCGCGAGCCACGATCCGCGCAGCAGTCGAACTGGAAGCCTCCGTCTCGCCCACGCGCTTTGCAGCGCATCTTAACCCGGAAGGGCGCCCGCCCCTCATCGCCGCCTCCGCCGAGGCTGCCGAGTACGCCCGCCGCCTTGCCCGGGCGGCAGACGCCCTGGCGGAGGAAGAGCCGCTACCGAGCCCCGGCCGTGTCGATGAGGAGCTTGGCCTCGTCCCTGTTCCGGAGGGCGCGGGACCGCTTGCGGCAGATCGGCGTCTTCGCCTCGCCGTCGCCGCCTCAAAGAGCGCCGCCCTGTCGGCGCGCGGCGAACTCTACCCGCGTGGCATGCCCGCGTTGACCGCGCTGCGACTGTCGCTTGGCGCTCTCGCCGGCGCAGAGGTCTTGAAAGAGGAGGAGATCCGAACCCGTGTCCGCGGCCGCTTCCCTGAGGCCTCGCCTTTGCCGCCGCGGCCGGATCTCGACGCGCTGCTTCAGGAAGCGAACGCCGATCGGACTTGGCTCGAGCCGGCGGGGGGCGAAGCGGGTTACTATGCCCGCACGGTATCCGATACGGGCACCGGCACGGTCGCGATCGTTCGCCACGCCACCCTTGCCCCGGCACCGGACGCGACGCCGGAAGTCCTCGACGCCAGGGCCATCGAGGACAAGATCGTCTATGCAGCCGAACGTGGCATCTTCCTCGCCCTTACCGTCGAACCGCGCCGCGCGCGCGACGCCGAAGCCGAGCTCCTTCGCCGCTTCCCCCGCGAGCCGGTCAGCCTTGAACGCTTGATGCTCCGCGCCATGAGAGCGGAAGCGGAGGCGCGGCGGGTTCAATGGCCCAAGGCCTCGCCGCCGATGCGGCGTCCCGCGACAGTACAGATTACAAGAACCTGCTTCGTCTCGCCTCTCGCGCCGCCCCGCGCGTGAAGGACGAGGTTCTCGGATTGCGCACACCGGCCCTGCTGACCCGGCCGGGTCTGATCGCCCGTTACGACCTCATGGAGATGCTTGTCGCCTTCTCCCAGGCTTCTGGCGCGGCGGGCGGACCGCCAAGCCTCTGGCTCCTCATTCCGCAGGCGGGGCAAGGCCCGCCGCAGATCGATGGGGCCCTGCTGCCCGTCATCTCTGCGGCGAACTGGGCCAGGCTGACTGAGTCCTGGCTCGCCAACGCTCATCGAGCCGGCGGCCGGAGTGCCGCCTAGCCGCAGCGGTTCGACTCACGTACTAATCGAAAGATTTGAACTGTTAAATTAATTGTTGGCTCGCGACGGACGGCGGGAGTTTTCGCGTTCTTAGTGCAATCGTAGGGCAGGCTGGGCGATGATAGATGCAGGGCGGCTGCTCGCGGACCTGAAGAAGCTCAGGAAGAAGCTGGAAGAAGACCTTCGGAGCCATCACCGGGTCTCCGAACAGCGCGCGGCGATCGAGTTCGAGTGGCGCGAGGCGTTGAATACGAAGTGTGAATTGGCATGGAATAAGGACCCCGTTTTGGAGTGGGCCCCTTGGGGCGGACAGTTGGGCGAGCAGAATTGACCCTTGGACCGGGCTTTCGAAGGATGGAAGCTTATGGCCAGGCACCGCACGCATAGCATCGAGTTCAAGCGTCAAGTCGCTCAGGAGTTTCTGGCTGGCGATACCCTTCATGGGCTCGCCAAACGACATGACATCTGTCGAAACCTGATCCGGGTCTGGGTCCAGAAGTATGAGGTCGGCGCCTTTGATGAGGACGCCGCAGCCGCAGATCTTCTCCAGCATTATGAAGCCCGGATCGCATCGCTCGAGCGGCTTGTCGGCAAGCAGGCGCTGGAACTCGAGTTTCTAAAGGGGGCTCTGAAAAGCGCACCGCGGCTGAAAGGCGCGACTACGTCCGTCGTTGTCGGCCCCCGGGCTTCAGCATCGCAAAAGGATGCCGGCTGATGGGAATCGCCCGCTCGACCTTCTACGACAAACCCGCCACGCAGGACGACACCGCGATCGTCGCGGCGATTTCCACGATCTGCGAGGAATTCGAATTCTATGGTTGGCGGCGCGTTCGCGCCGAGCTTCGGCATCGAGGCCTGACCGTCAATCACAAGAAGGTCCGGAGACTGATGCGCGAGCACGATCTCCAGCCGCGCCGACGCCGCCGCTATGTGGCGACAACCGACAGCGATCACGATCAGCCGATCTACCCCAATCGCGCTAAGGACCTGACGATTGACGGGCCTGACCAGCTCTGGGTCGCGGACATCACGTATGTCGCCATCCTTGAAGGCTTCGCCTACGTCGCAGTGATCCTCGACGCTTGGTCGCGCCGAGCGGTCGGATATGCCATCAGCCGCTCGATCGACGTCCGCCTGACGCTGGCCGCCCTGAACGCCGCACTCGAGTGGCGAAACCCGCCGCCAGGCTGCGTTCATCACACGGACAGAGGGTCGCAATATGCCGCTCAGGGCTATCGGGAGGCGTTGCTTCGGCACGGCCTCGTCGGTTCGATGGGGCGCAGAGGCAACCCTTACGACAATCCGAAGGCAGAGAGCTTCATGAAAACGCTGAAGGTCGAAGCCGCCTATCCGATGGCCTACCAAACCTTCGCTGACGTCGCCGACGATCTTCCGAGATTCATCGACGAGGTTTACAACGCTCGTCGTCTCCACTCAGCGCTGGGCTATCTCAGCCCGCAACAGTTCGAGGATCGCAATCCCCGGCCGACGGTCAAAACAGCCGCCTGATTCTTGTCCGCCCCAAGGGGCCCACTCCATTTTCGGGGTGATCGGCATCCAATCGGAACCCCGGGGATAAGGGTCCACACAGGCCTCCTGATCTCTTAGGGGGCCGAGTTCGAGATGCTGATTGTGGAGACGATCGCCAAAATTCGTCTGGCGTATTTTTCGCGAAAGATGACGATCAAGGCGATCTGCCGCGATTTGCGTGTTTCGCGCAAAGTGGTTCGGAGGGTCATCCGGTCGCAGGCGACAGAGTTCCGTTATCAGCGCGACGTCCAACCCCAGCCGAAAATCGGGCCTTGGCGCGAGCGGCTTGATTCATTGCTTTTGGAGAATGACGGCAAGCCGGCGCGCGAGCGGTTGACGGTCATTCGGGTCTTCGAGGAGCTGCGTGGGCTCGGCTATGAGGGCGGTTATGACGCGGTTCGCCGCTACGCCCGGGCCTGGAGCAAGGAGCGCGCGAGCGAGACGGCGAGCGCCTATGTGCCGCTGTCGTTTGCGCCGGGCGAGGCCTACCAGTTCGACTGGAGCCACGACATTGTTGTGATGGACGGGGTGACCACGACGGTGAAGGTCGCGCACGTTCGCCTCTGCCATAGCCGCATGATGCTGGTGCGCGCCTATCCGCGCGAAACGCAGGAGATGGTTTTCGACGCCCATGAGCGGGCGTTCGCATTCTTCAGGGGCGCCTGCTCGCGCGGCATCTACGACAACATGAAGACGGCGGTGGAGACGATCTTCATCGGCAAGGATCGGCAATACAATCGCCGCTTCCTCCAGATGTGCTCGCACCATCTTGTCGAGCCTGTCGCCTGCACGCCGGCGTCGGGCTGGGAGAAGGGCCAAGTCGAGAACCAGGTCGGCCTGGTGCGCGAGCGCTTCTTCACGCCGCGCTTGCGGGTCAAGAGCTATGACGAGCTGAACGCCTGGCTCATGGACAAATGCATCGCCTGGGCCAAGGCGCACGGCCATCCCGAACAACCCGACCGAACGATCTGGGAGGTGTTCGAGGAAGAGCGTCCCAAGCTCGTTCCCTATCGGGGTCGCTTCGACGGGTTCCATGCCTTGCCGGCCTCGGTGTCGAAGACCTGCCTGGTGCGGTTCGACAACAACAAATACTCGGTGAGCGCCGGCGCGGTCGGCCGCCCGGTCGACATCCACGCCTACGCCGATCGCGTCGTGATCCGCCAGGACGGGCGCATTGTGGCGGAGCATCCACGCTGTTACGGGCGCGGCGAGACGATCTACGATCCCTGGCATTACGTGCCGGTTCTGGCGCGCAAGCCCGGCGCTTTGCGCAACGGCGCGCCGTTCAAGGATTGGGTGTTGCCGACAGCGCTAGACCGGGTCCGGCGCAAGCTTGCCGGGTCCGACGACGGCGACCGGCAGATGGTCAAAATCCTCGCCGCCGTGCTGACCGACGGATTGCTTGCGGTGGAGGCCGCCTGCCTCCAGGCGCTGTCCGAAGGCGTCCATTCGGCCGACGTCGTCATCAACATCCTTGCGCGCCAGCGCGATCCCGGACCGGCGGCGACGATCATGACGCCCGACGCTTTGCGGCTCCGCCACGCGCCAATCGCCGACTGCGCCCGCTACGATCAACTCAGGAGCGCCTAACCCATGGAAAGAACCGAAGTCCTCGACATGATGAGCAGCCTCAAGCTCTACGGGATGAGGAGCGCCTACGACGAGACGCTGGCCACGGCGATCAAGCGCAAGCACGAGCCGCAGCGCTTCGTCGGCGATCTCCTGAAGGCCGAGATCTCAGAGAAGCAGGCGCGCTCGATCAAATACCAGCTCACCGTCGCCAAGCTGCCCCTGGCCAAGGACGTCGAAGACTTCGCCTTCAAGGACACGCCGATCAACGAGGCTCTCGTGCGCGACCTCGCCGCCGGCGGCTTCATCGCCCAGCAGCGCAACGTCGTCCTCGTCGGCGGAACCGGCACCGGCAAGACGCATCTGGCCATCGCCATCGCGCGAAGCTGCATCCGAGCTGGATCGCGCGGTCGCTTCTTCACCACCGTCGATCTCGTCAATCAGCTCGAGGCCGAGGGCCGTGCGGGTCGCCAAGGACGGCTCGCCGATTATCTCACCCGCCTCGACTTCGTGATCCTCGACGAACTCGGCTATCTCCCCTTCGCGCAGGCCGGCGGGCAGTTGCTGTTCCATCTCGTCAGCCGGCTTTACGAGCGCACCTCGATCATCGTCACCACCAACCTCGCCTTCGGCGAATGGCCGAGCGTCTTCGGCGATCCAAAAATGACAACCGCGCTGCTCGACCGCCTCACCCATCACTGCGACATCGTCGAGACCGGCAACGAAAGCTGGCGCTTCAAGAACCGCGCCTGACCTCACAACAACAGCCCCTCACCGATCCGCGCTCGCCCCGGCTGCGCAACCCCAACCAGCTACGCCGGGGCGTGCGCTGCCGCCTCGATCCGTCACCAACCAAGGGGTCCCTTTTGCACGCCGATCCGGGGGTCCGTTTCCGCGCCGATTGACACGCTGAAGCGGCTCTTGCTCACATACGGGGTCGCCTCGCTTTCGTTGACGCGGAGTTGCTTCCCATAGTGTCGGGTGGCGGCGATCGTGTCGTCATTTGGGCTTTTGCAGGCGGCGCAGCGACTGCCTCGATCGCAGCTGGTCTGGCCGATCAGGGCATCCTTATCATTGGTTTCGACGATCTCACCGTCGCCCTAAGAGCCAGCGATCCGCAATATGTCGCGAAGGCTCTGCGCCGCATTGATCAGGTTTCGATCCATCCAAAGCTGCCGGAGGATCTTGCATCGTCGCTCAAATTTGGGCTCTGCCTACCCGTTGACGTCATCGGCAGCGTCTTGAAGGCGAGGACCTCCGATGCGGCGGGGGTCGCCGCCACCTGTCGCCGGAATCCGCGGTTGATCTTCGAAAGTCAAATTGGTTGACGATGGCGGCCAAACCTAGAACGCATCAAAGGACTCCGGCCGACTGACGACTGGGCGGGAGGCAGATCGGGGAGGGTCGCGACATTCGTCCCCGACTGTCCAGACGTAGCTAAAGTCCGCCCCGAGCGCCTTGAGCGTATCCAGCACCGCCTTGATGCGTCCGCGGACTTCGCATTCAGTACCGGGCAGTCTGATAGCCCCGTGAGCCGGGGGCCGCTGTTGGGAGGGTAGGGATGCGTTGGCCGTCAGTATCCTTCAGAGCACGATAGAGCGTAGACTTTCCGACATGCATAGTACGCGCAACCGCGCGAGGAGATTCTCCACGCTCAATCAGCGCCCGAGCGTGATCAACCTGCGGAGGAGCAAGAGACGGTCGTCGACCCAGGCGAACTCCGCGCTTCTTCGCCGCCTGGATTCCGGCCTGCGTCCTTTCGACAATTAAGCCCCGCTCGAACTCGGCCAGAGCCCCCATAATGTGCATGACCAAGCGTCCGCCGGAACTTGGCGTGTCGATCGGGTCTGACAAGCTGCAGAAGTTGACGCCGCGTGTCCCGAGCTCGGCGATGAGCGTAACCAAGTGGGACAAGGATCGGCCGAGTTGGTCCAGTTTCCAGACAACGAGGGTATCTCCGGGATTCGCGTCGGCAAGGGCCGCATCGAGGCCGCGCCGGGCAGTGACGCTGCCACTTACACCCTCGTCCGTGAAAATGCGCTCGCATCCAGCAGCCGTAAGGGCATCGCGCTGCAGAGCGAGGTTCTGGTCAACTGTCGAGACACGCGCATAGCCGATTAGCATGCAGCATTGTGGGACAAAATTATGGGACACGCAAGTCGTTGATTTCGCGCGTCGCAAATTTCGTCCCAGAAAGGGTCATTTACGGGACACACACGCCCAATGCGACGCGCCGCTCTGAGGTAGGCCTTCGGCGAAGGCCGCCTGGACGGGAGGCGCGCGCCATGACGGCGCCTCCCGTCACTTTGAGTTGAATGCGCGCTTGCTGCCTTCTACCCGGTTGATCCGACCGGCGAAGGCCGCAACTGCGCGATCATCCTCGAAGAACGTTATGGCCGCCGATCGATTGTCACCTCCCAGTTCCCTCTCGCGGCGTGGCACCAGAGCGGCAACCCCACCTACGCGGACGCGGCGGCATGATCCAGGAATACCTGGGCGCAATCATCCCGTTACAGACGGGCTTGCGCCGTCGCGGCTAACAGCGGATCGATGCTGCCCAGGAAAGGACTGGTCTTTGCAACCATTACGCCAATGATTTCGTTAGGAAATCAACCTCTCGTGCCTGATTCATGTACCAAGATCGTGTGCGAAACACAAGAGCGATAATCAGGTCATATTACCGGCAATCCGTGACTTGCCTTAGGCTCTTTTTCAACGCAAAGTCAGGGCTCCGGTGAAACCGGGGGTGAGCCATCGCTAAGGTTCTGGTTGCGGGCGGAGCGGGCTTCATCGGCGCGTATCTGATCCGGCGGCTCAGTTGTGCGGGCTTCGAGACTGTCGTCCTAGATGCCTTTCGCTCCTACGCGTTGCCGAAACACGACCGCGACCTTAATTTACGGCGGACGTTATTAGCCGGCGCCACGATCGAACGCGTGGACCTCTTAGACAGCCAGAAACTAGTTTCCTGTTTCGCCGAGCACCAGCCGAATCTTGTCATCAACCTAGCCGGTAACCCGATCGTAACTTCAGCGGATCGCGACCCTGACGCGTGCGAGCGCGACATCGTGGAAAGCACCCGCAATTTGGTTTCGGCGGTCGCGAGCGCCAACTCGGTCAAGCGGATCGTACAGGTGTCGTCGAGCATGGTTTACGGCAACTTCTTCGGTACGCTCGCCGCTGAGACGCGCGAACCAAGACCGATCAACGCCTACGGGCGAATGAAGTTGGCTGCCGAGGAGATGGTCCGAGAACTTGGTGCGCGAGGCGTAGTGGAAACAGTCATCGTCCGACCGATGGCCGTCTATGGTCCGGGGGACACCTATAGTCGCGTTATCTCGCTCTTCTGTGCGCAAGCGGTCGCCGGCCTTCCGCTAACGGTGCGCGCGACTGCCGATGCGTCGATTGACTTCAGTTATGTCGAGGACGTCGCAGAGGGGTTGATGCGAGCAGCTTTCAAACCGGCGGCTGCCGGGGAAACATTCAATCTCAGCTACGGGTATGCGCACCCGCTACTTGACGTGATCGCCGCGTTGCAACTTCAATTTCCCGATTTGCGCTATGAAGTGTTGCCCGTCATCGACTCGGCTAGACCAAGCCGAGGCGCGCTTGACAACACGAAGGCCGGCAGTCTCCTCGGCTTCAAGCCATCCGTTTCGCTCGAGATTGGGCTCAAACGATGTGTCGGGTTCCTTCGCGACTCAAGCCAGACCGCGGCCTTCGCGATGACTCAACTGAAACGTCTGGAAACTGGCACTGCACTGCGCGACGACCGCTGGGCCCGTCTTAGGGTGTCTGCCCGATCGGGAGACTGATAGCACCAGTACTAACTACTCGAAGCGATTGAGATCGATCGCCAACCTCTTCGTGAGGCGAACGCCACCGTCGGTCGCGTGAGGGAAGGCCTGTTGCTGCTGACCTCTTCCGATAGCGCTTCTTAAACTTCACCCGTAACTCCACCAAACTTGTCACTGCCTTTTCCCTCATCTTTTACAATTTGCTTTGCGCAAAGGCGATGTTCGGTCACCTCTTTGCACCCAGATCATAAAGCAATCGGCGAAGTCGGTGGTGCGCACGGCTATGATGCGGCCCAAGCCGCGACGCTCAACCTCGAGCAAGCTCGCGTCCGTGATTGTCTCGAATTCGTAGGCGTTCACTGCACTATCCGATAGCCGGGCTTGAGCGGACAAGAAGCCGAGATCTTCAAGATATTTGGCGATGGCGTTGGTGCCATCCGCCGCAAACATTTGTTCGCCGGAAGCGCGTAGCTGAGCGCAGAGCACAAATTCGTTGTCCGCCACTTGCGGAGCGCAGTATTGGGTCACGTCACGAACTCGCTTCAGATGAGGGTCGTGCAGCAGCTCAACGTAACTGTAACGGGATCGCTCGGGATCGAAGCCGCGTAACACGAGGGACACAACCCGATCATGCTCGATCGAGGATTTGACCTCTCGAATATTGATGAACAAGGGCGCATGAGCACGTGATCCAATTGCTACGCGGTCAGCGTTGATGACTTCCAGCCGATGTTTCGCACCTCACGCCAGCTTTATCTACCGCAATTCGTTGGACCTCGATCCCCAGCATCGGTCTGACAGCGTGGCAGGCGAGTTCTTAAGTCAGGCGCTCGTGGAGCTCACGACAGCCGGCCGCCGGATATTCGAAGCCGGTACCGATGTTGAAGATGCTGCGCATAGCGCTAATCGCGACGCGCGAACATCGATCGAGTTGTCCTCGTCGGGCGGCGTTCAGTGCAACGAGCGCATGGAACAGCCCTCGTGACGATGCCATTCTGAACCGCCTAGACCGCCAAACCATGCTGCACATCTCATCATGCTCGAGCCTAACACCCAAGCGTCGCAGTAAGGCATAGAACCGCGGTCGGTTTTCGAGCAGGTGCACACCGCACTCGACACTGTCCAGCCCCACCAGGGGTGGGGTGGTCCATGATCCGCCTACGACCTTCGCTCGGTCGACGATTGTTATCCGATCTCCAGCCTCCGCCAGCGCAAGCGCCCGCATAAGCATCAGCGGACTGGTGCCTATGAAGAGGGTGTGCTGTCTCACGCGAAGAACGCGCGGACGGCGGCGATCACACGGTCGACTTCGTCATCGCTCAGATGAGTATGGATTGGCAGCGATAAGGTGCGCCGGCAGTAGTCGAGCGCGTTGGGAAAATCCGCGTCCTTCTGCGCGACGTCAAATAACTCCTCCTTAGGGAGTGGGCGATCGTAATGTACGCGAAACGGGATGCCCTGCGCCTCGAGGGCCATTGCCAACGCGTCCCGTTGCTCGGTCAGGACAATGAACTTGTGCCAAACATGTAATACCTGCGCGTCGACCGGTGGCAGTGCGATCGGGAGATCGGCCAGCCCGGAGATGTAGCGGGTCGCAATCGCCGCTCGACGCTGGGTCCACTCGGCATGGCGCTCAAGCTTGAGGTTGAGAATCGCGGCTCCAACACTCGACAACTGCGAATTAAAACCAAGCTCAACGAAGCCGTTTTCGCTTTGGCCGTGCAGCCGGAGGCGACGGGCGCGCGCCGCAATCGCCGGGTCGTTGGTAACCAGCGCGCCGCCGCTGCCGGGAGCGCCGACGACCTTGGTCGGGTCGAAACTCGTCGCGCTTGCGATCCCAAGCGAGCCCGCCGGGCGACCGGAGTAAGACGCGCCGAATGACTGGGCGTAGTCCTCCACCAACGCGATGCGATACCGGGCGGCGAACCGCTCTGCCCGCTCAGGATCGCTCATGGCGCCAAATAGGTGCACATGAACCAACGCGCGCGTTGCCGGCGTTATCAGTTGCGCGGCGCGATCAAGGTCGATCGCGACGTCGGAACCTATATCCACGAACACCGGCCGTGCCCTGGCCCTCAAGATCGCGCTTGCTGAAGCGACGAAGCTAATGGCTGGGACCAACACCTCGTCACCGGGCTCAATGCCAGCACCAAGCAGCGCGAAGAATAATGCGTCGGTACCAGATCCCACTGCCACCGCGTGCTTGCGGCCAGCCAGAGTGGCAACCCGCGCCTCGAACCTCGCAACGTCCGGTCCCCCCAGTACTTGTCCTGACGCGAGCACGGCCGCCGTGCGGTCGAGCATGGCGGCCGAGAGCTCAGCATAGTCGCCGACGCAGCCGAAGAAGTCGATGCTATACTTTTCCGTTCGATTGAATGCGACGGTCACAACGCAATCTCCATGCAGGAATTGGCAGGTTCTCAACCACAATCGCGCACGTCTGGCGCCACATCAATCTCGACTTTCTTCAGACGGTCTTCAGGAATTTCACGCGGACTAGCAACTAAATTCAACTCGCAACAGAGTTCGCTTCGCATCAAGGGTCCAAGAGGTCGCAATGACGACGTTCGTTTCAATCATCATTCCTCATCTTGACGATCTGCCGGGCTTGGCTCGGTGTATGGTCGCATTGGAGGGCCAGAATTTTGGCCGGGATCGCTTTGAAATTCTGGTGGTCGACAACGGCTCAGCCTGCGGTTCCGCGGCGGTCTTGAACTGTATCGGGGGACGGGCGCGTTTGCTAATAGAGCAGCAGCCGGGTGCCGGGCCCGCGCGTAACCGCGGCGCTAGCGAAGCCCGGGGTGACGTCCTGGCCTTCACCGACGCCGATTGCCTGCCGCGTCCCGACTGGCTTCAGCGTGGAACGGCTCTGGTAACGACAAGGAATTTTGTTGGTGGCGGCATCGTCGTCACAGCAGCTGATCCGGCCCGGCCAAGCGCAGCGGAAGCTTACGAGCTCGCCTTCGCTTTCGACATGGCGCGCTACGCGTACAAGAAGCGCTTCGTCGCGACCGCGAACTTATTCATGAGTAGAGCTACCTTTCTGGCAGTTGGGCAGTTCGACGATACACTGAGCGAGGACACTGACTGGTGTTGGCGAGCCATTCGCGACGGATATCAGTTGGTGTTTGATGCGACCACGATCGTCGAACACCCTGCTCGACGAACATTTGGAGCTGTCGCCGCAAAGCAAACTCGCATCACGCGAGAGCGTTTCCATCTCGCCATGCGATGGGGCATGTCGCGACGGGCTTGTGCCTCGCGAGCGGTTGCGGCGCTGCTTGTGTTGCCCGGCGAAATGGTCCGAATCAGACGGGTGCCATTTCGTTATTGGGCCCCAGTGCTAGGAATGCTTCTTCTCCTGCGCTGGCGGCGCTGCATTGAAACGCTGAAGCTTTGTCGTATCATATGATTTTGGCCCAGCAGCCGATTTTTGGCTACAGCTGGTCGATGAATTGCGCATGTCCCAGCATGCGAGATCTTCGGCTGACGAGAAAGGACTGGAACCTCGAACGCAATGCGAGCCTCATAGAGGTCTGCCTGGGCTCAAGCAACACGTCCTTCAGGACGCCCACACGCGCTCCGGCGGCGGGCGTGCTTGCTCATCGTCGTGTGTGCGACGTAGGCGGCGAGGATTGCCGCAATTCTTAATGAATGGCTCCATCCCCACATCGATCAGGCCTCGGCAGGCGAAATCATCCTCCGGGACCCGCTTCCGCATCACGTCGGCATCGTGCAGGCTGACGAAGCGACCACTGAGGCGCTGATGACGTCGCTAGAGGCTGTTAGGAACCTGCTGCGGCCAGTTTAGCGACGTTTTTGAGGATAATGCATGCAAAGGCGACGAGGTGGAGGTCAGCCAGGGTCCTCCGGCAGAAGCGTCAGATACGGCGCGACAAGCGCCCATTCGTCGTCGGAAACGTCGACGTCGCTTGCAAAGCCTGGCTCGCGGACAAGCGAAGCAAGGACCGGCTCATCCCCCCGGGGCGGAGACTCGCCAACGCCGAGGCCGCCGTCGCCGCGCTCAAGGGCGAGCTTGAGCCGGAGCTGATCGATTTCGTCACGCTGTCGGGACGCGCCGCCCGCTGGCGGCAGCGGATGACCGCGATTGCGGCCGCCGCGTTCTTTCTTCTGGCGGTTGCGGCCTCGGGATCGGCCTACTTCTTCTTCGATGCGCGCAACCGCGCCGAACGCAATCTCGCCGCCGCCAAGCAGGCCGTCGGAAACCTCGACGACTTCATCTGGAGCGCCAATCAAGGGGCGCAGTCGCTGGCCGGCACCCATCTGGACAAGGTTCAGGCCTCACTGGGGCACCTCCAGCGTAACCCTCCGGGGAGGGCCGCGGTTAAGCGGCGGCGCGCGAGCGGCGGTCGGACATCCAGTTCCAGGGTAGGAGTTTGCCGAGCCGGGTCTGCGGCGTCTCGGCGATCTTGGAAAGAGTGTCGGCGAGCCAAGCCTGCGGATCGATGTCGTTGAGCTTTGCGGTCTGAATCAGCGTGTACATGATCGCGGCGCGCTCAGCCCCGCGCTCCGAGCCGGCGAAGAGCCATGACTTTCTTCCCAAGGCCAGACCGCGCAGCGCTCTTTCCGCCGCGTTGTTCGTCAAGCAGATACGCCCGTCTTCGAGGAAGCGGGAGAAGGCCGGCCAACGGGTGAGCATGTAATCGATGGCCTTGGCGACGGCATTGTGCCGGGAGAGCTTGGCGCGTTCAGAGCGCGTCCACTCTTCGAGCGCGGCGACGAGCGGCGCGCTCCTTGAGCGGCGCGCGGCGAGCCGCTCCTCGGCCGTGACGCCGTTGATCTCGCGCTCGATCTCGAAGATGGCGTCGATGCGTTTGACCGCCTCCAGCGCGATCGGCGAGATCGGCGCGGCGTTCTTACCCCGCCTCGCGTTGGCGGCGATGTCGGCGAGTTCGAAGAACTTGCGTCTGGCGTGGCTCCAACATAGCGCTTCGACGATCGGGCCCGGTTTCCGATCGGGCGGATAAAGTCTGGCGTAGCCGCTGAACGCGTCGGCCTGGAGGACGCCGCTCCAGTTCGTCAGATGACGCTCAGGATGCTCGCCGCGGCGATCGCGCGAGGCGTAGAACAACGCGGCCGGCGGGTCCTTGCCGCCGAACGGCCTGTCGTCGCGGACGTAAGTCCAGACGCGGCCAGTTTCGGTCTTGCCTTTCGCCAGGATCGGAACCGTGGTGTCATCGCCGTGCAGGCGCTCAGCCGACAGAACGTGGCGTTCGATCAACCTGTGCAGGGGCCCCAAGGCGGCGGCGCAGGCGCCGACCAGGTCAGCGAGCGTCGATAGGCTAAGATCCACGCCTTCTCGGGCGTAGCGCTCGCTCTGGCGATTGAGCGGCTGATGTTGACCAAACTTCTCGAACAGGATCATCGCCAGCAGATTGGGGCCAGCGAAGCCGCGCGGCGTCACATGGAAGGGCGCCGGCGGCTGGGTGATCGTCTCGCATTCGCGGCATGAGAAGCGCTCGCGCACGGTCTGGATCACCTTCCATTGACGCGGGATAACCTCGAGCGTCTCCGTGATGTCCTCGCCGAGCTTCGACAGCTTGGCCGAGCCGCAGCAAGGGCAGCTCTGCGGCGCTGGGATCACGACGCGCTCACGCGGCAGATGATCCGGGAACGGTTTTCGCGCCGGTCGCTTGCGCGCGAAGGATCTGACCGTGGTGGAGGGCTTCGTATGTTCGGCGGCGAGATCATCTTCCGCCGCGTCGGCCTCTGCCTCCTCGAGCTGAAGCTCCAATTGGTCGAGCAGCCGCGCCGTGCGCTCGGAGCGAGGTCCGTAAATCGTGCGCCGCAACTTTTCGATCTCAAGATTGAGATGCGCGATCAGCGCGCGACCCTGCGCCAGTTCCGCGACGGCCGCGACGGCGCACGCCTTCTCCGCCGCAGCTTCGGTCCGCGCCGCAATCAGCGCCGCTTTCAGCGCATCGAGGTCGTCCGGAAGCGAGGAAAGATCGGCGTCCACGAATCACATGGAATCACAAAATCGGCCGTTTGAGGCGCCCCTTTTTGCGTTTCTTCAGCCGATTTTTCTCCTATCCGACCGCCGTCGGACGCCATGTCTCTTGCGGCATGCGCCAATCGATGCCCGACAGCAGATAGGAAAGCTGGGCCGTCGAGATCGTCACCGTTCCGTCAGCCAACGATGGCCACAGGAATCGCCCGCGCTCCAATCGCTTTGAGAACAGGCATAAGCCCTGGCCGTCGCTCCAAAGACACTTGATCAGAGACCCGCGGCGGCCGCGAAAAACGAACAGATGGCCGGAATGCGGGTCGCGCCTCAATGTCTCTTGGACGATCAGCGCCAGACCGTCGAATCCTTTGCGCATATCGGTGTGGCCGGTCACTAGCCACACGCGCGCCCCACTCGGGATCGGAATCATCGCCGCCCGAGCGCCTTGACGATCCGGGCCAGCGCCGTCGCGTCGACGTCCGCCCCGACAAGGATCCGCTCGCCCCCGACAAGCACGATCTCCATCCGACCCATCGAGGCCGGAGCTGTGGCGGTCGCAGTCGGCGTAGCCTCCACGACCCTCACCGGCACAATGCTCACTGTCTTGCCGACGTCTTTGACGTCCGCCCGTTCTCGCCGTCGCCAGGTGAACAGCATATTGGCGTTCAGGCCATAACGGCGCGCCACCTCGGCAACGGATGCGCCGGGCGCAAAGCTCTCCGCGATGATCCGTTGCTTCTGATCAGCCGACCACGTCCGTCGCCGCCGCTCGCCGCCATCCGCGCCTTGCATCCCGGCGTCCGACATCTGCGATAGTGTCCATCATCGATTAGTGGACACGATCGCCGCGTCCACATCACCGCACTATCGCCGCTCGCCCCGCTTCCGCTAGGCGGCCCTCGCCGGAGGGATACCCTCCAGCAGTCGCTCGACCAACTCCTGAGCGAGGACCCGGACAACCTCGACTTGCTTGCGATCCGCGCGGGCAATTTCGCCAACTTCGTCGACGCCTACCTCACCGCTCGATCAATCAAATACGCGCAAAAGGCCGCGGACCAGGGGCGGTCCACCGCCACTCGCATGGCCGAGCTCGACGCCAATGATCCCCGGACGCTGAAGGCGCAGATCATGGCCTCCTACAAGCGCGCCGACGTGCGGAAGGAAAGCCGCGACCTCAGCGGCGCGCTGGCGGATTGCCGTGAGGCGGAGCGTCTCGCCGCAACCCTTATCGCAAGGGCTGGCGCGGACCCCGACGCTTTGCGCATGCGATGGGTCGCCACCGAGAAGTTGGGAGAGGCTCTAATGACGACGGGAGCCGACGCGCGCCAAACGCTCGAAGGAGCGACCGCGCTGGCGCGTTCGCTTATGACCACCTTCCCGACCATTCCTGCCCGCCGCCGGGACTTCGCGCTCAGCCTCGCGAGCGAGGGACGGGAGGCGGAACTGCAGAACGATCCAGCGATGGCGACCAAGCGGTTCGAGGAGTCTCTCCAGACGTTCAAGCAGCTCGTCACGGACTTTCCATCCGATCCCCTGTTCGTTCGTGACAAGACGCTTGCGCTGATGAACCTCGGCGTGGCGAAATTCTCGGCTCAAGACTTTTCGGGAGCGAACGCGGACTTGGACGAAGCCCTCGAGCTCGCGCGCCGCAACTCGAAGGCAGATGCGCTCGACGCACGCGCCAAGCATGACCTCATGGCGGTCCTTGTCGCCCGTGCGAGAATAAATATGGAGGGGGACAGGACTGCTGCACGTGCGAGCCTGGACGAAGCGCTCCAGGTGGCGCGAAGCTTCGTGGCGATCGATGGCGCGGGCGCACAGAGCCGGTACGATCTCGCCACAGTGCTCATGCAGCTCGCGCTCAATTTCGACGACACGAGCGCGTCCGCTGACGAAGCTAAACAAGTCGTTAAGAGCCTTGATTCAGACGGCCTTCTGACTCCTGCCGACAAGGCGACGTTTGCTCAGTTCGAGCAGCTTATGCGTTGATTTCGAACTGAGTTGCTAGCTAGTTCGCGAAGCCCGCGTCTTTCGCCTCAGGTCCGCGACATGCTGACAAGGGGGGCCTCCGTCAGCATAATCGCTAACACGACTGGCCTCTCACGGCAGGCAATCTACCGGCTCAAGGATGGATCCAGCATGGCGCGGGGGCGTACTCGCAACAGGGGCCGCCTGATGGTGCGCCATCGCTCGCCCGGTCAGCCACCGCACTCGGAGGCATTTATCGCCTCAACACTCCGAACGAAGGCCTTTAGTGCCGCAATGTCCAATCCGGCCGGTAACAGATCAGCACGGGGAGCGCGTAAAGCCCGCATGACTTCAGCGTGCCGATGCGCCGGCACGTGCCCATAGCCGACAAAGGTTGTTGCCTCGCTTTCGTGTCCCAAATTTTGGCTCCAAACTTTCCATTCTTCCGGCGTGCGACACAGCCGCTGACCATAACGAACAAGCGTATCACGAAAGCTATGTGGATTTGCGTAGGAAAGCCCGGCGGCTTCGAAACCAGCACGGAAAATGTCTCGAATCGGTCCCGCGCCGATCCATGGTTTTCGAGATAGCCCATCGGCGACAAATCCGCGATCTTCGCCTTGAGCAGTCGATGGGAAGAGCGGGTCGTCATCTAGGAAGCCCAACTCATCCTTCAGCATAGTCACGTAGTCGACCACGATTTCGAGCGGTTCAGCCCCAACAGGGAAAAATATGGACGTAAACGTTTTTCGACCTTTAGAGCGGTTTCCGCGCGGGTTGAATCGCTCGGGATTCCCGAATTGGAGGAAATCTGATTCTTGAGCGGCGCCGAATTGGAGGCGGCGCGAGATGGGGCCTTTGTCGGTGGATTTGCGCAAGCGGGTGGTTTCGGCGGTTGGGGAGGAAGGCATGAGTTGCCGGGCGGCGGCGCGGCGGTTCGGGGTTAGCTTTGCCAGCGCAATCCGGTGGGTGGCGGCATTGCGCGAGCGCGGCAGCTATGCAGCGCTGCCGATGGGCGGCGACACGCGTTCGCAGCGCGTGGAGGCGCATGGGGACTACCTTTTGCGCCTTCACCGGCGCGAGCCTGACCTGACGCTGGCCGAAATCTGCGCTCGTTTGGAGCGTACGCGGGGCGAGAAGGTGTCGCCGTCGATGATCTGGCGGTTTTTCGACCGCCACCACATCACGTTCAAAAAAAGTCGGCGCACGCGAGCGAACAGGACCGGCCCGACGTCCTTGAACGGCGGCGGCGGTGGTTCGATGGTCAACTCGACCTCGATCCGCTGAAACTGGTGTTCGTCGACGAGACCGCGGCGATGACCAACATGGCGCGCCGCTACGGTCGGCGACGACGCGGGCGACGTCTGCGCTGCGGCGTTCCGCACGGCCATTACAAAGCGATCACCTTCGTCTTCGGCCTGCGCCTGAGAGGCGCCGTCGCGCGCAAGGCCTATGACCACGCCATGAACGCCGCGACGTTCGAGGCCTGGCTTGAGCACTGTCTCTTGCCAACCTTGGAGGAGGGCGACATCGTCGTGCTCGACAATCTCAAGGCTCACAAGAGCCCGAGAGTGGCGGAAATCCTGGCCAGGAAAAACTGCACGGTGCGATACCTGCCGCCCTACAGCCCGGACTTCAACCCGATCGAGATGGCGATATCCAAGCTGAAGGCCGCGCTGCGAAAATTGGCCGAGCGCACTGTCGCCGGTCTCATCGCCCTCTTGGAGGGCTGCGCCGGCCTCTTCAAGCGGGACGAATGCGAGAACTACTTCGAGACCTGCGGGTATGAGCCCGCTGAACTCCCCCTCCGCGACACAACCTGAACGGATTCCGCTCTAGTGCGAACTTCGCGCGCGTCCTGGAAAAGAGTTTGCGCGCTCATATCGATATGCTTCAGTCGAATAGAGGCGAGTGCTCCGTCACGCGCTCCGGTCAATATAGCGCAGGCGATAATTGCACGATTCCGCTTCTCGATGGCGGTGGCGGTCGGCATGAGCGCGAGGACGCGCCTTATCTCTTCGAGCGTGGCGACCCGCTTGTCGCGGCGCGCCGTGGCGATACGCACGTCCTGCTCGGAGGGCGTGAAATAGTTAGCGTCGTTGGGGTTGAGGGCCGAGCGAAAACCAGGCTCGCGGGAGAGCCAAAGGAAGAAGTTTCGCAGGTGCTTGAGCGTTGACGTGACGGTCGCGGCGCTTAGCGGCTTGCTCTTTGCATTGTTCTCCTCTGCAAGTCGAGCGCGAAAGGATCTCGCTTGTTCAATATGAAACTTCCGGAATGGCTTCCAGTTGGTCGACGCTTCGAAGCGCTCGATCGCGCGTAGAGCGGCGTCGATGGTTGCGCTCTGCTTACCGTTCGAGGTCTCCAACCAGAAGGTGTAGTCGCGTTTTACGCGTTCGTTTTCGGGACAGTATTTCGACATGGGTTGTCACACCCTTTCAGAGTGATCATTGCAAGGGGGTATGAACGTCTCGCTTAATCGCGAGTCCGCGCGTCGCATTGAAACTCTCAAATCGCCTACCGCCGCCTTCAGCTTGGCCAGCGAACACCGCCTATTCATGGTCGTCGTGCAGTCCGGGCAGAGACCTCGGAGCTTCCCGAGCTTCGGTCCATCCGGCCAGAATTCGACCTCGTTGAACGCGGGCCGCTTCGGGGCTTTGCATCGAAAGCAAAAGAGCCGACCGGATCCGCAGGGTTGCTTACGCGCTCGATTGCGCCGTCCAAGGAACGCGATGATGTCGATGCCTCGGAATATGGCAGGGTAAATTCCCTCGACCGCTTCTAGGCCGTTCTTCTGCCAATTGCGTACGGTTCCCGGTGTCGCTCCAGTTCCCTTCGCGGCCTCGCGGACGTTATATGTCCGCCGCTGCTGTAGATGGCGGACGCTATGCTTGCGATTCGCCATCGCTAACGCCCGAGGTGCTCAATCAAGTTGCGGATATCCTCGACCCTCCAGGCTGTTATCCGGGGGGCGAGCTTCACAGGCTGGGGGAATGTGCCAGCTTTTACCTTCCGCCAGAGAGTCGCGGAAGAAAACGGGAAGATCCTGGGTATCAGCTGCGATTGGCGCACATACCCCGTTTCCGGCAAAGAGCCGAGAGGGTTGGAATTATTTGCCATGTCGCGATGCTCCATGAGGTGCAGTGGCGCGATATGGAATAAGCTCGACCCTGATCGTGGAGTTGCAAGTGCGCGTGGGTTCTCCGCAATTGCGGGACGCGTCAGTTCTCGGACTTGTTCTCGAGGGCCTCTGCGATGTGCCTAAGGTGGTTTTCGATCGTGCGTGCAGCAACGCGAGTGCCCATCAATACGGTTTGGCTTTCTATCGACGTTGCTGCGCTTGACGCCTTGGAAACATCGATCCGGGCGAGCTTGGCAAGAGCGGCAATGATTACGAGAAGCGTCGACCGTTCGCGCCGCGCAACTGGGCGTTCTATGGTGGGTTCAGCCTCGGAAATGAGCGCCTCCAATTGCTGAAGGGCGGAAGTCCGAACGATAAGAACAGCGTCCGAGGGAAGGCGCGAGGCGGGGTAGTAATTATCCGGATTATTACGTGGATTATACAATTTATTTTGTGAGAAGGAAAGTTTATCTTTGGAGGAGTACTCTACTATTCGGGCCCATGTGCCATTTCTGGCATGGACAAATGGGCCGTCGAGAGAAATTAAATCGACAGGAGGACCGCCGGTCAGAAATTGATATTTATCTTCTACATCAATTCTTTCAGACCCCACCATCGCTAGGTCCCAGACGCCCGCAAGTTGCTTTATCTCTTCGCTGTAGGAAAATACTCTATCGCCACCAAGCGAGATTCCACCTTTGATCAGTTGAACGACGCCATCTCCCGTTAAGTTTGGGATTTCTTCTATTTCGGCATCCGCCAGGGGGATTGTTTTTCCACATTGAGCAGTCGCTCTATTCACAAATTCGACAGAGAGCGTTAGGTGCCCGTCTAGGGCGAACCGCAACACGTCGGCCTCCGAGACTTCCTCACCGAATAGGATTGAAAGGTGTCGAGCGGCGTCGGGGACGGTTAACCATTTCTTGAGTTTCAGGAGCTTTCTCAAAGCGGTGCCTACAGCGCCCTCATCCGCGCCTGCGACTGCTCGGCCGCGACCCATAGTTTACGCGCCAAGGGAAGGAAGCAAGCGTCTCCGAAATTTGCTTGTGGATCGTGTCCCTCAGCGTCATTAGCCAACAGCGGGTCTCGGCGTTTTTCCGGCGCGGGGTCAGGTCATCGGGCGCGTGGAGCCGAGCATTCCCGAGCTGCGCAAGGGCTTGTACTTCCTTCGCTCAGGACAACCGCCGAAGCGGCTAAGGCGCAGTGGCGAAGAGTCGCCACCAGCTCAGGGTCCACGCTCGCCGCCTTCATGGACGAAGTCGAGAACGACGTGCTGGCCAATAGGAGCTTTCCCCCGATCATTGGTCAGAAATCCACTCGATCAAGGGCCTCGAACGACTTAACGGCGAGATCATGCGGTCCCCGCCTCGTGTCTCCCAGTCCCGGTCGCGATAGCCGTTGGCGCGCCAGCGGATCTGCAGAGCGTCGGCTTTCGAGACGTCCACGCCGAAAAGGATTGACAGGCGGCGCACCGCGTCAGGAACGGTCAGCCAGTCAGGAGCTTCTTCAATCCGGTGCTCATACGCGCTGCCGGTAACCTTCGGAGTGCTTGATGGATTCAGGTGGCGGGCAGTTGCGACCAATCGTCTGATACCTGGGTGACCATCTCCCAAAGTGCCTTCGGTTACAGCCCCGTTGGGCGACTGTTCGATGAAAGGGTACAAAGAAACGAGGATGACCTTCCATTTCAACGATCGCTCGGTGCCTGCAGAGTGCCTAGTTGATCTGCAATACTCGCTAAGTCATTGATTATATTTGGCTGGGGGACCTGGATTCGAACCAAGATTGACGGAGTCAGAGTCCGCTGTTCTACCGTTGAACTATCCCCCAACGGGCACCGGGGCCCGCGTCATCGCGCGGGGGCGCGGCGCGGTCAATAGCGAAGCAAGGCTGATGGCGCAAGCGCCTCGCTCGGGCGTCCATTGTTCAAAACTGGTCGACCGCCGGAGCCGTGGGCCAGCGATACCGAGAAGGAGCGCAGGATCCCTAAGCAGACCGCTGCTATTCCTCGGCTTCGATCGGCTCGCGCGCGGGCCGGGCGCGAGTCTTGACCGGGCGCAGAAGGAAATCGGGCACATGGTCGCCCAGCCCAATGACTGGCGCGTCTTCCACTCGACGCGGACGTTCGGGGCGCGGGGCCTGATCGGCGGCGGCCGGGACGCGAGCGCTCGGGCGGCGCTCCGGCTCGGCGGCGATGCGCTCGCGCGGCGGGCGCTCGGCGTGGTGTCGGCGCGAATCGGGGCGTCGTTCGATATGCCGGTCTGGGCGCGCGGCCTCCTCCACCGGCGCCGTGCGCTGGGATCGTGTGCGCGATCCGCCGCGGCCGCGGGGCGAGTGTTCCCGGCGCGGCGCTTCGGCTTCGTCGTCGGGAGGCAGTTGAGCGCCATCCTGCCAGTCGATCTTGCGCGCGATCAGCTTCTCGATCTCGGCCATCGCCTTCTGATCGATGCGCGAGACGATGGTCAGGGCCTCGCCGGACTTGCCGGCGCGCCCGGTGCGCCCGATGCGATGGACATAATCCTCGGAGTGATGGGGCGCATCGTAGTTGATCACGTGACTGACGTCGGGAATGTCGAGGCCTCTGGCGGCGACGTCGGAGCAGACGAGGAGCTGGACGTCGCCGGCGCGGAACGCGTCGAGCGCCGCCGTGCGCATGCGCTGGTCGAGATCGCCATGCAGCGCCAGTACCGAGAAGCCGTGCTTCTGCAGCGACCGATAGACCACCTGCACGTCGCGTTTGCGGTTGCAGAAGATGAGCGCGTTCTTGAAATTCTCGGCCCCGCGGATGATGCGGCGCAAGGTCGAGCGCTTCTCTTCGGGCGTACCGCCCGAAGGCACGAGCGTCTGGGTTATGTTCTCGGCGGTCGTGGCGGCGCGGGAGACCTCGACGCGCACCGGATTGTGGAGGAACGCGTCGGCGAGACGGGTGATTTCCGGCGGCATGGTCGCCGAGAAAAATAGCGTCTGCCGGGTGAACGGCACGAGCTTGCAGATGCGCTCGATGTCCGGGATGAAACCCATGTCGAGCATGCGGTCGGCTTCGTCGATGACCAGGATCTCGATCGCGTTCAGGAGCAGCCCGCCGCGCTCGGTGAAATCAAGCAGCCGCCCGGGCGTGGCGATGACGATGTCGGCGCCGCGCGCGATCTTGGCCTCCTGATCGCCGAACGAGACGCCGCCGATCAGAAGCGCGAGGTTGAGCTTGTGGTTGACCCCGTACTTGCCGAACGCCTCTTCGACCTGGGCGGCGAGTTCGCGCGTCGGCTCAAGGATGAGGGTGCGCGGCATCCGGGCGCGGGCGCGGCCGCGCTCCAGCATCGACAGCATCGGCAGGGTGAACGCCGCCGTCTTGCCGGTGCCGGTCTGGGCGATGCCCAGAACGTCGCGGCCTTCCAGGGCGTGGGGGATGGCTTGTTGCTGGATCGGCGTCGGCGTGTCGTAACCCGACGTTTCGACGGCTTTGAGCACTTTCTCGCTCAGGCCGAGTTCGCTAAATTTCATCTGATCTCGCTTGCGCGAATGCCTCGCATTCGCTCGTTCGTGATATGGGGGCCTCTACGGACCGCGTCAATGCGTTCGCAGGTCCCGGCGCGCAAGCCTCGCGCCGCGCTGGAGCCTTCATTCGCTCTCGGCGCACTTTGCCATAGACGATCTCGGGAAAATGTCAATCAACCAGCGTCTGCCGAACGCCTCGGCCTTGTCGACGCGCGCTGTAAGGCGGGATATCGCAGTTTGCCGAACGCCTCTGCCGTTTGCGAAACGTGTTCGGTTCGCCAGACGCCGAAGTCACTCGATGGCCGGCGGCTGTCAAATTCGGGGCAGGGCAGCCGCGATTCGCGGGGCGGCGCGGCGGATTATCGCGCCGCCTGTGGCTCCGGAAAGGTCCAGGCGCCGTTCAGGATCTCGCGCCTCGGGCGATAGAGGCGAACAAGATAATTCCATCCGGGCGGCGTCGGCAGGCAGTTCGCAATTCTGCCGTCGCAGCCGCCGAACTGGATGGCGAACGATCCGTCGTCGCCAGGTTTCGCGGTCAGGTTGTTGAGCGAATAGGCGTTCTGGGCGTTGGGCGCGAAATAGCCCTTGGCGTCATAGACGCTGATCGACCAGAAGCCGTCGACCGGGACGTTCTTGACGTTGAGTTTGTAGACCGTCTTGCCGTCGTTCCTGGGCGGCGTGACGTTGAGATAGAGAGCGTCCTGTTCAGGATTGCCGCCCCAGGCGATCGCCGATCCGACCAGATGCCGCACGGGATCGACCTCACCCCTCGGGCCGAACATGCCCTTGGTGTCAGGAATGGTCGAAGCGAGTTCGAGCAGGGCGTTGCGGACCTTGATCTGGCTCGACGCGTCCCAGTTGGGAATCGTGAATTTTCCGGGGCCGCCGGGCTGACTGACCTCGATCGCGTCCTGCAGCGCGTGGACGGTCTCGACGTCCTTGGGATCGTCGGGATTGACCAGAATGCGGACGCCGACAAGGGCATAGCGCGTTCCGATCTGGTCCTTGGTCAGCGTGCGGATCGCGGCGCCATAGTGGACGTCGGGCGTGTACTCGTCTTCGTCGATCACTTGCATCGACAGGAAGCGCCTGCCAGGATCGGGCAGGGTGATCGTCACCGGACCCGCATCGAGGTCGAACACCGCCGCCGAATAAAGCGTATCGCGGTTCATCCGGATAATCGTCTGCTTGGCGACCGACGTCGGCTGGCGGCGATGCATGAACTTGCCGAAGCCGCCGTCCTTGACCACCCCGCTGAAATAAAGATCCGACTCGGCGCGGACGAAATTGTCGGGGGTGACGGCGACCGGCCGATCGTCTGGCGCCGCCTGCGCGCCGCCGAGCGCGCACAGCATGAGCGTCGCGAACAGGGCGTTCGCTACACCGCGGCTCGTTGCTTTCCTGGTCAGCGTTCTCAGGTCAGTACTGGCTCATTGAGTTTGGCGCGCCGCATTCAAGCGCAGTCACGCACGAGGCGCATAGCGCTTTGGACGGCATGAGACGTACCTGTAGCTCGCAGCGATCGCAAGTTTTCTGGACGCTTTGGCGCTGGACGTAATCAAAGAATGCTTTGCTCTTCTTGTCCGTCGATGTCCCAAAAGCCAACATTATCATCATAAACGGCGGCCACGTTGACGTCTTCCTTTTACAGCAGGCGAGGAAGCCTCCCGGAATCCGGCTTCGCTTTGACCGCGTGAACTCCCCTGCGGCCACCTGCAGTATGTAGAAGCTGCTGAATTGATTCTGCGGCCCGAAATTTCGCTTTTTCGTGCCACTTTTTAGGTGAGCTGGGACCGCGCGATTTGCTGGCGCAATCGATCACGCAGGCGCTGGAAGCAGTCTCTCGAGACGCGCCGCCGAGGGCGGACGGCCAGTCCAACGCCTGAAGGCATGATTGAAAGACGCGGCGCCTTCGTAGCCGAGCAACCAGGCAATCTGAGAAAGCGATACGCCCGGAGTCTTGATGTATTGGAGGGCGAGACTCCGCCGCAACTCGTCCACAACGTCCTCAAAGGTTGTGCCCTCGCTGGCTAACCTCCGCGCCAGCGTTCGCGTGCTCATGGCCAGCTTCTTAGCAACATTTTGCCTTTGCGCTCTCCCGTGCGGCAGCAGTTTTTGCGCCTCATTTTCGACCGAAGCGCGCAAGCTCCCTCGCGTCGTTTCGCGCTGAATGGCTGCGGCATCGCAAATGGGTCGAAGGGCGTCCAGCAGATGCAGATCTTCCGTAATCAGCGGCACAGCGAGACTCTCACTGGAGAAAACAAGTTGATCGGTAGATCCGCCAAATTCGACCGGGCAGCCGCAGAACCGCTCAAACTCCCGGAAGTCCGAATTGCGCATGTGGACGAGGGTTATTGTTGTCGGATGAACCCTCCGGCCTGTGATCGCTCGCAGACTCTTCAGGATAACCGCAACTGCGAGCTCGGCGTTCTGCACGGCCAGAAACCGTGGAACGCCGACGACATGCACCTCGATTACCAGGTCACCGTCCCGCCGCGTCATCTGTACGCGGATCGCGTCGTTTACGATGCGGCAATAACGACCAAGGAGCGTTATCGCTTCGCCAAGATCCTTCGCTGCGGAGGCTACGTAGAACACCAACCCCAATTCTCGAGGATTGACCTCTGTAGCAAGGTGGAAACCGAGCGCAGGATCGTGGAGCGCCTCAGCAGCAAATTCAAGCAGCCTGGCCTGCGCGGCGGAAGAGATGCGATTTTCGGGGTTGTCCAGATCCTGTTCTGACAGGCCCGCGCGTTGCAGCAAGGGCGCCGGATCGATATTGCGCTTTCGAAGCGCGGCAACCGCTCGCCTTGCGGGGAAACCGATCGTCGTCGGCAGCAGGCGGGGTGACCGTTTCGCACTTTGTCGCCGGTCTTGGACTCGGCGCTCTTGCCCGCGCCGATCTTGAACTCGGCGCTCTTGGACTCGGCGCTCTTGCCCTATCTCGCCTTTGGTCACCTCCATGCTCCTTTGTAAAGCGTGACTAGTTTAACTGCTGATAGCGTTCCAAACCAAGACGCAAGGACTGCTGTCTTCCTCCACAAAATTGGCGTGCTGTTGGCCGCTAAACATTGTGCCGACCTCGAAGCGTCCCGGCCTCGCTTGAGCCGATCATCTGGATGGTTCCGGACACCTTTCCAAAGACCGCAGGCGTCGTCGAAACGGTTGCGCAAACGTTTCGATCTGCTAGCTTCGCCACAGAAGAAGGCAACGCGCTGCGCGAGGCGCGACGGCGGGAGCCTGGGGAGGCTACGTGTCGACGATTGCCGACGTGGCGCGGGAAGCGGGCGTTTCGGTCTCGACTGTTTCGCATGTCGTCAACGGCACAAGGCGCGTTTCGCCGGCGACCGCGAGCGCGGTGAGGGCGGTCATTGACGCGATCGACTATCGCCCGAATGTCATCGCGCGCTCATTGAAGACGGCCACCACCGGTTCGGTCGGGATCGCCATTTCGGCGATCGCCAATCCCTACTTCACCGACATCATCTGCGCGATCGAGACCGAATGTGCGCGGCTCGGCATGATGATCTTCCTCTCCGACACCCAGGACGATCCGGTCCGCGAGCTTCAAGTCCTGACCGCATTGCACCAGCGCCGGGTTGACGGGGTCATCCTCGCGCCGAGCGCCGACCCTGAACGCCGAGCGCTTCGCTATCTGCGGGCGGAGCGGCTCCCGTGCGTTCTGGTCGACCGCACGCCCGATTCCGCGTTCGATCAGGTCGGCGTCAACAATCGCGAGGCGATGCGCGCGTTGGTGGACCATGTCGCTGGGCTCGGGCATCGTCGCATCGGCTATATCGGCGGTCATCCGGGCTTCGAGACCACACTCGAGCGCATTATCGGCTACCGCCTGAGCCTTGAGCGGCTCGATTTGGAGTTCGACGAGCGCTATCTCGTCACCGGCAACGCGTCGACCGCGAGCGCCGCCGAGGCGACTCACGCGCTGCTTTCGCTGCCTGATCCGCCAACCGCGATCGTGACCGGCAACAATATGGCGACAATCGGCGCGATGCGGGCGGTGCGCGCGCGCGGCTTGAGCGTTCCCGCCGACATCTCGATCGCCGGATTCGACGATTTCGAGTGGGCCGATTGTTTCGAGCCCCGCCTCACGCTCGTCGCGCAGCCCTGCGAGGAGATCGGCCGACGGGCGGCGTTTCTCCTGATGGAGCGGATCGCCGCGCCCGAGGGCGCGCGGCGCACCGTGCGCCTCGCCGCCGCACTGAAACTTCGCGATTCCTGCGCGAGGCCGCGGTGAGCGGGCCGGTCGAAACGGCGGCGCCGCTGCTCGTCATGCGCGGCGTCACCAAGCATTTCGGCGGCGTGCAGGCTTTGCGCGGCGTCGATTTCGACCTCCAGCGCGGCGAAATTCACGCGCTCCTCGGCGAGAACGGCGCCGGCAAGTCGACGCTTATGAACATCCTCTCCGGCGTCTTCGCTCCTGACGCGGGCGAAATGCTTCTGGAGGGGCAGCCCGTCCGCTTCGACGATCCGCGCGCCGCGCAGGCCGCGGGCGTCGCCACCATCTTCCAGGAACTCGACCTCGTGCCGAGCCTCGACGTCACCGCCAATCTATTTCTTGGGCGCGAGCTCACGCGCGGCGGCGTGCTCGACCGGCCTGCCATGCGCAAGGAGGCGCTGACGCGGATCAGCGTCGTCGGCGCCGACATCGGCGTAGACCAGCCCGTGGGCGAGCTTTCGGTCGGACGAAGGCAGATCGTCGCCATCGCCAAGGCGCTCACCTACGCTTCGAAGATCCTCATCATGGACGAGCCGACCGCGGCGCTCACCGCCTCCGAGGTCGAGCGGCTGTTCGTCGTGATGCGCGAGATCGCGGCGCGCGGCGTCGGCATCGTCTACATCTCCCATCGGCTCGAGGAGGTTCCGCGCGTCGCCGACCGCGTCACCGTCATGCGCGATGGGCAGGTGGCGGGCGTGCAGCCCGCCAAGGCGCCGCAATCGGAGCTGGTGCGGCTCCTCGTCGGGCGCCCGCTCGATGAGCTCTACCCCAAGCGCGCGACTGTGTTGGGCAAGCCCGTCCTCACTCTCGAACACGCGCGCTTCACGCCCCGGGCGGAGCGGCCCGGCTGGCAAGCGCCCGAGGACGTGAACCTCGTGGTGCGCGCTGGCGAGATCGTCGGCCTCGCCGGCATCATGGGGGCAGGGCGCACCGAGCTCCTGACCGCTCTCTATGGCGCGGCGGGAAGCGGAAAATGGTCCGGCGTCGTCCAAATCGACGGCGCGCCCGCGCGCCTGACGTCGATCCGCGGCGCGCGGGGCGAGGGGCTTGGCCTCGTCACCGATGACCGGCGTGGCAGCGGGCTCCTCATCCGCGACACCGTCGCCCGCAACTTGGTCCTGACCGTCCTCGAGCGCGTCTCTCCCGGCTTTCTCATGTCGCGCGCCCGCGAGAGCGCGCTCGCGCGCGAGGCGATCAAAGCTTTCGACGTGCGCCCGCCGCACCCGGAGATCGTGGTCGGCGCCCTCTCCGGCGGCAACCAGCAGAAGGTCGTCATCGCCAAGGAAGTGCTGGGGGACCCCCGGCTCCTGCTGCTCGACGAGCCGACGCGCGGCGTCGACGTCGGCGCGAAGGGGGAGATCTACGCCCGCGTCCGCGAGCTTGCGGGGAAGGGCATGGGCGTTCTGGTCGCCTCGAGCGAGATGCCCGAGCTTCTGGGCCTGTGCGACCGGGTCGTCGTGCTGCGCAACGGACGCACGGTCGCGGAATTTCCCGGCGGCGCGGACGAGCGTCAGGTGCTCGAAGCCGCCGAACGAAGCGAGGACGAGACGGTATGAGCCAGTCGGCGACGACCCGCAGCGCCGCCGCAACCCCGGCCCCGGGGCGCCGCCGGCTCGATCTTTTCGCGCTTCTCGTCCGCTTCCAGAGCGTGATCGGGCTCATCGTGGTGGCGATCGGGGGCGTGATCTTCTCGCCGCGCCGGCACGGCCTCATTCTCTTTCTTGCTCCCGACAACATGGCCAATATCGTGCGCGCGGTGTCGGAGACCGGGATCATCGCCGTCGGCATGACGTTCGTCATCATTACCGCCGGGATCGATCTCTCCGTCGGCGCGCTCTTGAGCCTGTCGAGCGTCTTGACCGCGACCATCATGACGACGGCCGGCTGGGGGCTGATTCCGACCGTCCTGTTTGTCATGGCCTGCGGCGCGGCCTTCGGCGCCGTGCAGGGAACGATCTCGACCCGTTTTCGGCTCGAGCCGTTCATCGTCACGCTGGCGGGACTCCAGGTCGCGCGCGGTCTCGCGCTGGTCATCTCCAACAACCAGTACATCAATATTTCCTACGGCAATGGCCCCGGCCTCGCGCCGCCGGTGTTCGCCATCCTGGGCGACCGGCTGTTCGACAACACCGTCCCGGTGGCGACGCTGGTGTTCGTGGTCGTCGCCGCGATCGCCACCTTCGTCCTCAACTTCACCCGCTTCGGGCGCTACGTGTTCGCTGTCGGCGGCAACGAGCGGGCGGCGCGCCTTTCTGGCGTGCCGGTGACCGCGGTCAAGATTTCGGTCTATGCGATCACGGGCCTCGTCTCGGCGATCGCGGGCGTCGTGCATGCGGGCCAGTTCAATTTCGGCAGCGCCAATGACGGCACCGGGTACGAATTGACCGCGATCGCCGCGGTCGTCATTGGCGGCACGAGCCTGTTCGGCGGCGCGGGCTCGATGGTCGGGACCGTCGCCGGCGCGGTCATGCTCGGCGCGCTCGCCAACGTGCTCCAGCTCAACAACATCAATGCGGCTCTGCAATTGCTCGCGACCGGCGCGATCATCGTGCTCGCCGCGGTTCTTCAGTCTCTCGTCCGTCGCCGCGAGGGACTGGGTCGGTAAAGCGCGACGCCAAACTTCAGGACCGCCCAAGGGAGAGGAAAATGCATCGAATGAGAATGAGACCGATTTGCGCGCTGGCGCTGGGAACGGCCGCCGCGGCCCTTATCGCGGGGTCGGCTTCCGCGCATATCGCCAAGGCGTGCGGCAAGGACGACAAATACGTGATCGGCTTCTCGCAGGCCAACAACGCCGAACCCTATCGCGCGCATGTCAATGACGAACTGACCGCGGCGGCCGCGAAGGTTCCGCAATTCACGCTGCAGATCGCCGACGGCGCCGGCAACGTGAACACCCAGACCTCGCAGATGGACAATTTCATCACCCAGAAGGTCGACCTGATCCTGATCTCGCCCTTCGAGGCCGCGCCGCTGACGCCCGCCGTCGCCCGCGCCATGAAGGCTGGCATCCCGGTGATCGAGCTCGATCGCAAGACCGTGGGCGATCCCGGCAAGGACTACACGGCCTTCATCGGCGGCGATAATTTCAAGATCGCGGAAGAAGCCGGCAAGTACATGGCCGACAAGCTTCTGCCGCAAGGAGGCGACGTGGCGGTGCTGGAAGGCCTGCCGAGCTCGACCCCTGCGGTCGAACGCCTCGACGGCTTCAAGGCAGGCGTCAAGGCCAACCCGAAGATCAAGGTTGTGGCCGAGCAGGCGGCCGACTGGCTGCCGGACAAAGCCCAGACCGCCTTCGCCGCCATGCTCCAGGCCCATCCCGACATCAAGGCGATCTACGCCTCGAACGATATGATGGCGGCGGGCGCGAGGCTCGCGGCCAAGGGCGCGGGCAAGAAGGACGGCGACATCGCCATCATCGGCACCGACGGCCTGCCGGGCCCGTCAGGCGGCATCCGCGCCGTGGCCGAGGGCGAATGGGCGGCGACCTTCACCTATCCGACCGGCGCGCCCCAGGCGATCGACATGGCGAAGGAGATCCTGCTCGACTGCGCCGACAAGGTGGCGACCACGGTCACCGTGCCGACGCTCGCGATCACCCCGGAAAACGCCAAGTCGCTGATGGGCAAGTAGGCGCGGGCGCAGCAAGGCGGTCGGCCTTTGGCGGCCGGCCGCTTTGGCGGCTCAAAATCGCCCCCACGCGCGTTTAGCCTTGTCCGCCGGAGGGCGCAAAGGGGAGACGGCCATGAGCGAGGAACTGCAACAGAAAAACGCGCGCCTCAAAGCCGCGATCGACCAGTTGGTCGAGAGCCATCCGGAGCTGGAGACGGTCGTCAACGGCGTCGCGCTGAAACAGCCCGCGAACGCGTCGCCTGAGCAGGTGCAAGCCAATTTGCAGGAGCAGGCGCGGGCCATAATCGAGGCGGAGCCTGAACTCGAGGCCGTCTTCGAGGAGTGACCCGCGAAGCCTGCGCCAGCCGGACTTTTTCCGCGCGGAACAATGCTTCGCCTGGCGTGTTGTGGTCGCTCAGCGCGCTTAATTCATGCCCCCCAGCCCGAGCGCGCTGGAGCCCCGCGCGGTCCTCCCAGCGCGGGGCTTTTTCCGTGGCAAGGCCGTTCGAAGCCTGCGGTTCTCAGTGCAGATTCGCTGTCGGCAAATGCCAGTGCTGCCAGACCGCGAGGATTCTCAGGCCGAAGCATGTCGCGCCGCCCAGAAAGGCGGCAACATTGGCGGGCGCCTTGACGCTTCGCGCCACGACCAGGACGATCGCGCCGATAATCGCGGCGCTGGCGAGAAAGTCGACCCGCAGGATGGCGGGAACCTGGCGAGCAGGATATCCCGTATCGTATAGCCGCCCGCGCCGCTGATCCCGCCCAGCATCACCGCCGCGATCGGCGGCAGCCGGAATTCCAGCGCCTTTTCGGTTCCCGACACGGCGAGAAGCGCGAGGCCGAGCGCGTCGACGACGGTGAGGGCGGTTTCGGGAATCTCCTCGACCACGTGGAAGGCGAAGAACGTCAGGAAGGCGCCCGTAAGCGCCGATGTCACGATCGGCCAGCCCCGGAGCGCCTCGGGAGGGGTTTCGCCGATGAGAAGATCACGCATGATGCCCCCGCCCGTCGCCGTGGCGAGCGACACGACGACGACGCCAAGCGCGTCGAGCCCCTTCACGGCGGCGATCGAGGCGCCCTGAATCGCGAGAACGAATGTTCCCGCAATATCGATGAACTGGAGCAGTCGAGCGTGGCGGGCGGCCTTTTGATCCATCAGGCCATAATTGGCTCATTCCTCGCCGTCCCTCAACCCGGCGGACGGCGTCCGGCTCCGGCGCGGCCGGACGCGCCGGGGGAGGCCCGCCGGCGGCGGGTTTGCGCGGGCTATTTCTTCGCCAGTTTCGCCGCGGCGCGTCTCACCGCCTCTTCGCTGATCTTGCCGGTCTTCTTCCTCATCGCGGCGAGGGTCGTCCTGGGCGAAAATTGGGGGATTGGCTTCGACAGATTCTTGTTGAGCGTGTCGCCGCGCTTTCGCTGAATTTCGCCGTCCTTGTCGCGATGGCGCCCGTCCAATCCCGGTTTCTTCATTTGCCGACTCACTCTCCTGGATTCAATGCCGACAAATTCTGTCCTTCAGGGTGAAATCAGGCAAGCGCGGATGGCGGGCGCTCGCCCGCCGGGGCTGTCCGACCTCGGCCGGCGACCCTGACGGGCAGGGCCGGGGAGAGGGCTTATTCGTCGGCTCGAAAGCAGTCGATCTCGACCTCGACCAGCCATTCCGGATCGATGAATCGCGCAACGCCGACGAAGGTGCAGGCGGGGCGAATGTCGCCAAAAAACTCGCCATGCGCGCGCGGCGCTTCGCGCCAGCGGTCGATGTCGATCAGCATTACGCGCGTTTGAACCGTATCTTCGAGGCGCCCGCCCGCGTCCTCGATCGCCTTGCGCGCGATCGTGAGGCACGCCTTTGTCTGCTCGTAGACGTCGCCGGGATGAACGGCCCGGCCGTCAGGGCCGATCGGGCCGGTTCCGGCCACGGCGAGACACGGGCCGGAACGGACCGCGCGCGAGAATCCAATCATGCGCTCGAGCGGCGAGCCTGAGGAGACGAGCTTTCGGGCCATGAGTATCTCCAGTCCGTTGCGCATCGCCGTCGCCGATCAAGGCGGCTGAATTCTTTCGTTCCGTGTGACATGTGGCGACTGTGGATGGCGCGCGGCCTGGCGAGGAGTGTCGAGAGGATTGAGTCGAAGCTCTCGGCTTCTGGCACTGTTCCACATAGCGTATATGCTAATTGCTTTACGCCCGCGTAAATGCGCTCAATTTTGAGCGCGGAACTAAACGGGGTCGTAACCTACTGAAAACATGAGGGCGTGCCGGTAAAATTGCCGTTAGGCTGGCGCGACGCGCGTCATCGCGGCGCCAAGCGCCTGGGTCCGGTGAGACGTTTGGGTCGATCAGGCGCCGCGGCGCTTGAGCCCGTCTGAAGGACCGGGCTAGCCGGCGCCCATTCGGGCCGGCGCTTCTCGATGAAAGCGCCCATCCCCTCGACCGAATCGGGCTCGGCGAGATTGTCAATCATCGCCAGAGAGGCGACCGCATAGGCCTCGTCGAGCGGCTGCTCGATCTGGGCGTAGAACGCGCGCTTCCCGATCGCCAGCGTCGTGGGCGACTGCCGGGCGATGTCCTTGGCCAGCGCCTGCGCCTCTTCGAGCGCCCGGCCCTCGGGAACGACGCGGTTGACGAGCCCGAAGCGCTCGGCGTCGACGGCGCTGTAGAGCCGGCCGGTCATCGCCATCTCCATCGCCCGCTTGCGGGATATGACGCGGCCGACCGCGACCAGCGGGGTCGAGCAGAACAGGCCGAAGTTGACCCCGGACAGACCGAAGCGCGCCTTGTCCCCGGCGATCGCGAGATCGCAGGCCGCGACAAGCTGACAGCCCGCCGCGGTCGCGACCCCCTCGACCGCCGCGATCACTGGCTTCGGCAGCGTGACGATGGCCTGCATGAGCGTCGAGCAACGCGCGAACAATTCCACGTAGTAACTGCGACCCCGGTCGCAGTCGTTGCGGTGCGCCTGCATTTCTCTGAGATCATGACCAGCGCTGAGCGCCGGTCCGACGCCAGTGAGCACAACGACCCGCGCCGTCTCGTCATTGGCGATGGCGTCCAGCTCGGCGACGAGAGCCTCGATCATGGCGAGGCTCAACGCATTGAGGCTATGCGGGGTGTTCAAGGTCAGGGTGACGACGCCGTGGTCGTCGTCGCGTCTGAAGAGCTCGGAGGACGCGGCGATAGGGGACGAAGCGGTCATGGGGTGTTCTCGTTCCTGCGCGGGCAGGGTGGCGGCTGGCGCGCCGCAACCCTAGTCGCGACGGCCAGGACAGTAAATGGATGGGCGCCGCGTCGAGCAGGCCCGCAAACCGGGGCCCAATTGGCAAAAAGGCCGCCCGAAGGCGGCCTTGCAAATGCGAGGCGGTCTTGCGGCTAGACGATCGCGCCCTCCTCGAGCCGGTCGCGCACCACGTCGGCCTCATTCCTGAAATCGACCCAGGGCGAGAGCGCGCTCCGGAATCTCGACATCAACTCGGCGCGTCCGCCCTGAACGTTGACATAGGGAGCGCAGCGAGCCTCGTCCGCCGGCGCTCCGTATTGACGGAGATACTCGGCGAAATTGACGAAGGATTCATCGACATGGAGCAGCGTCTCGGCTGGAGCCCCTTCGGCGTAAATCACGTCGTGGCTCTCGAGCTTGATGTGGAAGAACTCCATCTCGTCGCCTTCGGGCTCATGGCGAGTGATGGTCGCGCCATTGATCAGCGCCTCCGCTGGAACCAGAACGCCGTCGATCAGAACGCCGTGGAGCGCCGTCACGCAGAGGTCGGCATGGGGCACATTGGGAGCAAGAGCAGAGCGGGCGATACGAACCGGCAAGGCGTCGTCCACCCAGGCTTTGGATGGGTCGCTCTTCCTGAGTGTATAGCGTCCGATCCACTGAACGGGACGCAATCCGCCAGACATCGTTGGCAGCAGGTCGCCGATCGCAAGGTTCTCGATCTCGCGCTCGCCCTCGGCGGTTCGAATCTTCGTCCCCTTCAGGAAACAATTGCTGCTAACCCCGGGGCCAGGACCAGGACCAGGACCACGACCGGGGCCAGGACCAGGACCAGGACCACGACCGGGGCCAGGACCAGGACCGGGGCCAGGACCAGGACCGGGGCCAGGACGAGCGAAGGTCGCATGAACCGTCCCGAAGATCGCCGGAACCGCAATCGCGCCCATTTTCATGATGTTGCGGCGGGTGCGCTGCACCCCGGGGTCCAAAATTTCCGGCTTGGTTGCTGACATGGCAGCCGTTCCCCATATTTGAGCAGTCTAAGGTCAATATACCCGTTTTTTTCGTTCGTCACTGCAAATCTATCTATCTGGGTAAAAATACCCGTTGGTCCATGGCCTCGCCCTAGCGTCAGCCACCACGAGCCTTCGACGCGCAGGCCGTGCCTGACGCCGCAGGCCCCGCCGACTTCGCGCTTTCCCGCCCGTCCGTTTTCGGCTAGGCAGCGGCGCAACGCCGCCCCAAGCGAAAAAGACAGATAGTCATGCATCGCTACCGCACCCATACCTGCGGCGCCCTGACACTCGCCGAGGACGGCGCAGACGTCCGGCTTTCCGGCTGGTGTCATCGCATCCGCGATCACGGCGGCCTTCTGTTCATCGACCTGCGCGACCATTACGGCCTCACCCAATGCGTGGTCGATCCGGATTCGCCTGCCTTCGCCCAGGCCGAGAAGCTGCGTTCGGAATTCGTGGTCCGCGTCGACGGCAAGGTGCGGAAGCGCCCGGAAGGCACGGAAAATTCCGACATGCCGACCGGCCTCGTCGAGGTCTACGTACAGGAGATCGAAGTGCTCGGGCCTGCCGGCGATCTGCCGCTGCCGGTGTTCGGCGATCAACCCTATCCGGAGGACACGCGCCTCAGATACCGTTTCCTCGATCTCAGGCGCGAGAAACTGCACCAGAACATCATGCTGCGCGGTCAAGTCATTGACTTGCTTCGCAGACGGATGAAGGGGCAGGGGTTCTTCGAGTTCCAAACGCCGATCCTCACCGCCTCGAGCCCCGAAGGGGCGCGCGACTTCCTTGTGCCGTCGCGTCTCCATCCGGGTAAATTCTACGCGCTGCCGCAGGCGCCCCAGCAATACAAGCAGCTTTTGATGATGGCGGGCTTCGACCGCTATTTCCAGATCGCGCCCTGCTTTCGGGACGAGGATCCCCGCGCCGACCGTCTGCCGGGCGAATTCTACCAGCTCGACATCGAAATGAGCTTCGTCGAGCAAGGCGATGTGTTTGCTGCGATGGAGCCGGTGATACGGGGCGTATTCGAAGAGTTCGCGCACGGTAAGCCCGTCACGCCCTCGCCCTGGCCGCGCATCCCTTACGCCGAGGCGATGCGCAAATATGGCTCCGACAAGCCCGACCTGCGCAATCCGATCGTGATGCAGAACGTCTCCGAGCAGTTTCGCGGGTCGGGCTTCAAGATCTTCGCGCGGCTGCTCGAGGTTGAGAAAAACGAAGTCTGGGCTATCCCCGCTCCCGGCGGCGGACAGCGCACTTTCGCCGATCGGATGAACGCATGGGCGCAAGGCGAGGGCCAGCCTGGGCTTGGATACATTCTGTTCGTCTCGGCCGCCAACAATGACGGAATCGAACAGATGGTCGCCCGCGGGCCGGTCGCAAACAACATCGGACCGGAGCGGACCGAGGCTATTCGCACGCAACTTGGCCTTAAAGCGGGCGACGCAGTGTTCTTCGTCGCGGGCGATCCGGACAAATTCGCCAAATTCGCCGGGCTCGCGCGGACGAAAGTCGGCCAGGAACTCAAACTCATCGACGAGGATCGGTTCGAATTCGCCTGGGTCGTCGACTTCCCGATGTATGAATGGGATGAAGAAGAGAAGAAGGTCGAGTTCTCGCACAACCCCTTCTCGATGCCGCAGGGGGGGCTTGAAGCGCTGCTCGGCAAGGATCCCCTCGCGATCAAGGCGTTCCAGTACGACGTCGCCTGCAATGGCTACGAACTCGCGTCGGGCGGCATCCGCAACCATCGTCCCGAGGCCATGCTGAAGGCCTTCGAGATCGCGGGCTACGGCGAAGCGACGGTGGTCGAGCGGTTCGGCGGCATGTATCGGGCGTTCCACTACGGCGCGCCGCCGCATGGCGGCATGGCGGCGGGCGTGGACCGTATCGTGATGCTGCTCGCGGGCGAGCAGAACTTGCGCGAGGTGGCGCTCTTCCCGATGAACCAGCGGGCCGAGGACCTGCTTATGGGCGCGCCCTCGCCGGCGACGCCCAGGCAATTGCGCGAGCTCAATATCCGGGTCGCGGCGCCGGCGAAGTGAGGGCGCACCCGCCGCGCGGCCCGTGGCCCGCTCCCTTCCTCGCGCCTCTGTCGCCAGGTCACGAAGCGGGCGGCGCGCTCCTTGGCGAGATCGCGCATCGCCGATTCGAGCGGCGGCCAGTTCTTTTACTGTTCGGCGCTGAGTTCCAGGCCAGCCTTCAGCGCCGCGATGCGCGCGTCGAGGAACGCGGCGCGGTCCTGAGGGGTGAAGCGATCCGGCTGTTGCGCGGAATCATCTGTGGTGGCGAACGTGCCTCCCGCCAACGGCGCCAGAGCGAGCGCGGCCGCTACGGCGACCGCCGAAACGCTGTTTTTATGGAACGAATCTCCTCCATCCTGCGTTCCCGAGCGAGGCAAACGCTAAGCAGATTCCGTTTGGCTAACCAACGGATAGGTTTTTTGCGGTTTGCTGCCTGCGCCGATTCGCAAGGTGTATGGCATGGCGGGAAAGTCTCCGGTTATGGCGAGCGATGAACAACGCGCCGGCCTCTTGGCTCTTGCCGATTTACGTGATCGCGGCGAGGCGGACCGGGCGCGCGCCGTGCTTTTGACGCTGGCTGGTTGGACCAGCTCCAAGATCGCGGAGGCGTTTGGCGTGCGCGAAGATACGGTTCGCCTGTGGCGCAGCGACTTCACCGCTGGCGGTGTCGCAGCGCTGAAGACCAGCATCGCGCCAGGCCCGCCTCCGGTGAAGAGTGAAGCCGCCTTGCGCGTCGTCACCCCCTTGCTGGAAGAACCTGTTGCCGACCGGCGCAACTGGACGATCCCCCGCCTCCGCGCCGAGATCGAAGCGCGCGAGGGCGTGCGCATCAGCCGTTCGCAACTGTCCAAGGCCTTGCGAAAAAAAAGTTCCGTTGGCGGCGGCCCCGGCACACGCTGAAGGGACGTCAGACGGAAAGCGAGGTGGAACGGGTGGGCCTGCGCCTGCAACTGCGCAAACAGCAGGCCGAAGCGGGCGACATTGTTCTTCTCTACGGCGATGAGAGCGAGGCGCTGACGCATCCCTATCTCGCCCGCGCCTGGGCGAAGTCGGGGGCGGACTTGCGTGTGCCGGCGCCTGGGCAGGCCAAGAAGGTCGCGATGCTGGGGTCGCTTGATCACGTCACGCGCCAACTCATCGTCCTGACCTGCCCGACCAAGCGCAGCAGCGATTTCATCGCCCATCTGGAGCAACTCGACCGTCTCTTCGGACCGCAGCCCGGGCGACAGGCCAAGCCGGTCGTGCTGGTCGAGGACAATGGTCCGATCCACACCAGCAAACGCTCGCTTGCCGCCCTGGCCGCCCGCGCACACTGGCTCACCGTCGAGTGGCTGCCGAAATACGCCCCCGAACTCAATGAAATCGAGCCGGTCTGGCGCGATCTTAAGGCCCATCACCTCGCCCACCAGACCTTCACAGACGTCGCCGCCCTCGACCAAGCCATCCATGACGCCGTCATCGATCTCAACCGCGAGCGCACCCCCGATCCGTTGGCCATGCCAAGAATCTCTGCTTAGATCCTCGCGAGAAGGCAGTCCAATGACAAGGCCGTGAAGCGCGCCGCTTCTTTCTTATTCGTTAACAAGGCTTTCATCCTCGCGAAACCATGCCCCTTTGCTGAAGCTTAACTGTGCTGCGACGCTCTTCATTTGCCTTGAGGCAGATTCACCCGCCGGAAAATATTGAGGCGCAAAGTCCGGCATCATCCGAGCCACGCCACAATTCGCCGGATCGGATGGAGTGCAGGTGCGTAATGATGGCTTTCGCAATCGACAGGAGCCGGACGATCATCAGCGCGATGATCCTCGGCCGCCGGGTGACGGCGCAAGACGTCGCATGGCTGAAGCGGGAAGTGTTCGCCAGTCGCGAGGTTTCGCGCGAGTCCGCTGACGAACTGTTCACCGTTGTCCGGGCCGAGATGGAAAATGCGCCTGAATGGAAGGAATTCTTCGTCGACATGATCGCTGAGCATGTGGTGCGGCAGTCCGAGCCGCCGGGCGTCGTCAACGAAGAGCGAGCCGTTTGGCTCCTGGCGCATGTCGATGCGTGCAAATCGGCGGAGGCCCTGGCCGCGCTGGTCAATGTGCTCGCCGAGGCTCACCGGGCGCCGGACTGGTTCGTCGCCGCGGTCAAAGAGCGAGCCGCGGCACGCGGTTGGTCGGGCGCCGATGGCGCGCTCCGCGCCACCGCCCGATAGCTTTCCGCCACGATTGTCTCGTCTGACGGATCCGCCTTGCGGGCGTTGATTGCGCGCGCTATCGGATAGGGTGGGGCTCAACTGGCGGGCCGCGATCGACGGGATCTCGACATGGGCAAAGCCGCTATCGCGCTCGCAGCCGCTGCGGTCGTTGGCCTCGGCGTCCTTTCTCAGCCAAGCGCCGTCAAAGCTCAACCCTACGTCTACCCGCCCGAGCCGGTCGAATGGATGGTCGGCCCGGGCTTCTTCGGCTTCAGCGGCTATCCGTGGCCCGGACCGCCGTTCGCCTGGCCGGTTCTGATGCCGACTTACGGCTGCTACATGACCCGCGCGCGGCTCAAGAACGCGTGGCGGCAGGTCGAAGTCTGCTCCTGAGCGCGGAGCCTCCGCGCCCAAGACCATCGCCAAATCAAGCGCCAGCCTTCGGGGCGTCGCTTGTTTACGCGCTTGCCTCGTTCCAATAGAAAAGTCCGTGGAGGGGAAGCTTGGGCTTTCCCGCAGGGGCGCGATGTTCAATAAAATCCTGATCGCCAACCGCGGCGAGATTGCCTGTCGCATCATCAAGACGGCGCGTCGCATGGGCATCAGGACCGTCGCCGTCTTTTCCGAGGCTGACAAGGACGCGCTGCACGTCGAAATGGCCGACGAGGCGGTCCCCATCGGCCCGCCCGCGGCGGCGCAGTCCTATCTCGTAATCGACAAGATCGTCGCCGCCTGCCTCGAGACGGGCGCCGAGGCGGTCCATCCGGGCTACGGCTTTCTCTCCGAGCGCGCGGCCTTCGCGCGGGCCCTTGCGGAAGCAGGCGTCGTGTTCATCGGCCCCAACCCCAAAGCCATCGAGGCGATGGGGGACAAGATCGAATTCGAAGAAATTCGCCAACGCCGCCAAGGTCTCGACCGTGCCCGGCTATCTCGGCGTGATCGATTCCCCCGAGCAGGCGGCCGGGATCGCCGACGAGATCGGCTATCCCGTGATGATCAAGGCCTCCGCCGGGGGAGGGGGCAAGGGCATGCGGATCGCCCATTCCCGTGAGGAGGTCGCCGAAGGCTTCGCCCGGGCGCGCTCGGAAGCCAAATCCTCGTTCGGCGACGACCGGGTGTTCGTCGAGAAATTCATCGTCAATCCCCGGCACATCGAGATTCAGGTGCTGGGCGACAAGCACGGGCATGTCATCCATCTCGGCGAGCGCGAGTGCTCGATCCAGCGCCGCAATCAGAAGGTGATCGAAGAGGCGCCCTCGCCGCTGCTCGACGAAGCCACTCGGCGAAAAATGGGTGAGCAGGCAGTCGCGCTCGCCAAAGCGGTCGGGTACGATTCCGCCGGCACCGTCGAGTTCGTCGCAGGGCAGGACCGCAGCTTCTATTTCCTCGAGATGAACACCCGCCTGCAGGTCGAGCATCCGGTGACCGAGCTCGTCACCGGCGTCGATCTGGTCGAGGAGATGATCCGCAGCGCGGCCGGCGAGCCATTGCGCCTCAGCCAGGCCGACGTGAAGCAGACCGGATGGGCGGTCGAGAGCAGGGTTTACGCCGAGGACCCGACGCGCGGCTTCCTGCCCTCGATCGGACGGCTCACCCGCTATCGGCCGCCGGCCGAAGGGACACATGAGGGCGTCACGGTGCGCAACGACACTGGCGTGTTCGAGGGCGGCGAGATCTCGATCTACTACGATCCGATGATCGCCAAGCTCGTGACCCACGCGCCTGACCGGCTGGCCGCGATCGACGCGCAGGCGATCGCGCTTGACGAATTCGTCATCGACGGCATCCGCCACAACATCCCTTTTCTGTCGGCCCTGATGCAGCATCCGCGCTGGCGCGAGGGTCGGCTCTCGACCGGCTTCATCGCCGAGGAATATCCCGACGGATTTCATCAGCTCGCGCCCAGGGGCGAGACCGAGCGGCGCCTCGCCGTGGCTGCGGCGCTGATCGACCATACGCTCAATGAGCGGAAGCGCCGCATTTCCGGGCAGTTGCGCGAGCCCGAGCAGGTGCGTTTCGAGCTCAAGCGGGTGGTCGCAATGGGCTTGAGCCGCACCGAGCTTGAGATCGCGCCAGGAAAGCCGGTCGCGATAATGTTCGCCGACGGGCGCAAGGTCGAGGTTCATTCCGATTGGAAACCAGGCGATCCGCTGTGGCGCGGAGCGATCGACGGCGCCGGCTTCGCCGTGCAGGCGCGCCCGATCCTCAACGGCTATGCGCTCTCCCATGCCGGGGTCTCGGTCGACGCCCGCGTTTACACTCGCCGCGAGGCTCAGCTTGCGGCGCTGATGATCGAGCATAAAGGCGCCGACGGTTCGCGTTTCCTGCTCTGCCCGATGCCGGGCCTCGTCAAGGCGATCGCGGTCAAGGTCGGACAGGAGGTGAAGGCGGGAGATCAGCTCTGCATCGTCGAAGCGATGAAGATGGAGAACGTGCTCTCCGCCGAGCGCGACGCGACGGTGAAAGCGATCCTCGCCAAGGAAGGGGATTCGCTCGCGGTCGACGCGGTGATCATGGAGTTCGCATGAGCCCCGCCAAGCTCATTTCCTCGGGCTCGCCATTCGAGAAGACGTACGGCTATTCGCGCGCGGTCATTTGGGGCGACGAGGTCCATATCGCTGGCACGACCGGATACGATTATGCGACGATGGCGATGCCCGACGACGTCGCCGAGCAGACCCGCAACATCTATGCGACCTTCGCGAAGGTGATGGGGGAGGCGGGCGGCAAGCTCGCCGATATCGTGCGGCTCGCACCTTCGTCACCGACGCGGCTTATGGCGAAGCGGTGCTGAAGGTCCAGGGCGAGGTTTTTGGCGCGATCCGCCCGGCGGCGACGATCGTCGTCGTCCAGCGCTGCTGAACCCGGAGATGAAGGTCGAGATCGAGGCCGACGCCCGGCTGCGACGGAGCGGGAGAGCCTTCGACCGGGTAGCCCGGATGGCCCGGCTGCGGCCCATGGGTCCGTGGGCCAGGTGGGGCGACATTGCGGGCGGCCATGCAGCAGCGACATGCCAAGCGGCGCCCTATGCAACCGGCGCGCGAATTTCCACGGCGCAGACGAAAGCAAAAGAAAAGAAAAGAAAGCAAAACAGCTTTCTTTTTGTTTTCTTTTGCTTTCTTTTACTTTCTGGAATCGGGACTTTTCAAAGGGTTACAGCCGAAAAAACCGAAAAAAATATCTCACCTTCCAGCCTCGCGCATTCGGTTGTGTGGCGGACGGCCAAGCCATGCATTTTTCGCCTGCTCCTCTTCGCCCCGATCCGTCCGCTCTAACCGCGATCTCAGGATCATAGTCGGAAATTCTGAAATAGTCAAACCATTTCGTGTTGTTCTGAGTTAACAAATCAGGCAGGGTCCTTATAGGACTGGCGATGACCGTAGAACTCAACGGATCCAGAAAACCCGATATAGGTGGTCATGGCTGGGCTTGTCCCGGTTATCCACGCATCGTCAGCTGCTATTTACGAGTTGTCTCATAATTTATCCTATTATCAATATCTTATTTGCCTCAGTCGATGTTCACGTGGATGGCCGGGACAAGCCCGGCCATGACGAAAAACAGAAATGTAAGGCGCCGCAAAGAGATCAACAACAGGTATCGCTATGAGCGCCTCCGGAAGGACTCCGAACAAGGCCCCAGGCAGGGGCGCCGCAGGTCTTGCGCCGGACCGGAAGCGAGCAATCCCAACCGGCGCGCCAGAACCCGGTGGCTCCCCGCGCCCGCTGGTCAGCTGGGCTTTTTCACCCACAGGGCGCACCAGCCGGTCGGCGCGATGTCGCCGTCGACCAGCTTGCACGCATTCGGCGAGACGAACTGGGCGCAGCCGTCGCACTGGTGGCCGTCCTTCGGCGTGGTCTGATACTGGACCGCCTTCTGCGCGATCTTGGCCTGCGCTCCGCTGCTCGTCAGAGCGATGAGCGGCGCGGCGCCGGCGGCGGCGATGAGGACGGTGCGGCGGCTGACGCCAGGTTTCTCGTTGGTCTCACGCATGGGCGCCTCCGTCGACGGGATCATGTCGCGAAGCGGCGCTCGCCGGCCTTGGCGAACCGCTCCGCCAGTTTAGAAGGATTCCAAACTCGATTTAGAATGTTTCTAAATCGGCGCGCCGTCAATCGCCGATGCTCCGCGCCCGAGCGGCGCATATCGGATCTCAGCTCAGGTCAAAACCGAATCGCCTGCTCGTCTTGGGATTGCAATGCGAAAACGACGCATCGGAGGCGGTCGCAATGCGCAAATAGTAGTTGTTGTCGACGGCTTGATGAGCGGCGATCGCTGCTTTGAGGAGGCGGCGGTTCTCGCGCGGGCTCTGTGAAGCCTGGTCTGCCTACGAAAAGGCTGTGAGGCGCGTCACAGCCCGTCGTCGCGTGTCGGGGTATCCGTCAACAAGGGCGGGTCGTCGATAATCGAGCAACGTCACGCCAGGAGATTTAGACATGCGCACCATAGAAACATTTTCGCGCACGCACGGGGCTCAAATTTCTGGCAGGAAAGAGCTTTCGTCGTGGGCGTTTTTCATCGCCGCCGCGCTGGCGATCGTGCTGATTGCATGCGCGCTGGGGCGCGTGACCTTCCAGTCCGGCTCGGACGCGTGGAAGCCCCTAGGGGCGACCGAGGATTCCTTCGTCGGTCAGTAAGCGCCCGACTGAAGGCGCGCGATGACTGGGTATTGATGGCCCGCGTGGCCAAAGCTTGAGCGATGAGGGCGGTGTTGTCCGACACAGCCGACAGGGAGGCTTTCGACGCCGCTCTTGATGCGACGCCGCGTCCAAGAACTGGTCAGGAAGGCCGCGGAGAAGGCCAGCGTGCGTTCCGACTACGAGCGTCACGGCTGATCAGAAGAAAACGAGCGCATCAAAGACTTGTGAGGTTCCCCCGGCGGCCTTGATCCGGGACGGACCAGCCCCGACATCAGGTTCACCGACTTACCCAATCTGCCGGAGAAATTCAATGCTCAAGACAATCGCGCTCGTCGGCTTTGCCATTTCGCTCGCCCTTGCTCCCGTCGCCGCGGTCGCGCAGGGCGCCACCGGATACGGCACTTACGGCCCGCAACAACGTACGTCGACCTTCGATCGCGCGTGGAACGCGTCCCACGAGAGCAAGACTTATACTTACGAAACCGCGAGAGCCGTGCGTCATCACTACTACGCGCCCCGCCACCACCGGTACTATCCCCACTACTGATCCGTTCATACGGATTTGATGAGCCGCGCCGCGAGAAGCCTAAGGGCCCGAATGGCGCGGATCGTCGGTCCATAAGCAGCATGGCGGCGTGCGCAACTCGTCGCCGCATTCACCCATTCGGCGACGCCCATGATCTCGCTCGGCGCGATCGGGGGTGGAGCGCGCTCATGCCGGCAGGTTTTTCCGGTCAGATCCGCGATTGCGGCGTTGCGTCGAAACCAGTCAAGCTGACTGGGTTTTGACCTAGTGGATCAAATCAATCCGATGAGTCCGGCCCAATCCGAGTGATTTCAACGGTATGGCGGCACCGGCTCGGGTTCCAAACGTCGGATTCTATCCACTAGCCGTTGCCCTCAGCCCCGCCTTCAGCGAAAGCTGCCCAGCATGCCGACGAAGTCATGGCCGAGCGCGTTGGAGAGGCTCTGGTGGCAGGCCATGCAGCTCGACGGCGGGTCCTGGAAATAGGTCTCGATCGTCGTGTTGACCAGGTTTTCGTGTGGCGCGTCCGCCGATTGGTAATTCTCGCGCGGCGCGTCGGCTTCAAGCGGCTGCCCGGGGAAATAGCCGCCGTCGTTTTGCGGGCCGGCGGGGCGGGGAACGGTCGGCCATTGGCTGGCGACCAGCATGTAATGCTCCCAGACGGTTCCCTTGATTCCAGGCAGCGCCCAATAAGCCCGGTTCATCGCCATGGTCGAGGGATGGATCGGATGCCGGCGCACGACCTGCATGGGCGTGGGGTCGATCCTGGGCGGATGATCCATGCTGACCGGCAGCGTGTCGGGCGTGCCGAACGTCGGGCCAAAGGCCGAGCTTGGGCTTCGAGGCGGTCGAAATAGGAATAGGGCGCGCCTGCGTCCCTGGCGTCGGGCTCGCGCGCTTCGCCCGCGCCGGCCGGGGGCACGTTGTCGACGTGCTCGAACGTGCTCCACAGTCCTTGCGGCCGGTCTTTCGTCCGGATCACGATATGCAGGCCGACCAGCGCGACGTCGCTTTTCGAACAGACCGTATGGCCCGGCGGCGAGCGTCTTGGCGACGTCGACGACGTTGGCGTTCTCGACCACGTAATAGCGCGGCGCGAACCGCCGGCGTGTCCGCCGCGGTGAGAGGCCGCCACGCGGCTTTGACCGCGATCGAGCCCGCGGGCAATCGCGCGGGATGGGCCGGATCCGGCAGGTTTTCGCCCAGGCTCCAGCCGCTCTGCGCAAGCGCCGCATACTCGGGTTCGTTGAGGCGGACTTCGTAACGCGTATAGGTGCCATTCTGCGCCACGAGCGGATTGGCGGCCACGCCCGGCAAGAAGGCGGACTGGTTGAAATCCATGAACGGCTCGAAGGTCGCGAGCGTTTTCTCGCGGTTGTCGACTTCCGCGCCGCAAGGGTTCCGCGCTTCGTAGGTCGCCCAGGCGTTTCGGCGCGACCGGGCGGCCGTCCGGACCGACCTGGAACAGTTCATAGCGCGCCTTGAAGGTCTCCCAGACGCGGGGGCCTGGATCGCCGAGCGTCTTTGCGCGGTCGGGTTCGCCGCGATGGGCGGGATCGGTCAGCGAGGGCCAGTTGAGCGCGATGAAGGCGCGCCAGGCGAAAGTGTCGAAGTCGGGGTAGGGGTCGGGCTTGATCGAGGGCGACGTCCTCGATGCGGTCGGGCGAGACGAGCGGCGCGATGTCGTCGGCGGCAGCGGCCAAGCCAATCGCGCAAGGCGCGGCTGAGATGGCGAGAGACGCGAACGCGATCGCAGATCGACCCGCACGCGCAAAGGTCTGTCGTGAGGGAGCTGCTGCGCCTGCGATTCGTTCAATGCCGTGCGTCGCTTGCCTTGTCTTCGCGCGCGGTGCCAATCCGTCAGAACGCAAACCACGCATAGGCGAACACGGAATTGTTGCCCTGCGCGTTATGTGTCCCGCCCAGATACGAGCCGTCGAAATTGGTGGTGCCGCCGTAGACGCGCAGGTAGTCGGTGAACTGCAGTCCGAGCCGCACGTTCATTGTCGAATAAGGGAGCGGCGGTGGCGCGCCGTGACTGAAGGGCATCCAGGCGAGGTCGAGAATGAGGCCGTCGCCGTTCGGGCTGCTGATGTAGCTGTTGTTGAAGTCGCCGATGCTGGCGGGGGTGCAATTGACGTTATTGCCCGATCCATAGAGATTACAGTCGCCGGATCCAGCGACGTTAAAATAGCCAAAGCCAATGCTGTAGGTGTGATCCCAGACAAACGACGCGTTGGCCTTGAAGCTGTTGAGCGTGTTGTTCAGGTTCGATGAACCCCCCAGCGCGTAGGTGGCGTTCAGCTTCTGCCATTCCATGATGTCGGTGAGCTTCACGGTCACGCTGTATTGGTCACCATCATACTGGTATTGCGAGTCGAAGCCGACATCGAGAAAGTTGTCCGTTCCGTAGCCATATTGGCGGCCGGGGGTGATCTGCCCGTACATGCCGAAAGTGCCGACCATCAGGTAGTGCAGACCCCAGTGCGGCTCGAGCGCGAGGCGCCAGTAAGGCGCGACATTCGACAGCGCGTCCGTCGTCGAGTTGCCGGCGTTGAAAGCCTGCAGCACCGGGACCGGAAGTCCCTTGTAGAACGTCAAGCTGCCGTAGAGCATGTCGTTCCAGAACGCGTACGCGCCCGCGCCGCCGACGATCTGGCCATATCCGTCCTCGATGTGGGTCGAGGGCGGCCCGAACGCCGGCGCGATGGTCGAGGAGATCTGCGGCCACCCCCAGGAAGGTGTCGTGTTCCAGGGGTCTTCCACCGTCGGCGTGTTGTTGGCGTCGATGCCCCAGATCGTCTCTTTGCCGAACAGGTTGAGCGTATCGGCGTAACGGACGTCGGAGGCGTCCAATCCGACCGTTCCACCAACGGGGTCGCCTGTAATCTGGATGAACGAACCCAGATTGCCGTAGAGCTGGCCGGCGATGAACCCTGACACTTGTTGCGAGACGAGATTGTCGTTGGTGTGCAATCCGGGCGCAGGCGGCGAATCCTGCGGCGACTGGGTATGCGTGAAGCCCGGCATGTACATGGCGGCGATCGGCGGCCCCTTCCAGTCGCCGCCGCCCGCCGTATAGCCGCCGATCTTGAAGCGGCGGCCAAACGGGGTGAGTTCGGGAAAGGCGGTATGACAAGCCGAGCAAGGCTGTCCGGTCTGGCGGGCGTAGCTGGGCAGAGCTTCAGCAGGTCCGACGCCGGCTGCGAGAAATCCCGCCGCAGCGACAATGAGCGCGACGAACCCGAGAACGAGCGCCGGCATCGTCGCCCCGCTCTCGCCGCCCGCGACAACGCTTGCGGTCCTTGGGGGTAGGCTTCTTCGATCCCGCATTTTCTTGGCCCTATACAATTCGGACGAGCGCCGCAGCCTATTTCTCCGAAGATTTGCCTCCGACGAAGCTCAGATACGATGCGAGGGCGGCGATTTGATTCGGAGACAAAGACCGCGCGACTTTCGGCATGAATTTCCCCCAAGTGTCGTGGCCCTGGCCCCACTCCTCGAGCCGACGCTTGAGATAGCTGTAAGAGAGCCCGCCGAGGCGCGGAATCTCCCGCACACCCTGCGCTTCGGGGCCATGGCATGCCTGGCAAGCGGCGATGTTCTCGTCGGGAACGCCGTTTTCAAATATGACCCTGCCCTCGGCGGCGAGTTCGCTGTAGCCGTCCTTCGCGGACTCGGGTGGAAGCGCAGAAAAATATGCGGCGAGATTATGTGCGATCAATGGATCGAGATGCGCGGTCGCGTACCACATGTATTTGGTCGAAAGGAATTCATCCCGCTTATGGGTCGCAAAGGCTTCGAGCTCGTTCGCCAGATAGTCCACCCTCTGGCCGGCCAGTCGGGGCGCCATGGAAACGCCCTGCCCCGACGCTCCATGACACCAGATGCAATTGCGAACCGGCAGATCATCGGCCAGAAGCGGTCCGGCCGTGGCGAGGGAAATCGCAAGGGCCGCCATTTTCGTGCGGAAGTGCTTCATAATCCAATGTCTCTTGCGTGACGAACTCACCCCGGTTGACGCAACAGAACGCCATGAGTTTACCTGAGCGCGCTGACATATTCGGCGACCGCCCGCACCTGTCTCGGGGTTAGATTCGCGACCGTCGGCCGCATGATCCAGGATATGTCCTGACGCCCGCCCTGGCCGCGTTCGCTGCTCCACAGCGACAGGGTGCTGACCATGTACCAATAGAGCTGGCCTGCGAGACGAGGTATTTCGCGCTGCCCCTTGGCGTCAGGGCCGTGGCAAGCTGAACAGGCGGGAACATTCTGATCGGGCAATCCATTCGCGAAGATCGCTTTCCCCAAGGCGGCGTCGCCCGCGGGCGCGCCCCCAACCGGGGGAGGATTTCAAGGCGCTCATGCGGGCGGCCAAAGCGGGGATCATATCGGGCGTTATGCCGTGGGCCACATTGGCCATCACGGGGTTCAGCCGCCGGCGCTCGAGGAAGGCTCGCAACTGATTTTCGATATATTGCGGCTGCTGCCCGGCGAGGCGCGGCATGGCGTAAAAGCCGCGAAAACCCTGCGCCGACGGACCATGACAGGTCGTGCAATATTCGAATTTCGCTTCAATGCCGCCGGCCGTCGCGCGCCCACCTTGGGCTCCCGCCTGGGCCTGGCCGGCCATAGCCGTCAGAACAACCGCCAGAGCCGATGTCAACGCCACGCGCAGACGAACAGCTTTCATCTTCCTTGCCTCCCGGCCTCGTCCTTTTTTCGCCGCCCGGAACCTGCTCGCCGGCGGTGAACATTTCCGCCGGGTCTTACAAGCCTTTCTTCGTGCGCTCGGCCGTTCAACGACATTCGCAGCACAGGCGTTGCTGCGGCTCGGCGACCGCATTTTTTCACAACGGCCACCCTCGTTGGCCAACCGGCCCCTCTCGCTGCGCCAACCGGGTGGCGCGCATGATTGTGCTTTGCTTGAAGCTTTTGGCGATTGTTTACACGGTTCAAAGGCGAATGAAAGTCGAAATGCGTTTGGCTAACAGAAAAGATTGCGTCGGATGGCGACTGGAACATTGTCGCAACGAAGTATACAATTGGGCAAGGTCCGCGATCGCCCTTGTCGTTCCGTTCCGACGAGCCGGAAGGGGCGCTCCTTCCGATATCTGCGCGAAAGTTTCGGGGAGGAAGATCATGAAGGTTGTCAAGGCTCTCGCGCCGGCTGCTCTGATCGCCGTCATCTTCTGCGCCTGGGCCGACGCCGAAGACAGCAAGACTGGCGGACTGGCGCAGCCCGAAAGCGTTCCAGCGAAGGAATTCAACGCCAAGGCCGGCTATTGTGAAACTTGTCATGGGTTGTCGGCGCGCGGCTTCATCGGGACCAATCCCATGCCCAGACTTGCGGGCCAGCAGCCTGACTATATCAAGAACCAATTGCAGGCCTTTATCGATCGCCGGCGGCTGAACCCCGTGATGGGCAATGTGGCCCACGTCCTCAGCCCCGCGATGGTCGACGCGCTGGCCACCCATTTCAAGGATCTCGACCCGCCGCCCTATGGCGGCGCTCCGAGAGACCTCATGGCCGAAGGGGAAAAGATCTACCATGAAGGCGTTCCCAGCGCGGAGGTTCCGGCCTGCGAGTTGTGCCACGGCAAGGACGCCCACGGCATGGACCAGTTTCCGCGCCTGGCCGGCCAACTCGACGGCTACGTGATCGCCAAGCTGGTGAACTGGCCCAAGGAGCGTGGGCAAGACGCGAAGAATCCAGACACTTCGGAGATCATGGGCCCGATCGCCGAAAAGCTGACCAAAGAGCAGATCGCCGCAGTCGCTGCTTATGTCAGCGACCTCAAGTAATCTTGCGCATGTCGGGATTTTGAGGGCGGTCGCGTTCAAGCCCCTTGACGCTGCATTCATATGGCGCGCCTGACCTATTTTATTGAAGGGGCTGACCTTCGACCGCAGCCCTACACCGCGCCGGGACGCTGCGGTCGATTGCCGGCGGTTTCGCCTCGTCTGATCACTTCAGGGGCGATTACTGAGCCATCGACTCGATGCCGAACTTGTCACTTCTTGACCCAAAGCGCGCACCACCCGGATGGGAGATGTCGCCGGCGACAGTCTTGCAAGAGTTGGGAGCGACGAAAAGCTTGCAGCCGTCGCACTGTTTGCCGTCCTTGGGCGAGTCCTGGTAGCGCACCGCGGTCTGCGCCATTTTCGCTTCCGCGCTGCCGCTCATCAGCGCCAGCAACGGCGCGGCCCCAGCGGCAATAACAACCGTGCGGCGACTAACGCGTTGCAATTTGATTGGATTGCCCATTTTGGCTCCTCGATGCCTGACCGCATTGCCCCCGGTTAGGGCTGGGCGGATCCGCTTCAGGGCAAAGTCGATCACGAAGCGCCGCAAGCGCAATTGATCTGGATCAATCCGAACCATCGGGATCGATCGGCGGCGCTTGGCCGCTCGCTTTCGCTGTCCCGCTGTGATAGGGCGCCCCGCAATGAGCGACATCTTTCAGGAAGTTGACGAGGAAGTCCGCCGCGACAAGGCGGCGGAATTCTGGAAGAAATACCAGAACCAGATCCTGGCCGCGGCCGTCTTGATCGTGCTCGCCTCGGCCGGCTTTCGCTATTGGCAATATGAGCGCGAAAGCGCGCGGCAGGCGGCGGGCGATCAGTTCCAGCAGGCGCTCGCGGCGCTCGAGGGCGGCAAGCTCGACGAAGCCAAGGCCCGTCTCGACACGATCGCGGCGCAAGGGCCGAGCGGCTATCGGGCGCTGGCGCAAATGACCGCAGCCGGCGCCGAGGCGAGCAAGGACCCGCAGGGCGCGATCGGCGCCTTCGACGCTGTCTCCGGCGACGCCGCCATCGATCCGCTCATGCGCGACACCGCCCGCTTGCGCGCCGCGCTCCTGCGGGTGGACATGCCCAGCGAGCAGCAGAAGGGGGAAGCCGCGCTGACCGCGCTTTCGGCGGAAGGCGGGCCCTATCGGCGCCTGGCCGCTCTGGCGCTCGGCGCGCTCGCGCTCGACCGCAAAGACTATGACGACGCCGCCAAGCAATTCGACCTCGTGCTGGGCGACCCCGAAGCCACACCCGACGAGCGGCAAATGGCGAGCCGCTGGCAGGGCCTCGTGGCCGCGAACCGGTCGGCGGCGCGGCGAAGTAAGTCAGGGTGTCAGCCCTACCGCCAGGCTGCTGCCAACTGGCTGGAATGACATGAGCGCCAAGGTCGCGATCATCGGCCGGCCGAACGTCGGCAAGTCGACTTTGTTCAACCGGCTGGTCGGGCGCAAGCTCGCGCTGGTCGACGATGAGCCCGGCGTGACGCGCGACCGCCGCGAGGGCGAGGCCAGGCTCGCCGACCTCTCCTTCACCATCGTCGACACCGCCGGCCTTGAGGAAGGCGACGCGGCCACGCTTGCGGGCCGCATGCGCGCGCAGACGGAAGCCGCGCTTGTCGACTGCGACGCGATCCTGTTCGTCATTGACGCGCGCGCCGGCCTGACCGCCGCCGACCGCCATTTCGCGCAGGCCGTGCGCCGCGCCGACAAGCCCATCATCGTCGTCGCCAACAAGGCGGAAAGCACGTCGGGGCGCCAGGGCGTCTATGAGGCCTTCAGTCTCGGCCTTGGCGAGCCGATCGCGCTCTCCGCCGAGCACGGCGAGGGCTTGAGCGAACTCTATGACGCGCTGGTCGAAGTTTTGCCGGCCGCCGCGCGGCTCGACCCGGACGAGGAGAGCGAGGCCGAGCCGCTCGTTCTGGGCGAGGAGGAGGACGGCAGCGAACTTGATCCGGCGAAGCCGTTGCGCATCGCCGTGCTCGGGCGCCCGAACGCGGGCAAGTCCACCCTCATCAATCGCATCCTCGATGAGGATCGCCTGCTGGTTGGCCCCGAGCCCGGCATCACCCGCGACTTGATCGGGCTCGACGCCGAGTGGAAAGGCCGCAAGCTCAGGATCTTCGACACCGCGGGACTGCGCCGAAAGTCACGGATCATCGAGAAGGTCGAGAAGCTCGCGGTCGCTGACGCGCTGAGAGCGGTGCGCTTCGCCGAAGGCGTGGTGCTTCTGCTAGACGCGACGATCCCGTTCGAGAAGCAGGACCTGACGCTCGCCGACCTGGTCGAGCAGGAGGGCAGGGCGCTGGTCATCGGGCTCAACAAATGGGACCTCGTCGACAACAAGAGCCTGCGCGCGCAGGAGCTCAGGGCCGAGGCCGACCGGCTCCTGCCGCAGCTGCGCGGGACGCGCGTGATCCCGCTCTCGGGCCTCACCGGCGCGCATGTCGATAAGCTCATGGAGGCGATCATCGCGACGGATGCGATCTGGAACGTGCGCATCTCGACCGGCCGTCTCAACCGCTGGCTCGCGCCGGTCATCGACGCGACGCCCCCGCCGGCCGTCTCAGGCCGCAGGGTGAAGATCCGCTACATGACCCAGCCCAAGGCGCGCCCGCCGTTCTTCGTCCTGTTCGGCAATTCGGTCGACAAGATTCCCGAGAGCTACAAGCGCTTTCTCGTCAACGGGCTGCGCGAGACCTTCGGCCTGATCGGCGTGCCGATCCGGCTTTCGATGCGCGGGGGAAGCGAGAACCCTTATGCGCGCAAGAAACGGAGAGGGTAGGAACGATGGACCGAAGCGAACGCAAGCTGAGAGGTCCTCGGCCTTGGGCGATCGCGCCTCGGGGTCGACGACGATGATGAGGGCCATCGGATTGGAGTAGAAGCCGAGATCGACGCCGAGCGGCGACACGGCCAGAATGTAGTCGTGTTTGCTGTGGTGCCTGCCGATGAGAAGGCGGCTGCTCGCCGCTTCCGCTCCAGGTCTGGTCGCCGATGAAATCGCCGCTCCAAGCTTCGCGGTCTCGAAGACCCGCGCGGCGCCGAGCGCGCCATTGTGGAGCACGAGGCCGTCGCCGCGCCGGACCACCCGCTCGGCGAGTGTCCGTTCATCTCGATGACAGAACTACTAGCGTCGACGACGATGATGCCGGTGGAGACCTGGTCGAAGGCGCGGGCGAGGACAGCGGATTTCCATCCAAGCTCACGTAGCCGGATTTGAACCTCGGCCGCCCTGCGAATTGGCTCCAGCAATTGGTCTAGACGCTTGAGGTTCGCTGTGGGAAGCGGCTCTTCGCCAATTCCCTCGTGAACGCCCAGAATCACTTGGTGCGATTTTGGAATGCTGACCTGCGCGGCGACGATGTCTCTCACTCCGCTCTTCAGCACGAAATCGGTGTACCATTCGTTCCGCTGCAGTTCCGTTGCTGGCAATTGTTCGGAGAGCCTCATCCAGGTCCCCTCATAGCGCGTGAGGTGCTCGATGAAGCGATCCTGGGCCGCGAAGCGGGCGATGTAGTCCGACGCGAACTTCGCGCTGGGGCTTAGGAAATTGGCCCAATCGACCCGGCCGGTACGCGCGTTTCGGACGATATAGGCCGCTCCGATGGCGCCCGCCGTCTCGGCGACCGATTGCAGGACGCTGCTCCATAGGCGCGGGTCAAGCGCTGCGTCCTGAATCTTCGAGATGACGCGGCCGATCGGGTCAGCCATGTCGATAACCGTTCAAGGTGATGGTTTTCTCGCTACCCTGCGCGGGGCGATTGGCCGCACCCGCCATCCTTCGGAAGATTTATTTATTCATTCGGCTGATCGCAATCCAAGGGCAAAGATTTATTCACATGGATGATGAGATAAAATGACAATAAGTCACCATAACTCTTATTCTGGACGCGGGGTGATTAAAATCATGGGTGGCATAAAGTTATGAGCGGGAAGTGGACGGAATTCCGTCAACACAAATTCCAATGCCTGTTTAGGTCGCTTTAACATCGAGCGGGTGATGCAGTTTATAGAGTCAAGGCCCCATTATTTGCCTCTCTCAATAAGGGAGCGCGACGAAAAAGACGCCGGGAGCTTTGATGGCAAGGAGGGCCAACATCAGCTCTATCAGGCACTCGAAGCGCACAGGTTAGATTTGGAAATCACGCGAAGTTCTGCATCGGGATTGGATCTGAAGCTTCTTGATCGTCGCCTAGAGGCCGCTCTGCAGCTGTTAGAATGGCTTTCGCAAGCTCGCGAGCTTGAGGCTCCGGCTTCCCCAGCAGTTCAAAAGCCGCCACCATGAAGAGTTCTAACTGATCAAAATCATACTTCGCGGCCGACACCCGATCCCCCCAAGATATCTCGCGTGTAATCAGCCTTTGGCTACGCGCCGACAGATTTGGCCATTTAGCCGCAAGATATGCTTGCGATTCCTGTTGGTCAACTCCCCAAACCTGCGGACTGCGGAGGGGGATGCGCCAGCGCGGGCGGCAACTGTCGGAATCCACGGTGCGAGGCAGCGTTCAGTTTTGCGTTCGATACGCCGATTTCAATGGCTTAGGCGCATTTTTTTCTGCAACTCGCACCCGATGAACAACCAATATTAGACTGCTAACGTTTGTATATTAATCGACATCAGGCTGTGGGTCCGACCAGGGGGTGAGGTTCCCTCCACCGCCGCCGGGCGCGGCCAGCCCCTTGTGCCCCTCCGGCCGACCGCGCATGATCGTCGTCGGAACGAAGCCCATGAAGCTTTACTTCAGCCGCAACTACAATCCGCGACTTGCGGTCGCCGCGGCGCGCTATTTGAAGTCGCCAGTCGAATTTGAATTCGCTTCGCCCTTCTCGCCCGGGCAGGGCGAGAAATTTCTCAAGCTCAATCCGAACCAAAGCGTTCCCATCCTGGTCGAGGGCGAGAAGACGCTGTGGGAGGCGGACGCCATCGCATGCCGGCTTTCGCAGCTGGCCAGGTCGGACTTCTGGCCAATGGGCGATGCGCTGCCTGACGTCGTGCGCTGGATCAGCTGGGGCTACTGGAATTTCGTCCGCGCCTGCGATCGGGTCCATTTCGAGCGCGTGACCAAGCAGCGCTATTGTCTGGGCCCCGTGAGGCAGGATGTGGTGGAATTGGGCCTGAACGAATTCGCTTCGTCAGCCGCGATTCTGGATGCAGCGTCTCGGCGCGGCGGACTGGCTCGTCGGCAAGCAGGCCACTTACGCCGATTTCCGCGTCGCCTGCGTCCTGCCGTTCGCCGATCTCGCCGGCCTGCCGCTCAAGGACTTTCCGCGCGTCGAAGCCTGGCATGCGCGGCTGATGGAGATCCCGGCCTGGCGGGATCCGTTCGCGGGGCTCGACGCGCCCGAACTGCCGCCGATCCGCACAAGCGGCGGGTAGCCCTGCCTCGCCACACCTCCGCCGCGCTCTGGCGCCTGACTTTGCGCTCGCCTTGACGCGGACAATCGGATTCGAGCGAAAAAACTTCGAAAAAAAAGCCTTTGTTCGAAGCGCGTTCCTGACGATGAGGCCTGGCTGAGGGCAAAGGCGGCCGCAGACTCGCAATTTAGCAGTCGTGTTTAACGCCTCACAATGGCGCGAAGCTAATTGCTTGGATCCAGCGGATTTCCCCCGCTTGCGACCGAGGCACGACAGCATGTACACCGCCGCCGAAATCCAAATGATCCGCAACATCGATCCCGGCGCTGTATTGCCGGGCATCGACACGAAGACCGGCAATCCCGTCGCCGCGTCTTCGCTCATCGACGTCACCAAGATCACCCAGAATTCCAAGGCGCCGTACTATTACGTGCCCTCCAGGAACGCCGTCTATGTCACTCAGGCCGGCGCGGTGCTGAGCGGCATCAATTTCGGCACGGCGACGGTGCTGGTCGGCGCCAACAATGTGACGATCAAGGATTGCACCTTCGCCGGAACGACTGGCTATTACGCCGTCGAGCAGACTGGCGCTTACAGCGGGCTTACGGTGGAAAACAGCACCTTCACCGGCTCCAAATCGCCGACTGAGAACAATGTCTGGATCGGCTCTGTTCTGGGCTCCATGACGATCGAGGACAACAGCTTCGTCAATTCGCCGACGGACGCGATCGACATACACTCGGGCGTCGTCACCGGCAATTATTTCTCCGGCGCGGGATACTCGCCGGGGGCGCATGCCGATGCGATCTGGCTGACAGGTTCGACCGGGCCGACCACCATCACCGACAATTTCATCGACGGAACGCCGAACGCCGACTCGCCCGCCAACGCCAACAGCGACCTTCGCCTCACCAACGAACTGGGCAATCTCAGCAACGTGACCGTCTCCGGCAATTTCCTGCTCGGCGGCGCGTACACCGTCGAAGCCGGAAGCGCGACGACCAAGTACACAGTCAGCAATGTGTCGATCACCGGCAATTACATCGGGTTCGAAACCTACGGCGCTTTTTATCCCACCACGCCCGGGGTCAGCGAGACTGGGAACACGATCGTCGACTTCACCAATCCGACGCCCTCGCTCCTGGCCCAGGCGGCCTACAAGGCCGCCGGCGTTCCGACGGCAGGGGTGATCTCTGCGATGGCCGGCAGCGTTTGGACCATCGCCAGCGGGTCGAAGCCGACGACGATCTTCGGCAACGGCATTGTGGGCGAGGACCTGCAGGCCGGCGCGGGCGAAACGAACTTCGTCGGCGGCGCCGGCACACAACACCTTTATGGCGGCCAGGGCGTCAACATCGTCACCGAGCTCGCCATGAGCGATCGCGGCGACACGGTGTCGGGTTTCAACCCGGCCAAGGACGTGATCGATCTCAGCCACATTGACGCCAACCTCACCACGGCCGGCGTCCAGAACTTCACCTTCATCGGCACGGCTGCGTTCACCGGCGCCGGGGCGCAGGTGCGCTATCAGCTCGACACGACGAAGAACGTCACCACCGTCCAGGTGGCGCTCGCGGGCGACACGTCGGCCGATCTCACGATCATGCTCATGGGACTGCTTCCGCTGACCGCCGCCAATTTTGCGCTCACCGCGGCTCAGTCCTCGGCCGATCTGGCGGCCGGGGCGCTCGAAACCTACAGCAAGGTCCAGACCTCCGGCGCGTCTTTAGAATACCTGCATTCGAACATCGTAGGGAGGGCCTATACGTCGTTCGAGTCGTTCTCGGGCCCCGGCTACGGCAACCTTGCGGCGAATGAGCTGAACCTCAGTTCGACCGCGGACGAGCTGCTTCTGTACGATCCCAACCAGACAGTCTCGAGAGGCGCCGCCGTCGGACTCCTACAGACAGGGACGGGCCAGGATTTGCTGAGCTACCATCCGGTCGAGACCATCGACGCGACGACCAGCGGGTCCGAACATTTCATCTTCGCCGGGGGCTTCGGCGCTGAAACGATCAAAGGCTTCGCGGCTTCGGGCGCAAGCGCGGATACGATTGAGCTCGCGACCTCGTCGTTCTCCTATCTGACCGCCGGCATGTCGCAGGCTCAGGACCTCACGGCCTTGTTGGCGCACGCGTCGAGCGGCTCGTCCGGCCTGACGATCGCCGACTCGTACGGCGACAGCCTCACGCTTGCCGGGGTGAGCGCCGCGACGATCGCAGCCAATCCGACCGCGATCCGATTCGCGTGAGTTTGTCAGGATAGGGAGCCGGACGACCGCCCGGCTCCACTGCTGCTCGCGCGGCTCGCGGGACGGCGACCCAAGGCGGATCTATTGGGGCGCCGCAATGGTGTAAGTCAAATTCAGAATTTTCCAGTCGCCGCCCGCCCTGCCGACAACTTTCGTCCAGAAGCCGTTCGAGGCCGATTCGCCCGAGGCCGGCGTGAAAGTATAGCCGCCGGCGAACAGCGCCACATCGCCGATTACGTGCGAGCTGGTCAGTGTGTCGGCGTCCTTGTCGCCGGGTTTCATGAATGAGGCGTAGGTCTTGACCAACTCGTCATGTCCCCGGGAGACCCCCCAGGGTGAGACAAGCTCGCCGTCGGCAGCGAAGACCGCCGCCATTTTTTCGGGATCGCCGCTGGCGGCGGCGGCCCCGTAAGTGTTGATCGCGGCATTGCAGATACTCGTCGCATCGTCCGCGGCGGCCGCGGGCCCGCAAAATACGAGGCCGGCGCCGATCAAGCACATAGTGGAAATTTGGCTTCCGTAACGCATTGTTCCCTCCATTCCATTAGGGATTTCGCCAGTTATCGTTTTCGCGATGGCGAAGCCGTACGCTGCTGGACTTCGAGCAGTCGTTATTGCGTCGGGCTATACTTAAAAGCTTGAGCCTCAAAATAATATCGATCTGCGCTGGGGCTCAATCCTCAGTGTCTACTAAGCGCAGAAAGCAAAAGATATAGGTATTAATACCAACAGGCAGCCCGAGGAGGCCAGCGATACGGCGATGGCGCGCCGGCCCGCCTCGCGACCCGGTCTGTCAGACGGCGCAACATGGCTCGGCGAAAACGGCCAACCTCAACTGAAATCAGGGTCGCCGCCGACGCGCAAGGAACCTTGTGGCGAGCAGCACGCCGCCAATAGCCAGCACGACCGGAACACCGGATCCGAGGACAGGAGCCGGCGCGCCAAGGAGATCGCCGACATCGCATTGCCAACTCTGCGAGTGAGCGCAGTTCGCGCCGGCATTTGCTTCCGCAGCCATGACACACAGGCACAACGCAAGCGCTAATGTCCTCACCACAATCTCCCCGAACACCGAAAGCGTATTTACTTGCACCACACTAATTATATCATGTCAAATTCGTGGTTTCAGTCTAGGTCGACAATCCAACCGCCGTCCCTGCAGCGCCTCCGCAGGCGTCGCCGGTGAGGCCAAGCGGAGTCAGTATCGCGGGCATGTCTCTCGCCCCCTTCTCATGCCCGCCCCCGGAACGTGCTCCGTTCCCGCCACAAATCGGCGCTTATAGCGATACCTGTTAGTTGATCTTTGCGGCGCCTATCTTTCGGTTTTTCGCCATGGCCGGGTTTGTTCCGGCCATCCATGAGAGAACACTAACTCACGCAACTAAGATATTGATAATATGATAAATTGTGAGAGATGCACGCAAATAGCAGCTGGCGATATGCGGATAGCCGAGTCAAGCTTGGCTATGACGGGCCTTGGATCGGTTTCTAAGGCGGCGGAGTTGCTAGGCGTGAGCGAGCGGACATTCCGGCGCTGGACGCGGCGCTATGAGGAGGCCGGCGAGGCTGGTCAAGCATTTCCACGAGCATCTCATCAAGGATCACGGCTTTGGCTGGGGCTACACCTGGACCAAGCTGCATCTTCAGTGGGCGGGCGTCGTGGCCAAGGCGCCGCGCAAGGGCGCCCATCGGCGCAAGCGCGAGCGGCGACCGTTGCCGGGCATGATGCTGCACCAGAGCCTGCCCCCGCGAAGGCGGGGGACGGCTCGCGGCACGAATGGCTCGAGGGCGAACCGCCGCTCGACCTGATCGTCACGATGGATGATGCGACGGGCGCGATCTATTCGGCCTTTCTGGTCGAGGAGGAAGGCACGGCCTCGACCTTCCGGGGCTTAAACGAGGTTTTCTCGCAGCACGGCCTGCCGATGAGCCTCTACACCGATCGCGGGGGCGCATTACTTTCACACCCCAAAAGCTGGCGGCGAGATCGATCGGGGTCATCCGACCCAGGTCGGGCGGGCGCTCGCGCAATTGGGCGTCGAGCATATCGGAGCCTATTCGCCCCATAGCCCATCGAGAGACGGGCGTCCTCCCGGACGCCCTTTGCTCGGGGCCGCTCCGAGCGGGCGTTCCATACGCTGCAGGTGCAGTCGTTAAGACTTAATCTGACATTCGGTGTCATAGCCGAGGCGGAAGCCGAGGCCGGGCGCGGAGTGGTCGGGGTTCGCGGCGCCCGGCCTCGGCGTTTTGAGAGGACACCGACGATGACCAAGGAACAGAAGATCATTCGCGCCAAGGTGCGGCTGCTGGAGCTGGCCAAGCAGCTCGGCAACGTCAGCCAGGCCTGCAAGATGATGGGCTACAGTCGCGACAGCTTTTACCGCTTCAAGGAGCTTTACCACGCCGGCGGCGAATTGATCCGTCCGTCCTGCGCCGGGTGACGCGGCCGTGCGCTCATGTGCGAGAAGCCGAGTTTCTGCAGTAGCTTTCCGACATAGCGGGGATGAAAGTCGACGCCGAACCGCTCGGCGATGACGCGTTGAGATCGATCCGGCGCCAGCGCACGACCCCGTCCTTCTCACGGTCCGGGCCAGCCTCGACGATCTGCGCGAACTGAGCCAGTTGCTCCGCCGACAGGCGAGGCTTGGGACCCTCCGTCCAGTTGTCGATCAGGCCCTGCGGACCCGAGCCGTTGAAGCGATGGACCCAGTCGCGCAAGGTCTGGCGATCCATGCCGCCGATCTTCGCCGCCGATCCCCGATCCATTCCATCCCTGACCGCAGCCAGCGACAGAGGACGACGGCTCTGGCTGACGTCCTTCGACCGCCGGGCCAACGCCCGAAGCTCCTTCGCCGAATAATCCTCTCGCTATCTGACCGCTGTTGGCATGGCGCAAATCCTCCATGCCGTCTTAAATCAGCATCGCCCCGATTCGGGAATCCCCAATGAGTCAGCCAGCAGAGCCTTTGGTATAAGTCGCCCGACCGCCCGCGCGCGCGGGCCGATCCGCTGGTTTCACCTGACCCATGGCCCATGCCTCAGCAGGAGGGTTGCGGCTTCCAGACGCTGAGACAGGATCCGTTGTTCATCAGGACATTGCCGCCCTCGGCCAAAGACGCCTCAGGGGACGCGCTGCCAAATCCCTGAGCGCCGCCCCTCATTGGAATCACGCAACGGTAATCCGGCGGTCCGGTCGTGTGCGTGGCGGTCTTGAAGGTGCTCCCTATCCCGCACAGGTCGGCATAATTGTTTCTGACAATCACATTTTGGTACACGCCGTAACCAGCCCACCAAACGGACTGGACCGCAGGGCAGCCGGGACCCTTGCAGAAGATAGAGCCGGCAGCGCCAGTGGAATTGATGATATTTCCCACCCACACGTTGTTCTCATAGTCGGCTGTATCCACAGAGGCTTGAAATATAAGCCCAAAGCCGCAGTTCCGGTTGCAAGTCACGGTCCAGGGGACATTTAGGACATAATCCCCCGGCGAGCCGTCGCACGTGTTGTTCGGGCACCCTGCGATTGCCGGCGTGGGAGCCGGGGGTGGCTGCATTCGGTAGGCATCGAAAGCGTGTATCCCGTTGATGGGCATTCCGACGCTCGGAAAAGTCCCCGGAAAGAGCATTTTGACTGCGGTCACATGCAGGACCTTGCTTCCAGCCCCTATGGTCCCGTTCATCGCGCCGGCCGGGAGATTGACGATTGCGCAGGTCAAGCACGAGGTCGCGCCGGCGCCGGTGTTGAGCGTCAACCAGGTGTCGAACTTCTCGACCAACGCGTCTATGCCGGAACAATTACATGGGGTCTGTCCTCTGGGCGCGTAGGGTCCGTTGTAAAACGCAGTCAGCCAGCCGTCGCCGTGCGCAGCGAAGGCGCCGGGACCATACATATTGACTCCTTCAAAATAATTGTGACTGGCGTTCAAGGCTCCAGTCGTGAAGCAGCGCGAGGGGCAATGAATAAACGCATCATATTCAAGGGTAAGCTTGTCGTCAGGTTTTACTCTTGGTCCGGCGGCCACGAAGATATAAAGATTACGTGAACCAGGAAGCTCCCACATCGCGTCCATCACGCCGGTCGTATCGTCACGAAGTCTGAACACCGAATTCCTGATCGTCAGACTGGAGCATCCCTGAAAGGCATAGGCGGCAACCGCGATGTTGCGGTACGTCGAATTCAGATCAAAGACGAAATAACTATCGTGAATGACGCAAGGCCCGCTCACGGCGCGGGTGATGGTGAGGCCCATGCCATGGCCGGTTGCGTTGCCCTGATAGGAGAAATCAAACGGGCCGATGTCGACCTCCTGCGAGGTCTTACCGTTGCATATGATCACGTTGGCGCTGCCGCCCTTGGCGCACTTGGCGGGGTTGCCCTTGCCGTAATTCGGACTTGCGGAATTGGTCGGGTCGGTCGCGCTTCCGGGACTTGCAAACCCTGTTCCAACCGTTGAAACGCCGACGGGATAGTCGACGCCGGCGACCGCCCACGGCGGATGGCAGTTGGTTTTCCCCTTGCAGCCGCCGGTCGAGGCATAGACTTGGCCGCTCTGCCGGGCGTAGCCGGCGAAAAAGTCCGCATGCTGGATGGTGTACGCGCTTGCTGGAGGCGCGCCCGCGCAGCCATCGTCAAAGCGCGTGCTCGCCCAACCGCCGCAAGCGCCGGGCGGAGGCGGCTTGGAAGGGGTTTGCGCCAGCGAACTGTGAGTGAGGCCTGCTTGAGCCGCGGCGAGCGCCGCGATTACGCCGATCAGAACGCCAAGCCTCATCTGTCGCGCTCCCTAATCTCCATCAGCCCCCGACCACCGGGCCGGTCCGTGGCGCCTGCGCGCCAAGCGAAGCGCCGGGGCGGCGGCGGTGACCGCCACCGCGAGGGGAGCCGGGCATGACCAGTCTGGTCGCGGCCCCTTCAGCGGGTCGAACCCGCCCTCGAAGTCGATCGCCGAGCGTAATGACCCGCTGTCGAGCATTAGGGCGCGCTCTTCGCTGAACCGTCAATCCCGGCGACAGAATTCCGGCCCAAAGCCGCCTGGCGGGCCGGCGAGCTCGCCCGAAGGCAAGATTTGCCCGTCACGTGCTGGGTTCGACATGTCTTTCCGTAAACGATACGATCGCAGTCGCGGCTGCGGCGCTTTTCGCTTAGGACCAAAACCCGGTTGGAGGTCCAAATGGACGAAGTACACCTCGTATGGCTGGGCCTCGTCGCCCTCTTCGTCGTTATCGCGGTGGTGTTGGCGGCATTGAAGTCTCTCCCGGTCCGCCCGCGCAGGTGAGAAGAGCGCGCCGGTGAGCCGGTCCGCGCCAACATCGGGCTCGCGCCGGAACGTCGCATTTAGACCTTGGTGACGGCGGCCGCCGCCGGGCCGGTGAGGACGTCCTGATCTGGCCCTCGGGATTTGGTGGACTATATTGGTAGACTAATATAACACGCTCCCTTGGCGTTGGATCGACGGATACAGCGGCGGCGCGCCCGGGGGTTAGGACAAGATCGTGCTCACGAAGAAGGGGAAGTATGGCCTCAAGGCCATGGTGCATCTGGCGGGACTGCCGCCTGACAAGCTGGCTCAGGTCGCGGACATCGCCGAAACCAATTCGATTTCGAAAAAGTTTCTGGATCATATCCTGACCGAACTCAGGCACGCCGGCCTCGTCTATTCCAAGAAGGGGAAGGGCGGGGGATACGCTCTCGCCCGCGCGCCCCATGACATCCCGGTCGGCGCGATCGTGCGCGCCCTCGACGGCCCTCTCGCCCCCCTTCCGTGCGCTTCTGTCACCGCGTTTCGCCCGTGCGAGGATTGCGGCGATCTCAAAACCTGCCCGGTCCGTCTCATCATGATCGATGCGCGCAACGCCATCGCCAACGTGCTCGACCGCTGCACGCTTGCCGAGATGCGCGCGCGCGCCTCCGCTGATGATCGGGCGTCCGATGTACCACATATAGGCGCGGTTTTACCTCGACGCCTGACTGACGTGGCCCGAGCCGCCGACGGCCTGGAAGCTCGGACCAGGCGAGCGCGGCGGACGCGCCGCCATATGGCATATGACTAAAATCATGAGTTAGACAGTTTACCCCCATCAACTCTCCGGCTATGTTCTTGTCGGGCGCGGCGTGATCTCAAGGGGGCGCGATTATGAAATCCTACCGGTTGAACTCTGGCCGCGTCGGGAGCGCGCCCGAGAACTCTTCTTGCTGCGGTCTCTGCGCTAGTCGCGGCCGCGGGCGCGGCGGCCCCGGCGCACAGCGCTCCGGCTCTAGGTGCCCTGCGGGGCCGGCTGGTGCTTCAATACGGTTGCGCCGCTCACGCCGCTGTCGAGCATCGCGACCTCCTATCTGGTGTCGGACATGGCCGCCCAGTTCCCCGGCTGGACCGTGGTGAGCGGAGGCAGCATTCCGGGGGCGGCGATCCAGAGTTTGCAATATTCTTCCTACCTCAACGCATCGACGGGCGGCGTGAATATCGTTGAGCAGTGGAACGCGGCCCTGCCGCCCAATGCGGCCTGGATCCAGATCATCAACAGCAACTACAATATCACCGGCTATAGCGTCGACGGCGGCTATTACCACAACAGCCAGACCGGTCCCGGCTACACCCAGGTGAATGTCGACGTGCCGAAGGGCAGCACGAGCCCCAACTATCTGACCGCTCCGCCCAGGCTTCAGGATAGCCCGGGGACCCGCTGCCGACCGCGTCGAACCCGGTCACGACCTGGACCGGACAGACCTTTCTTGTTTCGGAGTCCGGCAATGTCGTAACCGTGTACGGCGGTCTCCAGTGGGGCTTCAAAACCACCTATTCCCCTTTGCCGATCACGATGGTCACACAGACCTACACGATTGCCGACGCCTCGATGGGCGGCTGGCCGTTCGGCGGTGCGACCGTCTCGGGAAGCTACGGCTACGTCTATTATTCGAACGGCGTGGACTACAGGTTTGGCGACCTGACGGTCGTGGAGGACGAACAGGGCGCGGATTACACCTATCATTTCGACTATGATTGCGACACGCTCACCCCGCAGTGCGGCGTGGAACCCGTCGCAAGCCAGATCAGCCCTGGCTTCAACGTCTCTCTCTCCATCGACAGTTACGCGCTCAACGGCGATTTGTCGGTGGTTCCGGTCAGTTTCGAGGACTTCATATACGACTATACGGGATACGGGACCCTATCCACTTCATCGACGTCCGGCATGGTTCCTGGGCCAGACGACGACACCTCGAACCCGCTTTTCCCCGACGGCGGCTCGTCGAGCGCGCCGCCGGTCCCGGAACCCTCGACCTGGGCGATGATGCTGGCCGGCTTCGGCGGCCTCGGCTTCGCCGCGCTGCGCCGCCGCCGGGCCTCGGCGGCGCGCGCCGCCTGACGGCGTCGGCCACACGCGTCGGGCGCAAAGCGGCGGCGAAGGAAGCGCGTTGCGCAACGCATGAGTAGGATGTGATGAACTTGAACCATCGCGATCATCTCGGCTCAAAACTCTGATTAGGACATTTTCGCTCATGGACGCGTCTTTTCCACCGGCCGATCTCGACACGCAGGCGGCCGTTCGCGACGAGGTGCTGGCGCGTTTCGGCGCGACCGAGAACCCCCGCCTGCGCGAGATCATGCTGAGCCTGATCCGCCACCTGCACGCTTTCGTGGGCGAGACGAAGATCACCTGGGCGGAATGGGAGCGCGCGATGGAGTTCTTCGCGACCGCGGCTGGGGTGACCGGGCCGGGGCGCAACGAATTCATCGCGCTTTCGGATTCGATCGGCCTCAGCATGCAGGTGCTCGCGGCGTCGCAGCCCAAGCCCGAAGGGGCGACGATCCCGACGCTGATCGGACCGTTCTTCATCGACGACGCGCCAGTGTTCCCGGCCGGCGCGGACATCGCCAACGGCGCCTCGGGCGAGCCGCTCTACGTGTCCGGGCGCGTGCTCGACACTTTGGGCGCGCCGGTCGCGGACGCGGTTTTGAACGTCTGGCAGTCCGACGATCGCGGCCTCTACGACGTGCAGGACAATTTCGACCCGGCGTCGATGTGGGGTCGCGGCCGAATCGCGTGCGATCCCGAAGGGCGGTACGCGTTCTGGAGCGTGATGCCGACCGCCTATCCGGCGCCGATGGATGCTGCCCTCGGCGAATTGATCAACGCGACGACGAAGCGCTGGTGGCGCCCCGCGCATCTGCATTTCGCGATTGAGACCCGGACCGCCGACCCGCTGGTGACGCATATTTTCGTGCGCGGCAGCGACTACATCGACGAAGACGTCGCCTTCGGCGTCCGCCCCCTGCTGGTCGCCGACTTCCGCGCCCATCCGCCGGGCCCGGCGCCGGACGGAAAGCGGATGGACCGGCCGTTCCGCACGCTGGACTATGATTTCGTACTGACCCGCAGCGGGGAATAGGGCCGCGCGGGTCACTCCGGCCCAATCGCCACCGGGCAGTCGGCGCGGGAGCCCCATTCGGCCCACGAGCCGTCGTAGAGCCCTGCGACCTTGCCGCCGGCCTCCTCGACCGCCAGCGCCAGGATGGCGGCGGTGACCCCGGATCCGCAGGTGGTGATGATGGGCTTCTCAAGGTCGATCCCATGCTCCGCGAAGGCGGCCTTGAGCCCGTCGGCGGCTTTGAGCGAGCCATGCTCGATGATGTCGACAAACGGCAGGTTGAGGCTGCCGGGGATGCGGCCGCTTTTGACGCCGGGCCGCGGCTCGGCGGTTTCGCCGCGGAACCGTTCCGCCGCCCGCGCGTCCACCACTTGGGCCGAACCGGTCGCGAGCGCCGATCGCACTTCCTCGAGCGAGGCGACGAAGCCGTCCGCCGGCCGGGAAGTGAACGGGCGCGGCTTGGGATGGGCGTCGCCCGTTTCCAGCGGCCGGCCTTCCTTGATCCATCTCGGCAGGCCTCCCTCAAGGATGCGCACAGGCTCGACGCGATAGGCGCGCAGCATCCACCACACCCGCGCCGCGGCGTAGAGGCCGGTCGTGTCATAGACGACAAAGCGCATGCCGTCGCCGAGGCCGAGCGCGGTCATCGCCTTGGCCAGCGTCTCGGGTTTCGGCAGCATGTGCGGCAGGCCCTGGTCGTGATCGGCGATCGTGTCGATGTCGAAGAACACAGCGCCGGGAATGTGCTTGGCCCGGAATTCGGCCGCGCCGATGCGTGCGGTGTTGGGCAGGTGCCAGGACGCGTCGATCACGCCGAGATCCGGATCGTCGAGCTCGGCCGCGAGTTCGGCGGTGGTGCAAAAGTTGCGCGAGGTCATGGGACTCCGTTCCGTCTACGCCGCGCCCGAGCGCGATGCGCACGCGCCGGTTGATCTTGCCCTTCTTCTCGATTCCGGTCACCGACGCGCGGCCGATCTCGCCGGTGCGCTTAACATGCGTGCCCCCGCAGGGCTGAAGATCGAGGCCCTCGATCGCGATCAGGCGGACCCGGCCGGTCCCCATCGGCGGCTTGACCGACATGGTCTTGATCAGGCCCGGATTGGCCTCGAGCTCGGCGTCGGCGATCCAGCGATGGGTGACCGCCCGATCGAGCGCGATGAGCTCGTTCAGCCGGCGCTCGACCTCCGCCTTGTCGAGCACAGCCTCGCCCGAGTCGAAATCGAGCCGCCCCTCCGCGTCGCCGACCGACCCTCCCGTCACCGGATAGGGCAGAACGACCGAAAGCAGATGAAGGGCGGTATGGGCGCGCATGCGTTTCTAAGCGCAGGTCCCAGTCGATGCGGGCGATCACGCGGGCGCCCGGGCGGGGCAGGGCGGCCCCTTCGGCCGGAACATGGAGAATGGTCGCCCGGTCGGAGTCGTAGATCGTGTTGACGATCGGAATGACCGTCCCGTCCTCCAGCATGAGCGTGCCCTTGATCGCCGCTCTGTCCTCCGCCTTGCGGGTAGAAGACCGTGCGATCGAGCGCGACGCCGCGCGGCTCCGAGGCGAGCACGACGGCTTCCGTCTCGGTCGCGGTAGGCGTCCTCGCGAAAGAGGGCTTCCGTCATCTAAACGAACACCTTGGGCGCTCGCGCGCTTGCTTCGAGCCATTCCGGAACGGGCAGGCTCTTCGAGCGCAGGAAGGCGGGATTGAAGAGCTTGGAGGCGTAGCGGGCGCCGGAATCGCAGAGCAGCGTCACGATCGTGTGGCCGGGACCCAGCTCGCGAGCGAGATGAATGGCGCCGGCGATGTTGATCCCGGACGAACCGCCGAGCAGCAAACCTTCCTGAACCACAAGATCGAACACGATCGGCAACGCCTCCTCGTCGGGGATTTGGTAGGCGAAATCAACCGGCGCGCCTTCCAGATTGGCGGTGATCCGGCCCTGGCCAATGCCCTCGGTGATGGAGGAGCCGGAGCTCTTCAGTTCCCCCGTCGTGTAGAAGGAATAGAGCGCCGCTCCTAACGGGTCAGCGAGCGCGATCTTGATGTTTGGGTTTCGCTCCTTGAGAGCCATGCCGACGCCAGCCAGCGTCCCGCCGCTGCCGACCGCGCTGACGAAGCCGTCGAGCCGCCGTCGAGATCGTCGATAGATTTCCGGGCCGGTCGTTTCATAGTGGCCGCGCCGGTTGGCGACATTGTCGAACTGGTTCGCCCAGACGGCGCCGTTGGGCTCGGATTTGGCCAACGCTTCAGCGAGGCGCCCCGAGTACCGTACGTAGTTGTTGGGGTTGGAATAGGGGACGGCCGGCACCTCGACGAGCTCGGCGCCGGCGAGGCGCAGCATGTCCTTCTTTTCCTGCGCCTGGGTGTCGGGGATGACGATCACGGCTCGATAGCCGAGCGCGCTCGCCACCATGGCGATGCCGATTCCCGTGTTGCCGGCGGTGCCTTCGACGACGACCCCGCCCGGTCGCAACGCGCCGCGCGCGACGGCGTCATCGATGATCGCCATGGCCGCGCGGTCCTTGACCGATCCGCCCGGATTCATGAACTCCGCCTTGCCGAGAATCGTGCATCCCGTGGCCTCGGAAGCCGCGCGAAGCTTGATGAGGGGCGTGCGGCCAATCGCTGCGACAACATCGCGTACAGGCTTCATCGCGATCCTTTGGGGTTGAAGGCGTGGGAAGGTAGGCGAGGCGGCGTCTTGCGACAAGCCTTCGCCCTTGCCACAAGGCGGCGTCGCGCTGGGGCTCGCTGCCGGTGTTCTTCATCGTCTCGAAAATACTCTGGATGGTCGCCTCGCCGATCAACCTTTTGTTGTTCGGCGCGCTTGCCGGCGTGCTTATGAGCTACGGCCGGCGCGCCCGCTTCGGCCGCGTCCTTGCCTTGACGGCGATCCTCATTCTGCTTGCGGCCGCGATCCTGCCGGCCGGCATGGTGCTGATCGCGCCGTTGGAAGACCGCTTCCCCATTCCCTCGCCCGATCTGCCGGCGCCGGAGGGGATTATCGTGCTCGGCGGGGCCATCGACGACGTCACCAGCGCCGCCCGCGGCCAGACGATATTCGACGAAGGGGGCGAGCGGATCACGGAGGCCGTCATTCTCGCCAAGCGTTATCCCAAAGCGCGCGTCATCTATACCGGCGGGACGGCTTCGTTCGTTCCCGGCGCTTCGTCAACCGAGGCGGTTCGGGCGCGCAAGCTCATGATCGCAGATGGGCGTTCCCGCGGAGCGGATCACCATCGAGGACAAGTCGCGCAACACGGACGAAAACGCCCGCTTCACCGCGGCGATGGTTCATCCGGAGCCGCCGCAGCGCTGGATCATCGTGACCTCCGCGTTCCATATGCCCCGCGCGATGGGCGTCTTCGAGAAGGCGGGATTTCAGCCGATCGCCTATCCGGTGTCTTTCTACACGCTTGGGCGGTGGCCGGATGATTTGAGACTGAGCTACTGGCCGGGGCGGAACCTGCGCATCTTCGAACTCGCGTTGCATGAGTGGATCGGTCTTGCGGCCTATCGGGCGAGCGGGCGGATCGATCATCTCTTTCCGGGTCCGGGGAGCGCAGCCTGACCGCCCCCCCGGTCTCGGCTTGGCGGCGGGCGTCCAACTGCTACGGGCAGGCCGGCGCGACGGCGGCCTGGGCCGCGCCCGCCATCGGCGCGCAGTTGCGTTCGATGAGTTCGAGCGTCTTGTTGACGACCCGGAGCGTCGGGTCGTTGATCGCTTGCGCTTCGTAGCAGGCATGCCGCTTAGCGTCGGTCAGGCTGGAAGCCAGCCCAACAAAGTAATATTTGATCGCGACCAGCCGCGCGTCGACGGAGACGTCGTTGAGCGCGTTGCGGTCCGAGCACTGGGTGGATTCGCCGGAGCGAGCGGCGGTCGCCGCCAAACACGCGATCACGATCGCGATCGTAGCCGCCATCCGCATGCGCTGCTCCCAGCTCTTGGGTCCAATTGAAGGCGCGTCCGCCCGGTCCAGCGATCGGGGGGCCAGACTTCGCCGCTCGCCATCTTGGCGCTATTTTGCGTCGGTTTGGCGGCGCCCGTCCGGGCGCCGGATGGCTCGACCTTCTTGCTTTCGCACTGCAAAATTGACTAGAGTATAGGCAGAATGACTGGCGCCCAATCTCTAGGCACATATCCTCCCGATCGCTATCGGCCCCGTCGTTCTCGAAGGTCGGGCGCTGCTCGCGCCGATGTCTGGGGTCAGCGACCTCGCGATGCGGCGAATCGCGCGCCGCTTCGGGGCTGCGCTGGTCTTTTCGGAGATGGTCGCCGCGGAGACCTTTCTCCAGGGCGACGCTGAAGCCTTGATGCGGGCGGAGGGCGAGGGGCTGGTCCCCCACGCGGTCCAACTCGTCGGCCGCGAAGCGCGGGCTTTGGCGGAAACCGCGCGCCGGGTGGCGGACGCGGGCGCGGACTTGGTCGACATCAACATGGGTTGCCCTTCGCGCCGGGTCGCGGGCGCTTTGGCCGGCGCGGCCCTGATGCGCGATCTCGATCAGGCTGAACGTCTGATAACTGCGGTGATCGAGGCGGTTTCGGTCCCCGTGACCGTCAAGATGCGCCTGGGTTGGGACGAGACGTCACTGAACGCGCCGGAGCTCGCGCGCCGGGCCGAACGGGCGGGAGCGCGGATGGTGACCGTTCATGGGCGAACCCGGGCGCAGTTCTACGACGGCTGCGCCGACTGGGCCGCCGCCCGCGCGGTGGTCAGCGCGGTCGAGATTCCGGTCATCGTCAACGGCGATTGCGCGACCCTTGCGGACGCGCGCGCCATGCTCGCCCTTTCCGGCGCGGCGGGAATCATGGTCGGGCGCGCGGCGGTCGGCGCGCCCTGGCTGGTCGGCGCCATATCGCGGGCGCTCGAGGAGGGGGGCGAGCTGCGTTCGCCTCGAGAGGAGGAGCGCCGCGAGGCCGCGATCGAACACCTTGATTGGCTGGTCGGCGCGCTCGGCCCCCGCGCCGGACTTCGCCATGCGCGAAAACATCTGGCGGCCTACGCCGATCAGGCGGGAGCGGATGATGCGCTTCGGCGAGCGTTGGTGACCACCGAGGACCCATCCCAGGCGCGGCGGCTGCTCGCCCGCGCTTTTGACGGCGATCGGGCAAGGCTGGCGGCATGACCGCGCAGATCATTCGACGTCATCCGGACGCCGCGAAGGTGTTGAACGCGCTCGCCCAGCCGCTGCTCACGGTCGATGTGCAGGGCATGGTGATCGATGTTAACGTCGCCGCCGAGACGTTCTTCGATATGGGGCGCGGAACGCTGCTGCGCTCGCGGCTCATCGACCTGATTCCGGCGGACTCGCCCGTTCTGGGCCTGGTCGCCGAGGCGCTGAGCAATCGCGCGACCGTCAACGGTTATAAGATCGATATTTCCAGCCCGCGGATCGGCAATCGAAACGATGTCGATGTGTTCGTTGCGCCATTGCCTCAGACCGACGATGCTGTCGCAATTATGCTGCAGGAACGCGCAATTGCCGAAAAAATAGACAGACAACTAACCCATCGCAGCGCAGCACGCTCAATTACCGCGCTCGGGCTCATGCTGGCTCACGAGATCAAGAACCCGCTCTCCGGCATTCGCGGCGCGGCGCAATTGCTGGAGGTGAGCGCGAACGACGAGGATCGGGCGCTGACGCGGTTGATCTGCGAGGAAACCGACCGGATCGTCAAATTGGTCGACCGGGTGCAGTCCTTCGCCGATTCGACGCCGTCCCAATGGGAAAGCCTCAACATTCACGCCGTTCTGGACCACGTCAAGCGATTGGCGCAGGCAGGGTTCGGGCGCCATATCCGCTTTGTCGAGGACTATGATCCCTCATTGCCGCATCTGCTTGGATCCCGCGATCAATTGATCCAGGTGTTCCTGAATCTGGTCAAGAACGCTGCCGAAGCCATTGGGAACGATAGTGTTGAGGGCGAAATTACTCTGACAACCGCCTATCGTCTGGGCGTCCGCCTGCGCACCACGCCGAACGCTGAACCGGTCGCGCTGCCGCTCGAGATCTGCGTTCGGGACAATGGCCCGGGCATCGCGCCCGAGATACTCAGCAACCTGTTCGACCCCTTCGTAACGACGAAGCCGCAGGGCTCTGGTCTGGGTCTTGCACTGGTGGCCAAGCTGATTGGCGACCATGGGGGCATCATCGAATGCGAATCTCATCCGCGCAGGACGATGTTTCGCGTGCTGATGCCGCTGCACTCGCCGCGCGCCGCGGCGCCGTGACGGGCCGAACGTCGGGGCGAAGGAGCTAGTGGGAATGCCGTCAGGGCATATTCTTGTCGCCGACGATGATGCAGGAATTCGCACCGTTCTCAATCAGGCGCTGACGCGCGCCGGCTACGAAGTCCGCTCGACCGGAACCGTCGCTGGGCTCTGGCGATGGGTGGCGGCGGGCGAGGGCGATCTCGTGATCACCGACGTCGTCATGCCCGACGACAACGCTTTTGACCTCCTGCCGCGCATCAAGCGGATGCGGCCCGATCTGCCGATCATCGTCATGAGCGCGCAGAACACCTTCATCACCGCGATCAAGGCCTCCGAGCGCGGCGCCTACGAATATCTGCCCAAGCCCTTCGACCTGCGCGAACTGGTGGCGATCGTCGGACGCGCGCTCGCCGAACCCAAGCGGCGGCGCGAGGACGTGGAGGCGGCGCCCGTCGACGTGATGCCGATCGTCGGCCGCTCCCCGGCGATGCAGGACATTTTCCGGGTGCTCGCCCGGCTGATGCAGACCGATCTTACGGTGATGATTTCCGGCGAGTCCGGCACCGGCAAGGAACTGGTCGCAAGAGCGCTGCACGACTATGGCAAGCGGAAGGGCGGACCGTTCGTCGCCATCAACATGGCCGCCATTCCGCGCGATCTGATCGAGAGCGAGCTGTTCGGCCACGAGAAAGGCGCGTTCACCGGCGCCGCCGCCCGCTCGGTTGGCCGTTTTGAGCAGGCCGAGGGCGGAACCCTGTTTCTCGACGAGATCGGCGACATGCCGATGGAAGCCCAGACGCGCCTTCTTCGCGTGCTGCAACAGGGCGAATATACGACCGTCGGGGGCCGCACGCCGATCAAGACGAACGTCAGGATTGTCGCGGCGACCAACAAGGACCTCCGCTTCGCCATCCAGCAGGGCGCTTTTCGCGAGGATCTGTTTTTCCGGCTCAATGTCGTGCCGATCCGTCTTCCCCCATTACGCGAACGCCCGGAGGACGTTCCGGACCTCGTGCGCGCCTTCTTTCAGCGCGGCTCCGCTGAGGGGCTCCCGGTCAAGACGTTCGAGCCCGCCGCCATGGAGCGCCTGCGGCGCTACCCATGGCCTGGAAACGTGCGCGAACTGGAAAACCTCACGCGCCGCCTCGCCGCGCTCTATCCCCAGGACGTCATTGGCGAAGCCTTGATCGAAGCCGAACTCAGCGCCGGGGCCTCGCCTCTGTTTCCGCCGCCGGCGGTGGCGGAGGAGGGCTGGAAACGCGCCGCGCCCGCGAGCGCTCAGATCGTCGGGGACGGTTTCAACGCCGCCATGGAACGCGCGGTCGCCGATCTCTTCCGGTCGTTTGGCGGCGCGAACCCGCAGGTTGGGCTTTATCATCGCGTCCTGCACGATCTCGAAGCGCCGCTGATCGCCGCGACCCTCACCTGGACGCGCGGCAATCAGATCAAGGCGGCGGAGATCCTTGGGCTGAACCGCAACACCCTGCGCAAGAAGATCCGCGATCTCAACCTTCGCGGGGTCGCGAGCTTCCGTTAAGCGGGCTTGAACGCACTCCGTTCGTGGAGCTGCCATAGCCACCTCCGTCATTGCGAGGAGCGCAGCGACGAAGCAATCCACCCCCCGGCGCTGGACCACGCTCCCCGTCAGGCGATTGGCGAGCACGGAGAAAGCATGGCTCGCGGGCGACAGGCTTGCCTTCTCGGTAAAGCGCGGGGATGGATTGCTTCGTCGCGATAGCCCGTCGAAAGACGGGCGTCTTTCGACGCCCTATCGCTCCTCGCAATGACGGCTCCATAGGACCGCAACACGCCATGAGCCCGATTGGGATCGGCGGGGCGGCCTTAGTTACATTTCAATTTGGGTGATTTTCGCAAGGTCCCGCGCCCGGCTGTGGCGCCGGTGTGACCCCTTGGTTTGGATTGTCTTGGGCCCTCGCTGTTTCGCTGCGAAAACCCCCGTCAAGAGGGGTTGGAAAAGCTTGGATTTCCTTGGATTCTCTCGTCCGAATCTAGCCTTATCAATGGCTTATGACGGGAATTTCGGCGAAAATATTTTCGCGGGCGCCCGCCTCCGGCGCGGCCGGCTCGCCGCTGCCGCGGGCGAGATTGGCGGCGACGCGGTTGATCTTGTCGAGCAGGCGCTGCCGCTCCTCCGGCCCATAAGTATGTTTCGCCACGACCGTGTCCTGGTGCTTGTCGAGCCGGTCGATCACTTTGATGAGCGGTCCGACCGCCTCGAGCTCCCCGCGGCCGATCGCCTCTCCGACGAGCCGCAAGGCGGGCATCAGGCGTTCGAGCTGCAGGTGAGCATGGGTCGGCGCCGCGGTCGATGACCCGCTTGGCGAGAACCTCCGAGAAGGCAAATAACGAGTTGTCGCAGCAGTCTGCTTTGCGCAAATAGCGGTCGTTCGTGCCGCGACCGATAGTGCCGAAGCGAAAGCCCGCTGCAAAGGGGGCCACAGGCGACCGACATTGCCGTTGCAACTCAGTTTATAAGGGTAACAAATTCGACCGGCGGGGCACCGATCCCGCCGGGCGGCAAGACCGGAGGATACGCTTATGTACACGGTCGTACGATCATATTTCGGAAAGGGCGCAAAGGAATTGTTTGACGTGTTGGAGAAAAACAAGGCAGATGTGGAGAAGATAATGCGCTCTGTCAAAGGCTTTGTCAGCTATGCCCTCGTCCGCAGCGAGGACGGCGGATTTTCAGTGACCGTTTGCAACGACAAAGCCGGTACTGATGAGAGCGTTGAAAAGGCCAGGGATTGGATCGCGAAGAACGCCGCCGGCACTGGCGTGGCGGCTCCGAAGATATCGGAGGGATCAAACGTCTTTGACTTGAAATAACGGGCCTTGAATCCGGCGCCTGTGTGTCTCCCATACGCCGGGCCTCGGGCTTGATGGCGCTAATTTGAGTCCGCAACTTCTGCTTTACGCGACTCCAGCCGGCCGGAACGCGCAAATAGCCGTCATTCCCGACAGCGGAATGGCGCTTGTTGCCGAAATGTGCGACCATAGAGAATGGTCAAGAAAGAACGCCGAAGGCGTCCGATTTCGGGAGAAGGCGCGTCCAATGGTCTTGACCGTTGGAACGAGGAAGGTGGGGCGCCAGGCGGACAGTGGTCCTTGCCTTATGAAGCCGCCGACTTGCTCGAGCTGGAGCGCCGAGTTCTGGAATGTCTTGGGGTTGCCCTCGTGAGCGAATGGAGTAATCTGCCCACCGATGTTCAGCGCAAACTGTTCGAGCACGCGACTTCGGGCAAATTACGCGACGCTGCTCTATTGAAGACGCGGATCGCCCGTTTCCTGCACGAGCATAAAGACGATTCCGAGTTCTCGCTAGCCCGCACTATGCATCGCCCTGACGACTGCTGCATGGCTTTCGGCGCGATTGGGTAATTTCGGTTGAGTGTGGACGCAGCAGTTCCGTTCCGGCTTGGGGCCAGATTTTCGGTTGGAGGTGGTTTGCGGGTTGACGGGACGGGTTTGCGTTTTGGGGCGTCACGCCCCGTCGCTCATGTGACGAGGCGCGGTATGCGTTCCAGAGCGAGGCGCAGGATATTCTGCGCCGAGCATGAGGTCGGCAAGTGCACGCGGATTATCGTCTTCATTTCGACGACGCGAGCGGCGATCTTGATGAGACGCAGGCGCAAGGTGTCGAACTGCGCGACGCGCCACATCGAGCGCTTCGGCATCGATATGCGAAGCCCCCACATCAGCCAGTAGGCGCCGGCGTGGATGAAGAGACGGAACTGGTTGGCTGTCGCCTTTGTGCAGGACGTGCGGTCCGCCGACAGATGCGTCTTCCAGGACTTGATATGGTTTTCGGCTTGGCCGCGTCGGCAATAGACGTCTTCGTAAAGCCGGCGCGCGTTGCGATGCGTGAGATTGGTGACGACGAAGCGGGTGTCGGGCCCTTCCGCGCTGACTTCGACGCGGGCGATGATGCGCTCGACCCGGCTCCAACTTTTCGCGCCGTCGAAGAACTCCTTGAAGCGGCGAAGCTTGCCGTCGCGCGACGCGGCCTCGAACCGCGCCTTCGTGCTGGCTTCGAGATCGGCGACATGACGACGCAAGGTCGTGGTCGGCGCGACGCCGAGGATGTAGTCGAGGCCGTTGGCGCGACACCAGTCGAGAACCTCGGGGCCGCAATAGTGGCTGTCACCGCGAAGCAGGATCTCGGTGTGGGGCCAATGAGCCCGGATCGCGCGCAACAGCCGGCGGAGAAAAGGCTTGATCTCCTTACCGCCCGGTCGTTTGGCGGGACGAAGCACCGCGGTGATGAAACGGCCCTCGCCGTCGAACACCACAATCGGCTGAAATCCGTATTCGTCGTAGTGGGCGTTGAACAACCGCAGTTGCTGGCCGCCGTGGACCGCGTCGAACGTGTCGTCGATATCGAGCGTGATCCGTTTGGGAACCTTAGCGAACGACCCGCAATAGAGGTCGACCATCGCGCGACCCATCCGCAACAGGGCGCGAACGTCCGGCAGGTTCTCCAATCGCGAGATCGTCGACTGCGAGCACAACTCCCGATCCGACGGCGTCAGATCGAGCGCCATCTTGAACATCGGGTCGCGGCGCAGGGAATTGGCGTCGATCCCGTCCTCGTACCCGGCGCTGATCATCAGCAGCCGAAAGCGAATGACGTCCGCCACGCCGTGGGTGATCTGCTCCGGCGCCCGAGGATCAACCACGCACGCGGCAAGCCGGTCCGCGACCCGAAGACGCTGTTCGATCTCACGCAACGCCAGGACGCCGCCGTCCGACGACAAGAGCCCGCCGTCGAATTTGACCACAACCGATTTGCCAGAAACCGGTGACAGACCGGGCAGCGGCAGCATAGGATCGTTCATGGCGGGTGTGGCTCGGTTCAAGTTGCGTGAATCGGCTTCGACAACCAGATTCTACGCAAAATCAGCTCCTTAGCCTATACCCGCCAACCCGCCATGAATAATGCGGGCTAGTTCCTGGCGTGCCTATCCGGTTAAGGCAGACACCCACCATATGTAGGGTGGACCCATTCTCCCGAATTAAAGCTGGGCATAGGTTGGCGCCTCGACGTCGCCCGCGATGCCGAGCAGCGAGCGGAAGGCGTTGAACGGGTAGAAGCGCCGGTTGAAGCGGAACGTGAATTCGTTGAGGTAAGCTTGTAGATGCTTGGCGCTCACGCCGTGGTGGATGCCGTTGAGCCAGGTCTTCAAATTGGAGAAGACGAGATGAATCATCGGCATGAACTGTTCGGCAATTTCGGGATCGCCGCTTTCGGCAATCGGATGATGGTCGTAGCCCCGCTTACGCAAGCTGACGTAGCCGCTCCAATCGTCGGTGACGATCAGCGAGGCTGGCATGACGGCGTTCTCGACAAAGCCGCACAAGGAATTGGCGCTGCGGTCGGCGACGATGGCCAATCGCACACGACCGGCATAGCGACCGTCCCTGCGCTTGTCTTGCGCCGTCCCCGGCTTGCGATGGCGAACCTCGACAGCGGCGGACACCAATGTTTTGTGGTGGATGCCTCGGCCATCGCCGCGCGTCCTTCCACCGACCAGGTCTCATCGACCTCGACATGCTCTTTCGCCCGACCACCGATACGATCCTGGTCCGGCCGCACCATGCCGGCGCGCAGTTTGTGAAGGATGCCAAACGCAGTTTCGTATCGTGTCAGCCCAAGTTGCCGCTGAAACTGAACCGCCGACATGCCCGGCGTCTGGCTGGCGACGAGATACGCGGCCCAGAACCAGACGCTAAGCGGCGTATGACTGCGCTCCATGACCGTGCCGGCCAAGAGGCCGGTTTGGCGTCGACACGCGCGGCATTCCAGAACACCGGGTCGGGTTGCAATGCGGAAGGGTTCACCAATCACGCCGCAATGCGAGCAGACAAAACCGTCAGGCCAACGCGCGCGCCCAAGATAGACAGCACACGCCGCGTCATTAGGAAACAGCTTCTGAAATTCGGGGAGCGATTGGGGAAAAGCCAGATCGTCCCGCTGGTGAATGTCCAAAGCCGCCATAACTGCGGCTACTAGCCCTAGTGGGTGCCTAAGTCAACCGGATAGGCACGGAATGATGGTCTTGGATAAAACCGACGGGATCGTCACGCGCGATGCCGTTTCCACGGCGAAATTCCAGCCGCGCTTTGATCCCAGGCGGCATGCCGCCAGCCGATAATTGAATCCCAGTCGGCGCCTAAAGGGCTTGAGCCGAAGTAACTTGTCGCTAGGCTTGAGGCAGGTTGTGGTTGACGGCGGCCCGGAGTTGCTGCGAGGAAATCCCGATCCGCGCCGTCGCGTGCGCCAATCCTGAGCGCGCCGTAAGAGACGCGGTCGAGGGATCCGACGTGACGCAGATCGGATCGCCGGGGCCCGATGAAACCTGAGGTCATCCTCCACTCGTTCGGCTATCTGACGCACGCCGCGGGCGTCACCATCGCCGTGTCCTTCGCCGGCATCGTATTTGGGTTCGTCATCGGCGCGCTTGTCTGCGTCGCTCGCGTTTCGCCGCGCTTATGGCTCAAGCGGTTGGGCGGGGCCTATGTCAGCGCGTTCCGAGGCGTGCCGCTGCTCGTGCAGCTCCTGTTCATCTATTATTTTCTCGCCGAATACGGGCTCGACGTCCCCGCGATCGTGGCTGCGGTCGGAGCGCTCGCGCTCTCTTCGGCGGCCTATCAGGCGGAGATCCTGCGCGGCGCGCTCAACGCCGTGCCGCGCGGGCAGGGGGAGGCGGCGACCGCGCTCGGCTTTTCCGGCCTCGACATCTGGCGGCGCATTCTCCTGCCGCAGGCGTTGAGGATTTCGACGCCGCCGCTCATCAACGAATTCATCCTTCTGATCAAGGCCTCGTCGCTGGTTTCGGTAGTCGGGATCGCCGAATTGACGCGCGTCAGCATGAACATCGCCTCGGAGACCTATCGGCCGCTCGAGGCCTATGTCGGCGGCGCCCTGTTCTATCTGGCGATCAACCTGTGCCTGGCGGGGGCGGGCGCGCTCGTGGAGCAGCGCCTCGCCACGGCGGGCGCGCGATGAGCCTTGCTCTCATCTGGCATTATGCGCCCTCGTTGCTCAGCGGCTTTGGCGTCACTATCATGTGCTGGGCCGCCGGCGGCACGCTCGGGCTCATCCTTGGGTTCGCGATCACGCTGCTTGTTCGGCTGCGAATCCCGCCACTCAACTGGCTCATCAGGGTTTTCATCGAGATCTTCCGCGGCACCCCGTTCCTGGTGCAGCTCTTCCTCCTCTACGCGGGCGGCCCGTCGATCGGGCTGAGACTTAGCGCGACGGCGGCTGGCGTTCTTGGCCTCGCCCTCTACTCGTCGGCCTATTTCGCCGAGATCTTTCGCGCCGGCTTCGCCGCGGTGCCGGCCGGCCAGATCGAGGCGGCGGTCAGCGTCGGCATGGCGCCGTTCGACACGATGACTTCGAGTGATGCTGCCGGGTGCGCTCATCGCCGCGGTTCCTGCAATCGTCAACATGCTGATCATCCTGTCGAAGGAGACGGTGGTCTTGTCGATCATCACCGTGCCAGAGCTCATGTATCAGGTGCAGACGATGGCGGCGGAGACGTTCACCGCCTTTGGCGCGATCTTCGCCATGGCGGTCTTCTACTGGCTTCTGGTTGAGGCAGTGTCGCGCGTGGGCGCCCGGATTGAAGCCCGGGTGACGGCCTATCTCGCGCATGAGGCCAGCGCATGAACGCGCCGATGATCGAGCTTGCCAAGGTGAGCAAGAGCTTCGGCGCGCATCAGGTGCTGCGCGGCGTCGACTTCTCGGTCGGGCGCTCGGAGGTCGTCTGCCTTATCGGGCCGAGCGGGTCCGGCAAAAGCACGCTTCTGAGATGCGTGAACTTCCTTGAGCCTTACGATTCCGGCGACCTTCGGATCGACGGCAGGCTGATCGGCTACGAGGACGCGAACGGAACCCGCCGGCCGATGGCGGCGCGCGCCTTGCGCGAGATGCGGCACGAGATCGGCATGGTGTTCCAGCACTTCAATCTTTGGCCGCACATGACGGCGCTCGGCAATGTCGCCGAACCCTTGCGGCGCGTGCGCGGCCTGAACGCGCGCGAAGCGGGTGCGCGCGCCACGGCGATGCTGACCCGGGTCGGACTCGCCGCCAAGGCCGACGCTTATCCGTCGCGCCTTTCGGGCGGCCAGCAGCAGCGCGTCGCCATTGCGCGGGCGCTGGCGATGCAGCCCCGCCTCATGCTGTTCGACGAGCCGACCTCGGCGCTCGATCCCGAGCTGGTCGGCGAAGTGCTCGAGGTGATGAAAAGCCTCGCGGCGGAGGGCATGACGATGCTGATCGTCACGCACGAGATGGGCTTCGCCGCCCATGTCGCCGACCGCATCGCCTTCATCGACGAGGGCCGCATCATCGATGAAGGCCTGCCGCGCCGGGTGTTCCATGAGAGCCCGGAGCCGCGCGTGCGGCAGTTTCTGCAGACCTACCACGACCGCAACGCGTTCTGAGGCGATTCACGCGCCCCCCGGCCGCGCTCCGTTCGCCCGACTTTCACATGGAACAGGCGGCGCGCCTTCGGCGCTTCGGGGAAAAGCCGGGCGCGCCCAATGTTCGATTCCGAGGTCCGCATTTCCGTCGACGTGGCCATGCCGGCGCCGCCTGGCCTGCGTTATGTATCCGATGACGGTCCGGCGATCCGGCGCCGGCGAGCGGGCAGGGGCTTCGTCTATCTCGATGCGAGGGGCAGGCGGGTCGCGAATCCCGATACGCTGAACCGCATACGCGCCCTCGTCATCCCGCCGGCTTGGACCGACGTCTGGATCTGCGCGGCTGCGGATGGGCACATTCAGGCGACCGGCCGCGACGCCAAAGGACGCAAGCAGTATAAGTATCACGCTGAATATCGCGAGGCGCGGGAGCAGACGAAATACGAGCACCTGCTCGAGTTCGCCGCCGCGCTGCCGATGATCCGGGCGAAGGTCGCCGAACACATGAGCCTGCGCGGCCTGCCGCGCGAGAAGGTTCTGGGGACGATCGTACGCCTTCTGGAGACGACGCTCATCCGTGTCGGCAATGACGAATATGCGCGAACCAACCAGAGCTACGGGCTCACGACCCTCAGAAGCGAGCATGTCGCGGTCGAGGGCGCTGAAGTTCGTTTCCACTTCATCGGCAAGAGCGGCAAGCAATGGTCGCTTGCGACGCGTGACCGGCGGGTGGCGCGGATCATTCGCGCCTGCCAGGAACTGCCAGGGCAGGAGCTTCTGCACTATTTCGACGAGGACAAGACGTTGCGCGCGGTGTCGTCCGGCGACGTCAACGCCTATCTCAGGGAGATCGCCGGCGGCGATGTCACCGCCAAGGATTTCCGCACCTGGGCCGGAACGATGCTGATGGCGCGGTTCCTCTCAACCTCGCCTCCGTTCACCAGTCCGAAGCAGGCAAGGCGCGCAATGAGCGCCGCGGTCAAGCAAGTCGCGGCCGCCCTGGGCAACACCGCGGCCGTGTGCCGCAAGTCCTACATCCATCCGGCGATCGCCGAGGCCTATCTCGGCGGCGCCTTCGCGCTGAACGCCGCGCCGGAGGCCAGGGGCTCCGAGTTGGCGGGGCTGACCGCCGAGGAGACGGCGGTCCTCGCGCTGCTCGCGGATTCGTAGTTCAACGTTGCGCGCCCTCAGACGCGCGCCTTCTCATTGAGCAGCGGAAAGCCGCGCTGGTGCCAGACCGGATAGGCGGGTTCGACATCGCTCGCCGCGTCGAGCTTCGCGACTTGCTCGGGCGTCAGGCTCCAGCCGACAGCGCCAATGTTCTCGCGCAACTGCTCTTCGTTGCGGGCGCCGATGATGAGACTGGCGACGGTCGGGCGGCTTAGCAGCCAGTTGAGCGCGACCTGCGGAATTGTCTTGCCGGTCTCCTTGCTGAGCGCGTCAAGCGCGTCGACGATCGCGAACAGGCGCGCTTCGTCGTAGCGCGGCCCGGTGTCCGGAATGGCGTGCGCGCGTGTGCCCGGCTGGGGCGGCTGTCCACGCCGGATCTTTCCGGTGAGCTTGCCCCAGCCGAGCGGGCTCCAGACAACCGCGCCCACGCCCTGATCGCGGCCGAGCGGCATGAGCTCCCACTCATAGTCGCGATTGAGCAGCGAATAATAGGCTTGGTGCGCGACATAGCGCGAATAGCCGTAACGGTCCGATGCGGCGAGCGACTTCATCAGATGCCAGCCGGAAAAATTCGAGCAGCCGATGTACGGACCTTGCCGGCGCGCACGAGCTGATCGAGGGTGGAGAGCGTCTCCTCCACCGGCGTATTGTAGTCCTGGCCGTGCAATTGCAGGAGGTCGATCGTCTCGAGTCCGAGTCGCCTGAGAGAGCCTTCCGTCGCCTCCAAGAGATGCTGGCGCGACGAGCCGTAATCGTTCGGGCCGTCGCCCATCGGGAATGTCGCCTTGGTGGAAATGAGCACGCGATTGCGCTTGCCCTTGATCGCCTGTCCGAGGATCTGTTCGGCGAGGCCGGCGGAATAAACGTCGGCGGTGTCGAACAGGCTCACCCCATGATCGAGACATATGTCGATCAGCCGGGACGCACCCGCGGCGTCGGTCGTTCCCCATGCCTTGAAGAAGTCATTGGCGCCGCCGAAAGTGCCCGTGCCGAAGCTCAGCGCCGGCACACGCAGCCCGGAATGGCCGAGACGATTGTATTCCAAGATCCTGCTCCTATCGGGATTGCGCTCGCGCAAGCCTCGCATCGGCTCGTCTTTACTGCGCGCCGTCGCGTGATAGGCTCAACGGCGAGCGGATGAAAGAGGGCGCGCGATGGCGAGCTTCGACGGGAAGACCATCTCCCATATCCATCATGAATTGCGTTCGCATCTGCCTTCCGAGCCGGCCTTGCGCACGAAGGCGCTTGAAAGTCTGCTCGCCGAGAAACAGCTTATCGATCCTGCCGCGGTCGACGCCTGGATCGAGATGTATCGCGACGAGATCGGCCCGAAGCGCGGGGCGGCCGTGGTCGCGCGCGCCTGGGTCGATCCCGCGTTCAAGGCGCGGCTCCTGGCAGACGGAACCGCGGCGATCGGCGAACTCGGTTTCGCCGGCCACGCGACCGGCCATCTGCAAGCTGTGGAGAACACGGCGGACGTGCATAATCTCGTCGTCTGCACGCTCTGCTCCTGCTATCCGTTCTCGCTGCTTGGTCTCTCGCCCTCCTGGTACAAGTCGAACGAATATCGCGCTCGCGCGGTGCGCGATCCGCGCGGCGTGCTCGAGGAATTCGGCGTCGAGCTCGACGGTGAGACGCAGGTCCGGGTCTGGGACTCGACCTCGGAGCGGCGCTATCTCGTGGTGCCTGAGCGGCCGAAGGGGGTCGAAGACTGGGACGAGGCGGCGCTCGCCAAACTCGTCACGCGCAATTCGATGATCGGCACGGAGCGCGAGCTCGCGACCAAGCGGGCGAACGCCTGATGGACGGCGTTCACGATCTTGGCGGGCGCGAGGGCTTTGGGCCGATCGCTGGCAAGGCGGACGAGAAGGTGATCCACGCCGACTGGGAGATCCGCGATTTCGCCATCAAGCAGGCGGCGGCCGCCGGTCAGAGCTGGACAATCGACTGGTTCCGCTATTGCCGCGAGCTGGCCGATCCGATCGATTATCTCACACGGCCCTATTACGATCAATGGCTGACGACGCTCGTCGCGCAGCTCATCGACGAAGGCTATCTCACGCTCGACGAGATCAAGGCGGCGGCCGCCGCCTTCATTCCGAAGCCCGGCGTTCCGCCGGCCTCGCCGGGGGGCGCGCGCGCCTTCGTCAAGAACCCGAGAAGTTTCGCCGTCAGCGTCAATGCGCCGCCCCGCTTCGCGCCTGGCGAGAGGGTGCGATGCCGGCTCGACGGCGGCTCTTGGCATACGCGGCTACCGCAATATGTGCGGGGCCGGGCAGGCGTGATTCACAGCCATCACGGCGGCCATGCGCTGCCCGACGCGGGGGCGCGCGGCGAACATCGCGGCGAGCGTCTTTACACCGTAGGCTTCGCTTCTTCCGACCTTTGGCCTGAGGCGAAGGGGAGCGCCGATCGCGTCTTTGTCGATCTCTGGGAGAGCTATCTTGAGCCCTCCTGAGGCCGGCTCAGGCTTCCTTAAGGCCAAGGACGGCGAGCCGGAGTTCGGCGAGCCATGGCACGCGCAGGCGTTGGCGCTCGCCGACGTGCTTGTGAAGCGCGGCGTGATCTCGCCAGCGCACTGGGCCGAGACGCTTGGCGCCGAGATCAAGGCGCTGAACGCCGAGCCCGACGATCGCGAGACCTATTTCCGGGCCGTCCTCGCGGCGCTTGAGCGGCTGCTTGCGGAAGCCGGCCGCCTCACGCGCGAAGAACTCGATGAGCGCGAGCATCAATGGGAGCGCGCCTACATGCGCACCCCGCATGGGCAGCCGGTCGAGCTTGCCGCAGGCATGGAGCCGGACTAGAGGGCTGCGCCCGACAGGAGCGCAGGCCTAGCAGGCGATCAAGCGCCAGCCGTCGGCGCTTCGCTCAAGGACTGTCGCCCGCAGGCCGAAAGGCTCGGGCGTGACGCCGCGGATCCAGAGCTCCATGCGCCCGATCCCGACTTCGACGAAGATCGCATTCGCCCGGTCCGCTTCGGTGGGAAAGTAGGCGTCATAAGCGCCCTTCCAGCGGCTGCGCGTCTCAGATTCGCTCTCGTGCAGCGCGGCCCTGCCGATCAGCGTGGCGAAGGCGAGGTCGGGGTCATGCTGAAACAGGATCGTGACGTCGCTGGCGCGCCGCATTTCGGCGGCCTTCCGTGAACGGCCGTCGGTGAGGAACCGGATCCTCCACTCGTCCTCGCCGGGGTCGTTCAGCACCCGCCCCATCGGCCGAACGTGAGGCGCGCCGGCCTCGCTTGCGGTCACGAGCCAGCAATAGCGCGCGCTTCGCATCGTCTTTGCGGCGCCGGCCATCAGGCGGCTGACGTCAACGCTGTCGGGCTTGGCCTTCGTTTCCAACATCGGCAAATCCTCCGTTCGCCCCCGGCCGCCCGCACTCTTACCAGATATAGACGAAGCGGTCTAGACCGAGTAGTCTACAAATATGGGGCGACCGCAATTCGATCACGCAAGTTTCCTTGGCGCTGCTCGCGACCTCATCGCCGAGCGGGGGCCCGAAGCCGTCACCATCAATTCGGTCGCCGAGCGGATCGGAGCGCCCAAGGGCTCGTTCTACTATCGCTTCGCCTCGCGCGACGCACTGCTCGGTGAAGTATGGCTCAAGACCGTGCTCGCCTATCAAGAGGGCTTCGTCGCAGCGATCGACGCAGGCGACGGCCTACGCGCCGCGCTGCACACGCCAGCTTGGGCGCGCCGCCATTTGGAAGACGCGCGACTGCTGATGCTCTATAGCCGTCATGATTTCGTTCAAGGCGACTGGCCGGCGGCGCTGAGAGGCGGGGTGGCCGATCAGGCAGAGCGTTTCGAGGGTTGCTTGCGGACATTTGCGCGCGGAGCGTTCGGCCGCGCCGGTCGCGCTGAGATGCGCCGCGCCGCATTCGTGCTGGCGGAAGTCCCGATCGCCGCGGTTAAGCATCAACTTCAGCGCCGAGAGCGGCCGCCGCAGCTGGTTGATGAATTGATCAGCAAGACTTATCGCGCGATCGTCGGGGACACCAATGCGGAGGGCGGCGCGCGAACGCGCTAAGACGTTGGCCATGGGCATAGAGTCCTGCGGGGTCGCGATGTTTCCGAGTCGATCATTCCTGCTTTAAGAGGTGAGTTACGCCGCTGAGCGGCGCCGGAGGCGAACACGCATGTCTGACCAACGGTGGCGCAAGCGGGTCCTAGGCAATCGGCTGCTCGCGCCGGAAACGTTGATGATGGGCTATGGCTACGATCCGTTCCTCAGCGAGCGGTCGCTGAAGCCGCCGGTCTTTCAGACGTCGACGTTCGTGTTTCGCACCGCCCAGGACGGCAAGGAATTCTTCGAACTGGCCTATGGGCTGCGCCAGAAGCGGCCGAACGAGGAGCCGGGCCTCATCTACAGCCGGATCAACAACCCCGATCTCGAAATGCTCGAGGACCGGCTGGCGATCTGGGACGAGGCGGAGGCGAACCTGACCTTCGCCTCGGGCATGGCCGCGATCTCGACGACCCTTTGGGCTTACGCGCGGCCCGGCACGGTCATCGTCCATTCCGGCCCGGTCTATGGCGGAACGGATTTTCTCCTGAACAGGATACTGCCTCAGTTCGGCGTCGCCCCGGTCGGCTTCCCGGCGGAGGGCGGCGCCCGCGCGATGGAGGAGGCGGTGAACAAGGCGCGCGGCATGGGATCGATCGCCGCGCTTTATCTCGAGACGCCCGCCAACCCGACCAACGGCCTCGTCGACATCGCCCGCGCCAGAGAACTCGCCGAGGGCCTTGAAGGCGAGGGTGGAAAGCGCCCGATGGTGATCGTCGACAATACGATGCTCGGCCCGCTGTACCAGACACCCATCGCCCATGGCGCCGATCTGGTCGTGACGTCGCTGACCAAATATGTCGGCGGCCATTCCGATCTCATCGCCGGCGGCTGTTCGGGGACGCGTGCGGCGCTTGAGCCGATCCGCGGCATGCGCACGATCCTTGGCACGATGTGCGATCCCAACACCGGCTGGCTGCTCATGCGCTCGCTCGAAACCTTGAAGCTCAGAATGACGGCCGCGGCCGAGGGCGCCCGCAAGGTGGCGGAGTTTCTGCGCGGTCATGCCGCGATTGCGTCGGTCTGGTATCTGGGCTTTCTGCCCGACGATCATCCCGATCGGGCGACCTTCGAACGCCAGTGCAAGGGCGCGGGCTCGACCTTCAGCTTCGAGGTCAAGGGCGGCGAGGCCGAAGCCTTCGCCGTTCTGGATCGGCTCGAAGTGATCAAGCTCGCCGTCAGTCTGGGCGGAACGGAGACGCTCGCCTCGCATCCTGCGGCCATGACCCATTCCGACATCGCGCCCGAGGAACAGATGCGCCTTGGCATTACGCCTGCGCTGATCCGCCTGTCGGTCGGGATCGAAAACCCGGACGATCTCATCGCCGATCTCAACCAGGCGCTGAGGAACTGACGATCAGCGAGGCCCGCGGGCGCGCCTTCTACCTCCTCTTGCGGCGAGAAGCTCCGGATGAGGGGCTTGGCCAAGCGGGAGCCCCTCAGATTTTAAGGTTGCCCGGGCCTCTCCAAGGCGCTAGCTGGTTTTAGACCACCAAATGACGCGGCTTAGACCTCTCGCGAGGGCCGAATGGCGAAGCGCAGGTTCACGATCGTTCTGATCAAGCCGTCGCATTACGACGACGACGGCTATGTCATCCAGTGGCGCCGCTCGACCATTCCCTCGAACAGCCTGGCCAGCGTCTATGGATTGCTGGCGGAATGCGCGGAAGCGCGCGTCCTCGGCCCTGACGTCGACATCGCGTTCGAGATCTACGACGAATGCAACACCATCGTCGACATTCCGGCGATTTCACGGCGCATTCTCGCTGATGGCGGCATGGTCGCGCTGGTCGGGGTGCAATCGAATCAGTTTCCGCGCGCGCTCGACATCGGCCGCCAGTTCCGCGCCAGGGGCGTCACCGTCGCCGTCGGCGGCTTTCACGTTTCTGGCTGCATCGCCATGCTGCCGGAACTGCCGCCGGACCTGAAGGAGGCCCAGGCGCTGGGGATCATCCTCTATGCGGGCGAGGGGGAAGGGCGGCTTGCAGGCTTCCTGAAGGACGTGGATTCAGGCCAACCCAAACCCGTCTACAATTATCTCAATGACATGCCCGACATGGCCGCCGCGGCGATCCCTGTGCTCCCGCGCGAGGTCGTGACCAGGGTCGCAGGCCACTACACCAGCTTCGACGCCGGACGCGGCTGCCCGTTCCAGTGCTCGTTCTGCACTATCATCAACGTGCAGGGGCGCAAGTCGCGCTATCGCACGCCCGACGACGTGGAAGCGATCGTGCGCGCCAATTCCGCGCAAGGGGTGACCCGCTTTTTCGTCACAGACGACAATTTCGCTCGCAACCGCAACTGGGAGCCGATCCTCGATCGCCTGATCGAATTGCGCGAGCAGCACGGCTTCAAGATCAGGCTTCTGCTCCAGGTCGACACGCTCTGCCACAAGATCCCGAACTTCATCGAGAAGGCGGCGCGGGCCGGCTGCAACGCGGTGTTCATCGGGCTCGAGAACATCAATCCCGAATCGCTGATGGGAGCAAAGAAGCGCCAGAACAAGATCTGGGAATATCGCGACATGCTGCAGGCGTGGCGGCGCGCCAAGGTGATGACCTGGGCCGGTTACATTCTCGGCTTTCCCACCGACACGCCCGAATCGATCGCCCGCGACATCGACACCATCAAGCGCGAACTGCCGATCGACATCCTCGAATTCTTCTTCCTCACGCCCCTGCCGGGCTCGGAGGATCATAAGGTCCTCCATCTTAAGGGCGCCTGGATGGAAGCGGACATGAACAATTACGATCTCGAGCATGTCTGCGCCGACCACGCGATCATGTCGGCGGATGCGTGGCGCGGCGTCTATCGCGACGCCTGGGCGCGCTATTACTCGGACGCCCATGTCGAGACCGTGCTGCGCCGCGCAGTCGCCAGCGGTATCAACCCGCGCAAGATCGTCGACGCGATGACGGTGTTCTCGGGGTCGTCGCGGATCGAGCGCGTGCATCCGCTGCAATTCGGTTATGTGCGCCGCAAGCTGAGGACGCAGCGCCGGCATGGGCTGCCGGTTGTCAATCCGCTGGTGTTCTATCCGTGGCGGGCGTGGGACTTTCTCAAGGTCGCGGGAAAATGGGCGGCGCTCGCTTTGCGCTACCGGAAAATCCTGCGTCGCGTGCTCGCCAACAAGGACGGCGCGGCTTATGTGGACGAAGCGCTGAAACCCGCGACCGAGGTCGACCACGACCACGATTTCGTCGCCGGCTATGCCGACAAGATCCCCGACACCTATGGCGCCCCTCGGCGGGAGCCGGCCGCGGCGGCCGAGTGAAGGCCGCCCGGCCCTCGACCGCTTTTTTGGGTTTTCTTGGCGCCTAGCCGTTTTGCTGCGAAGAGCTTCGATTTTGAGGGTTGGAAAAGCTTGGATTTCCTTGGATTCTCTCGTCCGAATCTAGACTTTTCAATGGGTTACGCGCGATTTTCGTCGGAAAAAAATTTGCGCGCCCTTGTTGCCGATTGATACGCCCAGGCCGAGCCGAAGGTCGGGGTTTCGCGGGTGCGGGGGGGATCGATCATGGACGGAGCCTAACATCAATTCTGTTTTTCCGCAATGAATTGTCGCCCCGATGAATTTGCCGCCAGAACCCCGATTGCTTCGTCCGCCGTGACAAGATCCCCGACACGTATGGCGCGCCGAAGCGCGAGGCCGCCGCGGCGGAGTGAGGGGTGACGGTCATTCCTCCTTGAACCCCGCCTTGCGCAGGCCTTCGTTTCGGAGCGGAATGTCGAGGGCGTGCTCTCTGAGCCATTTGATGGTGAAATTCGGATTGAGCCGAAGGACGTCGGCTGCGTATTGCTTCGATTCGTCCATCTTACCCTGGAGCGCGTAGGCCGCCGCCAGGCTTGCCCTGGGCCAGAACGTGCGGTCGCCCGCGTCGAGCACCTTATGGTATGCGCCGATCGCCGCATCGAGATGGCCGGCGGCAAATTCTATGTTGGCCAACTGCCTGTCCCAGTCCACCCGGCCAGGATCATCGGGGCTCAATCGAATCGCGCGTTGCATGTCGAATCTCGCCTCGTCGAGACGGCCCAAGGATATTTCAGCGAGCGCGCGAGATTGGTAGAGCCAAGGGTTGTTCGGATTGACGGCGACTCCGGCGTTAGCGACACGGACCGCCTCGTCAAATCGGTGCGACATCGCCAAATAATTGCTCTTCGTCGCATACGCTCCGTCGTAGTCCGGAGCGACGGCGATCGCGCGGTCCAGCGGACCGAGGGTTTTCGCGTCGTAATCGGTATCCGAATCCCCCCAGCCCTGCATGCGCTCGCTATCGTAGGTGGTGGCCACGCGGTCCATAGCCCCCGGCATAGTGGGGTCGATCGCGAGCGCCCGTTCAAACAGGGCGCGAGCCGCATTGGTCTTGTCCTTGCTGGGGTTGACGCTCTACTCATTCATAAGCGCCCACCCGCGCATGACGAGATCGAGCGCATCCGGATTGGCGGTGCGGCCTCCCTTCGCCGCTTCCGCCTTGGTCAGCTCATAGCCCAACGTGTTGGCCAAGCGCGCGACGACCTGATCCTGAAGCTTGAACAGATCGGCCAGCTCCTCCTCGAACCGCTGGGCCCAGAGATGCGCGCCGAACTCAGCGTCGACAAGTTGAGCGTTGACCCGCACACGCGTTCCGTCGCGCTGCACCGAGCCTTCGAGCACGTAGCGCACGCCGAACTGCTTGCCGATCTCTTTGGCGTCGACGCTTTTGCCCTTGAAGGTGAAGGCGGTGTTGCGGGCGATGACGAAACTGTCCTTGATGCGCGACAGCTCGGTGGTGAGGTTCTCGGTGATTCCGTCGGCGAAATAGTCCTGCGCGGGATCGCCGGAGAGATTGGCGAACGGCAGAACGACGATCGAAAGATGCGCGGCCTGCGCCGGTTTCGCCCAGCGACCGCCGAGCCCATACCAACCGCCCGCGGCAAGGAAGAGGAGAGCGATGAGCGCCCCAGCGAGCGCGGGCCAACGCGAAAACCAGCCGCTGGTCCTTGGCGCCGGAGTTGCGCTCTTCCGCCTGATCGTCGCGGCCGCTAACGGTGCCGCGGGCTTCGCTTCGGCCGGCCGACCGACTTCCAGCGAATAGACGTGCACCGGCTCCGCGATGTTCTTGAGCTGTGTCGCGCCGAGATCGCTGACCTTGAGGTCGAGCCGCTGCTTGACTTGTCGATAGGCGTCCTCAGACAGGCAGACCGCACCGGGCTGACATATGCCTTCGAGCCGCGCAGCGATATTGACCCCGTCGCCCATGAGGTCGCCGTCGGCTTCCTCGACCACGTCGCCGAGATGAATGCCGACGCGAAACTCGATCCGCTTCTCGGGCGGCAAACCCATGTTGCGCTCGACCATGCCGGTCTGCGCTTCGATCGCGCAGCGCACCGCGTCGACGACGCTGCGGAACTCGATGATCGAGCCATCGCCGGTGCGCTTGACGATGCGGCCGTGATGCACGGCGACGATGGGGTCGATAAGGTCGCTGCGCAGCGCTCTGAGGCGTGCGAGAATGCGGTCTTCGTCGGCGCCGGCGAGGCGGCTATAGCCGACGACGTCGGACACCAAGATCGCCGCAAGCTTCCAGGTTTCGCTCAATTCGCGCCCCTCCGGCCGTCCGCAAGCTACCATGAAAAGGCCGCAAAATCACGGGGAAATCTGCTGGTGACAGATCTACCCGCGCCGGCAAAGTGCGGGAGGCGCAGCGTCCTCAGCCGCCGCCCCTCCGCTTCATTCCTTCCATCTGCCGCTGAGGCCGGCCATCACGTCAAGCGCCCCGGCCCATAGCTGCCGTGTGACCGCTTCGGCGCCCTCATCGCGCGCAAGCGCCGCCGACTCGCCTGCCCAGAGCGGCGAGAAATCGCCGCTGCCGCGCTTTTCGCACGCGGCGCGCAAAGGCGCGGCCGCTGCCGCGGCAAGCGGAAATTGCGGCGCGCCCTCGCACATCGGCCCCACTTCAGCGACGAACCGGTTGACGAGGCCGCGCGCGGGGCGTCCGGTGAACACGTTGGTCAGCCGCGTCGCGTCGTCACGCGCGTTGGCGAGCGCAGCGCGATGCAAGGGCGAGATCGTCGATTCAGGCGTGCGCAGATAGGCCGTGCCGATCTGGACGCCGTCGGCGCCGAGCGCAAAGGCCGCCGCGACCCCGCGCCCGTCGCCGATTCCGCCGGCCGCGACGACCGGCAATCGCACCGCGTCGCGCACCTGCGGGAGGAGCGACATCAGACCGGGCTGTGCGTCGATATTGTCGGAAAGGAACATGCCCCGATGGCCGCCGGCCTCGCGTCCCTGCGCAATGACGGCGCCGGCTCCGTGCTGCTCGAGCCAGCGCGCCTCGGCGACAGTGGTGGCGGACGCCAGGACCAGCGCGCCGCCCGCCTTGACGCGTGCGAGCAGCGAAGCGGGTGGCAGGCCGAAATGAAAGCTCACGACCGAGGGGCGTGTCTCTTCGATGACTGCGCACATAGCCTCGCCGAAGGGCGCGCGAACGGGCGCGGCGGGGATGGCGGACGGATCGATGCCCGCCTCGGCATAGTAAGGCGCGAGCCGCTTGCGCCAGCGCGCCTCGATCTCCGGATCGGACTTGGGCTCGCCATGGGTGAAGAAATTAACGTTGAAAGGCGCGTCCGTCGCCTGCCTGATGGCGGCGATCTGCTCGCGCAGGCGATCGGGCGTGAGCATCGCCGCCGGCAGTGAGCCAAGCCCGCCCGCCTTGCAGACGGCGATCGTGAGCTCAGGCCCCTGCGCACCCGCCATCGGCGCCTGGATGAGAGGAATTTTTGACGGGAGAAAGGTCATCGAGTTCCTCTCCTGGCGCCAGGCCCAGGGCTCATCTTAAAACAGCAGAGCCGAAAAGGAGAGCGCCGCCGAATGAGGATCGCAACCTTCAACGTCAATGGGGTCAACGGCCGGCTTCGGGTTCTTCTCCGCTGGCTCGAGGAGGCGTCGCCCGACATCGTCTGCCTGCAGGAACTCAAATCGGAGACGTTTCCGATAAGCGCCGTGCGCGCCGCGGGCTACGAGGCGATCTGGAGCGGGCAGAAAAGCTGGAACGGGGTGGCGATCCTCGCGCGCGGCAAGGGCCTGGTCGAGACCCGGCGCGCGCTTCCCGGCGACGAGGACGACACGACGAGCCGCTACATCGAGGCCGCTGTCGACGGTCTCCTCATCGGCTGCCTGTACATGCCGAACGGCAATCCGGTGACGAGCGAGAAGTTCGGCTTCAAGCTTAAGTGGTTCGAGCGGCTGATCGCGCAGGGCGCCGAGTTGCTCTCAACCGGCGCGCCGGTCGTGCTGGCAGGAGACTATAACGTGATGCCGACCGAGCTCGACGTCTACAAGCCCGAGCGATGGGTCAATGACGCCTTGTTCCGCGTCGAGGTCCGCGACGCCTTCCGCCGCCTCGCCGAGCAGGGCTGGACGGATGCGCTGAGGACGCTCCATCCGGGCGAGCGCATCTATACATTCTGGGACTATTTCCGAAACGCCTATGCGCGCGACGCCGGCCTGCGCATCGACCATCTGCTGCTGAGCCCCTCCGCCGCCGCGCGCCTGAAGGGCGCGGGCGTCGATCGCGACGTGCGCGGCTGGGAGAAGGCGAGCGACCACGCGCCTGTCTGGATCGAGCTTATGGATGGCGCGCCCGCCCAGCCGAAGCGATCCGGGCGGCGATCGTCGCGGGTAGGCGGATAGGCATACGATCCGCCGCCGGCTTCAGGCGGCGCAGCGCGTCCAAGCAGGTTCGCGTTGGGACCAACGCAAACCTGCTGGAATCCGCTTTTCGGCAATCCTGCTCAGTACGCGGGCGCGGCCGTCGCGGGCGCATAGGCGTAGCCGGCGGGCGCCGGCTCTCCCATCGCGCCGTTGACCACCTGGAAGGGCGTCCCCGCGACCGTGCCGGCCGCATTGAACGGCGCAGCGAACGAGTTGCCGTAGTAAGCGTAGCCAGGACCGCCGAACAGCGCGGACACGCCACCGGCTACGCCCCCAAGGACGCCGCCCACGATTCCGCCGGCGCCGGTAAACACCGACTCCACCGCATGGCCGGTTCCGCTCACGACGCTGCCCACCGCCCCCACGGGACCCGTGACATAGGTCGGCGCCGGCGCTGGCACAGCATGAACAACGATCTGATGACCCTCGCCATAGCCGGCGTAGTGGCGATAGTGGGCGTGGGCATAGTGGCTGTGCGCATAGTGGGCATGCGCATAGTGCGTGTGCGTGTAGTGCCTTTGCCCGTAGTGCTCCTGCGCCGAAGCTGGAGCGGCGATGGCGAACGCCAACGTCGCCGCTCCGACCGTCGCCACGGATAGACCAAGCGTGCTGAATGACATGAAACAACCTCCTATGGCGGGCAAAATCCACCGCTACACCCCGTCAACAAATGAGGAAGGGAAATGGCTATCGTGTGACGGCCCGGCGGCGTTCACATTTTCGTGAACGAGCGCGAAGCCGCCCGCAGCCAAGCGACGAGGATGAAACGCGCGGCGAATGTCGCGACGGCGGGATAAGGTAGGGCCTCAGAAGCAATCGGAACCGGTTTTGATGCGCGCCGGACGGATGACGTCGGCGGGAAACCGATGAAATCCGTCCTCGCGCGTTTGCGCTGGAAATCTGGTCTCTTGGGGGAGCGTCACACTGTAAAATCTCCAGAACTCTGACCTCGGAGGGCGGCATGCGTTGCATCGCGGCGGTTTTGGCGATTCTTTTTGCGACATCGGCGTTGGCCAAAGACGCGAGCGCCAGACTTTTCGGCTCGTGGCGGCTGATTTCGTTTCGGCTCAAGGTCGTCGGGGAAGATGGGGAGCCCAAGGACGTGTTTGGCCCCAATCCGATTGGGCGGATCATCTTTTCTCCGAGCATCGTGTCGTGGTTTTCATATCGAGGGCCGACAGGCGGCCTCCGACGAACGCTGCCGAAGCCGCGGCTCTCCTGTCCTCAATGACCGCCTATACCGGCAAGTTCAGGCTGGACGGGAACAAGTTCATCACCCAGGTCGATGGCGCCTGGAACGAGTTTTACAAAGGCAGCGAGCAAGTCCGCTATTTTGAACTGAACGGCGACACATTGAGCGTTCGAACTTCCGAGCAGCCAAGCGGCATTCTGATCGGCAAGCGAACGGTCGCCACCTTGGTGTGGCAGCGCGAAGCGCCGTAGCGAGCGGATCTGGCGCTATTTCCGGAACGCTTGTGCGCCCGTCGCCGGATTGCGCATCGACCACCTTCTCCTCAGCCCAGCCCCCGCCCGCGAGCGCCGGCGCTTGACCGCGATGCGCGGGCTTGGGAACAGGCGAGCGAGCACGCACCGGTCGACCTCGCCAACGGGGCGGGAATGACGATGCAGCCGCATGTCCTAGCCCTTGCCGCCGCCGCGAGCCCCATTTACTCCGCGATGCGCAAAAGCTGCTTGCCCTCGTTGCGGCCTTCGAACAGACGTCGCAAGGTCGCTGGCGCGTTCTCGAGGCCGTGCTGCACGTCGACCTTGTTCTTGATCTTTCCCGCCTGCACCCAGCCGGCGAGCGCGCCGATCGCCTCACCGGCGCGCGCCATATAATCGAGCACGAGGAAGCCCTCCATCCGGCCGCGCTGGACGACCAGATTGAGGTAGTTCTTCGGTCCCGGCGGCGGCTCCGTCGCGTTATAGTTCGCGATCCCGCCGCACAACACGACACGCCCGCGCATGTCGAGCCGCGCCAAAGCCGCATCGAGGACGGGGCCGCCGACATTGTCGAAGAAAATGTCGATTCCCTTGGGACAGAGCTCCTTCAGCCGCGCCGGAACGTTTTCCGCCTTGTAGTCGATCGCCCCGTCGAAGCCGGCCTCGTCAACGAGCCAGCGGCATTTCTCCGGCCCTCCCGCGATGCCGATGGCGCGGCAGCCCTTGATCTTCGCGATCTGCCCGACGACCGAACCGGTCGCGCCGGCCGCGCCGGAGACGACGACCGTTTCGCCGGCGACCGGCCGGCCCACCTCGAGGAGGCCGAAATAGGCGGTCATTCCCGTCAGGCCGAGGGCGCTCATCGTGAGTTCGAGGGCTACGCCGGGCGGCAGCTTGTTGAGCTGGCCCTTGGGGTTCATGACGACATAATCCTGCCAGCCGACAAGACCGGACACGATGTCGCCGATTTTGAAATCAGGATGGTTCGACGCTTCGACGCGTCCCGCGCCGAGCGAGCGGACAACCTCGCCGATCCGGACCGCCGGCAGATAGGTGTCGAAGGCGATCCAGCCGCGCTGCGTCGGGTCGCAGGAGAGCATCAGGTTGCGGACAAGCACTTGCCCTTCGCCAGGCGCCGGCGCTTCCGTCTCGACGAAATCGAAGTCGCTGTCCTTGATCGCTCCGTCTGGACGGCGCGCGAGCAGCCACTGGCGGTTTTTCATGGGTTTCCTCCGCAATTGTAACATCATAGCACGGGACTGTCCGGGGGCGGGTCTTTCCCCGTCTGCGCCGGAAATCGAACAGCCGCCGCGCCTGAGAGGGCCGTCACCCGCTCCAGCGGCTCCCTTCCGCCGCTCCAGCGCAAAAAGGCATGAGACAAGCGTTGTCTGTTGGCGACGCCCTCCCGTGCGATCGATTTTTAGCGTCATGGCCGTCCCCGGACTTGATCCGGGGATTTGATCCGGCCATCTGGTGTCAAATTGAGCGTTGGGAGTCTGCTAGTTCAAGCCAATCGCCTGCTAGATCCGGCCAATCCGTAAAAAGGCGTGGTCCAAGTCTCTAAAATATCGAGGACGGGAAGGGCCACCATGCTCGACACAACGCTGAACTTCGCTGCCGCCCTAGCCGGACTAATTGCTGCCTGGCGCTGGTACCAAACGACGACGATCCGTCCGCCGACCGAATTGCCCTATGGAGGTCCGACGACCATCGACACGGGGCCGCTCGTTGCGTTCATTAAGGAGATCGCGCGATTGAACAGGCGCGCAGCTTCTTGGACCGCCTTTGCTGCTTTGTTGGAGGGCCTTGCGACCATCGCCCATTACTACGGACGATGAGCGTAGGAGATTATGAGCCAATCCTAGACTTGCACCTCCAATTAGCCTCGCGGATGTTCAGGCGGTGTTCTCTTTTTGATTGGCAGACGGGCTGTAGGGCCTCAAAATGGGAGTTGGATAATGAGTGAAAATGTTTCGCGCCGAAAAATGCTTTCCCTGCTTGGCTTGGGGGCGACACTGGGCTTCACACTATCGGGAGTGCTGGAGCCGTTAGTGGCCGAAGCACAGGAGGCCACTCCGGCCACTCCGAACCCCACTGCGCCCGCCACCGGCTCCGCTCCGGCCACCGGAACACGCGGGAGGAATTGGCGGACATCGCGACGCGCCACTCGCCATCAGCGACGGGCCGCCCGCCACGGTCACCCTGCTGCACCCGCTGCAACAGCTCCAGCGCAATAGCGATCCGCGCCGGGAGGTCTTGAGCGCTGGGTTCGGCACACAAAAAGGACGAGGGCAGCCTGTGCTCTCCTCGTCCGTGAGTGTTCGAGAAACAAGAGGTGTCGGCGACTCCCGTGGATTGGGATAAGCCCGGCCGTGACGGCAGGGCGCAAGCTCGAGCGGCTGACCAGCAGAAAACGCGATGAGAGTCCGGTTTTTCTTGACAAAATCAGAAACATGCGCCATGTAATTTTCCCATTGGCAGAATCCATTTCCCGCTCGGCGCTTATCCGGCCGAGAGAAAAGAAGCTGCGGCTGTTTGAAACGTTGTTGCCTACAACCACCCGCGAGTCGGGAAGGAGGACAGCCTTTCCTTATTCTCCCGGCCGTAACCCGTTGAAAAGTCCCGATTCGAAAAAATAAACGCTAGTAAATGAAAGCTATTTTACTAGCGTTTACGAGCGCTTAGTGGCGTTTATTGACGTTTATTCCGGCGGCTCGCGCGGCCATGGAGAGCCTTTGACCGGGTAGGCTAGTCCCATTTCCGGTGGGCCCACATCCATTGTTCGGGCGCCTGGCGGATGAAGGCCTCGAACTGCGCCTGCAGCGCGGCCGTCCCGCGACCGCGTCGGCCGCGTGGTCGTCGGTGTGCGGGGACCTCCACCCGCGCGCGCGCGGATCACGAAGCGCACGTTGGGCTCGCGGAAGGCGGCGCCGGCGTAGAGCGGCAGCCCGGCCTTGCGGGCGAGGAGGGCGGGGAAGACAGTCGAGAGCGCGGGCTTGCCGAAGAACGGCACGGCGGCGCCGTTGTCGTCGCGGAGGTCGGCGAGGAAGGCGGGATAGCCGCCGCTCTTGGCCGTCTTCATCAGCGCCCGCGCGGTCACCGGGGTCTTCGGCAGAAGACCCCCGTCGTAGAGGAAGGCGCGCAGCTTGCGGGTCTCCTCGTCGACAAGCGGGTTCTAGAGGCGCTGATAGACGCCGGTGAACGAGGCGCCCATGAGCTTGCTGGCGTAGGCGACAAGCTCCCAGTTGCCGAGATGCAGGCCGCAGACCACGCATGGGCCGCCGCGGATGATCTCGTCGAGCTGCTCCGGCGGCTCGAAGCGGACGCGCTTCTGGGCGACGATCTCCTTAAGGTGGAACAATTCGCCGAATGTGCGGCCGAGATTCTCCCACATGTCGGCCGGCGATCCGCTTGCGCTCCTGAAGCGAAAGCTCGGGATAGGCGAGCGTGAGATTGCGCAGCGCGCGCTCCTGCCGGTAGAGACGGGGGGCGATGAGGCGCCAGGCGAGACCCGAAGTCCGCGACACGGCCTCGAGCGGCAACGCCGTCGCGGCCGCCTGGGCGGCCCGGAATCCGAGATATTCCAGCCGGTAACGCAGGGCCTTGGAGAAGGTCATCGCTCGGCCAGATGTCGGCGCGCGGCCGAGGCGGCTGATTGCGACGGGGCCCGAGCTTCTGTCAAGCGCGAGCGTCTCGGACATCGGGCCTTGGCCCGCGGCATGACCGGCTTCCTTCGGCGCGGGCGAGGCTATATGCGTCCCTCAGGTGGAGGCGCTTTGGAGTAAAGCGACATGGAAAAGGCCGTGGCGGGTGAAATGGCGGGCGTTCTGGAAACGCCCGGGCAGGACCGGAGAGTTCCGGGCGGTTCTCCAAAACGCCATCGACGCGATCGCCGGCGCCGAATCGTTCGAGCGGCCTTACCCGCTGATCCGCTTTCGCGACTTTTTCCCGCGCCGACTTCTACGCCGCCTGTTGCGCGCTTTCCCGACGTCGACCGCTTCGCCGGGCTGAATGGCGACGGAACGCGGCGGGAATATGCGCTCTACGACGAGCGCAGCGACCCGGGCTCCGAGAAGGCCGCGAGCTCTGGGGGATCGTGCGGCGGGTTCTGTGCGTCGCCCGAGATCGCCTCGGCGCTGCGGGCGAAAGCTGGACGAGGGGTTCCGCATCCGCTCGAAGAGAAGCGGCGAGAGGTGGCCGATCCCGATGCATCCCCGGCCCGTCCTCTATACCGACCTCGACGGCTACGCGATCAAGCCTCATCCCGACACCCGCAGGAAGGTGCTCGACGATGCAGATCTACCTGCCCTCGGACGAGAGCCAGCGCGAGCTCGGCACGGCGATCTACAAGGTTTCGCCGATGGGCGTGTTCGCCTGGAAATCCTACGGGCTCGTCAAGGACAAGACCGTCCCCTTCCTGCCGAACTCGGGCTACGCGTTCGTCGTCATCCATCCGGCCTATTCGCTCTTGCGGTCGAGCTGGCACGGGCGGGAGGCGATCTCGGTCCCGGTCGAGAAGCCGCGGCTGTCGATCCTCAACACCTACTACCGCGAGCCCGCGCCGGAGCGGACGGCGGAGCATGTGAGTGCTAGCCACCCATGCGGAACGCGGGAAGGTGACGGCCAGCGAAAGCCGTTCAACTCCGGCCAGCCGTTGTGCTACACCGTTAACCGGGGCGCGCGCACAGGGCAATAGCGCGACCCGGCAGGGAGGAAAGCATGAGCGACGAGACCAAATATCTTCTTGGGCGAGGACCAGATTCCCCACGCCTGGTACAACATCGTCGCCGACCTGCCGTCGTCCGCCGCCCGCCGGTGCTGCACCCGGGAACGGGCAAGCCGGTCGGGCCGGACGATCTCTCGCCCCTCTTTCCGATGGCGCTGATCGGCCAGGAAGTGAGCGGCGAACGGCACATCGAGATCCCGAAGCCGGTCCGCGACATCTATCGGATGTGGCGCCCGACGCCGCTCTACCGCGCCCGGCGGCTCGAGAAGGCGCTCGGCACGAGCGCGCGCATTTTCTACAAATACGAGGGCGTCAGCCCCGCCGGCAGCCACAAACCCAACACCGCCGTCGCCCAGGCCTTCTACAACAAGGAAGAGGGCGTGACGAAGCTCTCGACCGAGACGGGCGCGGGACAATGGGGCTCGTCGCTCGCCTTCGCCGGCGCGCTGTTCGGCCTCGAAGTCAAAGTCTACATGGTCAAGGTCTCCTACAACCAGAAGCCCTACCGGCGGGCGCTGATGGAGACCTATGGCGCGAAATGCGTCGCGAGCCCGAGCGACGAAACCGATTCCGGCCGGGCGATCCTGAAAGCCGCATCCGGATTCGCCGGGCAGTCTCGGCATCGCGATTTCGGAAGCGGTCGAAGTCGCGGCCAAGAACCCCGACACCAAATACGCGCTCGGCAGCGTGCTCAATCACGTGCTCATGCATCAGACCGTCATCGGCATCGAGGCGATCGAGCAGATGGAAGCGGCCGACGCCTATCCCGACATCGTGATCGGCTGCGCTGGCGGCGGCTCGAATTTCGCCGGCATCGCCTTCCCGTTCATCGGCAAGAAGCTGCGCGACAAAAAGGACGTGCGGGTGATCGCGGTCGAGCCGGCCGCCTGTCCGTCGCTGACGCGCGGCAAATACGCGTTCGATTTCGGCGACACCGGGCATCTGACGCCGCTCGTCAAGATGCATACGCTGGGATCGGAGTTCATCCCGCCCGGCTTCCATGCCGGGGGCCTCCGCTATCACGGCATGGCGCCGCTGGTAAGCCATTGCAAGGAATTGGGGCTGATCGAGGCTCGGGCCTATCACCAGAACCCGTGCTTCGAGGCGGGCGTTCAGTTCGCGCGCACCGAGGGCATCGTGCCGGCCCCGGAAACAACCCACGCGATCCGCGCCGCGATCGACGAGGCGCTGAAGGCCAAGGAGGAGGGCAAGTCGCCGGCGATCCTGTTCAATCTCTCCGGCCACGGCCATTTCGACATGCAGGCCTATACCGACTATTTCGCCGGCAAGCTGCAGGATCAGGACTACGACCCTAAGGCGCTCGAAGCCTCGCTGGCGCACTTGCCGAAGGTGGCGGCGGAGTAGGGGGCGCCCTCGACGCGCGCACCTTCTCGTCGTTTCGCGCGACGAGGCCGACACTCACGTGTGGGCCTCGCACGGAGCTTAGCCTAGCTGCCGTTCCGCTAGCGACCCGTATTGGGCGCCCTGTGTCGGTGGAGCAACGCCGCGCCGGATAACGCGAAGATGCTTCTGCTCAGCAATTGCTATGCCGTAACGGCAATGATATCGCCGCCGAGTTGTCGGGGATCAACGATAGAGAGACCATATGACCCAACATGTGCGTGAAAAGCTGGTCGCGGCGGACGATATCGATGCGGCGCTGGAGGAAAGCCTCACCACCACATGGGACGCCAAGGTCTACTCCTGGGACAATTCAAAATATCCGTTCAACGAGTGGATCCTGAACCGCATCCGGGGGATGGGGTACAAACTGGACGATCTCAGCAACCTGCACGAGGCCGTCCCGCTCAATGAGACTTACAAAGTCACCAAGCAGCTTTGCGCCGATACGAATCTGCCCGAGTTTCGCCGGATGCTGAACCGGTTTGTCCGCGAGGTCATTGTGCCTCAAGGCAAATTGCAGCTGCCGGTCGCGGTGCAGCGGTTCATGAATGTCCGCATCATGCTGCCGACGACGCCGGAATTGTTCTTCCCGTTCCACACCGGATTGCTTTACGGCCACGGCATTGCTTCGCGCAGCATCTGGATGCCCTTTGTGGATGTGAGCAAGGACGAAGACCGAAGCCGGTCGATGCAGATCCTCAGCATCAAGAAGTCGCGCGAGTTGATCCAGTACGCGATCGACAACCGTCTCAACATAGACGAGATGACCGAGGTCTTTGGCAAGGAGAGCTGGCAGATCAAGGCAGGGCCTGGCAGCGCCTGCTTCTTCACCCAGGAGAACATTCACGGCTCGGGCCGGCCCAACACCACCGGCAAGACGCGCGTCAGCATGGATTTCCGCGTCGCGGAGGGAATCTACGGCGATTATCTCGGCCGCAAGATCCCCGCAGGCTATTTCCATCTCATCCCGGATACGGAGGAAGAGGAAGAGACCTGCTTGCGGCGCAGCACGCGCCGGGAAAAGGCGTTCGCCAACGGCAAGCCAAACGTCTTCTACGTCGCCAACAACACGGCGTCGACGTATGGAATACCGGTGCACCTGCAGCGCTATATGCTGGTCGATTACTGCAAGAAGAAGAAACTTGAGTTCGATTACGAGCTGTTCGATCTCGAGGACATGACCCATCTGCCGACGCTGCGGTATTTGGTCGAAAAGCGTGTGTGCAACATCGTCATGTACAGCATCTTCGCGCTGCCGGAGGAGGAAGGCTACCGCAACGAACTGCTTGAAACCGCCGTCGAACAGAGGATCGGCATTATTCACTTCGTCAACGAAGATTTGCAACTGACCAGCGCCGACGATCTCAAGACCATTAAGAAATATCTTGAGTTCTCGAAGTACGGCAAGTCGCGGTTGCCGATCGGACTGCCGCTGACGGCGTCGAGCAAGATTCTTCTTCGACAAGTGGGCGGGTTCCCTGGCTCAATACGGATAGCCGGTCGCCGCGAGCGCCTGCTTCTGCGGAATTTCTTCGGGCGTGTCGTGCGGAATCGTGCTTGGCGGGGGCGAGCGTTCCACTTCGGGGGCGGGCTCGGGAATGTTGACGACCACGTCGGGCGCGGGCGCCTCGGATGGCGTCGGCGGACGAACCACGTCGGGCTTTGGAACAGGGACCGGGTCCATCGCCATCGCCATCGCTCCTAAGTCGTTAAACGAGACGAATGCGGCCGACGGGGGTGTTGTTCCCCGATTTGGACCTTTTGGCGCGGGCTTTTTCGCTTTGCGCGCTGCGATGAACCTTTTGGGATCCCGGCGCGTTGATAGGGTCTCAAAGGAGGCGATCATGGACAAAGAACATATCAAGGGCGCTGCGGATAAAGCCAAAGGCGCCGTGAAGGACGCCACAGGAAAGGCAATGGGCGACAAGGGGTTGCAGGCAGAGGGGAAGATGGATAAGGCGAAGGGCGAAGCGCGCCAAGCCCTCGGCGACGCCAAAGACGCCGCCAAGCACGTCCGCAACGAGCACTAGGCTTCAGCCGACCCATCTCCGCGCTTATGAGATGGAACGGAGGGCGGCTTCGGCCGCCCTTTTCTTTGGCGATAATTGACATCATGATCGCGTGGAGTATTGTCACGCAACACGCGTTGTCATGAACTTCCCCAAGGCCCGAACGCGCCGGTTTGCCAGGCGCCTGCCCGCATTGGGGTGCGGGGCTTTTTGCGGCTTGTTGTGTGAGTGCGTACCTATGGGATTCACGCTATGCTCAGGCCGCCGCGGCGCTTGGTGAGAGAGGCATGGACCCCGATTTCATTAGCCGATTGTGCGAGATTTTAGGAGTGTCCCCCGAGGATGTGACGGCGGCGGCGGAGAAGTCGTCCAAGACATCGATCCGGTCAAGCTGACCGAGCCAGTGGTGCTATCTCGGGAACGGCTAGTGGTCAAAATCAAACGTAAGAGTCCGGGGCGCCTTCCGCAATTTCAAGGAGTTCTCCGGCTTGCAAGGGGTTCGAAGCGTTTGATTCTATCCACTAGGGACGCTGCCCGCAGATGAGGCGCGCGATTTGATTCGAGCCTTGATATCGGCCTCTCGCAAGCCGCAGCCGTAAGGCGTCGCTAGGCCTTCATCCGCTCGAGCGCCGCCGACAGCATCACCGTCCTGCCGGCGTTCACCGCGGTTGACGTTTGCGGCCCCGGCTCGCCATACGATCAGCGCGCGGGACCGCACCATCGCGTGAGTAGATTCCGGGGGTTGTCGCGGAGCGTCACCGCGCCTACGCGGAACTGTCTAGACCTTCGGCTGGCGAGGCCGCTGCCTAGACTTCGGCTGGCTAGCCGCGCTCTTCAATAAGTGGTTCGCCGGCGAGGACCTGCGGTGACGGGGATGCACCCCCGCTTGCCCCCGCGCCGCAGGTGGTCCACAACCCGTCGCGCCGAAGGGTGCGCCAGATGGAAGACAGGACTGAACTGCAAGCTAAGCTCCATCGTGTGCAAGCCGAGATCGCGGAGAGCGTTTGGACGTCTCACCAAGCAAAGGGCGTTCATCGCTAACAGGCTCGCTGCGGGGGAGGACGTGAGCCAATTTCTTGAGCTGCTTGCGACTCTCGAGGACACCCAGCTTATCCATGTTCAGCACCGCGACCGACTGAGGAGAAAGCGGGATGGGGCAGTCGCGGGGAAGAACTGGGGGGTTGACCGGCTGAAGGTAATGCGCGGCCCGAGTGAGAGCCGCCGGTCACCGAGGGACGATGAGGGCGCCAGGAGTATGAAGATGGTCTGCACCTGCCCGTTTTGTCCTTCGCGGTGGGACGTTGCTGAACTATTAGCCGTAACTACTACAAGGAGGGCTTCATGCCCGAGCGCTTAGTTGACGTCGGGAGGCGGGGGACCGAGGTTCTGCATACCTTTCCTGTCACGACAACCGCCCCCGCCACGGAGGAGGAGGCGTTTAAAGAGAAGGCGTTGGAGGCCGCGGCCAACGCGAAGCTGGTCCCAAACGAGGAACTCGAGAGTCTGAACGCGAAGATGCATGTCGGCCGCGGTGGTCAACTGACCCCATACGGGGATCCGCATGGCGTGCTAGCGGAGACCAAGGCGGGTCTGGACCAGGTCGTTCGCGAGCGCGCCTATTTGCTGTGGGAGCAGGCAGGTCGGCCAGAGGGTCGCGCCGATAACTTCTGGCATCAAGCGCAGCATCAACGCTTCTGCGAGCGCGCCTACGCGCGGTGGGAGCAGGAGGGCCATCCGGAGGGCAAGGCGGACGAGCACTGGTTTCGAACGCGCGCCTTTGAGGAGAGCTGACGCGTCGTGTCCTCACTCGCGCAATTCCGCCGGACGGCAAGAATGTCTTCTACGTCCGCCTCACCATCATGCCGGAAGCTACGAGGCCATTGCCGCCACATTGCCGGCAACCTCCGCCAAGAGCGGGAATGCGCGAGCGTCGGAACAAGACCCGCAGCGCGCCGTTAATGCCTCAACGGTCGCCAAATCTTGCCCCCAGCCCGGCGCCCGTCAGACTAGCCCCGCGTCCGGTCCCACCCTGCACGCGGGGCTTTTCGTCCTCAACTGACGCGGGTCGAATAAAACCGTTATCTGACCCTCCGCTAGTCAGTCGTCGAAAAAACGCTCAAGGTCAGGGCGACGCTCGATGATGGCTCGCGCCCGCTGTTGCAGCGTGGCATTTATCCGTTCAAGGAATGGGGTCCCCACATCGACGTGCAGGCCCTGTTCCAGGGCGAGTTCGTCTGTACCGTCCCTAAGCTCCGGGTGCTGGGTCAGGACCGAATTGATCTTCTCCCGGAGGCGCGCGTTTCTGCTCCTCCACTCGTCCTTCGCCTTCTCCTCTGGAGTTTCAGACAATCCAAGCGTCGTCCCGGCAACCTTGTCAGCTGCCGCGAACGCTTCAGGAGGCGGCTGCAACTCGGAGCTGGGGTTTTGCGGGATGTCGGGGAAATCGGGAGGCAGAGTCGGCGGCCTAACGGGCGGCGGATCGGGCTCGCGCCTATAGTCGTTTAGTTTGGGCATAGCGTTCGTCCTCAAGACGTGAGGCAACCATGGTTGACCTCATTTGTTCCCTGCGATGAGCGTCGCGGCACGATTGATCCCCCAAGGCGAAGCGCCGAGGAGAGCTACAGCGATGTGATCCTCCGCTTTGCGAGGGATGACGGAGCAGGCGCAACTCGCAGAAAACTCCGCTGAACTCCATGCCGTTTTATCAAACTGAAGTTGAACGATTTTCGGCGTTTTGATCCAGCCTTATCGATTTGATTGGCGCGCCCAACGGGACTCGAACCCGTGTTTTCGCCGTGAAAGGGCGACGTCCTGGACCGCTAGACGATGGGCGCGGGGTCACACAAGAATCCGGTTCCGCCGGATCGGCGCGATGCTATAAGGTCGGGCGTTCGCGCTGGCAAGCCTAACGGCCGGCGACGGTCAGACGCAACGTCGGAGGAAAACAATGCGCGCCATTCGCATCCAACAGCCCGGCGGTCCGGAAGTCATGCGCCTTGAGGAGGTCGAGGCGCCCCCGCCGGGCAAGGGCGAAGTGAGGCTCCGCCAGCACGCGATCGGGATCAACTTCATCGACATTTATCATCGCAGCGGGTTCTATCCGCCGGCGAAGACGCCATACACGCCGGGCTCCGAGGGCGCGGGCGAGGTGGTCGCGGTCGGTCCGTCCGTCCAAGGTTTCAAGCCCGGCGACCGCGTCGCCTACGCCGGCTCGCCGGGCGCCTATGCCGAAGAGCGCAACATCGAAGCCAGGTTCCTGTTCAAGCTGCCTAAATCGATTTCGTATGACACCGCCGCGGCGATGATGCTCAAGGGACTCACGGCGCAATATCTCGTGCGCCAGACCCACCGCGTCAAAGAGGGCGACACGATCCTGGTCCACGCCGCGGCCGGCGGGGTTGGGCTCATCCTGTGCCAATGGGGCAAGGCGCTTGGCGCAACCGTGATCGGCTGCGTCGGCACGGCCGAAAAGGCCGCGCTGGCCAAGAAGGCCGGCGCAAGGCACGTGATCCTCTATCGCGAGGAGGATTTCGCCAAGCGGGTGGACGAGATCACCAAGGGCGCAAAATGCCATGTGGTCTATGACGGGGTCGGAAAGGCGACCTTCCCGGCGTCGCTCGATTGCCTGAGGCCGTTCGGGGTGTTCGCCAGCTTTGGCTCAGCCTCGGGCGGGATCGAGGCGTTCAACATCGGGCTTCTGGCGCAGAAGGGCTCGCTGTTCGCGACCCGGCCGACCCTCACCACCTTCATGGCGGACCGCGCGCGGGCCGAGAAAATGGCGCGCGACCTGTTCGGCGTCGTAAGCCGCGGCGAGGTCAAGATCCGGATCGGCGGAAAGTGGCCGCTCGCCGAAGCCGCTCAGGCCCACATTGCGCTCGAGAACCGCGAAACGACCGGCTCCCTGCTTCTTCTGCCGTAATCGCGAGCTGCGGCCTTTCTTGCGCCAATTTTACCGGTCACCAGCCGGTTGCTTGGCGCAAGCTGACCGCCCTTGTATAGGAGGCGCGGACGGCTCGCGCCGGGCGCTTTATCGATGAACGAGTAAGGGCGTATTGACCCGTATGATCGAACCGACCGTAAAATCCGCCGACGCCGCCGTCACGCCAGCCAAGAAGGAAGAGGGCTGGTGGGAAACCGTCAAGGTCATCATCGAGGCGCTCCTGATCGCGCTCGTGGTGCGCACGGTCCTGTTCCAGCCGTTCAACATCCCCTCGGGCTCGCTCATCCCGACGCTGCTAGTCGGCGATTATCTGTTCGTCTCCAAATACGCCTACGGCTATTCGCATTTCTCCCTGCCAAGCTTTCTCGATCTTGACCCGCAGGCGATGCCGGGCCGAATCTTCGCCTCCCAGCCCAAGCGTGGCGACGTCATCGTGTTCAAGCTGCCGAGCGACGGCCAGACCGACTATATCAAGCGGCTGATCGGCCTGCCCGGCGACAAGATCCAGGTTGTTCACGGGCGCCTTATCATCAACGGCAAGATGGTCCCGCGCGAGCCGATCAAGCCCTTTCTGACGGTCAATCACTTCGGCAAGCCCATGGAGGCGCCGCAATATCTCGAGACGCTTCCGGACGGGGTCACCCACCGGATCATCCAGATCGACGGCGATGACGGCACTTTCGACAACACCAAGGTCTACGAGGTGCCGCCCGGCCATTATTTCATGATGGGCGACAATCGCGACAATTCGAGCGACTCGAGGCTTGCGGGGGATCAGGGCGGAGTCGGCTATGTGCCGTTCGAGAATCTGATCGGCAGAGCGGAAGTGATCTTCTTCTCGATCGACGAGGGGACGCCGGCCTGGGAAGTGTGGCGCTGGCCGTGGGACGTGCGCTGGAACCGCATCTTCAAGCCCGTCCGCTAGGCGCCGGCGAACAGGCTCCCCCGAGCGACCCGAAGGCGGTATAGTCGCGCCGGCCAGTTTCCCTTCTTTCTTCCGCCCGTAGTGCGATGGCGCGCAAGGGCGGCTGCTCCTCGATTCGGTTGATCAATGAACAAGCAGCCGCGCGCCGAACTGTCCGCGTTGGAGTCAAGGCTCGGCTACCGCTTCCGCGATTCCGCCCTGGCCGTGCTCGCGCTCACCCATCTTTCGGCGCAAAGCCAGGGCGGGCAGGGCAGGGCTCAGTCCTATCAGCGGCTCGAGTTCCTGGGCGACCGGGTGCTCGGCGTCGCGATCGCGGCCCGGCTCTATCAGGCCTTTCCGAAGGCGAGCGAAGGGGAGCTCTCGATGCGCTTCGCCAAGCTCGTGCGCAGAGAAACCTGCGCCGAGATCGCAGCCTTTTGGGACGTCGGCCCGCATGTCGCGCTGGGCCTCGGCGAAGCGCGCGGCGGAGGCCGCAAGAAGGCCGCCATCCTCGCCGATGTCTGTGAATTGCTGATTGGGGCGGTGTTCGTCGATGGCGGTTTCGCCGCGGCCGAGGCGCTGATCCTGCGCGCCTGGGGCGAACGCATCACCGCCGACGCCGAGCCCGCGCGCGACGCCAAGACGGCGGTGCAGGAATGGGCCCAGTCGCGCGCGCTCGCCCCCCCGCGATACGAGGAGGTCGAGCGCAGCGGCCCGGCGCACGCGCCCCATTTCATCATGCGGGTGGTGCTCGATGGCTTCGAGCCGGAACTCGGCGCCGCAAGTTCGAAGCGGGCGGCGGAACAGGCGGCGGCGCAGGCCTTTCTCGACCGTTGGGGCGCAACATGAGCGAGACGAGATGCGGCTTCGTCGCCATCCTCGGCGCGCCCAACGCCGGCAAGTCGACCCTCATCAACGCGCTGATCGGCGAGAAGGTCTCGATCGTCACCCGCAAGGCGCAGACCACCCGCTCGACGGTGCGCGGCGTTCTCACCCGCGGCGAGGCGCAGATCGTGTTCGTCGACACGCCCGGCCTGTTCGCGCCCAAACGCCGCCTCGATCGCGCCATGGTCGCCTCCGCCTGGAGCGCCGCGGCCGACGCCGACGCGCTCATGCTCATCATCGACGCCCGCAAGGAGGCGGGCGCGAGCCTGAGCGAAGAGACGCAATCGATCCTCGCCGAACTCGCCGCCTCTACGGAAGCCGCGGCTCGCCGTCCTCAACAAGATCGACCTCGTCGAGCGGCCGAAGCTGCTCGACCTTGCGGCCCGGCTCAACGCCGCGCTCGCCTTCGACGAGACCTTCATGGTCAGCGCCGCGACCGGCGACGGGCTCGACCGGCTCCTCGAGCGCCTCGCCGCGATGATCCCGCCTGGCCCCTGGCTCTACCCGGAGGACCAGATCGCGGAGGCGCCGATCCGCTCGCTCGCCGCCGAGATCACCCGCGAGAAGCTGATCGAGCGGCTGCATGACGAACTGCCCTACCAGGCGACGGTCGAGACCGACGAATGGAAGGACCAGCCGGACGGCTCGGCGCGCGTCGAGCAGACCATCTTCGTCTCCCGCGAGAGCCACCGCAAGATCGTGCTCGGCGAGGGCGGGCGCACGATCAAGGCGATCGGCACCGCCGCCCGCAAGGACATCAGCCGAAGCCCACGGCGCGCCTGTGCATCTCTTCCTGCACGTGAAGGTGCGGGAGAAATGGCTCGACGACCCCGAGCGCTACCGGGCCATGGGACTCGACTTCCCCAAGGGATAACCTTCCGGACGCCCGCATAAACGCCTGTAAGCGCCAGTAAACACGCCTAAACGCTAGTTAATTTGACTCCAATTTACTAGCGTTTATTTTTCTGAACCGGGCCTTTTCAATGGGTTACAGCCGATTCAATAAAAAAATGGGGCGCCGTCTGAGGCCCTGTGCGGAATGTCTTAAGCGCCTTTCCACCCTGCAATTCTCTTCGAGAGGCGGCTACGGCGGGCTTCGGTCCATTGGCGCCTCCGGGCGGTCACGATCTCGATCCAACATTCTTGGAAGGATAGCACTGTCTTTCTGTTTTTAGCAAGCAAAGTTTTCACAAATCTGTTTTTCAGCCTCCTGCTTCCCGAACGGTCCCTGGATCACGGCGAGCGACAAGTTCAAAACGCCAATCAGGTTTCATCCGTTTCGACGTGATGCGGTCGTTCCGCCACATGTCGGGCGCAATCACGGGAGTTCGGTCGATCGCGTACGACGGCGCATGAAGACAAGTCTCGTCATTGTGTTTGATACTCGTGCGACGCTGATCCAGCGGATTGCTGAGCTGTGCCGTCATGTGAGGGCAACTCGGGCCACGGCCGGTTGGATGTTCAGACCCGGCCAAAACGCAGGATTGATTATATACTCCGCGTCAATAATCCGGCTGGCGCGGATTTTGAGTTGCCGTAGATCGTAGTTCACACCGAATATGAAATGATCCTGGTCCGCGGACCTGATCCCAAGGACTCCATAGTAGAGGAGGAAGTCTGTAACCTTCTCATTCGCAGCGTGGTCAATCCCCGCGGCCGCGAGAGTTCCGCTAAGGTCGGTGGGCGACAGAACTGCGTGCCCATCAAGGAAGTGATAGAGGAGGTCACTCGCCTCAGGAAACACGTCGGTCAATTCGCGGTCCAGCTCTTCAATCAGGTCCTGTGAGTAGGCGAGTAGCCCCTTACTGATGTCTTCGGCTGTGATCCGCTGTCGCTGGAAATTCGTGGCGAAGCCCCGGCAGTGATTGAAAATCTTGAGAAGATTACGTGGGCGCATCAGCGAGCGTTCGATGAGATAGGCCGAACTCTCCTCCCCAGCATAATGGGGGTCGCAGAGCTGCCGCCACATGGTGAAGAAGTCCCTGTTCCGCTCGGACTCCGCAAGGTTGGACACAAGGCGGAGGCGGAGCATTTCTCGCAGCATGTCAGCGTCACTCCAATCGAGCGTCGCGCGCATTTCCTTCCCGTAGTCCGGACTATGGCGCATGATATGGTCGTAGACGTCGTTGCGGACGAATACGATGCAATGGAACTCATGTTCGTTGCGGCGCATCTCACGCTCCACCTTCCTTCCGGCGTCTACCAGACCGTGCCTATCCGGTTAAGGCAGACACCCACCATATGTAGGGTGGACCCATTCTCCCGAATTAAAGCTGGGCATAGGTTGGCGCCTCGACGTCGCCCGCGATGCCGAGCAGCGAGCGGAAGGCGTTGAACGGGTAGAAGCGCCGGTTGAAGCGGAACGTGAATTCGTTGAGGTAAGCTTGTAGATGCTTGGCGCTCACGCCGTGGTGGATGCCGTTGAGCCAGGTCTTCAAATTGGAGAAGACGAGATGAATCATCGGCATGAACTGTTCGGCAATTTCGGGATCGCCGCTTACGCAAGCTGACGTAGCCGCTCCAATCGTCGGTGACGATCAGCGAGGCTGGCATGACGGCGTTCTCGACAAAGCCGCACAAGGAATCGGCGCTGCGGTCGGCGACGATGGCCAATCGCACACGACCGGCATAGCGACCGTCCCTGCGCTTGTCTTGCGCCGTCCCCGGCTTGCGATGGCGAACCTCGACAGCGGCGGACACCAATGTTTTGTGGTGGATGCCTCGGCCATCGCCGCGCGTCCTTCCACCGACCCAGGTCTCATCGACCTCGACATGCTCTTTCGCCCGACCACCGATACGATCCTGGTCCGGCCGCACCATGCCGGCGCGCAGTTTGTGAAGGATGCCAAACGCAGTTTCGTATCGTGTCAGCCCAAGTTGCCGCTGAAACTGAACCGCCGACATGCCCGGCGTCTGGCTGGCGACGAGATACGCGGCCCAGAACCAGACGCTAAGCGGCGTATGACTGCGCTCCATGACCGTGCCGGCCAAGAGGCCGGTTTGGCGTCGACACGCGCGGCATTCCAGAACACCGGGTCGGGTTGCAATGCGGAAGGGTTCACCAATCACGCCGCAATGCGAGCAGACAAAACCGTCAGGCCAACGCGCGCGCCCAAGATAGACAGCACACGCCGCGTCATTAGGAAACAGCTTCTGAAATTCGGGGAGCGATTGGGGAAAAGCCAGATCGTCCCGCTGGTGAATGTCCAAAGCCGCCATAACTGCGGCTACTAGCCCTAGTGGGTGTCTGAGTCAACCGGATAGGCACGTACCAGACAACGGAGAACAATAGCGTCGATGACCTCAATACCTTGGGTGCTCCATCCCTTGTCGAGGTTATCGAAGAACACCCAAACGGACTGCTTCTTTTCGAGGTAGGCCGAGATTTGCCTCTGCAAAGTTGCGAGATCGTGGCTGTACAGCAACTCCGTGACGTCTGCGTTTGCGAGCTTCTGGCCGTGCTGCCTGCCGAACATCTCGCGGTATTTATCGGCGAGACGGGTCGACAGTTTCAGCAGACGCTCGGAGAAATCACCGTCACTGCTAAAGTCCGCGGAGCTGTACGTCCTGCTAAGCTCCGTATATAATTCGTATATTTCGTGATTGTGCTTATAGACAGACCTATCCTTTTCGAGGAGCTTATAGGCGACCTCGAGGAGAATGAGGTATTCCCAAAACGCAATGATGAGATGCTGGCGAGCACCCTCGCTTAGGTACTCGAGGATATCCTCTTTGAGCTTGATAAGCTGGTATCCCTCGGGCTTAAGGTCCACCATAATGTTTCGCTTGTCTGCGCGCGTCTGTCATACATGGTGAGCGACCAGAAGCCCTTGACCGGGGGAAGCTGACCCTTCTCGAAGCGCAATGTATAGTTGCGCGAGCCCTCGTAAGCCTCGAGGAGCGAGGCGCGCTGCGACATTGGATAGACGGCGTCCTAGGGGCGATTGGCGCCGAGGCCAAATGCGGTGATGAAGGCGCGCTGGATATAATCGGTTCCGTAGACGCCGGTTTTGGTGGTGAACAGCCAGCCGTTCTCGCGTTTCAGCGCCATTAGCTGCAGCTTGATGCGATCGAACGAAAGCTGCGGGAGGCGAGAGTCCCATCGCGAGTCGAACGCCTTGCCGTCGAAGCTCTTGCCGGCCTCGAGCCCGATCGCCTTGAACCGCTCGAGCGCCGGCGCGTCGGCGGGCGCCGGCGGATTGCGCTTCATGAGGTCGGCCAGCAACGTGAAATACTCACTCGCCGAAAGGCGATTGACCTGGTCGCGCACAGCCGTCTTCATGTCGATCGCGGGATCGACCTTGCCCGGAGGCGGCGTGTAGTCCTTCCCCCATGTGCTGAGCGGCTGAAGCTTGAACTCGTCCTGCAGCGCATGGACCGCGGCGTAATCCTCGGGCGTGCCGGTGCAGTAGATGCGCCCGAGCAGCCAGACGACGGCGGTCGACGACTTGAGCTCGGTCATGCCGGCGGGAACGGCGCCCGACCAGCCCGGCCCGCTGATGAGATAGGTTTGGGCGCCAGTCCCGGTGGTGCGGCTTCCGGGGACGGCGAACACGTTGGTCCAGCCGTCGAGGAACGGCAGCAGGAAATAGCGTCCCCTCATGTCCGGGACGCTCAGGACCCAAGGCTCGTCGCCAAGATCGAAAAAGGCGGTCGTGTACAGCGTGTCGGCGTTCGGAGCGGTGACGTCGCGGAAGCTGGCGTCGGGGTAAGAACGCGCTTTGATGATCTGCCCCATCGGGCCGCGCGTGCCTTCCGGCCTGGCGACATTGGTGATCACCCGCCGGGTCATCTCCATCGTGACCAGCGGATAGCCCTAGACATAAGCGTCCGAGGCGATCTCGAAATCCTCGGCGCCCTCGACGAGATCCGCGAGCGGGCCGTCGATGGCGAAAGCGCGCGTGGAAAGCGCTCCCGTCGCGAGGAGGCCGAGGCCTCCTAGCGCCGCGGCGCGGCGAGTGATTGTCATGGTCATTTCTCTTGCTGAATATGCCGTTTGGCGTAGCCCGCCTCGCTCACTTCTCGTTCATCAAGCCTTCGGCGCGATCATCCTTGATGATCACCGAGATGGCGTGAATAATCTTCTGATCGGGGTGGGTCTTGCAATATTCGATGACCTGATGCTCGACGATGCGGCCCTTCTTGAAGTCGGCGAAATGCTTGTGCGCAAGCCCGTTGTACCAGCCGCTGTACCACGAGGTCAGGGCGTTGGCGTCTTCTTGATAGGTGTTGGCGAGTTGGCCGCAGGTCAGCTTCTGCACGTCGATGAATCCGTTGGCGTCGGCGTAGGCCGACAGATCGACCGGATCGGCTTTGGCGACGTCGATCGCAGCGACCACGGCGACGGCGGCCACAAGCCCGAAAATCCTCTTCCGTTCTTCTCCCTCCAGGGGAACAGACGCCGCTTCCGACGGACTGAATTGCGCTCAGATGCGGCCCGTTCGAATTGGCGCGGAAATTAGGGGGGTGGGTAGTCTCCGTCATTGACCGAGGCGGCAACATTTTGCCAAATTGGGCAAGGTTGGGCAGGGATTAGGGCGGAAGCGATGAACATCGCGCACGGACGGCGCTCGTCCGCAGGTGAAGGTCCGCAATGCGGCGGCCATCGCCTCATTGCTTGTGGATCTGGGCGTCGATCCTGCAACTGTCCTGCGGAAGGCGGGCGTCGAGCCCGCGACATTCGCGAACCCCGCGAACACCTTGGCCTACGCCACGCTTGGCCGACTTGTAGTCGCTTGCGTCGAAGCGACAGAGTGCGACGATTTCGGGCTGCAAGTGGGCATTCGCTCCGAACCGACGATCATGGGGCTGACGGGGATCGTCTCGATCAATTCGCCAACGGTTCGCGACGGCATCCGCGTGATCCTGGCGACGCTTCGAACGACGGACACCGGCGGCGAGGCGTTCCTCAACGTTCGCGACGGGCTTGCCTCGTTTGGATACACGGTCGTTGCGCCCGGAATTGGGCTGCGGAGCAGATCGAGGACGCTTCGGTCGCAATCGCGCTGAACGTGATGCGTCAATTCTTTGGTCGGGCCTGGCGACCCCTCCGAGCGCGATTTGCGCGCAAGCCGCCGCGCGACAGGCGCCGGTTCAAGCAGTTTTTCGGCGCGCCGCTGCTCTTCGACCAGCCGCGAACCTGTATCGAGTTCGACGCGGCGGCGTTGGATCTGCCGGTCAGGAGTTAAAATCCCGCTTACGCCGAGATCCTTGCCCCGCTGCTCGAACAGGCGGTCCGCGAGACGGCGCCAGACTTTCTGTCCGGGGTAAGATCCATCATCCGCACCGAGGTCGCCGCCGGGAGGCTGTCGCGCGATCGCCTTTGCAAGGCCCTTCGGCTAAATACGCGAACGTTCAGCAATCGCCTGGAGGCTTACGGCGTAACCTATACAAAGCTCGCCGACGAAGCGCGGTTCGAGGCGGCGCGCGACCTTCTTCTTCGGGGGAGGCCGATAGCCGACGTTGCCACCTTGCTCGGCTTCACCGAACACAGCGCCTCCACCCGCGCGTTCAAAACCTGGGCAGGCGCGCCTCCCGCCCGCTGGCTGGCCGAACGCGCATCGCCGGAGAAGTGAGCGGCTTCGGCCGATGGGGGCGGGACGGTCGCCCCCCGAGCGGAAGCTGGAAGAGTTCGCTCGAACGAGCCTTTAGGGCGCGAGCACCCCGGGGTTCATGATCCCCGCCGGATCGAGGGCGCTTTTCGCCACCGCAAACGCCTTGCCGAACAGGGCAGGGCGCTGGGCGCGGTACCATGGCATGTGGTCGCGGCCGACCGCGTGATGGTGGGTGATCGTGCCGCCTGCGGCGATCAGCGCGTCGGAAGCGCGAGTCTTGATCTCGCGCCATTGCTCGATGAGGCGCGCGGGATCGCCCATCACGTTGAAAGTGTAATAGACGGCGGGGCCGTCCGGATAGACATGGGTGAAGCGGGTCGACACCGTTCCCCTGCCGCCGGTCGCGGCGACCAGCGCGTCCTCCGTCGCCTTGCGCACAGCCTCGTGGAACGGCTCGAATCTCTCCCAGGTGATGGCGGTCTCGAACGTGTCGTTGATGATTCCCATTGGCGCGGTGAGCTCGCGCGCATAGGGCATGCGGATAAAGGCTTTGCGCCAGCGCTGGCCCGCCGCCTCGTCGGAATGGCGCCGCCCGCCATTGTCCTGCATGAGTTCGATTGCGCGCGCCATCCACGCGTCGACGGGATGATCCGCGGATTCGAAGGCGAGCACGAGCAGGCTCTCCTCATAGGCGTTGACGCCATAGGCGCCCGCTTCGGCATTGTCGATGACGCGCAGGTTCGAGGGATAAAGCCCAGCCTGCGAGACCGCCCGCACCGCGCGCGCCGCGGCGAAGAAATCGGGGAAGCCGAACACCGCGTCGGCGCGGAAGCGCGGGCGCCCCTGGAGCCGCATCCAGGCTTCGGTGATCACGCCGAGCGATCCTTCCGAGCCGATCATCATCCGGTCGGGACTGGGGCCTGCGCCGGAGCCCGGCAGGCGGCGCGACTCGATGATTCCTGCGGGCGTCACCGTGCGTAGGCTTTCGACGAGATCGTCGATGTGCGTGTAGAGGGTGGCGAAATGGCCGCCCGAGCGGGTGGCGATCCAGCCGCCGAGCGTCGAGAACTCGAAGCTCTGCGGATAGTGGCGAAGCGCGAAGCCATGCGGTTTGAGCGCCGCCTCGATCGCGGGACCCAACGCGCCGGCCTGAATGCGCGCGGCGCGGCTCACTGCGTCCACTTCGAGCACGCGGTTGAAGCGGCGCACGTCGAGGCTGACCGCGCCGGCAAAACCATCGCCGACGATCGGCTCGACGCCGCCGACCACGGATGAGCCCGCGCCGAACGGAATGACGGCGACTTTCTGAGTTGCCGCCCAGTCGAACAATGCGGCGATGTCGGTCTCGGTCTCTGGGAAAGCGACGAAATCGGGGGCGTTGTCGAAATCGCGATTGAAGGCGCGCACCGTCTCCGGGTACGACTTGCCGTAGGTGTGGACGAGCCGCTCGTAGGGCTCTCGCTTGAGCACATTGGCGAGCGAGGCGGGGGCCGTCACGCGCGGCGCGCGGAGCGCAATCTCGGAGGCTCGCGGGAGAGGGGCGGCTGCGCGCGGCCCGGCGCCGAGCTTTTCGCCGACGAAGCGGAAGAGGCGCGCGCGCTCGGCCTCGTCCAGCCCCTCGCCCTCACGCCCCCAGCCGTAGAATTTGAGTCTTCGTCCCATGCGATCCCTCCATGGACGGTTCAGCATGGTGAGCGATTAACGCACGCCACCGACGGCTGGCCGCCTGAACCCCATCGCCATCCAGGCGCGGAGCAACTTCAGCATGAATTTTCCGGAGCGGCCGGGATAGTTCGCCATATCGTCGGGCAAAGTCACGCCCGCGGGCCGTTCGGCGGTCATCAAGCGCATGGTCGCCGGCGGCATATCGTCAGGCAGGCGGCCGCGATAAACCGACAGCCAGTGCCCCTTGGTGAAGTCGGCGAACATGGGCGCGCCGCAGCAGCGGGCGTGCATTCGCCTGGTCGGCGAATTGGGTTTTAGCCGTTGCTCCTGCAAAAGGTCGCCGCCCTGGATGCAGCGCACGCGATCCTTGCGATAGAGAACATAGTCCGTCCCGCCATCCTCAGCCAACACAGAGTTCGACGCCAGGCGCCGCCCGATACAAGCGGCCCGCCGCCTGGCAACTCGCGCAATAGCAAATGCCCCGCAGAATGGGAGCCCCGACGATCTCGAGCTCAACTTTGCCGCAGCGGCAACGCGCCAAGGCGCGCTCATTCGTCATTTCGCATCGCCTTCACTCCAAGCGCGCCCGTTGAGCACGGGCGTGAGATAAGCCGCGGCCTGGAGCGATTGACCGCCTCGACCCAGGCAAACGCGACGACGTGCGCGTCGGCGCTGACTATTTTGGACCGAGTGGCAATACGCGCAACCGCGATCGAGCCGGATCGACGGTGAGGAGCGCTCCTTCCTCCAGTTGCCCAGTCATCTGGCGAAGCGCCTCAATCAGCGTCGGCCCGACCGTTTCGGGTCTGACGTCCTCCGCTCGGATCTGAACCACGCTCGGCTTCGCGCCCTGCGTCGCGGCCAGGATCGCACTGAAATCCAAATCGTGAGTGAGGACCACGTACCCATTGGCCTGCGCGAAAGCCATGATATCGGCGTCGGAAGCATTGGCTGGGCCGAGGCTCGACCAATGCGATGCCTCAAACCCCGCCTCAACCAGCACCTTCGCCCAGCGCGGCGATAAGTTCATGTCGACCAGCAGCTTCATCCGCTCGCCAGCGAGACTTCCCGTTCTTCGGCTCTCCACGCGGCGTATCGCAACGCTTGCAAGACGTCCTCGCGCTCGAGATAAGGGAAGTCGGCCAGAACGTCCTCGATGGCGCGGCCAGCGCCGATCTGGCCAACGACCATGCCGACCGTGACCCGCATGCCCCGGATACAGGCCTTGCCGCCCATCATCCCCGGGCTCTGCGTAATGCGATCAAGCTGTTGCACGACCGTCTCCTCATCGCGCGCGATGCCGTTCTACCGGACGCACGATGGCGGCGACAAGCGGCCTGGAATGCGCCGTGCTTTCGCCCGGCGTCGTGGGCAGTCTTGATCTTAGGCGCCCCTGCCTGCCCGCTCCGCCGCTTCGCGCATCGTCGCCCAGGTCGCGGCGACGTCCGCCTCCTCGGTCGCGAGCGCCCCGATCGAGACGCGCGCCATCCAGCGCCCGTCGAGTACGGCGGGCGTCAGATAGGCCGCGCCCGAGCGATTGACCGCCTCGACCCAGCCGGTTGTGTGTTTGTCCAGCGCCTCGCCTCCGAGGCCCGCGGGCTCGTGGCGCACGCAGACCGTCTGCAGGGGAACCGGCGCGACCACCCGCCAGCCCGGCGTCGCCGCGACCTCATCCGCCAGCCAGCGCGCATTGGCCATGTCGCGTCTCAGCCGCTTCTGCAATCCGCTCACCCCCTGTTCGCGAATAACGAACCAGAGTTTGAGCGCCCGGAAGCGGCGCCCGAGCGGGATGCCCCAGTCGCGCAGGTTCTTGACCTCGCCGTCGACCGAGGATTGCAGGAAGCTCGGATTGGTCGACATGACCCGCATCAGATGCTCGGGATCGCGCACATAATAGACCGAGCAGTCGAACGGCGCGCCGAGCCACTTGTGCGCGTTGATCACCAGCGAGTTGGCGCTCTCAATCCCTGCCCACATCGAGCGGCATTCGGGCAGGATCATCGCGCCGCCCGCCATCGCGGCGTCGACATGCAGCCAGATCTTGTGGCGCCGCGCGATCTCGGCGACTGGCGCGATGGGATCGATGGCCGTCGTCGCGGTCGTGCCGACGGTGGCGACGATCGCGCATGGCAGATCGCCGTTGGCGAGGTCCTCGGCGATCATCTCGCCAAGCGCGTCGGCCCGCATGGCGTATTCGCCGTCGAACGGCACGAGGCGCAGATTGTCGCGGCCGAAGCCCGCGAGCAGCGCGCCCTTGTCGACGGAACTATGCGCGTGCGCCGACACATAGACGCGCGGCGTGCGCGCTTCGCCCTGGAGGCCGCCGCGCGCCAGCGCGTAATTCGTCGCCCGCTCGCGCGCTGAGATGAGCGCCACCAGCGTGCTGGTCGATGCGGTGTCCTGGATCACGCCCGAGAATGCGGGCGAAAGCCCCAGCATCTGCCGGAGCCAGTCGGTGACCACTTCTTCGATTTCGGTCACCGCCGGGCTCGACTGCCAGGAAAGCCCGATCACGCCGAGACCGGTCGAGACAAGATCGCCAAGGATGCCGGCATGCAGGGCGTTGGCGGGGAAATAGCCGAAGAAGCGCGGATGCTGCCAGAGCGACAGACCCGGAACCACGAGGCGATCAAGGTCCGCGATCATTGCGCCGAAATCCTCGGGCTCGTCCGGCGGCGCGGAGGGCAGGGCGTCGCGGATCTCGCCTGGCCTGGTCTTCGCCATCACCGGCCTCTGCGCGAGGGTCTCGTGATAGTCGGTCAGCCAGTCGATCAGCGCATGGCCATGGCGGCGAAAGTCTTCAGGCGACACGGGCGTCCTTGCGGGCTGGCGCGCGGGATGCGAGGAAACCGCCAGCCTAAGCCTCCATCATCGCTCGGCGACTTGAAGTCAACCGGCGGGGGCGGGCTTAGGGAAAGCTCAGGGACGATTGCTGTGACCGACGATTCCACGCCGCTTGAGTTCGGCCTTCTCGTCTTTCCGAAGGTGCAGCAGCTCGACCTGACCGGGCCATACGAAGTGTTCGCCTCCTGGCCGCGAGCGCGCGTGCGACTGGTCGCGAAGACGCTCGAGCCGGTGATCTCGTCGACCGGTCTCGTTCTCAAGCCCGACCTGTCGTTCGCCGACTGCCCGCAGCTCGACGTCCTCTGCATCCCCGGCGGCGTGGGGATCAATGCGCTCATGAGCGATGAGGCGACGCTCGACTTCGTCCGCGCCCAGTCGGATGGCGCGCGCTTCGTCACTTCGGTCTGCACCGGCGCCCTGGTGCTGGGCGCGGCGGGACTCCTGCGCGGAAAGCGGGCGACGACGCATTGGGCCTCGCACCATCTCCTCGCGACATTCGGCGCGAAGCCGGTTCACGCCCGCGTCGTTCGCCACGGAAATCTCGTGACCGGCGGCGGCGTAACCGCGGGCATCGATTTCGCGCTCACATTGATCGCCGAGCTCGCGGGCAGGGAGGGGGCCGAAGCGATCGAGCTCAGCCTCGAATATGCGCCCGCCCCGCCGTTCAACGCCGGCAGTCCGGAGACGGCGCCGACCGGCGTGGCTGCGGCCGTTCGCAAGCGCCTGGCGCCGGTCGTTGAGGAGCGCCGGCTCCTGGCCGAAGAGGCGGCGCGGAAGCTAGGCCTCGGCGCCTGAAGGCGGTCAGCTCGAGGCTTGCTCCAGACAATCGCGCACGAGGCCCTGAAGCAGATCGAGCTTGTAAGCCGTCATCGGCAAGGGCTTGGCGCCCTCGATCGCCGCGCGCGCCGCGCGCTCGATGGTCGTTTGGGACACGGGCGTGCCTTCGGCGGCAGCCTCGGCCGCACGCAAGCGGATCGGCACGGGCGCCACGCCGCCCGCGGTCAGGCGCACGAGGCGAAAGGCGCCGGCCTCGACCACGACTTGCGCGGCGACTTCGGCGAGCGGCCATTCGGCCATGGCGCGGCCGATGGCGCGCCTGTACGCCGCGCGTTCGCCCGGCGTCGGCGGCGGGAGGATGATCGCCTCGATCAACTCGCCGGGATGAAGCGCATTATCCGCCGTCCCATCCGAGCCGTCGCCGAGCAATTGCGCGATCGCAAGCACCGGGCGCTGGCTGGTCCTGACTGTCGCGTCATAGGCCATCAGCGCCGCCGCCATGGTCGAAGGGTGCGGCGCGACGCAGGGGCCGAGATCGATTGCGACGCCGTAGAGGTGATTGCCCTCTCGAGCCGGGCAGGCCGCGCCGCCCTTCTTCAGGCAATCGATGCGCGGATTGCGAAAGTACCAGCAGCGCGAGCGCTGGGCGAGATTACCGCCGAGCGTGGCGACGCGCCGGACCTGCGGCGTCGCGAGACCCTGGGCCGCGGCGGGGATTCCGGGATAGGCCGTGGCGAGGCGCTCGTCGGATGCGATGGCGGCGATGGGCGTCAGGGCGCCAATCCGCGCCGCGCCGCGCGCATCCCAGGCGATCCCGGTCATCTCCGGCGATGGCGGAATGTCGATCATCGGCCCGCGCGAGACGCCGCTGCGGCGCCGCTCGGAGAGATCGGTTCCCGAGGCGCGGAATTCGGACGCTCTCGCGACGGCGACGATCGTCCCGGCGACGGTCATGCGGCGCTCCTGCGGTCGATAAGACCGAGGAGCCGGTCGGCCCGCAGCGGGATCTCCTGAGGCCGCACGCCGATCGCATTGTGGATTGCGTTGGCGATGGCGGCTGAGGTCGGAACCGTCGCGACCTCGCCGATGCCAACGCTTCCGCCCAGCACGTGATCAAAGCCGCCCTCGTCGAAATGAAGGTCGATCGGCGGAATGTCGGCGATTCCCGGCATGCGATAATCGTCGAGGCTCGTGGTAAGGACGTCGCCGGTGACGGAATCGACCTCGCGTCCCTCGTAGAGCGCATAGCCCAACCCCTGGACGATCGCGCCCGCGGCCTGACCGCGCGCCAGCGCAGGCGCGGCGAGCTTGCCGACGGCGATTCCGCTATGCGCGCGGATGACCCGCACGTGGCCGAGCGATGTGTCGACCTCGACCTCGACCACCTGCACCGAGCTTGGCGCTCCCGCGCCGACCGCCACATGCGAGGAACGGCGCAGCATGAAGCCGAAGATCCAGCCGATCATGCCGGCATCCTTTAAAAGCGAATTGTTGCCATAGATGGTGCGGGAATTGTCCTCTTCGCGCTCCGCCTCGACCCTGAATTCGGGCGAGGCCGCGATGAGCTCCCGCCATGGCGCGTTCGATCCCGGCGCGGGCGTGCGTCCGGTCCTTTGCGCAATGCCGGCCTTGAGCTTGCCGGCGGCGATCATCAGTGGCGGCACGATCGAGGCGGTGACGCGGCTGCCGCCCGACCCCGGCCCTTCCGGCAGTCTCGAATTGCCGATGCGGACTTCCACTTCGTGCGGCTCGAGTTCGAATTCGTGAGCGATCCTGTCGGCGATGACGCTGCGCGTCCCGGTGCCGATGTCTTGCGTGGCGACGCTCGCCACGAGGCGGCCATCCTCGATCGCGAGCGCGACCTTCGTGCCGACTTGCCAGAGATAGAGCCAGTAGCCCATGGCGACACCGACGCCGCGGCGGTAGCGCCCGCTCTGCGCCTCGCGGCCCGGCCGCCCGCGCCATGTCTCGAGCCCGGCCGCCCAATCGAGGAGTCGCTGACGGTTCGGGTTCGGGTCCCAGCGCTTGCGCAGCTGAATGGGATCGACTTTGAGGCGAAGCGCCGCCTCGTCGATCGCCTGCTCGATCGCGAACGCCATCGGCGGACCGCCGGGGCCGCGGAACGCGCAGCCAGGCGGCAGGTCGCTCACCACATCGTGGTCGATGAGCTCCTTGGCTTCCGCGGGATAAATGAGCCGGGCCAGGCCGGCGACGGTCGAATTGATGGCGACGCCGGCGTCGGAATGGGCGACGACCGACAGCGCCTTGAGCGCGCCGTCGCGACTGGGCAGAAGCGCGATCCTGACCTCCGTCGCGGGCCGGTAGCCGGCGACCGATAATTCCTCGTGCCGGTCGAACGCAACCCGGACCGGCGCCTTGGCGGCTTCAGCGAGCTTGATCGCGACGATCGTCTCATCGGCGAGCGTGGCCTTCGAGCCAAACCCGCCGCCGATATGTTCAGCGATGACCTGGACCTTGGCCGGATCGAGCTTGAACCGTTTGGCGATCCTGGTCCTGAGCTCGCTCACGGCCTGGGTCGAGACATGGACGGTCAGCGCGTCGCCGTCGAACCGGGCGACCGCGGCATGCGGCTCGAGGCATGTGTGCTGCTGGATTCCGGTCCGGAACGCGCCTTCGAACAGCAGAGGATCGCCTCCGGCGCGCGCTTGTTCGATCGAGCGCCGCGCTGATTTTTTCCTGCTCGAGAAGGCGGATGTCGGCCCGCGCACATTGCCCGACCAGAAGGCGGGCGCGCCGGCGCCTTCGGCGGCGTTGTATTTCTGCCCCTTGCCGCGCGGAAAGAGGATCGGCGCGCCTGTTTTGCGCGCCGCCTCAGGCCCGATGACGCTCGGCAGGATCTCGTAGTCGACCTTGATTGCGGCGAGCGCCGAAAGCGCGCTTTTCCGGTCCGCCGCGGCGACGGCGGCGACCGGCTGGCCGACAAAGGTCAGCATGGGGTCTTCGTCGACGAGGGAAACAGCCGCGGCGACACCGGCCGCGCCGCGCGCCGGCTCAAGATCGAGCGCAACGACCCGGGCGCGAGCGTGCGGCGAGCGCAGGATGAGAGCCTCGAGCTGGCCCTCATGGCGCACGTCGACCGTGTAGAGCGCAGCGCCAGTCACCTTCGCCCGGGACTCGACGCGCGGCGAGCGCTCGGTGTCGCCGTCAAAGCGGCCAGCGCAGGCCTCGGCGACGGCGCGCAGAATGTTGTCGTAAGCCCCGCACCGGCAGAGATGGCCGGAGAGCGCCGCGGCGATCTCCTGGCGGGTCGGCGTCGCCGCGCCGCGCTCGGCGCGCCAGGAATCGTGGAAGGCCGCCGCTTCGACGATGAAGCCCGGCGTGCAGAAGCCGCATTGCAAGGCGTCGAGCGCCATGAAGGCGCGCTGAACGGGATGCAGCTTGCCCGCGCCGATTCCTTCGACGGTGGTGACCGTCTTGCCAGCGATGGCGTTGGCCGGCAAGAGGCAGCTCACGACCGGCGCCCCGTCGACCAGCACCGTGCAGGCGCCGCAAACGCCGGCGCCGCATACGAGCTTGGTTCCCGTGAGCCGCAGGTCGTCGCGCAAAACATCGACCAGCAGCGCCTCAGGGTCGTCAGGTAGCGTCGTCGAACGGCCGTTGATGAGGGCTTCGCTCATGGGCGTCTCTTCCGGGCTTTGGGCTTGTCCGGCTGGGGCGCCTCGTCGATCGCCCCGCGAATGAGCAGACGAATGGATCGCGTGAGATCGCCGAGCGCGGCGTCGTCGGCCTGTTCAAGGCGAATGCCGCGCGAAGCGAGTTCGACGCAGCGCGCCAGCTCGGCTGGCGTCATGCCGTCCCGCAGCTTGAGCCCGTTCGCGGCGCAGACGCGGGCGATGGTCGCGGCGATCATGTCGGATTTCTGCTGGGCTGAGCGCTGATGAAGGTCGCGCGTCTGGCGCTGGTGCTCCGACATGAGCTCTTCGGCGTGCGCCGAGCCTCTCAACAGATCGAACAGATGGCGATAGCGGGCCCCAAGCTGCGCGGCCATGATCTCGTCCAGGCCCTTGCCGGCCCGCTCCTCGCGCAGCGCCGCGCTGCGCTCCGCTGCGAGCGCGCCCTCCAGCACGGCCTCGGAGACGGCGCGAAACAGCGCCTCCTTGGAATCGAAGTGGTGGTAGAGGGCCTGCCGGGTGAGCCCGCATTCCTGGGCGACGAGCTCCATCGAGGCGAGCCGATAGCCATATTGGGCGAATATCCTGGCGGCGGAATTGAGGATGCGCTCGCGCGGCGTCATTTGTCGATCTTGACACAAAACGCAGAAATGTCAAATCGCCCGCTGGGCTCGTTTTACCCCGCGGAATAGAGGATAGTCTTCCGGGATTGAACCGCGGAGAACCTAATGAAGAAGGGCGCTTCTGCTGGCGCTGGCGCTCGTCGGACTGATCAGAGCGTTAAGATTCCGGCGACAGAGGCAGTACGGTCCCAACCAACCGCTGCAACCCCCTCTGCTCCGCAGGAGCGTCCGAAGAGCAGGACCGAATGGCTCATGGCGATTGGAACCGTTGCCGCCGCGGTCGCCGCCATCTTTTCGGCCTACGCAGCCTTCAGGCTCGAAAACGCTACATTCGAAAGCCAGCTCTACAATCAGCAAGTAATAGCGATATCGGCTTTGCTTCAGGCATCCGACGTTACTGCTCACAAACTCGTCGACCTATTTCAGGCATTCCATCCTCTCGCCGACGCTCCTCCGTCCGGGGACGAGAGAAAGAAGATAGAAAGCGAAATAATCGACGTAATAAACAAGTTCAACCTGGCAGCCCAAACTGCGATGCTTGTGATACCGGCCGATTTAACCTCGCAAGTTCCGAGCTTGCTCTCGTCGATGCAGTCGTTCGCCCAGAAAGCCCTTAGCAAGACGGAGCCCGCGGACGCCAAGGCTGATGTCGCACAGTTCGTGAAGAGCGTTCAGCCCGAACAGGTGGCCATTCGTAAGTGCGCGTCAGAGGAACTTTCGAAGGGCCCCTCCATTCGCGGACAGCAGTTTACAACCTGCCTTGAGTGTACGTCGGGGCAGTTGGAAATGGGCGTGCAAGAACAGTGAGCATCAGGTCCTTGGACCGACCTGGGCTCGTTTTGCAGGTGGCGCCGTTAAGCCAGAAATGGCGATGCTTAGACCAACGAGATGGCGCGCGAGCGCCGCGAGGCAAGATCGTGCTTACGGTAGGAGGGCGCCGGTCCGCTCGCCGATGAGATCGGCCAGCTCATCGGGAGTCGACGCCGGCAGGCTGCACGTCTGCCCCTGGCAAAGCATCGCGATCGGCTCGGGCGCCTGCGGCAGATCGGCGCGCGGCGGACCGTCCGGCCATCGTCTTCGGTCGAGCCGCAGCACGGCCAGCGACGGATCGGCCGCGCGCAGCGCAACGGAAGCGAGCGCCTGCGCCGCTGCATCGTCGAGCGGCCCGTCGATGACGACGGAGCCGCCGCGGTCGAGCATGTCGGCGCTCATGAGCGTGAGGGGGCTCGCGCCAAGCCCCTCGGGCGCGCCGGAGACCGCGCGGATGAGCCCTTCGGCCGCTTCGCGCCAGCGGGCCTCGTCGGTCAGATGCCAAAGGCGGACGAAGACTTCGGCCAATAGTCCGACGCCGGACGGCGTCGCCCCGTCATGTGTCTGGCGCGGACGCGCGCCGGGCACGTCGGCGGCGTCGCGCGCGGTGAGATAGAAACCGCCCGCGCCATCGCCGAAGAGATCGATCGCCTCGCTCGCAAGGCCCTGCGCGGCTTCGAGGTCGCGCGGCTCGCCGCTCGTCTCGAACAAAGCCAACGCGGCGCGCGCCATCGAGGCGTAATCGTCGAGGAGCGCGCGAGCGCCCGGATGGCCCTCGCGCCAAGCGTGCAGGAGGCGCCCATCCGCGCCGCGCAGTTTCGCAAACACAAAATCAAACGCGGCGCGCGCGGCCTCGAGCCACGCCGGCTCGTCGAGCACCGCGCTCGCGCGGGCGAGCGCTGCGATCGTGAGGCCGTTCCAGTCGGCCAGCACCTTGTCGTCGCGGCCGGGCCTCGGACGGCTCTCGCGCAACGCGAACAGGCGCGCGCGGGAGGAGGCGAGGGCGGCTTCTTCCTCGGGCGAGCCGCGCGGCGTCACGCGGCGCAGCACTGTCCGGCCTTCCCAGTTCCCTCCGCGCGTCACGTCGTATGCGGCCCTGAACGCTGGCGCCGCTTCGCCCAGAGCAGCGTCGATTTCGTCCTCGTTCCACACATAGAACAGGCCTTCCTCGCCGTCCTGGTCGGCGTCGAGGGACGCGGCGAAGGCGTCGCCGACCCGCATCTCGCGACTGAGCCATTCGACCGTCTCGCGCGCCCGCTCGGCGAAGGTCGGATCGGGCCAAAGGGAATGGACGACGGCCAGGAGTTCAAGAATCTGCGCATTGTCGTAAAGCATCTTCTCGAAATGCGGCACGAGCCATTCGGCGTCGGTCGAATAGCGGGCATAGCCGCCGCCGAGATGGTCATAAATGCCGCCGGAGTTCATGGCCTCGAGCATTGCGCGGAGCGCCTCGCCGAAGCGCGGATCGCCGCGGCGGAACATCTCGTTCCAGAAGAAGCGGAAGATCGGCGCATTGGGGAATTTGGGCGCGCCGCTTAAGCCCCCATGGACGGAATCGACCGCGCTCAACAGCGCATCGCCGATGCGGTCGAGATCGGCGGGCGTCGCGCCCGGGCCGGTGCTCAACTCCGACAGTTTCGCCAGATGGTCGGCGAGAGTCAGGCCGCGTTGCTCCATCTCGCCGCGGCGCGTGCGCCACGTTGCGTCGACGGATTGGAGAACCTGCCGGAACGACGGGCGCCCGTAGCGCGGCTCGGGCGGCCAATAGGTGCCGCCGAACATCGGCTTGCCGTCGGAAGTGAGAAACATGGTGAGCGGCCAGCCGCCCTGCTGGCCCAGCGCATGAAGCGCGCTCATGTAGATATGATCGATGTCCGGCCGCTCCTCGCGGTCCACCTTGATGTTGACGAAGAGGGTGTTCATGAGGTGCGCCGTTTCCGTGTCCTCGAACAACTCGTGCGCCATCACGTGGCACCAGTGGCACGCGGCGTAGCCGATCGAGAGCAGGATCGGACAGTCGCGCCGTTTCGCCTCGGCGAGCGCGTCGGCGCTCCAGGAACGCCAATGCACGGGATTATGCGCGTGCTGGAGCAGGTAGGGCGAGGTCTCCTGCCCAAGGAGATTGCGGCCGGCCTCCATTTGAGATCCTCCGCCTCGCCCTCAAGCCGCCAGCGCCGCCCTCAGCATAGCCTTGAATCGGCGCGCGTCGAGCGTCCAGAGAATGTCGGCGCCATCCTCGCCGGCGGCGGCCTTCCAGACCTTGGCGTTGTTGGCGTCGCCGCTGACGTTGAGCCGGTCGACGACCGTCATGCCGCGGGTGAGCTCGCTGTCGCATTCGATCGCGACTCGATGGCGTGACCAGGAAAGGCCGAGCGAGCGGTCGAGCGCGATCGCCATCGCAATCGGATCGGGAAGCGAGAGGCCGATCTCGCCGGTCTGAACGCGATAGCCCTCGCGGCGGCGACGTTCGATTCGATGGCGAATTTGGCTTTCGCCGTGCCGATCGCCTCGACCGCTTCGATCTCGTAGTCCTTCAACACCGAGGGGCCGCGCGAAACGTGCCAGCCGATCATTTCGATCTTGAGCCTCGAGCGGAAGACGGCGCGCGCCGCTTCTGGATCGACCCAGATGTTGTATTCCGCCGCCGGCGTCACATTGCCCTCGCATGCGGGCGCACCGCCCATCACCACACAACGGTCGATGCGCTCCACAAGCCCGGGGTCGCGTTCGAGCGCGAGCGCGATATTGGTGAGGGGGCCCAGCGTGATCAGGGTGAGTCCGGGCTCGGCCTTGCATTGGGTTACTGCTTTTCGAGGGCGCGCACGACGCCCTCCGGATCGTTTTCAATCACCGTGAGCAGCACCCGAGCCGCCTGGTCCGGGCGGTGCGCGCCTTGCTCCCAATCCCGGATCGTGCCGAGCGGAAGGTGGAATCGCGCCGCAAACTCCTCCTGCGTCAGGTTGAGCTTTTTGCGCAAGGCGCGCACGGTTGGCGTCCGGCGAGCGCGCTGAAGCTGTGTCTCGGTCGCGGGCTGAACATCCGGATCCGAAATCGCGGCCCGATGGCGCTCATGCTCGCTCATGGCGTCAAAGGCGCGCCAATCGGTCTTTGGCGGCCCCTTCGGATCGAGCTTAAATCTCGTGATATTTTCTTTTTTCATGCGGCTCCGCTCCTCGGGCGGATATGATGCGTATGACGTCGCCTCTCATCGTGTAAGCCACAAAGAGCAGTCTGCCGTCGACCATGCCAATCGCATTGAAACGCAACTCTCCGGCTGCGTCGCGGTCGTCGAACTCGATCGCATGAGGGTCAAGGAACACTTTCGCGGCCGTTTGGAAGTCGACGCCATGCTTCTTGCGGTTGGCTTGCTCCTTGGCGCTATCCCATTCGAAATCCACTGGCGAGCTTTCAAGTCTCGAATATACTGAGAATCAGTACTTTCGGCAAGATCGCGCTGCGCGGCTGTTCACGCTCGGCTCGGCGAGGGTCATCATGATTGCGACCGCGTCGTCGGAGGCGGTGTCGGTGTCGATGAGAAAGTTGCCCATGGCTCCTGCTACCTGCGCGACGTGTGATTTGCGTGACAGCGCGCGTCGGAAAAATGTGACCTGGGAAACGATGTTAACTCAGTTCGCGTTGGGGTCGATTTTGCCAAAACGCGATGCGAGAACCAACAGCTGCATCGAGGAGGTAGAAATGATCACGCCTCGCTTCCTGTTGCAATCAGCCGCCGCTGCGGCCGCGTAGTTCCACCGGGTTCCCGGTTTGCGCGGGCCAAGAACGCTTCCGGCGTTACTGACACGGGAAATCAAGATCGGCCAGACCATGCCCTACAGTGGGCCTCTGTCAGCCTATAGCGTGCTCGGCCGCACCGAAATGGCCGGACTTCCAATGATCAACGATCAAGGCGGGGTGAACGGCCGCAAAATCAATCTCATCAGCCTCCACGATGGTTATGAGATCCCCCGAAGACGGTCGAACAGGTGCGGGATATGCGATGCCGGATCTGGCTTCGGCGCCGCGACCGCTATGGTCCAAGTGCTCAAGCGGCGCGTGATGAGGAAATCCGTCGCCCGGCGCTCCGCCGCCAACCGAGATACGAGAGCCCAGCGAAACCCGACAGCAGCAACGCCCACGTCGATGGCTCGGGAACCGGGGTCGTCAGCCTCAGAGCCGCGAGAACCGTGTCGGGAACCGGCGGCGTCAGATAGATGCCGCCCCAGCTCTCGGCGGTCGCAGGGTCGAGCATGCCGACGGAGATGGCGAGCCGGTCGCCCCGGAAGCCGTCCCGCTCGAGGCCGATCGACGAGACGTAGGAGCCTGCGGGAGCCATCGGATCAACCGACTGGCCGAGCGAGTCGGTCGTCAGCAAAGTGTCGATCGAATTCCCGGCGCCGAGAATAGAGGCCGTCAAGCGAGTCTTTTCTGGCCGAGAAACACCACATTGCCACTCGAATCCGAGAGATAGGCCGAACTGCGCCAGCGCGCCGGCTCGCCGTCATTCTCGTTTTCTGAGCCGGGCACGCGTCCCGAGAACGTCCAGTTGAGAAAGTCGGTATATCCGTTCTGGCCGGTCTGCGCGATCATCGTGAGCGCGTCCGTGGCCGTGTTCAGCGAGAAGATGCCCTGATGCAGCGGCTCGGTGAGGTCGGCTCCGTTCGGATACAGCTGTTTGCAGTAGGCCGCCGCCATGCCCTCAGACCCGCAGGCCACGTGGACCGTCATCGTTGCTGTGCCCCAAGAGGCCCAGAACCCCACGTTACCGCCGTCGAAGGACAATCCCTCGCCGAATTTGCTGAAGGTCTGCCCGCCGGTGTTGGGCACGACTTCGCCGATCTTGGCGAGGCTCCTCAACGTCGGGTTCGGCGCGAGAGGGGCGAGATAGATGCCGCCCGCGGTCGGCGCTTCCTCATTGTTCCAGCCAGTGAACACGACCTTGCTCGCCGCCGCCGATGGCGGCGCGGTCGACCCGAACACCGCGCCGGGGAAGCCCGGGATCGGTTGACCGTATTGGGCGATTGATTCGACCGGCGCCGTTGGGCCGAGGGATGTGTTGCGGAAGAAGACGCCGGTCTCGGCCACGCCGTTGACCGTGTAATTGCCCTTGAACACCACGGACGAGCGGTTGGTGACGGCGGGCGCGCCGGGGAACTGGTCGAAGCCTGTCCCGGGCGGCGCGTTCGGCACCGCGAACTGCGTCAGCCCCGCGTCGCCGAGCTGGCTCGCGCCGGTGATCAGCCTCCCGCCCGAATTCATGTAGACGCCGGAAGTGCCAGATTTCGTGCCATCCGGCAGCGTGTAGATGCGCTGCGACCCGCCGCGGAAGACGACCGTCGAAGACGTCGCATCGATGCGCGGGACCGACGGAAACTCGTTGAAGGTCGCGCCGGTGGTGTTGGGCGAGGGAACCGTGACTCCCCCCTTGTTGTCGGCTAGCACGTTGATCGGCGACCCAGGCAGGCTCATGTCGCGAGTATAGATCCCTTGCGTGCCGCCGCCGCCGCCGCCTTCGGCTTCGCTACCGCTTCCGCTGCTGAGGGGCTTCGCACGGGCGCGGAACACCGCGAGCCCGGAGTCATTGATCGACGGCTGGTTGTAACTGAAGTAATACGACTCCGATGTCTGCCCTGTGGACAGCGGCGCGAGCATCCCGTTATTGACCACGGTGTCCCAGGTGGGCCACGATTGGGCCTGCGCCCCACTGGCGAAAAGGACGGCGGCGACGGCCAGAGGCGCGACGGCCGAACGTCCCCAGGTTTCGCCGCGGACGGAGAAGGCTCGGCTCATCGGCGCCGCAACCCCAGGGTGGGTCGCCGATGCGACAACAGAAACACCAACTCGTTCTGACTTGAACAAATTCGTGAGCATGGGAGCCTCCCGCTACAACTGCTGTCTCCGCCGGAGTACCTGATCGCAATAGTTAGTACTTGATGCAAATCGATTTGCCGGTGGTTCCGGCTCCCGACCCAAAGGGGCTGCGACAGCGTTGAGGCTCAGCCAACGGCTCCCGTTGCCCGTCCCCGCTCATCAGACGGACGCGCCGATTCGCCGCATGCGGCGTCCCGCCGATTCACGTGGAGACTCATGGCGCGCGCGACCAGTTTGGCGCGGGTCGGGCGCTGCACGCCAAGCGTTGCGACGATGCCGCCGTGGGGAGTACGCGCCTCGTTCGCCGCGCTTGGCGCCGACGGCGAGCCCAGAACTTGGTTCCGCTTTAGCTAGGCCGTCGCCCGCAGGCGCTTAAAGCCCCGGTCGAGGTCTTCTTTCAAGTCCTCGATGTCCTCGAGGCCGACGTTGAAGCGCACCATCGGCCCGCCGGGCGCGAAACGCGTCGCGGTGCGAGTCGCCGTGCAGTCGACAGGAACGGCGAGGCTTTCGTAGCCGCCCCAGGAATAGCCGAGGCCGAATAGCTCAAGCCCATCGAGGAACGCGGCGACGGCGGCCTCGGACGCCGGCTTCAGCACGATCGAAAAGAGGCCCGACGAGCCGGAGAAGTCGCGCTTCCAAAGCGCGTGGCCGGGATGGTCGGGGAGGGCGGGGTGAATGACCCGCAGGACCTCGGGCCGTTCACTCAGCCATTGCGCGAGCGCAAGCCCCTGCCGTTCCGCCTCGCGCAGCCTGAGCTCCATCGTGCGCAGGCCGCGCAGCGCGAGAAAGACGTCCTCCGGGCCGGCCGGAATTGCCATCAGGTGGACGCAGGCGTGAAGCCGCTCGAACCATTCCGCATTGCCGGAGACGAGACCGAGCAGAAGATCCGCGTGGCCTGAGAGATATTTGGTGCCCGCTTCGATCGCCATGTCGACGCCATGGGCGTGCGGCGGGAAGAACAGCGGCGTCGCCCAGGTGTTGTCCATGATGACGCAGGCGCCAGCGCCATGCGCAGCCTCGGCGATCGCCGGAATGTCCTGCACCTCGAGCGTCTCGGAGCCCGGCGAACTCGGTGAACACGACGCGGGTGTTGGGGCGAATCGAGCGCGGCGACGCCGGCGCCGATCGTGGGATCGTAATAGGTGGTCTCGATCCCCATCCGCTTGAGGGTCTTGTTGGCGAAGGCGCGCGCCGGGCTATAGACCGAATCGGTCATCAGCATGTGATCGCCGGCGCTCAAGGCGGTCATCAGCGCGACGACAATCGCCGCCAGCCCCGAGGGCAGGAGCACCGTTCCCGCCGCGCCTGTGAGATCGCTCCAGGCGGAGCTCAAGACCTCCGTCGAGGGCGTGCCGCGCGTGCCATAGGTAAAGCGCTGCGCGCGACCCTTGAGCGTCGCCACGTCGGGATAGAGCACGGTCGAGCCGCGAAACGGCGGCACGTTGACGAACCCTTGCGAGAACTCGGCGTCGCGCCCCAGATTTACGAGGCGCGAGCGGCGCCTTAAGGATGCGCGCGTTTCGTCGGTCAGTTTGGCCATTGGGTCCTAGGAGCCCGCGCTCATCGTGCGCTCAGGCCGCATGATCGATCCGATAGGGACGAACAAGCAAGTCGGCCGAAATTCTCCACGCCTGGCTGATCTTGTGAATCATGTCGACGGTGAGCGCGCGGCGGCGTGACAAGATCTCCGACGCTCGCGAGCGCGAGCCCAAAAGCTCGGCAAGCTCCGCCTGGGTGTGTCCGAACTCGTCGATCGCGTGGTTGAGGACGTCAATCGGATCGAAGTTCTCGTCCATATCGATCGGCCATCGCTTGTCTTCGTAGGCCTCGGCAAGGGCGAGAAGCACATCTAGCCTGTCGCTCTCCTCCGTTCCCTCGGGCGCCCCCCAACAGGACTCAATGTCCTTGAGTGCAGCGCGGTGATCCTCGTCTGAGCGGATCGGTTGAATTTCCATCCGAACGAACCCTTTAGAACAGCGATACAGTCAGCGCGTCGACGCGCTCGTACTCGGCATGCGTGCCGATGAACTTGATGAACGCCGCCTGCCGACGGAAATCGAACGCGACCACCAGGCGGTAGTTTCCTCCCGCGACTTCGAACCTCACGCGCTCGCCGTTCAAAGCCTTGCACCGGGGAGCGGCCTTCTGAACGTCATCCATGGATGTCCAGTGAGCAGCCTTCGCGTGTTTAAACCAGCGTTCCAGCGCTGTCTTGGTCTCCGGATGATCGCTCCAAAAGCCAACGAGCGTATTTCGGGCGATGACCCGCATAAGCCAACTTATCATGTTCCCAATTCGGGAACAAGCGCGTGTTAGGGCCTTGGATTGGGCTCATTGACTTCAGCTGGCGCTCCCCAACAATGAGGCGCGCAGTTAAACGAGGAGATTGTCATGCGATCGCAAATGGCCTGGCTTGCCGGGGCGGCGCTCAGCGTCGCGGCTGCGCTCAACGCCAATGCGGGCACTCTCGACCAGGTCAAGGCGCGGGGACAGCTGATCTGCGGCTCAAATCCCGGTCTCGCTGGCTTCGCCCTGCCGAACGATCAGGGCGTCTACAAGGGCCTCGACGTCGACGAATGCCGCGCGATCGCGGCGGCGATCTTCAACGATCCGAACAAGGTCAAATTCCTGCCGATCAACGCCAAGGACCGGCCGACGATCCTGGCCTCGGGCGAGATCGACGTTCTGATCCGCAACACCACCTGGACCTTGTCGCGCGAGACCGGCGGCATGTTCTTTACGGGAATCAACTTCTACGACGGGCAGGGCTTCATGGTGAAGAAGAAGCTCGGCGTCAATTCGGCGCTGAAGCTCGACGGCGCCTCGGTCTGCGTCCAGCAGGGGACGACGACCGAGCTCAACCTCGCCGACTATTTCCGCGCCCATAACATGAAGCTGGAAGCGGTCGTGTTCGCGACCGACGACGAGGCGACCAAGGCCTACGACACGGGCCGCTGCGACGCCTACACTACCGACGCCTCGGGCCTCTATTCCGAACGGCTCAAGATGTCGAACCCAGACGACAACATCGTGCTGCCCGAGATCATCTCCAAGGAGCCGCTCGGCCCCTCGGTGCGCAAGGACGACGTGCAGTGGTTCGAGATCGTGCAATGGACGCATTACGCGCTGCTCACCGCCGAGGAGCTGGGCGTCACCCAGGCCAATGTCGACGAAAAGCTCAAATCCGATAATCCGGCGATCCGCCGCCTGCTCGGCGTCGAAGGCGATTTCGGCAAGGGGCTCGGCCTCACCAACGACTGGGCGTATCGGATCATCAAGGCGGTCGGCAATTACGGGGAGATCTTCGACCGCAATGTCGGCAAGGGTTCGCCGATCAAGATCAGCCGGGGCCTGAACGCGCTGTGGAACAAGGGCGGCCTGCAATACGCCCCGCCGATCAGGTGATGATTCTCACGCGCAGGGTGGAGTGATAAGGAAGCGAGGGTGTCGTCTCGGCGCCCGTTGATGTGAGAGATGGCCGCCTCCCGCAAGCTCGCCGCAATTCTCGCCGCCGATGTCGTCGGCTATTCGCGCATGATGGGCGAGGACGGCTGGAACAGCGAGTCTGGTGGCGGAGCGGCGCGAGGCGGTTCTGCCGATCATCGCCGCGCATGGCGGGCGGCTGTTCAAGACCATGGGCGACGGGATGCTGGTGGAATTCGCCTCGGTCGTGGCGGGGGTCGAATGCGCCCTGGCGATGCAAAAGAAAATGGCCGCCGGGAATGAAGGCGCTATCGAGCGAAGCGGGTCCTCTACCGGATCGGCGTCCATCTCGGCGACGTGCTGGTCGAGGGCTAGGATATTATTGGCGAAGGCCTCAACATCGCCTCGCGGCTGGAAAGCGTCGCGCAGCCCGGCGGCGTCTGCATCTCGGCTTCGGCCTTCGACCACGTACGTGGGCGGGTCGAGGCAGAATTCATCGACCTCGGGGAGAAGACCCTTAAGAACATCGCCCGCCCGGTGCGCGTCTATGCCGCCGGCGCCGAGGCCGCGCCCTCCGGACGCGCGCTCGATTCGGCGCCCTCCGAAGCTGGCCCGCCGCGCCTCTCCATCGTCGTGCTTCCGTTCGCTAACATGGGCGACGACGCGGAGCAGGACTATTTCGTCGACGGCGTGACCGAAAGCCTGACCACCGATCTGTCGCGGATCCGCGGTTCATTCGTGATCGCGCGGAACACGGCGTTCACCTACGGAGGCAAGCCCAACGACATCACCAGGATCGGACGCGAGCTGCATGTCCGCGGATCATTGAAGACATGCGTCGCGTCGGAATCCCTGAAGGGTAGCGACGGGGCGGCCGACCGCTTCTAAGCCGCCGCCAGCGCCTTGCGCAGTCCTTCGGGATCGCCCTTGATTGCGCGCAGAAGCGTTCGCGCCGGGCCGCTCGGCCGTTTGGCGCCACGCTCCCACTCCTGCACCGTCCGCACGCTGAATTGGTAAGCAGCGGCGAACTCGGCCTGCGTCATGCCGATCGCTTCGCGGATGGCGCGTACGTCAATGTCGGGCGCCATGTCGGGCGCGGCGTCGGCGTGCGCGGCGATCTGGCGCGCGATATCCGCGTCCGTCATCGCGTCCACGCGCCGCCAGTCCGTCTTCGCCAGAGCTTCACGGGCGGCCTTGCTCAATTTTTTCGCTCTCGCGAATTGGCCGTTCGTAGGGAAATTATGCGCCGCTTGTCGTCGCGGTCCGTGTAAACGCAAACGAACAGTCGATTGTTAATGAACCCGAATGCAATTTGCCGGGTCAACCAACGCCAGCGAAACTCCGTGCTTCTCTCGATTGAGAGCGTCCTTGATGGCGTCGAACGTACATCCCACAACGAGGATAAACTACGCCTTTGGCGTAGTTAAGGCAATCATCCCCCGCCGCCCAATTCGATAGCGAAAACCTCTTTCGCGTCTCTCACGCCGCGCAATGTGTGGCGGCCAAGCGACGTGAGCCGGGCGTCGGGGTCGCCCATTCCGACAACGAACTCGGCCGAAACCAGCGCGGTGCGACCCAGGGGCTCGCACAAGGCCTCCATGCGCGCGACCTCGTTGATCGCCGGACCGATCACCGTGAAATCGAGCCGGTCGATCGCGCCGACGTTGCCGTACAGCACATCGCCTACATGGAGGGCGAGATCGACGCCGACGACGGGCGCGCCTCGCGCGGCGCGTGCGACATTGAGAGCATCGATGTTCAGCATCGCCTCGATCGCGGCGTCGAGCGCGCGGCGGCAGGTCTCGGGCCGATCGGCGTCCTCGAACGGGAAAATGGCCAGCATGGCGTCGCCGATGAACTTGAGCACCTGCCCGCCGCGCTCGCGCAGCGACGCCGTCAGGATCTCGAACACGTCATTGAGCAGTTCCACGACGGGAGGGCCCGGCGCCATGTCGCTCACAGCGGTGAAGCCGCGGATGTCGGCGTACCAGATCACCGCGCGCAGATTGTCGACCGAACCGCGCATGATCGAGCCGGCGTGGACCCGTCGTCCCGCGTCCTCGCCGAGATAAGTCGCAAGCAGCCCCGAGGCGATGACATGGCCGGCATGCGCCTTCATCGCCAGCGACAAGGCCGGCAAGGTCGCTTGCACGAGCGTCGTGTCGTCGTCGTTGAAGCCGCCTTTTCGATCGGTCGCGAACGAATAGGCGATGCCTGTTCCCTGCGAGCGGTCGCCCATGTCGCCGTAAACGAAAATTTGCGCGAAATAGTCCGTCACGCCCCGCGCGTGGAACTCCTCGAGAATCGGAAAGTCGCGCTCGCTCGGTGAGGTCGCGATGCGGCGGCGCAAGGAGGGGCTGCTCTCGCCGGCGCGGCCGCGCTGCATGAGCGCGTAGAAAGGGCTCGAGTACAGGAGCCTGTCGTTCTCGGCCGTATGGGCGTAGTTCTCGGGCTCGATGGCGTTGAGATCGCGCCGCCAGGTGTAGCCATAGCCGTTCCACTGCGGATGCAGCGTTTCCATTGCGGCCTGCGCCCGCCATAGCGGCACTGCGTCGATCACCAAGCGCTGGCAATAGCCGTCGAACAGGTGGTAGGCGTCGGCGCCGCGCAATCCCTCGCGCACCGCCCAGATGTGCGTGTCGACGATGCGGCGTCCGAGCGCGTCGTCGAATGTCCTGTGTCGAAGCTGGGAGAGCGGGTCGCCGGAATTGTCGGGAAGCATCGCGCCGTTTTAGGGCTTGAGCTCAGACTTCGGCACAACGACGACCTGTCCGGGAAAGATGAGGTTGGGGTTGTGGATTTCCCACTTGTTCGCCTCGTAGATTTCCGGGTAGCGCGTCGGGTCGCCATAGTAATTGCGGCTGAGCTCCCACAAGGTATGGCCGGTCGCGACCCGCTTGGTCTGGACCGAGTTCGATCACCGGGTCGGCCGGCGAGGGCGATGACGATGGCTCCGCGCTCGAGGAGCCCGCGATTGCCGCGGCGGGCGAAGCGGACGGCGGCTCCTCCGGATAGGCGAATGGCGTATTGGCGCTCGCGACCACGGCCGCCTGACCTGGGCTGATCTCGTCGGCGCGCATCAGGTAGTCGCCCGGGATCATGCCGTTTTTGATGGTCAGCGACCAGCGGCCGTCAGCTTCCGTCTTCGCGTCGGCGACGTCGGCGTCGTTGAGATAGAGGCGAACCGTGGCGTTCGGCTCGGCGAAACCTCTGGCGATGAGGCCGCCGGCCGCGTCGGCCTCGACGGTTTGGATGGCGACTCGGGAGCCTGCGGGTGACGGGGGCTTCGCCAGGTTCCGCGTCGCCAGCGCCGGGGCTGGCGCATTCGCTGGCGAAGGCGCGGCGGCTTTGGCTTCCTGCGTGGCGCGCGGCCTTGGCGTCCGGCGCCGCAACCGAAACGGCGACCGTCTTCGACGTCTCCGGCCCCGCCTTCGCGTCGTTTGCGGCCAGCGAGAGGCTGTGATCGCCCGGCGCGAGCGGGGCCGAGGGGACAATGACGAACTGGCCTGAGGCGTCGGCGGTCGCCTCGGCGACGGTCTTGCCGGCGTCGCGCAGCTCGACCTTCGCATTCGGCGCCGCGCGGCCCGCGATGACCGCATCGCCTGAAGGATCGACGTTCACCACGTCGAAGGCAGGCTCGAGGGGCAAGGCGGCGGCCTGGCTCGGCGCTTTGTCGGGAGCTCGGGGGCTTGTCGCCGCAGGCGCCGCAGCCTTGACGGCGGGCGGAGGCTCGGGAGCGCTCGGAGGTTTGGGCTCCGCGGGCGCGCTCGCCACTACGGGAGGCGCGACGGCCGGACTGGGCCGCAGCAGTTCCGGATGGGTCCAAACCACGGCCCCCGCTCCGGCGGCCACGACCACCGAAGCGGCCGCTCCGACCCAAATCACTGTACGCTGCGACAGCATGCTCACTCGCCTTGGGCGGACTATACCGCTCAGCGGCGATTGCGACAAATCCCTGACACCGGGGCGTTCATTGATTGCCGCTGAATCCTTTGAGCATCCCGGTCACGGGAGCGCGGCGGGCGCTTTCGCGGGCGCGATCTTGCGGCGTTTCGCCTGCAGGCGGCCGGCGCCGGGCGGCGCGCTTGTCAGCGCATAAAGCGCGAGGTCGGCGCCCTTGCCGCGCAGCCTCAAGTCTCCAAGCGACCGTTTGGCGATTCCAGGGGGCAGTTCGAGGCGATCGATCAGATCGGCCGAGGCGAGCACACGGTCGCCCGTCTCACGGCAAAGCTCCTGAATGCGCGCCGCGGTGTTGACGGTGTCGCCGAGAAAGACGATCTCCCTCTTCACCGACCCCATCTCGCCAGTCACCACCGGGCCGCAATGAAGGCCCGCTCTGACGGCGATGGCCGCGCCGAAGTCACGCCGGTAGGCGTCCGCCCGTCGCGCGAGTTGGTCGATGGCGCCGAAACAGGCCGCGACGCACCGGCCATTGGCGATCCCCTCCTCGAGCTTCCAGGTCGCGATCAGCTCATCGCCGACATAGCGATGGATCTCGCCTCGCGCCGCGACGATCGGCTGCGTGAGATCGTCGATGAAGCGGTTGACCAGGCGGTGGAAGGCAAGCGGACCGAGCCGCTCGGCAAATCCCGTCGAGCTTTCCATGTCGATGAGCAGGAACACGCGCGATTCGAGGCGCGGCGCATAATAGCGGCCGGTGATGAAGTTGAGTAGGACGTTCTGGCCAAGCAGACTGTTCACGTCGAGGATGAAGACGAACACGAACGCAGCCGCGAGCGAAAACAGCACGTCTCCGCTCTCAATGCCGCCTTCGCCGGGCGCTGGAAAGAGAGCGCTGCCAAACTTGAGGCCGAACAGGATGACGCCGAGGTAGATGACGGTCTTGATGGCAACATTCACCGCAAAGGGCATCCGGCGAAGCGGCGCGCCTATTGGCCCGTTTATCACGAGGGCATCGAACGAGGTCAGAATACCTGCGATCGTCGCGCCGGTCACCGCGCCGCGCGCCAAGCTATATACGCCAAGCGGCGGCCCGCCTCCCTGCCAGACGCGCCTTTCGGCATAGGTTGCGCCCAACGCCGCCGCGAGCGCGGTCGCCCAGAGGATGTGCCGGAACGGCTCCTGCAATCGGGGAAGCATCATCGTCGTGCGGTCGCCTTGGCTTAGCGGCGTCCGCAATCTAGCAGACATTGGCGATCGCGGCCGCCAACGAACCCTCAGGCGCGAAACAGGTCGCGCTCGATCCCCGCAGCGGCGAAAACATGGTCACGACTTGCGTTCAACTCGGCGCGCAGCTTTGGAATGTCGTAGCCGACCATGGCGCCACGCCACTTCTTGATCTGGCCGGCGCACAAGACCGTCGACACATTGGAGCGCTCCATGAGCGTGACGACCGCGCCCACGGCATGATTGAGCGGGGCGACATTGAGCGCCGTCACGTCGAGGAGCACGATGTCGGCATCCTTGCCCGGCGTCAGCGAGCCAGTCTTGCCGTCGATCTTGAGGCCCTTCGCACCGCCTATCGTCGCAAGCTCAAGCGCGTCCTTAACTGACATGAGCTTCGGGAACTCCTTGCCCTGCAACGCAAGCTCGTTGGCGAACATGCGCTGCAACGTCATCACTCCGCGCATCTGGGTGAACATGTCAGCGGTCATCGTGCACTCAACGTCGGTTGACAGCGACAGGCTCATCTTCAGATCGAGCGCCTTCTGGATGGGCGGCGTCCCATGGCGCATCTGCATTTCGATCGGCACGGCGAGCGTGACATGCGCGCCCGCGTCGGCCGCGGCCTTCCAGCCGACCTCGCTCATGCCGGTCATATGGATGAAAAAGCAATCGGAGCCGAATTTCCCGGCTTCCGCCAGTTCGTCGAAGGTCGGTTGCATGCCGAAGGTGCCGACGACATGGAGCGCGATCGGCAAGCCCAGCTCGCGGCCGACTTTCCACGCCTCGTCATAGCCCGGTAGGTAGATCTCGCCGCCCATGAACATGGTGAGCAACTGATCGGAGGACGAAAAGTGCTGCTCGCGGATCCGCCGGGCGTCGCCGGGATATTTAGCTTTCTCGCCCCAGCCCTCGAAATAGCCGAACACCGCGCGCCGGCCCGCCGCGCGGAGACCCTCGATCGCGGCGTCGGAATGTTCGGGCGAGTGGTGGATCTGGCTGATGTCCATCACCGCCGTCACGCCGGCGTCGATCTGCGCAATGCCGGCGAACAGCTCGTTGATGTAGACGTCCTGCGGGCGATAACCCATCGAGAGCTTCTGCAGGATCAACTCATAATAGTTGTGCGCGCTTTCGGGGCGCCCGTCGTTGATGAGAATGCCGTCGGCGAGAAAGCTGCGCAGCGCGGTCTCGAACTGATGGCTATGCGCGTCGATGAAGCCCGGCATGACGATATGCCCGGACGCGTCGATGACAGCGGCGTCGGGCGCGTCGTTCCTGGCTGCGACCTCGGCGATTTTCGATCCGTCGATGAGCACGTCGCCGACGGCGTGATTGCCGACGCGCTCGTCCAGCGAGAGAACCGTTCCGCCCTTGATCAGCGTGCGGCGACCTTGAACGCCGACGCCCTCGGGCATAACGGAGGCCGCAGCGCCTTGCAGGGCTTCGAGATTGGTGGGGGCCGCCCGCCGCAAGCCCGGTTCGACTGCGAATCCAGAGAGGCGCGGCGCGTTCGACCCGACCTGCGACGCGGCGACCTCACAAATCTGGCACATGGGCGCCCCTCCTGATTCCTCGATCGCCTCGCCGCTTAAGCCAGCGACGTTGGCGAAACCGTAAGGAGCCAGGCTTGGGACGTCAATTCCCGGAGCTATTCGCTGGCGGTCTTTTGCAAGCTCAGTCTTTGAAGCTCGACAAGCTTCGCCCTCTCGCCGGCGTCGACCACCAGGGCCGTCGCCCCGCCGCCGCAGGTGAAGTTGAGCGAGTGGCCCTCATCGCTGTCGAGGCCCGCCGTCTGGCCAGGATTGAGCACGAGGCGAACGCGCGTCGCCGTGCTTGAAGGGGCCGCGTCCGCATCGGTCTTTTCGTAGACCATCAGCATCACGACGCATCGCGCAGCCTGCTCGACGAAATAGCCGCTCATCGACTTCGAGCCGAAATCGTAGCTGATGCTCTGAATCGGCGCGTATTTGGCCTCATTGTTGAGCAGCGCCTGGGATTGGCTTGAAATCGGCCGACGCCGACAGGCTGATCCCGACCGTGCCGACGAATGCGGATGCTTGAGCAATTTTCCGGATATGCATTGACCCCTCCTCATTGATCGTCCGCGAAAAAGGCGAACCGATCACGCTCGATGAGGGTGACTTAACGGGCGCGAGCCGCGGCGTATGTGACTGCGATCACAGAACGGACTGGCGGATTGGCGTCATTCCCGAATCCTCCGCGCCCGGCCGGAAACCAGGCGGCCGCCGGCCGCCGCCCTGCCATGGCGAACGAGGCCATGACGCCGGGTCTGCTTTGCTTCGCATCGGCCGGGGCGCGGGAGTTCGCGACGCGCCCAAAGCCTCATGAGTCCTCGCCGCCATCGTGTTGACGGCCCAGGAAGGTCGGCGGAGGCTTTCCGCCTCCGCCGCTCGGATGGTTCAGGGCGCCGGACGAACGTTCTGATTGACGCGGAAGAGATTCGTCGGGTCGTACTTCTCCTTGATCTGGCAAGGCGGGTGTGATTGTCGCCGATAGGCCGCCATCACTCGCTCCTCGCCCTCGTCAGCCATCATGAAATTGGGTAGCCGCCGGCGAGATTGAACGGGTGAACCGCCCCCAGTAGTCCTCGCGCCCATCGCCTGATCGCTTCGGCGTTCTTCGGGCTCGGGATCGACGCCGACGATGACCATTGACCATCTGGCGTCGCGCGCGCTCCACGCCGTCGTCCGCCTTGCCGACGCGATGGACCGCGCCGTCGATCGGGTAAAGGTGCATGAGCGAGATTACGCTCGGCGCTTGGCGGCGTGCGCGATATGGGCGTCGATCGCCGCGTCGGCGAGCGCGTTGACGAAATCGCCCTTCCAGTACCATTGCAGGCCCTTCGGCAGGAGCCCGTCGAACATCGGCTTTGCAAGGCCGGGTAGGGCATCGGGCCGGCCCAGTCGATGAGCGGGCGGCGGCAGCGCCTCGCGGACCGGCTGACGCGCCTTTCGCCCTCGACCTCGGCGCCGTTGAAGCAGCACGACGGCGAGGCACATCCGGTGCCCCCATGCTCCTTCGGGGAACGGACTGCCGGGCGGCACGGTTTGCAGGCCGGCGACGCGCAACGCCTCCTCTGGCTTGCCTTTGGCAGGAAATCGCGGTAGCCAGCGAGGATCGTGCGCGCGAGCATCCTTGATCCCATGCGATCGGCCCCCCGTACACCATGGCGCGGGATGGGCCTGGAACAGGAAGCTCGTGACCACGCCGAAATTGCCGCCGCCGCCGCTGAGCGCCCAGAAGAGATCCGGGATTTTCGGTCTGGCTCGCAGTCATAAACGACCGTCGGCGAGAACCACGTCGGCCTCGATCAAATTATCGACGTCAACCCGAGCTTGCGGCTCAGATAGCCGCGACCCCCGCAAAGCGTGAGGCCCGCGACGCCGGTGGTCGAGACGATGCCGAACGGCACGGCCAGGCCGAACGGGTGCGTCGCGTGATCGACCTCGCCGGGCGCATCCCGCGCTCGACCCGCACGGTCCGGGCGCTGGAGTCGACCCGTACGCCCTGCATCATCGAAAGATCGATAACGAGACCATCATCGACGCTGCCGAGCCCGGGTCCACTATGGCCGCCGCCACGAATGGCGATGGGAAGATTGTGCTCGCGGCCGAAGTTCACAGCCGCGATCACATCGGCCGCGTCGGCGCAGCGCGCGATCAAATGCGGCCGCTTGTCGATCATCGCGTTATAAAGCTTGCGCGCCTCATCGTATTCGGGGTGGTTGCGGCCGATAAGCGGGCCCCGCAGGCTCTGCGCGAACTGCGAAATGGCTTCTTGGTTCGTGACATGTTTGTTCATGACTTGCCCTCTTTGCAGGTCAATTATCCGTGGCCCCGCCTAAGCTGGACGGCGTGGGAAACATGCGACGGGCGCGAATTATTCGTCCAGTTCAGGAAATGAATCGGCGCAGTACAGATTCTGAACTGGCGGGCGCGTCGCTCATGCCCTAACCTCGCAATTACTGCGATCCGCTACGAGGCAAGTCATGACGCAGGGCAGCTACAACCAGTTCTGTCCGGTCGCGATGGCGGCCGAAATTCTGTGCACCCGGTGGACGGTCGTTCTCCTGCGCGAGCTCGTCGCGGGCTCGACCCGCTTCAACGATCTGCGCCGCAGCGTGCCGCGGATGTCGCCCGCGCTCCTGTCGAAGCGGTTGAAGGATCTCGAAGACGCGGGAATCGTGATTCGCGTCGCGTCCCGGACCGAGTCGGGGGTGCTGGAGTACCACCTAACGCCGGCCGGCCGAGAGCTAGAAAGCGTCATCATGGCGATCGGCAAATGGGGACAGCATTGGGTCGAAGCCCAGCTCTCGCTCGAGAATCTCGACCCGGGGCTGCTCATGTGGGACATGCGACGCAATCTCGATCCGACTCCGATGCCGGACCGGCGAAGCGTCATTCATTTCATCTATCCCGAACAGCCGAGCGCGCGCCGATACTGGTGGCTGGTGATCGAGCCGGACGCCGACGTCGACCTTTGTTCCGTCGACCCGGGTTTCGACGTCGATCTCTATGCCGCCGTCGATCTGCGCACGATGACGGCGATCTGGATGGGCCTCACCACCGTGGCCGATTCCATCGCCAACGGAAAACTGACTCTGACCGGCGACCGCGCGCTCGCCCGCGATATGCAGACGTGGCTGGGCCTGAGCCCGTTCGCCAGCGAGAAGAAGCTCGTGACGGCGTGAGGTCGAGGCGCGGCGCGATAAACGCCGCCGGCCTATTGCCCGCGCTTTCCCCGCACGGCGAACCGCACCGCCTCCTCCGCCGAGCGGAACAGGGCGCGCGCCTTGTGGACGCATTCGTTCTGCTCGGCGGCGGGTGAGGAATCATAGACGATGCCAGCCCCGGCCTGGACGTGCATGAGCCCGTCCTTCACCACCGAGGCGCGCAGCACGATGCAGGTGTCCATCTCGCCGCCCGCGCCGAAATAGCCGATACAGCCCGCATAAATGCCGCGCTTGTCCTTCTCCAGTTCGTCGATGATCTGCATCGCGCGCACTTTGGGCGCGCCGGAGACGGTGCCTGCGGGAAAGCCCGCCGCGAGCGCGGTGACCGCGTCGACGCCGGGCTTAAGCTCGCCCTCGACATTGGAGACGATGTGCATCACGTGGCTATAGCGCTCGATGAAGAAGCTGTCGGTCACCTTGACCGTGCCGATCTTCGCCACGCGGCCGACGTCGTTGCGGCCGAGGTCGAGCAGCATGAGATGTTCGGCGCGCTCCTTCGGGTCGGCCAGGAGCTCGGTCGCCAGCGCCTCGTCCTCGGTCGGGCTCTTTCCCCGCGGCCGCGTGCCGGCGATCGGGCGGATGACCACCTTGCCATCGCGCACCCGCACCAGGATTTCGGGGCTCGAGCAGACGATCTGGAAGGCGCCGAAATCGAGGAAGCAGAGATAGGGCGACGGATTGACCCGCCGCAGCGCCCGGTAGAGGGCGAAGGCCGGCAGGTCGAAGCGGCTGGTGAAGCGCTGCGACAGCACGATCTGGAACGCGTCGCCCGCGGCGATATAATCCTTCGCGCGCCCGACCATCGCCTTGTATTCGGCCTCGGTGGTGTTCGACTTGGCCTCGCCCGCTTTCACCAGCGGATCGACGGCCATGCCGGCGGCATGATCGAGCGGCTGCTCGAGCGCGTCGACCACCGCGTCGAGCCGCGCCATGGCGCTCTCGTAAGCGGCGCGGGCCGGGACGCCGGGCGCAGGCCGCACCGGCGTCACGATCGCCATCTCGTCGCGCGCGCCGTCGAACACGACCATGACGGTCGGGCGAATGAGCAGCGCGTCGGGCACGCCGATCGGGTCGGGCTTGGCTGGACTTAAGCGCTCCATGCGCCGCACCATGTCGTAGCCAAGATAGCCGAATATGCCGGCCGACATCGGCGGCAGGCCGGGCGGCATGGCGATGCGCGATTCCTTGAGCAGCGAACGCAGCACGTCGAGCGGATCGCCGGGGCAGGGGACGAAGGCGTTGGGATCGACCAGCGCCCGGCGGTTGATCTCGGCGGCTTCGCCGGTCGAGCGGAAGATAAGGTCGGGATCGAGGCCGATCATCGAATAGCGCCCGCGCTGCGCCCCGCCCTCGACCGATTCGAGCAGGAACATGTTGCCGGCGCGGGCGCGCGCGAGCTTGAGATAGGCCGAGACCGGCGTCTCGAGATCGGCGACCAGCGTCGTGACCGCGACTTCCGCCTCGCCGCTGACATAGGCGCGCGCGAAGGCTTCGTAGTCGGGCAGGGTGGTCATGCGGTCAGCTGCCTTCGGCGGACTGCAGGACGTCCCGATGGACGGCGACGCCGAGCGTGCGGCGCAGGGCGCCGACATACTGGTCGAGCAGGCTGTCGCGGGTCGAATTTCCGAGTTCGGTAGCCATCCCCTTGACGCGCGCGTCGGCGAAATCGACCGGCGGCGTCCGGTCGGCGGTGATCTTGAACACCACCCTTCCGTCCGGCGTCGCGGCGGAGCCTTCGCCGTCGGCCGGCTCGCGGAAGATGGCGGCCACGACCGATTCCGGCAGGCTCGATTGCTCGGCGCGATGCACGTCCGTCGCCGTCTTCACCTCCGCGCCCGCGCTTTTCGCGACGCTCGCGATGTTTCCGCCGGCCTTGATCTCCTTGACGAGATCATCCGCCTTGCCCGCCAGCGCCTTGTCGACCTGTTCGGCGCGCCATTGCTTCTCGACCTCCGGCTTCGCCTCATCGAACGTCAGGTCATGCGCCGGATCGATTTTGGTGATGTCGAACCAGACGAAGCCGCCGTCCTTCGTCTCCAGCGGCGCCTCGTCGAGCCCGACGTCGGAAGCGAAGGCGGAGCGTATGAGGTCGGCCGCGTCCGGCAGGTCGACCGGCGCGCCCTTCGGGTCGCGTCCCTGCGCGTTGACGGCGTCGATCGTCCGCCCGGTCAGGCCGACCGCCTTCGCGGCTTCGAGGATGCTTTTGCCGGACACCCGGAGATCCTCGATCTTGTCGTGCAGGGCCTGGATCTTGTCGCCCGCGCGCGAGGCGGAGACCTCGCGCTTCACCTCCTCGGCGACCTCCTTGAACGGTTTCACCGTGGACGGAATGATGCTCTTGACGCGAACGATGACGGGACCGAACTGCGTCTTCAATACGCCGCTGACGCCCCCTTGCGGAAGAGCGAACACAGCGTCGGCCTCGGCCTGGTCGAGCATCGCGTCCTTGGTGGTCTGGCCAAGGTCGGTGTCTTCGGGCTTCAGGCCGCGCTCTTTGACGAGGTCCTCGAAGCTCGCGCCGGCCTTGATCTTGGCCTCGGCGGCCTCGGCGTCGGCCTCGCTGTGAAACAGGATCTGCTGCAAATCGCGCTTCTCGGGCGCGCCGAACTTGGGATCCTTGCCGGCGAGCTTCTGATAGGCGGCCTCGGCGTCGGCGTCGCTCACCTCGGCCGGATTGGCGATCGTGTTCGGCTCCAGCGCCAGAATGGTCATGCCCCGGTATTCGGGCGCGCGGTAGCTCGACTTGCGATCGTTGTAGAAGGTCTTGAGCTCGCTCTCGGAAGCGGCGGGGATCTCGCCCGCCGCGGAAGCTGGAAGCAGGAAATAATCAGCCGACCGGGTCTGACCCCGGTAATCGGCTTCCGCCTTGGTCTCGGCCTTGGGGGCGGTGATGCCCGTCGTCAGCGCGCCGACGATGAACTGCCTCAAGACCTGCTTGCGCAGCTCCGAGACGAAGCCGCGCTCGTTCATGTCCATGTCGCGCAGCGCGGATTCGAAGCGGCTCGGGTCGAACGCGCCGGACTTGTCCTGGAAATTCGGGTTCGAGGTGATGACTGCGCGCAGCGCGTTTTCGGAAATGTCGAGACCGAGCTTGTGCGCCTCGTCGTCGACCGCCGCTTCGTTCAGCAATTGCTGCAGGATGCTGCGGTCGAGGCCGAGCTGGCGGGCCTCCTCGTTGGTGAGCGGGCGGCGGAACCGGCGCTGATATTGCTGGATCGCCCGATCATAGGCGACGCGGTATTCCTGGGCGGAAATTTTTATCCCCCCGACCGAGGCGACGGTCGAGGTGGTGAAGCCGCGCAGCATGTCGCCCACGCCCCAGATGACGAAGCTGACGATGATGAGCCCCATGACGACGGTCATGACCGCCTTGCCGACGACTCCCTGAGCCGCGTTGCGCATCGATGCGAGCATTTCGCCGTAATCCGCCTTTCCGCTCCCTCCCTTTCTGATTTCGGGCCAGCGAGCGCGCCCTATCTAGCGGCGCCCGTGCGTTTTGCATAGGCGGGGCTGCATGATAACAACCCGGCCGACGAAAGAGGCGGGAGGGCTTAGGTGGAGCTTCGGAATGGCGCCGAACCCCGCGGACCTCATCCTGAGGGCCGCGCAGAGCGCGGCGTCTCGAAGGATGGTCCAGGTCGGCGCGTCCTGGAGCGTCCTTCGAGGCCGCTTCGCGGCGCCTCAGGACGAGGCCCGGAGTCCAGCTGGGCAGTTACCGAAAGAGGCGGGGAGGGCTGACATGACCCCTGGCGTGCGGCCGTTGGTCGCCGGCAACTGGAAAATGAACGGCCTTTCGGGGTCTTTGGCCGAGATCGACGCCATGCGGCAGGCGGCGGATGCGGGCGAATCCGGCGATGCCGAACTCCTTGTCTGCCCGCCGGCGACGCTGCTCGCGCAAGCGGCCTGGAGGATCAAGGGCGGCGAGCTAAGCCTCGGGGCCCAGGATTGCTATACCGAGGTCAGCGGCGCCTTCACCGGGGACATTTCCGCTGCCATGCTCAAGGACGCGGGCGCGAATTACGTTATCGTAGGCCATTCCGAGCGCCGGACTTATCATCACGAAACCGACGAACTTGTCCGCGCCAAGGCGGAAGCGGCGCTGAAGGCCGGCCTCATCCCGATCGTGTGCGTCGGCGAGACGCAAGCCCAGCGCGAAGCCGACGAGCAGGCCGCCGTGGTCATTCGGCAATTGCGAGGGTCCCTGCCTCCGGGGGCGACCAGCGAGACCGTCGTGGTCGCCTACGAACCGAGATGGGCGATCGGCACCGGCGTCACGGCGACGCCCAAGGACGTCGCCGCCGTGCACAATGGAATTCGGGCGATGCTCGCTGACATGTATGGGCCCCCGTGCGCAAAAATTCGCGTCCTCTATGGCGGATCGGTCAACCCCACCAATTGCCACGGGCTTTTGACCCTCGACAATGTCGACGGAGCGCTGGTCGGCGGCGCGAGTCTGAAAGCGACCGAATTTCTGGCGATCGCCGCGCATTATCGCTGAGGCGGCAGGGCGTCCCGGGTCGGCGGCGCCGCCGCACAAGCCAGGGCGACCGAGAGGCCATGCCCTCTCAGGGCGCGAAAAGTCATGAGACAAGCGGGTAGTGCATCAGTTTGGGAATCGGCGGACTCGCGCGGCGCTTGGCTTCTCGACGGCTCCGCGCCATTGCCAACGTGGCGCCAAAGCGTCCCAAGCGCCTGCGCGATCCGAACCACCTAGGCAAGCTAATCGTCGATCTCTCGGTGGGAGAGACGATCGAGACATTATCACCAGAGCCGGTTTGCCAGCGATCGAATTTGCCAGCTCGGTGGCCTCAAGTGGGCAAAGCGAGAGCCGAAAGCTTGGCCCCGTCGCGCGCAGCGAGATAGCGCGATTTGCGGCCAAATCGCGCTGGCGGTCTCCAAAAGGCAAATAATCGGTCCGCGACCGTTTCGGCAATTTCCACGCCCCATTAGGATTGATAATCTTCCTCCCAGGCGGGGCCGCCTAAGCTTCGGAGGCGTGACGTGACGGTATGTATTCAGCATTGTTCCGATTTAACTATGCTAAAGCGGTAGACCCGACAGAAATAGGCGCTGCTGCAATCACCCTGTCAGACAGAAGGTAACGGCAGGTGATGTGGAGTATGAACCTAACCAACTTAAAATCGGTCATATTACACCGCGTGTCATTATTATGATTGCTGGGGAGTATTCAGTTCATTCTCAAGCTCTTTTGCTGCGCACAAGCAAATTAAAGGCGATGTTAACGCGTCTCCCAATAATATTGCCTTAATATATGGGCAGGCGATTCAATCTATCAGGCAGAAACAAGCTGAAGATCTCTATCCTAGCGCCCATTGGTTTAAACACAGAAACATTTCTAGCCCAACAAAAGGATATGTCAGATCGGTTTGTGGATTCGATTACAGGTCATTGCAAGGCTTCATCGGTCCTGAAGTGGAAGCATTAGTTGTCGGATCGAAAATGAGAATCTCTCATATATATGAAGTAGATAAATATGGGACCACAAGTTGCTTCGACGATATAGGGTTTGCGGCAATAGGAATTGGGCGTGGCACGCTAAATCGCGACTTATGCAGGCTGGTTATGTCAATACTTCGGACTTGCGCCAGCCCTAGCTGCGACGTCGCCGCGAAAAGGCAGCAGAGATTGCACCTGGCGTTGGTAAAAGTACCGATATCCGTATTGTTGCGAGGGATTATATATTTCCTTTGTGGGAAAGTACTGCGATCAAGCGGCGTTATTATACGACGAATATGAAAAAAAACGGATAGCCCTCTCTCTCGACGCGATAAATCAACTAGACACATCCTTAGCAGAGCGTAAACCGGAAGCTCTTAACAAAACCGGGACGTAATAGCAGAGGGATGAGTCTGAATGATGTGCTTGACAAGACAAGCAGCACGCGCCCTCGTCTCCCTGCACTACATGCACTACAATTTCGCCCGCATCCACAAGACGCTTCGCATCAGTCCGGCGATGGCCGCTGGCGTCAGCAAGCGCTTTGGTCAATCGAGGACATCGTCACCATGATTGACGCATACGAGAATTCAAAATGATGCGGTACCGACAAGCGGCACCCGTCGTCCGACAGTTTTGGAGGCGTCCTGGCCGGGCTTGGCCCGGCCATCCACGAGAACATGAGTCCGATCATGATAAGTGTCTGATAAAAAATACTATCTGTTGGCGATAAAGATCATCAAGGCGGGCGGCTTGGATGGCCGGCAGCGAAGGCCGGCCATGACGGCCGCAGAGTGTATTTATCGAAAACAATAGGCTAGCGCCAGAAGCGCCCAACTTTACTTGCGAAAAAGAGAAATCTGTGATAGCGTTTGTGCACGGTGGAATGCAGGCTGAGGGCGGCCACAAGGAGAAAGCAACGCGTTCGAGATGGAAATGCAACCCTGAGCGAATGGCGATAGGGAGACATTTTTTCCACTTTTTTCGGCCGTAACCCTTTGAAAAGTCCCGATTTCGAAAAGTAAAAGAAAGCAAAGAAAGCGAATTTGCTTTCTTTTTCTTTCGTCCGCTTTCTTTCAGTTTCGAACAGCTCGCCCCTCAAGTTGTATTCGCCGAGCGTCCGGGGCGATCGAATTTGCAAGCGCAAAGCGCCGGGCGGCGCCCCAGTCGCCAAACTGGCGTTCCCCCTTGCGCCATGTTAGGAGCGCGCCATCTTTCGAGACGCCGGCCTTGGGGCCGGCGCTCCGGCCGTTCGAGACCTTCATGCAATCCGTTCTGATCGTCATTCATATCCTGATCGTCGTCGCGCTGATCGGGGTCGTCCTCCTGCAGCGCTCCGAGGGCGGCGCGCTCGGGACGGGCGGGGGGACCGGCAGCTTCATGACCGGCCGCGGCCAGGCGAACGCGCTCTCGCGGGCGACCGCCATCCTCGGCGCGCTGTTCTTCGCCACCGCGCTCCTGATGTCGATCCTCTCGAGCTGGAGCCGCGCGCCCCACTTCGATCCTCGAGAAGAGCGGGCCGGCGCCGGCGGGGCAGACCGCGCCCGCGCCCGATTTCGCCCGGCAATATTCTCGATCAGCTCAAGCAGATGGAAGGCGAGTCCGGCGCGCCTCAGCCCCCGCGCGCCCGCTCCGGCCGCCCCTGCCGCCCGCCGCTCCCGCCGCGCCGGCGCCGAAACCCTGACGGACTGAGCCCAACGCGGGCGCCGGAGGTCCGCTGACCTTGCCCTTGTTCCGCGACGAGCGCCGCGTTCGCCACAACGCCGCCGAGATGTTCGATCTCGTCGCCGACGTCGAGCGCTATCCGGAATTCGTTCCGCTATGCAAGGCGCTCAAGGTGCGCAGCCGAAAGCAGGATCCGGACGGCCGCGAGACGCTCGTCGCCGACATGACGGTCGGCTACAAGCTCATTCGCGAGACCTTCACGAGCCGGGTCACGCTCGACAAGCCCATCTCAAGGTGCGGGTCGAATATATCGACGGGCCGTTCAGCCGGCTCGAAAACATCTGGACCTTCAAGGACGAAGCCCGAAGGCGACGGCTCGCGGGTCGGCTTCTTCATCGACTACGAGTTCAAGAGCCGCACGCTCGGCGCGCTGATGGGCTCGATGTTCGACGCCGCGTTCCGCAAATTCGCCGGCGCTTTCGAGCGGCGCGCCGACGTGGTTTACGGGCGCGCGTAGAGGCCTGAGCACGCCGGCGCGATCGCCGGTCGCCTGGCTCACGGCTTCGGAGGCGGGCGCGGGAATCGGGCTGTTCGGTCGCGCCCTTGATCGCGCCTGCGAGCGGCGCTCCTTGTGCTGCTCGGTCGCTGCGTGTGCTCCGTCACTTCGGTCAGCGAATCCGGATTGATGACCATCATCACGGGATTGCCCTGCGAATCCTTGGCCCGGACCAGGAAGGACGAGGGCATGATGGTGATGTCGGTGAATCCGGCCTTGGTGAGGTCGTCGTGCAGCTTCTGGCTCATATGCGCTGGCGCTTGCGCGTCGGGCGTGCGTTCTGAGCGCTCGGCGAGTCGGCGGAGTCCATCGCGGCGAGCGCCGAACCGGCGAAGCCGCAGCCGAGAAGGAGAACAAACAGGGTCCTGGCCGAGAGCATTCATGGGTTTCATCTCCAAAATCGCCGCCCAGCGTCCTAGTGAACGGACTTCGGAGACGCGCTCGTTCCATTCGCGCTGATGAACTTCATTCGACGGGACTGGAGTTAACAGGCTAGCGCAGCGCCGCCTCGAGCAGATCGAGGCCGACCCTGACCGAGGCGAGCCGCACCGCCTCGCGGCCGATGTCGCCGAACCGCTCTTCGCGCGCGACCGTCGGCTTCGCCGCGCCGCGCGCAGGCGAAATGGACGAGGCCGACCGGCTTTGCCGCCGTGCCGCCGTCCGGCCCGGCGATTCCGGTGACGCTGACCGCGACCTCGGCGCGCGAGGCGCCGAGCGCGCCCTCCGCCATCGCCACCGCCGTCTCGTCGCTCACCGCGCCGTGGTCTCGCCAGCGTCTCGGCCGGAACGCCGAGCAGTTCCTGCTTGGCCGCGTTGGAATAGACGACGAAGCCGCGCTCGAGCATGTCCGAAGAGCCGGGAATCTCCGTCAGCAGCCCGGCGATGAGCCCGCCGGTGCACGATTCCGCCGTCGCGGCCATGAGGCCCGCCGCCCGGTAGCGGGCGATGAGCTCGGCGGCGCGGGCGATGAGGTCGGGAGGAAACATGGGCGGCCTCGAAGGCTACGCGATTTGGCGCGATCGCGAAACTGCGCTTCGACGGCGCTGCGCGCAAGATCCAGAAAAACGCGCCGCGAAATGTCATCGAAAGATAGGTCTTGATCCGCGCGCGCCGTCCAGACATGAAAACGCGGGCGGGAGATCTGATGGCCGACACGACTTCAGAGACCGACGCCGTCGTGTTGCACAGCCGGTATCGGCGCCGCTGACGCGCGCCGCGATCTTCCTGGTCGTGACGATCAATCCGGGCGAGGACAATCGCCGCCGCCGTGCGGTCGTTCTGCGCGGACTTTGCGGGCCTGGTTCGCGCGGTTGAATTTCGCGATCTCGAAGCCGGGCTCTCCTGCGTGCTGGGCATCGGCTCCGACGCCTGGGACCGGCTGTTCGGGACCCGCGCCCGGCCGACTTCACCCGTTCCGCGAGTTCCGGGCCGGATCGCGCCACGCGATCGCAACGCCCGGGCGATCTGCTGTTCCATATCCGCGCCAAGCGGATGGACCTGTGCTTCGAGATCGCGGCGCAGATCATGGCGCAAGCTCGGCGACGCGGTCACCGCGGTCGACGAGGTGCACGGCTTTCGCTATTTCGATGACCGCGACCTTCTGGGCTTCGTCGACGGCACGGAAAATCCGCGTGGGCAAGCGGTGATCGACGCCGCGCTGATCGGCGCGGAGGATCCCGCCTTCGCCGGCGGCAGCTATGTGATCACGCAGAAATATCTGCATGATCTCGCCGGATGGAACGCGCTGCCGACCGAAACGCAGGAGCGCATCATCGGCCGCACGAAGCTCTCCGACGTCGAACTCGACGATTCGGTCAAGCCGACTTCGGCGCACAATGCGCTGACCACCATCACCGAGAACGGGCAAGAATTTCAGATCGTCCGCGACAACATGCCCTTCGGCAAGGTCGGCGAGCGGCGAATACGGCACCTATTTCATCGGCTATTGCCGCACGCCGCGGGTGACCGAGCAGATGATCGAGAACATGTTCATCGGCAAGCCGCCCGGCAATTATGATCGGCTGCTCGACTTCAGCCGCGCGGTGACCGGAACCCTGTTTTTCGTGCCCTCCGCGACGTTCCTGGACGCGCTGGGCGAAGACGCCCCGGCAGCGCCGCGCCTGCCGCGAAATCAACGGCCGAACCGGCGCCGTCAACGGCCCGGCCGCCGGATGGTTCGCTTGGAATCGGCTCGCTCAAAGGAGAAAAGGGCCCATGAATAATCTTCACCGCGAGCTTGCCCCGATTTCCGATGCGGCGTGGGCCAGATCGAAGAGGAGACGAAGCGCACGCTCAAGCGCTACCTCGCCGGACGGCGCGTGGTCGACGTCGAGGGGCCGGGCGGCCCCGGCCTTTCCGCGGTCGGCACCGGCCACCTCAAGACGATCGCCGCGCCGGGCGAGGGCGTGCTCGCGCGGCAGCGCGAGGTCAAGCCTCTGGTCGAACTCAGGGTCCCGTTCGAGCTCGACCGCGAGCAGATCGACGACGTCGAGCGCGGCTCGAACGATTCCGACTGGCAGCCGGCGAAGGACGCCGCGCAGAAGATCGCTTACGCCGAGGATCGCGCCATCTTCGAAGGCTATCGCGGCGGCGCAGATCGAAGGCATCCGGCAGGGGACGAGCAATCCGATCATGACGCTCCCAGCCGACGTGCGCCAGTATCCGGACGCGATCGCCCAGGCGCTGAGCCAGCTTCGTCTCGTCGGCGTCAATGGGCCCTATTCGGTCGTGCTCGGCGCCGACGCCTACACGGCGCTCGCGGAGACCGTCGACAACGGCTACCCGGTGCTCGAGCACGTGAAGAAGCTCGTCAAGGACGAGATCATCTGGGCCGCCGGCCATCGACGGCGCCTTCGTGCTCACCACCCGCGGCGGCGATTTCGACCTGCACATCGGGCAGGACGTCTCGATCGGCTATCTGAGCCACACCGACACCGTCGTGCGCCTCTACCTTCAGGAGACGCTGACGTTCCTCATGCTCACCTCCGAGGCCGCGGTCGCGCTGGCGCCGCCCGCGACGACGCCGGCGACCTGAGCGACAGATCGGAGCGGCCGATGGATGCGCGCCTACATATCGGCCTTCGCCGCGCTGGCCGGAACGGCCATCGGCGGCCTTGCCTCGTTCACGACCTCGTGGGTGACGCAACACGCGCAAACCCGGGCGCAACGGCGCGCCGCCGAGAGGGACACCCGAGCCGCCCTGTTCGGCAGGTTTCTCGACGAAGCGGCGAAATTGTATTCCGACGCTCTGCAAACCAGCCGGGACGACGTCACCGGCCTCATTGGAATTTACGCGCTGACCAACCGGATACGCCTTCTCTCGACGCCGGAAGTCGTGGAGGCCGCGGACACGGTGGTTCGCATCATCGTCGACACCTATCTCGCGCCGAACATCACCTTGCATGAGATGCGCGACGAATTGGATCGACAAGCACGTCGATCCGCTGCGGGATTTCAGCGAGGCGTGCCGGAAAGAGCTGCAGAGCGTTTTGACGCCGAGCATCGCGGACGCGCAGGCGCTGAACCGGTCGGCGCCATCTGGGCTCACAGCGCCCACTAGGCAGGCGCGCGGCCGTTTGCGGGAGGATCGCTCGGATGAACGACACCGTTAAGCCGCGTCCGTTCACGATCGACGAATTGCGCGCCTATCTCGTCGAGATCTTTCCCGGAGTTTTGGGAGAGCGGCGACCTTCGGATCGAGGAGATCGCGCCGATGAGCGCGACGCTCCGCCTCGCCTATCATCCCAGGCACCTGCGGCCCGGCGGCACGATCTCGGGGCCGACGATGTTCGGCGTTTGCGACGCGCGCTCTATGTCGCGATCCTGAGCGAGATGGGCCCGGTCGCGCATGCGGTCACCACCAGCGCCTCGATCAATTTCCTCCGCAAGCCCGCGCCCGTCGATCTCATCGGCAAGGCGAGGCTGATCAAGCTCGGCAAAAGGCTCGCGGTCGGCGAAGTGGCGCTCTATTCCGACGGAGAGAGCGAGATGGTCGCCCATGCGACCGGGACCTGTTTCCTGGCGCGCGAGCCGCGGCGCGAAGGCTTTCGGGACGCCCAACCGGCGGGACGGAGGGCTAACGGCTCGCGCGCGGCGAAGAAGAAAGCATGGAATGCGCCATGGCGGCGCGAAGCTGATCGACGATATCGATCCAAGGCGGGAGAATTACTGAGCACGCCGCTCTTCCCTCTCGCGCAGCACCTCGACGCTTGTAATCTTCAGCCCCCCTGTATCGATCTCATGCCGTTCGGCCTCGTGACAACTCGCGTTGACGATGTATTCCCATAAGTCCGCGATCAGATCCCGCAAGCGCTGGCGGAGGAGGCGATCCATTCTTGAGAAAACGGACAGCCATATTGCTTGCTGAGCACGAGTTCGGAACCGATAAGTATGTCGAGCAGGAGAATAAACCTCGGTCCCGGCTCTGATGTTGAGAAACCTGCTCAGCGCGCCGCTGGGCGCGTAATCGACATGAATACGCTCGTCAATTCGCTTCTTGTCTCCGCCGAGAACGGCGAGCGGGCGGCTCGCGCTGAGCCTGGCCAACTCGCTGTCCGCCTTCATGCAAACAGCCTGGTCGGTCGCGGCGTCAGCTTGGGACGCCGCCTGGACGTCCGGCGCGTCCGCCGGCGCCGATGAAGGCCCGACAGCATCGTGACCTTCGGGCGCATGGATACTGAGCCGCGGGCGGAATGCGCCGCGCAAGTCGACGACGACGCCAATCGCCGCCGCCGCGACCTTGGGAACCAGATGCGCCGAAGCGTAAGCCAGAAACTGGGCGACCTGTTCCCGGTTTCGCTGGCCCTGCCAGTCCAGCACAGCAGGAGTCAATCGCAAGGGCGAGCAGATCGTTAAAGGATCGCCGACAGGGTCGCCCAAAAGGCGACCAACAGCCACGCCGACCCATTGCGTCGGCGTGCGGCAGTCGCAGACGGGCGGCGATCCCGGTCGGCGTCCAACCTTTGATGTCACGCCGCCAGATTGACGTGATTCACCCTCTGCGTCAAAGCGGATCCGCCTTGCTTCCCAGCCGGGACCGCCCCTGGCGATGATCCGCGCGCCTCATCTTTGCGCCCGGGCGCTGCCTCACAGGGCGGGCCCAGATATCGTATCATGGTACCTCATGGTTGAGATAAGCCGTTTTCTCGGCCGTTCCGGCGTTTCGCGGTTGACATTCTGCGCTTTCCCCGGCAGAAGCGCGCCTCCTGAAATCGAACGGACTTTATCCATGTTCGGCAAAACCCATTCGACCAAGACGGCCGAGGTCGAGAAGAAGTGGCTCCTCATCGATGCCAAGGGTCTGGTGGTCGGGCGGCTCGCTTCGATCGTCGCCCTGCGGCTGCGCGGCAAGCATAAAGCCAGCTTCACCCCGCACGTCGACGACGGCGACAACGTCATCGTGATCAACGCCGACAAGATTGTCCTGACCGGCAGGAAGCGCGACCAGAAGGTTTATTACCACTACACGGGCTATATCGGCGGCATCAAGGAACGCTCGGCCAAGTCGATCCTCGAGGGCAAGTTTCCCGAGCGCATCGTCGAGAAGGCGGTCGAGCGCATGCTGCCGCGCGGGCCGCTCGGCAAGAAGCAGCTCGGCAACCTGCGCGTCTACAAAGGTCCGGACCACCCGCACGCCGCGCAGTCGCCGACCATGCTCGACGTCGCCAAACTCAACCCCAAGAACAGCCGGAGCGCTGAAATCCATGGCTGAGACACTTTCCTCGCTCGCCGACCTCAAGGGCACGGAGCTTGCGCCCGCGACGCCTAACGAGGCGCCCGTCCACGTGCAGAAGCTCGACAAGTACGGGCGCGCCTATGCGACCGGAAAGCGCAAGAACGCGGTGGCGCGCGTCTGGATCAAGCCCGGCAGGGGGCTCGCGACCGTCAACGGCCGCCCGCTCGACCAGTATTTCGCCAGGCCCGTACTGCGCATGATCCTGAGCCAGCCGCTTGTGGTGGTGAACCGCATCACCCAGTATGACCTCATGGTGACGGTGAGCGGGGGCGGCCTCTCGGGCCAGGCGGGCGCGGTGCGCCACGGCCTCGCCAAGGCCTTGACCTATTTCGAGCCGGAGCTCAGGCCGACCCTCAAGAAAGAGGGCTTCCTCACCCGCAATTCGCGCGTGGTCGAGCGCAAGAAATACGGCCACCGCAAGGCGCGCGCGAGCTTCCAGTTCTCCAAGCGCTGAGGCGATTGTCGAAGACGATCGGAAAAGGGCGGCGTGGAGCCGCCCTTTTTTGTTGGCGCCAACCGCGGTTCTAGTTGGGCTCCACGACCTCAAGAAAAGCAAAGCGCCGGAAGTCCGCGTCCCGCGTGCAAATTCTCGCCACGCCATGTTCGCGCATCAGCACCGCCGTGTGCGCGTCGTGGAGAAGATTGCCCGCGAGCCAGGGAAACTCCGCGAAAACTTGCGCAGCAACGGCCGGGTGACGATCCGTCGGGATAAGGATTCCAAGCCCCGGCGAAGCGAGCAAGGCCGATACGAAGTCCCAGGCGGCGGCCGCCGACCAGGGCTTCCGCATGACGCGCGGATGGGTGGTCACACGCAAAAATTCGTAGAGGATCGGCCACGTCACATACCAGGCGTCCGGTCTGCGCCGTCGCTCTGCGAGCCAGCCCCGCGACTTTGCATGCCAGTCAGAGTCCGCGTCCGCGGCGTAAACAAGGATGTTGGTGTCGACGACGACCACGCGCTCATCGGCCTTCCATAGCCTGATAGAGCGCGTCCCGGTCCCCGATGTCGACGAACGCGCCGCCGCTCTCAAAGGTCGGAAGAGGAGAAACCTCAGGGGACTTCCGCTGGCGCTGGAACAGATTGCGCAACGCTGTCTCCACAAGGTCGGACATCGTCCGCTTCTGACGCGCGGCTTCGCGTTTGAGCTGAGCCATGACCGTGTCGTCGATGTTGAGCGTCGTCTTCATATGGTTATCCATATCGATGATATGGATGTATGTCCATCGCTCTCCGGCTGGGCGGCGGCCTTCTTGTCGAGCGCCTCGCAATAAGAGCGCACGCCCAGCCCCGGCGGCGCCCCGCCGTCAGGCCGCGCTCTCCACATAGGGCCGGAAGGTGGTCTTGTCCGTCCCGCAGTCGGGGCAGCGCCAGTCGGACGAGAGCGCGTCGAACGGAGCGCCGGCCTGGGGCGCCCCGTGGGCTTCGTCGTAAATATAGTAGCTCGCGGGCGTGGACACGAAGCCGCTGGTCCGCCACCTCGCGGCGTGGAGCTATTTCGAATCCGTCGACACGCCCTAGAACAAGGCGTTCATCAAGAAGTGGCGGGATTATTCGGCTCTTATAGCGTTATCTGTTGGTATGGTCCGTTTCCGATTGCGCCGGCGATCCAGTTTGGCGGGTCAAGGCGTTGGCCCCAGCCTTCGAGGGCGCGGCGCCAGCCGAGGTAGCTTGGCAGGTTGTTGGTGGCGACGCCGTTGAAGCGGTTGAGCCATTGCTTGAGGCGGCTGTGGTAGGCGTTGACGTTGTTGATATGCAGATGCGGCGCCTCGGGGGCCGGCTTTCCCGGCGAGGGCACAGCGTGGAAAGGAACGCCGGCTCGGCGGGCGAAGGCGGCCAACGGCTTGCCGCCATCGCCGACGAGATGATTTGCGGGCGTAACGACGCCCGTCAGCGCCGCGGCGATCGAGGCGTTGTCGTCCTGCGGCAGAACGGCGTCGAAGGTCGCGCCTTTCCGGTCGCGGGCGACGAGGACGGGAATGTTGTCCTGATAGGGGCCCGGATACCGGGCCGTTCCGCCTCGCTTACGCGCCTTGCGCGGCAGGTCGGACCAGCGGCCCTTGAAGGATTCGAGAATGAAGGTCTCATCCGCCTCGACGATTCCGCTCAAACTGCGAGGCTTGTCGTCGGCTGGCGCGCGCAGAAACCGATGCCGCCAGCGGAAGGCGGTGGTCGGATGGACGCCGCAGAGCGCCGCGGTCTTCGCCAGGCTCTTGCCCTCGATCATCGCCTGGGCGTGAGCGAGCCACTTCTCCTTCTTGCGCAGATGCGCCATGGGCGTTCTGGTCAAGGCGTTGAACGTGCGTCCGCAACTCTTGCAGCGGAATCGCAACAGCCCGTCCGAGCGGCCCCAGCCGACGATCTCGCGGCTGGCGCAACGCGGGCAGCCCCGGCTTTCCACCCGCTCAACGCCCGTCGTTCCAAGCGCATCCTCCGTCCGCTTGGCGCGTCGCTTTCCCGGTGAAGGCGCGGCCAAATCTTCCGGCGCGGCGGCGCCCTTTCCCACCTTCGTCAGCGCCTGCAGGGCCTGGCGCCGCTGCTCCACGCTCATCCCCGCAATCGACGACAGCCAAGCCGAAAAGTCCTGAGCCCGCATCGAATCACTCCCTCGACCCGACGCGATTCTTAACCAAAACAATAGATAACGCTATAAGAGCCGATTATTCGAAGAAGCCCAACAATGTCACCAGCGATCCGATGGAATTCCGCCTATATCCTGTTTTACATGTGGGTGCAGGCGGTGCAGCAGGCCGGCACGACCGATGTCGATGCCGTGCGGCAGGCGATGATCGGACAGAAGTTCAAATCGCCCTCGGGCGTCGAAGTCACGATGCTGCCGAACAACCACATGGCCAAGCCCCTGACGATCGGCGAGATCCAGGCCGACGGGCAGTTCAGCATCGTCTACCACAGCGCAGCGCTGCCGCCGAAGCCCTGGAGCCTATGTCGAAGCGAACAAGGGCCGCGTCGCCGACTGGTCGTAGCCGTGGGCGTGCGGAGGCTGCACCGCGCCCAAATATTCGAGCTTCTGACCCGCGCCCGAAACAGCGCCGTTCCTGAAAGACGCGCCGCTGGCCGATGGCCGGCGGCGTGACCCGGCTTTCCAGCGCGGACCCATTTCGCGCCGGCTCCGATGCTGGCCGGCACATTCGGGGAGAGATCAAAGAACCAAATGACATTGCGCCCAGGCTGAGGCGCGCTTAAGTGGCTTCCAGGCCTGGATCGGCCGGGGGATTCGCTTGAAGCGCGCATGTTGGCTTGTCGCAGCCGTCACCCTCCATGCGCTTCCCGCACAGGCGCTCGAATGGCGCTGGAGCTATTCTGGCGAGGGGGTGAAGGCTTCGGGCGCCTTCACCACGAAGGACAAGCCCGACCCCGACGGCTTCTACGAGATCACAGCGATCAAGGGCGAGATGAACGGCGTCGCGATCACCGGCCTGCAGAAGCCTGAAACCTCGATTCCCGGCAATGAGGGCTACCCGGTCGACAATCTCGTGAGAACAGAGACGCCCCAGCTGTCGTTGCACGGCTTCGGCTACGCGCTCGCCGACGGGACCTACGCCAATCCCTTCTACGGCGCCCATTTCGCCCCGCCATCCGTTTACGCGTTTTTTTCCGATCCGGCGCGCCGCAAGACCAGCGAGCCTCAGGTGACGTTCACCGCGACGATCATTCGCTAGCGGTTCGCCCGCTTATTCAGTTTTCGCGCCAGGGTGGACGCCGGCGCGTTGCGGCAATGCGGCTATCAACAAAATGATCAGCGCCGCGAGGATCACCGACGCGACGTAACGACTCATCGCGAAGCCGCCATGGTTGAGAGGCTTGTCCAGGAGGTCGCCAAGCGTCGCCCCGAGAGGCCTCGTGAGAATGAAGGCGGCCCAGAAGAGGGCGACTTGCGAGACCTGGGTGAAAAAATAGAGCGCGGCGATCAAAACAAGCGCCGCGCCGAAAACGAGAGCGCCCCCAGCGTACCCTAGATCGTTCGTATCCGCCACCCAGTCGCCAAGCGCGGTTCCCAAGGTTTGCGAAAACAAGATGGTGGCCCAGTAAAACGCTTCGACCCGAGGGGTCGCGACGGTATTGACCGACACCGTGCCTTCAGACAGCCGCCACACAGCCAGCGACGCGACGACCGCGATCAACAAGATCGACGACCCGCCGAGGTAGCCGACGCCGAGGGAGCGATCGACAAAGTCCGCAATCGTGGTGCCGAGCGTAGTGGTGGCGACGATCGTCAGCCAATAGAGGTAGGGGTGGAAGCGGCTCGCCTTGACTTGGACGGCAACCGCGCTGAGAAAAATGACCAAAAAAATCAGTGTGCCAACGACGTAACCCAGACCCAACGACATCGTGACCGCGTCGCCGCCAGTTTCACCCAGCGTCGTAGCAAGAATTTTGATGATCCAGAATCCCAGTGCAACCTGAGGCACTTTGCTAAAATGAATATTGTCTTGACGGGCAGGCGTCGAACTTCCGAAAATGCCTGCGGATGCGCTGTCGATCATCTATCCAACCCCCCGTGCGATATCACCTCATTCGGCCCCGGCGTCGGCATTAGGTCGGTCCGATTTGGCGACAGTGTGGCCTCCGGCCGGACCCGCCTTGACCATGACGGCCGTTTGTACGAAAGAGCGCTCATGATCATCCGCTTGCTCACCCGATTCCGACGACGCTGAAAGCGCAAGCTCGCGCCAGGCGCGGCTTATCTTTCAGCTTTCGGACTTGAGCAGAGGCGATCCCATGTCAGCGACAATCTTCATCGACGGCGAAGCGGGCACCACCGGCCTGCAAATCCGGGACAAGCTTAAGGACGTCTCTGGCCTCAAGCTCGCGAGCCTGGCGCCCGAGGCGCGCAAGGATACGGCCGCCAAGCAGAAGCTCTACGGAGAAGTCGATGTCGTCATCCTTTGCCTGCCGGACGAGGCGGCGAAGGAGGCGGCGCGGCTCATTGACGGCATGGGCGCGGACGCGCCCCGGGTGATCGACGCGTCATCCGCCCACCGGGTTGCGCCCGGCTGGGTCTATGGCTTTCCAGAGCTTGTGGCGGGGCAGCGGGAAAAGATCGCCTCGGCGAAAAAAGTCAGCAATCCCGGCTGTCACGCGACCGGCGCGATCGCGCTTTTGCGCCCGCTCGTGGAAGCGCGCGTCCTGCCCAGGGAGACGCTGGTCTCGATTGCTTCTGTCAGCGGATATTCCGGTGGGGGAAAATCGATGATCGAGGCCTATGAGACGGGCAAGGCGCCCGCGTTCGAACTCTACGGGCTCAAGCTCGAGCACAAGCATATGCCTGAGATCGAGCTCTATTCGGGCTTGACCGCGCGGCCGATCTTCTCGCCCTCGGTCGGCAGTTTCCGCCAGGGGATGCTGGTCAGCGTTCCGTTGCATCTCGATGCGCTGCCCGCGAGGCCCAAGGGCGTTGACCTTCGCGCCGTGTTCGCCAAGCACTACCGGGGCCAGAAATATTTCCATGTCATGGAGGGCGAAGACGCCGCGCGGATCGAGCCCGAGTTGCTGAACGGCACGAACGACATCGAGATCCACAACTTCGCCAACGAGCCGCGCCGCCAGGCGATGCTGGTCGCCAAGTTCGACAATCTCGGCAAGGGCGCGTCCGGCGCGGCAGTGCAGAACCTCATGCTGATGCTGGGGCGCTGAGGCGCGCGCCAGATCACAGCGGTCATCCCTCCGGCGCGCCCGCCTTGCGCAGGCCGTCCAACAAGCGTTCAAGCGCGGCCACAAACGTCGGGCCGGCGCTGGCTCCTGTCCAGACGGCGCGATCGCGAGAGATGGTGTAGGTCGGGTCGAGCGCGAGACCCGACCGGACTGCAGCACGCGCCTCGTCAAGTCGATCAAGATGCGCGAGCGCCGAGGCCACGTGAAAATGTGCATGCGGAAAATTCCAGTTGGCTTCGATCGAACGCCGAAACCAAGCGACCGCTTGCTCGTAGCTTCCGGGGCGGTTCTTCGACATGCCCGCATAACTCATCCAGAGGTAAGCGCCGGGGTCGCGCGGGCTCAGGCGCAGAGCCTCGACAATATGCGATTCTGTCTCTTCCGCACGCCCGACAAAGAGCTTGCCATACCCGATGAGGGAATGGGCGTTGGCGAGATTTCGATCCAGCTCCAACGCATGCTCACATCTGGCAATGCCCGCGGGGGCGCGTCTGGTCCATATCTCGACAAGTCCAAGGCACATGTGCCCTTGCGCGTGGTTAGGGGCAGAGGACAAGGCTGTGGTCAATTTCGCCTCGGCCGCCGCGAAGGACGCGGACGGGATCGGCCGCGCCGGACATTGCGGCAACTGCGTGCGTCGCTGCCGATCCAACGAGCGCGTCGACATTCCCGGGATCGGCAGCGAGCGCACGATCGAAAAATTGGCGCGCTTGGGTCAAATTGTCAGGGGTCGGACCTTTGTAAAACCAAGCCGATCCCTGAAAACAGAGGTCCATTGAGTCGGGGGTCGGAGCTTGTTGCGACCGTTGAGCCTCGGCTGCGATGAGTTGGGCGTTGAGCGGGCCCGCCAAGCGCGCGACGATTTCGTCCTGCATGTCGAATAGATCGGCGATGGGCTTGTCGAACCGTTCAGCCCAGAGATGGTTGCCCGCTTCGGCGTCGATGAGTTGGGCATTGACGCGTACGCGGTCGCCGCCGCGCTGAACGCTGCCCTCGAGGACATAACGAACGTTCAACTCTCGGCCGATCGTCTTCGCGTCGATCGGCTTCCCTTTGTAAGTAAACGCCGTATTGCGCGCGATCACGAAGGCGCCTCTGATGCGCGAAAGATCGGTCGTGAGACTCTCGGTCACCCCGTCGGAGAAATGCTCCTGCGCCACGTCGCCGCTGAGATTGGCGAACGGCAGGACGACGATGGAAAGGCGGGGCGGGCCGACGGCCTCGCGCTTCGAGGCGCCGTCTGCGTCCGACCTTACGATCTCAGGCGGCTTGAAGCGCAGTCCGTCGAAGCGATAGCCCTCCCCGGGCACGGTGACGATCAGGCGCGGCTCTTTCGGATCGGCCTCGATCTTTCGCCGCAACTTCCCGACCAGCACGTCGACGCTGCGGTCGAACGGCTCGAAATGGCGGTCGGCGAAGGCGTCCAGCAGAGAGTCCCGGCTGATCACCCGTCCTGGCCTGGCGACGAACATCCTCAACAGAGTGAACTCGCCGCGGGTGAGCGGGACCGCCTCGCCGGATTCACGGGCTAGCATACAGGCGTCGAGGTCGAGGACGAGGCCGGCGAAGCGTATCAGCGATGCAGCTTCCCGCGAGGGCTCGGAGCCGTCCAATCCCGTTGCGTCGCGCATCAGCGCTCGTCCTTCAGAACGTGCGGGTAAATTACGCCGCTCTCTGGGCAGTTTACAAGTCGTTTACAGAGCGAACATCTCCAGTTTACGCGGCTGATCTATCGTCATCGCGTTTTGGGCTCCAATGACCGTTAGCGTCAGGCAGCGGTCTCGAAAAAGGCGTCGGGTCCTCTGGCGCGGCCGCGTCAGGCCAGGACGCGTTAATTAAACAGGAGGGAACAATGCTTTACCGAAATCTGTTTTCTTGTTCGTGCGTGATCAGCGCCGCTCTCGGGCTTTGCGGACCGGCGCTCGCCGAAGATACGGCGGCAACGATCTGCAACGCCACGTTCAGCGCTTACAGCGTCGCTGCCGCGAGTGGCGATCCTGCCAAAATGGTGGCCATCTTCTCCCCGAATGGCGAAGTCGTCTCGCCTTGGGGATATGTCGCTGGCCACGACGCGCTGGTCAAAATGTACTCTGGCTTCATGAAACCCGGCGACAAAGAAACCGACAGCAATACGACCGCGCGCATGGTCGGCGGTATCGACGTGGCGGTATGCACTGGCAGTTACACATTCACGCCGGCAGCGAGCGCGACCGACCAGAGAGGAACCTTTACGAAGGTTGTCGCCAAAGTTGGCGGCGAATGGAAGATCGAGAATCTGACCTATAACATCGCGGCGCCTCAGTAGAACGCGCCAACTTTTAGCATCACCGCAGATTCCATTCGGGCAATTCGCACCCGCGCCGGGGGCTGGCTGCGCTGACCAAGGCTTGGCGCGGCCTCTCTCGCCCGCGCCAAGCCCTGCTTCAGGGACGGGTACTGAAATTGCGCGCCGTCAAGGAGCCGCATGGGCACCGCGCCCGGGCTTTCCATTTCGTCGATGAAAAGGGGGGCCCGCTCAGTGCGCATTCGGCCAATCGCCTGTGAGGCGGCCTGCATCGGGGGCTCAATAAGGAAACTTCGCGGCCGTAACTGCGATCTCAAAAGGAGACGTTCTATGCAAAACTTCCTGCGTTTTGGCGGCTCAGTGGCCGCCGCCCTTGCGTTCGCCGCCTTCGCGCCGAGCGCTATGGCGCAAGAGATTACGTACACATGGACCTGTCAGGACGTCGGCGCCAACCCGCCTGAGGCGCTCGGTGATCGTGAGGGCCATTCGATCTCGGTTAATGCGGTTAGTTGTCACTCCAAGTCAGAGGCGATGAGCGGCGCTCTCTTGACCGGCACGTACATTTGGGAATGGAACGGTCCGAACGCCGTTCTGCTCTCCGCCACCGGCGTCATCCGCAAGCCGGGAGCCACTATGGTGTATCAGGAAACGGGAGGGTCAATCGCGCTGACGATGACCGACGGCAAAGTGACCGGATTTACCGCCTCGGGAAAGGGCTACGAAAAGCTGGCGACCGGCAGTCTGGCGGCCCTCGCCGGCACGCCATACACTTGGACGGTAAAGCCCGCTGGGCCCGGGCAATCTACAGTCGAAGTCAAAAATAGCGTGACCGCCGTTAGCAAGTAAGGCCGCCGGTACAAGGGTCAAGGGTCCGGGCTGCGATACCGTGCCCCAGCCCGCGCCGCCACTTCCCATTCTTCCAACACATTCGGAGCTGCGTCCCCTTGTCATCCGTTCGCGCGACCAACTCCATGGCCTGCTCAAGGCTTGCCTCATCGCCAGCGTCGAGGCGCAAAACCTGACCAGCGCGCGGCGGACGGCGCGTTGGGAGCGCCCGCCGCTCCCTCAGATGCTCGCGAACAGGGGCCGTCAGGGGCGGGTCCTCAGCGCCAATCGCACGAGAAAGCGAACGATCGTCTCGACGATCAGGCCCGTGAGATAGGCGAGCGCCGAGCCAAACAGGCCGGCGGCGATCACCCGTCCCGTCATGTCGCCGCCGAAGGCGTAGCTCCCGCCGTTCAGCGCCCGCATGAGGAGCGTGAAGGGCAGGGCGGCGAGCGACAGAGGAAGGTCGGCGAACCAGGTCCCGGCGCGCCGCGCGTAGTCGACATAAAGGGCGACGAACGCCAGCGCATAGACGGCGGCGAAAGCCGCCCCCGTCCATGACTTGAGGCGCTTCATTCAGTGGGCTCAGCCCGCCTTCCAGCCGACCACGTGCTGCGTCTGCTGCCCGAGCCCCTCGATCCCGAGCGTCATCGTGTCGCCGGCTTTGAGGAACCGCGGCGGCTTCATGCCCGCGCCGACGCCGGGTGGCGTTCCGGTGGTGATGACGTCGCCAGGCTCGAGAACCATGAACTGCGAGATGTAGGACACGAGCGTCCTCACCCCGAACACCATGGTCGCGGTCGAGCCGGTCTGCATGCGCTCCCCGTTCACGTCGAGCCACATGTCAAGCCCCTGCACGTCCTCGATCTCGTCGGGCGTGACCAGCCAGGGTCCGAGCGGGCCGAAAGTGGGCGCGCTTTTGCCCTTCACCCACTGGCCGGTGCGATCGTGCTGGAACTCGCGCTCCGACACGTCGTTGCAGATGCAGTAGCCCGCGACATGGGTGAGCGCCTGCGCTTCGCTGACGTAGCTTGCGCGCGTGCCGATCACGACCGCGAGTTCGACTTCCCAGTCGCATTTTTTCGAGTTCTTCGGAATGACGACGTCGTCGTCCGGCCCGACGATGCAGGAGGGAGCCTTGTTGAACAGGAGGGGCTCCTTGGGGACCGGCATGCCGGACTCGGCCGCGTGGTCGGAATAATTGAGACCGATGGCGATGAAATTGCCGACCTCGCTGAGGCAAGGGCCGAGCCTGGGCGTTCCCCGCACCGCAGGCAGGGATTCCGGCTTGATTTTAGCGAGCCGCGCAAGAGCGCGCGGAGCGAGCACGTCGGCGTCGATATCCGCCACCACGTCGCTCAGATCCCGCAATTTTCCATTCTTATCGACCAGCGCCGGCTTCTCTTTGCCCGCCCTGCCATATCGCGCCAGTTTCATAAGCCCTCCTACAATCGAAGCCGCCCATGGGCCCGGAATCGCCATCCCGCCCGACCGCACGCCGACCAATGCGGCCCTACCAAACGCTGGCGGCGTCGGCCCGTCAATGCTCACGGGCTCGCAGTGCGGGAATCCTCTTAATTTCCGCCGGTCCCGGTCATCTCGCTCCGCGACATGGATCAGGAACGGCGGAGGGCTGGAGCAGGCGATTTAGCGCCATCCCGATCCGAGGCGCAGGCGGCCGTTACGCCGCAGCCATAGGAAAATGATGAAAAGCCAGTGGATTTTGCGCTGGAGAGGAAGTATGTTGTGACTGTTAGGTTATGGAGATTCGCGGCTCCGGTGGCGACGGGCGGAATCGGAATCCATGCCCCGGTGGGAGGATCGAAAAAATTCTCGATAAGACCTGAGCCCGGTCCAATTTCAGACTTGATCATGGTTTCATGAAAGTGTCATGTGCCGCGGCTGCGTGAATCCAGACCATAAACAGCCGACCAATATATGTTAAACATCGAAACGTGAAAAGAACGTCATATGTCATCTTTGGAACGTATCGCCCTGTTTATTGACGGGGCAAATCTCTATGCCAGTGCAAAAGCTCTCGGATTCGACATCGACTATAAGCGTCTCTTACGGGAATTTCAGACTAAAGGTCGCCTGATTCGAGCCTTCTACTACACGGCTCTCGTCGACGATCAGGAATATTCGTCCGTCCGGCCGCTGGTCGACTGGCTCGACTATAACGGTTACTCCGTCGTGACGAAGCCAACGAAAGAGTTTGTCGACTCGACGGGACGGCGCAAAGTCAAAGGCAATATGGATATCGAGCTTGCGGTGAACGCCATGGATATGGCGCCCCATCTCGACTTGATGGTGCTGTTCTCCGGCGACGGCGACTTCCGATCGCTCGTCGAGGCGATCCAGCGCAAGGGCGTCCGGGTGGCGGTCGTGTCAACGATTTCGACCCAGCCCCCGATGGTGGCGGACGAGCTGCGCCGTCAGGCCGACGAATTCATCGATCTCGCCCATTTGATCCAGAGGATCGGACGCGACCCGGGCGATCGCCCTCCGCGTCCCGCCGACCATCGCCGAGGCCAGTCCTATGCGCCGGTCCAGCAGCCGGCTGAGGAATTGCGCGAGTAGGCGTCGACCGCTACGTGGGGTTCGACGTCGGCCCGGCGCACGATTGCCCCGATTGCCCGCGCCTCGCGGCGTTCCGGACAACGAACCGGGCGGCCTATCCGGAATGGTGGAACGCGCCCGTTCCCTCGTTCGGCCAGGCGGACGCGCGGGTGATGATCGTGGGCCTCGCGCCAGGGCTGCGCGGGGCCAACCGGACGGGACGTCCCTTTACCGGCGACTTCGCCGGCGAGCTTCTTTACTCGACGCTGATCGCCTTCGGCTTCGCGTCGGGCGCGTATGATCGCCGCCCGGACGACGGGCTCGCCCTCATCGACTGCGCGATCGTCAACGCGGTGCGCTGCGTTCCGCCACAAAATAAGCCGACGCCAGAAGAAATAGCGACCTGCCGCCGATATCTGACACCCGCGATCTCAGCGCTGCCGCGGCTCAAAGTCATGCTCGCGCTTGGCCGGATCGCGCATGAAAGCGCCGTGCGCGCGCTCAAGTTGCCCGTCTCGAAGTTCCCCTTCGCGCATGGCGCGCGCCATCGGGTCACGCCCGCCATCAGCCTCTTCGACAGCTACCACTGCTCGCGCTACAACACCAACACCGGCGTGCTGACGGAAGCGATGTTCGCGCAGGTCTTCGCCTCGGTGCGCGCCGAGCTCGACGCCATGGATGCGGCGGCGCCGGCGGCTGGATAGGGATCGAGCGCGCCTCACGGGGCGCGAGGCGCCGGGAATGGGGGACGAGATGAGCGCACGGAGTTTCGGCGGGATCGGCGGATCGCCGGTCTTTGAGGTCACGATCGCCTCGAGCGCGGGGGCGAGCGCGAAAATTCTCACTTATGGCGCGGTGGTCCGCGACCTCGTCGTGCCGGCCTCCAACGGGCTGCAGCGAGTCGTGCTCGGCCTCAACACGATCGAGGACTATCTCGCCTACTCGCCGTCTTTCGGCGCCGTGCCGGGGCGGTTCGCCAACCGGATCGCCAACGGCCGGTTCACCCTCGACGGGGTCGCTTATCAGCTCGACCGCAAGCCCGGCCAGAAGCACACGCTGCACGGCGGCCCGAACGGATTCGGCCACCGGATCTGGAAGCTCGGCGCCTATGACACGTCGTCGGTCGAACTCATCCTCGAATCGCCCGATGGCGACGCCGGCTTTCCCGGCGCGCTCACCGCGACTTGCGTCTATCGTCTCATCGAGCCCGCGACGCTGCGGGTCGAGCTCTCGGCGGTGTCGGATCGTCCGACCATCGTCAATCTGACCCAGCACTCCTATTTCAACCTCGACGGCTCGCCCGATATTCTCGACCACGAACTGACGCTGTTCGCCGACTTTTACACCCCCGCCGACGACGAGCTTATTCCGACCGGCGAAATCCGCGCCGTCGCCGGCACGCCCTACGACTTCCGCGCCCCCCGCACCGTCCGCAATGCGACGCTAACCGACACCAATTTCGTCGCCGCGCTCGAGCCGGACGAGGAAGGTTTTGCGCAGATCGCGGCGCTCCGCTCGCCGAAGAACGGCCTCACGATGAGCCTGTTCTCGACCGAACCGGGCGTTCAGTTCTATAGCGCCGCGCCCCTCAACTGTCCGGCGCCGGGCCTCGACGGCCAGCATTACGGCGCGCATGCGGGCCTCGCGCTTGAGCCGCAGGCATTTCCCGATTCGCCCAACCGGCGCCATTTCACCGATTGCGTGCTCATGCCCGATGACGAGTACCAGCACGTGAGCGAATTTCGCTTTGGGTAGCAGGGCGTTCTGAGGAGATTCTCTAACCGGAGACGAACGCGCAGGGTCGGTTGAGACGGGGCGTTAAGACCCGCGTGTATCCAGCGGGCTTGATAGCGTTAGCGTCCCTTTTGATTTAAATTTGCCGCCCGGTCACCCGTCGCTTCCGCGCTCTTCGTCGCCGCGGAGCTGATCCAGAAGCGCCCGATGGTGGATTTCGCGCTTTTTCGCAAACGCACCTTCCTCGGCGCGGCCTTTGCGATGCTTGGCTTTGCTTCCGCCGCCCAGGTCATGATGACCTATCTGCCGCTCTACCTGCAGAACGCGTTTTCCCTGAGCCCGGCGGCGGCGGGCCTCGGCATGCTGCCCTTTGCGCTGCCCCTGTTCTTCTGCCCGCGCATCGCTGTCGCTCCGGCAAATCGCATTTCCGGCCGCGATTTGCTGACGCTGGGCCTCGCGATCGTCGCCGGCGGCAATCTGGCGACGGCGCTTATGGCGGGCTCTCATCTGCCGTATGGCTATGTCGCCCTGGGCATGCTGGCGACCGGCTGCGGCGCCGGCTTGCTTAATGGCGAGACGGCGCAGGTGTCGATGAGCGTCATTCCGCCGGCATGGCGTCGGGCATCGGCGGCACGTTGCGATTTGTCGGTCTGGTGACCGGGATCACGGGGCTCGGCGCCGTGCTCTCCTCGGAGACCAAGCGGCGGTTCGTTCACTCGGCGCCGGCGCTGCCTTTGCCGCACGCTTTTGGCGAAGCGCCGCATCAGATTGTCTCGAGAATCGTCGCCGGCGACATTCCAGGCGTCGTCGCGCAAACGCCGGAGCCGCTTCGGGCGGCGGTGGCCGAACTGTCGCGGGCGAGTTTCGGCGCGGGCTTCGCGCTCGTGCTTCTGGTCGCAGGCGCTGTCGCCGCGCTTACCGGCGGGCTGACATTCGCCTTTGTGAGTCCCGCCGAGACCGCGCCCCTCCGCCTGCGCGCGGCGCCCGAGACAGTTGCTCCCGAACTCCCGACTAGGACGCCCTGGGCGGTCGTCTTTCACCTCATGATGACTGCATACCTAAAAAATAGGTATCCCAAAAAACCTTTGCAACTTCGGCAGTTCTTTCGCGGTGATAGAGAAAATCCGGCTTGCCGCGACCACAAGCCGCATACAGTTCAACTGTGATTCGCTCGGCAATCTCTGCGAGTTCGTAGATGTCCTCATATGCAAGCGGAGGCGTGGCACCCGCTGTCTCCCGCATGAGGTTGTGCGCGACAACTACGTTTCGCAGCGTCCTACTACGTTCAAACAAATCGCCACTCAGTAGACGATCGTAGGACTCTCTTGCCCGTTGAAGGGCTCCAGTTGACCCCAGTCCGACGCTTGCTAGGTAGGCAACGACTACTACCTCTTCGAGCCCGTCTAGAATCTGTCCCACGCTTGCGCGGTTGCCGCGCCGGTCCTTGGGATCAAGGCACGCCATAACGGTTCCGACTGCGGCGCGCAAAATCCCCGCACGAACCATATGAACCGCATTCGCGTGCAGTCCCCCCACAACCGCCAGATCACGCCGGTTCAAGTCCCTCAAAAGCGCACAAAAGGCTTCTACGTTTGTCATAGCGTCGTCGAGGGCAAATAGGCGTTCAATCGCCGCATTTGCCTGGTCCCGTGATTCCGCATCGCTCATGATAGCCTTGATCCCACTTGCGGCTTCGCTCATCCGCACGCACGAGCTTGGTCAATACGTCGGCGTCAAGGTCGGCGGCGCCCTCGCCGCCATGGCCGGCGAGCGCATGCGGCTCGATGGATGCGTCGAGATCAGCGCGGTCTGTGTCAGCCCCGACCACCGCGGCAAAGGCTATGCGGCGTTTCTCGTTTCGTGGCTCGTCCGCAAGCTGCGCGGGGAGGGCGCCGCGCCGTTCCTGCACGTCTTCACGGACAACGTCTCGGCCATCGCCCTTTATCAGCGGCTTGGATTTAAGGCGCGCAAGACCCTACGCCTCACGGTCCTGTCGCGCGCGTCCGCGCCTTACTCCCGGCCAAGGCTTTCGCCCGGTCCCGCTTCGGCCAAAGCCCGGCCGACTTCGAGCCCGAGGTCGTCCATCGAGGTCTGCTCGCGCACGCTGAGGTCTTCGCCCTTCGCCTGGCGTTCCGCCTGCTCGGGCGAGCGGGCGACATTGACGGTGACCTTCGACTCGACCTCAGGATGCAGGTGAATTGGCACCGGGTGCAGGCCGAGGGTCTTGATCGGGTGCTGGATCGCGACGTGGCTGCGCTCCACCCGGTGCCCGGCGGCGGTCAGCGCCTCGGCGATGTCTCGCGCCGACACCGAGCCATAGAGCTGCCCCGTCTCGCCGGCCTGACGGATGATGACGACCCTCACCCCGTCGAGCTTGCTCGAAACCTCATTCGCGCTGCGCTTAAGCTCGTGATTGCGCGCTTCGAGGTCGGCGCGGCGGCTCTCGAATTTCTTCTTGTTGGCCTCGGTCGCGCGCAACGCCTTGCCGCGCGGCAGCAGGAAGTTGCGGGCGTAGCCGTCCTTCACGCGCACCGTATCGCCGATATGTCCGAGCTTGCCGACGCGCTCCAGCAGAATGACGTCCATGGGCTATCTCCTTTTTGTGTCCAGCCGGGGTGGGGGAGCAATAAGCGCCGCGCGTGAGCGCAGCTTGAGGAATCCGTCGATGACGCCGAGGCCCGCCAGAACTGGAAGGGTGTACTTGGCCCGGAGCACGCAGCAGGCGTAAAGCGCGACCAGCATCAGGGGCCGCATCTTCAAGCCGCGCGACAGCGCATGCGCGACCGCGAGACCTTGCAGCGCCAGCGCGGCTCCGAGCCCACCGGCGACGATGGAGAAATATTGCGAGGTCGGAGCGGGCAGGGCGTAGGCCCCGCCAAGGCAGAGGAGGAACACGATTCCGACGGGCCAGGGCAGCGCGAGCGAGGCCGGCACGTCGGACCACGGCCGTCGAAGGTTGCGCGACAATTGGGTCGACCGGGCCGCGCCATAAAGGTTGACGCACAGCATCAAGAGCGTCGAGGCGGCGATGGCCGACGGGCCAAACCGCACCAGCGTGTCGGCGAAGTCGCGGGCGGTGAGGTTGCCCGGCGCGCCGTCGAAGGCCTCGGCGGCGAGGGCGGCGACGGCCTCAGCAACGTGACGCGCGCCTTCGCGGTAGCCGCCGTAGAGAACGATGACGGTCGTCAGCACCCCGGCGCTGGCGAGCATTCCGAACACCGCCGCCAGCGAGACAATGGCGCCGACCGACGGGTAGACCGGGGCGTCGGGTTTCTGCCGGCCGAAATATCGGGCGAGGGGCGTGACGGCGAACGCGGCCAGCGCCCACGCGGGCGCGGCGACGGAGGCGGCGAACACCAACGCGGACAACGGCTCCGCGAGAACGGCGAGCACGGCGACCGAGATCGCCGCTGCGATCGCGCCCGCGCCGAGCCCCCAGCCGAGCGTCGCGATCATGATCGGCAAGGGCGCGAGATAGGCGAGCGCCATCGCCAGGATGCTCGTCTGAGCGCTGACGACAAACAGGAGCGCTGCGGCGCATCCCGCTCCAATCGCGACGACAAATCGATGCAGCATAACGGGCGCTGTCCCGCGTTGGCTTGCGGTTAGAAGGGGCCGGCCGGCCCCTCCAACGACCGCCGCGACGGGCGCGGCGGCTTCGAAACGTTCAGGCGCGGCGACGCCGCGCGGCCGCGTTCAGCGGATCACATAGGGCAGAAGGCCAAGGAACCGGGCGCGCTTGATCGCCTGGGCGAGTTCGCGCTGCTTGCCGGCGCTGACCGCGGTGATGCGCGAGGGCACGATCTTGCCGCGCTCGGAAATGTAACGCGACAACAAGCGCGTGTCCTTGTAGTCGATCTTCGGCGCGTTGGCCCCCGAAAACGGGCACGACTTGCGACGGCGGAAAAACGGTCGGCGGGGCGCGGTAGCCATCAGTTCGCTCCAATATTCGCATCTTCACGCGGGCGGCGCGGCGGACGATCCCCACGGTCGCCACGGTCCCCCCGGTCGCCGCGATCGCCCCGGTCCCCGCGCGGTCCGCGCGGTCCGCGGTCGTCGCGGTCGCTGTCCTCGCGCTTGCGCAACATCGCCGAGGGGCCCGCCTCATGCTCGTCGACGCGAATGGTGAGATAGCGGATGACGTCCTCGTTGATGCTGAGCAGACGCTCGATCTCGACCACCGCCTCGGAGGGCCCGGCGATGTTCAGCAAGGTGAAGTGCGCCTTGCGGTTCTTCTTGATGCGGAAAGCAAGCGACTTGAGCCCCCAAGGCTCGACCTTGGTGACCGCGCCGCCGAGAGAGGCGATCTTCGTCTTGAGCTGCTCCGTCAGCCCCTCGACTTGCTGCGCCGTGACGTCCTGGCGCACCAGGAAAATATGCTCATAGAGAGCCATGAGATTTAAGCCTTTCCATTCAGCCGCCGCGTCCCGCGCGGAGCCCTTCGAGCCCGGGTGAAGGCTCGAACCGGATCGTTCGAAGGCGGGAACACGGGAGGACGGACCATCGAGGCCCTGCCGCACGCTTGCTTCAAATCGGCGCGCGGCCCTCCGTTCAGCCCCCGGCGGGACACAAACGAGGCCGCCCTCATATAGGGCCTTTGAGCGCGCGGCAAGAAAAATCCGAGGCAACCGCGCCGCCGGCGCGACAGAACGAGCGAAACGAACGGCAGGATGTCGCGTTTGGCCGTGCATCTGAACACAACAAACTTAGGAGCGCGAACATGGGCCTCTTTACCAAGGACATCGAGAGCATGGACGACCTGTTCGTCCACCAGCTCAAGGACATCTACTATGCCGAGAAGCGCATCGTGGGCGCCTTGCCCGAGATGATCCAGAAGGCGTCGACGCCGCAGCTCAAGCAGGCCTTCGAAAATCATCTCGCCGAGACGAGAAATCACGTCAAACGGGTCGAGCAGGTTTTCCAGATGCACGGCGCAACGCCGGAGAGCGTCGATTGCCCCGCCATCGACGGAATCCTTGAAGAGGCTCAGGAGGTCGCCGGCGAAGTCGCGGACAAGCAGGTGATGGACGCTGCGCTGATCGCCGCGGCGCAGGCGGTCGAGCACTATGAGATGACGCGCTACGGAACCTTGATCGCATGGGCGAAGACACTCGGCCGCGACGACTGCGCGAATGTCCTGAAGGCGAACCTCGGCGAGGAGGAAGCCGCCGACAAGAAGCTGACCCAGATCGCCGAGAGCGGGGTGAACCAGAAGGCGGCCTGAGACAGACGCAGCGGCTAAAAGACAAAAGGGCGGCCGGTTGGCCGCCCTTTTTTCACATTCGCCGGATCTCGGCCGCGAGGCCGGGCGACTATGGTTTTATGTCAATGACGCCGGACTGCGGCGTCTGATCGAATTGCGCGCAGGCCCGCACGACCTCGGAGCGTCTGGAATTCCCTGTCTTCGGGAAACGACTCCAGCACTTCGAGCACATCCTGGCCTGCGCCGGTCTGCCGTGCGCGTTCGAGGAGGCCGTCCCTGGAGGCGGGGAAGCGCGCGCCCTCAAGGCAGCGCGCCGCGTTGACGCCGGCAGGTCCGCCAACTCCATCTCCGCCAACTCCATCTCCGCCAACTCCATCTCCGCCAACTCCATCTCCGCCAACTCCATCTCCGCCAACTCCATCTCCGCCAAGTCCGTCTCCGGCAAGTCCGTCTCCGGCAAGTGGGGTCATTGTCTTGGTCTCCGTGCTCTTCAAAGTGGAACGGCCGAGCTCGCGCTCGGCCGTTCTGATGGAAATGGAAACTAGTGCACTGACTTAGACAGAAGGTACAGGGATCTGGGCCAGTTTTTCGAAGATCGCTTTGGCGGACGTTGTCCATACGAACGGTCGACAATCGCTGTTGTGGGACTTGATGTAGCGCGCGATCGCGTTCTGCAAATGGTCGACGGAATGGAAGGCTCCACGTCGGATCCGGCGGCGCGTGATGGCGGAGAAGAAGCCCTCGACGGCGTTGAGCCAGGAGGCCGATGTCGGGGTGAAATGGAACGTCCAGCGCGGATGATCGGCGAGCCATTTGAGAACCTTGGGCTGTTTGTGGGCGGCGTAATTGTCGACGATGGCGTGGATGACTTTTCCGGCCGGAACAGCGCGCTCGACGGTATTGAGGAAGCGGATGAACTCCTGGTGGCGATGCCGTCTCATGCAGCGGCCGATCACGGTTCCATCGAGGAGGTTGAGCGCGGCGAACAGCGTGGTCGTGCCGTTGCGCTTGTAGTCATGGGTCATCGTCCCGCATTTTCCGGGCTTGAGCGGCAGGCCCGGTTGCGTGCGGTCGAGCGCCTGGATTTGGCCCTTCTCGTCGATCGAGACGACGACCGCGTGCTTGGGCGGGTCCATGTAGAGGCCGACGATGTTCTCGACCTTCTCGACGAATTGAGGATCGTTGGAGCGCTTGAAGGTGCGAATGCGGTGCGGCTGCAGCCGATGCGCCTCCCACAAGCGCTGCACGGCGCGCAGGCTGACGCCGACGGCTTTGGCCATGGCGCGGCCGGTCCAATGCGTGGCGTGGCCCGGCGGCTCGGAGCAGGTCAGGTCCATAACCTTGGCGACGACCCTGGCCGAAAGCGGAGCGCGGCCGGGCTTGCGCGTCTTGTCGCGCAGCAGACCATGGACGCCCTGCTCGGCGTATCGCGCTTGCCAGCGCCAGACCGCGGGTCGGCTGACGCCCGCCCGCCGCGCCACTTCCTGCACAGGCAAACGGTCGGCCGAACAAAGGACGATGTGCGCCCGCCGCACATGTTTAAGTGGGCGATTGCGATCCGCGACAATGGCCAGCAGACGCTGGCGATCTTCGCTGGGAGGAAGGACACAGACGGTTTGAGCCATGCCCACAGACTCGCACATCCACCCGAATTTGTGAATCATCCGTCTGTGTCAGTGCACTAGCTGGCGGGATTTTCCGTCAGCGCCGGTTCTGCCAGCCGCGGCGCGCAGCCTCCGAGTGACCTTCCGGATCGCCGGACCAGCCGCCATGGCCGCCTCGCCCGCCGTTGCCGCGCTCATTGCGGTCGTCGTCCGGGTAACGGCTGCTGCGACGGCTCTCGTACCGGCGGTCATCATCGTCATAGCGCGACGACGACCGGCTCCTGTAGTCGCCCTCGTGGCCATGCTCCCATCCGCGCCGAGAAGCCTCGGAATGGCCTTGCGGGTCGCCGTACCAGCCGCTCTCGCCGTGGCGGGGATTGTCCCATCCGCGGCGGGAAGCCTGGGAGTGGCCCTCGGAATCGCCGTACCACCCGCTCTCGCCGTGCTGCGGATTGTCCCATCCGCGGCGCGAAGCCTCGGAGTGACCTTCCGAGTTCGCCGAACCAGCCGCCATGGCCGCGGCCTTCGTACGACCCGCCGCGGCTCATGAAGCGCCCTTCGTCGTCGCGCTCCCGGCCTATCGACCGTCGGCCATATCGCTCGTCTTCATCGTCATAGCGACCGCGGGAGCGCGAGCCGCCTTCGCTCATGAAGCGGCCGTTTTCATCGCGCTCGGGGCCGCCGCGGGAATATCGCCGGTCGTCGTCGTCCTCATAGCGGCCGCGCGAAGAACGACCGCTCTCGCTCATGAAACGGCCTTGATCGTCCCGATCGCGGCTGGCGCCGCGGGAACCGCGATACCCGCTCTCGTCATCAGAAACGAATCGTCCCTGATCGTCCCGTTCACGCATGTTCGAATACCTGCTCATTCCAAACTCCCTTCGATTTTGCCGGCTGCCTTGGCATACGGAGAGGCGCCGCGGCGCCAGCATGACCATGGCCTCTCCATGGCTTCGTCCATATTGGCGAAGCGCTGTTTTGTGCGGTCGTATCGCGCTTTCATCTGCGCATTAGTCCGGGGATCGAGCTTTCGGCCGCGGACACGATGGCGAAGAGGCCATTGTCCTCGCGGTCAGCGCCCGCAAGGAGCGCATCGACCTGCTTCGCCAGCGCCTCGAGCTTCGCCTGGCCAAATTGGCCGCTCTCATCTCGCAAGAGATCGGCGAGCAAGATGTTGATGATGTCCTTCTGGATCGCGATCGCCGCGATCTTGTCCTCGTCGACTCCTGCGTCGTTCAGAGCGGGAACCAGGATCTCATATTCGACAGCCATGTGGGGAAGCCATGCGATGGCGAATTCCTTCACAATCGCCGAGGGATCGGCGCCGATGTCCGAACGTTTCGACAGCGTCGCCTGAAGGTCCCTGTGCTGGGTCTTCAGCTGTTCAATGGTCTCCGGCGCGCCGGACTTCGCGCCAGCCGTCTCGTCATTTCCGCCGCTTCTCGAGCCGGCGGTCGCTTCGCTCTTTGCTTTCCCTGTTTCTCGTGCGGATTTGTCGGGCTCTCGTGCCATGGGCGGCTCCTCGTTGGCAGACTTGCCGAGGAAACTCGCTCCGTTACGCAGGGTTCCAAACTGGAACGGCGTACACATGTGGCGTTTGTTAGCGCTGTGCGCACTGCGCGCGCGGCCATCAAAACGGCGCCTCGCCTTGCGCTCCAAATGATCTCAACGAGCAACAGTCGAAGCCGCCGCCGACGGCTCGCCTTTGTTGCTCAGGCGGGCGACTTGAAACTGAGGACGCGGTCCGCGGGAAAGTCGTAGAGCTTGCCCGTCTCTGTCCAATCGGGCGAGCAGATCTCGACAATCTTGGGCGCAAGCTCTTCCGGCGCGCGAAGCGTCAAGGGGTCTTCGCCGGGCATCGCGGTCGCCCGCATTCGCGTTCGCAGCGGTCCCGGATTGATCAGCATGACGCGGATGTTCGAAGTGTTGAGGGTCTCAGCCGCATAGGTGCGGGCGAGGGCGTCGAGCGCCGCCTTCGATGTCGCATACGGGCCCCAGTAGGCGCGCAGCTCCGCCCGGCTCGAGGCGCCGGATGTTATGAAAGCGACGCGCCCTGCGGCGGAGCGGCGCAGCAGCGGATCGAGCGACCGGATGAGCCGCCAGTTAGCGGTCACGTTGACAGCCATCACGTCGTCCCATGTCTTCGGATCGAGGTGGTGGAGAGGCGTCAGTAGACCCAGAACGCCGGCGTTGCCGACGAAGGCGTCGAGCCGGCCCCACCGCCGATAGAGCGCCTCTCCCAACCGGTCGATGGCGGCGAAGTCGCGCAAATCCATGGGGACCAGCGTCGTCGCTTCGGGCTCGGCGGGCCGCAGCGCGCGAATTTCGTCGTCGAGTTCCTCGAGGCCGCCCTGGGTGCGGGCGAGCGCCACCACATGCGCGCCCGACTTCGCGAAGGCGAGGGCCGCGGCGCGGCCAATGCCGCGGGAGGCCCCGGTCACCAGAGCGACCCTGGGCGATCCGTCGGGTCTCGACTCACTCAATCGACACTCCTTACGTCATTTGCTAGGCTCGCCTATGGGGCATGATGGCGGGAGGACGCAAGGCGCCGGAAGGCCGGGCCGCGGCGGCGCTGGCCGGGCAGGCCGCGATGTGAAAGCGTGGATTTTCATTCGCGCCGAATATAGGCTCGACTCTGAGGGATTGCCGGAACCAAAAAGAAGTTCGATGCAGATAGGGCAAAGGGGCCGGCGCGCCTTGGGGGCCTGCGCGGTAGAGTGACGCCGCGCGGCGGGGGGAAATTTGATTGGGGCTCGATATGGCGAACGCTAGGCTTGGCCGCGAATCCGGAAAGACCGTGACTCGCGCCGATCTGTCGGAAATTGTCTATCACAAGATCGGACTGTCGCGCACGGAGTTGGCGGAGCTGGTGCAGTCGGTTCTGGATGAAATCTGCGATGCGGCCGCGCGGGGCGAAACCGTCAAGCTGTCCGGCTTCGGCTCGTTCGTCGTGCGCTCCAAGGGCGAGCGCGTGGGGCGCAATCCGAAGACAGGGGTCGAGGTGCCGATCCTTCCTCGCCGGGTAATGGTGTTCAAGCCGTCCAACGTGCTGAAGGCCAAGATCAACGGGCGCGAGGGACCCGAAAAAGGGTAGGGCGCTGCTTGCAGGCGAACGGCGCGCTGGCGTTTGCGTTCCGATCAGCCGATAGTGAGTGATCGCTGAGGGAGGCGCTCATGATTCTCTCGCCGCGGCCGCCGGCGAACGCGCCGCTGGAAAAGAGCCCGGAAGCCTATCGAACGATTCGCGAAGTCGCGGACTCATTGGATTTGCCGCAGCATGTGTTGCGCTTCTGGGAGACCCGATTTCCCCAGATCCGCCCGCTCAAGCGGGCCGGCGGCCGGCGCTATTATCGCCCTGACGACATCGAGCGGTTAAGGCTTATCAGGCGCCTGCTTTACGATGAAGGCTATACGATAAAGGGCGTCCAGAAGCTCTTCAAGGAGCAGGGCGTTCAGGCTTTGTCGGCCGCCGCCGCGTCCGCGCCGTTCGGCGGGTCAGCCGACGAAGCGCCGAGCGCCGGCGAAGCCAGCCCCGAGACTTCGCAGTCTCCGGGCGCACGAGCGAGCCAAGCGAGGCTGGGGGACGACGAACTCGCCGCGCTGCGCGAAGCGCTGGCCGAAATCGGCGACGCCGAGCGAATCCTTACGCAAGCGCTGAACCCCTGAGCGGCCCCTGAGGAAAGCGCATTGCACGGTGTGGCCGCGCTGCCTATAAGGAGCGCCGTCGGAGTGTAGCGCAGCCCGGTTAGCGCACTAGTCTGGGGGACTAGGGGTCGTGGGTTCGAATCCCGCCACTCCGACCATTTCCCAATCGTTTCAAGGATTGATCGGCAGGGCCGGGCGTAATCAACGATCAGCCGATCGTCACGTCGCTCTCTCGCCCAATTCCTGGGGGGAAGACCCGAGCCTTTCGACCATCTGAACGATCGCCGAGCGAAGTCTCGGATCGCTGATCCCGAGGAACGCCCGGACGAGCCGCGCGCCCTGTTTCGGATCGTTGACCTGCGAAGGATCCGTTTCGATCGCGGAAGAGACGCTGAACTCCCGCTGGGCTTTTCGGCCCGCATTTTGGTCCAACATTGCACACCCTCAAAAAGGACCAAATGGAAGCCTCAGGCGCGCCTCGGCGCGCCGCCAGCCGCTCATCGCCTCGGCGCGGTCCCCGTCGTCCGAGTGCTGCGGAATGTTATGGCCGATGCCCCGATCCGCAACTTTCCGCTGGATTAAATCTCGTTAATCTTGCGCTGCGTGCGCCTTGTCAGAGCGCCTTGCCGGCAGTTCGCTAGGCCCGGCTTTACGGCGATCATGGGTCGCGGAATCGCCGACGCGGCATGGGAGGGCGGCCTCCTTGTTCGCCGCGGACGAATCGTCCGCGGACGGCGAGGCTCCAGGCGCGGCGTCATGGTCCCAGCTTTGCGCTGAAGCGCCGAGGTGCTGAGGCGGCGGCAGGGCTCGAGGGCCCTCGATTCGCATAAGAGTTATTATGGAACCAATAGGCTGGCGTTCAGCCGAAGAAGCAGCCGGGAATGGCGGGCGCCGGTAAACGGGGTCCCAAGCGACTGAAAACATTAGGACGCGCCGGTAAAATGGCGGTTAAGCGGGCGCGCGCGGGCGCGCGCCGTCAACAAGCTGGGCTCCAGGGCCGTTGGTCTCGTAGGATGGCGTTGAGGATGACGAGGAGGCGGTCGACAATCACGAGCCCCTCCAAAATAAATGGCAACCGCAGGAAATGGCTGCGATTGGCGACAATAGGACAACCTCTTAAGCGCTTTTGGCCACGCGGAAAGTGAGCGCCATCACACCCCGAGAGTCTCGGGCTCGCGAAAGCTCCGCGCGCTCCTCCGATCAGGCTCCGAGGATTTCCGCCAGCGTCAGCGCGATCACCTCCGTCGCCTTGTACAGATCCGAGAGCGGCAGGCGCTCGTCGGCGCGGTGCGCATTGGCTTCCTCGATCGTGCGGGGACCGGCGCCGTAGAGGACGATCGGAATCCCCGCCTTCGCGTAGTGCCGTGCGTCGGTGTAGAGCGGCACGCCGGATGCGGCGATCGTTTCGCCCATGACCCGGCTCGCCTGGCGGCAGAGAATCTCGGTGAGCTTCGTCCCGGCCGGGGTCGGCTTGAGCGCCTCGGCAAGCAGGATGCGCCTGACCTCGACCTTGGCGTCGGGATGGAGCGCCGCCGCGCGGGCGATGACCGCACTGAGTTCCGCCTCGACTTCGGCCGGATTTTCCTCCGGAACCATGCGCCGGTCGAGCCTGAAGGTCACGCGATCGGGCACGACATTGGTGTTGATCCCGCCCGAAATGAGTCCGACCGTCATCTGCGGCGAGCCGATGCCGGGAATGGCCGAGGTCCGCGCCTGAAGTTCGCCGCGCCAGCCATAAAGGGCGGAAAGGACCGCGTTCGCCGCTTCGAGCGCGTCGACGCCGGTCGAGGGGCGGGCGGCGTGAGCCGAGCGGCCGAGAACCCCGACCTCGAGATGAAGGCAGCCGTTATGCGCGTTGACGACCGCATAGGAAAAGCCCGCGCCGATCGCCAGATCGGGATGAGACAGGCCGTTTTCGATCAGCCAGCGCGGGCCGATCTCGCCGCCCGCCTCCTCGTCATAGGTGACGTGCAGTTCGACCGCGCCGTTGAGCGCCTTGCCGCATTTTTCGAGCGCCAGCATGGCGAAGGCGTAAGTGGCGATATCCGACTTCGACACCGCCGCCCCGCGCCCGACCATCCAGCCGTCGACGATCGCCGCGCCATAAGGGTCGTGCGTCCAGCCCGAGCCGGGCGGCACCACGTCGCCATGCGCGTTGAGCGCGATCGTCGGGCCCCCCTGCCCGAAGCGGCGCCTCACGATCAGGTTGGTCGCCGAAATCATGCCGTTGGCCTTGACGAGGTCCTCGGGGACTTTGCGCCGCTCGACCTGAAAGCCAAGTCCTTCCAGGAGCGTGGCGACGACTTCTGCGGAGCGGTCGCAATCCCCGGGCGGATTGTCCGACGGTACCTTCACGATCTCGGCGAGGAACCGCGTCTCGGCCTCAGCATGCTCGCGCACGAAGTCATGGATTGCGCTTTCGACCGGTGTCATCGCATCGTCCCCTTTTCGGCCGGCGAGAACTCGAAATCCTCGACGCGCATCCCGTCATAGGCCGGCGTCACATGCGCGGGCAGGCTCGCGCGCAAGGTTTCATAGTCGAGGTCGGTATGGAGGTTGGTGAGGATCGCCCGGCGCGGACGCATTGTCTCGATCCAATGAAGCGCGTCGTCGAGGCTGAAATGGGACGGGTGGGGGCGATCGCGCAGCGCGTCGATGATCCAGAGGTCCAAGTCTTCGAGGAAGGGCAGGCTCGCTTCGGGAATGCGTTTGACGTCCGGAGTATAGGCGAGCGCGCCAATGCGAAAGCCGAGCGCGGTGATCTCGCCGTGCTCGAGATCAAATGGCGTCGCCTCGATCGCCCCGCCCAAGCCCTCGACCCGGCAGAGCTTGCCAGCGGCGAGGCGCAGCTCATTCGCCATCGGCGGATAAGAACTTCCCTCAGGCGTTTGAAAAACATATGAGAACGCCCGATGGACGATCCGCGAGGTGAGCTCGTTCATGTGAATGTCGATGCGGCGGCCCATGACGAGGCAAAGGGGCCGCAGATCATCGATGCCGTGGGTGTGGTCGGCGTGGGGATGGCTCAACAGCACGCCGTCGAGCCGCTTCACCCCGGCGTCGAGCAACTGCTCGCGCAAGTCGGGCGAGGTGTCGATGAGGACTGCGGTCGTCCCGCCGGGCCCCACGTGTTCGACGAGCACCGAGCAGCGGCGTCGACGGTTTTTCGGGTTCGAGGGATCGCAGGCGCCCCACCCCTGCCCGACCCGCGGCACGCCGCCGGACGAGCCGCAGCCAAGAATCGTCAGACGCAAGCTCAATGCGACGACTCGGCGGCCTGCGGCGGCTTGCCGATGGCCTGCGGCGGCTTGCCGACAGCCGGCTCAAGCCTGGAAAAAAACTCAAGCGTGTTGGCGCGCGTCGCGGCCGCCAATGCTTCGGGCGTGATCCCGCGAGCCTCGGCGACCGCGCCCGCCGTCGCGACGACGAACGCCGGCTCGTTGCGGCGGCCGCGATGGGGCGTCGGCGCGAGATAGGGCGCATCGGTCTCGACCAGAAGGCGGTCGAGCGGGACATCGCGCGCGATGGCGCGCAAATCCTCCGACTTCTTGAACGTCACGACGCCGGAAAACGAGATCATGAGGCCGAGGCCGAGCGCGGTCTCAGCGAGGGCGCGCGAGGCGGTGAAGCAATGGAGCACGGCGCGAAACCGCCCCTGCCCCATTTCTTGCGCCAGGATCGCGCCCATGTCGGCGTCGGCGTCGCGGGTGTGGATGACGAGCGGCAGGTCGAGCTCGCGGGCGAGCGCGATATGGCGGCGAAAGACGCGCTCAGCCACATCGCGCGGCGCGCTGTCATAGTGATAGTCGAGGCCCGCCTCGCCGATGCCGACGCATTTCGGATGGCCAGCGAAGGCGCGCATCGCATCGAAGTCCTCCGCCCCCTCCCCCGCCGCCTCGTGCGGATGCGTGCCGATGGTGAAGAAAACGTCGTGGTAGCGCTCGGCGATCTTAGCGACGCCTGCGGCTTTCCTGACCTGGGTGCCGATGGTGATCATCCGCTCGACGCCGGCGGCGCGGGCGCGCTCAACGACCGCGTCGAGATCGTCCGCGAAGTCGGGAAAATCGAGGTGGCAGTGGCTGTCGATGATGGTCATTCGGCTACCGCTTCTCCCCCCGGGAGAAGGTGGCCGGCGAAGCCGGCCGGATACGGGAACCGCGCAGGCGAGCGCGCGCGCATACCCTCACCCCGAACCCCTCTCTCCATAGCCCTCGAAAGACGGGCGTTCTTCCAACCGCCCTATGGGAGAGGGGAGAACTGCGCCCGCTCACGTTCCCGCCTCCGGCTCGACGTAACGCGGAAAGACCGGGGCCGGCTTTGGCAGCGCGCTGCCCGGCTTAAGGCGATGCGGCGCGTCGAGCTGGCCTCTGCACTCGCCCGCGTCCAGCGCCGCGAAACCGCGGGCTTCCGGCGGGACGCCGAGAAGATCGAGAAGCGCGCCCATAGCCCCTGGCATCGCCGGCTGCAGCAGGATCGCGGCGATCCGCAGGGTCTCGACCGTCACATAGAGCACGAGCTCCATGCGCTTGGGCTCGCTCTTGGCGAGCTTCCACGGCTCTGCGTTGGCGAAATAGCGGTTGGCCTCCGAGACCACCTCGAAAACGGCGCCGATATAGAGATGGAGCGCGAAAGTCTGCATATGCCGGCGCGCTTCGCCGATCAGCGCGTCGGCGCGCGCCAGCATCGCCAGGTCACCTCCAGCCGGCGCCGCCTTGCGCCAGTCAGGCGTGAGGCCGCCGCAGTTCCTAGCGATCATGGTCAGCGAGCGCTGCGCCAGATTGCCGATGTCATTGGCGAGATCGGCGTTCATGCGCCCGACGATCGCCTCATGCGAGTAGCTGCCGTCCTGGCCGAACGGGACCTCGCGCAGGAAGAAATAGCGCACCGGATCGAGTCCGTAAGCCTCGACCATCGCCTTCGGGTCGACGACATTACCGACCGACTTCGACATCTTCTCGCCGCGGTTGAACAGGAAGCCATGCACGACCACTTGCCTCGGCACCGGCAGGCCTGCGGACATGAGAAAAGCCGGCCAGTAGATGGCGTGGAAGCGGGTGATGTCCTTGCCGATCACATGGACGTCCGCCGGCCAGAACTTGGCCTTGGGGCCATTGTCCGGGAAGCCGGTCGCGGTGATGTAATTGGTCAAGGCGTCGACCCACACATACATCACATGCTTGGGGTCGCCCGGAACCGGCACGCCCCATTTGAGGGTCGCCCGGCTGATCGAGAGGTCGGAAAGGCCCCGCTTTACGAACGATACGATCTCGTTGCGATAGGTTTCAGGAGTGACGAATTCGGGATGGGCTTGGTAATGCGCGAACAGCTTATCGGCGTAAGCTGATAGCTTGAAGAACCAGCTTTCCTCCTCCACCCATTCGACCGGCGCGCCGCTCGGCGCGAGCTTCTTGCCATCCGGACCGTCGGTCAGCTCGCTTTCGTCGAAATAGGCTTCGTCGCGCACCGAATACCAGCCGGAATATTTCGACAGGTAAACGTCGCCGTTGGCGGCCATCCGCTCCCAGATCGCCTGCGAAGCGCGGATATGGCGGGCTTGCGTGGTGCGCACGATATCGTCGGCGCGGGCGTTCAGCATCTCGCCCATCGCCTCGAATTCGGCCGCGACTTTGTCCACGAAAGCCTGCGGCGTCACGCCCTCGCGCGCCGCCGCCTGCTGCACTTTCAGCCCGTGCTCGTCCATCCCGGTGACGAACAGGGTCTTGCGCCCGTCGAGCCGCATGAAGCGCTGGATCGCATCGGTCGCGATGCGCTCGTAGGCATGCCCGATATGGGGCGCGCCATTGGCGTAAGGGATCGCCGTTGTGATGAAGAAGCGGCTCATGCGCGCCGTCCTAAAGCAAAAGTTTTTAAGCGGCGACGAAAATTTGGAACGGGATATGAGTGGTTCAGTCGATGACGTTGGCGCACCCGCCCCCTCTTGTGGGGGGTCGCGCGGACTGGGAGATTGTCGAATGCGCCGCTGCTGTCTTGTCTCGTAGGAGGACGCGACCCCCTCCTTAGTCCTCCTCCACAAGGGGGGAGGAGTCACGTCGGAACGCCTCAGCCCCGACGCGCGGTCGCGGCGATCTCAGCCATGAGCGCCAGGATATGCAGCTTGCGGTCGAGATTGAGCGCCTCCGTCTCGCGCTCCGCGTCGCGGATGCGGTCCCACAAACCGCCAATCTCCTCCACCCGCAACGATCCAGGCCTCACGTCGCGCGCGTAAGTCACGAGCCAGTCGTAGAGCTCACGATGGAACGCGAGGTAGGTCTCGTCTCCCGCCCGACCGCCGACCGCGTCGGCGAGCCGGGCGACCGCGCGGGGATCGGGGCGCGGCAGTCCGCCGACGACCTGATCGATCAGCGCGCCCGCGCCTTCCGATTCCGGCGCAAGCCGGATGAGCGCCTCGCGAACCGATCCGTCGGCCCGTCTGGCCGCGGCGGCGATGGCTTCGTTGCCCGCTTCGCTCCATGGCTGCCCGAGGCCGATCACCGCCCGGACGACCTCATCTTCGTCAAGAGAATCGAGCCGCAAACGCCGGCAGCGCGAGCTAATCGTGGGCAGAAGCTGGCCTGGCCGATGCGACACGATGAGGATCAGCGACCGCTGCGGCGGCTCCTCGACCATTTTCAATAACGCGTTGGCGCTGCTGCGATTCAGGTCCTCGGCGGCGTCCACGATGGCGACCCGCCAGCCGCCGAAGGCGGCGGAGAGCTGGAAGACCTGCAGTCCCTGCCGCACCGCTTCCACTGAAATCTCGGTCGCGAGCCGTTTCGCCGCCCCCTGCCACTCGCGCCTGATCAGGGAGAAATCCGGATGGGCGAGCCCCGCCAGAAGCCGCGCCGCCGAGTGGCTTGGCTCGACATGAAGATCGCGCGCCTCGCGAACAGCGTTGGCCGCCGGATCGGGGTTGGCGAGCACGAAACGGGCGAACCGCCAGGCGAGCGTCGCCTTGCCGATACCCTCCCTGCCCCCGATCAGCCAGGCGTGGGCGAGGCGGCCCTCGCGATAGGCCGAGAGCATTTCCGCTTCTGCGCGCTCGTGACCGGTCAGCGAGTAGACGTGGCGCGGATGGGGCGCGCCCGCGAGCGCGTCGGCTTCGGGAAGATCGTCGGCCTCGCCCTTTTTCACGCGAGGCTGGCTCATGCGCGGTTCGCCTCGAGCGCCGCCGTCGGATCGAGCCGCGCCTCGACCGCCGACCAGATGCTGGCGGCGACCTCGTCTTCGCTCCCCCCTGCGTCGACAACCACGCACCGCCCGGGCTCGGCGGCGGCGATGTCGAGGAAGGCGCGCCTCAGGGTTTCATGGAAAGCCAGCCCCTCCGCTTCGAACCGGTCGGCCGGCGTCGCCTGTCTGCGCTCGGTCGCGCGGGCTAAGCCAATTTCCGGCTCAAGGTCGAGGATCAGCGTCAGGTCGGGGCGATTGGGGCCGACCGTCAGGCGCTCGAGAAAGGCGATGAACTCGGGGGGCAGATTCCCGGCCGCGCCCTGATAGGCTCGGGTCGAATCGGCGAACCGGTCGGAAACGACCCAGGCGCCGCGCGCGAGCGCCGGCACAATTGTCTTTTCGAGATGGTCGATCCGGGCGGCGGCGAACAGCAGCGCTTGGGCCCCGGGGCTGAAGCCGGCGGCAAAGCCGGAAAGGATCGCCTCACGCAGCGCCTCAGCGCCCGGCGAGCCGCCCGGCTCGCGCGTGCGGACGACGGCGAGCCCAAGCCCGGCGAGGCGCGCCTCGAGACGCCGGGCCTGAACCGACTTGCCCACGCCCTCCCCGCCTTCGAGCGTGATGAAACGACCCCTGTCCTGCCGGGTCATTTGGCGCGCCCGACGCGAGGCGGCTTCCGCTTCAATTCTCATCCAATCACGCCGAAGAAACCGAGCGCCGTCCTTTGCGCAAGCGTCCGCTTCAAGCGCCGCTGACGATCGCTCTTCTCAGCATGGTTCAGCGCCCTTTGGCAACGCGCGGATGGGGGCCCTATAGAAGCCGCCTCAGGAACGACCGGAATCCGCGCGATAGCGGCCATTGCATTGCGAGCGCGGACTGCGCTTCACCGCCCAACGGCTAAGTTTGCTCGCTAAGCTCAGCCTCCCGCAACCTCGCCGCCCCGAAGATCTCCGCGCAGGCTGAGGCGTCCAGCAATTGAAGTGACCTTACGACGGGATCACGGGATTGTGGAGAAAGCGTATTCACCCGCAATCTTCCGTCTTGATAGGTTGCTCCGACCAACATAACCATAACCGATCGGCTGTACGGTCGGGTCCCACGGGCCCAGGCGGCCGGGAGTCCAGGGGCGGCCGCGATGAGGTCGTAGAAGCCTGGCGTTCAGGGAGAGGCGCAATGGAGATTTTCGCGGTTGGGCGCCGACGTTTCGGCATGGGGCGGACGAATCTGCTGGCGACGACGGCGTTCGCGGCGATCGTCTGGGCCGCGTCACCGGCCGCGGGGGCCGGGAGCGGGTCGCCCAAGCTCAGCTGCGCGAAGCTGACCGGGCTGCCGATCGCCAACACGCAGATCCTGACCGCGACCGAGGTGGCCGCGGGCGGCGGCGTGCCGGCGCATTGCAACGTGGTGGGCGTCATCGACAAGTGGGTCAGCTCGCAGGACCCCGACCATTACACCTACGGAATCGGCTTCGCGATCAACCTGCCGGACTCCTGGGTCGGCCGTTTCGAAATGATGGGCGGGGGCGGCACCGACGGGTCGCTCAACCAGAACCCACGGGGCAACGCCGGCAGCGAACTGACCTCCGGCTGGGTCGTGGCGGCGGACGACGGCGGCCATGAGGACGCCAACCCCGCGACCTCCAGCGGTCTCACGGCCCCGTTCACATGGCAGGACGATGACCCTAACGCCGGGGGGAGCGCGCATTTCGGCATCGATGCGCAGGCGCGCAGCGACTATGGTTACGAGGCCATGGAGCGTGCGACGCTCGTGACCAAAGAGATCATCTGGTACTATTACGGCAAGCGTCCACAGCATTCCTATTTCTGGGGCTGCTCCAACGGCGGCCGCGACGCCTTCATGCAAGTGCAGCGCTACCCAGAAAATTACGATGGCGTCGTCGCGGGTAATCCGGGGTTCGACCTGCCGCGCGCCGGGATTGGCGAAGCGTGGAACGAACAGAGCCTCGCGCCGCTCGCGAACGGCGTCGACGCCAACGGCCAGCCCAACATCGAGCAATCTTTCCAGTCGCAAGACCTCGAAGTTGCGTCAGCCGCGATCCTCGAAGCCTGCGACGGCCTCGACGGGCTCGTTGACGGCGTCATCGATAACTATTCCGTCTGCACGACTGAAGTCATGAAGCCGCATCTTGCGAATTTCACTTGCGGCTCCGGTAGCCACGGCAGCACGCCCCATGGCGGCACATGCCTGACTTCAGCTCAGGTCGGATCCCTCCTCAAGATCTATGACGGGGCGTACAATTCCCGGGGGCAGGCGCTGTACTCCAACTGGTACTGGGACGCCGGTATCTGGGACCCGCCGACCGCGTCCGGGCTAGGCTGGCAGGCGTGGAACGTGACCCTGTTCGGCGGCTTGCCCGCAAACCTGAGCTTGGGCGCCGGCGCTGTTCCGATGGTGTTCCATAATCCGCCCATCGTCACGCCCGTCAACAGCAGCACGGGCGCGGCGGGCGAGTCGCAGGAGAAGGTGATCTTCGACTATAATTTCGATACAGACGCCCCGACGATTTTCGCGTCGGTGCGCGGCTATCCCGAAAGCCCGATGGAGTTCATGACCGGCGTCTCGCTCAATCTCGCGCCGTTCGCGTTCCGTGGCGGCAAGATGATCATTTACGACAGCGTCAATGACGGAATCTTCTCCGGCGTCGACCTCGTCAACTGGTACAATGCGATGAACAGGGCCCAGTTCGGCCAGGCCCAAAACTTCGCCCGCTTGTTCCTAGTCCCCAACATGGCCCATTGCGGGGGCGGCCCGGCGACAAGCGACTTCGCCGCAAATACGTTGAGCGCGATCACGGATTGGGTGGAAAACGGCGCCGCGCCGGCACAGATTGTCGCCGCCAACCACAGCAGCTCGTCGCCGTTCACCGCGGGCGGCGCCGACCCACATCACCTCTTCGCGCCCGGCGTCACAACAAACTTCCCGGCCAACGGCACGCGTCCCATCTGCCCCTATCCCCGCCAGACGCGGTACAAGGGCTCTGGGGCGACGAACGAAGCGGCCAACTTTACTTGTGTCTACCAGCAGCCGGTCTACACCCAGAACTACTTCGACCGACATCGAGGGCCGATCAGCTGGGGTCAATAGGCTCGGCGCCGAACAATGACGGCGGACAAGCGCTTTTGACCCACGAGCAAGTCGCGGCGGTAAGCCGCGACTGAGACGGAGTGCGAGCAATTGCCGCTCGCCGCAGCGGATGTAAACCGGCGTTGTCGCGACCGTCGTAAGATCGATGCGCTGGATGGCGCCGCCGGTGTGATGCGGGCCGTCGGACCATGCATGTTGATGCCGTCGCGAACGAAGAACTGAAAGGAGCCGGCGTTATTGGTCAGATAGAACGCGAAGCCTTCAACTAGAGCAATGCGCAATCAGCCCACGCCGGCCCGGTGTCATGCCCGCGCAAGCGGGCATCCAGCAAGACATTGATCGAACTAAGGCGACTGTATTGCGCGGGTCAAGCGAAGCTTGCTTGATCGAAAGTGATGTCGTCGCGAATGAGGGCGTTTGCGATGCCGACCATTCGGCGGGCGATGGCGACGAGGGCGACCTTTGCGGGTTTTCCTGCTGCGCGCAGGTCGAGATAGATCTGCTTGAACCTGGGATGGCTTCGCACCGCGACGAGGGCGGCCATGTAGAAGGCGGCGCGCAAGCAGGGGCGGCCCCCGGAGATGGCGTTGCGCCCGAGCGAAAGTCCGGATTGCGACGGATGGGGCGCGAGGCCTGCGAGGCTCGCGGCTTCCTTTCGTCCGATTTCGCCCAGCTCCGGCATTTCGATGACGACCAGGGTGGAGATGCGCGCAGCAATGCCGGGCATAGAGGACAGAATGGCGCGCCGGCGCGCCATTCTGTCCTCGGCCTCAATGCGGCGGTCGAGTTCGGCTTCGATCGCCCGGCGTCTGTCTTCGAGCAGCGCGATCATCTCCCGGCAGGAGTTGAGAATCAGCGGATCGAAGGCCTGCTTGAGGCGTGTCTTCTCGATCGCGATGGATTCAGTCAGCTGCCGCCGCCTTGTCGACAGCGCCTTGAGACCCGCCTGTCCGGCGTCCCTGAGAGGTCGCAGCTCATCGGCCATGACGTGAGCAAAGCGCGCAATCAGGCTTGCGTCCAGCTTGTCCGTCTTGGCGATGAGGCCCTCGGCGTCGCGAAACGCCTTGATCCGCCGCGGATTGACCATAAAGACCGTGACGTCCGCTTCGATCAGCGCCGCCGTCAGCCTCCGCGCATAGCCCCCGATCGCCTCCAGCGCCACCCGGCCCACGCCACGCTGGCCCAGGGCGGCGACAATTGTTGCAATACCCGCCTCGTTGTTGCGCACACGGATCGGCTTGCCGAAGGGATGAAACCCGAGGTCAAGCCAAGTCGAGCCGACGTCAACGCCGGCTGAAACGGAACTCTCCAGCATGAGATTGATCCTGTCCTATACGCGGGCGCGCCTTAAGGCGGCCCCTGCGACTGTTCGGAACAAACACCCGCATCCAGGACCCAGCCAGAGTGCGAGCCCCTCGATCCGATAGAGCACGAAACAAGGCCCCGGATTCCCACGATCGCCGGATGCAACGACTCGATCTTATCCAAGCCGCCGCGCAGGTATAGGATTCCCGCTTGCGTGAGAATGACAATACGGCCGGCTGCGATTCGATCTTAACGCGCGACGCTCTAATGACCGCTTTCTCGCGCTTCCCGCGCGTTCATGGGGCCGATCCTCAACGGCGGCTCAGGGTCTTTTACCCGTCTGCCACGTCGACCCGGGAATGGCCGCCAATTGCGCATTCTTGCCATCGCATTGCGATCGCCAAGGGGCCGGCGCCCGAAACCCTTCACCTAAGCGGAACATCGTTGCAACCAACGCAACGTCGTGAACCGACATTGAGCGGACAATCGCAATTGTCACCGGAAATGTCTCAGGATTGACGGCTTCCGACCATTCGCCCTTCACTCGCAGAATGATGAGTTTTAAATCAAAGGTTCCGTTCTACGCCCAGACTTCAACTCGCCGCTGCGCGGAACCGGCTTGGCGGAACTCCGGTCCATCGCCGGAAGGCGCGCGTGAAGGCAGCCTGATCGGAATAGCCGAGATCGGTCGCGATGGCGGCGATCGTGAGGTTTCGCTCTGTAAGCCGCTTGAGCGTTTCGCTCCGCCGGACATCGGCCAGCAAGTCTGAAAAGCTCGCGCCCTCTTCCTTCAGTTGGCGCTGAAAGGTGCGCGCGCTCATTCCCGCCGCGGCGACCACGCGCTTCATGCTCGGCGCCTCGCCGTTTTCGACCATCAGGTTGAGGAAGGCTTTCACCGAATCCGAGAAGGTCTCGCCGCCGCGCAGCGAAGCCCCGCTGTCCAGCGCCCTGGGATTGAGACGATCTCTCGCCACCTTGCTGAAGGCGCGCTCCATGACCCGGTCCTCGATCACGACCGTGATCCCGCGTGATTCCGCTTCGACCACACGGTCGCCGAACCAGCGCCGAAGGTGCTCCACCTTGTGCACGGGATGGGGAGGAATTTCGAGCTTGGCGAATTGAGGCGCAGGATCGCCCGCCATGCTGAGGATTCGATCGATCATGGCCGCGGCGTATTGCAGGAGGGTGTGCTTCGTCTCGGGGTCGAGCTTCAGGGCGAAGAACTCCCGCACGACATATTGGCCGGCCTTCTTCTGGAACGACACCTGTTCGTGCGAGCAGTAGTAGGGCAGCGCGGCGACGATCCTCGCGAGCGCTTCCCCCGGCGTTCGCGCCCCAAGAGCGACCCTTCCAAGCATTGCGACTTCAAGGCTGCTCGTCTTTGAAACAATACGGCAGGGAAGGTCTGGCCCGTGCTCCCGCGCCGCGTTCCGAAGCAGAGCGGCGACGCGCGTCAAAGGTATCGGACGGAAGGGATGGGTGATCGGGCTCAGCGATAGGTCGACCTTCGCGAGCGAGCGTTCGATCGAGACGCCTTCGCCGGCGAGCCAGTGCAACGTAGGCAGCAGGGCAAAACCACGTATCAAGGGAATTGCAGCAGGCATCGCACCATCCGATCCGGTAATTCTGGCCCGTTCATGCCGCGCCGCTTTTTTGGCGTCAAATGCCAAGCCGCCCGCAGCTTGGGTCGTCTAATCCGCCGGTGCCGAATTGCTTAACAATGACATCCCTCAACGGAGGCGGACCCATGCTGAGGAAATATGCCATCGCAGCGGGAGCCTCGTTGCTCTTTGCGCTGTCGCTTGCCCCGGCAGGCGCGCAGACCGCGCCCCAAAGCAGAGAGATGAAAAAGATCGGCGTTCCGTCACACGCGAAGCCGGAAATCATCCCATCGTTGATTGTGATGAACGCTCACGGCGCGACTTTAGAGGGAGACAAGCTGACCCTTTCCGAAGTAGCCCCCAACGTCGTGATTTTCGCCGACCGGCCCGCCCGATCGGCCGGGCATGCGCTCACGGCGCACTTTCTCGAAGAGTGGGACCCAGTCGCCGGCGCCGACAGTTTCGCCAAGGATCCGCCGAATGCGACGGTCTCCGTCTTCGACAAGGATGGATCGACCGTAAAGGACGCCGTCGTCGAACTCACGTCGCCCAAGATGGAGGGCGCCGATCTCGCCTTTCGCGTGAAAGTCCTAGCCCGCATTATTCATGGCGGGTTGGCGGGTATAGGCTAAGGAGCTGATTTTGCGTAGAATCTGGTTGTCGAAGCCGATTCACGCAACTTGAACCGAGCCACACCCGCCATGAACGATCCTATGCTGCCGCTGCCCGGTCTGTCACCGGTTTCTGGCAAATCGGTTGTGGTCAAATTCGACGGCGGGCTCTTGTCGTCGGACGGCGGCGTCCTGGCGTTGCGTGAGATCGAACAGCGTCTTCGGGTCGCGGACCGGCTTGCCGCGTGCGTGGTTGATCCTCGGGCGCCGGAGCAGATCACCCACGGCATGGCGGACGTCATTCGCTTTCGGCTGCTGATGATCAGCGCCGGGTACGAGGACGGGATCGACGCCAATTCCCTGCGCCGCGACCCGATGTTCAAGATGGCGCTCGATCTGACGCCGTCGGATCGGGAGTTGTGCTCGCAGTCGACGATCTCGCGATTGGAGAACCTGCCGGACGTTCGCGCCCTGTTGCGGATGGGTCGCGCGATGGTCGACCTCTATTGCGGGTCGTTCGCCAAGGTTCCCAAACGGATCACGCTCGATATCGACGACACGTTCGACGCGGTCCACGGCGGCCAGCAACTGCGGTTGTTCAACGCCCACTACGACGAATACGGATTTCAGCCGATTGTGGTGTTCGACGGCGAGGGCGTTTCATCACCGCGGTGCTTCGTCCCGCCAAACGACCGGGCGGTAAGGAGATCAAGCCTTTTCTCCGCCGGCTGTTGCGCGCGATCCGGGCTCATTGGCCCCACACCGAGATCCTGCTTCGCGGTGACAGCCACTATTGCGGCCCCGAGGTTCTCGACTGGTGTCGCGCCAACGGCCTCGACTACATCCTCGGCGTCGCGCCGACCACGACCTTGCGTCGTCATGTCGCCGATCTCGAAGCCAGCACGAAGGCGCGGTTCGAGGCCGCGTCGCGCGACGGCAAGCTTCGCCGCTTCAAGGAGTTCCTCGACGGCGCGAAAAGTTGGAGCCGGGTCGAGCGCATCATCGCCCGCGTCGAAGTCAGCGCGGAAGGGCCCGACACCCGCTTCGTCGTCACCAATCTCACGCATCGCAACGCGCGCCGGCTTTACGAAGACGTCTATTGCCGACGCGGCCAAGCCGAAAACCATATCAAGTCCTGGAAGACGCATCTGTCGGCGGACCGCACGTCCTGCACAAAGGCGACAGCCAACCAGTTCCGTCTCTTCATCCACGCCGGCGCCTACTGGCTGATGTGGGGGCTTCGCATATCGATGCCGAAGCGCTCGATGTGGCGCGTCGCGCAGTTCGACACCTTGCGCCTGCGTCTCATCAAGATCGCCGCTCGCGTCGTCGAAATGAAGACGATAATCCGCGTGCACTTGCCGACCTCATGCTCGGCGCAGAATATCCTGCGCCTCGCTCTGGAACGCATACCGCGCCTCGTCACATGAGCGACGGGGCGTGACGCCCCAAAACGCAAACCCGTCCCGTCAACCCGCAAACCACCTCCAACCGAAAATCTGGCCCCAAGCCGGAACGGAACTGCTGCGTCCACACTCAACCGAAATTACCCAATCGCGCCGAAAGCCATGCAGCAGTCGTCAGGGCGATGCATAGTGCGGGCTAGCAGGCTGCTGAAAAAGTGGCGCGGAAGGGCTCTGGTGTTTGCCTTTGGGGGGTGATTCGCTGGCGTCGGCGAGGCGATTCGCGAGGGGATCGATGCGGGGCGAGGATCGGACGAGCGGGGCGTTGTTCTCTTACGTCGACGTCGAGGGGCGGATCGCCGCGAACCATCCGGTGCGGGCGATGCGGCGGCTGACCAACGCGGCGCTGGCCCAGCTCGACGCGAGGTTTTCGGCGCTTTACGAGGGAATCGGGCGTCCCTCGATCCCGCCGGAGCGATTGCTGCGGGCCTCGCTTGTGCAGCTTCTCTATTCGATCCGCTCGGAGCGGCAGCTGGTCGAACGGCTGGAGTTCGACATGCTGTTTCGCTGGTTCGTCGGGCTTACGATCGACGAGAGCGTGTTCGACGCCTCGACCTTCTCGAAGAACCGCGACCGCCTGCTCACCCACGAGATCGCGCAAGAGTTTCTGTCTTCGCTTCTCGGCCTGCCGGAGGTGAAGGGGCTTCTGAGCGCCGAGCATTTTTCGGTCGATGGAACGATGTTGAAAGCCTGGGCGTCGATGAAGAGCTTCCGTCCCAAGAGCGCCTCTGGCGAAGGCCGGGGGAACGACCCGGGCGAGCCGCTGCCTCCGGGGCGCAACCGCGAGGCCGACTTCCGCAAGACCAAGCGCTCGAACAAAACCCACGCCTCGACGACCGACAAGGAGGCGCGCCTTTATCGCAAAGGCGCAGGCCAGGAGAGCCGTCTTTGCTATCTCGGCCATGCGCTGATGGAGAACCGCAACGGTCTTGTGGCGGCGCCCGAGGCGACGCTGGCGACCGGAACGGCCGAGCGCGAGGCGGCGGCTGCTTTCAGCCAGCGCTTGCCCTTTGGCGCGACGCTCGGCGCCGACAAGGGCTATGACGCCGAGGCCTTCGTCGAGGGCTTGAAGGCGCGTGGGATTGAGCCGCATGTCGCGATCAACGGGACGGTGAGCAAGCATGGCAAGCCGCGCAAGACCGCCGTCCCGGGCGAGGTCGCCGCGAGTGTGCGCTATGCGATCAGCCAGCGGCTGCGCAAACGCATCGAGGAAGGCTTCGGCTGGACGAAGACGGTCGGCGGCCTCATGCAGGTGAAGGTGCGTGGCCTCGACAAGGTCCGCGCCGCTTTCGTCTTCGCCATGGCCGCCTACAACATCGTCCGCCTGCCCAGGCTTATGGCCGCAACGGGCGAACTGCGTCCAGCGACATGAAAAGCCAGAGAACAATGACCCGACGTCACGCCAAAACCTCGAACGTGAGCCGCGCCCGCCTGCAAAAAATTGCGCTTGCCACCCCTCGTTGCGCAAACGCAGTGACTTTTTCAGCAGCCTGCTAGTTCTACTGAGTCACATTTGCGCAAATTCGCTGCGCCTTTGGATTTGGTAACCTGCCGATTCGGCTGGTCGGCGAATGGCGGGGAAGATGGAGCTTTGGACGCAATCGAGTAAATCGCGTTTTTCTGAATATGTTGAAGCCTTGGCGACAGTTTTGCGCCGCGAGGATCGTGCGGGGCCTTTCAAAGATTATTGCACTGGCCTGTTGATGCCCGGCGAACGCAAGAGCGTCGAGCCAATGGCGGCGATTATTGCGCCGGCTCGGGTTTCGGCCAAGCATCAATCGCTTCTGCATCTGGTCGGCCAGGCGGCTTGGTCGGACGAGGCGGTTCTGGCCAAGGCGCGCGAACTGGTCCTGCCGGCGATCGAGGCGCAAGGGAAGATCGAGGCCTGGATTGTCGACGACACGGGCTTCGCCAAGAAAGGCGTTCATTCAGTGGGCGTCGCCCGGCAATATTGCGGGCGGCTCGGCAAGACCGACAATTGTCAGATCGCGGTGACGCTTTCGATCGCCAATCATGCGGCGAGCCTGCCGATTGCCTATCGGCTTTATCTGCCGGAAGATTGGGCTGTGGACGAAGCCCGGCGCAAGGAGGCTGGTGTCCCGGACGACGTGACATTCCAGACCAAACCAGAGATCGCCCTCGCTCAGATCAGGGCCGCCCTCGCAGCGGGCGTCGCTCCGGGCGTCCTGCTGACCGATGCCGGTTATGGGGCCGACGGCGCGTTCCGCTCCGCCGTAACAGCCAGCGGTTTGACCTATGTGGTTGGCGTGCAATCGACGCTCAGCGTCTGGCCGCCTGGCGTCGAACCGCTGCCGCCCAAACCCTGGAGCGGACGAGGCCGCCCGCCATCGCGTATGCGCCGCGACGGCGGGCGTATCCCTGTTGCCGCCAAGACGCTGGCGCGGGGGCTTCCCGAGGAGGCTTGGCGCATCGTTCCATGGCGGGAGGGCTCTAACGAAATCTTGTCTTCGCGCTTCGCCGCCGTGCGGATCCGGCCGGCTTCGCGGGACTGGAAGTTTTCAACGCCTCATCCGCTGGAATGGCTTCTCATCGAATGGCCCGAGGGCGAAAAAGAGCCGACGAAATACTGGCTTTCGACCCTGCCCGAAGACATCCCTTTCGACGTTCTCGTCGACACGGCCAAATTGCGCTGGCGCATCGAGCGCGACTACGAGGAACTCAAAAGCGAGCTCGGCCTCGCCCATTTCGAAGGGCGAAGCTGGCGCGGATTCCATCACCACGCCGTCCTCTGCATCGCCGCCTACGGTTTTCTCATCCGCGAACGAGCGGCGATTCCCCCCTCAGGCCCCCGGCAGCGCCAAATGTCTCGCCTATCCTCGCGTCCCAAACCCAGAGGCGCCGCCAATCCGACCCGAACGACATGTCGAAAATTCGATCGCGACGATCCGAAGGCAACTCACGATCGCGCTCGCCCGCAGCCTCATGCGCTGCCCGTGTTGCCAAGCTTTGCCATCACGACGATCCAATCCGGGATCATCGTGACACAGTAGAACTAGAAGGCAATCTTAAAGGCGGCGACGGACCGGCTGCGGTCTTCATCGACATCATCGGGCTGCCATTCACGCCCCTTTCCTTCGCCGGCGTCGCGCGAAGGACGGCCCGCCGCGCGGCCTTCTACGCCGCCTCGGCGCCGCCGCCGCCCCATCGTCCGTATCCCTACTATCCGGCTGGCCCGGCATGCGGCGCCTATCCCTATCCGCCTTACTACTGAAGGCGAGTGTTGAATCTACGCGCTGGAATAACGTAGATGTTGTCCCGCGTACTGCGCTGGGTGAAATCGCTGCTCGCCGTTGTGTGTTTCATGGCGTTGGCCGGCTGCTACGCAACGGACCCCGGGCTCACGCCCGTTCCTCGAGATCTCATCGATCAGTCGGATGTCGAGGGTTACCACAATATCCGTTTCTATTCGAGCGAAGCCCCGGACCTTCGCCGCCTCGCCGCGGTCGGGATTCATGCCGCGGAGCTTGCCCATCCAGGCCAGAATCTGAAAGGACGCCGCGTCGATATCAATTATCTGTCGCTTTCGGGCGGCGGCGAGGACGGAGCGTTCGGCGCCGGATTGCTGAACGGTTGGAGCGCGGCGGGGACGCGGCCAAAGTTCGACGTCGTGACTGGGGTCAGCACGGGATCGCTGATCGCCCCGTTTGCGTTTCTCGGCTCAGACTACGACGCGATTTTGAAGGAAGCCTACACGACCATATCAACCGCCGATATCGCGCGAGTGAATGTCCTCTTCGCGGCGGTCAGCTTGGCGCCGAGCATCAGTTCGGATGCTCTCTTTGAGAAACTGATTGCTCGCTACATGACGAAGCAGGTCTTAAACGCCATCGCGCAGGAGTACCGCAAAGGCCGAGCGCTTTTCGTCGGGACGACCGATTTGGACGCGCAGCGTGCGGTCATCTGGAACATTGGCGCCATCGCTGACAGCGGCAGGCCGGACGCGCTCGAACTCGCCCGTCGCATCATCACGGCGTCCGCCAGCATACCGGGCGTGTTTCCGCCAGTGCGCATGAAGGTCACCGTAGACGGGAAAGTCTATGACGAGCTTCATGTGGACGGCGGCGTGACGCGACAGGTCTTCCTGTTTCCGCCCGGCTACGATCCCAAGCTCGTGGACGAAGCGATTGGGTGGAAGCCGCGCCGTCGCGCCTTCATCATTCAGGACGCGAGAGTTGGACCCGAATATCAGGCCGTGAACGATGCGCTCCTGCCCGTCGCGGGTCGCTCAATCTCGACGCTCATTAAGACACAGGGTGTAGCCGACCTGTTCCGCGTCGCGTTGCTCTGCAAGCGATACAACATCGACTATAATTTGGCGTACATACCTGACGACTTCGAACGCGTATCGAAGGAAATGTTCGATCGGGCTTACATGAACTCACTCTACGAGTTTGCGTATCAAAAGGCCTTGCACGGCTACCCGTGGCGCAAGCAACCCCCCGGTCTCGAAACCGCTGTCCGCTGACGACTCGTCCGCCTCGTCGGGAAGGCGGGCGATTGAGCGCAATTATAAGACAGGCTGCGATTGTGAGCGGAAAGCATGTTGATCACGAGGGGGCGGCGCGTCCAGCGACGCTTGGGATGCGCTGCGCATCACGGAAATCGCGGCGGGTGTCGTACGATCCGACCCGGGCATTCAGGCGACGTTGGGCCGCGTGGAGATTTTGGCGTCAAATGCCAAGCCGGGATTCCAACTTATGCCTAGACCGCGCAGGGGATGAGTTCGCGATCGCCGTTTCCCGGAAAATGTGTTTCAGTCGGCGCCAATCCGTCGGGCGGGCGCTTGTATCCGCTGCGGGAGGAAACGACCGATGAGCTCAGGAGAGGCGTCGTCAGCGACACTTTGGATGCGCGCCGCATCGGGCCTCGAAGTCCTGACCGGGGTCGGGCTCATCGTCGCGCCGTCGTTGTTGGCGCGCCTTCTCTTCGGTTCGGACCTGAACGGGGCAGGAGAGGCGACCGGCCGCATCGCCGGGCTTGTCATGGTCTGTCTCGCCGTCGGCTGCTGGCCGCGCGGCGCCGAGGCCGGAAGCTCCCGGACGCTTGCGCCGCTGCTCGCGCTGAGCGTGCTGGCGGCGCTCTATCTCATTGTCGTTGGCTTCGGCGGGACGATCGGCGGCGTGTTGCTTTGGCCTGCCGCGGCGGCCCATGCGGTTCTCGCAATTCTGCTGGCGCGGGCGTGGATGAAAGCGCGCGCTGAATGACGAAAGGCGCGAGGCCGAAGGGACTTTGGCAAGATTCCGGAGCGGCTCGGTGGGTCGAGCGCCCGGGAAGGGTTGGAAAGGACTATGAAATGAAAAAAGCGATGCTCTTCGGTTTTGTGATGGCGCTATCCACGGGCGGCGCGGCGTTGGCCGATCCCGTCGGCCTTTCGGCCTATGTCGACGCCAACGGCTTTATCGACGTGACCGCGCTCACCTGCGCCGAGCTCGCCAACACCTATCAGGGCGACGCCAACGACCTGATGTCCTGGTATAGCGGCTGGTACAACGGCCTCGATCACAAGCACTACATGGACTACAAGAAGGGCCGCGAACTCGAGCACGACGTCATAGAATACTGCAAGCAGCACCATGACGAGAAGATCATTCACGCCATCGCCGTGAACCTGCACGACATGCGCGTTGAAGGTTTGATGCAAGAGAAGTGAGGGGGAGGTTATGAAAAAACTGCTTCTGTCGACGGCGCTTTGCATTTTGGCGCCGATCTGCCTCACGAGCGCGGCGAGCGCCCAGCAAACCGTGACCTTTCTGTGCGCTTCGCCGCGCGGCCATGTGTGCCAGTTCGCGGTGCAGACCGGCGGCTCCCAGATGAATTTCGCTTTGCCTGCGGGCGAGCGAAAGGACGTGCCAGGCGTAACGCCGCACGCCGACAAATATTGCGTTTGCGATCCCGGCCCGGTGACCGCGGACTGCAAGGCGCCTCGGCTTGACCATTGGTGCCTGGGCTCCTGGGTCGACGTCGACACGGGGCTCAACTCCGAGAATGAAATCGCGAATGACCGCTTCGCGGCCGACCTTCGAATCAGGACGGTCGGCCTCTCCGGGGCCTCACCAGGAACGAACTGACGCGCGGCGCGAATGGCGCGACACAGAGCACAAAGAGAGGGATGGATATGCGCTCACGCTGGAAGAGGGCCGCAAAGACACGGCTGATCGGCGCGGGGTTGGCCGCGTTTGCGATGATAGCGGGCGCAGCCGCGCCCGCGTCGGCGCAGGAGCGGCTGGATCAGGATTTCGGGATCATCAAGGCGTGCGCCGGCGATGTCTGGCGACTCTGCTCGGACGTGCTGCCCGACATCGGACGCATGAAAGCGTGCATGCAGGACAAGATGGGCCAGCTGCCCAAACCTTGCCTCGACAAGCTCCTCGACGCGATGGCCGGCTCATCGTTCAAGGTATGCAAGGATCAGACTTATGCGCTTTGCGCCGCTGCGCGCTGCAACGTGTACGACGGCGTCGCTTACTGCCAGTGCGAGGAGAAGCACGGCGACAGCATCAGTCTGCCGTTTCCGATGGGCAAAGGGGTGGAAGTCTGCGCGGTCAACGCCGCCGGGGCGGACAACAAATACATGGTGAGCACCTATAGTCTGCCCGCGCAGGTCGCTTCGCCGCAGGGCGGCGGCGGGATCTACACCTGCGAGGGCGGAAAGTCCGGCGGCGCCTACGCGCAATGCGATGGCGGCTTATGCTTCCGCAGCACCGAGGAGACGACGTTCCCGGGCTTCGACAAGCCCGTGCCGAAGGGGCAGATCATCTGTTCCTGCCCCATCACCGACGCCAGTTCCGGCAGCGCCCAAGGCTATCAGATTCTCGGGCCATACCCGTGCGACAAATCCTTCTTCAAATATTGCAAGAGCGAGGTCGCCAACGGCAAAACTGGTTCGACGATCTATGTCGGCGCCCCGATCGGCACGGCTGCGGCTCTGACCGCCCTGCTCACCGGCAAGCCAACCCCGCCACTCAACGAATGCGGGTCCGAGTAAGCCGCGCCCTCGGTGACAGGCGACCGACCTCCATGCTGGCGATCAAGCGACCGCTTTGCCTCTATTGCGATATTGAGACGTCGTCGCGCAATGTCCGCTTTTTGCGCATTGCAGTCGGCAACTGCGGTGCCGACCTGCGCCCGCTATCCGCCGATAGCGGTCGCCGTCCTTAGGCGGCGATTGGGTTTTGACCTCGTCGGCGCTGCTTTTGGATTGAGAAGGCCGAAAGGGAACGGCCTGGGCGACTTTGAGCCCAAGCCCGGCGAGGCGCGCCTCGAGCCGCCTGGCCTGGACCGACTTGCCAACGCCCTCCCCGCCTTCGAGCGTGATGAACCGGCCCCTGTCCTGCCGGGTCATTTGGCGCGCCCGACGCGAGGCGGCTTCCGATCTCCTTCCATCCAATGTCGCTGAACGACAACACCCATCGCGGGTCCCTGTGGAACTCTGCTCTTATGCCCGCCTCCATTGGGTCTCTCGGCGGGGTTTGAAGCCTTCACAATACGCGAACATGAGGGTGACCGCATCGGACCAGATGAAGAGAGGAGACGAAAAGCGCCCTCACAACGGGACGCGCCGGAAAAACTCGTCCTCATGTTTCGATCCGGCTGATGCATTGAGATCATTTGGTTTTTTCGTGCTCCATTCAGGTTGTGGCTGACAAATCCTTGGTCCACCCAGAATCCTCTGTATACTTTCTGTCAAACGAACCTAGTGGTCAAAATCAAACGTAAGAGTCCGGGCGCCTTCCGCAATTTCAAGGAGTTCTCCGGCTTGCAAGGGGTTCGAAGCGTTTGATTCTATCCACTAGCGGACTCGTCGGTTCCCGATCAGGCATCGGTCCACCGGAAACGAGGCCGCCACGCATTCTATTGGCAAGACATGGTTGCATATGGATTCTTCGACTCAAGGGTGGACGTTCTTAGAACGGCGCTCTACCATTGGCTTGATTCAGAAAGTTCCGCAATCATGGCCGACTCAATGCCTCCCCCTGGTCAGTTTCCATGGGGCACAAAAGGCAATTTGAATAGAATAGGGGAAAAACTTAGATCTGGGCTCCCTCTCACCGCAGAGGACGCCTCATCGCTCGAAATATGGCGCGCGTCACACCTCAACGTTATGAACGCGTTCAACGTAATGTTACGCAACCGAGCGCGCGGCAAACATATAACTATCGCTCGACGCCACAAGAGGCGGCTTACGATCATAGATAAGCTGCATAGGGAGCCACATATGCAGCTAGTGCACTGACACAGACGGATGATTCACAAATTCGGGTGGATGTGCGAGTCTGTGGGCATGGCTCAAACCGTCTGTGTCCTTCCTCCCAGCGAAGATCGCCAGCGTCTGCTGGCCATTGTCGCGGATCGCAATCGCCCACTTAAACATGTGCGGCGGGCGCACATCGTCCTTTGTTCGGCCGACCGTTTGCCTGTGCAGGAAGTGGCGCGGCGGGCGGGCGTCAGCCGACCCGCGGTCTGGCGCTGGCAAGCGCGATACGCCGAGCAGGGCGTCCATGGTCTGCTGCGCGACAAGACGCGCAAGCCCGGCCGCGCTCCGCTTTCGGCCAGGGTCGTCGCCAAGGTTATGGACCTGACCTGCTCCGAGCCGCCGGGCCACGCCACGCATTGGACCGGCCGCGCCATGGCCAAAGCCGTCGGCGTCAGCCTGCGCGCCGTGCAGCGCTTGTGGGAGGCGCATCGGCTGCAGCCGCACCGCATTCGCACCTTCAAGCGCTCCAACGATCCTCAATTCGTCGAGAAGGTCGAGAACATCGTCGGCCTCTACATGGACCCGCCCAAGCACGCGGTCGTCGTCTCGATCGACGAGAAGGGCCAAATCCAGGCGCTCGACCGCACGCAACCGGGCCTGCCGCTCAAGCCCGGAAAATGCGGGACGATGACCCATGACTACAAGCGCAACGGCACGACCACGCTGTTCGCCGCGCTCAACCTCCTCGATGGAACCGTGATCGGCCGCTGCATGAGACGGCATCGCCACCAGGAGTTCATCCGCTTCCTCAATACCGTCGAGCGCGCTGTTCCGGCCGGAAAAGTCATCCACGCCATCGTCGACAATTACGCCGCCCACAAACAGCCCAAGGTTCTCAAATGGCTCGCCGATCATCCGCGCTGGACGTTCCATTTCACCCCGACATCGGCCTCCTGGCTCAACGCCGTCGAGGGCTTCTTCTCCGCCATCACGCGCCGCCGGATCCGACGTGGAGCCTTCCATTCCGTCGACCATTTGCAGAACGCGATCGCGCGCTACATCGAGTCCCACAACAGCGATTGTCGACCGTTCGTATGGACAACGTCCGCCAAAGCGATCTTCGAAAAACTGGCCCAGATCCCTGTACCTTCTGTCTAAGTCAGTGCACTAGATCGCATGGACGACGTCGCTGGAATAAGGCTTATATTTCTTGACGTTAATTCTCTACGACAGTTCCGTGCAAGTTTTCTAAGGGCGAAACACAATCATGATAAGAAAAATACTGAAGAAAAATATGATTATCTGCAGGCACCGAGGAACTCAGGCTACAGAGAAATACACGATGTCTATTCGTATAAGTCCGATATGTATGCTAATTGTAATGGAACAAATGATAGAAGTGCAGTACAGAACCATTCATAACCACGCATGGTCCACAGCAAATGAGGTTGTGACTATGATAACTGGTCAGCGAACCAAATTTAGCCAAGCCGATGAGAACTATATGGAGTTCTTTAAAATAACATCTGAAATGTTTGCGCGGACATTTGATGATTTGACATCAGTATATCCTGACCTATCTAACGAAGATCTGTTGGAACGTTTTGATAATATTGACAGTAGAACGTGGCTTACAAACCAACTCAAGGGATTGAACGTCGCCAGGCAGCACGTGAGAAATGGCGCCGTCGTCCTGCGTTTCACGATGAACCAGACGCTGGTTGTTATGCCGGTCCCACCGTTCGAGAACGCGATGCAATTTTATTTCCGCGCAGAGCGCGAGCATCCCGAAGACGATATTGTTTTGGTCAATGCGCCGGACGCAACTAATATTCGTTCCGCGTATAGAAATTATTTTTCCGACACGACTGAGTTTCTATCCTATTTAGATATTGCAAAGATGAAACTGCGTTCGGAGAAAAATAGCTAAGATCATGATGATTCTCTGGCCCGAAGAATTGCGCGCTTAAGCTCGT
>CAVZWU010000007.1:0-120986 GCA_963779095.1 uncultured Alphaproteobacteria bacterium | reverse complement strand
TCCGTCGCGCCGGCTTCGGAGGGCTGCTGCATGAAAGTCGTTCCGCCTCCCCGTGCGAGGCTGGTCTACAATCCCGGCCTGCGCGCGCTTCACTGGCTCATGGCCGCGCTCATCCTTGTCGCGCTGCCGCTCGGGGTCTTGGTGGCGCTCTTGCCTCGCAAAGGGGTGCGATCCGAGTTCCTGTTCATCCATAAGTCGATCGGCATGACCGTTCTCTGCCTGGTCGCGCTGCGCATCGTGTGGCGCCTCGTTGTCGGCGCGCCCGCTTACACCGAGCCGCTTGGCCGGCTGACCCACGCCGCCGCGCGTTCAGCACATATGGCGCTCTACGCCCTGATGATCGCGATGCCGGTCAGCGGCTACGTGCAGTCGACCGGCGCTGGCTTTGAGGTTCCCTGGTTCGGCCTCTTTTCCTTTCCCATGCTTCTGCCAAAGAATCCGGAGCTGCGAGCGGCGGGGAGCTCAGCGCACTTCCTGCTCGCATGGGCGATCGGGTTCGTGCTGGCAGCGCATCTCGGCGGCGTCGTCTGGCACGCAGCGATCAAGCGCGATTCCGTGCTCACGCGGATGTGGCCTAGCTATCGGCCGGCCTCGAACAGCGCGCGATCATGATCGTCCGGGCGATCAGGAGCCGGCGAGAGCGTGCACGGCTTTGACCGGCCAGGCGAGCGCGTCAGGCAGCGCCTGCGCGATATGGTCTGCGAGGACTGACGCCGTGTCGCTATTCCATCCGGATCGAATGACCGGCGAAAGGACAACGCCGACCCCGACCAGATAAATGATAATGATCACGGCGAGTAACAGGCGCATTCATCTATCCCGGCGTTAGGCGGACCATAAGGGAAACAAAACAATCGAGCAGCCGTTGTTGTTCCATCCATCCAACGAGGGACTTACCGTTTGACGTCCCGGCCGTTCTGCTCGTGTCAGACGACCAGCTTTTCGGAACTATTCTTTCTACCACGCGTTGCTTCTCGTCTCTAGACCTGAATTGAGGAGGATATCATGCGTGGCGTGATCATCGGACTTTCAGCGCTGGCAATCGCCAGTCTGCCTACCCTGGCTCTCGCGGACGCTGGCGGCGCCGTGACTGGCGCGGCCGGCGGCGCGGTCGCGGGCGCGGTGGTCGGCGGTCCGGTCGGCGCGGCGGTCGGCGGCGCGGCTGGCGGCCTTATCGGGGGCGTCACTTCTGGACCGGGACCCGCGCCTGGACCGGTGGTCGTCGCCCCGCCAGGGCCTCCCCCCTGCAGCAGCCGAAGCGTCACGCGGACGGACAGGGAGGGCGACAGCGTCACTCATCAGGCGACGGACTGCCCCTGAGCGAGGGCGGCGCGTCTGTTCGATAGCCAGGCTCCTGGACACAGGCGACGGGGGAGTGCACGCACGGAAGGCGGTCTTCGCCTCCGTTGCGCCCTGTGCTAAACTACCCCCTCGGCCAGTCGAGTTTGGGAGTTTGTCGTGGCGCAAGGTTTGACCGCTCGCGTCGTCGGCCTCGCCGGCAATGATCCGCTATTCGCGCGGATCCGGCAGGAAGCGGAGGAGGCGATACGGCGTGAGCCGGAGCTTGCTCTCTTTCTTGCCGTCAACGTCCTCAACCACGACACGCTCGAAGGGGCGGTGTCGCACCGTGTCGCGTCGCGGCTCGATCATCGCGACCTTCCGGCCGCGCTGATCCGGCAGACTTTCGCCGAGGCGATCGCGCGCGATCCTTCGATCGGCGAAGCGTTCCGAGCCGACATCATGGCGGTCGCCGACCGCGATCCGGCATGTCTCAGGATGATTGAGCCTTTGCTCTATTTCAAAGGCTTCCAGGCGCTCCAGGCCTACCGTCTGTCTCACTGGCTCTTGAAGGGGGGAAAACGCGATTTCGCCTTGATGCTGCAAAGCGTCGTCTCGGCGGCGTTTGGGGTCGACATCAACCCGGCCGCGCGCATCGGCAAGGGCGTTTTCCTCGACCATTCGACCAGCCTCGTGGTGGGCGAGACGACGGTGATCGAGGACAACGTCTCGATCCTGCAGGGCGTGACCCTTGGCGGCACCGGTAAGGAGACCGGCGACCGGCACCCCAAGATCCGTCATGGCGTGCTGATCGGCGCGGGAGCGAAGATCCTCGGCAACATCGAGATTGGCTATTGCGCGCGGGTAGCGGCCGGGTCTGTAGTGCTTCAGCCGGTGCCTCACAACAAGACGGTCGCCGGCGTCCCCGCGCGCATCGTCGGCGAAGCGGGTTGCGCGGAGCCTTCGCGCGATATGAACCAGATCCTCGCCGACAAGGCGCTCGAGGCGTAGAACAGCGCCTTTGCGGCGCCCGTGCGAAGTTTCCCGGGCTGAAAAATGAGCACCGCCGACGATTTGGCGTATTGCAACGGCGCGTCTCTTCGTGCCAAGCCTCGCCGCGCGCTCGCGAGCCGGGGAGAAATCATGGACAAAGGCGAGATCGTCAAGCTGCGTGAATTCCTGCGCCGCTCCTTTGGCGCGGCAGGCATCCAGGTCGCGCCGAGTTCAAAGTCCGCGGAAGCCGCGGAGGTGTCGCTCGGCGAGCGCAAGCTCGGAACCATCACCGTCGACGACGAGGACGGCGATCGCTCGTTCGCGTTCGAGATGAAGTTGCCGGTCGGCCGTCCGGTGCTGCAGGACTATCTCCGCCGGCTGTTCGAGAACAACAAATTGACCATCGCCGGACGGCTCCAGAAGACCGACTCGGTCGAGCTCAACAATGGCCCCGAGTTTCTCGGCGTCATCTCCGCCGACGACCAGACGGCGTCGAGCTACACGCTGCAGATGGCGATCCTCGACGTCGATCTCGACGGCGAGGAATAGGCGTGCCTCTCTATTCGATTGACGGGCGCCGGCCGACGCTGCCTCCGGAAGGCTTCTACTGGATCGCGCCCAACGCAAGCGTGATCGGCGACGTCGTGGTCGGGCTCGATGTCGGGATCTGGTTCGGCGCGGTCCTGCGCGGCGACAATGAGCCGATCGCCATCGGCGCGCGCACCAACATTCAGGAATCCTGCACCCTGCACACGGACATGGGGTCGCCGCTCGCCATCGGCGAAGAGTGCACGATCGGCCATAACGTGATCCTCCATGGCTGCGCGATTGGCGAAGGCTCGCTGATCGGCATCGGCGCGATCGTGCTCAACGGCGCGAGGATCGGCCGCGGATGCCTGGTCGGGGCCGGCGCGCTGGTCACGGAGGGCAAGACCTTCGACGACCATTCGCTCATTATGGGATCGCCCGCCAGAGCGACCCGGACGCTGGACAAGGAGGCGGTGGCGAAGCTTCGCCTGGCGGCGATGAGTTACGTCGCCAATTGGCGCCGGTTCGCCGTGGGGATGAAGCCGATCGCCTCCGATCCTTGACGCGCCGCGCGGCGCCGCGGTCAGAGCGTCGTGTCCTCGCCGAATTCGTCGTGGGGCAGGGGGCTCAGGAACGCAACCGCAATTCCGCAGTTGACATGACGCACCACTTCGGCCGGCGTGGAGCCGACTGTGACGCGCGCGCCGACCGGAGGCTCGCAATCGACGTTGAGCGCCGCCCCCGAGACCGAGATGTCGATCAGCGTCGCGGTATATTCGCGTCCGTTCGGAAGTGTCAGGATCGTGTACCGGTCGCGCGGCGCGATGCGGTCGTGGCGCCGGTCCTCCGGCAGGCCCAGCGTCTGGCGGTTGGCGAGCCACGTCAACTGGGTCGTAAGCTTGTCGCGTTTGGTCGGCGGCACATTCATCTGGATCGCGAACCCGCCGTTGAAGATCCGCGCGACCCGTCCTTCAACGCGTCCGATCTGGTTGAGATAGGCCACGATGCGCTCGTTTGGCTGAACCCCGGCGTCGGAGGAAAACGCGATGCCGTATGGCGAGGCGTCGATCGATTCGCAGTCGAACTCCTTGCGGTCAGACCGCATGAATCGTCCGAGAAGGCGCACTTTGAATCGCTGCTCGTGGCGCCGCTCCACCGGCGCGGGCTCTGCGATTTTCCATGCCAACGCGCCCATGGCGGCGTGCTCCTCGGATTCTCAAGCCCCGGCCGAACGCGATCATTGAGAGCGCCAAGGAATCGCAATCAAGCCGGCAAGCCCGCTCACCATAAGCAGTAGGGATTAAGGCGCTGTTACGCGGCGTGCCCTGTCCAAACGTCAGGTCGCGGGGCGGTCGCCGGAATGGACAAACAGATGTTTGTAGCGCTTTGGCGTCTCGCGAAGCGAGAAGCCGGCCGGCGCCGCGCTCTCGGCCTGCGGCGCCCGGCGCGTCGAGGAATCGAGCGCACGCAGCGAGGTGAGCGCGATCGGGCCTGCGCCCATGAGGCCGATCCACGCGGGCGCGGCATGGACGGCGAACCCGCCCAGGATGCGGGAATGCGTCAATCCATGATGTCGAAGGGGCAGCAGAATGGCCTCGATGCCCACCGAGCCCAGGCCGGGGGCGCGCGCCTCGGCGCCGATGAGGAAGGCCTGCGCTTCGTCCGCGACGCAATGCAGAACCGAATCGAGCTCGCCGCGATCGGCGTCTCGCCAAAGCTCCAGAAAGGAAAGGCCCCTCAGCTCTTTCATGAAAAACGCGTTGGCTCGCGAGCCCGCGATGCGAAACGGGAACCCGCGCTTCGCGTCGAAATCGAGCATGAAAGTATCGGCCAGCACGCCGCGGATCGCGCCGGGGTCGACATCGTTGCGCTCGGGCGCGCTGCGCGCTGCGCGCAACCGGTTCCAGTACGCATAGAGTTCCATTGTGGCGGCGAGCTTCACTTGATCCCCAACCCGTTCCCTGACGCCGTCCCGGAATGGGACGCAATTGAGCCCTCGGCTTGAGCTCGCAGGAAGATAAGGCAGGGACCATGCCATTCCCCAACGGAAGGGCGCGCGCTCAACCGCCGCCGGGGCCGGCGGCCGGCGGTTACCTCGGGCTAACCCTGAAACAGGACGGCCCGTCCGGAAACGGCACATCCACAGACAAGCATAAGGGTCAGAACGAGAGATCCCGGTTTACCCCGACGCTCCGCGCCGCCGCGACGATCGAGGCCCACGCCTCGTCCGACAGCGGCACGCCGCTTGTTGCGCGTTTGGCGCGCTGGGCGCGCTCGGGCTCGCCGGGCGTCAGGATCGCCTCGCCCGGTATGGCTTTCGCCTGTTGAAGCCAGTCGAGATAGCGGGTCATGTCGGCGTCGAACACATGCGCGGGATCGACCTGGCCGGGGTCGATGTAGAGCGAGAACATGCCGTTGGAGAATTTGCGGTCCGGCGCCGTCGCGCCATTGCCGGTGAGCGAGCCGCCGATCAGTTCGCAAATGAGCGCAAGGCCCGAGCCCTTGTGCTCGCCGAAGGCGCGGATTGCGCCCGCGCCCTGGGCGTGGTCGCGCGGGCCGTCCACCGTCAGCGGCCCATAGATCAGCGCGGGATCGCCGGAGAGCGCCCCATCGGGACCGATCAACGCGTCGGGCGGCAGCGGCTTGCCGCCCCGGCTCGCGACATTGACCTTGCCTTCGGCGACCAGCGAGGTCGCGAAATCGAGCACGATGGGCGGGGCGTTCTCGCGCGGGATCCCGGCGCAAAAGGGCGCCGTCGACAGCCGGCGCTCGAGGCCGCCGAACGGCGCGACCAGGATCGAGCCCGCGGCGTTGACGAAATGAATCGAGATGAGACCCGCCGCCGCGGCGCGCTCGGCCCATTCGCCGACCCGGCCGACATGGCCGGAATTGCGCAGCGAAATCGCGGAGAGGCCCGCCGCCTTCGCTTTCTCGACGCCGATGTCGACGGCCATCGGCGCCATCGTCTGGCCAAAGCCGAAGTGGCCGTCGAGGACGCCGATCACGGGCGTGTCGACGACACGTTCGATCGACTGATTGGGCACGAGGTCGCCGCTGTGGACCCAGTCGACGTAACGCGGCACGCGGATGACGCCGTGGCTGTCGTGGCCGGTGAGATTGGAATCGACCAGCGAGGCCGAGACCCGCTTCGCTTCGTCGGGCTCACAGCCGACGCGGGCGAAAATCTCGGCGCAGAAGCCGGTCAGCGGGTCAGCGGGAATATGGACTGTCATATGAGCGCCTTAGGCGCATTCGCTTCGCGCAGCAACATGGGTCGCGTGGGCTCATCCGCGCTTTTCGCTTTGCAGGGGCCGCCTTGCGGCTGGTCGCACGCGCCCCAAAATTCGCAAAAGCAGCGGCTCCGGTTTAAGGCTTGGCCAGGGCGGAGCATCCCGCCCGGCGTCGGTCCCGGCTTCGTTCGGCTGCGCGTCCGGGTTACTGACCGAAAGGCTGGAAGGGCATGTACGGAAACGAGTCGCGCCGGATCGCGCGCCGCCGCGAACCGATGTTCAATGCCCCGGTCGTGGTCCTTGGCCTCATCGCCGTTCTCATCGCAATCTACGCGGCTTTCAACTGGGCCCCCGAAGCCGTCCAGGACAGGATCATCCGGGATTACGCGTTCATCCCTGGCCGCCTGACCATCGCCATCTGGCCCGATCGGCTGGTCGACCTCCTGAACCGGGCGAACACCGACCTTTCCGCGCTGCAGCAGGCGCGGCAGATCCGGGCGTTGCATGTGCTCGAGCGGCGGCGCGAAGCCCTGGACGCTTCTGACCTACGCCTTTCTTCATGGTTCGTGGACCCATGTGCTGCTCAACACGATCTGGCTGGTCGCGTTCGGGCCGCCGATCGCGCGCCGGTTCGGCTCGGCGAGGTTTTTAATCTTCATGGCGGTCACGGCGGTTGCGAGCTCGCTCGCCCATTGGGCGCTCTCGCCGATGGACTTCTCCCCGCTCATCGGCGCCTCGGGGTCGGATTCCGGCCTCATGGGCGCGGCGACGCGGTTCATGTTTCAGCCGGGAGCGCCGCTCGGAGCGTTCGCCTCGTTCGGCGGTCCGGAGGTTGAGACAATACCGGCGGCCGGCCTCGGCCAGGTGTTCGTCCAGCGCCGCTCGCTCATCTTCATTCTGATCTGGCTGGGGACGAATTTCATTTTCGGCGCCGGCGCTCAAATACTTGGCTTTTCCGACATGCCGGTGGCCTGGATCGCCCATCTTGGCGGCTTTTTCTCCGGGCTTATCCTGTTTCCGCTGTTCGATCGTCCATTCCGGGCGCCGCCGATGAGCCACGCGCTTCAGCCGGAGCCGCCGTCGATGGACGGTTGAAGGCGCGCCGCTCGAACTCAACCTCGGGGGAAACATGGTTCTGCCAAGCATCGATCCCCTGATCGCCGGGGGAGTCGTTCTGACCACCGCGTTCACCGACGCGGTCTATGTCCTCTTCACCGCTTCCGTCGCCGCCCGCCGGCGCTTCGCGGCGGCGAGCTGGAGCAGCCTCTGGTATCTGCTCGCCGCTTTTGCGGTCATCAGTTATACGTCGAACTGGGCCTATGTGGTGTTCGCCGCGATCGGCTCATGGATTGGGGCGGGTTCCTGTCGATCACCGCCCTGGACCGGGTCTCGCCGCTTCGCCGCGAGTGAGGGGGCCTTGTCGTCGCGGGGCGCGCGCGGGCGAAAATCGAAAGACGGTTGCGATGGCTTTCTCGGATGCATTTTCGCGGGTGGTCGAGCTGATCGGGGCCGCGGCTGTCGTTGCGCGCAGGCAGGACGGGCGAAAGGTCGCGCCGGCTCTGGGCGGCGATCCGGCGATCCCGCCGGCCAAGCCGCAGGGCAAAATTCCGACGCTCAAGATGCCGACCGCGAGGGGCTGGCCTGCGGGACAGACGCCGAAGGCGGCGCCCGGCCTCAATGTCAATGCGTTCGCGACCGGGCTCAAGCACCCTCGCTGGCTCTGCGTGTTGCCGAATGGCGACGTGCTCGCAGCCGAAGCGCTTCTGACGCCGGAGCCGATAACCTCTCTCTTCGACTACGCCATGTTCAGCACGCTGAAACGGGCGGCCGCCATGGGAGAGAGCCCAAACCGCATCACGCTTTTGCGCGACGCCGACCACGACGGAGTCGCCGAGACCCGGAACGTGTTCCTCGACCGGCTGAACCAGCCGTTCGGCATGGCGCTTCTTGGCGACACGTTCTACGTCGGCAATACCGACGGCGTGGTCGTCTTCCCCTACAAGACGGGCGCGAAGAGCATCGCCGAGCCGGGACGGAGGCTCACAAGCCATAACGGCGGCGGGCACTGGACCCGCAGCCTGCTGCTCTCGCCCGACAAGACCAAGCTCTACATCGGGGTCGGCTCGCTGACCAATATCGCCGACAAGGGCATGGCGGTCGAACAGGGGCGCGCCGCCATCCATGAGCTCGATCTGGCCAGCGGCAAGAGCCGCATCTTTGCCTCCGGCCTGCGCAATCCTGTGGGCCTGGCGTGGGAGCCTCGGACGGCGAGGCTCTGGACGGTGGTCAACGAGCGCGACGGCCTCGGCGACGAGACGCCGCCCGATTACCTCACCTCGGTTCGCGACGGCGGCTTCTACGGCTGGCCCTATTGCTATTGGGGCCAGACGGTCGACGACCGCGTGCCGCAGGATCCGAAGGCGGTCGCCAGCGCGATCCAGCCGGACTACGCGCTCGGCGGCCACACCGCCTCGCTTGGCCTCTGCTGGCTGCCCGCGGGCGTCCTTCCCGGGTTCCCGGAGGGCATGGTCATCGGGCAGCACGGCTCCTGGAACCGGAGCACGCTCAGCGGCTACAAGGTCATTTTCGTGCCGTTCGCGAACGGGCGCCCGGCCGGGCCGCCGCGCGACATTCTGACCGGATTCCTCGCGCCCGACGAGCGATCGTCGTTTGGACGGCCGGTCGGCGTGGCGCTGGGCCCGGATGGCTCGCTTCTGGTGGCCGACGATGTCGGCGATGTGATCTGGCGCGTGACGGGAGAGCAGGGCGCTTAGAACGCGCAGCTCGGAACACGGGCGCCGGATTTCTTGCCGCCAGAGCGCCGGTATAACATTGTGTAAGTGTTATTATGACGCAGCTCGCCGGGCCGCGCGAAGCGCGGAACTAAACGGGGTCGCAAGTCCCTGAAAACCTGGGAGGCGCGAAACTAAAACGGACTCAAGCGGCGTTCGGCTAGCCGCGGTTGGCTGTTCGGCGGCGCTCGGCAGCCGGGCGAGCAGCGCGATCAGCGCCCGGTCGTTGAGGACGGCGAGACGCTCGCGGGCGCTGAGCCAGGCGCGGGCGTCTTCGATCGTCTCCGCGTCGTTGAGCTTCGCCGCCGCGACCGCGGTCTCGACGTCGACGTCGCCGCGCCGGTGGCGCGGCGCCTCGGCGAGGAAGGACTCGTGCGCCGCCCTCAAGCCCGGATCGGCCCAGATCGTCTCGAGCGCGTCGTCATGGTCATGGCCCGTCAGGGCGAGCTCCGCGGCGAGCGCATTGGCGCGGGTCACCACATGGGGCGGCGAAGTCTCCTCCGGCGTGCGCAGAAGCCCGATGCGGCGCATCGCAAGCCCAAGCGACAGGCTTCCGCTCGCCCAGGAAAGCGGAATGGAGAAGATGAGTCCGGCGATGGTCGGGGACATCCAGACGATGAGGGAGGGCGAGATCAGCGCCGCCGCGAACAGCGTGAGGACGCCCGAGCGCGGTATGCGCGCGATGGCGGCGCGCGATGCTTCTGAACGGGATCGAGCCGTCGTCGCGCCGCTGCGGATTCCAGCCGGTGTCCCGTCCCGACAGGATCTGCGCCACCGATCCGGACTGGATCAGCATCATGACCGCCGCAAGCGCGGCGGAAATGATGATCTCGACGATCGTCGAGGCGATGAGCGCCAGCGCGCCGCCGCAGCCGCGCCGCGTCTTCGGCTCCATGAGCGCAATCGCGAGGCCGAGAAACTTGGGCGCGAGCAGGATGCCGATCGTGAGTTCGAAGAGCTGCAGCGCGCGCTCGTAGTCGAAGCGCGGCCAGGCCGGAAAGAGCGAGAATTCCTTGGTGAAATACTCGGGCCGGATGTAGTGGGACTGCAGCACCAGCACGATGCCGACCAGCAGTTGCGCCATCCACAGAGGCGAGGCGAGATAGCCCATGATGCCGTTGGCGAGATGCTGCCGCGTCGCGAGCGTGAAGCCGCGCGCGCCGATGATGCGCGCGTGCTGGAGATTGCCCTGGCACCATCGCCGGTCGCGGGCGGCAAGATCGATGAGCGAGGGCGGGCTCTCCTCGTAGGAGCCGCCGAGGCCGTGGCAGCATGTAGACGGTGTAGCCGGCCCGAAGCATGAGCCCCGCCTCGACGAAATCGTGGCTGAGGATGTGGCCGCCAAACGGCGGTTTGCCGGGCAGGTCCGGCAATCCGCAATGATCGGCGAAGGCGCGCGTGCGGATGATCGCGTTATGGCCCCAGTAATTGCCCTCGTGTCCCATCCACGCGCTCAAGCCCGCGGCGATGACCGGGCCGGCGATCCGGGCGGCGAACTGCTGCAGGCGCGCGAACATCGTGTTGCGGTTGACGATGAGCGGCAGGCTCTGGATGACGCCCGCGTCGGGGTCGGCCTCCATCGCCGCGGCCAGGCCGACGATCGCTTCCCCCGTCATCACGCTGTCGGCGTCGAGCACGACCATATGCGGGTAATGGCCGCCCCAATGGGTGATGAAATCGGCGACGTTGCCGGCCTTGCGGCCCACGTTCCTTCGCCGCCTGCGGTAGTAGAGGCGCGCCTGCGGCAGCCGCGCGCGCATCGCCAGGAACGCGCGCTCCTCCGCGATCCAGATATTGGGGTCGGTGGTGTCGGAGATGAGGAAGAAGTCGAACGCATGCGCCTGGCCCGCGCCTTCGACGTCCTCGAAGATGGCCTGCATGGCGCCGAACACGCGCGAGGGCGCCTCGTTGTAGATCGGCATCACGACCGCGGTCCGCTCCTTGAGCGGGGGCGGGGGCTTTCGGGCCCCGATGCGCAAGCAGCCAGACAAAGCCGGCGATGCTGGCGGTGAACGAGAGCGTGATCCAGGAGAAGGTGATGACGAACAGGACCGCGATCACCCATTCGAGCGGCGTGATCGGGCCGATCGAAACGACTCTGAACATCTGATCCGCGCCGTATGCGGTCAAAGCGAGAGCCCCGCCGAACACCGCGAGACGGGTCAGAATCGGCGGTCTGGCGAGTCGCGGCGCGGCGAGCGGGCGGCGGTTGCGGCGGGAGAATCGCCAAAACGACTGCGCCGGCATGGCGAGCGGCGCGAAGCCGGGCATCGAGGCGCCGAGCGACGACCCGGTGTCGTCCCGCCCGGCGTCGCTGTGCGCAAGCGTCAGGCTGTCCAACGGTAGAGCCATGTTTCGCTCGCCGCCTGATTGTCGACTCTGAGCGTCAGACGCAGCTCTGAATAGGTTTCCGATCCCGGGTCAAGATCGAAAACGACGCGCACCGAACGCCTGTCTTTATAGGGAAAAAGCCGGACGGAGACGATCTTGCCCGGGGCCGCGTGAATGTCCGCGCTCGCGGCTGCGGCTTTCGCCGGGTCGGCGAACATGTCCCCCGCCATCTCGACCGCGAAGCGCTGATGGTCGCCGACCTTGCCGCGTCGCGATGACACGCAGGACGCAAGCGGCGGCTTCGACGGCGGCGACCAGCACCAGAACTGCCGGAACGCCATCGACTGGGTGGTGGCGGCGGCCATGCCGGTCTTGGGGCGCCATTGGACGATGACGTTCTCGTTGGCCTCCGAGGCGGCCGGGATTTCCAGGAGACGGTGGTCGCCCTGCGCCCAATCGCCGATCGGCTCGATCCATAGCGACGGCTTCAATTCCCAGTGCGTCTCGTCGTCGTAGAACGCGTCGAACGTGCGGCTGCGCTGCAAAAGCCCGAAGCCGCGCGGGTTGACGTCGGAAAAGGCCGAGATCTGCAGGGTCTCCCGATTGGAGACCGGGCGCCAGAGCCACTCGCCGCCTCCGGTTAAAATTTGCAGCCCGGTCAACTCGTAGGCCGCGGCGCGGACATCATCGGGACGTCGATGATCGAGCGGGCTGAAGAGATGGGCCGCGGCCATGGCCCCGAATCCCAGTTTGTCGACCGCCGTCCGCGCAATCAACGTCATCTCGGTGTCGATGATGGTGATCTCCTGCGGGCGCAGCGTGAAGCGGTACGCGCCGGTGACGCTCGCCGAATCGAGCAGCGCATGAATGGTGAGCGTGTTCGCCGCCGGGTTGGGCTTTTCGATCCAGAACTCGCGGAACAGCGGAAATTCTTCGCCCGGATCGTCGCCGGTCCGAATCGCAAGGCCGCGCGCGGTGAGGCCGAAAGGCTGGGCGTGCGCCCGTGCGCGATAGAAGGTCGCGCCCTGGAAGATCGCGACGTCCTCGAAGCCCTGATCCGACGACTTGAGGATGCGCAAGCCGGAAAAGCCGAGGTCGCCCAGAGGGCCGGGAGGCTTCAATGGGCCGAAGTCGAAATCGGCCGCGTCGTAGAGCACTTTTTGCGACATGCCGTTTTCGACAATGTTGATCCCGATCGGAGTCGTGTAGACGAAGCCTCGATGCAGCGGCTCGAGGGAAAAGCCGAGTTTCTGGTCGCTCCAGATCGCGGTGCCCGGCACGCGCCGGATCGCCGCATATTGTTCGAAAGTGAGGCTCGAAAAGACGCTTGGCAGGGGCGCCTGCGGCTCCTTGAACGGTTTCGAAGCCAGTTCGGCCGCCATCTTCAGCACCGCGTCGGCGGAAAAGGGAACGGGCTTGCCCAGCGGTTCGGCGGCGGCGGGCCGCGAGCCGGGCAGGGGCAGCGAAGCCGCGAGCGTTCCGCCGACGGCCAGCTGTAAGAATTCGCGACGCTGTCTGTCCGTCATCCGTGTTCGTCATTCATTCGCCGCCGGATCGAAAACCGCGCATGAGCGGCCCGACGCGACGTCGCTTCCAGCCCAAAATGAAAAAATCAGCCGACAAGGAACAGGAAAAACGCCGCGCCTGCCTCACGCGTTCCGTCCCCGGCGTTTCGGTTGTATATCGTTTTTTGCGGCGCAGCGAGACGCTTTTTGTCAGCCCCGCGAAATGACGTTGAGGCAGGTTCGAACTCATGGCTGGAAACCGCACGCGGCGGCGGCGATATTGGCCGCGGAGCGATCCGAAAGGCGATTCGGAGCCGCCGAGCGTCCCTTCGCGAACGTCCCCTGAGAGAGCAAAAGTCCCATGACCGCCAACGCCCGCCGCTGTCTGACCATCGTGCTTGCCGCCGGCGAGGGGGTGCGCATGCGCTCGGCCAGGCCCAAGGTCCTGCATGAGCTCGCGGGCCGCTCGATGCTGGCGCATGCGCTTTCGGCCGTCCTTGAGGGCGCGATGGGCGATATCGCGGTCGTCGTCGCTTCCGAAGGCGACGGCGTCGCCGCCGAAGCCCTGAAAGCCGCGCCGGAAGCGAAAATCGCCGTCCAGCGTGAGCGCCGGGGCACCGCCGACGCGGTTCTGGCGGCGCGCGATCAGATCGAGCGCGGTTACGACGACATTCTCGTCGTCTACGCCGACATTCCGCTGATCGAGGCCTCGACGCTGGCGGCGATGCGCGCGGAACTGGCCTCGGGCGCGGACGTGGCGGCGCTGGGATTTGAGGCCGCCGATCCGGCTGGCTATGGCCGCCTCATCGAGCGCGACCGGCGCCTGGTCGCGATCCGGGAGGAGAAGGACGCGACCGCCGAGGAGCGCGCCTCACGCCTGTGCAACGCCGGACCGATCGCCTTCAGCGGCGCCGAGGCCATGACCCTTCTCGCGGCGGTGAAGCCGCATAACGCCCAGAACGAATATTACCTCACCGACATCGTCGAGATCGCCAACGCGCGGGGCCTCGCAGCGAGCGCGCTGGTCGCCAGGGAGAAGGAGGTCATGGGCGTCAACGACCGGGCGCAGCTCGCCGCCGCCGAGGCGGCGATGCAGGATCGGCTGCGCCGGCGCGCCATGGTCGCGGGCGCGACGCTGACCGCCCCCGAAACCGTGTTCCTGGCGTTTGACGCCAAGATCGGCCGCGATGTCCTGATCGAGCCCCATGTCGTGATCGGGCCCCGATGCACGATCGAGGACGGCGCGACGATCCGCTCCTTCTCGTATCTCGAGAGCGCGCGCATTGCGGGCGGCGCGATCGTCGGACCGTTCGCGCGCCTCAGGCCCGGCGCGGATATCGGCGTCAACGCCAGAATCGGCAATTTCGTCGAGATCAAGCAGTCGGCGATCGAGGACGGCGCCAAGATCAATCATTTGAGCTATATCGGCGACGCGCGGGTCGGGCCTAAGGCCAATATCGGCGCCGGAACCATCGTCTGCAATTACGATGGCTTCGCCAAGCACAAGACCGACATCGGCGCGGGCGCCTTCGTCGGCTCGAACTCGGCCCTCGTCGCGCCGGTGACGATCGGCGACGGCGCCTATATCGCCTCAGGCTCGGTGATCACCAAGCCGGTCGAGGCCGACGCGCTCGCGGTCGCGCGCGGCCGCCAGGAGGCCAAGGCCGGATGGGCGAAGGCGTTCCGGGCCAAGTATAAGAAAAAGTGAGTTGCCGGCGCGTCAAAGCGGGCGCGTGATTCCTTGGGATGACGCGCCCGACCCAAGGCATAATTGCCTTCTCGATGTTGCGGGCGTCATTGGCGGACCATAACTTTCGTCCCTTGGACCATGTGTCATGTCCTCATCGACTTTGCGCATTCTTGGCTATTTGGCGCTGGCTTTGTCGGCTTTCGCCGTCGCGGACGGCGCCGAAGCGGGCCTTGTGGGAAGCGCTCTCTCCTCGTTGGGGCATTCATCGCCCGTGCAAACCGTCCAGTTTGGTGGCAGTAATTGTTACTACGCCGAGGGGTGGAACGGCCGCGGTTGGTATCGGTGCGGCGACCAGTGGAACTATGGTTTTGGTTGGATCGGCCCCTTCAACCTCAACACCTTTGGCGCCTCCGCGATCCGGCGCCATCATCGCCATGGCGCGGTCGTTTCCTATCCCCGGGCCCTGAGCCCCGTTTACCCCCGCCTCGAGCCGCCTCGGCGGCTAGGCGCAAGCCGCGCCGAGCCGTACGCCGGTCGGCGCGCCGTCCGCGCGCCGGCCTTTGGCGCCATCGGCAGCCCAGGCTTGCATCGCTTTGGCGCCGGCGGCGTTCCCACCTCGCCTAATTTCCGCGCCGGCGCCGCGACCGTCTCCCCCGGTTTTGCCGGCGGCGGAATTCCACGGCGGCCTTGGCGGCGGTAATTTTCATCACTTTCACGGCGCCGGAGTTCCCCACATCCGCGCGCCTGCCTCCCCAGGTTTTGCGGGCGTCGGAGGTTTCCATGCCGGCGGCGGCTTTCATGGGCTTGGCGGGGCCGGAGGTTTTCACGGCGGCGCGCCTGACTCCCCAGGTTTTGCGGGCGTCGGGACTTTCCATGGCGTCGGGGGCTTTCATGGGCTTGGCGGGGCCACAGGCGTCCACATCGGCGCGCCTGCCTCCCCAGGTTTTGCGGGCGTCGGGACTTTCCACGCCGGCGGCGGCGCTTTCCATGGGTTTGGCGGCGCCGGAGGGGTCCACATCGGCGCGCCGGCTTCGCCAGGTTTTGCCGGCGGCGGCTTTCATGGCTTTGGAGGGGGCGGGGTTTTCCAGGGCGGGGCGGCGTTCGGACGGGGCGGCATCGGACATCGTTGAGCGCGCTTCAGGCCGGATCGAGCAGCGCAAACACGCTGACGAGAGCGACGACGAGCGCAGCCCAGCGCGATTTCCGCGACGCTGGTCAAGCGCAAAGCGGCGAGCGCGGCCGGGCTGGACTTGAGCCGCGGCGCAAGAACGTAGCGATTGAAGAGCGCAAGCGCGATCATGATCCCGACGATGCCGAGCTTCGCGATCAGAAGCGCGCGGTAGGGCGTCGTCGGCGGGATCGGCGGGTGGCCGGACGTCAACGCGATATTGACGACGCCGGTGAGAATGATCGCCGCGACGATGAGTTGGCCCCAGAAGGAAAAGCCATCATCGCCCGCACCGCGTCTCTCCGCAGATCGTCGCGGTCATAGGCGCTGAAGGCACATCGCGAAGGCGATCAGGCCGCCGATCCACGCGCCCGCCGCCAGAAGATGCACGGCGTGGTTCAAGCGGTGCAGGAGGCCTTCGGCGCCCGTCTGCATCGCGGCGTGGCCGACGAGGCCGAGGCTCGCCAGCACCGCCGCCGAAGCGAGCGATGTCGCCGCCCATCGGCCTCGCGGCGCGAAGACGACGACCGCGACCAGCGCCGCCGCCAGCGCGAGATGCGCCGCCCATGCATGGCCGAAGGCGGTGTCGCCCAGCACCGTCGCCGATCATGCTCGCGTCGAGGGCGGCGCTCCAGTCGTCGGCCATCGCGGCGGACTTCAAGCGAAGCCACGCGACCGCAGTGATAAGCGCGACGACGCTGGCGATGAGCGCAAGGCGGCGCGCCGCCGGCGAGAGCGCGAGCCTGAGCCGTTCCGGCGCATAGAGCCAAAGATATGCGCTCATGCCGAAGGTCAGCATCGCCGCCATGAAATGGGCAAAGCGGCAAACGGCGAGGGCCGTCACGGGCGCGCGGCCGCGTACGGCCCTTCACATTTTCATGCCCTTCATCGCGCCTCCGCCGCCCATGCCCTTCATGCCGGGCCCGGCGGCGCCGATTCCCATGACGGTGAACTCGACCTCGACCGGGCCGGCATGTTCGAATTTAAGCGTCGCCTTGACGCTTTCGCCTTTCACCAGCGGATGGGTCAGGTGTGTGAACATCAAATGGTAGCCGCCGGGCGAGAGCGCGACCGAGCCGTGGGCGGGGATGGCGAGCCCGCCCTTAACCTCGCGCATCTCGCGAGACGCCGTTCTCGGACGTCATCTGATGGATTTCGACCGTGGCGAAATCGGCCGTTCCTCCTGTCAGCCGGTCGGGCGCCGCGCCCTTGTTTTCGATCGTGAGATATCCGCCGCCGACCTCAGCGCCCTTCGGGGTCGCGCGCGCCCACGGCTTCTCGATGACGATGTCGCCGGCTTTGAACTCCTGGGCCAGCGCTGGCGCTGCGCTTAGGGCGAAAGCAAGCGCCAGGGTGAAAAGAGAATGTCTCATGGTCCGTCCTTTCCGACTGCTCACCGCCTGGGGCCGCTCGGCCGTCATGGCTTCACGGTGAATTCGAAGGTTCCCTGGGTGTGGTGGGTGTCGACCGACACCGCCTGCCAGTGAACTTTGTACACGCCGGCGGCGAGCCCTTTCGTGATCGGCACGATCAGCACGGCCTGATTGCCGGATTCCGTTTTCGCCGCCCCGAGCGGCACGGCCCCGCTCGGGCCGGTCACGGAAACCTTGGTGAATTTCGGCTCGACGCCTTCGCTGAAGGTGAGCCGGATCTCGCTCGCCGCGCGACCGTGCCGCCGACCGGCGGCGCCGCCTTCTCGAGCTGGGCGTGAGCGAAAGCGTGGGTGGCGACGAGCGCGAAGGCTAGGGACGCGAAGAGTTTTAGAGAGAAAGTTCGCATGGGTCAGACTCCTTGGGTCAGATTCCTGGCGCTATGCCAAGTCCGCGAGGGAAGATCGGTTCGTCGATTCTGTTGGGGATATCGTCGAGATAGAAATCAAGCGAGCCGATCACGCCGACGCCGTGACCGGTTGCGCCCGTCATCGGGACCATGGCCTCGAGGGCGATCTGCCATTTGTCAGCTTCGTAGATGACGCCGGGTTGGAAATATCCTGTCGTCGTCACCCCGGCGGCTGCCCCATTGTAGATCGGCGTCTGAAAAGTGAACTCGGCGATTGGGACGAGATGCTTGAGGAAGTCGTTGTCGATCTCGGCCAGCTGCGTGTGCTGCGGCCGCGCTCGCACGGATTCTGAGCATAGTCATGAAAGGAAGTCCCCAAGTCTGAAGGAATGGCGCGCGCCGGAGGGCGCGCGTGGGCCAAACGATCGTCAGACTGCGAGGGGCGGCGCCCGCGCGGGGTTGGGCTGGACGGGATAGGCCGGAAGAATGTCCTCGCCAGGCGGCGCGCGAATGGCATGCGCGTCGCCGTCGAACCGTTCCGGCAAGACCGGCAGGTCCGGCGGAACAAAGGCCACGGTCTGCAGAGCGCCGCGGCAGAGCGGGCACTGGTCGCAGCAATTGCCGCACGGCCCATGCTTGCCCGGCGCGCCGCGTTCGTCGTTGATGTGGGCGCAGAGCTCGGCATTATTGCCGAACAGCGCCTTGAGCTCGGCGGCGATCGCCGCTTCATCGGCGCCGGCGAAGGCGGGCGCCGCGAGCGAGGGCGGCGTCGCGACGGCGAAAAGCTGGACGAGGAGCGCGAAGGCGACGACGAAAGCGGTCAGAGGCGAGCGCCGCGGACGCTTCGCCGCGGAGCGCCGGCGTCGCGTCCCAAGCGGCAATGTCCCGCGCCCGAGGCCTGCCAAAACGTCCTCCAGTGCCATGATTAGGTAGCCGAATACTTCATTGGGTCAATACCCGATCGGCTGTTGCGGCTGGCGGGCCGTTTTGGGCGGAGAGCAGACCTACAGCGTCGCGCAAGGAACGGCCGGAATTGGCCGGAGACCGGGCATGTGGCGTTACGCGTACCGCCTCTTCATTGCCCGCAGCGGCCCTGTGCCAAACGCTCGATCAGCGACTGCGCCTCTGCGATTTCGGGCATTTCCGGCGTCGGCGAAAAGCCTTCGAGCGCGTGTGCGAGCACTGAATATGCATCGGCGTCGCGCGACGTCGACTGATAAAGCTTGGCCAGTGATAGGGCGGCGCGCAGTTGGAAGCTTCGCGTTGATTGCTGCTTTGCGACAGCGATGGCGGTCAAAAAAGCTTCTTCGACGGATGCAGGGTCGCCCGGATCGCGTTGCAGCAGGATTTCTCCGCGGGCACGGTGCAGTTCGGCGGCGAAGGCGCGATAACCGGTGCGGTCGGATGCCGCCAGAGTTTCATCTAGGATGGCGACGGCGCGGTCGGAATTGCCCGTCCGGGCCTCGGCGTCAGCCAGTTCAATCTTCAGCAGCCCATCGAAGAACACAGTGTTCTGTTCGCTCAAGAGATCGACGCCCCGACGCATGTTCTCCAGGCCGCCGCCATGGTCGCCGCTCTCCGATTTCGCCCAACCTTCGAGAAATACGCCGAACGCGCGCCATAGCTTAAGGTCGTGCTCGCGCGCGACGCGTGCTAGCAGGAAGGCGCTCACCGCGGCCCGCACACGGTCGCCGCGCATCAGTTCGAACACCGCCGAATGGTGTTGTCCAAACGCGAGCGTGCCGATGTGCGTGATCGCAGCGAGCCGCGCCTGAGCACTTTCGACTAGGGAGATCGCGCGTTCGACTTCACCGAGGGGCCATAGTGCAATCGCCAGGTAAAGCATTGCAGCGATGCCTGGGTCATGTCCGAAGCGAATTGCCAGATCGTCGTCCCGGCCGGGTTGGAACAGCGCGAGGGCCCGTTCAAGCTGCTCGCGCGCCTCGGCGTACTCGCCGGCGAACTGGTGGGTAACGCCGGTGATGCGGTGCGCAATACCGGCCTCCGGCGAATTGGGGCTCGCCTTGATGTCGCTGAGAAATTCCGCTGCGTGCGCCCGCATCGACGGTAATTCGCCTCGCACGTAGCTGCCGACCCACAGCCCGTAGTCGGCCGCCAATCGTTCTGGAGCATCCTTGTCGCCGGAGGCCAACTCGCGGGCTTTGGCAAAGGCTTCCGTCGTTTCCAACGCCCCGTAGCCTCGCGCAGCGATGGCGGCGTTGCCATAGGCGATGTGAAGCTGCGACAGTCGCTGATTTGGAGCGGCCGAACCGGCTGGGAGTTGCCGCGCCGTCACGCCCGCTCTATCCGCCATCTCAATCGCCTTGCCGAGATGGGCGATCGCTTCCTGGAACGCGGAACGACGAAGCGCCTGGTCGCCCGCCTTGCCCCACCATTCGATGGCGAGATCGTCGAGGCCGGCCTCGGTGAAATGATGGGCGATCGCTTCGGGCTCGGCGTTCGCGTCGCGTAACGCGTCGGCGGCGCGGCGGTGTAGCGCCTGGCGGCGGCTCTTGAGCAAGCTCTCGTAGGCGGCGTCCTGAATCAACGTGTGCTTGAAACGGTAGGCAACGGTCGGAGGGGCGCCGTCGACAAACAGAAGGTCGGCTTCCATGAGCCGATCCAGCGCGGCTTGGAGGCGCACCTCGTCGAATCCGGCAGTGGTTGACGACACGTCACTGAGCAGCCGGTAGGAAAAATCGCGCCCCAGCACCGCGCCGATCTGCGCGACTTCGCGCGCTTCGCCGAGCCGGTCTAGCCGCGCGGCGAGCGATTGCTGTAAGGTCGGCGGGATCGCTTGGGTGCCGCTCTGGACGTTGCGCTCGAGCAGGAGTCGCGTGACTTCCTCGACGAACAGCGGGACGCCGCCCGTTCGCTCCCCTACTCCGTCGATCATCTCGTCCGAAAGCGCATGCCGGCTTGCGATCTCGCCTACCATCCGGCGGACCTGCGCGCGGTCGAGCGGCGCGAGCGAAACGACGCCATGGTGCGAGCGCATGGCCCAGGGCGGCCGGAATTCCGGCCGCGTCGTCGCCACGATGAGCAGCGGCGCCTGGGCGCCTCGTTCTACCAGCGACCGCATGAGATCGAGAGACGTCGGGTCCGCCCAGTGCAGGTCCTCGAAGACCAGCACTGCCGGCTGCGTACGCGCTCCCGCGAAATACCATGCCGTCACCGCGACGAATTGCCGTCGCCGCAATTCCGCCGGCACAAATTTCGCCGAACGCTCCTCGGGCAACGCAATGCCGACCAACGGCGCGATCAGGGGCGCGTATTCGTCCGGGTCGAGGCCAACCAGACGTAAAGTGTTCTCGAGGTCGGCAAGTTGCCCCTCGTCGGTCGCGTCGACGCCGCCAAAGCGCTGTCTGCCCCACTCGGTGAGTGGGTGCAGAGGCGTGTTCTGCAGGAGCTGCGAGGCGGCCCATTCGACCCAGGTGTGCGGCGTCTCTGCGAGTTTTGCGCGAAACTCCTCGATCAGGCGTGACTTGCCGATGCCCGGCTCGCCGACGATCTGGACGAACTGACCGTCGCCTTCGAGCGCGCGCGACCAACGGCGGGTCAGCAGCGCAAGTTCGTCCTCGCGGCCGACCAACGGCGTCAGGGCCCGCGCCCCGCCCCGCCGGCCGCCTCCACTCGCCCGCACGACGCGAAATAACGCGGCCGGCTCCGTCACACCCTTGAAGTCATGCGCGCCCTTGTCTTCGAGGACGAAAAGCCCAGCCGTCTGCCGCTGGACGCTCGCGGTGATGAGTACCGTCCCCGGTTCGGCCGCAGTTTGGACCCGCGCGGCGACGTTCGGCGCTTCGCCGAACACCTCGCCGGCAGCGTCGACCACGACAGAGCCGCACTCGATGCCGATGCGGGCGGAAAGCTGGGGCGCGCCAGATCGAGCATTCCTAGCGTTGAGGTCGGAAAGCGCACGCTGGATCGCCAGCGCCGCCCGCACAGCGCGCTCGGCGTCATTCTCCTGGGCCTGCGGATAGCCGAAGAGCGCCATCAGGCCATCACCGAGCTTCTTCAACACATGGCCGCCAAGCCCGGTCACCGCTGCTGAAGCTTCATCGAGATAGGCGCCCACGAGATTACGCCAGTCCTCGGCGTCGAGCTTGGCGGCGAGACTCGTCGAGCCGACGAGATCGCAGAACATTACTGTGATCGGACGACGCTCGGCGTCTGGGCGGGCTCGTGGTGACGGCGAAGATGCGGCGGGCGGCCGCGATGGCTCCGGAGCCGTCCAGAACGGTTCCGGAGGCACCCGAGATTCCGGCGGCCTAAGAGTGGCGATTGCCTTCATCAGGCGCTTGCGGGCCCCGAGGGGCAAGCCGATTTTTTCAAGGTCGGCTTCGGTTACGTCGGGCAAGACGTCGACGTCGATATCGTGCGCGCGGAAAGTCGCTTCGTATTGGCCGAGGCCGATCCCCTTCAGCCACTCGCCGACGTCCATGGCCGCGCTCCACATGGCTTATCAGGATAGTCTCTTAGCGCCGGCGTCTTGTCCAGCAGCCGGGCTAAGGCTCACTCGCAAAGGGCGATGAGCGAAAGGCGGTTCCTAGCGCAACCGACGCCTTAACCAGAAGACCGCTTCCTCGCGCTTACCGCCCGTTCATGGGAACGACCTTCAAGGTCCGCTCAGGGTCGAAACCGGTCGCGAACCGATTGAACTTTGACCCTTGAGCGCAATTGCTCTGCGCGCTGTAACGCCGTTCTCCCTTGACTTGGCGCAATGCGCAGGGACATTGCCGCGCTTTGTCTGACCCCTTGAGCGCGAAAGGCGGGGCCCATGCGCAGAATTGACGAATCCGAACGCCCGATGCCGGAGATCAATCTGGAGAAGGTGTGTTTCATCATTGAAAAGTCGCGCGAATACCTCGGCGAGGACGCTGGCGTCGACCCGGACGACTCGAACCCGACCGACGATGGCGAGCGGGTCATGCTGACCGACGCCGCCGGTCCCTCGATCCGCCGGGAGCTCATCGAATTCATCCGCGATCTCGACGTCGACGAAGCCGCGGCGCTGGTCGCGCTGGCCTGGATCGGGCGCGGCGATTTCGAGCCCGATGACTGGCGAACGGCGGTCGCCGAGGCGAACCAGCGCGCCGACGCGCCAACCTGGAAATATCTCCTCGGGCTCGAGCTGTTGCCGGACTATCTTGAGGACGCGCTGTCCGCCTTCGGCCGATCCTGCGAGGGCCTGGGGTCGGCGGACGAAGGCTGAAAACGATTTGCGAGCGGCCGGGCGCGCGCTGGCGCCCGAACGAAAAAATTGGGTGATCGGGCGCTCGATGATCTACGCCCCCGAATTTACCTTGCAAAAATCGAAAGTGCTGGTACTCTTGATTCCGATGATCGGAATTGAATCCCGCCTGCGGCGACCGGCGCCGGCGGGGAACGGAGGAGTGCGTCGCGCTTTGAGGACGCTTGGCCTGCAACCTCATGCGCGAGTCGGAAAGGGGGAAAATTTTTTTCACTTTTTTCGCTCGTAACCCATTGAAAAGTCCCGATTCCGAAAAATAAAAAAAAGCAAAAAGAAAGCAAAAGAAAGCCATTTCGCTTTCTTTTCTTTTCGTTTTCTTTGGCTCAACTCGCCTCCCAGTTGTGTCCGGGCCGCGCATGGCGGTTCGCTGGCCTGGGGCCGGGGCGGGGCCGGGGACCTTTGGGCGCGCGACGGCGACGGGTCGCGCTCGACTTTCCTCCGCGGCGTCGCCTTGCCAGCGCGCCCGCGAGCCGCCATCTTGTCGGCGCGCGCACCGCGCCGAGATACGCATGTCCGATCCCTTCGCGCCGCCGGTCCACCGCACGCTCGCCCAGCGGCTTCGCTCCTGGTTCTTCACCGGGCTCGTCGTGTTCGGGCCCATTGCCGCGACCGCCTATATTGCCTGGTGGGTCATCGACACGATCGACAACTGGGTGAGGCCCTGGCTGCCGAGGACCCTGTGGCCCGACGATTATCTGCCGTTCCACATTCCCGGCTTCGGCGTCGTCATCGCCATTGCCGGACTGACGCTGCTCGGGTTCCTGACCGCCAATTTCGTCGGCCGTTCGCTGGTCCGGTTCGGCGAGGCGATGCTCGATCGCATGCCGCTCGTTCGCGGCGTCTACAAGGGCCTGAAGCAGGTGTTCGAGACCATCTTCAGCCAGTCGGGCAGTCAGTTCCGCAAGGTCGGGCTGGTCGAGTTTCCGGTCAAGGGGAGCTGGTCGATCGTCTTCATCTCCTCGGCGCCGGCCGAGATCATCGCCGGCGCCCTGCCGGAAAAGCGCCCGATGATCTCGGCCTTCATGCCCTGCACGCCCAACCCCACCACCGGCTTTTTCTTCTACGTGCCGGCCGACGAAGTGATCGAATTGCCGATTTCCGCCGACGAGGCCGCCAAGCTCGTCATGTCTGCGGGCCTTATCCAGCCGCAAGGTCAGGCGGCCCTCGCCGCGATGGCGGAGGCGGCGAGGCTCGCGAGGGCGCCGATGGAGACGCAGGCGTCCGGCTCCGCGCCATAAAGCAGCCGCCAGCCGCCGATGTTGGCGGGTTCCCTCGGCGGCTCGGGCCGCCGCCCTTCTTTGGACGCTGTTAGTGCGCTAAGCTTATGCTAATGAGGCGGTGGGCGGAATATCGCCGCAAGACTTGTTTTTTGGCCGCCCGCTCGCCCTGGCGCGACCGGGCTTTTGATTTCGTGTGACGCACATGGCGCAATTGCCTCCACTCGACCTCGCGGAACTCAAACGTCGCATGCAGGCCGCGCACGCGACGCTCAGACACGAACTTGGCGGTTTGCGCACCGGCCGCGCCAGCGCGAGCCTGCTCGAGCCGGTGCAGGTCGAGGCCTATGGACAGCGGATGCCGATCAGTCAGGTGGCGACGATCAGCGTTCCGGAGCCCCGTGCGCTGTCGGTCTCCGTATGGGACAAGAGCATGGTGCAGGCGGTCGACAAGGCGATCCGGGACGCGAACCTCGGCCTCAGTCCAACGGTCGAGGGCGCTGTCCTGCGCATCCGCATTCCGGAGCTCAACGAGCAGCGGCGCAAGGAAATGGTCAAGATCGCCCATAAGTACAGCGAGGACGCGCGCGTCGCGGTCAGGCACGTGCGCCGCGACGGAATTGATACGCTCAAGAAGCTCTTGAAGGAGCACGCGATCAGCGAGGATGAAGAAAAGCGCCAGGAGGCGGAGGTGCAGAAAGCGACAGATCAGACCATTCAGGAGATCGACGCTTCCTTGGCCGCGAAGGAAAAGGAGATCATGCAGGTCTAGGCGATCGCCTTCCCTGTCCGGGGTCCTCATGCATCACCACCGCTCCACTTCCAGTTCGGCTCGGACGCCGGCCCACGTCGCCATCATCATGGACGGCAACGGCCGCTGGGCGAAGTCGCGCGGCCTGCCGCGCTTCGAGGGTCATCGGCGCGGCGTCGAGGCGGTGCGCCGGGTCGTCCGCTCAGCGATCGAGCGCGGCGTGCAGTTCCTGACCATCTATAGCTTCTCGTCGGAGAACTGGAGCCGTCCGCCGGACGAAGTGGCGATGCTGATGGGCCTGCTCAAGCGGTTCATCCGTGACGACCTCGCCGAGCTCAATTCCAACGGCGTCAAGGTCAGGATCATCGGCGAACGGGACAATCTGTCGCGCGATATTGTGGGGCTCCTCGTCGAGGCCGAAACGCTGACCGCCAAAAACCGCGGACTGACGCTGACGGTGGCGTTCAACTACGGCGGGCGCCGCGAGATCGTCGAGGCGGCGCGGCGCCTGGCGATCGACGTACGCGACGGGCGCCTCGACGCGCTGGCGATTGGCGCGGACGAATTCGCCGAGCGGCTCGATACGGCCGGCCTTCCCGATCCCGATCTCATAATCCGCACTTCCGGCGAAATGCGGCTGTCGAATTTCCTGCTCTGGCAGGCTGCCTACGCCGAACTCGTCTTCCTTCCCATTCTGTGGCCCGATTTTGACGACGCGGCCTTCCTCTCCGCGCTTGATCAATATGCGGCGCGAGAACGGCGGTTCGGCGCGCTCGTCGAGCCTGCCCCCGTCAAATCGGCGTCGTGAGGACGTGCGCATGGCGCTGAGCGCGGAGCGGCCAGTCGGATCGGCGCCGCGCGGCCCGTTCGGCTCGGACCTCAAGCCGCGCGTGGCGGCCGCTGTCGCGATGGGAAGTCTTGCGCTGGCGACGGCGTGGATCGGCGGCTTCATCTTCGCGGTTTTCTGGTGGCTGGCGTCGGTTGTCGTCCTGTGGGAGTGGCAGCGGCTGGTCGGCGGCTCGCGCCTCGCCGAGCGGGTGGCGGCCGGCGGCGTGATGGTCGCCCTCGCCGCGCTCTTCGCCCTGCACAATTCGATCCTCGGCGCCATCGCGGCGCTCGCTCTCGGCGCGGGCGCCGTCAGCTGGCTGACCGGACGCAGGGAAGGGTCCTGGGCCGCCGGAGGCGCGGTTTACGCCGGCGCGCTCGTCGCCAGCGTCGTGCTTTTGAGAATCAGTCCAAGCTTCGGCCTCGCCGCCATTTTTTGGCTCTTCGCGGTCGTTTGGGGAGCGGATATCGCGGCCTATTTCGGGGGACGGCTGGTCGGCGGCCCGCGGCTTTGGCCGAGCGTCTCGCCCGGCAAGACATGGGCCGGCGCGATCATCGGCGCGCTCGCCGGGGCCATCCTCGGCCTTATGCTCGCGGCGTGGACCAATCGGCCCGCGGCGTTGTTCTGCCTCGGGCTTGTGACCGCAATCGTGTCCGAGCTTGGCGACCTGTTCGAATCCGCGTTCAAGCGCCGGTTCGGCGTCAAGGACTCGAGCAGCCTCATTCCTGGCCACGGCGGGCTGATGGACCGGCTCGACGCTTTCGTGGCCGCGTCGGTCTTCGCCGCCGTGGTGGCGAGCGCAAACTCTCGGGGTTCATTCATCGGCGGCGGATTGTTTCAATGGTGAGCGTTATTGCTGGCGTCAAGCCTCGTTCATCGCGTGCGGCCGCGACCAGTCCGCCCCGCAAGCGTTTGTCGATTCTGGGCGCGACGGGTTCGATCGGACGGTCGTGCGCGCAAGTCATCGCCGCCGCGCCAGGCAGGTTCTCGGTGGTTTCGGTCGCCAGCGGGCGCGACGGGACCGCCCTGGCGAAATGCGCGATCGCGCTCGGCGCCGAATTCGCCGCCATCGCCGATCCTGCGGGCTATCCCGACCTGAACGCCGGCCTGGCGGGTTCTGGGATCGAAATCGGCGCCGGTCCGGAGGCGGTCGAGGAAGCCGCTCTGCGCGAGGCCGATCTGGTGGTTTCGGCGATTGTCGGGGCGGCGGGACTGCGGCCGACCTTCGCCGCGGTCGCCGCCGGGCGCATGGTCGCGCTCGCCAACAAGGAGACGCTGGTCTGCGCCGGCGACGTGGTGATGGAGACGGCGCGGCGCGCGGGGTCGATCGTTCTGCCGATGGACTCGGAGCACAACGCCTTGTTTCAGGCGATCGGCGCGCGTGATCCGGGCGCTATCGAGATGATGACCATCACCGCTTCCGGCGGACCGTTCCGGGAGTGGAGCGCGGCGCGCATTTCCTCCGCCACGCGCGAGGAAGCGCTCGCCCACCCCAAGTGGGTGATGGGACCGAAGGTGACGATCGATTTCGGCGGGTCTCATGAACAAGGGACTTCGAACTGATCGAGGCGCACCACCTGTTCGGCTTGCCGGCCGACCGGCTTGATGTCCTCGTGCATCCCCAATCGATTGTGCATGGGCTCATCGCCTTTGCCGACGGATCGCTGATCGCCGGCATGGCGTCGCCGGATATGCGCACTCCGATTGCGCACTGCCTGGCCTATCCGGACCGAATCGCGTCGGGGGTTCGGTCCCCGGACCTTGCCGCGCTTGGCCGATTGACCTTCGAGCGCGCGGACCTTGATCGTTTTCCCGCGCTTCGCCTGGCGATCGAGGCGCTGCGCTCCGGCGGAGGCGCGCCGACCGCGCTCAACGCCGCCAACGAAATCGCCGTTTCAGCCTTTCTCGATCAGCGAATCGGCTTCGGCGACATCGCCCCCCTGGTCGGAAAAACACTGGCGGCGATGAGCGCCGCGGGCGAGGTCAGGACGCCGACTAACATTGCGGAAGCGCTGACAATTCACCATATCGCCACAGATAGGACGGTGAGCCTATTGGCGTAAGCGCTGACTTGCGTCAATCTAATAACCGTTCAGTAACCATCGTTCGGCGGCTTTCGACCGCGGCGGCGGAATTGGAGGCCGCAGATGGCGGGAGTGAATGCAATCGCGGCCCTTTTGAGTTGGCTGGGATGGTACGTCGTCCCTTTCATCATCATTCTGAGCGTCATCGTATCCGTCCATGAGCTCGGACACTATTTGGTCGGCCGATGGTGCGGCGTCAAAATTGACGCGTTTTCACTCGGCTTCGGCCCGGAGCTTTTCGCCTGGGTGGACGCGCGCGGCACGCGCTGGCGGGTCGGCGCGCTGCCGCTTGGCGGATATGTCAAGTTTTACGGCGACGCCAACGCCGCCAGCGTGGGGGATAGTCCGGAGGCAGATACCGTCGATCGATCGTTGACGCTGGCAGGGCAGCCGCTGCGAAACCGGGCGGCGATCGTGCTCGCGGGGCCGGTCGCCAATTTCATTTTGGCTCTCGTCATTTTCGCCGGCATGTTCATGGCCTTTGGGCGGGTCGAACATATGCCGCGCATCGGGCGGGTCGAGGCGGGAAGTCCGGCGGCGGCGGCCGGGTTTCAGGCCGGCGACCTGATAAAGTCGATTAACGGGAATCCGATCGATAGCTTTGAAGCGCTTCAGGAATTGACGCTGATGAGCACCGGTCTGCCAATGGACTTCGTGGTCGAGCGCCAGGGCCATGACATCCACCTTACTGCGACGCCCCGGGTCACCGTCGTCGACCAGGGGGTGTTCGGCAAACGCCGCATGGGCCATCTCGGGCTCGCCTCCTCGTCGGAGCGTAGCGACGCCAAGGTCGAACGGTGCGGCCTCCTAACCTGCGCCGTCTGGGGCGGCGCGCAGGAATGGTTCATCGTCAAGGCGACGGCGACGTATGTCGTCGGGATTTTCGCCGGGCGGGAATCAACCGATCAGATGTCGGGATTGATCGGCGCCGCACAAATGGCGGGCGAGATGGCGAAAATCAGCTTTTGGGAGCTGTTCAGCCTCGCCGCGTGGTTTTCGGTGTCGGTCGGCCTGATGAATTTGCTGCCGATACCGCTTCTGGATGGCGGCCATCTCGCGTTTTACGCTTTCGAGGGCCTCCGGGGACGCCCTTTGAGCGAGCGGGCCCAGGAAATCGGCCTCCGGATCGGAATCGCCCTGGTGGCGCTTTTGGTGGTTTTCACCACCTCGCACGACCTTCTCCGCCTGGTGACGAACGGCAATTAACCAACGGTCGACCATGTTTGCGTGTCCTTGACGCAACGGTCGCGAGAAATGGTGTACGCTCCGCCAAGAACGGTTTGCAGGCGCGAGCAAAAATTGTAAAACGCCCTTAATCTTTCCGACGCCGCCGGGTGGGTGGAGGTCGAGCGTCGCGTCTGCGGCGTCGCCCGCGACTGGCGCCGCGAGGCGACGCGGGGGGCGCAGACAGGGTCACGCCGAACGGCGCCGAAGTGGCGGTCGCCGCGTCGGCGCGAATAGGGGCTGTGGGCCATATGGATTGGATTCGCGGGTGTGTCGGCGTTCTTCTGGCGGTGACCCTTAGTCTGTGCGGGTTGAGCTGGGCGGCGCCGGCGAACGCGCAGCAGATCGTCGTCCAAGGCGCCAACGTCGACCCTTCGACGCTCAAGCCGTATTTCAGCGGCACCGATCCAGCCTCGATCGAGCGGGGCGTTGAGGATCTGAAGGCGACTGGGCTCTATTCGAATGTCAGCGCGAGGGTGGAGAACGGCAAGATCGTCGTGAGCCTCGCCGGAGGCGAACAGATCATCAACAGAGTGGCGTTCGAAGGCAACAAGCAGATCGAATCGAAGCAGCTCGAAGTCGAGGTGCAGTCGAAGCCGCACACCGCCTATAACGAGGCGACGGCCGAGGCGGACGTCGGCAGAATCAAAGACGCGTACAAGAAATACGGCCGCAACGAAGCGACCGTGACCAAACGGCTGGTTCAATTGCCGAATGGGCGGGTCGATCTCGTTTTCACCATCAATGAAGGCGGCAAGACCGGCATCCGCGAGATCAAGTTTGTCGGCAATCACGCCGTTTCGAACTATCGCCTGCGCGGGCTGATGCAGACCACCACGATGAATTGGCTGTCGTGGCTCAAGAGCACCGACGTCTACGATCCCGATCGGTTAGCCTCGGACCTGGAAGCGATCCGCCGCTATTACATGAAGAACGGCTACGCGGATTTCCAAATCACCAATACCGATGTCGCCTACCAGGCCAACCCTCCCGGCTATGTCATTACGATTACGATGGAGGAGGGCCCCCAATATCACGTCTCGTCGGTTTCAGTGGTTTCCAACATTCCGAAGGTGGATGGGCCGGCGCTCAATCGATTCGTCGCTCTGAGGCCCGGCGACGTCTACGATGCGAGCAGCGTCGACAAGTCAGTGGAGGCGATCACCCGCGACGTCGCCCGGCAAGGTTACGCGTTTTCCGAGGCGCGGCCGCACGGCGAGCGCGACACCGCCAATCATACGATCGCGATTTCGTTCTCGGTCGACAACGGTCCGAAAGTCTACATCGAACGCATCGACATTGTCGGCAATACGCGCACCCGCGACTATGTCATTCGCCGCGAATTCGATATCGGCGAGGGCGACCCCTACAACCACGTGCTGATCGAGCGGGCCGAGCGACGCCTCAACAGCCTTGGCTACTTCAAGAAGGTCCACATCTCGAACCGGCCGGGGTCCTCGCCGGATCGGGTGATCGTGGTCGTCGAGGTCGAGGACCAGCCGACCGGCTCGATCAGCCTCAGCGGCGGCTATTCGACGACTCAGGGCTTTTTGGCCGAGCTCGCCTACACCGAGACGAACTTCCTCGGCCGCGGCCAGTATGTGCGCTTGAGCGTTTCCGACGGCCAATACACCCAGGGCTGGAAGGCCTCGTTCACCGAGCCTTACTTCCTCGGCCAGCGCCTCGCCGCGGGCTTTGACCTTTACCATCAGGCCAATATGAATAACATATATGCGCTCTATGAAAATTGGACGACCGGCGGAACCCTCCGGCTCGGCATTCCGATTACTGATGACCTGACGTTGCAGCCTAACTATTCGCTCTACGAGTTGAAGATCACCATCCCGAATACAGCGTCTCAGCCCTTCGATGATTGCGTAGGACCCGATCAGACCTGGTTTGTGGGCGGGACCCTCATCCCGGTTGTCCCCTCGCCGTTTATCAACTGCTTGACCAACGGCGAGGCGCCGGTCGAAATCAAACAGGCGGCGGCGCAAGGCGCTATCGTCACCTCGCTCGCCGGATTCTCGCTCCTGTTCAACAATATTGACAGTCGGAAGGACCCGACCACCGGCTACGTCGTCAATTACAAGCAGGATGTCGCCGGCCTTGGCGGGCAATCCGCAGTTCATCCGCGAAACGCTCGACGCGCGCTGGTATCATCCGATCACGGAGGACTTCATCGGCCTGATTCACCTGCAGGCCGGTCAGATCAATTCCTTCGGCTCCAGACAGGCGCTGATCATCAACAATTTCATGCAGGGTCCATCGCTGGTGCGCGGCTTCGCTCCGGGAGGCATCGGCCCGCGCGACATCTCCGACCCGTTCAATATCCAGGCCAGCGCTCTTGGCGGCACGTCCTATTATGGCGCTTCGGCCGAGGTGGATTTTCCGATCTTCGGCTTGCCGAGAGAAATCGGGTTGAAAGGCGCGGTGTTCGCCGACGCCGGCAACCTGATCGGATATTCAGGGCCGACCAATTTCTCGAATTTCCTCGGCTATACCTATTGTCCGCCTCCGGGGACGATCGGCTCTATCTTGCCCATCACACAAGTGAGTTGCGCCAACGTGTGGGACCCGAACCAAATCCGCGCGTCGGTGGGCGCGAGTTTGATCTGGGCGTCGCCGATGGGTCCGATCCGCTTTGACTTCGCGATCCCGGTTGCAAAGGGCAAATACGACCAGACCCAGTTCTTCAACTTCTCGGGCGGCACGACGTTCTAACGGCGACCGGCCGGCATCTCCACAAGCGGGCGCGCCAGAGGCTGGCGCGCCCGCCGTCGCTTCTGACGGAACTCCTCCTTGGCTAGAATTCGCTTTTTCCCGCCGAGCTCGGCGCCTTCGTTGGCCGAAGTTGCGAGCTGGTGCGGCGCGACGCTCGCGGCTGACGCCGACCCCAGCCGCGTGATCCGGGACGTCGCCGCTCTCGATCAGGCGGGGCCCGGCGATCTGACCTTCCTCGACAATCCCCGCTATCTCGACGCGTTCAAGCGGACTCGTGCGGCCGCAGCGCTCGTTGCGCCGCGCTACGCGAGCGCCGCGCCCGCGGCCTGCGCCGCGCTGGTCGCCCCCGAGCCCTACCGGGCGATGGCCGTGGTGATGACGAGACTCTATCCCTCGGCCGCCAGGCCTGGCTCGGTCTTTGGCGAGACCGGGATCTCCCCGACCGCGTCGGTTCACCCTTCGGCGCGGCTCGAGGCGGGCGTGATCGTCGACCCCGGCGCGGTGATCGGCCATAGGCGCAGAGATCGGCGCTGGCACGATCATTGGCGCGAATGCGGTCATTGGACCTGAGGTGCGCATCGGGCGCAATGGTTCGGTCGGCGCCTCGACCACCATCGTGGCGGCGCTGATCGGCGACCGGGTGATCATTCATCCCGGCGCGCATATTGGGCAGGACGGCTTCGGGTTCGCTCTCGGGGCGCGGGGGCACCTCAAAGTGCCCCAGATCGGGCGCGTCATCATCCAGGACGATGTCGAGATCGGCGCCGGCGCGACGATCGATCGAGGCGCAAACCGCGACACCGTTATCGGCGAGGGGGCGAAGATCGACAATCTCGTGCAGATCGGCCACAACGTCGTCGTTGGCCGCCATGCGGTGCTGGTCGCCCAGTCAGGGGTCTCGGGATCGAGCGCCATCGGCGATTTCGCCGCTCTGGGCGGCCAGGCGGGCATCGCCGGTCACCTGAGGATTGGCGCGGGCGCCCAGGTCGCCGCGGCGGCCGGTGTGATGACCGATGTTCCCGCCGGCGAGCGTTGGGCGGGAGCCCCGGCGAAGCCCGTCAGAGAGTTTTTTCGTGAGGTCGCCGCGATCAAACGACTGGCGGAGGGCGGCCGTGGCGAAACCAATGCCGATTGACACTCGCCGAGCCGACGGGGTGAGAGAGGGAAACGGGATGAACGAACCGACCGCCCGGACGTTCGACAGCTACGACGTCCAGAAGCTGCTGGCGCTCTTGCCGCACCGCTATCCATTTCTCTTGGTCGACCGCATCGTCGAAGCCCGCGGCGACGAATATGGCGTCGGGGTAAAGAACGTGACGGCTAACGAGCCTCATTTCCAGGGCCATTTTCCAGGCCGGCCGGTCATGCCGGGCGTGTTGTTGATCGAAGCGATGGCGCAAACAGCGGGCGCGCTTTGCGTCGCTTCACAGTTGGACAATACCGCGCCGAGCGTCGTCTACATGATGACAATCGACAAGGCTAAGTTCCGCAGGCCCGTCGTTCCCGGCGATCAAGTCCGGTTTCACATGACCCGCATCGCCAAACGTCGCAACATGTGGTGGTTTCGGGGCGAAGCGAAAGTGGATGGCTCGCTCGTCTGCGAGGCCGAAGTATCGGCGATGCTGGTGCGCGAATGAAGAGCGCGATCCATCCGAGCGCCATTGTCGAAGACGGCGCTCGGCTCGGGGCGGCAGTCGAGATCGGGCCGTTTTGCCATGTCGGGCCGCGGACGACGCTTGGCGACGGCGTGCGGCTTGTCTCGCATGTGAGCCTCGCTGGCTACACCACCGTCGGGGCGCGCACGATGATTTATCCATTCGCCTCGATCGGGCAGCCGCCGCAAGACCTCAAGTACCGCGGCGAGCCTGTCCGCCTCGTCGTCGGCGAGGACTGCATCATTCGCGAAGGCGTCACGATGAACCCCGGCACCGCCGGCGGCGGCTCGGAAACGATCGTTGGGCCGCGGTCGGTGTTCCTTGCCAACGCCCACGTTGCGCACGATTGCCGCATTGGCGAGGGCGTCATTCTCTCCAACAATGTGATGCTGGCCGGCCATTGCCACATCGGCGATTTCGCGATTCTGAGCGGCGGCGCCGCCGTGCATCAGTTCGTCCGCATAGGCGCCCACGCGTTCGTCGGCGGTCTCGCCGGGGTCGAGCATGACCTCATCCCCTTTGGGCTTGCGCTCGGCAACCGCGCCGGTCTCGCCGGGCTCAATGTCGTCGGCCTGAAGCGCCGCGGCTTCTCGCACGAGGCGATCCACGAGCTGAGGCGCGCCTACAAGATGCTGTTCAACGGCGGAGGAACGCTGAAGGAGCGTATTGACGACGTCGCCGAGGCGTTCGCCGGCCAGGACGCGGTGCAGCAGATCGTCACGTTTCTGCGCCAGGGCGGCGACCGCGCGATCTGCGTCCCGCGCGCCGGAAGGGAAGACGAGGGGTGAGCGCGCCGGTCGCCGGCGCCTCAGGTCCCCTGGCGATCCTGTGCGGGGCGGGCGCGTTTCCGCTCGAGGTCGCCGGTGAGGCGCGCCGCGGGGGCCGCGAGCCGTTTCTGATCGGGGTCGTTGGCGCGACCGATTCAGCGATCGAGGCCTATCCGCATATCTGGGTTCGGATGGGCGAGGTCGGCAAGCTGTTCGCCGCCCTGAAAGGCCGCGCCATCGCCGAGATGGTGATTATCGGCGCCATGGCGAGGCCCGAATTCGCCGATCTGAGGCTCGACTGGGGCGCTGTGAAGCGCGCGGCGGGGCTCGCGCAACTGTTTCGCCGCGGCGACAACGGATTGCTCGCAGGCATCGCGGCGATTTTCGAGCGCGAGGGCGTCCGCGTGCTCGGGGCTCATGAAATCGCCCCGCGTCTCCTGGCGCCGGCCGGTCCCATTGGCGCGCGCGCGGCGTCCGCGGAAGACAAGACGGACATCGCGCTCGCGGCGCGCCTGCTAGAAGCGCTGTCGAGCTTCGATGCGGGGCAGGGGGCGGTCGTCGCCGCCGGCCGGGTCGTGGCGATCGAGGCGGCGGAAGGCACCGACGCCATGCTTGCGCGGGTGGCCGAGATGCGCGCCGGTGGCCGGCTGCGCTTTGCCGGGCTGGCGGGCGTTCTGGTCAAGGCCCCCAAGCGCGGGCAGGACCTGAGGCTGGACATGCCGGCGATCGGGCAGAAGACGATCGAAGGCGCGGTCAGGGCGCAACTCAGGGGGGTCGCGGTCGCGGCTAGCCATGTGCTCATCCTTGAACGTGACCGATGCGCCCGCGAAGCTGACGCCGCCGGCCTGTTCGTCGCCGGGTTCGCACGCGCGGGGCCGCCTGGATGAGATCCTTGCGTGTGGCTCTCGTCGCCGGCGAGCACTCAGGCGACCAGCTTGGTTATAAGCTCATGAGAGCGCTCAGGGAGGCATGCCCGGGCGAGGTCGCCTTCTCCGGCGTCGGCGGCGAGGCGATGGAGGCCGAGGGCCTCACGAGCCTGTTTCCGGTCAGCGACATCGCAGTCATGGGCATCCTGCCGGTGCTGGCGCGGCTGCCGACGCTGCTTGCGCGCATCCGCGCGACAGCGCGGGCCATCGTGGCGGCCGAGCCTGACGCCCTCGTCATCATCGACAGTCCCGACTTCACTCACCGCGTCGCCCGGCGCGTCCGGGCGGCGCTGCCGAAACTGCCGATCGTCGATTACGTCAGTCCCAGCGTCTGGGCCTGGCGGCCTGGGCGCGCGAGGGCGATGCGGACTTACGTCGATTGCGTGCTGGCGCTGCTGCCATTCGAGCCTGAGGCCTACCGGCGCTTGGACGGGCCACCTTGCATTTATGTCGGCCATCCGCTGATCGAGCGCCTCGGCGATCTGCGGCCAAACGCAGGCGAGGCTGGCCGGCCCGCTTCGGCGCCGCCGCTCATCGTCGTGCTCCCCGGTTCGCGCCGGTCCGAGGTCAGCCGGCTCATGGCGGATTTCGGCGGGGCGCTCGCGGCGCTGCGCCAGTCGATCGGGCCGTTCTCGCTCGTTTTGCCGACTCTGCCGCATATTGAGCGCGAGGTGCGGGCCCTCGCGGCCCGCTGGCCCGAACCGCCGACGATCGCGCTCGGCGAACCCGCGAAATACGCTGCCTTTCGCGCCGCGCGCGCAAGCCTCGCCGCCTCCGGCACCGCGACGCTCGAACTGGCGCTCGCCGGCGTCCCCATGGTCGGCGCCTACAAGGTCTCGCGCCTCGAGGAGCAGCTCAAATACCTGATCAAGGTTCCCTCGATCCTGCTGCCGAATCTTATCCTCGGCGAGCGCGCCATTCCGGAAAGATTGCAGAAGGACTGCGCGCCCGCCGCGCTGGGCGCAGCGCTGGCGGAGATCGTGCAGGACGGTCCGGCGCGTGAGCGCCAGCTCGAAGCGTTTTCCCGGCTCGACAGGCTGATGGCGCTCCCGGACGGGAGAGCGCCTAGCGCCCACGCTGCGCGTGCAGTGCTGGAGACGATCGAGACGGGTGGCGGCGGGTCCGCGCCGACCAATTGACGCGCGCCGGCCGCAGGGCTGGCCACGCGGGGGCCAGTGTGCGATTCTGTGCGCGAGGAGGCCTTTTCAATGGGTTGACCTCATTTTTCTGCAACTCGAAAACTTGAGTCCGCGAGGACCGCCTTGACGCAATCGCATGGCTATGATCAGAAGAGTGAAAATACGCGATTATATTAATATTTTATCAGAAAAATCTTACCTTTAAGAGCCGGTCCGGGAACATATTGAATTGTCGGAATCATTTGTGATTCAAGGGAGGCGGCCTGATTCGTTTGGGGGGTCGCCGATGTGGACGAGCAAGAATCGCGGACGCTATGACCGAAGCCGATTGCGCTATCCGAGCGATGTGACGGACGAGGAATGGGCGCTTGTGGAGCCGCTCATTCCGCCGGCCAAGCGCGGTGGGAACCGGCGTCATGTCGTGGTGCGCGAGGTGATCAACGGCCTGATGTATCTGAGCACCGGCTGTCAGTGGCGGGCGATCCCCAAGGACCTGCCGCCGCGCTCGACGCTTTACGATTACTTCGATCTGTGGAGCTGGGACGGCACGCTCGATCGCATCCACAACGCGCTTTATGCGCAGTGCCGCCAAGCCGCCTCGCGCGAGGCGAGCCCGACCGCCGCGATCATCGACAGCCAGAGCGTCAAGAGCGCGGAAAAAGGGGACCTGCGATTGATCCGTCGGGCTATGACGCGGGCAAGAAGATCAAGGGCAAGAAGCGGCATATCCTCGTCGATACGCAGGGCCTGCTGATGCACGCCATCGTGCACGCCGCCGACGTCCAGGACCGCGACGGCGGGGCGCTGCTGATGGCGAGCTTGTTCGGCGCCTTTCCGTTCCTGATCAAGCTCTATGCCGACGGCGGCTACCAGGGGCCAGAGTTCCAAAGCGCGATAAAGCGGATTCTGGCGCGCGTCCACGTCAAGATCGTCAAGCGCTCGGGTCAAGCCACAGGCTTCATCGCCCTGCCCAAACGCTGGATCGTCGAACGCACATTCGCCTGGCTCGGCCGCTGTCGACGACTGGCCAAGGACTGGGAATGCCTCAACCACGAGGCGCTCGCCTTCCTGCGCCTCGCCTCGATCCGCCTCATGCTGCGAAAGCTATGCAACCCCGCATGATGTTCTCGGACAAACTCTAACATTCGACGCGCCGCGCTGATGAATGAAAAGCCGCCAGGCGGAACTTGCGATGCGGCGCGCTGATTGTCGTTATAACGTAGCGGGTTCGTCTCGGGAGTTTGGCCTGCCGGTAGAGAATTGAGTTGTCCGGTTTTGACGGCATGTCAAATGTCCGCTTCTTCTGCTTTTGTTCGCCTGTTGGCGGGGCGGTCAGGCTTGTCCATGCCGTCCGCAGGGTTGCGTCGCCGAGCGGATTTAAGCGGCGTTGGACGGGCCCGTCGTCCTTGAGCCTGCCTTTCTCGTCGTGGCGGCCGATGCAGCGGGATCCGTTGAAGACGGCGTGCGAGCCGTCGGGGTAGACGTGGACCTTGACCGCGCTCTGACGAAATGCGGCCGCATCGGGCTTTCAGGAATCTGCAGTTTCGGCGTGCGGTAGGAGACGCAATTGTCCCGGCGGACCCCGCTCCTCCTCGACGCACAGGATCTCGCCGAGATCGACGCCGGGAATGGGCGTGAAGGCCGAGCCTTCGCCGGCCGGCTCAACCGCGCTGCGCGCGTTGTGGGCAGGAAGATAAACCTCGCGGATGAAGGCGTTGGCCGCCTCGACCGTGGGGGTCCTGGCGAGCTTGACGGGCTATGCGGCATATCGTGCACAGACAGACGAAGTCCATGGACCCAGATCTTATTGGGCGTGGAAGCTGGGCGACGATCGTCGCCCAGCTTCGCTTTCACTCTTCTCTTCGCCGTCTTCTTGCGCAGCTCTAGGCTCAATTCGTTGTAACAGCCGAGACAATCCCTCGCGCAGCCGGCGGGTCCGCGCGAGGCGAAAGAGCGCGCCACTAAGGCGAGAATGACGCGCCGAACTGTGTTCCGGTGGGCTCAAGAAAATCCCCGCACCCGATGCGGTCTCGGGTGCGGGGCAAGCCGGCGCGCGGACCAGGGGGAGGCCATACAACGCGTCAGCTGCGTAACAATACTCCGCCCGGTCCGGCTGTCAACCATATAGTGCTAAGTTTAGCGTATAGTCGCAAGTAATAAGCCGACTTTTGCTAGGTAAATAACATAAAGCGAAGATTCTTAATCGGATTGTGACGCGGATCATAGCCAGGTAGTCGAGATTGGAGTAGAATTTGCCTTGGCTTATCTGGACGAGGGTCGCTATCAGCGCGCGGTCGGCCCTCTATGTGTTAACCCTCGGCTTGGCGATAACCGCGTTGTTCATCGTCGTCGCCTTCGGAGCCATTATCGTCCTCATCTACCACGATCGTGGTGCTAGTCTACCTTCAGCACCTCGTCGGCGGCTTGACAACGCCCAAGGACTTCTGGGGTCCTGACCGATGAACGTATGCGATTGGCTACACTGGGGGCCGTGGAAAGATCGTCCCGCATATATATATATATATATATATATATATATATTGTGTGTGTGTGTGTATAACGATTTAGCCGGTAAGTTGAAGACCCGGACCGAGTGACAGAAAAAGGCGCCTAAGCGACTGAAAGGATGGGTAGCCGCCAGAGCCGCAGGCGTAGCCCGTCGTCACAGCCGGCGTTCCTTCTCTCATTGGGCGAGCGCGGCCTGGCGTGGGACCCGAGCGCGCTGTCCGCGGCCTCGCGTGAGCATCGGACGCGACGTTTACCTTTCCTTCATCGCGTCGGAGGCGGTTTCCACGAGCGGCGAGAAGACATATTCCAGGATGCGCCGGCTGCCAGTGGCGATTTCGACCGTGACCGCCATCCCTGGACTGAGCGGCGTGCGCCTGCCGTCAATCATCATGTAGTTCCGCTCGGGATGAAGCGTCACTGGAAACACCAGATTCTGCGTGGGTTGCGCCCCGGCGAACATCTTTTCCGACGGCGCCTTCGACGCGTCGGCTTGATTCACGAGCGCCTCGGGTTCGGGGATGGCGTCGCTTGAAACCTGCGCGACTGCCGCCTCCAAGACGCCGTAACGAGTGAACGGGAAGGATTCGATCTTCACTACCGCCCTTTGTCCCTTATTGACGAAGCCGATGTCCTGGTTGGCGAGATTGGCTTCGATGTCCAGTGCGCGTCCCTCGGCACTATGCGCATCAATTGTTCGCCGCCAGCCACGACCTGTCCGACGGTGGTGACCGAGAGTCCGTAGACAACGCCGTCGATGGGGCTGGTGAGGTTCAGCCGCGCCGACTTCAGGAAGGCCTTCGCGAGCTTTTCGCGCCAGTCATCAGCCTGTTTCTGCGCCTCGGCGAGCTTCTGTCCGTTTTCGGCGATGAAATTGCCGTAGGCCCTGTCGCGCTCGCGGATTAGGACGTCGATATTAGCCTCGGCCGCGTCCCTTTGCCCCTTTTGGACCGCCAGTTCGGTCTCGTGATATCTCAGGTTTTCATCGGCGTCGATGAGGCTTGCCTTGATGCCGGAGCCTGAGTTCGCCAGGGTCGAGCGCATGTTCACCCGTTCCTGCAAGACGGCGATGAGCTCTCCCTGCGCCATCATCGTGTCGACGGTGCGGTCGCGCTCGACCTCCTTCTGCTTGATCTGCGCGTCGTAGCCAGCGACCGTGTCGGCGAGTTGGCCAAGGTCGCCGGCTAAAACCTGCTCCTCGCGGGCGCGAAGCTCAGCGGGCGTGTCCTTGTTCCAGTCGATCGCCGGCGGGGCGCCAGCTTGCGCGACCGCGCGGCCACGACAGCGGCGCGGCGACGCGTCATTTAGGCGAGGTATGAATCATAGGCGTCCAGGGCCTCCGCCTCCTCAGCCTTGGCGTCGCCGGCGTCCATCTCGATCAAGGTCTCGCCCGCCGTCACATGCTGGCCATTGGCGACGAGGATCGCAGCCACCTTGCCGGGTTCGAGCGGCTGGATCACCTTGACGCGCCCGTTCGGCTCGATCTTGCCGTGCGCCACGGCGACGATGTCGATGCGACCGAAAAAGGCCCAGCCGATAGCTGCGACGACAAAGGCCGAAATGACCAAGATGAGGGCGAGGCGCACCGGGGAAGGCGGCGTCTCCAAAATTTCCAGGTCGGCGGGAAGGAACCTGCGATCAGCGACGACGGGCAATCTTCTCTTGACGGCGGCTCATGCCAATGCCTGGCCGTTCCGCGTCTTCAGCAGCCGGGCGCAAAGCCCTTTGGGGGGCCTTGACCTCGCTCGCGCCCCGACCCGCTCGCTTCGCATCGGGCGCCGGCGTTTCTTTAGTGGCCCGGACTTCCGCCGATTCCTGAAAATCGCTCCGCTGGTGCAAACGAACGCCCCGGTGAGGGCGTTCAAAAAGCACGAGGCACGCGCCGAGAAGAGCAGCGCCTAGTCCGAAGAACACAGTCGCGTCTTCTTGCTCTGCTTCCCAGAAAAGTCCGAAGGCCGACAAGGCCAGCGCGACGGCGCCTGCTCAAAGACATGACTGAGCCCAAGCTCCCTGTGACGTTCGAGCGAGGATAATTAGACGCGCAGACGCGCGTCTACTGCGACAAAGAGAGTTGTAACCCCGATGAAGATCAAATCAGGCGCAGTCGCCGAGGCGGCCTTGGCAAAGGAAACGGCAGGTTCTGCTATCATGGCGAAGCCAACCGAGGCAGTCGCAAGGAACGCTACGATTTGCATCGCGCTCGCCCCGCCTCGTCGACGGGCCGCGCGCAAAACCCTCTGAGGGGTCTCGACCTTGCTCATGCCTCGGCTCGTTCGCTCTGGATGGCCCACAGCCGCGCGTAGAGCCCCTTCGGGTGCTTAACCAACTCGTCATGTCACCCCGCCTGGACAAGGCGGCCGTCGATCATCCCTACGATAATGTCGCAGTCGCGCACCGCAGCGAGCCGATGGGCAATGATGAAGACCGTCCGGTTTTTCACGATCTGGCGCATGTTGCGTTGGATGATGCGCTCACTCTCGAAGTCGAGCGCCGAGGTCGCCTCGTCGAAGATCAGGATCGGCGGATTGGTGGCGAGCGCGCGAGCGATGGCGAGCCGCTGGCGCTGGCCGCCGGAAAGGTTGGCGCCGCGTTCCTCGATCATCGTGTCGTAGCCCTGCGGCAGCCTGTCGATGAATTCGTTGGCCCCGGCCAGGCTGGCGACCGCCATCACCTGGGCCGGCGGCATGGCCGGATCGGATAGTGCGATGTTCTCGTGGATTGTGCGGTTGAAGAGGAGGTTGTCTTGGCGGCTACGATGATCCAGAAATCCTCCCTACGTGAAGAACCCCGCGCCCTGCCGTCGCTGGAGATGAGCGCGTCGACCAGGGCGCACGCCCGCGTCGATAATGAGCGCCTTGGCGCCGCGCGCCATGAAGCTCGTGTCTAAGAGATCGCCGAAATAGCCGTCGGTGCAGTCCGAGGTCAGCGCCGCGACGACGATGTCGCCGGGCTCGATCTCAGCGGCCGCGACATGCATCATCCAGTTGTCGCCCGGGTGCAGGAGAACCGTGACCGCCGTGCCGGAGACGAGCGCGCCCGGATAGATCGGCCGCATATAGGGCTTCATCAGGCCGACGCGTCCCATCGCCTCATGCACGGTCGCGACGCCATAGCGCCCGAGCGCCTCGACGGCGGCGCGCTCGGCGCCGTTGATCTTGCGTCTGACGACGCCGAGTTCGGTCATCCTCGCTCCTCCCGGCCGCGTCTCTCTTGTGAAGACGCCGATCGCTTCCACAGACCCTGTCACGCGGGCGAAACGATGCTTTGCTGGCGCAGGCGATCATACTCGGTCTTGTCGACCGGCGGCGCGCCGGGTTCGCCGAGGTCGTTGAGGTGAATGCGGTAGGTTTCGCGCGCAGTCCAGGCACGCGATCGAAGCGATCACTGTGACGCCGAAGGCCAAAGCGCCGACCGTCAGCGGCACGTTGGGGGAGCCCGGAGGCGCGACGGCGGCGAACAGCGCCGGCAACAGCGCCGTCAGCATGGTGCCGATGTTCTGCGAGATGGCCATGCCGGAGACTCGGGCGCGGGTCGGGAAGAGCTCGGGATAGAAGCTCGGAAACACTGCATTGTATCCCTGATAGACCACGCCCCACATCAGGATCGAGAGCGACGAACGCGAGCGGCACGCTCTTGATGCTGATCGCATAGAGATAGGCGAAGGTCATGAGGCCCGCCGCGAGCGAGCCGACGATGATCGGCGGCCGCCGGCCGATCCGGTCCGAAAGGTCGCCGACGAACGGGATCACGACGATCGCGACGATGTTGCCGATGACCGGAATCCAGAGATAGATGGTCTTGTCCATGCCGACGCCATAGGCGGGCTGAACGGCGTAGGCGGCGCCGAAGATCGTCGCCACCACCGGAATGACGTTCATCAGCGCCATGCAGACGACCCGCAGCATGTCCGGCCAATGGTTGGTCAACGCGTCGAGGACCGGCGCCTTCGGCACGTCGCCGTGCCCCCGCTCTTCGGCGAACGCGGGCGTCTCCTCGACCTCGCGCCGGATGATATAGCCGGCGATCAGCACGAGAACGCTGAGCAGGAACGGCACGCGCCATCCCCAGGCGACGAAGGCCTCGTTCGACAGCCCATAGCTCAACGGCAGAAAGACCGCCGCCGCCAGGATCTGCCCTGCCTGCACGCCCTGCAGGGTGAAGCTCGCGAAATAGCCGCGCCGTCCGAACGGCGCGTGTTCGAGAATCATCGAGCTCGCGCCCGAAATCTCGCCCGCGACCGCAAAACCCTGGATCAGGCGCAGGACCACGAGCAGAACCGGCGCCCAGACCCCGACCTGCTGATAGGTCGGAAGCAGCCCGACCGCCATGGTCGAGAGGCCCATCAGGACAGAGGCAGAGCAAGCAGCACGTTCTTGCGGCCATGGGTGTCGCCCCAGATGGCCGAGCACGAACGGCGCCGATCGGCCTCGCGACATATCCCACGCCGTAAGTCGCCAGCGAAGCGACGATGGCGACGGTCGGGTTGGTCGACGGGAAGAACATCTGCGGAAAGACGAGCGAGGCCGCGGTCGCGTAGATGAAGAAGTCGTAATATTCGAGCGCCGAGCCGATCCAGCCGCTGGCGGCCGCGATTCTTGCTCTGATGCCGGCCTTGTGGCTCGTGCACGGTCGCTGCAGTCATCGGATTCCTCCCTTGTTTCGGCCGTTTCTGGCTCTAGTAATCGATCTTGGCGACGGCTCTCAGCTCCGACGGAGTCGCCGACGGGAAAGCCGAAGAATTCGAGATAGGCGGGGATCTGCTCGAACAGCATGTCGATCCCGATTTGGGTCTCGCAGCCGCGCGCCTGCGCCGCGGCGAGAAAGGCGGTCGTCTCCTGCTTCATCACCACTTCGCCGACATAGGTCGAAGGCGAAAGGCGCGAGACGTCGACGCGGCATCGGATCGCCGGCCTTCATGCCGAGCGGCGTCGCGTTGACGACGACGTCGAACCCGTCCGGGTCGTTCGATCCGGTCGCGACCTTGAGGTTGGGATAGTTTCGCCTGAGCCGGCCCGCGAGCGCCTCCATCGCGGCTTGGCTCACGTCGTAGAGCGCGATCTCGGCGGCGCCGGCGGCCGCGGACGAGGCGGCGATGGCCGAGCCCACCCCGCCCGACCCGACGACGAGCACCTTCTTGCCCTTGAGCGAGCGGCCGCGCCGCGCCGACGCCGCGGACGAAGCCTTCGCCGTCGAACATGTCGCCGACCAGCCGGCCGTCATCGTCGCGGCGCACGGCGTTGCACGAGCCCGCGACCTTGACTGCGGTCGAGGCGTCGTCGATCAGGCCGATGACCGCGATCTTGTGCGGCATCGTGATCAGCGCGCCGTGGAAATTGGTGAAGCGGCAGATCTCCGGAAAGGCGCGAGCGAAATCCTCGCGCTTGACGCCGAGCGGCACGACGGCGGCGTTGATTCCGCGCTTATCGAACCACGGATTATAGATCATCGGCGATTTGAACGTCGTCGTCGGATAGCCGACATGCGCGATGATCCTGGTGTCGCCGTTCAGCATGCCGACAATGTTCCCTTCGGAAGCGCGGAGCCGCCCGCAACGCAACGCGCGTTCATTCGAATTCGATCTCCGCGCGCTGCTCGGCGTCGGTAAGGCTAGCCTGGGCGGCGAGCCGGACGGGCGTGTTGGCGGCGCCGAACAGATCGTAATTGCGGCGCTCGACGATCTCGAAAAAGAACCGGTCCTGGAAGGTCCGGGTGTAGATGTGGAAGAACTCGCCGTCCTTCACCCGGTCGTAGAGCATGCCGAGCGCGCGCATGCGGGCGAGCAGGTCGGGCGCGATGTCGAAGCGGGTCGCGAGATCGTCGTAGTAATTGTCGGGGATGGGCAGGAAGGCGACGCCGCTCGCCTTAGCCGCTTCGACGGCGGCGAAGATATCGTCACTCGAAAGCGCGATCTGCTGGAAACCGGCGCCGCCGAAGGCGTCGAGAAAGCGCGAGACGCCGGTCGCGCCGCCCTCGCCGACGTTGAGCGCGATGCGCAATTCGCCGTTCGGGCTGCGCAACGAGCGGCTGAAGAACGCGCCGTGCGGATCGGCGATCTCGACCTGCGGCTGCGGCTTGAGCCCGAGCACGGCGCCATAGAACAGCGACCAGCTCAGGAATTCGCCGCGGCGCACGACGTTGGAGAGATGGTCGACCCTGCTGAGACGGCCCTCGGCGGCGAGCGGCTGGAGGGACGCGAAATCGTCGCGCCACGCCCGGTCGCCGGCGCCGACGAAGTAGATGAGGCTGCCCTCGACGCCGGCGACCGCGGGCACGGTCGCTTCGCCGGGTCCGATCTTGCCGACATAGCTTTGGCACTCGAGCGCGCTCGCCCGCTCGAGCGCCTTGTCGACGGAGTCGACGCTGAGCGCGATCGCGCACACCGAGGGCCCGTGCAACAGCGAAAACGAATGGGCGAAGCCCTCGCGTTCGCGGTTGACGATAAAGTTGATCTCGCCCTGCGAGTAGAGATCGACGTCCTTCGAGCGATGCCGGCCGGCGCAGCGGAAGCCGAGGCCCTCGATCAGCGCAGTCAATTCGCTCGCCGCCGCGTCGCTGACCGCGAACTCGACGAACTCGGCGCCGCTCGACCACCGGCGCCGGCGGAAGCGGCGGCGAGGTCAGCGAGCGGCGGCTCGCCGCGCGCGGCGCGCTTCGCCGCCAGCGCTTCGCCGGCGGCGCGCAGCGAGCGCATGCCGTCAATCGCGATCGCCGCGGCAGAGGCGCCGCGAAACTGGTCGTTGAAGATTTCGAGCGACAGCGGGCCGCGATAGCCGGAGCGGGTCACGGCGTCGAGATAGTCGACGATCGGGTAGTCGCCCTGGCCGGGATAGCAGCGGTAGTGCCGGCTCAGCGACAGCGGGTCCATGACCAGCGCCGGCGCGTCGGCCACCTGGACGAGCGCGATTTTCTCGGCCGGCAGGGCGGCGATCGGCTCGATCGGATTGCCGCGGGCGCAGATATGAAAGCTGTCGAGCACGATGCCGAGATTATCGCGATCGGCGGCGCGCACGATCTCCCAGGCGGCCGTCCAGTCCTTGACCCAGCGGCCCCAGGCGAGCGCCTCGTAGCCGATCCGCATGCCTTGCTGGCGGGCGAGATCGGCAAGCTCGGCGAGATCCGCCGCGGCGCGGTCAGGCATCGTCGATCGCGTCGGGGGAAACGTTGGAGCAGAGGCACAGCAGGCGCGCGCCGAGTTCGTGCATGAGGTCGAGCTTTCTCGCCGCCCGCTCGAAATTCTTCGCCCGGATAGGATCGGGCATCGCCTCGAAGTCGCGCAGCGGCTGGAGGCGCGACGATCTCGAGCCCGAGATCGGCCGCCATGAGCCGCGCGTCGCGGGGCTTGCCGCGGAAGAAGGTCAGATCGTTCTCGAAGATCTCGACCGCGCGAAAGCCGGCCTTGGCCGCGGCGGCGAATTTGTCCTCCAGCGCGCCGCCCATGCAGACCGAGGCGATCGACCATCTGAGCACTTGAGCGACTCCTATGCCAGCGTTTCCTGCCTATGAGAAAGCCAATCGCGCCTCACAATCCTGACGCCGCCGGGGCGGACCGTCAAATACCAATAGTGGCGTCTAACGTAACATTATGTTAGGTCGCTTGCGATGCAAATGCAGGACCCGATTTGCCGCCCAGCGTCTCGGCGGTCCACCGAATGACACCCAGCTTGCGTCCTTCGGCCCATCGAGATCGCCATGCTCACCCTGCGGCAGATCGAAGTCATCCGCGCGGTCATGCTGACGGGGACGATCGCTGGAGCGGCGCGGCTTCTCAACGTCGCGGCGCCTGGTCTTAGCCGGCTCATGAAACACACCGAGGATTTGCTCGGCGCGAAACTTTTCTCACGGCGCGGCGGGCGTTTCATTCCGGCGCCCGAGGCCAGGCCCATTTTTGCCCAGATCAATGAGCTTCATCGCAACCTCGAAAACCTTGAATTCGCGATCGGAGCGCTCGATCGGGGCGAGGGCGCGGAATTTAAGTTCGGAGCGACGCCGAGCATCGCCCATGTAATGGCTCCGCTGGCGGTGGCGGACTTGCGCCGACGCTATCCCGATCTCCTGATCGATCTTGACGTCCTCAAGATCGAGGACGCGATCGACTTTCTTCTGCTGGGGCGGGGCGAAGTGGCGGCGGTGAGCTCTCGTCTGGAGCATCCCGCGATAACCTTCGAACCGCTGGCGCAGGGGCAACTCTTTTGCATCGTCGCGGAAAAGCATCCGTTGGCGTCGCGAAGCCGAATAGCCGCGGCGGAGATTGCGGGTCATCCATTGATTGGAATTGAACCGCGCGATCCCTACGGACAGATCGTCGTGCGCCTTTTTGAGCGCGCAAGCGTCCCATATCGCGTTCCGATCAAAGCGCGCTTCGGCGTCACGGTCTGCGCTCTCGTTCGTCAAAATCTCGGCATCGCGGTGATCGACGAATTTACGCTGGCTGAACGAAACGGCGCGGGTCTCCGAACGATTCCCATCAAGGAGACGACGACCTTCCAGACTTACGTCGCCTATCGCAAAGACACCACGCTCTCTGGTCCATCCGAGTTCTTCATCTCGGCGCTCCGAAAGCAAATGGAGCGAACGCATCGGGCAATGGCGACAAAGTAACGGCCGTCAGTGGAGATGCGAAGCCTCCAGGCATCTCACTGAGGTATTCCGAATCAGGTTTCACGTCTCCAACGATCTTTACCCACCAGCCAATTGACCATGGCAGCCCACGGCTACTCGTGTGAGGGAGGGAGTTGCCGAGCAAACAGCGATCGTTTCCGATGGGCGGATCCTCGCCCTCCTCGAGCACACATTGTAGGTCCGGAGTTTGTCCCGAACCGGACCTTCGGCTTTGACCCTCCCTAGGAAAAAGCAGATCTTTCCATTGCGCCGCAAGGACAGGCGGTGGTCCAGCTAACCCAGTTCCGCCTTTTGCACCCCTGGCGCCGGATCGCTTCGCTTTCCAAATCCGCTTGCGGGTGGCAAAGTACGCTAGGAGGAGGAATGATGCGGCCCCTTGTCGTGCTTGTCGAAATCCTTGAGAAACCCTCGTTCGTGACGCAATCTCGCGATCTGATCGCCGTCAACGCGAAAGCTTCACTTGAGCGGGAGCCGGGTTGCAAGCGTTTCGACGTTCTCGTCGAGCCCGAGGATCCGCAACATTTCGTCCTCTACGAAATCTATGAGGATGAAGCCGCATTCGACGGCCGTCTCGCGTCGAGCTTTTACCTAAGTGTCGCTGACGCGACGGAGAACGAGATTAAAGAGCGCTCGATCAGGCGCCTTGCCTTCTCTACGGAGATGGCGACGAACGATGAGATCTCCGCGTGACTACTGACGCCGCACTGACACCCCCATCGGCGGGGTGAGTTGTGAACTAGGCACAAATTGCGCGACCGGCGGAGCACATCGCCGGCGAGCATTGAGGGAGGAAACGGAATGACGGACGAGCGTGAACGGCGCGAATTCAACGCCGGATTATCTGAGGAAGTCGACGCGTGGCTCAGAGGCGATACCTCGCGTCGCGAATTCCTGACGAGGTTCATGCTCCTTGGCGGAGCGGCCATGATTCCAGGATTGGGCTACACCGCGTCCGGCTCGAAGGCTTGGGCGGCGATGGCGGACGTGTCGAAGGTCGAGCTGGCCGACAAGAGCACCCCGCTGGGCCAAGCGCAGGCCGCCGCTGTGAAAGCGTCGAGCGAGGGCCCGACAGAGGGGTCGGCCTATCGCGCGGTGCAGGCCGCCCAGCAGTATAAGGACAAGGGGATCACGCTCAACCTGACCTACGAGGCCGGCCTTCAGGCGCTCGAGCCGAAGAATTTTTCCGGGCCCTTGTGGCAAGCGTTGACGGGCATCAATTTCAACGTCGTGGAGCTCCCGCACCCCGACCAATATTCCAAGCCGATTGCCGAACACATCGCTGGCTCTGGCGCATACGATGTTCTCGACATCGAGCCGGCCTGGATCCCAGCCCTTGCGAACGGCGGCGTCATTCTGCCAATCGACGAGTATGTCGCCAAATATATGAACAAGTCTGATCTCGATGATTATCACCCGCTCTACAAATCGATCACCTTATACAAGGGCAAGCGCTGGGGCGTGTTCGACGACGGCGATCAATGGGCGCTGTACTATCGCAAGGACGTATTCGACGATCCGAAGCTGAAGGCGGCTTACCAAGCGAAGTTCGGCAAGCCATTAGCCGTGCCTACAACCTGGGACGATTATTCGCAGGTTGCCCAATTCATCACCGATCAACTCGCGCCCGACATCTATGGAGCGGCTCACTTCCGCAAGTTCGGAAGTCCCGGCAACCAGTTCGCCTTCTTGCAGCAATTCCGTGCCAACGGGGGAAAATTCTTCGATGCGGACATGAAAGCGCAACTCATGGGGCCCGCCGGGGAGACCACGCTCAACCAAATGATCGCCCAGAACAAGGCGTCGATCCCCGGCAACAACGATCTCGACGCGGTCGCTCAATGGGCCGCGTGGCTGCAAGGCAAGGTCGCGATGATCTTCTCATGGCCGCCGACGGGGCGGATGTCGTCGAATTATTCGCAACGCGATAAGGCGATCAACTTCATTCCCCAATCAAGCATCGCCGACAAGGTCGGCTATGCGGTCGTGCCGGGCGGCAACGGAGAAATGGCGTCCGGCTACGTGCGGGCGCTTGCGGCCGGGTCCAATAGCGAAGAGGCGGCCTATCTCTTCATGCAATGGGTCACGGCGCCGCCGCTCTCTCTCGTGCGCACGATGCTCCCTTATACGCTGCGCGATCCTTATCGGCTCTCCACCTACAAGTCCGACGAGTATCGGGCGCTGTGGCCAGCAGCCAGGGAGTATCTGGTCAACCTGTGCGAATGCGCCAACTCGGGGGTCGTCGACATGATCATGCCCGGCTGGCAGGACTATGCGCTATCCATCGACCGGATGTGTTCGGCGGTGTGGGGCGGCCAGGATCCAAAGGCGGCTCTGCAGAAAGCGGCAGCTGAGTGGGACGCGTCCACGCAGAGGCTGGGCGTGCCGGCGCAAAAAGCGGCCTATCAGGAATTTCTCAAGATACCCGGGTGCTACGCCGACCACACGGTCGAGAAGCTCGGTCAGGCGGTGCACATCACCTGAAGGCTCGGAAGGTTCCGACCGCGCGGCGCGCAAACGTCGTGCGGTCACACCAAGTCTTCGTGGCGCTCGGGCGCCTCCGTCCTTTCGCTGAGCGCGAGTTCAAGCAAACGCTAATGGGTCAGACTGTGACTGCGGCTTCCCTGGCTCCGCCAATCCGGCGCGGACGCACTTCCGGCTGGGCCGATCGCCATTTCAAATGGCTAATGGTCGCGCCCGCCGTTCTCATCATCCTGGCGTTTTCCATTTACCCGCTCCTGTTCTCGCTCTGGGTCGCCTTCGTCAACTACGACTTCCAGGTTCCCGGCCACGCGTTCGTCGGCTTGCAGAATTTTCAACAGATCATCGACGATCCCCTGGCCTGGTCGTCGCTTGGCCTGACAATCGCGTTGTCTGTCACGGTCGTGGCAATCGAGTTCGTTCTTGGTCTGGCGCTTGCCTTGGCGATGGTGAAGACGTTCCGGGGACGGGGGACCGTCATGTCGATCCTCATCATTCCCCTTTTCATCAGCCCGGTCATCGTCGGCCAGTCGTGGGCGCTTTTCCTGCAAAGGCCCTTCGGTCCCGCCGACTACTTGTTGAGCCAGTTGCTTGGCCGCCAAGTCGAAATCAGCTGGGTAGGCCAAGTCCCTTGGGTCTATTTCTCGATTATTGTGGCCGACGTCTGGCAATGGACGCCGTTCATGTTCGTGATCCTTTTGGCGGGATTGGCCGCCATCCCGCCGCATCTCTACGAGGCGGCGGAGCTCGACGGCGTCGGCGCGATCCAGACCTTCCGCTATGTGACGCTGCCACAACTCGCTCCCGTCATGCTGCTCGCTGTCACTCTTCGCCTGCTCGACGCGGTGAAGCTGTTCGACGTCATCTTCATGTTGACTGGGGGCGGCCCGGGCACGTCGACTTACACGGCCTCTTTTTATCTGTACCAGATCGGGTTCCAGCAGTTTCACCTGTCGATGGCGACGGCGGGAAGCTGGATGTTTCTAATTCTGTTGTCCGCGGTGATCATCGTGCTTGTACGGCGTCTTTTGAAAGCGGAGACGGCGTAATGACGAAGGCGCTCCCGTCCTCGACGGCGCGAAGCCGCCGCGCCGGCTTGGCGCGGGCTGTTACGATAGGGCTGTTCGTGATCTTTGTCCTCGTGCCGCTTTATTGGGTCGTCATCACCTCAATCAAGCCTAGCAGCGACTATCTGACGACGCCCCCGGTCTGGTTCCCGGCAAAACCGACGATTGTGCATTACACGGCGGCGCTCCTCTCCTACCGGGGTTTGCAAGGGCTCATCAACAGCCTGATCATCGCATCCGCAGCGACCGTACTCTCGACGCTGATAGGCACGATGATGGCCTACAGCCTCGCACGCTTCAACACAGGAGGACAGCATCTCGCGCTTTGGGTGCTCTCGCAACGCTTCCTCCCGCCGGTGGCCATCGTGCTGCCGATCTTCCTCCTTTTTCGGACGTGGGGTCTCTACGACACACTTACAGGCCTCATACTCGCGTACACATTCATGACGCTGCCGCTGTCGGTCTGGATGATGTTCGCCTATTTCAAGCAGTTGCCCAAGTCGCTCGAGGAGGCGGCGTGGGTCGACGGCTTGAGCCGCTGGCAAACCTTCTGGATGGTCGCAACCCCGCTCGCTGCGCCCGGCGTCGCGGCAGCTGCTGTTTTCGTCTTTATCGCCGTCTGGACAGAGTTCTTTTTTGCGCTGATCCTGACGAGCCGCCACGCGTTCACGCTACCGACGATCTTTCGCGCTTTCCTCGGCTTTCAGGGCGCGCAATATGGCGAAGCGTGCGCGCTGGCGACGACGTCTCTCGTGCCTTCCATTGTTCTCGGCATGCTGGTCCAACGCCATCTCGTGCGCGGGCTCACCCTCGGCGCGATCAGGGGATGAGGTGAACAACCGCCATGGCGAGCGTCAGAATTGGTTCCCTTCACAAGAGCTACGGATCGGTTCAGGCCGTCCGAGGCGTCGATCTCGACATCCCGGATGGCGAATTCACCGTGCTGGTCGGACCGTCCGGATGCGGCAAGAGCACGCTTCTGCGCACGATCGCCGGGCTCGAGGACGCCGACGCTGGGGAGATCGAAATCGGCGGGGAAATCGTCAATCACATGCGTCCGCGCGACCGTGACGTGGCGATGGTGTTCCAGGACTACGCGCTTTATCCGCACATGACCGTGTTCGGCAACATTTCTCTGAGTTTGCGGGCGCGTCGAATGCCCAAGCAGGAGATCGAGGAGCGCGTGAGGCGCGTCGCCGGCATGCTGGGCGTTGGCCCCCTTCTCGACCGCTATCCGCGCCAGCTATCCGGCGGCCAGCGCCAACGTGTCGCGATCGGGCGCGCGATGGTGCGCAATCCGAGGGTCTTCCTGTTCGACGAGCCGCTGTCTAATCTCGATGCGCAGCTCAGAGACGAGATGCGCGGAGAGATCAAGCGCCTTCACCAGGAGGTCGCGACAACAATGATCTATGTAACCCATGATCAGGTCGAGGCGATGACGCTCGCCGACCGCATCGTGCTGTTGCGCGACGGCAGGATCGAGCAGCAGGGGGCGCCCCTCGATCTCTTCGAACGGCCGGCGACATTGTTTGTCGCGGGTTTCCTCGGTTCGCCGCGGATGAACTTCGTCAAAGGCACGCTTCAGCGGACAGCTGAAGGATCGCGGGTGAAACTGAGCAATGGCGGGCCAATCCTCGCCATGCCGCAAGAAGGCGTTTCGGGAACGGGCGAGGGCGCGGACGTGATCCTCGGATTCAGGCCGGAGCACGTCAGGCGCGCGACGGGCGGCGCCGTCCCCGATGGGCAGGCGCGCGTCGAGTTCGGAGATCGAACTCGTGCAGCCGACGGGGTCTCGCTCCTATGCGACATTCAGACTTGGCGGGCAGCCCGCGATCGCCGAACTGCAAACCCAGGACGTCGGTCGAGCGGGGGAGCGGATTGAGTTCGATATCAACTTGCGCCGCGCGGTCCTGTTCGAAGCCCGTACGGGAATGGCTTTGCCAGGATGACCGCGATGACCAAGGCAAGCAAGAACCCAGAGCCTTCTCGAGCGGTCAAGCTCTGCGGAACGGAAGAGATCGACGCGCCGAGCCGAAAACTATCCGCCGGTGCGCTCACCGTAGAGCTCGAAAAGGGACAATTGCGCTATGTCGCGTTCAAGGGCGTCGAGGCGCTTCGCGGCATAGCCTTTCTGGTTCGCGATCAGAACTGGGGAACATACACGCCGCGGATCGACGCGCTCTCAGTCAAGGAAGACGCCGGAAGTTTCACCGTCGAGTACAAAGCGATCTGCGAGGACGCCGATCAGCGGCTTGAGTACGAAGCCCGCATCACCGGGTCGAGTGACGGCGCGCTCGCCTTCGAGGCGGTTGCGACGCCGCGGTCCGATTTCGTCACCAATCGCGCTGGCTTCGTGGTCCTGCATCCTGCCCGGCTTGCCGGACAGAAGCTCAAGGTCACGCATGTCGATGGCCGCGAGGAGGAGACTCGCTTTCCCGAGCGGATCAGTCCATCGCAGCCAGTTTTCAATATCCGCGCGCTCGCCCACGAAGCGGCGCCCGGACTGTGGGCGACCTGCCGAATGGAAGGCGACGCGTTCGAGATGGAGGACCAGCGCAACTGGACCGACGCTTCATACAAGACCTACGTGCGGCCTCTCGCCTTGCCCTGGGGATATACGCTCGCCAAAGGGAGCCGGCACGAGCAGTCCGTGCACCTGTCGTTCACGGGCGCGGGCGCCGGCGGCTCCCGGACAGCGGGCGGCGCGATCGCGATCGAACTGGGTCAGGACCTTCCGCTTCGCATGCCCGAACTCGGCGTCGCGCTGCCCAACGATGAGGTCGAAGCGGCGTCCGCTGCCGGTGACGCCATGCGGGCGCTGAAGCCGCGCTTTCTCGTGTGCCATGCGGATATGCGGACGAGCGCGGCTGTCTCTCAGTTCGAAAGGATCAGACAAGTCGGCGAAGCCGCAGCAGCGAAAATCGTCCTCGAGATCGTTATTCCTGACGAGGCCGACCCGAGCGTGTCGCTCGAGCCCGCCGCCGCGGCTGCGAAGCGCGCGGGCCTGACCATCGATTTCGATCGTCGTCTCGAGCGCCGCCGACCTGAAATCCTGGCAGCCCGGCGCCGAGCGCCCCGAGAAACCAACGGTCGAGGCCATCGCCACGGCGGCGCGCGCTGCGTTTCCGGAGGCGAAGCTCGGCGGGGGCATGCTCTCCACCTTCACCGAGCTCAACCGCAAGCGGCCAAAACCGGAGCTGTTCGATTTCATCACCCATACCACCTGTTCGATCGTCCACGCGGCGGATGATCGGTCGGTGATGGAGACGCTCGAAACCCTCCCCGCGATCATCGGATCGACCCGAGCCATGATCGGCGAGACGCCCTATCGCGTAGGCCCGAGCGCCATCGCGGCGCGCATGAACCCTTACGGCAAGGGCGTCCTCGACAATCCCGAAAACCGGCGCGTTTGCCTCACCAATCGCGACCCTCGCCAGCGCGGCCTGTTCAACGCCTCCTGGACGCTTGGCTATGTCGCCGCCTGCGCCTATGGCGGAGCCGCGTCCGTCGCGATGGGCGCCGCATCCGGCCCGCTTGGGTTCATTCACCACCGTGCGGCCCACGATCCGCAATCCTGTTTCGATTCGCTCGATGGCCATGCCGTCTATCCGGCGTTCCATGTGATGGCCGGCCTTGCCAATGGCGGCGGCCGTCATCTCGTTGAGACGCGATCGTCCGAACGGCGCAAGGCGACTGGGCTCGCGTGGCGCGAAGGCGCGCGCGTTGTGCTCTGGATCGCAAACTTCACCGCCGAGCCGCAGACAGTTCGCCTGGGAGGCCTCGAGGGCGCGCGCCTGCAAGCAAGCGTGGTCGACGCATCCCCGTTCGAGCAAGCTGTCGCCTCGCTAGACGCGCTGGACGCGCTGAGGCCCCCGCTCGAAAAGGCTGAGCTCAACCTCGACGCCTACGCAGTCGCACGGGTCGAAGTCGGCGACAAGAAAACGCCCTGAGCGGCGAAGTAAGGGAGAAAAGCATGGCAGCGCAAGGCCTGAAGGACCTGGCTCAGACCAAGGTCCCGAAGTTCGGGCATTTCATCGTCGAGTTCGCGACGCCCGGGATCGGGCATATCCTCAAATCGGCCGGTTGCGACTTCGTGCTCTTCGATCTCGAGCATTCCGGATTCGGTTTCGAGACAGTGAAGAGCGCCATCCGCTACTTCGAGGCGGCCGATCTGCCGGTGATCGTGCGCGTTCCGTCGAAGGAATATCATCATATCGCCCGGGCGATGGACATGGGCGCCGAGGGCCTCATGTTGCCGATGGTCGGCAACGTGAACGAAGCCCGCCACATCCTTAACTCGATGAAGTACACGCCGGATGGCGGGCGGGGCGTCGCCCTGCAGGTCTCACACGATCGTTATCGCCCCGGCGCCGTCGTGGACAAGTTCGTCGCCGCAAACCGGCGATCCACGTTCTTTTGCCAGATCGAGACCGCGGAGGGCGTCGAGAACGCCGACGCGATCGCGGCGTTGCCGGGAGTCGATTGCCTGTGGGTGGGCCATTTCGACCTTTCGGTTTCGCTCGGCGTGCCGGGAGAGTTTGGCTCGAAGACATTCACCGATGCGATCGCGCGCGTCAGCGAGGCCACTCGCAAGCATGGAAAGGCGCTTGGGCGCCTCGTCCCGACAGTCCAGCAGGGGATCGATCTTTTTGGCCAGGGTTTCGACTTCATCTGCTATTCCGGCGATGTCTGGGTCCTGCACGACGCGCTCAAGGACGCGATCGCCAAATTGCGTGAGGGCTGTGTCCCGGCGGAGAAGCCGAAGAAGACGGGAAGCAAGCGATGAGCGCGCCGTTTCGCGTGGCTCTGTCCGGCGATTTCCGTAAGCCTGACGGATCAGCAGTCTATCCCGACTTCGACCTCGAACCACTGCGTCAGGCGCCGAATGTCGAGTTTGCCTATCTTGAGCCGCGCAATCCATTGGAAGCCGACCAGCTTGCGGATTTCGATGCGCTGATTCTTCTCGCGCACCGCTTCACGAAAGAGAGCATCCACCCGAATGGTCGCCTCGCTGTCGTTGCCCGCTTCGGCGTCGGCTACGACACCGTCGATGTGGACGCCTGCACCCAGGCAGGCATCGCGCTCGTCATCACTCCGGATGGCGTGCGCAGGCCGGTCGCGGTTTCGATCATCACATTCATTCTGGCTCTCAGCGGCAAGCTCATGGTGAAGGATCGGCTGACCCGCGAAGCTGCGGCCGGTTTTGCCAAACGAGGCGAATACATGGGCGTCGGTCTCGTCGGACGCACCCTCGGATCAATCGGGATCGGCAATATCGGGGCCGAGCTTTTCCGTTTGATCAAACCGTTTGACATGAAATTGATCGCGCATGACCCCTACGCGGACCCGAAGCTCGCCGCCGAGCTTGGAATCGAGCTTCTTGGCCTGGAGGACGTGTTCCGGCGTTCTGACTTCGTCAGCGTGAGCTGTCCATTGACGGCGGAAACCCGCCACCTCGTTAGTGCCGACACCCTCGCCTTGATGAAACCGACCGCGTATCTCATCAACACCGCTCGAGGCCCGATCGTCGACCAAAAGGCGCTGACCAAGGCGCTTGAGGAGCGGCGGATCGCCGGCGCAGGACTTGACGTGCTCGAAAAGGAGCCGCCGGACGCCGACGATCCCATTCTTAAACTCGAAAATGTGATTTTGGCTCCACATGCCCTTTGCTGGACGGACCAGTGCTTCGCAGGCAACGGGGCCGCCGACGTTCGCGCTGTCCTTGACGTCCGGCGCGGCCGCGAGCCGCGCGTAGTCGTCAACCGCGACGTCCTCCAGACGGCGGCCTGGAAGAACCGCCTACTCGAGTTCGGCAAGCGTTTTGCGACCTAGACGGCCGGGAGGGCCGTCGAGGGATACGCCCAAGCTTTCTCTGCAGATTCGGAAGGGAGCGCCTCGATGAAGCCAGAGGCCTTCAGCCGCCGCGCTCTGATCCTCGAGCCAGCCAACGGGAACTTGTGAGCTTACTGTCCGCCCTGACCTGATGGCGACTTGGATCTTCCGTAGTCGCAAAGCGCGCGCTGCGCTGGAGATAGGTCCGAGCGCATCGATCGCCCGCGTCGGCTCGCCCCAGCCTTTCGTCTTGGCTTTGGGCTTGCCGCGCAAAACCAGCCGAAATCTGCGGGAAACATACGGAAGGGACCCGCGCCTGGTGCACGTCCCGTGACATGAGCGTCGCGCCGTTTTTCTTCAACCCAGATCTTAAAGGCCGCTTTCGAGGCCGACTTGCTCCCAGAAGGCGCACTGGTGCTCCGTCCCAAAGCCGAACTCTGAGTGTGGATATGGCGTTATAAGCGCCTGGACGTCGTCGGAAGTGCTGTCATAACGCCGCCAAAAATCTCCGTTGCGCTCTCCGCCCCATCCCACTGGATCCGGCTTCCATGCCGTTCCGGAACGGTTAGGGTCGAGCGTCGTGACGAAATTGGTCCAATACCGGATCATCTGCCGCGAGAGGCGCTGTTCGTCTGGGCTCAGAGGGAACGGATCGGTCGCAACCGGATAATCGACGTTGGGAAAAAACGCGTTGGGATCGAAGACGAACTGCAGCTCGCTGGCATGTGTCGCCCCGTATGGGAAGACCGTGGGCAGATTGAAGAGTTCTGGCGCCCTCGTGTCCTTGAACTCGTACGCCCATACCGGAACGGATTGACTCAGGAGTGGTCGGCGGGGGCGCCGCTGACTGCCGCCAGCACGGCCTGCGGATACTGGAAGACGATGCATCCGCTCTCGATGATCGCCCCACGAAACAGTCCCGCCGCCGTTGGCGAGGCGAGGTGGGAACAGCTGTCGATCGCGCCGGCGAACTCGCCGGCGATCGTCACCTTGTGCGGGTCGCCGCCAAAGGCGGCGATGTTGCGGTTGACCCAGCGCATCGCAAACTGCTGGTCCATCAGCCCGTAATTCCCCGAGCTGTTGGGGCTGCCGTCGTCCAACAGCGGGTGAGCGAGCCAGCCGAGCTCGCCCAGGCGATAGTTGATCGTGACGACGATGATGTGGCCTTGGGTGACGAAGGGCGTCGGATCGTAGGACCGCGTCGCCCGGTCCACAGACCGGCGACGGGGGCTTCGCGGCTGTTTGACCAATCTGGCGCAACCACATCCGGCGCGCGAATTGGGAGACGAAGGAGCTCAGGGCGCTAGCGCCCTGCCTTGGAATGAAATCGGCGCCCCGTGAGCTTGATCTGCGAGGACGCGGCGATCCGGCTGGCCGCGCGGCGCCGCGAGGCTTAGCGCTTGCTCGTGGGTTTATATTCTCGCAGGGTCAAGCCGGTATAGAGCTGGCGCGGGCGGCCGATCTTCTGGTCCGGATCCTGGATCATCTCCTTCCACTGGGCGATCCAGCCGACGGTGCGCGCGACCGCGAACAGAACGGTGAACATCTCGGTCGGGAAGCCCATCGCCTTCAGCGTGATGCCCGAATAGAAGTCGATGTTCGGATAGAGCTTCTTTTCGATGAAATAATCGTCGTGCAGCGCGATCCGCTCGAGCTCGATCGCGACGTCGAGCAGCGGGTCGTCCTTGATCCCGAGCTCGTTGAGCACCTCATGCGCGGTCCTCTGCATGATCTTGGCGCGCGGATCGTAGTTCTTGTAGACGCGGTGGCCGAAGCCCATCAGGCGGAACGAATCGTTCTTGTCCTTGGCCCTGGCGATGTATTTGGGAATGTTCTCGACCCGGCCGATCTCGCCCAGCATCTTGAGCGCCGCCTCGTTGGCGCCGCCATGCGCCGGACCCCAGAGGCAGGCGATGCCGGCGGCGATGCAGGCGAAGGGATTGGCGCCCGACGAGCCGGCGAGACGCACGGTCGAGGTCGAGGCGTTCTGCTCGTGGTCGGCGTGGAGGATGAAGATGCGGTCGAGCGCCCGCGCCAGCACCGCATTCACCTTGTACTCCTCGCACGGGACCGAGAAGCACATGCGCAAGAAATTCGCGGAGTAATCGAGATCGTTCTTCGGATAGACGAATGGCTGGCCGATCGCATATTTGAAGGCCATCGCCGCCAGCGTCGGCATCTTGGCGATCATGCGGATCGAGGCGACCTCGCGCTGCCACGGATCGTTGATGTCGGTCGAGTCGTGATAGAAGGCGGCGAGCGCGCCGACGCAGGCCACCATCACCGACATCGGATGAGCGTCGCGGCGGAAACCGTTGAAAAAACGGGTCATCTGCTCGTGGACCATGGTGTGGCGCGTGACGCGATAGTCGAAGTCGGCCTTCTGCGCGGCCGTCGGCAGCTCGCCATAGAGCAGCAGATAGCAGGTCTCGAGGAAATCGCCGTGCTCGGCGAGCTGGTCGATCGGATAACCTCGATAGAGCAGCACGCCCTCGTCGCCGTCGATGTAGGTGATCTTCGATTCCGTGCTCGCGGTCGAGGTGAAGCCCGGATCGTAGGTGAACATGCCGGTCTGGGCGTAGAGCTTGCCGATGTCGATCACCGACGGGGCCGATCGTGCCCTTGGATCGGCAGCTCGACGGATTTCTGCCCGACCGTTAGGGTCGCGGAAGCCGGGGCTGACGGCTCGACGGCTGTCTTTGTCGCTGACGGCAAGGGTGGCGGAAACTGGCGTCATCGAGCGTCTCCCGTGGGCTTCAAGCGCTCTTCGCACTGCAATATAGCTTATTGCAGCGCATTATGCGAGGCAAGTCAAAACCAAAGGAGCGCGAGGCGCCGGTTGCTATTGCGGGTTCTCGTAGCTGAACGTCTGGCTGTTCTCGTCATAGGCGAACAGTTCGCCGTAACGGCCGAGATTGATGATCGCGCGCAATGTCCGCTCGGCATAGTCCTCGGACATGTAGTCTTCGAGCTCCTCGCGGAAGCGGGTCGCCGGCGCGCGATGGCTGGGGCGTTCGTCCAGGACCCGCTTGATATGGGAGGCGAGCGGGATGTGCGCCAGCAACTGGTCGCCGAACACCTTCTTGCGCTGGTCGACGTCCATGTCGACGAAGCGCCGGCCGAGCGGCGTCAGCTTGATGTCGCCTTCCTCGAATTCGGCGAAGCGCAGCAGTTGCAAGGTCTCGCCGAGCGGGAACAGGTCGTCGATTTCGAGCTGCAGCGACTCGGCCAGATGCGGCAGGTCGGCCCGGCCGTTGTAGGGCGGCGCGGCGATCTCCTCCAGCATGCCGGCGAGCGAGTTGGTCGAGACGAGCGGCAGCGCAAGGCCAAGACCCATCGCCGCGGCGGCGGCTTCGCGCGCGGCCGGTTTCGCGCTCCGGCCGCTGGGTCATCAGCGCATAGATCTTGTCGACCAGCGCGCGAAATTCGGGATCGAGCCGGTTGCGCGGATGGGGAATGGTCACCGGGATTTCCGAGGCGATGCGGCCGGGATTGGACGACAGCACGAGGATGCGGTCGCTCATCAGCACCGCTTCCTCGATGTTGTGGGTGACCATCAGGATGGACTTGATCGGAATGCGCCCCTCCTGCCACAGATCGAGCAGGTCGGTGCGCAGGGTTTCCGCGGTCAGCACGTCGAGCGCCGAGAACGGCTCGTCCATCAGCAGGATCTTCGGCTGCATGACCAGCGCGCGCGCGAAGCCGACGCGCTGGCGCATGCCGCCCGACAACTCCTTCGGATAGGCCGATTCGAAGCCGTCGAGGCCGATGGTGTCGATCGCCTTCAGCGCGCGCTTGCGCGTCTCCTCGAGCGGCACGCCGTTGGCGCGCGGGCCGATCTCGACGTTGTCGAGGACGTTGAGCCACGGGAAAAGCGCGAAGCTCTGAAACACCATCGCGACGTCCTCCGCCGGGCCGTCACCGGCTCGCCGGAAATCGTCACCGTTCCCTCGCGTCGGCCGCGTCAGCCCGGAGATGATGCGCAGCAGCGTCGACTTGCCGCAGCCCGAGCGGCCGAGCAGGGCGACGATCTCGCCTGTCTTGAGGCTCAGCGAAACGTCGCTCAGCACCGGCGCGCGCATTCGCCGGACCCGGTTGGAAGACTGGCTGACTTTGTCGACGCTCAGGAGCGTGGCGATCGCTCGGGTCCAACATGGGCGAACTCCTCGAAGGCAGCGGTGACGGTTCAGAGCCGCAGGCGCCGCTCCGCATAGGCGTAGAGCTGGCGCCAGAACAGCCGATTGAACAGCGTGACGAAGATCGACATCATCGCGACGCCGAGCACGATCTTCGGGAAGTCGCCCTTGTCGGTCGCCTCGGCGATATAGGAGCCGACGCCCTTGGCGACGACTGTATGGTCCTTCCACTTGACGTATTCGGCGACGATCGAGGCGTTCCACGAGCCGCCCGAGGCGGTGATCGCGCCGGTCAGGTAATAGGGCGCGACGCCGGGAAGCATGACCTGCTTCCACCAGTGCCAGCCGCGGATGCGGAAATTCGCCGCCGCTTCGCGCAGATCGTTGGGAAAGGCCGCGGCGCCGCCGATCGTGTTGAAGACGATATACCATTGGGTGCCGAAAACGATGAGGAAGCTCAGCCAGATATTCGGGTTGAGATGGAAGGCGAGCACGAGGCTGACCGCCGCGCCGAACAGCAGGTTGACCGGGAAGGCGGCGAGGAACTGGGCGATCGGCTGGACGGCTTCCGCCAAGCGCGGCCTCAGGCCGATCCAGACGCTGATCGGCACCCAGACAATCGTCGCCAGCGCCATCAGCAGCGACGACGCGAATAAGCGTGTAGGAGGTCAGGACGAAGACACGGCCGACTTCGTCCCAGCCAATCTCCGTGGCGATATAGGAGATCGTGAGCCACACCGCCCAGACGGCCACGGCGAGAATGACGAGAATCCAGAGCGCGTCGATGATGCCGCGAGCGGCTCTTGCGCGTTCCCCTTGCGCTGTTCGGCGCGAAGCGGCGGGAAACCGATCGGCATCAGGCTGACGCTGCGCAGCGCGGCGAAGATCGGGAGCGATGCCCAGTCGGATCCAGTGCGTGCGCTTCATCAGGTCGAGCACCCAGGATGTCTCGACATCCTGGCTCACCGACAATTCGACGCGGAACTTCGCCGCCCAGGCGACGATCGGGCGGAACAACAGTTGATCGTACAGCAGGATGACGATCGCCATCGTCAGGACGGCCGCGCCGATCGCCGACCAATTGCCTGCGTCGTTGGCCTTGGCGATGTAGGAGCCGACGCCGGGCAGAGTGATGGTCGTGTCGCCGACCGTGATCGCCTCCGAGGCGACGACGAAGAACCAGCCGCCCGACATCGACATCATCGTGTTCCAGATGAGGCCCGGCATCGCGAACGGCGCCTCGAGCTGCCAGAACTTCTGCCAGCCGGTGAGGCGGAAGCCGCGCGCCACTTCGTCGAGATCGCGCGGCACGGTGCGCAGCGACTGGTAGAAGGAAAAGGCCATGTTCCAGGCCTGGCTGGTGAAGATCGCGAAGATCGCCGCGAGTTCCGCGCCCAGCGTGTTGCCGGGGAAGAGGCCGAGAAAGAACGTCACGGTGAAGGAGAGGAAGCCCAGGATCGGCACCGACTGGAGCACGTCGAGCACCGGGATCAGCACCATTTCCGCCCGCCGGCTCTTGGCCGCGAGCGTCGCGTAGGTGAAGGTGAACACGAGCGAGGCGGCGAGCGCGGCGAACATGCGCAGCGTCGTGCGCAACGCGTAATAGGGCAGATTCCAATAATCGAGCGACACCGGCGACTCGTTCGGCGCGGGCAGGGGCGCCGAAATCCCGTGATAGGCTCTGCGCGACCGCCGTCAGCACCGCCAGAATCGCCGCGAACGCGACCAGATCCCATTGGTTTGGCAGGACCCGCCGCCCGGCGGAGACAAAGGTGTTCAGAGGCATCGGCGAGTTCCGCTTGCGCGAGCGACGGAGGGAAAGACCGGGCGGCCAAACGGACGCGAGGCTAGACACGTTTGCCGCTGAGGCAATCGGAATTTGCGCGCCCCGAATCCGGACCCAGCCATGAAGGGCTGTGACAGCATGACGACAGGGATCTGCGCCTTGCCGAACGGCTCCAGGCCGACGGAGGGATCTCCGGCTCGCTGCGGCAGGGCCGTCCCACCTGGCGGCGCGGCCGCCGTCCGGGCGGATTCGACGCCTCGACCGGCGGGTCGAGAGCGCGTCCGCCCCATCCGGCAGTGCAGACGAAGGGAACGGGTCGGCGGGACGAGACGGAAAGGGGAACGTCCGGGCGCGCCTCGATCCGCGGGGGGCAGTGCGAAGTCGCCCGCTCCGAACACTATCAGCGGGCGCGGATATGATCGATCGCGCCCGATCCCGCCTGTCGGCCGAGCTTCCGATCGCGCGCTTGCGTTTCCACTTCCGCTCCCTTATATGCGGCGCCATTCCACAGGCGGATTTTTTGCGGCTCCTGTTTAAGGTTCCGCTCCGGTGGCGAGGCTCGCTTCGCTTACTATGATCCGCCGAGGCTCAACCGGACAAGGATAAGCTCCATGGCACTTCCCGATTTCACCATGCGCCAGCTGCTCGAGGCGGGCGCGCATTTCGGCCACCAGTCGCATCGCTGGAACCCGAAGATGGCGCCCTATATCTACGGCGCGCGCAACTCGATTCATATCATCGACCTCGCCCAGACGGTGCCGCTGCTTCACCAGGCGCTGAAGACAGTTTCCGACACCGTCGCCAAGGGCGGCCGGGTGCTGTTCGTCGGCACCAAGCGCCAGGCGTCCGACGAAATCGCGGCGGCCGCCAAGCGCTCGGCGCAATATTTCGTCAACGCCCGCTGGCTCGGCGGCATGCTGACCAACTGGAAGACCATATCCGCCTCGATCTCGCGCCTGCGCAAGCTCGACGAGTTGCTGAGCGAAGGCGCGAAGGGCCTGACCAAGAAGGAGCGCCTGATGATGTCGCGCGAGCGCGACAAGCTCGAGACCGCGCTCGGCGGCATCAAGGACATGGGCGGCGTCCCCGATCTCGTGTTCGTCATCGACACCAACAAGGAGGCGCTCGCGATCAAGGAGGCCAACCGCCTCAAGATTCCCGGTGATCGCGATCCTCGACACCAATTGCGACCCCGACGGCATCAGCCTTTCCGGTCCCGGCCAACGACGACGCCGGCCGCGCCATCCAGCTCTATTGCGATCTCGTCGCGCGCGCGGCGATCGACGGCATCTCGCGCGGCCAGGGCGCGCAGGGCGTCGACCTCGGCGCAGCCGAGGCGCCGATCGCCGAGCGCTGCCGGAGTCAGTCGAGCCTGCAGAGGCTTCGACGACCGAGCCGGAAGCGCTGACCGACCACTTCGAACTCCTGGCCGCCCCGCGCGGCGCCCCGGACGATCTGGCCAAGCTGACCGGCGTCGGCCCGCAGATCGTCAAGAAGCTCAACGAGCACGGCGTGTTCCACTATTGGCAGCTTGCCGCGATGACCACGGCGGAAGCCGCCAAACTCGACGCCGATCTGAAGTTCAACGGCCGCATCGCGCGCGACAAGTGGAGCGAGCAGGCGCGCGCGCTGATGGCCGCGGAGGTTGAGGTCTAGGCCGCGCGCCCGGCGCCTCAGAGCAAAAGAGGGACGTGATGGCGACCATTTCCGCCGGGCTGGTCAAGGATCTGCGCGAAAAGACCGGCGCGGGCATGATGGACTGCAAGAACGCGCTGAACGAGACCGACGGCGACATCGAGGCGGCGATCGACTGGCTGCGCAAGAAGGGCCTGGCCAAGGCGGCCAAGAAGAGCGGCCGCGTGGCCGCCGAAGGCCTTGTCGGCGTCGCCGTCGAGGACAATCTCGGCGTCGTCGTCGAGGTCAATTCCGAGACCGACTTCGTCGCCCGCAATGATGACTTCCAGGCGCTGGTGCGCGGCGTGCTCGCGGTCGCGCTCGACAAGGCGCCCGAAGTCGACGCCGGAAAGTGCTCGGCGCCCATTATCCGGGCGGCGGCACGGTCAGCGAGGCGATCGCCAACGCCATCGCGACGATCGGCGAGAATATGACGCTGAGACGCGCGCAGGGCCTGCACGTCGCCAAGGGCGCGATCGGCCATTATGTCCATGGCGCGGTCGTCGACGGCCTCGGGCGCATCGGCGTCATCGTCGCGCTGAAATCCGCCGGCGACCACGACGCGCTGGTCGCGCTCGGCCGGCAGGTCGCCATGCATGTCGCCGCCGCGAGTCCGGTCGCGCTCAACGCCGCCGGTCTCGATCCGGCGACGGTTGCAGCGCGAGCGCGCGGTGCTGGCCGAGAAGAACGCCGGCAAGCCCGCGAACGTGCTCGAGAAGATCGTCGAGTTGGGCCTGAAGTCCTACTACAAGGAGGTCTGCCTGCTCGACCAGGCCTATGTCCATGATCCCGCCAAGACCGTCGCCCAGGCGATGAAGGAAGCCGAGAAGACGGTCGGCGCGCCGGTCGCCGTCACCGGCTTCGTCCGCTACGCGCTCGGCGAGGGCGTCGAGAAGCCGGCGGAAGAGCCCTGAGCGGCCGTCGACGATCAGAAAGCGGCCTCGGGGCCGCTTTTTTTATGCCTGAGGACGGCCGGGACCGATAGCGCGGCGGCGGGCTGCCCGGTGACGGTCCGAGGAGGGGTCGCCCATGTCGAAAGCGCCAAAACCGCTGTTCAAGCGCGTCGTCGTCAAGCTCTCGGGCGAGGCGCTGATGGGGCCGGACACGCACGGCCTGCACGCGCCGACGTGTCGCGCATGGCCGGCGATCTCAAAGCCGCGGCCGACCTCGGGCGCGCAAGTCGCGGTCGTGGTCGGCGGCGGCAATTTCTTCCGCGGGCTGCAGGGCGCGGACAAAGGGATCGAGCGCGCGCGCGCCGACTCGATCGGCATGCTGGCGACGGTGATGAACGCGCTGGCGATGGAGGGCGCGCTCGAGCAGATCGGCCAGCCCGCGCGCGTGCTCTCCGCGGTCGCCATGCCCTCGCTGTGCCAGCCCTATTCGCGCCAGGCCGCGCTCGCGCATCTGGTCAAGCATCGGGTGATCATCCTCGCCGCCGGCACCGGCAATCCGTTCTTCACCACCGACACCGGCGCGGCCCTGCGCGCCTGCGAACTCTCCTGCGACGCGGTGATGAAGGCGACCCAGGTCGACGGCATCTATACCGCCGACCCGAAGAAGGACCCGAACGCCACCCGCTTCGAAAACTTAGCCACGACGAGGCGATCGCCCGAAACTTACAGGTGATGGACACCGCCGCCTTCGCGCTCGCGCGCGACAACGGCATCCCGATCGTGGTGTTCTCGGTCAACGAGCCGGGCGCGATTCCCTCTGCGCTTGTGGGCAAGGGGCAGGCGACCTATGTCATGCCATGAGCGATCGCGCCGCGAGCAAAGCGCCCGGGCACCGGCTGCGCGAGGTGGCATATCGTCGCGCGGCGCAACGGTTTTCGACTTGAGTGGAGAATTTGTGGGGAATAAATTCGCCCGCTCGAGCGTTTCCTGGGCTCCTGACCTCAAACGGAGTGACCCAATTATGACCACTTCTCTTTCATCCGCGCGCAAAGGCCACTCCGGCCTCGCATCGATCCTCTTCTGTGGAATTGTCGCCGTCGGGCTTGGATTTGCCGCGCCCGCTGCCAAGGCGGCAGGGGGCGACAATGACAGCGGAGGAGCTAGCGCGATGGGCGGAGGGCGGCGGCGCCGGGGGCACAATGGAAAAGAAAGCCAACGGTATGAAGAAGACCGACCTCACGACATGCGCGCCGGGTCAGGTCTGGGACAGGAAGAAGCACAAATGTCTGGAGCGGCGCAGCGGAATCCTGCCCGATCGAGACCTGACCGAATATGCCTATGCGCTCGCCAAGGCCGACCGGTACCAAGAGGCGATCGACGTGCTCGAGCTGCTCGAGAATCCCAATACCCCCCGCGCCCTCAACTATCGCGGCTATGCGACCCGCAAGCTTGGGCGGACGGAGGAGGGGATCGGCTATTATCTCAAGTCTGTCGCTCTCGATCCGAACTATGCGCAGGTGCGTGAATATCTAGGTGAGGCCTATGTGATCGAGGGCAAGTTCGGCCTCGCCAAGGACCAGTTGGCGACGATCGAGAAGCTCTGCGGATCGAAAGACTGCGAATATTACGGAGATCTCGCGGACGCTCTCAAGACGGCGCACGCTCTCTGAGAAGCCGGCAAACGCAAGGCGCGTCCTCGCTTCCACGCACAGGGAGGCCACGCCTCTTCCGTGTCCGTTTCCTACCCCCTCTCAGGTGAGGCGAACGAGGAGAACGGCTGCGATAACCAGACCGGCGCCGACTACCCGGCCCAAAGTGAGCGGTTGCTGCGGCAGCCCGAGCACGCCGAACTGGTCGAGGAGCAGCGAGCATACGATGATCCCGGCGAGAAAGCAGACGAACATCAGCGCCACCCCGAGCCGTGGCGCAACGACGGTCATCATGCCGAGGATGACGGCCCCCAGTACCCCGCCCGTCCACAGAAACGGCGGCACTGCGGCGAATGAAGCAAGTGGTGGCGGCGGCGCCCGCCAGACGATCAGAGCCGCCGCGGCGAGCGTGAGCGAGGTGACCGCGCCAGAAATCGCGGCGGCCCAGAGTACGGTCGCGCCCCGCTGGGCGAACTGGGAGTTGACCGCGGCCTGAAGCGGCTGAAGAGCGCCGGCGCTGATCGCGAAAAGCATGAGGACAATGCGCACGTCAGATCTTCTCCGGTTGAGATTGCGGCCATCGCAGTCTCCTGTTTATACCGATCGTATTATAGGCTTGCCTGTCGCCGGGATGAGGGCGCCGGCCCTCCCAGTCAACCTCTTTAAGCCGGCGAGAAGCGCTTGAACTCGCCCGCATAGGGTTTGGCGAGCGGCGCCGCGTAAGTATTGCGCTTAGAGGTCTTCAAGCCCGAGCCGGACCAGGCTTTCCGCGAGGCTGACCGCGCAGGCGACCCCGTCGAGCACCGGAACGCCCGCCTTGCGCTCAAGCTCGCGCGCAAGATCGGTCATGCCGGCGCAGCCGAGCACGATCGCCTCGGCGCTGTCCTCCGAGAGCGCACGCTCGATCTCCTGTTCGATGAGCAGGCGGGCCTGCGAGCCTGGCTCTTCGAGCGCGAGCACCGGCACTTCCGCTGCGCGCACGCGCGCGCAGCGCGCGATGAGCCCATATTTCGTCAGGTTGTGCTCGATCGGCGTGATCGATCGGGCGAGCGTCGTCACGACGCTGAACTTCGCGGCGATGAGGCTCGCCATATGGAACGCGGCTTCGCCGATGCCTACGACCGGCGCGAGTCGCGCAGCGCGCCGCTTCGAGCCCGGTGTCGTCGAAACAGGCGATGACGAATGCGTCGGCGTCGCGCGCCTTGCCGATCTCGTCGACGAGGCCCGGAACCGAAAAGGCCTCGTCGAAATAGCCCTCGATGCTGGCCGGCCCGAAGTCCGGGATTGACGGCCGTCACTTCGACTCCAGGCGAAGCTGCGGCCTTGGCGGCGGCGCCGATCTTCAGCGTCATCGAGCGGGTGGTGTTCGGATTGATGACGTGGATGCGCATGCTCCAACCTCTCTCGCGTCCGGATAGAGGCCGCGCTCGCGCTCGTCCATCAGGAACCTCCGAGGGCCCAAGCATCATATCACGGCGACGTCAGCGCCTCCCTTCAGCGCCGTCTGCGGCTCAAACTCGGATCGGGGCGGCTGATGCGCCGCTCGCGGCGCAATCGGACCTTGAGCCCGGCGGGCGACATGGTGAAGCCAAACAGCTCCGTGACGTCCTCGGCGCGTCCCGCTCGCTCGACGTCGAAGCTCTTGTACATCATTGACAGCAAGGCTTTCATCTCGAAGAGCGCGAGCGAGCGTCCGGGGCACATTCGCGGACCGGAGCCGAACGGAATGTTGGCCCGACACGTCATGCGCGCCGGACGATGCTCCGAGCCATCGTTCAGGCTGGAACGCGAGCGGGTCGGAAGAAGTTTTTCGAATCGACGGCCTGCGGCCGCGGAAAAGCAGGAGAGCGTCGTTCCTTTCGGCACGAAATAGTCGCCGAGCGACGTGTCCACGTTCGCCGTCGCGTTGGCGAACGGGGCGACGGGCCTCAGTCGCATCGTTTCGTTGGCGACCGCTCCGGCGACGGCGAGCCGGTTGACGGCGTCGACGTCCGCGGCCACGTCCAACGCGCCGAATCGCATCATCCGCCTCCCGCCGAAGGGCTTTGGCCCATTGGGGGTTGTCGCAGAGTTCGTGAACGGCCCAGGCCAGGGTGAACGCCGTCGTGTCTTCGCCGGCGAGGAGCATCGTGATCAGGTTGGACATGATCGTGGCGTCCGAGTACGGCTCGCCCTTCTCGTCGACCGCCACGACATCGATTCCAGGAAATTCGCCGGATGGTCGGCTTGGCCGGGGTTGGCCTCAAGGCGCTGGCGCGGTCGTACAAGCAGACCGCGAGCCATTCGCGCACTGCGGCGAACGCCCGGTCCAGCCGCCGGTCGCTCGGGAGCTCGAGGAAGCGCCAAGCCGGGAAAGTGGCGAAGACGCGCCGGCTCATCCCGGCAAGATGACTTCGAGATCGACGCTGAATGACGTCGTTCGTCGCCTCGACCGTATTCGCGTCGTGGCCGAAGGCGATCAGCATCGTAATGTCGACTGTAAAGCGCTTCATCTCGTCGACGATATCGAGCGCCTCGCCGGTCGCCGCGGCTCTCTCCCACCTGCGCTTCACCCGATCGGCGACGGTTTTGATGTGGGGATAGAGTTGCTTCAGACTTCGTTGCGCAAGCGCCGCCACCGCCAGCTTGCGCTGCGAGCGCCAGGCGGCGCCTTCCGCGTTGAACACGCCCTTGATGCCGATTTCGGCGAGAGCCTGCGGTCCTCGCGCTGCGCCGGAATGTGTCGGGCCTGGCCAGCAGCACCTCGTGGACCATCGCCGCGTCGCTCGTCGCGACGATGCGGCTTGCTCGCGGTAGAGCTTGTACGTCGGGCCATATTGTCCTGCCCAGCCCTCGAGAGCGAGGTGGGCCTTCGAGAGATCGATCTGATGGATGTTGCCGAGAACCGGGCGCGGCCTGGGCCCCGGGAGTTCATCCAGCGATCGCCCGCCGCGCGTTCCGCGGGAAGCTGGCTCCAGCCCGGTCGGGTCGACAAAAATGACGTCGCCCGCTCGACGACCGGACACGATGCGAGACAGCCCGGTCCCCCTCACGCTCGGCCGGACTCGATGGAGAATTGCCAGCGATGGTTGCGGCATATGAGCTTGTCGCCTTCGATCTCGCCTTCGCCCAGAAGCGCGCCCTGATGCGGGCACCGGCCCTGGAAGGCGCGCCACCCGCGCCCGTACGGACGAGCGCCACATCGACACCGCTGGCGGATAGAGCAAAAGGACCATCGCCCACAAGATCGCTGGAGTTGGCGGCGCGAACAAAAGGAGTCCGACTTCACGATTCGCTCCGGGAGGGAATCAGCCATAGTCCCGCTGGCGGCCTGCCCGCTCCGGCCGGCTCGCGGTGCGGGCGCCGCGAGTTCTGCCCCAAAGACCCGTCCTGGCAAGTTCAGCGGCCGTTGATTTGCGGCGGCCGACTTCCGGCCCGCGCAAGCTTGCGCGGGGCGCGGGCGGCCCTAAAGCCTTGGAGCGTGAGCGCGTGTAACGCGCCTTGAGCCGCGCTCGGTCAAAGGAGGCTGAAATCCATGCCGCACAAGATCCTCGTCGCCCAAGGCGGCGGACCGACCGCGGTCATCAACCAGTCGCTGGCCGGCGTGGCGCTGGAGGCGAGGCGGTTTCCCGACGTCACCCATGTCTATGGCGCGCTGCAGGGCGTGCGCGGGATCGTCAACGACGATCTCGTCGATCTCGGCCAGGAGACGGTCGCCAATCTCGAGGCGGTCGCGGCGACGCCGGCCGCCGCGCTCGGCTCGACCCGCGACAAGCCCGACCGCAAATATTGCCAGGAGATCTTCAAGGTCCTGAAAGCGCACGCGATCGACACGTTCTTCTATATCGGCGGCAACGATTCCTCCGACACGGTGCGCATTGTCGCCGAGGAGGCGAAGAAATCCGACCATGGGCTTCGCGCCATCCATATCCCCAAGACGATCGACAACGATCTCGTCGGCTTCGATCACACGCCGGGTTATCCGTCGGCGGCGCGCTTCGTGACCCAGGCCTTCGCCGGCGCCAATCTCGACAATCTGGCGCTGAAAGGCGTCTATGTCGCGGTGGTCATGGGCCGGCACGCCGGCTTCCTCACCGCGGCTTCGGCGCTGGCGCGGAAATATCCCGACGACGGCCCCCATCTCATCTATCTGCCCGAGCGCACTTTCATCGTCGACAAGTTCCTTGCCGACGTCAAGGCGACGTTCGAGCGCCACGGGCGCTGCATCGTCGCGGCCTCCGAGGGCATCCACGACGACAAGGGCGAGGCGATCATCACCAAGCTCATGGGGAAGAGCGGAAAAGGACGCGCATGGCAACGTCCAGCTTTCCGGCACCGGCGCGCTCGCCGATCTCCTATGCGAGGAGGTCAAGTCCAAGCTCGGCATCAAGCGGGTGCGCGGCGACACGTTCGGCTATCTGCAGCGCTCGTTCGTCGGCTGCGTCAGCAAGGTCGATCAGCGCGAGGCGCGCGAGGTCGGCGAGAAGGCGGTGCAATATGCGATGGCCGGGGCAGGGGAGGGGTCGGTCGCGATCCGCCGCGTCGGCGACTATGCGGTCGACTATCCGCTGATCCCGCTCGAGACGGTCGCGGGCAAGACGCGCGTGATGGAGGATCATCTCATCAACGCGGCCGGCAACGACGTGACCCCGGCGTTCCATGATTACCTGCGTCCGCTGCTCGGCGCGGACGTGATCGAGGTCGCGCGGCTGCGCGCCGCGAAGGTCGAGAAGGCGGGCGTGCTCATGGGAGATGCGACCTGAGCGCCGCGGCGCAACATTAGGAATCCTTACGAAAAAATTTCCAAAATAAAATCGATAATAGTCCCTTGATGTTGCAGCGCAGCATTCGCATATGGGCGCCGAGCTTGAGCCGCCTCTTCCTGGCGGCGGCGTTCTCGGGGACCTAGACGAAAATGACGACGTTTATTCGGGCGGCGGGCGCAGTGTCGGCGCTCGTGGTGGTGGCGGCCGTTGGGGCTGTCGGCCGGCGCAGGCGGACGCGATGACGGCCGAGCGCAGATCCTGTCCAGCTTCAACTTGGTCACCACCGGGAAACGTGTCGACCCAGTCCGATATCGTTGGAAACGCAGTCGTCGGTGGCGACCTCAATGGCGCGACCTTCTTCGGTGGCGGCGCCAATGTTCCGGCCTCGCCGGACCTCTATCTGTTCGGCAAGCTCAACGGCTCGCTCAACCTTAATTCGGGCGGCAACCTCTATTATGCAGGCGCCACGAGTCAAGCAGGTCAACTACAACGGCGGCGGCAAGAACCTGGGCGCGCCTGCCCAACCCGGTCAGCTATTACACTGATCCGCTCACCGATCTCTCGGCGCAACTCGCCAATCTGACCGCAACCAGCGGAACGTCGTTCGTCAACGGCAATTTCAACGCCGATCGAACACGGGCGTCGTGGTGTTCGAGATCGCCGGGTCCGACGCTCGCGAGCGATCTTATGAACCACGACATCAGCTTCACCGGCAACGGCGTCACGTCCTATATCATCAACGTCATCGGCAACTTCAACGATCCGAGCAGCACGCATTTCAATGTCGATCAGCAGGATGCGCTGTTCAATTTCGAGGACGCGACGATCTGTCAACCTTGGGCAGTGGGGCGCTTCGATCCTGGCGCCTGACGCGGCGGTAAAGATCACCTCGGGCGGCAACATCGAGGGTTCGCTGTTCGCGAACCAATTCCTCGGCGGGGGCGAACTGCACAACAACAATCTTTTCAACGGCGCGCTTCCGGGCACGGCGCTTATAGCGACGGCGCCGGTTCCCGAGCCCTCGACCTGGGCGATGCTGATCGCCGGTTTTGCCGGGCTCGCTTTTCTTGGCTGGCGCAAGACGCGCAAAAGCGCGGCGGCGGTCGCCACGGCCTGAGCCGGGATCGTCGTCGGAATCAAAGGCCGCCAGGCTCCGGCGGCCTTCATCATTTTCTGAAGGGGGCTAGCGGGCCGGGCCGCGAGCGTCTCTGCTCTGACGCTTGCCCGCGCCGTGGCCGGCGTCGCTCGCGCCGCCTTCAGCGCGAGCGGGGCTGTCAGCCCCTGCACGATCACCGAAAAGGCGACCACCGCGAAGGCCGAGATGAGAATGTCGTCGCGCCGGGGCAGATCGGCAGGCAGGGCGAGCGCAAGCGCGAGAGCCAGCGCGCCGCGCAAGCCCTCCCCACCACATCAGGTGCTGCTGATTGAGCGGGATCGCCCAGCGCGTGCGTGCGAAGGCCAGGCAGACGGGATAGACCGCGACCGCGCGGCCCAGGAGCGCGAGCGCGATGACGAGAGCGAGCGCGAGAAACCCCTCGCGGGCGAAATCGATCGTCGCCATCGCCGAGCCGATCAAGCAGGAACACCAGCGAATTGGCGAGAAAGGCGGCGAACTCCCAGAACTCGAGCACGAACGCGCGTCCATGCGGAGTGAACGAGATGCCGAACCGCTCCTTTTCGGTGAGCACGCCGAGATTGCCCATCGTCATGCCGGCGGCGACGCTCGCCAGCACGCCCGAGGCGCCGAAATGTTCGGCGATCAGGAACGAGCCGAAAGCGGCGACCACGGTCAGCGCCGTCTCGATCAGATGGTCCTCGGAGGTTCCCACGATCATGATGGCGATCAGCCCGACGCCGAATCCGGCGGCGAGGCCGCCGCCGGCGACGATCGACAAATGTGGTGAGGGCGCGAGCGGGTCCTGAGCGCTCCCGGGTCATGGGCCGCCCAGACGAGAATGAGGGTGAACAGACCGCGGCCGCGCCGTCGTTGAACAGGCTCTCGGCTTCGATGAGAAGGCTGAGGCGGCCGGTCACCCGCGATTCCTTGATGAGCGCGATGACCGCGATCGGGTCGGTCGCGCTGATCAGCGCGCCGAAGACGAGCGCGGATTCGAGCGGCCAGCCGAGCAGACTTACAGCCCGCCCGCCACGACTATGGCGCAGAGCACGACCCCGATCGGTCGACAGCGCGACCACCGGAACGAGATCGCGTCTGAGATCGCTCCAGCGCAGGTTCAGCGCCGCCTCGAACAGGAGCGGCGGCAGCACGACGTCGAAGATGAGATCGTGGGTCAGCGCGAGGCCGGCGTGGCTGCGCGTCGCGGCGAGCGCCGCGCCCGCGAGCACGAGCCCGACCGTATAGGGCAGACGCAGGCGGCGCGCCGCGAGCGCGACCAGTATCGCAAGGCCAAGCAGGCTCAGCGCGCGAAACAGGAGAACGTCCATGGGCGCCCAGTTTAGCGGCGCGCCCTGGAAAGAGAACCGCGGGCCGCGCCTATTCCTGACGCGGCTTAGCTGGGGCCGACGCATCCGCCTTTGACGGAGGTCCAGAGTCTCATCAGCCCGCAGGGCGCCGTGGCGCCAATTAGCGGCGGCCACAAAAAAGGCCCCCCGAAGGTGACCTTGTGGCGTTCGACGTCTTGTCGTTACGCTAGCGCCGCCCTTTTGCGGGAGTTGCGATAGCCGAAGCCTAATCCTACGAAACCAAGCAGCGTCATCGCCCAAGTCGAGGGTTCAGGCGCGACCGAAGCGCGGTCCGTTACGACGCCATCACCGCCCACATAGGACGCGCTCGTCAAATTCAGCGCGACGTCGGTGTCATAGGTTCCAGTGAGCCCGGCCACGAGAGGCGTCGAGAACGCGGAGCCGCCTTCGCCTTCGGTATTCTCGAACGCCTGGATGCCCGTACTACAGATATTGCTCGAGTTTCCGCAGATGTTGATATAGTCGGCGTCGAGCTGCGCCTCGGCAGGAGTGAGGTCCGTCCCACTCGATTGATTCGAGGTGGTGGTGATGATCACTTGGTCCGAGCCAAGCACGATGCCGTCCAGCGAAAACGTCAGCGTCGCGCCAAAAATCAGCAGTCGAGCGCGCTCGTTCCATTGGTGTAGGTTATTGTGCCCAACTGGGTAGGCGTTGTCATGTCGCCCAAAGGAAGGAACGCGCCGGTGAATTGCAGCTGACTGAAGACCGTGCCGACGTCGGTTGCAGGGTTGGTTCCCCATTGCAGAGTGGAGCCGTCGGAGCTGATAATTGTGGAGGGGGCGACCGAACCCGAATTATCGTAAGGAGTGCTCTCCCCAACCGCAGGGGTATTCAGGACATTCCCCAAGTAGACGGGGTCGCTGAACACGCCCGTCATCTGGAATTCGGGGACGACAGCCACAGCGTTCGTAACCGACAACGTCGTTGCGGCAAGGCCTACGGCGCCCAGGATGGACGCAACCTTCAACTTAGACATTTGTGACCAGCTCCACGTCATCAATACCGCGTGAGCTCACATTACCATTTGTTAACCTAATCTACAGTCAGATTGCGCTATTCCGCCGCAGCCATTTCCGCGCCTGCGCGCAAAAAGCGCTCGGGATCGACCGGCTCGCCGTCGACGCGCACCTCGTAATGCAGATGCGGCCCGGTCGAGCGTCCGGTCGAACCGAGCCTCCCTAGGACGGCGCCCTTGTCGACCATCTCGCCTTCCTCGACCAGCGCTTCCGACATGTGCGCGTATCGGGTGGAGAGCCCGTTGCCGTGATCGATCTCGACCATGATTCCGTACCCGCCCGCAGGCCCGGCATGCACGACGCGGCCGGCGGCGGCGGCGTGGATTTCGGCGCCGTAAGGCTCGGCGAGGTCGACGCCCGGATGCAGCGCGAGGCGGCCGAGGAACGGATCGACGCGATAGCCAAAGGACGAGGTGAGGCTGGGTTCGCCGGAGAGCGGCATGCGCAGGGGCACAAACGACAGGAGCGCCTTGAGGCGCTCGGCCGTCGCCACGTCGCGCGCGACGCGCTTAAGCGCCGGGTCGAGCGCAAGCGCGCGCGCATCGATTTCGACCGGGATATAGGGGCCGCCGACGCCGCCTTGCCCATGCGGCGGAGAGAGCTTCGCCGGATCGAGTCCGGCCTCGGCGACGATCGTCGCGTCTCGCGAGGCGCTGCGCTCCGCCACGCGGTCGATGGCGGCGAGAGCCTTCGTCTGGCTGTGCTCGACCCGATCAAGCGATCGGTCCACCTGCGCAAGGCGCGCGGAGGGGTCGCCGTTGTCTGCGGCTGCGGGCAGGCTTGCCGTCGTGAACGGCGCCTCGGAGGGCAGGGCGCTCAGGGTCTCCCCCGAATTGTCGATCGGATGAGGCTTGACGCTGCGATGGGCGGCGGCGGGCTCGGGAAGTGGGGCGTAGGCGCGCGCCGAATTCCCCCGCGCTCGCGCCGGCCTCCGTCGGCGGGCCGAGAGCCTGGATGGCGCTCAGCGCGTCCGGGGGCGCAGGTCTCGCGGCTTCTCGCCGGATGTTGCGCGCGCCCGTCTCGGCGGCCAGCGCGACGACGATCGCGCCGCGCTGTTCGAGCCGGGCCTGGCGGGAAATGACTTCGTTCACCTGGCTCTTGAAGGCGTTGCGCTCGAGCAGGCGCCGGCTCGCGGCTTCATCGAGCCGGCCCCGCGCCTCGGCCAGACGGTCCTCGTAGGCCGCCTTCATCTCCGCCTCGCGCGCGAGGACCGCGCCCATCACGTCGTCGTGAAAGGCGACATAGAGGGTGACGGCGGCGGTCCAGGCGAGCGACAGCATCGCGACCGCCGCGATCGCCCAGAGGCCCGCCGGCGGCAGCCGGACCGTGCGGACCGCGTCGCCCCGCGCGAACGAAAGGCGGTAGTGGGGCGCCGATGGCCCTCTCGCAACGACATGAACCAGCGCTCCAGCCCGGCGACAAGGGCGTCCGTGGCGAGGAGAGCGCATTAAGGTTAATGCGCCGCAAATTGACGTTACGGCGCCGGGATGAAACCGGCCCGCTCACAGCGCCTTCACCGCCGCGAGGATCACACGTGGCTTGTCGGATCGGCTGGAGCGCGGCACAACTGAGGTCTGGCGTGCGATGGACCCTGCAAATCGAGTTGTTGTCGATGCAAGCGAGCGCTGGGCTCGTTCGAGGATGAGGTGCTGATGAATAAGCCGTTTGATCGAGCGTTTTTGGCGTGGCTGTTGCCGACCGTCGGGCTTGGGTTGGCTTTGATGACGGCTGGCGCCGCCGGGGCTCAGGCCCAGGTGATTGGCGCCAGCGGGACGAATGGCGCGGATGGCGTCCATCCAGGTGATTTGCGTCTGACGGGTGGCGAAGGACAGTCGGTGACCGGCAGCGGAACGGTGACCGGCGGAAATGGCGGCAAGGGCGGCGACGCCGGTCCCCCCTCGTATTATACAGACGGCAATGGCGGCGATGGCGGCGCCGGCGGATCGGCGACTGCGACGGGCGTGAACGCCATTGCCTATGGCGGCAACGGCGGGCCTGGCGGGGCGCCTGCTCTGCCGTATCCACCCGAAACTTATGGCTTCGGAGGCGGCGGCGGACCCGGAGGGGCCGCGACGGCTATCGCGACGGGCAGTTCGGGAACGGGTAACATTGCCGTTTCGGCTTATGCGTGGGCGGCGCCGGCGCGTCAAGTATAGCCAGTACTGTTGTTCGGAAAGTCCAGGAGCCGGAGGGAGTGCTAGCGCGACGGCCGGTGCGTCGGCGACAGGTGGCGGGACGGCGGCAGCCAACGCGGTCGCGAATGCCGGGCCGGGCGGAGATGGCTTTGGCGTTCCGGGCGCCAACAATGCAACTTCGAGCGCCGAGACGACGAAGGGCGCGCTGGCTCAGGCGCAGTCGAGCGGCTTCGGAGGACCGAGCGGAGAATATCAGTCAACCGCGAAGACCAATCTGGCCGGCGCAGTGTTCAGTCAGTGGCTGCGGCTCCTTCGCCCCCAGGGGAATTGTGGAGGAGGAGGAGACAACCATCGCAATAGCGCAAGCAGGCCGCCAAGTCACCAACGAGGACTCCTTCTACAAACCACCTACGCCTTTTCGACGCTGTTGCCCGACAAAGCTTACGTCGCGTCGCTGATCGGCAGCGCTGGCAATGTCTCCAAGGCGTTGCTGCCCCGGACGTCGAGGTTTTCGGTACGGCATTCTGGGGACGCTAGGCTACGGCGACAGCGCCACCTCGACGTTCGGTTTCACCTATCAGGCGATCTGCTTGTCGATCTCCGTTGACGGCGGCGGCGAATTTTCCATCAACGGCGTCTCGGAAGGTTTAGGCGTTGGCGACATCCTCAACTTGGCGAGCTTGTTCCCGACATCGATCTGACCTTTAGCGGATCGGGTGTCTTTGTCGTCGGCGGCGTGGTCCCCGAACCGTCGACCTGGGCTATGATGGCGATTGGCTTCGCGGGTCTGGGCTTTGCCGGCTATCGAAAGCCGCGACTAAACCGCGGCGTCGCCACCTAGGCGGCGTCGCAGGTCGGCCGTCGCCTAAGACGGCTTCGAACCGCTCGCTGTTCGATTCGCACCGTTCGGAAGGCTTCACAGCGCCTTCACCGCCGCGAGAACCTCGTCCGCGTGGCCCGGCACTTTCACCTTGCGCCAGATCTTGGCGATATGGCCTTTGCGGTCGATGAGAAAGGTCGAGCGCTCGACGCCGAAATACTTGCGGCCGTACATGCTCTTCTCCTTCCACACCCCGTAAGCGTCGATCGCCGAGCGTTCGGGATCGGCTGCGAGCGCGATCTTCAGATCGTGCTTCGCCTTGAACTTATCGTGGCTCGCCGCGCTGTCGGGCGAAACGCCGACGACGGTTGCGCCAGCGGCGGCGAATTTCGACGCGCAAGCCGTTGAACGCAATCGCCTCGGCGGTGCAGCCGGAGGTGTCGTCCTTGGGGTAGAAGTAGATCACGACCGGCTTGCCCTTGAGGTCCTTGAGGTGCGCGCGGCCGCCGCCGTCGGTCGCGCAGCTCGAAATCGGGCGCCGGTTCGCCCTCGACCAGGTCCTTAGCCATATCGCCCTCGTTTCGTCTCATTGTGGCGTCATCGCCGTCATATCCGAACGCGGCCTAAGCCGCCGGGCCGACATTGGCCCGCGCCGCTCAGCGTTTCAACCGGGCTGGGGCAAGCGCCGCGAGCGACTGTGACGGTCGCTTCGGCGCCTTCGAATCAACGAAGATTCAGCTTAACTTGCTCGCGCCACGAAGGGTGATCGGTATTGGTGCTCCGGTATAGTATGACGACGCGGGCTCGCGCCCGGGCCGCCATGCGCAGCATGGCGACGGACGCGCAGGGTCCCCGCCTGCGCTCGCGCTGGCGCCTGTTCAGCGCCCGTCGGCTAACCCACATTTGCCTCCGCACGGTCGAGTTCGCCGCAGCCCTGTTCATCGTCGGCGGGCTCCTGCTGGCCTCGCTGCTGGCGCGCGGGCCTCTCCGTCTGGTCGGCATGCACGACCAGATCCAGGATCTCCCTCCAGGAGCGCGTCGGCGACCGTTACGCCATCGTGCTCGGACCGACCTACCTCATGCACGATTCGTGGGGCGTGGGCCTGGGCTTCAAGGGCTTCACCGTGCGCGACGCCGCCGGCCACACCGTCCTTTCCGCGCCGAGCGGACAGGTTGGCCTCGATCCCTTCGCCCTGCCGCTGATGGACGTCCGGGTGAGCCGGCTTGAACTCGACGGGCTCGACCTGCGCCTGCGCGTCGCCGCGACGGCGCGCTCTCGCTTGCGGTCGCTGGCGATTCAGGCGCGACCCCGATCCCTCTGCCGGGCGCCGCGTCCCCGGACGGAAACGTCGCCGGGCTTGCCGCCTTCGTCCGCGCCGCGGCCGAAGGCATGGCCGGCGCCGCCCAGGCGCTCGACCGGCTGACGCTCGCCCGCGGCCATTTCGAAGTCGAAAACCAGGCGACGAACCGCTCCGTCGTCTACAATGATTTCGCCGTCACATTCGACCATTCGGGCTCGCGGGCGAACGCCACGATCTCGGCGACCGGCCCGGCGGGACCGTGGAAAATCGTGGCGCAGGCGTCGGACGGCGATGCGCCGACCCTTTCGGTCCAGGGGCGTGACCTCAGCCTCGCCGACCTCCAGGCGTTCGACAGGAAGCCTCCGCCCCTGACCGCCGAGGGCCCGATCGCGTTCAAGCTCGACGCAAAGCTTTCGTCCGATTCGGCGCTCCGGGATTTCACCGGCCGGTTCACCGTCGGCGCCGGACGGGTGCGAATCAACAACCCCGACGCGGCGCCGTTTTTTATCGACGAAGCGAGCGGCGCCATGGCCTGGGACGAAGCCGCGCGGCGGTTTCGCGTCGACAGGGTTCAGATTCTCGCCGGACTGACGCATGTCGAGGCGCAAGGCTGGATCGCCCCGCCGGCCGATGCGGCGAGGGTGTGGCGCGCGCATCTCGAGTCGCACGGCGCCCAATTCAGCCCTGAACGGCCCGGCGCCAACCCGGTCGGCCTCGAGTCCATGGTGTTCGACGCCCGCTTCCTCGAAACGACGTCTCAGTTTTTCGTCGATCGCCTGACGGCGCGAGGGCCGACCGTCGACGTGGCGGTCCAGGCCGAGACCGCGCCGGACGGCGAGGGCTCTTCGCTCAAGCTCGCCATCGACGCCGGCCCCAGCGCCACATCCGATCTCATCCGCCTGTGGCCGCAATTCATCAATCCGGACGTGCGCGAATGGTGCGCCGAAAACCTCCACGGCGGGCGGCTGCAAGGATCGATGAAAGCCAATTGGACCGCCGCCGACATGGACGCGATGGCGCACAAGCGCGGCCTGCCGCGCGAGAGCCTGCACGGCGAGTTCACCACCCGCGACGTCAGCGTCGACCTCATGCCTGGCTTGCCGCCGATGATGACCGATGAAGGGTCGGGTTCGTTCACCGGCCATGAATTCACCGTCTCCGGCAATCGCGCGACCATGGTCCTCTCGCGCGTCGCGGCGCGTCCAGGCGAACAATCTCGTCTTCACAGTTCCCGACACCACCCCCAGACCGATCGTCGACGCTTCCGCGCAGGCGCACATGACCGGAACGGCAGACTCGCTCGCCGATCTTCTGATGCGCGAACCGTTGCGCCGCCAGGCGGGCCTCACGATCGACCCCGCGACCGTCAAGGGGGAAGCGGAAGGCAACCTCGTCCTCGATCTCAAGCTGGGAAAGACCGCGCGCCCCGAGGACTCGAAGTTTCACGCCACCGGCGCGCTCGCCAATCTCCAGATCGACAAGTTCATCGCCGACGAGAAGCTCGAGCAGGCGACGGCAACGTTCGAGGCTGATCGCAATACGTTGAAGATCGTCGGCGACGGCGATCTCCTCGGCGCCGCGACCCACATCGAGGTCGTCCGCGCCCCCGGCGAGGAGGGGTCCGCGACAGTGACCTTCGCCCTCGATGCGGCGGCGCGCGCCAAGCGGGGCCTCAACTTCGGCTCGTGGCTGACCGGATCCCTGCCGATCAAGCTCAAGGCGCCCTTGACCCGCGCGAGCGCCGAGGTCGAAATCGACCTCACGCCCGTGGGCGTCGACAATCCCATTCCGGGTCTTTCGAAGCCGGCGGGCAAGGCGGGCAAGGCGACGTTCCTCGTCAAGCCCACGCCGCAGGGCGCTTTGCTCAGCAATATCGCGGTCGAGATGGGCGTGCCGATGATGCGCGGCTCGGCGCAAATGGACGCCGCCGGCGCGGTGCAGAGCGCGACGATCACCGAAGCGCGCATCGCGCCCGGCGACGATTTCAGGGTCGACGTCGTCAATAGTCCGACTTCGCTTCATGCTTCGGTGCGCGGCGCGTCGATCGACGCGCGCGCCTTGGTCAAGTCGCTGTGGGAAGGGACCGCGTCCCCGCAAAGCGCGGCGAAGGACTTCGACCTCGACGCCAAAATCTCGAGCGTCATGGGCGCCAACAAACAGGCGATGACGGGCGTGGAGCTCGCCGCTTTCCGGCGCGGCGGCGAGACCCGGCTGAAGAGCTTGCGTGGACGGATCGGGGCCGGCGCCGTGATCGCGACAGCGACTGGCGAAGAGACGCGGCTCATGACGTCCGACGCCGGCGCGCTCCTCCGCTTCGCCGATCTCTATTCGCGCCTCGAGGGCGGCGACCTCAATCTGCTTCTGCGCTCTCAGCGCGATATGAGCGCAGGCGAGGCTACTCTCAATGATTTCGTCCTGCGCGACGAACCGGCGTTGCGCCAGCTGGTCAGCGCCGGGCGATCGCACGTATCGGCGAATGGCGCCGTGACTGTCGACCCGTCGCGCGTGCGCTTCGACAAGATGACGGCTTCCTTCGAGCACACGCCGGGCAAGCTCACGATCCAGGACGGGGTCATCTACAATCCGAGCATGGGCCTTACCGCCCAGGGCGTGATCGACTTCGACCACAACCAGATCGACGTCAGCGGCTCTTTCGTGCCCGCCTATGCGGTCAACACCATGCTGACGAAAATCCCGCTCGTCGGCGTCCTGCTCAGCGGCGGACAGAACGACGGCGTTTTCGGCGTCAGCTATCGCGTGCATGGGGCCATGAGCAGTCCGACGCTGACCATCAATCCCTTGTCGGCGATCGCGCCTGGCATTTTGCGCCGCATTCTCGGCGCGATCGACGGGACGACGAGCCGCGGCGATTTCGCCGAGCCGGCGGAGACGGGCGACGCGCCGGCGCACCGGCCGGCGCGATAGCTAGGGCAGATTGCGCGGCCAATTGTAGCCACGCTCGCTGAGCGCGGGCGGACGCGGTCAGCGACCGCGTCTACACCGCCCGCAAGAGCACGTGCTTCTTGCGACCGAGCGACAGCTTGACGATTCCGCCCGATGTCAGAGCCTCGCGGGTGATGAGCGCCTTCTCGTCGCCGAGCGTGGCGTCGTTGACCCTCAAGCCCCCGCCGCGGATCTGGCGGCGCGCTTCGCCGGTCGAGGCGACGAGACCGGCGCGCACGAAGGCGCTGAGCGCGCCAAGCCCCGCGTCGAACTCCGCGCCCGGCACGTCGACTGTCGGTAGGCTCTCGGCGAGTTCCTTGTCCTCGAAGGTCTTGCGGGCCGTCGCCGCAGCCGTCTCGGCCGCCGCGCGCCCGTGCAGAAGCGCGGTCGCCTCATTGGCCAGCGCCTTCTTCGCTTCGTTGATCTCGGCCCCGCCCAGGCTTTCGAGCCGGCAGGATTTCAGTCGAGCGGCAGGAGCGTGAACAGCCTCAGGAACCGGCCGACGTCGGCGTCGTCGACATTGCGCCAGAACTGCCAGTACTCGTAAGGCGCGAGCATCGTTTCATCGAGCCAGACCGCGCCCGCGGCGGTCTTGCCCATTTTCGCGCCGGAGGCGAGGGTGATGAGCGGCGAGGTCAAGGCATAGAGCGGCTCGAGCCCCATGCGCCGGCCGAGATCGACGCCGGTGACGATGTTGCCCCACTGGTCGGACCCGCCCATCTGCAGCGTCACGCCGTGGCGTTTGTAGAGCTCGGTGAAATCGTAAGCCTGCAGGCACATGTAGTTGAACTCGAGGAAGGAGAGCTCCTGCTCGCGCTCGAGCCTCAGCTTGACCGAATCCATGGCCAGCATGCGGTTGACCGAGAAGTGCCTTCCGACGTCGCGCAGGAAATCGATATAGTTGAGCTTGGCGAGCCACTCGGCGTTGTCGGGCATGATCGCGTCGGTCCTGCCGTCGCCGAAGCGGATGAAATGGGCGAACGCCTTGCGGATGCCGGCCTTATTGGCCTCGATCTCGGCGAGCGTCAGGAGCTTGCGGCTTTCGTCCTTGCCCGACGGGTCGCCGACCATGGTCGTGCCGCCGCCCATGAGCGCGACCGGCTTGCCGCCGGTCTCCTGCAGCCAGTGCAGCATCATGATCTGGACGAGCGAGCCGACATGCAGCGAGCGCGCGGTGCAATCGAAGCCGATATAGGCGACGAGCGAGCCTGAGCGCGCCTTTTCGTCGAGCCCGGCGAAATCGGAGCATTGATGGATATACCCGCGCTCCTGCATCACGCGCAGGAAGTCGGATCGCGGCTGGAACGGTTCGGTCAAGGCTTGGGCTCGCAAGGGCGGCTTGAAATCGGGCCGACCCCTCTACGCGCATCGTTCCCGCCGCGCAACCGCGCGCTCCGCATTTGACGCTCGGCTGACGGTCGCAATAATGGGGCTTCGGCGCCGCAAAGTGGGCCTCGATGGTCGTTGGCCAGAACATCGCCGTCCGGGGCTTCGTGACCAAGCAGAAATATCTGGCGGGAAGGTCGCTGCTCGAGCTCGAAGGCCTCCTCGGTTTCCGCGCAGGGCGGCTTGCGAACGGGGCGACCTTCGCTGCGCTCGACCGGTCGCCGCAGGAGCAGGAGTTCGAAACGCGAGGCTATTCGCAGGTGGCCGACCACCGGCATGCGACGCCGCCCGGCCTCGATATGGCGGCGATCAAGCGGCTGGCGATGGCCGCCTGGGCGCCGAGCGGGCCGGACCGCCTGATCAAGGTGATGACCGTCACGGCGCACGACGCCGGCATGAAGGACGACGATCAATATCCGTCTGGAAAGGGCGTCCCGCAGTGGAAGCTCGTCGCGCCGATCCCGGCCACCGTGATCGCCGTTCTCGGGCGCCATGGCGACGTGTTCCGTCCTTGACCGACACGTCCCGCCCTGGCGAATTCGACCTCATCGCCCGCTATTTCGCCCCTCTGGCGGGGCCGGCGGGGCTTGAACTGCGCGACGACGCCGCGCTGATGCGCCCACCGCCCGGCGAAGACCTCGTGCTGACGACCGACGCGCTCGTGGCGGGCGTCCATTTCTTCGCCGACGATCCCCCGGGCGCGATCGCCCGCAAGGCGCTCAGGGTCAATCTCTCCGATCTTGCGGCAAAGGCGGCGCGGCCGCTTGGATTTCTGCTCGCGCTGGCGCTGCCCTCCGACTGGCGCGACGAATGGCTCGCGGCCTTCGCCGAGGGTCTCGGCGGCGACGTCCGCGCCTTCGAATGTCCGCTCCTTGGCGGCGACACGGTCAAGACGCCCGGGCCGCTGACGCTGAGCGTGACCGCGATCGGTTCGGTCGCGCAGGGACGCATGCCCAGGCGCACCGGCGTCAGACCCGGCGACCGCCTCTATGTCACCGGCACGATCGGCGACGCCGCGATTGGGCTTATGATCCGCCAGGGGCGCGGGCCCGACATCCCGAAGGCGGACAAAGCGTTCCTGCTCGAGCGCTATCTCGTTCCCGAGCCCCGCCTCAAGCTGATCGACGCGATGGCCGCGCATGCGAGCGGCGGCATGGACGTTTCCGACGGCTTTGTCGGCGACCTCGCCAAGATGCTCGACGTTTCCGGGGTCAGCGCGCGCGTCCCGATCTACCGGCTGCCATTGTCGCACGCCGCGCGCACCGCGATCGCCGCTGATTCCGGTCTGCTCGAAGTTGCGGCGACCGGCGGCGACGACTATGAGCTTCTCGCCTCGGCGCCGCGCCAATCCGCGCCCGCTTTCGAGGCGGCGGCTCGCGCCGCCGGCGTGCCTTTGACGTTTGTCGGCGAAGCGGTCAGGGGTCGGCGGCCGCCGAGCTTCATCGGCGCCGACGGCGACCCGGTCCACTTTGAGCGCGGCGCGTACAGCCATTTTTGACGGAGACACGGATGCCGGAAGGCGCCCAGACGCTCGTGGACATGCGGTTGCTCGCGGCGCAGGCGGTCGCGCGCGAGGCCGGCGCGATGGCGCGGCGGCGTTTCCTCGACCGGTCGTTCACGGTCGGCTTCAAGGCCCGCCAGGACTATCTGACCGAGGTCGACGGCGAGACGGAGGACTTCATCGCCGAGCGCCTGCTTCAGGTGTTTCCTTCCGACGGGTTTATCGGCGAAGAGAGCAAGGGCCGCCCGGCGGGCGAGGGCGGGGCGTCGTGGGTCGTCGACCCGATCGACGGCACCGCGAATTTCGCCCGCGGCGTGCCGCACTTCTGCGTGTCGGTCGCCAGCGTCGCCGACGGCAGGGTCGAGGTCGGCGTCATTTACGATCCCATGCGGGACGAATTGTTCTCGGGCCGGCGCGGCGGCGGCGCGCGGCTCAACGGCGCGCCGATGCGCGCGTCAGGCGCGAGCGCGCTCGCGAACTCCGCGATCGAGGTCGGCTGGAACCTGCGCTCGAGCCCCGATCAATACGCCGACCTCGTGCGGCGGGTCGTCGTGACGGGCGCCGCGCCGTTTCGCACCGGCTCCGGCGCGCTCGCCCTCGCCAATGTCGCCGCCGGGCGTCTCGACGGCTATGTCGAACGTCATATCCACGCGTGGGACTGTCTCGCCGGGATCCTGCTGGCGAGCGAAGCGGGCGCATATGTGAACGATTATCTGCGCGCGGGCGGGCTCGCCAAGGGCGCCCCGCTCATCGCTTGTGCGTCCGGGGTGAAGGACGCCCTCGTTGCGGCCGCGGCTTTCGAGGATGTCCTGGCATGACCGAGATCACACTCACTCATGGCGAGGCGCGCGCGACGATCGCGTTTCTCGGCGCCGAGGCGCGCAGCTGGCGCATCGCCGGTCGCGACCTCCTCTGGCCAGGCGATCCTGCGATCTGGAGCGACATCAGTCCGATCCTCTATCCGGTCGTCGGCTGGACGCGCGACGGCGAGGAGCGGGTCGACGGCGTCACCTACAAGCTCGGCCTGCACGGCTTCGTCAGATTCGAGACCTTCGCCGTCGAAAGCTCCGGGCCGGACTTCGCCCGCCTTGCGCTCAGCGACAACGCGCGCATCCGCGCGGTCTATCCGTTCGCCTTCGCGCTTGCGATCGAATACCGGCTCAGCGACGACGCGCTCTCGATCGCCATCGAAGTCGCCAATCCCGGGGATAGGCGCGCGCCTTACGCCTGCGGGCTGCACCCCGGTTTCCGCTGGCCCTTCGGCGCGGCGGGCCGCGCCGGCGCCCTCGTTCAGTTCGCAAAGAACGAGCGGCCCGAGGTTCCGGAACTTGCGCCCTGCGGCCTTGTCCGCGCGAGCACGCGTCCGGTCCCGCTTTGCGGCCGCAACCTGCCGCTGTCGGACGCCCTGTTCGACCGCGACGCGCTTTGCTTCCTCGATTGCAAGAGCCGGTCGCTGGCCTTCATCGACGCCTCCGGGGCGTCGATCACTATGGAATACGAGAGCTTCCAGCATGCCGCGCTGTGGACAAAGCCGCACGCGCCGTTCCTCTGCCTCGAGACCTGGACCGGTTACAGCGATCCGGACGGCTTCGACGGCGATTTGTTCGAGAAGCCCGGCATGCGGGTGCTGGAGCCGGGAGAGCGCGCGCGCCACGAAGCGCGCTACGTCTTCCGGCCCGAGTGAAGCTGCGGGTGAACTTGCGCAAGGACAATCCATGAGCGGCGCCTTCGTGCTCGACGGCGCGGCGATCGCCGAGGAGGTTCTCGCCCGCGTCGCCGAGGAGACGCGCGCGCTCATGGCTCATGGGCTGACGCCTGGGCTCGCGGTCGTGCTGGTCGGCGACAATCCGGCGAGCCAGACTTACGTCGCGGGCAAGGGCAGGGCGGCCAAGGCGTGCGGCTTCCATTCGATCCAGCACAATCTGCCCGCCGACACGCCCGAAGCCGAGTTGCTGACGCTCGTCCATGCGCTCAACGCCGATCCGGCCGTGCATGGAATTCTCGTGCAATTGCCGCTGCCGAAGCACATCGATTCGGCGCGGGTGCTGGAGTCGATCGCACCGATGAAGGACGTCGACGGCTTTCACCCGATCAATGTCGGCCTCTTGTCGATCGGGGATACGCGGCGCGCGCTGATCCCCTGCACGCCGGCCGGCGCCATGATCCTCATCGACAAGGCCTGCGAGCGGCTTGGCCGGAGCCTTCCGGGCATGGAGGCGGTGATCGTCGGCCGCTCGAACATCGTCGGCAAGCCGATGGCGCAGCTCCTGCTCGCGCGTCACTGCACCGTGACCATCGCCCATTCGCGCACCCGCGACCTGCCTTCGGTCGCGCGCCGCGCCGACATTCTCGTCGCCGCGGTCGGCCAGCCGGAGATGGTGCGGGGCGACTGGGTCAAGCCCGGCGCGATCGTGATCGACGTCGGCATCAACCGCGTCCCCGCTTCCGGGCTCGACACGTCGGGCAAGCCCAAGACGCGGCTCGTTGGCGACGTGGCCTATGCGGAAGCCGCCGCGGTCGCCGGCGCGATCACGCCTGTTCCTGGCGGCGTCGGCCGAATGACCATCGCCATGCTGATGGCCAACACGGCTCTGGCGGCGAAACGGGCGCTCGGCGCGTGACCGCCTCGGTCGTTTCTCTGCGAAACTACGTCGGCGACTTCACGACATGATATTCGATGCGGCGGTTCCTCAGCCGGCCCTCGGCGGTGTCGTTGCTGGCGACCGGATCGGCCTCGCCGTAGCCTTTGGCGACCAGCATGTTCGGATCGGCGCCGTACTTGATGAGCGCCTCGCGCACCGCCTCGGCGCGTTTCTGCGACAGGGCGAGGTTCAGCGCCGCATCGCCGGTGTTGTCGGTATAGCCCGCGATCTCAAGCACATGGCCGGCCTTGAGCTGTTTCAAATCCGCGGCCGCTGTCTTCAGGAACGGCGTCATCGATTCCGGCACTTCCGCGCTGTCGAGGCGAAGTTGACCATCGAAGTCATTGAGCGCGAAAAGGAGATCCTTGACGGCGAAGCCGGACCCAAGCGACGCGAGCTCGGTCGTCGCTCTGTCGTTGGCGACGGCGACCGCTTCGGCAGTCTTGTCTGTTAGCGCGCCCACCGTGACGCCTACGCCGAGCGCGCTACTCAGTGCCGCGATGATCTTGCCGCGCGCGGAATCGTCCATGGCGCCGCCACCGACGTTGACCTTATCGCCCTCGAAGATTGCGTCGACGTTCGCGCCTTTGAGCGCTTCGAGCGCGGCGCGGAAGTTTGCCGAGCCACGACGCCGCTGCGGCGCTCTGGTCGACGCTGATAGCGCTTTTCACTTTGTCCGCGCCGAAGACCGCGTTGAGAGCGTCGACGATCGAGGTCTTCGCGTCGTCGTCGTGCACGACGCCTGACGCGCGCACGACCCCATTGTCGTTGCTGAGCGCGAGCCGGGCCGGCGTGGCGACGGACGCGGGCGCGGTCGGTTCAGCCGTTGCGACCGCCGCAGGAGCTGGCGCTGCAGGCGTCTGTGCGGTCGTCGGAGGCGAAGTCGGGCCGGGCGCTGGCGCCGCCGGCTGAGGCGAAGCCTGCGGAGCCGTCGCTTGCGTTTGGCTTGATGGAGCAGGCGCCGGCGGAGGAGGCGGAGCCTGCGGAGCTGTCGCTTGTGCGTCCGTCGAAGGAGCAGGGGCAGGGGCCTGCGCTGCGGGCTGAGGCGCCGGCGTTTGCGCGGCCGGAGGCGGCGGTTGCGCCGCTGGCGAAGGAGCAGGCGGCGGGGGCGGCGCCTGGGCGACGGTCGAGGGCGCGGATGTCGCGGGCTCCGGCGCCTTCGCGACGGGCGGAGCGGACGGCATCCGGTTGAGCGTCGACCAGAAATACGAAAGAAGGCCGACGACGGCCAGCGCAGCGAGCGCCGGCCACAGCCAGCGCCGGACGCCGGACTGATTCTGCACGCTCGCGCTCCCCGGATAGACGTCGACCCGTCGCGGCGCGACCTGTTCCATTGCCGCTGCAGCTTGCGGTTGCGAGAGAAAACTTGTGACCGCCGCGGGCGCCCCGGGCGGAAAGACGCCGCCCGGCGTCAACAGGCCGACGATCTTCGGCAAGGCGTATCCGAGCGCGGTCGATGCGGTGCCCTGGTTCAGGCCGAGGCGGCTCGCGATCCCGCTCAGCGCAGCCGTGCCGAGCGCGCGTTCAACTTGACCGGCAGCCATCGGAGCAGCGTCCGGATGGCCGAGCCAAGTTGCGACTTCCGAGGTCAGGCCAGCCGATCTGAACGTGTCGAGGAAACCGCCCAAGCCCCCCGAGGAGCTCGAGATCATCGCCAGGACTTCTCTGATGAGCGCCCGGGCGTTGGCGCCGAGCCCGTACCGGCTGGCCAAGTCGTCGATCAGCGTGTCGAACGTCGCCATGTCTCCCTCCCCATATGTCCGCCCCCAAGCTTTGCAGAAGACAATGACCGCTCCAAGGCGCTGAAATCGCCCTCGGGAGCCGCGTTATGGTTGGCGAAGAGGCCGCGCGCGATGTCTTAACCCAGAAGGCCCTTCGCCTTGGCGTAGTACAGAAGCGCGATCGTCTTGGCGTCGGCGATTGCGCCGCGCTCGATCAGCGCGAGCGCCTCTTCGAACGGGATTTCGAGCACTTCGATATGCTCGTCCTCGTCGACGCCGCCGCCCTTGCCGGTCCGGTCCGCTTCGCCATAAGGGGCGACGAAGCAGGCGATCTTCTCGGTCATGCCGCCGGGGCTCATGTAGGCGTCGAAAGCGTGCCGAGGCTCGCGGATCACGATCCCCGTCTCCTCCTGCGCCTCGCGGATGACGCAGACGTCCGGCGCATCGCCGTCCAGCATGCCGGCGCAGGCCTCGATCGTCGCCAGCGCGCCGTCGGCGAGATAGGCGCCGGCGCGAAACTGCTTGACCAGAGCAACCACGCCGCGCTTCGGGTCATAAAGCAGCGCCGCCGCGGCCATGCCATGGCGATAGACCTCGTGCGAGAGCGTGCGCGATACGCCGTCGTCCTCGGTGACCGTGATCTCGGTGCGGGTGAGATCGAACCGGCCCCTGGCGAGGACAGTGTCGCGAACGATGCGTGCGGCCTTGGCCATTGGGCTCGCCTAGTAGCGGAACTGTTCGCGCAGGATCCGCTCATCGAGCGAGTGGCCCGGATCATGCAAAAGGATCAGGGACGTGGCCTTGTCCATCGCCACGTCGACCGCGACGACGCGGCGGATTTCGAAATGGTCGGCCGCGGCGGCGACCGGGCGTTTGTCCGCTTCCATCACCTCGATGGTGACGCGCTGCGAATCTCGAAGCAGCGCCCCGCGCCAGCGGCGGGGGCGGAACGGCGAGAGCGGCGTCAACGCCATCAGCGGCACGCCGAGCGGCAGGATCGGCCCGTTGGCGGAAAGGTTGTAGGCGGTCGAGCCGGCTGGAGTCGAAACCAGGATGCCGTCGGCGATCAGTTCCTCGAGCTGCGTCTGGCCGTCGATCTCCACGCGCAGCTTCGCCGCCTGGTAGGTCTGGCGCAAAAGCGACACTTCGTTGATCGCTCGCGCCGTGGTGTCGGCCCCGTGGACGTCCAGCGCGCGCATGATGAGCGGATGAATGATCGACGGCTCTGCGGCCGTGAGGCGTTCGCGCAGACCGTGCTCCGAATAATCGTTCATGAGAAAGCCGACCGATCCCCGGTTCATCCCATAGATCGGCTTTGGCGCCTTCATCACCATATGCAAGGTCTGCAGCATCAGGCCGTCGCCGCCGAGCGCCACGATGACGTCGGCCTTGTCGAGCGGGCTGTTGCCATAGAGGGCCGTGAGCTTCTCCAGGGCGTCGTTGGCTTCCTTCGCGCCGGAGGACAGGAAGGCGATCGTCTGCGTTCGCGCGGTTGGCGTCACGGCCGTCATGCGCATTCCCCCAAACGCGCAAGGCCCCGGCGGGCTCGCGCGTCATCGCTTCGCGGGCTCTCCCGCCGCGCGCAGTCTTAGCCGAGCGCCGCGCCGCTTCAAAGTCGGGGCTTGCGCGTGAAGAAGACGCCAGCTACCGGCCGCGCGGGCTGTGGGGCGGCGATCGAGGAGAGACGCGCCCCTTATCGGCGGCGAATTATGGAAGCAGCTCCCGGGAGTCAGGCAGAATCCGGGCGGGCTTGCGCGCCGCGGCCTCGGCGGTCGGGAGTTTGATCAGAAAACGCGCGCCGCAATAGAAGTCGTCCGCCTTCGCTGGCGCGAGCGCAATCGCTCCGCCGTTGCGCGTCACAAGGTCAGCCGCGATCGCGAGGCCAAGGCCCGCGCCCGCGTCGCTCGTCGATTTGTGAAACGGCTCGAAGATCCGCTCGCTTTGATCGGCCGGAAATCCGGGACCGGTGTCGCTGACCTCGATCAGCGCGAGCCCGTCGGTCCGAATGGCCGCGAAGCGGATGGCTTTCGGACGTCCGTCCGTCGCGCCCTTGGCCATCAGCGCCTGGGCGGCGTTGCGGCTCAGATTCTCGAGCACGCGCAGCGTTTGGTCCGGGTCGGCGTAGACGCAAAACCGCGGCGGAATGTCGATGTTGTAGTCGATCGCGGCTTCGTTTTCGGCTGTCGCCGAACTCGACGACCTGCCCCACCAGTTCGCTCAGGTCGAAGCGCCGGCGCAAGGGGGGAAGTTCGCGGGCCGCGCCATAGGTCAGGGTCGCCTGACAGAACTGGATCGCCCGATCGAGGGTGGCGACCAGACGCGGCGCGAGCCGTTGGGCAAGCGGATCGGGGATGGCTGCCAGGCGATCGGAAATGAGCTGGGCGGCGCTGAGCATGTTGCGCAGGTCATGGTTGATGCGCGCGACCGCCATGCCGAGTTCGGCGAGGCGCTTGCCTTGCGCCAGTTCGTGCGCGAGCGATCGCTGCATGACGGCGAGCGCAGCCTCGGCGCGGCCGATCTCGCTGCCCCGCCCGGAAGGCGTGATCACCCGCGTGGCGTCCTGCGGACTCTCGCCGAAGGCGATGATGTTGGAGGTGAGCCGGCGAACCGGCCACAGCACCATGCGCCACAGCGCCGCCCAGAGCACACAGGTGACCACGGCGGCGACGGTCAGCGAAATGGTCAGGAAATTGCGCGACACGCGCCGCAACGAGTGGATCAGCGGGCTCTCGTCGAAGGCGAGCTCGATCGCCGGCTGGTTCGGCCCGGCTGGGGCGGCGAGCTTCACGATCGTGCCGGGCGGGGTGAACAGGGCGCGAAAAGTGGCCGCCAGGCTCTCGAGCCACGAGCTGTCGTCGGTGGTGATCGATTCGGCGATCGCCGGCGGCCCGCCGGCGAGAACGAACTCCCGCCGTCCCGTGGACGTTTCGACCGCGAGCCACTTCACCTGCATGCTGTGCAGGATTTTTTGCGACAGCTCCTGAGACGGGGGATTTGGGCCGGCGAGCCCGAAAGCCTCGACCGTCGTCTGCGCCCAGCCGATCTTGCTGTGCAGCCACATCTCGCGATGGGCGGCGAGGCGGGTCACATAGAAGAGGCCCATCGCCAGGAAGACGAACCCGATCGTGACCGCAAGAACGCGCGCGGCGAGACCAAGGCCGTGCAGCGGCAGCCCGAGCCCCGGCGCAGTCGCGTGCTGCTCCAGCGCTTCGCCAGGCGCGGACGCTTTAGCGCCGCGCTGGCCTTGAACTGTGAGGTCGAGCATCATTTCCTCAAATCGATTCAGGACTTAAGTTCGTCCTCTATGTAGGCGTTGATTATAGCCGAAAAATTGGCGTCGGCGCGAAATCCGAGGCCTTTCGCCCGCGCCGGATCGAAATCCCGCGGCCAGCCGGCCACCATGCGGGCGATTGTTTCATCCGGCTGGCGGCGGATGAGGGCGACCGTCTTGTCGCCGGCTATGGCGCGCAAAGCCTCGATCTGCTCGCCGACAGTGACGCTCACGCCCGGCAGCGTGATCGAGCGGCGCGAGCCGAGAGCCGAGAGATCGAGCTCCGCCGCGCGCAGGAGGAACTCAACCGCCGCCCGGGGCGAAGCGTGCCAGTGGCGGACGTCCTCACTGACCGGCAGGATCGCCTCCTTGCCGTTGAGCGGCTCGCGGATGATGCCTGAGAAAAATCCGGAGGCCGCCTTGTTGGGCAAGCCGGGCCGGACGCAGATCGTGGGCAAACGCAGGCCTATGCCGTCGAAGAAGCCGCGGCGCGAATAGTCGGCGAGCAGAAGCTCGCAAATCGCCTTCTGGGTTCCATAGCTGGTCAGGGGAGCGGTGAGGAATTCGTCGCCGATCTTGTCGGGGAAGGGCGCGCCGAAGACGGCGATCGAGGAGGTGAAGATCAGGCGCGGCCGGTAGGCGCCCCCGGCGAGCGCCTGCTCGCGGCGGATCGCCTCGAACAGCGACTGGGTTCCGCCGACATTGATGGAATAGCCCTTGTCGAAATCCGCCTCCGCTTCGCCCGAGACCACCGAGGCCAGCAGGAAAATGACGTCCGGCGGGGGCGCGATCAGTTTCGGCGCGACATAGGGCGCGGCGATGTCGAAGGCGTCGACCGCGGCCGGGAAGGGCGCGTTGGCCGGCTTCTCAGGCGCGACGATGTCGACGAGATGGGCGTGCGTGATCGCTTTGCCGGCGAGTTTTCCGTCTGCGACGAGGCGGGCGGTCAGTTTGCGCCCGACCATGCCTGCCGCGCCGACGATGAGCACCTTCATCCAAACATTCTCCCTTTGCCGCCGCCGCGGATTCCTCAACTCGCGCGGCGGCGGCAATCTAGTGCAGTTTTGTCGCGGTGCATATTCCTGTTCCATTGTCAAGTAGAATGGAACGTTAGTGATATGGCAAATAGGCTAGCCTTGTTTTGGCCGCATATAGTCTCCAGAGGGGCCTTGTAACGGCAGAAACATAGAGGTGTAGTGGATGCAGAAAGTCATGCTTTTGTGCGCGGCCATTGTTGGATTTACGAACGTATCGGCCGCAAGTGAATTGGGTATAGCCTCCTATTATCAAAATCCACATTACAGCGGTCTGATAGCCGCCCATAAGACTTTGCCATTCGGAGCGCGGGTGAAGGTGCTCAATCTCGATAACGGCCGGAGCGCGGTGGTGAAGATCGTGGATCGCGGGCCATTCATCCGCGGGCGCATCATCGACGTGTCGCCGGCCGCGGCGAGCGTGCTCGGCTTCCGCCAGGCGGGTCTGGCGCATGTGCGGATCGAGCGGTTCTGAGTTGGCCTGCCCGCCAGGCGCGAGCGGGCGACCGTCTAAGGCTCAAATTCGCGCAATCTTCGACGCGCCGGTAAACCCGGTCGCAACCCACTGAAAACATGAGGCCCCGCCGGTAAAATGGCGGCTAGGCCCCAGCGCGCCGCCCTCGTCGGCCCTAGTTTCCGCCCTCGAGCAGGCGGCGCGCGATCACCTGGGCCTGGATCTCGGCCGCGCCTTCGAAAATGTTGAGGATGCGCGCGTCGCACAGGACCCGCGAGATCGGATATTCGAGCGCGAAGCCGTTGCCGCCATGAATCTGGAGCGCGTTGTCCGCCGCGGCCCAGGCGACCCGCGCGGCGAGCAGCTTCGCCATGCCAGCCTCGAGGTCGCAGCGGCGCCCCTCGTCCTTGGCGCGGGCGGCGAAATAGGTCATCTGGCGGGCGATGTGGATCTCGACCGCCATCATCGCGAGCTTATCGGCGACGCGAGGAAATTGGATGATCGTCTTGCCGAACTGAACCCGCTCTCTCGCGTAGCGCAGGCCCAGTTCGAAGGCGGATTGGGCGACGCCGACCGCGCGCGCCGCCGTCTGGATGCGGGCCAACTCGAAGGTCTCCATCAATTGCTTGAAGCCCTGGCCCTCCACCCCGCCGAGCAGGGCGTCGGCGGGAACGCGGAAGCCGTCGAAGGCGATCTCGTATTCCTTCATGCCGCGATAGCCGAGCACTTCGATTTCGGAGCCCGACATGCCCTTCATCGGGAAAGGCTCGGCGTCCGTCCCGCGCGGCTTCTCGGCCAGAAACATCGACAAGCCCCGGTAGCCGCGCTCTTCCGGGTTGGTGCGCACGAGCAAAGTCATCAGGTCGGCGCGGACGGGATGGGTGATCCAGGTCTTGGCCCCGCTGACCACATAGTCGTCGCCGTCCCGGATCGCGCGGGTGCGCAGGGACGCGAGGTCGGAGCCGGTGTTGGGCTCGGTGAACACCGCGGTCGGCAAAATCTCGCCGCTGGCGATCCGGGGCAGGTATTTCTGTTTCTGCGCCTCGGTCCCGCCGACCAGGATGAGTTCGGCGGCGATCTCGGAGCGCGTGCCCAGAGAGCCGACGCCGATATAGCCGCGGGAGAGCTCCTCCGACACGACGCACATCGCCACCTTGCCGAGGCCCATGCCCCCATAAGCCTCGGGGATGGTGAGGCCGAAGACGCCCATCTGCGAAAGGCCCGCGATGATTTCGAGCGGAATATAGGCGTTGGCGCGATGCCATCCTTGCGCGTGGGGCGAGACCTCGGCGTCGGCGAAGCGGCGCATCTCGCCGCGGATCGCCTCGAAGGTGTCGTCGAGACCGGGGTCGCCGATCGCGCCTTCCCGCGCCTCCGCGATCAGGCCGGCGAGGGCGGCGCGATTTTCCCGCGTATTGCCGGACGCGATCAGGGACTCGACGATTTCGTTGCGAAAGGGCGCCACGTCCTCAAGCGCGAGGCCGAAGTCGGACGGACGCAAAATCTCGCCCTGGTTCATCGGTATGGCGCTGAAAACTTGAGCGAGATATTCGCCGAGCCCGATCCGGGTCAGGAGCTGCTCGGTCTCGCCGAAGCGGCCCTCCTCGCTCATGCGCCTGGCGTATCCCGCCATTTCCTTGATCGCTTCGACATAGGTCGCGAGCCAGGCCAGCCCATGGACCGCGTGCTGTTCCGTTTCGATCCTGGCGGTGCTGGGCTTGCCGTTTTCGCTGACCCGGCCGCGCACGGCGTCAAGCGCGCAATCCATGAGGCCCTGGGCGGCGAAATGGGCTTTATCGGCGAGGTCGTCGAGAGTCACGGGGGCGTCTCTGCTCCGGGCGGCCGTTGCTGCGGCGCAACATGCGTCGCCGCGCGCACGATGGCAATCCGTCTTTTGGAGGCCGCCGCACAACAATCGGTCTGGCCCGGGTGGCGCTCGCCGCCGCGCCGGGCCAAACTGTCAGTTGTTGAGGGGGAGGCTCGAGCGAGGTGGGCGCACGCGTGAGAATCGTCTGGCAGGCGGCGGAGAAATTCGCCGCCGATGACGGCTGGGCGATCGCCAGCTACATCGGCCTGACGCTACTGACCTCCTTGTTCCCGTTCCTCATTTTCGTCGCGGGACTCGCCGGTTTCCTGGGCTCGCAAGACTTGGCGCATGAGGCGGCGAAACTCGTGTTCGCCGAGTGGCCGGATGTTGTGGCCCGCCCGATCGCCGACGAAGTCGAGCGGGTTCTGACCACGCCGCGCAGCGGCGGGTTGCTTACCTTCGGCGCGGTCTTCTCATTCTATTTCGCCTCAAGCGCTGTCGAAGCGCTTCGGGTGGGGCTCAACCGCGCCTACGGCCTCGTTGAGCCAAGGCCCTGGTGGATGCTGCGGCTCCAGTCGCTGGGGCTGGTGTTGGTCGGCTCAGTGGCGCTGCTCGCGCTCGCCTTCCTCGTCGTGCTCGGGCCCCTGATCGTGGACACGCTGGCTGCCTTCATTCCATCGGTGGCGCAGGCGCATAGCCTGCTCACTTTCCTGCGGATCGGGATCGCGGCCTTGATGCTGGCGAGCTCGCTCATTCTGGCGCATCTCATTCTCCCCGCCCACCGGGTCGGGTTTCTCGACATCCTGCCGGGCGTAGCCCTGACCTTCGTCACCAGCATCGCCTTCGGCGAGCTTTTCGGCGCCTATCTGAGCGAGTATCTGCGCAACTACATTTCGACCTACGCCGGTCTCGCGTCGGTCATGATCGCGCTCGTCTATCTCTATTGGGTGGCGTTTCTGTTCGTGTTCGGCGGCGAGCTCAATGCGTCGATCATCAGGGCGCGCCAGCAACGCGCGGCTGGTTAGCCCAAAAACCGTAGTCCGTCCGGCGGTGGCGGTTTGGGGAATCCGCGCCAATTTCTGTGGGAAGACTACAGAAGCGACCCGTTCACGACTAAGTTCCGGGTCCGCGCGTTATGTCGGCGCGTTACATTGCCCGCGCGTCAGCTCCAACTCCCAGCGGTCGGAGGACCAATTTGAACATGCCCAACCCACCTCGCTACCCGTTTTTGACGGGTGGAGGGGAAGCCGCCGAGATCATTGCGCGTTTCGACTGGGCCGCGACGCCGCTTGGCCCGATAAAGCGCTGGCCCGTGAGCCTCAAGAGCGCGGTCGCGCTCATCCTCCGCTCGCCCGTCCCCATCGTCACCTTGTGGGGCGAGGACGGGATCATGATCTATAATGACGCCTATTCCGGGTTCGCTGGCGGCCGTCATCCAGATCTGTTCGGCTCCAAGGTGCGCGAGGGCTGGCCTGAAGTCGCCGACTTCAACGACAATGTCATGAAGGTCGGCCTTGCCGGCGGGACGCTGGCCTACCGGGATTTCCCGCTTACCCTCTACCGGCATGGCGCCAGACCGGAGCAGGTTTGGCTCAACCTCGACTATTCCCCGATCCTGGGTGAGGACGGCGGACCCGCCGGCGTCATGGCGATCGTGGTCGAGATCACGGACAAGGTGCGGATCGAGCAGGAGCTTGAGGCCGAGCGCAAGAGTCTCAAGCGCATGTTCGAGCAGGCGCCCGGCTTCATCGCGATGGCGAGTGGGCCCGAGCATCGTTTCACCATGGTCAACGAGGCCTATCGAACGCTGGTCGCCGGCCGCGATGTCGTGGGCAGAACGATTGCCGAGGCCCTTCCGGAAGTGGTCGCGCAGGGTTTCGTGAGCTTGCTCGATCGGGTCTACGCATCAGGCGAGCCGTACGTCGGGCGCCGCGAACGCGTCAATCTGCAGCAAGGTCCGGACGGCGCGCTCAACGGGCGCTATCTCGATTTCATCTACCAGCCGATCGTGGCTGATAACGGCGCCACGACCGGGATATTCATCCAGGGCCACGACGTCACAGAACAACACGAAACAGAGCAGGCGATCCGCGCGGAATCCCGCAAGCTTGATGTGTTGAACCGCTCGGGCGCCGCTCTGGCCGCCGAGCTTGATGTTGACAAGGTCGTACAGATTGCGACTGACGCCTGCACTGAGCTCGTGGGCGCTGAATTCGGCGCCTTCTTCTACAACGTCACCAACGACAAAGGGGAGAGCTACATGCTTTATGCCCTCTCCGGCGTGTCGAGGGAGCACTTCGACAAATTTCCCATGCCGCGCAACACGGCTGTATTCGAGCCAACCTTCAAGGGGACCGGCGTCGTCCGCTCCGATGACATCCGCAAAGATCCTCGTTACGGGACGAATGAACCCCATTACGGCATGCCCAAAGGACATTTGCCGGTGCGGAGCTATCTCGCTGTGCCGGTCACCTCGCGATCCGGAGAGGTGATTGGCGGACTGTTCTTCGGACACGCCAAGCCGGCAAAGTTCGTCGACGAGCACGAGGAGCTTCTGGTCGGCATTGCCGGCCAGGCCGCAACCGCCATTGACAACGCCCGGCTTTATCGGGCCGCGGAACGGGAGGTCGCCGAGCGCCGCCGCGCTGAGGAAGCCTTGCAGGCCTTGAACAACACGCTCGAGCAGCGGGTTGTCGACGAAGTCTACGCCCGCTCTAAGGTTGAGGAGCAACTGCGCCAGATCCAGAAGATGGAGGCGGTCGGGCAGCTCACTGGCGGCATCGCCCACGACTTCAACAATATGCTCGCCGTCATCATGAGCGGTCTTACCCTCCTGCAACGCAAGCTCGCGCGCGGCGAGACCGACGTTGAACGGTTCGTCGACGCCGCCATCGACGGCGCTCAGCGCGCGGCGACGCTCACGCAACGGCTTCTGGCGTTCTCTCGCCAGCAAGCGCTTTCGCCCGAGCCCTTGGTCGTCAACAAGCTGGTCGCTGGCATGAGTGAGTTGCTTTCGCGTACGCTCGGCGAGCAAGTCAAAGTCGAGACCGTGCTCGCCGCGGGCTTATGGCAGGTCAAGGCGGATCCGGCGCAACTCGAAAACGCGATCCTCAACCTCGCGGTCAACGCGCGCGATGCGATGCCGGGCGGCGGCAGGCTCACGATCGAGACTCTGAACGCTTTTGTGGATGACGCCTACGCCCAGGAATATGCGATCGAGACCGGTCAATATGTGCTCATCGCGGTTGCCGATACGGGCGCCGGCATGGCCCCAGAGGTCATCGCAAAGGCCTTTGATCCCTTCTTTACGACCAAGGGCGCCGGAAAGGGGACGGGTCTCGGCCTGAGCCAGGTGTATGGCTTCGTTCGCCAGTCCGGGGGCCACGTAAAAATCTACTCTGAACTGGGGGTGGGGACGTCGGTGAAGATTTATCTGCCGCGCCTCTACGGCGAAGCTGCGGCGACGGAGGAGACGAAGCCGGTCGCCAGCATTCACCACGGTTTGCGCAGTGAGGTCGTTCTCGTCGTCGAGGACGACGCGCGTGTTCGCGCGCTCTCCATCGAAGCCTTAAAGGAGCTCGGTTACAGCGTCGTCGAGGCCGCCGGTCCGTCTCAGGCGTTGCGCATGCTCGACGAGGGTCAGCAGGTCAACCTGCTGTTCACCGACGTGGTCATGCCGGACATGTCCGGAAGGCAACTCGCCGATCGCGTGCGCGGGACACGGCCGAACCTCAAGGTGCTCTACACCACGGGCTATACGCGCAACGCGATTGTGCACAACGGGATGCTCGATCCCGGCACCAATCTTTTGACGAAGCCTTTCAGCATCGAGGAGCTGGCGGCGAAGATTCGCAAGATCCTCGACAACGGACCGTAGGAGATTCTCACAATCCCCTCGCCTTGAAGTACTTCAACAGCGTCCAGACGGCCGCTTGCTGTTCGTCGTCCATTTCATTCAAGTCGAGGTGCGCGAGAAGGATTTCCGACGGCTTCTTGCTCTCGATGGGGGCCAAGGCCGGTTGAGGCCGCGGATGGCGCAGCTTCGGGCTCCCTTGCCGGCGGCGGCGAGAATGCCGGCCGCGTGGGCTTCCGGCGCGGCGCGGCGGAGCGTGGCTTCCGGCCCTTGAGCACCCGGCCGCTGATCTTAACGCCCGCGTCGTTCGCGGCGTAAAGAAAGAACGTCACGCATTTCTGCACGACGGCGTCGGCGGCGGGGAAGGCCTTCCTGAACGCCTCATTGAAATGCGAGGGCGTGGCAGTCTCGAGTTCGATTGCGAACATCGGCGCATATTCCTCCCGCAGCAGCTCCAGAAGCCTCGCGGGCCAATGCCCCGCGCCATGCGCGCTCACAAGCTCCCTGAGGCGGTCCGTCGGGCGCCCATCGCCTGCGATGAGGCCGAGGAACCGCAGCGCGTGCATGAGCTGAGTGCCGACCACGCCTGAAAAGCGCGTCAGAACGCTGCGGTCGACGTGGGACGGGACGCCGTGCTCCTGAAGATCCTCGATGAACGTCTTGAATGTTCGGTACGACGTATACGGCGGCGTTCCCGATGACCTCGTCCGTTCGAGCATCACGATCTCCCTGCGGTTCGGAACGCTGCCCTCCGTATTCCGCACCGCGGGGCCACTATACCGTATTTTTGTCCCGCGGCGGACAATTCCAAATGTGCGATTGCGGCCTGATTCGTTTTTTTAAGATGCTGAAGGAATTGGAAATTCTTCCAAGTCAGGCGGGCTATGGCGGTCGCAGCGTCTCTGCGTCCGCGTGGGAAAAGAATATCCGCTCTTCAAACCATTCCGCGCGGCCGGAACGCCGCAGCGATCGCTATTGGAGCATGCCAATGATGTGGACGGCCGAAGCTGTTGAGGATCTCAAGAAGCTTGCTCTCGAAGGAAAAAGCGCTGCCGGCATCGCCGCGGCCCTGGGCGTCGGGTCGCGCAACGCCGTCATCGGCAAGGCGAGCCGGATCGGGATCAAACTGAACGGTGGCGGGCGCGCTGGGTCGAGCAAGACGGTGGCGGTGGCGCGCCGGGCGCAATGGGCGACGATCGCCAACCATCCGCAGGGCGCCAAGCCAAGCTCGGCCGTCGCCCTTGCGCGCGATCCGCGGGCCGAGCCCGGGCAGGGCAGGGATGCGTGGACCTTCGGCGAAGCCGAGGTCGGAGAGATGCGGCGGTTGCGGTTCGAGGAGATTCGCGAATCTGCCTGCCGGTGGCCGCTCGGCGATCCGAGAAGCGGGGACTTCGCCTATTGCGGGCTCACGCCGGCGGAAGGCCAGTCCTATTGCGCCGGCCATTGCCGGATGGCTTACCGGGCGCCACAGGCGAGGCAGAGCGTGAGCGAGCGGCAGGGATATCGCGCCATCGGGAGTTCGTGGCGGGTGGCCTGAAGGCGTAGGCTACGTCCGCTGGAAGACGCAGATCAGACCGGGCGCGTCTGCGCCCGCCTCGCGCCGCGCCGACGCCGATTGGATGAGGAGCGGCCGCAAGCCCGCTTCGCAAGCGACCCCTTCGACATAAGCACGGCTATGGGCGAAGCGCATCGTCGGCTCGAGCCTGAACCCGTCGCCCCCGCAGCTTTCGACCGAGAAGGCGAACAGGCCCTCCACGATCAGCGCAGTGGAGATCGCGGGGAGCAGGGGCTTGAGATCGCCGACATAGACCAGCATGTCCGCCGCGACCACGAGGTCAAAGGCGCCTGACGGCTGGCTCCTGAGCATCGCCGCCGCTTCGCCGACGGCGAGCCGGTCATAGATCCCGCGCTCGCGCGCTTTCGCGATCATGGCCGCCGAAAGATCGACGCCGGTCAGATGGTCGATACGCTTCCGCAGCGCCTCGCCCATGAGGCCGGCGCCCGAGCCGAGGTCGACGGCGGAGGGGAATCGGCGGCCGGCCGCGATCGCGTCCAAAGTGTCGATGATGAGGGCCGGCCCGCGATAGCCGAGATTTGTCACAAGATGCGCTTCGAAGCGCGGCGCATAATCGTCGAACAGCCGCGCGACATAGGCCTCGGGCAGCGCGCCGGGAGCGTCAGCTCGCCCCATGAGCGCGAGCCGGGGCATCGCCCCTTGTGCATCGGCGGGATCGAGAGCGAGACTCATCTCGAACGCATGAGCCGCGCCGTCGAGGTCGCCGAGCTTTTGCCGCACTTCGCCAAGCGCGAACCACGCGCCAGCCCAGCGAGGCGCGCGCTCCAGCGTCTGCTCGAAGAGCTCCGCCGCCGCGATGAAGTCGCCGTCTTCCGCCGCTGCCCTGGCATAGGCGAAGCGCCGCGCAGCGATGAGATCGCCGGAAGCGAGGGGGTCATGTGTCATTACTGAGCGCCTCAACCATCTCCACGCCCTGTAGACCGCACGGCGACCCTGTGACCCCGCTCACGCCTCCCTCCCGAGCCGGGCTGTTATGGATGTCCCTAACGATCGGCGCGTGTGGCGTCCTGCGGAGGTCCCAGGGCCGCGCCTCCGCCACCTTAGCGGAGGGATGAATCAGGATAACGGCGATGAGCTTGATCTACGGCCAACCCGAACGCGAGTACGAACTCTTCATGCCGTTCGCCGAGACACGGCTGAAATGCGGCCAGATCGGCGGTTTCAAGCTGCATGTGACGGTCGACACTGACGATGCCGATCGATTGGCGCGCGTCATTCTTCCGGAATTGCGGCTCCTGCGCGCTCACCACAAGGTCGTGCTGGCCGGCTGGTTTTATCGCCAAATGAACAATGGCGACCAGCGCGGCAAGTTCATCACCGTCTATGCCGGCGCAGCAGCCTCGGCCCAGCGGGTCGTGGACGCCATTGATCCAGCCCTGTTGCGCTTGCGCTCGCAAGGCGTTCGTCCGGGGCCAGCGCCGACGACGCGTCAGAGCGGCCATACCGAGACGGAAATCCGCATCGGCGAAAGCGGCATGGTCCACACCTACTGGGCGGAGAATTACAGAACCTCGTGAAACGGCGACGGCGACAAGATCGGCTATCCGCTTCAGGCTGAGGCGAGCGTGGCCTTGAGGCGCGGCTGGCGGACCCGCGCCCCGTTCGCCTCGGCGAGTTCGATCAGGCCGCCGAAGCGGCGCTGCTTCTTCGCCTCGTGGTTGGTGAAGATTTCGGACAGGCGGTGATCGAGGAAGGGATTGGAGAATCTTTCGATCACCGTCTTCAAATACGCGCTCGCCTCGTCTCCCATGCCGATCGCCGCGAAGACCGGGAGCACCTCTTCGTCGTAGAGCGCGTCGAGCTTGGCGCGCATCGTTGTGTCCGCCATCGCCTCCCGGACCGTAAGCGTGGACCCGCCGCCTTCCTGCTTCCAGATCTCGGCGAGATAGGTGTGGCCGAGATTGAGGATGAAAAGCTTCAGCCGCTCATACGGCTTGAGGTCGGCGGCGACGACGATGGCGGCATGCCGGCAAGGAAGCTCAAGGCCGGGCTGGTCCTCGATCGCCCATAAAGCATAGGGCTCGGCGACCGCGCCCAAAGGCTCGAGCGGGTCTGAGACGATACGGTCGACCAGCGAATTGACCCAGACGCATTCGTCCGCGGCCCAGCGGCGCGCGGTCTCCGGCGCCTGCCAGCGATCGAGCATTTCGAGCACCACGCCGCGGAGGACCCGGCCGTTGCCGGGCGTCAGCTCGCAGGGAAAGAGCGTGATCGGCCCAGCGCCCGCGCTATGGCGCGCGAGCAGGAGCTTGGCGAGCTTGGCCGGAAACGACCGTGGCGGCCCGGCATCCGGCCGGTCGGCGGAGTCGGTCTCGTAGCCGCGGTCGGCGGTGTTCGACACCGCGCAGCGCGCGGCGATGAACAGGCGCTCGAGTTCGTCCCATTGGGTCGCTGCGTCCACGCCCGCGCCGACGCTGCTGACCTCGACGCTTTCATCGACGATCGCGCCGTCGCGGAGGCCTTTGACCAGAACCGGGTAGGGCTGGCCCGCCGCAAAGGCGGCGAGCCGCCGGCGGCTTTCCGGGCTCCCCGTGGTTCCAGCGACGGCAATCCGTCCCATGGCTTCGCCGCGGGGCAGGGCCTCGCTCACGAACTGATCGACGTGCGCTTGCAGAAAACGGCTTGCGCCGAACTGGAGGATGGGGAATTCGGCCACGACCTAGATCTCGATAAGCGCTTTGATGACGCCGGCTTCGGGTTTGATCCAGAGGGGAAAGCTGCCGGGCGCGTCTCCGAGCGCGACGCGGTGCGTGACGAGCGCATCCGTTGGCGTCCGACCCTCGCGCATTGCGTCGAACACCTTTGAGAAGTCCTCCGGTGTCGCGTTGCGGCTGCCCATAAGCGTCGTCTCGCGTTTGTGGAACTCGGGGTCGGCGAAGCAGATCGTGTCGCGCACGACGCTGACCAGGACGTAGGTTCCTCCATGCGCGACATAATCGAGCCCGGCCATCATCGATTTGGCGTTTCCGGTCGCGTCGATGACGATATCGAAGAAGTCTCCTCCGGTCAGTTCGGACAGGACTTCGCTGACATTCGGTCCCGCTGCGACGGCGTGATGGACGCCAAGTCGTTTGCGGCAAAAGTCGAGGCGGTCCTGGCGGAGGTCGAGCGCGCTCACCGAACCGCCTTGCAAGCCTGCGAACAGCATGCATCCAATCCCGATCGGGCCCGCTCCGACGATCAGAATACGGTCGCCGGGCAGCAGATTGGCGCGTCGCACTGCGTGGGCGCCGATCGCCAAGAATTCGACCATCGCCGCCTGATCGAGCGTGACGCCATCGGCCCGCGCGACATTGGCTTCCGGGACGCAGACGTAGTCGGCCATCCCTCCGTCGACGTGCACGCCCAAGACGCGGATGCGCTGGCAGCAATTCGTCTTGCCGCGCCGGCACGCTACACAGGCGCCACAGGCCAGATAGGGAATGATGTAAACCTGCTGGCCGATCGGAATGGTGCATCCCGGGCCCCTGTCGGCCACTTCACCGGACAATTCGTGGCCGATGACGCGCGGATATTCCAGGAACGGATGCGAACCTTGGAAAATATGAAGATCGGTCCCGCAGACGCCGGCGCGGCGGATTCGAACCACAACCTCGCCCTCTCCGGGCTGGGGTCGAGGCCGTTCCTCAATCGCGATGGCGCCCGGCCGATAGCAGACCAACGATCGCATTTTATCTCCCCGATTGCGGGTCGTTTGTGGATCCGGGGGACGCGCTTGTCCATCGCGACGGACCGGGCGGGTTGATTTTTCCGTTGTTCTCTGCTTGAAGGGCGCCCATGCGAACGTGGTCGACGACCCTCATCCTTAGCTGCCCGGCGCGCTGACGCGCCGGGACAGTAGTTTCGCATCCGCCTTATCGAAAACGACAGGCACGTTCGGCCGGCTGATTGTGAGCCAGGCCGCCGCAAATCTTCCTAGGGTCCGTCATGACACAGATGCCTATTCAAAAGTACCGCGCCTACGCGCCCATTATCCTGCCCGATCGCCAATGGCCCTCGCGAAGTCATCGACAAGGCGCCGATCTGGTGCTCGGTCGATCTTCGCGACGGCAATCAGGCGCTGATCGAGCCGATGGGCGTCGAGCGCAAGAATCGCATGTTCCAGCTTTTGGTCGGCATGGGGTTCAAGGAGATCGAGGTCGCATTTCCCTCCGCCTCGCAGACCGATTTCGACTTCGTCCGCTCGATCATCGAGATCGGCCCAATTCCGGACGACGTCGCCATCCAGGTCTTGACCCAGTGCCGTCCTGAACTGATCGAGCGCACATTCGAGGCGGTCAAGGGCGCGAAAAAGGTCATCGTCCACTTCTACAATTCGACGTCGGCGCTGCAGCGCGAAGTCGTCTTCCGCACCGACCCGAAAGGCGTCGAGAAAATCGCGGTCGACGCGGCGCGGCAAGTCAAGATGCTCGCCGACGCCGCCTCGGGCACGCACTTTCGGTTCGAATATTCGCCGGAAAGCTTTACCGGCACCGAGCTCGAGGTCGCGCTCGAAATTTGCGAAGCGGTCAAGGACGTCATCAAGCCCACGCCCTTGCAGCGGCTCATCCTCAACCTGCCGGCGACGGTCGAGATGGCGACGCCTAACACCTACGCGGACCAGTTCGAGTGGTTCGGGCGTCACATCTCCGACCGCTCGAGCGTGATCCTGTCCGTTCATCCGCACAACGACCGCGGCACGGCGGTCGCGGCGGCGGAGCTGGCGCTGATGGCGGGCGCCGAGCGGGTCGAGGGCACGTTGTTCGGCAATGGCGAGCGCACCGGCAATGTCGACATCGTCACCATGGCGCTCAACCTGTTCACCCAAGGCGTCGATCCGAAGCTCGACGTCAGCGACGTCAACGCGATCAAGGATGTCGCCGAGCATTGCACGCAATTGCCGGTGCATCAGCGCCACCCCTATGCGGGCGAACTGGTGTACACCGCGTTCTCGGGCTCTCACCAGGACGCGATCAAGAAGGGCTTCGAGGCGCAGGAGAAGCGCAACGATCCTCTGTTCCTCGTGCCTTACTTGCCGATCGACCCCAAGGACGTGGGCCGCGACTACGAGGCGGTGATCCGGATCAACAGCCAGTCCGGCAAGGGCGGCATCGCCTACATTCTGCGAGCCGATCACGGCCTCGATCTACCGCGTTCGCTGCAGGTCGAGTTCTCTAGGATCGCCCAGGAGCGGATGGACGCCGACGGCAAGGAGCTGACCTCGCCCGAATTATGGGCTTTGTTCCAGCGCTCGTATCTCTTGGACGAGGCGCCGATGACCCTCGTCAAGCAGCAGACCGTTCCGACGAGCCCGGACAATCGCGAGCTCCTCGCGACTCTGCGCAAGGCTGACGGCTCGATCTTGACCATCGAGGGCTCGGGCAACGGCCCGATCGACGCCTTTGTCGATGCGCTCAAGAAGGCGTTCGAGGTCGACTTCTCGTTCATCGACTATCACGAGCACGCGGTCGGCCGCGGCGCCAACGCGACGGCCGCCAGCTACGTCGAGATCCAAGACGCGGAAGGCCGCACGTTGCACGGCGTGGGGACGGACCCCAACATCGTGATGGCCTCGCTCAAGGCGAGCCTGAGCGCGGTCATGCGGCTGATGCGCCGCGAGGGCAGGGCGGTCTAGCCGGAGCGGGCCGCCGGCCCGAAATTGGCGAAACGAACCCAATCGAGGGTTTTCACAAGCATCCGCCAGTGTTTGCGCGGATTGAGTTGCATTGGCGTTCGAGCAATTCGCTCTCTCGTTAAATCTTGGGCGGCTCGCGAGCCCCGCTGATTTGCCCCTTGCGTCTGGCTATTGTTCTGCATACGTTCTGGCTATTCACGAGCCCGGGCGGGGGGCGGAGATGGTGGCGCGCGTATCGACGGTGGCTTTCGAGGGCGTGGAGGCCCGGCCGGTCGACGTCCAGGTGCAGATCGCCTCGGGTACGGTCGCCTTCACCATCGTCGGACTCGGCGACAAGGCGGTCGCCGAGTCGCGTGAGCGAGTGCGCTCGGCGCTGATCGCTTCCGGCCTCGCGCTGCCCGCCAAGCGCATCACCGTAAACCTCGCGCCCGCCGACATGCCTAAGGAGGGCAGCCACTACGACCTGCCGATCGCGCTTGCGGTGATGGCGGCGATCGGCGCCATTCCGGGGGACGCGCTCGACGGCTTTGCCGTGATCGGGGAGCTTGCGCTCGACGGGACGATCAGCGCGGTCGCCGGCGTGCTGCCGGCGGCGATCGCGGCTAACGCCGCCGGCAAGGGCCTGATCTGCCCGGGCCCTTGCGGCCCGGAGGCCGCATGGGCGTCGGCCGATCTCGAGATCCTCGCGCCCCGCTCGCTGATCCAGCTCGCCAACCACTTCAAGGGCTCGCAGGTTCTGTCCAGGCCCGAACCCGCCTTGCGCGCCTCCGCCGGGCCGCAGCCTGACCTGCGCGACATCAAGGGCCAGGAGAGCGGCAAGCGCGCGCTGGAAGTCGCGGCGGCGGGCGGCCACAACTTGTTGATGAGCGGCGCGCCCGGCGCGGGAAAATCGATGCTCGCCCAGCGTCTGCCCTCGATCCTGCCGCCTTTGACCCCGCGCGAACTCCTCGAAGTGTCGATGATCCATTCGGTCGCCGGCGCGCTGGCCGGCGGGGCGCTCACCGACCGGCGCCCGTTCCGCAGCCCCCATCACTCGGCCTCCATGCCGGCGCTCGTAGGGGGCGGCGTCCACGCCAGGCCCGGCGAGATTTCGCTCGCCCACAACGGGGTCCTGTTCCTCGACGAATTGCCGGAGTTCCAGCCCCAGGTCCTGGACAGCCTGCGCCAGCCGATCGAGACCGGCGAAGTGGCGATCGCGCGCGCCAACCATCGCGTCGTCTATCCGGCGCGCTTTCAGTTAATCGCGGCGATGAACCCCTGCCGGTGCGGCATGGCCAACGAGCCGGGCTACGCCTGCAAGCGGGTGCCGAACGACCGGTGCGTCGCGCAATATCTTGGGCGCCTCTCCGGTCCGCTGCTCGACCGTTTCGATCTCGTGGTCGACGTGCCGTCGATCTCGGCCGCGGACCTGATGACCCCGCCGGCCCAAGAGGGCTCGGCCGAGGCCGCCGCCCGCGTCGCAGCGGCGCGCAAGATCCAGCTCACCCGCTACGCGGCGCTCGGGCTCGACGGCGTTGTGTGCAACGCTCGCGCTCCGGCGAGCCTCGTGGAGGAGATCGCCAACGCGGACACATCGGGCCTCGCGCTGTTGCGCGACGCCGCCGAGCGACTGCGCCTCTCGGCGCGCGGCTACCATCGGGTGCTCAAGCTTGCCCGCACACTGGCCGACCTCGATGGCGGCGGTCCGACCGGTCGCCCGCATATTGCTGAGGCGCTTTCCTACCGCGGCGCGCCGGACCGCTCGGCCGCGGCGGCGTGAGGCTGGAATTGACGCAGACCCATACAATTGCGCCGAATTCCGCAAGGGAATCACAAGCGCCGCCTGAAACCATGGATCGCATAGCGGATCGGCGCGGGGCCAGGCTAGGCGGGATTGCGAATGGATCTAGGCGCCCGCTTGGCGGATTTTGGGGTTCATACGCTCTGGGTTCAGGCCGGCGCGATGATCGCGTTGGCGCTTGCGCTCGCGGCGGCTGTCGCCCGCGCTCGGCGCCAGACCGAAGTGCGCGCGGCAAGGATCGCCGCAGAGAACGAAGCGCTGCGCGACGAGCTTTGGCGGCTCAAGGAAGCGACTGACGCGCGCGACCGGGCGGAGGCGGCGAGCGAGGCCAAGTCGCGCTTTCTGACCACGATGAGCCACGAGATCCGCACACCGATCGGCGGCATTCTCGGCATGGCCGACCTGTTGCGCGAGGCTTCGCTCGATCTGGAAAACGCAAGCTACGTCGAGGCGATTCGCAGCTCGGGGAGCGCGCTCATCGCGCTGATCGACGAAATTCTTGATCTGGCCAAGATAGAGGCGGGGCGTTTCGATCTCGTGGTCGAGACGGTCGATCTGCGTCGGCTCACCGAGGGCGTGGTCGAACTGCTGGCGCCGCGCGCCCAGAGCAAAGGCATTGAGATCGCCTCCTCATTCAGCGCCGCCGCGCCGCGCTTCGTTCGCGCAGACGGAACGCGCCTGCGCCAGGTCCTCACCAACCTCGCCGGCAACGCAGTCAAATTCACCGATCACGGAGGCGTCTGCGTGACGGTTGAGCGCGGCGAAGGCGGCGCGGCGCGATTCTCCGTGATCGACACCGGGCCGGGCGTGCCGGCGGACCGCCGGGGTGCCATCTTCGACAGTTTCGAGCAGGGCGACGGCTCGCACGCCCGCCGGTTCGAGGGCGCGGGGCTCGGGCTTTCGATCTCGCGCGAGCTCGTCCGCCTGATGGATGGCGACCTGACGCTGGCCGACAACCCTGGCGGCGGATCCATCTTTTCCTTCGCGGTTCAGTTGCCTGAATGCGCCGCCGTCGAGCCCCTCGCCGCCGCCCAGGAGACGAGGCGGCGTGCTCCCGAGGGGACGCGCGCGCTCATCATCGCCGATTCGCCCTTCGAGGCTCAGGCCATCGAAGCGCGAACTCGCGGAAGCGGGCGTCAGCGTCGAACGCGCCCGCGGCCTCAATTCCGGCCTCGAGGCGCTGAGCGGCCCGCAGAAGCCCGACGTCGTCATTGTCGATTGCGCGCTTGGTCCCGAGGCGACCAACCTGCTGGCTGAAGCCGCGCGCGAGGCTGGGGTCGGACGCAGCCTGGTGCTGTTTTCGCCGTTCGAACGGCGGGCCTTTGGGCAGATGGCGCTTAAAGGCTTCGACGGCTGGCTGGTCAAGCCAGTCCGGGCGCGCTCGCTTGTTCGAGCGGGTGACCGGGGATTTTCCGCCAGCCACCCCGGCGTCGCGCGCATCGCCGACTGCGTTCCGCCGCGCCCTCGTCGCCGAGGACAACGACATTAACGCCCTGATTACCCAAAAAGCTTTGCGGCGCTTGGGCTTCGAGGTTGTTCGCGCCAACAACGGGGAGGAGGCGCTGCGTCTCGCGTCGCCGATTGCGCCGCTCGAAGTCGCGTCCATTCGATATAGTCCTGATGGATCTCAAGATGCCGGGCCTCGACGGATATGAGGCCACCCGCCGCTTGCGGCGGCTCGAGGCCGCCTGCGGCTGGTCGCCGACGCCCATTGTGGCGCTCACCGCCAACGCTTTCGACGAGCGACGAGGCTCTCCCTCGGCGGCCGGATTCGACGCGTTCCTCCTCAAACCGGTCGAGTTCGGGGCGCTGGCGGCGACCGTGGAACGGGTTTGCGCGGCGGGGGCCGCGCCGTGGCGCGAGCGCTTGCGCGCGTCCTAGCTTGTCGCGCCCCGGCCCCATGTCCTCGTCCGAACCGCGGTCTCATTAGGCCGGGCCGAGCTTGTTTCCCTTGCCGCCGAATTCGGCTAAGAGGGGCCGCCCGGCTTTCCACGCCGGCCGGCGCCCGTAGCTCAGCTGGATAGAGCGTTGCCCTCCGAAGGCAGAGGCCACAGGTTCGAATCCTGTCGGGCGCGCCACTAAAAACCTCCTCCAAGTTTGAAACTCTTTGATTTACTTTGATATTCCTTACATTCTGAGGCGCGCCTTTATTCCAGTTTGGTTGAGTAAATTGTTGCCATTCGCCTCATTTTGTCTCACCGTGCTCGCTATGGGCTACTTAGCCCCAGCAGGGGAGCGCGAGCAAAATGGCGACAAGCTATCGAGTGAGGATCGGTTTAAGAGAGATCGCGGCCATGCAGCCGCATACGATTTTGTGGGATTCAGAGACGCGTGGGTTCTGCGCTAGACGACAATTCTCAACTGTAATTACCTACAGCGTCTTTTTTCGCACGCGTGACGGACAACAGCACTTCTACAAAATTGGAAGACATGGCGTGTTTACGCCCACGCAAGCGCGCGACGAGGCCAAGGCGGTGCTGAGAAATGTGGCGGTAGGGAGAGACCCAGCAGCGGAATTAAAGGCACTGCGCCACGGTCCTACGGTCGCGGAATTGTGCGACGAATACGAGAAGCGCGCCAACGGCAAAAAAGCCAGCACGCTAAAGAGCGATGCCAGCCGGATCACAACGCACATCAAGCCGAAGCTGGGAAAGCTAAAGGTCGTTTCGGTCACGAGCGAAGTGGTCGAGAATTTCATGCATGGCTTGTCGCCGGGAAGCGCGCGACGAGTTATCGGCGTTTTGGGCGCAATCTTCTCGTTTGCGGTCAAAAAAAAACTGCGTTCTGACAATCCTGTTGCCAAGGGTCGAAAAGCCAAAAGATACGAAGCGCCTCAGGCGATTGTCCGAAGCTGAGTACGCCAAGCTATGGAGCGCGCTAGCAGGCTGCTGAAAAAGTGGCGCGGAAGGGCTCTGGTGTTTGCCTTTGGGGGGTGATTCGCTGGCGTCGGCGAGGCGATTCGCGAGGGGATCGATGCGGGGCGAGGATCGGACGAGCGGGACGTTGTTCTCTTACGTCGACGTCGAGGGGCGGATCGCCGCGAACCATCCGCTGCGGGCGATGCGGCGGCTGACCAACGCGGCGCTGGCCCAGCTCGACGCGAGGTTTTCGGCGCTTTATGAGGGAATCGGGCGTCCCTCGATCCCGCCGGAGCGATTGCTGCGGGCCTCGCTTGTGCAGCTTCTCTATTCGATCCGCTCGGAGCGGCAGCTGGTCGAACGGCTGGAGTTCGACATGCTGTTTCGCTGGTTCGTCGGGCTTACGATCGACGAGAGCGTGTTCGACGCCTCGACCTTCTCGAAGAACCGCGACCGCCTGCTCACCCACGAGATCGCGCAAGAGTTTCTGTCTTCGCTTCTCGGCCTGCCGGAGGTGAAGGGGCTTCTGAGCGCCGAGCATTTTTCGGTCGATGGAACGATGTTGAAAGCCTGGGCGTCGATGAAGAGCTTCCGTCCCAAGAGCGCCTCTGGCGAAGGCCGGGGGAACGACCCGGGCGAGCCGCTGCCTCCGGGGCGCAACCGCGAGGCCGACTTCCGCAAGACCAAGCGCTCGAACAAAACCCACGCCTCGACGACCGACAAGGAGGCGCGCCTTTATCGCAAAGGCGCAGGCCAGGAGAGCCGTCTTTGCTATCTCGGCCATGCGCTGATGGAGAACCGCAACGGTCTTGTGGCGGCGCCCGAGGCGACGCTGGCGACCGGAACGGCCGAGCGCGAGGCGGCGGCTGCTTTCAGCCAGCGCTTGCCCTTTGGCGCGACGCTCGGCGCCGACAAGGGCTATGACGCCGAGGCCTTCGTCGAGGGCTTGAAGGCGCGTGGGATTGAGCCGCATGTCGCGATCAACGGGACGGTGAGCAAGCATGGCAAGGCGCGCAAGACCGCCGTCCCGGGCGAGGTCGCCGCGAGTGTGCCCCCCGGGCTTTAGACCCGGGGGCAGCGGCTGCGCAAACGCATCGAGGAAGGCTTCGGCTGGACGAAGACGGTCGGCGGCCTCATGCAGGTGAAGGTGCGTGGCCTCGACAAGGTCCGCGCCGCTTTCGTCTTCGCCATGGCCGCCTACAACATCGTCCGCCTGCCCAAGCTTATGGCCGCAACGGGCGAACTGCGTCCAGCGACATGAAAAGCCAGAGAACAATGACCCGACGTCACGCCAAAACCTCGAACGTGAGCCGCGCCCGCCTGCAAAAAATTGCGCTTGCCACCCCTCGTTGCGCAAACGCAGTGACTTTTTCAGCAGCCTGCTAGAGAATGAGAAGAACGTCGCGACTGACGTTTTCCTGTTTCTCGCGATCTCCGGGTGGCGCAGCGGAGAGGCTAAAAATCTGAAATTTTCTGAGGTCGATTTGGAGAGGCGCGTTGCAACTTTGGGTGACACAAAGTCAGGAGTGTCGATCCGGCCACTAAGCGGCGCTGCCGTGGAAATTATTCGACGCCAACCAGTTAAAAACGGTCAGTTCGTTTTCGAGCATCGACACGCAAAGCCAATTAGCAATCTAACTCCGTGGTGGAACAAGCTCGGGATGCCCGATGACGTTAGCCCGCATGTGTTGCGCCAGTCCACAGCAAGCCTATTGGATCGAGCCTAACAGTCCCGGATGGGATTCCCGCGGCAAGTTCGGCGTGCGAGTTTGCGCGATGCGCGCAGGAAAATCCCTCTCCGTTTCGTCCGCCGATATTCGCCGGCTCAAAGCTGTGGTGCAAGACCGCAACGCGCCTCAGAAGCGCGTCTGGCGGGCTGAAATCGTGCTGTTGACCGCCGATGGCGTCGGCACGAACGAGATCATGCGGCGAACGGCCAAGTCCAAGACCTGCGTTTGGCGCTGGCAGGAACGCTTTCTGGAGGACGGGTTCGACGGCCTGCTTCGTGACAAGACGCGTCCCTCGCGAATCAAGCCCCTCAGCGCCGAGGCGACGGAGCGCGTTGTCGCCTTGACGCTTGGCGACCCGCCTGGTGAGACGACCCACTGGACCGGAGCCTTGATGGCGAAGGCGACTGGGCTCAGCGTGAGTTCGGTCCAACGCATCTGGCGCGCCCATGGTCTGCAACCGCACCGGATGCGCCAGTTCAAGCTGTCCAACGATCCGCGCTTCGTCGACAAATTGCGCGACGTCGTCGGGCTCTATGTCGATCCGCCCGCACACGCCATCGTCCTGTCGGTCGACGAAAAGAGCCAGATTCAGGCGCTTGACCGCACACAGCCCGGACTGCCGCTGAAGAAGGGTCGCGCCGGAACCATGACGCACGACTATGAGCGCCACGGCACGACGACGCTGTTCGCCGCGATGAACGTCCTCGACGGCACGGTCATCGGCCGCAACATGCAGCGCCATCGCCATCAGGAGTTCATTCGCTTCCTCAATGTCATCGAGAAGCAGGTTCCCGTTGGAAAGACGATTCACGCCATCGTCGACAACTACGCCGCCCATAAGCATCCCAATGTTCGCGGATGGCTCGAACGCCATCCGCGATGGACGTTCCATTTCACCCCGACATCGGCTTCCTGGCTCAACGCGGTCGAGGGCTTCTTCGCGACCCTCACAAAGCGCAGGCTCAAACGCGGCGTCTTTCGGTCTGTCGCCGACCTGCAAGCCGCGATCAACCGCTTCCTCGAAGAGCACAATCAGCAATCGCAGCCCTTCACCTGGACCGCCGATCCCGACAAAATCATCGCCGCCGTCAGACGCGGGCACCAAGCGTTAGATTCGATCCAATAGCAGGCCCTCGCCGGAGGGATACACCGCATCTGACAGAAGGCGAATTGGAGTATAAGCAAACCCTCTACGAAGCTTCGCGCCCGATTGAGCAGGTCTATTTCCCCATCGACGGCGTCGCTTCTCTCGTGCTGACAATGGAGGACGGCTTCGGCGTTGAAGTCGGCACGATCGGTAGCGAGGGAATGGTCGTATCGCCCGTCATCCCTGGCGATACACACGCGCCGTCAAGTGTTTACGTGCAGGTCCCCGGTAGAGCTCTCAAAATGGACGCCAGGGCATTCCGCACGGAGCTTGCGCGAAGTTCCACGCTGAAAGTTGTGGCGCTTCGCTACGTTCACGCCTTCTTCAACCAAGTGGCGCAATCGGCGGCCTCCGCGCATCATCACAAGATCGAACAACGTTGCTGTCGCTGGCTGCTGATGACCCGCGACCGGATGCCGTTCGATGAATTTCTGCTAACCCAAGAGTTTCTCGGAATGATGCTTGGTGTTCAGCGACCGAGCGTTTCACTGGTGATGAACGCCTTGCGGGCGGCAGGCGCCATCCGCTATGCGCGCGGACGGGTGACGATAATGAATCGCCAAGCGCTGCTCGATCGAGTATGTGAATGCTACGAAATCTCAAGAAATGAATTTGATCGTTTGCTTGGCGACACGCCCACTTCGCCACGTCTGGACAAAATGCGCCAACGAAATGAGCGACCTGAACTGGACCCCATTCGTAGGACCACGAGGGGTTGAATTTAAGGTGTGATCTCGCCTGCGCTTGTCGTTCAAGAATCAAGCTGCTTCTTGCGGCTTCTGTCTCTGCTGTGGGTATGTGGGCAACGCGTTTGCGTTGTCCAAGCGAAGCGGCATATCCACAGCCCTCGCCGCCGCCTCGATTTTGTCCATGCCGCCGCGCCACACCGCCATCGGCATTTGGTTGTTCATCGCCTGGTGCGGGCGCCGAAAATTGTAAAAGGTCATCCAGGAACTGATGCCGGACCGCGCCTCGCCGCCATCGGCGTAGGCTTTCAGATGCACTTCTTCGTACTTGATCGAGCGCCACAGCCGTTCGATGAAAATGTTGTCCATGAAGCGGCCGCGTCCGTCCATCGAAATCACGACGCCGGCCGCCGCAAGCTTGCTGGTGAAAGCCTCGGCAGTGAAAGTGGAGCCCTGATCGGTATTGAAAATCCGCGGCTTTCCGAACCGAAGCAGCGCCTCCTCCAGCGCCGCCGCGCAGAAGCTCGCATCGTTGGTGTTCGACAGCCGCCATGCCAGAACCGCCCGGCTGGCCCAGTCGATGATCGCCACCAGATAGAGGAAGCCGCACGCCATTGGGATGTAGGTCACGTCGGCCGCCCAGACGTGGTTCGGCTCGACAATCTTCAGGCCGCGCAGCAGGTAGGGGTATATCTTGTGCCCGGGCGCGCCTTTGCTCGCGCCAGGGCGCGGAACCAGCGCCTCGATCCCCATCACCCGCATCAGCCGCCGCACCCGCTTGCGGTTGACCCCAGGGCCTTCCTTGTTGAGTTCGAAGGTCATTCGCCGCGAGCCGTAGAACGGAAGTTCGAGATGCAATTCGTCGATGCGGCGCATCACCGCCAGATCGTCCGCCTCGGCGACGGGCTTGGGGCGGTAGACCCCCGAGCGCGCCACGCTCAACAGCGCGCATTGGCGGCGCACCGACAGGTCCTTGCCAGGCCGTTCGACCATCGCTCTTCGATCGGGCGCGCTCATCGCCCTGGCCTCCTGGCCAAGAAATCCCGTTCGACCGTCAGTTGGCCGATCTTGGCGTAGAGCTTGGCCGTCTCGCGCTCGCGCTCCTTCTCGCCATCCCCCGAACCGCTCGCCCCACGGGCGAACAGGCTCGCCGCATTGTCGAGAACTTGCTTCTTCAAGGCATAAATCTGGTTCGGATGCACCCCGTGCCGCTTCGCCAGTTCCGGAACCGTCGCATCCTCGCGCAGCGCCTCAACGCGCAATCTTCGCCTTGAACGCCGCATCAAACTTCTTGCGTGACTTCGTCATTCCTCGCTCCATCGGTTGCGACAGAGCAGGACATTTCACACCTTAGCCAATGGTCCTAAATCCGGGGTCCAGCTCAGTCGTGATGCAGTGTTGGGCGCCGACCGAGCCGGAGGCGATCGCCTAGGCGCTGGCGCCGTTCGCGGCGACGTTGAAGCGCGCCGGCCACGAGGCCGGGTCGTTGTCGCCTTGGCTGCATCCGCAATTGAAGGCGCTCGGCGTTCCGGTGGTGTGTCTCGAGACCCGCCAGGTGCGCGCCGCGATGTCGGCCCAGCGTAACAAGACCGACGCCACCCACGCGCTGGGCCTGGCGCATCTGATGCGCACCGGCTGGTTCCGCCAGGCGTATGTGAAGACCGACGGGGCCTATCGATTGAAGCTTCTTTTGACCCATCGCCGCAACCTGAAGCGCAAGTTCCTCGACCTCGAGAACGCCATTCGCCACTCGCTGAAGAGCTTCGGCGTGCGGCTCAACAAGGTCGGTCGCGGCGGCTTCGAGCAGGCGGTGCGCGAGGCGTGCGCCGGCGACGCGTTCACCGCCGAACTGATGGAGTGCATGCTGACGGCGCGCGCCGCGCTGTGGCGGCAGTATCTCAAGCTGCACAAACTTGCGGTCGGGCTGGTTGCGCGCGACGAGCTGTGCCGCCGCTTCATGGCGATCCCCGGCGTCGGTCCGGTCACCGCGTTGACGTTCAGCACGGCGATCGACGATCCCTCGCGCTTCCGCCGCTCGCGCGACGTCGCCGCCTATTTCGGCCTGACGTCCAAGCGCTGGCAGTCGGGCGCCTCGATCGACGTGCAGGGCCGGATCAGCAAGGCCGGCGACCCGGACGTCCGGCGCGCGCTCTACGAGGCCGCGAGCGCCATGCTGACGTGCTACAAGGGCAAGACGGCGCTGAAGAGCTGGGGCCAAAAGATCGCCAAGCGCTGCCACAAGAAGGCGGTGGTGGCGGTGGCCCGCAAGCTCGCCGTGATCATGCACGCAATGTGGCGGGACGGCACGGCCTACGCCGATCGGCCGCACGCCGCCGGCAGGCCCGACGACGCGCCGACCGCCAAGGAACGCAAGCTTCTCGGCGTTCTCGCATGACGTTCGGGAGTCCGTTCAACTGCCAACCGGCGTCCCCCTGACGCCCAAGGAGATCCGCTGCGGCGGAAGAGGACTGATGCAGACCATGGAAAGCGGGAAGCACGTTATCTTGCCTGTGGCCGGAGCGATCCTGGACCACGCTCGAATGCCTGTGACGTCGCCCCGCCAATCCCATGCCGACATGCGCCGCGACCGATCGACGACCGCTCAGACGGTCCTGAACCCGCCGTCGATGAGCGCGGAAGACTGCACGGCGCATCAGGATTCGCGGCCGGAGACGGATCGGCCCGGCGCCCAGTCAGGCGGCGCGCCGCATCGCACAACAGCGCAAGTTCGGATACCTTGGCGACCAGGAGACGAAGACGGCCGGAAAGAGAAAAGCGACCCCGATTAAGACGGCAAGATAAAAGCGCTGCCTTCGGCCGGGCGCATGGGGTTGGCTGGATTGGAGATTTTCGACATCTAGCCCATCTGGCCTGCTGGCGCGTTCGACTGAAACACCAACGATCTCAATGTCCCAAGCGCCGTCCCGGGGGATCTGCGAAGACGCTCCCGAGCGTGACGAGCGGGACGACGACTTCGGCACGCGCCCGGGCCGGTCCGTCACCGCAACCGGGGGCACCAAGCCATCGAAGACCTTCGTCGGCGAGGTGATGGGGGCTGCGAAGAAAGCCAGCCACCGAGGCCAGACGTTCAGGCGGAGCCGCGGTATTACAGGCCGCTCGACCTTTGGCCGCGGACGGCGGTCGGCGCTGTCCCTGGCATCCCGATCGCCGGGCCGGCGCGTCGTCTAATGACCCTGGTCGTGCCCCACCGTGGTGGCCGCTATCTTTCGGCGCCGCTGCCAAGCATATCGCCGACCTCAAGCGCGAGGGCGTCCCCGCGACGGCGCGGCCGCGCGGATGTTCGACGCGCCCTCCGACGACGCCGACGCGAAGGCTTTCGCCGAACGGTGCGAAGAGGACCGGCATCATTTCCGGTTCACAGTCTCTCCGGAGGACGCGGGCCAGCTTGCCGACCTTCGGGCCTTCCTGGCCACCTCTGCGCGTCTGGTACCCCTAGTAGCGTGACAGCCGGGTTGCCGGAAATTGTGCTCCAGTCCCCCCGTTGATGCACGCTCCTCGATCTCTACCCAATCGCGAAACCATGGCGGATGCGGACCATTCCACTTGCGGGAGCCCAGGTAGAACCGCGTGAACCATCCGGTCATGTGCGGGAAAGACTCGTCACACGCCACCGCGAACCGCTCGGTCGGCTCGCGCTCGCCGGCCTCGATACGGGAGACGGTAGACGCATCGCATGGGACGGTAACGCCCAGGTCGGCGAGCGTCATGCTCGCCGCCATGCGTGCGCGCCGAACCTCGGCACCGAAGAAATGCGCAGGCGATGCAGTGGGATCTAGATCCCTGATGGCAGGCATTCCCTTGACTCCCGTCTTGCGCGTCTTGACAGACGGCGTTGTTCTTGCCGATAGCCGTCCGGAGGGTTCAAACGTTAGCCCGTGGCTGCCAACGTGACTACTGACCGCGTGTCGCGCGCCACCTCAAACCGCGCGGCACGCGGTCCCGCCAGACCACGGACGTTAGGACGCAATCGTGAGCGCCACCGATCAGGACCTACGGCCACTCCATCCCGTGTCTCAGATGACCACCTCGGAGCTAGCCGAGTACCGCCAGAGCCTAGAGACGGCTCTTGGCCTGCCGACGCTGCCAGCGCTGTACGCATCACGCGAGGAGCTACAGAAACGGCTCGGCGCTGTGCTCGCCGAGCAGGACGAGCGCGCTCGTATCCGGCGCGCGAAACCAGAGCCGGCCGATGCGTGACCACGACGTAAGCGAGCTGACAGCGAGCGAGCTACAGCGCGCGAGGCGCGAGCTAGCGGCGAGCCTCGCTCTGACTAGACCGGACTCACCCGCGCGTGTGCCGATCGAGGCGCACCTCAGCGCGATTGACGCCGAGCAGGCCGAGCGCGCACAGACGCCGAGGGACTAGCGCCATGCTCCGCTTGTGCTCGTGCGGTTTCGCCACCGACGACGATGACTGGTTCGACGGCCACCTATTCGAGCGGCCAGCACACGAGGAGCGGACCCTAGAGCGCTACGTCGCCGCGATAGCCGAGCGACAGGCCATGCTGTAATGCAGTCACGAGGCCGGAGCCCACGAGGGGCTCCGGCCTGCCCTTACGACCGCTTCCCAGCAAACACTACCTGACTGATCACTCCACACACCAATCGCGGCGTAACTACGACGTCGCGTCGTCTTCGTCGCGACGCGTATACGGCCGGTCGCCTGCGCGGCGCTCCTACGCGATACCTCCGCACGCGTCTCCAGCCCGCTACACCCCCGCCCCCCGCCACCCTCCGCCCCGCCCACCACCCGCCCCCCCCCCGCCCGCCACCCCCCCGCGCCCGCCCCCGCTGCTGTCGATCGCCGGCCGGAGCCCGCATCGCGTCGTCGAGTGGCGGCATCTCATGGCGGCCCGTCGCGCGGCGAGCGAAGAACCTGAGCAAACGGAGGTTCCCTTGAGTAACGACCCCCGCTCATGAACGGATAGCTCTCCATTCCTGGAGCCGTCCGTCAGGACGCCGCACTGCGAGTGAATGGCGTGATGCTGTCAGGCCAGGCAGCGCGAAGGCCGGACTGACCGCATCTGCCGCGCCGGTGCCTCGCGGATGCTGACCTGTTTCCCCGGGAGATCGCCGGGTTGCTGATCGTGGCGCGGGCGGAGCTGGACCGGCATGTCAACGACCGCGGCAGGTGCCAGGCCTGCAAGGCACCGTTCCCGTGCCAGCGTGCTTGCCTGGCCGAGCAAACCCTCGGATGGTTCTGACGCTGCCGGCCAGGACGCCTGGAACGGCGCTACCAAGTCATCACCTTCAAGAACAAAGCACGGCCACCTGAACGTCACCCAGTGACGGCACCGGCCCGAATCCTCCGAAGCGGGCGTCTGGATAGGCGGCAGCAGATCAGGCCGGATCACGTTGCCGTTTCCCATCGTGCTACCGCAAGCCGACACGGTACCCGTAAACTGACGATCATAGTCGACTATGACACTCATCGCCGGGAGGCTCGCCACGATGTCGCCGAGCACCACAGTCCAGCCGGACCCGCGCGCCTACGTGCGCATCGCCGCGATGGTCCGCGAGATGATCGCCAGCCAGGTCCTGCCCCCGGGCTCACCCGCGCCGAGCATCACCAGGCTGTGCCGCGAGCATGGCCATGCCAGGCAGACCTGCGGACGGGCGATGCGCCTGCTGGAGGACGAAGGCCTGCTGCACCGCGTCCCCGGGCTCGGTTATTACGTGACATGCCGCGAACGCTGAGATAACGCCCAGCGGCCCGTTTGCAGCCGAACCGGCCTCAGGGGCGCGGACCGGACCGCCGGAACGGCCAGCGCGGACCAGCGGAATCACGGAACGATCCGCGATCCGCGCCTGGAACGTGATCCGCCACGCGGACGGCGCGGAACGCTCGGTCCGTTCGGCGCCATCCGCTGTCTGTCCGCCCATCCACTCCGGCCCGCCAGGAGCGCCGACGCCGGAACGTCGACGCCGCCGGGCCGGGCGGCTGTGGTAGATGGGTGCGGC
>CAVZWU010000006.1:0-18982 GCA_963779095.1 uncultured Alphaproteobacteria bacterium | reverse complement strand
AAAGCGAAAGCGACTTTCTCCGATTGAAGTTTCAAGACAAAAACAGCCCCCGATTTATGACCTAATATCAAGAACTCGTTACATTTTCACGGATTGAAGTTCTTAATCAAAACCGACAACGGTCGTTTCTCGAATTGGGAGGCAAAAACCGACACGCCCCTTTGCGATGTTCAACGGCCTTGTCGTTCGTTGAACATGGCGCTATGCTCAACGAAATATCGCTACGTTGAACATGATCCGCCGCCACTCCCCGATCGCGCACGCCGCCTATTCCGACCTCGTCGCCTCGCTGAAAGACGAGGCCGTCGCGGAGCTGCGCGGCACGCCGACCCGCGTCGAGCGCAACGGCAAGGTCTATTGGTACGACACGTTTCGCGTCGGCTCGGACGTGCGCAAGGCCTATATCGGCGAGGATAGCGACGAAATCCGCGCCCGCCTCGCCCGCCATGCGCGAACTCGCCGCCCGGCGCGCCGAGGCGCAAGCCGCGCGGGCGCGAACCATCCGCATCCTGCGCGCGGAAGGGTTTCTCGGCGTCGATGGGGCGACCGGCGCGCTGCTCAACGCGTTCGCCCAGGCCGGCGTCTTCCGGCTCGGCGGCACGATCGTCGGCACGCAGGCCTTCCGCCTCTACGAAGGCGAACTCGGCCTGCGCTACGACTTCGACCAGACGCGCGCAAACCAACGATATCGACATCGCGAGCTTCGAGCGCCTGTCGTTCGCGCTCGACGACGAGGCCTCGCCGCCGCTGCAATCCATTCTGAAGGATTTTTCTTTCGAGGCCGCGCCACAGTTGCAACGCGCCGGAGCCTGGCGCTGGCGCCAGACCCGCGGCGATCTCCTGGTCGAGTTTCTGACGCCGAGCTTTGAGGAAGCCGAAGGCGTGCGGCCGCTGGCGGCGCTCAACGTCGAGGCGCAGGCGCTGCATCATCTGAATTTCCTGATCGCCGATCCGATCGCCGCCGCCGTGCCCTATCGCCGCGGCGTGCTGGTCCAGATCCCGCGCCCCGAGCGGTTCGCGATCCACAAACTCATCGTCGCCGATCGGCGCAAGGACGGGCCCAACAGCCTCAAGGCCGTCAAGGACCGCGGACAGGCGGCGTTCCTGATCGACGCGCTCGCCGAGGATCGGCCCGACGATCTCGCCGACGCCTATCGCGACGCCGCCGCGCGCGGACCGCGCTGGAGCCAGCGGCTCGCCGCGACGCTCGCCCGAATGCCGCAAACGCGGCAGCGGCTCGAACAGGCCGGCGTGACGATAGGCAGCGAGGGGAGCGAGCCAAGGCAATGACGCTCGCGTGCGCAACCATCGCTGAACTCGACTGGCGCGCGCTCGCCCTGCCGATCGCGCGCGCCGAGGACGCGCTGGCGCGGCTCGACGAGCGGCTCGCGAAAAGCCCGATCCGCGAAGGCTGGATCGCCCGCACGCATTTCCTGGACGCCTGCGCCGCGCTTTGGCTCGAAGGCGAGCTCGTGCATCTTGAGGACCTCGTGCTGCACGACGCCGGCATGGACGTCCGCAGCCCCACCCATGCGCTGACGCGAGCGCATGCCATACTGCGCGCCCGCCGCCGCATAGCCGGCGCCGAGCTCGGCTGGGCCTTGTCGCCCTCGGGCCTAGGCGGGCTACGCGGGCGGGCAGGGGAAGGCGAGGACGCCGACCCGGCGAAGCCGCTCGCGATGAAGGGTGACGCCATTGACGCGGATCTCGCGCCGGACGTCATCGAGGGTGGCTACGATCCGCTGCTCGCCGAGGCGCTGACCGCCATCGACGCAGCCATGGCGCGCGCCGATCGAGCCGTCGCCGGCGCCCAAGCGCGGCCGCGCGAGAGAGATCGGCTCGCCTATGATCTCGACTGGGACGAGGATGCGAGGCTCGAGGAATGGCGCCAAGCGCTCGGCGAAGCCCGCAGCCTGCCAGCCACGCTCGCCGCGGCCATCGCGCTCGAGGCGTGGAGCGCGATCGAGCCGCTGCAGCACCAGCCTTGGCTCGGGCGGCTGCTGGTCGCCTCCCTGCTGCGACAACGCGGCAAGACCTCTCATCTCGCCTGCCTGAGTGTCGGCCTGCGCCTCGTTCCGCGCGAGCGCCGCCGGGCCCGCGAGGCGACACTGCGGCTCGTCGCCACGCTCGAGGCCATCGCCGCAATGGCCGAGGCCGGCCTCAAGGATCATGATCGCTGGCTCACGGCGCGCAACTTGCTGGCGCGCAAGCTCGAGCGTCGCCGCTCCACCTCGAGCCTGCCGGCGCTCGTCGACTATGTCATGAGCCGGCCGCTCGTCTCGGCCGGCATGATCGCCGCTGAGCTCGGCATCACCCCTCGCGCCGCACAAAACCTGGTAGCCGAGCTCGGCCTGCGCGAGGCGACCGGACGCGGGCGCTATCGCGCTTGGGGTATCCTGTGAGCCGAGCGCCCGTCGCTCGCTCTGGAGGTTGCTGCGACATCGCCGAAACAGTCCATGGTGGCTGGTGAAAGTTGAAAAGGCAGCCCGCCGACGCAGCTTACTTCTGTTCGCGAATTGGCCGATGGTCTTCATGGCCTCGTTCGAAGGCTTGGCGAGCGGTTCGGCTGCTCGATCTCAATTGCCTAATTGCAAGCTGGTCAAAGATTTGGCCTTGCCAAGAGCAGATTGCGGAACGCGATGTGCTGCGACAAGCCCAGCGCTTCGAGATTGGCCCGCACGATCGAGCCGTGCGAGTTTGAGACGCAAACCTGAGGGACGCCGTGCGCCGCGAGCGTCGTCACCGTTTCGACAACGCCCAAGAGAGGCTTCAGGTCGCCGCTGTTGTCGATGTAATAGGCGTTGATCGCGGCGAGCCATTCCAACTCGGCGAGGCCCGCAGGCATCCGCCGCCGCAGAGCTGTCCAAACGTCGCCCATGTGGATTCCGCGGAACTGCTGGTCTGGCAAGTCGGAGAGATCCACGCCCCAGCGCCGACTCGCAGCCAGCATGGCGCGGTGATGCAGCGGTTCGCTGTCGACGAGCGTGCCGTCGACATCCCAGGCGACGGCGCGAAACCGTCTCATTCTCACCCCTCGCTCCCGGCGCACCGGCGACGCAGAAATCAATTTGGTTCGCCTGAGCGAACTGCAAACGCGCCGGCCCGCGCGAATCGGCCGAAGTCCACGTTCTTCTCCGGAAGAGCAGACCGACTCCCGTTCCGCCGCCGCCGTCCGAGTTGGCGACGAGGCGAGCGTTGGTCAAGGCGTCGACTTCCGTAACGAACGTAGGAAATTTCGCTGGAGCAATGCGAACGACTGGATGTGTAGGACCTGAGAGCGGGCAAAGCATGGCGGGCATTATCACATTCGAGGGCATGGTGATTCCAAAGCGAATCGTCGCCGCAGGCTCACCGCCAATTCCGCATGTACCCAGTGAGATCGAGACCAAATGCCGTGCGCCGAGCAAGGCTGTCAATCGTGCGCGGAGATCTGTGGCGATGGAGCCTTCGCGCCGCTTTTGTTGTTGCACGAGTATATGGAATGTGCTTGGTTAGTACGTGGCTCGTACATATCGGCACGACAGGGAGGTCGACCAATGCCTCGTCCTTTTAAGATCGCAGCTGCTGCGGTCATTGCACTCACCGCTCACTCCGCTTCAGCAAAGGACAGTATCGACATTGGCATTGTGACTTTTTCCACTTCCGATATTCACACCAACCAGATGGTCGATACGATGTCGGCTGAAGCGAAGTCGAAAGGGTGGAACGTCGAAGTCTTGAACGCGAACGGCGACCCTTCTCAGGCCATCGCGGAGATCAAACAGCTGGTCACGAAGAAGATGGACGCAATCATTGTGACCGTCTTCGATTCGACTGGTCTCGCCGCGGGCCTTCAGGCGGCTGCCGACGCCAAGGTGCCTGTTCTGTCCGCGGGAGGCGGCATGGCCCCGGACGTCGCGCTGGCGGCTTCCACTGGGGCCGCCCAGCCGCTGGTCGACCTGATGGTCAAGAATTCTCGGCGGCGCCGGAACTGTGCTCGACCTCAGCTATCATCCCGGCATTCCGTGCCGCGAACGCGCCGATGCCTTCGACGCCGCCGTGAAGGCCAATCCAGGCCTGAAGGCTACGACGCACGAGATTAGCATTCCCGGCGCAGCCGAATCGGCTCAGGCCGCGACAAACGCATGGCTCAGCGCCAACGCCAAGGCAAAGGGGCCGTTCGCAATCTTCAACTGCTATGACGATGACGCCATGGGCGCGATCGCCGCTCTGAAGCAGAACGGACGAACCGACGTTCAGGTCTATTCCTTCAACGCTACCGCGCCAGCGATTCAGGCGGTCAAGGACGGAACGATGACAGCGACGCTCGGCGTCGACCTCACTTCGGCCGGCAAGGAGTTGATTGATCAGATTCCCGATATCCTCAAGGCTGGAAGCGCCTGGCAGCCGAAGTCGTTCATACCGGGCTACACGATCGTAACCAAGGACAACGTCGACCAGTTCCTCAAGAGCCATCCGCAATAGCGTCTGATCGGGCGGGCCGGCGCACCTCGAAGAGACGGCTGGCCCAAATCGATGTCGGTAGGTCTCATGTCCGAGAGCCAAATAATCTCGAAACCACCGGCCGATCGCGAAGGCGTTCCCTTGCGGACGGAAACGCAAGGCGAACCCTCGCATGCGCGACAATCCTCGATCAGATTCTATCGATCGACGATCCTCCGGACGCTCGGAACCTATGGCACGATCATCGTGCTGGTCGTGATGCTTGCGGCGTTCACGATCGCAGAGCCGGGCACGTTCGCGACGATCGACAATTTTCGCAACATTTTGAATGATATGGCGATCGGAACCATCGTGGCCGGCGAACTCACGGTCCCGCTTGTCGCCGGAGACTTCGACCTCAGCATCGGCTACGTCGCCAGCTTCTGCGGGCTATTGCTAGTTGGATTGCTTAGCTTCAATCAGCTGCCGATCCCGGTCGCGATGCTGATTGTCATTGTGATCGGGACCGTCATCGGCGTCATCAACGGCGTCATCGTCTCCAAACTAGGGGTCAACGCCTTCATTGCGACCCTTGGCACTGGCACCGTGGTCGTCGGACTGAACTACGCCTATTCGGGCGGCATTCCGCTGCAGCTCACCCACTCGCGTGACTTTACCGACCTGGCCATCGGCCGGCTGTGGGGCGTCCCCCACCTGGTGCTGTTAATGGCGGCCGTCCTGATCGTTCTCTGGGTCGTCCTCAACTGGACGGTACAGGGTCAGCATATCAAGGCCATCGGCGTCAGCGCCGAATCCGCGCGACGCGCCGGAGTGGCGGTGGATCGCAGCCGCATCGTCGCATTTGCCTGCGCGAGCACCTGCGCGGCGATCGGGGGCGCGCTCATGGCGTCCAACCTCGGCTCGGGGCAGGTGACTGCGGGCGACGGTTTCATGCTGACTTCATTCTCTGCCGCGTTCCTGGGTTCGGCTGCGCTCAAGGAGGGGCAGTTTCATATTCTCGGCACGCTGATCGGCGTCCTGACGGTTGCCGTGGGAAACAATGGCCTCGCGATGATCGGAGCGCCCATTTTCACCCAGTATCTCTTTGCCGGGTTGCTCCTGGTCGTCGCCGTGGCCCTGGGCAGCATCGGGCGCCGCTACGCAAGGAATGGTTGAGTGGACGAGCGGGCAACCATGCCGACTCTGCGGACGCCGCTGGTAAGTCTCAAGAGCATTACGAAGACATTCGGCGGCATCCGCGCTCTCGAGGAGGTCTCGTTCGACATCTACCCCGGCGACATTATTGGCCTTGTCGGCGACAATGGCGCGGGCAAGTCAACTCTCATAAAGATCCTCTCGGGCGCGCATGAGCCTACGCTTGGCGAGATCGAGCTTGAAGGGAGCTCCGTCACACTCGCGCGACCTGTCGAGGCCCAGCGGCTCGGCGTCGAAACCGTCTATCAGGACCTGTCGCTCATCAGCGCCTTCACTGCCGCCGAAAACGTCTTCCTCGGTCGCGAGCTTTCCCGGGGACGCGGGCCGGCGCTCTTGCGGCTAATGCGGCGAAAGGCAATGGCGGACGCCACGGTCGGCAGGCTTGAGGACCTGCATATCGACATCCCGGGCGTGCGCAGCAGGCCGGTCGAGCGGATGTCAGGCGGTCAACGCCAGCTGGTGGCGATCGCGCGCGGCGCCTTTTGGGGTGGCAAGCTCCTGCTTCTCGACGAGCCGACGGCGGCGCTCGGCGTGCGCGAGTCACGCGAGGTGCTCGAACTGATCAAGCGCCTCAGCGGTCGCGGACTCACCATCATGATGGTGACGCACAACCTCGAGCACCTCTGGCAGGTCTGCAACAGGGTCGTGGTCATGCGGCGCGGGCGTAAGGTCGCCGACATGGCGAGCCGCGAGACAACCATGGAGGAGGTGGTCGCCTACATCACCGGCGCCAAGGAGCCGCCGCTCCCAGCCAGAGCTTTGGCGGGAACGGAGGCTGCCCAGTGAGTGCGGTAGACAGGAAGGCCTTGTCCCGCCTTCTCGCCGACGCGCCGACCAACTGGGGCAAATGGGGCGCGGACGACGAAATCGGCGCCTTGAACTACCTAACCGCCAACGAAATCAAATCGGGGATAAGGGCCGTCCGGCAACAACACCCATTCACCCTTGGCGCGCCCGTCGCCACGGCGACGGGGGACCCGGTCTTCCCCGGACGATGGGCGGCCCGCCACTACATGGTCGCGGACAAGGCGGGATTTGAAGCGGGTCACTGGCAGCCGCTGCCGGGCGGCCTAGAGTTCGCGGACGACTATGTGAGCGGCTTTGCTCAGGCGGGTACGCATTGTGACGCGCTCGGCCACATGTGGTTCGACGATAAGCTCTGGAACGGATATTCGGCGGCCTCGACCAACGGCGGAATGACGAAGGCGAGCATCGAACCGATCGCTCGCCGGGGCGTTATCGGGCGCGCCGTCCTGCTCGATCTGGCGCGCTTCCGCGGCAAGATGTTCCTCGATCGAGCCGAGACCTTCGATCATCGCGATCTCCTCGAATGCGCTCGCGCTCAGGATGTCGAGATCAAGCCGCGTTCGATTCTGATGCTGCGGACCGGCTGGCTCGGCGCGCTCTCGAGAGGCGAAACAAGGATCGACAAGAATTATTGGGAGCCGGGACTGACCTTCAGTCTCGAACTCGTGGGCTGGTTCGCCGAAATGCAAATTCCCTGCTTTCTTACCGACACGCTCGCAAACGAGACGACGTACGAACCAAACACCGGCCTGATGCTCGTGCTGCATGCAGCCTTGATGCGCAATCTTGGCCTCGTCTTTACGGAAATGGCGTGGCTCGACGACCTCGCCGCCGACTGCGCTCAGGACCGCCAGTACGACGGCCTCTACGCCGCATCCCCCGTGCGGGTGAGCTGCGGCACGGGCGGCGGGCTCAATCCCATCTTCATCAAGTGATCCGCTCTCAATGAGAAGGCCGACATGAGCTCCGCCCAACCGACCGACCTATGCTTCCTCCCCGCCACAGATCTCGCTGCGCGCATTCGCAGGCGCGACATTTCGCCTGTCGAAGTCGTCGAGACCTATCTGCGCCGGATCGAGGAGCGCAACCCCGCGGTCAACGCCTATACGCTAGTTCTCGCGGACCAAGCCATGGACGCAGCGCGCGGCGCCGAGGCCGCCGTCATGGCTGGCCGTCCCCTCGGTCCGCTGCACGGCGTGCCGATTGCGATCAAAGACCTTGACGATGTGGCCGGGGTCGCGACGTCCATGGGATCGTTGGCGGTACAAAATCGCGTGCCCAAGACGAGCGCGGCCGCCGTAGAACGATTGACGACCTCGGGCGCAATTATTCTGGGCAAGACCAATACGCCGGAATTTGGCCACAAGGGGATCACGGACAACCTTCGGTTCGGTCCGACCAGCACGCCGTGGAAGATCGGCTACAATTCCGGCGGGTCGTCGGGCGGCAGCGCGGCGGCGGTGGCTGACGGCATGGCGGCGCTTGCACAAGGTACCGACGGCGGCGGTTCGGTCCGCATTCCGGCCGCCTTCAGCGGCGCTGTCGGCTTCAAGCCTTCCTTTGGCCGCGTCCCTTCGGTCACTCGCCCCGACGCATTCTTGTGGGGCCATCCGCTAGTGCATATCGGGCCTCTCGCCCGCACAGTCGCCGACGCAGCGCTGATGACCTCCGTCATGGCGGGACCGCATGCTGGCGATCCTCTGACGCTTCCCAACGACGGAGTCGACTACTTGCGCGGCGCCAAAGGCATGGCGCGGTCTTTCCGGGTCGCCTTCAGTCCGAATCTGGGCGATTTCCCAGTCGATGAGCACGTCGCAAGCGTCGTTCGGCGGGCAGTCGAGATCCTTCGGAACGGCGGCGTAGAAGTCGACGAGGCGGAGCCGAACTTCGGAGCCGATCACGACACCCTGGCGCGGCTGTGGGTACGCCTGATCTCGGTGCACTACGGGGCAATCGCCCGTTACTGGCAGCAGGAGGGCATCGACCTGCTCGGTGAGCACGCGGAGAAGCTGACGCCTCAGTTCCGGCAGATGCTGATCGACGCACAGACGATAACTGCCATCGACCACGCACTCGACGACGTGCTGCGGACCGGAGTCTTTGCCGGCCTGCAGGCCCTGTTTGAGCGCTACGACCTCATCGTGTCGCCGACGCTGGCTATCCCCCCGGTCCGCAACGCTTCCGACGGCAATACGATCGGACCGACGGAGATCCGCGGAAAGCGCGTCGATCCTCTGATCGGTTGGTGCATGACCTATCCGATCAACTTCACCGGACACCCCGCGATTTCGGTCCCGGCCGGTTTGACCTCAGAAGGCCTTCCGGTGGGGCTCCAGATCGTAGGCCGCCGGCACGCCGATGAGACGGTGTTGGCGTTGGCAAGCCGCTTCGAACAGGCGCAGCCGTGGCTCCAAAGCTATCCGGGCTTGACCGCGGCAAAGCGGGCCTCGTAAGCGATCGCCGCGGAATCTTCCGGATCGTGAGAGGAGGTTCGCAGCGCCAGCTCGGCTAAATGGACAATTGCAGCAGGTCCGAAAGAACGAGCCCCGCCGCCCCCAATAAGGCAGCCCTGTCCCCCGCCTCGCCCGCCGAGAGTTCAATATTCAAACCAGGCCGGTCAGGGACCAGACGCCGAACGTGTTTCGCGATCGCTTCGATCATCTGATCGCCGCCAAGCACAACGTCGCCGTGCAGAATGTAATGATTTGGCGCCAATGTCTGCTGCACGTTGGCGATGCCTACGGCGATGTTGTGGGCATAGCGGTCCGCTAATTCCGCCGCGCCCGAAGTCGCCGGCGGCGACCAGTCGCATCAGCACGCCGGAGTTCATCTCGCCGGGATTGGGCAACCCGGCGGCCTCGGCCTGGCGGCGAAGCCAGCTCAGTGTAGCGATCGTGTCCCAGCAGCCCCGGCGGCCGCACCGGCAAAGCTCGCCTTCGACCTGAACGAAGGTGTGCCCCAATTCTCCACCCGCCCCGGCGACACCGCGATAGAGATGGCCATCGAAATAAAATGCGCCGCCCAGCACCTCCCCCGTATAGATCACCGCGAATTGCGGCGCTCCGCGGCCCTTGCCGAACCATCGGTCTCCGACTAGCAGCGCGCGGGGGTGATGGTCGAGGCGTACTGGCAGGCCGAATTCGCGCCCGAGCTCGTCGGCAAGCGGATAGCCGTCGAGCGCGGGGGCGAGAATTCATGGCGACGATCGAGCCCTGGTTGGTGTCGACCATGCCGCCAACCGCGACGCCCACCCCGAGCGGCGTCTGGACCGCGTCGGCAAGAGCCAATCGCATTGATCTCTTGACCGCCTCGATGATCGGGGAGACCGGCCCGTCCCCGGCGGGAAGGGAGATTCGGTTCTCGCCGATAATTGCGCCATCGAGGGTCGTAAGGCAGGCTCGCACCGCGTCCGGCATTAGCAGCACCCCGCAAATCGGGCGGGCGCTGGGCGAAAACCAAAGCGGCCGAGCCGGCTTGCCCCCGCTTCGCTTGGCCTGACCGGGCTCGGTTTCGACCAGCACCTGGTCATCGATGAGGGATTGGACGATGCCTGAAATCGTGGTGCGGTTGACCCCGGCGAGGCGAGCCAGTTCAGCGCGGCTAGTCGGTCCGAGGTCAAACAACGCCTGAATGACGAGCCCGCGGTTCACCGATCCCACGACCGAAGAAGACAGGAACGACGGCTGGAATTTCCCTTGCGTCCCCTCTGCGAATGAGTTCTGGCTTTGGCGACCGGCTGGGCGCGCGCCATGGAGTACGATCATCCATTGATAAGGGGTTGCCTAGACTGGAGCGATTGGCAGACTCTGAATATGGCATTGTAGCCCATACGCTGAGGGCTTTCGAGCGTTTGCTCGTGATTTAGCCGCGCAAATCAGCGACGACTGACTATGTCTCCTCAGGGCGGAGTCTCCGCGCCTGCGTCCACATCCGGCATCGACCGAAGCCCGTAAACACTTCCAGCCGACACACCGGTTCCGACTTGGATTTGGGCAAAAACTCAGTGTCCGTCACGCGTCTGACCCGCTCGAATCGGAGGTCGACATTCGCCGATCCGCGCTCGGCCTTGAAGGTGCGGTCGGAAGACCGCTTACGTCCAACCAGTTACTGTTTGGACTCAATCTTGAGGCTTGGATCCGTCTCGACGTCTTCAATGATCTCGTTATAGCGAGTCACAAAATCGGAGACGGCGACCCGACGTCCGTCAGCGCCGAAGTTCCCCATTCATAAAGGTTGAGCGCAATGAACTGCTCAACCTCGAAAACATCAATCCGGTCCGCCAAGCTTGCGTTCTCCGCGAGACCTTCAGCGACGGTCAAGCCGCGCTGCCCGTGACGACGATTGGGCGAAAACCGTCATTTGAGATTGTCGCGACAACGCTAGATTGCGCAACCGACGCCGCCTTCCGCCGAAGACCGCTTTCTAGCGCTTTCCGCCCGTTCACAGGACCGACAGGAAGGGCAGGAAAGGGTCGTTTTGAGACGATCGTTGTATGCTCAACGATGGTCGGCCCTCGGCCCTGAGCTTGCCCTTTGAGGTTGGTTCTATGAACAGGCGGCATGCGGCGGAATACGGTCGTAGGCGGAATGCGGCGACTACATACTACGAGTAGAGCGGCAAGCGGGCGTTCCACGCGGATGGTCCAAGCCAGCCTAATTAGGTTCGGAGAAGCGCTCCTGTTGGGCGCGCAGTCTCACAGCCCAGCGTCCGAGTCAATCTGTCGGCCCTGATCCTCATATGGCGCCGATGACGCGCCGAGAGCCGCCGAATCGAGGCGATCATTCACTCAGCGGAAGACGGATGCCGTGCAGCGGCAGCCTCCTCGAATCCTAGCGCATCAGCCACCGGCGCAAAACGGCCGTAGCGCAGCGCAAGCGTCGGAAGCACGAGCAGGTTCAACGCCATCGAGGTCAGGAGGCCGCCCAGGATCACAATCGCCATCGGACCCTCGATCTCCTGCCCCGGCGCGCTGCCGCCGACCGCAAGCGGCAGGAGCCCTAGCCCCGTCACCAGAGACGTCATCACGATCGGCGTCAGCCGATCGCCCGCTCCCCTGATCGCGGTTTCGATCCCCCAGGACATGCCTTCGGCGTCGACCAGATGCTCGTAATGCGAGATGATGAGAATCGAATTGCGCAGGGTAATTCCGAACACGGTCACAAAGCCGACCATTGAACCCAGCGTCAAAAAGCCCCCGGTGCTGAAAACCGCGAGTACGCCGCCGAGCAAAGCGAATGGCAGATTGACCAGGACGAGGAGAAGGTTGCGCCAGCCCTCCGTAACGATTGACAAGAGCAGGACTACCGCGACGGCGACGATGATAGAGTTGACAAGCAGGTTTGCCTGCGCCTGCTTCTGCGCCTGGGCGCTGCCCACAAACTCGACGTAGACGCCCGCCGGCAGCTTTAGCCGTGAAGCAATGCGGGACTTGGCCGCTTGCGCGACTGCGGCCGTCGAGCCGCCCGCTATGTTGAAGGTGACGCTGGAGACCCGCTGCCCCCCTTCATGCATGATCTGGTAGCGGCCGGAAGCCTCGTAAATGTCGGCGACCTCTTTGAGCGGCACGAGCGTGCCGTCGGGGGCGCGCAGAGGCAGGTTGCCGATGTCGCTGACGCTGTTCCGGTCCTCGGCGTTCAGGATCAGAATGACGTCGAAGACTTGGTTGCCCTGATACGTTTGTCCGACGGTGTCGCCGGCGTACGCCGCTCGCAGCGTGTCGAGCACGTCCGTCGGCTCGAAGCCCCAGCGCACCAGCGACGGCGGGCGCAGTCGGATCGTTAGCTGAGGCATGCCGGGGGGAGATTGCACCGTGACTTCCCGGACGCCGCGAACGCCGTTGAGCACGCGCGCGACTTTCTGTGCGGCCAAGTCCAGAGCGTCGAGATCGTTGCCCAAGATGTTCACGGCGATCGCGGCGGTGTAGCCTGACAGGGTTTCCGAGATGCGCTCGCTCAAGGGGGTCTCGACCGAAAAATTGACGCCGACAAAGCCTGCAAGCGCATCGCGGATCGCCGCTTCGGCTTCATCCTGCTCGTCCCCGGAGAGGCCGGGCTTCAGGTCGACCTCGATTTCGCTGTAATTGGCGCCGTTCGTGTCGGTGCCGAGCTCCGCTCGCCCCGCCCGCTGCGCCACGGATCGTATCTGCGGTATTTTGAGGAGCGCTTGGGCGACCCGCGCGCCGATCTGCAGGGAAAGGTCGACGGAAGTGCCGGGAACCGCCGCCATGTGAACGATGAAGTGGCCCTCGCTCAGCTCAGGAATGAAGCTGGCCCCGAACAGCGGCAAGGTGGCGCAGCCGAGAAGCGTGAAAGTCGCGGCGAGCGCAATGACAACGCGGGGCCGTCCCGAGATCCGGCGCAACAGCGCCTCGTAGCGGACTCGCAACCAGCGGACGACCGGCGGCGGCGCCGTTGCGGCTCTTCGCGCCAGCAGCGCCGTGCTCAAGGCCGGGACGACGGTCAATGCCACCGCGAGCGAAGCCAGGACCGCCAGGCCATAGCTGATCGCGAGCGGCGCGAACAGCGCGCCGGACAGGCCCGGCAGCAACAGGACCGGCACGAATACCAGGAGCACCGCGAAGGTGGCGTAAACGACCGGATTGCGGACCTCGAAAGAGGCTTCGAGGATGACGCGTCCGGCGGGCCGCGGATCGTGGCTTCGCCGATTGTCGCCCAAGCGTCGTACGATGTTCTCGACGTCGATCACCGCGTCATCGACCACGATGCCGACTGCGATGGCGAGACCGCCGAGCGTCATGACGTTGAGCGTGCCGCCGAGCTCCTCCAGGGCGATGACCGCGGCCAGCAGGGAGAGCGGAATGGCGGCTACGGTGATCACGGCGGTTCGCGGATCGAACAGAAACAGCGTCAAGACGAATACGACAAGGGCCCCGCCGACGTAGAGCGACGCTTGGATGTTACCCATCGCAGTGTCGATGAAATTCGCTGCGCGAAAGAGATCCGGGTGAAGCTCGATTCCCTGCTCTGTCAGGCCGGGGGCCAGGCCGGCGAGCGACGCCTCGACTTTATGCGTCACCTCCACCGTGTTGGCGCCGTATTGCTCTTCCACGTTGATCACGACCGCCGGGCTGGCCGTTGACCTCGCCCGCTCCGATGGCAGGCTCAGGCGCTTCCATCACGTTGGCGACGTCGCCCAGCGTGACCCTGGCCGCGCCGTGGGCGAGCAGCACCGTGTCGGCGAGCTGCCTGGGCGTAAGCGACTGCCCCTCACTCTGAAACACGATCCGCTGGTTGTCGGTGTCGATGAACCCGGCCCCGCGTACGCCGGTCGCCTTCCGCGCGGCGGCGAGAACCTCGTTCATGCCCAGGTGATACCGGATCAATCGATCGGGGCGGACCTGAATTTGAAGGGATCGCGAGTTCGCGGCCGAACACCGAGACGTTCGCTACGCCGGGCACGGCGAGCAGCCGCGGTCGGATGGTCCATTCCGCCATGGTCTTGAGGTCCATGAGCGACCGCGTCTTCGAGGTGAGGCCCGCAACCAGGATGAGCCCGGTCGACGATATGAGGGGCGTCATGGCCGGCGCCGGCACCCCCTGAGGCAAGTGTTGCGCCGCCACCGCAAGCCGCTCCGCCACGACCTGACGGTCGAGATAGATATTGCTCTTGTTGCTGAAGAAGACGGTGACGACGGACAGGCCCTGGATCGAGCTTGACGCCAGCCTCTGGATCCCCGGAACGCCGTTGATCTGGGTCTCGATCGGCGTCGTGACCAGCATCTCAACCTGCTCGGGCGTCAGGCCGGGCGCTTCCGTCTGGATGTTGACCTGAGGGGGAGCAAACTCGGGAAAGACATCGTATTTGGCGCTGAGCAGGCTGAACGCCCCGTAGCCGAGCAGCAGGCATCCGAGCGCAATGACCACGCCGCGAAAGCGGATGGAAAACGCGATCACGGCCGCTTGCAGGCCGGTCGGCCGGGCGCCGGCGGACGAGCCCAACTCAGTCTCCTCCGAGCTGGATTTGCGCGCTGAATTCCTGCGACAGCAACGTCTGGGCGCCCTTCGCCACGAGCGGCTCATCGGTCGGCAGCCCTTGCGCCTCGAGATCCGAACCCGCCGCGGGAGCGTCGCGCTTGGGCTGCGGCGCGGCCGCGGGCGCAGGAACGACGTAGCCGCCGCCGGGTTGCGGTTCAATGGTCGGGATCTCGTGGCGGCTGAAGGCGTTGGCCGCCGTCTGAAGATAGACCCACGCCCGGCCCTGCAGCCACACCACGGCGGAAGCGGGAACGGCGATGCCTGGCGCTGGGCGCCCGACGGGAAGAAAGGCGATCACACTCATTCCCGGCAGGGCGCCGCTTGCGGCGTCGGCGGTGTAGAGAAAACTCACGCCTTGGATCTGCGGATCGGTCCGCGGCGCCTGAGAAACGAAGTTGATCTTCACTCGCTCTCCGGTGGTCGTCTCGATCGAGGCCGCTTGTGGCGCTTGCGCAAGCGGCGTTCCCACGGGCAGCGTGACCTGGATCAGGACTTTCCTGTGCTCCAGCAAATCCTTGGCGAGCGGCGAGCCTTCGGTGAGCGACTGCCCGAGGGCCGACCCCCAAGCCTGATATGCGTTTGCGGCCGCGTTCTGCATCTGCACCTGGGCAGCTTGAACGCTGGCCAAATCGGACTGATACGTCGCCTCGGCGGCCTGCAGCTGAGCGGTCGAGATGTTCTGCTGGTTCTTGTTGAGAACTTGCGCCCTTTGGAACGCCGCCTGCGAGGCCACAAGCTTGGCCTGCGCGATGGCGAGCTGGGCCTTGGCGTTTGCAATCGTGTTGCTGAGGTCCGTGAAAGGCTGCAGATCGAGAACGCTCCCGTAGGCCTGCGCTTGCTGCTGGTATGGCGCGGTTTTCGGCTGAATCGTCTCGATTCCGGCCCACTTTTGCAGATTGGGCCCCAGCGTGATGGTGGGCGCTCCGGAAATGTTGCGTGACACTTCAACGGCGGGCTTGATCGGCAGCTCGCTCTGCGCCTCGGCGGTCGCTTGCTGCCGGCTTTCGATGAAGCCCCAGATCAAGAGCGCCCCAACTGCGGCTGCAACGATCAGGGCGATGACGATTCCGAGAAGCGATCTCCAGCCGCTGGAAGGGCGTCGGCTCATGACGGCGGCGTCTCAGGGGAAGGAAGGACGCTCTGATTGGTGGGGACGGATGGCCAGCGACCGGGATCGAACAATGGGTGCTGAAGTGCGTCCTCCAAGGCGCCGATGGCCTGACGCTCTCGGACGACAGCATCAAACCGCGAGAGCGCAGTCGTCGACACTTCAACCTCCGCCGTCACCAGGGCCACTCGATCGACTTGGCCGACGCGGAACTGACTGGCGATCTGGTCCTCATGGCGTTGGTCGTCGGCAAGCAACTTATCGCCGGTCGCGCTGCTCTGCGCCGCCGTTCGGTAAGCAGCGCCCGCCTCATCGATTGCGCCCATGATCTGGGCTTGAAGCGCGGTGAAGTTGGCCGCCGCCTGCCGCCGAGCGGCAAGCGCCTCAGCGATCGGTCCCTGGTTCTGATTGAGGATTGGAAGCTGATCCGCGCCCGAGCCTAACATGAATTTGTTGAGGCCGTAGTCGTAATTGTAGCCAGGGCCTAACGTGATGTTCGGGTATTGATTGGCGATCTGGAGCTGAAGCGTCGATTGCGCGGCCTCATAGTCTTCGAGACTGGCTTGCACGTCAGCTCGCTTCGTGAGCGCGTCCCGGCGCAGCTTGCCGGCGCCCAGGTTCGCAGAAATTGGCGGCGGATGTTCGAAGGCGCCGAGAGAGATGTCCACGCGCTCGAGCGCGCTCGCCGGAACGCCGAGAGCCGTCGCCAGCTGGGCGCGTGCAGCGGCCTCCATCTGCTCGAGATTGCGAATGGCGAAGGTAATCTTCTGTCGGGGGATGCGGGCGAGCATCACATCGGTAGAGGACGCCTCGCCCACAGCAAACCGCTGCTCGAGCACGCCGACGAGCTCGTCCTGAAGCTTCAACTGTTGCTGGGTGAGCGCCAATCGCCGCTGAGCGGCCCAAAGATCGAGAAGGGCCGTCCTCACGCGGGAGCGAACCTGCCAGCCCGCCACGGCGAGGTCCCAACGCGCCGCGTCCACAAGATGCACCGCGCGCGCCGTGCGGTCCTCCCGTTTGCCGAAGGTCTCGATGAGGAAGTCGATCGTCGGTCCGACCGTAATCGCCGCAGCCCCCGGCACGATCGCGCCAGTTACGGCCGGTTGGTCAAGAAGGCCCGCGATGCTCAAGCTGGGATTCCGATGCTGCCGAGCGGTGATCACGCCCGCTTCGGCGCTCGCCAGCTTGGAATGCGCAACAGCGATATCGGGCTGATAATAGATCGCCGCGAGGGTGAGCGTCGAAAAATTCCATACGGGCGGATCTGCCGTGCCGTCGCGGCCGAGCTCGGCGCGAACGAACTCTTTCAGACGCGGATTGTCGAGTGTCCGGTTATCGAGCGACTGCGCATTGTCTGCAGGCGAAATCGGCGCAGCCTCATAGCTTGCGCAGCCCATAAGAGGGGAAGCGAAACAAACGGCGAGGAGGAGCATCGGACAACGCATTCCTCGTTACTCTGACGACGGGCCGGCCGCGCCTAACTGGCCCGGCTCGAGCGTCGGTGGCGCGAGAATTGGGCGGTCTTGGTTTGCATTCACCTGACCGTCGCAGGGGATCGGGCTCGCGCAGGCAGGCAGGACGGCGCGAATGCGGCACCCGGGACCGGGCAGAAAGCTCACCGCTCCGCCGTGGCCGCGCGCGACTTCTTCAACGATCGCGAGGCCGAGCCCGTGCCCGGGAGACTCGGGAGACCCCTTCCGGAAACGCCGAAACATCTGTTCTCTAAGCCCGTCTCGAACGCCCTCTCCATCGTCCTCGACCGCAATCCATACTCGCCCGGCTTCGTCCTCCTTGCTGAGATCGCCCTTTAGACGGATTGTTCCCCGGCCGTGGACAAGGGCGTTGTCGAGGAGGTTGCGGATCGCGTCTCTGAGATCATCAGGCCGGCCGTGCATCGGAAGGGCTACGGGCAATTCGACCTCAAGCGTGCGGCCAGCCGCCTCGATCGCGGGAACAACCGCCGCGGCGACTTCGCGCGCGATGCGAGACAGGTCGAACCTGAGCGTCGGCGGAAGGTGGGACACGCCGGTGGTGCTCCTTGCGGGCGAGGTCGAGCAACTGAGCGACGAGGCGGCTCAGATCGGGCCATATCGGCCTCGATCGCGGGCCAGTCCATGCATCCGTCGAGCTTGGACCGCTGCAGGCGCAGATTTAGGACCGCAAGCGGCGTGCGCAACTCATGGGCGGCGTTGGCGACAAAGTGCCGCTCGGCCTCGTAGGCGTCCGCCAGCCGGTCGAGCGCGCCATTGACCGCATCGACCAGCGGACGGAGTTCTTCCGGCAGCTCGTCGGTCGAGATGCGGGCGTCAGGGTTGGTGGGGCTGATGCGCGCGGCCTGACGAGAGGCGGAGGCGAGATGGCGCAGGCTCCAGGCGCTCACCAGCCAGATCAACCCGATCGTGCCGAGGCCCATGGGAACGAGCACCAAGAGGTCCTGATACGGGTCCTGTATCAGGTCGGGGCCAAATCGGGTTAGAGCTGCCAGGCGCTTTTGCCATTCCACAGGACGGTCCGACGCGAGGACTAGCGCCACGCTGAACACAAAGAGCATGGCGACGATCAGCCGGTTGCGTAAGCTGGTGAGTTGCACGCTCACCCCTTCCTCTCGACATCGAGACGGTATCCGCCGCCGCGCACGACATTGATGCCGACCGCCGATCCCGCAGCCGCAAGTTTGCGCCGCAGCCGCGACACGGCGGCTTCGAGCGCGTTGGCGCCGACCTCTTCGTCAAACCCGTAGAGCCTGTCTTCGAGTGCGTCCCTGACCACGATCCGACCGGCGGCGCGGATCAACTGTTCCAGCACCGAGGCTTCGCGCCGCGTCAGGTCGAGGGTCGCCTCCGCCGCGGCAGCGATCCGCGAAGCGGGGTCGAAGCTAAGGTCTCCATAGCTGTATGACGCCTTGCGGCGTGGGCCCGGGCGGCGGAGCACCGCCCTGAGGCGCGCTTCGAGCTCCGCAAGATCGAAGGGCTTGAGAATGTAATCGTCGGCGCCGCCATTCAGCCCGCCGACCCGATCCTCGATGCGGCCCCGCGCGGTCAGGATCAGCGTCGGCAGCCCGCTGTGTTGGCTGCGGATCTGACGCAGGACCTCCGTGCCGTCCGCGTCCGGCAAGCCGAGATCGAGGATGACGGCGTCGTAGTCGATTGCGGCCACGGCCGCCATCGCCTCGTCCGCGCGTTGCACGCCATCAACGGCAAAGCCGCGATCTCGCAAATGGCCTGTCACAATCTCGCGCATGGCCCGGTGGTCCTCGACGACGAGCACCCTCATTTCAATTCTCCTTCTCCCCACCGCCGTTCAATGCCATCCGCCTGACAAGAGGCTGACGCGAGTAAAAACATTTCGCCGCCCTCTCTCCGAGATGTGCCGTCAGCTTCCCGTCAGCTTGAAAGGAAATATCCGCAAACAGGCTGGGGGTCACCTGGGCGGTCGG
>CAVZWU010000005.1:0-41508 GCA_963779095.1 uncultured Alphaproteobacteria bacterium | reverse complement strand
TGGCGCGCCATTATGAGTGAAAATGGTGGCGGCGCGGGGCGGTTTGTCCGAAGCTCTCCACGGGCGATCGTGTTGAGGCTGAAACCTCTGCGGTGGCTTGCGACCCCGATAGACAGTCCGGCCCGCGCTACATAGAGGTACCATTTTTTGTCGCCCCCGGGAACGGGGAGCACGCGTGGCAGTGTCTCGACTATACCTGCGGCGTCACGGTCGCCTCCCCTTGAATGGAGGCGAAGATGCAAGTGATCATTGAGCGGTGCGCCGGGCTTGACGTGCACCAGGAGACGGTCGTTGCCTGCGTCTTGATCGGCGCCCCGGGCGAGTGGCCGAGGAAGCAGGTGCGGACCTTTCGGACGATGACGCGCGATCTGGAAGCGTTGCGGGCCTGGCTGGAAGAGCTTGGGGTGACGCAGGTCGGCATGGAGAGCACCGGCGTTTATTGGCGCCCGGTCTATTCCGTGTTGGAAGGGCATTTCGACCTCATCGTCGGCAACGCCCGGCATATCCGTAACGTGCCGGGTCGCAAGACCGATGTGAAGGATGCCGAGTGGATCGCCGATCTGGTCCGCCATGGATTGATTGCCAAGAGTTTCGTTCCGTCGGCGCCGCAGCGCGAGTTGCGCGAGTTACTGCGCTATCGCCGCAAGCTGGTGGAGAGCCAGGCGGCCGAGCGCAACCGGCTCCTGAAGCTCCTTGAGACGGCCAACATCAAGCTGGCCAGCGTCGCCAGCGACGTCTTCGGAGTTTCCGGGCGCACCATGTTGAAGGCTCTGATCGAGGGCAGCGCCTCGGCTGAGGCGATGGCGGACCTTGCCAGAGGGCAATTACGCCGTAAGCGGGACGATCTGGTTCTGGCGCTCGAAGGGCGGATGGAGGAGCACCATCGTTTCCTGCTGGCGACACAACTGCGCCGTCTCGAAGCGGCCGAGCAGGATATCGCCGCCCTCGACGACCGCATCGAAGCAAAGCTCAAAATCTACCGCATCCAGCACGCCCTGCTGATGCAAATTCCTGGGGTCGATTGGGTGGTCGCCGCCGTCCTGATCGCCGAGATCGGTGTCGATATGAGCGTCTTCCTCAGCGTCTACCATCTCGCCGCATGGGCCGGCGTGTGTCCCGGCAATCATGAGAGCGCCGGCAAGCAGAAGAGCGGGCGCGCCCGCAAGGGCAATGTCCACCTGCGCACCATGCTCGTTGGCGCCGCCACTTCCGCCGCGCGGACCAAGGGCACCTACCTCAAGGACAAGTTCCACCGCTTGAAGGCGCGCCGCGGCGCGATGCGCGCGGCTCTCGCCATCGCTCACAAGATCCTCGTGGCTGCCTACCACATGCTTGCCAAGGGCTTGCCGTACCGCGAACTCGGAGAAGCCTACCTCGACCAGATCGCCCAGACCCGAACCGTCACCAATCTCAAACGACGTATCGAGCGCCTCGGCTACAAAGTCACCCTCGAACCAAAGGCCAAGCCCGCATGACCCGACATCGACGCTGAGCCCATTTTCATGGCAGAGGAAGCTCCGCGACGCATTACCGGTCCGGCGGTAACCAACCCGCGTATCAGAGCATGATCAACCGTCGTTCACATGATCGTGCCTCTTGCCCTGCCTATCGGCGGTCGCCTCGAACCGCTCTATCGGGAGCAAAAAAATTTTCTATGCCTGCAGCTTGAAACGGCGAACATGAGAGTGGGTAGTTGGTGACCCCTGCACTTCCCACCCGTTCAACCGAGCCTGGGCCCGACGCAGGCGGAATACCGCGGCTTGTATTTGGTACTCGTCAGCAGCCGACATCAACGCGTCCAACGCGCGTAGGTAAACAGTTTCCAGTTTCAAGCGGTCCACCCCAGCTCCACTCCCCGATCGGCGCGCTTTTCCACCGCCAATTCCGCCGAAAATACACCACGTCCGTGGACGCTACCTCGAGAGCAGTGTCAGACCGGCCTTGTCACGTCTGGCAATTGATGCCTCTGTGGCCTCCTCGGCTGGTTAGTTAACCCATTGACTTTATTGAAACCAATTTTTGCCGAGTGACAAGTACAGACCAGCAAAAAAGCAATTCATGTGACAACGCCATCGCTCGTTTTAAGGCGTTCGGTGGTCTGGCGGTTGCGCCGCCCTCCAAGCATCCGAAATCGGGTAAGCGGCGAAAAGCGCCGAAGCGAAGACACGGGCAAGCGTCGCCGGGGCGAGGCGCCGCAATAGCGACCGGTGGTGGGCCAATGGGTTGCATGCAGCGCTCTTCACAATCGATGATTTTTCCGGCCGTCACTTGCGCGTTCGTTCAATCTCCCCAGCCTTCGAGCGATTGCCCTGAGATCGTGGCGCTACGCCTTGCCAAGGGTGCTCTGTGGGCCCTATTGTTTGCATGCAAACGAGGAGCGCTCCGAACGGCGGAAGAGACCATCACTAGCGCGACCCGGGAGAGGAGTTCCTATGGCCCACGACGAACCGGCCGCCTCTGGCGCGCCGACGAAGCTGGCGATCAAGAACGTCGGGCTGATGCTGAGCGGCGACCTCGAAAGGCCGATTCTCGACGCGGACGCGATCGTCGCTGTCAATGGCCGCATCACGGCAATCGGGCGCGCCGCGGACCTCGACCTTTCCGGCGCGACGACGACGATCGACGCTCATGGCGTCGCGATTGCGCCTGGCCTGATCGACAGCCACGTCCATCCGGTCGCGGGCGATTGGACCCCGCGGCAGAGCCAGCTCAACTGGATCGATTCCTGCCTGCATGGCGGCGTCACCACGATGGTGTCCGCGGGCGAAGTTCACACGCCCGGTCGGCCGCGCGACATCGTCGGACTGAAGGCGATGGCGATCACTGCGCAGCGCTGCTTTTCGAACTTTCGCGCCAGCGGCGTGAAGGTGCACGCGGGCGCGCCGGTGATCGAGCCGGGAATGGAGGAGCATGATTTCGAGGAGCTTGCCTCCGCCGGCGTCCGCTTCCTCGGCGAGGTCGGGCTCGGCGGCGTCAAGGATGGGCCGACGGCGCGCAAGATGGTCGCCTGGGCGCGCAAATACGGCATCAACAGCACGATCCATACCGGCGGTCCGTCGATCCCAGGCTCCGGGCTCATCGACAAGGACATCGTGCTCGAGGCGGACACCGACGTGATCGGCCACATCAACGGCGGCCACACGGCGCTGCCCGACGATCAGATCGTTTGCCTGTGCGAGGGCTGCAAACGCGGTCTCGAACTCGTGCACAACGGCAACGAACGCGCGGCGCTGTTCACCTTGCGCACCGCCAAGGAGCTCGGCGAATTGAACCGCGTCATTCTTGGCACCGACGCCCCGGCCGGCTCGGGCGTTCAGCCGCTCGGCATCCTGCGGATGGTCACGCTGCTCGCTTCGCTCGGCGAGGTTCCCGCGGAGGTCGCCTTCTGCTTTGCGACCGGCAACACGGCGCGCATGCGGGCGCTCGACTGCGGGCTTATCGAGGTCGGACGCGCTGCCGATTTCGTCTTCATGGATCGCGCCCAGCATTCGGCGGGCAAGACGCTGCTGGAGAGCGTGCGGCTCGGCGACCTGCCGGGCGTCGGCATGACCGTCATCGACGGGATCGTGCGCTCGCACCGCAGCCGCAACACGCCGCCCGCGGAGAAGGCGCCCGTGGTCGTTGCTGAATGACGTGAGTGCGACGCTTCTGATAGCGTCTAGGCGAAGCCGCCGCAGCAAGGCGACGAGCGCCGAGCGCTCGTACTCGTCCAGCGGCTCGAGCGTCTTTTGCGTGATGAGCGCAGCGATCGGCGCGGCGCGATCGTAAAGATCCGAACCCGTCGGCGTCAGCGCGACGAGGAGGCGGCGCCCGTCGCGCGGGTCCGGACGGATCGTGGTGAAGCCGCGCCCGGTCAGGCGATCGATGACGCCCTTGATCGTCGCGGCGTCCATCGCGGTCAGGCGGCCGAGATGATTCTGCGAGCAAGTCGCCGACTTCCCTCAGCTTGGCGAGCGCCGCCCATTGGGTCGGCGTGAGGCTCTCGATCATCTCAGCGGCGAAAATCGTCGTGTGACGTTGCTGCGCCTGACGCAGGACGAAACCCGACCTGGTCGTCGAGGACGTAGCGCTCCTCCTGGTTGCGGCTGGCCTTCAATGGCGGGGCTTCTCATTGGGTCATCGCGGTATCACAGCCACGGGGACGCCGCCAGCAGGGCTCAAAACGCGAGATAGGCGTCGCGCACGTCGGGCCGGGCGTCGAACTCCGCCATCGTTCCGGCAAAGCGGATCGCGCCTTTCTCGATGACATAGACGCGCTCGGCGACGAGGCGGGCGAAAGCGAGGTTCTGCTCGCTCACCAAAAGGCTGAGCCCCTCGCGCTTCATCTCGCGAATGGCCTCGATCATCTGCTCGACGATGCGCGGCGCGAGGCCCTCGGACGGCTCGTCGAGAAGCAGAAGCGAGGGATTGCCCATCAGCGTGCGCGCGATGGTGAGCATCTGCTGCTCCCCGCCCGACATGTGCGCGCCAGCGCGCCCGCGCAATTCGCGCAAGTTCGGAAAGATGGCGAAGAGCCGCTCCGGCGTCCAGGTGGGAGCGTCGGGGCGCGGCGGCTGCCGGCCGACCATGCAGATTTTCCTCGACCGTCAGATCGGAGAAGATGCGACGGTCCTCCGGCACATAGCCGAGGCCGCGCCGTACGATCTCGTAAGTCGGACGCTTCGAAATGTCCTCGCCGTCGAAGACGATCGCTGCCGCTGCGTCGGGCGATAAGCCCCAGGATCGCGCGGAACGTCGTCGATTTGCCCGCGCCATTGCGGCCGAGCAGCGCGACCGCCTCGCCGGCCGCGATCGTCGAGCGAGACGTCGAACAGCACCTGCGCCTGGCCATAGGCGGCGTCGAGTTCTGCGACCGAGAGCTTGGCCGCGCTCAACGATGGGCCCCATAGAGCGAGCCCGCGCCGAGATAAACCGCCTGAACCTCGGCGTTGGCGCGGACCGCCGCGGGCGCGCCCTCGGCGATCAGCGTCCCGCGATTGAGCACGAGCACCCGGTCGGCGTGACCGAACACGACGTCCATGTCGTGCTCGGTGAAGAGGACGCCGATCGTGCGTTCGCGGGCGATGCGAGCGGTGAGGCCCATCAGCGCGTGGCGCTCTCGCGGCGCCATGCCGGCCGCCGGCTCGTCCATCAGCAGCAGCTTCGGATTGTTGGCGAGCGCGATGGCGAGTTCGAGCCGCTTGAGGTCGCCGTAAGCGAGCTCGCCGCAGCTGCGTTGCGCCTGGTCGGCCATGCCGACGAGATCGAGCAGGCGCTCCGCTTCGGCGACGTGGTAGCGCGCCGCCCAGCGGAGCGCCGGCCAGCGGCGCGGATGATGCGAGATGAGCGCCATCTGCACATTCTCCGCGACCGTCATCGAGGCGAAGGTCGCGGCGACCTGGAACGTCCGCCCGACGCCGAGGCGCCAGATGTCTCCGGGCGCCATGCCGGCGGTGCTCCTGCCGAAGATCGTGATGCGGCCGGTCGTCGGCGCAAGCTGGCCGTCGATCATGGCGAAGCAGGTGCTCTTGCCCGCGCCGTTCGGTCCGATGAGCGCAAGGATCTCGCCCGCTTCGAGCGCGAAGCTCACGTCGCGGACCGCCTGGAAGCCGGAATAGGACTTGCCGAGCTTCTCCGCGACGAGAATGCTCATGGGTTTTCGTCAAGGAGGCGAGACGGCGCCCGCGCGCTTCGCCAGGCTTCGAACGCGCCGACGAGGCCCTTGGGGAACAGCACGACGAGCAGGATGATGAGGGCGCCGAGGACGAGCTTGGAATAATCGGTGTGGCTGATCACCCAGATCGACAGCGACCGATAGATCGCCGCGCCGACGACGCCGCCCGACACCGTGCCGACGCCGCCGAGCAGGACCATGACGAGCCCGTCGATCGACAGCGAAATCGAGATGTTGTCCGGAAACACGCTGCCCTTGAGAAAGGCGTAGAGCGCCCCGGCCAGCGCCGCGAAAGCGCCGGCGATGACGAATCCCATCCATTGCACGCGCCACCGCTCGATGCCGATCGTCTCCGCGCGCAAGGTCGAGTCGCGCAGCGCCCGCAGGGCATAGCCGAACGGCGAGAAGGTGATCACGCGCAAGAGCGCGATGGCGCCCGCGCTCAAGCGCGAGCGTCAGCCAGTAAAAGCGCGCGGGCGAGGCGGCCCAGGCGCTCGGCCAGACGCCGATGATGCCGTTGTCGCCGCCCGTCACATCGGTCCATTGATAGGCGATCGACCAGGCGATCTGGGCGAAGGCAAGCGTCAGCATGGCGAAATAGACGCCGGAGAGGCGCACGCAGAACCAGCCGAAGACGAGCGCGCCGGCGAATCCGAGAAGCATTCCAGCGGGGATCGCCGTCTCCATGCCGAGCCCGAACGCTTTCAGCGCGATCGCCGCGCCATAGGAGCCGAGGCCGAAATAGGCGGCGTGACCGAAGGAGGCGAGACCGCCGTCCGCGAGCAGAAAATGGAGGCTCGCCGCATAGAGCATGAAGATGAGCACTTCCGTCGCGACGCCAAGGAGATAATTGCCCGCGACGAGCGGCAGAAGCGCCGCGGCCGCCAAGGCGAGAACGGCGAGCAGCCGGCCTTGCGCGCCGAACGGGCGCCAGCGGGAAAAGACCGCGCCGCTCGCAGTTCGCGCGGCCGCCTCCGCGCGCCCGAGCAGTCCCCAGGGCCGCACGATCAGCACGATCGCCATGACGAGGAAGACGAGGACGATCGAGATCTTCGGGAAGACGAGGATGCCGAAGGCGTTGAGCTCGGAGACGATGATCGCGGCGAGGAAGGTGCCCGGCACGCTGCCGAGACCGCCGATCACGACGACGACCAGCGCCTCGGTGATCACCTGCACGTCCATCGTGTGGTTGGCCGCCTGCCGCGGCAGCTCAAGCGCCCCGCCAAGGCCGGCGAGAAAGACGCCGAGCGCGAAGACGCTGGTGAACAGCCATTTCTGGTTGACGCCGAGCGCGGCCACCATCTCGCGGTCCTGAGTCGCGGCGCGCACCAGCACGCCCCAGGTCGTGCGGCGGAAGAGCAGCCAGATGAACGCGAGAACGAGCGGAGCGAGCGCGATCAGCAAGAGGTCGTAAGTCGGGAAGGGGTGGCCGAAGAGATCGATCGCGCCCTTGAAGCCCGGCGCGCGCGGACCGAGCAGCTCGCTCGGCCCCCAGATCAGCAGCACGAGATCCTCGACGACGAGCGTGACGCCGAAGGTCGCGAGCAACTGAAACAGTTCCGGCGCGTCATAGATGCGGCGCAGCAGCAGCATTTCGATCAGCGTGCCGATCGCGGCGACGGCAGAGCGCGGCGAGCACGATCGCGCCCCAGAAGCCGACGGCGCCGCTGAGCCGGTCGGTCAGCGTGTACCCGATATAGGCGCCGAGCATGTAGAAGGCGCCATGGGCGAAATTGACGACGCGGGTTACGCCGAAAATGATCGAGAGGCCGGAAGCGACGAGAAACAGCGAGCAGGCGCTCGCAAGCCCGGTGACGAATTGGACGAAATAGAAGCTCAAGATCGCGCGCTGCCGCTTGGAGAGATCCGCCAGGGAGGCAAGCCGCGGCCTCGGTCCTCGCCGGCGAGCGATCAGTTCTGCGGCCGCTGCGCCTTGACCTCTGCGTCGGAGGGAAGATAGCCGGCTCCGTCGTGATAGGTCACGTCGACCATCACGCCCTTGCCGTCCTTGAGCGCGGTCTTGCCGACGAAGGCGCCGAGCGTCGATTGATGGTCGATGGCGCGGAAAGTGATCGGCCCGAACGGCGTGTCGACGCCGATGCCCTCGGCGGCGTCGACGAGCTTCTCGCTGTCGGTCGAATGGGCCTTGGCGAGGATCGCCGCGGCGCTTTTGAGCATCGCGTAGCCGACCACCGAGCCCAGCCGGGGATAGTCGTTGTATTTGGCCTGATAGGCCTTGAGGAAGGCGGCGTGGTCGGGGATCGAAACGGCGTTCCAGGGATAGCCGGTGACGATCCATCCCTCCGGCGTCTCGTCCTTGAGCGGATCGAGATATTCCGGCTCGCCGGCGAGCACGCTGACGACGGCGCGGTCCTTGAAGAGGCCGCGCGTATCGCCCTCGCGCACGAGCTTGACGAGGTCCGCCCCGAAAGTGACGTTGAAGATCGCGTCCGGCTCGGTCTTGGCGATCGCCTCCGCGACCGCGCCCGCGTCGATCTTGCCCTGCGGCGGCCATTGCTCGCCGACCCACTCAATGTCGGGGCGCTTGGCGGAGAGCAGCTTCTTGAAGGCGGCGACCGCGGACTGGCCGTATTCGTAGTTCGGCGCGATCGTCGCCCATTTCTTCGCCGGCAGCTTGGCCGCCTCGTCGGCGAGCATCGCCGCCTGCTCGTAGGTGCCCGGCCGCAGGCGGAACGTGTAGCGATTGCCCTTGGAGAGCGTGATCGCGTCGGTGAGCGGCTCGGCGGCGAGGAAGAGGATCTTCTTCTGCTTGGCGTAGTCGGACACCGCGAGGCCGATGTTGGAGAAGAAGGTTCCCGCGAGCATCGCGACGCCGTCGCTCGCGACGAGCTCGTTGGCCGCGGTGACCGCGTCCGCCGGCTTGCCGCCATCGTCCTTGCTGATCACCTCGAGCTTCTTGCCGTCGACGCCGCCGGCCGCGTTGATCTCGTCGAGCGCGAGCTGCCAGCCCTTGCGATAGGGTTCGGTGAAGGAGGGGATCGCCGAATAGGAGTTGATCTCGCCGATCTTGATCGTGTCGTCGGCGACGGCGGGCCGGCGCCGGCGAATGCGGCGGCGAGGATGACGCTTGATAGGATCGCCGAAAACATTCTCATGTTCGTTGTCCCTGGTTGAAGGCTTGCAATTTTCGTCCTCAGGCGCTCGCCGAGGTCTAGCGCAGTCCGTCGACCCCTTTGATCTCGTCCTTGGTCAGTCCGCCGACGCGCGGATGCGGGCGGCCGGAATCGGTGACGGCGACCGCCACCATGATCTCATTGGCGCGCGGGGCGTCGGCGATGCGCACCTCCATGCCGTCGAAATGGCTTCGCACGAAGGCGGCGTCCTTGTGGCCGAGCGGCACGTCGAGCGCGACGCCGGGGCCGCCGCGCTTCTTGGAGGAGGGAATGAGCGCTGCGCCCTTGCCCAGAACCTTGCGCACCGGCGCGCCGAGCTTGGGATGCAGGACCGCGGCGGCGTGTTCGAGCTCGCCGTTCTCGCCGACGGCCGCCGCCTTGCCGTAGCTCTCCGCGCTCGATCCCTCGATGCCGAGCGCCGCGACGGCGCGCGCGGCGAGCAGGGCGCCGAGCTCCTCGCCGATGTCGATCAGCGGCGAGAGGTCCTCGACATAGCGGCCGGCGAAAGGATTTTCGATCACCGCGACGGCGGCGGCGCGCCGCGTCGGCGGCTCGACGGCGCGATCCATCTCGACGCGCGTCTCCTCGACGACAGTCACGAGCTTTGCGAATCTTCGCCTTCATCTCAGCCCATCCAATCCCTTGATCTGGGAAGCCTCGAGGCCGCCGGCGCGATTGTGCACGCGCGGGCCGGTCGTCATCGCGAGCGCGAGCAGTATTTCGTCGGCGCGCGGCGCGTCGGCGACGCCGACCTCGATCGCGTCGAAATGGCTGCGCACGTAGGAGGCGTTGATATGGGTGATCGGCACGTCGAGGCGTGCGCCCGGCCCCGCGACCTTCTTGGCGGACGGCACGATCGCCATCGCGCCGCCGAGCGCCTCCCGCATCGCATAGCCGCCTGGGACGTGCCATAGCGCGCCATGCTCGATCTCGCCCGCCGCGCCGACGATCGCGCCCTTGCCATAACCCTGGATCGCCTTGGGATCGCCGCCGAGCGCGGCGATCAGCGCTTTCGCCATGTCGAGGCCGAGCGGCTTCAGGTCGTCGGAGAAGCCGACGATCTCCTCGACATAGCGACCGGCGAAGGGGTTCTTTATGACGGCGAGGATCGCTGCGCGGCGATAGGGCGTTTTCGCGACGGGGCCGCCTTCGTGGAAGATTTCCTCGACCAAGGTGACGCGCTTGCGAAGCTCAACCGACGGCATGGCGCGCCTCTTCTTCGTTGCGGGTAAGACCGCGCCGGCGACGTCGCCGAGGTAACGGCTCGCGGCGGCGCCGACAAGGCGCGTCCGTTCGCCGAGGCGCAGCGCGGCGGCTTCGATGAGGCCGAGCTCCCGCCAAAGCTCAGCCTCCGCCGCGCCCGAGGCAAGCGCGCGATCGATTTCTTCAGGCGTCAGCGAGCCCGACGGCGACAGTGACGCGCCGCTCGCCGAGATCGCTTTGAGGGTCGAGGTCGCAGGCCGGCGTGCGCCGGATCGCGGGATGGCCGGGAATGTCGACCGCGTTGGCGATCAGCGTCGCGGCGGCGTCGGCGAGCGCGGCGGACGCCGCGAGGACCGTGACCGCGTCGGCGACGCCAAGCGAGAAGCTGCGCCCTCGCCAGCCCGACGTCGCGACGCCGCGCACGCGGTCGGCGGCGCCGATCGTTGCGCGGCCGAACAGGCTCGGCCGGTCCGGGCGATCGACCATGCCGATCGAGAACGTCTCGCCGGGCCCAAGGTGAAGCGCGATGTCGCCGCCGTTGTTGACATAGGCGCGGGCGAGCCGTCGCCCGGTCGTCATGGCCTCGAGGACCTCTTCGGCCACGGCGCCGGCGACCGCCGCCATCGGAGTGAGGAAGCGCCGCGCGCGGAACGGCGCGACCGCCGCCGCCATCCGGCGCGCGACGGCGCCCTGCGGCGCCCGGCGCGCCGCGCGGGTCCGCCCGCAGCAGAGGCAGCTCCGCGCAGAGTTCGTCGAGGATCGTCGCGAAGCGGCGCCACGCCGCGGCATAGGCCGTCTTCGACGGCGCTCGTCTCGCCGAAGGCTTCGATGATGAGGTCGATCGGTCCGTCGTGCAGATGCAGACGTCCGTCGGCAAGACGCCGCTGCTGCGGCGGCGCTCTCATGCCTTGCGCCTTGCGCCGACGGGGCGCGCCACCGCGCCGTTGGCGAAGATCTTGTTCGGGCGCTGGGCGTGCTCGGCGACCACCTCTTCGAGCGGCCGCACCTCGTCGACATGGCCGCCGAGCGCGGCGTAATCGTCGAGGCGCAAGGTGAATTCGATCGGCGCGACGATAGCGGGCGTCGGCACATAGCCGAAGGAGTTCTCCGGCAATAGCGTGACGTCGACCATGAAGGTGATGCCGCCGCCCGGCCAGACGGTGACCGGCGCGCCGCCCGCGGTCACGGTCGTCAGCGCCTGACGCACCGAGCGCGTGAGCCGACGGGATTTTCCGTCACGCCGGCGCGCAGCGAACCTCCGGCGCCCGCCATGAAGAGGACCGAGCAGAGCGCCGGCTCGCAGTTCTCGCTGATGCGCTCGACCGATTCGCGCAGGTTCTCGGGCAGCTCCGCCTCGATCGGGCGCAAATCCTCGTCGAGCCGATAGAAGGCGTGCTGCTCGCCGGTCGTCGAGACCATCAGCATCGTCATGCCGCTCCGCGCCACCTTCGGATTGAAGCCCGCGACGATGTCGAGCGGATCGGAAACATTCGTTCCGCCCCAGCCGGTTCCGGGCTCGGCGACATGGAAATAGCGGCCCGGCGTCGAGCGGCGCCCTTTCATCCTGATGCCGGTGTCGCGCATGCCCAAGCAGCTTGCCCGCCTGATGCTCGGACAAGACGCCGGTGATGTGGTCGTCGACGACGACCACTTCATCGACCTTGTCGCCCCATTGCTTGGCGAACATGCCGATCGTCGCCGAGCCGCAGCCGACCCGCATGCGCTCCTCGAGCTTGCCGTTGATGATCGGCGCCTTGCCGGCCTGCACGATCACGCTCGCGCCGCCGTCGACGACGAGCTCGACGCCCTTGCCGTTGCAGAGATCGAGCAGGGTGTCGCAGGTGACGCGGCCCTCCCTCTTGCCGCCGTGGGTGAGGTGATTGACGCCGCCGAGCGAGAGCATCTGCGAGCCGTATTCGCCGGTCGTCACATGGCCGACCGGCTCGCCCTCGGCGCGCACGATCGCGCATTCGCGCGCCGAGATGGCGGTCGGTGTCGATTTTGAGCTTGACGCCGCAATAGCTGTAGATGCCCTCGGTGACGACCGTCACCATGTCGACCCCATCGACCTTGGACGAAACGATGAAGGGCGCGGGCTTGTAGTCGGGATAGGTGGTGCCGGCGCCGACGGCGGTGACGAACGGGCCGGGCGCCGGAGGATGTCGCCGCTCCAGGCGGCCTCCGGCATCGACGAACGGCACGACCTTGCCGCCTTCGCTCAACGGCGCGGTCGAGCAGCACATGCGGATCGACCCGCACCAATTGGCCATCCCGGTTCGCGTAGCGGTCGCAAGCGCCCGTCATCCCGGGCCGGATGTAGCACAGCACCGGACAGGCGTCGCAGCGGATCTTGTCGTCGGCCTCGGTCATGCTCGCGCTTCCGGCCGCTGCGAGGATGGCCTGGCGCACGCGGTCCGGGGTCGCCGGCGCGCGCCGGATACGCACGCCGGTCGCGTGATGGATGGCGTTGAAGATCGCGGGCGCGGTCGGAATCAGCGCCTGCTCGCCGATGCCCTTGGCGCCGAACGGGCCGACCGAAGAGCGCGTCCTCGATCAGGATGCACTCGACCGGCGGCATGTCGCCAATCGTCGGGATCAGATAGTCGTGCAGGTTCTCGCCCTTGCCGGGGAAGAACTCCTCCATCAGCGCGAGGCCGAGGCCCTGCGCCGCGCCGCCCTCGATCTGGCCTTCGACCAGCGTCGGATTGATCGCCCGGCCGACGTCGTGCGCGCAGACGAGACGCAGCACTTTGACGCGCCCGAGCTCCATGTCGACCTCGATCTCCGCCATATGCGCGCCGGAGCCGAACACGGCGTAAGGATCGCCCTGCCCGTTCTCGTCGAGCGGCGTCGTCGGCGGATCGAACGTCTCGACGACCTCCGACGACGAAACCGGCGGCGTTGACGGGCAAGGCCGCGAGCTCAATGCGCCGCTCGCCGGCGGCGTCCGCGATGGCGACCGACGCCAGTCTCGAAACGTAGCTTCGCGTCCTCGCCGACATTCGCGAGACGCAGAAGTTCGCGCCGTCATCGCGCGCGCCGCGAGCGCGGCGGCGTTGCCGGAGACGAAGGTCTGGCGCGAGGCGGAGGTCTTGCCGCAGTCGGGCGTCACGTCGGTGTCCGCCGACACGAGATCGATCCGGCCGATCGGCGCGCCAAGCGCATCGGCGCAAATTTGCGCGATCACCGTATTCGAGCCCTGACCGATATCGACCGCGCCCTGGAACAGAGCGAAGCGGCCGTCGGGCTTGAGGCCGAGGCGCATCGTCGAGGGATTCGACATCGAGGTGTTGCCGCAACCGTACCACATGCCGGCGACGCCGACGCCGCGCCTGAACGGGCCTCGAGCCTCGGCGTTGTAGCCGCTCCGCCGCGGCGCGCGCCTCGCGCCAACTGGGGGCGCAGCGCTTCGAGACACGCCTTGAAGCCCATGCCGTCCGCGAAGATCTGGCCTGTCACAGTCGGCTCGCCGGCGCCGAGCGCGTTGAGGATGCGGAATTCGAGCGGGTCGATATCCAGACGAAGCGCGAGCTCGTCGTAGAGCTGCTCTTGCGCGATCGCGCTCTGCGGCACGCCGAAGCCGCGAAAGGCGCCGGCGGGCACGAGATGCGTGTGGATCGCGCGCGCCAGCGCCCGATAGTGCGGCATGCGATAGGGGCCGGAGGCGTGCACCGGCACGCGGTTGGCGACGGTCGGGCCCCAGGAGGCGTAGGCGCCGGTGTTGAAATCGGCGGAAAAATCCATCGCCGCGAGACGCCCGTCGCGCGTCGCGCCGACCTTCGCGACGATGCGCGCGGGATGGCGCTTGGTCGTCGTCATGATCGATTCGCGGCGCGAATAGACCATGCGGACCGGCCGATCGAGCAGCCAGGCGGCGACTGCGATGAAGGGCTGAATCGACAGATCGAGCTTCGCGCCGAACCCGCCGCCGACCGCCGTCGGGATGATGCGCACCTGCTCGGGCGCGATGCCGAGGATCTTCGCAACGTCGTCGCGATCCATATAGGGCGCCTGCGTGCAGGCCTGGATCTCGATGCGGTCGCCGACGCGGCGAGCAAAGCCCGCCTCGGGCTCGATATAGGCGTGCTCGACGAAACCCGTCTCGAAGACGCCTTCGACGACGACGTCCGCCGCGGCGAGGCCCGCCGCGACATCGCCGCGCGCCACGCGTCCGCGTCGTCAGGATGTTGCGGGGGCGGCGCGGGTGAATGCGCTCGGCGCCCTCTTCGAGCGCCTCGTCGAGCGTCGTCGAGCGCGGGCCGCGGGCTCCAGGTCACAGGAAACGTCGCGAGATCGAGATCGGCGCATCGTCTCACTGTCGCCGACCACCAGCGCGACCGCCTCGCCGCGAAAGCGCGCGACGCTCTCCGCGAGCACCGGCTGGTCGGCGAAAGGCGCGATCACGCCATAGCAATTCGCGCCGGGGACATCCTCGGCGGTGAAGACGGCGACGATTCCGGGATGAGCGCGCTGAAACGCCTCGACGTCGCCGAGAACGAACGCGGCGTGCGCATGAGGCGAGCGCACCGCGCGCGCCGTCAGCGCCTCCGCCGGCCATTCGTCCGCGCCGAAGATTTCCGCGCCGGAGAGCTTGCGGACGCCGTCGAGGCGGGGGACCCGCCGCCCAACCGCGGCCTCCGCAGGCAACTCCGCGACTTCGCGAGCGCCGAAGTGATGCGCGTCCTTCACGGCGTCGAGAATGGCTCGATAGCCGGTGCAGCGGCACAGCACGCCCGCGAGCGCGTTCTGGATCGCCTCCTCGCTCGGGCCGCGGCCTCCCGTCGCAGCAGCGCGACCGCGGAGATGCAGGACGCCTGGCGTGCAGACGCCGCATTGCGCGGCGCCATGGGCGTGCAAGGCGGCGCGAAGCTGCGCGACGATCGCCTCGTCGTCGCTGAGGCCCTCGATCGTTTCGATCGAACGCCCTTCCGTCTGCCCAACGGCGGTCAGGCAGGCGCAAACCGGCTCGCCGTCGATCAGCACCGTGCAGGCTCCGCAATCGCCGGCGTCGCAGCCGACCTTGACGCCCGTCAGGCCGCATTGCTCGCGCAGGACATGACTGAGGCGTTCGAGCGGCGATCCGGAAATGCGCGCCGGCTTCCCGTTGAGGATCAAGGAGACGCCGGGCGCGCGTTCGAGCATCAGACGACGCCTCCAGTCTGGCGAAGCGCGCAAGCGTCGATCGCTCGCCTCAGCAACGTCAAAGCAGCGTCACGCCGATAATCCGCGCTCGCGCGGACGTCGTCGATCGGCGACAGCCGCGCGAGGTCCTTCGCCTCTATCGACCGTCCGAGGCCCGGGACGCGGGCGCGCCGATCAGACGGCGCTCCGCTTCCCTCATCCGCTGGGCGACCGCCGAGCAGGCGCCGACGGCGATCCGCGCGTCGCGCACGATCCCCTCGACGACGTCGAGCGCGACGGCGACCATCACGATCGAAATCACGAGATAGCGCCGAGCCCCAAGTTTGAAGAAGGCCGACCGCATCGTCGAAGCGGGCAGCGGCGTTACGATCGCGGTCATCACTTCGTCCGGGGCCAGCAGGGTGCTTCGGGCGCCGTTGATGAAAGCATCGAGCGCAAGACGGCGCGTCCCACGCTGGGAGGCAAGTTCCACTTCGGCGTCGAGGATCAGTAGGGGCGGCACCCCATCGGCGGCAGGCGAGGCGTTGCAGAGATTTCCGGCGATCGTGCCGCGATTTTGGATCTGGACGGCGCCAATGTCTCGCGCGGCGACCTTCAGCGCGTCGAAGGCGGGCGGCAGATCGGTCCGCGCGATCTCGCTCCACGTCGTCGCCGCGCCGATGCGCACGCTGCGCGCCGTCAAAGCGCACACCGCGCAGCGCGGATATATTGGAAACGTCCACGTAGTCCGCCCTGCAACGGACGCTCGCCCGCGCCGGGATAAATGTCAGTCCCTCCGGCGATGACGCGGGCGCCGCTTTCGGCCAGCAACCCCAGCGCGTCGTCGAGGTTGGAAGGTCGAGCGTACATGCGAGCGGCTCACACGTCGGATGTTTGTATGCAAATGATCGAGCGGAACCGGCGCTTTGTCAAGGACCGTGTCCGACTTCAGGACATATGAGACGGTTGCCAAGAGCCCTGGTGGGGTCGGTAGTGGTTGAAGCGATGGGCGAAGGCGTCGACGAGGGGTTGGAGCTTGTCGATGCGGTTGGGCAGGTCGTATGAGGCGTAGAACTCGTATCGCCAGCTGGACTGGGCGCGCTCGACGCCGCCGTTGAGGTCAGGCCGTTTGGGCGGCAGGACGACGAGTTCGAGGCGATTGTGCGGCAATGGTCTTCGAAGGCGGACATGAACTCGGATCCGCCGTCGACCTGGATGCCTTTGACCGTAAAGGGAGCGGCGGCGATGAGCTTGTCAAGGAGGACTTTGGCGGCGTTGGCGGAGGCTTCGGTCGCGATGTGGCCGAGGGTCCATTTGGCGACGGGATCGTAGGCGGTGAAGTGTTTGATCGGCTTGTCGGGCGGGCTTTGTCATAGTGGCGCGGAAGGCGCGATGCGTTGAAGCGGAAGTGAGGTGGCGTTGGACGTTGAAGGTGTTGAAGACGGCAGCGTGAGCGGAGAGAAATCTTTGCGCAGAGCCCGAGCTCTTCCGTTTGAAGTGTGCGAGGCGCTGGCGCGCTCGTGGTGCAATTGCGGAATTCGACGAAGCGATCGCGCGGCTTGACCGGACGATCGTGAAGATGGCGCAGAAGAATGAAACGGCGCGCCGGCTGATGAGCATTCCCGGGTTCGGCCCGATCACCGCCTCGGCAATGGCGGCGACCGCACAGGACACCTCCGGTTTCGTCGGCCCGCGCGAGTTCGCCGCCTTTCTCGGGCTGACGCCCAAGCAGAACTCTTCCGGCGGTAAGCCCAAGCTGGGGCGCATCTCGAAGATGGGCAATCGGAACTTGCGCAAACTGCTCGTCGTCGGCGCGCATGCGGTGTTGTTTTACCGTAAGCCCCACACCGATCCGTTGCGGATGTGGGCGAAGAAGCTGATCGAGAAGAAACCCTTCAAGCTCGTCGCTGTGGCGCTCGCCAACAAGATGGCGCGCATCGCCTTCGCGATCCTGCGGAGCAAGACGGTCTATCGGGAAATTCCGGCGTAGCGGGCATCGGAGGGTTCGCGGCCGGCTCAACAAGAGCCGGGCGGCAAGGAATCGAGGGTGACCAAGAGGTGATGCGCAGGAAAGCGGATTGATCCCGAAGCCCGTGGCATTGTCTGCGCAGTCAAGCGCGCTGCTCGTGATTGGGGCAACGGATCAGCAGACAACATCAGGGCCGGCGGATCCAATTGTCCGCGCGAAAGGCCGAAGACATGACCGCACCCACGACCCGCAACGCCAAAAATAGCCCTTGATCAGCGAGCGGCGTCCAGACATGACACTGCCGTTTCGTCCTAACGTCGACTCCAGGGGTCCGATGGGTACAATAACAGTCATCCCTGAGGGCATGAGCCGGAGCGAAGGTTGCGACGTCCGCTGATCGACTGCGGCCGACGCAAATCCGACATTGCTTCCGATTGCGACCGATGGCGGACAAAGACCGGTCAATTCGCCCCGATGAGCAGACGGTAGCGGATCTGGTCGACGATGACGGCCAGTATGAGCAGCACGCCAAGCAGGACCATCTGCATGTATGAGCCGATCTGCATAAGGTCCATGCCGTTCTGGATGAGCACGATGAAGAACGCCCCGAGCACCACGCCCTCGACGCGGCCGATGCCGCCGCGAAGCGAAACGCCGCCGATGACGCAGGCGGCGATCGATTGGAGCGCGATCGTTCCGCCGAGATTCGCCTCGCCCAACTCGACGCGCGCCGTCAACAGCAAGCCGTCAATCGAAGCGAGCAGCGCGCTCGCGGCGTAGGCGATCAGCAAGGTCGCCGTGGTGTTGATGCCGGACAGCTTCGCGGCTTTCACATTGCCGCCGACCGCGTAGAGGTGACGCCCGAAGCGGGTCCCGTAGAGAAAGATCGCGACGACGGCGATCGCGGCGATGGCGATGGCGACGGTAACCGGCACGCCGAAAATGCGGCCGAAGCCGAACGTATCTCCGAACGCGTGCGGAAAGCCGGTCACAGGCACGCCGCCAGTGAGAAACAGGGCGACCCCGGCGCCCACCGACTGAACGCCGAGCGTCATGATGAAGGGGGAAACCCCGAAGACCGCCACCCCGGTCCCATTGATGAGGCCGATGAGGAGCGCAACCGCCATAGCACCGAGACAGCCGGCAGCGATGATCAGCGCGACGGAATCGGGAATGGCGGCCATGACCGAGATCATGATCATCGCCGAGATGACCGAAGTGAGAGCGATCGTCGTTCCGACCGCGAGATCGAACCCGCCTGTCAGCAATACGATCATCTGACCGAGCGACACGAGCACCAGATAGACCGACTGCCGCGCGACATTGACGATGTTCTGCGCGGTGAGGAATTGCGACGAGGCGAGGGTGAAGACCACGAGCGCAGCGACAAGAAAGAACGGCAGCACGCCCACGCGCATGAGCAGTAACTTCGCCGCGTAGGTGGCGCGAAAGCTCGTGCGAACGGAGGTCGTCGTCTCGACGCTCACGCGGCGGCCTTTTTGCGCTCGAAGAAGCGCGGAAGCACCGCCGCCTCGTTGATCTCCTCGCCCTCAAGCTCGCCGCTGATCCGGCCCGCGGAGAAAATCAACAGCCGGTGCGAGAGACTCATCGCCTCTTGCAGATCTGAAGAGATCACGACCACCGCTTTCCCGCTCTCGGCGAGCGACTTGATCACACGATAGAGTTGCGCCCTCGTGCCCATGTCGACGCCGACGGTCGGCTCGTCGAACACGTAAATCGCATAGTCGCGGCCGAACCCTTTGCCGAACAGAACCTTCTGCTGATTGCCGCCCGAGAGCTGAGACACGAGGCGGCGAAGCATGGAGCGATCGAGGCCGACGGTCCTGGCGATCCCTGCAATCGCCTCGACCGCTCGCCGGCCGCGCAGGCTGTTGGTCCCGAGCATGCCGAGCGCGATATTGTCGGACGCGCTTGCGGCCAGCACCAGTCCTTCGTTCTTTCTGTCCGGCGGGAGGTAATGGCACTCCCGCCGCGATCACCGCATCCGTCCGCGCGCCGGTCATGTCCTTGCCTTTGAGGACGACCTTGCCGGCAAGCGTGCGGTTGAGACCCATCACCGCGCGCCAGACGCGCGACTTGCCCGAGCCGACCAAACCCGCGAATCCCGTCACCTCGCCGGCTCGGATCGCGAAGCTCGCGCGCTCGACGCCGGCGGCGCTGAGCCCTTCGACCCGGAGGACTTCGGGCCCGCCTGGACGCTCGATTTGGGGATAGATGGCCCCCATGACGCGCCCGGTCATCATGGCGAGCAGTTTCTCCTCCGACAATCCTGCCGCAGGCACTGTGCCGAGATGGCGTCCATCCCGAAGCACGGTGATCCGGTCCGCAATCCGTTGAAACTCGTGGATCCGGTGGGAGATATAGATGACGCCGACGCCCCTGGCCTTGAGGCGCGTTATCAGTCCGAACAATATCTCCGTCTCGCGATCGGTCAGCGATGCGGTCGGCTCGTCCAGGATGAGGACACGCAAGTCGCTGCGCATCGCCTTGGCGATCTCTACGAGTTGCTGTTCGCCGCGCGACAGTTGCGAGACGGGCCTGTCGAGATCGATGCTGCGTTCGAGCGCCGCGAAGAGCGCTTCGGCTCTGCGGCGTCCCTCGCCCCGCCGCAGGAAGCCGAGAGACGCCGGCTCCTCGCCGAGAACGAGATTCTCGAGGACGGTTTGAGTGGGGACGAGGGAGAATTCCTGGAATACTGCCGAGACTCCCGAGCCTGCGGGCGTTCCGCACCGTGAAAACCGTCACCGGCTCGCCCGCCATTTCGATCGAACCGCTGGATGGGGTCGAGGCCCCGGCGAGGATCGAAATCAGAGTGGATTTGCCCGCGCCGTTCTCGCCAAACAGCACATGAACCTCGCCCGCTTCGAGGGCGAAGTCCACATGATCAAGCGCAACGACGCCCGGATAACGCTTGGTGAGGCCACGCGCTTCGACAATCGGTTTTTGAAGATGGGCCATGACCGGCGAAATGAAGGGACGTCGGCCCACGCCGACGTCCACCAGGGATGAGCGTCCTCAGTTGACCTTGAATACGGCCTTGAAGTCGTTCGGCGGCAGAATGTTGTCGTGCGGCACGGTCTTCAGGTTCGACTTGTCGACGACGAAGATCTTCGGCCCCACGTGCTTGACCAGGTCCTTGCCTTCTAGGAGACGCGTCGCCTGGTCGATCGCGATGCGGCCTTGGATGACCATGGAGTCCGCCGGCGCCGCAGTGATGAAGCCGCGTTCGATCCCGTCGTAGACTCCAGGCGTCATGTAGAAAGCGAGAAGGCCGATCTTATCGATCAGGCCGCGCTCGCGCAGCAACCCGATCGAGGCCTCAGCGGTGACCGCAGTTCCCGCGATATATTTCATATCCGGGTTGGCTTGCAGCACGTCCTCGACAAGCTTGCAGCTGCACTTCTTTGCCGGTATCGCCGTATTTGGGCGGAAGCACTTCGACGGCGGTTCCCTTCACGGCGTCCATGAAGCCCTTGTTAGCGGCCTCGACCCAGCCAGCGCCGGCCGGACCGGGGAACCAGCCGACCTTCACCGGCGGCGATCCGGCGGGATGCTTCTCGGCGAGATACTCGCCGGTGGTATGGCCCATCGTGTAGAACGAGACGAGCGACTTCGCCGAGATGTCGGGCGAATTGATGCCGTTGATCACGTCGATGACCGGAATGTTCTTCGCGTGCAGCTCCTTGACGAGATTGTTAAGGCCGTCGGCGGAGATGGCGCCGATGACCACCGCCTGCGCGCCGTTGGCCACGCAGTCCTCGATCTGGGAAATCTGTTTGTTAAGCTCCGTGTAGCCGCCCGCCTCGACAAGGTTCATCGAGACGCCGAGGCGCTTCGCCTCCTCGACAACGCCGTAATCGACGCCAAGCCAGTAGGCGTCCTTCATATGCGGGAACGACACGCAAATCTTCCAAGGCTTCGACGCCTTCTCAAGTGGCTCGTACTCGACCGGCGAGACCTTGCCGTTGGGATCGAAAGGCGGAGTGACCTCCTCGGCCTTGTACGGGAACCACTCGGCCGCTGATACGGGCGCGCCGGCCGCGAGGGCCGCGACGCCTGCGCAAACTGCTAATGCAAGGGCTTTCATATTGTTCCTCCTCCTCACTCGGCGCATTGCCCGACTGTCCTAAGCGCCCGTGTCACACCGGCGCGCCGGCGTTCAGGAAAGGCTCTCCTTCACCCTGACCCGCCATGGCTTTCCGCTCCGCCCGAGCTTTCAAGGCGGTTTCCATATCGACCTTGACGAAGCGCGTCGGCTGGTGCGGTTGCAACTGGCCGATAAGGTCCATGTCGGCCGAGATGACGGTTCCGAGCATGAAATACCCGCCGCCCGACACCGCGTCGCGGTGAAGGACGATGGGTTCCGTGCCTCCGGGAACCTGGATCGATCCGTATGGATAGCAGCTGTCGACGATGTTGGAAGGGTCCGAGCCGGCGCCGAATGGCGGCTTCCTCGGGACGAACGAGAGCGCGCGACCGCCGCGGAAGCGATATCCGATTCGATCGGCCTCGGGCGCAACCTTCCACACGTCCTCGAAAAAGGTCTTGCCCGCCTCTTCGGTCAGACGATGCCAGTAGAGGCCGGGGAGCACCCGCAGTTCGGGCGTTCCGCGGACCTCGAAGCGCAGTTTTGCGGGCACGCTCCGGCCGGCTTTCGCGCGCCCGGATTGGGTTCCCACCTTCACGCGGTCGCCGGCTTTCAGCGCGCGGCCCTCGAAGCCGCCGAGCGCGCCGAGCGGATAGGTGGAGCGCGAGCCCAGCACGGGGGGCACGTCGACGCCGCCGGCTGACGGCGATATAGGCGCGCGCGCCCGACTTGAGGAAGCCGAACGACAGCGTCTGGCCCGACTTCACCGCGAACGACGTCCAGCCGGGCTGCTCGGCGCCGTCGACCTTGGGCGGCATATGCGCGCCGCACACAGCCACGACGGCGTCGCGGTCGAAGCGGATCTCCGGTCCCTGAAACACCGCCTCGAGCGCCGCCGCGCCTTCGGGGTTGCCGACCAGCAGGTTCGCCGCAGCGAGCGAAAACTTGTCCATGGCCGCCGGATTCCGGGATGCCGAGATGGTAGTAGCCCGGCCGTCCGAGATCCTGAACGGTGGTGGAGAGGCCAGGCTTCAGGATCTCAAGCGCCATGAAGCACCCCCAGGAGTTTCTCGTTGGTCGCCGCCGGCTTTGCGTGAAACTCGTCGAGCGAAAACGCCACGGGCCGCATCGTCGGCTCGAACCGCCCGGCGTTCACGAGTTCAATCGCCGCGTCATAGCCGTCGCGATCCACCGGCTTGAACTTCACGATGTCGCCCGGCTTGAAGAAGATCATGAAGTCGCTGAGGTACGACACCTCCTGTTTGGGGTCGTAGATGGGCATCGGCGTGATGCCGAAGAGCTGATACCCGCCGGCCCCGCGAACGGAATAGATGCACCCGAAACAGCCGCCGTGGCCGACGGTGAGCTTTGGCGTGTCGGTCCTCGGCCGCAGGTATTTCGGGACCTCAATCTGCTTCTCCCGCTCGACCATTTGATACATGAACGGCAACCCGGCGACGAAGCCGACCATCGAGACGAACCACGGCGCGCCTGAATGCGCCTGGATGAAATCCGGGACGCCGCCATAGCCGTTGATGCGGGCGGCGTATTCGAGGTCGGTTCCGGTCGGGTCCTGGTGGCGCTCGCGAAAGCGCATCAGCGTTTCGTGCGTCCAGGGATCGTTGTAGTAGACCGGAACCTCGAGGATGCGCGTGGACAGCGTATGGTCGCTCCTCGCCGCCGCCGACTCGAGGCGCTTGAGTTCGGCGAGCATGTCGTTGGGACTGATGAGGTCCGGGTCGAAGCGGATTTGGTAGGAGGCGTTGGCCGGGCAGATTTCCGTGACGCCCTTGATCCGGCTCTCGCGCACCGCGTTGGTCATCGACAGGGATTTGAAGAAAGCGTCGAGCGACATTTCCTCGTCGACCTCGACGAAGATGTGATCGTCGCCCCCGAACGAATATCTGGTCGCCATCCCGATCCTTCCTCCGGCCTCTCACGCGGCCCGACTAATCGCCGGCAGGTTCGAAGGCAGCCAATCCTCCAACCAGCGCGTATGGACGGCGCCGTTTCGAACGTCTTCGTCGTCGAGAAGCGCAAGGTGCAGCCCGCGCGTCGTCGCCAATCCTTCGATCGAGAGGCTCTGCAATGCGGTTCGCAGGCGGCGGAGCGCCTCCTCCCGGCTGTCGCCGGCAACGATCAACTTGCCGAGAAGGCTATCGTAAAAGGGCGGCACGACATAGCCCTCATACAGCATCGTGTCGAAACGGACGCCCTCGCCCTCGGGCGCGCGAAAGCGAACGACGCGGCCGGGCGCCGGCATGAACCGCTTGGCGGGGTCCTCGGCGTTGATCCGAACCTCGATCGCATGGCCGCGAATGGCGATGTCGGATTGGCGGTAGGGGAGCGACTCTCCGCCCGCGATAAGAAGCATGGACTGAACGAGGTCGACGCCGGTGATCATCTCGGTCACGGGATGCTCGACCTGGATGCGGGTGTTCATCTCGATGAAATAGAAGTCGCCGGTCGTCTCGTCGTAGAGATATTCGAGCGTGCCGGCGCCGCGGTAGCCGACGCTTTTCGCGAGCCGCACGGCGGAGGCGCACAGCGCTTCGCGCCGCTCCGGCGAGAGGCAGATCGCGGGCGCCTCCTCCCAAACCTTTTGACGGCGGCGCTGCAGCGAGCATTCGCGCTCGTAGAGATGGATCGCATCCTCTCCATCGCCGAGGACCTGAACCTCGATATGACGGGCGCGCGGGACGAAACGCTCGAGGTAAAGGCCTCCGTCCCCGAACGCAGCGAGCGCCTCGGCGCTCGCCTGCGGGATCTGGGCCTCGAGCTCCGCGGGGGACTCGGCAATGCGGATTCCGCGGCCGCCGCCGCCAGCCGCCGCCTTGATCATCAGAGGATAGCCGATGGCTTCAGCCGCGCGGCGGGCCGCGCCCGCATCCTCGATGCGACCGTCGGAGCCCGGCACGGTGGGCACGCCCGCGCGCGCCGCCATCTCGCGCGCCACCGCCTTGTCGCCCATGGCCCGGATCGTCTCGGGTCGCGGTCCCACGAATACGAGCCCGGCGCTTTCGACCATCGCGGCGAAGTCCGCGTTCTCCGACAGGAAGCCGTAGCCCGGATGGACGGCGTCGGCGCCGCTCGCGACGGCGGCGGCGACAACCGCCTCTTTGTTGAGGTAGGATTTTGTGGCGTGCGGAGGTCCGACCTCGGCGACTTCGTCCGCCATCCGCGCGGCCAGCATCTCCCGGTCGGCGGAGCTGATCGCTTGGACGGTGTGGATGCCAAGCGCCTTCGCGGCGCGTATGATGCGGACGGCGATTTCCCCACGATTGGCGACGAATAGCGTCCTGATCGGCATCAGGCGCTCAGACGTCGAGGTCGTAGAGCGGCTGGCCGGCCATTATCGGGTCCTCGTTCTCCACATGGAATGCCAGCAGGCGCCCCGCCGTCTCCGCTACCACCGGCGTGAACGTCTTCATCACCTCGATGAGCCCCACCGTGTCGCCGACCGCGACACTGTCGCCCTCGCCCTTGAACGGCGGCTGATCGGGCGCCGGCTTGCGAAAGAAGGTGCCCGGTATCGGTGCCTCGAAGGTCTTGCTCGCCATGCGACTTGCCTCGGCAGGAAGGTTAGTGTTTCTCGGAGCGAGAGGCGATAAAACCCTCGCTCACCAAACGATCGTGCACCGCCTGCGCTACAAGATGAGCGCCAGGGGTGTCCGAATGCACGCAGATCGTGTCCGCTCGAACTTTAATCTCCTTTCCGCCGACGGAGCGCGTCACGCCCTCGCGCAACGCGCGGACGGCGCGGTTCGACGCCTCGCCGGGATCGACAGCCTCATGTTCGCGGGTAATGATGAGCTTGCCGTCGTCGGCGTAGTCCAGATCGACGTAATACTCGGCCAGGAATCCGATGGCCGCGGGCCGTGTAGACCTTCTCATGCTCGGTGCCGATCATCCCGAGCAGAGGCGCCTTGAATACGTCCGCTGCGTCGCAGACCGCGTGCGCCATTTCCGGATCGCGCGCGGCCATGCCATAGAGAGACCCATGGGGCTTGATGTGGTTGAGGGACATGCCCTCGGCCTCCAGAAACCCTTTCAGCGCGCCGATCTGGTAGATGAGGCAGTTGGCGAGCTCCTCGCGGCCGATCTTCATCTCGCGGCGCCCGAACCCCTGTCGGTCCGGCAGCGACGGATGCGCGCCGACCTGGACGCCGTAGGCCTTGGCCAGCTGCACTGTTGCGCGCATGTGATTGAAATCGGAGGCGTGGAACCCGCAGGCGACGTTGGCGATGTGGATGGCCGGCATGATGCGGCGGTCGTCGCCCAAGCGCCAGATGCCGTAACTCTCGCCCATGTCGCAGTTCAGGAGCGTCACCGGCCTCTCCAAGCATTCCCGCCAACACGGTTGCAAACGCGCAGAACCTTGTAAAGTCGGAAATTATCGTCACCTGCGTGGGCCAACGCGGCCGAAACAATCCTTGAAGGGAAACCCGGATGTCGCAATCAAGGCACTGTCGCCGGAACTGATTGTGCTTGCGGTCAACATCGACGATTCCCATGGCGGCGTCGTCCGCATTACCCCAACAACGGCGCACGCCCGGTGATGGTCTGGTTCTACGGCGGCGGCTTCGTGCAGGGGTCAGGCTCGCTGCCGAGCTTCGACGGCGAGGCTTTGGCACATCGCGGCGTGATCGTGGTAACGATCAACTACCGGCTCGGCCCGCTCGGCTTTCTGGCGTTGCCGGCGTTGGACCAGGAAAGCCCTCACCATGTGTCGGGCAATTACGGCCTGCTCGATATGATCGCGGCCCTTCGCTGGGTGCAGAACAATGCGGGCGGCTTTGGCGGCGATCCTGGCAACGTGACGATCTTCGGTCAGTCCGCTGGAGCCTTCGGCGTCAATGCGATGATGGCCTCGCCCCTAGCACATGGACTATTCCGGCGCGCGATTGTCGAGAGCTATCCGATGTTCGGCATTTCTGCTCCGACCCAGACTCTCGCACAGGCCGAAGAAGGCGGCCAGAAATTCGCTGCCTCAGTCGGCGCCGCGTCCCTGCTGGACCTGCGCCTGGTCGCGGGCGCCGACCTTGTCCGGGCAATGGACGGCAAGGCGATTGTGTTCGGGCTCAGGCCCAACGTGGACGGGTATGTGCTTCCGCATGACCTCCCGGACGTGATCGCCGCTCACGAGGCAAATGGGGTCGCGCTGATGGTCGGCTCCAACTACGACGAGGGTTCGGAGCTTTTGCCCGCGACGACGCCTGAGGGCCTCGCGGCGCTCGTGCGACGACGCTTCGGCGCCCAGGGCGATGCAATCGCCAAGCTCTACAACGGGGCCGATAGTGAGGCCGCCACTATCGCGCAGGACCGCATGCTGAGCGACTACGTACTCGCCGCGTCGGCGCGGGAAGCGCAGTCATTCGCGGAGCCGGACAAGCCCGCGTATGTCTATCGCTTTACCCGGCTCGCCCCGGGATCGGACCCGACCAAGGTCGGCGCGTTCCATTCCGCGGAGCTTACCTATGTGTTCGGCACTCAGGCGTCTGTCGACCGGCCCTGGTCGGATCGCGACCGGACGTTGTCGGACCAGATGGAGCAATACTGGACGAACTTCGCCAAGACCGGGGATCCGAACGGCGTTGGTCTGCCGGAGTGGCCGCGCTACGGGGCGCCAGCGGAAGCCGTCATGGAACTCGGAGACAAGAGCGGTCCGATGCCGGTGTTGGACCCCGAACGAAAGGCTCTGTTCGACGCTTATCTGGCGACGCGCTTGTCGAACTGACGCGCGCCGCCAGCGCGACAGGGGCGGTCACGCCGAAACGGACATTTTCGCGATCTCGCCGGCGTTGGTCAGGCTTTCGACGTTCCAACAGGCATCCATGACCGGCCGGATCGCGGAAGCCGGAATGACGCCATCCGCCAGATCGGCGAACTTGCCTTCGAGCTGCTTGTCCGTCATCGGAACTTCGATGCTGCCGATCGCGTGCGCGATAAAGCGGTGCAGCGTCCGGCCATCCTTCAGGACGATCGTCATATCGACCTGCGCGGGATCGATTCCTGGCGTAACCACGGGAATCACCTTGCTGCGCAAGGCCACGACGGTCGGGATCATTCACAGCCCGATCGCTGAATTGCCTCTCCCCTCCCGCGCCCTCGACCAGCGCGACTGCGACCGCGTGGTAGATGCTGAACTTGCCCTCGAGACCGGTTTGCGGAGTTTTCTTACCAGTCAGTTCGAGCACCAGAGGGTGGACCTTGAGTTCGATGCGCTCGATCTGGTCGGCAGTGAGTTGATTTTCGTTGCGGAATTGAATGGCGGCTTCGATCGCCGGATGCATCACGATGCCGCATGCAAACGGCTTATAGGTGTTCAACAAAGCCTCGTAACGGCTCCCGAGGCCGTCAAGAATCTGGCCATAATCCTGCTTGGTGCTGACGGTGTTCGCCCAGCCTCGCTTGGCTTCGATCATATGGTCCGAGGATGTGAAGTTCTTCGACGCCAGCAACGCCGCGAAAATGCCATTGCTGGCGGCGCGCCCGGGATTGAAGCTCTTGTTCATTGAGCCGAACGACTCGCGCAACCCCACCGGCTGCGACGCCGCCAAACCGATCGCCCAGGCCATTTGCTGCTGGTTAAGGTCCAACAGCTTGCCGACCGCGGCAGCTGATCCGAATACGCCGGCCGTGCCGGTGATGTGCCAACCGACATCGTAGTGGTTTGGATAAACTGCTTTACCGATCCGGCATTCTGTCTCGACGCCGAGCACCAGAGCATTGAGAAAATCCTTGCCCGAAACCGGTTGCATCTCCGACACCGCAAGGATTGCAGACGCCACCGGACCAGCGGGATGAATGATCGTCTTCAAGTGGGTGTCGTCGAAATCGAAAATGTGGCTCGACACGCCGTTGATGAAGGCGGCGTTCATGATGTCGAACCGCTCGCGGCGGCCCAACAGCGAGGCCTGCGCAGGGCCAGAGAATGGCGCGAGCGCGCTGACCGCGATATCGATCGTTTGATGCCGTGATCCGCCGATGGCGACGCCGACCCAGTTCAGTAGTGTCCGCGCGCCCTCCTTGCGGACTTTTTCCGGAAGATCGCCATATGTGGCGGTCACGAGATAGTGCGCCAGGGTGCGCGTGACCTCTGTCACCGGCGGCTGGCTGGCCGGAGTGTTAGACGAGCCGTCAGGGGCCAGAGGGAATGCCGCGTTCGAAGCCGCCATTGCGAGGGGGAGCGCCGCCCCTGTCCACAACAAAGCCCGGCGATCAGTGACCGACATTTCGATAGCCTTCTCAACCAAAGCTATGCCCCGCCCGAACTTAACATCAGGCAGTCGAAACGCACAAAGTGGGCCTCCGTTTCTATGCAGGCGTCGCTTGTTTCATGTCGGTCCCAACCGTCTGCTGTGCACAAAAACCGGACATTCCCGACGGCCGGGCGAATGGGTGAAATCGATCCCCAATGCAGGCCGCCCTCGCCGATGAATTGACCAGAATGCTTGTCGACAGCGACTAGAGGCGCGATTTGCCTACCGCGCGGCTTGCGCACGCCGGCGACGTCTCCAGCGCCGCCAGCGAATCAACAGGACCAGCGCCGCGACCAGGGCGAAGGCAACCATGCCTGCGTGCAGTTCGAACCTTCCGCCCGGCTTGTCGATCCAACTGACCCAGGGCGAAGGAGTCGATTCGCCGGGCCGCGGCAGCGCGAAGGCGACCAGCGCGTCGTTCGCCGGGCTGCCCGTTTCGCCATGGCCGCCGGCGGCGATCACGACGTATTGCCTTCCCTGCCACTCATAGGTGGTCGGCGTCGAATTGCCCGTCGCCGGCAGGCGGCCGGTCCAGAGCTCGGCGCCGGTCTTCGCATCGAATGCGCGAAGATAATCGTCCATTGCGGCGCCGATGAACACCAGCCCGCCCGACGTGGCGAGCGGCCCGCCGAGCGTCGGCGTGCCGAGGCGGCGGGCCAGGCCCAGCGGGTTCATCGCTTCGGTGGTGCCGAGCGGCGTCTGCCAGAAAATCTTCCGGCTGTTGAGATCGATGGCCGACAGCGTGCCCCACGGCGGCGGGTTGCAGGGCAGGCCGATCGGCGACAGCAGCACCTCGCGCATCATGCCGAAAGGCGCCCCGGTCTGCGGCGAGATCTCCTTGCCCGGAAACCGCGCCTTGAACTCGGCGAACTGCGCCGCCGGAAACAGCGTGATCAGATGGATCATGTTCGAGGTGTTGGCGAAGACCCGGGCGTGCTCGCCATCGACCGCGACGCCACCCCAATTGGTGCCGCCGCCGGTGAAGGGCATTTCGAGCGTGCCCTGCTCGCTCGGCGGGGTGAAGCGACCCTCGCTGCGTGACGCCGCGATCGCCTTGGCGCAGGCATCGCGGTCCCAGGGCGTCAGACCATAAGCATCCTCCGGCCGCACCCGGTCGTCACCCAGCGGCGGCAGATCGGCCGGAAAAGGCTGGGTCGGCGACAGCACCTCGCCGGCAACGCCGCCCTGCGGCGCCTTCCGTTCCTCGACCGGCAGCACCGGCTGCCCCGTCTCCCGGTCGAGAACAAAGATGAGGCCTTGCTTGGTGCTCTGGATGACGACGTCGCGCCGCTTGCCATCGAGCGTGATCGAGGCGAGCGAGGGTTGCGAGGCGACGTCGTAATCCCAGACATCGTGATGCACGGTCTGGAAGCTCCAGACTCGCTCGCCAGTGTCGGCGTTCAGCGCCACCACGGAGTTGGCATAGAGATTGTCGCCTGGCCGCAGCCCGCCATAGAAATCCGGGCTCGGGCTCGTGGTCGGCAGGAACACCAGGTGGCGCGCCGCATCGACCGACATCGGCGCCCAGACATTGGCGGCGCCAGCCTGCCGCCAGCCTTCGCCCCAGGTGACGGCGGCCGGATCGTCGGCGCGGCGGGGGATCGGGTCCCAGTCCCACCGCAAGGCGCCGGTCCGCACATCGAAGGCGCGCACCGTGCCGCGCGGCTCATCGACCCGCTGGTTGTCGCCGATCGAGGAGCCGACGATGACGAGATCCGCATAGACCGTCGGCGCCGAAGTCATCTGCCACTCGCCGGGCCAGAGCAATGGCTTCCCCGGCTCGATCCTGACCTCGCCATCCTGGCCAAATCCGGCGCAGCGCCTGCCTGTCTCGAGGTCGAGCGCGATCAGCCTTGCGTCATTGGTCACCGTCAGGACGCGCGTCGCGCAAGGTCCCGCCGCGCCACCTGAAGTCGCGCCAGAAGGCGACGCCGCGGCAGGCGAACAGATTGGCCGGCCGGTAATCCGTCGCGATCTTCGGATCGAAGCGCCAAAGCTCGTGGCCGTCGCCGGGATCGAGCGCGATCACCTCGTTGAACGGCGTGCAAATGAGCAGCCTGCCGTCGACCAGGATCGGCGTCACTTCGAATTTCGAGTGGCGCAGCACAGCCGCGTCGCGCCGGGCGAGATCGCCAGTGCGATAGTTCCAGGCGGTGACCAGCCGGTCGACATTGCCGGTGTTGATCTGCGCCAGCTCGGCATAGCGGCTGCCGCCGGGGTCGACACCGTAGTACTCCGCGCTCCGCGCGGCCCCAAAAGGGCCGAGCAGCAGCGCGATCAACAGCAGGGCGCTCCGGGCCGATTTCGCGATGCCAGCCCTCGGTCGGGCTGTGATCAAGCCGACGGTGCGGACTGGCTCCTCCCCAAGTCCGCGGCCTCGAGCGAAGCCGTCATCAGATTGCAGGCGCAGCCCCGGGTTGCGAAGCGGACTGCCTATGAATGTCCACGATACGGCGCACCATTCTGTCGAGTCAAAGGACATTTCCCGTGTGACGCGGGGCCCGTCTCCAGCAACGCTGCTACAGTCGTCAGCGTGGTGATCCGCAGTGGCCGCTTAACGTCAACTTCCGGCCGGTCGGTTCGCGCAAATAGAGGCCATTGATTCGGCATCACTCAACTTCTTATCGATACTCTCGAGAAGCGTTCTGGAGCACATCAACGCAGTCATAGATGAAGTAGGATTGGACAAGTGGGGATTTGCTGGCAAGCTGAGCTCGGAGTGGCGTAAGCAATCCGAAAGAAATGAAGGCGACGACAGGCGCCAAATCGGCCTGCGGACGACAGAGTAGATGCGAGGAAGGAAACGCGCGATGCCTGCCGCCGGTGCAGATGATCTCGCCAACGTTCATGTGGAGCTGAAGGACGAGGTCGCCATCGTGCATCTCGCGCGGCCGGCCAAGCGCAATGCGCTGAACGACGAAACCGTCTTTTCGCTCGAGCGCTGGTTCAGTCGGCCTCCGGAACAAGTCAAGGCCGTCGTGCTTGTCGGCGATGGGGACCATTTCTGCGCGGGCCTTGATCTCTCCGAACTGAAGGAGCGCAGCGTCGCGGAAGGCATGCTGCATTCGCGCTCTTGGCACAAAGCCTTCGAGCCGATCGAGTTCGGCACGCTGCCGGTCGTCGCGGTGCTGCATGGCGCAGTTGTTGGCGGCGGGCTGGAACTGGCGGCCGCCGCGCATATCCGCGTCGCGGAAGCGTCGACGTTCTACGCGCTCCCGGAAGGCAGCCGCGGCATCTATGTTGGCGGCGGCGCGTCGGTGCGCGTGCCGAAGCTCGTCGGTGTCGCACGCATGATGGACATGATGCTGACGGGGCGCACCTACGGCGCCGACGAAGGTTTTGCGATCGGCCTTTCGCAGTATGTCGTGCCGAACGGCGAAGGACTGCAGAAGGGTGTCGAACTTGCGAAGAAGATAGCCGGCAACGCGCCGCTCACCAATTTCGCGCTGATCCAGGCGCTGCCGCGCATCGCCGAAAGCGCGCCGGCAGCGGGATATCTGCTTGAGGCGCTGATGGCCGGCGTCGCGCAGGGTGATCCCGCCGCGAAGGCGCGGCTCAGCGAGTTCCTGGAAGGGCGCGCAGCCAAAGTGCAGCATCGCTGACGGCCGGTCGGAGATGGACATCGCCGCCACCTCGCGCCTTTGCATAGGATTTCAGATGACCACTCCCATCACACGCATCGCGATCGTCGGCGCCGGCGTCATCGGCGCGAGCTGGGCAACGGCTTTTCTCGCGCGCGGATGGATGTCGTCGCGAGCGATCCGGCGCCAGGCGCGGAAGAGGCGCTCCGCAAGACCGTCGATGCGCAATGGCCGGCGATGCAGCAGATCGGCCTGTCGCGCCGCGCGCGTCGACGGAGCGCCTGCGGTTCGTCGCCTCACCGGAAGACGCGGTCGCCGACGCCGGCTTCGTACAGGAGAGTGGCCCTGAGCGGCTCGACATCAAGCGGGATCTCTTCCGCCGCCTCGACGAGGCCGCGCCACCCGATGCGCTGCTGGCCACGAGCACGTCGACGATCACGATCAGCGAGTTCCAAGACGCATGTACGCGCCACCCGGAGCGCGTCGTGCTCGGCCATCCGTTCAACCCGCCGCACCTCATTCCGCTGGTCGAGGTGGGCGGCGGCAAACAGACCGCGCTGGACGCGATCGAGCGAGCGTTGAACTTCTATCGCGCGATGGGCAAGCACCCGATCCATCTGCGCCGAGAGATCACGGGCCACGTCGCCAACCGCCTGCAGGCGGCGCTGTGGCAGGAGGCGTTCAACCTCGTAAAGGCCGGGGTCGCCAGCGTCGCTGACGTCGACGCCGCGATCGCGCATGGCCCGGGATTGCGCTGGTCGCTGCTTGGCCCGTTCATGAACCTCCATCTCTCGGGCGGCGTGGGCGGCGTGGGCGCGCTGTTCGGCAAGCCGCTGTGGCAGGCGACCGAGGGCATGTGGCGTGACCTCGGCAGCGTGACGGTCGACGCCGATCTCGGCGCGCGCGTCGTCGCCGGCGTGAGCGACGAGCTTGGGGAGCGCGACCTAACCGAGGTCATCCGTCAGCGCGACGAAGCGCTCGTGAAGCTGCTCAAGCTGAAAAGCGAGCAAAACGCGCTGCCGTAAGCGAGGATGAACATGATCTGTTGTGAGCTCCTTTCCATCCTTCGCACGCGCGAGACCTACGACGGCCCGCTCGTGTTCGGCGAGGATTTGATGTCATTCGCGATCTCGGACATCGCCGAAAGTCACGACGCGTCCGGCTCGCCGACCAAGCCGCTGAGAGCGAACTGAGGGACGCGAGCTATGCCAAGCTTTATCTCGCATGATGTCGTCCGCGAGGACCGCCCGGACGGCGCAATCCTGCTGCGAACGCGCGTGCCGCTCGGCCCCGTGGCGCGGAACACCGGCGCGTGGTTGCATCGCTGGGCAAAGGACGCGCCCGACCGCGTCCTCCTTGCGGAGCGCTCGGGCCAGGGCTGGCGCGAGTTGCGCTACGCTGACGCGCTTCAGCAGGCCCGATCTCTGGCGTCAGCTCTGCTCGGGCGCGGGCTCGGACCGGAAACGCCGATCGTCATCATCTCCGGCAACAGCATCGACCACGGCCTTTTAGCGCTTGCCGCACAGTATGTGGGCGTTCCGATCGTTCCACTCGCAGAACAATACTCGCTCGTGCCGGACGCCTATCCGCGCTTGCAGTACGCGATCGAGACGGTGCGCCCGAAAATGGTTTTTGCGGACGACGGCGCGGCTTACGGCGCGGCGCTGGCGCTGGCGTTTCTCAATGGCGTCGAAAAGGTCGTCGCGCGCAACGCATCGGGCGGCGCGACGGCGTTCGCCCGCCTGCTGCAGGGTGACGCAAGCGCTGATGTCGACGCGGCCCATGCGAAGATTGGCCCGGACACCCTGGCAAAAATCATCTTCACCTCGGGATCGACGGCGAACCCTAAGGGAGTGCTGACGACGCACGCGATGCTGTGCGTCAACCAGGCGCAGATCGCCGCCGCGATGCCTGTCGTGGCGGCGCGTCCGCCGAAGATGCTCGACTGGCTGCCCTGGAGCCACGTCTTTGGCGGCAACCACAATTTCAATCTCATGCTTGCCAACGGCGGCAGCCTCTACCTTGACGACGGCAAGCCGACGAAAGCCGGATTTGCGGCGTCCGTCCGCAACATCCGCGAACACGCCGGAAACCTTGCCTTCAATGTGCCGATCGGTTTTGCGCAGCTCGTGGCCGCGATGGAGAAGGACGAGGCGCTCAAGCGCGCCTATCTCGGCGATTGCGATCTGATCTTCTATGCGGCCGCGTCTGTCACGCCGGAGATCTGGTCCGCGCTCGCGAAGTTCGCGAAAGAGGTTCGTGGCGAGGCGCCGCTGATGTTCTCCGGATGGGGCTTGTCCGAAACTGCGCCGTCCGCGACCCAGACGCATCAGCCCGTCGACCGGCCGGGCAACATCGGCGTGCCTTTGCCGGAGATTACGCTGAAGCTGATCCCCGATGAGGACGGACGCTTCGAGCTGCGTCTCAAGGGACCGAACGTTCTCAAGGGTTACTATCGGGACCCTGATAAATCGGAGGAGGCATTCGATGACGAAGGCTTCCTTGTCACCAAGGACGCCGTGAAGTTCGTCGATCCGAATGATGCGAATGCGGGGCTGAACTTCGACGGCCGCATCGCCGAAGATTTCAAGCTGATGAGCGGGACGTGGGTGCGCGCCACCATCATCCGGCTCGAGGCGCTCAAGCATTTTGCGGACATCGCGTTCGACGTCGTCGTCACCGGCCACGACCGCAACGAAATCGGGCTTTTGGTGTTCCCTCATCCGGGGTCCATGAACGACACGGTTGTCAGCACGCGTGATACGGGCGGGGTCTTCGACGCCGATGCCGTGCGCCAGCTGATCCAACCCCGCCTCGCCGCCATGGCGAAACACGCAACGAGTTCATCGACGCGTGTGGCGCGCGCCCTCGTGCTTGCAACGCCGCCCTCGATGAGCGACGGCGAGCTCACCGCCAAGGGCACCATCAACGCCCGCAAGGTGCTGACGCTCCGCAAGGAGTTGTTAGAGCGGCTCTACGACAACAACGATCCCGCGGTCGTGCGCTTGTGAGGAACTGACATGGTCGACATTTCAAAGGTGCGGGCGATCGACATCCACACGCATGCGGAAGAACCTTGCGGTTGCCATCCCGATGATGGCTATGACGAACTTCAGAGCACGATGGCGAAATATTTCGGCGCGCCATGGCGAGCATCCGCCGACCATTCCGGAAACGGCGGCGCACTTTCGCGAAAAGAATGTCGCAGCCGTGATCTTTCCCGTCGACGCCGAGCGCGAGACCGGCTACCGGCGTTACAAGAACGAAGAGGTCGCGCAACTCGCGGCGGAAAACAGCGACATCCTGATCCCGTTCGCATCAATCGATCCGCACAAGGGCAAGTTGGGCGCGCGCGAGGCGCGGCGGCTCGTCAACGAGTTTGGCGTTCAGGGCTTCAAGTTTCATCCGACGATGCAGGGTTTCTTCCCGAACGATCGTCTTGCCTACCCGCTTTACGAAGCGATCCAGGAGACCGGCAAGCCAGCGCTGTTCCACACAGGGCAGACAGGCGTCGGCTCCGGCATGCGCGCCGGCAACAACATGCGGCTCAAATATTCGAACCCGATGTACCTCGACGACGTCGCAGTCGATTTCCCGGACATGACGATCATCATGGCGCATCCGTCCTTCCCTTGGCAGGAAGAGGCGCTCGCGGTCGCCAACCATAAGCCGAACGTCTACATCGACCTGTCGGGCTGGTCGCCAAAGTATTTTCCGAAGATTCTCGTCCAGTACTGCAACACGCTTCTCAAGAAGAAGGTGCTTTTCGGTTCCGACTGGCCGATGATCAGTCCGGAGCGCTGGTTGTCCGACTTCGACAAGATCGAGATCAAGGACGAGGTGCGCCCGCTCATTCTCAAAGAGAACGCGGCGCGACTTCTCAAGCTCGCGTAACAACCTCGGCGCCCAACTTGGGCAGAAACCCCAGACCGGTCACCCTGAGGCTGGCGATAGTCGACCGTTCGTGATCTTGGGCTGATCCGGGAGAACTGCGAGAGGGGGAAAGCGAACGTCACGCGGCGTCAATCCGGAAACGGGGCACAAAGATGACGACACGAAGCGCTACATTGGGGCGACCAATCTCATCGCTGATGACTGTACAAGATCTAGGAAAGCAGCACCCGCGGCGTCTGTCGGCACCTCGACAAGGCGCCGAAGGCGAAGGGTCATTAAGAAGGAATAGACAATGCCGAGTTCGGTCTCGTCCGGCGCAACATTGAACGGGCTGACACGGCGATCGCCGACCCCACCGCCTTTAGGGTGCGGAAGCGGGCGCGGCGAAGGCGCCCGAGCGGCGCGAGGTTCGACTCCTGCCGTCCGGTTCGCGCAAACGACGGCCATTCCCCCGGCGGCGCGGCGAACGGGTCAACTCGACCCAAGGGACTTTCGCGCCGACGCGGCGACAGTCCACTGTGATCCAAATAGCGAGCATTCCGTGAGGCAGGGCGAACTCGTGCTCACCGAGCAGACGTTCCTATTGTGGCGCTCCGAGATAGCCGAGGTCCCGATTTAGAAGAACCTGTTCACCGAGCGACGGGCGTCCATTCAAGCCGTCAGGGCGCTATAGAACCGGCAACTTGAGACAATCGCCAATACCGGCCATATTGGCCGTCCTCGGAGGCGGCGTCAGGAGGCGAATTGTGCGCGCACTGTGCTTGGCTGTTACGGCTTGCGCAATCGGTCTCGCTGGAGAAACCGCCCTGGCGCAGGATCGGGGCGCGCTTGTGGTGCGGACAGAATTCGGGCCCGGTCCGCGGCGTGCACAACGGCGCAGTCGACGCTTTCCTCGGAATTCCCTATGGCGCCCCCCCGGTCGGCGACAAGCGCTGGCGCCCCCCGCAGCCGGCGGAAAGCTGGAACGACATCCGGGAGGCGAAAGCGTTCGGCGCCTATTGCGCCGCCACGAAAAGCACGAACGGCCCGCGATCGGAAGCGGAAGATTGCCTCTTCATCAATGTGTGGCGGCCGTCGGACGTCTCCGCCGACGCCAGGCTGCCGGTCTATGTGTTCATCCACGGGGGAGGGTTCATCAACGGCAGCTCGAACCAGGCTGACATGACCGAGATCGTCGAGAAAACGGGCGTCGTCGGGGTCAGCTTCAACTACCGGCTCGGCGCGCTCGGGTTCTTCTCCCATCCGGACGTCGCCAAGGATTCCGGCGACTTCGGCTTAATGGATCAGCAGGCGGCGCTGCGTTGGGTTCACGAGAACATCGCCGCGTTCGGCGGCGATCCGACGCGGGTCACGATCGGCGGCGAGTTCGCCGGCGGCTATTCGGTTTGCGCACATCTGGCCGCGCCCGGTTCGGCTGGCCTCTTCGCTCAGGCGATGATGCAAAGCGGCTCGTGCATCAGCATTCCTCTGGCTCAAGCGCAAAAAAACGCCCGCGAGATCTCCGACGCGGTCGGGTGCAAAGGGCCGGACGCGGCCGAGTGCCTGCGCTCCGTTCCGGTTGGCAAGCTCATCGACGTGCCGTATCCGCCATATGGCGGCGCCGTCGCGTTTCCCACCGACGGAACCAGTCTCCTGCCGGTTGCGCCTCGCAAAGCGGTCGCAGACGGATCCTTCTCACGTGTGGCGATCGTGATCGGCTCGAACCGCGATGAAGGCCGGACTTTCCAGCAAGGCAGCATTGGGTGGCAGGAAGCCGACTATGCCAAATGGGTCAACGAGAGGTTCGGAGAGAAGGCCAACAAGATCCTTGCGCAATATCCCTGGCCCAAGGACGCGGACGAATATACGGGCGCGTATCTCGCCGGAGCGGTCATCACGGACAGCGGCCAAGATGCCGGCATCGGCGGCTGCGCCAATCTGAAGCTGACGCAGGACTTTGCGAAATACGCGCCGGTCTACGCCTACGAGTTCGGCCACAGGGCAGGGCCGGGTCTCACGCGCGAGCACGGCGCCTATGAATGGGGAGCGGGCCATGCGGCCGAGCTCGCCTATCTCTTCCCGAGCTTCAACAACGGCGAACCGATCACGCCGCTGTTCAACGCCGGCGAGCGCGCCCTCGCCGAAAGCATGAAGGGCTACTGGGGCGCATTCGTCAGACAGGGCGTTCCCAGCGACAAGACCGACGCGGCCTGGCCGATCTTCAACGCTGCGGGCCAGCTCAAGTCGCTCCATGCGAACGATCGGTCTTTCGTGCTTTCGACCGAGCAGTTCAACCGCGAGCACAACTGCAAATTCTGGGAGGAGAACGAGCAGTGAAGCGGAATGGCGCTATCCGCCGATTGCGACGTCCACCGATCTGCTATGTCCGCTGCACGTCAATCCCAGCCGGCCGCTTCGCGCAAATACCGGACATTCGCCGAACTGCCTGGTTGCCGTTGAACACCGGCCGTTACAGCTCCTCTTCAAGCCCCGGAATTGCGCCGATTGACACGGAAGTCGTAACCGCTGCTCATGTCGGCAGCTCTTTGCCAGCCTGCTCGCGGACGATGTATTCAGCGTACCAGTCCGGCCAATTCTCATCGCGCTGGCCGCTCCGCTTTTCGTGCTCGCCGTGTGCGGCCGCGGCACGTCGGAGTGCGATCGCGAGCTCGGTTGAGGAGGTGAATGTCGTGCCGTGCGTGTCCACCCGTCCGGGCAATCGCGCGGTGATTTCCTGGAGCAGCCAGCCGTTGCCGTCTGCATCGCTGAACGACGCGAACGAGCGATAACTGCGATGCTCGGGATCCGGCCCGCTGACTCTGAGCCGTCCGAACAAGTAGGGCTCGTCTACGCCGGCGTAGACGTTGCCGGCGCCGTGGAACGCCTCGCTAACCTCGACGCCGCGATCGAGCAACTCGGCGCGGGCGGCCTCGATGTCGGAGACGATCAGGTATAGGCCCCTGGCGGAGCCCGCCGCCGCCGCCGTGACGTTTTTGCCGAAGATGACCGAGCACCCGGAGCCGGGCGGCGTGAACTGGATCACGCGGAAGTCGTCGCCGGCGGCGAAGTCGGCGTCGAGCCTCCAACCCAAGCCGCCGTAAAAGCGCTTGGCGCGATCGACGTCCGAAACAGGGATGACCACGATTTCGAGCCTCATGTCGACTGCCTGCGCTCTCGGCGTCTCGATCGGAGTTTTGCTGCCCGTTGAATTAGTGCTCATACCCAGCTCCTCAGGTTTGGGCTACTTGCGAGTGGCAACGCACCTCGAAGCCACAGCGCTCGCGCCCCTTTTTGAACATAGCGTGCCGCTCCGTCTTCATCCCGCTCGGCTCGTACGCGGTCATCAGGAGACAAGCTGCTGGCCGCCGTCGATGTCGTACGTCGCCCCGGTGAGCGCCGTGTTGCTCATGATGTGAACGGCTAGAGCGGCGACGTCAGCCGGTCCGACGACGCGCCAGATGGGCAGCTTCGCCCGGAGTTCATCGCCGCTTGTCGAGGCCGTCGCCCAGGATTGCCGCCGAGAGACCGGTATCGCATCGCCGAAGGCAAGCACAGCTACGATCTCGAATACCAGCTGCCCACCGAAGCGCCCTGATCCCCAACATCATTCTCAAGCGTCGCTTCCCGCCTACTTCTTAGCCGGGCGCGGCCTCGGCGTCACCCCGACCTGCTCCTCCGCCGTATACGGCGATCCATAATACGGGAAATCCTTGCGAATGCGCCCGCGGTCGGGAGCAAGTCCATCGACAATTGGCATGTTGGCCGCCAGCGTCAACATCACATCCAGCACATCGTCGCCCAGCGCGCGTCCGTTGAAGCTGGCCACCTCAAATGCGGCGGACGTTCCAAGCTCGTAAGGCAACGTGTTGGGACAAAGCCGTGCAGCGATCAGCTTCCCGTATTCACCCGGGTCCGCCGCCGAACCGGCATAGGTCGTCATCTTCTCCGCAAAATCCGCGATCGACTTCGCAAAGCGCTCTAGATCTTCAGACGGAACCGACGCATTGAATTGTTCTTTCACCTCTTGATCGCTCGGGTCGTTCAGGAAGAGATGCGTAACCATAGGCAGGCCCCAACGCGAAACTTGTACCTCCGGCGCATGGCCAAAGAGGGAGATCGTCGCCCACGCGTTGATTTTTCCCTTCCCAATCAGCTCGCTCGGCACCTCCAGCACAATCGCCGTAACATTCCGCCTCGCAAAGGGATTTGCTCATGCAGAAAGGCGTCCCCATCGTAGCGCTGGTCCTTATAGAAAGCAGTCATAAATGGGCCGAATCCAGCATTTGCCGCAAATAGGTCTGGAGCAATCCCAACATACGCACGAAGACCCGAATTAGTCGCGACCGAACCGGTTTCACCTTCAACCAGACTCTCTCCGGCGTCACCACGAAGAGCATCGTCACCCGTCGCCTTCCGCACCACAAACGGTTGAATGTGAGTATGCTCACTGGCATCTCCGTGTCGTGGTTCACCAAACCTGAACTTGAACGTAACCTCTTCCCTCGCATCTCCGTTCAGGTCGAACCGGAACGCGTAGAGTCCTTCTGGATGCAGCGTATCCGGAGCCGATAATCTCACATCCGGATTTACGGTCATCGCCATCACCGTCTTGCCCGAGGGGCCGTCAAATAAATAAAAGTCGCAGAGGTTGAGGCTCGGATCTTCCCTGGCCAGTTTGGTATCGAAATGATGTGACATACAGAATCTCCTTGAGTGGCTGATTTCGTAGCGTGAATACCCACGCTTTGTCCGATAGTCCGACGGTTCGTCCTTCGTAACTATTCTACCGTCAGCCGCGAAGAATGGGCGCTCCGAAGGGAGCGCCCGTCAGTCCGCCATCCACCATCAGCTCGACCGCGTTGATGTACGACGAATCGTCCGAGGCAAGAAAAAGCACAGCCTTGGCCACATCTTCCGGCTCGCCCCAACGGGCAAGTGGAACCGTGGAAGAGAAGAAGTCGGAAACTTTTTCGGATTCCTCTGCCGTCGCATTGGCGCGCGCCCCGCGCTTCCAGATGGAAGTCTTCGTCGCTCCCGGGGCCACCACGTTCACGCGAATCTTGCGCGGTGCAAGGTCTGCGGCGATGGATCGCGCCATCGAGACGAGTCGCCTTTCGTGGCAGCGTAGGCAGCCACGCCTGGTTGACCGAGATAAGTGTGCACCGATCCGTTGAAGATGATGCTGCCGTTGTCGTTCATGAGAGGAGCGGCTGAATTGACGGTAAAGAAAGCACCGTTGAGGTTGGTGTGGACTACCTTCTCGAAGATGGCTTCGTCGGTCGTGCCAGTCGGCGTCCTGCCAGAAATGCCTGCGTTAGCGAAGACGATGTCAAGTTTACCAAAGTCCTTGGCGAGTTCAGCGAAGAGCTTCTTGCGGTCCTCCGCAACCGTAACGTCAGCGCGGTAGCCATGCGCTTTCGATCCCAGCTCGGCGACCGCTTCATCCAGTGTCTGTTGATCGCGACCCGTAATTGCGACTTCCGCGCCTTCAGAGATGAAAAGGCGGGCAGTGCCCAGGCCGATGCCGCTGTTGCCTCCGGTAATGAGAGCCTTTTTGCCTGCGAGCTTCATGGTTCCTCCTCGATGACCGACTGATCGCTATCC
>CAVZWU010000004.1:0-76887 GCA_963779095.1 uncultured Alphaproteobacteria bacterium | reverse complement strand
CCGAAATTCAACCGATCTTGACAGGGCGTCGCAGTTTACGCCAATTCGAGCGCCGAACGACTTCTGCGGCCGAGGCGCATGACCGACGTGAACAGCCCCGTCCGCAGGGCAGCCTTTTGGAGCGTCCGACTGCCGGATGAACAAGATCGCCGCCGATCCCACTCAACCTTATCGTAGCCTGATCGCCGGTTATACCGACGCGATCCGCCAGAGCGATTTCAAAGCCAATATCGCGTTCCTGTTCGTCGCCTTCATGATGGGTTCGGTTCTCTGGAATTACACGGACTTTCCGAGTTATCTTTCGGTCCGACTTGTGCTGGCTGCCCTTCCTGATCGTCTATTTCTCGTTGTTCATGGTGCTTATTCCCCGTTATCCCAAGCGCGGCGCCAAGAGCTTTCTCGTCGCCCGCAACCTGACGCCTGCGGATTTGAGTCGTCGCCGGACCGCGGACGACATCGAACAGTTGAAGCTCACTTGCGCGGTGCTGTCGGACATTCTCTGGTGGAAGACGCAGTGCATCCGCGTCAGCTTCGTTGTGTCGATCGTTTGCGTGTTCCTGACCATGGTTCTGCTTCTCTACGCCGTATTCACATGATTTAGGCGCGCGCGGCATGGGTGCCCGGCGCGTTGAGGGGCGGCTCCTCGCCTGCGTCGAATAGCCGAAATTCAACCGATCTTGACAGGGCGTCGCAGTTCACGCCAAGTCGATCCGAAGGACTTCGGGGGCCTAGGCCCAGGATCGGCGCGGATGGGCCCGTCCGCCGGGGCCTTGTGAGGTCCGACTGTCGGATGAACAAAATCGCCGTCGATCCCGCTCAACCTTATCGCGGCCTGATCGCCGCCTATACCGACGCGATCCGCCAGAGCGATTTCAAGGCCAATATCGCGATCCTGTTGGTCGCCTTCATGATGGGCCCGGTTCTCGGCAATCATGCGCACTTTCCTAACTATCTGCCGATCCCCTTCGTCATGCTGCCGTTTCTGATCGTATACATATGTCTGCTGGCGGTGCTGATCCCGCGCTATCCCAAGCGCGGCGCCAAGCATTTCGTCGTCTCACGCACCGCCAAAGCCGCCGATTTCGCCAATGTCGTCGAAGCCGAGGACGAGCTTGAGCAGCTGAAACTGCGCTGCTCGGTTCTGTCGGAACTGCTGTGGTGGAAGACCCTCTACATCAGAATCAGCTTTTTTGTCGCGATGGCGAGCATTGTCGCATGCATGGTCTTGCTCCTCTACATCTGGTACGGAGGAAGGGGCGGATAGACATGATCCATCGGGTTCGACGGCGCAGCGCATTGCCGGCCCGAGGCGCCTCCTCGTTCGCCTCAGGGCGGCTGATGGCCAGGGACCGCGAAGCCCAGTTGCGCAATCTGATCGCCGGCTACGGCGATTCCATCCGCCTCAGCGACATCAAGGCGAATATCGCCGTGCTGTTCGTCGCCATCATGATGGGCACCGTTCTCCAGTTTCACGCTCATTACCCCTGGTATCTGAGCGTGCCGGTGATCCTGGCGCCGTTCATCGTCATGTTCTTCAATCTGCTCGCCTCCGTCTATCCGCGCTTTCCCCGCGTCGGGCGCAAGCGGTTCCCGATCTGGCGCGGCGCGAACCCGGCGGATTTCGAGTTCATCGCCGATCCGGTGCTCGAGGCGGAGGAACTGCCCCTTCGATGCGCGCTCCTGTCGCGGACTCTCTATTGGAAGAACATCACCCTCCAGGCCGCCTATCTGATCGCGATGGCCACGCTGTTCGCTGGCGGGGTGCTCTTGTTCGTGACTTGGCTGCGCCCCTGACGCGCGCGCGTTGACAATCCCCGAGCCGGCCTGGCGCCAAGATGCCGCGCGTCCGGTAAGCGAGGCGCCGCTCCGCCCCCGCCGCCGGTATTCGCCCTCGGCCGCGTTGAACACAAATCTGCTTCGAGGTTTGACGGCGCTGGCCATCCCACTTTAGAAGAGGGGCGCCCCGACCACCAGGGCATAAAAAATCAGATATCAAAGCTGGACTGACTGAGCCGATGCTGCGGCCGGCTTGGCTTGGACATGGGAGAGAAACGATGCTCACGATCAAGGCGGCGCTTGCCGGAGCCCTTGTCTACTCGGCGGCGGCGACCGTGGCCCTGGCCGAACCCAAGACAAACCTGCTCAGCCAATGGTCCGAAGGGTCCGACGCGGCGGCGATCGCCAAGCTCGGCGAGATGTTCACCGCCGCCGGCGGCAAATGGGAACAGACCTCGATCGCAGGCCATACCGCCAACACGCTGGCGAAATTGCGCGCCGACGTCGTCGCCGGCAACGCGCCGCCCGCCGTGCAGCTCAAGGGCCCGGAAATCGCCGAGTGGAACGAGACCGGCATGACCGCCAACCTCGACGACCTCGCCAACAAGGAAGGCTGGGACAAGGTCGTCGCGCCCGAGCTCCTGCCGGTGATGAAGCCGGGCGGCCACTGGGTCGCCGTGCCGATGAACATCCACCGCATCAACTGGATCTGGGGCTCGACCAAGGCGATGGAGCAGGCGGGAATCAAGGAGCTGCCCAAGACCTGGGCCGAATTCAACGCCGACTGCGACAAGGCGGTCGCGGCCCATCTCATCTGCCTCGCCCATTTCAGTCAGGACTGGACCGACGCGACGACGTTCGAGGTGGTCGTCTACGGGCAGAACATCGACCTGTTCCGCAAGGCCTTCGTCGAGGGCGACACCAAGGCGATGCGCTCGCCCGACATGGTCAAGGCGTTCCAGCAGATGCGCCTGATGGTGTCGAAATACATGGATCCGGGCATCGCCGGCCGCGACTACAACACCGCGACCAGCATGATCGCCAAGGGGCAGGCCGCGTTCATGATCATGGGCGACTGGCAGATCGGCATCTTCACCGCGGCGGGACTGAAGACGCCGCAGGACTACCAGTGCGGACAGGCGCCGACCGACTGGGGCAAGCCGGGCTTCATCCTCAATTCGGACTCGGTCGTCTTCTTCAAGCAGAAGGACCCCGACTACGTCGCGGGCCAGACGCTGCTTGCGCATCTCATCATGTCGCCGAAGTTCCAGACCGTGTTCAATGAGGCCAAGGGCTCGATTCCCGCCCGCCTCGACATCGATCTCAAGGATTTCAACCCCTGTCAGCAGCAGTCGCTGAAGGCCTTGCAGGCCTCGATCGCCGACGGCACGCTGGTGCGCTCGATGGCCCACAACATGACCATCCTGCAGAAGTATCGCGGCGCGATCCTCGACACCATCACCGCCTTCGTCAACAACCCGAAAACGACCCCGGAAGAAGCCGCCAACGCCATGGCGGACGCCGTCGACGCGCAAAAGTAAGCAGTCCCAGGCCAGTCGCGCGGCACCTCAGTCGCGCGGCCGGTTCCGTGTGCGGTTGAACGCATGCCCATGTCGAACGCCCTGAGCGCGAACCAGGCCATCCAGACGAAACCGGCCTTGCGCGAAAAGCTGGGAGCCTGGACGCCGAGGCTGGCGATCGCGCCCGGCGCGGTGGCGAGTCTCGTCTATGTGTTCGGCTTCACGCTGTGGACGCTCTATATTTCGATGTCCAACAGCACGATGTTGCCGACCTACAAATTTGTTGGCCTCAAACCCTATTTCGATCTCTGGTCGAACGAGCGCTGGAAAATCGCCTACGGCAATCTTTTCTATTTCAGCGCCTTCTATGTCGTCCTGTCGCTCGCGGTCGGTCTCGCGCTCGCCATAGCCATCGATCAGCGGGTGCGGGGCGAAGCCGTGTGGCGGACGATTTTTCTCTATCCGCTCGCGGTGTCGTTCGTGGTCACCGGCACGGTGTGGAGCTGGCTCTATAGCCCCGACGCCGGAATCGAATTTCTCGTGCGCAGCCTCGGCTGGCACGATTTCACCTTTCGCCTGATCACCAATCGCTACACCGCGATCTACGCCATCATCGCCACCGGCGTCTGGCAGTCTTCCGGCTTCGCGATGGCGCTCTTTCTCGCCGGGCTCAGGTCGGTCGACCCGGACCTCGTCAAGGCGGCGCAGATCGACGGCGCCGGCCCCATGCGCATCTACCGCAAAGTGATCCTGCCTTCGATTGCGCCAATATTCGTCGCCGTCGCGGTCGTGCTGCTGCAATTCGCCATCAAGACCTTCGATCTCGTCGTCGCGCTGACCCATGGCGGACCGGGCATATCGACGACCTTTCCGGCGAACTACGTCTATGACCTCATGTTCCAGCGAGGCGAGATCGCCGTCGGCGCGGCCGCCTCGATCATGATGCTGGCGGCGCTCGCGGTGGTGCTCGTTCCTTACGCGCTGTGGACGGTCTGGCGTTCGCGCCGCGAGGCCGCCCATGGCTGACGCGACCCTCGATCTCGCGCTCAACGCGCCCGCCCGCAGCGAAAGCCTTCGCTATTCGTTGAGCCGGATCGCGATCTACGCCTTTCCTCGCTGTTCGCGCTGATCTATCTGCTGCCGCTGTTCGTCGTCGTCGCCAATTCATTCCGGGAACTGCCGGAGATCACCCAGAACGGGCTGATCGCCCTGCCGCACAGCTTCTCGCTCAGCGCCTGGCCGAAAGCCTGGGCGCATTATTGCGTCGCCGGCACCTGCGAGGGCATCAAGCGCAACTTCTTCAACTCGCTCTATATGACCATTCCGGCGACGATCGCCTCGACCCTCGTCGGCGCGCTCAACGGCTACGTCCTCTCGAAGTGGCGCTTTCCCGGATCGGAGACGCTGTTCATCTGCATCGTCCTTGGCGTTTTCATGCCGGGCCAGGTGGCGCTGCTGCCGTGGGCCTATATCCTCGGCGCGCTGCATCTCTCGAACTCGGTCTATGGACTTATCGTCATTCACGTGGTGCAGGGGCTGTCGTTCACGACGCTGTTCTGCCGCAATTATTACGTCAACATCCCCGACGACCTCATCAAGGCGGCGCGTATCGACGGCGCCGGCTTCTGGCGCATCTTTTTCAAGATCGTGCTGCCGCTCTCGCCGCCGATCCTGATTGTCACCGTGATCTGGCAGTTCACCGGCATCTGGAACGAATTCCTGTTCGGCGTCGTGTTCACCGGCGGAACCCAGCAGCCGATCACCGTGGCGCTGGTCGCGCTTGCGACCAGCCAGATGAACGCCCACCCCTATGACGTCGCCAGCGCCGCCGTGATGATCGGCGCCATCCCGCCGCTCCTGATCTATCTCTTCGGCGGCAAATATTTCGTTCGCGGACTGACCCAGGGCGCCATCAAATGACCGGCCAACCATGGCGACGCTGACCATCTCGGGGCTGCACAAGCGCTTCGGCGCGGTCGAGGTCCTCAAGGGGATCGAACTCGAGGCGCAGACGGGCGAGTTCATCGCCCTCGTCGGCCCGTCGGGCTGCGGCAAGTCGACTCTGCTCGCGATGATCGCGGGGCTGGAGAGTGTGAGCCAGGGCGAGATCCGCATCGACGGAACCCTCGTCAACGCGGTCGCGCCCAAGGACCGCGACATCGCCATGGTGTTCCAGTCCTACGCGCTTTACCCGACGATGACCGCGCGCCAGAACATGACCTTCGGCATGGAGAGCCGCGGCGTGCCGAAGACCGAGCAGAACGCCGCGATCGCGCGCGTCGCCTCGCTGTTGCAGATCGAACCGCTGCTCAACCGCAAGCCCGGCCAGCTGTCCGGCGGGCAGCGCCAGCGCGTCGCCATGGGGCGTGCGCTGGTGCGCGATCCGAAGCTCTTTCTGTTCGACGAGCCATTGTCCAATCTCGACGCCAAGCTGCGCGTCGACATGCGCACCGAGATCAAGAAACTTCATCTGAGAGTAGGCAAGACCACCGTCTATGTCACCCATGACCAGATCGAGGCGATGACGCTCGCCTCCCGTATCGCGGTGATGCATCAGGGCTCGATCCAGCAGTTCGACGAGCCGCAGGCGGTCTACGACCGGCCCGCCAACATGTTCGTCGCCGGCTTCATGGGCTCGCCGTCGATGAATTTCATCCCCGGCGAACTGATGAAGCTCGACGGCCGCCCGGCCGTTCAGATCGCGCTTGGCCACGGCGAAACGGCGACGCTGCCGCTGCCGCAAACGCCTGCGTCCGTCCCCGCGAACGGCAAGGTGGTGCTGGGGGTGCGGCCGGAGCACCTGTTCCGCTACGATCCGAGCCTGAAGGCGCAGAAGGCGGGGCTTGCGATGCTGACCGCTCCGGTTGAAGTGGTCGAGCCGACCGGCGCCGAGACCCATGCTGTCTTGAAGATCGGCGAGCAGGAGATTGTTGGGCGCTTCGATCCAGACGGCGCGCCTCGCCTCGGCGAACTGCTGCCGCTTGGCGTCGACATGGCGCATGCCTGCCTGTTCGATCCCGAAACGCAAGCCCTCATTCCGCAGGTCGCCGCTTGACGTTCGCCGTCTATCCGAGCCTCGCCGGACGCAATGTGTTCGTCAGCGGCGGCGCGACCGGCATCGGCGCCGACATCGTGCGCGCCTTTGCAGGCAACGCCGCTCGCGTTGCTTTCGTCGACGTCCAGCGCGCCGAGGGCGAAGCGATGGCCGCGGAGGTGAAGAGCGCGGGCGGGACGGCGCTCTTTCTTTCCTGCGACGTGACTGACATTCCGGCGCTGCAGGCGCGAATCGCGGAGGCGCGCGCGAAGCTTGGGCCCATCGCGGTCCTGGTCAACAACGCCGCCAACGACGAGCGCCACGCGGTCGCCGACGTGACCGCCGACTACTGGGACCGCGCCCAGAACGTGAATCTTTCGGCATCACTTCTTCGCCGCCCAGGCCGTCCACCCGCAGATGCGCGAACTGGGCTTTGGCTCGATCATCAACCTCTCGTCGATCGCCTGGCGCGGCGCCGCCGAAATGCCGGCTTACTCGGCCGCCAAGGCCGGGATCATTGGTCTCACCCATGCGCTGGCGCGCGCCTTCGGCGCCGATAACATTCGCGTGAACGCGATCGAGCCCGGGGCGGTGATGACCGATCGGCAGCGGCGGCTGTGGTACAAGACGCCGGAATTGATCGACGTAATCGTCCAGCGCCAGGCCATCAGGTCAACGCTCATCGGCGAGGACATCGCGCGCATGGCGCTCTTTCTCGCCGCCGACGACAGCCGCATGGTCACCAAGCAGTCGATCACCGTCGATGCGGGGCTTCGATGAACGAAATTGCGAAGACGCTTCAGCCTGAGGCGCGCGGACAGGCGTTCGCTTTCGGCCTCAATCCGTATGGCCTGACTTATCACCTCGGCCTTCAGGGCGCGGGCGGTCCGCGCGCCAACCTTAAGGGCGCTGGCCTCGAAGGCTTCATCGCGATCGCGACCGAACTCGGCGCGAGCGTTCTCGAGATTTACGACCCGTGGCTTCGCGCGCTGAGCGACGATGAGCTGCGCGCGCTGCGCGACCGGCTCGCGGCCTTAAGCATGACTCCGATCGTCAGCTCCGGGCTGATGATGGGCCCGTTCGAGAGCGCGCTGCGCTCGGCGCGAATTCTCGACGCCAAGGTCATCCGCCACGGCCTGACGACGGTCCTGTGCGGCGACCGTCACGCGCTTGGCGACAAGTGGAAGGAGCTGGTCGCCGAGGTCCGCGCCGCGCTCGCCGAGCGTGGGCCGCGCGCGGCGGACGAGGGCCGGGTTCTGGCGATCGAGAATCACCAGGACTTCGGCAGCGACGAGCTTGTGGAATTCTGCGAAACGACGCGCGGGGTCGGCATCTGCCTCGACACCGGCAACACGTTTCCCGTGGCCGAGGCGCCGCTCGACTTCGTCGCCCATGTCGCGCCCCATGTGCGGCACGTGCATCTCAAGGACTACCGTGTGCAGTTCACCGACGAGGGCTATCGCCTGGTGCGTTGCGCCATCGGCGACGGCGCCGTCCCGATGGCGGCGATGCTCGACATCCTGGCGGCGCAAGGCCGGAAGCTTGGCGCGGTGCTCGAGCCGGGAGCGCTGGAGGCGCGGCACGTGCGGTTTCTCCGTCCGGAATGGTGGCGCTTCTATCCGCCCAAGCCGGCGGCCGCGCTCGCCGCCTGCCTCGCCGCCGCCAGGGTCAATCGCCTCGCCGACGAGGCCGATTATCGCACGCCGTGGGAGCGCGGCGAGGATCATGCGATCGCCGACTACGAACTCGACATGATCCGCCGCAGCGCCCGCAACATGCGCGCGCTCGGCCTTGGGATCGAAAATGCGGAGATGCGTGAATGACCAAAGAGCTCGCTGGCAAAATCGCCTTCGTCACCGGCTCGGGCCGCGGGCTCGGGCGCGTGATGGCGGATCGATTGGCCGAGCTCGGAGCGGATGTGGCGATCCATGACCTCACCTGGACCGCGCCCGCAAAATATGGCGAGGCGGCCGATCTCGACGCCGTGGCCAAGGTGATCGCTCGGCATGGCGGAAGGGTCATGGGCGTCAGCGGCAATATCGGCGACAAGGCGGCGGTCGCGAAGATGAGGGAAGAGATCGAAGCCAAGCTCGGCAAGGTCGACATCTTGGTCAATTGCGCCGGCGGCGACATCGGCGCCAAGGGGGGCAAGCCCGAGCCGAACGACGCGCTCGGCATTCCACTCGAGGACATCAGGGCGCTGACCGAGAACAACCTCTATGGCACGATCCTCGTCTGTCAGGCGTTCGTGCCGCCGATGGTGAAGGCGGGGAGCGGATCGGTGATCAACATCGGCTCCGCCGCGGCGCAATTCGGGGTGACGAACGGAGTCATCTATGCGGCGCTGAAAGCCGCCGTCATCCACTATACGCGCTGCCTCGCCAAGGAGCTGCGCACCGAAGGCGTGCGCGTCAATGCGGTGAGCCCGGGCGCGACCAAGACGGCGCGCTTCGAGGCGACGCGGGCCGTCGATCCCAAGATGATGGATTCGTCGATCAAGTCGCTCATCCGTTATGGGGAGCCGGACGAGATGGCCGACGCGGTCGCCTTCCTCGCAGGGCCGAGGAGCAAATATATCAGCGGCCAGGTGCTTCGGGTCGACGGCGGGGAAACGCTGTTCCCTGGATGAGCGACCGCTGAGAACATGAGCAGGAGGGCGAAGAGTGTCGGACGCCAAGCGGTTTGAGGGCATGACGGCGGTGGTGACGGGCGGCGCTTCGGGCATCGGGCTCGGCGTCGCGAAGCGCATCGCCGCCGAGGGCGGGCGGGTCACGATCTGGGACCAGGATCCCGCGCGGTTGAAGGCGGCGATCGGGGAGATCGGCGCCAAAAGCGGGCGAGCTGACCGCGTCGACGTCACCGACCCGAGCGCGGTCGAGCGCGCGACTCTCGCGGCCGCCGGCGAGATGGGCCATATCGACATCCTCGTCTGCTCGGCGGGCGTGGCGGGCCAGAACGCCCTCGTCATCAACTATCCCGTTGATGAATGGAAGCGCGTCTTCGACATCAACGTCAACGGCCTCTTCTACTGCAACCGTTTTGTCGCCAAACTGATGAAGGAGCGGGGCTACGGGCGCATCGTCAACATCGCCTCGATCGCCGGCAAGGAGGGCAATCCGACCGCCTCCGCTTACAGCGCTTCAAAGGCCGCGGTCATCGGCCTCACCAAGTCGCTCGGCAAGGAACTGGCGAAGGACGGCGTCACCGTGAACACGATCACGCCGGCGACGATCGACACGCCGATCCTGGCGCAGGTGTCGGAGGCTCATATCGCCTACATGCGCTCGAAAATTCCGATGGAGCGCTTCGGCACCGTCGAGGAGGCGGCCGCGATCGTCTGCTGGCTCGCGAGCCGCGAATGCTCGTTCACCACCGGCGCGGTGTTCGATCTTTCGGGCGGCCGCGCGACCTACTAATGCATGATGCAATTGGTTCGAACCACGATCGTCATTGCGACCCCCGGATCACAGTCCGGGGGGAAGCAATCCAGGGGAACGTCGGGGCTCTCCAACTCCTGGATCGCCACGTCCCCGCGGATCAAGCCCGCGGGTCCTCGCGATGACGACTCTTCCGAGCGCATCGCGCCGCTAACCCTTACGTGAATGGAGCGGGCGCGCGTGCACAAGCCTGCGCTCATCGAGACCGGCGACCTGATCGAGCCCCTGCGCCGCATGGGTCTCGTGAAAGCGGGAGAATCCGTCCGCCTCACGCCGCTGACCGGCGGAGTGTCCTCGGACATCTCGCTCATCGAAGCGGGCGGCCGGCGCTTCTGCGTCAAGCGCGCGCTGCCGAGGCTCAAGGTCGCCGCGCTGTGGGAGGCGCCGGTCGAACGCAACGCGGCGGAAGCGGCCTATATGCGCGCGGTTCAGCGCTGGCGGCCCCGCGCCGTTCCGCGCGTGCTTGGCGAAGACGAGAAAGCGGGCTGGTTCGCGATGGACTATCTTGCGCCCGAGCGGCATCGCTTATGGAAGGCTGAGCTTCTCGCCGGAATCGTGGACGTGGATTTCGCCGCCGCGGTCGGACGCGATCTTGGCCTCATCCATGCGCGCAGCGCCGCCGATCCGGACATTCCGCCCGCCTTCGCCAACGACGACACGTTCGAGGCGATCCGCATCGAGCCTTACCTGCGCGCGACGGGCCGCGCCCATCCCGAGCTTGCCTCGCGATTCGACGAACTCGCTCGCGTCACGCTCACGACCAAACGGGCGCTGGTTCACGGCGACGTCAGCCCGAAAAACATCCTGCAAGGCCCCGAGGGGCCGGTGTTCCTCGACGCCGAATGCGCCTGGTTCGGCGATCCGGCCTTCGATCTCGCCTTCTGTCTCAATCATCTCCTGCTTAAAGGTGCGCGCGAGGACGCGGATCGGGCGCGCTACAATTCCGCTTTTTCCGCGCTCGCCGACGCCTATCTCGCCGGCGTCGACTGGGAACCCGCGGACAAGCTCGAAGCGCGCGCCGCTGCTTTGCTTCCGGCGCTTTTTCTCGCCAGGGTCGACGGCAAGTCTCCGGTCGAATACCTCACGCGCGAGAGCGAGCGCGCCGCCGTGCGCCGGTGCGCCATGCCGCTGATCGCCGATCCGCCCCGCCGCCTGATGGATGTCGCCGCCGCATGGATAAGCGCGCGATGAGCGAACCCGTCATCCAGTCGCTGGTCGCCCGGCGCATCTGGGATTCGCGCGGTCGCCCGACCGTCGAAGCGGAAATTTTGCTCAGCGACGGCCCGATCGGCCGGGGTATTGCCCCCGCCGGCGCCTCGCGCGGGAGCCGCGAGGCGATCGAAAAGCGCGATGGTGGAAAACGCTTCGGCGGCCTCGACGTGCAGAATGCGCTCGCCGGGATCACAAAAGAAATCGCGCCCGCGCTCATCGGGCTTGATCCGTTCGACCAGGCCGCGATCGACGCGAAGCTCATCGCCCTCGACGGCACGCCGAACAAGGCGAGGCTCGGCGGCAACGCGCTCACCGCCGTTTCGCTCGCTGTGCTTCATGCCGCGGCCGCAAGCCAAGGCTTGCCGCTCTGGCGCCATCTCCTGGGCGAGGGACAGGCGATCATTCCGCTCCCCGAGATCCAGATCTTCGGCGGCGGCGCGCATGCGGGACGGCGCACCGACGTCCAGGATTTCATGGTCATCGCGCCGCGCGCCAAAAGCTTCGCCGACGCGCTGGAAGTGACGGCCGAAGTCTATCGCGCCGCGGGCGCGATCATGGCCGAGCGCGGCCTGCTCCAGGGCGTGGCCGACGAAGGCGGCTGGTGGCCGGCCTTTTCGACCAACGAGGAGGCGCTCGACACGCTGATGCGCGCGATCGAGCGCGCCGGCCTTGCTCCGGGCGAGGATGTCAGCCTCTCGCTCGACATCGCCGCATCGGAATTCGGTCAGGGCGGCCGCTATCGTCTGGGCCTCGATCAGCGCGAGCTCGACCGCGACGCCCTGGCCGAGATGCTGTTTCGCTGGCTCGACCGCTATCCGATCCTGTCGATCGAGGACCCGTTCGCCGAGGATGACGACAAGGGGTTCGAGCGCTTCACTGCGGCGGTCGGCGACCGCGTCCAGGTGATCGGCGACGATTACCTCGTCACCAGCGCAGGCCGGGTGCGCGAGGCGGCGCGCCAGAAAAGCGTCAACGCCGCGCTGATCAAGGTCAACCAGGCCGGAACGGTCAGCGAAGCGAAGGCAGCCCTGGACGAGGGGCGCCGCGCCGGCTTCGGCACGATCGTCTCGGCGCGGTCGGGCGAGACCGAGGACATTTCGATCGTTCATCTCGCGATCGGCTGGAGCGCCGGACAGCTCAAGGTCGGCTCGTTCGCGCGCTCAGAGCGAATGGCGAAATGGAACGAGGCGCTGCGCATCGAAGAGGCGCTTGGCCCGAAGGCGCGTTTCGCCGGCCTCGACGAAACGCCGATGCGAGGGATGGCGAAACCAGTCGAAACGAGTTCCGGATGGCGAGTTTGATGACGAAGAATCTCATGATCGACAGCGGCGCGCTCGCAATTCCCGAGCCGGACGCGGACGGCGTGCGCGTCTACAAAGGCATTCCCTATGCGGCGCCGCCCGTCGGGCCCCTGCGCTGGCGCCCACCTCAGCCGGCCGCGGCCTGGACGGGCGTGCGGCCAACTCATGCCTTCGGGCCGAGTTCGGTGCAGGGAATCGTCTGGGACGACATCGACCTCAACGGCGCCGGCATGTCCGAGGATTGCCTCTATCTCAACGTCTGGACGCCGGCCGCTTCGGGGACGGACCCGCGTCTGCCGGTGATGGTCTGGGTTCATGGCGGCGGCTTCGTCGTCGGCTCAGGCGCGGAGCCGCGCTACGACGGCGCGCGCCTCGCCGCGCGCGGCGCCGTCGTCGTCAGCGTCAACCATCGGCTCAATGCGCTTGGTTTCCTCGCCCATCCCGAACTCACGGCGGAATCGGATCATCGTAGCTCGGGCGCCTACGGTTTTCTCGACCTTGTCGCCGCGCTCGAATGGGTCAGGCGCAACATCGCCGCTTTCGGCGGCGATCCGGACCAGGTCACGATCGCCGGCGAATTCGCGGGCTCCCATGCGGTGAGCGGACTGATGGCCTCGCCCCTCGCCAGGGGCCTGTTCGCGCGCGCGATCGGCGAGAGCGGGGCGATGTTCCCGTCGCCCACGCGCGCGCGGGCGCAGCTCGAGAAGGCCGAGGCGGCAGGCCTCGATTTCATGCGCAAGGTCGGCGCGAATTCGCTGGCCGAATTGCGCGCCGCTCCAGCCGGCGCGATCCTCGCCGCCGCGCCGGGGCTCGGTTTTCGGCCGATCGTCGATGGATGGTTTCTGCCGCGTTCGCCCACGGACATCTTCGCCGCCGGCGAGCAGAACGACGTTCCACTGATGGCTGGCTGGAACAAGGACGAAGGCTTCAACTTCACGCTTCTTCAGGGCGACGACGCGAAGCGCTCCTACGCCGAGCTTGTCCGCGCGATCTTCGGCGGGCGGACGGAGGCGGCGCTTAAGCACTATCCGGACGGATCGGCGGAGCGCGACGCGGCTTCCGCCGCCGCGCTCGGCGGCGACCTCGCCATCATTCATCCGACCTGGGCCTGGATCGAGGCGCAGAAGAAAACCGGCCGCGCCGACGTTTTCCGCTTCCGCTTCGACCGCGCGCCGCTCACGCCGCAGGGGTGGTTCGGCGAGCGTGACAGTCGCGACGCCGGCGCCTTCCATGCGGGCGAACTGCTCTATGTGTTCGACAATCTGCATGCTTTTCCGTGGGCGATCGACGATTCCGACCGCGCGCTGGCCAAGCTCGCGTCGAGCTACTGGATCAACTTCGTGATGAGCGGCGATCCCAACGGTCCCGACTTGCCGCGCTGGCCGTCCTATCGCAGCGAGGGCGCCCCGGTGATGTTTCTGGATACGCCGCCCGAAGCGGGGCCGGAGGAATGGCGGGAGCGGCATGTGTTCCTGAAGGCGGCGACCGATGCGAGCGGGAGCAAGGGCTGAACGCGGGCGGGAGCGCGAGAGCCGTTGGATGAAGTCTGCCGTTATTCACATGTATGAAATGTGTTTTAGCCCGAGCGCCGCCACCGCGCGATTTTTTAAGCGCGGAACTAAACGGGGTCCTAACCCACTGAAAACATGAGGGGGCGCCGGTAAAAGTGCGGCTACGTTAGCGCGCCGCCCCCGCCGGAGCGACGGCCCTCCATCATTCCGTGAGCCGCGCATAAGCCGCGGCGAGCGAAAGGATGATCGCTCCGTAAAGGATCTGCTTGATCGGCTCGGCGACGTCGAGCAGCGTGAGCAGGCCGGTGAGGACGGTCAGGATCAAGGCGCCGACGATGGTCCCCGAGTAGCCGCCGCGTCCCCCGAAGATCGAAGTGCCGCCGATCACCACGCAGGCGACCGAGGGCAAGAGGTAGCTGTCGGCGAGGCTGAGATCGGCCGCGTTTGTGCCCCCCACCAGCACCAGTCCGGTGATCGCCGCGAGAATCGCGCAGATGAGATAATTGGCGAACAGGACGCGCCACACTCTGACGCCGGCGAGATGGCAGGCCTCGCGATTGTCGCCGACCGCATAGAGAAGCCGGCCGAAGCCGGTCCGTTGCAGGCCGAACAGAATCAGCGCGCCGATGACGAGCCAGAGGAAGAGGTCGACCGGGACCAGCCCAAGCACCTTTCCCGCGCCCAGCGTTTGGATGATTTCCGGGACATGCGGCTGGCTCGCCATCATGTGCTGGCTGTAGACGATCATCACCCCACCGGTCATGAGGCCGGCGCCGAGCGTCATGACGAGCGGCTGCACGCGAAGGAGCGCCACGCCAATCCCGTTGACGATCCCGACAACGGCGCCGAGGAGGAGCGCAAGGCCGATCGCCGGGAGGGCGCCCAGGGAGGCGTTGGTCGCAAGCAGGTAGGCGGCTCCGGTCGCCACGCTCGCGACCGAAAGGTCGATGCCGCCGGTCAGCATCACCATCGTCTGTCCGGCGCCCATGATGGCGAGCGGGGCCGCGAACAGGAGCGTGTTCGAGGCCCAAAGCGGCGTCACCGTCCCCGGCCTCACCAGCTCGACGCCGACGACGAAAACCGCCAGGAGCAGGATCAGCGCATAGATCGTGTGCGCGCGCAGGAAAGTGAGGAGCGCGCTCATTTGCGTTCGTGCAGATAGGCGAAGAGGCCCGCGACCATCACCACCAGCACGATCAGCGTGCCCTGGATGACCTGCCCATAATTCGGGTCGATGCCCAGGAAGACGAGGTCCATCGGGGCGAGCGTGAGAAGAAGCGCGGCGATGACCGGCCCCGCCATTCCCCCGCGCCCGCCCGCCAGGCTGACGCCGCCGATGACGACGGCGGCGACGCTGCTCAGCGTGTAATAGGCGCCGGCCAGCGGCGCGCCGATTCCGGTCGTCATGGTGAGCGCCATGCCGCCGACCGCGCAGGCGATTCCGCTGAACATATAGGCGATCGTGCGCGCTCTCATGACGTTGACGCCGCTGCGGAACGCAGCGACCGGATCGCTGCCGGCGGCGTAGATCAGAAGTCCGATGCGGCTGAGCCTGATCGGCAGCCAGATCGCGGCGACGGCGACGACCATCACCACAAGCGCGTTTGGCGCCCATGGCCCGAAATCCGCGCCGGCGGCGATGTTGAGGTAGGCGGCCGGCGCGCCCCCGCCGGGACGCTCGAGAATGAGCAGCGCGACGCCGCCCCAGATGAATCCGGTGGTCAGGGTGGCGACGACGTCGGGAATGCGCGAGACGGCGACGACAAGGCCGTTCAGCAATCCCTGGCCGGCGCCAGCGGCGAGGACGAGGAGCGAAAGGGCGAGCGACTGGCCGAAAGTGGCGTGCTGCATCAAGCTGGCGGAGAGGACGTTCGACACCGCGATCATGGAGCCGATCGAGAGGTCGATGCCGCCGCTGATGATGACGATCGCCTGGGCTGCGGCGGCAAGCGCGAGCGGCAGGGCGCCGAGCGCCAGGGACTGGACTTCAAACGAGCCAAAATCGGGATGGATCGCGACCGTCGCGGCCATCGCCGCCGCGAACAGGAGCGGCATGCCGAGAAGCCGGCCGGCGCGCGCGAGCCTTCTCAAGGAGGGGGCGTCGGATCGAGCTGCCGCAGTCGTCATGCGAGCGCCGCTGCGGCCTCGGCGCGGCCAAGGCCGTGCGCGGCTCTTAAGAGGCTCGCTTCGTCCGCTTCCGCTGCGGGCATCTCGCTCACGAGGCGACCGCCAAACAGAACGACTGCCCGATCGCACGCAAGGCGGATCTCCGGCAGTTCCGAGGTGAACAGCAGGACCGAGAGGCCCGAATCCGCGATCTCGCGCATGAGCGCATAGATCTGCTGCTTGGTGCCGATGTCGATGCCGCGCGTCGGATCGAAGCAGAGCAGGGTCTTGAAGCCGGCCGCGATCCAGCGGGCGATGACGACCTTCTGCATGTTGCCGCCACTGAGGCGTCTCACTTCCGCAGCGGCGCGAGTGTCGATCTGCAGTTTCCGCACCGCAGCGTCCACCCGGCGCCGCTCCTCGCCCATCGCAATGGGCCCCCAGTTGCGCAAGGGGCCAAACGCCGCCAGCGCCACATTCTCCTGCACCGAGCGCTGCGGCAGGAGCGAGACCAGCCGGTTGGCCGGGACCAGCACCAGGCCGGCGCGGATCGCGTCCGCAGGATGGCGCGCCTTGAGGACGCGCCCTTCGGCCCGTACTTCTCCCGTGTCGGCGCGCCTGACGCCCGCGATGCAGTCGAACAGCTCCTCCTGGCCTTGCCCTTCGAGAGCGGCGACACCCAGCACTTCGCCGCGATTGACGCGGAAGGAGACGCCATGCAGGGCATGTCCGTAGGCAAGGTCCGTAACTTCGAGCGCCGGAGTCTCGCGCGCCGCCTCGGGACGGCGCGCGCGCGCGACCGGCGCCGCCGTCGCCCTGGCCACGTCCGAACCCAGCATGAGGTTGACGATCGTCTCTTCGGCGCCCCTGGTCGGGGTCACGCCCACAGTGACCCCATCGCGCAGCACCGTCGCCCGGTCGCAGAGCATGGCGATCTCGGCCATGCGATGCGAAATGAAGATCACGCTCGCGCCGCGGCTGCGAAAATCACGCACGACCTTGAACACGCGCTCGGAGAGGTCCGCCGGCAGCGCCGCGGTGATCTCGTCCAACATCAGAATGCGCGGGTCGGAAGCGAGCGCGCGTGCGAGATCGATCAGCCGCAAATGGGCAAAGTCGACGTCGCGCGCCACGGTTCTGAGATCGACCCGCTCGACGCCAAGCTCGCGCATCGCGGTCTTGACCTTGTCGAGGGACACGCGGGCGAGGCGCATGTTCTGCGCCACCGTGAGATCAGGAACGATCGCGGGATCCTGATAGACCGACACGATGCCGGCCCGGCGCGCTTCGCCCGGCGACCGAAAAGCCACGGGCTGACCCGCGAGGACCATTTCGCCCTCATCCGCCGGGAACACGCCGGTGATGATCTTGACCAGCGTGCTCTTGCCCGCCCCGTTTGCGCCCATGAGCGCATGCGCTTCGCCCGGTCGCACCTCGAGGTCCGCCGAGCGCAGGGCCCTGACCGCTCCGAACGTCTTCGCGACGCCGCGAATGTGAAGAAGCGGCGGAGCGTCGTTCATTGCCATGTGTCCGGAAAGGGCCGGCGGCTCGCGCCGCCGGCGTCACTGGCGGCTATTCAGCTTAAGATCACGGGCCTTTGCAAGCGATCAGCTGCTCGGGCGTGTAATGCGTATAAGGAGGCACCGTGGCGACGCTGAAATAGGGGTCGAGTTTTGGATTGTACATGGCCTTGAGTTCGCTCAGGTCCTTGCCGTTGTCCCAGATCGACGGCTTGATCTTGACGAGGTGCGGCTGCTCCTTCTTGGCCAGGACGTCGAGCGCGAGGCTAAGTCCAGCGGCCCCGACCGCGGGCGGGTTGCTGACCGCCGCGCCTGACAATCCCTTGTCCTTGAGATCGATGAGCTGGCCGATGAAGCCGTTGTTGTCGGCGCCGACCACCGGCACAAACGGCTTGCCGGCGGTCTGGTGGGCGGTCACGACCGTTGAATTGATGCCCGAGGTCCAGATGCCGTCGATCGGCTTGCCGGAGGCGAGGAGGTCCTTGGTCGCCTGCGCGGTCTTGTCGAGCGCCCAGCCGGTGAACACGGACGTGACTTTGATGTTGGGATAGTTCTTGAGCACTTCCGTGAAGCCCTCGTGGCGATCCGCGTCTGCGGGAACCCCGTCGATGCCGCGCATCTCGACGACCTGGCCCTTGCCGCCCAATTTGTCGAACAGCCATTTTGCGCCGAGCTTGGCGTATTCGACCTGATCGTTGGTCAGAACATAGGCCTGAGGCGCCGAAACCGCCTGATCGACGGCGACCACCACGATTCCCTTGTCAGCGGCCTGCTTGATGACCGGGTTCAGCGCTTCGCGGTCGGAAGGGTTGATGACGATGATGTTCGCGCCGGCGGAAATGAGGTTGCGGATGTCGGCGATCTGCTCCGACGGGCCGCCGTTGCGGTTGGCGACGACGACCTTCGAGACCTTGCCTGACGCCAGCGCCTCGGCCTTGATCGAGCAGATCATCTCCTCGCGCCAGCCGTTGCCGATCAGCGTATTCGAGACGCCGACGACATATTTGTCCGCCGCCTGCGCTCCACCGGCGATTGCGATCGCCAGGACCGCCAGCGAGGCGCTTGTTAGAGTTCGCATAAGTTTCACCACTTCCTCCCACTCAAGAAGCCCGGTTCGCGCCGGGCCCACACGTTCCAAATCCGCTCAACCGAAGCGGGCGAGCGTCCACGCTCCGTTGTTCCGGCTGGACTTGACCGCCGCCTCAATAAACGCCACGCCCCGCGCGCCGTCCAGCACGCTCGGCGTCAGCTTCGCGGTTATCGCGGGCGCCCGCCCGGCGCGTCGGGCCGAAATCAGTTCCGCCGCGCCGCGGTAGAGGTTGGCGAAACCCTCGACATAGCCTTCGGGATGGCCGCCCGGCATGCGCGAGCCTTCGACCGCAAGCGGCGTATTTCCGGGGCCGCCGCGCCTTAAGGTGCGGGACGGCTCGCCATAGGGCGTGAAGCGGAGGATTTCCGGCTCCTCGCCCGCCCATTCGAGCCCGGCGCGCGAACCGTAGACCTTGAGACTGAGGTTGTTGAGATTGCCGACCGCGACCTGGCTCGCCGCCAGCACGCCGCGCGCGCCGCCCTGAAACCGCATCATGACATGCGCATTGTCGTCAAGCCGGCGGCCGGGCACGAAGGTCGTGAGGTCCGCTGAGACCTCGTCGAGCTCGAGTCCGGTCACGAACAAGGCCAGGCTGTGCGCGTGAACGCCGATGTCAGCGAGGCAGGCGGAGGCCCCCGCCCGGTCGGGATCTGTGCGCCATTCCGCCTGCTTATGTCCGTCGGCGTCGATCGGAAGGGTGAGCCAGTCCTGGACATAAGCCGCGTGGACGACGCGGATGTCGCCGATTTCGCCTGCCTCGATCATTTCGCGCGCCTGGCGCACCATCGGATAGCCGGTATTGTTGAGGGTCACCGCAAAGATGAGTCCTTTGGCGCGGGTGAGCTCGACCAATTCCCTCGCTTCGGCGAGCGTCGTCGACAGCGGCTTGTCGCAGATGACATCGATTCCAGCATCGAGGAATGCCTTGGCGACGGGGAAGTGCAGGTGGTTCGGGGTGACGATGACGACAGCCTCGACGCCGTCCGGACGCGCCGCCTCGCGAAAAGCCATTTCGCGATACTCCGAGTAGGTCCGGTCAGGCGCAAGCCCAAGGTCGGCGCCCGAGGCGCGCGCATTTTCAGAGTCCGAAGACAGAGCGCCGGCTTTGAGCTCGATCAGATTGTCGAGCCGCATCGCCATCCGGTGAACGGCGCCGATGAAAGCATTCCGGCCGCCGCCGACCATGCCGACGCGAAGGCGTCCGCCTTTAAGCCCATCGACGGCGGTCGCGTGGACCATCGGCTTAGCCCTTGATGCCGAGCAGCTTGAGATTCGTCGCGCGGTCCGCGCCAGTCTTGGCGAAGTCGTCGAACACCCGGTCCGTCACCTCGATGATGTGGTCGGCGATGAACTTGGCGCCCTCGCGGGCCGCGACCTCGGGATGCTGCAGGCAGCATTCCCATTCGTACACCGCCCAGCCGGCGAAATCATATGCCGCGAGCTTTGAGAAAATCCCTTTGAAATTGACCTGCCCGTGCCCAAGCGAGCGGTCGCGGCCGGCGCGCTCGAGCCAGCCTTTGTAGCCGCCATAGACGCCCTGCTTCGCCGTCGAGTTGAACTCGGCGTCCTTCACGTGGAACATCTTGATGCGGTCATGATAGGCGTCGATGAAGCCGAGATAGTCCATGCCTTGCTTGATGTAGTGGCTGGCGTCGTAATTAATGTTGCAGCGCTTGTGGCCGCCGACGGCGTCGAGAAACATGTCGAAGGTGTCGCCGTCGAACACGTCCTCGCTCGGATGAATCTCGAAGCAGAGATCGACGCCATTTTCATCGAAAAGATCGAGGATCGGTTTCCAGCGGCGGGCCTGCTCGGCGAAGCACTCCTCGATCAGTCCGGCAGGACGCTGAGGATAGGGATAGAAATACGGCCAGGCGAGGGAGCCGGTGAAGCTCACGTGCTCGGTCAGGCCAAAGCGGCGCGAGACGCGAGCGGCCTTGCGCACCTGGTCAGCCGCCCAAAGGCGTCGCTTCTCCGGATCGCCGCGCACGGCGGGCGGGCATTGGCCGTCGAACATCGCGTCATAGGCCGGATGAACGGACACCATCTGGCCCTGAAAATGCGTGGAAAGCTCGCTGACCGCGATGCCGATGTCGGCCAGCGTTCCTTTGATCTCGTCGCAATAGGTCTCGCTGTCGTAGGCCCGATCAAGGTCGAAGAAGCGGCTATCCCACGTTGGGATTTGGATCGCCTTGTATCCATAATCCCTTGCCCATTTCGCGATTCCGCCGAGGGTGTTGTGGGGCGGGGTGTCGGTTGCGAACTGAGCCAGAAACAGGCCCGGGCCCTTGATGGTCCGCATAGCGTTCTCTCCCTCGGCGGCTTCGCCTCGCCGCCCGTTCTTCTGACGAAAGATTATGCCGTGAATCGATACTGGCAAAAAACTTCCATTTGTCAATTCGAACGGCGTCCAATTGCCCCGGAATCTCGCCAAGAAAATTCCAGAGTTTGACAACCGGAATTTCTGATCCAAAACTGCGCGAATAAGAGGACCTTTCGGGGAGACGCGGATGAACGGGCGGGTGGTCGTGGTCACCGGGTCCACCCAGGGGGTCGGCTTGGCCATCGCCCTGGCAGTCGCCCGCGCCGGCGCTGAAGGCGTCGTGGTGACGGGACGGGATGAGGCTAAAGGCGCGACCGCGGCGGCGGAGGTCGAGCGAAGCGGGGCGCCCGCCCTGTTCATTGCTGCGGATCTCGAGGACGCCCACGCGCCCGACACCATCGTCGACGCGGCGCTCAAGCGGTTCGGCCGCGTCGACGCGCTCGTCAATTCAGCCGCCCTCACCGATCGGGGCTCTCTCGTTGACGCGGACATCAAATTCTGGGACCGGCTGTTCGCGGTCAACGCGCGCGCGCCGTTCTTTCTCATGCAGCGGCTAATCAACCATCTGCGGGAGCGCGGCGCGCCCGGATCGATCGTCAACATCCTCTCCATCCACGCCCGCGGCGGCGCCCCGGAGCTCGCGGTCTACGCCTCCACGAAGGCGGCGTTGGCCGGGCTGACCAAGAACGCAGCCCACGCCCATCGTTTCGACCGCATCCGCGTGAATGGCGTCATTCTCGGCTGGGTCGACACCCCGGCCGAGCGGCATATGCAGTCAGTCACGCTCGGCAAGGGCGACGGCTGGCTCGCTGACGTCGCCGCGACCATGCCGTTCAAGCGCCTCATAACCCCGGATGACGTCGCCCAGCTTGCGCTGTTTCTTCTGTCCGACGCTTCGGAGCCGATGACTGGCGCGCTGATCGATTATGCGCAGAACGTCTTTGGCGGACTGGGCTGAGGCTCCCGCGATGCGGCGCCTCGATCGCAGCGTTCTACCCGGGCTGGCGGCTCCAGTGCGTCAGCCGGGCTATGATCGCGAGAGCCTGGAGATCGGCATCGCGCATATTGGCGTCGGCGCTTTCCATCGCTGTCACCAGGCCGAATTCATCGACGATATGCTCGAGGCCCGATTCGGGCGATGGGGCGTCCTGGGCGTCAACCTCACGGCGCCCAACCTGGCCGATCTCCTCGCCCCCCAGCAATGTCTCTATTCGCGGACGCTTCGTCAGGACGAGCGCTCCGAAACCCGCATCATCGGCGCGCTGCGCCAGGTCATCGACGTCAATGACAAGGCGAGCGCCGAGGCGGCGGTTGCTGCGCTCGGAGGTTCTCAGATTTCCGTCGTGACGATGACCGTCACCGAAAAAGGCTATTGCCTCACGCCGTCGACCGGCGCGCTCGATTTCGACAACCTAGCGCTCCGTGCGGACCTTGAAGGCGGCTTTCCGCCTCGCACGCTCCTTGGCCTGCTCGCGCTCGCACTCGAACGGCGGCGGCGGATCGGCGGCAAGCCGCTGACGATCATCAGCTGCGACAACATTCCGTCCAACGGCGCGCGGCTCGGCGCGGCGATGCTCGAGTTTGCGGCGTTGCGCTCGGCGGAGATGACGCGGTGGATAACGGACCGGGTCACGTTTCCATCCACGATGGTCGACCGGATCGTGCCTGCGACGACGCCGGACGACCTCGATGAGATCGCGAGCGCGCTTGGCCTGCGCGATCCTGCCGCGGTCGTCGGCGAGCCGTTCCGGCAATGGGTCATCGAGGATAGGTTCGCTGGCGAGCGGCCGTCTCTGGACCTCGCGGGCGCCGAATTCGTCGCCGATGCGAAGCCCTATGAGCAGATCAAGATGCGTGTCCTCAACGCCGCGCAATCGACATTGGCGCACCAGGGCGCGCTGGTCGGCCACGCGTTCACCTATCAGGCCGCCGCCGATCCGACGCTCGCGGCGCTTACGCGCCGGATGCTCGAGCGCGAAACATCGACCACGCTGCCCAGGGTCGTCGGAATGGAGGTTGCGCCCTATATCGACCAGTCGATGGCGCGCATCCGCAACGCCGCCATTCGCCACCGCTGCCATCAGATCGGAACGGACGGATCGCAGAAGATCGTCCAGCGTCTCCTCGACCCTTTGCGCGAGCGTCTCGCGGCCGGCCGGCCCGCCGGATTGCTTGCCCTCTCTGTCGCGAGCTGGATCGCCTACGCCCTGAGCGGCGCGCGTCGCTTCGGGGCGCGCTGGACGCCGTCGGACCCCTATGCGGAGACCGTGATCGCGATCGGCGAAAAGAGCGCCGACTGGTCCGAACTGGCCAAAGCCGTTCTCGCCATCGCCCCCGTCTTCGGGACGGACATGGCGCGCCCTCAGCTCATCGAACCGATCGCGCGCCACTTGCGCGGCCTGCTTGACGGCGACGCCGGCGGCTACCTCAAGGAGCGCCTCAGCGATGAGTAGAGGCAGGTCCGTCGAACGGAACGATCGCGCCGACGCAGTCGCGGACGCCGGCGTCGGCGCCGCGCTCGGCTACTCGCGGCCCGGCAGCTATGAAGAGCTTCGGGCCGTCCTGTCCTCGGGGACGGCGCGGCTGCCCAAGAAGCTTCGCCAGGTTGCGATCCATCTCTGGCAGCATCCGACCGCAGTCGCGCTGGGCACTGTGACCAGCGTGGCCGGGGAAGCAGGCGTCCAGCCTTCTACTCTGGTGCGCTTCGCGCAAGCCTTCGGCTACACCGGATTTTCCGACCTGCAAGACGTGTTCAAGGCCCATCTGGCGGATGGGGGACGCGAGGGCCGCGACCAGTGGGAGGAGGCTTCGAGCAGCGAGGCGGCGCGCCTGGTCGATGGATTCATTCGCTCGTCGGCGACGTCGCTTGCGGGCGTCCGGGATCGGCTCGACCTGGCGCAATTCGAAGCCATGAGCCAGACGCTCGCGGCGGCCGATCTCATCTACATCATCGGCTCCAAGCGAGCCTTCTCGCTCGTAAGCTATGTGTCGCTCGCGCTCGCCAATCTCGGCGTGCGCAATCTTGCGCTCGACAATGTCGGGTCGACCGCCTTCGAGCTTCTGCGCTGCGCATCAGCCTCCGACGCGGTCCTTGCCGTCAGCTTCACCCCCTACAATTCCATCACCCCGGAATTGGCCGCTTCCGCCGCCCAGCGCGGCGTTCCGATCGTATCGATGACCGACAGCGCGTTCAGTCCATTGGTTCCGGTTTCGAAGGCCTATATCGAGGTGATCGAAGAGAGTTTTTCCGGGTTCAAGTCGCTCTCTGCGACGCTGGCGGTGGCGATGGCGCTGGTGCTGCGCGTCGAGCAGCTGCGAGCCGAAGCGGCCTCGCGCACGCAGAATCTGCCGAGCCGCGGCGCGTCGGGCTTGGTCCGGGCGCACGAAAAGCTGGAAGGCGATTGATTGGCGAAAGCGCGCTCCACAGCCTTTCGGGAGGATTTTAAGATGCGCAAATGGCGGATCGTCGGCTTGAGCTTCGAGCACATGCACATGGGCGACCTGCTGCGCGAGGCTCACGAGCATCCGAACGCCGAGATCGTCGGGGTCTGCGACGGCGATGAAGCGAGAATGACGGACGCAATCGCCAACTTCTCCATTTCCCGCGACCGCGTTTATGGCGATATCGGGCGATGCGTGCGAGAGGCGCATCCCGATCTCGCCATCCTCTGTCCTGCGACGGCTCGGCATGCGGAGATTGTCGAAGAGGTCGCAGCGCTCGGCGTCGACATCCTGCTCGAAAAGCCGTTCGCCGCTTCGCTCGCCGACGCCGACCGGATCCTTGCGGCGATCAAAAAGTCGGGAACTCGCCTCGCCGTCAACTGGCCTTTGCGCTGGTATCCGCCGCATGTGACGACCAAGCGGCTGATCGATGAAGGCGTCATTGGCGAGGTGATCGAGGTGCACTTCTATGACGGCAACCGCGGTCCGCTCTACCACCGCGCCGACAAGGTCGTGGTGTCGGGCGAGGAGGTCAAGCGCGAGAAACCGACGTCGTGGTGGTACAGCAAGGCCGCCGGCGGAGGCAGCCTGCTCGACTACCTCGGCTATGGCGCGACGCTCGGAACCTGGTTCATGAATGGCGCGGCGCCGATCGAGGTGACCGCGATCGTCGATCGGCCCGAGGGGCTCGAGGTCGACGAGCATTCGATCACCATTTGCCGCTACGCCCGCGGCTTGTCGAAACTTGAAACGCGCTGGGGGACTTTCACCGATCCCTGGACAACTCAGCCGCAGCCCAAATGCGGATTTGTCGTCGTCGGCTCGGAGGGCACAATTTCGAGTTATGATTACGAGGCGCATGTCGCGATACAGACGCGCGACAACCCGGCCATCCACCAAATTCCCGTCGACGAACTCAAACCCCCGTTCCGAAAGCCGGTCGAATATGTGCTCCATTGCAAGGAGCATGATCTGCCGTTCGAAGGGCCTCTAGATCCTCGCTCTGCCGGACCGCTCAGCGCATCGTCGACACCGCGGCGCGCTCGGCTCGAGGAGCGGCGCACGCTGGTCTACTGCCATGAGGAGGCGGAAGCGGGGAAGGCCGCAGGAGCCTTCGCAGGACGATTATGCTTTGGTCGCGAGGCCTGCGGCGGAGATCGAAGCGCCGGAGCTTCCCTATCGTCCGCCGATGCCGCGCGACCGTGAGCAACCGATCGCGCTCGTCGGCGCGGGCGGGATCAGCGGAGCGCATCTCGAGGCCTATGCGCGCTATGGCCTGAACGTGGTCGCCATTTGCTCGCGCGATCTTGAGCGCGCCCGCGCGCGCCGCGACGCCCATTTCCCGAACGCACGCGTCACGGACGATTTCGACACGCTGTTGCGCGACCCAAACATCCGCGTGCTCGACCTCACCGCCCATCCGGACGTCCGCCTCGACCTCATGCGGCGCGCCCTGAACGCCGGCAAGCACGTGTTGGCGCAGAAACCGTTCGTGGAGAATCTCGCCGACGGGCGCGAACTCGTTGAGTTGGCGGAGCGGCGCGGCCTCAAGCTCGCCGTCAATCAGAACGGCCGCTGGGCCCCCCATCTCGCCTATATCCGGGAGGCGGTCCGTGCCGGCCTCATCGGCGAGGTCACCGGCGTTCATGTCGAGATTCGCTGGAACCATGGCTGGATTGCGGGCACGTCCTTCGAAGCCATGGACGATCTCATCTTCTGGGATTTTGGCGTCCACTGGTTCGACTTTCTCGCCAGCGTCATCAGCGACCGCGCCCATTCCGTCTATGCGACGACCGCTCGCGCCGCCGGACAGACGGCGCGGCCGCCGCTCTTGGCTCAGGCGCTCATCGGCTTTGACGGCGGCCAGGCCTCGCTCATTTTCGACGGCGCGACCCGATATGGCGCGCGGGATTCGACTTCGGTCATCGGCGCGAACGGGCGTCGTCTGCGCCCATGGCCCCGATCTCGGCCATCAGGCTGTCGAGCTCTACACCGAAACTGGCGTTGGCCGGCCTCATCTCACCGGCGCCTGGTTCAACGACGGCTTCGCCGGCGCGATGGGCGAACTCTTGTGCGCGGTCGAAGACAGCCGGGAGCCGTTGAACTCGGCGCGCGGCAATCTCGTCTCGCTCAAGCTCTGCCAGGGGGCGCTGCGCTCGGTTCGAACCGGCGCTCCGGTCGAGGTCTAGGCCTCGCGAGACAAGCAGGGCGTCGCCGCCGCCTCGTGATAAACTCGTGAGCGGGAGAAACCACGATGGCCAAGGCATCTGATCAGACCTCGGGAGAGGCGCTGCGTCCGCTCAAGCTCGACCCTGAGCGCGCCAAGCGCGCCGACCGGGCGCCCTATGCGATCGTCGATATCGGCTCGAACTCGATCCGGCTTCTGGTCTATGACCAACTCGGCCGGGCGCCGATGCCGCGGTTCAACGAAAAATCGCTCGCCCGACTCGCCGAAGGGCTGGCCGAGAGCGGCGCGATCGGGCCTGACCACTTTCGTCGCGCCGTCGAGGCGGTACGGCGCTTTCGCGCTATCGCCGACGCCATGGGGGTCGCCCGAATCGACGCCGTGGCGACCGAGGCCATGCGTCGCGCCTCGAACGGACTGAAGCTTGCGCAGGCGATCGAGGCCGAGTCCGGGCTCAAGGTGCGGATCCTCAGCGGCGCTGAGGAAGCGCGGTTTTCCACGCTGGGCGTCATTTCCGGCTTCTTCCGGCCACTCGGGTCGGTCGGCGACATGGGCGGGGGCAGTCTCGAAGTTGCGGAAGCGATCGACGACCGTGTGGGGGATCGCTGGGTCAGCCTGCCGCTTGGCGCCCTGCCTGTCGAAGCCATGCTGTCGGAGAGCGTCTCGGCGGCAAAGCGGCAGATCGACGAAATTCTGCGCTCGCGCCTGCCGCGCGCGCTGGCGCGGCCGGTGTTCTATGCGGTCGGCGGCGGCTGGCGGGCGCTGGCGAAAGCGCACATGGATGCGGTCGGCGCGCCGGTCAAAGTCGTGCACGGCTACACCCTTGCCGAGGCCGATGCGCGAAAATTTGCGCGAGCGGTGTCGCACCTCTCTGCGGCGAAACTGGCGGCGAGGCCGGGCGTGGCGGAACGCCGGGCGCGCACATTGCCGGCGGCGGCGCTCGTGCTCGATCGCGTGCTGAAGCACCTGAAGCCCGAACGCGTCGTTTTTTCCGCGCTGGGCTTGCGGGAGGGTTTTCTCTATTCGCAACTGAGCCAAGAGGAGCAGTATCTCGATCCCCTGATCGAGGGCGCGCAGCTGATCGGCCTGCCGCTTGCGCGCGTGCCTGAATTTGCGCGCGAACTCGCTTCCTGGACCGAGAGCCTTTTTCCCGGCGAAGCCGCCGCCGAGAAGAGGCTGCGCGTCGCGGTCTGCGCCTTGTCCGATATCGCCTGGAGAGACGCGGCCGACCTTCGGGCCGAAGAGAGCTTTAGACGGCTCATCGAATTTCCGTTCATCGGCGTCACGCACCCCGAGCGGGTGTTCGTCGCCGCCGCCATCCACGCCCGCTATGTCGGCCGGCCGGACGCGCCCTGGCTGAGCCCGGCGATCAAGCTGCTCAAGCCGGCTGAACGTCGCCGGGCGCAGATTCTCGGCCGCGCAATTCTGCTCGCCTACCGCTTTTCCGGTGGCGTCCCTGCTATGCTGGAAAGCGCGCGCTTGCGCATCGATCCCGATCGCGTTCGGCTCGAAGTCGCTGCGGCGGCCCGCGCGCCCGACAGCGAAGTGGTGATCGACCGGCTGAAGCTGCTCGCCAGCGCTATCGGCGTGAAGCTGAGCGAGGTCGTCGATATCGACGCGGCGGCCGAGCAGGCTGGCGCGGGGGAATCTCGACGCCGATAAGACTTCCCGTCCGCGAGCCGCAAATTCTATCGGGAGGAGATTAAGGACTTATCGGAAGCGCGATTTCGAAGCGAATCCCCAGCGGATCGCTGCACCAATCATGCTCGCCGCCCACGCCTTTGCTGAGCAGGCGAATGAAGTTCATCCCCATGTGCCCAGCCTCGTTGACGTCGAACCCCTCGGGAAACCCCACCCCATCATCCTCGTATACGATCGTGAGGACGCCATTTTCGTCAGGGTGACAGGACAGAGTGATCTTGGTCGGCAAGCCTGCCGGATGAGCGTATTTTAGTGAATTGGACACCAGTTCGGCGGTGATGAGCGCCAGCGGCAAGGCTGTTTTCGCAGGCAGAAGACACTCGACCGGGCAGTCAAAACAAAATGATGTCGCCGTCGGCGCCAGAGCGCCTCTCAGGCGGTCACAAATGTCTTCCAGATATGCCCGTAACTGGACTGATCCCGTCGTCGATTCCCCGAGAAGGCGATGAAGCTTTCCGACGGTTTCTATGCGATCGGCGACCTCCAGAAGAAACGTTTGCGGATCTGAGACGTGTTCTCTCCGCGCCCGCTGACGAACAAGAGCGCTGATCATTTGTAGACTATTCGCGATCCGATGCTCGGCTTCTTCCCCGTAGGTATGCGGACGATCGACAGAAGATATATTTGATTCACTTCGTGTTAGCATTGCAAATGCCTCTGTTCGTATCTACGACAGAACTGAATCTGTATCAAGCAATATTTTATTATTAACATAGGTATAAAACGGAAGTGCGTCAGTATGCATCGGATATACAATCGACTGTTTTTTCTGCATCTACTCATGTTACGCGCTTGACAAAAGATTGTAATTATGAGTAAGCGACCCAATGTGAGCAAATAACGGCTTTTCGGAGGGAGGGTATCGATGTCTGCGGAGCCTCGCGGCGAACGTCTTCAGATCATGCTTACGGCAGAGGAGCTCGCCGCTCTCGATCAGTGGCGATTCAGTCGTCACATGCCCAGCCGGGCTGCGGCGGTTCGCGAGTTGCTGCGTCGGGGGTTAGCGGCAGAAGGCTTTGACGTGTCGGACGGAAAGACAAAGTCCGGCGATTTCGGCGTGATCTTAGACATGAAGAAGAAAGGCTGAAGGGGGCTGCGCGGGGAGACAGTGCAGCGCATCCCCTCGGATCCGCGTTGTATGCGGACGTCGAGTCCTTGCGAATCGCTCGCCGATTAAAAATTTGCGGGTTGATCAAACAACTAAAGGCTGGTTATGTTCGCCCGGATACGTCGTCATGTAGCCAGAATGGCTGATCACCGGCGCGAAGTCTTTGGAGGATCGGGCGCCGATGGGGGAATTTGATTCCGATCAACTGGAGAGCTTGATGATGGCGGCGTTTGAGCAGCTGGGAAAGCCGGAGGTCGAGGCTCAAGAGCTTGCGAGAGCCATTCTAAAAGCCGCTGAGCGGCCTCAATCCGACGGTCCAGGACGTCCAGATCGAGACCCGACGTAGCGCCTCGTTTAATTTCTAATTCGGCCTTATGCGCCTCGACCGCCTGATAGAGGCCGCGTTGCGCCTCCTTTGCCACCGTGGGCGTCCTTCCCAGATCGGCGTTTCTTCTTCCGGCTTCTTTTCGTTTCTTCCTCTGGCCTCGTCTATCACGCTCCCGTGAGGAGAGAATGTCAAATATAAAAAACACATGAAGAATAGGCGCCCGCCCACTCGCGTGGGTCGCCGCTCGGGACGATCCGCATGAGCGTGAGGATCCGGTCCCCATCGCCGCGAACGGCACGGAGCGTGCTAAGATGCGTTTTGCCTGCAGCCTGGACCGCTTGAACCCATGTCTTCGACCAACTTCACCGCGCGCGTCGTCCAGTCGATCGCCGCCCTTGACGCCGCGGAATGGGACGCCTGCGCCAATCCGCCGGGGCGCTCGTTCGACGAGGCCGAGGGCGAACGGTTCAATCCGTTCCTCACCCACGCGTTTTTGCAAGCGCTAGAGGCTTCGGGCTCGGTCGGCGGCCGCTCGGGCTGGACGCCTGCGCACGTGACGGTCGAAGACGGGCGCGGACGCGTTGTCGCGGCCGCGCCCGCCTATCTCAAGAGCCACAGCCAGGGCGAATACGTGTTCGACCACGCATGGGCGGACGCCTACGAGCGCGCGGGCGGGCGCTACTATCCCAAGCTCCAGGTCGCCGTTCCGTTCACCCCGGTGACCGGACGCAGGCTCCTCGTCGCAGCCGATGCGCCCGAGGGCGCGCGCGAGGCGCTGATCGGGGCTTTGCGCGAATTGCGCAAGCAGACGAAGGCGTCATCGATACACGCCACTTTCCCCACCGCCGAGGACGCCGAACGGCTGTCGAGCGCCGGATTTCTCGTCCGGACCGGCGAGCAGTTCCATTTCTTCTGCGAAGGCTACTCGAATTTCGACGACTTCCTCGCGGCGCTGGCCTCCCGCAAGCGCAAGGCGATCAAGCGCGAGCGGCGCGACGCTCTGGAGGGAGGAATCACAGTCGAGCGCCTGACCGGCCCAGCGATTCGATCCGAGCACTGGGACGCGTTCTTCAAATTCTACATGCACACGGGATCACGCAAGTGGGGCCGTCCCTATCTGACCCGCCCTTTTTTTGATTTGATCGGCGCGACGCTCGCCGACCGCGTGCTCCTGGTGATGGCGCGGCGCGCCGGGCGCTATATCGCGGGCGCGATCAATTTCATCGGCGACGATGCGCTCTACGGCCGCAACTGGGGCGCGATCGAGCACCATGCGTTTTTGCATTTCGAGGTCTGCTACTATCAGGCGATCGATTTCGCGCTGTCGCGCGGTTTGCGGCGAATCGAGGCCGGGGCCCAGGGCGAGCACAAGCTCGCGCGCGGCTATCGCCCGACCCGCACCTATTCGGCCCACGAATTCGCGGACGCTCGGCTGGCCCGGGCGATCGCCGACTATCTCGGACACGAGCGGGCCGCCGTGGAGCGGACGATCGCCCATTATGAGGAATACGCGCCCTTCCGCCGCGGCGACGGCGGCGCCGACGGGGCGGAGCAAATGGGAGAAGCCTTTGACGCCGACGTATGATTCCGACAACATCTTCGCCAAGATCCTTCGCAGCGAGGCGCCCTGCGTCAAAGTCTACGAGGATGATGTGTCCTTGGCGTTCATGGACGTGATGCCGCGCGCCGAGGGGCATACGCTCGTCATTCCAAAGACGCCGGCGCGCACCCTCTTTGACATCGACCCCGCGTATCTGGCGCGCTTCATGCCGGCGGTGCAAAAGGTCGGGCGCGCCGTCATGGCAGGCATGAGGGCCGAGGGGCTTTTGCTCCAGCAGTTCAACGAACCGGCGAGCGGGCAGCAGGTCTTCCATCTGCACTTTCACCTTCTGCCGTGCTGGACAGGCGTTGCGGTGCGCCCGCCGGGCGGACCCTTCCAGGACGCCGAGGCGCTTAAGCCCTACGCCGACAAGATCATCGCGGCGCTGGCCAGCGCGTGAGCGATCGCCGTCTGCCTCCAGCTCCGCCAGCCTCCGGAGGCCGACGCCCTTGAGTCACATGCATTACTTTCCGGTCGGCGTCGGCGCCGCGAGTCTGTTTTTCGCGGTTCTGGTTGGTCTTCTGCTTTTTATTCAGATCCGCCTGCTGGGCCACGCCTATTCCGCCCTCGGTCTCGATCCTCGCATCGCCATGCTGGTGCTGTTCGGCTCCCTGCTCGGCTCGTACATCAATCTGCCGCTGCTCCGCCTGCCCGGACAGCGGGTCGTGTCGCGGGAGGTGGTGGAGTTTTTCGGCGTGCCGTTCCTGGCGCCGGTCGCAAGTCGACTGGCCGGGCACGATTCTGGCGATCAACGTCGGCGGCGCGGTCATTCCAATCCTGCTCTCGTTTTACCTGCTCGTCCGCTATGACCTTTGGGCCTCCGGCGCCGTGGCGACGGCGGTCGTCGGCTTTGTGGTCCACCGGATGGCGACGCCAATTCCGGGCGTGGGCATATCGGTGCCGACAATTGCCCCGCCGCTGCTGGCGGCCGGCGTGGCGCTGGCGCTATCGCGGCGATTCGCGGCGCCGATTGCCTATATTGGCGGCAGCCTCGGCGTGCTGGTCGGCGCCGATCTGCTCAATCTCGGCCAGTTACGCAGCCTCGGGGCTTCGGTGGCTTCGATCGGCGGCGCGGGAACGTTCGACGGCATCTTCCTGACCGGCGTAATCGCGGTGCTTTTGGCGAGTTTGGTCGCCGTTTAAGGTTGATTAACCAGGAACGCCGCAAATCTGTGGCGGTTTTGCCACATTGGGCCATAAATCCTTGGCGAGCGCGAATGTCGGGTGGACTCGCGTGGAACGGAAACCTATAGTCCACGCATTGTTATTGGCGGCGGGGCGCATGCGTAGAGCGTATGGCGTCGCGGAACAAGACGGAGACAAAAGAAGATGACCAATCGCTGGCTCAAGGGCGTCGCTATTGTGGCGCTGATGGCTTTGGGGACAGTGGCCGCCCAAGCGGCAGACCTTCCGACCAGAAAAGAGGCGCCGGCGCCGGTGTTCGTGCCGCCGCCCTTCACCTGGACCGGGTTCTACGTCGGTTTGAACGCCGGCGGCATCTGGAGCAGCGGCAGCCGCTCGGCGACACTATTTGACCCGGGTTCCGACTTCGGTCCCGGCATCCTCACCGGTGCGTTCCCGGGTGGGCTTGGAAATGGCAACGCCGGGTTCATCGGCGGTGGTCAGGCGGGTTACAACTGGCAGACAGGCGCCTTCGTGCTCGGCGTAGAAACCGACTTCCAGGGAACCACCCTGAGCAAGAGCACCAACGCTGCAGGTCCGTCCTTTATCGGCCCTGGTGGTCCTGGCGATTTCTTCAGCGTCAACTCCAAGACCAGCCTCGACTGGCTGGGCACGACGCGCGCGCGCGTCGGCTTCGTCGTCACTCCTGACAACCGCTTGATGGTCTACGCCACAGGCGGCGTCGCCTACGGCGGCGGCAGCACGAACTTCAGCTTCTTTGACAGCACAGGAGGGCTCTGGAGCGGCAATCCGAGTTCGACGCGCGTCGGCTGGACGGTTGGCGGCGGTGTCGAATACGCCCTAACCAACAACTGGACGATCCGGGGTGAATATCTCTACGCCGACCTCGGCAGCGACAACTTCACGTCGGCCGGAAACACCATCGCAGCCGCCGAGTTCCCGGGCGTCTACGGAAGCGGCCACATCAACTACAACGCCTCGATCTTCCGCGCGGCGGTCAACTACAAGTTCTGAGCGCCTAGCGCTCCGATCTGACTTCCATTCGAGCCGGAGGAAGGGCGACCTTCCTCCGGCTTTTTTGCGCCTCTGCGGGTGAGATGCTCAGACCAAATGGCCGAGCCGCCACGCCAGTCGCGGGGAAAGCGCAGATTCGATCTGACGTCCCAAGCGACGACGAGGACCAGCTCATCTTAACGCGCGATCAAGCGCCGCCCTCTACTCTGGGTTGCATCCACCGCGCGAGACAAAAGATGCCCGCTCCAGATGTTCCGGCCCTCGCGCTGCGCTCCTTGACCAAGAGCTTCGGCCGGCCAGCGGTCGATCGGCTCGACCTCACAATTCCCCCCGGCGAGTTCTATGCGCTGCTCGGCCCCAACGGCGCGGGAAAGACGACGACCCTGCGTCTGGTCGCGCGGCTCCTTCCCGCCGACTCCGGCGAAATCCGGATCTTCGGCGTGGACGCGCGCCGCTCGCCGATCGACGCCAAGCGCATCGTCGCCTGGCTGCCCGACGAGCCGATGCTATACGACAAGCTCGACCCGCTCGAATATCTCGAATTCGTCTCCGGCCTCTGGTCGGTCGAGGGGCGCCGGGCGAAGCGGCTGGCTGAAGAATTGCTCGAAAGCCTCGGCTTATGGCCGCATCGCCGCGAACGCTGCGAGGGATTTTCGCGCGGCATGCGGCAAAAGCTGGCGCTCGCCGGCGCGCTTATCCATGAGCCGAAACTCCTGATGCTCGATGAGCCGCTGACCGGCCTTGACGCCGCCGCCGCCCGCCAGGTGAAAGACATCCTCACGAACCGCGTGCGGGGGGGCGCGACGATCATCATGACGACGCATATTCTCGAGGTCGCGGAGCGGCTTGCGCATCGCATCGGCATTATCGCGCATGGGCGGATGATCGCCGAGGGCACGCTCGATGAACTGCGCTCGAGCGTCGGCGTCGGCGTCGGCGGCGCGACGCTGGAGACGGTCTTCCTCGGCTTGACCTCAGAGGCGAGGCCGGCGGCATGAGCGCCGGCGCCGGCGCTTTTCCTCGTTTCGTCGCTCACGATCTTCGCCTCAGCGCGCGCGGCCTGGCGTCGATGTTCGGCGGATTGACGCCGACAGGACTGGCGATCCTGATCGCCCTTCTGTTCCTTGCGCTCCATCTCGCAGCCTGGCCGGTTGGAGGCTGGCTCATCGCCGTCGAAGACGGTCCCGACGGCCTCGTGCGGATTACGGCGATTCTCGCCAGCGGAATTGCGCTCACCCTTCCATGGATCGTGGGCCAGTCGACGACCGAATTCACCCGAGCGCTATTTGCGCGCTCGGACCTCGAGCTGATTCTGTCCTCGCCCGTCGACGCGCATAGCCTGCTCGCCGCGCGCGCTTTGTCGATTGCGATCGGCGCCGTCGCCTCGGTCGGCCTTCTGCTGACGCCGCTCGCCGACGTCACGGCGCTGCGCGGTCATCCGCATTGGCTCGCGCTCTATCCCGCCCTTCTTGCAGCAGGGCTTGCGGGAACCGGCCTCGCGGTCATTCTGGCGATGGGTCTTTTCCTGACGGTCGGGCCGCGCCGGGCGCGCCTCCTGAGCCAGATCGCTGCGACCGTGGTGGGTGCGTCGGCGGGGCTTGGGGCGCAGGTCGTCGCCATGCTGCCCGAGCGTATGCGCGCGTCGATCCTGGCGGCTTTTTCGCCGCCTGCCGACGGCGGCAACCCCGTGGGACGCCTCCTGATGACGCCGGTGCACGCGGCGGCTGGCGATCCTCGTGCGGTTCTCATCTGGACGGCGTTCGGCGCCAGTGTCTTCTTGCTCGCTTGCCTGCTTTTCGGCGAACGCTTCGCGCGCGCGGCGGCCGCCTCTTCGGGCGCGCCGGCCAATGAGGGAGCCGCGGCGAGGCGTGCGTCGCGTTTCGGCGCGAGCGTGGGCGCAGCCTTGCGCGTCAAGGAACGGCGCGTCGTCTGGCGCGACCCCTGGCTCATGTCTCAGCTGCTTTTGCAGGCCGCCTATACGACGCCGCTCGCCGTCATTCTCTGGCGCGGCGGCGGACCGACAGGCACAGTCGGGGTCGCGTTCACGCCCGCCCTGGTCGTGATTGCGGCGCAGCTCGCCGGCGCCTTGTCCTGGATCGCGCTGTCGGCCGAGGACGCGCCGGACTTTCTGGCGACCGCCCCCGTCTCCCGGCCCGCCGTCGAACGCGCCAAGATCGCCGCGATCGGGCAGCCGATCGCGCTCATCCTCGCGCTTCCCCTCGCCGCATTGGCCTTCGCGTCGCCTTGGGCCGGGCTTTGCGCGCTTCTGTTCGGCGCCGGAGCGGTCGCCTCCGCCGCGCTGGTCAACCTTTGGCGCCAGGCGCCGTCGCGTCGCGGCCTCGTGCTCCGCCGCCATGCCCAGTCGAAGCTTGTCGGCATGATGGAGCACCTGGTCTCGATCCTGTGGGCCATTGCGACGGCCGCGGCCGTGATCGGCTCCTGGGCGACGCTTGTCCCTCTCGCCGCGGTGGCCGGCGTGCTGGCGCTCAACTGGAAATGGGCGGCTGTGGCGGCGCGCGCGTGACGCGGGCCGGCCGATCGAGGGGCGACGCGGCCGCGTTAGCATTCTTTCTGCTTGACAGAAGTATCGATCGTATGATATAAAATTCCCGAGGTTTGAACAGAGGCGCCAGGAACCGCGGCATGGGGCCGAAAGGGCGTTCGAGGGCTCCGCATACAACCCAGGACGCGAGTTGGGACGAAGGGAAATTTTTTCTACTTTTTTCCGCTGTAACCCATTGAAAAGCCCGGATTCCGAAAAGTAAAAGAAAGCAAAAGAAAGCAAAAGAAAGCAAAAAAAAGCGATTTTCCTTTCGTTTCCTTTCGTTCGCTTTCGCGCAGTTCGCGTCCAAGTTGCATCCTGGCCCCCGGATCGCTTCGAAGCCTTGAGCCGCCGGCGGCTTGGACAAATCGAGGCGCGCTCCCCACATGGTATGATGCGGCGGACGGCCGGGACTAAGTCTCTTGTCCAGGCCCTGCTCGCCGCGTATGGATGGGTTTCGGAACTCGTCGCGGGCGTCGCGGGTTGGGACAAGCCTGTCATCAGGCTCGCCCGTCGAGGCTTCGGCGAGAAGGTCAGGCGAATGAAGATCATTCTTGCTCAGCCGCGCGGGTTTTGCGCCGGCGTCGTTCGGGCGATCGATATTGTCGAGCGGGCGTTGGCCAAGCATGGCGCTCCGGTCTACGTGCGCCACGAGATCGTCCACAATCGCCATGTCGTCGAATCGCTCAAGGCGAAAGGCGCGCGCTTTGTCGAGACGCTGAAGGACGTGCCGGCGGGCGCCGTGACCATCTTCAGCGCCCACGGCGTCTCGCGAGACGTCGAGACAGGAAGCCAAGGCGCGGTCGCTTCCGACCATCGACGCCACTTGCCCGTTGGTCACCAAGGTGCACAACCAGGGGCGGGGATACATCGCCCGGGGTCGGGTGCTGGTGTTCATCGGCCATGACGGCCATCCCGAAGTCGAAGGAACGCTTGGGCAGATCGATGGCGAGGTGCACCTGGTCGAAGACGAGGACGATGTCGAAAAGCTGCCCATCGCAGTCGACACGCCGATCGCCTACATCACGCAGACGACGCTGAGCGTCGACGATACGCGCGGCATCATCGCCGCATTGGTTCGTCGCTTCAGCGACGTCGTGGGTCCTGATGTTCGCGACATTTGCTACGCGACACAGAATCGGCAGACTGCGGTGCGCGAATTGTGCCAGGTCGCCGACGTCATCATCGTCGTCGGCGCCCGCAACAGCTCCAACTCCAACCGGCTGCGCGAGATTGGCGACGAGGTCGGGATTCCGAGCTACCTTGTCGCCGACAGCAGCGAAATCGACCCGGAATGGGTGCGCAACGCCGCTGTCGTCGGCGTGACGGCCGGCGCGTCCGCGCCTGAGGTCGTGGTCGAAGACGTGGTTCGAGCCTTGTCGGCGCTCGCGCCGTCGGAAGTGTCGGTCCTCGACGGACCGGCCGAGACGGTGAGTTTCCGCCTGCCGGCGGAACTTCGAAATGAGCCCGTCGGTTAATTCGCTTTGTAAGGATCGCTCGTGGGCATACCCTTAAGACAGATTGCCAGAGTCGGCGCCTATATCGTCCGGCAGCATCTCGCCGGCCGCAAGCGCTACCCGCTCGTGTTGATGCTGGAGCCGCTGTTCCGCTGCAATCTCGCTTGCGCGGGCTGCGGCAAGATCGACTATCCCGACGCCATTCTCAACAAGCGCATTTCAGTCGAGGACGCGCTGGCCTCGGTCGACGAGTGCGGCGCTCCGGTCGTCGTGATGGCGGGCGGCGAGCCGCTCCTGCACAGGGACCTGGCCAAGATCGTCGAGGGCGTCATCGCGCGCAAGAAATTCGCGATCGTCTGCACCAATGCGCTGCTGCTGGAAAAGAAGATCGATCAATACAAGCCCAGCCCCTATTTCACCTGGTCGATCCATCTCGACGGCGACCAGGAGATGCACGACAAGTCCGTCTGCGAGCCGGGCGTCTACGACCGCGCGGTCAAGGCGCTGAAGACCGCCAAGGCCAAGGGCTTCCGCGTCACGATCAACTGCACCTTCTTCAACGATGCGGACCCGGAGCGCATCGCCGCCTTCTTCGATACGGTGACCGAGCTCGGCGTCGATGGCATCACCGTTTCGCCTGGCTACGCCTATGAGCGCGCCCCCGACCAGAAGCATTTTCTCAACCGCTCGGCGACGAAGGAGCTGTTCCGCGCGGTGTTCCGCGCGGGGGAATGGCGCGCGCAAATGGGCCTTCAACCAGTCGACCATGTTTCTCGACTTCCTCGCCGGCAACCAGACCTATCACTGCACGCCATGGGGCAATCCGACGCGCACCGTCTTCGGCTGGCAGCGGCCCTGCTATCTGCTCGGCGAAGGCTATGCCAAGACCTTCAAGGAGCTGATGGAGGAGACCGACTGGGACGCCTATGGGGTCGGCAATTATGAGAAATGCGCCGACTGCATGGTCCATAGCGGGTTCGAGGCGACAGCCGTGCGCGATACCGTGACCAAGCCGTGGAAGGCCGCGCGCGTCGCGCTCATGGGCGTCAAGACCGAGGGCGCGATGGCGCCGGACATCCCGCTGGGGAGCCAGCGCGAGGCCCAGTACGTTTTCGACAAGAACGTCGCCCAGAAGCTGTCAGACATCCGCCGGGCCGAGGCCGAGGAAAAGGCCAGGAAGAAGGCTACGGCAACGATTTAGCGCCCGGAACGCGGCCCTGCTGTCGAGCGCGGCCGCGCGCAAGCCCGGCGAGCTGGCCCGGAGAGCGGACAAGCTCTCCGAATGACGGCTCTGACGTCGATCCCGCCGTCGGAATCCACGGCTTTCAACACGAGCGGCGGCAAGTCGCGTTCGGCGGGGTCGGCGACCGCGCGCAAAATCGCGAACGGGATCCGCTGTTTGAGCGCGTATTGGCCGGCGATCAGGCTTTCCATGTCGACCGCCGCCGCCCCGCTCGCGCGGCGCAGGTCCGCCTTGGCGGCGGCGGTCAGGACCGGAGCGTCGGCGGCCGCCACACGTTCGATGACGACGCGCGTTCCCGCCGCGAGGAGGCGCTCGCGCAAGCGACGACGTGACGGCCTCGTCGGTTCTGACGGCGCCCGTCATTCGAGACGACTTCCGCGCCGAGAATGAGATCGCCGGGACGAAGCCGCGGATCGAGCCCGCCGCACAGGCCCCAACTGACCACGAGCGAGGGCCTGAGACTCGCCGCTTCCGCAAGCCCGGCGCGCAAAGTTGGCGCGTCGCCACAGAGCGTCGTGCGCCCTGGTCCGGCCAGGATCGCCGCCTCGCGCTTCAGTCCGCAGACGATCAGGACGTTTGCGGACGGCGGCAAGGCGGCGCGTCGCTCGGGCCGACCGTCTAGCCCGCGAGCAGGCTCGCAGTCCGTTCGCGCAAGGTCTTGACCAGGGCGTCGGCGCCGCCGCCGCCGGCGAGGATCGAGGCGAATTCGTCGCGCCGCGTCGCCAGATCGCTGATCGTGCCATTGAGATAGACGTCGATCACGCGGCCGCCGCGAACGAGATAGTTGATCTGCACCGTCCGGCCGCCAGGCTGGAGAAGTTTGGTCCTGACGATTTCGCCGCCGCCCGAGGCGGGGCTCGTCTGCGGATCGACGACGAAGCTCTCGCCCGAATAGTCGGTCACCTGATGGGCGTATTCGGCGACGAGGAAACGGGCGAAGGCTTCGCGAACCGCGGCCTGCTGGGCGCCCGAGAACTTGCTCCAGGCGGGCCCCGTCGCCAGCCTCGTCATGGTTCCAATGTCGAAGGCGGAGGTGATGGCGGGCGCGAAGCGGCGGTCGCGTTCGCGCACGCTGAGCTGGCCCGCCGCCCGGAGCGTCGGCATCAGCTGCTGATAATAGGCCTCGATGCGCCGGGCGGCGGCGCTTTCCGCCTCAGCCGGCGACGGGATCACGCGCCAGCGAGAGAAGGGCGACCATGGCCGCGATCCAGGGCGTCGATCAGGCTCAGGCGAAGTGCGAAGCGATTCATTTGCGGGGAATTCCATTTGCTGGGACGGACGGCCTCTCGGCCAGCCAGTTACATTGTTCGAGGGCTCGCCGGCGCAAGGCCACGCGCCGGCTTCTACCGCCGTTTTGGCGATCGAACTCGAGATTTGGCCGTTCAGTGTGTACGATTGTGAGCGCGAATCAAGCTTTTCAGTAGCTTGACCTCATTTTTTCTGCAACGGGGATGAGACCCTATATTGCGCGCCTCAAGATCGCTGTCACGAGGAACACGACGCTGCTTGGCGCGGGCAATCTGTGAGCGCGCCAGCTTATCGCGAAACGTTGCTGTCACGTTCAAGCGGCGCCGACTGTGCCTTCTTCGCTAATCGGTTTTCGTTCACATCGGGTACGCATAAGCCCCGACGGCGAAGGGGGCGCTGCGGGCGACGCCGATGATGTCGAAGGTCGGCGCGCCCGTCGCAGTTCCTGCGCCGATCGCCTGCCCGGTTGACTTGAGCAGCACATCATAAGTCAGAGTCGCCGGATTGAAGTTGGCGAATTCGCCCTTCGACCCGGCGGAATCGATGATGTTGCCGTTCGCATACGTCCCCGGTTGACCGATATACTGGGGTACGCCATTCGCATACCAGATAATCCCGGGACTTATGCCCAACATGACAACATTGTGATCCGCTTCAACGCCGCTATCGAGATTGTAGACTGAGAGGCGGCTCGTGAGATTGTTTCGCACCGCGGTGTTGTTGCTGGAGGCGCCTTCGTGCGTTTTGTCGCCGACCGAAACGGTGGCGGCGCAACCGGGCGACGGGAGATCGTCCGAGACCACCGTATTGTTGGCGATCAGGCCGTTATGGATGCTCGAGAAGGCTATTCCCCAGCAGGCGCTCGTGATCACCACATTGTTCGTCACGGTGACATTCGTCCAGTCCGAGTCGAAGGCGTCGATGCCTTGCAGACCAGTCGGAAACGAAAGCTCCGGATCCGACTGCCGGATGACCAAATTGCTGTCGATCAGGATGTTCTTGAAATAGTTCACGGCGGCCCCTGGCGCCAGGACGCCGATCTGGCCCTGCATGGCGTCTTCATGATTGCCGTCGCCGATGTCCAGATTGTCGTGGATGTCATTCTTGGTGATGGCGAGATTGCTTGCCGCGAAATCAATTCCGTCGTCGCCAAAATGGTCGATCTGATTGTTTGAGAAGACGAGTTGGCTGGCCGAGAGCGAAGCGCCGAACCTGACATTGCTGATATGCGACCCGGTGAGCGAAACGCACTTTGTATTCGTGCCGGGGGGCGTGCTTAGGGCGGAGAACCCGTTGCGCGCGTTCGCGACCCATTGGGCTTTGCTCCAGGACTCGGCGTTGTCCTGGGATGAGATGGTCATATTCTCGAGCACAATGTCGGACGTCGGAAGCGTCGCGCCGCCATCCTTGATCTGGACCAGGGCGTCGCCGCTGAGGGCGGCGGATTGGAGGCTTTGCACCTTGAGTCCGTTGAACACCCATCTGTTGGTTTCGCCGATGAAAAGCGATGTCAAGACGGGCGTCTGCCCCGGCGCGGCTGCGATCGTCACAAAATCGGAGTTCGAAATCTCCGGAGAAAAACCGCCGATCAAGACGTCGCCGTAGTTTCCGCTCATGAGCAGGATTTCATCGCCGGGCGCGATCGGGCCTGCTTGTGGACCGGTCTTGTTCGACCGCAGGTTGTCCGGGGACCGGAACCTGACGATAGGGGGCGGTTGTCAGAAGAGGGTAAGAGTAGCCAGTCTCAACTTTAATCAGCGCCTCGAGGTTGTTCCATGGTGCAGCCTGCGAGCCGTTGCCGCCGGCCGCCTTCGTCTTTCCGTGGACCGGATCAAAGTACCAGACATGTCCGAAGGTCGATGGCGGGACGGCGCATCCGGTATAAACATTGGCCGCGTGTACAGGAAAAGCGCTGCAGAACAGTAGAATTGTAGCGTAACTAAGCGTCTTCATCGGGGCCTACTGTTGTCTAGACGATCTTAATGTGTATAATACTAGTACACTCCGGGGGTGGCTACCATGCGGCCTCCACGCTTTCAATGAACAATATTGTCTACCCAACTTATAGTTTGCGAGTTGCGAATTTATCCAATCGGAGAGCGACGCGAGCCTCGCTGCGGGACAGCCTCGGACGCCGGGAGGACAGCGCGAGGCGGCGCCCGACGCGTGAGAAAGTGAAATGTCTGGGAATCGAGACGTTCGCTGGGGTAACGAAGTTTAAGCGAGGTTGTGGGGCCGCGTCGCCAGGAAAGCGCCCTTTGCGGGCTTCGGCCGGGACATCGTAGAGCGCTGGGCGATCCGGTCGACTCGCGCGCGCTCTATTTCGCTTTGATTTCGCGCGCTTTTTCGCGGGCCGCGCTCCAGCGCGAGTTGCCGATTAGACGGACCGGGTGCCGGACGACAGCAGGAGACGATTCTTCACACGCCCTTGCGGGTTGAATCCGGCTTTCGGGCCACGTCGACCGGAACGCGGCCCGGGCTGACATTCGGCGATAGCGACAGCCCGAGCGATTAGTGCTTCTGCTCTTCTTTCGGGCTTTCGCCAGGGGGAGTCTCCGTCGTCGGCGTCTCGCCGGGCGGCGTTGCGCCCTCAGTCGCTGGCGCCGGGGTGGGTGCGCTCGGCGTGGCAGTCGTCATGATCCGGGCGTAGTCCCCTTCGAACTTGGTGTCCGCCAACGCAGCCTTGGTAATTTCTTCCGCGCCCTTTCTCCCGATGTCGACCCGCACCTCGCGCCTTGCGAAGTTATCGGCCTGGTCCCCGGTCAACGGCTTCTGATCCACTGACGTCACTTTGAAAAAGCTGGCGCCTCCACGCGAACGTATGAAGTAAATGTCGTCCGGCTTCCTGGCGTCCAGCACTTTCAGCATCTCGGGGGGCATCGTGGCGCTGTCCAGGGTTGCGTCGCCGCGGCTGAATTTGATGTGCATTTCGTTCAGCTTCGCCTCGACCTGTTCGAGCGTCTTGAAATCCTTCGTTGCCGCGGCGAGGGCCTCCACGTCCTTCGGCGTCGGGAAGGAAATCTGGTCGACCTGGAACAGCTCCCGCTGCTCGAACTGCTTGGGATGGCCTTGGATGTAGCTGTCGATTTCGTTTTTGGAGACCGCGCTCATCTTGGCTGACAGATCGCGTTGAACGAAAGCGCCGGCGAGAATTTGCTCTCGCGCGCGCAGGAGATCGAGATGCACGGTCGGCTCGCGATCGAGCTTCGCGGCGAGCGCCTGCTGCACCAGATACTTGCGTTCGACGATGCGCGTCAGCGCTCCTTTGACGATTGCGTCGGTGCGCTTGTCAGCGGGCACGTTAGCGAGGCGTAGCTCGTTGTCCAGCTCCTGCTGGGTGATGTCGTCCGGGCCGACATGAGCAATCACTTGCCCGACCACGGCCTGCGTCTCCTGCTTCTTGCCGCATCCGCTGAGCAGCATCGCCGCCGGCAACACGCACGCGAGCACAGCGATGCGCCACCGGCGCCGAGAAGTTGGCGTTATATGCAGCAAGGCTATTTCTCCTGACTTACAAGCGGTCGAAGCCCGGGCGTGGGGCTATCGCGAGGGCGTGACCAATCCTCTGGCGCCCGGCGAGCCGCAAACCGCCATGCCCGCCGTCCCTATGCCTGTCATGCGCATTCAACCCTGCTAGCACATCTTTCCGGGTGTTCGCATCGACGAATGTGTGGGGCCGCGGCGGGCTAATACACGTAGAATATATGATGTTTTGGGTGAACGCAAACGGTCACGCGCTCGCGATGAGCAGGCGATTGCCCTTTCGGCTCGGCTGCAACCTGGCCTCGCGCGCCGTCCAGCGCAAGCCCGTGCCGGCGCGCAATCGCCGCTCTGGGAAAACGAGAAGGTGCGAGATGCGCTGCTCAACTCCGCCCTCCCACGATTGTGCACTTGTCCTCGATAGCTGGCGCGGCGACCTCGCCGCGCCCAGCTTGGCGACAAAAATGAGCCGCCGAACGGATCGAACTCTTGTCATCGATTGAAGAGCAGACAGGGCGGCTCTCGCGACGGCATCTGCTCGATATGTCGCGGATCAAGGCGGGCGGGCTCAAGGTCACTGCGATCTGGTTTCCATCGCGGATCCTGCTCGCTGTCCTCTCTCGCAACGCCCGCAGGTGCTGACCCATCGCCAGATTCTGGTCTCAATCTGGGTCCGGCGCATCACGAGGACACCCAGTACCTCAGGGTCTTCATCGGCCAGCTCAGCTCAGGGTCAAGATCGAGCGCGATCCGACCGCGCCCACGGTGGCGAAAACCGAGCCGGACGTTGGCTCTTGGGCCGAGGAGCCCTAAGGGCGCTTCCTCGGCTGGTGAACAAATCTTCGGCGCCCCGCTCGATTTGCGGGCGCGCCTATCCCACGAATCATTGGAGATTCTCTGGCACGCTCGTTGCGAAGTTGGCTCAGGCCCCGAGGGAGGGGTCGGGATCCCGCCCTCTCAAGGGGCGCAAGCGACGAGGCGAACACAATGTCGTTGACGAGACGGACTTTTCTTTACGCGTCCGGCGCAGCCCTGGGAGGGGCGACTGCGCTCGGGGGAGCGCCTGCGCTGGAAGGCGGCGGCTCTGGGGGGGGGGGCGACTGCGCTGGGGGGCGCGCTTGCGATGGGCTCCACTTCCGCGATGGCGGCGACGGGCGAACCGGTCAAGATCGGCATTCTCCATTCGCTGTCCGGCACTATGGCGATCAGCGAGACCACGCTCAAAGACGTGATGCTGATGCTGATCGACGAGCAGAACAAGAAGGGCGGCGTGCTCGGCAGGAAGCTCGAGGCGGTGGTCGTCGACCCGGCGTCGAACTGGCCGCTGTTCGCAGAAAAGGCCAAGGAGCTCATCGAAAAGGACAAGGTTTCCGTCGTCTTCGGCTGCTGGACCTCGGTGTCGCGCAAGTCGGTGCTGCCGGTGTTCAAGGAGCTCAACAACATGCTGTTCTATCCCGTCCAGTACGAGGGCGAGGAATCGGAACGCAATGTGTTCTATACCGGCGCGGCGCCGAACCAGCAGGCGATTCCCGCAGTCGACTATCTGATGAGCGACGACGGCGGCGCGGTCAAACGCTGGGTTCTCGAAGGCACCGACTACGTCTATCCGCGCACGACCAACAAGATCCTCGCCGCCTATCTCAAACTGAAAGGCGTAGCCGACGAAGACGTCATGATCAATTACACGCCGTTCGGCTTCTCCGACTGGCAGACCGAAGTGTCGAAGATCAAGGCTTTCGGCTCAGCCGGCAAGAAGACGGCGGTCGTCTCGACGATCAACGGCGACGCCAACGTGCCGTTCTACAAGGAGCTCGGCAACCAGGGCATTAAGGCGACCGACATCCCGGTCGTCGCCTTCTCGGTCGGCGAGGAGGAGCTCGCCGGCCTCGACACCAAGCCGCTCGTCGGCCATCTCGCCGCGTGGAACTATTTCGAGTCGATCGAAACGCCCGCGAACAAGGAGTTCATCGCCAAATGGCATGATTTCACGAAGAAGCCGAAGCGGACCACCAACGACCCCATGGAGGCCCACTACATCGGCTTCAACATGTGGGTGAAGGGCGTGGAGAAGGCGCAAAGCTTCGAGCCGGACAAGGTGATCCCGGCGATGATCGGCGTCGCGGTGCCCAATCTCACCGGCGGCCTTTCGACCATGATGCCCAACCACCACATCACCAAGCCCGTCTATATCGGCGAGATCCAGGCCGACGGACAGCTCAACACGGTCTGGCAGACGCCTGGAGCGCTGGTCGCGCAGGAATGGTCGCCCTACCTTGAGGGTTCGAGCGATCTGATCGCCGATTGGCGCCCGCCGATGTCGTGCGGCAATTTCAACGTCAAAACCGGCAAGTGCGGCGGCTGACGTTGTTCCCGGAGCCCCTCCCCTCCTCCTCCCGAGGGTGAGGGGCCTTCCTCGAAAGCCCGGACGACGTCACGAGACGACGTCGGATTTGGGCCGGTTAACCGAAATGGTGGTTATGCCGCTTTCAAGCGCCTTTTGTCACGCCTCTCGCGTTCTCCGCGCGCTTGGCGTCGCCGGCGTGCTGCTCGCCCTCGGCCGCGGCGGCTCGCGCCGATGCGCTCGACGACACCCTGGCTCAATTCCTCGCTGACAAGTTTCCCCAGAGCGAGAAGGCGGTCAGCGAATTGGCGGCCGAGGCGCCGCCGCAGGCGGCCGCGATTCTGGACGCGCTCGGCGACAATCGCCTCCTCATCGATCCCGCCGATCATCTCGTCGCCTACAAGACGACCGCCGGCGCGCATCCTCAACGCCAAGACCGGCGCGCCGGTCGAAGGCGTCGAGACGGAAGCGTTCAAGAAGGTCCGCGTCAACAACGCGCTCGAGAAACGCCGTTCAGGGCGCGATGGGATCGCTCACCCTCGCCAGTTCCGATCCCGAGAAGCGCCTCAAGGCGGCGCAAGACGTGTTCACGACCCGCGACGCCAAGGCGCTGCCCACCCTTCAGGCCCAGCTCGCGAAGGAAAGCGATCCGCGCGTCGCCGCCGCTCTCAAGCTCGCGGAGGCGGCGATCTTCGCCACCAGCGACAGCGCCTCCGTCCCCGACCGTCTGTCGGCGATCGCGACGCTGAAGGCGCGCGGCGATCAGGACGCGCAGAGTCTCATCGACTCGATCGCCCAGAGGGCGACCGATCCAGCGGTCAAAAGCGCCACTCAATCCGCCTTGAGCGCCGTCCATGCTCGCCTGGCTTTGTGGAGCGTCGTGCAGAACCTCTGGTATGGCGTTTCGGCCTCATCCGTTCTGCTTCTGGCGGCTATAGGGCTGGCGATCACCTTCGGCGTCATGGGCGTCATCAACATGGCGCATGGCGAGATGGTCATGCTCGGCGCCTATTCGACCTATGTCGTGCAGACGCTGCTGCCGCCTTCGTTGCAGAACTGGTCGCTCGCCTTCGCCATTCCGCTCGCGTTTGTCGTCGCCGGCGCCGTCGGCATCGCGATCGAGCGTCTGGTGATCCGCTTTCTCTACACCCGTCCGCTCGAGAGACGCTGCTCGCGACCTGGGGCGTTTCCCTCATCCTGCAGCAACTGGTGCGCAGCATTTTCGGCGCGAACAATCGCCTCGTCAGCAATCCGCCTTTCATGTCAGGCGCTTTCGAGATCGGCGGGCTATCGATCACCACCAACCGCCTCTGGATCATCGTCCTCTCGGCGGTCGTGTTCATCGGGCTCCAGCTCGTTTTGCGCGCGACGCCCTTCGGCCTGCAGATGCGCGCGGTGACCCAGAACCGGCGCATGGCGGCGTCGATGGGCATTTCGACCGCGCGCATCGACATGCTGGCCTTCGGGCTCGGATCCGGCGTGGCGGGGATCGCGGGCGTGGCGCTGTCGCAGATCGACAATGTCTCGCCGAACCTCGGCCAGGGCTACATCATCGACAGCTTTATGGTCGTTGTGTTCGGCGGGGTCGGCAACTTGTGGGGCACCGCCTTCGGCGCCCTTCTGATCGGGCTCGCCAACAAGCTGCTCGAGCCATTGATCGGCGCCGTCCAGGGCCAGATCGTGCTCCTGATCTTCATCATTCTCTTCATCCAGAGACGACCGAGGGGCCTTTTCGCGCTGCGCGGCCGGGCGGTGGAGGCATGAGCACGCGGCTCGACCAGTTCGGAATCGTCTTCGTCGCGATCCTCATCGCGGCGGCCCTCGCCGTGCCGTTGCTGTCGCTTGCGGTCTCGCCCAGTTCGCCGCTCTATTTGCCGCCCTATGTGGTACAGTTGCTCGGCAAATATCTCTGCTACGCGATCCTCGCGGTCGCGCTTGATCTGGTCTGGGGTTATTGCGGGATTCTGTCGCTGGGGCACGCCGCGTTTTTCGCCCTCGGCGGCTATGCGATGGGCATGTATCTCATGCGCCAGATCGGGACGCGCGGCGTCTACGCCAACCCGATCCTACCGGATTTCATGGTGTTCCTGAACTGGAAGGAATTGCCGGTCGCCTGGTGGGGCTTCAACTGGTTTCCTTACGCGATGGCGATGGTGGTGCTGGTCCCGGGCCTGCTCGCGCTCGCCTTCGGTTGGTTCGCGTTCCGCTCGCGGGTGACCGGCGTCTATCTCTCGATCATCACCCAGGCGATGACGTTCGCTCTTTTCAAGGAGTTCTTTCGCAACGATTTCGGCTTCGGCGGCAACAACGGGTTGACCGACTTCAAGGACCTGCTCGGCTTCTCGCGTCAGTCCGCCTCGACCAAGGCCGCCCTGTTCTCGGCCAGCGCCATCGCGCTCATCATCGCTTATGCGGTGTCGCGCGCCATCATCGGCTCGAAATACGGCAAAGCGCTGGTCGCGGTGCGCGACGCGGAGAGCCGGATGCGCTTTCTCGGCTACCGGGTCGAGAACTACAAGCTGTTCGTCTTCGTCGTGTCGGCCGTCATCGCCGGGATCGCCGGCGCGCTCTATGTGCCGCAGGTCGGCATCATCAATCCGAGCGAATTTGCGCCCGCGAACTCTATCGAGGCGGCGATCTGGGTTGCGGTCGGCGGCCGCGGGACATTGATCGGCGCCGCGATCGGCGCGATTGCGGTTAACTTTGCCAAGACCTATTTCACCGGCGCCTTCCCCGAATATTGGCTCTACGGCCTCGGCCTCCTGTTCGTCCTGACGACCCTGTTTCTGCCGAAGGGTCTGCTGGGCCTTGCGCTCAAAGGCAGCGAGCCGAAACCGCGGGAGGTCGTCTCCGTTGACGCCGTCGAGGAGGGCGCAGAGCCGTGAGCCTCGCCGAGACGGCCAATCCAACTCTTACACAGTCGCTCCTCTATCTGGACGGAGTCAGCGTCTCGTTCGACGGCTACAAGGCGCTACGCAGCCTGTCACTGGTGCTTCTGCCCGGCGAGATGCGCGCCATCATCGGCCCCAACGGCGCCGGCAAGACGACAATGATGGACGTCATCACCGGTAAGACGCGTCCCGACGAAGGGGAGGTGATGTTCGACGGGCGCCATGACCTGACCAAGCTTGACGAAGCCGAGATTGCAACGCTCGGCGTCGGACGCAAGTTTCAGAAGCCGACAGTGTTCGAGAACCACACGGTCGAGGACAACCTCCTGCTGGCGACGAAGGCGCCGCGCAGCGTGCGCGCGACCCTGTTCGGTCGCGAAGACCCAGGGACGTTGCGAACGATCGACGCCATCCTCGCGACGACCCGGCTTCGCGATCATCGGTCGCGCGTCGCCGGATCATTGTCGCACGGACAGAAGCAATGGCTGGAAATTGGCATGCTGCTGGCGCAGGACCCGAAGCTCCTCTTGGTCGACGAGCCGGTCGCCGGTATGACCGACAGTGAAACGGCGGCGACCGCGGATCTTCTGCGCGACATCGCCCGCGATCATTCGGTGATCGTCGTCGAGCACGACATGTCGTTCGTGCGTGATCTGGGCGTCAAGGTTACCTGCCTGCATGAGGGTTCGGTCCTCGCCGAAGGCACGATTGATCAGGTCAGCGCCGATCCGCGCGTCGTCGAAGTCTATCTGGGGCGGTGAAGGCATGCTGACCGTCGACCGAATCGATCTCTTCTACGGCGCGGCGCAGGCGCTTCGCTCCGTGTCGGTCAAGGCGGAGGTCGGACGAATCTTGTGCGTGCTGGGGCGCAATGGAGTTGGCAAGTCGTCGCTTTTGCGCGCCATCGTCGGCCAACATGGGGTCGCCTCCGGCTCGATCCAGTGGAACGGCAAGGAAATGAACGCGCTGCCGAGCCATCAGCGGGCCAAGGTGGGGTTCGGTTATGTGCCGCAGGGTCGCGAGATCTTCCCGCTGCTGTCGGTGAAGGAAAACCTGATGACCGGGTTTGCGGCGCTACCGCGCGACCAGCGCGTCATCGACGACGAGATCTTCAGCTTGTTTCCCGTCCTCAACGACGTGCTGGGGCGGCGTGGGGGGGATCTGTCCGGCGGTCAGCAGCAGCAATTGGCGATCGGCCGCGCACTGGTGACGCGCCCCAACCTCCTCATCCTCGATGAACCGACAGAAGGCATCCAACCGTCGATCATCAAGGACATTGGCCGCGCGCTCGTGCATCTGCGCCGCAAGGGCGAGATGGCGATCCTGGTGGTGGAGCAATATTTCGAATGGGCGCGCGACATCGCCGACGACTACTCGGTCATGGATCGCGGCGCGGTTGTTCTGTCGGGGACGCGCGAGGCGATGAACGAGGGCGAGGTTCGACGCTGGCTCACCGTATGAGCGCAGCGCCCAGGGGGAGCCTTGGATCCGCTTCCGGAGAAAGCCCTTCCCTCTCAACTCTTGGGAAGAACGACCTGACCGCGAATTTCTCCAGCAGGATGGTCCTTAGTGTGCACGTTGACATACCACTCGCCGTCCGTGAACTGCTTTGCCTGCGCCGGGGTAAGCGTGGCGGTCCCCGTCATCGGATTCGAGGGCGGGCTCCCCTTGACGCTTAGCCAGATCACAACCGGGGCGTTTTGGCCTAGCTTGGCTGGACCGTGGAAATGAGCCATCGTCGTCGGGCTGGACAACCCGTTGTAAGTAATGTTCCAGGTCACGACCCGGGTCGCACGGTCGTAGGTCAGGTCCGCGGTCCCCGAGCCCTTCGTGTCCACCGGAGGCACGCATTGCGCGCCGGTGAGTGAGACCTTGAACGAAGCGGCTTCGGCACGGGCGGGCCCTATACTCACAAGGCCAAGCAGGAGAAGGAAAGGAACCAGAGCGCGCTGACGTTTCATGGCTTTCATCTTTTCCTCCCTTTGGGTCCACATCACATGGATTCCCGGAGACAACGGCGATTGAGCGTCCGTCTCATCGCACAATTCGCCCCCAATGTAGACACCCTTTTGCTAACTCGCCAACTATGGGATGATGCTTAGGTCCGAGAATTGACCTCGTCGCCGTGTGACCTGGGCCACAGCGAGAGCAGCTAGGGTTGGCGTACGCCGTCCGCGGCTTTGTACGCCGCGCGGCGGCGCTTCTGAAACGAGATTGATGCCAAACATCTCGATTCGCCTAAGACTGATCTTTTTGTCAGTCCTGCTGCTAGCGATCCTCGCAGGGTCGTCCGCGCTTCTAATCCGAGAGCTGGTCCGAGACCAGCAGAGCCTCGCCGAGGAAGCGCGGCTCGTCTCGGTGGTCAGGAGCGCCAATTCAGCCAGCAAGCACTTCGGTGACTTGAAGTACTGGGCCATCGACTCCGCCGTGACGCGTCTCGCTCGCTCTCAGCAAGCGGCGGATGTCGCGAAGGCGGGGCTGGATTCCGATCTGAAGGCGATTTCCGCGGTCGATCCCGCCGTCGTCGCCGCGATCGGAGGCGAAGCTGACGCCATGATCGATCTCACGCGGCAGGCGGCCCTCGCCTACTCAAGTGACGACAGCGCCGCCGGCGACGCTTTGCTCGCCCGGGCCAAAAGCTACATCATGGCTATCGACGACCGGCTCGACCGGATCGTGGAGAGAATCGAGCAACAGGCCGTCGCCCGGCGAGACGTCTCCACGCGCCAGGCGGGCCTCGCCGTCAAGCTTGCGGTAGCGGGCGGAATTGGCGCGCTGGCGCTCGCATTCGGCTTCACCGCCTTGACCGTGCGCTCCATCACCGCTCCACTGAAAGAGCTCGATCGCGGGATTGCCTCAATCACGCAAGGCGAACTGAAAGTCTCAATGGCGCCTTCCGGCGTCCCCGAGATCGCAGCTATGACAAAAACGCTCGGCATGTTGCGCGACAGCCTGATCGAGCGGAATCGGCTCGAACGCGAACGACAAAGCGCGGAGTTAGAGACCCGAACGGCGCGCGACATGGCCGAGGCCGCGCTGCATGACCTGAAGGCGGCCCAGGCCAATCTCATTCAGGCTGAAAAGATGGCGTCACTCGGTCAATTGACCGCCGGGATCGCTCACGAGATCAAGAACCCGCTCAATTTCGTCAACAACTTCGCCAGTCTTTCTGTCGGTCTGCTGGATGAACTGAACGCGGCCGTTGAGCCGGGACTCCAATCGCTCGACGAGAGACGGCGGCGCGAAGTCGGCGAGGCCAGCGATCTGTTGGTGGGCAACCTCCAACGGATCGTTGAGCATGGCCGGCGCGCGGACAACATCGTCAAGAGCATGCTGGCTCATTCCCGCAGTGGGGGCGGCGGGAACCGCGAAACCGTCGATTTCAACGCATTGGTGGACGAGTCACTCAATCTCGCCTATCACGGCGCCCGCGCTCAGGACCAGAACTTCAACGTCACGATAGAAAGGGCTTACGCGGAACATATTGCGCCGATCGCGCTTGTGCCTCAAGACGTGACGCGAGTGCTCCTCAACCTCTACGGCAACGCCTTCTACGCCACGAACAAGCGCCATCGAGAGATAAACAATGGAGAATATAGACCGACATTGACGGTGACCACCCGCGACCTCGGCGGCGTAGTCGAGGTGCGGGTGCGCGACAACGGGGGCGGTGTTCCCCCCGAGGTCCGGGACAAGCTTTTCCAGCCGTTTTTCACGACCAAGCCGACCGGCGAGGGGACGGGGCTAGGATTGTCGATCAGCTATGAAATCGTCACCAAACAGCATCGCGGGACGATCGAGGTCTCGAGCGCGGCCGGAGAGTTCACCGAATTCTCCGTATGTCTGCCACGGGCCGCGGGCACAAAGATGCACTAAATTCTCCGGTCTGAGTAGCCGATCATGACTGTCAGCATCTTGATTGTCGATGACGAACCCGATGTCGGGGTCCTCTTTCGCCAACAATTTCGACGTGAGACGCGGGAGGGCGTTTATGTGCTCCATTTTGCGCTTTCGGCTTCAGAAGCGCTTGAACGTCTTCGTGACGAAATCGAGCCTGAGCTCATCGTAATCCTGTCAGACATCAATATGCCTGGAATGGATGGTCTCGCCCTGCTGCGGGAGATCAAGAAGAGACGGCCAGAGCTGCCTGTGATGATGCTGACGGCCTATGGGGACGACGAAAGGCGCCGTCGCGCGTCCGAAAGCGGCGCTACTGATTTTCTGACCAAGCCGGTCGACTTTGATGTCTTGAAGGTTCGTTTGCGGCAATTGCACACGCCATCGATTTAGGGGAGGCCCATTGACCATCGCAGCCAAGATTCTCGCCGTGGATGACGAGCCTGATTTCGAACTCTTGATCAAACAACGCTTCCGGCGGCAGATCCGCGACGAGGAATTCGATTTCCGCTTTGCTCGCCACGGCGAGGAGGCGTTGACGGCGTTATCGGCCGAACCTGACATCGAACTCATGTTGCTCGACATCAACATGCCTGTGATGGACGGCTTGGCGTTGCTCAGCGAACTTCGCGACCGCCAGTCGGCGGTGCAGGCGATCATTGTCTCGGCGTACGGAGATATGACGAATCTGCGAACCGCAATGAACCGCGGCGCGTTTGATTTTATCACCAAGCCGGTGGATCTGAGCGATCTCGAGATCACCGTCCACAAGGCGCTTGCCAATATCGCAAAGCTGCGGGAGATGGAGCGGCAGCGCATGGCGGCTGAACGAGCGCGAAACAATCTTTCGCGCTATTTTTCGCCAAACATTGTCGAATTGCTGGCGGCGCGGGACGAACCGCTCGGCGCAGGCCGCCGGGAGACTGTGGCCGTTCTGTTTGTCGATATCGTTGGGTTTACGAGAATTGCGGAGGTGATGGCTCCCGAGGACGTGCTCGCCTTGTTGCGCGAGTTTCATACCCGAATGACGGCGCAGATCTTCGCCAGCGGCGGCACCGTGGATCAATACATGGGCGACGGGATTCTTGCCGTGTTTGGCGTCCCGGCTGCAAGTTCGGACGATCCCGCTAACGCTCTCAACTGCGCCGAGATGATGCTCCGCGCGCTCGAATGCTGGAACGACGAACGCGAGGGGCGGGGAGAAGCTCGGCTCGATATCGGCATCGGTCTCAACTTTGGCCCGGTCGTGGTCGGAGATGTCGGCAGCGAACAGAGCATGTCATTCGCGGTGATCGGGGATACGGTCAACACGGCCGCTCGACTGCAGGCCCTGAGTCGCTCCCTCGGGACGCCGTTGGTGGTCGGGGACCCTGTCGTTCGGGCGACCTGCGCATTGTCTCCCGAAATCGCCGCCGAGTGTATCGGCCAACTGGAGGACCGAGGCGAATATAACCTGCGAGGCCGGGCGAGTCCGGTCCGGGTTTGGACCCTCAAGGTCAAGTCGGCCGCGGCGCAGCGCCGTTTGAAGCGCGGGGAGCGCATTGAGGACGCTCAGCCTCAACGATCGCGTGATCGCCACGTCTGACCCTGTTCAGGTCATGGGCTGCGCGCCTGCGGCAGGGGCTTGACCGGTGAGCCCGGGCCGATCTTCTGCAAGTTGCCGACGATGACGCGGTCGCCCTCGTTCAGCCCCTTCACCACGCTGACAAGCTCGCCGTCGGTCGTCCCAAGCGTGAGGGGGCGCTGCTCAGCTCTCTCACCTTCTCCGACGACGTAGACGTATTTGCCCGTCTGGCTGGACCCGAGCGCCGCCATCGGCGCCATCAGCGCATCGGGCTCGTCCCTCAGGTGCAGCCGTACCCTGACATACTGGCCGGCAACAGGGTGAAGTCGGGATTGGCGATGGTGACGCGCGCCACGATGGTGCCTGTCGTCTTGTCGACGACGTTATCGAGGAAGGTCAGTTCGCCCTTACGGATTGTATCGCTCCCCGCAAGTGAGATCTCGGCTTCGACTTTGCCCGCGGCCCGCGCCCGGACGATCTCCGCCAGATCCGACTCGCTCGGGTTGAACGCGATATAGATCGGGTCAAGCTGGACCAGGGTATTCAGCGCCACGGTCGTCGGACTGACCAGTGCGCGCCCTTGGCCGCCTGGTTGCGCCCGAGCCTGCCTGCGAAAGGCGCACGGATCTCGGTGTACCCGAGATTGAGCTTCGCCGCTTGGATCGTCGCGCGGTCGAGCGCCAACTGCGCCTCCATCTGATGCATGGAGCTCGCACGCTGATCGTAGGCGTCCTTGGTGACGAAGCCGCTTTTGACCAATTCCTCGCCGCGGCCAAAATTGGCCTTCGCATATTCGAGCGACGCCAGATCGCGCTGCGCCTGCGCATTCGCCTGCTCGAGCGCGGCCTCAAGGTCGCGCGGATCGATCTTGTAGAGGAGATCGCCGCTCTTGACGTCGGCGCCGTCTGCCGCGGGCTGCGCGTCGATGTAGCCCGACACGCGCGCCTGTAAGGCGATGCTGCGGATCGATTCGATGCGCCCGGGATATTCGAGATAGATCGGCAGCGTTTTTCTGACCACCGGGACCACCGGCACCGGCATCGCCATCATCGCTGGCGCAGGCGCAGATTCCGTGGCGCCGTCCGCGTGGTCGCCCGCGATGCGGAAGCCGACGACTGTTGCAACGCCGATTGCGGCGAGAGCTGCGAGGGAGATCTTGAGGCGCATGGAAGAACTCCTGAGCTTCATTCGGCGGCTTCGGCGTGGGGCGCAAGACGAGCGTGGGTATGCGGCGACGCGGCTTTCGCCGCCTCGCGTCCCTCTCGAGCGCGTTCAATGAGGGCGTAGAACACCGGCACGAAAATCAGCGTCAGCAACGTCGCCGCGACCATGCCGCCAAAGACGGCCGTGCCAGCGACTGACGGCTCGCAGCGCCCGCGCCGCTCGCGAACATAAGCGGCAGCACGCCGAAAATGAAGGCGAAGGCGGTCATCAGGATCGGCCGCAGGCGCAGCCGCCCAGCCTCCATCGCGGCTTCAATGACCGGCAAGCCTTCCTCGCGCCGCCGCTTGGCGAATTCAACGATCAGAATGGCGTTCTTGGCTGCAAGTCCGATCAGCATGACAAAGCCGATCTGCGAATAGACGTCGACCTGCATCTGGCGGATCCAGATCGCGCCAAGCGCGCCGACTAGCGCCAGCGGCGCCGACGAGAGCACCATGAACGGCATCGACCAGCTCTCGTATTGCGCGGCAAGGATCATGAACACGAAGAAGATCGCGAGCGCGAGGACGATGGTGGCGAGCGAGCCGGCGCTCAGCTCCTGATAGGTCACGCCTGTCCATTCGTAGCCGAAATCGCGCGGCAACGACTCGGCCGCTGCGCGCTGCATCGCGGCGACAGCCTGGCTCGAGCTGAAGCCCGGCGCCGGAGCGCCATTGATGAGGGCCGAAGCGTAATTGTTGTAATGCGGCACGGTCTCTGGCCCGACGATCGGCTTGAGCGTGCCGAGCACGTTCAAGGGAATCATGCCTCCGGTGCTGTTGCGAACGTAGAGTTTGCTGAGATCGGAGGGAGAGGCGCGTGACTTTGTGTCAGCCTGCATTGTGACGCGGAACGTGTGGCCGAACAGATTGAAGTCGTTAACGTAGAGCGAGCCCAGATAGATCTGCAGCGTATTGAAGACGTCCGGCAAACTGAGGCCGAGCAGCTTCGCCTTCGTCCGGTCGAGATCATAAAAGAGCTGCGGCGTCGAGGCCGAGAACGAAGTGAACAACGACTGCGGGTTGAGCTCCGGCTGCTTGCGCGCAGCGGCGATCAGCGCCTGAGTGGCTTCGCTGAGCTGCGCGCCTCCGCGTCCCGCCAGATCCTCGACCTCGAATTCGAAGCCGCCCGTCGTGCCAAGCCCATTGACCGAGGGAGGATCGAAGCTCAGAGCGAAGGCTTCCGGGATTGCGAGCAGCTTTGGGCGTACCGAAGCGACCAAGGCCGATGCGTTCTCTTCCGGCCCGCGCTCGCTCCATGGTTTCAGCACTGCGAATTCGACTGCCGAGTTCGACTGGGCGGCATTGGTCAGGAAGTTGAGGCCGCTGATGAAACCGGCAATCTGGACCCCCGGCGTCGCCTGCAGGATGTCCCGCACCTTCTTCGCCACCGTGTCGGTCCGCTCGAGCGAGGCGCCGTCCGGCAGTTGCACGACGACGAAGAAGTAGCCCTGGTCCTCAACCGGCAGAAAGGTGGTCGGGATTGAGCGCGACAGCACATAGGCGCCGCCGACGAAAAGAAAAAAGACTGCGACTAGCGCCCAGCCGAAGCGAATGAACTGCCTGACGGCGCGCGCATAAAAATTCGCCAGCCAATCGAAGCCGGCGTTGAACCAGCGGAACAGGACGAATTGCCCTTTGGGCCCATGACGCAGAAACGCGGCGCTGAGCGCCGGGCTAAGCGTCAGCGAGTTGAAGGCCGAAATCCCGACAGAGATCGCAACCGTCAGCGCGAACTGGTTATAGAGTCGCCCGGCGACGCCAGGAATGAACGCCACAGGAATGAAAACGGCCATTAGCACCGCCGTCGTGGCGATGATCGGCCCCGTCACTTCGGACATGGCCTTTTTCGCCGCTTGGAGCGGCGGCAAACCGGCTTCGAGCTGGCGTTCGACATTCTCCACCACGACAATCGCGTCGTCGACGACAAGGCCGATCGCGAGCACCATGCCGAGTAGGCTCAGCATGTTGAGCGAGAAGCCGAGGACCTCCATCACCGCGAGCGTCGCGATCAGCGAAACAGGAATCGCGATTGTGGGAATGATCGTCGCGCGCCAGCTCTGCAGAAAGACGAAGACGACGAGTACGACGAGGAGTAGCGCCTCGCTCAAGGTGCTCACCACGTCGTGCATCGCCGCCGACACGAAGCGTGTGGTGTCATAGTGCATCGCATAGGCGATTCCGGGCGGAAAGCGCTTCGCGAGCTCCTCCATCTTCGCTTTCACCTGCCGCTGCAGGTCGAGCGCGTTGGAGCCGGGCATCTGGAAGATGCCCATCACGACCGTGGGGTCTTTGCCGAAATAGGCGGACGATGAGTATTGGAGCGCCCCGAGTTCGACGCGCCCTACATCCCTCAGCCGCACGACGGCGCCGCTCGCCGGATCGGCTCGGACGATGATGTTGGAAAATTCCTGCGGATCGGTGAGCCGTCCCCGGGCGTTGACCTGCAACTCAAACGCGGTCCCGGCAGGGGCTGGAGACTGGCCGATCTTGCCGGCGGCGACCTGAACGTTCTGCTCGGCGATGGCGTTCTGGACGTCGACGGCGGTCACGCCGAGATTGGCGAGCTCGTCGGGATCGAGCCAGACGCGCATCGAATAGCGGCGCTCGCCGAACATCTGAACGTCGCCGACGCCCGGAAGGCGCTTCAACTGGTCGACGATCTGCAGATAGGCGTAGTTCGACAGCGTCACCGAATTCGACCGAACGATCCGGCGAGACGAGATTGACGATGAGGACAAAGTTCGGATTCTGCTTTTTAATCGTCACCCCGCCCTGATTGACGATCGCCGGAAGCGAGGACGCCGCCTGCGACACCCGGTTCTGCACGTCGACCGCGGCGATGTTGAGCGGATAGCCGACCTTGAAGGTGACAGTAATGGTCGATGAGCCGTCATTCGAGCTCGCCGAGGACATGTACGTCATGCCCTCGACGCCGTTGATCTGCTCTTCGAGCGGGGTCGTCACCGTATCGGCGACGACCTGAGCGCTCGCTCCGGGATAGTTGGCGCTCACGACAACCTGCGGCGGCGTGATCTCGGGAAATTGCGAGACGGGCAGCAGGAAAAAGCAGATCGCGCCCGCGAGCACCAGGATCGCGGCGATCGCCGACGCGAAGATCGGACGTTGGATGAAGAAGCCGACCACTCGATCGCCTCGGCTTCAGCGCAACAAGATCAGCCGCAGAGGGATGCTCCGCATTGGCCGCCCGGCGCGCGCGCCGGCGGCCGCATCAGCAGCAGCGGCCCCCGGAACGCGCCGCGCCGGCCGAGATCCTGCCCGACCTGCACAGCGGCGCCTCGCCGCGCGTCGGCGATGCGGCGCGCGGTCCCCTCGAGCAGGCTTCTTAGCGCCAGGGGCTCGACGCGGTCGGCGCGCATCACTTTCTGAATGAGCGAGTCCGCCAGGAGGGTGTCGATTGTGGGCGCGTTGGGATACGCCATGGCGGGTGTTCCTTTCGGCTGGGCGTCCGGGGCGCCGCCGTAGCAGTTTGACTCTGCCGAAGCGGGATGGTACCGGTCGGTATCGGTATCTGATACCGATCGGTAACGGGTTCGTCAAGCGCCATGAACAAAGAAAAACCCGGTCCGTGTCCCGAGGTCCCTGCTTCCAAGGCCGGGAGGTCCCGCGACCGGATCTTCGACTGCGCCCAGGACCTCTTCCACCGCCGCGGCATCCGCGGCGTCGGCGTCGAGGCCATCGCCGAGGCTGCGGGCACGAGCAAAATGGCGCTCTATCGCCACTTCGACTCGAAGGACGAACTCGTTATTGAGTATCTGAACTACAAAGGGCGAAAATCAGACGAAGTCTGGGCCGAAATCGAGGCCGAGAATCCGGGCGACCCGCGTGGTCAGCTTTACGGATTCATGGACAAGGCGGCGATCTTCATCGCCGAGGACGAGCGCGGCTGCGACCTCGCCAACGCTGCCGTCGAACTGACTGAGGAAGGCCACCCGGGCCTTCGCGTTATTGAGGAATTTAAGATCCGCCAGCGCGATCGCCTGACGAATCTCTGCAAGGCAGCCGGCGCTTCGCAGCCGGAACTTCTCGCCGATACGCTCTTTCTCCTCATCGAAGGCGCTCGGGTCAGCCGCCGCAGCGTCGGAGCGAAAGGCCCGAGCGCAAATCTTGTGCGCACCAGTCGCGGCGTGATCGCTTCATTCGGCGTTCAATCACCTGAGTCTCCGCCGTTCCAGATTGAGAAGCGCGCGTTGAACGCCGCCGACCGCTGGCACGCGGGAAAGTCCGGCGGATCGTGCTCAAGCGCCCGGACAATCATCGCCATTTCAGCCATGAGCCGCCCAACATCGCAGGACAGCTCGGCTTTTTGCGGTCACGAGGCGGCTTCGATCTGGTCTAGAGATGCGCTGGTCGCCTGTTTTGAGGGGCGTCCCGGAGAGGACTTGAACCTCTGACCCCAGGTTTAGGAACCACGCAGAGTATGTGTTGAAAGACTGCGTCGCTGTTCACGGCGATCTTCGAAAGTCCTTAGCAGTTCACGAAGCGCGGTCAGAGCAGTTCCTTGAACCCGAGTGGACGTCCTTGAACAGCAGTGCACGGATGCGTCGCCCCGAAACTGTAACCGCAAGGTAACCGAAAGCCCGGATCCTGCGGCGGAAGCTTCGCGACAAGTGTCGTGCGTGAGCGTCAGGCAGGCAAGGTTCACGCGAACCGCTTGAGACATGCAAGCCCACAGTGGTCCAGAGCGCCTTCGTGCGTAGCCCGCAAGACCACGCGGGGGCCTGGCCTGCCTCGAACGCTTCTCGCCAGCGAGGCCACACCAGCACCAACGGTCACCGACCTTCAGGCCGGGTACCCAAGTTGTCCCCGGCCCCGCACAGATCGCCGGAAAAAAGAAAGCGGGCACCTCGGCGGCCTTCCGCCAATTCAGAGCCTGGCGGCGCCCGTGTGAAGCACGAGAGGCTGTCACTGGGAATCAGCCTGCAAGAGGACCTCCAACTTTTCTCCATGGCGTTTCTGGGACAGGGGTAACAGGTTCACCCAACTCAAACCACGACTGAAGATTTTTTACTAAGAGCTGACCCATCATATCGTGCGTATAGATCGAGGCGGATCCTACGTGAGGGAGAAGAACGACATTCTCGAGCGAAAGTAGTGCTTCGGGAACGTTAGGTTCATTTTCGTACACATCGAGCCCCGCAGCTAATATCTGCCGGTTCACTAAAGCTTCCACCAACGCGGTCTCATCCACTACGCTGCCTCGCCCCATATTAATTAGAATCCCCCTTTCACCCAATGCGGCAATCACTTGCTTTGAAATCTTATGACGCGTCGATTCCGTTGCCGGCAAAAGCACGACCAAGGTGTCGACTTCTTGAGCCATTAAAAGCAAATCGGAATAATGCTCATAGGCGACGTTTTCATTGGGTCGTCGACTGTGATAAACAATCGGCCTCCCAAGCGCTTCGATGCGCTTGGCTACAGCTTTACCAATTCGGCCTAGTCCGACCATACCGATGGTTCTGTCGCGAAGTGTAGCCTGAGATCGGGGATAGTTCCCTTTCGCAACCCACTTGCCAGAGCGCAGATATCGCTCAGCAGCAGAAAGTTCTCGAACAGTCATCAACAGTAAACCTAACGCAGCGTCGGCGGTTTCTTCAGTAAGAACGTCCGGGGTATTTGTGACGACGATACCGCGGCTTCGACAGCACTGTAGATCAATTCCGTCATAACCAACACCAAATCCCGCGATTATCTCAAGGTTAGGCAACCGATCGATTAACCATCGTCCAATTGTGCAATGACGACCTCGAGCGATGCCGCGAACACGACTCGAGATTTGTCGGATAAAGCTATCTTTGTCCGCCGCTTCCCAAAGTCGATGACCAACAAATCTCTCATCAATGGCGCGTTGGGCGCTGGGCAATACGGGCTCCGGCAGCAATAGTTCAATCCTTGGCACAGTTTACTCCAGGATCTCATTGAGAATATTTTGCTACCTAGATAGTGAACCGCCGACACAATTCTTTGATACGTTGTCCGGCATTTTATTACACTTCATCATCAGATACGCATGTCCTGTAGTCTTCTCTCTAAGTAGAATAATCGAAGTAAGAAGCCTTTATTGCTCTAAATCCGTCAATTAGGTCTTTGGATTTACACCGCGTTGTAATCGTTCACAATCTTGCTTCTGAAGCTCAACAAAGTCCACCCAAATTGGTGCGAAGTTTTTAGTGTCTCCCTCCACACCGGTTTCTTCCGCAATTAAAAGGCGAGACGAAAGTGACAGGTGTTCGCGCATAGCTATTGCTGCTCCTATCGCATCGCGCTCGAGAATGTGACCATAGATCCGCTCGTGGTCGACGCAGATCTCTTCTAACTGCCGAGCCTTTGGGACCACCGAGAACCCGCGAATCATTTGCAAATCTCGTAAGCTGTCGATGAAATCCGCCAGACGGCGATTTCCCGATGCTCGCAAGATGATACGATGAAAATGAGCATCCAGTTCAAGGTGCTCGCGAGCGTTCAGGTTTCGGATCAGTTTGCGGAAGCTTTCCACCGAGGACGCCAATTGTCGCAGCTCGATCGATCCTATTTGTTGGGCCGCTCGGTAAGTTGCAGGGACCTCAAGCAGCAACCTCAAAGAGAAAATTTCCTCGAGATCATGAACCGTGGTTTGCAAGATGCGTGCGCCCCTATTGCGCTCAAAACGCACCATCCCCTGATCGGCGAGCTTTAAGAGCGCCTCCCGCACCGGAGTCCGTGACACCTTAAGTCGTGAGGAGAGCGTCTGAACGGAGTGCAGTGAACCGGGCGCGAGATCGCCGACCACGATCGCAGTTCGAATAGCTTCATGCACCTTGTCCGCCAAAGTTTCGCGAATTTGGTCTATTTCCTGCATCGCCCTCTGCCCAACAACCGCCCAACCTCCCCTAGCGGGTACTCGCTCGCGCTTGACATGTAGCATGCTACATGCGACGGTAGCAAGTGCAATGACCGAAACCACTTTGGTCGGCACAGGGAGGACACGAAATGAAGGTTAGTCGAAGGTATATCGTTGGTGCCACGCTCGCCCTCAGCGCCGGTGGTGCCATGATCGGAACCGCGGCCTACCCCGACACTCCTTACACGCTTGGGATTTCTATGCCCTTCTTGGGCAATACGTTTATGGTCGTACAGGCGAACTTGTTGGTGGATGGAGCGAAGAAGGATGGCATCAAAACACTTCCGGTCGCTAACGCAGATAGAGATCCGGGCAAGCAGATTACCGACTTTCACAATCTAATTGCGTTGGGCGCGCGTGGTATAATTGTCATTGCAACGGATAGCGAGGCCATTATTCCGGCTCTTAAGTATGCTGAAGACAAGAACGTTCCTGTTGTCTCGCTCGATATCGGGCCGAACGGCGGTAAATTGGCCATGATCGTTCGAGCGAACAACTACAAGATGGGTGTAGATGCTTGTATGGCTAACGGAAAAGCTCTTGGGGGCAAGGGTACCGCCCTATCTCTTATGGGAGACCTCGCAACAATCAACGGTCGTGATCGTTCAGCTGGTTATCGTGAGTGCTTGGCCAAGACTTTCCCTGATATAAAGCTAATCGAAAAGCCGACATATTGGAAATCTGACGTTGCGACCTCGGTAACCCAGACTGTAGTGACCGCAACTCCAGATCTAGGTGCCATTTTTATGCAAACGGATGCGGGCATGATCTCCGGGGTGCTTAACGTCCTGAAGAGCGCTGGTAAATTAAAACAGGTAGGCGAACCAGGACATGTCTTCTTGGTTGGTATTGATGGTGCGCCGCAAGCTCTTCAAGCTGTACGTGACGGGTGGTTGGATCTGTCGATTTCACAGCCGCTGGACCTGTACGTAAAATATGGTTTTGAATATCTGCGGGGGGCCATCGACGGCAAAACATACAAGCCTGGACCTACCGATCACAACAGCGAAATCATTACCTTCAACGGAAATCTGATGGACGCTCTCCCCGCACCACTGGTGACAAAACAGAATGTGGATGACAAATCCCTCTGGGGCAATCAGGTTAAAGATTGAAGAAGAACATAGAGGCTGAGGCGCGTCAAAGTACTGTGTGACTCTGGATTTCCGGAAGCAAATACTTGCTTTTATCTGCGTCAACGGCGAGCAGGCCTGACCTTCCGATCGCGGAGGCAACGGATGTCTCGAAGCGGTTCGGTGGCAGTCAGGCCCTGCAAGGCGTGTCGATCACAATAAACGCCGGCGAGTCGAAGGCACTCGTTGGTCGGAACGGCGCGGGAAAATCCACTCTAGTTGCTCTGTTGACCGGCATACTGAGGCCCGATACCGGCTTCATTCGATTTTTGGGGGAGCCCGCCCCCGACGTTGCCTCGCCTCAGAAGTGGCGTGATCGAGTCGCATGTGTCTATCAAAAATCGACATTAATTCCTCAGTTAACGGTTGCGGAGAATTTATTTCTAAACTCCCAGCCAATTGGTTCCGGGGGCTTGATTAAATGGTCACGACTAAGGCGTGAAGCTCAAGATGTTTTAGACGAGTGGGGTTTCCAGATTGATGTCGGAGAACTGGCTGGGTCGCTCACAGTTGAAAAGCGCCATATCGTCGAAATCGCCAGAGCTCTCCGCCAGGGCACAAGATTTATTATCTTAGACGAGCCCACTGCAGAGTTGGAGGGGCGGGAAGTAACCCGTCTCTTTGAAAGGATTCTCAAATTACGTGATAACGGAGTTACTTTCCTTTACATCTCCCACTATCTTGAGGAGATTTATGATATTTGCCGAACTGTCACTGTCCTAAGAGACGGTCGGGTAGTGGCCGATGCGGCCCTTTCTGAGATGCCCGTCGAAAAAGTCGTCGGCGCGATGGTAGGCGACGCGATGCGAGAGGCGAGCGGCCGAGGATGGGAAGGAGGGCCTCCCGACCGGTCCAAGGTCAACCTGGAAGTACGGCGGCTTCAGTTCGGCGACGCAGTCCGCGATGTGAGTTTTGAAGTGGCATCTGGCGAGTGCGTCGGTCTGACCGGGCTCGTTGGATCCGGTAAGGAACTCATTGGGGACGCGATTGCTGGTCTCGAAACGCCTTCAGACGGCGCGATTTTCGTGTGTGGTGAAAACGTGCCTCCCGGAAATGTCTCGATGGCTCAGAAGATCGGCGTGGGATATGTTCCGAGAGATCGCCGAGCTCGAGGAATAATTCCGCATCTCTCCGTCGCCGAAAACGCGACCATGACCATAGTGGACCGATTAGGCTTGGCCGGCTTTATCTCGCCGCGGAAGCGGGATCGGGAGGCTAATAACATCATTCGATCCTTGGAGATCGTAACTTCGTCAACTGAACAACCAATTTCTGAACTCAGCGGGGGAAATCAGCAAAAGAGCGTCTTCGGTCGTGCGCTGGCGCCTTCCCCCAAGGTTCTTGTCCTGGTCCACCCGACCCAAGGCGTGGATATCGCCTCCAAAAATAGTCTCTTTGCAATTGCCAATCGCGCCCGCGCGGCGGGCACGGCCGTTCTGATCGTCTCGGACGATCTTGATGAACTTGTAATCTGTGATCGGGTCATAGTCTTATTTAAAGGAAGCGTCCGCGCTGAGTTTGGAGCGGGTTGGACTGACGATGAATTGGTTGCTTCAATAGAGGGCTTCGATCCCAATGCTCGATGAGGTCATTGTTCCGCGGCTTGAGCGTCATTCGAGGCCGATCTGGCGCTCAGCGGGGGTTGGTCTTCGCGAGCTTACCTTAGTACCAGTAATTGCGATAACTATTGTCATCGGTGCTCTTATAAGTGACGCATTTCTTACTACCGGAAACATTTTGAACATTCTCCAACAATCGTCGGAGCTTTCTATCCTGGTAATTGCTGAAACGATGATTGTGATTGCGGGTCGTTTCGACCTCTCGCTTGAGTCCGTAGTCGGCCTCGCTCCTATGGTCGGGGGTTGGCTAATTGTGACGAGCGTCGGTGAAGGTGGCTCGGGGATCGGAATCAATCCTTATGTGGCGATATGCGTTGTTTTCTTAGTTGGGGCCTTAGTTGGTTTTATAAATGGCTTCCTCGTAACCAAGATGCGCCTCAATGCTTTTATCACGACCTTAGCCATGCTGATCCTTCTTCGAGGGGTGACCATGGGTATAACTAACGGGAAGACGTTGTTCAGTTTGCCGCCCGTCTACCTTTACCTAGGAAGTGGGACGATATTTGGAATTCCTGTTTCAATTTTGATAGCTGGATTACTTTATTTTGGGTTTGGTCTTTTGCTTCGATATCATCGTTGGGGACGCGCGCTTTACGCAATTGGGGGGAACGCGGAAGCTGCTCGCGTTGCTGGCATTAACGTCGAACGTGTCACTTGGACTGTCTACGTAATAGGCGGGGTTCTTTCAGCTTTAGCCGGCTTAATGTTGACAGGGAGGATTGCTTCCGTTGTGACAAGCCAGGGGGCCAACATGATTTTTTATGTATTTGCAGCGGCGGTTATAGGAGGTGTCAGTTTGGAGGGCGGTCGCGGACGTCTGATCGGAGCTCTGACCGGAGTTTGTTGCTCGGGCTGTTGCAGAACATTCTTACTCTCTCCCAGATCCCAGCGTTTTGGATCGATGCAGCTTACGGAGCCATCATTCTATTTGCACTGATCCTGTCGTGGGCGACAGGCGGGAAAGGGCAAAGGGCCTAGTGGATAGATCGATCGCTTCGAACCCCTTGCAAGCCGGAGAACTCCTTGAAATTGCGGAAGGCGCCCCGGACTTTTACGTTTGATTTTGACCACTAGGTCAACTCTTCGACTTAATCGTGGAAGAGCAGGGATAGATATTTACCAAGAGGGAGCCGACATGTGCACTCCACACTACGTAGATGAGGCGATGAAGAAAAAAATCGCCGCGTACTCGGCGACGTTTCGCGAAGTCACCGAGAGCCCGTTCGGTTCAGGCGACCAGATAGGAATGCTAAATCTGATAAATGCGGAGTCACGTCAGGCAATTGTGAGTTGTGCGGACGCGACCAAGATCTTCGATTTGTCTGTAGATCATTTTATCGGCATGCCGGGTTGGATCGCCGCGAACGATCCGGGGTTTCAGATATGGATGACGCACACTCCCCGCGGTGAGGAACTTGCTGACGCTATGAAGGTAGGATTTGAGCATAACCATCTGGTCTCTTATTCCGGTGACGCAATCTCCATGTATACCCATTGTGGTACCCATGTAGATGCATTAAATCATTTCGGCTATCGCGGTAAGATCTTCAACGGATATGCTGCGAAAGACCATTTGGGGAGCCGTCACTGGGATGTGAATGGAGCAGACAAACATCCACCGGTGATCGCTCGAGGGTCTTTTACTTGATGTGGCCGCAATGCACGGAGTGGACGCTCTGCCGCCCAGTTACGGGATCGGCGCGGATGATCTTAGTGGGTGCTTAAAGCATCAAGGTTGTGAATTACTCCCGGGAGACGTGGTAATGATCAGGACGGGGCGTATGCGCGCGTGGCCCGACCCGACCAATTACATGACGAACCCACCAGGAATTAACCGAGCAGGGGCTGAATTCCTCGCGATGGGGGGCGCTGTTACAATAGGTTCTGATACGCATACGCTGGAGCAATCCCCCTCGGCGGACCCGGAGAACTGGCAGGTCGTCCACACGTATCTTCTGGCGGAAGCCGGGATTCCCATAATGGAGATTGTTAATCTGGAGGATCTGGCCGCGGAAAAGATTTTCACATTCGCGTTTTTTGGGGCGTGCATACGGATACGCGGAGCTACTGGTTCGCCGATGCGGCCGGTCGCGATGAAACTCCGAAGCTAGTGGATAGAATCAAACGCTTCGAACCCCTTGCAAGCCGGAGAACTCCTTGAAATTGCGGAAGGCGCCCCGGAACTTTACGTTTGATTTTGACCACTAGAATGCGACGGCGGAAAAATTCGCGCTTATCGAGGACAGAGCATCGGGTCCAGAGAAGAGACGCATCGTGAAACTCGGCACTTTCATGCGAGAAGAGGGGTCTTATATAGGTGTTATCGACGAGGATAATTCGCGTGTACTGGATTTGGCAGCGGCGTCACTCAGAGATGGTAACTCAAGGCCATATTTTCGAGATATGTTGCATTTGATCAAGGCTGGAGAGGAAGCTCTTGGCGAAGCTAAAAGACTAACTAGACGTTATGGTGATAGCTCAGGCTGCAGTGCAGCTCTTTCTGACGTTAAATTTCTATCCCCTGTTCCGACACCCGAGCAGATTTGCGACATGTCATTATTTCCTCAGCATATTTGCGCCGCAGGTGCAGGAATGAGACGCATTGGCGCTGAACGTAAAAATCTTAGCTTAGATGATTGTGAATTTCGGCCTCTTTCCAAAGTTCCGGATATCTTCAAACAGCAACCGATTTTTTATTTTCACAATAGGCACAATGTAGTTGGACAGGACGCGACTATTGTATGGCCAACACACAGTAACGTGATGGACTTCGAGCTGGGATTTGGAATGTTCATCGGTCGCGATGGCGAAAATATTTCACTCGACGAAGCCGAAGAATTTGTTTTTGGATATGCGATCTTCAATGACTTCTCTGCTCGAGATCTTCAATTTGACGAGTTGCAATCGGGCTTTGGCCCGGCGAAGTCTAAGAGTTTTAATGGGGCAAACGCAATTGGACCTTGGATAGTCACGCGCGATGAAATTCTTAGTCCTGAGGCGCTAGAACTAAGCGTGACTGTAAATGGAGAACTTTGGGGAAGGTCAAATTCGTCAGGAATGCTACATAGCGTACCGAAGATTATATCATATTTATCCCGCGACGAAACGCTGAGAGCAGGCGAGTTTATTGGATTTGGAACTGTGGGATTTGGCTGTGGTCTTGAGCTTGGCCGTTACCTCCAGGACGGGGATATAGTTGAACTTTACGTTGAACGAATTGGTCGATTGCGAAATCGGGTGCTTAGGAAGAGAGACAACTAAGTGGGGATGGGCAGACCCGGCGATGAATTGCCGCACGACCTCGCCCGGGATTGATTAGGGTACAGTGGTGCTCGTCGCAGTCACAAGCGAGATTGGACGGCGACGTTAGCTTGTCGATTTCCGTCGAGAACTGACCCGGGATTTCCATTGAGAACTGACCCGGCTTGATGATGGTTTTGGGATCAGGCGTTCGTCAAGTTTCGAGGTTTCTCCTTTGCGGGTTTGGCGGCTTTCGCCGAGCTGTTCTTGAAGCGGAAGCTGTCGTTTCCGGTTTCGAGAATGTGGCAGCGGTGGGTGAGACGATCGAGTAGAGCGGTCGTCATCTTCGGGTCGCCGAACACGGTTGCCCACTCGCCGAAGCTGAGATTGGTTGTGATGATGACGCTGGCACGCTCGTAGAGCTTGCTCAGCAGATGGAAGAGCAACGCCCCGCCGGAGGCGCTGAACGGCAGGTAGCCAAGCTCGTCGAGGATGACGAGATCGGAGTGAGTGAGCCGGGCGGCGATCTGTCCTGGCTTGCCCTGAAGCTTCTCTTGTTCGAGAGCGTTGACGAGTTCGACGGTGGAGAAGAAGCGGACGCGCTTGCGATGATGCTCGATCGCCTGGACGCCGATCGCGGTGGCGAGATGCGTCTTGCCCGTGCCGGGGCCGCCGACCAGGACGACATTGTGGGCGTCTTCCAGGAACTCGCAACGATGGAGTTGACGTGTGAGCGCCTCGTTGACCTCGCTGCTGGCGAAGTCGAAGCCGGCAAGGTCGCGATAGTTCGGAAAGCGGGCCGCTTTGAGCTGGTAGGCCGTCGACCTTACCTCCCTGTCGGCTGTTTCCGCCTTCAAGAGCTGCGATAGGATGGGCAGCGCCGCCTCAAAGGCCGGAGAGCCTTGCTCGGTCAGCTCGCCGACCGCCTGAGCCATGCCGTGCATTTTGAGGGTGCGCAGCATGATGACGACGGCGCCAGCGGCGGGATTATGACGCATGGCGCGCCTCCCGGGCTTGGCGCAGCGCATCGTAGCGTTCGACGTTGGCCTGCGGCTCGGAGGTGAGCGTCAAAGCATTAGGCGGCTTCACGACGGGTGGGTCGATTGGCTTGCCGTCAATCAACCGGTGCAGCAGGTTCAGAATGTGCGTCTTGGTCGGCACGCCGGCCTCCAGAGCCAGTTCGACGGCAGTGAGCACGGCCTGCTCGTCATGCTGGAGGACGAGAGCCAGAATCTCGACCATCTCGCGGTCGCCGCCCGGCGTCTTGAGCATGCGCTGTTGCAAGGCACGGAAGGCAGGCGGGAGTTCGGCGAACGGCGCGCCGTTGCGGAGTGCGCCCGGTTTGCGCTGAATGACCGCCAGATAGTGCCGCCAATCGAAAACGGTGGTCGTGCTCTTGCGTTGGTGGGAGCGGGCAAAAACGCGGCGATGTTCGCAGACGACTTGTCCCTCGGCGGCGACAACGATGCGTTCGGGATAGACTCGTACGCTGACTGGACGATTGGCGAAGGAGGCCGGCACGCTATAGCGATTGCGGTCCAGATGGACCAGGCACGTCGGCGACACGCGCTTGGCGTATTCGACGAAGCCGTCGAACGGGCGCGAAGGCTGCATCAGATGCTGGACCTCTTCGGCCCAGGCGTCGGCAATCGCGCCAGGATGCGAGGCGTGCGGCGTCTGCTCCCACAGCTCCCTGCATCGCATCTCCAGCCAGTCGTTCAGCGCCGCCAGGGAGGGGAAGCTGGGCATGGGCTGCCAGAGCCGATGGCGGGCGTCCTGGACGTTCTTCTCGATCTGCCCCTTCTCCCAACCGGACGCCGGATTGCAGAACTCCGCCTCGAACAGGAAGTGGCTGACCATGGCTGCGAACCGTGCGTTGACCTGGCGGTTCTTGCCGCGCCCGACTTTGTCGACCGCAGTGCGCATGTTGTCGTAGATGCCTCGCCGGGGAACGCCGCCCAGCACGCGGAAGGCGTGGTTATGGGCGTCGAACAGCATCTCGTGGGTCTGCTGCGGGTAGGCCCGGAGGAAGAAGGCGCGGCTGCAGGACAGTTTGAAGTGAGCGACCTGCAGCTTGGTTCGCTCGCCGGCAATGATCGCCCAATCTTCCGACCAGTCGAACTGGAACGCCTCGCCCGGCAAAAACGCCAGCGGCACGAACACGCCGCGGCCGCACGTCTTCTGTTCCTGTTGCCGAGCGGCCTTCCAGTCGCGAGCGAAGGCCGCCACGCGATTGTAGGAGCCGTCGTAACCGAGGGCGGCCAGATCGGCGTGCAATTGCTTGGTCGTCCGCTTCTGCTTGCGGGACTTCCCCGCCTCCTGCCGCAGCATATGCGACAGCTTGTCGGCGTAAGGGTCCAGCTTGCTCGGGCGGTCAGGGATGTTGAACCTCGGTTCAACGGTGTCCGAGCGCAGATATTTGCGGACTGTGTTCCTCGACAGCCCCGTGCGCCGCGATATCTCTCGGATCGAGAAATGGTCCCGGTAGTGCCAGCGTCGGATGACGCTCAGTAACTCCATGTCGATCACTCCATCGTCCCCCGCCTAGGCCAAGGGGGAAGGGTTCGAACATGGGTCAGTTCTCGGTGGAAAAACCCGTGGCGCCCGGGTCAGCTCTCAGTGGAAATCAACACGCTGACCCTCTCGTCGTCGAGCACATGCGCCTTCTCGGCCGTCTCGCACATCTGCTCGACCGTGATCGCATCGAGATTGGCGAGAAAGGTCTCGCCCGCCCTGCGCACCGCCGGGTCGATCACCCGCTCGAGCAGCACCGAGTTTGCGCCGAGATCTTCCGGATCGGCGGTGCTCAGCGACATCGCGATGCGCACGATCTCGCCCACGGTGATGCGTCGGCGATCGCGCGCCAGGTCGTAGCCGCCTCGGGGCCCGCGCACGCCCTTGAGGATCTTCGCGTGAACCAGCCCCTGGAGCAACGTCTCCAGGTGGCGTGTGGGCAATTTATGACGCGCAGCCAAGGCTTTGGCGGCAACTGGAGCCGAGCGCGAATGCAACGCGACGTCGACTACGGCGGCGATTGCGAGTATGCTCCGTCGCGATAACAAATTCATGTCCTACCTCCTACGATGTGTCGGCGGCTTGTGTACTGCCACCAACGATACCGGAGGATTGCCCTGACCATTAATGGAATTGAATTACCATAATTGTGGTGTTGGCAATGCGTGATTGCAGCGGCCGGTTCAAGAGGCCCTCGACCAGCCCAGGCCCCGCGCCAGCTGCATGGGCAATCATCGCGATTTAGAGTTGCCGAATTGGGGTTGGACGCGGCGACGAGCCAGAACCACACAGTATAATTGTGTAACCACAGTTTGCCGTGTTTTAATTCGCGCTATGGAAGCCAGCATCACTCGCCGCAAACGCCGCCGGGTCCAACGAGACGGAAGCATCAAGCATCAAGTTCGTTGGATCGTGGGTTGGCACGTTGATGGCGTGCGCAATCAGCGCTTCTTCGAGACGCGAATTGAGGCTGCCGAGTTCAGGAACCGGCTGCTGACGAGTGAGGCGCCCGCCAGACCATCGAACGTGACTGTCGGCGACGCGATTCGCGCTTGGCTTGAAACGCGAAAGCGCACGACGCGGGGCAACACCCACACGACCTATGAACACAGGGCGAAGCTGCTCGAGCCGCTGACCAGCGTCCGCGTCGACAAGCTGACCACCAAGTCAATCCGCGAATGGCACGACGGCATCGATACGGTTTACTCGGCGAACAAGGCGCTGTCGGTGCTGAAGTCGGCGCTCGCCCTTCACGCCGAAGATACTGGAACGCGCTCGATCGCAATGCCGACGAACTTGCAAAAGCGCCTCGAGCGACCAAACCGTAAGCATCTCAGCATCGATCAGGTCCGAGCCGTGATCGCCAGCGGCGACGTCTATGTCGCGTTTCCGTTTCTAGCCGGAACCCGCATATCGGAGCAGCTCGGGTTGTGCTGGGATTGCGTGGATCTCGATGCTTGCGTGGTCCACATCAAGCGCGTTCAGGACAAGCAGACTGGCAAGTTGATCGAGACGACGAAGACGGCGTCGGGTCAGCGCATCATACCGATGAGCGGGACGCTCTGCCGAATGCTCGCGGAGTGGAAGCCGACCTGTCCCTCCCTCGAGCGCGTGTTCCCCGCGCCCCAAGGCGGCGTGTTGCTCTACTCCAGTTTTCTGCATCGAATTTGGCGACCCGCGCTCCGACGAATGGGAATGCCGCCAGTAAGCATTCATTCCGCGAGGGCGAGCTTCATATCGATGCTTCAAGCAAGCGGCATCGATGTAGCGACGGCGGCGAAGCTGGCCGGTCACAAAACGCCGAATGTCACCCTGCAATATTACACGCACTCGTTGCATGATGGGCGCGCGGCTTTGAATGCGCTCGACGCAGCCTGTTCCCAGAGCTGATCGGTTCCGCTGGACCCCCGCGCGCCGAATGGGTCTCCGAATAGAGAAGTCGCTACTGGCCTTGTGACCCCGATCATAGCAGTCGCGTTAACCCAATCAGTTGGACCGGTTTCGACCCGAAGCACGCATTCCCGGTCGGCTCCCGCTACGGACGCAAAGCTCCCGAAAGCTGCCGTAGCCGCTACTGGCAGATGCGCCAGGAGCTGCCGTCCATTTGTTTGTTTCCTTTTGGCGTCGAGGCCTGCCTTCCTTGATTTGGAAACAACTGGGTTTCTCCGCTGCTCATCTCGCCGCTATGGCGCCGATGCCGATGCGTCCACAGGCGGGGCGTAACCGTGGAATAACCAGTGTGATCCGCCGACATCGACCGCCGCCAGAGCGAGGGCCTCATCGATCGGGACCCAGGCTTCGCCGTCCGCCGTCCTGCGTCGCAGCCTCATGTCGGGCGCTGGCATATAGTAACCCACGGTGCTCCGCTTCCAGAGCTTGCGGGCCGGCCGGTAGCCGGAGTCGACCTCAGCCCGCGCCAGCACGGCGTTCAGATACTCCTTCTTGCGGCGTGCTTTCCGCCAAAGATGCTCCGGGAGACGGTCGAGCGTCTCGATGAGGCCGTCGGCGAAGAAGCCTCGTGTATATCGGTAGGGTCCGAGCGGCCTAGCGGTCAGGCCGCCGCAATGGGTCTTGAGGCCGGCCAACATCAGCCCGAGGGGCCAGAATTCGCCTTGGCCGCGTTCGAGGCGAACGAGCCGCCCGTCCGTGTGGACGTCGAGGGTCTCCGGTCCGAGGCGCTCGAACAGGGCCGCGAGATGGGCGCGCGCGAAGGCCTCGTCGTCGATGGCGCGATTCAGCGCGCCCATCCATGCGGTCTGCCCGTAATCGTCGACGAGCTCCGGATCCGCGCCGCGCGCGAGCAGGGCTTCGATCAACGCGACGTTCCCGGCGCGCGCGGCGAGCATCAGCGGGGTCGCGCCGCAATAGGCCTCGTGGTCGACGCCGTAGAGGTCGCAATCCTGCAGCACGGCCTTTGGGGATCGTTCGTGATAGGGCCGCAACTGTCGCTCGCGCATCGCGGCCGCCGCACGCGTCGCGCGGCCCATCGGGTTGCGGGGATCGTTCCAGAATCCAGGAACCTTGGCGAGCTCGACGAACTTGCCCTCGTGCAAGGTCTGCGCGACGCGGGCCAGCAACTGCCCGCGATGGGTCAACGCCAGCGCAGGCGCGAAATTCGCTTCGGCTAGTTTTTCGACATAGGCACCCTGTCCGTGCCACAGCGCATAATCGAGCAGGGTCTGTTTGATCTTGGCGGACGGATTCCTGGGATCGAGCGCCTTGGGCGTCCATTCCCGAAGGGTTTGCAGCGACCAGGGTGTCCAGGGCGTCGGCCGCGCCGTAAGAAACGTCTCCCGGATCGCGCGCGCCTGTTCCTGCTTGCCCTGCAGTTCGAGCTTGCGGGCCTCCTGTGCCCATTCGTCCTTGCTCGACGCCGCAGCCGCAGTCGGCGCGACGTCCGCGATCTCCTTGAGGTCGAGCAATCGCAGCAACGGATGCTGAACGTCGGTCTCGACGATCGTCAGACCCTCGACGGCGCGCGTCATCGCGACGTAGAGCGCATTGACGTAGAATTTGTTGATCTCGAGCGACTTGTCGGTCTTGTCCTTGCCGCGGCGGTAATCGATCTCCTCGCCTTCGAGGTCGCCCGGCGCCACGCCGCGGCACACTTCGGCGTAGGAAGCGCGGTTTGCCGAGATCATCTGAAACAGAATAACGTTGGGATATTCGAGGCCCTTCGCCTCGTGGACGGAGAAGACGAGCGGCGTCGCGAAATGGGCCCTCGCCGCCGGCTTGTCCTCGTCGCGCAGGACGATGACCGCGTAGCGGACGGACGCGCGCGAGGCGGCGTTGAGCGCGCGCAGGGCCTTATCATCGCCCTTGAGCAATTGCGCCGCGCCCGTCGCGCTGGACGCGCATCGGACGAGGAAATTGCTCTCGCGGTCGACCGAGCCAAAGCGCGCCTGCTTGATCTTCAGGAGGCGATTGGCGAGGCCGGTGACGGCCTCGGTATTGCGGAAATTCGTCCGCAGGACGGAGATTTCGCGCGCGGCGGGCGCGTCCTCGGCCGCCTCCGCCGTGCGCCAGAACAAGGCGCGTACGGAAGCCCACGAAAAGAAGTTCGGATGCACGATCTGGTGCGAATCGCCGCACAGCAGGAAATGATGCTTGGTCTTCAGCGTATCGAGGATCAGCGCGAGCTCGGCGTTGGTGAAATCCTGCACCTCGTCTACGACGACGAAATCGTAACGCGGCTCCGCCTTGGCGCGCCACGCGTGCGAGACGAGGTTCAAGTCGGATAGCTTCTCGTCTTTCAGCCAGGTCCGATATTTCTCGAAGAGGTCATGCACGGCTGCGCGCGCGACTCCCGCGGGGTAGAGCGATTGCCGCACGCCGAGCGCCTGATATTGGCTTTCCGTCAACGCCCCACTCGCGGGCGCGCCGAGCACGCCGCGAAATTCTTCGAACAGAGCGTGCGCGTCGGCCTGCCGCAAATCGCCTTTGAGGCCGCCCCGCCGACGCTCGAGCCACGTGCGAAAGGCTGAGAAGCGAACCTCCTCGCCTTCCGGGACCGCGATCGTGTCGACGAATTCGCGAAAGCTCATGAATTCGGCGTTCTGGTGCGAATTTTCATAGCCATGCGCGCCGTAGAGACGGCGCGCCGTCTGGGCCAGATAGGCCGACAGCGTCACATAGAGGACCTCTCCCATCGCCTCGCGCATCTTGGCGAGCGTCACCGCTGTCTTACCCGAGCCCGCGGGGCCGATGATGACGAGCGGTGGCGCATGGCGGCGCACCGCCTCCTGCGCGGCGTCGAGAACAATTGGCTTGTCGAGGAGATCGAATTCCACGGCTTCCGGCGGCAGCCACTTGAGCTCCCAGCCTGAGCGCGCGCTCGGCTCGGGTTGAGGCGCGAGATCGTGAGGGCCAGCCTCGATCTTGTCGCGATCGACCGACGCGCCCCGCAGGAAGCGGGACTTTTCGTAGGCGTGATCGGGGATCACCTCCAGAAACAGGCAGACGGTCTCGCCGTTGTACGGGACGAATTGCATGAGGAGACGCGCCTCGTCGCTGAGCTTGGCGCGCCAATAGGGCGTGGGGGCCAGTTTCTTCAGCCCGGCAGCGGCGAAGTCGTCGCGGCCAAGCCCCGCGCGCAGCCGTTCGAGCGGCTTCGTGAAGCGGCCGGGGCGGAGGTCGCGGTAGGTGATGATTCGCATTCGGCAAGTGTACGCCAACTGCGCGCCGACAGGGCGGCTAAGGCTGCTTCATGCGCGCAATTGAATAGCGGCTATGGCGCGGACTTCGGTCCTTCCCGAGGCGACCCTCGACGCGCGCGCTCCCCGCCCAGAGCGGTCTTCCGATTTTCGAGCGCGCACGATCCCTAGCGACGTTGTGCGGAAGTCCGCGCTTGCGTCCTCTGTGGGGACCCTTCGATTCCATTGGCTTACTGCAGCATACTTTTCGAAACCGGGTTGGCGGGGAATCGCGCTGTCAACATGATGCCCGATCTCAGCAACGCAGCCTACAGAGATGAGCGTCAGAATTCATGATCGGTTCCTGGAAGGTCGGCGCGCAGCTATCGACGTCCCATTCCTCTCCCGACGCGCTCGATCCGGTCGGAATGCTGGAAACCGTGCGTCGCGTGCAGGAGGCGATCGATCTCGATCTTCTGATTGTCGGCTCTCGAGAAGCGCCAGAAGCCTTCCGGGAATTCTGCGGTCCCGGCCGTCCGGTCGACTGATGCTGGATCGCCAGATTGCGCGCCTGCTCAATCGCGTCGGCCTCGCGACCGGATACGGCAACGCCTGGACGCAGGAGCGCGTGTGCGGCTTCCGCAATCACCATGAGATCGCCGGCTACCGCAACGGCGAATGGGCCGAGCGTGGCGAGATCACGCTCGAGGCCGCAGCGAAAATGGTCGGGGTATGCAATATGACGGCGCTGCGCATGCTTCGCCGTGGCGAAATCAAGGGCGGCAGGTCTGCCCAGGCGCTCCCTGGGCAATCAGGACAGCAGACCTGGTCGGATTGACCGGGCGCAAGCGATCAGACCGTCCGCTAACACCAAATCCCGACCACGGGCCTTTGATTTTCAATGAGTTCACAGAAGGTGCATTATGCGCGTGTCCGTTCGGGCACACGAAGATCGAGAGCACGGTCCGTTATCTTGGGATCGAGGTCGATGATGCTCTGACTTTGTCTGAGCATTCGAGCTCTGACGAATGGCGTGGCCTCGCGGAGTGCGTCGCAAACGTGCCCGCGAGGCGTCGTTCCCGCAACGCGTACTCTCGACCCAAAGCGGAATTTCCTGGGTAGTCCATGTC
>CAVZWU010000003.1:0-7044 GCA_963779095.1 uncultured Alphaproteobacteria bacterium | reverse complement strand
AGAGCACTCAGCCCATGCGGCGGGACCCCTCCCCCGGCCGGCCGCCCGTCAGCCACACACCTCCCCATCATGGCCACTCATTACGTGCATATTGATTATCATGGCTATGATGATATCTTTTATTTATTTATACACCAGAAGTACCGCGGAGCACAGAGTTCCGAGTTGTCCTTGAGACATCAGCAGCACGGCGGGGATCAATGCAAATCCGTCGCACTGATCACAGAAAACTACACCCATTCACTCACCGCCTCCAAGCCACAACCCTCACCACAGCCCCGGCCGCCAGGGCCGCCGTCCACGTCGCGGTGGCTCGCCATCCACCGCCGTCTGCATGCACACACACACACACAAAACCACAAAACCACAAAACAAAGCACAAGGCCACAGCGCCAGCAGCGCAAAGCCGTGCACGCTCTCGCCGGCTCCTGATCGCCCGGACGATCATGATCGCGCGCTGTTCGAGGCCGGCCGATAGCTAGGCCACATCCGCGTGAGCACGGAATCGCGCTTGATCGCTGCGTGCCAGACGACGCCGCCGAGATGCGCTGCCAGCACGAACCCGATCGCCCATGCGAGCAGGAAGTGCGCTGAGCTCCCCGCCGCTCGCAGCTCCGGATTCTTTGGCAGAAGCATGGGAAAGGAAAAGAGGCCGAACCAGGGAACCTCAAAGCCAGCGCCGGTCGACTGCACGTAGCCGCTGACCGGCATCGCGATCATCAGGGCGTAGAGCGCCATATGTGCTGAACGCGCGGCGGCGTGGGTCAGCCGGCCAAGCGGCTCGGTGTAAGCGGGCGCGCCGACAACGAGGCGCCACACGATGCGCAGCGCGACCAGGCAGAGAACGGTCATGCCGATCGACTTATGGATGAACAGGAGCTCGGATCGCACCCCTTTGCGAGGCAAGAGCGCCACCGAGACCCCGAGCGGCAGCGCGACAAGGATGAGCGCGGCCATGAGCCAGTGAAGCGCGCGCAGGCCGGGATTGTAGACCAGCCTCGCACGGGGAGGCGGAACGACTTTCATGCAGCAGCCCTCCGAAGCCGGCGCGACGGATTTGCTCCGCAAAGCGTCCATCTTAAGGCTGACCATCTCCGAGATCGTCGATGATCGCCACCGCCCTGGTCCAGCCCGCCGAGGCGCGCTCGCTCTTTGTCGGGAAGCATGAAACGATGAAGCCGGTCGACGGCAGCGACTCGAGGTTGTGCAGCTTCTCGATATGGCAATAGCCGATGTGGCGGCCGGCCTTGTGCCCCTCCCAGATGAGCGAGGCGTCATGCGTCTCCGCGTATCGCCTAGCCGTATGCACGAAGGGCGCGTCCCAGCTCCAGCCGTCGGTCCCGGCGACGCGGACGCCTTGTCGCAAGAGATGCAGCGTCGCCTCGGCGCCCATGCCGCAGCCCGCAGCGACATAGTCGGGGCGTCCATATTTGAGGCCGGCGCTGGTATTGACGACAACGATCTCGAGGGGTTTGAGCGCGTGGCCAATGCGCTCAAGCTCGGCGTCGACATCGGCGGAGGTCGCCACGTAGCCGTCGGCAAAATGCCGGAAGTCGAGCTTCACCCCAGGCTGAAAGCACCACTCGAGCGGGATCTCGTCGATCGTCCAGGCGCGTTCTCCTTCGTTCATGGTCGGATGGTAGTGCCATGGCGCGTCGAGATGGGTGCCGTTGTGCGTTGTGAGCTGCACGCGTTCGACCGCCCATCCCTGCCCGTCCGGCAAGTCCTCTCTTTTTAAGCCGGGGAAGAACGGCAGGATTTGCGGCAGACTCTGCTGATGATCGATGTACTCGATCTTGGGCCCAAGCCCGGGCGGATCGGCAGGCACGTCGTTTTGCAGCGGCGCCGAAATGTCGATGAAGCGTCGGGCCATGCGTTCCTCCTGCGGTTCGCTTTTGTGCGCCTGAAAGGCGCGCGACATTATTCCTTCCGCGCGGCCCGCCGCGCGCCGCGCAATACGCTCGCGACGAGCGTCGCCGGCAACGCCAGCGTCAGCATGAGGCCGACCAGCCACCCCGGCGCTAGACCGCAAAGCGCGAGTGCGCTGATGAGAGCGACGGCGCAAAGGATGGTGGCCGCCAGAAGCTCGTCATCGACGAACAGGTCGATCAGTTGCTTGACGACTGCGCCGATCATGCGAGGGCCGACGCCCTTGGCTTGAGCAGCGCGACGAGGCCTAAGGCGACCGCCAGGAACAGCGCGATAAATGCAAGGATCGCGACGTCGCCGCCCGGCCATGCGACGCCAAGACTCTCGCCGGTCCAGAACAGGCCGAAGGCCGAGAGCATCACCCCGACCGCGAATTTGAGCGTATTTTCAGGGACCCGCGCGAGAGGCCGATGGATTGCCGCGCCTATGGCCGCGACCGCGACACAGGCCGCCAGCGCGCCCGCGCTCGCGAGCCCAAGCAGTCCGCGACCCGCCCCGATAGCGATGACGATGAACACGACCTCGATCCCCTCCAGCAACACGGCCTTGAAGGCGGTTGCGCCGGCGATCCAGTCCAACCCGCTCGACCGCCGCTGTGGGACTTGGGTCAGCGCGCGCGTCTCGCGCGCAAAGGCGGCGTCCTCGTCGTGCAAAGCGATGATTCCAACGGCGCGCAGGATCGCCTTGCGCAGCCAGCGCAAACCGAACATGAGCAGCAGGATGCCGACCGCGAACTGCAGGGCATGAAGCGGAACGGCGCCCAGCAGCGGCCCGAGGGCGACGACGATCAGCGCAAGCGCTACGATAGCGGCCGCGGCGCCGGTCAGCGCCGGACGCCAGCCGCGCGCGAGCCCGACGGCAAGCACGATGGTCAGCGCCTCGACCGCCTCAACGAACGAGGCGACGAATGAGGCGCCCGCGACCGAGATGATCGTCGTCAGGTTCGGCATCGCGAGATCCTGAGTGTCGAGCGCCAGTCAGCTCGTGCGCCGGGCCAGCGAAAGCCACAAGCCCCCGCCAATGAGCACGGTTCCGGAAACGCGCCCGAGCAGTTTGACGCGGGACGGCTTCATGAACCAGGCGCGGCCCATTCCAGCGGCGACGGCCCACGCGCAATCAGACGCGCCGGCGATGATGACCGAGGCGACGCACATCGCCGCAAGCTGCGGCCCCGCGGGCAGCCGCGGATCAATGAACTGCGGCAGGAAGGCGGTGAAGAAGACGATCGTCTTGGGGTTGAAGAGCGCGACCAAGAGGCCGCGCAAGAAGCGCGCGCGTCCGCTGTCCCTCAGCCGCTTGCTCTCCTCGCCCGCATGGCGCCACGCCTGCACGCCAAGCCATATGAGATAGGCGGCGCCGGTCCAGCGCAGCGCGTTGAACAACAGGTCCGCGTGCGCGTGCACCCAGCTGAGACACAGCGCGATCGCCGCCAGCAACAGGGCGTTGCCAAGGGTCGTGCCCGCGACCGTTGTCAGCGCGGCGCGCACGCCGCGGGTCGCGCCGGTCGAGATGACAAGCGTGACGATCGGTCCCGGCGCGATAATCAGGACGACGGTGATCAGAAGATAGGCCGTGAAGAGTTCGACGTTCATGTCTCATTCCCTCCGCTCGCATCTGTAACCCTAAGGGGCACTCCGGAACAGTCCGATCGTGAGGCCGAGGCCGATGGCGACGACGCCGAGCTTCAACAGCTTCTCGTTGACGTGTCTCAGCATGAGCGCGCCCGCCCATCAGCCGAACGAGGCGCCGACAGCGGCTTTGCATCGAACCCGATTCACGCCTACCGTGAAGCGGCGGCCCGCATCCTCAGTTTGTCGTTTCGGCGATCCGAAGCGAAGAACGCCGGGGCGGCGGAAAAGGATCGCCAAGCAGCATTGAAGCATTGCGCCGATAAGGCCCCGGGGAGACGAAGCACATGACCCTGACGGTTCCCATTGGCGTCGTCGGTCTTGTTCTGTCGGTAGCCCTCGCGTCGGCCGGGGACTTCAGCGCCGAGGTCGACTTCGTGACCAGGGCCTCGAACAGCAATCTCTTCGCGATCGGGGAATCGCGCCTCGCGCTTGACCGGACCCGCGCTCCGCAGGTGAGGGCCTTCGCGCGCCGGCTGGTCGATGACCGTGGGAGGGCGGAGGCTGAGCTTCAAACCGCGGCCAAAGGATCCGGCGCGACCGTCCCAACAACGCTCGACCAGGATCATCAGGCGCGTCTTCGGGCGTTGCGGCGCAAATCCGGCTTGGACTTCGACAAGGTCTACGTCGCCGATCAGGGCGAAAACCTTTCTAACGCTCTCACCCTCTATGGCGACTACATGCTGTGGGGGGAGTATGAGAAGCTCCACGCCTTGGCGGTCAAGATGATCCCGATCACCGAGGCTCAGCTCAAGGACGCCCAGGTTCTCGCTGGCGACTGATAGCGGCGCCTACCGGCGCGGCCGCCCTGGCGGATGCAATGGGCTTTCGCTATCCTGGTCGCGCGGGGAGGCCATTGTTGGTGGCGGGGAATCTGGACATCACCGGCTACGCCATCGTCTCCGACGACGACAAGATCGCCGGCGCCGACGGCCTGACGCCGGTCTCGCTGCGCAACCCGAAGGACTGGGAGCTTTACCAGCGCGCGCAGGAGCTTGCGAGCTTCGTCGTGTTCGCGCGCCGCAGCCACGAACTCGAGCCGAACGTCCACAAGACCCCGCGTCTTGTCGTTTCGCGCGAGGCGGCGGGACTCGAGCAGCGCCCGGACGGCTGGTGGTGGGACCCGAGGCGCACGACCTGGGAGGAAGTCGCGGCGCGCGTGCTGCCGGCGGGGGGCCGCGTCGCCGTGGGCGGCGGCCAGGTGGTGTTCGATCTCTTTCTCATGATCGGCTTTGACGGATTTCATCTGTCGCGCGCGCATGGGGTCAAACTGCCAGGCGGACGCTCCGTCTTTTCCGCCTGCGACGCGGGCGTCTCTGCCGCCAGCGTGCTTGAGCAGCGCGGCCTCAGCCTCACGAAGACGATTCCGCTCGACCCTTCGCAGGGGGTCGAAATGACGATCTGGCGCCGCGCGGCTTGAGCAGCGCTCGTTCGCCGAACCGGAGCAGAATTGCATTCTGTCCTAACCGCGATCGTCATCACGAGCGCATGCGTAGCGATCCAGAGGTGGCCCGAGGCGCCGTCCGTCTCCCCTGGATCGGCCCACGTCCCCGCGGGTCAAGCCCGCGGGTCCTCTCGATGACGACCGGCCACAACGCAATCTAAGCCCCGGGCAGATTGAAAGGCGTGATGATCTGAACCTGGGAGGGTGGCGGAGGGGCGCCTTGCGGCAACACCCGATGCACCTGCATCACGACGCGACAGGCCGCGCGCATGTCGGCGCTGAGGTCATGATGCAGCACCGCGGAGATTTTCCGCTCACGCAGGAGCGCAAGATTGTCGGCGTCGAGATCGTGGCCAACGAAGACGCGGCACGTCCGCCCCGTATCGCGAAACGCCTCGACGACGGCGCGGTTTCCGCCGCCGATCGAATAGGCGCCGACAATGTCGGGATTGGCGGCGAGCGGCTTGCGCACGAGCGCGCCGGTCGGCCGGTCGATGCCGAGACCCTCGCTTAGCTCGACAATACCGAGATTGGGATAGCGGGTGCGGACGGCTCTCCGGAATCCGATCTCGCGCTCCTCCTCGCCGCGAAAGCGGTTGCTGCTCAGCGTCGCGAGGATCTTCGCTCTCGCCCCGCCGAGCCATTCGCCGATGAGATAGGCCGCCGTCTCGCCGGCGGCGCGATTGTCCATGCCGACATAGGCCGCGCGGCGAGAGTTCGGCACGTCGGTGACGAGCGTGACGACCGGGATTGCGCGTGCAACGACACGGTCGACGGCCGCGGCGATCTCGGCCTCGTCCGGGGCTTTGAGAAAGAGGCCATGCGTTCCACGCGCCCCGATCCGGTCGATCAGCGCGGCAAGATCGGCGAGGCGCACGACCTCGCTGAAGTGATAGCGGGCGCGGAAGACCGCGGGCCGCAGCGCCGGCATCTCGTCCTCGAGCGAAACCCGCACCGTCTCGGAGAAGCGGTCCGGCGCCTGCATGACGACGTCCACGACAAACTTCCGGCCCGTGAGGCCAGCCTGCTCGCTCTGCCCCTGCAGTTCGCGGATCGCCTGCTTGACCCGCTCGGCGGTGTGCCTGCGCACGCCGCCGCGCCGGTTGAGCACGCGATCGACGGTCGCCTCGCTCAAGCCCGCCTGGAGGGCGATTTCCTTGACGAGAAAGGGGTGAGCCACGGGCGGCCAGTTGATGGGTTTTTGAGGGATCGGCGCAATCACCTTGCCGACTTTTGCCCTTATACTGGGCCCCAGCAACGATTGCACGGAGGAAGAGCTCATGAAGGACGACAACGCCAAGCGCTTGAGAGCTAACCGGGTATGGCTCACGGCCAACTCCTGCGATCTCGATGCGTTCAAGGAGGCTGTGGAGCGGACCGCCAACCGCGCCGACTATCCGTTCGCCGCCGACGTCGCGTCGAATGTGCCGGTCTACGACGGCCTCGAGGCGCGCAAGGCCGCCGCTTCGCCCGAAATGCGCAAGGAATTGATGGCGGAATGGGTCGAAGCGCTGACCGGCGGACCCGGAATCATCGTCATTCGTGGCGCCTTCGCCGACCTCGCCGCGATCGACAAGGCCAACGCGCACTTCTGGGCGATCATCGATGAAGAGCGCCTGAACAATGTCGGCGGAGGCGATCATTTCGCCAAGCCGGGCGCCAATGACCGCATCTGGAACGCGCTCGAGAAGCTGTGCCTGCGCGACCCCGCCGTCTTCGCCGCCTATTATGGCAACCCGGTCATCGCTCTTGTGAGCGAAGCCTGGCTTGGCCCCGCCTACCAGATCACCTCCCAGCTTAATGTCGTCAATCCGGGCGGCGCGGCGCAGGTTGCGCATCGCGATTATCATCTTGGCTTCCAGTCGGCAGAAGCGATCGAGCGCTTTCCCGTGCACGTGCATCGGCTCTCGCCTGTGCTCACGCTGCAAGGCGCGGTCGCTCATTGCGACATGCCGGTCGAGACCGGCCCGACGCTCTACCTGCCCTTCTCGCAAAGCTACGTTCCCGGCTACATGGCGACAGGCCGCGCGGAGTTTCGCGACT
>CAVZWU010000002.1:0-94714 GCA_963779095.1 uncultured Alphaproteobacteria bacterium | reverse complement strand
CGCCAGCCGCGGGGACGGCGCCGCCTCGGGACGCCGGACTTCGACGATGCGGGCCCCTTTGAATTGGTCAAGAACCTTTTGCACCAGCGGATGCGACGCCGCATTGCTCGTTCGCTCGGCCTCACGGGCCTCTCCGGCCTCGCGCAAGGTTGGCGTGGTCGAGCTCGGGACAAGCGCCACCATCCAGCGCTCGCCGGTCCATTCCTGCAGGCGCTTGCTGATCGTCTGCGCCAGTCCCGGCGCGGCGCCTTCCACGGGCGTGAAGGCAATGCTGCCCGGTTCGAAGCGGGCGAGTCGCACTTTGCGCTCGAGCGCCTGGACGAGCTGAATATCGCGCTTGGCGCGCGCAAGCGCGACGACGTCGGCGAAGGACGCAAGCCGCGGCGCCGCGGCGCGCGCAGGAGCGGGCGGCGAGGCGGGCGCGGCCGGGGCGGAGCAGGAGCCGATTCCTGGGTGGCGAGCCGCATCGAGTTGCGCGGACCCCCGCCGCCGGACGGAAGCGGCGGCGCGTGACGGGCGCCGTCGGCCGCCTGGCTCAGCTTGCGAAGCGCCTCCTCAGGCGTGGGCAGATCGGACGCATAGGCGAGACGGATCAGCGCCATCTCGGCCGAAGCGAGCGGACGGGGCGAATCCTTCACATCCTCCACGCCTTTCAGCAGAATTTGCCAGGCGCGCGCCAGAATGCCGATCGTCAGCTTGTCGGCGAATTCCGGGCGCGCCCGCGCTCGATCTCGCTCACCGCCGGATCCTCGGTCGCCGTCGGAGCGATCTTGGCGCGGGTGACGAAATGGCAAAACTCGGCCAGCTCAACGAGGATGTCGGCTGCGTCGGCGCCCGCCTGGTGGAGCGCGCGGGTAATCTCGAGGGCCTCGGCGATCTCGCCCTTCATGACGCGCTCGAACAGCGCAATGACCTCGCCCCTGTCGGAGAGGCCGAGCATGTCGCGAATTGCAGAGGCCGTGACGCCTCCATCGCCGCCATGCGCGATGCCCTGGTCGAGCAGCGACAGCGCGTCCCGCACGGAGCCTTCGGCGACACGGACGATCAGCGCCAGCGCCTCCGGCTCTGCGGCGACGCCTTCTGCGGCGCAGATCCTGCTCAAGTGCGCGATCATCGGGGCCGCCTCGATGCGCCGCAAATCGAAGCGAATGCAGCGCGAACGCACAGTGATCGGCACCTTGTCGATCTCGGTGGTCGCGAACAGGAACTTGACATGCTCGGGCGGCTCTTCGAGCGTCTTCAGAAGCCCGTTGAAGGCCTGCTTCGAGAGCATGTGCACTTCGTCGATGATATAGACCTTGGTGCGCGCCGAGACCGGGCGGTAGCGCGCGTTCTCGATGATCTCGCGCACGTCGTCGATGCCGGTGTGGGAGGCCGCGTCCATCTCGATCACGTCGACATGGCGGGACTCCATGATCGCCTGGCAGTGAACGCCGAGTTCGGGCATCTCGACGCTTGCGCGCTCGATCCGGCCCGGCAGCGAGTAATTGAAGGCGCGCGCCAGAATGCGCGCCGTCGTCGTCTTGCCGACGCCGCGCACGCCCGTCAGGATATAGGCTTGGTGGATGCGGCCCGCGGCGAAGGAATTGGCGAGCGTGCGCACCATCGGTTCCTGGCCGACCAGGTCCTCGAAGCGCATCGGCCGGTATTTTCGCGCCAGCACCCGATAGGGGGAGTCGGGCCGCGCTGCTACGGGGTCGGCGACAGGGAAGAGCGAATTGCTCAACAGCGGCCTCTAATCGGCGGGAAAGGAGGCGGAGGTTCTCAAGGTTCGTTCGACCGATCGCCCGCTCGTGAAGGCGAACCCGCCTCGGGCTCGCTGGCGCTCGCGGCCCAAGCGCGCCAGTGGGAGGTTGGACAAAGACCCGCCCTGTCTCGTTAGGGCTGCTTCCTTCCGGACCTGACCCGGTTGGCGAGCGGTACGTCCTTCGCCAACCTCCCGGAGCCTGTGTGGACCATGAAGCGGCGGGGCGCAAGGGGCGGAAGGCGCCCGCCCGCATAGTTCCCTTTTAGTTCCATGCCCCTATTCTTTTCAATCGCTTACGACCCCCTTTAGGTCCCTCCCGCGGGGGGGACGGTCCAAGAGCCGATTAAACATAGTAAATGCAGTTATTTGATTGCGCCCGTTCACGCCGCCCTTTCCAGTTCCTCGACCATGGCGTGCGCGATCCGCGCGGTTGCGTCGTCTGCCGGAAACAGCATTTCGAGCGCGAGCTCGGAGAGCGTCACGTCGTTCGGGGTGCCGAAAACCGTAACCGTGCCGAGGAAGGACATGACGCCGAAACGGGTCGCTACGCGAAACGGCGTCGCCAGCCGCTCCGCGGGCCCGAAGCTCTCAGCCGGTTCGCGACCGGGCGGCGCCGGATAGGCCGAGACCTCGGCCAACAGGCCCTGGATGACCGGATCGCCTCGTGCGTCGAGCTGCTGGCGAAGCACGCTCAACATATGGGCGCGCCACGCCCCATAGTTCACGATCCGCGCCCCCATGCCAGCCGGATGCAGGGTGAGGCGCACGGCATTGACCGGCGGCCGCATCAGATCCGCCGAACAGCCCTCGTAAAGTTGCGGCAGCGCGGAATTCGACATGACGACATTCCAATGCCGGTCGACCGCGAAGGCGGGATAGGGTTTGTGCGCCTTCAGGATCGCCTCGATGGCGCTTTTCGCAGCGTCCAGCGCCGCGAGCGAGCGCTCCTGGAAAGCGGGCGCGAAGCCGGCGGCGAGCAAGAGCGTATTCTGGTCGCGAAGCGGAATCTCGAGATATTCGGCGAGACGGGCGATCATCTCGCGGCTGGGCTGCGCCTTGCCGGTCTCGAGACAGGAGAGATGTCGAGTTCGAACTCTCGGCGGCGTAGGCCAGGTCGGTCTGGGTCATGCGGCGCCGCTCGCGCCAGCGGCGCAGCAGAACGCCGAAAGGAAGCTGATGGGCGGTCATAGGGCGCGAGCTTAGCCCCAGGCGCCGCGCAAGGCCATGACCTCCCAGGTCAAGCGCCGAGCGTGGGCGCCGTCGCTTTTTGACCTGGCGCGTCATGGATTTCAGCCCTGGCCAGCGCGATCCTGAGCCACGAACCCGAGGGCTCGCGGGCCCTCAACCTTCGAAGCCGGATTGGAGAGACACCATGCTCGACGCTCAGGCGCTTGCCGACCGCTATGTCGCCGCGTGGAACGAACCCGACGCAACCAAGCGCTCTTCCGCCATCGCCGCGCTCTGGGCGCCGGACGCCCCGCGCCACGCAGGGGCAGCCGCGGCGCGCAGGTATGGCGCGCTCCGTAAGCTGATCCTCGGATCGCCGGAAGGGAACGGCGGCAAGAGCTGCATTCGCTATCGCGCCGCTCCGACCGCCTGCCTCCGTGGCGACGTTCTGACGCTCCGCTGGGAGATGCTGCTCGCCGACAGCGAGACTGTGCTGGCGAGCGGGCTAGAGTTTCTCATCGTCGACGACGACGGGCGGATCCTGGTCGACCATCCATTCGCTGCCGCCTAACGCCTCCCAACCGCCTTCACAAAGGACAATTCCATGCCTTTCATCGCAACGAAAGACGGCGCTCAGCTCTATTGGCGTGAGTGGGGAGCGGGCGCGCCGATCCTGTTCCTGAATAGCCTCGGCTGCGGCAGTCGAATGTGGGACTACCAGATCGCCGCATTCGCGGATGAGGGCTTCCGCTGCATCGGCGTCGATCGCCGAGGCCATGGCCGCTCCGATGAGCCGGCCAGCGGCTACGACTTCGACACTTTCGCCGACGACCTCGCCGCCCTCGCCGACCACGCCGATCTTTCAGGTTTGACGCTCATCGCCCATTCGATGGCGGCCGGCGAGGCGGTCCGCTATCTCACGCGGCATGGGGGCAAACGCGTCGCCCGCCTCGTCCTCATCGCGCCGACGACGCCGATGCTCATCAAGGCGCATGACAATCCAAACGGCGCGCCGATGGAGAGCTTCGAGGCTTTGTGGGCGCAATGGAAGCGCGACTATCCCAAATGGGTCGACGACAATGTCGCGCCGTTCTTCGTCCCCGAGACGTCGCCGGCGATGATGCGCTGGGGCGTCACTCTGTTGCAAACCTCTCTGCCGGTCACGCTCGCCTGCTCGCGCGCCATGGTCCAAGCGGACTTCCGCGCCGAGATGCGGCGCATCGACGTTCCCACGCTCGTCATCCACGGCGACCGCGACCGCTCCGCGCCCGTCGAACTCACCGGCAAACCTTCGGCCGAGCTCATTCCCGATTGCCGGCTCCTTGTCTATCCGGGCGCGCCGCACGGCCTCATGTTCACGCATATGGATCAGCTCAACGCCGACATCCTGAGGTTCATGCGCGAGCGAGACAGCCGACGGGCCGCGGCTTAAATTGCACGATTCCGCGATTGCCTCCAGGCCGCCCCCATTCCATCTGTGACGCGTCGAGCTTAAAGCCGGGAGGGTGCGGTCATGAACAGCGAAGCGAAGCGCTATACTGGCGGCTGCCTGTGCGGGGCGCTGCGCTACGAGGCTCTCGGCGAGCCGACGGGCTCCGGCCATTGCTATTGTGTGGACTGCCGCCGCGCCTCGGGGTCGGGCTTCATTCCCTTCATCGGCTTCAAGGCGGAGGCCGTCCGCTTCACCGGCGAATCCCGCGCGTTCCGGTCGAAGGCGGCGAATGGCGGCGAGGCGGTGCGCAACCGCTGCGCCCAGTGCATGAGCCTGGTGTTCGGCGGCGAACGGGACAGGACCGACTCCTACACGATCTACGCCGGCTCGCTCGACGACCCGTCGTCCTTCCACCCGACGATGGCGATCTTCGCTGAGGGGCGCCCGCCCTGGGCGATCATCCCGCCCGGTTTTAAGGTCTTCGACCGGATGCCCGGCTAAGTCCGGACGTCACGAGCCATGTCCATGACCGCATCGCGCGTGAGCCCCCACTTCTCATGGGACCCGGCGCGCTCAAGCGCCAGCGCCGGCCGGCGGAGCATCCCGTCCGACCATCGCCATCTGCGGTGGCGCGTAGCGGTCGCCCTTGATCTCAATCCGCGAGGCTGCATCCGCGATGGTCCGCAGATCTTCCTGGGTCAGCTCAATCTGCGCGGCAGCGATATTCTCTTCGAGCCGATTAAGCTTCGTTGTGCCCGGGATCGGAACAATGGTGGGCCGCTGGGCAAGCAGCCACGCAAGCGCGATCTGAGCCGGAGTCGCGCCCTTTTCATTGGCGACGCGCTTCAGCAGATCGACAAGCGCCTGGTTCTTCTCCATCGCCTCGGGCTGGAAGCGCGGCACGCTTTTGCGGAAATCACCCTCGCCGAGTTCGGTGGCTTTGCTCATCGCGCCAGTGAGGAAACCCTTGCCGAGCGGGCTGTAAGGCACAAAGCCAATCCCAAGTTCATCACACGCCTCAAGGACGCCATTGGTCTCGGGCGCCCGCCACCATAGCGAGTATTCGTTCTGGAGCGCCGTCACAGGCAGCACCGCATGAGCGCGGCGGAGCGTCTGGACGCCGGGCTCCGACATGCCGAAATGCTTCACCTTGCCCTGCGCTATGAGATCCTTGACGGTCCCGGCGACGTCCTCGATCGGCACGTTCGGATCGACCCGATGCTGGTAGAGGAGGTCGATGGTTTCGACGCCAAGCCGGTTGAGCGATCCTTCGACGGCTTTCCGGATGCGATCGGGCCTGCTCGAGACGCCCCGATTTTCTCGCGTCTCGAAATCAATGTCGAAGCCGAACTTCGTGGCGATGACGACCTTGTCGCGAAATGGACGCAGCGCTTCGCCGACGACCTCCTCGTTGGTGAAGGGGCCGTAGACCTCGGCTGTGTCGAAGAAGGTCACGCCGCGATCCACCGCGGCGCGGATCAGGGCGACGCCTTCGTCCTTCGACAGTTTGGTGGCGTAGCTGAAGCTGATCCCCATGCAGCCGAGACCAATGGCGGAAACTTTTGGGCCGCTGCGGCCGAGTTCACGCGTTTGCATTCGCTGTTCCTTTCGAGGGTGCGGGTTCTTGCGGGGCGGCCGCAAACACTTCACGGGCGATTCCGATGGCGGCGCTGGCGGTCGGCAAGCCCGAGTAGAAGGCGAGGTGGGTGATCATCTCGATGATCTCGTCGCGGGTCACGCCATTCTCGAGCGCCTTTCCAAGATGGAACTTAAGCTCGTTGCTGCGATAGAGAGCGATCAGGCTGGCGACGGTGATGAGACTACGGTCGCGCGGGCTGAGCCCCGGCCGCCGCCACACGTCATCGAACAGGACATTGTCGCTGATCTCCGTGAGGCGCGGCGCGATGTCGGCCCAGGGAGCGTGCATCGGGGGCCTTACGTCCGCCATGGGCTCATTCCTTTTCGTGGAGACCCGCATCTAGCCGTTGCAGGCCTTTGTGTTTAGGGTCTTTAATCCGCATGAACCATTGAATTTTGCTCAACAATGCCCCGTCAGAACATCAGCTCCCTCCTTGCCTTTCGCGCCGTGGCTCGAGAGCGGAGTTTCACCCGCGCCGCGGCGCAGATCGGCGTCTCGCCGTCGGCGCTCAGCCATACAATCCGCAAACTGGAAGAACGGCTCGGACTTCGGCTGCTGACGCGCACCACGCGAAGCGTCGTCCCCTCGGACGCGGGAGAACATTTGCTTGGCGCCATCGGTCCGCATTTTGATGGGATCGAAGCGGAGCTCGCCGCGCTCAGCGAGCTCAGGGACAAACCGGCGGGCTCGCTCCGCATCACCACAGGCATCCACGCAGCCCAAGCCATTCTCTGGCCCGCGCTCGCCCGGCTGTTGCCCGCCTATCCTGACATTGAGGTCGAGCTCAGCGTGCAGGCAGGATTCATCGACATCGTCGCGGAGCGGTTTGACGCGGGCGTACGGCTCGGCGAGACCATCGCGCAAGACATGGTCGCGGTGCGGATCGGCCCTGATATGCGGATGGCCGCCGTCGCTTCGCCCGCCTATTTCTCCGCCCGCAAGGCGCCTCGAACGCCTCACGACTTGGCCCAGCACAATTGCATCAACCTGCGCTTCCCCACCCGCGGCGGCCTCTATGCCTGGGAATTCGAAAAGGCCGGGCGGGCGGTGAATGTCCGGGTCGGCGGGCAGTTGATCGTCAACGAAATCGCGCTTGCGCTACAGGCGGCTCTGGACGGCCTCGGCATCGCCTATCTACCCGAGGATTACGTGCGGGTGGACATCGAAGCCTTGCGGCTGACGCGCGTGCTCGAAATCCTGGTGCCCGCCTTTTGCTGGCTACCACCTCTATTTCCCGAGCCGCCGCCATCAATCGCCGGCCTTTACGCTTCTGGTGGAGGCGCTACGCTACCGCCCCTGATGCAGGCGCCGCCGGCGTCGCATCAAAGTCGCCCCGGGTCGGGACGGCCAGCAAATTCGAGGTCGCCGCTCGCCCGGCAATTCCAAGCGAGAGCAATTCGGGACGGCGCCCCTTATGCGAAAGGAGGAGGAAGCCCCTGTATCCATGCCTGGACCTCGTCCGCTTGAGGGAAAGGACGCCTTTCGCTAGACCTGACTGCTTATCATAAGCTCCGGAGGCGAACGCGGGCATGGCGTCGGGCATCGGAAAGTCACCCACGGGGATCGACGGGTTTGACGAGCTCACGTTGGGCGGCCTGCCGACCGGACGGCCCACTCTGGTGTGCGGCGGCGCGGGCTGCGGCAAGACGCTGTTCGCCTCGACTTTTCTCATCCACGGGGCCCGCGATCTTGGCGAGCCCGGCGTGTTCGTGACCTTCGAGGAGCGCCCGGCTGACATTGTCAGTAACGTCGCCTCGCTCGGGTTCGGCCTCGACGACCTTGTCGCCCGCAACAAGATTCACATCGAGCACGTTGCGGTGGATCCCGCCGAACTCGCCGAAATCGGCGACTATGATCTCGAAGCCCTGTTCATTCGGCTGGAGCTGGCCGTTCAACAGGTGGGCGCATAGCGGATCGTGCTCGACACCATCGAGAGCCTGTTCTCCGCATTTTCAAACGCCGCAATCCTGCGAGCCGAGATCCGCCGCCTGTTCGACTGGCTCAAGGAGCGTGAGCTGACCGCAGTCATCACGGGGGAGCGAGGCGAGGGAACGTTCACCCGCCAGGGCCTGGAGGAGTACGTTTCCGATTGCGTTCTCTTGCTCGATCATCGGGTCCAGAACCAGATATCCACCCGCCGGCTTCGCATCGTGAAATATCGCGGCACCGCTCATGGCACCAACGAATATCCATTTCTGATCGACGCCGACGGCTTCAGCGTGCTGCCGGTGAGCGCGCTCGGTCTCACGCACAAGGTCTTCGAGGAGCGCATCTCGACGGGGGTTCCCGATCTCGACGCGATGCTGGCCGGTGGGGGCTTTCATCGCGGATCGAGCATCCTGGTTTCGGGCGTGGCGGGCTCGGGAAAAAGTTCGCTCGCCGCGAGTTTCGTCGATGCGGCCTGCCGCAACGGCGAAAACGCGCTTTATTTCTCGTTCGAGGAATCGGACGAGCAGATGGTGCGAAACATGCATTCGGTCGGAATCAACCTCCAGCTCTACCTGGACCAGGGCAAACTTCATTATGTCGCGGCGCGGCCGACGTTCTACGGTCTCGAAATGCACCTCGCGATCATGTTGCGCGAAATTGCCCGGTCAAAGCCGAAACTCGTCGTCCTCGACCCGATTTCCGCCTTCGATTCGTCGGGACAAGAGGCCGAAATCCAGGCCATGCTGCTCAGAATGGTCGATTTTCTCAAGTCGCGCGGGGTGACCGGCGTCTTTACCCACCTGATGCACGCCAAAAGCGACGAAACCCGGACAGAGATCGGACTATCATCGCTTATGGACGCCTGGATCCTGATGCTCAATCGCGAGATCAACGGCGAGTTCAACCGTGAACTTTACCTATTGAAGGCCCGCGGCGTGCAACATTCAAACCAGGTGCGCGAGTTCGTCATGAGTTCACGAGGCATCGAGCTGCGAAAACCCTACATTGGCGCGCGCGGCGCGCTAACCGGCTCCGCGCGGCGCGCGCAAGAAGCCCTGTCGCGCCGGGAGGAAGTTTTGCGCGCCAGCGAAGTGGCCCGACTGGAACAACAGGTCAGGCATCGGCGTAGGAAGCTGGAGGCTGAGATTGAAGTGTTGCGCGCCGACATGGCGGCCGACGAGATTGAACTGAAACGTCTGATGGACAATGAGACCGCTTACCTGAAACAGGCAGCAGCCGACGAAGGCGCTGAGTTGGAGGGGCGGTCTGGCCTGGCCGAGCGAAAGGCGTCGTCATGAGGGTTGAAAAGGAAGCGGAGGTCAGCAAACTCGTGCTTTATGTCGCGGGTGAGACGCCGAAGTCGTTGGCCGCGATCTCCAATCTCGAGCGCATTTGCAGAGAGCATCTGGACGGGAAATACGCTGTCGAGGTTATCGACCTAAAGAAGCAACCTCATCTCGCTCGCGAACACAGCATTGTGGCGATTCCGACCCTGGTTCGGCAGCTCCCTGTGCCGATCCGCAAAATCATCGGTGACCTGTCCGACACCCATAAGGTGCTGATCAGCCTGAACATCACCGCTGGCCAATGACCCAGCCGGGCGCCTCGAACGACAGGCCGCAGTCTTACGAGGAATTGCTTTGGCGCCTGGAGGAGGCGGAGGAGACCATCCGGGCCATCCGGCAGGGCGAGATTGACGCGCTCGTCATACGGCCGGTCCAACACGAGCAGATTTTCACTCTCGGAGGCGACAACGATTCCTATCGGGCGTTCATGGAGACGATGGGCCATGGAGCGGCGGCGCTTGGCGCGAACGGCGAGATCATTTACGCCAACAGCATCCTGACCGCGCTGATCGGGAAGCCTCTTTCCCAGCTTCAGGGGTTGCCGTTCGCCGAGCAGTTCGATGAGACAACGGGCGCGCAAATCAAATCGCTTTTTGCAGCGGCGGAAACGTCGAACGACGCCGCGAGCTCGTGCGAAATTTCTCTAAGGGATGGGGAGGAGGATCGCTACTACCTTGCGTCCGCCGAACCGCTCCAGACCGGTGTCGTGAACGGTTGGGCGGTCACATTGACGGACCTGACGGATCGGGTTCGGGCGGAAAAAAGCGTCGCTGCGGAGCGGGCCGCCCGTGCGATCATCGCGTCGGCGAACGAGGCGGTGGTGGTGTGCGACGTCGAGGGCGCGATCACCCACGCCAACGCCGCGGTCCAGGCGATCGCGGAGGGCGACGTTCTGGGCCGGCCCTTCCATGAGGCCATTCACCTCACCTTCAGCGATACGACCGGACTCGTCCAGACTGCGGAACTCGTCCAGATGGCGATCAGCGGCAGCGCCGTCCAGGGTCTTGAAGCCTACGCCGCCAAGGCGCCGCGAACGAAGGATCTCCTGGTCAGCGCCGCGCCGCTGTCGCCCGAAGGCGCGATCAGCGGATGCGTCATCACGATGGTTGACCTCTCTCAGAGGAAGGCCGCGGAGAAACAGCAGAACCTGTTGATGGGCGAACTCGATCATCGGGTCAAGAATACGCTGACGCTGGTTCTGTCAATTCTCGACCGCACGCGCGAGGAGAGCATCGACGAATTCAAAAAATCGTTCTCCGCGCGCATTCACGCCCTCGCCGCGACCCATAATCTTCTGTCCAAAAGCTCGTGGAGCGGCCTCTCGATCGGCGAAGTCGTCACGACGGAGCTCGCACCCTATGTTGAAGATCCTCACGAACGCGTGAAGCTGAAAGGCGCAATGATCACGCTTAAGCCCCGCGCCGCAATCGCCCTGGGATTGATCGTCCACGAGCTGGCGTCGAACGCTGTCAAATACGGGGCGCTGTCCTGCGAAGCCGGAGAAGTCTCGTTATTCTCGACCCTCGGCGCGTCCGGCGAGCCGGCATCCCTCGAGTGGCGGGAGTTTGGCGGTCCCCCCGTCACAAAACCCAGGAGCAGCGGCTTCGGCCACGTCGTGATTACGCGCAGCCTCGGCTATTCGCCGCACGGCGGAGCGGAGGTGAAGTTTGAACCGGACGGCGTTCGATGTCTCATCCGGATCCCGCCGGAGGACATAGACCGGGCCTGATCCGATGGCGGACATAAACGGGCGGGCCGCCGCCTCGCCTCCGCGCGGCGTTTCTGTATAGTGCCGCCGACCGTCCGGAGTCGTTCGTGGCCGCCCAATTCTCGTATCCTTTCGCCAGGCGCGCGCGCCTGATGGCGCTCGGCGCCCTGCTTCGCGCTTGCCTCTCGCCGCTTGCGGCAAATATGGCCCGTTGGAGCCGCCGCCCGGACCCCAACGCGCCGCCCAAACCGGCCCATACAAGCTCAAACCCCAACAACCTGGGCGCCCTGAGCAAGCCGTCGATCCCGCCGATCGTGCCGCCGAAACAGCCCTTCTTCCTCGATTTCCTGCTGAAATAAGCCTTCTCCGAGCCAATGCGTCCCTTCACCTATCGCAACGGCGTCCTTCACGCCGAGGACGTCGCTTTGGCGGCGATCGCCGAAGCCGTCGGAACGCCGTTCTATTGCTATTCGAGCACGGCGATCGAACGGAGTTTCGAGGCGTTCCGGAGCGCCTTCGCCGGCCAGAACATGGCTCTTTCCTACGCGATGAAGGCCAATTCCAATCAGGCGGTGCTGACGGACGCTGGCCGAGCTCGGCGCCGGCATGGACGTCGTCAGCGAGGGAGAACTGAGGCGGGCGCGCGCGGCGGGCGTTCCCGGAGAGCGGATCATCTTCTCCGGCGTCGGCAAGACGCTGGCCGAGATGAACCTCGGGCTCGGCGAGAAAATCTTCTGCTTCAACGTCGAATCGGAGCCGGAGCTCGAGGCGCTCTCCCGCGTGGCCGTCGAGCCGCGGCGAAGTTGCGCCGATCGCCATCCGCGTCAATCCCGACGTCGACGCGCGCACCCACGCCAAGATCGCGACCGGAAAATCGGAGAACAAGTTCGGCGTGCCGATCTCGCGCGCCCGCGACGTCTACGCCTACGCCCGGACCCTGCCGGGCCTCAGCGTCCACGGGGTCGACATGCATATCGGCTCGCAGATCACCGACCTTCAGCCGTTCGACGACGCTTTCGCGCTGCTCGCCGAGTTCGTGCAGGCGCTGAGAGCCGACGGGCACACAATCGAGCATGTCGATCTGGGCGGGGGCCTCGGCATTGCTTATCGCAACGACAACAATCCGCCGCCTACGCCGGAGCAATACGCTCGGGTTGTCGCGAAGCGCACGGCGGCGCTCGGCTGCAAGGTGATTCTGGAGCCCGGCCGCGCCATCGTCGGCGACGCCGGAGCGCTGGTCGCTTCGGTCATCTACCTCAAGAAGGGCGAGAACAAGCGCTTCGTGATCGTCGATGCGGCGATGAACGACCTCGTGCGGCCGACGCTCTATGACGCGCACCACGACATCCTGCCGGTGAAAGCGCCCGAGCCGCGCGGCGCGCATCTCGTGCGCAGCGATGTCGTAGGCCCGGTCTGCGAAAGCGGCGATTATCTGGCGCTCGACCGCGACCTGCCCGAACTTGGCCCCGGCGACCTCATCGCGGTGATGAGCGCCGGCGCCTATGGCGCCGTGCAGGCCGGAACCTACAATTCCCGCCTGCTCGTTCCCGAAGTGCTGGTGAAAGGCGCGGAATACGCGGTGGTGCGGCCGAGGCGGACGTATGAGGAATTGATCGGCCTCGACACACTTCCGCACTGGTTAAAGTGAGGGTACTCGGTTAGACTCACGGGAATCGGAGCCAGCGTCGGGCGTTGCCCGTCGCGGCGCTTGGCCTGAAACTTGCGCTCAACGAATTGCGCACAATCTAACTCAACAATGACGGATCACGGCATCGCGGTGAACGACCTGGATCAAACCATCAAACGGCGGCGGGCGGCTCGCAGCGCTCGCGGTCCTGGCGCGACGGGCGCTTCTGGTCGAGCGCGTCTGGCCGCCGCTCGTCTTCGCGCTCGCGGTCCTGATCCTGTTTCTCGCCGCCTCATGGGCGGGCGTCTGGCAGTTCGCGCCACGCGCCTTCCGCATCGCCGGCGTCGTCCTGTTCGCGCTCGCCTGCTGGAGCAGCCCTTTCGCCGCTCCTGCGATTGCGCCGCCCGGCGGCGCGCGACGTCCTGGCCCGGCTCGACCGCGACTCGAAGGCGAGCCACCGTCCCGCCTCCTCGCTCGCCGATACGCTCGCCAATGACCACGGCGACCCCGGCACGCAGGCGCTTTGGGCGGCCCATCGGGCGCGGCTCGAGCGCGAAATCGAGGCCATCCGCGTCGCCCCGCCCGCCCCGCGCATGGCCGACCGGGACCCCTACGCGCTCCGCTTCGGCGTGGCGATGCTCGCCTTCGCGGCGGCGGTCGTTGCGGGACCGGAGATGTATGGCCGCCTCGCCGCCGCTTTCGACTGGCGCAGCGACGAGGCCGTCGCCGCCGTGGCGGCGAGCCGCATCGACGCCTGGATCGACCCGCCGCCCTATGCCGGCCAGCCGCCGCTGGTCATCGACTTCAAGAGCGCCGATCCGCAGACGCTGACCGTCCCGGAGGATTCGGTCCTGGTGGTGCGCGGCGATCCGAGCGTCGTCGAGACGCGCGTCGAGGGAGGAATCACCCCGTCGGAACAGAAAAGCGAAACGCAGGCGAGCGCGCCGCCGGCCGAACAGAAGAGGCGGAACGCAGGCGAGCGCGCCGACCGAAAAGCGGTGGACGATCCATGCGCCGGGCAAGGCGACGATCCTGCGCATGGCGGACCCGTGGCGGTCGTCGTCCTCGCCGTCACGCCGGCCGGCAATCCGACGATCGTCTCGACCGAGGACCCTCGCGCCAACCTCAGCGGCTCGCTGACGCTGGCCTACCAGACCCAGGATCGGTTTGGGCTCGCCAGCGCCCGGGCGGACTTCGCCCGCCCGCATGCAAGGCCCCGGTCCCGCCCCGCGCACGCTGGCGCCGCCGCCCCAGGCGGCCCTGCAACTGCCGCCGACCGCCAATGGCGTCGGCGACGCGCGCACGACCGTCGATCTCTCCGAGCACCCGTGGGCGGGCGCCAAGGTGACGATGCGGCTCAGCGCAGTCAGCATTTCGGGCAAGACCGGCGAGAGCGCGCCGATCGAAATGACGCTGCCGCAGCGCATCTTCCACAATCCGCTGGCCCGCGCTCTCGTCGAGCAGCGCCGCAACCTCATTCTCGACCCGGACCATGCGCCAAAGCAGGTCGACACGGCGCTGACCGGCCTCGCCATCGCGCCGGAATTGTTCGACACGCCGGCCAATGTCTATCTCGGCCTCAAGCAGGCCAAGACCTCGCTCGAGCACGCGCGCAGCGACGCCGATCTGCTTGACGTCGCGGCCCTGCTCTGGGCGATGGCGCAGCAGCTCGAGGACGGCGACGCCACGCAGGCCCAGCGCGACCTGCGCGCCGCCGAGCAGGCGCTGCGCGAGGCGCTTCAGCGCGGCGCGAGCGACCAGGAAATCAAGAAGCTCATGCAGCAATTGCGCGAGGCCGCCAATCGCTTCATGAGCGAGATGGCGCGCAATTCGCCGCCGGACAGCAACGCCGAGGACCAGAACCTTCAGGCGCAGGATCTCGACAAGCTGCTCGACCAGATGGAGGACACCGCCCGCAACGGCTCGCGCGAAGACGCGCAAGCCATGCTCGACCAGATGCAGGAGATGTTCGAGAACATGCGCAGCGCCCGCGAAGGCCAGGAAAGCCCGGCCGACCGCGAGATGCGCAAGCAGATCGGCGAACTCGAGAAGCTGCTGCGCGACCAGCAGAAGCTGCGCGACGACACGTTCCGCAGCGACCAGAAGGACCGCGCGCGCAAGCGGGCGCGGCGCAACCAATCGATGCCGGGGCAGCAGGACTTGCAGGGGCAACAGGACCAGGATGGCTCGAACGCCCCCGACCAGGGCGACAACGATTCCGATCAGGCGGACAACCAGGGCCAGGACCAGGCTGACCAGGGCCAGCCGCAGCTCGGCGACCGCCAGCAGGAGCTGCGCGACCGCCTCGCCGAATTGCAGCGCAAGCTCAAGAGCTTGGGCATGAAGGGCGAGAAGGGCTTCGACGACGCGCAAGGCGACATGAAGGAGGCCGAAGGCGACCTCAAGGGCGGTCAGGGCGGAAAACAGGGCCAGAGCGGGAAGACCGGCAAGGGCGCGGCGGTCGACGCGCAGGGCCGCGCGCTCGAGGCTTTGCGCGACGGCGCCCAGGGCCTGCAGAAGCAGATGGACGGCCAAGGCGCCAGGGCAAAGGCCGCAATGGCAGCGGCAATTATGTCGCGCGCAGGAGCCGGCCGGGCGAACAGCTCGGCGAGGATCCGCTCGGCCGCGGAGCGGAAGGCGAGAAGGGCCGCGAGGAGGGGCCGCTCAGGGAATCCGCTGGCGCCGCCGAGCGCGCGCGCCGGGTCATGGAAGAACTGCGCCGCCGCCTCGCCGACCCCGCCCGTCCGGTCGACGAGCGCGACTACCTCGAACGGCTGATGAAGCGGGACTGAGACGGCCCGCAAGCGACTTCAGCGGGTGCGTTTTTGCGCGCGATTTCCTTTCAGCCGCTTAGGCCTTTTTCTGCAACGGCTATGCGCGCGGCGTCACCCGTCGCCGCCCCTCTGAACAGCCGATTGCATCGCCAGAAAGGACGCGCATAATAAGGCAAAGGCAACAGGGCCGGTTGCGTGAGCGAGACGCTTGTTTGAGGCGCATCGCCGCGCGGTCTTGGGGTGGGAGGACGCCATGATCGAGCTCGAGGGCCTCGCCAGCGTGGCGGATGTGGCGCGCGTTCAGGCGCTCCGTCGCGGAAGCGCTCCGCCGCTTCTGTTCGAGGGCCGAACGACGACCTTCGCCGAAGTCGACGCGATAGCCTCGCGCATCGCCAACGCGCTGATCGCTTCCGGCGTCCGGACGCAGGAGCGGATCGCCTATCTCAGCAAGAACGACGATCATTTCCTGCCGTGCCTGCTCGGCGCCTGCAAGGCGCGCGCGGCGCTCGCGCCGTTCAACTTCCGCCTCGCCGCGCCGGAGATCGCCCGCCTGCTCGAGGACAGCGGCGCGAGGATCCTGTTCGTCGGCCCGGATGTCGCCGACCTCGCCGACCAGGCGGTCGCCATGGCTCGCCTCGAAGCCGCGTCTGATCGCGCTCGGCTTCGACCGCGAAGGCTACGAGCGGCTCGACGCGTGGATGGAAGCCGCGACGCCGGACGACCCCAGGCTCGAAGCGGACCCTGCAGGACGACGTGATCCAGCTCTACACGTCGGGCACGACCGGCGTTCCCAAAGGGGTTCGGCTGACCAACCGCAACTATCTCGCGATCTTCGAGCTCGTGGCCACTTCGGGCGGCCTGAATACGAACCGGGCGACACGGTGCTGGCGGCGATGCCGTTCTTTCACGTCGCCGGCGTCAATGTCGCGCTGATCGCGATGGCGAGCGGCTCGCGCTCGGCGATCCTCAGAGACGCCGCGCCGCAGCTCATTCTCGACACGATCGGCAAGGAGCGGGTCAATCATGCGTTCCTCGCCCCCGCGCTCATCCAGATGCTGATGCAGGCGCCGGGCATCGACAGCGCCGATCTCTCCAGCATGCGAAGCGTCACCTATGGCGCCTCGCCCATCTCCGAGGATCTGCTCCTGCGCGCAAGCGCCCGCTTTCGCTGCGACTTCGTTCAGCTCTACGGCATGACCGAGACTTGCGGCGCAGGCACGTTCCTCCCGCACGCCGATCATGATCCGGCGAAGGGCAAGCTGCGCTCCTGCGGCCGAGCCTGGCCGGGCGTCGAGCTCAAGATCGTCGCGCCTGACGGCGAGGAGGCGCCGAGAGGCGCGGTCGGGGAAGTCCTGATCCGCTCCCCGGTCGTGATGAAGGGGTACTGGAACAAGCCCGACGCGACCGCCGCCTCGATCCCCGACGGCTGGATGCGCACCGGCGACGCCGCCTACATGGACGAGGAGGGTTATGTCTTCATCTATGACCGGGTGAAGGACATGATCGTGACCGGCGGCGAGAACGTCTATCCGGCCGAGGTCGAGAACGCGCTCTTCGGTCATCCGGCGATCGCCGACGCGGCCGTGATCGGCGTCCCCGACGACACCTGGGGCGAGGCGGTGAAGGCGATCGTCGTCCTGAAGCCCGGAGCGCCGGGGGACGCCGCCGACATCATCGCCTGGGCGCGGACCCGCATCGCCAGTTACAAGGCGCCGAAGTCGGTCGATTTCGTCGACTCGATCCCGCGCAACATCACCGGGAAGATCCTCAGGCGCGAATTGCGCGAGCCTTTTTGGAAGGGGCGCGACCGCAGGGTCAATTGAGTGGACGCCCGCGCCCTGGGTCGCGACATACACATTCTCGATCGCCGCGAGCTGGGTGACGCCTTTCGCTGCAAGCCAGTTGAAGAATTCCCCGCCGCGCGCGCATAGGCACGTCGCGTGCGAGGATTCCTGATCAGCGCGGTGAAGAATTCAAGGAAGCGATAGGACGCGCACGCGAGAGGCGGCAACGAGGGCAGGGGCGCGAGAGGCGGTGACGGGAGCAAGCTGGTTCATGCTAGTGGATCAAATCAATCCGATGAGTCCGGCCCAATCCGAGTGATTTCAACGGTATGGCGGCACCGGCTCGGGTTCCAAACGTCGGATTCTATCCACTAGTACTGCAGTCCTATGGAACAGCCGCTCGTCTTTTCGATGACCCCAAAGCCATTCTGGAAAAGCGCGAATTCAAACTCTAAAGGAGTGCTCGGCTTGCCACCGTACCGGTGGATAAAGGCGATGATCGACGAAGGGTCAGCGAGCACATGTTCCTCGAATTTCTTGAGGGCGCGCATGATCCGATTAGAAAGCATTGCGGCCTGCGTCGATGTACCCGCGCTCGAAATTCCGCCAGCTGGCGAGAACACCCGATTGCCGATCTGGATGAAGCTGGATATGCCGGCAGAGCGCAACTTCTTGCGTTCGTCGCTAGTGTAAGGGTTTCCTCCCCGAAGACCAATGATGCCTTTAACTTCGAGAAAAAGCTGATCGTCTGGCCAATTAGAAATCGCAATTTGCGCTAGCCTGTCATCTTCAAACGTGTTGTGCGTCCCAATGTCCAGTAAATAGGCCTTATCCGCGCGAAACATGACGAACAGCAGCGGACCGTCACGCTCCACAAAACCATCCGGCTCGACGTTCGTGGAAAGGTGAAAGTGATATACGCCCCATTCGTTTAAAAGCAGATCGAGATGCTGAAATCGTCTCAGGTGCTTCTTGCTCGGATTGCGTGGAAGTTCAAAGCCACTAAGAACGCGACGGCTCAGATACTTCGTAAGCTCTGAGCCTTGTTCGATGTCGCGGACGATTTCCGCGATGACGGTCGGCCGATCGGTGACGATCGGATTTCTGATCGAACTCCCTCGCCCGCATCACTCTCCGGGGCTGAGGCTGAATCAGCCGGCTCTGCCAGTTGAAGTAAAGTACGAGAAGTTCACCAGCATGTTTGCGGCGGAGAGCCTTGACGACATCCCTGTTCGATCCGTCGTGGGGCAGCGCCTTGATGACCCAATCGGCTACTCTGTCGGCGAGCGCCATACCTCCTCCCATCAGATAAACGACATTATCACTTACACTTGCGAAATCAGCGACGCCTTGTCCCCCTGGGCGGCAAGGTCTAGTTGGGCGCACGACTTCAATGGCGTGCCGGGGCTGCTGAACATCGCTCAAGCAAAACGCCAGCCTGAAGGGCTCATGGGAAAAGCATGGTCAAGCTGAACGTCATCTATACGCGCACAGGCGACAAGGGCGAGACGGGGCTTGGCGACGGATCGCGGCGGACAAAGAGCGACGCGCGCGTCGCGGCGATGGGCGACGTCGACGAGACGAATTGCGCGATCGGCCTCGCGATCCTCGCCGTGCGCCATGCGGGCGACGCGGCCGATCTCGCGATCGAGCCGGTGCTGACGCGCATCCAGAACGATCTGTTCGATCTCGGCGCCGACCTCTGCCTTCCGCGCCAGCCGCATGAAGCGCCGGGCGCGGTCCTGCGCGTCGCGCCGTCGCAGGTGAAGGCGCTCGAGCACGCGATCGACGCGCTCAACGCGAGGCTCCATCCGCTGCGCTCGTTCGTGCTGCCGGGCGGAACGGCGGCCGCCGCCGCCCTGCATCAGGCGCGCGCGGTCTGCCGGCGGGCGGAGCGGGCCATGGTCGCGCTCGCGGCGATCGAGGGCGAGGAGGTCGGCGAGGCCGCGCTCGCCTATGTCAATCGGCTGTCCGATTATCTGTTCGTCGCCGCGCGCGCGGCCAACGACTTCGGCAAGTCCGACGTGCTGTGGGCGCCCGGCGCCAATCAGAGCGAAAGCCCGGATCAGACCGAAGACGATGAGCGATAGCGGGGCCTTGCAGACGGCGATCGGCGTCATCAGCGGCACGTCGATGGACGGAATCGACGTCGCGCTGATCGAAAGCGACGGGCAGGCCGAGCTCAAGACCGGGCCCGCCGCGACGTTCCCCTATCCGCGAGCCGTCGCTGAGCGCCTGCGCGCGGTGGTCGCGAACTTAAGCGAAGCCCAGGCGCCGCAGCTCGAGCTCGAGCGCCTCGTGACCGACGCCCATGTCGCGGCGGTCGAGGCGTTCCTGGAGCGATTTTCGCTTCCCCGCGAGCGGGTCGCGCTCGTCGGCCTGCACGGCCAGACGATCCTGCATCGGCCGCGCGCAGGCCTGACCCGGCAGCTCTGCGACGGCGCGCGCGCCGCGGCGGCGCTCAAGATTGATGTGGTCTCGGACTTTCGTTCAGCCGACGTCGCGGCCGGAGGCGAAGGCGCGCCGCTCGCGCCCATCTATCATGCGGCGATGGCCGCGGGCCTCGAGCGGCCGCTGATGATCCTCAACTGGGGCGGGGTCGGCAACGTCACCTATCTTGGCGCAGAGGGAGAGATCATCGCCTTCGACACCGGCCCGGCCAATGCGCTGATCGACGACTTTCTCATCGCGAGGCGCGGACTGGCGTTCGACGAAAACGGCGCGCTTGGGCAAAGCGGACGGGTCGACGCCGAGGCGCTCGCGACCCTGATGAGCGATCCCTATTTCGACCGCCCTGCGCCCAAATCGCTCGACCGCAATCACTTCAGCGCCGCCGCGGCCCGCGTCAAGCGCCTGAGCGACGCGGATGGCGCGGCGACGCTGAGCGCGTTCACGGTCGAATTCGACCGCGGCCGCGCTGAAGCACGTCCCGCAGGCGCCGGCGCGCTGGCTGGTCGGCGGCGGCGGGCGGCGAAACCCGAACCTCATGCGCCGGCTGAGCGAACGGCTGCAAGCGCAGGGTCGAGCCGGTCGAGGCGATCGGCTTCGACGGCGACAGCATCGAAGCGCAATGTTTCGCCTATCTGCGCTTTGCGCTCGCGGCGCGGCCTGCCGATCTCCTTTCCGACCACGACCGGCGTTCCGAAGCCGATGACCGGCGGCGTGTTCTGGCCGGCGGGCAAATGAAAAGGCCCCGCTTGCGCGAGGCCCTGTTTAAAGCGCGACGATGCGTTCCTCAGCAGACGTTCACGGACTGCTGGCCGAGGTAATTGCCATAAGCGTCGTAGGTCGGCCGAACCTGCCAGCAGCCGCCGCCATATCCATAGCCGCCGCCCCAATAGGGGTAGCTGGCGATAGCCGCGCCGGCCAGCACGCCGGCGGCGACCGCGGGGCCCCACCAGCCGCCGTACCAGTCGCCGCCGCGCCAATAGCCGGGGTGCCACGACCGGCCGCCAGCCCAGCCGCCGCCGTGCCAGCCGCCGCCATGCCAGCCGCCGCCATGCCAGCCGCCGCCATGCCAGCCGCCGCCGTGCCAGCCGCCGCCGCCTGCCAACCGCCGCCGCCGCCGCGCCAGCCGCCGGCCGACGCCGGCGCCGTCGGCAGAACGACGGCCGCCGCCATCGCCAGCGCCGCCAGCCCGGCGACGATCGTCTTCGAAATCCTGGTCATCATAGCCTCCATATGGACCGGCGGCCGAGCCGCCCGATCAACTCCGTCGCCGCCGGGGCAATGACTTGACCTCGGCGCGTTTGCTAAACTTGACGCGCAATTCCGGCAGCGGTTTGACGCTCGGCGTCGTTTGGGCGCCAAAGCGAGATTTGTTCTGAAGCCACAGCGTAGCGAGCCTTCTGAACAAGTGTTCACAGTAAATGCTGAACAAATATTCAGGATGGCGGCTCACGTTTCACGGTTTTCGAAGCCTTTACCTGGCAATGTGACGGCCGCCGCACGGCGCCACGAGGCAGTTCAGTAGCAGATGTTCACCAGGCGCCGGCCAAGATAATGGCCGCCCGCTGTCCAAACCCGCCGCCTGACCCAGCAGCCCGGACCGCCGCCATAGACGGGTTGAGCCGCGTTGGCCGCGATCGCGACCCCGAGCGGCACTGTCGCGGCTGCGATCGCCCAGCCCGGATCGTAGCCCCAGCCCCAACCGCCGCCCCAGCCCCAGCCGCAATTCCAGCAGCCGCCGCCCCAGCCGCCACCCCAGCCAGGACCCCAGCCCTGCGCGCCGCCATCCCCAGCCGCCGCCCCATCCGGCCGGCCCCAGCCGCCGCCCCAGCCGCCGCCATGCCAGCCGCCGCCCCAGCCGCCGCCATGAAAGCCGCCCCCGCCAAAACCGCCGTGGAAGCCGCCGCCATGAAAACCGCCGCCGCCATGCCATTGGGCCTCGGCGGGCGTGGAGATGGTGGCGACAGCCGTCGCCATGCCGAGCGCGGCTACGGCCGCGACCACGGTCTTCGTGATCGAATTACGCATGGGAAAACTCCTCCCGCTCATCGCGCGCGCCGCGCCGCGCCTCAGCCCTAAAACTATGCTGTGACGGAAAAAGGTCTAGGGTTTGTTCGAGGGACCGCGCAAAAAATTGATGATTCCGGAGAAATCGTCGCCGCCATGGTCGGCCGCGACATAGAGCGCATAAAGCTGCGCGGCTTCGGCCCCGAGCGGGGTCAAGGCCCCGACGCTCGACGCCGCCTCCTGCGCCAGCCGCAGATCCTTGAGCATGAGAGCCGCGGCGAATCCGGGCTTATAGTCGCGATTGGCCGGGGAAGCCGGAACCGGCCCCGGAACCGGGCAATAGCTGGTGAGCGACCACGACTGGCCCGAGGCGGTCGAGGCGACATCGAACAGAGCCTGGGCCTAGAGGCCCAGCTTCTCGGCGAGCGCAAAGGCCTCGCAGGTCACGATCATGGTCGCGCCGAGGATCATGTTGTTGCAGATCTTGGCCGCCTGCCCCGCCCCCGCCCCGCCGCAATGGACGATGCGCTTGCCCATGTTTTCGAGGATCGGCTTCGCCCGCGCGAACGCTTCGGCCGAGCCGCCGCACATGAAGGTGAGGGTCGCCGCCGTCGCGCCGCCGACCCCGCCCGAGACCGGCGCGTCGAGGGTCAGCACGCCCGCCGCGGCGCCGGCCTCGTGCGCCTTCTTCGCGCTGTCGACGTCGATGGTCGAGCAATCGATGACGAGCGCGCCCTTTGGCGTCGCGGGAAGAAAATCCGCATGAGCCGCCAGCACATGCTTGCCGGCCGGAAGCATGGTTACGACCGTGTCGGCGTTGAGCGACCGCCTCGCGGGCGCTTGCCGCAATGGCGACGCCGGAGGCGGCGGCCGCCGTCTTCGCCGCTTCGACGAGATCGAAGCCCTTAACCGCATGGCCAGCCTTGACGAGATTCGCGGCCATCGGCGCGCCCATATTGCCGAGGCCGATGAATGCGATTTTCGACATGGTTCCTCCCGAGGGTCGCCAGCGTTCGCCAATGCTACGGCGCGATCGCCGGCGGCGCCAACCTCCTCGATCGCCATCGGTGTCAGGTCGACCATGTTTATGGGTTGGCCTCACGCCAGGCGAAGGTTTCAAAGCCGCCGGTTATATGCTCAAGGCCCAAAGCGCCCATGCCCTCCATCGAACCCCTCCCGCTCCTCGTCGCCACGTTCGCCTTCCTCATCGCGGGCTTCGTCAAGGGCGTGATCGGACTTGGCCTGCCGACGGTCTCGATCGGCCTGCTCAGCCTCGTGATGGCGCCCGCCAAAGCGGCCTCGCTCCTGATCGTGCCTTCCTTCGTCACCAATGTCTGGCAATTGGCGGCGGGCCCGAGTTTCGGCCGCCTCGCGCGGCGGCTTTGGCCGATGCTGGCCGGCATCGTCCTTGGCGCGCTGGCGGGGACGGGATGGCTGACGGGAAGCCACGCGGGGCAAGCGGATGTCGGGCTTGGGCTTCTGCTCATGCTTTACGCCGGACTGGCGCTGACCTCCGTGCGCTTCTCGGCGCCCCCGCCGCCGAATGGTGGCTGGGCCCGATGGTCGGCCTCATGACAGGCGTCGTCACCGCCGCGACCGGCGTGTTCGCCATTCCCGCCGTGCCCTATATCAGCGCGCTGGGCCTCGGCAAGGACGAACTCATCCAGGCGCTCGGCCTTTCCTTCACCGTCTCCACCATCGCGCTCGCGGCTGCGCTCGTGGGCGGCGGCGCGTTCCACCCTGGCGATGTCGGCGCGTCGACCGCGGCGCTTGCGCCGACGCTGCTTGGCATAGCGGCCGGCGGCGCCTTGCGCGGCCGCTTCAGCGAGAAGGCGTTCCGGCGAGTGTTCTTCGGAGGCTTGCTTCTGCTCGGCGCCCGCCTCGCGTCGCGGGCGGTGATGTGAGCCGTCCTTGCGCCGGCGCGGCGCTCGCGCTCCAGCGGCCCCGCGCGCGGGTCGGGCGGCGGTCAATTCTCGATCAGCCCCCGCGCGACGATCACCCGCATGATCTCGTTCGTGCCCTCGAGGATCTGGTGGACGCGCAGGTCGCGCACGATCTTCTCGACCCCATAGTCGGCGAGATAGCCATAGCCGCCGAACAATTGCAGCGCGTCATTGGCGGCGTCGAAGCCCGCATCGGTCGCGACCCGCTTCGCCATGGCGCAAAGCCGCGTCGCCTCGGGCGACTTCTCGTCGAGCGCGCTCGCCGCGCGCCAGAGGACCGAGCGCGCGGTCTCGAGCGAAGTCGCAATGTCGGCGACGCGGAATTGCAGCGCCTGGAAATCGGCGATACGGCGGCCGAACGCCTTGCGCTCGCGCATGTAGGCAATCGCCTTGTCGAGCGCCGCCTGCCCGCCGCCGATCGAGCAGGCGCCGATGTTGAGCCGCCCGCCGTCGAGCCCGGCCATGGCGATCTTGAAGCCGACCCCTTCCGGGCCGACCCGATTGGCCGCGGGAACGCGCACGCCCTCCAGGATCACCTGACGGGTCGGCTGGGCGCGCCAGCCCATCTTTTTCTCTTTGGCCCCGAAGCTCAAGCCCGGCGCGTCCTTCTCGATCAGGAAGGCGGAGATTCCGCTTGGCCCCCCCTCGCCGGTGCGCGCCATGACGAGATAGAGGTCGCTTGCGCCCGCGCCGGAGATGAACTGCTTGACGCCGTCGAGCACGTAGTCGCCGCCGTCGGCCCTTGCGCGCGTAGTCAGCGCCGCGGCGTCGGAGCCCGCGCCAGGTTCGGTCAGGCAATAGCTGGCGATGAGCTCCATCGTGGCGAGGCGCGGCAGATAGCGGCTTTTGAGCTCCGGCGAGCCGAAGCCGTCGACGACCCACGCCACCATGTTGTGGATGGACAGGAACGAAGCGACGCACGGACAGCCGGTCGACAAGGCCTCGAAGATCAGCGCCGCGTCGAGCCGGCTCATGCCGCTCCCGCCATGCTCATCGCCGACATAGATCGCAGCCATCCCCAGCGCCGCCGCCTCGCGAAAGACATCGACCGGAAAATGCTCGGTCTCATCCCACTGAAGCGCGTTGGGGGCGATGCGCGCGTCGGCGAAGGATTTCGCCATGTCGCGGACGGCGAGCTGGTCTGCAGTCAACGCGAACATCTTGCGCACTCCTGCCTTCGCTCCCCATGTATGTGAGCGTTCTCAGGTTCCGCAAGTCGCTGAAGAGAGCGCGAGACTAGTCCTGCCCTGCGCCGGCGGCCGGGGGCCCGGCATTGATTTTCGGTCAAAGCCGGGGCATTGACGGCGGCGCTCGGCAAAGGCGGCCCCGAAATCATCAATGAAACCGGGCTTTAATCAGGACGCCGCCCTTGTTCTTCAGGATCGCGGGCGCCGAATGGAAGGAAGGAACATGGTCCATTTCGTTCGGCTCCTGGCCGCCGCCGCGCTCGCGGCCGGCCTCGCGACGCCGGCCGCCCACGCCCAGACCTCGGGACCGCTCGAGCAGGCGGCGCCCATGCGCGCGGCGAAACCCCATGAGACAACGATGAAGAAGCGCGCCAAGCGTCCAGCTCACGTGGGGCGGGACGTCACGGTGCATGCAAGGCATCGGCCATCCTACCTGACCGCCGGCACGCAGGCTCCCGTGGGCACGGTCAGCAACGGCTACGTCTACGACACGTTCAACCAGCCGACCCCGATCGAGGGCACGTTTACCGGCATGCGCGGACGGGAGAGGCTCACCGACCAGTTCAGCAACGCCGCGCCGGCCTGGGTTTTGTTCAAGTTCTGATCTTGGCGTCGCGGCATGCCGGCTTAAGGGGCGCCGATCAGGGCAGCGGAAACAAAGCCTCGACCGCAAACCTCGAAGCCCGGCGGATGGAGCCGCGCCAAGCCCTCTGTCAGCACCCGGGTCTCGATCGCGTCGCCTTTGCCCTGCTTGTGGTGAATGGCGACACGCCGCTGGGGATCGATGATGAGATAGTGCTCAAGGCTTGCAAGAGAAATAGCCGCTGAGCTTGCGCCCGTGATCGATCGCGGCGGTGGCGGGAGACAGGACTTCGACCACGACGATCAGATTGACGAGAAGGATCGCATCGCCGCGCAGCTTTGGACCGAAAACGATCGCCCCGTCCGGCGCGTAAACCGTCCGCTGGTCGATCAGGACTCCGCCGCCGCTGCCAAAGACCTCGCAATCGCAACCGGCGCGGCGCGAAGCGAACCTTAACGCGACGGAGGTTTCCCCTTTCGTCCGTACGTGGTCGACGCGCTCTGGCGTGATTCGCGTCGGAACGCCCTCATGCAACTCCCAGCGCCCTTCCTGGGCCTCGGCCCAGGGCAGGAACTCGTCGACGGTCATCAGCGTGAGCGCGGTCGACATCGTGGCGCCTTCATCCCCGCGTGGAGCGCGGGCGGGGTAGCATAACGCCCCCCCCGGCGCTCCTGTCTCGTGGATCAGTTCATCGTCGGGATCGAGAACTGGGCTCCGTCCTTGATGCCGGACGGCCAGCGCGCGGTCACGGTCTTGGTGCGGGTGTAGAAGCGGATCGAATCCGGCCCATGCTGGTTGAGATCGCCGAAGCCGGAGCGCTTCCAGCCGCCGAAGGTGTAATAGGCGACCGGCACGGGTATCGGCACGTTGACCCCGATCATGCCGACCTTGACCTTGCTTGCGAAGTCGCGCGCCGCATCGCCATCGCGGGTGAAGATCGCGACGCCGTTGCCGTATTCGTGGTCGTTGCACAGGCCCAGCGCCTCGCCGTAGTCGTGCGCGCGCACGACTGACAGAACCGGGCCGAAAATCTCCTCCTTGTAGATGCGCATGTCCTTGGTCACGTTATCGAACAGGCAGCCGCCCATATAGAAGCCGTTCTCGTAGCCCTGCATCCTGAAGTCGCGGCCGTCGACCACCAGCTTCGCGCCTTCCTTCACGCCGAGATCAACATAGCCGCGCACCTTTTCGAGCGCGGCCTTCGTCACCAGCGGCCCGTAGTCGGCGCCGGAGTTGGTCGACGGTCCGATCTTCAAGGACTCGACGCGCGGGATGAGACGCTTCATCAATTCGTCGGCCGTTCCCTTGCCGACCGGCACCGCGACGGAAACCGCCATGCAGCGCTCGCCCGCCGAGCCGTAGCCCGCGCCGATCAGCGCATCGACCGTCTGGTCCATGTCGGCGTCGGGCATCACCACCATATGGTTCTTGGCGCCGCCGAAGCATTGCACCCGCTTTCCGGTCGCCGTGCCGCGCGTGTAGATGTACTCGGCGATCGGGGTCGAGCCAACAAAGCCGATCGCCTGAATGTCGGGATCATCGAGAATCGCGTCGACCGCCTCCTTGTCGCCGTTGACGACATTGAGGATGCCCGGAGGGCCGCCGGCCTCGACGAACAATTCGCCAAGCCGCATCGGCACGCCGGGGTCGCGCTCCGAGGGCTTGAGGATGAAGGCGTTGCCGCAGGCGATCGCCGGCGCGAGCTTCCACAAGGGAATCATGGCGGGAAAATTGAACGGGGTGATGCCGGCGACGACGCCAAGCGGCTGGCGCATCGAATAGAGGTCGATGCCGGGGCCGGCGCCGTCGGTATATTCGCCCTTCATCAGGTGCGGCGCGCCGAGCGCGAATTCGACCACTTCGACGCCGCGCTGGATGTCGCCCCTCGCGTCGGCGATCGTCTTGCCGTGCTCCCGCGCCAGCGTCTCGGCCATCTCGTCGTTGTTCTTGGCGATGAGGTCGATGAACTTCATGAGCACGCGGGCGCGGCGCTGCGGGTTGACCGCCGCCCAGGCAGGCTGGGCAGCCTTGGCGTTCTCGACCGCGGCGCGAACCTCGCCCTTGGAGGCGAGCGCGACATGCGCGCGCACCGTGCCGTCCATCGGCTGGAAAACGTCGGCGGTTCGTCCCGACTTGCCGGCGACCTGCTTGCCGCCGATGAAATGGCCGTGTTCGATCATGTTCCGCTCCCTGAAATTGCTGTCGTGAGCGCTTTATGCGCCACGATTTTGCGCACAGCAATTCGAGAGATCGCGCATCGGCTGTGCGGGAATGGGCTAAGAGACTAGCCCGTGAGGCCGCGCAGCGTCATGGACTCTGACAAGTGAAGCTGCACTGCGGAGGCCGGTTCGTCATCTTCATCGGTCAGGCCACTCGACCTGAAAGCAATTTCCGCATGACCTCGGGATCGCGTTCAATCGCCAAAAGCAACGCGCGTGCAGGCGCATCAGGCGTGCTCCGGCGTTGCTCCCAGTCCCGCAGCGTCGTGACCGGCAAATGGAAGGCTTCGGCGAATTCGACCTGCGTCATCCCGATGCGCTGCCGCAGCGCTTTGACGCGCGACACCCGGCGCATCATCGCCAGTTGATCAGCGGAAAGAGGTTGCGCGTCAGGGTCCGCCAGCGCGGCGGCCATGATCTCTTCCTCGGTCATGGCGTCTATCCGGCCCCAATCGCTGTCGCCCTTGGAAGGGGCCTCACCAGGTTTCACCGTCACCCGCGTAGTACCGATCCTGCTCATGTTTTGTGGCCCTTCTGGCCGATATGATCCTGCAGACGCCCTCGCTGCGGAACGTCGCGGCCGCGAAGAGCACCCTCCCCCGAGCCATCCCGATGACCTGGACCCGCTCCTCGTCATAGGGGTACCGGATGTCGATCTCCTCCAGCCGGTTCGGATCTTCCAGCGCGGCGATCGCGTCCACGAAATCCACGCCATGCCTTCGAATGTTCTCGGCCGCTTTGCCCTCGTCCCATTCATACTGCACGCAGAATATTGTACCGGATACCGGTACCGGCGGCAAGGACGATGGGCGAGGGCGATGGGTCAGTGATGTCGTGCAGACCGGAGGCGTTTAGTCTAAGCAGCCATCGCAATGGATTGGGACAATGTCCGCGTCTTCCTCGCCGTCGCGCGCGGCGGGCAATTCGTCGCCGCCGCCAAGCGGCTCAAGCTCGACCATGCGACGGTCAGCCGCCGCATCGCCGCGCTCGAGGCCTCGGTCGGCGCGAAACTGTTCGACCGGCGCACGACAGGCGCGAAGCTCACAGGCGCGGGCGAGCGCTTCATCAGCGCCGCCGAGCAGATGGAAAGCGCGTTCCTGCACGCGCAGGGCGAAATCTCCGGCGTCGATCTCGAGCTGACGGGCGATGTGCGCATCGGCGCGCCGGACGGGCTGTCGACCTACTACCTGACAGGCGCGCTGCGCGACTTCGCCGAGCGCCATCCGGCCGTGCGCCTGCAACTGACGCCGCTGCCGCAACTGACCCCGCTGGCGCGGCGCGAAGTGGACGTCGTGATCGGCCTCGACAAGCCGGAGGCCGGACGGTTCGTCGCCCGCAAACTCACCGACTATTCGCTCGGGATCTACGCCAGCGCGTCCTATCTCAAGCGCAACGGCGCGCCGGCTGACCTCGAGGCGCTGAAAGGGCGCCGGCTCATCGGCTATGTCGAGGAACACGCGTTTTCCTCGGCGCTCGACTATGTGCGCGAACTTTTCGGCGGCGCGCCGACCAGCTTCGAAAGCGCAAGCGCCGTCACCCAGCTCGAAGCCGCGCGCGCCGGTGTCGGGCTTGCGGTGGTCCACGACTTCATCGCGCGCCGGTTCAAAGATCTTCAGCGCGTCCTGCCCGAGCGGCGCGCGACGCGGGCCTATTGGCTCGTCACCCACGAGGACACGCGCGGCCTCGGGCGCATCCGCGCCGTCTCGGAGCATCTGGCGAAAGCGGTCACGCGGGATCGGGCGATGTTCCTGTGAACCGGGCTGGCGCAATCGCACCCGGTTTAGACCCTGCTACGGCAATCGTCGCGCTACTGTGGGAGAGCGATCGTGTAAGGTGTGGGGCCTGTTGACGCCCACTCGGAAGCGAAACCTGCGTATTCCAGACATTTAGCCTCAAGTGTGATTTGGGTCCTGACCTGCTTGGTTCCCTTTCGGACGCCGATTACCGCAAACATTCTCTTAGCAGACGCGTCCAGCGAATCTCCTGTGAAGGTCCATCCGAACGTTTTCGTCTGAAGGCCGTGCGATAATACAGTGGGACGTAAGCGCTTATATTCAACGGTTCTAGAAAACATCTCACCGACCTCCACACCACCAACTTTTATACTCGGCACTGACATTCCATCTTTGCCCCCGACCTCGCGCCCGAATCTCATCGGCAGAAGATCAAGCGCTATCGTGTCGTCATCCAGCATCTCAATGTCGTAACGAAGTTCAGTAGCGTTTCCGAGAAGCTCCTCTGAAGGGCTGAATGCGAGATCGATCCAATAGATGTCATATCGTCTGGTCAAAGACGGTTCTACGTTCAACGACTTATCTTTAGCTGTGAAAGGGAGAGGCTGTCCCAGCCCGGCCTCACCCAAATTAATCAAAAGGGTCGCAGCCACGCTCGCGTTCGCCAAAGCCTCACGAATTGCGCTGTTAGCTGCGGGAAGTCGCTCCGCCTCGGTATCCATACGAGAGATTGATTTGATTGGAAAATACACCGCCTGAATATCATTCGCGAACTTTGTATCGTGCCTATCCGGTTAAGGCAGACACCCACCATATGTAGGGTGGACCCATTCTCCCGAATTAAAGCTGGGCATAGGTTGGCGCCTCGACGTCGCCCGCGATGCCGAGCAGCGAGCGGAAGGCGTTGAACGGGTAGAAGCGCCGGTTGAAGCGGAACGTGAATTCGTTGAGGTAAGCTTGTAGATGCTTGGCGCTCACGCCGTGGTGGATGCCGTTGAGCCAGGTCTTCAAATTGGAGAAGACGAGATGAATCATCGGCATGAACTGTTCGGCAATTTCGGGATCGCCGCTTTCGGCAATCGGATGATGGTCGTAGCCCCGCTTACGCAAGCTGACGTAGCCGCTCCAATCGTCGGTGACGATCAGCGAGGCTGGCATGACGGCGTTCTCGACAAAGCCGCACAAGGAATCGGCGCTGCGGTCGGCGACGATGGCCAATCGCACACGACCGGCATAGCGACCGTCCCTGCGCTTGTCTTGCGCCGTCCCCGGCTTGCGATGGCGAACCTCGACAGCGGCGGACACCAATGTTTTGTGGTGGATGCCTCGGCCATCGCCGCGCGTCCTTCCACCGACCCAGGTCTCATCGACCTCGACATGCTCTTTCGCCCGACCACCGATACGATCCTGGTCCGGCCGCACCATGCCGGCGCGCAGTTTGTGAAGGATGCCAAACGCAGTTTCGTATCGTGTCAGCCCAAGTTGCCGCTGAAACTGAACCGCCGACATGCCCGGCGTCTGGCTGGCGACGAGATACGCGGCCCAGAACCAGACGCTAGAGCGGTTTCCGCGCGGGTTGAATCGCTCGGGATTCCCGAATCGGAGGAAATCTGATTCTTGAGCGGCGCCGAATCGGAGGCGGCGCGAGAGGGGGCCTTTGTCGGTGGATTTGCGCAAGCGGGTGGTTTCGGCGGTTGGGGAGGAAGGCATGAGTTGCCGGGCGGCGGCGCGGCGGTTCGGGGTTAGCTTTGCCAGCGCAATCCGGTGGGTGGCGGCATTGCGCGAGCGCGGCAGCTATGCAGCGCTGCCGATGGGCGGCGACACGCGTTCGCAGCGCGTGGAGGCGCATGGGGACTACCTTTTGCGCCTTCACCGGCGCGAGCCTGACCTGACGCTGGCCGAAATCTGCGCTCGTTTGGAGCGTACGCGGGGCGAGAAGGTGTCGCCGTCGATGATCTGGCGGTTTTTCGACCGCCACCACATCACGTTCAAAAAAAGTCGGCGCACGCGAGCGAACAGGACCGGCCCGACGTCCTTGAACGGCGGCGGCGGTGGTTCGATGGTCAACTCGACCTCGATCCGCTGAAACTGGTGTTCGTCGACGAGACCGCGGCGATGACCAACATGGCGCGCCGCTACGGTCGGCGACGACGCGGGCGACGTCTGCGCTGCGGCGTTCCGCACGGCCATTACAAAGCGATCACCTTCGTCTTCGGCCTGCGCCTGAGAGGCGCCGTCGCGCGCAAGGCCTATGACCACGCCATGAACGCCGCGACGTTCGAGGCCTGGCTTGAGCACTGTCTCTTGCCAACCTTGGAGGAGGGCGACATCGTCGTGCTCGACAATCTCAAGGCTCACAAGAGCCCGAGAGTGGCGGAAATCCTGGCCAGGAAAAACTGCACGGTGCGATACCTGCCGCCCTACAGCCCGGACTTCAACCCGATCGAGATGGCGATATCCAAGCTGAAGGCCGCGCTGCGAAAATTGGCCGAGCGCACTGTCGCCGGTCTCATCGCCCTCTTGGAGGGCTGCGCCGGCCTCTTCAAGCGGGACGAATGCGAGAACTACTTCGAGACCTGCGGGTATGAGCCCGCTGAACTCCCCCTCCGCGACACAACCTGAACGGATTCCGCTCTAAGCGGCGTATGACTGCGCTCCATGACCGTGCCGGCCAAGAGGCCGGTTTGGCGTCGACACGCGCGGCATTCCAGAACACCGGGTCGGGTTGCAATGCGGAAGGGTTCACCAATCACGCCGCAATGCGAGCAGACAAAACCGTCAGGCCAACGCGCGCGCCCAAGATAGACAGCACACGCCGCGTCATTAGGAAACAGCTTCTGAAATTCGGGGAGCGATTGGGGAAAAGCCAGATCGTCCCGCTGGTGAATGTCCAAAGCCGCCATAACTGCGGCTACTAGCCCTAGTGGGTGCCTGAGTCAACCGGATAGGCACGCTTTGTATTAAGGCTTAAGGCCGTCCCTACAGTATAAGCCATGTTCTCTTTTGCTTTGGAAGCATTGTCTTCGATTAGGCTGTTTGTTGTTAAAATACGCTCAATCGCGTCCGTATTCACATCTTCACGGCTGCCGTCAGTAAATAATACCGAAGCAGTTTTGTCCTTCTTTAGGTCTTTTGCCCTCGGGATTATTGTCGGCAATTCTTCCTTAAATTCTGTATTATTCACCACAATATTCGACTTAATTGTATTAAAATGGCTCTCGCGTTCATCGGCGAGGTATTTTGCTTTCCAATGCTCTACCGCGCCTGCCATTGCCTCCGTCTGATCTGGCTGCCAGGTGTTGATGTCCATCCAATTTCCAGTCGGGATGCTGTTCACGGCCTGCTTTAAATCTTTGGGTAATTGTTCGCTCACCAGGACCGAGCTTACCGCCGCAGGACCGCTGACCATCCAAGCACTCGAGTTTTTGTCGTTGGTTGCGGTGATGACTTTGTCCACGTCTAGCAAAATAAGAAGGGGTAAAGTTGCGATCAGCTGTTTTTTTGTTAAAGGCTCGTTTGTGACGACTTCTTGGCACCAACCGGAGCCACCCATCGCCAGTATCGCGAGCGCCGCAGCATACGTAAGTCGCACTGCGCAGTTCTCCCAATCACCTCTCAGTTCAAATATCGCATTCCGCATCTTCGGAGAAGGTGTGCCACATGACAAGGTAACCCGTGTCGCGGGGGAGGGATCGCATACCCGCCTCCGAGGCAGAGACTTTGCTCTGCCTTTGACCCCAGGGCGCTCAATTGACAGCGCCGCCAGGGCTCGTAATGTGACCATGCGCGTCGCGGGTGGAAGCCGGTGAAAGTCCGGCACGGTCGCGCCACTGTAATCGGCCCCCTTGGCCGAGAGTCAGACCCTTTCCGCGACGAAGCATCGCTTGAACGGGACGCGATATCCCCAAGGAGTTCAACATGGCGACTTCGACCTCTGCGACCTTAGCTCCGGCCGCGAGGCCAGCGGCGATCGAGATTCGCGAATTGCTTCCCTGGCTCATTTTCGCCGGCCTCATTTGCCTCATCGGCGTCTATTTCGTCGGCGCGGAGGAAGGCGCGACCTCGATCATCAAGGGCATGTACGTGCACGAATTCGTGCATGACGGCCGCCATCTTCTCGGCTTCCCCTGCCACTGACGGCGATGGGCGCGCGCCTGCTCCGGCCGGCGTCGGGAGCGCTCATCTGAGGAAACAAGTTGGCCGTAAGCCGGCGCCGAGCCTCTCGTGACCGCGCTGGTCTCCCTTGAGGATCATCACGATGACGACAGGATCTTTGTTGTGGCGGGGAATGGTGGTCGGCTTCGTCGCCGCGCTCCTCGCATTCGGCATATTGAAGATCGTAGGCGAGCCTGCGGTCGACCGGGCCATCGCCTTCGAATCGGCGATGGACGAGGCGAAGGCCAAGGCCGAGCATGACGCGGCCGTGGCGCGTGGCGAACATCCGGGTCCGATCGTCGAGGAGCCGGAGTTGGTCAGCCGTCATCTTCAGGCGGGAATCGGGCTCTTCACCGGCGTCACCACCTTCAGCATCGCCTTCGGCGGCCTGTTCGCGCTCGGTTTCGCGGTCTGTTACGGCCGGATCGGGAATTGGAGCCCCCGCGTGACCTCGGCCGTGCTGGCGCTCATGGGCTTCATCGCCATCTACGCCGTCCCGATCCTCAAGTACCCGGCGAACCCGCCGTCGATCGGCAATCCCGACACGATCGGCCTCCGCACCGCGATCTACTTCGGGATGATCCTCCTGTCGCTCGGCGCCATGATCGCCGCCTGGAACGTCCGCAACCGGCTGATCGCGCAGCGTGGCGCCTGGAACGCGACGCTGATCGGCGCCGCCGTCTTTGTTGTCGCGGCGGTCGTCTTCGCCCTTGCGATGCCCCCGCTCGACGAGACCCCCGAGGGCTTCCCGGCCGACGCGCTGTGGCAGTTCCGCATGGCGTCGCTCGGCGCGCAGGCGATCATCTGGACGGTGCTCGGGCTCGGTTTTGGCGCGTGGGTGCAACGCGATTTCGCCGAGGCGAAGGTCGGCCGGCTGCAGCCAGCCTACTAGGTCCGCAAGGCGCGCGGCGCCCATGACCGCGCGCCTCGACCTTATGGCGCATGGCGCGTCGGAAGCGACGCGCGCGGCGCGTTTTCCCGATGACGAAGCGCTGGAAGCCTCCGCAATCCACGCCCTCGAAGCCTTGCGCGGACGGCTCAGACCCTACGCGCATGTCTTGACCGCTCCCGCGCGCCCGGCGCGCGAGACGGCTCGGGCGCTGGGTCTCGACGCGGAAATCGAACCCGCCCTCAGGGACTGCGACTATGGGCGCTGGCGCGGCCTCGCCTCGAAGGATGTCGCTGAACGTGAGCCGGACGCATTCGCCGCCTGGCTCAGCGATCCGGCGGCCGCGCCGCATGGCGGCGAATTGTTCGCGGCTCTGATCGAGCGGACCCGAGCCTGGCTCGCGCAATCGCTGGCGCGCGAAGGCGCGACGCTCGCCGTCACCCACGCCGCCGTCATTCGGGCGGCGATCATGGTCGCGCTCGGCGCCGGTCCTGACGCCTTCTGGCGCATCGACGTCGCGCCGCTCTCGCTCGCCAGATTCAGCGGTCGCGAGGGACGCTGGAATCTCGTGGCGCTCAGGCCTTTGCGGGTCGAGCCGTGAAGCGCCTTTTCGCCGAGGGGCGCCTCACCGCGAGGACCCGCGGGCCTGATCCGCGTGGGCGCGGCGATCCAGGGGGGACGAGTTGCCCGCGCGGAGAGAACGGAGCGCGCCGGCCCCTTCGCGCTTCCGCTCATTGCCGACGCCGGTCAGGCCCCCTCCGGCTTTTGCCTGAGCGCCGCGGAGTCCATCCACATGATCTCCCAGACGTTCCCGTCCGGGTCCTCGACGCTGCGGCTGAACATGAAGCCATGGTCCTGCGGCGGGTTCGGGTCGGCGCGGCCGCCGGCGCCCGCCGCCTGCGCGAGCGTGGCGTTCACCGCGTCGCGGCTCTCCACGCTGAGGGCGAGCAGCGCCTGGCTCTCGCGCCGCGCGTCGCCGATCGGGCGCTGGGTGAACTGGCGATAATGCTCGTGCGTCAGCAGCATCACGCCGATCGCGTCTGAAAACATCATGCAGGACGACTTGTCGCCTGAGAACTGCGTGTTCAATGCGCCGCCGAGCGCGTCATAGAAGGCGGTTGACGCCGTGAGGTCGCGCACCGGCAGGTTGACGAAAATCATCTTGCTCATGAAAATCCCCTTTCCCGCGAGCGCTATACGTGGCAATCTGTCTCGCTAATAAGTGAGTATCTATAAAGTCTCTTGATGTCAAGATACTATCTATCGAGATAAATTGGATGGATCGCGCCGACGTCGCCGCCGCTCAATGGGGCCGGGAGCGACCCGACCTTCGCACTCTGCCCATGACTCTGTTCGGGCGCCTCAACGAGGCCGCCGAACGCGCAATGCGCGACCATATCCATCCGTTCTTCGCCCAGGCCGGGCTGCAATCGGGCGAGTTCGACGTTCTGGCGACCTTGCGCCGTTCGGGCGCCCCCTATCAGCTCTCGCCCACCCGGCTCTATGAGGCCACGATGATTTCGTCCGGCGGCATGACCGACCGGCTGGACCGGCTCGAGCGCGCCGGGCTTGTCGTCCGCCGCCCCGACCCCAGGGACCGTCGCGGCAAGCTGATCGTGCTCACCGATCCCGGCAAGCGCCTGATCGACGAGGCGATCGGCCGCCATGTCGCGAATGAGGAGCGGCTTTTGCTGTCGCTGAGCGAGGCCGAGCAGGAAACGCTGAGCGCGCTCCTCAAGAAGCTGATCGCCGGGCTGTAGAGTGAAACGCGCTCGCTGGCTCGGATGGCAATCCGTCCGGGCCCCGTCGTAGATATTTCGAATGCCGACTGAAACGGCTTGTGTGCGTAAATGGCTGCTGTTGTCGGACGGCCGTCTGAACGGGATCTGTCCCGCGTCATCGAGACGGTTTAATCCGGCCAGCGTTTTAAACAGAAAGCGTCAACTGTCGACCCAAACGTGTTAGAATAGTGGGTCCTCTCGTTGCTCTTGCCATGGCTCCTTCGGTCTGGTTGTATCCGTTGTAATTTTGGCAAGTTCATTGGCGTTTAGTCCGTTGTTGTTGGCGCGTATCCAATAGCCAAAGCGAGTAAATATCGAATGGCACGGCGTATATTGCTTTTCAATCATAAAGGAGGAGTCGGGAAGACAACCTCGGCGTATAATATTGGCTGGAAGTTAGAGCAAAAAGGGCATCGTGTTCTTTTGGTAGACGGCGACTTACAGGTAAATCTTACTGCTCGCGCGCTCGGAGATCAATTCGAAGATTATTATTATGAAGACAGCCCCACGCGTTTGAATAATATATATGACGCCGTTCGCCCGGTCTTTGAAGGACGGCCGCAGCCAATTGAGGGGTTTGACTGCCCAACCGCAGAGAACAACGAAAATTTGTACGTGCTTCCGTGCCTATCCGGTTGACTCAGACACCCACTAGGGCTAGTAGCCGCAGTTATGGCGGCTTTGGACATTCACCAGCGGGACGATCTGGCTTTTCCCCAATCGCTCCCCGAATTTCAGAAGCTGTTTCCTAATGACGCGGCGTGTGCTGTCTATCTTGGGCGCGCGCGTTGGCCTGACGGTTTTGTCTGCTCGCATTGCGGCGTGATTGGTGAACCCTTCCGCATTGCAACCCGACCCGGTGTTCTGGAATGCCGCGCGTGTCGACGCCAAACCGGCCTCTTGGCCGGCACGGTCATGGAGCGCAGTCATACGCCGCTTAGCGTCTGGTTCTGGGCCGCGTATCTCGTCGCCAGCCAGACGCCGGGCATGTCGGCGGTTCAGTTTCAGCGGCAACTTGGGCTGACACGATACGAAACTGCGTTTGGCATCCTTCACAAACTGCGCGCCGGCATGGTGCGGCCGGACCAGGATCGTATCGGTGGTCGGGCGAAAGAGCATGTCGAGGTCGATGAGACCTGGGTCGGTGGAAGGACGCGCGGCGATGGCCGAGGCATCCACCACAAAACATTGGTGTCCGCCGCTGTCGAGGTTCGCCATCGCAAGCCGGGGACGGCGCAAGACAAGCGCAGGGACGGTCGCTATGCCGGTCGTGTGCGATTGGCCATCGTCGCCGACCGCAGCGCCGATTCCTTGTGCGGCTTTGTCGAGAACGCCGTCATGCCAGCCTCGCTGATCGTCACCGACGATTGGAGCGGCTACGTCAGCTTGCGTAAGCGGGGCTACGACCATCATCCGATTGCCGAAAGCGGCGATCCCGAAATTGCCGAACAGTTCATGCCGATGATTCATCTCGTCTTCTCCAATTTGAAGACCTGGCTCAACGGCATCCACCACGGCGTGAGCGCCAAGCATCTACAAGCTTACCTCAACGAATTCACGTTCCGCTTCAACCGGCGCTTCTACCCGTTCAACGCCTTCCGCTCGCTGCTCGGCATCGCGGGCGACGTCGAGGCGCCAACCTATGCCCAGCTTTAATTCGGGAGAATGGGTCCACCCTACATATGGTGGGTGTCTGCCTTAACCGGATAGGCACGCGTGCTTCCAGGGCATCCGGATCTGTCTGCGCTTGAAGGACAGATCAGCTTGGCACAAGAGACGAGGGGAACCCTTTCGGTTACAAAGAATCTTCCTGGAGCTTTACATAAAATAATTTCTATTATTGAAGAAAAACACGACGTTGACTACAGTATAATTGATATTAATCCCGGATTAGGGGCGCTAAACCAAAATTTCTTTATGATCAGCGATGCGTTTATTGTGCCGACGAATCCTGATCCATTCTCCCTTATGTCGTTGAGAACTCTCGGACTCGAGATTGCAAAGTGGGTGAGTTGGAAAGAAAAATTTGGCCCAGCGTTTATCGATGCAACATATCCTCTCCCTGAGGGATGGGCCAAATTTGCTGGTGCGTTACATTCGAGATTCAACCGACACAAGAGCAAAGCTGCTGGCCGTTACCATGAACGCCTCACACAAATCGACGACAAAATCGAAGAAGAGTTTGTTCCGCGATTGGGCGCAGCAAATTGTCTCTTTAGCAGAGATGCCTACGACACCGCCGCTCTGATTGTGCTGCCGGAGGCAGCTAGCGATCCGGACAAGATCAGACCTTACGCCTTAGCAAGAATACCCGACTTTGCGCAGGTAAGCCAGATCGCCTCCGAAGTAGGGAAGCCAGTTTTTTGTATTAATGACAATGACTTGCGTGAACAAGATCTAAGAGGAAATGTAAAAACTAGCGTACAACAGAACGTAGAAACTTTTGATAAGATCTTCAATGCGGTATGCGAAAAAATAATAACCATTGTTAATTATGACTGAGGCAGAACGACGCAGTAGGGTACATCTTGCGGAAGGCGCGACATGCCTACAAAACCATGATACCACGAGCCATGAATTTCCTCTTCGCCACGTCTGGATCGTTTGTGTTTCTGCATTCGATTTGTATATAACAGAACTGATCTCGGAGATTGGTCTAAGGCTCATTGATCGTACGCCGCGCATCTTGACGCCAAATTTGCGGCAAATCGAAGTTCCACTTGGGAATGTCTTGGATGTGGAACCGCTTAACCCAGCGGAGCGATTGTTGTTTTTCCGTCAACATATCTTTTATTCAATACAATATAAATCTTTCTATAGGCCAGATAAAGTGGCAGAGGGCCTCAGCTATATCTGGACGTGCCCCCCAAAAGAAAAATGGGCCCGAATTCTCTCTGGAATGAAATCTACAGGCCGCTACGGCAGCCGTACTGAACAGGACATTCGGGATGAGCTTTCACTTATAGCAGATCGACGCGACCTGATTGCACATGCAGTTGACATACCACCAGGAACTTCAGAACGGAACCCAGCGAGGAGAGAGGACGCTGCGCGCGTCGTGGAGTTTATTGGAGACTTGGTGGGTGCTATTGATGGCGAAACGGAAAGCCAATTGGTGGCAACGTCCTGAGCGTCCTGAGGGTGTCCAAGGACTCGCGGGCTACCACGTCAGCTTGACCTCGATTTGCGCCCTTCGATCGGTCGCGATGAATGTCTGTAAAGGTTGAAAGGGCCAATTGGATCTGCCTCAGGAGACACGCTCGGCCGCCATGTCGCGAATGAGGAGCGGCTTTTGCTGTCGCTGAGCGAGGCCGAGCAGGAAACGCTGAGCGCGCTCCTCAAGAAGCTGATCGCCGGCCTTTAGCCTACCGCTGAAGCGCGTCGCCGATGACCACGGGCGCAGCAGCACTTTCCCGGTTGAATTGAGCACGAAAATCCCCGCCCGCCGGAGAACGCCATTCCTGCGGCCAGCCCCGGAAGCGGCGATATTCCGCAGCTCGGGCAAGGCGTCGGCGATCGTTTCAGCCTCGGCGCGCATCGCCATCGATCCCGGGCCGAGGGCGAAAAGTGTCAGCGTTGCAATTGGGCGAGCGCCCTTTGAAACGGCGCGTTCGAGGTCTTGGCCAGGCCGGAAACCGGCGCGTCCATATCGAGGGTGAGATAGAGAGCCGCCGAGACGAGCAGCGCGGCGACAATGAAAGAACCCGCCACCACTCGATTGCGCGGGGCCTGATAACCGAAGCTGGCGAAGATCACCATGAGCCAGATGATTAGGATGACGACCAGCGGCTCAGGGATCGTGCCGCCGGACTGGTCGACCACCACCCAACGCTGCTGCACAGCTTGCCGATAGAGGAGCCGTGCATCGTTCCAGAGCGACACCCGCTGGTCGCCCGAAAGCTGCATCGCCCGCAGACTGGCCCCGACCGCATCGAGCGAGGCTTCCGCTTCCGGGTCTTCCTCAAGGATGCTGTCCTCATGAAGCGAGGTCTGGACATATTCGACGAGACGCTGACGAGCCTCGCCCGCCTGGGGGCCCAGGGCCCTCATCGTCCGGTCGAGCAGGATGAGATCGGTGGCCAGCGCGTGAACGTTGCGGTTGTCGGTCTCGAGCGTGTTCTTGGCCGAATTCATCATGAGGCCGAGAACCAGGGACGTCATCACGACGAACAGGTTGGCGACCAGTCTGACCGTCGCCCTGGTCTCCTCCTGAGGGCGGCCGGGCCGCAAGGCGGCGCCAAGAAGGCCGCTCAAAGCGGCGGCCATCAGGCAGACGAACGTCACGGCCGCTGTGGAAAGTTCGGTCAGAATTTTTCTCCGCGAGATCTATCTTAGCTCTGCAATTTGAAAATCGAAAAACCGGGCTGGCCCTATAAAATTGCCGGGCTTGCAGCCATGGGTCGAAGATCCCGCAAGCGGGGCTCCGCCGCGATCCCCAACATCCGGCTTTGCGTCGACGGGCCGGAACTCGCTGAGCGGCGACCCGGCCGCGCGCGAAGCGGAGCCGGCGCCTTGGCCATAGGGATCGAGCTATTTCCGGTCACCAAAATTAGCATTTTTTTGTTGTTAAAAACAGAAGTCAATGCTATAGATCATCCCATGGCGGAACCGAGCGCCCGGACCTGGGCGGGCGAGTGGCAAGGGGGATCGGAAACTGTGCTTTGGGGTCTGAAGCGCAACCTGGAGGCGAGCCTGAAAGGAGGCCCAGATTTTTTTAGTAACTCCCAAGCCGTCTGTTTTCAGGCTGCGATTGCGAGGAGGAGTTGGGAGGGGTTTGCAGTGAGGGCTTTGAGAATGTTGAGGCCGTGCTTTCGTGCGGTGGAGACGATGGACCTCATGCGGACGAAGACGTGAGCGCCTTCGAAGGTGCGGAAGCCGCCCGAGATTTTCATTTTGACCTTGGCCATGCGCAGGTCCTGTTCGGCCAGGTTATTGGTGAACGGGACGTCGAAGTCGACGAGGAAGCGCAGGGTCTCGTCCTTGAAGGTCTTGAAGCGGATGAGGAGATTATGGCCTGGGCGCTGCTTCTTTCGTTTTTTCGAGCCGGGCGAAGGATCGAAGGCCGGCAGGGCGCGATGGAAGGCGAGCCCTTCCCGAACGGCCTGCCAGTAGCGGTCGACGAAGCCTTGCACGCGTTCGGGTTCGAGCGCCCGGGCGCCGGCCTCTTTGGCTTGGCGCACGGCCTTTGCGGCGTCGAGGAGGACGTCGCGCATGGCTTGCGCCCACGGCTCCTTGTCGATCTCGATGAGCGCCTTGAGTTCGCGCAGGTGATGGGCGTTGCAGAAGGCGTGAGCGACGTCCGCGAGGGCGTTGTAGGGGCGGAAATGGTCATGCACGACGACGCCGCCCTTCAACCCTGCGGGAACATCGCCGCGCGCCGCTCCGACCCGGTAGAAGGTATGGCTCCGGCTCGACGTCGTATGCAGCCATTGCAGGGAGCCTGCGATGCGAAAGCCGGTTTCGTCGAGATGCCTGACCTTGGCCCCGCCGACGCGCGTCCCGATCGCCTGATAGACGCCCTCCAGAGCCTGAGCCTTCTTGCCCATCCACGCGATCACGCTCGCCGGGCAGACGAGCGGCGCGCCGAACAGGTCCTGAAGCGCCTGCGCCGTCCGGTCCTCGGGCACAAGCTGCTGCACGTTGAGATAGACCGCCGCCGCCTTGATGCGCTCGCCATATTGGGTCGGCGAGATCACGCCGTCGGGGAACGCAGCCCGCGTCACGCCGCGGCATCGGGCGCAGGCATAGATGGCGCCCTGGTGCTCCGTGACCTCGATCAGCCGCTCGGGCAGGTCGAACACCTGACGCGTCTCCACCCCGGTCTGCATCGAAGCCGCGAGCGCCGCCCGGCAGCGCCGGCACGCCGCAGCCTCGTGTCGGACGACCCAGTCGGGCGTCGCCGTCCGCCGCAGCGTGTCGCCCTTGTGGCCCCGCTGTCCCCCGCTCGCCTTGCCCGAACGGCCGCGAAGGCTGCCGGGAAGGCGCGACTTCTTCCTCAGCCCGTCGCTCGAAGGCGGCTTGGAGCTCGTCGTGCTGTCCAGATCCAGCCGGCGCCGAAGCTCGGCGTTCTCGGCTCGAAGGCCCTCGTTCTCCCGCCGCAAATCGGCGACCTCCGAGCGAAGCGCGGAAATCTCGCTCCGGAGCGCTTCGATCAGCGCCTGAACTTCGGCAGGGAGAATCATCCCCACCTTGACTTACGGTTCGCCCCCGCCCGTCTCGAAAATCTCGCAAAACCTCAACGATCTCACACACCGTGTGACAATTCGGACTCACCCGGCTTGGGAGTTATTTTTTTTATTCCAATCGGCCATAACTCATTGAAAAGTCCCGATTTGGAAAAATAAACGCTAGTAAATTGGAGTCAATTTACTAGCGTTTACGAGCGTTTAGTGGCGTTTACGGGCGTTTATTCGCATCGATTTGCCGCCGGGCTCGCGCCCTGGTTGTCGAAGCCGGCGATCTATGAGGGCACGCGCCACGCCTGGCGAAAGGAGCGCCTAGCTCGAGCCGGACGCGGCCCGGCCGGCGCGTTCCCGCTCGCGAAGCCGGAACCGCTGGATCTTGCCGGTCGCGGTCTTCGGCAGTTCGGCGATGAACTCGATGCTGCGCGGGTATTTGTACGGCGCAAGTCTGTCCTTGACGAAGCCCTTGAGCTCCGTCTCGTCGGCCGAGGCGCCCTCCTTCAGCACCACGAACGCCTTCGTCTTGATAAGGCCGTCTCCGTCCGGCGCGCCGATCACCGCAGCTTCGAGAATGGAGGGGTGCTGCACCAGCGTAGCCTCCACCTCGAACGGGCTCACCCACACGCCGCCGACCTTCAGCATGTCGTCCGCGCGGCCAGCGTAAGTGAAGCTTCCGTCGGCGTTGCGGATGTATTTGTCGCCGCTCCTCACCCAGCGGCCCTCGAACGTCTCGCGGGTCTTCAGCCGATCGCCCCAGTACATGAGCGCCGCGGATGGTCCGCAGATGTAGAGATCGCCCGGCTCCCCATCGGCCGCGGGCCGCCCGTTCTCGGCGCGCAGCTCGATCTCGTAGCCCGGCGTCGGCCAGCCGGTCGCGCCATAACGGACCTTGTCCGGCCGGTTGGAGATGAAGATGTGCAGCATCTCGGTCGAGCCGATGCCGTCGATGATGTCGACGCCGAAATGGCGCCTGAAGCGCTCGCCGATCTCGGCCGGCAGCGCTTCGCCGGCGGACGATGCGAGCCTCAGGCCCACCTCCTCGCGCTTCGGCAACAGGTTCGAAGCGAGCATGCCGGCAAAGCCGGTCGGCGCGCCATAGAAGACGCTCGGCTTGGCGCCGCCGACGCCGCCGCGCAACCGCTTGAACACCGCCTCGGGCGTTGGCCGTTCGGCCATCAGCAGCGCCGTCGCCCCGACGCTCATCGGAAAGGTCAGCGCGTTGCCAAGGCCGTAGGCGAAGAAGAGCTTGGCGGCGGAGAAGCAGACGTCGCTTTCCTGCAAGTTCAGGATCGCCTTGCCATAGAGCTCGGTGGTCCAATAGGGGTTGGCGTGCGAATGCACCGTGCCCTTCGGCCGTCCGGTCGAGCCGGACGAATAGAGCCAGAAGGCGGGATCGTCGGCGCGGGTTCGGGCGGCCTGGGCGAGGGGCGCGGCCCGGCTGAGGAAATCCTCGAACGCCATCTCGCCGGAGTCGAGCGGCTGCCTCGGGCGCGACACGACGATGGCGTGAACCTCGTGATCCGACCTGGCGAGCGCCGCCTTCAGCGCCGGCTTGACCGCGCCGCTGACGAACGCCCCTTGAGCGCGCGAATGCTCAAGCATGTAGGCGAGGTCGTCGGCCGTCAGCAGCGTGTTGACCGCGACCGGAACGACGCCCGCCAACATCGACCCTAAGAAGGCGACCGGCCAGTCGGCGCCGTCGTGCATGAGGATCAGCGCGCGCTCCTCGCGCCTGACGCCGCTCTCCGTGAGGGCCGCGGCGAACTGCCGGACGCGACGGTCGAGTTCGGCGTAAGTAACGACGCCGATGTCGTCGATGAACGCCGCCTTGCTCGGGCGCCCGGCGTTGGCGTGGAGCAGGTGCGCGGCGAAGTTGAACGCCTCGGGCGGGGGTTCAACGGAGCCCACATTCATCGACGTCTCCCTGGCCCCGTCCAAAACGCACGGGGCGTCGTCCCAATTTAGCCGTCTGCGGTCATGCGCATCGCAAGGGATGTTGTTCGCATCGTCATTATGCAATATTGTGCTTAACTCATCTCTACGGGGGCGCCAGAACCTTGTCAAACAATGCGCCGTTTTCGCCGACCGAAGCGGCAATCGAGGCGCGCGACACTGCAAACGCCCGCCCAAATGCGCCCGCGGGACAGGTCGAGGCGCGTGCGCCTCTCGGGGCCGCGGAAGGCAGGGACCCATTTCTCGCCGCGCTCGGCGAGCGCGCCAGAGCCTTGCGCGTGCGCCGGGGCCTTACCCGCAAGGCGCTCGCGCGGCTGACCGGCGTTTCCGAGCGGCACCTGGCCAACCTCGAATATGGCGTCGGCAACGCCTCGATCCTGGTTCTCCTACAGGTGGCGCAGGCGCTGCAATGCTCGCTTGCCGAGCTCATCGGCGATTTCACCACGCAGTCGCCGGAATGGCTCATGCTGCGCGAGATGCTGGAAAACCGTGACGAGGCGACCTTGCGCCGGGTGCGCACCGCGGCCTCGGAACTCATCGTAGGCGGGCCGCCGCGCGGCGAAGAGGCGCCCGCCCGCTCGTCGCGGATTGCGCTGATCGGTCTGCGCGGCGCGGGCAAGTCGACGCTCGGCCGGATGCTGGCGGAGGACCTCGACTTTCCCTTCGTCGAGCTCAGCCGCGAGATCGAGAAGCTGGCCGGCTGCAGCATCAGCGAAATTCTCGGGCTTTACGGCCAGAACGCCTACCGCCGCTACGAGCGCCGCGCGCTCGAGGAGGCGATCGAGGCCTATCCACGAGCCGTGATCGCGACCGCAGGCGGACTGGTCAGCGATCTCGCCAGCTTCAATCTTCTGCTGCGCCGCTGCACCACCGTCTGGCTGATGGCCGACCCCGAAGACCACATGAGCCGCGTCATGGCTCAGGGCGACTTGAGGCCGATGGCCGCGAGCCGGGAGGCGATGGAGGACCTGAAGTCCATTCTCGCGAGCCGCGCGGCCTTCTATTCGAAGGCCGATATGCGCGTCGACACCAGCGCCCAGCCGCTCGCCGAAACCTTCCAGATCCTGCGGGCCGAGGTGCGCGAGGCGATCGGCCTTCCTGTCAGGTGACGAGGCTGCGATTGGGCTTGCGCGCGAACTGATAGCGCACTATGGTGCATAAGTTGCATTAAATTGCCTATGAATGGGAGCGCCATGGACCGGGTCGACTATCAAACCGAGCCGTCGCGCTACAAACACTGGAAGCTCAAGTGCGACGGGCCGGTCGCGACGCTGCTTGCCGATTTCGACGAGAACGCGGGCCTGCGCCCCGGATACAAGCTCAAGCTCAATACTTATGACCTCGGCGTCGACATCGAGCTCAACGACGCCGTCAACCGCATTCGCTTCGAGCGCCCCGAGGTGCGCACGGTGGTCATCATGAGCGCCCGCGAGCGGGTGTTCTGCTCGGGCGCCAACATCTTCATGCTTGGCGTCTCCAGTCACGCCTGGAAGGTCAATTTCTGCAAGTTCACCAACGAAACCCGCAACGGCCTCGAGGATTCGTCCAAGCACGAAGGCCTGAAGTTCCTCGCCGCCGTCAATGGCTCGTGCGCGGGCGGCGGCTACGAGCTGGCGCTCGCCTGCGACGAGATCGTCCTCATCGACGACCGCTCGAGCGCGGTCAGTCTGCCCGAGGTGCCCCTGCTCGGCGTCCTGCCAGGGACCGGGGGTCTCACGCGGCTGACCGACAAGCGCCATGTCCGCCACGACCTGGCCGACGTCTTCTGCACCACCAGCGAAGGCGTGCGCGGCGAAAAGGCCGTCGCCTGGCGCCTGGTCGACGCGATCGCCAAGCCGGCGCAATTCGCGGCCAAGGTGAAAGAGCGCGCGCTCGCGCTCGCCGCCGCGAGCGACCGCCCTGCTTCGGCGAAGGGCGTCGCGCTCGCGCCGATCGAGCGCACGGTCGAAGCCCGACGCGCTCATCTACCCGCATGTCATGGTCACGATTGAGCGCGCCGCGCGCGCCGCGACTTTCGTGATCAAGGCCCCGAGCGGCGATCAGCCGCAGGACATCGCCGCGATCGAAGCTCAGGGCGCGAACTGGTATCCGCTCGCGCTCGCCCGCGAGCTCGAGGACGCGATCCTGTCGATGCGCACAAACGAGCTCGACATCGGCGTGTGGCTGATGAAGAGCGAAGGCGACCTCGACGCGGTCCTCGCCATGGACGCGACGCTTCGCGCCCTCAAGGACCATTGGCTCGTGCGCGAAACGATCGGCTATCTGCGCCGCACGTTCAGCCGGCTCGACGTCACCTCGCGCAGCCTGTTCGCGCTGATCGACGAGGGCTCCTGTTTCGCCGGCCCGCTGATCGAGATCGCACTCGCCTGCGACCGCATCTACCATCTGGCGCTGCCCGACGACGAGAAACGCGCGCCGAAGGTCGCGCTGAGCGCGGCTAATTTCGGCGACTATCCAATGGCGAGCGGCCAGAGCCGGCTCGGGCGGCGCTTCTACGACGACAAGGCCGCGCTCGAAAAACTGAAGGCGAACATCGGCAAGCCGCTCGGCGCCGAGGCGGCCTTCGCGCTCGGCCTTGCGACCAGCATTCCCGACGACATCGACTGGCCGGACGAGATCCGCATCGCGGTCGAGGAGCGCGCGTCGCTGAGCCCCGACGCCTTGACCGCGATGGAGGCGAACCTGCGCTTCGACGGCCCCGAAACGCTGGCGACGCGCGTGTTCGGCCGCCTCACCGCCTGGCAGAATTGGATCTTCCAGCGTCCCAACGCGGTCGGCGACAAGGGCGCGCTCAAGGTCTACGGCAAGGGCGAAAAGGCCGCCTTCGACTGGAACCGGGTGTGATGGAGGTGACTGAAGCCGCGGTCATCCGGCAGCATCTGATCGACCCGGAAATCTGCATCCGCTGCAACACTTGCGAATTGACCTGCCCGGTCGGCGCGATCACCCACGACTCGCGCAACTATGTGGTCGACGCCAACATTTGCAATCTGTGCATGGCCTGCGTCCCGCCTTGCCCGACCGGCAGCATCGACAACTGGCGCTCGATGCCGCGCGCGCAAGCCTACACGACCGAGGCGCAGTTCGGCTGGGACGCGCTGCCGACGGAACTGAGCGCCGAGGAGCTCGGCGAAGCCGGCGGCGCCGGCGAACCGGCGCTCGCCGTCGCCTCTCCGCCACAAGCCGCGTCCGGCGCGGGCGACGACGACAGCGCGTTTGCGGTCAGCGCATACGCCGCCGTCATCCCGCCCTGGTCGGCCGCCAGCCCTTACGCCAATCTCTATGGGCCGAAGGCGGCGACGCGCTCGGTCGCCGCCACTGTCGTCGGCAATGTCCGGGTGACCGAGGTCGGCAAGGACTACGACACTCACCATATCGTGCTCGACTTCGGCGCCATGCCGTTTCCGGTGCTCGAGGGGCAGTCGATCGGCATCGTTCCGCCCGGCGTCGACGCTGAGGGCTGGCCGCATCATCCGCGCCAATACTCGGTCGCCAGCCCCCGCAATGGCGAGCGCCCCGGCTACAACAATGTCTCGCTCACCGTGAAGCGGGTGCTGGAGGACCACCAGGGCCGCCCGGTGCGCGGAATGGTCAGCAACTATCTCTGCGACCTGAAGGTCGGCGACACAGTCGAGGTGACCGGGCCGTTCGGGGTGAGCTTCCTCATGCCCAACCACCCGAAGAGCGCCATCGTGATGATCTGCACGGGGACCGGAAGCGCGCCGATGCGGGCGATGACCGAATGGCGCCGGCGCCTGCGCAAGTCGGGCAAGTTCGAGGGCGGCAAGCTCATGCTGTTCTTCGGCGCGCGGACTAAAGAGGAGCTGCCCTATTTCGGACCGCTTGGGAACCTGCCCAAGGACTTCATCGACATCAATTTCGCCTTCAGCCGCATGACCGGCCAACCCAGGCGCTACGTGCAGGATCTGATGCGCGAGCGCGCCGCCGATCTTGCGCCCCTCATCGCCGACCCGAACGCCTATTTCTACGTCTGCGGCCTGAAAGCGATGGAGGAAGGCGTGGTGCTCGCCTTGCGCGACATCGCGGTCAACGCCGGTCTCGACTGGGAGACCCACGGGCCCTCGCTCAAGCGCGACGGGCGACTGCATCTGGAAACCTACTAGCTTTCGAACAGGAGAAACCGATGAGCGAAGACACCGTCAGCGACGCCGCGGGCGCTATTTCCGCCAGCAATTTCGTCGAGATCTCCTACGATGAGGTCATTCCCAACAATGTCGCGCTTGGCACGGACAAGCAGCTTCAGCGCGCGCTCGAAGGCTGGCGTCCGAAATATCTCGACTGGTGGACCGGCATGGGGCCGGTCGGCTACCAGCAGTCGCAGGTCTATCTGCGCACCGCAGTCGGCGTCGATCCGGCCGGATGGGCCAAGTTCGGTTATGTGAAGATGCCGGCCTATCGCTGGGGGATCTTGCTGGCGCCCAGGGTCGAGGGACGCACGGTTCCATTTGGCCGCCATAAAGGGGAGCCCGCATGGCAGGAAGTGCCCGGCGAGCACCGGGCGCTTCTGCGCCGGCTGATCGTGGTGCAGGGCGACACGGAGCCGGCTTCGGTCGAGCAGCAGCGCTTCCTGGGCGCAACGGCGCCGAGCCTCTACGATATGCGCAACCTCTTTCAGGTCAATGTCGAGGAAGGCCGGCATCTCTGGGCGATGGTCTACCTCCTGGTCAAATATTTCGGCAAGGACGGGCGCGAGGAGGCGCAAGCGTTGCTCGAGCGCCAGAGCGGGCAGATGGACAATCCGCGCATCCTCGGCGCCTTCAACGAGCGCACGCCCGACTGGCTCTCCTTCTTCATGTTCACCTTCTTCACCGACCGCGACGGAAAGATGCAGCTCGCAGCCCTCGCCGAAAGCGGCTTCGATCCACTCTCGCGCACCTGCCGCTTCATGCTGACGGAAGAGGCACATCACATGTTCGTCGGCGAGACGGGAGTGCAGCGCACGATCGAGGCCACCTGCGCGGCGATGGTCAAGGCCGGGATCAAGGATCCGAACGACGTCGAGGCGGTGCGCAAGCTCGGCGTGGTCGACCTGCCGCTTCTGCAGCGCAAGCTGAACTTCCACGCTTCGGTGACCCGCGATCTGTTCGGCAGCGAAGTCTCGAGCAACGCCGCCGAAGCGTTCAGCTCGGGAATCAAGGGCCGCTTCAACGAGGCGAACCTCAAGGGCAACGATCACGAGCTTAAGGATGCGACCTATCCGGTGACCCGGGTCGTCGACGGCAAGCTGGCCACCGTGGAAGAACCGGCGCTTCGCGCCCTCAATTCGCGGCTCCTCGACGATTTCATCGCCGACTGCCAGGGCGGGATCGACCGCTGGAACAAGTCGGTCGAGAAGGCCGGAATTGCCTTCAAGTTCGTGCAGCCGCACAAGGGGTTCAACCGCCGGATCGGCGAGTTCGGCGGCAAGCGCATCAGCCCGGACGGCGAGGTCCTGACGGAAGAGGAATGGAAGGCGAAGAGCGGCGGCTGGCTGCCCAACGACGACGACATGGCCTTCATCGTCTCGCTCATGAAGCCCTGCCACGAGCCGGGCCAATATGCGAGCTGGATCGCCCCCCCGCGCATGGGCGTGAACAACCAGCCGGGCGATTTCGAATATGTGAAGATCGCCTGAGGACGCGACGCCTCTCCCCTCCGGGAGAGGACTGAGTAAGGGGCCATGCCCGATGCGCCGCATGGGTTCGCTGCAAAGGAAACAATGGTGCGGACGGCGGGGGTCGAACCCGCACAGCCTTGCGGCCGAGGGATTTTAAGTCCGCTCTCATCCCTTATCCTGTTTGTATAGCAGTGCGAGGTTCCTCGCTAAGCGTTTGTGATAGATCGACATTCTGTCCAGCGCAATCCACCCTGCATAGCCGGAACAACGAAGGAGCCTGCTTTCTGGTGGCTCCTAGTTGGCCCCTGGAAATCGGCAAGGAAGGGCGCACTCGAATGACCAAGATCAAACTCACAAAGACCGCAGTCGACGCGGCCACGTTCGCCGCTAAGGAGTACGAGCTGCGCGACACCGTCGTGCCCGGGTTTCTCCTGAAGGTAACGCCCGCTGGCCGAAAGATATTTATGGTCCAGTATCGCACGAATGCGGGTGAGCGCCGGAAGCCGGCTCTTGGCCGGTTCGGTGAACTCACGGTCGAGCAAGCACGTTCGATCGCTCAAGACTGGCTTGCCGACGTCCGCAAGGGCAAAGACCCAGGTGCGGAGAAAACGGCTGCGCGCGATGCGCCAAGTGTGAAGGAGCTATGCAAAAAGTTCATCGAAGACTACTCGAGACCGAAGAACCGGGCACGAACCGTTGAAAGCAATCAACGCTACATGGACCGCCACCTCATTTCCGGACTCGGCAACCTCAAGGTCCGTGAGGTTACTCGGTCGGATGTATCGGGCCTCATCACACGGATGAAGAGCACGCCGGTGACCGCCAATCGCGTTCTCTCCTGTCTGCGGAAGATGTTCAACATGGCCGAGATCTGGGGCTTCCGCGACGACGCCACTAATCCTTGCCGGCACATCCCAAAGTACCCGGAGACCGGCAAGACGCGGTTGATCACTGACGATGAGATGGTCAGGCTGTTTGGCTATCTCAAGCAAGCAGATGAGGAGGGACTGGAGGACCCGTTCCTTACCCTCGGAATTCGTCTTCAATTCGCCTTTGCAGCGCGCATGTCGGAGATCATCAGCCTGAAATGGGGCTGGGTCGACTTGGTAAATCGTCGCATCGTATGGCCGGACAGCAAGACCGGCGAAATCTCGAAACCCGTGAGCGAGGATGTCTACGTGCTTCTTTCGAACGCCCCACGTCTCGGAGACTCGCCTTACGTTGTGCCTTCTATTTTCCAGCTGGAGCGACCGATGTCGCAGAATACCTATTTTAAGGGCTGGAAGCGCATCCTTGCGCGAGCAGAAATCCCACACATCGGAACACATGGCATCCGTCACCGCGCAACTACAGAGATTGCGAATTCTGGCGTGCCGGTGAAGGTCGGAATGCAGCTCACGGCTCACAAAACAGTCACTCAGTTCATGCGCTACGTCCACACCGAGGATGACCCGGTTCGGGCCGCCGCCGAGACCGTCGCGTCACGCCGACGTGTCATGCTTTCCGGCCAGCGAGCCAATATCAAACCCGCCAACAACGCAACCACGACTGAACAGTCCACCAGCTCGCTGGACGTGCCTGTCGCCATGCCCGCGGGCTTCGATGACGGACGCTACGCCTCTACTAAGAAGCTCGGAACCTACCGCCCCTTTCGACATCGCTCGGGTGCAAATCGAGCAGTTCCACCTGGAACCCGCGACGGGAAAGCCAAATTCATCGCCGGCGAATAGCTATGGCTATGGGCGACGGAAGTCGAACAGTCGAGATCGCCGGCAGATAACCAGCTTGCGTCATCGACCAGAGCGGTCCGCTCGGCGCTCAAGCACTCGCTTGCCCTCCGAAGGGCTTTGTCACGCCGGCATCAGCTTGTTGGACGTTGGTAGGCGCGCTAGCCAGGGAGCATGAGGAAGATCAGCTACGCGGGATATCGGTTCCCGCCTGAGTTCATCAATCAGGCGATCTGGCTCTATCTCCGGTTCACCCTCAGCTTTCGCGACGTCGAAGATTTGCTGTCCGAGCGCGGGATCGCGGTCTCCTACGAGACCGTGCGCCGCTGGGTGAACCACTTCGGGCCGATGATCGCCGCGCATCTGCGCAAGCGCCGTCCGAGACCGCACGCGACCTGGCATCTTGACGAGGTCTATCTGAAGATCGATGGGCGGATGGCATATCTGTGGCGCGCAGTCGACGCCGAGGGCGAGGTTCTCGATGTGCTGGTTCAATCCAAGCGCAACAAACACGCCGCTCTGAAATTGATGCGGAAGCTTCTGAAGAAGTATGCTTTCGTCCCCGAGCGGTTCGTCACGGACGACTTGCGATCATATGGCGCAGCGGCCCGCGCTCTCGGCCTCGAACGCCTGCATGCGCGCGGGCGATGGAGGAACAATCGGGCCGAAAATTCGCATCGGCCGACCCGTCGACGGGAGTGCAAGATGCAACGTCTCAAGAGCGCTCGCTCTGCGCAGAAATTCCTTTCAACCCACGCCGCCGTTTACAACACTTTCAACGTCCAACGCCATCTCATATCAGCTCAATCGCACCGCGTGCTACGCGCCGCAGCGATGACCACGTGGCGCGAGGTCGTCGCGGCCGCTTGAAGTTGCGCACAGCAATCCCGCTTCGCGTCGTCGTTTCGATAACGTGACAACGCCGTCCGGCGGCATAGGGGAAAAAAGCGCCGCTGTTCCTGGCGCCGAATGAGCCCAGCGGTTAACCCTCTTCAAGATTTCATAAGAAAGAAGTCTTCGACGCGATGAAGGGACAGGGAGGCCACCGCTACTTCGATCCGCCGCAAATGCTCACCGACTATTATTCCCCACCTCTGCCGCTTGCATAGATCAAAACCATTCTGCCGAAGGGACTGGCTGACTAAGCGGCAGGGGTGGAGGAGTGTAGTGGTAGTCAGAAAACCGAGAACCTTACCGGCGGTGGCCGAGACCGACGCCGAGGATACCCGCTCTGCGGCGGAGAGCGCCAACCGTGCGCTTCATCATCTTCGAAACTTTGGGGACGGGCGTGCGGGCCTTCGAATGCGCCTTCAGCATGCGCACGTCTTCTTTCGTCCACGGCTTGATGACGCGACGTGCCGTCTTCGCCTTTGCGGTGTTGGCGGACTTCGTGCCCTTAACAGTCTTTTTCAAAGCTCTAGGCATTATTCAGATACTCCATTTGGACGCCGCGCAAATAGGTATGCGATGTGGCGACAAAAAGGCCGGCTCTTTGACGTACACAATTCTGAGTAACAATTGGTACGTGATAGTGCTGCCAGCCTCCTACGGTTCATGTTGCGGCGGAAACATACTTGCGCGCAGGCCATCGCGGACGGCGCGACGTTGGCGGCCCGCCTGAAAAATACTGCCTTCGACGTTCCAAAGTCGCTTCAGGCCTACGTCGCATTGGGAAAACCCAGAGCAACCATCTTGCAAGAGTGAACCCCAAGTTTTTCTAAGAGGTTCCATTTGCATGATGGACCCGACCAACACGCGAGGGATCGAGAACTGGTCGGTCGATCCCGAGGACGGATCGTTCAAAAGTAGCCATGGCCACTCACTCCTTCGGTCGAGCGCTCACCACATCAAAAGCGAGGCTGTAGTGGCCGAATCCGACCTACGTGCGAAGAGTCGACCTGGCTGAACTCCGGCACCCACGCCCGTTGGCGCGTTTGTTGTCATCTACACCATCAGCACGAGTCGATCAGGCGCTGTCACACCAACTTGGATCGGCGCGGCGCGGGGTTTGGAAGGCCCGCTGAACTTCAGGCCGCGGTGGCGGCTCGCCACGTCCGGAACGCTTCGTCTCTTAGGACGCGAAGCGTGCGGCGGGATCTGAGATGACGCTGGACGTTAAACGTGTTGTGAACGGCGGCGTGAATGGACAGCAAGCGCTGGGCTGATCCGGGTGATTTGAAACTGCATCTTACGCTCGCGTCGTCGAGTCGGTTGATGCGAATTCTCGGCCCGATTGTTCTTGCGCAACCCCTGCTCATGGCGCGCCGACAACCCGATTTCGGATTTTGCCGCGCCGTGGGAGCGAAGCTTGTCGGTCACCAGCACAGCGGGTGCGAAGCCTTGTTTCTTGAGCAGCTTGTGCATGAGTTTCACCGCTGCGGCTTTGTCGCGCCGTCGTCGCACAAGGAGATCGAGAACCTCGCCTTCGTCGTCAACAGCGCGCCAGAGCCAGAACTGCTGGCTCGCAATCGTTACGGCCATCTCATCGAGATGCCAGCGCGATGTTGGCCGTGGGCGTCGACGCCGAAGTTCTCGGGCGAACAACGGCCCGAACTTCAATACCCATCGTCGCACCGTTTCGTAGGAGATATCCAGACCACGCTCCGCAAGGAGATCTTCGACGTCGCGATAGCTGAGCGTGAAACGCACATAGAGCCAAACGGCGTGCCGGATGATCGCGGGCGGAAACTGGTGGCGGGCAAACGAGATCATCATCCGCTATCTTACCCGCCAAACCACGACGCGCTACCGTTGTCGTGACAGAGCCATCTCGCGCGCTTCGCGCATTCCAATCCGCTCCGCTGGCATCGATCCTGCTTTGGGGTTGCCAAAGGAGCGACCTGATCAGGCCAACGGCGGCACCCGCCAATCCATGAATGACCCCGGGCGGGATCATTCCGTTATGGGGGGCGAGATCATCTCGGAATTGGGGGGCGGCTTCATTCCGTTACGAGGGGCGCAATCATCCCGGAATTGGGGGGGGGCTTCCTCCGGAATGCCTGAGGGTTCAAATCGGTCCCGCTGCCAAAGGGCCTTCCGCGTGGATGATGCGGGACCTATTTGAAGCCGGATTGAACGAAGCTGCGGGGTCGTTAGCCCCGACCTATGGGCGTTGGTCGTTCGTGAGGTGCGTTGAGCGCGGCGCTCGCGGCGGGCGGCGCGGGCGTGGGCGACACTCTTGAGAAGGTTCGGAGCGCGAAAGTCGCGAAGCGTGGATACTCGACGACGATCTTTGCTGGGTCTATGGGCCGACATTGTCGTCGGTGGTCAACGATGCGCGAGCTTGCCGACGTGCGACGCTGGATCGCGCGCATGTCAACACTGGTTGGACGCGAAGACACAGTTGGCGAGCTTGGCGTCATGAGCTGTCACATCGTGGCTTGGGCCGTGTGGGCGAACGGGGCGACCGTGAATCGACGTCGACCATGCGACCGCCGCAACATGGGCAGATGTCGAGACGCTTGCCGGTCAGCAGCGCGCAGCGTTCGCGATAGTCTTTGGGTTTGATGCGTGGATCGGGATTGGGAACGTCTAGGGCGACGCGGATGCGAGTGAGCTTTCGTACGCAGCACGAGTTGGCGAGGAAGCCGAAGTGGCGAATGCGCCGAAAGCCCTTGGGCAAGACGTGCATGAGAAAGCGGCGCATGAACTCGTTGGCGTCCAACGTCATCGCCTTGGACTTGTTTTGGGCGCGATAATCCTCACATGGGGAGCTTCGGGTCAAGGGGGCGATTCGTTCATGCGTCCTCCAGTTCACTTGGTTGGTTCGGTTCGACTTTTCGGTCTTTGTCAGCGTCGGTCGATATTTGGCCGTTGGCTCTTGGCAGCGAAAATGGCGAGCGCGAGACGAGGGTCAAGGATGCGAAGCACCGGCGAAGCCGGCGTGCGCGGAGCGCACGTCCTTGACGCTCGTTTGGCGCTCGGCCGAAACTTGCCGTCAAGAGTGAGTGGCGCATCGGACAACATCCGATAGATCCAGTTCATATTTTTACATTTCTGTATCCAGGTCCGGAGCCCAATTGCCTGACGCGGCCCGTTTCCGAGCGCGATCAACCTCACATCCGGTCGCCGCTCGAGACGGCTGCACCAACATCCCGCTTACGGCGGGCAGGGCTCAGGCGAACGAAACCATTCTTCCAATCGGCATTTCAGTCCATGGACTACCTCGGTTCGTACACCCGGATCCGCCAGAACTGATCAGGTCCTGGGAGATTTGCGAATATCTGTTGAGCGCTTGTCGTCAGGCGGGCTTCATCACGGCTCCCTCAATGACGACGCCAGCGGTGACATATTTCCACAGCGCCACCAGCAGCTTGCGCGCCAGCGCCACGATAGTCGTCTTCTTCATGCGGCCGCCGTTGCGTTTGACCCGTTCTTTGAACCACAGAGCCAGCGCCGATTGCGGCTGATGGCGTAGCCATAGCCAGGCGAGTTCGATGAGGATGGCTCGCAATCGTGGATTCCCGGCTTTGGAAACGCCCTGCTCGCGATCGACGGATCCGCTTTGCCAGGGCGTCGGCGCCAGCCCAGCGTAAGAGGCGAGCTGGCGACGATTGTCGAAGTGGCGGAACAGCGCCTCCAACCACAGGGTGGCGGCGCACTCCGCGCCGATGCCCTTGAATTCGAGCAACATCCTCGCCGGCGACTCTGGCGCGGCGGCTTGGTCCTCGGCGAGCAGCGCATCCCGCTCAGCCTCCGCCAGCTTGATTTGATCGAGCAGCAGTTCGAGCCGATCGAGTTCGCGGCTGATCTGGGTTTTGAGATGTGTCGGCAGAGTACGGCCGTCGCCCGTCGTCAGGTCCTCGAGCCGTTGGCGTCGATCGCGGCGCAGCGGCTCGTAACTCGATATTCCCTGGGAGAACAGCAGCCCCTTTATGCGATTGACGTGCTCTACCCGCTCGGCGATCAGCACCTTGCGTTCGCGGCAGAGGCGGCGGCGGTCTTCGTCCTCGGGCGTCGGCGCCCTGACCATCGTACACACCCGCGGTTCGCCGCGCTTATACGCCAGTAACGTGCGAAGCAGCGCCTCGCCGTCGATCCTGTCGGTCTTGGCCCGCCGCCGCCGGCGCGACGTCGCAATCGAGGCCGGATCGACAACGTGGCTTTCAATTCCTTCCTGCTCCAGCGCGCGATGAAGCCAGAAGCCATCCAGCCCCGCTTCCTGGATGGCGACGATCGGAAAGGATTTCCTCGTCCGCGCAAACGCCTTCTGCTTCAACTCCGAAAACCGCGCCAGCAGCGCCGCAACGTCCCCGGCTCGCACAGAATGCTTCGACATCTTCTCGCCAGAGCCCGGCGACAGCGATGTGATGAGCCAGATCGAGCGGCTCAGTTCCATAGAGACGAAAATCGCGGCAAGATCGGATTGGATGGCGGTCGGCGCTCGGCGTCGGTCAGCTACGGTTGGCATGGATCGTCTCCAGAGTGGGTGGTTTTGCAACCTCACTCTGCCAGAGCTCCGGTCGCTATCCGCCTCCCCATAGGATCTTCCACCGAAAGCTGACGCGGCCATTCTGGCAATCGAGAAGACGGCCGTTGGCGATGGCGACGCGATGCGTGTAGCGACCGAGATAATCGAGGATCTGCGAGGGGCCGGCGAAAGGACGGTTTGGCGAAGACGACCCAGGGGACATTCGTCAGCGGTTTGAGATATCGCGCGAACTCGGCGGGGTCGTGCAGTCGTGCGAGTTCGCCGTGAAACGTCATGCCGCCGGCGGCGAACGCCGTTTGCAGACGTTCGAGAAACAGGCGACGATAGCAGCGCGAGAGAACATGGACGGGGAGAAAGAAGCTCGGCTTGCATTCGACCCAGCGCCCGTCTGGTCCGAGGCCGCCGCCCGGCACGATGCAGTGAACATGGGGATGATGGGTGAGGGTTTGCCCCCATGTGTGCAGGATCGCGATCATGCCGGTCTCGGCGCCGAGGTATTTGGGTCGGCAGCGATGACGCGGATTGTCTCGGCCGCCGCCTTGAACAGGATGTCGTAGACGAGCGCCTTGTTCTGGAGAGCGATCGCGGCGATTGGCGACGGCAAGGTGAAGACGACGTGGAAATAGGCGACGGGCAGCAGCTCCGTTCGACGGTCGGCCAGCCATTGGAGGCGCGCCAGGCCCTGGCACTTCGGGCAGTGTCTGTCGCGGCAGCTATTGAAGGCGATGCGGGTCACGCCGCAATCCTCGCAACGCTCGACGTGACCGCCGAGCGCCGGGTTCGGCACGCTTCGATCGCGGCCATGACCTTGCGCTGCTCGTGGGACAGCCGGTTACCTTGAGCAGTACGAAAAGCGTCGCCGTGGCGGCGGAAAATGTCCGCCACCTCCAGCTTCGGGCGCATGAGCCCTGCTCATTCGGGCGGGATCACCACGATCGAGAGTCGGTCGAACGGACTTGGCGTGTTGGCGATCAGATGCGTGGCGACCTGCGCGTAACGCGTGGTCGACGAAAGATCTGCATGTCCGAGCAACACCTGGATGATGCGCAGGTCGACCCCGCTCTCAAGAAGATGAGTCGCGAAGCTATGCCTCAAGCAATGGGCCGTCACGGGCTTGCTCAGCTTCGTCGTGCTCTTCGCGCCACGACAGGCGTCCTGCAATGCGGCGATACTGACATGATCGCCAGCCTCCCGGCCGGGGAACAGCCATATGCCGGGACGCGCGCGCCGCCAATAGGCGCGCAGAATATCGTGCAGACGCGGCGACAGCATTGCGTAGCGGTCCTTCCCGCCTTTGCCGCATTCGACATGGATCAACTTTCGCTCGCCGTCGATCGAGGCGACCTTCAGGCGGCAGACCTCCCCGATGCGGAGCCCGGCTGCGTAAGCCGTCGTCAGCGCGACACGATTGCGCAATCCCACAACGGCCTCCAGGAAGCGGGCGACCTCGTCGGGAGCCAGAACGGGCGGTAGCTTTTCCGCCTCCCTCCCATTGACGATCCGCTCGAACGCTTCCTGCTGGTCCATCGTGACGCCATAGAAGAACCGCAGCGCGCAAGCCACTTGATTGATATGGGACCACGAGCGCTTCTTCGCGATGAGATGAAGCTGATAAGTTCGGACATCCTCAATGCCGAGACGATCTGGCGATGCTCCAAAATGCCGGCTGAACTTTCTGACCGCGTAGATGTAGGATTGTTGGGTCGCCGGCGAGAGATTGCGGATCGTCATGTCTTCGATCATGCGCTGGCGAAGAGGGCTCGTCGTAGCCATCGGGGGCCTCCTGTCGTGAGAGGGGTGGATGTGACGATCACATCCTCTCAGACGGGAGGCTTCACCTCAGCCCCTTTCCTCCTGCGCCGAAGGAGCAGGTTCGTTCAATCAGGGGTCTGAAGGAAGCGCGGAGCAAATGTGCGAGTTGATGGACAAGAACCGGATATGAGGCGCGAGCGTCGGACGAGCGGGCGACTAGTCGCGAAGTCCAAATTCATCAAGGACGCGAAGCGTAGATTCGGCAACTGCGCACGGAAGGCGACCGAACTTACCCCGGGAGGTCTGCTCCGCGTTCCAACTTCGGAACTGAGCGCGTCGCAAGGCGTCCTGACCGCGGATGCAGAAGTCAGCAGAGGGCATATTAGGCCAAGCAGTCGGCAAGGCTAGTGAGGCACTCCAAAGCCGAAAGGCGGAGAAACAGATAGGCCGAGCCGGGAACGAGGGCCGAAGGCCCGAACGATTGAGAGTGGCGATTAGGACTGACAACTCATGAGCGGAACGCGGCAGAAAACTCTGGGCGAGCAATTGTCTCAGACCTTGGTGGCGGAGGGTCGGGGTGAAGCCCTGGACGCCGAGGCCGAGGATGCCGAACCGTTGACGGCGAAGCCAGCATCCGAAAGTCCGGCCTTGGCGGAACAACTAATGGAGGAGGTGTGTGATCGAGGGAATCTCGAAAGAGCGTGGAAGCGCGTTCGAAGCAACAAGGGCAGTCCTGGCGTCGATGGAATGACCATCGACGCCGCCAAGGATTACCTGCGTGAGCACTGGCCAAACATTCGGGCTCAATTGCTTGAGGGAACCTATCAGCCGCAGCCGGTCAAACGGGTCGAAATCCCGAAGCCGGACGGCGGGATCAGAAAGCTCGGCGTGCCTTGCGTCGTCGACAGACTGATTCAGCAGGCTATGCTGCAAGTTCTCCAAGAGCGGTGGGACCCGACGTTTTCCGAGCACAGTTACGGCTTTCGACCGGGGCGCTCCGCCCATCAGGCAGTGGCTCAGGCGCAACGTTACATCGCCGACGGCTACAACGTCGTGGTCGATCTCGATCTCGAAAAGTTTTTCGACCGAGTCAATCACGACAGCCTGATGGCGCGCGTCGCCGCGCGGGTGTCTGATAAGCTTGTGCTCAAACTCATCCGGGCGTTTCTCAACGCCGGGGTGATGGAAGACGGTTTGGTCCGTCCGGTGGATGAGGGCACGCCGCAGGGCGGCCCGCTTTCGCCCATCCTAAGCAATCTCGTGCTTGACGACCTCGACAAAGAACTGGCCCGACGCGGTCACCGCTTTTGCAGGTACGCCGACGACTGCAACATCTATGTTCGCAGCCGTCGCGCCGGCGAACGGGTCATGGCCTCTGTGAGCCGGTTCTTGACCAACAAGCTGCGGCTCAAGGTCAACGCGGCGAAGAGCGCGGTGGCGCGACCGGAGGAGCGAAAGTTTCTGGGGTTCAGCATCTCGAATGACGGGAGCGAGCGGCGCATCGCGCCAAAGGCTCTCGACACATTCAAAGAGCGGATCCGAGACATGACACGCCGGACACGGGGGTTCGGTCTGCAACAGTTGATCAAAGAGCTGAAGCCATACATCGTGGGATGGCGCGGCTACTTCGGCTTCTGCCAGACCCCGCGAGTCCTCACAAACCTCGAAGCGTGGATCCGTCGAAGATTTCGTGTGTATCTTTGGCGGCAATGGCGAACCAGGCAAAACCGCTTCGCGGAGTTACGCCGTCGCGGCGTTGCAAAGTTCCCAGCGGCGGTCGCGGCTGGTTCACCAACCGGGTTATGGCGCATGTCCAGACACCTGGCGGTCCAACAAGCCCTACGCAACGGCTATTTCGAGACGCTCGGTCTTCCCCGAATCTATGCGCCCGCCCAAGCCTAACTCGGTCGAACCGCCGTGGTACGGGACCCGTATGCCCGGTGGTGTGGGAGGGGTGGCGTCGCGAGGCGTCCCCCTATCCCGATCTCGGGTCGAAACGGGTCCAACTGATCGAGTTTTGACTTACAGGTATTCTGTGGGAGGTTCGGCTGTCTCAGCGCTGATACGCATGACAACCTCCCTGATAGGCCCTGTTCAGCTCCCTGTTATTCCTGGCGCCAAAAAATCGGGCAACGCGCTGAACCATTTGGTGTTTGCCGCCCGGAAAGGGCGGAAAATAGGGCTCAAATCGCCAATCTCCCTGTTTTTCTCCCTGTTACCAGGGAGCGGCCTACCCGGAGACCCGTTTCGCAGGACTGCGCACACCACCAGGTAGTCCGGCAAACTCACTCGATTTCCTACGCCACATGATAGCACGACATTTCCATAGCTTGCCTCGCCAAGGAGCGGTAACTTGAAGGCGAATTCATATCTGCTGCAGCACGGGTCGAAGACCGTTTGCTGTGCGGCGCGGGATAGGAACGGGAACAGCTCGCATCAGCGCCTTAGTATACTCCTGGGTCGGGTTCTCGAACACCTGTCGCCGGGTTCCGTTTTCCGCGAACTCCCCGCCGCGCATCACAGCGACGTCGTGGCTCATTCGTTCGATCACGGCCATATCGTGCGAGATGAAGAGGTAAGCGAGACCCATCTCCTCCTGCAGTTCGAGAAGCAGGTCCAACACATGGCCCCGCACTGACACGTCGAGCGCCGACACGCTCTCGTCTGAGACGATGACTCGCGGTTCGAGCGCCAGCGCTCGGGCGATGCAGATGCGCTGGCGCTGTCCGCCCGAGAATTCGTGCGGGTAGCGGCTTGCATGGTCGGGCGAGAGGTGAACGCGTCTGAGCAGCATCGCGACGCGCTCACGCCGCTCGGCGGCTGTTCCGATCCCATGGATCGTCAACGGCTCGGCGATCGCGGCGCCGACTGACATGCGCGGATCGAGCGATGCGTATGGATCCTGAAAGATCATCTGCGCTTTGCGGCGAACGGGTTTCATTTCCGCAGACGACAGGCCTGCGATCGACACGCCGTCGATGACGACCTCGCCCGCGAACGGAATGAGGCCGAGCACCGCCTTTCCGATTGTCGACTTGCCCGAGCCGCTCTCGCCGACAAGGCCGAGCGTGCGTCCCGGGTGCAGCTCAAAGCTCACCCCCTTGACCGTCGGCGCAGACGCCTCGCCTCGGCCGAACCAGCGGGCCGCGCGGCCATAGGTCACACTGAGATCGTGAACGAAGAGAACCGGATCGCGGGGGAGCCGGATGGGCGGGGCGGAGCTGACGCGCGGGGGCTCGTCCGTTCCGGCGAAAGCGCCGAGACGAGGCACGGCCTCAAGCAGTTGGCGCGTATAGGCCTCACGCGGGCGCTCGAAAATATCGAGCGTCGCGCTTTGCTCCACCACGCGCCCCGACCTCATGACCGCGACCCGGTCAGCCATTTCGGCGACCACTCCCATGTCGTGCGTGATCAGCAGGATGGCCGCGCCGAAGTCGGCGCGGAGCTCCCGCATAAGCTTGAGGATCTGGGCCTGGACAGTGACATCCAGCGAAGTGGTCGGCTCGTCTGCGATCAGCACTTTGGGCCGGCACGACAGCGCCATTGCGATCATAACGCGCTGCCTCATGCCGCCTGACAGCTCGTGCGGGTACTGGCGCAAACGCCGTGCGGGATCGGTCATGTGCACGGCGTCAAGCATGGCGAGGGCGCGGGCCTCTACTCCTCTCGGGTCGGTGCCATCATGCGCGCGAATGGCTTCCGTAAGCTGAGCCCCAATTGTCAGGACAGGATTGAGCGACGTCATCGGCTCTTGGAAGATCATTGCAATCTCCCCGCCCCGCACGGGCCGCATGGCCCGCTCGCTCATAGTCGTCAGTTCGCGTTCAGCGAGGCGAATCGATCCCGACCGCAGCTTCAGCGACAGCGAAAGCAGGCGCATGATGGACAGCGCCGTCAGCGACTTGCCCGAGCCTGACTCTCCCGCAAGGCACAGGGTCTCGCCGGGATGAAGCGTGAAGCTCACGTCTTCGAGTACGGAGCGCAAACCTTCTGGCGTGCGGGCGTCGACGCAGAGATTCCGAACAGCGAGAATGGGCTCCGTCATCTAGGTGAAGACGATCCGCGGAAAGTAGAAGGAGACAATCCAGTTAGGCTGATCCACGACCTCGCTGATGCGCAAATCTCCACAGACAGAGAGGAGCAGATAGGCGTCGATGGGATTAAGGCCATGTTCCGCCGCTAGAAGGTCGATCATCCGCGCGACCGCTTCCCGCGTAGCCGTCATCAGATCCGGCCCGACGCCGGTCGTCGCCTCGTAACCCGCTTCATCAAGATGACGGGAGACAGGGCCCGCCGTCGAGAATCGTGGGCTTTTGAGGTTGGCGCCCTTGACCAGATCGAGGGTCAGTTCAACGTCCATCTGGCTCTCGATGGCGGTGCCGCACACTTCGCCATCGCCCTGCGCTGCATGCGTGTCGCCGATCGAGAACAGGCCCCCATCGACCTCTACCGGGAGATAGAGCGTCGTTCCCTCCGCGAGATCGCGGATGTCGAGATTGCCGCCGACCGCGCGCGGCGGCACGACGGAATGCTGGCCGGGCTCCGCCGGCGCGAGGCCGACTTCCCCGGCAAACGCCTTCAGAGGCACCCGACCTTTCGGGCCATAGAGCGCGGGCGCCATCGTTGAAGCGTCGTAGGTCCAAAGATGGAGCGCTGGATCAGGAAACTGATCCGCCAAAAGCCCAAAACCGGGAATGTTGGCTGTCCACCCGAAACCGGATGGGATGAATTTCCGGAAGGTGATCTTGAGCGCGTCGCCAGGCTGCGCGCCCTCGACATAGATGTGCCCAGACACAGGATTGACGCGGGCAAAGTCGAGCGTCGCCACATCGGCGGGAGTCGAGCCGCGTTTGAAGTGGCCGTCGCTGGCGTCCAGGCACTCGAAATGGATCGTCTCGCCGGGCTTGCACTTGAGCGCCGGCGCGAAGTCGCGGCTCCAGGCGAAATTATGGTTCTTGCGGTGGATCGTGTGGTTGCAGGCGACACACATAGGATGTCCTCCAAATCCTGTCGCGAGGAGCCGGCGCCGGGGCCGGGCGGAACCGGAGACGACGTATCGGCCCATCGACGACGCCACAAGCGGAGGGGAACACCTCTCTTGTGAACGTTATTGTTTAGTTGCGGGGGGCCCCCTCGGCGCCCCCGCACCAAGGAGAAGGCCCGCACGGATCATTTCTTGATGTAGATGGCCTCGTAATCAATAACGCGCGTCGGATCGATGTAGACCGCGTCCGACCCGCCCATGCGCTTCGACTTGGCGACGACCCGCCGCTCGTTGAAGACGGGCGCCCACGGCGCTTGCTGCGACTGGATATCGGTGAAGATCTGCGACCAGACCTTGAGCCGCTCCTCCTTCTGTTCAGGCTTCGACATCGCGTCCGCCTTGGTCGCGCGCTCCTCGAAGCTCTTGTCGCAGAACCACGACCAGTTCCATCCGCCAGGGACGGCCCCGCCGCAGCCGAGAATTGGCCCGTAGAAGTCAGACGGGTCCGGGAAGTCGGCGATCCAACCCATGCCGCCTGACCAGGTCAGCGCCGATTGATCCTTGTTGCCCCCTGCCGCGATGACCTCCGGCTGCGCGAGCGCCTTGATCTCCGCCTTGATCCCGATAGCGGCGAGGTCCTGTTGGATCGCCTGGGCGATGCGCGGATTTGGATCCGTGTTCATCGCGTAGAGCGTCGTCGTAAAGCCATCCTTGAGGCCGGCCTCCTCCATGAGCTTCTTCGCGCCTTCGACGTCATACGGATAGCCCTTGTAGGCCTTGTCGTAGCCTGGCATCAGCGGCGGCAACACCTGGTCGGCCGGCGTGGCCCGGCCGTTGATGATGCGCACGATGCGGTCCTTGTTGACCGCCATATTAATGGCCTTGCGGACGCGCACGTCGTCGAGCAGCTTCTTGGTGGTGTTGATCGTAATGTAGCTCGTTTCGAACTGCGCCCGGTCGACGATCAAATCCTTCGCATCGGGAGAGTTCTTGATCTCCAGATATTTGGCGGGCGGAATGCCGTCGCCGGCGATATCGACCTCGCCCTTCTGCAGCCTCAAGATCGCAACGAGCGGCTCCTGACCGATTTCGACCTTGAAGCCGTCGAGATTTGGGCGCTCGCGGAAATAGTCGGCGTTGCGCGAGAAGACGAGGCGCTGGCCTGGAACCCACTCGTCAAGCTTGAAGGCTCCCGAGCCGACCGGCTTCTTGCCAAAGTCGGCGCCCTCCGCCTCGACGACTTCCTTCGGCACGACCGAACCGAAATTGAGCGCGAGCACGTTGAGGAAGGTCGCGTCCGGCTGACTCAGTGTAAACTTCACAGTCGCCTCGTCGGGCGTCTCAATGCCGGAGATAGTGGTGGCCGAGCCGTCCGCCATTTTGTCCTGACCGACGATCGAGTGGAAGAAACCGCCGCCAGGCCCCTGCGTCTTCGGATTCACGGCGCGTTCAATCGAGTATTTGATGTCTGCCGACGTGACTTTACGGCCGTTGGTGAACTTGGCCTTGGGGTTGAGCTTGAAAGTATAGACCAGACCGTCAGGCGAAATCGTCCAGCTTTCGGCGAGCGAGGGAACGATCTCCGTCGTGCCGAACGTGTAGTCGACCAGACGCGAGAACAGGCTATTGATCATCGACCAATTTTGCCAGTCGTAGCCGATGGCGGGATCGAGAGTCGCCATGTCGTCCTTGTAGGTGACCACGATTGTGCCTCCTTGATTAGGCGCGTCGGCGGCGCGGGCAAAGCTCGCCAGGCCCGCGCTGAACACCAGCGCCAGCGCGGCGTTCCTAACAATTTCCTGTTCATTACCTCTCCCTTTCCGTTTTGAATCAATGGACGCGGATTCTCGGATCAAGCAGCGGCGCTAGGAGATCGGCGAGCAGATTGCCGAGTACGATCGCGAGCGAGGACACGAGCGTCACGCCCATGATGATCGGCACATCCACTTCCTGGATCGCCTGCCAGGCGAGTTGTCCGATGCCGGGCCAACCGTAGACGGCTTCGACCACGACGACCCCGCCCATGAACTGACCGATGTCGATCCCGATCATGGCGACGATTGGCAGAAGCGCGTTCGGAAGGGCGTGCCTCAGCACGACACGCGAAAAGCTCAAACCTTTGGCGCGCGCAGTGCGGACGTAATCCTGATTGAGGACGTCGATCATCGCCGAACGCACCATTCGCGCATACCATCCCGCTCCCAGGAGGCCGAGGGTCAGCGCCGGCAGAACGACATGCGCCGGCGTGCCGAAGCCGCTCATAGGAAACCAGCCTAGACGGGCGGCGAAGACATAGAGCAGCAGCAGCGCGACCACGAACTGCGGCGAAGACACGCCCACGAAAGCGAACATCATCACGGCGCGATCGACGAAGCCGTTGCGCCGCAAAGCCGCGATGACGCCAAACGTCAGGCCCAGCGTGACCTCAACGAGAATGCCGCACGCCATCAGGATCAGCGTCGCGGGAATGCGCGCCAGGACGAGTGTGGAGACTTCACTGCGCTGGATATAGGAGCGTCCAAGGTCGCCTTGGACGAGTCCCGTCAGGTAGCGCCAGAACTGCAGGGGCAGAGGCAGATCGAGACCAAGCTGGTGGCGAACATTGGCAATCATTTGCGCATTGGCGCTGCGGCCAGCGACAAGGGCCGCCGGATCGGCGGGCAGATAGTGCAGAAGCAGGAAAGTGATGATTGCGACGCCAAGCAGAACCGCGACCGCCTGGATCAGTCGCCGAGCGAGCAGCCCCGCCATCAGCCGCGTCCCCGCTGCGTCGGGTCGAGCAGGTCGCGCAGAGCGTCCCCGACGAGATTGAAGGAGAGGGCGGTCGCGAGAATGATCGCGCCGGGAATGAACACAAGCCACGGCGCGGCTTGGAAGTAGCTCTGGCTCTCGTAGATGATGTTGCCCCACGAGGGCTGCGGCGGCTGCACGCCGACGCCAAGAAAGGAGAGCGTCGCCTCCAAGAGCACCGTCGTCGCGACGCCGAGCGTTCCCCACACGATCGTGCTCGGCAAAAGATGCGGGGCGATGTGGCGAAAAAGGATGCGCAAATGCCCGGCGCCGAGCGAGCGCTCCGCGAGGATAAAGTCCCGCTCCACGAGCCCGCGAGTTTCGGTATAGATGATCCGCGCCACCTGCACCCAATTGACGAGCGCGATCACCAACGCCACGATCCAGAGGCTGGGCCTAAGCAGGGCGGCCAATACGATCGCGAGCAGAAGCGCCGGGAAGGCCATCATGAGGTCGGTGAAGCGCATCATCGCATTCCCGACAAGCCCGCTCACATAGCCGGCGACGACCCCGACGATCATTCCGATCAACATCGCGACGCCGTTTGCGACGAGTCCAATGACAAGGGAGGTGCGGGCGCCAAAGAGGAGGCGCGACAGGAGATCGCGGCCGAGCGTGTCGGTGCCGAGCCAATATTTCGACCCCGGCGGCAGCGGCGCTCCGTCCGATGACAGGCCATCAAACGGCTGGGCGTCGGGTGAGAAGGGCGCAAGCCACGGCGCCGCGACGGCGGCGAAGACGACAGCCGCGATGAGCAGGACCGCCACAAAAGTTGCTGGCTGACGGGCGATCTCGGCAAGCGTTCGCTTCATCCCGCTTGTCTCCGCGGACTGGCGAGAATGGACGCCGCGGTTTGCTCCAGGGTCAGTCGCGTCTGCATCGCCTCGCGACGCAGCCGGCCATAGGCCTCGTTCTCGTCGCAACCCTCGGCGACCATTAAGGTCCGCACGGCCGCGTGCACGAGCGGACGCAGCCGCGCGCGCTCTTCGAGTCTCGCGACGCGTTCGTTGAGTTGTCGGGCCTCCGCGTGCCGGCGTGTCGCCATGACAAGTGCCGGGTAGACGGCCGAGGCTGTGATGGGTTTCGCGATCAGCGCGTCGGCGCGCTGGTCGAGCGCCCAAGCGATGCGGCCGGGGGCCTCCGAGCCAAGGAGTGCGACGAAGGGAACCGGTTTCGCGGACGGCTTCCACGGCAGAAGCCCATCCCATCCCTCGTCGGCGTCGACAAGAACGATGTCGACGCCTGCGGCATCGCGCAGCGGCAGCCAGCGCGCCTCCGCGCGGAATCCAAGCAGCGCGCACTGGCGCACGAGACGATCTGTCGTTTCACTCGGACGGTGCAGGATGACCGCTTTCTGACCAAGGAAGCTCGGCGTCGCCTTCATGACACGATCCTGAGCTGCGGCTGCGCGCTTGGCGGCCGGAGGGCGCTCCGCCGGCGGATGAGATAGGGGTCCGCGATAGCGCTCGGCCGCGACTGAAGGATGATGAAGTCCGAGCCCGATATGCGGCCGAGCAGGAACGGCAGATTGGCGTGGTTGGTGGCCGGGTCGATACGCAGCGGCCCGAGTGGGCTCTGCGCATCCAGGCCGGCGAAGGCGGCCCGGACCTTCGTAGGATCATCGGTTCCGCAACGCGTCACGGCCTCCACGCAAAGGCGAACCGTCGCATAGCTCGTTGCGAAATAGCTGGAGACGCGCCGCGCCGAGCCGAAGCGCGCCGCAACGCGCGCCTTGAGAGCGCGATTCGCCGGCGTGTCGAGGCTGTGGAAATAGGATGCGGCCGCCAGCTGGCCGTCGGCGACGCCGAGTCCGATCTCGGGCAATTCGCATTCGGTGAGGTCGCAGCTCACCACCGGACAGCACTCCGGACGGAAAGCCGGATCGCGCCCTCCAAGTTCCTGCATCGCCCGCAGAAAGGCGTGGTTCGAGGGACCAAGCATATTGGTGAGAATGAAGTCCGGCCGGCGTGCGGCTATCTCCGCGACGATCCGATCGACGTCTGGGTCGCCGATGGGGAGGCTACGCTCGCCCACGATCTCGCCGCCCGCCTCCATCACGATCTCGCGCGCGAGGCGGTTCATCTCCCAGCCCCAGATATAGTTTGCGCCGGCTAGATAGATGCGTTGCCCAAAGGCGGGCAGCATGTGCTCGAAGAGCGGCAACAGGTGTTGGTTCGGACATGCGCCCGTGTAGATGACGTTCGGATTGGCCTCGAAACCCTCGTAGGGACAAACGTACCAGAGCTCGGCGTCGTGCTTCTCGACGACGGGGATCACGTCCTTACGCGCCTGCGACGTCACCGTGCCGATCAGGTGCCGGCACCCGTCCTCCTGGACCATCTTTCGGGCCAGTTCGATATAAAGCTTGCCCGACCCCGCTGGATCTTCGAAGACCGGCTCAATCGCGATCGAGCACGCGCCTTGCAGGTCCTCAATTGCTGTCATGGCGCCGTCACGGCAGTCTCTGCCCAGCACTCCATAGTCGCCGGTCGTGGAGAACAGGATGCCGAGACGCAAAGCTGTCATATCGCCTCAACGAAAACGCCCCACGGCGCGAGCTCCCTCAGGAACCGCATCGTGGGGCGCAGGTGCCCAAAGCCCTCTCGGCGAAATGCGCGCTGATCAGGCCAAACTGATCGATAAATAGTAGCATTACAGCTTCAACAAGAGAGTCAAGGCGCACGGCGCCTAATCAGCGTGCTTTGGCGCAACTCTTCGCAGCACGCTGCCGCCATGATCGGCTATGTCTTCGTCGCCCAGCCATCCCTTTCCCACTCGATCTGGATGGCAGGGAAGTTTACGAAGGCTCAGGGGCGACCGCGAATGAGCCGATCGATACGACGATCGGAGCAAGCGGAGGTTCCACGACGGATTGCAGCTGACACGAAGCAGTCGCCGATTGAGAGGAATGGTGGTCGCAAGGAGCCGGTCGGCTAGCGTGAATTCGTCTATGACCGTCATTCCGAGGTTCTGCCGAACCAGCGCGCAAACCGTGACGCCAAAGCGCGCCTTGATCGGGACGCGATAGAGAACGCCGAGGCGCTCGAACAAGCGGACGATGATCTACCCAAGCTGGTCGCGTGGCTCGATGCCGATCAGCGGACAGGTGGCAATCTCTCCGACGCAAAATCCGCGTAGGAGACGAAAGGGGGATGAGCTTCTGCGACGATACAGAAGTGCCGGAGCCAGTGGCTCAAGTTGATCGCCAGATACTGTCCTGCTCGGCGTACGATCGCGAATGACCGCGACCCGAGCGAGGAATAGCCGTTTCCGAGGTAGAGTGGTCAAAGGCCGATGATCAGTCCGTCGCCCCCGAGAAAAACTCTGCCCCAGGATGCGATTTCGCCTATCCTGGGCCATTCGCCGATATCCAGCGCGATTTTCAAAGCAAGCGCCTCTGGCTTCCAGCTCACGCTTGCACACTCCAAATTCGGCGGACGGGAGCTTTTGGGACGGAGGCCGCGTCAGGGTTAATCGGACACGTCCTCTTTCCTGGCGGGGTGGCTTTCAAATCGCCCCTCGACAGTAATATAAGCCTGCGGAACCAGAAGCGGCGGGTACCTACACTGCGGAGGTCAGAGGTTCGAATCTCCTCAGCTCCACCAGGAAGTCCGCGCAAGCGACGGCTGGTTTCCGTCGCCCGAAAACGGCCCCGAATCAAGGCCCCATCAACCTCACAGGTGGTGAATCGCAGCCCGCTCGCCCGCGCTACCAATTTCTCGGTCAGGCTCAAGCGTGCAGAGTGTCGCCGACTCCGAGCTGGCCACGCTACCGCGCAAGAGCTATGCTTTCGTATTCCGCGTTTCCGTCCTGAACGATAATTCCAATCGCAAATTCGGCGGCGTCGTACCAACGGTAATTGAGCGCCACCGTCTCCCCAACGAAAACCTCGATGAGATCATGATCCACGAGGATCTTGACGTCGATCGGATCGGTCGAACGGGATTTCTTGGCCAGGAGGCCCGATCGAAGAGCGATGGTCGAACGGTCTGGCAAGGACCTGTCGGTGCGCGGCCAATGCGCGCTTGTGGGCGTGGCGCGCTCGGGGATCTACCGCCCCAAGCCCGTCGCCGGGGCGGACGATCTGGCGGTGATGCGCCGCATCGACGAATTGCATCTCGAACTTCCGTTCTACGGCTCGCGACGAATGACCTTCGAACTCAACAAGGAAGGCCCTGGGGTCAACCGCAAGCGGGTGCGGCGGCTGATGCGGGTGATGGGGATCGAGGCGCTGGTTCCGCGCCCTGGCGCGAGCAAAGGCGCGCCCGGGCACAAGATATACCCCTACCTGCTGCGCGGCCTGAAGATTATCGAGCCGAACCACGTCTGGGCGGCCGACGTGACCTACATCCCAATGGCGTGCGGCTTCCTCTATCTGGTGGCGATCATCGACTGGGCCAGCCGGGCGGTTCTGGCATGGCGGCTGTCGAACACCAACGATGCGAGCTTCTGCGCGGCGGCGCTGGAGGAGGCGCTGCTTCGGTTCGGAAAGCCGCGGATTTTCAATACCGATCAGGGCTCCACTTTCACCGCCGAGGCTTTCACCAGCAAGCTTGCGGCGGCCGGCGTCGTGATTTCGATGGACGGACGCGGCCGCTTCATGGACAACATTTTCATCGAACGGCTGTGGCGCTCGATCAAGTACGAAGAAGTGCATCTGAAAGCCTACGCCGATGGCGGCGAGGCGCGGTCCGGCATCAGTTCCTGGATGACCTTTTACAATTTTCGGCGCCCGCACCAGGCGATGAACAACCAAATGCCGATGGCGGTGTGGCGCGGCGGCATGGACAAAATCGAGGCGGCGGCGAGGGCTGTGGATATGCCGCTTCGCTTGGACAACGCAAACGCGTTGCCCACAACCCACAGCAGAGACAGAAGCCGCAAGAAGCAGCTTGATTCTTGAACGACAAGGGCAGGCGAGATCACACCTTAAATCCAACCTCCCCTGGTCCCACGAATGGGGTCCAGTTCATGGATCAACAACTCCCTAGCGACCACCCCCGGACGGCTCCTGATGCCAGAGGGCGCGACCAACCGCACGCTCGACGCGCTCGCTCGGCACGGGGTTACCTGGACCACCATCCCCCACGACGCGACGCACAAGAACGGCGGCGGCATCCACGGCTCGACAACGCCGCTGCGGCGGGACAAGGTCTGAGGTCTCTGGCTCGGCGACAGTCGACAAGACATCGGAGCGCGAGGATGGCCGATCTACCGAAGCGGGCGCAAGTTGTCATTGTCGGCGGAGGGATCGTCGGCTGCAGCGTCGCTTATCACCTGACGCTACGCGGCTGCACGGACGTCCTGCTTCTAGAACGAAAGCAGCTCACCTGCGGAACAACGTGGCACGCCGCGGGGCTGGTTGGCCAGCTTCGCGCCACCCGCAATCTGACGAGGCTCGCGCAATATACGACCGAGCTCTACGCAACGCTCGAAAAGGAGACAGGTCAGTCGACGGGCTTCCGTCAGATCGGTTCGCTTGCCTTAGCCACAAGCGACGGCCGCATGGAGGAATTGAAGCGGGGCGCCTCCATGGCGCGCTCGTTTGGTCTGCAAGTCGATGTTGTCAGTGCGGAACGGGCTCTCGCGCTCTGGCCGTTCCTCAACGCCGACGATCTCTTGGGCGCGATGCATCTGCCTACAGACGGCCAGACCAACCCGATTGACACAACACGGGCGCTGGCGAAAGGCGCACGGAGCCGCGGAGCGCGGCTCATCGAAGACGCCAAGGTTGACCAGATCGTGGTCGAAAACGGCAAGGCCATCGGCGTGCGGGGAGCGGCGTGCGACATCCAGGCCGACGTCGTGGTGAACTGCGCTGGCATGTGGGCGCATGAACTCGGCGCGAAAGCTGGGGCAGCAGTGCCTTTGCACGCAGCGGAGCACTTCTACATCGTCACAGAACCGATCCCGGAGTTCCCGCGCCACCTTCCCGTGCTGCGCGACGCGGACAGATGCGCTTACTTCAAAGAGGACGCCGGCAAACTTCTTGTCGGATGGTTCGAGCCCGTCGCCAAGCCGTGGGGAATCGAACGGCATCCCCGAGAGCTTCTCATTCGACCAATTGCCGGAAGATCTCGAACACATTGAGCCTCTGCTCGAGGCTGCGATCCACCGCGTTCCGGCTCTCGGCAAGGCGGGGATTCAGCTCTTCTTCAATGGCCCAGAAAGCTTCACGCCGGACGACCGCTACCTGCTCGGCGAGACGCCGGAAGTTCGCAACCTGTTCGTGGCGGCGGGATTTAACTCGATCGGTATACAATCGGCCGGCGGCGCGGGGAAGGTCCTGTCCGATTGGATTGTCGATGGGCATCCGCCCCTGGATCTTTGGGATGTCGACGTCCGCCGGATGATGCCTTTCCAGAGGAACCGCGCCTACCTGCGCGATCGCACGACTGAGACCTTGGGCCTGCTCTATGCAATGCACTGGCCGTTTCGTCAGCCGGAAATGGCGCGCGGCGTGCGCCGTTCTGTGCTGCATGATCGGCTCAAGGCCGCGGGCGCCTGCTTTGGCGAGGCCGCCGGCTGGGAACGCCCGAACTGGTACGCGCCTCACGGCGAGAGGCCGCAATACCAATACAGTTATGGGCGGCAGAATTGGTTTCCGTTTTCCGCTGCTGAACATCGCGCGGTTCGCGAGACGGTCGGCTTGTTTGACCAATCGTCGTTCGCCAAATTTATCGTCGAGGGTCCGGACGCGGAGAGGGTGCTCAATCGGATCTCAGCAAACGATGTCGCGGTTCAGGTCGGCAGGATCGTCTATACCCAGTGGCTCAATGAACGCGGCGGGATAGAAGCTGATTTGACTGCCACAAGAGAGTCCGACGATCGCTATCTCGTCGTGACGGCGGCAACTTCTCAGACACGCGATCTGGCCTGGCTCAAGCGCAATATTCCAGAGGATGCGCGAGTCGGCGTTCATGACGTCACGTCTGGCCAGGCGGTCCTTGGCGTAATGGGGCCTCGCGCTCGCGACCTGCTACAACCCCTAACTGACGCCGACCTGTCGAACGAGGCGTTCCCGTTCGCCACCTCGCAGGTCATCGATCTCGGCTATGCGCGTGTGAGAGCGAGCCGCATCACCTACGTAGGTGAACTCGGTTGGGAGCTCTATATCCCCAGCGAATTCGCCCAAGGCGTCTATGACGTAATCAGCGAGGCGGGCGGAGCGGTTGGTCTTAAACTCGTGGGCTACCACGCCATGAATTCCCTTCGCATCGAGAAGGCCTATCGTCATTGGGGCCACGACATTGCGGACGAGGATTTGCCGCTCGAAGCTGGACTGGGTTTTGCGGTGGCGATGGATAAGCCAGGAGGCTTTATCGGGCGCGAGGCGTTGCTCCGCCAGAAAGAGCGAGGGCTAACCCGCCGGCTCGCCCAATTTGTCATGGAGGATGTCGAACCGCTGCTATATCACAATGAACCGATCCTTCGCGACGATAAGATCGTTGGCCGCATTACCTCAGGCATGTTCGGCCATACGATCGGCCGCGCGATCGGTCTCGGCTATGTCGAAAACGGCGGTGAGGCCGTGACGCCCGAATTCATCCAAAGCAACCAGTTCGAGATCGAGGTGGCCGGCGCGAGGTTCCGAGCAGAGGCTTCGCTGAAGCCGCGGTATGACCCGAAAAACCTTCGGGTGAAGGATGTCGAGGGGCGAACGATTAGGCGCGTTGCGTAGTTCGGCGCCTCGGCAATCCGAGCACCGTACTTGTGTGAACTGTCAGCGGGTCGAGAGTGCCAGCAGCGAGCGATGCTCGAACGGCGGGCTCTGGTCGAAGCGCGTAGTCGGATGAACATGGCCGGCCATATCGAAGCTGAAAGAAACAGGCTGCCGCACAGCCTCTATGCCGAAACCGCGCGGGACGGGGTCGCGACGCCTCCGCTTCGCGGCGACAAGCGTGTCGGCGTCGTCGTTATCGGCGGCGGCTTTACGGGGTTGTCGACGGCCCTGCACCTCGCTCAGCGGGGCGCCGATGTCACTGTCCTGGAAGCTCGAGAGCCCGGGTGGGGCGCGTCGGGCCGCAATGGCGGTCAGGTTAACCCGGGGCTCAAGCATGAACCTGAGGAGATAGAGCGCTATTTCGGGCGCGATTTGGGACGGCGAATGGTGTCGCTCTCTGGCGGCGCTCCGGACCGAGTTTTCGCGCTTGTTCGAGAGCTTCAGATCAGATGTGAGGCTAACCAGGGGGGCACGATTCGCGCAGCCTTCTCGAAGGGTTCGGCCGAATTTCTTCGCCGCGCCACGTTAGGTTGGAAAGACCGCGGAGCGCAGGTCGAATTGCTAGAGCGCGAAGCGATCGCACGCGCGACGGGCACGAACCGTTACCTTTGCGGCGCGCTTGACCGACGGGGCGGTTCGCTCAATCCCCTTGGCTATGCTCGCGGGCTGGCCGACGCGGCAATTCGGGCCGGCGTCGCCATCCATGGGAGTTCGAGGGCGATCGCCGTGGAACGGCGAGGCGCTTCATGGGCGGTCGTAACGCCGGGAGGCACTGTTACGGCAGACTGGCTTGTCCTCGCCACGAACGGCTACACGGACGGGCTTTGGCCGAGGCTTCGGCAGACGATTATCCCAGTCTACAGCGGCATCGTGGCGACCGAGCCCCTCCCCGAGCACATTGCTAAGCAAATCTTACCGATGGGGACCGTCCTGTATGAGCATGAGGACATTACAGTTTACTACCGGCTTGACGTCCCCAACAGGCTGTTAATGGGCGGACGTAGCCACCTGCGGACGCTCGAAAGCCCCAACGACTTTCTGGATCTTATCGCTTACGCGAAGCGGCTTTGGCCCTTTATTGGGAACCCCTCGTGGACGCATGGCTGGAACGGCCAACTGGGGATCACTATGGATCACTACCCTCATCTCTATGAGCTGGCGCACAACGTGATCGCCTGCCTGGGGTACAACGGCCGGGGCGTCGCGATGGCGACCGTGATGGGCGGTGAAATAGCCCGTCGCATCACCGGCACCCCCGCGGAGGAGCTGGATATGCCGGTAAGGTCCGTGTTGGAGCCAATTCGGCTGCACCGGTTCTGGCCAATTGGCGTTGCGGCGCGGGTTGCATATGGACGATTTACGCGTGCTCTCGGAGTGTAAACCACTCGAACCACGCCGCATCATCCCGGACCAAACCGGAGATCTGGTCTCGCTCAGATCCGGACCGCGCTGGCGGCCCTCGCGATGGTGTCTTGCCGGTTGACGCCGGTTCGCGCGGAGTGCCGTCGGGGCGTCAGGCGCCCTGCGGGAGCCACCATTCCGCGCCGCGGGGCGTGCTGACATATTCCGGCCAGCGGTAGTGGATCGGCGCCTGGAAATCCTTCGGCAGAAGCGGCGCCAGCCATTTCGTTCCGCCGACGCCCCCGCCTGTGCGCTCGCGAAACTCGGCCTGAGCCGCCGCAAGCGCCTGGGGATCGGTCATGAGGTCGACGAGGCTGCCGGCGATGGCGCGGCCGGCGGCCTGGACGGTCGGGTCGATCGTTGCGGGAAAACCGCCGAGCGCGTTCCACACCCAGGCCGGATATTGATAGCCCACCTGCGGCGCCGCCAGCATCGCGCGCCCGACATAAAGGCGCGCGGTCGGACAGTGCCAAGTGTAGTCCGTATAGTCGTCGGACGTGTAGTTCTTCTGCCAGGGCGGCAGGATGGCGCGCAGGCGCGCCTCGTCCTCTTCCGGCGTCGTCAGCGCCGCCATCGCCGGATGGATCGGGTCCTCCATCGGCTTAAGCTTGAGGTTCTTCTGGATCTCTCGGCCGAACCGTCTGGCTTCCTCGTCCCACTTGGGCGCTCCGCCTAGCGCGAGATTGCCGTAGACGAGCGCGGAAATCGCATGATTGGGAAGACCCGGACGGGTCTTGGTCACCCATTCCTTGCGCACGGTGCAATGCGCAATCCGCGCGACATTGTCGGCGTTGTTGTCGAGGATGGCGTAGATGCGCTCCTGCATATCGAGCGCCGGGCAGCGGCTCGCATATTGGATCTGGCTGAAGTTCGGAGCGAGATTGTCAGCCGTCGCCTGGCCGGCGGCGAGGATCGCCTCGTTGATCGTCCAGGTGCCGGTATGGGGCAGCATGGACTCCTTGGTCATCTTGCTCGTCATGTACATGAGGCAGACCGCGTCGATCGCGCCGGGCGCCCGCGCCATCGTATGGGCCGACGCGCCCTCGCCTGCGCCCATGCCCGACCATTCCTCGGGATGCGGACATTCGAAGCTGTACATCCGGCTCCAATAGCTGCCGCAATGGGTGTCCCAGATCACCGTATTGGCGTGCGCGGTGCTGAAGGCTGGGTGAAAGGCGATGGTCGCGTCGAGCTCGTCGTAAAACCCATGGGCCGCGTGCACGGGCTTTGAGCCGCACACCTTCTCCGCCGGCTCGCCGAAGAAGACGAGCGTGCCGGGGAGGCTGTGCTTCTCCATCGCCGCCTTGGCCGCCAGCAGGCCGCCCAGCGCGCCGAGCCCCAGCGCCGAATGCGGGTCGGTATGGCCGGCGGCGTATTTGTGGACGCCGTCGCGCGCCTTCTCATAAGGCACTGGATCCTGGCTGTTGCCCGGGACGGCGTCGTATTCAGCATAGGTGGCGATGACCGGCCTGCCCTTGCTGTAGGTGGCGCGGAAGGCGGTCGGCATGGTCGCCGTGCCCTCTTCCACCTCGAAGCCCTGCTCGCGCAACAGCTTCACATACCAGGCCGCGGATCGATATTCCCGCCACGCCGGCTCATGGAAATTCCACACCTCCGTATGGCGCTCCGAGAGCCAGGCCGCCTGCGCCTTGATCCAGTCCAAGGCGGTCTGTTTGGCCGGCGTCAGCGCGGCCGGACCCCAATCGCGGGTCGCGGCCTGATGGTCGTTCGGCATTGAGCAGACTCCCCAAAGGAACCCGGCGAAATGGGCCAAAGCGAGGACGCCGGCGGGCTAAAGCCGCCACCGGCGCCGGTCGGATCAGGTCAGCCGACGATGAAGGCGTTCCAGCGCTTCACGATGTCGTTGATGTTGTTCGTCCACCACTCGGTGTCGAAGTTGATCAGCTTGCTCTTGATGTCGGGAGCGGTGGGCAGGAGCTTGAGCCGCTCCGGCGAGAGCAAGGATGCCGACTTGTTGTTGACGAAGCCGTAAGGGATCAGCGAGGAGAGCCTGGCCTGGGGCACGGCCATGGTGATGAAGGCCGTGAACTTCTGGGCGTTCCCGGCGTTGGCCGCGCCCTTGATGACGGCCCAGCAATCGTTGCGCAGGAGCTGGTCCTGCCAGACGATCTCCACCGGCGCCTTGTTCGCCTGGATCGCCGCGATGCGGCCGTTCCAGGCGGTCGCCATCACCACCTCGTCATCGTTCAGGAGCTGGGCGGGGATCGCGCCCGCGTCCCACCATTTCGTTACATTGGGCTTGATCTTGCCGAGGCTGGCGAAGGCCTTGTCGAGATTGATCGGATAGACTTTGTCGGGCGCTACGCCCGCGGCCATGGTCGCGACCTCGAGGTCCGCGTTCGATCCGCTTGCGCCCGATTGCAATGAGCGAGGGCCAGGGAAGTTCACGACGTCCCAGAGATCCTTGTTATCCTTCGGCGCCTTTCCTTTGAACGCGTCGGTGCGATAGGCGTAGATCTGCGCATAGGGCAGCATGTTGACGTAGAGCTTCTGGCGGAAGACCGGGTCGATATTGTCGACGTCGAACAGGGAATAGTCGATCGGCTCCAAATATTCGCCGTGCTTGGCGAGGTTGATGACGTCGGCGCCGTCGAGCTCCGTCACGTCATATTCGATGTTCTTGCTGTCGACCATCGCCTTGACCTTGGCCGGGTCGGGGCCTTCCGCCTCGATGACCTTGATGCCCGACAATTCCTCGAAGGGCTTGAAATAGGCCTTGCGCTGCGCGTCCTGGAGCGCCCCGCCATAGGAGCAGACGCGCACCGTGCCGCTGCCCTTGAGCTTGTCAGGAATGGAATCGATCTTGGGCAATTCGGACATCGGCCGCCAGCGCCGAAACTGGAAAGGCGAAGGGCTGGGTCAGCGCCGTCGCGGCCGCTGCGGTCAGGCCGTAGCGCCCGGCGTTGGCGATGAATTGGCGCCGCGAATAGTCGGCGACATGCGGCGGCTGCCCCGCCATGGCTCCAAGCGCCTTCTTGATTGTCTCGTCCATTTTTCCTCTCCCTTTCACGCTGTTGAAGCTATCGGCCAACCGGGGCGGTGCGAAGCCGTTCGGAGCGGCGGCGCAAGAGTTCCGCGCCGACCATCAGGCTGGTCGTGATCGTGATCAGAAGCGTCGAGACCGAAGCGAGCGTCGGATCGATATCGAAGCGGATCTGCTCCCACATCCGCCGCGGCAGGGTGACCGCCGTCGTGCCGGACAGAAACAAGGCGACGAGCAACTCGTCGAAAGAGGTGATGAAGGCGAAGACCGCGCCGGCGAAGATGCCGGGCCGGATCAGCGGCAGGGTGACTTGCCGGAACGTCGCCCAGGGGCTCGCGCCGAGGCTCAGCGCCGCATATTCGAGACGGCGGTCGACGCCATAGAGCGTCGAGGAGACATTGATCACCACGAAGGGCACGGCAAGCGCGGTGTGGCCGAGGACGAGAGCCAAAGGCCGGCCCACGAGCCCATAGCTCGCATAGGCGAAATAGAGGCCGATCGCGACAATGATGCCGGGAACGATCACCGGCGACAGGATGAGCGCGTTCACGAACTTCTTGCCCGCGAACTTGCCGCGGACGAGGCCAATGGCCGCCGGCGTTCCCAAGAGCGTCGAGAGCGCGGTGACCGCAAGGCCGACCCAGATGCTGAGCCAGGCGGAATCCGTCCAGGCGGAGCGGCTGAAGAAATTCGCGTACCATTGCAGGCTGAAGCCGGGCGGCGGAAAGGTCAGATATTTGCCCGAGGAGAAGGAGAGCGGGATCACGATCAGGATCGGGAACAGGAGATAGGCGAAGATCAGGATCACAAGGCCGTAAAAGGCGATGCGCCAGACCACGCCCATCAACGTTGACCCTGGAAGATTTTCTCGATCCCCATGACGCGGGTAAAGCCGGCGAAGATGACGAGCACCACCGCCAGAAGCACCACCGCCATTGCGGCCGCCTGAGGCCAGTCGAGAATGTTCACCTGATTGGCGATCAGCATCGAGATCATCAAGTCGCTCGGGCCGCCGACCAAAGCGGGCGTGATGTAGAAGCCGATCGCCAGCGTGAAGACTAGGATGCAGCCGGCCGAAATGCCGGGCAGGGATAGCGGCAGCAGGACCTGCCGGAACACGGCGAGAGGCCGAGCGCCGAGGCCTTCGGCGGCGCGAATGAGCCGCCAGTCCAGGCTCTTCAATGTCGAGTAGATCGGCAGCACCATGAAGGGCAAGAGGACGTGGACCATCGCCACGCAGACCGCAAAGCGCGTGTTGAGGAGCTGCAGCGGCCGGTCGATCAGCCCCGTGGCGATGAGGAAATCATTCATGATGCCGCGTCCGCCGAGCAGCACCATCCAGGCGTAGGTCCTGACCAGGATGCTGGTCCAGAACGGGATCAGGACGAGGATGATGAGAAGGTTCGCGGTCGATTGCTTGCAGCGGGCCAGGAACAGCGCGACCGGATAGGCGAGCAGGAGGCAGGCGATCGTGACGATCAGGCTGATCGTTCCCGTGATCTGCATGACGCGCCAGAAGACGCCGTCCCGCAGGAGCTTCGCGAAGACCTCGAGCGTCCACCCTTTCTCGTACACGCTTCGCTGCAGCATGAGGAGGACGGGATAGGCGTAGAAGACGAGGAGATAGAGAACGAGCGGCGCGGCGAGAAGGGCGCCAGGCGGCAGTCTTACGGCGGAGGCGCCGAGGGAGGATATGCTTAAGGACGATCTGCGGTTAAGCATCACCTTTGCCATCCGGTCGCCGGCATGACGGCGCGGTCAGGAAGCCTATCGGCAATCCGGCGGCCGCGTCAAAGGTCTTCTGACATCCTCGGGCGGCTGGCTCGACAATCGCATCGCAGCCTCATACTCATAAGCTAACGAACATACCAAAAGCTGGTCCGGCATCGCGGATGAAGGTCATGCCTCCTGATCAGGTTCAGTCCGGATCGTCGCGGCAGGCTGGCGCGCCGGTTGCGCTTCGTCATATCGTCAAGACCTTCGATGCTTATCGCGCGATCGACGACCTGAGCCTCGACATCGAGCCCGGCGAGTTCATCACCTTCCTTGGCCCCTCCGGCTCCGGCAAGTCCACGACGCTCATGATGATCGCCGGCTTCGAGCAGCCGACGGCGGGCGACATTCTGATCGGCGGCTCGGTGGTGACGCATACGCCGGCCTATCGGCGCAACATCGGCATGGTGTTCCAGAACTACGCCCTGTTTCCGCATCTGACGGTCGCAGAGAATATCGGCTTCCCGCTCAAGCAGCGCGGCTTCGCCAAGGCTGGAGATCCGCGACCATGTCCGGCGCATGCTCGATCTCATCCAGCTCTCCGGCTACGAGGCGCGCTTTCCCCAGCAGCTCTCCGGCGGCCAGCAGCAGCGCGTCGCCATCGCCCGCGCGATCGTCTTCAATCCGCCGGTGCTGCTCATGGACGAGCCGTTGAGCGCGCTCGACAAGCAGCTGCGCGAGGATCTGCAATTGGAGATCAAGCGGCTGCATGACCGCCTGGGCATCACCTTCATCTATGTGACGCATGACCAGAAGGAGGCGCTGGTGATGTCCGACCGCGTCGCGGTGATGAACGAGGGCAAGATCGCGCAGATCGGCTCGCCCAAGGCGCTCTACGACACGCCGGCCAATCGCTTCGTCGCCTCCTTCGTCGGCGAAGCCAATCTCCTGGAGGCGACGATTGTGGGGAAGGAGACGGATGGGCTGCTCGTTCTGAAGATCGGCGACGTCTAGCTCCGGGCGCCGGCGTCGAGTTTGGGCGACGCGAACGATTGCCTTTGCATGATCCGGCCTGAGAAGATCATCGTCGGAGCGTCCTCTTCAGCCTGACGGAAGGCCAGTCAATTCGATGCAGGCGACGGTGCGGGAAACCGTCTTCATGGGAGAGATGATCCGCTATGTGGTGGAGATTGGCGCCGGCCCCGCATGTGACGGCCAAGCAACAGCACCGCGCCGAAACGCCGATCCTCGCGCCTGCGGAAGTCGCGACCATCGAATGGGCGATCGCCGACACGCGGTTGGTATGAGGCGGCCGTCGCCACCGTGAGATGATGCCGCATCGGAGTGAATTGCGTTCACTGCAATCACCGCGTTGTTATTGGCGGCCGTGGCGCGAGTTCCGGAAAGCGCGTCGTGGAGGCCTTCGGGTCTTATCGCCGGTCGAGCTCTCGGCAGGGACAAGACCGAGGAAGAAGCAATCGCGCGGGTTCTTCTCTTGACGACGAGGACGACCGCCCCGCGTCTCTTGGCGACCGAGGATTCACCTTATCAGCCGAACCCCAAGCGGGATCGCCGTCGTCAGTGCGATCTGAATTCGGCTGTCTCTAGTGGTCAAAATCAAACGTAAGAGTCCGGCGCCTTCCGCAATTTCAAGGAGTTCTCCGGCTTGCAAGGGGTTCGAAGCGTTTGATTCTATCCACTAGCAGGCTGCTGAAAAAGTGGCGCGGAAGGGCTCTGGTGTTTGCCTTTGGGGGGTGATTTGCTGGCGTCGGCGAGGCGATTCGCGAGGGGATCGATGCGGGGCGAGGATCGGACGAGCGGGGCGTTGTTCTCTTACGTCGACGTCGAGGGGCGGATCGCCGCGAACCATCCGGTGCGGGCGATGCGGCGGCTGACCAACGCGGCGCTGGCCCAGCTCGACGCGAGGTTTTCGGCGCTTTACGAGGGAATTGGGCGTCCCTCGATCCCGCCGGAGCGATTGCTGCGGGCCTCGCTTGTGCAGCTTCTCTATTCGATCCGCTCGGAGCGGCAGCTGGTCGAACGGCTGGAGTTCGACATGCTGTTTCGCTGGTTCGTCGGGCTTACGATCGACGAGAGCGTGTTCGACGCCTCGACCTTCTCGAAGAACCGCGACCGCCTGCTCACCCACGAGATCGCGCAAGAGTTTCTGTCTTCGCTTCTCGGCCTGCCGGAGGTGAAGGGGCTTCTGAGCGCCGAGCATTTTTCGGTCGATGGAACGATGTTGAAAGCCTGGGCGTCGATGAAGAGCTTCCGTCCCGCGCGACCGGACTTATCTGCTCACTGGTCAAAATAGCTCACGCATTCCGGTGAAAGCCTATTCAGACCGGCCTTGAGTGAACGGATTCCGTCCGGACCGGGGAGCACGCTGACGGTAGTTTTTGGAGAGGTGATGCCGATCTCCGAGCGAGTTGGAGCGATGATCATGCCGCTTCTCATGGCGATGGTTACTGAAACCTCGAAAAAAATTTTGGGCTCTTATAGCGTTATCTGTTGGTATGGTCCGTTTCCGATTGCGCCGGCGATCCAGTTTGGCGGGTCAAGGCGTTGGCCCCAGCCTTCGAGGGCGCGGCGCCAGCCGAGGTAGCTTGGCAGGTTGTTGGTGGCGACGCCGTTGAAGCGGTTGAGCCATTGCTTGAGGCGGCTGTGGTAGGCGTTGACGTTGTTGATATGCAGATGCGGCGCCTCGGGGGCCGGCTTTCCCGGCGAGGGCACAGCGTGGAAAGGAACGCCGGCTCGGCGGGCGAAGGCGGCCAACGGCTTGCCGCCATCGCCGACGAGATGATTTGCGGGCGTAACGACGCCCGTCAGCGCCGCAGCGATCGAGGCGTTGTCGTCCTGCGGCAGAACGGCGTCGAAGGTCGCGCCTTTCCGGTCGCGGGCGACGAGGACGGGAATGTTGTCCTGATAGGGGCCCGGATACCGGGCCGTTCCGCCTCGCTTGCGCGCCTTGCGCGGCAGGTCGGACCAGCGGCCCTTGAAGGATTCGAGAATGAAGGTCTCATCCGCCTCGACGATTCCGCTCAAACTGCGAGGCTTGTCGTCGGCTGGCGCGCGCAGAAACCGATGCCGCCAGCGGAAGGCGGTGGTCGGATGGACGCCGCAGAGCGCCGCGGTCTTCGCCAGGCTCTTGCCCTCGATCATCGCCTGGGCGTGAGCGAGCCACTTCTCCTTCTTGCGCAGATGCGCCATGGGCGTTCTGGTCAAGGCGTTGAACGTGCGTCCGCAACTCTTGCAGCGGAATCGCAACAGCCCGTCCGAGCGGCCCCAGCCGACGATCTCGCGGCTGGCGCAATGCGGGCAGCCCCGGCTTTCCACCCGCTCAACGCCCGTCGTTCCAAGCGCATCCTCCGTCCGCTTGGCGCGTCGCTTTCCCGGTGAAGGCGCGGCCAAATCTTCCGGCGCGGCGGCGCCCTTTCCCACCTTCGTCAGCGCCTGCAGGGCCTGGCGCCGCTGCTCCACGCTCATCCCCGCAATCGACGACAGCCAAGCCGAAAAGTCCTGAGCCCGCATCGAATCACTCCCTCGACCCGACGCGATTCTAACCAAAACAATAGATAACGCTATAAGAGCCAAATTTTGACAGAATTTCGCAGCAAAATCAATAGCGTAGTATTTTGACGGGAAGGTGGAGGCGCCTGTTGAACAATCGATTGGGATTCTGAGTGTCTGCCGCTTAGTGCTTAGGTCACCAAAGGCATTCGGGTCGTGCAGGATACCGGCGCCTGGCCGGATCTCTCGCTCCAAATCTAGGTGTTGAAAAGTTAGTCCATTCGACGTACATTGGCATCGAAAGGTCACTATGGTGGCTACGGCAATGCGCGACCGACGTCTGAGAGAAGAGAGGCTGGGCTTTCGCGTCGACGAGCCGACGAAGGCTTTGATCGAACGCGCCGCGCGGCTTGAGAGGCGGAAACTGACCGATTTCTGCATGAGCGCTCTGACGGAAGCCGCGCGCCGTACGATCGCGGAGCACGAGACCATTGTGCTGTCCGAGCGTGACCGCGTGGTCTTCTTCGATACCCTCGTCAACCCGCCGGCGCCGAACGAACGCCTCCAACGGGCGTTCGCGGAACATAAGCGCCGGATCGTGCGGTGAATGGCGAAACGGCCATCTGCGGACCTACGCACTGTGCCGCTTGGCGAGATGCACGACCGTGCCGGCTTTACCTGCGGCGTGGAGAGCCTGGATCGCTATCGCAAGACCCAGGCCGGCCAGGATGTCCGTCGGAAGGCGAACGCGGTCTTCGTGTTGGGCCTGGAGACCGAGCGGGAGCGAGTGCTCGGCTATTACACGCTCTGCGCAATGGCGATTTCCCAGGGCGAGGTGCCAGAAGCGGCTCGGAAGCATGTCCCCCGCTACCCGCTCGTCAGTTGCACCCTGATCGGGCGGCTGGCGGTGGCGAAGGACCTGCAGGGTCAACGCCTCGGTTCGATCCTACTTGCCGACGCGCTACAGCGCGCATTCGAGAGCGCAAGCACCGTCGGGTCCTCGTTGGTGATGGTCGACGCGCTGGACGAGGAGGCCGCCGGCTTCTACGCGGCGTATGGCTTCGTACGTCTGCCGGACTCGCTGCGGCTCGTTCTACCGATTCGTCAGGCAGGCGTGGGGTCTGAACGATGATGGCTTTGCATTCGCTGACGATGCCGGGAAGCGCTTGGGGAAGCAGACCAAAGGGCGTGCGGGTTCGCGTCGGCGACAATCCATCCAAGGGGCTTGCGCATTCGCTGCGACCGCTCGCTTGCGCCAGAGTCGGGGCCTTACTCATGCCAAAGGCGTCCGCGCGCCAGCTGCAACCTGCTTCCTGCTGCTTCCCCCATGCTTCCCCGGTTTCGCAGACCGGGGCGGGGAAGCAAAATACGGCCCCGCAGGACCGTTCTAATATAATAATTTCCTTAAGGAAATTTGTAGCGGGCGAAGGGATTCGAACCCTCGACCCCAACCTTGGCAAGGTTATATCTCAGAACGCATTTGGTGCGGACGGCGGGACTCGAACCCGCACTCTCAGAGAGAAACAGATTTTCTTACCACTTCGACTTTCGCCGCCGCCTGTCGGCGTTCGTGGCCTGGACTGTCCCTTCGCCATGGCTCGGCCGAAGGCGCCGCCCGTCCAGTCTCTACACCTTCCCTCAATCGAGGGCTTGGCTCGGGATTGGCCTGGGGCTCGAGCCCGTTAGCGTTCCCCGACTTTGAGCGGTTCTGCTCCACGAATTTCCCCGTGGGCACTCCAATTGGAAGTCTGTTGCGTCTACCGATTTCGCCACGTCCGCATTGCCCATATAAGTGCCATAACGCGCTTCGTCGCGCGATAGCGAATCTTCAGTCAGTTCCAGCACTTGGCTCCCTGTGCGGCTCCTAGCTTCAGATTCCCCCAACCCTCCTTCCGGCTACCGCCGGGGAATAAGTCCATGTTTTCTAGATGGAAAGCCCTCCAGAAAGAAAGTTACTAGCAGGGCGCACAAAAGGGTTTTTAAGTCCCTTGCGTCTACCGGTTTCGCCACGTCCGCATGGACAGCGCGCTTGTTTCACACTTCGCGGCGAAAATGAACCTTAGGCGCTCTTGTCGTTCGCGATCGGCGGCTGGAAGGTGAGGCCCATGTCCCAAGGGAAATAGATCCACGTGTCCTGGGAGACTTCGGTGATGAAGGTGTCGACCAGCGGCCGCCCCAAGGGCTTGGCGTAGACGGTGGCGAAATGCGCTTTCGGCAGCATCTCGCGCACGAGCTTGGCGGTCGCGCCGGTGTCGACCAGGTCATCGACAATGAGGATCTTCGCCCCCTCGTCGAGACTGGAGACCTCAGGAGCGATCGCCTTGAGGACCTTGAGGCCGCCTTGCGTCTTATAGTCGTGATAGGAGGCGATGCTCACCGTCTCGATCACCCGGACCTCGAGCTCCCGCGCGACGATCGCCGCCGGGACAAGACCGCCGCGCGTGATGGCGACGATGGCGTTGAACGGGCCGGCGGAGGCCAGCCGCCAGGCCAGCGCCCGGGCGTCCCGATGGAACTGGTCCCACGAAACCGGAAAGGCCTTCTCGCGGGGGGCGGTCACCAGCGGCTCCTTGGCGCAAAAGATCGCCTTCTCCTTAGCAAGGGCGATGGCGTTGGGCGAGCAGCCGAGCGTTCGGAATCAACACCTTTTGCGATGCGGCCTCGCCGAGCGCTCAACGGGCCACGGCGTCTCCGGACAGCTCGGCGACCATCGCCTCGACGGCGCGCCGCGCCGCGGCGACCGCCGCTTCGTCCTTCCCGCGCACCACGATCTGGTTGTTGAAGCGCCCGTCCTTGAACGACGGATAGGAGCCGATCGCCACATTGGGATGGGCGGCGGCGAGCGCTGCCAGAGGCTCGCCGTACCGGCCCTCCGGCAGGCTTCCCGCGACGATGGTCTCGACCAGCATCACCGCCCCGGTCTGCATCGATTTGACGGCGAAGTCGAGCATCGCCTGCATAACCGCGGGCACGCCGGCGAGCACGTAGACATTGCCGATTCGAAAGCCTGGCGCCCGCGAGATCGGATTCTCGATAAGGTCCGCCCCCTCGGGCATGCGCGCCATGCGGCGGCGCGCCGGAGTGAGGTCGGCCGGGACGTAGCGCTCAAGCATGATCGCGATCGCCCGCGGATCCTCGCCGACGGGCACGCCGAAGGCGCGTCCGATCGAATCGGCGGTGATGTCGTCGTGGGTCGGACCGATGCCGCCGGTCGTGATCACATAATCGTAGCGCGCCCGGAGCGCGTTGATGGCCGCGACGATTTCATCCTCGACATCGGGAACGACTCGCGCCTCGCGAACGTCGACGCCGATCTTCGCCAGATATTCAGCGATATAGCCGAGGTTTCGGTCCTTGGTTCGCCCGGACAGGATCTCGTCGCCGATCACCAGGACGGCTGCTGTTACGGTGGTCGGTTTGCTCATGGCCAAATCCTCTCCGGGCGCGGCGCAACAGTGGGAGCCGGCCGCAGCAAAGCGCAGACGCTAGCACGGGCGCCGGGAAAGTCCGCCGCCGCCGAAATGAGCGAAGTTCGCCCAGCCGCACATCGGCGCCTTGTCTTCCTCGCGAGGCGGGGCATATGTGTGAAGTCTGGAACTGGCAAGGACCGCTTTGGTGGGGACATCGACGACATTCGTGCTCGCAAACGAGAGGCTTGGCCGCCGCAGCGGCCAGATCCGGCTGCATGGGCCGGAAGATTTCGCCGCGATGCGCAAGGCTGGCGCGCTGACCGCCGAAGCGCTCGACCTTATCGGTCCGCTCGTCAAGCCAGGGACGACAACCGCGAGTCTCGACCGGTTCCTGTTCGAGTTCGCGCGCGACCATGGCGCCTACCCGGCGTCCGCTGAACTACCGCGGCTATCGCAAGTCGGTCTGCATCTCGATCAATCACGTCGTCTGCCATGGCGTTCCCGATGAGAAGCCGCTGCGCGACGGCGACATCCTCAACATCGACGTGACTCTGATCGTCGACGGATGGCATGGCGACGCGAGCCGCATGTTCGTTGCTGGCGAGGTCCCGCGCCGGGCGCAGCGGCTGATCGACGTCACTTACGAGGCGATGATGCGCGGCATCGAAGCGATCAGGCCCGGCGGGACGACGGGCGACATTGGTTACGCCATTCAGACCTATGCCGAGGGCGAGCGCTGTTCGGTCGTGCGGGATTTTTGCGGCCATGGCCTCGGCCGGCTGTTTCACGACGAGCCGAACATCCTGCATGCTGGCCGAAAAGGGGAAGGCGTTCCGCTCCGCCCCGGCATGTTCTTCACCGTCGAGCCGATGATCAACCTCGGCGGTTACGGGGTGAAGATCCTCTCCGACGGCTGGACGGCGGTGACGCGGGACCGGTCCCTGTCCGCGCAATTCGAGCATACAGTTGGCGTGACCGAGACGGGTTATGAGATCTTCACCCTCTCGCCCACCGGAGCTGATCGCGCGCCAATCGGATGACCTCGGAAGCTGGCAGAGAGCGCCCCGCCCGACGGCGCAACCACCTGAATGAGGCCGGCGCGGCCCCCATTGCGGCAGGCCTGCCGCACTTGCCTGGCGACCCGGCGGCGGAGGGGGGCGACAGCGAAACGCCCCACTATCACGGACATCGCGAGCGGCTTAGGTCGCGCCTGAGGGAGGCCGGGGCAGGGGCGCTTGCCGACTACGAACTCCTCGAACTCATTCTTTTTCGCGCGATCCCGCGCCGCGACGTGAAGCCGCTGGCGAAGACCGTCATCGCGCGCTTCGGCTCCTTCGCCGAAGCGATCGCGGCCGCGCCCGAACGGCTGGCTGAAATCGAGGGCATGAGCGCCGGCGTCATCTCGGAGTTCAAGATCGTCGAGGCCGCCGCGCAACGCTTCGCCAAGGGCGCCGTCAAGAAGCGTCTCCCGATGGGCTCGTGGAGCGCGGTGATCGACTATTGCCGGACGTCGATGGCGTTCGAAGGCCGCGAGCGCTTTCGGATCCTGTTTCTCGACAAGAAGAACGGCCTCATCGCCGACGAGGTTCAGGGGTCGGGCACCGTCGATCACACCCCGGTCTACCCGCGCGAAGTGATACGCCGCGCGCTCGAGCTTTCGGCGACCGCGGTCATCCTGGTCCACAATCACCCTTCTGGCGATCCGACGCCATCGACCCAGGACATCAAGATGACGCAGGACATTATCGCGATCGCCAAGAGCCTGGGCGTCGCTGTCCATGATCACATCATCGTGGGGCGCGACGGGCATGCCTCGCTGAGGGGCATGAGGCTGATCTGACCTGGGGCCTGCGCCCAGCCTGATGGCGGCCGGGGCCGAGCGTGGTTACAACCTTAACGCGAGTTTTTTTGGCAAATCAGACGCAAGCAAAAGAAAGCAAATTAGCTTTCTTTTGCTTTTTTTTGCTTTCTTTTAGTTGGCGATTATCTAGTTGACAAATGTGACGCTATGTGTAGTATGCGGGTGGAGATTTCTCCCATGTCCGCCGCCAACATCCAAGCCAAAGCTTTCACCGATAACGACGTAGCTCGCGAGGCTATCGAAGCATTGATGTGGCCGAACGGTCCGGTCTGCCCGCACTGCGGCTGCGCCGGCAAGATTGGTCGGGTTGAGGGCAAGTCAGCACGTCCTGGTTTGTATTACTGCGGCGATTGCAAGAAGCAGTTCACCGTCACGGTCGGAACCATCTTTGAGCGTTCCAAGGTTCCGCTCTCAAAATGGTGGATGGCTATTCATCTCATGGCCTCGTCAGAGAAGGGCATGAGCGCTCATCAGATGCACCGTATGCTGGGCGTCGCCTATCAGACCGCGTGGTTGATGGAACATCGCATCCGCGAGGCAATGCGCGACGGCGCATTGTGGCCCATGGGCGGCGGTGGTGGCGTGGTCGAGGTTGACGAGACCTTTATCGGTCGCAAGGAAGGGCACGAGGTCAAGCGCGGTTTCGGTCACAAGAATGCGGTTCTCACCCTTGTGGAGCGCAATGGACGCGCACGTAGCTTCCACGTCGAGAACGTAACCAAAGAACAGATCGTGCCTATCCGGTTGACTCAGACACCCACTAGGGCTAGTAGCCGCAGTTATGGCGGCTTTGGACATTCACCAGCGGGACGATCTGGCTTTTCCCCAATCGCTCCCCGAATTTCAGAAGCTGTTTCCTAATGACGCGGCGTGTGCTGTCTATCTTGGGCGCGCGCGTTGGCCTGACGGTTTTGTCTGCTCGCATTGCGGCGTGATTGGTGAACCCTTCCGCATTGCAACCCGACCCGGTGTTCTGGAATGCCGCGCGTGTCGACGCCAAACCGGCCTCTTGGCCGGCACGGTCATGGAGCGCAGTCATACGCCGCTTAGCGTCTGGTTCTGGGCCGCGTATCTCGTCGCCAGCCAGACGCCGGGCATGTCGGCGGTTCAGTTTCAGCGGCAACTTGGGCTGACACGATACGAAACTGCGTTTGGCATCCTTCACAAACTGCGCGCCGGCATGGTGCGGCCGGACCAGGATCGTATCGGTGGTCGGGCGAAAGAGCATGTCGAGGTCGATGAGACCTGGGTCGGTGGAAGGACGCGCGGCGATGGCCGAGGCATCCACCACAAAACATTGGTGTCCGCCGCTGTCGAGGTTCGCCATCGCAAGCCGGGGACGGCGCAAGACAAGCGCAGGGACGGTCGCTATGCCGGTCGTGTGCGATTGGCCATCGTCGCCGACCGCAGCGCCAATTCCTTGTGCGGCTTTGTCGAGAACGCCGTCATGCCAGCCTCGCTGATCGTCACCGACGATTGGAGCGGCTACGTCAGCTTGCGTAAGCGGGGCTACGACCATCATCCGATTGCCGAAAGCGGCGATCCCGAAATTGCCGAACAGTTCATGCCGATGATTCATCTCGTCTTCTCCAATTTGAAGACCTGGCTCAACGGCATCCACCACGGCGTGAGCGCCAAGCATCTACAAGCTTACCTCAACGAATTCACGTTCCGCTTCAACCGGCGCTTCTACCCGTTCAACGCCTTCCGCTCGCTGCTCGGCATCGCGGGCGACGTCGAGGCGCCAACCTATGCCCAGCTTTAATTCGGGAGAATGGGTCCACCCTACATATGGTGGGTGTCTGCCTTAACCGGATAGGCACGGAACAGATCATTCCGATTGTTCTTAAAAACACTGCGGCCGAGAGTCACGTCATGACCGATGAAGCGAACCGCTACGCCCACTTCGGCGACGACTTTGCGGGCCACGGCGTTGTTGATCACTCCCGCGACGAATACGGCTATACCGACTGCCAAACCGGCATTAAAATCAACACGAACACGATTGAGGGCTACTACTCAATCTTTAAGCGCGGCATGAAGGGCGTCTACCAGCACTGCGGCGAGAAGCACCTCCATCGCTATCTTGCCGAGTTTGACTTCCGATATTCAAACCGCTCAGCGCGGGGCGTCGAGGATAAGGCACGCGCAGCGAAAATCGTGGAAGGCGCGAAAGGCAAGCGCCTTATGTATCGACGGCCTGACGAAAGCCCGCTCCCCTAATCGTCGCAAGTGGCTTGATGGTTAGGTGTTGATTTCCACTGAGAGCTGACCCGGGCGCCACGGGTTTTTCCACCGAGAACTGACCCATGTTCGAACCCTTCCCCCTTGGCCTAGGCGGGGGACGATGGAGTGATCGACATGGAGTTACTGAGCGTCATCCGACGCTGGCACTACCGGGACCATTTCTCGATCCGAGAGATATCGCGGCGCACGGGGCTGTCGAGGAACACAGTCCGCAAATATCTGCGCTCGGACACCGTTGAACCGAGGTTCAACATCCCTGACCGCCCGAGCAAGCTGGACCCTTACGCCGACAAGCTGTCGCATATGCTGCGGCAGGAGGCGGGGAAGTCCCGCAAGCAGAAGCGGACGACCAAGCAATTGCACGCCGATCTGGCCGCCCTCGGTTACGACGGCTCCTACAATCGCGTGGCGGCCTTCGCTCGCGACTGGAAGGCCGCTCGGCAACAGGAACAGAAGACGTGCGGCCGCGGCGTGTTCGTGCCGCTGGCGTTTTTGCCGGGCGAGGCGTTCCAGTTCGACTGGTCGGAAGATTGGGCGATCATTGCCGGCGAGCGAACCAAGCTGCAGGTCGCTCACTTCAAACTGTCCTGCAGCCGCGCCTTCTTCCTCCGGGCCTACCCGCAGCAGACCCACGAGATGCTGTTCGACGCCCATAACCACGCCTTCCGCGTGCTGGGCGGCGTTCCCCGGCGAGGCATCTACGACAACATGCGCACTGCGGTCGACAAAGTCGGGCGCGGCAAGAACCGCCAGGTCAACGCACGGTTCGCAGCCATGGTCAGCCACTTCCTGTTCGAGGCGGAGTTCTGCAATCCGGCGTCCGGTTGGGAGAAGGGGCAGATCGAGAAGAACGTCCAGGACGCCCGCCATCGGCTCTGGCAGCCCATGCCCAGCTTCCCCTCCCTGGCGGCGCTGAACGACTGGCTGGAGATGCGATGCAGGGAGCTGTGGGAGCAGACGCCGCACGCCTCGCATCCTGGCGCGATTGCCGACGCCTGGGCCGAAGAGGTCCAGCATCTGATGCAGCCTTCGCGCCCGTTCGACGGCTTCGTCGAATACGCCAAGCGCGTGTCGCCGACGTGCCTGGTCCATCTGGACCGCAATCGCTATAGCGTGCCGGCCTCCTTCGCCAATCGTCCAGTCAGCGTACGAGTCTATCCCGAACGCATCGTTGTCGCCGCCGAGGGACAAGTCGTCTGCGAACATCGCCGCGTTTTTGCCCGCTCCCACCAACGCAAGAGCACGACCACCGTTTTCGACTGGCGGCACTATCTGGCGGTCATTCAGCGCAAACCGGGCGCACTCCGCAACGGCGCGCCGTTCGCCGAACTCCCGCCTGCCTTCCGTGCCTTGCAACAGCGCATGCTCAAGACGCCGGGCGGCGACCGCGAGATGGTCGAGATTCTGGCTCTCGTCCTCCAGCATGACGAGCAGGCCGTGCTCACTGCCGTCGAACTGGCTCTGGAGGCCGGCGTGCCGACCAAGACGCACATTCTGAACCTGCTGCACCGGTTGATTGACGGCAAGCCAATCGACCCACCCGTCGTGAAGCCGCCTAATGCTTTGACGCTCACCTCCGAGCCGCAGGCCAACGTCGAACGCTACGATGCGCTGCGCCAAGCCCGGGAGGCGCGCCATGCGTCATAATCCCGCCGCTGGCGCCGTCGTCATCATGCTGCGCACCCTCAAAATGCACGGCATGGCTCAGGCGGTCGGCGAGCTGACCGAGCAAGGCTCTCCGGCCTTTGAGGCGGCGCTGCCCATCCTATCGCAGCTCTTGAAGGCGGAAACAGCCGACAGGGAGGTAAGGTCGACGGCCTACCAGCTCAAAGCGGCCCGCTTTCCGAACTATCGCGACCTTGCCGGCTTCGACTTCGCCAGCAGCGAGGTCAACGAGGCGCTCACACGTCAACTCCATCGTTGCGAGTTCCTGGAAGACGCCCACAATGTCGTCCTGGTCGGCGGCCCCGGCACGGGCAAGACGCATCTCGCCACCGCGATCGGCGTCCAGGCGATCGAGCATCATCGCAAGCGCGTCCGCTTCTTCTCCACCGTCGAACTCGTCAACGCTCTCGAACAAGAGAAGCTTCAGGGCAAGCCAGGACAGATCGCCGCCCGGCTCACTCACTCCGATCTCGTCATCCTCGACGAGCTTGGCTACCTGCCGTTCAGCGCCTCCGGCGGGGCGTTGCTCTTCCATCTGCTGAGCAAGCTCTACGAGCGTGCCAGCGTCATCATCACAACCAATCTCAGCTTCGGCGAGTGGGCAACCGTGTTCGGCGACCCGAAGATGACGACCGCTCTACTCGATCGTCTCACCCACCGCTGCCACATTCTCGAAACCGGAAACGACAGCTTCCGCTTCAAGAACAGCTCGGCGAAAGCCGCCAAACCCGCAAAGGAGAAACCTCGAAACTTGACGAACGCCTGATCCCAAAACCATCATCAAGCCGGGTCAGTTCTCAATGGAAATCCCGGGTCAGTTCTCGACGGAAATCGACACTCATGGCTAACATGGCGCCACGCCGTGGCCTCGAGCTGCGACGGCTGCATGAGCCCAGCTGGACTTCCGGACTTCGCCGTCGCCAATTCAGGTTCGTGTGACAGCGCCGACGGGAGCGATCGGCGCGACTATTGGAAAAGAACCTGTTGTTTTTCAGTCGAGACCTGCCCACCTCAGGGCAGCCCCCAAACCTGACCCGCCGCGTCGTCACAGTCTGAGATCTGGAGCCTCGCGCCGTCGGCGACGCTTCCACCGGCGACATTCAAGCAGCGGCCTGACTGCGGGTTCACGAGTTGGTCCTGCTCGTCGCCAGCGTCATTCCTGAGCGGCTGTGCCGTTGCAGTCCCAAAGCTGGAGCGGCGTTCCACTGGCAGTCGCGCCGCCAGTGACGTCCAGACTCTCGTCCAGCGCGCGGAGCGTGTCTCGTTGTCGCTGTTCCAGGCCCACACTCTGCGCGGCGGTCTTTGTTACAGGCGGTGAACCTGGGTCACGGCTCCGCTGCCGCGCTCGCTCCGGCGTCGTCGATGCGCTTGCCGGCGGCGCCGAGGATTGGACCTGCGCCGCGATACTTCGCCTTAACGACGGACGGCGTGTCGAGATTGTAACCGGCGTCGATCGACTGGGCGAGACGCAGATATTGGCCCTCAGCCCAGTTGAGAGGAGCAGCGCTGCCCGTCGGTCGCCCGGCTGTGAAAGCAGGCGATGTCGGGACGGTCCCAAACCTGCTCGGGCACAAAGTAGCCGTCATTGGCCGCGTCCGCCATCAACTGCAGGTAGACATTCGCCGAGCGGCCATTCGCGATTTCGT
>CAVZWU010000001.1:0-372630 GCA_963779095.1 uncultured Alphaproteobacteria bacterium | reverse complement strand
TTTTTTATTCCAATCGCTCGTAACTCATTGAAAAGTCATGATTTCGAAAAAATAAACGCTAGTAAATTGGAGTCAATTTACTGGCGTTTACGAGCGTTTATGGGCGTTTATTGGCGGTTGTTTGAATGCAGATCGCGCTCTGGTTGTATCCAGGGCGCTGCCGTGATCGGGTCGCGCGGGAGGGGCTTCGGGCAACATCGACAGACCACCGACAGGGTTTCCTGCGGCGCCAGTATGGTCAATCCATTGGCCTCGGGCCCGCCGGGCAGGTTATGCGCGTCCACGGGATGGGTGACCGGCTCGAAACAGAAGAAGTCGGCCTCATCGGACGGCGAGTAGAGGATGTAGGTCGAGAGCGGCGGGTCGGCTTCAGCCTCAAGCTCGAGGCTCCGGTCGGCCCACAGGACTGTCGCGCGACCGTCCCAGCGGAGGAAGGCGTTGTTGATCCAGCCGGACGGAAGCGCGCGCGGGGCGGCGAAGTCCCACTCGGCGTGGAAGGCAGGCGGCGCTTCGCCAGCGGGCAGATGATCGTGCGTCTCCATGACGACCCGCCCGGCCCTGGCCTTGAGCAGCGTTGCCGCGCTTCGCACGATCCAGGGGTGAAAGCCGAGGCCGAAAGGCAGCGGCTCGGGCGCGAGATTGCGAACGGAGAGCCGCAGGGCGAGGGCGCCCGCGTTGAGGGAATAGCTCGCGCGCGCCTCGTACCGAAACGGGCCTGGGCCCTCAGAGAGGAGCGACAGGTCGGCGCTCTCCGCCGTTGCGCGCCCGACCTGCCATAAGCTCGAAAAGCCGTTGCCGTGGATCGGGAACGGCTCACCCGGCAGGTTCGGAGCGAGCGGGTGGAAGTGGCCGTTGAAATGGAAGCCACCGCCGGAAATGCGGTTCGACCAGGGGACCAGCAGGTTCAAGGCGAGATCAAACGGTCCGCCGCGCGACGAGTTGCGGCGGGGGCGGAACAAAGGCACGCGGCCGGACGCGCCGACAAGGTCATAGGAGGCGAGACCCGCGCCAAGCTCCGGAATGATGACGGCTTCGGCGAAGCCGTCGCTGATTGTGAGCGCGTTGGCGACCGTCACGCCGTCAATCCCCGTCGATATGGATCGCCCTGCCCGGTGCGCGCCTCGGAAGGCGCTGGCGACTCCGGCAGGGCTCGAACCTGCGACCTGCCGCTTAGAAGGCGGCTGCTCTATCCAACTGAGCTACGGAGCCGAACTCAACGGCCCAACCGGGGCCCATGTAGGCCCTCAATGCGACCAGGGAACGATCCGGTTCGGCGCAAAATTGTCGGAATAGGACAGGATTTTGCGCGTCTCCGGCTTTGGCTCTTCAACCCGGTAGGCGATCCCGCTGCGCTCTGCGTAGGCGATCGCCTCCTCCTTGGTGTCGAACCTGAGCTTGATTTGCGATCGCATGTCGGACGAACTCGTCCACCCCATCAAAGGCTCGATCTCGCGGGGCTTTTCAGGCTCGTATTCGAGCAGCCAGTTGTCCTTTGCCTCGCCCGACTGCATAGCGCTCCGAGCGGGCTGATAGATGCGAGCGGTCATGCAGGCCCCCGTCTTCCCAAATCGCGGTGGTCGGGGCAGCAGGATTTGAACCTGCGACCTGAAGTACCCAAAACTTCCGCGCTACCAGGCTGCGCTATACCCCGAAATCTAGTTAAACCCTTTGGCTTCCTTAGGATTTTCTGTCCAGCGCGAGCCTTGACCAGAAAGAACAGAAGTGAACCAAAAGGAGCCTTTTGGAGCGCTCCGGGGCCCAAAGTCCCGAACCAAGTCCCGAACGGCGACGTACCGGTTATCATGGCGGAGCAGCGGCGACAAGGAAGTCGGGTTGAGTAAGCGATTTGCTGGTCACTCCGCCGGCGGCTCGCTTGCATTTAGTCGGCGAATTGCGGGAACTGCGTGCTCCCCAACAGAACACGGCAACGGAATTGAAGCCTACCAACAATCCGCCCGCGCGGCCCGCCCCTCACCCGATCTGCCTCTTGATCCCGTCGGCTGACGACGACGAGTTGCAGGACCTTACTGATGACATTCGCGCGCACGGATTAATCAATCCCATCGTGCTGTTCGAGGGAATGATTCTGGACGGCCGAAACCGCGCGGCCGCTTGCGAGCGCGCCGGCATCGCTGCGCGCTATGTATCATTCGAAGGCGGCCGAGAAGACGCTTTGATCTTGGTGGTTTCGCACAACCTCAAGCGGCGTCACCTGACCAAGCAGGCAATCGCCGACGCGCTGGTGGCCGCCGAAGACTTCAACCTGCACTACACGCTGGCGGAACCGGTGGCTGCCGCAGCAGGCGAAGGCCCTGAGGCCCAATCCGTAATTAAAATTACAGAGCCAAAAACAGCATCGAGTTGCAAATTGGCGCAGGCGGCCGGCCGCGTGGTCAGCCATGTCATGATAGCCGCAACGCGCAAGGTCAAAGAGAAAGGCGAACCCGAATTGCAGGAGGCGGTGAAGAAGGGGCGCATTGGCGTGCAAGACGCGGCCAAGGCGGCCGACCTGCCGCCCTAGCAGCAAAAGGCTATTGCCGGGTCGCCAAAACCAAGGAGAGCGGCGGCAGAGGCCGCCGAAGCTGCCATGAACGCCGCGCGCGCTGGCGGGACTGAACCAAGAAGCGACGTGGACCGGCACGCTGCGCTGCAAAAAGCGTGGAAGGGGGCGAAGGCGCTGCGCGGTCTATGGGAGACGGCGGACGGCAGAACGAAGGAATGGTTTGTCGGCGCGGTTTTGTTCGATTTGGACGGGGGTGACGAGCCCGCAGGGGACCCGGCCCCATCTTAGGCGACCTTAGGTGATTGTGCGGCCGGGAACGTCAACGTCTTCACTGAACGTCAGAGACTGCGTTGGCGATCCACCATGAACTCCCCCGGGCGTACATACCTAGAATGGACACGACAGAAGCGCTTCGACGAATCCGGCGGATAACGCCGATGATGCGGAAAGACGTTGAGACGGCAGACCTTTCGTCCCTCGTCATGGAAGCCGCCAATAATACGATCCCCAAAGGCTTAGAGGGCGTCTTCACCCCATTTTTCAATACCTATCTGGCAGGGCAGAATGCCTTGGCCCTGAAGCTGGCGATGGATCTGGCGCGTAGTTTCGATCATTCAAAAAACAGGCCGCTGGAAAAGCAGGACAAGGCGTCAATTCCGGTCTTGGCGGCCCTCGTGAGTAGACCAGATGTCCAAGAAGGTCTGGTTCAAGACGCGGGCGGATGGATTTCAAGCATTGGAGGACGCGTCATGGCTGGCTCTGCACGCCCGGCGCCCGCCCGAGATCGACCGGACGATCCTGGCCGGTTTCGTGCTTGGGCTTTCGACCCGCAAGCTTGGCGAGGTCCTGCTGTCTCTGCTTGGCCGTCCGGTCAGTCCGAGCGCGGTGAGCCGGGTGGCGCAGTCCCTGGACGCGGCTGTGGCGGCCTTCCACCGCCGCCCTCTTTCTGGGCGCTACAAGGCGCTGATGCTCGACGGGGTCGTGCTCGCCCGCAAGACCGGGGCCGGGGCGCTGCGCCGCCCGGTTCTGGTGGCTCTGGGCCTCAGGCAGGACGGCAAGAAGGAAGTGATCGACTTTCGCCTGGCGCGCGGCGAGAGCGCCGCCGAATGGGAGCGCTTCCTCGACGACCTCTATAAGCGCGGCCTCGCCGGCGAGGGCCTCGACATGATCTGCGTCGACGGCGGCTCAGGGCTCTTGGCCGCCCTGCCCAGGGTCTACGACAAGATCCCCGTCCAGCGCTGCTGGGCCCACAAGATCCGCAACATTCTCAACAAGGTCCGCAAGGCCGACCAGACCGCCGTCAAGGCCGACCTGCATGCGGTGATGAACGCCGAGGACGCACGCAAGGCGCGCTCGGCCGCCCGCCGCTTCGCCGAGCGCTGGGGCCAAGCCTACCCCGCCGCAGTCACTTGCCTGCGCGACGATCTCGACGAGCTTCTCACCTGCTTCCGCTACAAGACGCTCGCCCAGCGAAGGGCGGTGCGACAACCAACGCCATCGAACGCCGGTTCCGAGAGGTCCGCCGCAGAACCCGGCCCATGGGCGTGTTTCAGGACACAACCTCAATGGACCGTATTCTCTTCGCTGTCTTCACCCATGAAAACAAAATGCAGGGAATCCCAACCCTTCTCTCCCTGACACATAACCTTTGACGTCACCTCGGAGAGCGCCCGTCTTGACAGAACCAGAAATAGTTGCTATTGATATTCTTATAGTCAGAAATCGCGTCCGCCCGGCGGCGCCGGGCCGGCGAGAATGACTCTTGGCGGTTTGAAACGGCGTCCACCGCGAGTTCTGAAAAAGGAGTAGTTGTTTTATTTCTTCCGGCCCTAACCCATCAAAAAGTCTCGATTTGGAAAATTAAACGCTAGTAAACGCTAGCCATTTTTACTGACGCTTACTAGCGTTTATTGGCGTTTTGCTGGCGTTTTTGCGCGTTTATTTGCGGGGGGCTCGCGCGCTGATTGTAAAGCCCGGAGGTCGGGTGAACCGATCCCGCTAACTCGTCACGACCTGAATCTCGTCGTATCGCTTGGCGCGATAGACAGCGAAGGAGATGAGCCAGCTCAGCACGAATATGCCGATAATGATGTAACCCAAGACGCCGAAATTGTCGTTGATCGCGCCGATTGCGCCCCAGAAGCCGCCGCCGCCGGTGAGCCCCAGCCGATCGCCAATCAGGTTCAAAACCTCGAGCCCGCCCACGACGACGGCGACGATGACGGACACCGCCGTGACGGTGAGGTTGTAATAGAGCTTCCGAATCGGCTTCAGGAACGCCCAGCCATAGGCGCCGAGCATCAGGACGCCGTCGGTCGTGTCCATCAATGACATCCCGGCCGTGAACAGTGCCGGAAAGACCAGAATCGACCAGATCGAAAGGCCCTGCGCGGCCTGCGTCGCCGAGATCCCAAGCAGGCCAACTTCGGTCGCGGTGTCGAAGCCAAGACCGAACAGCAGGCCAAGCGGATACATGTGCCAGCTCAGCTCGATCAGGTGAAAGAAGCGGCGCAGGGCACGGCCCATGAACCCGCGCTGCGCCAGCATGAGGTCGAGGTCCTCCTCGACGAATTTGCCGCCGTTTTTCACGCTGTGAAAAGTCTGGCAGATCGACATGAGGACCAGAATATTCGCAGCGGCGATGGCGAACAGAAAGAACGCCGAAACCAGCGTGCCGACCACCCCGCCGACTGTGGTGAAGTTGTCGAACTTCGATTGAAGGGCGGTGGCCGCGACCGCGATCGCGATCGAAAGCAGAACGACGATTGTCGAATGGCCAAGCGAAAAGAAGAAGCCGACCGCAACCGGCCGCTTTCCTTCCTGCATGAGCTTGCGGGTCACGTTGTCGATCGCTGCGATATGATCGGCGTCGAACGCGTGACGCAGGCCGAACGTGTAGGCGAGCATCGCCGTGCCCAGAAGGATCGGGTAGTTGCGAAAGGCCGACAGAGCCCAAAGCCAAGCGCCGATATTCGCGCCGATCAAGAGACCGTAAATGCCGATCACCCTAGCGCGCAGGCCGACCGCTTCGTCACTGAACAGGTTGGACAGACTGTTAGCACCTCTTCCCCCTCGCCGATCCCGGCGAATGCTTGAAGTCAGATCTTTGGATGGGTGTGGGCGTGCCTATGCGGCGCGCCGCCATGCGCGTGCGTCGCTGTGTCGATTGAGACGGGCACCAAACTGACCTGGCCATGCGTGACGCCGCGTTCGGCGACGATTGTTTTCGCGAACTCGCGCACCTCGGCGGCGTCGCCGCGAAGCACGGCGACTTCGAGGCAGTTGTCGTGATCGAGATGGACATGCATGGTTGCGAGCTCAAAGCCATGATGCTCGTGGTGCGCGTCCATGAGCCGCTTTGCCAGCTCGCGGGTATGATGGTCGAAGACGTAAGACAGCGTTGCGACGCAGTCCCCGGATATGTCGTGATCGATGCGGGCCCGGTTCAGGCCGAGGCGCGCGAGATCGCGGACGGCCTCCGATCGGTTGTCGTAGCGCTCGCTTTCCATGAATGCGGCCAATTCGGCCGCGAATTCATCGGACACGCTGATCGTTATCCGCTCCACGGGGCCGCCCCGGCAGTCAGAGACGTATGAGGTTTTCAAAAGTTCAGCATACAGAGGTCGCATCATGACGCAAGGACCCCGCCACGACGTCCTCGAACGTCACGCGACCCCGGCCCTGGATCGAGAGGATCCAACCGGCCTGTCTTGGCCTTCCGCTTGACGACTCGTCCGAAGGGCTCCACGATCTTGGGGATGAAAACCGGGCCGCGTAAATTCGAGCTGACGGCTGAGATCCTGCTCCGGGCCTATTCGATCGGCGTCTTTCCCATGGCCGAAAGCCGCGAGGCCAAGGACTTGTTTTGGGTCGAGCCGCAGGAGCGCGGGATCTTCCCGCTCGATGGGCTCGTTGTTTCGCGCAGCCTCGCCAAGACGGTGCGGTCGGATCGATATAGGGTGGTGGCCGACCGCGCGTTCGAAGCGGTCGTGCGCGCCTGCGCCGAGCGGGAGAAGACGTGGATCAACGACGAGATCGTGCAGCTCTATGGCGATCTGTTCGCCGCCGGTCATGCGCATTCCATTGAGGCCTATGATGGCGACGCCCTCGTCGGCGGCCTTTATGGGGTGAGCCTGCGCGGCGCCTTCTTCGGCGAAAGCATGTTCCATCGCGCCCGAGACGCCTCTAAGGTTGCGCTCGTGCATCTGTTTTCGCGCCTTCGGACCGGCGGGTTTCGGTTGCTCGACGCGCAATTCTCGACGGAGCACCTGGCGAGCCTCGGCGCGGTAGAGATTCCGCGGGACTCGTTCCGTCGCCGGTTGGACGCGGCGCTGGCGATCGAGGCGGATTTCGACGCCTGGCCGCCTCATGTCGCGATGAGCGGCGCCGAGGCGCTTCGACGCGCTCGCGGGCACGGAAGTTGCGTTTAGCGGTTCACCGAGACGGAGCGTCGTTCGAGCCTGACGGCGCCAGCAATGAGGTTTGGGCAGGCGGTATGGCGGCGTTCGACGAGATGGGCATTGCATCCGGCGAGACGCGGCCGCTCTATCGCCAAGTCGCTCGCTGGCTTGAGGAAACGCCGCCTGAACTGCTGGCCTCGCGCCGCGTTCAGGCCGAATACATGTTCCGGCGCATTGGCATCACCTTCGGAGTCTACGGCGACAAGGACGCCGCCGAGCGGCTCATCCCGTTCGACATCGTGCCGCGTCTCATCGCGCGCGCCGAATGGCGCCGGCTCGAGGCTGGCCTGACGCAACGCGCGCGCGCGCTCAACCTGTTCCTCAAGGATGTGTATGGGGCGCGCGCCATCCTCAAGGAATTGATCGTTCCGCCTGAATTGATCGTACGCAACCCGTTCTATCGGCCGGAAATGATCGGCCAGCGGCCGCCGCATGACATCTGGGTCGCATATCGCCGGCATCGACATCGTGCGGGTGGATGACGAGGAGTTCTATGTCCTCGAAGACAACGCCCGCACCCCATCTGGCGTGTCCTATATGCTGGAAAATCGCGAAGTGACGATGCGGCTTCTGCCAGATCTGTTCGCGCGCCACAGCGTCGCGCCGGTCGACGATTACCCCGACCAGCTGCTCGCCTGCCTGCGCTCGGTCGCGCCGCGCCGCAACGGGGGCGAGGCGACGATCGTGATTTTGACGCCGGGGCTTTATAATTCCGCCTATTACGAACACTCGTTTCTCGCCGACAAGCTCGGGGTGGAGCTGGTCGAGGGCCGCGATCTGTTCGTCGACGACGATCAGGTATTCATGCGCACCACGCTCGGGCCACGCCGGGTCGATGTCATTTACCGGCGGGTCGATGACGAATTTCTCGATCCGCTGGTCTTCAATCCCGCCTCCGTCTTGGGCGTGCCAGGGCTGATCGGCGCCTATTTGGCTGGCAATGTGACGATCGCAAATGCAATCGGCACCGGAATTGCCGACGACAAGGCGATTTACAGCTATATACCGGACCTCATCCGCTTCTATCTGTCCGAGGAGCCGTTGCTGAAGAACGTCCCGACCTACCGATGCCGGGAGCCGGGCGCGCTCAAATACGTGATGGAGCGCCTCGATCAGCTGGTGGTCAAGGAGGTCAACGGGTCCGGCGGCTACGGCATGCTGGTGGGGCCGCATGCGAGCGCCGCGCAGCGCGAGCAATTCGGCGCCAAGATCATGGCCGATCCCAATAACTACATCGCCCAGCCGACGCTGGCGCTCTCGACCTGTCCGGCCTCGTTCGATAGCGGAGTGTCGCCGCGGCATGTGGACTTGCGACCGTTCGTCCTGTCGGGCGCCGATGGCGTGCGCATCGTGCCGGGCGGCCTTACCCGGGTCGCGCTGAAGGAGGGATCGCTGGTCGTCAACTCCAGCCAGGGCGGCGGCACCAAGGACACCTGGATCGTCGACGATCTGGAGGGCACGGCCTGACTTCCATGCTCGCCCGCACCGCCGACAATCTGTTCTGGCTCGCCCGCTCGATGGAGCGCGCCGACTATATCGCCCGCAACATCGAGGCGACGTTGAGGCTCGAATACCTGCCCAAGACCGACAGCGAGCAGATCGGCGAATGGGAGGGCGCGCTCAACGCCGCTGGCGCCTATGAGAGCTTTGTCGAGAAACACGGCGAACTCAGCGAAGAGGCGGCGATCGAATATCTGACCTTTGACCTCGCCAACTCCTCCTCGATCCGCAACTGCCTGGAAAACGCCCGCGCCGCGGGACGGGCCGTGCGCACCGCGCTTACCGCCGAGACCTGGACGGCGATCAACGACGCATGGCTCGAGCTCAAGCGGTTCGAGACCAGCCGGCGCATCAACCGCGCGCTCGATCGCGAACAACTGATGCGTTTTCTCGACTATGTGAAGAAGGCCTCGCTCGATTTCGACGGCGCGTGCTACCGCACCATGCTGCGCAACGACGCCTACTGGTTCAACCGGCTCGGCATCTTTGTCGAGCGGGCCGACAACACGGCGCGCCTGCTCGACGTCAAATATCATTTGCTCCTGCCCTCGACGGAATCAGTCGGCGGCCCGCTCGACTACTTCCAGTGGGTGGCGATCCTGCGCGCGGTTTCGGCGGCCACCGCCTATCACTGGGTCTACCGCGACCGGGTGAAGCCGTGGCTGATCGCCGATCTTCTGATCCTCAAGCCCGCGATGCCGCGCTCGCTCATCTCCTGTTACGAAAGCATCGACCGCGCGCTCGACGCGCTCGCCCGCGACGACGGCCGCAGCGGCGCAGCGCAGCGCCAGGCGCGGGCGACGTACGCGAAACTCGAGCGCTCAAGCATGACTGAGATTTTCCAGGGCGGATTGCACGAGTTCATCACCGAGTTCATTGAAGAGAACGCGCGCCTCTCGAATGCGATCTCGGATCAATATCTCTTCAACTGACGAGAGGCGGCGCGAATCCAATCATGCGGATCAGGGTCTCGCACCAGATCATCCACCGGTTCGCCCCGCCGGCCCGCACGGTCAACCAGCTGCTGAGGCTGACGCCGCTCTCTTTCGATAGCCAGTACGTGCTGCGCTGGCGGGTCAGCGTCGACGCGGACGGAGCGCTGCGCGAGACCGAGGATGCGCACGGCAACGCCGTCACCTCCTTCTCCCACCACGGGCTCATCGAGCGCCTCATAATAACAGCGGCCGGCGAGGTTGAGACCAGCGACGCAGCGGGTGTGGTCAGAGGCGCGGTCGAGCGGCTGCCGGCGGAGATGTACCTCCGCGACAGTTCGCTCGCCCATGTCAACGGGGCGCTGCGCGGCTTCGCCGCGGAGGCGACAAGCGGCGGCGCCAATCCGCTCGATTCGATGCACCGGCTGATGGCCGCGCTGCACGTGGTCATCGCTCCCCAGGCAGACGAGACGGACGCCACCGGCTCGGCAATCGAAGCTTTCGCGCTGAGGCGTGGACGGGCGCGCGACTTCGCGCACATCTTCATCGCCTGCGCACGCTTTCTCGGAATTCCGGCTCGTTTCGTCTCCGGCTATCGCGTCGGCGACGAAACGGGCCGCGCGGGTGTGCATGAATGGGCGGAGGCCCAGATTCCGGACCTCGGCTGGATCGCCTTCGACGCGACCTGCCCCATTTGCCCCGACGACCGCTATCTTCGCGTCGCCATCGGCTTTGACGGCCAGGACGGCGTGATAACCCGCTCAGCCCACAGCGGCGGCGAGGAGAAAGTCGAAACCGCTGTCCGCGTCGAGCAAGCGGGCGCCCAGAGTCAGGCTTAAGCCGGGATTTGCTAAGGACTGGCGATATCGTCACGCGAATGCGAGGAACAGGCCGTTTCCTCCTCTAGGCGCGCCCGCGACGCTTGACGCGCGCCGCTCGGTTCGATTGGATGGAAAGGCGCAGCCGAGCCATCGCTATGGACAGGAAGAAAGAGAACAATTTCGGGACGTTGCGCCTTATGTTCGCTTCCATGGTGATCTTGGCTCATTCCCCAGCAATCTTGGACTGAAATCGAAGCCGGGAACTCCTCCCCAGAATCTTCGGCTCAAATGAGAGCTTCGGCTCTCTTGGCGTCGATGGGTTTTTCATCATCAGCGGCTTTCTCGTAACGCAAAGCTGGTTGTCTTGCGACGGGATCGCAGACTATGCGAGACGGCGGATTCTACGTATTTTACCCGGTTTTGCGGTCGCGTCGGCATTCTGCGCTTTCGTCGTTGCGCCGATCTTTGGCGCAGGAATGTCGGCTCTCTCCCCGTGGCGGAGCGCGTCCGAGGCGGTGCGGATACCCCTCCTGATGCCCCCGCACGCCGATGGCGTCTTCCCAGGCCTGCCGATCCAAAATCTCGACGTCCCGATGTGGACGATCCCTTACGAGTTTCGCTGTTACATCTTGGTTGCGCTGCTTGGGACGGCGGCAATCTTCTCCAGCCGGACCCGGTTCGCCATCGCTCCGATTGTTCTGGCGTGCCTAGCGGCCGCTGGCCTCGGAGACGACAACAGCCAACCGGGACAGGGCCTGATTACATTCGCTTTTGGCGCGACGGAACAGGACGTGCGCTTGTTCGGCATGTTTGGGGCGGGCATGGTCTTTGCTCTCTTTCGCAAGCGGATTCCGCTCACGGATTTGGTCGCGGCGGTGGCCGCCGCCGTGCTGATAGCCAGTCTGTTTTCGTCTCCGATGTGCAACCTCGCAATCGGCTCGGCCGGGGCCTACCTGATCTTTTGGGTCGCCTATCGTGTTCCAGTCGCCCCTCTCAGCCGATTTACGGACCGGACCGATCTTTCATACGGAATTTATCTTTATGCGTGGCCGATACAGTCAGCGATCGCGTCCCTGACGCATCGGGCGATCAACCCGTGGGCTATGTCCGGCCTCACGGTTCTGTTGGCCTCAGGCGCGGCATGGGTAAGCTGGACGACTATCGAGAAGCCTGCGATTTCTTTGGCCAAGAAACCGGCCGCGTAGAGTTGTCAGATAGAATTCGACAAATCGAGGCCCAGTCCGGACCGTTCTCGACACCGTCCGCCCTCAGGGCGATAGCCACGATCCGGCTGCGGCCATGGGAGGCGGCGACCGCGGGCCGCTAGGAGGGACGCGGCTCGCGGCTCAATCGCGAATAGCATTTTAGAAGCGTCCGCGCTTATTCCCATCCGGCTCATTGTAGGCGAGAGGAAGGCCCAATTCAGTCCGATTCCAATCGACGGGAAACGGCCACGTCGGTCCCAAGCTGACGCCCTGCGTTTTTTCGCCCTAGCTGTCGAAACCCAGCGAGATGGATCGTCTTTGCACTGAGCGCGGGCCGATCGGCGCGCGCGCTGTCAAAAAGGAGCCAGACGATGGACTACCTCTTGCTCATTCACAACGACGAAAAGGCGCTTCTGTCGGCGACGCCGGATGAGACCGGCTCGATCCTTGCGGCCTACGGCGCTTACATCAAGGCGATGTCGGACGCGGGCGTCAACAAGGGCGGTCAGCGGCTGCGCCCGACCTCGACCGCGACAACGGTCCGGGTCAAGGACGGCAAGGCCCAGGTGCTCAACGGCCCCTACGCCGAGGTCAAGGAGCAGCTTGGCGGCTACTTCCTCATCGACGCCCCGGATCTCGACGCCGCGATCTCCTGGGCCGCGCGCTGTCCGGGCGCGCAATACGGCGCGATCGAAGTGCGTCCGATCTGGGCGATGTGATCCAGGGCGGCGACGGGAGACCGTGATGGGCGGGATTGAAGGCCAGGCGGCGTTCTACCGCGGCTATCTGATCGACGATCAGAGCCTCGCGCCGCTCGCGGTCGCGCTGGCGACGATGGTCGCGCTCTGGTCTCTCGTCTATCTGGTCGGCTGCTTCGCCCCGGTTGCGAAGCCGTCGGTGAGCGAACCCGCGGGGCAATCGTCCGCCCTCGCCGCCTGGCGCATCGCGCCTTGACCCCGAGACCGGCGCGGCCGACTTTCGGCGGCGCTCGATCTTGCTGTCGGTGACATGACCCAGCCGAAGACAAAACTTGGCGCCCCGCGGCGCGCGCCGGCGCGGGGCCCCTCCCCCATGTCGGCGCGCTGCGACGCCGAAGCCCGGACCGCCGCGGCCCGCGTGGCGCGGGAAAGCTATGGCAAGCTCGTGGCCTATCTCGCGGCCGCGTCGCGCGACCTGCCCGGCGCCGAGGACGCGCTCGCCGACGCCTTCACCTCCGCCCTCACCGTCTGGCCGAGCCAGGGCGTGCCCCTGAACCCTGAAGGCTGGCTGGCCAAGGCCGCGCGACGCCGGCTGATCGACGCCGCGCGCAGGCGGGGCGCCGCAAACCGGGCCTCGGAAGCGCTCGAGCTGATCGACGCTGAATTGAAGGAGGCGGCCGACACGCACGAAGCGATCCCGGACCGGCGGCTTGCGCTCATGTTCGCCTGCGCCCATCCGGCGATCGAGGAATCCGTTCGCGCGCCGCTGATGCTGCAGACGATCCTCGGCCTGGACGCGGCCGCGATCGCATCTGCCTTCCTGGTGTCGCCGTCGGCGATGGGCCAGCGCCTGTCGCGCGCGAAGGCGAAAATCCGCCTCGCCGGCGTGCCGTTCAGGATCCCCGAGCGCGAGGACTTGCCGGAGCGGCTCGGGGTTGCGCTGGAGGCTATTTACGCCGCGTTTGCGCACGGCTGGGCGGAGGCGTTCTCCGATGACCCGCGCGGCCGCAACCTGGCCGACGAGGCGATCTGGCTCGGCCGCGTCGTCGTTTCCCTTGCGCCAGACGAGGCCGAGGCGATGGGGCTGCTCGCGCTGATGCTTTACGCTCACGCCCGGCGCGAGGCGCGACGCGACGCCTTGGGGCGCTACGTTCCGCTGAGCGAGCAGTCGGTCGAGTGTTGGGACCAGGCCGCGATCGAGGAGGCCGAGGAGCTGCTGAAGACCGCGAGCGCTTTGGGCGCGCCGGGACGCTTCCAGCTCGAGGCGGCAGTCCAGTCGGCGCACGCCGCCCGCCGGTTGACCGGAACGACCGACTGGCAGGCGATCGCGGTTCTCTACGACGCGCTGTTCGCCCTGACCGCCTCTCCGGTCGTCGCCGTCAATCGCGCGGCGGCGGTGGCGCATGCGCATGGGGCCGCTGCGGGACTGAAATTACTGGACGAGGTGGGGACGCACGGCGGCCTCGCCGGGTTCGAGCCCTATTGGGTGGCGCGCGCCGATCTCTGCGCGAAAACGGGCGACGTCGAAGCGGCGCGCCGCGCCTATCATCTGGCGATCGGGCTTCAGACGGACCCGGCCGCCCGCGCGTTTCTGGTCGAGCGGCTGGCGGCGCTGGCGTGAGGTCACTCAACAAGCCGCCACAGACCCGGATAGGACTGAACGAAGCCGCTTGGCGCAATCTCGAGCAGGGCCTGATAAGGGACTGGGCGCCTCGTACCAATAGGCCGCTTCGCTGCGCCGTTCGTAGCTCTGCGGCAATTCGATCAGCGACGCGCTGTCCAGATCGAACCAGGCGATCGGGACCTCGGCGCTCTCGCCGGGTTTCAGCGCGATCCGCGAAAGCTGCAGGAGGTTGGTCGCCGGCGTGAAGCCGAAATCGAGATCGACGAGACGCTCAAGGCCGTGGGCGGCGACGCCGTCCAGTCTCCAACCGTTCAAGTCGCGCTCAATCTCGTGCTGGATACTTTTGCCGCCGAGGAAGCCGCTTATCAGCCCCCGTTTGGTCCGCCAGCGAGAGTCGGTCTCTACCAGGTAGGCGACCGCCGCCGATCCGCCCTCGTGATCGAAGGCGGCCGCCCCCCGAAGCAACCAACCTCCGTCGATTGGCTGCAGCGACGCGGCGTCGCAGCCCGGCCGGTCGAGTCGCCTCCAGGCGGCGAATTTGCTCACCCTCCCGCCACCGGATAGGGCGCGCCTTCGAACCGCTCGGCGTGGTAACCCTTCGCGCCGATCTCCTTGGCGAGCGGGCCACGAATGTCGCCGGTCTTGCTGAGGCGCGCGACGATGGCGGCGAAATCCCATTTCGGCCGCCAGCCGAGATCGCGCCGCGCGAGCGCATTGTCATAGACGCGGTCGATCCCGGGGAACATGCGCCAGCCCCGCCGCGCATATTCCTCTTCCCATCCCGGTGCGCGCAGGCTTAACGTCGCCGGCGCATCGGCGCGCAGGCCGGGGCAATCCTCGGGCAGGAACGGCGTCGTCGCGCTGATGATGTATTTGCCGAAGCCGATTCGGGCCGCCCGCTCCACCGCGAGCAGGTGCGCCTCGACCACATCCTCGATCGCGACGCGCCGAAATAGATATTCGTTCGCCTTGGAATTGTCGTCGGCATAAGCCTCGCGCGCCGCCGGGTCGTCGTCCTCCTCGGGAAAGAAGCGCGAGGTTCTCAAGACCATCACCGCCAGACCCTCGTTGCGGTGAAACAACTGGCAGAGGTCCTCGGCCGCGGTCTTGGTGACGCCGTAGATGTTCTTCGGCGACGGCGCGACCCGCTCGTCGATCCAGGCCGCAGGCGCGTCCGGCGGCGGCCTCAGCGCATCGCCGAAGGCGCTGGTCGTCGAGGTCATGACGAAGGCGCGGACGCGGGCGCGCGCCGCCTCCTCGAGCAGGATCAGCGTGCCGCGGATATTGGTCTCGACGAAGGCCTCGCGCGCATGGGTCACGACATGCGGCTTGTGCAGCGTCGCCGCATGCAGGACCGCGTCGACGCCCTTCATCGCGCGCGTTACCGAGACGCGGTCGGCGATCGAGGCGACCTCGTCGGTGAACGGTCCGGGAATGACGTCGAGCCCGATCGCGGCGCGGTCCGACGCGCGAAACGTGCGCATCAAGGCTTCGCCAAGGTGCCCCGAACTGCCGGTGACGAGTAGGGTCATCCAAGTCGCCCTGGTCTCAAGTCCGGCTCGCTTTTAAGTCCAGGATCGGGGCTCATCAATGGGGCGCGCGCAAGTAGCGCGCGCCAACAATCTCAGGCGCTTAGGCGCCTTTTCCTGTCACTGTGCAGCATTTAAGGCGGCTCAGCGGCCAGACTGCAGAGGCGAAAAGAATTGTTCCGGCTTAGCTAAATCATCGTCTTCACATCTTTTCATAAACAGCTGAAACAAATAGTATTTGCAGCTTGCCATCAGCCCGGAGAACGTCGTATCGGCTTTCTCTCGCGGACGAACCGGCCCACTGCGACCGCAATCGCCTGGCAGACGCCCTTAAAGCAAAGCGCCCTGTTCGCGAAGCTCGCTGCGTAGGAGCGACATTTCGACCTGCGCCAGGACGCGCGCTTGGTCCGCGAGTTCCCCGAGCAGGTCGAACGTCGGACGGATGAGTCTAGCTCATCTTCCCGATCAGGAGTCCAATCAGCGCCGCAATCGCGACGGCGCCCCAGGGGTTCCTCTTGATCCGCGCCTCGACGTCGCCCTCCACAGCCGTGAACTTGTCCTGGGCGACCGCCGCGGACTGCGACAGGCTGCCCCCCGCCGCGCCAACAACGCCTGCGACCTGCTCTCGGGAAGCGGCGACCTGTTTCTGCGCCAGATCGGAAACGGTTTGGGTCAGATTTGCTATGTCCTCGCGCAGACGGGAGAGGTCGGGCATCGAAGCAGAACCGGCCATTTCCTTCGCCGCGTCCTTCGCGCTGCCCCATGCCGACTGCGCTTTGCCCGCCACTTCATTGTAGGCGCCCCTGGCTTCGGACGCTTTGTCGTCAGTCGCCGCGCCTACGAATTTTTCGCCTTGGCCGACCGCAGAGCGGACGCCGCCTTCAAAATTATCCTTGTTCATTTTCAGCGTCTCCCTAAGAGTAAACCGCCCTCTGGTAAACCCAGATCGCGAGGGATCGTTCCGCCCGAGCTCGTTGATTTTCCATAAATCGCGGGCGCCATGACCGCCTGTGACACCTGGGCAGATATTTCGAAGGAAATGGCGAAGCCACCGCGCGGCAAAACGTGCGACGCCCTTGTTGGCCTTCTCGAGGAAGGCAAGGAGATTTCGGAACTCGCGGCGCGGCGAAGCGTTTATCCGTTCGAACAATTCATGAACAATTGTGCAGGAACTTGTGCGATGGCAGGCAAAATGACAGCGCGCCGAAAGGCCGGGTACGAAGTGAACCCAAAGACCGATCCCGCGCCGAACTCCAATACGGAGAAAGCGCCGGACGAATGGGTCTCCGGGGACGACCCGATGACTGGAGCGCAAGCTTCCTATCTCAAAACCCTGTCGGAAGAATGCGGCGAGCCGGGCGCCTTCGCAGCCGACCTGACGAAGGCCGAAGCGTCAAAAAGAATTGACGCGCTCAAGTCGAAACGAGATCGGCGCGACTTCGGTCACCGGCCATGAGCCGTGCGTTCGTCAAGGAAACCGAAAGTGACGCGGACGGGCTTCCCGACCGCCCGATCTCGTCGCACCGCAATCTCGTGACCGAAGCGGGTCTGGCCGCCATCGAGTCCGCTCTCGGCCGTTTCGAAGCCGAGCACCGCATGGCCTCCGCCAAAGGCGACCTGAAGGCGGCCGCGGCCAGTTTGCGGGAAGTCCGCTACTGGCGGGCCCGGCGCGCCAGCGCGGAGGTCGTGAAACCATCGGAGGATACGAGCAAAGCGTCCTTTGGCATGACGGTCACCCTGCGCAGAGACGACGGCCGGGAGCAGAGCTTCAGGATTGTGGGCGAAGACGAAGCGGATCCGTCGCGCGGCACGGTCTCGTATGTGTCGCCGCTCGCCCGGGCGGCGCTGGCGCATGGGCCGGGAGAGACGGTTCTAATCGGCAAAACCGAGGCCGTTATTCTGAACGTGCGGTAGGCGGGCGGCGAGCGTCATATGGGCGACCAGCTTCTGCCTCTTCCGCTGACCTAACGCCCCCGCGACGCGATAGGAGCCCCTCCGCTTGTCGCGGGACAAGGCGAAGGGCCACGCGTTATCGTGCTGTTCTCACGTTGGAATGGGAGGGGCCATGCCGCGCAGGCGATGGATATTGATTCAGGTGACGCGCCGCCTGTGGTTCCGCGCGACCCTGATCGGCATGCTCGGCGTCGCTGCGGCCATGCTCGCCGCGGTGGCCGAAAATTACATTCCGTGGAAGCTGCCTTGGGACATCGGTGCCGACGCCGTCGGCAGCATTCTCGCCATCATCGCATCGAGCATGCTGGCGGTGACGACATTCTCTCTCAATGTGATGACCTCGGCCTATGGCTCGGCGGCGAACAATGTCACGCCGCGCGCCACAAGGCTGCTCAGGGAGGACCCCGTGACTCAGAACGTGCTCTCGACGTTTATTGGCTCGTTCCTGTTCGGCATCGTCGGCATCATCGTCCTGAAGACCGGCGCCTATGGCGCGCGCGGCCGCGTCGTCCTGTTCATCGTAACCATCGGCGTCATCGCGCTCATTGTCATCTCGCTGTTGCGCTGGATCGACTACCTGACCCATTTCGGCCAGGTCGGAGAGACGACGAAACGGGTTGAGGAGGCAACGCGCGAAGCGATCGAAGCCCGTCTCAGGGCGCCCGCGCTCGGCGGCGCGCCGCTTCTCGATCCGGCCAACGAGATTCCGAGTTCAGCCGTCGCTGTCGCCGCGGAGGGCATCGGCTATATCGAGCACATCGACATGTCGGCATTGTCGCGATGGTGCGATGAGGCCGACGCGGAGCTGTACCTGGCGATCAATCCCGGCGCTTTTGTCTACGCCGACACGGCTCTCGCGTGGTTCATGACGAAAGCCGACGGCGGGAGCGACGAGGAGATGACCGCCGCCGTGCGCAAGGCGTTCTCCATCGGCGAGACCCGCAGCTTCGAGCAGGATCCGCGTTTCGGCCTCGCGGTGATGAGTGAAATCGCCTCGCGGGCGCTCTCGCCGGCGATGAACGATCCCGGCACGGCGATCGACGTGATCGGGCGCACCACACGGCTCAGGGGTCTGTGGGCGAAGGGTAGCGCGCCGGAGGAGGAGCCCGAGGAAACCCCCTACCCGCGCGTGCATGCGCCGCCCCTCACCGCCGGGGACCTGTTCGAGGACGCCTTCATGCTGATTGCGCGCGACGGGGCCGCGATGATCGAGGTCCAGCTGCGAATCCAGAAGGCGCTCGGCGCGCTCGCCCGCATGGGGGACGAGGCGTTTCGCGCCGCTGCCCTTCATCAGGCCAAGCTCGCCCGCGACCGCGCCGAGGCGGGGCTGAGCCTCGCCGCCGACAGGATCCGGCTGCGGGAGGCGACGCGCGACCCTGGCGCCGCAAATTCCCGCGGCGGCGCTATCCCGTAGTTCCGAACAGGTCGGCGAGCCGACCTGCCAAGAAAAGAGATCCGAGGCCGGTCGTCCATGCCCCGGATCGCGAACTTCAGAGCTGCACGAACCCGATCTTGCCGTCCGGCTGCTTCTTCCAGACGTACCAGACGTAATCGACGGTCGTCCGGTCGCCCTTCTTGTCGAAGGCGATGTCGCCGATCACGGTGTGGAACGGCATCCCGGAATGCATCACGGCCGCGACCTTCTTCGGATCGAGCGAGTTCGCCTTCTCAGCCGCCTGCTTGATGATCTGGACCGCGGCGTAGGAATAGAGGGTGTAGCCTTGCGGGTCGAACCCCTTGGCCTTGAACGAAGCGACGGCTTCCTTGGCGTTGGGATTGTTGCGCGGCTCCGGGCCGAAGGTCATCAGCGTGCCCTCGACGCCCGGACCGCCGATCGCCGCGAACTCGCTGTCGGTGATGCCGTCGCCGGAGATCATGACGGTTTTCATCCCCTGGTCACGCATCTGCCGCACGATGAGGCCGCCTTCGGTGTGCAGACCGCCCCACATCAGGTAATCGGCGCCCAACTCCTTAATCTTGGAGACGATGGCCGAATAGTCCTTCTCTCCGGTGTTCACGCCCTCGTACAGCACCTCCTTGATGCCGAACTTGTGCATGTTGTCGAGCGCGGCGTCGGCGAGCCCCTTGCCATAGGTCGTCTTGTCGTGGACGACGGCGATCTTCTTGCCCTTGAGCTTGTCGCGCGCGAGTTCGGCCCACACCATGCCCTGCTGGTCGTCACGCCCGCAGGTGCGGAACGCGTCCCACAGCTTGCGGTCGGTCACTTTCGGGTTGGTGGCCGAGGGCGTGATGAACAGGACGCCGTTCTCGGAGTACACGTCGGAAGCCGGGATCGTCACGCCGGAGTTGAAGTGGCCGACCACGAACTTGACCCCGTCGCCGACGAACTTGTTGGCGACGGAAACGCCCTGCTTCGGATCGGACACGTCGTCGCCCGGCTCGACCTCGATCTTCTGCCCCAGGATGCCGCCGGCCTTGTTGATGTCCTCGGCCGCCTGATTGACCCCTTGCGAGAGCTGCGCGCCGAAGGCGGCGTTGGCCCCGGTGATCGGCCCGGCGACGCCGATCTTGATTTGCGCCTGCGCCGCTCCGGCAAACAAGAGCGACAGCACGATCGGGATGGACTTCAGAATAGCGGTCCGCAACTTAACCTTCCACGGAAGTTTGAAGGGTTAGCTTGCGGATGCTAGCCGCGGTCATATAACTTGTAAAGACGCAAATGACGGTTATCTCCCCCGAACTGCCTCCCTCCCGCGCTGGCTCGCTGCCTTTGATCGCCGACGACCTCGCCCTCGACTTCGCCAACACCAAATCCGGGCGCGGCTTCCCCTCGCATCAGAACCATCTGCGCGAGGCGGCGAATGTCGTCGAGTGGCTAGGGCACGCGAGGGCGTTGCCCGCCGAGGACGCCGACTGGCTCGCGAAGCGTCTCGCCAACCGCGCCGATCTTGCCGCCGATCTCCTCGGGCGCGCGGTCGAGCTTCGCGCGGCGATCCAGAGCATCGGCGGGGCGTTGGGGCGGGGCGCGAAGCCGCCCGAGCCGGCGCTCGCCAGCCTTTCCGCCCTGCACGGGCGCTTTGTCGCCAGGGCCGAGCTTGTGCCGGGCGATCTCGCGTGCCGTTGGCTCTGGAGCGTGCGCTCAGGCCCGGTCGAAGCCGCGCTCGGCCCGATCGCACTCGCCGCGGTCAAGCTGTTCACCGAGGGCGATTTTCGCCGCATTCGGGAATGCGGAGGTCACGCCTGCGGCTGGCTGTTCTATGATCGCAGCAAGAACAACCGGCGGCGGTGGTGCGAAATGGAGGTCTGCGGCAACCGGGCCAAGCAGCGGCGGCTCGCCCAGCGGAGACGCAGGGCTTGAACGGCCGCTTGGCCATTGGCCTCATTCCTCTCCTGGCCGCCGCGACGCTGGCCGGTTGCGCGCCAGCGCTGGAGACGGACCAGGCGCGGCTTTGCCGCATGTCGCTGCCGGCGCTGATGCCGCAGGGGGCGCGGATCGCCATTCTCAGCCAGACGCCCGACGCGGACGAGCGGGGCTTGAGCGTCGCCTTCACCGCCGCGGCGCCCGGCGCGGCGCCGGAGCCTCATCTCGCCGCCTGCCGCTTCGACGAGCCGGGACGGCCGCGCGCGTCCCGCGACCTCAAGTCGCTCACGCTCGACGGCGAGCCCATCCCGGAAGCGAGGCTCTTCTTTCTCATCCGCTACTGGCTGGCGACGCCGGAGGGCCGAGCGGCCGATCCGGCGCCGATCGCCGACCTCAACGCCGTCCCCGTCACGCCGCGCGCCGTCGCTTACGGCTTGCAAATGGCGTTGGACGGACTGCCGCTGGCGTCGATCTATGCGCTGCTGGCTGCGGCCTATTCGCTGGTCTACAGCCTGATCGGCCGCATCAATTTCGCCTTCGGCGAGATTGCGGCGGCGGGCGGCTACGCCGCCGCGCTCGCCGCGCTCGCCATGGTCGGCTCGCCCCCTGCCCCTCTATTGACCGCGGCCTTCGTGCTGGCGGCCGCGGTCGCGGCGGGCTGGGGGTTCGCCTCGGCGCGAGCGGTGTTCATTCCGTTGCGCAACGCCCGCGGCCAGCAGGTTCTGGTGGCGAGCGTGGGTTTAGCGCTCTTCCTGCGCGAACTGTTGCGGCTCGCGCAGGGCGACCGGACGAGCTGGATGAGCCCTCAGCTCAATCAGCCGTTCGCGCTTCTCCGCGCGGGCGACTTCGTGACCGTCGCCGCGCCCATGACATTCGTCGTCAGCGCCGTCGCCCTCGCCGCCGGTCTCAGCCTCGTGATCCTCTTTCGCTATAGCCGGGTCGGGCGCGAATGGCGCGCCTATTCCGACGATCCCCTCGCCGCCGAGATGATGGGGGTAAGTCCCGCCGCGACAACCGCGCGCGCCTTTGCGCTGTCGGGGGCGCTGGCCGGCCTTGCCGGCGCGATCATGACGGCGGCCTTCGGCGCGGTCGGCTATGGCCTCTCGGCCACCCTCACCCTGAAGGCGCTGACCGCGGCGATCATCGGCGGCATCGGCTCGCTGCCCGGCGCGTTCTTCGGCGGACTCATCGTCGGCGCCGCCGAAACCGGCTGGTCGGCGCTCTTCCCGATCGATTATCGCGACATTGCGGTCTATGCGCTGCTCACGATCTTCATCGCGCTCCGCCCGTCCGGCCTCATGGGAAAAAGCGAGGCGGTCACGCACAACCTATTCCCACGCCGGCCTTGACTTGGCGCAGGCGCCTCCCACATCCTTGACCGCGCTGGGTAAGCCGGCGCGAGGAGGCTGAACCATGTCCAATGTCTACGCCGCCGCGCCGACGCGTGTGGTGCGCGCCGACGCGCTCGCGGGCGTGCGCACGCGGCGGATTCTCGCCGTCTGCGTCGATTTCACCCTGGTCAGCCTGCTGGTGGCGGTCCTCTGGATCGTGTCCATCGTGCTGACCTTCGGTTTCGCGCTGTTCTTCCTGCCACCCCTCTGGCCGATCGTCGCCTTTTTCTACAACGGGCTCAGCGTCTCGGGCCGAAAGATGGCGACGCCGGGCATGCGCCTGATGGATCTGGAAATGCGGATGAACAATGACGGCGCGCGGGTTCCGTTCGTCAATGCGGCCGTTCAGGCGGTGCTGTTCTACGTGAGCTGGTTCTTCCCGCCGGTCTTCCTGGTGTCGCTGGTCGATGCGGAGAAGCGTTGCCTGCATGATATCATCGCCGGCGTCGTGATCGTGAGGAGGCTCTGAATTCGGCGATCTCGCGCCCGTGACGGGAATCGCCCTGCGCCGGGGGTCGTTCTGGGCAGGGAGTGGGAGAAGGCGTGACCAGGGAAGCGCGCGACGCCCCGCAATTCTATCTCACCGCTCCGTCGGCATGCCCTTACCTGCCCGGCCAGCAGGAGCGCAAGATTTTCACCCATCTGGTCGGTAAACGGGCGGCCGCTCTCAACGACCTCCTGACCCAGACCGGATTCCGCCGCTCGCAGACGATCGCCTACCGGCCGGCATGCGAAAGCTGCCGCGCCTGCGTGTCGGTGCGCGTGCTGGTCGATGATTTTCGTCCCTCCGCCAGCCAGCGTCGCGCCATCCGCGCCAATTCCGACCTGCTTGGCGCCTTCATCACGCCGAAACCGACCAACGAACACTATATCCTTTTCCGCTCCTACCTCGACGCCCGGCACCCGGAGGGCGGGATGGCCGACATGTCCTCGCTCGATTTCGCCATGATGGTCGAGGACACGCATATCGACACGGTGCTGACCGAATATCGCCCGCGGAGCGGCGTCGGCGGCCAGCAAAGCTCAGGCCCCCTGCTCGGGGTCTGCCTGACCGACCGCTTGGCGGACGGCCTCTCGCTCGTCTATTCGTTCTACGCTCCGAACGTCGCCCACCGGTCGCTCGGCAGCTACATCATTCTCGACCATATCGAGAAGGCGCGCCGGCTCGGCCTGCCGCATGTCTATCTCGGCTATTGGGTCGAGGGGTCGAAAAAGATGGGCTACAAGGCCTCCTACCTGCCGCAGGAGCGCCTCGGCCTGCACGGCTGGTCGCGGGTCGAGCGGTAGCGGCGACGCGCGCGGACCGTCATTGCGAGCCTCGCTTAGGGTCGGGGATTGGATCGCTTCGCCTTCGGCTCGCAATGACGGCTGGGCGTCGAAAGACCCCCGCCATTGCGAGGAGCGAAGCGACGAAGCAATCCATCCCCGGCGCTTCGCCGAGAAGGAGGATCACCCCCCTGCCGCGCGAACCCTGCGTCTACATCCTCGCCAACCGCCGACAGGGAACGCTCTACACCGGCGTCACCTCGAACCTGGCGGAGCGCGTGTTCCAGCACCGCGAGGGTCTGACGCCGGGCTTCACAAGCCGCTACGGTTGCAATCGGCTGGTTTTCAGTAACTCCCAAGCCGGGTGAGTTCGAATTGTCACACGGTGTGTGAGATCGTTGAGGTTTTGCGAGATTTTCGAGACGGGCGGGGGCGAACCGTGAGTCAAGGTGGGGATGATTCTCCCTGCCGAAGTTCAGGCGCTGATCGAAGCGCTCCGGAGCGAGATTTCCGCGCTTCGCTCGGAGGTCGCCGATTTGCGGCGGGAGAACGAGGGCCTTCGAGCCGAGAACGCCGAGCTTCGGCGCCGGCTGGATCTGGACAGCACGACGAGCTCCAAGCCGCCTTCGAGCGACGGGCTGAGGAAGAAGTCGCGCCTTCCCGGCAGCCTTCGCGGCCGTTCGGGCAAGGCGAGCGGGGGACAGCGGGGCCACAAGGGCGACACGCTGCGGCGGACGGCGACGCCCGACTGGGTCGTCCGACACGAGGCTGCGGCGTGCCGGCGCTGCCGGGCGGCGCTCGCGGCTTCGATGCAGACCGGGGTGGAGACGCGTCAGGTGTTCGACCTGCCCGAGCGGCTGATCGAGGTCACGGAGCACCAGGGCGCCATCTATGCCTGCGCCCGATGCCGCGGCGTGACGCGGGCTGCGTTCCCCGACGGCGTGATCTCGCCGACCCAATATGGCGAGCGCATCAAGGCGGCGGCGGTCTATCTCAACGTGCAGCAGCTTGTGCCCGAGGACCGGACGGCGCAGGCGCTTCAGGACCTGTTCGGCGCGCCGCTCGTCTGCCCGGCGAGCGTGATCGCGTGGATGGGCAAGAAGGCTCAGGCTCTGGAGGGCGTCTATCAGGCGATCGGGACGCGCGTCGGCGGGGCCAAGGTCAGGCATCTCGACGAAACCGGCTTTCGCATCGCAGGCTCCCTGCAATGGCTGCATACGACGTCGAGCCGGAGCCATACCTTCTACCGGGTCGGAGCGGCGCGCGGCGATGTTCCCGCAGGGTTGAAGGGCGGCGTCGTCGTGCATGACCATTTCCGCCCCTACAACGCCCTCGCGGACGTCGCTCACGCCTTCTGCAACGCCCATCACCTGCGCGAACTCAAGGCGCTCATCGAGATCGACAAGGAGCCGTGGGCGCAAGCCATGCGCGACGTCCTCCTCGACGCCGCAAAGGCCGTGCGCCAAGCCAAAGAGGCCGGCGCCCGGGCGCTCGAACCCGAACGCGTGCAAGGCTTCGTCGACCGCTACTGGCAGGCCGTTCGGGAAGGGCTCGCCTTCCATCGCGCCCTGCCGGCCTTCGATCCTTCGCCCGGCTCGAAAAAACGAAAGAAGCAGCGCCCAGGCCATAATCTCCTCATCCGCTTCAAGACCTTCAAGGACGAGACCCTGCGCTTCCTCGTCGACTTCGACGTCCCGTTCACCAATAACCTGGCCGAACAGGACCTGCGCATGGCCAAGGTCAAAATGAAAATCTCGGGCGGCTTCCGCACCTTCGAAGGCGCTCACGTCTTCGTCCGCATGAGGTCCATCGTCTCCACCGCACGAAAGCACGGCCTCAACATTCTCAAAGCCCTCACTGCAAACCCCTCCCAACTCCTCCTCGCAATCGCAGCCTGAAAACAGACGGCTTGGGAGTTACGGTTTTCTACGAACGCTATGAACGCATGGACGAGGCGATCGCCCGCGAGAAACAGATCAAGGGCGGATCGCGCGCGAGGAAGATCGCGCTGATCGAGGCGACGAATCCGGACTGGAAGGATCTCTATATGGGCCTCGCCTAAGCAGAGATTCTTGGCATGGCCAACGGATCGGGGATGCGCTCGTTGGTTGAGATCGATGACGGCGTCATGGATGGCTTGGTCGAGGGCGGCGACGTCTGTGAAGGTCTGGGGGGCGAGGTGATGGGCCTTAAGATCGCGCCAGACCGGCTCGATTTCATTGAGTTCGGGGGCATATTTCGGCAGCCACTCGACGGTGAGCCAGTGTGCGCGGGCGGCCAGGGCGGCAAGCGAGCGTTTGCTGGTGTGGATCGGACCATTGTCCTCGACCAGCACGACCGGCTTGGCCTATCGCCCGGGCTGCGGTCCGAAGAGACGGTCGAGTTGCTCCAGATGGGCGATGAAATCGCTGCTGCGCTTGGTCGGGCAGGTCAGGACGATGAGTTGGCGCGTGACGTGATCAAGCGACCCCAGCATCGCGACCTTCTTGGCCTGCCCAGGCGCCGGCACACGCAAGTCCGCCCCCGACTTCGCCCAGGCGCGGGCGAGATAGGCGAGATAGGGATGCGTCAGCGCCTCGCTCTCATCGCCGTAGAGAAGAACAATGTCGCCCGCTTCGGCCTGCTGTTTGCGCAGTTGCAGGCGCAGGCCCACCCGTTCCACCTCGCTTTCCGTCTGACGTCCCTTCAGCGTGTGCCGGGGCCGCCGCCAACGGAACTTTTTTTCGCAAGGCCTTGGACAGTTGCGAACGGCTGATGCGCACGCCCTCGCGCGCTTCGATCTCGGCGCGGAGGCGGGGGATCGTCCAGTTGCGCCGGTCGGCCACAGGTTCTTCCAGCAAGGGGGTGACGACGCGCAAGGCGGCTTCACTCTTCACCGGAGGCGGGCCTGGCGCGATGCTGGTCTTCAGCGCTGCGACACCGCCAGCGGTGAAGTCGCTGCGCCACAGGCGAACCGTATCTTCGCGCACGCCAAACGCCTCCGCGATCTTGGAGCTGGTCCAACCAGCCAGCGTCAAAAGCACGGCGCGCGCCCGGTCCGCCTCGCCGCGATCACGTGAATCGGCAAGAGCCAAGAGGCCGGCGCGTTGTTCATCGCTCGCCATAACCGGAGACTTTCCCGCCATGCCATACACCTTGCGAATCGGCGCAGGCAGCAAACCGCAAAAAACCTATCCGTTGGTTAGCCAAACGAAAGACGCCCGTCTTTCGACGGGCTATAGGGCGAGGGCGTCGAAAGACGCCCGTCATTGCGAGAAGCGAAGCGACGAAGCAATCCATCCAGCGCCTTTGGCGATGGAGATCCGCCGTTCGGCCCCGGGAACCGTGCGCCCCGGAGTGCGGCCCAGCGTCAGAGGATGGATTGCTTCGCCTCCGGCTCGCAATGACGTCTTCCCACCTCGCGTCCTTGCGAGGAAACGATAGGGCGCGAAAAGACGCCGTCCTTGCGAGGAGTTACAGGGCGTCGAAAGACGCCCGTCATTGCAAGGAGCGAAGCGGCGAAGCAATCCACCCCCGGGCGCTTCGCCGCGAAGGAGGAGCACCCCTTACCCCGCGAACCGTGGGCCCCCGCCGGAATGCGCGCTTGGCCCAGCGTCAGAGGATGGATTGCTTCGCCTTCGGCTCGCAATGACGGCCGCCCAACACCCGACGAACTTCGCCAAGCTTGCCGACAATTTCTTGCCGGGAGCGCGGCGCGGCCTCATCATGACAGGGCTCGGGGACCAGCGAACGGCGGAGCTCGGATTGAAGGAGACAATCTCTGAAGTCTACTCGGGAACACCGATGTCGGGCATGGACGGGAAGCAAACCGCCCGACAGACGCGGCGAGCGCCGGCTCAACCGGCCAGAAGAGAGGGCAGAAAAATTTTTCCCGAAAATCGCTCGTAACCCATTGAAAAGGCTCGATTTGGACGAGAGAATCCAAGGAAATCCAAGCTTTTCCAACCCCTGATTTGACCCTGTTTCGCCGTCCGATCAGGGGCTCGCCAAGACAATCCAAATTCCGCGCCCCGCCCCTCAGCACTCGACGAAATTCACCGCGAAGCCCGCCCAAGCTCGTCTCCTTGTATTTCGACTGCATGTCGGCGCCGGTCTGGCGCATGGTGGCGACGACGCTGTCCAAAGACACCCGATGGCGCCCGTCGCCGTGCAGCGCCAGCGACGCCGCGGCGATCGCCTTGATCGCGCCGAAGGCGTTGCGCTCGATGCAGGGGATCTGGACGAGGCCGCCCACCGGATCGCAGGTCATGCCGAGGTGATGCTCCATGGCGATTTCGGCGGCGTTCTCGATCTGCTCGTTCAAGCCGCCGAGCGCGGCGGTGAGACCCGCGGCGGCCATCGACGAAGCGACGCCGACTTCGCCCTGGCAGCCGACCTCCGCGCCCGAGATCGAGGCGTTGAGCTTGAAGAGCGCGCCGATCGCGGTCGCGGTAAAAAGGAAATCCGCCATGCCCCTGCCGTTCGCGCCCGCGCAATGGTCGCGGTAATAGCGCAGCACGGCGGGAACGACCCCGGCCGCGCCATTGGTCGGCGCGGTGACGACCCGCCCGCCCGCCGCGTTCTCCTCGTTGACCGCCATGGCGTAGACGCTGACGAAATCCATGATCTCGTGGGGCGGGTGAAAGTTGCGCTGGGCCGCTTCGATCGAGACGATCATGGATCGCCCTGGCGCGGCGCATGACCTTCAGGCCCCCCGGCAGCGGCCCGGATTGCGTGAGGCCCCGGTCGATGCAGGCGAGCATCACGTCGAGGATGCGCTCGACATGGGCGTCGACTGCGCTTTCAGGCCGGAGCGCCGCCTCGTTGGCGCGCATCAGCTCGGCGATCGAGAGCCTGGCTTCGCGCCCGCGCGCCAGAAGCTCGGCCCCGGAGCGAAAGGGATAGGGCAGGCGCGCTTCGGCCGCGGAGGCGTCTGCGCCCGCGCCGTCGCGGATGATGAACCCGCCGCCGATCGAGAGCCACGTCTCGTCGGCGAGCGCCCTGCCCTCCGCGTCGCGCGCGACGAACCGCATGGTGTTGGGATGGCGCGGCGCGGGCGTCAGCGTGTCGAACGAAATAGCGCGCTCGGGATCGAAGGCGATGGCCGGCGACCGGCGAGGTCGAGCTGCTTCGTCTCGCGCACCCGCGCAACGAGCGCGTCGGCCAAGTCCGGATCGACGGTCTCGGGCGCCTCGCCGCTGAGGCCCAGGATTGCGGCCTTGTCGGTCGCGTGGCCTTTTCCCGTGAAGGCGAGCGAGCCGAGCAGCGCGACCTCGACCGAGGCGACCTTATCGATCGCGCCCGACGCGACGAGCCCGCCCGCGAACGCGGCCGCGGCCTTCATCGGCCCGACGGTGTGGGACGACGACGGGCCGATGCCGATCTTGAACAGTTCGAAGACGCTGATCGATCGCTCCTCCTAAGACCGCGCGCGCGATCTAGGCGCCCGCCGCGGCGCGCTGTTTTGCCGCCGCCGAAGTCCCTTGCCCCGATGCGGCGCAGATGGCATGTCCTATCGCCTAACCAGACTGTAGGAGCGAAGTCCCCATGTTCATCCAGACCGCAGTCACCCCCAATCCCGCGACCCTCAAATTCCTCCCCGGCCGCACGGTGATGGACGAGGGCACGTTCGAGGCGCGCGACGCGGCTCAAGCCGAGCGCTCGCCGCTCGCCAAGGCGCTGATGGGGCTGCCGGGCGTAGCAAGCGTTTTCTTCGCCAACGACTTCATCTCGGTGACCAAGGGCGAAGGCGAATGGCAGCATCTGCGGCCGGCGGTGCTTGGCGTCGTGACCGAATTCTATCTCTCCGGCGAGCCCTTGCTCGAGACCGGCGGCGCCGACGCCATCACGACCGGCGAGTTCTTCGACGCCAAGGACGCCGAGATCGGTCGAGGCCATCAAGGAGCTGATCGAGACGCGAGTCAGGCCGGCTGTGGCCGGCGACGGCGGCGACATCATCTTCAAAGGCTACCGCGAGGGGGTTGTCTATCTCAAGATGAAAGGCGCCTGCTCGGGCTGCCCCTCCTCGACCGCGACGCTGAGGCACGGGATCGAGAACCTTCTCAAGCACTTCCTGCCGGACGTTCAGGCGGTGGAGGCGTGGGAGGGCTGAAGCCCCGCGGCCTCTAAGGCTGCCCAATGTTCTACCATTGGCTCTTCCTTTCGCTCTTCGTTGTGATGTGGGGCGGCTGGTTTGCGCTCTGGAACGTCATGGCGCGCCGTGTGAAAGCGGCGGCCCAATCCGAGAACGCCGTCTCGCGGCTCTCGCATGTCGTGCCCCTTCTCATTGCCGCCTATCTGCTTGTGGCGCGCGGTTCCCCTGCCTCTGCTCAACCAGCGTTTTGTCCCGATCGCGTTATGGCTGGCTGCGCTCGGCGCCGCGCTGACCTTCGCCGGCCTCGCGTTCGGCATCTGGGCGCGGTTCATCATCGCCGGCAACTGGAGCAGCTACGTCGAGCTCAAGCGCGATCATGAGCTGATCGTCGCGGGACCTTACCGCTTACGTGCGCCATCCAATCTATACCGGCCTCCTTCTGGCGTTCGTCGGGCTCGGCCTTGGCGGTGGGCGAGTGGCGCGGCGTGCTCGCCGTCGCGATCGTCGCCGCCTCTTTCTGGCGCAAGCTCAGGCTTGAGGAGGCCATCATGCGCCGTGAGTTTGGCGACGCCTACGCCAGATACGCCGCGCGCACGCCGGCGCTCATCCCGTTCCTGGTTTGAGAACTCGCAGTCACCGCGTCGCCTTCTCGCCGCCCGCCGCGGTGATGACCGCGACGATGATGAGCCCGGTCAGCAGGAGCCGCACGCCGGCGCTGACGCCGAACGTGTTGAGCATCGTCAAGAGCAGCACCAGGAACAGCGCGCCGCCCCAGACGCCGGGCAGATTCGCCCTGCCCCCGGACACCGACGTGCCGCCGATCACGACGACAGCGATCGAGGCGAGCAGATATTCATTGCCGATGTCGACATTGGCGCCGCGGAAATAGCCGGCGAGCAGCGCGCCGTTGAGCCCGCCGAGCGCCCCGCAAAGCGCGTAAGTCGCGCAGCGCACCGGCTCGACCTTGAGCCCCGCCAGCCGCGCGGCGCGCCGGTTCTGGCCGATCGCGACCACCGAGCGCCCCCAGATCGTGCGGTGGAGCGCGATATTGGCGCCGATCGTGAAGAGAACCGTCAGGATCGCCAGCAGGGGCACGCCAGCAATGATTATATTGGTGAAGTTGGCGAAGCCCGGCGGCGGCTTGATCTGCAAGCCCCGCCCATAAGAGATGTCGACCGACTGGATGATGAAACTCGCCGACAGCGTCGCGATGATCGGCGGGATGCGCAGCGCCCAGATCAAAAGGTAATTGGCGAGGCCCACCGCGACCCCGCAGGCGATCGCTGCGGCGAGGCCGACGACGACCAGCCGGTCGTCGCCGCCCATCGTCTTCATCGCGACCGCGCTCGCGAGCCCAATATTGGCCGGCAGCGACAGGTCGATGTTGCCAGGCCCGAGCGTGATGACGAACATCTGGCCTACGCCGACGATGACGGTGAACACCGACGAGCGACAGCGCCGCCGTCAGCATGCCCTCCCGCGCCGTAGCCTCCGGTGAAGGCGATCGCCGCGAGCCACACGACGCCGGCGCCGACGAAGGACCAGATCCATGGCCGCGTGAGAAGCGTCCGGAACGCGGCTGTCATCGGTCCGGGCCTTTGCGGGTGATGGCGACGCGGGCGGCGAGCACGATGATGAGGATTGCGCCATTGGCCGCGACCTGCCAGTCGGGCGGAATGTGCATGAAGGTGAGCAGCGGCGAAGCCGCCATCGCCATCGTCAAAGCGCCAAGCACGGCGCCGACCGGCGACACCACCCCGCCGACGAACTCGCCGCCGCCGAGGATGACGCCGGCGATGGAGAGCAGCGTATAGCCGTTGCCGATGTTGGCGTCGGCGGATGTGGTGATGCCGACCAGCGCCATCCCCGACAGCACGCCGAACACGCCAGCGAGCGCGAACAACGTCATTTTGACCTTGAGCAGCGACCATCCGGCGCGCTCGATCGCAAGCGCATTGCCGCCGGAAGCGCGCAGGATCGCGCCGTAGGACGTGCGCATCAGCCCGAAATAGCCGACGCCGGCGATGACGACGGCGGCGACGATCGGGAAGGGCACGAACGGCGGCTTGACGCCCATGATCGCCAGCAGCCAGCCGGGCGCCTTTCCGCCGGGCTTCGGCAGGAGAAGGATCGCAAGGCCCTGCCAGACGAAGCTCATGCCGAGGGTGACGACGATCGAAGGCAGATTGCGCAGATAAATGAGCGCGCCGAGAGCGGCGTAAAGCGCGACGCAGCCAAGCAACGCCAGCGCGCCGAGCCAGGGCGTTTCGTGCAGCCAGGTCGCCGCCACGCAGCAGACAAAGCCGACGAAAGTGCCGATCGACAGATCGAGGTCGTTGCACGCGATGACGAACATCTGCGCCATCGTGGCGAGCGCGATCGGAATCGCGAGGTTCAGCATCAGCGTGAAGCCGAAGTAGCTGATCGCGCGCGGATTGAGCCAGGCGATGGCGGCGACGACAAGAGCCAGCGACAGGGCCGGAAGCGCCGCGCGCAGCCGCCGGCGCCACTCAGCTCCGCTCGCGTTCGCCGAGGGGGTGGCGGCCGCAGTGCTCATGGTCAGGCGACGCCCGCGAACGAAGAGTGGATCACCTGCTCTTCGTTGAGCTCGTCGCGCGCGAGCTCGGCGACGATCGCGCCATCGCGAAACACGTAGGCGCGGTCGCAGTTCTTCAGCTCCTCGACCTCGGTCGTGTACCAAAGGAAGGTGCGCCCTCGCTCAGCTTCGGCGCGAATGAGGTCATAGACCTCGAGCTTGGTGCCGAAATCGACGCCGCGCATCGGATCGTCCATCAGCATGATGCGCGCATCCGAGCCAAGCGCGCGTGCAAACAGGGCCTTCTGCTGATTGCCGCCGGAGAGCGAAAGGATGTTGTTGTGGACGTCGGGCGTGCGGATCCTGATGCGCTCGCGCCAGCTGTTGGCGAGTTCGTCCTCGAGGCGAGGCGAAAGCAGCGGGCCCGAGCGCAACCGTTTCAGCGACCGCACGCCGATGTTCTGGGCGATCGACCATCCCGGAAAGACGCCGTCCGATTGCCGATCTCCGGCGACGAGCGCAACCGGCGCGCCGACGGTCGCGTGCGCGCGAGGATGCGAGGCGGCGGCGAAGGTCGCAAGCAGAAGGTCGGTCTGGCCATGGCCAGCGAGACCGGCGAGGCCAATGATCTCGCCTTCGCGCGCCACCACTTCCCGATCGTCCGCCTGTCGCTCGGGGCGCACGCGCACGACGACCGAAGTCTCGCCGCGCGCCGCGCTCGCGGCCGCGGCCTGAGCCCGCGGCGCATCCGGCTCGATGCCGCCCATGGCGCCGACCAGCTTCGCCCGGTCGAAATTGCGCGCGACGTCGGCCATGACCACCTTGCCGTCGCGCATGACGACGATGCGATCGCAGGTCGACAGCACTTCGCCCAGGATATGGGAGATCAGCACGCAGCTAACCGCCGAGGCGACCGAACGGCGCACATGCGCGAGCAGCTGCCCGGCCGTATGCGCGTCGAGCGAGGAGGTCGGCTCGTCGAGAATGACGAGGCGCGCGGGCGCGTCGGAGACCGAGAAGGCGCGCGCGATCTCGACCATCTGCTTGCGGCCGATGGTCAGGTCCTGCACGAGGTCGCTCGCCCTCACGCCATGGCCGGGAAAGATCTCGTCGAGCTTGTCGAGAATGAGCCGGCCCGCCCGGCGCCGCCAGCCGAAGCCCTGGATCGCGGGGTGAACGACGCGGGCGTTTTCGGCGACCGTCAGGTTCGGGCAGAGCGACAGTTCCTGAAAGACGCAGCGCAGGCCGAGCGCTCTTGCGCGCGCGGAATTCCACTGCGGCTGCTCCTCGCCCGCGACCACGAATCGGCCGCGGTCGGCTGCGACGCCGCCGTTGAGGACATGCATGAGCGTCGATTTTCCCGCGCCGTTGTGACCGACGACGCCGACGCACTCGCCGGGGAAAAGCAAAAAATCGGCGCCGTCCAGAGCCCGGACGGCGCCATAGGATTTTTCGACCCCGATGAAATCGACGAGGGAAGCGCCCGCATCTCCCATGGTTTTGTCGCCCCCGGTCGCGGGGGCGCGCCGCCTGCTCCCCGTCGTCTACTTCATATTCGCCTTGATGGCGGCGATAGCGTCCGCTTGCGTATACTCATGGCTCGCCACGCCGCCCTTCTGAATGTTCGGCAGCTCGGTCTCGAACGTGTCCTGAGTGAACGCGAGCGCGGGCACGACGAGATCGTGCGGGATGTTCTTGTTGCCGTCGAGAATCTGCTGCGCGACCCAGAAGGCGAGAGTCGATGAGCCGGGCGCGATCGAGCTGGACCAGCTCTTGTAGCCGTCCTTGTCCTTCTGTTCCTTCCAGTAGACAAACTCGTCCTGGCGATTGCCCATCATGATCGTCCGGGCGCGGTTTGCCCGCCGCGGCGAACGCCTGCGCCGCGCCATAGGCGTCGCCGCCCTGGTCGACGACGCCGACGATCGGCAGGAAGCGAAGGCAGGGCGGTCGCGACCGCCTTCTGCGCCGTTGTCTGGTCCCAGTCCCCGGTCACCGAGCTCACGATCTTGAATTCCGGGTGCGCCTTCACGCCCTCGATGATCCCCTCGTGGATAGCGGCGTCGATTCCGGTTCCCGCCAGGCCGCGGATCTCCAGGAGATTGCCGCCCTTGGGCTCGAACTTCGGCCATGTGCTCGACCTCCTTTCGGCCATAGTCCTTGAAGTCGACGACGACGCGATAGGCGCAGGGCTCGGTGACGACGCCGTCGAAGGAGACAACGACGATGCCCGCGTCGCAGGCCTGCTTGATCGCGCCATTCAGAGCGTCCGGCGAAGCGGAATTGATGACGATGGCGTTGTAGCCCTGCAGGATCAGGTTCTGGATCTGCGCGGCCTGGGTCGGCACTTCCTTGTCCGCGGTCGTGAACACATCCGCTGCAGCGACGACCTTATCGTCGACCGCCTTCTTGGTCACGATGTCGTAGCTCTTCAGCATCGCCTGGCGCCAGGAATTGCCGGCGTAATTGTTGGAGAAGGCGATCTTCTTCTGCGATGTGTCGGCGAGCGAGGCGCCGGCCGAGAGGACGAGGGCCGCCGCCGTCGCCGTCACGAGTTGAGCACGGTTCATGAGTTCGATCCTCCCAGACTGATTTTCGTTAGCGCTTGCTGACATGTCGCTAACATGTCACTGTTACATCACCGTGGACGGATTGTGTCAAGCGATGCGACCGGGGCCGGCCCCGCAAGCTCCAGCCCGGCCGCCCGAGGGCGTCAGGAGGATGAGGTGAGCGCGCCGCCGCTAAGGCTTCAAGCCTACGAGGCGATCGTCGAGCGGCTGGTGTTCCGCCAGCTGCTGCCGGGTCAGTTCGTCACCCAGCGCGAGCTGGTCGAACTCTGTGGGCTGCCGCTCGGCGCGGTGCGCGAGGCCATCCCGCGGCTCGAGGCGGATGGGCTGATCGCGACGCTGAGGCAACGGGGGTTGCAGATCGCGGCCATCGACGTGCGCTTCGTGCGCAACGCCTACCGTCTCCGCCGGATTCTCGAATTCGGAAGCGGCGGCGGAGGCCGCGCGGCACGCTTCCGCGAGCTTTCTCGAGCGGGTCGAGGCTGAGCACCGCGCGATCCTGGATAGCATGGCCGGCCCCCTGCCCGACGCCGTGGCGGACGAGGCGCAGCGGATCGACTGGGCGATGCACGACGCGCTGATCGGTTTCCTCGACAACGAGCTCGCCGCCGAAGTCTATCGGGTCAATTCGATCAAGGTGCGCATGGCCTCGCAACAGCGGCTGCGGGTCACCGGGATCAACATTGGACTGGTCATGCGCGAGCATATGAGGATCATCGAGGCGCTGAAAGCGAAAGACGCTGAGGCCTCCGTCGCCGCTGTCCGCGCGCATATCGATCGCTCCATGCGGGTTGCGCTCGGGCTTGAAGATGACGCGAGCGCACGCATCTCGGTCGGCGCTGTCGCAAGTCAGGAGATCTAGCGCATGCCACGCTCCGTCAGCGGCGTCGTCGCCGTGATGCTCAGGCCGTTCGCCGACGAAGGCGAGGTCGATTACCCCAGCCTCGAACGGCTGATCGAATGGTATCTCGCCAATGGCGTCGACGCTCTGTTCGCCGTCTGCCAATCGAGCGAGATGCAATATCTGAGCCTCGCGGAGCGCGCGTCGATCGCCCGCTTCGTCGTCGGCCAGACAAAAGGGCGCGCGCCGGTCGTGGCGTCCGGGCACGTAAGTGAGACGCTTGCGGTTCAGATCGAAGAGCTGACCGCGATGGCGGACACAGGCGCCGACGGCCTGGTGCTCGTCACCAATCGGCTCGATCCGGCGAATGGCGGGACGGCAGATTTTCGCTCAAGGCTCGGGGCCCTGCTCGAAGCCCTGCCATCTGACCTTCCGCTCGGCCTCTACGAATGTCCGGCGCCCTACCGGCGCCTGTTGAGCGACGAAGAATTCCGCATCTGCCTCGACACGCGCCGGTTCAAGATGATGAAGGACGTGAGCTGCGATCTGGCGACCGTCAAGCGGCGCCTCGCGATGGCCAAAGGCTCAAACTTCGCGCTCATCAACGCCAACGCGGCGATCGCCGCGCCCGCGATGCGCGCGGGCTCGCGCGGCTTCTCCGGCGTCTCCACCAACCTGCACCCCGACCTTTACGCCTGGCTCTATCGCTCAGGCGAGAGCGAGCTTTGGCGCGAACTTGCAAGCTTCCTGGTGACGGCGGCCTTGTCGGAGGCGTTCGCCTATCCGGCGCTCGCCAAGATTTGCCATCAGCGGCTCGGCACGCTGACGTCGATCCGCTGCCGGGTGATCGACTTCGACGTGCGCGAGCGTTTCTGGGCGCTCGACGCGATCGTCGATGCAATCATGGCGGGATCGGACGCATATCGCGCCAGGATCGCGGCCGCGCAGCCGAAGGCGAAAGCGACGGCGTAAGGAGGCGCGGCGGCTCGACGCCGCCGCTTGCAGGCCGGCTTACTTCTCGTTGGCCTTGATCGCGGCGATGGCCTCGGCTTGCGTGTATTCGTGGCTGGCGACGCCGCCCTTCGGAATCTTCGGCAATTCCTTCTCGAAATCGTCCTGGGTGAAAGCGAGATAGGGCACAAGCAAGTCGTGTGGCACCTTCTTGCCGTCGAGCACCTGCTGGGCGACCCAGAAGGCGAGAGTCGAGACGCCCGGCGCAATCGAGGCTGACCAGGTCTTGTAGCCGTCCTTCTCCTTCTGCTCCTTCCACCACTGCAATTCGTCCTGGCGGTTGCCCATGATGATGGTCGGGCGCGGCCTGCCCGCCGCCGCGAAGGCTTGCGCGGCGCCATAGCCGTCGCCGCCCTGGTCGACGACGCCGACGATCGGCGGCAGCGAGGGCAGCACGGTCGCGACCGCCTTCTGCGCCGTCGTCTGGTCCCAGTCGCCTTCAACCGAGGAGACGATCTTGAAGTCGGGGTGCTTCTTCACGCCCTCGAGGATGCCGGCGTGGATGGCGTCGTCGATCGAGGTGCCGGCGAGGCCGCGGATCTCGAGCAGGTTGCCGCCCTTCGGCTCGAACTTGGCCATCTGGTTGACTTCCTCCTCGCCCATCTTCTTGAAGTCGACGACGACGCGGTAGGCGCAAGGCTCGGTGACAATGCCGTCGAACGAGACGACGACGACGCCGGCGTCGCAGGCCTGCTTGATCGCGCCATTGAGAGCGTCAGGGGAAGCAGCGTCGATGACGATGGCGTTATAGCCCTGGAGGATGAGGTTCTGGATCTGGGCGGCCTGCGTCGGCACTTCCTTGTCGGCCGTGGTGAAGACGTCGGCGGCGGCGACGATTCCATCCTTCACCGCCTTCTTGGTGACGATGTCATAGCTCTTCAGCATCGCCTGGCGCCAGGAATTGCCGGCGTAGTTGTTGGAGAAGGCGATTTTCATCTTGCTGGTGTCGGCCTCAGCCGGCGCGGCCAGAAGCGCGGCTGCTGCAATGAGCGCGAACATCGAGACGTTGCGATTCATGAAAAAGTCCTCCCTGGGAGACGGGCGCTGCGCGTTTCGAACACGCCCGAATGTCCCGTGCTTGTCCTTGATGGCGCGCCGCGCGCGGTCGAGGCCGCCGTCGCTGTCCGCCAGAGCTAACATGCCACCGAAAAGCCGGTCAACGGAATACCGGGTGATGCGAATACGCCGGGAGCGGAATCGCATACGTCCGCGCCGCGGACGGCGCGGGAGCCCTACCCCATCTCGCTCACCCGCCCGTCGCGGATGGTGACGCGGCGGTCCATGCGGGCGGCGATGTCCATGTTGTGGGTGGCGACGAGGGCCGCGAGGCCGCTCGCCCTGACCAGTTGGGCGAGCGTGCCGAACACGATGGTCGGCGGTCTTCGGATCGAGATTGCCGGTCGGCTCATCCGCAAGCAGGACTCGCGGGCCATTGGCGACCGCGCGCGCGATGGCGACGCGCTGCTGCTCGCCGCCGGACAATTCCGCCGGGCGATGGGTCTCGCGCTGACCAAGACCGAGATAGGCGAGCAGCTCGCGCCCGCGCGCCGCGGCCTGCGCGCGCGAAAGGCCTGCGATCATCTGCGGCAGGACGAGGTTTTCGAGCGCCGAAAACTCCGGCAGCAGGTGATGGAACTGGTAGACGAAGCCGATTTCCGTGCGCCTCAGCGCCGTTCGCTTGTCGTCGCTCATGGTCGAGGTCGCGGCGCCGCCGATGCGCACTTCGCCTGCGTCCGGCCGCTCCAATAGCCCCGCCAGATGGAGAAGCGTCGACTTGCCTGCGCCGGACGGCGCGACAAGCGCCACCGACTGCCCCGGCGAGAGCTCGAAGGTCGCGCCGCTCAAGACCTCGACAATCGTGTCGCCCCGCCCATAGCGGCGCTCGACCCCTTCGAGCGCAAGCGCGGCGATGCGCGCCTGATCATTCATAACGCAGCGCCTCGACCGGATCGAGCTTGGCCGCGCGCCAGGACGGATAGATCGTCGCCGCAAGCGACAGGACGAGCGCCATTACGACGACGGCGACGACGTCGCGCGTCTCGACCCGCGAGGGCAATTGCGACAGGAAATAGAATTCGGAGGGAAAGAGATTCTCGCCGGTGATCCAGCTCAGACCCTTGCGGATCGGCTCGACGTTGTGCGCGACAAGGAGCCCGAGCGCGAGGCCGACGGCGGTGCCGACGAAGCCGATGGTCGCGCCGGTGATGAGAAAGATGCGCATGATCGCGCCGCGCGTCGCCCCCATCGTGCGCAGAACCGCGATCGCGCGCGCCTTGTCCTGCACCAGCATGATAAGGCCGGAGATGATGTTGAGCGCGGCCACCAGCATGATCAGCGTCAGAATGGCGAACATCACATTGCTTTCGACCGCCAGCACGTCGAAGAAGCTGCGGTTGAGCTGGCGCCAGTCGGTGTCGATCATCGGGCGCCCCTGGGCCGCCTCGATCTTCTGCCGCATCGCGTCGATATTGTCGGGATCGGCGACATAGACCTCGATCACGCTCGCCTGGCCGTCCTCATTGAAGAAGGTCTGCGCCTCGGAGAGCGGCATGAAGATGAAGGTGTTGTCGAAGGTCGTCATGCCGATCTGGAAGATGGCCGCGACGGTATAGCTCTTCATGCGCGGCGTGACGCCGAACGGCGTATCCGCGCCATGCGGCGCGATGATGGAGATCTTGTCGCCGACCCTCAAGCTCAGGTGTTCGGCGAGCTTGGAGCCGACCGCCACGCCCTGGCCGGAATCGAAACCGTTGAGCGAGCCCTGGATGATGTGGTCGGCGACTCCGGGCAGACGCTCAAGATCGCTGCCGCGAATGCCGCGCACCAGCGCGCCGGACGAGCCATAGGGGGAGGTCGCGAACGCCTGGCCCTCGACCAGCGGCAGCGCCAGAGTGACGCCGGGAACCTTGCTCACCCGCTCGGTCACCGCGTCGTAGTCGGTGAGCGGCGTCTCGACGCCTTGCAGGAACATGTGGCCGTTGAGGCCGATCATCTTCTCCATGAGATCGTGGCGGAAGCCGTTCATCACCGACATGACGACGATCAGCGCCGCGACGCCAAGCACAATGCCGAGGAACGAGAATCCGGCGATGACCGAGATCGAGCGCTGGGCGTTGCGCGCGCGAAGATAGCGAAAGGCGACCATCCACTCGAAAGCCGAGAACGCCCTCGTCGCCGGAGCCGTCTGGGGCGCGGGCGCCTCCAGCGCGACGGAAGTCAACGCGCGCACCCTGTGTGTCTCATGCCGTCATTGCGAGGAGACCATAGGGCGTCGAGAGACGCCCGTCCTTCCGGACGGGCTATGGCGACGAAGCAATCCAGAGATCGAAGGGCGCCTTATGCTCCCCTGGATTGCCTCGCTTCGCTCACAATGACGGCCGACGCGCTTCATCACGCCTGCCCGCCAAGTCGCGCGATCGCCGCATCGACGCTGATCAGCTCGCGCTCGCCGCCGCGGCGGTTCTTCACCTCGACCTTGCCCTCGCCAAGGCTCTTCGGGCCGATGATCGACCTGATGAGGCGCGCCGACCAGATCCATTGCAGCGAATTTCGCTCCCGGCCGCTCGTCGCGGTCGTCATAGAGCACGTCGACGCCGGCCTTCGCGAGCGACGCATAGATGCGCGCCGAAGCGCCGTCGCAGGCGGCGTCGCCAACTTTGAGATTGATGAGCCCGACCCGAAACGGCGCGGCGGCTTCCGGCCAGATCGGGCCGTTCTCGTCATGGTTGGCCTCGATCAGCGCCGCGGCGAGCCGGGTCGGGCCGATGCCATACGAGCCCATATGCACAGGCTGCTCCTTGCCGTCCGGTCCATTGACGACCGCCTTCATGGGAGCCGAGTATTTGGTTCCGAAGTAGAAAATATGGCCGACTTCGATTCCGCGGGCGGAAATCCGGTCCTTCGGGTCGAGCTTGCTCGAACGCCGCCGCATCGTGCTTGTCGGAGGTCGCGGCGTAGAGCGAGGTCCACTTGTCGACAACCCCCTGCATCGTTTGGGCGTTGTCGAAATCGATGTCCTCTGGCGGCGTCTTGAACGCGAGATAGTCGCGGTGGCAGATACACTTCGCTCTCGCCGGTCGAGGCGAGAATGACGAACTCGTGGCTAAGGTCGCCGCCGATCGGTCCGGATTCGGCCCGCATCGGAATGGCGGTGAGGCCGAACCGGGCGAAAGTGCGCAAATAGGCGGTGAACTCCTTGTTGTAGGAATGGCGCGCGCCCGCCTGATCGAGGTCGAAGGTGTAGGCGTCCTTCATCAGAAACTCGCGCGAGCGCATGACGCCGAAGCGCGGCCTCACCTCGTCGCGGAACTTCCACTGGATGTGGTAGAGATTGAGCGGCAGATCCTTGTAGGAGCGCACCGAGGCGCGGAAGATCTCGGTGATCATCTCCTCGTTGGTCGGCCCGTACAGCATGTCGCGGTCGTGCCGGTCGCGAATGCGCAGCATCTCCTTGCCGTAATCGTCGTAGCGCCCGCTTTCGCGCCAGAGGTCGGCCGACTGGATGGTCGGCATCAGGACTTCGATCGCGCCTGCGCGGTTCTGCTCCTCGCGGATGACGGCGCAGATCTTGTGCAGAACCCGGACGCCGAGCGGCAGCCAGGCGTAGCTGCCCGCCGCCTCCTGCCGGATCATGCCGGCGCGCAGCATCAGCCGATGCGAGACGATCTCGGCCTCTTTCGGCGTCTCCTTGAGGATCGGCAGGAAATAGCGGGACAGACGCATCAAGCTTCCTAGGTCTCGACTTCGAGCGGAGCCGTTCGGGCGCCCCTATTGGCGCGTGCGGCTGAGGTTGACAAGCTTTCACCGGCTGGCGCGCGCACGAACGCGGATCGAAGACCGCGTCCTCGGACGGCTTGACAGGCTCGCTGGCCCCGTATTACACCTTTTAGTTAATTTACCTTCTTGGTGAAATAGATGGCCGCCGACCCGCTCAGCTTGACGTTCTCCGCGCTCGCGCATCCTGCGCGCCGCGCGATCCTAGCTCGCTTGAGCCTTGGACAGACGTCCGTTCAGGAGCTGGCCAAGCCGCTCAAATTGAGCGGTCCGGCAATGACAAAGCATCTCAAGAGCCTGGAGCGCGGCGGGCTCATCAGCCGGAGCCGCGAAGCGCAGTGGCGGCCCTGCAAGCTCGAAGCCGCGCCGATCGAGAACGTGACTAACTGGATCGACGAGCTGAAAGCCTCGACCGAACGCAGTCTGGATCGCTTGGACGTCTATCTGCAAACCCTTCAGTCGCCTAACGCGCACGCCCGGAATCAAAGGAGAATAGCGTGTTTGAAACCGAAGCCTTCTCGATTTCGCGTGACCTCAAAGCGCCGCGCGCGCTGGTCTATGAGGTCCAGACCGACGCCAAGCACTTGGCGAACTGGTTCAGCCCGGAAGGGTTCAAGACCATCCACGCCGCCATGGATTTCCGCGTCGGTGGCAGTTACCACTACGGCGTCGAAGGGCCTGACGGCATGCAAATGTGGGGCCTGCAAAGATTTCGCGAGATCGTGCCGAACGAAAAGATCGTTCTGATCCAGTCATTCTCCGACAAAGACGGCGGGCTGGTGCGTCACCCCATGGCGCCGGAATGGCCGTTGGAATTGTTATCGACGACAACTTTTGAGGAGATCGGTCCTCAGGTTGACGCGAATTACAATCTCTTGGCGGCCTTACAATTCCGACGAGGCGGGAATAAGGGCGTTCGAAGCGGGACGCCCCAGCATGACAAACGGCTTCAGCGGCGTGCTCGCGAAACTCGAAGCGTATCTGGCGCAACTTCAGGGCTGATCGGAAGCCACAGGAACGGCGCTTTTCTTGAAGCGCCCTTCCGCTCACCCCGCCAGTCCGCGTAAAAAGTTGATGTCGACCAGCCCCGCGTGCTGCTTGGCCACCTTGCCCTTCTCGAACGCGATCAGCGTCGGAATGCCGCGGATGCCGTAACGCGCCGCGATCGCCGGCTCCTCGTCGACATTGACCTTGGCGAAGCGGGCGCGCGGTTCGAGTTCCTTCGCCGCCTTGTCGAAGATCGGCGCCATCGCCCGGCACGGCCCGCACCACGGCGCCCAGAAGTCCACGATCAGCGGCATGCCGTTGCGCTCGACATGCTTGTCGAAGGTCTTTGAGGTCAGCGCGATCGGCTCGCCGGTGAACAGGTTCGCCTTGCAGGCCCCGCACTTGGCTTCCGACGCCGGACGATCGGCGGGGATGCGGTTGACCGCGGAGCAGTGGGGGCAGACGGCGTGGATGGATTTGCTCATGGGGCGCGCGTCCTCTCGATGGCGCTTGCCAATATTTGGCCCCAATCGGCGGGGTTTCAAGCGCTCAAAGGCCGAGAAGCGCAGGGCGTCATCACGAATTCGTGATATTAACTCTGGGTAACCTCGGCGCAGGCGGGACGTACTGGGCTGCAGGAGCCGCAAAGGCTCCCGTCACACGGGCGAGGCTGCCGCCCCGCCCGCCGACCTTATTGTTTAGCTGGAGGATTTCCTCGTGAACGCCAGAACCGCCATCACCGCCGCCGCCCTCGCCGCCTCGCTTGCCGGCGCTCTCGCCACCATCGCCAAGGCGGGCCCGCGCCCCGCCCAGCCTGGCGCGGACAAGTGCTACGGCGTCGCGCTCGCCGGCAAGAACGACTGCGCCGCCGGCGCCGGCACCACCTGCGCCGGCACTTCGACCGTCAACTATGATCCGGCGCATTGGAAATACGTCAAGAAGGGCACTTGCGAAGAGATCAAGACTCCCAACGGGCATGGCTCGCTGACCGCGATGTAAGGTTCGCACTCCTCCTTTCCGCCCGCGGCCCCGCTTACTCCCTGGCGGGGCCGTTTTCTTTTCGGTGCTCGGCGGCCCCTACCCCTCCGGAAAATCCTCGATCCTGAATTCCGCCCCCGCCCGCTCGCCGCGCTCGGCGAGCCCGCTTTCCCGCTGGCGCAGTTCGACCCGCCGGATCTTGCCCGAGACGGTCTTCGGCAGCTCAAAGAACTCGAGCCGGCGCACAAGCTTATAGGCCGAGAGCCGGCCGCGCATGTGCCTGAAGATCGCCGCCGCCGTCGCGCGGTCCGCTGCATGGCCCTTGGCCAGCGCGATATAGCCTTTCGCGATCGTGTAGCGCACCGGATCGGGCGCTGGCACGACGGCGGCTTCCGCCACCGCCGGATGTTCGATCAGCACGCTTTCGAGCTCGAACGGGCTCAAGCGATAGTCGCTCGATTTGAACACGTCGTCGGCCCGGCCGATGAAGGTGATGTAGCCGTCCGCATCGCGGGAGGCGACATCGCCGGTGCGGTAGTAGGCGCCATCGATCGGCGTAAGCTCGCTCTCATCGTTCTGATAGCCGGACATGAGGCCCGCGGAGCGCGGGCGCAGCGGAAGCGCGATCTCGCCGGTGTCGCTCTCGAGCCCGTCGGGGTCGATGAGCGCCACCCGGTAGCCCGGCAAGGGGCGCCCCATCGAGCCGGGAACGATCCTCTGGCCGGGCGAATTGCCGATCATCATCGTCGTCTCGGTCTGCCCGTAGGAATCGCGCAGGGGCAAGCCCCAAGCGCGCCTCACCTGCTCGATGATCTCCGGGTTGACCGGCTCGCCCGCCGCGTTGACCTCGCGCAGGACGACCTTCCATTTCCTCAAATCATGCTGGATCAGCATCCGCCAGACGGTCGGCGGCGCGCAGAACGTCGTGACCTGATGCTCGACCAGCGCGTCGAGCGCCGCGCGCGGCTCGAAGCGCTGGCTGAGCGCGATCACGGTCGCGCCGGCGTTCCAGGGCGCGAACACGCTCGACCAGGCGTGCTTGGCCCAGCCGGGCGAGGAAATGTTGAGATGCGCGTCGCCGGGCTTGAGGCCGAGCCCGTACATGGTCGAGAGATGCCCGATCGGGTAGCTCGCGTGCGTGTGCACGACGAGCTTGGCGCGCGCCGTCGTGCCGGAGGTGAAATAGAGCAGCATAGGGTCGTCGGCGTTGGTCGGGCCGTCGGGCTCGAAGAACTGGCTGCCGAGAAGCATGGCGTAACGGCGCCAGCCCGACGGGGCGACGCCAACCGCGACGCGCACGACGCCCTCCCCGAGCCCGGCGAATTTCTCCGCATCGGACCCGTGCGCGACCAGAAATTTCGCATGGCCCCGCTCCAGCCTGTCGGCGATGTCGGCTGGCCCAAGCGTCGGCATCGCCGGGATCAGCACGAGGCCGAGCTTCATCGAAGCCAGCATCGTCGCCCACAATTCCGGGACGACGCCGAGCATCATCAAAAGGCGATCGCCACGCTTGGCGCCGAGCGCGCGCAGGCCATTGGCGAGACGCGACAATTCGATGCGCAGATCCTCGAAGGTCCGCGTCTCGACGCGATCGCCGATGACCTTCAGCGCAATCTTGCGCCCATGCTCTCCGGCCGCGAGCTCGGCGTCGAACCAGTCGAGCGCCCAGTTGAACCGCTCCGGCCTCGGCCAGACGAACGCGGCCCGCGCGCCGTGATAGTCGTCGCTGAGCTCGAGCAGCAGGTCGCGCGCTTCGCGGAAGGTGGGGGGCTCTTTGGCGGCGCCGGGCAATGAATGGGACACTTGAGACATGCGTGGATACTGACTCCGCTTGGCCGCTCCCGCAACGCCGCCGAGGTCGGCCCGTGCGCCGCCGCGGGTCGCCGCCGCAACCTGGGCGCGAATCCGCCGCGGAGTAAACGCCCGTAAACGCCAGTAAACGCGTCTAAACGCTAGTAAAATGACTCCAATTTACTAGCGCTTATTTTTCCGAATTGGGACTTTTCAATGGGTTATAGCCGATTGGAATAAAAAAATTTCGCCCTCGTCTCAACTCCCTCTCAACTCGCCTTTCGGGTTGCCGACTGAACGTCCAAAGCCCAATTTCTTCCTCTCTCGCGGCGCGGCCCCGTCTACCCAGCACCGCGGCGTCTCAAATTCCGCGACTGAGAAAGGTATAGCACACCTTCTGTTTTTTGCAAAGAGTTTGTAGGCTGTTTATCGCTAGCAAATTCTTGCCACAAACAGAAATTGTAGCTATGATAATTCCGATGGGCAAAATCAACCCCGCTTGCGACAGGGCAAGCCGGGGAACGGAGGTGTGTGCGAGCGTGAGGTGGTTGGCGTGCAACTCATGCGCGAGTGAAAAGGAAGGGAAATTTTTTTAACTTTTTTCGGCCGTAACCCTTTGAAAAGGCTAGATTCCGAAAAGTAAAAGAAAGCGAAAGAAAGCCAACTGGCTTTCTTTCGCTTTCGTCCGCTTTCTTTTTGTTTCGCCTGAACTCGCGCTCTGGTTGAATCCGGGAGGCTCGGCGGCCCGCGAGACGCTGGCGCTTGCCGGGCGGCTCGTCAGGCGCCTTCGGCCTGCCCCTCGCCGTCCCTCTCCACCCGCATGAGGCGCTCCCCCATCTCGACCTGGTCGCCGGGACTGGCGTTGAGGTCGCGGACGACGCCCGCGTGGGGGGCGACGAGCGCGTGCTCCATCTTCATCGCTTCGACGACCGCGAGGCGTTGGCCGGCTTCGACCGTCTCGCCGTCCTCGACCGTAAGCGCAACGAGGCGCCCGTTCATCGGCGCACGGATCGCCGCGTCCATGTCTTCCGTCCCGGCCTCGGCCTTGGCGAATGGATCGATGAGCTCGACGAACGCCTGCCGGCCGCCGGCGAAGGCGTAGGCGCCGCCATCCGTCTCGTAGAGCGTGATCTCGTCGCCGGAAGCGCCCTCTCCCTCGGCGAAGGGATCCAGATTGGCGCCCTCGATGAGATGAACGCGCGCCGGGACCCCGTCGACCGCGACGTCGAGGCCGATCCGGCGCGATCCGATGAGCTCGAACGAATCGGCGATCCGCCATGGATCGAAGGGGCTCAGCGGCGAGGCCCTGCCCTTGTCGCGCCGCTCGATGAGGAGGCGCGCGGCGGCATGGAGCGCTCTCTTGTCAGGGGGACGCGGCTCGGCGCCGAGCCGCCCGAGGTTCAAGTCGATGAAGCCGGTGTCGATCGTCCCGGCCTCGAACTCGGGGCTGCGCACAAGCGCGCGCAGGAAAGCGAGATTGGTCTTCGGCCCGATGACGACGGCGTCGTCCAGCTCCTTTGTGAGCGCCGCGAGCGCCTCGGCGCGGCTCGCGCCATGGACGATCACCTTGGCGATCATCGGATCGTAATAGGGCGTGACGCTGTCGCCAGCCTCGAAGCCGGTGTCGACCCGCACGCCCGCCAGGCCCTCCTCGCCCTTGAGGTTCATGAGATGGATGCGCCCCGCCGACGGCAGAAAGCCGTGCTCCGGGTCCTCGGCATAGACGCGCGCTTCGATCGCCGCGCCCGAGCAGCGGATCACGCTTTGCTTGAGCGGCAGCGGCTCGCCGGCCGCGACCCGGAACTGCCATTCGACCAGGTCGAGGCCGGTCACCGCTTCGGTCACTGGATGCTCGACCTGAAGCCTTGTGTTCATCTCGAGAAAGTAGAAGTCGCTGGGCCTCAGTCCGCGCGCCGGGTCGACGATGAATTCTACCGTGCCCGCGCCGACATAGCCCGCGGCCAGCGCCGCGTCGGTCGCGGCCTTCGCCATTGCGGCGCGCGTCTCCCCGGGCAGTCCGGGCGCCGGGCATTCCTCGACCACCTTTTGATGACGGCGCTGGGCCGAGCAGTCGCGCTCGTAGAGATGGACGCAAGCCCCATGGCTGTCCGCGAACACCTGCATTTCGATATGGCGGGGCGAGACCACATATTTCTCGATCATGACCCGCCCGTCGCCGAACGCGGCCTCCGCCTCGCGGATGGCGCTCTCGAGCGCGGCGTCGAACTCGACATGCGCATCGACCCGGCGCATGCCGCGCCCGCCCCCGCCCGCGATCGCCTTGATGAGCACCGGATAGCCGATCTCATAGGCCTTTTCGCGCAGGAATTTCAGGTTCTGGTTGTGGCCGTGATAGCCGGGCACGACCGGCACGCCGGCCCGCTGCATGAGCGCTTTCGCCGAGCTTTTGAGGCCCATCGTCCGCATCGCCTGAGGCGGCGGCCCGACGAAGACGATTCCGGCCTTGGCGCAGGCTTCGGCGAAGCCGGCGTTCTCGGACAGAAAGCCGTAACCCGGATGCAGGCATTCGGCGCCGACTTTTTGCGCCAGCGCGAGAATGGCGTCCTGATCGAGATAGCCGTTCGCGCCCTCGCCGATCGCGTGCGTTTCGTCGGCGAGGCGCGTGAACAGCGCGCCGCGGTCGGCGGGCGTGTGCATGGCGATCGAGCGGATTCCCATGGCCCCCGCAGTGCGAACGACCCGGCAGGCGATTTCGCCGCGATTGGCGATGAGGACGTTGGCGAACATGTCGAGGCTCCGCGCCGCCCCTGTCTAGTGCGGGACTCCGTTCGGCGAAACCCCCATCGTCCCCGTGAGCCGAAGCGGCCGCGCGCGGTCGCGGATTCAACCAGGGCGCGAGTTCCACGCGGACCCTGCCGAAGGATGGCCGGCGGATGCGCGGCTTTGACATCAATCAATGTTCAAAGCTACGCTTGCACTAACGTTCAAAGCTAAGCTTGGCGCTGGCTTCCTGCGTCGACGCACGCGCCTGACATGCGCGAGAGAGGCCGAAAAATGACGATTCGCAACGTTGCATGCCTGACCGCCGCCGCTGCGCTGGCCGCGCTCGCCGCGCCCCCCGCGATGGCCCAGTCGTCGGTGAAGGTCGGGACGCTCACCTGCGACGTCTCCGCCGGCATCGGCATGATCATATCGCAGAAGCAGATGATGACCTGCATGTTCAGCCCGGCCAACGGGGCGCCGCCTGACAAATACATCGGCCGCATCGACCAGTTCGGCCTCGCGCTTGGCGCCGTCAACCAGGGCACCCTGGTCTGGGGCGTCATCGCCCCGACTTCGGGCGTGCCGCGCGGCGCGCTGGCGGGCAGCTATGGCGGCGTCGGCGCCCAGGCGACCGCGGGCGCGGGGGTTGGCGCCAATGTTCTGGTCGGAGGCACTGGCCGCTCATTCTCGCTGCAGCCGCTTTCGATCCAGGGGCAGACCGGGATCAACTTCGCAGCCGGGGTCACAACAGTTACGCTCACGCATGTGCAATAAGTAGCGCGGCACGGGGTTCGCGAACGGAACGTTGGTGTCCGCGGCGAGTTTAGAGCTGCAGTGAATTTGGCTTGACTCATAGGCGCGGCTCGGCGGCGGCCCTTATGTTCAGGGAGGGAGCTGATGACGTCGAATGACCAATCGGACGGCGGCAAAGGGTTGCAAGACCGTAGCGCCGCGGCGCTGTCGGCCGCCGCCACAACAGCGCAGCAGGCGCTGGACAGCGCCAGGGGAACTGCGCAACAGGCGGTCGAGAGCGCCAAGGATATCGTCTCGCAGGCCCATCTCGACGAAGTTGGAGCGAAAGCGGCCTCGGCGGCGGCGAATCTCTACCGGGGAGGCCGGGATCGTCTCGCTGGCAACGAGGAATTGTCACAAGCGGCGGAGCAATTGAGCGGCGCCATCCGCCAGAACCCGCTTCTCGCCGTTGGAATCGCGTTTTCCGCCGGGCTCCTGCTCGCTCTGTTGGCTCGTGGTTAGCGGCGATGGGCAACCTGCTCGCCGGAATCGCGCGGCAACAGGTTGAGGTCGCGATCGCGGCGCGCAAAGGGCTCGGAATTGGGAAAGTGAGCTAGCCGATGCGCCCAACAATCGAACTGCTGCTTGACCTTGTCCGCCAGGGTCAACAACTGGCGAACGTCGAATTATCACTGGTTCGGGCGGAGCTTAGCGAGCGGGGCAGTCTGGTCGCATCGAGCCTCGCGTTTGTTGCGGTCGGGCTGGTTCTGCTCCCGGTGGGTGTCGGCCTCATCTTCCTGGCGGCCGGTGTGGCTTTGACGCGTTTGGGCGTTCCGCTCGATGTCTCATTTCTGATTCTCGCAGTGGTGGTGCTCGTCGCGGGCTTGTTATTGATGCGAGCTGGAATAAAGGGCCTCAAGCCGTCGCGGCTTGTCCCGGCAAAGAGCATCTCACAGATCTCGTCGCTGTTGGGAGGGCTTGAGCCATGAACGTGAACGCTTCGGGTTCGGCGCACAGTTCAAGCGACTACGAAGCGCAGGCCAACCGGCTGAGGACGGAAATGGGCCTGACGATCGACGAGTTGCGGTCCAGTTTGACGCCTTCGAACCTCGCCGCGGAAGCGGCTTCGGGCGTTGGCCTGGCCGATTTGTCCTGGTCGGGCGCCTTCGACTTTGCCGGCAAGCGTCATCCGGTTCCGACCGCCATTATTGCACTGGGTTTAGCGCTATGGACGTTGTCGGCAGTTCGAGGTCGAGCCAGAAGCCAGACGCTTGCAGACCTGGGATCGCCTTTGACACAATCGTCTTCGTCGCTTGTCGACTCCGCGACCAAGGTGCTTCGGGACCGGGCTGAAGCAAAAAGGCTGGAGTTCATCGGGACCGCCCAGGCGCAAGTCGCGTCCGGGGCTGAAAGGCTATCGGACGAAATCGAAAAGCGAGTTGAGAACATCATCGTAGGCGTTCCGGGCGGAAGCCAAGCCCGGCCGCTGATCGCCTCCGCCATTCAAATCGGGCTGGCCGCTCTGCTCGAAACTCTGTTGCACAGACGCTCGCGATGAGCCCGCCTGTTTATTCGATGAAATAGCTCTCGTCGATCTTTCGCACCTCGTAGACGTCCTTGACCCGAACGCCGACGCGGTGGCGTATCATCAGATTGGCGAGCCCCTGCCCGTCGATCAGCACGACGCGTTTGGAGACGCGGGTGATGAAGTCATAGGCGGTGCTGGGAAAGTATGAGGTCGTGACCAGCACGCCCTTGCTCGCCCGATGGCCCTCCAGGCCGCCGACGAAATCGCGGACTTCGGATAGAGGAACGCCTTTGTTGGGATCGAGGCGCTTGGCCTGCACGTAAACGACGTCCAGGCCGAGCTCGTCCTCCTTGATGACGCCGTCCACGCCACCGTCGCCGACACGGCCAAGCGCCTGGCCCATCTCGACCCTTCCGCCGCCGTAGCCCATGCGCACCAAAAGGTCGATTATGAGGCGCTCGAAGAAGCCCGGACTGAACGAATGCACCCGCCCGACAATGTCGCGCGCGAGCTCGGCGTTGAGGAGCTCGAAACTTGAAGCGATCGCCTCCTCTGCATCGTCCCGCGACCCAGCTTCTTCCGTGGCCTCGCCGCCCTTGCTTTGGGATCGCCAGGCGACGAATTCGGGATAGCGCTCCAGGACTCCCAGGTCGATCTCGCTCACCCCCTCGGCAAGCAACTCCCGGCCTCTGTCGGTCGCGCGGCAGTAGCCGCGTCGGGGCAGTTCGATCAGCCCCGCCTTCGACAGGTAGGACCTCGCCCAGTTGAGCCTGTTCCCGAACAGCGTTTGATTGCCGCTGGGCAGCCTAAGCCGACGCTCTTCGACGGAAATCTTGAGCGCCTTGCTGACTTCGTCCTCTAACCCCGAAATGCTGATCTCGTCATAACGCTGCCCAATCGTTTGCAGCGTCGGCAACATGAGTTGCTGAAAACTGGGCACGCCCATTTGTTTCTTACACTCCCACCCCAACCCACACAGAACTACATGCGAAAAACGCCGAACCGGGTCGGCTCCGTCCCGGCGTTAAGCGTGGCCGAAAACGCCAGCGACAGAACCCGCCGCGTTTCCCGAGGCGTGACGACGCCATCGTCCCAGAGGCGGGCGGTCGCATAGTAAGGCGACCCTTCGGCCTCGTATTTGGACCGAATTGGCGCCTTGAACGCTTCCTCGTCGGCGCTCGGCCACTCGCGCCCTTCCGCCTCGAGCGCATCGCGCCTCAGCGTCGCGAGCACGCTCGCCGCCTGTTCGCCGCCCATGACGCTGATGCGGGCGTTGGGCCACATGAAGAGGAAGCGCGGAGAATAGGCGCGCCCGCACATGCCGTAATTGCCGGCGCCGAAGGAGCCGCCGACAATCAGAGTGATCTTGGGCACATTGGCGCAGGCGACCGCAGTGACCAGCTTTGCGCCGTCCTTGGCGATGCCGCCCGCCTCGTAGCGCTGTCCGACCATGAAGCCGGAGATATTCTGCAGGAACAGCATCGGCACGTCGCGCTGGACGCAAAGTTCGACGAAGTGCGTGCCTTTGAGCGCGCTGTCGGAAAAGAGGACGCCGTTGCTGGCGATGATTCCGATGAGCATGCCTGAAAGGCGCGCGAATCCCGTGACCAGCGTCGTGCCGTAGCGCGGCTTGAAGGCGTCGAACTCCGAGCCGTCGACGATGCGGGCGATGATTTCGTGCGCGTCGACCTGCTGGCGAAGATCAACCGGCGCGATGCTCTCAAGCTCCTCGGCCGGATAGAAAGGCTCGGCCGGCTTCGCCCAATCGATCGCCCGCTTCGGCGCCCGATTGAGGTTGGCGACCGCCCGCCTGGCGAGCGCGAGCGCGTGCGCGTCATCGCGCGCCAGCGTGTCCGCGACGCCCGAGACGCGGGTGTGCATTTCGCCGCCGCCAAGGTCTTCCGCGCTCACCGTTTCGCCGGTCGCGGCCTTCACCAGCGGGGGCCCCGCGAGAAAGATCGTGCCCTGCTTGTCGACGATGATCGTCTCGTCCGACATCGCCGGCACATAGGCGCCGCCCGCGGTGCACGATCCCATCACGACGGCGATCTGCGCGATCCCGGCTGACGACATGCGCGCCTGATTGAAGAAGATCCGGCCAAAATGCTCGCGGTCGGGAAAGACTTCAGCCTGGTACGGCAAATTGGCCCCGCCCGAGTTGACCAGATAGACACAGGGCAGCCGATTTTGCTCGGCGATCTCCTGGGCGCGCAGGTGCTTTTTCACCGTCATCGGATAGTACGCGCCGCCCTTGATCGTCGGGTCGTTGGCGATGATCATGACCTCGCGGCCGTCGACAAGGCCAATTCCCGCAATCAGCCCCGCCCCATGGACGTCGCCCTCGTACATGCCGAAAGCGGCGAGAGCGCCGATTTCCAGAAAAGCCGAACCGGGATCGATCAGTCCGGCGACGCGCTCGCGCGCCAGAAGCTTGCCTCGGGCGACGTGACGCTCACGCGCCCTGCTTGAGCCGCCCTCGGCCGCGGCGCGGCGGCGCAGGTTGAGTTCGTCAATAAGCCGACGCCATTCAGCCGCGTTGGCTTCGCGCGCGCCGCCGTTCGCAGGCAATGCGCTCTTGATCCGCGTCATCGCGTTGTTTTTCCCTAATCCCAGCCTTGGACCTTGCGGAAGCCCAAATGTTGTTGTCGTTGTTCACCCGTGACACTGCGGGTAAATCCATTGCCGATTTAATAATTTCTTTCAGCGAATTCTTGGCTTCCGTAAGAGCATGCAAGCTGTTGTTTATTTGCAACATATTGTCTCCAGCGCCCGCTTGCCGAACCTTACGGAAGGTGCGTCCTCGCCCGCCTCTTCCCTCTCACTGCGGCGCCGCAGGCTCCATTAGCGCGCCCCGAGGAAGGACGCATTGTCCACTCCCACGGCGGAGAATGCGAGTGGGGCCGGTGGCGCGTTTCGCGCGGGCCAAGCGCCGCACTCTGTCGGGCCGTGCTATCGGTCAAGCCGGCGCTGGCGACGGACTTGATCCCGCTCTCGGCGACCGCGTCTTCGCCCTTCCCGAACAACGGACTTCGATCGTCGATCGGATGGAACAGCATCCCGCTCAAGGCGAAAATCGGATTTTTCGACCTGAGCGGCGGCGCGCTGGGCAACGGCCGCTCAGATGGCGTCATAGCGCTCGATCCGCCACGGCTCGGCATGGGCGTCGGCGATCCATGCCTTCCACGCCGGCAGAGCCATGATCGTCTCCATATAGGCGCGCGTCGGCTTCGAGACCGGCACGTCGTAGACATGGAAGCGGTTGATCACCGGCGCAAACATCGCATCGGCGGCGGAGAAGCGCCCGAACAGATAGGGACCCTCCCTGCCGAATGTCGCGCGCGCATGCGCCCACGCGGCTTCGATGCGCGACACGTCGGCCCGGACCTCGTCGCTCAGCGCAATCGCCTTGACCGGCCGGCGGAAATTCGTCGGGCACGCCTGCCGCAGCGCGCACGAAGCCGGCGTGCATCTCGCTCGAGAGCGAGCGCGCGTGGGCGCGCGCCGCCTTGCCCTTCGGCCATACCGTCTTTTCGGGATGGGTCTCGGCGATATATTCGATGATCGCGAGCAATTCCCAGACCGCGATCTTGCCGTCCTGCAGCGACGGGCATTTTCCCGTCGGCGCGTATTTCAGCATGTTCGCGCGGGTGTCGGGCTGGTCCATCGGGATGACCACTTCCTCGAACGGGATCTTCAGCTGCGCAAGCAGGATCCAGGGCCTCAGCGACCACGACGAATAGGCTTTGTTGGCGAGGATCAGCTTCAGCGGCACGATAAATTTCCGGAGGGTTGCCCATCGATTGATCGGCGCGCGCCAGGCCCAAGTCAAGACGGCGCTCCGGCGCCCGCATTGACGCAGCCGCCGTGGCGCAGGAAAAGGCCCTCCTATTGGTCGCCGGAGCCCGGAAATTGTCAGTGATCAAGGTTGGGCTTCTGGTTGTCGCCGGGGGGCGGGGGTCAAGGCTCGGCGCGGACCGGCCGAAGCAATATCTCGATTGCGCCGGGCGCCCGCTCCTCGTCCATACGCTGGAGGCGCTGGCCGCGAGCTTCCCTTTCTCCGCGATCAGGATGGTCATCCATTCGGACGATCGGGCGCTCTATGACCAGGCGATCGCCCGTCTGACGCCGGGCGCGGCGGCCGCGCTCGGCGCGCCGGCGATCGGAGGCGCGACGCGCCAGCAAAGCGTTCTGTCCGGCCTCGAGGCCCTCGACGCGGCCGAGCCAGACATCGTGCTGATCCACGACGCCGTGCGGCCCTTCCCCTCCCCTGCCCTGATCGGCCGCGCGATCGAGGCCGCCGAGCGTCACGGCGCGGCGGCGCCGGGGACGCCGATGAGCGACACCGTCAAGCAAGTCGATTCCGACGGCCGGGTGCTCGCGACGCCGCCGCGCTCGGCCTTGAGGGCCGTGCAGACGCCGCAGGCCTTTCGCTTTCCCCTGATCCTTGCGGCGCATCGGCGCGCCGCCGAGGCTGGCGTCGGCGACCTCACCGACGATGTCGCGGTCGCCGAATGGGCGGGCGCGCCGGCTTATGTGTTCGAAGGCGACCCCGCCAACCTCAAGGTGACCACCATGCAGGATCTGATCGCAGCCGAGGGGCGGCTCGGAGCCGGCGCGAGCGAGACGCGGGTCGGCCAGGGCTTCGACGTCCACGCCTTCGCGCCCGGCGACGCCGTGTGGCTCGGCGGCGTTCGCATTCCCCATATCGCGCGGCTCAGCGGCCATTCCGACGCGGACGTCGCGCTCCACGCGCTCGCCGACGCGCTCTACGGCGCGCTGGCCGAGGGCGACATCGGCCAGCATTTCCCGCCTTCCGACCCGCAGTGGAAGGGCGCGGCGTCGAAGATCTTCCTCGCCCATGCGGCGGAGCGCGTGCGGGCGCGCGGCGGCGCCATCGTCCATCTCGACGCGACGCTGATCTGCGAAGCGCCGAAGATCGGGCCGCACCGCGAGGCGATGCGCGCCCGGATCGCCGAGATCGCCGGCCTCGACGTCGGCCGGGTCGCGGTCAAGGCGACGACCAGCGAGAAGCTCGGCTTCACCGGCCGCGCCGAAGGCATCGCGTGCCTCGCGACGGCGACGGTGCGGCTCCCGCCCGCTTAAGCGGATCGACCCCCCTCAGATCGGGGAATCGAGCACCACGAATCCGGGACCCGATCGCGTTTTGACGTTCGCCGGCCCGTCGGTCGTCACCACCGTCATCCCGAACTTGAGGCGCTTGCGCACCGCCTCGCGCGCGGCCGGATCGGCCTTGATGCGGCGCAGCGCGGCAATATTGTCGTCGCCCGCGGCCGCCGGGCGGGGGCTGAGGTCCGTCGCCTCCCAGCGCAGATCGTCGGACACGTCGCCCGCGCCGGTGAGCGTGAACACCCGCTCGCCGAGCGGCTTTTGCGGATCGGCGATCTCGACCTTGCCGGAAGCGGCCAGCGTGCTGTTGTCGAACACGGCGATCGACTTGTCGGCGCTGCTCACGACCACGCTCGGCGAGCGCGGCGCGGGCTCGTGGCCTTCCGAATACTCGGTCGCCTTGATGGCGGTGTCGACCGCATTGAACTCGCGCGCCGCATACTCGCCGAGCACCATGCCGGGATGGGTGACCGACACCGGCTGGGACGCGTCGTCGGCGATGACCACGGTCATGCCGACTCTGGTGACGCCGTACAGCAGGGCGGAGAATGCCTTCGGCAGGCGGACGCAGCCATGCGAGGCGGGATAGCCGGGCAACTGCCCGGCGTGCAGCGCGATCCCCGACCAGGTCAGCCGGTTCATGTTGGGCATGGGCGCGTTGTTGTAGGTCGACGAGTGATGGTTCTTGTCCTTCTGCAGGATCTTGAACACCCCAGTCGGCGTGCTGTGCCCGGGCTTGCCGGTCGAGCAGGTCGAAGCCCCGATGCGCACGCCGTTGCGGTACACATGGACAAGCTGCTCGGGCAGCGAGACGATGATCAGGATCGGTCCACCTGGCGAGCGATCCGGATACCAGTCGAACTCGCCGTTCTTGAGCTCATCGGCCGGCTTGTCGACCAACTGCGCCCAGACGGGCCCGAGCGTCAGGCGCAGCGCGGCCGCGCTCCCGGCCATGCTGGAGAACTGGCGGCGGTTCATGTTTCAGGACGCCTCGGACGCTGGCGGGGAGGGTAGGCGCCACGCCGGCTCGCCACGCGAGACCGCGCCGCCTCCCCGCGCTCACGCCTTGTGGTGGACCTCCTGCAATCCGTAGACCGGCGTCGGGATGCCCTCGAGGCGCGCCTTCAACTGCAGCGCCAGGAACTGCGAATAATGGCGCGACTGGTGCAGGTTGCCGCCGTGGAACCATAAGGCCTCCTGCTGCGTCGGCTTCCACATGTTGCGCTGCTCGCCCTCCCACGGGCCCGGATCTTTCTTGGTGTTCGAGCCGAGGCCCCAGACTTTGCCGACCTTGTCGGCCATGTCCTGACCGCAGATGTCGGCGACCCAGCCGTTCATCGAGTTGTAGCCCGTCGCATAGACGATCACGTCGGCTGGAATTTCCTTGCCGTCTTCGAGCTTGACGCCGCGCGGCGTGATTTCCTCGACCTGCCCCGTCACGAGCTTGACCTTGCCGTCGATGATCAGCTGCGAGGCGCCGACATCGATGTAATAGCCCGAGCCCCGGCGCAGATATTTCATGAACAGGCCGGATTCGTCCTCGCCATAGTCGAGCTTGAACCCCGCCTTCTCGAGACCCTTGTAGAAATCCGCGTCGACCTCCCGCATCTTGTCATAGAGCGGCTTCTGCAGCGAAGGCAGGAGTCCATACGGCAGGGAGGCGAAGATGAGGTCGGCCTTGGCCGTCGTCATGCCGCCGCGGACCGCGCGCTCCGAATAGAGATCGCCCAGGCCGATCTCCATCAACGTGCTCGAGCGCACGATATGCGTGCTCGACCGCTGCACCATGGTCACGTCGACGCCGGCTTCGTACAGCGCCGCGCAAATGTCATGCGCCGAATTGTTCGAGCCGATGACGACGACCTTCTTGCCCTTGTAGCCGTCGGGCCCGGGATGGTGCGACGAATGATGCTGCTCGCCCTTGAAGGTCTCCATGCCCTTGAAGCGCGGCAGGTTCGGCTTGGACGACATGCCGGTCGCGAACACCAGCTGCTTGGGCTTGCAGCGTGACCTCCTTGCCGTCGCGATCGACGACCACCGCCCATTCCTTTTTCTTCGGATCGTACTTGGCGCTCTTGACGGTCGTCTTGGTCCAGTAGTTCAGCTCCATCACCTTGGCGTACATTTCCAGCCAGTCGCCGATCTTGTCCTTGGGCGAGAACACCGGCCAGTTCTTCGGAAAGTCGATATAGGGCAGATGGTCGTACCAGACCGGATCGTGCAGGCAGAGCGACTTATAGCGCTTGCGCCACGAAGTCTCCCGGCGCGCTCGTTCTTTTCCGCGATGATGGTGGGCACGCCAAGTTGCCTGAGGCGCGCGCCAAGCCCGATGGCGCCCTGCCCGCCGCCGACGATCAGCACGTAGGGCTGCGTTTCATAGCCAAGCTTCTCCGCCTCCTCGTCGCGCAATTCCTTCCAGGTCTTGGCGCCGGGATGGACGCCGTGCCTCGCGCCGAGCACGCCGGGTGAAGCCGGCTTTCTCCTCGTGGCCCTTGAGCTCGACCATCGTGGTCAGCAAGGTCCAGATCAGGCCGTCCTTGATGCGGATGAGGCCGTAGCCTCGCGCGATCTCGGTCTCGAATGAAATCCAGGCTTCGAGCACGCCATCCGCTTCCGTCGCGATCTCGCCTTCGGCGATGCGCCAGTCGCGCGGCTTCACTTGGCTTGAGGCAATGGGCGAGCATGTCGCGGACCTGATCGCGCCCCTCCATCGTCTTGATGTTCCAGGTGAAGGCGACGAGATCGCGCCAATAGCCGTCCTTGGCGAACATGTCCGTCGCCGCGTCGATGTCGCCCTTGGCCAATGCGGCGTCGAACTTGGCGAGAAACGTCTGAACGCGCGCATTGGGCGCCGTGTCGAGCATTCTACTCCTCCCTTGCGATTTTCATCCGGCGCAGCCGGAAACGGCCCCGAGCCTTGACCGGAATCCTGCCCGCGTTTGCCGACGCTTGCAAGCCGGGGCGGCCGAATGTCAAGACGCCGCGTTTTTGCGCGCTGGAGCCTTGTCCCCGCCGCGGCGGTTTGGCATGAAACATCGTCGGGAGGAAGAAACGCGAGCGCTGATCAGCTCCCCAGCGCCTGGCGCAGCGCGCGCTGCACCATCTTCGGCTCCTCGAAGCGCAAGGTGACCGGCAGGGTCACGACGGCGCGGGCCTGACGGGCGCTAAGGCGCATCAGGTCCTTCTCGGTCGTCGCCAGGAGCCCGCCGCGCCGTCCCGCCACCTCGATCAGCGCCTCGATCTCGCGCGACGTGTAAGGATGGTGGTCGGCGAAATCGCGCGTGGCGACGATCTGCGCCCCGACCCGCCGCAGCGTCGCGTAGAATTTCTCCGGCCGCGCAATCCCGGCGAAGGCGACCACCTCGCGGCCGATCAGGGGCGCGGCGGCCAGCGCGTCGGGCTCGAGGCTCGCGCGGATGAGCGGCTTGCCAAGCGCCATGGCGGCGATTCGCGACGCCGCCGCATCGTCGCCGCCGAGCACGATCAGCGCCCGCACCAACGGCAGCTGCGCCGAGACGGGCGCGCGCAAGGGACCTGCCGGAACGCAGAGTCCGTTGCCGAAGCCGGTGTCGCCGTCCACCACAGCGAAGGCGAGGTCCTTGACGAGGGCGGGATTTTGCAGGCCGTCGTCAAGAATGAGCGCGTTCGCGCCCGCTTCGATTGCGCTTCTGGCGCTCCTGACGCGATCGGCCCCGACCCAGCAGGGCGCGATTTTGGCGAGCATGAGCGGCTCGTCGCCGACGAGCGCGGCGGTATGGGCGTTCGGGTCGACGAGCAGCGGCTCGACCCGCTCGGCGCCGCCATAGCCTCGCGACAGGAAGGCGACGCGGCGGCCGGAGGCGATCAGCATCCGCGCCAGCGCCAGCGCGGCCGGCGTCTTGCCTGCCCCGCCGACGACGAAATTGCCGACGCAGATCGTGGGCGCGCCGGCGCGCTCGCCTGGCCCCCGCATGCGCCGCGCGGTCGCCTGCCCATAAGCCCAGCCGGCCGGCTGAAGCAGGCGCGCGGTCAGGGTCGGTCTCGGTTTCAGCCAGAAGCGGGGCGCCTTCAACGCCCCACCGTCCCGGCGGAGGGCAAGAGGCCCCTCAGCGCGCCCATCGAGCGATCGACCGCCCCCGCGCGCCGCTCCACGGTGTCGCCCGCCGCGCGCGCCATCGCGCGCAGGCGCGCGGCGTTGGCGAAGAGCGCGACCAGCGTTTCCCCCAGATCCTCGGGGCGCGGCACGGTAAGCGCGCCGCCCGCCTCGTCGAGCGCCGCGTAAGCGTCGGCGAAATTCTCGACCATCGGCCCGTGCAGAATGGCGGAAGCGAGGCGCGCCGGCTCGATCGGATTCTGCCCGCCGCCCGCGACGAAGGACTTGCCCACGAACACGACGCCGGCAAGACGATAGAAGAGCCCGAGTTCGCCGATCGTGTCGCAGACATAGACCGCAGTCTCCGGGACGGATCGGATCGCCCCGCGAGCGCAAGGCGCAGATCAGGCCCTGCCCTTCCAATTGGCTCAAGATCGCCTCGCCCCGCTCGGGATGGCGCGGCGCGATCAGGGTCAGCGCGTCGGGAAACACCTGGACGAGGCGCTTGTGCGCGGCGGCGGCGATCACCTCTTCGCCCTCGTGCGTCGAGGCGGCGATCCACATCTGGCGCCCGGACGTGGCGCCCGCGAGCTCGGCGAGCTCGCGCCGGTCGGCCGGCAGCGTCGGCGCGTCGAACTTGATGTCGCCGGCGACGAGGACGTTCGGGGCGCCGAGCGTGGTGAGGCGCTCGCCGTCGGCCTCGCTGCGCGCAAGGCACACGTCGAACTCCGTCAATAGCGCGGCGATGAAGCGCGGCGCCCTCCCCCAGCGCCGAAATGACCGCTCGCTAATCCGTCCATTGACCATCGCGAGCCTTGATCTCGAACGCTTGAGTTCGACGATCATATTGGGCCAGAGCTCGCTTTCCGCCACCAGCGCCGCGTCGGGGCGCCAACGTTTGATGAACCGCCGCACGAACAACGGACTGTCGAGGGGCGCATATTGATGCAGCGCGCCCGGCGGCAGCCGTTTGCGCGAGCATTGCGGCCGAGGTCACCGTCGTCGTGGTCACGAGCGCGGTTGCGCCCATGCGCGTGATGCGCTCGACGAAGGGCATGAGCACGGTGGCTTCGCCGACGCTTGCGCCATGCAGCCAGACGAGCGGCCCGGGCGGACGGGAAAGGTCGGTGAGACCCCGCCGCTCGCTCACCCGTCGCGGATCCTCCTTGCCGCGCTTGAGCCGCACCGCCAGCATCGGCCCGGCCAACGGCGTCGCCAGGAACGAGGCGAGCCGATAGCCGATGAGCGAGAGCGGCGCCGTCATGGGCGTCCCAGATCGGCGCCGGGATCGCGTGCGCCGACCATGGCGTAGGCCTTCCGATGCACATCGTCGAGCCCGCGCTCGACCGCGAGCCGCGCCGCCTCCATCTCCTCATCATCGGCGTTCGGCGAAACGCGGATGAACTCGCCGACGACCACGACCGCGCGCCCGAACGGCAGCCCGAGCGAGGCGCGATCCCAGGTGTTGAACTGCATGCGCCGGCTCATGACCGCGGCGGTCGGAACGATCGGGCGGCCGGAGAGCTTGGCGAGCGCCACGATCCCGGCCCCGCCACACGCGCGCGCTTGGGCACATCGGCGGTCATCGCGACCGACGAGCCCGATTCGAGCTGGCGCAGAAGTTCGCGCATCGCCGGCGCGCCCGCCCTTGTAATAGTCGCGGTCGGCGGGGCCGCCCGAGCCGCGCACCGGCGTGATGCCGAGCCGTTCGGCGGCCAAAGCCTGCGCGCCGGCGTCTTCATGGCGGGAGATGAGCACGGCGAGCCGATCCATCGTCACGGGGCGGGCGAACGGCATCATCAGATGCTGTCCATGCCACATCGCGGCGATCAAGGGCAGATCGTCCTTGATATAGGCGTCGATGTCGTCGGGCGCGGTCGTGAACCGGCTTGTCCGACGCACGAACCCCAAGTAGGTCGCGAGCCCGAAGCCGATCGCTTCCTGCGCCCATTGCGACCTGCCTAGACGCCTCGCCATGCGGCGGTCAGGCGGTCCGGGTCGGAGGGGCGAGGTCCGGCTCGATCAGCCGATGCAGATGGACGATGTAGTAGCGCGTCTGCGCGCTGTCGACGGTGGCCTGGGCCTTGGCGCGCCAGGCCCGCTCGGCGCTGGCGTAGTCGGGAAAGAGGCCGACAATGTCGAGCTTGTCGACATCGCGAAACTCGTGGCTTTCGAGCGATTTCAGCTCGCCGCCGAACACGAGGTGCAGGCGCTGCGGCTTTGCCTCGTCTTGAGCCTTCGCATCGGGGGAGGTCATCGATCACATTTCCTTGAAGAGCGCGGGGCGCGCGCGAGCGCCGGTCGGCGGGCTGGCCTTTGCCCTCCCGGCGGCGAAAACGCAAGCCGTCCGAAGACAGCCGCCGCCGATCAGATCGGCCGCCAGCCGGTCGCGCGGCGAAAGGCCTCGATGAGCCGGGGCGCCGCCGCGTCCGGCGCAGCAAGGAGCGCGCCGCGACGGACCTGGCGGGCATTGTAGCGCAGCCGCTCGCCCGAGGCGTCGATCAGGCGCGCGCCCGCTTCCTCGAGCAGAATATCGGCGGCGGCGATGTCCCAATCATGCGAATTCTCGGCCGCGACGGCGAAATCGACCGCGCCGCGCGCCGCGATGGCCAGGCGGTAGGCGAGCGCCGGAACACGCGGCGTGATCTCAATGGAAACGCCGAGCGTCGCCGCCATCGCCTCGATGATGGGCTTGGGGCCGGCGGCGACGCGCGGCGGCCAGGCGGCGCTCGGCGGCAAGCGCCGCGCCGTTGCACGTTGCGCCCCAGCCGCGCGCCGCGGCATAGGTTTCGTCCAGCGCCGGCGCGTGGACGACGCCGGCGATCGGGCGCTCGTCGACGACGAGCGCCGCCGAGACCGCCCAGCGCGGATCGCCGGTCACGAACGCGCGCGTGCCGTCGATCGGGTCGACGATGATGAGGCTGCGGCGCGACAAGACGCTCGAAATCGTCGACGGTCTCCTCCGAGAGCCAGCCTGCGTCGGGCAACGCCTCCCGCAAGCGGCGCTTGAGCAGCGAATCGGCGGCGAGATCGGCGTCCGTCACCGGCGAGCCGCCAGCCTTTGTCACGACGTGGGCGGAGGTTCGGGCTCCCGGATTGAAATATTCGAGCGCCAGCGCTCCGGCCTCGCGCGCGGCGAAGACCAGGAGATCGCGCGCGGCAAGCGCGTCAATGTCCGCATCGACGCTCAAGGGAATGTCCATCGCGGAGTGAGGTTTGCGGCTTGGCTTTAGCGGTGCGGGCGACGGCGCGCAATCGCAAAGTCGGCGAGCCCGATGCTAAGCTACGTTGCGCGGAACAAGGCTATCGTCGCCAAACTGTCATGAAGCTTCGCTGGCGCCAAGACAGGCGCATGCCGCACGTCGAGCCTGCAGGCGCGGCAGACGGATTTCTCGCGCGCCTGACCACATCGGCGGCGTTGCTCGCGCTCGCGGCCGCCTCGCCGTCCAGCTAGGCTGCAGCCAATCGCCGCGCCCGCGCACGCCCCCTGCGCCACAGCCCAAGCGCACCTCAACCGTTGTCCCCGCTCCTGGCGGCCTCGCGCACTCGTCGTCGCGCCCGCCCAAGTCGCCGGCGTCTCGGCGGCAGCGAGACGGACGGCGCTGAGCGGAAAGTCCATCAGACTGCGTCCTATCGCGCTTCGGCCCAGACAAGACGCGCGGCGAATGGCAGCCGAGCGCTACGTCCAAGTCGCAAGAGTCTGAGCGCGCGCGGATTGCGCTTCGCCGCCGCGACAAGGCCCAGCGACTCGATGCGTTCATCCGCCTCGTGGTGGATGCGTCGAGGTCGAGCAGCAGATCACGGCCGCGTCGAGGATCGCCAGGCTCGCGCTGGCGACGGCGCGGAAGGGCACGCCAGAAGAGCACGACTTCTCCGCCGCGCCTTCGAACATTTCCGCTTAAGCCCGTGAGCTTCGCGACCGGCGGCGGCGCGATGAGCAGGATTTGGCGGCCGCCGTCCGGGCCTTGCCCATAGGCGCGCGCAGATAGACGAGACGCGCCGCGACCTCGGCGATGTCGTAGGCGGAAAGCGGAAAAGCGCTCTCAGGCCGTGCAGCCGCGGCGAAAGTATGGACGACGAGCCCCACGCTGGCGCCCGCTTGCGCCGCGAAGCCTTGCGCCTGCCGCCGGCGAGCGTGCGCGACAGAAAAAGCGCCATGTCCGCGCCGGGCGTCGCGGCAAGCATGAAGCAGGCGAGGACATAGGCCGCCGCGAGCGAGGCGCTGGCGAAGACCGGAGTCACTGCAGTCGCGCCGCCATCGCCGCTTCGACCTCGGCGCGTCTCGGCAACGGCGCGACCGCGCCATAGCCCAGGGTCGAAAGCGCCGCCGCCACATTGGCGAAGCGCGCCGCGGCGAAAGGATCGCCGCTCCGCGCGATATTCGGTGAGAAAAGCGCCGTCGAAGCAGTCGCCGGCCCCGGTCGCATCGACCGCCTTGACGGTATGCGAATAGATGCGCTCCCGGGCTTTGGGCGTCGCCGCCAGCGCGCCGCCCCGGCCCATCTTCACCACGACGACGCGGGCGCCGAGCTCGAGGTAGAAACTCGCGATCGCGTCGGGATCCCTCAGGCCCGTCAGGTGCTCCGCGTCGTCGAGCCCCGGAAGGGCGATGTCGCAGGCGCGCATCGCTTCGTGAATGATCGCCCGCGCCCGGCGCAACGGCCAGAGCTTCAGCCTCAGGTTCGGGTCATAGGAGACGAGCCGCTTGGCGTCGTGGGCGATGTCGATGGCGGCGAACGCCGCGTCGGCGGCCGAAGATGAGATCGCCTGGCTGATGCCGGAAATGTGGAGGATCTTGGTCGCCCGGATGCGGTCGACCGGCAGATCGGTCTCGCTGATCCGGCTCGCCGCCGAGCCCGCGCGCATGTAGGAGAACTCGTGGCCGTTCTCGCCGTGGCTGACGAAATAAAGCCCGGTGTGAGCGCCGCCATTGACCACGATCCGGCTCGCGTCGACGCCCTCTTTGAGCCAGAGCTCGGTCAGCGCCTGGCCGAACTTGTCGGCGCCGACGGCGGTGAAATAGGCGGCGTCCGCGCCAAGCCGCGCCGCCGCGATCATCGCGTTCGAGGTGTCGCCGCCGAACCCCTGGACGAACGGGCGCGCCGTCCTTCGGCTGGTTGAGTTCGACCAGCGCTTCGCCAATCGCGAGAAGATCCGACAAGGCCTTACCTCGTGGCGACCGCGACCGCGGCCCCGGCCATCAGGCCGCCGGCGGCGCGATTGACGAACCGCATCGCCCGGGTCGAGCGGAGAAGAGCCCGCGCCCGGTTTGCGGCGAATGCGTAGAGCGCGAGGGTCGAGAAGATCACGATCGCGCAAACGACGGCAAGTTCGACGAGCGCGAACACGGTCAACGTCCTCAAGTCGATGACGAGCGGCATGATCGAGAGGAAGAAGACCATCACCTTCGGGTTGCCCAGCGTCAACGACAACGAGGATAAGAACGCGCGCCAGCCGCGCGTGGCCGCCGTCGGCGGCGCTTCGACGAGCGGCGGGCGCGGTCGCCATCCGCCACGCGAGATAGAGGAGATAGGCGGCGCCGGCGAATTTGATTGCGACAAACACGCCCGCGAACGTCTTGGCGATGACGGCGAGACCTGTCGCGGCAAACGTGAGCCAGATCATGTCGCCGACGAAATAGCCGGCGATGAACGGCGCGACCCCCTTGAGCCCCTGCCCGAGACACGCGCGCGATCAGCGCCGCGACGCCCGGACCCGGGCGTCGCCACGGCGGCGAAATAGACCGCGGCGAAAAGAAGGAGCGAACTAGCGTCATGTCGATCGCCTGGGTTTGCGCCTGGCCAGGACGTTGAGCGCCTCGACCAGAGAGGAAAAAAACATCGCCGCGTAAATATAGCCTCTTTCGATATGAAAGCCGAAACCGTCGGCGATCAGCGTCATGCCGATCATCAAGAGGAAGCTCAGCGCGAGCATCAACACCGTCGGATTGCGGTGGATGAACGCCGCCAGCGGCCCCACCGCGACCATCATCACCCCGACCGCCACGACGACGGCGATCACCATGATCGGAAAATACTCGGTCATGCCGACGGCGGTGATGATGCTGTCGATCGAGAAGACGATGTCGATCATGATGATCTGGATGAGGCCGGAGATGAGGCCGAGCGGCGCCGCCGGCTTTTTGTCTCCAGCCTCCTTGTTCGGATCGACCCGGTGGTGGATCTCGCTCGTCGCCTTCCAGACCAGGAACAGCCCGCCGGCCAGCAACAACAGGTCGCGCACGGAAAAGCCCGGCCCGAGCACCGTGGCCAGCGGCCCCGTCAGATGCACCATCCACGCCGCCGAAGCGAGCAGCGCGAGGCGGAACACGAGCGCCAGCGACAGGCCGAGTTTGCGCGCCAAGCCCCGCCGGCGTTCGTCGATGCGGTTCGTGAGGAGCGCGATGAACACCAGATTGTCGAGGCCGAGGACGACCTCCATGGCGATCAGGGTCGCGAGCGCCGCCCACGCGTCGGGATCTTCGGCGAGGCGGAGAAGTTCGTCCATGCGCCGGTCCGTCCAGTCCTCAAGCTTCGACCGCGAAGCCGTTCGGCGGCGCCCCAATCTAGGGCGCCGCGGCGCGGCGCCAAAGCGCTGGCGGAGATCGCGGGATGTGGACTAATACCTAGATGGGCCTCAACGCCTTCGATTCGGCGCAGTATCGCCCATATGGGCCCCGATCTGGATACGCGCTCGGCGCCTGGCTGACCGGGCGTCGGGGAGCGACAGAAATCGAGAAAGCGCATGCCTGATTTTGCAATCTATTCGTTCGCAGCCGATGGCGATCAGCGGCTCGCGAGGCGCTACCGGACGCGCCCCACTCCATCCCACCGCGAAGCGTTTCCAAGCTGCCGGAGGCTGGGGTATTGTACCCCTCGCCAGTTGCCGCCGAAGAAGCCGGGTGCGGCAATCATGAGATAGGCGACGGCGCTCCTGCGGGCAGGTCCACAAGGTAGTGCCCCCCGACGCCAGGGTGGCCACGATCAAAAGCATATTGAGCGGGACCATAACCGCCAGCGCCCAGCGATGACAGCGCACCGCGTACACAAGCAGGATCGCGAGCGTCGTATGAAAGGACGGAAAACTGATGATGCCCTCGACGTGCGAGAAGTCAAAGGCAGTCCACTCGCCGTTACGGATCATCATCAACGTCTTCATCCAGCCTGTACCGATGTGCGCAACATGGCCGAGCGCCGGAGTGAAAACAAAAATCGCGCAGGTCAGGACGAGACTAATGCAGAACTGCCAGATGATCTCGCCGTTGCGGTCGCCCGGGCGGTTCACGCTACCTAACGAAGAATACAAAGGCAGCCTTGATCATATAAGCTAAGTACGCATGTTGAAGAATCCAGTCGAATGTCGGCTGATGCGTGACCCAATTGGCCTCAACATTCCATTCAAAGCCGAACAGCATCGCGTCTAATCTTGCCAATGCACCGTCTACGAGCGGATATCCGGAAGCCGCCGCAAGGTAAGTCAGGGTGCTAAAGACTTTCAACGCCACTATAAACTGCAAAATCGATAACAATAGGTCGGATACTACCGCCGTCGACCCTTCGACGCACGACGCCTGTGCGCCAACGATGCTGTAGATCATGAGCGACATAGAACAAGTAATATTTCGAATTTCAGTCGCCAACCAAAGAGATTTCCATACTATCGTTACGTTTAACGTCCCTAGCAGTCCGATCGCAGAGACGAGACCGATGATGGCTATAATTATCCATCTGACAACGTTGTCGTTAAGCAAGCGGGCTGAGCTGGATTAAGGTCGTCGGTACGAGGCAAGCGCCGCAGACGCAGAACACTGGGACACAGGGCCGGCTTCGAATAAGCCAGCAATGACCTCAACCGCAACGATGGCTGAGGCGCACGAACTTCGACGCCACAGCTAGCTGATCGTCCGGCTCAGATCATGCGCGGCGGGACCCGCCTGGAGTCGATGCGTTGGGAATGGTCTGGCCAGTGGCCCTCGCCATTGTCCGCGCTCGAATCTGACTTGATCGTGCGCGCCGGCCCGAAACCATGGCGGCCAGCGCGCGCTTTTGCTTACTTCAGCGTGTTGCCGACCTCGGTGAACACGGTGCTGACCTGCGTGCCGACAAGCTGGACGGCGGCGATGATGAACACCGCAATCAGGCTGGCGATCAGCGCATATTCGATCGCCGTCACGCCGGATTCGTCGCTAATGAAGTTTTGAACTCGGTTCATGGGATACTCCTGACGCTCTATGGGCCCCTGCGTTCAAAAAGCCGCAACGGTTCCTGAGCCACGGCTTCCGAAGCGGTCGCAGGATCCCGACCACGGCGTCAAAATCCCATCCAGCCATTGCCAACGCCTCGACTGGATATCTAAAATTTTAGCGATCGACGGGCGCGGGACGGTGATTAGCTCCCGATCCTTAATTAAGTCGTATTTCCCGCGAGCACTCCCGGGGCCGATTGACGCCCCGATTGCCCAGCATTTCCGGGCGTTCGGGGCAGCCCTCATGACGCAGCCGAAGCCGTCCCTGCCGCCTCTTCGACCTGCCCGAGCCGCTCCTTGCCGAAGAACATCTCCGAGCCCACGAAAAAAGTCGGAATCCCGAACACGCCGCGCGCGACAGCCGCCGCGGTGTTGTCGGCGAGCTTGAGCTTGACGCGATCGGTCTGAGCCGCCGCGAGCAGGCTCGCCGAATTGAGCCCCGCCTCGTCGATCCGGCGCGCCAGAACCTCCCGATCGTCGAGCTTGAGACCCTCTTCCCACAGGCCTTGAAGCCCCATCTCGAGATAGGCGGCTTCCTCTCCCGCCTCGCGGGCGGCGACGAGCCCGCGCATCAGCATGAGCGTATTGACGGGAAAGTGCGGGTTGAGACGGAACTTGTCGATTGCGTGCCTGGCGATAAAGCGGCGCATCTCGAGCGTCTCGTAATCGAGCTTGCCTTTGACCCCGGCAAAGGCGATGCCGGGCGCCTGGTTGCCGGTCGCCTTGAAAATGCCCCCGAGCAGGCACGGGCTGATCGCGAGCCGCGCGCCGGTCCGTTCGAGAATCGGGGGAAGCGCGCGATAGGCGAGATAGGCGTTGGGGCTGCCGAAGTCGAAAATGAACTCGATGGTCGCGCTCATCACCACGTCTCCGACCAGGGCCGCAAGTCCATCTCGAACGTCCAGGCGCTGCGCTTCTGGCGATAGAGCCAGACATAGTTCCTGGCGATCTCGTCGGGAACGAGAATCTCCTCGCGCTCGAGTTTTTCGGCCGCGTCCGGCATGCGTCCGCGGATGAAGTCGCCGTCGATCGCGCCGTCGATGACGACATGGGCCACGTGGATCCCCTTCGGCCCGAGTTCCCGCGCCAGGCTCTGCGCGAGCGCCCTCAGCGCGTGCTTCGCCCCGGCGAAAGCCGAAAAGCGCGCGCCGCCGCGGACGCTCGCGGTCGCGCCGGTGAACAGGATCGCGCCGCGCCCGCGTTCGATCATGGCCCGCGCCGCCTCGCGGCTCGTGAGGAACCCGGCGAGGGCCGCCATTTCCCAGACCTTGGAATAGACGCGCGTCGTGGTCTCGACGATGGAAAAGCTGCACATTGGCGCCGATATTGAACACGAGAACCTCGATTGCGCCGATCTCCCGCTCGATCCGTTCGATCAGGCCCATGACATCGGCTTCGACTCGCGCATCGAGCCCGAAGGCGTAAGCCTCGCCGCCCTCGGCGCGAATCGCCGCCGCCAGCTTGTCGATCGCGTCCATATGCCGGGGCCGCCGGGTGACGCAGACCCGCAGGCCCTCGCGGGCGAAGGCGCGCGCGATCGAGGCGCCGAGCCCGTCGCCCGCTCCGATCACCAGGCAGACGCCCGTTCCGTCGCTCATGAGCCGGATCTCCCGGCGAGGGCCGCTGAAGACGCACAGACGATCACGTTCAACCCGCTCCTCCCATCTTCACGCCGCCGCGGCAAGGGCCGCCGCCTCACATCAGCGCCCGCAAGCCGCCAAAGACGCCGATCGCCGAGACGATCGCGCAGACAGCCACGACCAGTCCGAGATAAAGGCCGCCCGGCCGATAAGGCGCGGGCAGGCTCACGACCGCCAGCGCCACCAATAAGCCAATGACGAGCGGCATGAGGAAGGCGTTGAAGGCCTGCGCGGCGACGTTGAGCCAGACGAGATTGGGGGCCAAACCCACCACCGCGCCCGAGCCTAAGACGCAGGCCGCGTAAACGCCATAGAACCAGCCGGCGTCGAACGGCCGGTGCTCCAGCGAACGGCGGTAACCGGCGACCTCGCCGACGCCCCAGGCGAGCGCCAGAGAGGAGACGATCGCTGCCACGAGCGACGCCCCGAGCACCCCGGCGCTGAATACGATGCGCCCCACCGCTTCGCCCATGACCGGGGTGAGCGCGGCGCTGATTTCGCCGACCGTCGAGAGGCTCGAAGACGTCCCGCCATTGGCGAACGCCGCCGCGGCCGCGACCAGCACCGCGCCGGTCAGGCACTGGGTCAGAATTGCACCGACGCCGGTGTCCCATCGGGCGTGGACGAGATCGCCCGGACGAAGCTTTTTGTCCACCGTCGCCGACTGCTGGTAGAAGATCATCCACGGATTGAAGGTTGCGCCGATGATCGCCGCAACCATGAACAGAAAATCGCGATTTCGGATGGGCAGGTCGATCGCATCGCGCGCCAGCGCCTTGAGGCCCGGATGCGCGGCCCAGGCGACGACGAAGAACGCCAGTTCGAACAGGCCGACGATCAGCGCCACACGCTCGACCCGCTTGTAGGATCCGCTGGCCACGATGACGAGCAGCGCCGCCGCGGCGAGCGGCAGCGTCAATGCGCGCGAAAGGCCGAACAATTCGCCGACGCCAGCGACGCCCGTGAACTCCGTGATCAGCGATCCGATGACGGCGCCCGTGAGCGCCAGAGTCGAGGCCAACGCCCAGCCAAGGCCGAAACGCGCCCGAATCAGTTCGCCATGGCCGCGGCCGGTGTGAATACCGAGCCGCACGGTCAGTTCCTGGACCATGTAGAGCATCGGGGCGAGGAGCAGCACCAGGGGCAGCAGGCGATAGCCCCATTGCGCGCCGGCCTGGGCAGCGGTGACGACATTGCCCGCGTCGGTGTCGGCCAGCATGACCAGGAGGCCGGGGCCCCAGACCGCGATCGAGCGGAAAAGCCAGGCCGCGCCGCGGGGGTTCACCTGCAATTCGGCCTCCATCCGCCCCGCTCTCCGCTTCAGCCGCCGCCGACGGCGCGAAGGCCGGCCCGACGCCCGAAATAGGCCTCCCGGCGGGGACGCCCGGACCACTGACGCGGTCCGTCTCGTCGCGGGGGGCGACTATCGGAACGGGAAATGGAAAGTCAATCGGCGAAAAGGTGGGCGTTCCTCGGGCACGACCCAGGGCAGCGGGGTTCAAACCACCCGGCCATCAAAGATTGGCTGAAGATGAAATGCGGAGAGGCGCTGCCCGAATCATGCGGACCGCGTAACCCGATCTAGAAGTTCCAACCGAATCCGCCGGTGGTGTGACCGCCCCAATCCTTCTGCATACTGATCGACAGTCGGGGGTGCGGCTCCCTCGGAGCGGGGTACGGATCGACGGGAAAGGCGCTTCTCCTCACGAAGGTCGTGCCTTCAGGGGGAGCGTAAGGATTGGAAAAGCGGACGATGTCCTCGACGCTGGCCGTCCTCGCGGCGGCGGCGTGCCTAGGCTTCGCCGCGTGCGAGCGAACCGATCTCACCGGATCGGCGGACAAACTCTCGGCCGACGCCTGCGCGCAGACGACAGCGCTCGCCAGACATGCAACCGTCACAGAAAGGCGTCTCATTGCAGCGCCCTCAAACTCGCGCCCGCCTCAAGCCCTTTTGACCGATTGTTACTTGCGCGTGATCGCTCGCGCAACCCCAATTCATGCCTCCCTGATCATTTTTTTCACCCCCCGCCGGCCCGGGAAAGCGCTGGCGCCGGACGGAAAACACCCCACATGGGTGAAGTGGACGCGCTGAAGGCGCGAGCGCGGCGGGCGGCAAGCGCCAAAAGCCCGTGACAAAGGTCTTTTTAACCATGCGAAGCCCGAATCCCCTGCCAGGGCTGATCTTCCTCATCATTTTCATCGCCAGCCTTGCGCTAGCCTATGCAAACATGAGCCCGGAGAGCTATCCCGCGAGCGTCGCAATCGCGGTCGTGGGGTTCATTGTCGCCTCCGTCGTCGCCAATGCTGTCAAGGTCGCCGACCAGTGGGAGCGGGTGGTGGTGCTGCGGCTCGGCAAATTCCGCAGCCTCGAAGGCCCGGGCTTGTTCTTCATCGTGCCGATCCTCGAGACCGTTGCCTATCGGATCGACACCCGCGTCATCACCAGCACTTTCAGAGCGGAACAGACGATGACGCGCGACACGGTGCCGGTCGACGTCGACGCGGTGCTGTTCTTTAAGGTGGTCGATCCGAAGACGGCGGCGCTCGACGTCGCCGACTACGGCTCAGCGATCAACTGGGCGGCGCAGACGGCGCTGCGCGACGTGATCGGCAAGACCCCGCTGGCCGACATGCTGGAAGGGCGCGACAAGCTCAGCCTCGAACTCCAGCGCATCATCGACGCCCGCGCCAAACCGTGGGGGGTCGACGTCATCTCGGTCGAGCTCAAGGACGTGCGGATCCCCGCCGCCCTGCAGGACGCCATGTCGATGCAGGCGCAGGCCGAGCGCGAGCGGCAGGCGCGCGTAATCCTCGGCGATTCGGAGCGGCAGGTGGCGGATTCGTTCAACGCCGCCGCGAAGATGTACGCCGACAACCCGACCGCGTTTCACTTGCGCGCGATGAACATGCTCTATGAGGGCCTCAAGCGCAGCAATTCCACCATCGTTATCGTGCCCTCGACCGCGGTCGAATCGATGCAGCTCGGCGGCATGCCGACGATGGCGACCGTCGCCAGCGCCATCGCGCATGCGCAGGGGAACGGCGCGGGCGCGCCGGCGGCGGGAGGCGAGTGAGGAAGGCGAGCGAAGCGCCGTCTCCGACGTCGCTGGCTACTAATGGTATCGGCATTGGGCGATCAGAAGCCGGTCGGCAACCGCCGCTGGCCCTGCTCGACAAGGCGGCGTCCCGGCAGGGCCCCACGGGCGCATCGTCTGGCGACTGGCGTCAACGGAGACGCCGTTCGAAATTCATCCGCCCATGGAGAATCCGGACGAGGAGGACGCGGGTCGCCGAGGCTCGGAAAAACAAGACATGAGAGCCGACGGAGAGCTTGCGATAGCCGGAGCGAATTTCGTCGCAGGCGCCTCCCCGGCGCGGGTCTTCGGCTACTGTCGCCGCCGCGCGTTCAATGCCGCGCAGATACGCCTCCGCCTTGTCGAGGCCGAAACGGTCGAATGAATATTCCCAAATCTCTTCGATGTCGCGCTCTCGGCGTAAAGTCGAGACGTCTCATTCCCGGCGGGCTGATGCGATCCGCTTGTGCTCAAGAAAATCATCAAAGTCGAACGGTTCGGGCGCGCCACTCCGCTCGCCCTCAACCAGCGCCGCCTGAAGAGCCACAACGCGCGCTTCGTGCTCCTCGAGGAGCCGCAGTCCCGCGCGCACAACGTCGCTTGCCGAGGCGAAGCGCCCGCGAGCGACCTGCTGCTCGACAAAACCAGCAAAATGATCGCCAAGGCTCACGGATGTGTTCTTGCTCATGCTGGAATAGTACCAAACTTTGGTAGTCTGGCAGCGCGAACGGCAAACCTTACCCCAGCCCGTCCTTGACCACCCGACCGTCCTTCATGATGAGCAGAAAATTCCTGTCCGGATCGGCGATGAGCTTGAGATTTTCCAGTGGATCGCCGTCGACCAGGATGAGGTCGGCGAGCGCGCCCTTTTCGATCACGCCGAGCTTGCCCGGATAGGGGTTGCGCGGGCCCGACATCGCCAGAAGCTCGCCGTTCACCGCGGTCGCCATCTTGAGGATCTCGGCCGGGCGATACCAGCGCTCGAGCGTCGTCAGCATCGCCCCCTGCTGCGCCGCCAGCTTCGAATCGAACAGGATGTCCGTGCCCCACGCGGTCTTGAGGCTGAACGCCTTGGCGAATGCGTAAGCCGCGTCCGTTCCCGCATAGACCTGCCTCGCCTTCGCCTCTCCCTCCGGCGTCGGCATCGGGGGCGAGAATTCATTGTTAAGAAAGGGTTGCGTGCTGAGCCATACGGCGTTGCGGGCGATGTCCTCGGCGGTCGCCTCGTCCATCAGGTGCCCGTGCTCGATGCATCGGACGCCGGCGCGGATCGCGGTCCTGATCGCGCGGGGCGTATAGGCGTGCACGGCGACGTAGGTGCCCCAGTTCTCCGCGGCGTCCACCGCGGCGCGGAACTCGGCCTCGGTATATTGGCTGGCGTCGATCGGATCATAGTGCGAAGACACGCCCGCCGCCGGCGGCGAGCTTAAGCTGGCTCGCGCCGAGCATGAGCTGCTCGCGCGAGCGCGTCAGCACGCGATCGACGCCATCGGCGATGGCCCCGCCGCCGATCGACTTCGACGCGGCTTAAAGGCGCGTCGGGCGAAGCAGGAACCTCATAGGGAAAGCGAAAGTCGCCATGGCCGCCGGTTTGCGAAATCATCGCGCCCGACGGCCAGATGCGGGGCCCCGCAACGAAGCCGGCGTCGATCGCGCGCTTCAGACTGAAGGCCGGCCCGGCCATGTCGCGGACGCTGGTGAAGCCGCGCATCAGCGTCTTTCCCGCTTCGTCCGCCGCGACCAGATTGATGAAGCCGACGTCGGCGGTCAGGAGCACGGTCAGCGGCAGGGGCGCCAGCATCGCGTGCCAGTGGGCGTCGATCAGGCCGGGCATCAGAACCCGGCCGCCGCAGTCGACGATCCGCGCGCCGGCGCCGAGCGGGGCTTCCGCCGGCTCGACCGCCTCGATCGTCCTGCCTTCGACCACAACTCTCAGGCCCCCCAGCAGCGTGTCCGACTTGCCGTCGAAGAGCCGCGCGTTGGTAAACGCGATCCCCGAGACGGGCGCCGAAGCGCTGGCCGCCATGCTCCCCGAGCCGGCGGCGAATGCGCCGGGCGGCATCGGCGAATGGCGGGAGAATTTTCGAGCAAGACGCGCAGTTCAGCCGCGCAAACGCCGGCGTGTGGCAGAGACACCCTGCCCGCCGCGGCGCTTCCCCATCATCCGGCGCGCAGAGAAACATTCGGCTTTTCCCTGGATCTGCGTCCATGCGCCGCCGTCGGGCGTTAAAAGCGAGACTATGTCGGACTGGCGGCCCGCCGCAATCAGACCAAGGGCCCGCCCGAGCCTCGCGGGAAACAGTTTATGCCGGCGTTGGAGCGTCGGCGCGGATCAATTTTTCGTGTTTGAGCTCGGCCCAGAAGTCGGCGGGGATCGGATGGCGGAACGCCGCCACGTTCTTCTCCACCTGCGCGCGCGCGATTGCGCCGGGAATGATCGACGCGACGATCGGGTGGCCGAGGGGGAATTGCAGCGCCGCCGCGGGCAGCGGAACCTTGTGGCGGGCGCAAACCGCCTCGATCTTCTTCACCCGCTCGAGGATGGCGGCTCCCGCGGGCTCGTAATTATACATCGCTCCGGGCACGGCCCCGGTCGCTAGGATGCCGGAATTATAGCCGCCTCCAATGACGATCCCGACGCCGCGTTCGGCGCAGCGCGGGAACTCGGCGTCGAGCACGTCCTGCTCGAGCAGCGTGTAGCGCATCGCGAGCAGGAAGAAATCCATGTCGAACAGGTCGAGGAAGCGCGGGATCGAGCCCAGCGAATTGAAGCCCGCGCCGATCCCGCCAATCACCCCCGCCTCGCGCAATTCCGCGAGCGCTTTCCACCCGCTCGTCTTAAGCGCGGTGAAATAGGCGTTGAGCGCCGCGGAATTGTGATCCCAGGGGTCGAGGTCGTGGATCAGGAGAACGTCGACGCGATTGATTCCGAGCCGTTGCAGGCTGTCCTCGAACGATCGCATCACGCCGTCGTAGCCGTAGTCGAACACGGTCTGAAACTCGAGACCGCCGAGCCACTGATCCTTGATCGCGTTGGGTCCGAACGGCCGGCGCAGGACGCGGCCGATCTTGGTCGATATGGCGAAGTCGCCGCGCGGCTTGCGGTAGAGCGCACGCCCGAGCGTGTGTTCGGCGAGCCCGCGGCCGTACCAGGGGGAGGTGTCGAAGTAGCGCACGCCGCCGTCCCAGGCGGCTTCGATGAGCCGCGCGGCCTCATCGTCGCTCACGCGGTCGAACAGCTCGCCGAGCGGGGCCGTGCCGAGGCCGAGCTCGGTCACCATCACGTTCGTCCGGCCAAGCTTACGCGTTTTCAGGGGCGGGAGATTCGCGCCGCTCATCTTCAAACCTTTCGACAGAGCGCCGGCCGGGCGCGCCTTATTCCTCGGGCTCGGTTCCGAAGCGCAGCGGATAGCCCTTCGCCGCGCCCGCCTCGGTGCCGCGAGCAGCCTTGGTCTCGGCGACGTCCTGCACGAACACCGCGACCACGCAGACGCCCTTGCGATGGGCGGTCATCATCACGTTGAGCGCCTGCGTTTCGTTGAGGCGGAACACCCCTTTCAGCACCTCGACCACGAAGTCGCGCGGCGTATAATCGTCGTTGAAGAGAATAACCTTGTGCAGACGCGGACGCTGAACCCGCGTTTCGGTCTTGGGCACAATTTTGGTGGCGGTCTTGCTCATCGTGCTTGCCGAGGCTTGCTTGTGAGGGCGACAAATATTCTGCACGCTGGCCCCGCCGGTTTCAAGCCGCTTCGCGGGGGCCGTCGCGTTTCGCCAAGGAGCCGCCATGCTCAACACCCGCCAGCCCGTCCTGCGCAACTTCTGGTACGCTGCGTTGCCGGTCGACAAACTCCAAGATGGACCGAAGCCGTTTCGCATTCTCGGACAGGACATCGTCATCTTCCTCGACGCGGCCGGCGAACCGGCCGCGCTCGAGGATCGCTGCTGCCACCGGACGGCCAAATTGTCCAAAGGCTGGATCAAGGCCGGCCATATCGTGTGCGGCTATCATGGCTGGGAATACGACCGGACCGGCAAGCTCGTGAACGTCCCGCAATTCCCGTTCGAGCAGCCGGTCCCCGAGGCCAAAGCCAAAAACTTCCACGCCAAGTCGCGCTACGGCTATGTCTGGGTCTGTCTCGGCGAGCCGATCGCCGACATCCCGGACCTCGCTTACGAGGAAGACAGCGCCTTCCGGCGTATCCATCAGTTCGACGAATTGTGGCGATGCTCGGCGCTGAGAATGATGGAGAATTCGTTCGACAACGCGCATTTCGCCTTCGTCCACAAAGGCACGTTCGGCGATATCGATCAGCCGAAGCCGGAGAAATACGAACTGACCGAAACCGACTACGGCTTCGTCGCCGAGACCATCGTGCCGGTGAGAAACCCGCCTTCAGCTGTCCGCATCACCGGCACGAGCGAACCATGGACGAAGCGCAAGATGCGCAACGCCTGGTTCATGCCGTTCTGCCGCACCATGGACATGGAATATCCCTCCGGCCTCAGGCACGTCATCTTCAATTCGGCGACGCCGGTCGACGACGGCTCGATCCAGTTCATCCAGATCCTCTACCGCAACGACCGCGAGGAGGATTGCTCGACCGCCGAACTCATCGCGTGGGATAAGGCCATCATCGAGGAGGACCGGGAGATTCTGGAATCGACCGACCCCGACGCCATCGTCGACATGGGCCGCAAGATCGAGATGCACATGCCCTCCGACCGGCCCGGCATGCTGATGCGCAAGCGTCTCAACGCGCTTCTGGAAAGTCACGGAGAGCGCGAGGTTCCGCGCTGAAAAGCTCGCGTCCCGGTTGGCGCCACGGCTCGCCGCGACGCGAGCGATCGGCCTTGCCGCGCAGCACGGAATTGAGTCTCACGGACAATTGTCTTAATTTTCGGTCGTCCGATTGGCCGGCTCCGGCGTTACATGACTTTCATGGAGCAACGCCGGCGCATCCGGCGCCCGATCGAGGGAGGATGACATGATCGTTCGACACGCGACGGCCGTGGCCGGCACAGCGCTCATTCTCGGAGTCGCGCCCGCTTGTGCGGGACCTTGCACCGACCGGATTTATCAAACTGACCTTAAGGTCTCCAAGCTCCTGGATTCCGCCGCAGCCGAGGGCCAGCCAGCCCCCCAATCGACGTTTGCGACCATGCATCGCCAGCCGACCCCGGGCTCGATCGCCAGCGCCGAACAACAGGCCGGCGACCTGTCCACCACCCGCGTCGAGGCGATCACCAAGGCCATGGACGCAGCCCGCAACGCCGACGACCAGGGCGACCGCGCCGGTTGCGAAAAGGCGCTAAGCGAAGTCGACCGCGCCCTCGATCAGGCGTCGGCGCCCTCAGCTCCGCAATGACGCTCGCTCCGCTCATCGACGCCCCGCCGGTCATCCGGTTTCACGCCTTTTTTGCTTTCGCCGCGATCGGCCTCGGCGCCGTTCAGCTTTTGGCCCCTAAGGGAACACTCCCGCATCGAACGATCGGCTGGGCGTGGGCTACTCTCATGATGCTGATCGCGGGGACATCGCTCTTCATCCACACGATCCGCATCTGGGGACCATTTAGCCCCATCCACCTTCTGTCGCTGTTCACGCTCGTTGTGTTGCCGCTCGCGGTCCTGCGCGCGAGACAGCACAATGTCAGAGCCCATCGCTGGGCGATGATCTGGATCTTCACCCTGGCGCTTGTCGTCACCGGCTTGTTCACGCTCGCGCCCGGGCGGATCATGAGCAAGGTCGTGTTCGGCGGTTGACGCCGGCCGTTCGGGGAGAATCCGGCCAGGCGAGCGGATCCCGGCGGCACGCGCCGCGTTCAACCTATTGTGACCGCTGTACCCGGCCTTCGCCTTGCGGCGGCGTCACCCCGGCGCCACAAGGGCGCCGACCCGAAAGCCGCCCCATGCGTTCCGCCATTCTGACCGCGTTCATCATCGCGACCGCCCTGTTCATGGAGAACATGGACGGAACCGTCATTGCGACCTCGCTGCCGGCGATCGCGCTCGACTTGCACCAGGACCCGATCGTCCTCAAGCTCGCGCTCACCTCCTACATGCTGACGCTCGCGGTGTTCATTCCCGCCTCCGGCTGGGTTGCGGACCGCTTCGGGGCGCGCACGGTCTTCTGCACCGCGATCGTCGTCTTCACCCTTGGCTCGATCCTGTGCGGCGCTTCGTCGTCGCTCGCGACCCTCATCGCCGCGCGCGTGTTCCAGGGGCTGGGCGGAGCGATGATGGTGCCGGTCGGGCGCCTCGTTCTGCTGCGTTCCATCGCCAAGAGCGATCTCGTCAGCGCAATGGCCTATCTCACCGTGCCCGCCCTCATCGGCCCGGTCGCCGGGCCGCCGCTTGGCGGCTTCATCACCACCTACTTTCACTGGCGCTGGATCTTCTGGATCAATGTGCCGATCGGCGTGCTCGGCCTCCTGCTTTCGCTCAAGTTTATCCACAATTTGCGCGAGGAGGCGGTGCCGCGCTTCGACTTCAGGGGATTCGTGCTGTCGGGCGTTGGCCTCGTGAGCCTGATCGCGGGCTTGAGCGTGATCGGGCGCGGCGTTGCGCCGCTCTGGCTGATCGCGGCGATGATGGCGGTCGGGCTCAGTGCGCTCGCGGCTTACGTCCGGCACGCCGGGAGGAACGCGGACGCGATCCTCGATCTCAGGCTGCTCTCGATCCCGACTTTTTTCACCGGCGTCGTCGGCGGGTTCATCTTCCGCATCGGCGTCGGCGCCACGCCATTCCTGCTGCCGCTCCTGCTGCAGATCGGCTTCGGCCTCAGCCCGTTCGCCTCAGGCTCGATCACCTTCGCCGCCGCGGCGGGCGCGCTGATGATGAAATTCACCGCCTCGACCGCGTTGCGCTGGTTCGGCTTCCGCCAGACGCTGATCGTCATCGGCCTCGTTTCGGGAGCGTTTCTCGGCGCCTCCGCGCTGTTCACGCCGTCAACGCCGCATTGGCTCTTGCTGCTCGTCCTGCTCACTGGCGGCTTCTTCCGCTCGCTGGTCTTCACCGCCCTCAACGCCATCAGCTACGCCGACATCGATTCGCCGCGCATGAGCCGCGCCACGAGCTTCGCAAGCGTCTCGCAGCAGATGTCGGGCGCGGTCGGCATCGCGGTCGCGGCGATTTGCGTCGAGACGATCCAGTTCGGCTTCGGCGATTCCGAGCTCATGGCACGCGATCTCTCGCTCGCCTTCGTCATGGTCGCCATCATCTCGAGCCTGTCAGTGCTGGTCTTCGCCCGGCTGAAGCCCGACGCGGGCGCCGCGGTCTCGGGCCGGATGGTCTCGACCAGCGCCGCGGCGGCGGAGTGAGGAAGCCGGGCGCCGTATGTCAGGCTTGCTGGAGGGCCGCGACTCTGTAAGTTGGCGACCAAACATTGACCGTCGCCGGGTGAGGGATGGATCGGGGTCAGCGGCGCAGTCGGAAGATAAGGTTGCTGATTGTCGGAGCGCTCCTGATCGCGCTCACGATCAGCTACCTGATAATTGTGCACGACATGCGCGTCTCGGAACAGCCCGTCGAGCGGATGTTCGGCGCATCCGACTCAGACGCAGCGGCCGAGGTTTATCTCGAGCCCCTCAGCGTCGACGCCGCCAACGAAGGCATGCAGGTGCGCGCCTATCTGTCGCCAAACCTGTCGAACGGCAAAAACGCTCGCGCCGGCGCCGATCGCGATTTGATCCTGCTCGTCACCCACGACCAGACGGTGGAGGAGATCAAGCTCGCGGCCGGCGCCCATATGGCCAGCTCGACCTTCGAGGTCGATCTCAATGACGGCAGCGTCACTCACTATCCGTTTGACTCGTTTGTAGCGCGCCTCGACGTCCAGCTCATGGAGGGAAAGGCCTCGCTCAACCTTCCGGCCAAGATCACCGCGTGGGAGGGGGTGCTCGGCTACAATCTGCATACGACGAGCCAGCCCGGAGCCAATCCGAATGAGGTTCAGCTGGCGATCGCGGTCAGCCGCGGCGGCGCCATTGTCCTGCTTGCGCTCTGCGCCTACGGCGTCATGCTGGTGCTCGGCTTTTGCGCCGTGGTGATGGGCGTCCTGACGTTCATCAACGTGCGCCCGCCGGAGACCGGGCTGATCGGCTCGCTCGCCGCCTTCGCTTTCGCCCTGCCCGTGCTGCGCGGCATCCTTCCCGGCTCGCCGCCCCTTGGCGTCGCCGCGGACATGTGGGTGTTCCTGTGGGCCGAAATGGTGAATGTGGTGGCGCTTGCGCTCGTGGTCTTCAAATGGGCGCATGCCGGCCCCCGCATTTGAGGCGCGCGCGTTCGCTTTCGACTGCGGCCCTAGTCCAGAAAGTCCGGCTGCTCCTTGAGAATGCGCGCATAGAGCGGCTGGAACTGAAACCAGCCGGAGAACGGGCTGCCGACGATCTTGAAGGACTGCTCCGCGGCTTCGGGCGACACCTCCTTCAGGCTCTCGCCCGGCCTCAGCGCCGCCTCGGCGACGAGCTGCACCTGGCACGACCGCTCCATGGTGATGAACCACCACACCGCCTCGTCGACCGTCCCGCCGACGGTGAGGAGGCCGTGGTTCTGCAGGATCGCCGCCTTGTGCTTGCCGATCGCCTTGGCGATCCGCGCGCCTTCGTCAAGCTCGACCGCCACGCCGCCAAAGTCGTCGTAGAGCGCATGGTCGTTATAGAAGGCGCAGACGTCCTGGGTGATCGGCGCGAGCTTCCGTCCGAGCGTCGAAAAAGCTCTGCCATAGGTCGAGTGGGAATGGGCCGCGGCGTTGGCGTCGGGCCGTGCGGAATGGACGCGCGAATGAATGACGAAGGCGGCCGTGTTGACCGGATAGTCGCCCTCGACGACGTTGCCTTTGTGATCGCAGCGGATCAGGTTCGAGACCTTGACCTGGCTGAAATGGATCCCGAACGGATTGACCCAGAAGGTGTCCAGAAACTCCGGGTCGCGCGCCGTGATGTGCCCGGCCACCCCCTCGTCGAAGCCGAATTTCGAGAATAGCCGGAACCCCGCCGCCAGCCGCTGCTTGCGGTGCAGCCGCTCGTCAGCGGGATTGTCGAATTTCGGCGGCATCGGCAATTTGCCCATCGGCGCCGCCGGTTCGGCGGGCTTCGTCTGCTTGGCCTGAACGTTCATGGGTTGCTCCTCCCGGGTCGCGCTTTGGCTCGCTCAGGAGCATACGGCCAATCCGCAGGCGCGTCAGCAGGGGATCGCGGGAGCCGCCATGGGGCGGCGATCGCGAGCTGCGGCGTGTCGTCGCGCTCATAGCCCGTCGAGACGGGCGTCCTTTAAGGACGTCCTATGGAGCGCGGCTGACGCGATCGGCGATCGCGTCTACAGCGTCCGGCCCGCCGTCGCCTGCTGCATCAGCCCGGGGCCGACGGGGAGCGTCGCGCCGCGTGGCGCACGCCGTAGATGACGATTTCGTCGTCCCTCGCTGCGTAGAAGATCAAGTACGGGTACGGATGGACGACTACGCGGCGAAGGCCGGGCGTGCTCGTGAGTCGGCCGGATCGGGGATGAGACGCGATGAGGTCGATCGCCGCCTGAATACGCGCCTCGACATTACGGGCGCCCTCTGAAGAGCGCCTCTCGATATAGAAGAGGACTTGATCAAGCTCCTTGGCGGCCTCACGCGTATACCGCAGCCTCACAGGCCGTGCTTCGCCCAAATGGCTGTAATCTCATCGTCGGTCGCGAATTCGCCGCGCTCAGCCTCCAGCAAAGAGGTTTTGAAAGACTCTTGCTCCTCTGCGTTCAGCCGCACGATCGACGGGTCGTCGCCAGCCAATTGGAGGAGAATGCGGGCAAGCGCGTCCTGCGCTTCAGGCGGCAGGCCGCGCAAGGTTTCGACAGCTTGTTCGAGGAGTTCGGTCATCGACATTGTCTACCGCATTCAGCCGGAACTTTGAACCGCGCGAGGGGTCAATCCAAGACTTGATTGCTCGCCTCGCTCGCCGTCCTCCCCCTGAACCCCGTGGCCAGCAGGTAAAGCTCGGCGCTGTCGGCGCGGCTCGCCTTGGGCTTCAGGTGGCGCACCGTTCCGAACTCGCGCTTGAGGCGGGCAAGCAATTCGCCCTCGGCGCCGCCCTGCAGCACCTTGGCGAGGAAGAATCCGCCCGGCGCCTAACACTTCGCTGGCGAAATCGGCGGCGAGCTCGATCAGGCCCATGATGCGCAATTGATCGGTCTTGCGATGGCCGGTCGCGTTGGCCGCCATGTCGGAGAGGACGCCGTCCGCGCTGCCGCCCAGCCATTCGCGAAGCAGACGCGGCGCTTCGGGATCGTGGAAGTCCATCTGCCGGAACTCCACCCCCTCGACTGGGTCCATCTCCAGAAGGTCGATGGCGATCACCCGCCCCCTGCCCTCGCGCGCGCCCGACCCGCGCCGCGGCGACCTGGCTCCAGCCTCCGGGCGCGGCGCCGAGATCGACGATTCGCTCGACCAGGCTTGAACAACTTGTGCTTGTCGTCGATCTCGATGAGCTTGTAGGCCGCGCGGGAGCGAAAGCCTTCGCGGCGCGCCTGGGCGACATAAGGGTCGTTGAGCTGGCGCTCGAGCCAGCGGGCGGAGGCGGGCGTGCGCTTGCGGGCTTTCTTGACCCGGATTTTGAGCGCCCGGCCGCCCTCGCGGCCCGAGCCTCCGGTCGTCACCAGCGCCCGCGCGGGCGCCGGTGCGGTCCGACCCCGTCGGCGCGCATCATGTGGCTCAGGATTCCCTCGCGCAGGCCCCGGTCGGCGATGCGCAGCCGCTCGGCGGGGAAATGCGCCCGGATCGCCTCCAGGATGGCGCAGCCGGCGAGCACCAGATCGGCGCGTTCATGGCCGATGCAGGCGTTTGCGGCGCGCTCGGCGTAGCTCATGGCGCGTAATCGCGCGATCGCCGCGTCGACCTCCGCCCGGCCGAGCCATAGGCCATCGACGGCGCGCCGGTCGTAACGGGGCAGGTTGAGATGCACGCCGGCGATGGTGGTGACCGTGCCGGAGGTGCCGAGAAGATGAAAGCGGTCGCAGCGCGCCTCGTCCGCCACCCGGGCGACGAAGGGAGCAAGCGCCTCCGACACATGGTCGGTCATGGCGGCGAAGGCTTCGTCGCTCACGTCCACGCCGCCGAAGGTCTCGGCCAGCGACACCACCCCGAGCCTCAGCGACTCCCAGGCCTTCACCCGGTTCGCCGCGTGCGGCGCGCGTGGATCGAAGCCGAGCCAGATGATCTCCGAGGATCCCCCGCCAATGTCGAACATCACCGTCGAGCGGGCGTCCTTGTCAGCGAGATCGCCGACGCCCGCCGCGGCGAGATGCGCCTCGGTCTCGCGGTCGACGATCTCGAGGTCGAGGTTGAGCCGCGCGCGAATCATGGCGACGAAGTCAGGCCCATTGGCGGCCGAGCGGCAGGCCTCGGTCGCGATGGTTCGAGCCCGCGTCACCCCGCGCGCCGCCATCTTGTCCCGGCATATTTTCAAGGCCTCGAACGTGCGCGCGATCGCCGCCTCGCTCAAGCGCCCGGACAGCGACAGGCCCTCGCCCAAGCGAACGATGCGCGAGAACGCGTCGATGACCCGGAATCCCTGAGCGGTCGGCCGCGCGACCAGCAGCCGGCAATTGTTGGTCCCGAGATCCAGCGCCGCGTAAGTCCCACCCGAGCCGCCACGCGCGCCGGCCGGGCCGTCGGAGGTTGAAAACGGCGCGCGGAACCCGGGTTCCGGACTCCACGTCGAGACTTGACTCAAACCAATCCCCGCCCCCGCCTCAAGACGCCGCCGGGCCCGCCGCGCCAATTTGTCAAGAGAGTGTAGCAATCCTGCCGGCGGATGCAACGCCTCGCGTGCAGAGTCACGGTTTGAAGAACGGATGGCGAACCTTGTCGCCGACCTTGAGCCCGATCGCAGCCGCGGTCCCGCCATTCAGTTCGAGCACCGCGACGCAGGGGCCGCCTGAAGGTATGACCCGCTCCGACAGCGGCTCGGCGTTGGCGACGATCCGCGTCACGACGCCGGAGGGCGCAATGAAGATCATGTCGAGCGGGATGTATGTGTTCTTCATCCAGAACGACACCGGCTCGTTGCGGTCGAACTCGAACAGCATGCCGTGGTCGGGCGCCATATAGCGCCGGTCCATGAGGCCGCGCTCGCGGCTTGCGTCGTTGGCGGCGATCTCAACCTGAAATGCGTGCTGTCCGCTGGAGGTCGCGATCTCGAGCGTATCGAGCCCGGCGCCTATCGCCGGGCCGGCGGCGGCCAGGATCACGAAGGCGAGCGCCGCCCATAGAGCCCTTAGCGATTCGATCGAATCGCCGAGGGCTCCATGCTTCTTTGTTGCCGCGCGCTTGCCGCGAAAAACCGGTTCCCACTTTTTCGCAGCGCGCTCGAGCCGAACCGCCATCGCCCTCATCGCCGCTGCTCCTCGATCCTTGCGCGCTCGTGGCCAGACCGGCTGCGCGCCGGGTTTCAAGAGCAAGGCGAGCGGCGCGTCAAGCGTCTGAGCGGCGCGAGTCGAAAGGAGACGATCGTCGAAAAGCGAAGTGGCGGAGCAACGCTCAGTGCGGCGCCAGAATCTTCGAGCCGTCGAGCGGCCTCACCTCGGCCGCCATCAGCCCCTTCGGACCAGGGCCGAACCGCGCCAGCATGGTGTCGCCCGGCTTCGGGTCGATGAAGCCGTAACGGCGCAGCGTCTCCATATGAACGAAAATGTCCTCCGTGCCCTCGCCGCGCGTGAGGAAGCCGAAGCCACGGGCCCGGTTGAACCACTTGACGATGACGATCTCGAACGCGCCGACGGAGCTTGCCTGCGCGCGTGTGCGCGCCGGCGGAAGCTGCGCCGCGGAGGATGGGTCGGGCTCGGCGATCGAGATCACCCGGAACACCTGCAGGCCGCGTTCGCGCCGCTGGGCCTCGGCGACGACGCGCGCGCCTTCGCGAAGAGTGGAAAAGCCGTCGCGCCTGAGGACGGTCACGTGGATGAGAACGTCCGCCTCGCCGCTATCGGGCACGATGAAGCCAAAGCCCTTGGCGGCGTCGAACCATTTGACCCGCCCGGCGACTTCGACGAGCCCGATCGGGCGTTCATCGCTTTGCGCTACACGCGCCGTCGCTTCCGACGGCTTACCAAATTCATCGCTCAATTCGGCCCCCACTCGACGCGTCGGCTTAACATCCTTGCCGGCCATGAACCTCTTGCGCGTCGCGATTGGGACCATCCGCTCGGCTCCGCCAGGTCGGCGAAGATCCGCAACGCAAGTGATTCGGCCCCCAAGATAGCAAATCGCTCGGCGCTGGATACAGGAAACACGCGAAGCTTGAGCGGGGCTGTGGATAGGGAGCAAAAAAAATCCCGCCGCGCCAAATTGGCCGGCGGGATCGTGCAGCGCGAAGCGACGGCGCCGCAACGCAAAGCTTAGCAAACGGCGGCTTACTCGCCATCATCCTCCGGCTCCGGCGGCGGCGTCAGGCCTTCGAGCCCGCGCAGCAAATCCTCTTCCGTCATGCGGTCGAACTGAACCTCGGCGCCGAGCTCGATCTGAGTCTGCATATCCGGATTGACCATCGGCGGCGCAGCTTCCGCCTCCGGCTCATCGATCTCGACATGCTTCTGCAGCGCATGGATCACATCCTCGCGCAGGTCGCCAGGGGTGAGCTTGCCGTCGCCGATCTCGCGCAAGGCGACGACGGGGTTCTTGTCGTTGTCGCGCTGGACCAGCAGCGGAGCGCCGGACGAAACCGCCCGCGCGCGGTGGCTGGCCATCAAAACGAGATCAAATCGGTTATCGACCTTCTCGATGCAATCCTCGACGGTGACGCGAGCCATGCAGACTCCTCGGCAGTTGAAACGTGCGCGAAAATGGAAGCGCGCCTCCTACACCCCATGCGGGTTGGATGCAAGCTTTTCCGAACTTCAGGCGACGACGAGCTTCTTACAGAGCAGATCAAGCGCGCCCCGCGGCCGTCATTGCGAGCCGAAGGCCAGCAATCCATCCCCAACGCTGGACCACGCCCCCTCAGGCGATTGGCGAGCATGGAGCAAGCACGGCTAGCGGGCGAAAGGCTAGCCTCTCGGCAAAAGCGCGGGGATGGATTGCTTCGTCGCGACAGCCCGTCGACAGACGGGCGTCTTTCGACGCCCTATCGCTCCTCGCAACGACGAAACGTCAGGCGCTGCCTCGCGCCGCTTCGGCTGCGGTTGGCGCCGCCGCGCCGCGCCGCGCCGTCCGCATCCGCGCCATCACCCCCGCGAAGGCTTGAGCGAAGCGCGCGACGTCCGCTTCCGTCGACGCCCAGCCGAGGCTGAGACGGATCGCGCCGCGCGCCAATTCGGGACGCACGCCCATCGCCGCCAGCACGTGTGAGGGAGCGACCTTGCCCGACGAGCACGCCGAGCCCGAGCTCACCGCAATTCCTGCAAGATCGAGCGCGATCATCAGCGTCGCGGCCTCGACGCCTGGAACGGCGAATGCGACCGTGTTGGCGAGCCTGGGCGCAGTGTCGCAGAAGACCGTCGCGTCGGCCGCGACAGACCGCACCGCCATTGTCAGGCGGTCGCTGAGCGCAGAGAGCCGCGCCGGCTCCGTCACCAGCTCGACAAGCGACGCGCGCGCCGCCGCGCCAAAGGCCGCGATCGTCGCGACGGCTTCGGTGCCCGCGCGATGGCCGCGTTCCTGCCCGCCGCCGCGCACGAGAGGAGCGCCAAGGCTGACCTCGGGCCGCGCCACGATGAGCGCGCCCCCGCCCTTGAGGGCGCCCATCTTGTGGGCCGACAGCATGAGCGCGTCAGCGCCGAGCGCGGCGATGTCGCAGGCCATGCGCCCGGCCATCTGCACCGCGTCGCAGAACAGAAAACCGCCCGCCGCGTGAACCAGCGCCGCCGCTTCCGCGACCGGCTGGATCACGCCCGTCTCGTTGTTCGCCCCTTGCAGCGCCAAAAGCGCGCGCCCTGGGCGCCGGCACGCAGCCTTGAGCCAGTCGAGATCGAGCCGTCCGTCCGGCAGCAACGGCGCCGATTCCGCAGCGGGAAACCGATGGCCCGAGAGCACGCAGGGGTGCTCGCCGGCGGAGACGATGAGCCGCTCGGGCGGCTCGGCGCTTGGGCCTCCGCCGAACAGCGAATTGAGCGCCGCGTTCGCGGCTTCCGTGCCGCCGGATATGAACGTGACGCAACGGGCGCTCACCCCCGCGAGCCGCGCGACCTCGTTCCTCGCGTCTTCGACAATGCGCCGCGCCGCCCGGCCCTCGGCATGGACCGAGGAGGGATTGCCGGCCGTATCCATCGCTTGAAGCGCGGCCTCGCGCGCAACCGGACGCAACGGCGCGGTTGCATTATAGTCGAGATAGGCGCGGTTCAATGAACTCGGCGGCCATCGCGGCTCCGATTCCGGCGGCTGAGACGGGAACCGCGGCGGGAGGTGCGGTTTTTGCTTGCAATTGCCGATGGCCAGCATGCTATGAGGCGGCCTTCGAGGCGAGCCCCCGTCGACCGAGCAAGACAGAATTCGCGCCCAATTCCTCGCCGCTTGGCGTGGAGGCGCGCATGTCAATCCCGGCCGGGAGCGCTTCAAGGCGTTGTGGAGTCTTCATGCCCGAGGTTTTCTTTACCGGTCCCGCCGGTCGCCTGGAGGGTCGCTTTCACCCTGCCAAGCAGCGCGGGGCGCCGATCGCGGTGGTGCTTCATTCTCACCCCCAATTCGGCGGCACGATGAACAATCAGATCGTCTATAACACTTACTACAATTTCGCCGAGCGCGGGTTCTCGGTGCTGCGCTTCAATTTCCGCGGCGTGGGACGGTCGCAGGGCGCGTTCGACCACGGCCAGGGCGAATTGTCGGACGCCGCCTCCGCCCTCGACTGGGCGCAGTCGATCAGCCCGGAGGCGCGCGCCTGCTGGATCGCGGGCGTGTCCTTCGGCTCCTGGATCGGCATGCAGCTTTTGATGCGCCGGCCGGAGATCGAGGGCTTCATCTCGATCGCGCCGCCCGCCAACCGCTTCGATTTCAGCTTTCTCGCGCCCTGCCCCTCGTCGGGCCTGTTCGTCCATGGCGACAAGGACCGCGTCGCGCCCCTGAAAGAGGTTCTGGCGCTGATCGAGAAACTGAAGACCCAGAAGGGCATCGTCATCGAGCATGCGGTGATCCCCGAGGCCAATCATTTCTTCGAGGATTGCATCGACGAACTGCAAATGGTGGTCGGCGCCTATCTCGACAAGCGTCTCGGCATGCCGCGTCATGCGCCCCCGCCCGTGCGCAAGGATCGGGCGAAGCCGGCCGCGCCGCAGGGAGAGAGCCGATAGAGCCTCGGAACACAGTGTCCCTGATCACAACGACGGACGAACTCGCTCTCGCCTGCCAGCGCCTGGCGCGTTTCCCGTTTGTGACGGTCGACACGGAATTCCTGCGCGAGACGACGTTCTGGCCAATTCTCTGCCTCGTCCAGCTCGCCTCCGACGAGGAGGCGCTGGCGATCGACGCGCTGGCCCCCGGCATCGACCTCGAGCCGCTCCTGCAGCTGATGGCCGACGAGGACGTGGTCAAGGTGTTCCACGCCGCGAGGCAGGATCTCGAGATTTTCTGGAAGCTCTCCGGCGTCCTGCCGACGCCGCTGTTCGACACCCAGGTCGCGGCGATGGTGTGCGGCTATGGCGAGCAGGTCTCCTATAGCGAGCTCGCGCAGTCGATCTGCCATGTGGGCAATCGACAAGTCGTCGCGGTTCACCGACTGGGCGCGCCGCCCGCTGGCCGAGGCGCAGATCGCCTATGCGATCGGCGACGTGACCCATCTGCGCGAGATTTACAAAGCCCTGTCGAAGCGGGTCGCGGCCGCCGGGCGCCAATCCTGGCTCGACGACGAGATGAAGACGCTGAACTCGCCTTCGACCTACGAGCAGCATCCCGAGCGCGCCTGGGAGCGCTACAAGAACAAGGCGCGCAAGCCGCGCGATCTCGCGGTGCTGATGGAGCTCGCGGCCTGGCGCGAGAGCGAGGCGCAGGCGCGCGACGTGCCCCGCGCGCGTGTGCTCAAGGACGACGTGTCTGATCGAGCTTGCGCTCGCCGCCCCGCGCAGCGCGGAGGCGCTCGCCAACCTGCGCGCCTTCCCGCGCGGGATGGAGCGCTCGCGCGCCGGGGGCGAAATTCTGGCGGCGATCGAGCGTGGGCTCGAGCGCGACCCCAAGACATTGCCGAAGATCGAGCGCGAGCGGCGCAACGGCGCCAATGTCGGCGCGACGGTCGAACTGCTCAAAGTGCTGCTGAGGCAAGTGAGCGAGGAGAGCGGCGTCGCCGGCAAGCTGATCGCCACCGTCGACGATCTCGAGGCGATCGCCCAGAGCGACAAGGCCGATGCGCCCGCGCTCACGCGGCTGGCGGCGGAAATTGTTCGGCGACCGGGCGCTCGAACTCAAGCACGGGCGCCTGGCGCTGACCGTCGAGAACGGCAAGGTCGTCACCCTCGAATGGAAGGACGCCGAGGCGCCGCCAACCCGCGGCTTGAGAGTAGACCGGCCGCGGCGTGAGGACGGCTCGTGAGCGCAAGCGTCGACATCGTCTGGCTGCGCGACGATTTCCGCCTCGATGACCAGCCGTCCATTCATGCCGCTCGCAGATCGTCCGGCGCTCTTCGTCTATGTCCACGACGAAGCGGGCGGCGGGGCGCGTCCGCTGGGCGGCGCGGCGAAATGGCGCCTGGCCCAGTCGCTGACCGCGATGGAGGCGGCGCTTTCCGCTCGCGGCGCGCGGCTCGACATCGTCAAAGGCGACGCCGAGGAGACGATCCTCGCGCTGGCGGCCGCGGCGAACGCAAGCCGCGTCCTGTGGAGCCGCCGCTACGAAGGCGGGGCGATCGCGCTCGACGCGCGGGTCAAGGCGGCGCTCAAAGCGCGCGGCGTCGAAGACGCGAGCTTCAACGGCCGCCTGATGCGCGAGCCTTGGGAGCTCAGCCAAGCCCGACGGCGACGCCGGTCCGCGTCTTTACCGCCTTCTGGCGCCGCCATCGCGCGCTCGGGCCCCTGCCCGCTCCGACGCCAGCGCCCAAACGCCTGACCGCGGCGCCGTGGCCTCACGGACGCGCCCAAGCGCGTCTCGATCGAAGTCGCTTAAGCTCAGACCCGCGAAGCCCGACTGGTCCGGCGAGCTCGGCCTCGGCGAAGCGCCCGGCGAAGCGGGCGCGCTCGCGGCGCTCGAAACCTTCGCGGCCGGGGCGCTGAAAGCTTACGCGGACGAGCGCGACATCCTTGCGCCTGGCGCCGCGTCACGCCTCTCGGCGAACCTGCGTTTCGGCGAGATCTCGCCGCGCCGCGTCGCGCACGCCGTCGAAACCGCCGCCGCCGCGCAGCCGGCGATCGCCGGCGCGGCGGAAAAATATCTGGCCGAGCTTGGCTGGCGCGACTTCGCCACCGCGCTGCTCTACGCCCATCCCGATCTGGCGACGCGTCCGTTGCGCGGCGAGTTCGAGCGCTTCCCCTGGCGCAACGACGAGGTGGGTTTTCGCGCCTGGGCGCATGGTCAGACCGGCTATCCGATCGTCGACGCCGGCATGCGGCAGTTATGGCGCACAGGATATCTGCCCAATCGCGCGCGCATGATCGTTGCTTCGTTTCTCGTCAAGCATCTGCTCATCGATTGGCGACGCGGCGAGGAATGGTTCTGGGACACGCTGATCGACGCCGATCCGGCCAGCAATCCGCTCAACTGGCAATGGGTCGCGGGCGTGGGCGTCGATGCCGCGCCCTACTTCCGCATCTTCAATCCAATGCTGCAGGCCGAAAAGTTCGACCCCGACGGCGCCTATGTGCGCCAGTGGGTTCCCGAGCTTGCGCGCCTTGAAGCGCCCGCCATCCACAGCCCTTGGACAGCTTCCGCCGATGCGCTCGAACGAGCGGGCGTCGTCTTGGGAAAAACCTATCCCAAGCCGATCATCGATCATGGCCAGGCCCGCGCCCGGGCTCTGAAGGCTTTCGACGAGATGCGGGGCCCGTGATGCCTCACTCCGGCTCTGCAGCCGACAGCGCCGCCTCCTGCGTCAGGAACTCGCGGAGCGCCCTGATGCGCGGCGAGCCGGCCTCGTCCGGCCGGCAGAGGAAATAATAGCCGAACGGCGTGGCGACGCTGGTCGTGAACGGCGCGATGAGGCGCCCGGCGGCGAGATCGTCGGCGGCGATCGCAAACGAGGTCAGCGCCACCCCCTGCCCCTGAGCGGCGGCGCGCAGCGTCATCGCCATGTTGTTGAAGAAGACGCCGTGCGTGGCCTCGACATTCAGCGCGCCTGCCGCCTTGAGCCAGTCGGACCAGGTCGGCCAGGAGGCGTGGGCGGGGTTCCAGTCGAGGTGCAGGAGAGTGTGGCGGGCGAGATCCCCGGGCGTGCGCAGCGGATCGTCGCCCGCGATGAGTCTCGGCGCGCAGACCGGGAACACGGTCTCCTTGAACAGGAGCGTCGCCGTAAGCCCGGGGAATTCGCCCGCGCCCCAGCGGATGAGCGCGTCGGCGGCGCCGGATTCGAGCGCGTCGTCAATCGGATTGGCGTCGATCAGGACGTCGGTCCCGGGATGGCGCGCCTTGAACTTGCCGATCCGACCGACCAACCAGGTCGCAGCGAACGAGGGCGCCGAATTGATGATGAGGAAGCGGCGCCCCTCGCCCTCGCGCATCGCGCGCGCGGCCTTGGCCAGGAGCGCAAATCCATCCGCCAGCGTCGCGGCGCCGGCCGCGCCCGATTCCGTAAGCCGAAGCCCCCGGCCGTTCCGCTCGACGAGCCTTGCGCCGATCTCCTGCTCGAGCGCGCGCACCTGCTGGGCGACCGCGGCCTTGGTGACGTGCAATTCCTCAGCGGCGCGAGCGAACGACGAATGACGCGCAACCGCCTCGAAGGCGCGCAGGGCGTTGAGCGGCGGCAATCGGTGAAGGGGGTTCATAGTTTAGCTGTCCTATACCACGGACGCAGAAAGAATGACTCAAGTACGGCGGGCAAGCGGCTTATATATCCATTGAAGCGAGCGCAAGGCGGCTCGATTAGGGTAAAGGATTGGTAAAGTGACTGCGTCTTCTGCAAGTCTGGCTCATTCGCACGGCGAGTTTGGGGGTTCACGCGCGAGCGCCATTGTGAAAGGATTTCTTAACCGATTGCGCGAGCGCGCCGAGGCGGCAGTGGACCGCAGCCGGTTGGCGGCGTTGCCGCTTCGCCACCTCGACGATGTCGGCATGACGGTCGGCGAGCGCGCCGCGATCCTCGGCTTCGAGTCGCCAACTCGCGATCCTTGGGCCCTCGTCGCCATCCAGCGCCTGTAATGTCGGCGCTTTTAGCGCGAACAGGGTTCACAGCGCGAGCGCAGCGCCGCGACATTCTCAATCAATAGTCGCGGCTTTCATCTAGTATTCCGCGTTCAACTTGACGGGCGCGGCTAGCCATCGGAAAAGACGGCTCCCCTTTTCGCGCGCGGGAGACGAGATGCAGCGCGTCACGCTGATCGACAACTATGACAGCTTCACGTTCAACCTCGTCCATTACCTCGGCGAGTTGGGCGCCGAAGTGTCTGTATGGCGCAACGACGAGATCACAGTCGCCGACGCGATGGCCGATAAGCCGGATGCGATCGTGCTTTCGCCTGGCCCCTGCACGCCGAACGAGGCGGGCGTCTGTCTCGACCTCGTGCATTCGGCGAGCGAAACGACTCCGATCCTTGGCGTCTGCCTTGGCCATCAGGCAATCGGCCAGGCGTTCGGGGCTGAGGTGGTGCGCGCGCCGGCGCCCATGCACGGCAAGGTGTCGCGCATCTCCCACAATGCACGCGGCCTCTTCCGCGGCCTGAACGGACCCTTTTCGGCCACCCGCTATCACTCGCTGATCCTCGAACGATCGAGCGCTCCGCCCGAGCTCGAAATCAGCGCGGAGAGCGATGAGGGGCTTGTGATGAGCGTTCAGCACCGTGACCGTCCGGCATACGGCGTGCAATTCCACCCCGAAAGCATCGCGAGCGAGCACGGCCGGCAAATCCTGCGCAATTTCCTCGACCTGGCCGACGCCTTTCATCACCGCCAGCAAGCCTTCTGAACGCGAAACGGGGACATGGAATCGTTCAAGCCTCTGATCGCTAAAGTCGCCGCCGGGGCGACGCTCACGCGCAGCGAGGCGGAAAGCGCGTTCGATTCGATGCTGTCAGGCGAAGTGACACCGTCGCAAATGGGCGGGTTCCTGATGGCGCTGAGAGTGCGCGGGGAGACGGTCGACGAGATCACCGGCGCGGTCGCGGCGATGCGGGCGAAGATGGTTCGCGTCAAGGCGCCGCCGGATGCGATCGATATCGTCGGCACCGGCGGCGATGGTTCGGGCTCGCTCAATGTCTCGACGCTCGCCGCGATCATTACCGCCGCCTGCGGCGTGACGGTCGCCAAGCATGGCAATCGCGCCGCGTCCTCGCGATCGGGCGCGGCCGACACCCTCGCTGTGCTCGGCGTCAAGATTGGTCTTGCGCCCGATGGCGTCGAGCGCTGCCTCAGCGAAGCCGGGATCGCGTTCATGATGGCGCCGACGCACCATGCTTCGATGCGCAATGTCGGCCCGACGCGCACCGAACTCGGCACGCGCACCATCTTCAATATTCTCGGGCCGCTCTCCAATCCCGCCGGTGTCAAACGGCAGCTCGTCGGCGTCTTCTCCGCCGCCTGGCTCGAGCCGATGGCGGAAACCCTGTGCAATTTCGGCTCGGAACGCGTCTGGGTGACGCACGGGCTGGACGGTCTCGACGAGATCACCACGACCGGGCCGACCAAGGTGGTGGAGCTCAAAGGGGGCGTCCTGCATAAGTTTGAATTGACGCCGGAGGCGGCGGGTCTACCCCGTTCGGCGCCGGCGGCGCTTAAGGGTGGAGAACCGGCGTATAACGCAAGGGCGCTCATCGACGTTCTCGACGGCGCCGAGGGCGCCTATCGCGACATTGGGCTCATGACCACAGGCGCGGCGCTTGTAATCGCCGGCAAGGCCGGTTCTATCAAGGAGGGCGTATCCATAGGCGACGAGGCGATCCGTTCCGGCGCCGCCCGCCGCACGCTCGATCGACTGATCGCAGCCTCGAACGCCTGAAGGTCGGGAGCGCTGATGGCCGACATCCTGAAAAAGATCGAAGCTTACAAGCGCCGCGAAATCGCCGAGGCCAAGGTGAGGGTGCCGCGCGCGACTTTGGAGCGCGAGATCGAGGGCCAGTCTCCCCCGCGCGGTTTCATCAAGGCGCTGCAGAGGGCGATCGAAGAAGGCCGGTTCGGCCTGATCGCGGAGATCAAGAAGGCGAGCCCCTCGAAGGGGCTCATCCGCGAGGATTTCGAGCCTGCCAAGCTCGCCAAGGCCTATCAGGCCGGCGGCGCATCCTGCCTTTCGGTGCTGACCGACGGGCCCTCGTTCCAGGGCGCGCCGGAGCATCTGATCAAGGCGCGCAAGGCGACGACGCTTCCCATTCTGCGCAAGGATTTTATGTTCGACGCCTATCAGGTGCTGGAGGCGCGCGCCTGGGGCGCCGACTGCATCCTCATCATCATGGCGGCGGTCGACGACGAAGTCGCCAAAACCCTCAACAAGGCGGCGCACGATCTCGGACTCGACGTCCTGATCGAGACGCACGACGAGAATGAGCTCAAACGGGCGCTGGCTCTCGAGGGCCGACTGATCGGCGTCAACAATCGCAACCTTCATACCTTCGAGACTTCGCTCGAAGTGTGCGAGCGGCTGCTGCCCTTGATCCCGGCCGACAAGATCGTGGTCGCCGAAAGCGGTATTTCCGATCACGCGGATTGCAAGCGGCTGGCGGGATCGGGCGTCGAGGCCTTTCTGGTCGGCGAAGCGCTGATGCGGCATAAGGATGTGACCGCCGCGACCCGCATGCTGCTGACCGGAATGTGAGGACTGCGGCGCCTCGGTTTGCCGAGCGTTCGCTTCAGCAACGGACGTTTTCGCTTCAGCTCCGGTCAGAGTATGGCGGGATGTCCACCAATGTTCCGATCAGCCGCAACAAAGCCTGTTGCTCAGGCCCGTGCCCCTCTCTCAGGAAGGCCCCGAGCTCGATGTGGGAGAGACGGCCTCCGGAAGGCGCATTGGGCTGATGAATGATGAAAGCGTGTCCGTCCTCCGGCTCCCGGCCAAGGAACCAGGTGTCGCCGTTCGGGCTGCGGTAGAGCTCTCGGCGGTCCGGCATATCGGGTTCCCATGCTTGCTGCTTTGGCATAGCAGGAGATGGCCGTCGTTCGCGACGGCGCGTCAAGCCCCTCAAGCTCCGCGTTGAGGCGTCGGCGCCTCGATCGAAGCGCTCGAGGGGCTCGAGCCCGTGCGCCGGCGCCAGGGCATGTATGTGGGCAGGACCGATTCCAACGCGCTGCATCATCTGTTGGCCGAGGTGATCGACGACGCGATGGATGAAGCGGTGGCCGGCCACGCCACTTTCATCGAGGTCTCGCTAGAGGCGCGCTCACCTCGCTCTCGAAGAGGCCGCCAGTCCAAGGAACACGAGTATCGATCGGTTGAGCCGAATAATGTCCGCGGCGTCCAGCGACCCGATCCTGCGACCCATTTTCGACTTGGGGACGGCCGTGACCTTGTCCACCATCAAGCGACACGCGGCGCGAAGCCCGTTGCCAGGATGCGGCTCGACCGGAAGCCGGAACAAAGGAGCCTCCGTCGTATCGCTCGTGAATGGACACACCACAAGCAAATCCACGCCCTCAAAACTGTCGTCCTGCACGATGACTACGGGCCGCAGTTTTCCGGCATAGTCGCCTGCGCCGGCGACAGTCCATACTTCGCCTCGCCTCATTCCTGAGGCCAGGATTCCTGAGGCCAGGCGGAAATCGAATCGACGAAGGCCTGATCCTCGCGAGCATGCGGGCTGGCGGCGACAGCACGCGATTGCCGACGCGCTTCGGCCCGGAACGCCGGCGATCGAACATCGGGGACCCAGATCTGGATCGGACGCAAACCTTGCGCCCGGAGGCGGCGCCGATGATCCCGCACTTTCACGCGTGACGACTTGGGCTTCGGTCCCGATGTCATGAGCCGCTCCGCCCACAAGTTACATGTAACCTACGCGAAAAACCGCCGCTTGACCAGCTCCTCGGCCTCGTTGTTCACAAGCCGCTCGCCCCGCCCGTTCGCCCAGGGCGATCGCCTGTGATAAGCGCAGGTCGCGAGACGGCGGGAGCGAGCTTTCGGCGATTCTGCCGGGAAGCCGAAGGCTTCCGGCTCGTCCGAGGCGGCCGGATTCGCCGAAACCGCGGCCCGCAAACGGACCGCTCCCCGCAATCATGCTAGCTTAGCGGCAGCTTGATTCGTCAAGGCTAGACAAGAAGACATGAACGATCTTTTCGGCGCCGCCCCGCGCGGCAAACCGCTGCCCCCGAAGGGCAAGCCCCAAGGCCGCAATGGCACGCCGGACGAAGCGGGTTACACCGCCGCCTCGATCGAAGTGCTCGAGGGGCTCGAGCCCGTGCGCCGGCGACCGGGCATGTATGTCGGCGGGACCGATTCCAACGCGCTCCATCATCTGTTCGCCGAGGTGATCGACAATGCGATGGACGAGGCGGTGGCCGGCCACGCCACTTTCATCGAGGTCTCGCTCGAGGAGAGCGGCTATTTGAGCGTCACCGACAACGGCCGCGGCATGCCGGTCGATCCGCACCCGAAATTTCCCAAAAAATCCGCGCTCGAAGTGATCATGACCATGTTGCACGCGGGCGGCAAGTTCGACAGCGGCGCCTATGAGACCTCGGGCGGCCTGCACGGCGTCGGCGTCTCGGTGGTGAACGCGCTCTCCGAGAAGCTCGAAGTCGAGGTCGCGCGCGCCCAGACGCTCTATCGACAGACCTTCGCGCGCGGCAAGCCGACAAGCGGGCTGACCGTCGTCGGCAAGACGCCGAACCGGCGCGGCACGAAAGTGCGCTTTCTGCCCGATCCGCAGATCTTCGGCGCTCAGGCGCGTTTCGATCCGGCGCGCGTGTTCAAGATGGCGCGCTCGAAGGCCTATCTGTTCGGCGGCGTCGAGATCCGCTGGCGCTGCGCCGCCGCCCTGATCGGCGAAGGCTCGAAGGTGCCGGCGGAAGCGACGTTTCATTTCCCCGGGGGCCTGCGCGACTATCTCGCCGCCGACATCGAGGGGCAGGAACTCGTCTCCGACCAGGTCTTCACCGGCCGGGTCGAGAAGGCGGGCAAGCACGGATCGGTCGAATGGGCGATCGCATGGCTCGCCGCCGATGACGGCTTCGTCCATTCCTATTGCAACACCATCCCCACGCCCGACGGCGGGACGCATGAATCGGGTTTGCGCACAGCGCTCCTGCGCGGCCTCAAGGATCACGCGGACCGCATCGGCCAGACCAAGCGCGCGGCGGTCCTGACGACCGATGATGTGATGGCGGGCTGCGCGGCGCTGATCTCCGTCTTCATCCGCGAGCCCGAGTTCCAGGGGCAGAACAAGGGCCGTTTGCAAACGGCGGAAGCTGCGCGCCTGGTCGATGGCGCGGTTCGCGACGCCTTCGACCATTGGCTGGCGGCGGCGCCCAGCCAGGCGGCCAGGCTTCTCGACTGGGGAATCGAGCGCGCCGAGGAGCGGGTTCGGCGCCGCGCGGAAAAGGAGATCGCCCGCAAGACCGCGGTGCGCAAGCTGAGATTGCCCGGCAAGCTCGCCGATTGCACGAATTCTTCGGCGCAAGGCTCTGAACTGTTTATCGTCGAGGGCAATTCCGCCGGCGGCTCGGCCAAGCAGGCGCGCGACCGCGCCTCGCAGGCCGTGTTGCCGCTGAGAGGCAAGATCCTCAACGTCGCGTCAGCCGCGCGCGACAAGCTGGCGCAAAATCAGCAGCTTTCCGATCTCATGCAGGCGCTGGGCGCGAGCGCCGGCGCCCATTACCGCTCGTCCGATCTTCGCTACGACAAGATCATCATCATGACCGACGCGGACGTCGATGGCGCGCATATCGCCTCGCTGCTCATCACCTTCTTCTACCGGCAAACGCCGAAGCTGATCGAGGAAGGCCATCTTTATCTCGCCGTTCCGCCGCTCTACCGCCTCACGCAGGGCGCGCACTCGCTCTACGCGCGCGACGACGCCCACAAGGAGGAATTGCTGAAGTCGGGCTTCACCGGCCGCGCCGCGATCGAGGTCAGCCGCTTCAAGGGCCTCGGCGAAATGCCGATGCGCGATTTGCGCGATACGACGATGGACCCGGCCAAGCGCACGCTTCTGCGCGTTGCGATCCTCGCCAGCGACAACGAAGCGACAGCGGAAGCGGTCGAGCGTCTGATGGGCTCGAAGCCCGAGGCGCGCTTCGCCTTCATTCAGGAGCGTGCGCCAAAATCGATTGAACTCGTCGACGTGTAGACAGTCGCGCCCGTTCCGGCTCTTGCCGGTATACCGCCGATGCCCCTGAAGCCCGATCATTCCACCTTTGTCCGCCCATCTCCTAGGCAGCTCAGTGGACGCATGTACACTTGAATGAACGCCTGTACACTCAGCGTTGCTTGGCGCGCTCAACCACAGCCCGTCTCCATGCTTCCGGCCGCGGAAAGCCAAAATAAATCACTCAACATAGAGGTTTAAATGAAGAAATAGTTTATCGCAGTCTCTTTGACCATCTGGCAACGGCGCCAAAAATACGCTAGTCTGGAACATGCAAGGTCCGCGTACGTTTTGCGATCGGCCTAGCGGGTTTTCGATGATGCGGGCGCTATATTTTATTCTTAGGCCAGCGGCGAAAGTTTCGCCGCCTGTGGCGCGGCCATGCGCCAGGCGACATCCAAACCTAAACTCGCCGACTGAGGGGCCCTGCCTTTGAACGGGTCGCGAGATTGGGATTGGGGCGTCCAACCGACGAAGATTGTCCAGACGGAAGCATCGCTACGGAGTTTCGCTGAGAGTCAGCGGACCGCGAGGGGCCGCGTCGTGCTCCCATCGTTAGGGTTTGAGGTGGAGACTTGGGACTACCATGAGCAAGGGTAAGGACTTTAGACCTCGCAAGCGCGGGTTCGATGACGATGGGCCCATGTCCTACGAATCGAGACCTCGGCCGGCCCGCGCCCACGGCGGCGGCCCGGACAGCGCCTTCGGCGGCCCGCCGATGGGCGGACAATCCGGGCCGATCAACTCCGGCGCGCCGCCGGTCGACGCCGTCGTCAAATGGTTCAAGGCGGACAAAGGTTACGGATTCGTCGAGCTGGCGGGCGGCGCGGGCGACGCGTTCCTGCACGCCAACGCCCTGCATGCGGCGGGCCACGACACCGTTCCTGCGGGCGCGAAACTGCGCGTCCAGGTCGGGGCCGGCGCCAAGGGCGCTCAGGTCACGCGCGTGATCGAGGTCGACACGGCGGGCATTGTCGAGCGCCCGCAAAGGCCATCGTCAGACGGGTTCCGCGATGGGCCTCGGCCGCCGCGCCGTGTTGCGCCGGATCCCTCGACGGCGGTCTCGGTCACTGGCAAGGTCAAGTGGTTCGACGACGCCAAGGGATTCGGCTTCGTCGCCAGCGAGGATGGCGGCAAGGACGTGTTCGTCCATATCTCCATCCTTGGCCCGGCCGGCATTTCGCATCTCGCCGAGGGCCAACAGGTGACGATGCGCGTGGTGGACACGCCCAAGGGACGCGAGGCGATTTCGCTCTCCCTCTGAGCCGTCGCCACCCCGATCCGCCGATGCGGCGGCGCGTCCGCCGCCCGGCGGTTCGCCGCTGCCGGCCTCCAGACTGTTGGCCTGCCCATGCAGCCGTCCGGCGATATCCGCCGCCTGATCGAGATCATGGCGGCCTTGCGGGACCCCGTCGACGGGTGCCCGTGGGACGTCGAGCAGACCTTCGCTTCGATCGTCCCGTTCACGCTCGAAGAGGCCTATGAGGTCGCCGACGCGATCGAGCGCGGCGCGACGGAAGATCTGCGCGAGGAGCTTGGCGACCTCCTGTTGCAGGTCGTCTTTCACGCCCGCATGGCGGAAGAGGCGGGGCTGTTCGATTTCGGCGGTGTGGTCGAGGCGATCACCGCCAAGCTCATCCGCCGCCATCCCCATGTCTTCGGCGACGCGAAGTCGCTCAGTCCAGGCGAGGTCAAGGCGCTGTGGGGCCGCATCAAGGCCGAGGAAAAGCGCTTAAAGCTCGGACCGGGCGCGAAGGAGGCCGGCCCAAGCGCGCTGGACGGCGTTCCGCTGGCCATGCCGGCGCTCTCCCGCGCGCTCAAGCTGCAGGAGAAAGCCGGCAAGGTCGGCTTTGACTGGAATGACGCGCGGGCTGTTCTGGCGAAGATTCGCGAGGAGATCGCCGAGGTCGAGGCGGAGATTGCCGATGGTTCAGCCGAGGCGCGCAAGGGCGAGGTCGGCGACCTTCTGTTCGCGGCGGTCAACCTGGCGCGCCATCTCAGGGTCGATCCCGAGGCCGCCTTGCGCGGCGCCAACCTGAAGTTCGAGCGGCGCTTCGCCCATATCGAGGACCGCCTCGCTGAAGGGGGCCGAAGGCCGGAAAGCGCCAGCCTCGACGAGATGGAGCGGCTTTGGGCCGACGCGAAGGCCAAGGAGCGCGCGGCGGAGTGACAGGCTTTTAGGGTCCAGGCCAATCGCCTTTTATAGTGGCGGCCGCTTTGGGTTGGAGGCAGGCAGTCTCCGTCTCATGCCTGATCCGTCCCTGACTTACGCCTTGGGGGCCTTCTAGGCGGCCGCGAAGACGTCGCGTGCGGACGTCGTGCCCGCTACGTGCTCCGTGCCCTCAACTCCGAGGTCCATCCATCCTGCATTCACGGCCTCAAACATTTCCTCGGCAGGTCCGGTATGGCCCTTCGGGATGCCGAATTGCTCGAACGCTTCCGCCCACCCTGCACGCGGGACTGCAAAGGCTTTCACCTCGAGATTCAGGACTTCACCCAATTGCTCCGCGACTTCATCCGCGGAGACCATCGAACCAAGTTCGACGACGCGCTGCCCTGACCACGCTGGCCCGGTCAAAAGGGTTGCGACCTCCGCGCCGATGTCGTTCGTCGCGACCATGGTCGATTTCCGGTTGGTCGGATTGTAGTAGACGGGCAGCGTGCCGCCCTGGGCGACCTGCAGGCCGTAAAGGAAGTTTTCGAAGAACCCGCCGGCGCGCACGAAGGCGATTGGCGACGCCAGGTCACGAAGGCCCTGCTCCAGCAGCGACAGCGCCGTGATCATCCCAAGCCCGCTGGTCCTGTTCGCCCCCATCGACGAAAGCGCCACGACCCGTGGCGGCGCTGCCTTGGTCAGCGCCTCGACATAGTTCGCAATCACGCCCTTGGCTTCTTTATAATCGGGCGAGGGCGCCCAGACAGCCGGCAACATGACAAACGCGCCTTCGACGCCTTTGAGCGCCCGCTCGATGGCTGCCGAATCATTCCAATCACCGTCAACCAGTTCCACGCCCCGGCTCGCCCAGCTTGACGCCTTCTCACGATTGCGGACGAGCGCGCGTACTTCCTTGCCGTGCGCCAACAGATGTTCTGCCGTTGCGCCGCCTACTTTGCCCGTGATTCCCATAACCAAAAACATGCGTTTTCTCCTGGTCTTGAGGGACAGAGCCCTACCCCTATCGGTTCAACGGATGAGCGGCAAAATCGCCCGGATTCGGGGATCGCGCGCGTAGAGGCCGCCCCATGTCATCGCGCCCAGAAGCAGGGAAATGATTTCCGGCGGCGACCCCAACTCACCAATGCGGACATGGGCGCAGATGGCGCCTCCCAGAAAGCCCGTCACCAGGATCGCGCCGAGGACGGCGGTGGCCGGGATGGCGTAAAGGATGGCGCAGGCGAGTATGATCGGACCCACGACGCGGGTCAGGTCCATCGCGAACCCGGTTTCCTGCAATATGCTCGGCGATCTCTGCCGGCGCGAAAAGCTGAATGGCGCCATCCGCCGCCAGAGCGATGACGACAAGCGCGCTCATTATCCGGCCGGCCCACAGGGCGCGGTCCAAGGTCATGGCTTCAGGCGCCTGATGCAGGTTCAGAGTTTCGGACACTTGTCATTCTCCGATGGGGGATTCCATATTCGGAGCTTACTGTATCTCTCAGGTGTGATAAACGCCCATGAAATGAACTCACTGTTCTCTCTCTGGTGAACAATACCGAACACGAAAATGCAAAATCTCGAACCCCTCCTCATTTTCACAACGGTAGCGGAAATGGGGAGCTTCACCCGCGCAGCCGATAGCCTGGGCATTCAAAAGGGAAGGGCCTCAACGGCGGTCCGGAAGCTGGAGGAAGATGTCGGCGCCAGACTCCTGCACCGGACGACGCGCAGCGTGCAGTTGACGGAGGACGGACGCGCATTTCATGCCCGGGCCCGCGATCTGCTCGCTGACGCTGATGATCTTCACTCGATGTTCGCAGGCGATCGCGTGGCGCTTCGCGGGCGTTTGCGGGTCGATCTTCCGACCGAGGTGGCGCGCACAACGATCGTGCCGGCCTTGCCGGATTTCTTGGCAACTCACCCCGAGTTGGAGCTGGAGGTGTCAAGTATGGATCGGCAAGTCGATCTGGTTCAGGAGGGGTTCGACTGCGTATTGCGGCTTGGTCCGATCGGGGACGAGACGCTGATTGCCCGCCCGCTGGGCCAGTTACGCATGGTCAACGCCGCCAGTCCCGCCTATCTGGAGCGCTATGGCGTGCCTCGATCGCTGGAAGATCTCCTCCGCCAGGGACATCGGACAATTCATTTTTCGACGATGCTGGGCGCAAGACCCTATGGATGGGAATATCCGGACGGCGACAGCTACGTGACGCTTCAGTTGCCAGGCGCGCTACACGTCAACAGCGCCCAGACCTACGAAGCCGCCGCCCTCGCCGGCCTTGGCCTGATTCAGGCGCCACTCTTGGGGATTGGCCGATACCTGGAGAGTGGAGCGCTTGTGGAGATCATACCCGATTTTCGTCGCCGGGCGCTCGCCGTGTCCCTCGTCGTAGCACATCGGAGCAATCTGTCGCACCGAGTCCGCGCATTCATGAAATGGATTGAAAATGTGCTGAGGCCCTATCTGGAATAGGGAGACGAACATCTTCGTCCGGCCGCGAAATCAACATTTGTGAAGTTATGTCTGCCGGCCGGGGGCCTACCGCCATCGAGAGGGGTCGGAGACGTTCGCGCACAACCTGAGCGGGAGACGGGAGGAAGACCGGACTTTTAGTAGCCGCCTCTGGGCGGAGCTTCAGAACGGCGGCGCGGCCCGAAGCCGAATGCCGAGGGGGAGCGCGCGGGAGAAAAGCGGTTGAGTAAAGTGTCACCGTAATCGTAATCCCGTGATCCCAAACTCATTTTGCGTGACACCTCAATGGGGCTGAAAAATCATGAGCACTCCGGTGAAAACCGGCCAAAGCTGCTACAAGTGATGTCATGCAGGGAGATGTGTAACGCTCGCGACGTCGTTCGGAAATTGACACCATGCTTCAGAGCCAGTTTCCTCGCCGTCAGACGATCTCGACCGTCATCCTGACGTGTGGCGTCGTTCTTGGTCTCGTCCTTTGCTACTTTGTCGCCATTCCATTCGTTCCTTCGATCGTCGGGTCGTTCACCCTATCCGTCATTTTTGTACCTCTTGATACGAGGATACGAAAGACGGTCGGTTCCGTGGGCGTATCTGCTGCCGCTACAGTGACTGTCGTGGCGATCGTCGTCGTGATTCCGGCCTTCGTCTTGATTGGTACGTTGCTCAACGAAGCCGACCGAAGCGCAGCACTCATCGGGTCCTTGATCAATTCCCAGACCTGGTCACACGCGATGGAAAGCCGACCGCGGCTAGCGCCGCTACTCCGCCTTATTAACGAGCGGTTCGACGTCCCGGATCTCGTCAAGGCATCGACGTCGTGGCTCGCGGGATGGAGCGGCGCGTTTGTCCAAGGATCGTTATCCGGAACGCTCAGCCTGATGCTGACTTTCTATTTTCTATTCTATCTCCTTCGTGACCGGGAAGCCATTCGCGCCGCCGTTGAAGAGGCGCTGCCCCTATCAGAGACGGAGTTCTCGCGACTTGCGGATCGGGTGGTCAACACGATCAAGGCCACGGTTCTCGGTATGGCCGCGGTGGCGATCCTGCAGGGTTTCCTCGGCGGGCTTATGTTCTGGTGGCTGGGATTGCCCGCGTACCTGTTCTGGGGCGTGTTGATGGCCCTGCTAGCAGTGGTGCCGTTCCTTGGGGCATTCGTGGTCTGGGCTCCCGCCGCCTTGTTCCTGGCGCTCGCTGGCGATCTCAAATCCGCGGCGATATTGGCCGTCTGGGGCACCATCGTCGTTGGGTTGGTCGACAACGTGGCTTACCCGATCCTTGTCGGCAAAAAGCTGATGCTGCACACGGTGCCGTCGTTCATTGCTCTCGCCGGCGGGCTGCTACTACTCGGAGCGCCCGGTATAATTTTAGGCCCCATCATCTTTTCAGTTTCTCTGACGTTGGTGGAGATATTGAAAAACCGGATTTCGCTGTTCGCCCCAACTCGCACCCCACGCGCAGATTCAGCAGGAACTTCGCCAGAATCGAAGCATTGACAGTTTGAACGAAGCTGTGCCGCGTCACTTTGAGGCCTGAACTGGCGATGACGGCGCTGCTGCTCTATGCCTACGCGAAGGGCAGATCACCCGTGTTTATCGGGCGCATGTTTTGGCTGCACTGACCACTCCGCTGGCTCGTCGTCTTTGTCGGCTTCGGCTGCCGCCGCCGTAGCCTGCACCTTGCCGGGCGCGTGGTGGGCGGGCGCGTAGATCGCATAGACCTGCATTGGCGTCGACCCGATATTGGTGATGTTGTGCCAAGTCCCGGCAGGAACGAGGACGCACCAACCGTCTGAAACTTCCTTTTCAAAAGTCAGTTTGTCCTTCGCGGCTCCCATCTGCACTCGGCCGCTGCCGGCGTCGAGGCGCAGGAATTGATCGGTCTCCGGATGCGCTTCGAGGCCAATGTCGCCGCCTACGGGGATCGACATCAGCGTCACTTGCAGATAGCGACCGCTCCAGGCGACTGAACGGTAATTTGTATTTTCCTTCGTCGCGCGTTCAATGTCGAACGATTGCGGCTGTGGCCCAATGTCTTTGATCTTGTCAGCAGTGCTGCCCATGACTGATCTCCTCAAGGTTGCGGCAGTATTACGCTGTCTCGCATTGCCCTCGACCCGTCTCCTGCTCAGTACGTATTCGCAAGCCTTTGGTCGCCCCTTCCTTGAAGAATCGGAACTTACTCCGAATTGTTCGAGTCATTCGCGCCGTCGCACGTCAGAGACGCGGTCCGTAGGCGCCGATCCCGCCCACCAGCCAAAGTACAATAACGACGATTAAAATGAGGCCCAGGACGCCGCCGAGCCCCGCAGTTCCATAGCGACCGTGGGCATAGTATCCGCCGCCGCCGCCGAAAATCAGAATCAGCAGAATAATGATCAGAATTGTACTCATGTGCAGCCACCTCTTCGACCGCGTCGGGACACCGGATCGGAATTTCCGAACTGACGATGACTATTTAGCGTATTCGAACGCCGGCAACATTGTAAGCCCCTCCTTCGTCCCGCCTGGCAGCACGGTCTTGTTGTCGGGGTCGTACCCGAGGCTGTCATACCGCACAACCACCAAGTGCTTGCCCATTCCAAGGAATCCACCTATCGAGAGAACCGCGTATGGCTCTTTGCCGTCGCGCGTCACAAGAAGGTCGTCAATCTTGCCGATCGTTTCGTTTGTGTCGTTGAGAACGTTGCTGCCGATCACTTTGGACGGCCTCTGGAACAGCTACTTCTTCACGGCATCCCGTACTGCGTCTTTCAGGCCACCAATGGCGTTTTGCACTTTCCCCTCGGCCTTATCAGCTTTGCCCTCCAACTCAAGCTTGGCGTCGCCGACCACCTTGCCGATCGTCTCCTTTACGGTACCCTTGACCTGCTTCGCCGATCCGGCGACACGATCCTTGTCCATGACTTTCTCCTCTGTAAGCCAGCAAAACGACGACATTGCATGTTAGTCAATCCTCCCGCCGCCTGCACGCATACATAGCGCGATCATTGGCGGCAGCGCTTGATTCAAATCAAATCGATGTCCCATATGACGTTTCCCGGAAGCCGCTTTGCGTCGGGCAACCTAGCCTTGCAGCGTGCTCGCGCGTTGCATCGGAAAGCGTCTCTTGATCCGCTCGATCTGGTCGGGAGGAACGCGCACGGTGAGGCGCAGCCGGTCCTCTTCGTCGCGGCGGCTCATGACCTCGGCATGTTCATAGAGCCAATGCAGTCCCTGCCCATCGCTGGCGTCAAGGGTCAGTTCGAGTTCGGAGTGGCCGCGAGCCAGGCGATCCTCGATCGCGGCTACAAGATGATCGATCCCCTCCCCCGTCGCCGCGGAGATGGCGAGCGGCGCCGCGCCATTCGTTTCGTGCTCCTGAGCCAGCGCGGCGCGCGCGTCCGCGTCGAGCAGGTCGACCTTGTTCCACGCTTCGATGACCCGGTCGGCGCGGTCGGCGACGCCGATCTGATCCAGAACCGCCCCGACGTCATGGGCCTGCGCGTCGCTGTCGGCGTGGGAAATGTCGCGCACATGCACGATCACGTCAGCCGCGCGCACCTCTTCCAGCGTGGCGCGGAAGGCGGAAATGAGGGTGGTCGGCAGGTCCGAGATGAAGCCGACCGTGTCGGAGAGGATCGCCGCCCCGCCATGGGGCAGCTTGATCAGGCGCATGGTCGGATCGAGGGTGGCGAACAGCATGTCGGCCGCCGTCACTTCGGCGCGGGTGAGGCGATTGAACAGGGTCGACTTCCCGGCGTTCGTGTAGCCGACCAGCGCGACGATCGGATAGGGCACGGCGCTGCGGCTCGCCCGCTGCAGGCTGCGCCTCTGCTTGACCGTCTCGAGCTCGCGCTCGATGCGCACGATCCGCTCGCCGATCAGGCGCCGGTCGGTCTCGATCTGGGTCTCGCCCGGTCCGCCTAGAAAGCCGAAGCCGCCGCGCTGCCGCTCGAGGTGGGTCCATGAGCGGACGAGGCGCGAGCGCTGGTATTTCAGATGCGCCAGCTCGACCTGCAACGCGCCCTCCGACGTGCGCGCTCTCTGGCCGAAAATCTCGAGAATGAGCCCGGTGCGGTCGATGACCTTGCAGCCGAACGCCTTTTCGAGGTTGCGCTGCTGCGCAGGCGACAGCGCGCAGTCCATGACGACGAGATCGATCGCCTCGGCCTTCACCCGCGCCGCGAGCGCCTCGACCTTGCCCTTGCCGATGTAGGTCGCGGGACGAATGGCGCCGAGCGACATGGTCTCGGCACCCGCGACCTCGAGATCGATGGCTCGCGCCAGGCCGACCGCCTCCTCGCATCGCGCCTCGGGGCTGCGCAACGGTCCGTTCGCTTCCCGCGTCAGAGCCGGACAAACGACCAGCGCGCGCGTAGTCACGACCCGGCGCTCCGTTTCGTCGCCGGCGCCGCGAGGCAAAGCGTGGTCAGCGAGGGTCCTCGTCGACGGCCTCGAACATGGTGATCGGGCTCGCCGGCATGATGGTGGAGATCGCGTGCTTGTAGACCAGCTGGGAATGCCCGTCGCGTCGAAGCAGGACGCAGAAATTGTCAAACCAAGTCACGAAGCCCTGCAGTTTTACCCCGTTGACGAGAAAAATCGTGACCGACGTCTTGGACTTCCGCACGTGATTGAGAAACGTGTCCTGGAGGTTTTGCGCCTTCTCGGTTGCCATTCCGTGTTTCCGTTTGTTGGGCCTTTCCGGCCAGCGTTATTCGTTCATCGCCCGCGCCTGTCCGACGCGCCGTTCTTCCAGGTTCATATCATAGAAAATAAGGCGAGCGAACTCATAAACCGAAACTACGATGTTAAAGCGGCTTTCATGACCGGCAGCGCAGCAATCCCGCAAGGCGAAGCGCCCCCGCCTATTCGACGCCGAGAGACTTCAGCTTTCGATGGAGGGCCGAGCGCTCCATGCCGATGAATTCGGCAGTCCGCGATATGTTGCCGCCGAAGCGACTGATTTGCGCGACCAGATAGTCGCGCTCGAAGGCTTCCCGCGCATCGCGAAGCGGCAGGCTCAAGAGTTTCTCCCCGCCGATCCCGCTCGGCACCGCCGGCACGAGGGCGCCAACCTCCGCCGGAAGCATCGAGGCGGAGATTTCCGCATTGGGATCGCCGATCGCCAGGATCATCAATCGCTCGACATTGTTTCTGAGTTGCCGGATGTTTCCTGGCCAGTCATGCGATTGAAGCACCGCCATGGCGTCCGCGCCGACCCGGCGGGCCGCAACCCCCATATTCGTCGCGATGATCTTCAGGAAATATTGGACGAGCTCGGGAATGTCCTCTCGACGCTCCGCCAGCGACGGAACGCGGATCGGCACCACCGAAAGCCGATGAAAAAGATCTTCGCGAAAACGCCCCTCCGTGATCGCCTCGGCCAGATCCCGGCTCGTCGACGAAATGACCCGTACATCGACGACAACACGCGAGGCGCCGCCGACCCGCTGAAAGTTCTGGTCGACCAGAACACGGAGGATCTTGGCCTGCGTCTCGCGCGGCATGTCTGCGATTTCGTCCAGGTAAAGCGTGCCGCCATGCGCTTCTTCCAGCGCGCCAACCCTCTGGGGGCCTTCCGCGCCGGATTCGACCCCGAAGAGTTCCGCCTCCATTCTCTCAGGCGACATCGCCGGGGCGTTGATGACGACGAAGGGGCCGTCGGCGCGCGCCGAATTTTCGTGAATCAGCCGAGCGGCCAGTTCCTTACCTGATCCGGCGGCGCCGGAAATGAGAATGCGCGAGTTGGCCGGTCCGAGCTTTTCGATGACCCGCTTGAGATTGAGGATCGCTGACGAAGAGCCGACCATCCGGTCGACAGAGCCGCCGCGGGCGCGAAGATCACTGACTTCCCGCTTGAGGCGCGAAGTCTCCAGCGCCCGCTCCGTAACCAGGATCAGACGGTCCGCCTTAAACGGCTTTTCGATGAAGTCGTAAGCGCCGAGCTTAATCGCCGTCACCGCGGTCTCGATGTTGCCGTGCCCCGAAATCATCACCACGGGCACGTTCGGGTGCTGGCGCTTGATCGCCTCAAGCAGTTGCAAACCGTCGAGCTTCGAGCCCTGCAGCCAGATATCGAGGAGGATCAGTTGCGGACGGCGGGCTTCAATGGCCTTGATCGCCTCGTCAGAATCCCGCGCCAGCCGCGCCCCGTGCCCCTCATCCTCCAGGATGCCGGCGACAAGCTGGCGAATGTCCTCTTCGTCATCGACGATAAGAATGTCAGCAGCCATCAGGACGAACCGATCCTTTCATTCTCCTGCGGCGTCGCATCGTGTTCGGCGCGAGGCAATGGCAGTTTCATCAACACTTTGGCCCCGAGGCCGCCGTCCGGGCGCTTGAGCCCGTCGAGGAGTTCGACGCCGCCGCCATGGTCCTCGAAAATCTTGACGACAATCGGCAAGCCGAGCCCGGTCCCCTCGGCTCGCGTGGTCACGTAAGGCTCGAACAGACGATGTCGGTCCTCGCGGGGAAATCCTTTGCCGTTGTCGCTGACGGCGATCTCGGCAAAGTCCGCCCCATCCACGGACAAGGTCGTCAGAACCAAGCGTTTGGATGGATATTCTCCCAAGGCGTCAATGCCCTCTGCCGCATTCTTCAACACATTGGTGAGCGCCTGCGACACCAACCGCCGGTCAAAATCGGCGAAAACGGGTTCATTTGGCAGTTGCTCCTCGAAAGTGATGTCGGGGCGGCCGACGCGCATCAGGAAGATCGCCTGGCGGATGCAGTCGGTGAGGTCGTCGCGCGCGGGACGCGCCTTGGGCGTGCGGGCGAAGGAGGAGAACTCGTCCACCATGCGCTTGATGTCGTCGACCTGGCGAATAATCGTGTCCGTGCACTGGTCGAATATGTCCCTGCCCTCGACAATGTGCCGGCCGTAACGGCGCTTCAACCGCTCGGCCGAGAGCTGGATGGGGGTGAGTGGATTCCTGATCTCATGCGCGATGCGTCGGGCGACGTCGGCCCAGGCGGCGGTGCGCTGGGCGCTGACGAGGTCGCTGATGTCGTCGAGGGTAATGACGCTGGCGCGATCGTCGCGTCCCGGGCTTCCGGTGACGCGAACGTTGAGAACGCGCTCGCGGCCATCGCGCAAGACAGTCGCCTGTCCCTGATGAAGCCTGAGCCTCAGCGACCGGGCCTGCTCCCAGATGGATCCAATGCTGGACTGGATCCCGTTGAGCGGCCTCCCAATGAGACCAAGGTCGCCGCCAAGCATCCGCTCGGCCGCGGCGTTCGAGATCGTGATGATCCCGTCATTGTCGACGCCGAGGACGCCCGCGGGCACGCCCGACAGCACCGCCTCGATGAACGCGCGCCGCTCATCGTTTAGCGCGTTCGCGTCGATCAGACCCGTCTGCTGGCGCAACAGCTCCGCGGTCATCTTGTTGAACGTGTCTCCGAGATGCCCAAGGTCTCCATCGGAGCGCCGCGTCGGCACCTGAACGTGAAGGTTGCCGGAAGCGACCTCGTCGGTTGCGTGAATCAAGCGGCGGATGGGCCTGACAAGCCGATTGGCGAAAGCCAGTCCGAGCCAGATCGCCGAGAACAGCATGGTGAGCGCCAGCATCACGAACACGGTCGCGAAACCCAGTTCGAGGCTGTGCCGATGGGCCTCGAAGCGCCCCCACATGTTGGAGACGAGTGCGGCGTCTTCCGTGACCTTGGCCGCCAACGGGTCAATTCCCCGCGCCGCGTAGAGGAATTGCCCCGCGGCTCCGGGGATCGGCCGGATTCCGACGAAAACGTTGCCGGCCCCGAGAAACCCGCAGAGCGCCTCGCCGTTCAGGGCGTCGTGGAAGTCAGACGGGTCAGGCCGGGCGATCAGCTTTTCGTCCGAGCCGTGCGCGACGATGGTCGGCGTTCCGTCGTTTCTCATGAGCGCGGCGGCGTTGAAACCGAGCGTCTTGGCCCGCGAACTGAAGTATTCCTTGAACTGCGCCGGGTCCGCCTGGAGCAGCATGCCGCTGCGCGCAAGATCGCCTGCGGTCAGCTCCACATCGCGCAAAAGCGCCCGGCACTGGGACTCGCGGTAGAGCTGAGTCGCCTGATTGGATTCGGTGATAAAGGCTGCAACGTCGGTCATGAAGCGCGGGTTGATCGCCCACTCGACGGAAACCGTGGCCACGATTGCGGTGACGATAGCCGGGATGGCGGCGACCAGCGAAAACAAGGCGACGAACCGGCTGTGCAGCCGGGCGCCGGCGCGCGCCGCCCGACGCGCCGCCCTCAGGCGCGCCACTTCCATCGAAATGAGAATGATGAGGATGATGACGACCAGGCCGTCGCCCGCCAACAGGATAAGGACCACGGTCGCGGTAGGAATGATGGGCGTGACGCCGGCGAAAACGAGGAACGTCGCCAGCGCGAGGACGAAAGCCGCGCTGACGACGATCACGCCAAAGCGCCCCGTCGGCCGGCTGTCATCGAGAAGCGCCGAGCCGCGCGCGTTGATCGTTGTCGTTCCCGTCAATTCGCCGAACCGAAGGCTGCGCAACGCCCCGCCCAATGGCGCAGTGTTTAGCGCCTCCGTGGCAAATTCGCAACGATGTGGCTTGGTTGCGACTCTTCGAGCTGTGCGTCTACGGAGCCGACGACCGCGCTGCGCCGCGCGACATCCTGTTCACCTGCTGGGAGCAGACATTCCTCGGCGCCGCCAAGAGCGGAGCGGCGGCGATCGGCGACCGGAAGGCGTATCGCGGCGCGATAGGGTCAAAACTGAATGGCTTGTGCGAAGACAAGCGCTTTGGGCGAAAGCGGACGAAGCTAACGCTTTGAACGCCCGCTATCGACGTGAAGCGGTCATCGCGGATCGCGACGGTGCACGTCGCTTATCCGGGGTGCAGAGGAAAAGCGTCGGAGGCGGCGAGGGCAATCACCTTTGTGTGGCTGCGGACATCAAACTACCACTAATCGTCGTGAGTGATCGTTCCGTATAAATTGGGATGACGGCTTGTAATCATAAAAAAACGTCTCACATGTCAAATGTAATTCGGATGCACATCATTCGAAATTATACTTTATTTCTTTTTGGAGTCATGACAATGAATGCACAGCATCAAACTGAAAACTTGACGATCCACCATAAAGTTAAGGATTACGCTGCATGGCGCAAGGGTTACGATGACCATGAGAAGGCCCGCCATACGGCAGGGATCACGAATGGCAGAGTTTTCCGAAGCGCCGAAGATCCCAATGACGTCCTAATCCTTCAAGACGTCGCCGACGTGGCGAAAGCCCGCACTTGGCTCGGCGGAGATGAACTGAAGGCCGCGATGACGAAGGCCGGCGTTATAGGTTCGCCCAACGTTCGCTTCGCGTCGTAATCTCAAGACTTGCCGGGCGCGGTAAGCCGTGCTCGGCAATTTGATCTGTTTGCTCAGCGAATGTCAGCGCGAAGGGCCCCCGCAGGCAAATGCGCCATTTGCCTGCATCTGCCCCACCAACGACGCCCCAAAACCGATCTTTGGACGTGACCTCGCGCGCCTCGACTGGAATGAAATCGCACTTGTTCAAGGGACGACGTTCCCGCCGAGGTTTGTCCTGTTCTGGCTGGCGCGCCTTTTTCCATGGGGCGTCAACAACATCCAGGAACCGTGCCTATCCGGTTGACTTAGACACCCACTAGGGCTAGTAGCCGCAGTTATGGCGGCTTTGGACATTCACCAGCGGGACGATCTGGCTTTTCCCCAATCGCTCCCCGAATTTCAGAAGCTGTTTCCTAATGACGCGGCGTGTGCTGTCTATCTTGGGCGCGCGCGTTGGCCTGACGGTTTTGTCTGCTCGCATTGCGGCGTGATTGGTGAACCCTTCCGCATTGCAACCCGACCCGGTGTTCTGGAATGCCGCGCGTGTCGACGCCAAACCGGCCTCTTGGCCGGCACGGTCATGGAGCGCAGTCATACGCCGCTTAGCGTCTGGTTCTGGGCCGCGTATCTCGTCGCCAGCCAGACGCCGGGCATGTCGGCGGTTCAGTTTCAGCGGCAACTTGGGCTGACACGATACGAAACTGCGTTTGGCATCCTTCACAAACTGCGCGCCGGCATGGTGCGGCCGGACCAGGATCGTATCGGTGGTCGGGCGAAAGAGCATGTCGAGGTCGATGAGACCTGGGTCGGTGGAAGGACGCGCGGCGATGGCCGAGGCATCCACCACAAAACATTGGTGTCCGCCGCTGTCGAGGTTCGCCATCGCAAGCCGGGGACGGCGCAAGACAAGCGCAGGGACGGTCGCTATGCCGGTCGTGTGCGATTGGCCATCGTCGCCGACCGCAGCGCCGATTCCTTGTGCGGCTTTGTCGAGAACGCCGTCATGCCAGCCTCGCTGATCGTCACCGACGATTGGAGCGGCTACGTCAGCTTGCGTAAGCGGGGCTACGACCATCATCCGATTGCCGAAAGCGGCGATCCCGAAATTGCCGAACAGTTCATGCCGATGATTCATCTCGTCTTCTCCAATTTGAAGACCTGGCTCAACGGCATCCACCACGGCGTGAGCGCCAAGCATCTACAAGCTTACCTCAACGAATTCACGTTCCGCTTCAACCGGCGCTTCTACCCGTTCAACGCCTTCCGCTCGCTGCTCGGCATCGCGGGCGACGTCGAGGCGCCAACCTATGCCCAGCTTTAATTCGGGAGAATGGGTCCACCCTACATATGGTGGGTGTCTGCCTTAACCGGATAGGCACGCATCATTCGACTTTGGATGCCCGTCTTCCTTGGGATTGCTCGCCTGAGCGAGAAAAGCCAGGCGCTTCGGACAAGTTTCCCATTCATGGGAGAGACACTGCGTTTTGCGGCAATCAAATTCACAGACAGCGATTTCATCTGGGACGTCGCCAATCCATTGGCCCTTGAGCCAAACGCCAAACTTCCCAAAATGAGCCCGCGGCGACGCCAATAGCTTTGACATAACTCACCTCGGGTATCAATTTGCCGGTTTCGTGCCGGATTGTATATCTGGCAGATTGGTGGGGCCTTGATCGTCGCTTTACCCCCTACCGCCGCTTCGGCAATCCTATGCGCGTTGGCTGAGTCTGCCGATAGCAGGACGAGCCGGCGGACGCCGACCGGCGAAGCAATCAAACGAGAAGCGGCGTTGCGCATCGCCGACATTTTCTCGGAAAATCGAAACAAAATGCCCGCAAGATCATGACGAGGGATGCGGTATGCGGCGCACCAGTTGAAATCATCATGCTCTCAATGAGCGGCCGCTCGAGGCGCGTGTCTCGAAAGCCAGCCGAGGCGACTAGGATTTCGATCCTCGCGACAATGACCTGGCGATTATCCGCGCGGCGCGCGGGGAGCCGCCGGCGCCGCCCCCCGCGCCTAAGCTTTAAGTCAGATCGAGGGTTCAGGCACTGTCTTCGGCAGGTCCATCGTTTGCCCGAACCAGGTCTTCTGGATCTTCGCCATTTCGCCGTCGGCCTCGACCTTGAGGATCGCGGCGTTGATGGCCTCGATCAGCGTCTTGTCATCAAGCCGGCCGACCCAGGAGAAATAGGTGGGCTCGCCGAACGGCGGCGTCACCACCGCGAACGTGTCGGAGCGCTTTTGCGCGGCGTAGGCGAGGTTCGGCAGCGAATTGACGGTGGCGTCGATCCGCCCGGCGGCGAGATCGGCGGCCGCCTGATTGTTGTCGACATATTCCTTGACCTCGACCGGCTTCGGCAGTTTCGCCGCGAACGCCTTGAGCTGCGCCACCTGCGAGGTGCCCTTCTGCCCGCCGACCGTTTTGCCGGCGATGTCCTCGGGCTTTATGATGCTCTTGTCATTGGCGCGCTTCATCAGAGCGGCGGTCGCATCGGCGATCGGCACGGTGAAGGCGTAATGTTTCATCCGCTCCTTGGTGATGGTCACTGGCGCGATGCAGAGATCGAACTTCTTCGCGTCCAGCCCAGGCAGGACGCTGGTCCAGGGCAGATCGAGATAGGAGACCTTGACTCCCATCTCCTTGGCCACCGCGTCGACGAGATCGCGATCGACGCCCGTGTAGGTTCCGTTGTCCGAGATGTCGAAGGGAGGGAATTGCATCTCGGTCGCGGTCGTGAGCACGCCGCGCTTCTTGATCTCCGCCAGCGTGTCGTCGGCGAGGGCGGCGCGCGTCACGCCAAGAAGGGCGCTCGAAGCCACAGCCCCCGCCAGCCCCACCTTCAGCGCGTCGCGCCGCGTCGCGGCGAATTTATCGAATTGCGTCATTGCCGAACTCCCACTCCTGACCGGCCCGAACCCGGCGCTCCGGCCAGCAAATTCCGCGCCGTCCAGCGCTTCCGGCCAACGGCTCCGTTGTTCAAGCGCCTTATGTTGACGACCCTTGTTCGGGTGTCAAATACGAAAGCGCCGGATGGACATCGGCGCGCTCGAGCGGCGCCTCAAGCGGGTTGCCCGGGCGCAGCGAACGTGCATTTCTATCGGCCTGCGCTCGGCGCGGTCCCGTAGGACTGGTCGAAAGCGCAGGCAATTCGACTGACAAGGCCCGCCATGATCGAGGAACCGCTCCCGCTCGTCTTCGCCGCGTCGCAAGAACGGCCCCCAAGCGAGCTTGTCGACCACTTCCGCGGGACGCCGACCAGCTTCATCGTCGACGCCATGAACGGAACGGGCGCTCTCGACTGGCGCATCAAGCGGCTCGTCGGCGGCCCGCTCGTCGGCGTGGCGCTCACCTGCGACTGCGGGCCGCTCGACAATCTGGCGTTCATGGCGGCGCTCGCCGAATCCAGGCCCGGCGACGTGCTGGTCGTGGCGACCGGAGGCTATACGGGAGCGGCGGTCACTGGAGATCTCTTGATGTATGTCGCCCGCAATCGGGGCGTTGCGGGCTTTGTCACCGATGGCCTCGTGCGCGATCTCGATGACCTTGAAACCGTTGGCGTCCCGACCTTCGCCATGGGGGTGACGCCGAATTCGCCGCAAAGGCGCGGTCCCGGCTCCGTCGGGCTGCCAATCGTCTGCGGCGGCGTGTCGATCGCCTCGGGCGATATCGTGATCGGCGACCGCGACGGCGTGGTCGTCGTTCCGCGCGGCCGCATCGAGGAGACGCTGAAAGATCTCGAGCGCGTCAAGGCCGCGGAGGCTGCGACGCTCGAGCGTGTGCGCGGCGGACTGAAGGAGCTGCCGGTCGAGGTCCCCGCGCTGCGAAAGATCGGCAGGGCGTAAGACGGCCCGGAGGGGTCAAGCGGGAGGAGGCGTCGGCCATGATCGATTTTCCCATCATCGATTCCCACATCCATCTGCTCGACCAACGGCGGTTCGCCTACTCGTGGGCGAAGGACGCGCCGGCGCTCAAGCGCGACTGGACCCCGGATGACCTCGCCAGCCGGGCAAAGCCCTTCGAGCTCGAAGGCTTCGTCTTTGTCGAGGTCGACGTCGACATGCCGCAATATCTCGACGAGGCCGAATGGGTCGACGGCCTCGCTGAGCATGACCGCCGCGTGCTCGGCGCCGTCGTCTCCCTGCCGCTCGAACGCGGAGCCGCGATCGAGCCGGAGATGGCGCGGGTCGCGAAGCTCAAAATCGTGCGCGGCGTGCGCCGCCTGATCCAGAATGAGCCCGACCCGGAGTTCATGCTGAAGCCCGGCTTCCTCGAGGCGCTGCGGCTCCTGCCGAAATATAACCTTTCGTTCGACGCCTGCATTTATCACCCGCAGGCGGCGAACACGCTTGCGATGATGCGCCAATGTCCGGAGGTTTCGTTCATCCTCGATCACATCGGCAAGCCCGGGATCAAGGCCGGCCTCGTCGATCCGTGGCGCACACACATAAGCGCGATGGCGGCGCTGCCCAATGTTGTGTGCAAGCTTTCCGGCGTGACCACCGAGGCCGACCACAAGACATGGACCCGCGATCAGCTCAGGCCCTACATCGATCACGTGATCACATGCTTCGGCCCCGACCGCATTCTCTACGGCGGCGACTGGCCGGTGTGCGAGCTCGCCGGAAGCTATCTGCAATGGCTTACGACGCTCGACTGGGCGACGGCGGGGTTCTCGCCGGCCGACAAGCGCAAGCTCTTCCGCGACAATGCGATCAAGGCGTACCGGCTGAACGTTTGATGGATAAGGCCACGCTCGAGCGCAAAGGCTACAGCGTCCCGGCGCTGCTTGCGCTCGCCCGCAAGCAGCTGCCGCGGCTGCTGTTCGACCTTGTCGACGGCGCCGCCGGCGACGAGATCACCATGCGCCGCAACGAGGCGGCGCTGGCCGCAATCGAGCTCGTTCCGACGCTCCTCGCCGGAGCGCCGACACGCGACCAGTCGGTCGAGCTGTTCGGCGAGAGGCTCCGGTCGCCCATCATTATCGGTCCGACCGGGTTTGCCGGCCTGCTGTGGCCTCGCGCCGAGATCGAGACGGCGCGCGCCGCGGCGCGGTTCGGGACCATCTATTCGACCAGCCACGCCTCGCTGTCGAGCCTGGAGGAGATCGGCGCCGCGACGCAGGGCCCGAAATGGATGCAGACCTTCCTCTACAAGGACCGAGGCCTCACCAAGGAATTCGCCGCGCGCGCCGCGGCGGCCGGCTATCGCGGGCTCATCCTCACCGTCGACAACCAGGTGGTGGCGGGGCGCGACCGCGACGCGCGCAACGGCGCGTCCTTCCCCTTGCGCTGGGGTCCGCGCCGCGTCGCGGATTTCGCCAGCCGTCCGGGCTGGCTCATGCGCATGCGCGCGACGCCCTCGCCGAGCTTTGCCAATTACGGCGCGCGCTCCGCGATGGCGGCCTTCGGCCCGCTGATGGTGGAGCAGCTCGATCCGGACATCGGCTGGCATGACGTCGACTGGCTGCGCGGCTTGTGGCGCGGGCCGCTTATCCTCAAAGGCATTCTGCACCCAGACGAAGCGCGCGAGGCGGTGAAGCGCGGCGCCGACGGGATCGTCGTCTCCAATCATGGCGGGCGCCAGCTCGACGGCGCGGTTGCCTCGATGCGGGCGCTGCCCGGCATTGTCGAGGCGGTCGGCGGCCAGGCGCCGGTGCTTGTCGACGGCGGGTTTCGCCGGGGAATCGATGTCGTAAAGGCGCTGGCGCTGGGCGCAACCGCGGTGCTGATCGGGCGCCCGCATCTCTGGGGCGTCGCCTGCGCCGGCGAGGACGGCGTCTTCTGGGTGCTGGAACTGTTCCGGCGCGAGATCGACCGCGCGCTGGCGCTCGGCGGCTGGGACGGAGTGGCCAGGCTGAACCCGGGCGTCTTTTTCGATGGCGCACGCCGCACCGCAGACGGCGCCGGCGCGGGCGGCTAGCAGCCGAACGAGGGTCCTCTGCGCGCGGGCCCCGCTTTTCGACAGGAAAACGGAGGGGACGCGGGATCGACCACCTCACATTTGGGGCGTTGTCATGGCGCGCCAATCGGCGGCTACTTCGCGCCATGATCGTCGAAGAGATGACGCGTCGGGCCCTTCCGACCGCGACCGGGTTCGCCGCGGCCCGGGCGATCGCTGCGCTGATGGCGCGCAAAATCGATCCCGCGCCTTTGTTGCGCCGCGCGGGCCTCAAGAAACCCGACCCTGAAGATCAGCCGCAACGCGTGTCCGCGGCGGCGCAAAGCCGGCTGCTCGAATATGCGGCGGAGGCGCTCGACGACAGCGCGCTGGGACTCCATCTGGCGGAGCAGGCGGATCCGCGCGACGCCGGAATCCTGTTCTACATCACCGCCGGCGCGAAGGACGTCAACGAGGCTGTGGCGCTGTTTGTTCGCTATTGCCGGATCGTGAACGAGGCGACGCGGGTGAAGCTGGTCCGCACGTCAGAGGGGGTCGCGGTCGAATTCCACGTTGTCGGTGTTCCCAAGCACAGCGCCAGGCAGAACCTCGAGTTTGGTCTTGCGGTCTATCTGAAGGGCCTGCGCGAAATCACCGGGCGCCACGTCCGCCCAATCCGGGCTGTGTTCGCCCATGCGCGCAATTCGCGCCTGCGGGAGTTCGAACGGTTCTTCGGCTGCCCGGTTGAGTTCGGCCGCGCCTCGAGCGAGGGCGTGTCGTCCGATCTCCTGGAATTCCCGGGCGAGATCCTCGATCTGCCGCTCGTCAACGCCGACCCGAAGCTCGTCGAGGCGCTTCGGACCTTTTGCGATGCGGCGGCAAGGGAACGAAGCACGGCGTCGGGAACGCTGCGCGCCGCGGTCGAGGGCGAACTCGAGAAACTGCTGCCGAACGGTAAAGCCCAGCGACACAGGATTGCGCACAGGCTCGCCTTGAGCACCCGAACCCTCTCGCGCAGGCTCGCCAGCGAGGGAACGAGCTACGAAGACGTCGTTGACGAATTGCGACGAACCCTGGCGCTCCAGTACATCAAGGATCAGGGCATATCCCTCTCGCAAATCGCCTGGCTCCTCGGTTACGAGGGCTCCACTTCCTTCAGTCACGCCTTCAGGCGCTGGACAGGCCGCTCGCCGTCCGACATGAGGCACCAGCGGCTGCCGCTTCTTGTGCCGGCTTGAGAGCGCCCTCGGCGATTTGACCGTAGCCCCGGGCTCCAGGCCCTCGTCGCGATCTGCGATTCCGCGCATCAGCGCGGGCGCGCGTTCGCGCTTGCCATTCTCGTGGATCAATTCCGATCCATGAGAATGGGTATAAAGGCCCAAAAAAGCAGCGGATTGGCCTCCGCGAGCAAATGCCCGATCTCAAATCATATATTCAGCTTGGTCTCGCGCCGGACCGCGAATGAAACCCCGCGTCCCCCGCCGGCGTCAGGAGCAAGCACTAAAATGGCCGCGGCTTATGAGGATAATTTTGGCTTCTGGGTCATTAGCGAACCCGAGGAGCGAGCCTTTTTCGAGCACATCCAGCGCCAGAGCGTTCCCACGATCTGCAAGCGCTGCGAGCGGCCGGTTCGGCTCATGCCGCCGAAGGACATCTGCGGCCTTTGCGTCTGCGCCATGGAATACGGCGCCCCAGCCGCAATGAGCGGATATAGCGGCGCGGGCTCCAAGACGCGCGCGACTCGGCCGCCTCGACGCCGCCGACTGGCGGCGAAGGGTTAGAGCGGCGCAACCTTTCGGCGATCCGGTCGGATCGCCGAAAGGCTCGTGCTCATCTCGCGCGCGGCGCGCGTTCGGCGCGAATCTCGGCGCCCTATTCGATGATCGGATTCGACACGACCCGGCATCGCCAGTCGAAAGGAACGTTGGCCTCGGCGGTCCCGTTCGGCCCCCAGCAATGCGCCGTGATCTGAACGTCGTTATAGCCCGGATGGTTCTGGTCCGGCACGATCTGGTGCGTCAGCGTGATAAAACACGCGCTCGCTGTTTTCGGCGTGGCGAGCAGATACGCCGGCTCCGAAAACGAGTTGAGAGAGCTGCAGATGAACGTGCTCAGGAGAAAGACGCGCGTTCCGTCGGCTCCGGTCGAGGAATGACCGCTCGCGTCGAGCAGCGTCACGGGACTTACGCAAAACTTTCCCGGGAAAAACGTGCGGTACCATGTAACCTGGCCGCCTTCCTCGTAGTAAGCCGACCCGACCGGATGCGCCAGATTGATCAATTGACCCGGCTCGGCCTCGATATCCCTGCCGACAATTTTTTCGATCTGCTTCTTGAGCTCGGCTAGTTTTTTCATCGTTACAGGATCGTCGGTCATTTTAAGTCTCCGTCCTGAAGATTTATCGAAAGGTATGCGGTAGAGCCGCTCGCGGCGCGGCGCAGACATTCCCGTCAGCGCCGCCGCGCTTGGAACCGATATTCCAGCCGGAACTCTCGCGCTGTGACGTCGATCACGCGCGGGCGCCGCGTGAGGAGAGCGTGAAAACCAGTCCGGGGCGTTCCGCGGGGGGGGGTCAGACGGGGAAAAAGGTTTTCTTATTTTTTTCGGCCACAACTCATTGAAAGGTCCCGATTCGGACGAATAAAGCCAGATAAACCCAAGCAATTTGCTTGGGTTTATCTGGGTCTGCTTGACGTTATTTTGGCCGCTGGGCTGAGCCCGCGAGCCGCGCCGGCGACGGCTTTATTCCGCCGCGGCCGGCACGCTCACGTTGTGGGGATCGATGTCGCTCGGCTCAGCCGGCGCGACATGGGCGAATTTGGCGAAGCCATAGAGCATCACGGCGATGCCGAGATAGCTGAGCGCCACCAGGGGCGACTGGCCGATTCCGAGATCCTCGGCGTGGATCAGGCCGAAGAACGTCAGGACCGCGCCAGCCGCGGCGAAGGCCGCCGCCTTCTCGAGTTGGCGCTCGATGATGAACACGGTGACGGCGCCTAAGATAATGCCGGCGAGCGTCGCGCCGCCGCCGAGCGTCTGAAGGCCCTTGTACAACACGCCGGTGTTTCCGAGCTTGTCGAAGCCGACCGCCGCCGCATTGGTGCCGGCTGCGCCAAGCGCGCCGTCGATCATGGTTTTGCCCCACGCGGCGATCTGCGGAATCATCGCCAGGATGATCGCCGGCGCGTGGCTGCTCGGGGTCTCCTGGAACGCCTGCGAGCCGATCAGCATGCCGATGTAGAGCAGGATCGGCAGGATCGCGACCACCGGGATCAGGCTCGAGACCAGAGCCACGATGCCGAGCCATGTCAGCACCAGCACCATCACGCCGGTCGCGGCCGAATAGCCGATCCGCCCGCCCATCGCCTTCCAGCCCGGATGGCCGATATAGACCGCGTTGATGAACGGATTGCCGAGCAGGCAGCCGATCAGGCTGATGACGCCATCGGCCGTCAGCACCCGGGTGGTCGGAAACGAGTTGCCGGCCGCCGCCGCGCTCTCGACATTGTCCATCGCCTCGACGAGATCATAGATGCCGAACGGGATTGCGGTGACCAGGATGATCCCGATGAATTTGAAGCCCGAAAAGACGTGGCCGACGGCCGGAATAGGAAACGAGAAGCCGAAATGCGAGAAGGCGTCGCCGACGCTGCTGACGCTCAGGCCGCCGTAGCCAAGGCCGAAAAGGTTCGATCCCCAGGCGATAATCGTGCCCGCCGCAATGGCGATCAGGCCGCCGGGCACGTCCTGGAAATAGCGCACGCCGCCGAACCAGTTGGCGAGGATGATGGCGAAGCAGACCATGCCGATCAGCGGCGTCTCGAACACAAGCAGGCCGGGGCGCATCGAGATGAAGGTGATCGAGATGCCCGCAAGCGAGCCGAGCAGCGCGGCGCGCGGCGTGATCCGGCGAATGACGGGAGCGATGAAGCCGCCCGCCATCAAAACGAAGCTCTGGACGAACACCCAGGTGAGCCCCGCTTCCCAGGCTTGGACCGGATCGTTGGTCCTGAGCAGGATCGGCAGCATGACCACGAAGGTCACGACGAACATGTGCGGCACGCTGGTGCCCGATGGTAGGGCGCAAACGTCCGTGCGGCCGGTCCGCTGCGCCAGCCGATAGGCGAGCCAGGCGTAATAGACCGTGCTGAGGAAGAGCATCAGCCCGAGAGCGGGAAGGATTCTGCCGAACACCAGCGAGTTGGGCATCTTCAGCACGAAGCGGAGGAGGCCGGTCAGGACCAGAACATTGACCAGGATATTGGTCCCGAACCCGAAGAAGGCGTTCCAGTCGCCAGGAACCCACCATTTCTCGAGCCCCGTCCTGGCGGTCATTGCATTCGCCATTGTCTTGCTCCCCTGCTTCGCCTCGCCTAGGCGGGGCTCTTCCACCCGGCCAAAGCCTCGATCACCCCCTCGGAGCTCGACACCCAGCCGAAAATGCCGCCTTGCGCCTTGATCATCTTCAAGCCCATGGCGTGGAACTCCGGGTAATAGGACCCGACGCAATCCTCGAGCACGAGGCAGTCGTAACCGCGGTCGTTCGCTTCCCTGACCGTGGTGTTGACGCAGACCTCAGTCGTCACGCCGGTGACAATGAGTTGCTTCACATCCCGGTGCTGCAGGATGGCGTGCAGATCGGTGGCGTGGAATGCGCCCTTGCCGGGCTTGTCGATCACCGGTTCGCCGAGCGTCGGATAAAGCTCCGGAATGATGTCGTGGCCGGGTTCGCCCCGTACGAGAATGCGGCCCATCGGACCGGCGTCGCCGATCGTGGTCTGGCTCTTGCCGCGGATCTTTTTGGCCGGCGGCAAATCGGCGAGGTCCGGCCGATGACCTTCGCGGGTATGGAGCACCGGAAGCCCAGCCTCGCGCCATGCCGCGAGCAGCTTTCGGTTCGGTTCAATGGTGCGGCGCAGTTGCGAAACGTCGTTGCCGAGCATTTCGCCAAAGCCCCCGGGCTCCAGAAAATCGCGCTGCATGTCGATGATCAGGAGCGCGCAATGCTTAGGCGCGAGCGCGAAGGCGTAGGGTTCGGCCGCCAGGTCTATGGTTTCGTTCATGCGCCACGCCGCGTTAAGGACGGCGCCAATCGGAGTTCGCGACGGCGCCGCCAAAGATCAGCGGCCCCCTCCGGTCGGCCGGTCATAGCGATGCACGCAAGGACCATGCCTGTCGCCCCGCCGGGCGGTCATCGGGAAAGGCCAGGCAAGCGCGGGATTGTTGGCTCTCATCGCGCTTAGACGTTGTTTTCGAGCAATCACATTCACCGGCCGTCATGGCAGAGCCTTGCACCGGCCGTCATGGCCGGCCTTGCACCGGCCGTCATGGCCGAGCGGCCGCGATAATCCCTGTTATCACAGATATGTGTTTCCTCTCAACTGTTTCTCCTGATTAGCTCATGTTCTTGTGGATGGCGGCCAAGCCCGGCCAGGACGCCTCCATGAGCGGCGGACCCTTCCACAGTTCAATAGCCGGGCAGACCAGCAGGTATCGCCGTCAGAGTCGGATCGTGCTTGACAAAATCAAAATCATAGGATTACATATTCATGTTAATCGGAATCGCTTCCGTTCGGCGCCCGGGCCGCAAACCGGCGGGGAGAGGCTGTGGCTGCTTGAAACGTCGCTCGATTGCAACCTGTCGCGCGAGTCGGAAAGGAAGAAAATTTTTTTGGCTTTTTTCGGCCATAACCCTTTGAAAAGTCCCGATTCCGAAAACTAAAAGAAAGCGAAAGAAAGCAAAAGAAAGCAAAAGAAAGCCATTTTGCTTTCTTTCACTTTCGTTTTCTTTCGCCGAAATTCGCGCTCTGGTTGCAATTGTCATGGCCGATCGCCCTCGCGGCCCCGTCAGGCGAACGGGGACTCGGCGGTGAACGCAGCAGGCTCGCGGAAAGGGATGGGCCGGCGCGGGGTCGCAGCGACCTCCGTCCCTCCGGCGCAATTCAGCGCGGAAGCGCGACGGTGCGGAACGTCGCTTCTCTGCGGCGACCGGCTGGAGGCTGCTTACTGCCTGGATGCCGGCGCCGACTTTATTTGCTGCGGCTGCACAAGGACCGGGCGCGAACGCAGCTCGCCGGAAGCGCTATCGAGGGGCGGCGCTAATCGCATCGAACGGGGCCCCTGCCGCTCGCGCGTCAACGCCCCGATATCAGTTGCGCGCACCGACGATCGCCCGCCAAAAGCCGCTATAGGCCAGTTCAAAGCCAACGATCTGATAGTCAAGGTCGATCGCGTCCATCACTTCGTAGGCGGAATTGTTGCAGATCGAAAAGATGATGAGCCCGTCCTTCGACACATGACGGCGAGCCTGGCGCAAATAGGATTTGGTGATCCGTCCCTGCGGATCGCACAGGCTATACCGTTCGATGTCGTTCTCCGGATTCTTGTCGACCAACGGCGTGTTGAAAACGATGAGGTCGAAGCCGTCCTCGTCGATCTTCTCGAACAGGTCGGACTGGAAGGCCGTCAAGGTAACGTTGTTCAGCTTGGCGTTGGCCATGGTCGCCTCGACGGCGACCGACGAAATATCGGTGGCGACCGTCCGCGACGACCAGTTAGCAGCCATGTAGAGTGAGATGATGCCGCAGCCGCACCCGATTTCCAGCGTCTTGGCGATCAGGTTCGGGTTCATCGCCTTTATATTGCGGATGAAAAATTCCGAACTCGAGTTGGGTAGCGGATGGTACACGCCGGCCGGAACATCGACCACCAGACCGTCGGCGTAGATCCGCTCCGGAACCGCCTGGCGTCGGACCAGCGCTTCATGGGCGGCCTCAATGTCGAACTTCGCGGTGCTGACGAGGTTGGCGATCCCCAGCTTGCGAAGAACGGAGGCCCGCGGCGGCGCGATCCGCCGCTCGACCTTGATATATCCGACGTTCATATGACCTCGCCTTCTTGTTTTCGGCGCAGATTTAGCCCGCCCGGCGGCGCACCGGACGCAAAGGCGCCCCGCCGTCTTAAGTCATACGGTTAATTATCTTGTTTGGTTCAGCTTTCTCGCCCGCGCTCGCTATCGTGCCAATCGCGCAATAACCAATGCGACAGCGCAGTCAGCAGCAGATGAATTGTGATGCCTGCGACCGAAATCAAGAGCAACGCGGCGAACATTCGCGGAATATTAAGGCGAAATCCGAACTCGACAATACGATACGCAAGCCCTGATCCCTGGCCGGCGGACCCAGCAGCGATTTCGGCGACGATCGCGCCGATCAAGCGCGAGCCCGCCGCTGATCCTGAGGCCCGCGAGAAAATAAGGCAGAGCCGAGGGCAACCGGAGCAACATGAATTGCTGCATGCGCGAGGCGCGATACATCTGGAACAAGTCAACCAGATTGTGGTCCGCCGAAGAGAGCCCGAGCGTGGTGTTGGCCAGCAAAGGAAAGAACGCCACCAGAAATGCGCACACCAGGACCGCTATGCCAGGAGTGAGGTAGATCAGCAACAGTGGCGCGATGGCGACGATCGGCGTCACCTGCATGGCGACGGCGAACGGATAGAACGCCCGCTCGACCAGTCGCGACTGCGCGAAAATAATTGCCAGCGCGACGCTGCCAATGACAGCGATCGCGAGAGCCTTGAGCGTAATCGAAGCGTCACCCATAGCGACGCCGACAGCGTCGGCCAATCGGTGATGAGGGTGGCGATGATGAGGCTCGGGGCGGGCAGAAGATAGGAGGGGACGGCGAAATAGCGAACCAGCGCCTCCCACGCGAACAGCCCCATCCCCAAAGTGATGGCCGGCACCGCATAGCCGACAAAGTCGTCTCTGCTCACTGCGCCTCGGCCTTGAGCATTTTCGGCGGCCGATCGCCCATCGCGACGTGGAGCGCTTCCGAAGTCTGGACGCAGGTGTCGGCGTAGGCCTTGCACAGCCGAAACCCCTCCTGGCGCGACGCGGTCGGCGATTCGACCATGATTTCCGCAACCGCCCGTCCTGGCCGCGCCGCCATCACCACGATGCGGTCCGACAGATAGACGCTCTCGAACACCGAATGGGTCACGAACACCACCGTCGCTCCGAGCGATGACCGGAGCGCCGCCAAATCGTCATTGAGCTTGAGGCGCGTGATCTCATCCAGAGCGGCGAACGGCTCGTCCATCAGTAAGACCGTCGGCCGCGTCACCAGGGCGCGGGCGATCGAGACCCGCATCTTCATGCCGCCGGACAGCTGGCGCGGATAGGCTTTGGCGAAACCTGCCAGTCCGACCAGCTCCAGCGCCTCTTCGACGCGCGGCCGAGCCTTTTCCTTCGACACGCCGGCGAGGCGCAGCGGCAGCCAGACGTTGGTGAAAACGTCGGACCAGGGCGTCAGCGTCGGCTCCTGAAATACGAAACCAAGCTCCGGGCACTTCGCTACGCCAAACAATCTCGCCCTGCGTCGGCGCCGTGAGACCCGCCAGCAACCGCAGAACCGTCGACTTGCCGCAACCGGACGGTCCCAGCAACGAGAGAAACTCGCCCGCCCGGACGTCCAGGTTAAGGCCTTCGAGAGCCGTGACCTGATTGGCGAAGACCTTGTGCACTCCCCGGAGCGTGACCAGCGGCGGCGCGGCTACGCGGACCGCGGTTTCGTTCGTCCTCAGCGTCACAATCGTGTTCATCGTGCGAACCTGTCGTCTCTTGGCGCCGGCGGTTCAGGCCGGGAGCCCCACCCCGTCAAAACGCAAATTCGTGCCTCTCGTTACCCGAGCTCTTTCATGATCTCCGACGCCCTTCACCATTTGCATCGGGTCCCTCCGAAGTCTTCCTCTTGCGCGGGCTGCTCAATGCGCTTGACCACGGACATTATAGACCTCGCTTTTCTCGGTCAAACATCAGGTAATGCCAGAACAAGCCGAGTACAAGAGCATGATATTTGTTGCATTGCGGCGCCGGCGAGCTCCAAAGCACTGCCGTTCTTGACGCCGGGCGGCGCGGCGTGCCATTCGCCTCGATCTGCCAGCCGCCGGGCCAGAATGAGTTGCCAATCGGAACACCGCGCGGCCGATTTCGTTCCTTCGGTCCAGCTCCGGATTCATGGCCAAAGACTACGTCGCCGCCAATCTCGAAGCGCCCGTTCTCGATCATCTGTTTCCGAACATGATTGAGGCGGACAAAAACGCTACGACTTGGCCCTATTTTCGCAAGCAGATCGACCATCCGTTTCGCGTCGACAAACGTAATCCGACGGTCGGCTTCATCAATCGCGACGAAGCGTCAATCCTCTACTCCAACGCGCGCGCGTTCAAGGGACGGAGCGGGATCGAGATCGGGGCGTGGCGCGGCTGGTCGACCGCCTATCTCGTCGCCGCCGGAATTGCGCCGCTTCACGTTGTCGAACCCTTGCTCGCAGACGCGGAATGGCGGCGGGAATTCGAGCAGGTGATCCGCGGCGCAGGCGGAAGCTCGACCACGATCCTCGTTCCGGAAACGAGCCCCGAATCGGTCATCCGGCTCGGCGAAGCGGGCGCGCGATGGTCGTTCGCGTTCATTGACGGCGACCATGCCGGCGAGGCCCCGATCCGGGACGCGCTCGCTTGCGCTCCCTACCTCGAAACCACGGCAATGGTGGTCTTCCACGACCTCGTCTCGCCGCATGTAGCGGCGGGCTTGCGTGCGCTGGCGGCGCAAGGCTGGAGCGTGATGGCTTACCAGACGGCGCAAATGATGGGCGTGGCGTGGCGGGGGACGATCGAGCCAGTCGCGCACGAGCCCGATCCGACGCAGCGCTGGCTGGTTCCCGAACATCTGGCTGGAATTCCAATATCGGGCGACGACGTCACTCTCGCGACCGCTGGAAGGGGAAAAGACCCATGATGCGCCGTCTGTTCGCCACGACTCTCGGCGCGGCGCTTGCCGCTGTTGTGTCCTTTCCGTTTCCCGCTCTCGCCGACGACGCGCAGATTGCCCGCGGGCGCTATCTGGTGACGATCGCCGGCTGCTCGGATTGTCACACGCCCGGCGCTTTTCTCGGCGCGCCGGACATGAAGCGCTATCTTGGTGGCTCCAACGTCGGCTTCGCCATTCCCGGCGCGGGTGTTTTCGTGGGGGAGAATCTGACGCCCGACAAGGACACCGGCCTCGGCAACTGGACTGACGGTCAGATCATCGCCACGATCCGCACTGGCAAAACGCCAGAAGGGAGAGACCTCAGTCCTGTCATGCCCTACGCGGCTTTTTCGCATCTCGCCGACGCCGACGCGGAGGCCATTGCCGCCTTTCTCAAGAGCCTGCCCGCCGTCAGCAACAAGGTCACGAACTTCGGGCCGAAAGAGCCCGTCACGATCAACGTCTCCGCCGTTCTGCCTCCCGCCGTCTACAACGGGCTTCCGCCGTCGCAGAGATAGTGCGCCGACGGACGCCGCTCACTTTGGACGCAAGTCGAGGCCGACGCCCTTGTTGACGAACTGAAGAGTGTAGGCCTTTTTGTAGTCGATGCCTGCCTTGACCACCCCGGCCTTCACCATCGTGTGGTAGAAGTCGCTCCATCGAGCGTCGGTCATCGCGCCAATGCCCAATTTCAGCGTGTCGCCGGAATCGACGATGCCGTATTCCTTCATTTTGGCGATCGAGAACGCGATCTGGTCGTCCGTCATTTCCGGATTCTCCCGCTTGATCGCCTCGTTGGCCTTCGAATTGTCGCCGTAGAGATAGTGGTACCACCCGATGGTCGATGCGTCGACGAACCGCTGCACGATGTCAGGATGCTTCTCGACATAGTCGCGGCGGGTTTCGACCAGGTTTGAATAGGTCGTGTAGCCATAATCGGAGAGAAGAAAGATGTTGGGCTTGAAACCGCCCTGCTTCTGGACCTCGAGCGGCTCGGAGGTCAAATACCCCTGCTGGATCGAATGCGGCTCAGCGATGAACGGGGCCGAATTGAAATTGTAAGGCTTGATGTTCTCGTCCTTGAAGCCGTAAGCGAGCCGCATCCATGCCCAGAACGTGTTGACTGCGCCGGCGCTGACGAAAGCCGGGTTCGCGTTAGGAAGGTCCTCCCATTTGTCGAGACCGACTCCGGGATGCGACATGAAGATCTGCGGGTCCTTCTGGAAGTGAGCGGCCACGGCGATGGTGGGAATGTCGTGCTCGCACGGCGAGGAAATCGCCGATAATGTCGCCGCCCATGTAGAACTCGATCTTGCCGGCGATCAGCAGCATGCCGCCGTTTGATGTCGGCCCGCCCTGCAGAATGGTGACGTCGAGGCCGTATTTGGCGTAAGTCCCGTCGACGAGAGCCTGATAATAACCGCCGGCCTCCGGGTCGGCGACCCAATTGGTGCCAAAGGTCACCTTGTCGAGGGCGACGGCGGGTCCGGCGAACCCGATCGCCCCCGCCAACGCCGCGATGATCGCAACGCGCATTCGAAGTCCTCCCAGAGTCCAGTTCGCAGGCCGGCTCGACGACCGCGTCGCCGTTCGCCGGGGGCTGCGTTTTGATGATTGACGCCGCGCCTCACACTCGCCCCAGCAACGGCCCACAATAGGAGCCGAAATTCCCAGCGTCGAATACAATCTCGTAAAACGTCTTGGCGGACAAGGGGTACCGAGAGTGACCCCTCAAGCCTTTACCTTTCGGCTCGCCTCGCCTATGCGGCCCGTTCTCTCCCTTCCTCGGAAACGGAGCCCACCCATCGCATGCGCTTATGGATCAAGGACCCGCTCGCCATCCTCGCAGCCGATTCCGAGCGCGGAATCGTCGTCGAGGGCGGCGAGATCGTCGAACGCGTGGCGCGCGGACGATCGCCCGCGACCCCTGTCGACACGACTTTCAACGCCTCCCGCCATGTCGTCCTGCCAGGGCTCATCAACGCCCATCATCATTTCTACCAGACGCTGACGCGCGCCCACCCCGCAGGCTTCGGCAAGGAGCTGATCCCCTGGCTGGTCACGATGGAGCGGCGCTGGGACCGCATGACGCCCGAGGCCCTGCGCATCGCCGTCAGGATGGCGCTCGTCGAACTCATGCTCTCCGGGTGCACGACTGCGGCGGACCATCACAACCTTTTTCCCCCAGGCCTCGAGAACGCGATCGATATCGAAGTCGAGGAGGCGACGAAGCTCGGCCTGCGCATGACGGTCACCCGCGGTTCGATGGGCATTTCCGAGAAGGACGGGGGCTTGCAGCCCGACTCGATCGTGCAGGATTCGGAGACGATCCTTGAAGACAGCGAGCGGGTGCTCAGCCGCTATCACGACCCCAAGCCAGGCGCGATGATCCGGGTCGCGCTCGCGCCCTGCTCGCCGCTCGCCGTGCCGAAGCGGGTGATGGAGGGATCGGCCGAACTCGCCGAGCGCTACGATTGCCGGCTGCACACGCACCTCTGCCAGTCGCTCGATGAGGACGTCTACGCAATCGAAACGTTCGGCATGCGCTCGGTCGATCTCCTCGAGCAGGCCGGGTGGCTCGGCCCGCGGACCTGGGTCGCGCATGGCATCCATTTCAACGCCGGCGAGATCGAGCGCCTCGGCAAGGCGGGCGGCAGCGTCTGCCATTGCGCCGCTTCCGACATGGCGTTCGGCATGGGCGTCTGCCCGGTGAAGGAGCTCGAGGCGGCGGGCGTCGCGATCGGGCTTGGGGTCGACGGCTCAGCCTCGAACGATTCGTCCAACATGATGGAGGCCGTGCGCCATTCCCTCATGCTCCAGCGGTTGAGCTACGGGCCCTCGGCGGTGACGCCCTACGATGCGCTCCGCTGGGCGACGGAAGGCTCGGCGCGCTGCCTCGGCCGCGACGACATCGGCGCGATCGCAGCCGGCATGCAGGCCGATCTCGCGCTCTACACGCTCGACGAGCCGCGCTTCTGGGGCGCCCAGGACCCGATCGCGGCGCTTGCGCTCTGCGGGGCGCATCGCGCCGACCGGGTGATGGTCGCGGGGACATGGCGGGTGATCGACGGGAGCCCCGAGGGCGTCGACCTCCCCGCCCTGATCGCCAGGCACAAGGCGGCCGCCCGCGCCTTCGCCTGAACCGGCCAAGGCCGAGCGCCCGAAGCCCGGATGCAACCAAGGCGCGAATTGGACGAAAGAAAACGAAAGAGAAAAAAAGCAAAATGGCTTTTTTTCGCCTCTTTTCGCTTTCTTTTACTTTTCGGAATCGAGACTTTTCAAAGGGTTATGAGCGAAAAAAGTGAAAAAAATTTTCCGCCTCCCTCACTCGCCTCTCAGGTTGCGCGCGAAGCGCCTCGAGCCCGTGATTCATCCAGCCTCCTGTCCGTTCTCGTGCCGCGTCCCGGTGAGCCGCATCCACTCTGTTCATCAGAAATATGGGTAGCACGACTTCCCAATTTTGGAAAGGAATTGTTCGTCATAGCTTCGGCCGCCCCGGCCTCCCGTTTGCGGAGGGTCGATTTCGATCCTGGGGGATTTCCCCCGCGACGCTGGACGGCCCTGGCGAATCACCACGATCGCCAGGCCACGTCCGAAGCCCTTTGTTGACATCGACGCGCTGGCTGAGGCTTGGCCGAACGACGCCGGGGCGCTGTGCGACGTGATGTGATCTATTTCAGTAGATTACTGAGTATCTGCCCCGCCTGCGTTGCCTCCGTCGGAATCGCGAGCTTGAACGCCAACGCCATGCGAACCGATCCCTTGAAGGGCTGCCAAGGCGCATGTCATCGCCGCAACGAATGCGATCAGCATTGCGATATACCAGAATTCCCAAACGGCTTGAATGGGACGAGCATCCGCCGTGGACATCTTCGTTGTGGCGAGAAGCTCAAACGACGCGTAGCATCGCCAAAGACCAAACGCAGAGAGAATCAGGAACAATGCGGCCAGCGCGATTCGGGCTGGCTTCGGCGGAATCAAAGGAACGCCGACGGCGAGGACGATGACGACGCCGGTCCCGAATGCGGCGGCGGTATTGTTGGCATCTGGCCGCCAATCCCTCAACGCAATGCGCGGAGAGTTCGCGAAAAGGGCAATCCACTTGTTTACCCATAGAGCCACTGTTCCGGGGAGCGCCCCGGCTGCCGACCGAAGCAGGTTTCTGAGCACGCTCACTGCCCAGGTGCGAACAGAGGAATCTGGGCCCGAGCAACCCGCTTACCAAAGCCATCAAGGAAGTCGAGCGTGCCTTGAACTAATTGCCAGGGTGCCTTGCCCGGTACCCCGAGCAGAGGAACCTCGCCACCGCTAGTCAGCCGCACCCCATCAGCAATGTTCTGTGTAGTACGAAATTTACTCAAGGGCTCTGCTTTTCCGCTAAGCTGAGTTTTCATAGTAATTGCCTCGGGATCGCCCTTCGACTTCTCCCGAGCGGGCACGAGCTTATAGCTAAACTGGCTGAAATAAGCTTCATCGCCTTTCGTAACAAGGGTATAATGACCCTCCATTGCAAGCATTGTCTCCTCAGCCTTGGAGGAATCTGACGGAAAGAACAACTCTATGTCAAAATCGATGGTGCGTAAATCTGGATCAGAGGAAGAAGTGGGCGCAGATGGCGAACGACACTTGGACTCATCTTCTTTAGCTGCGGCGTCTTTCTCGTGCTCGTCGCCTAGATACTGCGCAGTCGTTACCTGTCCAGCATTCCCGTATTCGATGCAAGATGTGATCAGGTCGACCTTCGGCTTGACTTTCGGGTTCTCCGCATCAAGAAAATGTGGATATTCAAGTGCGCAATGAGGCGGAACGTAACTTTCCCAGTCGGGCACGAACCACGAGAAATGGAAATCTACCTTATCATCTGGGTTGTAGACGCAGCGGTCGACCCGCCACAAGTCGCTCCTTTGCGATTTTGAGGATTTCGATATACATCCCGCGGATGAGGAATTTCCGTACTCTAGGTGAGAGTTGGTGTCGAAGGGAAGCGGCTTTGTCCCGTGATATTGAAAAGTCGGCCCTTCACATTGCTGTGCTCGGCTGGCCTGCTCAGGGACAACAAAGGCACCTACGGTCACGAGGACCACAAAAAAGGAGCCTGCATATGACTTCGCGCACATCACAATCCCTCGTTCTAGAGGCCAGGAATGTCACAGCTACTATTGCGGCGGAGCCGCCAAACGGCTATCGCGAGAACAAGTTCGCCTAGCCTGGATAGTAGGGTGACGCTGTGATCTGGGCCACACTGGCATAAGCCTGGACGTTGGTCAGGTTGTGTGAGTGGAGACAGTATCAGCCGCGGCCGGTCATATAGGAAATTGCATTAGGGTAACGTAGCACGACGACTTCTCACCGATCTTGACCAGTGTGTCCCTTGAGCATCGTCAGCGATGAGTACCTTAGACGCGGGACTCGGATCGCGCCGGAGCTCCTCACTCCTCCGCCTACGCCCGGTAGCCCGGCCAGCCGAAATGGCTGTGGAGCGCGTCCTCGCTCGCCTTGTCCATCATCGCCAGCGGATCCCACGCCGGAGCGGAGCGCACCTGATCGCGGGTCACGTTCATATTGATGTGCTCGCCGAACCAGTCGATCGCTTTCACCGCATAGGGCGAAAGCTGCACGATCTTGCCGGGCCACCAGTTGCGTGTCGCGATGACGAAATAGCGGATCTCCCAATTCGTATCGTCGGCGAGAACGTTCTCGACATGGCCGATGTCGCCGTCCACGGCGTGGACGTAGTAACCCTTGACCGAGGCGACGCCATGCAGATGATCGGCTCCGTCGAGCGGCGGGTGTTGTGCTTCCCTCGCGCGTCGGGCCGCGTCCAGGACGATTTCTGATTCCGCATTGGGCAGGACGGCGCCGAAATGCGTTACGCCCCAATTGGGGTCCCAGCCGTAATAGTCGTAGAGAAGCGCCTGCATATCACCGCTCACCGGATCGTCTTCCTGCGCGTGCGGGCCGGCCTCGATCTCAGCCCTGGTCAGATTGACCGTGAGCTCGAGCGCGTCTCCTGAGCTCATCATCGGAACCGCGGGCTTTGGCGGCAGCGTGAGCGGCGCAATCGCCGAGGGGTGGATGAAGAACTTGCGGCCCGCCAGCCAATGACCGGCGCTGACCACCATCCAGCGGATCTTCCAGGTCACATCGTCAAACAGGAAGTCCCTGACCGAACCGACCTCTTCGCCGTCGCTCGCCTTAACCGCGCAACCCTCAAGACCACTCACGGCGAAAAGCATGGCTCCGTCTCCCCGGACATCCTGACGAACGAGGGGGGAGGAGCCCGATACGGGGCGCGACCCCATGTCCCGATGCGGCCAAGCATGGCCTGGAAGCCGCTCTCCCCGGACGCCTTGCGCAATAGTCTGCGCCGTCCCGAGCCTTGCGACAAGCCGAATCCGGCGCGCGCCCGATGAGCCGCCGACAAGCGCGCTACTCGGCGGCGGCCTTCGCGGCCACGGATTTCAAATAGCCGACGAAGCCGACCACATCCTTGGCCAGCATGCGGCCGATGGCGCTCGTGGCGTAGACGGCGGCCTTCACCGTTCCGTCCGGGCTGAGAACGAAACCCGCGGGCTGCAGATAATGCGGGCTCGGATTGACGAACGCCCCGGTCGCGGCTCGAACCGCGTCCGCGTCCGCGCTGTGGCCGACTGGGAACTGCAAATGGTTCTTGGCGGCGGTTGCGGCGCTGGTCGCCTCGTCGTCGACCGAAAGCGCGACGACCCTCACTCCGAGCCCGTCGAGCGCGTCCTTCTCGGCCGCAAAGCCCGCAAGCTGCGCGTTGCAGAACGGGCACCAGGCGCCGCGATAGACGATGACCACGCCCCACGCCCCGGCGAAGACGTCCGGCAGCGCGATCTCACCTCCGCCGACGGCGGGGACGGTGAGCTTCGGGAAGGCGTCGCCATTGTTCAAAAGAGGCATCCGGGTTCTCCATTGCGATTTCACTGGACTGATTGGTCCAGACGCGCCCTGAGAGTTCCCGCTCACAACTGGACTGTCAAGTCCATTATTCGCTAGGCTGCGGCCAAACGCGAAGGAGCGTCGGATGCCCCGCCAAAAGAAGGCTTATGCAAGTGAATCACGGACGGCGCGGGGCGCCGCGACCCGCGCGCGTATAGTCGAGGCGGCGGCCGACCTCGTCTACCGGCAGGGCGCAAGCGGCACGAGCCTCGAGGACATCATGGCGGCGAGCGCGACCAGCAAGTCGCAAGTCTATCACTATTTCGCCGACAAGGACGGGCTGATGCGCGCGGTCATCGAGCTTCAGACCCGCCGGGTGACCGCGGACCACGCGGCCCGGCTGCAAGCCGTCGATTCTCTCGACGGGCTGAGGGGATGGGCCGCGAGCGTGATCGCCATGAACAAGGCGGCGGGCGCCGTCGGCGGCTGTCCGCTCGGATCGCTGGCGGGTGAGCTCGCGGATCGCTCCGAGAGCGCCCGCGAAATGCTGGCGCTCGGCTTTGCGCGATGGGAATCCCATCTCGTGAGCGCCCTGCGGACAATGCGCGATCGCGGCGAACTTAAGGGAGAGGCGCGGCCGGAGGATCTCGCGACGACGATGATCGCGGCGCTCGAGGGCGGCTTGCTGCTGGCCCAGACCACGCGCGCAACCCGCCCGCTCGAGCTCGCGCTCGACATGGCGATCGAGCACGTCGCCCGCTCCTGCGTCTGAGGCGCCCTCGCACTTATAAACGCCCGTCCGCATCGACAAGCGCGGCTCCCCGCGATACGGATGCGATTCCCACTGTGGGCGAACACAGGGGCCGAGAGGAGATTTGGAGACCACCGTTTCCATTGTCGGCGGCGTCGGCCTGTTCCTTTTGGGCATGGCGGTGATGACCGACGGGCTCAAGGCGCTCGCCGGCACGGCCTTGAAGACAGTGCTGGAAAAGGCGGCGGCGACGCCGCTCCTCGGCACGTTCTGGGGCGCGATCATCACCCTCTTGGTGCAGTCGTCCAGCGCCACGACAATGACCACGATCGGGCTGGTCAGCGCCGGGCTTTTGACCTTTCCGCAAGGCTTGAGCCTCGTCTTCGGCGCGAATATCGGCACGACCGGAACGGGCTGGCTGGTGGCGGCGTTCGGGGTCCGCATCTCGCTCACCGCCGCCGCTCTGCCGATCGTTTTCGTTGGCGCGCTGATGAAGGTGGTCGGGCGCGGACGACTGGCGGCGGCGGGCGCGGCCATCGCCGGCTTTGCGCTGATCCTGGTCGGCTTGTCGACGCTTCAGCAGGGCATGGGCGGGCTTGCCGAGCAATTACACCCCTCGGATCTGCCCACGATCATGAACGCCGCCGGCGCGATTGACCTGCGCGGCCTCCTGAACGTGCTGCTGCTGGTCGTGGTCGGCGCCGTGATGACCACCGTCATGCAATCCTCGACCGTCTCGATCGCGGTGACGCTCTCGGCCCTCTATGCCGGCGCGGTCGGCCTCGATCAGGCGCTGGCCCTGGTCATCGGCCAGAACATCGGCACGGCTACCTCGTCAGCGGTCGCCGCGATCGGCGCCTCGAGCACCGCCAAGCGGCTCGCTGTCGCTTATATCGCCTTCAAGCTCATCGCCGCGCTGATTGCGATCGCGCTCTTTCCGTTTGTGACGCCGCTGATCGTCCGGGCGTCGCAGACCATCGACGCGACGGGCCTGCTCGCCGCCTATCATACGGCCTATAACGTGATCGGGGTCGCCGTCCTGTTGCCGCTGATGGGCCCGTTCACCCGCCTGATCGAGCGCTTCGTGCCGGAGCGCGGCTCGCAATTCACAAAATACCTCGATCCGGCTTCGCTTCGCTCGCCTATGGTCGCGGGCGAGGCGGTGCGCCGGACGATCGAGCGGGCGCTCGAAACCCTTTGCGTCGCGACCGCGAGCGGACTCGACCGCGCCGTCCAGGGCGGAACGGCTCGCCCGACCCTCGACGATGACGCGGACTCAGGCGTCGGACGCCTTGCAGGAGGCGAGCGCATTTCTCTCAAAGTCCGACCCGCCGCCTTCCGAGGAAGGCCACGAATGGTTCACGAGCACGGTGCACGCGCTCGACCACGCGGGCCGGCTTGCGGAGGCGGTCGACGCGATGGCGAAAACAGGCGTTGCAACTGGGGGACCCGAAGAGGCGCGCGCCGCCGCTCTGTGCGCTGGGTCGATGCGGGACGCGGCCGCAGCCGCAGCGAACCTTGCGGTCGCCGCCGGACCGGCCCACGCAGCGGACGACGAATTGGCCGCGAAGATCGCCAGCGGCGCCCCAGCAGGCGGCGGAAGCGCGGCGCTCGAGCGCGCGGCCACGGCGCTCGCCAACCTCAAGGCCGCCCACCGCAGCGCCACCCTCGACATGGTCGCGTCCGGCAAGCTCACCGCAAGCCAGGCGATGGCGCGGGTCGACGCGGTCGCGCTGATGAGCCGGCTTGCGCATCACGCCTGGCGCGCGGTCGCGCATCTCGAGCGCGCCGCCGCCTTGCGCATGGAGCCCGAGCGATGAGCGCAGCAGAACCGACAGCCTGGCACGCCCTCACGACGGACGAGGCGGCCGAGCGGCTCAAGAGCAGCGTGAAGGCTGGCCTCGATGAAGCTGAAGCCGCGCGGCGCCAGGCGGAATATGGCCTCAACCTGTTGCCGACCGCGCGCAAGCGCGGGCCGCTGATGCGCTTCCTGCAGCAGTTCAACAATGTCCTCGTCTATGTCCTCATCGCCGCCGGGTTCATCAAGCTGATGATGAGCCTATGGCTGGACGCGTCGATCATCCTCGCCGTCGTCATCATCAATGGGCTGCTCGGCTTCATTCAGGAGGGCCGGGCGGAGAAGTCGCTCGATTCGATCCGCAATATGCTGTCGCCGGAGGCGAGAACCCTGCGCAACGGCCAGACCGCGATGATCGCGGCGGAGAAGCTCGTGCCGGGCGACATCGTGTTCCTTGAATCCGGCGACAAGATCCCGGCCGATCTGCGGCTGGTCGAGGTCAAGAACCTGCGCACGGAAGAAGCGGCGCTGACCGGCGAATCGGTGCCCTCGGACAAATCGACCGAGCCTGTCTCGGCCAACGCGACCGTCGGCGACCGCGCCGGCATGGCCTATTCGGGCACGCTGGTCGTCTCGGGCCGGGCGACCGGAGTGGTCGTCGCCACCGGAGCCGACACCGAACTGGGGCGCATCAACCAGATGCTCGCCGGAGTTAGTTCCCTCGAAACCCCGTTGCTGCTCCAGATCAAAAAGTTCGGCTATGCGATTACGGTCATCATTCTGATCATCAGCGCGATCACCTTCGTCTACGGGCGGTTCGTCCAGCACATTCCCTTCGTCGAAATGTTCCAGGCGGTGACCGGCATCGCCGTCTCGATGATCCCCGAAGGCCTGCCGGCCCTCATCACCATCACGCTCGCGATCGGCGTCCAGCGGATAGCGCGCCCGCAACGCGATCGTCCGGCGTCTGCCGGCGGTCGAAACGCTGGGCTCGGTCGCGCGCATCTGCTCCGACAAGACCGGCACGCTGACGCTCATGGAAATGATGGTCGTTTCGGCCGTGACCGCCGACGGCGCGATCACGGTCACCGGCGACGGCTACGCCAGCGAAGGCGAGGCGCTCAAGGACGGCGCGCCCGTCGGCGACGACCCGGTGCTTCAGCTTCTCGGGCTTGTCTCGGCTTTGTGCAACGATTCCGAGCTGCGCCAGGAGGACGGGGCATGGAAGGTGGAGGGCGATCCGACCGAGGGCGCGCTCTATCCGTTCGCCGCCAAACTCGGCGTCGAGCGGCAGAAGGAGCAGGCCGCTTATCCGCGCATCGACGTCATCCCGTTCGAATCCGAACACAAGTTCATGGCGACCCTGCACAGGACGGCCGACGGCGAGATGCTTCTCGTCAAGGGCGCGCCCGAGGTGATCCTCGACCATTGCGACCGGCAGGAGGATGCGGCCGGCGGCCGGCCGCCGCTCGATCGCGCCCATTTCGATGAAGCCGGCGACGTGCTCGCGGCGCAAGGCGAGCGCGTGCTGGCGCTGGCGTGGCTGCCCGATCCTGGTCTCAAGGCAGGGAGCCTCGGACCGTCCGATCTGCCGAAGAACCTCGTGCTGCTCGGGCTTGTCGGCCTCCTCGATCCGCCCCGCAAGGAGGCGATCGAGGCGGTGAAGGAATGTCACGACGGCGGCATCCGCGTGACGATGATCACCGGCGACCACAAGATCACCGCCGCGGCGATCGCGAAGATGCTCGACATCGGCGACGGCAAGACCGCCGTCACCGGCGCCGAAGTCGAGCAGATGGACATGGCGCACGCTTCAGGATACGGTCGCCAAGGTCGACGTGTTCGCGCGCGCGAGCCCCGAGCACAAGCTGCGTCTCGTCAAAGCGATCCAGGCCAACAAGCAGGTCGTGGCGATGACCGGCGACGGCGTCAACGACGCTCCGGCGCTGAAAATGGCCGACATCGGCGTGGCGATGGGGATCAAGGGCACCGAGGTCACCAAGGAGGCGGCCGAGATGGTGCTGGCCGACGACAATTTCGCCTCGATCACCGCGGCGGTGAAGGAGGGACGGACCGTCTATAACAATATCGAGAAGGCGATCCTGTTCATGCTGCCGACCAATGTCGCCCAGGCGCTGGTCATTCTGGCGGCGATCTTTGTCGGCTTCACCACGCCGATCACCGCGCCCCAGATCCTGTGGGTCAACATGGTGACCTCGGTCGCGCTCGGCCTCGTGATCTCGTTCGAGCCGCACGAGCTCGACGTGATGCAAAGGCCGCCGCGCATGGTCAACCGTCCGATCCTCGACGCCTTCGGCGTGTGGCGCGTCGTGTTCGTCGGCGCGTTGCTGCTCGTTCTCACCCTATGGGCGTTCTTCTGGATGAAGGGGCAAGGCGCCTCCGACCCGCTCGCGCGCACGGTCGCGGTCAACGCGCTGGTCATCGGCCAGGTCTTCTATCTCCTGAACAGCCGGTTCAAGGTCAACTCGTCGCTGTCGCCTTTTGCCCATCTCGGCAACCGCTATCTGCCTTTGGGCGTCGGCGCGGTGATCGTCCTGCAGCTTCTGTACACCTACGCGCCGCCGCTGCAGTCCGTGTTCGAGACCGAGGCGATACCGCTCCGCGTCTGGCCGTGGCTATTCCTTGGCGGCCTGATCTTCTTCCTGGTGGTCGAGATCGAGAAGGCGATCATCCGCGCGATGCGGCCGCGCGAAGCCCCGATGGCGGCGCCGGCGTCGGCCTGACAGGATGACGTCATTGCGAGGAGCCATAGGGCGTTCCTAAGAACGCCCGTCCTTCCGGACGGGCTATGGCGACGAAGCAATCCAGGGAACATCGGGCGCCCCACGACCCTGGATCGCTTCGCTGCGCTCGCGATGACGACGCTGGTTCGACCGCGCTATAGCTGCGAGAGAAGCGCAGAGAGCGACCGCGGAGGCGGCGAGCTCGGACGCAATGCAAAGCAACGAAAGCGAACGAATGAACGCGCCCGACGCGACGAAGCCCCGGATGCGGCCGTTTCTTCCGGCGACGGCGGATTTCGCCAATGGAAAGGATTCGCCGCGTCAATTCCTCGAGCGCTGCATCGCCGAACTCGACGCCTGGGAGCCGAAGATCGGCGCCTTCGTCGCGCTCAATCTTGCAGGCGCGCGGGCGGCGGCGGATCGCTCCACGGAGCGCTGGCGGGCGGGCAAGCCGCTTTCGCCGATCGACGGCATGCCGATCGGGGTCAAGGACATCATCGAAACCATCGATATGCCGACGGAGAACGGTTCGCCGCTGTTCGCGGGCTTTCAGGGGAACCGCGACGGCGCGAGCGTTGCGGCGCTGCGCGACGCGGGCGCATTGATCGTCGGCAAGACGGTGACGACCGAGTTCGCGTGGATGCAGCCGCGCGCGACCCGCAATCCGTGGGATGAGACCCGCACGCCCGGCGGCTCCAGCAGCGGTTCGGCCGCGGCGGTGGCCGTCGGCGCCGTCAGCGTCGCGCTCGGCACGCAAGTGTTCGGCTCGATCCTGCGGCCGTCGAGTTTCTGCGGCTGCTTCGGCTTCAAGCCGACGGTCGGCGCGATCAATCGCGGCGGCAGCCATGACGCCCTCTCCCAGAGCACGCATGGGCCGCTTGCCGCGAGCCTGCCGGAGGCCTGGGCTGTCGCCTACGAGATCTCCCAGCGCGTGGGCGGAGACCCCGGCTTTCCAGGCCTCTACGGGCCGCCGACCTGCCCTGCCCCATCTGAAGCCGCGCCGGCTCGCGGTGCTTGAGACCGACGGCTGGGCGGTGGCGACGCCGGCGGCGAAAGCGGCGTTCGAGGAAGCGTCGGCGAAACTCAGATCAGCCGGCGTCGCGCTCGTCTCGCGCCATGACAATGAAAAGATCGCTGCGGTCGAGGACGCGATCCACGGCGCGCGGGAGCTCTCCCACGAACATCATCGCCTGGGAGTCGCGCTGGCCGCTCAACACCTACCGCGCGCGCGACGCCAGCAAGCTCAGCCAGGCGATGCTCGACCTTGCCGCGCGGGCCGACGCGATGACCCTCGACGATTATCGCCGCGACATCAAGGAACGCGACAGGCGGCGCGCCGCCTATCACGCGCTGGCGGCGGAATTCGACGCCTGCCTCACGCTCTGCGGCGCCAGGCGCCGCGCCGGTCGGCCTCGCCTCGACGGGAGACGCGGCTTCGTCATTCCGGGCTCGATGCTGGGCGTCCCGACGATCTCGCTTCCCGTGCTTCGAGGACGAGCGGCCTTCCGCTCGGGCTTCAGTTGCTTGGCTTCGCCGACGCCGACGCGGCGCTATTTTCGACCGCGGGCGGCGTCATGGCGCTGTTGCAGGAAGGCTGAGCGGATCCTGGGGCTTAGACAGCGCTGTGATGGGATGGAGCCACCGCCGTCATTGCGACCCCCGGATCAAGTCCGGGGGGAAGCAATCCAGGATCGTCGGGCGCCCTTCGTTCTCTGGATTGCTTCGTCGCTGCGCTCCTCGCAATGACGGTTCTATGTGAACGCAGCCTGCTCTAAGCCGTATCCTCCACGAACCGCAGGCCCCTTGAGCGAAGCCACGTCTTCGTAGGCGCCCTTGGTCGAGCGCTTGGGCAGCTTGATCCTCGTCCGCGGCGCGTCCTCGTGGGGGATGACTTTAAGAGGTGGCGGATGCAGTTCAGGCGCGCCCGCCGCTTGTCGTCCGACGGGACGATGATCCAGGGCGCGAAATCGGTGTCGGTCGCCCTCAGCATGACGTCGCGCGCCCGCGAATATTCGTACCATTTGCTGCGCGAGGCGAGGTCCATCGGGCTAAGCTTCCACTGGCGCAGCGGATCCTTGATGCGGGCCTCGAAGCGGCGCTCCTGCTCGGCGTCGCTCACCTCGAGCCAGAACTTCACGAGAAAAATGCCGTCGTCGACGATGACGTGCTCGAACTCGGGGCAGAGCGTGAGGAAGTCGGCGGTGCTGCGCTTCGGTGCAGAAGCCCATCACATATTCGACCCCGGCGCGATTGTACCAGCTGCGGTCGAAGATCACGATCTCGCCCGCGGCCGGCAGATGGGGGACGTAGCGCTGCAGGTAGAGCTGCGACTTCTCCCGGTCGGAGGGCGCGGGCAGCGCAACCACCCGGAACACGCGCGGGCTCACCCGCTCGGTGATCGCCTTGATCGTCCCGCCCTTGCCGGCGGCGTCGCGGCCCTCGAACACGACGACGACGCGCAGGCCCTTGTGCTTGACCCATTCCTGCAGCGCGCAAAGCTCGACCTGCAAACGCCGCAAGGCGTCGTCATAGTCCTTGCGCTTCATTGGCTCTCTCGCCGCCTTCATCGCCGGCGGGCTTTGCTCCTTGCGACCGCGGTCGTCGCCGGAAGCCCCCGCTGTCTTGCGCTTGGCCAAGTCGCCTTCCCTCCATGGCTCTCGTTTTGACCGGCGTCTTGACGTGCGTCAATGCGCGGACCGACGCGGTCGTGAATGTCGTCCATCAGCCGGCGTCCTTAAGGACGAGGTAAATTTTTTCCTGCTCCCGCGTCTGCCGCGGGAACCGAACCATGTGGCCGGCGTTTCGAAAAGTAGATGCAATCGAGCGACTAAGCTTCTCTTTTAGACGGGCCTCCACGATGTCTGCGATCCTTCCAATTTCGTTTGCGCTCACGCTGCTCTGCGCTTTCGGCGCCGTCGAGGACGTTCTCTTTCAACAACTGATGTTCGTCGGGGCGGCGCTGTCCGCGATGATCCTCGTGTGTTCGCTGGAGGCGTGGAGCGCGCGCGAGATTCCGGTGCGCAGTGACGACGAGCGCCGTCTTCGTAATCGGTCGGAATATTGACACCTACACTGGACCGCCGATCGCCAGCTCCGGTTAATCGGAACAAGGTGGGTCCCGGCTTCGCCGCGAAATATCGCCAGGGGGAACAAGGTAAACTTTTTCCTAACTTTTCCGTTCGGAGCGCCGGAACAAAGCTATTTGGCGCCGGTTTCGCGAATGTGGCGAAACCCGCCAGGCCTGCCGTCAATAGGTCACTTTATGTCCCCGATCTTGCCAATTTCCTTTGTGGCGACGCTGCTGTGTGTATTAATCGCCATTGACTGGGCGCTGTACCAGCAGATCCTGTTCGTCGGCGCAGCCCTTTCGGCGACGGTATGGGTTTGCGCACTCGAAGCGTGGAGCTGCCAGGAAACCCCGGCGGGAAGCGACGACCACACCTCTTCAGCAGACGAATAGCCCCATCTGGAAGCCACTCTCCCCCGTGACGGTCAGCAGGGGGTTAGGGGTTTCTGCAATTACCTGCAGGCGTTGGCGGCGGGTTTTCCCTCAAATCGATCTTTGATCCACGGGACGTGCAGAGCTTCGGAAGCGGCTGGCGTGCTGAAATGCGTCTGCTCTCCCGCGAACTCCACTCGGGCCGAGGGGCTGGTTTAGAACCCCTCGCCGCCATCGACGGTCAGCACCTGGCCGAGGATGTGGCGCGCGCGCTCGCTGCTGAGGAAGAGGACAGCCTCGGCGATATCCGCGCCGTCGGCGATGCGACCGGCCGGGATATGCGCAAGCATGGCCTTCTCGTCGAGCCGGCCGGTGCGAAAGTCCTCGAGCACGCCCTCGGTCGCGACATGGCCGGGCGCGACCGCGTTGACGCGCAGCCCATGCCCCGCCCATTCGACCGCCATCGATCGGGTCAGGCTATCCAGCGCCGCCTTCGACGCTGAATAAAGGCCGACGCCGAGCGCAGGGCGTCCGGCGGCGATGCTGCTGACGTTGATGATCGCGCCGCTGCGCTCGTGGTCGATGACCCAGCGCGCGAACGCGCGCCCCGCGTTGAGAGCGCCGATGGCGTTGACGGCGAAAAACCGGGCCGCCTCCGCCGGCTCCGCGTCAATCAACGGCAGAACAGCGAAGCGGGCCGCGTTGTTGACGAGAATGTCGACCGCGCCAAGGCGCTCGACGGTCGTTGCGATCATCCGTTCGCAGTCTGCCGCCTCGGCTACGTCGGCTGCAACCGCCACGACCGGCGGTCCGCATTCGTCCTCGATGGCCGCGGCCGAACGGATCAGCGTGTCCTTGGTGCGCCCGGCGATGGCGACCCACGCTCCCTGGCGGGCGAAGGCGCGCGCGATCGCATAGCCGATCCCCGCGCCGCCTCCCGTCACGAGGGCGACCTTGCCGTCGAACTCCAGAGGCTCCCAACCCGCCGTTTCCGTCACCGTTGGTCCCTCGCCAACTGATCTTTAGGGCATCGACTGGAAGCGGCGCGCCAGCGCGCTGATGTGCTTCGCCGTCTCGATGTCGAGATCGGTGATCTTCATGCCCGCGTCATGGGTGCAGAATGAGAAGGTCAGGATGTTATAGGAATTGTGGAACTCGGGATGATGGTTCATCACTTCCGCCTGAATCGCGACTTCGACGATGAAGGCGATCGCGTCGCGGAAGGTCTTGAGCTCGAACCGGGCCTCGATATTGGGCGCCTTCAAGGTCCAGTCCGGCAGCTCGGCCAGCGCGGCTCGAATCTCCGCTTCGCTCAGAATCCTGTAATGCGCCATGGGTTTGCCTCCTTAACTCACTGAGGATTTGCGGCGCTCGGCTGGTCAAGCTGAAGGATCGCCTGTTCGAGCGGCGCCGGCGCAACGCGGATCCAGCCGGTATAGGGCTGGCTGAACTCGAGGATCAGAAAGATTGCAAGCCCGATCGACGCGCTGCCCAGGATGAGCATGGCAACCGACATCAGGCTCAATCTCGACAGAAGCCCCATGCTGGCGAACATCAGCGATGACCAGAACGTCACGGCGTAGACGAGAGGCCAGGGGATCGGGGTCGCCGCCTGCAGCGACATGAGAAGCCGCTGCTCGCCGATGAACGCGTAATTCGCGCGCGCGGCGGAAAGCAGGTTCGTCTGCGCGGGCGTCTTGGGAGCGAGGTGATCGAGAAACGTGCTCATACTGGCCATGGCCTTGTAGGAGGCTTCATAGGCCGCGGCGCGCGAGGTGTCGTCGCCCCAGAATTGTTCGTGCGCCCAAACGAGATCGGTCCTGAGCACGCTGCGCGCCTCATCCGCCTCGGGCCCGTACTGGCGCATTTCGAGATCGAACTCGAGCGCGCGCGCCGTGATCGTCTGGAGCTCGATCTGCTGGGTGCTGAACACGCCATACGCGGTCCAGATGAGGAGGCCGTTGACCAGCACGAGCAGGAGCGTCAGCTGCCCGACGACGCCGCCGATCATGTCGCGGGCCTTGTCGGTCGTGTAGCGCTCGGGGAGAATACGCTGAAGCACGAGGCCGACGACGCCGCCCGCGGCGATCACTGCCGTCACAATGAGCGCGATGGCGACCGAACTCATTTCCAGCAAACCCGCCTCCCTCGGACATCCTTTGGTGACATGTCCGGGGGGCTCCGTCCAGCAATCGAAGGACGCGCCTCAGGCCTTGGCGAATTTGGCGAAGGCCTCCTTGTAGTCCGGATGCCAGCGCGAGAGCGGCGGCCGGTTCTCGACGATGTCGCCCGCGGCCCAGAGAATGCGGCGCTCATCCACTTCGCGCGGCACGTCGTTGTCGGGGCAAAGGATGTAGAAATCGCCTTTCCCCATCGCCGCCAGCATGAAGTCGACGACCTGCTCGGGCGTCCAAGCCGCGGCCGGCTTCTCGGTCCTCGAGCCGGCGGTCATTCCAGTGAAGGTGAAGCCTGGAATGAGCAGATGGGCGCTGACGCGGCAACCTTCGGTATTGCGCAATTCGTGCGCCAGTGCTTCCGTCACGACCTTCACCCCGGCTTTCGAGACATTGTAGGCCGTGTCTCCCGGCGGACAGGTGATGCCCTGTTTGGAGCCGGTGTTGACGATCGCCGCGGTCGTCCCCTGCCTGATCATGTCGGGAGCGAAAGCCTGCACCCCATTGATCACGCCCCAGAGGTTGACGTCGAGGATGCGCCGCCAGCGCGCCGGATCGCCGAACAATTCGCCGCCCCCGCCGGTTCCGGCGTTGTTCATCAGCACGGCGACCTCGCCGAAGGCGTCGAAGACCGAAGCCTTCAGGCGCCGGACGTCGTCGAGACTGCTGACGTCGACGGCGAAGGAGCGCACGCGATCCGGGCCCGCAGCGGTCGCGCGGACTTTCGCGGCGGCGTCTTCGAGCGCATCGCGACCCACGTCCGCCATGCACACTTTCATGCCCAGCGCGGCGAATTTGGCCGACGCCGCCAGGCCAATGCCGCTGGCCGCTCCGGTTATGACCGCGACCCGGTTCGCGGCCAGCGCGGGATGATTGGACGCCATGAAGCCCTCCGCTCTTGGAACTCGGAGACGCTTACATCACGCCGGGCGGGCGCCCGCAAATCGCCGCGGGCGCCACTGATTGCGCGAGGACCGGCCAAGCGCGACCGGGGCCGGTCGGCGGAAGGAATTGGTTACAATTTAGCACAACCTAAATTCAATTGCCGATAACTAAAACGACAATCTTAGATTGCATGAAGAGGATACAGCGCCGTATTTAATAAAAATAGAGCCACCCAATGTTCGGTGTTGGCGGTCTCTTCGCAGGTCATGAGCAGAGGACGACCCGCGTTGAGACGGGAGATGCATGATGCGCAAGATTTTGGTTAGCGTGATTGCCGCGATACTGTTTGGCGTTTCGACCGCAAACGCGGCGGTCTACAAATTCACTTTCAATTCGTCCGACGCCCAATTGACCGCCGCCGGCCAGATCACGGTCGACACGGCTGGCGAAGTGACGGGCGTCTCGGGCGGGATCTCCGGACTGGTCGATCAGACGATCACCGGCGTCGCTGCCAATCCGAGCTTCCCGGGCCCGGCCTACAGCTTCGACGGCTCGTTCATCTACAATAACCTGTATCATGCGTCGGGCGCACCCTTCGATATCAAGGGCCTGTTGTTCGTCACTGCTCAGAATCCGGGCGGCTATTGGAACCTTTGGGAAAATTCACCCGGCAATTATTCGCTCTGGGAGTCCGTCGGGAGCTACAGTTACCCAATTGAGGAGAGTGGAAGCCTGAACGTGACCGCCGCGCCGGAACTGTCGACCTGGGCGATGCTGGCGGTCGGCTTCGCAGGTCTCGGAGCCGTCGGCCGCCGCCGCCGGCGGGGGCCACGTCTGGCGCCCGGCCTCGGCTAGCGCCCCGACCCGCAACGCCGCAGGGGCGCGCGCATGGCGCGTCCTCTTCCTGGGTGCGGCGCGTGACGCGAGAGCGCAAGAATAGGAAAATTAAGCCAGTTTTAAACCGCAGGGTTGTGCCGCTTAACTCTTGACCTAATTGGCTTTTTAAACGGAATCGGTCGCGATGACCCAAATATCACCATATCGGGTTGTGGCGATCAAAGAAAAACTCCGAACGCCGCGTGTCATCGCCAAGTGCGGGTTCGCGAAGGGTCTTATGGTCTCCATTCGCGGAAGACGATCTTATTTCCATCTCCACCGGCCGATGACGCCGCCCGCGAAGGCGCGTCCGCCGGCAGTCGCGGGCGCTGACACCCTCGAAGCCGACGTCGATCGATTGATCGCCTCCTTCCGGGTCCGCGCCTATTCGGAAGCCCGCCGGCGTCAACGCCAGGCCCAGGCGGCTCCGGCCGCGGCCCACTGGGCGGATGTGGCGAGGCTCATCGCGCAGCGAAGGGGCGGGCCGCGCGAAGCCAGACCGCCGTCGCGGCAAGAGTGCGGCGTTGACCTCGCGGGCCCCCGCGAGAACTTGTCCGCGCCCTGGCCTTTCCGTTTTTTCGAGGTTGACCCATTGGAAGAGCTCGAGCGGGTTCTTGCCGTCAAACCGCAACGGTTCCGGCTGCAGTTCTTTGGCGTCGGCCCCGATCTTGGCCCCGCCGTCCTTGCCGAAGTCGAAATTCAGGCCACCGACGCCTCAGCCGCGATCCACGCCGCGGCCGAAGCCCCTTGGCCGCCGCGAACGGTCGGCCTGCGCGTGCTCGACCAGGAGGGTCGCGAGATCTTCGAGCGGCTCAAGGCGGATCTGCGATAGTTCGCACGCCTCCCTTACCCTGCGACGCGATGCAACGAAGCGCTGCTGTTCATCGCGTAAGAATTTGGCGCAAGCACCTGATAAGGCTCAGAGATAAGCTGGAGAGCGCACGCTTAGCGATTCGCGTCCTAGCGCCCGCCCGCCGCTTGCGGCTCCGGCAACAAGCTCACGTGCGCCGCTACGACCCGCCAACCATCCTCGGTCCTGAGCCAGACTTGACTCTGCCTCCCGGTCGCCGTCGAGCCTGCGCGCTTGAACTCGGCGTTGGCGGTGGCGAAGTCACGCCCATGGGTGGTGATGACCGTCTTTACGAGATCACGCGCCAGCCCGGCGGGCGAGCGCCGGGCGCGGAAGGCGGCGATCTCGTCATAGCCGTAGAGATTCTCGGTCACGCCGTAGCGTAGCGTGTGCGGGCTCTTCCAGAACAAGGCGTCGAGTTCGGCGATGTCGTTCGAGACCAGCGCGTGCTCGTAGCGGGCGAACGCCTTCTTGACCTCGGCGACCACTTCGGGAATGTTGATCTCGATCATCAGCGACCTCAGTTGAACGGAGGCGGCGCCGGCGGCCCGCCGAGCCCCGGATCCAACCAAGGCGGTAAGTCTGTCAGTTGCTTATGGCGCCGTCCGTATAGAGCCCTTTGGGAAACGACGCAGCTGCCCGATCCGCCGGACTGACTGAGGCTCTTTCAGCGGATAGACTGCCGCCATGTCCGATCCCGGACCCGCCTTTCTGCTCGCGCCAGGCGCCGGCGCTCCGTCTTCGCATCCGCGAATGCGGACATTCGCCCGGCTTTTGGAAACGATTGGCCCGGTTGCGCCGTTCGACTATTCTTACGCCCTGGAGGGCCGCAAGCGCCCGGACCCGTTGCAGAGGCTCATCGAAGCGCATCGCGCGGCGCTGGCCGCGCTTCGCGCCACGCATCACGGGCCGATCGTGCTCGCCGGGAAAAGCATGGGCGGGCGCGTCGGCTGTCATGTCGCGCTCGTCGATCCGGTCCAAGCCGCGATTTGTTTCGGCTATCCGCTTTGCGGCGGCGGCGACCGGTCGAAGCTTCGCGATCAGGTTCTGCTCGAGCTCAAGGTCCCGATCCTCTTCGTGCAGGGAACGCGCGATCCCCTCTGTCCGCTCGAACTGCTCGAGGATGTGCGCACGCGCATGCGCGCGCCATCGACGCTCCATGTCGTCGATGGCGGCGATCACTCGCTTATGGTCGCGAAGGCGACCCTCAAGGCGCTCGGGTCAACGCAGGCTGATGCGGACGATGGCGTCCGGACCGCGATTGCGCGCTTCCTGACGAACGTCGTGGGCAAGCACTAGACCTTGCTTTCGCGCGCTTTTTCACGAAAAACCGGTTTCCACTTTTTCGCAGCGCGCTCTAATCGACGCGCTCCAGGATCTGCGTCATCTCCTTGGCGGTGAAGGCGCGCATGGTGTGGGAACGAACATTGCCCAGCTTGAGAATATTGATGTTGAACGCAGTCGCCGCCAGTTCATCGGGTCCCTCGACGATCGCCATGAAGTCATACTCGCCCTGCAGCCAGAGCGTCTCCCTGATCGTCATTCCGGCTCTCGCCGCCGCCTTCACCGCGGCTTCGGTGCGCTTGGGCAAGTCCTTGATGTTGCGGACGCCCTGTTCGGTGAATTTGTAGAGAATGACGAACGTCGCCATGGCGTTTCCCTTCCCTGACATTCTGGACGATTGGTCGTGACCGCCAGCTGGCCAAGCGGCCCCGGAAGCTTTAGCCTCGATTTGCGGCTGGGCAATGATTTTCCAGCCCGGCGCCCGACGCCCTGCGTCGCGAAACGGTCTCGTTCCCGCATTGACAGCCGCGGCTCCGTTCCCCTAATCAGCCCTGCGGCGGCCGTAATTCAGGGAGATCACGAGGTGCGATGGGCGCTCGTTGTCGGCGCGGCGATGGCCGCGATGGCGCTGGGGAGCGCCGCGCGCGCCCACGTCCGCACCATCGATCTCGACGGATGCTCCGCCGGCTGCCTTGCGCCCCCGACCGATGACCCGCCGGTCGCCAAGGGCGGCGCAGCGGCCAAGATCACGCTCTCCCGGTCCGGGGGCGGAGCCGCTCATCCAAACGAGCCCAGTCCGGCTCTTGTGCTCGACCGACGGTCGGCCCCGGCGGGCCTCATGAGCGGACTGCCGTGGCCGCTCGCGGCGGCGGACCCCGTCCCGGGGGTCTCTCCTTACGACTATTTTGAGGACGTCATCGACATCCCGCTCTCTGACGAGGCGCGAGCCGAATTCGCCGCGGTCCCGTTTTTCCTTTTCGCCCCGTCGCTCCTCGGCCGCCTCAGCTTCACCGACGTCCTTTCGGCCGGCAGCGCTTTTTTCGGCAGATACTCGCCACATTCGCCGCCCCCGCCGATGTAGCCTGCGAAGGCGTTTACAAACTCCGAGAGGTCTGGCGTGGCTGGAACTGGCCCATCCCCGGCTCGCCGACGATGCGCCCGTCGTCTACGACCAGCGCGCCCCTGAGCAGCGTCTTGACCGGCCATCCAGTCACTTCCATGCCTTCATACGGGGTGTAGTCGCTGCCGTGATGCATGAGGTCCTGGGTCAGCGTCACTTTCCTCTCCGGGTCCCAGATTGCGATATCCGCGTCGGCGCCAATCATGATCGAGCCTTTGCGCGGATAGAGCCCATACATCTTGGCGTGGTTGGTCGCGGTCAGCGCGACGAATTCGGCGAGCGAAATGCGCCCCTTCCTGACGCCCTCCGAAAACAGGATCGGCAGCCGCGCGGCGACGCCCGGAATGCCGTTCGGCACCCAGCGGAACGAGGTGCGCGCCTTGGGGCCGGTCTTGCCGGCGTCGTCGTCAAAGCGAAACGGGCAATGGTCGGAGGAGAACGTCTGGAAGACGCCCCCTTCGAGCCCGCGCCAGATCGCGTCCTGCGAGGCGCGGTCGCGCGGCGGGGGCGAGCAGACATATTTCGCCCCGCTCATGTCCATGTTGAGCCCTTTGAGGTCGTCTGCGGTCAGCACCAGATATTGCGGGCAGGTTTCGGCGTAGATCTTCAGGCCCCGCCCGCGCGCCCACTCGATCTGCTCCATCGCCTCGCGCCCGGACACGTGCACGATCATGATCGGAATGCCGATCAGTTCGGCGTGCGAGATCGCGCGGTGGGTCGCCTCGCGCTCGACCAGTTCGGGGCGCGATTCCGCGTGATAGTAGGAATGCGTCTTGCCGTCGCGCTCGAGACGGTCGGTCATGTACTTGATCTGGTCGTAGCCTTCCGCATGCACCATGACGAGCGCGCCCTGCTCGCGCGCGACGCTGAACACCTCGAGCAATTGCCGGTCGGTGAGCACCATGTCGTCATAGGTCATGAACACCTTGAATGACGGATAGCCCGCATTCACCAGAGCCGGCAGCTCCTGGCCGAGCACCGCCGGCGTCGGATCGGTGACGATGAGGTGGAAGCCGTAGTCGACATAGCTCTTTCCCTCCGCCTTCCGGTGATAGTCCTCGACGCTCTGGCGCAACGATTGTCCACGCGGCTGAAGCGCGAACGACAGGACCGTCGTGTTGCCGCCCGCCGCCGCGCTGCGGGTGCCGCTCTCGAACCCGTCCGCCATCACGATCCCCGGACCCGTAGGCCTGGTCGAAATGGACGTGGCTGTCGATTCCGCCCGGGCAGAACCAGAAGCCCCGAAGCGTCGATCTCGGACGCGGCGCGCGGCAGGTTGTCCGCCAGCACGGCGATGCGGCCGTCCTTCACGCCGATGTCGCATTTGCCGACGTCGGCGGCGGTGACGACGGTCCCGCCGCGAATGATGAGATCAAGCGCCATTCCCATCACCTTCGATTTCAAACTGCGTAAATTTCGCCCAGACCTACGCCAGACCGACGCAAGATTCATGCAAATTGCGCCAATCACTAAGCGGGTTGCAAAACGACGCGCGAGCCGGCTTAACCTATACGCGAAGTCGGCACAGCCGGAAAGGACATGGGCGAAATGCGGGACTTCCATCACAGCGGACGCAGCCCCGTCTATTCGGTGAATGGCATGGCGGCCACGTCGATGCCGATCGCCTCGCTGACCGCGATCGAGATCTTGCGCGCGGGCGGCAACGCCGTCGACGCGGCGGTTGCGGCTTGCGCGGTGCTCGCCGTCGTCGAGCCGCAGTCGACAGGGATCGGCGGCGACTGCTTCTGCCTTTACGCGCCGGCCGGCGGCGGCAAGGTCGTCGCCGTCAATGGCTCCGGCCGGTCGGCGGCCGCAGCTTCGCTCGACGCCATCGAGGCGAAAGGTCCCGTCCCGCCCGACAATGTCTCGCCGCACACGGTCACCATTCCAGGCGCCGTTTCCGGCTGGCAGTTGCTGCTCGACACTTACGGGACCAAGGGCTTCGACGAATTGCTGAAGCCTGCGATCCGCTATGCCGAGGAAGGCTTCCCGGCGCACCCGCGGGTGGCGTGGGATTGGTCGTTGCAGGAAGACAAGCTCAAGCGCGCCGGAAACCGGCTTTTTCTGCCCGCCGGCCACGCGCCCCGCGCAGGCGACCTTTTCGTCCAGACCGCGCTCGCAGGCACTCTGCGCGCAATCGCCAGGGGCGGCGCGAACGCCTTCTATGAGGGGCCGGTCGCAGCCGACATGGCGGCGACGCTCAAGGCCGCGGGGGGAGTGCAGACGGAGGAGGATTTCGCCAACGGACGAAAAGCGGCGGAGTTTGCCGAGCCGATCTCGCTCAAGTGGCGCGGGCTCGACGTCTGGCAGTGCCCGCCGAATGGACCCGGTCTGGTCGCGCTCATGATCCTGGGCGAGCTCGAAGCGCTTGGGCGCGGCGCCCGACGGGCCGGGCAGCCCGACGCGCTTCCATCGGCACATCGAGGCCGCCCGCTTCGCCTACCGCGATCGCAACGCCTTCCTCGCCGACCCGCGCCGTCAGGAGACGCCAGTCGGCCGCCTCCTCGCCCCCGATTACCTCGCTGCTCTCGCGCGACTGATCGACGACAAGCGCGCGCTTCGCGAATTGCCGCCCCCTGGCAAGAGCGCGCTCGTCCCGAATGGCGACACCGTCACCCTCTCGGTCGTCGACCGCGACGGGAACGCCTGCAGCCTCATCAACTCGCTCTATCAGAACTTCGGTAGCGGCATTGTCGGCGAAAGGCTCCGGCGTGCTCATGCAGAACCGGGGATTGTGCTTCACTTTCGAGCGCGGTCACCCCAATACGCTCGCGCCCAATTCGCGCCCGGCCCACACGATCATGCCCGGCATGGCGACGCGGGACGGCCGGCCCTGGATGTGTTTCGGCGTGATGGGCGAATACTATCAGCCCATGGGTCAGACATGGGTTCTGACCAATGTGCTCGAATACGGAATGGACATTCAAGAGGCGCTCGATTTTCCCCGCGCGGCCCCGCACCTGGACGAAGTCGAAGTCGAGCGAGGCATTTCGCCTGCGCTGCGCGACAAGCTTTCCGCGCTCGGGCACACGCTCGTCGATGTCGTGCGGCCGCTTGGCGGCGGACAGGCGATCATGATCGACCACGAGCGCGGCGTTCTCATCGGCGGCTCAGACCCGCGCAAGGATGGCGCTGCGCTCGGCTATTGACCCCGCCATCATCATTTGACGCGATTTCCCCTCTCGCGCGAACGGCGACCGCCTGCAGGCCCGAATGAACGACGCGCGCCGCCCGCGGGAGGGCATGTCCCGCGCCTCCATCGCAGTGGCGGCGTTCTCGACTGTTTTGGAATGGTACGACTTCACCCTCTACCTTTACTTCGCCACAGTGCTTTCGCGGGTATTTTTTGGCGCCGGCGAAACCGCGGTCAGCACGACTTTGGCCGCATTCGCCATCGCCTATCTGTTGCGCCCGCTCGGCGGCGCCGTCTTTGGCCACATCGGGGATCGGTTCGGCCGACGCCGAACGATGCTCATGTCCGTGGCGCTCATGACCATGACGATGCTCGGGACCGCCTTGCTCCCGACCCACGCTCAAGCAGGCGCCGCGGCCGGCTGGCTTCTTTTTCTCCTCCGCTGTCTCATGGGATTTTCGGTCGGAGGCGAGTACATCGCCATCGTTGCGTATCTGCTTGAAGGCTCTCCTCGCGCGAGGCGCGGCTTGATCACGTCGATGGCCTCCGCGTTCAGCGAGGTCGGGGGACTCCTCGCCGTCGGCGTCTCTTTGTTGACCGTCAATTCGCTGAGCCCCGCGAGCTTGGACTCGTGGGGATGGCGTATCCCCTTTCTCGTCGGCGCCGTTCTGGCCGCGAGCGTATGGATCGCACGCACGACAATGGAAAAATCGCCGGACTTCGAAAGGCAACAGGCGAGCGGGACGACGCCCGCGCGGCCGCTCATCTACGCGCTCATGAACCATCGCGCTGGCATCCTGCGAGCGTTCGCCATTTCCGCCCTGGGGTCCATCACCTATTATGTAGGTATCACCTATGTGCCCACATTCCTGATTTCCGCCGGAAAGCTGACTGAAGGCGACTCGCTTCGGCTCTCCACCGCCGCGGCGATCGCGGTCATTGTCGTCACGCCGTTTGCGGGAGCCTTGTCTGACTGGCTTGGCCGGAAGCCCGTCCTGATCGGCTTGAGCCTATGCAGCGCGATTTTGCCGATCACGCTCTTTCATCTGATGGCCGGCGGCTCGCCTTCCTACGCGTCTGTTCGCGGCCGTGATTCTCGCTTGCGTCGCCGGCGCGGTCAGCGCCGTCGGCGCCATAGCGACCGCCGAACAGTTCCCGGGAGAAGGCCGCATCAGCGGTCTTGGCCCTGGGGGCGACCCCGGCCACCGCGATCTTCGGCGGCGCCACGCCCTATGTCGCCCAGGTCCTGACGGAACGCACCGGCTGGATCATGGTCCCGGGCGCCATGATCGCCGTGGTGGCCGTCCTGGTGCTTCCGGTCCTGATCACTCTGCCGGAGACGGCGCCCATGAGCGGGTCTCAACGTGAATAGCGCGGCCCGATGTCGGCCGAAGGTCGCGCTCATCAGGTCATATAGACGCCGCCGGTGACGTTGACCCCCTGCCCGGTCATGAACCGCGCCTGGTCGGAGCACAGGAAGAGGACGACATCCGCGACGTCTTCCGGCTGTTCGAGCCGCCCGAGCGGGGTCTGCGCCACATAGTCGTCGACGACCCGCTGCGCCGACACGTTGCGCAGGCGCGACTCCCACTCGATCTCGCGCGCCTGCATGCCGGTCTTGACGAAGCCGGGGCAGACCGCGTTGACCCGAATGCCCTTCGGGGCAAGTTCTCGGGCGAGCGCCTGGGTCCAGCCGAGCACGGCGAACTTCGATGCCGAATAATGGGCGAGCAGCGGCGCGCCGACCTTGGCGGCGAGCGAAGCGGTGTTGACGATGCAGCCCGCTGCCTTGAGCGACGAAATGCCGCGCCGCGATCTGGTTGGCGAGGAATATCCCGCGCGCATTGACGGCGAAATTGAAGTCCCATTCCTCGTCGGTCAGTTCAAGCGCGTGTTGCATGGTGGAGACGCCGGCGTTGGCGATGAGAATCTCGCAGCCGCCAAGCTGCGCGAGCGCTTCGCCGAACGCGCGCCCGACCGAGGCGCGCTCGCGCACGTCGACCTTGACGGCCACCGAATCCGCGCCGATCTCCTGCGCGGTTCGCGCGGCCCGCCTCGCCATCGATATCGGCGATCGCGACTTTCACTCCGCTTCGCGCGAGCGCGGCGGCGATGGCGCGGCCAATGCCGTGCGCCCCGCCGGTTATGAAGGCGCGCCTGCCGCTGAGCTCCGAATAAGGCGAACCGCCGGGCATTGTCCTCTCCAGCCTCAAGGGCATGAGCCATATCAACAAAATCGAAGCCGGCGGAAGCGCTTTTTGTTTGATAATGTCGATATCGGCGCTAGGCTGCAGGCATTCCCCTTTACGACCCGGCGCAATCGATCAAGCGCCTTTTAGCGCATGAGGATTCCGCATGGTCTTCGACTTCCTCGGCGACAAGACGAAAGTCGTGATCGCCATGGCGCATATCGGCGCCCTGCCCGGCGCGCCGCTCTATGACGCGGACGGCGGCGTCTTGAAGCTGATCGAAGGCGTGCTCAAGGATATCGAGGCCCTGCAGGCGGGCGGCGTCGATGCGGTCATGTTCGGCAACGAGAACGATCGTCCCTATGTGTTCAAGGCGCCGCCCGAAGGCGTGGCCGCGATGACCGCCGTGGTTCAGGCCGCGAAGCCCCATCTCAAGGTCCCGTTCGGCGTCAATTATCTCTGGGATCCCGATCGCCAGCGTCGCCATTGCGGCAGCGACCGGCGCGAGCTTCGTGCGCGAGATCTTCACCGGCCTCTTCGCTTCCGACATGGGGCTCTGGCAGCCCGATTGCGCCGGCGCCTCCCGCCTGCGCCGCAATCTCGGCCGCGAGGACATGAAGCTCCTGTTCAACATCAACGCCGAGTTCGCCCATTCGCTCGACGAGCGGCCGATCGCGCTGCGCGCGAAAAGCGCCGTCTTCTCGTCGCTCGCCGACGCAATCCTCGTCTCGGGCCCCTTGACCGGAGATCCGGTCGACCGCTCGAACCTGAAGACCGTCCGCGAAGCCGTCAAGGACGTGCCCGTCCTCGCCAACACTGGCGTCACCATCGACAATGTGCGCGATATCCTCGCCATCTCGGACGGGGTGGTGATCGGCACGCATTTCAAGGTCGACGGGAACACCTGGAACCCGGTCGATGGCGCACGTGTCAAGCGCTTCATGGACGCCGTGGCGAAACTGAGGTGAGGGCGCCCAACATGTCATTCCCGCGAAAGCGGGAATCCAAAGCCGTTGCGATCAGGCGCGAGTCTGGATACCCGCTTACGCGGGTATGACAATGCTTCCCATGCCCTGCGTTCTCGGCCTCGACATCGGCACGACCTCGACCATCGGCATCCTCATCCGCCCGCCGGACGAGACGCTCGCGCTCGCCTCGCGCCCCGTCGCGCTGCGCTCGGACCATGTCGGCTGGGCGGAGGAAGATCCCGAGCAATGGTGGCGCAACGTCGGCGAAATCGTGCGCGAGCTTTTGCGCGCGAGCGGCGTCTCTCCGGCCGACATCGCCGCGGTCGGCGTGACCGGCATGCTGCCCGCCGTCGTCCTTCTTGACCGTGCCGGTCGCTTGCTGAGGCCCAGCATCCAGCAGAGCGACGCGCGCTGCGGCGCGGAGGTCGAGGAGCTGCGCGCCGAGATCGACGAGATGGCCTTTCTCGCCAAGGCCGGCAACGGGATCAACCAGCAGCTTGTCGCCGCCAAGCTCCGCTGGATCGAGCGGCATGAGCGCGAGATCTTCGCGCGCATTGGCACCGTGTTCGGCTCCTACGACTACATCAACTGGCGCCTCACCGGCGAACGCGCGGTCGAGCAGAACTGGGCGCTCGAGGCTGGCTTCGTCGACCTCCAGACGGGCGCGATCGACGATACGCTGGTCGCGCTGGCGCATATCCCGCGGAAGCGTCCTGCCCCGCAAAATCGCCTCGCACGAAATCCTCGGCGAAGTGTCGGAGCGGGGCGCGGCCGAAAGCGGACTGAATGCGGGAACGCCGGTCATTGGCGGGGCTGCGGACCATATCGCCTCCGCGCTCGGCGCAGGCGTCGTCAACGCCGGCGACGTGCTGCTCAAGTTCGGCGGCTCGGTCGACATCCTGACCGCGACCGATCACGCGCGCCCCGACCCGCGCCTCTTCCTCGACTACCATTTGAAGCCGGGTCTGTTCGTCCCCAACGGATGCATGGCGACCGGAGGCTCCGCGCTCAACTGGTTCGTGCGCCAGTTCGCGTCGGGCGAAAGACAGGCGGCGGATGAGGCCGGGCTCTCGATCCATCAATGGCTCGACCGGCTCGCCGAGGCCCGCCCCGCCGGCAGCGACGGCCTCGTCGTCACGCCATACTTCCTCGGCGAGAAGACGCCGATCCACGATCCGAACGCCCGCGCGACCTTCGATGGCCTTACCCTTTCGCACGACATCGGCCATCTCTGGCGCGCTCTTCTCGAGGCCTACGCGTTATGCGATCGCCCATCACATCGAGGTCATGAACGAGATTGGCTACAAAACGGAGCGCTTCATCGTCTCCGACGGCGGTTCGACGAGCCGGGTCTGGATGCAGATCGTAGCCGACGTCCTGCAACGCCCGCTTCAGCGGCTCGCCGGCCATCCTGGCTCCTGCGTCGGCGCCGCGTGGACGGCTGCGATCGGCGCGGGGCTCACTTCCGACTGGGCGGGGATCTCCGCCTTCGTCCGCCCGGCCGACCGGATCGAGCCTCGGCGTGGAAGCCGCCGATATCTACCGCCGAGGCTATCGCCGCTATCGCGACCTCTATAGCCGCCTGGCCGAGCGGTCCGAACTGGCCGCGCCATGAGCCTCTTTCGCGCGGTCGCCTGGGACATCGACGGCACGCTGATCGACAGCGAGCCGCTCCATCAGCGCGCGCTCGTCGCCGCCAGCGCCGCCCTCGGCGACGATCTCAGCGATATCGAACCGGAAGCCTTTCGCGGCGTTCACGCGGCTGACATATGGAAGGCGCTCAAGCCGCGCTTTTCCGCCGGCGCGACATTCGACACGTGGATCGCTGGAATCGAGCGATACTATGTCGCTCACGCGGGAGAGCTCGAGCCTATTCCGGGCGCGCTTGAGGCGATGCGCGAGCTTCAGGCGCGCGGCGTGGGCGCAAGCCTGCGTGTCGAATTCCGGGCGCACGATCGTCGACGCCAATATCAAGGCGCTGGGCATCGCGCAAGATCATCGCGTTCTCGCTGAGCCTTGACGATGTGTCGTCGGGCAAGCCCGATCCCGAGCCTTTCCGCGAAGCGGCTCGCCGGCTCGGCGCTGAGCCGCAGGCGACGGTCGCGGTCGAAGACAGCGGCGCCGGCGCCCGCTCCGCGCGGGCGGCGGGGCTGTTTGTCGTCGGCTATTCGCCTTCGGGCGAGCCCTTCGTCGGCGCCGACCGGTCGATCGCGCATCTCGCCGAAGTTCCTGCCTTGTTCGGGGTGTGAGGCGCTGCGGGCCGGCGCGCCTCAGTGCACGCCTTGCGTCAGATCCCTGCACGAAATAGCGGTTGAGCAGGATCATCATCGCGACGATCGGCAGCGTCGAGAAATGCGCGAGCGCCCCCAGCGTTCCCCACGAAATGTCCTTCGTGCCGTAGGCCGAGAGAAGGGCGACCGAGATCGTCTTGGTGTCGGCCTTGGTCAGGAACATGGCGTAGAGGAAGTCGTTCCAGGAGAACATGACGCAGAAGATCGCGCTAGCGATCAGACCCGGAACCACGGTCGGCAGGGCGACGCGGATGAAGGCGCCGAAGTCCGAGCAGCCGTCGATCAGCGCCGCCTCCTCGATCGACACCGGCGCGGCGCGAAAGAAGGAGAACATCATCCAGACGACGAAGGCGCTGTTGAGCGCGGTGTTGAGGATGATCACCGCCCACCAGGTGCCCAAAAGCCCGATGTCGCGCATCAGAAGATAGAACGGGATCAGCGTCGCGATCGCCGGCACGGTGCGGATGATGAGAAAGAAATAGGCGAGCCAGATCGCCCGCGGGCTTTCCGCGCGCGCCAGCGCATAGCCGGCCGGCACGCCGATGAGGAGCGAGAGCGCGGTCGATCCGATGGCGATGATGAGGCTCAATTCGAGGAGCGCGCCGAGATTGAAATAGCGGAACACGCTCCTGAAATTGTCCCAGGTCGGCGTAAACAGAAATGTAGGCGGGGAGGCGAAGATGTCGCTCGTCGGCTTATAGGCGATCGAAAACAGCCAGACGACCGGCGCAAGCGCGACCACGAGCAGGACGCAGATCGCCAGGCGGCGCGCGATCAGACTCAAGCCATCGCGATCAAGCATTCCGGTTCCTCGCCGGCTTCAGCACACCGATGAACGCCGCCGCCATGACGAGGATGCAGGCGACGATCAATGTGCTGACGGCGGAAGCGGCGCCGATGTTGAAGAACTCTAGCCCCTGCTTGACGCCATAGATCATCAGCGTGTCGGTCGCGTCCCCCGGGCCGCCGCTGGTGGTGACGAAGATGATGTCGAACACCCGGAAGGCGTCCATCATGCCGCAGGATGAGGGCGAGAAAGGCCGCAGGCATGAGGAGCGGCAGGATGATGAGCCGGAGTCGCTGCGACGCGCTCGCGCCGTCGACCGCGGCCGCCTCGAGAATGTCGGTCCGCAGCGATTTCAGCCCCGCGAGCAGAATGAGCGCCATCAGCGGCGTCCATTCCCAGGCGTCGATGGCGACAAGAGCAGCAAGCGCACGCTGAGGGTCGGCGAGCAGGCCGCGCGGACTGGTGAGGCCGAGTTCGGCCAGCGGATAGCCGAGCATGCCGTATTCCGGACTGAGCAGCGCTTTGAACACGAGCCCGACCACCAGCGGCGTGACGGTCGCGGGAATGAGCAGAAGCCCGAGCGCTATGCGGTTGAACCAGTCGTCGCGCCACAGGAGCAGCGCTATGCCGAGGCCGAGGACGAATTCAAGCGTGACCGCGCCGAAGGTGAAGGCGAAGGTGTTGATCAGCGCGCGGCGCGCCGTCGGGTCCCGCCACAGGTCGAGATAATTGTCGAGCCCGACGAAATGGCGCGAAGCCGGGCGGATCAGGTTGTAATTGTCGAACGAATAGAGAAACCCCTGGACCATCGGTCCGACGGCAATCGCCAGCACATAAATGAGGGCCGGCGCCGCGAGCGCGGCCAGAAACATCTGGCGCTTGGCGGCATAGGACCAGCCGATCGAGAGGGTCGCGTCTTCCGTCGCGGCCTCAGCGCGCGAAACAACGCTCACGTCGCGCTCGTATCGGCGGGTCCGTGCATCCCTTCTCCCTCGGGGAGAAGGTGGCCCGAAGGGACGGATGAGGGCTCGGCGCGTAGCCTCATCATCCGCACACGGCACGCATTGCACGGTGTCCAAACCCGGCGGAAACCCTCATCCGTCGGGCTCCGCCCGACACCTTCTCCCAACGGGAGAAGGGGATCTGCCATCCGTCTCTGCGTGTCGCGATTCGCAAACCTGGCGACCCGTCAGGCGCGTGGTCCCGGCATCATTTGAACAGGGTCTCCGCCTTGGCCTGCGCGGCGTCCATCGCCGTCTTGGGATCGGCCTGGCCGACCAGCACCGCGTTGATCGCGCTGCCGATCAGATCCTGCAATTCCGGATATTGCGGGATGCGGGGCCGAAAGTCGCCATCGCCGTGCTCGAATGAAGTCGCGATCACCGGCAGGAATGGGTACTTGGCGAGCAGGTCCGGATCGGTCATCTCGCTCTTGCGCAGATAGCTGCCAGCGCCGCGCATGTTGAGCTCCTTGTGCACCGCCGGGCTCGTCACCCATTTGATGAACGCCCAGGCGGCTTCCTGCTTGTTGGGGTCGATGTCCTTGTTGATTCCGAGCGCCCAGCCGCCGATGCCATATTCCTGCGGCTGCCCCTTCGCCGAGGGCGTCAGCATGATCCCGGCCTTGCCGGCGATCTTGGACACTTTCGGATTGTCGTAGTCGGCGGCGCCGATCGACCAGGTCTGCATGTTGGCGACGAGGCCCTGGCGGAAGCTTTCCTCGCGCCCGCCCCAGTCGTAATCGGCGGCGCCGGGAGGCGCGGCCTCGTCGAACAGTTTCTTGTAGGCGACGACGCTCGCGATATTGGCCGGCGAATTCAGCGCCGGCTTGCCGTCCTTGTCGAGGATCGAGCCGCCGAACTGCCGATTGTATTGCATCCAGTCCTGCGCCACCGCCGGGCCCTTCTGGCCGTTCGCGACGAAACCGTAGACCTTCTTGCTCTTGTCGGTCAGCTTCAGCGCGTCGGCGACGAACTCCTCCATCGTGGTGGGCGGCTTCAGCCCCGCGGCTTCATAGAGGTCCTTGCGATAGGCGAGCACGTTGGCGTAGCCGGCGAACGGAAAGGCGACCTGCTTGCCGTGATAGCCGCCGAGCGAAGCCATCAGCGACGGGTAGATGTCGTCGACCTTGATCTCCGCCGCGTCGCGCTTGATCCAGTCGGTGAGATCGACGGTATAGCCGGCCTCGGCGAACTGACCGGACCAGACGATGTCGACGGTGGCGAGATCGTAACCCTTGGTGTGGCCGACATAGTCGGCCGTGATCTTGGTGAGCAGTTCGGGGTAGCTCAGGATGTCGACATTGACCTTGGCGCCGGTCTTCGCCTCGAACTCAGGCGCGATCGCGGCCAGCACCGCGGCGAATTGATCGTTCTGCGACGCCAGGTTGAGCGTCATGCCCTCATAAGGCTTGTCCGCGGCCATCGCTCCGGCGGGAGCGAACGAGACCAAAACGCCGAACCCCAGCGCCGTCGCCCGACCGATGAACGGTTTCATGCCGGCTTCTCCCTATTGACGATAAGGCAGGCTAGCACCCTGATTTTCGCAAGATCAATCGGATTGTGCGAGCGACCAAGTCGAAAATGAACTCACGCGTGCTCGGTTTTTGATCGGGCAAATGCTCACTCTTTCGCCGAAGATCGCTTTCCAAGCCGCCGCGGCTGCGATAGCAGTAGAGGACGCGCATTGGAGGAGTTCATGAGAGCGGCGTCGGCGCGCGCCATCGCTTCGCAACGGAACGCCTCGACGGAAGAGGGCCTCAAGCGGGCCGTCGCGTGGTCACGACAGTGGAGCGCGGAGTTCCCGTTCTGCCTCGCCAATCACCTGCCGATGGTTCTGGTCGCGTTGCATCGCATGGGCGCCAGCGACGAACGGCTGGAAGCCTATTGCCACATCTATCATGAACAAAACGGGCTCGTTCCCATTCCAGAGCCGATCGGCGGGATCATGGCCGACAACTGGCGCGAATCCTTGGGCGCACGAGAGCGCGAAGCCGACTATCGGGCGTTTTTCGACGGCGAGGTTGCGCGGCTTGGCGCGACGCCGGCCGCGATTCATTATCTGCCGCAGCTCATGCCGGGCATCGCGGCGAGCGCCACCCATGCGCTCATGCGCATGGCCTATGCGGCGCTGACCGACAGCGACGAGGAGACCAGCGTCGCGCTCGCCTATTGGGCGGCGACCTATCTTCCGCTCAGGCCTTCGCGAGGGCTTAAGCCTTCGACCGACGATCCGGTTGAGGTTCTCGCCTTCATGTACGGGCCGGCGGCGTTCCGGCATGTCGAGCCAGACCGCGATCTTCTCTGGCACTTCATGCGCGCGGTCGCCGAAAAGCCGGAATTTGCGCCCGTCGTCGACATGCTGGCGGTCGGGCCGGAGACGCATGATCGCGTCGCAGGGATTTCGCTCGCGCTCTACGCCGCGACGCTCGACTTCTGCGCGCTGCATGCGGTGACCGGAACCCACTGGCTGAGGATGATCGCGCCGCGCACGCCCGACCGGGCGACGCCGCTACGCTATTTCTGGCAGGCGATCGCATCACTGGCGCCGAAGATGGGCTTTCCTCCTCTTCCCAGCGCGGACGAGCTCGAAACGTGGCGGGGGATGCCCCTGCCCGACTGGCCCGAGATCTATCGCGAGGCGGTCACCCGCGACGACGAGCACGATCTCAGTCTCACGTTCTCGGCCGGCGAGGAGTTCAAGCGCTACGGCGACCGCCTCTATCAATATGCGGCGGCGAAGCGCCTGAACCTCGTCTGATGATCCTGACCAACGCGCGCCTTCCCGAGGGCGATTTCGCCGACGTGGGAATCGCCGGCGGCCTCATTGCCGCGCTGCATGCGCCCGGAAGCGCCCATCCGCCACGCGAACGCATCGATCTTGCGGGCGCGCTGCTCCTGCCGGCGTTCGTCGACGGCCATATCCACCTCGACAAGACGCATTGGGGCGCGCCGCGCCTGCCTCATGTCGAGGGACGGAGCGTGCGCGAACGGATCGCCGCCGAGCGCATCGAACGCCATCGCGTCGCGCTGCCGATCGAAGCACGCGCCTCCGCGCTCATTCGCACGCTGATCGCCAATGGCACGACGCGCGTGCGCAGCCACATTGACATCGACAACGACGTCGGCCTCGCCAATCTAGAAGCCGTGCTCAGCGTGCGCGAGGCCTTTCGCGATTGGATCGACATTCAGCTGGTCGCGTTCCCGCAAAGCGGCGTGACGACCGAGAAGGGCGCGCCCGATCTCCTCGCCGCGGCGCTCACGACGGGCGCCGATCTGGTAGGCGGGCTGGACCCGGCTGGCTTCGACGGGAACGTCAAGGGTCAGCTCGATATCGTGTTCGGCCTCGCCGAGCGGTTCGGCAAGGGAATCGACATTCATCTGCACGACGGCGGCGAGACCGGCGCGGCCGAGCTTCGCGACATCGCCGAGCGCACCATCGCCGCCGGGCTGCAAGGGCGGGTCGCGGTCAGCCACGCGTTCGCGCTCGGGAACATCGCGCCGGCGGTTTTCGACAAGACTGCCGACGTGCTCGCCCGCGCCGAAGTCGCGATCCTGACCTCGTGCCCGCCGTCCGCGCCCGTGCCGCCGCCGCGGGCGCTGCGCGAGCGAGGCGTCCTGGTGTTCGCCGGCTCTGACAATATTCGCGACTGCTGGTCGCCGTTCGGCAATGGCGACATGCTCCATCGCGCTGCGATCATTGCCGAGCGCCACGGCGCCTACACGGACCGCGAGCTTGAGGACGTTTTCGCGCTCGCGACGGGCGAAGCGGACAAAGCGCTCGGCGGTCCTCCCCGAGAGCTCCGCCCTGGCGTCGCGGCCGATCTGGTCGCGATCGAGGCGGCGAGCGTCGCCGACGCCGTCGTCGACCGGCCGCCGCGATTGCTGGTGCTGCGCGCCGGGCGTGTTGCCGCCGAGCGGGGGGTCGCGTCCAAAGCACTGAACAAAGTCGTGATTGCCTGATCGACCTCGAAATAGAGTGCGTCGCTGGGCCGGCGGCGTTGGCCGCGTCGGCTGCGTGTCGGGCCCGTTGCAACAAACCCCGGCGGCGCCGCGAGCCCTCCGTCAGTGGTTTACAGGCCGGGAGACGAGCACGGCCGCAGCGCGCGCGTCCGCCTGGGCGAATTGCGGGTGTTGCTCCTCGCTGACAAAATAGAGAGAGAGCCAGAGCGCAACGATGACGCCCAGCGTGACCGCCACGGGGATCAGGCTGCGATCATGAGGCAGATATGCACGGTAGAACGCCGCATGTTTGCCGATCTCGTTCATGACGGCCTCCATCGCCGACCTTCTCCCCTGTCCTCCCCGCTGGTTCAGCCTGCTGCCGAAGACATCCTCCAACCGGGACGGGTTTTAACCATGCCGTCGACGACCGCGCTGTGACGCGCGTCACAGTGTGATCGTGGTGACGCGCGAACGGTTCCAACGCCAAACTCGCAAAGGGGTCATCAGTGTGATGACGGCGTGAGCCATAATCCGCATAGGGTCGAGAATAGGGCTCAGCCAGCGTCAGGGCTGCCGCCGCTTCCACCATCCGCGCGTAAGCTCGCCCGCCAGCCTCTTTTCCGCCTCCGCCCGTTGCGCCTGTTCGACGGCAAGGTCGGCGGACATCTGGTCGACCCTCGCCGACATCCGGTCAGCCAGGGTGCGCTCGACAGCGAGGTCGGCGGCGTGGCGCGCCTCGCGCGCGGCGAATTCGGCCGCCTGTTTTTCGGCGCGCAGCTCCGCCGCGGCGAGCTGCGCCTTGAGCGTCTCGACATGGGCCTCCAGCGCCCGGATGACCTGATGGGCGAGCGCCCTTTCGTCCAGAACCCGGGCGCGCAGCACGCGATCGCCCGAGACCCGGACGGGATCGTTCCATCCGTCGGGCGGCCGGATCCGCGTTCGCTTATCGTTTCCGAGCGTCTTCTGCCAGCGCCCGCGCTTGGCCCGTTGCCGGACGGCTTCGGGCGATACGCTCAGCAGTTCAGCCGCCTGCCGGTAGGTAAACCACTCGCCCGTCAAATTGGCCCCCGCCCTTAAGACGTCGGACGGCTTCGTCATGCCGCAGCGCAGCGAGGACTTTAGTTCATGAAGGTCTCATCGCTCAAGACGAAGGTGAACGGGTATATGACCGCTCGCACAACCGCCATTCGAATATTAAGCTCGTCTTGATGTTCGATTTCACTCGGACGGAAAGCGCGTCGGAATGCGTTCGAGGACGCCACGCCGCGCGCCGAGCCAAACCTATCAGCGGAACCTTCCGCGCCTCGACCTGTTGGATGGCTCGCGCTCCCCTTTTCGCCCTGCGCGGAGTCCTTGCGCCTGACCGCGTTTTGCCGATGCTGATCGGCCGACGAGAGAATAGCGGCTTTGCATGAGCCGACTTGACCATCGAACCAGAAAAGCTTCGCTGAGCGCAGCCGCGCTCATGGTCTTGCCTGTCGCCTTGGCCTTCCCCGCGATCGCCAGGGACTGGCCGTGGAACGATCCCTCGCTGCCTCCGGCTCAGCGTGCGCAAATGGCGCTCGAGCAGATGACCGAGCAGGAGAAGCTGTCGCTTCTCCATGGCGTCATCGCGGCGCCTTGGGGCGGTAAGCCCAAACCGGCCGGATCGATCGGCTCAGCGGGCTACGTGCCCGGGATACCGCGACTCGGGATTCCCGCTTTGCAAGAGACGGACGCAGAGCTTGGCGTCGCCAACCCTGGCGATGTCCGCCCCGGCGATACAGCGACGGCGATGCCGTCCGATCTCGCCCTCGCCTCGACATGGGACGTGGGCCTCGCGCGGCTTCAAGGCCAGGCAGTCGGCGCCGAAGCGCGCGCGAAGGGGTTCAATGTCCTTCTTGGCAGCACGGCAAATCTCATTCGCGACCCGCGCGGCGGCCGCAATTTTGAATATTTCTCCGAGGATCCTTTGCTTACCGGCGTCATGGCGGGCGCCATGATCGACGGCGTCCAAAGCAGCCACATCATCTCGACGACCAAGCACTTCGCCCTCAATGCGCAGGAAACGGACCGGGTCGTCCTCGACGCGCGAATCGACCCGGCCGCCATGCGCGAATCGGACCTGCTCGCCTTCGAGATCACCATCGAGCGTGGTCGCCCGGGCGCCGTGATGTGCGCCTACAACCAGGTGAACGGACGCTACTCGTGCGAAAACGACTGGCTCCTCAATCAAGCGCTGAAGACAGACTGGGGCTATCCCTATTTCGTGATGTCCGACTGGGGCGCGGTCCACTCGACGGTTTCCGCAGCAATGGCCGGCCTGGATCAGGAATCCGGCGAGCAGCTCGATACGCAAAATTTCTTTGGGGCGCCTTTGGCGCAAGCGGTCGCCGATGGCGAAGTCCCTGAGGCGAGGCTCAACGATATGGCGCGACGAATTCTGACTTCGATCTTCGCCCATGGGCTCGCCGACAAGACAAACGGCTCTCACTCCGTCGACTTCGCTTCGAGCGATCGGACCGCGCTTTCGGTCGAACGCGAGGGCGTGGTCCTGTTGAGGAATCAGGGCCTGTTGCCGCTTTCTACAGACCTGCACAGCCTCGTCGTGATCGGAGCTCACGCCGATCGTGGCGTGCCCTCCGGGGGCGGCTCTTCGCAAGTCATTCCGCGAGGCGGCGTCGCCGCGAAAGAACCGATCGGCGTGAACCGCGCCATGATCTTCGACCCGGGATCGCCGCTCGAGGCGATCCGTCTCCAGTTTCCGCGCGTCCGCGTGGACTTCGACGACGGATCGATCCGAGCGCGAGCGGCCGAGGCCGCGGCCAAGGCGGATGCAGTGATCCTGTTCGCCGACCAATGGATGACCGAAAGCGCCGACGCCCCGAGTATTGAGCTGCCCGGCGAACAGGACCAGCTTATCGAGGCTGTCACGCGTGCGAATCCGCGCACTGCGGTCGTGCTCGAAACGGGCGGCCCAGTGGCAATGCCCTGGCTCGAACGGACGGCGGCCGTTCTCGAGGCCTGGTATCCCGGACAAATGGGCGCCGAGGCGATCGCTGAAATTCTCTCCGGCGTCGCCAATCCTTCAGGGCGCCTGCCAGTCACCTTCCCCGTCGGTGAAGGCCAATTGCCTCATCCGAAGATTCAGGGCGATCCGAACGGCGCCCCAATCGGGCCTGTCGGGCGCGGCGGACATTATGGCGCGATTTTCAGCGCTGTGTACGATGAGGGCGCGGAGGTCGGATATAAATGGTTCTTTAAGCGCCGCGAGCGACCGCAGTTTCCGTTCGGCTTCGGGTTGTCATACGCCAAATTCGCTCTCAGCGGCCTCGCCGTGAATGTCAGCGGCGCCGCAGTGACGGCGAGCGCGACCGTCCGCAACCTTAGCGAATTGGCCGGCGCGGCGATTCCGGAATTCTATGTGTCCGGAACGGACGGGGCAAATATCCCGCTACGCCTCGTTGGCTGGGAAAGAGTCAATTTGGCGCCCGGCGAAGAGCGGAAGGTGAGCGTCGCAATCGATCCACGCCTGCTTGCGAGATTCGACGAGGCGGCGCGGCGCTGGCGGATCAGGCCCGGCGCCTACGAGTTGACGGCGGGATTCAACTCGCGGCAAAGGGACCTCGCGGCGAAATTCGAGCTTCAATCCGCGAGCCTGTCGCCCTGAGGAAAGTCGACCTTTTCGTTCGCGCCGACATTCATCCGCTCGCCCGAGGCGATCGCCGCGACCAGCTTGACGGCGGTGACGACCGTCCCGGCGCCTTCCCAGAACTCCGCGCTTTCCGGCGTGACCCGAAGGACCCTTATGCGGGGATCCTCTTTGTCGGGCCAGAACGCCTTGTCGTATATCGACCAGACTTCCTTGATCCGACTCCTATCGTCGATGATCTCCGCATGCCCGGTGATCGATACATATTTCTGGCTTCTGTTGTCCGCCAGCGCGAGGCAGATCGATTCGTTGCGCCGGATCTCTTCGGCTTTCGGCGCGTCGACGTCGGTCAAGAAATAGATCACGCCCTCCGCTCGGGCCGGGCGCATCGCCATCGGCCGGGCCCGCATATGCCGCCCCTGACCCTCATGGGTGACCACCATGGCGACAGGGATGTCGTCGATCAGCGCCCAAACTCGGTCGATGTCTGCCGCTAGGTCGGACATTGTCGTTCTGCTCGCTCGAGATCGGGGCGGAACGAAGCATCCGGGCTCCGCTCCGCCGCCTCGCAGATCAGCTTCTGCTCGCCGTCCACTGGCCGCTGTACTTGAATTCCGGCGCCGCCTTAAGCTCGGCCTTGGTCGCGTTCATGCTCGCCCGCCAGGTCTTGTTTTGGGCGTCGTATGAAACGTTGAGCGAGCTCGGATTGACCGCGACATAGTGCGTGCCCATTCCGAGGAAGCCGCCGACTGACAAAATATAGCCTGTCAGCTGCTTCGACGAGTCAAAGGCGATGTCCTGGATCTTGCCGATCTTGTTATTCTGTCCGTTGTAGATGTCGAGTCCCACCACATTCGAGCTCAACATGTCAGTGTTCTGCACCTGGACGAAGCTGGGGCCTTTATTCGGCACGTCCGCGGGTTGAGGCGCAGTAGTGGATCGCATGGCGGGAGGTGGGTTCGCTCCCATGGCGCCCGCGTGGGTCGTCGGGGTGTTCATCTTGTCGTTAGTGTTCGGCGATGTGTTTTGCGCCATTGCGCTGGCGCCTGCGAGAGCGGCGACAGCCGCCGCGGCAAATAGAGCGTTACGCATGAGAGTTGCCTCCTCGGCTTTTAGAGTGTCTTCGAAACTCCAATGCCCTGAGAATGTTCCAAAATCCGATCGGCGAACCCTGAGGCGACGTCAACTGGGCGCGAATTGCGCGCCGCGTCGCCGACGAGACCCATGCTCTCCGGTCGGAGTGGCCTGGTCATGATCGGCCGCCGCCTGCCTGAAGGGGCGATCAAGCCGGGATGGATGCGGGCTCCATGATCTCTTCGGTAACCACGGTGAAACGCGTAAGCGCGTGGGAACCGAAGGTGGTGATCATCGGGATGTCGGCGGCGTCGCGCCCGCGCGCGATCAGGATGCGGCCGATCCTCGGTTGATTGTGCCGCGCGTCGAAAGTGAACCATCGATCGCCGAGAAAGGCTTCGAACCAGGCGTTGAAATCCATCGGCGCGGGATCGGGCGGGACGCCGATGTCGCCGAGATAGCCGTTGCAGTAGCGCGCTGGAATGTTGAGGCAACGGCATAGCGCCACCGCCAGATGGGTGAAGTCGCGGCATACGCCGACGCCCTCCGCCAAGGCCTCGCTTGCGGTGCGCGTCGGGCGCGCCTCCGGATAGCTAAATCGGAGGCGCTGATGAACGAAGTCGCAGATCGCCTGCACCCGCGCCCAGCCGCCGCCGCTGACGGCGCCGAAGTTCGCCCAAGCGAAATCGGAGAGAAGATCGGTCTCGCAGTATCGGCTCGCCCGAAGGAATGACAGCGTATCGGCCGGAAGGTCGGACACCGCGACCGCTTCGGCGGCGCTGTCGACCTCATCCTCGCGTCCGTCGGCGCGAAAGACGCCTTGAAGACGCAATGACACTTGTCCGGCCGGGGCCGACAAGCGTCTGACAATGTTTCCATTGTCATCGGCAAAGCGCTCGGCCGCGATGGCGGGCGAGACTTCCAGCTCCGACTCCTTGATGATGTGCCCGCGAAAATCGGAATGGACATCGGCCATGGCGAGAATTGTCGCCGGCTGACCGAGTTCGAGCGCAATATCGTAGCCGTAGCGAATGTTCATGCGCGTATTCCTAAAGGACCCGGACGTCAGACCTGACCGCCAGGAACATAACAATTCAGGCGTTTGTTCCCCGGCGCGGGCGATCCTATGGTTGATCGCTTTCGCGGACCGCGGCTAGGGCCGATCCAGCGTTGGCCGGCTCGGCCATTTGCTGCGCCTGGGCATCCACCCGGTCCTGGACCTGCGGGCTGTCGCGGCGTTCTTCCAATAGCTGGATAACCTTGGCGATCTTGTGTTCGCTCAATATCGCCAGTTCGAGCGTGAGGTTGTCGCGCTGCGCGTTGAGTTCATCCTCGTGCTTTTGGGCGACGAGCACGAGCATGACGACGAAGAGCGAGAAGAGACTCGTCGCCGCCTCCAGCCACACGAACGGTGGCGGGTCGATCGGCGCCGAGCCCAGCATGCTCGCCCTCGTATTGGCCGCAATCCAGGCCGCCGCCCCAAGCACCACGAGAACAAGAAACCAGGGCTTGGCCATGAACGCGCTGATCCGATTCACCGCTCGCTGCGGCGTTGAAGCCCCGCCGCGGTGCTGCGAATGGAGGTTCGCGACCGAGCGCACCGCCTTGTCGACGTGGTCCGGAACGTTTGGCGCCGAGGAAGCGTCTGTCATTGCGCTGAAAAGCGAGGACGAGCCCAGACCGGCGAGACCGTCGCGGCCTCGCCGGCTTCCGCTTCACTTCTGGGTTTGGCTCTTGCCGTGCGCCATCTCGGAATGTTCGTGCGCGGTCTTCGAATGTCCATAGGCCTTCGTCAACTCCTCGCGACCCCTCGCGTGCTCGCCCTTGCCGTGATGCTCGGCGGCCGTTCTGTGGCTTTTTGCAGCGTTCTCATGGTGTTCCGCCGCCTTGCTGTGAGCGTCCTTGGGCATGCCAGTCCACCTATGTTCAAATGCCAACTGCTCTCAACGCCTCCAGGGCCATCATCGTTCCCGACGCCGCTTCGACCCTCGGCACCAATGCTTGTGGCGATACCCAGCCGGATTCGGGCTCCGGGACCCCCGATCTCCGCCGCCGGCGCCCGCATTGGAACAAGGGAGGCGTTCAGGCGTTCAACAGCACAGCAGCCCCGTGCGGCGCGAGGAGAATACTATGTTCGGCTGGGCGATCGCCTTCCTTACATTGCTGTGATCGCGGGCGCGCTCGGCTTTGGCGTCGTTGCTGGAACAGCGTTCGCGGCCGCGAAGATCACATTCGTCGTAGCCTTGATCGCGTTCCTCATCTCGGCCGCTCTCGGGTTCTCGCGACGAGGAGTGCCGTAAGATTCTGATGTCAACCCAGCGAAAATTTCCCTCCAATTAAAATAGCTTACTGAAGAAGCAACAAAATGGCGTCCCCTGCGTTTGACACCCGTGCTATTTTCAGGATCCACGTGAGCCCTAACGACAAGACCGAGACTGAGGCGCAGGAGGTCGCACCGCCCGATCCGAAGGCCGTAGAGGCTATTGGGCGGGCGCTCGCCGCCCATTACGCCGACTTGGTCCAGGCGCCCTTGCCGGACAAATTCATGCAACTGCTTACACGCCTCGAGGTCGGAGTTCGGGTCTCCGAGCCGAAACGGAGGCGCGATGCCCTCGGCTAGCTTCAAGGACGACCTGCTGGCGGAAACCAGGAATCTGCGCGCGTTTGCAATTTCCCTGTCCGGCTCGGTCACGCTCGCTGACGATCTCGTCCAGGAATCGCTTCTCCGCGCGTGGAGCAATTCGGAAAAGTTCCAGCCGGGAACAAGCCTGAGAGCATGGCTGTTTACCATTCTACGCAACATCTACTATTCGAATTATCGCAAACGCGCCCGCGAGGTCCAAGATAGCGACGGCTTTTATGCACGCCGGCTAACCGTGCCCGGCGACCAGGAGAGCCATCTCGATCTCGAGGATTTTCGCAAAGCCTTGACCATGCTTCCGCCCGAGCAGCGCGAGGTGTTGACGCTGATTGGGGCGAGCGGGCTCTCTTACGAGGAAGCCGCGGTTATTTGCGAAGTCGGGATAGGCACCATCAAAAGTCGCCTGAGCCGCGCCCGTTCGAAGCTGGTTGAGCTTTTGAAACTGGATGAAACATCCGACTTGGCGGTCGAGCGGAGAGTTCGACGCGCTAGCTAGCGTCTCTTAGCCAGACGAGGAGCACGTGTCAGAACGGCGCTCACCGCGGACACCATGGCGCGCGGCGAGGCCGGCTTCTCGACGATCGGGCAAGCCCACTCCGCAAGGCTCGGGTCGCGGCTCGACTTCCCAGTATGGAGAACGAACGGAACGCCGCGTCTGGCCAGCCGGCGCGCGACCGGCGACGCTGTATCCTCCCCAAGACTGAAATCGAGCACCGCCACGGCGAAATCGTCGGCGTTAGTCCGGGCCATCGCCTCGTCAAGGGTCCGGCAAGGGCTAAGGACAATGGCGCCCGCCTCAACCAGGGTATCCTCCAGATCCATCGCCATCAGCGGATCATCTTCCACGACCAGCACTCTCACCCCACTGAGCGGAACATTGTCATTCGTCGATCGAACCATTTGCGATGTTCCCCGGGACTGACGCCACACTGTCCGAGTGGACCGGTCACCTGGACCTAACTGCCGTCAACCGGACATGTTCCGCGGGCGCCGCCAGCTCCTGGTCATCAATCAGCGGTAAGCCAAACCTTTTCTCGGAACTTTCCGCCCGATCTGGGGTTTTCGGTCGTGCGCCCTGTTGGGCGCCAGGGAGAGGATCAATGCCACGCGGCGATAAGTCGAAGTATACCGAGAAGCAAGAACGCAAGGCGGAGCACATCGAACAAAGCGATGAAAGCCGTGGCGTTTCGGAGAAGGAGGCCGAACGCCGCGCGTGGGCGACGGTCAACAAGGACGACGGCGGGGGAAAGCGGGCCGGCGGATCGGGCCGCAGCAAGTCGACTGGCCATCCCGCGGCGCACAAGGGCGGCCGGATTGGCGGCGCCGCGTCGGCGGCGAGATCGCCGGCCAGTCGATCGGCGGCTGCTAAAAAGGCAGCGGCTACTCGTAAGCGAAACGCCGCGCACGCGGCCAGCTAGAGTGGAGAAGACCATGGCCGACGAGAACGACCGCGTCCGCGAACGCGCCTATTTTCTCTGGCTGGAGGAAGGGTGCCCCGACGGCCAGGCGGAGCGCCATTGGCTGGCCGCCGAGACTCTGATCGAGGGTGACTCTCCCGAACGCACGCCCATCGAGGGCGAGCCCGCCGAGGAACCCGCGCGGGAGTCCCCTGTGGCCCGACGCGTTCGAGGCGCGGCCGCCTAGCAAATTCCTCTGGCGCGTGGCGTCCTGCAGCATTTGTGACGCCGCATTTCCAGGGTTGGCGGCTCCAAGTCGCTCGATCGCGAGAAAAGAACCTCAAGGCCACCCTCACGCGGCGTCGACAAGCTGGGGTGGACGGGGTACGAAGACCCAGCGTGCGTGGCCAAATCCGAATTTTGGCTTGACGCCACGACAAGATTTGATCTTGGGGCCCCGCCAGGAAGCCGGCTTTGAAGCATGGTGGCCAGCCGCCCGGTAACTCCGCGTCCGAGCGCGCGGGGCGTCGAGCGCGCCCGGCGCAAGATAACGACGATCTCGCAGCCCAGCACTATCAAGCCATAGTCGAATCGTCCGACGACGCCATATTATCGAAGGATCTCCATGGCGTGATCCTGAGCTGGAACCGCGGCGCGCAGCGTCTTTTTGGATTTACCGCCGAAGAGGCGATCGGCAACCCGGTAACGATCATAATTCCGCGTGACCGTCTCGACGAAGAGCCAGCGATCCTCGGAAAAATTCACCGCGGCGAGCGGATTGAGCACTTCGAGACCGTCCGCCAACGCAAGGATGGAAGCCTGGTCGATATTTCGCTGACCATCTCGCCGATCCGGACATCAAGCGGGAAAATCGTCGGCGCCTCGAAGATCGCGCGCGACATCACGGAACTCAGGAGGGCGCGCGATCGGCAGCTCTTGCTGATGCGAGAAATGAGTCACCGGGTGAAGAACCTTTTCGCGCTCTCGAGCAGCATCGTGGGCTTGAGCGCGCGATCGGCGAAATCCCCTCAGGAGCTTGCTGAAGCCACCCGCGCGCGGATCTCCGCGCTGGCGCGAGCCCACGCTCTGACGTTCTCGCACGGCTTCGATGAGGCCGCGCACGAGCCGACGACGCTCCAATCGCTCGTCCGCACAATCGTCGCTCCGTTTGACGAACCCCAGGCGCTGCGCATCGCTGTCTCGGGAATTGACGCTGAGGTTTCCGGCTCCGCCGTCACGAGCCTTGCCCTCCTCCTGCATGAATTCGCAACCAACGCGACCAAATACGGCGCCCTATCCGCGGCCACGGGAACCGTGGAGGTCATATTCACTGAGGAGAATGACGCGGTCGTCATCGACTGGATCGAGCGCGGCGGACCGCCAGTCACCGCGCCAGACGATAACAAGGGATTCGGCTCAGTGCTATCGCGGATCGCTGTCTCCAACCAGCTCGGGGGCGAGATTTTCCGAGAGTGGCGCCCTGAAGGACTTGCGATACGTGTCTCCGTCCCGCGACCGAGCCTCTCGGCCTAGAGAGCAGCCGGCAACGCCAGCGCTTTCGCTAGAGCGGCTTGCCATTGGATTTACGCATATCCTGCGTTCCTGACGTATGCGGCGCATTCTTGCGGTGCGTACTGAGAGAGGATGGCGGCGGTGGCGTCGGCGACAGCGTCGTATGTTCGGGCGCCGGCTTTCCGAAGCAGGGTTTTGAACTTGGCGAAGACCTGCTCGATCGGATTGAGGTCGGGTGAGTACTTCGGCAGGAACACCAGGCGGGCGCCGACGGCCCGGATCGCCTGCCGGATGGCCTTTCCTTTGTGAGAGCCGAGATTGTCGAGGATGACGACGTCGCCTGGTTTGAGGGTCGAAACCAGGAACTGCTGGACGTAGGCGAGAAAGCGCTCGCCGTTGATGGGTCCGTTGAACAGGCAGGGCGCCTCGATGCGATCGTTGCGCAGGGCGGCGAGGAAAGTCGCGGTCTTCCAGTGCCCGTGAGGGACCTTGTCGACCAGCCGCTGCCCTTTTGGCGCCCAGCCGCGCAGACGGGTCATGTTGGTTTTCGTCCAGGTCTCGTCGATAAAGACCAGACGCCTGGGATCGATCAGGCCCTGATAGTGCCGCCAGCGTAGGCGATGGCGTTTTACGTCCGGACGGTCCTGCTCGCTCGCCACGAGGGTCTTATGGAATGGCCCGCCCCTCCTTCCGGCGTCGTAGGCTCGCCGGCGAATCAGGAGGAGGAAGGGATGGATATCTCTGTGCTTGGCGTCGACCTCGGCAAGAACGTCTGCAGCGTGGTTGGGTTGGATGCGTTCGGCGCGGTTGTGATGCGTCGCAAGGTACGGCGCGAGACACTGATTGCTCTGGCGGAGAAGCTTCCTCCGTGCGTTGTCGGGATGGAGGCCTGCTGCGGGGCTCATCATCTCGGCCGCGTGTTCACCGCCCACGGCCACGATGTCCGGCTGATGTCGCCCGAATATGTTCGGCCCTACATCAAGGCGCAGAAGAACGACGATCGCGACGCCGAGGGGATCGCGGAAGCGGCGACGCGGCCGACGATGCGTTTTGTCGAACTGAAGAGCCAGGACCAACTCGACATGCAGACGCTTCATCGATCGCGAGACCGGTTGGTCGGGGAGCGGACAGCTCTGATCAATCAGTTGCGCGCCATTCTGCTGGAGCGAGGAATGGTCGCGCCGCAGGGCAAACGGAAGCTCGAGCAGTTCCTGGGCGTGCTGATGGATGAGCAGGGCGGAGCGGGATTGAGTTTGCGGATGATCGTGCTCGTCGGCGACGCTCGCGCGCAATGGGCGGAACTCGATCGACGGATCTCTGCGTTCGACGCCGAGTTCGTCCGCTGGGTGAAGGAGAACGAAGAGGCTCGGCGGCTGACGACAATCCCTGGCGTCGGCCCGATCGTCGCATCCGCCCTTGTCGCCGCCGTCGGTCGGGCGGAAAGCTTCGACCGCGGGCGCGATCTCGCCGCGTGGCTCGGCCTGGTTCCCCGTCAGTTCACAACTGGCGGCAAGCCGAAGCTGCTCGGGATCAGCAAGCGCGGCAACAAATACCTGCGTAGGCAGCTGATCCATGGAGCGCGTGCGGCTCTGCCCTATGTGGCTGAGCGCGACACGCCGCTCGGCCGTTGGGCAAAAGAGCTGATGAGCAGGGCTCATCGCAATGTTGCGGTCGTCGCCTTCGCCAACAAGCTGGCGAGAATCGCTTGGGCGGTGCTGCGGCGCGGAGAACGGTTCGCCGTCACAGAAATGCCGGTAGTGGCATAGAGCTCGGCCGGTCGCGCTCAAAGCGTCCATCGGTCAATACGGGGTTTGCGAGAGGGTAACGACGGGATGGCCTGACAGTCGAACGGCGCTCCGGAAGCCTGGTTTAAAAAACGGCGCGGTCTGACGCCGGGAGTTTTATGAGGACCGGAGCGCGCGTATCTCCATCATGGTCGGAGGAAGCTCCTCGAGGCCGGATACGTTGAAGCAGACTGGATCAGCAGCCAATCTCGACAACCCCCTTGCAGACGGGGCGGGCCATACGTTTTTTTAAACGTGACGCCAATCCGGCGAAAGAAGCGGCTCATCATCGAGGCGTCGGCTTTGATCCCGCGCTCGAACAACAACCGATCGCAAAGACCCTGAAGCGTAATATCCGGCTTCCCAGCTCGCGCCGCCTCCAGAAAATCCCGATGTGGCATGAGCGCGGATGGCCGATGGCCGCCATGCCCGACCAGTTCGCGCGAGCCACTCCGCTCAAAGCGTTCGAGCCACTTGACGGCAATCGATTCGCTGACCTCGTACCGCCGCGCAGCCGCGCGACGGCTCATCTCCCCTTTCAGCACCGCGTCGATGACCCGATCGCGCAAGTCCTGCGAATATGGCTTCGGCATCCCTGCTGGCCTCCGCCCAGCCCGCAGGTTGAATCAGAACTTCGGCGATTCGGGAATCCCCATCACGATTCAAGCCAAAATCCAAACGCTCTAGGGAATCGGCGCGTGGGGTGCGGGCCCCCGACTGAGGGCCCGCACCAATCAATTGCGCCGCCTATCCCAAGCCCTGGCTTCGATACCAGGAATCGATTTGCTTGCGGCTTTCATCCTTGGCGATTCCGTATCGCTCCTGAATTATCCCTTCGAGCCTTTCCTGGCTCCCATTGATCTGGGTGAGGTCGTCATCGGTCAGCTTTCCCCACTGCTGCTTCACCGCGCCCTTCATTTGCTTCCAATTTCCTTCAACTCGGTTCCAGTCCATGGTGACCTCCTTCATGGGATGGATAAACGGCTGGCGGAGCGTTCTGTTCCGGACTGGCGGAGCCGCCTTCGGCGTCGTAAAGTGTGACGCGCGGGCGCGGATAGGCGTCGCCAGGGAGATAGCATGCGCCAAAGCCGATCTGATGCCGTTGTCCGATAAGCCGGGTCCGCCGGTCGTTGAACCCAAATCCGCAAGCGAGGTCTCGGATCCAACTCTGCGCGCCTTGCACCAGCGCATTCGCCAGCAAGAAATTCTGGCCGAGCTCGGCGTCGGCGCCCTGCAGGGACCCGGGTTCGAACAGCTTCTCGCGGAGACGTCGCGGCTGACCGCCGAGGGCCTTCGAACCGAACTTTGCAAGGTGCTCGAATACCTTCCGAGCGAAAACCGATTTCTCGTTCGCGAGGGGGTCGGTTGGGAGCCGGGAATTGTCGGCGTCGCCAAAATCGACGCGGATCTCGCTTCGCCAGCCGGATTTGCGTTGAAGACGGGCAGACCAGTGATTTCCAATCATCTCGAGATCGAGGAGCGCTTCAAAACGCCGGAGCTTCTTGTCAGACACGGCGTTCATCGCGCCATGAACGTCATTCTTCAGGGCGATGGCCGGCCCTTCGGCGTGTTGGAGGTCGACAGCCGATCAGGCGATGAGTTCGTCGAGTATGATCTCGCGTTCCTGCAGGGCGCCGCCAATATTCTCGGAATGGCGATCGAGCGCGAGCGGCACGAGCGCAATTTGAGGGCGGCGCTGGAGCGGCACCAGTTTCTAATCGGGGAGATGAACCACCGAGTAAAGAACAGCCTCGCGCTTGTGGCGAGCATGCTTCGCCTCCAGGCTCGCGAAGATTCCGATCCCGCCTTCGCCCGCCAGCTGGAAGATGCGAACCTTCGCGTGGCGGCCATCGCTCGGGTGCACGAACAATTGTATCAAACGTCCGACGTCGAGCGTTTCGATGTCGGAAGATACATCGAAGCCATTTGCAAGGACCTCCGCGCCAGCTTCGCGCAGTGCGAGGTTGATGTTGAGGCTCAGCCTGGGATTGTGATTTCGGCTGATCGCGCCATCTCATGCGCGCTAATCGTCAATGAGCTCGTATCGAACGCGGCGAAGCACGCCTATAAAGGCCATGGCGCGGGCCGCGTCTGGGTCAAGGTGGCCACGACGAGCGTCGACAACTTTTCCATCGCCGTTCGCGACGAAGGCGGCGGCCTACCGGAAGGTTTCGAATTTGGCCGCCGGGGAAAGGGCCTGGGGGCCCGCATGGTCCGCTCTCTCGCGGAACAACTGAACGCGTCGTTGGAGATTGCCCCGCGCCACCCGGGCGCCGAGTTCATTCTTATCGCGCCGCTCGCCACGTAGAGGCTCGACGTTACTTTTTCACATCGGCGTCCAGACGATTGAGCAGCTCAAGAAGCCGATCAGGAACGGGCTCGGCGGCCACGGCGTCATAGACCGCCTTCAATTGATCGGCGATGTATCGCTCCGCCGGCGCGGACGCCGCGCGCGGCGACGCTCTGCTGGCGGCAGGCGCGCTCTTCGTCCTCTTACGCGGTTTTCCCGGAGTTTTCCCCGGCATTTGACAAATCTCCAAGCGGCCGTCGAACCGTCCCGTGAGACGCACGCCGCATTCCACACGAGAAACGAGCGTTAGACAAGCGTACAACCCGACAGATCGACCCCCGTTCGATCAGTCGGATAGGACCTGATCCGCCGGAGCCGGAGACTGGAAGTCGCTGCTTCCTGTCTTCACAATCTCTTTCAGCGGGGCGGTCAGTCGCCATGTGACGCCGGCAACTTCGAAGCTCAATCTCGATGAAGCGTTCAGTCCCGAGGCGGTGAGACGCTCGAGCACGACGGCGCCGAACCCGGAGATCCGGTTCGCCTTCACGGGAGGTCCGCCGCGTTCGCGCCACGTCATTTCGAGGTTTGGTTCACCTCCGCTCTCGTCGATCCGCCAGACGAGCGAGACATGGCCCTCATCGTTCGACAGCGCGCCGTACTTGAGGGCGTTGTCGCTTAGCTCATGCAAGGCAAGACCGAGCGTTTGCGTCGCATGGGGGCTCAGCAGGATCATCGGCCCTTCGGCCGCCAGGCGCTTCTCCCGAGAACCGCAAACGGCCGCCGCTTGCGCCCGCACCAGCGCGTCCAGCGGCACGCCGCGCCAATTCCGATCGGTCAGCAAATCCTGGCTTGTGGCCAATCCAAGCAATCGTTCCGAATATCGCGCCTGAAACTGATTGATCGTCGTGGCGTTCGCCACCCCGCAGCGCGCGATGGCCTGGGCGACAGCGAGCAGATTGCGCGAGCGGTGATTGAGCTCCGCCATGAGGTCACGGATGTTCTCCTCGCGCTGCTTTTGGTCATCGATGTCGGTGGTCGTGCCATACCACCTGACGACCGCCCCATGCGCGTCCAGCACCGGCGATGCGCGGCTCAGGTGCCAGGCATATCCTTTGCCGACCACAAACAGGCGATGCTCCATCTCATAGGGCAGGCCTGTTTCGCTGGCGCGAATCCACGCTTGCGCGGTCGCTCGCCGATCATCGGGATGAATGAGCCCTTCCCAATCCGCTCGGCCCGTTGCTCCATACCTTTCGCGGCGCGCGCTCATGTACTCGATGCGGCCGTCGGGACCTGCGGTCCAAACCAGTTGAGGAACGCTGTCGGCCAGAAGCCTGAAATGCTCTTCGCGGCTTCGCATCTCCTGCTCGGCGCGCCGTTGTTGCTCGGTTCGCAGGGCGACAAGCTCCGACGCTCTGGCCAAGGCGTCCGACAGGCTGTCAAACTCGCGAACGCCGGTTGGCGTCGTGCCGATCGGCGCGCCGGTCAGAACGTTCCGCGTCTTCGCTTCCAGCTCTCGCACCTGCCGCGTCAACGCACGGCTATTCAGATAGGACAATACGAGGCTGCCTAGTATCGCGAGCGCGGCCAGAATCGATGTGAGGAGAAAGGCGCTGGGGCCAATCCCCAGCGCGTTTCGGTTGGCGCCGACGCCAACCGTCCAGCCGCCACTCACCGGCGCGTAAGCCGAAACGATCTTTTGTCCGCTGACCGAAGTGTGCGTGACGGTCGATTCCGGCAGGCGCTGCGCCGCCTCGCGAAACTCGGGGCTCGCCAGTGTCCCCGGGGCTTGGCTCGGCGCACGGGCGACAAAAGCGCCCTTGCGATCGACGATGCCCGATAGCCAGCCTGCGGGAAAGGCCTGACGCTGCAACAGATCGCTGAATTGTCCAAGAGAAAGGATCATTGCGATTTCATAGGCCGGCTTGCCATCGATGAAGACCGGAGTTTCGATCGATGCGTGCGGCGCGGGCAAATTGGGATTGGCGTCGACATCGGAGAGAAAGGAGGAGCCCGCTCGAATCGCTCGACTGACCAGGCCTGCCCGGTTGCGAAGCAGAGGCGAATCCGACGGCAATGGAGATATGGTCAACACTGGATCGCCATCTGGAGTCGAAACGATCAGGCTCGCCCCGGGCGCTTCGGCGAGAATACCCCGGGCCTGCTCCGCGAAGCCGGACAAGTCCCCGTGCTGTAAGGGCCCTGAACGCGAGAGCGCGGCCGACAGCAGGAAATCGGCGTTGATTTCACGTCCGACCGCTTTCGCCAACGAATAAGCGTCGCCGACCAGCATCCTGCGTTCCGCTTCGCGTTCGTTATGGGCGATCCATCCAACCATGATCAATGCGAACGCCGCCAAAGGCAGGACGGCCGCCAGCGTCGAGAGGCCCAGACACCAGTTCAGCGAACGGGACTTAACCACGATCCCCGTCCCTCCCCTCCGGATCTTTCGAACAACTCCCCGGCGAAGCGCAGACAACAGTCCGCCGGCCTCGGGCGCCGGGTCCTTGCGCACATTCGCTTCCTCCGAAACCCAGCGCCGGTCGAAAAGGCTTAACCGCAACAAAGGTTCAGCCTAGGTCTGAGATTGTCGGCCATGCTCGGACGCCGGACTCAGCCGGCCGCTGCTTTGGCCACGGCTTTTTGCGACTTCCGATCGAAGAACAAGGCTTGGCTGATCACCGCCTTGACCGAATCCGCGCTAAAGGGCTTGGTGATGAGGAACGCCGGCTCGGGAGCGTGGCCCGTCAAAAAGCGCTCGGGAAAGGCGGTTATGAAAATGACCGGGAGTTCCTGAAGTCCCAGGATTTCGTTGACCGCGTCGAGCCCGGAGCTTCCGTCCGCAAGTTGAATGTCGGCCAGGATAAGTCCCGGGCGACTCTTAAGCGCGCCGCGCACGGCCTCTGTATGGGTGCGAGCGATTGTTGTTACGTCATGGCCCAATTGTTCGACAAGGGTCTGTATGTCCAGGGCGATGAGCGGTTCATCCTCGATAATGAGCACGCTCGTGCGGATCTGATCGGAAATCTCTTGTCCGGCGCGCTCCATAAGTTCGACCGCCTCGCGTTCCGAGCAATCGAGCGTTTGTCCGATCTCCTTCGGGCTGAAGGACTCGACCGCGCTCAAGAGGAAAGCGATGCGCGGCTCGAGAGAGATAGCGGCGAGATTCCTGTTGGCGCCGGCTTCGTCGCCGAAAGTCCGGTGATCGACGTCGCTGTTGAGCGGCACGTTGCGCCAGCTGCGCAGGAACAATTTGTAGAGCGCAGTCTTCGGCGCGAGCTCGGTGTCGAAACAGTCAGGGTCCGCCAAAATCGCTTCGAGCGTGGCTGCGACATAAGCGTCCCCCGCTGCCTGCGTCCCGCTCAGCGCGCGCGCGAACCGCCGCAAATAAGGGATATGCGGCGCAACCGCGTCTGAGATCGACATATCGTTCCTCCTCGTCATGGGATGTTCAAAATCGCGCTGGCATCGAGCACGCCTGCAATCGACTGCAGCCCCGTCACGTTCGCTTGGCTGAGCATCTCCCGCAAGGGGTCCTCAGAAGGATTGTTCGCCATTCGGACCCAGACTCAGCGGCGGGCAGACCAATAGATAAAAACCTTCGGACGAGGATTTTGTTCCCTGACCGCGCGCAAGTTCTTGGAGACGCGTGGACGGCCGTGGACCAGCCTTGCAACCGGGCCGCAGCGCTGATCGCCAAGCGCCGCGGCGAAACTGAGGCGTGGTGTCCGGAAGCGATGAAGCACCCGCGCAGGCGCGACGGCTCGCCGCCCGGTGCGCCGGGCCGCCGGGTGCGACGCCTTCCCAAACCCATCCTCGCCGCCAGGCCAAGTCCGGTCCGGCCGGCTTCAATTATACTATTTTTATAGACGTGCTTGACTGACGCTCGCGAACGTGATCGCATATGGCCATCGTCGCCCCACAACTTGAGCCGTCACCGGGATATTTGGCTTGCGCGACTTCCATTTGCCGCAGGGCCCGTCGAGGCATACGCTCGATGGGGCCTTGCGAATGAATGCTCTCAAGCTCTTCGGTCTTCGGTTCTTTGGCGCTTGAAAGCATGAACATGGCGGCGACGCGCTGATGGACCATCCGCAAGCTCGTCTTTGATCTTGAGAGGTAGGACGTGTCTCTTCTTCACTTGCTCAGGCTCGACAGCCTTCTGCGGTCGGCGATTCTTGCAACCGGCGTGGCGGCCCTCGGCGCAGCGGCCGCGCTTGCCCAGCCCGCGTCGGGCGAGCCGGTGACGATCGGCGTGAGCGGACCCTTGACGGGTCCGAACGCGCAATATGGCGCGCAGTGGAAGAAGGGGTTCGATCTCGCCCTCGACGAGATCAACGCCAAGGGCGGCGTGAAGGGCCGTCCTCTGCAATATGTCTTCGAGGACAGTCAGGCCGACCCGCGTCAGACCGTCGCCATCGCCCAGAAATTTGTCAGCGATCCGAAGATCGTGGTCGAGGTCGGCGATTTTTCCAGCACCGCTTCGATGGCGGCCTCGCCGATCTATCAGCGCGCCGGGCTCGTGCAGTTCGGCTTCACCAATTCGCACCCCAATTTCACCAAGGGCGGCGACTTCATCTGGAGCAATTCGGTCAGTCAGGCGGACGAGCAGCCGCGGCTGGCGAAATACGCCGCCGATCTCGGCTTCAAGAAAGTGGCCGTCCTTTATCTGAACACGGACTGGGGCCGGGCGAGCCAGAAGATCTTCTCGCAGGCCGCCAAGGGCTATGGAGTCGATGTCGTCGCGTCGGAAGGCTACCAGCCCGACGAGGAGGACTTCCGCTCGACGCTGGTGCGTGTGCGACGCCAAGCCGGACGCGATCGTCCTGCTCTCGTATTACGCCGACGGCGCCCTCATCACCCGGCAGATCCGGACGGTCGGCCTGAAGACGCCGATCGTCGCTTCGGGATCGATCTACTCGCCGAAGTTCATCGAGCTTGCCGGCGACGCCGCCAACGGCGTGTTCAACGAAACGAATTTCTTCCCCGGCGAGAGCCGGCCCGAGGTCCAGACCTTCGTTACGAAATTTCGAGCCAAATACAAGGAGCAGCCAGACGACTTCAACGCCGTCGCCTATGACACGATCATTCTCCTCACCGCCGTCATGAACGAGTACGGCATCGACCGGACGGCGATCCGCGATGGCCTCGCGCATATCAAGGACGTTGCCAGCGTGATTTACGGCAAGGCGACCTTTGACCCTCAGACGCGACGCGTGGCGGGAGCTCGCGCGGTCTACCTCGTGATCAAGAATGGCCAGTTCACGCTGTGGGACGGAAAGAAGCCTTCAGCGACCTGACAACGCCTTCGACTCTGCGGCAGCCCCTTGCATCGTCGCGGCTTCCGCCGCGATGATGCTTTTTGTTTTCGCGCACCCCCGGCTTCAGTCTTGAGCTCGTTCATCGACTATACCGTCAACGGTCTCGTCATCGGCAACATCTACGCGCTGCTGGCGGTCGGGCTTGCGCTCATCTTCGGCGTGGCCAATCTGATCAATTTCGCGCATGGCTCCGTCTATACGATCGGGGCCTATGTCGGGTGGGCGGCGATCACCTTTCTGCACACGCCCCTGCCGGTCACGATGGCGATCGTGTTCGTCGCCTGCGGGCTTCTCGGGATGGCGATCGAGCGCATCGCACTGCGGCCGTTGCAGGGCAAGGCCCGCATCGCGCCGCTTTTGACGACGATCGGCTTGAGCTTCGTGCTCGATCAGCTCGTGCAGCTCGTCTGCTCGCCCGATCCGCGAGCCGTTCCGAGCGATCTGCCGAACTGGCGCCTCGCGATCGGCGGCGTCTCGATCGGGCCGATGGATTTTCTCATCGCCGCCGTCGGCATCGTCAGCGCGGCGCTTCTCTACCTCTTTCTTCGCTTCACCAAGCTCGGCTTCGCCGTGCGCGCCACCGCCCAGGATCGCGACGCGGCGCTGCAGATGGGGGTGAACGTCAACGCGGTCAACAGCGCCGTCTTCGCCATCGCCTCGGCGCTTGGTGGCCTCGGCGGACTGCTCGTGGGCATGTACTATAACCACATCGATCCGGCGATGAGCTTTCAGGCGACGCTCAAGGGGATCGTCGCCCAGGTGATCGGCGGGGTCGGCAACGTGCCGGGCGCAATCCTCGGCGGCGCCCTGCTCGGGCTCACCGAAAGCTATGGCATCGCGCTTTTCGGCACGACCTTTCGAAACCTGTTCGCCTTCGTTCTCCTGATCGTCTTTCTCCTGTGGGCGCCGAACGGGCTCTTCGGCGCCGGCTCGGGGGTCAGCGCCGAGCCGCTTGTCGGGACCTTCGTCGCGCCGAGCCGGCCGGTCCGCCTGCCGCGCTGGGCCGTCGCGGGCCTCACGATCGCCGCCTTCGCGCTGCCGCTTGTGAGCAGCTCGCCTTATCTCCTGCAAACCCTCACCAACGCCTGGCTCGCGGCCGTGCTTGCGCTCAGTCTCACGCTTATCGCCGGGACCGCCGGGCAGATCTCGCTCGGTCAGGCTGCGCTATTGGCGATCGGAGGCTATGCGTCGGCGCTGCTAGCCCTCGATCTCGGCTTGCCGGCGATCGTCTCCCTGCCGGCGGCCGGACTGATAACAGCGGCGCTTGGCACGCTGCTCGTCTTTCCCGCCTTCCGCCTGCGCGGCCATTACATCGCGATCGCGACGCTGGCGATCGGCGAGATCGTGAGCCTCGTCATCCTCAACTGGGAGGGCCTGACCGGCGGCGCGATGGGACTGACCGGCATCCCTCCCCTGTCTTTCCTCGGTCATGATCTCGACAGCAATCGCGCGATTTACTGGACCTGCCTCTCGGTGGTCCTGATCGTGGCCCTCCTGCAGACTCGGCTCCTGAGCTCTCATCTCGGCCGCACGCTGCGCGCGGTGCGGGACGACGAGATCGCCGCGCAATCCTATGGCGTCAGTCTCGATCGCTATAAGGCGCTCGCCTTCGCTTTTGGCGGCTTCGCCGCCGGCGTCGCCGGCGCGATCACGGCGCATCTCTATTCCTATTTGAACAACCAGACATTCGACGCCCAGCTGTCGCTTCTCGCGCTGACGATGGTCATTCTGGGCGGGATGGGCAACGTGCTCGGCGCAATCGTCGGCGCGGTCGTCCTCGTGGGCCTCCCCGAGCTGTTCCGCGTCGCCGCCGAATACCGCATTCTGATCTATGGCGTCGTGCTCCTGCTGCTCGTTCGCTTTCGGCCGCAAGGCCTGCTTGGGACCGTCTAGTAGCCTGAGTCAGACGAACTGAGGGTATAGCCTTGCGAGCTTGACGCGGGCGTCGGCGGTTGTGAATTGCCAATCCGCTTTGGCGTGCAGGGTGTTGCGGCGCTTTTGCCAGGCGGCGACTTCGGCGACCAGATCGGCCTTGTCGCAGATGCGGCGATCGAGGCATTGGGTCGAGAGGACGGCGAGCTCGGATTCGGCCATGTCGAGCCAGCTTCCGTGCTTGGGCGTGTAATGCCATTCGAATCGTTTGACGAGGCGGCGCGCTTCGGCGGCGGGAAAGGCTTCGTAGAGCGACGCAGCCGTATGCGTGCTGAGATTGTCCTGCACCAGAACGATCTTGTCCGCGCCGGGAAAATGCATGTCGGACAAATCCTTGAGCGCGTGGGCGTAATCGACGGCCGCGCGCCGGTCTGTGACCTTCACGCGCCGCCAGCCTTCGAGCGGCGCGAACATCATGAACAGATTGGCCACGCCATTGCGCTCGTATTCGTAGTCGTAACGCTCCGCTTGTCCCGGCGTGGCCGCGATCGGCGCGCGCGTCTCGGCGATGAGTTGCTTCGACGTTTCATCGAGGCATACGAGGGGGCGCTTGGGATCGTGCGGCCTCTGGTAAACTTCCAGCACGTCTTCCATGTTGGCGACGAAGGCGGCGCTGGCCTCGGGCGCGATCACCCATTGCTGCTTGCGATGGGGCTGGAGAATGTTTTTTTGAGCGTCCGCCCGATCGTGTTGTCACTGGCGCTCCCGACGATCTGCAACTCGACGACTTTCTCCTCCAAAAGACGCAGCGTCCATCTGGCGTGGCCAGCCGGGGCCGATCCGCAAGCCAGAGCGATCAGCTTGGCTTCCGCGGCGCCGTCGAAAATCCGGCGAGGGGCCGATTTGGGATTGTACTTGCGCATCAGGACGGCTTCGAAGCCTTCCACGACAAGTTGCCGTCGCGTTCGCTCGATCGTCGGGATGCTGGTGTCCAGCGCCTCGGCGATCCGGCTGTCGCTCCATCCCTCGCCCGCCTCCGACACGTCCGCTTTCAGAAGGATGCGAGCTTTCGTCAGCAAATGCGCGGCGCGCTTGCCCCTGCGGACAAAGTCGTCGAGCCGGGCGCGCTCCTCTTCGCTCAGCTTGACTACGTACTTCTTGACGGCAACCTCTTGCCTGGCCACGAATCATCTCCATCGCGCAATCGCCAAGCCATTGATTCAGACAATCCCGTCAAACTCAATGACGTGAGCCACTAGGCCGTGCCGCGGCGCCTGGAGATAGGGGGCCTCACACGGAGATTTGGCGGCGTCGCCGCGGTGAGGTCGCTCGATCTTGTGGTCGACGACGGGGAGCTGGTCAGCCTCATCGGCCCCAATGGCGCCGGCAAGACGACGACCTTCAACATGGTGAGCGGCCTCGATCGGGCGGACGCAGGCGAAATTCTGTTCGCGGGCAAGCCAATCCAGCGCCTGCCGCCGCAAGCGATCGCCGCGCTTGGAATCGCGCGCACTTTCCAGCACGGCCGGGTGTTCGCAAATCTGAGTGTCGAGGACAATGTGCTTATCGGCGCCCACACCCGGCTTCGCGCGGTCAAGCCGCCTCTGCCTTTGATCGGCCCGCTGGCGGAGCTTGCGCTCGCGCTCGTCCGTCCAGCCCGGGTCAAGCGCGAGGAGGCGGCGCTGAAGGGAGAGGCGCGCGAGATCCTCGCTCTCTTCGCCGACCGGCTGACGCCGCGTCTCGACCACCCTGCCTATAGTCTTTCCTACGCCAACCGGCGCCGTGTCGAGATCGCCCGCGCGCTGGCGCTCCGCCCCCGGTTGCTGCTGCTCGATGAGCCCACCGCCGGCATGAATCCGACCGAGACCGAAGAGATGCAAACGCTGATCGGAAGCTTAAGAGCGCGAGGGATGACCATCCTTTTGATCGAGCACAAGCTCGACCTGGTGATGCATCTATCCGATCGCGTCTGCGTCCTCGACGACGGCTTGAAGATCGCCGAGGGAACGCCGGAGGCCGTCCGAAACGACCCGGCTGTCATCGAGGCCTATCTTGGACACAGCAGCGTCGGCCGCGCCGCCGCCGAGCCGGTGGGGCCATGACCACACCGCTCCTCGTCCTCGACCGCATCAACACGTTCGACGGCGCGGTGCAGGCGCATTTCGATCTCTCGCTTAAGGTCGGCGAGGGCCGCATCGTCTCGCTGCTCGGCGGCAACGCCAGCGGCAAATCGACGACGATGAAGGTCATCCTCGGCCTCGTCGCGCCGCGATCCGGAACCGTCACGTTCAACGGCGAGCGCATCGACGGCTGGCCCGCCCATCAGGTGATCCGGGCGGGCATCGGCTCGGTGCCCGAGGCGCGGCGAATCTTCCCGCTGATGACGGTGCGCGAAAACCTGCTGATGGGCGCCTATCCGCGGTCGGACCGCAAAGCCGTCGCGGCCGATCTGGAGCGGATGCTGACGCTCTTCCCGCGGGTCGCCGAGCGCATCAACCAGCGCGCCGGGGTCCTTTCAGGCGGCGAGCAGCAGATGCTCGCCATGGCGCGCGCGCTGATGGGACGGCCGCGGCTCATCTGCATGGACGAGCCGACCATGGGCCTCTCACCGCTCTATGTCGACCGGGTGCTCGAGCTGATCGCGGGGATCAACCGGGAGGGGATCACCGTGTTCATGGTCGAGCAGAACGCCAATCTCGCCCTGCAGATCGCGCACGAGGGCTACGTGCTGCAGACAGGCCGCATCGTGTTGCGCGGGAGCGCGGCTGAACTGCGCGAGGATCCGCGCATTCGCGAGGCCTATCTCGGCGGCGCTGTCGCGGCATGAACATCGGCCTCGATACGCCGTTCGAGGCTGCTCACTGCGCCTGGGCATGGAGCTGTTCAGCGACGGCCTTGAAGTCGTAGGTCGGATAGAACTCGGTGCGGTAGCCGCCCCATGCGGTCTGCTCGATGGCGCGATTGACCTCGCGCAGGCGCTCCGCCGGAACGCGCAATGTCACGACCTGGCCGATTCCCATCATCACGTACCAGCTCACCACCTCGATCCCGGGCGGCGGAAACGCCTTGTAGAAACCTTGCTGTCGCAGTTCGGCGTTGATCTGCCCGAGCGGTTTCGATTGATCATGCTTGAGGAAAATAGTGAGCAGGAATGCGCCCTTCGGTTCCGAGGTCGCGACATCCGGCGTTTGGTCCTGCGCCACGGTTTGCGTGGCCCCGGCGGCCAAAGCCGCGCTGCAAAGAGCAATCGCCGCCGCTAGAAAAGGCATTCTCCTCATATGCATTCTCCTTGGCTAGGGACCCGCGAACGGGCACCGTCTCCGCGCTTGCGCGGATGTTTTCGAGGCCGAACCTCAGCTCTTCGCCGCCGGCGTCGGCTCTCCGAGCGACAGCATCAGGCGATTGGCCCAGGCGAAGAACGCCGCAGCCGAGATCGCGTCGAGAATCGCGAGGTCGTCAAGCCCGGCGTGACGCAACCGCTCGACATGCTGCGGCCCGAATTCGCAAGGGGTGCGGGACAGCGCCGCCGCGGCGGAAACGACCGCGCTCCAGCGCTCGTCGAGCTTCGCGCCTACGCCCTCGTCGAGAAGGCGGCGCACGTCCTCCGCGCGTTTGGAATAGGTCGACGCGAATCGCGCGTGGACCGAGGCGCAGAAAATGCACCCGTTCAGGCGGGAGGCGGCCGTCGCCGCGAGTTCGCGCTCGGCGCGCGGTAGGCCCCCTGCCCGATTGTAGAAAATGTCCATGTCGGTCTTGGTGCGCGCCTCCAGGATCTCCGGGTCCCGCGCCAGCAGCATGAAATATGGCGACTTCGCCCGCGCGCCTCGACCAGACCGGCCCAGTGGCGATCGGTCAATTGCGCCTCGCTCAGCGGCTCGAGCCACGGCGCCCAGCCGATCTCCTCCTGGGTGAATTGATTGGGCCGGTCGTCGCGGCTGGCCAGGATCGTCTCGCTCAATTTTGCCGCCTCCCCGTGCCCGTCAGGCCCGCGCGCTCGCCAGCGTGCGCAACCCCGCAACGACGCGGATCTGGAAGGTCAGGAACGCGACAAGTTGCGACAGTGTGACGATATCCGTCGTCGCCCAGCCTGCATCCCGCAAAGCCTCGAGCGCCGCGGGATTCGCGTCGCGAGGATGGAACACAAGCAGATGCGCGTGCTCCAACGCCGCAGCGAGACGGGCGCCGAGCTTCTCCCGATTGGACTCCGACACGCGAAACGAGGGCCCGGCCTTGTCTTCGACGCTCAAGGGTCCTTCCGGATAGCGCCCGTAAAGACCGCTGGCGGCCCCGCACGCTATTTCCTCATCGATGGCCCTGGCGAGGTCCGCACGGTCGCCAAGGACGCCCCTGTAGAAGGCGAGCGTTGCGGCGTCGCGGTGCAGGCCCGCCACGAATGCGGCGACCGCATCCCGCTCGACGAGGCTCACGCCGCCGGGAGAGCCCGGCTCGAACAAGGCTTCATAGCTCTTCTGCGCGTTGAGCTTCGCGTCGGCGCGCCGGTCGCGCAGCGCGGCGAGGAAGAGCTCGCCCGCAACGCCGGCAAGCCGGTCGATGAGGTCGGTCATTCTTGTTTTCCCTTCGCCGGGCGGCGGGGAGGCTCAGGCCCCAAACGCGACACGATTCCCCTTGCCCGCTTTCGGCGCCTGCCAGCCCAGCGCCGGCGCGACGGCTTCCGCGATGAGCTCGATCGAGCGAAGAATCATGGCGTGAGGCGGGTCGATCGAATGGACCTGGAAGACGAGATCCGTCACCCGATCGAGCGTGCTATCGGCCCGCAGGACGCAATCACATCGTCGGCCGTTCCGACATGCACGTCGAACGCCGCGATGAGCTCCGGCAGCGATCGTCCGGCGGCGACAAATCCGACGTCGACGAAATGGTCGACGACCCGGCGCAAGCCGATATCCGCAAGGCGCAGCGCCTCTTTCCGGTCGTCCGCGACGAACAGGGTTCGAGACGCCATGATGCGCGGCTCGCGCCCATGCCTCAGCGCCGCGAGATAGGCGTCGATGATCGGATGCTGCAATTCCGCGAGCGATTGGCCGGCGCCTCTTTCGGTCGCGGCTGGGTGCGAGACAGCATGAGGCCGTCGCCCGCTTCGCCGGCGCGCTTGCCCCCGGCGGCTGAAAAGGTCGCCTGCCAAATCCGATCGAGGAGCTCAGGCGCAGCTGGATAGAGAACGTTTCCGCCACCGAGCGGCTTGCCTGCGAGCGAGTCGCGCACAATCGCAGCGTTGCGCTCAAAAATGGCCGCCCGGTCGGCGCTGTCGCGCCCGAAGCCGGCGAAGGCCGAGGGCGTGCCGCCGGAGCCCAGTCCAAACTCGAGGCGGCCGTTCGAAACGAGGTCGAACACCGCCGCGTCCTCGGCCACGCGCACCGGCTCTTCACGGCAGGGTCACGATGCCTGTGCCGAGACGAATTCTCGATGTGCGCGCCGCGACATGCGCGAGAAACACGAACGGCGCGGGAAGACCGCCTTCGTCTCCGTTAAAGTGATGCTGGGCGACCCAGGCCGAGTCGAAGCCATGACGCTCCGCCTGAACGATCTGCTCCGTCGCGAGCCGGTAGCGCTCTGCCGCTGTCGTCCGATCCAGAAGCCGGGTGAAGAAACCGAGCCGTACGGGTTCAGTCCGCGCCATGCGTGTCGCGCGCGCTCAGGCGTCGTCGAGCGAGCGAAGGGGCGCGGCGTCAGCCCGCGCGCCTGGACCGAAGAACTGGTTCTCCGGCCGCGGCAATCCAAGATTCTCTCGCAACGTCCTGCCCTCGTATTCGCGCCGGAACAGGCCTCGGCGCTGCAGCTCGGGAACCACCCTGTCGACAAAATCGTCGAGGCCTTCGGGCACGTAGGGGAACATGATATTGAACCCGTCGCAACCCTCCTCAAACAGCCATTGCTCCATTGCATCGGCGATGGTCGCCGGCGTGCCGACGAAGGCGAGACCGCCGTAGCTTCCGGCGATCTGGGCAAGCTCGCGCACGGTGAGATTGTCGCGCCTGGCGAGGGTGACGAAGCGCTCGCGCCCGCTCTTGCTTGCGTTCGATTCCGGGATCTCCGGCAGCGGACCGTCGAGGTCGAAGTCCGAAGCGTCGCAACCGAGCGCAATCGACAGGGATGCGAGGCCGCTGTCGGGATGAACGAGGCTGTCGAGCAGCGCCTTCTTCTTCCTCGCTTCGTCGACCGTGTCGCCGACAATGACCAGCGCGCCCGGCAGGACCTTCAGATGCTCCGGCGGCCGGTCGAGCGCCTCCATGCGCGACTTCACGTCCGCGTAGAATTCGCTTCCCCTCGGCGAGCGAGCCGCCGGCGGCGAAAATGACTTCCGCGGTCTCGGCGGCGAGCTGGCGGCCCGCGTCCGACGCGCCCGCCTGCACGATGACCGGCCAGCCCTGGACGGGGCGCGCGATATTGAGCGGGCCGCGAAGTTTCAGAAACTGGCCCTTGTGATCGAGCGTGTGCATGCGGTCGGGATTGAAATAAATTCCCGACCCGACGTCGCGGACGAACGCGTCCTCGGCGAAACTGTCCCAGAGGCCGGTCACCACATCGTAGAACTCGCGCGCGCGGCGATACCGCTAGTCGTCGTCGAGATGATCCTCGAGGCCGAAATTGAGAGCAGCGTCCGGGTTGGACGTGGTCACGATGTTCCAGCCGGCGCGGCCGCCGCTGATATGGTCGAGCGAAGCGAAGCGGCGCGCGATGTGATAGGGCTCGTCGAAGGTGGTGGAGGCGGTCGCGATCAGTCCGATGCGCTCGGTCGCGCCGGCAAGAGCGGACAGCAAAGTCAGGGGTTCGAACGAGGTGACCGTCGCGCTTCGCCTCAGCGCCTTGATCGGCATGTTAAGCACGGCGAGATGGTCGGCCATGAAGAACGCGTCGAACTTTCCGCGCTCGAGCGTCCGCGCGAAACGCTTGAGATGCTCAAAGTTGAAGTTCGCGTCCGGATAGGCCCCCGGATAGCGCCACCAGCCCGTACCCTCAAACCTGCCAGCCGGCAGCGGGGTTGAATCCTTGGCGAGGATCCACGAGGAACGCAGCCACGATTCCTTCCGCGTCTACATAACCAATCGCGCCCAACAGGACGTAAATCTATTGACAGAATTGCGCGGCCGAACTGCGGCGGAATGCGAAGGTGGCTGAGCAGCCCGCCCTGCCCTCACCTGCGTGGACGGACCGGGGCCGCCAATCTGGCGGCGATAACGACAAAGAGGCCGACGTGGCCGAGCCACGCCTGTCCGGGTCGGCTCGGTCTGTGGGGAAGGACTTCTTCTTGACAAAACTCGAAATGTAAGATATCTATTCTCATTATCGGAAATGCATTCGCGCCGGATCCCATAAGCCGGGCAGAGAGGCGCATGGCTGTTTGAAAAGCTCGCTCAATCACAACCCGGCAAGTGAGCCCGAGGTCGAGGAAAATTTTTCCATTTTTTTCGGCTATAACTCTTTGAAAAGACCCGATTCCGAAAAATAAAAGGCTATGTTACACTTGACATATCATGACGCCTATCTAATATCCCATCAGCGAATCGGTTTTGATAGCGAAGCCGAGTTTGATCCTGATTGGAATCCTGACGCCGTGGCCAATTTCCCTCTTCTTGAATATCCCCTCAGAGAGGTTAGGCGAGCAGGTGAGGCGCTTTGTGGAGAGATTCCTTGGCGCAGCGAGGATGACCGGCTGCAAGCGATACATATTTTCGCGATCGCTAATAGCTGGCGAGATTTCCCACGCCTATCCAATGCGCCGAGTACGCGGAGAACTAGTGGTCAAAATCAAACGTAAGACGGGTTCCGCTTTCAAGGGTTCCGAAGCGTTTGATTCTCACGTCAAATCCGCCTTCCGCAATTTCAAGGAGTTCTCCGGCTTGCAAGGGGTTCGAAGCGTTTCGATTCTATCCACTAGGAGGCCATCTTCAATCTCTGAGGTTGAGAAAAGCCGGGATTACTGTTGCACGACTGAAGAGAATGCAATCGATCCGTAAAAAACTAAGTACAATTACTGGAAATCTCACTCAAATACAAGATTTAGCCGGTTGTCGGGTCATCGTGCCATCGATCGGCAATTTGAAGACAATCGTTGACTACAACTTAGAGCACTCAGGAAACGAGCACCGCAGAGATTATAACTATATTTCCCATCCAAAGCCGGATGGTTATAGGTGCATTCACAGGGTATATGATTTCGTACCATCCTCAGACAAGGAAGAAATATTTAAGGGACGTAGAGTAGAGATACAATTTAGGACCAGATTACAGCATTCATGGGCAACAGCCGTTGAGGCTGTTGGGTTATTTCGTGGCGAAGATATTAAGGGTGGTAGCGGCGATCCAAATTGGAGGCGCTTGTTTGAACTCGTATCTTCTGAGTTTGCTGTGGCGGAAAATTCTCAGGAGCTTGCAGGTGCCCCATCGCATAGAGAGCGTTGCAAAGAGCTAAAAGAAATTGACGGGCGGATAAACGCCGTCAGCACTTTGGAAAACCTTAGTCAAGCGTTTAATTATACTGAAATGTACAGCTACGAAAAAGCAAGATATTTCCTCATAGAATACAATAAGAAAGACATGACTGTTAGAGTGCGACCGTATTCAGACCCTTGGGGCGGAACTAAGTCTTTCGATAATATTGAAGCAGAAATCCGTGGCGGAAAAGACGTCAACGCCGTTCTAGTAGAAGCCGATAAAATTGAAGCTCTAAGGGAGGCATATCCGAACTATTTCGGAGACGTTAGCGTCTTTAAGGCAAATCTATCGCGGATAATCAGCGGTAGAGAGGCGAAAGAATATTCTCTGCCCCCTCAGGGAACTATGCCGCAATCACCTGCTGAGGTGCCGGATACGGCGTGGTTTCGGCGTCCAAGATTTAGGAGCCCTAGGGGGATTTAGGACGCTTTACGCTTGTCTGAGGCTTCACGACCTTCCTGAAGGCGGCATCAAACGCGTCATGGTCATCTTGAGCGTCGACCTCTCGCGCCATGTCCAGAAATCGCTTGTGGCGCTCGGCGTCGGTTAATTTTGGTTTTGACTCAATGCTAACGCGCTTCCGCATTTTCATTTCCTGGTTTCACGGTGTATATTACTCTTATCTGCGCTCCACACGTGCCACAGCCCCATATGTTTTTGGCATGATCTCTGCCGGGCGGCCCTTCCGAAGCATATTGGAGAAAAGACTTTTTTCTATTTTGGTAGCAATTGGTACAAAGCCAATGTGGTGGCTCGCTTCCCTTGGCGTCTTCTTTGAGAACATAGGCCACCGCAGTGGGAGCGATAGCCTTAAGTTCATATCTTTCCTTCTCAGCTTCCCATGTTTCAAAACTAGCCAGCTTTGTTTTGAGATCGCTTATTTCTTCGGCCAACTCAGACTGCGCCGCCAGTGCGGCGAGAATCTCTTTTTGAAGATTTATGGAAAGCCGATCGCGCTTGGCGGCGTCGGACATGCCGGCGAGCGTCTTCGTCATATCAAACGCCGCTTTGAGTGCGGTGATCCCACCAAATATTTCCGCAACCATAACCGCTAGTGGATAGAATCAAACGCTTCGAACCCCTTGCAAGCCGGAGAACTCCTTGAAATTGCGGATCGCGACTTCTACGTTTGATTTTGACCACTAGTCCTTCTCCCAATTTCTCCGATTCGGGCTTTTAGCCTTGCGCAGTCGTTTCGTAAGTCAACCTCTTACCCTTGACCCCCTGCAACGCGCGGTCGGCGCGTGCGGTATCGTTGTATCCGAGTCTTGATCCGATACGAATAGCGGAAATCGAACTCGGCGAGATAGCGGTGAAGGTGCTGCTCGCCGCAATGCTGGTAAATGCCAATCATGCCACGTTTGAAGATGCTGTAATAGCCCTCAACGGTGTTGGTGTTGATCTTCATCGCCGGTCGCCCGGTCGGTGTAACCGTATTCATCGCGAGAATGATCCACAACACCATGGCCCGCAAAGTCCGCGCCGAAGCGGGCGTAGCGATTAGCCTCATCGGTCATAACGTGGCTCTCGCCAGCGGTGTTTTTCAGCGACAATCGGGATGATTTGTTCTTTGGTTACATTCTCGACATGGAAGCTGCGCGCCCGCCCCTTGCGCTCAACAAGGGTCAGCACGGCATTCTTATGACCGAAGCCGCGCTTGATTTCGGCCGCCCTCCTTGCGACCGATAAAAGTCTCGTCAACCTCGACAACGCCACCTCCGCCGCCCATGGGCGCACAATGCGTCATCTTTCATAGCTTCCCGGATGCGATGGGTAAGGAACCAAGCAGTTTTCATGCTGCAAGAAAGCATCCGCTGAACTTGGCGGCTCGAAATGCCCTTTTTGCTGGCGCAGATAAGATGGATGACCTGAAGCCACATATGCAGAGGCAGGTGAGAGAATTCAAAGATAGTCCCCATGCCGCACGGTAAACGGCTTCCGGCATTCCTTGCAATTGTAAAGACCCAGCGCGGGTGGTCTTTCCGGCCATCTTAATAACGCGATTGCGGTCACAATTGCCGCAATGCGGGCAAGTGGGGCCGTTTGGCCAAAGCTTGCTCTCAACGTACGCAAAGGCTGCGTCTTCGCTGTGAAACTGGGGTTGCCGAAAGAACGGGCTTGGCCATAACGAAATCTCCTATGGCCAAATACTAGCATGAGACAAATGCTATGTCAAGTGTATCGTCGCCAAATAAAAGAAAGCAAAAGAAAGCCGTTTTGCTTTCGTTGGCTTTCGTTTTTTTTCCCTGAACTCGCGCGATGGTTGCAATCAGCCCCCTCGAGGGTCCGGCTCGCTTACGCGAGTCCGAGCTTCTGCGCGAGGCCGATGCGCTGCAGTTTGCCGGTCGCGCCTTTGGGGATCTCGGCGAGGAACAGGATCTTCCGCGGCGTCTTGAACGCCGCGAGGCGTTCGGACACGAAGGCGTGAAGGTCCTGCTCGGTCGCGGTCAGACCCTCGCGCAGGACGACGGCCGCGCCCACGTCCTCGCCGAGCATCGGATGCGGCAGCGGCGAACGCGACCGCCTGCAGAACCGCGGGATGGTCCATCAGCGCCTCGTCGACCTCGCGCGGCGAGATCTTCTCTCCGCCGCGATTGATGATCTCCTTCAGTCGTCCGGTCAGCGTGAGATAGCCTTCGGCGTCGATGACGCCCTGATCGCCGGTGCGGAACCAGCCGTTGACGAAAGCTTCGCCGTTGGCCTTCGGGTTGCTTTCATAGCCAGCCGTGACGTTCTCGCCGCGAATGACGACTTCGCCGATCTCGCCGGCCGCGAGCAGGCGCCCCTGCTCGTCCATGATCGCAACCTCGGGCCCGGCCGCGACGCCGACCGAGCCGGGCTTGCGCACGCCGTTGAGGGGATTGGACGCCATCTGATGGGTCGCCTCGGTCATGCCATAGGCCTCGATGACCGGGCATTTGAACATACCGCCTCGAGTTCGCCGATGACCGTCGGCGGCAGCGACGCGGACGAGGAGCGGATGAAGCGAAGCGGATGTCGCGCGATTGATCTCCTTGTGGCGCGGAGCGCGGATCAGGATCGCCTGATGCATGGTCGGCACCGCCGTGTACCAGGTGGGTTTCGCCTCCTCCATTTCGGCGAAAAACCTGAGCGCGTTGAAGCCTGGCGTGCAAAAGATCGAGCCGCCGCGCGAAAGCGGCGCGGAAAGACCGGCGATCAGCCCGTGAATGTGGAACAGGGGCATGACGTTGAGGGCGCGGTCATGAGCCGAAAGCTCGAGCGAAGTGGCGATGTTGCGCGCCGAGGTCCAGATGTTGGCGTGCGCGAGCGGCACGATTTTCGGCCGCGAGGTCGTGCCCGACGTGTGCAGGATGAGGGCGACGTCCTGCGCTTCCGCAGAGTCCGGGTCTGGCCGCCTCTCCCGTCGACGAGCCCGACAGCCGGAACGCGCCCGCTCCGGTTTGCGGCTCGGGCGTCAGCGTGATGAGCTTGACGCCGAGCTTCTCCGCCGCGCGCAGCGCGGGCGAAGCGCTGCCTGCTTCCACGATCAGAGCCTTCGCCTTGAGGTCCTCGAGGTAGAATTCGAATTCGTCCTGCTTGTAAGCGGGATTGAGCGGCGCCGAGGCGGCGGCGGACGCCACGCATAAGAAAGCCGTCGCCATTTCGGGTCCGTTCGGCAATACGATCGCGACGCGATCGCCGCGCCCGATTCCGAGATCGTTCAGCGACCGGACGGAGCGATCGATGAGCGCGCGCAGCGCGGCGTAATCGAGCGGCGGCGCGTCATGCGCGGCGATGGCGACGGCGTCATCGCGTCCCGATGCGATGAGGCCCTTCAAAGTGCGATCCGAGCTCATGTCCTTATCGAACTCCTTATCGCGGCGCAAACGACAATCCGCTCCCGCTGCGCGCGACCGTCTCGCCCAGAAGCTTCGTCACCGCATAGATGGCGTCGAGATGCGGGGTCGCGATCTTGGCCAGGCGCGCCAGTTCGATGACCGAGCCCAGGAGCGCGTCGATCTCGACCGCGCGGCCATGCTCCACGTCCTGAAGCATCGAAGTCTTGTGCGCGCCGATGCTCTCGGCGCCTGCGATGCGCTTCTCGATGCTGAGGCGGAAGCGGACGCCAAACGCTTCGCCGACCGTTTGCGCTTCGCCCATCATCGCCGCCGCGAGTGCGCGCGTGGGCGCAAAACGGCAGATGTCCTCCAGCGTCGCATGGGCGAGCGCGCTCACCGGGTTGAAGGTGAGATTGCCCCAGAGCTTCGTCCAGATTTCGGTCCGCACGTCGCTCAGCGCCGGCGACTTGAAGCCCGCTCGGGTGAAGAGCTCGGACAGCGCCGCGATCCGCTCGGTCTTTCGGCCGTCGAGCTCAGCCAGCGGCAGGCGATGGCCCTCGATGTGCTTAATCACGCCCGGGCTCTCGATCTCCGCGGCCTGATAGCTGATGGCGGCGATGACGGCGTCGATCGGCAGATGGTCGGCGATCACGCCGCCGGGATCGACGCTCTCGAGGCGAACGCCTTCATATTGGCCGCCGTGCTTGAGGAAATACCACCAGGGTATGCCGTTTTGCGTCGTCATGACCATGGTCGAGGGCGCGACGATCGAGGCGACTTCGGCTGCGATCGGGGTCAGCTGATGCGCCTTGACCCCGAGCACGACGAGGTCCGCGCCGCCGGCCTCGGCGATACGATCCGTGGCTTCGACGCGTGCGACGATCTCTTCGCCGCCCTCCTTCAGGATAAGGCCGCGCTCTCGGATCGCCTTCAGCTGCGCGCCCCGCGCCACGACCTTGACGCGCTCGCCGGCCGCGGCGAGCCTGGCCGCGATGTGGCCGCCGATCGCGCCCGCCCCGATCACAGTGATGTTCATCGCCCGATCCGGACCCAAGCCTTAAGGAAGCAAGTTGATCTGACTGCTCATCTTCCTATCACAATGAAGCATAGCGCCGCCTGGATTCGACGCGCTGGCAGGAGGCGAAGTCTTGGACTACCGCAAGGCGTTCCGCGTCAAACCGGGCCAGAAGCTCCGGTTAAACAAGATCGACCCGGCCTACACGGGCAAGCTCGAATCCGAAGCCGCAGCCAAAGAGGATACCGAACACTATCTCAAGAAGCTAACCCGCCAGCAGGCCCTTCTCTACGCCGAGAACAAGCACTCGGTCCTCGTCGTGCTCCAGGCGATGGACGCCGGGGGAAAGGACGGCACGATCAAGCACGTGTTCGGTCCCGTCAATCCGCAAGGCGTCCGCGTCGCCCGATACAACCAGCCGACAGCCGTCGAGTCCGCGCACGACTTTCTCTGGCGGGTCCACCCCCACGCGCCGGGAACCGGGGAAATCGCGATCTTCAACCGCTCGCACTACGAGGACGTGCTGGTCACGCGGGTCCACAAGCTCATCAACAAGACGACCTGGAATGAGCGCTACCGGAACATTCGCGATTTCGAGGCGCTGCTCGCGGAAAAGAACACCACGATCCTCAAGTTCTTCCTCCACATCAGCAAGGACGAGCAACTCGAGCGCTTTGCCCAGCGCCTCGAAGACCCGATGCGCAACTGGAAGATCAGCGAAGCCGACTACACGGAGCGGAGCTTCTGGGACGAGTATGTCGAGGCGTACCAGGATGCGATCGCCGCGACCAGCACGCCGGACGCGCCGTGGTATGTGATCCCTTCGAATCACAAGTGGTTCCGCAATCTCGTCGTGTCGCAGATCATGGCCGACACGATGGCGGATCTCGACCTCGCCTTCCCCCCGCCGCCGGTCAACCTTGCGGAGATAAGGCGCAAGTATCATCTCGCCGTCGAGCGAGCCAAAGGCGGAAAGAAAGCCTAATCGTCGCGATCGAGCGCAGAGTGGAAGCGCGCGAGGCGCTCGCCGCAGTGAGCGGTCTCGGCGTTCACTTTCATTCAACACGATGATAGCGTTCGCGACTGTCGACGGCTGTTTTCTGACGTAAGCGAATTTTGAGGGGAGGATTTTCATGGCCTCGGATCGCACGTTCGAGCTTGGCCTCGTCATGGCGGGCGCAATCTCCGCTGGAGCCTATTCTGCGGGCGTCGCGGATTTTCTGTTCGAAGCGCTCGACGCCTATGAGGAAGAGAAGCGCAAGCCCGGCTGGGACGGGCCGATCCATGACGTGCGGATTCCGATCATGTCCGGGGCGTCGGCAGGCGGCATGACCTCCGCGATCTGCGCGCTGCAGGCGTTCCATGACCTCGCGCATGTCTGGCCGGCCCAGCCCGTGCCGCCACCGGAGCTGAACCGGCTCTATTCGAGCTGGGTCAGCGACATTTCCCTCGACCGGCTCCTTGAGACGTCCGACCTCGACGCTCCTGATCTGCGCGGACTCAAGTCGCTGCTGTGCTGCGACGTGCTCGAGCAGATCGTCGACCAGGCATTCAACATGAGCGGCGATCGCAAGCGCGCATGGGTGGGAACGGGTGAAGACCCTTCCCTGCGCGTGCGGCTGACGCTCACCAACCTGCGCGGCGCGCCCTATTCGTTCCCCCTATTCGGGACCGACACGGACGAAACCTACGGCATGCTCAACCATGGCGACTATTTCGACTTCGCGGTCGGCAGGACGACGGCCCTGGCGCCGGAGGCGGAGCCGGGAGCCACGCCGCTCGACGTCACCAACCTCGCCCAGAAGGAATGGGACGTCTATCGTACATCGGCGCTGGCGACAGGCGCGTTTCCGGTCGGCCTCGCGCCTCGCATCATCGCGCGTTCCGACACCGCGTTCTACCGCGCCGCTCAGACCTTCGGCTATGAGGACCCGCTGACGCATGAGTTCCGCTCGGTTGCGCCCGACGTCGCCTTCAACAAGGTGGCTCCCTATTCATTCGTCTCGGTGGACGGAGGCGTGATCGACAATGCGCCGCTTGAACTGGCGCGACGCTATCTCTCCGGAAGCGGCGCGGCTCACAACGCACGCGGCGGCAGGGGCGCCGACAAGGCTGTCCTGCTTATTGCGCCGTTCCCGAATTTCGCCGCGACGCCGCCCGCAGACGACAACGATCTCCTCTCCAGCGTCCTGCAGCGGCTCCTCGCCACGCTGATCGACCAGGCGCGATTCAAGCCCGAGGAGTTGCGGCTCGCGGCAAATGACACCTGTTTCTCACGCTTCATGATCTCGCCAACCCGTATCGGGAACGGCACGCCGGCGGCCAAGCAATTCCCCATCGCCTGCGGCGTGCTCAACGGCTTCGGCGGCTTTCTGGACGAGTTGTTCCGTCGGCACGACTACCTCCTTGGCCGGCGCAACGCCCAGGCCTTCCTGCGGTGGAATTTCGGGCTGCCGGAGAGCAACGAGCGCCTGTTCAAGGGAGTCGCCATCAATCGCGATCGCTGGCATGTGCGCGACGCCGACAACCAGACGGCCACGCTGACCGCGGCCGACGAGACAAAGCTTGGCAAGAAGACGTTCGCCGAGACCGTGGACGGTCAAAAGACAACATTCGGGTTCCCCATCATCCCGCTTGTCGACCGTCTGCTGACCCCGATCGAAATCCAGGCGGCGGATATGCCGAAGCCGCAGGACGTCGATCGCGTCGCGCTCGGGGCGAAGATCGACGCGCGAGCCAGGAAAGTGATCAAGACGCTGATCGACGTCGATCTCCGCCGGGTGACGCACGACCTCGGACTTGACACCGGGCTGCTCGCAACGACGGCGATGTTAGGCGCCGACTGGCTTGGCGGCCCGTTCCTGGCGGACGTCCTGGCGAAGAAAGCCGAGACGATGATCGACGCCTCGCTCGAACAGGTAAAAGAAGCGTTTGCCCCGAACGCCGTCGACGCGCCTTAGTCTCGCGACTGGGTCTGCTACGCTTGGCCGGGCGCCTTCAACGGCCGAGCACGGCGATCAGATTGTCGACGCCGACCGGCGAGATCCGAAACAGGCCTGAATAGGGCTGGCTGAATTGAGGATCATGTAGACCGCGCTCGCGATCACGATCGAGCCAAGCGCCTCGATGACGACGCTGAGCGCGTTGAACGCGCCGAGCAGGCCGTAGCTCATGAACAACAGCGCCGACCATCCGATGACGACAAAGATGAGAAGCTTCGGCACCGGATTGGCCAATTGACGGGTCATCAGCAGCGTCGTCTCGACCACTTCCATGAAATTGGGCATGGCCGTGACGATGAGCTGCTTCTGCTGGTCTGTGGCGGGCTCAAGGCTGGCGAAGAAGGTCGTTATGTCATGCAAGTCGGCGCGCAACTGCGCATGGGGCGATACGCCGTTCGCCGGAAGGCCCCCGCCCCAGAAACGATTGCGCGCGCGAATGACGGCGTCGCGCAGCAAATCGCGCCCGCGCCTTGCTTCCGGCCCGTATTGCTCAAGCGCCAAGTCGAGCTTCAGAATCAGCGGTCCCAGCGACTGCGATCCAGCGTTCTGATTGGTGTAGACGCCATAGCTCGTCCAGACGAGCAGGCCAAGAACCAGGGCCAGCAGCAAGGTGACGAGACCGATGATCGAGCCGATCATGCCCTTGGCGTCGGCGACATGCTGAACCGGCAAAAGCCATTGGAGCAGGAAGCCAAAGAGCCCGCTCGCAAAGGTCAGCACGGCCACGATCAGGCTTCTGGCGAAGGGATTCAAGCGTTCGCCTCCCCGAGCAAAGGATCCAGCAGGCCCTGAGCCTCCCTTCCGGCGCCCGCGGGGCCGAGCTTAAGGCCGCTCAATACCGTTTTCGAAATGAGAATCCAACGGGTCGCACGCCCGATCCGATTAACACCCTTTGGCAGGGCCGCCCCACCCGCCTGAGCGCGCGAACGCCAGCGCCTGGCGGTCGTGGCCCCTCAGGCCCGCAGATACTTGTTGAGCCAGTCGAGCGTCCTTCGCCACGCCTCCTTCGCCGCCGCTTCGTCGTAGCGGGGCGTCGTGTCGTTGTGGAAGCCGTGGTTGGCGCCCTTGTAGATGTGCCCCTCGTGGGGAACGCCGGCCCCGCTCAACGCGGCGTCGAACGCCGGCCAGCCGCTGGTGATGCGTTTGTCGAGCTCGCCATATTGCGCGTCGATCGGCGCCTTGATCCTGGCCGCGTCAGCGGCGCTCGGCTGAAGCCCGTAGAAGGGAACCGCGGCGTCGAGGCCCGAGCCCATGCTGACCGCGAGTTTGTTCACGACTCCGCCGCCAAAGCAGAAGCCAACCGCGCCGAGCTTGCCCGTCGAATTGGGGAGCGATTTGAGCCACTCGGCGGCGGCGAGGAAGTCGGCCTGCATCTTGGCCGGATCGACCTCCTTAAACAGCGCCGCGCCTTTCTCGTCGTCGCCGGGATAGCCGCCGACCGATGTCAGGCCGTCCGGCGCGAAGGCGATGAAATTGGCGATCGCGAGGCGCCGCGCCACATCCTCGATATAGGGGTTCAACCCGCGGTTCTCGTGCACGACCAAGGACGGCTGGCAGTTTCTCAGTGTTTGCGGGCCGCACGAGATAGCCCTTGATCGAGCCGTTGCCCTGCGGCGAGGGCACTTCGACCCGTTTCGCCACGATGCGGCTATCGTCGGGCGGAACCTCGATCGCCCAAGCGTAGTTGGGCTTGAGCATCTCGAACAGCGCGCCAGCGCTGACGCCGGCCGACGCAAACCGTTGTGCGCGATCAAGAAAAGCCCGGCGGCTCATCACCCCGTGAACGTAGCCGTCGAACAGGTCCAGAAGCTCCTGCGGGAAGTCGGACGCCTTTTTTCGGTGCATGAAACGCCTCCTCGAACACGCTGTGCGGCTCCGCGCTTGCGGTAATTATACCAGGCGCGGCGAGGAGGCCCCACACGAGATCGTGAACGCGCGATCCCCTCCACGCTCGGCCGCGATTGTTGCGCGAGCCGCTCCTGTCATGCAGCGATAGGCGGAGGAAGGCCGGCCGGCGACCTTCGAGCGAAGGCCGTCCGAGCCGGGTTAAGACCTGCATAAAGAGAGCCGGCGCGGCGCCGGCGACGACGGGAGAGAACGTCCATGCGCTACCGACACTGGGAGACGTGCCCCTGTTGCGGCGAAGGCCCGCGCGCTTCCTGGACTCGCCGCCGGTTTCTTTCCGTGACCGGCGCCGCCGCTTTCGGCCTCTCGACCGGCCGTTTCGCCTCCGCTGAGGAAATCCCGGCCATCCCCTATGAAATCCGCGCCGGATCTTCTTCATCTGCCGCCCGATCTCTACCTCGGCGAAGTTTCCGGCGTCTCGCTCAATTCGAAGGGTCATATCTTCGTGCTGCATCGAGGGGGCTCGACCGGCCCAGCCTATGGCGCGGCGGCGGCGCAACTGCTCGAGTTCGACGCCAACGGCGATTATCTGCGCGAGATCGGCCATCACCTCTACGCCTGGTCGTTCGCGCATACCGTGAAGGTCGACGCCGAGGACAACGTCTGGGTCACCGACAAGGGCTCGGACATGGTGATCAAGTTCAATCCCGAGGGCCGGGTCGACATGGTGTTCGGGCGCAAGCAGGAAGCTTCGGACGAAGGCACAGCGCCCCTCAAACATCCGAACCCACCGCTTCCCGCCCGCGACGGCTATTTCCGGCAGGTGACCGACGTCGCCTGGGACAAGGCCGGCAACACTTTCATCAGCGACGGCTACATCAATTCGCGCGTAGCCAAGGTCGATAAGGATGGCGAGTGGCTCAAGTCCTGGGGCGAGCGGGGGACAGGGCCGGGACAGTTCCACACGCCCCATTCGATCGCGGTCGACGCGCGTGGGCTCGTCTACGTCGCCGACCGTAGCAACCGGCGCATCCAGGTCTTCGACGGGAACGGCGCCTTCGTGAAGCAATTCACGATCGACGCGGCCGTGCCGCCCGGCGCCAGGCCCGCGATCGGCGACATGCCCGGCGAAGCGGAAATCGCAGCCGGCACTTTCGCGCCCGGCTCGCCCTGGGCGATCTGCTTCTCGCCGCCACCCGATCAGGTCCTCTACGTCTCCGACGCTTTTCCCGGCCGCATCTACAAGCTCACGCCCGAGGGCAAACTACTTGGGATGCTCGGCCGCTCCGGCAAGAAGCTCAGGCAGTTCGGCTGGATTCACGAGATGGCCTGCCCGAAGCCGAACATGCTCTACGTGGCCGAGCTTCTCAACTGGAGGGTGCAGAAGCTTCTGCTCGGCTGACCATCCGGGGCCTTCCGCCCGCGTCAGGCGTCCATCCTGAGCACGACGCGGAAACGGGCCTTCCCGTTCAGCATGCGATCGTAAGCCTCTTGCGCTTTGTCGAGCGGATAGATTTCGTTCATCGAGACGACGTTGTTGAGCTTGCTGAAGGCGAGCGTGTCTTCGGAATCGCGCGAGACCCCGGAATACCAACCGCGCACGCCGGCGCTCTTGCCGATAAGGTCGAACGAGTTCACCGTCAGCGGGCCAACCGCGCCGATCACCATCATCACGCCGTTCGCCCCCAAGCCTCCGGCGATCGCCTGCATCGCTTCGTTGTTGGTGACGGTGGCGAGGATCGCTTTCGCGCCGCCCATGGCCGTAAGCGCCTTGGCGGGGTCCTGTGCCGCCGTGTCGATATAGTCGCTCGCGCCGAGTTTTTTCGCCAGCGCCTCCTTGTCGCTGCCGCGGTTGACCGCGACGGTGCGGAAGCCTTGCCGCGCGGCGAACTGAATTCCGAGATGCCCGAGGCCGCCGACGCCATGCACCGCCACAAGGTCGCCAGGCCCCGCGCCGGTATGGCGAAGCGCGTTGAAGGTGGTGACCCCGGCGCACAGCAGCGGCGCGGATTCAACGGGATCAAGATCGTCCGGAAAATGCGCGACGGCGGACGCGAGCGTAATCATGTGCGTCGCATACCCGCCATCGCGGCTGGCGCCGGTGACCTCGTGAACGTTTTCGCAGGCGAAGCCGGCATCGCGGCGGCAATGGCCGCAATAACCGCACATTCCGCCGAACCAGCCGACGCCCACCCGCTCGCCAGTCTTGAACCCCTTGACCCCAGAGCCCAGCGCGTCGACCACGCCGACCACCTCATGGCCGGGAATGCGCGGATATTGGATGAAGGGAAAGAGCTGCTGCACGGTGACGGTGTCGCTATGACAGACGCCGCAGGCCTGTACGCGCACGCGTATTTCCTCAGGACCCGGAACGGGAATGTCCCGCTCTTCCGCGACGAAGGGGCCGCCGCGCTCCCGAATGACCATCGCGCGCATTTTCGCCATGGGAACCTCCTCCCGTGCGACAGTCTACTCGAGTTTCTTCGCTCGTCTAAGCGCGGACCACGCGCCGAGGGCAGGCTAAGGCACGAAATTGCTCTGCCGCGGGCCAGTCAGATGGTACACATTCCCCTTGTCGTCCTGGATGATGCCGACAAAGCCGGCCTTGGGCTCCAGGATCAGCTCCTTGGCCACTGTCGCGGTGCGGAATTTCCACCCCTGCGGCAGCTTGAGAAGATCACCGAGAGAGTCGAGCTTGTCGATGGTCAAGTCCGGCGCGTCCAGCTTCGTGTAGGACACCATCACCCAGGTCCGGCCCTTGGGATCGTCGAGCAGATAGACCTCCGATCCTTTTTTGAAGCCCATTACGGCCGTTCTCGACGCAAGCACGGTCCGGTATGGCGAAGCGGCCGGCCTCTTCGGCGAGAGCGCGGCGGCGGACGCCTGGCTGTTTCCCCTCCACTCCGCATTGAGGCCGTCGAAACTCCTGACCGCGCCAACCCGGTCGGCAAGCCAGTCCACCGTCCAGTGGTAGGGAGGACCGATCCGGGTCGTGAGCGCCTGGTATTGTCTGGCGATCTTCTTGGCGTCCAGTCTTTGGGCGAGCTGCGCCGGCGCCGAGTTGCGCGTGTCGTCGCCGCCATTGAGCCCGGTCGTATCGTAGACGCTGACGTAGACGACTTTCTTGAGCGGATCCTTGGCGAAAAGCTCAATTTCCTGGTAGCGATAATCGCGCAAATTATCGAACCGGCGAAGCTCGGCGCCGGCGCAATCGTCCGGCAGTCCGCTGAAATATCTGCACGCCGACTCCTGGGCGTAGGACGGGGCGACGCTTCGGGCGGTCAGCAGCAGCAGGCCCAACGCCAGACCGCGCAACGCCAGACCGCCGCGGCGCTTTCCGACCGTCGGCATCGCGTCCTCCAATTCAGGCGTTCTCCCAATGCTCGCTATTTGGATGGTAGTTCTGAACGCGGCCTTCCCGCAACCCGGCTTCTTGCAACAAGGCTCCCCTTTTGTGCAGAGTTTGTGTCGCGCGCGAGCAGGCCGGCCGCGAAGCGGCGATGGTTCAGTTGCCCGGCGGCTGTGTCGCCGAGGTCCATACGGTTTCGCCGCCGTGACCGGATGACGCGCGCGGCGCTGGGCCGCCGCCCAGCCGTCACCTGGTTTTGAGCTTCGCCGCTGCGCGCGGCGCGAAATAGGTCAACACCCCGTCGGCGCCGGCGCGCTTGAATGCGATCATGCTCTCCATCATCGCCTTGTCGCCGTCGATCCAGCCGTTGTTTGCCGCCGCCACGATCATCGATATCCGCCGCTCACCTGATAGGCGAAGGTGGCGCGCCGTGCGTCGGCGCGCCACGAGATTGCAGGGTTCGGAACCGTCTACTTATAATAGCCGACGCCGCAGCCGAGATCATCGTCGGCTCTGGCTACGAGGGTTACCTTCGCAGCGAGCGCATCATCGGGGCTCGGCTCTGGGCTCACATAGTCGACCTCGGTGATTTGACCTTCCGGCTTCTGAATTGCAGCGTAGATTTCCGCGCCAAACGCCTTGCCGGTAGAGTTCTGAGCAGCGCGCACATCTGTGCCAAGCGCCTGCTTGAGGTTGGGATTGCCAATCGCGACGACCGTGCCGTCGCTGGCATTCACACAAAACACGTAGAGGTCTCGATCCCGGAATCCGCCTTCTCCCTTGTCGAACATGTCGAGCGCTTTGTCCTTATCCGCTTGCACAGCGGCGAGCGCTCTCATCAGCATGGCCCTGGCTTCGTCGGCCGTACCGCGGGTTTGCTGAGCGAAAGCCGCGGGCGAGAGTGCAATGACTGCGGCTGGCGCCGCAGCGATCACGAATTTGCGGACCATAGCATTCCTCCTGTCGCGAGCTCCGACGAAGGGGGCCGTACATACGACAGGCGGAATCTCATCTCTCCCTCAGCTTCTCCGCCGCGTGCGGCGCGAAATAGGTCAGCACGCCGTCGGCGCCGGCGCGCTTGAACGCGATCAGGCTTTCCATTATCGCCTTGTCGCCGTCGATCCAGCCATTCATCGCCGCGGCCATGATCATCGAGTATTCGCCGCTCACCTGATAGGCGAAGGTGGGCGCGCCGAATTCGTCCTTCACCCGGCGAATGATGTCGAGATAGGGCATGCCGGGCTTCACCATCACCATATCGGCGCCCTCGTCGAGGTCGAGCTCGACCTCCCGCAAGGCCTCGTCGCTGTTGGCCGGGTCCATCTGATAGGTGCGCTTGTCGCCCCTGAGCGCTCCCGACGAGCCGAGCGCGTCGCGGAACGGCCCATAGAAGGCGGAGGCGTATTTGGCCGCATAGGCCATGATCTGCACGTCGAGAAAGCCCTCGGCGTCGAGCGCCTCGCGGATCGCCCCGACCCGTCCGTCCATCATGTCGGAGGGCGCGATGACGTCGGCGCCGGCGCGCGCCTGGTTCAAGGCCTGGCGCGCGAGCGCCTCGACCGTCTCGTCATTGAGGATGATGAGATCGCCCGAGGCGGTCTCGCGCACCAGCCCGTCGTGGCCGTGGCTCGTATAAGGGTCGAGCGCGACGTCGGTGACGAGGCCAAGCTCAGGGAACTCGCGCTTGATCGCGCGGCAGGCCCGGCAGACGAGATTGCCTTCGTTGAAGGCTTCGCTGCCCCGCGCGTCCTTGAGCTCAGGCTCGGTGTAAGGGAAGAACGCGATCGCCGGAATGCCGAGCTTGACCGCCCGCTCGGCCTCGCGCACCGATTCATCAACGCTGAGCCGATCGACGCCCGGCATCGCAGCGACCGGAACGCGGCGCTTGTCGCCCTCGATGAGAAAGAGCGGCCAGATGAGGTCGCTCGCCGTCAGCACATGCTCGGCCACGAGCCTGCGCGCCCATTCCGCCTTGCGGTTGCGGCGTGGGCGGGTCGTGAGATCGAGGCGATGGGTTTCGGCGATGCGCGATGGCTTGTTCATGGGAACCTCGGAGCCTTCATGAATTACGTCGGCAGCCCCAGCAGAGCGTTGACCGAGACGTCCTCGTCCAAGTCCGGCCAGTGGACGCCCTCGCCGCGGCCGATCAGACGCCAGTTGGCGCGCTCCGCCTCCGAGGCGTCGCGCAAGCGAGGAAACCATTTGAGCGGCGCTGAGATTTCGCGGCCGTCGGTCAAAACGACGCGAATTGAGTCGCCTATAAACGCGACGCTCATCGCTTCCGCGCTAAGCCTATCGACCAAAATGGGCATTCCACGCCTCCAGAAACTCATGTCGGCGCTCGATAATCTGCACCCGCAGGCGCGTCAAATCTTGCGCTTGAAACCCTCGCGACCGGGCGAGCGTAACCGGGTCGAGCCAGTACTTCGCTGTCGCGTCGCCGCTTTCGACGTGAATGTGAGGCGGTTCGCCGCGCTCCTGGCTGCAGAAGAAAAATCTGAACCTGCCTGACCGCAAGACTGTTGGCATTGCGACTTGATCACGGTTGCGGGCCCGACAGGCGCAGTTGCTCGTGCTCGGCGCGAAAGACGTTGCTGTAGAGGCCGTTGATCCACTGCCGCCCGCTCGCGGTGACGTTGAGATAGCGGATCGCGTCCTGGATATAGGGCGACACGCGTCCCCAATAAAACTGCGGATATTTGTCGACCAGGTCGGCGGGCGATTCATAGCCAAGCTGCCGGTTCAGGCCGATCTCCTCAAACTCGTGGTAAAGCGCGTTGGCCTTCCTCAGATAATGGGGATCGCCGAGCTGGCCGATCAGATCAGCCGCCCGCAGCAGCGCCGCATCCTCGTGGATGTCGTGGTGGTCGGGGTCCGTCGAATAGGGGAAGCGCGTGTGCTGGATCGCGCCGGCGATCCGCGCGCCGTCGAGCTCCTCGATCGACGCCAGGCGATCGAGCACGAACAGCTTTGACCGCTCGACGTGATAGGGCGCGAGCGCCGCGTCGGAGCAGCCGCGCGGCAGTTTGACCTTATGGCCGGACGCGTCGACGACGAACCCGTCAGGCCCATCGCCCTTAAGGACGCCACGCACGTAGCCGATATCGTGGGAGAGGCAGGCGACGATGAAGTGCGAGTAGTCGTCCGGAGTCGAGGCGGTCAAAAGCGCGCGCCCCTTGAAGATGTCGTGGCCCGCAAGGGTCACGAGCATCGTGTGCTCGACGTTATGGTAAAGCGCGTCGCTGTTGCCGATGCATTCGAGCGCGAGCCGCGCCGCGAACGGAACGATCTCGGCAAGGCGCGCATGCGAGACGCCGAACCGGTCTTTCATGTCGTCGGCCAGAAACGAGCCAAGAGCCTCCGCCGCCAGACCGGGCAACGTGATCATCATGGATCGCTCCGGCGAGCGCCGGCGATCGGGGCCGCCTGTAGTCTTTGCGCGTGGTTCGGGTCCAGCATGCCCGGCCGTCCCTAAATCTCACAAGAGACAGGTTTATTCATGCGCCCGCCAACCGCCTAAGCGCAAGGCCCGTCGCCGCGCTGCGCGAAGCCCTTCGCCGCTCCCTCAAGGCGAGAGCTCGCCAAAGATCGTTGGCACGAGTTCGGAGACGGTGGGATGAATCGCCATCAACGCGTGTATAGGCGGAGGCCGTCACGCCTGCGGCCATCGCCTCGATCACGCCATGGATGGCCTCGTCGCCTCCTACGCCGAGAATGGCGGCGCCGAGAATCGCGTCGGTGTCGCGGTCGACAACGACTTTCATAAATCCCTGCGTTTCCCCCTTTTCGACCGCGCGGCCGACGCGGGTCATGGGCCGGCGGCCGATCCGGACCGCGTGTCCTTTGGCGCGCGCTTCGGCCTCGGTCATGCCGACCCGGCCGAGCGGCGGATCGACGTAGAGCGCGTAAACCGGAATGCGGTCGCTCACCTTGCGCGCGGCGCCGTCGAGCAGGTTCGCCGCGGCGATCTCGAAATCGTTGTACGAGGTATGGGTGAAGGCGCCGCGGCCGTTGCAATCGCCGAGCGCCCAGATGTGGGGAACGTTGGTCTTCAGAGAACTCGATCGACGACGATATAGCCGTGCGCGTCGACCTTGACGCCTGCGGCCTCGAGCCCGAGGTCGTCGGTATTCGGGCGGCGCCCGACCGCGAGCAGCACATGGGAGCCTAGGACCTCAGGTTCGCCGGCTGCGCATTTGACGCCGACCGCGATCTCCGCGCCGCGCGGCTCGAACCGGATGCATTCGGATTCGAGGCGGATCTCTATGCCTTCGGCCTCGAGGATTTCGCGGATCGCGTCCGAGACCTCCTCGTCCTCGCGCGAAACCAGACGCGGCGCCTTTTCCACCACCGTGACCGCCGCTCCGAGCCGCCGAAAGACTTGCGCGAACTCGAGGCCGACATAGCTTCCGCCAACGACGACGAGGCGCCGAGGCAACGCGTCGAGCTCGAGCAGCGTCGTGTTGGTCAGCGTCCTCACCTGATCGCGACCCGGAAAATCGGGGATTGTCGCCCGCCCGCCGACGTTGATGAAGAAGCGCTCGGCCTCGAGCACGTCGTCGCCTACCCGGATCGTCGTGGGCGAAAGGAAGCGCGCGTGACCCTCGATGAGCGTGCAGTTCGCCATGCCCCGAAGCCAGCCGGTCAGGTTTGAGCGGGAATTGCCGACGACCTTGTTCTTGCGCGCCATGACGGCGGCGAAATCGACGCCGACCGGGCCAGCGTTCACGCCGAAATCCGCGGCGCGCCTCGCGAGGTGAGCCGCATAGGCGCTGGCGACGAGCGTCTTGGTTGGCGTGCAGCCAGTGTTGACGCAGGTTCCGCCGATCAGCTTGCGCTCGATGAGCGCCACCTTTTGCCCGGCCGATGCAAGCCGGCCGACCATCGGCGGACCGGCTTGGCCCGCGCCGATCACGATGGCGTCGAAACGGCGGTTCATCGGCACCGCCCACACAATGACAAGGCCGAGGATGATGGCGCCGGCGTCCTCGATGAACGCGGCCGGCGCATCGCGCCCGAACGCCTTCGCCATGCGGGAGCGAACCTCGGCGCCGCCGAAGGTCCCGATCACCGCACCGATGACGCCGGCGACGAGGCCCACGATCCATGACCCGCCGGCCGCGCCGAGCGTCGCGCCCGATAGCGCCCCGGTGACCATCCGGGCGCCGAACTGCACCGGGACTTTTCGGCTCGGCGTCGATGGCAGCTGGTCGGTGACCAGTTCGACGATCGCGAGTAGCGTGAAAATCCAGGGCGTCCAGGCGTAGCCCATGAACGCGAGCCCGGAGCCGCCGAGATTGAGATGGCCGAGACGCGCGGCCCAGCTTACGGCGGCGGGCGCCGTGAGAGCCCGCGAGCCGGCCACGACGCCAGCCAGAACCGCCAGCCCGTAAAGCATCTTTCGCCCCCCTCGTTAAACGACCCCGACGCGGCGACGACCGCTACACGGACTGACGCGCGTTCAAAGCTTGCCGGCGCCATTCCAAGCCAAGCCAGCGTTGCGCCTGCGCCCGCTCAAACCTCGTTCCACAATTGGACGGCCGGCCCGTCCTTGTCGTGTTCGTAGCCGAGAATGCTCACGCTCGCGGTCGAGAGCATGAAGAGACGCCCCTCGGAAGGCGGGAGGCCGAGCCATCGCGCCGCCAGCACTCTCAGGATATGGCCGCTCGAGAACACGATCGCCTGGTCGTCCGCCGCGCGTAGGCGCGTGATGACGCGATCGGCGCGGGCGCCGACGTCGGCAGGCTGCTCGCCGTTCAGGCACCCGTCGCGGAACAAGAGCCAGCCCGGCCTTTCTGCGAGGATCTCACTGGACTTGCGGCCTTCGTAGTCGCCGTAGTTCCATTCGAGAAGGTCGGGATCGGTCTTGGCGCGATCGCCGAACCCGGCCAGCTCGCAGGTGCGTCGGGCGCGCTGAAGTGGGCTCGTGAACACCCTGTCGAACGTGACGCCCTTGAAGCGCTCCCGGAGGCCCTTCGCCTTGCGCTCGCCCTCCTCGGTAAGCGGAATATCGGTGCGGCCGGTGTGCCTGCCGCTTGCGCTCCATTCGGTTTCGCCGTGGCGGACGAGCGTGACGCAAGGCAACATGGCGACTCCAGTAGAGATTTCGCTTCGGCGTTGCTAGCGCGCCGGCAGTCGCCCCGCGGGCGCGATCTCGTCATACGTCAATTGCGGACCCATGGCCTCGAACACGCCATCGCGCCGCACCAGGGCATGGAACAGCGCCGCGGCGACATGCATGAGGATCACTGCGAAAAAGAGGAAGGCGAGATAGAAATGCGCGTTCCACAGCGCCGTGTGCAGGCTCGCGCTTTGCGGCACGATCCGCGGCAGCCAGACACCCGGCCACAAAACCACCGGATACTCGGCGGCTGACAGCATCGCCCAGCCGATCAGCGGCATCGCGATCATGAGCGCGTAGAGCACATAGTGCGAGAGGTGCGCCGCGAGCTTCATCGGCTCTGGCAGGTCGATGGGTAGAGGCGGGGCGCCGTAGCGCAGGCGCACCGCGAGGCGGATCAGCGCGAGAATGAGAATCGCGATGCCGAGCGTTTTGTGAATAGCGACGAGCGTCAAATATTTCGGCGCGACCGAGGAGGCCATGCCGCCGCCGATGAACAGCATCGCCAGGACACAGACGGCCATGAGCCAGTGCAGCGTCCGCTGGAGCGGGGTGAAGCGCGGAATGTTCGTCATTGGGCGGCCCCGGCGGCGGTTCGCGGGTAGTCTTTTTCCTCGGCCGTGCGGCGGTCGTAGGACACCCTGTAAGCCGATGAGCGGGCTGCAGGGAACGGATCGTCCGAGACCCGTATTCCGTTCGGCAGGACGGTCGGATCGAAATTGATGTCGCGGCAGGGGCCGTCCGCCTCAGCTTCGGTCCGCTGGACGACGAGCGTCCCAACATCGACGCTGCGACGGTCCTCGGGCCACGCCTTGCTCGGATCCACCGTCTGATCGCCTGGGTTGGCGACGGTGACCAGCATCGTCCAGCGGGCTGGGCCGCTCTTGATGCGGTCGGAAATCTCGGTTTCGAGGAAGTTAGGGCCGCGCTTCGCCAGTTCCTCGGGCGGGACGGAGACCGGCTGCGCCGCCGGCGCAAACGACCAGCGCACCGCATGATCGTTCCCGGACGAGTCGGTGAAGATGAAGCTATCGAGGCTGTTGTAGCGCTCCTCGGCGTAGCTGTCCGTCCACGGGGCGCTTTTGGCCCAGCCGCCGAATGCCGCGATCTCGGGATGGGCTGCGGCGAACTTCGCCATCGCGTCCGGCTCCTTGCTTGCGGAGGCGAGTTGAAGCGCGTGAAAAGCGTCAGGCGTCGAGACGGGGAAGAACGGCGGATCGATCATCGCCATTCGCCATTCCTGTCGGTCCGGCGTGGAGATCATGACGCCCAAGCCGCGCACGCGCTCCTTGGCGTCATCGGCGTTCGGGTTCGGCGTGCCGAGATTGAAGCGCCCAATCACCGGATAGGAACCCTTGGCGAAGACTTGAGCCTTCGACAGCTCCGATCCGGCGCCGTTGGACTCGAACATGCCTGTGAAGCAGATTCCCTTGGCGTGATTGCGCCGGTGGCCGAGCGGCGGCGGGGATCTGAGATCGAAACCGTCAACCAGCTTCTCCGGCGTCAACCGTCCCGGCGAGAACCATCCGGCCGTGTAGGCGAAGGCTGCGGCGGTGAAGGCGACCACCGCGGCGATCAGCACGAGCGATCCAAGAGCAGCGCGCGGAGCGGCTCGGGGCGCTTCGGGCAATCTTGATCTCCTTCTGTCAACTCGAGCCATCCTAGCACAAAGAGCGGGAACGCAACGACCGCTCCGCGCTCTCGCCGGAGGTTAAGCGTCTTTCCTCCAGGATTTTGCTTCCGACGCTCGGCAATTGCGCGCCCAGCCGGTCATTCCCTCGATCCGCCGCGTGGGTAAGACGACCGGACTCCCCGCGACGCTGAGCTCCTTCTTACCTCGACGACCCTCGTCCGTTGGTATAGCAATTCTTGTCTGGCGTGGGGCGCGCCGGGCCCCGGGGGGGACGCATGCGCACATCATATTGGCAGACCTTGGTGTTCACGATCCTCTTGATCGGAGCCCTCGTCATCGGAGGTCTCTGGTACACGCCGCAAGCGAGCGTTGGGTATATTCTCATCTGCGTCCTTTTGCTCGGGACGACGATAGCGATCCTGAGCATTCGGGATATTCTTTCGAGCTCGACGTGGTCGCTCGCCGACGCGCTCAGCGAGCAGACCGTGGTGACCGTCGACGATCCCAAGAATCCGGGCCAGAAAATAACTCAATCGGTCGCCAAATCGAGCATGAGCCGGCTGATCGCGATGATGGGGATGATGAGCATTCTCATCTTGTACGTGTCGATTGGCTGCGCCTGCGTCTGGAGCCTGACACAGACCGGAAAGTTTCCCGACAGCGCTCTTCAGGGCGCGGCCTTCCTGACCTCCGGCGTCTCGCTTTTCGTTCCCTATATCGCGAATAAAGCGACGTCGGGTTGAGCTCGGGCGACCGTCAGGTCGCTCAAGCTCGGCGGCCTTGAAACAGCGCCCTTACGCCTTCACGCGCACGTAGTCCCCCGGCGCGTCGCATAGCGGTTTCAGCTTGCCGCCGCCGGGCTTGCGGGCCGGGACCTTGGCCGGAGCCTGGGCGATGACCCACTCGGCCCAATCCGGCCACCACGAGCCTGCCGTCTCCTTCGCCTTCGCCATCCATTCGTCGAACGCGCCGTCGGGCGGCCCGTCCGCCCAGAACTGATACTTCGGCTTCGTCGGCGGGTTGACGACGCCCGCGATATGGCCCGACCCCGCCATCACGTAGCGCACGGGCCCGCCGAAGCGCTTGGCCCCGGTGAACACCGAACGGGCCGGCGCGATGTGGTCCTCTTTGGTCGCCAGTTCATAGACCGGGATCGTCACCTTCTTGAGATCGAGCGTCTTGCCGCCGAGCACCATGCGGCCGTTCGACAGATCGTTCTGCAGATAGCAGTGCCGCAGGTAGAACTTGTGGTTGGCGGCGGGCATGCGGGTCGAGTCCGAGTTCCAGACCAGGAGGTCGAAGGGCATCGGCTCCTTACCCTTCAAATAGTTGTTGACGTAGTACGACCAGATGAGCTCGTTCGGCCTCAGCATGTTGAAGGCGTTGGCCATCTGCGAACCTTCGAGATAGCCGTGCTCGGCCATCCTTTCCTCGACCGCCTTCAATTGCTCGGCGTCGACGAACACCTTGAGGTCGCCAGCGTCGGCGAAGTCGATCTGGGTGGCGAATAACGTCGCGCTGGTTATCCGCCTGTCGCCGACTTCGGCCATATAGGCGAGCGTTGCGGCGAGCAGCGTGCCGCCGACGCAATAGCCGATCGCCGCGACCTCACGCTCGCCTGTGGCCTGTTCGACAGCGTCGAGCGCGGCGAGGATGCCTTCGCGCATGTAACTGTCGAAATCCTTGCCGGCGTGCCGTTCGTCCGGATTGACCCAGGAGACGACGAAGACCGTAAGCCCCTGCCCCACCGCCCAGCGGACAAACGATTTCTCCGGATTGAGGTCGAGCACATAGTACTTGTTGATCCACGGCGGCACGATAAGCAGCGGGCGCTTGTAGACTTCGGGCGTGGTCGGCTCGTACTGAATGAGCTCCATCAGCGCGTTGCGGAAGATCACCTTTCCTGGCGTCGCCGCCATGTTGACGCCGAACGTGAAAGCGCGCGCGTCCGACTGGCGAATGCGCAACTCGCCATGTCCAGCCTCGATGTCTTCGACCAGCATTTTCAGGCCTCGCGCCAGATTCTCGCCGCTTTCGGCGATTGTCGTGCGCAGAAGCTCCGGATTGGTGGCGAGGAAGTTCGAGGGCGACAGCGCGGCGGTCACCTGGCGGAGGTAGAATTGCGCCTTGTCGCGCTCGTGGGGATCGAGATCATCGGCGCGCTTGACCAGATCGTCCGCCCAGCGCGTCGTCAGCACGTAGGCCTGCTTGATGAAGTCGAAATACGGATTGTCGCGCCAGGCGGGATCGGCGAAGCGCTTGTCGGCGGCGTCGGGCGCGGCGATGGGCGGCGCTTGTTCGCCCTGGAGGCGCTGTAATGTCGAACCCCAGAGATCGATGAACTGCGTGGTCAGCGCCGCTTGCGCCTTAAAGGCCCGCTGAGGATCAGCCATGTAATGTTCGGCCACCCGGCCGATGGAACGAACCACTTCGCCGATGTCATCGGCGGTCGTGGTCTTGATCTCCCCGCTCTCTCGCGGGCGCAAGTAGGCGGCGAGCGCCTTGCCGCCCTGCTCGATCGCGAGCGCGATGTTGCGGGCGAGCGCCTCCACGTCGGGGACGGGAGGTTGGGCGCCCGCGGCTGGCGCTGGATCAAAGGAGGCGATCGGCGCGGCCGGCGGCGCTGCAGCGGATGGGGCCGGCGCCGCGGCCGGCGAGACCTGTCTTTCGCCAGCGCTTTGGGAGCTTGCCCTGTTCGCCGGCGGCGCGGAGGGCCGCTCGGCTGAGGCAGGCGCGCTCTGGACCTCGTTTGCGGTTCGCCGGTCGGCATGCCGGGTCTCGGAAGGCGATTTCCTGTAATGCGCAAGGGTCGGCGGGTCGGCTGCTTTCCGAGCCGCCGGCGCGGTCCTGGGAGCCTTCGCCGCGCTTTGATTCCGAGCGGCCTTCGCGAAAGGCGCCTTGCGGGCGAGCTTATGCCCGTCGCCTCGCGGCCGCACCCCGGCGCGGGGCACGGCCGAGCTCTCGGTGCCGGCCTCCGGCGCGGATTTCTTGAGCGCCCTTTGTTTAGGCGGACGGGTCTTGGCCATGGACAAGCGTTTCCTGTCGATCCCGGACGCGAGGTCCCGTTTTTGTCATAATAGGTCACTACCAGACTGCGACGCTATCAGGGCCTTCGGACAGAAAAATGTTTTGCATGATTTCCGCGCAGAGCGCCGCTCGCCGCCCAGGCAGACCCCTATTGGCCGGGTTTCTCGCCTTTGTTTCGCTCTTCGCGCTTGAGCCGGAAGTCCATGCCCAGCAACAGGACAGCATCCTGAAACAGGCGGCGAAGATCTTTGGATTCGCTACCGACGTTGGGTCGCCAGCTGATTTCGTCGACAAAACCAGACCGTCCGGCGATCTCGACTATATTCCGGTGTTCCAGCCGCCGCCCGAGCCCAAGCGGCCGACATTGAAGAAGGACCAGCTCAAGGCGATGAAGAGCGACCTCGACGGGATCGAGAAACAGCACAATACGCTCCGCCAAGCCTTTCCGCCGGCGGCCAAAGCGCTGGCCGATGACACGGATGGCCAGGCGGCGCAAAAGAAGCAAGGCTCCGCAGCCGCCAAGCCGTAGCAATATCCTGTTTGGCGCTCCTGACCTTCCGATGGTACAGAACCGAATCGGCGGGTCGGCTGAAGCGCGACAAAACCCAAGACCAGGGACTGCGATGAGTGATTTTCACCGCGTGCGGCGTCTGCCGCCTTATGTCTTCGAACAGGTCAACACGCTCAAGGCCAAGGCTCGCGCCGGCGGCGCCGATATCGTCGATCTCGGCATGGGCAATCCCGACCTGCCCGCGCCCAAGCATGTGATCGACAAGCTTGTAGAAACGGTCGGCAAGCCGCGCACCGACCGCTATTCGGCCTCGAAAGGCATCGCTGGGCTCCGCCGCGCCCAGGCCGGCTATTATGCGCGCCGGTTCGGCGTCAAGCTCGATCCCGAGACGCAAGTCGTCGCGACGCTCGGCTCGAAGGAAGGCTTCGCCAACATGGCCCAGGCGATCACGGCGCCGGGCGATGTTGTGCTGGTGCCGAACCCATCCTATCCGATCCACGCCTTCGGCTTTCTGATGGCCGGCGGCGTCATCCGTTCGGTTCCGGCGGAGCCCGGCCCCGAGTTCTTCACCGCGCTCGAGCGCGCGATCGTCCATTCGATCCCGAAGCCGATCGCTGTCGTGGTCTGCTATCCGTCCAACCCGACCGCGACGGTCGCCTCGCTCGACTTCTATAAGGACCTCGTGCTGTTCGCGAAGAAGCACGAGATTTTCGTGCTTTCCGACATCGCCTACGCCGAGGTCTATTTCGACGATGCGCCCCCGCCGTCGATTCTGCAGGCGCCCGGCGCCTTCGAGGTCGCGGTCGAGTTCACTTCGATGTCGAAGACGTTCTCGATGGCCGGCTGGCGGATCGGGTTCGCGGTCGGCAACGAACGGCTGCTGGCGGCGCTCGGACGGGTCAAGTCCTATCTCGACTACGGCGCCTATACGCCGATCCAGGTCGCCGCCGCCGCCGCGCTCAACGGACCCGACGATTGCGTGCGCGAGATGCGCGCGACCTACAAGCGCCGGCGCGACGTGATGATCGAGAGCTTCGCCGCCGCCGGCTGGGGAATCGAAAAGCCCAGCGCCTCGATGTTCGCCTGGACGCCGGTGCCCGAGCGCTTCCGGCATCTCGGCAGCCTCGAATTTGCGAAGCTTTTGATCGAGAAGGCCGATGTCGCCGTCGCGCCGGGGGTCGGCTTCGGCGAGCACGGCGACGATTACGTACGCCTGGCGCTGGTCGAGAACGAGCAGCGCATCCGGCAGGCCGCGCGCGGCGTCCGGCGCTTCTTCGAGACGGCGGACACGACGCTGCACAATGTGGTGAAGCTCAAAAAGCAGGCTTGAGCGGCGGGGCAGCGGCGCTCCTGAATGAGCGGTTGCGCCGCATGCGCTTGCGGCGTGGTTGAAAGATCATTACGACTCGCAAACGGCTCGACCAATTGAGCCGCACAAAATCGGGGAGGACTGCGATGAGGGGCTTGGCGCTCGGACTAGGCGTGCTTGGATTTGCAGCGGCTGCGGCCGCGCCGGCGGCGGCCGATCCGATCAAAATCGCCCTGGTCATTCACGGTTCGACCGCGAACGAATTCTGGCAGCCGGTCAAGAAAGGCTTCGAAGACGCCTGCGGCAAGATCCAGGCCGACTGTCAAATGGTCTTCACCAATACGAACATGTCGGTTCAGGAAGAGCTGACCAACGTCGATGCGGCGCTCGCCACCAACCCTGACGCGCTGATCCTGACGCTTCCGGACAACAACGCCTTCACCAAGGTCGTCGCCGACGCGCGGGCCAAGGGCATCATCGTCATCGCGATCAACAACGATGATGTCACTCCGGGCCACAATGCGCGCCAGTCCTACATCGGGCCGGCCTTTCTGGCTTCGGGGATCGCGCTGACGAAACAGCTTTCGACCTTGTTCCCCAAGGAGGGGCCGATCAACGTCCTCATCGGCGTCAACGTTCCCGGCGCCAACTGGTCCGAGCAGCGCGCCGCGGGCATTGTGAAGGGGCTCGAGGACTTCAAGGCGGGCCAATCCGGGGCGTGAGCTCACCATCACCAAGCTGGACGTCGGGGCGGATCCAGCCACGACATCGGATCGTGTCGGCGCGTATCTCAATGCGCATCCGGACACGACGGCCTATATCGAGACGGGCTCGCTCGACGTCGCGGTCGCGCAATGGCTAAAGGACCGCGGCATTCCGCCCGGTAAGATCATCATCGGCGGCTTCGACGTGGAGTCGGACGTCCTGCAGGAGATGAAGTCCGGCTACATTCAGGCTCACGCCGATCAGCAGCCCTACATGCAGGGCTTCATGCCGGTCATGGAAGCCTATCTGGCGAAAACGGTCGGACTTGCGCCCTCGGACATCGACACCGGCAACGGTCTCGTGCTTCCGTCCCAGGCGGACTCGATCGCAGCCATGGCCGCAAAGGGCCTCCGCTAAGAGTTTATCCTCATCGCGACGCCCCGGGCTCTCAAGCCCGGGGCCTGCGATCCGGGTGGCTTGCGCCCGGCCCCCGATCGCCTGCCTTTCCGGGCGTGAACCTGCGCTCGCGACGTGAGCCGGCTTGACCCAATTGCAACTTGCTCTCCTCGCCACGCGGCCGAAGACTTAAATGAAAAGAGCGCTGAAGATTTACCTGGAGAAGCCCGAGCTTGCTCGGGATTCTCCTCCTCATTGTGCTGACGGCGTTCTTCGAAATCCGCTCGAACGGGATTTTCCTCTCGTTTCAAAACATCCGCGGCGTGCTCGGCCTCCTGCCCGAGGTCGGGGCGGTGACGATCGGCTTCGCCATGCTGATGATCTGCGGCGAATTCGATCTCTCGGTCGGCTCGGTCTTCGCCATCATGCCGATGAGCATTGCGCTCATGCTGAACGCCGGCGTTCCGTTCTGGCCGGCGTTCGCCGTCGGGGTTCTGATCTGCGCGGTCATCGGCTTTCTCAACGCGTTCATCACGCTCAAGTTCGATATCCCAAGCTTCATCACCACGCTTGGCATGCTCTTCATGGTGCGCTCGCTCACCATCGTGATGTCGGGCGGATTTCCTCCCTTGCTCGCGGTCGACAAGATCCCGATGGCCTTGTTCACCGACTTTATCGGCGGCGGCCTCTTCCGGGCGTCGTTCGTCTGGTTCGTGGCGCTCGTCCTGCTCGCCTTGGCGGTCATGGCGAGGACGAATTTCGGCAACTGGATCAGCGCGACCGGCGGGTTCATCGAGGCGGCGCGCTCGATGGGCATTCCGGTCATGAGGGTCAAGTTCGCCTGCTTCATGATGTGCTCGATCCTCGCGGGCCTTGCAGGAACGGTTCAGGTCTTTCGCCTGAAATCGCCCTTTCCCAATCTGGGCGAGACCCTGGAATTGCAGGCGATCGCGGGTTCGGTGATCGGCGGGGTGGCGCTCACCGGAGGCGTCGGCACCGTTTTTGGCGCGGTCGTCGGCGCGCTTCTCATCCGCGTGATCGACAACGGCCTTGTCCTGTCGCGTATCGATGCGAACTGGTTCAAATTCGCGATCGGCGCGCTGACAGTGTTTGCGGTGGTCGGCAATTCGTGGCTCAGGCGCACCGCGCGCAAAATCAAACTGGAGGTGTGAGCCGTGCCCACGCCGATCATATCGATCAGGGGCCTCCACAAATGGTATTCAGGCGTGCACGCCCTGAACGGCATCGATCTCGATCTCGAACCCGGCGAGCCCGTCGGACTTGTCGGCGACAATGGGGCCAGCAAGTCGACGCTCATCAAAGTTCTGTCCGGGGTCGAGCTTCCTGACAGCGGCGAGATCCGAGTTGAGGGCCGGACTGTTGCGCTCCGGTCGCCGAAGTCAGCGATGCGGCTCGGGATCGAGACCGTCTATCAGTACAATTCCCTCGTCCCGAATATGTCGGTCGCACGCAATCTCTTCATCGGCCGCGAACCGCTGACCCTTTCGGCGGGGGGAATTGGGATCATGGATCAGCGCAGGATGCGCAGGGATTCGGTCCGCGCCATCGCTGACGTCGACCTTCATCTGAGGTCGCCCGATACGCTGGTCGGGGAACTGTCCGGCGGCCAGAGGCAGGGCGTCGCCATCGCCCGCGCCATGTACTTCAAGTCGAAGGTCCTCATTCTCGACGAGCCGACCAACCATCTCTCCGTCCGGGAGACCTCGAAGGTGCTCGGCTTCGTCAAGGGGCTTGCGGCCCAGAACGTGACCGCGATTCTCATCAGCCACAACCTTCACCACGTCTTCGTCTCCTGCCAGCGCGTCGTCGCGATGGCGAGAGGCAAGATCGTGCTCGACAAGAAGATCGCTGAGACATCGATCGATGAGATCGTCGACGTGAGCTAAGCAGGTTCCGTTTGGCTAACCAACGGATAGGTTTTTTGCGGTTCGCTGCCTGCGCCGATTTGCAAGGTGTATGGCATGGCGGGAAAGTCTCCGGTTATGGCGAGCGATGAACAACGCGCCGGCCTCTTGGCTCTTGCCGATTTACGTGATCGCGGCGAGGCGGACCGGGCGCGCGCCGTGCTTTTGACGCTGGCTGGTTGGACCAGCTCCAAGATCGCGGAGGCGTTTGGCGTGCGCGAAGATACGGTTCGCCTGTGGCGCAGCGACTTCACCGCTGGCGGTGTCGCAGCGCTGAAGACCAGCATCGCGCCAGGCCCGCCTCCGGTGAAGAGTGAAGCCGCCTTGCGCGTCGTCACCCCCTTGCTGGAAGAACCTGTGGCCGACCGGCGCAACTGGACGATCCCCCGCCTCCGCGCCGAGATCGAAGCGCGCGAGGGCGTGCGCATCAGCCGTTCGCAACTGTCCAAGGCCTTGCGAAAAAAAAGTTCCGTTGGCGGCGGCCCCGGCACACGCTGAAGGGACGTCAGACGGAAAGCGAGGTGGAACGGGTGGGCCTGCGCCTGCAACTGCGCAAACAGCAGGCCGAAGCGGGCGACATTGTTCTTCTCTACGGCGATGAGAGCGAGGCGCTGACGCATCCCTATCTCGCCCGCGCCTGGGCGAAGTCGGGGGCGGACTTGCGTGTGCCGGCGCCTGGGCAGGCCAAGAAGGTCGCGATGCTGGGGTCGCTTGATCACGTCACGCGCCAACTCATCGTCCTGACCTGCCCGACCAAGCGCAGCAGCGATTTCATCGCCCATCTGGAGCAACTCGACCGTCTCTTCGGACCGCAGCCCGGGCGACAGGCCAAGCCGGTCGTGCTGGTCGAGGACAATGGTCCGATCCACACCAGCAAACGCTCGCTTGCCGCCCTGGCCGCCCGCGCACACTGGCTCACCGTCGAGTGGCTGCCGAAATACGCCCCCGAACTCAATGAAATCGAGCCGGTCTGGCGCGATCTTAAGGCCCATCACCTCGCCCACCAGACCTTCACAGACGTCGCCGCCCTCGACCAAGCCATCCATGACGCCGTCATCGATCTCAACCGCGAGCGCACCCCCGATCCGTTGGCCATGCCAAGAATCTCTGCTTAGGTGTGGCCGCGTCAGGCGAGCTTCAACTCATCCAGCCTCAGCGCGAAGGCCTCGGGAGCGATCTCGGGGGTGAGCCTGTCAGCGGGGCCGAAGTCCTGCGCGTCGCGATAGCCGTCCGCCGTCGGCTCGCGGAACACACGCGTCGTCAGTCGAACCGCGTCGATCACCCAAAGCTCGCGGATCCCAAAACCGGAGTAAAGCGCCGCCTTGCGGCCGATGTCGTAGCGCAGCGACGAGTTCGCAATCTCGACGACAAGAAGCACGTTGTCGGCGCTGAGCCCTCGGATGCCGCTCGCCCGGGGGTAGATCACGATATCCGGCTCAAGATAGGTGTCCTCGCTTAGGCGGAACGTCGTCTCGGGGACAAGGTCGACTTCGTCCGGGGCCGCGCGATACCATCGCCGCAGCAGCGCGGCCTTGACAACTTCGTGGTGGTTTCCCTTCGGCGACATGGGAACCAATTCCCCCCCAATCAGTTCGACCCGTTCGTCCTCCTTCATCACCCCGGCCGCGACCATCGCCTCCACTTCGGTGACGGTGAAGCGCCGGCGCGGCAGACCCTCGGCTGCGGAAGTGACCCGGGCGGCCGATCCCATGACTTAAACGCTCCTCTTCGCCGGCGGCGAGCCCGCCCGCATCGTAACGCCTGATCGGCGCTTATGCTGGACTTTCGGCGCGACTCTGGCAAGGCGCGCGCCTAAGACCCGGGGCGTACCCGGCGCACGACCGCCTGTTCGACGGCCGGCGGGAGGCGGAAAGCGTCCGTCTATCGGAGAGCGGTGACGTAAGAGATTCTGTGTCAGAGGCGTGAAGGGGTGCTCCCTGCGGTCGACCAAGACCCAGCTAAGGAGCACCCCATGCCACAGCGCGCTGCGACGATTGAGAGTTTACCGGCTGCTTTCGCGATGGTGAAGGCCATGCAGGCGCAGGGTCGGGATTGGGGCGAGGGCTATCGTCCGCTCGGCCGGCAGGCTCTGGCCGAGATCATCGAGACCGAGATGTCGGCGGCGGTCGATCGCTGGCTTGAGAGCCTCGAGGCGGAGGACGATGCCGATCGCCGCAACGGCTATTACCGGCGCTCGCTTCTGACCGAACTCGGCGACATCGAGCTTCTCGTTCCGCGCACCCGCCGCTACTGCCCGACCGAAGTGGTGCGCGCCTACGCTCTCGCCGCATCGCAATGGCCTGAAAAAGCCGAAGATTGACGCGCCATCAGCGGCGCCGAGTTTCCCATCCGCTATCTGAATGACGGTCCCATGCTCGCGCCGGCTTGAGCGCGCCCCCCTGCAAGGAACCCGACGAAAATGAAAACCGCACTCCTCGCCGCCGCGCTCGTTTCGACGCTGATCGGCGTGCCGCAAGCTCACGCTTGCATTGTCGCCAACGCTTTCCAGTCCTGCCCCGATGGCTCGCTTGGCCGCTCGGCGGGTGGCGGTTTTGCCTCGCCCTTTCCTCAATCGGCGCCGCAAAACGCGTTCGGCTCAATCAACGGTCAACCGTTCTTTGCCCATCAAACCCCAAACGGCACGTTTGGAAAATTGAACGGCCAGCCGTTCCTTATCAACCGCTTCTGACTCGAGCGGGCGAAGGCGCGCTCATCTCCCGGGTGGGCGTGGGTCGCATCGCTCGGCCATGTCCTATGAGCCTCGCGCGCGCCATAAGGAACTCGAGGATAAAGGCGCGATCGGCGCTAAGGCTGCGCCGGCGCGCTATCAATTGGCGCCGCCAGTGGCTCGTGCCGGCGATCACGTTTACCATGGCGAAATCTAACACCTTTGGGCAAGCAAGGGCCGCAAGCGCAAAACGCAACGTCGCGTCAAATGACGCGCCTGCCCTCGTCAGTTATCAAGCCACTTCAAGGCCACGTCCGCCGGCGGCGAGAGCGTCAAAAGCGCCGACGCAGCCTTGAGCCGAACCAGCGCGTGTCCCAATTCAAGCCCATCAAGCAACACCGCCTCGGCCCGGTCGATCGCCTGCTCAACCTGCTCGGTCACCGCCGCCGCCAGCGGACCCCAAGCCACCAGCCGGCGCAAATCCGAGGCCGGAACCCCAAGCGCCCGCGCAGCCCCCGCAATGTTGCAGCGAGAGCGAACCAACTCAGCCTTCACCGTCGCAGGATCAAGCTCGCGGCATGAGACAGGAAGCGATCGATTTATGTCTCCGCCTCCAGAAACCCCTCTCGCTCCCGAATCAAAGCTCGTCGCAGCGACAACTCCAACTCCCGCCGCCGCGCCATCCTCGGCCATCGAGCCGAAGCTAACGGCTGGCGAGCTTCGCCCTGAGCTTCTCAATCCTTTTCGTCCGCGCCTCAGCGCGCTCGGCGCGCGTGCCATAGGCGGCCCGAAACTGAACCCCTCGCCGCTTGAGACAGTTGCGGCACTGCGGCCGACCGTCATGCAGCTTCAAAAGCTGCGCCTTTTTTCGCACGCCGGACAAAGAAACAGGCTGATCCCACACCCATCGCGGAACTTTCGGTGCCACACCCGAATCTCGCGAACCAAAGCGTCAGCGCCGTCCCCGAAACTCACTATAGCGCTGAAAGCGTCAGGCCTGATCACCCCCGACGCCCGCAGCCGCGCCGAATTTACTGCTATCAAATCGTCCTGAAATTCCCGCTCCATAAGCTCGAACTTAGCAGCGGTCGACGCGGTCGCAACTGCAAAGCAATAGCATTGGGTGCCGGTGATATAGCACCAAACTGGCTGAAACCACGCTTTGAGCGGGAATTTTAGTTGTCAAGGCGGAGATAATCTCCATGTTAATGAAATACATAAACGAAGTGGAAATCATGAGCGACCTTGACCTTCACCGATGGGAGCCCCAGGGAGTCCCAGGAGACGAGTTTTACCTTTGGCTGGTCAAGCCCGGTGCGGCATCGGCTGAAGGCCGCCCGTGGGCCCGGCGAGTGCTTTAGCGAGACAATCCTGCACATGGGCCTCCCATGAGCTCGCCATTCTCTAACAAACGGGCCGGCTGTTACGTCTACGCCTATTTCGACACGGATGGCTCGCCGGCCTATGTCGGCGAGGGCTGCGGCAAGCGGTTTGAGGATCACTTAAAGGTCGCGCCAAAGGGCGAAGGCCGTTTCTACTCGTGGCTTCGTTACATGGAGGCGCATCGCCTGCCGATCCGCCGCGAAATCCTCTATCCCGAGTTGGATAAGTGGATGGGTTTCGATGTCGAAAGGGCGCTTTTAAGCGAGCTCGGTCGATACGGCCAAGGCGGTCACTTGCTGAACCGGAACGGCTATGGGTGCGAAACCCCGGCGGGCCGCGCCGATATCCGGCGCGATCACAAATGGCACCGGCGAAAATGGCATATTCCCGCCCTTTTTCCCCTCCGCGTTTCCAAGGCCGCCAAGGACGCCTATCGCCTTTGTCGGTATGAGGCTTGCCTGCCAGCGACCCCGAACGGATTTAACCTTTTGGTGTACGTAAAAACGGCCGACCGGCTCTATGGCCTCATAGCCGACGACGGCAGCGAAACATACAGCGACGTAGTCTTGCGCCTCGCCGCCGAGGCCGAAGCCGAAAAATTGGCCGCATGACCGACGACCGCCGCGATCCAATACTTTCCAATAGCGACGCGTCGAGGTGCTTCGGACCTTGCTTGGGCGGCGTAGCTATTGTGAGCCGGTCCGGGAACATATTGAATTGTCGGAATCATTTGTGATTTCAAGGGAGGCGGCCTGATTTGTTCGGGGGGTCGCCGATGTGGACGAGCAAGAATTGCGGACGCTATGACCGAAGCCGATTGCGCTATCCGAGCGATGTGACGGACGAGGAATGGGCGCTTGTGGAGCCGCTCATTCCGCCGGCCAAGCGCGGTGGGAACCGGCGTCATGTCGTGGTGCGCGAGGTGATCAACGGCCTGATGTATCTGAGCACCGGCTGTCAGTGGCGGGCGATCCCCAAGGACCTGCCGCCGCGCTCGACGCTTTACGATTACTTCGATCTGTGGAGCTGGGACGGCACGCTCGATCGCATCCACAACGCGCTTTATGCGCAGTGCCGCCAAGCCGCCTCGCGCGAGGCGAGCCCGACCGCCGCGATCATCGACAGCCAGAGCGTCAAGAGCGCGGAAAAAGGGGACCTGCGATTGATCCGTCGGGCTATGACGCGGGCAAGAAGATCAAGGGCAAGAAGCGGCATATCCTCGTCGATACGCAGGGCCTGCTGATGCACGCCATCGTGCACGCCGCCGACGTCCAGGACCGCGACGGCGGGGCGCTGCTGATGGCGAGCTTGTTCGGCGCCTTTCCGTTCCTGATCAAGCTCTATGCCGACGGCGGCTACCAGGGGCCAGAGTTCCAAAGCGCGATAAAGCGGATTCTGGCGCGCGTCCACGTCAAGATCGTCAAGCGCTCGGGTCAAGCCACAGGCTTCATCGCCCTGCCCAAACGCTGGATCGTCGAACGCACATTCGCCTGGCTCGGCCGCTGTCGACGACTGGCCAAGGACTGGGAATGCCTCAACCACAAGGCGCTCGCCTTCCTGCGCCTCGCCTCGATCCGCCTCATGCTGCGAAAGCTATGCAACCCCGCATGATGTTCTCGGACAGACTCTGAGGCCGATGTGATTTCTTGCGAACCGAAGGTGTCTGCGACGTATCTTCATTTCCAGGTTTATTATCACCACTCGAAATTGGTCTCTCGAAAGCGTTGATGTCCGGTAACGCCTTTGCCATCCTTGTCGCGTTGTTGGAATCTTGTATGTTTGCTAGAGCCACAATTTCGGCTGGAGACAATGATCCTGACGATAGTAGTCTTCCAAAGGCGCTTCCGAGTCCCGGTGACGTGTTCCCTAACACCCCTTCTGGAATATTCGCGAAGGTCGCGGACGATCCAATCATCTGTTCTATTCTCCTAAGATATTTGATAATATCTTGAAGAACGTTCTCCATTGCGGTGAATTGAGGAGTGTATTCTTCTTTTCGAATACCATCCAAGGTTCTTTAAAAATTTGTCTTGGTTACCATTAATCAAAATTCTATATTGGAAAGTGACTTAGCCAAACTTTCTTACCACTTCTCTCCTTTACGAATATCTTGCGTTGAAATCCATGGTTCTACCTCCTGAATGACATTCGGAAGCCAATTCTTCAACAAGATAGCAGCTGTTTTACTGTCGTCGCCCGACCAGCTTATGAAAATACGCATCTTTAGCCCCGTCGCGCTGATAGACTGAATAGCAAGGACGAACTCTTATAATGTTCTTACCAGCCACCAACAAACCGGTTTCCGGGAAAGTCAGCCTGTAATTTTTGCGTCAGAGCAACTCGGTGCCCGTGTAGTTTACATTTTCTTCCTCCCGATGTCGTTGGGGCCCCCGCCGCTGGGCCCGGTCGAAGGGGGAGTGGGGGGGTAAGCGAGGCGGTTGCGGACAAGGCGACGATCAGCCGGCCGAAGCCAACCCTATCGACCGGCTCACCCGCGCGTCGGAGTTTTTGACCGCCCGCGCCGCGCGCCGCTGACCTGCAGAAGCTGGCGAGCGCCGCCGAGCCGCTTTACGACAGCCTGGACGACGCCCAGAAGCGCCGGTTCGCGGTGCTCTTCCACGGGCCCGTGGGCCGTGGCCATTGGCGTCACTGGCGCCGTGAGGGCTAAGGGGAGGCTACAGACCGCCGCTTCCTCCGGAAGGCGGCGGTCAGATCGATGGCTGACCTTTTTGAGGCCGGCGCGCCCCGCTCGGGGGAGTGGCGCGTTGCGTTCGCCTGTGCCACAATCGGGACCCGACCCAAGGGAGGAATTGATGGCGAAGGGTCAAATGCGAAGCAGCAAGGAAGCCAAGAAACCGAAGTCGGATAAGTCGAAGAATTCGGTTTCCGAATACAAGAAGTCGCTCGCGGCCGGCGGCCATAATGTTCCGCCTCCGAGCAAGAAATCCTGAACTGATGCCCGGCACAGACCCCACCGGGCCCACGCCCTATCGATCGGATCGCGGCGGCGGTCATCTGTCCCGATGACCTGCCGCCTCTTTGAATCCGGCTTTGACGTCCTCCGCTTCGCGCCGCTCCATCTCCCAGAGGCGGGCGCGGGGAAGCGTTTCTCCACGCGACGCGCTTGAGCCTGAACTTCCGTTCTTCACGCTTCGACGCCGAGGGCGGCAGTCGCTGAGCTGTCCCTATCCGCGGTCAGGACGCCCGCCCAGAACTCCCGCCCGCGACAAGCGGGTGAGGGCAAAATCCACCTCCTCACGTCCACAAACATTCTTTCAAAGAGCGCTCATATTTTCGGCCTGCTCTGGCGAAAATACGGGCTTTCGCGGCATTGACAGGAAAATTTCATTTTGCATACAACTTAAAATCCGACCTCCTTCCCGCGAGGCCAGATCTGCAAGGGGGTCCCGCCATGGCCAGCAACGCCACAGCTGTCTCCGGGCTCGCGCCCGCCTCCACGACCGATGATCTCCCCGACGTTTCGCCCCTGACCAAAGGCCAGGTGACCTACACCGCCCTCGTCGCCCTGCTCGCCTGGACCTTCGCGGTGTACGACCTGATCACCTTCGGCAGTCTTCTGCCCAAGATCCAACAGGAGTTCGGCTGGTCAAACGCGACGGCCTCCTATGTCGCGACTTTGGTGGGTCTCGCCTCGCTCGTGGTGGCCCTCACCGTCGGTCCGGTCATCGACCGGCTCGGGCGCCGGTTCGCGCTGGTGCTCACGACTGGCGGAGCGGCGTTGAGTTCAGGCCTCGCCGCGCTGGCGATGGGACCGGTGTCGCTCGTCGTCTTTCGCGCCCTCTCGGGCTTCGGCATGTCCGAGCAGGCCGTGAACGCCGCCTATCTCAACGAGGTCTTCGGCGCGCGCGCCAAGGGCTTCCTCTATGGGATCGTCCAGGCCGGCTGGCCGCTCGGCGTCATGCTGTCGTCGGGACTGGCGGCGCTGATGCTGCCGCAGCTCGGCTGGCGGGGAGTTTTCGTCGTTGCGACTTTTCCGCTCATCGTCATCCTGATTCTCCGCTTCGGCCTCAGGGAATTGCCCTATTTCCTGAAGATCCAGCACCTGAGGCGGCTCAGAGCTCAGGGCGAGACCGTCGCCTGCGATCGGTTTGCGAAACAGTGGAGCCTCGATATCGCGGGCGACCGGCCCAACACCTACGCCGAACTGTTCACGCCTGCGCTCAGGCGCCAGTCGATCGCGCTCGGGGCGATATTCTTCTTCAAGATCATCGCTGATTTGCAATTGACGGTGCTCGCGACCTCCGTGCTCGGCCAGGCGAAAGGCATCGACCTGACAAGCGCGCTCTGGACGATCTTCTTCGGCAATGGCGTCGCGGTGCTCGGCTATCTTCTCCTCGGCTGGCTTGGAGACCGGATCGGCCGGCGCGAGACGGTGATCATCGCCCAGACCCTGGCTGCGGTCTGCACTTTCGCCCTGCTCTTCGTCACGACAAGCCTTGCGACCGTCGTCATCGGCTATGCGCTCGTCCTGTTCTTCGCGCAGGGCGCCGCGGCGCCGTTCTTCGCTTATGTGGGGGAATCCTTCCCCACCCGGGTGCGCGGATCCGGCGCGGCCTTCATCAACATCACGGGTCCGATCGGCGGCATTTTCGGGCCCCTCGTCTATGGCGCCCTCCAGCAGGCCGGAGCGAGCCCGACGGTCGCGGCCGCCTCAGGCGGCGTCGCCGCTCTCCTTGCCGCGGCCTGCATGCTGGCCGCCCGGTCCATCCGTCCGGGCCAGGAACTCACGGCGATCTCGCACTGAGGTCAAGGCGAGAGCCGGCCAGCGAGGCCGGCCGCCTCATTTCCTCGACGGCAAGCGCTCCTGGTGCCCGGCCAAATGGCGATTTATGAGCTCCCGCGCGGCGTCCGTGTCGCCCGCCGCCAGCATGTCGATCAGCGCCGCATGTTCCTCGACCGCGCAGGCCGGCGGCTCCCAGTCGTAAAGAAGAACCGCAAGCGAGGTTTTCGCCGCCAGTTGCTGGACGAAGGTCTCGAGGAGCCGATTTTCCCCGAGCGAAGCCAAGAGCGAATGAAACTCGGTGATGAGCTGGACGAACCGGCCGCGGTCGCCCGACGCCTGAGCCTCGACTTGCCGCTCGACATGGGCCCGGAGCGTGCGGATGTCGTGCGCGGTGCAGTGACGGCAGACATCGCTGACGATCTCGGCTTCCATCAGCCGGCGCGCAGCATAGGCCTGCTGCACTTCGGCAAGCGACGGGTCCGCGACGAACGCGCCGCGGTTCCGCTGCAAAGTGACGATCCCCGCGAAGCCAAGGCGCCGCAGCGCTTCCCGGATGAGCGTCCGCCCGACGCCGAGCTTCGCCGCGAGATTGGCCTCGCTCAGCTTCTGCCCCGGCCGGAAGCGCTCGTTGACGATCAGCGACGCGATGGCGTTCGCCACGCCGTCGTCCGAGGCGAGCCCATGAAAGAGCCCGCCCCGCCCGAACTGGCGCGCTTCGCTCGCAAAGCGCGGCGGAGGCGGCTCCCCGGCCATCTCGCCGCGCCCGCTCTTCATCGGTTCGCCGGCGCGCCTCAGCACTTTCAGAATTGTCTCCGCCGAAAGCTCGATCCCATGGCGGCGGCGCAATTCCGACCTCAGGCGGTGCACGCCGAGATTCTCGGCCTTCCTCAGCGCGACGATCAGCGTCTCCTCGCGTGCGAACACTTTCCGATTGGGGGAGGAAGCGGGCTTGCGGCTCGAATCCTTAAGGCCCTCCACCCCCGCCTCCTGGTATCGGCGCCACCATTTCCTCAGAGTTGGACGGGAAACGTTGAACTGCGAACAGACGAAACCGGCATTTCCCGTCGCCTTATAGGCTTCCATCCAGCGCAGGCGTTCTTCCCCGGACATCACGCGGTCCCGAAATGATCTATATAGACTGCTTAGCGACAGGTGAGCCGACATGACAAGCGTTTCCGAACGGGATTTCCGCGGCCATGGCGGCCGTCCGCCGAACGTCCGATGGCCGGGCGGCGCGCGCGTCGCCGTTTCTTTCGTCGTCAACTTCGAGGAAGGGGCCGAGCTTTCCGTATCCGACGGCGACGAGCGCAACGAAGGGGTCTATGAGTCGATTGAAGAGGTCGAGGATTACCCCGACCTTTGTCAGGATTCGCACTTCGAATATGGGACGCGGGCGGGCTGGCGGCGCATCGCGGCGACGCTTGCCGAAGGGCGCGCGCCCGCCACGATCAGCGCCTGCGGGCGCGCGGTCGAGCGCTCCCCCTGGCTCGCCCGCGAGGCGGTGGATCTGGGCCATGAGGTCGCCTGTCACGGCTGGCGCTGGGAACGCCACGCTCTGATGAGCGAGGCCGCCGAGCGGCAGGCGATCGCCAGGACTGTCCACGCAATCCGCAAGCCGACGGGCGTCACGCCCGTCGGCTGGCATACCCGCTCGGCGCCCTCCGTCAACACCCGCCGGCTCCTCGCGGAGCATGGCGGGTTCCTTTACGACAGCGACGCCTATTGCGACGACCTGCCCTTTTTCGTGTCCCTCGCCGGGGAGCGGCGCCTTGTCCTGCCTTATGCGTTCGACACCAACGACATGAACTTCTTCGGCGCGCATCGCTTCGTCACCGACAATGATTTCGCGTCCTACGTGATCGCCGCGTTCGACCGGCTGTGGCGCGAAGGGGCGAGCGAGCCGCGCATGCTTTCGGTCGGGCTGCATTTGCGGATCATCGGCCGTCCGGCCCGCATCGGCGGGCTGGAGACGATCCTGCGGCACATTCAGGAGCGGGGAGGCGCCTGGATCGCGCGGCGGGATTCCATCGCCCGGCACTGGCTCGCCCACGCGGAAGCGACGGCCGAGACATGCGAAGCCTCCTGATCATCAATCCGAACACGACCGTCGCGATGACCGAGCAGATGGCCGTCGCCGCAGCGCGCCGCCTGCCCGAGGGAGTCGCGCTCGAGGCGCTGACGGCTGAGCGCGGCGCGCCGGTGATCGCATCCCGCGCGTCTTACGCGGTCGCGGCCGAGGCGGTGCTCGAAGTCTACGCCCGCGCTCGTGGGCCGCATTGCGCGGTGGTGATCGGCTGTTTCGGCGATCCGGGGCTCGAAGCCTTGCGGTCGCTTGCGCGCCAGCCTGTCCTTGGCCTCGCCGAAGCCTCAATTCACGAGGCCGACGCGGTGGGCAAGCCTTTCGCGATCCTCACCATGGGCAGGGCCTGGGTCGAGATGCTGAACGAGCGGGTGGCGCTGGCCTCGGTCAAGACCCCATTCGTCGGGGTCTTCGCGGCCGAAGGGACAGGTCTCGATGTCAGCCGCCGGGAAGCCGCGGCCGTCGCCGAACTGGACCGCCTTGCTGGCGCGGCCGTGGCGTCGGGCGCGCGAACGCTCATCCTTGGCGGCGCGGCGCTGACGGGAATGGCGGAGCGCCTTAGCGCCGATGCCCGTCTGATCGATTGCGTGGACGCGACGGTCCGCACGGCGCTTAGGGCGCCGGGGCTTTCCCCGTAAAGGCTCGATCTGATTTTGGGTTTTCTTGGCCCGGGCCTCTTTCGCTTTGGAATCCCCCGGAATCAGGGGTTGGAAAAGCTTGGATTTCCTTGGATTCTCTCGTCCGACTCGTGACTTATCAATGGGTTACGCGAGATTCTCCGGAGAAAAAAATTCTTGGGCCTTTCCGGGTCGCAGGCGCACGGGAATGGGCCGGAAAGCGGCCTGGCATGGAGAGAGGATCGACCATGGGGCAAGCCTATCTCGGTTTCTGTTTTTCTGCAATAGATTGTCGTCCCGGGGGTAGTGTCTCAAGCTCAACAAGATGAACTTTTTTGCTGACCCGGAGGGCTTAGACAGCGCCGTGACGGCGCGGAACCAGCGTCGTCATTGCGAGCGAAGCGAAGCAATCCAGGGATCTTAAGGCGCCCTTCGTTCTCTGGATTGCTTCGTCGCTGCGCTCCTCGCAATGACGATCCATCCAACCGCAGCACGTTCTAATTTTCTCGCTCGCGATGCGGGCCTTCCTGCTCATCGGGAGGGAGGGCGGAACGCTCCCTCGCGGGTCAGGCCGGAGGGCGATGCGGCGATACGCCAATCCCTCACAGCGGAATGTTGTCGTGCTTTTTCCAGGGGTTTTCGAGCTTCTTGTTGCGCAGCATGGCGAGAGCCCGCGAGAGGCGCCTGCGGGTGGCGTGCGGCATGATCACCTCGTCGAGATAGCCGCGCTCGGCTGCGACGAAGGGCGAAAGGAAGGCATCTTCGTATTCCTTCGTTCTTTCAGCGATCTTTGACGGATTGTTGATGTCTGCCCTGAAGATGATTTCAACCGCCCCCTTGGCCCCCATCACGGCGATCTGCGCCGTCGGCCAGGCGAGATTGATATCGCCGCGCAGATGCTTGGACGCCATGACGTCGTAAGCCCCGCCGAACGCCTTGCGGGTGATGACGGTGACCTTCGGAACCGTCGCCTCGGCATAAGCGAACAAGAGCTTCGCGCCGTGCTTGATGAGGCCGCCATATTCCTGCGCCGTGCCGGGCAGAAAGCCGGGCACGTCGACGAAGGTGACGATGGGAATATTGAAGCAATCGCAGAAGCGCACGAAGCGCGCGCCCTTGCGCGACGCGTCGCTGTCGAGGACGCCCGCGAGCGCCAGCGGTTGGTTGGCGACAAAGCCGACGGTTGAGCCTTCGATGCGGCCGAAGCCGGTCACGATGTTCTTGGCGTGGGCCTCCTGGATCTCGAAGAAATCCCCCTCGTCCGCGACCTTGAGGATCAGTTCCTTGATGTCATACGGCTTGTTGGGATTGTCGGGGATCAGCGTGTCGAGCGAGACGTCGATCCGATCGGGATCGTCGAAACTCGGCAGCTTGGGCGGCTGTTCAAGGTTCGAGGCCGGCAGGAAGTCGATCAGGCGGCGCATCTGCAGCAGCGCCTCGACATCGTTGTCATAGGCCCGGTCGGCGATGGAGGAGCGGGTGGTGTGAACCTGAGCGCCCCCGAGTTCCTCCGCCGTGACCGTCTCGTTGGTGACGGTCTTCACCACATCGGGGCCGGTGACGAACATGTAGCTCGTATCGCGAACCATGAAGATGAAATCGGTCATCGCCGGCGAATAGACGTCGCCGCCGGCGCAAGGCCCCATGATCACCGAAACCTGCGGGATCACGCCGGAAGCGAGCACATTGCGCTGGAACACTTCGCCATAGCCGCCGAGCGCCGCCACGCCCTCCTGGATGCGCGCGCCGCCCGCGTCGAACAGGCCGACGATCGGAGCGCGGTTCTTGACCGCCATCTCCTGGATCTTGGTGATCTTCTGCGCGTGGGTTTCGCTAAGGGAGCCGCCGAATACGGTGAAATCCTTGGCGAAAACGAAAACAGTGCGGCCGTTGACGGTTCCCCAGCCGGTCACCACCCCATCGCCCGGAATCTTCGTCGCGCTCATGCCGAAATCATCGCAGCGATGCTCGACGAACATGTCGAATTCCTCGAACGAGTTGTGGTCGAGCATAAGTTCGATCCGCTCGCGCGCGGTAAGCTTGCCCTTGGCGTGCTGGGCCGAAATCCGCGCCTTGCCGCCGCCGAGGCGGGCGCGCTCTCTTCGGGCGTCGAGGCGGGCGAGGATGTCTTTCATGATGCCAGCGGCTTCCTGCGAGAACGCGCGTCAGCCTGAAGGCATAGCATGGAGCCTGCGGCCCCGGAACGGAGGGAGGCTGGACGTCGGGGCGATCCCAATTTGCGCAGGCGGCTAATGTGCGCCGTCGCCGCGCCATGCGCGCCATCGCTATCCGATGCAAGCGAAAGCCGACAAGGCGCGTCACCACGTATACCGGGCGCCAAACGCACCGCGAACGCCGTTTCGCGTTTGCCCGCGGTTGGCGCCGACCGCGAATTCATAGTCGGCGTTGGCGAAGACTGAGACGTTGGCGTTGATCCTTCCCGTCAAGCCGCCGCCAAGCTCCAGCTGGGTGACTTGGCTGACCAGCGGCACGACGTCCGTCCCGGAATAGACGGTGTTGGCCTCAGCGCCCCAATCCCGCCAGAGATTAGCCCCGAGATACGGCTGCCAGACTTGGCCGCCTCCGGTCACGATCGTCCATTTGCCGCGCAGTCCGACGCGCCCGCTGGGTCCGGTCGTGTCGCCGAGCGCGACATCGCCGAGCCCGTCATACTCGTGCCTGAACGAAACCTTCTGCCACAAGATCTGCCCTTGCGGCTCGAGCACGAAGCCCGGCCCCAATTGCGGCAAAGCGTATGGATAGCCGCTCTCCAAGGAGGCGATGAAGCCCGTGCCGTTGGTGTCCAGCCTGGCATATTGAGTGCTGGCCGAGCCGCCGTACCAGGTCCCTTGCAGCACGGCGTCGAGATACCAGCCGCCGGGCCCGACATGGTCCAATAGCCGCCAGCCGACCAGGCGTCGAGGTTCAGCGATCCAGTATGGGTAAGAATGTAGGCGGTCGCCGCCGGGTTAGTGACGAGGCCGGTCACGTCGGCGCTCACGTCGCCAAAGGCGCCGTAGAGGCCGGCGCGCTCCGACTGGCCGGCGATCAGCGATCCGTGCAGAAGGTCTATGCCGCCCTGAAAGCCGCCCATATCGCCGCTGGCGCGCGGATCGGCGTAGGCCCGATAGTGGTTGTTGAATGTTTGGCCGAAGAAGCGGCCCCAGACCGAGGGCGCGAAAAGCGGGCACGGCGCCGCGGCGGCCTTTTTCGTCGGAAGAGACTTGCGGGTCGGCAGATCAACCCCCGTCGTCTCTGGCGCGGACGCCGCGACGGAGCAGTCGGGCTGGTAGGTGTCGCCGGCCCGGTCGTCGAGCGTGCCGAGGATCGCGACGCCCAATTGCCGCGCCAGAGGCTGCACGACCCCGTAGGTGGCGAGCTCCGGTCCGATGATCGGATAGACGCCGGGCGGCAACGGATCCGGCGGCGGATCGGGCGGAAACGGAGGGATCGGAGGGATCGGGGGAATAGGAGGAATAGGAGGCTCGGGGGGGATCGGCGGCACGATGAAATCGGAGCGCAGGAACCAGTCGTTGGCGCCGCCAGTGACGCCCCCCCGGAATAGGTCGTAGTCGAAGGCGCCGGCGCGCAGTTCGCCCGCGGGAAGGGCGAACGCACCAGGCGCGGTTGTCGCCCCATTGATCGCGCTCACCACCTGAATGCCGTTGCCCGTCGTTTCGGCTCCCGGTCCGCCGGCATTCGTGACATGCACGGTTGTGGCGCCGGTGGCGGCGCCGCCGCTGATGATCAATCGGTCAGAGGGCGAGCCGTCGCCGCCCAGGAACGTATTGATGGCCATTGAGCCGCCAGTTCCCGTGTAGCTGGTCGTTGTCAAGACCGTGCCCGGCGCGGTGAACGTGCCCATGTTCACCAGGCCCGCATTGGCGACGCCGGGTAGGGTCTGATTGAAGCCATTGAGGTCGAGCGTTCCGCCGCTCGCGACCGTCACTGCCGAATTCGGGCTGAACGTGTTCAGCGCGCCCGCCCGCAAAGTGCCCGCTTCGACATTCGTCGCGCCGCTATAGGTGTTGGCGCCCGTGAACGTGGTGGAGCCCGCAAACACATTGACCGTGCCGTCGCCGCTGATCGCAGGCGCAAACACGTAGTCGACGGACGTGTGATTGAAATTGATCGTACCGGTTCCAGCGCCAAATGCGACGCTCGGCGCCGTGAGCGTACCGGGCGCAGTCGCTGGACTGCCGGCGCCCGCGCCGATGTTGAGCGTTCCGACCGAGCCGGCGTTCGTCGCGATCACGACGGGCCCGGCGGTGAGGGCGCCGCTGTCCGCAATCGTGAGCGTGCCCGTACCCAAGTTGCCAATATTGAGCCCCGAACTGTTGCTCCAGGTGGAGCCCGCGCCAGTCACCATCACCGTACCCAGCGAGCCGGCGCGATTGCCGATGTTGGCGGCGAAGGCGGTGTTATTGATAACCGTCCCACCGTCGGCGATCGTCAGTGCGCCCGTGCCAGAACTGCCGATATTGAGCCCGCCGCCCGGACTGTTGTTCCAAGTGGAGCCGGCGCCGGTCACCGTCACCGCACCAACCGAGCCGGCAGCCAATCCGATAGAGCCGCCGCCGCTGTTCAGGGTGCCCCCGTTTTCGATAGTCAGCGTGCCCGCGCCCAAACCGCCGACCACGATGGTGTCGGTGTTCGTCCACGAAGAGCCCGCGCCGGATACGGTCGCCGTGCCCTGCGAGCCCGGTAACTGGCCAATAAACCCGCCGAAATCGGTCACCGTCCCGCCGTTTTGGACGGCGAGCGTTCCAACCCCGCTTTGACCGACAATGAGATTTACGGCGCTTGCACTCCCGCCCGCGCCGACATCGAGCGTTCCCGAACTACCGGCAGTTGATCCCACTATGGTGTTGAAGGCATCGAGGGTTCCCCCGTTAACCGCGAGCGTGCCGCCGTCGATGGTTGTCCCGCTCAAAGCCGCGCTGCCGGAGAGCGTCAGTGTGCCGGCGCCGACTTTAAACAGAGAGCCAATACCCACGATCAAGCCCCTGACGTCAGTGGACATGTTGTTGCCGCCGACCGTCAGTTCGTTGGCTCCCAACTGGAATACGCCCCCGCCCGCGATCGAACCGGCGGTAAGCTCGTGGTTGCCAGCAGGTCCGGCGCTGCCTGAGAAATCCACCACGGCGCCGCTGCTGGCGTTGGTGATGGCGGCGTTGCCGCCCGTGCTGTTGTCGCCGAAAACAATCTGCGAGCCCAAAGTGCCGTTCGTGATGTTGGCGTTGCTTGCGTTGCTGGCGCCGCTGAAAAACAAGTTGTGCTGGTTGGTGATCGTGGCGTCTCCAGCAGAGCTGGCGCCCTCGAAAAACACATTGGCATTGTTGCTGATGATGGCGTTACCGGCCGTGCTGTCGCTGTTGAAATTCATTGTGCCGAATGGGGCGTTGGTGATGGCGGCATTGCCGGCACTGCTGCCGTTGTTGAAATTGAGAGTCCCGGCATTCGTGATGGTGGCGCTGCCGGCCTTACTGTCGGCGTTGAAGGATACGTCGTCCGCGTTGATGATGCTCGCGCTGCCGGCCGTGCTGTTTCCCTGGAAGAAGACGCTGCTGTGATTGGTGATCAGGGCGCCGTCGGCTGAGGCGGTATCGCTGAAGCGGAGCGTGCCGCCGACATTGTTCGTGATGGTGGCGGTGCCGGCCGTGCTGATGGTATTGAAATTCGTGGCGAAGTTGTTGGTGATGATGGCGTTTCCAGCTGTGCTGTTGAGATTGAAATTCAGGTTCCCATTGTTGGTGATAGAGGAATTGGCGGCAGTGCTGCTGCCGGTGAAGTTCACAAAGCCGGTCGCTGTATCCGTGATGGCGACGCTGCCGCCGTTGATGACGATGCCGGCGCCATTGAAGGTGAGGACTTGATTATTGTTGAAGGTGTAGGCCGGCGTTCCGGCGTTGAATGTCCAGCCGCCGACCGTCGTGTTGGTAGAGAACTCCAGCGTGGGCTTGGAAGATACGCCAAAGAACGCGGTGCCGGTCGGTATCGTGGCCGGGTTCCAGTTCGTCGCCGTGTTAAAATTGTGCGTTGCCGGATCGGATCGCCAAGTCGCATCCTGCGCCTTTGCCGCGCCGGACGCGAACGCCGTCACCGCAACCAGCGCCGTGGTCGCCAGCGCCGCAGTTCGGCAATTCAGCCGCTGCCGTGCAAACGAGTTCCTGACGGAGCGACCCTTGCAACCACTATGCGAGCTAACCCGTTCGTCTCTCGAAGGCATAGATCCCCTCTGCCTTTCCGAATCGGTTTTGCGACGTTAGCGTCAGAACCAAGAGGAACAAGGCCCGTCGGGGAATGGGGCCGAATTTTGTCACTCCGCGTTAATTTTGCCACAACTACCAATCGAATGGGAAATGCCCTCGGTGGGTAAGCCCAAAGAACCAACCGGCGACCGGGCCAGGTCCGCATTCCTGCCCTCCATTGCGACGCGCCCGGTCTTCGCGTCACGCCGCCCGCATCGCCTCCATAACGACCGCCGCGGCCTCGAACTCCCGCCAGCGGCCCGCGCGCCGCGCCGCGGCCTCCGCGTCCTCGCCCCAGCGCTCCGCCTGGAAGTCCTCGTCGACATGCGCGGCGCGCCACGCGGCTTCCGGCGAAAGGAAGCCGCGCGCGACGGCGAGCGCGAGCAGAGCGGAGCCGCTCAGCGTGGTCATGACGCTAAGCGCGGCGAGCGCTGCGGGGTCATTGTAGGCCTCGAGCGCGGCGCCGATCGCGGCCAGCGCCTGGGGCGGCTGCGCGATATGCATCACCCCGGCCGTCATATGGAACCGCGCCCCAAGCTCGTCCGCGGCCCAGCGCAGGACAGGATCGAAGGCGTGCGCCTGGCGCGCAACCAATGTGTCCGGCTCCTCGGCGCGGTAGCAAAGGAGGTCGGAGCCCGCGTAGCGCAGAATGTCGGCGCGCGTTTCGGCCATCGTGTGCGCGACGCCGTCGATCGCCGAGTTGAGGAGCCGCGTCAGCGGCATGCCGGCCGGATCGATCGTCTCGCTTTGCCGCTCCCATTCGGCGGCCGCGTGAAGCATAAGCGCGCGGCTCGCGTGGGCGAGCGGATTGCGGCCGGGCGTGCGCGCGCGGCGCCCATCGAGACTGAGGACAAAGCGCCCGTCCTCTTCGGTCACCTCGGCGTGCTTATAGAAGCGCCTGACCGGCTGGGGCCGCATGTTGGCCTGGGCGGCGCGCATCGGGTCGCGCGGCGATTCCCCCGCCTCACTCATCCGGCGCATCCTCGATCGGGTCGCGCTCGTGCTCGTCGAAGCCGAACATGGCGAAGCTTTTCTTCATGTGCTCAGGCAGCGGCGCGGTCACATCGATCACGCCCTTGCGCGGATGGGGCAGGATCAGGCGGCGCGCCAGAAGATGCAGCCTGGGTTCGAGCCCGGGCGGGACAGCCCGCAACGGATCGCCGCGGGCCGGGTCGTTCGCGGGCCTTCGATTGTATTTCGGATCGCCGACGATCGGGTGGCCGATCGCCTCGCAATGGGCGCGAAGCTGATGGGTGCGCCCCGTGACCGGGCGCATCGAGAGCCACGCAAGCCGCGGCGCGACCTTGTCGACGACGGCGTAAAGGGTCAGCGAATGCTGGGCGTCCGGGTCGCCGTGCTTGGCGACTCGCATGCGCTCGAGATCCGCCCTGCCCTGCCCCCGTGTTTCGCCCATGCCCTCGCCCTTGGCGAGAAACATCGAGATGCGCCCCTGCGCGGGCTTCGGCACGCCCTCGACCAGCGCCCAATAGATCTTCTTCGCCTGCCGCGAGCGGAAGATTTCGCCAAGCTCGGCCGCCATCTTGCGCGATTTGGCGATCAGGAGAACGCCCGACGTGTCACGGTCCAGGCGATGAACGAGAACGGGCCGATTGCCCGCCTTGTCGGCGAGCGCCTGAAGCATGCCGTCGATATGGCGGGTCGTCCCCGAGCCGCCCTGGACCGCGAGCCCGTAAGGCTTGTTCAGCACAAGCACGTCGCGATCCTCGAACAGAATCATCGCCCGGATGGCGTCAGCGTCGCCGGGACTGGCGCGCTTGATCGCTGGAGCCTCCGCCGGCGCGATCCGGAGCGGCGGCACGCGCACGCTCTCTCCCGTCGCGAGCCTGGTCGAAATGTCGGCCCGCTTGCCCGAGACGCGCACCTCCCCCTTGCGGACGATCCGCATCAGGTGCGAATTCGCGACCTCCGGAAACCTGCGGTGCAGCCAGCGGTCGAGCCGCATGCCCGCTTCGTCCTCACCGATCTCGTAAGAGGCCGCCTTGTCGGGCGGAGGAGCGGCCATCGTCGCGGCCTTCATGTCTTTCCGCATGAAGCGGGTCATAGCGCAGCCTTGACGGGCGCGGTAGGGTCAAGCGCCAATCCATCAAGGAGCGCCGTCATGGCCGGTCATTATCACGCCGTCGTCTGGATCGATCACAAGCGGGCGCGCGTTTTCCATTTCAACGTCGACGAGGCGGACAGGACCGTGGTCCGCGACCACGTGGTTCGCGACCTTCACGCCCGGGAGCCGCGCACCGGCCATAGGACCGAAGAGAACAAGCCGTTCTTCGAGGATGTCACGAAGGCGATCGCCGACGCCGGAGCGATCCTCATCGTCGGGCCGGCGCAGGAGAAGGACTTTTTCGCCAAATTCCTGGCCCAGAAGCATCCCGCGATCCGCGCCCATGTGGAGGGCGTGGAGAAGGCGGACCATCCGACCGACGGCGAGCTTCTCGACTTCGCGCGCCGCTATGTCAAAGCCGCCGACCGCATGCGGCCGTAAGACATGCAAGGGAGGGAAAGCGGCGGTGACTTACGAACTCTTTTATTGGCCGGGCATCCAGGGGCGGGGCGAGTTCGTGCGCCTCGCGCTCGAGGCCGCCGGCGCGCCTTATGCCGATGTCGCGCGCGAACGCGGGGCCGGGCGCGGCATGAAGGCGATGACCTCTATGCTCGCGGGCGGCGCGCCGCAGACTCCGTTCGCGCCGCCCTTCCTGCGCGACGGCGCGATCGTCGTCTCGCATGTCGCCAACATTCTGCATTATCTCGGCCCCAAGCTTAAGCTTGCGCCGAAGGATGAAGCGGGGCGCTTGTTCGCGCACGGGCTGCAGCTCACGATCACCGATTTCGTCGCCGAGGTTCACGATACGCATCATCCGATCTCGACCGACCGCTATTTCGAGGACCAGAAAGAGGAAGCCAAGGCGCGCTCGACCGCCTTCCTTCAGCATCGCGTCCCCAAATATCTCGGCTATTTCGAGCGGGTGCTTACCGACAACCCAGCGGGCCAGAAGCACGCCGTCGGCGCCGCCCTCACCACGGTCGACCTATCGCTGTTCCAGGTCTGGGCTGGCATGGCTTACGCCTTCCCGCATGCGTTCGCGGAGGCAGGCCGGGCCTATCCGGCGCTCGCGGCGCTGGCGGGGTCGGTCGCGCAGCATCCGAAGGTCGCGGCCTATCTCGCCTCGGACCGGCGCATCCCCTTCAACGAATTGGGCGTTTTCCGGCATTATCCGGAGTTGGACTCGGCGCCGGCGAAGCGCGGCCGGAAGACGTTGTGAAGCGCCCGGTCCGGCGGCTAGTCCAGGCGGCGGTTTCTAAGCCTAACCGCCATTTTACCGGCGCGCCCCAATAATTTCAGTGCGTTACGACCCGGTTTACCGGCGCGGTAACTCCCAAGCCGGGTAAGTCCGAATTGTCACACGGTGTGTGAGATCGTTGAGGTTTTGCGAGATTTTCGAGACGGGCGGGGGCGAACCGTGAGTTAAGGTGGGGATGATTCTCCCTGCCGAAGTTCAGGCGCTGATCGAAGCGCTCCGGAGCGAGATTTCCGCGCTTCGCTCGGAGGTCGCCGATTTGCGGCGGGAGAACGAGGGCCTTCGAGCCGAGAACGCCGAGCTTCGGCGCCGGCTGGATCTGGACAGCACGACGAGCTCCAAGCCGCCTTCGAGCGACGGGCTGAGGAAGAAGTCGCGCCTTCCCGGCAGCCTTCGCGGCCGTTCGGGCAAGGCGAGCGGGGGACAGCGGGGCCACAAGGGCGACACGCTGCGGCGGACGGCGACGCCCGACTGGGTCGTCCGACACGAGGCTGCGGCGTGCCGGCGCTGCCGGGCGGCGCTCGCGGCTTCGATGCAGACCGGGGTGGAGACGCGTCAGGTGTTCGACCTGCCCGAGCGGCTGATCGAGGTCACGGAGCACCAGGGCGCCATCTATGCCTGCGCCCGATGCCGCGGCGTGACGCGGGCTGCGTTCCCCGACGGCGTGATCTCGCCGACCCAATATGGCGAGCGCATCAAGGCGGCGGCGGTCTATCTCAACGTGCAGCAGCTTGTGCCCGAGGACCGGACGGCGCAGGCGCTTCAGGACCTGTTCGGCGCGCCGCTCGTCTGCCCGGCGAGCGTGATCGCGTGGATGGGCAAGAAGGCTCAGGCTCTGGAGGGCGTCTATCAGGCGATCGGGACGCGCGTCGGCGGGGCCAAGGTCAGGCATCTCGACGAAACCGGCTTTCGCATCGCAGGCTCCCTGCAATGGCTGCATACGACGTCGAGCCGGAGCCATACCTTCTACCGGGTCGGAGCGGCGCGCGGCGATGTTCCCGCAGGGTTGAAGGGCGGCGTCGTCGTGCATGACCATTTCCGCCCCTACAACGCCCTCGCGGACGTCGCTCACGCCTTCTGCAACGCCCATCACCTGCGCGAACTCAAGGCGCTCATCGAGATCGACAAGGAGCCGTGGGCGCAAGCCATGCGCGACGTCCTCCTCGACGCCGCAAAGGCCGTGCGCCAAGCCAAAGAGGCCGGCGCCCGGGCGCTCGAACCCGAACGCGTGCAAGGCTTCGTCGACCGCTACTGGCAGGCCGTTCGGGAAGGGCTCGCCTTCCATCGCGCCCTGCCGGCCTTCGATCCTTCGCCCGGCTCGAAAAAACGAAAGAAGCAGCGCCCAGGCCATAATCTCCTCATCCGCTTCAAGACCTTCAAGGACGAGACCCTGCGCTTCCTCGTCGACTTCGACGTCCCGTTCACCAATAACCTGGCCGAACAGGACCTGCGCATGGCCAAGGTCAAAATGAAAATCTCGGGCGGCTTCCGCACCTTCGAAGGCGCTCACGTCTTCGTCCGCATGAGGTCCATCGTCTCCACCGCACGAAAGCACGGCCTCAACATTCTCAAAGCCCTCACTGCAAACCCCTCCCAACTCCTCCTCGCAATCGCAGCCTGAAAACAGACGGCTTGGGAGTTACCCGGCGCGCCGCAAAAGTCGACGCTCGTGGCCTCAAAAGCGGTTAATAACATTGTGATAATGTTACTAGTGCCTGGGCCGCTCCAGGCCTGGCTCTCATCGCCTCGCCGGTCCCGCGTTCCTGAAGCCGCGCCGTATCCTTGCGAGCAAGAGGCCGCGCGCTGCTCAGATCTTGCAGGGCTTTCCTACGTCTTCGTCGGTGCGGCCGCCGATGACCCGGTAGCTCTTTCCGTTCCAGCGCTCGACCGGGAAGCACGTGCCGGGGCCGCCGATCTCGATGTCCGGGTAGCCCTGGGCGCCGCGCTCTTTGAGAAAGGTCGGAATCCCCGTCTCTCCGGCCATCGTCTTCCAGCCGCCCGGAACCGCCCTCAGCACGGTGAAGCCCTGCCCGGCGTTGCCATAGCACTCGTAGCCGGAAGCCGTGATCACGGCTTCCGGCCGGCCGTCGCCGTTGAGGTCCTTGATCTCGACGCCGTCCTTGTCGACGCTCGAGGAGCCTTCGCAGCCCTTCCAGGCCTTGCCGACGCGCTTGAAACCAGCGGCTTTCATGATCGACGCTTGCTCGGCCGGCGGCAGTTGCGCGAACTTGACCGGCGCTTTCCATCCGTCGGTCGGATAGCGGCCGCCCTTGGGCGCGGCCTCCGCGTCCGAAGGCGACGCCGCAGCGTCGCCCTGCGCCGGCGCAACGGCCTCGGCCGGCGCGTGATCGGCTGACGCATAGCCGCGGCCGTCGTAGCGAAGCTCTTTCGTGCTCCCGCCACTGGTCGCGGCCAGGACGAACCATCCGCGCGAGGTCGCCGGTCGCATGGAGGGACCCCTCGCCTTCCAGGATGCGCCGCCAGGCGCCGTCGGGCGATTGCGCCGCGACCGCGTACCAGCGCCCGTCCGGCTTGTAGCAGGGGCCCTCGTCGATAAAGAGCGCCTCGACCCGGCCGTCGCCGTTCATGTCGACGAAACTGACCTTGGGATCGGCCGGCTGGCGGCACCGGTTCAGCGGGCGCTTGTCTGGCCCGAGCGGAAAGCCCGCGGTGGCGAACAGCGAAATGACCTGCGCGGGCGTGAGCGAAGGCTGCGCGGCCCGCGCGGGTCCAAGCGCCAGCGCCATCGCCGCGGCCGCTATAAATCCCCCAATCCGTCCCGCCATGCCCGTGCCCCCTCCAGACTTTTGCTCGGGCCCCCGAGGGGCCGCCGGGAAAAACCTAGCCAAGCCGGTCGCGTTAACCAACCCCCGCTTCGGGTTGACGTTGCGTCATTTTTCGGTTTGACTCGAACATATCAGGAACATATCATGCGCATATACAGATCAAGGAGGCCGAGATGCACAATATCGCCGCTTACGCGCTGCGCGACATCGCCGAAATCGCCGCCCTTGGGGCGTTCCTGATCATGATTGCGCTGATCGCCCGCGCAATCGGATCGTGAGGCAGGCAAGTCATCCACAGCCCATGCCTCGCCCGGTCTCGACCCGCGCGCCCGCTCTTGCGAAAACCGGCGCATGGACTCGCAGCTCTTGGACCCGTCTGTTCTGAAGGCCGTCGGCTTCGTGCATCTGCACGTGCACAGCGCCTATTCGCTGCGCGAGGGCGCGCTCACCATCGAGACGCTGGCGAAGCTCGCCAAGGCCGACGCCATGCCGGCTCTCGGCGATCACCGACACCAACAACCTGTTCGGCGCGCTCGAATTCTCGGAGAAGCTCGCCAAGAGCGGCGTGCAGCCGATCATCGGCGCGCAGGTGACGGTCGATTTCGGCGACGCGGCCCCCTCCTTTCTGCGCGGGGTCGAGCGCGACAATGCGCGCGCGCCAATCGTGCTTCTGGCGCAGAACGAGGCCGGCTACCGCAATCTGATGCGCCTCGTCTCCGCGCTCTGGCTCGATCCGACCGACGGCGACGAGGCGCATGTTCCCTTCGCGGCGCTCGAGGACGCCCAGGGCCTCATCGCGCTGACCGGCGGCCCCGGCGGCCCGATCGACCGGGCGCTTAAGAGCCGGATCTAGGCGAACTCGCCGAAAGCCGCCTTGAGCGCCTCGCCAAAGTCTTCGGCTCGCGGCTCTATGTCGAGATCCAGCGCCACGGGCTCGATGCGGAGCGCGCGATCGAGCCTGAGCTCATCGCGCTCGCCGACCGTCTCGGCCTCCCCCTGGTCGCGACCAACGAGCCCTATTTCGGCGGCGCATCGGACTACGAGGCGCATGACGCGCTGCTCTGCGTCGCGGAGGGCGCGGTGGTTTCGGCGCCACCAGCGCCGGCGCCTGACCCCCGAGCATCGGTTCAAGACGCGCGCGGAAATGGCCGAACTCTTCGCCGATCTCCCCGAGGCGACGGAGGCCAGCGTCGAGATCGCGATGCGCTGCGCCTATCGGCCGTTGACGCGAAAACCGATCCTGCCGCGCTTTTCGGTCGCGAACGGCGCCGCGCTCGACGAGGAGCAGGAGCTCAGGCGCCAGGCGAGCGAGGGGCTTGAGCGCGCGCCTTGCCGCGCATGGCCTCGCGCCGGGACGCGCGCAGGAGGACTACGCGAAGCGCCTCGCCTTCGAGCTCGACGTCATCGTCAACATGAAGTTCCCCGGCTATTTCCTCATCGTCGCCGACTTCATCCAATGGGCGAAGGCGCAAGGCATTCCGGTCGGCCCGGGGCGCGGCTCGGGCGCGGGCTCGGTCGTCGCCTGGGCGCTCACCATCACCGATCTCGATCCGCTTGCGGTTTGGCCTCCTGTTCGAGCGGTTCCTCAACCCCGAACGCATCTCGATGCCCGATTTCGACATCGACTTCTGCCAGGACCGGCGCGACGAAGTGATCGCTTATGTGCGCGAGCGCTACGGCGCCGACCGCGTCGCGCAGATCATCACCTTCGGCTCGTTCCTGGCGCGCGGCGTCCTGCGCAACGTCGGCCGGGTGCTCGAAATGCCGCTCGGCCAGGTCGACAAGCTCGCCAAGCTCGTGCCGCAGAACCCGGCCCATCCGGTCACCCTCAAGCAGGCGGTGGCGGACGAAGCGCGGCTGCAGGAGGCGGCGAAGGCGGACGAGAAGGTCGCCAAGATGCTCACGATCGCCGAGCGGCTCGAGGGCCTCTACTCCAACGCCTCGACCCATGCCGCCGGCGTCGTCATCGGCGATCGGCCGCTGATCGAGCTCGCGCCGCTTTATCGCGATCCGAAATCGGCGATGCCGGCGACCCAGTTCAACATGAAATGGGTCGAGCAGGCGGGCCTGGTGAAGTTCGACTTCCTGGGCCTGAAGACGCTGACCGTGCTCAAGCGCGCGGTCGACCTCATCGCCCGGCGCGGCGAAGCGATCGACCTTGGCAAGATCCCGCTCGACGATGCGAAGACCTACGCGATGCTCGGGCGCGGCGAAACGGTCGGCGTGTTCCAGGTGGAAAGCGGCGGCATGCGCAAGGCGCTGGTCGACATGCGGGCCGACCGGTTCGAGGACCTCATCGCGCTGGTCGCGCTCTATCGCCCGGGCCCGATGGCGAATATCCCGACCTATTGCGCGCGCAAGCTCGGCCAGGAGAAGCCCGACTATATCCACGCCGTGATCGAGCCGGTCCTGCAGCGAGACCTACGGCGTCATCATCTATCAGGAACAGGTGATGCAGATCGCGCAGACGCTGTCGGGCTATTCGCTGGGCGAAGCCGACATGCTGCGCCGCGCGATGGGCAAGAAGATCAAGAAGGAGATGGACGCGCAGCGCGCCCGCTTCGTCGACGGCGCGGTCGAGCGCGGTCTCACCCGCGCCAAGGCCGACGAGATCTTCGATCTGCTCGCCAAATTCGCCGACTACGGATTCAACAAGAGCCACGCCGCGGCCTATGCGCTGATCGCCTATTGGACCGGCTGGTTCAAGGCCAACCATCCGGCGGAATTCCTCGCCGCCTCGATGACGCTCGACAAGGGCAACACCGACAAGCTCGCCGAATTCCGCACCGAGGCGCAGCGGCTCGGCATCAAGGTCGATCGCGCCTTCGGTCAATGAATCGCTGGTCGATTTCGACGTGCGGACGGAGGCTCGGGCGCCGACCATCCATTACGCGCTGAGCGCGATCAAGGGCGTTGGCGAAGCGCAGGCCGAGGCGCTGGTCGACGCGCGCCGAGGCGCACGCGCGTTTGCTTCGCTCGGCGAAATGGCGGCGCGGCTCGATCCCCGCGCCGTCAACAAGAAGGCGCTGGAGAGCCTTGCCGCGGCCGGCGCCTTCGATTGCCTGGAGCCCAACCGGGCGGCGGCCTTCGCGGCGATCGAGCCGATGCTGGCGATCGCCAATCGCGAGGTGATGGAGAAAGCGGCCGGCCAGAACGCGCTGTTCGGCGAAGCGGAGCCGGCGCCGGTCAGGGCGCGCGCCGCGCCATGGCCTGAATCGGAGCGGCTGAGGCGCGAGTTCGACGCCGTCGGCTTCTTCCTCTCCGGCCATCCGCTCGAAGTCTATGACGCGGCGCTCAAGCGCTTGAGGGCCACGCGCTGGGCCGAGTTCGCGCGATCGGTGCGCAACGGCGCCTCGACCGCGCGGCTCGGGGCGAGCGTGCTCGACCGTTATGAAAGGCGGACGAGGAACGGCGGCAAGATCGGCATCGTGCAGCTCTCCGATCCCTCCGGGACCTATGAGGCGATCCTGTTTCAGGAGGGCTTGAGCCAGTTTCGCGACCTTCTGGAGAAAGGCGCGGACGTGCTGGTGACGCTGCAGGCGGCGGTCGAAGGCGAGGACGTGCGCGCGCGCATCGTCAATGTCGAGCGGCTGACGGAGGCCGCCGCCAAGGTGCAGAAGGGCCTGCGCGTGTTCGTGCGCGACGAGGCGCCGCTCGAATCGATCGAGCGGCGCCTGACCGCGCCCGGCGAAGGCGAGGTGTCGCTGGTCGTGATCCTGGGGCCGCAGGACGGCGAGGTCGAAATCCGCCTGCCCGGCCGCTATGCGGTCAGCGCGGCGATCGCCGGGGCGCTGAAAGCCGCGCCCGGGCGTGGTGGCGGTCGAGCAGGTCTGAGGCCGCGCTCCGATCGGCTCGCGATAAAGCGCCGCCCGGATTATTTTATCGGGTTGGGCGCCTGGAGTGTGCTGTGATTGGATGGAACCAGCGCCGTCATTGCGAGGCGTGAGCCGAAGCAATCCAGGGGAACTTAGGGCGCCCGCAACTCCTGGATCGCCGCGTCCCCGCGGGCCAAGCCCGTGGGTCCTCGCGATGACGATTTCCATCGGACCGCAGCACGCTCTAATACGAGCCTGGGGATCCTTCCCCGAGCTTGGCGGGGAGCGGCCCAGTTCAGGCCGGCGCGTTGAGCGCCTCGGGGTCGGCCGGGGTGATCGCCACGCTCTCGCCGCAGCCGCAGGCCGAGGTCTCGTTGGGGTTGGAGAAGGCGAAGCTGGCGGAGAAGCGGTCGACCTTGAAATCCATCTGAGAGCCGAGCAGGAACAGCACCGCCTTCGGGTCGATCAGCAGGCGCACGCCCTTGTCCTCGACGATCTCGTCGAGCGGAGTAGCGCTTTCGGCAAGCTCCATTGTGTAGGACATGCCGGCGCAGCCGCCGTTCTTCACGCCGACGCGCAGGCCAGCCACTGGCTTTCCGGCCGCTTCGGTCAGTTCGCGCACACGCGCCGCCGCCGCGTCGGTCAAACTCATCACCTGCCGGCGTAAAAGTCGGGACGCCATCCGTCAGTCTCCCTCCACCGGGTTCAAGGCCCGGCGGTCACCCGATATATAGCATTGGGCGAGCCGGTTTGACAGGGCGCCGCGATCCGCGGCGCGCCTCCCGGCAGCGCCTGTCATCCCGGCGCGTGAAGAAGCCGGAACGCCAGCGCGGCGACGGCGATCGCGCCGGCCAGCGCCAGAACCGCCCTCGGTCCGACGATGAAATAGACATATCCGCTTCGATTGGCCGCCATCACGAGCCCGAGCGCCATGAGGATCGAGCCGGCGGCTATCAAGAGGACGTTCATGAATTCCCCCGCGACCCCTGCGTGAATAATACACCGCGGGCGCGGACGAAAGGCAAGTCCCCCGATAAGTGAAATTCGGCTCGGCGACTTGCGCCTCCGGCGCGTTTGCCAAATCAGGGACGATTGACGCCGAGCGACGAGATGGTAGAATATTGACAGTTAGGAACCTTCTTGATGGCTTTGAGCATTAAAGACAAGGAAACCGAGCGTCTGGCGCGCGCATTGGCCGAGCGGACCGGAGAAAGCCTCACGCTTGCCACCCGGCGCGCGCTCGAGGAACGTCTGCGGCAAGTCGGCGGCGGCGCGCGCCGAGCCGCGCTGCTGGACGACCTCGCGGAGATTCGTCGCCGCTGGCGCGCCCTGCCTGTCGTCGATCACAGGAGCGCGGAGGAAATCATCGGTTACGACCGGAATGGACTGCCCGGCTGATGGTCATCGACACTTCGGCGATCGTGGCGATCGCCCTCGACGAACCCGAAGCTTCAGCCCTGGAGGAGCAAATCGCCGACGATCCGGTGCGCATGATCTCGGCTGCAACTTTCTTGAAACGGCCATGGTGATTGAGACGCGCCTCGGCGCGCGCGGCGGAGCCGAGCTCGACCTCTGGCTGCACAAGGCTGGCGTCGAGATCGTTGCGGTCGATTCCGAACTGGTGGACGTCGCGCGACGGGCGTGGCGTCGATTGGCAAGGGGCGCCATCCCGCCGGCCTCAACTTCGGCGACTGTTTCTCCTACGCGCTGGCCTCCGTCACGCAAGAGCCGCTGCTGTTCAAGAGCTCCGACTTCGCGCAAACCGACATTCGGGCGCCCTGAGGTTTGCCAGCCGCGGTTTTGATGCTAGGCGAAACCATGTCCTCGAAGCGGCCATTGCATCAGCGGGTCCTCACCTTGCACGAATGGGAGGCCAAGCATTACGTGATCGCCGCCGTGATCATCGTGGTGGTCATGGGCTTGTTCGCCTATAGCTGGTCATGAGTAGGCTTGCCGCCGCGACGTTCGCCGCCTGCCCGGTTCCGAGCAACCTCCGCGCCCGGCCCGCGGATTGGCGCCGCGCGACAGGTTGCCAAGATTCCCCAACGTTAGGGACCAGCCCTCCGTAAAGTCTAGGTCCAGCGACCGTGGCGCGACTTGCCTTTGCGCCAAGATTGTGGCAATTTAACATTTGTGTTGCGGCATCCAGAGGGCATCCCGTAAACTACAATCATCGAGGTGTCCTTCTCCACTCGGATCGGAGCATTTTGGTGTCAACATTGCAAAGAAACGCCCTGCCGGCAGGGGTGCGGCGACTGATGATCGCCGGCTTCGCCATTATCGCATTCTCGCCGATTTCCGTCGAGCGAGCCTCGGCGCAGGCCACCCTGCCCTCGCTTCAAGACGTCACTCGGGAGACAATGTCGCCAAACGGCAACTGGAGCCAGCTGGCCATTCCCGCCCCGCCGGCTCCTTTGACCCAACCGACCGGCAATGGAACTGGAACCTGGACTTTCGGCAGCGGCGTGCGAGCGCGAGCGCGAATTTTCCTGCTCTGAACCCGCAACTCGGCCGCATCGTGAACTATTCGGTCGGAGGCTCCACGACCTACAATAGCCTGAATGCCACCGTCACCTCGCCCCCGTACCCCACCGGCCACCTAGTGGATAGAATCCGACTTTTGGAACCCGAGCCGGTGCCGCCATACCGTTGAAATCACTCGGATTGGGCCGGACTCATCGGATTGATTTGATCCACTAGCGACAGTGACCGACACGCTGACCGCGACGGGCCTCGGACTCACGGCGACAGGGACCGGCGGGGTTTATTTTTATTGCCTTTACACGCCCTGCTCGAACCAGATGGTGTTCAGAAACTACGACGACAGCTCCAACGTAACAGGAACGAATCGCGCCCTTTCGCAGCCGATCCCGTGGACCGGTAATGCGACGGCGTTCGTCCAGGCGAACCAGTCGCTCTACGGCGCACAGACCGTAACGTTGAAGATGTCAACGGTGATTACGAACCAGGCCGGCACGCTGAGCGGCTATTCAGTCACCGGGCCATATCAGGCCAGCCTGGGCCGCAATCTTACGCCCTGGACGACAGATGACATCGTCAGTGGAACCCTCAAGTTCAATGGGTTTAGCACGGCCATCGGAGCCGCAGTCGGGACGGGACAACTCAACGTTACTCCGAAGCCGCAACTTGGATTTACCGCGCAACAGGCCGCCAATCTGGATGGTTTCACCAACTTCAACTACATCCAGAGATATACCAGCACTGGTTTCGCGGCGTGGAACAACATCTTGTTGCCGATAGGCAGTCAGGTGGCGCAGCCAACGATTGTCTACCAGCACGACGCGGTCGGAACGCCTCTCATTACCGGAACCAGCGATCCGCGGTCGGTTGGGAATTTCGATCCTTTGACCACCGGGGGCAATTCCAATCCCCTGATCGGGGGAAATCCGAACCGGCCCGCAGACCAGTTCGATCCCTACTGGGATCAGACAAATGTCGTTGGCGGCCCCCCCAACAACACAGTCTTTGATCCTGCGACCGACTTCGGGCTCGATTTTCACGATCGTCCGAACTTGAGCAACGTCGGCGACTTCATCACGTTTCAGACCGAGTTGGTTGGGTGACCATGATCAACAACTCGGACGGCAGCACGGACCTCTCTTATTCCCCGCTCACTTCGTCGGTCGATGGTAGTTTGGACGAGTCGACCATTTTCAACTGGATGTGGGTGCAATACGCGCTGGATCCGAATTGCACGAAGGTAAGCGGCAGCGCCAATTGCGGCAACGCGTTCTTGACCGACGGTAGCCCGAATTCGGACGACCCTTACGGCGTGGCGTTCTTTCTAGGCTATGGCGAGCTTTCCCAGAATCAGCTCGACGCCGCGATCGGCACGGTGATCGGCGAGCTCCCGATTACAACTCGAGCTTTGCGAGCTCCGGCGGAACGACCGGCGCCATCCCCGAATCGTCCACCTGGGCCATGCTCCTCATCGGTTTCGCAGGCCTTGGGTTTGCGGGCTACCAAAAGAAGCGCCCCGGCAGCGCGACAGTCGCGAGCGCCGACCGTTCGCAACACGCAGCGTAACCCAGCCCCGCGAGCGAGGCCCGAGGCCCTCATCGCGCGGGATGAGAGCTTTGGAAACTCCGCGTAACGGGAAAACGCGAGAGAAAGCGGCGCCTGGCGGCGCCGCTTTTTTTGGCCGCCGCACGCCCTGGCTCGCGCGGAGCGAAAGCCGGTCACGCGATCGTATTTTGAATCCCTTCCGAGACAGGAGGTTCGCAGGCCGCTATGGCAAGGGCTCCTCAACCTTTCAGGAGCATTCCGCGCCTTGCCCCCCCTCGAGAGCCAAGCCGACCTCCTCCGCCGCATCGCCGAGGCGCTCGATCGCCTCGCGCCCCCTCCCCCGGACAGGCCCGATTTCGACTCCGCCGAGGCTTTCATCTGGCGCGCCGACACGGGCGCCCTCGCGCCCGTCGCGCGTGTCAACCGCGTCGACATCGCGCTCCTGCGCGGGATCGACCGGGTGCGCGACCTTCTGGTCGAGAACACCGAGCGTTTCGCGCGCGCCCTTCCCGCCAACAATGCGCTGCTCTGGGGCGCGCGCGGCATGGGCAAGTCGTCGCTGGTCAAGGCGGCGCACGCCTCGATCAATCGCGAGAGCGAGGTCGCCGGGCGCCTGAAACTGGTCGAAATCCATCGCGAGGACATCGAGGGCCTGCCCGCGCTCATGGGCCTTTTACGCGACGCGCCCTACCGGTTCATCGTCTTTTGCGACGACCTTTCGTTCGACGCCGGCGACACGTCCTACAAGTCGCTGAAAGCCGCGCTCGAGGGCGGAATCGAAGGGCGCCCGGAAACGTGCTCTTCTACGCGACCTCGAACCGGCGCCATCTTCTGCCGCGCGACATGATGGAGAACGAGCGCGGCAGCGCGATCAATCCGGGCGAGGCGGTCCAGGAGAAGGTGTCGCTCTCCGACCGGTTCGGCCTCTGGCTCGGCTTCCACCATTGCAGCCAGGACGATTATCTCGCCATGGTTCACGGCTACGCCAGGCATTTCCGCCTCGAGGCGCCGACGGGCAAGCTCGAAGCCGAAGCGCTCGAATGGGCGACGACGCGCGGCGCGCGCTCCGGGCGCACGGCGTGGCAGTTTATTCAGGATCTGGCCGGGCGGCTCGGCAAGCCGCTCGATGCCGCGGACGGCTAAAGCGCGGCGCGCCTTCGCGGCCAGTTGACGAGGGCAAGCCCGGCGAGAACCAGCGCGATCGCCAAAGCGAAGGCGGCGGTGATCGTCTCGCCGAATACGAGCCAGCCGGCGAACACGCCAACGAGCGGGGAGATGAAGGTGAAGGCGGAGAGCTGCGCGACGACGTAGCGCGTCAGCACCCAGAACCAGAGCGCATAGCTTACGCCCACCACAGCGACGCCCTGCCAGAGGAGCGATGCGATCGCGGCGCCGGACAGGTGGACAGGCGCCGGCTCGCCAAAGGCATACGCGGCAGCCGGCGCGATCAGCGCCGCAGCCCCGATCTGGTAGAGCAGAACTTTCAAGGGATCGGCGCGTTTGAGGGGCGTCGCCTTGATGACGAGCGTCGTTGCGCCCCAAAGCGCCGCGGCGAGGAGCGCAAGCGCGTCACCCGCAAGCGCGCCGTCCGGCGTCCGCCCCGCCATGCCGCAGGCGACGCCGAGAAAGGCGAGGCCGAGACCCGCCCACTGGATTGGCCTCAGCCGCTCGTCCTTGAGCAGGAACGCGGCGCCGAAGGCGACAAAGAACGGCGCTGCGTAGACGAACACCGTGGCGCGCGCGGCAGTGGTGAAGCGCAGCGATTCGTAAAGCGCGATGAACTCGCCGGTGAACAGGACGCCGGCCAACGCGCCCGCGGTCTCCGTGCCGTCGAGATCGAACAGCCGCCGGTTCGTCGCGAGCGCGAACGCGACGACGCAGATCGCTCCGATTGCGGAGCGGACGCCCGTCTGCATGATCGGGCCGACATCAGGCAGCGCAAGCTTGGCGACGACCTGGTTGAAGCCCCACACGACGCAGAGCGCGCCAGTCAGCGCGGACGCGGACAGGTCGAGGGGCTTCGCTTTCATCGCTCCCCCTGTCCGTCGGAGCGCAAAAAATCAAGGGCGGCGGGCGTTTCTTTGGACCCGCCGCCTTGGTGAAGGCGGGAACGCAGCCAGGCGGCGCCTGTTGTCACGCCAAGCTTTCGCTTAAGGAGTTGTCATGCGAGACGCGTTGTTCCCTGACCCGGAGGCCCTGGCCTCGATCTGCCGGAGGCATCGGATCCGGCGGTTATCGCTGTTCGGATCGACGCTGAGAGGCGCCGCCTGGCCCGACAGCGACGTCGACCTCCTGGTCGAATTCGAGCCGCACGCCAAACCCGGCCTGATCGGCATGGCGAAGATCGAACTCGAGCTCATGTCGCTACTGAACGGGCGCAAGGTGGATCTGCGCACGGCCGAGGATCTGAGCCGATACTTCCGCGACGAGGTGCTGCGCACGGCTGCGACCGAATATGCGGCGTGACGACAAAATTCGCGCGCGTCATATGATTGAAGCCGCGGAAGCATGCCAAAGCTTCGTTGCGAAGCACGATCGAGCCGAGCTTGAAACGAATCTGATGCTCCGGTTCGCTCTCATTCGCGCCATCGAAGTCTTCGGCGAAGCCGCCTCCAAGGTGAGCCTCGAGACGCGCATGTCAGAACCCGCCATTCCTTGGCGCGAGATTGTCGCGATGCGCAACCGATTGATTTACGCCTACTTCGACATCGATCACGATGTCCTCTGGAAGGCGGCGACTGAAGAGATTCCCCCGCTTTTGGCCGCGCTGCGCTCGATTTTGCGGGGCTCCTGAAGCGAGCAAAAAATCAAGGGCGGCGGGCCTTTCTTTGGACCCGCCGCCCCAATCGGCCGCCTCGAAGGATCAAATCAGGTCACGTCGTAACCCCCGGAGGTCGGCCGGGCGCAGGTCCGGCGAAAGCCGGACCCCGCGTCGCTTCGCTTCCGCCCGCTCAGAGCCCGGCGAGATAGCTGGTCGGATCGACCGGGGTCGAACCCTTGCGCAATTCGAAGTGGAGCTGCGGCGAATTGACGTTGCCGGTGTCGCCCGACTTGGCGATCACCTGCCCGCGCGTGACCTTCTCGCCGCGCTTCACATCCAGTTCGCCGTTGTTGCCATAGGCCGTCACGAAGCCATTCGGATGCTTGATGAGGACAAGGTTGCCGTAACCTTTAAGCCCGTCGCCCGAGTAGACGACAGTTCCGGCCTCAGCCGCCCGCACCGAGGTGCCGGCCGGCACGGATATGTTGATGCCGTCGTTGCCGCCAGCCTTGAACCCCTGGATGATGCGGCCGCGCGCCGGCCAGCGGAACTCAGGCTCTGTCCCAGCGGCGTCAGCCTGCGCGCCGGTCAGCGGCGCCTTTGTTTGCGCCGCGCCCGATTCGAGGTTGCCGGTCGGCGTCTTGTCGATCGCGACCTTCTTCGCTCTCCGAGGGTTTGGACGGCTTGGCCTCCGCTACCGCGCCGCTCTTTGACGCGGACTTCTCCGCCTCCTTGGCGGATTTCCCGGCCTTGGCCGTCTTTTCCTTTTCTTCCTTTTCCTTTTCCTTCGTCCTGGCCTTCAACGATTTCTCCGGCCCGGCTTCGGCGACGTCCCTGTCATGCTTGCGCTTGTCCTTCTCGGCGCTGGCGACGGCGTGGTCGTCGGCGTGATAGACCGGCACCACCAACCGCATCCCGCCCCTGACCTCGGAGGGGCTGGAGAGCCCGTTGGCGGAGAGAAGCGCGGCGGCGGGCACGCCATAGCGGCCCGAAAGCGAGTTCGAGTGTTTCGCCATTGGCGACCACGATCGGAGAGCCCCCGACGGCCGTCCAGCCCACGGCCGAACCGCCGACAGCCTGGGGCCGCGAGAGCGAGGCGCTGCGGCGTAGACGAGGGCGCGGGCGACGCTCGCGCAAGCGGCGACGTCGTCACGCCAGACGACGAGGCCGCGCCCGGCGCCGGAGCGTTGCTCGCGAACGGATTGGAGAACGGACTATCGCTTTGGGAAAAGCGGGTGACGTCCGACGAACACCCCGCCAGCAGAAGAACACCCAACCCGGCCAACGCGAGACGCGGGAACGCGCGTCCTCTAGTGCACGCAACGCTATCACTCATCGGCTTCCACCCACGCCCACGCAACTGCAGACAAAAAAGAGTTTGCGCCGATCGAGTTAAGGGAAGGTTTAAGATGAATCCGCGGTTGACAATTATGGTCGAAATCCGCGCGGTCGAATGCGCCCGTTGCGGCTAAAGGGCGCGCGCCAGCCCGTGTTCGAGCGGCCTCATGGCGCGGGCCGGACCGAGGTCCTCGGCCCCGCTCATCGTGTCAGTCAGTCTGACGATGCGCTGCTCGCCTCTGCCCGGGCCCGCGACGACCGCAACCAGAATTCCGTCGCGGCCGATCAGACGGCGAAACGCCTCGCCCGGAGGCTCGATCAGGCCATGGATCAGCACCCGATCGAAGCGTTCCCCCGAGAGGTGACGTCGAATCCGTCCGCCCAGTGCACTGTGACATTGGCGAGGCCGAAGGCCTTGATCCTCGCCGCCGCCTCCAAAGCCAGCGTCTGGAACCGTTCGAGGGAAACGACAGCGCTCGCCAGCTGGGCGAGCAAGGCGGCGCAATACCCGGTTCCTGTCCCGATTTCGCACACGCGGTGCGCCGGCTTGAGGTCGAGCGCGGCGATCATGGCGGCGACGATCGAGGGCGGCAGCGAGGTCTGCCCGCAGCCGATCGGGAGCGCGATGTCACGGCCCGAGATGTCGGCGAATCGCGGCGGCATGAAGAGCGCGCGAGGCGCGCGCTCGAGCGCCCGCAAAAGGTCCAGGTTATTGATGCGCTTCGCTCGCATGGCGAGCGTGAACTGAGCGCGTTCTTCTGATTCGGTCGCGATCATGGCGGCCCCCTTAGCGCCAATGTCGTTTCGTTTACGTCAACGCCGCGCAAAAGCCTCCTCGAACCGCAGCCGCGAGTCATGATCGGTGAGATCGAGCCTGAGCGGCGTGATCGAGATCTTGTTGGCCGCCAGCGCCGCGAGATCCGTCCCTTCCGCCTGCTCGAACGCGCCGCGCTGAAACATGAGCCAGAAGTAAGGAAAGCCGCGGCCGTCGCGCCGCTCCTCGACGCGCATCAATTCGGCGTTGCGGCGACCCTGGCGGGTCAGCTCGATTCCGGCCACCTCGGACGCGGGGCAGGCGGGGAAGTTGACGTTGACGAGGCCCCCCGGAGCGATGCCGGCGGCCAGAATCGTGCGGATGACCGGCGCCGCATGCGTTTCGGCTGCGTCCCATTCGATCTTCGCCCGTCCGACCGCGCCGCCATAGGCCTGCGACAGCGCGATCGACGGAACGCCGAGCAGAGCGCCCTCCATCGCGCCGGCGATGGTGCCCGAATAGGTGACGTCCTCGGCGACGTTTTGTCCGCGATTGACGCCTGAGAGGACGAGATCGGGGAGGCGGTCGCCCAGGATTTTCTTCACCCCCATGATGACGCAGTCCGTCGGCGTGCCCTTCAAGGCGAAATGGCGGGGGCCGATTTCCCGCAACCTCAGCGGGTCGCTGAGCGAGAGCGAATGGGCGACACCCGACTGGTCGTTCTCGGGGGCGACCACCGTCACGTCGTCCGACAGTTCGCGCGCGATCAATTCGAGGAGCTTGAGCCCGGCCGCGTGGATGCCGTCGTCGTTGGTGAGGAGGATTCGCATGGGGCCTTCGTTTTCGCACGGGGCGCGCGCCGAGGCGAGCGCGTTCTGCCGGAAAAATTCACGCGGCCCGGAGGCTGCGGTCAGGGCTGCGAGGCGCCTGCTATTGCGGCAGCGGCCCCAGTTCCGGCCAGCCGTCCGCGCTCCACAGGATGGGCGAGAGCTGGAGCTTGGACGCGCCGGCCGCATCGCCGTCATAATAGTGGTACGCCAGCATGTCGCTCTTCGCGGTCTTCAAAGCCTCCTGCCCGCCCGGGCCGATGAAGCGGCCGGTCGCCGCCAGCATGAGCGATCCTCCGCCCTCCAGCATCGCCCTGCCGTCCTTGTCCTGGTATGGGCCCTCGATCCGGTCGGCGCGGCCGACGCGAATGTTGTAGGTCGAGGCGACGCCCTTGCAGCATTGGTCGAAACTGACGAAGAGATAGAAGCGCCCCTCGCGCTCGAGGATCGAGGCGGCCTCGATCGCGCCGCCATGGCGGCTGGCGAGCGCGATATAAGGCGCGTCCGGCTTGATGAGCTTGCCGGTGTCGGGGTCGAGCCGGCTCAGCTTGATCCCGGACCAGAAGGAGCCGAAGGCGAGGTAAGCGCGCCCGTCCGACACATCGACGCGGAACGGGTCGATGGCGTTGAAATCGTCGCCGTCTTTCGACATGAGCACGAGACCCTGATCCCGCCACCCCTCGCCAGGCTTTGCCGGGTTGAACGACGCGTTGGTCATGAGCCCGATGGCGCTCGTGTTATGCCCGAAGCTCGACAGACAATAATAGAGGAAGACCGTGCCTCCCCGCCGGCTGATCGAGGGCGCCCAGACGGTGACCGGCGTAAACCCGAGCGCCGCTTGAGCCCATGCGGGCGGCCCCTGGCCGATCAGGCCCGCATCGGTCCACTTGAGCCCGTCCGGCGAGGTCTTGACGCGGATCGCGCCGTGCGTCGGCCCTTGCTGTCCGGTCCCGACGGCGACAAATTGGCCGGCGATCTCGATCACCGAAGGATCGTGGATGCGCAGGTCGCCGGTCATCTCAGGCTGCGGCGCGCGAGGCTCAGGCTCGGCCGCCCGTAAAGGTCCGCCGGCGAGGAGCGCGAAGGCGAGCCCGGCGGCGGCTGTCCGGGCCTGAATGGCAAGTGATGTCGACAGGCGGAGAACCATGATGCCGGCGATCTCCAATGGGGCCTTGGCGGGGCGTTCCTCGCATTTATGATCTTGAGCGCGCGCACCGCAACGAGGACGAGCCCCCCATGGATGTCGAGCCTATCGCCAAGCAAGTTTTCGCGGTCCTCGAGACCGGGCGCCAGATCACGCCTTTCTCCAAGGTCTATCCCAATTTCGGACTTAAGGAGGCCTACCGGGTCGCGGGCGCCGTACGGGCCAAGAGAGAAGCGCGTGGAGAGCGTCCGATCGGGCGCAAGATCGGCTTCACCAACCGGACCATCTGGGCGGAATATGGCGTCTATGCGCCCATCTGGGGCTATGTCTACGACCGCACGGTCCGCGACCTCACCTCCGAGCCGCTCGAAGTTTCGCTTAAGGGTCTGGCCGAACCGCGCATCGAGCCGGAAATCATCTTTGGCCTCTGCGCCCCGCCCGCGGCCGGCATGGACGAGCGCGCGCTCATCCGTTGCATCGACTGGATTGCCCATGGCTTTGAGATCGTTCAGTCGACCTTCCCCAACTGGTCGTTTCGGGCTCCGGACACAGTCGCGGCCTACGGCCTCCATGGAAGGCTGTTCGTCGGACCTCGCCATGCGGCCGAGCCGCGGCGCGACGCATGGGCGCGCGAACTTTCGCGTTTCGAGATCGATCTTTTCCGCAACGGCGGCCTGATCGACCATGGCGTTGCCGCCAACGTCCTCGACGGCCCGCTCTTCGCATTGCGTCATCTCGTCGAGACGCTGGCCCAGGATCCGGCCAGCCCGCCCCTCGCCGCGGGTGAAATCGTGACCACTGGAACGCTCACGCGCGCTTTTCCGGTCGCGGCGGGAGAGGAATGGTCGACGGCGCTGACCGGCGTCCCGCTTGAAGGGGCGCACATCCGCTTCGCCTGACCGGGCGGGTCAGCGCCTCTCCCAACCCGCCTGCGTTTCAATTTGATCCGCCCCGCTAAGGGTCTCTTGACCAGCCTGTCCCAAACATGGGCAGGCGGGACTCTGCTCTCTTGACTTGTGTATCACCCTGGAAGCAATCTGAGGTTGTAGGTGATTCAAGGCGTCGCAATTCGACAGCCGGCGGTCACAGGCGGCGGGTGAAGAGTTTACTCATGATTCAGCATATTCTCGCATTCTGCGGTACAGGCTGCGCCGTTACGACGGTTGCATTTCTCGTCATCTGCTGGCGCGCGGTCGAGGCGCCGTACAATGATTGAGCTGCCGCACGAATTCCTCAACGTCCTGTTCGCGCTTCTCATTATCTCCGCCGGCTTTAGCCGGTCGAGGCGGCGGGCCGGCTGGAAGGGGACGCTCGCCCCTCAACCCGTCGCATTCCACGGGTAGCGCTCGGCTCGCGAAAAAACGGAAAGCCGGTTTGTCGCCGATCGAAGCGCGCGAAATCAAAGAAATATAGAGCGCTAGGTCCAGGCGCTCCCACCGGTAATGAGCCCGCGTAAGTTCTTGCGTTCAAGCGAAAATCCGATCGGCGCCACCCGCCGCGAGGGCGGGAAAAACGGGCCCGCTTGCCCGGACCCGCATCGGCGCGACGACCGGCGAGCCCCAGCCGGCCTGTGATCGCGCTCACAGCGGGGAACGGCGCATAGTGCTATTGCTTACTTGTTAAAACATCGAGATGGTTTTTTGCAACAGCGGACCAAGAGCCGGCGATGATCAGTTCGCGGCGAAGGGAGCTTTCTTTCATTGCCTCTGGATTTCCGGGCGCCGCCCGGACACCCTCGTGAGAGCGGGAACTCTTTCGTTTTGACGGCGTTGGATCCTCAAGATTGGAGGTCGACGATGAACACCATATCCAAAACGGCGATAGCCGGGCTGGCGGCACTGTCTCTCAGCGCTTCCCTTCTCACCGCGAGCGAACCGGCCGCGGCTGGTAATTGGCATGGCGGCGGTGGCCATGTAGGCGGGTGGCACGGGGGTGGCTTCCATGGCGGCGGCTGGCATGGCGGCGGCTGGCATGGCGGCGGCTGGCATGGCGGCGGCTGGCATGGCGGCGGCTGGCACGGCGGCGGCTGGGCGGGCCCGGCCATCGTTGGCGGTTTGGCCGCCGGCGCGTTGCTGGCGGCGCCCTATGCCTATGGCGGTTACGGTTATGGCGGGTGCACGTCCTATGCGCCGATCTATGACGCCTATGGCAATTACCTAGGCCAGCAGTTGGTGAACGGCTGCTAACCAGCGGCCTCGATTCGCGTAAGCCCGCCAATATAGGGCCGCAGAACGTCAGGGACGGCGACCGAGCCGTCCGGCTGCTGGTAGGTCTCAAGTACCGCGACCAGCGCCCTTCCCACCGCTACGCCCGAGCCGTTCAGCGTATGGACGTAGCGGGTCGACTTGGCGCCGGCCTTGACGCGGGCGTCCATCCGTCGGGCCTGGAAGTCGCCGCAGATCGAGCAGGAAGAGATTTCGCGAAATCGCCCCTGCCCCGGCAGCCAGACCTCTAGGTCGTAGGTCTTCTGCGCGGCGAAGCCGATGTCGCCTGTGCACAGCGCGACGACCCGATAGTGCAGCCCGAGCCGTTTGAGGACTTCTTCGGCGCATGCTGTCATGCGTTCGTGCTCGGCGCGCGACTGTTCGGGCGTGGTGATCGAAACCAGCTCGACCTTTCTGAACTGGTGCTGGCGAATCATGCCGCGCGTGTCCTTGCCGGCCGCGCCCGCTTCCGCGCGAAAGGACAAGGTCCCGGCGGTGAAGCGCAGCGGCAGGGTTTTTTCGTCGACGATGCTTTCGCGCACGAGATTGGTCAGCGGCACCTCGGCGGTCGGAATGAGGCCGAGCCGACCGCCCCTTAGCGTGCTGAGGCGCCCGGCGAGCGCGGCCTGGGCGTCGAGCGGGTCCATGAGCGCAATTTCTTCACCGGACGGCGCGCGGAGAAATTCGCCCGCGACCGCCCAGAACTGATCCTCCTCGAACTTCGGCAATTGCGCGGTGCCGAACATCGCCGCGTCCCGCACCAAGACCGGCGGCGCAATCTCCGTATAGCCATGCTCGCCCGTATGCAGGTCGAGCATGAATTGCTCGAGCGCACGCTCGAGACGCGCCAGCGCGCCCTTGAGCACCACGAACCGGGCGCCAGACAGTTTCGCCGCGACCTCGAAATCCATCAGCCCCAGCGCCTCGCCGATCTCGAAATGCTCGCGCGGCTTGTTCATGCCTTCGAGTGTCGGCCGCGCGCCCCAGCGGCGCACTTCGACATTGTCGTTCTCGTCCTTGCCGTCCGGCGTATCGTCGGCCGGCAGGTTGGGGATCGCCGCCAATTCCGTTTCCAGCGCCGCCGTCGCCTCCCGCTCCGCCGCCTCCATTTCCGGCATCGTCGCTTTGATCCCAGCAACCTCGGCGCGAAAAACGTCGGCCGCGACACTGTCCTTGCGCGCCATGGCCACGCCGATCTGCTTCGAGACGGCGTTGCGGCGCTCCTGCGCGGTCTGGAGCGCCAGGATCGCCGCCCGGCGCCTCTCGTCGAGCCCGATCAGCGATTGGGCCTGAGCTGGGAAGCCACGGCGCGCCAAGCCCTTGTCGAAAGCTTCAGGGTTCTCGCGAATCGCTCTGATATCGTGCATGATCTTGCCTTAAATGAGCGGCGAGGGGCGCTGGCGTCATCGCCCGAACCAGGGTCGAGGCCCGCCGCCCATAGCAGAACCGCGTCGCATGGCTCAACCGCGCTTGCGTCCGTCCGACGCGGTGAGCCGCCAACGACGCGCGGGTCTGTGCCATTCCGCATGGCCTCGCGTGCCGCTCAAGCTTGACGCCAGCCACGCGCGCGATGCAATGCCGGCCGCGCCCCGCCGACGGCGGCCTGACGCCTTTTCCGGAGCTAGCCATGATCGCCGCTCGATTCGCCCGAAAACTCGCCGCGACGATCGCGGCCGGCGCGCTCCTTATCTCCAGCGCCGCCGACGCCTGCACCGGCATCCGCCTGACCGCCGCCGACGGGACGGTTGTCCACGCCCGCACGCTCGAATTCGCCGTCGACATTCATTCCGACGTGATTGTCTCGCCGCGCGGATTTACGCGCATCGGCCTGACGCCTGACGACAAGGACGGGCTCGCCTGGAAAGCGAAATACGCCAGCGTCGGCGCCAACGGGGTCGGCCTGCCAGTCATCATCGATGGGCTCAACGAGGCGGGGCTCGCCGCCGGGCTGTTCTACTTCCCGACCACCGCCGGATACATGGCGTACGTGCCGGCGGACGCGGCCAAGACCATTGCGCCTTGGCAGCTCGCCTCCTGGGTCCTCGACAATTTCGCCAGCGTCGACGAGGTCAGGGCGAAGATCGGCTCGATCCTCGTCGCGCCGACCGTGCTCAAGCAATGGGGCTTTACGCCGCCGGTCCACATGGTCGTACACGATGCGTCGGGCAAAAGCATTGTCGTCGAATATGTCGGCGGCAAGCTCAACGTCTACGACAACCCGCTCGGGATCATCACCAATTCGCCCGCCTTCGACTGGCAGATGACCAATCTCAGGAACTACGTGAACTTCTCGCTCGACAACAGGCCGCCGGTTCAGCTCGGGCCGGTCAAGCTCGAGCCGTTCGGCCAGGGCTCGGGGATGCTGGGCATGCCCGGCGACTTCACGCCGCCATCGCGCTTCGTCCGCGCCGCCGCTTTCAGCCAGTCGGTGCTCAAGCCCAAGACCGGCGAGGACGCGGTTCTCACGGCGTTTCACGTCCTCAACAATTTCGACATCCCGAAGGGCTCGGCCCGCGACGCTGGGAAGGACGAGCATGGCAACATCCTCGCCGATTATACGCTCTGGACGGCGGCCAGCGACCTTGGGGCGAAGCGCTATTACTTCCGCACTTACGAAGACAGTCGCATCCGTATGGTGGATCTCATGAAAATGGACCTCAACGCCAAGGACATCGTGACCTTTTCGATGCATGGCGAGGAGACGTTTCAGCGCCTGAATCCGTAAGGCGCGTGGACCTCAGACCGCGCAAACCTCGCCGCCAGGAACCCGCCATCCCTCGCCGCCCGGCGCGCGCGCCTATATCGTGTCTCCGGACAACGGATCTTATGTGCCGACCACGTTCACGGTGCGCTTCGGCCTCGAAAAGATGGGCGTTGCGCCGGCCGGCGTGGACAAGCCGAACTCGGGGCATCACCATCTCCTGCTCGACGCGGAGCTGCCGCCGCTGGACAAGCCCATTCCCAACGACGAAAACCACCTGCATTTCGGCGCCGGCCAAACCGAAGCGACAGTCACGCTGCCGAGGGGCCGGCATACGCTGCAGCTGCTGCTTGGGGATTCGGCGCATGTTCCCCACGATCCTCCGGTCTATTCGAAGGTGGTGGTTGTCTATGTCGGCATGTCGCCGCTGAAACCTCGGGCTCGACATCATCGACGCTCCTATTTCCACGGGCGCGCCTGAGGCTACGCGCCGGTCGGCCATTGAGTCGGATGGCCGGCGGCCGGCTTACGAGCGTAGGTGGCCGGGCTCGACAGTCGAAGAACCAACCCGGATCGTAGCGGCTCAAACCGAATCCGAAGGTCAGGTCGCGCTGTCTGCGGTCGTCTGCGCTTGGGCTCGCGCTCGCCGCCTCTCGACCCATTTGACCGCGATCACCGATCCCTCATAGAGCGCCAGCATCGGCAATGCCAGCGAGGTCATGCTGATGAGGTCGGGCGGGGTCAGGATGGCCGCGAGCCCGACCACCGCCACGATCGCGTACCGCCGCATCTTTACGAGATAGGCGGAGTCGACAATGCCGACGTGACCGAGAAGGGTCAACACGACAGGGAGTTGAAAGGCGATTCCAAAGGCGAAGATGAGCGTCATGATGAGCGACAGATATTCGCTCACCTTGGGCAAAAGCTCGATCGTCGCCTCGCCCGGCACGTTGACCTGCTGCAGCGACACCGAAAAGCGGATGAGCAGCGGCATGACCGCGAAATAGACGAGCAGCGCGCCCATGAGGAAGAAGATCGGCGTCGCGATCAGATAGGGCCGAAAGGCCTGCCGCTCGTTGCGGTAGAGGCCGGGGGCGACGAACTTGTAGAGCTGCACGGCGATGATCGGAAAGGCGATCACCGCCGCCCCGAACATGCTGAGCCGGATGTTGGTGTAGAACTGCTCGAGAAAATGGGTGGCGATCAGCGTCGCCTTATCGGCCCCGACCACGCGCACATAAGGATAGGTGAGAATGTTGTAGATGTGGCGGGAAAAGAAGAAGCAGACGAGGAAGGCGGCAAAGAAAGCGTAGAGCGACCTGATGAGGCGAGCGCGCAGCTCGATCAGGTGGTCCATCAACGGCGCCTTGGTGGCGTCGATGTCCTCTTGGCTCATTCCGCCGCGCTTCTCCGGGCGGCGGGCGCCTCGGGCTCGGCCTCCGACGCGGCCTGGACAACCGCCCCCGGGGGTTCCGCTTCGGTCAGCGCAATCTCCGGCTTGGCGATTTCCGGCCCGGCGATCTCGGGCTCAACGGACTCCGGGGCGACGGACCCTGAGGCGGCCAACTCGGCGGCGCCGGTGGAGGTGGCCGCTGCCTTCGTCACGTCGTCGCGCACCATGGCGACCGGATCGAAGCTCGTATCGATCTTCGCCTGGTCATTGATCGCCTGGAATTCCTTCTTCACGCTCTCGAGGTCCGCCTCGCGCTCGACCTCGCGCATGGCCTCCATGAACTGGCCCTGGAACTCGGCCGCCATGCGCCGCATCTTTCCCACCGTCTGCCCGACGGTGCGCATCACCCGCGGCAGGTCCTTCGGCGGAATCACCGCCAAAGCGACAATGCCGACAATGATCATCTTGCTGATGTCAAAATCGAACATGGCTCACCGGGCCAGGCGGCCCAACAATGTCAAACAGCGGCGCGCCGCCGTTGCCGCCGGCGGGCGCTCCCGTTGAATAGCGCGTCGGTCAGCTGACCTTGTGGACGTCGTTCGCCTCGACGCCAACGCGATTCTCGAGCGGCCGCGGCGCGGTCTGAGCGGCGGCGGGCTCATCGTCGTCAGCAAGCCCTTTCTTGAACGATTTCACGCCCTTGGCGACATCGCCCATCAGGTCGGAAATCTTTCCCTTGCCGCCGAACAGCAGAAGCGCGACCGCGCCGAACAACATCCAGTGCCAAATGCTAAAGCTACCCATGGCTCTATCCCATTGCGCGCCGCCCGGGCCTTGCCGCCGGCGCCTCCTCTCTTTGTCCCAAACCTAAGCGCGCAGACAAGCAAAAACAAGCTTGCCTTCATGGGAAACGCGACATAGGCGAGGTCGCTTGGCCTCCGTCTTCCCGGGCCAGCGTAGGCGAGCCGAGGAGTTCTGCCCGCATGAGCAAGACCGCCAAGCGCCTGAAGGAGATGGGCGTCGTTTTGCCCAAACCCGCGACGCCAGTCGCGAACTACGTCCCTTTCGTGCGCGCCGGATCGCTTTTGTTCGTCTCCGGCCAATTGCCGCTGGGGGAAGACGGAAAGCTCAACGAGCGCCACCAGGGCAAGCTCTCGGCCGATTCCGAGGTCGACGCGGCGCGCGAGGCGGCGAGGCTCTGCATCATCAACGTGCTGGCTCAGGCTGAGGCGGCGCTCGGCGATCTCGACCAGGTGAAGCAGGTCGTGCGGCTCGGCGGGTTCTTCAGCGTCGAAACGAGCTTTGACGCCCTTGGTCAGGCGATGAACGGCGCGTCCAACTTCATCGTTGAACTGTTTGGAGAGAAGGGCCGCCATGCGCGGACCACGATCGGCGTCGCGCATCTGCCGCTCAACGCGCTGGCCGAGGTCGAGGCGGTCTTCGAGATCAAGGTGTGAGGCCAGTCAACGCCCCTTCGTGGCTCATCGAGCGTCCGATCGCCCACCGCGGCCTGCATGACGAAGCCAGGGGCGTGATCGAAAACACCCTTCGGGCGGCCGAGGCGGCGATCGCCGGCGGCTTCGCGATCGAATGCGACATCCAGCTGAGCGTCGACGGCGAAGCGATTGTTTTCCATGACGAAACGCTCGATCGCCTGACGGACGCGACGGGCTTGCTGTCCACCTTGAGCGCGGCCGAAATCGCGAAAATTCGGATCAAGTGGTCGGGCGAGCCGCCGCCGACCTTCACTGCGTTTCTTGACGCAGTCGCCGGTCGGACGCCGATCATCTGCGAGCTCAAGAGCCGGTTCGACGGCGACTGGCGAATCGCCGACCGCGCCGCCGCCCTCGCAGCGGCTTATGACGGCCCGCTCGCGTTTAAGAGCTTCGACCATGATCTAGCCGCCTATTTGCGGCTGCGCCGCCCGCACATGTGGCGGTCGGGAGGGCCCTGCCCGATCGGCCTTCTCGCTCAGGCGTCTTACGACGGCCCGGACTGGGATTTCCTCAGCGAGGCGCAGAAGCGCGACTGGACCGATTTCGACCATTACGATCTTGCGCGCCCGGACTTCCTGAGCTGGAGCGTCGACGACCTGCCCCACAAGATCCCGTTCCTGGTGAAGGAATTAACTGGCGCGCCGATCATGACGTGGACCGTGCGCACGCCCGAGCAGCGGGAAGCGGCGCATAAATGGGCCGATCAGATCGTATTCGACGGCGACCCTGCGGCTAACCGCTCCTGGCGGCGCCTGAGCTACGCCGGGTCGCTCGGCACCTAAGTCACATCGCGATTTCGGGATAATTCGACGGGAACATCGCGCGTTTCGTCTGCTCGTCCACGTCTTTCTTGAACGGATGATCTTTGCCGACCGCCTTCGCCCGCGCCGCCGCCGGGCGCGCGTCCACCTTCTCGAACAGGCGCTTGAGATTGGGGAAGGCGGCGAGAGGATCGTCCGCGCCGGGCAGCACGCGCGCGGCGCGCCCAAGCCAGCCCCAGGCCGACATGTCGGCGATCGAATAGTCGCCGCCGACGATAAAATCGCGACCCTCCAGATGGCGGTCGAGGACGCGGTAGTGCCGCTCGATCTCGCGGCGATAGCGGTTCACGGCATAGGGAATTTTTTCCGGCGCCGCGTGCTGGAAATGCACCGCCTGACCAGAAAACGGCCCGAGCCCCGTGGCGATGAAGAACAGCCACGACAGAAGCTCCGGCCGGTCGGCGGCAGTCCCGATGAAGCGGCCGGCCTTTTCGCCGAGATAGAGCAGGATCGCGCTCGAATCGAACACCCGCGCCTCGCGTCCGCCCGGCCCTTCGGTGTCGACGATCGCGGGCACCTTGCCGTTCGGATTGATGGCGCGAAAGGCGGGCGCGTGCTGCTCGCCCTTGGCCGTATCGACGGGAATGACTTCGTAGGGCTGCCCGAGTTCCTCCAGAAGCAGCGCGACCTTCGCCGGATTGGGCGTGGGGTGGAAATAGAAGCGGATCAAAGGGCTCTCTCCGGGTTGCACCGTTGGCTGCGGCGCGACGGAGGCGGACAAGCTAGGAAGTCTTGGCCGTCGCGGCCAAGACAATTTCAGGTGAGGAGCCCGCGCCGCGGCGATTGCGCGCCGAAAAAGGCCGCGCCTAGTCTGGACGCCGCTTAAGAGGACCGCACGCTTGACCGCCGTTCAAGACCATCCGCGCCCGCGCCGAGAAGCGCAAGGGCGGCGCCGAAGCGCTCGCCCGGGTGCTGGGAGCAAAGCCAGACCCGAAGGCTCTCCGCGAACTCGGCGACCGAACGCGCGCTTGCCGAAATGACCAGGCGCGTGTTCTCGGCCGGCTTCGCCTGGAGCGTGATCGAATCGAAATGGCCGGGCTTCGAGGACGCCTTTCTCGGCTTCGAGCCCAGGCGGCTGTTATCCGAGCCCGACGAGTTCTGGCACAAGCTCACAATGGACGCCCGTATCGTCCGCAACGGCGCGAAGATCATGTCGGTGCGCGCGAACGCGCGCTTTGTTCTCGACGTGGCGAAGGAGCATGGCTCGTTCGGCAAGTTCCTCGGCGACTGGCCACCCTCCGACGAGGTCGGCCTCCTCGAGGTGCTCGCCAAGCGTGGCGCGCGGCTCGGCGGCAATAGCGGCCAGATGCTGCTCAGGTTCCTCGGCTACGACGCCTTCGTCACCTCGAAGGACGTGGTCGCCTGCCTGCGCGACGCCGGCCTCGACATCGCCGAGGCGCCGACATCGAAGCGCGACCTGAAGATGGTCCAGGAGCAGTTCAACGCCTGGGCGAAAGAGACCGGCCTGCCCTACCGACATCTATCGCGCATCTGCGCCATGTCGATCGGCGAGAATTATGAGGCGATCCCTACGGCCACGGGGAGGCGTGAGGGCGGGATATTCACTCGGCCCACGGCCGTCATCGCGAGGACCCGCGGGGACGTAGCGATTCAAAAGTCGTCGGGCGCCCTATGGCCCTCTGGATCGCCGCGTCGGCCTCCGGCCTCCTCGCGATGACGGATGGCTCGCGCCTTAAGCCAAACTACGCCTTGCGCTAAGCTTTCAAGCATGAAGCATCCCGCCGTCTACATCATGGCGAGTCGACGTAACGGGGCGTTGTATGTCGGCGTGACTTCAGACGTCGGCCGTCGCGCTTTCGAACATCGTACCGGAGCGATCAAGGGCTTCACTCGGCGCTATGGTTGCAAGAAGCTCGTCTGGTTCGAGCCCTACGAGCGCATTTACGTGGCAATTGCGCATGAAAAGCAGATCAAATCAGGGAGCCGAAAGGACAAGCTCGCGCTGATCGAGCAGGACGATCCTCTTTGCACGGATCTTCATGAGACGTTGAACGCGTGACGTGAACCGTCATTGCGAGGAGCCATAGGGCGTGAAAGACGCCCGTCTTTCGACGGGCTATCGCGACGAAGCAATCCAGGAGCCGCAGGGCGCCCTACGAATCCTGGATCGCCACGTCGGCCTTCAGCCTCCTCGCGATGACGTTCAGCCCTGCTCCACCAAGAGCGCCTTGAGCGCCTCGAGCGTGTCAGCTTCCGCGACCGGCTTGTCGCGGCGCCAGCGCAGCATGCGGGGAAAGCGGACGGCGACGCCGCTCTTGTGGCGCTTGCTTGGCGCAATGCCCTCGAAGCCAAGCTCGAACACTTGCGTCGGCTGGACACTGCGCACCGGACCGAAGGTCTCGACCGTGGTCCGACGAACGATGGCGTCCATCTCGCGGATCTCCGCATCCGTGAGTCCCGAATAGGCCTTGGCGAACGGCACGAGCTCGCGCGTTCCGGCCTCTTCCCCGGCGCTCCAGACGGCGAAGGTGTAATCGGTGTAGACGCCGGAGCGGCGCCCATGCCCGCGCTCGGCGTAGATCACGACCGCGTCGACGCTCATCGGGTCGAGCTTCCATTTCCACCAGACGTCCGCGCGGTCGCCGCCCTTGCGCCGCCCGATCCCATAGGCGCCCTCACGCGCCTTCAGCATCAGCCCCTCGCGCGTCAGCGCCCGCGCCTGTTCGCGCTTCTCGGCCAGCTCTTCCCAGGTGTTGGCGGAGACGGTCGGGCTGATACGGATCGGCAGCCGCTCGCCGCGCGTCTTCGCTTCTACGAACAAGCGCGCGACCAGCGCTTCGAGCAAAGCGCGGCGCACATGCTGCGGCTCGGCGCGAAGATCGCGGCCCTCGCTCTCGATCAGGTCATAGGCAATGAAGGCGACCGACAGTTCGCGCAGCGTCTTTTCGCTCACGATCTTGCGGCCGAGCCGCTGCTGGAGGCTTGCGAAGATCGCGAGGCCCTCGAGCGAATCGGGCGCGAAGTCGTGTTCCGGCGGAATGAGCACCACAAGCTCGCCGTCGAGCGCGACGCCGCTCGGCAAAGCGCGCGCCAGCGGCTTAAGATCCGGATAGGCGTCGGAGATCAGCTCCTCGCCGCGCGACCATAAGCGCCAGTCATCGCCGCGCTTCAAAAGCTGCGCGCGGATGCCGTCGAACTTCCATTCGATGATCCAGTCCGAGGGCGCGCCAAGCGCGGACGCCATCTCGGCCAGCGGCCGGCTCCACGATTGCGCGAGATAGAACGGATAGGGCTTGCCCGCGTCGAGCGCGTGGGCCTCCGCGTGGCCAACTTCGCCGATCAGCGCCTCGAAATCGGCGGCCGTCGGGATCCGCCGCGCCTGAGAATAGCCGATCAGCCTTTGCGCCATGCGCCCTTCGTCGACGCCCGCGACTTCGGCCAAAGCCTTCACCACCTGCAGCCGCGACACGCCGACCCGCAATTCGCCGGTGATGAGCTTGAAGAAGGCGAGCCGCTCGTCGGTGGCGAGGTCGCCGACCCATTGCCTGAGCCTCGCATAGCGCTCCTCCTCGTCAAGCGAGGGAAGCGGAATAAGCCGCTCGCGCATCCAGATGTCGAGCGAAACGTCCTCGCCGCCCGCGCCTTCCGGCAGAATGAGCGACAGCATCTCGGCCAGATCGCCGACCGCGCCGTAGCACTCGCCGCAGAGCCAGTCGGCATAGCCTGACCCTTCGACCGCGAGGCGCCAGAGAAGCCGGGTCGGCGCGGTCTGGCGCGGCTTGCCGCCGCTCAGGAAATAGACCGCCCAGGCGGCGCTCGCCCATTGCGACGGATCAGCTTTCGCGGCGGCGAAAAACGCGACCATCGCCGCCTGCTTGGCGCGGGTCGAGGTCGCCGAATTGAGTTTTCGGTAGAGCGCGGCGAAGGCCTTCATGCTTCGCTCTCCGCCGCGCCGCCCTCGCCTTCGGCTGACGCTGCGGCGCCGCCTACGTCCTCGTCGTCGCCATAAGCCGTCTTGAGCGCACGCGCGTCGAGACCCTGCTCGCGGAGGTATCGCGCCAGCGGCTCCGTGTACCCATGCGTGACCAGAACGCGCTCGGCCCCAGTCGCCTCGATGGCGGCGATCAGGCCCGGCCAATCGGCGTGGTCGGAGAGCGCAAAGCCGCGGTCGAGCCCGCGCCGGCGGCGGTTTCCCCTGACCTGCATCCAGCCGCTCGCCAGCGCGTCGGAATAGTCGCCGAACCGCTTGAGCCATGGGCTCGCCGCGGCCGAGGGCGGGGCGAGAATGAGGGCGCGGGCGAAATCCTTCTTGTTCTCGATCTGCGTCGCGAGACGGGTCGGCGGCAGAACGATTCCAGCCTCGCGATAGAGCGCGTTGATCGCCTCGACCGCGCCGTGACAGACGATCGGCCCAAGCGCGGGATCGACATGCGCAAGCAGGCGCTGCGCCTTGCCGAGCGCATAGGCGAAGAGAAGACTCGCGCGGCCATTGGCGATGTTCTCCCGCCGCCAGGCGTCGATCGCCGCGAACAGCTCGGCTTGCGGGCGCCAGCGGTAAATCGGCAGCCCGAAGGTCGATTCGGTTATGAACGCGTGACAGCGGACGGGCTCGAAGGACGCCGAGACGCCGTCGCTCTCGAGCTTGTAATCGCCCGACGCGACCCAGGTCTCGCCGTTCAGCGACACACGAACCTGCGCCGAGCCCAGCACGTGGCCCGCGGGATGAAGCGAAAGCTCGACCCCGTTGCGGGTCAGGATCTCGCCATAGGCCGCGGTCTCGATCGCGACGTCGCCGAGGCGCTTGCGTAAGGCGGGGGCCGTGTCGCGATGGCAGACGTAAACATCCGAGCCGAAGCGCGCATGGTCGGAATGGGCATGGGTGATGACCGCGCGGGGAACCGGGCGCCAGGGATCGATATGAAACTCGCCCGCGGCGCAATAGAGGCCGCGGTCGGTCGAAACGATAAGGTCCAAGATCGATCTGCGCTCGGTGAGGACGGCCGCGATCGCCCTATATGGGGAGCGAGCCAGGCCAACCAATTGGACTTATTCGGCTCTCGGCGCTGCCCCGGCGATCGGCGAAAACAGCCCCAGCCGGTTGCAGTTCGCTGCCAAACTGGGGTACGTGACGACTCTATGCTTAGGAGTTTGTATTTCGTTGCTGACGTTGCTTGTTCTCTTCGCTAAGCACCTTAACGATCACTTGCGCGAATAATAGATGCAGATACGAATATTGAATTATTCGGGGGTGCGCTCCCTCACTCACGAACTCATCAAAGTTTCTTCTGTTATCTTTGAGATTGTTGTGAGCAATCCGTATCGCGATTTGCAACTGCTCCCCGTCGAGATTTGACGCTTCGAGCAATTCCTTGGCGGCGCCGCGCAATCAAAACCTCCCGCGAACAACGGGAATTTTTACCGTAAATTCAAGTCAAACGCGCGGAAAATCGGGGAGCGGGACCGGCCAAATATGTAGAACTCAATTGGATATAAGCCTTTAGTATAACTCCAAGTGCGGCAAGGCCGGGCGAGGCCGAACCGAGCCGCGCGCTTTACCCCCTCGGCGTCGCCGTATCGGCCGGCGCGCCGAGGCAAGCCCGGCCAAGGAGGTCGTCGGAGCCGACCGGCCACCACGCGCCCGGCGCATGAGCGTAGGAGGCGAGAATCAGGAATTGATCGTCACCTACGACGCGGACTCCGGCGACCATGATCGTAAGATCGCCGCGGCTCCTGGTCTTGCCGGCAAAAGCCTCGCCGACGAGACGAAACGGCTCGGCGTTCGCAAGGTCCGTTGCGCGGATGCGATATCCCCAGAACATCGTATGGGGAACGATCGCGCCGATCCGCGCCCAGCCGCCGATCGGGATCTGCGGCGCGGCAGCCTCGAGCGAACGGCGGGCGTAGGGAAGGAGGCAGCCGATGTGGATGTGGAGCTGGTCCTGGCCCCTGACAATTATGGAGTTCACGATAAGGGCGATGTCGTCGCGCTCGGGCGCGCGTCCGTCCGCAGTCTTCAGGAAAGTGCGCGCGCGCCACGCGGCGTCGAAATAATTCGGCGCCTCAGGCGACTGCAGGAACGGGTCCTCGACCCCGGTGATCTTCCGCGTTGGGACCAGGATCGTTTCATCCTGCAGCGGCGCCCGGAGGACGACATTGCCGCGCGCCTCGCCATCGGAAATGTTCACCTCAAGGCAGGGAAACGGCGCGCCGGTCAGCTTGTAGTCGGCGACGCAGGCGCGCACGACCTGCCACAAAGCCATCCGATGGAGCTCCATGGCGCAGGCCGCGAAGGCCGCTGACATTGTGAAAACGACCGCCATCGCGAGAATTGGCGCCATCTTCGCGCCGCGCGTCATGGCGCCGCTCTGCCTATCGCGCTTAAATTCTTTCGCCAATGTCGCGCGCACCCAGTATCGCAAGCCGCCATGAAATCACAATTTCCGATTGCAAGGCCTTGACGCTCGATCGCGGCGCTTGTGCGGCCGGGCAGAATAGGCGCGTGGGCCTACTCGGAACACGACCTGTTGAGGATTGTGCGCTGAACGGGGCGCCAGGTTGAGGGGATGGGTCCCAGGAGATTTACCCCTATGAGAAAGGCGCGGACCACCGATCGAGCGGACGTTCAGCACCATCAATTTATTGTGACGAATTCAGCTTTTGGCCTTATATATTTTCGATATACACCCAGATAGGTTGTAATTACTCGGGTTGCCTCCCCTTTTCTGTTAGTTGCCCGATGCAAACTGGAAACTTATGATGGCGTTAACGGTGAGCTAGTGGATAGAATCAAACGCTTCGAACCCCTTCCGCAAGCCGGAGAACTCCTTGAAATTGCGGAAGGCGCCCGGACTCTTACGTTTGATTTTGACCACTAGCAGGTTAAAAATCGTCTTCAAATACAGTGCTGAGAACATTTTGACTTCTGTCATAGTGTTCTTTGTCCTTTCTGTTTTGCACACAATCTTCCGGGAGAGGTCGCTATGGGGCGCGTAAAAGGTATATGCTACGGAAATGACGCTTTTCCTGCTCCCTACAATCCTTCTATAGCAAACAGCACGCAGGTATTTTTTGGCAGCGACAATACTGCCGATTATATTGGGGCTCTATTTCGTAGAGACTATTCAAATTCTGTCCAATCTTGGTGCCAAAACGAAGGTTTCCCGGCGCCACCGCCGTGCCGATGGGACAATATCAAGATGTACAACATGGGTATCGAGGTTATCAGGCTTTATGACTGGGACCCTCGCAACAGCCATCAATTGTTTCTCGACGGCTGCCATATGGATAAAATAGGCGTGCTGGTCAGTGTTTCTAACTATTTCCTTCAACCCGGCGGCGGTTTGCCAGACATGAACAAGCAGATCCCGGCGCTCATACAATCTTTTTCACAAGGCGGCGATTACCATCCCGCTATACAGGGGATTGTATTCGGGAACGAATTCGATCTGCCTGGCAATGGTATCAGCGTAGCTAATTGCGTTGCTTTTACAAATACGTGGGCCTCGATCGAGCAACAGCAATTTCCTGACCATCGCAAACTACCAATTGGGCACCCCGTCAGTTTTGCCATGCAGAACAACCGCCCTCCTTGTTGGTACGCATGGGATCAACTCATTCCTCAACTTAGTGCATTGAACTCCCGGCTATTTCTTGCCCCACAAACCTACAACTCCGCCGCCTATCTGTTTCAAAACGATGGTTCTGGCGAAGGCTGGGTCGACCGCACTTACAATCAGTACAAGCTGCCGATCTGGTTTACAGAAATTGGTCAAGACCGCACCAAGCCCGATCACGTCAACATCTTAATGGGCCAGCTCAGCGGATGCATCAATTACAACAAACAAAATCCGACAAAGTTGATCGGATGCTGCATGTTTTCCTTTGCCGACAAGTCTTGGATGCAGGGGACCAGCGAGGGTTCGTTCGGGGCCTGGACCCATGCCGCCCCGGGTCCCGTCACGGTAACCTACACAGGCAAGGATTTCACGCACTGGGACGCGCCTACGCTTGGCACGCTCAATGTCGATCATATGAATGAAACTGATTTGTATGCGGCCGTAGCCAAGTGTTACAAGGCGCCGTAGTTAATAGAACTTGGCGGGCCGCTCACTCCTCCTTGAACCCGTATTCCGGCACGCCCTGCTCGGCGCCGTAATATTTGTAAGGCAAAAACTTGCCGGACATGGTGAGCCGGACCCGGTCGCCTTTCGCGTTCGCGAGGCGGCCGAGGTCGAGGTCGAAGTCGATCGCCGACATGATGCCGTCGCCGAACTCCTCCTCGATCAAAGCCTTCAGCGCCGGACCGTTGACCATGATGAGTTCATAGAACCGGTAGATGAGCGGGTCGGTTGGCGGCATAGGCGCGCCGCGCGTCGGGACCTCGTTCAGCATCCGCTTTTCGCTCTCGGATAGCCCGAAGAGCTTGCCCGCGGTCTCGGCGAGAGGCTTCGGCAGTTTCATCTGCCCGAGCAGCGCGCCCACGACCAGAATCGGCGACATTCCACCGATCTCGTCGGTGACGTGCTTCCACGTCCAGCCCTTCTCGCGCTTGATGTCGAGGATCTTTTCGGTCAGCTCAGCTCGATTCATCTTCGCCATCCAGGTCCATAAAACCGGGTCGCGCCGGCGCTTCGTCCCATGCAAGCGGCAGTCCAGCGGCGGAAGCTGTGGCGCGAGGATCTGTCCCTTCACCATGCTCCAAAGCGGGGAAAGCGTGACGAGGCGCCCGGCCCTTGGTAGGGAGCCTGATGCGGCTCCTCATTCGCGGCATGGTCGCGCTCGTCATCCTGCTCGCGGCCTACTGGCTGGGGCTGGGCGCTCCTTGGCGTAGCGCAACTGGCGTCGGTCGGTTGATCTTGCAAATCGTTAGGGCGTCCACCCGCGGCTGTGGTATTTATTGCGCAGGAATTTTTTGGTATCGATTTGAGTTCGCAAAAGGGAGCTCTCACTAAGACGGGCAACGCCATCTTAGTCCCTTCGCAGCTGGGAGGAAGAGTGGTGTATATCCGGCAGCATATATTCAGCTTGATGATCTTTGTCGCGGGGCAAACAGTTGCAATTGCTGAGGATGTAGACAAATGCAAACCAGTAGATTTTTGCGCCCCAAAAGGGCCGTGCACAGAAGGCACAGCTAGTGGATAGAATCCGACGTTTGGAACCCGAGCCGGTGCCGCCATACCGTTGAAATCACTCGGATTGGGCCGGACTTATCGGATTGATTTGATCCACTAGAGCCTCGCCTGACCTAGTGGTCAAAATCAAACGTAAGAGTTCGGGGCGCCTTCCGCAATTTCAAGGAGTTCTCCGGCTTGCAAGGGGTTCGAAGCGTTTGATTCTATCCACTAGTGGTCAAAATCAAACGTAAAAGTTCGGGGCGCCTTCCGCAATTTCAAGGAGTTCTCCGGCTTGCAAGGGGTTCGAAGCGTTTGATTCTATCCACTAGAGGACAAACTTGGCAGTGCTGTAAGTTGGAGATCACAAGTTTACGACAAGCTTGAGAACGGATCCAAGCACACTTGCTTCTTTGGGGCGCTACATCTAACTAACGTGCGCAAGAATGAACTTCCTTTATTCTGGTCACCGGGCGGTTTAAAGTACAATAGCTCGGATAGTGATCAGAACGCAGTTTCAAATGGCTGTGTCGTAAGTTGCAACGATGGGCCATCCGACACTACGCCAGCAACTGAACCCATTGCTGGTAGCATATATTCTGGATTGCAAGCCCCGAACTACCGCGAAAAGGCTGCTCCAGCTTGGGGACCGGAGGGTGGATGGATAGAAGCTGCCGCACCCGATTTAGTCCAAGACAAGCCGAAAATTAAAGAGAATAGTCCCCCGAGTGATCAGGATACAAGTACTACGGTGGTATCCGACAATACAAAATCTGGGTCGGGCGTGAGGATAGAAATTACGTCTACCCGCAGCAGCCCGCAAGAGGTGGTGTTAAGGATTACGAATACCGGCGGTTCCTCGGTCGCGCTGTCGTGTAACACGCTTGTAAACGATTCTTTGCGGGAAAGCCCGCTATCGGGGAAACCACAATATCTCAAAGGGAATGGAGATGCCCGCAAATACAAGCTCAACGTTGCGGCGGCTCCGGCCGATAAGGAAGCAACGGCCGTTTTGGCTGCTTCCCAATGCCGCATAGACGCCGATGGTAAAGTCACAATCACCACAAGCATGTGGATATATGCTGCCAGTAACGGCCGGTACCCTCAGCCCCCCGGAGAATTTCTTGGGTCAAATCCCAAAGATCGATAGAAAAGATGCGAAAACCTCTGAGAAGGCGAGTAAACAAGTACGAATAGTGCAGTAAGGCAAGATATGTTGGAAGTTCTCCTTCGATGGCTTCACCCTGGTGGAACGGCCACTTGCTGGATACTTAGGTTTAATGGGTACATATGCGACGGCAACCGTGCGATAAATTTTTCAATCATTTTGATAATTGGCTTGTTGATTGGGCTAGTTGGATCTTACACGAGCAATCGGATTTGGCCAGCTAGTTGGTTGCGAGGCCTCGCCGCTATCTTATGTTTGGTTTTGTCCGGAATTGTCATTGTCTTTCCTAACATTGCGCCATAAGTTATCTCAGCAATCGTATTGCAGTTGTTTATTGGTATTCTATTGGGAATTTGTATCCAGTTGGTTTAGCCATTTGTTTGGGCAAATAGAAAAGAGATATTAGATCTGGTTCCAAAATGGATTCGTAAATTTATATTTGGGGATGATTAATTTAATCGCGCAGTAGTGCGTTTAGACGGTTTTTTGTAGTGCGCATTGTTACAATTGATTGCCGTTGCCGCTCCGCTACCCGCTACAGGATGACAGCTATGTCAGAGAAGCTGACGGGGTCGACCGTACTTGATAGGGTGCGACCGTATGCGGCTCCTCATTCGCGGCGTGGTCGCGCTTGTCATCCTGCTCGCGGCCTACTGGGGCTTTGCGCTCTCCGGCGCGGCTGAGCTCGCCTCGGCGGCCCGGCGCGGCGACGCGCAGGCTTTGATGGAGCGGGTCGACCTGCAGGCGCTGATCCGCTCCCTGAGCGGCCAGATCGCGCGCGCCTTTCTCGACGAGAATCCGCAACTTAAGAAGCTGCCGGTGGTTCGGGCGGGGGTCGTTCTCAACGGCTCCGCGGCGGAGATGCTGCTGCGCGCCTTTCTGACGCCCGAGACCATCGCGGCGCTCCTGAACCAGAAGCGCGTGGGCGTCCTGAACGCGGGCGAAAAGGACGCCGGCGCGGTCCGGGGCATGCCTTCGCTGGGCGAGGCGTTCAACGCCCGCCCCTTGCAGGTGCTGACCCACTCCTATTTCGATGGGCCGCGGAGCTTCGTCGTCGGCCTCGACAGTCCCGACGGGCGCTATCGCGTCCACATGCAACTTTCGGGTCTGACCTGGCTTTTGACCGGCGTCGACATTCCCGAGCCCGTCACGGCGCGGCTCGCCCAGCTCATCGCGCAGCGGATCGGCGGAGCGGTGGATCTGCCCAAGGATTGAATCGGATCTCGCCTCCCCCGGCGGCGGCGGCCGTCTCCACGCCGGAACAATCTCCTTACTCAAATTCAGAAACTATGCTATCTTTCTTCGGATGACCTCCTCGATCTTCCCCCGCTCGAGCGCGCGCGCAACCCAGAGGCGAGGCCCCAAGGGAAGAGAATTTTTTTATTCCAATCGCTCGTAACCCGTTGAAAAGTCCCGATTTGGAAAAATAAACGCTAGTAAATTGGAGTCAATTTACTAACGTTTACTAACGTTTAAGCGCGCTTATGAGCGTTTATTTGCGAGGCAGCTCGCCCGCAGGTTGCCCCAATGTCACCGCGCCGCCTCCGCGACGTCGACCACCCGGATCTGAGCGCGCTCCCGGCCGCCGAACCGGTTGACGGAGAGGGTTCCGGCGAGATGAACCGGCGCCCCTTGAGGCGGATGAGCGCCTCGCCGAGCTTCTTGCCGGAGGCGCGGAACGCGATTGCCGTCGACCGCCCGGCCGTCGCCCGCGACCGCGCGCAGGCGCAGGTGGCGCCCCTCGGCGCCGACCGGCATGACCTCGCCGAGCCGATGGCGCGGCAGGGCGAACATCGGCTCCGGAGCGCCCGCGCCATAGGGGCCCGCCGCTTCGAGGCGATGGACGAGCTCGGGCGTCGCCGCGTTGGCGGTCAGCGCCGCGTCGATCGTGAGGCCCGCTTCGGCGCGCGCCTTCGTCACCGCCTCGCCGAGCCGCTCTTCAAGGAAGGCGCGCCAGTCGCCGAGCCGCTCGCTCATGAGCGTCACGCCCGCCGCCATCGCATGGCCGCCGCCCTTGATCGCGATTCCCGCTTCGATCGCCGCGCGCACCGCCCTGCCGAGATCGACGCCTGCGATCGACCGGCCGGAGCCGGTCGCATGCCCGCCCGCCAGCGTCAGCGCGAAGGCCGGGCGCTCGAACCGCTCCTTGAGCCGCGCGGCAAGCAGGCCGACGACGCCCGGCGGCCACGTCGCCCCGGCCACCACCACCGCAGCGCCCCGCTCCTCGAGGCCGAGCGCGAGCAGCGCTTCGGCCTCCGCCTCCGCCAGCGCCTCGATCTCGATCTGTTGACGGATCGCGGTTCAGCCGGTCGAGCTCGGCAGCGATCGCGCGCGCCTCGAGGTCGTCGGCTGCGGTCAGGAGCCGCACGCCCAGAGCCGCGTCGCCGATGCGTCCGCCGGCGTTGATGCGCGGGCCGATCGATAAAGCCCAAGTGGTAGGGCCGCGGCGGCCCGTCGGCGCCGGCGACGTCGAACAGCGCCGCAAGCCCAGGCCGGCGGCGCTCGCGCATGATCGCGAGGCCCTTGACGACAAAGGCGCGGTTGAGCCCGACCAGCGGCACGACGTCGGCGACGGTCGCGAGCGCAACGAGATCGAGCGCCGCGATAAGATCCGGGCCTTTGCCGCCGTTCCAGAAGCCCGCCTCGCGCAAAGCCCGATTGAGCGCAACGAGCGCCATGAAGACGACGCCCGCCGCACAGAGGTAGCCCAAGCCCGAAAGATCGTCCTCGCGATTGGGATCGACCAGCGCCGCTGTCTTCGGCAGCGCTTCCGGGGCCTGATGATGATCGAACACGATCACGTCGAGGCCAAGCCGGCTTGCGACCTCGAACGGCTCGCGGCTGACCGCGCCGCAGTCGACCGTCACCACGAGCGTCGCGCCTTGGGCGGCGAAACCGCGGATCGCCTCGACGTTGGGGCCATAGCCCTCGGTCACGCGGTCGGGGATATGGACGATCGTCTCCAATCCGCAGGCGTTCAGATACTCGCTCAAAAGCGCCGCGCTGCACGCGCCGTCAACGTCGTAGTCGCCGAAAATCGCTACGCGTTCATGGGCCATGACCGCGCGCTTGAGGCGTTCGCGTCGCGGCCTCCATGTCGCGCAGGCAAAAGGGATCCGGCATCAGATCGCGGAAGCTCGGCGCCAGATGGCGCTCGACCGCCTCCGGCATAACGCCGCGCCCGGCGAGCACGCGGGCGATCAGTTCGTCCTGCCCGCCGATTTGCGCTATCGCAAGCGCGCGCAATTCCCCCGTTGCGTCAAGCCTCGGCCGCCACGGCCGGCCGAGCGCCGAGATTTGGACGTCGAGGAAATAATCGGAGGGGGTCAAAACTCCGCCTTGGATCCGAGCCAAGCGGCAGTGCGCGAATCACTTGCCGCAGCGTACAGAATGCCAGAACGCCTCATGCCGCAGAAGGACGTTCGAGCCGTTCGAGCAAAGAGGAAGGTCAAGTCCTCCCCAGGCTTCTTGCCAGCGCGAACGGCGGCCGCTGAACACGAACAGCGCGTCCGCCATTGTCCGCGCTCGGCCGTCAAATGGCGGCGGATTATGGACGCGTGTCAGGCGCTAAGGCGGCGAAGGTTCGCCAGGCGCCGATCACCCGCCTTGCCTTGCCGCAATCGCGCGGAGACCAGAGTGTCGTATTTCCTGTCGAGCCTCCCGGTGTGGTTTCTCATCGCTGTGATCGTGGTGATTCCCACCGCCTTGGCCATGGTCGCGCAAATCCTGATCCACACGCGGGTCGGCGTCGACTAGGCTGGCCAAGAACAACGAGATCGCCGGATTCAAATTCGCGACTGTGGGCGTAATCTACGCCGTCCTTCTCGCCTTCACGGTCATCGTCGTATGGGAGAAGTTCAACGACGCCCAATCCGCCGTCGCAAATGAAGCCGGCGCGACCGCGGCTCTCTTTCACTATGCCGAGGGCAACGATCCCGAGGCTGTGGCGGTGCGGACCGCGCTCGTCAACTACCTCAAAACCGCCATCGACGATGAATGGCCAGCGATGGGGCGCGAGAAGGAAAGCCCTGCGACCGAGCATGCTCTCGATTCGCTGTACGCCGCGGCCCTCGCCCTCAATCGAAGCGGGAGCGGGGCACGGCGGACATGGCGGAAGTCTTTCGGCAGCTCGACAATGTGACCGCCGCACGGCGGATAAGGCTGCACCTTGCGACCGGGCTCGTCCCGAACGTCATATGGATCGTGCTTTTCATGGGCGCGCTCCTAACCGTCGGCTTCACGCTTTTCTTCGGCAGCGAGAACCTGGGGGCGCAGGTTTCGATGACGGGCGTGCTATCGGTGCTCGTCACCATGGGGCTGGTCGTCATCATCTCGATCGACCATCCTTTCACCGGCCCGGTGTATATCCATCCTGACGCGCTCGCCCTGGTGCTCGCGGACCACGAAGCGCCAAGATGAGCTTCGACTTACCACCACAAGCCCGGCGTCGCCAATTCCACCAATGCGCCGTCGGGGTCGCGCATGTAGAGGCTCGTTCCGCCTCGCGGCCAGCGATACTCGCCGACGATCTCCACGCCCCGTTCGGAGAGCCGCGCGCCAGGCGTCGAGATCATCGGCGCTGATCGAGAGGGCGAGATGCAGGCGCCCGCGGCCATCGTGTCCGGGAATCACTGCCGCCGGCTTCGACCACGTCTGCTCGGTCGCGCCGGCCTGAAACACCAGCAAAACGCTGCGCTCGGCGATCTCGAAGGCGACCAGCCGCGGCGAATCGACGAGAGCCTTGAATCCGAACAGATCGCGATAAAACGCCGCCGTGCGTTCGAGGTCGCGCGCATAGAGCGACGTTTCCAGGAGCCTTCGATCGCCGGCGCGCCGCCCTCTTCCGCCATCGCTTCTCCCGACGCATTCATTTGACCGCGGCGGGCACTGTGGAGGGCTGCGGGTAAAAGTCCAAACGCCGGCTTTGAGAGGCTGGAGCTCCGCCGTTCAGAACGCGAGGCGTCCGCCGACGATCGCGAGCGTGCCAGCGAGGATCGGGCGCAGGACTACGATCGGGAACGCGAGAGGCGAAGTGGCTCGAAATCATGATGCCCGGAATCGAGCCCACGAGCAGCGAAACGAGCATGTGGAAGTTGACCGATCCGAGCCACCAATGCCCGGCGCCGGCGATCAGGGTCAGCGGCACCGCGTGCGCGATATCCGACCCGACAATGCGCACGATCGGGGACCTCGGATAAAGCGACAGAAGAATTGTGGCGGCGATGGCGCCGGCGCCGACGGACGAGATCGTCACCAGCACCCCGAGAACCACGCCCAGCACGACAGTGAGAACGCCGACGGTCGACTCGCTTGCGCCGTCCATGAGGCGCGTGAGGCGGGAGAGCAGCGCCTTGCGAAAGACAAGCGTAACCGCGGTCACGATCAGCGCGATTCCGAGCGTCGTGCTGATGATTCCCCCGCTCGCCTTGGAGGACGAGCCGAGATGCGCGAGCAGGAGGAGCGACAACAGCGCCGCAGGCACGCTTCCATAGGCGAGGCGGCGGGTGATCCGCCAATCGACCGAGCCGTGATATGCATGGACCGCCCCGCCGCTGATCTTGGTGATGCCCGCATAGAGCAGATCGGTGCCGACGGCGGTCGCCGGATGGACTCCGAACACCAGCACCAGGAGCGGCGTCATGAGCGAGCCGCCGCCCACCCCGGTGATGCCAACCAGCAGTCCGACGGCCAGCCCGGAAATGGCGAAGACCGGATCTATGCCATGCAACATTTGCCAAGCCTGCTCGGTGGCCTAAAATCTAATGTTGATCGAATTACTGGAGTTCTCGATTGGCGTCAACCGTCAGGGTTCGCACGACCCGCCTCCCCCTGCGCTCCCGAAGCGCGAGATAGGCGCCGCAAGCGACCACCAAAGCCGCCCCGAGCAACGTCGAGGCGGCTGGCCAATCGCCAAAGACAAGCACGCCAGAAACGATCATCCAGATGAGCTGGGTGTAGGTGAACGGCGTCAAGGTCGGCGCTGGAGCAAACCGATGGGCGACGATCAGCATTCCGTGGCTGATGGCCCCGAAAACGCCCATTGCCGCCATGATCACCCAGGCTCCCACTGATCCAGGCTGCCTCCAGACCCACGGCAAGATCGGCGTCAAAAACACCAGGCCCGCGATCTGAGTCCAGACAAGCGTCGTCTGCGGCGCGTCTGCGCTGGCGAGCTTGCGGGTCGCCAGCACGTATCCGGCGTTGCAAACAACGCCTGCGACCGCGATGAGGACGATGGGCTGGAACGCGGCCGTCCCTGGACGCGTCGCTATCACCACGCCGAGAAACCCGAGCGCGATTGCGATCATGCGTTCCGCGCCCACTCTTTCGCCCAGCACAGGTCCCGCAAGAAGAGCCACGAAGACCGGCGTGAGAAAGGAAATCGTAGCCGTCTCCGACAGCTGCAACTGTCGGAGGGCGATGATGTTCGCGGTCGTCGAACAAAATAGCAAAACGGAACGCAACAGCTGCAGCCGGGGACGGCTCGAACGTAACATGGCGGGCCGCGACAGCGGACGCGATGCGATGATCGCGATCACCGCCGCCCCCAGATAGCGCGCCCAAACGATCTGCGCGATCGGCAAAGAGGCGCTGAGCCATTTTGCGCAGGTGTCCTGGCCGGTGAAGCAAATCATGGTGGCGCACATGAGAGCGATGGCGAGAAACCGCATGCGGCGGTCCTCGTCTTCGGCCGTCGCCCCTGTTGTGACCATCGCGGGAGGCGAACTCACGCCGCTTCCCGTTCGATGCGGATAACCTGCGGTCTCTCGCGCACCACCCCGTCTTCCACGGCGCGTGCGAGCGCCTCCCGGATCGACGCTTCGGTCGTGCCGTAGGTCATCAACACGACCGGCGCGACGCCGGCCGCGGCCGCCTGCCTCGTGGCCCGCTTCTGCATGATCGCCTCGAGCGAAATGAGCTGCTCGCCCATGCGCGCGGCGATCGCGCCCATTGCCCCGGGCCGGTCGACGACGGCGAGGCGCACGTAATAGCCCCCCTCGTGCCGCTGCATCGGCACGCGATCCGCCTCGACAAGCGAGGCGGCCGGCCGGCCAAACGGTGGCACGCGGATTCCCCGCGCGATGTCGACAATGTCGCCCGCCACGGCGGACGCGGTGGCGTCGCCGCCCGCGCCCGGTCCGACCAATGTCAATTCTCCGATCGCGTCGCCCTCGATCGAAACCGCATTCAGCACGCCCATGGTCTGGGCGAGCGGCGCGCTCCTGGCCACCATGGTCGGATGCACGCGCTGCTCGACGCCATGCGCGGTTCGTTCGGCCACCCCCAGGAGCTTTATGCGAAAACCCAGCTCGTCGGCGGCGCCCAGGTCGGCGAGCGTGATCGTCTCGATGCCTTCGACCGAAACCGCGCCTGCGTCCATCTTCGCCCCGAAGGCGAGCGAGGCCAGGATGGCGAGCTTGTGCGCGGTGTCGAAGCCGCCGACGTCAAAACTCGGATCGGCCTCCGCATAGCCGAGCCTCTGAGCTTCGCCGAGACAGACCTCGAACGGGAGATTGTCGGTCTCCATGCGCGTCAGGATGTAGTTGCAGGTGCCGTTGAGAATGCCGGAGACCCGCTGAATTGTGTTGCCGGCCAGGCTCTCGCGAAGGGTCTTGATGACGGGTATGCCGCCGCCGACCGCAGCCTCAAAGAACAACTGCGCGCCCGATCGCTCGGCCAGGGCCGCAAGCTCGAGGCCGTGCGCGGCGAGCATCGCCTTGTTCGCCGTGACGACTGACGTCCCACGCGAAAGCGCGGCTTTGACCGCGTCGAACGCTACGCCCTCGGCGCCGCCGATCAGTTCGACGAAAATGTCGATGTCGGCGGAGCCGGCAAGCTCCGCTGCGTTAGCGAAATAGACTGCCTCGCCGAGATCGACTCCCCGGTCGCCCTTGCGGCGGCAGCTATAGGCGACGAGCGCGAGATCGCGCCCCGCCCGCGTCGCCACGGCGCCGGATTGCCGCTGAAGAAGCCGAACCAGGCTCGCGCCGACCACCCCGAGACCGGCGACGCCCAGGCGAAGCGGGTTCGACATCTTCTCCTCGCTCCGCCCCGCGGAGACCTTGATTTCCGGCGACCTGTCCCTGGTCGTGATTGGAAATGAAGGGCGAAAGGGCGCCTTCAGCCGTAACGTTCAGCGGCCGATTTCTTCTTCTTCTTGCGCTCCTTGCGCGCGGCGTAGCGCGCGTCTCGTTCGAGCTTGCGCTCGTATTCGAGCCGCTCCGCCTCTTCTCGCTCGCGCTGCAGTTCGGCCTCGCGCGCGAGCGCTTCGAGCCTCAGTTGCTCCTGGCGGGCCGCCTCCTCGGCGGCTTTCCGGACAGCCTCGGCAGCCTCTTCTTCGGCCTTGCGCCTGGCGCGCTCGGCGTCGCGCACTTTTCGCGCCTCGATGATCGCCTTGCGCTTGGCCTCGCGCTCGACGACCGCCGGGTCCGCCGGATCATATTTCGAATTGGCGAGAAATCTCTCCGCCATCTCCTTGCGCGCCTTGGCGGCTGCCGCCTGGCGATCAGCAAAGCTATTGCCGTTCATAAAAGACATCGGATTCCCATCGAGAAAGACATCGCATTCCTACGCGACCGATTTTTGGGGACGCGCGCTCATTGCACAATGTGGGCTCGACAGCAATGCTTTTCACGGCAGGGCGGCGATGCGCCGCCAGCAAAGCGACACGCTATCGGCCTCGCCGATGAGGCCATCGAGAGAATTGATTGCTCCCGCCAAACGGAGAGCGAATGAATGGACGCTCGCTTGATGATCGTGGGATTCGCTCTCGCCATGGATTATCCTTATCTCGCCTCTCCGTCGACAATGGGTTTGCGCTCTCTTGCCTTGGGCGACGCCCGCTGGAGCCGCAAAGCCGGCGTCGGCCGGCGGACCTCCCGAGATACAACTTAGGCGCGAATTCGACCCGGACCCGGCGCCAGCGAGCGTCAATAAACGCTAGCAAAGCGGCGGTAAACGTTAGTAAACGTTAGTAAAAGAGCTAGCGTTTACTAGCGTTTACTAGCGTTTATTTTTCCGAAATCGATACTTTTCAATGGGTTACAGACGATTGGAGTAAAAAAAATTCCCTGCTCGCCCTCAGGTTGCACCCGGCCCCGGACCCTGCTTTTCTCTCACCGATAGGCCGCTCCCGGACCTTGAAGTTCTATCCTGCAAAAGGATGTAGCACGCATTTCTCTTTTTCGCAACCAGAAACACCCTCGACGCCCGGCTTCAATCTCGGGCCGCAACCCGTCCGGAATGCTGGGGCGGCGCCAGGCGCGCGGCCGGCGTTGCGCCCGGCGCCGGTTTGGGCCTAAAGCGCGGAGCTCAAAGTTCCCGACGCAAAGCTCAACGCACCGCCGCCCATGGCCGTAACGCATAGCGCGCCCGCCGCCGCCCAAACCGCAAGCCTCGATGCTCGCCGCGCCATCCGTTTCTGGCTAATCGCCGTCGCGGGGCTGATTCTTGTCATGGTGCTGGTCGGCGGCGCGACGCGGCTTACCGAATCCGGCCTCTCCATCACCCAGTGGAGGCCGGTCACCGGCGTTGTTCCGCCATTGAACGCGGCCGAATGGCAGGCCGAGTTCGACCGCTACAAACAGATCCCGCAATACGCCCAGCTCAATCCAGACATGACGCTCGACGGCTTCAAAAGCATTTTCTGGTGGGAATGGGCGCATCGGCTGCTGGCGCGCATCGTCGGCGCGGCGTTCATCCTGCCCGGCCTGTTCTTCTGGTGGAGAGGTGAGCTCAAGGGCGCGCTCGGGCGGCAGGTGGCCGTCGCGACCAGCCTGCTGGCGCTCGAGCCGCTGGTCGGGTGGTGGATGGTGACCTCGGGCTTGAGCGCGCGCACCGAGGTCGCGCCGCAGCGCCTCGCGCTGCATCTGATGATCGCGGCGGCGACCTTCGGGGCGCTCGTCTACGCCGCCGCCGGGCTCGGCGAGCCGCCGAAGGCGAAGACGGCGCCGCGCGGCTTCGCGCTTTCGGCGTGGATCTTCGCTGCGCTCGTGTTCTGCCAGCTAGGCCTCGGGGCGCTTGTGGCGGGCCTGCGCGCCGGGCTCATCTACAACACCTGGCCGCTCATGGGATCGAGCCTCGTTCCGTCAGAGGCGTTCCGACCGAGCCCCTGGCGCGCGATCTTCGGCGATCCGGCGACGGCGCAGTTCGACCACCGGACAATCGCCTATGTAGTCGTGACCTTCGCCATCGTGCAGGCGATCGCCGCGCTGCGCTCGCGGCCTTGCTCGGCCCTTGCGAGCCGCGCCGTCGTGCTCGCCGTCGTCGCGCTCATTCAGGTCGGGCTCGGAATTGCGACGCTGCTCGCGCTTGTCCCGATCGAGCTTGCGCTCAGCCATCAGGCGCTGGCGCTCGCGGTGTTCGGGCTTGCGGTCGTACATGTACGCGCCACCGAGATGGAGCGGGGCGAGTAGAGCGTTGATCCCGAGCGCTATGCGTCCCTCGAACCCGCGCGAGTAGGCCAACAAGCGACGCGCCCGCGATCCCCGTCGCCCCCTGCCTGCGGCGGCGCCGCAAACCAGGCAGCCCTTCCCTGCTCCGTCGAACTGGTCCAGAATCAAGCAGCCCGATGGCGCTCGCCTAGGGCACGCGGGCCAGGTTTTGGCCGAATTGGACAGATGATATAAGGGAGCTTATGGCGGCCGTCTCGACCTCTACGTTTCCCTATAATTGCGTCGTTTTGATCGAGAGCCCCGATCCGACGAACCCGGGATATTACCTTCAGGGTTCGGGGGTCGTTATTGGACCCCACACCATCCTTACGGCGTCGCACGTCGTCTATGACATCTCCGAGCAGGCGGCCACCAGCAACACACAGCTATACCCCGCCTGGTCGGGCGCCAATCCCGCCCTTGGGGCTGGCTACATCTCCACGACTTACACGGATCACTTCAATCAAATAGGCGTTTACGGCAGCATTGACCTGACCAAGGCGCAGAGCGCTTTGGATTACGCCGTCATCGATACCAGCTATACGTTTTCGACTTGGATGGGCGTCCTCACCGACTATGCCGGGGGCGAGGTCCATCTGACTGGATATCCTGCAAGCGCCGGCGGTGAGCAGGTCGATGAGGTCGGCTCGGTCACGGCCGACCCGAGCTATTCCGTGCTGGACTATGGATCCGGTTTCTCAAGCCCCGGGGACAGCGGGGGCCCGATCTGGCTCGACGCCAATGGATCCGATGATGTGGCCGGGATTGTTTCGACAACGGGCTACGCATGCCAGCTGACTGCAGCCGATTTAAGCCAGATCGAAAGCTGGGTCAGCGAGGACGGCTACAGCCTCGAGTCGTCATCGACGACCCACATCGCGCCCGTGGTCACCGCCGTTTCGAACGTATCGCTTGCTAAGGGTCAGGCGATCCCGGCGTCCTCGCTCATCGCCTCGGTTTCCAATCCGAGCGGCGACGACGTCACAGAGAACCTTTACGAGGACGCCGGCGGCGGGAGCGGTTATTTCACCGTGAACGGGGTCAGGCAGGCGGATGGCGTATGGATCTATGCGAACGCCTCGGAGAACGTCCAATATGTCGGCGGATCCTCGCCAGGGAGCGACACGCTCAGCGTTGGAATCTACGACGCTACGACCAATAGCTATAGCTACGCTTCAGCCCCCGTAGTCGCCACAACGATTGAGGTCGGGGGAAACGCCAGCAACATCCTGTGGCGCAACAGCAACGGCGATGTCGGTCTGTGGAAGGCCAATGGCTCGGGGGGCTTCACAGGCCAAGACTTGGGCGTTGTCGGTTCCAATTGGCAGATCGAAGGAACCGGCGATTTCAACGGCAAGGGCGAAGACGGCATCCTGTGGCGCAATGCGAATGGCGATGTCGCGCTCTGGAACGCGAATGGCTCGGGGGGCTTCACGGGCCAAGACTTGGGCGTTGTCGGTTCCAATTGGCAGATCGAAGGAACCGGCGATTTCAACGGCAAGGGCGAAGACGGCATCCTGTGGCGCAATGCGAATGGCGATGTCGGGCTCTGGAACGCGAATGGCTCGGGGGGCTTCACAGGCCAAGACTTGGGCGTTGTCGGTTCCGGTTGGCAGATCGAAGGAACCGGCGATTTCAACGGCAAGGGCGAAGACGGCATCCTGTGGCGCAACGCGAATGGCGATGTCGCGCTCTGGAACGCGAATGGCTCGGGGGGCTTCACGGGCCAAGACTTGGGCGTTGTCGGTTCCAATTGGCAGATCGAAGGAACCGGCGATTTCAACGGCAAGGGCGAAGACGGCATCCTGTGGCGCAATGCGAATGGCGATGTCAGGCTCTGGAACGCGAATGGCTCGGGGGGCTTTACCGGCGAAGACTTGGGCGTCGTCGCGTCCAGCTGGCAGATCGAGGGAACTGGCGATTTCAATGGCAGCGGAAGAGAAGGCATCCTCTGGCGAAACACGAACGGGGATGTCGCGCTCTGGAACGCCAATACCTCGGGCGGCTTCGCCTACCAGGACTTGGGCGTTGTCGCTGCCAGTTGGACTATTTTTGGGACCTGACGTGCCGCGGCGATGGAGCGCCCCGATGCGGCCCTGCGCGGCTCAGGCCGTCGAGCGCGCCGGACTCGCCCGCCACAAAGCGCGGATGGCGACGACGACGAAGATCGCGCCGCCGATGATGGTGAAGATCGACGCGATTCCGTGCACCGCCATGCCCGCCGCGGCGCCGGCGTCGAGCGATCCGGCGCCGGCCGGGGTTTTACGCAACGCCCCGTAGCCGCCGGCGATGAACATTGCGATCGAGGCGACGAACTGGCCGCCGCCGTAGAGGCCGAGAAGAAGGCGGGTCAGGAGCGGGGGCACGGAAGGCTTGCCCAGTTCCTTAAGACCGAAAGTGAGCAGCATTCCGGCGCTCGATACGCTGACCGCGGTGATGACGGCGTGATAATGCGCCGGCGTGCGGGTGTCCGAGCGGTCGATGAGGAACCCCATGACGCCGCCGAGCGCGAACAAAGCAAGCGACAACGCGAGCGCGAAAAAGGCCGGATCGCGCCACGGCCAGGGGCCGGGCGAGCGGCGGGCGCGGACGACGAGAGAGCCCGCGAAGAGAAGCGTCGGCGCGGCGATGCCGAACTGCAGCAGGCGGAACGCCTCGCGCTGGTCGTCGGAGAACGGAGCGAAAGCCGCGTAGAACGCCGGCGCCGCGAGCGCGATCAGCGCGATGAGCGCGACCGACGCGAGGAAGGCGCGGTTGTCGACCGCTTTCTCTCCGAGGCTCAAGCGCGCGAGGATCGACCAGTTCGTCACCATCAGCGTCGCATAGACAAATTGCAGCACGTGGCCGCCGCCCCAGAACAATTCGTCGCGCGATGCAAGCTCCCCCTTAAAGGCGAGCAGCGTTCCTGCGACCGCGAAACAGATCAGCGCCAGGACGTAGATGAAGCCGCCAAGCGCCATCGCGACCGAGAGGGGCGGTGCTTGCACAACCCGGCCCGGCAGGTTGATCAGAAGGCGAGCGACCGGCGCCAGCACGCCCAGGGCGAGCGCCAGAAGGCCGAAGTCATAGGCGGGATGGCGAATGATCGGAATGTAATTGGTCAACACCGGCTGGGTGGCGTCGAGGAAGGCCGGCGCGAACAGGCAGGGAAACGCCAGGAGAACCGCCCCCTGCCCGATCCGCCCGAGCGGCGCGGCGCGTACGTCGTCGCCAGCCAGCTTCAGCGTCGCCACACTGACGAGGAAGGCGAATATGCCTTGCAGCCAGATCACCAGCGAGAAGATGACGTGGATGACGAGGCCCTTGTAGAAGAAGTCGATCGGCCAGAACGGCGTCTTCTCCATGCCGGGAATCCGCGAGAGCGCAAGCAGGAGCGCGAACACGCCGGCGACCGCGAGCGCTCCCACCGCCAGCCAGGCCCATCCGTTAAGTTCGCGCTGAACGGCGCCGTGCGCGCCGGCGCGGAAACGCGCGCGATCGAGGGAAACAACAGTTGGCGCCGTCTGAGTCATGGAACGATCAAATTGCTCGGCAGAAGATGCCCGGTGACGCCGGCGTCGTCATCGCGAGGACCCGCAGGCTTGACCTGCGGGGACGCGGCGATCCAGAGGGCCGTAGGGCGCGCTGTGTACCTCTGGATCGCTTCGCATGCGCTCGCGATGACGGGCGTCTTTCGACGCCCTATGGCTCGCAATGACGGCGACGTTGTCAACTGGCGTTCATCGGATAGAGATGGACCGCCATCACATACACAACAAGGCCGGAAACGGCGACAAAGAGCCAGAGCGGCAGGGTGATCCGGGCGAATCGCTTGTGGGTGGCGAACCGCTGGCGGAGCGCGTTGTAGAAGGTCACCGGGACCAGGACCGCGACGACGAAGGCCATCGCCACATGAACGGCGAGAAGCGTGAAGTAGATTGGCCGTATCGGGCCATAGCCGCCGAATTTCGCCAGGCCCGAGAAGGCGTGATAGACGAGATAGACCCCGAGAAATGCGACGCCGAGGCCGATGGCGACAAACATCGTGCGCCGGTGCCCCTCGCGATCGCGGGCGCGGATGAGGCTATAGGCGCGCAAGAGAACGACGATGGTCGCCGCATTGATCACGGCGAGCACGTGCGGCAAATCGCGAATGGCGATCATTCGGCTATCAACCGTGCATCTTGTAGATGAAGCTCGCGTAAATGAACGCCGCCGCCGCTGCGAGGACGACAAGCACGATCCAGTTGCGCCGTTTCAGATTTCGCTCAGAGTTTGGCATGTCGTGATCGTTGGGCGGCACGGCCGCCGAAGGTTCCAGGCTCCAGAGCGCATGGCGATTCAGTCGAATCGCAGAGCGCTCTATACTTCTTTGATTTCGCGCGCTGTTTCGCGAAAAACCGGCTTCCACTTTTTCGCAGCGCGCTCGTAAAGCACGCCGGTGAGTTTAGACGCGCGCCCGCAGAATGGCCTCGGCGAGCATCGCCGCGAACAGGATGAAGAGATACAGGATCGAGAAGCCGAACAAGCCCATCGCCGCCTTGCGGCGTGCGGATTCGTCGCCTTCCCGCAAACGATATAGGGCGAGCGCGCGCCAAAGGAACCCCGCGTTCGCGGCGATTGCGACCGCCCCGTAGAGGAAACCCACGCCAGGTATCAGGAGCGGTCCAAGGGACGCCGGAACGAGCAGAACCGAATAGGCCACGATCTGCCGGCAGGTCTTAACGGGGCCGACGACATTGGGCAGCATCGGCACCCCGACCCGCTCGTAGTCGCCGCTGCGGCAGAGCGCCAGCGCCCAGAAATGCGGCGGCGTCCACAGGAAAGTGATGAGGAACATCGCGATCGGGCCAACCGAGACGCTGTTCATCGCGGCAGCCCAGCCGATGACCGGCGGCAGCGCGCCCGCAGCGCCGCCGATGACGATGTTGAGCGGCGTCGAACGCTTGAGCACCATGGTGTAAAGCGGAACGTAAATGGCGATGGTCAGCGCCAGCAGCGCCGCCGCCAGGCCATTGACCTTGATCGCCAGCGCCGCCACCGACACGACCGCGAGCGCAATCCCGATCGCCAGCGCCTCCAGCGGAGGCACCACGCCGCGTGGAATGGGCCGCATCGCCGTCCGCGCCATGTTGGCGTCAATGTCGGCGTCCCACCACATGTTGAGCGCGCCGCAAGCGCCGGCGCCCGCAGCCATCGCCGAGAGCGTGGCAATGAGCTTCATCCAGTCGATTGGGGCCGGTGCAAGAGCAAAGCCGACCGCGCCGGTGAAGACGACAAGCGACATGACCCGCGGCTTGAGCAGGACAAGATGATCGACAACCCTGCCCCACGGCCGCGCGACCGCCTCGCTACCCCCGCCGGCGGCCCTGCGCGCCACCAATGTCGATCGAACCGTCACCCTTGCTCCGCCTGAATAACGCGCCGCGTCGCGGACGCCTTCGAACGCCTTCGCGGCCAAAACGCGTGGGCGGGGATCCCTACCATAAAAGCAACGCGCGTCGACCGCAAAAGTGCCGCGGCGCTAGTGGATAGAATCAAACGCTTCGAACCCCTTGCAAGCCGGAGAACTCCTTGAAATTGCGGAAGGCGCCCCGGACTCTTACGTTTGATTTTGACCACTAGCTGGCCTCGCTCAGCGCGGCCGCGCCGGATTCGAACTGGAGCCGCGCCAGGCGGGCATAGACGCCATTACGCGCCACGAGCGAGGCGTGATCGCCCTCCTCGACGATGCGCCCAGCCTCCATCACCAGAATGCGATCGGCCTTCAGCACAGTGGCGAGCCGATGCGCGATCACCAGCGTCGTGCGTCCGGTCATAACGTCGTCGAGCGCGCGCTGCACCTGCGCCTCATGCTCCGCATCGAGAGCCGAAGTCGCCTCGTCAAGCAAGAGGATCGGCGCATCCTTGAGAATTGCGCGGGCGATCGCGAGGCGCTGCCTCTGCCCCCCGGACAGCGTCACGCCGCGCTCGCCGAGCCGGGTCTCGTAGCCCAAGACGAGCTCGCGGATAAACCCGTCCGCCGCCGCCCGCCGCGCGGCGGCCTCGATCGCGGACTCGCTGACGTCAGCGCGCCCATAGGCGATGTTCTCGGCGACCGTCGCGCCGAAGATCGCAGCCTCCTGCGGCACGGGCGCAATGCGCTTGCGCAGATCCTCGGGATCGACCGTCTTCACATCGACCCCGTCGACCAGGACCTGGCCGTCCTCGGCGTCGTAAAAGCGCATGATGAGCTGGAACATGGTCGACTTGCCGGCCCCGGAGACGCCGACGATGGCGACCCGTTCGCCCGGCGCAATCGAAAAGCTCAAATCGTCCAGAACACGAATGTCGGGCGCGCTCGCATAAGCGAAGGCGACATGCCTGAATTCGATTGCGCCCAGCGGCGGCGAAGGCATGCGCGCCGGCCGGGCCGGCGCGACGATGCGTGGGCGGACCGCCAGCAGTTCCGCGATCCGCCCGGCCGAGCCCGCGGCGGCCGAGACTTCGTTCCACACTTGCGACAATTCTCCGAGCGAGGTTGCCGCGAGCACCGCGAACAGCACGAACTGCGACAGGAGTCCGCCGCTCATCCGGCCCGCCAGAACGTCGCGCGCGCCGAGCCACAGCACGAACACCACACTGCAGAACGCGAGCGACACCGCAACCGCGATGAGAAGCGACCGTGTGGCGGCGGCGGCGCGCGCCGCGTCATAGGCGCTTTCGACTTCGTCGGCGAAACGCGCCTGACTGGCGTTCTCGGCGCCGAACGCCTGCATGGTGCGCGTGGCGCCAAGGCTCTCCGAAGCGAACGCCGTTGCTTCGGCGAGGGTGTCCTGGGCGCGCCGCGACCGGTGGCGCACCACGCGCCCCGAAGCGATAAGGGGCGCGGCGATGACCGGGATTGCGACCAGCACCAAAGCCGACAGTTTCGGGCTCGTATAGACCATGAGCGCGGTCGCGCCCACGAACATGAACAGGTTCCGGAGCGCGGTCGAGGCCGAAGAACCGAACGCCGCCTTGATCTGCGTCGTGTCGGCGGTGAGGCGAGATACGAGTTCGCCCGTCCGCGCGCTGTCATAGAACGAGGCGTCGAGGCGCGACAGATGCGCGAACACGTCGCGTCTGAGATCGGCGACCACGCGCTCGCCGAGCGTGGTCACCAGATAGTACCGGGTAGCGGCCGACAGCGCGATGACGACGACAAGGGCAGCCATGGCCATGAAATAGATGTTGATCGTCCCGCCGCTCTCTTTCGAAAAGCCGAAATCGATCATCGAGCGCAGCGCGAACGGCACCGCAAGCGTCGCCGCGGAGGACAGCGTCAGGGCCGCTAGCGCCGCGGTCGTCCGCCCAACATAGCGACGTCCATAACGGACAAGCGGGAGCAACGCCGCGAGAGAGGCTGCGCTTTTCGTCGGCTCAGTCGTCATCCGCTCATCCATAGCCGCATCGCAGCCAAAAGCCATACTCTCGGGAGGCGGGGCCGCGCTGGCGGATCCAGCCATCGTCATCGACTTCCCAAGCGGCGGGCCTAATTGTAAATATTGGCGAGTTGAAGGGAGCGACCCCATGTCCACTCGTTCGATTGCATGGGGCGCGCTGCTCCTCCTGGCCACCTTGCCGTCCGCTCTTGGACAACAATTGGGCGATCCGGCCGCAGGAGAGCGTCTGGCCGCCGCGAACTGCGCGAAGTGTCACGGCGCTCATGGCGCGGCGCCCGCCTTCACGAAGATTGCTGCGATGCCATCGACAACTCAAACGTCCTTGGGGGTATTCCTGCAGACGTCGCACGGTTCGATGCCGAACCTGATCCTCAGCGCGGCGGACCGAAGCAACCTGATCGCCTATATTCTGAGCTTGCGGCCCTGAGACGGCGCTCTGGCGCCGGATTCGGGGGTCCATTTGACGAGCGACACTTCGTCGTCAAGCCACTGGCTTTCAGTCGGCTTCAGGCCTGCGTCGCGAAGAACGTCCTCGGGCGACTGGCCGAACCGCCCCTGGCAGAAGACCGGCACGCCGCCGGGCAGGCGCACCTGCTCAGCGCGCGCGAGGTAGAAGATATCGTAGCCGATCTTCAGAAAGAGGCTGAAAACCTCAGTCCCTCCCGCGATCGCCAGTGCGCCCCCTCCGCAGTCGACTGCGGCGCATGCGTCTTCCAGGGTCGCGCCGGCCGGGTTCCAAAGCCAGGTGTTTGGATTATCGGTGTCAGGCGCGAGGTCGGGCACGCGCCGCGTAAGGATGAGGCGCCGGCGCGTATGCGAGTCGGGCTGGCCCTCGTGCGACAGGCGCCCGTGCGCGACCATCGCCGCGCGATCGAGCGCCTTGAGAAAAAAGCGCTGGTCGGCTTCGAATTTAAGCGAGTCAGGCATAAATCCGGTGGCGTCCGCGATCATCCCGTCGGCTGACGCAATCGCATAGCCCTCAATCCGAAGGGGTCGCCGCATCCTACGACTGCTCCGCTCGCTCGAAACGCGCCCAACGGTTACGAGCCGAGCGCATGCATCGTTCCAATAATGCTGGGAGATGCAAAACCAATGCCGAATAGGGAATCCCTGGGTCGAGAGTCAAGAGGACCGCGCCAGCGACGGCTACGCCGTTCGGGAGCCCGCTTAGCAATTCCGTTCCCTTGACCGGCAAAACCATGCCATAGCGGCGACCTCCAACGATGATCGCCATTATGCGAGAACAAGGCTTCGCAATCATGAACGGCCGCAGGCTTCTTCCCGGGAAGCCTATCCCCCTGTCGGAAATTCCCGATTATTCGATTGAACGCGACACGCTCGACGAGGTCTTCGCCGACCGCTTCGGCCTGCGCCTCAAGCGCATCGCCGAGCTTGTCAAGCAGTCCGGCGAACGCCTGGAGGGGAACATTTTTTACCCCGACCTCGAGGACCGGTATGTCGGGCAACCCCCGGACGCCGCGCTCGCTCCGGCCCGCCGCAATGTCTGGCGCGCCGTGCGGTTCAAGGAGCGCCTGCTCGAAGTCGGCGTCAACGCGGGCCATAGCGCCTTGCTCGCGCTATCGTCGAGCCCGCGGCTCGAATATTACGGCGTCGACAACATGGCGCACGCCTATACCGCCGAATGCGTCGATTTCCTTAAAGGCGAGTTCCCGGGGCGCGTGCACCTGTTTACCGGCGATTCGCGCGAAGTCCTGCCCTGGCTCGTCAGCCGGCGCGCCGAGCTCGCGTTCGACATCTTTCATGTCGACGGCGGCCACACCGACGCGGTCGCCCGCTCCGACATGGCCAATTGCATTCGCATCGGCGCCGGGCAGCGCGGCCGACATGTGCTGCTGGACGACGTGCATGCGAGCTGGATCTTCGATGTCTACTGCGAATTCGTGTCGCGAGGCGATTTGACGACCGAGACGTTCTACGGCGACTGGGAGGAGGCCGGCCGCAATGTGCTGGCCAGAATCGAGTGATCCAGAACGGCGGCTTAGAATTCGCCTCCTTCTGGCAAGGGGTCCTCAATCCGTTCGCCTACGGTTGCCTCGCCTCGTTCCCGCAAGCCGGCGCAAGCTTGCGCGTCTTCAGCTACGATCAGCGCCTCGAACTGCCTCCCGGGGTGCGGCTTGCGGACGCGAGAGCGATTTGCCCGGACGAATCGCTGACCCGCCGGTTCATCGCCAACGGCAAGCCTTCGATCGCGACCTTCGCCGACATGTTTCGTTACCGGATGATCCAGGAAACGGGCTTCTGCTGGGTCGACACCGACATACTCTGCCTGAGCAAGCCTGCCTTCGACAATGACGGCTTCATATTCTGCCGCCAGGCCGACGCCGTCGGAACGAGCCTCGTCAACAATGCGGTGTTAAGGCTTCCGCCGACGCACCCGGCGCTGGCTGAACTGGTCGCGACTTCTGAGGCCGCGATCGACGTCGACCAGAGATGGGGCGCGATCGGCCCGTTCCTGTTGACGCCGGTCCTCGCCAGGCACGGCCTCACTCAACATGCGCTCGATTCGCATGTCTGCTATCCGATCGAGCCGGAACAGTTCTGGAAGCTTTTCCTGCCCGGCTATGGCGATTGGGTCGCCGATGCGGCGCGCGGCGCGACCTTCGTGCACTTATGGAGCGAGGCGATCGTGTGGAGCGGCTACGATTTCTGGTCCTGCCCGCCCGCCGGCTCCTATCTGCACGAAGCGTTCGCGCGCGCCGGCGCGCTCCAGCGCTTCCGGCGCATCGCCGCCGAAGACGAGGTTCTTCGCCTGATGGCGAAGCCGATCGCCGAATCGGAGCGCGCGGCGCGCCGAAGCGCGATCGGGTCCGATTGACTGACGGCGCTCCCGCGCCTACCCGGCTGGAGCGGGCTCGCGGGCGGCCTGCGGGGGAACAAGCGTCCTCGACCCTTTCCGCCGCTTGTGACGGTGGCGCTTCGGCGCGACAAGAAATTTCACCTTCACCGGCTCCTTAACGAACGCGCGCGCCTTTTCCTCGATCATGCGGTCGGCGATCGTCACCCGCGTCCGCAGGTGCTTGAGCTCGAGCAGCGACTGGATGAGAAACGTCTCGACGATCCGGCCGCTGACCTGAATATCCTCGAAAACGCCCCAAGCATATGCGCCGTCGCGTTTCCGCTCGAGACCGATTTCATGCATGAGCGTGAGGAAAGGTTTGATGTCCTTCGGGTCGATCCGATATTCGACGGTCAAGAGGATCGGCCCCTCGTCGTCCTCCACCGGATGCACGAACACCGGGGTGCGCCAGTGCATCGACGGCGTAAGGTCGAGCGCAGCGGCGGTTTGCAGTCTCCACCGCGCGGTCAGGACCATCCCGACCGCCGCGCCCGCCGCGGCGAGATAAAGCGCGGTCGGAACCCCTTCGATGCTGGCGACCTTGCCCCAGAGCGCGCTGCCGAGCGTCATCGCGCCGAAATACGCCGTCAGGAAAAGCGCCAGACCCCGGCCCCGCACCCATTCCGGCAACGCCACCTGCGCCGAAACGAACAGCGTCGTCATCATCGTGATCCATGACGCGCCCGCAATCAGGCTCGCAGCGCCGGCGATGAAGGGCTCGCGCGCCTCGCCGTACAGCACGAGAGCGAGAATTGTGCCAAGGGTCCCGACCGTCGCCAGACGATCAGGACCGAGGAGCGCCTTGAGACTGTTGAGCGCAAAGGAGCCAAGGATCGACCCCACGCCGATCATGCCGAGCAGAACGCCGTAGACTTCGGGCCCATTATGGATCTGCGTGCGCGCGACCAGCGGCAGCAGCGCCCAATAGGCGCTGGCGAAGAGGAAAAAGGCGAGGGCGCGGATGATCGTCGAATCAATGTCGCGATTGTTTCTGGCGTAGCGCAGGCCAGTGCGCAGCGCGCTGACAAGGCGCTCGGCAGGCAGGGATTCTCTCGCGCGGCGCGGAGCGCGCCACCAGATGAGCGCCGCGAGCACGGCGATATTGCCCACGCAAAAGCACCAGAACGGCGCCGCGATGCTGACGGTCGCGATCGCCAATCCGCCAAGGGCCGGGCCGATCGCGCGGCTCACGTTGTAGCTTGCGTTGTTGATCGCGATCGCGCTGTCGAGATCGTGCTTCGGCACCAGCATGGGCGTGATCACGAGCCACGCTGGCGCGGCGAGCGCTCCGCTTCCGCCGAGACAAAAGGCCGTCGCAAGCAGCACAGCCGGCGTCGCCCAATGCGTCGTGACCAAGGCCGCGAAGACGATCGATATCGCGGTCACGGCGAGCTGCGCGCCGATCAGCAGCCTGCGCGCGTCGAGGATGTCGGTCAGCGCGCCGGCGGGCAGGGTCAGGAGAAACATCGGCAGCGTGGTCGCGACCTGAACCGCCGAGACCATCATCGGATCGGGATTAAGACTGGTCATCAGCCAGTTCGACGACATGTCGAACATCGCGAAGCCGACGTTCGACGCCGAACTCGCGACCAGCATGACGGTGAACGCCAAACTGCTGAAAACGCCCCAACGCAAGTCCCCGCCTGCGGGCGCGTCCGAATTGATGCTGGACTCGCTGGACAAAAAGGCCTCGTGGAAGAACAAAAGCCGGAAGGCCACTGCTCGCCGGAATCCTAGGTCAAATGGCGAACATCGGTTGAAGTTTCAAGACGCCTCGGCGCTTCGGGTCAGCCGCCTGAAGACGGCGTAAAACTGGCGCGGCGGCGCCGAATATTTTAATTCGGCCTCGGCGCCCGTCGAATTCCGACGGCTGAGGGCTATATTCCCACCCTGTATCGCGCTCCGCCTTGGCGACGCGGCGTTTTAATAATTTGAATTGGCGGGCGGATGCAACCGCACTCGCCCATGGAGAGCCGGTTGGCGAGCATTTCCACTCTTCTGGCCTGCATGCGCATGGATCGGTCCAACGCCGAGCTGCTGGCGGTCGTGGCCGACCTGGCGCAGCGTTTTTCCGCCGCCGTCATCGGCGTCGCCGCAAGGCAGCTTTCGCTGCACTCCTCGCTCATGGCCATTGGCCCCGGCGAGCCGCGCGGCCGCGAGTTCGAAAAATTTCGCGAGCGCGCGGCCGCTGGCGAAGCGGAATTCCGGTCCGCGCTTGTCGGGGGTGGACAATCTTCAGTGGCGCTCGCAGATGACGGCTGGACCGGCCTCCCAGCATGTCGCCAACGAGGCTCGCGCAGCCGACCTGATTGTCGCCGCCGTTGAACCCGGCGAGCGGGTGTTCTCCCCTTCGCCCGAAATCGAGGTCAGCGATCTGCTCATGCGCGCCGGGCGCCCTGTCCTCATGGCGCCTCCCGGCGCGGCCGGGCTCAAATTGACGCGGGCTTCTGGTTTGCTGGAAGGATTCGCGCGAGGCGCGGCGGGCGGTCGCGGACGCCCTGCCGATCCTCAAGGCCAGCAAGGGGGTTGACGTTGTCGAACTCGCCCATGAGCACGAAATCGAAGGCCGCCCGAGGCCGTGTCGCAGACGTCGGCGACTGGCTCCATCGCCACGGCGTCGAGGCGACCTGCGTCGCGACGCCGCTGAAGGAAACGGAGTCCGCGCATCTGGCTGCGATCGCCGAGGACATCGAAGCCGACCTGATCGTGGCGGGCGCGTTCGGCCACAGTCGATTGCGCGAATGGGCGTTCGGCGGAGTGACGCGCGATCTCCTGGTCAGGGCCGAGCGCTGCACGCTCGTCTCGCACTAGGCGCGCGGGTCCCGCGAGGAGCGACTTGAAGATGAAGTTCCGCTACACACGGGAGGCCGCGGCCCAGCCGGCGCCGATGCTTGGCGCTTTCGCCCATCCGGCCTTCGCGATCGTCTGGACGGCGAGCACCTGCGCGCTGATCGGCATCGCGATGTATGACACCGCGGCGGGCTGGCTGATGACCACGTTCGGCCTCGACCCGTTCGAGGTTGCGCTCCTGCACGCGGCGACGACGCTGCCGATTTTCCTGTTCACCCTTCCCGCGGGCGCGATCGCCGACATCATCGATCCGCGCCGGATGATCGTCGCCGTCTCCTACGCCATCGCCGCGCTGATGGCGACTTTCGCTGCAGTCGTCTCGCTCGACTACGCCTCGCCCTTCGTGTTGCTGTTGACGACATTCGTCCTCAGCGCGGCGTGGTCCCTCAATATTCCGGCATGGTTGTCGATCTTGCCGCTCCTCGTGCCGAAGCCGCTGGTTCCGGGGGCCATCGCCGCTCACAGCGTCGGCTACAATCTCAGCCGCACCATCGGTCCCACGCTCGGCGGCTTCATCATCGTGAACTACGGAGCGGCCGCTCCGCTGTGGATTTTTGTCGGCGCCAATCTGGCGGTGATCGCGGCGCTCACCTGGTGGCGCGCGCCTGGGAGGCATGCCGCGTCGCTGCCCGCCGAAAGATTGAGCAGCGCGCTTCGCACCGGGCTTCGGCACGCCGCCAACAACCGCCTGCTATGGGCGACCCTGGCGCGGACCATCGCCATCTATCCGTTCACCGCGGCGTACTGGGGTCTTTTGCCGCTGATCGCCCGGCGAACCGGCCAGGGCGCGGAGCACTATGGTCTCCTCTTGAGCGCGATCAGCGCCGGAGCGATCCTCGGGTCGCTTGGACATGAAAAGTTGCGTCATAGGTTCGGCGCTGACCGGCTAATCGCCTTCGGAACGATCTTGACCGCGCTCGCGCTGACCCTGTTCGCTTTTGCTGACCACCTTGTCGTCGCTCTCGGCGCCTGCCTGCTCGCCGGCGTCGCGTGGGTCGGCATTCTGACGTGCCTCTACACCTCCGCCCAGAATGTCCTGCCCGATTGGGTGCGCGGCCGCGGCCTCGCCGTGTTCCTGACGGTCATCTACGGGACGATGACCTTGTGCAGCGCGGCGTGGGGCGAGATCGCCGCAAAAACCGGACTCCCGACCGCGTTCCTCATCGCAGCGGGAGGCGCGCTTGCGGCGATTCCTCTCACCTGGCGATGGAGGCTGCAGCAGGGCGCATCGCTCGACCTTTCGCCGTCCCAACATTGGAGCATGCCGCAGACCTATGCAGAGATTGACAACAATCGCGGGCCGGTCCTGGTGAAGATCGAATATCGGATCGACCCCAAGGACCGCATCGCGTTTCTGCGAGCCCTGGACGAGCTCGGGTTCGAGCGGCGCCGCGACGGCGCGTTCGCGTGGGGAATCTTCGAGGACGCCGGCGATCTCGGCCGCTATGAGGAAGCCTATCTCATCGAGTTGTGGCTCGAGCTCATGCATTTGCGCGAGCGGGTCACCAACGCCGATCGGCTGCTCGAGGAGCAGATCCGAGAGATGTTGATCGAGCCACCGCGGATCGAATTTCTCATAGCCGCTGACCGCGGAGGCGAGCTTCGGAATCGGTCGCGCCGAGCCGGCCGGAGCGTAGAGCTTTGCGAATTCTTGTCGTCTTCGCCCATCCGTTGGAAACGAGCTTCGTATCCGCTTTGCACGGCCGCGTCGTCGAGATCCTGCGCGCGGGCGGGCATATCGTCGACGATCTCGACCTCTATGCGGAAAAGTTCGATCCCGTCATGTCACGGGAGGGACTCCTCCGCTATGTCGACACGAACGCCAACACGCGCGAGGTCGAAGGATACGTTCAGCGCCTCCGAGCGGCGGACGCGCTCGTGCTTGTGTTTCCCGTCTGGTTCGATGGCCTGCCCGCGATCATGCAGGGATATTTCCAGCGCGTATTTCTGCCGGGCGTCGCCCTCCGCATCGACGAGGCCGGGCTCTTCCATCCCAACCTTCATCACATCAAGCGCATCGCTTCGGTGTGCGCCTATGGCGAAAGCGAGCGCGATGTCTCGGCAAAGGGCGACCCTACGCTCCGGTTCGTGCGCGACAACATTGGCGCGCTGATCGATCCGAAGGGCCGCTTCGAGTATCTCGCCCTCTACGACATGAATTTCACCGGCGCGCCCCGGCGCGCGGCGTTTCTCGAGCGCGTCGCCCGCGCCTTCGAGAGCTGGTGAGAGGGCCGAGGAGGACGTCGGATCAGAAACTATATTTGAACCCAGCGAAAGGCCCGTACATCCACTGCTGGTAACGGAAGCTCCTCGGTTCGAAGGTGATGGTGTTGATGCCGGTGTCCTGGTGGGTGTAGTTGTACATGACGCGATAGCCGACGGTCGTAGCAATGTTCTGTGTCCAGTTGTAGCCGACCGAGGCGAGCGCCTGTCCGGTGGCGCTGTCGGACCACCCGCCGAGGTCGGCCAGCATATTCATGAACCAGCGGTCGTCGTAGCGATACTGCGCGGCGAAGCCGGCGACCGGATTGACCCAGTCCTTGTTCACGGTTTCAGTCCCGTTGAACAATCCGAACGGGCCGCTGACAGTGAGCTTTGTCCCGGCGTAGAAGTTACGGGCGCCGACCGTGCCGTAGAGAGAAAGGTTCGGTATGCCGAGCGGCACGCGAACGCCGCCGAAGGCGGTGATGAACCCCTCGTTGAGAGTGAGGCTCGTCTTTCCGCCGTAGAGCACGCTGTCGGGGTTTTGTAAGACTCCGGACCCACCGATCCGCGCCCAGACGAAATCGATTCCGGCAATGAACGTGTCGTTGCGGGCGACGAAGCTACTCATGATGCCGCCCTGGAAGTGCTGTAGCACTTTGGCGAAAGGCGCGTAATAAGGTAGAGTCGGCAGGGAGCCGAAGCCCGTGCTTCCCGCAATGCTCGACGCCCAGCCATAGCCGGTGATCTCGAAATGCCAGCTCGAGGGAAGGACTGGCTGGGGAACGGGCGCCGGCGCCAGCTTCTTCGTCGGTAGGTCCGCGGCCGCCGCCGGCGCAGCGCAGAGTCCCGCCACGAGCAACAACGCGCACTGGTAGTTTCGCATTTTCGCGTCGCCCCCGGGGTCTCCCATACACCGTCGCCACCTCGACAGCGCTGCCCGCTCCCCAGCGTAGAGCGACTCGACCCTTTGGATTCATAGAAGGGAAGAGCGCGGCCGGCAATAGCGCATGGCTTGTGGTGGAAGGTCAGAGTTATCGTCGAAGATCCCGCCGCGCCCATCGCGGACGCCGGATCGTGCAGTCAGCGAACGCGCGCGTTCACTGCGGGAGTGGTCGGCTCTAGCGCCTTCCGAGCTTCCGGCCTCCCCATACCGGGAGGCGCGGCAAACAGGTCAGTGGACCAACAATCGTAACGGCCGCGGCTGCTTAGCCGCGCTGCACCGTCAGATCGGCTCGCCGAGCTTCACGCTCTCGCCCTTGCCCACCTGAACCAGCATCGACAAGATAAAATTGGGCGCCAGGAACCGCGCGCAGGTCTCGCCGTCGGATACAAGGGCGATCATCGCCTTGCCATCCGCGCTCGCCACGATCGCGCTATCGCCCGGAGGTAGCTCCCGCGACACCGGAGGAATGGCGATATAGAGCGCTCTTACGAACTGGAACTGCGCCGGCGTAAGCTTGGTCAACCGCGACACCGACGCGATGTCCGAGACCGGCACGCATTCCGGGGCGTTCGGCTTGAGCCACCGGTCGAAAACGCCAGCCTGCTCGGGGCCCTGCTCAACGCTGTAGTCTTGAGAACGCACCCCCTGGGTGCGCGTGTCTTGCGCTCGCATGCCGAAATTGCCGAAACCCACAAGACCCGCGGCCACCAGGGCCGCCGTGAAAAAAAGTCCTTGCATGACGCCCTCCTCTCGCTCCGCGACCGAGACTCGCAAAAGTCGGAATCACAACAGCGAACGGAAACGCGCGGATTGGGGCTTTCGTTCCTCGTCGACGCGCTCACGTCGCTTTCAGCCTCTGCGCTATCCTCACCGGGCGCATGCTGCACGCCTTGATCCGATACGAAGGCGTGGTTCACATTGACGTGATTTCGCCGACGCGTTCTTCGCCATGTACTTGCAAGGTATGAACGATTACTTGGCGAATAAAGAACCGCCGGGGCTATGCAACGTCCGTTTTTCAAAGGAACACGCCGCTGCTTCGCCCCAAACTTGGCGCGCGGTTTCAAAGCGGCTCTGTTCGCCCCTCTCGTTCAAGCGGGAACGGGGTTCTCTCGATGCGGAGGGAAATGGGGTTTGAGGCGCCTTCCCGCAAGTGGCGATCGAGACCGATCGCCGCCGCGCGGCCTGCGCCTTCAGGGGCCGACCGGGATCAGCTTGCCAACGAACGCCGGCGGCCCGGAAGGCTTGCCGTCTGGGGATCCGCCCGGCGGCTCGACCGTCACGGCGTAGGTCGCATTCGCGACCACCCCGGGCTCGTAGGCGGACAAGTTCGCGGCGTGCGCCCCCTCGCCAATCACGCCAAGCGACCGCGGCGCGCCGAGCTTCGCGTCGATGATCCAGAGCTCATAAGACTTGCCGGGCGGAGCTCGCGCCGCGACCGGACGAACAGTGAGCTCTTGCTTATCGAGATTGACCGTCACCTCGAAGGCCGGCGAAGCGGCGTCCTTCTGCAGGATCGCCACATATTCGCGCGGCACGGATCGCCGGGTCGTCTCGCGTGCGACGAAGCCGATCGCGAGCACGGCCGCGAAGACGGATGCGGCGATCGCCGTCGTACGCCAGAGCGCGACGCTTCGTCGAAGGGCGATAACCGCGGCGTTCATCGGCGCTTCGGGCGACGTAGCTCGGATGCGCGCCTCGATTGCGGGGAGAAGGTCGCCCGGAGGCTCGATCTCCGGCGCCGCCTCGACGAGCGGAGCCAACCGCTCCTCCCAGGCCCGGATCGCCTCATCGAGCTCGGGTTCGCGCAACCGCCGCGCGGCCAGCGTCGCCCGCTCGCTCACGTCGAGTGTGCCGAGCGCATATTCGGCCGCGGCGAAGTCGTCGTCGGGCGAGATCGTCATGACTTGAGGCAGTCCCCAAGCTGCGCGAGGCTGCGGTGGAGCCAGGTCTTGATCGTTGGGACCGGCCGTCCGAAGCGCTTGGCGAGCGCCTCGCGGCTCAAGCCGCGGTAATAGGCGAGCAAGACGATCGCGCGCTTCTCTTCGTCCAATCCCTTAAGGCAGTCGATGAGCCTCGCGAGCCCCTCGGAACGTTCGCGCGCGCCGAGCGGATCGACTTCCTCCGCGGCCGGTTCGAACCCCTCTGTCTGATCGTCGAGCGAAACGGGGCGCATCCGCCGAACTTCGTCCAGCGCGCGGTTGCGGGCGATAGTCGCCATCCAGGCAAGAGGCGAGCCCTTGTTGGAATCGAATTCGCCGGCCTTCTCCCAGACGCGCACGTAGGTCTCCTGAAGCACGTCAGCCGCGACGTCGCCTCGCTTGAGGATACGCGCGACAACTCCATAGAGTTTCGCGCTTGTCTGCTTGTAGAGCGCTGCAAAGGCCGCCGTGTCGCGCGCGGCGATGCGGCTCAAAAGGCGCGCCAGATCGTCTGCCCCTGCCGCCGTCATTTCGGCATCCTAAGATAGCGGATGGCGCCGGCGCAAACCGACGCGAAAAAGCAGGCGGACGCTAATGGCGTCCGCCCGCTGCCACCCCCATGAGCCGTAGGAGGAGGGCTCAGCTCGGGAGTAGAACCTTGTTGATCACCTGAATGACGCCGTTCGACTGCATCACGTTGGGGATCGTGACTTCGGCCTTGTCGCCCTTGGCGTCGATGACCCAAAGATGGCCGGCGCGCGCACAAAGGTCAGGTCTTCGCCCTGAACGGTTTTCATCATGGCCTTTCCGCCGCCTTGCTTGATCCTGGCGTCAATGTCGGCCTCGGTGAGGCGCCCCGGAACGACGTGATAGGTCAGGATTGTGGTCGGCATCTGCTTGTTTTCGGGCTTCAGTAAGGTGTCTACCGTGCCGGCCGGCAGACGGGCGAAAGCCTCGTTGGTCGGCGCAAAGACGGTGAATGGCCCGGCGCCTTCCAGCGTGTCGACGAGTCCAGCCGCCTTGACGGCAGCGACAAGCGTCGTGTGATCCTTCGAGTTGACCGCGTTTTCGATAATGTTCTTTGATGGATACATCGGCGCGCCGCCGACCATCTTGGTCATTTCGGCTAACGCGGGCATCACGAAAGAAGGCGCGGCGAGGCCTATTCCTGCGGCGAGCGCGGCGGCGCAATACAAAAGCTTGGCGTTCATGTTCGTCTCCATTCACTGTTCGAACCGATCGAGAGTCGCGCGCCTTGACCGGCATGAATGGGTTACGGAAGGATCCCCGCGAGGTTTCAGGGCGGGACGCAAAAAAAGCGCCAAACAAAAATCACGATTTGCGCGCGAAACACCGGGCGCGACGGAAACGTATTGGGGATCGTGGCCTATTGGCCCGCCCACTGGAGACCTGGCTTGACGTCGATTTCTTCCGCCCTGCCCGCGCGCGCCGCATCCAAAGGCCGGGTGATCGTCAGACATTCCGCGCTGGTGCGCGTCTGCCACTGGGTCAACGCCATCTGCTTTGTCGTGCTCTTGATGAGCGGGATGCAGATCTTCAACGCCGACCCGCAGCTCACCTGGGGGCAGACGACCAACTTCACCCGGCCCTTCTTCTCGCTCTCGGCGCGCGAGGACGACAATGGCGATCCGACCGCGGGCGTAACCACCATCTTCGGACACGCCATCAACACCACGGGCGTGCTCGGCGCCTCGCGCGGGGACGACGGAGACCTCGAGGAGCGCGGCTTTCCCTCCTGGGCGACGCTGCCGTCCTATCAGGATCTGGCGCTGGGGCGGCGCTGGCATTTCTTCTTCGCCTGGATTCTGGTGCTGAACGGGCTTCTCTATTTCGTGAACCTCCTCCTCGGCCGCCACATCCGCGACCTCTGGCCGAGCCTCGCCGATTTGCGGGCGATCCCGCACGCGGTCGTCGATCATCTGCGGCTCCGCTTTCCCTCGGGCGACGAGGCTTTGCGCTACAACGTGTTGCAGAAGCTCGCTTACCTCAGCGTCGTGATCGCCTTTCCGATCCTGATCCTGGCGGGACTGACGATGTCCCCGGCGGTCGACGCGGCGTTCCCGTGGCTGCTCACGCTCTTCCACGGCCGCCAGGCGGCGCGGGCCGTGCATTTCCTGCTCGCGACCTACCTCGTTCTGTTCATCATCGTGCATCTCGTGATGGTGGTCCTCTCGGGTCCCATCAACAATTTGCGCTCGATGATCACCGGCCGCTACCGGATCAAGGAGACTCAGCCATGAGCGGTGAGCGTCTGATCCGCCCCCCGCGCGCGGGCTTCACGCGCCGCAGGCTGCTCATCGGGCTCGGCGTCGGCGTGGCGGCCGCGCCTCTTTCGGGCTGCGACACCGGCTCGCCTGCGGCCCTCAAGATCCTGGAAAAGGCCGAGGCTTTGACCAAGGCCGCCCAGCGCGCCCTTCTCGGGCCGCAAACGGCGATGGCGGCGGAGTTTCCGCCCGGCGCGATCTCGCCCTGGTTCAAGCCGAACGGCTCGATCGATCCTCAGGATTCCGCCTATGTCGCGCTGCGCCAGGGCGGCTTCAAGGACTGGAAGCTCGAGGTCGGTGGCCTGGTCGAGCGGCCGATGAAGCTATCGCTCGCCGATCTCCGCGCCCTGCCCTCGCGCTCGCAGATCACGCGGCACGATTGCGTCGAGGGCTGGAGCTGCATCGGCCAGTGGAAGGGCGTCCAACTGTTGGAGATCCTCAAGATGGCGGGCCTCAAGCCGCAGGCGCGCTATATCGCCTTCTTCTGCGCCGACACGCTCGAACAGACGACCGACAACACCGGCCGCTATTACGAGACGGTCGGCCTCATCGACGCGTTTCATCCGCAGACCATCCTCGCCTACGAGATGAATTACGCGCCGCTCAAGGTCGAGCACGGCGCGCCCCTGAGGCTCCGGGTCGAGCGCCAGCTTGGCTACAAGATGGCGAAATACATCATGCGGATCGAGGCGATCGACGATTTCGCCAAGATCTCGCGCGGCCGCGGCGGTTTCTGGGAGGACCGCGGCTACGAGTGGTACGCGGGGATCTGACCCCGGCGCGGCGCTTTTTGCGCCTCGCGTGACCTGAAGCGCCAGGATCGGCCCGCGTTCACTTCGAGTCGATGTCGGGGACGTCATGGGCGGCGTTTCCGCCCGGGAGACTGATTTCGACCTCGTTGATCCGGCCAGCGTATCTGAACGGCATCCGGTCCGCGTAATCCTCGAGGATTGGCGTGCCGCGGTCCTCGCCGACGTCGAGCGTTTCATCGACCGAATAGATGAACGGAACCGTGTGGCTTATGGAGGTTCTGGCGACTTCGGCGCCGTCCACCTTGAGCACATAAGCGCCGCCCTTGCCGAATTCGCCCTTCTTTCCGTCATAGACGAACTCGACGCTCACGACATGATCGCCCGGCGCGAGCTTGCCCGGACCGCTGATGCGGATCCCGTCGTCGGGCTGCTGCGTATTCTTGTAGGCCCAGACGGGCTTGCCATCGAGGATCGCGAGACCCCAGCCGGCGAACCGCCCGCCCTGGGTGACGATTACGCCGTCCGCGCCTTGGCCCGGCACGTTGAGTTTCGCGGTGATCGTAGAGGACGTGTTCTTCACCGTCGGCGCGGTTCCTTCGGGAATGCGAACTGTGCCCTGACGATAGGTGAAATGCGTGCGCCCGCGGGTCAGGCTCGGCCGCTGGAAGACCGCCTGGACGGTCGCTTGCGGACTGAAGTTGAGCGGCAAGGCGTTGTTGCGGCCTGCTTCCGCCCACCAGAGCTCCTCCATCTGCTTGAGCTTGTCGGGCATGGCCTTGGCGAGGTCATCGCCTTGAGAGAAATCTTTCCTGAGGTCATAAAGCTCCCAGTTGAAACTCTCCGGCGTGAGCCCCTTCGGTTCGGGCTCCCAGGCGAACACCAGCGGCGTGGTCGAGGCCATCCAGCCGTCGTGATAGACGCCGCGATTGCCGAACATCTCGAACAGTTGCGTCGCGCGGCGCGTCGGCGCCTTCGCGTCGTCCCAGGTGTAGGCCATCGAAATTCCGTCGATCGGCAATTGTTTCGCGCCGTCGATCATGTCGGGCGCCGCCACGCCGGCCGCTTCGAGAATCGTCGGCATGATGTCGGTCACGTAGTGAAACTGCTCGCGCAAGGCCCCGACGTCCCTGATCCGCTTAGGCCAGCTCATCACCATGCCGTTGCGGACGCCGCCGAAATGGCTGGCGTAGCGTTTGGTCCACTGGAACGGGGTATCAAACGCCCATGACCATGGGACCGGCATATGGTTATAGTGCAGCGGGCCGCCCAGTTCGTCCTTGATCGAGTAAAGGTAGTCGAAACTCTCTTTGGCGCCGTTGCCGATGACCGCGACCTCGTTCGCCGTGCCTTGCAGCGTGCCCTCGGCGCTGCCGCCGTTATCGCCCTCGATGAAGATGATGAGCGTGTTGTCGGACAGACCTTCCCGTTCGACGGCTTCGATCACCCGGCCAATGTTATAGTCGTCATAGGCGAGAAAGGCGGCATAGATCTCCGCCATGCGGGCATAGAGCTCCTTCTGCTTCGCATCGAGCGAGTCCCAGGCGGGCATGTTCGCTGGGCGCGGTGTCAGGATCGTATCTTGCGGGATCACGCCGAGCGCCTTCTGCCGCGCGAAGGTTTCCTCGCGCAGCTTGTCCCAGCCCTGATCGAACTGGCCCTTGAACTTCGCGATCCATTCCTTCGGCACGTGATGGGGCGCGTGGGTCGCGCCCGGAGCGTAATAGGCGAAGAACGGCTTGTTCGGCGCCAGCGCATGCTGCTGCTCGATCCAGTGGATCGCCTGATCCGCGAGATCGGAATCGAGATGATAATTCGCTTTCGCCTCTCCGCTCAGCTTCTCCTTGGGCTCAATCGGAGTCGTGTTCTCGAACAGGGTCGGATCCCACTGGTTCACGTCGCCGCCGATGAAGCCGTAAAAGTAGTCGAAGCCAAGTCCGGTCGGCCACAGGTCGAAGGGTCCGACGGCGCTGCTCTGCCAGGCCGGCACATTGTGATTCTTGCCGAACCAGGCCGTGCTGTAGCCGTTGCCGCGAAGGATTTCGGCGACGGTCCCTGCGCTTTTCGGCATCAGCGAGTTGTAACCGGGATAGCCGAGGCTGCGCTCCATGATGATGCCGGTATGCACGTTGTGCTGATCGCGGCCCGTGATCAGGGCCGCGCGCGTCGGCGAGCACAGCGCCGTGGTGTTGAACGCATTGTATTTGAGACCCTTCGCGGCGAGCGCTTCGAGGGTCGGCGTTGGAACGGGGCCGCCAAATGCGCTGGACGCGCCAAAGCCGACATCGTCGGTCAGAATCAGCAGCACGTTGGGCGCTCCCTCGGGCGCTGACACCGGCTGCGGAAAATCGGGCTTGGAATCCTCGGTCGTTCGCCCGATGACGCCCCTGAACTCCGGATCTGGATAGGGCAGCACGGAGACCTGCGGCGGACCGGCGGCGCCTTTGGCGAGCTGCGCCTGAGCGGAGGCCGGCTTCGAACTCCAGCTCTGATCCTGCGATGACGCCGGCGAGGGCCGCCTTGGCGGTCGAGACAAAGAGCTTGCGCCGATCCATTCTATGTCCCTCCAGCCTCCCTGCAAGCGACCGGCTTCATGCGCGCCGGGTGGATCCCGCGATCACTTTGCGCCACTCAACTCGTCAATGCGAATCCTGGCTAGGGCGCCAAACTCGCCGTTGGGATACTTTTCAAGATAGGCCTGGATCAGCGCGGGGTTGTCGCTCCCGCGCACAGACTCCCAAAACGACAATTCGATTTCCCGGTCCTGCGGGTCGCGCAGGCCGGCGGCGTCGCCTTTGATCGCTTCGAGACGCACGCGCGCGAGGGCGACGAAGCCGCCTTCAGGATATTGCTCGAGATAGGCCTCGTACTCGTCCGCGCGGGTGCTGCTCTTGATCGAATCCCAAAACTCGATTTCCACCGCCTGCGGGTCGGAAGCCGGAGCGATAGGCTCGTCTTCAGCCAGCGACGGGATATCGGTCCCTATGTCTGGCGACGGCGTCGCAGATTGGCTCGATCCCGGCTCCGGCCCTCGCCCGCCCATGACGAGCCGATAGACGCGGACGGGCTGCGCGATGTTCTTGACGCTTTGCTCGCCGAGGTCTTCGAAGTCGAACGGCAACTTTTTCATGACGTGATCATGAATGCCGCGCGAGATGCAGATACCGCCGGGATCCGCCAACCCTTCCAGACGCGCGGCGATATTCACCCCGTCGCCGAATATATCCCCGTCCTTCAGCATGACGTCGCCGACGTTGATTCCGATGCGAAACTGCATTCGGCGGCCCTTTTCGAGGTCATTGTTCGAGTGGGCGAGTTCGTTCTGGATGTCGACCGCGCATTGCACCGCCGCCAGCGCGCTGCCGAACGCGGCAAGAATGCTGTCGCCGGCTGTCCCGCAGATCCTTCCGTCGTGCCGCGCAATAAGACCATCGGTAACGACCCGAAAAGCCGATAAGGTGGCCAGCGTTCCTTCCTCGTCGATTTCCATGAGCCGGCTATAGCTTGCGACATCGGCGGCGAGGATGGCGACCAGTTTTCGTTCAAGGGGAGGCGCTTCCAAGTGTTCTCCTATTTCGACCGGTTGCGAGCGCAATCGCGCTCGCTCTTCGAAGGCGCGTGGAGTTGCGTGTTAACGCGCTGAACGGCAAAAGGTGACGAAGGCAATTTAGAAAACCATCACATCCTGTCGCATCTGGAGCGGATCGCATGACCCCGACGCTTACCCATATCGCCGATGTCCTGGTCGAGGTCGGCCAGCCGATCGCGATCGGCGAGACGCCACAAGGCTTGCGTCGCGTCGTTCCGATCGCCGGCGGGACCATTCGGGGCGAAGGCTCAACGGGACGGTTCTCGCTGGCGGCGCTGACTTTCAAATCATCGGCCCGGACGGTTTCACCCGGCTCGAGGCTCGTTATGTCATCCAGCTGGATGATGGGGCGCTGGTCTATGTGGACAATCGCGGCGTGCGCTTCGGCCCTCCGGAGGTGATGGCGCGCATCACGCGCGGCGAACCGGTCGAGCCGGCGCAGGTTTACTTTCGCAGCACGCCGCGCTTCGAGACCGGCGCGGCCGCCTACCAGTGGCTGACGCGGCCCTTGTTCATCGCCTCCGGCGTTCGCCATCCCGACCGGGTCGCCCTTTCGGTGTACGAGGTCGGATAGAGCGACGCGAGCGGTTCAAACCGCCGCGCCGATTAGAAAAGCGCGCCCGGTTTGGGTTTTCTTGGGCGGTCGCCGTTTCGCGGCGAAATCGCCCCGTTCAGGGGTTGGAAAAGCTTGGATTTCCTTGGATTCTCTCGTCCGAAATGAGCCTTTTCAATGGGTTACGAGAGATTTTCCAGATTTTAGTAACTCCCAAGCCGGGTGAGTTCGAATTGTCACACGGTGTGTGAGATCGTTGAGGTTTTGCGAGATTTTCGAGACGGGCGGGGGCGAACCGTGAGTTAAGGTGGGGATGATTCTCCCTGCCGAAGTTCAGGCGCTGATCGAAGCGCTCCGGAGCGAGATTTCCGCGCTTCGCTCGGAGGTCGCCGATTTGCGGCGGGAGAACGAGGGCCTTCGAGCCGAGAACGCCGAGCTTCGGCGCCGGCTGGATCTGGACAGCACGACGAGCTCCAAGCCGCCTTCGAGCGACGGGCTGAGGAAGAAGTCGCGCCTTCCCGGCAGCCTTCGCGGCCGTTCGGGCAAGGCGAGCGGGGGACAGCGGGGCCACAAGGGCGACACGCTGCGGCGGACGGCGACGCCCGACTGGGTCGTCCGACACGAGGCTGCGGCGTGCCGGCGCTGCCGGGCGGCGCTCGCGGCTTCGATGCAGACCGGGGTGGAGACGCGTCAGGTGTTCGACCTGCCCGAGCGGCTGATCGAGGTCACGGAGCACCAGGGCGCCATCTATGCCTGCGCCCGATGCCGCGGCGTGACGCGGGCTGCGTTCCCCGACGGCGTGATCTCGCCGACCCAATATGGCGAGCGCATCAAGGCGGCGGCGGTCTATCTCAACGTGCAGCAGCTTGTGCCCGAGGACCGGACGGCGCAGGCGCTTCAGGACCTGTTCGGCGCGCCGCTCGTCTGCCCGGCGAGCGTGATCGCGTGGATGGGCAAGAAGGCTCAGGCTCTGGAGGGCGTCTATCAGGCGATCGGGACGCGCGTCGGCGGGGCCAAGGTCAGGCATCTCGACGAAACCGGCTTTCGCATCGCGCAGGCTCCCTGCAATGGCTGCATACGACGTCGAGCCGGAGCCATACCTTCTACCGGGTCGGAGCGGCGCGCGGCGATGTTCCCGCAGGGTTGAAGGGCGGCGTCGTCGTGCATGACCATTTCCGCCCCTACAACGCCCTCGCGGACGTCGCTCACGCCTTCTGCAACGCCCATCACCTGCGCGAACTCAAGGCGCTCATCGAGATCGACAAGGAGCCGTGGGCGCAAGCCATGCGCGACGTCCTCCTCGACGCCGCAAAGGCCGTGCGCCAAGCCAAAGAGGCCGGCGCCCGGGCGCTCGAACCCGAACGCGTGCAAGGCTTCGTCGACCGCTACTGGCAGGCCGTTCGGGAAGGGCTCGCCTTCCATCGCGCCCTGCCGGCCTTCGATCCTTCGCCCGGCTCGAAAAAACGAAAGAAGCAGCGCCCAGGCCATAATCTCCTCATCCGCTTCAAGACCTTCAAGGACGAGACCCTGCGCTTCCTCGTCGACTTCGACGTCCCGTTCACCAATAACCTGGCCGAACAGGACCTGCGCATGGCCAAGGTCAAAATGAAAATCTCGGGCGGCTTCCGCACCTTCGAAGGCGCTCACGTCTTCGTCCGCATGAGGTCCATCGTCTCCACCGCACGAAAGCACGGCCTCAACATTCTCAAAGCCCTCACTGCAAACCCCTCCCAACTCCTCCTCGCAATCGCAGCCTGAAAACAGACGGCTTGGGAGTTACAGATTATTTTTTCTCGCGGCCTTTCGCCCTCATGGGCGCCGCGCGGGCGGACCGGCCCGAGCCTTTTGGGGTTGCGGAAGGGCGGCAATTGTTCATGGGGGAAGCCTATCGTCTTTTCTGACTTTCCGCAACCAATTGTCGCCGCATTACGACCGGCGCCCGTGGCGCGGTTCGCTTTGTATGGGATGGTCATTACGCGGGGCCTCGACTAGCGCGCGGCCCCGATCGTGTCGGCCATCACGGCGGCGCGCCCGCCAAGCGGTTTTTCCGCGCCGACCGTCGAATCCCGCGCGGTCTGATGTTCGATCTCGGCGTTGAGCTCGCCGCCGAGCAGGATCACGATGGCCGAGATCCACATCCACATCATCATGCCGACGGCGGCCCCGAGCGAGCCGTAGGTTGCGTTGTAGGCGCCGAAATGGGCGATGTACCAGGAGAACAGAACCGAGGTGATGAGCCAGCCGATCGCCGCGGCGACGCTCCCGACCGAAAGCCATTGCCAGCGCGCCTCGGTGCGGCTCGGCCCATAGCGATAGATCGCGGCCAGGGCGATCGCCGCCACGATGAGCAGCAGCGGCCAGCGCAGAATGGCGATCGCGCGCCCTGGCAGCGACGAAAGTCCGACGGCGGAGAAGACGATCGGCGCCACCACAATGGCGGCGAGCGCAAGCATCAGCGAGACGATGGCGACCAGCGTGAAAAGCAGGGAGACGAGATTCAGCTTCACAAAGCTTCGCTTTTCCTTCTCGTCAAAGACGACGTTGAGCGCGTCGATGATGGCCTTCATTCCGGCGTTGGCGCTCCACAGCGCCACGACGAGGCCGGTTATGAATCCGAAGCTAAGCCTGGCCTCGCCTTTTGCCGCGACTTTGGCGATCTGCTCGTGCAGAATGTCGACCGCGCCGGCCGGAAAAATGCCCGAGGCGAGCGAAAGATGGGCGTCGATCGTGGAAGCGTCGGCGATCAGTCCGTAGAGCGAGACAAAGGCCGCGACGGCGGGGAAGATCGCCAGCAACGAAAAGAAGACGACGCCGCCCGCGACAGCGAGCAACCGGTTGTCGTTGAAGCTCGCATAAACCCGCCAGAAAATGTCGTTCCAGCCCCGCCAGGGGATTTGCCAGGGCGCGGTCGCCCGCCGTCCCCTGCCCTTTTCCCTCGCCCGGCTCAATTGCGCCGAAATCGGCTGGTCGTTCTCGAATTGCTCCCTCGGCCGCTTGTCGGGATCGGGCTGTCCCGCCGGCGCAGGGGCGGCCGGAATCTCGATATCCCGGGCAGGCGCGGCATGGCGCGTCCGATAAGGTTCGCGGGCTGTCTCGCGGACCCCGACAGCGGGCGTTCGCTGAGGCGCGCGGCGCGCGGCGGCGATGGCCACAAGAGCTCCATAAGCCAAAAGCGACCAGATCCAATTACGCTCGGCCATCCGTGTCTTCCTGCTCGCCTGAAATCGGGGCGACTGGAAACAAGCCCCGCCAATGCACCTAAATCCCGAAGGAACAAGCGTTGTTCCCTTTTGCCTCTGAAGCCGTCGGCCGCCGCAAGATGACGAACGCTATCGCGCGCCCTGCGCCGCCGCCTTGAGAAAGGCGGCGCGCGAGTCCGGCAAGGGCTCGCCGCGCAGCGCGAACAGGTCGCGGGCGAGGAAGAACCCGGTCAGCCGGAAGCCGTCGGCGATCTCGTCCGCACTGGGCCGCGCTTCGACAGACGCACCTTCGCGCAGGAACGCCGGCAGCGGCAGCAGCCGGTCGCGCCACGGCGCCCCGGCTTCGGCGCTCACCGCCCGCCCGGACCTCGGCGAGACATAGGCGAGGCCCTCGACCGCCCCGGTCGCCGCGCAGCGGGAGAGATCGAGCCGAAACCCGCATTCGGTCAGGATCTGCGCCTCGAACCGGGCGATGAGCGCCGGCGCGAGCATGGCCTCGTCAAGCGCCTCGGCGATGAGGCTCGCCGCCTCGTATACGCGCTCGTGCGGATCGCGCTCGGGCAGGACCCGCAGGAGCGCAGCGAGATAGTTGATTCCGGCCAGCGCCAAGGCGCTCGCCATCAGCCTGCCCGCGCGCAGCGATAGCGGCTCGACGGCGAATGAGCCCAGATGCTCGTCGAGCCGGGCGCGCCAGGTCAGCCCGATCGTATTGCCCGGCTGGAGCGTCGCCCGGAGCCGCGCCGATCTTCCGCCGCGCACAAGGCCAAGATGGCGCCCATGCGCGCGGGTCATCGCCTCGACGATGGTCGAGGCCTCGCCGTGCTTGCGGGCGCCGATGATGAGACCCTCGTCGCGCCATTCCATGCCCGACGCCTTCTCTCTCAAGAAGCGCGAAGATGCGCCGGCGGGGCCACGCGCGCGAGCTTCATGGCGATGACAAGGGCGAGCACGGACAGCGCGCCGACAAAGGCGGCCTCTCCCGGCCACGCGTCAAGCGAGAAGACCCAGCCGCCGATCGAGCCGGCGAGACTCGAACCGGCGTAGTAGAAGAACAGGTAAAGCGCGCTCGCCTGCGCCTTCGCCGTGTCGGCGCGCAGGCCGACCCAGCTCGACGCGATCGAATGGCCGCCGAAGAACCCGACCGTCAGAACGCCGACGCCGAGGATCATGAGCCACAGGTTGTCGGGCAAAGTGAAGACGACGCCGATCGGCATGAGAACAATGGCGAGCGCGATGACGCGGCGCCGGCCATGGCGTCCGGCGAGTTCGCCGATCGCCGCCGAAGCGGCCGCGCCGATGAGATAGATGCAGTAGACGAAGCCGATCGCCGCCTGGCTCAGCGAAAAGGGCTGAGCCTCGAGCCGGAAGGCGATGTAGTTGTAAGTCGTGACCAGCACCCCCATCAGCAGGAAGCCGAGCGCGAACAGATATCGGAGGCCCGGATCGCTGAAATGCATCCGGATCGCCGGGAGAAGCGCCGTCGGCGGGGATTGCGCCAGGAGCCGCCGCTCCCTGGGCAGCGCGAAGGCGAACGCGGCCGCGCAGGCGAGCGAAATCAGGCCGATAACCGCGATCGCCGCGCGCCAGCCGCCGAGGTCGGCGAAGCCGGCGGTGGCCAGGCGCCCGCCCATGCCGCCAAGCGTATTGCCGGCGATATAGAGGCCCATCGCGAGCCCGATCGCCGAACGGTCCATCTCCTCGGCGAGATACGCCATCGCGACCGCCGGAACGCCGGAAAGCGCAAGGCCGGTCAGCGCGCGAAGCGCAACGAAGGCCGCCCAGGTCGGTGAAAAGGAGGCGGCGAGCGTCGCCGCCCCGGCTGCGGTCAGCGACGCCGTCATCATTGTCTTGCGCCCCACGGCATCCGACAATGTCCCGGCGAACACCATCGCGACCGCCAGCACGCCAGTCGCCGCCGACAGGGACAGACTCGCCGCGGCGGGAGAAATCGAAAAGGCGCGCGCGAAGAGCGGCATCAGCGGCTGGACGCAATAGAGCATCGCGAAGGTCGCGAAGCTGCCGAGAAACAGGGCGAAGTTCACCCGCCAGAATCGCGCGCCGCCGAACGCGATCAGCGGCGGATCGTCGGCAGGAGCCTTAAACCTCGAAATTGTCGGGCTGGACGTCACATGGCCAGCCTTCCCGCCGGCGCAAGCGAAAGGCAAGCAAATTCGAAAGACTGCGGCGCGGCGCAGCGAACTGCGCCTTACTCCTTGCCCATAACGTCCAGCACCTGTTCAAGCGGGGCAGTCGATGGGCGAAAGATCGCCCGAATAGGGACTGCTCAAGTCGAGGATCATGTAGACCGAAGTCGAAACCGCGACGGCGCCGACAAGCACAGCGATGACCGACATCGTGTGGCCGCGGGACATCAGCCCGAAGCCGCAAAAGAGAGCCATCGCCCATCCGACCACAATCAGATATGAGCGGATAGGAAACCGGATTGCTCAACGCGAAGGACATCTGCAGACGCGCCTGACCGATCGCCTCGACAATTCCGTTTGACTGGGCGAGCGCCTGCTTCTGCGCGTCGGTCTCGGGATGAAGGCTCGTCAGGTCGCCTTCCTCCTTTCGAAGGGCCCGCACGGCGGCGGCGAAGTTCTGCGCAACGAAGTCCTTGTCGCTTTCCCTGTCCCCCCGGACGTCGTCGATGGCCTGCCCGACCGCCTTTCGCAGACGCGCGCGCTCGGGATTCGCATCCGGCCCGAAGTCGGCGAGCGCGAGATCGAGTTGGAGCACTTTGGCGGCGAGGGTCTGGACCGCGGTGTTCTGGCCGGCATAGACGCCGTAAGCGGTCCAGATCAAAAGCCCCATTGTCAGCGCCGACAATAAGGTCAGAAGACCGACGACTGCGCCGATCATGTCACGGGGCCCGCCGGTCGTGAACGTCTCGGGGAGGAGGCGTTGAAGGATAAGGCCGACGACGCCCCCGCCAAAAACGGCGAGACCGACCGCAACCGCAAACTATTCAGGACTCATGGGCCCCCCAAGCCGAAACGGCCAGTTATCCGCTGCGTCTTCGGAAGGCAACCGCGTCGAACGCGCATTTCGGCGGTAGGAAATCGGGTCTCGGCGGATCCGGACGGATCGAAGCGATGCGTGGCGATCGCAGGCGACCGGCAGCGACTACGGAACGACCGCCTGACCTCCGGCGCCAAACACGTCCGCTTCTCCGCGCCCAGCTCCTAGGCAAGCCTCGATGAAATCGTCCATCTGGCGCGCCACCGTTCGGATATCGAAAAGTGCTTCGACGCGCTTGCGCCCCGCGCGCGCGAGATCCGCGCGCCGTTCGGGCTCATCCATGAGTTGGCCGAGCGCCGCCGCCAGACCATCCGCCTCGCCCGGATCGGCCGTCACCGCGCACGGACCGCAGATCTCGGCCAAGCCGCCGCGCCCCGAGGTGATGAGCGCGGCCCCGCTGGCGAGCGCCTCTAGCGCCGTCCGGCCGAACGGCTCGGGGCCAGTCGTCAGCACCATGCCGACCGCGGCGCTTTCCCAGGCCGCCTTGACCTCGGCATAGGGCACGTTCGAATCGACCCGGATCCGGCCGTTGAAACCTCTGGCCGCGTCGCGAAGCGCCTGAACGGTCTCAGGCTCGCGGTCCGCGGCCACCGGGTCGGACACCATGAAGCGCGCGGTCCATTCGGGCCTCGACGGCAGCGCGCGCACAATCGCCGCCATCGCCTCGAGGTGGCCTTTGCCTCGCAAGGCCCGGCCCACGCACAGGATCGACCGCGCCTTTGGCTTTGTCGCCGACCAGGCTCGCATGTCGAGCCCGTTGGGCACAGCGCGCTGAACCGCGCGCAGATGAGGAAAATCGCCGCGGAATCGGTCCAGGGCGTATTCGCTGACGAAGGCGAAGCCGGAAAGCCGGCGCAGCTCCTGGCCGCGAACCGCGCCGTCAAGCGCGCTCGACGGCGCCTTCACATAGGCGTGCGTGTGCAAAATCACTTGCGCCCCCGAGGCCAGCGCGATGAACGCGGCCGCCGGCAGGTGATTTTCGACAATGGCGAGGTCGACGCCGCGGCGCCTGAGAAGCCGTGCGACGCCCCAGGCTTTGCCAAGATTGCCGCTGACGCCTGGATCGGGAATCGTCGCGATTTCGACGCCCTCGAAGGGCCCATCCACCGGCGGGCAAATGACGAGCGTCGAGCGCGCATGCCGGCTGTGCAGCACGAGGTCGCGAACGCAAAGCTCGACCGAGGCCGCAAGCCGCGGCCCGAAATGCGCGTTGCGCAGCAGGACGTAGGCGATTTTCGGCTCGCGCGTCATCGTCACACGGGAAGCTGGAGGCGCGCGCGGCGCCGGGCGAGCGTCCTTACACGGAACGGTCCGGCCGGACAATTGACGCGAACGCGGTTGCCGCTGCGCGCGGATTTTGCTTGAAGGGGCGCCCGGACGAACCGTCCGATCGACAGAACGCTCATGCGAAGCCTTGAGCGGAGGCGCCGCCAACCGATGGTCTCATTCGCAGACAAGTCCAAGCCGCTGACCCATCTTGGCGCTGACGGCGAAGCGCGCATGGTCGACGTATCCGGGAAGGCGGCGACCGACCGGGTCGCCATCGCCGAGGGACGGGTGCGCATGGGCGCGTCGACGCTGGCGGCGATACTTGCCGGCGACGCCAAGAAGGGCGACGTGATCGGCGCGGCGCGCATCGCCGGGATTATGGCGGCGAAGAAGACGTCCGACCTCATTCCGCTCTGCCACGCCCTCAACCTGACCAGGGTTTTGGTTGACATTGCGCCCGACGAGGCGCTGCCCGGCCTTGAGGTTCGGGCGGAGGCGCGATGCGTGGGGCCGACGGGCGTCGAAATGGAGGCGCTGACCGCCGTCTCCGTCGCCTGCCTCACCATCTACGACATGGCCAAGGCGATCGACCGGGGCATGAGCATCGAGGGGTTACGGCTGATCGAGAAACGCGGCGGCAAATCGGGCGAATGGCGGGCAGCTGAAAAGCCGAAGGACGAGCGTCCATGAGCCCGATGATCACGGTCGAGGAGGCGCTGAGGCGCGTGCTCGCTTCCGCCGAGACGCCGCTTGGAGAGGAAAACGTAGCGCTTGAGAAAGCTTATGGCCGCGTGCTGGCGCGCGACCTTAAGGCGCTGCGCACCCAACCGCCGTTTTCCAACTCTGCCATGGATGGCTACGCGCTGCGCGCCGCCGACACCGCGTCGCCGCCGGCGACGCTCAAGGTGATCGGCGAGTCCGCCGCCGGACGCGCGTTCGCAGGCGCGCTGGGTCCCGGCGAAGCGGTGCGCATCTTCACCGGCGCACCGATGCCGGACGGCGCGGACGCCATCGTTATTCAGGAGGACGTCGAGCGCGAGGGCGAGCGCATCCGCCTCTCGGCCGCCGCGCCAACGGGCGACAATCTCCGCCCGGCCGGCATGGACTTCCAGGCTGGCGAGCCCCTGCTCCCGGCCGGCCGCCGTCTCACCCCCCGCGATGTCGCGCTGGCGGCCGCCGCCAACCACGCCGCGCTCGGCGTGCGCCGGCGCGCCCGGGTCGCGATCCTGGCGACCGGCGACGAACTGGTCGCGCCCGGCGGGGCGCTGGGCCCGGCGCAGATCATCGCCTCCAACAATTTCGCCGTGGCCGGGGTCGTCGGGGCATGCGGCGGCGTCGCCATCGACCTCGGCATCGCGGTCGATGACCTCGGCGCGCTGAAAGCGGCCGTGGCCCAAGCGCGCGACGCCGAAGCCGACGTGCTGGTGACGCTCGGCGGCGCCTCCGTCGGCGATTACGATCTCGTGCAGCAAGCGCTCCTCTCGGCCGGAATGGAGCTCGGCTTCTGGCGCATCGCCATGCGACCCGGCAAGCCGCTGATGCATGGGAGCCTCGGGCCCCTGCGCATCCTGGGCCTCCCCGGCAATCCGACGTCGTCGATGGTTTGCGCGATCCTGTTCCTGCGCCCGCTCTTACGCGCTCTGCACGGCGAGCCCGGCGCCGGCGCCGATCTCAGCCAGCCCGCCCGCCTCGCCGCCGATCTGCGGGCGAATGGCGTCCGTCAGGACTATATGCGCGCACGCCTCAGCCGTGACGCTGAAGGCGTTCTCCTTGCGACCCCGGTTGCGGACCAGGATTCCTCTCTGGTGAAGACGATGGCGCGCGCCGACGGCCTCATCGTGCGTGCGCCGCACGCGCCCCCGGCGAAGGCTGGAGAGGCGTGCCGCGTCATTCCCTTTGATGGGCTCGGAGTGTAGGGGACAAAACCTGATGTGCATGGAGATGACCGCTTTGGGCGCGTCAACCGGCCATTCCGTCCGAGCCCAATTCTGACAGGCCGAGTCGATTCGACTCCTGGGAGCGACCGCGAGGAGTTTGGGAGATGAAGCATAGAAAACTAGGGAATACCGGCCTCATCGTGAGCGAAGTGGCGCTTGGCACGATGCAGTTCGGCGGCAAGATGAACATGGGCAACCTCGGCCAGGAGGACACCACGCGAATGGTGAAGCTGGCTCTGGATCAGGGCATCAACTTCATCGACACTGCGGACGTCTACAGCCTCGGTGAGAGCGAAACTCTGGTCGGTAACGCCTTGAAAGGCGTGAGGACGGAGATCGTCCTGGCTACCAAGTTCCGGCTCCCCATGAGCGACAACCTCAATCGGAGCGGCGCCACCCGGGTCAACATCATGCGCGAAGTGGAGGCCAGTCTCCAACGGCTGCAGACCGACTACATCGACCTCTATCAAGTGCATGGGTGGGACAGCAACACGCCTCTCGAGGAGACAGTACGGACGCTTGACGACGTCGTCCGCCAGGGGAAGGTCCGCTATATCGGGCTTTTCCAACTACATGTCATGGCAGGCGGCCACCGCGGTGATGCTGCAGGAGCGCATGGGATTGGAGAAATTCGTTACTGCGCAGATGTATTACAGCCTCGTCGGCCGAGGCCTTGAATATGAGTTCCAGTCATTCGCCGAGTATCACAACATCGGTATCCTGGTTTGGAGTTCGCTTGCCGGCGGCTTCCTCGCGGGTAAGTACAGCCGCGCCAACCCCGCCCCTGCCGGCACGCGGTTTGCGGAGGCAGGCTCATTTGTGCCGTTTGACAAGGATATGGGCTACCGGGTCGTGGACACGCTAAAGCAGGTGGCCGCCCGGCATAACGTAAGTCCGGCCCGCGCCGCGCTGTCATGGGTGCTGGGCCGGCCTGCGGTCAGCAGTGTGATCGTGGCGGCCCGGAAGGCTGAGCAACTGGAAGATAACATCGGCGCCGTAGACCTTCGGCTGTCCGACGTGGACGCGGCGTCGGATCCTGGCGTTCCGTACCCGAAGTGGATGGTGCTCCAGCTCGATACAGCGGAAGACCCGCGTTCGAAGGCCCTTTATCCTGAGCGCTATGCGGATGGCGGTCCCTGGAAGGATCTCCGCGGGACGCGCTGGTCCGGCTGAGCGGAATTCTCGTCGCGACCCTTGCGTCGGCGCAGGCTGCGGCGATAAGACGCGACCCGTCGCGGATCGGCTTGGATGTTTTGGCGACCGAGCAGGCATTCTGTTCGAATCTTCGTCTCGGGCGACCAAGCGTCCGCCGGTGATCGCTTCGCTTTCTGCGGACTGTAGTCCCAATTTCTGAAACTCGTGACCCTCGTCGCGAAGCCGTTCTTCCGTTTAGCGAAACGAAGCGCTTCGCCTTTCGCTGTATTGGGCGCACTGGCGCAAGGAAACGAAACGAAAGCTGCCTTTCTTTGGGGACACAAATTTGTCAGCGGTCGTTCCATGAAGGTCGGTGACAAACTGACGGGCAGGAGTCCGAATGAAAAACCCATTCCTTGCGCTCACGACAATCCTAACGCTCGCGACCGCGTCGGCTAACGCCGCAGATCCGTCACAGCCGACTGTGACTGCGCCGCCGCCTAGTCCCGTCATGCCAACCGGGTCGCCTGTGCCAACCAGCGCTTTTTTCTTGGACCCGGCGCGAGCGCCAACTGGACGAATTTCGGTCACCAGCACGTTTATGCGATCGGAACTTCGAACGTGTACACGGATGGCGTTCTGTCGGCTTCAGGAAGCGCCCAAGGGCCCACCAATATTTTCATGGACGATAGGTTCGCATTCGCGCCGTCGTTCCAGGGGCGGCTACTTCCAGCGTTTCGGCGCGAGCGACTGGTTATGGGGAGCCGAAACTCTCGTACAATTATTTGGGAGCGACTTCGACCAATTATAACTCGATTATCCCGCAATTCGGGACATACACCACATTATTGAACCCTACGCCGGTGCCTTTCAGCGGCCCGGCTTACGTGCGCTGCCCAGACGAGTCTTCTGCAGGAAATCGACCTGATCCCATTCCTTGGCCGCGTTTTCGGTCAAGGCTACGTTTACGCTGGAGGCGGTCCGACGCTCTCACAAACCCGGACCCGGCTGAATGGCCTGGTCGGCTTTGCCTTTGTCGATGGCGCGATCGTGGATCAATCCGGCGCGCCGCAGGACTTCTCGACCTCAAGCTGGCTCATTGGCGGCGCGGCGGTGGTCGGCGTCACCTACTTTCTGACCCCAAGCTGGTTTATCGATTTGAACTACACCTACGCGGTGACGGAAGGCCACACCGCGAAATTCGCGAGCCCGTTCGTCGATCTGAGTTCGACGAGCGTGGGAACATTGGTCGGCAATTCCGCCTGGAGGGCGGAGACGCAGCGCGTGGACCTCACGATCAACAGGGCTTTTTGATCAGGCCCCTCGATTTGAAATCACGCCCCGTCCATGGGCGGGCGGGGGCACGCAAGGCGTGGCGAAGCTCGGCGCCATGGCCGTTCAGCGCATCGAGGCGACCAGCGCGTCGAGCTGATCGAGCGTCACCCGCATTCCCGCTTCCATGCCCGACGCGAGCGCCCCCTCCAGCGCTTGCCGGCTCGGAAAGAGCCGGCGCAGCGTGAGACGGGTCCGACCCTGGCGCTCCTCGAAGTCAGCGGTCACGACCGCCTCGCCGGCGTCGGCCGTCCGCTCTTAGAGCTGGCGCAGAGCGGGAGCGAACGGCGCCGATCGATCAGTACCAGCCGGGGGCGTAGGGTCCCCACACGCCGCCCCAGTCCATCGCCGCCTCCTGGTTCAGCATCGCTGTCGTCTCTTGCATCTGCGCGATGTTGTTGGCGGCGTGAATCTGCTGGTACTGCTGAAAGGCGGCGGCGTTGCCTATGAACGCGCAGCCGCAGCCCGCCGCGTCCGCATAGATGTAGACGGCGCCGTGTTTACGCTGCGCAAAGACGAACGAGTTTTGCGGCAGCGCCTGAAGCTTGGCCATCTTCTGCGGCGTATCGGCCTGCTGCCGGGTAAAGCCCGCCGCCGCGAGCTGCCCTTCTTTTTCTTGCACCCCGCCGACCGTCATGCAACCGGCCAAAGCCGCCGATGCAGCAAGCGTGGTCAAGACAACCTGAACCGCTTTGATCACCACTACCTCCCTCTCGCCCTTGAACGGCAACAATGAAGGCATGGACCCAGGCTTTTGATGATTCTCCCGGCCCCACCCCTCAAGGACTCTCGTCTTCTAGGCCGCGGCTTGTCAATCGGTGGCGGTCGCCTCGCTCAATGCGGGGGAATCGCCGACGTCTGCGCCGTTACGTCCGGCAGCATCGACTGGCTCCATCCGCCGCCGAGCGCGACAATGAGATTGACCGCCTCCGTCTGGACCTGCGCCTGAGTGGACAGAAGAGCTTCTTCGGCCGTCAGTTGCTGGGTTTCCGCCACAATGACCGCGGTGAAGGCCTGAGTGCCGGCCTGATATTCGTTGAGCGTGATCTGCGTCGCTTGGCGGGAAATTCGCACGTTTTCCGCCTGCACTTTGATCTCGCGCGAGAAGATGCGAATCCCCGAAAGCGCATCCTCCACCTGCTGGATCGCATTCAACACCGCCGCGCGATAGGTCGCGACGTCCGCCTGATAGACCTGACGCGCCGCGTCGACCTGGGCGGTGGTCAGGCCGCCATTGAACAGGGGCTGCGCGAGCGACGCGCCGAACGACCAGACGGGGTTGTTTGGGCCGAAGTCGGCGTTGAACGGATTGCCGGAGTAACCGACGAGGCCGGAAAGCGACACGGCTGGAAAATAGCCGGCGAACTCGACGCCGATCTGAGCGTTCGCCTGACGCATCGTCTGTTCCGCCGCTGCGACGTCAGGCCGGCGCTCCAGTAGCGATGAGGGCAGACCGACCGGGACCGAGGGAACGCGGGTCTGCAAGCTTCCGTGCGGGATCGACAGGCCCGCGGGCGGCCGGCCCATCAGCACCGCGATCGCGTGTTCGCTCTGGGTTCGCGCCACTCCTGCCGCGATCAGCTGCGCCTGGGCGTTGAGCACTTGGGTCTGCGCGGTGAGGACGTCGGACTTCGCCGCCGTCCCGGCTCTGTACTGGTTCTGTGTGATTGTCAGGGAATGCTCGAATTCGGTGACGGTCCTGTCGAGCAGGTCCTCGAGCGAATTGGCCTGTCGAAGGGTCACATAGGCGAACGCGAGCGCCGATTGCGCGGCGAGCAGCGCGTTGGCGAGATTGGCGGCGCTCGCTTGCGCGACCGCTTGCTGCGCCTCGACCTCGCGCCTGACCTGGCCCCAGACGTCGAGCGTCCAGGTCCCGGAGGCTTCCGCGGTCAGATTCGTCTGCGAGGGCGAAGAGCGCGTCGCGGATCCAGTGCCCTCGACCGTGGGAAAGAGGCCAGCGCGCGCCTCGTTGATCAGCGCCAGCGCCTGACGATAATTGGCCTCGTCCGACTTTATCGTCTGGTTGGACACCGCGACGACCCGCTCGAGCTGATCAAGTTCCGGATCATGAAAGACGGACCACCAGTCGCCTTTCGACTCGTTTGCGCGGGGTGTGGCGATCTTCCAGCCCCTGATCTCCTTGAACTGCGGCGACACGATCGCCGCCGGGCGCTCGAAGTTTGGACCGACCGGCGCGCATCCCCAAAGGAGAAACGCGGCGAGAAGCGGCGCCGCGCGCAGGGCAGCCGAACATCCCCTCGCATATCCGGTCAGCGCCCGGCGCAATCGTACGGGGCGCGCGAGCGACCACGCGCCGGCGCGCTGCGGCACAACAATCCTCATCCCCGCCCCGGTGATGCGGGCCAAGTTGTAAAGGCGCCAAGCGATCGTGAAGCTCCCCCTCCCGGCCAGCCTGCGGCCCCCGCCCTTTTCTCACTAGCTCTTTAGGCGCCAACCGGTTCGGCAGCGCAAGTCCTCGGCCGGACGATCACGAATACGTGTCGCGGCCGCCGGACCGCTCAGGCCGACGGTTGTGATCGCGGCGGGTTCCCGGCTCAGGCGTCAGCTTGGCTTATGCCTCGCTCAGTAACGCTCGACCTGCTCGGCGAACACATATCCGACGCCTCGTTCGGTTTGGATAATCTCGGGTGTGCTCGGGTCGCGCTCCAGCTTACGGCGAAGCCGGAGAATCTGGACGTCGATGCTGCGATCGAACACGTCTTCGTGGACCCGGGTCGCCTGCAGAAGATGCTCTCGGCTAAGCGGCCGCCGGGGAGCTTCGAGGAAGGCGACGAGCAGCGCGTATTCGCCTTTGGTCAACGCGACGTCGGCGCCGTTTGGATCGGTAAGCCTTCGGGTGCGGAGATTGAGCCGCCAACCGGAAAACCGGTAGCCGCCGCGTTCCGGCTCACGCGCAGGCGAGGCGCGAGCCCTGTCGAGCCGTCGAATGATCGCCCGCACCCGAGCGAGAAGCTCACGCAGGTTGAAGGGCTTCGTCACATAGTCGTCGGCGCCCAGCTCAAGACCGACCACCCGATCGATTTCATCCCGGCGGTGGCCCGTAATAATAATCACCGGCACATCGGAACTCGATCGGAGCTCGCGTAAGACATCAAGCCCATCCACGAGTCCAAGCCGAAGATCCAATATCACGACGCTGACGTCATGCGCGCTAAGCTGATGGAGCATCTCGTCGCGACCCGACGCCAGCAGCGTCACGATGTTATTATCAACGAAGTAGTCGAAGATCATCGTTTGCAGGGTTGGATCATCGTCGACGACGAGGACCGTCGCCTGGCGATCGCCGACGCTTTGCTGGAGATCGTCAGATGGTGAATTGGCCATGTGCGCCTCGAGCCATAGCTGGCGACTGACGGCGACCGCCTTCAGAGCCAGCCCCAGTATAGCGCATCGGAACCTGGTCGTTCTGACCTGCAGGGCCACGGCGAGGTCGGTTTGCGCAAGCGCTGGCGCCTCACGCCCGCCCCGCCCATGCCGATCTCTCCTCCGTCAGTGCAGGATACGGGGCAGGCGGCGCCTGGCGATCGCCTCTCTCCGTGACCCGTTTTCTCTCGACAACACCGGCATCTGCAATTCGCCTCATGACGCATCGACAAAAACGGCGCGAGCGTTTTCAGCGCCGCTGCGGAGACCGAGATGGAGAACCGTCAGTCACCCCTTAAGCTCAGCAGCTCGGGCAGATTTCGATCAAGCGGTCGAGCCAAATCTTGTCTTGCTCGATCCTCTTGGTCAGAGCGTCCTCGTCAGGGCGGATCTGGTCAACGTCAATCAGATTGTCGCGGCTTGCTCGTATTGGTTGCCGCGCCTGAGCGTAACCATGATTCGCCGCCTGGGTGGCGTCGGCGACAGCCGTCGACGCAAACAGTATAACAAGTCCAAAGAAAATCGAGCGCATGGTCCGGCTCCTTCCCGTTGAACCGCGCAGTTCAGCGTCCGCGCGGTTGCGGTTGGTTTCGCAGACGGACGACTTATTGAATCTCGCTTCGCGACCGTCGCTGAAAGACAGGTTGCTTGTCCGGAGCTACGCTAGAATTTCAGCGGCCAGGAATTGAGTTACGTTCGCAATACACTCGCCGCGGGACGCGCTCGCGGGTGGGCCGGGGCTCGAGATTCGTCGCATTTGCGGCGTAATCACCTGGTCGACCCCAAATCTCGTCCCTGTCATTCGTCGAGGCGCTGTGCGCTCAAAATCCGGATGCCGACCACATTCGCGGGTCAACGCTGGCGGAGCATCTCGTTGCGACCGAACGCTGCAGCGCCTGGATGTTATTGTGGATGAAGTCGTCCAAGATCACGGGTTGGGGCGCGGGGCCATCGACGACGACGGTCGTCGCTCGGCGCTCCCCGCCGCTTTGCTGGGTTCACTGGATGGTGAATTGGCCGTGCCGCCGTCCGGCCACAAGCTACGATCCGCCGCGATCGTCTCCACAGCCGGACCTCTCGTAGCGCGCTTGATCCTGGTCGTTCTGACCGTCTGCGCCGCAGGGGGGTCGATCGCGCAAGCGCCAGCGCCTCAGCCCCGCGCCGAGCAAGAACCGATCACGCCCATCCCGCCTCCACCGATTCAGGATCCGCGGCAGGTGGCGCTCGGCGATCGCTTGTTCCACGACCCTCGGCTTTCGCATGACAACACCCGCAGCTGCAATTCGTGTCATGACCTGTCGACAAACGGGGCCAGCCCGATAAACGACGCGCGCGCCAGCTCGACCTCAACGTCCGGCCACGTCGAGCTGAACATCCCTACGGTGTTCAACGCTGCGCTGAGCTTCCGCCTGAACTGGGAAGGCGATCTTCGCACGCTGGAAGACCAAACGGTGCAAACTCTGGAGAAACCCCAGACCATGGGGTCGAGCGTGGAGGAGGCGTTGAAGAAACTGCGGGCGGACCCGGACGTCGTGCGACAGTTTCGTCAAGCCTTCGGCCGCGAGCCTGACCGCGCGGGCCTCCTCGGCGCCATCGCGGCCTATGAGCGGACCCTCCTCACGCCCGGGAGCCGATTTGATCGGTGGCTCGAAGGCGACGTCAACGCGATCACAGCCGAGGAATATGCCGGCTACCAGTTGTTCAAGGCGCTTGGCTGCGTCTCCTGCCACCAAGGGGTGAATGTCGGCGGCAACATGTACCAGCGGCATGGAATATTTCATCCGCTTGCCTCTCCCAAGCCCGAGATCCTTCGCGTCCTAAGCTTGCGGAACGTCGCGGTCACGCCGCCATATTTTCACGACGGGAGCGCGGGCGCCCTGTCGCGTGCGGTTCAGGAGATGGGTTATGCGCAGCTTGACCGAAAGTTGACCGACGACCAAACGAAGGCCATCGTCGAGTTCCTCAACACTCTGACCGGGACCTATCTCGGCCAGCCTGTCACGCGGCCCGGCCAATTGCGGCAAAGCGATGCGCCCGAGTGAGATCGCCGCCGGCGCCGGCGTGGTGGGTCTGCTGCTCGCGCTCCTGACCTGGCTGTTGGTGCGCGGCATAGTCACCGACGCGGCAGCCTATTCGACGACCCTGCAGACCTTTGACGATTTCGCCCTCGCCGAGGCTTCGCTGCACCGCGACGTCCTACGAGTTCGGGCGGGGTTGCTCACTGACTATGACCCGCTCGTGCGCTCGTCGGAGCAGAGAGACGCCGCCGTGCCGCAACTCCGCGCTGAGGCTGCGTCAGAAGGGCTGGACCTGGGGCCTGTCGATCGCCTTGCCGCTGCAATCAGAATTGAAGGGAAGCTGACCGAGCGTTTCAAAAGCGACGATGCGCTTTTGCGCAACTCGCTCTCCTACGTAAGCCTCATAAGCGCCAGTCCCGGATTCCACGATCGCGATTCTCGGCTCCGGGCGCTTGTCACGGCCATTCTCCAACTCACTCTCGATACGTCGGCGCGCTCCCAACAAGCCGTCGAAGAGCGTCTTCTTGACCTTGAAGTCCAGCCCCCGGCCGAGGCGGACCAGGGAACGGCTCAGGCTCTCATTTCTCACGCTCGTCCCCTCAACATACTTCTTCCTTCAGTCGACGACACGCTCAAAGGGTTGTTCGCCCTTCAGACCGGACAGCCTCTGGAGGGGACACGGGCGCAGTTCGCCCGCTTGCACATGGCCTCGGAATCTTTCGGCGGAGCGGTTTCGCCTCCTCCTTTATGTGACGTCCGTTCTACTTGCGCTCGCCCTCATCGATCTCGGAAGACGGCTGAGAGCTCGAGTTCTAGCGCTACGAAAACGGGCGGCCTTCGAGCATCTGATCGCGGAGCAGTCCGCGCGCCTGATCAACTACCCGCCAGCCGAGACCAAGGTGCGGCTCCAGCAGGCCTTGGCGGCGTTTGGAAGGATGACAGGGGCTAACCGCGCCTACATAGTGCTCGGCGAAAACCCTATTCGCGTTCACACGTGGTCCGCGAACGATACGCCCTATCCCCCCTGGGTGGCCGGAGGCGGCTTTTTCGCTGCCAGGCGAGGTCAAGCAAGTCGGGCTCGACACAATCACCGTGCCGGACGTCGCGCGGCTGCCACCCAGCGGCGCCAAGACGACGCTCGTCGCCGTCGGGGTTCGCGCCTGGGCCTGCGTCGTGTTGCAGCGACTGGACCATGATCGTGGCATCCTGGGGTTCGACAAGCTTGGAGCCGGCCGCGGGCTTTATTTCCCGCTTGCCACGGCGCGTCTAGCCGGCGACGCCATCGCCGACGCTGTCGCGCGCGAGACCCGCGAGCGCGAAAGAGCCAAACTGAGCGCCCGGCTCGAACGGGCGCTGCGCCTGCAGATGGTCGGCCAGGTCGCCAGCGGCGTCGCCCACAATTTCAACAACATCATCTCCGCGATCCTGGGCTACTCCGAAATGGCCACCTCCGAGGTTGAACCGGGCGGCAAGGCAGCTCGGCGCATCGCCGAAATCGAGAGGGCCGCGGAACGAGGGCGAGACCTGGTCGACAGCATCCTGACTTTCGGACGGAGGTCAGATGCGCATTCATCTCTCGTCTCAGTCTTCGAATTGTTGAGCGAAACGGCCTCTCTCCTGCGAGCATCGCTGCCGTCCAGCGTTGAGATGGCCTTCGCTGACGCGCCCAAGGGTCTCGCGGTCTTCGGCGAAAGGGCGCAGTTGCAGCAGATCATTATCAACCTGTGCAGGAACGCAGCGCAGGCAATGGGAGAACGCGGGCGCGTCGATGTCTCGGCGGATGCACAGCATCTTGCAACCCCCCGCATCTTGAGTGACGGAGAACTGGAGCCGGGCTCCTTCGTTCGCATCGCGGTCAGCGATGCTGGCCCCGGCTTTGGAGAAGACGTAGCCAAGCGACTGTTCGAGCCGTTTTTCACGACGCGCCCGGCGGGAACCGGACTTGGACTCGCGACGGTCCGCAAGATCGTTCGCGACCATGACGGGGCAATCGATGTCGCTAGCACGCCGGGGAAAGGGAGCCGCTTCGAGATCTGGCTGCCCGCCGCCAAGACCGACGCATCAATGACTGCAAGAGAGGAGCCGGCCGCGCCTCCACTTGGCGATGGCGAAACGGTGCTCATCGTTCACGACGACCGCCACGGTCTGCTCAGCGACGAGGAAATCCTCGCGGCGCTAGTATATGAGCCGGTCGGTTTCGATCGTCCAGGCGATGCGATCGCCGCAGTACGTAGCGAACCGGCCCGTTTTGACGCCGTGTTGATCTGTGTGGCCTCCGTGGGGGACGCGCTCGATCTGGCGCGCACGCTTCATGCCATCAGCTCGAGGCAGCCAATCCTCCTTGCGAGGTCTGCGCTCGACATTGGCGTCGACGCATTCCTTCACGCAGGGGTCACTGATCTCGTGCGCCGGCCGGTCGTTGGCGCCGAACTCGCATCCGTGCTTTCTCGCTGCCTTGCCTCGGCGAGGACGACTGGCGCGCCTGGCAACATCACGCGCTAGCTGTGGAGCGTATTCATCCAGGCCGGCAGGAATATTTCCTTGTCGGCCCGCGAAACATTCACCTTGAGTATGAAGGCCAAACACTCAAACATCTCGGCCGAGACTGGCGGCGGCGACTGCAGCTTGCGCCGTCGCCGTCTCATTCATGACGGCGGTGGCGTGTCCCGAACGCCGCCGCCGTCCGCCGAAGGCCTCATGGTCCGCAGGGATGCGGGCGCGACGTTCATCGTGCAGCGGCAAGAGTCGGCGCTCCGTCCTACCTCCCAAGCGCGATCGCCTTGAAGGAAGATGGCCGCCGGTTTGCCGTCTGCTCGAATGACGGCGGCAGGTCAGAGCTGGTCTGCTACCGCTGCAGCGACGTGGTCAGCGTGCTTTTTGCCACGGGATGGCGCAATCCTGTGAATACGCGCCGCCCGCGAGTGACTCGACCGGTTGCGAATGAAAGCGGCGCTCTGCGGGACGCCCGAACAGACAATACGCGATCAATGCAAGCAGCGAGGAGGCGGCCATTACTGCCGCCATCGAAAGCGCCGACCGCCCATCAAACAACGCCGCCACCAATCCGCTCGAGGCGGCGCCGGCCGTCGGCTGAATACTCCCAGCCGCTGCGCCGACGGCGCCAGCGATGTCCGGCAGAGGCTGCATCGTTGCGTTCATGATGTTGGGCATGGTCATGCCAAAAGCGAGCGCCACCGCCATCAAGAGGGCGGCGACTAGGGTCGGCTGCGCCCAACGGGCCACTGTCATCGCGAGCAGCGTGGCTGAAGCAGCCGCCAAGACCGTGAGACCGATCGTCAGCACTTGGGCGACCGATACGCCACGGCGGCCGAGGCGGCCCTCGACCAGCGCGCCGCTCATGACCGCCGCCGAACAGGCGCTGAAGATCAGGCCATATTGGTCCGGCCGCAATCCCACCACGCCAATGAAGAACAGCGAGGATCCTGTGACATAAGCAAACACTGTCGCGCCACCGGCCGCGCCAACCAGCATAAATGCGAACGAAACTGGATGCGTCAGCACACGAACGTAGCTTCAGATCGCCGCCTCCGGCGCCGAGCGATGGGTCGGAATTCTCGCGCTCTCGGCAAACCCAAGCGCCACCGCCAGCAAGAGCAGAGCGCCCATCCCCGCCTGGATCACATAGATCGATCGCCAGCCGCCGGCGCCACCGCAAGGCTGAGCATGAAAGCGCTCATCGTCAGGCCGACCTCTGAGGGAAGCACGCCAAGCGTCGTCCCAGTCGCCGCGAGCGCGGGCAAATTGATGTCGATGCCGGAATACGGCACGGCCGCGAGAAAACCGAGGAGGAGCGTGAAGGCAAAAGACGATGGTTGAATTTGCATGGCGGTGGTCCCGAATGTTTTCGGACACAGTCTGAAGGAGGGGGGAGTGTCTCCCCCCTCCTTCGCGGCGAGCTACGACCAGATCACCGGTGGTGAACAGCGCGCCGGGTCCCGCTCGTCGCCATCGTCTCCGCCAACAACTCGAGCTTTTGATTGACGACGACCTGTTTGATGATCGACAGAACCTCGGATCGCGTATCGACGCGGGCGAATTCCCCAGCCATCTGCGACGCTCGGAGGCGGTAGGCGGGTCGATCGAGCACGGTGCGGACGGCGGCGCGCAGTGCTTCTGGAGTCGGCTCGTTGGTTGCGAGATTGAGGCCGACGCCTGACCACGCCACTCGTGCGTTGACGTCGGCCTTATCCTCGGTCATCCCGGCGGTGACCAGCGGGATTCCGTAGCTCATGGCCTGGTTGACGCTGCCGTAACCGCCATTGGTGACAAGCGCATCGACGCGCGGCAACAACCATTCGAACGGCAGAAAGCTGGCGAGCCGCGCATTGGATGGCGCCGCGCCGGGAATGGCCTCGACCGGGCGTCCACCCGTGGTCGCGACGACCAGCACATCAGGCTCGTCGCCAAGCGCGGCGAGCGTCGGGGCGATCAATAGTCCAAAATTGTGATTGGCCACCGTCCCCTGCGTCACCAGCACGACCTTGCGCGAACCATCGAGGTCATGCGCCCAGGGCGGCAGCGGCGCCTGACCTGGAACGATTGGAGGGGCGCCGACGAAATGCACCGAGGGCGGGATCTGGCGTGGATATTCGAAGCGTGGCACGGACAACTGCATATAGGCGTCGGCGAGCTCGACGACGGAATGGAAAAGCGGCGCCGTTAGCGGGCCGACATCAAAGCTGCTCAGCTCCTTGTTCAAACGAAGCAGCGCCGGCTGATCAACCCCTTCGTCAAACTCCCGCGCGATCTCTGCGTATTGCTGCCGCTCCGCCTCGGTTGTCGCAGGCGGCAGGCCAAGGAAGTTCGGCGCGCCGTCTTCCCGCGCCAAATGCAAAAACGACGTACCGCAGAGAACGATGGGAGGTTGCTTTGATTGCGATCCAAGCAGCATCGGGAGGACGCCAAAGAACATATCGTCGCCAACGATAACGTCGGCCCGACATTCCTGTACCGCCTGTAGCAAGCCCCGGTGCTGTGCCGGGATGTGATCGAGGAAGCATCGTTCGATGGCAACCCGGAACCATTCGAGTCCCGGCGGAATGTTCTTCAGTTCAGGGGCCACCGAGAGAATATCGCGCCCATCGAAATCAGCGCCCGGGGGAAGCGAAACGAATTTCGCTCCGCTGTTTTCGATGCGGTCGCGGAAGACGCTGCCAGTCAGGAAAGTGATCTCGTGGCCTTCGGCGCGCAGCATATGCACGATCGCAAGCAGCGGATTGATATGGCCCGTGGCGGGCGTCGAAGCGAAAAGAATATTCATGGCATCGGTCCTCTGATTGCCGGCAAGGCGGGCGTGCGTCGGTCTCCCGACGGGACGCGCCTTCGGGCGGGCTCTCCGGCCGGCCGCGAGGCCGACCGATGCAGGGTGAGCGCGTCCGGCTACGGAGAAATTTCAGAGATTGGAAATTGCGCTCCGCCTGTAACGTGGACAGCAGATAGCGACAGGTCAGATGCCCTTTTGCCCAGCAGCGTTTTGAGCCTGGCGAGGGCGTTCTCAATCGGATTGAAGGTCCGGGCTGTGAGGGCGGCGGGTAAAGGTCGTCGATTTACGCGGAGAATTGACCTGGGATTTTGGCGGAGAACTGACCGGGCTTGATGATGGTTTTTGGGGTCAGGACTTCGTCAAGTTTCGAGGTTTCTCCTTTGCGGGTTTGGCGGCTTTCGCCGAGCTATTTTTCGAAGCGGAAGCTGTCGTTTCCGGTTTCACGGATGTGACAGCGGTGAGAGGTCGCGGTCATCTGCGTCGCCGACAAGCGTCCTTCGTCGGCGACAATGACCATCCCGTGGATCGCCCTGATGTCGTTTGACGCCACGAAGAGCACGTCAAGGGCGGATCTCCTCCGGCGGAGAATGGACGCGAATGGAAAATCCGTAGGCTCGGGTAACAAATCCGCGACCGCTTGAAGCGAAGTAGCGGGTTTTAGTATGCTGGTGTTACCGGTCGGAGGGCAGCGATGAGCGAGACCCGCAAGCTCGCCGCGATCTTAGTCACCGATATTGTTGGATTCAGCCGGCTAGCCCGTATTGATGAGGAGCGGACGCTTGCGCGCCTACGCGCGCTGCGGGGCGATCTCATCGACCCCGCCGTCGCCGCCCACCACGGGCGCGTCGTCAAGGGCACTGGCGACGGCTCTATCGTGGAATTCCGCAGCGTGATCGACGCAACGCGCTGCGCCATCGAAATGCAGAATGGCCTCGTCGAGCGCAACGCCGGGGTGCCTCCGGAAAAGCGGATCGAATTTCGCGTCGGCATTCATGTTGGGGAGGTTGTCGAGGAGAGCGACGGCGACCTCATGGGGGATGCAGTCAATGTCGCGGCGCGGCTGGAAGGGATCGCGAAGCCAGGGGCCATCTGTCTCTCAGAGGACGCCTATCGACAGGTAAAAGGGCGGCTTGAACTGGAGGTCAGCGACCTTGGCGCCATCCAGCTCAAGAACATCGCCGAGCCGATGCGCGCCTATTTGGTCGAGGTCGGCAGGCCCGGCAAGCCGCTGAGGCGGCGGTCGGCCCTCCGCCATCGGCGCGTCGCCTCTCTTGCCACGCTCGCGTTCCTGGTCGTCGCTGGGGTCGCAGGTTGGGACTCTATCGCCGGCAAGCCCTCAACGACCGTGAGTTCGCCCACAACGCCGATGGCTTCTTCGTTCGATCCAGCTGTCGACATCATACCCGCCACGAGCAGCCAGCCGACGGCGCCGTCGCATACGCAGATCCGACGTCCGGTGAGGTCCGCATTGACCAGCCAGCCTGACGTCCAGGCTACGGCAGAAAGGTAGTACACTCTTCAGCAGAGCAGCAGCCATCAAGCTCAGAGCCGGCACAATCTCCTCCTGTCGAAAGCGCTTCGGATTCTTCGCAATCTTGTTTCGTCTCGGCGGCGCAGACCAACGGGAACCACGTGTCTTGTGCGTATTTGCATGGCCTGCCATCCAACGCAGAGCCGGAACCATCTCCCTCTGCAGAGAGCGCTTCGAATTCTTCGCAACCTTGCTTCAATTCGGCGGCGCAGATCAATGGGAACCACCCGCCTTGCGCGCGGTTGCGTAGATATTGAGTACCCAATCCGGTACGAATTCTCCCGCCCGCCGAGCCGGTTCTGACGCCGGATCACCTGCTCTACTTCGACTTGCAGGCCCGCCATCCTGCCGGTTCGCGCCTATTTGGCCACCGGTCGTTCTCCGCTGGAAGCCAACGTCCTGACGGACGGCCAGTGTTGTTCGGAAGGGGTCGAAAAGTGGCGCGCCCGACAGGATGAAACTGGGCACTCTTATGTCATTGTGATTCCTGCAATCGATTGAGCCAGGGTTCGCCTTCGACCCTTCTCGGACGTCATGTTGGCCTCACGCCCGTTTCTCGAGTCCGAATAAAGGCATTAAACCGAACCGCACTTCAGCAGGTCCGTCGAGCCGGCCAGTCAGCTGATCTCTCCGAGTGCGGACAACAGGAAGCTGCGCAGATACTCGGCCCGGGTCGCGACGAGGCAACCGACGTTGGACGGCCAGCCCCAGATCACCCCGGTGACCTTGGCCAACTCGGGCGTCCAGGGGATACCGCATACCTTCGCCTCAACGAAACAGGTGTTCCAGACTGCCGAGCCGCTCAGGCCGGGTGGCCGTGACAACCTTTGTTGCCGATCACGTCCGTGGAGAGGTTGGGCTTGTAGTCGATCCCAAAGTGGAAGCGCGAGCTGAAGCGATCGTCGTCGGGCGGAAGCTCGACCTCCCGTCCGGTCAGACGTTTGCGCCTTCGAGGTGACCGTGTTGAAGAAGAACCCGACGTCGTCGCCTGGAAACCCGACGAAGGTCATGAGTTCGGTGGGGTAAGGCGAGTGGGCCCACGCGATCTGATTACATGCGATGGCGCGTGATCCACCGTATCCCTCGGCGCGGGCCGCCTAGCGAGAATGGCCGGCGAGGGACGATAGTGTGGTGTGGGCGCGGTGATCGTGTCCACTAAGTCGATGATGGACACTATCGCAGATGTCGGACGTCGGAAGGCCAAGAACGGATGGCGGCGAGCGGCGGCGACGGACGTGGTCGGCTGATCAGAAGCAACGGATCATTGCGGAGAGCTTTGCGCCAGGCGCGTCCGTTGCGGAGGTGGCGCTCCGCTACGGCCTGAACGCCAACATGCTGTTCACCTAGCGCAGGCGAGAACAGCAGGCGAGCGGCGCGAGCGCTGTCGGCGAGCCAGTGAACATCGTGCCGGTGAGGGTTGTGGGGGCGCAGCCGACTGCGACCGCCATAGCTCCCGGGTCGATGGGCCGGATGGAGATCGTGCTTGTTGGCGGCGAGCGGATCCTTGTCGGGGCGGATGTTGACGCCGGCGCGCTCGCTCGCATCGCCAAGGCATTATCGCGGCGATGATCCCGATTCCGACCGGCGTGCGAGTATGGCTGGTGACGGGCCACACCGATATGCGCAAGGGGTTCGATGGTCTGGCTCTGATCGTCCAAGAGACGTTGAAGCGTGATCCGCATTCCGGCCATCTTTTCGTCTTTCGCGGCCGCCGCGGGTCTCTGATCAAATGCCTTTGGAGCGACGGCCAGGGTCTGTGCCTGTTCTCGAAGCGATTGGAGCGGGGGCGGTTCCTGTGGCCGTCGATGGCTGACGGAACAGTGACGATCTCGACGGCGCAACTCTCCTATCTTCTGTCCGGCATCGATTGGCGCATGCCGCAAGGGACATGGCGTCCGACGGCGGTTGGATAGAAGAAAAAATTGCTTGAGAACGCAAAAAGGGGCGCCTCAAACGTCCGATTTTGTGATTCCATCTGAATTCGTGGACGCCGATCCTTCCTTCGTTCCCGACGACATCGAAGCGCTGAAAGCCGCGCTGATCGCGGCGCGAGCTGAGACTGCGGCGGTCAGGCGCCGAACTGGCCAGCGCTCAAGCCGCGACGGCTAACGACCGTTCGCTGATTGCGTATCTTAAGCTCGAGATCGAGAAGCTGCGCCGCGTGATTTATGGACCTCGCGCCGAACGCACGGCGCGGCTTCTTGACCAATTGGAGCTTCAGCTCGAGGAGGCGGAGGCGGAGGCGACGGAAGACGAGCTCGCCGCCGAACAAGCGCAACGCCGGTCCACCTTAGTCAGATCCTTTGAGCGCAAGTGGCCGAGCCGAAAGCCGTTTCCCGAGCATCTGCCGCGTGAGCGGGTCGTCATTCCCGCCCCGGAGACTTGCCCGTGCTGCGGCTCGGCCAGGCTGTCGAAGCTTGGCGAGGACATCACCGAGACGCTGGAGGTCGTCCCGCGTCAATGGAAGGTGATCCAAACCGTCCGCGAGCGCTTCTCATGCCGAGAATGCGAGACGATCACGCAGCCGCCGGCGCCATTCCATGTGACGCCGCGCGGCTTCGCTGGCCCTAATCTTCTGGCGATGATCCTGTTCGAGAAGTTCGGTCAGCATCAGCCGCTCAATCGCCAGAGCGAGCGCTACGCCAGAGAGGGCGTGGACTTAAGCTTGTCGACGCTGGCCGACCAGGTTGGCGTCTGCGCTTTGGCGCTGTGGCCGCTCTATTCGCTGATCGAGGCGCATGTTCTTTCCGCCGAGCGGTTGCACGGGGACGACACCACGGTTCCGATTCTGGCGAAAGGCAAGACCGAAACCGGCCGCATCTGGACTTACGTTCGCGACGATCGGCCATTCGGCGGCAAGGATCCGCCCGCGGCGCTCTATTACGCCTCGCGCGATCGATCGGGCGAAATCCCCAGCGACATCTCAAGTCCTTTGCCGGCATCCTGCAGGCCGACGCCTATAGCGGCTATGGTCGGCTTTATCTCGCTGATCGCCGGCCACGCCCGATCGTTGAGGCGCTGTGCTGGAGCCATAGCCGGCGCAGATTTTTCGAGCTCGCTGATATCGCCTCGAACGCGCGGCGCGGCAAGGACGCTGCGCCGATCTCGCCGATCGCCTTGGAGGCGATAAGCGAGAATCGACGCCATCTTCGACATCGAGCGCGAGATCAGTGGCCTCTGGGCCGAGGAGCGGCTCGCTACGCGCCGCTTAAGGAGCGCGCCTCTCGTCGCGACGCTGGAGGAGTGGCTGCGCGCCGAACGCGCCAAGCTCTCCCGGCACAATGGCGTCGCCAAAGCCATCGATTACATGCTCACCCGTTGGCCGGCCTTCTCCCGCTTCCTCGAAGACGGGCGTATCTGTCTTACGAACAACGCGGCGGAAAGAGCGCTGCGCGGTCTGGCCTTGGGAAGAAAGTCATGGCTCTTCGCCGGCTCGGAGCGCGGCGCTGAGCGCGCCGCGCTCATGTACACGCTGATCCAAAAACCGCCGCCAAGTATCTTGATCTGTTGCTTCGCGACGCCAAGGAACGCGATCAGCTCTCCAGGGACTTGCTGATCAATGTCACGGGCTTTTTTAGGGACGTCGCGGTTTTCGATTTCCTGGCCAAGAGCGTTATTCCCGACCTTGTGCGCGACCACCCGCGCGATAGGCCACTCAAAATCTGGGTCGCTGGTTGCAGTTCCGGTGAAGAGACCTATTCGCTCGCCATGCTTTTTCGTGAGCAGATCGACGCCTCAAAGCGCGACCTCAAATTGCAAATCTTCGCCAGCGACGTCGACCCGGACGCGGTGGCGAGCGCTCGCGAAGGCCTCTATCCCGACTCGATCGAGGCCAATGTGTCGCCAGAAAGATTGGGCCAGTTTTTCGCCAAGGAGGATCGCTTCTACCGGGTCTCGGCCGAACTGCGCTCGGCCGTCGTGTTCACGGCGCATGACGTGCTCGCCGACCCGCCCTTCGCGCGTCTCGATTTCGTGTCGTGCCGGAATCTTTTGATCTACCTTCTGCCGGAGGCGCAAGCCAAGGTCATCTCCATCATCCACTTCGCGTTGCGCGAAGGCGGCCTTCTGCTGGTCGGCGACGCCGAGACGGTCGGGACGACCGACGGTCGGTTCGCCGCCATTTCGAAACCGCAGCGCATTTACCGCCGCGTCGGCGGGCCTCGACCGGGCGATTTCGGTCTACCCTTGAGCGCCGGCGACGGCCACCGCTCGCGCGCGCGTCCCGGCCCAGCGGCCGCTCCTTCGCGCCAGATCGAGCTTGCCGAGCTCTGCCGACGGATGGTGCTGGAGGCCTATGGTCCGGCTGCGGTTCTGATCAACCGCAAACTCGAATGTCTCTACTACTATGGACCCGTGGATCGTTATCTCAAGATCGTATCGGGCCGTCCGGTCGATGATGTGATCGCAATGTCGCGCGAGGGTGTTCGCGCGAAGCTGAGATCGGCCGTTCAGCGCGCGCTGCATGAGAATGCGCGAGTTGTCATCCCCGGCGGCCGGACGAAAGGCGAGGCTGGCGCCTGGTCATTTCGCATCGTCGTCATGCCAGCGCCGCGCGAGCGCGAAGACTTGCTGCTGGTCTGCTTCGTCGAAGAGTTGGAGCCGCAGGTCATCGGGGGCGGCAGCATCGCGCCCGCTGACGTTCCGCGCGTTGTTGAGCTCGAACGGGAGCTCGAGGCGACAAAAAACGAACTCCAGAGCACCATCCGTAACCTCGAGCTCTCAAGCGAAGAGCAGATGGCGGTCAACGAGGAAGCGTTGTCCGTCAACGAGGAATATCAGTCGACGAACGAGGAGTTGCTCGCCTCCAAGGAGGAACTTCAATCGCTCAACGAGGAGCTGACCGCACTCAACAGCCAGTTGCAGGAAACGCTCGAGCGGCAGCGGACGACCGCGGACGATCTGCAGAACGTTCTTTACAGCACCAAAGTCGCAACGATTTTCCTCGACACGCGCTTCAACATCCGGTTCTTCACACCGGCGACGAGAGCGCTCTTCAATGTAATTCCGAGTGATGTGGGCCGCCCGCTCACGGATCTCAAGTCGCTCGCCGCCGACGACGCGCTTTTGGACGACGCCCAAACAGTCTTCCAGACTCAGAGACCCCTCGAGGGGGAAATCCAGGGGCAGAGCGGTCACTGGTTCGTGCGCCGGATTATGCCTTACCGCGCCAGCGACGATAAGACCGACGGCGTGGTCATCACCTACGAAGACGTAACCGAACGGCACCGCACGGCGGAAGCGCTCAGCGCCGCCAAGCGACAGGCTGAACTGGCGAGCCTCGCCAAATCGCGCTTTCTCGCGGCGGCCAGCCACGATCTGCGACAGCCCTTGCAAACGCTGGCCCTGCTTCAAGGCCTGTTGGCCAAGAAGGTGGTCGGGGAGAAGGCCCAGAAACGTAACTCCCAAGCCGGGTGAGTCCGAATTGTCACACGGTGTGTGAGATCGTTGAGGTTTTGCGAGATTTTCGAGACGGGCGGGGGCGAACCGTGAGTTAAGGTGGGGATGATTCTCCCTGCCGAAGTTCAGGCGCTGATCGAAGCGCTCCGGAGCGAGATTTCCGCGCTTCGCTCGGAGGTCGCCGATTTGCGGCGGGAGAACGAGGGCCTTCGAGCCGAGAACGCCGAGCTTCGGCGCCGGCTGGATCTGGACAGCACGACGAGCTCCAAGCCGCCTTCGAGCGACGGGCTGAGGAAGAAGTCGCGCCTTCCCGGCAGCCTTCGCGGCCGTTCGGGCAAGGCGAGCGGGGGACAGCGGGGCCACAAGGGCGACACGCTGCGGCGGACGGCGACGCCCGACTGGGTCGTCCGACACGAGGCTGCGGCGTGCCGGCGCTGCCGGGCGGCGCTCGCGGCTTCGATGCAGACCGGGGTGGAGACGCGTCAGGTGTTCGACCTGCCCGAGCGGCTGATCGAGGTCACGGAGCACCAGGGCGCCATCTATGCCTGCGCCCGATGCCGCGGCGTGACGCGGGCTGCGTTCCCCGACGGCGTGATCTCGCCGACCCAATATGGCGAGCGCATCAAGGCGGCGGCGGTCTATCTCAACGTGCAGCAGCTTGTGCCCGAGGACCGGACGGCGCAGGCGCTTCAGGACCTGTTCGGCGCGCCGCTCGTCTGCCCGGCGAGCGTGATCGCGTGGATGGGCAAGAAGGCTCAGGCTCTGGAGGGCGTCTATCAGGCGATCGGGACGCGCGTCGGCGGGGCCAAGGTCAGGCATCTCGACGAAACCGGCTTTCGCATCGCAGGCTCCCTGCAATGGCTGCATACGACGTCGAGCCGGAGCCATACCTTCTACCGGGTCGGAGCGGCGCGCGGCGATGTTCCCGCAGGGTTGAAGGGCGGCGTCGTCGTGCATGACCATTTCCGCCCCTACAACGCCCTCGCGGACGTCGCTCACGCCTTCTGCAACGCCCATCACCTGCGCGAACTCAAGGCGCTCATCGAGATCGACAAGGAGCCGTGGGCGCAAGCCATGCGCGACGTCCTCCTCGACGCCGCAAAGGCCGTGCGCCAAGCCAAAGAGGCCGGCGCCCGGGCGCTCGAACCCGAACGCGTGCAAGGCTTCGTCGACCGCTACTGGCAGGCCGTTCGGGAAGGGCTCGCCTTCCATCGCGCCCTGCCGGCCTTCGATCCTTCGCCCGGCTCGAAAAAACGAAAGAAGCAGCGCCCAGGCCATAATCTCCTCATCCGCTTCAAGACCTTCAAGGACGAGACCCTGCGCTTCCTCGTCGACTTCGACGTCCCGTTCACCAATAACCTGGCCGAACAGGACCTGCGCATGGCCAAGGTCAAAATGAAAATCTCGGGCGGCTTCCGCACCTTCGAAGGCGCTCACGTCTTCGTCCGCATGAGGTCCATCGTCTCCACCGCACGAAAGCACGGCCTCAACATTCTCAAAGCCCTCACTGCAAACCCCTCCCAACTCCTCCTCGCAATCGCAGCCTGAAAACAGACGGCTTGGGAGTTACCCAGAAACTGATCGGGGGCATCGACGAAGCATTGAGCGCCATGACGGGAATGTTGAATACGCTGCTTGACATCAACCAAATTGAAGTGGGCGCCGTTAAGCCCGAAATCGTCGACGTCCCCATGAATGAGCTGTTCGACCATCTGAGGGAAGAATTGACTTATCACGCGCAGGCGGCCGGCCTCGCGCTGCGCATGGTCCCCTGCGCACTGTCAGTTCGGAGCGATCGGCGTCTGCTCGACCAAATGCTCCGCAATCTAATCTCGAACGCCCTGAAATATACCCAGCGCGGCCGGGTGCTCGTCGGGTGCCGTCGGCGCCAGGGCAGATTGCGCATCGAGATCTGGGACACCGGGATCGGCATCCCGCAGTCGGAGCTGAAGGCGATTTTCGAGGAGTACCATCAGGTGGACAACGCGGCCCGCCAGCGAAGCCAAGGCCTGGGCCTGGGACTCTCGATCGTCAAAAGCCTGTGCGAACTGCTCGGCCATCCGATCCGGGTGCGCTCGTTGCACGGAAAGGGCTCGGTATTTTCGATCGAGGTCCCGCTGACTCCGAGCGGCGCTCTTTCTGCGCCTCGCGATCGTTCGCGCCTGACCGACGACGCACAGGCACAAACGGCGCGGCGCGCCGGAGCGATCCTAGTCATTGAAGACGACCCAGAAGTTCGAGAGCATCTGAAGCTGTTCCTGAACGAAGAGGGCTATGCCATTTCGACCGCCGTCGACGGTCCGGCTGCTTTGGAAGCGGTGGCGTGCGGGATGACGCGACCGGATCTTGTCCTCGCCGATTACAACCTGCCAAATGGCATGAACGGCGTTCAAGTCTTGCAGAAACTGAGCCAGCAGCTCGATCGGCGAATTCCATTCATCATTCTCACCGGCGATATTTCGACCGAGACCATGCGCGATATCGCCGTGCACGACTGCGTTCATCTCAACAAGCCCGTCAAACTGGGCGATTTGAGGCGCGCGATCGAGAAGCTCCTAGCCAAATTGCCCGATCCGCAGGTCGTACCTCCTCGGCACGCTGCTGCGACAGTGAGAACTGCGGGCGGAGCCAGAATCATTGTCATCGATGATGACGACAAGGTTCGTGAGGCGATACGAACCGTGCTCGAGGACGATGGCCGCGTCGTCGAATCCTATGCGAGCAGTGAGGCGTTCATTGACGCCTTTGATCCCGGCAAATCCGCATGCCTGCTGATCGACGCCTATCTGCCGGGTATGAGCGGGCTCGAACTGCTCGAGAAGCTCCATGACGGGGGCCATCGCTTGCCAGCGATCATGATCACCGGCAACGCCGACGTGCCGACGGCGGTCAAAGCCATGAAAGCGGGCGCACTGGATTTCATCGAAAAGCCGATCCGCCGCCTGGGGCTCATCGCGAGCATCGAGCGGGCTCTCGAACTGTCGCAGGATTCGAGCAAGTTGCAGGAGGTGCGAGAATCGGCGGCAGATCACCTCGCGGGTCTTACGCCGCGGCAGCACGAGGTGATGGATAGGGTGCTCGCGGGCCAGCCCAGCAAGAACATCGCCGCCGACCTCGGCATCAGCCAGCGCACGGTCGAGAACCACCGCGCGTCGATCATGAAGAGAACCGGGTCCAAGTCGCTGCCCGCACTGGCCCGGCTGGCGCTTCTCGCGTCGGGCGCAAAAGATGAGCCGTCGATGGCGCCTTGAGCCGCCGCGTGCTCACGCCTTCACCCCGCGAGAATATGGCCAAGAGCCGCCAGCGGGCGAACACGATCACATACGATCTTGGTCGTCGCCAGAATTGGCGCCGAAAGAATAGCGCCAGGGACGCCCCACAGCCAGAACCAGAACACGAAAGAGAAGATAACGAGAACCGGATTGAGCGTAAATCGTCTGGCGAGGAGCATCGGCGTCGCCGTCTCGCCCTCCATCACGTGGATGACGACATAGAGCGCCGCCGGGAGCAGGGCTTGCCAAGTCGAGGCGATCGTGAGCGAGCCGGCGAATAGGAAAATGACAAAAGCTGCGGCGGGCCCGAGAATCGGGACATAGTTTAGAATGAATGCGACCGTCCCCCATAGAACGGGATCACCAACTCCGGTCGACCACATGACGACTGCAGTCGCGGCGCCGACAAGGGCGTTCATGAGGGTAATTGTGAGAAGATAGGCCGAAATATCGCGTCCGATTTGCTGCGAGATGTCGACCGCCTGCCGCTTGCTTTTGAACCTGGGCAGCAGCTCGACGAACCGCCTCAGAAAGCTGTCGCCCGAAACAAGCAGGAAGTAGAGAAACAAGACAGTGGTGAACAGGCCGCTGGCGAAGCTTCGCGTGCCGGCAAAGACGCTCGAGAGAATCGCTCCGCCGTCCAAAGGCCCGGCCGAGCTTTGCTGCGGGCCCGCGGCACCAAAACTATTGGCGGCCGCCAGAAATGTCCGAAGCGTATTGATGGGGGCGTTGAGAAAGCTCAACCGCTCCTGAAGGCGGGGAACGCCTTCGGGCAGCTTCGCGATCCACGCTTCGGCGGGCCCGGAGATGGCGGCGCCAAGTCCGACAACCGTCGCGAACACGACGAGAATGAGCAAAATCGCTCCCAGCGCCTTGGGCACGCGCAATCGTTCAAGCATGCGCAAAGCAGGCTGCATCAAAAGATTGAGCATAACCGCGAAGATCATCGGCAGGACGATCTCGCTGGCGATATAGGCCGCCGTCAAAATCGCAAGAATGAATATGCCACCAAGATAGAAGGTCTTCGCATCGGACGGCAGCGGCATATCCGCCAATAATTCTTCAGGCGCTTCGATCTCAGGCTGCCTATCCGAATCCAACATGGCGAAGCTCCGGATCAATGCCCCACACGCTCGACCCGGATGCCGCAATCCGAGTTTCGCAATCGGCCCATGAACCAAACGCGACCACGACGATCACGACGACGCCAGGAACTATCCAGTTCAACGGGCGTCCCAATTGATTTCACTCGCTCTCGGCCCTCAAACGGAAGTCGCGCGCCGCGCCGCTACTCCCGAGCGCTGCGAGAAACGCGGGGCCGGGGAGCACGAACTCGGGAAGCGCTATTTGCCTACCGGCCCACAAGCCACAATACGACAAGCACAATCAGAACGATGCCGAGGACGCCACCGAGACCGGCGCCCCCGTACCGGCCGTGAGCATAGTATCCTCCGCCACCACCGAAGATGAGGATCAGGATTACGACAAGGAGAATTGTGCTCATATTTCGGGCCCTGGGCAGGTGGGGGTCGTCTGAAGCGGCGCCGTTACGGTTTCTTCACCGCGTCGCGCACCGCGTCGTTCAGGCCGCCGACGGCGTTCTGAAATCTTGCCGACGGCCTTGTCGGTCTTGCCGTCGTTCGGCAACTTGGCGTCTCCGATAGCCTTGCCGACGGCCTCTTTGCTCTCTCTTGCATATTGCGAAGAACTCGTGACGGGCTTGGGTCCGCCTGCTCGCATTCTGACGTTAGGCGAAAAGTTCGAGGGCAGGCAGCCTCGGAAACTACTCACTCGACGGGACCCCTGACATCGTGAATGGACACCGCGACGGCCAAGCGACTCACCCGCCTGCTCTTCTTCTCCCCAGCGCAATCAAGCGGCTCTCGGGTTTGAACGGAGATCGGCTATTGGCGCGTTACAGGAGTTAGCTGGAGGCGTGCCGATGCCTCGAGCGCTTCCGCGAAGGCCAGCGTGGAAGGCAAGGACAGGGGGCTTCGTTTCTTAGCCGGCGCGCGCGTTTCGCGACGTTGAAAGCCCGGCGCAGCAGCGCTTCGTCATGGGGCCGAAGGGCGGCGGTCATGGGGTGGCTCCAGCTTTCTCGACATACAGCCTTCTAATCGTCGGAATCGACCGCACGAGAATCGGCTCTGGCTCCCAAGCCATCGCGATTTCAGGCGATCTGCCTCGATAACCGCCGCTAAAGGTTGAGGCGGCAAGAACGGCGCAGCGGGCGGCGGCTGAAAGAGCCAATCGCAAGTGGACCGCCTGTCTTCTGTGCACGGGACTACCCGATTGTGGCCGATCGCCCTAGCCTTCACTTTCGCGCCAATCCGAACTCCGCGCTTGTCTTGAGGCGACAGGCATTGGACGGCGGGGGCATCGGAGAGACAAGCGTCGGAAATCACTCAAACCAGAGCGCGACGCCTCCCGGCTTCGACGAACGCCGCGCGGCTGTCGGCATCGGGAGGGGTCAGTGCAGCGCCGCGGCGCGCCTGCGCATCGCACTCACGTCTAGGTACTTTCCGACCCTACCGCGCGAGCCGGTTTCGTGACCGCACGAGGGTTCGCAACCTCCAAATTCGCGCTATGCTTAGCGCAACGCAGGAGCGAGGTTCCATTCACCAAGAGGCTGCATTCACCGCGATCCGCCGCGCGCTGATGCGCCTGCTGTCCGATTTCGCCGAGACGGTTCTGGGTTTCGTAAGCGCGCAAGAGAATTGATCCGCTCGTCGGACCTCGATCTACGCGGTAGAGGCCGCGAGGCGCGGCCCTGTCAAAGAAGCGAGAGCTGTATTCTCGAACTGAGACGATAGAGGTCCTTCCGACCCGTTTGCAAAAGGCGCCACCCATGTTGCAGGTCATTTCGCCTCTGGACGGCTTCGCGAGCGAGGCGAACGATGGCAGGATCGGAACTGTCGTCGATTATCTGTTCGACGACGCGTCGTGGAAAGTGCGCTGGCTCGTCACCGATTGCGGGACGTGGCTGACAGGGCGCAAGGTGCTTATCCATCCATCGGCCATTTCGCGAGAGGACCTCGAGCAGCAGCAATTCGTTGTTGCGCTGACGAAGGCCCAAGTCGAAGACAGTCCCAAATTGCTTAAAGATCAACCAGTCTCACAGCAAATGGAGAATCAGCTGTACAGTTATTACGGCTGGGACCCACTCTGGGGCGGCGTCAATCTCTCGGCGATCCCAGGCGCTATGGCTTCGCCGTTAATGGCGCCGCTCTATTGGGCCTGGGTCCAACCAACGAGGCCGAAACTGCCGGCGACGGCCGTTGCGGGGAGCCGATCCGCATCTGCGCAGCGTCGTCGAAGTGACAGGATACCGTGTTCAGGCCGTCGACGGGGAGATCGGACATATTGAGAATCTCATGATCGACGATGCGGACTGGAGCATCCACTATTTCACCGTCGATACCCGCGATTTGTGGTTTGGCAAGCGCGTGCTGATTTCGCCGCTCGCCGCGAAAGCGATCGATTGGCTCGACGGCCATGTGGAGCTCAACGTGTCTCGCGAACTCGTGAAGGCGAGCCCGCCCTGGGACCCGCTCGTTGCATTCAACGATGAATATGCAAAGCGGCTCCACAAGCACTATGGGTGGTCCGGATCGCGTGTATAACGCCGGAGGCGTAATCGTGGGGCGCGTTTTCGACAGCGCACGCGTTTAACCTTCGCCCCCCTCCAAGTCGCGCGCATTCCAAGTCGTGACCTGCCCGGGCGGAGGCAAGAACGCCGACCCTGCAAGCAACGGTGTCTCGCTCAGCGCTTCTGAGTAGATTCCGAGTCTGTCGCCGCGGGGTCGAAACTGGCAAGTTTCGCTGAGCGTCGGATAACCCGGATAGTCGAACGTCCTCGGGTTTTCCTAACTCATCTGCGACCTTCAGCTCGCTGCGCAGAAGCGTCTGCGCAGTCCGGTGCCGGTCGCCTTAGGAGGATCAAATGGAAATGGTTGGCTCAGTCGTCGCCGTCTATGGAGACCACAATTCAGCCGAAGCGGCGGTGAAAAAACTGATCGCGTCGGGCTTCGAGACGAAGAATCTCAGCGTTGTCGGGAAGGGATACCATACGGACGAAAAGGTCGTCGGCTTTTACACCACAGGCGACAGAGTGAAGTTTTGGGGAACGCGCGGCGCATTCTGGGGCGGTTTTTGGGGCCTCCTTTTTGGCGGCTTGTTCATGACCATCCCTCTAGTTGGCCACGTCGTTGTGCTGGGCTATCTGGCTACCGTGGTGCTCGCGGGCATCGAGAACGCGATCGTGGTTGGCGGCTTGAGCGCGCTTGGCGCAGCGCTCTATAGTCTCGGTATTCCCAAGGACAGCGTGCTCGCTTACGAGACCGCCATTAAGGCCGATGACTTTCTGGTGATGGCGCGCGGCTCAGCCGATGAAACGGCGCGCGCCAAGACAATACTCGCCACGACCAACCCGTCTCGCCTGGATGTGCACGAAGGCTCGGACGCGGCGAAAGCCTCGAAACCGCTCGTTCATGCGAGTTAGGCGAACGTCGTGGCCGCGTTGGCTTGGAAGATATTTTGATCAAAAGCGCGGGCCGCCTTGCATGTCCGACGCGCTGCTCTCCGTTTGTCGAGCGCGTGACCCAACGCGGCGAATTGACCCAACGTCGAAAGCAGCGCTCTCATGTGGGATTAGGTCGGGTAGATTCCGAAGCTGTTTTCGCTGAGCCGCTAGCCCACCGTTACTTTGGCCCGGTAGCGTCGCCATCAAGCGAAGCGGCGTCGATTTTCCCCGGCATAGGGGCGTCACGAAGGTCGCGACGCGAAGGAACAAAGCAGTGTCCGCCTGATGATAGCTCGATTTGGCCGCGCGCGGCCAAGCGCCATGCACATGAGGACAAGCGTCCCGCGCGGCGCGCCTGAATCGACGCGTGGCCAGGGTCGAAGGAACTTCGTTCATGAAAGCTCATGCAGATCACCCCAACGCTCCCGAATCCAAAGCTGGATCAAGGCCTGACGCCAGAGACAATTTGCAAACCCTGCCTCTTGCTGAGGTCGAGAAAAAACTGGATTCGTCGCCGGATGGCCTGACTCAGGCTGAGGCGGAGAAGCGGCTCGCTCAGTATGGGCCGAACGAGATCGCGGAGAAGAAGACCAATGAGCTGTCTGAAGTTCCTCTCCTATTTCTGGGGTCCGATCCCCTGGATGATTGAAGCGGCGGTGATCCTGTCGGCGGCGGCCCGGCACTGGCCGGACTTTGGCATCATCCTCGTTCTGCTTCTGGCCAACGCCGTGGTCGGATTCTGGGAAGAACATCAGGCGGGCAACGCCATCGCCGCCCTGAAGGCGACGCTCGCAATCAAGGCAAGGGTGAAACGCGACGGGAAGTGGGTTGACCCGGCGGCGCGTGAACTGGTGCCGGGCGACGCCATCCGCTTGCGCCTGGGCGACATCGTGCCGGCCGATGCGCGCTTGCTGGACGGCGACGAGATATCCGTGGACCAGTCGGCGCTGACCGGGGAATCTTTGCCCGCCACGCGCAAATCCGGCGACGCCGTCTTCTCCGGTTCGATCGTTCGTCGCGGCGAAATCGGCGCGCTGGTCTACGCGACGGGCGACAAAACCTACTTCGGCAAGACGGCGGAACTGGTGGAGACGGCGGTTACCGTCAGCCATTTCCAGAAAGCCGTGCTGAAGATCGGCAACTACCTGATCATGCTGGCGGTGGCCATGGTGGCGGTGATCATCGGACTTGGCATCTATCGCGGCAATCCGATCGTCACGACGTTGCAGTTCGCCCTTGTGCTGACGGTGGCGGCGATCCCGGTGGCGATGCCGACCGTGCTGTCAGTGACAATGGCGGTCGGCGCGCGCCTGCTCGCCAAGAAACAGGCGATCGTGAGCAAGCTGGTCGCCATCGAGGAACTGGCCGGGGTGGACGTGCTGTGCGCCGACAAGACCGGAACCCTCACCCAAAACAAGCTGACGCTCGGCGATCCGTTCTGTCTGGATGCGATCACCGCCGATGAGCTCATCCTCGCCGGCGCATTGGCTTCGCAAGCGGCGAACGACGACACGATCGATCTCGCGGTCCTTGGCGGACTGAAGGACAAACAAGCGCTGAAACCCTATCAGGTCACACATTTCACGCCGTTCGATCCCGTGCACAAGCGGACCGAGGCCACGGTCAAGGGCACTGACGGAAAAACGTTCAAAGTGACCAAAGGCGCGCCGCAGGTCATCCTGGCGCTGTCGGCGAACGCGGCCGCGGTGAAATCCGCCGTCGACAAGGCGGTCGACGACTTCGCCGAGCGCGGCTTTCGTGCGCTCGGCGTCGCGCGCGCGGAAGGCGACGGCAAATGGCGGCTTCTTGGGGTCCTGCCGCTGTTCGATCCGCCTCGCGTAGACGCCAAATCGACGATCGCGACCGCGGCCGAGATGGGCGTGAAGATCAAGATGGTGACAGGCGACGCGCTGGCGATCGCCCGCGAGATGGCCAAAACGCTCGGCATGGGCTCCAACATCCTCGACGCGAACACTCTCGGCAACTCCAAGACCGAGGAATCTGCGGCGATGACCAAGTCCATCGAAGACGCTGACGGCTTCGCTCAAGTGTTCCCCGAGCACAAGTTCCATATCGTCGACGTGCTGCAGAAGCACGGCCACATCGTCGGCATGACCGGCGACGGGGTGAATGACGCCCCCGCGCTGAAGAAAGCCGACTGCGGCTTCGCTGTTTCCGGAGCGACGGACGCGGCGCGCGCGGCAGCGGCAATCGTGCTGGTGGCGCCGGGATTGTCGGTAATTATCGATGCGCTCAAGGAGAGCAGGAAGATCTTCCAGCGCATGAACAGCTATGCGATGTACCGCATTGCCGAGACGCTGCGCGTCCTCCTGTTCATGACGCTGGCGATCATCATCTTCAACTTTCATCCGCTGACGGCGATTATGATCGTCATGTTGGCATTGCTCAACGATGGCGCGATTCTGTCGATCGCCTATGACAATGTCACTTACAGGAACCAGCCCGAAGCATGGAACATGCGCCTGGTTCTTGGGATCGCAACGGTGCTGGGTCTCGTCGGCCCGATCGCCGCGTTCGGGCTGTTTTACCTCGGCGTCCGCGTTTTTCATCTCGGCCATCCGCAACTCCAAACGATGATGTACCTCATGCTCTCCGTTGCTGGGCATTTGACGATCTTCCAGACCCGTACGCGCGGCCCATGGTGGTCCACACGCCCGGCTTGGATACTGTTGGCCGCAGTAGTCGGCACCCAGGCCGTGGCGACGCTCATTTCGGTTTATGGCGTCTGGCTCGTAACGCCGCTTGGCTGGAAGTATGCGGGGTTCGTTTGGGGCTATGCCTTCGCCTGGTTCCTCGTGACGGATCCGGTGAAACTGCTCGCCTATAAAGTGCTCGATGGCGTCAAAGCCGCCCTCGCGCCCAAACCTGAGGTCAAAACCGGGGCCAAGTCCGAGACAGAAATAAAGCCGGAAGCCAAAGGCGAGACCCAGCCCGAAGCCGAAGCGGAGGCAAAGCCCGCAACTCAACCTGAGGCCAAGCCTGAGGCCGGAGCCGGCAACGCCAAACCCAGCCCTCAGCCCGACGCCAAAAGCGCGCCCAAAGCCGAAGCCAATGCAGGACCGCCCTCCAAGCCGGACGCCAAGGCCGACGTCGCCAAGCCGGACGCTGAGGCTGAACACAAGCTCAAAGCCAAGGGTCAGCCCCAACCTGAGGCCAAGACTGCGCCCCGGCCTGAAGCCAAGGCGGCGCCCGAGCCCGAGCCGGGCGCAAAGGCCGAGCCCACTCGAAACCGAGCCTAAACCTGAAGCCCAAACCGGAGTCGAGACTTTGCTCGACATGTCGCTCGGCGACCTTCTCGTGGCCGGCCTCATCAAAGACCCGGAGGATGCCGGGCGCATGATCGCCGCGGCTGTCACCCAGGCTGAGGCGCCCATCGCGGCCGCGAAGGCGCCTGAAACCGGAGCCGCGCCTAAAGCCAAAACCGAAGCTGCCCCCAAACCGAGTGTCAAAGCGAAGACGCCGCCTGATCCAACTCCGCAGGCCGCCGAGTGACTCGATCGACGACATGAACCGCAGCAGACGCCGGAAGGACGCACATGAACATTGACTGCAAGGACTATCGCGTGCGGGAAGGCGATAAAGTCCATCTCACGAAATGGCCGACCAAGGTCGACCCAGTGTACAAATCCAAGGAACAGTACGAGACGCTGCTGGAAGAGCACGTAGCCAAGCTCAGCGCGATGCAGCATCTTCATTACGCCTCCGATCGCCACGCAATCTTGCTGATCCTCCAGGCGACGGATGCAGCGGGAAAGGACGGCGCGATCAGTCATGTGATGTCAGGCGTCAACCCTCAGGGCTGCCGGGTCTACGGCTTCAAGCAGCCCACGGAAGCCGAATTGGAGCACGATTTTCTTTGGCGCACCTCTCGTGACCTGCCGGAGCGTGGCAGGATCGCGATTTTCAACCGGTCCTATTATGAGGAAGTGCTGGTCGTCCGTGTGCATCACGACATTCTACACCAGGAGGCCATCCCGGATGCGCCGCATCATGACGCGAAGGTATGGCGCGAGCGCTACCGATCAATCAACGATTTTGAAAAGCACCTCACCGTCAACGGGACTCGCGTCGTCAAAGTCTTTCTCCACCTGTCGAAGGAAGAACAGCGCAAACGATTTCTCGAACGTATCGACGACCCCGATAAGAACTGGAAATTCAGCGACGCGGATTTGAAGGAGCGCAAATTCTGGGACGACTACGCCGAAGCCTATGAGGAATGCCTCAGCGCGACGAGCACTGATGATGCGCCCTGGTTTGTCGTTCCCGCCGACGACAAGGAAAACGCGCGGCTGATCGTCTCCCAAATCGTGCTCGACACGTTCAAAGGGCTGAAGATGAGCTATCCGAAAATGAGCGCCGAACGTGAACGCGAATTACAATCGATCCGCAAGGAACTCGCGAAGTGACAGCGCGGCCAAGCGGGCCGAGGCGTCTTCATCTTACCTTTACCGCGGCTGACCGGCAGATCGCCACCTTTCCCGTCGCGGGACGTCATCGGCGTTTCACCGGGGTCAATCCGGGCCCCTTCACTCGGATCGCGCTTTGCTGCGATCGATCATTTTCGCTTTTTGATAGACTTGGTGAAAGCCCCCCTGTTTCGCCGCCTTTCCCTCAGCTAAAGCGCGCGAGTTCATCGGCTTCAACGTCCTCCTCGACGCGATCATCAACTGCGCGCAGGAGCCGATTTCTGCAACGTCCCCGCTGCTAAGCCCGAACGGGGACTCTTGGCGTAGGTAGTTTCCGAGGCTGCCGTGGGCGTTCAGCGGGCGCGTATTGTGCCCTCCGCACGCCGGATAAATGGCACGGCCATGTCGCCGCGGGCGATGAATTGTGCCGACCGGCCGTTAGCGCGTCAGAGCCCAGCCGCCGAGTTCCGGCTTTCGACCTCTTCGGCAGCGCGAGCCCATCGGGAGACCGAATAATTGTCGAACCTAGAGTTAACGGCCGAGCCCGCAATCCCGACGCGTGGCTTCCTTGGATTTTCGCGAAAGGCGTCGCCGTGGGATAACGAGCGGCCGATCCGTGAGGAATTGTTTAGCGTCGAACGCCTTGAGGCGCACGCGAAGAGTCTTGCGATCGCGCAAACCGTCGCTTCCCATGCGACCCGGGGTCTGCCTCTGGCCGCCCGACTTGCGGACAATGGCCTCGTGCTCCTGTCGGCCTATCGATCGATCGTGAAGGCGATCGAAGACGGGCGCGCGATCACTCCGGCGGGGGAGTGGCTGATCGACAACTATCATTTGGTGGAAAGGCAGATCCGTGAGGTCAGCACCGATTTGCCTCCGGGCTATTATCGCCAGCTCCCAAAACTCATCACCGGCCCATTCGCGGGTTATCCACGCGTCTTCGGCATGGCGTGGGCCTTCGTCGCTCACACCGACAGCTGCTTTGATTCCGAAATCCTGGTTTCCTACGTCAAGGCGTATCAGCAGGTTCAACCCCTCACCATCGGGGAACTTTGGGCCGTATCGATAACGCTGCAGATCGTCTTGATCGAGAATCTGAGGCGGCTTGCGCATCAAATTACTCCCAGTCGCGACGCTCGCCATGAGGCGGATCGCCTTGCGGATCGCCTGCTTGGCGTGAGCGGGCGGGCCCCGGAACCCGCGTCGGCCGTTTTCGCCGGGCGTGGCGCGCAGCCCCTTTCCGAGGCCTTCGCGGTCCAACTCGTGCATCGGCTTCGCGATCAAGATCCGAGGTTCACGCCAGCGCTGGCTTGGCTCGACGAGCGGCTAGCGAAACAGGGCCTGACCGCGGATTCGGCCGTGCGCGAGGTCCATCGCAGCCAAGGGGCGGCGAACGTGACCGTGCGCAACATCGTGACGAGCCTGAGGGTGATCGTCGAGGTCGACTGGCAGGTCCTGTTCGAACGCTATTGTCTCGTCGATGACGTCCTGGCCTCAGGGTGCGCATTTCACGAAATGGATTTTGCGACTCGCAATCTCTACCGAAGCGCGGTCGAAGACCTGGCGCGCAGGTCAGACCACGACGAACTCGAGATCGCGCGCCGAGCCGTCGCGGCGGCGCACGCGCCCCATCCGTCTTGCGAGCCACCGGAGAAACTACGGCATAGTGACCCTGGTTACCATTTGCTCGCGGGAGGACGCCGCGAATTCGAGGCCTCGATTGGCTTTCGTGGAGTTCTGGGCTCGCCCGCGCGCGTCACGGCAGGACAGAAATTCGATGCTTACGCGGCGGCGATCGTGGCCACGTCCGCGATCGTTCTGGCGGTTCCGCTGACCGCGCTCGCCTGGTTGGGCCTCGGCCCAATTCAGCTCGCAATGCTCGCGGTTCTCGGCGCCATTTCCGCGATTGATGCGGGTGTGACGCTTGTTAACCGAGGGGTCACGCTTTTCGTTCGCCCAGCTCCGTTGCCGGGCCTCGACCTTCGCAGCGGAGTGCCCGAATCGCTGCGCACGCTCGTCGCCGTGCCGACGCTCTTGACCACGCCCGAAGACATCGAGGAGCAGGTGGAGCGGCTCGAGATCCATCATCTTGCCAGTCCAGAAGGCGATCTGCACTTTGCTCTGCTATCGGATTGGATCGACGCGGACGTCGATCGAGCGGAAGGCGATGCGGACCTCGTCGCGGTCGCACGCGCGGGCATTGAACGCCTCAATCGACGCTACGGCCCCGCGCCCGCGGGCCCGCGGTTCCTCCTGCTCCACCGTCGGCGAGTTTGGAACAATAGTGAGCAGCGCTGGATCGGCTGGGAACGCAAGCGCGGCAAGCTCCATGAATTGAACCAACTTCTACGAGGGGCCACCGACACCACTTTCATGGACATGGGCGACGCGGCGCCGTCGCCTCCGCCGGACATTCGATATGTCATCACCCTGGACTCGGACACAAGGCTGCCGCGTGACACTGTCCGGCGGCTGATCGGCAAGATGGCGCATCCGCTCAACCGCCCGCGTTTTGATGCGGAGCGCGGCGCGATCGTGGAAGGCTACGCGGTTCTCCAGCCGCGAGTGACGCCCTCGCTTCCCACTGGCGGCAAAGGTTCACTGTTTCAGCGTGCCTTTTCGAGCTCCAGCGGCATCGATCCCTATGCCGCGGCCGTCTCTGACGTCTACCAGGACCTATTCAGCGAGGGCTCTTACGCAGGAAAAGGCATCTACGATCTCGATGCGTTCGAGAAGGTCCTCTCGGGCAGGGCTGCAGACTCGACATTGCTGAGCCATGACCTGTTCGAGGGGACTTTCGCACGCGTGGGCTTCGCCTCTGATGTCGAAGTCGTGGACGATTTTCCTTCGCGGTACGATGTGAGCGCTACGCGTCATCACCGGTGGGCGCGCGGAGACTGGCAACTCCTGCCCTGGATTTTCGGTTTCGCCGGTACAGGCGGCCGGGCGCCGACCGTCAAGGGCGAGCTGCCGCGGATCGGTCGCTGGAAGATGATCGACAACTTGCGACGAACGCTTAGCGCGCCCGCTTGCGTCTTGGCCTTGGCGATCGGCTGGACGCTGTCGTTTGAATCAGCGCTCGTCTGGACGGCGTTCGCGCTTGCGACCGTCATTTTGCCAAGCCTCATACCCGCGATTTCTGCAATTCCGGGTCGTCGTCCGGGCGCTGCGATGTCCGGGCACTTGCGAGCGCTGGGGGGAGATTTCCGTCTCGCAGCGACTTTGTCGTTGTTGAGTGTCACGTTCCTGGCGGATCACGCCTGGTTGATGGGCGACGCGATCGCGCGGACGCTGTGGCGGCTTTTCGTCAGTCGCCGACACCTGCTCGAGTGGACTCCCGCAGCACAGACTGCCGCCGCAAAGCGGCTCGATCTTCAGGGGTTCGCCGTCCGAATGTCGGGAGGGGTCGCGCTCGCCGCGACAGCGCTACTTCTGGCGCTCCTTTTCGGGCATGGAAGTTGGTCGATTGCTACGCCGTTCGTGACGCTGTGGCTGATTTCGCCCGCTGTAGCGCGTTACGTCAGCTTTTCTTCAGGCATCGAAACCATCACGAGGATGTCGGAGGCCCAATCACTGGCGTTGCGTCAAACTGCGCGCCGCACCTGGCGGTTCTTTGAAACATTTGTGACGGCGGACGACAATATGTTGCCGCCAGACAATTTCCAGGAGGACCCCACACCCGAGGTCGCCCACCGAACCTCGCCGACCAACATTGGCTTATATCTGCTTTCTGTCGTCTGCGCCCGCGACTTCGGTTGGATTGGAACGGCGCAAACCATCGACCGGCTTGAAGCGACGCTTGCGACCATGGCTCGCATGCCGCGTTTTCGCGGACACTTCTACAACTGGCACGACACCCGCGATCTCAAGGCGCTCGAGCCGAAATATGTGTCCTCCGTCGACAGCGGCAACCTGGCCGGCCATCTTATCGCGATCGCCAACGCCTGCAAGGAATGGAGGCAATCGCCGATGGCCGCCGCCTGCCGTTGGGCCGGAATCGCCGACACGCATGCTCTGACCGTTGAGCAGGCGGTTCACCTGCGTCTCGGTCCTCGAACTCAGACAGTGACTCCGCGCCAACTCGAGGATTCGCTTGCGGCGATGACCAATACTCTGTCGATCGCGGCTCGGTCGGAGGAAGCGCTCGTGGCGCAATTATCGGAGCTCGCCGCGGAAGCGGCGGTCATGGTCGACATCGCCAGCGCGCTCGCTCTCGAGCGGAGCGATGGAAGCGGATCGGATCTCTTGTACTGGGCGCAGGCGAGCCTGACCGCAATTGAGGCGCATCGAGCAGATCACAAGTCTTCGTCCGAGGCGGGTGCATCCAATGCGGCCAGGCTGCTCGTCCTGGAGAGCGCATTCCGCGCAATGGCGATGGCGATGGAGTTTGGTTTTCTCTTCGACCCGGTGCGCCAATTGCTTTCGATCGGATTTCTCATTTCCGAATCGACCCCAGATCCCAATTGCTACGACCTTCTTGCATCGGAGGCTCGGCTGGCGAGTTTCTTCGCGATCGCCAAAGGAGACCTACCCGCCCGACACTGGTTCCGGCTCGGTCGCGCCGCTACGCCGGTTGCCCGCGGCACGGCTCTGATCTCCTGGTCGGGTTCGATGTTCGAATATCTCATGCCACCGCTCGTCGTGCGCGCGCCCGTGGGGAGTTTGCTGGAACAGACAGATCGGCTCGTCGTGCGCCGTCAGATCGAATACGGAGCAAAACTCGGCTTGCCCTGGGGGATCTCCGAATCCGCCTACAATGCCCGGGATCTGGAATTGACCTATCAATATTCCAATTTCGGCGTGCCCGGTCTCGGACTAAAACGGGGACTGGGAGAGAATAGAGTCATCGCGCCCTATGCGACCGGCTTGGCGAGCATGATCGATCCCTCGGCCGCGGTCACGAATTTTAAGCGCTTGGCGACAATGGGCGCGCGGGGTCGGTATGGATATTACGAGGCTGTGGATTTTACCCCAACGCGGGTTCCGGAAGGCGAGCGCTTCGCTCTCGTCCGCGCCTACATGGCGCATCATCAAGGCATGACGATCGTCGCGATCGCCAATGCGGTCTTTGACGGCGCAATGCGAGAGCGGTTCCATGCCGAGCCGATCATTCGGGCAACGGAATTGTTGTTGCAGGAGCGGGTTCCTCGCGAGGTCGCTTCGACGCGGCCTTGGGCGGCGGAGGTCAAGTCTGCCGCGCGCGCCATCGACACAGATACCTCGGGCGGGCGCAAAATTGTTTCCGTTCACCAATCCACGCCGGCGACGCAGCTTCTTTCCAATGGGAGCTATGCCGTGATGATGACCGCGGCCGGCTCCGGATACAGCCGCTGGGGCGAGCATCGCCATCACACGATGGCGAGAGGACGCCACGCGAGACGATAGCGGCTCTTATATATTTCTTCGGGACACGCTGAGCGGCGTCGTTTGGTCGGCAGGTTTTCAGCCGACTGGCGCCGAGCCTGACGAATATGCCGTCGATTTCAACGAGGATCGCGTCAAGATCGCCCGACGCGACGGGAATCTGACGACAACGCTTGAAGTGCTTGTTTCGGCCGAAGACGACGCAGAGGTTCGGCGCGTTTCCATCTCCAATGCGGGAAGTCGGGCGCGCGACATTGAGATCACATCGTATTCCGAACTCGCTTTGGGGCCACAGGGCGCCGATGTCGCGCATCCCACCTTTGCGAAAATGTTCGTCGAGACCGAATACCTTGCGGAATTCGGCGCGATCCTTGCGACGCGGCGAAAGCGGAGCCCTTCGGAACCCGAAATTTGGGCGGCGCATCTGAGCGTCGCCAATGGCGAAGCGGTCGGCAAGCCGGCGTTCGAAACCGACAGGGCGCGCTTCCTCGGCCGCGGACACGGCGTCAGCGCGCCGATCGCAATGCTGGACGCGCGGCCGTTGACCAATTCGGTCGGAGCCGTGCTCGATCCGATCTTCGCGTTGCGCCGCCGTGTTCGCATCGCCGCTGGAGCGACGGTTCGCGTCGACTTCTGGACCATGGCTGCGGGAACGCGCGCAGCGCTCTTAGATTGCATCGACAAGCATCGGGACGCAGCGGCCTATGAGCGCGCAACGACGCTTGCGTGGACTCAGGCGCAGGTGCAACTCCATCACCTTGGCGTCAACCCCGGCGAAGCCGGGCTCTTTCAACGCCTCGCAAGCCACGTCATCTTCGCTGGCCGCGATTTGCGCCCCTCATCGGATGTCATCCGGCACGGCTCAGGTCCGCAATCGGGTCTGTGGTCTGAGGGCATCTCGGGCGATCTGCCGATCGTACTATTGCGAATTGCCGAGATCGAGAGTCTCAGCGTCGCCCGCCAGGTGCTGCAAGCTCATGAATATTGGCGGATGAAGCAGCTCGCTGTCGATCTCGTCATTCTGAACGAGCGCAAATCGTCATATGTGCAGGACCTTCAGGTGGCGATCGAGACGCTGGTGCGCGCAAGTCAATCGCGGCCCGCTCCCGGGATTGATCCCCGGCTAGGCCGGGTCTTCGTTCTTCGGGCGGACCTGATCGCCGCCGAGACGCGCTCGCTGCTTGTCTCGACCGCCCGCGTTGTTCTTGTGGCGCAACAGGGAAGCCTTTCTGATCAACTCGATCGCATCGCCAACCCGATCGAGCCGATGCGTCCGCTCAAAGAAACCCCGATGGCTCGCCCAGAGCGACCCGCGGTCCTTCGTAGGCCCGAGCTCGAATTCTTCAACGGGCTGGGAGGATTTGCGGCAGGAGGCAAGGAATATGTGACGATACTCGGGCCCGGCCAATCGACGCCGGCGCCCTGGATCAACGTCGTCGCCAATCCTAGCTTCGGCTTCCAGACCGCGACCGAAGGCAGCGGTTACACTTGGTCTGGCAACAGCCGCGAAAACCAGCTCACCCCGTGGTCCAACGATCCTGTCAGCGACCCCCCGGGCGAGGCTTTCTATGTGCGCGACGACAAAACCGGCGAGGTCTGGAGTCCGACAGCAATTCCCATCCGCGAGGCCTCGGCGACTTATGTCGCCCGTCATGGTCGGGGTTATAGCCGCTTCGAGCATACCGGCCACGGAATCTCCGCCAATCTTCTTCAGTACGTGCCCGTCGAAGGATCGATCAAGATATCGCGCCTCCGGTTGACGAACAAATCGAACCTGACCCGCCATCTCAGCGTGACCGCCTATGTCGAGTGGGTGCTCGGCGCATCGAGATCCGCCACTCTCGCATTTGTCGAAACCGAGACCGATGCGACGACAGGCGCGATCTTCGCACGTAATCCCTTGAATCGTGCTTTTCGGTTCGCGGGTCGCTTTTGCCGACATGCGGGGCGCCCAGTGCGATTGGACGGGCGATCGTCGTGAGTTCATAGGCCGTAACCGGACGCTCGCAAATCCGGCCGCGCTCAGCGAGCGCGTCGCCGCTGTCCAACAAGGTTGGCGCGGCCTTGGATCCTTGCGCCGCGATGCGCGCCAAGCTGGAATTGCAACCAGGGAGCGTGGCCGAAGTCGTGTTCTTTCTGGGAGAGGCCGCAACGCGCGAGGACGCGCGCGCCGCGATCCTGGCCATTCGCGCTGCCGATCTCGACGCCTTGGAAGCGGACATCGCGCGCGCCTGGGATGAGACTTTGAGCGCGATCGAGGTCAAGACGCCCGACCGCGCGATGGACCTTATGCTCAATGGCTGGCTGCTCTACCAGACGCTTACGTGCCGGATTTGGGCGCGCTCGGCGTTCTATCAAGCCAGCGGCGCCTATGGCTTTCGGGATCAATTGCAGGACGGCATGGCGCTTGCCGCCGCCCGGCCCGATCTGACGCGCGAACACCTGCTGCGCGCAGCCGCCCGCCAGTTCGCCGAGGGCGACGTGCAACATTGGTGGCTGCCTCATTCCGGTCAAGGCGTCCGGACCCGAATATCCGACGATCGTGCTTGGCTGGCATATACGGTCGCTCAATATGTCGAAACAACGAACGACACGCTCGTGCTCGACGAATTGATTCCTTTTCTCGAGGGCGCGCAACTCGAAGCGGGCGAAACGGATCGCTTTTTTGAGCCGACGGTTTCTCGAGAGAGCGCAACTCTCTTCGAACATTGCGCCGTTGCGCTCGATGCAAGTCTGGCGGTGGGCCGGCATGGGCTTCCGCTCATTGGCACAGGCGACTGGAACGACGGCATGAACCGCGTCGGAGAAAAGGGCGAGGGCGAGAGCGTCTGGCTCGGATGGTTCCTGCATGCGACGCTCATGGCTTTTGCGCCATTGGCGCTGGCGCGCAACGAGACGAAGCGCGCGGAAACATGGACGGCGCGCGCGACGCGCTGAAAGCCGCCATCGAGCGCGAGGCCTGGGACGGCGAATGGTATCGCAGGGGCTATTTCGATGACGGCGCGCCGCTCGGTTCTGCAACGGACTGACGAGTGCCGGATCGATTCCATCGCGCAATCCTGGGCTGTCTTGTCAGGCGCCGCGACGCACGATCGCGCCGCCCGTGCGATGGCCGTCGCTCGATAAACAGTTGATTCGGCGCGAGGACGGATTGGCGCTCCTGTTCGCGCCGCCGTTCGACAAGACGACGCACGATCCGGGGTACATCAAGGGCTATCCGCCCGGCGTTCGCGAGAACGGCGGCCAATACACGCACGCGGCGACCTGGTCGGTGATGGCGTTTGCCGCGCTCGGCGAGGGCGACAAGGCGGCGGAGCTTTTCTCGTTGCTCAACCCCATCAACCACTCGCGAACCCGCGCCGACGCGTATCTCTACAAAGTTGAGCCCTACGTCGTATGCGCCGACATCTACTCGACAGCGCCGCATGTCGGGCGCGGGGGCTGGACTTGGTACACGGGCTCGGCAGGCTGGCTACAGCGCGCGGGGGTCGAGAGCTTGCTCGGTCTGCAACTCCGCGGAGCGTTCTTGTCTGTCGATCCCTGCATTCCCAAGGCTTGGGACAAATACGAGGCGACGGTGAAATATCGAACCGCGCGATACTCGATTTCCGTCGAGAACCCGAGCGGCGTCTGTCGGGGCGTCGCGTTCGCAGAAGTAGACGGAGTCGAGGTCTCAGGACGTCCGCTCCTCGTGGCGCTTGTGGATGACGGGGGTCGGCACCAAGTCAAAGTGCGGCTTGGTTGACAGTCGCCGCTCGATCGCGAAATGGGAGTCTCGGCGGCGCGCGAATCGTGCCTTCCTTCCGCATGGCGAGCCCATCCTGAGCCTTCCGGGGGCGGCACGGCACGAAGCGCTGGCGCTCGTTCGCCCGTAGAAAAGCTCCCTTGGATCGGCTGGAAGTAGGGGAGCAAACGAATACGGAGCAAATGACGCGGAAAGGGGGCCGAAGGGCAGCCATCGGGGCTCGCTGGCGACTCGCAAAACGGAAGTTCGCGCAATCTCATCGAGAGTATGCTTGCCGCCCGAGGACTGGCGAGTCTACAAGCTTCGCCGCAGCCGGCGTCGTCTTTGCCGTCCTCATCAAGCGGACTTGTTTGAGTCTGGAGCCTGGTGTCGTCCTCGCGCCATTGAACGTCGCGATAGTTCTCCTAAACTCGTCTTCGCAATCCACCACGCCAAGGCTGCGATTTGCGCGCTCGTCGAGGGCCGACATTGTTGAATAGGTATTTTCCACCCCTATTCGCCGAAGCGGAAACGATATCGTGCTTCACGACCCAACGGAGCAGAGGCTGATCGTCATGCGCGCAGTGATTGCTTTGATAGTGATCGTCTATCTTGTCGGCGTTGGCGTGGTGCTGTCGCCCGTATTTCAGGCCGAGTGGAATAGCGGTTCGGCGTCAAACCTCGCCGCAAGCATCGGACAGGCTCTGCCCAACGCACTCGCCTGGCCGGCAGGGGTTTACCACAGCATGACCGACCATGGTTGACCGCGTTTGACGGAGCCGGAGGATGTCGGTTTTCGTCGCAATGAACAGCGCGACAAGGCGAATTGTGAACTCCTCGTCGCGAGCTCCAAAAATGACGAGAAATCGCTTCAGTGACTTATCGCGATGGTTAGCGCTGGGACCTCGTTCCTTTCACGCGAAGGCGCACTTTTTGATCCCTCGCCGTCGCGGGTAATTCCAGAAACTTGGACATTGTAGGGCTTCGGGATGAGGGCGGCTGAAGCGGCCGCCTGAGTAAATTCCAATTCTTGCATGCCCCAATTCATGGCGCCTCAATGGGCGCAGCCATGGCGCAGGAGGCGTTCATGAACTGGGATCAAATCCAAGTGAGTTGGAAGCAGCTCAAAGAGAAATTCGTGTTGCAGTGGTTCAGGGTGACTGATGATAACGGCAAGGGTCTGCAACTGATCGGCGCGGAGATGTCGAGAGACAATCGAAGCGTTACGCAACCGGCCGCCTTTCACCCTGACGACCGCGAAAAGCGGAGCGAGTTTTCGTTGCACATTGGCTGCTGAATTGCCGCGCAGCAGTGGGCAATTTGCTGACGTCGTCGCACGACCCGGCTCGACGGAAGGCCTGATTTGTCCCGTCCGGTTTTCGTCCTCAAAGGTCCGCTCAACCCGCGAAGTCTGTACCGGCGAGATTGGAACCTCGAAAGGGTCGTAAATTTCTCAAGCCGCGGCTCGCTCAGATCGACGGCCGGGCATCTGTGACGGCGACGGAGCTTGCGTGAAGCGACTGGGCTCCGCCCCTCCAAGCGTGATCAATTCATGAGTAGAATCCGAGGCTGGCTCGTCATTAAGCCCTGTGGCTATCTCAATCCTCTATTCAGAAACCCTGCGCGCTGGATTCAGTCGTAACGCCTCCCGGCATCGATTGAGCCGCCCCGTCCGAAGCCGGCGGGGACCGACCAGAGGAAGGATCCCCGGTCATGTTTTCCGTTGAAGCCCTTTTCGTCTTCTTCGTCCTTTTCGCCGTCGTCGTTTGCCTGATCGCCTCCGTCCGCATCCTGCGCGAATACGAACGGGCCGTCGTCTTCACCTTGGGCCGCTTTGAGCGGGTCAAGGGCCCGGGCCTCGTCCTGCTGTTCCCCTTCATTCAGGAGATGGTGCGGGTGGACTTGCGCATTCAGGTCATTGAAATCCCCAGCCAGGACGTCATCTCCCACGACAATGTTTCGATGAAAGTCGACGCAGTGCTCTACTTCAACGTCGTCAATCCCGAACGGGCGATCATCAAGGTCCAGAACTATCTGCCGGCCACGAACATGCTGGCCCAAACAACCTTGCGCGCCGTGCTCGGCCAGCACGAGCTCGACGAAATGCTCTCCGAGCGCAAGAAGCTCAGCGCGGACGTGCAGAGCATACTGGACGCCCAAACGGAGACCTGGGGCATCAAGGTCAGCAATGTCGAGATCAGAACCGTCGAACTCACCGAGAACATGGTGCGGGCGATCGCCAAGCAGGCCGAGGCGGAACGTGACCGCCGCGCGAAAGTCATCCACGCCGAAGCGGAGTTCCAAGCCTCGCAGACGCTCGTCAATGCCGCCAAGATCCTCGGCAGCATTCCGGCTGCAATGCAGCTTCGCTATCTCCAGACGTTGACGGAAATCGGCGCCGAGCAGAATTCGACGGTCGTCTTTCCCATGCCGATCGACATCATGAAGCCCTTCCTCGAGATCATCGAAAAAGCGGATCGGTCGATCCCGCGCCCCAACGGGTCGGACAAAGCCGCCACCACGTTGGAAAGCCCCCTGGAACATTGAAAGCCATTTCCGCTGGCACAGCGAGAGGTATAAGGACAATGAACGTTCCCGTTTCACCGCGAGACATGCACGTCCACGACGACGCCACCGCGAAGGGGCAGGCCGTCTTGGATTTGGACGAATTGCGCCTGCTCGACGCGTACTGGCGCGCCGCAAACTATCTCTCGGTGGGTCAGATCTACCTCTACGAAAACCCGATGCTGCGCGAGCCTCTCACGCTGGCGCATGTCAAGCCGCTTGTGGTCGGGCACTGGGGAACGACGCCCGGGCAGAATTTCATCTACGTCCATTTGAACCGGACGATCCGACTGCATGATCTCGACATGATCTACATCGCCGGTCCCGGCCACGGCGGCCCGGCCCTGGTCGCCAACACCTATCTCGAGGGCAGCTACAGCGAAATCTATCCCGACATCAGCCGGGACGAGGCCGGGATGAAACGGCTCTTCAAACAGTTCTCCTTCCCCGGCGGCATTTCGAGCCATGTCGCGCCGACGACGCCCGGCTCCATCCACGAGGGCGGCGAACTCGGATATTCGCTCAGCCACGCCTTCGGCGCCGCGTTCGACAATCCGGGCCTCATCGTCGCCTGCATCGTCGGCGACGGCGAGGCCGAAACGGGCCCCTTGGCGACCGCTTGGCAATCCAACAAATTTCTCGATCCGATCACCGACGGGGCAGTTTTGCCGATCTTGCACCTGAACGGCTTCAAGATCAGCAACCCGACAATCCTCGCGCGCGTCGAGCACGAGGAACTCGAAAACTTCTTCAGCGGCTGCGGCTGGACGCCGCTTTTCGTCGAGGGCGAAGAGCCGGAAGAGATGCACCGGCTGATGGCGGCGACGGTCGAAGAAGCGGTCAGCCAGATCCACGCAATCCAGAAGAGCGCGCGAGAAAACAAAGATCCCGCGCGGCCGCGCTGGCCCATGATCGTCCTCAGATCCCCCAAAGGTTGGACCGGCCCGAAGGTCGTTGACGGCTTGAAAATCGAAGGCACGTTTCGGGCGCATCAGGTTCCCCTGCTCGTCGACGCGGCGCATCCCGACCATGTCAAGCTCCTCGAAAGCTGGATGAAGAGCTACAAGGCGGAAGAACTCTTCGATACGAACGGAACGCTGAAAGCCGAACTCGCCGAGCTCGCGCCGAAGGGCGCGTAGTCGGATGGGCGCCAACCCGCATGCCAACGGCGGGATTCTTCTGCGCGATTTGCAAATGCCGGACTTTCGCGACCATGCGGTCTCCTTCCCTGCGCCGGGCGCCGTGAGCGCGCAAGATACGATGGTGCTCGGCAAATTCCTTCGCGATGTGACGCGCCTCAACGAGGACAAGCGCAACTTCCGCATCTTCGGTCCGGACGAGACGCTTTCGAACCTCCTTGGCGATGTCTTCGAAGTCACCAATCGTCAATGGGACGCCCGCGAAGTGGACGACGATGAGTTTCTCGCGCCCGCAGGGTCGCGTCCTGGATTCCATGCTCAGCGAACATCAATGCGAGGGATGGCTCGAGGGCTATCTCCTGACGGGGCGACACGGCCTGTTCAACAGCTACGAGGCATTTATCCGCATCGTCGACTCCATGTTCAGCCAGCACGCGAAATGGTTGAAGGTCACGCTTGAACTGCCGTGGCGGCGCAAGATCGCATCGTTGAACTACCTCCTCGCCTCTCACGTCTGGCAGCAGGACCATAATGGGTTCACCCATCAGGACCCCGGCTTCCTCGATCACGTGATCAACAAGAAGGCGGACATCGTTCGGGTTTATCTGCCGCCGGACGCCAATTGCCTCTTGTCGGTATTCGATCATTGCCTGCGCACTCGGCACTACGTCAACGTCGTCGTGGCGGGCAAGCACGCGCTGCCGCAGTGGCTCACCATGGAGCAAGCCGTCGTCCATTGCACCGAGGGAATCGGCATCTGGCAATGGGCGAGCAACGACCAGGACGCGGAACCGGATATCGTGATGGCCTGCTGCGGCGACACGCCGACGCTCGAGGTTCTGGCGGCCGTATCGATCCTGCGCGAACATCTGCCCGATTTGAAAATTCGGGTCATCAATGTTGTCGATCTGATGCAACTCCAGCCCTGCGCGGAGCATCCGCATGGACTGAGCGAGACCGACTACGACTCGCTCTTCACCAGGGATCGGCCGATCATATTCAATTTCCACGGCTATCCGTCGCTCGTCCATGGGCTGACCTATCGCAGAACCAACCGGAACCTCCATGTCCGGGGCTACAAGGAGGAGGGCACGATCACGACGGCGTTTGACATGCGGGTGCAAAACGACATCGATCGCTTCCATCTGGTGCAAGATGTCGTCGATAAACTGCCGCGTCTCGGCAGCAATGGCGCCTACTTGAAACAGGCGATGCGCGACAAGCTCATCGAGCACAAGCATTACATTGACGAGCATGGCGAGGATTTGCCCGAGATCCGGAACTGGAGCTGGGGCGCGAGCGCGACGCCCCACACGAAGTAGGGGGAGCCCGGGCGAGGAGCGCGGCCTGCGCCGCGTCGCCCGCC